>CAWILO010000026.1:0-236748 GCA_963836955.1 uncultured delta proteobacterium | reverse complement strand
CCACCGGCGCCGAGGCGGTCGAGAACGCAGTAAAGATCGCGCGTCATCCGACCGGCCGGCCCGCGATCATTTCCTTCACCGGCGGGTTTCACGGCCGCACGCTGATGGCGCTGGCGCTCACCGGCAAAATTAATCCGTACAAAGTCGGCTTCGGGCCGTTTCCCGCCGATACTTTTCATGCACCGTTCCCCGACGCGTATCGCGGCGGCACCACCGAGAAGAGCCTCGCCGCTATCGAGTCGCTGTTCAAAGCGTCGGTCGAGCCATCGCGCGTAGCCGCGATTATCATCGAGCCGGTCCAGGGCGAAGGCGGCTTCAACGTCGCGCCGTTCGAGTTTCTTCGAGAATTGCGCGCACTATGCGATCGCCACGGCATCATTTTTATCGCCGATGAGATTCAAACCGGCTTCGGACGCACCGGCAGTATGTTCGCCGTCGAGCACGCCGGCGTCGAGCCCGACCTCATCACCGTTGCCAAGAGTCTGGGCGGCGGATTCCCGCTCTCTGGAGTCATAGGCCGCGCCGCCATCATGGACAGCGTCGCACCCGGCGGCCTTGGCGGCACGTTTGCCGGCAGTCCTGTGTCATGCGCCGCGGCGCTCGCCGTCCTCGACGTGTTCCGCGACGAGCACGTGCTAGCGCGGGCCGAAAAGCAGGGCGAGCTGGTTCGCTCGCGCCTCGATACCATGCGTGAGCAGTTCCCGTTTATCGGTGACGTGCGCGGACTCGGGGCGATGCTTGCGATCGAGTTGGTCCGCGATCGCGCGAGCAAGGAGCCCGCGCCAGAATTGGCGAGCCGGCTGGTCGTGCGCGCATCGGAGCGCGGATTGATCCTGCTGACCGCGGGGATTTACGCCAACGTCATCCGCATTCTCGCGCCGCTGACCGCGTCCCCCGAGTTAGTGGACGAGGGCATGACGATTTTGGAACATTCGCTCGCCGACCTGCGCCAGGAGGGACACCCTCATTGATATGAAATATTGGCGATGTTAGCTTGACCGTCATCGCCGCGATGGCGACGTTGGACCCTCCGGAAGACCATCGCCAGGCCACAGTCTTTGAACCCAATATCGCGCGCAATACAACGTAGAACTCGCCCATCGAGGCTGCCCGACGTTCTCGGAATCGGACCGCCGCGCACCGGTTCGACCTGGCTCTACAACGCGATTCGCGACGCCGTGGACATGCCCAGCGGCGTCAAGGACACGCACTTCTTTGACTTTTTCGACGACAAGCGAATCGAGTGGTACCTGGATCACTTTCGCTACGCGCCCGGTGAGCGAAAGATCGTCGAGATTTGTCCGGGAATCTTTTTCAAGCCGCACGCCCGCGAGCGCATCAAAACTCACATTCCAAACTGCAAAATCATCGCGACGATGCGCAATCCCGTCGATCGAACCTATTCGGCGTACAAGCTTTTGCGCCACTACGGATGGGTGCGCAGCGGAACCTTCGACGAGATTCTGAAGGCGTGGCCAACTCTCGGCGGCGGCAACCGCTACGCGGCGCATCTCGAGGCATGGTTCGAGAGCTTCGGCCGCGAAAACGTGCTCGTCACGATGTATGACGAGCTGCGCGACGAACCGCAGAATTATGTGAATCGGGTTTGCGACTTCATCGGTGTCGAGCGAGTCACGATCGCGCCGCGCGCGGATCTCAGGGGCGATGTGAATTCCTTCGCGCGTGCACCCAAAAATCGCCGCCTCGCGCGGCGCGCAACCACCGTGATCAACTGGCTCAACGGCCACCAGGCGTACGGCGTGCTCGGCGCCCTCGAACGCGCCGGCGTATGGGAATTCTGCCAGGGCCGCGGCGAGCTGTATCCGCGCCTCACGCCGGAGCAGGAGGAGCGCCTGCGCGAGCGCTATCTTCCCGAAGTCGAAGCGCTCGAAGAACTAATCGGCGTCGACCTCTCCGCATGGAAGAAACCACGCAGCGCCGGGCTCGCGACCGAACACCGGACTCCGCGGCTAGCTCTCGGATGAGCTCATCCTCGCGTCGCCGGCTGCCGGAAATTATCGGCGCTGGTCCGGGTCGCACCGGCACCACCTGGTTACATCGCGTGCTCGAGGGCCATGTCGATTTGCCGTACGGCGTCAAGGAGACGCAATTCTTCAACACCTTCTACGACAAGGGCATCGACTGGTATGCGCATCATTTTCGCTACGCCACCGGCGATCGCAAGGTCGCAGAAATTTGCCCGTACTTTTTTCATCCCGATGCGCCCGGACGCATCAAGATTCACATTCCGAATTGCCGCATCATCACCACGCTGCGCGATCCTGTCGATCATTCGTTTTCCGCGTACAAGCTGGTCGTTCATTTTGCGTGGGCGCGCGGTTCGTTCGACGAGGTGCTGAAATCCCGTCCCAATCTAGGCAGCGGAAATCGCTATGCCTCTCATCTACGGACGTGGTTCGACTTGTTCGGCCGCGAGAACGTGCTGATCACGATGTACGATGAATTGCGCACGCAGCCACAGTCGTATCTCGATCGCGTCACTGATTTTATGGGCATCGAGCGCATCGCACTTTCCGCGCGGCCCGAAATCGGTGATGATATCCATTCGTTTGCACGCGCGCCCCGGAGCGTCCGACTCGCTCGCAATGCGAGGCGATTCATGTACTGGTTGCAGGGTCACCAGGCATACGGCGTAAGCAACCTGCTCGATCGGGTGGGCGTGTGGGATTTCTGTTACGGCGGCGGTGAGCCCTTCGGCCGCCTCACGCCCGAGCAGGAACAGCGCCTGCGTGAGCTCTACCTGCCCGAGGTCGAAGCGCTCGAGGACTTGCTCAAGATTGATCTTGCCGCGTGGAAGAAGCCCCAAGTCCGCCGCGCGACAGTTGCATAAATCTATGACGCAGTCTTCCAACAACACGCGCGATCTTCGACTGCCTGATTTTATCGGCGTGGGTCCCGGCAGGACCGGCACCACCTGGCTGTATGAAGTCCTCAAGGGCCACGTCAATCTGGCCGCCGGAATCAAAGAAACCGATTTCTTCACCACCAACTATTCCAAGGGCATCGAGTGGTACGCGCATCACTTCCGCGACGCCGACAGTATTCGCCCGATCGGAGAGGTGAATCCGTATTTCGGCTTCCCCGAAGCTGCCGAGCGTATCGCGCTGCATATTCCGCAGTGCAAAATCATCTGCTCGTTTCGCAATCCGGTCGAGCGAATCTACTCGGCCTACAAACTGTGGCGTCACTACACGCTGACCTACGATCCGCTCGACAAGTTCATCGTGAAAGTTCCGCAGGTGATCGAAGTAACTCGCTACGCGACACATCTGCCGGATTATCGCGCGCGGTTCGGCAATGAGCGCGTGCTGGTTCTGCTGAACGACGACCTTCGCATCGATCCGCAAGCGTACCTCGACCGGGTTTGCGATTTCATCGGCATCGCGCGCTACCCCGTGCCGGCGTCCGCCGTCGAGGGCGAGCTGATCAACTCGATTAACGATCTGCCAAGGTTTCCGCGCGTCGCCCGCAAGGCGCGCCATTTCATGCACTGGCTCGAAGAGAAGCAGGCGTACGGCACAAATAACTTTCTCGAGCAGGCGGGTGCGTGGAAGCTGGTTTTCGGTGGCGGGCCAAAGTTCGGACCGATGGATCCTGCGATCGAGGCGCAATTGCACGAACTGATGCGTCCCGAAATCGACGCGCTCGAGCAAATGATCGGACGCGATCTTTCTGCATGGAAGTCTCCCCGCGCCAAGCGCAGTTCCGCAGTCCCGCAAGCCGCCGCCGCGCAGGGGAGTTAGCGCGCCGCGATGGCAAAGGTGTCGGTAATAATTCCGGTATGGAACGGCGCGCGCACCGCTCCGCGCGCGCTGGCGAGCGTGTTCGCGCAATCATACACAGACTACGAAGTCGTGGTTGTCGACGACGGTTCGACTGACGATACACCCGCCGTGCTCGCCGGCTACGGCGATAGAATCCGCGTGATCCGCCAAGCCAACAGCGGTGCTTCTGCAGCACGCAACGCTGGGGTCCGCGCGTCGAGCGGAGAGTACCTGGCATTTCTCGACGACGATGACGAGTGGATGGAAGATAAGCTCGCGCAATGCGTGCCGGTCCTCGATGAGAATCCAGGTTGCGTGCTGGTGTACACGCGGGCGGTCAAAGTTGATTTGAAGGGGCGCCCGATCGGAACTCTCGACGGCCAGGCTGAAGGCTCAGAGTCGCCGACAATGAAAGAACTGCTCGAGCGTCCCTGGAATGTCGTGCCCAGTCAGTTCATCGTGCGTCGCGACGTGTTCGAGCGATGCGGTGGATTTCACGTGCGTTTGTCGGGAATTGAAGACCGATACTTTCTCTTGCAGGCGCGCGAGCACGGCTACTTCCATTGCGTGCCTGATCGTCTCCTGCGCAAAGTCTCGCGCCCGCTCTATCCCACCGTGCTCCGGCGCGAGCCGCAGTATGATTTGTTCGTCGAGTTGGTGCGCGCCCGCCACGGCTCGGCCGCCAACGGACTAGTCGAGGGATTCAACCGGGAGCGGGTAAAGGTCCTCCAGCAAGCCAGCCGCGTTTTGATGAACGAAGGTCGTACGGTCGAGGCTCGCCAATGCCTCGCGCGCGTCATCCACTACGAGCCGACGTCGCCGCGCGCTTACCGAAAGTACTTGAAAAGCTTTTTTCCGGCTCGCGCGCCCCGAGCGACTCCGCGCACCGGCGACGGGAAGGCGTGAGCCGATGCCGATGAATTCGGCCTCGTCCACGTCTGCAAGTGAGCACCGCGTGCCGCTCGTTTCCGTAATCGTGCCGGTGTTCAACGGCGCAGCTACAGTTCCGCGCGCGCTGGCCAGCATTTTCGCCCAGACTTTTACGGACTACGAACTCGTGGTCGTCAACGACGGCTCGACCGACGACACCGCGACCGTCCTCGCTGGCTACGGCGATCGCCTCCGCGTCATCACTCAGCCCAATCGCGGTCTGTCTGCCGCGCGCAACGCTGGTGTACGCGCGTCGAGCGGTGAGTACCTCGCGTTTCTCGACGACGACGACGAGTGGATGCCCGAGAAGCTCGCGCGATGCGTCCCCGTCCTCGACGCCGACCCGGAGTGCGCGCTCGTGTACACGCTCGCGCTCAAGGTCGATACCGACGGGTTGCTGATGGGCCCGCAAAATGTGACCGAAGGCCGTCCCGATGGCGCCGAGTCGCCCACGATGGAACAACTGCTCGAGCGTCCGTGGAACGTGGTGCCGAGCCAGTTCGTCGTGCGGCGCGACGTGTTCGAGCGATGCGGTGGATTTCACGAACGATTCATCACGTCGTGCGAGGATCTTTATTTCCTGCTGAACGCGCGCGAGCACGGACACTTCCGCTGCGTGCCCGAGCCGCTTCTGCGCAAGGAAACGCGCCCGCTCTATCCCAAGGCGCTCGAGCGCGAGCCCGAGTGCGATCTTTTTGTCGAGCTGGTGCGCGAGCGCTACGGGCCGTCCGCCAACGGACTGATCGACGGCTTTCGCCGCTCGCGGGTCAAGGTCCTGCGTCATCTCGGCCGCGTCCTGATCGACCAGGGCAGGCCCGAGGATGCGCGCCGATGTCTCGCCCGCGTCATTCGCTATCAACCGGCGTCACCGAAAGCATACCGGCGGTATCTGCAGACCTTTCTGCCCTTGCGTTCGCAGCGCTCGACCTCGAACACCGAAGATAACGAAGCTTGATCGAGACCCGATGGCGTCAGGCGAAATAAACTCGGAGGATCGCGGGCGACCGCCGCTCGTGTCCGTCGTCATTCCGATTTACAACGGCGCCGCGACGATCGGGCGCGCGCTCGCCAGCGTTTTCGAGCAGACTTTCACCGATTTCGAGGTAGTCGTCGTCGACGACGGTTCGACCGACGACACACCTTCGGTACTCGCCAGCTACGGAGATAGGATTCGGGTGCTACGCCAGGCCAATCGCAGATTCCCGGCCGCGCGTAATGCCGGCGTGGCAGCCAGTCGCGGGGAGCTTATCGCGCTAATCGATCACGACGACCAATGGCTCCCGCGAAAGCTCGAGGTTAGTGTAGCTGCGCTTCAAAGCGATCCCGGTGCCGCACTCGTTTACACCGACGTGACGGTCGTTGACGAAGCAGGCGAGGAGTCGCGCGCCTCTCCGGTCGGAGCCGACACCGCGCACGCTCCCTCGATGGATGAGATGCTCACGCGGATCTGGCCAATCATGCCCAGCACGGTCGTGATGCGCCGGACGGCGTTCGATCGCGCGGGCGGATTTTCCGAGAACCTCGGTGAAGACCTCGATTTCTGGCCGCGCATCCGGGAGCAGGGCAGCTTCATTTACCTGCCCGACCGCCTGGTGCGCTTCACCTTCGGCCAGCTCTATCCCAAGGTCCTGAAGCGCGACGTCGGTCCCGAGGGGTTTGTCGATTTGATCCGAGCCCGCTACGGCTCGCGCGCCGACGGGCTGGTCGAGGACTTCATGCGGCATCGCGTGAGGATGATTTCCAACGCCGGTGTGATCGAGATGAGCCGCGGAAACATGGTCGGCGCGCGTCAATGCTTCATGCGAGTGCTGAAGTACGATCCACGCCACGTGAAGAGCTACACCCGAATAGCAAGAACGTTCCTGCCAGCGCCAATCCGCCGAGCGCTCGGCGGCAAAGCGTCACGCGCCTCCCGTATTCCCTGACAGTCGGCGCGATAGCGTCCGTCTTCCCCTCTCCCATTAGGGAGAGGATGAAGGTGAGGGACCGTATACGGCGCGCGTTTTTTTCGCGCGCGATTCAGGATTCCGCTCTTCTCTTATCTGGCGCGCGAGATTCTTGCCTTCGGCTTCGCCTCAGTCTCGTGCTCTTCCGACGCCGCCGACATCGAGCCATACCCCACCGCGTTGCTGGTCCGCCGCCAATTCACCAGCGCTTCGATGCGATCCTTCTTCACGCGATGCTTGTATTTCTCGACCTTGTCCAGCACCGAGTCGATCAACGTATCCGACAGCAGCCGCGGCTTCAGTCCCAGGTCAATCAGCTTGGTGTGCTTGGCGTTGTAGTAGTGGACTTCGGCCTCGACCCGCGGATCCGCGATATGCTGAATCTCGACGCGGCGCCCCTTATGCTTCGCCGCGGCCTGGATCAGGTCCGCCAGTTGCGCCACCGAGAACTGCTCGGTGAACTGGTTGAAGACGCGATACTCGCCGGGCTTCGCCGGCTTCTCGATCGCGATTTCGATACATCGCATCGTGTCGCGAATATTCAGGTAGCCGCGCGTCTGCCCGCCTTTGCCATGCACGGTCAGCGGATGCCCAATCGCCGCCTCGATACAGAAACGGTTCAGCACCGTGCCCCAGATTCCGTCGTAGTCGAAACGCGTCGCGAGCCGCTCGTCGAGCATCGTCTCGTCGGTTTCAATTCCGTACACGACGCCCTGGTTCAGGTCGGTCGAACGGATTCCCCAGATTTTGCACGCGAACTGGATATTGTGCGAGTCGTGAACCTTGGACAGGTGATAGAACGAGCCGGGCTGCTTCGGGAACGGCAAAGTGTCGGTGCGTCCGTTGTGCGTAATCTCGATAAACCCCTCTTCGATATCGATGTTCGGGGTGCCGTATTCGCCCATCGTGCCGAGTTTGACCAGGTGGCATTCCGGCACATGCTCGCGAATCGCATAAACGACGTTCAGCGTGCCGACAATGTTGTTGACCTGTGTCAGCACCGAATGACGCCGGTCGATCATCGAGAATGGCGCGCTCCGCTGCTCGCCGTAATGCACGATCGCGTCGGGTTTGAAGTCCCGCACCACGCCGCTGATGAAGGGATAGTCGGTCAGGTCGCCGACCGCGATTTGTATCGCCTTGCCGGTCGTCTCGCGCCACGCCGCCACCCGGTCCTGCAGCGACGAAATCGGAATAAGGCTCTCGGTGCCGCCTTCGAGATCCCACAGACGCCGGCTGAAGTTGTCCACCACGCATACTTCGTAGCCGCGCTTGGACAGGTACACCGCCTGCGGCCATCCGAGGTATCCGTCCCCACCAGTTACAATCACCCGCATTAAAAACCTCTTCATCGGCTAAACGCCGATCTATTTATTCCTGATACGCGCGATCAGATCGAGCACGTCGCGAGCTGCCGCCGGACAGGCTCTGCGCCAGCCGATGCGGCAGCAGGGTCCGCATCCAGCGCAGGTAGTTCTTCACCCGGTAAGGATCCACCTTGATTGCATGCGCGAACGCCGCGCGCGCCCGCAGGCGATCGCCGTCGCGAAGAGCCTTCAATCCGATCGTCGCGAGGATACTACGCGGCGCCCGCATCCGCGCATCGACCAGCGGCGCCGCGGAAACCCCGTAGTGCTCCTGTAGATAAGCCTCGAACACGTGCAGCGCCTTCGAGTAATCGGGCAGCCGCTTGAGTTGCTTGGGAAACCATGCGAACCGCCAGGTGATCAGCGGCTCCGCGATATAGCCGAACGGCCCTTGCTCGCGCATCTTGATCCAGAAATCCACGTCCTCGAAGCGGAAGCTCGCGCCTTTCAATGCGTCCCTGTAACCGCCGCACGCGTCGTAGGCCGAACGTCTGACGAGAGCCGCGCTCGGCATTATCGGCCATAGCCGCGTGAGCAGTTCATTCAGCGACGGTGGATGGTCAAAGCCGCAGCCGACCAGCGACGTGTCGATCGCGACGCCTTCGCTGTCCGCCAGCGCGCAGTTGCAGTACACGAGCGACAGGGAATGGTCCGCATCCAGCGCCGCCACTGACCGCTCGAGGAATTGCGGCATCCACACGTCGTCGGCGTCGAGGAAGGCAAGGTACTCGCCCGACGAATGGCGCGCGCCGTTGTTGCGTCCCGCCGCCGGCCCGCTATTGGACTGCTCGAGCAGCCCAACGCGGTCGCCGTACTGCCTCATGATCGAGATGGTGCCGTCGGTGGACTCGTCGTCAACGCAAACTATTTCGAAATCCTGAAGGGTCTGACCGAGAACGCTATCCACTGTGCCAGCGATAGTCGCCGCCGCGTTGTATGCGGGAATGATTATTGAAACGCGAGGCACCGCGGTAGGTTACACGGCTTTCAGCCGCGTACTCAACGGGCCCGGGCGGCTCGGCTACGCGCGGCGGATGGTCGGCTTGCGGAACGTTCTGTATGTGCGCCCTTCGGCCAACCCGAACCGGTTCAGCATCCGATAGACGGTGTACCGCGATACGCCGAGCAGCTCGGCCGCGCGATGGCAATTGCCTTCGGTCGCCTGCAGCGCACGAATCAGTGCGAGCTTCGACGCTTCACGGATTACAGCGTCGAGCGAGTAGGGCCAGTCCTTCGCGGCGCCGTTAACTCCGCCTTCGACCAGATCGTCCAGCGCGCTATTTGGAAGCAACGCCTCTACCGGCTCCGGCGCGGCAGGATTGGCATTGTCGTGGCGGAACGGCAGGTCATCGACGTCGATACGGTCGCTATCGGTCATCAGAACCGCGCTCTCGATTGCATGGCCGAGCTCGCGGATGTTGCCAGGCCACTGATTGGCGCATAGCACGTCCAAAGCGCGACGCGAGACCAGCTTTACGTCTTTGCCGAAGAGTCTGTTGAAGTGCTTGATATAATGGGCGACGAAGGCCGGGATTGCCTCGCGCCGCTCGCGCAGCGGGGGGACCAGGATGGCGGCGGCGTTGAGGCGGTAGTAGAGATCGTCGCGGAATTGACCGGCCTTCACCATCGCCCGCAGATCGCGATTGGTCGCCGCGACCAGCCGTATATCGACTGAGTAGGAACGCGACGAACCGACTGGCTGAATCTCGTGGGTCTCGACCGCGCGCAGCAGCTTGGGTTGCAGGCGCAGTGGGAGCTCTCCGATTTCGTCCAGGAACAGGGTGCCGCCGTTGGCGGACCGGAAATAACCGAGTGAATCCTCGCGGGCATCGGTGAATGCGCCGCGCACATGTCCGAAAAGCTGCGATTCTGCCAGCGTCTCGACCAGGTTGGAGCAGTTGAAGGTCACGAAGGGACCGCCGGGGGTAGACCCCAGTGTGTGTAAGGCGCGGGCGACCAGCTCCTTGCCGGTCCCGGACTCTCCATTGATCAGAACGGTTGCCTTGTACGGGCTCAGACGTGAGATGGTTTTGAGTACTTTGCGAACTTGCGCCGACCGCACCACCATCCCGCCGACCCGTTCCGACCCGTGCGCAAGATGCTCCAGGCTCAACCATTCGCACGCGGCGCCCGCTGGTTCGGCGCGAAGATTATTCATCGCAGCCGGGACCGGCGATCCGTTCGCCGAGTACTCATGTAGGCGCATCTTCTGGTTCCCTCTCGAGTGCTGATTTTCGACCTACAGTTAGTAACTAATTCTGCTCTTTTGGTTTGCCGGGTCGTGGATATATTAGAGCACTAGCTCGCGTGTCAAGATGTTGCGCGCGGATTTTACAATCTTCTTAGAGCAAACGCGAGTCCTTTTAAGTTCTGTGGCCTGCACCCCGAAAACTCCGCCGAAATGAGGTAGAGTCCGTCGCCTGAAAAAGGAGACGGACGATGAAAGGAAGCCGCTTCACGGAGGAGCAGATCATCGGGGTTCTGCGGGAGCACGAGGCCGGTGCAAGGACCGAAGAGGTGTGCCGGCGGCACGGGATCTCAAGCGCGACATTTTACAAGTGGAAGGCAAAGTACGGCGGGCTCGAGGTCTCGGACGCCAGGCGGCTGAAGGCGCTGGAGGATGAGAACCGCCGCCTGAAGCGACTGTTGGCCGACTCGCTGTTGGACAACGCGGCACTCAAGGACCTGCTCGGAAAAAACGTCTGAAGCCTGCGGCGCGGCGAGTAGCAGTGATTCGGGTAGTTGAGCGTCACGGGCTGAGTCAGCGGCACGCGTGCGAGCTGGTGGGGTTGGACCGATCGACTCTGCGCTACCGGTGCAGACGACCGGACGACTCGGCATTGAGGCAACGACTGCGAGAACTGGCCGCGGAGCGGCGGCGCTTCGGGTATCGGCGCTTAGGCTGGATGCTGGCGCGCGAAGGTCACGCGCTGAACCACAAGAAGCTCTATCGACTGTACCGGGAGGAGCGGCTGATGGTGCGCCGCCGTCGAGGGCGAAAGCGGGCACTAGGTACGCGAGCACCCATGACGCTGCCGACCACGATCAATCAGCGCTGGTCGCTCGACTTCGTCTCCGACACGCTGAGCGACGGCCGGCGCTTCCGCATCCTGTGCATCGTCGACGACTTCAGCCGCGAGTGCCTGGCGGCGGTGGTCGACACCTCGCTGGGCGGGGTACGCGTGGTGCGTGAACTGGAGCGGCTCACAATCGAACGAGCGCTGCCGGAGACGGTGGTTAGCGATAATGGGACGGAACTCACCAGTGGTGCGGTGCTGCGTTGGGCAACGAGAAGGGTGGCGTGGCATTACATCGAGCCGGGCAAGCCGGTGCAGAACGCCTTCATCGAATCATTCAACAGCAAGTTGCGCGACGAGTGCCTTAACGAGTACGTGTTCAGCAGCCTCGGGGAAGCGCGCGCGATCATCGAGGCGTGGCGGCACGACTACAACCACCTGCGCCCGCACTCGAGTCTCGGCTACCTGGCGCCGGAGGAGTTCGCGGCAAGGAATCAAGGGAGCTCGGCCATCGCGCGCACCGCTTGGCCAGCCCAAGCGCTGGCCGGCGCGGTGCAAGGCGCGCTGGCCTCGGATCCAAAACCTGACAGTTTTTCGGCCGCCCTCAGAGAGTGAAGGGCGGCCGGAAAAACTGGGATTAACATGAAACCAAAACCACAAACGACGCGCCCCCAGGAGGGGCGAAATAACCGGCGGACTCTACTTATAACTGGCGGGAAATTGGGGTGCAGGCCATCTGCCATCGCTTTTTTTCGGCACAAGATATCCCGCACTCGTTCTCCGACGGACGTTGTCGTGGCGCCTTCGCCGCACTTTTCTGGTGAACCCAGCGAAGCTTGCATGATAGCTAACCGATTAAAAAATCAAGCTTTTCTCCGCTCGCTGACCTTCTGACGAGCAATCCAGACGCCTCAAATGAATTGGTTCGATAGGTTGTTCGAGCATCGGAACAATTATTTTCGCGGGAGACTCTGATGCGACAGACAGGCTAAATCGACACGTAGAAAGAAGGTCGTGAAAGCAATAGGTGGATTCGTCCCGCTAGAGCTACGCTAAAGGAGAACGCATTTAAGCATTTGATGTTAAAGGGTTCGCCCAAAGTTGGATTGTCGATAGTCGGACGCGTCGACGATTGCTATGACTAGTGCTCGTTGAAACCGAGCCCATCATTTTGGGACCGACTGACTTGGGAGGAATGATGATGAGGATCGTAGTGACCGTCGCACGTATTCTTTTGGGTCTAGTGTTCTTTATTTTCGGCTTGAACGGCCTTTTCCATTTCATGCCGAATCCTCCGCCTACTCCTGCCGCCGGCGCGTTCTTCGGGGCGCTCATCGCAACCCGCTACATGTTCTGGTTGATCTTCGGGACCCAGATCATTGGAGGAGCGCTGCTCCTATTGGGAGTGGCGGTGCCGTTCGCGCTGGTGATTCTCGCCCCGGTGATCGTGAACATCATCGCTTTCCATGTCTATCTCTCGCCGGTGCCGATGCAGTTGGCGATTGCGTTCATCGTGGTGGCGTTAGAGTTGATCCTCGTCTGGTACTATCGCGACGCGTTTGCGCCGCTGTTCAGACCAGCGCCGCGCCGCTGATCGAATCGCGCGCCTCGACGGATTGCGAAACTTCCGTCTGAAGTGGCGAGCACTTCCAATGCTTTGAATTCCCTGCAAGCATGGAAATCTCTCGGCGAGCCGGTAGCTCAGGTGGTAGAGCATGTGACTTTTAATCACAGGGTCCCGGGTTCAAGTCCCGGCCGGCTCACCAAATAAATCCGCGAAAATTTAACCACGCTCAGGCGTGCGAAGCGCTCGACGAACCGCGCAGCAGCCTCGGACCGTACTGCACCGCCATCCGAAACGGCCGGATGACCCAGTAGAGCGGAAACAGCGATGCTGGCAGCGGGATAAGCTCATAGTCGCCCATCGTCGGCGCCAGCATCCGGCGGATGACGTAACGGATTCGTGCGCGGCCGCTCTCGATCGAGCGAAGCGGAACTTCCCACGGATCGAAATCTGTGCGGCCTTGCACGGCGCCCCTGAATAGTTGGCGCGCGACGCGCCTTGCCAACCCCGCAACAGCGCGGTCGTCACGCGCTATCGTCAAAAGCTCGCTCGGAATCGGCGCACCGACCAGTTCGTGCGCCAGGTAGATCTCGGTCAGAAACATCCGCCGGCTGCCGAGCGTGGTCGCCTCTTCGAGTATCCGCATCAGATCTATTCCCGGCCGCGAGCGAACGGTTTCCGCGACGTCGCAGATCGATCCGAGCGTGGTCCATCCATGCTTGGCCGCGTGGACGCAGATGTAGAGCAGCAGGTCGTCGGGCGCGATGGCCTTCACTTTGCCGAACTCGAGGTCAACATCGCGCGCCCGTCGCCAGAGCGCTTCCTCTCCCGGAGCAAATCGGAACGAGCGCGGGGTGATGTTCCAATGGACGTCCACTGCGCCCAACCCGTCGGGCGCAAAGAACGCATCCTCGAACTCCTGGAAGTAGCCGGTCGCGAGTCCTTCGCGCCGGGTATGCGGCGACAGATATCGCTCGGCGGTGAGTATTTCGGCGACGCGGGGCAGGTCCGCCTGGCGCACAAGAATATCCAGATCGCTGAACTGCCGAAGTTCGATCGATCCATACGCCATCGCCGCAAGCACCGGACCCTTGAATGTGATCGCCGCGACTCCAGCCGCCTCCAGCAATCCCATCAGGCGCACCAGCTCGGCGGTCAGATGTCGGTTGTAGAGGATGATGAGCTGCCACTGCGTGCGAAGTTTCGCCAGCGCCGCCTCGGGCATCGCCGCCTGACACTCATTCTTCAGATAGCGATGTACCAGCGGCAATACCGCGTGATGCTTCGCGATATCGATGACCTCGTCCCAGTTGTGGACGCGGGCTGCCAGAGCCGATGCCTGCGCCGTGCGCTCAGCGGTCGAAGCCGTCGTCGCGCAGCAAAGCACCAGCGCAGCTTCGAGGGGCAAGTCGGATGGATCGAAAAGAGCGTCGGCTGCCATGGAGTTATCAACAGTAGCCTGTGTGAAAGGCCGTCCCAAGCGCGTTCAACTGTGTTTCAATTGCCCGATTTGCGTCCTGAGATCGCTGGCGGTGAAGTAACAAATTGTAGGAATTCTCGTCAATTTGGCCTCTTTAACTTCTTCTAACGACCAAATTTGTATAACCAAAGCCGTCAATGGCGGTTATAAAGCCACTTGACGTAAAGAAGCCAAAGTGGAATTATGCGTGTTGCTCAATAAACCATAGTCAAATCACTCACGACACGTCTAAACAAATAAATCGGGATTAGAAGTTACGAAGACGTTCTTATAATTGATGTATCGCGAATGAAAACGACACAAAAGCGAAGGAGTATACAGGAGATGAATGTATTTAAACGAGGTTTGTTCATATTGGCAGTCTTGGTCTTTGGGCTCAGCTCGATCCGACCGGCTTCCGCCGTAACCGCGACCCCCGACAGCGATGAGATGCCGGCCAACGGCACCTACAGTTTCGGGATGGGCGGTACAAACGTCAACGTTTTGCGAGACGTCCCCGCCTCGAGTATGTCGGGCGTTTTCACGGTCACGGACGGCAGCGGCACATTTTCCGTTACCGCGTGAAGTTTTATCCTGAATGACAACGGGAACATCTGCACCGGCAAGTTCAGCGGAACCGGCACGCCCGACGCCGCGGGTGTCAACTCGGGCACGATGGCGCTGACCCTGTCCAGTCCTCAGCAGCTCGAATTGCAACATTCTCAGCACGGGCGGGACCACCACCCCGACCAAACTCACCCTCTCTATGGTGTTGCGAGCTTGGGTGGTAACCCCGCATTCTTCCCCTCGCATTCCGTGATCTTCATGGAGGACATTGACTCAAACGCGATCGCAGTTACAGGCGAAGCGCAACTGCAAGCGGGGTCAATATTCTAGGCGGGCGTCAATCTCGATTGTGTAATAACCGTGACCATTTTACGTCAGACTCGCCCGGACGACATCAGACCGGGCGATGCTGCAGAACAGGAGTCGAATAATGAGAAAATTTCTTAAACAAATAACATTGCTTGGGCTTGGTGTTACCCTGTTTGGCTTGCTGGCCTCTCGAGCCAACGCCGTCGCTATCTCAGGGCCTCTCGAAGACAGCTCCTCTTATGCCTTCTCGGCCATCGGAGACGATACTGCAGGTTCGGGTGCCGCGACCATGACGATGGCGGGTTCACTCAACACTGATTCGAGCGGGTTCCCGGTAGGTGGGTTCATCGTAACCAATGACAACGGCAGCGTATGCCATGGCACTTTCACCAGCAGCCTGGTTCCGAGATCGCCGGCCAATACTGGTACGATGGTCTGGACGCTAAGCCAGACGACCCCGGGCTGCTTCGCCACGGTCACGTTGCATTTCGCGTATGCGAATGCTTCTGACTTTTCCGACGTAATGTATTTTTCGAGCAACGGCGCCGATCCCTTGAGCGTCCAGGGAAAAATCCAGGAGTTCGATGACATCGACAGAACTATCGTTGGCGCTGCGACCGCAAAAAAGGTTAGAAAGCACAAGTAGCGCTGGCGCATAGCTTTGCGCAGAAATCAGGACGGACCATTGTGACGTATCGATGAGCGGAATTATTGCAATGTTCAACCTCGACGGACGCCCTGCGGATCCGCGAGTGGTTGGACGCATGCTCAACTCGATGCGTCACCGTGGTCCCGATGGACAGGCCTCGATGGTGGACGGCGCGGTAGCTCTGGGGCACGCACGGCTGTGTGCCACAGAGGAATCTATCCGGGAGCATCAGCCACTGCGTGACGAGAGTGCGAAGCTCGCCATGGTCTTCGACGGGCGAGTCGATAATCGCGCAGAACTGAAGGACGCGCTCATGGCCGCCGGGATGCCGCCGCATGACGACACCGACGCCGAGTTAGTGCTGCGTGCTTACCAATGCTGGGGAGAAGAGTCTCCCGCCCGGATACTCGGCGATTTCGCCTACGTCATCTGGGACGGAGCGCGCAGGCGACTCTTCTGCGCGCGCGATCCGTTGGGGGTCAAGCCACTCTACTACCATCTGGACGCGAAGCAGTTCGTCTGCGCTTCGGAGCTGCAGGCAATGTTGCTCGAGCCGCAGTTCCCGGTTGAACCGAACGAAGGGATGGCGGCCGAGATCATATGTGGGCGTGTGCTTGATCCCGAGGAAACGCTTTTCCGCGATATTTTTCACGTAGTACCCGGAAACTATCTCACCATCGAGCCAGGCAAGTTGCGCAAGCGCCAGTATTGGAGCCTGAACGGCGTGCGCGACATCCGCTATTGCGACGACAAACAATACGCGTCGCATTTCTTCAACCTGTTCAAGGAAGCGGTGCGCTGTCGGATGCGTAATCCCGGAACCGGGGTGGCCTCGCAGTTGAGTGGCGGGCTCGATTCATCGTCGGTCGTCTCGATGGCGGCATATCTGAAACGTCAGGGCGCCGCCGATGCAGGTCCCTTCGAGACGTTTTCGGTGATCTCGCCCGAACCGAAGGACAATGAGCGCAACTATATCGACGAAGTTGTCCGAAAATGGCAGCTTCGAGCCACGATGCTCGGGCCGAAACCGTTCAGCTTCCCCGACAGCGTAGAGCAGGTGCGTCGTTTCAATGATTTGCCGGACTTCCCGAACGACACGGCTGTGACTTCGCTGTATCAGGATATAAGCGACAAGAAATATCACGTGATGCTGACGGGCATCGGCGGCGATGAGTTGTTTTTCGGGCATAGCGAATACTACGCGGATGCTGTTCGCCGACTGCGCGTAGGTCGCCTGGTCCGGCGCTATCGCGATGACCGCCGCTTGAAGGCTATGAATCCCGCCGGTTGGAGCGCAGGGAAAAAGCTGTTTCGGCTCGGAATCGTTCCGCCGATTCCACGAGCGTTGAAACGAACCGTCAAGAGTTTCCACCGCAGCGTCGCGGATCCCCAATGGCTAGAGCCCGATTTCGTGCGTCGCACCAATCTCGTAGATCGGCTGCGTGGCGAATATTGGCGCAAACGAATCGAACCCGAAAAGCGCGGCGAGCGTGCTCTGCCGCTGGGCTTGTCGTTTGCCCTGGGCAAGCTCGATCATCTCGGTTCTCGATATGGAATCGAGGTGCGCCATCCTTTGGACGATCGGCGCATGGTTGAGTTCGCTAACGCGATTCCCGACGAGCAACGCCGAAACGGCATCTGGCATCGCTACGTGATGCGGCAGGCGATGTCGGATCTGCTGCCCGCGGCGATCCATCAACGGGTGAGCAAGGCGACGTTCGACTGGTCATTCTCCGCAGCGATCAACCATGACGAGTTCAGCCGTATCCTGTCGTCTCCCCGAATCGCGGCCGCCGGATGGATCGACGCCGGCAAGCTGCGCAGCGAATGGGAATCCTTCGGTGCCGGGCATCGCAGGTACCTGGTTCAGTTTTTTACCACGGCAGCGGTCGAGTTGTGGTATCGGGAAATGTTCGGAAATAACAAATCGCAGAGCGACGGCGTCAAGGTTTGCGCTTGATGCAGGTAACTAAAATATCTACGCTCTTCGATTAAGATGGCGACTAGATGTTGATGCAACTTCAAAATGAGGGTAGGGTGTGCCAAATGAGTGAACCGAATAAAGACAAAATTAACGAAAAACGCCCGTATGCGGCTCCCAAGCTGGTCGAGTACGGCGCTGTATCAAAGCTGACCGAAGCGAAGTCGTTAGGTGCAACCGACACCAGCGTCACGACTCAGCATAACGTGACAGGCTAAGTTTGTCCGGGTGCCGGTCCCAGTTTTTCACTGGGACCGGCGCTCTTTATCAAATCTCGCGAGCTGGACGCGTATAGTGTTCGAGTACGTCGTCTATGGCCTCGCGATCAGTTCCGATATAACTCTCCGCCAGTTGGAACGGCTCGAATCGCCCCTGCAAGTCGACGGGTATCCTCGAGTTCGTCTGCGCCTACAGCCATCGAAACTCAAGCGGATCCGCGCCTCGGACTGGTTTCTCGTGTACGAGACGTCGGCAGGAAAACCCTTGATGCGCCAGGCCAAGGTTGCCGGCGGTTACCTGCTCAGCTTCCCCGAACTTGCCGACTTTTTCGTCTCGCGTGATGGGCGCGAGGTCGCATGCTGCTGGCCGTACGAGCACGGCTCGCTCGAGACGATCGCGCATCTGGCGCTCGACCAGGTGCTGCCGTGTGTCGCAAATCTGCTCGGGCTGCTAGCGCTTCATGCTACCGCCGTCGTCACTTCGCACGGGGTATGCGGCTTCATCGGATCAGCGGGCGCCGGCAAATCCACGCTGGCCGCGAGCTTCGGCCTCGCCGGCTATCCGACCTTCTGCGACGATTGCCTGATCGTAGTGGAACGCGGCCGCGAGATTCTGGCCGAGCCGGGCTATCCAGGAGTGCGGCTGTGGGAGGACTCGGCTCGATCTCTACTCGGAGACAGCGCCGACGATCACCCCGTGCTGGGGCACTATACCAGTAAGCGGGGAGTCGAACGACTCGCGAAATCAAACGCATTCCCCAGGCAGCCGACTCCGCTCGTCGCGATCTACATTTTGACTCGCGACACTTCGCCGAATGCTGGTGCCGAGCCGCCGAAGGTCGATGAACTCTCAGCGCGCGATGCCTTCGCCCGTCCGCTGCGGTCGACGTACCGACTGGACACCACCGACAATGCGATGCTCGGGCGGGAGTTCCAGGCGCTTCATGCTCTGGTGGACAAGGTGCCGGTGAGACGCCTCGTCCTCCCGAATAATTTCGACGCGCTGCCTGTGGCGCGCGAAGCGGTCCTCGCCGACCTCGCTCGCATCGTAAACTGAACGCCGCGCGATTGTTCGCATTCGCCGGTCGGAAGGCGCTAGGTTTCTGCGATCGTGGCTCCGATCAATCGATGGTTTCCGCAGAGCGCTACGGCTGACGCCAAGCGACTGCTCACGACGCGCGCACTGCGCGGCCTTGCGGACGGGGCGGTCAGCGTGTTGTTGCCGGGCTACCTGACGGCGATCGGATTTAATCCTCTGCGTGTCGGCGCGATTGTGTTCGGCACGCTGCTGGGCTCGGCGGCGCTGACGCTGTGGGTGGGACTCGCCACCGATCGCCTGGGCCGGCGGCGAGTGCTGCTGGCGGCGTGCGCGCTGATGCTCGCCACCGGAATCGGATTCGCCCTTACGTCGAGCTTCTGGCCGCTGTTCGTCGTCGCCGTCGTCGGCACGCTGAATCCTTCCGCCGGCGACGTCAGCCTGTTCCTCCCGGTCGAACAGGCTGCTCTGGCAGAGGCCGCAGAGCCTCGCGATCTGACGGCGATGTTCGCGTTGTACAACGTTGCGGGCGCGATGGCCGGTGCGTTCGGGGCGCTCGCCAGCGGTATCCCGGCGATACTCGCGGCGCGCCACGGATGGGCGCTCGCGTCATCTCTGCGGTCGGGCTTCGTCGCGTACGCGATCATCGCGCTGATAGCATCGTCGGTTTACTGGCGTCTCTCACCCGCCATCGAAGTCGAGCGCCAGCCGATCAAGACTGCGCCTCTGGCCAAGTCGCGAGCAATCGTGATCCGGCTGTCGGCGCTGTTCAGTCTCGACTCGCTGGGCGGTGGATTCGTGATTCAGTCGTTGCTGGCGCTGTGGCTGTTTCGCCGCTTCAACATGTCGGTGCAGGTGGCGGGAGCTTTTTTCTTCGCGGCCGGTTTGCTCGGTTCGTTCTCCCAATTTATTTCGTCGGCGCTCGCGGCGCGGTTCGGGCGGATCAACACGATGGTCTTCAGCCATCTGCCGTCGAACGCGATGCTGATAATTGCCGCGCTGATGCCGACGCCCGGACTGACGATGGCGTTTCTGCTGCTGCGCTCATCGACCTCGCAGATGGACGTGCCCGCGCGCCAGTCCTACGTCATGGCGGTGGTGCCGCCCGGGGAACGTGCGGCAGCGGCGACTGTGACCAATGTTCCGCGCAGCCTGGCGTCCGCGATTGCACCATTGCCGGCGGGCGCGATGCTGAATCATTCGTCCTTCGGATGGCCACTGATTTGCGCGGGCGCGCTGAAAACAATTTACGACATACTGCTGCTGATCCAGTTCCGCGCAGTAAAACCCTCCGACGAATCTTGATCCCTTTTCCTTGTCCCGAGTTCCCGCCCACGTTCGTCGGGGGAGGGTGAGGGTGGGGGACATTCGTGCGGCTGCGATTGTCTGGTGCGCCGCAGCTTGGAATCCGGAGAATTTTGTCCCCGACCCGCCGCTCGAGGACGAGCGTCGGCCTCCCCCGAAGGCAATTGAAGAAGCTACACGCGGAGAACTATCATCCCCTCGCGAATCGCGAGCCGGCCTTCGCCGCTCAACGTCTCGAAGAAAAGCACTGTGCCCTGCGCGTTCTCTTCGCGCGCGAGTACTCGCACGGTGATCGTCGAAGACATCGTCACCATGGCGCCGAAACGTCCGGCGATTCTTTCCACTCGCGCAGGATCGTTGCCGGCGAGGCTCTCGACTATTCGAGACACCGCCATCGCCAGCGTCGCGGTCCCGTGCAGGATGATCGACGGCAGGCCGGCCGCGCGCGCCACCGATGCGTCCGTGTGAATCGGATTAAAAATTCGCGCGCACTCGGTATAGACGTGCGCCATACCCGACGGCACATCGACCCGGCACTCGAGCAGCGGCTCACCGTCCTCGACGATCGGTTGCGAAGGAGCGGGCGCGAGCGTGGCGAGAACGTCGGGACCCTTAACCTCGACGCCGCGATAGATTCCGCCGTACCAGCTAGTGCAAACCGGCTTGCCTGCACTATCGACGGTGTCGAGGCGCGTAACCATGTAAGCGCCCGGCTTGCGGCGCTCGACGCCCGCGACCGTTAGCTGCGTCGCCAGCCGCTCGGGCGGTCGAATCGCGCGATGCAGGACAGTGTCGTGCGTCGCGTGCACGCCGCGGATGGCCTCGTCGCGCGTGAGCGAGGTCGATTTCTCGAATAGCGCACGTATCGCGACCTGCACTGGCCATTCGAAGCACACTGGGAACATCGGATGCGCAATCACGCCGCGAGTGGTGTCCATGTAGCACGGCATCGAGTCGCCGAGCGCGGCGGCATAGGCCATCGTCCATCGCGAATCGACTTCGCTGACAATTGGCGCACCGGCGGTCCCGACGATGGAAGAATCAAGCGGCACGACGGCTACATCTACCCCGCGGCAAGCACCTCGTCCACCGCCGCAAGGGTTTCTCTACAAAGGTACAAACGTTAGAACACCTAAACGAACATCCGGGGAGGTATATCGGCCATGAAGTTAGCGAAGATGATTGCAATCGTTGTTGGGGCGGGTCTGCTGTCGGCGGGCGTGCTCTGCTCGACGCACCATGTGTATGCGCAGGACGAAGACCAGATTGATGAGAACGCCGGTAGCTGGAGTGCGCCCGACGGCGGAAGCGCAGACGAAGTATCGGCGCCCGATGCCAAAAAGCCTCCGCTCAATGTTCAAGGCTGCTGGCAAGGCACAGCCATCGATAACAACCCGACCCTCGGTATGGGCACCGTCTTGTTTAACTCTTTCGAGCAGAACGGCAAAAAACTCGAGAGCACCAGCGACTTTGACTTCCGGTTTGGAACATTTACCGCGCTCGGACACCTGATGGGCACCGTAAGTTCGACGGGGATCACATTCAAAGGCAGTGCGGGTGCAGATTGTTCGGTCAGCGGAAGCGCCACCGGTAACGATACTTCGATGACGGGAAAGTTCAAGTTCGGAAAGAAGTGCAAGCACCCTTTCCAAAGCGGGACCTTTGCAACCAAGGATTTTTGCGCGTAGCGGAAACGGTCGGTTTCGTTCCCGGCGTTCCCTCGGGTAGTGGACGCGCCTTCGTCGTGAGTTAAGGGTGCGCGCATCCCAGGGCCTTCTTCAGATAGTGCTTCTGATGGCCATGCGGATAGTCGGCGTGAGTGCCTATGATCTCAAACCCGAGGCTTTGGTAGAAGCGTGGAGCCTGGAAGCTGTGAGTGTCGAGGACTATCTGGTGGCATCGGCGCGCGATCGCTTCGTTCTCGGCGGCCTCCATGAGGGCTTTGCCGTATCCGCGATCCCGATAGTCATGCTGTACCCAGAGATAGCGAACTTCAAAGCATCCACCCCAGGTCCAACCGTAGAGGCCGGCGACGATCGCTCCGGTTTCATCGCGCACGAAGTAAGAGAGAATTTTGCCGTCGTTGATGCCTGTCTGCTCGACGTTGTACTCGTTGATGCGATCATCGAGAAAATGGACATCGCTGTCGGGAGGATCTACGTCCACGGGCGGGATCTTGATCTTCATTAACAGTCCTAAGACGATCTCTTACGGCGTCACTTTCGCGATCACTTCTTGCGACGGGCTCGATACCTTTTTATCAACGCATTCGTGGAGCTGTCGTGGGATAGCTCCGGTTCCTTTGGGGATTCGAGTTCCGGGATTATTTTTTGGGCTAGGACTTTGCCTAGCTCTACGCCCCATTGATCGAATGAGTCTATGTTCCAGATTGTGCCTTGGGTGAAGACGCTGTGCTCATAGAGAGCTACCAGCTTGCCTAGCGTCTCCGGAGTTAGTTCGTCGGCTAGTATTACTGTTGACGGGCGGTTGCCCTCGAATACGCGATGCGGCACCAGCCAATCGGGTGTGCCTTCGGCTTTTACCTGTTCGGGGGTTTTTCCGAATGCCAGCGCTTCGGCCTGCGCGAATATGTTTGATAGCAGCAGGTCGTGATGGCGTCCTAGCGGGTTAAGGGCGCGGCAGAATCCTATGAAGTCGCATGGGATGAGCTTCGTGCCCTGGTGGATTAGCTGGTAGAACGAATGCTGGCCGTTGGTGCCGGGCTCGCCCCAGTAAATCGGTCCCGTCTGATAGTCGATAGGAGTGCCTTCGAGCGTGACGTGCTTGCCGTTCGATTCCATCGTCAGCTGCTGCAAATAGGCGGGGAAGCGCTTCAGGTATTGCTCATAGGGTAGAACTGCGACGGTTTGCGCGTCGAAGAAATCGTTGTACCAGACTCCTATCAGGCCCATCAGGACCGGTAGATTGCGCGCGAACGGCGCAGTGCGGAAATGCTCGTCGATCGAATGGAAGCCCGACAGCATCGCGCGGAAATTGTCGGCGCCGATCGCGATCATCGTGGACAGGCCGATCGCGGAATCCATCGAGTAGCGTCCGCCGACCCAGTCCCAAAAGCCGAACATGTTTTTTGTGTCGATGCCGAACTTCGTCACTTCAGCGGCGTTGGTCGAGACCGCGACGAAATGTTTTGCAACTGCCTTTTCGTCGCCAAGCGCCTTGAGGCACCATTCCCGCGCAGTGTGCGCATTGGTCATCGTCTCGAGCGTGGTGAAAGTCTTCGACGAAATGATGAACAGGGTTTCGGCCGGGTCCAGGTCGCGCGTGGCCTCGACGAAATCGGTTCCGTCGACGTTGGAGACGAAGCGCATAGTCAGGTTGCGGTCGCTGTAATGGCGCAGCGCCTCGTACGCCATGACCGGGCCGAGGTCGGAGCCGCCGATGCCGACATTAATGATATTGCGGATGCGCTTGCCGGTGTGGCCTTTCCACGAGCCGTCGCGGATGCGCGCGGAAAAATCCGCCATGCGATCGAGCACCTCGTGGACCTTGGGCACCACGTCGTCGCCGTCGACGCCGATCGAAGCGCCGCGGGGGGCACGCAGCGCGATATGCAGGACGGCGCGCTTTTCCGTCACGTTAATTTTTTCGCCACGGAACATCGCGTCGATGCGCCCGCGGAGTCCGACTTCGTCGGCCAGCGCGAGCAGCAGGCGAAGAGTCTCGTCGGTCACGCGATGCTTGGAGTAGTCGAAGTACAGGCCGGCGGCCTCGACGACCAGGCGCTCGCCGCGCTTCGGATCCTCGGCAAACAGTTCTTTCAGGTGTCGGCTGTGAATCTGATTGTAGTGCGCCTGCAATGCTTTCCACGCGGGGCGGTGGGTAACCGAAATAGGCGTCGATTCGGGCATGGGTCACTCCTTCTACGAACTAAAAACGTGGCGCCGCTGGAAGTTGGCCGGCGACTCGGCGATGAATGTCATCTTCACTGGTGAGGTTGCGCGACATATTTCGAGGCGCGAGCATCTGGAACATGATTAGCGCGGCCGGCACCAGATAGAAGAGCGAGCCGGGTACCCACATGATAGCGCCCGCGACAATCTGGTCGCCAAGCGGAGTGAATCCCGCGATGCGCGGCGCGGTAGCATAGAAAGGATAAATCAAGCGATCGGAAAACATGAAGAGCGCGGCGAGTATTGTGTTCTGCCCATCGGCGAGCAGCAGGTACGGAATCATCGCCCATCGCGGCCATCGCGCGACGCTTGGCCACGGCTGAATGACGGGGAACCAGAACATCAGCGCGGTCCCGAAGAAGCATGCGTGCTCGAACACGTGCCATCCGTTGGAGCGGAGCGCGAGCTGAAAGGCGGCCGGCAGATGCCATCCCCAGGTCGCGGCGGCGAATGCGATCCAGCACACCAGCGGCTCCGTAAGCCACGCGAAAAGTCGGCGCACAGCGCCTGAGCGGAGAGTCGGGCCGACGATCGCTTTGGCGATACGCGGAGGAAGCCCGCGCACGAGCGCGATCGCCGGCGCGCCTGCCAGAAGGAGCGACGGCGCTACAATCATCAGCAGGAGGTGCTGCGTCATGTGGATTTGCAGCAGCACGTCATCGAAGACTTCGAGCGGCGACGCGATCGCGATAAAGAGCGCCGCGATTCCCGCCATGAACGCCGCGAGTCGCCACACAGGGAAGCGAGCCGGCATCTGGCGATGCAAGCGAGCGAAGCCGCGCGCATACACGGCGGCAGTGACTAGCAGCATCGCGATCGTGGCGACGGGAGGACTCCACGAATCGAAGGCAGTTTGTAATACGGAGTTCACTAAAAAGACCTAGTTGCTCGATGCAGGAGTCGCGGGATGTGCCGAATCGCGCGCGGGCGGCTCGCCCGGCGGATGCATCGTGGAGAGGAATGCGACGATCGCGTTGACCTCCGCGGGGCTGAGATTCTTGCCGTAAGCCGGCATGTTGCCGCCACCTTGAATTATCTGGCGAACGATCTGATCGCGCGTGAGGCGCGTCGCGGTGTCGTCGAGCGCGGGACCGCGCAGGCCACCTTCGCCGCCGAGCGCGTGACAGTTGCGGCACTGCTTGCTCTGCACGAGCAGCGCGCCCTGAAGTTCCAGCGGAGTGCGGCCTTTGACGTAGTCGATGGGAGTCGGCGCCGCGCTCCACGCGTCCATCACGGGCGACCACGGCGAAAACGTCCCGAGCCAGGTGAGCGTGCCGACAACCGTGACGGCCAGAATAACGATCACGACCGAGAAGGGACGCCGCCGCCAGCTTTTTTCGCCGGTCCCGGAAATGAAAGGCACGGCAAACAGAAGTCCGATAACTGCGACCGGACCAGTGAGCATCAAAAAGGTTTCCGTCCATGGCGGCAGCAATGCGAACAGTGAGAATAGCCACAGAAAGAAAAAGTCGGGACGCGGAACCGTCTGGATGATCGTAGGATCGGGCTGGCCGTTGGGTCCGATCGGGCCGGCGACGGCGGCGACCACCAGCAGGCTCAGGATAATCAGTCCGGCGAAGACGAGATCCTTTTGCGCCGCGAATGGCATGAACGGCTCGCCGTCCTGGTGTACTAACTCCTGGTATTGCTGGATGTAGCTATCGTGTCTGACTATTCGACCGGGCATCGGCCATTCGTTGATCCCGAGCATCAAAACCAAATAGAGATGGAGGCCGACGAAAGCGATCAGCAGACCTGGAATCACGAATACATGCAGCGCGAAGAAGCGCGACAGGGTTTCGGCGGCGATGATCGGTCCGCCGAGGATGAGATGCACCACCGCGGCGCCGATGACCGGAGTGCGTCCGGCGATCGACGCGCCGATGCCGAGACCCCAGTATGCATTCTGATCGAAGCGCAGGACTTGGCCGGTGAACGCCATGCCAAGAGTGCACAGCAGGAGGACGCATCCTGCGACCCAGGTGAGTTCGCGCGGGTATTTGTATGCGCCGAACAGAAAGACCTGGATCATGTGAATGAACATCAGGGCGACCATGAAGTTGGAGCCCCAGCCGTGCAGCGCGCGCAGGTACCATCCGAGCGGTTGTTGGTAGTTCAGATATATCAAGCTGTCCCAGGCGCGATCGGCTGCAGGCGTATAGACAGTCGCGAGACAGATGCCAGTGACTACTTGCAATATGAAAACGACGAGTGTCGCGCTGCCGAATACATACCACCAGCTCGCGGAACTGCGCGGCACGGGATGCGCCGCGACCTCGGTGATCGTCTGACCGAGCTGCAGTCGTTCGTCGAGCCATCGGCCGACTGACCTAAGCACATCGATCATACTTGCGGCTCGCCCAGCGTCGGCAGTTCGCCTGCGTATATCCAAAGTTTGCCGGCCTCGACCTTGTATTTATATTGATACAGCGGGCGCGGCGGTGGTCCCGAGGCGTGCCTGCCGTCAGAATAAAATACGCCGCCGTGGCATGGGCACATGAACAATTCAGATTCGGCGAACCAACGCACCGGGCATCCGAGATGGGTGCAGTTGATGGCAAAGACCTGAAATTCGTCGCCGGCGCGGCGTCGCACCCAGCACGGAATCTTTGCCGTCTCACCGTCCCATGCTTTCTTGAATGGATTTACATACTCCGCCAGCCGTGTCTGATTTTCCGGATAGTCAGTCAGGGGTCCGAGCGCTATCCAGTCGAGCCAGGTGAAACGACGCGCTGGCGATAGTACGTAGCCGACAATAGGTATTGCGAAGAGTGCAATAGCTATTGCGTTGATAGCTATTCCGAGGCGGAACAGAAACGTGCGTCGTGAAGTTTTGTCGGAAGATTCAGCCATTTCAATTACTCAGTGCCAATGGCGCGGGACGTTTCGACGCGAGCCATGAGACCACGTCGGAAACCTGAACCGGCGTCAGCGGTTGTCCCGCCACGTCATTTCTCCAATCGGGATGCCCCAGCTCCGGGCGTCCCGCGATCACGATCGTGCGCAAGTACTGGTTGCTGACGAGCGAAAGGTAGGACGCATCGACGATGGAACCGGCACCGGGGCCGCCTTTGCCGTCGGAGCCGTGGCACGACTGGCAATTCGAGGAATAAACCTGCGCGCCCCGATTTGAATCGCCATGCGTCGAACTGGAATAGGGAGGAGCGCCCGCGCCCGCCCCGGGAGCGCCAGTCCAATTTTTGCGGATACCGGTGATCAAGATATCGATCTGACGATCCGTCAGTGATCCGCCGGAACTTTGCGCGAATGGCGGCATCGCTGTTCCCGTGACTCCATCGGCGATGACGCGGCGCATCGAAGCGTCGTCGACGATCGCGAGGTACACGGGATTGTTCATCGCGAGCGCGGCGCCTGACTTGCCGTCGGCGCCATGACAACCTGCACAACTCTCGTGATACAGCGTGGCGAAGTCGGTCACGTTTGTGGGACGCAACGGAAGGTCGGCCCGCGTGGGACGGCCGGGAAGCGAATCGCACGCGGCAAGCAGGATCGCGAGCGACGCGATTGCAAGAAGCGATTTGACGCGGCGCATGATCAATCCGGGTCCTCGCGCTTCTCCGCAAGGCCGGGCGCCTCGATACCGGTGCGGACGGCAAACGGCAAGTGCTGCAGCGTATGCACGCGCTCGGTGAGGTTGACCACGTAACCCGCGACGGCGCCAAACGCGATCTGGCACAGGATGAACCATCGCCACTCGATGCGCGCGTCGAGCAGAGGATTGACCACATTGAGCGACGACCAGAGAAGTCCGGTCCACAGCAGCGGGGCGACGATCGCGGCCCAGAAAGCCGGGTAACGCGGGAACATCGGGAGCATCACGCCATAGAGCAGTCCGACCAGAATGGAAGCCGAGGCGTGAATAATCAGCGCGACGACGAATGCCTCCGGAATAAATGATGAGAGCGTGGCGGTGTCGGCGTTGGCGAGATTTGCCATCGCAGTCGCGGCGAGAATGTTGATGGTGTACCAGGGACTCCCGTGAACGACGATACCCTGCAACACGGCGAGGACAGCCATCGCGACGCCGCCCGCTATGCCACCCCTGATTCCGGCGGAATAGGGATAAATTTCGAGCGGGAGAACGGCGCGATTACCCAGCTCTCCGACTTGCAGATAGTCGACGCCGATTTTTGCGGGAACGATCGCCACCACGGCCGGTTCGACGCGAACTGCCTCGCGATGTTCGACCGGAAGTACTTCGCGAAACCATCCGACGGCGCCCGCTATGGTAAGAATGAAGCCGACCATGCTGACAGTGATGCTCGTGACGAGGCCGGCGAAGCAGAGCGTCAAGCCGAGCGCAAATATCATCGGCCAGGCGGTCGGTGCGGGCGTTTCGATTACTCTTTCGATGTTTTCCTGAATAGCCATTGCCAAATCTCAACGACCGATCACGTACACAGTTAAGAATACTACTACCCACACGGCGTCGACGAAGTGCCAATACCAGGAGAGTACATCAGTTCGCTCGACGTGACGGTCGTTCATGTAGCCGCAAGCAGTTAAAATCATCACTAGAAGGATTAGTAGCAATCCCACTGTAACGTGGAGAGCGTGCAAACCCACTAGTGAGTAATAGGTGGTGCCGAAGAGATTAGTTCGAATGGTCAACCCTTCGTGATAGATGAGCCGGTGCCATTCGAGGGCGGTGCCCGTCAGAAACTCGAGGCCGAGTGCGAGCGTCATGAACCACCAGATGGCGAAGGCGCGAATCGAGCCCGCGCGCAGGGATCGAATCGCGAGCACGATCGTGATGCTGCTCGAGAGCAGGCAGACGGTATTGAGGATCGGCGGCGAAAGAACGTCCTTGGGGAATGGACCGCTTAGGCTTTTGCCCAGGTAGAAGATGTAGGCGACAACGAAAATAGAGAAGAACACAGACTCGGTGAGGATCAGCGCGAGAACGCCGACGCGACCGCGTCGCGGGAGGCTTTCGCTCCACGGCTTTGCGGGTGCTGAGATAGTGTTGGGTGCGGCGGCCATTAAGAGGTGCTCCGGTTCATTCGTACTTCCAGTCGGGATCTTCCGGGTGCTTCAGGTCCCATAGCGGGCGGCGGCTTCGCACCTTTGGGGGTTCGGCGAAATTGTATTCTGGTGGTGGAGAGGTCGTGGACCATTCGAGCGTCCACGCATCCCAGGGGTCGTTGCCCGCCGGATCGCCGGAACGAAGCGAGCGTACAACATTGATTACTAATATGAGCACCGCGATGCCCTGCAGCAGCGCACCGATCGATTCGACCAGGTTCAGCGCCTCCAGACCGCGGCCGGGCTGATAGGTATATATGCGACGTGGCATCCCGCGCAGACCCGTGAAGTGCATAGTATCGAAAGTCAGGTGGAAGCCGATCAGAAATAGCCAGAAATGCCATTTACCAAGAGTCTCACTGAGCATCCGGCCAGTTACTTTCGGGAACCAGTAATAGATAGCGGCAAAATCCATGAAGATGATCGCACCGACTAGTACATAGTGGAAATGAGCGACAACAAAGTAGGTATCCGTGACCTGCCAGTTGAAAGGCGCGACGGCCAACATGATGCCGGTCAGGCCTGCGATGAGAAACTGAAACAGAAATCCCAGGCTAAACAGCATCGGCACCTTGAAGCGAAGTTTCCCGCCCCAGATTGTGCCGAGCCAGTTGAAAATCTTGATGCCGGTCGGGACGCCGACCAGCATCGTGGACAGGGCGAAAAACGAATTGCCGGCCGGAGTCATGCCGACGGCGAACATGTGATGCGCCCATACGCTCATGCTGATGAACGCGATCGCGCACGACGCCGCGACCATCACGCTGTAGCCGAAAATCACCTTGCGCGAGAAAACCGGGATGATCTCGGAGGCGAACGCGAAAGCTGGAATGACAAGTATGTAGACCTCGGGATGGCCGAAGATCCAGAAGAAGTGCTGCCACAGGATTGCCGAGCCGCCCGCCTGGGTATCGAAGAAGTGCGCGCCGAGGAAGCGGTCGAGTAGCAGCATCGCCTGCGCTGCAGAGAGCGGCGGCAATGCGACGAGCATCATGAAGGCGACGACGATCGCCAGCCACACGAGCACCGGCATCTTGTCGAGCGTCATCCCTTCGCATCGCATGCAAAATGCGCTGGTGATTATGTTTGCGGCGGTCGCAGTCGTGCCGACACTGGTCAGAAAGATACTCAGTATCCAATAGTCAGTACTGTTGCCGCGCGAGAACGGCAGCTCGGTGAGCGGAGCGTACGCGAACCAGCCGACGTCGGGCGCGCTGCCTGCGCCGTACAGACCGTCGCCGCCGATGTAGCTGAAGTACAGGAGGATGGCGCCAAAGAACCACAACCAGAAGCCGAAGGCGTTGAGTCGAGGGAACGCGAGGTCGCGCGCGCCAATCATCAGCGGTACGAGGTAGTTGAAGAAGCCCGTCAGGATCGGCATCCCGACCAGGAAGACCATCGCGGTGCCATGCATCGTGAGCAGCCGATTGAATACCTGTGGCGGCACGATTCCGGCGTCGGGCATCATGAGCTGAAGGCGAATCGTCGCCGCTTGCAGACCGGCGATCAGGAAGAAGAAGAGCCCACCCGCGATGTACATGATTCCAAGGCGCTTGTGCTCGACGGTCACGACCCATTCGTGAAGTTTGCCGAGGAGGGGCAGCGATTGCAGATCGTCGGCGGCGCCAAGAGCGATTTCGTGGTCGATGCTTCCCGCCATGACAGTGCTTCCCCGATCAGCGGAGCGTGGCCAGGTACGCGACGAGGTCGTCGAGGTCCTTGTCGTCGAGATTCATTGCGGGCATGAGCGCGCCGGGCTTCATGACGCCGGGATCGCTCACCCATATGCGCAGGTGATCGCGAGTATTCATCGCGACGCCGGCGCCGATCGTCTCGCGGGTCATCAGGTGAGTCAGGTCGGGGCCGAACCGTCCGTCCGCGGCCGTGCCTTGAATCGTATGGCAATTGACACACGCCGTGGATTCGAAGACCTGGCGCCCGTGGCCGACGGACGCGTCCATGGCCGGCGGCTGCTTCTGCGCGGCGACCCACCTATCGAAGTCGTCGCGCGGCTCGACGATCACCCGTAGCAGCATCATGGCGTGCTCGGTACCGCAGTACTCGGCGCACTGCCCGAGGTAGGTCCCGGCGACGTGCGGATCGATCCACATCGAATTTTTCTTGTTCGGGATGACGTCAGTCTTGCCGGCCAGGCGAGGCACCCAGAAACTATGCGCGACGTCGGCAGACTCTAGATCAAGAAAAGTCGGCGTCGGGTTTTTGGGATCGCTCAGCGGAACGTGAAGTTCGTTGGCGGTGACGACGCCGAGGCCCGGGTAACGGAACTCCCACCACCATCGATGCGCGATCACGTGGACGCTGAGAGCGTCGGGCGGCCGCGCCGGCGCCTGCACCGTATATATGGTACGAGCAGTCACGAGGATGAGCACCAATACAATGAGGACGGGGACCGTCGTCCAGGCGAACTCGATCGGATTGCTGCCGTATACCTGCGGCGGTTCGCGAGTGTCGTCGCCGGAGCGGACGCGAAAACGCACGATGCTGTAGGCGAGCAGCCCCGCGACAATCAGGAAAATCACCGCGGTGATCGAGATGACGAAGAACGCGACAGTGTTGATCTCGTGGGCCGGGGTCGAGACGGCGTCAAAAACGCTGCTCGGGGGAATCTTCGAGTTCGAATCGCCCATTCCCCAGTCGTTCGCAAAGGCAGCAACGGGGACGCAGCCTGCTCCCGCAATGGCAATCGCAATCGTCGACCAGCAGCGCTGCTTAAGTGCGTACAAGATTTCCCGCAGCCTCTGAAACCGCGGCCGCCGACGCGGCAGCGCAGTTGCGATTCTCAGTCAGATGAGAGGACTATCACAAAACTTTTTAAATGACTAAGCAGTGCGGCGCGGAGCCTGAGCCGAAGTCCGCCTAGTTCGCGGTGGCGGATACGATCGCGTGATCTCCGCGCGGCAGAATCATCACTTCGGACATTCGTGTCTCCGGATCCAGCCGGATGAAGTAGGCGGGGAACCCCGTCTCAGCAACGGCCACGTTGGTGCGCGCGTCGCAACCGCATCGCGCGGCCATCGCGTCGTTTACCGTGGCGAGTCGGTCGAGGCTGAGCGCGGCGAGCTGAAGGTTTGCGTCGTCGACGCTGAGTTTCACAGTCGAATCCCTCACCTCGACTCCGGAAGCGAAGGCGATGCCCGAGACGGTCGTAGTCTTCACGACCCATTGGGTGAACTGTCCCTTATCCATTTTTTGGACATCGCGATGGTTCTTGCGGGCCTCGGAGATAGCCGCGTCGAGCGAGTGCTTCTTCGCATTCGTGTCGGCGAACACCTGCGCGTCCGCCAACGTCCAGATTTGCTTCGACCATCGCGCAACTGTCGCGGGATCGGCCTCCGGCAAACTTTGATAATCGGTCGCGGCCCGCTCGGCATCGGCCAGGTCATGCGCGGCCAGGGCGGCCTCGACTTCCTGCGCGTCCTTGCGACGGGCAGCATCGTCGATTCGCGCAAGAATCGAGCTGCTCTGGCTGTCCGGGTCTTTCGCCGCTTCGGCACAAACACTGCGCTGCTCGGAAAGAGTGTACGTCGGGCGGCCGATCATGAAATCGCAGAGACAAACGTCGTCCTTGACTTCGCGCCGCTCGCTCTCACTCAAGTCGCTGTTGGCTGACAGAGCGACAAGTTCTTGACGGGCTGCCGGATAATTGCCAGCCGCTATTTGGCTACGCGCCGACGAGAGCGCCGATGGGGCGCATCCTGAGAGCGCGAGCACCAAGGCGATCGCAAGTGACGCCTGGCCTGCAATCCGGGGGAACGAAGCGGGCGGGATAGAGCTGCGACGGTGGGCCGGCATGGATTGATTATGACAAAGGCGTCGGGCGATTGACTACCCAAAAAGAGGGGTGCCGGAAGGCGGCGTCGGCGACTGAATCACCGGATGTAACGCGATGCGACACCGGCAGGACCGGATTCGGGCGCTCGATCGGCTTTGGCCAGCTACGTCGGCTCTCGCTCGAAGTTCCTTCTGGCATGAGTGGTGCACTTCAACCTGATCACAAAGCAATGAGCCGAATGCTGGATGGACAGAAGACGGAAGATGGAAGCGGAAGGGAAGGGTGCTGGAGATGGATTCGGCAGGCTACGACCGCTGCAAGTCAACCGGCCGACATGCATGAAAACAAATCGATTGCGCTGGCACAACGTGCAAAGGAGGACATCAAATATGAACTACATCAACCAATTAATGGTCAGGATTCGCGAGAGCAAGAAAGGCCAGACGATGACTGAGTATGTGCTGATTATCGCGGTAACCCTTTGAACCCACATGGGCACAGGGACTTGATGACTTCGGGCGGAAGTCGAACCTTCTGTGTCGTAGGCGTATCGTAGTGCGAACTGGAATCAGTGCGGAGAACGACGGGCGCTTGGGGGCGGCCAATCGGAAAAAACCCGAACGCATTCGCCTATTTGATTACGACGTGCAGTAATTAGCCCTGCCGAGGTTAACGCGCTAAAGTGTCAGGGTGGCTCCCACAAACCGAAGTGGCCGACCGGCCCGCAAAAGTACGTTCAAAGCGAAAATCAACTCGCCGAGGACGCGCGCCATAAAAGAAAGGCTCGATCATGTGACCATCCCTGATCTGAAAACTTTTGACCGGCTTCTCGGAAAGGCGATCAAACCATCAGGGAAATAGTCTTGTCCGAAACGCCAAAAGACCTGCACCAGGCGCTAACGAAGCTCAATCATCGCCTGGATCGTATCGAACTGCACTTGGCTATGATGGCCGAGTCGCTACCAAAGTATGCAGAGTGGCTGACCATCAATTATCCAGAAGAGCGTCAGCATCAACGGAAATTGCGGAAGTTCGCGCGTGAACGTGAAAGAACGATGTCCATGATGCCAGCGGGCGTGAGACCCATAGTGTCCATACCGCTTGTCGATCCAGAAGATGTCGAGGAGGAGCGCGAGCAGATCGAACGAATCGCCACAACGATTGATCGAATCGCTAGCGCATTTTTTATTGGATCGTCGGCATCGAAGTCCTGATTGTGCGAATCGCTTCCTCAAGCGCAGCCCGTTTGTCAGAAGCGGCCCAATTCGGACTTTTTCGCATCACTTCCAATGCTGTAAGCATTTTCTGTTTCAGGTCTGGTCTGTCTTCGAGCAAGACTCCCATTAACAGCCAAAACTAGCGAATGCGCATCAATCGTTTGAGCGAGATTCTGTTCGTCGGCCATCCCATCAGACTAGACCAATTTGCCCGCAAGAAAAATAAAGGCGCATACCATTTTCATTGGGCTAATCTGAAGTCAGCTCGAAAAATACGCACAAATGCCTCAAGCTCTTTCGGCCCCGCGTCTGACATCAAAATACTTCCGCCCTTTCCCAATGTCAGGAGTGATTTTTCCATCACTTTTTCAATCGGTAGACCTTTAGTGCGCGAGCGCAAGCGATTGCGAGCGGCAACCCCGACCAACAGATCGGCGGCTTGCAAAGGAATGTCGATGTCCTTCGATCCGAATCCCATATCGCCGAACGTGGCACCCCAACCTAATCCCTCAAATTGATTTTTGACATCGTTGTACATGTCAGTGGCGAAGCCTTCGTATCCTTTCTTTCGATCAAATAAGAGGCGAAGCGGAACCGGCAATTTAACTCTTTTGACGATCTTTTCCATCGTCACCATTTGATACAGGCAGGTAGACAAGCCAAAGTAATAAGGATGCTTCAATTGCGCTCGCAAATCCGCCGGTACCACCGCTTCGTAGTTATCCCGGTACCACCGCTTCGTAGTTATCCTTGAACACCGATGTAACGACTGCGACGCTGATATTGTCTGAAACTGTCAGGCAGAGTCTGCCCATAAACTCGTTGCGTTCCTCATCGCTCCAATCGTTCTGAAATTCACCCTTTCGAGCCATAAATTCTGAAAAGTGAAAGACTTTAACCCCTCTCGATTTCAGAATTTGATCCCACTCTAATTCCCATCGGCTCCATCCGTCATAGGTGCCTATAAGACCGCCGACGGCGATGATTTCGGAACCATCGTGCGTGCCACTTTCGTCAAAGAAACCGTTGTGAGCTTCAGAGATCATAAGCAGACGATTTCCTCCTTCCATCGGCGGAACCATATGCAGGTCTGCAAGACGGCCGCCAGTGGTCTGACGCCATGCGATTGAATTGTGCTCATACTTCTCTAACGCAGCCGTTCGATCTCGCGTCCGCTGAGAGTCCCGCGTTCTAAAAGCGCCGTCGCGATGCGCTCGACCAGAGGCCACCGGGAGTCGATAACCGTTCAACGGTGCTCAGTAAAAAAACCCAGTGTGTCCTTCCGCGAAGGGATTCGCGCGCCCGCTCAAAGTCGTGCGCGCTGTTGAACATCATGCCCCGACCTTTTCGGCGCGAAGTGAAGCTCGGCGCAGAATCCGCCGAGATAGAAGCGCGCCGAGCGGTAGGGGGGTCAGGGAGAAGACGGTCTGTCCGCCAAGGATTTCGAGCGGGTCGGCCGCAGTGCGAGCTGCTCGACCTTGGCGAACGTTGGACGCTCGCGAATCAATCTGGTACACGAGGAGCGCCGACTGGTGTTCTCCCCCCATTTCACCGGTCGGCATCGGGCTGGCGTTCCCTCCGGTACGCTGGCCCGTTCCTCTTCAGGAACCAAGGCGTGGCGCGCCGATCAGAAACTCACTCGTTCAGCCGAATCGCAAATCTCAAGCGTGCTCGATGTGAAGCCCAAGAGCCAATAGACGCTCGCGCGGCAATTGAGTAGACCGGAGATCGCTGGCTGGTTTGACCCCTCCCTGAGGTTCCCAGTTGGCAACGGGCTGGCGTGCGATGACGCTGGCCCGTCCCCTTTTTACGAAGCGGAAGGAACTTTATTCGTTCCTGCGGTCTGAGATTTCAAGGCCGCGATTGCGCTCGCGCTCGATGACGATGTCGCTGTGCCGCAAGCACAATTCGATCTGGCGGACATGGCGACCGGCGACGTCAACCTTCTCGGCGACCAGGGTCGCACGCTCCGGGCATCGGCGAACCTTGCATCGCGACACGTATTTGCATCGGTGGATGCGAACTGTCGTCGGTGCGGGATCGAAGTCGGGCTGCAGCATGTCGTGCACAGAGCGAGTGAATTACTTTGGTTGATGCCCGGATTCCTACACCGACGGTGGTTGAGCAGAGGCTCTAATCAGGCACTCGCGGCAGAGCCGCGCGGTCACTACTCGCCACAATTTGCGCACCTTCCCGCATCTCGTGCAGGTTCCGCGTCGCGACAGGGGGAACAGGACGCACGGTCGGAGGCATCTGGTTTCTACTTCTCCTTGAGGCGCGGATCGTCAGTGGCGACGCACGTTAAATTATTTAAGATTGCAACATCCTTTAGAAATGTCTCTTCACGCTCGCGCTTGTCGGGTATCGCACGAACCGTCGTATTGAGCGCGTGCGCCGTATCGCGCTGTATTTCCTGGATTTTCTTCTCGCAATCACTTGCAGTATCAAAGCTTTGAACAACCTGCCAATACCGCAATGGAACCCGCGAGACCCATGATATGGAATCGTCTAATTTCATATGGTCAGGCGGCACCATCAGATACCAGCCCACAAGCGCGAGCGCGGCGGCGTGGTGGGGGTTCATGCCTGCGATTTAAAAAATGCGATGATGAATCGTCGAGGGGCCGCCTCGGTCACGGATCGCGATCCGCTCGATGACGTTGGACGCTCGCGGAGCAATTTGGGGGAAGAGTCCCGAAGCGGCCCACGAAAATCCGCTATTTTCACTGAATCCACAAATCTTTGCCGCAGTGAAAGCAACGGTCGGCTTCCTTCATTGGGGTCAAGCCGAGTTGGCGACACTCCCGGCAGAAGACAATCGCGACGAAGCCTTTGCCCTTAGTTGGTATGCGGGTCACTTCGCGTTCGTAGCACTGATGTAGTCGTTGCATCAATCCAGCAAACCCGTCAACAGGTTCGGCTCTAGCGACTGAGAGCAGTCTAATATTAGTACTCGGAGAACCGTAACGAGTAGGAATGTTGTAAGTTCTCAAGCCAACGTCAATGTCACCGTTTTTGTCATGCTCAAACGGCAGAAGCTGGTACCCAAAGCCACTCTTCTTGAGTTCCGGCAGCTTCGCAACTATTGCATCTCGAACCGGTCCCGAGGGAAACCTGTTGCCGCGCATGAAGCCGGACTCGCATATATAGACGTCCAACAATGAAACGTCCGGCGAGCCGAATGCTCTGTAAGCCTTCAGTTGGTTCATCGTGCTGTGAGTCTTCCCCATTTTGAGCGACCGCGCCGTTCCGTCCTTACACAAGAGACTGACCTTGACTCCCATGTCTTGTAGATGTCGACGCTTCGAAGAGGGTGCAGGCGGGCGATGATATCGATATCGCTTGTAAAGCGACCACCGGTGCCCAAGTCCATAGGTATATTGAGCGCGAACCACCGAAAGACATGCCCCTCTGCCAGAGGAGCATAAAGCCGAAATAGCTCGAAAATTCGGCAAATCGTCAGCTTCTCCCGAAATTGTGGATCAGACTCAAACAGGGTCATGTCAATTGTAAGGATATCACGCTGATGTCCGAGACAAACTGGCGGGTGCCCTTCCTGATGTGGATAAGTTGTGAGTAACTCCGGGAAAGACGCGAACAGGTCGGAATCTAACGCAGCCGCTCGAGTTCGCGTCCGCTCAGCGTCCCGCGCTCGAGCAGCGCCGTTGCGATGCGCGCGACCAGCGTCCAGTTCGACGCGACCACCGCGCTGACTTCGGGCAGCATGAAGAACCAGTGGTTTCGTCCGTGAAGCGATTCACGCGCCCGCGCGAAGTCGTGTTCACTATTTAACAGCTTCGAGCCTTTCGGCGCGAAGTGAAGTTCGGCGCAAAACCCGGCGATGTAGAACCGCGCCACTCGGTGCGGAGTTGATGAGGGCACCGTCAGCCGCATGTCGGTGAGGACGACGGGGTCCGGCTCGATCGACGCGCGCCGAAGGCCGAGCCCATCGATGAGCGCCATCGCGGCATGACCTGCTTCGCGATAGGCGATGCGTTCGCGCTTGGTTATCATCGAAGCCTTAGCAAGCGCCCGATGCTCGACCTACTCAGCCGCATTTGCCTCAGCCTCCACTTCAGACTTCCTGATGAATCCATAGCGGCTCGCGAGGCGCGGCAACTCGTCAGCGTCGAAACGGTGAATTGCCATGAATTGTCGAGGCACCAGCCACGTGCCGCCGGCGCCGTCGGCGACCGGGAGAAACTCACCGAACGCGGCGATAAGCGTTTCGACCGTCAGGCGCGACGGACTACCTGTGCCTATTCAAAACCTTAAATCCGGACGTATTGATGATGGAGCCCGCCGAGGATTGGTATCGCTGCGATGCGGCCGATCTTCTGGATCCCGCGAAAATCCGGAGCATCTTTCTCCAATGAGAGGTGGGTCCGGACCTCATTGTAGTACGAAGCGTAAGCCTTCAGGACAGCGCGCAAGTGAGCTTCGCCGAACACGATGAGGTGGTCGAGAGATTCGCGACGTATCGATCCGATGAGCCGCTCGACATGGCCATTCTGCCACGGCGAGCGTGGAGCCGTAGGGTGATCTCGAATCTCCATTGCACGAATGCGGCGGGTGTACGCTGGACCGAATGCGCCGTCGCGGTCGCGAATCAGATGACGCGGCGCTTCGTCCCAGGGAAAGGCGTCAGTCACTTGACCTGCAATCTACTCGGCAGTCGGATTGCTCGTCACGCTGATGCTCACCAGGCGCCTTCGGGCGTGATGAAGAATGACCAAGCCGTAGAGCAACTTGAACAGATGGTTCGCACCACGAAGAGATCAAGCGAAGCAATGCCGACAGCGTGATTGCGCAGAAATGTCTTGAGACTGGATGGCGGATGATCCAGTCTCGAGCGAACTGCGCTCCGTTGCGTTTGTCAACCGGTTGACTGGTTGACACCCTAGCGGCGGTTGACAAGCGGCGGTTGACGCAGATGGTTGACGACGCCGTGAGTCATCAAGACAGCGTTTTATTTCGGTCGGCGCTTCGTTTTCTTTTCTGTCAGGAGTCCTGCTTCCCTCAATTTGCGTCGGTATTCGTGGCGGGCCTGATTCGCCCGCCTGTGTGTGGCGAATTGCTGATTTGCTCGGAAAATCAGTAATTCGCCACACACAGCCCGCTTCCGACCGCAAAATTGGACCTCCCTTCAGGGTGCACATGGCGTTGCAGTCCTTAACCCCACGGGTCACCCATTGGTCGGTCGCAGGTGTCAGCACTTACTATCAGCCACTCGAAATATATATGTGACTATCATTTTGCGAGTGGGACATCCTGTGTGTAGACCCAATCGGAGGCCGAAAACAGCTTATTCTCGATTTGCCAGGCTCGTATGACTTTTACCGGCGAAAGAACGCTCTTTAGTTTTTCGGTGTAGCTGCGCAAGTTCTCGTCACGTTCCGTCTGGCGCTGGAGCCCTCGATCGAGAAGCTCCTTCGCTTGGTCATTCGAAAGGGTACCTTTGTTCTGAGCGTTGAGGTACTTTCTCTCCAAATCGTGAAAAGTGCGATTGATTCGCATGAGCCGCTCTTGGTAAGGCACGTATACCTCAAGGAACTTGGCTTTCTGTACGTCATCCAGGTCCATGTTTCGGACGACAATTTCTTGACGCCGGTCTTCCAATTCCTCGCGCGTGTACGGCGGCTGGTTTTGAGCGGCAGAAGAGGAACACCAAAGTGGTATGGCAAAGCTCAAGGCCATCAAGACGCTGAAGATTGTTGTTTTCATCCTTGTCTCCTCTGCAGTGCGTGCACAATCCGCCGATCGCAATGCGCACTGTTGTAGGCCGATACCAAGCTTGGCTCGAGTCATCCGGATCCGACCGCTCCTTGAGCCTGACCGGGCGTCGACGATGTTCGGGCCCGAACGTGACCGGCCGGATTTTCTGTACCAGTTGAACGTATTAGCCGGAATTTCCATTTTTGGCCACCGACCGCGACCCGAGCGATTCAGTTGGTGGAGTAGCATCGTAGCCCCGAATCAGACGACCCGAATCTGCAGCCATTGGATGCCGCCGTAGCCCAGGCGATTCCACTCGGGGCAGTCAGGTTGAGCGTCACGGCACCACGATCGCCTTGGCAGAACGTGTATTGGAGCGCGTAATCGGTTCGATTCGGCGCGAATGTCTTGATCATTTCGATCTTCAACGAGCGCCATCTGCATTCTACGGAGGACCAGGTTGGTAGAATCGGCAGCGCCGGAGCACGAGCCGACAACTGACCAGCGCGTTTCCACTGGTGCTCAGCGCAGCCAGCTCCTTCAGACCCGCGGCAATTGAATGACCACCGGTTAGCAGTAAAGAATCTGATTAATTGGTGCTGAGCCAGCGGCCTTGGAGGACGCCAGATCGTAGGACGGGCATATCGGCATCTCCACCGCATTCTCGCGACACCGGAATTCGAGGTTTAAAGACTGCAACTAGTCTCGAACTGAAGGCGAACTCACTCTCTGGAGTATGCTAGCGGACTTCGATCCGAAATTTCTCCAATACTCGCGCGGGTTTTCCTTCGGAAAGCCTTCTGGCGACACCGGTGGTTCGAATCCCCTTGCTCCACCAGCCAGTCATCAGAATAGAGCGTGGTCGGAGATTCTTTCCAAGTGCGCCCACGTAACGCTTGAAGCGATCCTCGGTCACGTGACCCGCAATCCACTCGGCGCTCGGATTGCTTGTCGCGCTGGTGCTCACCAGTCGCCTTCGGGCGTTACTAGGAACACACTAAAAGCCATGACAATCGAACTTCAGATGCTCGCGCTCAGCGCCGCTCTCGGCTTGGTGCAAATCCTCCTGAGTTCGCACACTGCTAGCTTTCAGTACGGATACCGATGGGCAGCCAGCGCACGCGATCAAGCGGTCCCGCCGCTCACCGGCATCGCCGCCCGGCTCGAACGCGCGTTGCGGAATTTCCTGGAAACCTTTCCGCTGTTCGTCGCGGCAATCCTGGTTGCCAACGTCATCGGGCGCCACAGCTGGATGACCGTGTGGGGCGCGCAACTCTATTTCTGGGGCCGTGCGGCCTATGTGGCGCTCTACGCTTTCGGCGTCCCGCTGGTCCGTTCGATGGCCTGGAACGTCGCGACCGTTGGCATCATCTTTGTCCTCCTCGGCCTGATGTAGAAATACCAAAAGCTTTGGCGGTGCGTTTTACGGAAGGTTAGCTTGACGGAGCCGCTTTATGGGCGCCCATTTCGCATATGGAATCGCGCTGAGGGGCGAGCTGAAAATCCGCGTGTTCAAGCGGTCGAGGCAGAAACAATCGGTGGCTAGTGCAGCCGCAGCACCAGCGCCAGCAGACTTCTCTTTGCCCGCATCGATCGGCCGCTTCGGCGTCATTTCTATCCTTCCAGTTGGAGCCGCCCTGGCGGCACGCTAAACTCCGTCTGGTTGAGACTCATCCGAATGGACGAACGCTACGACCCCAAGAAAATCGAACCCGCGTGGCAGGCCGATTGGGAACGCACCAACCTCTACCTGACGCGCGAGGATCCCGGGCGCCCCAAGTTCTACATCCTCGAGATGTTCCCCTACCCCTCCGGCGCCGGCCTCAGCGTCGGCCATTTGCACAACTACGTCCCATGCGACGTGATCGGCCGCTACAAGCGGATGGCGGGATTCAACGTGCTGCATCCCATGGGATGGGACGCGTTCGGCCTGCCCGCCGAGAACGCCATAACCTCCACGGCCGCCAAAGCCACCGCCACCGCCTCCACCGCCCCACCTTGCCAGTGCGTTGGGCGCGCTTACCAGCGCAAATGCACTGACCAGAAAAAAGACCCGCAGCGAAAACTTCGTGGCGATGCGCAAATCCACTTCGTTCTTCATGGCTGTGACTCCTTGACCTTTAAAAATTCGATCCGTTTTGCGTCTTTGGGCAGCTGAGGGCTGAAGGGGCTGTCTGAAATCTGTTTTGGAAATTTCCAGTTGGAAAGCACGGCAATGTATTCCGGCGACCCTGGTGTTCCCAAACCAGCAAGGTTCGGATCGTGGATGGTACCGGGTCCGGTGACACGTCGAACATCAGAGACGAAGGTTTGGACTTCGAATCTCCGCCTGCCGAGCGGGCAATCAGCAACTCAACGTCGTCTCGTTCGATTTGCACGAGGCGGTGTTCGCGCCGGCGCGGTGTCGATGCTTGAACCAGATGAAGAACCGCGGTCCAGGTTCGCTTCTATCAATTGGCGGCACAGTTCGCCTTCCCCGCCTGACATAACGCTGATGGTGCGTCACGGTCGGGGCATCGATATGGAATTTCAGACGAACGCCAACTAAGATGTAGTGGCGTCAGTGGGTCTGATCACCTTTGACGACCATGGGCTACTGCGAGGGTCGGTCGCCAACAGCGCCACTCGCACCGAGGTGATTCCCGCCGGCAAGTACATCACGCCTTACAGCAGCCAAATTTTGTGCAACGCGAAGATGTCGGGGACTTAAGCGATTGAGCCCGACGGGACCGGTACGATGACCATCAATTTCACTCCACTCTCTGCCCTGTGCAGCATTCCGACTTCGATCCCGCACCGAGGACCCTCCCCCATCCAACGGTGCCGGGCACATCTCGTCGAGATGCAAAAAGCGCGGCTGCCTCGCGCGCGTAACTCTGGTCGCCGAGAAGATCGATGGTGCTGGACGAAAGGTTCGGCAGATTCAGATTGTGCTGGCGGCACTGCGAGGTTGTCGTTGAGAGCGCGCGAGTTCGGGGGCTCGAGATTTCAAATCGTGTAACGAAAAAGGAGGGGCACGCTCCGGCTCCCCAATAAGGGCACGTGGCCGGGCGTGCCGTCGGCTCCAGAAGACGGGCTGACTGAAGCCAACCATTTCAGATTTTAGCAATCGTGCGATTTGAGACTAGCGGCGGGTACTAATTCTATTTCGTTCTCTAAAAAACCCTACTTGCGCTTTCCGACCCACTTGTCTTTGGGCCGCGAGCGCATTAAATTTTCCGCAACGAGGTCAGTCGCGTAAATTCTACGGCGGGAGGTCGCTTTTCATGGATAGCGATGCGTGGAATAGTCACAGCTGGTCTAGTGCTCGAGGGCGCCGCGTAGAAGTCGAGCCCGATAATTCGCTCGTTCATCACCACTGTTCGCGTTGCCTGCGTGATTTCCTGCAAGACCTGCAGTCTGGCGAGCGATACGCCGTTCACGTATCGGCACTCACTTTTCGGCGATTTCCTGATCCAATCGCGAAACAGTGGATCGGCGAGCTTTGTCCGGGAACGCCACTACCATTTGACGCCGAAGTGCGCAGCCAGTTGAACAAGAATCACGTCAAAAAGTTGCGATTGCGAACAGATACGGGCCAGAGTCCATGATCGCCGGCGCGGCTCTGGTTTGCCCAGAGCGCGGCAAGTCCGTAATGTCCGAATAGTTGCGCCAGCGGGTCGGTTCACTCCTCCGGTAACGGCGTGCTGGCGCACTCATTCTTCGGAAATCGGTTTCAGCAGTTCGTTCGCATTTGCACGCACCACTCAGAGTCGGAAAGTGAATCCGTGTCGAGCCGCCGAAGCGGTTCAGAGTCCTCGAGTTTCGACAGATTATCGTCTGTCGGTCGAGAGCCAATACAAAGCCTTGTTGATGACGAGTAACCGTAACCGTGCGGTCGCCGCGGCGATGGGCGCTGCTGCAGCGCTTGGCCTGACAGTCGATGATGCGATCGTGCTCCAGGAGTCGAACAAGCTCGCTGTGCGCCTGCTGCCGTGCGACGTTCTTGCTCGGATCGCGGAGGAACGCATCAAGCGCTGGGCGGAGTTCGAAGTCGAGCTTGCTTTACGGCTCGCGGAAACCGGGAGCCCCATAGCAGCGCTTGAGCCTCGGGTCGCGCCGGGCGTCTACGTGCGTGACGGCTTTGTGGTCACGCTGTGGACCTACTACGAACCTGTGCCGTCCCGGGAGTTCGCGCCAGCCGACTACGCGCACGCGCTCGAACGGCTGCATGACTGCATGCGGCAGATCGACTTCCCTACACCGCACTTTACGGATCGAATCACCGACGCCCAACGGCTTATCGGAAGCCGCGACCAGACTCCAGAGCTCGTTGACGCGGACCGTGAGCTTCTCAGCAACACGTTACGAAGTCTGCGGCAGGCGATCAGCGCTCGCGGGGGCCCCGAACAACTCCTGCACGGCGAGCCACACCCGGGCAACGTGCTCAGGACGAAGAAGGGCCTGCTGTTCATAGACCTCGAGACCTGTTGCCGCGGGCCCGTCGAGTTCGATCTCGCCTACGTGCCCGAAGAGGTGAGCGTGCTCTACCGGAGCACCCATAAACAGCTGCTCCGCGAATGCCGGGTCCTGATGCTTGCGATGGTCGCAGCATGGCGCTGGGATCGAAACGACCAACTCCCCAACGGGCGACAAGCAGCGCGAGAATTCGTCAGCGAGCTCCGGGCGGCACTGTCGGGCGCACCCTTCTCGACGCACTTGCCGCGCTGGACTGACACCTGAATCGCTGGTGGACGATAAAAATTGGAGCTAGTTCGTCGAGCTCTTTGCCCCACTAAGTAATGACTGTCCATCTTTTCCGCCAGCTCGCGCTTGGACTCCGCCATTAGGTGAGTGTAAGTGTCGGCAGTTAGCTGGATTGTCGAGTGCCCAAGCATCTCCGAAATCATTCGCAGTTAAATGGGTCTTGCGCTTGCGGGCGCATGAGCTACGAGATCCTTGGGGAGCTTTTGGGGCAGATCACGTACTGCCATTGTTGGCGATGCCGAAAACACTCGGGGTCAAGCTTCGGGACGACAGCTGGAGTGAAAGCGAGCGAGTTCGTTGTCGTCTCCGGCAAAGACCTCTTGTCTAGCTGGGAATCCAGCCCCGGCGTTCATCGGTTTTTTGCAAGTTGCTGCGGCTCACCCATATACAAGTGTGATGACGCCGCTCCTGAGGTGCTGGGGTTCCGGCTCGGGACACCTGACTCCGACCCTTCGAGGCGGGCCGACGTGCATTTCATGGTCGGCTCGAAAGCGCCCTGGGTGGAGATCAACGACGGTCTCCGACAGGAAGCGGGAGGTGTCCCATTCGGTGTGCGCGACTAGCGAACCGTCTTTGAGAATCTGATGGTACGCGCCGACTTCGATACCGCGCTTGCTGCCATTTGCGAGCATGGCGTCTTGCTGGAGACCGATCGCGCGTTTCCGAGCTTAGTCACGCTCGTGGCCGGCGGACCGGTCAAGGGCACTTGGTGGGCGCATCCTCTCTCGAATGAGATCTACATGCTGGGCCAACGCTTGATGGATCATCGCGACGTGCTGTTCATCCGCCTGGTAACGGGCAAGATGACCTACGTTCACCGCAGGTTGTGGCGTCCCCTTTACGCAATCGCGACGGCGCGCCAACCTTGGCAACTCGCGGATTTGCCAAGGACTGCAAAGTCGATGCTCCGAACGGTAGACCGCCGTGGTAATTTTCGCATGGACGAGATTCGGTCGTCGCGTACCGCGAAGGAATTGGGCGGTGATGCGCGAATCCTCGAGACTCGGCTGCTTGTGTTCGGTGATGACGTCCATACCGATTCCGGGGCGCACGTGAAACGAATCGAGACTTGGCCGCTGTGGGCCAAGCGTGTGGAACTGGCCACGGCGAAGTTGCCGTCGGTAGATAGCGCGCGGCAGGAACTCGAAGAAATCGTCACGCGGCTGAATCAGAAGTATAACGCAGATGCGATTCTGCCTTGGCATATACCCAGTCGTCGCAAGCATCCGGGCGCTTGAAACGCCACTAGCCCGGAGTTGCTAATTTTTGTTTTGAGATCAGGAATCCTACTCATCCTTTTGCCGAAGAGCTTTGACCGCAGCAATTTCCTGCTCGTGTCGAGCAGTCCGCTAAATGAGGTCGAGCTGAACACCCAACGTGACGCTCAGTGCAGCGCGGGCACGAAGGGGAAATCTGGACGGGCTTTTTGGGCTGAAGTTCATCAAATTTGGATCAACTTGTCTTCCGGTTGAACGCCATCGGCTGTTCTCTTAACGTTTGGGAAGCAACTCCGCCAACGACGTAGTTCACTATCCTGAGCAATCGGCGGTTAGAGAAATCGATGGGGAGGTTCTGGACTCAGGTGGAAAGAAAGGAAACTGACACACCGGCACCAATTTGTCCGGAATTTTCTTGGGCACCCTGGATGCGCGAGCACGCGGCTACGGCGGTATCCTATCTGGAGATGGCGAGCGTTCACTTCCATTACGTGAAAGCGCGCTCCTGCCGCGCTCTGGAGCTGATCGCACGCTCTTTCTACATTCGAGTGTGCTTGTGTATGACCGAGAACACACCTTTCTTTCCGATCACGGCTTTACTCAGATTATGACCGATGCATCCGAACCTCCGCGAGATGACCTCCTGGTCCCGAAGGCGCTGAGATGGATAAACGAGGACCGATCGCGGCCATTCTTCCTCGTTGTCTGGACTTTTTGCACTCATCACCCGTACCTATCGGATCGAAGTGAAAATTACGGCGTCCGCGACCGCTACCTGAACCGTTACCTGAATGCTATCCGCTCGACTGACGCAATGATCGGAGATTTGGTCGATCAACTTGATGCGATTGGCCTCGCTGACAACACCCTGTAATCACCGGCGATCACGGCGAAGCCTTTCATGAACATGGCAGTTCCATACACGGCCTTACTGTGTACGACGAGGAAGTTCACGTTCCGCTATTGCTTGTAAACCGCCGTCTGTTTCCGCAGCCCATGAAGATCGAGGAGATCGGGCAGCAAATCGATGTTGCCCCAACCCTTCTCGACCTGCTCGGTTTCGCATCCCCCCCCCTTGGCAGGGCCGCAGTCTCTTTGCGTCAGAACGGACCAACCGTGCTTACCTTTTCGCCTCGCCCATCTTTTTCATGTTCGGCCTGGTCGATCGCGATCTTGGAATTGGCACACCCTGAGTGCGGTCAGCAAGCACCCAGCATTGATTTGTTCACAATCTCTGAGTGTCGCTTTCGCTCGTGCGCTCGATGACGATTTCGTAGTGCTGCGATGTAGCCTTGGTCCATGCGAGAACGGAAAGACCAGCGAGAGCTTTTTATCCACCCGGGCCAGCGGCGATAGACGCTCGCGGGGCGTTTTCGTAATCGCGTCGAAGGCTGAGGATGAGGCTGAAATAGCGCGACACCGCGCTCGGAACGCTCAGTGGCGGATCGCGATGGAAGCTTGACGCACGCGTGGCTCGGTATTATTGACACGAATTGGTCGCTCGAGGGCGAGACTCAGGATGTGCGTCCCATCCCACGGGCCCGGGCTCGCCCTTCTTTTTTGGCCCCGGTGCTTGACTCGCATTTCCCGCATCAGCCGCTTGATCGGCGCGTCGGGGCCGTTCGAGGATCGGTGCAGGTCGGCGAATTGACTTGGAAGAAGCGCGTCGGGCGTGATCAGCGGCGAGTCGTCTTCCATCGCATACCCTTCACCGCCGGTGCGCGAGCGCGTAGCCCCGACAGCGTGGCGTACGTGAAGACCGCGAGCGCGATTGCGAAGGTCGTAAGCGTCGTGCGTCGCAGGTTGCGCGAGAGATTTCGCAACACGAGCCTCGCGTATTTCATCCGGCCGCCTCGCTCGATTCCAGCACGATTCCAGATTTACACTGGCTCTCCACAGTCAAGGAAGCGTCCCAAATCCAGCCTTGTCTGGTGTTTCAGGTCAAACGGTTTGGTCAAGTGATCATAATAGATCTGAAACTCTGCTGCTGTATCAAAGCTACGCTTCCCCGATCCGCTACGCGAACGGCCATGACTCAGCGGGTTCTTGCCGTTACAATGTGAGCGTCTTCGGGCGTCGATAGACGCTCGCGCGGCGATTTGGAAAATCGGCGGCGGTGTCTGGGTTTTGCACCCATTTCACCAGTCGGCTTCGGGGGAGTCTTCCCTGGTGCGGAAGGCGTTTAGATGAGACGATACTCACAATGGCCAACATAGTTATCTTCCGTAAGGGTGGGGGCGCCGTCGCCGTAAATGTGGAGCAGATCGTTTATTTCGAGGCCGAGCAGATGGGTAAGGCAACGGAAATCTACTTAACGAACGGGCAAAAACTGGTCGTCGATGAGACCTTCGATGAGGTCAGCCAAAGGCTGATCAGGGGTTCTTAGCTCGACTAGCCGATTTCCTGATTTCCTTTGAGGCCATGAACCGAGACGGTGATCCAAGAAGGGCATGACTGAAAACGATGAAAATTGTGACCGCTGTCGGCATCCGATGTCTCAGCATGAGATAGAAGACAATGCTGACGACAACGGCGATTCAGAGCGTAAGACACGCGGCGCATGCGAAGTGCGCAGTTGCTTCTGTCCTCGATTCAGCTCGTCTATGCGAGTGGCTTAATTTAAGCACAGCCGCAAGCGCATGTAGCAGGCTTCAATTTCCATTGCTCAGAAATGATCTCTGATCCGTGCTGCCAGTATGAGGAAAAGCACGTTCTGCATTCTCCGTCGAAATGCGAAATGCCGTTCGGCTCATTAACTGCCTGCTGCGACCGAATATTGATTATTTCTAATTCGTGAGCGTTCCAACGAGTCCTCGCATTTTGACAACGCATGGCCCCTGTCTATCGACGCTCGCACGGCATATTGGTAGAAGCGGGCCGCCGACTAGTTGTTTGACTCCCCTTTCAACAGGTTCGGCTGTTGGACGGTTGACGACGTGCGCTGGGCCGCTCTTTTTCCCATTGTGACGCCTATCAATCCGAGTGCTTGTGTGTTAGACCGCGATCAGGAAGCAGGCTGCGTCGAACAACCGAGGCACATTAGGCTCTTGTAGATCGGAGCCGGGAACCTCGGGCGCACAACCTGCTTTTTCCACGTCAGATACCAACCTGTAAACGCGAGCGCGGCGCGCGTTCATTCTACTTTTCCTTGAGGCGCGGATCGTCGGTCGCGATGCATCGCCTAGCTTTGGTTAGTTCTCCGTCAAGTTCCCGATCAGAACATCGACGGTCGCTGCGGGATACTCCGCGCGGTGGCTTAGGTAGAACTTATCTTCGAGTTCTAAAAACTGATTGTGCGATTCCACCGCTTGCTCTTCGTCGGTAACGCTTGATCCACCGCTCGCCGCTCCGACTTGCCCCGGCCGAGCAACTCGGTGACCTCCTCCTCCAGCACATCCTGCAGCCAGCTTTGAATCCTGCTTCGAGCAAATTCCTCCAGGGTCACCCACTGTGGGCGCTTCGCTAGCTCCCTTCTTGACCTACAGCGCTCTGCTCGGTTTATGCTCTGCATCGGCGGTGTCCTCCTTCCTGCCGGTTCCCCGGCTGGGTCTCGTCAACCCGGAAGGCTACATCGCCCTTTCTCTATTTCCACACCTCTCGGTTATACCTCTACATGATGAGCTGTCCGCGTCTTGCAAACCCCTACCTAAGTCCAAGATTGATCCGTATTGTGCAACGACCACGCGCAATCATGCCGGGCGAGACTTCCTTGGCTGCGACAAACCGGAGACACCGGGTTTCACTACGACTGATGGTATGGACCCCCGCCCGCTTATATACGGCCTCGCAATGGGCCAAAGATGTGCAGGGCAACATCCAAACAAAGCGAGGAGGGTCCGAAGATGGAAGTTACAACGATTGGGATCGACTTGGCAAAGAGCGTGTTTGCGGTGAGCGGTGCGGATCGCCGCGGGCGGGTGATAGTGCGCCGACAACTGCGGCGTGCGCAGGTGCTTGGATTCATGCGGGGCCTGCCGCGCTGCACGGTGGGGATGTTCATCCTGCAGAACCTGCCTGCGATCGCGGAGCCGCTTCATAGCGACCGCAAGCTGGTCGATCTGCTCTTTTTTCCGACCGGCGGCGGCAAGACCGAGGCCTGCTCCGCTCGCTAACCTCGTGCGCTGTTGCAGTCAAATGCTTGTAGGCTTGAGCATCTTGCGATCGATCGCGGAACTCGCTGATCGCGCTCGATGGCTCTGGTAGCTGACGCGCAGCAACAGCGATCCGAGTCGGAATTTCTTTCGATCGTGGGTGCGCGCATGCGCGCAACAAATTTCCTTTTCAATTCGCGCGCATACGCGAAACTCCAGCGCCGCGCTTGTTTGCATCGGGGAAAGAGTCTATCAGGTTGCCTTGGCCGCAAAACTTCCGTTCATCCACGACTGATTGATGCGGCGACAATCCGCTCGCGGCGCGTTCGCTATGGCCGGAAAGCAAGTGCAGATCGCCGTAGCAGTTCTTCAAAAGTCGAAGACCGAAATCAGCACCTCGAAGCCGGACAAGTTGATAGTTCGGCGCTCGGGTTTTCAAAATCGCGGAATGAAGCGAGGGAAAAGTCGCTTATCCACAGATGTGGATAAGCTTGTGCTTAATCGGAATACGGGTTCCCAGACCCGCGGCTCGAGCCGTGAACCGTTGCGGAGTGGTTCGCGTTCTCAAGGGGATCACACATGAATGGTTTGTGGCAGCGGGCGGTCGACCGTCTTCGTGACGAACTCGGCCAAGTGGGCTACGAAACCTGGATTCAACCTCTGAATTTCGTTGGGATGCAGGGCCGTACGGCAACCATCGAGGCTCCCAACCGCTTCTTCCGCGACTGGATCAACGAACGTTACGCCGCGATGTTGCGGCAGTCGCTCTCGAGCGAAGCCGGCGAGCCGGTCGAGGTGCGGCTGACCCTCGGCGGAAACAGAAAAGGCCACGGCCACGGTTTCACCGTGCCGCCACGCCACGACCGTCATCCTCAGCTCAACCCACGCTACACGTTCGCTGAGTTCGTGGTCGGCTCGGGCAACCAGTTCGCGCATGCGGCGGCGGAGGCGGTCGCGAACCAGCCGGGGGAAAAATACAACCCGCTCTTCATCTACGGCGGGGTGGGGCTCGGTAAAACGCACCTCGTGACCGCGATCGGGCAGCAGATCTATGCCTCGGGCGGCGAGCGTCTGCGCAAGGTCCTCTTCATGCCGGCGGAAATTTTCATGAACGAGCTCATCAGCTCGTTGCGCCGTGACAAGATGGGCGAATTCAAGGAGAAGTTCCGCCGCGTCGACGCGCTCATTCTCGATGACGTTCAGTTCCTGGCCGGTCGCGAGCGGACCCAGGAAGAGTTCTTTCATACCTTCAATTCACTGCACAGCAACCGCCACCAGATCGTGCTCACCTCGGACAAACTGCCGCGCGAGATCCCCGGACTCGAGGAGCGGTTGCGCAACCGGTTCGAGTCAGGACTGATCGCCGACATCGCGCCGCCCGACCTCGAAACGCGGATCGCAATCGTGCAGAAGAAGTCGGCGCTCGAGAACCTGCGGCTTCAGCAGGACGTTGCGCTCTACGTCGCGCAAAGCGTGCCGTCGAACGTGCGCGAGCTGGAAGGGTGCCTCACACGCCTGGCGGCTCTCGCGTCGCTAAACAATTCTGCAATCACGGTCGAATTCGCGCGCCAAGCGCTGCACGACCTGATACGCAACCACGATGCTAAGCCTGACGTGGAAATGATCCAGAAGACCGTAGCCGATTTCTTCCATATCCGGCTCGCCGACCTCAAGTCGAAGAAACGCACTCAGCACATCGCGTTTTGCCGGCAGGTCGCGATGTATCTTTGCCGCAAACTGACCGATAGCTCGTTCCCCACCATCGGGGGGCATTTCGGCCGCGATCACTCCACCGTCATCCACGCGCACAACCTGATCCAGCGCCGAGTGACGAGCGACTCGGCGTTTTGCATTTCGATCGAGAAGATCGAGCGCGAACTCAAGGCGATCCGGGCCAACGCGGCCTAGTGTGCACACGGTTGCGGTCCTGTGGCTGCGCAAAACTCCATCTCGTGTGAGATTCCGGGCTGCAGCGCGTACGGTGTGATGAAATGCACGAACTGAGTCGGACGCCGACCATCCCCGACCGCGCTGGGCAGTCCTGGTAGTTGGTAGTCGAATGCGGATTTTGCGCGCGATGGTAGGGCTTGCGACACAGGGGCAGCGTCGGAGATCGCGCAGTCCTCGAAAGCGGATCAGGCGGCGAGGCGTTCGTAGCGCTGGTGAAGCCCGCCGACTTGCGGGATAGCGATCACCTTGCCGCGGTTTGGCGGTTGGATGGGGCGAGCATCAGGGCAGTCTTTGTCGAGCGACAGATGGGTGCGAGAGTGGTGATAGTAATCTACATACGAGGTCAGGACGCGCCTCAAGTGACGTTCGTTGAAGATGACGATGTGGTCGAGGCACTCGCGCCGGATCGATCCGATGACACGCTCGACGTAGGGGTTCTGTCAGGGTGAGCGTGGCGCCGTCACCAACTCCGCTATGCCCATAGCTTCGACCCGCCAGCGGAAGTCCGAGCCATACGATGCGTCGCGGTCTCGCAGCAGGTATCTTGGCGCGGTGTCCCACGGAATACATGGAGCCGAGCAGGACGTAAGCGAGTTCCACCTTCACCCCCGGCAATCTGAACAGGTTCATGTTGCGGCGAAAGACTCGAAGCGGGATACCGTCTTCGCGCGCTTTTTTGCGTGCGGCCGCAATCATGGCGGTACTCAGATCGAGCCCAAAATATCGGTACCCTCGTCGATGCCATTCGCCCAAATACGGAGACAATCCCGAGGCGAGCTCCAAAACCGATCGCACCCGCACCTTGGAGAACTCTGCGATCGCCTCCTCCAGGAAATCCATGTCTTTTCTGGGATCTCGGAAGGAGAAGGCAATTTCGTAGTAGTTCGGAAATCGATAAACATTCATTTCATAAACTCCCGCATGGATTTGGCACCTCGGCCCGCGACGGCGCGGCGAGGCACAAGAATCCGGCTTGGATGAGAGGTTAGACGCGGCACCGGCGCGCTGGCGATTGCCGCTAACGATCGCTATGGACGGGAGTTGGTCACAGCGAAAAAAGAGTAACGCTGGCGGAATTACCGTTCAAGGCAAGCTGGGCAGCTAGAGGATGGGGAGCTGTCACTCGGCCAGCCGAGTTGGGGATCGCGCGAAACAATGCTATCCAGCGCTGAACGATCCCGCCGCAAGGCTGTCGGGCTCGAGGGGATTATCCGATGGAAGAAGAAACCAAACGCGGTCCTGTCCTGACGACCTTCGCTGTCCTGTTCGCGCTCCTCGCGATCTCGAATATATCGAAGCCGCTGAGCGGAGGCAGAGCAGGTTTCGTGTTCTTAGGCACGAAGACAGCGGGCGTAGCCAACGCGATCCTGGGACCGGCGTTCGGGATTTTCTTGCTGGTCTATGCCTTTGGGATCTGGCAACAGAGGCGATGGGCCGTGCCGATGGCCTGGGCCTATGCGGCTTACGTGCCCGTTAACCTAATACTTTTTACCATCAAAACTCCCCAAAGGTGGCAATCTCCTGCTTTCGGTATTGTCTACCTCGCGATCGCGCTCGGCGTTTCCTGGGGTTCCGCGATTCTGCTCACTCGCAGAAGCCCGCGCTTGACTTGAAGCCAAACGCTACGCTTGGTCGGTGCGCCGTTCGAGTAGCGGCTTCGATCAAATCGCTCCAGGTCGGAGATTGCGATGAATGCGGAGATTTCGCCAGCCACGATGAGTCCTCGACGAAGCGAGCTAAACACCTCAACCGGAGGCGTGCGCCTACATCTCGGGTAGCCCTGCCATCACTCGCGCGACCATTCGGCACTGTCCTAAGTTGACAAATGTTGAGCTGAACTGTTCGAGTAGAATCCACGAGCTAATGGAACGTTGGACTGGCTCCAGGAGCATAGGGGGACCTTTCATATGACGCGCTCCAGATGTGGTGCTGCACGGAGCAGGGTCTTATTGGTTAGCTCGGCTCCATCGCATCAATACCAATCCTCGGAGGACTCCATCATCAATACGTCCGGGTTTAGGTTTTGGCTAAGCACAGGTCGGCGACTTCCGCGTCATGCGCGAGTTGTTGGCAGACCTGCGCTGGCGCGACGTCCCCCGTGCGCGGGCGCCTCGCCGCCTGCCCTGAGCGCGGGCGAACGCTCCAAATCGGGACCGGGCACATAGTTGCAACCTGAAGGCCGGCCGAATTTGACAGCCGATCGTTCGCGGCTATTCGCCAGGACGCGGTGGAATTGCGACGTAGTTTCCGGGATCCTCCTCCATCGCCTCGCGTATCTCGGGATGCGCGGAGAAGAACGCGTCAAGTTCGGGATGCTTCTTAGCATAATTGGCGTCGTTGATCAGCGCAGGCTTGTAGGCGAGTTCGCGTGCGACCATCGGATGCTGGCTCGCGAAATCGCTCCAGGTGTGGAGCTTTTGCATGTCGATATCGCTGGTGTCGGCGGCTTTGAACTCGATCGTGGTATTCCCATTGACCACGACGCCCAGCGTCTTTCCTTCCTGCGCCATCGATGGAGCAGCGAAAGCGAGGAGGAGCGCGATCGCAACATACAGAGTCGACAAGTGATTCATCTTTTCATCTCCCTGTCATCGGTAGACCAAGACCCTTTCCGTGCGGGCAAATCTCATACCGGAATACTCCCGCTATATACGGACCTCAGGCGATAATACGTTCGGGCTGGGAAAGCCTGAAATACGTACTATTGGTTTGCCCGATTTTCGATCGTATAAACTTTGGGAATCCTGGTAAAGCCGAGTGTTCGCAGGGCTGCCACGGAGGTGGTGGTCAAGGCACCAGATTGCTAAACCAGTCGGCTACCTTTTTCCCGCTGCTACTCAGTAACGCTCGCTCGTAAATCCTGCTAGTTCTTCGATTCGGCGTTACGCCCACGCACGCCCAGTTGGCGCAAGTTGGATAACGCGCGGATAGTGGCCACCAGTTTCAGCCCAAAAGAGTTCAATCCGAAACCTGCGTTGGTCGTCGTAGAGAAGATTCTCTTCCTCGAGATGGCGGAACAACTCCTCGATGAAGAATGGATTGCCATCAGTTTCGCCATGGATCTCGCCCACAACCGCAGCAGGTGGCGCCTGACCACTGAGCGCTTCGAGCATCTCTCCGACTTCGCTGCGCGGAAACCCTTTCAACTTGATCCCGACTGCAAGGCGGCTGCGGAAAAAATTTTCCAGTGTCTTTGCGAGCTCGCGCGTGAGGTTGAGACCAACATTGCGGTAGGTGCCTGCTATCACAATAGGCGAAGCTGAAATCCGGTGGGCAAGATGATCGAGCAGCGACAAGCTGGAGTCGTCGGCCCAGTGAAGATCCTCGAGGATCAGGAGCAGCGGTTGTTCGCGGGCGAGGCGCGCAACGAAATCGCAGAAGCAGTGGAACAAGTGGCGGCGCGACTGCTGCGGCGGCAAATCGAGCGGCGCAGCAAGATCGGGGAGCATCCGTCGGAGCCTTGGCAGCAAGCGCGCCAACTCCGGTCCCTGCTCTCCCAATAGCGCAGGCAGGCCGTCGGTGGCGCGATCGACACAGCTTTCCAGAATTTCAACGAAGGGAAGATACGGAACCGCTTCCTCATCCTGGTCGCTGCAGTTTCCGGAGAGGACCGCGAAACGCCGCGCGTGAGCGGCGGCGGCAAGCTGCTGCGCCAGCCGGGTCTTCCCCACCCCCGGTTCGCCAGAGATCAGGAACAGACTCCCGCGGCCGATCGCCGCATGCTCGAGGCCAGCCAGCAATGAAGCCATCTCGCGCTCGCGTCCCACCATCGGGTTCTGGGGCGCCTGGACTTGCGAGAGATCGACCCTCAGCCCTGTTGGTTCGCGAGTCTTCGCGATGAAGCGATAGCCGCTGGCGGGCACTGTCACGACAAATCGCGGCGCGTCGGAATCGTCGCACAGGGCCCGGCGAAGCTTTCGTACGGCGGTGTTGATGGCGTTCTCGCTATCGACGAAGACGCCCTTGCCCCACACGCGCTCGAGGATTTCGTCGCGGGTCACCAGCTGTCCATGGCGCTCTACCAACAGGCACAGCAGCTTGAGCGGAATACGCTGGAGGGGAACGAGTACCCCACCACGTCGCAGCTCGTGGGCGCCGCGATCGATCGTGAAGTCCTCAAATTGCAGTCGTTCTTCGATCATTTCGGGCTGTTTGCGGATTGTACGTCCGCGCCTCGCAGAGGCATAGGCGCGAGTACAGGAAGAGTCCAGCCGCTGGCCATGCGGTGACTTCTTCACCACCAGTTTGAGTTGAGATGGTTGCGGAGCAGGTCGCTGGAAGCCGAGTTTTTTGAGAAATTCGAACAACCCGACCTCCTCCAAGACTTCGATCGCGACCTTCCTGAAGCGGTCGGTTTCGAGGATTTGGCGCATGTCTTGGCCCAGCAGCTTCAACTCGGGATTCGAGCTGCGCGAGCGAGCGAGCCGCGCCGAGCGTATCCGGTAAGCGTGCTGTTTACAGGCACGCGAACAGTAGGCCGCGATACGCCCCCGCCCCGCGTGATGAACCAACTTCTTTTTGCACTGCACGCAATTGCGACGACGTGTACGACGGGCTGAACAAACCGTACAACGTGATCGACTACTTTCAGATCGGACACTACGCCGGTTACGACGAAGTTGGACGCACCGAAGTCGATCCGATCCCCATCGACCCCGATTTTAAGACCACAGGGCGCTATTGGATGTTCGCCCTTTACCCGATTCTCACGCCCGAGAATCTGCGCGGCTCCGGTTTCATTCGGTACCGATATGCAAACCCAAGCAAGGCTGACGACATCTGGCAGTGGACCCCGGGAACGCGGCGCCTGCGGCGCTTGAACGAAGGGATCATGAGCGACGCCGTCGTGAGCGGCGGCAATCCGACCTCGTTCGACCCCGAACACTATTCGGGCTTCAACGCCAAGGTCGAGGAATACAACTACAAGCTCCTCGGCCAGAAGACGATGCTTGCGTCGGTGAATGCCAAGCATTCACCGGAAATCACCTGTTCAACTGACGGGGGCGCCAGCGCCTGTCCCGAGGATTGGGAGATGCGCCAACTTTATATTGTTCAAACCTCGCCGCGCGCCTCGGTCAGCAGCCAGGCGCTACACTCAAAATCGATTCTCTACATCGACGGTGAGATGTGGTTCGAACCTTACGTTGATGAATACGATCCCAACGGTCAGCTCTGGCAGAATCACATCTACTGGCTGACGTACCGCGACCGTCCAGTGCCTGATGCGCGCATCGCGATCTATCCGTTCAAACGTGAATTCGTGGTTGGCGCTGCAGCGACCGACGTGCAATCCGGAATGACCACGATGTGCTACCTGCCAGGTCAGAGTACGCCAGAGCACGAGTGCTGGTACATCAATATGGGCGGAGTCGATCGCGACTTCTTCACGACCAACGCGATGGTACGAGCCGCGCCGTGACCGTCCGAGCGATTTTCGCTGGCGCCGAGGTCGGATGAGCTCTGCGCTCGCTTAGATGCCAATCGAGCGCGAGATCGATGCGCGCTCATTTAGAACGAACGCCCAGCCGTGCTTTTCGTGCTTTTGCGTTAACACTGCATCGTTGCTTGATTGATTAGTGCGTCCGACATCACGAAGCGGGCGGACTAATGAAGCGTACTGTCCTGATTGTCTCGAGTATCCCCGAACAGAGAGGTTCTCACGTATGAGCAACTTGACGACAGCGGATCCCGATTTCGCAATCGGCCGTGCCAGGATTTTCTTGTCGCTCATCGCCCTCGTCTCAATATACGTCGATCCTGCCATTGGAGGTTTCCTTCGAATCGAGCCGTATGCCCTTGGCATTCTTCTTTTTCATCTCGCGTACAGCATTTCGATCTACACTGCCTCGCAAATGACCTCAGAGCGTCACGACTTGGCGGCCGTTTCGGTTCCGCTGGACGTGTTTTTCGCGACCGCTGTGGCGTTCATCACTGAAGGTCGGCCCACTAGTCCGGCTTTCGTCTTCTTTGTTTTTGCGATCGCTGCGGCAGGGTTCCGGTTCAATCCGCGGACTTGTCTTCTGGTAACTGTGTCTAGCGTCACCTTGTATCTGATGACGATTTCGTTCGCATCGCACTTTGTCTCGAATTTATACATGATGAGAGCTGCCTACCTCGCGATTACCGGCTATGTAATCGGTTTCTTTGCCGACCAGCGCGAGAAGTTTGAGGCACGCCTTCACGATCTCGAAAGCGCGGCCGAGCGTCAGGCCATAGCTCGCGATCTGCATGATGGCTACGTACAGGCGCTCGCCGCGATAAATCTGCGTCTCGGAGCTTGTGAACGATGGCTCGATCAGAATCAGCCATCCAAGGCGCGCACCGAAGTTATAGGGATACAAGTCGAAGTCACGCGGGAATACGACGAGGTGAGGAAGTACCTTCACTCTCTTGCGAATACTCAATATAACGCCTTGGATCTGAGCTCTCGGACCATCGACCAGACGAGATTCCAGGTGAATGCCAATTTCGGCGCGACCTCAGTGCTGGTCGAGCACGCTCTGCAGATCGTACTTGAGGGCATGCGCAACGCCCAGCACCACGGCAGGCCGCACATGGTGACAGCCAGCGTTCAAGGGTTGGACGATACTATAAGGATTACCATCGACGACGATGGAATAGGATTTGCCGAGCCAGATCGTCCACCCTGGTCGATCGCCTCCAGGGTGGCGGAGGTCGGCGGCGAACTCAGGATGATTGCAGAGGGACACTCGGGAGCGCACCTGCAAATCGACTTGCCAGCGGCTTGATCATGCAGACACCTATTCGACTCATCATTGCCGACGACCACGCGGTCTTTCGCGAGGGTCTGAAGGCGCTGCTCGCAACCTACAATCGCTTCGAAGTCGTGGCTGAAGTGGAGAGGTCTGGCGATTTGGACGCCATCGTGTCTAACACGCCCTGCGATGTTGTGCTCCTCGATCTGCAGATGGACCAGTGGGTGATGAACGAAATTGAAGGGTTGTCGCGTCGCGCGATCGTCGTCGTGCTCACCGCGAGCGAGAGCCCGGAGGATTCCGCCGCTGCCCTCAGGCTGGGCGCTCGCGCCGTGGTTCAGAAACGCTTTGCGCTCGAGACGCTGATCGCCGCGATGCAGGCTGCGGTCGATGGATTCGTCTCATCGCCTCCTACCTCGCGAGCTGAATTTACGGAACGGTCCGGCACCAGCTCGGCATCAAACCCGCTCACAGAGCGCGAGTCGTCAATCGTTCGATACGTCGCGGAAGGGTTGCGCAACGCTGAGGTAGCCAAGCTGCTGTCGATCACTGAGGGAACTGTGAAAGTTCAGCTCAACAAAATTTTTCACAAGATTGGCGTTCGCGATCGCGTTGAACTTGCGCACTATGCTTATCGCAAAGGGTTGATCAAGGTGGACACGCGACGTTGAACGCGCACTGCATCTTGCTCTGCCGTGGTCAGAGATTGCACAATATGCCGCCTATTCGAACATCACCACCTCGCCCCTGTTGATCGTCATTCCCAGATTTAGACACCTCATTCAGCCCTTACGTATAACTTTAGTTAGTTCGACGGACTAACTCAGGTTGTACTTAGTACGACCTTTGGCCACTTCAACGGTTTGCCCAAGCACTGGCATACGCGTTGCAATTCGCACACTTCGACAAAGCAATTTTCACTTTCCAAGTTTGCACTCTTTTGGAGGAGGCCATCGAATGTCGTTGGCGTCTCAACACGTCTGGAGCGCTTCGAGTCGGTATCCGACTTTGAGAATTCCGGCAGAAATGCAATGGAGGGACTCACTCAATGGGTGCGAATAGTCAGCAAGGATGGGCGCTGCTGCTCTTCGTTGTAGGTTTCACATTTTTTGTGGGTGGCCTTTTCGTATTGGGGCCGATCTTCGCATTAGTCGGACTCGTCGGCCTGATCGTATCAGGGATTTGGTGCTACCGGATCAAACCGCTCGAGAATGACGTGCCGGAGCCGGTCGGCGTCCCGTCCAAAGAAAGGCGAGCCAGTTAGACGAGGCTCAGAATCGAAATTCAATTCGAGGGAGGACACATGAAGATTCTTGGTCTTTTAGTTTGCGTGCTGGGATGGTTCATAGCCGTCCTGAGCGTGAAAGTGCCGGGCGTGTACGCGCAGCTGTTGGTCGCGGCGGCAGGTTTTGTCGTTGCCGCGATCGGGGCTGTTGGAATTCTCAACAGCGCGCATCTCAAAGACGCGATTTGGAAAGCCTGAAAGGAAACAACTTCGATGCTCATATGGATGAATCGCTCACGCCATCGGCTCACGAAGCTGATGGTCCTGGTTCTGGCCTCTGCCTGGCTGTTGCCGACTACGATCGTACTGGCTCAGGCACCGGCCGCAGCCCCGTCCGCAGCTGCTTCGCCGGCCCCTCCGCCCTCGGTCCCGGTCACCACCGGCGACATCAGGGGTGTCAAGGGACCTTCGCCCGACGATCTGGCGAAAGGTGACCCAGGCGGTACCTTAACCGGAACCGTCAACGACATTCCGGTTAGTGACACAAAAGCCGGGCTGAGCCTTGCCGACATCATCAACACCGTCGGCCAGAATCGGATCGCAGACAACTTTATATGGACCCTGGTCACCGGCTACCTGGTCATGTTCATGCAGGCCGGGTTCGCGGCGGTTGAGACCGGGCTATGCCGAGCGAAGAACGCCAATCACACCTTCATGATGAACTTCATGGTGTACGGTTGGGGGCTCTTCGCTTACTGGGTAATGGGATTCGCGCTTCAGCAGGGCGGATGCGCACCCAACACGAATCTCGGCGGGCTGAGTCCTCTCAACTCCGAGTTCACGATAAATTTCATAGGTGGAAAGGCGTGGGGGTTGTTCGGTGAGCGCGGATTTTTCCTGAGCGGCCCTGCCTACGACGTCGGCGTGATGGTGATGTTTCTGTTCCAGATGGTCTTCATGGACACCGCCGCGACGATCGTCACGGGCGCCGCGGCCGAGCGTTGGAAGTTCCTCGCCTTCTCGATCTCGACCTTCTTCCTCGCTGCAATCGTATACCCGCTCTACGGTAACTGGGCATGGGGCGGTGGATGGACATCTCAGCTAGGCGTGAATTACGGGCTAGGCCACGGCTACTGCGACTTCGCCGGCTCCGGAGTGGTTCACGCGGTCGGAGGAATGACCGCTTTGGCGGTCTCGATGATCATCGGACCTCGCATCGGAAAATACACCAGGACTGGCAAGGCCAACCCGATGCCTGGTCATGACATGACGATGGTCCTGATCGGATGTTTCATCCTCGCCTTCGGGTGGTTCGGGTTTAATCCGGGCAGCACTCTGGGCGCGTCGGGAAACGGCAATCTTCGCATTGGCTCGATTGCGGTTAACACTATGCTTGCTGGATGCACCGGCTCGATCGCATCGCTTCTCTACATGTGGATCCGCTTCGGCAAGCCCGATGCTTCGATGGCGGGCAACGGTCTGTTGGCAGGGCTGGTGGCGATTACCGCACCCAGCGGGTTCGTTAACACGGTGGGTGCCGCAATCATCGGATTTGCAGCGGGAATGATCGTTTGTCTAAGCGTCGAATTCATCGAACGTGTTCTTAGGGTTGATGACCCGGTCGGTGCGATCTCGGTCCACGGGACCTGCGGTCTATGGGGTGTCCTCTCGGTGGGTCTCTTCGCCGACGGCACAAGTAACTACGGCGGGAGCTGGAACGGCGTGAACGGTAACGTCACCGGGCTGTTCTATGGCGATCCCAGTCAACTCGTAGCTCAGCTCATAGGGTGCGCAACCCTGGTCGGCATCGTTTTCACCCTGTCTTACGTGTTCAACTGGATCGTCGACATCCTGGTTGGCCAGCGGGTGAGCGCAGCGACCGAACTGCAGGGTCTCGACATTCCCGAAATGGGTGCGCTCGGCTATCCGGAGTTCCAACTTGTGAGCGCTTCGCTTGAAGTGCCAGCGGCAGATTGAAGCAAGGAGCCAGGAAAAATGGCAGGACAAATTATTTTCACGATCGTAATGTTGGCGGTTTTCGCCGGTTGGCAGTTCATCAAGCCCGGCCGCAGCATCTTTGATAAGTAGACTGTCATATGGAAACGGCCCTACAATCAGAAGAGAAGAGTTCAGCTGCTTTGATGGACGGGAAACGCCCCACGCCAATTGTACGAGATGCTCACTCACTTCTGGTGCGCGGGATCGATGCATTGGAGCGTAACCACATCGATCAGGCTGTCGTTCTCCTGAGCCAGACGGTGCAGATCGATACCGAGTCGTTTCTTGGGCATTTGGCACTCGGCATCGCGTTGACCAAGGCGCTTGACATACCAGCAGCCGAGCGGGCGCTGGAAACCGCGATCAGACTCCAGCCGCGAAACTTTTACGCTCATCTGCGCATGGCCGAATTGTATCAGCGCGTCGGAGTCCCAAAGCGGGCGAAGGAAGAATTGCAGACGGCGCTGGATTTGGCGGGAAGCTCCTACGAGAAGAAAATCGCGCGCGATATACTCGCCGCCGAGGAGCATCGCGAGCCTCGCAGAGCGTGGCGGCCTGACTTCTCCGATTTGTTGGGCAGAAAAAGGCGAGAATAGTGCCCGTCAATAAAATCACAGTCTTGAGCCGGCAGCGGTACTTCGCCTTGACCGGTATGGCGGCACTGGCTGCTGCGGCCGGGGCGGTCATGTTTGGGGCGCCGCTGATACCCGCGTCTATAGGCGTTGTGGTTGCGGTAACTTGGTTGATTTGGCGCGCGCCCGCGGCTTAGGTGTCGACACTCCAAGCATCTATAGGAAAACCAGATGAAGAAAATCGAAGCTATCATCAAGCCGTTCACCTTGGACTCTGTAAAACAGGAGCTTCAGAGCCTGGGTATCACCGGCATGACGGTTTACGAGGTGAAAGGATTCGGTCGTCAAAAAGGGCATACCGAACTGTACCGTGGCTCGGAATACGTGGTTGATTTTCTGCCCAAGCTGAAAATTGAGTTGGTGGTCAAGGACGATCAGTACGAGCCGGTGATCGACGCAATTAAGCTCAAGGCGCACACCGGGAAGATCGGCGACGGCAAGATTTTCGTGACGGAGCTCAAAGACGTCATTCGGATTCGCACCAACGAACACGGCAACGATGCGATCTGAGTCCGGAACGACCCGGTTTTTCTGAACGGTCCGTCTGATGGTCTATGGGTTAGGAGCAATTCTACTCGTCGTCTTGTTCGGTCCGGTGATGTTCGAGCCGGTCGGTCAGAATATAGAAGTTTTCTTCCTCGTCGTCGGTGCCTTTGCATCTGCGATCAGCGGTCAATGGGGGCGTGAGTTGCTTCGCGCGGCTGCGACCGAACCGATAGCCTTGACCGTCGCGGTTCTGGTCTTTGGCGTGGTGGTGCGGCTGTCGCGGCCATGGCTCGACAGTGGAGTGGAGCTTCTAGTTGGGATAGTCGAACCGCGTTGGATCTATTTTAGTTTGATCATCGCTCTGGGACTGCTCTCGAGCGTGATTACGGCGGTAATATCGGCCCTGGTTTTGGTCGAAGCTATCGCGTTGCTGAAGCTCGACCGCCGCAGCGAGATAGCTGCCGTGGTGCTGGCCTGTTTTGCAATCGGGCTGGGTGCGGCGCTCACGCCGGTGGGTGAACCACTGGGCACAATCGCGATCGCAGCTCTCAAGACCGACTTCTGGTACCTCGCAAGGCTTCTGGGGCCGATGGTCGTTGTTGGAATAGGAATCGTCGGTGTTCTCAGTCTGTTCCTGCCGGCAAAGTACGGGCATTCGCTGAAGGCCGATGCTCACACGGAGAATTGGTCAGAGATTTTTATCCGCGCGGGGAAGGTTTACCTGTTCGTGGCGGGGCTGGTTGGGCTGTCGTGGGGGTTGCGCCCGCTGGTCGATACCTACATCCGTCATTTACCTCAGGGCGTGTTGTTCTGGCTGAACTCGATTTCCGCGGTCGTCGATAACGCCACTCTTACCGCGGCGGAGATTGGGCCTTCGCTGTCTGTTGCACAACAACGCGGCGTGCTGATGGGGCTGCTGATCAGCGGCGGCATGCTCATTCCTGGCAACATCCCGAATATCGTTGCGGCCCAACGTTTGGGAATTTCGAGCCGCGAATGGGCTCGTGTTGGCTTGGTAGCCGGATTTCCACTAATGGCGCTCTGCTTCGGCGCCCTCTACTTAATGGCATGAGCCACGGGGAGCATTTTCACGAGCCCAAAACATCCAGGCGGAGGATTTATCCCCATGGTCTGGTAGGACCCGATGAAAACGACGAGGGGGAGGCTGCGAATGAACCCCTGATGCCGTCCCGGACCCGCCCAACCACGACGCATACGAACGAAGAGGAACTACTGCTTGAGAGTCGCAGCCTCTTGATGACCGAGTTTATCAAGGCCGCGCACCGAGCCGCCTCTGCCAATGCTACTATTCTACTGACCGGCGAGAGCGGCACCGGCAAAAGCGCCTTTGCGCGCCAAATACATAGATGGAGTCGGCGACGCGAGGCACCGTTTCTAAGCGTCGATTGCGCAGCGATACCCGAGCACCTTCACGAGAGCGATCCGTTCGAGGATCTAAGGAACACGCTGGCAGCTTTGCAAGCCGACCGCGAAGGCCGACACGACGTTTCGGACTCTGCCACTCTGCTTTTGGACAATCTTGTGGACCTCCCGCCTGCCGCTCAGGCAAGGCTTCTGCAGTTCGTCGAAGAGCGGCAACCTCGTCCCGATTTGCCCACTTCCGGCTTGCGCTTTCGAATCATCGCGGCCTCCAGTCGCGACCTTGGCGCGGAAGTGGCGGCTGGACATTTGCGTAGCGATCTCTTCTACCGGATCAACGTTATCGCGTTGAGAATTCCCACGCTGGTCGAACGCCGCTGGGATATTCCTCTCCTGGCCGCGCATCTGCTGGCGCATAGCGCGATTCGCAATGTTCGGCACCGACTGCATCTGTCAACCGGAGCTGCTGCGGTGATGGCGAACTATCACTGGCCCGGAAATGTCCGCGAGTTACGAAACGCGATCGAACGCGCGGCCGTTCTTTGCACAAGTGATCTCATTCTAGAAGGGCAGCTGCCCAATGCAGTTCTAGCTGCCAGACAACGTCGCACCATTACTGAAGGCAAGCCACTCACCAGTCTCGAAGAGGTCGAACGCGAGCACATCAAAGCTGTACTGAAAGCAAGCTCGACGATGGAAGAGGCCGCAGCGGCACTCGGCATCAACATTACGACTCTGTGGCGAAAGCGAAAGCTCTACAAAATCGAGTAGCGCCCGGGAATCCGTGGCGGAACCGGCTTTGGGAACGCGAGAACGGATCGATTAAAATAGTCAGATCGTAAGTAGCCTCAGGACAGGGCACGGTGCCCGACGCAGGAGCTGATCAGCAGTCCCGCCGATCAAGAGATCGAGCAGGGGCGTCTGGCCACGCATAGCGATGACTACGAGGTCAACCTTGATTTTGCTCACCACTTCGACGATCACTTCGTGTGGGACGCCGAAGTATAGTTCGGAACGGCATTTTGGGTAAAGCTGTGTCGCTTGTTCCTCGAAACGCTTGAGCTCCTCAGATGCCTTCTCACCATGCCGCTCGAGTAAACTTGTGGCATCAGACCAACGCGCAGCCCCGCGAGGCAAAGGCTCTACCACGTGAACGAGCACCACTTCTGATTCGTGGTCGCGCGCCAATTCTATCGCGTACTTTAGCGCCCTGAGCGAATGTTCAGAAAAGTCGACGGGTACCAGAATCCGCTCCATTTTCATTGTTTTCTCCGAGGACGATCGAATGCTGCTCCTTCGTACCCCAAACACCTCCTTATCAGATTCCCATGCCATGCCAACACATTAGTGCTGCGGCTCCGACCATTTCGCAACCTTAACGCCCAACATCAAACCGATCGAATTGCCAGTCCTGCGCTCGAGCAACACATCGCGCAGAAAGTCCACGCATACACCAGAATCTAGGCGTAGACCGCCTGAGCAGTCGGGCAAAAGATCTCGTTGATCCTTTCTCATGAAACAGTTCCATGGTGCCAGGCGCGGCACGCCCTTCACGGTGCACTCGCGGGAGTCGGAAAGGCGTCCGCATCGTCTTCCGGATAGGCTCCCGCCCCACCGCAGACCGAATGGGCAGTACTCCCCGGAAGCTGGCCAAGGAAGTCGGCCGTCCGCTGGATCCCGCCTGGCCGAGTTCGTCGATTACTACAACTTCACGGTGCGAGTAGGCCCGCGGTCCTTTTGACCGATTTGAAGTTTTGGCAGGCACAGCGCGTTCGGGTCGCCGAAAAGTGGGAGATACTTGAAATGGCGTTTTGTATACCGTAGTTTTCTTAGCGGGCGGATCGAACGCGGGGAGGTGGCTTCACATGAAGGTGGAGTGGTGGTTGGGGCGACGGGCAACCATGGGCCGACTGGCCATTGGGATTCTTCTCCCGGCAACCGTCGCGCTTCTCAGTGGCTGCTGGGAGTGGGAAGTTGCAGGTCCTCTCATTGGCGTTGGCGCTGTTGGTACGGGGGTGACGATCGCTGTGGCCAAAGGTGAGTCTCCGCGCCCGAGCGCCTCGGTAGAGAGCCAAAGTGGTGACGACAATAACGCAGTTGTTGCGCACTCTGCCAGCCCGCAATCTCTAGACCATGGGAGCGGTCGGGTTAGAGATGCTTTGCCCGCCTTTACTCCGTCTGCGACTCAGCCTCCCCCCATTGCGGCTGCCACAGATACGCGCAACTCGCATCTGAGTCACCAGCATCAGATCAGTGCTCGAGATGACGTGCGCTCCGCTAACGCGCCTTCAGATCTTCGGGCTGGCCCGGTTGTGACAGCTTCAAAGTCGTCGACAGCGCCCGCAAGTCGGTCCCCTGAAGTCGCTACTACCAAAGATTCGCCTAATGCGCATATAAGTGGCGCGCGAGGAAGAACCTCTCGAGTTTTGGTTAGCTCCGCCAAGCCACAGCCTTTGGATCATTGGAGCGGAGCGGTTACCGCGGCTTCACCGGACACTGCGCCGCCTGGAGAGCTCCCCGCCACCAGGATCGTTCACTGATCTGAACAGCCCGTGGAGTAAATCCTCAGTGTTAACTCGCTCCTGATATGCGATCCCGATCCTATGTATGAACGTTCGGACGGGTGATTCGTGAGCGGCGACTTATGCTCGATCTCACTCGGGAGCGGCTCTCACGCCACAGCAGGATCTCAGTACAATATGTTGGAATGCCCGAGTCTGGCAGGAGTCATCCCTCGGACAAGGTCCATTTCCGAGCGGCTGTGTGGAAGAGTGTGACACGAAACGGCCTATTTCCCTTGAACTGTGCGCGGAAGCGAGGGGCAAGCTCTGGGCTTGGAACAGTCCGGATTCGATCATGTGGGAGTGGTCGAATTGGACAAGCGCGCCTGCGAGACTCTTCGATTTAACCGAGCCTGGAACGTCATCGCGCAAGATATACGGCGGTTCAGCGGGGCTCGGCACTGAAACAGCTAGTGTGTGTTTAAGTTGGGAAGGTGATGCGAGGCGGTCGTAGCTTTAGTAGATTCAGTCCTCACGGCCTGTTCATTCTTGTCATGCAGGTACTTGTAACCTTGGTACGCGAGACTCCCGACGATCATGGCGGGACATCCCGCGCACGCTAGCGTGAGCCCAACCAACGCGATCAGACCAATTGATTTTTTCACTTGTCAGTCCAACGGTGTTTCCAGCGATCCAGCAAGAGGCTTACTTCGCATAGGCCGCGAGTCTCTCGGTCGATAGCGCATCGCCAACGATGGATCCTCGACCGGACGAAGGCTGCCCTTCAACAGCATCACGTTCTCACATCCATCAAGGGCTGCGTTACGCCGAGCGATCGATTCAATTTGTGGAATTGGATGGCGCCCGCGCGATCTCCACTTCTGATGGAGAAATTTCAGCCTCCGACGCTGAACTATCTCTTGAAGCAGAAGATTTCAGCGGCGAGTGCGCGCGGCAAAATTCACTCCCGAGTACCGCAGACTCAGGGCAGCGCTTCCAGCCCGCGCCTCGCCGTCGGCATCGCGATGGCAATCTGAGCTTCTTCAATCCTCCTCCTTCAATGTGAGCTCTAAAAAGCGCCTTGCGCAGATATCGACGTGACCTCTCCTTCCTGGCCGTCAACCCCGTAACTGCGTCGAAAGCGATGCTGCTTCGCGGCGATTCAGTCGAGTGCGGGAAAATTGAGATTGCGCTTCAACAGCATCACCGTCCTCCGCATCCATCAAGCGATCAAATCAACTATATCATATCTAGACACTTTGTCGATGTAGCCCCGCTAGCGAGGCTTGCCGTCTGAAAACTATCGGAGTCCGAGCTTCGCCTTTCGACTGACGCTCTATTCAGGACCTAGTGTCGCGGCGGTCGGCTAAGCGCTTGCAGTTTGTCAGCGAACCCTTCCAGGAAATTCGCGATTTCAAGGCATTGGTCGGGCGGGAAGGCCTCCGCAGTTCTTACCTGGTTCCTGTGAAGATAGGCTTCGACCGCGACTATCGTATCGCGCTCGGTCCGGATCGGCCCCATCCGGTGTCGTACGTACTCGATCCGCAAACCAGGAAGTTCATTGGGCCTTCGATTTGGGCCGCTCGGCCGGGTCTCATCCGAGTATCAAGACACTCAATCGCGAGGTGGCGGATATTCGACGTACTGTGGGAGATCGTCAGCGATCTCGTGCCAAGGCGCTTTGGATCCCACGAAGATGTGGTAGGTCGCGCGAATGCTCGGATCGCCATCGAGCGCGCCCGCAGGAATCACGATGAAATCGCGCGCCGGAACCGCGCGCGGCATCGGACTGCCGCAGATTCGGCAGAACGCGTTCCCAAACCTTTGCGCAGACGGCAGCCGGTAGCTGACTAGCTGATCGTCGCCCCGCAGCCAACTGAAATCTGCGGGTCGAACGTATATGTTGGCGGCGTAATCCGCTCCGCGAACCTTGCGGCATCGCGAGCAGTGGCAGTTACGGAACTCGATCGACCCACCTCCAATTCCGCCAAATATGTCGGGGAACTCATCGTCGTCCTTGAATTCCAGCCAGTACGCAAGGCAGTCTTTTCCCTGCCGGCCGTGCATTTTGTTGAGGAGGGCAGCGCCGTCCATGGCACCAAGACGTTCGGGACCGAACTCCTCGCTGAAGTGCGCGAAGTAAGAATCCAGGTGGGCGCGAGATGCTAGGAGGCCGTCCGCCTCGCACTGTTTTAGGCATCAGCGGAGATCTTCGAGTACTAGTTCACTATCGTTTGGGGGCTTCACCTTCCCTGAGTTCTCCACTTCGACTTGCGTACATTTCAAGATCTCCTTTCATCCGACGCCTGCGGAACAAGGTTCTGTCATCGATGGTCTGCCATACCAGAGTTATACGGCTCAATTACCGAGAGAAATACTTCACTCGAATAGGGAACACTGAGGTGCACGATCTCCATTTCTGCATTTACCAGTCTTTCCGAAGTGCGGCTCGGGAGGGCACCGGTTCAAGATCCCCGCCAAAAATAAGACGGCCTTTCTAGTCAATCGCAATATAGCCGCAATCGAACGCTTGCGCGCGCGCACGCAGTCTGAAGAGCGTCCCAGTGCATAAGAAATTGCCGAAGACGGTTCTCCACCCGTTCTGCTTCCAAGCCATGATCTAAAGCACATTTTTTCACCATCCTCCCGCCGACGATCCAGATTTCCTTGTCGAAGGATGGATTCCTGGTCGCCTGAATTAGCTTTTCATTCAACTGCGCGGTGCTTAAACCGAAAACACCCTTGAATATCCGGTTCCTACCTTCCAACGTTTCCACATTGGCCTTAACATCCGATTCCCAGCGGTCTGACGACCAGACGGTCGAGGGTTCACCGCGGGAAATAAATGCCAGGCTTGCCAAGGCCTGACGACCAACTTCTTGGAGACTTGTCACATTGAAGCCGGCACCACCCTCATGCTGCTTTCCCGTTTTGGCGTGGACCAAGACGATTTTCTTTTCGTCGTTGTTGAACCCAATAAAATCTGCACTCTCAAGGTTGTCGTCGTCGCATAACCAAACGGAATAGCTGGCGATAGCGCGCGTCAGGCCGTCGTCAGCGATCCCGAGCGCACCGAGTGTTTCAGCACGCTCGTTCGCAAAGGGTTCGACTCATCTTCCAACGGGATATTTGAAGGGCAGTACCCCGTCGCTACGACGAAGGCGCGTGCTGGCCGAGGAACTAGTGGCGCTCACTAATCCTGCCGATCGGCACGGCTAGCCCGATCTCGTGAATAGCAATTTAGTGAAGTGATTTTTGTTCAACTGGCCCCGAACTTCGGCGTCATATGGAAGCGGCGTGCCGGGGCACAGCTCGCTGAGCCATTGATCGCTAATTGGATCAGGAAGCCTAAGAAAGCTGAACACCGAGACGTGAACCGCATATCGTCGGCCGGATGAGGGGTCTTCGACGAAATCGCGCAGGCATCGGGAACAGTGACGTTGAATGAGCGGCTTCTCGGTTTCGATGCAGCGGCCTTGAGCACTAGACCAGTTGGCTACTCCATGCGTCGCGATTCATGAAGAAGTAACCTCCCGAGGGTAGAGTTCACGCGACCAGACGTATGAAAGATTTATAGTGCGCACGCGGTTTTGAGACAAGTTGCCTTCCAAGACTAAAAGAACATAGACGCGGAGAGTCGTCGATGAAGGATCAAAGTCTCGCTTGATCGCACGCGCGAAAAGGCGGCGGCGATAGATCGCTCTTCTTCGACTCACCTCGCACTGCGGGCCGCTAACAAGCTCTTTATGATAGCCGACAATTCACCCAGTTCGACCGGCTTGACAACGTGGCTGTCGAAGCCGCTGGCCAAGATTTCGATCTTGTCCTCAACCCGGCCATAGGCGGTCAGCGCTATAAGTGGGACGCGTCCATTGACGCTACCTTCTTGCTCGCGTTTGCGGACTTCCCGCGCAAAAAAGAACCCGTCTTCGACCGGCATACCGATGTCCGCTACGATCGCGTCGTAAGGTCTCCCGTCGAACTTCGCCAGTGCCGCTTGGGCCGAGGTCGCGGTGGCGACCGTCGCTCCGAGTGAGCCGAGGACGCTGCTCAGTGTCTCGCAAGCCTCTGCGTCATCATCGACCACCATTATCGAGAGTCCATCGAGCCGTGATGCGGCGGCGACACTATCGAGGGGTGCGACAGTCGGGTGCCGTCGTGGCTCCAGCAAGGGAGCCGTGCTCACAGGTAGTGGCAGCCGGACGGTGAAGGTACTTCCCTTGCCGAGGCCATCGCTGTGGACGATAACGGTTCCGCCGTGCATGGTCACCAGCTCTTTGACTATCGCCAGACCAAGCCCGGTTCCCGTTGTGCTGGTATCTGTCTCCCGCCAGAAACGATCAAACACCCGAGACAGGGACGCAGGCGCGATGCCCTGTCCATTGTCCGCAACAATAATCTCGACGTGGGAATTTATTCTTTCCAGTCGAACTTGAACCTTGCCACCCTTCGGGGTGAATTTCACAGCATTGGACAGCAGGTTCCAAACCACTTGTTGCATGCGTTGAGGGTCACCTGAGATCAAGCTGATCCGCGGATCGATTATTTCCTGTAGCTCGATTGATTTTGCGTCCGCCGCTACCCGGTTGGCATCCACCGCCGCTTTCACGACTTGCGCCAGATTGGTGGCCTGCACATCCAGTCTCATGCGGCCGCTTTCGATACGCGAAACATCCAGCAGGTCTTCGATCAACTGGGCTTGCGTACGCGAAGCCCGCTCGATGGCCTTCACCTTTTGGCGGGCATTTTCTTGAAGCGTCCGATCGGCGAGCAAGATGCCGGACGACAACATTATAGAGTTGAGGGGATTTCTTAGTTCATGCGACACGCTCGCCATGAAATTATCTTTGGCACGGCCGGCCTCTTCCGCTCGATTCAGTGCTGCTGCAAACAGACTGGTGGCCTTGCCGCCCTCGTACCATCCCCAATAGCTGAGAATCAGCGCCGCCACGATGCAGAGCAGCGGAGCCGAGCCGCCTCGCCGGCGAACTTCTCGAGCATCGCGGAAGTGGTGGAAGTGAGGGTGAGTGCGCCAGCGGGCCGAGCCGGTCGGGGCTACTAACCCACTGGCGCGGAGGCAGAAAGACCGCTTCGGAGACTACGAAGTTGCCGCGCTTAGGGCAAACGGGCTGCGAGCTGTCATTTGTTCAGACGAAGCGGTTTCAAAAGTTCGTCTACGATAAGCTCCAACTCTGCTTCGATTTGCAATTTCTCGGCGGGCGAGGCCGCGCGCGCTTTCTTGATAAGCTCTATATATTGTTGCCGCAATGCCGTGTCGCGAGGTGTCCGCGTGGTGTCGTATTCAGCCTCACTGTCGACGCTAGACCGTTACTTCGGGTTTCGATACGGGCATCGCCATGCGAACGTTCAGAATCGTGCCTCTCGTAACGCGCCAGCACACGAGCGCGAGTGCGGCCAGCCCAGCGATAGACGCTCGCGCGGCAATTTAGTAGCAGGGAGATCGCTGGTTGGTGTTTGCCCCCTTTTCACCAGTCGGCAGCGGGTCGGCTTCCCTCCTGGTCGCTGGCCCGTTCGCTGCCGACTGGGAACCCTCGGGAGGGGAGTCGACTCGAGGGCGAGCCAGCCCCCAGAACTCCATAAAGTCTAGCCGACCGCCGATCAGAAATCTCTAGGCCCCGAGCCCGTGCGCCCGATCTCATCGCTGTCGTGGAAAGCGAACGTGTAATCGGCCCAGCCTTGCCGGGATAGCGTGCGGTGCGATCCTGTTTGCCGCTTGATCGTCCAACCGATTCGAACTAAGGCGGCGAGTAGTTGCTTGGCCTTAACGGCCCCCCACACGCTCACTTACCGGAAGCGTTAGAGAAAATGGACCTGAAGACGATGGGAATTTCCTCGCCATGCTCTATGCGCTCAGCGATGACGCGCAGGGCAAGCGCGGCGACGCTCGCAAACGCCCGATCGGCTGTCACACCGTAGGCCATTACGCCGGGAAGCTCTGGAATATCGGCAATGAACCGGCCGTCTTCCTCACGATCGATTTCGATCTCGATTTCCATGGAGCGCATCTTAGCTTAACGAGCGCTCGCTGTCCAAGGTGTCGCCGGTCGGTCTGGGACACATTTCTGGCATTGATAGTCTCTCGTAAGCGTGTTCATCTGCTGATACTCAAGATCTGTGAGACGAGCTTCCACCGATCCGTCGTCGCACAATGAACAAGGAAACGTGACATTCACACCTTCTTGGTGCGCTGCAGAGATCGGGTGTACCAGAACTTTTCTCTTTGACATGCCTGAAATTCTAGTCCATTGCGCGAGCGCGCTCGAGGGCTGGAGATTTCAGATCGTCGGAACGGCGGTTTGCCCTAAGAGCGGCAAGCCCCTACGATCCGAGCGCAATGGGAACCGCGGCGCGTGTTCGTCATCGAGGGGATTCCCCGGCGAAGTCGCGTTCCCGAGGAACTCTATTCGAAGCACGTAATCTACGTCGACGCTGAGGCCTGGGTCGTTCTCGCTCACGACTCCTATGATCGTAAAGGAGAGCTGATCAAAAACTTCACGAACTGGCTCACCTACCGCGATCGGTCGGTCACAGAGGCCCGCGTTGCTATCTATTCTTACAAGCGTCTTTTGAGCTGGCTGAGGCCACCACCGAAATCGATTCAGGTCTATCGAAAGTCTGCTACTTGCCGTCGCGAAGCAGACCCGAGCGAGAGACTTGGTACATCAACATGGGCCTGACGACCAAGGACATGTTCACCTTCCAGGCAATGGTCAAAGCGGCGCACTAGCCCGCCCTCATCGCGGCGCAATTCCAGCCGCTGCCACAATCCCGCAGTCTAGCCGTCCCATTTCGTCAGATCGTCGATGCGAAGCCTGCCTAAACCGCGCGGTCGCAAGCTGTCAAGGCGTTTCTCAGGAGACTCGCGGCGTAGTTATTGCCTCAGTTGGCGGGCGGCTTCGGTACGCTCATGCCGTAGGCCACTTTCAGGTTGTCGCCGCTGAACGGATAGACGTGGACCATCCAGCCGAACGCCTGTTTGAGCAGGTGACCGCCGGCGGCCTCGCATTCGGCGGCGTCGGCGATTTTGCCGGTGAAGCCGAAGCGTCCGTCGGCGAGGAAACCGAGGCGCTGGTTAATCGCGGGCGCGGACGGACTTGACGACACCGGTAACATGCCGGGGATGTCGAGATTCGACGCGCCGACTTCGCCGCGTAAGACGTCGTTGAGCGTGATCCCGTTGGGCAGGCAGATGTTGGTGTGAGCGTGCCAGTGCGCCACGCTCAGGGGAATAATCTCGTCGAGCTGATCGTACGTGTAGTCGGCCGGCGCGCTATACATCGCTCCGACAAGAACGTAATCGCCGCTCGAATTTTTCACGTAAAGCAGCGAGCCGGGACGGGCGCGATCGGAATGGCCCATGTATTCCTGTTGCGCGGCGCTGTAGTCGGAAAAGTGGTAGACCTCCTGCGGCACCGTCGGCAGAAAAATCTGGTAGCCCTCCGACAACGCGACGCGGGAATCGTGATACCTGGCGAGCGTGCGGCGCAGAGTATCTATCACGTCGCGGGCGCGTTCGAGGTCCTGCGGCGTTTGCGGACGCGAAGGCGTCACCACCATGTGCGGACCCGTGCACATCTGAATGCCCATCGCGTTGGGCGCAGTGTCGCCGTCCAGATCTATATCGTGCGCATACGCAGGCGCGTTGATAGAAACGGCGAGCGTGACAATTAAAATAGCGATCTTGTTCATGTGATCTCCCGACGCTCTGCTTTCACTCTCGATTGTTCAGCAGGCGCGCCTGTTTCAGCGCGGGCAGTTCGTGCCCTACGCGGTGCTGGTACTCGAGATCGATCGACGCGACGACGACGCCTTCCTGCTTCGCGACGCGGTTCGGTCCCACCAAACATCTACGGCGAACACGCGTCCCCACGGATCGACGATCATTGAATCGCCGTAGGCGCTTGACGCCAGCAGATCGTGCGGCCCAGGCTCGTTTTTTAATCATCGTCATCCCGTGTCCTGGACACAAGCGTCAAATTGCTCGTAACTGGCGGCCCAGCGGCTATATTTGGGGGGCGCATGCCGTTCGTGCGGAAAACATCAAAAGAAACCATGTGCGTTTGATTTGATCATCGTGTTCGACGCGCTGACTGTGCCATTGCCTTCCCTTTGAAATCGGTTCAAACTTCCGGTGTCGAGGTTTCAAAGGATGTCCTCCTCGATTTCAAGGCTTCGAGGGCGTACGGCCCTGTTGATTGCTGCTGCCGGTCTGGCGGCAGTAGCGGTTGCTTTGTCGGCGATGGCCAGAGCACCCGAGTTCACCCCGGTCAGCGCGAATCCCTTCATCAGCATTGAGCCTACCGAGTTGGCACGGGGTGATATTCGTTTTTTCACCTATCGAGATCGGGCGGGCGATCAGATTCGGTTCCTTCTAGCCCGCGACTCTACAGGGCGGATTAAAGGAGCTATCGACGCCTGCCAACGCTGCTCCATTTATCGCAAGGGTTACGTCAGTTCACACGGGGATCTCGTCTGCAGATATTGCGGCAATCGATACAAGTTGGAAACTATGGAATCTGGGCTCGCATCGTGCGTTCCAGTGAAACTGCCGTTCCAGACGACTGGGCAGACCGTGACCATCAAGCCTGCGGATCTTGAACGCGAGCGAGGACTGTTTTAGAAACTGCTCTGCGGTATGAGACACTTCTTTTCAAACACGGACCTGCGCGACCTGAGTTTAGTCGTGGCCATCGTCATGTTGTTGGCCAGCGTCCCCTCGACTGCCGGGCTCGTCATCGTCTCCGGACCGAGCCATCCAGAATTGACCATCAATATTTGCCAGCCGCTTCAGACGTTCGACCGTGTGTCGAACACATTGCTTGCCCGCCCAGCTACGGTCCAGCCGGACTTCGTTCTTCGAGACTTGGGCTCGACCGCCGTGAAGAAGGCATTGCGATTAGTCGATTTTAAGGTCGCTCCCGACACCCCGCCCCCAAAGCTCCCCGTCTAAGAACCTTCGTTCGACAACGTTCCCTGATTCGGGTTTGCGACGTCGCAAATTTCGCGGCGTCAGGGTTTTTCGTTCAAGCAAACCGCGCTCCGCAAGGGTATCCGCGGGGAGAAAATATATGCGAAGGATCGCTAACTTTGTGCTCTTGGCCAGGGCGGCCATTTCTCTGCCCGACCCCGTAAAGGGGGCCAGACGCTTGTTGCTAGCGGCCGTTTTCTTCATCGGTCTAACACCCACTATGAGCTGGGCCTGCGCTTGTGGATGTGGCGTCTTCGAAGTCGGCACCGCCTCATTGTTTCCAACCGGCCACGGCGGGACGGTCTGGTTGGAGTATGATTTCCAGGATCAGTACCTGAATTGGCACGCGACCCAAATAGCGTCGGGGGCCAACAACGGCGACAAAAGAATCCGCACGCACTTTCTCACCCTTGGTGGGCAGTACATGTTCAATCGGAAGTGGGGAGTGATGCTGGAGCTGCCTTACGCGTTTCGCTATTTCAAGTCCACTGACAACAACGGCAACATTTTCGGGACTAATTTCAATACGATCGGCGACATTCGTATCCAGGCAATGTACACCGGGCTTTCGGAAGACATGTCCACGGGCCTGCTCGCCGGCGCTAAGTTCCCGAGCGGATGGTGGACCTACCCGCACGCCGATCGAGACACTCAGATCGGCTCGGGGAGTACCGATCTCCTGCTCGGCGCTTACCATCTGGGGACGTTTCCGTCTCACTTGGGAGACGTGCCGTTGACCTTCAGGGGTCGTTCCTTCAACTGGTTTGTACAGGGCTACGATGATCTTCCGCTGTGGACGCAGAACCACTACACGCCGGGCAGGGAGTTCGACAGCGCCCTGGGCGTCTTCTATAACTTCGGCAAGGTTGGGCCCCTAAAAGAACTTGCGCCGATGCTGACATTTCTCGCTTCCGATCGCGCGCGCGACCAGGGCGCGCGTGCCAATCATGAGAACAGCGGCTATACACGTTTACTCATCGCTCCTGGTGCTGAGATCAAGCTCGGCATCCTGCGACTATACGGTGACGTCGAGATCCCGTTTTTCCAGAATTTCATCGGCAACCAGATAACCGCGCCGGTCCTGTTCAAGACGATTCTAAGCTACGACTTCTAGGGCGAAGTGTTCGAATGCAGTCTGAAGTTTAACTAAAACACAACTACCAGGATCTAATATGAGCATTCATCGAAGTCTCAGATCTATCGGAATCACGCTAATCGTATTGTCAAGCTTGTTTGCGGCTGCTGGATGCCAGAGCGACTCAACCGCGGAAGGCCCAAGTGTCCTAACTGACACCAAGCTCGTCGATCAGAATGGCGACACCGTCGAACTCTCATCGCTCAAGGGTAAGCCGATGGTGGTGGATTTCATCTATACGACGTGCCCGGGACCGTGCCTGATGGAGACTGCGAAGTTTGCGAACGTCGCGCTGCGGCTCGGCAACGATCTCGGTTCGAAGGTGACGCTCGTTTCGATCACTGTCGATCCGGAACATGATGGCCCCAAACAGTTGCTCGATTACTCGCATCAGCAGGGCGCGGATGAGAAGGGCTGGTATTTCCTGACCGGAGGGCCGGCGGACGTCGATAAGGCGCTGGCCGGTTTCAAGCTCAGCCGGCAAATCCAGCCGGACGGTTCGGTTGGGCACATGATTGCTATGATGCTGATCGGCCCGGACGGGCGGATAGTGCGAGAATACAACGGCGAAGCCGTAAGGGCCCAGGACATCGTCGAGGATGTCAAGAAGACGCTGAACAAAGGTTGAGAGACGCAGCATGAAGCGAGCGATAATTTTGGGCTCCTCGGCGGCGGTCATTCTGGCAGTGGCGTATCTGTGGCCAACTTTCGGCTCTTCATCGATGGAAGACGGCGGTGTGCGTGGCACGATGTGCATAGCGGGTCATTGCTGCTGCGCGCGATTCGCGAAGGCTGAAACGGTCGCCCTCAACGTGGCGCAACAACGCGTCACACTCGATCCCAACCAGTTCGTCGGTCCGGCAAAGCAGGCGTACCAGGTCGCGGAGAAGAATCCCGCGCTGCTGGCTCAACTCCATTGCTACTGCGGGTGTGACAGGGTGTACGGCCATCAGAATCTGCTCGATTGTTATCGAGGCGACCACGGCTCCAAGTGCGAAATCTGCATAGGCGAGGCGTTGATGGCGCAGCAGCTGTCGGAGCAGGGTTCGCCGGTCGATCAGATACGCGATGCGATCCGCAGGAACTACGCTGGGGAAAAGTGACAACTGCCTGCGCCGAATATCGTCCGCGCCTACGCGACCAAAGCGTCCCTGAGTTAGAATTTTCTGAAGAGAGGAAAGCAAGCGTGAGGCGAATGACATTGTGGTTTGTTGGTGCGGGCGTTGCCGCGAACATCTTTATGACCGCACTGGCGTTCGCCTCCGCAACTGTCGGTAACGCCGCGCCTGCGCTGGATGTGCCCGAACTCGACGGTCAGACATTCGATCTAAGTGCGCAGCACGGGAAAGTCGTAGTCGTCAACTTCTGGGCGACCTGGTGTCCGCCTTGCCGCGAGGAAATGCCGGCTCTGGACGCTTTCTACAGGCGCTATCATGGCCAAGGTCTCGAGATGATCGGCGTGAGCGCGGACCGCCCACACGATCGATCCGATGTAACCAAAGTCATGCAGTCGTTCAGCTATCCGGCTGCGATGCTAGATGACGCCAAAGTTAACGATTTCGGGACACCTGACGCTCTTCCGATGACGGTTGTCGTGGATGGAAATGGAGTGGTGCGCGCAAAGCTTACACCCGATCAAACACCGGTTACCGAAAAGAGTCTGTCGGATGCGGTGCTACCACTGATGCCACAAAAGTCTACGGCCGATCCTAACGCCAAGCCTTGATCTCATGAGGAGCATTCACAAGTGCAACCGCGTCAAATGAAGAAGCTCGGCGTAGTCGCAATCATCCTGCTCGCCGCATGCGCTTCTTCAAACATCCGAACAAGCGATTCCGATCCAAGGCTCGTACAGTTCGAAAAAAAGAGGCAGTCAGTCGCCGAGAGCGAGAAGGAGTGCATCGATGAAACCCTGACCCGTAGCCGCGATGAAATGGCGCGCATAGCCTCATCTCCAAACGCTTCCGTCGAATCCGAGACGCAGAAGGTAAACTACCAGCGTGATCGGGAAATTTCGCAATGCCGAGTCATGGCGAACAATGAAAATGCCAAGATTTCTGAACAAGAGCGCAAAGAATATGAGCTTCAAGCGCAGGAAGAGCGTGATCGCGCCTCGCTCATGGCGATTCTTACGACCTCCAGGCACCCCTGAAGTGGAAGTAAACGAACTAGTGTCCGTCCCTCCCACAGACTTACTCGTATGACTTCAACAGTCTCGATCCTCACTCCCGAGTCCTCCCGGCTGCCACGAGCAACGGGTCGCGGATCGCAAATTCTGCGCGATCTCAGTGGCGTTGCCCTGCTCGTAGTCGCGTCGCTCGTGGCTGGACTCATAATGAACCGTTTTTCAACGGCTCCACTTCCCATCGTCTATCAAACACCGGAGCAGCGGTTCGATGCCGAGTTGACGACTCTTGTCTCGACGCCCCCGTTCAAGCTCGCGCCCGCAGCAACCGTCGGACTTGACCAATTCCATTCGGCCGTCGACAGAAAAAATGCACTCATCCTTGATGCCCGGCCGTCCGCGTTCTTCGAAGAGGGGCACGTCCCGGGAGCGCTCAATCTCGCGCGAGACGACTTCGCGCACGATTATCGGCACCTAGCCAACGTGCTGAAGGCTGCCACCGACAAGTCGATCATCGTGTACTGCTCCGGCGGCGACTGTCATGACAGCCGCCTGGTCGCAAACGCGTTGCTGAGTCTCGGCTTCAGCAATGTCAGCGTCTTCACCGGCGGGTGGGAGGCATGGTCGGCGGCTGGCCTGCCGGCATCGACGGGGAGCGGACGATAATGTCTTTCGACAGCTCGCATCGCTATGCGGTGCTCGCAGTCAGCATAGCCGTGGCCGCCATTTTCATTTACGCAGGCATCGACAAGATCCGCGACCCGCTGCAGTTCGCGGACAGCATCGCTGCATTCGGTATTCTGCCAGCGATACTAATCAACCTGCTTGCGCTAGGTCTGCCGCCATTCGAGATCGCATGCGGCATATTTTTGCTCGGGCCATGGACAAGGCGGGTAGGAGCCCTCGCGGTGGCAGTAATCTCGGTCGTATTTTTCACGGCGTTGGCGTCTGCACTGCTTCGAGGGCTCACGCTCGACTGCGGCTGTTTCGGAACCGGCGCCCCGTCGCGACCAAGAATGTGGCTCGAGGTTGGACTAGACATGTTGTTGTTCGCGGGCGCGCTGTTCGTGTATCTACGCTCGGTTACCCGCTTATCCGCGCGCGCGTCGTGAACAAGCCCTCGTTTAATGCGTAGAAGCTCTCACAACGAATGGCCGTCGGTTGTGGCTACTGAAAACCCGGAAAGAGCCGGAATGTCTAGAGTTTTGAGAATCGCCGCCGCAGTGTCGCGGGCATGCTCGCATACATCTCGGCACTCTTCTCCTGGCTCGCTTGTCGGTTTCGGAGCCGCGTGGAATTGGAACTCGAGGTCATCGCGCTGCGTCACCAGGTGGCGGTCCACTGCTCCAGGAAGCGCGCGATTCGCAGACGCTGATCCAGCGTTTCGAGGAGGCGACCGGCCGCTGTAAGTCGCAGCTTCTGCGCGAAGCGGCCGAAGCCAAAGACCACCGCCATGTGCTGAAGATCAACGGCAGCCGCGAGAACCTGCTCAATATCGCCGCGCGAATCAAAGAGGCGCAGAAGACGATCAAGGAGGTCGAGCGCAGGGTCACGGTTGCGACCGACGAACTTGCGCGCTCGCTCGAAACGATCGCGTCGGGCCAGGCCAAGAGCCGGCGCGCCAAGCAGGAGCTGATCGAAGCCAACTTGCGGCTGGCGGTGAGCATTACGGAAACCGGTCGGTAATCGCGGCTTCAGCTTGGGAACTCCTTGAATTGTGGCTGCTTGTCGGCGATGTCGTACCAAGGGGCTTTGGAGCCGACGAACATGTGGCTCGAAGGCTTGACCCCGGGATCGTCTTCCAGCGTGCCCATTGCCAGGTAGAGATCGCCTTTCGGATCGACTGATCCGCCGCCCAGCGTCGAACCGCAGTTCTTGCAAAATAGACGCACTCCCTCGGCCGAGGATCTGTAGCGTCCTATCTGGTTCTCTCCTACGGTCCACTTGAGCTTGTTCGCCGGCACTACCATCGCCGGAAAAAAAGCCGCGCCAGTCTGTTTGCGGCACATAGAGCAGTGACAGTTGGCCGACTGCCCCTCCCCCGGCTTCATATCGATCTCATACCGCACATTTCCACATAAGCATCCGCCCTTCAGCGCCATGATTCCGGTCCTCCGTTCTGTTGATTTTCATGGGATATAGAACGCACCTATCGCTAACGCAACCGGCGATATGGCACCACCCCAGGAAAAGCGATGCCATGGCGAAGGAGTCTTTTGGCAAATGAAGGCGTGAAGGGGACCGGCTCGGTTCTCGACAGAGAGAATCGAGCTTAAATCAGCTGCTGACGGACCTGCTAATCTCGGTCGTGCTGTTCGTGACCGCTTCGGCGCTCTGCGGGCTGGCCCAAGGCATCGGCCAGATGGTGGTGTTCCGCGTGATCCAGGGCGCGGCTGGCGCAGCGATGATGCCGTTGTCACAGGCGATTCTGCTCGAGACGTTCCCGGTTGAGAAGCACACGCTCGCAATGACGACCTTCGGGATCGGAATGATGGCTGCGCCGGTAATCGGTCCGACCCTGGGAGGCTGGATCACCGAGACCTGGAGCTGGCGGTGGAACTTCTACATCAACGTGCCGACGGGCGCGTTCGCCGCGTCAATGGTTTATGCATACGTGCACGATCCGGGGTATCTCAGAGAGCCGTAGCCTTTCATAGACGGCTCCTTTTTCGGTTTCGAAAGGACTGTAAATCCACCATGTCGTCAATTCGCAGGAAGTCAAGCTTTGAAGTACAGGCGGAACGAAGTGACATTCGAGTTCGCGCTCGCTAATGAAGTTTCGCCGCGGGCTCGACCCAATGCTGCGCGAGCCGCTCGAGCGCTTCGGGAATTTTGCTGTTGTCGCCGGGGAGACGGACGAATGGCACGAACTCGGCGACGCCGATTTCGTGATACGCGCGGAGATCCTCGGCGGTCACCTGATTTTCGTACGGCGAGATGATGATTTCGAGATGCTTCAACAGACTGCGCGGGTCGAGCCGGATCACAGTTGCAGGCGACAAGGGTTACGATGTCGGCGCGTTCGTGGCAGGCTGTCGCGATCTCGGATCACCTTGGCGGGCACGGTGCGCGGGCCGGGCTTGCTATTGGCCGTCCCCTGCGCAGCCTGGAGCTTCGCGAAGTCGGGCGTCTGTGCGTTGGCCATGTCGATCGGTGTAGTCATTGCCGCGCTACAGAGAGACGACCACCTTCTGAGCGGACACGCCCTTCTTTTGAACGTCGAATGCGGCTTGTATGCAATCGAGGCCCTTTCCAACGACATACGGATCCGGGGCGGCGACGTATTGGCCTGCAGCTAGGGCCTTGGGCAGAAAATCCACGTAGATGACCCTGCCGACCTCATTGTTGACGAGCGTATCGCCGACGACGAATTTCGTACGGACGCGTCTCATTTGGGCTTTGAGCCCCATGGAGGCGTTGGAACCCAACATCTGAAATATCACCGGGATCAACTGGAGGAAGCTGACGCCTCGACCATTGGTACCATCCGGGAACGCGTCGAGACCTATGGGGGCGCTGGCCCTCGTCACGAACTTGTCGCCCTTGCACGCGTGTACGATGTCCACGCAGGGTCCGGCCGATCCAGCGCCGATGGCCATCGCGCCGGCGCTTGTCCTGCGCTTGAAGGCGGCGATGATGTCTCGGACGACGGTCTTGCTGTTGTAGTCAAAGACCTCGCTGGCGCCGAGCTTCTTGACGTAGCCGAAATTCTTCGGCGAGGCCGTGGTGATGACCTCGTAGCCGGCGGCGACCGCAAGCTGAATGGCGTTGCTGCCGACACTCGTCGAGCCGCCCCAGACGAGCAGCGTCTTACTTGTCGGTTTCGGCGGTACGGACGGATATTGGAGCGCCAGATAATCTTTCTGGAATAGGCCACAGGCCGCGGTGGACAGGGCCAAGGGGAGAACCGCGGCGCTTTCATAGGACATGGAGTCGGGGATAGGCGACGCCATGTAGTCGGCAAGGACCGTGAAGGTCTGAAAGGCGCCCTCTGCCGGGTTGTTGCGCTCTTTCCTAATTGCAAGGGCATGACCGACGACGCGATCGCCTACCTTGAAACGAGAAACGTTTTTGCCCACCGCGACGACCTCGCCCGCCAAATCCTCGCCGAGGACGAATGGGTATTTGATAAAAGAATACAGCATGTCGCCGACGGCCTGTTTCGCCCAATCGATTGGATTGATGGCCACGGCGTGGTTCTCGACGACGATCTCGTTCTCCCGCGGGGGAGTGTACGGCGCGGACTTGACCTCGAGTTTGGCGTGTTTCGCTACTAACCACGCGGCTGCGTTAGAGGGCATCGGACTTATCCTTTCTTTTCGAGACTGATGTTGTCTTGGAAGTCGCGGATTGTCGCTCATCCGCTCGCGCAACTTGTCGTGGGTCAGCAGGGCCGTTTCGGCCGATATGCGCTCTCGCTCTCACCCGGTATGAACAAGATTACGAAGTTGAGCATGAATGATCCATGCTGTAGAGTACGTATTATCTTCGCGATCGTTCGGAATGGCTCATGGATCCACTCTCAGATGTCCTATCGCTGCTGAAGCCACGCAGTTATATGGTCCGCGGCTTTGATTTGGCCGGCCCGTGGTCCATCCGGTTTGCCCCGAAGGAAGGCATCAAATGCTACTCTGTGCTCGCCGGCCAGTGCTGGCTAGCTATGGATGGCGTTCCCGACCCGGTGCACCTGAAGACCGGGGATTGCATCCTCCTGCCGACGGGGCGGGCTTTCCGGTTTGCTAGCGACCTGGTTCTGGAACCTGTCGATGCCGAGGCGATCGTTTCTGCCGCACCAGGTGGCGGCATCGCTTCGTTCAACGGCGGCGGAGAATGCTTTGGAATAGGCGGTTGGTTCGCCTTCGCCGGCAAGCATGCCGAGATCCTGTTAGGTGTCTTGCCGCCCATCGTCCATATCCGCAAAGAATCCGACAAGGCTGCCCTGCGTTGGTGTCTAGAGCGGATGATGCAGGAGCTGCGCGAGCCACAGCCTGGCGGCATCCTGGTCGCTCAACACCTTGCCCATATGTTGCTGGTTCAGGCTCTGCGGCTGCACTTGGCGGAAGGAATGAAAGGCGGCGTCGGGTGGCTCTTCGCCCTGGCGGACAGGCAGATGAGCGCGGCCATCACCGCCATGCACGACGATCCGGCGCATCGCTGGACATTACAGGAGCTGGGGAAGCGTGCCGGCATGTCGCGAACAACCTTTGCCGTGAAGTTCAAGCAGACGGTTGGCGCGTCACCCATGGAGTACCTGACGCGCTGGCGAATGCTGCTGGCTGGGGACAAGCTGGTGAATTCCAGCGATCCCGTTTCCGTCATTGCCCCGTCGCTCGGCTACGAATCCGAAAGCGCCTTCGGCACAGCCTTCAAGAGGGTCATGGGCTGTTCGCCACGGCAATATAGCCGCGGCCGGAATGCGGCTCCCCCTTCCAGTCTCAGTGCCGGCCTCGGGGTTGTTCGCGACCCAAAGCACACCGTCCCCTCACTGAGGCGCGGCGCAAATCAAACAGGCGTGTAGATGACGAGCTTCAGCGCGGAGTCGTCGTTCGCCTGAAAACTCGCATACTCGAATCCGAGCGAGCCCTTTTTGGGATGGCTCAATAATTTCTGGCCGGCCGCGACGCCGCGAACGTCGTGTGTTCGCCACCAGATCGCGAACCTCACGGCTGCCCTGTCGAAGGCGCTCCAGGAGCGCGACAAAAGCCGGATCGCCAGCCCAAAGATCATGCGTCGCACGAAATTGGGCTACCATGCGTTTCGCCTCGTCCATCCATGAAGCACCGAAGAGGCGCCGCGCGGCCGGGTTGGTCAGCATGCAGATGAGGATGTTGCGATCCTGCTCGGCGAGACGACTGAAAGCAAAGATTTCGTCTGCAGCAGCATTCCACGCCAGAACGTCCCATCGGCGACCAGTAATATAAGCGGGCTGATTGAGGCTTTGGACTACGCGCTGAACGGTTGCGGGTACGCTCGCGCCACCGGAATTTGAGGTTGCACGGCGGGCACGTCCCGAACTGAAGGCGAACTCATTCTCTGGAGGATGCCAGCCGACTTCGATACGAAATTTCCCCAACACTGGCGCGTGTTTTTCCTCGGAAATACTTCTCGCGACACCGAGAGTTCGAATCCCCCCTGCTCCTGCAGGCAGTCGTAGTGAAACGCGGTGTCTCCGGGCGCTTGAGGACCTTAGTAGCCACGCCGCCCCATCAAGCTTAACATCGCGGATGGCCAAGTTAGCGGAGGTCGTTTTGTCGGTGATGGATAACCGGTCGGACCGGCGCTTTCCAATCCCGTCGTGTCGGGCCGCCGGCGGCGGGCCGCATGGTCCCGGCTCGTCCCCGGCAAGATTGCGTTAAATACAAACTCCCGGAGATATTTTTCGCGTAGTCGTCGTATGCGGTTGCTTCTTAAATGTCAGTTCAGATGGAATTTCCAGTAAGGACAGATCATTCAAGGGAAGAAAACAAATGGACACGCCAGCAACGATTAACGGTGAGGCTGTCAGGTTACTGACTAACGCAAGGTATGGCTGGAACCACCTGGTCAAAGGGTTTCAGCGAAAGCGACGAATTGGGAATGAAACCACTGAGCAATATCTTAAGTCACCTCACATCGTATCTTTCGAGGAATTAGAGGACCACAATCTAGTGGATCGACGACTTGGCGAAGAACAACCAACGATGAGCGAAAGACATGCAGGCCTGAAATGGCTCGCCGGTTTAATCAAGGAACACTCAAAATCTTGAGCTTTCCCAATTAGAAGCCCGACAGGCTCCCATTCCAAGCAAATCGTTGTTTGAAGTAACCGCGCAAATGACCGCTCAACCGCTCGAGAAGCGCCCGATGAGCCGCTCCATCACCATCGAGGCCAGATATCATCAGCGCTCGGAGCTTCTGTTCGTTGGGATGAGCAGCTTCGTCCATTGGTTGATCAAGATGGAGATGTCTTCAGCGGGCCCCAGTAGAAACAGTCGGCTCAGGTTTGCGCGCGGATCACCCGCTATTTGATACCAGAACATACTGCGAAAATTAGATTTCTGTACGAGCATGACACCTCGCGAAAGCCCGCTTCGCCAAGCCATCCGAGTTGGGTATCGATCGGTACTGTATGGTCGAGTTCCATTCTTTTGAGCGCTGCGCGCAGATCAGATTCGCCGGGGCGAAGCTCGTGGACGCGTCGAAGCCACGCCTCGTGGTTTCTGCGCGCGACCGCGTCCGTTTCTCCTCGGACTTGGTCAGCGTTCATGATGCGGCCGTTCAGTTTTTTGAGCGCGCCGTCGGCCGCCTCATCGGTCGCCATCTCGACGAAGCCGAAACCCCGCGAGCGATTGGTGGCGCGGTCGATGACGACTTGCGAGCTGTCCACCTTTCCTGCTTCTGAAAAGACGTCGATCAGATCCTGGTCGGTCACAATCCAAGCCAGATTCCCAACATACGGTCTGCGGCCCATTTCCGTCTCCTTGCGCCCGGCTCGATCGTCGTTGCGGACAACATGGAAATCCCGGTTGACTTGCCGATATAATGGCCAGAGATGATTAACTCCAGCGAACAGGAAGATCGTAAAGCGGAACGTAAGAAACAGGAGGAGCGTGCTCGCGCCGTTTTCGCGGCCCGGAAGCGAAACAGGGAAGACGAACTCAGACAGTTACATCTGCTCGCAACAGATGTAGGCATATTGTTGGGGGGAAAGACGCGGTCGGCGGCCACGGGCAACGCATGGATGTTGGTCGATCTCAGCGAAAATCACGAATTGAGCTTCTATCGGGAAGGCGACCTGATCAACATTAGAGGACGCGTCAATGGCGTGTCTTATGCCCTCAACGTGTCGCCGCATCTTCCGCCTGCTGACATCGCAAAGGCAATCAGCAGGAAGTCGGCAGCCTAACGGGGCCTGCAATAAAATAACCAATGGTATAGAGGCTATCGACCATCCGTCGACTAATCGAACGAATACCGTTGACTGAGAAATTCCTCGCACAACTGTCGCAGTCCATCAGCTCCAGCAACGTCCGCCGCTTTCATCGCGCAACATCAGATACCAACCCACAAGCACGAGCGCGACAGCGTGGCGGGGGCTCGTTTGCTCGAACAGCCATTGCCGAGGTTTCTCGCGGCGATGAATCTTGGCTCCATTACGCAGTCGCAAGCCGAGTCAGAACGGCTTGGTGTTGGCGTCAAGCTGTTCTAGGAATTGCGCCACCTTGGCCTGATTCGCGGGGCTGGCCAACACATCCTTCAGGGTTCCCTTCGCCGTGCGGTGATTTACGTCCGCCAGCACGCAAGCCAATGTTTCGCACGCTCCATTGTGGTAGTAGGGGGGGAGCTGATTGATTCCCAGCAGCGAGGGTGGGCTGAAGCCGTTACCGTGGCCGTCACCATTGAAGTCTTTGCCCAGGGCGTCTTGAGGCGCAGCCTGCAGAACCCCGCCAACAATCACGCGAGTAGCTTTTTCGACCGCACCGATCGGCGGTTGCCCTGGAATCGCGTTCCCCGATCCGGACACGTTGAGGTCGAAGGAGCCGATGTCCCTCAAGAAACGGTCGAGAAACTGAGCGCCCACCGGGTTGCCGGTAACGGGAGCCGTCTGGCACCCGGGCGGCGCACCGGCGCCGGCGTTGACCTCGCAGAAGATGTCAGTCAGTGCGGGGGGCGGCGTGAAGTCCCTGATGCTCGAGGTCCATTGGTCGCCACCGTGGCAATTGGCACAGCCTGCGTTTTTGAAAAGAGTCGCGCCAGCCTTTACAGTTTTGTTCGAAATGCCTCCGCGCACCTGGCTGCTGGTTAACGGACCGTTGGGCGTGCGGATCGCAACTCTAACCCATTCATTCAAAGCGGAGAGCGCTTTCACCGGGACATTGCTGCCTGGCAGAGTTACGGTGATTTCGTTACGGGTTAGTCCATTGACGGGCCCGTTCGGCTTTACGAAGGCGACGATCTGACATGGCGCCAGTTGTGCGTTGGTATCACCGAGCAAGAGCCCATGGTTGGGATCGAAAACGCTGGTCGCAGGAGGCGGGTCACTGCACGCTTGAGCCGCCTTCAAATTGCCAGGTCCGGAGACGTTGCGGACATTTGCGTCAAAATCGTGGACCTCATCAAAGATCGCCGAATAGTTCAGGACGCGTTGGTTGCTGGTTGCCTGCCCACGCTGCTGAGGGTCAAAGGTCCCATTGAGCGGTACGGTTTTGCGAGGACCCGTGTTGAAGGTCCATACCACGCCGTCGCTCAAACCTTTAAAATGACAGCTGGAACAAGCCTGCCAGCCGACTTGGGCAAGACGCTCGTCCAAGGAAATCGTCGCGCCGTCTGGCTGGTCGAAATGACCCCGTGAGGAGAAGAACATCTCGGCGCCAACCAGTGCCTCCTCCTGCTCGCTTCCCGGCGCTGGCAAGTCCGTGGTCTTGACGACGGCCCCGACACTGTCGGTGGTCAAATTGACCACGGACACATTGCGCGAGACAAAATTCGCCACATAGGCCGTCGTGCCCGCATCGTTAATCACGATACCCTGCGGATTCTTGCCAGCATTGAAACCGCTGCTGGCGGGATTGGCCGGATCATTTAGGTCGATATACCGAGTGGTAGTCGGGCCGCCGGTAAACGCAATTGTACCGTCGGCCGCTACGTTGATCTTAACGAGCAGATCACTGGCCGCCGCAACCACGTAGCCTGCGCCCGCTCCGCTTTGATTGGTGAATGCGATTCCCCAGGGATTGGCGAAGAACAACGTCTTTTTGCCCGCTTCCGGCTTTTGCGCACCCAAGTGCAAGTTGGGTCCGATATTGCTACCGCCAAGAAAGAACTTGCTCAGGCTGGCGTCGGTCTGGGCGGTGTCGTTCACCCCGTCGATGATGTTCACGAAGGCTTGGGTATCGACGTTGAAGCGCAGCGGGTCGCTCGGGGATGCAGCAATGTTCGGCAGGTAGGCCTGGTTGCCTCGAATGACGATGTTTTGGAGTTGATTGGGGAAAGCCAACGTGTCTTGATTCAGCCCTGGGAACTGAAACCCAGTGATTCGGGGCGCAAGACTGATAGCGCCCGCAGGCTGGTAGCCGCTGATCTGCTTGGCAGAGGTGTTGATGTTGAGACGGCAGACCACACCTTCCTTGCCGGTGTCCACGCCCTGCACCCCGCCAGCTTGGATGAATGATAGGAAGCGGGTCACGTATAGCTTGGTGCTATCCTGCGTCACCGCGAGCCCGCGCGGCTGGAAGTGGCGATTGCGGTCGGGATCGTTGCAAACGCTGTTGGCGAGGTTCACGTTGCCGATAATCTTCTGCTTGGTGGCGTCGATCACGGTGATAGTGTCTTGCCCACTGTTGGCGACGAAGACGCGTTTACCGTCGGGGGAAACTACGATGTTCCACGGCTCCGAACCGGTCGTCAGATGGCCTTGTTTGCCGGCGTGGGGATCCACCTGAGCCTGGAAGGTGCTGGGGTTAGAATTGGTGATTTGGATCACAGTTACATCGCTGCCCGCAGCGTCGGCTACATAAGCGAACGTGCCAGCGGGGTCGAGCGCAACGCTCTGCGGTTCGCTGCCGACTTTGATGTTCTCGATGAGCGAGTTGGTATCGGTCCGGATGACGGAGACGCTATTGTCCGCAGGATTGACCGACCACACCAAGTTGTTGTCGGCTGACAAGGCTATCGGGCTGGAATACGTCGGATGGTTAAAGCTGGCGGCTCGCGTGGACGCGGGCTTTGCAAAGAACAGGACGAACGCCGCAAACAGAATGTCGATGGCAAGGGTGGTGCGTCCTTGGAGACAAGAAAGTTTCATATGAATTCTCCCTTACATCTTTGGCACTCACTTCTGGCGCTTCTGTTTGTGAGAGATGGGGCTTCAAGGTTAAATTCTCAGTGCGCAAGGTCCACCACGCACAACCGCAACAAATTCGCCGAACAGTGGCGCTTCAAGGTCAGCTTCGCGTAAGGCGCGAGAGCTTCGATTTCCTTGGGTGAAGAACTCTTGACCGCGATTCGGACCCTTCGAAGCGCCTTTCAGCCGCAATCCTAGCGGTGCGCCGACTTAAAGCAAGCATCGTGTATCTTTCACATGGGAGACTTTGCCCAGCTGGTTTTACGGTCAACAAGTTCATGCTCGAATTGACGATCGCACCGCCAACGCCCTGCTCGACAGGAGGAAGCGGCGATGATCAGGAGACATCTGCTTTGTCTCTGCAGCAACAGTAGGCGGCATAGTCCTCCCCACTGGGGCGGGCTATTCACTTGGGGACGACCAGTGTACCAGAGTCGTAAACGATCTCTCCGCCAACCATCGTCAAGACGCTGCTGGTGGCTGGAATGTAGTCAACGGGCACGGTGAAGATGTCCTGCGACAGTACAGCCAGGTCAGCCAGCTTGCCAGGCGAAATTGACCCTTTTTCGTTTTCCTGAAACTCGGCGAACGCGGAGCCCATCGTATATGCGTCCACCGCCTGCTCGCGGCTGAGCGCTTCGGACGGCTGCGCGGGATGAGTGACGGCGAACATGAGGTTCAAGTACGGATTCATCGGGCCGTCGGAGCCGAGCGCGAAGGGAATATCCGCCTCGATCAGGGACCGGGCGGGCGAATATTCAAATCGCTCTCCATAACGCTCGACGAAGATATCCTTGAAAGCGAAGTGGCTCGGGTTCTGGACGACAACGACACCCAGGTCGCGGGCGCGCTGAATCAGATCGGGAAGGAGGCCATCACCGTGCTCCATCCTGACGCGTCGATCTCGCCAGTTTGCGCCTTCAGCCTCCATCGCGTTCATAAACGACTCGGCGGTTCTGTCGCCGACTGCGTGTACGAGTAATTGATCGTCGTCTTCAAGAGATTCGCGGAGCATCGAGCGCATCTCATGCTCGGGCAGATAGAATTGCCCGGACCATCCTCTGCGATCGCGATATTCCGTTCGCAACGCGGCTCGCCGTTCGAGCGGCGTCCCGTCCAGGAGCCACTTCGTACCACTGACTGTTATCCGGCCGGTGTCGCCCGGATGCTCCGGTAAATCGCGTCCTTCGCTCAAGTCACGCCGGTCCGGCCCGGTGTGCGGAAACCGAATCACGCGGACGCGAAGCGGGAGCTTTGCCTGCTGCAGCACGTCGACGTAGCGGTCGCTTCCTAGCAGCGACATGTTTTGCATCGACGTAATTCCGGATCGGATTGCCTCTCGCGCCAACTGCTGCGCGTCTGCGACCGCTTCTGAAGCGGGTGTGCGGTCCGCAAGCCGACGCCAGGGTCCCCACTGTGCATAACCGAAGAGCTTGCCGGTGATCTGATTACTTCCCGCGGCGCGCACGCAACATCCGCCGAGCGGGTCGGGCTCTTCCTCGGACATCGCGAGCGCGGCCATCGCCTTTGTATTGACGAGGCTTCCGTGGCCGAAGTAGCAATTAGACCTAACGGGATGGTTGGGAGCGATTCGATCCAACTCGAAGCGCGTAGCCCGTGAATCATTGACGACCTGAATGCCGTGCGTCCCTAGGATCCAGGTTCCTGTCGGCGCCTCCTTGACCGCAGCCGCGAGGGCATCGAGCACCTCTTCCCAGGTCGGCTCAAAACTGGTGGCGAGCCGGGTCGCGCGGGGATCCGGAGTATGATGGAAATGCGCATCGTTGAAACCAGGAATAACGACGCGTTCGTTCAGTTCGACGCGCCGCGTATGCGCATCGGCCATCGCCGCTATTTCACCGGACGTGCCAACCGCAAGAATGCCCTCGCCGGCGATGGCGACCGCCTCCGCGAATCGGCGGACAGGATCAGTGCCCGGAATAAAAATCTTGCCGTTCAGCAAGACGAGATCAGGACTCGATGAGCGATTCGATGCGGGCGACTGAGGGGTTGACGGCCTGGACCTTTTCGTACGGTTTGCCATGGTTCAACTCCAGAACGTCGATAGCGGCGAAATCTTCAATTAGGAGGCTGCCTTCTCTCCGAGGCAAGCCATTCGTCGTTCCTTCCCTGTTTACCGACCCGGCTACCTCCCCGGCGATGCACCGCGCACGCGATCGATCAAGGCTAAAGGATCCTCCGGCAGCTCGTCGCCGCGCCACGCCACGTGCAGATCGGGGCGGGAGAGGACGAGCTTGCGTGGGTAAAGCGATGCAGCGAGGTCTGCGTCCAGGTCGAGCACACCGATGGGGACGCCACGCTGCGCCGCCGCCGTCACGATTCCGCTGACCTCGACGGCAGGATCGAAACGCAGCAGCGTGAAGTCAGCTCCCAGCGCGTCGTAGAGCGATCTCCCGTCGCGCAACCACAGATGCGGCGTGCGGCAACCCGGGACGGTGGACTGGCTGAAATCGTACATGGTGAAACCGGGGGCATCCTCGCCGTCGTATTCGATTATCGGGGAGTCTTTGTAGAAATAGCCGAAGTTGAGCCCGCCGCAGCAGGCCTGGCCGACGTTGAGTTCGTATGCCTGCTTGCCGATGCGCGCTCGCGTCGCATCGCCAGCGGGTCCCGCCTCCTCGATGTTGCCGGGAATCACGCTGTTCATCGCCATCCCTGCGATCAACGTGTTCATCGCGTAGTGCGATACCTGCTCGGTGACCGGCAGACGCTCGACCTCGTAGGCGTTCAAGATTTCGGGCGCAGCCCAGCCCTTGATTACACCAGCTAACATCCAAGATAGATTCATGGCGTCTGCTATTCCCGCGTTCATCCCATAGCCGGCAAACGGCACCCAGATGTGAGCGGCGTCGCCGCACAGGAACACGCGACGGTCGTGAAAGCGGTCGGCAATCATACGGCGGCCGGTCCAGTCTTCCTTGCCGAGAATCTCGAACTTGAACGAGGAATCTACGCCCAAGATCTGCCGGATGCAGAGATCGCGGTCGAGCGCTGCCAAGTCTTCCGCCGGAGGACGCCAGTTGTGGATCAGCCATCGCTCGCGGCCGTCGATCGCGAATAAGTAGCCGCTGCACCGCGGATTGAGAGAAATAGATAACCATGCAGGTCTGGGTATCATTGCGAGCAACTGCGGTGCGCGGAAGTAGGTTGACTGGGTTTGCATGACCACCGCATCACCACTGAATTTGGCGCCGATCTTGTGGCGCACTAAAGAGTGAGCGCCATCGCAGCCGACCAGGTAGGCGGCGGAGATCTCGCTGACGCCGCGCGCGTCGAGATCTTCCGCCGTCGCGAGAACGGCCGTCTCGCTCTGCTCGAAGTCAACGATTCGCGTGTGGTTCATGATTCGTAGTCGGGAGGTCGCTGCGGCTTGCGCGAATAAAATGGGTTCGAGGTAAATCTGATTGATTCGGGCCGGTGGCTCCGGCGTCGGCCACCAGGTGTCAGGCCCACCTTTGGCCGCGTAGCGCTCGGCGCGACACGGCATCGGGATGCGCGAGAGCTCGATACCTGTTGCGCTGGTGCGGAAGACTACGTCATTGGGGTAATCCGACGGCAAGCCGGCGTCGCGGACTGCGCGGACGATCCCGAGGCGGCGAAAAGTCTCCATCGTTCGCGCGGCGACGTGATTGCATCTCACGCTCGACGCTTCACCGGCACCTCGCATTTCCGCGACCGTAACATCGATACCGCGCTGCGCGAGGTCGATCGCCAGCGTAAGCCCGACGGGCCCACCGCCTACGATCAGCACTTCGGTATCTATTGGACGGCCCATGAGCACTGCTCCGTCAACGAACAATCCATCTTAGCTAGTCAATCACCCCCACACGTGATCTCCTGCCATTGCTCTAACGGAAGCAAATGACGTATGAAAGGAGTCTCAAAGGGAGGACACGAAAGTGTCGCGGACATCCAGTTGTCGTGGGATCGGCCGCTGTTCATCCCCCTCTGAAAGCGGTTGCTTCGCGCAGGAAGTGGCGGGTCCTTTCGCGGGACTCTTCCTCGCCGATCTTGGCGCCGAGGTTGGGTTCTTCACCGACCCTGGGGCGACCAGCATCGGAAACAGCCAGCGGCTGGTATCGCCGGTCTCCTTGTTTTCGTATTCTCATGCTGCGCCAAGCAGAGTTTCAAACGAAATCTGAGCAGGATTTGTAGACGAGCATCGCAGTTCGGCATGCGCCCGCGACCAGTCACGCGCCTGTGGCTCCTCAAAACTTGATCCGCAGGAACGGAACGCCAAATGGTGGCCCAGACGGCTCGCGGCGTCTGTTGGCGAAGCACGAGTTGGGCGTTGACGCCAAGACCGGCGCGCTACTGGAAAACTCTGCAGAGGGCAGAACTTCCCGACTGAGGGCCTCTTTACCCGCGGCGACCCTTCCCTGCTCAAGGCGACCTCGGGCGGCCATCCCTGGTTCCTTGAGTTAGCCTAGGGAAGACGCTTCCATCAGGGAGATCGCCAAATCTGACCATGAAAACGTTTCGCAAGAAATCTAAAACCGCGATCGTCACCGGCGCGAGCCGCAAAATCGGAATCGCGGCGGCCGTTGCGCGCGCACTTGCCCGCGACGGATGGAGTGTCGTCACTACGTGCTGGCGTCCGTACGACGCGACGATGCCTTGGGGCAGTCGAGCCCGCGAAGCCGAATCATTGATCGCAGAACTCAATCGCCTCGGTGTCCGCGCCATGCTGCACGAGGACAACCTCGAAGACCCGGACTCTGCGAAACGAATCTTCGACGCTGCGGAAAGTGAAATCGGTCCAGTGAGCGCGCTCGTCAATGCGCACGCTCACTCCACCAGCGGCGGATTGATGGACGCGACGGTCGCCGACTTCGATCGGCACATTGCGGTGAACGCGCGCGGCGTATTCATCCTCTCCGCAGAGTTCGCGCGCCGATTCAAAGGGCCGACAGGGACGGGCCGAATCGTCAACTTCACCAGCGGTCTCCCGCTGAAAGGCGAAATCGCGTACGCCGCCAGCAAGGGAGCCATCGAGTGGATTACAGTGTCGAGCGCCGCCGAACTCGCGCCGCGCGGCATAACAGTCAACGCGATCAATCCGGGTCCCAACGACACCGGATGGATGCGTCCGCGTCTTCGCGAGCAAATCGCCGCGAAGAGTCCGATGGGCCGAATCGGCCGCCCCGACGATGCCGCGAGCGTGGTCGCATTTCTATGCTCGCCGGCCGCCGGCTGGATCACGGGCCAGATCGTTCAATGCGACGGTGGCTGGAGCGCAATCCTGCGCGACTAGTTCGAAGGTAACGGCCGTTTGCCCGCGCTACTTCCCGAGCGCGCCTTAACGCGCGACATCTCGCCGTAATCGCTGGTCAGCGCGGCCTGCCAGAACGCAAACCATGCAGCCGCGCCGGCGATGTTTCCGTGCGCTCGCGGTTTAGGTCTTGATGAACCACAAGTCGGTGTCGGGCTGGTCGCTCGCAATCCCTTTTAGTGCGTCGTGATGCCGGAGGTGTTGCCGACGCCGGCCGACGCGCCGCCGTCCACCACCAGCGCATGGCCGGTCACGAACGACGCATCGTCGGAAGCGAGGAAAAGCACGCATCGCGCGATTTCGATCGGCTTGCCCATCCGGGCGAGCGGATGAAATCGATGCATTGTCTCGCGGATTTCCTCGGTTGCGCCGAACGCGGTCGCGACCAGCGGTGTATCGATAATTCCCGGGCAGATGCAGTTGACGCGCACGCCGGCCGGCGCGAACTCGAGCGCCGCAGCACGCGTCACTCCGACCACGCCGTGCTTGGCAGCGTTGTAGGCCGACAATCCGACGCTGCCGCGAATTCCCGCTACCGACGCCGTATTGACGATCGCACCGCGCTTCTGCGCGACCATCACCTGACCCGCGTACTTCAGTCCCCAATACACGCCGTCAAGGTCGACGCCGATCGTTTTCGAGTAGGTCTCCTGCGTCGTTTCCAGAAGAGGTGAGACGATTCCGATGCCGGCGTTGTTGAACATGATATCGAGCGCGCCGAACTTGTCGCACGCGGCGCGCACCAACTTTTAGATCGCTTTGAGATCGCGCACATCGGTTGCGACAAACGTGCCGCCGATCGCCTTGGCGACTTTTTCGCCGTCGCCGCTCGGCAGATCTCCGATGAGCACCTTGGCGCCCTCGCTCGCGAACAGTTCGGCCGTCGCTTTGCCAATTCCCGAGCCGCCGCCCGTCACGATTGCCACTCGATCCGCGATTCTTCCCGTAGCCATCCGGCACCCTCAATCACGGCGCAAATGCGCGCCGCCCGTACGATTGGATCATCGGATGCGCGATTGCAAACGCTTCGGCACAGGCTCGATTCCGAGCGCGAGGCGGCGCGCGCCGCGCTTTCTGCGCTTGACGCGCCAGACGTTGAACACGCCACCTGTTCCTGAAACGGAACGTCCCGGTATTGGGTCGCGGTTTCGTTCGTCAGCCTGGATTGGGACCGATGAGCGTAGCCCTTTCCATACCACGGGATGCCTGCAGCGTGTGGTTTGCTTTTAACCAGCCTCCGGGCAGAATCGCTGTCCGGCCGACGACGTAAAAGATCCGGCCGCCGTCATAGCGAGGGCCAAGAGCATTCGGAAGGATAGGCCGAGCGTACCGTAACGAAAGAGTGTGAGTCCCCTTCGGCGTTAAGCACCCGGTATCGCAGCGATTGGGGATGGTCGGATCTAAGCACTACCCCCGCCTCGCTGGTCGCAAACCCGCGTGACTGGTCCCCGACCAGCAGGCCAAGGGATGCGAGCGCCCGCATCAGCCGATAAAGACGCTTCTCATCAGCACCAATTTCTGCTGCCACAGCATCAGCGTGTTTCGAACAATTGCTGGCGACGTGATCAAACACACCGAGCTCCACGCCGGCGTAGAGGATCTGACTGCGCCATCGTCCATAAATTAAATCAATTACTTTGTCGGTTGCTTCACCCATCCTTGGCGTGTCACCTCACAAAGACGAATTTGGCCCCACCACGCGATCATCGTCAGCATCAACGGCGAGTGCTCTCGACTCAAGGATTGCCGCAAGGCGGGTCTGCTGGGAACACGCCGCCAAGCACTAGACGGTGCGGCGAGGGGAGAACGTCTCGGTATCTCGCGCGCAAATCCGCATAGGTCAGCACGCGGCGACCGTTCCCGCAGTCACGATCCGGACCTTCTCTTCCGCAGAGTACTGCCGCCGGGTTGCCGCCGAATATCCCGTACCATGGCCCTCTTTTGAGTACGATGTCGCGTTTGTCAGAGCTGCCGATCAGAGCGATTGAGGGGTCAGGGCCGGCAGGTGTCCTCGATAACCACCTCGACGCGTCGGTTCTGCTGGCGTCCTTGGGGGTTGTCCGAGCCGTCAGGCTTGGTATTGGGAGCCACTGGCCTTGTTCTTCCATAGCCCGTGGTGTGCGTCGACGCGCTCAAGTAGTTGTGCGCGACGAGCCAGCTCTTGACGGTCTGAGCACGTCTTTCGCTGAGCCGTTGATTGTACTCATCGGAGCCGATCGAGTCGGTGTGACCCTCCACACTGGACGGATGATGTCCGAACTTCAGAATCATAGGACCCAACACTCCAAGGGTCTTTTCGGCGTCCGGGTTGAGATCGGATTTGTCGAAATCGAATAATGCGTCTGCGCCTACCGCAAGTCGCTGTTGGCATTTGGCGGATACCTGTTTGATCGCCTGAATGCCCTTGGGCACCTGGATTGCGCCGGGCGTTTGCCAGGTGCCCTTCGGTTGTTCAATTTGGCCTGGCACTTGCCAGGTTCCGTTGGACTGCTGAATTTCACCTGGCGTCTGAATCGGGAAGGGTTGCTCGGCGCGCGGTGCCCCAAGGGCTGAACCAAGCAACAGTGTCGTCGCCAACGCGATGCGCGGCCCTCTGGTACACGCCTCGCGTTTCGTTAGCAACACGCGAAGCATCGTGAGCGCCCGTCCACTTCGAACGCGTTATCGAAATTGATCAACATGGCCAGTAGCAGCCTATTGAACTCGGTGCGTAAGCGAAACGAGCCCCAACGAGCTCCCGCGTCTCCGTGAGCGCGGACGAGGTTTTGAGGAACAACACGAATCGTGCGGGCGAGATTCGGAATCTATTCACGCGAAATCGTGGCCGCCGCCCGCCATGATTTCCGATGATATTTCTTCCTGCGCGCTGGCGAGCAGAGCACTGCCGAGGACGGTCAGAATGAATGCAACAACTCGCAATGTTGTGGCAGTCGATTCGGACGGAAGACGCTCTCCGAAAGCTACCCGACTTTGTTTTCTATCGCCTCGACCGTCACCTCGTTGCGCTGATTATTCACGCGCGCCGTAGTCAGTTCAAGCTACGCGCGCAGGTCAGAACGCAGGGAGAAGGCACGCACGCCGTGCGCTTTGGCCCACTCGTCCAGCGCCAGCGCGAAGTGGCCATAGTGTATCTCCTGATGGAAATGTCCAGAGCCAATGTACGTCCGGGCTGCCGGACGATGAATGTTTAGAAGTCCGTATTACTTGCGTGAGAGTGCGATAAGGGCACTGGCCCGTTTTACCCAGGGCCGATGGCGAGAACTCTTTAGATCGAACGCTACGGTGGGGATAGTCGAGCTACGGTTAGAAGACTTCGTCGAGCCTTTCGAGCGGGAGATGCGATCCAGGACTTACTGAACCGCAAGTCTCCCGACCGAAGGCTCACTGTTTATAAGCGCGCGATCACTGAGCCGCGCGAGTTAGCGCATCCGTGGTGAAGAATGACCTGTCCACCGCGCCCATGTTGATGTACCAGCACTCTCTTTCCGGCGTCTCCATGCCCGGCAAATAGCACATCGTGGCCTGCCCCGATTGAACGTCGGTTGATACTGAGGCTACGACGAACTCGCGCTTGAAAGGATAGATGGCGACCCTGGCGTCAGGCACGGGACGGTCACGATAGGCGAGCCAGTAGATGTGCGCGCGGAAGAGCTGGCCTTTGCGATCGTAGGTGTCGATGAACGGCTCAAACCACATTTCGCTGTCCATGAAGATTACGGTTTTGGAATCGATTGCGTTGATGTGGCCCGGACGCGGGGTTGCCTCGAGAATGTACATATGGCGCGCCTCCCAGTCCTCCGGGCATGCGCTTGCACCTCCATCTGTGTTGCATCGGACTTCGGGCGAGTGCGCAGCGTGAACGCAGCCGAGCATCGTTCTCTCGCCCACGAACTTGTAGCTGTATTCCTCAGTCTTGGCATTGAAGCCCGAGTAATGATCAGGATCCCATGAGAATGCCGCGGTACCCGAAGTGGCCGCAGAACTCATGATTGATTCGTCAATACGTCGAACACGACGGGCGTGTGCGGTCCAGCTCCATGAGTCATCGCCCTTATTGGGATCGGCGTAGCGCCACCGGATGAACCCGACGCCGCGGATCTCCTGAGGGGCAAGTACTGGGTACAGACCGAACAGCCATAGGCGATGGGTCACCTTAAAGTCAGGATCGATCGGTAGCGGTTCGACCTCGGTCCGTCCAACCAGATCGTATCCCGCGTAATGGCCGAGCTGAAAGTACTCAATCTGGCCGCGCTGTGGTCCCTTGGACTCATACTCGGTGTCGCAGTCGAAGAAGCGGAGGTCATAGTCGTCCGATGTGATTGGACGGAACACGTTGTTCCAGATGATCTTCACACCGACGTCGGGGTCGTTGGCGTCGATCAGAGGAAAGGGCTGGCCGGCGACGTACCCGAGCAAGCTGCGATGGTCCTCGGTGAGCCTGACCTGCGACGAATATTTCTCGGTAGCATCTTTGTATGGAGGTGGCCAGTCGACGCGCTGAGTCGGGATGATATGCATCTGCATCCCGCGCTGGACCTTGTAGAAGACGCCCGGCGACACCAAATCCTTCACCTTGAAGGCATTGTCGGGTGTGATTTGATCGCCTGGCTTGACCTGCGCGTAGCCCGGTGTCGAGAAAAATACCAGGGCCAGCAACAGCGAAGTTGCGCCGGCGGTCAACGTTGAGCAGAATCGCAACGCCTTTGCCTTGTGCATACTCGCCTCCATTAAGAAGTTAGCTGCAATGCGTGACTTTGATCGAAAGCAGAATTAGACCAAATTATATTAAATGTCAATTCTAATAATAGATGTGCAAATTTCAGAGGAAAAAGTGTAGACCTAACGCGTGGTAGATAGGTAAATGACTGACTGATCACGTGTGGTCATCACAAAACACTATCAGTCAGACTGATAGATGATGAGCTCAGTTGAAATAGGAATATTGAAGCGACGGATGCGGTTTAGCTCTCGCAGAACAATCCTTGAAAGCCCACTTCTCCGATCATTTCAGACCGCGGCGGCGCGCGAATCACGACCCGGCGCGCGCTGGATTCGCGAACTCAGTACGAGAGGGTTGGCGCGACTCAGGGACGCATTCGGCGAAAGACACCGGCACGCCGTCGCGTTGCGCGTGGGTGTAGCATCGCCAGCCCTCCGGGCACTCGAGGTCGCTCGTGCAAGTTTGCGCATCGGTCCCGCCTCATCCGGCGAGATTCCCGACGAACAGCCCCGCTTCCAGATTGCCTATTTACCTCTCGACTTCGCCACCAAGTCCCCGAATGACAAGGACGCGCTTGCAAGCGAATTCTTGGAGAAGTGCGGGAGTAAGCCGCGCATATACAAGAACGGTTTGGGCCTGGCGATTCCCGCCGCGGACCAGACGGAGAGTCTGCGCCGCGCAGTCCGCTATTTCATCGCCGTCGACCGCGTCAGCAAGGCGGCGAAGAAACACAATCTCACGAAGGAACAGACTGACGAACTGCGGGAGCGCAAAGCCACTGAAGCTGGTGCCGCCGAGTCAGCTTTTGTGAAACTCTACCCGGACGTCTGGCTTCCGAAACTCGACCAGGGAGCTATTACTGTAGAGAAGATCGCGGCTGGCGGTCGGGTCCTCCAGACGACAATCAACGACCGGCATCTTGCCATGATATTTGAACGGAGCATGGAGCTCCTGACGCAAGTGCAGTCCCGCGTGTTCCCAACGCTGAACCCAGTAAAGATTGTCGAATTGTTCAAGCTCGGAGAAGAGCAACCACCCCGGCTAGGCATTCGCTGCGCCGATTTGGTGAGCGGTTTCTACTCGTTTCTCGGATACACCAGGCTGACCAGTAGAGAGGTCATTCAGAAGGCTATTGCGCGAGGTGTGCGGGAAGGGATCTTCGGCTATTTCAGCGGAACCTTCCCTGCGCTTGATGCCGCCGGAAAGTATCAAGTCGGCCGCAACAAGGTCCGGTTCAATGTTCCCAACTTACAAGAGGACGAAATTGACCTTGAATCCGGTTTTGTGATGCTACCCCAATCGATTCCCGCCGAGGCTGAACCGCCAGCCGGCCCCGGTCCAATACCTCCGGGTCCAATCCCGCCAGATGGCGGGCCAACGCCCCCACCGGCGCCCGGTCCCATCGAACCTACGGGCTCGGAGACGGCCGTTCAATTACAGTTCACTGCAAATCGCGACGAGCTTTACGCAGCGTGGAATGCAATTGCGAATCTCGCCGACATGGCCGGAAAGGTTGAAGTCAGCATCCGGGCTGAGTCTGAAGCAGGCCTTGACAAGGGCAAGCTCCAGAACGGCGCGTATTGGAGCCATTGAGGGAGGCGGATCTAATTAAGTAGGATCGGAGACAATTCTCTTGTGACATCTGGTCCCATCGAAAACTCTTCAGAGTTGACTTTTGATTGAGTCGGAAATGGCTATAGACGTTTACGCAGCTGGGTCGAGGCAGGCGTGAGTTACGAGGAGGTGTTTTGGGAGCACCATCATTACAGATTCGGGCTTGCCGGCGAAGGACAGGCCGATATAATTCAGCGGTATCTCGAACAAATCCACGGCCGCGTTCTTTATATTGGCTGCGGACCTTGGATAGAACCTTTGCGGAATCTCCTGCCGTACTGTTCTAGCTAATAGCTGCAGACAAGGAACCACTGAGTATTGAACTGCTCACCAAGAGCAGGTTGTGTCCGTCACTTCATCTTTGCAGAACGGATGCCAATCAATTGTCGCTTAAAAGCGAGTCCTTGGATTTCATTCTTGCGCTTGGCTTATTCGTTTGGATTCGCGAGCCCGAGACTGTGTTCCAAGAATTTTATGATGCGTGTCGTAAAGGCGGCTACGCGATGATCACGAACTCGGTTGCGCACCCGATTGAACAGTCCATCGTAGCCGCTGAGCGCAGCGGGTTTAGACTGGTGCAGCAGGAGATCGGGTACTGTCCGAATGCATCGGGCGATGACAAACGACGTTACTTGCTGGTCTTTACTAAGTAATCAAAGCGGTCGGTAGAGGCATTTAACAAAATGTTGGGCACGAGACCCGGCCCCTCCGACAGACTCTCCTATAGCACCGTAACGATGATAAGCGCTTGAGGCCGACGCTGAACGTCGGGAATTGCCAGCACGCCTACATATAGAAGCGAAAGCTTGGCTGCACCGCACCACCCTCGGGAACGCATTTCAGAATGTCTCCAACTCGTCGCGCTGCGCGAACTGTAATCGGTTCTCCGCCATCGAACTGCGTGTTGTTCCAGTTCAGTTTTGAAAGAGACAACATCTCGCAAGCAAGTTGCTCCAGAGAAGTCTCCGCATGAGCCACAGAGAATTCCAGCGGCCGAGGAACGTACATGCCAGGGTACGTCTCGAAAAAATTAACGCTGCCACGCAGGTACAGAAGCCCGGTCGACTCCTGAAGCGTCAGGAACGTTCCTCGAAGCGGCGGATAGGCACCTTCACGGAACAATCGCGTAAGTGATCGTTTCACGCTGACCAAGTCCGCTACATCAATTTGATGTTCGTCGGCCGCGGCTCGAAAGCCCCTTATCTCGTGGTCAGTCATCTTGGACGTCTTGTGAACCACCAGCCGCGCTGGGCTTGTCCTATGTTCCCTTCGATAAACATCGATCGCGTTCTTCAACAGCAAGCGCGCGTCATCTTCGGACAGGTGCGGTTGCCGATCGTCCTTATCCAACTCAGCTTGAGCCCCTTTTACGATGACGCCCTCCCCGCGCTCATTAAAGACTTGAGCCACGCTCGTGAGCAGGCGGTCGCCCTGGATTGAGCGATAGAAGCTTACGCCTACAAAGCAGGCCGTCAGGTCTGTTGCGCTCCTGAGCAATCGCCACGGTACTCCTCCGGCTTTGTAATAGAGAGCCGTGTGAATGTTCCAGGCACGCGTCGCCTCATCCTGCAGCGGTATGGAAGTAGCCGTCTTGCGTTTCGACTTCTTGCGATTCCGCACGCCTGTATAAGTAGAAGGACGAACCATCTGAATCGGAACGCCAAGTCTCATGGCTTCTGCCTTGAGTACGTCGTGGAACGCCAGAACTGAGGCGCGGGTGCTAGTCGAAGCCTCCGAGCCCTCGTCTATTTCTTGGTCCGAAGGGTCCGCTCTCTCGCCCGGTTGGCCGTCTATTGCGGCTAAAAGGTCCTGGGGAGGTGCGCAGACCCGCACCTCCGGACCGCCTTTTTCGATCAGTGTCTCCGCGTGGTCCAGAAATATTCCCACAGCCTCACGAACCGCCTGATCGCCCTCGGCGTGTGCCAACACGGCATCCACCTCGCGTTGTCGAATAGGCGAGCACCACCGCTCGTGGAAAGCTAAGGATGCATGAAAGGACGAAGTCTCGGAGAAGCCCGGGAACGGTGGAAACAGGTTCGAAAGCTTGCTCTCCTTCGCGGCGATACCACCGCGGCAATGGTCGAACCACTGCCGAATCGCGGCGATTGTCTCCTCGGTGCCCACAAGCCCAACCTTGAGCTGACTCGGAGCGCTAGTCTCGCCCAAGTCGAGCGGCCCATATCGCATGAGGCCGTGTCGTATATCGACGTGGGTGCCGCTGTTGCCGAATTCGAGTTCCGGCTCGTGAAGGAAGCTCAACTTCACAGATCATCTTCCTCGGAAAACAAGAGTCTCTGAAGTTCTGTGTCCCGAGCAAAGTCCGGATCATCGGACAGCCACGCCCGGTCAACGATTCCAACATCACACCCGAAGGCGAGCGGCTTGCCGAATTGGAGAGCGAGCGTACGACTATCGAACAGTGAGGCCTTGGGCCGCAAATAGTCCGCCCAAAAGAGGACCGGACTCAGCACTGCACGATTTCCTTCGAGCGCCTTGATACCTTTAAGTCGGTCTTCATGGAATCGATCGAGAGCGAACCCGTCAGTCGTGAAGCGATAGGTCGGCGTGACTTCCAGATACCACTGATCCTCAAGAAAGCGGAACTGACCACGAAACGCCATGTGCCGCCACCACTCAAATTGCCTTCCATCTGCAGCAATTGATGTAAACCGTGATACCACAGATATCTTGCTTGGGCGTTTCAGTGATTGATACGACAGGCGGCGTGGCGGTCCGGCGATTGCGTAACAATTCTCGCGCGGCCAATACCTGACTCCTGGACTGATCTGCGCCTTCAGACTTTGGTTGAGGAGATTCACGAACACGCGTCGACGCTGCAGATCCTCGGACTCAGACCACTCAGTCGTCGGAAAGTCCTCAAGAGTTCCAGCGTCACAAATTGACGGCCACGGCTCCTCACCCAAATCGTGAAAGCTAAAGATCTTTTTTTCCCATAACACCCAGCCAGCATCTGCCCCCTGCCATCTTTTGTGAAGCTGAGACCACACATCGCGCGACGTTGGGCAATCAGTCCCCGCAATGAATATGCGAGGAGGACAAGCCTCTAGCGGAAGCAGATTCGAGTAAAGAGTCTCCCGGCACCGTGTGGGAGCGAGATACAGACCCGCTTTCGGCGCGGCAATTTCCGCGAGCTCACGAAAGCTCGCCGCGCTGAACCGGTGTTGTTCTTTGACGAATGTCACGCGCGGCGAGCTAGTTGGCGTCCAGTCCTTGAAGTAACCCTTGATCGAGACCCAATAGGCCTCGTTCGACGCGAGGCTTGATACGACCAATATGACGGGTGTGTTTCCGTTCAGCCAGTACTCGATGTCGTTCGGGTCGCACCAGTAATCAAGAGTCAGCTTCGAGTTATCAGCTGCCGCGGTAACGGCCTTACTCTGAACACCTACTGTGAGCCCCAGAGGCCGGCGAGAATTTGCATCAAAAAGCTCGATGTATCCGTCGATACCGACTTCGTTCGGTCCACTCGGCGTCCAACGACATCCCATTTCGAGCACAACGCGCTCGATCAGGTTGACTCCTCGCTGACCGGTTAGACCCTGAGTGGAGATGGTTTTCGGATGCCGCCTCCTGCGCCTCGAACGAGAAGGCATATCAGAAGCCGTTGTGCCGTATCTTCAATTCTTTTTTACCAGCGCAGTAGAGCTTACTCCCATCCCGCACCGCCACCGTAGCGCCGTTCCACCGTCAGTCAAACTCAAACACAGCGTCTCTCCAACGGGAATCTTTTCCACCCAGGGCATCTCCTCACGTCGGGATGTCTGCATATCTCTTGCGGCCTCACCACGGGCCGATTCGACTTACAACAGTTCGCGGATTTCCAGAAAGCGAGCCTGCGCCTCCTCCCAACTCGGATAGCGCCCGTAACACAGCATCCTGCACTGCGCCTCGTACTCCCTGCCTATGACTGCCGCCAACTCTGGCGGCGGAAACAGCGCGTCGCTCCGGGCGAAGCTCATCTCGTCCGGCGGAAAATAACCTCTTGCAAAATAACGCCGACTGACATGATCGTAGTCCTTCTTGATGCTGCCGTACTCGTCGGATTTAAGCATGGCGAGCACTTCGGGCCGGTGTGATAGCTGGAAGAGGTCGTAATAGTGGCGGGCATAGCTGCCGATCGGTTGGCCGTCGCGCTTGTGCAGATGCACCTTGCCGTGAATCGCGAACATCTTCTCGACAAAAGTTCGGCGGAAGTGCAGCAGCGGCATGGAAAAGGGCCCTTCGTCCTCGGCGCCAAGCGACGCTCCGGTCTCATTCATGAATTCGCCCAAGTAAGATCTCAACTCGACCATCTCCGTGGGTTCGCGACCGCTGGCGGTGCCTGCTTCCACTAACACGCGGTTGGCGACCTCGCCCGCACCGCCGAACTGCTGATCGTAGGAGAATCGATCGCCCCGTCCGAATCCGCCGATCGTCCGGCTTTCGTCTTTGACGAAGGTAAGCGCAGGATGTGCGGCAACGGCGTCGCGAAGTTTTTTGAGTTCGCGATCGATCTCTCGCTTGCTCAATGCCGGCGTGACGGCCGCAGGATCGAGGAAGATGTCGATATCTTCGGAGAATCGCTCGATCAGATTCCATCCCTTCGACAGACTCGTGCCCCCTTGAAGATCACCCGCTTGCCGGCGGTCGTGGCGATGATCCTGAGCGCCTCGGTTACATAGTAGTCTTTCTCGATGATAGCTCCCCGCAATCCTCGGTCGCGGAAATGCTCCGCGGCCTGAAGTACAGCCTGCTGGAACTCTTGATGTTCAAACAGCTTCATCGCCGCGTTCTTTCCTTCGCTTGCCACTTGGAGGCGTATCGCAATCCTGCCAGCGCGCCGAAATTGAATCGGGAGAACGGGTTCAGTGACTCTCGCAACCGCCGCAGCGACTTCTCATCCTGTCCGAGTTGTTGGCCCAGAGCACCGAGCATCGCCCGCACTCGCGGTGGTTCGGAATCGGCCACTTGAAGCAGGCGACCAAAACGTCCTTTTTCCGATGTCAGGGACAAGGTCCTTCGAGCCGTTTCTTCCGGCGTCAACTCGCTTGCGCTACCACCTGCGCGCAGGAAGTCGAGCAGTGCGGCATCCGTCTGAGAGAGACCAGCCCATTCTCGCGGTCGACGAGTGTGAATCACTGTTCCATTTCCGAGAAGCTTCCTGGGCAAGCTGGCAGAATTGGTTGCGACTTCCGGCCTCTTTCCCATTTGCGTTGTGAAACCCAACAGATTGGCCGCAGCGATTCCGGATGGAAATAACGTCTTCAGTTCCGCCGCTAGCTTTTGGATCGAGGCGGGATTAGGGCGGCTCTTGCCGAAGGCAGTTTGCCGGGAACAATAATAGACGCCTTTGCTGAGACGCTCGAGTTCGCCCTTGCGGGTCAGACGTGACAGAGCCTGGGCGACGGCCTCAAATGGAAGATCCTCGAAGTCTTTCAGCCGCCACACGCGTTCACCGCCGCGTGCGATCCGTTCAAGGACCAGGCGCGTTGTTCGGTGTTCGCCGGTAGCGGATTCCGGGACAGTTTTCATAGGTGGAACATAGGGTTTCTTGGCAGCAATGTCAAGTTTTCTTGCTAAAAAACTTGACACTTACCTTCCATGAACGCCCATTATAGCGAATAAAACACGAAACTGCTACGTTCGGGCAATGGCGCTCAGATCTTGCCGGGTCACATGCCGGGATGCGCAAGGGTTCGAGCATACGGTCGTTTAGGTATTCTGGTGCCGTTCTCTGCTGCCGAGCGGCCAGACCCTCTGGATCATGGCGAACAGAAAGGCTGTGGTAAGTCCGAAGAGCAACATTCCGTTAAGTGCCTCTAGCGCACCCATCAACTGCCTACGAGCTTCCAGAAACAGGTTCGCGTGGCCGTAGCTGGTAATCGCGCTGAGCGAGTAGAGCATCGCGGACCTTCTGTCTGGCAGCGCGCCTAGATACCGGTACGCGGCGGCCCAAAGGCCGCCCTCGATTCCGTGCAGGAGTGTGGCCAGCAAGGCTGTACCGCCCATGACCACCCGAATTTGGGCATGAAGCGGCGGCGATTTGCGGACTCGCTCAGAACACTGACCACTCTTTCACCGATCAGGGCCAGGCCGCATACGTGAACCACCACGGTCAGCACGATCAAGGGAAGGCTCCACGCCCAGTCGCCGATCCAGGTGCCGACACCCGTTGGATTCATCTGTTACCCCTCCCGTTCGAGCGATCTTACTATGGGCCATCGTGGAGTGCATCTCGCAAGGTGGCGGAAAGCCATGCAAAAGGCCATGCCCGCTGAGGGGCGCGCTGCTGCAGGCCATTGCCCCGCCGGAGGCGATCATTTTCCGCGTTGATCACAACGAAGACAGGTATGGTGAATTCGAGTACCTGGTCGATAGGCGTCGGCTCCACAGGGCAAGGGGTACTGGCAAAATATCCTCGCTTTCCGATTGAGTGATGCAAGTTATCTTGGTTTCCCTGCTCTCTTGCAGCGATGGGCGGCTGCACGGCGCGCAGTGCTCGGGCGGCTGAACCTAGCCGCAGGTCGTCACTTGCGATGCCCCGCCCTCTCGAGGACCGCTTCAGTGAGGCGCCGCGGCCTCGGGTGTGCTTAAATCAAGGCCCGATAGCCTTCATCGTACTTACGAAAACGACCGGGCTGAAGGGCAACGTGCGTTATCTGGCACTGGTTCAGTTTGGCAGACGGTGTTGTGATCATTAAGTAGCTAGGAGGGTCCTATGATAGGAAAAGGCATTTTTCATACAAATATCGTGGTTCGTGATCTTGAAAGATCATTGAGATTTTATACCGGCCTGTTTGGCATGGAGGTGTCCGACTTCATCAAAGACGGGGATCTCGTATTTTTGAAAACGCCGGGTCGCAATGACCTTCTTACCCTGAATCCGACTGGCCGCAGTTTCGGGTTTCCGGGGGGATGCGCGCGAGAGTCTGAGCGAGAGCTCAAGGAAAATCTGCCAGGTGTGCAGGGCGGAGTGAGCCACTTCGGATACATGTTGACGAACAAGGAAGAGTACGAACGCGTCATCGCATCGGTCGGTGAGTTCGGCGGCCGGCTGCTCACGCGATGCGAGCATGGGGGGCTGCTTTCGCATACTTATCTCGCCGATCCCGACGGGTACACGGTCGAGATCCACTATGGAGGCTAAGTAAGCAATCTCGCTTTTCGCTCAATGTCATCACAGAGAAACTAAGATTCGGCCCGAACCGTCAAACTAAACCAGTGCCCGGCACGTGGTCGAGTGTGAACGGCGGGGGTTCCAATGTCGCCAGCGGGCAAGGGTCCAGCGTCGGCGGCGGCCAGTCCCAGAACGCGACGATGACCGGTCAGAACATCAACTGAGAGCGACTGTCGCTCGCGCCCACTGGCAGGATTGACATCTATCAGCGCGCCCCTCCGCGCGATCCGCCTTGCGGTCGAACCGGGCTATGCGCTTCAGCGCGTTGCAGTCGTAACGTCGCTTGCTGTTCAGCCTTCTCGGCGCGAGAGAGGTCCAGAACTATCGGATCCCGCAAATTGGGAAACTGAGCCGCTTTTCGAGCCTCTGCGAGGGACTCGTGCGGCTCTCCGAACTGTAGATAACGGGCACTGGTTTAGTTTGACGGTTCGGGCCGAATCTTAGTTTCTCTGTGATGACATTGAGCGAAAAGCGAGATTGCTTACTTAGCCTCCATAGTGGATCTCGACCGTGTACCCGTCGGGATCGGCGAGATAAGTATGCGAAAGCAGCCCCCCATGCTCGCATCGCGTGAGCAGCCGGCCGCCGAACTCACCGACCGATGCGATGACGCGTTCGTACTCTTCCTTGTTCGTCAACATGTATCCGAAGTGGCTCACTCCGCCCTGCACACCTGGCAGATTTTCCTTGAGCTCTCGCTCAGACTCTCGCGCGCATCCCCCCGGAAACCCGAAACTGCGGCCAGTCGGATTCAGGGTAAGAAGGTCATTGCGACCCGGCGTTTTCAAAAATACGAGATCCCCGTCTTTGATGAAGTCGGACACCTCCATGCCAAACAGGCCGGTATAAAATCTCAATGATCTTTCAAGATCACGAACCACGATATTTGTATGAAAAATGCCTTTTCCTATCATAGGACCCTCCTAGCTACTTAATGATCACAACACCGTCTGCCAAACTGAACCAGTGCCACGTGCCGCTAGCAATGTTCCCGACGCCGCCGGTAACACTGCTTGCTTCTCCGAGAAAGGCGCTGTCGCAAGTAGGAGTAGGCGCTGATCCTGCGGTGTTGCACGCCCCGCCGCTGACGCTTGAGAAAATCTTGTTGGCATCGTTGTACCGCCCGCCGCTCACACTGACCGAATCGTTCGTAATCCGGTTGCTGAAGCCTGCTACGAATCCGCCGCTGCCGGTAAATTCGTGGCAGTCACCGATGATCAGGTTGTGAGAGCCGTTCCGGTTCGCGTCGATATTCGAGACCGAGTCGCCGCATCCCATGATTGAACTCGAATCGAAATCATATCCAATCACCAGGTTGCCTAATGGGGTGCTGTCGCTGGTGTGGCCGGAGCCGCTGAGCACATGCAGATTGGCCCCGGTGAAGATGATGTGCGGCGCGGCGAGCCCGTTGATCGTGTTCGTCTTGTCGACCGTCACGAACTGGCCCAACGCGAATGCATTCTGCGCGTTTGCTGAGGAAAGCTGATTCTGTAGGCTCTGAACCGTCGTCTGCAGCGTGCTGACGGTCTGCGTAAGCGTCGCAAGCTCGGCCGCGAGCATGCCAAGCGTTACCTTGCTTCCCTTTGCGTTCGGCGCGGACTGCGCATGAAGTGATCCTGGACATAGGAAAACAGCGATCAAGAATCCGGCTGCTGCTGTGACTGCGATGAGCTTCATGTTCGACTCCTCCCTGAGCAAGATACGTCCACGTCTCTTCACCTTCAACGGAACGAACCGGGCGAAACGGAGAACCTTTCGAAGCGTAGTGTCGCTTGGCCCGCTGCACAGGACAGATAAATTGAGACTGAGTCGGATGCCTTCGTCCGTCAATGTTGCCTTTTCCACTAATTCGACCAAAGCCGTCGAACGTTCCATCTCAGACAGCAGACGTTCCCTCATTTCAGCCGTCAACGTGAAAACCTGGTTCACATCGGTGTCTCCATTCCGGCTCCCTGCAGCGCCCCACCCCCGGCACCTCAGCCGGGCGCTGACAGCGCTCATCGTGCTTAGCGCGATAAGCCCCTCACGAAGGCATTGCAATACCACGAGTCGCAGGCGCTCGCTGAGATGGAGTTCGTTGAACTCGGCGCGAATTCCTCGCCGAGTGTGTACGTCATCCAAGTCCTACTCGCATTGTAAAACTGCACAAAAAGGAGGCTCTGCTGCTGGTGCCTTAAGGCGATTCGCACCAAGGCTGAGCAGCATGACGCCACCGCGAATTCCTTCGCCGAAGTGGGTATACTTCCAAGTCTTCCTACCACATTAGAAATTGCAAAAACGTGGCTTGTTAAGACCATCCAAACCCCACGCGCACAGGGGGAAGGAAAATGATAAATCGTAAAAGCCCTCTCCGCGTGGTAGAATTCAATGGCGGTAGCGCGAGAGCCTTCGGCGCGTGAGAGAATGCCACTTCGAGCGCACTGATCGTTTAGAGGTTTAGCGGGGCGTTGGTCAGAGGTAAACGCTGGTCACTGAGGTAAAATAGGAGGAGAGAAAAAATGAACTAAATATGTGTGTATTTTACAAATTGTATTTATAAAACCCATTGGTCGGAATAACTGTCAGACGGGAGATTGGGCCGGGTTGCGGGCGTGTAATTCCTCGAACCGTCGGGCGAAAGACAACCGACCCAAAGCTGATTGGGCCCGGTTGGGGGAAGCCTCGGGCAAGGTTGGGAAAGATGGGACTGTCGTGATCGCTGTCCGTGGTGCGCACGAACTTGCGCAGGGGTCGCACCTGAAGGCCATTCTGCCGCATCAGACGCGCGACCGCCGTGTGATTGATGATCAGGCCCTCGGCGTGAAGCTGGCGGGTGATGCGTCGATAGCCGTCGCGTGGAAACTCGGCACACAGCGCCTCAATTCAGATTGCGCGAGAAACTATGCCGGCGTGCGAGCTCATGCAGACCCGCCCAGCCGTCGAGAAATTCTTTGGCAACTTGACGCTTGAACTCTGAACTGAAACTCCGATGCCGAGCCATGGCCTATCCTCCGATAAGCCCGTCTCCCGATCCAATTCGTACCTGCCTGGCTGTCCAGTTTTAGGGGTTCACTCCAGTACACACAACAACCTAGAGACAAGGTTGGTCTGCCCGACAACATCGTGCAGGGTCACTACTGAATTGATACGCTTAATACCGGTCGTGACCCTCCACACCGAATGTGTTCGGGCGCGGAATACACTGTGCAACGAAATTGCCCGCATCTAGGAACTGCTGGCTGCGGCCGAAAAGCAAAATGTTGCACTCCAAGAGAGAAATTCTGAATTGGTCGAAAAGAATCGAAAACTCGAGAATCAGGTTGCCGACGACCTATATAGAATCATGAGTGGTTAAACTGCCATGACCGACAAGGAAAAGAAGAAATTTTTTTCGCCCAAAAAGAAAAAAGCGGAACCGAAAATCGCGGTGCGAACCTCCGACGATTTGCCCCCGGCGATGCGTTCGAAGAAACGTCCGCTGAAGAAAAGAGGTATCACGGTCGACCCGCGCGACCTGCTGTCGAACCAGGAAATTCTGTTCTGTCAGCAATACGTTGCCAGCGGTTTCAATGGTCCCGACGCAGCCCGTGCGGCCGGGTACCGGGACGACGATTCGATGGCTCTGGCCAAGCAGGTTTATCGGCTGCTCAAGCGCGAGCCGGTGCTCACGGAGATCCGCCGGGTGCGGGACGAAATGCTGGCGACTTATCAAATTTCGGCTGAGCGCATCATCGCCGAGATAGCGATTCAGGCGTTCTACGACCCCGCCGGTTTTTACGACAAGAAAGGAAACATCCTGCCGGTACGCAAGATGACGGTCGAAGCCCGGCACGCCCTGACGTCGCAGGAGATCGTCGAGAGTGACGCCGGCCGCATCCGGAAAATCAAGAGCGCCAATCGCATGGCGGCGCTGGAGCTGCTTGCCCGCATCACCGGCATCAGTCATCCCGAGGCGGCTGCGAACTTGCGTCGCGGCGCCCAGATTTCGATCGAGGATGCGCGGCGGTTGATGGAGGAAGCCAAGCGCCGACGCAGCGGTTACCGGGAAGATGAAGATAACCTGGCCAGTCCGCTGTCGCTCGAGCAATCGCGTGCGCTGAACAGTGGCTCGGTCGAAACCGAACGCACCGAGGCTGAACCGGAAACGCCGCCGGTGAGTAACTCGGAGTAACTTATGAAATCCGACCTAAAGCGCGTGCGCGCATGGGCGCAGGAAAAACTTCAAACTGGAAGCGAGCCGCCGTGGGCGTGGTATACTTCCAAGTCTTCCTACCACATTAGAAAAGCTGAAGGGAGGGTTTTGATAAGCCTCACGAAGAGAGCAACCCGTTAAAAGCAGAGCGAGTCGACCGGATAGAGTAACCCGAAAGGCCAGAGCCAGCCGACAATTGTGAGCTTGGCTTCGGCGTGACTGCGTAGGAAGCTCCGCCAAGTCGGGGAAGGCGTACCTAGTCTTCGCACCATCTCGGCGCCCGGAGATCGGCGCCGCATGTCATGCTTGCCGGCGCCAGCCCAATTCAAGTATTCGAATGGAAACCTGCTGGTCTTGAGCGGCCGGGCCGAGTAGGATTCGGCGCGAACCATATGGCAGCCACACAAACATCTTCACCGAGCTCGAAGCCGTCACGCGGAGCGATACTCATGGTGTTCGCCGTTCTGTTCGTCGTTCTCGCGATCTCCAACTTCTTGAAGCCCTTCCACCTCGATTCGCGTGCGGGCTTCGTATTCTTCGGTGTGAAAACGAGCGGCATCACCAACGACATCCTGGGGCCGGTCTTCGGTGTCTGGCTGCTCGTCTATGCGATCGGGATCTGGCGGATGCGGCGATGGGCGCTGCCCCTTGGCTACGCTTATGCGGCATACGTGATCACTAACCTGGTGTCTTCACCATTCGGACCGGAGTTGTGCCCGGAGGTCCTTCGATGCGTGGCGCGATCGTCTACCTCGTGATCGCAATCGGCGTCTCTGCGGGGAGCGTGGTTTTGCTACGGCGCCGGCAAGCGCAGCTCACCTGATGCTGTGCCCAAAAAATAAACTAACAAGTTGGATTAGAGCTAAGGTAATGGCTGTCAACTTGAGCGAATTGGCAGGCGTCTTCCATCTAGAAGGGCAATCGTGCAGCGCGACTTGGGTGCGGCGCCTATTGAGGCCGAGCCAAAGAAGAGAGCTGTCCCTTAAGAAACGCACCAATTGCGGTTGCAGGCGCTCTGGCAGTGCCTCTTTTCGGCACCGCGAACGACGCCCCTCTGTTCTAGTAACATTGCGGTGGTGTCGGCAAACCCAACGGAGACAGGGACTTCGGGACTTCGGTTTCCACGGGGGGCGTCGTGTCGTAGCGGTGTCGTGGGCGCGACGATGATTTAAGGAGCGCCGCGGTTCGGGGGGCGCGAATGTGAATCAGGCGAGCGCATCATCGCGTGGTTATCAAACTCGTGCGCGTACCACCACCGAGTCTCTTCGAGAGTTGAGCAGGGTCCGCGAGCAGTTCGGAGGATGAAAGACCTCGGAGCTTCGAGGGTCGGTGCGTAAACGAAGCTTTGGGGCTTAAACTAGGCTGCGGCCGCCCGGTGAACACGCGGTGTGATGGGCGCGGTGCACTGGCGAGCACGCGGGAATTTTGGCTTGATACCTTTGATACCTTTTTTACCTATCCTAAAGAGTAAAGGTACGAAAAAACAAATGTTTTTAAATAGTAGTTTTTTTATATAGACTTTTATAAGTAAGGTATCAAAGGTATCAAAGGTATCAAACCTTTATTTCTAAGGGTTTTTCCTGATACCTTTGATACCTTCGATACCACTTTTGTGATTTTTCACTCCAACTCGGGAGAGTCATGTTTCGCGGGTCACTTTTAATAACTTATTGTTAACCCCACACCACACCGTGTCAAGCGCCAGAGGCTTCGACATGTCCCCAGTGTCCTCGAAATGGATGATACCTTGATGAGCATTTTGTTCGCACCGTGTCATGTGCCCTCAACCGGGAAGATTTTCGGCCCGTCATTCTCGAAATGTCTCTGATATTCATAAGTAAGCTGATGGAGGTCGGCTCTGCGCCACGCGTCGAAGTTGGCAATGACCCACACATGCTTTCGCGCACCGTAGCCGTTGGGCACGAGTACAGGCTTACCAAGTTTATTGGTTACTCTATAAATCCTGCGCGTGCCGCGCAGCGCGTTCCCAAGCGCGTGCTCCGTTGCATTCTTGTGTTCTTCTTTGTTCTTCTTGAAACGCTTCAGGATCTGGTCGATGTCCCAGAGGTCGATTTTTCGCGAGCTTAGCTCCGACTGCTTCATCTCGTACAACATCCCATAGGGGTCCTCGACAACCGCTTCCGCGAACCGTCGCATATCAGTCATCCCGGCGTCCGCCAGCTCGCGCCGAGCCTCGGTCAAGGGTGCAGTGTTCGGGTTGAAGGCGCGCGAAATCTTATAGTTAAGCAACCAGCGCAGCAACTTGGCGGCGCCACCTTGTTCGATCCATTTGAAATATCTTCCGACCTCACCCTTCGTAAGTTCGATAGCCCGCGAACCGTGAATAAAGTAACGTTTTTCGCTCTCATCAATTAGCAGCGGGTCCGGATGATTCGAAGTAATATAAAGGTGCGCGCAATTTCGAACCCACAGCTGCAAGCCATACTTGTTGTTGATAAGCGTCTGGTCGGTGGTCATCGCATTCTTCAGCATGTCAGCGTCGTGACGCTTGTCGGTCGAGGCAATTTCCTCACACAGGATAAATTGTTTATCGGCACGCCATCCGTTGAAATTACTGAACAGCTCGGTCGGCCCGATCTGTTTGTAGTTCTCGCCGTAGATGACCCCCATGGTCGTGCCGATCAGGCTCTTCCCGATCCAGTGTTCGCCATGCACACAAACACCCGTGCGCATATGCACGCCAGGATTTTGCAGCGGATACGCGAGCCACGATAACAGCCACTCACGATGCTTGACCGGGATATGATCGAAAACGTGATCGACGAGCCTTAGAAATGGTTCCACATCGGCATCGGAAGCTTCGGCCGCAGGTTCGACCCCGAGACCGCGCCAGCGGTTATAGTAAAGTTCGACCTTGCCGCCGTCGCGTTTTGCGTGGATCGGGAACGACCACCCCGGCTCGTAGACGATTTCCTCAACCACCTTGCGGTCCGGCCACTTGAGCCACTCGGTCCCGCCGTTCAAATCGAGAAGCTTCTTCTCGGTTACTACAATAATCCGGCGGTCGGCGACTTCGACGTCCGTAAACTGGCTCGGCGTCATGGCCTCGCCGTCACCTAGGCACAAAATTCGTCCGTGGGGTTTGCGCAGCACCGCGTACTCTTCGTTCAGTTGCAGCAGCACGTCAGGCTTGCTCTCAAGATCTCCATGCAGAATTTGCAGACGCTTTTTTTCAACTTCGTGGTCAAGTGTCGCAACTCTTAGTTTGAGAAGCTTCGCCTCCGGCTTGCGAACGCAGTCGTATTCCGTATGAGTCAGGCCAGCCAATCGCGTGATTGTATCTACCTGTGATTTCACAAACGCCGCATCACTCGAATTGTGATTTGTTTTCGAGTCATCAGGTTTAACAAGCTTTCCTAACTCTTCGATCTCGGCTTTTTTAAGACGTTCGGTTTTCATGCTCATGGTCTTACCACCGTTCGCCGCGAACGATAATTAGGGTCGTAGAAGTCGGTCATATCTGCGAGCGCGTTCGCAATGGTCCGCTCGCGATAGTCGGGGCGCCCGGTCCACTTGTCGCGCTGCCCTAGCGCCGACGCGCCGAACAAACGTTCGACTTGTTCGGCGTTACCGCCGGTCCAAAAAAGCAGCTTGTGAATTAGCGCGAAGTCGGCGCGCGAATGGTTGCCGTTGTAGTTACTGCAGTCGCCGTCGAAGTAGAGCGCGCGAAACATATCGCCGTCCTTTGACTTCGAGGCCTTTGCGACTACAGCCTTATCAGTGATGTTCAATTTCGCGGGTCGCGGCCGCGGAGCGGCAACGGGCTTCGCGGGTTCGGGAAAGAACATTTTCAGAACCGCATCGAGCTCGCGCTGGCGGCGCTCGATGCGCGACAGCGGAATTCCTTTGAACATTTTAAATCCCGCCAGCCTCTTCCCCGTGATCGTCAGGTAGCGACCGCGATCATAAACTTCGAAAACACCGGTGCCGTGCTCACCCAAGCCATCACACTTGTGTCTTGAAGCCTCTGGGAGATGCGCAGTGAGAAAAAGTCGAAGCCCGGTTCCGGATGGGGAAAGCTCCGTGTAAGTCTTGAGGATGCTGACCAGCTTGATCGCCCAGTCGTCCATCGCGCCGTTCTCAATCACATGGTCGAGGTCGATACCGACCAGATTGTCATTTTTTGTCAACACGAAGCCAACTCCAGCCCATGCATCATCCCGATAAGCTGCACGCGCACGTTCGAAGGTCGTCCAGGTGCTCGGGTCAGTCGACGACGCGTGCGCGCCGGAGACTTGAAAGAGAACTTTGTCCCAGCCTCCCTTTCCTTTCTTTGCCGGGTTCCAGATGGCGCGCCAAACCACCCACTGTGCGCGACGCCGGAGCCGCCGCGGGATCGCGTCGAGGTCAGGTTCGACGCACGAGTACGGCGCGGGCGGCGCGGCGGCGCGCATCGCCTCGGCGAGCGACATCGCCCCGTCGTCACGGACATTCACTTTGTTTTTTTGACGGTCGCGCGCGGCGGCCCGCATCGCTTCGCCGAGCGACATCGCCCGCGGTGGCTTTTCGATTCGGGCGGACCGCTCTTTCTTTGGACGACGAACTTCGAGTCTCCCTGCAAATCCACCGTCCGCGATCGTAAGACCGCAACTTCGACATTCGGCGGTTAAAACATCCTTGTCGTAGCGCGTGTCTCGCCAGGAGAAAAACAGGGAGCCCGTTTTTTTGCAGCTGAAACAGTCGGCGCGAAATCTTCCCCTCGAATCGGGTCCGACGATATTGGAAAGCTGGTCGCGGATTCTGGCCGGGATGATTGCCGCCGGGTGCGCGGCCGCGGCTGGGCGCGACGGACGCGAAGGCAGCGTGGGTGAGACTTTACTTAGCAGCTTGTGTTTGATTAATCTGGTCATGGGTTTCTCGGTCTCGGTTTGCTTGCGCGCCCCGGGGTTCGTTCCCCCGGGGCGCTGCCGTTTCAATCCTGTTATCTGTAAACTGACAGACCATGATACTTAGACTACTTGTCCATTCCGCCGCGTCCGCCGCCGCGGCGCGATTCCGGTCGGCGATTCGCGCGCGGCAAGCCACGACTCCACGGTCGAGCGGCGCCACAAAAAAACGCGGCCGATCCTGACATGCGGCGGAAATTTTCCTTCACGAATCCGGCGGAGCGCGGTTTTTTTGGCGACGTGGAACTCGCCCGCGATCTGGTCGAGCGTCAGATAGGACGAGCCCGGTGGGTCGAGCATTGCAGCGCTCACCGCGAAGCCCGCCGGTCATCGTCGGTCACGATTCGAATTTTCCCCGGCAGGCGCGCATCGAGCGCCTCGGCAACAATCGAGCGGATCGTCGTCTCGGTGTTGACCGACTCAAGCTTTAGGCGCTTGAGTAGGTTGGCATCGAGCTTAACTGAAAACGTTTGTTCGATTTTCTTCGACGTTCGCATGTCCTAAAACCTCCAAAAACGAAAAAAGGGCGCGACGCTTTTTAAAAAAGCATCGCGCCCTAAGCCTGTCGGCCTTATCGCGTATCTAAACAGCGCATGGCCTGAGTCTCCGACCTGATTTTTGGGCGCAGAGCCGGAGGGCCTGGGACCGGTCGCAGCTCTGCACTGCTTCGAAAACCCGGTCTATCCGTGCGGCGCGGTGCCGCACGTCTGGCTAAAAAGCTAATCACCTTTTCAAATTATGCACAAGGCGGGGCGTCGTTCGTGTTCGCCGTCGTCGTCGGCGCCAAACCCGCACCGATCAGCTTCGCGGCCTCGGCGGCGACCTTGTTGTCGCCGTGCCCGTATCGCGAAGTCATGTACGCGCTCGAATGTCCGACCAGCTGGCCGACCGTGTAGATCGGCACGCCTGCGTTCAGGCCGCGGCTGACAAAAACGTGCCGCAGGTCGTGCAGCCGGAATCGCGACAGACTCGATAGGCCCGCCGCATCTCGCACCGAAGTCCAAAGATTCGTTATGTCGCGCAGCGGCGCGCCGGGGCGCCTGCCGGGGAAAACGAACCGGCCCTTGCCGTTCTTTGCGTGCAGCCGTCGCAACAGGTCGAGCACCTGCGGGTCGGCCAACGGGAAGGCGCGATCTTTCTTTTGCTTCGCGCGCTTCGCCGGTAACAGCCAGACCGGATTTTCACCGTGAAGATTTTCGATCTCCGACCATTCGAGTCGGAGCACTTCGTTTTTTCTTGCGCCGGTCAGAAGCATCAGCCGGATTGCATCAGCGGACGGCTGGCCCGCTCGCGCATCGAGTGCGGCGTGCAGCGTATCGATTTGTTTTTGCGACGGCACAATCACTCGGCGCGGAGCTCCCCGGTTGTCGGCCAGAACGCCCTTGACCTTGCGCGCCGGGTTCACGCTCGACTCGGTCAGGCCGACGCCGTGCCAGATCGCAAAGTTAAAAATCGCCGACAGGAACGACCTGATCCGGTTCGCCATCACCGGCGTCTTGTGCATCGCGACCATGACGGCGTGCACGTCGCGCCACGTGACTTCGCGGACTTTCTTCTGATCGAATCTCAATACCTTGAGCCGCCGCACGCAACTGTTCGCGGAAGTGATTGAGTTTGCGCGCAGCGTCCGCCTGGCGTCGGCGATCCACAGTTCGGCCAGATGCCCGACTGTGGGGTCGGTGTCGGGGTCGCGGGCGCGCCGCTCCGATTCCCGCTTCGCAGCCGCCGCTGATTCCCGCTCAGCTTTGGTATCGAACGGGTCGCGCCCTTGCGCAATCTCGCCGATCAGGCGCCGCGCCTCGTTGCTCGCAGCTTTCAGCGCGAATCCTTCGCGCGGCCCGATGGTGAAGCGCCGTTGCCGACCATTGCACGAGTAATCGAGAATCCAGCTGCGTGCGCCCGCCGCCGTCACTCTCAAGCCGAGACCCTTGGTTCCGGTCTCGCGATAAATGTGACCCGCGGGCAAGGTATCGATGTTCCGTTCGGTGACGCGCGGCGTCGAAGGTTGCACGCGCTCGGTCAGGTTCGCCGCCTTGCGCAGTGCGACCTCGCGTTCGCCCTCGAACGCGCCTGAGTCATTCGCGAGCGCCAGCAGCTTCGTGACCTTCGCTGAACCAGACACAGAATCCAGACACAGGCCAGACACAGGCTTGCGCGTCTGATCCCGTCGTATCACTTTCTTATTCATGGCCTAAAAACTCCCCGTCGGCTCCGTGTCGTAGTCGTGTCGTACCACGGAGCGTTCGACATGGTTCCAGTGTCCTCGAATGGGCGCGAGAATGCAATCGGGCAAAATAGCCCTGAACCCGCGAAACCGTGCATATTTTTCGTGGATTGACGGGATTTTCCCGGTCCCCCAAGGGTTTCGAGCGGGTCTGCCAAATCGGTAAGTTTTACCGTTCCTCAATAAGTGCTGATTATCGCGGCGATCGCGGTAGCTGGATACATCGCGTATCAGGGCCTCGAAGGCGGAATCAACACGATCATCTCAAGCGTGACCGCGACTCTGAAGGCCGCGTAAGGGAGTCACCCACAAGCCAGCGGGTCGAATTCAAGACGCGCCGGATATGGCGGCGGGGACCGAGCGCCCCGCCGCGCAGATTCACAGTCATGGATGCAGAGTAGTTATCGAGGGAGGCCGGATTAAGAGCGTGAACCGTTGAATTTCCGCTTGGGGAAGCGGGCCGTATCGGAAGGTCGCGCGAGAACGGGGGGCACAGATGAGACGACCTATAGTTTTCGTAATGCTTGCAGGAATGGGCGCGGTGCTGGCCGCTATTGTGGTCTTCTCCGCGATCAAGAGACGCGAGTCCGAGGTGCAGCGCGCGATGGCGCACACGGTCGAAGTCGTGGTCGCCGCAAAGGACATACCGGTGGGCGCCAAGCTCGAGCCCGACACCGTCAAAATGGTCCGTTGGGCGCGCGACGGCGTGCCTCAAGGCGCATTCACAGATCCGCAGGCGGTCGCAGGCGCGTTCGCCAAGAGCGAGTTCGTCGCTAACGAACCGGTCGTCGCAAGCAAGCTGTTCATGGGCGAAAAAACCTCCGGCGTCATGCCGCTGCTTATCCCCACCCGGGATGCGTGCGATGTCGGTGCCGGTTGACGAAGTCGCGGACATCGCGGGCTTCGTGGCTCCGCACACCCATGTCGACATTCTCGTCGCTGTTTCCGGCACTGGGCCGGGTGAGGCCTCGTTCTCGCGAATTGTTCTCCACAATATCGAGGTCCTGGCCGTCGCCCAGGAAATAGAACACGTCAAGGACGAGCCCGAAGTAGTAAAGGTCGTGACCCTGCTGGTGACGCCGGTCGACGCCGAAAAACTTACTCTGGCCAGCCGCGAGGGAATGCTGCGGCTGGCGATGCGCAACTACAGCGACGCCAAGATTGTCGCAACCAAGGGGATCGCATTAACCAGCCTTCTGCACGAAGGCGAAGGCGTCGGAACCTTGCCAGTGATGCAAATACAGCCGGCGCCTGCGTTAACCGCCCGCGCAGCACATGGACCCGTACAGATGCGGATCGAAGTGATGCGCGACGGCAAGTCGTCTCAGGCAATCTCGTTCGTCAACTCCGGCACGGGAGCGCATTCGTCCGTTCGAGCGCGCCCGGCCGAGCCTTCCATTTCGGCCCCGCAAATACCCGCGCCTCTGGCAATGCCTGATGCGCCGGAATCTCCTGTATCGGCTGCAAAGCCGGCGTGGTCTGCAGGCTTTACCGAACCGCCTGCGAGCGCGTTCGCAGCAGTTCGAGCCGATCGCCTTGACGGGAGCGCGTCGATGAAGTCGCTCCACTGAGACCGGGGGATCCAGGATACGAACCGGCGCCAAAGGTCTATGAAGTTCGGTGATCGCAGGTGGCAATAGGGGGAAAGCCATGAGGGTACGCAAATACATTTGGCCGGCAGGAAAATTCTGTCGACTGTTCGCCTCTGCCGGATTGCTCCTGGTCGTCAGCGCTGCAACCGGCCGGGCGCAAACAAAGAGCGCGACCGATTGGGTTCCGATTTCGATGAATGCCGGCGAGACCTACGTCATCAACGATATCAAACCGGGCACCAAGCCGACCTTTCACATCACGCAGAATCCGAACGCCTTCGTCAGCTACGACTCGCCTCCAGGGAAGCTCACAATGCTCAGTGCAGAAGCGGGCAGGTGGGTCGTTACCATCACCGACACGTCGAATCGCGTGATCAGTTACGACCTCAATTCGTTCTCGGTCGCGAAGCCGGGCGCGCCGCTGACCCCCGGCAAGGCGCCGCCATCGATTGGCGATGAGGGCCTTAGCTCTCGGCCGGGTGCCGGCGCGCCAATGCCGCCATCGCCTCCGTTGCCGGAGTTAGGGACCATTTCCTCGTACCATCCGCCTTCGTCGCCCTCTCCTTACAGCCTGACGGTTCCCGCCAAGACCTCACCGTCCTATGACGACGCTTCGTGGAGTGTGCCTCCTCAGCCCGACAAGGGATCTCAACCCTATGAGCCGCGCCAATCGGTCGCACCGCAAGCAAACAGCGCCGCTCGCTATCGGAACGATCCGTCGGTCCTGGACGCAGGCCCTGGATACTTGGCCGACAGTGTCTCCGGCGGAAAGCATTATCTGCCCGAGGAAGCGGTATCGCTCATGATGGGCACCTCTGAGGTAATCGACTTTCAGCGGCGCATCACAAGAATTTCCGTCGCCGACTCCAAGATTGCCGACGTGCAGGTGATCGATCCGTTCCAGCTCAATCTGATCGCCCATCAGCCCGGCTTTACCACGCTCGCTGTCTGGGATGACGGTGGCCGATACGACGAACGCACGGTTCGAGTTGACGCAAGCGGCAAACAGCAGGTGATGCTCAACACTATCGTGGCCGAACTCGACCGCACTGAGCTGGAGAATCAGGGAGTTAACTTGTAGGTCGCGCTTACCAAAATCGGCATCTCGCTGGTCGGTCTGCCCGGCGCGGTTGCCACGCCCTACAGCGCGGTTAGCACTCTTCAGAGTTCGAGCTCGGCGGGATCGTTGGCCGGGACCACCCCGGCCAGCGGAGTCTTGCCCGGTCCCGGTCAGTTAATTCCACTCTTGCTGTCACCGTCACCGAACCTGACCTATGGCCTGTCTGCGGGAAACTCGAGCGTTCAATGGCAGGGATTTTTCCAGTTTCTCGAGGCGCACAACCTCGGCAAAGTTCTCGCGGAGCCGCATTTGCTGGCGAACTCTGGAGAAAAGGCCAAGTTCCTATCTGGTGGCGAGATACCCATCGTAATTGCCCAGGCGCTGAACTCGACCATCGTCTTCAAAACCTTCGGCACCTCGGTCGAGTTTATTCCGACCGTCGTAGGTCGCGACGATATCGAGCTGCTGGTGAAACCCGAGGTCTCTGAACCGGACTATACTCACGGCGTCCAGCTTTTCGGATTTACCGTTCCGGCCTTCGTAACCCGGCGGGCCGAGACAATGGCGCGGCTCAAGGACCGCCAGACGCTCATCATCGCCGGCCTGATTCTTCATGAAAAAGTCTCTCAAGTGCAGAAGGTGCCTTACCTCGGAGACATCCCCTACGTAGCCGGTCTTTTTCGCAACACCTATTGGTCGAACAAGGAATCCGACCTTGTCATGAGCGTGACGCCCGAGATAGTCCGTCCGCTGCCCCCCAGCGGGCAGGTTTACCTGCCCACCGGACGCGGCGACTTGACTCAAGGCGAAATCAAGACCCAGACCCTCGAGCCGCCGGATGCGGCCAGGCCCCGCTTTTAGGCGCCAGCGTCGAGGAGAGAAATCGAGTGCCAATCGGATCAAAGAGCGACGGTCGCCGCAGCAGCATGAAGATCATGCTGGTCGGCGACCCCGGCGAGCAACGCACCCAGCTGAAAACCGTGCTGGCTGCGTTAACGGAGCCCGTCCTCGAGATTATCGAGGGCGAAACTGCCACCGCCGCGAATCTCTCCGAGAATGCCTCCGCACCGCCCGAAGCGACCTTGGTGATGGTCAACGGCAACGAGGAAGCTGCCCTGAGCTTTCTCCAGAGCCAGTCTCTGCATTCTCCGCGACCCAGTCTGCTGGCCGTCCTCACCGCGCGCTCGGCCGGACTCATGAAGCGGGCGCTGCGCTCAGGCGCCGACGAGATTCTCTTCATGCCGCTGGACCCGGGCGAGGCCACGCGCGCTTTGCTGAAAATAAGCGAGGCGCGCTGGCGCACCGAGCGCAGAGAGGGTGGGGTGGTCATTTCCGTCGCCAGCCTGATAGGCGGCGTAGGTGTGACGTCGATTGCAGCCGACCTCGCCTTGGCGCTCAATTCGCTGCATCAACGGGTCGCCTTGGTGGATCTCGACCTTCAGACCGGCGGGTTGGCGGTTTTCCTCAACCTGGATCCGGAAGTGACGATCATGCCGCTGGTGCGGCTCGAACATAAGCTTGATTCCATACAGCTCGAGTCCGCCCTGACCAAGCATCAATCCGGTGTGTATTTGCTCGCCGCGCCCAAGCGAATCGAGGAAAGTGAGCTGGTTTCGGACCTGACCGTCGGCACGGTGCTCGATCTAATCCGTCAGTTATTCGACTACGTGATCGTCGATTGCGGGGATCATGTCGACGAAAACGGAGTCGCTGCGTGGGAGCGCTCCGAGCATTTGTTTTACGTGCTCAACCAATCGATCGCGGCGGCGCGATGTGCGTGGCGTTTTATCGACCTCTTCGAGCGCCTTGGTCTGACCTCGCTCGAACCTCGGTTTATTCTCAATCGCTACAATCCGTCGCATCCGCTGACCGAGAAGGCGATCGAGTCCACTCTGGCCAAGTCCATCTTCTCCAGGATTCCGATCGACGATCGCACTTTCGAAACTATCGAGATGAAGGCGCAGGACCTTTTCCAGATCGCGCCGTCCTCCCCAGTGGCGCGCGCGATGCTCGATCTCGCTGGGCAGGTTATGCCGCGCGTTGAACCGGCCGCCCTCCAGGCATCATTTATGTCGCGGCTCAAATCCGCCTTCGCCACGCATTGAAGTCCGCACATCGAAAGTAACGAGGTATGAAAAATGGGATTGAGTGACAGGTTGTCGAATACCGCCAGGGGCGGACGTCCGCCAGAGACCGGCAGCGCCGGCGGCTCCCTTATCGGCACCGCCGTGCGCCGGCGCAAGGATGCGATCGCGGACAGCTCGCGCCGCTTGAAAGTCAAAGTTCACAACAAACTGTTCGAGACCATCGACGTCTCCAAGCTCGAGACGCTCGAGCCCGCGATGGTCTCCGTAAAAGTCACCCCTGCTATCAACGACATTCTTAATGAAGACGGCCGCCTCCTGACCGATACCGATCGCGGCCGCCTGATTGAAGAACTCAAAAACGAGCTGCTCGGCCTCGGTCCGCTGGAGCCGCTGCTCCGCGACGACGAAATCACCGACATCCTCGTCAACGGCCACAACCAGGTCTACGTCGAGAAGCGCGGCAAGCTGCACGCGACCGACGTTGTTTTCCAGGACGACCAGCATCTGATGCTGATTATCGATCGCATCGTTTCTCGTGTCGGTCGCCGCGTCGATGAATCGTCGCCGATGGTCGATGCGCGCTTACCCGACGGCTCGCGTATCAACGCGATTATCCCGCCATTGGCGCTCGACGGTCCCGCCCTTTCAATCCGCCGTTTCGGCAAACATCGCTTCGACATCGGCGCCCTGGTCGAACGCGAGGCTCTGACGTGGGACCTGGTCGAGTTCCTGCTCGCAGTTGTTCGAGCGCGCTTGAACGTGATCGTCTGCGGCGGCACCGGCTCGGGCAAAACCACGATGCTCAATTGTTTGTCGGTGTTCGTTCCTGAAAACGAACGAATCGTCACCATCGAGGATTCCGCCGAGCTTTCCCTGCAACAGCCTCACGTCGTTCGGCTCGAGACTCGGCCGTCGAATCTTGAAGGTCGTGGCGAAGTCACGCAGCGCGACCTGGTCAAGAACTGTCTCCGAATGCGCCCTGACCGGATCGTGGTCGGCGAGGTCCGCGGCGCCGAAGTCTTCGACATGCTGCAGGCCATGTCCACCGGCCACGACGGTTCTATTGCCACTATCCACGCCAACAGTCCTCGCGAATGCCTGGGCCGGCTTGAGATGATGATGCTGCTCTCGGGCGTGTCGATTCCGCAGCGCGCGATGCGTCAGCAGATAGCTTCTGCCGTAAACACTATCGTCCACGTCAGCCGCCTGTCCGACGGTTCGCGCAAAGTCATGAAGGTTTCCGAGATCAGCGGCATGGAAGGCGAGATGATCATGATGCAGGACTTGTTCGAATTTGCCCGCGCCGACACTACCCCGGGAGGAAAAATCAACGGTGCCTTTCGATCTACCGGAATCCGTTCAGCATACACCCAGCGGCTGGAAACCGCCGGTTACAAGACCGACTCGAAGGTGATCAAAGCGGCGGCGGTGCGATGAACGCAGGCGATCTCTTGATCCCGATCGCAGTCGCCGGCTTCGTGTTGGTGGCCTGCGCGCTGCTTTTCATGCGCCGCAGCTCGCGGCCCAGTGTCAGCCGCACCGTCATTCGACGTATGTCGCGGCCCGAGCTGGCTTTGGACGATATCACTAAGACTGATCGTCGCCGCCTGACCGGTCAGGAATTCCTGACCTGGCTCTATCAGCTCAACATTCTGCAGAAGCTAGAGGAAAACTTGTGGCAAGCCGGAATCTACGCCCGCCTCGCTGACGTCCTGCTTGTCATCTTGTTGATGTTTACCGCGGGGCTGTTCGCGGGCCAGGCGATTTGGGGTCAGGTGCTCATCTCAACTGCGATGGGCACAGCCATGGCAAGCATGCCGATAATTTATATCCGGGTGCGCAGGCAGCGGCGGCTCAAGGCATTCGCCAAGCAACTGCCCTACGCGCTCGATTTGATCAAGTCGTCACTTGAGGCCGGCCATACGCTGCTGCGTGGATTGCAAGTCGTGGTGGCGGAGTTCGCCGATCCGATCAGCACAGAATTTCGCTCCGCTATCGAGCAGAGCCGGCTCGGATTGCCTTTGGCGCGCGCGCTGGAAGAGATGCTCAAGCGCGTGCCCCAGGAGGACCTGCGTCTGCTGGTGGTGGGAGTCCGGGTGCAATCCGAGGTCGGCAGCTCGCTCGCGATAATTATCGGACGGCTCTCGGAAATCGTTCGCACCCGTCAACGTCTGCAACAACAGATCAAGGCGCTGACCGCCCAATCCAAGATGAGTGGAATTCTCGTCGGGTTCCTGCCGATCGTGATGCTCGGCGCTTTCAGCATTATCCAGCCGAGCTACACCAATACGCTCTTTTACGACCCGAGCGGCCAGAAGATTCTCGAGGTTGCCGCGGTGCTTGACGTCATGGCGTTCCTGTCAATTCGCAAGCTGTTGAAGGTGAAGTACTGAGGTAACGGCAATGCCAGCCATCTATGCCAGCCTGACGGTGTTCTTTTTGTTCGGCGGGATTTCTTTCGCGATCTACGCCGCCGTCTACGGAAGCCATCGCCCGTTTGACGATCGCATCACTGAGATGGGCGTCAAGATGCGGCTGACTTACGGAAATCCCGCCAATGTCGACATGGACTCCGATTCGTTTGCGAACGCTTTGTTTCGATGGGTCGCCAAGCGCCTTCCGGAACCCGGCTTGAACACCCCCGAGCGCGAGAAGCTGTCACAGACTCTCGTTCGCGCCGGCTTCTCCGGATCGGGCGCCGTCCGCACTTTTCACTTCGCTCGTCTTTCGTCGACCGCCGGCACCGCGATCCTTGCGCTGATACTCGCGATTGCTTTCGGCCTTCATGGTATCAAGCCGCTTGGGCTGATGCTGGTCGGCGCGGGCGTCGGGGCGTTTGCTCCCAGCTACTACATCGGTCGCAGGGCCAGGAAGCGTCAACAGGAAATCGCCAGCCAACTTTCCGACGTTTTGGATTTGCTCGTGGTTTGCGTAGAAGCCGGCCTCGGCCTCAGCGAGGCTATAAAAATCGTAGGCTCGGAGACGCAACGCCAAAATCTCAAAATAGGGACCGAGCTCTCGATCGTGTCTGGCGAGCTTGCCGCCGGCAGCACGCTTGGCCAGGCCCTGAAAAGTTTCGCGGATCGCACCGCCGTCGAGGACATCAAGCCCCTTGCCGCGACGCTGGTGCAGAGCGAGAAGCTTGGCGCGCAAATCGGTCCCGCGCTGCGATCGATCTCGGACACGATGCGCACCACCCGTCGTCTCCGCGCGGAGGAATCAGCCGCAAAGACCACGGTCAAGATTCTCTTCCCGCTCGTGCTGTTCATCCTGCCCGCAATGATGAGCGTGATCGTCGGCCCGGCGATGATTCAGATCATGCGGGCCCTGAGACAGTAGCAACGATCCGGCCACCAGCAACTCCTGCGATCGCACTCGCGCCAGGTGACTCTTGACGCGGGCTCATCGGAGCAATAACCGATCGATCATGGCTGATTCGGAATCGCGTGCGCGGGCACTCGAGTTGTGGAACGAGGCGATGCGCTTTCACATGAATCGCGATCTCGAACGTGCGATCGAGCTCTACACAAAATCTATTGAAGTTTTTCCGACGGCGGAGGCATACACTTTCAGAGGTTGGGCGTTCGAGGGTTTGGGCCGAATCGACGACGCGATCGCCGAATGTCACCGCGCTATCGAAATCGATCCCGAGTTTGGCAATCCGTACAATGATATCGGCGCATACTTAATTGCCAAGGGTGAACCCGACGAAGCGATCGAGTGGCTCGAAAAAGCCAAGATCGCCCCACGTTACGATCCGCGGCATTTTCCGTTTATGAATCTGGGTCGAATCTATGCCGCGAAGGGGATGGTGAAGCGTGCGATCGACGAGTTTGAAGGCGCGCTCAAATTTGCGCCCGGCGAGCCGACGTGCACTTCCGCGCTGGCGCAGCTCCGCGCCTTGTTGAATTGAACGAGCCAGCCGAATTGCAGGGACAGGTCGAAAACTGGTGATCAAGGTCGGAGAACCGGCGCCGGATTTCACGCTCGTCGCGCATGACGATGCGAGTCTTTCGCTGAAAAGTCTTCGCGGCGCCAAAGTGCTCCTGTGGTTCTTCGTCGAGGCCGATACGCCCGGATGCACTCTCGAAGGCCGCGGATTTCGCGACCATCAATCGTATTTCGACGAGAACAATATCCGCGTCGTTGGCGTGAGCTTCGATTCGCCCGACGATAACGCCGCCTTCGCCCGAAAACATCAATTCGGGTTTCCGCTGTTGAGCGACACTGAACATGCGGTCGCGATTGCATACGGCGCGTGCTCGGGAGCGGACGCAAGATATCCCGACCGTGTCAGTTTTCTAATCGACGAGCATGGCGCGATCGAACGTGTATACGACCAGGTCGATCCGCGCGACCATCCCGCTCGAGTATTGGCGGACATCCTCGGCGTGTGACTGATGCCAGATTCCCGCTTGAAAGTTCGTGCAATCATTTTCGACCTTGATGAGACTTTGATCGAGGAAGAAGCCTCCAACGACGCGTCCGCCCTCGCCGCGTGCGATATCGCTCTCGCTCGCCACGGCGTCGAACGCGTTGCGATGCTCGCGGCTCTGCGCAGGCGTTCGCGGGAACTGTTTCTTGCGGGCCCGATGATCGATTACTGCCGCGACATCGGCATCAGCTCGCGCGAAGCACTCTGGGGTTCGTTTACCGGTGCCGACTCCGCGCTCGAGCGCCTGCGCCGATGGATGCCAACGTACAGGTTGCGCTCATGGGAGGCCGCGTTGAATGAGCTCGGCATTGACGATCGCGCACTGGCGGCCGAGCTCGCCGAATTCTTCGCGGTCGATCGAAGCCGGCGTCACGTCGTTTTCCCCGAGTCGGAGCAGGTCCTGCATGACTTGAAGAAAAATTTTCGGCTGGCGCTGCTCACCAACGGCGCACCGGATATCCAGGGCGCCAAAATCGACGGTTCGAACCTCGCCAGCTTCTTCGACGCGATCATTATTTCGGGGGATCACGGCTTCGGAAAACCTGACCCTCGCATTTTTCAATTGGCGCTTGAGCGACTGAAAGTCGCGCCACACGAAGCCGTGATGATCGGCGACAGTCTCAACCGCGATGTCGCCGGCGCGCGCGACCTGGGTATCGCCACCGTTTGGATCAATCGCTACCAGAGAACGTTGACCGACGGTCATCGCGTGCCAGATTTCCAGCTGACCGACCTCCGCAAATTGCCTGCGCTGCTGACTTCCGGCGACTAGTTTTCATTCCCGCGCGGTCCGGAAAGCGGCAAACCAATGTCGCATTCTGACTGCCCGACGGCATCAAAATGTCGGTCAAGGAGCCATCTGCGGTCTGCTGCGCACTTGTGCGCATCGCAGACGACCGTCAATCAGTGTCCCGTTTTCGACCCCATGGCCCATCAATTGCTCTAGACCGTGGGGGCTCGTAGCGACGGCCCGCGATTGCAGCATCGGTGGACCGCATAGACAATCAATCGCCTTCAGGATCCGTGCCCGCCACTGCGACTGCCAGCAACGGCGACGGGGCAGGCGAGATGGTGTCGCGTGGTCTAGGTCACGAAACTCTTGCGGCCGTGAGGGTTCAAGAAAAGTGGACTCGTCGGGTTAGCGCTCGGGTTAACAACGCAAGGGACGCTGAGTGTCTGAATTTGAATTACCGAGTGTCTGAATTTGCCGAGCGCGCTTTTGCGACAAGTGCGACCAGACCGAGCGGCACGAAAACGATAAGCGCCGTCAGCAAGTGAGAATCGATATTCGGGGCGTAAAATGTTGCGATCTGATAGATGCCGACGCCACAGAATACCAGCAGGAGCAAAAGCGCCAGCCCTTCTAGCGTGCGTTTTGCGAGCGCGGCTGCGTGGTGGGGTTTCAGTTCCACTTTTCCTTCGGTGGGAATATAGGCCGGACGTAGTTGGGGCCAGTCGCATTCAGTGTCTGTGAGAAGATGCCAACGCGCAACTGCCGCAAGGTTGGGCGATACAGACCTCGGCGTCGAGTGAGGAAGAGATTGAACATGGTGGGACCGCGCCGGCCGCTCCCCAACAAAACGAAAGCGCCAACTCCCTTTCGAGAACCGGCGCTTTCTGTGACGTTCCTGGCCCAACTAAGGGCATCGTCACATTGGCCCGTTAGGGCATTGCCAAGCCTTACCTTGCCTTGGCCTCGTTGCGGATGCCGCTGGACTTTTGGGCTCTAGACCACTCGCCGCTCTGGCCCGAAGGCACTCGCCGCTCTGGGTCGCTGGCCGCTGTTTGTCGCTGGGTCGTTCCGCTGACTTTCAATCTAGCGGGGAGTTGGTCTGCATCAAGTCGGCGTCGGATCGGTTATGCACAGCTTTTTCCTCACACCTTCGCCCGCCGGCGCATCTCGGCGATTTGCGACAAGTTTGCGAACTCCAACGTGCTGCGAGTCGAGTCACTACGCCGAGAGTGTTTTCGATAGGTGCCGCATAAAGGCTCGCACAGCGTTCCATACTTCTTCGGCTTCTTCGGGGGTGTATTTACGTTCAACATGCATGGTCGGATTTCGCCAAGCGTCCTTTACGGCGTGCAACTGCGCGGCAGCGGTCGAATAAAAAGCATCGTCCTGCTGCCATTCTGCCGAACGGTTTTTGATCGGCTTGAGCAATTCCTCATCGCACTTTTTGAGAATCGAATCCCAGGATGGATTGCGCTTGGGATCGAGTCGCGGATCGTTGAGCGAAGCGCCCAGTGCGCGAAGGCCAACTTCCATTACGCGCATCAAATGAAATACGCACGCAGTCCCTCTGCCATATGCGAGACATTTGCCAGCTTCCTCAATGTCGTCGCGCGCTTGCGCAAACTTGTTAGGAATATCAGGGCCGAACGGATCGGTTTTTATGAATCGTCGATCCTCTTTTGTAATCAGCCACAACTCCATATGCGATAGCTCATCTTGAATCCGACTTTGTAGTTCATAGATTTGGCTTTTTATTTGGGAGAAAGGCATCTGCTGAGGGAGGTATAGCCGAGAGGTGTGGAAATAGGGAAAAGGCGATGTAGCCTTCCGGGTTGACGAGACCCAGCCGGAGAACCGGCAGGAAGGAGGACACCGCCATGGAGAGCATAAACCGAGCAGAGCGCCGCCGGTCAAGAAGAGAGTTAGCGAAGCGCCCACAGTGGGGAACCCTCGAGGAATTTACTCGGTGCAGGATTCAGAGCTGGCTGCAGGATGTGCTGGAGGAGGAGGTCACCGATTTGCTCGGCCGGGGCAAGTCGGAGCGGCGCGCGGTGGTGGATGCGCCAGCAGGATACCGCAACGGGCACGGCAAGACGCGGCGATTGTCGATGATGGTCGGCACCATCGAAGTGAAGCGACCGCGAGTTCGAGGTTTGGAACAGCGCTTCGAGAGCAGGCTACTGCCGCTGTTTGTGCGCCGGACCGAAGCGGTCAGCGAGCTTTTACCCCAGCTTTACCTTCACGGGCTCGCCCAAGGAGATTTCGAGCTGGCGTTGCGCGGACTGCTCGGCGACGGTGCGCCGCTCTCGGCATCGTCGATCGAGCGGCTGCGGGCGAAGTGGCAACTGGAGTACGCGGCGTGGCGAAGCCGGCGGTTGGATAAGCTCGAAGTAGTGTACGTCTGGGCCGATGGTCTCTATGTGAAAGCGGGTCTTGAGGATAGCAAGGCCGCGCTGCTGGTGATCGTGGGAGCCTTACGGGACGGGCGCAAAGTGGTGCTGGCGATTGAAAGCGGACAGCGCGAATCGAAGGAATCGTGGGCGCGGGTGCTGCGCGATCTGTTCGCTCGCGGGCTGAGACCGTGGCGGGCCACGGTGGCCGATGGACACTTGGGGATCTGGTCGGCGCTGGGCGAGGTCTTCCCGGACGGCGCAGAGCAACGCTGCTGGAATCATCGGCTCACCAACGTGATCGATCATCTGCCCAAGAAGGAGTGGTCTGCGGCGAAGGAACTTCTGCGCAAAATGCCCTACGCCGTAAGCCGAGCTGAATGCGAGCGGTTGCGCGATCAGTTTGCCACCCGCTATCGGCAACTGTGCCCCAAGGCGGTCGAGACGCTGAGCCGCGACTGGGAGCGGATGGTGACCTTCTATCGCTTTCCGAAGGATCATTGGATCCACCTGCGCACCACCAATCCGGTCGAATCGCCATTCTCGGCGGTGCGGCTAAGAACCGACGCCGCCAGGCGTTACAAGAAGGTCGCCAATGCCGAGGCCTTGATCTGGAAGATCCTGATGATTGCGGAGAAGAAATTCCGCCGCCTCAACTCGCCCGAACTACTCGCGGAAGTTTACGATGGACAACTATTCGAGGACGGAATGCCAGTAAATGAAACCACCCCGAAGCGCCGCGCCGCCTGATCTCGTTTACACACCTATTGCGGTGACCTCTACTGATGAGTCTCTCTCACCCAGAATGGAATCCTAGCGTGCAAGTGGCGTGTGGTTAAACCGATGAGAGGTTCACCGGGATCAAGCCCCTCCCGGCTGAGCAGAGACCGGATAGTTTCCGGAGGAGCCGGTTCCAGTGCGAATCTCGAATCGGCGAAAATTTGGGCCGGCCGTTTTACTCCCAGCCGGGCGAGCGAGTCGACGCCGATCTGCTCCCGGACATAGATCCGCTCCATCGAGGAAAAGACCATCCGGTATATGAGCGATCCCCAGCATGTCGTGTAAGGGAATAACGAGAGCTGCCATCCAACGACCGGACAGCCAACCAACTTGGCCATCGCCACCAGGATCGCGGAGCGCATGGCCTGTGCGGGGGTCTCGAAGGTAACCCCGCCTATGATCATAAGCAGAGCCGCCCTCTTCATCGCGGCCATCACCTTCCCGAAGTATGGCGCCCCGATGACTTCCGCGTTCACGCCTTCTCGCGCGAGGAAGTCGACTAGACGATCCCGGTCTTGCGAGAAAAATGTTATGCGGGTGGAAGGAAATCGCTTGCGGATGAGGCTTAACGCGGCGACGATTTGCGCCTCGTCGTCTACCTTGTTCAGTGAAGCACCCCAAATGCAGATTTCGCTCATCGACTTCGGGTCGCGGGTGCGTTCAGACGGATTGCCGGTATAGTGCGATGTGTTCAGCGAGCGCGCGGGAGTGCTCGTGATGGCTGTTCTTCACATATTCATAAGCGGCGCGCCCCTTGTCGATAGGAGATTCCGCCATCAGCTCGCGCAACCCGGTGGCAAAATCATCTCCCCGCACTGGCTTGCCGAATCTGCTGATCCATTGATCCGGGTCCACCGCGCTTAGCAGCGCGCACCCATGCGCCGATGCTTCGAGAAGGGTCAACGGCAAGCTCTCGCGGGCCGCCGTATTCACTAGTACCCATGACTCGGACAACGTGCTGGAGAAGCGCTCGGGCTCCTCGAACTGATTAATGAGTCCAGGCATCTCGAGGTTCGGGTGATTCTGATATTGCCGCCGCAACGAGACGTCGTAACCCAATTCACCCAGCGCGGTACTTTCGCCGATCGCGATAAATCGATAATGGGGAAATTCTTTCGCTAAATCGAGAAACAGCCACGGTCGCTTGCGTTTGTCCCAGCGAGCGACGAATACAAACGTCGGGGTCTCGCCCTTGCGTGGCAGCGATTTCGGCACGCTGGTCAGGTTGGGCAGGATGCCAGGCGGTTCTTTCAACCGGAATATATCGCGAACCTTGGGACGCAAGAACTCCGACGGAACATAGACCCCGTGCGCCTTTCGCACCGCGTGCCGGACCGGAAAGCTTGCTTCGCTCACATAGTTGGTCGGCAGCAGCAACCTGCGGCGCGTCGTCGCATAGCGGAATTCGATCATCCAATCGCTGCGATAGTGCGGATCGCGGCAGGTAACCAAATGAACCCGATTGGGCTGAACCTGTTGGGCCAGGTAGGTGAGCAGGCTCGGGTTTTGCGAGTGAAAAATATCGGCATCGCTTTCGCGAATCAGCCGGTACGCCTCGCCGGGAGCGAGCCCGCCATAGCTGTAGACCCGAACCCCATCGATCACCTCGATGGGGGTTTGACCGCTTCGCCGCTGCGTTATCACGGTGACTGGAAAGCCCTCGGCGACAAGGCCCTCGCGCCAGTTTGCGCGGCATGCTGCCGAAGCCGCTATGCGCTCCCCAGCCGAAAAATTGGCTGGCGAGTATGCAAACTCGAGGTTTGGTCACGGTCTTCGGAGAGCTGCTGCTAACACTGCCGAATCAACTTTTGCGAAACGCACCGCATCAGAAAGGGCCATAGCGCAAAATCGAAGGCTCGGCGACCGATCGTCCGAGCGTAGCCTCAACAACCTTACCCCGGCCGACGTTTACTTCGGTCGTAGTCAAACCATCCTGACACGGAGGGAAAACATCAAACTCAAAACCATCGAGCTACGACGCTGGCTGCATCGCACACCTGCAGTCACAACTTCAACTCAGATGGACCAGATCCTCTCTTAATTCCACTGCGAACTTGTCCGAAAGGTTCTGACGACGTACAGCAGCAACGTCATAAACGAATCAAGCCTCATGGTCGCTCCTACGGAAGACGCCGCCTCCTATCCAGGGCGACGGCACATTCCTCACTTGATCGCTTTGGCCGCCGCCAGCATCTCGTCGGCTCGCGCTCGTACCCGGATGTCATTGGTGAAGTTTACCCATCGTATCGTTCCGGATGGATCAAGAAGAAACTCGGCGGGCCGCGAGATGTCCTGCTTCTCCGGACCGCCGGCAACGTGCAGCAGATCGTAGCGGCGAATCACCTCGGAGTCTGGATCGGAGAGGACCGTGAACGTGAACCCTCTCCTCTTAACGAAATCGCGCGAAACTTCGGGCGTATCGACGCTGATCGCAACCGGCTTGATGCCCAGCGCCGCAAACTCACTCATATGTTTTTGGATACCTCGCAACTCGAGGTTGCAGAATGGTCACCAATAGCCCCGGTAAAAGATGAGCAGAACCGCCTTGGGTAGGTCCGATCGTTGTCCCGATCCCGAGAGCAGCTGCGCAAGCGAAACGGTTTCTCCGTCGCTGTCGACAAGCGTAAAGGTGGGAGCTTTCTGCCCGACCCGCGGCGCTCCGGCAGAAATCGGAAGATCTCTCGCATGAAAGAAACCAAAGGTCGAACCGCCCGCAAGAACCAGACAGATTATTACAAATACCGTTCCGAGCCACTTTCCGCCGTACCTCTCGGGTTGCGCAAACGCCCGCCAGACGCCGGTGATCACGATGACCAGGCCGGCTATCGGCACTACGAGGTTTATCCAAGGGAAAGCCCCCTGACCCGGCAGGTAGAGAAAGTATAAACCGTTGCTCAACGCACCGAGAACGGTGATGACGATTCCCCACCACAGCGCGGAGCGGCTGACGCGAGCGGCGTTGTTCACGATACGCGCAATCTACCACTCACCGCACGGAAAACCCAGGATCCGATGCGTCCTCTGTGATGTGGCGGAGACTTTTGTGGCTTTTGGGGCGCAGCGAACAACACGCGCGCGTTCTTGTTAGCCAACGCCACCGCTGCGACATTCGCGCCGCGCCGCTCCTTCAAGGCCGTGATCCAGCGGCTGCGGCGGTCGTGCTTGCGCTCGGCACGGTGCAGCGTCGAGCGGGCCCCGTGGATCAGCAAGGTGCGCAGATAACGATCGCCGCGTTTGCTGATCCCGAGCAATACGGTACGTTCACCGCTCGAGTGCTGGCGCGGCACCAGTCCCAGCCAGGCGCTCGGCTCGCGTCCGTGGCGGAACTGCCGAGCGTCGCCGACCGCAGCTACTAGCGCGGTGGCGGTCAGCGGACCAACTCCTTCTACTGCCATCAGCCGCACGGCAAGTTGCTGATTGCCGAGGGCGTTTATCCTCCGCGCATCGATCACTCAGAGTCCAGTCGTGGCGCCGCTGCCAACGACGTCAACATGCTGGTCTGCACCGGAGGCCGGCAGCGCTCCGAGGCCGAGTTCCGCTCGCTTCAAGATGCGGCCGGATTCAAGCTTACGAGGATAATTCCGACTCCCGCGCGTCTCAGTTTGATCGAAGGCGCACGAGTTTAAGGACTCAGATATGGCGCATCCACGGATGTATGACGATTCCAATCCCGCGATAAAACGGCTGCGCGGGGTCTGCCTCGCACTCCCCGAAGCTTTCGAGAAAGAGGCGTGGGGCGAATGTACGTTTCGTGTGATCGGCGGCAGCATGTTCGCTATGACCGACAACAATCATCATCAGGGTGGCCATGTCGCGGTATGGTTGAAGGCGCCGCCGATGGTGCAGGAGATCAGATCCTCGTCAACTCGGACGCCAAACGCTTTTTCGTCCCGCCTTACATGGGCCCCAAGGGATAGGTCGGTGTGCGCCTCGACTACAAAGTTAATTGGGATGAAGTCTGCGAGATCCTGAGGACGGCTACTTCATGTCGGCGCCGAAACGGCTCGGTGGGCGTGTTCCATCAGCGATGGACAAGGGCAGCGGCCACCACGGTTGTGGCGACGGAGCGTCGCGTGGTGGGCAAACCGAAAAATATCGTCTGCGTGCGGCATCATGAAGGAACGTAATTCGTCGACCCAGCCACATTCTATCGCGACACCGGAATCCAAGTGAAAGACGAAACTTCAACCGAACTGAAGACGAACTCGTTCTCCGAGAGGGAGGGTCGGCGAAAGAACGCTGAAAATCGCTAACATTCGCGCCCGTTTTCCTACGTCTCAACTTCTCGCGACACCGGCGTTTCGAATCCGCCCCGCTCCAGCGGGCAGTCGTAGTGAAACGCGGTGTCTCCGGGACGGTCGTCGATTCTCCGAATACTACTCTGAACCAATCGCCGCATTAGCATCGACCTGCGCACGCTTCAGCAGGAGAGCCCAGGGCGCGAGAAGCAACAGCAGGACCGCGATGTTTTGAGCCGGAAATGAGCTCGGTTTGACGACGGCTTCCTGAATAGGCAGGCGTGAAAGCGGCGTTAGCGAGCGTTGCGTCGGATCGGTGCTCTATTTCGAAGGACTCGCGCCGTGTTCGTCGATCAGCGTGACGCGGCCCGTCTGCAGGTCATAAATTCCGCCGACGACCTGGATGTCACCGCGCTTGATCGACTCCGCCAGAGGTTTCCAGGCGGAAAGCTTGCTCACCGTCAATCGCACGTTCTCTCTGATCGCGTTGTCCAGCGCATCGCCCGGCTGGCCTTTGGACTTTTCGACTGCGGGGCGAATCAATTTTGCGATCTCGGGTACATCGCCAGTGTGGCCGGCCAACGTGGCCGTCACCGCGCCGCAATTGCTGTGGCCGAGCACCAGGATGATTCTGGAGCCAAGGTGCGCGACCGCGTAGTGCAGGCTCTCTAGCACGACGGCATTGGGTACGTTGCCCGCGTCGCGGACGATAAATAGATCACCGAGTCCGCGGTCGAAGATGATTTCCGGTGTGGCTCGCGAATCCGAGCATGAAAGGATTGCCGCAAAGGGATGCTGCCCGGTCCGAGCCTGCGCCGATAGAAGCAAAAAGCGCGCGCCTGCAAAAGAGATCGTTACCGCAAGGGTGATGATCCACGGTAAAGGAGCCGTTTTAGATAGGAGATTCTGAAGACATGTCTCCATCGGAAACTCAGCTCCGGATGATGATAGATACGCTCTCTGCGCTGGCATGGTCCTGTCTGCCCGGTGGCGCCAATGAATTTACGAATAAGCGATGGCGCGATTACACAGGGCTTTCACAGGCCGAGGCTCTTGGGTCGGGATGGCAACGGACATTTCATCCGGACGATCTCGAAAAGGTCATGGAGAATTGGCGAGCCGTTCAGCTTTCCGGAGAACCGAGCGGGGCGGAAGCCCGCATGCGGCGGTTCGATGGAGAGTATCGCTGGTTCCTGATTCGTGCAGAACCGGTTCGCGACCAGCATGGCAACATCGTCAGATGGTTCGGAACGAGTACCGATATCGAGGAACTGAAGCGAACCGAGAAGGAGCTTCGCGACCTCGTTGACTACGTGCCACAGCTCATCGTGATCCGCGAGCCTGATGGAAGCAGTACTTACGCGAACCGAGCAACCCTTGACTATCTTGGCTGCACCTCCGAGGAGTTCTTGGAACCAGGCTTTGATCAGACCGTGATCCATCCGGACGATTGGGACAAAGTGGCGAGTACGCGCGAGCGAGGCTCCCAGTCGTAGAGATGACGCATCGCAGGGCTGGAGCCAACCAGGCCGTGGAAGACGCTGCACTTTTCTCGCGCAACCAAAGTTGCCTGCCGTTCGAGTGCTTGGATGCGCGCTCCAGCACTCGCCGACGCTGAAAGTGACCCACCACCAAACGGTCTGGTCCCCCTGCTTTAACGAGCCGCCCGCGACCGCCGCCATGGCGCTCGATCGCGCTGAGCGGACGATGACTTTCACACGCTAGATTGGTTGTTTTGCGAGTGTTATATGTCGGCCACGAAGTGAGCCCCCCGAAGATGTTCTTTTGTGCGGTTAGAGACCACCGGATCTCGGACAAGCGGATGCCTCGCGCAATCCATTCCCGCGGGTAATTGAAATCATGAAGCTAGCGACCTCCTTCTGTGGATGTTCGCGTGTGTCGAGAGCCAAAGCACATCGCGAAACTACCGACCCTCCGATCCGCGCGACGTCCGAAGAGATGGAAACGATTCGCAAGCAAGTGCTGACCATCGAACGAACGCTGTCGAGCCTGTTCGCTCCGGTCTACAGCCGCGAGCCGCAAAGCCTCGAGACTCGCGGGGAGGCGGCTGACATCATCGAGCGACATTTCGACGGGATCGTGAACCAATGGACCGAGGCTGTGCTTTCAATTTTCGAAAAGCCGCGCGAAGAACCCATCATCGCGCGTATCCGCGATAATGTATCTAACGCGCTCCTCCGGCTGATCGGCCACCTCCGCGAACCCGACAACCTCGCCACCTATGTCTACCTGCGCAGGCATTGCCAGGAGGGGATACTTAAGGAAGCGAAACCCTCGGAGTTCAACACCATCCATATCGCGCTCAAGCAGATCATCCTGAACCACGTGCGCTCCACCTTGCACGGCGCGCGCTCGGAGCGGGTGCACGACGTGGTAGTGGCCGAAATCGACGAGCGGCGCCTAATGGTCGCGCAGTTCTATATCGAATCGCGAGAGAGAGCGCTGCGTGCGTCAGAGGAGAAGTACCGCAATTCGATCGACCAATCCGCTGACCTGATATACGAAGTCGAACCCGGCACCTGGCGTCTGCTTGGCGTGAATGCAGCCCTCGAGAACCTTCACAAATCGCTCGACGGGCACTCGATCAAAGAGCAGATCGGCAAGCCGTTACTCGACTTCATACCGCCCGAGGAGAAGGCCGCGGTCGAAAATCATCTCAAGACAGTAGCGGCCAAGGGATCCGACAAGGCTTCCGATTGGCCGATGGGTCCTTATTTCTTCGACGTCAACTCAGTCCTTATTCAGTACGGAAACGAGCAGTTCATCCAGATAGTTCTGCGCGACGTAACTCAACGGCGCGAGATGATGGATCAACTGCTGAAGGCGGAACGGCTTGCGGCCACCGGCACTTTCGCCGCTGGTGTGGCCCATGAGGTCAACAATCCTCTAGCGTCGATCTCGTCGCTGGTCCAGACCCTCGTTATGGACGAGGACGACCAGCAGCGGCGCTCGACGCTTCACACCATCCTGACGCAGATCACACGGATTTCGAGCACGCTCAAGGACCTGGTCAATTTCGCGCGCCCAGCTGTAGCGCAACACCGCGTGATCGAAGTCAACGCCTTGATCTCCGAGACTCTGCGCCTAGTCACCTACAACAAGCGCTTCAACAGCATCAAGCTCGAACCGAATCTGGCTCCGGAATTGAAACCGGCCTTCGCTGACGACAACGAAATTCAGCAAGTGCTCCTCAACCTGCTGTTCAACGCTGCTGACGCTCTTCAAGGGCGTGAAGGCGCAATCATCGAGGTGGTAACGGACAACCAGGGAATGAGCCCGGACGACGGGAGCGGCAGAATCCTGATCAGGGTCAGCGACAACGGGGTGGGAATCCCGCGCGAGAATCTCGAGCGTGTGTTCGATCCGTTCTTCACCACCAAGGCCGCGGGCGCGGGCGTAGGCTTGGGTCTCTCGCTTTGCCAGCGTATGATCTTAGCCCACCATGGCACCATCCGGATCAACAGCGAAGTCGGCAAAGGAACTCAGGTCTCGATTAGCCTACCCGCGCATCCGGAAGCGACTCTAGCGGAAACGTCCGGCTCGGCGTGAACGTCCCGCTGATCGTCGCCGGATCCCTCGCCATCCTCGGCGCCGCCATCCACGGGGTAGGAGGCGAGGTCCTCGTAGTGAGAAAATTGTCGCCGGCGACGCTGCCGTCGAGTCGCTTCGGTGGTCCTCGGGCGACTAAGACCATGATCCACGTCACGTGGCACATGACGACCATCGCCTTTCTCACCTTCGGAGCCGCGCTCCGCCTGTCGGGCTCGGTTCTCCACGGCGATTCAGCTCGTGCGCTCGCCCTGGTCGCCTGTGGTCCGCAAAATTATTCATGTGGCGGTCAAGCGCCACCATGGCGATCCTTTGTGGTCGGCAAGAGGGCCTGAGCACAGGGCATTAGCGCCGGCGTCCGATCCGCACCGCGATCCATCCGCTCATCGGAATCATCACGCTGACCGCCGCCAAGTAACTGGTCACGACCCAGCTGATCCGGTCGACGCCAACGCCAAAGCTTCGCTGCATGTACGGCAGGGCGACGTTGACGATCGATCCGTCTAGAATCGTCAGGATCGCGCCGAGCAATACCGCCGCCGCGACCAGCCACTTGTGCGGCTGAGGTTGTTCGGGCGTTACCTCGATCGAGGCGGCAGTCTCGGCGGCGAGGACTGGTTCGGAGTCCATATCGCGATCGTCAACGTAGCGTATCTCTGACAACGGCGCAGCTTGTACTTGAGAACACAAGAGAAATCTGCCGGATCGCGCTGATCGGTAGTCAGTGGCTCGGGCCCGCTCTTAGTCGATCGTCGCGTCGGCGTATGTCGTCAGAACCCGCTAGCTTCTGCGCGACGGCTTCCCAGCCAGCGCCTTCGGCGCTTTCGCTTGAAGCAGTTGCTCAGCCCGCGCGGGGTGGAATAGGCGGTTCGTGTGTCTCCAATTTTACCGAAGCTACTCCTTCGACCTGGGCCACAACATCCCGCACCAGTCGGTCCCAAGGCGGAACCAGAGACTCTCCCGTAATCGTCACTGAACCCCTGCTCGAAGTAACCTCGATTGGCGCGTGCCCAATCTTCGGATGAGCCATGAGCGCGGCACGGACCTGTGATGTGATGCAGGCGTCATTCAGCAGGACTCGCGAGTTCGACGAACAGCTCATTGCTAACGCCCGCGCCAAGTCGATCACAGCGCCGACCAGTGTATCGATAGGAGCTGAGGTAGTATTGAGCACCACGTCGTAGAGTTGCGGGTCTTCAACGTCGACTTCGAGCATGCTTCTGACTCGCGCCTGAACCTCACGATCGGACTCGCGAGCCCGACGGTCTGCTTGGTCAGCGGTCAGCCCTTCCTCCTCCATGAGTCGCTGCACTCTGGTGGCCAGCGAGGCAATCGTACGCACTCGCAACACGTGGCCAGCTCCCTTGGGCACGAACAGTGGCACTGTACCACTGACGAGAACCACGTTGTCCTCCGTGAGACGCTTGAGGATCACGGCTTGGAAATAGCCCACCAAGTGCCCAGTGTTCGTCGTCAGCCAGTCCCAGAAGTGTTGCTCGCGCGTGTCGAACACGCGCAGCTGCTCCGGATCAACCTGGTAGCGGCTGGCAGCCTCACGCAGCAGATCGTCGAGTCCAAGGAATCGGGCCTCAAGCCGTCGAGCGATCAATGCGCCGAGATCGGTGCCGCCACTGCCTAGTCGTTGGCCGATTGCAATTGTTGCCATCGTTTGCCCACCCAGCCATTCACCATCCCGATTGACTTTCGAGGTATTTGTCGTCTGCGACTCCGCCGGGAGCGCGGCCGGAGACTTGAGCTTCGTTGGCCATGTTTATTCTCGCGACCCAACGCGTGATTAACCAAACCAGCATCCCCGGCTATCAAATTGCCGCGCGAGGGTCCATTAGCTGGCACCTTCTGAGAACTCGCAGGTGGGGGGTAAGCGTGTCGGCCGATCTGAAAAGCCGTCGGGACGGGATCGAAGTCAGGCTCGAGCGTAAGTCTCCTCGCTATCACTCCGAGACCTTTCACATCCGCCCAGGTTTCGCGTCTATGAATTCGCCCGCCCAGTCGCGATACTTGGGCGTTCGCCGACGAAACCTGTCTATTATGCGTTGCTCAAAATGCGGCGCCGAAAATCCTGACGGCGCCAAGTTCTGTATCGAATGTGCATCGGCGTTCGCGCGACGATGCAGCTCGTGCGGCAAAGAAAATCCACCGCGCGCAAAGTTCTGTCTTGAGTGCTCGAAGCCGATCGATCCCCCTCTCGCCGATATCGGAGAAACCTTGAAATCCTCTGTGCGCGTTTCCACGGTCGCCGACGGTGCGCAGCTCGAGGGCGAGCGCAAGACCGTCACCGCGTTGTTCGCCGACATCAAGGGCTCGACGGAGCTGGAGCAGGACCTCGATCCTGAAGAAGCGCGCGCGATCGTCGATCCGGCATTGAAGCTGATGATCGATGCCGTGCGGCGCTACGACGGGTACATCGTGCAATCGACCGGCGATGGAATCTTCCCGCTGTTTGGTGCGCCGGTCGCGCATGAGGATCATCCGCAGAGAGCGCTCTACGCAGCGCTCCGCATGCAAGAGGAGCTGAAACGCTACTCGGCAAGGTTGCGCGAGACCGAGAACTTGCCGATCGAAGCGCGCGTCGGTGTGAACTCTGGTGAGGTTGTGGTGCGTTCAATCACGACCGGCGAAGGACACACAGAATACACGCCGATTGGGCACACGGCCAATCTCGCCTCACGGATGCAGGCGCTCGCACCGACCGGCTCGATCGCAATCAGTGAGCAGACGCGCCAGCTGGTCGAGGGCTATTTCGCGCTCAAGCCCCTCGGCCCGACCAAGGTCAAAGGCGTCAGCGACTCCGTCAACGTGTACGAAGTGATGGGTCTGGGTCCTCTGCGCACTCGGCTGCAGCGCGCCGAGGGACGCGGCCTTACCAAGTTCGTGGGGCGACAGGCGGAAATCGAGGCGATACAGCGGGCCGCTGAACTTGCCAAGGCGGGGCATGGGCAGATCGTCGCCGCGATAGCGGAGCCAGGAGTCGGTAAATCGCGCTTATTTTACGAGTTCAAGGCGATCACACAATCAAGTTGGATGGTGCTTGAGGCTTTCTCAGTATCGCACGGCAAGGGTTCCGCATTCCTGCCGATGATCGATCTGTTGAACTCCTACTTCGAGATTTCGTCTGAAGATGACGGCCGCAAGCGTCGCGAGAAGGTTGCGGGAAAGATAGCGGTCCTCGACCGCGCACTGGAGAATGCGCTGCCCTATCTCTACGGCCTGCTCGGAATCGTCCAGGAGCCCGACCCTCTAGCACGAATGGATACGCAGATCCGAAAGCGCAGAACGCTCGACGCGATCAAACGTCTCATCCTGCGCGAGTCGCTCAACCAACCTTTGATGATCCTCTTTGAGGATCTCCACTGGATCGATGAAGAGACCCAGGCGCTGCTGAACCTGCTCGTAGACTCGATCGGCACGGCGAGAGTTCTGCTGCTGACGAGCTATCGTCCCGAATATTCACATCAGTGGGGCAGCAAGACTTACTACACGCAGTTGCGGCTCGATCCGTTGGGCAAGGAATCCGCAGAGGATATGCTCACGTCGCTGCTGGGCGACGACAAGGATTTGATCCCCCTTAAGCGGCTGATCATCAAGACTACCGAGGGCAACCCGTTCTTCATGGAAGAAACGGTGCAGGTGCTGCTCGATGACGGCGCGCTGGTGCGTAATGGCACGGTCAAGCTCACAAAGCCTCTTAACGAGTTGAAGATACCGCCCAGCGTGCAGGCGATTCTCGCTTCGCGCATCGATCGCCTGCCAACGGACGAGAAGGAACTGCTGCAAACGCTCGCGGTGATCGGAAGAGAATTCTCGCTGAATGTTTTGAACGCTGTCGTTTCAAAACCCGAGGACGATCTGAACCGCATGCTGTCCGACCTCCAGCTCGGCGAGTTTATCTATGAGCAAGCCTCGATCAGCGACGTCGAATACACCTTCAAGCACGCGCTGACCCAGGAGGTCGCCCACAACTCGGTGTTGGTCGAGCGCCGGCGCGCGTTGCATGAACGCATCGGCGCCGCGATTGAGGAGTTGTACGCGGACCGACTCGAAGATCACCTGCGCGAGCTTGCGCATCACTATCGCCTCAGCGGTAACGTTGAGAAGGCAATTGTGTATCTCCATCGCGCCGGCGCGCAGGCGCTCGCGCGTCACGCGCTCAAGGAAGCCGAGGACGCTTATAGGAACGCGCTCACGATTCTGAACATCCTGCCAGAGTCGCCGGAGCGGGAGGCTCGAGAACTGCAGATCATTCGCAGTTTGCGTAGTGTGTTTGCTTTCACAAGGGGATACTCAGCTCCTTCGACGGTGGAGCTGAACCGGCGTGCCCGCGCGCTGGCTGAAAAGACGGGCGACTTCGTTGAACTCTTCTCAGCGATTGCTTACGAGCAGCCCGCCGCCAATGCCTTGGGCGACCATCGCGCCGCCAAGGAGATCGCCGACCGGATGCTCGACCTTGCCAGGCGCATGGGCAGCCGCACCAGTCTCGGAAACGCCTATGAGGCTCAGATCATGACGGGCCATCCCCGTGGAGACCTGATTGGGGTTGAGGAGTATTTCGCACAAGGGAGTGAGTTTTTCCATGCCAAGGGGCTGCCCCCAGCCCTTGCAACGACCGCCTTCGCTTTTGCGGGCTGGACTGCCTGCACGATGGGCCGCGCCTCTACCGCGCGCGAGCGTATCCGCCAGTGTGTTGCGGCGGCCGACGAGAACCGCGACCCTTTCGACCTCTCGTTTGCACAAGCGAACGTGAGCTGGCTGCACATGCTGCTTCGAGAACCGGAAAATGCCGACGGAGCGGCCACGCGCGCATTAGCGCTGGCGGAAGAACAAGGGTTTCCGTTAGTCGCCGGCTTTGCACGCGTCATGTCGGGATGGGCGCGGTCACAACTTGGCCGCGCGTCGGAGGGCGTTGCCCTAATCCATGAGGGGATGGCCGGCCTTGCTCAGATCGGAGCGCGAGCCGGCTTCACTCTGTTCCTTATATTGCTGGCTGAGGCGCAAGCGCTCGACGGCGCGACCACCGACGCGCTCGACACGCTGGAGAAGGCGTTGCACGTCAATCCTGAAGAACTGCTGTGGCGCCCTGAAGCGTTCAGACTTCGCGGAGCACTCTGACTCTCACAAGGTCAGACGGAATTGGCGGAGGCGGACCTCCGCGAAGCGATCGCGCTCGCGCAGAGGATGAGCGCCAAGGCATATGAACTGCGCGCGACGACGAGTCTCGCGCGGCTGCTCGCGAAGCAAGGAAAGCGCGACGAGGCGCACGCGATGCTCGCCGAAATTTATGGCTGGTTCACCGAGGGCTTCGACACCGCCGACCTACAGGACGCCAAGGCGCTGCTGGACGAATTAAGCCCGTAAAGAACGCGCGACTAAGCGAGAGCAATTCGGAGGGACCAATGGAGTACGGATTTCAGCTATTTGGCATGGAACCAGCCAAGGTTCGCGACCTCGCACAGGCCGCCGAGAGAATGGGCTATGACCTCATCGTCTTCCCCGACCATCTCGTCCTCGAGGGACCGGAGCGACAATGCGATCCACACGCGATCCTCTACGATTCGATTTCCGTCGCGGCGATTGTTGCGGATGCGACCAGCAAGATCCGCGTGGGCCACTTGGTACTGTGCAATCAGTTTCGCCATCCCGCAATAACCGCGCAGAGTCTCGTCACACTCGATCACATAAGTGGCGGCCGGCTGCTAGCCGGCCTTGGCGCCGGATGGACCGAGACCGAGTTCCGCATGACCGGTATCCCGTTTCCGCCGATCAGCGAGCGTCTCGCGATGCTCGATGAATCCCTCTGCTGCATTCGTTCGCTCTGGACCAACGAGCGTACCAACTTCGAAGGCAAGCACTATCAATTCCGCGATGCGATTCTATGGCCGAAGCCCCTGCAGAAGCCCCATCCACCGATCCTGCTCGGCGGAGGCGGCAACGGATTGCTACGTATCGCCGCAAGATATGCCGACTACGTGAACATCATCCCCGACGCCGGCAAACTTGGTAAGTTTTCTGTAGAGAACGTCAAGCGCATGACTGATGAGGCCTTTCGCGAGCGCGTCAACTTCGTGCGAGCTGAAGCGCAGCGCGCCGGCCGCGAGGCGCAAGCGATCAAAGTCAGCAACGTCATGCTCGTCTTCATGGTCGTGGATACGCCCGCCGCGGCGCAGCAAACTATCGAGGCGGTCGCAGCGGGGTTCAATCTGAGCCCAGAGACATTGCGTGCATCACCGATCGCGATGATAGGCACGCCAGAGCAGTGCGCGACGGAGCTTAGGAGGCGCGTCAATAGCTGGGGTGTCTCGCAGTTTATTTTCGGCTCCTTCTTGGGAATGGACGAGAAGCAGATCCGGCGCCTCTGGGAGGAGGTCATTCCGCGCATCTGATCGACGCACGTCGAGCATGGGGCCGTGCCGAGGTTATCCGCCGAGACGCTGAGCGCTACCACCAGCCTCGCACGGCTGTTCGCGAAGCAAGGCAAGCGCAATGAGGCGCGCGCGATGCTCGCCGAAATCTACAACTGGTTCACCGAGGGCTTCGACACCGCCGACCTGAAAGACGCCAAAGCGCTGCTCGAGGAACTCAGTGGTTAGCGTAATTGCCGACGGGCTCTTATTAGCTATCCGATCACAGCCAACTATCTGGGCTGGGCATTTTAGCCGCCACACAGTGACAATCGTCGCGTGCCGCGGCAGTTTTCGCTGTGCGGGCGGCGCTTTTTCGATCGATGCAAGTCATGGCAGGATGGCTGCGGCACTTGCGCGGAGAACGCGTACATCGACCATGGCCTCCTTGCCACGGATCGAAAGCGTGCGACATTCGAGATTCGGGAACTGCTGCTCGACGTTTTGGTAGACCGTTTCGCTCAGCAGGGCCTCGCCAGCGCCAGCGATCGACGCCAGCCGCGCGGCAGTGTTTACCGGATCGCCGAGTGCAGTAAAGTCCACGATTTCGCTACCGCCGACATTTCCTACGTAAGCGATCCCGGAATTGACAGCCTGCAGTAAACGCGCCTTCAGCGGCGCCGAACCACTTTCGGAATTCGAACGCATTAAGGAAGTCGTCCGAAAATTCACGCGCAGCCACACCAAGGCCGAGTTGCTCGAGCTGGCGGCCTCGCTGGTTCGACCGCATGCGTGCCGGCCGCGGTGCTAAATACAAGCAGGTCGCACAGGGTTCAGGCGATCAGGATCCTCGCTCGACCGGAAGTTGCGCGTCTTTCCATTCGATCATGCCGCCCTTTAGATTCCACACGTGCTCGAAGCCCAAACCGGTGAGGATCGCGGCGGCGGTAGCGCTTCGCACTCCGACTCGGCATATCGCGACGATGTCGCAGCCTTTCGCACTCGGAAGTTCATCGGTCCGCTCGGGCAGTTCCTTCAGCGGGATCAGGCGCGCACCCGCAATATGACCCAACTCTCCGCGATACTCGTCTTCCTCGCGAACGTCGATTAGCATCGGGGGATTGGCGCCCGCGATCCGATCGTGCAACTCCGCAGCGCTCAACTGACGCACCTGATTGAGTTGCGCGAGCGTCGGGAACTTCAGCGCGCCCGCATCTAGGTCGGATTGATTCGGCTGCAGCGCCTCCTGGATGCCCTCCGGCAGCGGCAAGCCGAGGTTGTTCATCAAGTTGATGTAGTCGTCGCGGGTCTTGCCGGACAGCCGGGGGTTCGAGCGCTTCTCCTCCCCGATGCTGGATTGTGTGTGCCCTCGATAATCGTGCGCGGGAAAAACCAGGACCTCATCAGACAGCGTGAACAGCTTGCGCATTATCGAATCGTACTGAATGCCCGCATCGCCGCCCGCGAAATCGGCGCGTCCAGTCCCGTGGATGAACAAAACATCGCCGGTGAAGACGCGATCCTTCGCGAGCAGGCTTATCGAATCCGGAGTGTGGCCCGGTGTGTGGAGGACGCGGAGTTCCTCGTCGCCTACTTTCAGCGCCTGACCGTCTTCGACATGGATACTGACGTGCGGAGCCGGCGCGAGACGATGCATCACGACCGGCGCACCCGCTAGCTCGCCCAATTCCATCGCGCCGCTGCGATGATCGGCGTGAGTGTGCGTGTCGATGATCGAATCCAGACGCCATCCGTGATACGCGAGGACCGAAAGGTAGCGCTCGACCTTATCACGCACTGGATCGATGACGGTCGCCTTGCGGGTTGCTTCCGCGATCGCAAGGTAGGTTTTGCACTTGCCACGATTGAGTTCGCGAAAGATCATTTGAACGTTCCACGCACAGTACGCTAGCGTCGCTCACTACTTCGGCTGGGGCACGATTCGCAGATAAGGCCGGGGCGCCTTCCATCCTTGCGGATAGAGTTTTTTCGCTTCGTCGTCGGAAACCGATCCCGCGATGATCACGTCTTCACCCGCCTTCCAGTTGACCGGTGTGGCTACGCGATGCTTGGCCGTCAGTTGCAGGGAATCGATCACGCGCAAAACCTCGTCGAAATTGCGTCCCGTGGTCATCGGGTAGACGATCAGCAGCTTGATCTTCTTGTCCGGGCCAATCACGAAAACGTTGCGAACCGTCTGATTGTCAGCCGGTGTGCGTTTCGACGCGTCGCCCGAGGCGGCGGCGGGAAGCATCCCGTAGAGCTTCGCGACCTTCAGGTCCGGATCACCGATAATCGGGTAATTCGGCGCAAAACCCTGGGTCTCCCTGATGTCGTTCGCCCAGCGAGAGTGGTCGCCGACGGCGTCTACGCTGAGCCCGATAATCTTGGTGTTGCGCTTGTCGAATTCCGGCTGGAGGCGCGCCATGTAGCCGAGTTCGGTGGTGCATACGGGCGTAAAATCCTTGGGGTGCGAAAATAATACGCACCACGAATCGCCCATCCATTCGTGAAAGCGGATAGGACCCGCAGTCGTTTGCGCTTCGAAATCTGGCGCAGTATCGCCAATCGATAGACTCATTGGAGGCCTCCTGAGTTAAACTTCAACTGAAATTTCCGTTTTGAATCCTGAGTCATAGTCCCACCAACACCAAGCGGTTCGCAAATGCGAAGTTCGAACCCGTTTTTGAAAGGGCAGATGTTCTCCCGGATGACGATCCAATTGATAGCCGCGAGGGTGGACCGGCCTTCAAACCGCACGAAACGCCGCACCATCAAGTTGATCGGACGATTGCAATCTGGCGGACAACCATCGCCACTTGACGCGCGCGATCGAGCGCCTCCCCGACCGGTGGCGACCCGCGTAGGGTCTCTCCCTCGACCAGTTCCAGTACCAGGTAATCGACGTATCGCCGGATTCTTCGAGACCGTAGATAGCGGCGATGTTGGGATGATTCAGCGAAGCCAGCGCTCGCGCCTCGCGGCGGAAGCGAGCCAGCCGTTCCGGTCGCCCGCGAAACTCATACGGCAATGGCTATGGTAGGGTTTTTCTATCGGTCTGATGACCGGCTGGTCGCTTGGGGCGATGCCTTCGCTGTCGCCATCTTGTAGCTGTTGGCCGCTTCCATTCGCGCGAGCGCATAGCGAAACGGCTCGTTCGAGATTGTGACGACACCCTGGTAAGGATGCGCTAATTCCAGAATCGCGAGAATCGTCATGCCGAGCAGGATCGAAAAGAACCCGCACATCACCACTTGGGCGCGAAAAACGTTACTGCCGAAGAAGTAGCTGAAACCGATCGTCATCAAGCAGCCAAGGTAGATTACCGTCCACACGACGGATGGGAGATCGTCTTCGTAAAAGAGAAACCGCTGGCCGCGCGCCTGGCTGATGCGGTTGAGCTGGTCGATCGACTTGTCCACCAACATTTGCTCGCGGCTGTCCCCGGCGTGATATGCGAGCACCGCGGCCCATAGTTCGTGGGCTCCCGCTTTTCCACCTTGAAAGGTGTCGTCGGCCCCGCTGAACGGCGCGTCGCAGATGATCGAGCTAAGCCGCGATGGGCGCCGCGTCTATGTTTCGAAATCGCTGTATGGCTCCTGGGATGCGCAGTTCTATCCCGAGGGAGTCGCGGCTGGATCGCTAAGCTCGACTGCAATCCCACGGGCGGCATGAAGATTGACCCGCAATTTTTCACGACGTTCGATGGCGAAAGGGCGCATCAGATCCGCCTCGAGGGCGGCGACTCCTCATCCGACTCGTTCTGCTATCCGTGACCGCAGCGTGGCCCTGGGTCAGCGAGCCGCATACTTCATCTTGCCGTTTCGGCTCGATAGTGGACGACGTAGCCGCCAGATTTATGACCGACTGAGGTTTTGAGTCTGGCCGTGGACTATGCTCCGGTCGAGAGCCCCGCGCGCGATTGCGCGGTCGCGGCTGTCCGCGAATAATCACTGGGTGGAGTACGCGTGAAGGCAGCGGTTCCATCGGCCCCACGGGGAAGAATCCTTTGGCCTCGCGGCTCCCAAGAGCGAGGCGTCGAATCCTTCTATCAGCATGGGATAGAGGAATACGGCGACTATCACGGCGGGATGCTGAACTTCGGTCTATGGAAGGACGGGGCTAGCGACTACCTCACAGCATCGAGGAATCTTGTCCGCCACATAGCGCGATCGATCGGCCTCGGTCCGCTGAGTCGTGTTTTGGACGTCGCTTGCGGCATGGGAGCTCAGGACGTCGTCCTTGCCGTCGATATGAAGTGCCGCTCGATCACCGGCCTCGACGTCACCTGGAAGCACGTGATGGTCGCGCGCGAGCGGGCTCGCCGGGCGAACCTCGAAGACCGTCTCGAGTTCCAGCACGGGACCGCGACTGAGCTGCCGTTTCCCGACGCCTCTTTCACGCAAATCATCTGCATCGAGGGCGGGGAGCATTTCAATACGCGCGAGAAGTTTCTGCGCGAGGCGTTTCGTGTGCTGCGGCCCGGGGGTCGCATCGGGCTGGCCGATTACACGGCCAAGCGACTCCCGCGTCGCTGGCTCGAGGTTGCGCTGGCCGAACTGGTCCGACGAATGTGGCACGTGCCGGAAGCGAACGTATGCACCTCGAGCGAGTTCCAAGCGACCCTCGAGCGGGTCGGATTCCGCAATGTCCGCGTAGAGGAAGCCGGCGAGACCACCATTCCCGGCTACTTCGAGGAAGGCCGCAAACCCGCAAACGTGCGGCGCATGCGCGCAATCCGCGGCTTTTGGGTCACTCAGGCGAGCCTCTGGATTGATTACTTCACCTATCTTCTCTTCCGCCGCGGTCTTCTCGAATACGTTTTCGTGTTCGCGGAGAGGCCCATCGCTATCGATGCCTAGCTGCGGGGCTCGGCCCCGGTTACGAATGTGACAGCGCGTTCAAGCGCGCGGAAAAAGCCGATCGCGTCGAGGAGCGGGTTCAGCCATCCGGCGCTGATGCAGTAGCAGCGGTCGAACGGCGCGGCATGATGAACCGCATGGCGTGCGGGACTGAGAATCAGGCCGGTGCGCTGCAGCCAGGCGACCGGACGACAGACCTTCTCGCGATGGGCCGATTTGTGGATCTCATTGGTGAGCAACATCGCGAATGAGAACATCGTAAGGAAGACTACGGCGATCTCCCCGCGCAACGGTTCTATTGGCGCGATCAGCGCCACCAGTAACACGGGAACGAGCGCCAGCGAGATCGAGCCACTCGTCTCGACAAGATCGTGCTTCGTAATCGCCCTGGGATCTAAATGGTGCTCGCGGAAGCCGCGGATCAGGCTGGTGCCGACGAGGGGCCAGTCCTCGCGTCCCCAGGTATCGCCCAGCCAGTGGACGAAGCCTGAAATGAAGTCTGCCGCAATCCATGCGCCCAGAACTGCAAGCCACATCCATGGCACGGCGCACCACTCGTGAATCGCGAATGCAATCCTCATGGCATTAGCTGCGGTGAGCATGACAACGATGGCGACGCCCAACGTCTCCAGTCGGCGGCGTCCGTTCGAATATTCGATCACTGCACCACCGTCAGGGCCCAACTCGTTCACTGCATTCTCAGTCCCGTGGCTACTCAAGACTCCAAATGCGAGGAAATGTCTAGAGTTTTGCAACTGGCCGCCGTATGTCGCACCTATGGCTAGAAACCGTGGGATTTTTTCCTGGCGTGTTCAGCCGTCGCGTCAGAGAAGCACAGGATCGAGATCGCGACCACAGGATCGCATTCTTCGCGGTCGGCGAGTTACTTCAGTGATTCGAGGGGCTCTTCGGAAGTATGCCACGGCCTCGAGATTTGCCGGGCGTTGCACAGCCTGGCTTCCTGCGAGACGCAAGTAGTGAGTCGCCTTGCGCGTGCTAAGGCTCTGTCCATAGTGATGCGCCAGTGCACTCAGATAACTCACTATGTTGCCGCTTCCAACGACACAGCGGGCATCACCCGATAGGTGCGAACACCCGACTAGTTCACCTAATTTTGGGAAGCCTACCATCCGCCGTGCTCGGCGCTAGGTGCTTACCTGCCAGATGTGCGATGCTTGTGTTACGGCGAGGAGGCGAATCGTGATGGCGCTCGAAGTCACTTGGGACAGCAAGGTCTGTATCCACTCCGGCAACTGCGTCAAAACTCTGCCGCAGGTCTTCAAAGTCGAGAACGGCAAATTCGTGATCGACCCGGCGGCGGCCGATGACGCTAGGCTGCGCGCGGCGGTCGGCGCCTGTCCGTCGAAGGCGCTGAAAATCAAGGAATAGCTCGCATCATTTCCGTTTAGGCTGATCGACAACGCAGCTAAATTTTCGCTAGGTTGGCTCCGACTGCCGATTCGCGGCGCTTCGCGGTCCAGCGTCGTACTTCCTCGGATCGCGTCCATCTGCCGTTTGCCCCGTCGCTGGTCTCCTCAGCCGTGGTGCGTGGAGTGCTTCAAAGGCGACTCGATCGTCTGGCAGGCAGTCACTGCCGCACGGGACCATACCGGAGCATCGACCGTGCGTCCGAATCCGTAGTTCCGTTTACTGCATGACATCCGGAATCCGGCGGTTGCCGGCGGCGACAATCTCGAATCCAGCGCGATCGATTTAAACGTGACCAACCAGGTGGGAATACTCGAGCGCTCACCGCTGTTCAAAAAGCGCATCGCGGACGGCAGCCTGAAAATCGTCGGCGGCCGATACAACCTGGAGAGCGGCAAGGTCGAAATTATCACTTCGCCTCTTGCGATCACCTTCGCTTTGTAATGACATCGGACTGCTCTCCGAAGAATACGACCCTGTGTGTGGCGAATTGCTGATTCTGGCACAGGACGGTCGCGTAGCGCAGGCTTGCGAATCGGTGGGAGAGCGTTAAACTCCGGCGCCGCATGACGTTGTGGTTCAGGCTGATTGCTCACCTGCCGGGAGGGCGCCGAACTGATGATCTTCGCTATCTTCGGTGGAGCAACTGTCAAGGTCCGTGGAGAGGACAACGTCATGTTCTCTGGTGTGAGCATCTTCGGAGGGCGGAATATCGAGCCAAAGCGTAAGAGATACGATAGAGAAGGTGACGAAGACCGGATTCCGTTTCCGTTGGAAGTGGCCGCTTACTCGCTATTTGGAGGTGTGTCCGTCAAGCGCGGTTGACCTAAGTCGCACTGTGGAACAATTGGCTGTCGTCTGCCAGACGAGAACCGGGGCTGAAAGTTCAAATCCTGTTCGCTCCACATTTCAGTCTCCAGGCTTTCGGAGATGTCAGAGAATCGCTCGAAAAGCGCGCGTCTGCGCGCGATTTGCGATCATGCATGGACCCGGAGAACGCCGCCAGCGTCGCGAATAGCCAGAATCCAGCAAAACCTATCCGAGCGCGATTCTGCTAGGTCCGTAAGAATTTGCCTAAATTAACCTTCCGTCCGACGAACTCAAGTCATCCAAGTGGCTGGTCGGGGAGAGATTTCAATCGATCCGGCTGCAAACCCAGCAGTCATTCAACTACGGAGGAGCCGGTTGGTAGAGTCGGCAGCGTCGCAGCACGAGCCGACAACCGATCAGCGCGTTTCCGCTGTTGCTCAGCGGCCAGCTCCTCCTGAGTCAGATCTGCGGCAATTAAATGACCACCGGTTAGCAGTGAAGAATCAAGATTGATAGGTGCTGGCAGGGCCTTGGAGGACGTGAGATCGTCGGACGGGCATATCGGCATCGCAACCGCATTCTCGCGACACCGAAATTCGAGGTTAATAGCGGGCAGCGTGCCGAACTGAAAGCGAACGGATTCTCTGTACGATGCTGGCGAATTTGGCCGCGAAATTTTCCCAATACTCGCGCGGGTTTTCTGTCGGAGAGGTTTCTCGTGACACCGAGAGTTCGAATCCCCTTTGCTCCAGCACGCAGTCGTAGTGAAACGCGGTGTCTCCGGTTTGTCGCGAACTGCGCTTCGAGTCGCCTAGCAAGGACCCGCGCCCCGGTAAGGCTGACCGTTGATGCACGTCCAGTGGGGAGTCGCGCCGCGAGCGCCAGTACAGGGGTGATGAGGCATCATCGGCGGCCGAGAGAAAAAGGAGGTGGAGTATTGGAAAGCGATTATCGGATCTATGTTGGCATCGACTGGGCGAGTGAAGCCCACCAAGCCTGCGTGCTGAACCACGAACGAGGAATTGTGGCCGAGCGATCCTTCGCGCACGCCGGTAATGAGATTGTGGAGTTTGCACAATGGCTGAGCGGACTGACCGATGATCCCGGACCGGTCGCCATCGCCATCGAGATTCCCCGCGGCGCTGTGGTCGAGACCTTGGTTGAGCGTGGCTTTCACGTCTACGCTATCAACCCCAAGCAGCTCGATCGTTTTCGCGACCGCTACAGTGTGAGCGGAGCCAAAGACGACCGGCGCGACGCGTTCGTGCTGGCTGACTCGCTACGGACCGATCAGCCCTGCTTTCGCCGCGTGCGGTTGGACGATCCGCAGGTGATCCAACTCCGGGAACTCTCGCGCGTAGACGAGGACCTGCAACGCGAAGGCAATCAGCTGGCCAACCGCCTGCGCGAACAGCTTCACCGCTTCTACGTCCAGGCCCTTAAGCTGTGTCCGGCGGCCGACGAGCCTTGGTTGTGGACTCTGCTCGAACTCGCACCATCGCCCAGCGTTGCGCAGCGCTTGCGTGCGGCTCTGACGACCTGGCGCCCAGCTTTATCAAGCGATGCGATCGTCGGTGTCGCAAATGTTTCAGCAAACGGTACCGTTCCGCAGCGCGCGGCAAGAACGTCAAGGCCAAGAAGTAAAGCCAAGAGCCGAGGTGAGGGATCGAGCGCTCATGAGGGTCCCCCAATTCTTCATCCAGTCCGAGAGTGAGAAATCCGGGTTCTTGAGGGTCCCCCAAGTCGCCTCCAGAACGACAATGTAGTTGGCGCGATCGGATACACCTCAAGCGCCACGATACCGATGGAGACATTTTCCCTGCACTGCACGCCAGACCTTCAGTTAAAACCTTCGTGAAGTTGCCAACATCGGATGGCACGATAATCGCAGCTATTAGTTAGGAGGATCCTGTGTGTTGATCCGGGAACTGACCAGGCCGGAGTGTTTGGAACTGTTGACTCGCGCACGTCTCGGGAGATTGGCATGCGCCAGCCAGAACCAGCCGTACATCGTGCCCTTCTTTTTTGCGTTCGACGAGCACTATCTCTATAGCTTTTCCACGGTCGGGCAAAAGATCGAGTGGATGCGCAATAATCCCAACGTCTGCGTCGAAGTAGACGAGGTGGTAAGTGCGCAGCAGTGGGCCAGTGTGGTCGTGTACGGTCAATACGAGGAAATGCCAAACTCTCCCGAATGGCGCGGGGTTCGCGAAGACGTCCGGAAAAGACTGATGGAACGCAACGCCATTTGGTGGGAACCCGGCTACGCGAAAACAATACTGCACGATAGAGAACGCTCTCTGACGCCGTTCTTCTACCGCATTCGCGTCGTACAGATTACCGGTCGTCGCGCCGCCGCCAATGGGACTCCAGCCGGCACGAAGCCATCGATGACCGCGCCGATCGGCAACCGTTGGCTGCAAAAAGTTCTCGGGTCGGTCCGGAAGAAACCCTGACCGACGGAGAGGACGTAGAGGCAATCCGCCAAAGACCCTGCCAGGCGATCGATGTTTCGCAGTCGGACGCGCTTTGGCGCCTTGCGGCTCAGAACCAAACAGCTGTTGGCGCAGTACGAGGATCTCAGCTTCACGCGAGCCGCGAGCAGCAAGCACCGACAGCAACGCGCGCAGAACCCGAGTCAGCAACCCAAACATTGCGCGTTCGACTATCACACTCGCCGAGCTTCGTCACGCGGATGACGTTTTGACGAGGCACAGCTAACTGTACCGGCCTTTGCCAACAGTGTTGGATGCCATGTCATCGTTAAGCCGAGATCATGCTCCGCTGGCATCGACGAGGCTTCTGCGGCTATTTGCGCGCGTTCGGAGTTTTCAGCAGGCACAGCCAGGCGACCAAGGTCCTGGGCCTCACGACGGTCAAAGCATCTCGCCAATTGAACCAGCGGCTGAGCAGAACCAGCGTCAGCCGGGTCGGATGATCGGGACGTCGAGGCTTGACCTTGTGCTCTTGCTAGAACGCGGATAGACGGCGATGCTGTGCACGAAGGAGGTCACCGCAATAGGTGTGTAAACGAGATCAGGCGGCGCGGCGCTTCGGGGTGGTTTCATTTACTGGCATTCCGTCCTCGAATAGTTGTCCATCGTAAACTTCCGCGAGTAGTTCGGGCGAGTTGAGGCGGCGGAATTTCCTCTCCGCAATCATCAGGATCTTCCAGATCAAGGCCTCGGCGTTGGCGACCTTCTTGTAACGCCTGGCGGCGTCGGTTCTTAGCCGCACCGCTGAGAATGGCGATTCGACCGGATTGGTGGTGCGCAGGTGGATCCAATGATCCTTCGGAAAGCGATAGAAGGTCACCATCCGCTCCCAGTCGCGGCTCAGCGTCTCGACCGCCTTGGGGCACAGTTGCCGATAGCGGGTGGCAAACTGATCGCGCAACCGCTCGCATTCAGCTCGGCTTACGGCGTAGGGCATTTTGCGCAGAAGTTCCTTCGCCGCAGACCACTCCTTCTTGGGCAGATGATCGATCACGTTGGTGAGCCGATGATTCCAGCAGCGTTGCTCTGCGCCGTCCGGGAAGACCTCGCCCAGCGCCGACCAGATCCCCAAGTGTCCATCGGCCACCGTGGCCCGCCACGGTCTCAGCCCGCGAGCGAACAGATCGCGCAGCACCCGCGCCCACGATTCCTTCGATTCGCGCTGTCCGCTTTCAATCGCCAGCACCACTTTGCGCCCGTCCCGTAAGGCTCCCACGATCACCAGCAGCGCGGCCTTGCTATCCTCAAGACCCGCTTTCACATAGAGACCATCGGCCCAGACGTACACTACTTCGAGCTTATCCAACCGCCGGCTTCGCCACGCCGCGTACTCCAGTTGCCACTTCGCCCGCAGCCGCTCGATCGACGATGCCGAGAGCGGCGCACCGTCGCCGAGCAGTCCGCGCAACGCCAGCTCGAAATCTCCTTGGGCGAGCCCGTGAAGGTAAAGCTGGGGTAAAAGCTCGCTGACCGCTTCGGTCCGGCGCACAAACAGCGGCAGTAGCCTGCTCTCGAAGCGCTGTTCCAAACCTCGAACTCGCGGTCGCTTCACTTCGATGGTGCCGACCATCATCGACAATCGCCGCGTCTTGCCGTGCCCGTTGCGGTATCCTGCTGGCGCATCCACCACCGCGCGCCGCTCCGACTTGCCCCGGCCGAGCAAATCGGTGACCTCCTCCTCCAGCACATCCTGCAGCCAGCTCTGAATCCTGCACCGAGTAAATTCCTCGAGGGTTCCCCACTGTGGGCGCTTCGCTAACTCTCTTCTTGACCGGCGGCGCTCTGCTCGGTTTATGCTCTCCATGGCGGTGTCCTCCTTCCTGCCGGTTCTCCGGCTGGGTCTCGTCAACCCGGAAGGCTACATCGCCTTTTCCCTATTTCCACACCTCTCGGCTATACCTCTGCACGAAGTGCAACTACCACAACCTGTGTGTGGCGAATTACTGATTTCCCCAGAATCAGCAATTCGCCACACACAGGAGTGCATTGACCACAGCGTGGTGTTCGGCGAAGCGCACCTGCATCGCATCGTTCGAGCGTACGCCGCTTAATATAATGAAGTGCGGACTCACCTCTCATCGGGGAAGAACGCGCCGGTCCCTCGCTCCGTTCAGCGCGGCGCGCAAATCACTGCGCTACCGCTACTCGGAGGACTGCATCATCAATACGTCCGTATCGAATTTTTTGTTAACCACGGGGGCGATCGCGAAGACTTTTGAGAAGAGGAACCGCTCCGCCAAAAGCTTGAGCCGATGGCGAAGCGAATTAAATCCATCGTCAATTTCTCGGGCGACACAAGAAGGCATGCATGCGAAGTCGCGCGAGCCGATCTTTGGTTCCTCATATAATACAATTTAATTCGGTCGCGGCGCATGCGGATGTATGTAGATCGGCAAAGGAGTAAACGATTGGCAGTCCCTCAGAAAACGTCCCTGAGTCGGAACATGAAGTCGATAAGGAATCTCGAGTTGGGACTTTCGCTTTGTATGGCTTTCGTCGAGAACAAAACAAACAGGAGCCAAAACAATGAAATATACAACTAATTCCGCGGTGGCTATTTGTGTTGGTATTGCGATGGGGTGGTTAGTCGGCTGTGCGCCTACTACTCATGCGACTCCACCATCGGTGACATCATCGCGGAGGCTATGGAAAAGGTGGGCAAGGAAGGCGTCATCACGGTGGAAGAGGCGCGTGGGCTGGAAACCCAGCTCGAAGTCGTCGAAGGCATGCAGTTCGACCGCGGCTACCTGTCGCCATATTTCGTGACCGATCCGGAGCGAATGGAAGTGAAGCTCGAGGACGCCTACATCCTGATCCACGAGAAGAAGATTTCCTCGATGAAGGATCTGCTGCCGATACTCGAGCAGATCGCAAAGACCGGCAAGCCGTTCCTGATGATCGCCGAGGATATCGATGGTGAGGCGCTCGCGACGCTGGTGGTGAACAAGATTCGCGGCACGCTCTCGGGCGTAGCGGTCAAGGCGCCGGGCTTCGGCGATCGGCGCAAGGCGATGCTCGAAGATGTCGCCACTCTGACCGGCGGCCGCGCGATCTCCGAGGAACTCGGAATCAAGCTCGAGAACATCGCGCTGACCGACCTCGGCCGCGCCAAACGCCTGGTGATCGACAAGGACAACTGCACAATTATCGATGGAGCGGGCAAGAAGGCCGACATTGAAGGCCGAATCAAGCAGATCCGCGCCCAGATCGAAGAAACCACCTCCGACTACGATCGCGAAAAGCTCCAAGAGCGGCTTGCCAAGCTTGTAGGCGGCGTCGCGATAATCAAGGTCGGCGCTGCGACCGAAATGGAGATGAAAGAAAAGAAGGCCAGGGTAGAAGACGCTCTGCACGCGACCCGGGCGGCGGTCGAAGAGGGTGTGGTTCCGGGTGGTGGTGTCGCGCTGATTCGCTCCTCGGGCGCACTCGACAAGCTGCGCGCTAGCGAGGATGAAAAGGTCGGCATCGGCATCGTCAAGAAGGCGGTCGAAGCGCCGGCCTGGTGGATCGCGACCAACGCCGGATGGGAAGGCTCGGTGGTCGTTGACAAGATCAAGAACAACAAGGGACCGTTCGGATTCAACGCGTCGAGCGAGGAATTCGAGGATCTGATGAAGGCCGGAATCATGGATCCGACCAAGGTCGTCCGCAGCGCGCTGCAAAACGCTGCGTCGGTGGCGAGCCTCCTACTCACTACTGAATGCATGGTAGCGGAGAAGCCCGAAGAGAAGGGCGGCGGCGGTATGCCGAGTGGGATGCCTCAGGGAGACATGATGTAGTTGCGCAGGCGCGATTGCGCGTCCGATCGGCGCGTCTTAGATTGTTGATGCGATCAGGAACAAACTCACACCATGCATTACCAATGGCGCCGAAGATGGTTTCCAGATTTGGTCGCGATGGTTTGTCCCCGCCCCGGACTTCGATAGGCTTTGTAAAGCCCTTTTTCTGAGCAGCTACAGGGACGCAGCGTGTGGGCGTCTTGACCGCTGGAAGAAAACGCCGCGAACTTGCCGCAGACCGGGCAAAAATGAACAGGGACTGAGCTAAATTTTGGTCCGGCCATGACCGGCCGACAAGCGTACGCGCGGGTCTAGACGCGCCCAGCGTGCGCAAACACCCGCGATCTGTTACAGTCTGCGACGAACCTTGTTTCGGAGGTAAGCAGCTATGCCAACATTCGTGGTTCTGTCCCGCTATACGCATCAGGGTGTCGAGCACGTGAAGGCCTCGCCCGAACGACTCGAGGCGGTCAAGAAGGCTTTCCAAACCAAGGGCGCGGAGGTGAAGGCCTTCTATACCTTGATGGGTGAGTACGATTCCCTCCTGATTGTGGAGGCCCCGTCGGACGAGATCATGGCGCAGCTTGCGCTCGGAGTGGAAAGCAAAGGCAACGTGCGCACCGAGACCCATCGCGCCTTCAGCGAAGCCGAGTTCCGCAAGATCGTAGCGGGAATGTCTTAGGTGTGGAGTTGCAACAGGTTGTCCCTGGGAAGACGAGAGATAGGGGTAAGGTCGCCGATGCCGAGATGAGGGCCGTGGTGGTTGTAGGAGTGGAGCCAGGCAGCGCGTCGGCGCGCTGCTGGGAATGATGGTAAGGCGGGCGTAAGCCCACTCGCGCGTTGCGGTCTGGATGAAGCGTTCGGCTTTGCCGTTGGTGCGCGGAGTATAGGGACGGGTGAAGATGGGTCGCAGCCTGCGGCTACGGCGCGGTCCGAGATTTCAAGGCCGCGATTTCGCTCGCGCTCGATGACGACAGCGCAGTGCTGCGTGCACAGTTCGATCTGCCGAATGTGTCGGCCCGCGCCGTCAACCTTCTCGGCGACCAGGGTCGCGCGCTCCGGGCACCGGCGAGCCTTGCGCGCGAGACGTACTTGCACCGATGGATGCGAAGAGTCGTCTGGATGCGAAGAGTCGTCGGCTCAGGATCGAAGTCGGGTTGAAGCATTGGCGCGAGGCGCTGGTAGTTTACTTTTTCACGATTCCCTTCTCGCGCATGTTTTCGAGATCGCGCCGGAATATTTCTCGCATGCCGTCCAAGGTCATGTGACCCTGGTGATAGGGACACCCAAAGCGCTCCTCGTAGAGTCGGTTCAGAGTGTGCCAGATGGTCTCCATCGCCCAAATGATTTCATCAGCAATGACGTTGGCCTCCTTGTAGACCGCTTGCGAGTCGGAGACGTGATGCTTGTCGATGTGAAAGAACGTCTTGTTGCGGATGAGTTTGAGTTTCGACATCGTCGAACCTTCGATGCCAGATAGATTTTTCAGTCGAGGGATGTCAACGTCCTTCGCGACGTTAGCCGGTTCGCACTTATATAGGTACCAGAACGTCGCGGTGCCATCGCTGTCTTCCAAGATGCGGATCAAACGAGCGAGCCGATCATTTATCAGCGCACTGAACGACTGCGCCAGGATGAAGCTGTCGTGTGAGGAGTTGTTTAGCGCCTCCAAGGCGGCCTGATCGGACATCAGTTGTACGTTTCAGGCAGTAGCCGTTCGAGCGTGTCGCGGAAGCGTTCGTCGTAGTCGGGCTTCATTTCGGCGACAAACCTTCTTTTCTACTAGACGTGTTTGAGAACTTCGCCGACGCCGATCTGCGTGAGTATCTTTCCGAGCGGACTAATTGATTGCTCGCGCGGCCTCGCAATGGGCCAAAGATGTGCAGGGCAACATCCAAACAAAGCGAGGAGGGTCCGAAGATGGAAGTTACAACGATTGGGATCGACTTGGCAAAGAGCGTGTTTGCGGTGAGCGGTGCGGATCGCCGCGGCGGGTGATAGTGCGCCGATAACTGCGGCGTGCGCAGGTGCTTGGATTCATGCGGGGCCTGCCGCGCTGCACGGTGGGGATGGAGGCCACCGGTGGGGCGCACTACTGGGCACGCCAGCTTACCGCGCTGGGGTTCAACAAAATGTACGTGGGCATGATTGCGCTCTCCCTCACGAGATTCTCTCTGCTTCGAGGTACCTCGGTTCACTTTGCCGCTTGCCGAATCCTAAAGCTTCCTGGCGCTCGATTCGACGCCGGCCCGCTTTATCAACGCGCCCTGCACCACGTAGGAATTGAATTCGCCCTTCGAGGGATCCGCCATCATCTGGCCCGACGACACGAATTCTACCTGGCTCGGCGACAGTATCACTATGTTGAAGGCGCCGGTGCTCGCGCCGCACGTGGCGGCTGTGTTGGTGGGAGTGAAATTGATCGTCATCGTACCGGTCCCGTCCTGCTCGATCGCGTAGGTCTCCGACATCTTCGTGGAACGATCAAGGGGTTGGGTGGGCCGCACATCACTTTCAAAGGCGTAAACGTTCAACCTTCAGGACAATCACGTGGGTCTGGAATCTCAGCTGGTCGCCCTCGGCCTGTGCGCGGTCGTCTGTGTGAGAGTAACGGCAGTGATCTGCGCCGGACACGTACTGGAGTTCGTGACCGGAACGCCTTCTTCGCAGGACACGCACCACCCTGCTGAATGACAGTCGGCGGGAAGGTCATGCCGGCCGGGACAGTCAGCGACGCGGAAGCCGCGTTGCATGTCGCGGTGACGACAGTTTTCGGATTGGCCGGATCATTGCTCGCTATATTGAAGGTAGCAGTTTTATCTCCGGGCTCCGCAAGTCTCCCTGAGTGGCATTTCTTCATGTCCCGGCCTATCGATCGACCTGAGCCCCTTACCAATTCCTAAGATTTCCGTTCTGCCCATCTCGTACGCCGACGTCCTGATGTTTTTAAAACATGCGCCCAATGCGATCTGCTGCGCTCCGTCCGAGCCTCCCGGTTCAAAGCATTTGAACGGACGGTTCAACGGAACGTGACGCCTTGTAGGTTGAGAGACAACTCTCAAGGAGGTGAATTGCGATGGCAACCACGATTAACGATGCGCGAGCGATCGGCACCGTGGCGACGGTCGAACAGACCGAAGTCTCCGACGGAATGCGACTAGCGCGCTACTGCATCCTGGATGAGATGTCCGGTCTGATATTCGGAGTCCTGACAGTGGCGTGGATCGTACTGTCACTGATCGGCCTCGCTCACTGATGCGGTCCAACCCCAACAACAGGGCACCCTCCGGGGCCCAATGCGAACCCGCCGGGTCGGCCTGGCGAACGCCGTTTACTCCTGCACGCTAGCCCAGGAGGTAGCCGGCGCAGTCGGTGCCGGCCCGGCGACGTATTTACTCTTTCCTCATTTCAGTCTTCACCGAAGAACCGCCACCTGACCCCGTCTAACCCACCCGCTCTCATTGCCAACAGGCTGGTCCTATTTCTTTGTGCAGATCTCTTCGTCGGCTTTCTTCCAGTGACTTCCCTACCCATCAACACTTTCCGACAGTTGCGCCAAGCACCACTCCACCGGAAACACTCCGGAGTGAAAACCGGGCTGGGGACTTGTTACAGGTAGGGCGTTTGGCATATACGGCAATCTGAATCTTGACCCAAAACGGAAATCACGTGGGACTGTGTTCTTGTACTGAAGATAGGTCTGACCGAATGCCGCTTCCAAACCTCGTTCCTCCCGCGGCAGAATGACGAAATTCACGACTGACAGCAATACCACGCATCCGATGAAGACGCCGGGACTTCCGAAAAACAGCGCCCAGCCAAGCCATAGTCCCAGTTCAGCGACATACATCGGATTCCGCGTAAGTCTGTAGGGTCCTCGCATCATCAAAAAGGAAGGGATCAGTCCTAGCTTGACCCTATCGGGAGCCTGCGCAATGCCTAAGAGCAGAATCCAGATAAGAAGGGCTGCCGCAACCGTAACCGGGATCAGCCCGAGCCGATTCCAAAAACCTGGGGACCTCCCTTCCCATCCGTAACGGGGCATAAGCGTGGAGATGGCCCACGGAACCACTCCATGTGCGATTGGAATCAGAATCAGCCAACTCAATAGAGCCAAGATGATAGCCATCCAGCGGGGAATGGTGACTCTGTTCCGCGGTCTGGATTCAGGGATTCCGGATGGGCTCATGGGAGGTGGGAGTCGCGGCGGCACGAGAGCGCACCTCCGAAGCACAGAATACAAGAATCAGCACTAAGCATAGTCCCAGTGTTGAGCTTTTCATTTTACTTTTCCGCTTTGCACCGTCGCGGCATCATCAAATATCAGCCCACAAGCGCGAGCGCGGCGGCGTTGCGGGGTCTCATGCTCGCGGTCTAGCAAACACGGTCATGAAAAGCGAAAGGATTCAGGTCAGCTTCAATTTGGTCGGCGGCCTCCTGACCTGATCGAGGTTCACGATGATCGGGTCGCGTAAGTTGGGAAACTGCGCGAGCTTCTGAGCGTCCTGCAAAGTCTCGCATTCATCGCCGAACTGTACATAGCGGTTTCGCGATCCGGCATGTACGTCCGATCAAGAACGATGAAGGCCATTAAATTCTTTTACTCGTTCCCCCGATCAGAAATCTCAAGGCCGCGCTCTCGCTCGCGCTCGATGACGACATTGCAGTGTCGCGTGTACAGTTCAATTTGGCGAATGTGGCGGCCGCCGGCATCAACCTTTTCGGCGACCAGTGTCGCGCGCTCCGGGCACCCCCAGGCCTCACATTTCGCGACCTTCATTTTTCAAGCTCTCTCGAGTTCCTCGAGAATCAAGGTGAGCACGTGAAAAGATGCGCGCGCAGATTTCTCGCTAATACTCAATTTTTTCCGGACTTCATAGCCTGGGTGCGCGAGATTTCGGTAATCCTTCATCGGCGCCGGTAGCATATCGATCGCAGGTCCGAATAGCTTGAGCTCCTTCGCCACCGCGATCATTTTGCCTAGAGTCCAAGAGTTGAGGTCTGGATTCCCGCCGCCTGCTGCTTTTGCTTTGACGGCTTTTGACCGGCGTCGCGAGAGCTTGCTCAGTACTATAGCTTCGAGGATTCCGCCGGAAAGAATCAGAACGCTCTTCCAGCAACCCGCGTCGAGCGCCAAGCAGCATTCTTTCCAGTCCCTCTCCGCAATATTGCGAAGACTTTTCGATTTGATGCAACCAAGATTCGCGTCCCCAGGGATCGCTGGTGCGGGATTTTGGTCGACGACTTCTGACCGACGCTGACTAGCACTCCTTAGTTCGCGGATTCTCAGCTCTCCTTCCGCACGGTTCCAAATTGGCGACCCCGCTTGTCCGCCCTGCATTTTCTCAATTACTTGGTCGTCAGTGAGCGGTTTCCAGTAGTTTGGATCGTCAATGCTGGTGACTATGCTCGGGTTGGGTGCAAACTGCCCGGGTACCTGTATCAGAGGTCGCAGGGTCTCCAAGCCCCACTGCGCGAGTTGCTCTTCGCATACTTGAATCGCAAGTCCGCCGGAGGAGTAGAACCAAAACTCCCCGATAGGAACGATGCTTGACAACGGGGCTTTCCACGACATCTCATTATAGTCGCGGATTGCTTGATGGCTAAGTGATTTTCGGGTCTTTAGATTGAACCAGGTTTGGCGTCGTGGGTCTTCTTTGAAGCCCCTCGCCGCGAGCACACCTACCCTATACTTCTCTCGTTGATCCACCGTTTTTATTCGCCGCCGCTGCTGCGCTTGGCACCCAGGATCACTTCTCTTTCAGTCGAGGATCGTCGGTCGCGATGCATTGAGACGCGGCGGCTAACTCCTCGAAATGCGGTAGCGTCCACGCGCGATCGAGGTGGCTGTGATGCTGTGCGAAAAACCCATCGTCCCACGCTTTCCAATCCTTGTCACTCATGTGGCCGAACTTATAGACTCGGTCGTTGTAGGCCGCTCGGCATTCGGCGGCGGTATCGAAGCTACCCTCATTCGACCAGTACTTAAGCTCGAGATTTGGGTCTGGCGTGGCCATCGGCGGCATCATCAGATACCAGCCCACAAGCGCGAGCGCGGCGGCGTGGCGGAGCTTCATTCCTCGCGATTTAACAAATACGATCGAAAAGCGAAAGCTCACGTAAGCAGGGGCCTCGCTGTCGCCCCGAGCAGCGTAGCGCCGAGATGAAGCGGCGAGCAAAGAAGCGGAGGAAGAAATGAGCAGGCAGCACGATCAACTGCTCGACGAACCACTCATGTCCGCAAACGACATTGAGTCGTGGAAGGCAGAGATCAGGGCCGTACAGGAAGGAAAAGTCCTCAGCATTGTCGGTACCGATTTCTGGGAACGAGCAAAGACTGAAATGGTGCGGCGTCAAGCCGTTGCGCAGGTTCGCGCCGCAAATGCACTTGTCCGGTGGACCGTAATCCTTGCGGTATTTACTGGCCTACTTGTCGCGGTAAGTGTCGCCCAAATATGGGTGCGGTGCTGAACAAATGAGGAGGGCTGTGGGCCTCGGCGACGATAGACGAAGCCCGCTAGACGCGGTGAACCTCAAGATCGCGCATAGTCGCTGAGGCTATTAGCGAATGCGTTCAGCAAGAAACTGGCAAATCTCAAGGCGTCGGTCGCGTGAAAGAAAAGGGGCGAACCCGGAACTCCGGGGTGGGAGTTGAATCCGGGCCGCCCGCGACCAGTTGGAACAGTTCAAATATGCGACGCCGGCCGCAGACCGTCAAAGGCCGACCAAGACCCGGTCGGCTAGCGGTTGCTCATTTTTTTAGTCGTAGCGCCCGACGAGAAGGGACGAGGATGCTGAAGTTCAGAAAACGAGTCAAGCACCGGGGCCAAAAAAGAAAGGGCGAGCCCGGGCCCTTTGGATGGGGATCGCACATCCTGAGCTCGCCCACCGAGAAATCAAATCAAGCATCGTGCGGCGCCACGCTCGCGTCAAGCGGCCCTAGCCTGCCCAAATTGGAGACACGAGAATCCGTCTCAGGAACCGAACCCGCATGTGCAGATTCCATGCCCCGAACCATGCTGCTCGATGATTGGTCAACTAGACTATCACCTTCGCGCCTGTCGAGAGCGGAATGAGCGAACTCCTCGACCGAAGTACTGGTTACGAACCCAATGGGCGGTTTGAAACCCGCCTGATTGCTGGCGATTGACTCGGTGTGGTTGATGGTCACTGGCGTGACGGTTCGGCTATGGTCAAGTCGAAGAATTGGACTATCGTGCTGCCGGTCGCGTTGGGCGGCCTAAGCCAGGACGGAAGCTAGGGCGAAGTTCCGGTCACTGTGATGTCCACCTCTCGCTTGGTGGGATCGTTACTCAGGATCTTGAGCGTCTCGCTGACCGTGCTCCCACCCGTGGTCGGCGAATCGGTGACGGTGATCGCGAGGCTCTTCTTCGGCGCCAACACTCCACCGCCGGACGATGAGAGCGGAGCCGAAAGTCCCGCGGTGCCGGTCACGTCGAGTGGTCCGGTGCCGATGTTCTTGACCTTGAGTTTCTTCGATTTGGGATGCCCGGGCTTGCCTTTCAATGTGATTGGATTGGTCGAGGCCGAGATCCTGCCCGCAGACGGAGTGGCAGTCGCGGTGGGCGTAGCGGTCGGAGTCGAAGTCGCAGTCGCGGTCGGTGTGGGAGTGGCTGCCTGCACGAGTTCAAACGCGCCGATGTCGCAGTGACCGCCGGGCCCGTCTTCGGGATCGGGCCGCGTCACCCCGCGCTGGTCGGTGGCTATGGGAGTAGTCCCATCTGCCGCAGTGCAAAAGTTGGTAGGGCTTACCGGGACGGCATCCACGGCGGGGCTGGTGGCCAGCAGCGCGATGGTCTGGGTGGGGCCGCCGTTGTTCTTCAGGCCGCCCGAATCAAGCCCGGCGGGAGTGTTGTTTACATCGCCAGTGGCGATGAACAAGCTATCGCAGCTCGTATCGTCTGACAGGTTGTGGCCATCGGAAGTGAATGTCGCAACGGAAGCACAATTCCCCCCCAAAATACTATTCGCCACGATCGTATTCTTAAGCGTGGCGCTCCCCATCTCGTTGTAGATGCTGCCGAAGCCGGCCAAGCTCGCGCTGTTGCCAGAGAGGGTGCTGTTAGTGACAGTCAGCGTGCCGGCGTTGTCGATGGCGCCGCCGGTATGGGCGGAGTTGCCGGAGAGGGTGCTGTTGGTCACCGTCAGCGTGCCGAAACTCTCGATGCCGCCGCCGCCTCTCTGAGCAACGTTGGCGGAGACGGTGCTGTTGGTGAGCGTCAGCGTGCCGCTGTTGGCGATACCGCCGCCGTCCACCTCAGCGAGGTTGGTCGAGATCGTGCTGTTGGTAAGCGTCAGCGTGCCGCCCTCGTTGGCGATGCCGCCGCCGACGCTCTGAGCAAAGTTGGCGGATACGGTGCTGTTGGTGAGCGTCAGCGTGCCCGATTGCTCGTTCGAGATGGCACCGCCGTCGCCGAGGGGGGCGGAGTTGCCGGAGAGCGTGCTGTTGGTGACAGTCAGCGTGCCAGCATTGACGATGCCGCCGCCCGGGGCGGTCATGGGGCTCTTCCCTTGCTCGACGGTCAGGCCCGAGATGGACACTGTCGCGCCCAAGTCAACGATGAAGACCTGGAAATTGCCCTCTCCGCTGATCGCCAGAGTGGACGCGCCGGGACCGATGATGCTCAGGGAATGCTCAATCTCCAGGTTGCCGCTGGACAGCATGATCGTGCCCCTGGCGGTGCTGTCAAACATGATCGTGTCGTTGGTGTTGCTGGCATCGGCGTCTTTTATCGTCTGCCGCAACGAACCAGGGCCGTCGTTGTCCGTATTGACAACTACGCGTAGGGTGGGGGGGATGCCGAAAGCGGGTGAGGCGCTGAAAACTGCCAGCACTACCAGCCCGGCGCCAGCGGCCTTAACAGACCTTGTCCATGATGGGATCATATGTGCGATTTAGCTTAGCTCGCAAAAGTCGGTTCAAAACTCTTAATGATTCTCCTTTGGGCCATCGGCACGGCTTCGATTAGCGTTTCCTATCTGGATTGTTGGGGCACCATCAAATACCAGCCCACAAGCGCGAGAGCGGTGGCGCGGCGGGGCTTCATTCCTCGCGGTTTAGCAAATACGATCATGAAAAGCGAAAGCTCTCGCGGCGGCCTCGCTGTCGCCCGAGCAGCGATCGGACGAGATGCGCAAGCGGGCGAAAGTGCGGAGGCAAAGGAAGTGAGCAATGAGTGCGGCAGCAGCCCAGCGAGGGGCTGGCTCACCGACGCGCTGGCGCGAGATGCATGAACCGTTCGAAGGGTACGAAGTTCACACGCATGTGGCAAACTGTCCCCGGCGTGCGCGGGCGGAAGCGTCGTCGGCGGCGAAGGTAGAGCAATGAGCCCGAAACAAGAAGACAAAACCCCCGTCGGCGTGATGCAGACGACTGCGACAGAAGTTATCGTAGTGAAGTCCGGGGGAGAACCAGTCGCCACGAACGCGATTGACAATGCTAAAGGCGGCAATTGGACCGAATGGGACACGATCGCCTATGAACTCGCGATGTATATCAAGACGATTAAGAGGTACGACTCTCTGGCAGAAGACGATCACGTCCTGAGGAATGCGGTTGCAGAGAGTGCCGGGCTACACACGCGAACGCTCTGCATGTTCTTCCTGACGGGAAGTTCTGGCAAAAGGAAAACGGAAGTTTCGGATGTGTGGCTTCCGGAGTTATTCGATGATGTTATGGCCTCAGCCCAACGGTGAGCTATCGAGTGCCCGGTGTGTCGCAAGAGACGAAAGCTATGTTTCTCGCGAGCGTCCGCGCTACGCCACAGGAGCGCAAACTACCCCTCCCCGCCGATATCTTAATCCCCGATCCAGCGGCCATCGTAATGCATGCCGTCACGATCGCCGCGTCGCCGGAGTGCGTGTGGCCATGGCTGGTGCAAATGGGCTCGGGACGCGCGGGTTGGTACAGCTACGACTGGGTAGACAATGGCGGCCATCCAAGTGCAACCGAGATCCTTCCCGCCCTTCAGCACGTCGCGCCGGGGGACGTGCTGCCTTCCCTGCCGGGAGTAAAAGATTCGTTCATCGTCGCCGCCGTGCAGCCGGAGCGTGATCTCATTCTGAGCGTTCCTGCCGCCGACGGAGGTCTTATGGTGAGTTGGGAGTTTTTCCTCGAACCGCTCGCTCAATGTCAAACGCGCCTGCTCGTGCGCGGACGGGTCGGCTCGCAATGGCCGTCGGGTGGAGCGGGAAAACCTACGCCTTCTCCGCGCCCTATCGAACACATCTATGCGTTGCTCGCGAGGTTTCCGCGTTGGCTGATGGGGCCTGTCGCACTCTTCGGCCACGGTATTATGCAGGCGCGGCAACTGCGCGAGATCAAGCGTCGTGCAGAAAGGACTAGACTCTAGGACGGTTCGTCCACCCCTACGACCACGGCCCGCCAACGATCCTGACGACCTTACTCATAAAATTACCCCGACCCCGATATTCCCATTGCCCAGCCGCAGCAGGGTGAAGTCTCGCCCCAGGTGGTCGTACAGAGAACTTCCGTCGCGCATCCACAGATGCGGCGCGCGTGAACCGGGACGTGAAGTGGGCACGTAACGGTCCAGCCTAAATTCGGGCGCTGGAGTCCCATCGTTCCAGTCGATGGGCGAGTCGTCGTAGTAGTAACCGAGCTGCACGCCGACACTGTTGACTGCGATGCGAGCCGAGCGTTTTGAAGGTCAGCAACGCTCTGAACTGAACGATCGAGAGACCCTGTGCGCCCTCAGCTACGCTCAGGGATTCGCGCCCTGGCGCTGAACGAAGACGCTGCCTTTGGGGCCGATACGCACGCAATTCACGTCGGTGCGAATGAACTCCGGCGTACAGATCGGCTGATCTACGGCCGGACATTTGTAAAGGTTCGGCTCGATCGGCTGGCACTTATCGAGCGCGAAATTTACCGCCATCGGATGTTCGGGCGGCACGTCCGCGTTCCGCGAGCCGCTTCATCTCGGCCGAGCGCGGCTCTGGCGTCATCGGGGCCGGCCGCCCGCGCGAGCTTTGGCTTTTCGTGATCGTATTTGTTAAACCGCGAGGAATGAAGCCTCGCCACGCTGCCGCGCTCGCGATTGTGGGCCGGTAAAGATTCGGCCTGTCGTTTTCGTTTTCCCTTACTTCTTTATAAACCCAAAGTAGAAGGAGATTAGGAACAACGCGAAGTGTATGAAGCCTCGTATTTCCAAAAACTCCGGGGTAAACCTAAGCCCGAAGAAAGGAAGGGGAACACTGATGTGATACCACGACAAATACCAACTCGCCCCCGCCGTGACAAAAAACGCGCCGGAGAGAAACTTAAAAACATCCTTCCAGTTGACTCTCATAACTAAAACGTACCATCAAGGTGCTCGCCCCGCACTCCATGCAGCAACCCGACTTCGATCCGACACCGCGAACTCTCCCGATCCATCGGTGCCGCTACATTTTCTCGAAATGCACAAAGCGTAAGTGTATGGCGCGCGCGACCCTGTTCGCGTTACGCCGGCGCGCTCGCCTTTCGGCTGGAGCAAATTGAGCGCAAGCTTGAAGCACTTCGTACAATTTACGCGTGGCGTACACGGGAGTTGACCGAAGAAGCAACCATCGAAACCCACCAAGACCTCGTGGGGTATTTCACTGCCTACCCTGCCGGCACAGCCCTAAAACGCAAATGGCTGTCCTAAGTTTCGATTTGAGCCGCTGGGGCGCGACGGTCGTCGGATGGAATTTCACCGTGGCAAGAATCGCCTTCAGGACTCGGAACTCTTCATTTTTCTTGCCTTCCGTCATGTCGACAGAGCCAACCACACCTAGTTCAAACTCATAGCAGGTCCGATTTCGGAAAACATGATAGTACTGGGCAAACGCCTGATGGTTCAGCCCTCCGCTGTTTTCTATCGCTTCGGTGAACTGATTCTCGCCTACCGTCACCGTTGGAAATTTTCCGGGCTCAGACTGTGCTTCCTCAAGACTGGCAAAAGCAGATCGATTGCACTCATTGTCGGTGAGAGTGGTATCGACGCTCACACTTACGAAGTCCGGGGAATAGGGTATTTCTATCGCAGCAACCTTGGTCCCATGAGGCAAAGCGGGTTCGACAGGCCCTAAGTATCCCCAGCTCAATTTAATCCGCTCGCCTTCTTTCAAGGTCCAGTCGCTAGGGTATTGAAACGAAAACCCGTGAGTCCGGTTCGTGTAGGTTGACAATTTCGATTCCGCACTGGTGGCCGAGCTCGAACCCTGCGCCATTACGGACGCGAGGGACACCAAGTACCATCCCACAAGGGCGAGCGCGGCAGTGTGTCGGATAGTCATTTCTTCTTCGCGCGCTTCTTTCGTAACGCCGGCGCATCTCGAATCACGTTGGCTTTATGTTCCTTGGATTCTTCTTGCATTCGTTCTGATGCTTTTGAAGGGAGTCCAAATGAGCGACGGGAAACCCCAACCCGCATTTGTATCGACAGGGAATCAAGTTACCGAACCCGGGTCTCTTATGCAGAAGAAAGCCGGACCGCTTGCCACCTCTGCTTCTTTGCATCTCTACACCTTCCGTGGTTCCCTTCTTTGGATTGCTTTTCCACTGACCGGGGCGCACCGCTTCAACTCGGCCCGACCGTTCCGGGGCCGGCGAGATGCTGGCGCGCGGAATCGGCCGGCCTGCGAACGAATGTTGCGCCTGAAGCAATTCGTGGCGGTCCTACGGCCGTTGCCTTGTTCATGGATATGGCTTCCATTTGAGCGTGTGGTCGTAGACGCCACAAACGCGATCTTGGGCAACCCGCTCGAACAGCGATGCCGCCACCCACACGGCGTAACAATCCCTGCATCGGTAGAAGCGGTCCGCTATTCCTAAGTACGGCAGCGGACGATAACCATTTGTCGCAATTTGTTGCTCGATATGTTTTACGGCTGCGACAGTAAGGGTTCCAGGTCTCCTAGGCGTATGAGGCTGGCGGTTCCGCAACGGGCATCTGACGATCTTTGCCAGCGTGGGATTACCCTCGGCGCAAAAAGCTACGCGAGTCTCAAGGGAAGCGCTCGCGATGGTCGGCGACGCCGAAGCTCACTCGTCCTGACTTGTTTTGGTCGAGCTTTCCATCGCCGCTACGTTCGACGCTTCTTCGCCGCCGACGCGTGGCGAATTGCGACCGTCGCACGCGACGCATCGCTCTCAGTTTCGAAGCCGAATACCGCGGAGTACCGTCGGCCAACCACCTGAGCGAGCACGAACGCGAGATTGATGCCGGCCTCACTGAGAGCCTGCGCGATCGCATGTCCGAGACCGGCGCGGTTGTCCCCTTCGACAATCAACGTCGGAATGGTCGACGCGCTCAACCCGACGGTCGCCGCAGCCTCGGATGCACGTTTGCCGGAGACCGGATGCACTTCGACCACCGCACGCGACTCAGCGCCGGGCAGCCGATAGCCCATCACGACTCTCAAGTCCGCGCCAGCCTTGGCTAGCGGTTCCAGCGTGCTTGCGAGTGAGCCTGGGCGGTTTTCTACTTCCCGGCGCCACAGCGTGGCGCTCTTGACAGTCACTGCCATCGCCTGTCCCTCCGAGTGTTAAAGTCGAGACCCCATGCCGATCTATAGATCTCTGTCAATCATATGCAAGACGTGAAGCTGCCGGTACCGAAAACCTGATCCCGGGTGACGAGACAGTCGGACTGTGATACTCGAACGCCCGATGTCGAATTTCTGATCAAACTGCTGCTGGTCGCGCGATCCAAACTGAAGTCGCGGGCGAGACTAGAGGCGGAAAACATTGTCTTGCGGCAGCAGTTGATCGTACTGAGTCGCAAGGCTCGGTCGCGGGTGCGACTCGGGAACATCGATCGGTTGATCTTCGTCTGGCTGTGCCAGATGTTTCCCTCGATTTTGAATGCGACCACCGTGGTCAAGCCCGGGACCTTGATCCGATGGCAGCGACGCGTCTCTCGGACCTGTCTGTGGCAGATTGTTGATTTTCAGTAGAGTCACTAGTGGTGTTCTTCTCAATCCGTCCATATGCGTGATCACCAAGCCGGATGTACGGCTGTCTGTAGATGACGACCAACCACAGGTTTGACCAGTGCTCTCCGACGGCAGGTTCGGTGGTCAATATCTTGATGGTGCTGGCGTCGCGGAACACGACCCATCCGGCACTGCTTTGTCGTCTGCGCGGGCAGCGGATGCGAACTCGATCAATATACGAACGAAAGTAAAGCGAGACCGGCGATTCGGTGGATCTTCATGTTGGTTGGCATAATCTCTACGAGTAGATTTGCCTTATAGCAGTCGAGCGCCGAGCTATACAGAAGGAGTGTTCTTATGGACCTGGGCGCGGTCGGAGTATTTGCATTTCTTGACGGTCTCAGCGGCCTGCAAACCGGTGAATTGGCGCGCAAAGTCGAACGCCTTGGTTACAGCGCCCTATGGATTCCCGAGGGAGTGGGACGCGATCCATTCGCGCACGCAAGCTACCTGCTGAGCCAGACCGAAAGGCTCGTCATGGCCTCAGGAATCGCCAACGTTTTCATGCGTGAGCCTGGCACCTCGATCCGCGCCGCGCGCACCCTTTGTGAATTGTTCGAAGATCGCTTTATTCTTGGACTCGGCGTGAGCGGAAAGACTGCCAATGAAGTACGGGACTCAGATGGGAGAAGCCCGTCAGCTTTATGCGGGATTATGTTGCGAAGATGAAGGCTACCCCCTACATGGCGCCGGGACCTAAGACTGAACCTCCGGTGGTGCTGGCGGGAATCCTGCCAAAGATGGTCGAGCTGGCCGCGACCGAAACCAAGGGTACACACACCTACTTCGTTCCTCCGGAACATACGGTGCGGGTGCGATCGCAGATTGGTCCCGACAAGTGGATTTGTGCGGAGCAGGCGGTGATGCTCGAAAGCGACGCTTCTCGGGCTCGCGAAGCCGCTCGAAAGTACATGAGTTTCTACCTGCGTCTGCCCGGCTCGAGCTACGCAAAAAATCTCCGCACACTTGGGTTTGGCGATGCGGATTTCGCCGCCGACTTCAGCGACCGGCTGGTCGACGCCGTGGTGGCGTGGGGAGATGCCGACGAATTGCGTGCAAGGGTGGAGGCGCATCGCAAAGCTGGCGCTACCCATGTATGCGTACTGCCGTTGCGCCCGGATGGGATGCTGGTTCCTGACGAACGTGCGCTCGAAGCACTTGCCCCACGCAAAACGTAAACCCGCGCGGCCTTTTCCTCCTCAACTAATCCGGACGAATTCATTGCGGTCGCACGCGAATCTGTATGTAGCTTTGGCGTGGACCAAGTTTTGAAAAGGCAGAACCGGATTTTGCGCGAAGAGCTGAGATCCTATCAAAAGCCGCGGCCTGGTTCGCCACGGAGACCGGCTCAGTGCCGTCACGGCGTTCCAATTCGTGAGCGCGAATCAGGCCATGTACGCAATCGCCACGATGTGCCGGGTGCTGGAGGTCTCCACCAGCGGCTACTGGGCGTGGCGCAGACGACCGCGGTCGATGCGGGCTCAGGCCGACGTGCAACTGACTACGCGCATGCGCGCGATTCATGAACGGTCACGGCAGAGCTATGGAGCGCCGCGCATTCATGCGCGCACCGGCGAAAAGATCAGACGGTTAAAATCTCAGAAAAGAGCGAAGAAAAAATCAGTGCGGCTTCTGCGGCCAATTTCGCGCAGCTCCTGGCAGCGGAGAATGCAGCAGATCATCGATTCCGCCAGCTTGCCGTCTATCGTCTCTCTTCCGGCGCTGTGGCGGCGTATCCCGTCCGGGCAAAGCTCGACCTTTGAGCGCTGGGCCGGCCTGCGCGGTCATCTCGCGAGCATCTATTTTCGATTTGCAGCTGGGGCAGATGAGTTCCGGTTTGATCGTGTGGCCGCAGGGCCTATGGACAAATTCCACTGGCGCTCCGGCGCGTCCAGCCATCCAGCGGTCACCCCACCCGGTCATGGTGGCCATCAGAGGATAGAGATCAAACCCCTTGTCTGTGAGGCGATACTCGAATCGACGCGGGTGCTTTTCGTACTCGACACGGCAAAGAACACCGTCGTCCACCAGCTTGCGCAAGCGGTCCGACAGGCGATGCGACGTGAGCTGCAAATCCTGTTGAATCGCGTCGAACTTGCGGATGCCGAAAAAGACGTCGCGGATTATAAGCATCGTCCAGCGGTCGCCGATCACTGACAGTGTTCGGGCGAGCGAGCAGGTCATCGTATCGATTTGCTTCCAGCGCATCGATCCGAGATTTTCGCATACCCCCCAGGATTTAACAAGGTTCCAAATTAGAAGTGACGACCGTCGACCGGATAATTGCAACCATCGACGCGCGAGTTCCTGCCTAGCGATCAGGCCGGGCCAATCGGCTCGAGAACTATCACCGGGATCTGCCGCGAACCCGCTCGCTTCTGATAGTCGTCGTAGGGCGGATACATCGCCGCCATCTTCGCCCAGCCGCGCGTTCGTTCGTCGCCGCTCGCCGTTCGTGCACGCGCGCGCATCCGCTTCGAACCGACCCGGATCTCGCACTCCGGATTGGCCTTCAGATTGACGTACCAGCCAGGATGCGTCGGCGCCCCGCCCTTCGAGCCGATGATGAGGTAGTTCTTATCCATCTCCTGGTAGAGGAGCGGCAGCGGTCTAAGTTTCCCGCTCTTCGCCCCGCGCGCGATGAGGAGAAGCGTCGGCAACGGACCGGGTCCGCCGCCAACAGTCGAGTCCCACAGGTGAGCCTTCTCGGGGTCGGAGAGATAGAGGTCCACGTGGTCCTTGATCCACTTCGGCATCGCATCCGGCAACTTCTCGAATTCTTCTTTCTCGCTCATGATGGTCTCCTTTCGTCAGTTGAGATCGTACAAACCTGCGACAATTGCTGGAGCGTCTAATCTCTTAGTGTGAGTGATTCGGCCCGAGCGGCCGCGTTCAGGCATCTACCCGGTCGAAGTAGCGAATCTTCGGCGATCCGCTTAACTTCTCGCCGAGTTGGCCTAGGGTCCCGGTCTTGGTGCGCCAGGCGAGATAGCGTTGATAGTGGTCGCGCGTGTCCCAGCGTTCATAAAACACCAGATCGCCCGTAAGATCGACGTTGTCATATATATCGATCCCCTGACACCCGGCGTAGGCGCGCGTATCCGGCAGCATTTGTTTCAGGAGTCCTTTCACCTCGTTCACCGCCTCCGGTTTAACCTGCATTTCAACAAGTACCATGACACTCATTTTATTGACCTCCATTGGTCAGTCTTTGTTTCATCGTTTTTCTGTTCTAATGTCCTCGACTTCGCTCTTTACTCCTTTCGGTGTGGCGGCGCGCCTAGCGCAGGAGTCGTTCCTCGAGGAAATCGAGCCGGTCGTTTCCGAAGAAGAGATCGTCACCAACGATAAGGGTCGGGGAACCGAAAACGCCGCGATCGGCAGCGAGCTGAGTGTTGGACGCCAAGCGTTTTGCGTATTCGGGTTCCTCGGCCTGCTTCAGAATCGCGCTCCCATCCAGACCGGCGGCTTCGAGGTACCGAACGAGTTCAGCGCGGTCGCTGATGTTCACTGCATCGGTCCAGAACGCGGAAAACATCGCGCCATTGTATTGGTCTTCCAGATTCATTTCCTGCGCGACCAGCGCGCCCTTCAATGTCAGGCTGTGATCACTTCGAAGATGGGGATTAAGTTTGAACGGAAGCTGATAGCGAGCGCACCATCTCGCGAGGTCTTGCCCGGCGTACTTGAACTTGTTGCTGCACAACATCGTTGTCGGAGAATTGCCGACGATCTTCATCAGATTGAGAAGGTGCATCGGCCACGTCTTGAACCGCGTGCCGGTGCGGGAAGCGATCCCGCCCAGTTGAGAACGGGCCACGTAAGTGTAGGGACTGACAAAGTCAAAGAGGAAATCCACATCCGCCATAATTCTTGCTCCTTCGCTGGGTATTGGCGAGTAAAGTCCGTTTCGAAACGTCGGATGCTCTCGTCGGGGGCGTCATGTTACGAAGGGAAGCACCTTCCGAACGCCACGAGAAGCCGCGGCGATCCCGCGAGCCGGATCTTTCTGGAGAGCAGCGCCCAGACGAGGCTCCGCTCCTTAGCGACGAATCCAAGCCAGGTCTCGGTGTCGGCTGTAACTCGGAGGTCGGGCTTCCCGATCAGCGCGTCCTCGATCGCGAGCTTGTGATCACGGATGCGGATCGTGAATTCGTGTTCCTCCGCCCCGTGAAAGGAGAAGTGATAGGTCGCGTCGATTCCGTCCGAGCGTCCCGGCTGGAATATCAACGGAAGTCCTCGCACGAAGCCGCGTAACGATCGAGGACGCAAGCTTCCGTGCACTCGCTTGGCCTGCTTCTTTGGAAAGCGGCGCGTGACGTGCGCCTCGGCGCTCGGAGCTCGGGATCACGTAGACAGTCTCGGCCTTCTCCTGCAGCGGCTTGACGAAGTCGGCGAGAAACTTCGAGCGATCGGCGAGAAATGGCGCGATCACATCCTCGCCCGCCGGGCACACCGACATACAGTACGCCGCCTTGTAGTTGGCGCCGAACGACAAGCTCTGCCACATCGAGGCGGTCTCCGAGTCAGAGATCCGCGACCGGTAGTCGAGCGCGTTGCGGCTCTCGGCGATGGCCTCAATTCGTGAAGCCGCCCATGAACTCGCGGTAGTTGTGGGTGTAGCAAGCGGAGAAGTTGAAGTGCCCGTCGCCCGAGATCGCGCCAACCGGGCAGGCGGCGACGCAGAGCTTGCATTCCAGACAAGGGTTGTAGTCGAGCGGCTCGCTCCGCGCGGAGACCTCGGCCGCGACGATCACGGTACCGAGCAGAATGAAATTCCCGAACACCGGGTGGATCACGTTGCGATGGATGCCCATCGCGCCGAGGCCGGCGGCGACCGCGACCGGCTTGTGTGACACCGTCCAGATCTTGTCCGGAAACCGATCCATCTCCATCGGGAATCCCATCGACGGATTGATCGCGCGGACACCGCGCCGCTCGAGCGCTGCGACGATGCGCCGGGCCACTTCGTTCACGTGATCGCCGGCGTGGTGGAACTCGAGGTTGGAGAGCGAGCGAGCGGGGCTCCGCACGTTCTCGCGATTCATCCGGCAGACGAAGCTGACGAGGGCCTTCGCCGCCGGCAAGAGGGCGAGGATGTCGGCACGCTGCTCGGCGATCTCGGGACGGTCTACGTCGACGAAACCGACGTCGTCCGCACCGGCCGCGAACGTAATCTCGCGCAGCCACGCGGCGTCGACCGTCGTCGGCTCGGCCTGCGGCGACGGAATCTTCGCGAGGTGGCGTCGAACGGTAGGGTGCTCGGACAGCTGACTCATACCTACACTCCGATGTGTTTCGTGATGCTCCTGCTCCGCTACGATCGGGTCCGCGGTGGCGCCAACCTTGACAGATACTAGATTCCAAAATAGAAGTGAGTCAACAGCAGGTTCCAAAATAGAAGTGATGATACTCGAAACCCAATCACCGGAGACTGATGATGAGTAAGGTCCGTTTCGAAACGTCCGATGCTCTCGGCCTGATTACTTTGGCAAATCCGCCGCTAAATTTGTTCGACCAGGAACTGATCGAGGATTTTCGAACGGCGGTGGACCAGGCCCGCCAGCATCCGCTGAGAGCGCTGCTCGTGCGCGCCGACGGCAAAAATTTCTCGGGCGGCGCTAACGTCGCGGTCTTCAAGGGCAAGAGCGCCAACGAAGCGCGCGAGCGCTTCACCAGTCATCTGCGCACGATCGCCGACCTCGAAGAATTGCCGTTTCCGACGATCGCGGCCGTGCAGGGAGCTTGCATGGCGGCGGGGCTGGAACTCGCACTGGCATGCGATCTGATCTGGGCGGCTTCTTCGGCCCGCTTCGGGCAGGTCGAGGCGTCGATTGGAACGACTACGCTGCTGGGCGGCGTTCAACGTCTGGCTGAGCGCGCAGGCCCGGGTCGCGCGCGTGAAATTATCTACACCGCCGATCAATACGATGCCGCGACGTTTGAGCGATGGAATATCGTGAACAAAGTTGTTCCCGATGAAAACTTTGAAGCGGAGACTCGGGCCTTTGCCGAGCGACTCGCCAGTGGCGCGACTCTCGCCTATGCAGCCGGCAAGAAGATCGTGCGAGCATACCTCGAGAGAGGCATCCGTGCTGCCGACGCGGTGGTCGACGAGATCGCGCCGGCACTGTTTGAGACGAGCGACATGCGCGCGGGTGTTGATGGCATGCTCGAGTTTGGGCCTCGCCAATTTCGCAACAAGGTCATCTTCGAGGGTCGCTAGCGATTCTGATGTCCGCCTGCCAAGAACTGATTCAGAGGATTGCGATTGACTGAAGGAGAAGTCGAACATGAAACCAGTTTGCCTGGTGATAGGTGCCGGTGCGGGTATCGGTGGAAATGTCGCTCGACGCTTTGCGCAAGAGGGCTATCACGCTTGTCTGTGCCGGCGCAGCGATTTGGACGGATTGAATAACATGGTGGACACGATCAAAAGCGACGGGGGTTCCGCAAGCGGATTTCTCCTCAACGCGATCGAGCCAAACGCAATCGAAGCGAAAGTTGCCGCCATCGAAGCCGACATCGGTCCGATCGAAGTCGTCGTCTACAACTTGGGCGCCCAGATTGGCGATAGGGCATTGAAGGACACCTCGCTCAAGGCTTTCGAAACGGGCTGGCGGATGGGAACGTTTGGTCTGTTTCGCCTCGCGTCGGCCGTGTGCCCGCTGATGGAAGCGCGCGGCAAGGGAACTATCCTCGTGACCTCATCCACCGCGGCGATGCGTGGAAATAGTGGTCAACATTCGCATGCTGCCGCGATGGGAGGGCGGCGAATGCTCTGCCAGACACTGAACGCCGAGTTCGCGTCAAAAGGAATCCACGTCGTGCATATCGTGATCGACGGCGCGGTGGATGCGCCCGACACTTTGGGGAAAATGCTCGGGCCGGAAAGGTTCCAACAGCTGAGAGAAACCCGAGGCAACGAACATGATGGACTGATGCTTCCCACCCAAATCGCGGAGACCTATCTCCATCTCGCGCAACAACACCGGTCCACCTGGACCTTCGAGATCGACATCCGGGCGTTCTCCGATCGTGCATGGTGGAATCACTGAGTTAACCTAATCGAGATCGAGCCTGCGCGTCCGAGCTGATCTCCGCCTGATCATTAACGAAACATTGGAGTACGACACATGTCTCAATCCGACCAACACGATACTGGACCTTCCGTGCGGGACGTTGCACTCATCGTTGGAGGCGGCCCCGGTATCAGTTCGAGTTGCGCCAGACTATTCGCGCAGAATGGGATGCGGGTCGCGGTCGCAGCGCGGAATCCGGACAAATCGGTGCTGCAGCAGCTTGAGAAGGCGCACGGCGTACGCCGCTATGCATGCGACGCGAGCGATCCGGCGGCCGTCGAGTCGCTATTCCAGAGTGTCGTGCGAGAGCTTGGGGCGCCGACACTGGTCGTGCACAACATCGACGGCCGGGTTCCCGAAATATTTCGCAAGCAGATTACCGAAGCTGACCCGAGCGTCGCGCTGGCGACCCTTCGAAACTCAGCTTTCAGCGCGTTTCTGGTGGGTCAGCAAGCGGCTCGACTGATGCGCGAAAACAAAGTCAATACGAACGGCGCGAAAGGAACAATCATCTTCACCAACGCCAGCGCAGCGCTTAAAGGCTTCGCGCTCAGCGGCGCCTTTGCGATGGCGTGTCATGCCAAGTCTGGACTCGCAGAGAGCATGGCAAGGGAACTGATGCCGCAAGGTATCCACGTAGCAAATGTGCCGATTGACGCCGCGATTGGCTGGACGCAGGAAGACGGTACCCGCGCGCATCGGCTGGCTGGAACCAGTGTCGACGACAACATGGCCGACCCGGACTGTATCGCGGAAACCTATCTGCAGCTGCATCGCCAGCATCGCTCGACCCGGGCGTTCGAAGTCGTGCTGAGGCCGTGGGTCGAGAAGTGGTAACCGGCGCTCGCGACGCATAGTACTCGGTTCATCCGCGTCGACTAATCGTCCGTGAAGAGCTACGAACTGGGTACGAGCTTCGGCCATTTCGCGATCGGTGATCGCTTCGTCGAAGCTCCGGGTCCAAACAAAATCGAACCGATCGAGCAAAAGCCGAACTGAGGGAGTCATCATGAGTGCTGAAATCGCCCCGTTCAAGATTGCCGCTACTGACGAACAGCTGGAAGACCTGAAGCGCCGCCTGCGCGCCACGCGATGGCCCGAGCGCGAATGCGTCGATGACTGGTCGCAGGGCCTGCCGCTCGCCTATGCGCAGGAGGTCTGCAAGTACTGGCTCGAGCAATACGACTGGCGCGCGCGCGAAGCCCGGCTCAACCGCTTTCCGCAGTTCAAGACTCGGATCGATGACGTCGGCATCCACTTCATCCACGTCAAATCGCCGCATGCCGACGCGCTGCCGCTCGTGATCACTCATGGATGGCCGGGATCGATCGTCGAATTCCACAAGGTGATAGAACCGCTGGCCAATCCGACCGCGCACGGCGGCGACGCGAAGGACGCCTTTCACGTGGTGTGCCCCACTCTTCCCGGCTATGGGTTCTCCGACAAGCCCGCTCGAGCCGGATGGAACGTGCAGCGTATCGGCAAGGCATGGTCGGAGCTTATGCCGCGGCTAGGCTACAAGCGCTATGCGGCGCAAGGCGGAGACTGGGGCGCCGCAGTGACTACTTGCATCGGAATCCAGGACCCGGCCAATTGCGTCGGCATCCACCTGAACATGCCGATCGTTACGCCCGACACAACCACCACTGATCTGACCGAGAAGGAAAAATCTGCCCTCGCGGGTATGCAGCACTACAACGACTGGGACTCCGGCTATTCCAAGCAGCAGAGCACGCGCCCGCAAACGCTCGGCTACGGCCTCGCCGATTCTCCCGCCGGCCAGGCGATGTGGATTCTGGAAAAATTCTGGGCGTGGACCGACTGCGACGGCCATCCGGAGAACGTGCTCAGCCGCGACGAGTTGCTCGACAACGTCATGATGTATTGGCTGCCGGATGCGGCCGCATCTTCGGCGCGTCTGTACTGGGAGAGTTTTCGCAACTTTCCCACTGACAAAGTTAACGTGCCGACCGGATGCTCGATTTTCCCGAAAGAGATCTTCCGCACCTCGAAGCGTTGGGCGGAGAAGCGATTCACGAAGCTCGTCTACTTCAACGAGCTCGACAAGGGTGGCCACTTCGCTGCTTTTGAACAACCCGAGACGTACCTGAAGGAAGTGCGCACCTGCTTCCGCCAAATGCGGTAGCCACAACTCCCACATGAGTCACGCAGCGGCTGCGACGCCGTCGCTTGACTCTTGACTCGACAGCAGGTTCCAAAATAGAAGTAACCGGCTGCTTCCAAAATGGAACTCATAATCCCCGGGAAGTTAAGGCCACCAATGCCGCGCGACTCGTTCAACCGCGAAATAGATTACCTGCGCATCTCGGTCATCGATCTCTGCAATCTGCGCTGCGTTTACTGCATGCCGCTCAATGGAATTCGCTTCCTGCCGAAGCCCGAATTGCTCACGCCCGCCGAAATCGAATCGGTCGTACGCGCAGCCGTCAGTGTCGGATTCAGAAAGTTCCGGCTGACCGGCGGTGAGCCGACGCTGCGGCTCGACCTGCTCGAAATCGTCGAACGTGTCGCGAAGGTGCCCGGAGTAAGGCCAGCTCGCCCTAACCACCAACGGGATACTGATGCGTGAACTCGCGCGCCCGCTCAAAGTCGCAGGCCTCAACCGCGTCAATGTGCATCTCGACAGTCTTAGTCCCGCGACCGTCGAGCGTCAGATGCGCGGCGGAACTTTTGCGCAGATTTGGGAAGGTATCGAAGCGTGCCAGACCGCGGGACTGACGCCGATCAAAATCAACGCAGTGGTGGCGCCTGGATACAACGAGAGCGACGTGGTCGAACTCGCGCGCCTTACGCTCGAGAGCAACTGGCAGGTCCGGTTTATCGAGTTGATGCCGCTCGGCGGTGGCGAATGGGCAGCGTTCTCAACCCAGCGCTACGTGTCGAATATCGAGACGCGGCGGAGAATCGAGGGCGTGCTGGGGCCGCTCTTTGAGCTTGAAGCCAACAGCTTGTCGGACGAAGCGCGCAATTTCAGGTTTGCGGGTGCCAGCGGCGTTATCGGTTTCATCAGCCCGGTGAGTGAGCCCTATTGCGGCACTTGCAACCGGATGCGGCTAACCGCCGACGGCAAGTTTCATCTTTGTCTGCTCAACGACAACGAACTTGACGTGCGCCGCGCGCTGCGCTCGCCGGGGCGTGATGCTTTGGGCGAAGTGGCGCGAATTCTTGAACGGGCGGTCGACCTCAAACCAACCGGCCATCATCTGATCGAGGGCCGCTCGACCCGCGAGCGCTCGATGTATCAGATCGGCGGATAGCGCAAAGGGAAAATCAACTATCAGGGTTTGCTGCTCAAGATAGGCGATCGAGAAAACAACTTTCAGGCTCAAGGAGGCCGCAAATGTCAGCTAATCTCCCTACTTTCGGTGTCGCCAACAGCCGGTCGGGGCGGCCGCGCATGTGAAAACCACACTCAGAATTGGAAACCTTGGGTCCTTAGCTTCCGTCGGTTGTGAACCTTGCTGGTAGCTTCCCTAGGCCTTTATCTCGATCATAGACCGTGCGCCAAGCTCCGGGCCCCTTCTGCGCGCACTCGGAGCACAGTTGACGCGACATGGCCAGCGCCGAACGTACAACTACGCTCTTGCGACATTCAAGGCACTCATACCGAAATCCGTGCTGCGCGTGCCGCATGGATGGAAAAGGCCTCTTGCGACGTCCTGATTCACGCGCGTGGAACGCTGATCTGCAGTATCATTGTGCCGCCCGAAACGATAGCCAATCGTTCACGCGGTTCGACGACACAGCGCCGGCAACGGCGACCTCGGCGAATCCAGGCTGCGACGGTCGACACCAACTAAAGCGGGTCTCGGCACCCGATTTCTCGGGGCTAGGAGGGCCGCACCCGTGCCGGGCCGGTCGTTCCATTGGGTCTAGACTTTTCGACGCTTTCGGAGTTTTGGTAGGCCAGGTGCTGAGGTGATTGCAACGCTGTCCGGAACGCTCGCCGTGCGGGGTGCCAACCGGATCGTCGTCGAGACCGTCGGCGTCGGCTACGAGGTGCTAATCCCGCTGAGCACCTACTATCGCCTGCCGCCTACCGGCGAACGCGTAGCCCTCGAGATTCGGCAAGTTGTGCGTGCGGACGCGCTCACGCTCTATGGATTTTCCACTGGCACGGAAAAACGCGCCTTCGATCTGCTGATGAGCGTGCAGCATGTCGGACCGAAGCTTGCGCTGGCGATTCTCTCGGTTCTGGCGCCCGAGGAATTGGTTGCGGTGATCACCAAGGGCGACGTCGAGCGAATCGACGCCGTGCCCGGGGTTGGGCCAAAGGTCGCGGAGCGTGTCGTGCGTGAACTCCGCGACAGGGTCGGCGACTTGAAGCTCGTTGCGCCGTCAACGGCTCAAATTAACGGCCCGACGCGACCGGCGCTGCCGGGTAGTGCGATTCCGGCCAGCTCGCTGGATGAAGCAATCTCCGCGCTCGTGAATCTTGGGATGAAACCCGTCGACGCGAACCGCATCGTGCAGGCCGTCGTCGCGGAGGACAGTTCTGCGGCAGAGAGTTCGGAAGTGATTATTCGCAGGTCGTTGGCGGTACTGCGTGGCGAAAAATAAGCATAGCGAAGACGCCGAAACTCGTCGCGCAGATCCTTGTCAGACTGTTCTAAACCGATACAGGAACTCAAATCCACTTCGATCTGCGGTTTTTTTGCGGCCGGTACCAAGCGCGATTTCAGTGTCATCGCTAAAGACTTGCTGCCGGCGCATACTTGGGACGCGCTGGCGAAGACCGGCCGGTGGTGAGGCCGGCTGGTACGGAACCTTAGGAGCATGAAGGAGAAGTACGAAGGGAAAGACCTACAGCGTCTCGTCGCGACGTCACGCGAGGCACGATACAAGCGAGAAGTATTGTCATAGCGTTGGTGGGCGTCGGTGGCAATCGCATGAGATCAGCACCCAGCGGACCCCGACGCCAGCATTGCGGGACTCGGTGTTCAAGCGATTCCGCGGACTCGAAACCGACCGATGCCCTTTCACGAATTTGCCGGAGTCACACAAGGGTCGCTGGGGCGAAGGCTTGACGGCCGAGCACATGAAGAAATGCCGCTGGCTCAAGCCGCTGCTGGTCGCGGTAGTCGAGTACTTGGGAGGATCATCGAGCCGCGTTCGTAGCGATATATCTCATCAGCACGTGACGTGAAGAATGGCATTTGTGTCGTCGGGTTCCTGAGCAAGCGTCTCGATGGCTTTGTCGGTGGGGATGATCAGCAAAGCGATTTTTCGGCTCGTCGCCTCGGTCTTTACCTCGTTCATCACTGGAAGCGAACCATATTTCCCTGTGCCGACTATAAGGCGTCGGCATTTCCAAGGAATCTTTTCCTCGCTGGAGAGCGGGGTGTGTCCGAACTCTTCGCGAAATTTCCGCGACGGCTTCTTCTTACGCTTGCGAATCTTGCCGCGGTCGATGACAACATCCTGTTCGTATGTAACCCCATCGATCTCGATCGAACCAAAGTGGAATTTGCCGAAGTTCATCGCGGAGCCTCTCTTCAAGCCGAATCATTCCGCTGGACCAAACTAAGCATGCAGAGAAGTTAAAATCCAACGATCGAGGCACGACTCCGATGGTAAAGCCCGCCGACTTGCGGAATCGCGATCACCTTGCCGCGGTTTGGCAGCTGGATGGGCGAGCATCCGGGCAGTCTTTTGACCGCCGAGAAGGTTGACGGCGCCGGCCGCCAGGTTCGACAGATCGAATTGTGCCTGCTGTCGGTACCGAAAACCTGATCCCGGGTGACGAGACAGTCGGACTGTGATACTCGAACGCCCGATGGTCGAGTTTCTGATCAAGCTGCTGCTGGTCGCGCGATCCAAACTGAAGTCACGGGCGAGACTAGAGGCGGAAAACATTGTCTTGCGGCAGCAGGTGATCGTACTGAGTCGCAAGGCTCGGTCGCGGGTGCGACTCGGGAACATCGATCGGCTGATCTTCGTCTGGCTGTACCGAATGTTCCCCTCGATTCTGAGTGCGATCACGGTGGTCAAGCCCGCGACCGTGATCCGTTGGCATCGGCGCGGCTTTCGGGCCTATTGGCGCTGGAAATCCCGCCGACGTGGTGGCCGTCCCAAGATCGACCGCGAGATCCGCGACCTCATTCGACGGATGAGCAAAGAGAACCCACTTTGGGGAGCGCCGCGGATACACGGCGAGCTGCTGATGCTCGGGATCGAGGTCGCCGAGTCAACCGTGGCGAGGTACATGACCAGGCGTCAGGGACCGCCCTCCCAGGGTTGGAAGACATTTCTGCGCAATCACGCTGTCGGCATTGCTTCGCTTGATCTCTTCGTGGTGCGAACCATCTCGTTCAAGTTGCTCTACGGCTTGGTCATTCTTCGTCACACCCGAAGGCGCCTGGTGAGCATCAGCGTGACGAGCAATCCGACTGCCGAGTGGATTGCAGGTCAAGTGACTGACGCCTTTCCCTGGGACGAAGCGCCGCGTCATCTGATTCGCGACCGCGACGGCGCATTCGGTCCAGCGTACACCCGCCGCATTCGTGCAATGGAGATTCGAGATCACCCTACGGCTCCACGCTCGCCGTGGCAGAATGGCCATGTCGAGCGGCTCATCGGATCGATACGTCGCGAATCACTCGACCACCTCGTCGTGTTCGGCGAAGCGCACCTGCGTGATGTCCTGAAGGCGTACGCTTCCTATTACAACAAAGTCCGGCCGCATCTCTCGCTGGAGAAAGATGCTCCGGATTTTCGCAGTACCCAGAAGATCGGCCGCATCGCCGCGATTCCAATCCTCGGCGGGCTCCATCATCAATACGTCCGGCTTTAGGTTTTGACCAAGGACAACAGGAGCCGTCCCCTGCTGCACCCTGCGTGATCAACTCGGAATTGTTCTCAGAGAATAATTTCGAGGCCGTCATAGGCGGAGGTGACGATCAATTTTTGCTTTTGCTCCGGGCGGCTAATTTCTTCATAGCGGCGTGTCTCGGCCAGGATTTTCTCGAGCATTTTGTCATCGTCGGCCGGCTCGTGATGGTACATCACGAGATGCTTGACGCCAGCAAGCTGTGCGAGCTCGACGCCGATTATATTGCTCGAATGTCCCCAGCCCTCCTTCACGGAAAGCTGGTCGGCCAGTGAATATTGTGCTTCGAAAATGACTACGTCCGCGTTTCTGGAGAATTCGATGAAAGGATAGCTCTGATCCAGCGCTTCGAACTTGTGCTCCGAATCGGTGGAATATACCACCGTGCGTCCGTCTTTCGAAAAACGATAGCCGAAGGAATCACCACCGTGGTTTTGCAGGATCGCGCGCACTGAAAGTCCGTCAATTTCGTAGGTGCGACCGGGCTCGAGCTCAACAAATTCGATGGTTGCGCTGAGCCTTCGGAAATCGACGGGGAACGATGGATTCGACTGCTGACGCTCGAACGCCTCGCGCATGACCTTGTGACAGCCGTGGATGCGGATGACGTTGCCCGGGATATAGGCTGGGGTAAAGAACGGAAACCCCATGATGTGGTCCCAATGAAGATGAGACATGAAAATGTTGAAGCGATTTTTCTTGGCGGGACCATGCTTCGCAAGGACGCTATTGCCGAACTCGCGCGCGCCCGTCCCCATGTCGCACAGCACATACTCATCGCCGCCGGTGACGATTTCAACGCAACAGGTATTGCCGCCATACGTGCCGCCGACCGAAAAGGGCAACCAGCGATCTATGAAGAGGTCGATCGCATCCGCCCCGTCCAGGCTCTGGCTACGGGCCGCAAGCAGTGCCTCGCGGATTTTCGTCCGCACCGCTCGATAGCTAAGCGGCGCGGGCAGCGAACCTCGGGTTCCCCAAAAGCGGATTAACATCGCTGAATATCCTTTCGGCGCAAGTGCGCCGCCTGTCGCAGATCCAAATCGCTAGCTCATCGCGGTGATAGCTTCGGCGATCGTATCGAATACCTGAACCACTAACGAGAAGCGGCTAATCGTGAAAATTTCCTTGACCATGGGCGTACGACCTGCGACCGCCAGACGGCCGTTGGTGGCCTTCGATTGTTTAGAGGCCATCATCAAGGCGCGCAGCCCTGCGGCGGAGATATACTCGACGTCCGAAAAATCGATCAGGATTTTGGTGGCGGTGGAACCGACGCAGCTGAGTAATTTGGTTTGAAACGCGCGGCTCGTATCATTGTTGACGCGCCCTACGGGGCTGAGGACTATGATGTTGCCTTCACGCTGCTCGCTGATTTCCATAACATTCCCTTGATTCGCAGCATATCCAGCTGAACAAGCCCGCGTGGACACCGCCCAATGGGGTCTTCGGGCCAGTATGGACGTTACTTTACACAAGCATCGGATTCGCTGCGTGGACAGTCTGGCTGCAACGCACCTCGCGCAATATGGCGGCCGCTATTTCGATGTTCGCGATACAACTGGTCCTGAATGTGGCCTGGTCAGGCATATTGTTCGGCCTGTGTTCGCCGGGCGCAGGCCTCCTCGCAATACTGGCATTGTGGTGTGCGATCGCGGCGACAATCGTCACCTTCCACCGCATCGTCGCGCTTGCCGGTTGGACACTGACGGCCTATCTCGCATGGGTCAGTTTTGCATCGGAGTCGAGGACGGCCGCTTGGTGATGCCGGCAAGTTCTTCCATATGCTCGCGCCAGGACTTCGAGGCGAAGCTCTTTGCAAAAAAGTACGCCACCTTCGCGAACATCGTCCTGCGCTACGCTCAGGCCTAGCATGGCCATGAACGGTCGCAATCGCGCCTTGGCCTCGGTTTCAAGCTGAAGAAGCGTTCCCCACTTGTATAGTCGCTCCGCATTCTGTTCCACGCTGACGCGCGAGCCCGACGCGCTGGCTACGCAGCTTTCCGACATGGCTCCGATTCCAAACCCTTGGAGCGGGCGCCCATTCGCGACCGCACGGGACAGTCTCTGGCGAGCAATTTCCCTGATGGGCCAGGAAACACGGAAATCGCGCGACTTTTGGTCCAAATCGGACAGTCAGCTTTTCGGAAACCCCCTGATATCGAGCACTTACAGATCGAATTCCATAAGTGGTCAAACAGGGAATTTCCTTGAGCGGATAAGGAACCAAAAAAAGAGATAACAGTGAACCAAAACCACTGCACCGCGGGTGTCCATCCATGAGATCGCATTCCCGATTGCGGCGCCACCCTAGTCAACAGCCACCGTGACAGCCCACTGCGTCGTGCATGCGACGGGAATGATTTGTTGCACGGGCACGCGCGAGGCCGCGATCGCCTCCCTCGCTGCCTCACACACTGCCTGACACCATTCCTCGGGATCCCGCTCGACCGCCCCTCCCGCCATGATCTTCGTGGTAGTTGGGCGCAATGCAGTTGGGCGCAATGCGGACGCGACGACTTCGCCCGCACTCGAAACGACGGCGACCTTTGCGCTGCCGGAGCCCATGTCGATGGCGAGCACGTATTTCAGCGAAGATGAGAAGGACATCGGTAAGTTCCGGCCGCGGTTGATTTACCTGATGCTCGCGCGAGCGCCTACTCTTCCATCAGCGCCTGCAGGTCGGAGATAGCCTCGACGAATTCTTCCATGAACTCTTTTACTACGGTGCGAGTCGATTTCACGCTGTCCACCAAACCCACGCCCTGGCCGACGAAATACGTGACCAGTTCGCGCGCCTTCGGGTTGCCCCGATCGGCCGCAAGATCAGCGGCGTGAAGAGCGGGTTCGCTGATCAGACTTTGCAGCGGCATCGGCAACGCGCCGGGGCTGCCCGCTCCCTCCCAGGCGTCGGTCCACGCCGAACGCAGCTGGCGCGATGGTTTACCCGTTCGGCCCTTAGAACGGACGGTGTCGCGCGAGCGCGCTGCGATCATTTTCTCGCGAAAGATTTCCGAGGTCTCCGATTCGCTGGTCGCTAGCCACACCGAGCCGGTCCACGCGCCGGCGGCGCCCATCGCCATGCACGCGGCCATCTGGCGGCCGGTCATGATGCCACCGGCTGCCAATACCGGAACGTCGCGGATTGGTTCGATCGCGCGAAGCACCTCGGGGATGAGCACGATCGTCGAGACCTCGCCGCAATGGCCGCCGGCCTCGCCGCCTTGCGCGACAATTATGTCGACTCCCGCCTTCACCTGGCGCACCGCGTGTTCCGGCGCTCCGACCAACGCCGCGATCGGCACCCCGTGCTGATGGCCCACATCGATCATGGCCTGCGGCGGCACGCCGAGAGCGTTGGCGATCAATTTGATCGGATGTTGAAATGCTACCTCGAGCAGCTTCAACGCGTGTTCCTGCTGCAGAGAGAAGGGCGCATCTGCAGACTGACCTCGCCCCTCTTCAATCGCTTGTGAGGGCTCGATTCCATGCTTCGAAAGAAGCTCGCGCACGAAATCCTTGTGTTGCGGTGGGATGCGCTCCGCGAGCGAGCGGTGCGTCACGCCCTTCTCATTCTTGATCGAGAGGTTCTCCGGAATAAGCACGTCAATGCCGTAAGGCTTGCCGTCGATCTGATCGTCGATCCATTTCAGCTCACGTTCGAGCTGATCAGGCGTGAAACCTGTCGCTCCAAGTACTCCGAAACCGCCGGCTCGGCTGACGGCGGCCACCACGTCCCGGCAGTGGCTGAAAGCCAGCAGCGGGAAATCGATGCCAAGCATTTTGCATATCGGTGTTTTCATTCTGGCAGCCCTCCGAAAACGGCCTGAACTCAGCTCATGACATAGAACCGGGTTGAATCCGGATTATCGATGGCGCTGGGGCCTCGATGTGCCAAGCCGGGAAATCCGAATTCGAAGTCCAGATTGCACCATCCTTGTCGAAGTCGATTTCGCGCGTGAACGTGACCCGGGTGGGGAGCGGATACACGGTGAAACGCTCGGTTGAAGGGTCGAAGCTCATCAGCGTGTCCGAGGCGGTTCCGCATATCCAGACGGTATCAGTGCGCTGATCTATATTGAGCGCGTAAGGAGTTTCCACACCGCCCGTGGGCAATTTCCAGGTCTTGAATTGCCTCGTTTGCGGGTTGTAGCGCGCGATCAGATTGGAGCTGAATCCCGGAATCCAGAGATTGCCCTTCGAGTCGAAGCGAAAGCGCCGCGGGCCGCTGAACGGGGTCTCGACCGTGCGGATTTCGCCGGTATTGGGATCTATCCTTCCGATTCGGCGCGCGTTGAGCTGGCTAAACCATACGCCGCCGTCGGTCGCAACATCGATTCCGTATGGTACTGGCAGCGTCGCGCCTTCGCCGACCGACGGCGGAGCGAAACCAAAATGCTCAGACGCCCACATTGCAAGAGGCATCGCGCGAAGCGCCACCGCCTGTCCGAAGGTCGGCGCCGGCAACTGGTAGACCCGCTGTTCCCCGCTTGCGGGATCGATCATCCCGACTCCATTGCTGACTGCCAGTGTGTACCAGACCCTTCCTTTGCGATCGATTCGCAGCGTGTGCGGATACAGGCCTTCCTTCTGCGTATATACCGTCCAGTGGTTCCTGCGCGGATCGAAATGCGCCACCTTGTTGCCGAGGCAAAGCGTCACCCAAATCGTACCGTCATCGGCGACTTGCAAGCTGTGCGGCGCGACTCGTGCCGTCGCACCTGGCGACCGCAAAAGTCCCGATGCGTGGAACACCCCTCCGATCGGTGAGTCGCCGGTCGGAATCGGGAACTCCTCGCGTTTGTTAGTGCGTGGATCAAGGCGATAAAGCCGGTCTCCTCCCGTATCAACCGCCCAGATTGCGCCGTCGGGATGTACTACGATGTCGTGCAGCATCGAGGACGGAGTGCCAACCTGCCATTCAGTAATGACGGCAGTCGCGGCGCGGCCCTCAGGCGCGGGCGGCGCGATGAACTCCGGCTCGGTCAGCTTGCTCAGATAGTTCTTGTCGTCGTAGGCGGCGTTCAGCGCGGAGGGTAGCTCCTTTTGAAGCTCGGGCGAGATTGTGCCGCCCATCTGGCCCATCTTGATGAAGATCGCATGCCAGTCCTCATCGCTTCTTTGCACGCGCGTGGCCCAGCTGCCCTGCTGATGGCAGTACGCGCACTGCCGGACGAATTCTTCGCGCCGCGTGTCACTGGAGAGCCGCTCGAGCACCAGCGGCGTCCATCGGTTCGCCGGCAGTTGCCATGCAAGCTCGTTGGGATCGGTTTCGGTGATCATAGTGAGAGTTATGTCGCCGACGCGGCCTTTCAGGGAAATCCCGTTCTCCGAGAAATCCTTGTACCCGACCCTACGCACGCGCAGATCGTAAATGCCGCTTTCCAGCGTCGGTATTCTGAAATTGCCGTCTTTGGCAGCGAACACGCTGGTGCTGCGGCCGAGCTCACGATTCGTAATCGTGATCATCGCGCCATAAACCGGCCGTTTGTTCTGGTCGCGAACGACGCCGACTAGACCGCTGGCGTCGCTGCCAAACCCGCTCGGCTGAAACCCAAGCGCCGCCACGACCAATACGATTGCGATGAACCAAGCACGAGGTATCAGCGACGATCTTGATTCGTACGATTCGCGGCTCAATTGCAGGCCTTTCATGACAAACCTCGCGTACGGCGCAAATACAACCTCCCAGTAGTAAGCAACTCACGCGCCAACGCTCGTCGGCAATGCGGCCCACACTTTCGAGCTAAATAGCGATTTGCTGCACTGGCCGCACGCTCTGCAGTGTCGCCGATCGCAACAGTCGCGGACGCGAACGGATACAGGTCTTGCCGATGGAGGTTAGGGACGGCGCCACTGATCGTTTGAGAGAAACGCGTAACTCCGCCAAGCCGCACCGAATTGCTCGTCCATTACCGCCAACCGGCGTCGCCGGCCCGGTTTTTACATAGCTGGGCACAGCTTATGCATGTAACCGCCTGGTCGGTAATCAGCCGAGGCCGCCGTCAGCCAACGAAACGCTGGGCAGCTTCAGAGGTATTCTTCCATGCCCGATGCAACTTTTGACGCGATCATCATCGGTGCGGGACACAATGGCATGGCACTCGCCGCCTATCTTGCCAAGGCAGGATGGAACGTCGGAGTATTCGAGAAACGCACCGAAGAGGGCGGCGGACTATGCACCGAGGAACTGACCCGGCCCGGCTTCCTGCACAACGTGCACGCGAACTATCACACCCTGGTCGGAATCTGCCCGGTTTACGACGACCTTGAACTCACGACGCGGCACGGATTGCGTTACGTCCAGCCGCCGGTCCAGATGGCGAGTGTGTTCAAGGACGACTCCGCGCTGGTGGTGCATACCGAGCTGAACAAGACCTACGAATCGATCGCGCGCTTTTCGCGCAAGGACGCCGATACCTTTCATGCCGTTTACGAAGAGGCGCGCGGCTACCGCGACCTGATTCTGCGAACGCTGATGTATTCGCCGCCGACCTCGATCAAGGATATCACCAAGGCGCTGGTGACGTGGGGCGTAGAGGAAAAGAGCAAGTACCTGAGCATTCATTTGCGGCATCAGACGATCAATGAATTCCTCGACCACCATTTCGAGAACGATCAGGTCAAGGCTCATCTCTCATTTCACGCGGCGCTTGCCGGATACGCGACCGATCGCCGAGGGCTCGCGGTTTCATTCCCGCTGCTGCTCAGCAAGATCGACAACTGGCACATCTGCATCGGCGGTTCGCACGCGCTCGCCCATTCATTGTGGGAAGCGCTCGCACAAGCCGGTGGGCGCGTTTTCCTGAATCATGGCGTCGAGAAGATCCTGGTCGAGAACGGAAAAGCCGTGGGCGTCCGCCTCGAAGGTGGCAGCGAAGTGCGCGCGAAGCACCTGGTCGCGAGTTCGATCAGCCTCGAGCAGACTTTCTTGCAAATGGTCGGGGCTGAGAACCTGCCGGCTGCGCTAGCGGCCGAGGTCAAGAACTTTCCGCACATGGATTCAACGTTCTTCAGCGTCCATCTGGCGATGACAGCGAAGCCGGCGTATCGCGCGGCCGCGTTCGATCCCGACGTCAACCAGGCCTGGGTGGTTAACCTTGGCTACGAAAATCAGAAGCAGTTCAATGACGATTGGCGCGATTTGCGCGTCGGCAAACTTCTGGATCCGCGGCCCAACGCCGCGGTCAATTCGCTCTACGATCCGACTGACGCGCCAGACGGCTGCTACACCGGCCTGCTCCGCCAGATGGCGCCATACAATCTCGCCGCCGGCGGTCCTGCCGCGTGGGACAAGATCTCCCGCGAATACGGCCAGCGATGCATCGACGTGTGGAAAGAGGCCGCCCCCAACATGAGCGACAGCACGTTTCTCGACTGGGCGACCTATTCGCCGCTCGACATCACGCGGCGGATGCCGAACATGGTTCAGGCCGACTGGATCGGCGGGCTGATCGATCTGGGCAACATGCTGGACCGTCGCCCCGGCCCGATTCTTTCGGAGTATCGGACTCCGATCGGGAATCTGTACATGTGCGGCGCCACGCAGCATCCCCACGGGTTCGTGACTTTCGCGCCGGCTTACAACGCACTCGAGATTATAGCGCACGATCAGCACGTCGAACGCTGGTGGCAATGACCGCTATCGCAGATATCCCGGTTTTGCTCGCCGACGGCTCGACCAGCGGGCTCGCATCGATCGTGCAGCAGTTCCTCGAACAGCAGCTGGCCGATTCAGCATCGCGCCGGCGTCGCGCGGGACGTTTGCGCGGACGCCTGGGACTGACGGCGACTGATTATCGCGCGTCCGTCACGGTCGATTTTCTCGGAAGTCAAATCGCGGTGTGCGACGGCAGTGTGGAACCGCTCGATGCGAGCATTGCGGGACCGTACCGATCGCTGACCGAGATGCTCCAGGGTCGCAGCAATCCGCTAATCGAGCATCTTCGGGGACGTCTCAAAGTGACGTCGCGGCTGCGCAACCCTTTTCTTCCCTTGCGAGTCCACCGGCTGATGAAGCTTGCTCGCGACGGCGCGCGTTAGAGGAGACTTATATGGCAGACGCATCTTACGACGCGGTGATTATCGGGGCCGGCCACAACGGGCTTTGCCTCGCCGCCTATCTAGCGCGCGCCGGCCTGAAAGTCGGGATGTTCGAGCGGCGTCACGACGAAGGCGGCGGCGCGCATACCGACGAGGCCACCGTGCCCGGCTTCTGGCACAACCTCCATGCCCAATACATGGAGTTCATCGAGGTGATGCCCTTCTATCGCGACTTCGACCTGCCCAGCTTCGGCGCACGGATGATCAAGCCCGATGCGCAGGTGGGGATCACGTTTGCCGATGGCAGGCCGCCGTTGGTCATCTACCGCCCCGAATTCGCGGACAAAACCCGCAAGAGCGTCGCGAACTACTCGCGCCGCGACGCCGACACTTTCGATACGATCCGGCGCAAAGTGCTCGACGCCAACAACTATATAGCAGCGATGCTCTACAGCCCGCCGGCCAACGAAGTCCCGTCCGACGGGCGCAGTGAAACAATCCTGGGCCAGATGATGCAGTTGTGGCTCGATATGGGCTTCAAACCACAGGAACTGAACAAGAGCCCGAAGGTGCTGATCGACGAAGTGTTCGAGTCGGCCGAGATGCGGGCGACGATGTATCGCCAGTGCGTCGAATGGGGAGCGAACCTGCATTCCGGCGACGGCATGGGATTCGTGATGGCGGTCATCTGGCTGTGCGGCAATCATTACCTGTCAGTCGGCGGCACCCATACTCTCGCGCACGCGATGGCAAGTGCGGCGCTCGAGGCTGGTGCGGACCTGCGCTACAACAGCCCGGTCGTCGAAATTCTCAATTCAGGAGGACGCGCTACCGGAGTGCGACTCAAGGACGGGCGCACCGTCGAGGCGCGCAAACTGGTCGCGTCCAACGCCGATCCGAAAACCACCTTTGTCGATCTGATTGGATGGGAGAAGCTCACCGAGTTCCGCAAAGAGCGGATGGCGAGCTGGCGCTTCGGTCCTGAGCATGTGCTGGGGACGCCATCGTTTGCATTGCGCAATCCGCCCGATTACAAGTCCGCGCGGCACAACGCCGACATCAACAAGTGCTTTTATACGATTGTCGGATTCGAGAACGACCACCAGGTATCCGATTACATCTTGCAGGCCTACGGCGGGCAGATTCCAGACCGTCCCGGTGCGGGCACGTGGGTCAACTCGCTGTGGGATCCGCTCCAGGCGCCTCCAGGAATGCACTCGATGAACGGATGGTTCTTCTTTCCGCGCGCATCGTGCTTGAGCCCGGAGGAATGGGACAACGTCCGGCGCGACTACAACGGAAAATTCCTGGATCTCTGGAGCACCTACGCCCCCAACATGACGCGCGACAACGTGCTCGCCGACAAGCTATATGTCTCGCTCGACATGGAGCGTCGGATCGCGATGCCCGAGGGCGATTTTTCGCACGGCCGGCTCGGCCATATGAATCCCGGGCTGCCGCGAGTACACATCTACCGCAGCGAAATCGAAGGGCTCTATATGTGCGGCGCGTCGGCCGGCGGCGGTGGAATCAGCGCGGCCGGAGGTTACAACGCCTACAAGGTGATCGCGCACGACCTTGGCCTGCCGAAAATCTGGCAGCAGGAAGGACGGCTCTATTAGTAACGGAGGATCAATCATGCCCGCGATTTACACCATGGAATGGTACGAGGCTCTGAAAAAGCTCCTCAACGAGAATCCCGAAGTCGATCGCAACGCGCCGCGCGGCACTATCAACGTGTTGGCGAAGATTGTCGGCGATGCGCGCTCGCCATATCTTCCCCCCGGTGACGTGCGCAATTTCGTAGTGGTGTTGTCCGACGGCAAGTGCATCGAATACCGGCAAGTAGAGATCTCGCCGCCGCGCAAGGATTTCGACTTCATTTTCGAGTTACCTGCGACAGTATTCGAGGGAGTCGCCGCCGGACTGATCGACCTGATCGACGCCGGACTCAAGGGCAGCATCAAGATCACCGGCGACATGAGAGTCCTGATCAAGCATGCCGAATTAGTGAATGTGATCTACGACGTTTACGCGCAAGAGATCGAAACGACTTGGCCGAAGGGCAAGCCTGCGACCGTTTCGCAGGCAGATGCACCCGCCACGCATTGACCGGGCAGGGCATTCAACGAATACGCTTCCTTCGACGGACTGGCTTTGGGCCGCATGGTCCGCGAGCGCCAGGTAGCACCGGCTGAGCTGATGGACGCCGCGATTGCGGGCGCGGAAAAACACAACACAAAGCTGAATGCGATCGTTTTCAAGGATTATGATCGCGCACGCCGCGGCGCTCGCGCACAAGGTCGGCGGCGCGCCGTTCGAGGGGGTGCGCTGTTGCTCAAAGACATCATTGGCGACTGCGCGGGGATGCCGACGCGCTCGGCGTGCGCGTTCATTCCGGCGATGGCGATGCTGGCGGACTCGGAGCTGGTGGCCCGCTTCGGGAGTGCCGTCGCACGTCGTGAGCCGGGGTGGCGACCTCGCGCGAGATGCCGATCTTCTCGAAGCCGGGCACCTCCACAAGATCAACGATCCGGTTTTCGGCGATGCGGGCATCGAGGGACCGCGGTTCTCACTCTCTCGCACCGGCCTGCATCCGACTCGGCGGGGCCACGAATCGGAGAGCATACAAAAGAAGTGCTGGCGGCCGTCTTGGGAATGTCGCCAGCGGAGATCGTGCAATTGGATAACTCGGGAGTACTCGTCTAGAACTCAAAATCTTTTGGAGGTGAAGACGTGAGCGTTAACATCCTCGATCTCAAAGGACGCGTAGGACTGGTGACCGGCGCCGGACAGGGCGTGGGACGCGCGGTCGCGCTTCGCTTCGCAGAGAACAATGCTGGCGGCGTAGTCGTCAACGATTTCCGCCTCGAGCGCGCTGAAGCCGTTGCCACCGAGGTGGAAAAGCTGGGCGTCAAGGTAATTGCGGCGCAATGCGACGTGACCAATTTTGCGTCGGTCACGGCGATGTTCGAAAAGGTGCCAGCAACCTTCGGCAATGTCGATATCCTGGTAAACAACGCGGGGCAACGCCGGAGCCGATCCGCGCGCCGTCGCGCGCAAACCCTTCTGGGAACAGGAGCCCAAAGACTGGCAGCCCTTTCTCGGCACAAATCTCTTCGGCGTGCTGAACTGCGTGCGAGTAGCGGGTCCCACAATGATCGCGAACAAGTACGGCAAGATCGTGACCGTAATCTCCGATGCAGGACGCGTCGGCGAGCCTAATCTGGAGATTTACTCTGGCGCCAAGGCGGGCGCCGCGGGCTTCATGCGTGCTATTGCGAAAGACCTCGGCCGCGCGAGTATCACCGCTAACTGTGTCGCGCTGGGCAACGACGCGCACGCCGGCAATCGAACGCGTCGCCTCCGATCCGGAAGCGGTCAAGAAAATCCTGAAGGTGTACCTCGGCGAGCCCGAGGACGCGGCCAACATGATCCTGTTCTTGAGTTCGGACGCATCGAGCTGGATCACCGGACAAACAATACCAGTCAACGCCGGCTACTCGTTCGCCATGTAGTCGATGGGGAACAGCATGAAATTCGAAACAATAGTCCTGGAGCGCAAGGAACTAATTGGCTACCTGACGTTGAATCGTCCTGATCGCGCGAACACAATCAGCTTCCAGCTCATGCGGGAAGTGGTCAGTGCGATGGATGACGTGGAAGCGGACTCCGAGTATCGTGTGGTCATTCTGACCGGCGCCGGCAAGCACTTCTGCGGCGGTGCCGATCTGCGGGACTTCGCGGAGCGCGCCCGCGAGCGCGCGTCGTCGGGCGCAGAGCGTCGGAGCAGTGGAGACTTCGTGACACCGCAGCGCGATCTCTTCAGCGCGCTCGAAGAATCCCGCGTTCCAGTAATCGCCGCGATCAATGGCGCCGCGATGGGCGGCGGGTGCGAAATTGCGCTGGCATGCGACGTCAGAGTTATTTTCCGACACCGTATCGGTCTCCCGGAAATCCGGTTTGGCGCCCTGCCCGCCGGTGGTGGAACGCAACGCCTTCCGCGACTGGTCGGCGCCGGCGTGGCGAAAGAGATGATTTTCAGCGGCCTTCCGTGGACGCCGGAAGAAGCGTTTCGAGTAGGGCTCGTCAATCGCGTGGTTCCCGCCGCAGCGCTGATCAAGGAGTGCGAGAAGATTGCGGGCATCTATGTCGAGCGCGCTGCCTACGCGCTCAAAACCGCAAAGCAGTTGATTAATCGCGGCGTCGAATTACCGTTGAGAGACGCGATCGCTCTGGAGCGCAAAATGATTGCCGAGATGGCAACGCCGGACGAGCGGAGAAAAGCGCAGGAACAGGCCGCGGCTACGCAAAAGACCTACGCCCGCATCTTCAGCGATCGTTCGTAATCCCGATTACCGGATCGCGGACATTCCAATCAGGGCACGGCCGATGATTAGGTTCTGAATCTGCGTGGTGCCGTCGGGTATCGTCAGCATCCGCGCGTCGCGCAGGCACCGCTCGACTCTGCTCTCCACCGCAAGCCCGATCGCGCCCATCGCCTGAATCGCCTTGGAAGCCACCCGCACCCCCATCTCGGTCGCATATGCCTTTGCCATCGATACCTCTGCATCGCTTCGCTCTATTCGCGAGAACTGCATGGCCCGATAACAGAGCAAGCGGCCAGCGTCGTATCCGTCGCCATCTCGGCGATCATTTCCTGGACCAGTTGTAAGCGGCCGATCTCCTTGCCGAATTGTTTGCGGACCTTCACGTAAGCGAGCGCAATCTCAAACGCCCGCCGCGCGATACCCACTGAAATCAGCGCGGTTCCGACCCTAGCCGCGGAAATCGCCTGCAGCACCTGTGGAAACGACTTCGCAGGATCGGTCGCCTCGCCCGACTCGGCCCATCCGTCGAGCCGGTGAGTTGCCGGGATCGCGACGTCGTCGAAAAACAGCTCGGAGGTGGGGAACGCCTTGAGCCCGATGGTCTCGATGTCGCGGCTCTTGAATGGAGACTCGCGGCGATCGACCACGAATTGGCGCACTCCAGCGGGTCCGAGCTTGGGATCGGTCTGCGCGACAAGCACTACCACGTCGGCAATATGGCCGTTGCTGATCCAGCACTTGGTGCCGTTGATCACATAGCTATCGCCCTTGCGCTCCGCGCGGCATTGGATCGACGAGGGATCGGAACCGACGTTGGGTTCGCTGATGGCGTTGGCGCCGATCAGATCGCCCGCCAGTAGCGGTGGTCCCAGACGCATAGCCACTTCGGGATGCGCGCGCCGGGAAATCGACCATCCCGCTCCCGCAGTCATGCCGACGATTCCCGCCGCGCTCGGAAAGATGCGCGCCAACTCCTCAGTCATGATGCAGCTGATGAAGGGATCGTCGCTGCGTCCGTCGAGATAGCCCCACGGCACCAGCATCTTCGTCAACTGGCGCGCGCGCTCCGGAACCATCTCCTCGTCGCCCCATTTTTCATCGAGCGGGCGAAGTTCGGATTCCAGAAACTTCCGCAGGCTGTCGCGAAAGATGCGATGCTCTTCGTCCAGCTCGAAATCCATAACTTCACCCAGATGGAATTTTGTTAGGGACAGACCTGCTCTCCGTCACTGAGCCGGCCTGCGACTCTGGCACTACTGACGTCCCGAGCATTCCTGGCAAGCGTTTGGAACCCGCGATCACTCCGGCAGGTTCAGCTGCCTTGCGAGGCGGCGGAGTTCCTCCTTGCGGCCCGGAAGCGGCGCCGGCGCTTGCAGCATCTTGGTTTTCTTCAGTTCCTCGACGACTTTAGGATCGCGCGGGAACGGATTTCCGTACTTGCCGAGGAAGTACTGCTCCTCGAACGGAGGCCGCGGCCGCTGCCCGCCCGCTTCGCGGGACTCCAGCGAGTAGCCGATGTTGAGCTGGTAGAGCGGGAACCAATCCGCGGGCGGCTGGGTGATCGCGCCGATGACGGGCGCGGTGAACGCGGTAAGACACGCACCGAGCCCTTGTTCGAACGCCATCAGCAGGCCTTGGCACGCTGCGACGCCGCAATCGAAAGCGGCCATGGTCGGATAGTGCGGCGATTCGGTCATCGGCTTCAGGATCTGCGGATACACTACCTCATCGACGAACTTGATACTCCAGCCGTGGGTCGAAGCGACGATGTTTGCATCGACTAACTGCCTGAGACGGGCGCCCTTGACCCGATTCACGACGCCGAGGTCGGCATAGAAGTAGATATGCACCGGGGCGAGTTCAATGACGACGGCCTGCACCGGGTTCTTCAGCTTCTCGAGTTCGGCCTTCGGGATGTCGTCGCGCTTGACAACGATTGCGCGAAGCCAGTGCGCATTGACGGCGCACGAAGCGATCAGGCAAGCCTCCAGAATTTTCTGAATCTTGTCCTGTTCGACCGGTCGCTTGGGATCGAAGAAGCGAATCGAACGTCGCGTGCCGATTAATTCCTGAAATTCCATTGTCCCTCCTCGGGTCGCGGAAATCGTACCGTCACTATACGCCGCCTCAACGCAAACGGGTCACGAGGACGCGCGTGCTCGTTCGACCTTGATGCCCGCCTGCTCGCGATCCCACGCGCCAGCGACGCCTCGCACCTTCAGGGCCGCGTACTGTATGCGCTGAGTACCGGTCTTGGGAAGCTCATCGATAAATTCGATGAAACGCGGCACCGCGTAGTAGGCCATCCGGTCGCGGCAGAACTCGATGAGATCTTCGGGGCGAAGTTTCGCTTTGGGCGCCAGCACGACAGCGATCTTAACTTCATCTTCACCGAGTTCCGACGGCACCGCGTAGGCGGCCGATTCCAACACGGCGGGATGCTGATTGACGACGGTCTCGATCTCCCAGGCGGAAATATTCTCTCCGCGCCGGCGGATCGACGCCTTTTTGCGTCCGCAGAAATAATAAAAACCATCCTCGTCGGTCCTGGCAAGATCGCCCGAATGAAACCATCCGTTGCGGTATGCCTCCGCGGTCGCATCGGGAAGCTTGTGATAGTGACTGAGCTGCCCCTTGGGATGATGGAAGACGAGTTCGCCGACCTTGCCCGCCGGGAGCGGATTGTCGTTGTCGTCAACCACGCGGAACTCTACCTCGCCGACCGGCTTACCCATCGAGCCGACCCGGTCAACGTCGTTCATAAGGAACCCGGGCGAATCGACCATTCCATAGACTTCGATGATTTTGACGCCGAAGCGATCTTCGAATTCCTTCCAGACCGATGGCGGGCATGCTGCGGAGAGCACCACGCGTACTTCGTGGTTGCGATCGTCGGGACGCGGCGGCTGCTTGAGCAGAATCGGAATCATCCCGCCCAAGGTGTTGAATTCGACAGCGTGGTATTTGCGACATTCGTCCCAGAATCGCGACGCGCTGAAGCGCTCAGCGATCGCGAATTTGGTGTCGAGAACCATCGAGCCGAATCCCGAGATCATCAACGCGTTGCCGTGAAACAGCGGGAGCGCCGTGTAGATGGTCTCGCCGGGACGCACCTTGAGAGCGCCCAGCACCGCACCGAGCGCAGTGCTATCGCCGCCGCTGGCGATGACGCCTTTGGGAGGCCCGGTGGTGCCCGAGGTGTACATCATGTTTGCGCCGCCGGCGCCTGAGCCCACATCGACGCTCGGTTCCCGATCGGAATGCGCCATGAGGGCATCCAGAGTCGTATCTGCTCCGTCGCCCGTCTTGCCGTCGGCTACCACGGTAACCTTCAGGCTCGGGAGGGAGTCCTTTACCGCGATCACCGAATCGCGCAGGAGTTCTTCGAAGATTACCGCCGCGGAGTCGGAGTCCGCGAGCACGTGATGCAATGTCACGCCGCGCTGCGAGGTGTTGACAGGAACGCTCACCGCGCCGATGAAACCGATCGCGAAGTGTATCCACAAAAATTCGGGGCGATTGCCCATCATCATCGCGACGCGGTCGCCGGGCGCGATGCCGAGAGCAAGCAAGCCGTTCGCAGCGCGATGAATGTTACTCAACACTTGCTCCCACGAAAATTCCTGGTCTTTGAATTTGAGCCAGGTTTCGTGTGGATGCTGTTTCGCGCGCAGTCTGATCAGCTGCTCAATCGCTCCCTGTGCACGTGCCATCGGCGACCTCCATCGCGATCAATCAAACCCGTTCGTAGATGCTATGCGTGCGCGTGGCCATTAGACTCGGCGAGGATGTGCCGCGCGCCGGCCAGGCTCAGGACATCGTTGGTACCGTCCTCGATTAGCGATGCGCGCGCATCGCGGAACATCTTCTCGATGGGGTATTCCTTGCTCAGCCCGTTGCCGCCGAAAATCTGCAAGGCGTCGCTGGTCACCTCGAATGCGGCCTGCGTGCAGAAAGTCTTCGCGGCGATCGCATGCTGGAGCGAAGGCGCCCCTGACGAACTGTTGTAAACGGTAACCGCACGCGAGAGGGCGCGGCAAGCCTCGACCTTGGTAAACATTTCGAACAGGCGCTTCTGCACGAGCTGATGCTCGCAGATGGGATGCCCGCCCTGGATGCGTTCTTTTGAATACTCGAGCGCGGCCTCATATGCGGCGCGTGCGAGCCCGGTGAATGCTGTCGACATGCCGCCGTTGGCCCCGGTCAGCGTCGCCATCGTGTGCTGCTCATAGGTATCGGAGTTCACCACCATGTAATGGCGCGGGATGCGCACGTTGTCGAAAAAAATCTCGCCCTGGTTGAGCGCGCGTTGCCCCAGTTTGTTGAGCGGCTTGCCCTTCGACACTCCCGGCAAGTTCAGTGGAACCACTGCGACGCCGCCGCCGGACATTCCTATCGGCGCATGAGGCGATTTGGATTCAATTCTTAGATAGAGCGCCGCATGAGTCGCGATGGTGCCGTTGGAAACCCATGATGACTTCTGGCCCTTTATGACGTAGGAGTCGCCTTCGACTCGCGCGACGACTTCGCCCTTCACCTTCGGATTGTGATACTCGGGCGTGCCTACCATTATGTGATCGGATCCATGGTTGGGCTCGGTGATAGCCCAGCATCCTATGAAGGCGGCTTCGCGGTCCTCGACGTACGGCTTCACGAAGGTTTCGTACAGATCGGAATTGCCGCTGGTGGCAGCGACGAAGTACGGGAACCCCGAGCATCCGATAGCCAACGAGAGGTCAACCGATCCCCACGCCAGTTCCTCGTGGAGGATGTAAGTGGCGAGCGGATCGAGTCCCAACCCGCCCATCGCGACCGGAATTCCGGCAACATGATAGCCAAGGCCGTAGGCCTGCTTCAGAACGCGTCTCAGCGGGGAATCCGGCGCGATGACATCCTTGGGATCGGCCATGCGATCGAGTTCGATCGCTGCCGGACGCATCACTTCTTTCGCGAAGCGATGAGCGCTCGCGCGCAGCGACTCGTACTCTTTCGGGACCTCCAGACAAAGTTCACGGTAAGTATCCATCGGCCTGTTATCTCCTCGCTCAGCGCTCGAGAGAGTCGCGATTGCCGGATATCGGTGCTTTGCTTTCGATCATGGTGCATCGAACGTGCCACGGACGCGCGGACTGGACATGCGCAAAACGCGTGAGACGGCTATCGCCAACGCAATGGGTTAACGAGGACGCGGCTTGGATATGGCGCGAAAAGAAGCACCTTATCGCGAAAAGAAGCACCTTATATGGGTGCTTTCGATACAGGCCTGAATTAGCCCATTTGCAAAAGTCCGGGAATGGATGAGACAAAGCGATTGAACTCGGAGAAGCCTGATTCGACTCATGGAGCCGCCCGGGAAATGAGACAACTGATCGATCTGCATGGACGCCGCGCGCTGGTAACCGGCGGTGGCCGCGGAATTGGCCGCTCGATGGCGCTTGCGCTTGCAGATGCGGGCGCCGACGTAGCGGTCGCCTCTCGTTCGCAGGGCGAACTGGAAACGGTCGCAAGCGAAATAGAGGAGCGCGGGCAGCGCGGCTTCACGGTCATCATCGACGTGATGAGCCGCGAGCAGATTACCGACGGCGTCGACGAGGCTGCCCGCAAACTCGGCGGTCTCGACGTTCTGATCAACAACGCGGGCGGCGTGATCGCGGAGAACCCGGTTCATCTGGATCCGCTCAATCATGACCCGCGCGCGTTCGAGGACAATTTGTTCCTGAACCTGACGCAGGCATTCTATGCGACTCATGCCGCGCTCCCCTACATGATGAAACAGAAGTGGGGCCGCATCATCAGTATCGGTTCCGGCTATGCGAAGAACGGCGGCGGTCCGCTGGCCTACTCGGCCGCGAAGCACGGCCTCATCGGTTTCACGCGCTCGCTTGCTTATGCGCCGCCCCGCACGGCATCAACGTGAATGTGCTATGTCCCGGATGGACCAACACCAAGCTGGTGGACTGGAACGTGCTGGGTGCGATGATGGGGGTGAGCGCGGCCGACGCCAAAGGATTCGCCGAAAGCCAGAACATCCAGAAGCGAATCGTTGAGCCCGATGAATTGGGCGCGATGGCGGCGATGCTCGCATCCGACGCCGCCAGCGCCGTGACCGGACAGGTCATCAGCGTTGACGGCGGATTCATGATCTAGCGCGATTCGATTGCCCCGCTCTATTCGAGATGATCGATCACCTTTCCGAAGCCGAGCGTCATGTCGCTGAGCATATAGCTCGCCTGAATCACTCGCTTGACCGGTAGTCGGTTCCACGGATCGAGCCGCGAGCTTTCCGCGAAAGCGATCGAGCCGACTCCTGTCCATGCCTCGATTACTCTGACCTCGGTGAGCGTCTCGATGAGTTCGGCGCACGACGCGAAATCTGGGGTTTCCCGAAGAAACTCGCGCAAATTGAATTCAAAAACGATCGCGACATGATTTGCGGAACGCTCGAACGTCCCGCAGGGATCCGCCTTGCCAACGCTCCTGCATTCCTGAGGTTGAGACGTCCGTGCTTGGCCATACTGCGATCCTCCTGAAGCGGAATTTCCATACTTGTCGCACTCGCACGAATATTGAACAAGCGCGGAAGTACCGAAGTTGAAGGTTGCGGCCGTTGGGAATAGTTTTCCGCTCGCCAGGTGCATCTGCCGCACATTTCCACGAATCCTCACGGAGGCAAGCCCTTCATGGATATCAGCAAGGACAAGCTGCTCGAGATGTACCGCACGATGCAGAAGATCCGGCATTTCGAATCCAAGGCGCGTGACCTGGCGATGGCCGCCGAGATTCCCGGCTTCGTGCACGTCTCGATCGGCGAAGAAGCTTCCGCCACGGGCGTATGCGCCGCGCTGCGCAAGACCGATCGCATCACGTCAACCCATCGCGGGCACGGACATCTGATCGCCAAAGGCGGACGCCTCGATCGGATGATGGCGGAAATTTTCGGCAAGCGCACCGGCTACTGCAAAGGCAAAGGCGGCTCGATGCATATTGTCGATTACTCGCTCGGCATCCTCGGCGCCAACGGCATCGTCGGCGCTGGACTGCCGATCGCCACCGGTTCCGCGCTGGGCGCTGTGATCGCCGGCAAAGACGATGTCACTGTGGCGTTCTTCGGCGACGGCGCCTCCAACGAGGGCACCTTCCACGAGTCGCTGAATCTCGCGGCAGTATGGAAGTTGCCGGTCGTGTTCGTATGCGAGAACAACGGCTTCGGCGAGTTCACTCCGATGGCGACTGTGACTTCGGTCAAGGACATCGCGGTGCGCGCAAAGGCCTACGACATCCCTGGCTATATCGTCGATGGCAACGACGTGCTCGAAGTCTTTCGCTACACCAGCGAAGCCGTCGCCCGCGCCCGCGCCGGCGAAGGTCCCACCCTGCTCGAATGCAAGACCTATCGATGGGAGGGGCACGTCGTCGGCGAGCAGGCCTTTCTTGGCGACGGGGCGTATCGCGAGAAATCCGAAGTCGAGGAATGGAAGCGCAAGTGCCCGCTGATTCGATTCGAAAAATGGTGTGCAGAGAGCGGCAAGATAAGCTCGGCCGAACTTAAAAAGATCGTCGCCGACACGGAAAAGGAACTCGCCGACGCGGTCGAATTCGCACGCGCGAGCGAACTGCCCGCGGCGTCGGAAGTCACCGACGACGTTTACGCCTGAGCGCGCGCCAGCGGAGGAATCATCATGCCGCAAACCAATTTTATCCAGGCGATAAACCAGGCCATCGCCGAAGAAATGGAACGCGATCCGCTGACCTTCCTGATGGGCGAGGACGTGGTGCTCGGCGCGTTCGGCGCCACCAAGGGCCTTATCGACAAGTTCGGCGCCAAGCGCGTGAGCAACACGCCGATTTCGGAGGCCGGCTTCGTCGGCGCGGCAGTCGGCGCCGCAATGGCGGGGACGCGGCCTATTTGCGAAGTCGAATTCGCCAGCTTCTTCTATTGCGCCTTCGATCAGGTCTGCAACCAGGCCGCCAAGCTGCGCTACATGTCCGGCGGAAGGCCACGATGCCGATAACGTTTCGCGCCGGCGATGGGTGGTGCGGCCGCGCAGCATTCCGAGACGGTCTACGCGCAATTTCTAAGCGTCCCTGGCCTCAAGCTCGTCGTCCCTTCGGGGCCGTCCGACATGAAGGGACTGCTCAAGAGTGCGATCCGCGACAACAATCCGGTGATCGTTTTCGAGCACGGCGCGCTCGGCCGACTCAAGGAGGATATCCTTGCCGGCGATCACCTGGTGCCGCTCGGCAAGGCCGCCATCAAGCGGCCCGGCGAGAAACGTTACGGTGGTGGCGATCGGCGCGATGGTGCCGAAGGCGATGAGCGTCGCGACCAAGCTCGTGCAGGAAAAGATCTCGGTCGAAGTGATCGATCCGCACACGCAGATTCCACTCGACGAAGATGCGATACTTGCTTCGGTCGAGAAAACCAATCGCATCGTGATCGCTGACGAAGGCCATCTGCGCGGTGGCGCCGCCGCGGATATCGCCGCGATCGTTGCCGACCAGGGCTTCGACTTCCTCGACGCACCGGTCCGGCGCGTCACCTCGCTCGACGTGCCGATCCCGTTCAGTCCGCCGCTCGAAAAGGCGGCTATCGCGGACGAGGCCCGCATCGAAGCCGCGATACGTGACGTCGTCGGACGATAGACCTGCCGGCAAATCGCGGAACTGACTGTGGCAATTGAAGTTACAATGCCCAAGTTCGGGCTCACGATGCATGAAGGAACGATTCAGCGTTTCTTCAAGGCCGCTGGCGAGCTTGTCAACGCGGGCGAGCCGCTCTACGAGGTCGAATCCGAGAAAGTTCTCTACGAGGTCGAAGCGCCCGCATCGGGATCCCTTGCAATGATACTGTTCGACGAAGGTGCGACGGTTGAATGCGGCGTGGCGGTAGCCGTGATCGCCGAGACGGGCGAGGATGTCGCAGCGATCGCGGCGCGCTACCTAAAGTCCGCGGCAGAAGCGCCCAAGCAATCATCAGTCTCGCCGCCGACCGGCAATCCCAGCGCTCCGGTCGCCAACGCGGGTCTGCGGCGGACCGCAAGTCCGGTTGCGCGCAAGCTGGCGTCTGAACTCGACGTGAATCTCGACAAAGTCGAAGGCACTGGCCCCGGTGGACGGATCACTCGCGAAGACGTCGAGCGCGCCTCCAAATCCTCGACGAAGGTGCAGCCACCAATATCGGCAGCGGCGCCGTGCGCCGATCGCCTCGCGCTTCGTGGCGCGCGCAAGGTGATCGCCGAGCGGATGCATCAGAGCCTGCGCACGAGCGCGCAGATCACAATCACCGCCGAGGCCGATGTGACGCCGGCGACCGAATTTCGCGCCCGTCAGTCCCGCGAGTTCGATTTTTCATACACCGATATGATGATTCATTCGGTCGCGCGCGCTTTGACACGCCACCCGCGAATGAATGCGCGCCTCGACGGCGCGGAGATCGTCCTCAATGCAACCGCAAACGTCGGAATCGCCGTCGCGCTCGATCAGGGTCTGATCGTTCCGGTCGTCCAGCGCGCCGAGAGCAAGTCACTTCATGAGATCGCGGTCGAAAGCCGAGCACTCTGCGAAAGGGCGCGCTCCGGTAGTCTCAAGCTCGAAGACGTACATGGAGGCACGTTTACGATAACCAACCTCGGCAAGTTCGGTATCGACGCCTTCACGCCGATTTTGAATCCCGGCGAGACCGGAAGCCTCGGTGTCGGGCGAATTGTCGAGAAGCCCGCCGTCTTCAACGGCGCGATCTCAAAGCGCGCGATGATTTGGCTGAGCCTGACGTTTGACCATCGAGTAGTTGACGGCGCCCCGGCGGCCGAGTTCCTTCAAACCGTGATCCAAATCTTCAACCACGGGCCCAGATGACCAGCGCATCTGTGAATGCCTTTTATCGCGGCCAAGGATAGACGGCCGAGCGGAGGCGCGGAATCCAGCGGGGAACCTCTTGGCAGTAGGCCTGATAGTGGAGGCCAAAAGTCCGTTTGAGCGTCGGTTCCTCATAGAGAATCACGAACAGGTGGAATCCGATCGCAACCACGAATGCGTACTCGAGCACAGCCAGGTTACCGAGGAAGAGAGCCTGCCCGACAAGCATCGCGATCACCGCGACATAGGCGGGGTTGCGCACGTAGCGGTAGACTCCGCCCACTACGAGCTGCCGCGTCGGCGCGATAGGGGCCGGGATCCCATGCCCCTCGCGCACGAAGCGTGCAAGAAAGTCGGCAAACGCCGGAATCGCGATGAGGAAAATCGCGAAGCCTAGCCATCGGGTTGGCCCAAGCCCGAACAATGGCGGCCTCAGTTCCCATCGCGAAATCAGGTAGGGGACAAGGCCGACTACCGAACCCGGCACGACCATCGTGAATACGATCGTACCCAAGTACGTGCGCAGCGGGGGTCGCGATGGTTGAGCGTGTTGCATCAGGAACTAAGCAACGGCGTGGGTTCGTGAACACCGTCTACCGGGTGCCGACCGGTGTTGCCGAGGCCGGCAGGTCGGGGACCACGATGATTTTACCGATCATCCCATTAATTACATGGAACCGGCATATGTACGCGTAACCGCCGGGCGCCTTGAACGTGAAACTGTAAGTTTTGCCGGGCATCATGACTCCCGACTGCGAAGATGCCGTGCCCTCCGGAAGGGTCTCGCCAACGAACTCGACGCTATGGGCGATGCCGCCAGTGTTTCTCCATTCCACGGTGTCGCCGACCCTTATCGTCATCGTCCTCGGCATGAACTCGCCCGGTGCGTCGCTGATGACGATCAGCGCGGCAGGCTCTTTGCGGCTGCTTAGCCCTGCCGCGGCAGGGTTGGTTCGGCACATCAAACCGACTACGGCTATGGCCGCCAGCGCAGCGGCCAGAACCCGATGCATACCAGGAGTCGTCCCAATCATCGTCGGCCTCCTCCGCGATAAACTACGGAACACGTCCTCGGGATTCTACTTCCCTGCCGGCAATTCGCTCTGGAATTCCGGGTAGTCGATCATGGCTGGATCTCCCGCTGCTCCGCTCTCGACTCAAGGGTTAATCGCGCCCGTGCAAGCTGTCCACCGTCGTCCTTAGTCGAGGTTCAATAACGATCCGCGTATTTGGTTCTCGCATGTGTCCGTAGGCATCATAAAGCCGTCGCGCTGGTTCTTAAGGTTACAGTCCTGTCCGACATCCGGTACCTATGCAAATAGATTTAGCCTTAAATATTGGGTCGGTACGCCGTGGCACGGGCGATGCTTCTTTCGATGTATAGGAAGCAGGCTGCGCCGAACAACCGAGGCACATTAGGCTCTATAGGGCCGGTAACCTCGGACGGACGACCTGCTTTTTTCATTTTGCACTTTCAGCGAACGAGATAGGTCCGCGCGAAGAATCTTGTGCTCATGGAGTGCTGTAGGAGCAAGTAAAACGAATCACCTCCGTCGCCGAAGGAAACCGCGCCGCTGAGCGTCTGATCATTCGATTTCGTACTTCGCGATCTTGGCGTAGAGCTTCTTGCGAGAGATCTTCAACAGCTTGGCAGCCTGCACCTTGTTGCCTTCAGTCGCCTCGAGCGCGCGGCAAATAAGACTGTGCTCGGCATCGGCGAAACTGCCAACGGGATTTCTCCTCTCTATGGGCACGCGTTCTGGGGCGAGCGAACCGGAAATCGACGCCGGCAAGTCCTGCAACCGGATCACCTGCGAGCGGCTGAACGTGAACGCAGTCTCGATCGCGTTAGCAAGTTCGCGCACGTTGCCCGGCCACGAATATCGTCGCATGGCCTCGATAGCTTCGTCCTCGACTCCTGTGACCGGAACTGCGCGCATCTGCCTCGAGTTGAACAGCTCGACGAAGTGCTCGGTCAGGAGCGGAACATCCTCGAGGCGCTCTCGCAGCGGCGCTATCTGAATGACGCTCGCTTGAAGACGGTAGTAGAGATCCTCTCGAAGCCGTCCCGCCTTCACTGCCTCCTGAGGATCGCGGTTGGTCGAGGCAATCAGGCGTACGTCCACTGCAACTTCCCTGATCGATCCTACTGGACGCACCGTGCGCTCCTGGATAGCGCGCAGCAGCTTGCTCTGCGTGTCGGCACTCATCTCCGTGACTTCATCCAGGAACAGAGTTCCGCGGTCAGCGGCGCGGAACAGCCCCAGGTATTCGGCGTTCGCTCCGGTGAACGCGCCGCGCTTGTATCCGAACAGCTCGCTTTCGATCAGGTCCTTGGGTATAGCCGCGCAGTTGAGCGCGACAAACGGTGCAGCAGGCTGCGGGCCGCATTCATGAATGGCGCGTGCTATCAGTTCCTTGCCAGTGCCGCTCTCGCCGACGATTAGAATCGTGCCGCGGGTGACGCCAGCCGCCTCGACCCGGTCGTACAACTGCCGCATCGCCGCACTGGCGCCGACCATCCCGCGGAACCAGTTGCGAGAATGATTTGGAAGCATTCCGGCCTCGCGTTCGAGCGCCAGGATTCGCGCTCCGGAGACAGCGGTCCTCGACCGGAAGAAGGTATCCGCGAGTACGATCATGCGGATGTGACTTAGTTTGTCGAACAACTGGTATGTCCGCGGCATTAGTGGCGGAAACGACGGAAACGCGGTGGCCGCACTCTCCTCGAACAGGTGAATCGAGACGATCAACTCCGAGAATGGAACGCCACGTTCGGCGAGCTGTTCCCCGATACGCGCGATATCGGCGGCGAAGCGGTCCATATCTTTGTCGACAAGATCCTTCAGTGTAGCATCGAGTTCGCTGCCGAAGACCTCGATGAATTCCACCTTGCCTAGCGCGCGGTTGTCGGCAAAGTGGAGCACGTAGAGCTGGTACCAGTGTTCCAGCACGCGGTCGCGATGTTTCTGGATAGACACCAGGACGGGACGGAGCTCGTCGAGTTCCGTGTCCCATAGCAAGTGAAAATAGCGTGGCCCCCCGCCAGGCTGAGATGTGGGAGGCGGTGGGTTGGCGTTCGTATCCATTCGTTGGCTAGCCGAGGGAACTGGCTTGAAAGACGTCAAGCCGGTCAAAAGCTGCATTCATTGCTTTCATTGGGTACAAATCTCTTTAACATATGTTCCTCCAAAAACAAAAATTGTGCGGATTTCAGCGACGTTTTGGTATAGCAATCGCGCTGGTACGGTTCAGGAGCTGAGAATTACAAAAACGTTGCTCCTAACGCGCCTTGTAGCCTGCATCGCCGCGATTCATCGTCCCGATACCGAGCGGCAGGCGTGCATGTAGTGTCCAGAACTACAAGTCGAAACCGACAGATCGAGAACGCATTGTTTGGAGTTTTGCGTCCGTTCTAGTACGAGCGCGCTAAGGTATTGCGCGCATTCTGCCCTGTGCCAGATGCTGGGCAGCAAGCCGGGGACTTCCTTCTCGTGCCTCTTTTCTATTGCATCCGAAGGAGTCATCTGGGCGAAATTGCCTCCTTTCGTTCTTTCAGTGTTGCCCGAAGCGGGTAACAGGCTTGGCACATTTGCTGCTTCTGTTTCAGATAAAGCAGAACTCTCAGGCAGTATCAGGTTTTGGCAATGCAACGCGACCGAAATAACGCTCAAATAAAAGTGAAGGCCGATTTGGAAGAAACAAGACTGTCGCCGACTTTGCTGCTCCTCTCCGATGACAAGGCGTTGGCGGAGCTCGTACGCGAAATCGCCAAGCGGCCTTGGAACCTGGTTCGGCAGGCCACCGACGGACACATGAGTCGCGAGGTGTTCACGCAACCAAATGTGCGACTCGTTGTACTCGACGATCAGACGGTCGAAGAAACTGATCGCGGCTGGCTGCTCGCGCAGATTCGTAAACACTTCTCCAGCAACTCTTTGCTCTACATCGCCGGCAACCAAAGCGATGCCAACGAGAAACGGGCACGAGCGAACGGCGCCCACCACTACATTTCGAAGCCACTGTCGCTCGAACCATTCCGACACGTGCTGCGATCGTTTCTTCAGGTCCAGCAAGTCAAAGGATAAAGGGGCTCCAGCCAAGATCGGTATCAGAGGAACCAGCAGGCACGCGCCATCCATAACTATGGCGAACGGAGCCAGCGCGCAGCGTGACTCTCTCGTGAGACGGACGTTTGAAGTGCGGAATCACGTGCGTTCGCATAAGCTGCATGCTTCTCATAACTTTTCGATTCTCAAGACCGGATAACCTTGTCCAGCATAGTATCTGGGTGAACCCGTACTTCGTCTGCAGGTCCTCAATCTGCCGGATGCACGACGCGGGGTTCCCACAAATCAAGGTGCCGCTGCCAAGAAGCTCATCCCACTGCACACTTTGCACCGCCTTGCGAATGCTCGGGTAGGTCTCGTATTCCTCCGCAGGCGCCTGGCGGAGCGGAGGAGCTACGAGGTGCGCAACATTTCGATAGTACCATAGGACCGGTGCACAAAATTCTGCCGAGCCTGTTCTGCCGACTCGGAACAATAGACCATGCACAAGGCACCGATCTCGCGCTCATCGGGGTTATGTCCTCCGTCTCGTAGGGCCTCACGGTAGTCCGCAAGAAGCTGGTGAAGGCGCTCGGACTTGAAGCCGTAGACCAGTGAACAAAGCAAGTTGAACCCCCGCCTACCGGCCAATTCGAAGGAAGGATCACCGATCGCGGCGATCCATATGGGCGGGTGAGGTTTCTGCAAGGGCTTGGGACGCACCGACTGCTCTGGAATGTCGAAGTGAGCGCCTTTGAAGCTCATCGGTTCTTCTGTCCATGCGCGCACAATTACGTCGAGAGCCTCGTCAAAAATCTCGCGTGACTTGGACTGATCGACTGTGAAACCCTGGTACTCGATTGGCTGGAAGCCTCTCCCAACCCCAAGGTCGAGCCTGCCGTCGCTCATCAGATCCACCATTGCTCCTTCCTCGGCCACACGGATCGGGTCGTTAAACGGCAGCTCCATAACGCCGCTTCCCAATCGGATCCGTTTCGTAACCGATGCGACCTCGGCCAGCGTCACCATAGGTGAGGCGCTGAAGCCATATTAACGCGGTGTCTCCGGGGCCTGAGGCAACACCGGTCGCTCGCCTGTACAACCAAATCGTTGTTTGGGTAACGACGGGGAGCCTAATCGGCTTGAACGAATCGCAGGGTGATACCCGCGCGGTTGAGCTTGCTTCGCTGAGAGTGTAAGTCGCACGAGGCTGCGCGAGCAATTCGGTCCGAGACGTTATCCGGCGACGAAAGCTCGCCAGGCTCGGCCGCCTTCGCTGTTGACGACCTCGGCGCAAACGTCCGTCACGTGAGCGTCAGCCCCCCGTCCACGATCAGCACCTGGCCCGTCGTGTAGTTCCCGCGCATCAGGTAGAGATAGGCCTGCGCCACCTCGGCAGGTTCGGCTCCACGCGGAATCAACTGGCGCTCAGTTTGCTGGCGGACAAGCTCCGGGGATCGGGCCAACCTTTCGGTGAGTACCAGGCCCGGGCAAACTGCGTTGACTCGGATCGGCGCCACGTCGACCGCCAACCCGCGGGCCAGATGTTCGATCGCGCCGCCGAAGGCGGTGGTTAGCGGCGCGCCTTTTCGCGGCCGATGGACCAGAACTCCGTCGGTGAGGTGATTGAGCCGTTTGGCGATATCCGCCCATGAGCGTGCTTGATTGCCATCAGCGCGCCCCAGAACCTGACCTTCAGGGCCTCGGCGGGCCGAGCTGAAGTTCATCTGCGCAATCGGACTTGCGAACAAGTGCGGCCCCCAGTCCCCCGCTGTGAAGACGAGGTGATCAAAGGCGCCCCGCCCATCGAAGAAGGCGGCGACACTGGCCTCGTCGCTGACATTTGCGACGCCGCCGCTCGCGTCTTTACCGAGACGCGCGACGGCCGCCTCGACATTGGCCGCATTGCTGGAGGCGATCACCACCTGCGCACCTTCGGCCAAGGCGCACTCGGCGACCGCGTAGCCGATGCCGGAGCTGCCGCCGATGATCGCGATACGTTGGTTTTTGAGACCTGGAAGGGACATGGTTTTCTCCTTGATGCTTGCCACTAGTTCTGCTCGCGGCAATCGCAGTGTTCAACGCGATCCTTGATGCGACCGGATGCCTCGCAGGCATGCGCGGCTGACACTTCGCGGCCAACATCACACCATCGCTAGGCCGCCTGTCCCGAACAGAGCGCCGTCGAAATGCCTGCCCGGTACGCTCACTCTGCCGGGTTCGCGACTTTAGTAGCCTTCGCAGAGCTGACGGGTATTCTAAGGTAAGCGTTTGCCCGATAGTGGAGAGAGGGCATTCCACTAACCATCCTAGTGGCGCTTTAGGCGCCATCTGCAGTGGAGCGAAAAGACTCCAGAGAGACGCGGCCAAGCCGCTGCAACATGAAGACGACGTTCAATGCCTCTTGTTCCTGCGCGATATGAAAGAGGCATGACAAATGCCTCTTTCTGTTCGCAGCGAATAGCCCGAGTCGGAGGAACTGCGTATGAAGTTTGGTATGCTGCATTTCTTTGAACATCCTGCCGGAGGCAAGAGCGAGCGCCAAATATTCAGAGAGCAGCTCGACTGTATGCGCGCGGCCGAGGACATGGGCTTTGACTCGATCTGGGTACCCGAACACCACTCCACCGAATATGGCTTCAGCGCGTCACCTATGGTGACGCTGGCCGCCATCGCATCGGTTACGAAACGGATTCGACTGGGGAGTGGAGTTTTGGTTCTGCCGTTTAACGACCCGATCCGTGTGGCCGAGGAAGGAGCAATGGTGGATCTGATGAGCGACGGCAGGCTCGACCTCCGGGTTGGGAGAGGCTTCCAGCCGATCGAGTACCAGGGTTTCACAGTCGATCAGTCCAAGTCGCGCGAGATTTTTGACGAGGCTCTCGACGTAATTGTGCGCGCATGGACAGAAGAACCGATGAGCTTCAAAGGCGCTCACTTCGACATTCCAGAGCAGTCGGTGCGTCCCAAGCCCTTGCAGAAACCTCACCCGCCCATATGGATCGCCGCGATCGGTGATCCTTCCTTCGAATTGGCCGGTAGGCGGGGGTTCAACTTGCTTTGTTCACTGGTCTACGGCTTCAAGTCCGAGCGCCTTCACCAGCTTCTTGCGGACTACCGTGAGGCCCTACGAGACGGAGGACATAACCCCGATGAGCGCGAGATCGGTGCCTTGTGCATGGTCTATTGTTCCGAGTCGGCAGAACAGGCTCGGCAGAATTTCGGTGCGGCCGTCTTATGGTACTATCGAAACGTTGCGCACCTCGTAGCTCCTCCGCTCCGCCAGCCCCCTATAGAAGGATACGAGACCTACCCGAGCATTCGCAAGGCGGCGCAGAGTGTGCAGTGGGACGAGCTTCTTGACAGTGGCACCTTGATATGTGGAAACCCCGCGTCGTGCATCCGGCAGATTGAGGACCTGCAGACGAAGTACGGGTTCACCCAGATACTATGCTGGACAAGGTTATCTGGTCTTGAGAACCGAAAGGTTCTGAGAAGCATGGAGCTTATACAAACGCATGTGATTCCGCACTTCAAACGTCAGGCTCAAGAGCGAGGTACCCGACGCGATGGCTTGCGTTCCTTATAGTGATGGAAGGAACTTGCGGCGTTACCAGGAAAGCCTCAATAACCTAACCCGGGCCGATGTCTACTTCGGTCATGGTCACACGGAGGGAAAATACCAAGCTGAAAACCATCGAGCTACGACACCGGCAGCATCATGCAGCCGCAGCCAAGACTTCAACTCAGATGGACCAGATCCTACTTTGAATCTGTTGTTGGCCTGTCCAAAAGGCTCCGACGACGTACAGGCAGCAGGTTAGGCGGCCCTCAGAGCGGAGCAGATTTCGCTGACAAGATAGGGAGGGAAGGATAAGTGTCTGAGAACTCGGTTGGAAAAGCATCAGTTTCAGGTGTTTAAGCCAATGCGTGGCAGAAGTGGTCTGTTGCGGGGCCCTGAAAAGGCCTTGGACTCAAAACCGGGCTCGAACTTCACGTTCGCAAGCCGCTTGGTGTCGGTGCGAGTCCAAATCAGGATTCAAAATGGAAATTCCAGCTAAGGTGGAGAGCGATGGCATGGGGTAAACAGATCGGAGAATTTGCGTTCAAGTTCACCTCACTCACACTCACTCCTGGACCAGCCGGTAGCGTTCTCGTGCAAGGAAATTGCGAAGGACCGGTGACCGGATTTGGGACAGTCCTTGGCACGGCCACGTTTGTGGGCCGCAAAAGCGGGACGTTCAGTTGGTGCGCGTCAGCATACCTGGACAATGGCGAGCAACCCTCGGGCACCGGTCCCGGCACCTTTGAGAGTATCGGGATACACCGCTGGCGCACGCAGGGGTTTGTCCAGATTTCCGATGGCCGGACTGTGGCCTCCGAGGGTGAGATCGACCTGTCCACGCGGTCGTGGAACGGGAAGTTATACGAGAAGAACTGAGAGCGAAGCTTCGCGGTCTGACAGCGAAAAACGTCGTTCAGCAGTAGCGGATCGCGCCTGAGCGATAAGTGCCCTTGCGCGTCGTGAAGGGCGCGTTCACGCTTTCCAAGTTCTGCCATCCGCGCATGAAAAAGTGTGGCGGCGGATCGGTCGATCGCAATTCGGGTGATCTTATCCCACCGAAGGTTTGTGCCTGCTTGGTGGTTTCGGTGGGTAGTGGGTCACTTTGACCGGGAGTCTGCACTTAACGCAATCTTACCCGGATGAGGCGCGACAAGCCGGGACGAACCGGGACGGATTAGGCACAGCCGCAGTCGCAAGTAGCAGGCCTCAACTTCCATTGTTCGGGAACCATCGACGATCCGTGCTGCCAGTACGGAGCGAAGCATGTTCTGCATTCTCCGTCAAAATGGAAGATGCGACTCTGTTCGCTGGCTGCCTGCTGCGATCGAGTGTTGATGATCTCAAATTCGTGTGTAGCCCCGACATTCTTACAACGCATCGTTGATGATGTCCTAAACTTCAGCGTCTATATCGACACCGTAACCTCATCGTCCAAGCCAACGTGCAGTAACTCAAGAATCCCATTAATGTAGATATCTGCCGAGATTCCGCTATCGATTTCAAATTGGGCGATCCCGTCATTGTCCGTATGGTCCGTCAGATTGTTTGGGAAAGTGTCACGGTAAATAACGATCACCACCCGCGCGCCGGATACGGGCGTGTCGTCCTCGTCCACTACGCGAACATTTAGATACGGCAAGTCCTTTGTCTCTCGGGTGCGAAGCCGGGCGATGGACCTCGCGCGGCAATTTGATAGTTGGGGAGCGCTGACTGGTGTTCATCCCCGCCCCCCTTCACTGGTCGGCTTCGGGCTGGCGGCATCAGGACGCTGGCCCGTTCTCTTTTACCCTTTCCCCGCCTGTCGCAAATCTCAAGCCCTCGCTTTCGCTCGCGTTCGATGACGGTCTCGACCTGGCATCGCTCGGCAATCGAGGTTCCCGCTGCCCGAGCCGAAGAAGGCGGCGGCAGAATGGCACTTAGATGGCGAGCTTCGCTCATCATGTATGGATTCTGTTGCGAAGCGCGCCAGATGTTCCCTTTAGAAGCACTAGAAGTAAGAGCACGCAAAGATAAAGGTCTAATAGTCGCGGCCATTTCATCGCTTAAGTTGGGAACGGGTTATGCGTTGCATTGAGGAGATGAACTTTTCGCCTCCGCAGGCGGCAATCCGCCAAAAAAGGAGGTGACGTGAATATGATTGCTTTCGATTGACTCATTCCTCGCCAACCCTGCCTTGCGGTAGTTCGTCGAGGGAGGCTTCATCAGTGCCACGATCAAATCGAGCATCAAAGCACTGGATTGGTGCAAACCGCCGGGTGTCGTGCGAGCTTGAACCAAATTCGGGCTTAAAATTAAGGAGGACCAGTTATGGCAGTACTTCAGACGGCGGCATATCGAGTGCGTCCGGGTAAAGCACAGCAATTTATGGTGGACGTGGCGACTGCCAAGAAAATCATTGAGCGCCTTGGTGCGCGGGTTCGCGTGGTGAATCAGATAGTTGGAACCAATGCGCCGTGCACAGTCTTCATCACAGAAACGGCGGACTGGAAAGCCTATGGTGAGTTTTCGGCGAAGATCGAAGCCGATTCAGAATGGCAGAAGTTCTTTGCGAAGGCCGCCCTCGACAATCCGAACCCTGAAGCCGATCTGATCGCAACCGGGCTGTCGACAGATGTGCCCGTAGGCTGAGCGAACCTCGCTCGCCCATAGATGCCCGCAGTCCGTCTGCCGCATCCTAAAAGGCCTCGCGCTCACGCGCCGGGCCTTTTTTCTTAAGGGCCGGGTGAGACGCTATTCGCCCCCCGATCGGAGATCTCCAGTCCGCAAGTCCGCTCGCGCTCGATGACGATGTCGCAGTGCCGCGGTGCATAATTCGATCTGCCGAATTTGGCGGCCGGCCGTCAACTTTCTCGGCGACCAGCGTCGCGCGCTCCCGGTATCGCCGGGCTTTACATTTTTCGAAACGTAGCGGCATCGATGGATTCGGAGAGTCCTGGGTGCGGGGTCGAAGTCGGGCTGCAGCATCGTCGTCACCTATCAGCGCGACAATCGCGAACCGCCTTGTGGTCGAACAGGGCTGTGGCCTTCTGCATCCCGCAGTCTCAACGACGCCAGGCTTGCGACCTTCTCGGCGCGCGAGAGATCGACGATGAGTGGATCTCGCAAACCAGGGAACTGAGCCGCTTTGCGGGCCTCCTGACGGTCTCGTGCGTTTCTCCGAACTGTAGGTATCGGATCTTGCCGTTCGCCGTGAATGTTTTATCGAATACGATAAAGGCTACTCGGGCTTTAATCTAAGTTGCGGTGCCGCAACAATTCAACGCCATGGGTGAACCGGTGCTGGCGGACGCGGTGCCGCCGGCTTGGCCCGTCGCAAGCAGCGCCGACACACGTATCGCTGCGGCCGTCGAGCTCACGGCGCCTGTGACCAAACAGGACGAGCGGCTTCATCTGCTTGCAGGAATCGCAGCGTTTGGTTACGAGCGTCACTGTAACGGCGCGTTGGGGCTACGAGACAGGATCAGCCGGGCGATCCGTGGCAGGCGTGCAGGATCGGGATTCTCCGCTATCCAGGGACCGCAGAGTGTGGCGACAAAGCACCCATAGGTGGTGACTATGACCCAATCGCGAACCGCGTAGGGGTCTCGGGTAGCCATCTCACGCTGCAATTAGCGCAGGTGAGAAACCCGGTGTTGCCTTTCGCGCCCGCTTTCTCGAATGCTCTGCGGAAACTGCTGGCTCGCGCCTCGGACTCGTCCGCGCAGCAGGCGCAGAATTTCCTCCGATGCAGTTCATCGAAGCGGGCAAGTTCATCGCGCAAAGTTCGAATTTCGATCATGGCTGGGCCTTCCGAGAGCATTCGGGGTGCCACTTCTTCGAACCGATATCAGTCGATGTCCCGTAGATTGGCAGCGCGCACAGGTGACACGTCTTGTTCTGTACGGCCGCGCAGACGCTGGCTCGCTAGCTGGTGCCTCGGATGCCCTGCTGTTCTGCGATTCCTTGAAGCACTCGGGATGGTATCTCTTGCCCATCCAAAATGCCGCAATGAAGACCGGTCGTCACGGTTGATTCGAAAGCGTTGGTCGAAGAGGCAGCCCGACTAATGCTGGCGAACAAGATTGGCGGAGTACCAGTCGTCGACGGCGGCAAGTTGGCTGGCATCGTGACGTCGAGCGATTTGCTGATAGCATTTCTTAACGTGGTTGATTCGACCGAGAAAATCTTCGAGCGCTAGCAGGCAAGATGCGCTCGAACGCCTTATGCAGAACCTGAAACTGGCAGGAGACTTGGCCCCCGACATCGGCCAGCAATGAAGCTAAATCGAACCCTCGTTCTTTTGCTGTTGGTGGTTCTTCTCGTCGCGTCGACCGCTGCCGCCGGCGATGTCGCACGGGGACGCGCGTTGTATCTGCGTAACTGCGCCTCGCGTCACTGCATTAAAGGCGATGGACAGGGCCCGCTTGCAGCCACCTCAGAACTCCTCCCGCGGATCTGCGGTTGCTTTCAAGCCGATATGGAAATCCTCTTCCGGAAGACCAGATAGCCCGCTTCATCGACGGCCGCACCGACATTGCCGCCCATGGTCCGCGCGACATGCCGGTGTGGGGCGAAGAGGTCTGGAAATATCCTGAGGGAAAAGGACCAAGCGGCCAGGTGACGTCTCGCGTCGCCGATTTAGTCGCCTACCTCCAATCCATTCAGGAACTTGAGCATCACGCATCTCTCAAGTAGTTGCTTTCCATTCCGGGATGATCAACGCGAAAGTCTCCCTTCCTATCTCTGATTGCAAACGAGTCGGCTAGGCAAGTTCCTACGCCAATCCAAGGCGCGGACTTGCTTGGAGCGGCATCCCCGGGCGAGCAAACCTGCTGTGGAATACTGAGCCTTCCCAGGGTCTGGTTTGGTAAGTTCGATGTGTAGGTCGCAATCTCAGCACGCATCGCCTCCGGTTCGTCCAGGACGGTCCTGCCGGCCAGGTTAAGCGAAAATCCGAACCGTAGGGTGGTTCTCTAGGCCGGGCCCAACTATGCCCCGGTTGCATATGAGTTCGGCACTCAGTTGGCTCAAGGTCTCCTGGTGGCCGATAGCTCGTGTACATGAGCGCGAGCGGCCTCGCGACGGTTGTCGGAGGAGAACGGCTGCGAGATTTATGGGCGACGCCATACGTGCTAGCTATCGCCCAATAAGTCGTTGTCGATTCCCGGGAGGATCCCATGAGCGAAATCACTGGTGCCGAACTTCTATTGAAATGTCTGGTCGCCGAGGGCGTCAAGTTCATGTTCGGACTACCATGCCCTGAAGTCGATCCGATATTGGCGAAGCTGGACGAATACGGAGTGCGATTTGTTCCGATCCGTCACGAAGCCGCCGCCGTTCACATGGCGGAAGGATTGTACAAGACCAGCGGCCAGGTCGCGGTAGTGCTCGGCAATCCCGGTCCCGGCTCCGCCAACCTGTTGCCCGGCGTTATCACCGCGCGGCACGAGGGTGTCCCGGTTGTCGTCTTCACCGCGCAGCATCGCCTGGCGAACGTCTATCCTTCCCCGCCGTCAACCTTCCAGGGTCAGGATCAACTCGAAGTTTTCAAAACGGTGTCGAAGTGGAGCGGGCCGATCCTAGCGTGGGAGCGAATCCCCGAAGTGACGCGGATAGCGTTTCGGGAAATGTGGAACGGACGGCCTGGGCCGGTGCATCTCGAAGTACCGGCTCCGGTGATGTATGCGACCGGCGACGATGCCGCAGTTCGTTCGCTGGCGCCGGAAAATTATCGCGCGTCGGGTCCGTATGCTTCCGAGGTGCAGCTCCAGGCCGCCGCAAAAATGCTTGCGCCTGCGAAACGCCCGCTGATACTCGCCGGCGCCGGCGTAGACCGCGGGTTCGCCAACGACGCGATCCTGAAAATCGTCGAGCTGCTCAATTGTCCGATGATCGGTACAATGGCGGGGCGATCGGCGTTGCCGCTCGATCACGCGAACTTCCTCTATACGTACAGTCCCGCCGCGGACATGGCGCGGCGCGAGGCCGACGTAATCCTGGTTGCGGGTTCCAGGATAGGCAACCTCGACATTCCTTACGACAAGTACTGGGGCGATCCGTCGCACACCAAGCTCATCCAGATCGATATCGATCCGCGCAACATGGGCGTGACGCGGCCGCTCTCGCTGGGAATCGTCGCTGATGCAAAAGACGCGCTCGAAGGACTCCATAGAGTGCTCGCGGCTATTCGCTCGCGGTCGCGAAGCGGTGAGGATCTCCAGCGTTATCAGGAAGCAAGCCGCGCCTGGCGCGAGAAGTGTTTCGCGAAGACCGAGGCGTGGCGCGGACCTGGAATCCATCGCGCCCATGCGATGCGAACGATTGGCAAGGTCTTCGGCGCCGATAGCATCTACGTCACTGACGGCGGCAATACTTCTTTATGGTCGCATTGGTTCCTGCCCGCGACGCGGCCGCGCTCGTATCTCAACATCCTCGAGTTGGGGATGCTCGGCACCGGAATTCCCTCCGCAATCGGAGCAAAGCTCGGTAGCCCCGCGCGCGAAGTGGTATGCATAACCGGCGACGGCGCCGCGGGCTTCAACTTTATGGAAATGCAATCGGCGGCGCGGGAGAACCTCAAGGTCAGGACCGTCGTCTTCGCCGAAGGCTCCTGGTCGATGGAGGAGCCCAACGAGCAGCGGCTCTATGGAAAGACTTTCGGCACTGCGATGGGAACCATTCGATGGGACAAAGTGGCCGAGGGATTGGGATGCGCATCCTTCTACGTCGAGCGGTTGGAAGACCTGGAAACGGCGCTCAACGGCGCGCGCGAGGCCAACGGTCCCGCCGTCGTATGCATCCGCAGCGATCGCGCCGCCAACCTCGCAATTCCCGGCGAGCTCGGTCTGCGCTTCGGCGAGGAGGTGTACCAGGGTCCGATGGGTCAGTAGCTATGGTCACAAAATGTCGTCAGAGAAAAGAAACAAGGCAAAGTTGGTTCGCGTGTTGCGACTCGTGCCGGATCAGAATGTCCATCAAGTACTTGTCGGCCATCGCGGCTGCGACCTTGTCGGTCATATCGGGCGCCGCCTCCAATGGACCTTGTCGAACTCTTGGTCGCCAAGCTTCACCTTGACGTAGGGACTCGCGGTATTTTTCTGCACTCTCCCGAACGCGCGGTCACCCAGCCGGACACATAGCTCTATAGCGACCAGCCACAGCCTCGACCAGTGCTCGCCCTCCTCGGGACCGATCGTCATGATCTGGAGCGTGCTCAGGTCGCGGCATGCATTCGGGTCCCATCCGGGAACGGAGTTGTTTGCGGCGCGAGCCTCACCCATCGCGATGAACAAGAAAACGGCCGCCGCCAGGACTACGTTAACGCTCGATTTTGATCTTCGCAGTCATCGCTCAGTTTCCAAAGTCCCAGCTCTCGCCGGCGTGATACTGTGCCAGCACGTTCTTCGCGATCAGGATCCTGTGTACCTCGTCCGGACCGTCCGCAAGCCGCAAGGTCCTGGCCCCCTGGTACATGGCGGCCAGCGGCAGGTCGCCCGAGACGCCCGCCGCGCCCCACACCTGGATTGCGCGGTCCACGACCCGCTCATAGGCCGCCGGGACGAAGATCTTGATAGCCGAGATGTCAGTGCGCGGGTCGGTGCCGCTGTCCATGCGCTCGGCGCAGTGGATAGTCATCAAGCGCGCCGCCTGGATGTCGATGTAGGAGTCTGCGATGAACCCCTGAATGAACTGCTTGGTCTCGAGCTTGCCGCCGTGCACCTCGCGCATCGTGGCGCGCTCGACCATCAAGTCGAAGGCCCGCCACATCTGCCCTATTGAGTTCATGCAGTGATAGACGCGCCCCGCCCCGAGACGATCCTGCGCAGCCTGATGGCCCGAGCCCGTCTGGCCGAGTTGGTTGCTAAGTGGCACGCGCACGTCGTCGTAGGCGATCTCGCAGTGATCGCTCGGCCGCCCCCAGACCTCGATGCCGCGCACGATGCGAACGCCCGGTGTGTCCTTGGGCACGATTATTTGCGTCATGCGGCCGTTGTCGGCGCCGCTGCCTCCGGTGCGGCACATGACGATGAAGAAGTCGGCGCGGAACCCGTTCGAGGTGAACCATTTGTGACCGTTGATCACCCACTGGTCGCCGTCGCGGCGTGCCGTGGTCTTGATCGATCGCGGATCGGAGCCGGCCGAATCGGGCTCAGTCATCGAGAAACCGGACTCCATCTTGCCCTCGGTAAGCGGCACTAGCCACTTCCGCTTCTGCTCCTCCGTGCCGTACTTGAGCAGGATCGTCTGGTTCCCCGAGTTGGGCGCGACCACGCCGAACAGCGCCGCCGCTCCCATACTGTAGGCCAGCACCTCGTTCATGTAGGCATGCTCGAGGAAGCCGAGGCCGGCGCCACCGTACTCGGGCGGAAGATGTGGCGCCCAGAGACCCGCTTGCTTCACCTTCGCCTTTATCGATTCGCTCAGCTCCCGAGAACTGCGCCGGTCTTCGTCCGTCGAGCCGTCACGCCACCCCGCCATGAGCTTGCCCTCGTTGGGCAGGATATCGCGGTTGACGATCTGCGCCGTAAGCGCGCGAATTTCGTTGATCCGGGAGTCGAGCGTCGGGATCGGCTTCACGTTCATCTGCATGGTGGTCTCCTCCGTGGGCTCAAGCCTAGCAGGGCGCTATCCCGGTCAAAACTTGTTCCCCTCGAGCTAGACGTCACTTAAAGCAGGGAGTGTGCCACCCCATCGGCCGGCCGGTTGCCCGAAGATGCCTTTGCGATGGCGCGAAGCGAACCACGCGTGGGTCTTTCGGATGCATTATCGATCTTTTGGTAGATACGCTCACGGACTCAAATTCTTCTCGGTCCGCACGTTTTTCTGATGCCGATCACTTGGCAGAGACCTTGCTTAAAATTGCAGCAGCTCGGCGCAATGTCGAGGTAAAGGCAAATGCTCTACATGATCGGTGGCGCTCCGCGTTCCGGGAAAACCACGCTTGCTCGCCGAATGCTCGCCGAGCATGGAGTCCCGTACTTCTCGATTGACACTCTAATCGCCAGTTTGGCAAGCGCGTCGCCTGAACTTGGAATGCGGGTGTGCGATCCTGCACTGAAGCGGATGGAAATAGTCTGGCCGACGATTCGCAAGGTCGCCAACGACGTACTGCAGAGCGGCGACGATCTCCTGCTGGAAGGCGACGTGCTTCTACCCAAGCATCTGATGGAATTCGGTCACGGTACTTACGCCGGCATCAAGGCATGTTTCATCGGCTATGCGGACGTGGACCCTGTAAAGAAGCTGCGAGCGATTCGGGAGCATGCCGCGGACGGAATAGACTGGACGGAGGAACTCGACGATGCCCGTCTGCTCAGCCTGATTGGCGAACTTCGCACCTTCAGCGAATACCTTCGACGCGAATGCTGCCACTACAAGATTCCGTATTTCGACGGCTCGACGTGTTTCGCGAGCGCGATTCGCGAAGCCAAAACCTATCTGCATTCGGCCGCCCTGCTCGATCCTCCGCACCTGCCGCCATCTCGTTAGTCCAGCTTGCGCTTGCCGTAATAGGGTAAGGTAGTTTCGTTGTCGGCGTCAGGCTTTGGTTCTTCCTTTGCGGGTCCGGAAAGGCCGGCGCTGTACATCGCGAGAGTGCCCGGCTCGATCACGTCGCGGTCCGTCACGATGTTCAAGCAAGCTGGCCGTCCTGAAGTGAGCGCCCGGTTGAGCGCCGGCGCGATATCCGCCGCGCGCTCGACCAGTTCGCCTTGGGCGCCGAGACCCTCAGCCGCGCGTTCGTAGTGAACCATCCCGAGTTCGGTCGCCATGCTGCGGCCCTTACCCCACATCAGCTCCTGGCCATGCTTCGACATCCCCCATTGCTGGTCGTTGTTGATTACGACGGTGATGGGCAGGTTATTCTTCGCCGCGGTATGGAATTCGGAGAAATTGAGCCCGGCCGATCCGTCGCCGACGATGCAAAAGACTTGGCTGTCCGGATGCGCAGCTTTTGCTGCGAGTGCGAACGGCAGACCGGTCCCCAGGCACCCGAGATAACCGTGCGTCAGGAATCCGCCGGGGCGTCGCGCTGTCCATGCATTCGACATCCAGTTGGCGGTCTCGCCGCCGTCAGCGACCACGATCGCGTCGGGACTCAGGGTCTTCGCGATCTCGTGCACCATCCGGGCCGGATGAATCGGGCCGGGCCGATCTTTGAGTGCCTCGTCGAAGCGATGGCGCATCGCATTGCGGACCGCGCTCAACCGCTCGATCCACTCTTCATGACTATCGAATTTTTCGTCTTTCGCCGCGTCGCAGGCCTGGCGCAGGAACTCGCCGCAGTCCGAAACGATGCCGAGTTCAATGTTCCGGTTGCGCCCGATCTCCTCGGGCTCGATATCGACCTGGATTACGCGTGCGTTACCGGGAATCACCGAGTTGCGACCGCCGGTGAACATCCCAATTCGCGTACCGAGCAGGATTACGAGGTCGGCGCTGCCGCCGCTTTTCGCATGGATCGTGGGATGAATCGCGCCAAAGCCGCCGAAACACAGCGGATGCTCCTCGGAGATCGAGCCGCGCGCCTTGGCGTTGGTCATTACCGGCGTGTTGGTAAGCTCGGCAAAACGCGTCAATTCCGTCGCGGCCTGTGCGAACCATACTCCGCCGCCGGCAAGGATCGCGGGGCGCTTCGTCTCGCGCAGCCAGCCGAGCGCCTGTGCGAGCGCGGCTCTGCCCGGACCAGCAGGCTCCTTGAGCCGCTCTCTCGGAAATTCGACTCGTTCCTCGTCGACGCGCGCAAACAGCACGTCGATCGGCAGCTCGAGGAACACCGGTCCGGGGCGGCCGGTAGTTGCGTGCCGGAATGCGGCCGCCAGGTACTCCGGAATCCGCTCGGTATGCGTGACACTGCGCGCCCACTTGGTGATTGGCCGCAGGATGCCCATCTGATCGACGGCTTGCAGCGGCAGCTTGTCATCGTCGGCGAGCGGACTTCGCCCGCCGATGAGAATCATCGGGATCGAATCCATGAATGCGTTGGCGACTCCGGTGACCGCGTCGGTGACTCCCGGTCCCGCCGTCACGATGGCGACGCCCGGACGCCCGGTCGTGCGCGCCCATCCGTCAGCCATGTGCGCCGCCGCCTGCTCGTGACGCGTGTCGATCACGCGGAAGCCGTGCGCGCCGCAGGCCGCATAAATAGCATCGAGATGACCGCCGTGGAGCGTGAAAATCTCGTCGAACGCCCTCGTGCTCGAGCGTCCGTACCAGCATCTCGCCGCCGTCTATTTTAGCCATTGGGAATCTCCTCTGGGGGCGGGCGGGTTCATCATCCAGACAACTTCCGCGCGTTCTTTTCATTTAGCTTATAGACCCGCGCCGCCCTTTCGCCTAGCCGCGCCTTTTGATTTGTCACAAACGGAATCACTGTAGCGATCGGATACATCCGATCGGACGAAAACCCCTATTGAACGATCGTTCATCGCAGGCACGACGTATGCAGTTCATCTATATCCGCCGAACACGACCGTTGGGAGCAAAAAATGGAGACCTACCGCGAGCTGAACCTCGAAATCCCTAAAGACATCGAGTCCGTCAAGGAAAGCGTTCATCGCTTCGCCAAAGACGTACTTCGGCCGGCGGCTGCGGTGCTCGACCGGATGACCGACCCGCGCGAGGTGATCGCGCTCGATTCGCCACTGAGGAAGGTGTTCAAGCAAGCGTACCAGCTGGGATACCACGTGGCAGGCCTCCCCGTTGAAATCGGCGGTATGGGACTGCATGGACTCGGGACGCATGTGCTGATCGAGGAGATGGCCTGGGGTGCGGGTGATCTTGCCATAAGCCTTCTAGCCGCGAGTTTCCCGTTTACCGCGGCCGCCGCGAGCGGCAATCCGGAACTCTACGAAAAATTCGTTAAGCCTTATATCGCCGATCGAGAAGGAAGCATGATCGGATGCTGGGCGATTACCGAACCTCAGCACGGCTCCGATGAACTGGTGCCCGGCACGCCGCAGTTTCACAATCCGCGAGTGACTGGCCAGGTTGTCGCGCGCGCTGATGGCGATTCATACGTGATCAACGGGCAGAAGGCGGCGTGGGTTTCTAACGGCACGATCGCAACTCATGCGGCGCTCTATCTGACCACCGAGCGCAAGGCCGGCATGGCTGGCGGCGGTATCGCGTTCGTTCCGCTTAACTTGCCAGGCGTGTCAAAGGGCAAGCCGCTCAATAAACTCGGCCAGCGCGCGCTCAATCAAGGCGAAATCTATTTTGACAATGTCAGGATTCCGCGAACCTGGATGCTGACCGGCAGCAATGGCTACGAGCTCGAGCTCGAACGAACTCTCACTTTTGCCAACTCCGCGATGGCGGCTGCGTTTACCGGCGTCGCGCGCGCTGCTTACGAGCAAGCGCTCGAGTACTCAAAGCAGCGCGTCCAGGGCGGGCAGGCAATCTGCGAACATCAGCTCGTCCAGAAGCATTTGTTCGAGATGTTCACGAAGGTCGAGGCATGCCGGGCGTTGTCGCGCGCCGTGATGATCTACAACCAGACCTCGACGACTCCCTCTCTGGAGCACGCGATCGCGGCCAAGACGTTCTGCACCGAGACCGCGTTCCAGGTCACAAGCGACGCCCTCCAGGTTTTCGGCGGCAACGGACTCAGCAAGGAGTATGGAATCGAAAAACTTTTCCGCGACGCCCGAGCCTCGTTAATCGAGGACGGCACCACCGACGTGCTGAGCCTCGCGGGTGCGCGCCACATTCTGAGTCACAACGGCGTGACCGCTCACGCAGCAGCGTAGGGACCCGGCGGAGGAATCAATCATGGCGCGCCTTCAAGGACCGATCGAGCAGCTGATCAGGCATCGCGTCGCGCAGCATCCGGGCGAGGTCTGGCTCAAATTCAAGGACGAACGCTTCACCTGGGAGCAAGTGCTCGACAATATCCAGCGCGCCGCCAACGGCCTGCTCGACCTGGGTATCAAACCTGGAGAGCGCGTCGCGATCATGATCGGCAACCGGCCGGAATTTATCTGGCTGCACTTCGCGATCGGATTCATCGGCGCCGTCAGCGTTCCCGTGAACACTTCCCAACGCGGCGCGACGCTGCATCACATTCTCGCGGATTCAGATTCAACTGCAGTCATTTTCGAAGAACCGCTCAGGGAAGCGGTAATGGCGGTCAAGGCTACCGTGCCTAGTATCAGGCGCACGGTGGTCGCGGACGGCAAGGCAGGAGGTGGAGTCGACTGGACGCTCGAGCGACTGCTCGACCATTCCATTGGCGAGCCGCAAGTAGAGGTCGGCCAACACGCGGGCGGCGGCGGCATGATGTACACGTCCGGAACAACCGGACCGCCGAAGGGCGTCGTCGCCAGCGGATCAGACGGCTACTCTCTTGCCGCCGTCCTTGCCGCCACGGGAGTGAAGCCGGGCGAGACGATGTACACGGCGCTGCCGCTGTTCCACGGCAACGCCCTGATGATCTCGGGATTCGGCTCGATGACGCTCGACGCCAAATTCGCACTCGGCGAGCGCTTCAGCGCTTCGCGGTTCTGGGACGACTGCCGCAAATTCGACGCGGTAGAGTTCAACACGCTGGGAGGGATGCTCTCGATCCTGCTCAAACAAGCGGCGCGGCCCGATGATCGAGAGCACAGCGTTCGCGTGGTGCTCTCGGCCGCATGCCCTCCGAGCGCGTGGAAGGAATTCGAGCGGCGCTTCGGCGTAAAGCTGGTCGAGTTCTACGGGATGGTGGACTCACCGGGACTCCTGCTCAACGACGTCGGTCGGGTCGGGTCGATGGGCAGGCCGGTCGGCGGAGTAGATTTCAAGGTCGTAGATGATGACGACAATCCACTCCCCGCCGGCAAGGTGGGTGAATTGGTCTTTCGCCATCCCAAGGGCCAGCTCAGCCAATATCACAAGCTGCCCGACGCTACCGCCGAGGCATATCGTGGCGGATGGTTTCATTCGGGCGATCTCGCGAAGACCGACGACGACGGGTTTTTCTATTTCAGCGGCCGCAAGAAGGCGTCGATCCGCAGGCGTGGAGAGAACATTTCCGCCTGGGAAATCGAAACCGTCGTCAACGATCATCCTGCGGTGCTCGAATCCGCCGCTTACGCGGTGCCGTCCGAGCTCGGCGAGGATGAAGTCAAAGTCGCAGTCGTCATGAGAGACGGTGCGCGCTTCAGTCCCGAAGAACTGATCGAGTTCTGTCGCGGACGAATGGCCTACTATGCCGTCCCTCGATACGTCGAGGTGGTCGAAGAGCTTCCCAAAACCGGCACCCAACGAATCCAGTACACCGTACTCAAACAGCGCGGGATCGGCAACGCGTGGGATCGAGAGAAAGCGGGAATCAACGTCGCCCGCGTGTGAGGGAGAATCGCTATGTCCAACAGAGAACGTGTGACAGTAGCCGGCGTCGGGATGACGCGCTTTGGCAAGTATTCCGATCGCGGCGTTCGCTCCCTGGCCGAAGAGGCGGTGGGCGATGCGCTCAAGGACGCCAGCATCGCGCCGAAGGAGGTCGAGGCGGTTTTCTTTTCCAACGCGATTGCCGGATTGATCACCGGCCAGGAAATGATCCGTGGACAGGTCGCGCTTCGAAACACCGGAATCCTTGGCGTCCCACTGTTCAACGTGGAAAACGCGTGCGCGTCCGCTTCGTCAGCATTCCATCTCGCGTGGATGGCGATTCAATCGGGACTCTACGACGTTACGCTCGCGGTGGGCGCTGAGAAAATGACCCATCCCGATAAAGGTCTCACCTTCAGGGCTATCGCCACCGCCGTCGATCTGGAGCAGCTTCGTGAACTCAAGGCACGGATGGGCTCCGCCGACAAGCAACCGGCAATCGAGGCCGGAGGCGAAAAGAAATCGTTCTTCATGGATATCTACGCGGCTTCCACGCGCGAATACATGAGGACAAGCGGTGCGACCGCGGAGACTTTTGCCGATATCGCAGTGAAGAGTCACGCATTCGGTGCGCATGAATCCCAAGGCGCAGTTCCACGAGCGCGTCACGCGCGAGCAGGTCCTAGCCGCGCGCGAGGTCTCTGCGCCGTTGACCGTATTGATGTGCTCACCGATCGGAGACGGCGCTGCCGCGGCAGTTCTCATGTCGGAGAAGTATGCGCGCCGATTGGGTATCGCAACGCCGGTCGAGGTCCGCGCGTCAGTAATCTTTTCAGGGCGCGATCGCGCAGCCGACGAACCTACCGCGCTCGAGCGCGTCGCAAAACGCGCGTACGAAATCGCCGGCGTCGGGCCCTCGGACATTGACGTGCTCGAAGTTCACGACGCCGCCGCGCCCGCCGAACTGATCGCATGCGAGGAACTCGGGATCTGTGCCAAAGGTGAAGGTCCCGAGTTTCTGGCGAGAGGAGCCCTGGATCTCGGCGGAGTCCACGTCGTCAATCCGAGCGGCGGACTCCTCTCCAAGGGCCATCCGATCGGCGCCACCGGAATCGCGCAGATCGTGGAAATCGTCGATCAGCTGCGCGGGCGATGCGGCGCCCGCCAGGTGAACGGCGCACGCGTTGGGCTCACCGAAAACGGTGGCGGCTTTCTGGGACGCGATGCCGCGGCGATGTCGGTTCATATTTTCTCGACGTAGGAGAGGCGCGATGGAATACCAGGAGTTGATTGGTTCACGGCGGTCGATTCGCTTCTTCGATCCCAAGCGGCCCGTCGAGCCGGAAAAGATTCAGAAGATTCTGGAGGCATGCCTGATAGCGTCGTGCGCGGTCAACGCGCATTGGCTGCGAGCTATCGTAGTCAACCGCGATGACATTCCCAAGGCCGAGCTGCAGAAGATGAAGAGTCCCACGCAGGCGCTTATCATCGAGCTCGCGCCGGTGCATATCTACTTCTATTCCGACCTGTCGGTAGTGAACCGAAAGAAGGGGGCGCGGCTGAAGGAACTGGTTGACGTGGGTGCGCTCAATGCCACTCACGGATGGAGTCACAAGTTCGTTGACGAACTCGTCTATCCTCAACTCCTGAAACCGCTTACCGAATCGCCGTACTATCCGGTGCTCGCCGCATTCGATTGCGGCGTCGCCGCGTGTCAGGGACTGCTGATGGCGTTCGAACTGGGACTCGGCGCATGCCTGGGCGCATTCGTCGCGCCAATTGTCGCGGAACACGTCAAACCGCCCACCGAATGGATGCCGCTGTACGCGATGAACGTAGGGTATCCGCTGGAATCGCGGGAGGCTGGTGGCCAGCGACCGCGTCCACCCTTCGAGGAACAGTACTTTCTCGGCCAATATGGAAAGCCGTTCCCGCGCGATCCGAAAGTGGTCGAAGAGCTTCGGAGATCAAAGGTGTTGCAGGCGCCGGCGCCTCTGCCCGGACGCAAGGAAGAAGTTCGTAAGATCGCGCGAGACCTGAACCTTCCGGAGTAGAGATGATGGCCGAGCAAACTCTCGAAGCATACGAATCAGTCAGGACTTGGCGGCGCGATCTGAGCAATCAGTGGGGCGGCGACCCGATTGCCGAAGAGCCCGACAAGCTGCAAGCGCTCGCGCGATTCTGTGAATTCGTGGCCGAGAATCCCGATGCGATTATCGCGCGATGCTTTCGGGTACGGAAGTCAGACGGTGAGCAAGTAATCAGCGCCAAATGGCGTGCCCACTACGCTGAGAAGATTCGGGAGTTTCGCGAACAGAACCAGGACCAGGAGTCACAACGCCTTGCCGCCAATGTGCTGAGTTTCCTAATCCACAACGGTGTACTGGTCCAGGTCTAGGAGCTCGGGAAATATCCGTCGGTGGAAACAAAAGTCCTTTCTTCTGAGCACACAGAGAAGTCGAGCTAAGGATACCAACCGCGCCATCGTTGCACCTCCACGAGGATAGCCGTGCCAACTGCCAACGGCGGTCAACTACTTTCTACCGCCTCATAGACCTTCGTCCTAGCGGTCGAGGCGCTACTGCTATGCCAACTGATTCAACAGACCTCAAGGACACGATCAGGCAATATCTGGATAACCTTCAGCGGGAGGCCGACAGCGTTGCGCTATATCGAGCCTTATCGGTTGAAGAGCGCAAACCCGAAATAGCAGAGGTCTATAAGCGCCTGGCCGCGATCGAGCAAGCTCACAAGGATTTCTGGAATCAACGACTTTCCGAGCTTGGTCACCAGATGCCCGAGTCCAGTGTAGGGTGGCGCACTAGAATCTTGATCCGGCTTGCCCGCCGCCACGGTCCAGACTTCGTGCTTCCGGTCGTTAGCACACGCGAGCAGGCTGATGTCGGGCACTACGATGCTCAATCTGAAGCCGTCGCCGGCGGGTTTAGCGCTGCCGAGAGATCCCACGCACGTATCATCAGAGCAGTCGCGGCTTCCATGCCGAATATGTCAATCGGTCCTCTAGCAAATGCTTTGCGAGCGGCTGTGCTAGGCGCCAACGATGGGCTCGCATCGAACTTGAGCCTGGTCATGGGAGTGTCCGGAGCAAATCTGGCGTCCCACGCAATCCTGGTTACGGGGCTATCAGGCTTGGTTGCAGGCGCCTGCGCGATGGCGATGGGTGAGTGGTTGTCGGTCACCACTTCTCGGGAGAGCCACGAGCCAAGGGTTGACGTTGAAGCTCGAGAACCAGCCGATATTTCCGACGAGGAGAGGGAGCACCTGGCCAATATCTATTCGGCCCATGGTTTCAGGGCCGATGAGGCTAGAGCATTAGCTGACCGCCTGGCTACTCCCAGGCGAGAAGACCTCGGCGGCTATGCATGGAATGCCGGCTATGTCGTCTTTTCTTTTGTTTGCAGCCGGCGCTCTGTTTCCGGTGATGCCCTTCTTTTTCGTGTCGGGTACCACAGCCGTGATCGCGAGCGTCCTAATAAGTTCGGCCGTGCTTTTTCTGATTGGCGCGGGAGTAACACTCTTCACCGGGCGAAGCTTCTTTTTCTCCGGAATTCGACAACTCATCGTTGGACTAGCGGCTGCGGGCGTGACTTATACGCTGGGTCACTTCATAGGTGCAGCAGTATCAAGTTAGGTTTTCCGCGCAGGCCTGCTGCCCTGTCCTCAGGATGCGTTCGACACTCCAAAAGGCTATTTGGCCTCGTTCGCCGCGTATTGTTCCGCGCGCCGCGAAGCGTCCTGCTTGCGGATAGCGCGCGCGCCCAGGAATGGCACGTCGCGGCCGCGCAACATCAGGTTCCAATACAGCCACGGCAACCCGTAGCGCTTCAAGAGCCAGGTGTCGTAGCGCTCAGCGACCGTATTGATGAACGGAATCGTCGGCGTCGGCTTGCCGGTGTAATCGAACTCGCAGAGCAACAGTTTTCCGTACGCGGTCGTGATCGGACACGCGACGTAGCCGTTATACCGCGCCGTCGGCAACGCACCGCGCATCACTGCGAGCAGATTGCTGACGACCACCGGCGCCTGCTTGAGGGCGGCCGCGCCAGTCTTTGCGTTGGGCGAACTGGCCACGTCTCCCAAGGCAAATACGTTGGGATAACGCTTGTGCTG
>CAWILO010000025.1:0-73753 GCA_963836955.1 uncultured delta proteobacterium | reverse complement strand
AAGTCGTCCGCTACCTGATGGAGCTCAAGAACGGCAACGGCCAGGTCGACGATATCGACCATCTTGGTAATCGTCGCGTGCGTGCGGTCGGAGAGCTGGTCGAGAACCAGTTCCGCATCGGGCTGGTCCGGATGGAACGCGCGATTAAAGAGCGGATGAGCCTGCAGGATATCGAGACCCTGATGCCGCAGGAGCTGGTGAACTACAAGCCGGCTTCGGCAGTAATCAAGGAGTTCTTCGGCTCGTCGCAATTGTCGCAGTTCATGGATCAGACGAATCCGCTCAGCGAAATCGCGCACAAACGCCGCCTGTCCGCACTTGGACCCGGTGGTCTAACGCGCGAGCGGGCCGGATTCGAAGTCCGCGACGTTCATCCGACGCATTACGGGCGCGTATGCCCGATTGAAACGCCGGAGGGTCCGAATATCGGGCTTATCGCGGCGCTCTCGACCTACGCGCGCGTCAACGAGTACGGCTTTATCGAAACGCCGTATCGCGAAGTCGAAAACAATCGCGTGACCGATCGAATCGTCTACCTGTCTGCCCTCGACGAGGAAGACAAGGTGATAGCGCAGGCTAACGCGCAGCTCGACTCGCACGGCCGCTTCACCGCTGAGCTCGTGTCGGCGCGTATCGGCGGCGAGTCCACCGTGGTCCGCGCCGAGGACGTGCAGTACATGGACGTGTCGCCCAACCAGCTCGTGTCCGTGGCGGCGTCCTTGATTCCGTTCCTCGAGAACGACGACGCCAACCGCGCGCTGATGGGATCGAACATGCAGCGCCAGGCCGTGCCGCTGCTGAAGCCCGACGCTCCCCTGGTCGGCACGGGCCTCGAAGGCACAGTCGGCCGCGACTCAGGCGTCACTGTTGTCGGCAAGCGCGACGGAATCGTCGAAAGCGTCGATGCCGAGCGAATCGTCGTGCGCGCGGACAAGCAGACCAAGGATCTGCGCGACGCCGGCGTCGATATCTACAATCTCATCAAGTATCAGCGCTCGAATCAGAATACCTGCATCAACCAGCGTCCGATCGTGGTCAAAGGCGAGCGCGTGAAGTCGGGCGACGTGCTGGCTGACGGGCCGTCCACTGACATGGGCGAGCTCGCGCTCGGCCGCAACGTGCTGGTCGCGTTCATGCCGTGGGGCGGCTACAACTTCGAAGACTCGATCCTGATTTCCGAGCGTGTGGTCAAGGAAGATCTGTTCACCTCGGTGCATATCGAGGAATTCGAATGCATCGCGCGCGACACCAAGCTCGGACCCGAGGAAATCACCCGCGACATCCCCAACGTCGGTGAAGAGGCGCTCAAGGACCTCGACCAGAGCGGTATCATCCGCATCGGCGCCGAAGTCCGTCCGGGCGACATCCTGGTCGGCAAGATCACGCCAAAGGGCGAGACGCAACTGTCCCCGGAGGAGAAGTTACTCAGGGCCATATTCGGTGAAAAAGCCGGCGAGGTGCGTGACACCAGTCTGCGCGTGCCGCCGGGCGTCGAAGGCACCGTGATCGACGGGCGCGTGTTCTCGCGCCGCGGCGTGTCGAAAGACGAGCGCACCCAGGAAATCGAAGTGCTCGAGGCCGAGCGTCTCAAGCAGGACGAAGCCGAGGAAGTCCGAATCATCCGGCAGGAAACGCTGCGCAAACTCAAGAAGTCTCTGGCAGGCAAGAAGCTGGCGGGACGCGTGATGTCCGACGAGCGCAAGGAGTTGCTCAAAAAGGGCGACCCTATCAGCGCCGAGGAGCTCGAAGAGCTGCCGCCTACTCTATGGGGCCAGGTCCGCGTCGAGAACGAATCGGCGCAGGAAGAAGCCGAGAATGCGATCGTGGCGATGAATGCCAACGTCGAGGCCGTGCAGAACCATTACGGGGCCAAGGTCGAGCGCCTGAAGGCGGGCGACGAGCTCGCGCCGGGCGTGATCAAGATGATCAAGGTGTTCGTCGCTATCAAGCGCCGGCTCCAGGTCGGCGACAAGATGGCGGGACGACATGGCAACAAGGGCGTGCTGTCGCGAATCCTGCCCGAGGAAGACATGCCGTGCCTCGCGGACGGCACCCCGGTCGATATCGTGCTCAATCCGCTCGGCGTGCCGTCACGCATGAACGTCGGCCAGATCCTGGAGACGCATCTCGGATGGGCCGCGCGCGAGCTCGGCCACAAGATCGAGGAAGATCTGCGCAACGGCGTGACCGCCGCGCAGCTGAAAAAGCGCCTCAAGGAAATCTACCCCGAGAAGGAAAGCCACGAGTTTATCGACGAGCTGGCCGATCCCGATATCTACAAGCTCGCGTCGAAGGCGCTGGCCGGCGTGCATGTGGCGTCGCCCGTGTTCGACGGCGCGCGCGAAGAAGAAATATTCCAGCTGCTGAAGCGCGCCGACCTGCCCGAGTCGGGACAGGCTCAGCTCCACGACGGACGCACCGGGCTGCCGTTCGAGCAGCCGGTGACGGTCGGCGTCATGTACATGATGAAGCTGCACCATTTGGTCGAAGACAAGATTCACGCTCGCTCGACTGGTCCCTACAGCCTGGTCACGCAGCAGCCGCTGGGCGGCAAGGCCCAGTTCGGCGGGCAGCGGCTGGGAGAAATGGAAGTGTGGGCGCTCGAGGCTTACGGCGCGGCGTACACATTGCAGGAGATGCTCACGGTTAAATCCGACGACGTGGCGGGACGAACGCGGATGTATGAAGCGATCGTCAAGGGCGAGAACACACTCGAACCCGGACTGCCCGAGTCGTTCAACGTTATGGTCAAGGAGCTCCAATCGCTCTGCCTGAACATGGAGCTGCTCGAGCAGCCGCAAAGGGCTTAAGGGCCAGGGAGTTATAAGAGAGATGGAAGATCTCTTCGGCATTTTTGAGAAGCCCAAGAATCCACTGGCGTTCAATGCGATCCGGATTTCGATCGCGTCGCCGGAAATGATCCGCTCGTGGTCGCACGGCGAGGTCAAGAAGCCTGAAACGATCAACTACCGGACCTTCAAGCCGGAGCGTGACGGGCTGTTCTGCGCCAAGATTTTCGGACCGACCAAGGACTACGAATGCAACTGCGGCAAGTACAAGCGCATGCGGCATCGTGGCGTGGTCTGCGAAAAGTGCGGCGTCGAAGTAATCCAGTCCAAGGTCCGCCGCGAGCGGATGGGTCATATCGATCTGGCGGCCCCGGTCGCGCACATCTGGTTCCTGCGCTCGCTGCCCTCGCGAATCGGCACGTTGCTCGACATGACGCTGAAGGAACTCGAGAAGGTCCTTTACTTCGAGTGCTACATCGTCACGGACGCGGGCGAGACTCCGCTGCAGTACAAGGAACTGCTCACCGAGCGCAAGTATCGCGAGGCGCGCGAGCAGTACGGCGACGCCTTCAAGGCCGAGATGGGTGCTGAAGCCGTCCGCTCTCTGCTCGGACAGCTCACCCTCGACAAGCTGGCGGAAGAGCTACGCGCCGAGATGAAGGCGACGGCCAGCGAGGCGCGGCGCAAGAAAGTTGCCAAACGCTTGAAGGTCGTCAATGCGTTTCGCGACTCGGGCAACAAGCCTGAGTGGATGATCCTGACGATCCTGCCGGTGATTCCGCCTGATCTCCGTCCCCTCGTACCGCTGGACGGCGGACGCTTCGCCACCTCCGACTTGAACGATCTTGTACCGGCGCGTAATCAACCGCAACAACCGGCTGAAGCGGCTGATCGAGCTCAACGCTCCGGACATCATTATTCGCAACGAAAAGCGGATGCTGCAGGAGGCGGTCGACGCGTTGTTCGACAACGGACGCCGCGGCCGCGCGATCACCGGACCGTCCAAGCGTCCGCTGAAGTCGCTGTCCGACATGCTCAAGGGCAAGTCGGGACGCTTCCGGCAGAACCTGCTCGGCAAGCGTGTCGATTATTCGGGCCGCTCTGTAATCGTGGTCGGCCCCGAGCTTCGGCTGCATCAGTGCGGCCTGCCCAAGAAGATGGCGCTCGAGCTGTTCAAGCCGTTCATCTACAACAAGCTCGAAGAAAAGGGCTACGTCACGACTATCAAGAGCGCCAAAAAGATGGTCGAGAAAGAGGGCAAGGACGTCTGGGATATCCTCGACGAGGTTATCCGTGAGCATCCTGTCCTGCTAAATCGCGCGCCGACCCTCCATCGACTCGGCATCCAGGCCTTCGAGCCGGTGCTGATCGAAGGCAAGGCGATTCAGCTTCATCCTCTGGTATGCGTGGCGTACAACGCGGACTTCGACGGCGACCAGATGGCGGTGCACGTGCCGCTGTCGATCGAAGCGCAGGTCGAGTCGCGCGCGCTCATGATGTCGACCAACAACATCCTGTCTCCGGCGTCGGGCAAGCCGGTAATCGTGCCGACGCAGGACATGGTGCTGGGTCTCTACTACATGACGCGCGAGAAACCGCTGGCGCGCGGCGAGGGCAAGAACTTCGCCAACGTCGAGGAAGTGCGAATCGCGTACGATCACGAAGAGATCGATCTGCACGCGAAGATCACGGTCCGGATGTCGCCGCAGCTCGCCACCGGAATCGTGCCAGCCGAGGTCGAGACCAACGGCAAGCCGCGCTCGAAGAAAGAGCGCGCTGCCGCAGCGGCTGCAGCCGCAGCGGCGATGCCGCGGTACGAGCGCGTCACCACCACGGTCGGACGCGTGCTGCTCTACGAGATCGTGCCGCCCGAGATCCCGTTCACCGAGCTCAACAAGACGATGAAGAAAAAGGAGCTCGGCAACCTTATCGACATCGTGTACCGGCGCGCCGGAGACAAGGCGACGGTTATCTTTGCCGACCGGCTGAAGGACATCGGCTTTGAGTTCGCGACCAAGGCGGGAATCTCGATCTCGATCAAGGACATGACGATTCCGCCGCAGAAAGCGCATCTGCTCGACGGCGCGCAGAAGCAGGTCAGCGAGATTCAGCAGCAGTACAACAACGGCGTCATCACCGACGGCGAGCGTTACAACAAGGTCGTCGATATCTGGGCCGAAGTTCAGGACCAGATCGGCAGCGCCGTTATCAAAGGGCTGTCGACGCAGGTGTTCGGCAAGAACGAAAAGGGCGAGACCATCACCGGGCCGTCGTTCAATCCGATTTTCATCATGGCCGACTCGGGCGCTCGTGGTTCCGAGCAGCAGATTCGTCAGCTGGCGGGACTGCGCGGCCTGATGGCGAAGCCGTCGGGTGAAATTATCGAGACTCCAATCACCGCGAACTTCCGCGAGGGACTCACGGTGCTGCAGTACTTCATCTCGACTCACGGCGCGCGCAAAGGTCTGGCGGATACCGCTCTCAAGACGGCGAACTCCGGCTACCTGACCCGCCGACTGGTCGACGTGGCGCAGGACTCGATCATTATCGAGGACGATTGCGGCACGCTCGACGGAATCGAGATGACGCCGCTGGTCGAAGGCGGAGAAATAATCGAAGGCCTCGGCGACCGCGTGCTCGGGCGCGTCGCGCTCGAAGACATCCGCGACGCATTCACCAACGAAGTGCTGGTGCATGCCAACGAGATGATCGACGAGGACAAGGTAAGGAAGATCGAAGACGCCGGCGTCGAGCGAATCAAGATTCGTTCGGTGCTCACCTGCCAGTCGCGGCAGGGCGTTTGCGTGAAATGCTACGGACGCGATCTCGGCCGCGGACATCTCGTCAACCTTGGCGAGTCGATCGGAATCATTGCCGCGCAGTCGATTGGCGAGCCGGGCACGCAGCTCACGATGCGTACCTTCCATATCGGTGGTACCGCCAGCCGGCGCGCCGAGCAGACCACGCTCGAAGTGCGCAACGAAGGCGTGATGCGCCTGCATGGCGTCAACACGGTCAAGAGCCGCGACGGAAATCTGGTCGTGATGACACGGCATGGCGAGGTCGTGATCGCGGCGCAGGTCACCGACGAAGGCGGCCGTGTCCGCGAGCGCGAACGCGAGCGTTATCCGCTGGTGTACGGCGCCAAACTGCGCAAGGCCGAGGGCGACAAGGTCAAGCCCGGCGAGCTTATCGCGGAATGGGATCCCGTACACGACGCCGATCATCACCGAAGTCGGCGGCACGGTTAAGTACGGCGATATCATCGAAGGCAAAACGATGGAGGAGCGGGTCGATGAACGAACCGGCGCGCGCTCCAACGTTATCGTCGAGTTCAAGGATCTCGACGTGCGGCCTCGCATCTCAATTAAAGATGCGACCGGGAAAACGGCGAAGCTGCCGAGCTCGAACAACGTCGCGCGATACTTCCTACCGGTGGGCGCGTATATCAACGTGCCTGAAGGCACGGCGGTCGAGCCGGGCGACGTCATCGCGAAGATTCCGCGCGAGACCACCAAGACCAAGGACATCACCGGCGGCCTGCCGCGCGTCGCGGAGTTGTTCGAAGCGCGCAAGCCGAAGGAGTTCGCGGTCATCTCGGAAATCGACGGTCAGGTTTCGTTCGGCAAGGACACCAAGGGCAAGCGCAAGGTCGAAGTGACGCCCGAGATCGGCGAGAAGCGCGAGTACCTGATTCCGAAGGGTAAGCATATCGCGGTGCACGAGGGCGATATCGTCAAGGCGGGAGAGCCCTTGATGGAAGGCTCGTCGAATCCGCACGACATCCTGACGATTCTCGGCGAGAAGGCGCTGGCGAAATACCTGGTCGATGAAATCCAGGAGATTTACCGCCTCCAGGGCGTGCGCATCAACGACAAGCATATCGAAGTGATCGTGCGCCAGATGCTGCGCCGGGTGCGAATCAAGGAAGTGGGAGACACGCCGTTCCTGGTCGGCGACCAGGTCGAGAAATGGCGCTTCGACGAGGAGAACGGTCGCGTGCTCACGCGCGGCGGAGAGCCTGCCATCGCGGAGCCGCTGCTGCTCGGAATCACCAAGGCGTCGCTGTCGACCGAGAGTTTCATCTCGGCGGCGTCGTTCCAGGAAACCACGCGCGTGCTCACCGAGTCGGCAATAAACGGCAAGGTGGACCGGCTGGTCGGGTTGAAGGAAAACGTCATCATGGGACGTCTGATCCCGGCCGGCACCGGCATGAACTCGTACAACGCGATGGTCGTCAAGGTCGAAGGCGCCGCCGCTGAAGAGGATGTGGAAAAACCCGAGCTGGCGGCCGCGCCGGCACCGGGTGGAGATTGACACGGCGGGTCAGGTCCCGTACATAATGATGTTTCCCCCAAGGGCATAAGTGTCCTTGGGGGGTTTGTTTGAACACCGCGCCCCACCGGGGCAATCCGGCGAAAAACCGGGCCGGCCACAAGCCGGCGCCGAGCGGTCTTTGAGTATCGGCGAGCGTCGAACGGATGCGCCTCGCGCAAGCGCAAGTGAACGAGAGTACTTAGATTAGAGAATTATAAAGTGCCGACGATAAACCAGTTGATCCGACAGGCGCGCGTGAAGAAACGCTTCAAGGTTAAGGCGCGTGCGCTCGAAGGCTCGCCGCAGAAACGCGGCGTGTGCACCCAGGTGAAGACGACGACGCCCAAGAAGCCCAACTCCGCTCTGCGCAAGGTCGCGCGCGTGCGGCTGTCCAACGGGATCGAGGTGAACACCTATATCCCTGGAGTCGGGCACAACCTGCAGGAGCATTCGGTGGTGCTGATTCGCGGCGGTCGCGTGCGCGATCTGCCGGGCGTCCGCTATCACGTGATTCGCGGCACCCTCGATTCCATCGGCGTGCAGGAGCGGCGCAAGGGCCGCTCGAAGTACGGGTCGAAGAAACCCAAGTAGAGTTATATGTCGCGCAAAGGACAAATTCGCGTCCGCGAAGTTCCGGCGGACCCTAAATATCACGACCGCACCGTCGCGAAGTTCATGAACATCGTGATGGAACGGGGCAAGAAGTCGCTCGCCGAGCAGATCTTTTATCACGCGCTGGATCTCGCCGCGGAACGCTCGAAGGAAGACGGCCTGGTGGTCTTCAAGCGCGCGCTCGACAACGTTCGTCCGGCCGTCGAGGTTCGCTCGCGGCGAGTCGGCGGCGCCAACTACCAGGTGCCGAGCGAGGTGCGCCCAGTGCGGCGCAATTCGCTGGCGATGCGCTGGCTGGTAGCTGCTGCGCGTGCGCGTGGCGAGAAGTCGATGGAAGAGCGGCTGGCCGCGGAAATCCTCGACGCTGCAGCCAATCGCGGCGGCGCGGTGAAGAAGCGCGAAGACACACATCGAATGGCGGACGCCAACAGGGCGTTCGCCCACTACCGCTGGTAATACCGAGTTTTTTTAGATGGCTCGTCAGACACCAATAGAACGGGTGCGCAATATCGGCATCATGGCTCACATCGATGCCGGCAAGACCACCACTACGGAGCGTGTGCTCTTCTATACCGGTATCAACTATAAAATCGGCGAAGTGCACGAAGGCACTGCGACGATGGACTGGATGGTGCAGGAGCAGGAGCGCGGAATCACGATCACGTCGGCGGCGACCACGTGTTTCTGGCGCGACAACCGCATTAATATTATCGACACCCCCGGACATGTCGATTTCACGATTGAAGTCGAGCGCAGTCTCCGCGTCCTCGACGGCGCGGTCGCGGTGTTCTGTGCCGTCGGCGGCGTCGAGCCGCAGTCGGAGACCGTGTGGCGCCAGGCCGACAAGTATCGCGTGCCGCGAGTCGCGTTCATCAACAAGATGGATCGTGTTGGCGCGGAGTTCGAGCGCGTCGTGCAGGAAATGCGCGACAAGCTCAAGGCCACGCCGCTGCTGTTGCATCTGCCGATTGGCGCCGAGGAAAAGTTCAAAGGGATTGTCGACCTGATCGATCAGAAGGCGCTGATTTGGGACGAGGATCGTCTCGGCGCGGAATATCGCGTCACCGACGTCCCGGCCGACATGAAAGAGCAGGCCGCCGGATATCGCGACAAGATGATCGAGACGCTCGCCGATCACGACGAGCACATCATGGAGCTTTATCTCGAAGGCAAGGCGCCCGAGCCCGATCAGATTCGCGCCGCGATTCGCGCCGCCACGCTCAAGATGGCGGTGACGCCGGTGATTCTCGGCTCCGCATTCCGTAACAAGGGCGTGCAGCCGATGCTCGACGCGGTCGTCGACTATCTGCCGTCGCCGCTCGACCTGCCGCCCGTCGTCGGCAAGGTCGGCGACAAGATTGAAGAGCGATGGCCGCGTGACGACGCACCGTTCTCCGCGCTCGCGTTCAAGATAATGAACGACCAGCATATGGGAACGCTCACCTTCATCCGGGTTTACTCGGGCAAGCTGGAGAGTGGCTCGTCGCTGCTCAATTCGACGCGTGGCAAGCGCGAACGAATAGGCAGGATGCTCAAGATGCACGCGAACAAGCGCGAAGATATCACCGAAGTTTACGCCGGTGACATCTGCGCAGTCGGACTTCGCGATACGACCACGGGCGACACGTTGTGCGATCCGGCGGCGCCAATCGTGCTCGAATCGATCGAGTTTCCCGAGCCGGTCATCCAGATAGCGATCGAGCCCAAGACCAAGGCCGACCAGGAGAAGCTGGGCGAGGCGTTGCAGAAGCTCGCCAAAGAAGATCCGTCGTTCCGCGTCAGCGTCAACAAGGAAACTTCGCAGACGCTTATCGCCGGGATGGGCGAGCTGCATCTCGAAATAATCGTCGATCGCATGCTGCGCGAATTCAAAGTCGACGCGAATATCGGCAAGCCGCAGGTCGCGTACCGGGAAACCATCAAGCGCGTGTCGGAAGCCGAGGGCAGGCTGGTCCGCCAGAGCGGCGGTCACGGACAATTCGCCGTGGTCGAGCTCCGAATCGAGCCGCTCCCCAAAGGTGGCGGTTTCGAGTTCGAGGACGGCACCAAGGGCGGATCGATCTCGCGCAACTTTATTCCGGCGATCGAAGCCGGAATCAAAGAGGCGATGGAGAACGGCGTGGTCGCGGGCTATCCGATGGTTGACGTCAAGGCCATCGTGGTCGACGGCAAGGAGCACGACGTGGACTCGTCGGAACTCGCATTCAAGATCGCGGGCTCGATGGCGTTCAAGGAAGCGTGCGAGAAGGCCGACCCGATTCTGCTCGAACCCGTGATGGAGGTCGAGGCGGTCACGCCGCAGGAGTTCATGGGCGAAGTGATCGGCGATCTCAGCGGTCGTCGCGGCAAGATTCTCGACATGGAAAATCGCGCCGGCGCACAGGTCATCGAGGCCCGCGTCCCGCTCGCGACGATGTTCGGCTACGCGACGCGGCTGCGCTCGATGACGCAAGGCCGCGCGACTTACACCATGCAGTTCGGCGCGTATGAACCAGTGCCAAAAAATATTTTTGATGAGTTGACGGCGCGCAACGCCGAAGGAGGCGATTCGCGCGCGCGTGCATAACGACTCGTGAGCAACGCGCTCAATCGGAGGTTACACGACAATGGGCAAGGCTAAATTTGAACGCACCAAGCCGCACGCGAATGTCGGCACTATCGGACATATCGATCACGGCAAGACAACTTTAACCGCCGCGATCACCAAGGTCCTGGCGTCAAAGAAGCTCGCCACCTTCACCGCCTTCGATCAGATCGACAAGGCGCCCGAAGAGAAAGAGCGCGGCATCACGATTTCGATCGCGCACGTCGAGTACGAAACGACCAAGCGCCACTACGCGCACGTCGATTGTCCGGGACACGCCGACTACATCAAGAACATGATCACCGGCGCGGCGCAGATGGACGGCGCGATCCTGGTGGTCGGCGCCAACGACGGCCCGATGCCGCAGACACGCGAGCATATCCTGCTCGCCTACCAGGTCGGCGTGCCGTCGATCGTCGTGTTCATGAACAAGGTTGATATGGTTGACGACGCCGAGCTACTCGACCTGGTCGAGCTCGAAGTTCGCGACCTGCTGACCAAGTACAACTTCAAGGGCGACGATGTGCCGGTAATTCGCGGCAGCGCGCTCAACGCGCTCAACTGCGGATGCGGCAAGGCCGACTGCGCCAATTGCAAGCCGATTCTCGATCTTATGGACGCGGTCGACAGCTATATACCGCAGCCCAAGCGCGAGACCGAAAAGCCCTTCCTGATGCCGGTGGAAGACGTGTTCTCCATCTCTGGCCGCGGCACGGTGGTTACCGGCCGTGTCGACAAGGGCAAGGTCAAGGTCGGCGAGGAAGTCGAAATCGTCGGGTTCAAGGACACGCAAAAGACTGTGGTCACCGGCGTCGAGATGTTCCGCAAGCTGCTCGACGAGGGACAGGCCGGCGACAACATTGGCGTGCTGCTGCGCGGCCTCAAGCGCGAAGACGTCGAGCGCGGACAGGTGCTCGCGCAGCCCGGCTCGATCACGCCTCATACGAACTTCGAGGCGTCGGCGTACATCCTGACCAAGGACGAAGGCGGACGGCATACGCCGTTCTTCTCCGGCTATCGCCCGCAGTTCTACTTTCGCACCACGGACGTGACCGGAGTGCTGACGCTGCCCGAGGGCACCGAGATGGTGATGCCGGGCGATAACATCAAGATACTTGGCGAGTTGATCACGCCGGTCGCGATGGACGAGGGGCTGCGCTTCGCCATCCGCGAGGGCGGCCGCACGGTCGGCGCCGGCGTTGTTTCGAAAATTTTGAAGTAACGGACACCGAACGACGGTGCGAAATCGAGCGGAGATGGAGCGGAGCGCTTAACCAATCGGGCGCGGTATTTCGAGATGAACGACAAGATACGCATACGCCTGAAGGCGTACGACTACCGCCTGCTCGATCAGTCGGTTCGCGAAATCGTGGACACCATCCGGCGCACTGGCGGCCGGGTGGCGGGTCCGATTCCGCTGCCGACGCGCATAGAGCGCTTTACCGTGAACCGCTCGCCGCACGTCGATAAGAAGTCGCGCGAGCATTTTGAAATACGTACTCATAAACGTCTGCTCGACGTCCTCGAGCCGACCCAGCAGACTATCGACGCGCTGGGCAAGCTCGACCTGGCCGCGGGCGTGGACGTCGAAATAAAGCTCGAGTAGGGCCGATGCTGACCGGATTGATTGGAAAGAAAATCGGGATGACCCAGATGACCGACGCCACTGGCCGCGTGCGCGCTGCCACGGTGTTGACGCTCGGTCCATGCACAGTCTCGCAGGTGAAGACCGCGGCGACTGACGGCTACGAAGCAGTGCAGATCACGTTCGGCAAGAAAAAGCTTAGCCGAGTGACCGGCGGCGAGCGGGGTCACTTCGCCAAGGCGAACATCGCGGCCGGAATCAGGTCGGGCGAGTTCGAACGCCGCGGCGAGGGCGAGTTGAAGCTCGGACAGCCGATAGCGGCGACCGACGTGTTCAAGGTCGGCGACCAGGTCGACGTGACCGGAGTGTCGAAGGGCCACGGCTACGCCGGCGTAATCAAGCGGCATCATTTTTCCGGCTTCCCCGGATCGCACGGCACCCACGAATATTTCCGCCACGGCGGATCGATAGGTAACCGCTCGTATCCCGGACGCGTGCGCAAGGGCATGCGGATGGCGGGGCAGATGGGCAATGCGACCGCGTCGATATTGAATCTCGAAGTGCTCGAGATAATTGCCGACGACAACGCGGTGGTGGTGTCGGGCGCGGTGCCCGGACCCGACGGCGCGTTGCTCGTGGTCAATCACGCGGCCCGGCCGCGCCGCCGCGCGAACGTCAAGGTGACGACCAGTGCCTGAGCGAAAAGAAAATCTATCGCCGGTCAAGCTGCCGCTGTACTCGGCTGCACATGAAAAAGTCGGCGAGCTCGAAGTGACGGGCAACGTCTTCGGCCGCGACGGCGACGTGTCGCTGCTGCACGAGGCAGTCCGGATGCAGCTTGCGAATCGGCGCTCCGGAACGGCATCCACCAAGACCAAGGGACTTATCTCGGGCGGCGGCCGCAAGCCGTGGCGGCAGAAGGGAACCGGACGCGCGCGCGCAGGATCGACACGATCGCCGCTGTGGCGTCACGGCGGCACGATCTTCGGGCCGCAGCCGCGCGACTATTCATACAAGATGCCGAAAAAGGCATGGCGCGCCGCGTTATGCCTGGCAATTTCGGATCGCGCGAAGAACGGCAAGCTGTTCATCGTAGAGTCGCTCGATCTGAGCGAGCCGAAAACCAGGGCAGCCAAGGCGGCGCTCGGCAAGCTCGGCGTCGAGCACGCGCTGATCGTGACGGGCGAAGGCGACGGCAAGTTTTTTCTGGCCGCACGCAACCTCGCTGCGCACAAGGTGCTCGCGATTGAAGGGCTTAACGTTTACGACGTGCTCAATTACCGGGAACTGGTGATGACGAGCCGCACCGCCAAGGCAATCGAAGCGCGATTCGCCGGAGAAGCGACGGCGCGCTCTGCGGGGGAATCAAATGAGTAGTCCGGAGAGCCTGATACTCGCGCCGATCATCACCGAGAAAGGCACCATGGCGAACGAAAAGGCCGGCCAGGTGCTGTTTCGCGTGCGTCCCGGCGCGAGCAAGGACAAGATTCGCGAGGCGGTCGAGCATCTGTTCAACGTCACCGTGATCAAGGTCCGCACTTCGAATTTCATGGGCAAGGAACGGCGCAAAGGCGCAATCAAGGGCCGCCAGATGGACTGGAAGAAGGCCTATGTAACTCTGAAGGAAGGCGACAAGATCGAATTCTTCGAAGGCCTATAGAACGATGGCAGTTATACAGCTAAATCCGCGCACGCCTGGGCAGCGCTTCATGCAGATTGCGGATTTCTCCGAGCTCACGAAGAAGGAGCCTGAGAAGAGTCTGCTGGTCCCGGTCAAGCGAACTGGCGGACGCAACAATCGCGGGCGCATGACCTCGCGTCATCGCGGTGGCGGTCACAAGCGCCGTCTTCGACTGATCGATTTCAAGCGCAACCGCGACGGGATTCCCGCCGTCGTCGCCGCGCTCGAATACGATCCGAATCGCTCCGCCAATATCGCGCTGCTTCATTATGCGGACGGCGTGAAGACCTACATCCTCGCGCCCGACGGGCTCAAGGTGGGCGCCAAGGTCGAGTCGGGAGAGAACGCCGACATCAAGCCGGGCAACGCGCTGATGCTGAAGAACATCCCGCTCGGCACGGTGGTTCATGCGATCGAGATGAAGCCCGGGGCCGGTGCGAAGCTCGCGCGGGGAGCGGGTGTGCAGGCCCAGTTGATGGCGAAAGAGGGCAAGATGGCGCTGCTCAAGCTGCCTTCGGGCGAGCAGCGGATGGTGCAGGCGGATTGCCGCGCGACTATCGGCCAGGTCGGCAATCTCGATCACGAAAATATTTCTATTGGCAAGGCCGGGCGCTCGCGATGGCTCGGCAAGCGCGGTCATGTTCGCGGAGTCGCGATGAACCCGGTTGACCATCCGCACGGCGGAGGCGAGGGCAAGTCGAAAGGAAACCATCCCCAGTCGCCGTGGGGTCAGCCCGCCAAGGGATACAAGACGCGCAAGAAGCAGCCGTCGGACAATCTGATCGTCAGCCGGCGGCCGCGCGGGAAGCATTAAGAGTTATGGCCAGGTCACTGAAAAAAGGCCCGTTCGTTGACGGGCATCTGCAGAAGAAAGTCACCGTTGCGTCGGCTTCGGGTGACAAGCGAATCATCAAGACCTGGTCGCGGCGCTCGATGATAACGCCGGACATGATTGCGCTGACGTTCGCCGTCCACAACGGCCACAAGTTCATCCCGGTGTACTGCACCGAGAATATGGTCGGTCACAAGCTCGGCGAATTCGCGCCGACACGGACCTTTCACGGTCATGCCGGCGATCGCAAGGGCGAAGTGAAAGCCGCGGCCATTCCTTCGGCGCCGGCTGCACCGGCCGCTGCGGCCAAGGCGTAAGCGGGGAAGTTGTAAGAGTCATGGAATCCGTATCGCGAACCCGCTTCATCAGGATCTCACCGCGCAAGCTTAAGCTTGTGTGCGAGTTGATCGTGGACAAGAAGGTCGATCAGGCGCTGTCGATTCTCGAGTTCACGCCCAAGAAGGCGGCTCGATTCGTTTCGAAGACGCTGCTGGCCGCAATCGCCAACGCGCGCGATCAGCAGAACGTGGACGAGGACAAGTTATTCGTAAAACGCGCGACCGCCGATACCGGGCCGACCTGGAAGCGATCGCTGATGCGCGCACATATGCATGCGACGCCGATTCATAAACGCACCAGCCATCTCACGGTAATCGTGGACGAGCGGGCGTCCTGAGGTCTCATATGGGACAGAAAGTACATCCGCGCGGTTTTCGTCTCGGCATCATCGAGAGCTGGGACTCGAGATGGTACGCAAGCCACGACTACGCGAAGCTGCTGCACGAGGATCTGAAGCTGCGTGATTTTATCAAGAAGCGGCTCTATCACGCCGGCGTCTCGCGGATTGAGATCGAACGGATGGCCAACAAGGCCAAGATAAATATTTATACGGCTCGCCCGGGAATCGTCATCGGCAAGAAAGGCGCCGAGATCGACAAGCTGAAGATCGACATCCAGAAGCTGATGAAGGCGCGTGATTCGTTTATCAATATCCACGAGGTGCGCCGCCCCGACCTCGACCCGCAGCTGGTCGCCGAAAATATCGCGCTGCAGCTCGAGCGTCGCGTTGCGTTTCGCCGCGCGATGAAGGAAGCGGTGACGCGCGCGATGCGGATGGGCGCGCAGGGCGTGAAAGTTCACGTCGCGGGACGCCTGGGCGGCGCGGAAATCGCGCGCCAGGAATGGTACCGCGAGGGCCGCGTGCCGTTGCAGACTCTGCGCGCGGACGTCGCGTACGGATTTGCCGAAGCGCGCACGACCTACGGCCAGATTGGGGTGAAGGTCTGGATTTTCCGCGGCGAAGTTCTAACCCGCAAGGATGCGGACGCGAAACGCGCAGGAACGCCTGTGCAGGCGAATTGACGAAGTAAGATGCTCGCACCAAAAAAAGTTAAGTGGCGCAAGATGATGAAGGGGCGCGTGCGCGGCGCCGAGTCGCGCGGCCTGTGGCTCGCGTTCGGCGACTACGGGCTCAAGTCGCTCGAGACTTGCCGAATCGACACGCGCGCTCTGGAAGCCGCCCGTATCGCGCTCACGCGCCATATCAAGCGCGGCGGCCGCGTCTGGATTCGCGTCTTCCCCGACAAGCCCTTCACCAAGAAGCCGGCTGAAACCCGCATGGGCAAGGGCAAGGGCTCGCCCGAAGGATGGGTCGCGTGCGTCAGGCCCGGAAGGATTCTGTTCGAGATGGAAGGCGTCGATTACGCCACGGCAAAAGAAGCGATGCGGCTGGCGGCGCACAAACTGCCGATTAAGACAATGATGATCCAGCGCGAGGAGGGCGGCCTTGGAGCTTGACGAACTAAGGCAGATGACGCCGCAGGATTTGCGCGTCAAGGAACACGAAGCGCGCGAGGAAATCTTCCGGCTGCGGCTGAAGCTGCGTACCAATCAGCTGGACAATCACGCCGGCTATCGCCGCGCGCGCCGCGAGTTGGCGCTTATCATGACTTTGCTCGGCGAGAAGGCGCGCACAGCAGCGGCAACGGAGAAGAAGGCAGGCAATGCGGCAGCGAATTAAACGGCGCGAGGGCACGGTGGTGTCCGCCAAGATGACCAAGACCGTGGTGGTCAAGGTAGACAGGATGGTCGAGCATGCCTTGTACGGCAAGCGCGAGCGCCGCAGCACCAAGTTCATGGCGCATGACGAGCGCGGCGAGTGCAAGGAAGGCGATCGCGTGCAAATTATCGAGTCGCGGCCGCTGTCGAAGAACAAGCGCTGGCGCGTCAGCCGCGTTCTCAAACGGGCCGCGGGGTAGCGCGCGATGGTCCAGGTACAAACGGTTCTGGATGTCGCCGATAACTCGGGCGCCCGCAAGGTGATGTGCATCAAGGTGCTCGGCGGCTCCAAGCGCCGGTACGCGTCGGTCGGAGACGTGATCGTGGTGGCAATCAAAGAAGCGATTCCCAACGCCAAGGTCAAAAAGGGCGACGTGTCGCGCGCGGTGATCGTGCGCACGGCGAAGGAAATCAGCCGCGATGACGGCAGTTACATCCGTTTCGACGAGAACTCGGCGGTGCTGCTGGACAAGGATCACGAACCGATTGGCACCCGTATTTTTGGCCCTGTGGCTCGCGAGCTGCGGGCGAAGAAATTTCTGAAAATAATCTCGCTGGCGCCGGAGGTGCTGTGATGGCGGCGGCGAAGTGCAAGATTAAGAAGAATGACACCGTGATGGTTGTGACCGGGCGGGACCGCGGCAAGACCGGCAAGGTGATGCGCGTGATTCCGGAGCGCAGACGCGTCGTGATCGAGCGGCTCAATATCGTCAAGCGTCACAGCAAGCCGCGCGGCGCGCAGAGTCCGGGCGGAATTGTTGAGAAGGAAGCGCCGATCGCAATTTCGAACGTCATGATTTTTTGCGATCGCTGCAACGCCCCGGTCAGGGTCGGGATCAAGGCTGCCGACGATGGCACCAAGAGCCGGGTCTGCCGGCGATGCGGCGAAGTTATAGGTAACGATTAATGGCCGACAAAAAGGAAAAGCCAGACAAAGCGGAGCAGGCTGCCAAGGCTGAGCAGACCGCCAAGTCCGATCAGGCGGCCAAGGCCAAGCGCGAGGGCAAGGCGCGTCAGGCTCAGCAGAAGCAGGCGGCGGAAGAGGCCAAGGCTGCGGCGGCGCCGTTGCCGCCCGAGCCCAAGCTGCCGGCGCGCTTGCGCGTTCGATTCGAGAATGAGATCGCGCCGGCGCTGATGCGCGAGCTGAAGATCGACAACAAGATGCGGGTGCCGCGGCTCGAGAAGATCACGATTAACATGGCGCTACAGGAAGCACGCGACAACGTGAAGATTCTCGACTCCGCGCTCGAAGAGCTCAAGGTAATCGCTGGGCAGAAGCCGGTGCTGACGCGCGCACGCAAGGCGATATCGAACTTCAAGCTGCGCCAGGGGATGCCAATCGGCGTGATGGTCACGCTGCGGCGCGAAAAGATGTGGGAGTTTTTCGACCGGCTGGTGAATATCTCGTTGCCGCGCGTGCGCGATTTCCGCGGCGTCAGCGACAAGGCATTCGACGGCCGCGGCAACTACTCGCTCGGGCTGAAGGAACATACGATTTTCCCTGAACTCAACCTCGACAAGGTCGAGAAGGTGAAGGGACTGACGATATCAATCACGACCACGGCGCGCAGCGACTTCGAAGGATTAACGCTGCTGCGCGCGCTCGGGATGCCGATGCGCGGCGCGGCGGAGCGCGAAGCGGAAGCAGCCAAGGCGGCAGCAGCCGCGCAGGCTCATGCTGCGGCGAAGGCTGCAGTCGCGGCTGCGGCAGCGCCGCCGGCGCCGGAGCAGGGGGCATAAGGATATTTGCATGGCGAAAACGTGCCTGCGGGTGAAGGCAACCCGCAAACAGAAATTCAAGGTGCGCCAGTACAATCGCTGTCCGCTATGCGGACGTGCGCGCGCGTACTATCGGCGTTTCAAGATGTGCAGGCTGTGCCTGCGCAAGAACGCGCTCAACGGCAAGTTGCCGGGTGTGATCAAGGCGAGCTGGTAAAAGAGACGAATCATGTCGCAGACCGATCCGATTGCAGAACTGCTCACGCGAATCCGCAACGCGATGCGTGCGCGGTATAACGAACTCACGGTGCCCCATTCGCGGCTGCGCGAGGCGATTTGCCGCGTGCTGATGGCCGAGGGTTTTCTTGCCGGGGTCGAAGTCGGCGGCGAGGCGCCCAAGAAAATGCTGGCGCTCAAGCTTCGTTACTCGCCGACGCGCGAATCGGTGATTCGCGGAATCGATCGCATCAGCAAGCCGAGCAATCGGCGCTATGCGGGCGCGGCGGAAATTGGCAAGGTGCGGGGCGCGATGGGCGTGCAGATCGTATCGACGCCGCTCGGCGTGATGACCGGACGCGAGGCGCGGCGCAGAAAAGTAGGCGGCGAAATCCTCTGCAGGGTTTGGTAATCAACGATGTCGCGGATAGGAAGACTACCGATTCATCTCGACAAGAGCGTCAAAGCGTCGGTCGCAGGCGAGACGCTCAAAGTCGAAGGCCCCAAGGGCAAGCTCGAGCTCAAGCTTCATCCTGGGTACACGGTCGAGATCAAGGACTCGCAAATCGTCGTGAAGCGCCCGGGCGATACCAGCGAAGAGCGCGCGATTCACGGTCTGATGCGCAAGTTGATCGCGAACATGGTCGAGGGCGTCGGCAAGGGGTTTACCCGCGTGCTGGAAATAAATGGCGTCGGCTACCGCGCGGAGGCCAAGGGCCAGCAGGTAAACCTGACGCTTGGGTACTCGCATCCGATTGTCTATCAGCTTCCGCCGGGAGTTACCGCGAAAGTTGAAAAGCAGGTGACGGTAACGCTCGAGAGCGCGGATCGGCAACTACTCGGGACGGTTGCTGCGCAGATTCGCGAGCTGCGGCCGCCGGAACCATACAAGGGAAAAGGAATCAAGTACGCGACCGAGACGATTCGCCGCAAGGCCGGCAAGGCGGCGGCAGGATCGACCGCGGCATAGGCATAAAGGTTAGTTGCGACTATGGCTGTAGAGCGATCAGAAAAACGCAAGCTGCGCCAGGGACGGGTGCGGCGCAAGGCAGTCGGCAACGACCAGCGTCCGCGGCTGTCGGTGTTCCGCTCGCTGCATCATATTTACGTCCAGGTTATTTCGGACGAGAGCGGACGTACGCTCGCAGCGGCTTCCACAGCCACCGCCGGCGTGCGCGAGGGACTGAAGAGCAATCGCAACATGGCGGCGGCCAAGGCCGTGGGCAAGGCGATTGCCGAGCGATGCCTTCAGAGCGGGATTTCGAGCGTCGTGTTCGACCGAAACGGATTTCTCTATCACGGCCGCGTCAAGGCGCTGGCCGACGCGGCGCGCGAAGCGGGGTTAAAATTTTGAACGGCAGGCAACGAACTCTACGAGAAGGCACGGTCACGCAGCGAATCGATCCGCAGGGCCTCGAGATCAAAGAGAAGGTCGTGCATATCAACCGCGTCGCGAAAGTGGTGAAGGGCGGACGTCGCTTCAGCTTCAGCGCGCTGGTGGTCGCCGGCGATCATAACGGGCTGGTCGGATTCGGGTTGGGCAAGGCCAATGAAGTGCCCGAGGCGATTCGCAAGGGAGTAGATCGCGCCAAGAAGAGCCTGGTGCGCGTGCCGATCCAGGACGGTACGATTCCGCACGAAGTGGTCGGTCGTTTCGGCGCGGGGCGCGTCGTGTTGCGGCCGGCTGCCGAAGGCACCGGAGTGATCGCGGCCGGCGGAGTGCGCGCAGTGGTCGAGCTGGCGGGAATCCGCAATATTCTGACCAAGCGGCTGGGCTCGTCGAATCCTCACAACCTGGTGAAGGCGACGCTTGAGGCTCTCGCCGAGCTGCGCAGCACGCAGGATATCAATCGACTTCGCGGGCGCACGCCGAATCAACCTGAAGCGGCCGCGTGATCGAGGTTCATCATGTCCGATAAAATTCGCGTCAAGCTCGTCGGCAGTCCGATCAGCACCAATCGGCGCGTGCGCGAGACGGTCAAGGGCCTTGGCCTCGGCAAAGTCGGCAGCGTGCGCGAGCTCAAGCGCAGTGCCGCGGTCGAAGGGATGGTCAAGCGGCTCAAGCACCTGGTAGTCGAGCTCAAGGATTAGGCTGAGTCATGGATTTGAAAGATCTGAAACCTTCCCCCGGCTCGACGCATCGGAAACGCCGCGTCGGCAGGGGAATCGGCTCGGGCCACGGCAAGACCGCGGGCCGCGGGCATAAGGGACTGGGCGCGCGCTCGCACGGCAACACGCCGCCGAGCTACGAAGGCGGCCAGATGCCGTTGCAGCGACGCTTGCCTAAACAGGGGTTTCGACGCACGCTTAAGAACCAGGCGCGTCGCGACGAGTTCGCGATCGTCAACCTGTCGCGACTAGGCGACTTTGGTGAAGGCGTCACTATTGATGCCGCTGCGCTCGCAGCGCGCGGCTTGGTTCCGGCCGGGCGCAAGGTCAAGGTTTTAGGCGACGGCGACCTGAAGAGTAAGATTAACGTGCGCGCTGATGCGTTCTCGAAAAGCGCGCTGGGCAAAATCGCCGCCGCGGGCGGCGTCGCGGAGTTGGTAATGCCCACCGAAAGCTAAATGCTGGATGGGTTTTCAAACGCCTCGCGCATCCCGGAGTTGCGCCGACGGCTGGTGTTCACGGCCATGATGCTGGCCGTTTACCGCATCGGCGTGGCCGTGCCGACGCCAGGGATCGACGGCCAGGCGCTGGCGTCGTTCTTCGACGCCGCCAGCGGCACGCTGTTCGGATGGGTCAATCTGTTTTCGGGCGGCGCGCTCGAGCGTTTCTCGGTCCTCGCGCTCGGCATCATGCCCTACATCTCGGTCGCGATCGTTCTCGACCTGCTGAAAATCGCGTCGCCCTATCTCGACGAGCTCTACAAGGAAGGCGAGGCCGGGCGCCGCAAAATAACGCAATACACGCGCTACGGCACGGTGGTGCTGGCGCTGTTCCAGGGCACGATGATCGCGTTCTCGCTCGAAAAGATCCAGGCGCCCGGCGGCGGCAGCATCGTGTACAATCCCGGCCCCGGATTTATCGTGATGACGGTGCTCACCGTCACGGCCGGCACGATGTTCCTGATGTGGATCGGCGAGCAGATTACTGAGCGCGGAATCGGCAACGGAATCTCGCTGATCATCATGGCGGGAATCGTGGCGCGACTGCCGAGCGCGATCAGCACCACAGCGCAGTTCGTGCGCGAGGGCGAAATGAGCATCTTCCTGCTCATCTTCATCCTGGCGGTCGCAGCCGGAGTGATATTCGGTATCGTTTATATCGAGACGGCGCAGCGGCGTATCCCGATTCAATACGCGCGCCGCGTAGTCGGGCGCCGCGTGTACGGCGGACAGAGCTCGCATCTGCCGTTGAAGATAAACACCTCTGGAGTTATTCCGCCTATTTTTGCGTCGGCGCTGCTGGTGTTTCCAGCGACGCTGGCGACTTTTGTTCCATTTCTGAAACCGTATTCGAGCTACCTGACGCCCGGCGGATTTTATTACGACCTGGTTTACGTCGGGTTGATCGTCTTTTTCTGTTATTTCTACACGTCGGTGACTTTTAACCCGGTCGACGTTGCCGACAATCTGAAAAAGTACGGCGGCTTCATCCCGGGAATCCGGCCGGGGCGCCCAACTGCTGACTATATCGACAAGGTGCTGTCGCGAATCACCCTCGGCGGCGCCGTTTATGTCAGCGCTGTGTGCGTGCTGCCGACGATTCTAATCGCCCGCTTCAACGTGCCGTTCTTCTTCGGAGGTACGGCGCTGTTGATCGTCGTGGGCGTGGCGCTGGACACGGTCGCGCAAATCGAGACCCATCTGCTGACCCGCAACTACGAAGGTTTCATGCGTCGCGGACGGGTCAAAACCAAGAGGGGCGCATAGCTGGTGCGCATCGTGCTGTTGGGCCCGCCGGGAGCGGGCAAGGGTACGCAGGCGCAAGCGCTCTCCAAGCTGTGGGGCATTCCGCAAATTGCCAGCGGCGACCTGTTGCGGGCTGCAGTGCGCGAGGACTCGGAGCTTGGCCGCGAGGCGGCCAGCTACATGGATCGTGGGCAGTTGGTGCCTGATGAATTGGTGCTCAAGCTGATTGCGGAGCGATTTCGAAAAAAGGACGCTCGCGACGGGTTCATTCTCGACGGGTTCCCGCGCAACGTGATGCAGGCCGAGGCGCTGGCAAAGGGACTCGAGCGCGCGGGGTTGAAGCTCGACAAGGCGGTCGCCGTCAAGGTGCCGGATGAAGAGATCGTGAAGCGGATCTCGGGACGGCGCACCTGCAGGAATTGCGCAGCGATGTACCATGTGGTCTTCGAGCCGCCTGCGAAACCGGACGTATGCGACAAGTGTGGCGGCGAACTTTACCAGCGCGAGGACGACGCCGAAGACACCGTGCGCGAACGGCTCAAGGTTTACGACGTGACGACGCGGCCGTTGCTCGATTATTATGGGCGGCTTGGGCTGCTCGCGCAGGTTGACGGAATGGGGCGTCCCGACGAAGTCGAGAAGCGGATTCTTGCCGCGCTCGACGGGGCACCGATGCGGAATAAGGCTGAAGTTGGCGGCAAACCCGCGAGATCATGATTACTATTAAGACTCCGGCCGAGATTGCCGTGATGCGCCATGCGAGCCAGATTGTCGCCGAGGTCCTCGAGGCGCTGGCGGCTGCGGTGCGTCCCGGAATCACGACTGAGGAGCTCGACAAGCTGGCCGAAGAACTGACTTACAAAAAAGGCGCGAAGCCGGCCTTCAAGGGTTACAAGCCGGGCGACGTCGTCTATCCGAAGAGCTTGTGCGTCTCGATCAACGACGTGATCGTTCACGGCATTCCGTCGAGCCGCAAACTGAAAGCGGGTGACATCGTCGGGCTCGACTATGGCGTGGTGTACGACGGCTTTTACGGCGACTCGGCGCGGACGGTCGCCGTCGGCCCGGTGCCTGAGCGGGTGACGAAACTGCTGCAGGTCACGCGGGACTCCCTTTATGCCGGAATCGCGCAGGCTCGCGCAGGTAATCGTATCAGCGATATCGCGCGCGCGGTGCAGGACACGGTCGAGCAGGCGGGATTTTCGGTGGTGACGGACTTTGCCGGGCATGGAATCGGCCGCCGGCTGCACGAGGATCCGCAGGTTCCGAACTATTTCCGTCCCGGGATGCCCAATCCGCGGTTGCGGGAGGGAATGGCGCTGGCGATTGAGCCGATGGTTAACGAGGGAAGCCCCGATTTGGAGATACTTTCTGACGGCTGGACTGCGGTGACGGCGGACGGTAAACTATCTGCCCACTTCGAGCATTCCATCGCGATTACCTCCAACGGGCCGGAAATCCTGAGCGAATTAGACAATGTCTAAGGGCGACGCCATAGAAGTACAGGGAACGGTCCAGGAAGCACTCCCGAATGCGGTGTTCAGGGTGACGCTCGACAATGGGCACAAGGTTTTGGCCCACATCTCGGGCAAAATGAGGATGCATTACATAAAAATTCTGGCCGGCGACAAGGTCACGGTTGAGCTGTCGCCCTACGACCTGACTCGCGGCCGAATAACGTACCGGATGCGCTAGAAAGGAATTAACGTACCGGATCCCCGAAATCGAAGGATCTCGCGAACCGAGACTGAAAAAAAACGTACCGGATCGTTTAAGAACGGGCGCAACCGCAAACAGAGACTGAAAAAGAAAAGAATGAAGGTCAGAGCGTCAGTTAAAAAGATTTGCAAGAACTGCAAGGTGGTGCGTCGCGAAGGCGTCGTGCGCATCCTATGTTCGAACCCGCGCCACAAGCAGCGCCAGGGCTAGGAAGGATTTGGCGATGGCACGCATAGCTGGAGTCGAACTGCCCAAGAACAAGCGGATGGATATCGCGTTGACCTATATCTACGGAATAGGCCGGCCGAGCGCGCTTAAAATTCTCGCCGCCGCCAAGGTCGATCCGACGACCAGGACCGACGACCTGTCGGCGGATCAGCAGGTCCATATCCGGCAGGTGATCGACACCGACTTCGAGGTCGAAGGCGATTTGCGCCGCGATTTTCAGCAGTCGATCAAGCGGCTGATGGACCTGGGATGCTACCGCGGCATTCGGCATCGTCGCGGACTTCCGGTGCGTGGACAGCGGACCCATACCAACGCGCGTACGCGCAAGGGTCCGCGCAAAGTGGTCGCGGGAAAGAAGCAGGCGCCGCCGAAGGGCTAACGGAAACAAAAACGCGAACAACTAAGGAAATTTTCGCCGATTATCAGCAAGCGAGCTGATTCGCTGAAAAAAGGAAATTTTCGCCCGACTATAAGCACCAAGGCGGATTCACTGAAAAGAATGGCTGACGAAGAAATCAAAGAGACCAAAGCCGCGCCCGAGAAAAAGGCCGCTGCTGCCGCGCCCGCCGCTGCAGCCGGCGCTGCCGGAGCACCCGTCGCTGCGCCTCGCCGCAAGAAGGTGCGCCGCAATGTGCCCGAGGGTGTCGCCCATGTGCACGCGACCTTCAACAACACGATCGTCACAATTACCGATCAGCAGGGAACTGTGATCGCGTGGTCGAGTGCCGGTTCTGTAGGATTCAAGGGCTCGCGCAAGGGCACGCCGTTCGCAGCGCAGATGGCGGCGGAGGCGTGCGCGCGCAAATGCTCGGAAGTCGGGATGCGCTCGGTGGTCGTCCACGTCAAAGGTCCGGGCGGCGGACGCGAGTCGGCGGTTCGTGCGCTGCAGGCAGCGGGACTCGGCGTCATCTCGATCAAGGACGTCACGCCGATTCCGCACAACGGATGCCGTCCACCGAAGCGGCGTCGAGTCTGAAAAACACGAACCACTAAGGAAATTTTCATCGTACTGTCACCAACAAAGCGGATTCACTGAAAAGAGAAAAAAATGGCTAGGAATCTCGGGCCGGTATGCCGGCTCTGTCGACGCGAAGGGCTGAAGCTCTTCCTCAAGGGAGAGCGATGCTACAGCGACAAGTGCGCTATTGAGCGGCGCAACTATCCGCCCGGTGCGCATGGCCAGGCGCGCACGCGTTTTTCTGAATTCGCGATTCGGTTGCGCGAGAAGCAGAAAGTCAAGCGCATCTATGGGCTGATGGAACGGCAGTTCTCGGAATACTTCAACATGGCCGAGAGGATGGACGGGATTACCGGCGAGAACCTGCTGGTGCTGCTCGAGCGGCGGCTGGACAACGTGGTGTATCGGCTCGGCTTCGCCAGCTCGCTGGCGCAGGCGCGCCAGGTGGTTCGTCACGGGCACATCCAGGTAAACGGCAAGAAAGTTACGATACCCTCGACCTTGATCGAGGTTGGCAGTGTAATCAGCGTGGCCGAGGCGAGCCGCACCAAGAAGGTGATCGTCGAGGCAATCGAGATGGCGCAGCGTCGCGGCGTCCCGCCGTGGATGGCACTCGAACGCGAACAATTCCGCGGCTCGCTCCGGTCGCTGCCGGCGCGCGCTGAACTGACGATGCCGATCAGCGAGAAGCTGATAGTCGAGCATTACTCAAGATAGGGCGGAGGCTACCGATTCGGCGTCCCGGTCCGTGGTGGACCTGTGTGGGCGCGGGAAATCCATCGGAAAAAAGAGCATAGATTATGCAGAATGACTGGCGAGATCTGATCAAACCCAAAACTGTCGAGTTCGACGAGAAGGAAGTCACTCCTTCCTACGGCAAATTTTCCGCGGAACCGCTCGAACGCGGCTACGGAATCACCGTTGGCAACGCGCTGCGGCGCATCCTGCTGTCCACGCTGCCCGGCTACGCGATTACGGCAGTCAGGATTAAAAACGTACTTCACGAGTTTTCGACGCTGGCCGGCGTCAAGGAGGACGTGACTGACATCGTCCTCAACCTGAAGGAAATCCGCTTACGCCTGCATGAGGGCGAGCAGATTACCGCGACTCTCAAGGTCAAGGGCGAGGCGCAGGTGACCGCGCGGGACATCACCGGCGGACCGAGCCTCGAAATCTTGACCCCCGACAAGCATATCGCGTCGCTCGACAAGGGCGCCGACCTCGATATGGAACTCGTCATCAAGCGCGGCCGCGGCTACGTCCCCGGCGAGCGCACCGAGGAAGAGGAGCCCATCGGCACGATTCGCCTCGATGCGATCTTCTCGCCGATTCGCAAAGTGAATTTTACCGTCACCAACGCGCGCGTCGGCCAACGCACCGATTACGATCGGCTCACGCTGGAAATCTGGACCGACGGCTCAATCAATCCGCGCGAGGCGCTTACTTACGCAGCGCGAGTGATGCGCGATCAGATGACGATTTTCGCAGGCGTCGAAGAAGAGGCCGAAGCACCCGCGGGCACAACCGAAGGTGGCGACGCGCGTCCCACGATGAGCGAGCTGCTCTACCGGCCGGTCGAAGGGTTGCCGATTTCAGTGCGCGCGTTCAACGGCCTGCAGAACGCCGACATCAAGTATATCGGCGAGCTGGTGCAGCGCACCGAGCAGGACATGCTCAAAATCAAGAACTTCGGACGCAAGTCCTTAAACGAGATCAAGGAAGTCCTCGCCGACATGGGGCTGTCGCTCGGAATGCGGTTGGAGAATCTGCCGCCGCGCGGCGAGCTCGACCGCATGTGGGAAGAGCAAGAACGCCGCGAGTCGGCATAAAGTCCGCCGCGAGTCGGGCGTAACGATTGGAGTAACTGATGCGTCATCTCAACTCGGGCCGCAAGCTCAATCGCACCTCGGCGCATCGCAAGGCGCTGTTCAAGAATATGGTGCTCGCGCTCATTCGCCATGAGCGAATCAAGACGACCGATCCCAAGGCCAAGGAACTGCGGCGCATCGCCGATCGGATGGTCACGCTTGGCAAGCAGAACGATCTCGCAGCGCGACGGCGCGCCTTCGCGGCCTTGCAATCGCATGAGGCGGTCAAGAAGCTGTTCGACGAGATCGCGCCCCGGTTCAAGGAGCGCAACGGCGGCTATACGCGGGTGATCAAGTTCGGTCATCGGCGCGGTGACGCCGCGATGCTGTCGGTGATCGAGTTCACGGGCAACGAAGAGCAGACCAAGTCGAAGAAGCCGCGCAAGCGCTCGGCAGCCAAGAAAGAGGGCGCGACGACAGAGCGACCTCGTCGAGCGGCGGCAGCAGCCGGCTGATTCAAGTCAGCGTCATTACTGGATACGCAAAGGCACGAAGATGATCTCTTCGTGCCTTTTCTTTTCTATTACTCGATATTCTCGAGCAGCTTCGCGCGGAGCGCCATGTGCGCGCTCTTGAGACCGGACAAGATCCCGTCTTCGAAATTCCACTCACCGCTGGCCATCAGGTCGGCGAAATCGTTCGGATTGCGGATGTCCTCCGGAGTAAGCCCGGGATGAATCGCACGCGCCATCGCAAGCACCTTGCTCTCCTGCTGCGCGATCATCTCGAGCATCAGGCGATCGATCACCGCCAGGGTCTCCCGCGTGGCCATCCACAAATCGTAACGCGTTTCGCGGCCGCTTCGCTATCGTCGAGCCGATTCTTTGCGCGAATTCGGGCGGGCGACCTTCTTGGCGAGTGCGAGCTTTGATAATGTTGATGCACAGGCGGCAAAATATAATGTCCAACGAACTCGTTGCTCCCGATAAATTTTTCCTCGACCGATTCGGCATGAACCACGGAGCCCTCGAGCGAATCCTTGGTAGCGCGCTCGAACGCAAGGCCGACTATGCCGATCTTTATTTCGAGTACCGCAGCGCCGAGGGTCTCGCGCTCGAAGAATCGATGGTGAATCACACCAGCAAGAGCGTGAGTCACGGCGTCGGCGTGCGCGTCTGCGCCGAGGATCGCACCGGCTATGCGTATTCCGACGAGGTAACGATCGACAGGATGCGTCTTGCGGCCGAGGCTGCGCGCGCGATCGCCGATCAGCGCGGTACGACTCCCGCCGCGGTGCAGGTCGGCGCTCCGGTCGCGAGTCATGCGCTGTACGATCTCGACAGCACGCCGCTCGAAGTTCCCGTGCAGGAACGCGCCAGGCTGCTGAGCGAGATCGATCGCGTTGTGCGCGCTTCCGATCCGCGCGTGAAAAACGTGATGGCATCGTTCGCGTGCGAACGGAAGATTGTGATGATCGTCAATAGCGACGGGCAGGTCGCGGCGGACGTGCAGCCGCTCTGCCGCCTGAACGTCACCGTGATCGCCGATGACGGCAAGGGCCGTCAGATGGGCTCCTATGGCGGCGGCGGGCGCGTCGAGTGGAACTACTTCATCGAAAACGATCGCTGGCGCGAGTACGCGCTCGAAGCGGCGCGCCAGGCAATTATCAACCTCGACGCCGTCGATGCGCCGGCGGGCGAGATGGTGGTCGTGCTCGGCTCGGGATGGCCGGGAATTCTGCTGCACGAGGCGATTGGCCACGGCCTGGAGGGCGACTTCAATCGCAAGGGCGTGTCGGCGTTCGCGAATCGGATCGGTCAGAAAGTCGCGAGCGAGCTTTGCACGGTAATCGACGATGGCACTATTCCAAATCGCCGCGGCAGCCTGAACGTCGACGACGAAGGTACGCCAACCTCGCGCACCGTGCTGATCGAAAAAGGAATCCTGCGCGGTTACCTGCAGGATCGGATGAACGCGCGGCTCATGAAGATGGAACCGACCGGCAATGGACGGCGCGAGAGTTTTGCGCATTCGCCGATGCCCCGAATGACCAACACTTTCATGCTCGCCGGCAAATCTACACCAGAGGAAATTATCAAGTCGGTCAAGAACGGCCTGTATGCGGTCAGCTTTGGCGGCGGACAGGTCGATATCACCAACGGCAAATTTGTTTTCTCCGCGAGCGAGGCTTACCTGATCGAAGACGGCCAGGTGACGCGGCCCGTGAAGGGCGCCACGCTTATCGGCAACGGCCCCGACGTGCTGACTCGAGTCTCGATGGTCGGCAACAACCTCGCGCTCGACGCTGGCGTCGGGACGTGCGGCAAGGATGGCCAATCGGTGCCGGTGGGCGTGGGTCTGCCAACGATTCGTATCGACGGCATAACGGTCGGCGGCACGCGCGCCTGACAATCAGAATGAGAGTGAGAAAAATCTGATGGCGACGGTTGATATTGAACTCGCCAATTGGGCGCTCGACGAGGCCAAGCGCAAGGGCGCCAGCGCCGCGGAAGTCTTGTGCGTGACCGCGGAGTCCCTGGCCGCCGGCGTGCGCCTGGGCGAAGTCGAAAAACTGAAAAGCTCGCGCGAGCGCCGGCTGGGACTGCGCGTGTTTTGCGGACAGTCTTCGGCGACCTCATCGACGGCTGAACTCGAGCGCGATTCGCTCGGGGAATTCGTCGCGAACACTGTCGAGCTTGCGCGCCTGTCGGCCGCCGACCCGTGGGCCGGATTGCCCGATCCCTCGATGCATCCGAAGTCCTTGCCCGAGCTCTCGCTGGCGGATCCTGACAGCGGAATCGTGAATGCGGATCGCGCACTGGAAATAGCACGGACCGCGGAGAACGCGGCGCTGAAGTTCGATCCGCGCATCAAAAATTCCGAGGGCGCCGAATTTCGCTCCGGCCGCTACCAGGTAATGTTCGCTAACAGCCAGGGTTTTTCCGGCGAGTATTCCGGCACTTCGTACAGCCTCGTGGTGGCGCCGATCGCGCAGGACGGCGACGCGATGCAACAGGGACACTGGTACACCGCGAACCGCCGCTTCGGAAAACTCGAAGATGCGGAGTCGGTCGGAATAACGTCCGCGAAACGCGCGATTCGCCGGCTCGGGGCGCGCAAGATCAAGACGACGCGCGCGCCGATCGTCTTCGATCCCGACATGGCCGCCGGTTTCATTAGAACGCTCATCGGTGCAGCTTCGGGACCGTCGCTGTACAAGGGGGCGTCGTTCCTGGTGGGACAGTTGGGCAAGACGATCGCAGCCGCCGGATTTACGATCGTCGATGACGCGCTAATCCCGGGCGGTCTCGGCTCGAAGCCGTTCGACGGCGAGGGACTGCCGACCTCGCGCAAGAACGTGGTGGAAAAGGGCGTGCTCGCGACGTACCTGCTCGACTGCTATTCGGCGCGCAAGCTTGGTCTCGCTCCCACCGGCAACGCGTCGCGAGGGGTGGGTGAGGCTCCCAGCGTCTCGACCACTAATCTGTACCTCGAGCCCGGAATCTACACGCCCGCGCAGATAATTGGTTCGGTGAAGCAGGGGCTCTACCTGACGGAGACTATCGGATTCGGCGTGAACTTTGTCACCGGAGACTATTCGCGCGGCGCGGGCGGAATTTGGATTGAGAACGGCGAGCTAGCCTACCCGGTGCAGGAAATCACCATCGCGGGCAACCTGAAAGAGATGATGGCCGGAGTCGAGATGATCGGCAACGATCTCAACTGGCGCTCATCGACGGTCGCCCCGACCATCAAGATTTCCGAAATGACCATCGCCGGCGCCTGAACGCTGGCGGGAATTCCCCACGCGCAATTCGCCTTCGCTTGACGCAGCACCGCCCCTGAGCTAACAATTTGTAGGGTTTAATTACACACCGGCCTCATCATCTGGTGCAGCCGCAGGGGAGTTGCGTATGAATCTTCAAGTCTCGGCGCAGGCCCAGGAAAGGCTGCTAACCAAGCTCTCATCGATGGGACTTCCGCGGCCAGCGGCGACCGCCCTGCTCGAGCGTCACATGATCGTGCGCTACCCGAAGGGCACCGAACTCTTCACCATGGGCTCTCCCGCCGACGTTGTCTTCGCCGTGCTGACCGGCCTCGTCAAGGTTCACAGCTCGCGGCCGGACAGCGACCCGGTGCTGGTCGAGCTTGCCGGTCCAGGCGACCTGGTTGGATACGCCGATTTTGCGGATGCGAGCGGCGAGCGCTCGCAGCTGTTCGAGGCGACTGCGCTGACCAACTGCTGCGTTGCGCTGTTCACGCGGCATCAGATTTCTGAAGTGCTGAAGAGCCTCGAGCCGGAAGCGCTGCTCCGGATTGCAGAGTCGATCAATTCGATGTGGTCGTCGGTGGTTTACCGCTACACGACATTTTTGGGGATGTCGCTGCGGAAACGTCTCGAGATCGTCCTGGAGGAACTCGCGGAACGATTCGGTGTGCCTGACTCGCGCGGAACGCTATTGCTGCCCGAGCTGGCGCAGGAAGAACTGGCCGAGATGATCGGCAGTTCACGGCCAATGGTCAGCAAACTTCTGACCGAAATGACCGAACGGGGGTTGCTGATTCGCGAGGGACGGCGTCACATTCTGATCGCCGCTCAGAAGCCGGCCAACGCCGCCGCTTCGCGCGAAGCCGAGTTGCATGCGGCGTTCGAGCCAGCGCCCACGGCCACGCGCCGGGTGCGGGCGGATCGCCGCGCCGCGCGCACCAGCGCGGCGCCGACCGCGAATATCTAGTCCGTTCGCCTTCTCACAGCAGGCGTACGACGCCTGGCTGCGAATTTCGCGGGGTGCGTCGCGCCCGCCCGATCCGCATTGCGTTTCCGCGCAGAATTCCCTTTTTCCCTCGAAAAACAGGCAGAAAAACGAGATGGACCTGAGTCTTATGGCCGCGCCTGACAATGAATTCCGTTTGCCCAAAGCGGGAAAATGGTTAGCTTAAAGAATCACCTGAAATTGAGGACCGCATGAACGCCAACCGATTCACCGAAAAACTTCAGGAGGCGCTCGGGCGTGCGCAGAACGCAGCGCTCAACGCTCACAACCAGGCCGTCGACGTCGAACACTTACTGGCGTCGCTGCTCGCAGATAACGAAGGCCTTGCCTCCTCGATCCTGAAACTGACTGGCGTCGATCGCGACGCGGTGAGCCGCAAGCTCGAGGCGGAACTGGCCAAGATTCCCAAGGTGACCGGTGGCGGCGCTGACAGCGGGCAGGTCTATGCGACCCAGCGCCTGGGCCGCGTGTTGTCGCGCGCGGAGCAGGAGGCCGGCAAGCTCAAGGACGAATATGTTTCCGTCGAGCACGTGTTGATCGCGATGCTCGATGAACCCGGTGCCGCTTCGAAAATTCTGCGAGAGGCGGGCCTGACGCACGACAAGCTGATGGCCGTACTCAAGAAGGTCCGCGGCAACCAGCGCGTCACGTCGTCGAATCCGGAGGCTACATACCAGTCGCTGGAAAAATACGGACGCGACCTGACCAAGCTCGCCGCTGCGGGCAAGATCGATCCGGTGATAGGACGCGACGAGGAAATTCGACGCGTGATTCAGGTCCTCTCGCGACGCACGAAGAACAATCCGGTGCTGATTGGCGAGCCGGGCGTCGGCAAGACTGCGATCGTCGAGGGTCTCGCGCGCCGAATCGTCGCCGGCGACGTACCCGAGGGACTCAAGAATCACAAGCTGGTTGCGCTCGACATGGGCGCGCTGATTGCGGGCGCCAAGTTCCGCGGCGAATTCGAAGAACGGCTGAAGGCCGTACTGAAGGAAGTGCAGGAATCCGCGGGCGAGATAATTTTGTTCATTGACGAGCTGCATACTGTCGTCGGCGCCGGCGCCGCCGAAGGTGCGATGGACGCGTCGAACCTGCTGAAACCCATGCTGGCACGCGGCGAACTGCATTGCATCGGCGCCACGACGCTCGACGAGTATCGCAAGTACATCGAGAAGGACGCTGCGCTCGAGCGCCGTTTCCAGCCGGTCATGGTCGAGGAGCCGAGCGTCGAGGACACTATCTCGATTCTGCGTGGGCTGAAGGAGCGTTACGAAGTTCATCACGGGATTCGAATCAAGGACTCCGCGCTGGTGACGGCCGCGGTACTCTCGAAACGCTACATCACAGATCGGTTTCTGCCCGATAAGGCGATCGACCTGGTCGATGAAGCAGCGGCCAAGTTGCGTACCGAGAAGGAATCGATGCCGGTCGAGATCGACGAGGTCAACCGGCGCGTGATGCAGCTTGAAATCGAGCGCGAGGCGCTCAAGCGCGAGACGGATCAATCTTCGCGCGATCGGCTGCAGAAACTGGAGAAGGAACTCGCCGAGGTCAAGGAAAAGCGCTCGGTCCTGCAGGCGCAATGGGAAACCGAAACAGGCGGGCTCGAGAAGCTCGCAAAAATCAAGGCCGAAATCGAACAGACCAAGCTTGCGATCGAAAAAGCCAAGCGTGAGTACGACCTCAACAAGGTCGCCGAGTTGCAGTACGGCAAGCTCGCATCGCTCGAGAAACAGCTGGCCGAGGAAGAGGAGCAGCTAATCAAGAAGAACGCCGGCGGCAAGCGATTGATCAAGGAAGAAGTCGACGAGGACGATATCGCCGAAGTCGTCGCGCGATGGACCGGGATTCCAGTCTCGCGCCTGCTGGAGGGCGAGGTGCAGAAGCTCGCGCATCTCGAGGAGCATCTGCACAAACGCGTCATCGGCCAGGACGAGGCTGTCACCGCGGTTTCCGACGCGGTCATTCGCGCCCGTTCCGGACTGAAGGATCCAAACCGCCCGATCGGGTCGTTCATTTTTCTCGGCCCCACCGGCGTCGGCAAGACCGAACTCGCGCGCGCCCTGGCCGAGTTTCTGTTCGACAGCGAATCCGCGATGATCCGAATCGACATGTCCGAGTACATGGAGAAGCACACCGTCTCGCGGCTGGTCGGCGCGCCTCCGGGCTACGTCGGCTTCGATGAAGGCGGACAACTGACGGAGGCCGTGCGCCGCCGTCCGTACTCTGTAATCCTGTTCGACGAGATCGAGAAAGCGCACACCGACGTGTTCAACGTCCTGCTGCAACTGCTCGACGACGGCCGGCTCACCGACGGTCACGGACGCACCGTGGATTTCCGCAACACGGTCGTGATCATGACGTCCAATATCGCCAGCCAGATTATTCTCGGCTTCAAGGGGCAGGACTACGAGAAGATGAAGGCGCAGGCGCTCGAGGTCTTGCGTCAGAGTTTCAGGCCCGAGTTCCTCAACCGCGTCGACGAAGTGGTCGTGTTCCATCCGCTGACTCGCGACGAACTGCGCCAGATCGTCGACATCCAGTTGGTTCGGCTGCGTCAGCGTCTCGAAGAGCGAAAGATCGAACTCGAACTGAGCGAGAAGGCGCGCGATTACCTGGCCGAACATGGGTACGATCCGTCCTACGGGGCGCGTCCGCTGAAGCGAATCATTCAGCGCGAGCTGGAGACGGCGTTGGGGCGGAAATTACTTTCAGGCGAGATTCGCGACAACTCGCGGGTCAAGGTTGATGCTGGCGCTCGAGGGCTGGAGTTTTCCAGCAAACCCTTGGCCGCCGCAGCTTAAGTACCTATTTTCGCACGATATTTCGCCAAGGCACGCTCGTCTGCCGGTCCGCAGAAGGGCGCCTTAGGCGCTCTTGCATCCCATAAAATAAGCGTTAAACTTTAGACAGTGTGATGCTCACGTAGTTGTTCAATCAGTTTGGCTAATGCCAGACCGCGAACAACGCGAGCTAGGAATATCGTACCGGAAGACAGTTTCTCCGGTACTTCTACAGAAAGGTGATTGATGGCCAGTTCTACAATGAATCTCCGAATCGGGGTCGTGGCTTCGCGGAAGGGGCGGTCTCGTGTTGCTCTTCGCGTCGCGATCGTCGTCGCGGCCGCGGCGATCGCTGCGGCGCTTGCGCTCCTACCCGATCCCGCCAAGGCGGCAGGCAATCCAGTCGTGATCAAAATGGCGGACAAGCAGCCGTTCTACACGCCGGCAAAAGTAGCGATAAAAGTTGGCGACACTGTGCAGTGGGTTAACGGCGGCGAGACCGTGCATTCTGTTTCGACCACCGCAGCGAACGCGCAGAACCCCAGCGACACCTCGATGCCCAAGGGCGCGGTGGCGTTCGACTCAGGCTTCATCCCGCCCGGCGGCGACTACAGCTACACTTTCACGGTGCCGGGCACCTATCGCTACTTTTGCCTTCCGCATGAGAAGGCGGGTATGGTCGGAGTGATTGTCGTAAAGAAATAGGTCCCGGGAGAGTTTGATCGGCGTGATTGGTCTGCCCGCCAGGACGATTCGCGTAGTGGAGTTGATGATAGCGGTTGCCATTGCGATCGCGGCATTGCCGACGCGAGCGATTTGTTTCCCGTGGAGCATCGACATGTACCGGGGGCCGGAGATCCAGCCATTTGCCGAAGCGCCGCGCGTCAGTCCCGCCGATACGATTCCCGTTCACGGCGGGGAGCCGCCGATGAGCCTCGAGCAGGCGACGATCAAGATGCACAACCCGTTGCAGGCGACGCCGGAAAATCTTGCCAAGGGCAAAGATCAATTCAACACTTACTGCGCGCCCTGCCACGGGGAATCTGGACAGGGTAGCGGTCCGGTCGCCCACCTGCTGACGAAGCCGCCGAAGAATCTGATCGTTGGCACGAGCAAAGATCTTCCCGACGGCTATATCTACGGCGCGATCCGCGACGGCGTCCTCTCGATGCCCTCCTATGCCGAGGAAATGCCAGCCGAGCAGCGCTGGCAGGTCGTCCTCTATCTCCGATCAATGCAGAGTGCGGCGGCATCAACCACTAAGGCCGCCGGCGACTGATTCGACGTAACGCTCGTTCGTCACATCAGGTAGGTCTTAATCACGTCGATCAGGTCCTGGGCGGCCTTCGCCTGGGCGGAGGTCGGATGATCGTCGGGATCGACCAGGTGAAGCTGGATGTGACCCTCCATCACTTGCGCCATGAGGCTGTCGAGAGCGCCTCTGCTGGCCGCGAGGGTGTGCATGATGTCGGTGCAATCGAGTTCTCTATCGAGCGCATTTTCTACCGCGTCGAGCTGACCGCGGATGCGTCGGACGCGATTGATGAGTTTTTTCTTGTCCCTGATGGTATGAGCCATTGACCACGCGCCTCGGCTTCGTTATAGCATACCCCGGTAGGTATAATACAATACCCTGGGCGGTATCTCGCTGAAGAAACCCTTTACGCCGCGATTTGTGTTGCGCTCGTCAAGCGGGTGCTTTCGGTCGTCGATTCAAACGAGTTTAATTGATGGCCGATTGCGGTCGTGACGCGGCTGCGGTAACCGAATCGGGGCACAGTGATGGAACCTTTCTGAACTGAGAGCGTATTGCCTGTGGGGCGATGTGGACCGGGAGTTGCGATGCCATCAATGAAGCTCGGTGTTGTGTTGATACTTGCGATCGCGCCTGTCGCGATGGCCGCCACTCCGGCGCGCTCTGCGGACGCTCCTCTTTCTGAGGCGCAGCTCGTCGAGATTGCGATCGAGGCGAACCCTGCGGTCAAGTCGGCGCGCTACCGATGGGACTCCGCCGTTCACTCGATCAAGCAGACCGTTGCCCCAAACGATCCCATATTCACGTACACCAACAGCGACAGCCCCAAGAATCCGCTGGGGCGGGCATCTCTGCGGGAATTCAATTTCACCGAGACGTTTCAATTTCCCGGCAAGGCGCTTCATCAGCGCGATCAGGCCGAGCGTAGCGCCGAGATTGCGCATCTTATGCTCGTGGCGACGGTTCGTGACGTCCGGGCTGCGACCGAGGCCGGATATTTTCAACTCGTCCTAGATAGCGAGCTGGCCGAGGTCAACGCAGAGAATGTCCAGAATCTCGACCAGGTGGTCAGAGTCACCGAGACGGCTTACTCTGCTTCGTCGGTGCCGCAGACCGACGTTATCAGTTCTGAGTTCGACCTTGCAGCGGCGCGCCAGCTCCAACGCCAGTACCTGACAGCGGTCGCGAACGACGAGACCGCTCTGAATCTGCAGCTCTATCGTCCGGTCGGCTCGCCACTGTCGGTAGATCGAGCGCTCAAACTGGAAGCGCTCACCCTCCCTCTCGATGCACTCATCGATCGCGCCTACGCGGCGCGGCAGGAAATCCTCGAGGCGGCGCTGGCGGAGCGCAATTCGAATACAGCCCTCTACCTCGCCAAGATGGAGTACCTGCCAGACTTCACGGCCGGCATTCAGTACGACGATTACCTGGTTCCCAGTTTTGCCCCGAGACCCAGTCAGAAACGCGATTGGGTGGGCATCATCGGTTTCAACCTACCAATTTTTTTCTGGATCAAACAGGACGAGGACGTCGCGCGTGCGAAGGCCAACCTGGCAGCCGCACGGTCCGATCAAGCGCTGATAAAAATCCAGACTGCAGCCGCAGTTGCGACGTTGTATCGGAGCGCTCAGTTCGCCTACGAAAGCGCGATCCTCTATCGGGATTCGCTGATCCCGCTGGCGCTACAGGATCTGCGAGTCGCGCTGACCGCGTACCAGGGTGGTAAGATAGATTTCGTCACGCTCTCAAGCGTAGTGCAGCGCCTGTACGCTGCGCGCGTGAGTTACCTGCAGGCAGCAAACCAATTTCTGGCCGGCGAGGTTTCGCTCGAGCAGGCCATCGGAGCGCCGTTGCATCAATGAGGCGACTCAATTTAAATCCTGTCGCGCTCGCCGCCATCGCGGCCGCTTTTGGTGCCGCACTTTTACTCGGCGGATGCCGCAGCGACACTCCCAGCCGCGCTGCGGTCCCGGAAGCGACGCCGACGGTACATTTAGTTCGGCAGCAGGGCGTCGAGTTGATCCAGTTTAATCCCGGCGACGTTCCCGGGCTGTCGATGGTCCAGGTGCAAAACATCGAGATGCCAGGTCTGTTGGAGACTTCCGGACAGATCACTTACGACGACCGCAGTACCTCGACGATCATTTCGCGCGTACAGGGACGAATCGAGCAAACTCGCGTCTCGCTCTGGGACAACGTCCAGCGCGGTGAAAAAATCGTCGCGCTCTACAGCCCAGACTTCATGACCGCGGAATCCGAGTACCTGCAGGCTCACGAGTCCTCCAAACTGATCTCGGCGCCCGGGGTCGGCGGTTCGTCGGATTTTGCCGGCGCATTGTCGCAGGCCGCCAAACGCAAACTGCAGTTCCTCGGGATGACGGATGCCGACATCCGGGCCATCAAGGCGCCCGATCCCACAGTCTGGATGCGCGCGCCGATCAGCGGCACCGTCGTCGACAACAAGGTGCAGCGCGGCGCAGCTGTCAATCCGGGCGACGTACTCTTTTCGCTCGGTACGCTCACCGACGTCTGGATCACGGGTGACATTTACGAGGACGACCTAGCACGTGTCCGCGTCGGCCAGGAGCTGTCCGCAGTTACCACCGCTTTTCCCGATGAAGTCTTCCATGGCGTGATCGCGCGCATCAGTCCGAATATCGATCCCACCACACACACGCTTCAAATCCGCTGCGTAGTGAAAAACCCCGGCGGCAAGCTGAAACCCCAGATGCTCGCGAAGGTGAGCATCGTCACACGCCCGGGCGAGGCTCTGGTAGTTCCGCAGGATGCCCTCGTATTCGACATTGACAACTATTACGCATTCGTCGAGGTAAGCCCCGGTACGTTCGAACATCGCAAGGTTTCGATCGCGTCATGGAGCAAAGTCGGCTACGCGCGCGTCGTCTCCGGGCTGAAGTCCGGCGATCGCGTGGTCAGCGGCGAGACCCTACAGATAAACGCGCTTTGGCACGAGGCTCACGGAGAAAGCTCCTAAGCTCGGCATATATCCAGAAGGAATCTTTCAGGCTAACCGATGATTCCATCGTTGATGGCGCTGGCATTGCGCGAACGGATCGTCGTCATCGGCATCGCTCTGATGCTGCTGCTGGCCGGTGCTTTTTCGTTCTCGCAACTGGATATCGAGGCCTATCCGGATCCAGTTCAGCCGCTGGTCGAAGTTCTTACGCTGCCCAACGGTCTCAGTGCCGAAGAAGTTGAAAAGCTGGTCACAGTGCCGACCGAATACGGGCTTGGCGGGATGCGCAATCTTGAAGCGATGCGTTCGATCTCGCTGTACGGACTTTCGGACATCCGCTGTTACTTTTCGTGGGACAGCGATTATTACTGGGACCGCGTCGAGACCATCAATCGACTGTCATTTCTCACGTTGCCGCAGGGGGTGACACCCGGAATCTCGCCCGACAATCCTATCGGCGAAATTTACCGCTATACGGTCCAGAGTCCCGATCACAATCTTACGAACGAGAAAACAATCGAGGACTGGGTGCTCGAAAAGCAGATCCGGACAGTGCCGGGGGTCGAGGACGTTTCGGGATTCGGCGGATTGACGAAACAGTTCCAGGTGGAAGTCGATCCGCACAAGTTGAACTACTACCAGATTCCGCTTTCGACACTGATCTCCGCGCTGCAGAACTCGAACACCAATTCCGGCGGCAACTATATGAGCGTCGGCGAGCAGGCGTTTGACGTCCGCGGGCTCGGGTTCTTCCGCAGCCTCGACGACATCCGCAATGTCGTGCTCAACTCCAACAAATCGACTCCAATCAAGGTTTCCAATGTCGCCGACGTGGAGGTCGGCTACGCGCCCCGACTTGGAATCGTCGGCAAGGACAATCAGAACGAGGTCGTCACCGGCATCGTCCTGATGCGCAAGTACGGCAACACGTTGGAAACGCTCAAAGGGGTTGAGGCCAAGGTCCAGGAACTCAACACCACCGGCATCCTGCCCAAAGGCTACAAGGTCGTGCCGTATTACGACCGCACGAAGCTGGTCGATACCACGCTGCGCACGGTACTCGAGAATCTGACCATCGGGATGGTGCTGGTCTTCCTGGTGCTCGTTTTCTTTCTCGGCAACCTGCGGGCCGCGATCATTGCTGCGGTGAATATCCCGCTTGCGCTATGCGGGGCGTTCACGCTGATGCGCTTTACGAATACTCCGGCCAATCTTATTTCGCTGGGCGCGATCGACTTCGGCATCATCATCGACACTACCGTCATTGTGATGGAAAATATCGAGCGGCACCTGACCGCACCGGAACGCTCGAGCGAGAGTTATCGGCTTCGAATCCTGGCCGCCGCGCAGGAAGTAGGCGGCCCGATGTTCTTCTCGACGGTCATTTTCGTGATCGCATTCCTGCCGCTGTTTACGATGCGCGGCGTCGAAGGCGCGATCTTCTCGCCGATGTCGCACACCTACGCTTTCGCGCTGGCCACCGCGATTCTGCTGGCCGTCACGTTGTCGCCGGTGCTGTCTTCGTATTTCTTCGCGAAGGGGATGCGAACCATTCACAACCCGATCTGGGAAGGGATCGCGTCGTTCTACCACGGATTGTTTGTGCGGGTGCTGAATTGGCCGCGACTGACGTTGACCATAATCGTCCTGATCGTGGCGGGAGTGCTGTCGATGTTTCCGTTGTTGGGCGGGCAGTTTCTGCCGAAGCTCGAGGAAGGAAATATCTGGGCGCACGCGACCATGCCGCTGACCATCTCGCTTGAACATGCCGCCAAGCTGTGTAATCGCATGCGTTCGGTCTTCAACAGCTTTCCCGAGGTCGAATCGATCGTATCGCAGCTCGGCCGCCCCGACGACGGCACAGAAACCACAGGGTTTTTCAGCATCGAATTTGAGGTATAGCCGAGAGGTGTGGAAATAGGGAAAAGGCGATGTAGCCTTCCGGGTTGACGAGACCCAGCCGGAGAACCGGCAGGAAGGAGGACACCGCCATGGAGAGCATAAACCGAGCAGAGCGCCGCCGGTCAAGAAGAGAGTTAGCGAAGCGCCCACAGTGGGGAACCCTCGAGGAATTTACTCGGTGCAGGATTCAGAGCTGGCTGCAGGATGTGCTGGAGGAGGAGGTCACCGATTTGCTCGGCCGGGGCAAGTCGGAGCGGCGCGCGGTGGTGGATGCGCCAGCAGGATACCGCAACGGGCACGGCAAGACGCGGCGATTGTCGATGATGGTCGGCACCATCGAAGTGAAGCGACCGCGAGTTCGAGGTTTGGAACAGCGCTTCGAGAGCAGGCTACTGCCGCTGTTTGTGCGCCGGACCGAAGCGGTCAGCGAGCTTTTACCCCAGCTTTACCTTCACGGGCTCGCCCAAGGAGATTTCGAGCTGGCGTTGCGCGGACTGCTCGGCGACGGTGCGCCGCTCTCGGCATCGTCGATCGAGCGGCTGCGGGCGAAGTGGCAACTGGAGTACGCGGCGTGGCGAAGCCGGCGGTTGGATAAGCTCGAAGTAGTGTACGTCTGGGCCGATGGTCTCTATGTGAAAGCGGGTCTTGAGGATAGCAAGGCCGCGCTGCTGGTGATCGTGGGAGCCTTACGGGACGGGCGCAAAGTGGTGCTGGCGATTGAAAGCGGACAGCGCGAATCGAAGGAATCGTGGGCGCGGGTGCTGCGCGATCTGTTCGCGCGCGGGCTGAGACCGTGGCGGGCCACGGTGGCCGATGGACACTTGGGGATCTGGTCGGCGCTGGGCGAGGTCTTCCCGGACGGCGCAGAGCAACGCTGCTGGAATCATCGGCTCACCAACGTGATCGATCATCTGCCCAAGAAGGAGTGGTCTGCGGCGAAGGAACTTCTGCGCAAAATGCCCTACGCCGTAAGCCGAGCTGAATGCGAGCGGTTGCGCGATCAGTTTGCCACCCGCTATCGGCAACTGTGCCCCAAGGCGGTCGAGACGCTGAGCCGCGACTGGGAGCGGATGGTGACCTTCTATCGCTTTCCGAAGGATCATTGGATCCACCTGCGCACCACCAATCCGGTCGAATCGCCATTCTCAGCGGTGCGGCTAAGAACCGACGCCGCCAGGCGTTACAAGAAGGTCGCCAACGCCGAGGCCTTGATCTGGAAGATCCTGATGATTGCGGAGAGGAAATTCCGCCGCCTCAACTCGCCCGAACTACTCGCGGAAGTTTACGATGGACAACTATTCGAGGACGGAATGCCAGTAAATGAAACCACCCCGAAGCGCCGCGCCGCCTGATCTCGTTTACACACCTATTGCGGTGACCTCTCGAATTTTCCGTCGATCTCAAGCCCGACAGCGAATGGCCCGCCGGGGTCGACAAGGAAAAGCTAGTCAAAATGATTGACGACAAGCTGAACCAGACGTTTCCGGGCGTAAGTTTCAGCTACTCGCAAAATATCGAAGACAATGTCGACGAAGCGCTTTCGGGAGTGAAAGCCGGCGAGAACGCAATCAAGGTTTTCGGACCGGATTTGGCCACCGACGAACGAATCGCCAACGGCATCAGGGAAACGCTGGGCGGAGTCCGGGGAATCGTCGATGAAATAGTTCTGCGTTCGATGGGACAGCCCAATTTGCAAATAACGCCCGACCGCGCTGCTTGCGCGCGTTATGGACTCAACGTCGGCGACATCGGCGCGGTTGTGCAAGCGGCGATCGGCGGCCAGGCCGTCACCCAGGTGCTCGACGGCGACGAGCGCTTCGATTTGGTCGTGCGATGGAAGCCGCAATACCGGGAGAGTCTGGATGCGGTGCGCCAGATTCGGGTCAACCTGCCGTCCGGCGGCCAAATTCCACTCGACCAGGTTTCCAAGATCGAAGCCGCTGAAGGCGCGTCGTTCATTTATCGAGAAGCGCTGCAGCGCTACGTGCCGGTCAGATTTTCAATTCGCGGCCGAGATTTGCAAAGCACTGTGCTGGATGCCAAGCAGCAAATCGCAAATAATGTCCATCTTCCTGAAGGCGTGCACCTGGAATGGTCGGGCGAATACGGTGAACTGCAAGCTGCCAATCGCCGACTGATGATCGTCGTGCCGTTCGCGTTGCTACTCATCGCAGGCGTCCTTTACGGCGCCACACAATCGCTGATCGACACGTTCATCATCATGGCGCAGATACCGGTGGCGTGCCTCGGCGGTATCATCGGGCTGCTGATTACCGGTACGCCATTCAGCGTCTCCGCGGCAGTCGGGTTCATTTCGATTTTCGGAATCGCCGTGATGGACGGTATATTGCTGAGCTTCTACATTCGCCGGCTTTGGGAGGAGGGCCATCCATTCGTGGAGTCGATCATAATGGGCTCCGAGCGGCGCTTCCGAGCCGTAATGATGACGGCGCTGGTCGACGGCCTGGGGCTTTTGCCGGCGGCGATGTCGACTCGAATCGGCGCGCAGACCCAGCGGCCGCTTGCGATCGTAGTTATCGGCGGCGCGGTCGCGATCGCGCTCATCACGCGAGTACTCCAGCCGATTTTGATCTACCTATGCCATCGGAGACTGCGCCTCACCGATCAGAACCGCGCGCGCATGACCCAGCCGGTCGATATTGATCTTCCTGACTGATACGAACCCGGCACTGTGCCCGTTCCTAGCCAAGCCTCGCCGCGCGCCGCGAACCGTGGTAAACGGGCGATAGGAGGATCTACTCCATGGAATTCGAGATGCTCGCGAGTGGCTACGGCCTGCTCGAAGCGCCGCGTGTCGACGATCTGGGCCGCCTATACTTCAGCGACATTCCCAACGGCGGAATCTACCGGCGCAATCCGGGGGGCAACGTCGAGACGCTGATCCCCAAGCGCAAGGGCGTCGGAGGAATGATCTTCAACCAAAGCGGCGGGCTCGTGCTCACCGGCCGCGCGCTGATTCATTGGGACGAGAAGACCGGCAAGAGCCGCGACCTGTTCGCCTCGTGGGAAGGCAAGCCGATCAGCATGAACGATCTCACGACAGACGATCACGGTAGCGTCTATACCGGCACGATCAACTTCAATCCGCTGAGCAACGACAAGCCGATTCCGGGCAGCCTCTTCCGCATCGATCCGCCCGGCCGCGCGGTGAAGTTATGGGACGGCATCGAGGTCAGCAATGGGCTCGGTTTCAGCCCCGATAGAAAGCATTTGTATCATTCCGATTCGAGTACCGGCGCGGTCTGGGTTTACGACGTCAGTCATGAGCGCGGTGTGAAGGACCGGCGCATTTTTGCGAAAATGCCCGAGGGGATGCCGGATGGGCTGGCGGTCGACGCTCAAGGCGGCGTGTGGGTGGCGGCGGTGCGCGTCGGCGAAGTCGTGCATTTCCTGAAAGACGGGACGGTCGCCAAGCGAATCAACTTGCCGGCTACTGTGGTGACCAGCCTGGTGTTCGGTGGTCGCGACTTGCGCGACCTCTACGTCGTGACGGCGGACAACACTGACGATCCGAATCGCAAGGGAACGATTTTCCGTGGGCGTGCCGACGTGCCCGGTCTAGCAGTGCCGAAGGCGAACTTTTAACCTCCGGCGGCGGCCGGAGCCGCGACCGGATTCTCCGCCAACTGCGCGCGCGATCCTGCCAGCAGTGCGCCGGCCGCGATCGTCAACACGAATGCGCCAACTCGCATCGCGGCGGCCATGGAACCCACCGGCAGTCGCTCGCCGAACACGATCATCCCGCCGGCGATCGGCACGATGTTCGACAGCGCTCCCGACAGCGGCATCGCGATTATCGCGCGCGCTGCGTGAAAAGAGTTCTGCAGCATGACCATCCCGACGATGTTGGCGACGAGCATTCCGTACGCGTAGGGATCGGTTATGACCCGAAGGACGAGCGGAACGGCGGCACTGGCGCTGAACTCGTCAGCCATCGCCTTGGTGAACAGCGCCCCCATGCCGAAAGCGACGCCGGAGAGAATCGCCGGCGCCATCCCGGTGGCGTTCAACCGTGCGACGGCCATCGGAGCCAGCCCGATGACCGTCAGCAGCGCGACGCAGATCAGCAGTGTCGCGGGTGCGAACGCACCATCGGTTTCGCCGGCCTGGACCGACAAGGTGAGCATCAGCATTCCGAACACTATCGCGCTGATCCCGATCCATTCGCGCGGAGTCGCCCGCTCGCCGAGAATCACCACCGATGCGATGACGAACAAAGCGATGCCGCCCTGCATCATCACCGCGACCATCGAAACGGGCGCATTCGAAACCGCAACCACGTAGCAGGCCCAACCTGCGATCTGCACGCCGAGTCCGCCGAACCACATTGGATCGCGTATCCACGTGACAATCGCGCCGATTGTATTCGCGCCGGACGCGATCGGCAGATGCGCCGAGCGGCTCTTCATCATCAGCAGGCCCAGCGCCATCAACGAGCTGGCCAGGATCGCGAGTGACAGGTAGAGGATCATCGTCTCAACTCTTCACTTCGTGCATCACGCCGCCCCGGATCACCTTGAACTGGCGTCCGGCCCACTTCACCTTGTTGCTGAGCAGGCTCGCGAACCAAACCCCGGTCATTATGAGATCCTTGAGCGGAACCATCCAGAGGTCGCTCAGCATCTCGGGCATCTTGAGTACCCGCCCGACGATCGCGGCCGACATTGCGAGGCGCGCCGCAATCACCAGCACGAATGCAGCAAAAGCCGCGGCGCTGCCGCGTGAGATCGCCAAAAGGGTCAGCGCCCAGAACGGGCCGTGCATCAGGATCGTCGCGATGCTGATCGGGCGCACGGTGCGGTAAGTGCGCGCCCAGCGGAGCTGATGGTGCCAAAAATCAGTGAAACTTTTTTCCTCGCACGTCAGCGTAACCAACGAGTCGGACAGCTTGATTTCGTAACCCTGCGTATTGGTGAAATTGCCGAGATAGAAGTCGTCGGCAAGCATGTTCTTGACCGCCCTGAATCCGCCAGCGGCCTCCAGCACCTGGCGTTTGATGGCGATCGTGGCGCCGAGCGCGTAGTGCATCGGCTCGATCATCTCGGCGAGCAGAATCTGCGGAACAAAATCGGTGTTGACGTAGAGCGCCTCCAGCCGCGACGCGAATGACCCGCCCGGGCGCGCGCGATAGGCGCAGGTCACGATGCCGATTTTCTCGTCCGAGATCAGTTCACCGACAATCCGCTTGAGATAGTCGCGCTCGACGGATACGTCGGCGTCGCTCAAGACGAATATCTCGGCCTTCTCGGCGCGATCCGCCATCTTGACCAGCTTCGCGATCTTGTGATTGCTGCAATTCGGCTCCTCACCCACGACCAGGGTGATGTTCGCATGCTGGTAGCGCTGGCGCAGTGCGACCGGAACTTCGGCGGCGGGATCCTCGTAGTTCTCGACCCCGAAATAAAACTCGACGCGCGGGTACGCGACCTCCAGGAAGCTGACGAGATTGGCCGCCAGCGAATTGCTGGTCCCGTGCAGTGGCTTCAGCACGGCTACGCGCGGTGGAACCTTGGGCAGCGGTGGAAGCGGAGAATTAGCGCGACGTGCAAACTTGATCGCAGCGATGGTCGCGGCGACGTAGTAGAACACCGAGACGCACACGGCCGCAGCCGGTAAAGCCGTCCAGATCGTCATTGGATGATTCGCGCGGCAATCCGACCCGGCGCGTCAGATTGCGCCCCAGACATGTTTGCGGCGGACCTCGCGCTGGTCCCTTATTCGCTCCAGGAATTTCGCCGTCAGGCCGACGCTTGCTGGGCCGTCTGATGCCGCCGCTGGCGCATCGTCGAAAGAAACTGACGCCCCTCGTTCAACATCCGCTTGGTCTCTTCCATCGACGTCATCATCTTCTTGACCGACTTGAAGATATACTTCGGGCGGAAGTAGAAGCTGCGATAGAAGCGCTCGACTGCCCCGTAAATCTCTTCGTTGGTCAGCCCCGGATACGTGATGGTGCACTTCTGATAGCCGGATTCGTCGAGCAGCGGATCGACCGCCAGGAATCCGTTCTTGGTCACGTAGTCGAACAGCTCGGTGCCGGGGTACGGAGACGCGAGCGAAACCTGGATAGTCTCGCAGTCCATCTCGCGCGCGAACCGAATCGATTCCTCGATCGTGTCCTTGTTCTCACCCGGAAGACCCAGGATAAAAGTGCCGTGAATCAGGATCCCCAGCTCGTGACAATCCTTGGTGAAGCGGCGAGCGCGATCGATCCCGACGCCTTTTTTTATATTTTTCAAAATCTGCGCGTTGCCCGACTCGTAGCCGACCACGAACAGACGGAGTCCGCCGTCCTTCATGATCTTCAGCGTCTCGTAGTCGACGTTGGCGCGTGAATTGGTAGACCAAGTGATTCCGAGCGGCTTCAGCAACTGAGCGATTTTACGCGCGCGGGCCGGATCTGCAGTGAAGGTGTCGTCGTCGAAGAACAGTTCCTTCATCTTCGGGAACTTCGACTTCATCGCCGCCACTTCCTCGTACACGTTCTCCGGGCTCCGCACGCGATAGCGATGGCCCTGCGTGACCTGCGGCCACAGGCAGAACGTGCATCGCGCCGGGCATCCGCGCCCGGTGTACATCGATACGTACGGATACTGGCAATAGGGGCTGTTGTACTTTAGATAGTCCAGATTCTTTTCATAGACTTCGGTGACGAACGGCAGCTTGTCGAGCTCTTCGTCGGTGAGCGCCGGACGATCGGGATTGTGATGCAACCCGCCGTTTTTCTGATAGCTGATGCCGCCGATCGTGCTCCAGTCGCGGCCCTTGGCCACCTCGAGCATCGAGTAGTCGAATTCCTTGCGTGCCGCGATATCGATCGCTGGCGACAGTTTCAGCGTTTCGTCGGGCCGCGCCGTAGGATGCCCTCCGACCATCGCGATTATCGCATTCGGATTGGCCGCCTTGATTGCTTCCGCAGTGCGCACATCCATCCGCAATGACGGCGTCGAGGTATGAATCACGACCAGGTCGTAGTTCTTTGCCTCATTGACCGTCATCTCGACCGTGTAGTTGTGCGGCGGCGCATCGAGCAGGCGTGCGCCCGGGATCATCCCCGCGGGATACGCCAGCCACGTCGGATACCAGAAAGACCAGACCTCGCGCGTTGCCTGGTAACGTGAACCAGCACCCCCGTCAAAGTCATCGTACGAGGGCGGATTCAGGAAAAGTGTCTTCATTACATCCATATTTTAAACATACCAGAGCCTGTCCGCTTGGTTAGTCACCGACTATACAAATCGGGACCAGCCAAGGCAAGAATGCACGAAAGTAATAACCGCTTTGGGGCGATTCACGTTTCTTGAAGTCGAAAACGCCGTATTTTCGAGGGGTTTCCATGGCATAGACGATGTCGTTACTGCGTAAAGACTTCCGCCGTCGGCAGGATATCGCCGTTGCTGCCGCCGCCCGATATGAAGACTCCGCCGCCCTTCATCAGGGTCGCAGCGTGAGTATCGCGCGGCGTCGTCATATTGGGTCCGGCAGTGAACGATCGCATCTGGAAGTTGTAAAACTCGGTCGAAGCGGTGGTCTGGATCGCTCTACTGACGACGCTCCTGCCGCCCGCCACAAGCACGCGACCGTCTTTCAGAATCGTCGCCGTTTGAAACGCGCGCGACGCCAACATCGGCGTTTCGGTCCCGCTGAACTTCCCGGCTTTCGGGTCGAAGACCTCGGCGCTTGAAAGAATCGTCTGCGACGTATCGACTCCTCCCATCACAACTGCGCCACCGCCTGGGCCGGCAACGGCTGCAGCGGCGACGCGCGGACTCGCCATCGATCCCGTCGAACTGAACCTTCCGGTCTTCGGATCGTAGATCTCCGCGCTGGCTATCGCGTGTTTGAGCACGGAGTCGGTACCGCCGCCCGCGAGCAGCACCGTCCCGTTCTTGAGCAATACCGCCACGTGGATTGCTCGCGCTGCCTGCATTGCGCCGGCCGTACCTGTGAATTGGTCCGTCTTGGGATTGTAAATCACGGCGCTGCTGACCGAGTCGCCGTCATTGTTCAGGCCTCCCGCCACCAGCACGGTTCCGTTGGGCAACAACGTAGCCGTTTCCGCCACAGGCGCCGTATCCAGCACGCCGCTCGTCAGTCTGAAAGTATCGCTCGCCGGATCGTAAATCTCCGCCGTCGTCGTCGAGCCTCCGCCGACGATCAATACCTGGCCGTTCTTCAAGAGTACTGCGGCGTGACCCGCCCGCGGAATATTCATCGGACCGGTCGTGGGACGCAACAGCGTGGTCGCCGGATCGAAGATCTCGGCGCTCGCTTGCGGGAGGTTCGCGCCGTTTCCTCCCCCGGTGATCAATATCGTGCCGTTGACGAGCAGGGTTGACGTATGCCCGGCGCGCACCGCGTTCATTCCGCCGGTCACCGTGAAGTTATCGAGCACTGGATCGTAGATCTCGGCTTCCGGAAGTGCGAATCCAGAAAGCGTTCCCTGGTTGTCGACACCGCTGACCACCAGCACTTTGCCGTCAGGAGCACTGCCGCCTCCAATCCCGACGAGAAATTATCGCGCGCAATATGAAGCGGCGCGCCGGTGGGGCGAAACTTGAATGTGCCGGGATCGAAAATATCGACGGTGCTCGTCAGCGTGTTCCCCTGGCCGGGCGCAAATGTCGCGCCTCCGCCTACCAGGACTTCTCCGCTCGGAAGTGCCGCCGCGAAATTCAGCAGCCGCGGCGAACTCATCGGGCCTGTCACGAAGAACTCACCGCTGGCGAGATCGTACACTTCGCCATTCGACCACACGTTGTCCATATCGAAGCCCCCGGCCACCAGCGCGAGCCCGCCGGTAACCGTTGTCGCACTCGGATTTTCGCGCGCGAAATTCATGCGGTGGGACGTCGCATGGAATGTCTTCGAAATCGGATCGTAAATCTCCGCGCTGCTCACCGGGCTGTGTCCGTCGAATCCTCCGGCAATCAGGACGGTGCCGTCGCTCAGTTTCGCCGCTCCCTGGACATCGCGCGGAGTGGTCATGTTTCCCACCAAGGTGAAGTTGTCGGCTACGGGATCGTAGATTTCCGCACTATCAAGTACTTTGCCCTGCCGGTCGATGCCGCCGGCGATCAATACCGTTCCGTCATTCAGCGCGGTCGCGCTATCGAAAATTCGCGGCACGCTCATCTGACTCCGCGAAGGGATGAACGAGTTGGACTACGGATTGTACAGCTCCGCCGTCGCCTGCGGATTGGCTGATACGTCGCGGCCGCCGGTTATCAGGACCAGGCCGTTCGGCAAAAGCGTGCCAGTCGGATCGTCACGCGCCGTCATCATTGGCGCGGTCGGACTAAAAGTCCCCGTGGCGGGATCGTAAACCTCTGCCGAGCTAAGCTCAGTTCCATTGCCCCCGACGATCCCCAGGCCGCCGACGATCAAGACCTTGCCGCTCGGCAGGACCGCCAGCGCGTAGCGGATTCTGCCGCTGCGCATCAAACCGGCAACCGTTGCGAAGCTGGGAGCGGCGGGTTTGGCTAAGGCCGGTGCCGCCCCGCTCGCAACCATCAGCGTGAGTATGGTCAACCAGCTCGCGTAGGCTGGCCACGATTTTTGACAGGACTTTACAACCAAGCGCGCTCCCCCAGACTGCAAGTTCGTGCGGTTTGCGCGAGAATCCTGCCAGAGCCGCGACATCGCGCGCAAGGATTATTTCAGGAGCCTGCTAACTCTTCTGCGCGACGATGATCATCCGCCGCGTGCCTATCGCGTACATCTCGCCGTCGAATCCCCCGAACACCGCCGTCACGCGGATGCCTACCCGTTCCAGCAGTCGCGTCATCTCCGTCAGCGTATAGAGCCGGATGATGTGACCGATCGACTCGCGGCGGCCTCCCTTCGGATCCACCACGATAAAATGCACGTGCATGCGGCTCGTCGCGAGATCCAGGTCGCGCCGCTCGACGTACAGAGTCCCGTCCGCGCCGGTATGCCAGTCGTTCTGGATATAGTTATCGATCGCCCACTCGCGGTTCAGCATGTCCAACAGCAATCGGCCGCCCGCCTTGAGTGCTTTGGCCGCCGACTCCAGCACTTTCAAATCCTCAGTCTCGGATTCGAGGTAGCCGAACGACGAGTACATGTTGACGATTGCGTCGAACTTGTTTTCGAACGGGATCTCGCGCATGTCGGCAGCCACCGTCTCGATCGTGGAGTTGTTCGCCGTAGCCGCCTGCTGCGCGAGTTCGAGGTACTCTACGCTCAGATCGAGACCCGTAACGCTAAATCCACGTTTCGCGAGCTGCACCGAATGCCGTCCCTGTCCGCAACATAGATCGAGTACCGACGCGCCCGGCTTCAGCTCGAGCGCTCCCGCGACGAACGCGCTCTCTTTTTCGGCCCGTTCCTCGGTGAATATGTGGCCGTAAACATTCAGGTAGTCGCTGCGAAAAAAATCTACGTACCAGGCAGAGCCTTGCGATGCCATCTCGTTCCCTCTCAAGCGGGTTCGGTGAAATTGATATTTCAAGTTAACGCATAACCCGTCCGCAAGATCGAGTCTCCGCGTATCCTGTGGCCCGATTGCTTTCGATGGTGCTACGGTCTTGCGCTAAGAAGAGTCGGAATGGAGAAAATTTCAGTATTAGCGAGCGGTGGCCTGGACAGCGCGGTTCTCATTGCGAAATTGGCTGCGGATGCCGAAGTGTACCCTATTTACGTGCGATGCGGCTTCAAGTGGGAGGATGCGGAACTTGCCTTTCTTCGATTGTTCGTCGACGCGCTCCACAACCCGAATGTAAAGCACGCAACCATCCTGTCGGCCCCAACCGCCACTCTCTACGGCGACCATTGGAGCGTCACCGGCGCGCGCGTCCCCGCCGCCGACGAACCGGACGAAAACACGTACCTGCCTGGCCGCAACATTCTCCTCATTTCGCTGGCCGCCATCTGGGGCAGCACGCACGGGGTCTCAGAGATCGCGATCGGATCGCTTGGCGGCAACCCGTTCCCCGACGCGACGCCGGAGTTCTTCGAGAGCTTCGCCAGCAGTCTCAGTCTCGGACTAGGACACAAAGTCTTGATCAAGGCGCCGCTGCGCGGCTTTCACAAAGAAGAACTGATCAAGCAATTCAAAGATCTACCGCTGCAGTTGACTCTTACTTGCATGGCGCCCTTAGGCTCTTTGCACTGCGGCCAATGTAACAAGTGCTTCGAGCGTCAGCAGGCCTTTCTTAAGGCCGGCGTCGAAGATCGTACCACCTATCTCAGATAGTTACCCAGTGTCGAGATTTTTGAGCATAACTCTCCTGCTAGTACCGATAACTATACTCGGCGCCTGTACCTCTCGTCCTTCGAACGATACAAAGCCGGCATCCTCTGCATTCAAAGTCGCACTGCTTACGCCCGGTCCGGTGAGCGACGCCGGATGGAACGCCGCCGCATACCAGGGACTCGAACTGATCAAGGCAAAGCTGGGTGCCGAGACCGCCTTGGTGCAGACCAAGTCGCCCGCCGATTTCGAGGATGCTTTCCGCGACTTCGCTTCGCGCGGATTCGATCTCATCTTTGCACATGGCTTCGAGTACACCGATTCGGCTCTCGAAGTGGCGCGGAGTTTCCCGAACACTTACTTCGTGGTCAGTTCGGGCAGCGAGTCGTCGCAAAATGTGGCGTCGATAACCTTCAACGTCGACCAGGCAACCTATGTCGAAGGCGTGCTGGCGGCGGGAGTCTCGAGAACCGGTGTCGTAGGTGCTGTCGGGGGAATAGAACTGCCGTCGATTCGATTGTTTTTCGAAGGTTTCAAACGTGGCTTTCTTTCGGTGAATCCGAAGGGTCGTATCCTGATCAGCTACACAGGCAATTTCGAAGATGTGGGCGCGGCCAAGGAGGCGGCGCTGGCGCAAATCAGCCAGCATGCTGACGTTCTGATTCACAATGCGGATGCGGCGGGCCTCGGGGTTTTTCTAGCGGCCGCACAAGGGCACGCCTACGCCTTTGGCGTTTTCAACAACCAGAACAACGTCGCCCCCGACGTAGTACTGGCCAGCGCCGTGACTTCGACTCCGCTGGCTTTCCTGAAAATTGCAAATGAGGTCAAGGAAAGGACCTTTCATCCCGGGATGCTGGAATTCGGGATGGAGGACGGTATGGTAAGCGTCGTATTCAACCCCAAGCTCGAGTCGCGCATACCCGCAGCAGCACTCGAACGCGCCCGCAAGGTCGAACACGACCTCGCAACCGGCCAGCTCGTCCTCCCTGCAACTCTCACAGCACTTCCCGCCTCCAAATAGGCATCCAATTTGCTTCACGCTGACGCCTCATGCGACCGGTGATACGAATGACGCTCGCGGCAGCAGGGCTTGTCGCGACGCTTATGACTTCGGGTTGCGCGTCATTCTGGCTTCTCTATCCCGGGATGGCGGAATCCAACGATCCTCATCTTGATCCCAAGTAGGCCGGATACTCATACCAGACTGTCACTGTTACCAATGGGCAAGGCAACCGGCTTACAGGATGGCTCTTCGACAGCCCAAGCGACCACGGCACGGCGCTAATTGCCGGTGGCAACGCCCAAAACATCTCGTCAACCTATTCGGTCAGTCGGTACCTGATCGACAATGGCTTTCGCGTCCTGGTGTTCACCTATCAAGGATTCGGCAACAATGAGGGCCATGCCGACCTGGGTTCATTGATTGGCGACGCACAGGCTTTCTATGCCTTTGCTGAAAACAAGTACAAAGGTGAACCGATCGCGTTCGTAGGGTATTCCACCGGAGCTGTTACCGGGTTGTGCCTCGACGATCGTGATCAGCTCAGTGCGATAGTAGTCGAAGGGACCTTCAATCCTAAGACGATCATAAGTGACAAGAAATTGTACGCGGCGATGCTAGTGGATCCGATGCTCGAATCGTCGGTGCCGGACGACCTGGACACCAACCGCTGCTTGCAGCAGTTGAAGGCTGTTCCAGTTTCGTTTCTGCACAACCCCAATGACCCGCTGGTGCCATACGATTCGGCCCGTCGGCTCTTTGACAGTTACCAGGGTCCCAAAGAGTTCATCGACACTAGAACCGCGCCCGGCGCCGACGCGCACTACGGTTCAGTGTCGGATCCAGAGGCCAGGGCGCGAGTGTTAGCCTTCCTCAAGCTTCATCTCGCGATCTGAAAGATATTGCAGCCTATATTGCCGTGCGCGGCAGTCGCCTTCGGCGCTGCAGACAGCCATTCATTCATCGATTCGCATTCGTCGGACTCGACGTGGCTGAACGTAACCCATCGCAGCCGGTCGATCGCGATAACTCTGCCGGCCGCTGCCGAAACCGACGGGAACAGGAATCGTTGCCCGCAATGGAACAGAAGAGGCTCGTTGGCGTCGATCAGAAATTGGTTGAAGGTCAGGCCGCCCGTACCTGCCGTTCCAGGTACGAAGGTCGACAACCGATAAATCTTTTCGGCGATCTCATCGACTCGGGTTTCCATGTTGATCTGCCTACAACCTTTGCAGGCAGTGTTCAACTGAACGTCGAGCGCCGACTGCTACTTCCCGGCCGCGGCGGCCTTGCCAGTTCCGGACAGCCCCACGCTCTGTGGAGCACCGACGACGTTATCGAAAATCATCAGCTTTCCGTTCTGCGGCATCGTGTCCGTAGGTTTGAAGACTACCGATGCTTTGCAACTCTTTCCGGGTGCGAGCGTTTTCTGGCATTCTGTTTTCATCGTGAACGTTGTCGGCGCCGCGTTCTCCATTTCGATGCTCACGGCGAACCCGGTTTTCTTGCTGCCCGCATTCTTGATCGTGACACTCTTTGCCTTACTGGCTGTTCCGACGATCACCTTGTCTCCGAATGCCAACGAAGCTGGACTGATCGTGAGCTTCTCTGAGATAGGAGTCGGTGTAGCACTCGGAGTTTGAGTCGCCGTAGCGGTGGCGGTAGCCGTAGGAGTTGACGTCGGAGTCGCAGTGGCAGTGCGAGTCGCTGTCGCAGTCGGTGTAGCTGTGATCGACGCGGATGCCGTTGCGGTTGGTGTCGCGGTTCTCGAAGCAGTCTGAGTCGCCGTTGGAGTTGGCGTCGATGTTGCCGTTGCGGTTCTCGACGCCGTTGGAGTGGATGTTGAGGTTGCCGTCGGAGTTCTCGACGCAGTCGTCGTCGGTGTGGATGTTTTAGTCGCCGTGGGAGTCTTCGATGCAGTTGCGGTCGCTGTCCTGGACGCCGTCGACGTTGCGGTCGCAGTCGGTGTTGCAGTTCTCGATGCTGTTGCGGTAGCAGTTCTCGACGCGGTCGCGGTCGAAGTACGAGTTGCGGTTGCGGTCGGCGTCGCAGTTCTCGACGCCGTCGGGCTAGCGCTGGGTGTCGGCGTCGGTCCGGTTCCGCCGGAGATGTTCAGCATCGCCTCAACCGCATTGCCGGTGGCGATCAAGAGATCAAGTTTCTGGTCGCCGTTGATGTCGGCCAGAACCGGAAAGCTCGACGAAAGCCCGACCGGGAGATAGGTCGGGCCGTTGAAAGTTCCGTCGCCATTGCCGGTCCACACTTCGGTATTCGCGAAACCGCAGCAACTGGTAAGCGCAATATCCGGGACGCTGTCGCCATTGAGGTCTGCAACCTGCAGGCCGTTTGCGTACTCGCCGAGTGCGGTCTCTTTTCCGGCGCCGAAATTGCCCTTGCCGTCTCCAAGGAACACCCACACGTTGCTGAGGAAGCTCTGGCCATTGATCTCCGAGAGCACGACGATGTCTTTTTTGCCGTCGTTGTTAACGTCTGCGATCGCGACTGCCTGCGGGAAGTCCGGCGCGCTCAATTTTTTTGGCGTCTGGAACGTGCCATTGCCGTTTCCCAGATAGACCAGTACCGAACCGGAAACCGGAGAGGCTGCAAACGGCGCACCGTTGTCTGCCACCACCAGGTCCAGGTTTTGGTCACCGTTGAGATCGTCGACCGCGAACGAGACTGGACTCCGGGGCGAGCCGATTTGTACGGGCGCGTCGAACATGCCATTGCCTTTACCCTCGAGATAGAAGAGGGCGCCCGTCGACGGGTTCGCCGATGGGTCTATAGTCACAACGCCGCCCGCGATGACGTCCAGAATCTTGTCGTTGTTAAAATCGCCGGCAGCGATAGCGCCCGCCGTCGAAGCGAAGGGAGTATCGATTTCGCTGCCGAACGCGTCCTTCCCATTGCCGAGAAATACGGCCAGGTCGCCCATTCCGTTGCCGACCAGCGTCGCGGACTGCGTCGTGATTCCGACGATCGCGTCGATATTCTTGTCGCCGGTCAGGTCACCGGCGAGCGCCAGAGCCGGTTCGCCTGCATCGGTGACGCCGATCGGGACGGTGGTTCCTGGAGCGAACGTACCGTCGCCGTTGCCGGTCAACGTGTACAGCGAGAGTCCCGAGAAATCGTCCGTCGTCACGATGTCGGGCTTGTTGTCGCCATTGAGGTCGGCGACCGCCAATGCGGGCCCCAGGCCGGACATGGTCCCCTTCGCCAGGTAAGAGGTCGATCCTGCAAAAGTTCCATCGCCGCGCCCGAGCAGGAAATACACGTAGCTGGCCGATCCTGAGGACGGGCCGAAGACGTTGGGATCCGAGAACCCGACTACCAGGTCCGGGTTGCCGTCCCCGTCGAGATCGGTGGTTCCGATGTTGATTGCCCCGAAGATAGATCCGTATCGCTGTCCTGCGGTGAAGGTTCCGTCGCCGTTGCCGAGAAAAATTCCGACCGTGTCCTCGTATGCGCCGTTGGTCGGGCCGGTCACGGTCGCGATGTCCATCTTCCCGTCCTTGTTGAAGTCCCCGGCGACGAGACTTCCCGCGCTGATGAACTGCGATCCTGCCTTCAGCGAAAAGTGACCAGTCCCATCCCCCAGCAAGATGTGGCCATCGTTGGTTGCGATATCCGGGTTGCCATCCTTGTCGAAATCCGCGACTGCGGCCTTGGATGCCTGGAAGTCGGGCAACGCTGGACCATTGATCGCCGTCCCGAACGTGCCGTCACCGTTATTCAAGAACACCTGCACCGCCCGGATCACTGGCACTCCCCGACTGCGGAGACCCGGCCAGAATCAGATCGGGATGCCCGTCGTTATTGACGTCGGCAACCGTCACGCTCCCGGTAACCAGTTGGGTCGCGTAGTCCTTTCTCGTCTGGTAGGTGCCGTCGCCATTGCCCGGGAATACGGAAACTATCGCCGCTCCCGTGTTGGTATCATTGCTGACTACGACCAGGTCCGGCTTGCCGTCATTGTTGAGGTCGACCGAGGTCAGTGTTGCAGGCGTTCCAGGCGTCGTAAGCGAGGTCGGCGACGACTCCAGCGCAGTGGCGCTGCTGTTGCCGATTCCAACCGTGATCGAAGTCGACGACGCAAACATCCCGTAGGTAATCGCCAACGCACCGTAGTAGATACCTCCGCTGGTCTTCTCGATGAAGCCGTTACCCGATGGCACCCCAAGCCGTGAACTCAGGCATCCGTTCGGCCATACGTCCCCGGTGGTTGTGAGACCCGCCTGCGCATGCAGGACGTCCTGGTAGTTGTGCTGCACCGCGCTGATAGAAGCAGTGGCCGGATTGAACGTGTAGGCGGTCAGGTGGCAGGTGCTGTCAGTCTTGAGAAAGAAAGAGGGCAGCGAGGAATTCCAGAATGGCGCTTGCTGGCCGGCCAAGAAAGTTTCCGCACCGAGGAGGTCGATCGGCGACGTCATGCTCAAGGCCGCTGCTTCCGGATCCGCGAGGACAAAGTCCGGCCGCACGCGCTTGACGACTCTCGAGCGTCGGGACCCTCCCTCCGGAATCCACATGCGCGCGGGAAGCGAGCCGCCGTGGAACTCCTGTACCAGCAGCGAAAGGAGAGGACGGCTGTAAAGCTCTTGGCCAGCCAACGCCAGCATCAAAAACGCCAGAGCGACGAGTACGACCGTCCAGAACTTCGCGATTCGGTTTCTCGCCACGATGCAGAAAATCCCCAAGTGCCCCGACGGTGAAAGGCTCGTTGCGCGTCCAGCTTTTAATAGCTTTTAGCATATTTTTACACACTATTTCCAGTATTACCCCGTATTTACATCGCGAGAGACTAAATTTTGTGTTTGGTACTATCTTAATTTGCCTCGTTAAGGTGCAGATGAAAGTACGGGGGTTTTGGGCAAGCTTCTCCCTCCCGCTTGTGCCCACCGCCGTTGTCAGGAATTCAACACGTCAACCAATTCGATGCAGCAACTCCACCGCATGTGGCATCGTTTGCTCGACGTGTTCAGGAAAAGCCTGCCAGACCTTCTGGATCGCGGCGCATGCCAGTTCGACTGGAGAGCGAAAGATGCCCTAGCATATGATCGAAAGACCTGTTCTCCATCATCACTACTATGATGGTTTTGATCTTTTGCAGCTGATCGGCTGTCATAGCGCTCCTCCCTCTGCAAACAATTAGTTCTCTGGCGCCGCGATAACTGGACCTATTGCCGGTGTTGTCACGAATGCTATCGCGCCCGTCAGACCACCAACCATCGTCGCTGCAAACCACAACAGTCCCAGCGCAATTGCATCTTCTTTTCGCATCCCGGCCGTCCCGAACAACACCAGGTAGGCCGATTCACGAATCCCCAGACCATTCAGAGTCACGGGCAGACTGGCAAAAACGTTCGCGATCGGTACGCAAAGGATAAACAGCGAAAGCGGCACCGACAGGCCAAGGCCTAAAGCCAGGATGTACTGGCTAAAGGCCAGTCCGATTTGCAGCGCGATCGACAAGGCGATCGGCACGATAAGAGTCGTAGGATGATGAAGATAAGGCGCGACGATTCCGCCCGCGCGACGGAGAGGTCGCGGCATCAGATGAATCAGGCGCGCGACCAGCGGCGCCGCCAGAAATCCTGCCATCGCGATCGCTCCTACCAGGATTGTCGGCGTGATGACCGACCGCGGAATCGCGGCGAAGTTCAGAAAGATCGCCGCGAACGCCGCCAGCCAGAACAAACCGATCAATCCGATGGCGCGATCTGCCACGATCGAAGCGATCGCCTCGCCCATCCTGCCTTGTCGTCGTCCCAGATAGACGGCTCGTGCCGCGTCGCCGGCCAGCAATCCTGGCACGAAAAGATTCGTGAACATGCCGACGTAGGTATAGGCCAGGAACTTCGAATAGCGGCCGTGGACTTTCAGGATTGCGGCGAGCAGTTGCCATCGATAGGCACACATCGCCTGGCCCGCGAGGTAGATCGCGACGGCCGCGGCAAAGCATTCGGGACGCTCGCGACTCAGAATCCGAAAAACCGGACGCGCGTCGTAATGCCACAATAAGATCGCGACCACCGCCACCCCCAGGCCCGCGCGCAGAGCGAAAGCGCGATAGGGATGCGCAGGAGGCGTCGCGGCCTGCTCAGTTGACGATGATTGATTCACGGCGCGAGATTCGTTCACGTCGCACAATTGCGCGCTTCTTCCCTTCGATTGCTATCACGTCGAAATCGCCGAAGCGCTCCTTCATTCGCGCAAGATCGCCGGCGTCGAGCACGACCACGACGCGTCCCGGCTGCTCCCATCGCCGGAACATCTGCTCATCGTTGTTCATGAACCACTCGCGCGCGTCCGGATCGAGCCGCGAGCCGAAATCGAGTTCGGTTCGCCCGCCAAGCAGAATAACGCGGCGGCGATTGTAGAACGGCAGCGACTGAACGTAGCGATGGTAACAGATGATCGCGGCGTCGGGCGCTTGCTCGGCGATCGCGCGGCTGAGCGAGGCGTATGAACGCATCGGCTCGGTCTCGATCCGCGCCCATCCGCCGACGATCAATGCAAACGCGAGCGTGACGACGATTGTGCCGAATCCAGCGGCCGTGCGCCGCGTCACGAACATCGCCGTCGTCACCACTCCCCCCGCCACCAGGATCGCGCCGAGCGCGTACATCGCCGGCCGCGCCGCCATCACGTACGGAGTGCGAATTTGCGGCGCCATAATTGCCGCGATGATCACGCCGACGCCCAACAGCGCGATCAGCGGGCCGCTCTCAATCAGAATTCGCGAGTCCGGCGGACGAATCGCGCCACGCGAGTCCGGATGAGGCCATGCGCATGACACCAGTCCGTCGGCGATCAACACGGCGAGCGGCGGCACGGCGGGCAAAATATAGGGGATCAGTTTCGCGCTCGCGCACGAGAAGGCGACGACTGTTACGCCTGCCGCGACAACGCAGAAGCTTCGCGCGGGGTTTCGCGGCACGGCGCGCCAGGTGAGGAACGGCACCAGCAGCGACCACGGCAGCAGCCCGATCGCGAGCACCGGTATGTAGAAGTAGAACGCCTCGCTATGGCTGTAGTCAGTCTCGAACACCCGTCGCAGATGCTCGCCGACGAAGTAGAAGTCGAAGAAGCCCGGCGCGCGTATCGTCATAGCGACAAACCACGGCGCCGCGATCAGAAGAGTCAGCAGGAGTCCCGGGACCGCCCGGAATCTCTTAATCGCTCCTCTCCATTCACGATTCAGCGCGAGCCAGATCAGCATCGAGAGAATTGGCAGCGCCGCGCCCACCGGTCCCTTGCTCATGACAGCCAGCCCCATCGCGACGTAAGCAATCCAGCACCACCGGCCGCCCTCCTGCCAGTGCAGGTAGAGCGCAAAGGTCGTGATCGTCACGAAAGCTGTCAGCATCATGTCGGTGGTGAGCACTTGCGCCATCAGCGCGTAAAGTGGAGTCGTGGCGAGGATCGCGGCGGCGAGAATCGCGTGGCGGCGCCCGAATGCGCGCAGTGTGAAGAAGTACGTCGCGAGTATTCCGACCATTGCCGACAGAGCGGCCGGAAGACGCGCCGCGAATTCCGAGACCCCGAAGATCCAGAAAGACAGCGTCGTCAGCCAGTAGAGTAGCGGCGGTTTTTCGACGTAGGCGACGTAGTTGAGATGCGGCACGATCCAGTTGCCGCTCTGCAGCATCTCGCGCGCGATCTCCGCATAGCGCGCCTCGTCTGGCTCCCAGAGGCCGTACGAGCCGAGATGAAACATGCAGACCGCAAGCGACAGCGCGACGATCGCGGCGACGTCGTACGCGATTGGCATCGCAGCCCCTTGCGGCATTACCGGCGGCGCCAACGCAGGCGAAGAGTCATCGGTGCGAGCGATCCCGGACACGAGGATGGAGTCTAACGTGCGCGGGCGATGGCTAATAGCCGACTGCGCCGCCGCCTTTGCGCGGATCGGCCGCGCCACGCAAATTTGCCGGCGCGATCGTGATCGCCCCAACGGCTCCGAGCTCCGGCACGACCTTGAGCTTGTAGCCCATCTGCTCCAGCGCGGTGCGCGTCGCCGCAGGCATCGTTTCTTCGACGATCACGACGTCGGGGGCCGCCTGCTCGTGAATTCGCGGTTCGTCGACAGCGCCCGCGGCGTCAAGATGAAAAGCGAGAACATTGAGTGTGACCTGCAAGACGCCGCTGATGATGGTTGGGCCGCCGGAGCCGCCGGTGGTCATGACTGGCCGCCCATTCTTCGTGACGATTATCGGCGTCATCGACGAGAGCGGACGCTTGCCGGGCCGGATCTCATTCGCGCGCTCGCCTTCCAGGTGATACGCGTTCGGCACTCCCGGCGCGACGGCGAAATCGTCCATCTCGTCGTTGAGGATGATGCCGAGCGCCGGCACCGTCACCTTCGCGCCGAATATCGTGTTGATAGTGGTCGTCAGCGCGACGACATTGCCGTCTTTGTCTGCGACCAGCAGATTCGACGTTCCATGATCGTGCGCGGGAGCAGGTGCCGTCGCGGGTGATTTCTTGTGCAGAGCGCGCTCGCGCAACTCGAGGATGTGGGAGTCGGTAAGCAGTTGCTGAATCGGGACGCCGACGAAAGATGGGTCGGCGTATTGTTCGCGATCGATGAATCCCTGGCGCATCACTTCGATCAGACGCGCGAGGTATGGAGGCGAGTTAATGCCGAGGCCGGCAAGATGGCCCGAGTCGAGCGCACCGAGCATTTCGAGCACGACGCCGCCCGACGACGGCGGCGGCATCGCATAGACTTCATAGCCGGCGTAGCCGTGGCGAATTGGATCGCGCCAAACGGGGCGATAGTTGGCGAGGTCGGCGGCGCTGATTAATCCACCGTGCGCCTTGATGAACGCGACGAGGGCGGCTGCGACTGCGCCGTGATAAAAATTCGCGGCGGGATCGTCGCCAAGACTTTTGAGCGTCGCGGCCAGATTCTTTTCAACGATCGTGTCGCCCGCCTTGGGCGGCGAGCCGTCGGGCTTGAGGAACACTTCGCTCAACCCCGGATCTGCTTTGAGCTTCGGCGCCAGGTGTGCGATTTCGCCCGCCAGATGTGGATTCAAGGCGAAACCGTCGCCGGCCAGTTTTTCTGCAGGCGCGGCGATCTGCTGGAACTTCATCGTGCCGAAACGTCTGAGCGCGGTGTCGATGCCCGCGATTTCGCCCGGCACTCCGACCGCCAGGATACCGTCGCGCGCCAGGTCCTCGTTGGCCTTGCCGTTCTGCATATACATGTCGGGACGTGCCTGAAGCGGCGCGGTCTCGCGATAGTCGAGCGCGTAGAACGCGTGGGTCTTTGCAATATAGATAAGCATGAAGCCGCCGCCGCCGATTCCGCACGAGGCGGGATTTGTGACTCCTACAGCCAGTGCAGTGGCGACTGCGGCGTCGACGGCGTTGCCACCCTTCTTGAGAATCTCGACACCCGAGCGCGCGGCGTCCTCGCTTTCCGAGACGACCATTCCGTGGGTGCCGGCGGAGGAGAGGCCAGGCGAGGCGGCGGCATGAGAGGACGGCGCAATGAACAGCGAAATCGCGACCGTGAGAAAAACGGCGCGGAGTTGAACCCGGGGTGGCATGAACATCACGGCTTTACTAACAGCCATCGCCGACCGATGAAAGTACGGCAAGGCGCAATCTCGCGCCGTTAGATTTCGCGATGAGGAAGTGCTTTGATCGCAAAGCCAGACAACCAGACCGCGGAGAGGGAAAATGGACTTCGCCGAAATCATTTACGACAAGAAAGATCGCGTGGCCACGGTAACGATGAACCGGCCCGAAAAAATGAACGCGTGGACTCCGAAGATGGGCGCCGAGATGCGCACCGCGATGCTGGACGCCGAGCGCGATCCGCAGATTGGCGCAATAATCGTCACCGGCGCGGGACGCGCATACTGTGCTGGCGCGGACATGGGCGGGCTGTCGAATATCGCAGCCGGAACTGCGGCGCCGCGCGCGACTGAGGGGAAGGATGAATGGCTGGCCGCGCAACGCGCCGATTACCGGAACACTTACTCGTGGCCGATGGCTCTCAACACGCCGGTGATTGGCGCGATCAACGGCGCATGCGTGGGACTGGGTTTCACCACCTGTCTCTACCAGGACATCAGGATCGCGTCGGAGAACGCGCGGATGGGATTGATCTTCACGCAGCGCGGACTTGCGATCGAGCACGGCAGTAGCTGGATGCTGCCGCGAATCATCGGCGTGGCGCGGGCAATGGAGTTGGCGATCACCGGCAGGTTAGTCGACGCGAACGAGGCGCTTGAGATGGGACTCGTCAATCGCGTCGTGCCGCAGGACAAGCTGATGCCCACGGCGCGCGAGATCGCGTCAGGGATCGCGAACAAATGCTCGCCGCTCGGAGTCGCGCATGCGAAGAAGATGATCTATCAGCATCTGTTCACCGATCTCGCGACTGGCGTGCGCGACGACGACGCGTCTATGGAGATGATGACGCGCTCGGAGGATTTCAAAGAAGGCGTGAAGGCGTTCGTCGAGAAGCGCGCGCCGAAGTTCACGGGAAAATAGGTCACGGCGCGCTGCCGGACGCCGCTGCGACGACATTAGCCGGGACGTTCAGAGGCGGGCCTATCGCGCGCGAGGGCTGGCCGCCGAGTCCGGCCGCGAGTGAAATTTCCAGCTCGTAACGGCCGGTCGCGTCGGGAGTCGGTGCCGTCGCGTCGAGATCCATCGAGTCCCCCGGGAACACGTCCAGATGAATCTCGCGTCGCGCCTCGCTGTCCGCGACGACCTTTCCATCGCGTACCCATTTCCATCCCAGGCTGACCACGCCGCGTTCATCAGGTGAACGCCCGCTGAGCCACACGGCCTTGCCGGTGTTGGTCGCGCGCAACGAGACGTGAAAGTGCGCGCCGGGCGCGACGTCGGCCGGAGGCGCGCTGAGCACCACGAGGTTGGCATCGAGCAGTTCGGGGGAGTTGCGGCTTGTCGAGCGATGACCAAGCGCGATTCTGATCGAGCCGTAGGTCGAGCGCATCGGATCGACGACCGGATTGTCGCCCCACAGCCACAGCCGCGTGTCAGCGTCGTTGAGCGCCCAGGTGTTCCATCCCCGATAGCTGATGAACGCGCCAGACGCGTTGGCGGCTATCGACCATGCGGCGAGCACGGCCAACGCCCCAGCGAGCGCGCGGCGACTGCGAATCGAATCGGCGAGTGGAAATAGCGCGAACGCCATTGTCGGAGTGATGTCCGCAAGCAATCGCGGACCGAAAGACTCGCCGCCCGACGACTTATGCCATTTCGCGACCATCAGAATGGTCAACACCACACCGACTCCCAGGTATCGCAGCAGCACGTCGCCGTTTCTGCGCCACGCAAGCGCTAATCCCATGAACGAAAGAACAAAAATCGGCGAATAGAAAAGCAGTCCGCGGCCGGGACTCAGAACTACTGCGGCTAAGCCTTGAGCGAGTGGAGTGGACCACAAGCCGCTCGATCCCGAAACAGTGTTGGCGCTAGCCGATTGCGGCTGCGTCAGGAATTGGATGCGAAACGGCGTGCCGAAATAAGTGGCGTTGTACCAAAGCTGAAACAGGAGCGGCGCGATCGCAGATGCGATGAATATCCATATCTCGCGGCTATAGTTGAAAAGCACATAGAGACCGAGCGGCGCCGCGATAAGCGCGTCGGCCGGCCGGATGATCACCTCGAACGCGAGCGGGAGTCCCGCGTATCCCGCCCATCGTGGATCGTCGCGAGCGCGCACCAGGCAATAGATCGCGGATGCCAGCGCTAGTTGAGCGGGCCCATGCTGCCACAGCGCCTGACTGCTTACGCTCAGACTTGTGGTGCCGAACGCGTAGATGAACGTCAGCAGTATCGCCATCCAGTTGGCCGTCACGCGCGCGGCGGCCATGTAGAGCAGCAGGGCAGACAACGCCACGATAGTCGCCGCCGAAACTTTCTCGAGCTCTGAGAAAATGCGGCTGGTCGGGCTGACGCCGCACACGCTCGACGGCACATAGAACGGCAGCGCAACTATCGCGGCGCCCACCGGGTAGTCGGACACGTAGTGCCCATCGCTCTCGCGCAGATAGTAGGGAATCTTTTTCGAGCCGGGAGTGACCAGTTGATCGAGGTAGAAGTTGCCGTGGCCGAGAATGCTCAACGGCAGATTTTTCGCAGGCACCGAATCGCCGCCGGAAATCGTGCGGCCATTCCCTAGAAACACGATCAGCGTGACGGAGAAAATTATTAATCCCGGGCTCGACTTTACGGCCCCCGCGAACGAGCCGTGTTGAAAGATCGTTCGCAGGAGCGCGAATCCGAGCATCGCGACGATCGCCGGCCACAGCTTGTCGGCTTTGAACCTGATGCCTGCGAAATTAATTGCATAGCCGCCCGTCACGAGGATCGAGAGCAGGTATATCGCGGCAATTGCGCAGGCCGCGGTCGCGATCTTTTGAAAGAGCCGAAAATTCACGATTGTCGCAGGCACAACCGTATATCACGTGCGGTAGCCCGCCAATTCGCAGCGGCGCTACCAGATGAGTGGGATCAATCGATACGTGACGGTGCGGCGGTAGTCGTCGTAGCCCCGAAGCTCCGCGGTTAGCGTGTTCTCTTCGTCGAAGATTCGCGCGATCAGAATAGGGAGTGCGAGCGCGGCGAGAATCAGCCCCCACCAGGAGCCAAGCGCAGGGGCATTGCGAAGATCAGCTACTTGTCGAGCGGGTGCTTGAACTTCCGATCGGGGTGACGAATGGTCAGGACCGGGCAGGGCGCCTTTTGGACGACGCGTTCGGCGACACTGCCCATCAGGACGTGCGCCAGGCCGGTTCGTCCGTGGGTGCCGAGCACGATCAGATCAGCATTCTCGCTCTGCGCGGCGTGCAGAATTTCCAGGAACGGCGAGCCGACCTTAAGCTGAACCTTGACTTTGAGGCCGCCTTCGCGCAGCTTGCCCGCGATCTTGTCGAGCTCCTTCTGCGCGAGCATCCGCTGTTCTTCCGCAATCCGGCCCATCGCGCCAACGTCCATTGCCGGGCCGAGTTCCGGCGTCATCATCACCGGCGCGAGCGGCTGATCGACGTGCAGGAGCACGATTTCGGCCGAGAACTTGAGAGCAAGCTCGTGGGCGTAAGTCAGCGCGAGGTTGGAGTCTTCGGAGAAATCGGTGGCGGCGACAATTTTTGAAAAGGTTGGCACACAGGAACCATAACGCTGGAACGGCAATCGTGGCAAGGTCTGATGTGGTGTGGTTGGGTGTGGCGAGTGATTTCGGACTCGACCGGAACCGTCGCGGTGCATTACAATTTACGCGAAATCGTGGGACACTGAGGTTTGATGGCTACCAATCGCGGATTCGGGATTGCGGATTTCGAGCGCGCGTTCGACGAGTTCTTCGACGAACTGTTGATCGATCGATGGAAATGCGGAACGCCGGCGCTTGAATTCGAACGGGCCCAGGTTATCGACCATCCCGACAGGTACGAAGTCCGGGTCGCCGCGGTCGGCGTCAATCCTGCGAAGATACAGGCCGAAGTCTCCGGGCAACTGCTGAGAGTTCGGGTGCCGGAGAATCTTGGTGGGAAGCTCGAAACTTCATTTTCATTTTCCGAGTCGATCGACGGTGAAGCCTCGACCGCCAAGTGGTCCGAAGGCACGCTGATTGTCATTGTGCCGAAAAAGAAGGGCCGGCGAATCGCGCTCAAGGATTCGTGATCGCGCGCCGCGAGCACCGCTACCAATATGACCGACAAGGGCGACCTCATCGCTAGCGACTCCAGCGCCGCGCTGATTCACGTACCGCCGCCCCCGGAACTGGCTCCATCTGAACTCAAGGCGAAGGTACTGCTCGATGCGGAAGCATTGGAGCGGGCGGCGGCCAGCGACGGCGTAGTCGAGCTGTTCGGGCAGAATCGGGCGCTCGACGCGATCCGGCTCGCGATCGGAATCGACGCGCCCGGGTACAACGTCTTCGTAAGCGGCCTGCGCTCGCGGCATGAGCGCGAATCGGTGGTGCGCCTGCTCAGCGAAAAAGCCGCGACGATGCCGACGCCCGGCGACTGGGTGTACGTAAACAATTTTCGCAATCCCGAATCTCCGGTCGCTATCTACCTCAAGCCGGGCCAGGGGGTTGAGCTTCGCGCGCGGATGACGGAGTTGGTCAGCTTCGTGCTTGAGCAATTGCCGAAAGCGTTTCGGCGCGAGGACTTCGACCAGGAGCGCGCGGCGCTGCGCGACAAATACAACAAGCGCGCGCAGGAGCTGTTCGGAAATCTTGAAGCGCGGGCGCGCGAGCGCGGCTTCGCGATCCAGAGCGCGCCGACCGGGCAAGTGATTTTCATCCCGCTGATCGACGGCAAGATGCCCGAGTCGCCCGAGGCGCTCAACAAGGCGATGGCGGCGAAGACCGAGGCCGAGCGCGAGCAGTTGGCAAAGGCGCAGGGCGAGCTGCAGGACGAGCTGGCGACGTTGACGCTCCGCCAGCAAGAAATGATGCGTGAGCTGATTGACGACATCCGCGCGATCGAGCGTGCGTTCGCGGCGCGGCTTATCACGCCGTCGGTCGAAGACTTAAAGCATCGCTTTAATAATCCCGCAGTCGATGAATATCTCGAAGAAGTCGCAAAGCACATGCTGGGCAATCTCGATCGGTTCCGCGAGCAGCCCACAGAGCAGCAGGGTCCAAGGCTGCCGGCGGTTGATGACGCGGCGCGATGGTCCGACTACCAGGTCAACGTGATTGTCGATAACTCGGCGACGCGCGGAGCGCCGGTGGTGCTCGAGGATGCGCCCACGTATCGCAACCTGTTCGGGACGATCGAGCGGTGGATCGATCCGCTGGGGCGGTCGAGCACCAACTTCACCCGCATCATCGGCGGATCGTTTCTGAAATCGCACGGCGGCTTCCTGGTCTTCGATCTCGAGGATGCGATCGTGGAGCCCGGCGTCTGGAAGACGCTCAAACGCAGCCTCAAGTCGGGGCGCATGACGCCGGAGACCTTCGAGCCGCTGCCGTTCTTCTCGATGAGCGGCCTCAAGCCCGAGCCGATCGAGATTCACAACAAGGTGGTGGTGCTGGGCGGCGCCTACCTGTACAACGTGCTCTACTTTTACGATCCGGACTTCCCGAGCCTGTTCAAGGTCAAGTCGGAGATGCGACCGTCGGTAGCGGCGGACGGCGCGGCGGCTGCGTATTATGCCGCGCGCGTGGGAGCGCTGGCGCGCAGGGAAAATCTGCCGCCGTTCGACGCGGGTGCGCTGGCGAAGATTGTGGAATTCGGCATGAGGATGGCGGGCGACAGATCGCGAGTGCTCGCGATGCTCGAACCGATCGACGATCTGGCGCGCGAGTCGGCGTACTTCGCGCGCAACGAAGGGGCGCAGCGGGTGACGGCGGCGCATGTCGATCGGGCGCTGGGCGAGCGGATGCTGCGGCTCAACTTTATCGAAGAAGAAATCCGCCGGCTTATCGCGGAGGGCACCCTGATCGTTCATATCGCCGGCACCAGCGTGGGGCAGATCAACGGCCTGGCCGTGCTCGACGTCGGTGGCTACAGTTTCGGCCGGCCGTCGCGCGTAACCGCGACTGTCGCGCTGGGACAGGCGGGTGTGATCAATATCGAGCGCGAGGCGCGGATGTCGGGATCGACCCACGACAAGGGAATCATGATCCTGAGCGGATTTTTGCGCGCGCGATTCGGGCAGCAGCATCCGATCGCGATGACATCGAGTATCTGCTTCGAGCAATCATACTCGGGAATCGACGGCGACAGCGCCAGCTCAACCGAGCTGTACGCGCTCATGTCGGCGCTGTCGGGAGTGCCGCTGCGGCAGGATCTCGCGGTTACAGGTTCGGTGGATCAATACGGCACCGTGCAGGCGATTGGCGGGGTCAACCAGAAGGTCGAGGGCTTCTACCGCGTGTGCAAGGCGATCGGCCTGACGGGGACGCAGGGCGTGCTGGTTCCGCGCACCAACGTCGCGAACCTGATGCTCGAACCGGAGACGGCTGACGCGATCGAGCGCGGCGAATTCCATATCTATCCGATCGATACGATCGATCGAGGAATCGAGACTCTGACTGGCGTGCGCGCGGGAACTATCGACCAGCCTGGAACGATTAACTACCTGGTCGATCAGCGACTCAAGCGGATGGCGGATATTCTGCGCGATCGGCCGCTCGGCGAGACTCGGGTGGTGCAAGAGCCGGCGCCCAGCGCGCCCGAGCCCAAGCCGCCAACGCCGCCAGAACCTCCGCGCTAGAAGGAGTACGTCGCTTGTTGCGGGCTGGAAAGAGACATCGCGGATGACGATAGATCTCCGACTCGACGCCGCCGAGATCGCGCTGTTCACCGACCTTTACGAGCTGACCGTCAGCGCGGCGTTCTTCGAGCACGGCTTCAATGACACCGCGTCGTTCGAAGTTGCGATGCGCCGGATGCCGCCGGGCCGGGGCTTCATGGTCGCAGCCGGCATCGAACGGCTGATCGAGGCGCTCGAGGAGTATCGTTTCGACGGCGCTGCGATCGAGCATCTCGAATCGCTGCACCTTTTCAAGCCGGAGTTTCTCGAGTTCCTGTCGAAACTTCGCTTCACGGGAACGATTCGGGCGATTCCCGAAGGCACGATTTATTTTCCCGGCGAACCGATTGTGGAGATTCGTGCGCCGCTGATCGAGGGCCAGCTGATCGAAACGATTGCGCTGAACCAGCTCGGATTCGCCTCGATCGTCGCGACCAAGGCGGCGAGATGCTTCGCCGTCGCAGGCGGCAGGCGGCTGGTGGACTTCGGTCCGCGACGCGCGCAAGGGGCGGACGCGTCTCTAATCGCGGCGCGCTCGAGCTACATGGCGGGCTTTCACGGCACTGCGAATGTGCTGGCGGGCAAGCGCTACGGAATCCCGGTTTTCGGCACGATGAGCCACAGTTTTGTGATGGCGCACGATCGCGAGCGCGACGCGTTCAGCGATTTCGTCGCGAGTTTCCCAAGCCTGAGCACGCTGCTGGTCGATACCTACGACACGATTCATGGGGTAGAGAACGCGGCTGCGGTCGCGGCGAAGGTTCGCGATGCGGGGGTGAAGATCCAGGGCGTGCGGCTGGACAGCGGCGACCTTTATGAGCTGAGCCGCAAAGCGCGGAGAATTCTCGATCAAGCTGGCTTCAAAGATATTGCGATTGTCGCGAGTGGCAATCTTGACGAATATCGAATCGCGGAACTGGTCGACGCCGGCGCTCCGATCGATGCGTTCGGAGTCGGCACCGCGCTCGCCGTCAGCGACGACGCGCCGGCCGCTGATTTCATTTACAAGCTGGTCGATTACAAGGATCATGGCCGGCTCAAGACTTCGGCTGGGAAAAATTCAACGCCGGGCCGCAAGCAGCTGTTCCGCGCCTATGCGCCCAACGGATCCTTCTTTGCAGATATGGTCGGAATCGTGGATGAGGGTGCAACTACGGTTGCGCGCGAGTTCAAGCCGACTCCGTCGAAAACCGTTCAACTGATGGAGACTGTGTTCGACAACGGACGCAGAATCATGCCGCGGCCGACGCTGGCCGAGGCGCGCGAGCGCGTGATGAACGGATTGACGGCACTCGACGCCCGCTACAAGACGCTTCGGCGGCCGGCCGAGTTTCCAGTGCGACAGACGGCGGCACTCGGAGCGCTGGCGATCAGCGAAAAACTGCGCGCGCAAAAATTCCAGGATTGAATCACGGTTACGGGGTCGATGATCCCAGGCCCGCCTGTACGCCGGCAAGAAACGGCGTCGTCATCTCGGGCGGGGGCGAATCTTTCAGACGCTGCGCAGCGGCGGTTAGATTGGCGGAGTCGAAGATCACCAGCAGAGGCTTGATAACGTCGAGGGGCGGACGGGAATCGGGCGTCCATCGCGTGGGCGCGGGGTAGTCGATTTCGGACGCGGTCGCACGGTAGCGTTCTATCAGCGGGCGCACGCCATCGTAGGAGCCGACGATGATGACGGCGACCTTACCGCCGGGCGCCGGCGCGATCTGCCAATCGAAGTAGGCGTGTGGCGCAGTATCGACCATCCAGTCGCGTGGCAGGAGATCGAGCCGCTTGAGTTCGAGCGCGGATAGCCTGGAGAGATCGTGTCCGTCGCCGAGATATTTTACCGCAGCTGCGAGGATCGCATCGAAGCGGAGCGCGTTGGCGCGCGCTTCGAGCTGGACGCCGGGAAGTTTAGCGTACGCGTCGAAAGAGTCGCGCGGGATTTTGTAAATCCAAACGCCTTTATCGTACAGCGACGCGACTCCGAGCGAGTCGAGGGTCTGCTTGAAGCTCTCGAAATTTTCTTCCTTGGGATCCGCGACTACGGCCTGCACGCCGAATCGCGCGATGTACGCCTTTAACTGATCGGCAGCCTCGGGCAGATCGATCCCGCCATAAAAGTAGTTGACCACGGGCATTCGTTCGAATTCGAAGGGTGCGATTCCGGTCCATCCCCCGGCCATCCGGAAGTACATGTCGCTCACCGACTGCCAGTACATGCTGTTGCCCTTCTGCGCCCATGGCAGAGGCAAAATGATTTCGCGCGGATCGAGTTCAGTCGCGTATGCCCGGTCGGTGAAGAATGCGGGGATGTCGAGGCTGCTTACCCAGAACGATGCATGCGGATTCGGTGCGATTGAAGCCACGATGATCGCGGCCGCCGCGAATTTCCACAACGGACGCGCCGTCCACGACGCGAACCACATAGCAACCATTATCGCGACGATCAGAAACGCGTACATCATGAATCGCATAGGCAGCGCGATCGAAATCAACGGCAATCGCCCGACGATCGCCCACGGCATCGGAATCACCGGTTTGCCGCAGAAATGAAGCACCGGGCCCATGGCCGCGATGACGATTACCGCGAGCAGGATTGCCAGGAACTTTCCACTGGACATCGCCCAGCGGCGGCGCCGACGTAGATGAACAGTCCGCGCGACGGACTGATCAAGATTGCCGGCAACGCTGTCGGCAATCCTCGAAGGTCGAAACCGGAGCTCAAGTAGTAGTCGGGTATGAGCTTCCCAAATGTAAGCCGGGAGTAAGCGACGAATGCGACGAACCATGCCAGACCTGTCAGTGCGTAGGTCAGGAACTCGCGGCGGCAAGACGCAAACATGTACACCGTCACGCATAGGACGGGAATCGTGCCGGTTGGGCGCGTGAAATACATCCAGGATAGCAGTGTCGCAAGAATCACGGGACCGGGTCTAGGTAGATCAGTCTCACGGCGTAGCAGCGAGTAAGCGACCAATCCACCGAGAAGGATTAGCCAGGTGTGCGACCACATCGCGCGAGAAGCCGTGCTCCAGACCTGGGTGCCGAAAGCAGTTCCGCCAGCGATGAACAGGCTGGGCATCACGCCGAGCAGAAGCAGGGCTGTCCTAAAGATCACGAGTGTCAATCCGGCCATCAAGAGCGAGGCGAGCAGTCGCTGAGTCACCGCCTCACCGGCTCGGTTGTATTGGCCGTCGGCGGTCGAAGGGCTGACGCCGAGCATCCCCATAAGAGCGACAAAGGGAATCGAAAGGATCGAGGTTCCGTGCGGGTAACAATACACGACGTTTCCGTTGACTCGATCCAACTGGAACGTTTGCGCCTCGAGCGGCACCGGCGGCGGTGGTGGCACACAGCGCGCCTCTTCCCGAATCGTGGCTGGGAACCGGTAGGTATTCAGATGCGTCGAGTGATTTCGGATGATGCTCTCGCTCAGGAACATGGAGTAGTTGGAATCGGCCAACACCCAGACGGGCGAGGTCATGAATACGAGGTTCAGACGACGAACAACCACAGCCCGATCCGCTGCACGGTACGGCGGTCGGGTAGATCTCGAATGCCTGGTCTCCTCAAGCGGGGATAGAAGTAGCTGAGGCGAGTGCGGTGGCAGCGTCGAGCAAGCATTGCTCGGTCGTCGGCCAATCGATGCACGGGTCGGTGACTGACACACCATACTTGAGCTTGGTGCGATCCGAGCTGAGCGGCTGGTTGCCCGCTTCGATATTGCTCTCGAGCATCGCGCCCATGATCGCGCGGCTGCCGGCACGCACCTGGTCGACCAGCGTCCTAAGCACCGCGGGCTGCTTGGTGTAGTCCTTGCTGGTTTGCGCATGCGAGCAATCCACCATTACGCGCGGTTCGAGCGCGGCACTCGCGAGAATCTTGCGGCACTCCTCGATACTGCCGGCGTCGTAATTCGGCTTGCGTCCGCCGCGGAGCACGACATGAGTGTCGGGATTTCCCGAGGTGCGAATCACAGCCGAGATTCCATCCTGCGTGATGCCGAGGAAAGAGTGCGGGCGACGCGCCGATTGGACTGCGTTGATCGCAACCTGCAGATTTCCTTCGGTCGTGTTCTTGAATCCAACCGGCATCGACAAACCGCTCGCCATCTCGCGATGGGTCTGCGACTCGGTCGTGCGCGCACCGATCGCGGCCCACGCGACCAGGTCCGCGATGTATTGCGGCGTGATTGGATCGAGCATTTCGGTTCCCGCCGCGAGGCCGAGCCGATTTATTTCAATCAAGAGTCGGCGCGCGATGCGCAATCCTTCACGCATATCGCAGCTGTCGTCCATGTGGGGATCGTTGATGAGCCCCTTCCATCCCACGGTCGTGCGCGGTTTTTCGAAGTACACGCGCATGATCAGGTAGAGATGGTCCGAAGTGGCATCCTTCAGCTTCGCCAGCCGGCGCGCATAAACAATCGCGGCGTCGGGATCGTGGATGGAACACGGGCCGACGATACAGAGCATCCTGCGGTCCCGGCCTGCCAGGATTTCGCGAATCGTCTCGCGTGCCTCGACCACGGTCCGCGCAATTCCCTCATCTACCGGCATCTCGGTTTTGAGCAGATGCGGCGCGATGAGCGGCTCGGTGGCGAGAACATGGATGTCC
>CAWILO010000024.1:0-105312 GCA_963836955.1 uncultured delta proteobacterium | reverse complement strand
CGAACCCTCGGTACCGGTTACCCAGTACGCCAGATTAGCAATCTGGTGCCTTCGACCACTCGGCCACCTCTCCGCATCGAGTGAGTGAAGAAAGCGATTGTTCAACATCGATCGGCGGCGCGCAAGCCAGCGAAAGAGCGCGGGAGTTGCGCCGCCGCGCTGCTCCGAAGTAAAGCATCACTAGTGGAACCCAAACAGAAGGCAGAGAATTTCCTCGTCGAGAAAGACGGGCCGATCACGACGATCACTTTCAATCGGCCCGAGCGTCGCAACTGCCTCGATGAGAAAGTCATCCTCGACTTCGAGCTTCATCTGCATGCCGTTCGCGACGATCGCGACTGCCGCGTGCTGATCGTGACTGGAAAGGGAAACGCTTTCTGCGCCGGCGCGGACCAGGCGATGTTCAAGGCTCCAGCCGGGGCCGTCATCGATCCCGCCGAGCGCCGCCGACGCATGGGCGAGTTCGGCAAACGTTGGCCGCGACTGATCGGACGGGCGTTCGACGTGCTCGCGCATCTCGATCAGATGACGATCGGCGCGATCAACGGCTACGCGGTGGGCGGCGGATGGTCATTCGTGCTCGCATTCGATTTTGCGATCGCAGTGGAAGGCGCGGAGTTCTGGGTGCCGGAGGTGGACCTCGACGTGCCGTACCGTGGCGCGCCCGCCAGCGTGCTCGCCGCCACGCTCGGACCGTGGCGCGCGAAGGAAGCAATCCTGATGTGCCGCCATTACAAGGCCGAGGAATTGCTCGCGATGGGCGCGTTGAACCGGGTCGTCAAGCCTGACGCTTTGATGCCAGCCGCTCGAGAGCTGGCGACTACGATGGCGGCGAAATCGCGCGACGCGCTCGCGTCGTCGAAACGGGACATCAACGCAGTATTCTTTGGACCGCGCCTGTTCTAGTAACTCACTCGATACACGTCACGACGGCAAGGTTCGCGGCGCCCGCATCGACATAGAACTGCCGCAACAGTCGAAACGCGTCCATCAGCCACTCGCGATCCGCGGCGAGGAATTGCGAGGGATAGATGCCCAGCTTCGCCATCTGAGCCGGATCGAATCGCGCCGTCATCTCGGCTTCGAGATCAGCTCTTGTCACTTCGCGTGCAATCTCGGCGACCTTATCTGCGTCGAAGTACCGCGCCGGCCCATAGCCAAGGTCGTCTCCGATTTCCGTCCCGCCCATGATCGCCTGGCTCGCCAGGTCAGCTCCGGAGTCGATCTTCCCGCACAACAGGTAATGTACTCCGTGCCACGCTTTATCGATCGAGATGCTCGCATCTTTCCCCGACGGTTGATTGCCGCCGCCTGATGCGGACGGCTGGCCGGGCAAACGCAAGCCGAGCGCTTGCATGCGTCCGGCCATCAACTTCGCCAGGTCGTCGCCGCCTTCGCCACGCGCGAGCGCGTCGGGATCCATGCCGAGGTTTTTCAGCGAATGCGCGAGTCTCTCGGGTATCTCCGGAGGCATCGCCGCCATCGAAGCAGCAAGCATTTGCGGCGCGCGGCCCTGAAGTCGTCCCTTCAGAGCGCCGATCAATTTTGGCATGGCCTGGGCTGCCTGCTCGCTGACGAAAAGCTCTTCCACACCGGAAGGATCGTCGATTATCTGCTTCAGGCGATCCGGCGAGACCCGAACGAAACGCCCCATCATCGACATGTCCGATTCCCCCTCGTCACGTCAATTTGACTAGCAAATAGCTAATACAACCGATTGACAAGTGAAATACATTATCTCGACGATTCAGTATTCGCGAACCATCCGCATGAAGCCGGGCGCGCCGAGCGCAGCCTCGAAATCGCGATGGCGCTTCTCGTCCCTCACGCTGAATCCCGCTTTCTCGTACGCGCGTTGCGCCGCGACGTTGCCGATCAGAATCGTGAGCTGAGCGATTTGATGGCCTCGTGCGCGGCCGATTTCCAGAACCTCGTCCATCAGTGATTCGACCAGCCCGCGGCGCCGGAATTCGGGGAGCGTCGCGACCGACTCCACCACCCACGCACCTTCGAGCGTGTCGAACGTGCAGTGCCACACCGGCGCGGTGCGGTCGCCCGATGCTTTTTCGTCGACTTGAGTCCAACCTTTTTCGCGCTGGACGTTCTTCATCGCATCGCCAAGCAATTCCCATCCGCCAGAGCGCGGATCGAAACCGCATAGCGCTGCCGCCGGACGTCCGTCGTGCTCCGCGACGAGGAAACTCGAGTAGTGGCACAACGACACTGGCTCGGTGAGCGCGAGCCGTCGCAAATAGTCGAGGCAGTTTTCCTCGGAACCGCCAGCGATCAGATTCCACACGCCCCGCGATAGATGTCCGCGCGACGCGAGCATCATCACTCGCGCCAGGAACGCTGCATCCTCAGGTTTGCCGCTACGGATATTTGCACTCACTGCTCTGCCGGCGTCGGTCGCCGATCTCGATTCTAGGATTTCATGTGGTCAGTCGCCAACGAGAACCCATACTTCGTGTTCCGCGGATTCCTTGTTTGAGTCCTGCTTATCGGCTAAGTCCAGAGCACGCGAACAGTGAAAGACTCTCTCGCAGTGAGGCAATTCGGATGGCAGAACTGAAAAATCGGCAATGGCTGCTTGCGGCGCGTCCGCAGGGATTAATCAAGGAAAGCGATTTCAGCTGGAACGAGACGAGCGTCCCGCCGCTGAAAGACGGGCAAGTCCTGACCCGCAACCTCGCGTTCTCATTCGATCCCACGCAGCGCGGCTGGATGTCGATGGATACCTATATTCCCGCGATCCCGCTCGGCCAGACGATGAAGGCGGGCACCGTGGGACAGGTGATCGATTCCAAACGTCCGGGATTTGCGAAGGGCGATCTCGTGCAGGGACTTTTCGGATGGGAAGACTACACCGTCAACGGCGGCGAAGGCTTGATGGGATTGCAGAAGCTGCCACGCGGCACCGATCCAATCCTGGCGCTCTCGCTGCTCGGCACGACCGGACTCACCGCCTACTTCGGCACGCTCGCAGTAGGCCAGGCGAAGGCCGGCGACACATTCGTAGTCTCCGGCGCGGCGGGAGCAACCGGTTCCGTGTCCGGGATGATAGCCAAGATCAAAGGATGCCGCGTAGTTGGTATCGCGGGCGGACGCGAGAAATGCGACTGGCTATTGAAAGAGGCAGGCTTCGACGCGGCGATTGACTATAAGAATGAGAATGTCGGTGAGGCGCTGACTAAGCATTGCCCCAAGGGCATCGATGTGTTCTTCGACAACGTCGGCGGCGAGATTCTCGATCACGCGCTCGCGCGGCTGGCCCAGGGTGCGCGCGTCGTGCTGTGCGGAGCGATTTCGCAGTACAACAACCTGGGCGAGAGAACTCCCGTCGGGCCGAAGAATTATCTCAACCTGATAATGCACGGTGCGCGGATGGAAGGTTTTCTCGTGTTCCATTTCCTCGCCCGCTATCCCGAAGCGATCGGCGAGATGTCGAAATGGTACGCGGAGGGCAAGCTCAGGAATCAGATCGATCTGCAGCACGGACTCGAGAATGCGCCCAAGACGATCATCCGGCTTTTCACCGGCGCGAACGTCGGCAAGCAATTGCTGAAGCTCGCCGATCCTCAATAGGCGCGCGACTTTCGTCGCCTCTTGACGCATGAGCGGCGGGAAAATTGGACATCACGACGGCGCGGCGCGCGTCGTCGAATGGATGATGCGCGACGGGCGCCACGTGACGCACATGCGCGAGTTCGGCGACGAGATGTGCCGGCGAATCGTCGCCGCCGGCATCCCGCTGTGGCGGGCATTCTGCTCGGTCGGCACGCTGCATCCGCAAATCGTGGCATCGGCGTACATCTGGCGGCGCGACACGCCCGGCGCAGTCAGGATGAGCGCGACTCATTCCTTCGAGAGCGATCCTGAATTTGCCACCAGCCCGATCGCCGAAGTTCAGCGCACCGGCCGCATGATCAGGAGGCGACTGCACGACGCCGAGTGTCCGCTGGATTACCCAGTTCTGAGCCAATTCAAAAACGACGGAGGTACGGATTACGCCGCGATGCCGATGATCTGTTCGAGCGGCGAGATCAACTCCATCACGTGGCTCACCGATCGAGCGGGCGGGTTCAGCGACGAGGAAATTACCGGACTGGCAAGCGTCGCGGATGCGTTGGCGATAATCGTCGAGCTTCAGGCGGCACGTCGAATCGCGCGCCATCTGATGGACACTTACGTCGGCCATCGAACAGGAGAGCGAGTGCTATCGGGCGCGATCACGCGCGGCAGCGGCGATGCGATTCGCGCGGTGATCTGGTTTTGCGATCTGAGAGGCTTCACCGCGCTGACGGACTCGCTGCCGCGCGGCAGAGTAATCGGGATGCTCAACGATTTCTTCGAAACGATGGTGGAAGTGGTAACCGCCGAGGGCGGCGAGGCGCTCAAGTTCATGGGCGACGGGATGCTCGCGATTTTCGAGCTTGGGGCGTCTGAGGATCCCGCCGATCGATGCGGTGCCGCTCTCAGAGCCGCTCGCGCTGCCACGGAAAAAATAGCTGCACGTAATCTCGAGCGCTCTTCCGCCGGCGAGCCCGAGATACATTTCGGGCTGGCGTTGCATATGGGCGAAGTGAGTTACGGGAACATCGGCGCGCCGACGCGTCTCGATTTCACGGTCATCGGTCCGGCGGTGAATCAGGCGGCGCGGCTGGAAAAACTCGGCCACGAGCTGGGGCGTCCAGTGGTAACTTCCGCAAGCTTCGCCGCAGCCTCGCCAGAACCGCTGGAGAGCATCGGCCGCCACAGCCTGCGCGGAGTCTCAGATCCGCAAGAAGTATTCGCGCCAATAGTCAGTCGTGCGGTAAGCCGATAGCTACTCAGTCTTTTCTTTGGATGCTTGCGACTGAGTAGTCAGGAACTGCGCTGACTCCTGTGTTTCCAGTACTGACGGAAGCCGTTGCGCGCCAGGTCTGGTCGGACGATTTCGATCGGATCGCGCGTGTCGTCCACGTAGCCGAGCGCGTATGCGCCCAGCCTGTAGCCCATGAGCCTCAGCAGATCGACCGGCAGCGTCCGTGCAATTTCCAGCGGCACCGATAAGTACTGATTCTCTTCCTGGCGGAGCCACGAAACGTTGTAGGTTATGTTAATTCCGGTGCGGGTTTCCTTCGATCGATTCGCGCCGCCGCCGTGATAGAGACTGCCGGTGTAAAACAGCACCGACCCTTTTGCCATCTCGGCCGGTTCGGTGTCTGCCTCGGCGAATCGCAGCCGGTCGTCGAAGCGATTGCTGCCGGGAATCACGCGCGTCGCACCGTTCTCCTCGGTGAAGTCCGTCATCGCCCAGATTGTGTTGCACTGAACTTCGTAGCCGCGGGGGAACGGGAAGAAATCGAATGCCCACTGGTCGCGATGAATCGTCTGGCACGGCTCACCCGCGCCAATCGCGATGATCTGCGTAAGATGCAGTTGAAAGCTGGTCGCGTGGCCGAGCAGTTTGCCGACACCGCCGAGCACCGTCGGATGCATCACCAGCTCGCGGCATTTTGGCGAGCGCGAGATGAGTCCACCGGTCCTGCGTGTGCGACGGCCGCTGAAATCGTCGGGCCCGAACTGCGTCGCGTCGGTGTATGGACGCAACTCTTCGGCGACCTCGTCCATCACTTCGGGGCGCACGATACGATCGACGACAACGACTCCATCGTCGCCGAGTACTGCGCAGATTTCGTCAGCAGAAGCCGACGCGGATAGATGTTTAACACTCATGTTTTTTTCTTTTCAGTATTAAGACTTCTTCAGTATTAAGGCCGCGCTCAGTTGTCGCGCGCGGGGTCCGGGCGAGATTCTACCTAGCTTCATTTGCTAAATCGATGCGCTGCGATAGGTTCTGAATCGCCGATGGAGGAACCCCGATGGCCGATCTACTCGTCCAAAAAACCAATCACATTGGAATTCTGAAGCTCAACCGCCCCGATCGGATGAACGCCATCAGTGTCGAGATGCTCAACGACCTGGGCGAGGCGCTCAAGGATTTCGACGCCGATCCAAACGTGCGCGCGATCATTCTCACCGGCGAGGACCGTGGCTTCTGCAGCGGTCTCGACCTCAAGGACACTGCCGCCGGCCGCGGCATCGGAGCCGGCCTCGCGGCGCCCGGCGCATCGCACGTCAGCACGCGCGAACTCCCGACCGTGACGCTGCATCGAATCGACTTGCCGGTAATCTGCGCGATCAACGGCGCGGCTGCAGGCTACGGATTCGATCTCGCGCTCGGATGCGACCTGCGGCTGATCAGCGATCGCGCCAAGCTGGTACCGGCTTTTGCCAAGCGCGGCATCGTGCCCGAAAGCGGCGGCACCTGGTATCTGCCGCGGCTGGTGGGATGGGCGCGCGCATGCGAAATCGGATTCATCGCCGACGATATCCCGCCTGCCCGCGCGGTCGAACTAGGACTCGCGAACAAGGTGGTGCCGCACGAAGAATTGATGGAGGAGGCGACGCGATGGGCGTCGAAGATCGCCGCGAACGCCCCGCTGGCGATTCGCGCGATGAAGCGACTGTTCCGCCACGGACTCAGCGAGGACTTCGAATCGCATACGCATCACGTCTTGATGCAGCTGCTGGTGCTGTTCCGCTCCGGCGATTTCAAAGAAGGACTCGAGGCGTTCATGGCCAAACGCGATCCGAATTTCAACGGCCGGTGAGTGTCGCTCAATCGTCGCGGCGGGGGCCGGCTTGCATGAACGCAATCGCCACTCCGTCGAGCAGCTCGACGATTCGCGCGATTTGCCCTCCCTGAATCGCAAGCTTGGGTTCCGTCGCTTGCAGTCCGCCCGCGCGCGCCGTCGCGACTGCTCGCGCGATGTCGGAGCACATAAGAGCCAGCCCCCAGCATCCGGGACGCCTGCGCGCCGGTCCCACGATCTCAAGCACGGTCTGCTCGAGTTTGAAAAACGCCTGCCTGGCCCCGTTGCCGACTTCGCGGATGCGCTTGCATGGAACGCCGACGCCGCCGTTGGCGGCGATCGCGTCCTCGAGCACGGGAGTCATGACGACGATATGCTCCAGGTACTCGACGCTGTTGGCATTGCTCCCGCAAAGGCGGCTGAGCGACTGGCGCCGCGACTCGATGTCCAGAACGGTAGTAGTGGCAGCGGTAACCACACCCGGCAATCCGGAGGAAAGCATCTCGGCCTTGATGCTCGGCTGCGATAAGCCTGGCAGCAGGATTGATTCTCTAACTCGGCCCGAGTTCGGCTCGGGATCTTCCGAAATGAAAACGCCCTTGACGCCCCAGACCCATCCGACGATACCGCCGCCGGCGTCGCTCTCCGTCGCGGCGCGCAAATGTTCAACTAGTGGCGATTCAGATTTGGGGGAGGCTATTGCGCAGAGATCGATTTCCACCGCGCCGGCAGCGACCCGCGCGATACGGACGCCGTCGCCATCGAATTCCTCGGACGCGCATCCGAACCCGGCCCGGCGCCAGTTCTCGCGCGAGGCCGCCATCTCGCGCACGGCGACGATCACTCTTTCGACACAAATGACGCCCACGATTCTGTAACCCTGGCCCGAGGTTATCGTCAGTTACTGTGAGATTCCACCGGATGATCGGGCGGTAGCGATCTGTGAAAGGCTCTTTAACTGCGTCGTTCTAGTCGCGATAATCGACGTTCAGATAATCAGGTTTGCGTCGTAACAGGTTGTAGCTTTCTATAACAATTTTAGCTTCACGGGAAAGGAAAATTCGATGACAATCTCCTGGCAGGCGATTCAGCAGGAGGCGCTTGATTGTTTGCGCGCGCTGGTCCGGCTCGATACCACCAATCCGCCCGGCAACGAACGAATCGCAGCCGACTACATGGCTGAGGCGCTGCGCGCGCATGGCATCGAAAGTGTCATCCGCGAGAGCGCGCCGACCCGGGCCAACCTGGTCGCGCGCTATGCCGGAACGGATTCATCCGCAGGGCCGCTGCTGCTCTCGTCGCATACCGATGTCGTTCCTGTAGAGCGATCGGGATGGACCCGCGAGCCGTTCAGCGGTGAAATCGGGCAAGGATGCGTGTGGGGCCGCGGCTCGATCGACATGAAGTCCAAATGTGCGATGGACCTCGTGATGATGACGGCGATGAAGCGCGCCGGGGTGAAGCCGAATCGCGACGTGATACTGGCGGCAGTCGCGGACGAGGAGGCCGGCTCGGATTTCGGCGCGAAGTTCCTCGTCGAGCGGCATCCCGAACTGGTCCGCGCGGGTTACGTGCTGAACGAAGTCGGCGGCTTCACCGTGCATCTCAAGAATCGCCGCTTCTATCCGATCCAGGTCGCGGAGAAGGGCTTCGTCACTATCAAGATGAAAGTCACCGCGATGCCGGGGCATGGATCGATGCCGCGCACGGACACCGCGATTTCACGAATTTCCGAATTGATCACTAGGATCGTGAGAACGCCGATGCGCAAGAATGTGTCGCCGTTCATGCGCAAGACGCTCGAGGAGATGGGCGTGCCGATCGAATCGCCGGGACCGCTGTTTGCGCCGATGCTCGCCAACACGGTGTCGCCGACGATTCTGCGCGCCGGGTACAAAGACAACGTGATTCCCGGCGAAGCGACGATCGTGCTGGACGGCCGCACGCTGCCCGGCGAGGATCCCGAGAGCTTCATGGCGGAGCTGCGTCAGATCGTCGGTCCCGATCCGACCTTCGAGCTGCTCAAAACTGCGCCGCCGGCCGAGACGAGTCCCGACACTCCGCTGTTCGAGTTGATCAAGCATACTGTCGAGGCGGCCGATCCCGGCGCGCGTGCGATTGCGTGGATGATCCCCGGAGCGACCGACAGCAAGTTCTACTCGAAGCTCGGGGCAGCGTGTTACGGATTCTCGCCAGTGAAGCTCGATCCGCACATGCCGTTCGGATCGCTGTATCACGGCAACGACGAGCGCTTGCCAGTCGAAGGTTTTTACTGGGGACTAAAAGTCTATGCCGAGGTGGTGCTGAAATTCCTCGGCATCAAGTTCGACGAAGTCTTTGGGTGATCCTTTTTTCCTTTCGCGCGGAGGGGATCACTTCGCCGAGCTGGTCTTCAGAGCTCCTGCCTGGGGCGTGAAGGTCATCAGCAGACGCGGCGGTCCTTCGAGCGGCACGACCGCAAAATGCGCAACCGGCTGCATGTTCAAGGTCACCGTCGTGCCCGACTTGCTGCTCGAGATGCTGCAATCCTTGAAGATCGACCTGTCGAACACCAGATGTGGCTGCAGCGCGGCGTCGGGAGTGACGTCCTTGAGTACCACCGTCGCGGTCGAGCCGTCGGAATTGCTCTCGAGGTTTTTGTCGTAACTGACTGGTCCACTGAGTTCAAGAATTACCGACAACGGCGGATCATTCGATGACAACCTGATCGTCTTCAGCGTCGCTGGACCGGCTGCGGGCGGCTCGCTCAGCGACAACGGCGGTGCCGCCGGCGACGCTGCTCCTGCCGGATTGTACTGGTGCATCGAGGGCTCAGGCGCCGGCGCGTCGCCAGCCGCAGCCATTTGGTGCATCGACGGCTCCGCCGGCTCCGACGGCGCCGCGGCGGCCAAACCCGTCATCGCGCGCGCCTGGGCGTTGGCAGCGCCGGCGATGCTGCCGGTGGGCGCCGGCAAGATCGGCGCAGGCGCACGCATCATGTCCGGCGCGCCCGGCTTGCGGCTGGGAAGATCGGGCTGCGACGAATCGGGCGCCTTCATCATGTCGGGTGTGCCCGACGACGGCTTCTGAGCCGCCGCGCCAGCGGACGCATCGAGGACCGGCAATCCGTCGGATCCGTATGCCGACGCGCCGCCTGCTGACGCGACGTCGGTGCGGCTGGTGCTATCGGAACGCTGGCGCACTACTACTTTGTCCGCATTCGCATCATCCGGATTTCCGCCATATCCGGTTTCGGCAAGCACCAGCGGCAGCGGATCTTCTTCGGTGTCAATCGGTTGGTGGAGCTTGGCCAGTTCGGCTTGGGCTTTCTTCGAATAGTTGGAGGTTGGGAAATGTTTCTCGACGGCCGCGAAAGCCTGAGCCGCGGAATATCGCTTGCCTTCTTTCTCGAGCGAAATTCCCAGTTCAAACAAAGCGTCCGGAGCGACCGGAGTCTCCGGATATTTCTGCATCAGCTCAGCGAAGCGCGATTCCGCCGCGCGAAAGTTTGCGCGCTTGTAGTAGTAGTTGCCGACGATCATCTCGTTGCGCGCCAGCATCTCGCGGCATACGAGGACCTTGTCGTGCGCCAGCTCGGCGAAGTTGCCTTCCGGGAAGCGCTGTTCCAATTCCTGGAAGCGCTTGAGCGCCGCCAGAGTCTTGCCCTGATCCTGGTCCTCGCGCCCCATCTGATCGTAGTAGCTCAGACCGATGTAGTAGGTGACCAGTTCGAGGTTCTTGCTGGTCGGATGCATCCGCTGGAAATCGTCGAGCGCGCCAATCGCCTCGGCGTAGTCCTTCTGCTGATAGTAGGCGAGGCCGATTTTCATCTCGGCGTCTTCGGCGTAGGGGCTGAACGGGAACTTATCGATCACCTGCTGATAATTTTCGATAGCCGCCTTGTATTCTTTTGTCGCAAAATCAAGTTGGCCTTGCTCGTAATAGTTCTCGCCGGTGGGCTTCTGGCGAAGACTGCAGGCGGCTGCAGGCAGCAAGGCAGAAGCCACCAATATAAACAGCAGGCGTTTCATCGAAGAGTCGCGAAAAAGGTTAAACAACGATGTTCGGCATTGCAATCCGCGGGCGATCCGCGATTCGAGCCAGTGCGCCGATAATCGAACAAATTTAGCTACTTCCTGAATTGCCGGGCCGGCGAAAGGAACCCGAAAAAACTGCTTTCCCCGCTGCTACGTACTTGCGTGCGAATCCCGTCCGTTCCGCGCCGGGAGCCGCCTCGAGCGCGCGGATGAACCCCGCCGCGAGCATCATCGGGAAGATCTCGGCCGCGTACGCGCGCACATCGGTTGCAACGTAAGCGGTCGCGCCCGGCTCTATCGTGCGAAACAGACTGGCGACGAGCGTCGGCGTGAACAGGCGATGCTTGACGTGACGCTCCTTGGGCCACGGGTCCGGATAGTAGATGTGGTAGGCGCTCACGCTCGCATCCGGGAGCATCAGATTGACCATAGTGCGCGCGTCCATCCGCACGACGCGCAAATTGTCGAGTCCCGCACGGCCGCATCGCACGGCCAGCACACGGGTAATCGTCGATGAGAGTTCGACTGCGATAAAGTCGCGCGCGGGAAACTCGGCGGCGCGCTCAATAGTGAATTCGCCCTTGCCGGCACCGATCTCAATCTCGACCGGAGCGCGACGGCCGAAAATTGCAGGCGGATTGATCGTGAAAACACCGTCGTCCGGCGCGATCAGGACACGCTCGCCAATCTCGCGCGCCTTGGGGTTCCCCCAGATTCGCGCCGCCTTTCTAAGTCTCGCCATGAATGAGCATGACGATACAGTTCGCCGCCCTCCCCTGCCACCGCTGCGCTTTATGAGGATGCACGCGACCTAACCCCTAACCCCTTCCCATAGTGGGAAGGGGAAACAGAGTAAGAAGAAGACCTCGATCAGTCAGGGCGTTTCAGGAATGCGCGCACGCGATCGGCTAGCGGCTTCAGGTCGGTGTTGTCGACCAGCGCGCTCGCCATCCTGACTGGATCGCCGAAGAAGAACCGCTCGTAGAGAACTTGGCGGCCACCGAATGCGCTGCAGGCGACGTCCCACGCCAGTCGATAAAGCGCGACGCGCTCTTTGGCGGGCGCGTCCGCGGCGCCAAAGTAGCGCTCGATATCGGGCAGCTCGACGGGATTTGCGAAGTCGGCCGAGGACGGGGTCGCCATCAGCGAGCTCGAACTGTTGAGCTGGATAATCTCGACCAGGCGCGGATACAGGCGCGGGAAAAGATTGCGGCCGGTGTCGAGCGGCGCTCGGGACGGCGTGAACACGCCCCACTTGTCCAGCGCCGCGTCGGCTTCGGCCGCGCGCAGGCACGCGCGCATCGTCTCGGTGGTCATGATCATCTCGGCCAGCCGCTCGCGAACGTGTGGCAACGGCATCGCGTCGCTGGCCTCTGCGATTCGCGCCGCCAGTCCGAGGATGAACTCACTCTTCGCGACGTTCTTCACGGCCACCTGGTGCATCATGTGGACGACCGCGCCGGTTCCCGCATACAGCGCGTTGCATCGCGCGACGTCGCCGCACAGGAACACGCGCTCCCACGGGACCCGCACGTTGTCGAATACGACCACCGCGTCCATCTCGTCGAAGCGCGACGCGAGCGGATGGTCGAAGCGCGAGCGGCCGACGTCGTAGGCGTCGCGGCACAGGAACTTGAGGCCCTTGGCGTTGCACTGGATTGCGAACGACAGCGCGAACGGCTCCGCCGCCAGCTCGGCCTTCAGCACCGTCGAAGGAAACACCAGCAGCTCCTCCGAGAGCGGCGCGAGCGTCGCGAGCATCCGGCATCCGTTCACGATGATACCGTCGCTGGTTTTTTCGACGAGCTTGAGCGCGAGGTCGGCGTCGGTGTGTCCCGCCCATCCTGCGGCGCGGCTCGCGCGCGGATTGACTAGAGTATGCGTCGCGCACCAATCGTGATGGCGCGCCTGAATATAGTAGTTCCAGATGTTGTCGCCGTGGCGCGGATCGCTCTCGGCGAAAAATTCGCGCGCGGCGGCCATCGCGGCGAGACTTACATTCAGGTAGTCGGGCGTGCGCCCGAGCATCCCGCAGCTGAAGTCCGCCCACGTCTTCATCATCCGCGTTCGCTTGCGCAGGTCGTCGGCGTTCTTCGGGATGATGAACGACATCCCGGCGCGGCCGCCGTCGTCGGTGCGAAACGTCATCGTCTCGGGATGCTCCATCTGCATGTCGTAGAGCGACGCGACCGAGCGCGCGCAATTGGCAAACGCGGGATGGGCGGTGATGTCGGCGGCGCGGGCGCCGCCGATCCAGATTTCGGCGCCTAGCTTCTTCAGCGACGACAAATAATTGTTGCCCGAGCGCGCGCCCATCTCAGAGAACCTCGTTGAGCAGCGGCAGCCGCTTCCTGATTCGTTCGGCGGCGTCGGCGGGCGCCATGTACGGCGGCCGCGCAGGACCCATCTCGATGCCAGTTGCGACCGACGCGGTGACCTTGGTGGTGCCGAGATGGCCTAGAGTTTCCTCGCCGCCGCGCGGGAAGCATCGATTGAGCCGGCGCTGAATTTCCTCGGCGCGCTTGTAGTCGCCGGCCTTGAATGCTTTGAGCAGCGCGACGGCAGCGGGCACCGCAAAAATATTGATGAAGCCGCCGGCCGCGCCCAGCATCAGCCCCGCCAGCATCGCGCGAAAAGTATTATAGATGTCCGCGCTGTCGCCCACTTCGTCGTACAGCGCCTCGAGATGCTGCAAGTCGGTCAGCACTTCCTTGAACGCGACGACGCCGGGAATCGTCGCCAGCTTGCCCGCGAACTTCGGCGAGATGTTGAACTTGCTGAGCGCGGGGTTGTGGTAGATGACGACGGGCAAGTCGTCCGCCTCGGCAATCATGCCGTAATGGCGCTCGACCTCGGCCTCGCCGCATCGCCAGTAGTACGGCGGAATGACCTGCTGCGCATCGTAACCCAGGCGCACGGCGATCTTCGCGTAGCGCAGGGTTTCGATAGTGGTCGCGCCCGAGGTCATCGCGACGGCAGACAGGTTGGAGCGCTTGCGCGCTTCTTCGATCACGATTTCGAAGACGCGGGTGCGCTCCTTCTCGTCCAGGTGCAGAAATTCGCCGATGCTCGGCGCGGCGACGACGCCATCTGCGCCCGCGGCGATAGCCCACTGAACTTCGCGCCGCAGTGCATCTTCGTTGAGCCGGTAGTCGTCATGAAACGGCGTCACCAGCATCGCCAAAATCCCGTGTGCAAGTTTCAAACGCGCACCTCCGGCTGAATTGCGCTAGGCAGCGGCGCGTTCGGCTCCGCTGATTGACGGTTTAAAGAAAAAGATTGCCTGGCCGGTTCCGATTGCTGCTTCGTATTTTCCGAACTGCTCGCCGCGCCAGGTCCAGGAGTCACCGCCCATCGCCCCGGCCATCGCGATGTAATGCGAGAAGCGGCCTTCGGGTGAGCAATGTGCGCGGAAATCGTCGGCGGCAGCCAGCACAGCGTCGTGCCGCCCGGCCTTGAACCACTCCATGATTCGTTCGTCGTAAAGGCGGTTGGCGGTTGACGCGATGTCGTCGGGCGACGCCGACGCGCGATCGAGAATCCGATCGTAGTCCCAGAACCGATGAGACATCCCGCCCGACGCCACGATCACGACGCGTCGATTCGATTTCCAGATAGCCTGTCCGATCGCGGCGCCATAGGCCAGGTCGTTCTTGACCGACGCTGTCTGACACACGCTGAGCGAGAGCACGCGGCGGCGCGCCTCGTGATTAAGATAGTGCATCACGTTCAGAGTTGGATAGTGAATGGGCAGGTTGCGATGGGCCGACGCGATCGCGCGAATTCCGCGCTCACGTGCCTCCAGCTCGACTCCGCGCGCTAGTTCTGCGTCGCCCTGATAGTCATATTCGAGGTCGTGCAACATCGCCGGCAGCTCTTCCGATGTATACACGCCCGACAGCCGCTCGTGCGCATTGAGTACGTACTCCAAAGTCGAGAACCAATGAGTATCGATTAGTAAGAAAGTGTCGAAATCGAGATGGCGGAGGCGCTCGCGCTCGAGCTTCGGCATCGCCTCGTAAAAACTCGTCACCTGGCGGCCCATGTAGTTCCGGCGCGCCACCGGATCGAGGATCATCAGGCGCGGCACGTGCGTGGTGAACACGGTGGCGACGACCTTACCCATCGTGCTCCTCCTCGCCGTACGCGACGCACACGAGTTTCGGCTCGGTCCAGAATTCCATGCTGAAGCGGCCGCCCTGCCTGCCGAGCCCGCGCATCTTCGCACCTCCAAACGGAACGCGCAGATCGCGCAGAAAGAAACTGTTGACCCAGACTATCCCGGTTTTGATTTTCTCAGCGACCCGCAGCGCGCGATCGACGTTCGACGCCCATACATAAGCCGCCAGGCCGAAGCGGGTGGCGTTAGCGCTCGCGATCGCATCCTCTTCGTCGTCGAATCGTTCGACCGTCAGCACTGGTCCGAAGATTTCCTCGGACACGGCGCGGAACTTGGCGTCGACGCCGTCGAGCAGTGTTGGCAAATAGTAAAATCCGCGCGCGGGTTCGGCCGGGACTTTTCCGCCGGCGAGGATCTTAGCGCCGTTAGCCACCGCCTCCGCGACGAACGAATGAACGCGCTCGCGATGCGCTCCCGAAATCAGCGGGCCGTACTCGGTGCCCTCGGCAAGAGGGTCGCCAATCTTGAGGCTGGGTATTTCCGCGGCGAGCAGATCGAGAAACTCAGCGGAAATTTTTCTGTCAACCAGTAATCGCGAGCCGCCACGCATGACTGTCCCTGGCTGCGGTAGATCGATCGCGCCACGCCCGCGGCAGTCCGCTTCAGATTCGCGTCGGCGAAAACCAGATTGGGCGACTTGCCGCCGAGTTCCAGCGTGACGCGCTTGAGCGACTCCGCCGCAGCCGCCATCACGCGCTTGCCAGTCTGCACGCCGCCAGTGAACGCTATCGCGTCCACGCCCGGATGCGCGACGAGAGCAGCGCCCGCGTCGCCGAGACCCGGCACGATATTCAGGACACCCGGCGGCAGCCCGGCCTCGTTTGCGATCTCACCGAGCGCAATTGAAGTCAGGGGCGCGAGCTCTGAGGGCTTGAGCACGCAGGTATTTCCTGCAGCGAGACACGGCCCCAGGTTCCACGTCGCGAGCATCAACGGCGAGTTCCACGGAATTATGATCGCGCCGACGCCGACGGGCGGCCGCTGCGTAACGTTCAGCAGTTTCAGATCGCGGCCGAGAAATTTCGCGTCGCTGTCGGCGGCTTCGTGCGTCCAGGTCTGCGCGACTGCCGCAAAAAATCGGATGTTGCGCGCGGCTCGGGCAACGTCGTGATTCACGCACTCGGAGACCGGCTTGCCAACGTCGCGCGCCTCGAGTATCCCGAGTTCTCTCCCGCGTTTTTCGATCCCGTCGGCGAGCTTGTTGAGCAAGCCCGCGCGCGCATCAGCATTCATCCGCGGCCACGGTCCGCGGTCCGCGGCCTCGCGCGCCGCATCGACGGCACGACTCACGTCGTCGGAACTCGCGCTCGCGACCTGCGCCAGCTCGCGTTCAGTCGCCGGTTCAATGTCGGTAAATCGCGCGCCCTTGGCCGCATCGACATAGCGTCCGGCGATGAACAATCTCATTTCCATGTCGCGTGTTTCGATAGCGAAATCAGTCTCGCGGATCGTCTGAAACATAGCAAAATGGCGCGCCAGTGGTATCTCTGTCGCAACAATTCCCACGTCGTGAAAGCTTTTCCTTGACGGAGGATCGTAACCGCCCTAACCTGACCATCAGACGCCGACTGTAAACGTGGCTGCACTACCCACTATCATTCCGATCTTTCCGCTGCCGAACCTCGTGTTGTTCCCGGGGTTGAGCGTGCCGCTGCATATTTTCGAGCCGCGCTATCGCGAGATGATTGCCGACGTCTCCGAGTCGCACGGGATGGTTGGGATGGCGCTGCTCAAAGGCGACTGGGAGGCCGACTACCACGCCTTTCCGGATATCTTCGAGGTCGGATGCGCGGGAAAGATCGGCGGCCTCATCGAGCTCGCCGACGGCCGCTACAACCTGGTGCTCGAAGGCGTCGGCGAGTTTCGCATCGTGCGTGAAAGTCGCGACCGTTCGTATCGGCAGGCAGAAGTCAGGTGGTGCCCGGTCCGGCCGGACGCGCTCGATTGCGACGCAGAGACGATGGACGCGCTGCGCGAAATGCTCTTCAGTTACCTGGGCGAGGCGGCGCACGAGGCATGGCGCACGATCGTCGAGCAGCGCGGTCTGCGTGGCGCGGAGCTGATTAACTTCCTGTGCTTTCATCTCGATATCACGCCGCTCGAAAAACAGACGCTGCTCGAGGCGCTGACGGATCGAGTCGACTGCCTGCTCGACGTGCTGACCTTCAAGCTCGAGGAGCGCAAGCGCGGCCCCGTGGGCTCCAGTGGCGGTCCCGACACCGTCCAGTAGCGTTATTCGCGGAACCGGATTGGCCTAATCTGCCGGTCTGACCCTCAGTCTGACTTTCAATAGTGTTGGGCGCAGCGCCTTAATATTCGGGCATGCGAGGCAGCCGATTTATTGCAGCCGAGCGACAAATGATGGGCAGTTGTGGCGAAATGGTAGCGCTTGTCGCAAATGAGTCAGCTCGCGGTGGCGGCCGCGCAATTCGCATAATGCGGAATGATTTGCGAAAAGTTAGGTCAAATTCGGCATTTCTGAGAATACGGCCATCCGACTTGGCGTTCATGATGGCTTAACATGCTAGGTAAATCGTATTAGGGCAGTTGCTGAGAAATACGGCACGATCATTGCTGCAGTGAGGGCGTAACGACAAAAAGTCGGAATCCCGAAAAGCCGATGGCCTGACCCCGCTGGTCCGGAGCAGGCACGATCGGGCGAGGATACAGTACAATGGAATGGGAAAATAGCGCTCTCGGAAATCTCTTCGTACCAGACGTCTTAACGCCCGAGCAGTTTTACGACAGCCGGCGCGATGACAGCACCATCCGGCCGGTGAAGAAGCTGATGATGGCGATTCTGGAGGACGCGCTTCGATGCTTCCAGAATAATGCGGATGCCAAGGGCGGTCCGCGCAAGCGTCTGTTCAGCGAAGCCGAGCAGTGGCTAATCGGAGAAGGCGGAGAGGGTCCGTTCTCGTTCGAGACGGTGTGCGAGACGCTCGGGATCGAACCGCAGTTTCTGAGGCGAGGTCTGCGCGACTGGCGCAATCAGCAGCTGGCGGGAGTATCGACGCGGCGCCTGGCAAGGCGTTCGCCAGTGGTCCGCAGCGGCCGGATCAGCGCGCCTGCACGTCGCGACGCGAAGCGGACGGCAACGGCTCAAGCTCGCTAAAGGCAATCGATCAAACGTCTTCTGCGCTGGATTAAAAATTACGCAAGATAGAAAGGCGGCGCCGCATCTTTAGACAGATGCTGCGCCGCCTTCGATTTTTTCAGGCAGGCGTGCTCCGACTCCGCGCCAGTTGCGCGAAACCGAATGACGCCCTCAGAGGTACTTAATGAGCGGTCGGAGACGGTGCGCCCAAAGGAGCCTTCTGTGCCATCGTTCCCCCTGGAGGAGGAGGCACGTAGCCCTTGGGCTGCGCCTGAACCCATTGCTCGCAAGCGGGAATGTCCTGCTCGTCGAGCGACTCCTGCTGCATGATTTGCTGATTCGACCAGCCGTGCGTCTTTTCCCAGTGCACGCCGGGACACTTGACGGCGAGGTTGAAATTTCTAGCCGTCGTTGACGCGGCAGGGGCGCCACCTGCAGCCGCCGATTCGCCGCCGCCAGGCGCTGCGTTGCCGCCGCTGCTACCTTGACTCGCGCAACCGGCGACCAACAATGCCAGCCCTGCAGCCAGCGCAAATCCGATCTTCCGTTTCATGGCATCCTCCTTCAATCTAGGGACCCCTCCACTTACCGAGCTAACCTGGTTAACCGCCGCTCGTTTGAGCAGGGCCAAAATACACCGTCTGGAAAAATTAGCAAACCCCCCGTAATTGATTCATAACGCCTGGAACACGGTGCGTTCACCGCGCTCAGACCGGCGCGCCCGGCCTTCAAAACAGGCAAGTTCCAGGTGGGCAAGGGTCTCGAAGGTGGCCGCCATCACGTGGAATATCGGCCTTTCTTCGCCACCGAATACCTGTTGCGCGATTTCGAACGCGGTCTGCGGCGCTTTTCGCGTCAAATCAAGCATTTCGGCCTCCCGATAGCGGTGATGCTCGATCAACTGATTGGCACGGTGCCGATGGTCGTGATAGACGCCGCCGTGCGCGGGCAAAACCAGGTCAACGTCGAATTTCTGCACCTTCAGCTGTGAATTGATGAAGTCACCGAGCGGATTAGTTCCCACCGCGTCCGGATAAATTCCAACATGTGGCGTAATTTTGGGCAGCAGATGATCCCCGACGATCATCACTTTTTCTTTGCGCAGGTAAATCACGTTGTGGCCGGGTGAATGCCCCGGCGTCCAGATCACTTCGAGCTCGCGGTCGCCGATTTTGATTACGTCGTGGTCGTCGATGTACTTGTCGGGTTGCGTCACCGGTCCGTACATCGCCGTGCCCATCCACGCCGGACGCATTCCGGTCGTTGAGAATTGTTCGATTGGAAATCCGTGGCGTGCGAAAAACGCGCGCGACTCCGGCCGGTCGTGAGGACTCATCTTTCCGAACTCGACCATCCGGCCCGCGCGCTCGGCCTCCAGGCGATGGATGTGCGTGATCGCATGACTGCGGCGGCGAATCTCGCCCGACGCGCCGAAGTGATCGATGTGATGATGGGTCGCGACGATGGCATCGAGATCCTCGATCTTGATTCCCACTTCCGCCAGCGCTTCCTCGAGCGCGGCAATGCTCTCGGGCGAGTTCATCCCGGTGTCGACCAGCGCCCACCCGCCGTGACAATCGAGCAAATAGACGTTGATGATTGTCGGCCGCATCGGCAGCGGCAGAAAGATCTCGTAGATACCCGGATGGACCTCAACTATTTTCGCCATCGATTACTCTCAGTGGCAGGTTTCGCATGACTTGGAAGTCCTTGCGCTCCGCCGCCTTGCTTCGTGGCCACGAGTCTCCGGATGAGGATTCACGAATTCAACCGGAGACTCGCGCGATTACTCACTCGTGCAGCTCGTCTTTCACCTGGAACGTAACTTTGATCCGAACCTTCCATCGCACCACTTTGTTGGCCTCGACGATCGCGGCGACGTCCTCGACGTGAGCGGTGTGGATGCCCTTGATCGTGACGCCGGCGCGCGAGATTGCTAATTGCACGGCATCTTCGACCGAGTTGGCCGAGATTCCCGTGAGGTCGATCGTTTTTTCAACCATGACGGTCAGCCGCTCCTCGGGACGTAAATCGCGCGCGATTGTTTGACGCTCGGACTCGCGCGGCGCTACGCTCGCCCCTGCGTAGTGGTTATCGCACGGCGAGACCTGAAACAAGGTGACATCGCGAAAGCCCGCTCCGCAGCGGCCTGAACGGAAGCGCGCGATTGGTCAGCCGGTCGGGAGAGTCGGTCAGTTGTCAGTAAAAATCGAGTCGCCCTCGGGCGAAGACGCGCTCACCGAGTTCGTTCTTTTTCAGCATCGGGTTTACGAGTATCGCAGCGCGCGATGGGCGGCGATGGTCGCGGTGCAGCTTCCAATCCTGATGGGAGAGGGACCGTTCGCCGCCGGCCGCAAAATTCGTCCGTTCGCAGCGCGCGTCGACGGTAACATCGTCGCGCGCGCGGTCGCGATAATCGACGGCCATTACCAGCATCACTGGAACGAATCGCTCGGGCACGTCGTGATGTTCGAGGCGATGCCGGGCACTCGCGACGCCGTCAATCAGATGATGGACGCGGCGTCGTCGTGGATGAAGGCGAACGGCGCCACAGCCGCACGAGCGGGCTACGGATTGCTCGAATTTCCGTTCGTGATCGACGACTACGAAACTCTGCCGCCCGATATCGCGCGCCAGAATCCCGCGTACTATCACGCGTTGCTCAAGGACGCGGGATTCGAAACCGAGCGCGGATGGGTCGATTACAAAATTGCGGTGACGCCGGAACTCGTAGCGCGCTACGAAAGCGCGCTCGAGGCAAGCCGCCGCGCGGGCTTCCAAATCGTCGCGCTTAACGACTTGCCTTCCGCGCGCAGAATCCGCGACTTCGAGTATTCCTGGAACACCGCGTTCGCGCGTCATTGGGGAGCGACGCCGTTCAGCACCGACGAGATCGCATTCCTGTTCGAGTTCTTCGCGATGTCGGGAGCGCTGGAAACGTCGGTACTCGCGTATCGCGACGGACAGCCGGTAGGCGCCCTGATGGTCACGCCGCCGAATCCGGAAGGTGCGATTCTCAAGCCCGGGCGCAAGCTTGGCGATGACGAGAAACTGAACTTTCTCGGAATTGGCGTGCTCGAAGCGGCGCGCGGCCGCGGCGTGAACCTCGCGATGGCTTCGTATTCGTATCTGCACCTGATCCGCAACGGCGCGAAGTATCTCAGCTATACGCTCGTGCTCGACGACAACTGGCCGTCGCGCCGCACGGCGGAAAAGCTCGGCGCAAAAGTCTGCGCGAACTACGTCACGTACCGGCGCGCACTCTCAGCTTGAATCTATTACTTGTGGGTAAAGCCGATGCGGCGGCGGTTGGGTGGCGGCGGCGTCATCAGCTCACGGATTGCATCGAAGACCGCCTTGAACTGGGTATCGTATTTGTCCTCGAGGGCGTCGAGCTTGCGAGCGAGTTGAGCATGAGACGCCAGGATAACGCGCAACCGAACAAACGCTCGCATGATCTCGATATTCACCCGGATGGCGCGTTGGCTTCGCAGCACGCTCGAAAGCATCGCAACTCCCTGTTCGGTGAAGGCGTAGGGGTTAGCACGACGCATCCCGCCCCAACTTGAAATCACGATTTGTGATTTCAAAGCGTCGAACTCACCCTTGTTGAGTTGAAACATAAAGTCTTCGGGAAATCGACGGATGTTCCGCTTTACGGCCTGAACGAGAGCGCGCGGTTGAACCTGATAAAGGCGGGCAAGATCAGTGCTGAGCATCACTCGATGGCCGCGCAAAAGATAAATCTGCTGTTCGATCAGTTCGGCCAGCGAAACGTACGCCTCGCGAGATGAAGGGCGATGTCTCTTCGGATCACGGCTCTCGATGTCAGCCATACATTTCCGTGTCAACTTACCTTCGGAAGAAAGCAATTTCCACGATTGACGACTCCATCGCCGCAAGCTGCGCGATCGGGGCATGATCCCGGCGGACGCGAGTGCAACGTCACCTAGTCGGTCTCGGCAAATGTCTACAACTTGATTTGTTCTCATGAGTACAGTAGTTCAGCAGCGTCACCTTCACGCACCTGAAAATTAGCGTAGACTTACTGCCGGCCGTGAAAGTTCGTTCCCAGATGCGGCCGCATTGGGGGATTGCGTGGACCTAAATACGATTGGGGAAATAACTCGTCCTGATCCTGCCGACGGAACGATCGATTGGCGCGACGGCGACGCCTGGCTCGCGGGCGGCACGTGGCTGTTCTCGGAACTGCAGCCGCACTTGCGCCGCCTGATCGATCTGCACGGCCTGGGCTGGAAGCCGTTGACCGTCAGCGATCAAGGCCTCGAGATTGCCGCGACTTGCGAGATAGCCAAGCTCGTCGCCTTGACGACACCGGCGGATTGGACGGCGGCGCCGTTGATTGGCGAGTGCTGCCGATCGTTCCTTTCGTCGTTCAAAATCTGGAACACAGCGACAGTTGGCGGCAACATCTGCATGTCGTTGCCGGCAGGTCCGATGATCTCGCTCACAGTCGCGCTCGAAGGCATTTGCAAAATTAAGAATCGCGACGGCAGCGAGCGCCGCGTGCCGGTCGAGGAGTTTGTCACCGGCAACCGCCAGAACGTGTTGAAGCCGGGCGACTTGCTCAGAAGTATCGAGTTACCCGTCTCCGCTTTGCGCAAGCGATCCGCTTTTCGGCGAATGTCGTTGACGCACCTGGGGCGCTCGAGTTCGTTGCTCTCCGGCACGCTGGATCCGAAGGACGGAACCTTCATGCTGACGGTTAGCGCCTCGACCGAGCGGCCGCATCGGCTGAAATTTCCGAAGATCCCCGACGCGGACGCTCTTCGCGCGCGGCTCGAAAAGGACATTCCAAAATACTTCGACGACGTTCATGGAACGCCGGAGTATCGCAAACACATGACGCACTATTTCGCCGAAGAGATTCGGCGCGAGCTTTCACAAAAGGGGCAGCCGTGAGTTACCTGGTAAATGGCAAAACTTTCTCCGAGGAGCCACGGCCCGGCCAGTGCCTGAGAACTTTCCTGCGCGACATGGGATGGTTCGGAGTCAAAAAAGGATGCGACGCCGGCGACTGCGGCGCATGCACCGTGTGGATTGACGACGTCCCGGTTCACAGCTGCCTGATCCCCGCGTTTCGCGCCGACGGTCACAAGGTGACCACAATCGAGGGTTTGGCGCAGAATGGCGAACTGCATCCGATGCAGCAAGCGTTCAAGGACGCCGCGGGCTTCCAATGCGGTTTCTGCACCGCCGGCATGATCATGACGGCCGCGAGTCTGAGCGAGGAAGACATCAAGGACCTTCCGCGCTCGCTCAAGGGCAATCTTTGCCGATGCACCGGCTACCACGCGATCGAAGACGCGGTTCACGGTGTCAAATCCATCGAGGAGGACGCGCCCGGCAAGTCTTGCGGCGCGGGTTTGCTGGCGCCGGCGGCCGAAGGGATCGTCACCGGCAAGGTCCGCTACACGCTCGACACCGAGATCGAGGGCCTCTTGCATCTGAAGCTGCTGAGATCGCCGCACGCGCACGCCCGCGTCAAGGCGATTCGCAAGGACGCCGCGCTGGCTGTTCCCGGCGTCGTCGGGGTTTACACGTGGGAGGACGTGCCGCACCTCCTCTACACCTCCGCCACGCACGACGACTATCACGTCGATCCAAATGATACGTACATGCTCGACAACGTGGTTCGTTTTGTCGGCCAGCGGGTCGTGGCAGTCGTGGCGGAGACCGAGGGCGCAGCGGAAGAGGGATGCCGCAAGGTAGAAATCGATTACGAGATCCTGCCCGCGGTCTTCGATCCCGAAAAAGCGATGAGCAAGGGCGCGCCGGTTATCCACGACAAAGGCGCCGACTCACGTATCAGGCACCCCGGGCGGAATATTCTGATCGAGATTCACGGCAACGTCGGCGACGTCGAGGCCGGGTTCAAGGCGGCGGACGCGATCCACGAGGGCACCTACACGACGCATCGCGTGCAGCACACGCATCTGGAAACGCATTGCTCGATCACATGGCTCGAGAAGGATCGGCTTATCGTTCGCACCAGCAGCCAGACTCCGTACATCACCAAGCAGAAGCTCTGTTACATCTTCAGTCTAGCGCCCGACACCGTGCGCGTTTTCTGCGAACGCGTTGGCGGCGGCTTCGGCGGTAAACAGGAAGTACTGACCGAAGACATTTGTGGGTTCGCCACACTCAAGACCGGCCGTCCGGTAAAGCTGGAGTTCACCCGTGAAGAGGATTTCGTCGCCTCGACCACGCGTCATCCGATGAGCGTCAAGATGAAGGTCGGGGCGAAGCGAGACGGCACTCTGACCGCGATGGAGGTGCGCGTTGTTTCCAACACCGGCGCCTACGGCAATCACGGCGGCGAAACCTTGTATGCCGCATGCGGCGAAGCCGTCGCGGTGTACCGGTGCGCCAACAAGAAAGTCGACGGCTATACCGTTTACACCAACATGGTGCCGGCCGGCGCGATCCGCGGATACGGAATGACGCAGACGATTTTTGCCGTCGAGTGCGCGATGGACGAGCTGGCGCGCACTCTGAAAATAGATCCGTACGCCTTTCGCCGGCGCAACGTCGTCACGCCGGAAGATCAGATGATCGCCGAGAGCAAGGAAGTCACTGACACCGAGTTCGGCAGCTACGGCCTTGACCAGTGCATCGACCTGGTCGAAGTCGCAATGAAGAAGGGGAACGGCGTCAAGCGTCCGGCGGGTGGCGACTGGCTCGAAGGCCAGGGCATGGCGATTTCAATGCATGGCGCGGTCCCGCCGACCGAGCATCGTTCAGAGGCGCGGGTCGGCCTTCGCGAAGACGGCAACTATCACCTGGCGATCGGTACCGCCGAGTTCGGTAACGGGACCACGACGGTTCATCAGCAAATCGTGTCCAGCGTTCTCAATAGCACTGCCTCGCGCGTGCGCATCGTCCAGTCCGACACGGATGCCACCGGCTACGACACGGGAGCGTTTGCCAGCGCGGGCACGGTGGTTGCGGGCAACGCGGTGCGGCTGGCGTCGGAGGCGCTGCGCGACAGGATGCTGACCTTCGCTTCGAAAAACTACGGTGTCGGCCGTGACGCGTGCCGCATCGAGCACGACGCCATCGTTTACAATGACACTCGCGTTCCGCTCGCGGATTTCTTCGCGGCGGCGCAAAAGGCCGGACGTCCACTGGAAAGTGTTCGCAAGGCTTACGGGACTCCGCGCAGCGTCACGTTCCAGGTGCAGGGTTTTCGTATCGCGGTCAATCGGATCACCGGCGAAATTGTCATCTTGCAGAGCGTTCATGGCGCCGACGGCGGCGTGATCATCAACCCGATGCAGTGTCGAGCGCAGATCGATGGAGCTCTCGCACAGGGGATCGGCTGGACGCTCCAGGAAAAGATGGTCTTCGATGACACCGGACGCATGATCAATCCGACTTTTCGCAACTATCGGATTCCGGCGTTTGCCGACGTCCCGGTGCGCAGCGAGATCTATTTCGCCAAGACGCACGACGCGTTCGGTCCACTCGGCGCCAAGTCGATGAGCGAGGCGCCCATCTATCCGATCGCACCGGCGCTGGCGAATGCGCTGACAAACGCCACCGGCATCCGGTTCCACGACTCGTCGCTGACACCTGATCGGATTTACCGGCGCATTTTCGAGAGCACCCAGAGCAAGAACACGTGAGCGGCGGATGAAGCGCTCCCGCGGCCGGCATCTTCTCGCCGCGGCAGGAATGCTGTGCGCGTTAGGCGTTCTGTGGTCTTTGCCGCACGACGCATCCGGCGCCGACGCCGTCCCGCCGCCGGTATCGTCTCCGAGCCCGGCCGCATCCAGTACGCCGACGTTGTCGATTCGGGGACCGTATTCGGGCACCGTGGTCGAGCCGATCAGCGCGAACCCCGGCGCCTCAAACATCATCGCAGGAACGGGTTTTCTGGGCAGTCTGATCGGGCTCGACCATATTCCCGGCGTGCGGGTCGGCGGCTTGTGGATCGGTACCGCGGATTACCTGTTCACCGGTGGCGTCAAACCGCGGACGTGGAGCTTCAACAGCCTGCTGATAATGAACTTGAACGTCGACGCCGAGAAGCTGATCGGAATTCCCGGCGGCTCGTTCGACGCGGCTTTGCTTCAGTTAAATGCAGCGAACGTCGGCGGCAAGGCGGGCGTCGTCATTGGATACGACGGGATTACCGGTCCGAAGCCATTGGATCGCACCCAGCTGTACGAGGTGTGGTGGCGGCAGGCGCTGTTCGACGACAAAATCGTGATTCGAGTCGGCAAGACGGTACCGACCTACGACTTCAACAACGTCTCACGGCCGGTTCCGAGCGCCGACGCGAGTCTCAAGGTTCCGGCAGTCACCGGGCTCATCTTCACTGGAATATTCAAGAACCCGACACTGATCGGCGCGGCGCCCGGATATTACAATTCCGCGTATGGAGTGACTGTTAATTTCGCGCCGACAAAAAATTTCTATCTCACTTACGCAATCTATGACGGCGCCTTGGGTAGAGGCGTACAGACCGGCGTGCACGTAGGCCCGATCTTCGATGGGCACTATTTCACGATTGGTGAGGCGGGCTACGCCTGGACTCTCGGCGAGCACAAATTGGTCGGGGAGTTTGGCGCGGGCGGGTGGGCGCAAACCGGCGAGCTGTACGCTCCCGGAGCCCAACAGAATGGCTCCGAGGGCTTCTATACGTTCGGCTCGCAGCGCCTATGGAGGCGTCACCCAGGCATCGACAACAGCGGTGTCTCCGGCTTTCTACAGTTCGGCATCAACGATTCGAGGACGTTTCTCGCGAAAGAATATTTCGGCGCTGGACTGACCGCCTTCGGCCTGGTTCCTCATAGGCCGGTGGACTCATTCGGCGCGGGAATCGGGTGGTCGTGGCTGAATCGCACGTACGGCTTTCGTAGCAACGAGGCCATTCTCCAGACGTACTACCAGATGCATCTGATAAGCACATCTTTCCTCGAGCCTGCGATCAGCTACATCCCCAATCCGGGACTGAGTCGGAATACGCAAGGCGCGGTCGCAGCGACGGCGCAACTTACGATTCTGTTCTAGGGTCCCGGGCAGGCTGACGCGTGAGCGGCAGATGTAGCGCTCTCTCAAGCGACACTTGCTCGCAACCAGCGAGCTGCTGTGCGTCGTCCGCTTCATCTCACTCCCAATCCCGGCAAGAGCCCGCGCACGCAGAGCGCTCTCGCGCTGACGGCGCCAAATCATGGTTCTGTTCTAAACGCATGGAGAAATTAGAGTGAGCCGAAAAACCGTCCAAGCCACGATGCAAAAGCGCAGCGTCACCGCGGAAGCGGCGTTGGCGGTCGCGCAGGTCGCGATGAAGGCCGGCAAAGAGAAAGGAAACGAAGTAGCCGTGGCGGTGGTGGATCAGGAAGGAATCCCGCTGGTGGTGCTTCGTTCAGATCACGGCACGGAACAGTTCGTCACCGGCGCGATCGACAAGGGCTGGACGGCGGTTAATTTCAAGGCCTCGACCCGCGAGGTCTTCGAAACAATCAAAGGCGACAAGGAAGACAACAGCCAGCTACCGCACGCGCAGCGAGCGCTGTTCCTGATGGGCGGAGTGCCCCTCAAGGACGGAGACGCCGTTGTCGGCGCGGTCGGAGTGGCCGGATTCGCCAGCGGCCTCGACGATGACGCCGTCGCACAGCAGGCTGCGCAAGCGTTCGAAGCGATGTTGAAGAAGTAGAGTGAGGCGGGCGTCAGTGCCACCCGCCCTCATCTGCTACGGCTGTTTGATCTCCTGGAGGGTGGCGGGACCCTCGCCCTGGCTCGGATCGATCCTGAAAGGCCACTCGGTGGAATGGAACGGCACTTTGGGCGGCAGGAAAACCGGCATGCCCAACTTCTTGTCCTGCGCCTCGATCTCAGCGCGGCCATCGCCGCCCATCAATTCGTAGTCCATCAGATAGTAGTTGCCGAAGAAGACCATGCCGACTGAACGATCGGCGACCGTGCGAATCAGCACGTCGAGCATTTGGTCAGGAGTGGTGATGAATTGCGGCGTCTCGAACAGGAACAGGCGCGTGTTCATCGCTTCCTTGCCGAAGAACTGGGCGAGCACGCTGAAGAGGACATTGTTCTGCCGGGCTACATACAGTGAGTTGCTGACACCGTAAGTTTTGTCCCAATCCGGGCCGAGCATCTCCTTCCAGCCCTTCACGACTTGCATCCAGTGATCGACCTGCGTGTCGGCGCCCCACCAGACATTTTCGGCGAGATGAGGCCTCACTTCCTGGGCGTATTGCTGGATATCGGCGAAGGTGTAGTTGCCCTTGCTGAGACACGCGTCCATGAACTTGATGTTGGAGGTCAGGATTTTGTGCTGGTTCTCGCGCTCGTCGGCGGCCAGGTCGACCGAGTCCACAGAATCGAGCGCGACTTGATTCGCATCGCGGAAGCCACGCATCGCGCCGACCCACGAATGGTCGGAAACTGTGCCTAAGTGAGATCCGGCAAGCTCGAAGACCGCCAGGGCCGAATGTCCCACCGATTTGAAGAGCTGATAGCGGATCGGTACCTGCGGAGCCTCCAAGATCGGCTTGCCAGGCCGGAAAAGCAGGAGCTTCCCACCCTGGTTACTGAACAAGGCCATGATCACAGGATGCTCCGCGAGGAAATTTTTCTGGAACTTGGCCTGCGCGTCGTCGTAGAGTCCAAACATCGCCAGGTCGAGGGCGAGAATATTCTGTTCCGAGACCTGCTTCTTCGATGCTGGCTTGTTCTTGCCGACGATCACGTCCATGTAATCGGGCAAGCTTTGATCCGTCGCATTCTGAGCAATCGAACGGCCGCCGCTCGTGAAGCTAAGAATCAGCGATAGTGCGAAAATGACAAAGAGGCGAATTTTGGATTTCTGCATGCGTGTTCATACAGCAAAAACCGGCAGGTCTTCAACCAACGGACGCCTTCACATTGTCACGCGCCGAAATGTGTAAAAATCCGTTAGACTGACTGAAAGATGAGGAGGAACACGATAAGGCCGACTATCACCATGCCAAGGCCCAACGCCTCGTTCTTCCAGTCGCGCACTGGCGCAATCAGCCAGAAGTTGAGCAATTGGCTCACTTGGGGCATGACCAGCCAGGTAAGCAATATGCACGACAGAATGTTGCCGAACAGCATCTGCTGTGGAAACGGCCTTGTGCGCCACAGTGGAGTTAGAAAGTTCAGAACCATCACGGTGGGATAGAGCGCAAACAATACCGCCAGCATCTGCTTCCACGACGGCGGCACAGGGACCGTCGCGGCACCACGATTGAGCGCGAACCATCCTTCGAGGCCCGTCACCCGATGCGCATGCATGCTCTCGACAATCGTGTCGAGTTCCTTGAGCAGATCCGCCCGCTCCTTCGACTCCATCCAGTGATTCAGATCCTCGATGGAATCGTAACGCACGATATCCACCCATTCGTTCTGAAAGGTGCCGTGCGGCTTGAAAAACTCGGTCGCTAGATAGCCAGGATACTGCGCCTGCGCCGCGATCGCCCTGCGCCGCCAATCCAGGTAGGCCTCCACCTTGTCCTTGGCGACGCGATGCGTAAACACCATCGCAACCGGCGGTTCAGCTTCGTCGTCGCTGGCAAGCAGCAACGTGTGCGAGGGCTCCGTCAGGCAGGCCTCGATTCGCGCCGCGAGCTGCTTGCGCTCGGGATTGTTGAGCCATTGCTTCATCGCAGCGTTGGATTCGAGACGAAAAATCGCCACCCATTCTGCCTGCATGCCGGGAATCGGACTGAGGACTTCCGTGCCGACGAAGCCCGGGAACCTGCGGGCCGCGTTAGTAATGGCGGTCTGGGCCGCGAAGTATTCGTCGGCCTTGTCCGGTCGCACGAGGTGCGATGCGATCGCGGTGGCCGGATGCGGAATTCGTTCTGCCGCCGATTCGACTGAGTTGTCATTCATAAGAGCCCCCGATTCTGGACCTGCGATGGCGATTGAACTCGCCGAAACTATCCCGATTGACGGATTCTTTAGCAAGACGGCAAGATTAGCCTGGGAACCAACATACCGACCGTTCAATCTCGTTTGCCAAACCGATCCGCGATGCTGTAAGAACGAAAAAGTCACCGACGCGATGCGATCTGCGTTCAGTCGCCAACCTTGTCCTCGAGGGAGGATCTTTCGATGGCCGATTTAGATCTTCACATAAAAGGTGGAACCGTTGTCGATGGAACCCGCGTGCCCCGATACCGCGCCGACGTCTGGATCAAGGACGGCAAAATCGCGCAGGTCGGCGGACGCTCCCCCGGCTTCGCGAAAAAGACCATCGACGCCGACGGGCTGATCGTCGCTCCCGGCTTCGTCGATTTGCATACGCATTACGACGCGCAAATCCGATGGGATCCCTATTGCACCATCTCGGGATGGCACGGAGTCACGTCAGTTGTGCTCGGCAATTGCGGCTTCGGGTTCGTCCCGGTTAAGCCGGAGTTCCGCGAACGCTCGATGCTCACGATGACGCGCACCGAGGCGATTCCTTACGAGTCGATGAGGGTCGGGATGAAGTGGGATTGGGAAACGATTCCGCAGTACCTCGACTCGCTCGATCGCACTGCCAAGGGCGTCAACGTAATCCAGTATCTGCCGACTTCGTCGCTGTTGACGTACGTGATGGGACTCGAGGCCGCCAAGACGCGACCCGCGACGGAAGACGAACGCGCCGAGATGCGGCGGCTGCTCGCTGAAGGAATGGATGCCGGCCTCGGCGGCTTCTCAGTGCAGCGGCTGGGCCCGGATTCCACGCAGGCCGATTTCGACGGCTCGCCGATGGTGACAGATACGATGTGCGACGAAGACATCCTGAACCTCGCCCGTGTTCTCCGCGAGCGCGATGAGGGCTTCATCCAGATCACGCAGGCGACCGGGCACATCAAGGACGATCTCGCGTTCCTGGAGCGTCTCGCGGCCGAGGCGAATCGTCCAATCCTGCATAATGCGATCGCACCTGCCCGTCGCGATCCCAAGATTCACCAGCGCAGCCTCGCGTGGCTCAAGCGATGCCGCGAGAAGGGTCTGCCGATCTTCGGTCAGACGGCGACGCTCCGCACTGGCTTCGCCTTCACGCTCGAGCACTGGAATCTTTACGACGCGAGCCCGGCGTGGCGCACCGTCACGACTGGCAGCCACGAAGAAAAAATCGCGAAGATGAAAGATCCGGCTCTGCGCGAGGCGATTAAGCGCGAACACGACGAAGCGAATAAAAAACTCGAGGCAATCCAGGCGGGTGTCGGCGGCCCGATTCGTCACCTGATTGTATCGTGGGCAGGCGACAAGCCCGAGCTCGAGAAATACGTCGGCAAGGCGCTCGGCCAGATCGCCAGCGAGGAAAACAAGCACGAGATCGACGCAATGCTCGATCTTTCGATCGCCGGCGATCTCAAGGTCGAGTTCCTCGGTCCCAATCGCGGCTTCAACGCGGAATTTTACGCCGAGATGATCAACGACTCGCCCTACACCATCCCCGGCGTGTCGGACGGCGGTGCGCATACCAAGTTCTTCACCGGCGGCGCGTACACGACCGATTTCCTCGGCTGGCTGGTTCGCGACGAAGGCCGCATCACGCTCGAGGAGGCGCACTACCGGCTCTCCGCCCTCCCCGCCCATGCGGCCGGCTTCCGCGACCGCGGTGTCCTGCGCGAAGGACTGGCGGCAGACGTCGTCGTCTACGATTTGAATCGGCTCGGCGTCGAGCCGGATTGGGTCGGCGATATCGCGCACGACTTTCCCGGCGGCGAATGGCGTCGCGTGCAGCACGCGCGCGGTTACCGCGCGATCGTCGTCAACGGCGAGATGACGTGGGACGACGGGCGATGCACCGGTGCGACCCCGGGCAAGTTGCTGCGTGGAGGCCGCGGATAGCAGCGTCGATGGCTGTACAGATTTACAGCATGACGTCGGTGGCCGACGCAGTCGCGACCGCCGACGCCGGTGCAGATCTCATAGGCCTCGTCGTTGCCGAGCCGGGCGTCGTCGCCGAAGCAATCGATGCTGACCTCGCGCGAGAAATTCTTGCCGCTATTCGCCCGCGCTCGCGCGGCGTGGCGCTGTCGTTGTCCGATGATCGCGACGAGATTTGCGCGATGGTTGACGCGGTCCGGCCGGACGTCCTGCATGTGGTCGCGCGTGAGATCGAGCCCGAAGACTGCGCGTGGATTCGCAAACGTATAGCTCCTGTGATGTTACTGCGCGCGATCGCTGTGCGCGCCGGCGAAACGCTCACCGAGGCCGATGCGCATCGGGACTGCCTCGATTACCTGATGCTGGATTCGGGCGCGAAAGGCCCGCCGTATGCCGGCGCAACCGGCGAGACTCACGATTGGTCCCTGAGCCGTACCGTTGTCGAGCGCTCGCGTGTCCCTGTGATCCTGGCAGGCGGTCTCTCTGCAGAAAACGTCGCCGACGCGATCGCCACCGTCAAACCCTGGGGTGTCGATTCGTTCACGCACACCGACGTTCCCGGCAAGCGCGGGAAAAAAGATCCGGCACGAGTGCGCTCATTCATCGCCGCAGCCAAGCGCGCCTTTGAAAAGTTGAAGGGCTAGATCGCCAGGCGCTTCATCAGGCGCCAAAGCGTCGCCCGATCGATCCCCAGGTTGCGCGCTGCCTCGGCGTGATTCCCGCGTGCCGCCTCGATCGCCGCTTCGATCCGCGTGGCGACCACCTGGTCAATCGAGTCCTGCAGCGTCCCGGTCATCGATGCGCGAGGAGTCGCGCCGCTCTGCTCGAGCAGCAGGTCCTCGGGCGTGACGGTGTCGCCACGCGCAAGCACCGAGCCTCGCTCGATCGCGTTTTCCAATTCCCGCACATTGCCGGGCCATCGATGCGCGAGCAACGCCTCTTCTGCTTCCGCCGTGAGCGCAAGGTGGCGGCCGGTCTCAACCTTTTGTCGCGCGAGAAAATGTCGCGCGAGCGGGATGATGTCTTCACATCGCTCGCGCAGCGGCGCCAGTTGAATCGGAATCACGTTGAGACGAAAAAACAGGTCCTCGCGGAAACGTCCCGCCGCGATCTCGTCGCGGATTGACCGGTTGGTCGCCGCGACGATTCGCACGTCGATCTTGCGCGGCTGCGAGCCGCCAACCCGCAACACCTCGCCTTCCTGAACGGCGCGCAGCAGCTTCGACTGGAACTCGAGTCCGACGTCGCCGATCTCATCGAGAAATAAGGTCCCGCCCGACGCCCGTTCGAAACATCCCGCCCTCGACGCAATCGCGCCTGTGAACGCGCCCTTCTCATGCCCGAACAGTTCGCTCTCGAGCATCCCTTCCGCGAACGCTTTGCAGTTCACCGCCACCAACGGATTGCCTACGCGCTCGCTCCAGTAGTGCAGCAGCCGCGCAATCAATTCCTTACCGGTTCCGCTCTCGCCCTGGATCAGCACCGCGGCTCGGCTCGGCGCAACTCGTCGCACCAAATCCAGCACCTCGCGCGAGCGTGCGCTCTCCGCGATTATCGCGTCCGGCGAATAGCGAACTCCCATTTCCTGGCGCAGGTATCGATTCTCGCGCTCAAGCCGCGTCATCTCGAGTGCCCGCGCGATCGTGGCGCGCAGTTCGTCATTGTCGAACGGCTTGGTCACGTAGTCGAAGGCGCCTTCCCGCATCGCCGCTACCGCAGAAGAAACTGTGCCGAAAGCGGTGATCAGAATCACCGGCAGCTTCGGACGACGGCGGCGGATCTCGCGCAGCAATTCCATCCCGTCCATCTCCGCCATCTTCCAGTCGGTCACGACCGCATCTACTCCGCGTTGCTCGATGGTTTTCAGAGCCGACGCACCGCTGCGATACGTTTCGCATTCGTAGCCGGCCTGCGCGAGCGCGGTGGCAATCACTTCCGCCACCCGCTCCTGATCATCGACTATTAGTATTCGTGGTTTCATGCCGCAGCCGTGGTGGCCGTGCCAGCCGCCGGCAGCATCACGGTGAATCGCGCACCGCCCGAAACGCTTTGCCCAACCTGGATACTCCCGCCGTGCGCTTCGACGATTTGACGTGCGATCGCGAGTCCCAATCCAATTCCTGCGGCCCGCGTGGTGAAGAACGGCTCGAATACCCGATTGCGCAACTCGACCGGGATACCGGGCCCCGAGTCTGCAACTGCCAGTTCGATTTGTCCGTCGTCGTGCCGCATCTCGAGTCGGATTTCGCCGCCCGCGGGCACCGCCTCGATTGCGTTGGCGACAAATCCGACAAACACCTGCGTCATAAGATCCGGATCCACATTAACGTTGAACGCACTGAGCTCGCGTTCTGGCGGGCGCTCCACTCGTACCCGCTTGGCGGACGTTTCTTCGCGGGTCGCGCTCACGGCGCGCTCGAACAGCTCCGCGATCGGAAGGCTCACGGGAGATAGATGAACCGGACGCGCGAACGCCAACAGCGCGTTGATTAGATTTCCGAGCCGGTCCGCTTCGGTGGTGATAAAAGTACAGGCGCGGCGCGCGTCCAAATCCTCTGCCGGCACCGTGTCGCGCAGATTCTGCGCCGCCGATCGAATCACGGCGAGCGGATTTCGCACCTCGTGCGCTATTGCGGCGGCGAGCTGCCCGAGGGCAGCCAGCTTTTCGTACTGAGTCAATTTTACGCGCGACTCGCTGATCGTCTTCATCTGCGTTCGAATCAATTCGGATGCGCGCTGTTCGCGGCGCCGCCCGTCTATCGCGTCGCCCAGCAAATATCCCACGACCGCGAACGATCCTGCGAACCACGCCCCTGCGAGCATTGTTGCTTCGTGGCCGTTGAGCGCGAACGTGGTTCCGAGCCACGTGAACAACACTGTATCGCCGACGCCGATGAGCGCGCCTAGAGCGGCACCCAGCCATCTGAGCGGTCCGCGCCAACTCGATTCGTCGCGATTCATTCCCATTCGTGCCTGTCCCGTAGCTACCACTTGTATGTCTTTCGATCGACGCTTCGCGAAACTGGTGAACTCGCTGCAAGAATCGTGGCGCAGGCTATCCCCTTTTTCCACGACGCTCGACGCGCGTGCGCCTTTGCGATCATGCAACGCCGTTGAGATCTGCAACGGTCGCCAAGTCGCAAGTTGTCGCGATCACCGCGACATTCAACGCGGCGTCGAATCGTCCCTCCTGGCACGAGCCTTGAGTATCGTTTCGACAACTATGACGATGGAGAAGACGCAATGAATCGCAGACAGCTCGCACTCTCAGCCGCCCTGATCGTTCTGCTCGCGATGGACGCGTACGCGATTTACCTCTACGGCTACGTCGGCTTTTTCCGACAGATCTTCGCGAATCTCGTCGGCGCAACCGCCTTCGTCGATCTTGCGATCGCGCTGGTTCTAATCGTCGTCTGGATGGGCGACGACGCGGAGCAGCGCAACGTCTCCGCGCTGCCGTTTCTCCTCCTCACTCTCGCGCTCGGCAGTGTCGGCCCGCTGCTCTACCTGATACGTCGCTTCGGCGATCGAACCGATCGCAGCGCGGAGTTAGCGCCGCATGCAGCACGCAACTAGGCGCTCTTGCGCGCCAGCAGTGCGGCGGCTTCCTTCTCGACGCGCGTGCCCTTAAAAAAATTTGGGTTCGCCTCGCCCCAGAAGCGCACCGGGTTGACGAACATGAAATCGCGAAAATCGTCCTCCGTGATCAGCCCATCTTCCACCAGCTCATACGCCTCAGGCACGACGTCCTTCATGTCCGGCACGTCAAAATGTCCGATGTCCGAACCGAACAGCACGTTCAGCCTGGCGCCGTAGGGGTTCGCCTTGCGGTTGAACGCGTAAGCATTGGTGGGATCGTCGGCCTCGCATCCGAAATAAAAGTTGTTGACGAACAAATCCCGAATGTCTTCGCCTCGCTTGATCTTGCACGCGGCATAATCGTCTAGCTCGCGAAGGTTCCCGGTTGCGCCGCTTTGATCGCGTTCAAGGATTTTGTCGACACCGCCGGTCTTCTGCTCGATCTTGCCTTCGATCCACTTTCCGCCGTACTCGCGGATAAGCTGTTCGAGCATCTCGCGATTCAGATTGGCGGGATTCGTTTCCTCGAGCGCCTCGCGGTTACGCTTCTTCCAATGTCCAATCAGGTCGCAGTAAAGAGGGCACGCCCATCCCACTCCGCCTTCGAGAAATCCCATCTTGAGTTGCGGAAACCGGCGCGTCACCCCGCCCAGGAAAATCGCCTTGCAGACTGCCTCGCTCGCGGCGGCGAAATGCCCGATGTGGTTGTAAACAAAATTTGTCGGCGAGTTGCGCAGTCCGATACCTCGCGAGCCGGAATGAAACGTCGGCGAGATTCCCAGCTCGACGCATTTCGCCCACACCGGGTCGTAGTTGTACTCGCTGTCGAGCCCGATCATGTCGAACCAGGTCGCGAACCGCGCCGCGTCCGGCGTTTTTTCCGCCACCGCAGGTATCTGGCGTCGGACCATGCTCGCCATCATCACGACTTTCAGCCCGAGTTCCTTCACCACGTACTCGAGCTCCGCGCACGCCTCCTCGGGAGTATGCATCGGAATCACGGCGGCCGGTGTCATGCGATCGGAAAATTCCCCGAAAAACTCCGCGATGAACCGGTTGAACGCGCGGCAGGTCGTGCGCCGCGTTTCGTCGTCGGGATGAAACGGAACGCCAAGCCCCGCGGTCGGATAGAGCACGGCGAAGTCCATTCCGAATTCGTCGAGACGTTCGTAGAGCAGACGCGGCAAAATCTCAGTAGCGCGATCGCGAGTGTTCTTCGTCGGCAACGCCCAGAACGCTTCCTGCGCGCGCCGCTTGCTCTTGCGTTCTTCCTCCGACGCCGTCAGCCGCTTCGACACGCGGCCGTTGAACGAACGAAATCCGTCAACGGCTCGGCTCCCGCCGAATTTCTCCAGCCGCTCGAGGATGATCGGCCCGAATTCCAGCCAATGCCCGTCGGCGTCGATCACCGGATGCTTGAGACTCGCGCGAATCCGTTGCGCCTCTGACCTGCTTTCACTCGACATCGCATCGCCTCCGATGGTTTGTTTTCGAAGCTTAGTATCGTAACCCTGCCGCCGCCAAGCATGACGCGTACCGTACTGACGCAATGTGCCAACTGGGCCTCACTGTCAACGTGCCTCTAGGATCGCACGCGCCGACGGTCTACAATCCATCCCTTTCCAGTTCGCCAAAGGACCGCTCTACACGATTTCGCGGGGGCAACGTGATCCCGATTCGTTACAACTTGCGCAGCTTGATGGTTCGACGCGCCACCGCCGCGATGACGGCGTCGGTCGTCGCTCTGGTCGTGATGCTGCTGTTCATCCTGTCGGGCTTCGTTGCGGGCCTTCGCGCGACCGTGATGCACAACGCGCTCGCCGACAACTGGATCGTGCTCAGCCGCGGCACGACCAACGAGGGCGGCAGCTTCATCTCGCGCGACCAGTACGAGATTATCAAGAGCCGGCCGCAAATCGCGACCACTCCCGACGGCCAGGCGCTGGTGTCGCCCGAGGTGATCACCGGTTTCAATCCCGTGCCCGACGCTCCGCCTTCGAGCGCGGTATTCACGCTGCTGCGCGGCGTTTACCCGATTGCTTACCAGGTGCATCGCAACATGCGCCTGGAAAGCGGACGCTGGCCCGCTCACGGGACGGCCGAGATGGTAGTCGGCAGCAAGCTCGCCGCGCGTTTTCCCAATCTCGCGGTTGGGAGCGATTTCAAGTTCGGCCACCACACCTTCAAAATTGTCGGCACCTTTTCCGATCACGACAGCGCGCGCGAGTCCGAAGTGCTGACCGATCTCGATATCCTGACGCAGGACATCCACGTCGCCAACGGCTTTGAGGTCCTTCACGTCGTCCTCAAACCCGGGGCGCATGACGACTTCGCCAAGTCGCTGACGACCGATTCGCGGGTCAAGGTCGACACCATGTCGGAGCAGGAGTTTTACGCGAAGCAAACCGAGTTCGTCGATCAGCTGCGCGCGCTGGGGCTGATCGTCGCGCTGATTCTGGCCGTCGGCTCGGTGTTCGGCGCGATGAACACGATGTACTCCGCGGTCGCGCGACGCACCAGCGAGATCGGCGTGCTGCGAGTGCTGGGCTTCAGCCGCTTCAACGTGCTCACAAGTTTCGTAATCGAGAGCATCCTGCTCGCGATTGCGGGCGGCGTGCTGGGCGAGTTACTCGGAGTGCTGGTCGCGTATTCCACCGGACTGAGCAGCCAACTGATGAACGTCGGCGAATTTATTTTCAGGTTTCGGCTGACGCTAGGCGCGTTTGTATCGGGAATGATCGCCGCGATTGCGATTGGCGCGCTTGGCGGATTGTTGCCTGCGTGGCGCGCATCGCGCATCGGGCTGGTCGAATCGCTGCGCTCGGTCTGAACGAGGTCGTCATGTTCAACTGGATCAAATTGATCGAACGCAACATGCGCCGAAATCTCCGCCGCACGATTCTGACTATTCTCACGATCGCGCTGGCCACCTTCATCTACACGGTGCTGGTGTCCGTTCCGGCGTCGATGGATCGCGTCGTCAAGGACGCCTCGGGCACACTGCGCCTGATAATCAACAACAAGACCGCGCCGTGGGAGGATCTGCCCGCGCGCTACTGCGACGACATCAACAAAATGCCCGGCGCCGCCGCATGCACGGCGATCACCGGATGGTTCGCGACGTGGCGCGACGTCAGCGAGCCGGTCTTTGCCGTGGGCGCCGGCCCCGAGATAGGCGACGTGTTTCCCGACTACGCGCTCACCAAAGAGCAGCGCGACGCGACCCTGAAAGACAAGCGATCCGCCATCGTCGGCGAAATTCTCATGCACAAATACGGCTGGAAGATCGGCGACACCGTCACACTGCGCGGAACCGACGCGGACCAGATGGAGATGACGTTCGTCATCACCGGCAAGATGGCGTCCAAGCATTATCCCAACCTCTTTCTCATGCGGCGCGACTACCTGATGGCGGCGCGTAAAGCGCACGGCCTCCCCGACGAAGACATCGCCTGGAACGTTATCGTCCGCACCACAAGCGCCGACGCGATGGCCACGCTCGCCAAACAGATCGACGAGCACTTCGCCAACTCCGATTACGAAACGCGCACGATGACCGAGAGCGACGCGCTCTCCTCCGGCCTCTCCGCCATCGGTAACATCCGCGCCATCGTCTTCGCGCTATGCCTCGTCGTTTTGTTGACCGTTCTGCTCATCGCCGCCAACTCGACCGTCATGATGGTTCGCGAGCAGATCAGCGACGTCGCCGTGATGCGCGCGCTGGGCTTCAGCCGCCGCGCCGTCGCGTTTCTACTGTTCGGTGAATGCGCCGCGATCGGACTGTTCGGCGGAATCATCGGAGCGGGCGCCGCGCTTTGGATGTTCTCCGGTGGAATCACGCTCGGCGCCGCGCTCGGGGGCAATGGCGCGTTATGGGTGACTCCCGCTCAGACCGTCAACGCGTTAATCGCAGCGCTGGCCGTCAGTTTAGTGAGCGGCATCGTTCCGGTCTTCGAAGCGGTCCGGCTCCCGCCAGCCTTGGCATTCCGCAAAGTTGTCTAAGGCTAGATGGTGTCCGACACGCCCGGGATGAATAGCGGCTGCATCGCATAGCGCTCGACGTCAGCTTCCATCTCAGAGCGCGCCGGCGCGGTCGCCTTCATGCTCGCCGCATCAAGGATATCGCGCAACAGGGTCGCGTCGCTCGATGTGTTCAGGAAGAGCCCCGGCCGGCTGAGCACAAAGTGCACGCCTCGGCGGATGGCCTCGCGGTCGCGAAGTGGCTCGTACCAGCTGAACTTACGACCGTCGCCATTCTGCCATCGCCGCCGCGCGACCGACTTGATCGTCTGCGTCGCGACTCCACGCTCTCCGCACACTTTCAGCAGCGCCTCGACATCCGTCGCATACTGCGGGATATCCAGCATCGTGAAGTTGTACGGGAACAGCACTGAGTCGAACGCAAACCGATCGAGGCTGCGCCGATGCATCGAGGCCACTTGCGAGCCGTGACCCGTCACCCCGATGAACCGTACCAGCCCTTGCGTCCGCGCTTCCACCAGGGCTTCGAGCGCGCCGCCCGCTACCAGAGCCGTCGTCCACTCATTCTCGGCGACGAGGTTATGCATCTGGATCAGGTCTAACTGATCGACTCGCAATCGCTCCAGCGATCGATGGACGCTGGCGCGCGCGCCTTCGTACGTGCGATCGCCGGTTTTTGTCGCCAGGAAGAACCGCTTGCGATGCTCGCGCATCCACGGACCGATCCGCAATTCCGAGTCGCCGTACGACGCCGCCGTGTCTACATGATTGATGCCGTATTCGAGCAGAATTTCGAGCACCGCGTCGGCCTTGTCCTGCTTCATCCCACCCAGCGCGGCGGCGCCGAAGATTACGCTCGTGCTCTGATGTCCCGTTTTTCCAAATGGACTCTTGTCGATCACGATTCACCTCGGCGGAATTGTTTCGCCACCATCTTACCGCTATCCGGAAATCGTGGCGACAGCGCGATCGACGGACCCGCTCACGGTTGACATTACAAGATTCAAGCAACTACCAAAGAGTTTCAGGAATTTATCTTCGTCCACGTTGTCGCGATAGAGGATTTGCATGGCGCATGAGGTTTTCATCAGTTATTCGTCGCCCGACGCACCCTACGCCAACGCCATCTGCAAGACGCTCGAGGACGCCGGCATTTCGTGCTGGATAGCTCCGCGCGATCTGGCAACCGGCTCACGATGGGGCGGCTCGATCGTCGAGGCCATCCAGGTCAGCAAAGCTATCCTTATCGTATTCAGCGCGAACGCCGACGGCTCTCCGCAAGTCGCGCGCGAGATGGAAGTCGCGGTGAGCTCCCGCCTCCAGCCAATCCCCGTGCGTATCGCCGACGCGACTCCGACTGGCGACATGGCCTACTTCCTCGGTGTCTCGCACTGGTTCGACGCCTATCCGAAACAGTTCCGGACTTATCTGCCGGACATTCTTAAGCACACGCGCCAGGTGCTCGCCGGAGAATCGTCGTGGAAGCGTTTTTCTCGACGTCTGCCGCAAAGACGCGGCGTCCAGTTCGCCGTCGTGGGAGCCGCGTTGCTCGCGGTCGTCATAACTGCATTCCTGATGCGTCCGCAGCCGGCGTTCAATCCTGCCCAACTGAAATCTCCGCTCCTGGGACGATGGCAGGCCGACATGAAGGACGCTCAAGGTCATTCGCAACCCTGCATCCTCGACGTGCAAGGTATGGGCGCTGCGCAATTCTCCGACACTTGTCCACAGCCTCTCTCAGGCGAGAACGGCACGCTAAATGCCGTGAACGTCCCCGGCTTCGCGTCCGCTTACGCGCCTAACACCTACAACGCTGGCAAGGACGATGGCACCTACCAGGTCTACCTTCCTACAGGTGTTGCGATGAGTGGCTCCTATAAAATTGCCAAAGGACTTCCGTTGATAGGTACGAAGCATCTGATCATGCATGACGGCACACTCGGTGAAATAACCTGGAGTGCTATCAAGGCCGACGCGCCTCTCCAGCGCGCCACCGACACTATCATTCCGGCAAATGCTCGATGGCCAGTTAAGGATGTTCCTGCTATCGCCAGGTATCTCGCCGGGCGATCCTATCGATTGGAGCCGCGGCGCGCTCATGATGACTGTCTATTCAGCCAGTCAACAGCAGCAGGTAACCGTCATGCCGGGATTCGCTGGCGGAATAAATCTTATGGCGCCCTATCCAAAGGAGATGGACCCGAGTCAGGCTATTCCGGCCAACTTCGTCGACCTACCAGACGCACTCGAGCAGGCGCACGCACATGGCATGCGTTCCAAGGCTGTCAAGGTCGCCGAGCTACAGTACTGGGCGCTCGACAACCCTGCCACTGGCCGCCTGCAGACCTATGGCATGACCTGGTACATCCTTGGCGCTCTCGGCGACCAGCTAGTCTATGTACCCGGGATTCCGGGCCAAGGTCGCGTGCGATGCTTCAACATGGGCGAGGAATACGGCTGCTAGGACTGGGTGGCGGGACATTGTGAAGCACCAGGTATTCATCAGTTATTCCTCGCAAGACGCGCCTTACGCCAACGCCATCTGCAAGACGCTCGAAGACGCCGGCATTCCATGTTGGATAGCTCCGCGCGATCTTACCGCCGGTTCACGATGGGGTGGGTCTATCGTCGAGGCCATTCAGGCGAGCAAGGCGATCCTGGTTGTCTTCAGCAAGCATGCCGACGAGTCGCCGCAGATGTCGCGCGAAGTCGAGATCGCCGTTAACGCCCGCCTGCAGCCTATTCCGATACGCATCGCGAATTCGATGCCGACCGGAGACATGGAATATTTCCTCGGCGTGTCGCATTGGTTCAACGCCTATCCGCAGCCGTTCCGCACCTATCTTCCGCAAATTGTCGATCACACACGCCGCGCGATGGCTGGCCAATCGACCGCCTGGAAACGATTCTCCCGCCGCCTGCCTGCGTTGCCCGGTAATGCATGGACCACCTATACGGTTGCCGCGCTAACAGTGGTGCTAGTCGTGGGCGCCGGGCTCCTTATGAGGCATCTCATGGCGCCGCCCAATCCGATGGACGCGCTGCGCTCTCCGATGGCTGGCAGATGGAAGGCGGAAATTCCCGACTCGAGCGGAAAAATGCATACCTGCCTTCTCGACGCCTCTGAAATAGGCCACCTTGTCTACAGTGATAGCTGTCCTTTTCCGCTGGCCGGCGCACAGGCCGCTGTAACTGTCGCTCGCGACGGTACCTGGGCGCCGCAACTCTTTATCCCCTACAAGGACACGGGCACATTTCTGATACAGGGTGGCACGCTCAACGGCACCGCGGGCGCCTTTCGCATGGAGGGTCGCAATCATCTGATCACGCGCACAGCGGTAGGCGCCGATATCGATTGGAAGCGGAGCAAGGATACGACGCCGATCGAAAGTGCCGCCGATCAGCTAATTCCACCGCGCATCGACTGGCCGCTCAAGGATGTTCCCGCAATCGCCGCGCGCGCTCTCGAGTACGCGCGCAAGAAATGGCAGCCGGATGCGGTCCTGATCTCAGTCAAGCTGGAACTGATCTCGACTCTCGGCGAAATGGTCGCCAACGCGCAGTCGACTGCGGGCGCGGTGCAGGTGCAGTTCTACTTCTACTCGCCGGGCAATCAACAAGGTCTCATGGTCTCGCCTAACTCGCCGGGCGGCGACATTATTCCTACGGGGCCCACTGATCCTTCAGAAGCCCGCGCCTTGCCTGCTGACTTCCTGGATTTACCAAATGCTATAGCCACTCTGCAAGCACGTGGAATGCGCGCGCATCAGATCAAAGCGGCAGACCTCGAGAACTGGCAGGACGGCACTTCAGCCGGCGGTGTAGACCTAAGTGGCGTCGAATGGATGATCGACTCCGCTTTCGGCGAACGCTATGCCGTCCCAGCCGCCGTCCGCTGACCCTCATTGAATAGGAGTCCCTCGATTCGGATTCAGCCGGGGATCGTCGGTCGCGACGCACGCCAGGCGCGGCGCGTGCGCCTTGTTTATAGAACGAGAGCTTGGACTCCAGGGCTTGGGTGCCGCCAACAGGGCATCCATCTTTTCCTGGCAATCGGACGCGTAATCGTAGGTTCCCACGATCCGCCATCGAAACAGCGGCGCTGATGTCGAATTAGTCGGCGCAGCCATCAGGTACCATCCCACGAGCGCGAGAGCGGCCGCAAAGCGTTGCTTCATTCGCATGTGCTTAGCAGGCGCCCCCACGAAGCAAAAGCCGCTCGAGTCGAAGCGGGCAGTCTCCTTCGGTCCCACACCATTCGAAACCATCCGCCGTCGATGCTATGTATCCGCCAACTGTGCTCGCCGATCTTCGGCGTGCGAGGATACCGTGGACTATCAGCCAAAGCCCGTCGACACGTCGCGAGTTAAACTCAATTCGCAAATCTTGAAACTGACTGAGACTCTCGCGCGCAACGCTCACGAAGTCTGGGCGAAGCAGCGGCTAGCCGACGGCTGGGTCTTCGGTCCTCGCCGCGACGACCGCCGCAAGCGCCATCCATGCCTGGTCCCCTACGAACAGTTGCCGGACTCCGAGAAGCAATATGATCGCAACGCAGCGATGGAAACGCTCAAGACAATCGTCGCGCTCGGCTACCGTATCGACAAGGCATGAGCGGCGCGGGGATTTAATCGGGATTTCGAGAAATGCCGGAAGGACCCGGACTGCCTGAGCCAAGAAACCACCGCTTCCTGTGGGTCATTTCGTTCGTCACCGCAGTCGCAGGGTTCTGTCTCAGTTTCGGATTTTTCTACAGGAACCAACATCCGGGCGGCGTGGTAGCAAGGATTGGCGAGTCCTTATATTCGACCTTCGAGCTGCTGGCGTTGGAGCTTCCGTTTGGCGAGATCAAAGGCGAACCGGTCGCGGGTCCCTATATTCACATCGCCCGACTGCTTGCAGCGATCGGCGCCGTCGCGACCGCCGCGGTGTTGCTGCTGGAGTTCTTCGGCCAGGAACTCAAGCGATGGTACATCGGACTGCGTGGCGGACACACCGTGGTATGCGGTCTCAGCCGCACTGGACTGCCTCTCGCACAGGAGTTTCGCCGCGCCGGCAATCGCGTGATCGCAATCGAAGACGAGGCTGAAGATCCGGCCGCCATCAGCGCGAAGGAGGCCGGATGCAGCGTGCTGCCGGGCAGCCCAACCGACGAAAGACTCCTCAGCAAAAGCAAAGTCCGGACCGCCGAGTACGTGCTCGCCGCGCTGGACGACGACAGCGCCAACGTCGGCATCGCGATGCGCGCAGCAAAGCTCGTGCGCGAGCGGCGATGGCAATGGCGCGGCACGCTGCGTGTATTCGTGCAGGTTGTCGATCCGCAGTTACGCGTTTTCTTGCACGAGCGACGCGCTTTCGATGTGCCCGACGGTCCCGTGCGGATCTCGATGTTCAACGTGTTCGAGAACTGCGCGCGCGATCTATTTCGCCGCAACCCGCTCGACTACGACCGGCTCGCACGCGAAGATCCTCGTGTCGTGCAGCTAATCTTGATTGGCTTCGGCCTGATGGGCGAGGCGATCCTGTTGCAGGCCGCGCGCTTCGGCCAGTTCGCCAATCTGCAAAAGCTACGGGTTCATGTGTTCGACCGGGATGCGTCGCGCAAGGAGCGCATGTTCGTTTCGCGATACCCGCAATTCGATCAGATCTGCATGGTCGAATTTCATGAGATGGACGCGGACGAACCGGAGACCCAGGCTCTTGTCGCCAGGTTATGCGCCGATCCCCAAGCTACCCTCTCGACCATCGCCATCACGATAGACAATGACGCGCGCGCTATGTCGATCGCGTTGTCGCTCGTCAACCGTCACGAAGTCCGCGTTCCGATCCGCGTTCGCCTCACCCAGCAATCGGGACTGTCGCCGCTAATCGGAGCCGAGGACGCGCAGATGACGGCATTCGGTTCGCTCAACGCCGCGTGTGAGTTTGAGAATATCGTGGGCGGCAACCTGTCTAAAATTCTGCACGACGACTTCGTCAATCGGCGGTTGCGTGAGGGCCGGCCCTCCGACGATCCCGGCCTGGTAAAAGTGGGAGGTTCTCGACGCCGACCTTATCGAGTCCAACCGCCAGTTGGCCGAACATATCGACGTCAAGCTGCGCGCGATCGGATGCCGCACCGCGATCCGGGTGCTCGACGACTCGCATCCTGCGATCGCGGAATTTTCACCGGCTGAGGTAGAGCTGATGGCTGAAATGGAGCATCAGCGTTGGATGGCGGAGCGGATAATTGCGGGCTGGCGTCTTGCCGAGGCTCCGCGGAACGTCAGGAACCGCACCTCGCCCTTCCTGGTCGATTGGGATCAACTCGATGACGGGGTGAAGGACTACGATCGCGATGCGGTGAGAATCATTCCGAGCATCCTCGAGGGCCAGGGTCTGAAGATTTTCCGCTGAGCGAACATCGTTCACAAATGGATCATCGACGCGTAATCTCGCAAAACTCTTGCGCTTGCTCTATGTAAATGACGAAATCGAATCGAGGAACGAAACTTAGATGGGTCCAACAGGCAAAGCCATTTTTCTGACCAAGGGCGTCGGCCGGCATCGCGAGAAACTCACCTCCTTCGAGCTCGCACTCCGCGACGCGCGAATCGCCGAGTTCAATCTCGTTCGGGTCAGCTCGATTTTCCCTCCCGGCTGCAAAGTGATCTCGATCCAGGACGGACTGAAGACCCTAACCCCCGGCCAGATCGTTTACACCGTCATGTACGACAACTCGACCGACGAACCTCATCGCCTGATCGCCGCATCGGTCGGCCTCGCGATTCCTGCCGACAAGGATCAGTACGGCTACCTGTCGGAGCACAAGAGTTTCGGTCAGACCGATGAGAGAGCCGGTGACTACGCCGAAGATCTGGCCGCCACGATGCTCGCGACGGCGCTCGGCGTGGACTTCGATCCCAACGTCAGCTACGACGAACGCAAGGACGTGTGGAAGCTGTCCGACAAAATCGTTCAGACGCGAAACATCACGCAATCCGCAATCGGCGATCGCGACGGACTTTGGACGACGGTCGTCACCGCCGCGGTTTTCGTAAATCTACCAACGACGGACAAACAGCCGTAATGGATATCAACGAGCTCGAAAAGCGGATCACCGTTCTCGAAGATATTGAGGCGATCAAGAAACTCAAGGCGCGCTACTGCGCCATCTGCGACGACGATCACAATCCCGCAAAAATCACAACCCTGTTTGCCCCCGACGGCATCTGGGAGGGCGCCGGCGTTGGGCGGCATCAGGGGCACGACGCCATTCGCAAGCTCTTCCAGGGCTTTCAGGAACGGATCAGCTTCTCGCAACATAACGTCATGAACCCGATCATCGACGTCAACGGCGATCGCGCCACCGGCATCTGGTATTTCATCGGACCGTTCACGATGCGCAGCGGAAATCGCGCCATGTGGCTCGGCGCGCGCTACGAAGACGACTACGTCAAGCTCAACGGCGAGTGGAAGTTCATGCACCTGCGCGCCATCGGGCGGATGTCCGCGCCGTATGAAAAAGGTTGGGCCAAGTAGACCGTTACTTTGAACTGAACAGCTCCAGCCGCGAGCTAACTACCTTCTTTACTGCTTCGACCGCGGGCACCAGGATCTTGTACGGCGCCACCTCGTTCGGCTCCGCCGCCAGCCCCGCTTCCACTCCGCGTCGCCATGCCAGCCGGATTTCGGTGTTGACGTGGACGATCGTCATGCCGGCCTTGATCGCGCGCTTGAAGTCGTCGTCGTTGGTGCCAGATCCGCCGTGCAGCGTCATGAAGACGTGAACCGCGGCCTTGATTTCCGCGATCCTCTCGATATTCAGCCTCTTCTGAACGTGGCCTTGAACCATGCTCTCGAGCATTCCGTGCATGTTGCCGACAGCAGGCGCCAACACGTCAACTTTGGTTGCATCGACGAATTGTTTCGCTTCGTCCGGGGTCGTTAGTGTTCCGACACCCTCAGGAATCTTGTCGATCACCGCCGACGACGCGCCGATCCAGCCGATTTCGCCCTCGACCAGAATCGCGGGGTTGATCGATTTGATCGCTTCGATCGCTTTTTTTGTCTGCTTGATGTTTTCTTCGAAGGGAAGCGCCGATCCATCAAAGATGATTTCGTCGAAGCCCGCTTTCGCTGCCGCCTCGGCTTTTGCGATCGAGTGAGTGTGATCCGCATTCAGAAAAATTGGGTAGTCGTACTCGTCGCGAACCGCCTTCACCAGCGCCGCTGCCTCGCGGACACCGGTGAACTCGCGCTCGCCCTCCGACACGCCGACCATCACGGGTAATTTCCTGTCGCGCGCCGCGGCAACGATCGCGTTGAATGCGACCAGGTCGGAAAAATTGAAATGGCCAACGGCGACTTTGTCCGCTTCGGCCCGCTTCAACACTTCGCGAAGCGATATCATGTTCAGTTTTCTCTCCATTTGCGGCCGTCGCGCTCGAGCAGCAGATCGGCCGCGCGCGGTCCCCACGAACCCGCGGCATAATTCGGAAAATCGGCCGCTGCATTCGCCTTCCACACGTCCAAGATCGGATCGACCACGCGCCATCCCGCATCTACCGTATCTGCACGCTGGAACAGCGTCGGATCGCCGATCATGCAATCCAGCAGCAGCGTTTCGTAGCCGATACTCGGCGCGGCGCCGAAGTAGTCCTCATACTTGAAGTTCATATCGACGTCGCCGAGTTTGACCATGGGTCCCGGCACCTTGGCGCTGAAGCTGAGCGAGATGCCCTCGTTGGGCTGGATGTGCAAAACCAGCTCGTTCTGCTCGAGGTGCCTGACGCCGGTCTGCCGGAACAGCAACGCTGGCGGCGCCTTGAACTTGAGCGCGATCTCGGTGACGCGCTTCGTCATCCGCTTTCCCGTGCGTAGATAGAACGGCACGCCCGACCATCGCCAGTTGTCGATCGCGAGCTTGAGCGCCACGTAAGTCTCGGTGCCCGACTTGGGATCGACTTGCGGCTCCGAGCGATACCCAGGAACTTGCTTACCCTCCAGGTTGCCGGGTCCGTATTGGCCGCGCACCGCCCAGTTGACGACCTCGTCGGGCTTGAGCGGACGGATCGCGCGCAACACTTTGGTCTTCTCGTCGCGCACCGGCTCGGAGTCGAACGAATTCGGCGGCTCCATCGCAGTGAGAGAGACGAGCGCCAGGATATGATTCGGCACCATGTCTCGCAGCGCGCCGGTCGATTCGTAGAATCCGCCGCGATGCTCGACGCCGACGGTCTCCGCCACAGTAATTTGCACGTGGTCGATATAACTGTTGTTCCACAGTGGTTCGAAGAAGCCGTTGCCGAAGCGAAACGCCAGGATATTCTGGACGGTCTCTTTGCCAAGATAGTGATCAATTCGAAACGTCTGATTCTCGTTCAGACATGCGCCAATCTCGCGATTAAGGGCGTTCGCCGATTCCAAATCGTGACCGAAAGGCTTCTCGATAATTACTCGCCGCCAGTGACCGGCCGGTTCTTTCGTCAGCCCCGCGCCCGCCAGTTGCTTCACGATCTCGCCGAAAAAAATTGGCGACACCGCCGTGTAGAAGAGATAGTTCCCCGGCGAGCCGTGCAGCTTGTCGGCTTGCTCGAGCTCCGACTTGAGACGCTGGTAGGTCGCGGGATCCTTGAAGTCGCCCGACATGTACGAGATGCGCTGGTCGAACCACTTCCACAGCTCGGGACTGACCTTGGTGGTCGCGAATTGCGGGATCTCATCGCCGAGCTGCTTGCGGAAATCCGCCGAACTCATCTCGACGTTGCTGACGCCAATGATTGCGAACTTGTCCGACAGGAGCTTGTTGGCGAGGAGGTTGTACAGCGACGGCAGCAACAGCCGCTTGGTCAAATCTCCCGTCGCTCCGAAGATAACGAACACGCACGGATCGCCGGGACGTCCCTGCGTTGGTTGATCGGATGCGTTCTTTGGTTCTGAGTTCGGCATCGTCAGTACCCTGCTAGGCCTTCTTCTCCAGGTGCCCACCGAATTCGTAGCGCATCGCAGATAGCAGCTTGTCCGCGAAGTCGGCCGCGCCTCGCGAATCGAAACGTTCGTAGAGCGCAGCGGTAAGGACGTGCGCGGGGACGCCCTCGTCGATCGCGGCGTCGATCGTCCATCGACCCTCGCCCGAATCCGACACTCGTCCGGCAAATTTCTTCAGCTCCGGATCACCCACCAACGCGTTGGCGGTCAGGTCCAGCAGCCACGACGCGATCACGCTGCCACGCCGCCATACCTCGGCGACGTCGGTGAGATTGAAGTCGTACTGGTAGAGCTTGGGATTGCGCAGCGGCGTGGTCTCCGCGTCGACTGCATGCGTCTGCTTGCCGACGTTGGCGTTTTTCAGAATGTTCATCCCTTCCGCATATGCCGCCATGATCCCGTACTCGATTCCGTTGTGAACCATCTTCACAAAATGGCCCGCGCCGTTCGGTCCGCAATGGAGGTAGCCGTGCTCCGCGGTGCTGCCCTGGATCTTCTCGCGGCCAGGAGTGCGCGGGGCGGAATCGATCGGCGGCGCAAGCGTCGCAAAAATAGAATCGAGATGCTTCACCACTTGCGGCTCGCCACCAATCATCTGGCAGAAGCCGCGTTCGAGTCCCCAAACGCCGCCGCTGGTGCCCGAATCGACATAGTGAATGCCTTTTGCCTTGAGAGCCTCGGCGCGCCGGATGTCGTCGATGTAATACGAATTGCCGCCGTCCACGATGATGTCGTCGCGCTGGAATCGGCTCGACAAGTCCGCGACCGTCTGCTCGACGACGGCCGCCGGCACCATCATCCACGCTACGCGCGGCAGCTTGAGCTTGGCGGCGAAGTCGTCGAGGGAAGACGCGCCGATGGCGCCCTCCTTCGCCAATTCTTTTACTGCCGCCGGGCTCACATCGAACACGACGCACTCGTGACCGCCCTTCAGCAGGCGCCGCACCATATTCGCACCCATTCGGCCGAGGCCGACCATTCCCATTTGCATCTTAATTCGCTCCTTGTTGAAAGGGTCTCTTTGTTGAAACAGTCTATCGCATCGCGGATGTTATGGCTTCCGTGAGCGTAGCCAGAAAAAGGAGCCGGATTTTGAGCGCCAGGAGCTTGATGGTAATGGGCACGGCGTCGGACGTTGGCAAGAGCGTGGTAGTCACCGCGCTGTGCCGAGCGTTCGCGCGTGCCGGTGTCCGCGTGGCGCCATTCAAATCGCAAAACATGTCGAACAACGCCGCCGTCTGCCGGGGTGGGGGCGAAATCGGTCGCGCGCAGGCGGTGCAGGCCCAGGCGTGCGGACTCGAGCCGAGCCTCGACATGAATTCCGTGCTCTTGAAGACGCAGTCCGACATGGTTTGCCATGTAGTCATTCGGGGACGCGCTCGTTTTCAGATGGGCGTAAATGACTATGACCGATATCGAACTGAGGCATGGCCTGAGATAGTCAGTAGCTATAGCAGTCTTGCGCAAAATTTCGAGCTTATAGTCATTGAAGGCGCTGGCGGCGCGGCGGAGATCAATCTGCGCCATCGCGACATAGTCAACTGGAAAATCGCCGAACTCGCCGACGCACCCGTCCTGCTGGTCGCGGATATCGACAAGGGCGGAGTTTTCGCCTCTGTTATCGGCACGATCGCGCTGCTTGCACCGGAGGAACGGCGTCGCGTCAAGGGAATTCTGATTAACAAATTCCGCGGCGATCTGAAGCTGTTGGATTCCGGCCTCCGATTTATCGAGCAACGCACTGGCATCCCGGTAATCGGAGTGTTGCCGTGGCAGGAAAATCTCGGGCTACCGCAAGAAGATGCCGCGATGTTGGCCGGGATCGCAAAGCCCGCCGCCGACAAGCCACTGACTATTGGAGTAGTACACCTGCCATGCATCTCCAACTTTACGGATTTCGAGCCGCTTGAAGACGAGTCCGATGTCGCCGTTCACTACTTGAGCGATCCAGGAATGGCGCCGCGCCTCGACGTACTGATCATTCCGGGAACTAAGAGCACTGTTGCCGATCTGAAATGGCTGCGCGCAACCGGGTGGGAAGACTTCCTCGCTCGACACCGTCGCGCGGGTGGATGGCTACTCGGAATCTGCGGAGGCTACCAGATGCTTGGACGGCGCATCATCGACACCGATGCGGTAGAGAGCGACACGCCGGAAACAATCGGGCTGGAACTGCTTGAAATCGAAACCGCGTTTCAGGCCGATAAGATCACCGATCAAATTCGCGCGATACATCTGCCGACCAATCTGCCAATTTCGGGTTACGCGATTCATTCCGGGCGCATAAGCGGCATCACTGCGTCACTAGCACTGTTCAGACTGACACATCGAGACGCTACGACTGTGAACGAACTGGAATGTATCCGATCAGACTGCGGACGAGTGATAGGCACTTCGATTCACGGCGTGTTTGATTCCGCAGGATTTCGACGACACTTTCTGAATGAGGTACGTACTTCGAAAAGGACTCGCTGCGCTGGAATCCTCTGAGCACGTTGACACCGACGTGAATCGCCGCATGGCCTTCGATCGAATCGCCGACGCGCTTGAGGCGTGCGTGGACCTATCACAGATCGCTGCGCTCGCGGGAGTTTCCCTGAGGTAGCGCTTACATCTGGTCGGGGTCGATAGCCTTTCCGCCCTTACTCTTGCATTCCTTGTCGGTCAGCATGACAAAGCCCTTGCCCTTGCATGAATTCATTCCCTGGCACTCGTGGTTGAAGCTCTTGCACATGCTTTGACCTTTACAGCTATTGCCGCCGAGACACGCCACATAGGTAGGCCGCTTATCCTTCGAGCTGGAGTCCTCAGCGCACACAGGGTTAGCCATGAAGGCGACGGCAACCGCCGCCGCCAACATAGCTCCCTTAGGGACTGCTCGCATCTTGTTCCTCAATTGCAAAGTTGCGTGATTGGCAAGAGAGGATTGGCGCAGGTACCGGCAAGGTCCGCCGATGCCGGTGTCACACCAATGTTGAATACACTGTTAGGAAAGCATCCGGGAGTAGGCTGAGGGCGAGAGGACTCCGACTTGGGGATGGTCGCGAAGTCGGGTGACAGCGTAACCGAGAATCCAAAACACTTCTCGGCAGGGCACTGAACGTCCTTATTCGCCCAGTTGGTGCAAATCGACTGGCAGTCGTTGAAATTGGGATCGCCAGAGTCCAATTGACAGGTGCACTTCCCGCTCACTGGCTTACAGAAGCTCGCCGGTTGGCACTCGTTCGCCTTGGACGTGTTGTAGTCAGTCATGAAATCCGCGTAGCCATTCATATTGACAGTTATGGTTTCGATGCCAGTGGAGGCGTTGTAGCCATTGCCTCCGCCGTCCGCGGCGGCCCGCCCCCAAATGCCTGCGGGCCAGGTGCCATCTTCAAACTGATAGGGAAACGACGTGACATCGGCACGAACCATCTGAACATTCTGAGTGGGATCCCAAGTAGGATCCTTACCTACGTATATTTGATAGGTCTGCTTCGTGTTCGGCTTGGCGAATAGAAAATAAGTATAGTACGTCTGGTTCTTCTGGAATTCATTTGACGTCATTGCTCTGGGCGGCGCGGTCTGCCCTGCCGGATCCAGGGTAGTATCAATGTAGTAGGTTGAGTTGTTGACGGTCAGGCCACTACGCTGCGCCTGGTCCTGTCCCATCAATCGGATACTCGGTGTCGGCACCATCGCCGGCATTGGAGGCCCATTCTTTTCCTGGTTTGTCAGGAACTGCCTGTACAGCGGCACGCCATAGCAGGTCTCAGTCGAGCACCCCGTATTCCAAATGGTATTTGGATCGACCACCGGATTGGGGCCTTCAGTGAGCTTGTTGCATTGGTCGGTGCCAGGAACCCTGGCCATGCACTTGGGATAGATGGCGGTGGTGACGTAGTCGTACGGGCTGCTCTTCGCCGTTCCGGGCGGCAGCACAGGGGTGGTACTGGTGTCGATGAACGGGCCTGACTCGCATTCGACCGTTTCGACCGGCGACGTGAAGAACGGATCCAGGTTGATGGAAATCGTTTGAACCAGACCGGTTAGCGATCCATCGTCGTCGTTGAGTTCGGTCTGTCGATCGACGTCGGTAAAGTTATCGAACATCGCGGAGCTGGAAGTGCAATAGTGGTTGGCAATTTCCTTTGTATCGGTTTGGAAAGTTCCCGGTACGAACAAGGGCTCGATTACGTAGTGGCGAATATCGACATTGTCGAAAAATAGATCCTTCGAATGGAACGCCGGCGGATAGTAGAATCCGTTAGGCTGTTTCCACGCTATCGCTGCGTTGGGCAGGTAGCAGTTACTGATCCCCGAGACAGTGTTATCCCGCGGAGTTCCAAGCTGTCGCGCATTTAACCACTTGGAACCTTGATTGCAACCATTGCTTCCGCTGGATGCGTCGCAGTCGAGACCTGTGGTTTTCTTGATGTCCAGATACGCATTCGAGTCTTCGTAGGACGGGCCGTCGTAGATGTTGAAGAAACGCTGATTGTTGCCAAAGTTGCTGGTCGGGAAACTGATGCCCTGGTTCACCTCGAGGCAATAACCGGGGAAAGCCCCACCAGCTGTCGCACAACTTATCTTAAACCCAAGGGGCGCCGCTGCCGTAGGACCCGGCAGCGCAAAAGTCGTCGGATTGAACGGTCCTCCTTCGTCGGCAAAAGGATTCGACGGTTGGGTAGCGCCGATAAAGATGTCCTTCAATGCCAATGCCCAATGCCCCGGTATCACGTCGGATGTCGTGTAGCCGCCGCCAGTTATGAATGACAGACCCCCACCCTGTATGTCCGTGAGCACGCTGTTGATTACCAGGTACCACTGTGGCCGGAGCCACAAGGCGGAGAAATTGAATTGGGCCCAGTTGAACGACGATGTATAGTGATCCAACAGGGTGATCATGCAGTTCGACTCATTCGATACATCGCAAATTGGGACTACAGAACTGTCGCCGCAATCTGTTGCGGGATTGAAAGGATTACCAGGGTCAACCGCGGGACATTTAGTAGCTTTCCTCAGGCCGCCGGTGTCAACGTTAGGATAGTAAGCCGCCAGATCCGCGACCTGGTCGGGTGTCAGTGGTGGATCGTCAGCCTTTTTCTTCTGTGCGGGCAACTGCGGCGCCAGCGGGTTGTGCACCGCCGGCAGGACCGGAAAACTCGCCTGCTCATTTGTCGTATAACCAAGACACGGAGAAGTGTTACCTACGGTCTGAAAGGAGTTCATTGCCGTCGAGCAGTAATTACCCAGGAACTTTTCCAGGGGCGACGTGCTCTGGCGGCCGGATCCACGCTGCTCGGCCGCATAGGACGTCCACGCCATTTTGTTCGATGGACCGCTGTTGAACGCTGGTACGAACCAATAGCACACACCACAGCTACCTGCCCCGGCCGCCATGTTGTACTCGAAGTCATTCCATCCGTTGGTCATCCAGAACACGCTCGGATGATCGATGTCGGAATGGTACGGGACTAGTTCCTGGGGCAGCTGCAATGGCGGGGCGATGTTCTTCACCGGAGAAAAATCCGCCCCCAGGATACCGGGAACTTGCCGGGGGTTCAGCGGGTTTACTACGGCTGCGCGCGCCAGTATCCCAAGGTTCGAGTATAGCTTGTTGTTGACCTCGGTCGCGTCTTCCAGGTAGTAGCCGTGGCCTATCGACTCATAGCCGACATTGCGGGCCAGGGTTACACTCTGCGTTCCGTGGATCACCATAAACCGCGTCATCGAATCCCAGACCGAAGAGTCCTTCACGAAGGCCATATGCTTGGGATCGCTTCCCGCAGTCTCGCGCGCCAGGTGGAAGTGCACGGGATAGTGTCCGATCTTCCCGCCCTCTCCAAGTTGATAGAACTCCACGCCTTGCACCTCGTAAGTCTGGAATCCCTGGCGAACGATCGTATGACCACCGAAATAACAGCCCATTGCTTGAGTCGTACAGGGCAACGCAGGGAAAGGTACGTTCGGGGCGTCGCCGGCGGAGTAGATCCTTATGCTTCTCGACAACAGCCCGACGGCCGCCCGGGTCTCAGCTCCGTTCTTTAACAAATTAGGATCTATTCCCAGCCGATCGGGAACGTTCATCTTAGGCGAGGGCCTATTCGTCAACGGGTAGGTTGTGCCGTTGTGAGCGTATTGGACCGGCGTCGTGACGTTTACGGTTTTGCTGTTAACCACATCGCCGCTGACTGTTAGCAGCTCGGCATGCGCCGGCATGTAGTCAGTGCTGGTTATCACGATCTTGTCCTTGTCTCTCCAAGTCACCGGTTGGTCCAGCGTGAGCGTCATTTCCTTGCCGCTACCCGTCAAATTCGCTGCCAGGCGCCGCCAGCTGATACCGGAGCTCGAAGGAGTGGTGTTCGTGGTCATGTCATACGATGCGCCCTTCGCTCCATAGAGTTGGATCGAGCCACCCCAGGAAAGGGCCAGCACCTTGTACCCGAAATAGGCGTTCTTATTGGCGTCGTCAAAATTAAGCGGCTTGTAGGCGTAAAAGCAGTCACTAACGCCACCGGGCAAGTTTTTGGCGGGCGTGCATTTTGTGACCTGGCCATCCTGGCCGCTCTCGTTATTCGCCAGACCCGTCGCCCAGTCTGCCGCGTCAACACCGCATGTGTTGCCGTTAGCACCGTCGGGATCCGTCTTGCAGCTGGCACCAGTCCCATTCGTGGGATCCGCGGCTTCTTTTCCCCAGAGATAAATCGTCAGGACGTTGGTCGGAGAGGCGGTGCCTATCGGCGCTATCGGACCGTCGTCGGCGACTCCGGCCCGCAAGGTCCCCGCGTTTTCGACCAGGATCGAGTTGGCCCAGAAATTTATCGTCGCATCATTGAAGCTAAGAGTGCCGCCCGTCGTGACTCCGGTCTTCTTGAAGATATTGACGTTGCCGTAGTAGTAGTTCCCGGCTGGCACTTTGCAGAGTGCCGTCACTTCCAGGTCTTTCGGAGTGCCGAGCGGCGGCATCGCCATCGGCGTCAACGTACCGCCGGAGCAAGTATCGATTTGCGCGTTTCCGAGCTTTCGTTCAGCTATAGAAGACTCAGCCGAAACACTCTTTACCAGCGGCAGCCCGATCAGAATCGCGATCGCGATGAATTGAAGTGAAACACTACGCCATCTCCCTGCACTCGCAGTCTCACTCGGACCCATCTTTCGTACTCCTTTGGTATGCGAGGCTCCCCCGAGCAGGCGCACGCTGAAGCTACTCTACAAGAAGCAAAGATGGGTGACCACGGCCAAACTCGCGCATCTTTGTCAACAATTGACTATTCAAATTCCTTCTCGCAGTAGCCAGCCTTGGCTCCGACTGGTCGAAAGGGAGCGCGTGATCTGCCAGGCAATCACGGACGATCCCGCAATCATCATCGCCGCCAGCAGATACGGCGCGCCGGGCAGATGCCAATCGCGGTTCGCTCCGATGAAGCTCGCGAAGACGTTGGTGAAAACGAGCGGACCGATCATGAACGCGATTCCGCGCAGACTGCTGAGCGCGCCCTGGAGTTGTCCCTGCTCTGAGGAACCGACGTGCCGAGTCATCATGCCTTGCATTGGAGGTCCGGAAAGACCCCACAGCGCATTCACCGGAAGAGCGGACCAGAAAATTGCCCCGGTTGCGGCCAGGCCGTAGATCGCGAAGCCCGCCGTCCCGAAGAGCAGTCCGGCCAGCATCGTGCGCCGCTCGCCAAAGCGTGCGACGACCGGTTCGACCAGCCCCGCGCCGACCACCGCTGAGCATACGCCGACTGCCGCGATCGCGAGCCCCACCGTGCGCGCGTTCCATCCGTAGCGATACATCGCGTACAGAACAAAAGTCGTCGGGAGAGCTTCGTGCGCGATGTTGCCGATGAAGTGGACGATCGCCAGTCCAAAGAGTTCGCGATGCGACCGCAGCAGTTTCAGCGAGCCCATTGGATTCGCTCGCCGCCATGAGAATCTCTCGCGGCGCTCAATCGACAGCGACTCCGGCAGCACCAATAGGCCGTACAGGTAGTTCAGAAAGCTGAAGCCCGCGGCTACCCAGAATGGCAGTCGCGGATCGATATTGCCCAGCACGCCGCCGATTGCCGGTCCCACGACGAAGCCCAGACCGAACGCCGCACTCAGCATCCCGAATCCTGCCGCCCGCTTTTCCGGCGGCGCCACGTCTGCGATGTAAGCGTACGCGGTCGAAGTGCTGGCCGACGTGATGCCGGAGATCACGCGGCCAAGGAATAGCCAGCCGACGCTCGGCGCTAGCGCCATCACGATGTAATCGAGCCCCAATCCAAAGTTGGAGAGCAGAATCACGGGACGCCGCCCGTAGCGATCGGACAACGCGCCAAGCACCGGCGAAAATATAAACTGCATCAGCGCCCATACCGTGCCGAACAATCCATAAATCTCCGCAGCGCGAGCAGTATCGCCGCCGACGAAATCTTCGACCAGTTTCGGCAACACCGGCACGATCATCCCGAGCGCCAGCATGTCGAGCACGACCGTTATGAAGATGAAAACCAGCGCCGCCCGGCGCGGAGTCGCGGTTTGATCGGGTTCGGTCATGAGTGACTCTATAACTGAATCGCGCGCGCAAAAGTTACGCCTCGCGAAATTTACACTGACCTGCTGATCGTGTGATAGCCTTTCGCGTGACCGACCGGAGGAAACCCTGACTATGCCCGACAAGAAGCCCTGGACCGCCGATGACATGCCGGATCTTTCCGGGAAAACAATCGTCGTAACCGGTGGCAACAGTGGCATCGGTCTCGAAGCCGCGCGCGAGTTCGCACGCAAGCACGCCGATGTCATCCTGGCCTGTCGCGATCTCGGCAAAGCTAGGACCGCTGCCGCTCAGATCTCCGCGTCGGCGCCAGGAGCCAAGGTGAATGTGATGGAGCTTGATCTCTCGAACCTCGCGTCGGTGCACGGCTTCTCCGACGCCTTCCACCTGCAACATCCCGCGCTGCACGTGCTGTGCAACAACGCCGGCGTCATGGCGATCCCTTATCGCCGCACGACGGACGGCTTCGAGATGCAATTCGGTACCAATCATCTTGGACACTTCGCGTTGACCGGCCTGCTGCTCGATCGATCACTCGCCACCGAGGCCGCCAGGGTTATCAACGTAAGTAGCGGCGCGCATCGCATGGGCAAAATTCGCTTTGACGATCTGCAATGGAAGAATGGCTACCGAAAGTGGATGGCGTACGGGCAGAGCAAGCTCGCCAACCTGCTGTTCACGCTCGAGTTGCAGCGCAAAGTGGATGCGGCCGGCAAGAAATTATTGTGCGTCGCATGCCATCCCGGATATGCGGCGACCAATCTTCAGGCCGCGGGACCGCGGATGCAAGGATCGTCGATGCTCGAATCGCTTTTCTCATTCGGCAACCGACTGTTCGCACAGAGCGCTGCGATGGGCGCGCTGCCGACCGAGTATGCAGCCGTCGCGCCCGGCGTTCACGGCGGCGACTACTTCGGCCCCGATGGTCTCGCTGAGCTATGGGGCAATCCGGTAGCCGTCGGTTGTAGTGCGGCTGCTCGCGACGCTGCCGTCGCCAAAAGGCTCTGGGAAGTTTCCGAGCAACTCACTAAAGTGCACTACAATCTCTGACCGAATGGCCGCGCACTGGCTCTCCTAGGACGTGCGCGCGATCACGAATTTCCCGATCTTGTCGATCGCCTGCTGCCCTTCCGGCAGCAGTTTTGCAAACACGTGCCAGACGTGTGGCATCTCGTCCCAAACTTCGAGTTGGACCTGCACGCCGGCCGCCTTTGCGCGTTCAGCCACGCGCGTAGCATCGTCGAGCAGAATTTCCGCGTCGCCGACCTGGATCAACATCGGCGGCATCCCGCGAAAATCCGCGTGTACGGGCGAGACCAGCGGATCCTTCGGATTGTGCGTGCCGTAGTACTGCTTCGCCGACGACAGAAGATTGTCCTGCGTCACCATCACGTCTTTCGCAGCTCGCGTACGCACCGATTCTCCGGTGCCTTCGAGGTCGGTCCACGGCGAGATCGGGACGGCCGCGGCCGGCATCGGCAACTTCGCGTCGCGAATCGCCACCAATGCAGCCAGCGTCAATCCTCCACCGGCAGAATCGCCCGAGATAACAATCTTGCTAGGCTTGTAGCCTTCGGCGAGCAGCCATCGATACGCGACAATCGCGTCATCGACTGCGGCGGGAAATGGATGCTCAGGCGCGAGCCGATAGTCAATCGCCAGAGCTCGAGCATTGGAGGCCCGCGCGATTCGCGAGATCATCGCGCGATGAGTATTGATCGATCCAATCACGTAGCCGCCGCCGTGCAGATACAGAATGACTCGATCTGCCGCCGCAGCGGGCGCCGCGATCCATTCCGCGGGAACGCCGCCCGCGCTGAGCTTCTCGCAAATCACGTCGGCCGGGACGCGCTCGCTGATCCGCTCCATCCCGGCGCGCCGCTGCTCCATCGACGCGTTCGGATTCTGCGGCTGTGACTTGATTCGCTCGATGACCTTGCCAAGTTGTTCGCTCGCCATATTTTCACTCCATATCCGTGCGCGTTCGTTCCAGCGACCGCTATATCACGAAATGGTGGGAGATTGTCTGCGCTCGGAGTTCTTTCGCAAATGGAAGGCAGCCGCGCAGAACGCACGACGTGATCATATTTCGCGCCGATCGGCTAGGCGCAACCGGGCGTGATTGTGAACGTCCCGCCCTTGAAAGTCTTCGAGCAAGCCTTTTTGGCTTTATATTTTCCTGTGAGCTGCGATTCGGTCCCCATGGCACTTCCGCTGATCGAACAATTGGAAGCCGAACTGCCTTTGAATTTGAAACCCGTCGAACTTACCGAGCCCGACATCGGGCCTTGCGCGAAAATTGTTATAGTCTAGATGAAATCAAAACTGCTCCCACTCCCAAGAGATTTACCAGTCTGCGCGAAATGGAAAGCAACGACTCCGTCGCCTTGTTTCTTGTCGTAATACAGGGCCTTGCCAGCAGCCATTAAGATTGAGGGGAGGAGCTTTGGTTTCCGGAACTGTTTCCGGTGCGCGGTCGGTATCCCCGCTCCACGAGCCTGCCTCCGGATCGAGTTCTTCCGCATCCTGCGCATGCGCGATGCGGGCCGAGCAGGTTACGCTCGCCGACAGCAGGCCGGCGCAAGCGCGATTGCCAGCGTTTTGACAAATTTCATAAGCCCGTTTACGCAAACTGCTTAGCCATTGCGCCTGGATAGGGCAAGCAATCGCGACGGAAGTTCTTTCAGGTTCTTCGACAGTCGCGAATGCTGAAAGCGAAGGGCCCGCCGCGCCAAACGCGCGTCACCCGCATCGGCTCAATGAGGCGGGATGATGTCTTGGCAGCCCGAATTGTTCAGCGGAAGGTCGAACGTTCCAGACGTGTTGATGAAATTATCTTTTGAGTGTACGCAGCCAGTATAGTCATAGGTCCCGACGATGTGATTTGAGCTCAGGTGTCCAATAAACTTCACCTTGCACTTCCCGTGAAGTGTGCCTGTTGTAGTAAATCCGTTTGCAGTAGCTTTCCCCTTGAAGGGGCCTTCTGCCCAGTCGTTGCCACCGTCCCAGACAAACTCGTAGAAGCTGCCGTGGTGTCCGCTCTTGATGTTTGCACCGTTTTGGATGATCCCAATCCAGCCGTATCCGGATCCAAAGTTCTGGTCCATCAGAGTGCCAACTGACGGAGAACTATCCCAGCATCCCGAGACATCGATTGGTGGCGATTTTGCGTCGGGCTGGGTCCCGACCGATGCTGCCCCATTGCCACCACCTTCGTCAGCCGCCGGGTCTTGGGCGCGCGCGGAACTCGCCATAGAAATCACGCCTGCCGACAGTAGAGCCGCACAGACAACGGCTGCGAGTGCTTTCGTTAGCTTCATAGATTCTGTCCCTTTTTTAGGTAGTTATAACCGCACAGTGCATTCAACTAACTAGCCGATATATTAAGTTATTTCAAGTTTTATATGGTTGTAGCATAAATAATAGTGAAATCTATAATTAACACCAGTTTACACATGTTGTATTTTTTTGGGAGATCCGCCACTTTGTAGCGGTCGTCGATTGAGCGCCTCGCGATGTCATCCGTGGTCGTACGCCGCGGCGAGATTTGTCAAAAGCAATCAGGCCTGCCGCGCGGAAAAACGCGAAAGGCGTGGCCACTTACGCTATTGGAATTTCTCGACGTTCTACTGCGAGCGAATCAGGTTGCGCGCGGTGGGAGACCGGCCGCTCGGTAGACGTCGTCGATCAGGCGCATATTGATGATCCCTTCGGCGCCGTCGGTGGGAAATTTCGATTCGCGGCGTACTGCTTTTACGAACGCGCGCAATTGATACGTGAACGTCGTGTCGCCTGGCGCCGTTTCGTTCTTTTCGCCGGCGCCAGTCTTGACGATTAGCTGATGACCGCGATGGGGTGCGATAGGATTCGTCACGCGCAGCTCTCCGCGCTCGCCGCGCGCTGTGAATGATGCTCCAAGGGGAGAATCTTTTTTCATCGCGCAGCTCATCCGGGCCGTCACGCCGCCTGCGAGCTCGAGATCGACATCCATCGCGATGTCGATATTTTTCGGCCCGGTCTCCGCCTTGGCGCGGACCACGCGTGGCGTCAGTCCGGAAAAATAACGGATCATGTGGAGCGGATAGCATCCCAAATCCATCGTGGCGCCGCCCGCGAGGTTCCAATCGAAGCGAATATTCGTTTCCGGAATCGGCACCGAAAACTGGCCCTCGACGTGGACCAGCTTGCCGAGCGTCCCGTCGCTCATCAGCGCGCGCACGCGATCCGCCAGCGGATGGTAGCGGTAGTGAAAAGCCTCGCCGAGAATCTTCCCGGACTCGTCCGCCGCCTTCGCCATCCGCTCGGCCTCCATCGCGTTGGAGGCGATCGGCTTCTCGCATAGCACGTGCTTGCCCGCGCGCAGCGCCGCGATCGTCCACTCGCAATGCAGCGAGTTCGGCAGCGGATTGTAGATCACGTCGAGCTCGGGATCGTTGACGAGATCGTCATACGCCGCATGCACGCGAGGAATACCATGAGCGGCCGCGAATTCCTGCGCTCGCTTCGGATCGCGCGCTGCGATCGCGACGACTTCGGCATCCGGCACGTTGTGCGCTGGCTTAATCAATGCGTCGGGCGCGATTCGAGCCGCGCCGAGTATTCCAAAACGAATTGGACGTTGTGGTGCCATGGCGCAATTGTATGTGAAACCCACCGTGGGTTTCACACTTCCTTGGGCGGGGGTAACCCCTGCACCTTAGTGAGGAGAAATCGCCGCCGCTGGCGCGTCGTCGTGCTCGGACTCTTCGACTGCGTTCGCGATCGCCTTGAGGAGAGTCGATTTCTTGACCGGCTTGCTGACGTGTATGTCGCAGCCTGCCTGATGTGCCCGCTGCACGTCGGTTTCGAGCGCAGACGCCGTCAGCGCGATGATTGGTGTACGACGACGGTCGTTCGCTTTCTCAAACTGGCGAATCCTGCTTACCGCCCCATAACCGTCGAGCACCGGCATCTGGATGTCCATCAGGACTACGTCGTAGGAGCGCGCCATGAATCGGTCGAGAGCAAGCTGGCCGTTCTCAACTTCATCGAGCACGTAACGGCTCTTTTTCAGATATGCCGTAATTAACAGGCGATTGTCTGTCGAGTCATCTGCCAGCAGGATACTGAGCGGGCGATCGAGCAGATGCGTCGCGGAACCGTTCACCGGCACCTCATGACGAGGCTCGACGACTGCTTGCGCGGGCGCGGCAGCTTCGGCCATCGCGACTGAAATCGCGGCGTACAATTCGTGGCTCTTTACCGGCTTCACCACGTAGTGCTTCACACCCAACTTCCTGATCGCATTCAACCGCGTCGTCAGATCGTTGGAATTGACGAGCATCACGATCGCAGCGTTTCGGTTGGCGCCAGGCCGTATCTGCCTGATCATCTCGATTCCGTCCATCTCGAAACCGTCCACCGTATGCATCTGCGAATCAACCAGCAGCAGGCCGAAAGCAGTGTGGTCTCGGTTAGCCGCTTCGAGCGCGAGCAATCCTTCGGGCCCCGATGCGGCCTCGGTGACGAGTGCGCCTCTTACGCGCAACATTTCGCTGACGATCGATCGAGCAGTCGCGTTGTCATCCACCACCAGCACCCGGACCCCGGACAGCTCGCATTTTGGATACTCGCGCGTTTCGGTTTCGGCGGAGGGCAAGCCGAGCTCCACAGTAAAAGAGAAGGTGCTCCCCTTGCCGAGGTCGCTTTCGACCCAGACCGTGCCTCCCATCAGCGCGACCAGCCGCTCGACGATCGTCAGACCAAGCCCACTGCCGCCGTACTTTCGTGTGGTCGATGAGTCGGCCTGGGTGAAGGGCGAAAATATATTGAGCAGCACGTCGTGCGGCATTCCGATGCCGGTATCACGCACTGAAAAAAGCAGGCTGCCCGGGTTGGACTTCCGCGAGTCGGGCGCGACTTCGATCACGACTTCACCGCGCTCGGTAAATTTGATCGCGTTGCCGATCAGGTTGGTGAGCACCTGGCGCAGACGCAGCGAATCGCCCACCAGCATTCGCTGTAGATTGCCGGCAAATCGCACTGCGAGTTCGATTCCCTTCTCGTGGGCGCGCACTGCCAGAGTGTCGGCAACCTTCTCCGTCAACTCGACGACGTCGAACGCAACAGCCTCGAGGTCCAACCGCCCGCTCTCGACTCGAGCCAAGTCGAGGATGCTGTTGATGAGCTCGAGCAGCGCGTTGCCGTTGCTGATAACCGTCTCGAGGTAGCGCCGCTGTTCGGAATCGAGTTCGCTCTCGCCCAGCAGATCGGCCATCCCAAGGATCGCGTTCATCGGGGTGCGAATCTCGTGCGACATGCTCGACAGGAATTCGGTCTTCGCCGTCGAGGCCGCCAGCGCCTTCTGCCGTGCCGCCACCAGGTCAGTGATATCGCGCGCAATCGACAGCGCACATTCGTGCCCGCCGAGCTCGAGTACCACCGCCGAGATCAGCGCAGGAAAAGTACTGTCGATGGCGGTGCGGAAGGTGGTTTCGAAGTTGCGCACGTCGCGCTGCTTGCGCAGGGCTGCGGTGAAGAGCTCGAGCCGCTCGGGGCTTTCCCAGACTTCGACCTGATCGAAACGCTTGCCGATGACGTCATCTTTGGCAAGTCCCAACGATCGCAACAGCTCATTGTTCACATCGATGATGACGCCGTCGCTCATATCGGTCAGCGCGATATTGTCGACGCTCGAGTCGAATATCTGACGCAACATCGCTTCGCTGCTCTGTAGTTTCCGCTCCTGCTCCTTGAGCTGGGTGATATCGCGGGCAATCGTGACGACGCGCGGCTCGCCGCCCAAGTCCACCACCACCGACGAGAGCAACACGGGAATCTCGACGCCGCTCTTGGCTCGAATCGTCACTTCGAAATTTCGCACCTGGCCGGTGGTGCGGAGGGTTTTGGTGTATGCCGCTGCCTGTTCGTTGTCGGAGACGTTCCCGATGATCTCTTCGCGCGAAAATTCACTGAGACGCGTGAATTCGTCGTTGACCTCCACGAAATGGCCGTCGAGGTCTGTGATCGACACTGGATCCAGGATGGAATTGAAAATTTTCCGCAGACTGGCCTCGCTCTCCTTGAGCTTTTGTTCCGCCGCCACCAGGTCGCCAATGTTGCGCGTGATGGTCATGCAACTAGGCTTCCCTTCCAGCTCCAGGATCACCCCCGACATCAGGCGTGGGATGAGGCTCCCGTCTTTGGCGTAGAAGTTAGCCCGCATATTCCGGACTTCCCCGGTTCGCGCGAGGGTCGCCGAAAAATTGTCCGATTCCTCGCGGCTCGGCCATACGCCGACTTCCCAATAGGTCTTGCCCAGCACCTCTTCGCTGCTGAAGCCCGTGGCGCGAGAGAATTCGTGATTGACGTCGGTGAAGCGCCGCGTCAACGCATCGGTGATCGTCACCGAATCGAGGTTCGCGTCGAAGATCTTGCGCAGCATCGCCTCGCTGTTGCGTAGCTTCCGCTCCGCTTCTTTGACGTCCGATATTTCACGGACCACGATGATCGCGCAGGGTTGATTGTTGAGCCGGACCACGACCGCCGATATCAGCGCCGTCATCGGTCGGGCATAGCCGACGCCGTTGAGCTCGACCTCGAGGTTCTTCACCGCGCCGGTCTGCCGGAGATCGTTCATGAACTGCTCGCGGACACCTGGATCCGCGAAAAAATTGAAGTCGATCTCGCGGCGGCCCAGGACCAGCTCGCGCGGCACGCGGCTGCGCACGACGAATTGGTTGTTGACCTCGAGAATCGCACTCGTGTCGAGGTTGGTGACAACGACCATGTCGCCGCTCTGCTGGAAAATCTGGCGAAACTTCTCTTCGCTCTCCTTGAGCTTCTGATCGCTGCTCAGGCGGTCTGCGAGGTTTTGCGCGACTTCGCGCCGGGTTTTCATTTGAACATAGACGTTTAGCTGCGCCAGCCCAACTGCCGACGTCAGTCCCAGCCAGTGCACAGCCGGATCGGAATCTACGATTCCATGCGCGCGCGCCAGCACGTAAAAGCAAAGCATTCCGATAGTGCTGATCGCAGCCTGCCAGGGCCAGTCCCAGGGTGCCAACGTCCCGGCGCCGACAACAATGACGAACGCAGACACGAACAGCGGCTCTATCCGCATCGATACGACGCCGATCGCAGTTGTCGATTGCAGCAGCGCGGTGCAGACAGAGATAGCAATCTGACGCCAATAGCGGGGCATCGCGGCAGTGAAGGTCAACAGGAAAAACACAACTCCGATCGCAGCGTTGGCCAGAATAAGACGCTGCATCGCGTCGAGCGTCGATACGCCAATATGGCGGCGCTCAGCAGCATAAACGAGTTGGAAAAAGACAATCAGAATCGCTGCCAGCCGCGACACACCCGTTATCTTTTGCTCCGTCACGGGTGAGGCGAACGAAGTGATGCGGCGGGCCCGCGTGCGTTCCAGTTCACTCGAAGTCGCAGCTTCGGCGTTCAACTGGTCATGCTGGGAATTCCTCTCATGCGAGGCCAGATCGTTCTGCTTGGGCGACGCGCCCATCCGATTTCCTTCCCGTCCCTGGCCATCGCAGGGATCTAGTGGATCAGAGCAAATACGATGCCCGAAAGATCTGTCGCATAACCGGAACGGAAGCTCGCGACTCCTCGTCTTTCCGCGGTGCCGACGGCGCGATTAGACGCGATGTGTGCCGTTTTGAGATTTAGGCGGCATGTGCCCTTTAGGTTTGTTAACTGCGCATGAATTCTGCGAGAATCGCCGCAATTCTCGAATCGAGGTTCATCCACATGAGCGCGACTGTTTCGACTCGTCAGGGCAAGCTCGAAGGTGACGACCAGGGCGGACTATTCGTCTTCAAGGGAGTGCCGTTCGCCGCTCCTCCGGTAGGTGCGCGTCGTTGGCTCCCGCCCGAAAAGCCCGCATCGTGGACGGGCGTACGTGACGCGCGTCGTTTTGGCGCAGTGGGTTATCAGAACCCGCTCCTGCTTAACGCACTCTCGGCGATGGTAGTCGATGGCGAACAATCCGAGGATTGTCTCTCGCTCAACGTCTGGACGCCTGCGCTCGACCGCAAACGCCGGCCCGTGATGGTCTGGATTCACGGTGGTGCATTCACTATCGGTTCGGGCTCGCAGGCGTTGTACGATGGTTCGGTTCTAGCGCGACGCGGCGGCGTAGTCGTCGTCACAATCAACTATCGCCTCGGACCTCTGGGCTACCTACGCCTCGTTGACCTGACCAACGGCAAGATTCCAGCCAGCGGCAGCGAGGGAATGCTCGATCAAGTCGCGGCGCTCGAATGGGTCCGCGACAATATCGCGGAGTTCGGCGGCGATCCCGGCAACGTCACCATTTTCGGCGAATCGGCCGGCGGCATGAGCGTCGGAACTCTGCTCGCGATGCCCTCTGCGCGCGGCCTGTACCATAAGGCGATACCGCAAAGCGGCGCATCGCACACCGGCGCCCCGGCCGCGCGCGCAAGTCACATTGCCGAGCGAGTCTTGTCGAGACTCCGCGTACAACCGGGCGACGCTGCCGCTATCCGCGCGCTGACGCCGGCGCAATTGCTCACCGGCGCTCTGCTCGACGACGGCAAGACGCCCGACCCCGAACTTGGGATGGCGTATCAGCCGGTAGTGGACGGCACTTTCGTGCCCCGCACCGCATTCGAGATGGTGGCGGACGGCAACGCGTCGGGCGTGGCTGTGATGGTAGGTACGACGCTCGACGAATGGAAGTTGTTCTCCGTTATGGATCCGGGATTGCCGAAGCTGGATCGCACCGGCCTCGGCGCGCGTATGAGCAGACGCCTGACTGCGCCCGCGGCCGACGCCCTGATCGAAACTTACGAAAAGGCGCGCGCGCAGCGAGGCGAGTCCGTCACGCCGGCCGAGTTGTTCACCGCCATCGAGACCGATCGCATTTTCCGCATCCCCGGCGTGCGTCTTGCCCAAGTGCATGGACGCCACGACTCGCGCGTTTACAGTTACCTCTTCACGTGGCCGTCACCCGCGATGGGCGGCGCGCTCGGCTCGTGCCACGCACTCGAATTGGGCTTCGTCTTCGGCACCAATCACATCCCCGGGATGCCCGCATTCGCTGGTACGGGTCCCGCGGCGGAAAAGCTCGCAATGCAAATGCAGGATGCGTGGCTGGCATTCGCGCGATCAGGCGATCCGAGCTGCGAGAGTGTCGGTGAGTGGGCGCCCTACACGGAAGCGCGCCGACCGACGATGATCTTCGGCGCGAATAGCAAGCTCGAGGATGCGCCGCGCGACGAAGAACGTCGCGCCTGGGACGCGGTCCCGGATCGCATCCTGGGCTCGCTCTAGCAGTGAGCGCGATTGTCCCCCTTCCCTCGAGGGAAGGAGATTAGGGGTTAGGTTAGCCGGCCGCGATCATCGCGTCGGCTTTGCAGTCGGCGGCTGACCGCTCGAACCTTTTGCGTGCGCGGGCTTGCCTTCCATGAATCGATTGCATCCGCTATTGCCGGAGACTCGCAGCTTGAACCGTATCATTTTCTCGTCGATGCAAAGTCCCATCGTCGAATTTTTCACCGGCGCCTTGGGCTCAATCTGCCACCACTTGCACTCCTTGCAGAGTCCCCATGAACTACTCATTCGAGTCCAGCCTCCGTGGGGCGCGCGTCACTCCAGCGACAGATCGACGCGCGTCGTCTTGCCCTGATCCTTGATGCCGTTGGCGTCCAGCTTCGGCGCGACTATGAACATCCGCGCCGCATCCACTTGTTTCGTAGTCAGGTACGCACGCACCGCGTTCGCGCGCGCATCCGCGAGATGTTGCATGTCCTGATCGCTCACCGGGGTGTTGGCGAGGATCAGTTTCTTCATTTCGTCCGGCGGCTGGGTCTTCGCCAATCCGACGAGGTCGCGCGGTTTCTTGAAATCTCCGGCGCTGTAAACCTTCGCGAGGTATTTATTGTAGTCCGCCGTCGAGAACGCGGCGCTTGTCGCCTTGCTGTCCGCGCTATCCCCCTCAGCCTTGTGCCTCACCACCTGGATACTGTGATCGAGCGACGCCTCCTTGTAGCCGTCCTTGTCAAATTTCGGATCCACGCGCCCCTCGATGTTGAGCTTCAATGCCGTCCGATCCGCCAACGCCTTTGCGACGGTATCCAGCTTCTGCTGACTCGCCGGCGTCAGCGTCGCGTAGCCGGGCACGAACTCGATATAGCCGAGTTCCTGCTGCTCGCCGTTACCGCCGAACGCCGCCGCCAACAGCGTGAACGGCGACGTCGCCGCTTTGATGATCAGATTCATGAACGCGCCCAGGATGATGCTGCCGATGCTGAATTGCGGATCCGACAGCGATCCGGATATCGGGATTCGTACGTCGATCACCCCCTTCGAATTCTTGAGCAGCGACACCGCGAGCCGAATCGGCAGATTGGTCGCGTCTGGGCTGTCCACGTGATCCCCGAACGTCAGTTGATCGATGAAAATGTGGTTGTCGGCGGTCAGCTTGCCCGTGTCCAGCAGATAGTGAACATCCACTGTCAGAGTGCCTTTGACGATCGGATAGCCGGTGTATTTCGTCGTGTACGGTGAGAGTCCTGTGAGTTCGACCCCGTCCGCCTTGGCCTTGATATCGACGTACGCCGTCGGCGCGAGCGGATTTATCGACCCGTCGATGTTGATCGGCGCGCTGCCGTTGATTTTTCCATCGAGTGAAACTGGCGCAGGCTCGGTCGATTTCGTACCGAATGCGCCGACGCTGCCCTCCATTTCGGACAGGTTCGCCGTGTAGTTGGGCTTGATGAAGTTGTCGGTGTAATCGACTTTGCCGCCCTTGAGCACGATCTTGCTCAACTCGACGTCGGCGTTCATCGGCTGGCCCTGGTACGGCTGCGCCGGACTCGCCTCTGCCGCCGGAGATGCTCCAGGAGCGGGCGCGGCGGCTTGACTTGGGGCGGCGGCGGGAGTCGGGGTCGGACTCGGCGCCAGTGGAACCGCGCCCATCGAGCCGGGCTCGCCGGTAGCTCGCGTCAACGATGTCGGCGCTTCTTGCGGACTCGCTGTAATGTCCTTCAGGTTCAGCTTGCCGGTGCTGTTGAGGATGATCCGCGAATAAAAGTTCGACATCGCGAGTTCGCCTACGTGCACCTTCGGCGGACCCTTGCCGAGCGCGAAATCGATTTTGCTCACGTCGAGCGCGGCCATCTTGAAAAACAGATCGTTAGTCAGCTTGTCGAGCATCCGCACACTGCCGAGCGATGCATCGCCCTTGTAACTGACGAGAAAATCCTTGCGCTCCTGTTCGAGGCCGACGGCGCCATCCATCGTCAGGTTCGCACTCGTAATCGTCGCATTCAGATTCTTGCTGACGTAAGGATTTGCAAATGCAATGTCCAGCTTTTTTGTCGCGACGCGCAAATCGGCCTTGAGCGGCGCAATCGCGACCGGCCCGGTAACTTTGAAAGTACCCTTCTGATTCAGCGTGCCGTCGACATCGACCATGAACGGTTTGCTGAAGTCGCTCGACACATCTTTCACATGAAGGTTCAGCGGCGCGACCGCCAGCTTGATCGGCTTCGGCGCGCTGTCGTCCTCGACGGTCGCGGCGGTTTGTTCCAGCGCGATCGACGCGACCTGGAATTGCCAGGCCTGCGAGGGCGGTGCCGCGGGCTGGACCGGTTTGCGCGCGACCCGTCTGCGCTCTCGCTGTGTTCGCCTCGGCTCGCGCGGCGCTCGTCGCGCCTCGCGCGCGCCTTCGCGCCTGGTGGTGGGCGGCGTCTCCTGTCCGCGCATCAGCGATGCCAGGCTCAGCTTCCCGTCGCGCTCGCGGCGGACGAACAGATGTATTCCGTCGCTTTTTACTTCGGTGACCGTCGCTTGGCGCGACGCTAAATCAACCTTTCCGATCGCGACGCTAAGACTCTTCCAAAGCACGGGTTTTTCGCGCTCGTGCGGCGCATCGACTTCGAAATCTTCGATCGCGACGCTCGCCGGCTCCGCACGCAAGTTGAAATGCTCGCTCGCGAAATTCGTCTGCACGTTGGCCTTCGCGCTCAGCTTGCCGGACGCCACCGTCGCTGCCAGAAAGGCCTGCGCAAACGGCTGCAGCGCGGGCAGATCGATCTTGTCGATCGAAACGTCGCTGGTGACCTGCGATTGCGGGAGGTCCATTGTGCCTTTGACCGCGACCGCGCCGCCGCTGTGAATGTTTCCATTCAAGTAGTACGTCGCCGGCGATTTCCCCAGCGTGTGAAGATTTTTTACTCCCGCCTCGAGCGCATCAAGCGCCGCCGTCGCGGGAGTCGCACCGCTGTTATCCTGCAGATCAACTCCGCTCTTCGTCAGAACGAACGACTCCAACTGAAAATCCATCGGCGGTTTCGAGGTTGATGGTCCCGCCGGCGCCGGCGTAGCAGGCTGAACTATGTTGCCCGCCTGTGTCGTCAGCGGTGGAGGACTCGCGGGCGCCGCATTCCCGCTTGCGAGCGACGAGAGATTGTTAGTGCCGTCCGGATTGCGTTTGACGTGCGCGAACAGTCCGTCGATCCAGATCGATTTCAGATAGAACACCGCGCCGAGCGGTTCGACGTCCGCCAGCTTCACCTCGGCATGATTGAGTGCGACGACTGGCGCATCGGCCAGGTCGCGAACGTCGAGCTGATCGAACGCCACCGTTCCATTCATACGAATCAGCGGTTGCGATTGCTCCTGGACGAAATGCACGTACAGGTCGGTCGACAACGTTCCCTTCTGAATTTTGACCGGCAACTTCGTCGGCGAGTAGCTAACGTAGAGCGGCAGGTCGAGACGATGCAGTTTCAGGTCAACCACCGAGTCGCGCGTCGCCTGGAATGGCCTTGACACGCCCGCAATCCGTAGCTGGCTGCCATCGATCACCATCTGCAACAGCGGTTGGACGAAAACGTCCACGTCCGCAGGCAGGTTCGCGATAAACGGCACGTTGACCTGGATCTTCTCGACTTTGTGCTGCTTGCCGAGCAGCTGATCGTCGATCGTTATGTTGCCGTCGCGCAGTTGGATATTCGAAACCGCGAATCGCATCGGCGCACTGGGTGCTGCCGGTTTCGGTTTCTCGGGTGTCGTTGCCGGCGCGCTCTCGAGCAGGTCGGAAAAATTGAATTTCTGCTGCGACTCTCGAACAACGTGTATCGCAGGCTGCTCGACCAGCACTTCGCCGATCACCGGCGCAAATCTGAACAGCGACATCCATGATACTTTCAATCTCACGTGCCCGATATCGACGAACGGTTTCTGCGGATTGTCGCGCTCCCCAACGTGCAGCTTGTCGAGATCAAGCTTCAGCCGGTAAAGATTGAACCGGATTTTGCCGACGCTTACTTCGCGATGGATGCTGGCGGCGACCGGCCCGGTCAGGATGTGCCGCAGCACCGGCGGAACGGCGAGGTACAGCGCCGGGCCGATAAACAGCACGAACGCGACGACGATCACGCCGATTTTGCGCAGTCTGCGAGATCGGCTCAACTCGCGCGTGCGCGCAACCCACGGCTTGCTCGGATGAAACGCCGACCTCAGATGTCCCAGCACGGTTTCTACATACTCGAGCGCGCGATTGAGAAAGTTGGCCATGAAGCGTTACGTCACCGTGATGCCGCCCAGCGTGAGCCGTCGTCGCAAAATAGTCAATTCATCGCAGCGACTTGTCGCAACTCTATCGATTGTGGATTCCTAGCCAGCGCCTTCGGTCCTCGACAATCGGCCGCCGCCTCTTCAACAGCTGCGTATGCTTCGTCGAGCGTCTTGCCGCGCCGAGTTTTCAGGAACCACGCCACCACCAGCGGCGCGCGTTCGCATCCCTCCTCGCAATGAACGAGCACTCGATGTCCTTGCGCAAGTTCCTCGTCGATCAGCGCCGCCGTCCTGTCGAGCGACGCGACCCCGTAGGCAAGAAACGGCATGTGGACAGATTGCGGCCGTTCGCTCTCAGGCACGTCGGGGAGCACGCTGATAATCGTCCCGTCAAACTTTTGCGCGTCCTGGAGGTCGCCGACGAAAAGGCCCAGGATTATCTCGCTCTCTTGCCAACTCGCGGCCATATGATTGTGCAGCTTGACCGGCGAAAGGACATTACGTCAACCTCGCTCTAGTAAGTCGAAAGCCGGATCTGATCGACGCAGCGATCCAATCCCAACCACTACATCACCGGGCCTGGCGGTAACGTTTACCCAGTCGCGGTTTTCGAGTACCGTCGGCAAACAAATCGCATTCTGAACCATGTACGCAGGCGTGCGAGGCTGCCGGTGAAAGCATTTTCGGACTTATGGGAGGGTATCGTGACGAAGAGAGCATTTATTACCCTGGCGGCTATCGTAGTGCTTTTGTTTTTGCAGCATCGAGTCTTTGCGCAAAACGGAGACGTGCTCGGGGGTACATACGTCTTTCAGACTTCGGGCGAGGCCTTGCTCACCGACGCGAGCGATTCTAAGGCGAATGGCACCGTCCCTGCTGGACTCACCGAGGGATTCATCCACCTCGATGGTCGAGGCAACATCACCGGAGGAGCGGTGGGAATCACGCTGGGAGTAAATAACTGCACGTTTTCCAACTACAGTCTTACCGGCAAATACGCGATTCAGAAGCAGGGCAATGGAATCATACAAGCCGCCGGAACCCTGACGACCACGGTTCAGGGCAAACTGCCGAATTGCACTGGCACGATGCTGGTAAACCAGCCATTCAACCTGGTCGGGAAGACCAATGGCAAGGTGGCGGAGGCATTGACGATTGAGACTTCCGGCGCTGGCGATGGATCCACTTACACCGAATCACCTCCGCCGGGTCCCGTCACTTGCACCGCGACCGTTACGAACTTCGTAACCAGCGGCCCCGCCAACCGGGTAGTTAAGTGAGCACTGAGGCGCTAACTCCTCTCCCCTCAGGGGAGAGGAGTATGAAGGTGTGGGTCGTTGCATAGAAGAGTATTTTGCGCGCGACTCAAGATTCTGCCTCTGCCCCGAATCCGTTTAGCTGTACTTGCGTTCCTTCCACCAGGGGAAGTACGCGGGCATGTCCTTTGAGATCTTGTCGGGGAATTTCGCCGGGCGTTTCTCCAGGAACGACGCGACGCCTTCCTTCACATCCGCCGAAGAGCCGCGCGCAAAAATCCCGCGGCTGTCGACCTTGTGCGCTTCCATCGGATGGTCCGCGCCGGCCATCCGCCACAGCATCTGGCGAATCAGCGCGACCGAGACCGCCGAGGTGTTGTCGGCTATCTCGCGAGCGAGGGCACGCGCCGCTGGAATGAGTTGATCGGATTTGTAGATTTTTTTGACCAGACCGCCTTCGAGCGCTTCTTCGGCCGGGAAGACGCGGCCGGTGAAGGTCCATTCGAGCGCCTGCGAGATGCCCACGATCTTTGGCAGGAACCAGCTCGAGCACGCCTCCGGCACGATCCCGCGGCGCGCGAACACGAATCCGAAGCGCGCGTTCTCGGACGCCAGCCGCACATCCATCGCGAGCTGCATCGTAACGCCGACGCCGACCGCCGCGCCGTTCACCGCCGCGATTACCGGCTTCAAGCTATCGAAGATGCGCAGCGTCAGCCGTCCGCCGCCGTCGCGAACCGCATCGTTGCTCCAATCCACAGTGCCGTCGGCCTTGATCGCGGCTCGACGGTCGGCGCGATCCTCGCGCGTCGAGTCGAACGTCCTGGGACCAGCCGACAGGTCTGCGCCCGCACAGAACGCACGTCCCGCGCCGGTCACGATGACCGCGCGAACGTTGTCGTCCGCGTCAGACTTGTCGAACGCATCGATCATCTCGTTCATCATGATGCCGGTGAAGGCGTTGAGCTTCTCCGGCCGGTTGAGCGTGATCGTCGCGATATTGTCCGCGACCTCGTAAATGATCTGTTCGTACGCCATCTGCAAATCTCCGTCGATGCGCGGCTCGCCTACTTCACGAACAGCATCAGGGCTTCGTAAACGACCGCGGGCTTCTGCTGACCTACGACCTGGATTTCAGTCTCGCGCGTCAGCATCGTGCCCATCGGGCGCGGCTCGACCGCGATCACCCTCGAGCGTGAGTAGACGCTGGCGCCGGCAGGGACAGGCGCGACGAATCGCAGCTTGTTCGCGCCGTAGTTCACGACGTTACGGAATCCGCTGATCGTGTAGTCCTCTTTGCTCTTGAACGCGGGCAGCAGGCTCAGCGTCAGGAAACCATGCGCTACAGGCCCGCCGAACGGACTCTCTTTCTTGCAGCGCTCGATATCGATATGAATCCATTGATGGTCGCCAGTGACGTCGGCGAACTGATTGATTTTCTCCTGCGTCACATGAATCGGCTCGCTCCACGGACCGAATTCCTTGCTGATTTTTTTGGTGAGCGCCGGAATATCGTCAAACTTGATCGTTTCCATCGTAATTTCTCTCCTGGGTTTCGATTGCAACGCAGACGCTGAGGCCCGTTTCAGGTTCTAGCCGACTCGGGTTTCATAATGCAACTGAAAAGAGAAAATGCGCGCGATTGTCGCGACGCGTTGTCTGATGAGATTTTATTTTGCGGAGAGTGCGATCTCCTGCAAAATTCTGAAACGGTAGCGGAGACTTACGAATAGTGAACCGCATAACTCGGAGTTTTCAATTGATCAGTTTGTCGTAGTCAAGGTCGCCAGCTTGAGCAAGCAGAACCCTCACCTACCGACCGCGATGCGGTCGGCCGCCTCTCCCGTAAAATAACGGGCGAGGTATTATCACCCCTTTTTTCGGGGCCGCGCGGGAAGGAGAATCGGATCGTTTGCGAGATTTCTAGTGGCGGGGAATTTCTACTGGGCCGGGGCACACGATCATCTGGGAAGAGCGCGGCGTCATTACGAATGAGATTCCGGGGGCGTATACGGGGCCTCCGCCGCCTTGCAAGTTGGCCATCTGGGCGAAGTCGATATCGTTGCTGTGCGAGGTTGAACTGGGCGGGCACTCAATACTAGATGCGACGTCGCGGGCGCGCATACTTTCCTTCAAGTACTGATTTTCGTTTTGTAGCACCGAGGACGCAATCGCGCTGTGGCCGTCGCTACAGTCCATCGAATCCGGGCAGTCAGCACCAATGGCGTAACCAAGCGCGATGAAGAGCAGAATGGTCATCCAGAATCCCAGGGATAAAAACATTTTGGCCATGGCCGTCCTCCTCTGCAGGATGGAGGGAGCATTTTTCATGCCCGCAAGAACTACAGAGAATTAAAGACGATCCGCGCCGCGAGTCCCGTAGAATTTACCGCCTACCAGACCGAAGCGGCTGAGACCTTTTCTATTGAAGGATGAGCGGACCTTAGGTCAGGCGGAGGATGTTCGCGCTGCGTTGGGATGCGACGAGCCGCCGTCGATCGTCAGCACCGCGCCGGTGGTGAAGCTCGATGCGGGGCTGGCGAAATACAGCGCCGCTCCCACGACCTCGTCCGGCTCGCCGGCGCGCTGCATCGGAAATGTCGCACGCGCGCGACGCGTGAACTCCGGTGTGCGCGACCATCCCTTGCTGACGTCGGTGTGAAACGGCCCCGCCATTATGCAATTGACGCGCACCTTCGGCCCGTACTCCATCGCGTAGGCAATCGTGATCGCATTGAGGCCGGCTTTCGCCGCCGCGTACGGGGCAGTGTCGGGGGTAGGACGAATCGAAGCGACGGAAGACACATTGATGATCGCGCCGCCGTCCCCCGCCGCCATCCGCGAGCCGAACAAGGCCGACAGGCGAAACGGTCCCTTCAGGTTGACGCCGATCACCTTGTCAAAAAGATCCTCGTTGGTCTCGACCGACGACGGCGCGAGCGGCGACATCCGGCATTGTTGATCAACACGTCGGCGCGGCCCCATCGCGCGTAAACTTCGTCGGCCAGCCGGTTGCAGTCGTCCCACTTCGCCACGTGAATCGAATGGGCCGACGCGTCGCGGCCGAGCGCACGGATTTCCGCCACCGCCGCCTCGCACGAATCGAGTTTGCGGCTGGCGATGGCCAGGTTCGCGCCGGCACGCGCGAAACCCAGCGCCATCGCATGTCCGAGGCCGCGGCTGCCGCCGGTGATGACGACGACCTTGTCTTTGAAATCGAACTCGACGCGATCGCTCACTGATTCGCCACCTCGAGCTCGATGCGGTCGGCGTACTTCTTGATGGCTGCCTCGCGCAGCCTGGGGATGTGCCGCGTCGGGAACAACCCGTCGGTCGCCTTGTAGTCGCGCAACACCTGCCGCGCCAAGGTTATCTTGTGGACTTCGGTGGGGCCGTCGGCCAGACCCATGTGGAAGCTCTGGATCACCTGCTCGACGAACGGCATCTCGCCGGTGGCGCCGAGCGAGCCGTGCAGATGAAGCGCGCGCGCCGCCACGTCGTGGAACACCTTGGGCATCAGCGCTTTGACCGCGGCGATATCCTTGCGCACCTTGAGGTAGTCCTTGTAGCGATCGATCTTCCACGCCGTGCGCAGCACCAGCAGCCTGAATTGTTCGATTTCCATCCACGAGTCGGCGATCTTCTCCTGCACCAGCTGCTTGTCCGCGAGCCGCGATCCCTGCGTCGTGCGTGACAGCACCCGCTCGCACATCATGTCGAAGGCCTTGCGCACTTGCCCGATCGTGCGCATCGCATGATGCATCCTGCCGCCACCGAGTCGCGTCTGCGCCACCACGAACGCACCGCCGCGCGGCCCGAGCATGTGATCCTTGGGCACGTGGACGTCTTCGTAGCGGATGTAAGCGTGACTGCCGCCGCGCTCATGCGTGCCGACGCCGAGGTTCTTCAGGATGTTCACGCCCGGAGTTTCCTTCGGCACGATAAACATCGACATGCGGTTGTATTCCTTGGCGTCGGGATCGGTCACCACCATCACGATCAGAAATGACGCGAGGTGCGCGTTCGACGAGAACCACTTCTCGCCGTTGATCACCCAGCTATCGCCCTTGAGCTCGGCGTGAGTCTTGAACACTTTTGGATCGGCGCCACCCTGCGGCTCGGTCATCGAGAACGCCGAAACGATTTCGTTGTCGAGGAGCGGCTGCAGATATTTTTTCTTCTGCTCGGGCGTGCCGTAATGCGCGAGGATCTCGGCGTTGCCGGAATCGGGCGCCTGGCATCCGAACACAATCGGGGCGTAGGCCGCGCGGCCCAGAATCTCGTTCATCAAGCCGAGCTTGACCTGCCCGTAGCCCTGCCCGCCGAGCTCCGGACCCAGGTGGCAGGCCCACAGCTTGCGCTTTTTGACCTCGGCCTGCAGCGGCCGCACGAGTTTGTTGCGCTTCGGATCGCGCACGTCGTAGGGATGGCAGTCGAGCACGAACTCGAGCGGCTCGACCTCGTCACGCACGAACTGTTCGATCCAATCGAGCTCCTTCTGGAACTCGGGCTCAGTTTCAAAATCCCAACTCATGATGATTCGTCCTCCGGGTTATAGTGTTGTCCCGCCGGTGCATGCAGCTGGGACTCACACGCGGATTCTCGCCAATATGCCCCACGTTTACCAGAGCACTGAAGCTGTGTTCTGAGACGCGATGACGTGCGAGATCCTTCGCTGCGCTCGGGATGACCGGTACAGAGCGCTTCGCGATTTCAGAAACCGGAACCGGCTTCGCTTGCGCGAAGCTGTCCGGAGGCCCGTTCCTGCCGCTCGCGATGCTCGCTTTGTCAGGATGACAAACACGCGCTCCCCCGATGCTCGCTCAGTCAGCATGACACCGAGGGCTCCCTGGTAGCACCATGGTGAGGTGCCGCCAACCGGCGTCCAGAAGATCCGGGGGTCCCTCGGCTTCGCTCGGGATGACACAATAGTTCGCTCCGCCATAATTCGCGCGGGATGACAGAATCTAAGGACGACCGACAATAAAAGGACAGAGAGGGAAGCGGACTGGAATCGTTCTGCGCAGCCACGCAAGATGACTCTCTAGGCAGTCGCAATGAAACTTTCGATCATCGACCAGTGCCCCGTGCCTGCCGGCTTCACTACTGCCGACGCTTTTCGCAATACTATCGAGCTGGCGCGGCTGGCCGAGCGCCTTGGATACGAGCGGTACTGGATCGCCGAGCATCACGCGACTGGCGCATTCGCGAGTCCCGCGCCGGAAGTTCTCATCGCGCGCGTGGCGGCTGAGACCTCGCACATGCGCGTCGGATCGGGCGGCGTAATGCTCCCGCACTACAGCCCGATGAAAGTCGCCGAGTCGTTTCGCGTACTGCATGCGCTCTATCCCGATCGGATCGATCTCGGCATCGGCCGCGCACCCGGCGGCAGCCCGCTCGATTCATTTGCATTGCGACGCGACCGCAGCGCGCAGCCGCCGGAGGACGACTTCCCCAAGCAACTGCTCGAGCTGCTTGCGTTCCTGCACGGCGGCTTTCGTCCCGATCATGCATTCAGCCGGATCGAGCTGTCGCCCGCGATGCCTGGTGCGCCAGAAGTCTGGCTGCTCGGCTCGAGCATGTGGAGCGCAGCCGCGGCGGCGCAGCTTGGATTGCCTTACGCATTCGCGCACTTCATCAATTCCACTCACACGCGCGCCGCGATCGAGTACTACCGCTCGCACTTCCGCCCGTCGAATGAGCTGTCAGCGCCGGTCGCCATCCTGGGGATTGGCGCGATATCCGCGCCCACAGACGAGGAAGCGCAGCGGATGGCCTCGAGTGTGCGGCTGTTCGTTCGTCATGCGCGCCAGGGAATGCGCGGACCGATTCCCACGCCCGAGCAAGCGCTCGCGGAGCTCGGTTCCGGGCCGGTTCCCGACGACGTGATGATGCGTGAGACGGGCGAATGGCCCCGCTCGATCATCGGAACGCCCGACCACGTCCGCGACACGCTAGTCGATATCGCGAGCGTGTTGCATATCGACGAAGTGATGGTGGTGACGGTAGTGCACAGCCATCAGGCGCGGATGCGCTCCCACGAGCTGCTGGCGAAAACCTTCAACCTCAAGCCACGGTGAAATTTACCCGACGGCGCGGAGGTCTCGACAATTCCTCGGCGCACGAATCCCACCGCAGGAACCGCACCGGCTACGAGACCAATCAACACGGCCAGTCCGAGCGCTCGCGCGAGAATGACTGGCGGAAGAATTGCGAACAGGTCCACTGGACCGAGCGGCAGAATCGAAACCGGAAGCAGCTTCGCCATCGAATAGGCCGCCGCGCATCCCGCGATCCCACCGAGCAGTCCGATTGCCGTCGATTCCGCCAGGGTCAGCGCAACGACCAACGACGGCGAAAATCCCAGCGCCCGCATCACCGCCGTCTCGGTGCGGCGCTCACGCATCGCCATCAACATCGTATTGAGCGCTACCAGTGACATCGCAAACACAACAGCCGCCGCGACGGTGCTGAGTATCAGCAGCAGCGTCCTGAGATCGAAAAACGATGACACCCAACTCGCTTCCGACGCACTGTTAGTCTCGGCGGAGGAGTTGAGAAAGGTCTCATCGATGCTAGCGATGGTGGCCGGCACGTCTTCCTTGCGGTCCACGATCACGTAGTAGGCATTGATCCGCCCTCCGGCGCCAAGAATTTCCTCGAGGTAGTCGCGTCGGAACAAGAGCGCGTCGGGCGGAGCCTTGTCACCGAGTTCTTCGGCGATCACGAGGCTGACGTCGGCGGGGTACACGCTCCCTTTAAGAATTATATGGTCGCCGATTTTCCACGAGTACTTATGCATCATGGCGGGAGCCACCAGGCATCCGGTACGCGTCTTTTGCAGCAGGGCGGCGCGCTCTGCGGTAATTCCCCAATCCGGCCACATCGGACCAGCCGCATCAGCATCGACGGCGATGCCGATTTGATCGCTGGGCGAGCGATAGATCCCTCCGAAATAGGTCAGCCCGGTAACCGCTTCGACGTGTGGAATCGCCTCGATTTTTCGCCGATACGTGGCGGGCAGCGGATAGAAAAATCCAGACTTGTTCATCGCGACAAGGCGACGCTCCGCGGTCGGACTGCTCACGAGATGCGCCGCAAGATAGGGCAGGCTCGCTAGTGTCGAATAAGTGAAAACCGCCAGCGCGATCGCGAAAATCGTCAACCCCGTGCGCCGCCTGTTGCGCGAGAGGTTTCGCAATACCAGCCAGGCGTATTTCACTGGGCCGCCTCGCTCGATTACAGCACGATTCCAATCTACATCTTCATCGTGCATCCCGTCGAGATGCGCAACCGTCCCACCTTTACGGCTTCACGAATTTGAGCATGAAGCGGTCACTGGTTCCGCGTCGAGCGCCCGCAGCCTGAGGCGCCGTCACCCAGGTTCGATCGTCCTCCGGATGCCGCAGCGCGCTGGAGGCAGAAGTTAGTTTGAATCCTGATTTCTCCACTTCGGCGATGACGAAATCCTCGTCGATTCGATGCAGCTTGACGTCGTTCGCTCCAGTGCCCGGCTTGGCGCTGTGATCGACGATGCCGTAAACGCCGCCGGGCTTGAGCGCCTTGAAAACCGCGTCGTTCACCTTTGCGCGATCGACACCGACCAGCACGAGGTCATGGTAATTCATATTCGTGACGACCACGTCGAGCGCTCCCGGCGGTGCGCCGATCAAATCGTCGGTATCGAGGTTGGTGCTTTTCGCGACGACGTTCTTCAGCGCCGGATTCTTAAGTCGCGCATTGAAAGCGTCGCCGATTCGCTTGCGCTCGGGCGGGAAAACCGGATTCCGCGCGTACACGATTCCCGACGGGCCGACTGCGGATGAAAGCAGTTGCGTCGTGTAGCCGCCGCCCGCGAAAATTTCGCCGACCTTAATTCCAGGCTCGATTCCGAAAAACGCCAGCATCTGATCGGGCCTGCGTCCAGCGTCGAGCGCCGTGTCCGCCGCCGGCCGCCCCGGAGAAGCGACCGCGTCCTTGATATTCTTCGGAATCTGATCAGCGGGAATGGGCGCCGATTCACTCACCGTCGATGCGCCTGCGGACGGTTGTTGTGCGCGTGCGAGATAGGTCCAGGTCGCGAGTGAGATTCCGATTACACCGAGTGTCGCGAGATTTGCCCGTTTAAGCATCGTTCCCCCTGGTTATGCGAGATAGGCTCGTCGAACCGTCCTGAGCGATTCAATCCTATTAGAAAAATGCCGCACCAATCCTTGCGCGCGCAACCCGTTTCGTAAAACTGGCATCTGTGCACACTTGCCATGCAAAATCGCACGATCGCGACGCGGCACTTATAAACGTCAGGCGCATTGACGCAAGCGCGCGCTCACCCTAAAGAAAAGGCACATCGGGGGGTCAGGAGGAGTCCGATGGCGATCGATGGAAACAAACTCCAGGAACTAATCGGTAAGATGCTCGGCGACGTCGGTGCGGCGATGGGCGCGGCACTCGTGCTGCTCGGCGACAAGTTTGGCTTGTACAAGACGCTCGCCGCCGCGGGACCGTTGACGCCGGCTGAACTGGCGTCGAAGACCGGCACGGTCGAGCGTTACGTGCGCGAATGGGCCGCGGCGCAAGCAGCAGCCGGCTATATCAACTACGACGCCGCGTCGGGGCGCTTCTCGATGTCGCCCGAGCAAGCCCTGGTGCTCGCCGACGAAGGCGGCCCGGCGTTCTTTCCGGGAATCTACGAGATAGCAGCCGCTGCGGTCCGCGACGAACCCAAAGTCGCTAACGCGTTTCGCAACGGCGGCGGCGTCGGATGGCACGAGCACGACCCGTGTCTATTTCGAGGCACCGAGCGCTTCTTCCGCCCCGGCTACGCGATGCACCTGGTGTCGGAATGGATCCCGGCGCTCGAGGGAGTCCGCGACAAACTCGAACGCGGCGCACGCGTGGCAGACGTCGGGTGCGGCCACGGCGCGTCGGTAATCCTGATGGCAAAAGCGTTTCCGAAATCGCGATTCCACGGCTTCGACTATCACCAGCCGTCGATCGACCGCGCGCGCGAAGTGGCACGCGCCGAGGGCGTCGCCGATCGCGTCAACTTCGAGCGGGCCACTGCAAAAGATTTTCCCGGAAAGTTCGACCTAGTCGCGTTCTTCGACTGTCTGCACGACATGGGCGATCCCGTCGGTGCGGCCGCGCACGTGAAGAGCACGCTCGCCGCAGACGGAACCTGGATGATCGTCGAGCCCTTCAGCAACGACCGTATCGAGGACAACTTCAATCCTGTCGGCCGGCTATTCTACGCCGCATCGACGATGATCTGCGTGCCGGGATCGCTGTCGCAGGAAGTAGGACTCGGCCTCGGCACGCAAGCGGGAGAAAAACGGCTACGCGAAGTGCTCGCGGCAGGAGGGTTCTCGCGCGTTCGTCGTGCAACCGCGACGCCGTTCAACCTGGTACTCGAAGCGCGCCCCTGATGGCTAGAAGGCGATGAATTCGCCGCTCTGGATCAGCTTGACTGGCACGCCTTCGACCTCTATGGGCCTAACCGCTCTAATGCGCGCTAACTGCGCGTTAACAGGCGTCGAGCATCGACCACAATGCGCCGAGCGCACGGTTGCCGGCCTCGATCGCCATCGCGCGGTCGCGAGCGCCATTGCAATGCCGCGCTAGCAGCTCGGCTCCGGTCTGCGCGTGCCATACGTCAGCTTTTTCGTGCACCGTGAAGAAAGCCAGGCCGCGCTCATCCGGGACGCCGTAGAAGCGCTTGAGGCCGTCGATCTTCGCGGTCGCCACGGCCGGGATTTGCGATACGTAGGCGTACAGCGCGGCTAGTCCGCTCGCGACGTGCCCGTTCTCAGCGAGTCGCGCGAATTCGCGCACGAGGCCAGCACTCGCGGGCGACGGGGACGCGGCGAGAACGCGCTCGCGTGGGACGCCGATCGCCTCGGCAAATCGCAGCCATAGCTCGGGATGATTTTCGGCGCCGCGTTCTTCCTCGATCAGGTTTTCGAGAAGTGCCTGGCGGGTCGCAATGTCGGCGCATCGCGAATGTATCGCGCTCAGGTACCGCGGAAACGCGGCGACGTGCGGATAGTATTCGACCGCGTAGTTTTGCAGGCGTTCGAACGTGAGCGTGCCCGCCGTCCATGCCTGATAGAACGGATGCTTGAGCAGCGAATGCTCGGAAATCATCGAATCAAGAGTACTACATCGCACGGCATTGGCAGCCTCCCGCATCGCGGCGCTGGTGTTTAAAGGTCGAGCGCCCGAGGCCCGCTATGATGCTGAAGCGTAGCGCGCGAATCAACGGGAGAAACTAAATCGGAGGATGCTTGTCCTTCCAGGGACGGGCGCGTTCGAACTCCGCTGCCAGCGCGATTATTCCAGCTTCGTCGCCAGGGCGTCCGACAATTTGAAGCGCGAGCGGCAGTCCCGACTTGCTGAATCCGTTGGGTATCGAGATAGCCGGCTGACCGGTCGAGTTGAACGGGAACGTGAATGCGATCCATCCGTAGATTTCGTCGGCCCCCGTCGCGGGATTCGACGGCAAGGATCCGACCCGCACCGCGGGCCGCGTAAGCGTCGGCTCGACCAGCGCGTCGTACGGCATGAGCGCGTGGATAATTTCGCGCGCCGTATTGTGCATCCCGGTCACGGCGCGGATGTAATCGGCGGCGGAAATTTTCGCCCCCCATTCGTAGCTACCGCGCACGATCGGATCGAGCAGGTCGGGATCGGGGATGTTCAACGCCGAGACCGATGCGCCGACTATGATACGTGCGTACTTGCCGAGCTGCGCGCCGGGATCGAGCGTCAGCGGCTCGACGCTATGCCCCATCTCGCGGAACACGCCGCATGCGGATTCGAGTGCGGCGAGCGTTTCGGCCTCGACCGTGCCGAGCGCGCTACGGTTGATAACGGCTAGCCGAAGTCTTCTCGGATGCGCCGAAACTTCCTCGACGAACGGACGCGCCGGCGGCCGCGCCGCGTATGGATCCCCCGGCATCATTCCCGCCATCGCATCGAGCATCAGCGCCGCGTCGCGAACCGTGCGCGCGATCGGGCCGGTGGTCGAAAGCCCGCCCCATGATTCGCCTTCCGACGGTGCGCGCGTGATTCGTCCGCGCGACGGCTTGATTCCGACGAGCCCGCAGCACGCCGCGGGGATTCGCACCGAGCCGCCGCCGTCGCTGCCCTGCGCGACCGGATGCAATCCCGCGGCGACGGCAGACGCGGATCCCCCGCTGGAGCCGCCGGCGGTATGTTCGAGGTTCCAGGGATTTCGCGCCGGCGGACAGAGACCGCCCTCGGTCGTCGGGCGCAGGCCGAATTCGGGAGTCGTCGTTTTGCCGAGGAGGATTCCGCCGGAGTTGGCGAGTCGCACGGCCAGCTCCGCGTCGGCGGGTGCATACCAATTCTCGAAATTCTTCGAGCCGAAAGTGGTACGAATATCCTTGGTCCAGAGCAGATCCTTGAGCGAGTATGCGACGCCGAACAGCGGCAGCCTGGCCGCATCCGAAGCGTTCATCTGTTCGAGCCGCGCCGCATCCGCGAGCGCGCGATCGGCAGTGACGGTCATGAACGCGCCGAGCTTTGGATTCAGCTCCTCGACCCGCGCGAGGAAAAACCCCGCGACCTCACGCGGCCGGACTTCCTTTTTGCGGACGAGCTCGCGCAGGTCCCACGCTTCGATGAATGGATTGAGCATCTGACTTTCCTAATCAATCGATCGGCGGATGTTTGTCCTTCCACGGGCGCGCTTTTTCGAATTGCGCCGCGAGCCCGATGATCGTCACCTCGTCCGCTTGACGCCCGACTATTTGCATCGCAAGCGGCAGTCCCGACTTGCTGAATCCGTTGGGCACCGAGAACGCAGGCTGTCCCGTCGCGTTGAAGGGGAACGTGAACGGAATCCGTTCGGGCAGCTCGCTCAGATATTTGCTCGGATGCGACGGCAACGTGCCGAGTCTCACCGCCGGCCGGCTCGTGACCGGCGAGATGACCGCGTCGTAGGGCGCCAGCTCCTGCACAATCTCGCGCGACATGTTGTGTATCTGCACGACGTTGTTGATGTACTCCGAGGCCGTGATCTTCTGGCCGGCCTCCCACAGCGCGCGCACCACCGGATCGACAAGGTTGATGTCGGTGACCGGGGTCGAACCGACGCCGGCGCATATCAATGCCATCACGAGGTCGCGCATGCGGCCGCCGGGATCGCAGCTAATCGGCTCGACGCGATGCCCCATCTCCTCGAACAGCTTGGCGGCGGAGTCGAGCGCGGCCAGCGTCTCCGGATCAACTTTCGCCAGCGAGGTTTTCGAGATCATCCCGATGCGCATATGACGCGGCGGAATTTCTACCGCGGCTTTGAACGAGGTAACCGGCTCGGGCGCCCAATATGGATCGCCGACGACCGGACCGTGCATCACGTCGAGCATCGTCGCGACGTCGCGCACCGATCGCGCCATCGGGCCGAACGTCGCGAAGCCAGCCCACGCCTCGCCCGCCACCGGCGACATCGAGATTCGCCCCCGCGCCGGTTTGATTCCCACCACGCCGCAGCATGCCGACGGGATGCGAATCGAGCCGCCGCCGTCACTCCCCTGCGCGAGAGGCCCAAGTCCCGCAGCCAGCGCGCTCCCGGCACCGCCGCTCGATCCTCCAGCCGTATGCTCGAGATTCCACGGATTGCGCGCAGGCGGACAGAGGCCTCCCTCCGTCGTGGGGCGCCCGCCGAATTCGGGCGTGGTCGTCTTGCCGAGCAGGATTCCGCCCGCATTGCGCATCCGGATGACGACCTCGTCGTCGGCGGGCGGCCTGAAGTGCTCGTAGTTCTTCGAGCCCATCGAGGTCGGGATGTCCTTGGTCCAGTTGAGGTCCTTGATCGAGTACGGCACTCCGAACATCTGCACGCGCCGCTGCTCGGTCTCAGACATTTTTTCGATTCGGTCGGCATCGGCGATCGCGCGTTCCGGCGTGATCGTCATGAATGCGCCCAGCTTTGGATTGAGCTTCTCGACGCGCGCGATGAAAAACTCGGCGACCTCGCGCGGGCGAACTTCCTTCTTCAGGACCAGGTCGCGCAGTTCGTGTGCCTCGATGTACGGGTTGAGCATCACGTTCACCTCCATCAGTTGGGCGCGTCGGTTCGAAAATTCTAGTTAGCTCAAAACGCCGCCGCCCGCCAACGCCACGTCGGCGGCATCGAGACGGGGGAAAGGAACATTCACTTTATTTAATGTGAACCCGCGATGGATTTCGCTCTTCCTTCGGCAGGGGTGACCCCTGCACCCAGTGATAAGAAAAGATGCGGGACTTCGTCCCTGTTAGAACTTTTTTTGGTGTCATTCTAGAGCGAAGCGAAGAATCCCGATCCTTCTTACCTCGCCCGTTATTTCACGGGAGAGGCGGCCGGACGCGAAGGCGGCCGGTAGATGAGGGTTCTGCGATCGCATCACAAAAGCCAACCTGCTCACTTTTTCCGTCGCTCTCTTTATGTGTCATCCCGAGCGTAGCCGAGGGACCCCGGATCTTTTTGGATGCAAGACACTTCGACACCACTTGGGACACGCGGAGCTGCGCTGCTCCGAGGACGATCCTTTTTTTCTCTCGGTGAGCTTGACCTTCCGGATACGGAGCACGGTGGCTTCGCCTGGCTTCAGTGAAGTCGAAGTACCGTGCATCGAAAAAGACCCGGGGTCCCTCGGCTACGCTCGGGATGACACAATGATAAGACTTATCAAACGGAGACCTTGCGATTGTTCGGTACTGCGATTCTTTGGACTCATGCGGCGGCTGGCGCGGTTTGGATTGGCGCCTGCGCATGCTTCGTGATCGCGGGACTCGCGCTGGCGACCGGAAGCGTCGAGCAGCGCAATTTTGTGACTAGCGCGGCGCCGAAGATCGACCTGCTCGGGCTCGTTGCCGCGTCGGTGCTGCTCGCTACGGGATTGATCAATCTCACGACCGCGGGAATTTCGCGACGGTTCGCGTTCTCGAGTGCGTTCATGACCGTGCTTGCGATCAAGATTGCTTTGTTTATCGTTATGATCGTCGTGATGACGTGGTCGATGCGAATCGGCGCCGTGATCCGGGCGGTCGTTGCACGCGGGCGACTCGATGCGGTTCCCGGCGCGATATCGCGAATGGTGAAGGCGCACGCCGCGATCGTCGCGATGGGCGGTATCGCACTAATCCTTGGAACGTGGTTGATGGGAAGTTGAGGACGCCAGATGGCTGAGACTCCACCGAAGATCAAAGTCGGCGCGTTCGAGGTCGCGTTCCTAGCCGACGGCCTGTGGCGCAACGACGGCGGATGCATGTTTGGCGTTGTCCCGCGCGAACTCTGGAAACACAACCATCCGCCCGACGAGCGCAACCGTATCCGCCTGAACCTGACCTGCCCGCTCATCATGAAGGGCTCCGACGCGATCCTGGTCGACACCGGAATCGGCAATCGGCTGAGCGCGGTCGAGCGCCAGATCTTCGATCATGGCGACGGCTGGCTGCCGCAACATCTGCGCGCGCTCGGGATGGAGGCCGGCGACGTGACGCATCTGATCGTCTCGCATCTCCATTTCGATCACTGCGGGGGAATCGTGCGCCGGCGGGATTCAGGCGCGTTAGAGGCGGCGTTTCCACGCGCGCGAATCTTCGTGCAGCGCGGCGAGCTGGAAATCGCCGACCATCCGCGCAACGAACGACTTCGCGCCGCGTATCGGCATGCCGAGGAGATTCTCGCGCCGGTGCGCCCGATGCTCGAAGCAATCGACGGCGATACCGACATCGTCGCGGGCGTGCGCGCGGTCGTGACAGGCGGGCATACGCGGGACCATCAGGCGGCACTGGTCAGCGACCGCGGCGAATGCTTTATGCACCTGGCCGATATCGTGCCGACGCGCTCGCATATCCGCGGCCCGTGGAACCAGGCCTACGACCTCGACGCGCTCCGCACGATGGAGCAGAAGGCGCGCTACCTGGGGCTCGCCGCCGAGAATCGATGGTGGCTGTCGTTCGCGCACGACGACACGGTGTTTGCGGCGATGGTGCGAAACGATCGGGGGCGGATCGTGCTCGGCGACACAGTCCCGGTTTCCAAACGATTTTTTCAGTAAGGCGCAAATCTACATTCTGCGAGTCTATTGAGATGGAACGCGTCTGAATGTGTTTGCTGCGCCCTAAGTTACTTGTTGCAGATCAGTGGCTCCGTTATACTGATGTCCAGATGGGCTCCCGAAATAGCACGGCCCGACCAGTTCCCGCTTTCCCAGGCAGTATTCCTGCACAACACTCTTTAACCCGAAGGAGATAGCCGATGGCGGATCTCAACCACTTCGAGCGAGTGATCAAAGAAGACCGCGCAGCACGCGAGTCCAAACAATGGCGCGGCACTCTGCTCGAGTATCTCGAGGTCGTGAAAAGCGACCCGATAATGACCAAGCTCGCGCATGCGCGAATCTACGACCTGATCATCTCGGCAGGTCTCCATTCGCTGCACGACACCGATGATCCGCGCACCAAGCGGCTGTACAAGGATGAGCCGCTGAAGGTGTTCAATTTCTTCGCGGAGGAATTCTTCGGGATCGAGCGCACGATCGCGCAGATCGTCCGCTACTTCCATTCCGCGTCGTTGAAGGGCGAAGAGAGCCGGCAGGTTCTGTACCTGATGGGCCCGGTAGGTTCAGGCAAGAGTTCGCTGGTCGAGCGGATCCAGCGCGGGCTCGAGCAGATCGGACTTATCTATGCGATCGAAGGATGCCCGATGAACGAGGAGCCGCTGCATCTGGTGCCGCGTCATCTGAGGCGCGAGTTCGAGAAGATGCTCGGCGTGCATATCGAGGGCGACCTGTGCCCGGTGTGCCGCTATCGGCTGAAGTCCGAGTTCAACAACCGCTACGAAGAATTTCCGGTGGCCGCGCGCAACTTCTCCAAACGCAACCGCGTCGGAGTGGGTGTGGTGCCGCCGGTCGATCCGAACAACCAGGACACTTCGGTGCTGATCGGATCGGAAGATATCTCGAAGCTCGACCAATACTCCGAAGGCGACCCGCGCGTGCTCGAGCTCAACGGTGCGCTCAACGTCGGCAACCGCGGAATCGTCGAGTTCATCGAAGTTTTCAAGAATGAAACCGAATACCTGCACGCGATGATCACGGCGACGCAGGAGAAAGTGATTCCGGCACCGGGGCGGCACGGGATGGTGTACGTCGATACCTGTATCGTCGCGCATTCCAACGAGGCCGAGTGGCAGAAGTTCAAGGCCGATCACACCAACGAGGCGATCCTCGACCGTATCGTCGTCGTCAAGGTGCCGTACAATCTGCGCCTGTCGGAAGAGGTGAAGATCTACCAGAAGATCATCAAGAACTCGGATTTCCGCGCGCACGTCGCGCCGCATACGCTCGAGCTTGCCTCGATGTACGCGATCCTGTCGCGGCTCGAGCCGACTTCGAAGTGCGATCTGATGACCAAGCTGCGGCTCTACAACGGCGAGGAAGTCGTCGAGAAGGGACGCACCAAGAAAATCGACGTGCAGGAGCTCAAAGAAGACACCAAGCGCGAAGGCATGTCGGGTATCTCGACCCGCTTCATCATGAAGGCGCTCGACAACGCGCTGTCGGACAACGTCACCGGCAACTGCATCAATCCGATCAACGTGCGCGAGGCGCTGATCCAGATGACCAAAGAGGGCGACTTGCCCGACGACACGCGCAAGCAGTACCTCGAGTTCCTGCAAGATACGCTGCACAAGGAATATCTCGACCTGCTCGAAAAGGAGATCACGCGCGCGTTCGTGTACTCGTACCAGGAGCAGGCGGAGTCGCTGTTCCAGAACTACCTCGATCACGCCGAGGCATACGTCAACAAAACTCGCGTGCGCGATCGCAACACCAATGAAGAGCTGTCGCCCGACGAGGGCTTCCTGAAGTCGATCGAAGAGCAAATCGCGATCATCGGATCGGCGGCTGACGGATTTCGCCAGGAAGTGATCGCATACCTGTGGGCAACCTCGCGGCGCGGCGAAAAGATCAGCTACAAGAGCTACGAGCCGCTCAAGGAAGCGATCGAGAAAAAGCTGATGACGAGTGTGCGCGACATCTCACGCATCATCACCAAGGCGCGCACCCGCGACGAGGAGCAGGGCGAGAAATACGGCTCGATGGTGAAGAACCTGCTCGAGAACGGCTACTGCGAATCATGCGTCGACGTAGTGCTGAAGTACGCGGCGAACAATTTGTGGAAGGATTGAGCTGGTCGGCGGCCGGACGATGAGCGGCGATACTATCTTCCGCGAATACCGGATTTCGGACGCCGAACGTTCTGACCGCTCGGCTGGTGACCGCCTGCGGCATCGCCAAAAAGTGCGCGAATCGATCCGCGAGAATATCGCCGACATAATCGCCGAAGAATCGATCATCGGCAAAGACAAGGATCGCGTAATCAAGGTTCCGCTCCGCGGAATCAAGGAATACCGGTTCGTGTTCGGCGACAACTCCGGTGGCGCGTCGCAGGGCGACGGCGACTCCCGGCCCGGGCAAGTCGTCGGCAAGACCGGCAAGGACGGCCCCGGCAAGGGCGACGAGCACGCCGGCGACCGCCCGGGCGTCGATTACTACGAGACCGACGTAACGCTCGAGGAACTGATCGAGATCATGTTCGAGGATCTCGAACTACCGAATCTCGAGCGGCGTGCGCTGCGCGAAATCCAATCGGATTACTCTTCGCGGCGAAAAGGCTACCGCAAGGTCGGCATCCGTATCAGGCTCGACAAGCGGCGCACCGCCAAGCAGCGCGTGATGCGCATGCTCGCGTCCGACAAGCGCCACAGCGCGGATGCGCGCGCGCTGGAGGCCTCGAGGGCCGGCCGCGACCGGGACATTGGCGCCGATGCCGACGTCGAGGGCGCGCTCGACGAGATCGCGCTCGAAGAAGGCACGCTGGACCTGGAGACGCTCGTCGACGAAGAGGGCTTCACGCCTTCGACTGGCGCCACGTTCCAGCGCGTGCATCGCCGCTTCCCGTTCCATCAGGACGACCTGCGCTACAAGCACGTCGAGATCGACACCAAGGAAGAATCGAATGCCGCGGTCATCTGTATCATGGATACGTCGGGCTCGATGGACACGATGAAGAAGTACCTGGCGCGCAGCTTCTTCTTCCTGCTGTACCAGTTCATCTCGACCCGTTATCGCAACGTCGAAATTGTTTTTATCGCGCATCACACGGAGGCCAGCGAGGTCACCGAGGAAGAATTTTTTCACAAAGGTGAGTCGGGCGGCACATTTATTTCTTCGGGTTACGCCAAGGCGCTGGAAATAATCGCCGCGCGATACCATCCGTCGCTGTGGAACCTGTATGCGTTCCATTGCTCCGACGGCGACAATTTCGACTCCGACAATCCCGCCGCGTTGAAGGACGCCGAGGAGCTCGCCGAGATTTGCAACCTGTTCGGCTACGGCGAGATCAAGCCGCTGGGATCGCGCTACTACGAATCGTCGATGCTCAACGTGTTCCGCCGAATCCAGGCGCCGAACTTTCACACCGTGCTGATCGAGCGCAAGGAAGACATCTGGCCGTCGTTCAAAGCGTTCCTGGCCAAGGATCGGGTGAAGGAATCATGAGCGCCTCTCCGACCGCGGGCGTCGCGCCGCACGTCACGACCTGGAGCCTGAAGGACCTGGTCGAATGGGACAGCCGCATTCGCGAGAAGGCGACCGAGTTCGGGCTCGACTGCTATCCCCAGGAATTCGAGCTGTGCGATCACACCGGGATGCTCGGGTACATGGCGTACTCCGGGATGCCGTCGCATTATCCGCATTGGTCGTACGGCAAGTCGTACGAAAAGCTCAAGACGCTTTACGATCACGGCGTCAGCGGCTTGCCGTACGAGATGGTGATCAACTCGAATCCGGCGATCGCGTACCTGATGCGGGACAACTCGCTGCTGTTGCAGGTGCTGACGATCGCGCACGTCTACGGGCACAACGATTTCTTCAAGAACAATTTCACGTTCAAATCAGCGACGCGCGCCGAACTGACGATCGAGTCGTTCAAGGCGGCTGCGATGCGCGTGCGGCGTTACGTCGAGGATCCGTCTATCGGAGTCGAGAAAGTCGAGCGGATTCTGGACGCTGCGCACGCACTGTCGTGGCAATGCAGGCGCAATTTCGCAATCAAGAAGCTGACGCCGCTTCAGCAGATGGCTCGCGCGGAAGACAGCGCGCAGGGACAGCCCGACCCGTTCCAGAAGATCCACGCGCGCAAGCAGATCGAAGTACCGGATTTCCACAAAGTCCCGCTCGAACCCGACGAAGATCTGTTGCTTTTCATTCGCGATCACAACCCGTTCCTCGCCGACTATGAAAAAGATCTGCTCACTATCGTGGATGAAGAAGCCAAGTACTTCATCTCCATGATGGAGACCAAGATCATGAACGAGGGATGGGCGAGCTACTGGCACAAGAAACTCCTCGAATCGCTTGACCTCGACCAGGGCCTCCATCTCGAATTTATCGTCAATCACAACCAGGTCGTCCGCCCGATTCCCGGCCAGATCAACCCGTACCATCTAGGACTGAAGGTCTGGGAAGACATCTACCGCCGCTATACCAATCCGACCGCAGAGGAAATCAAGCGCGACGGCCGGCCGGCGAAGTCCGGCACGGAAAAAATTTTCGAGGTTCGCGAGGTCGAGCGTGACGCGTCGTTCCTGCGCCGCTACCTGACCGAAGATCTCATGCGCGAGATGGATATTTTCGAGTACGAAGCGCGCGGCGAGGAACTGGTTGTCAGCAAGGTGGCCGACGACGAGGGTTGGAAGGACGTCAAGGCGACGCTGATCAAGAACGTCGGCACCAACTCGATACCGGTGCTGAAGGTCGAGGATGCCGACTTCGGCCAGAATCGCACACTCTACGTCAAACACGATCACGACGGCCGCGACCTGCATATCGAATACGCGGAGAAGAGCCTCAACTACCTGCAGCGACTGTGGGGCCGCGAGGTCGTGCTCGAAACCGTGCTCGACGGCAAGCGCTCGCTGCTATGCAGCAACGATCGCGGTTTTTCGGTTCGCGCGCTTAAGTAAAAGCTCCGCCTGCCCATCTTCGTCGTTCGGGAACGCGCTCTGGGAGGGCTTGCGGACGGCTCGCTTGATGCCGTCATGGCACGTTGCTTTAGATTTGATGGTCGGATAATTTCAGGCACGGACGATGCGGTTCGGGTCGGCTGCAAGGAGGCGCGGATGATGGAGTGGCCGAAGTGCCAAAAATGTAACAATGGGGCACTGATCCCCCTGTCTGACTATGGCCAGGAGGGCGCTTCGGTGATGTTCAAGGCTTGGGTGTGCACCAATCCCGATTGCGGGTTCAGCCTGCGGGTGGACAAGGGTGAGGTGACGTACGGCAGGCGGATCGAGACCAAGCACTAACTAATTTTCAATAGCGAGCTAAAAGGCAGTCCGTCCGGACTGCCTTTTTTTGTTTTCTGTTGTGTCTTCGCCCGTTTGAAACATCTGCCGACCCGCAGCGTCTTCTTATTGTGGGCAATTGGTTTCCAGGGTTCCGCGGTTGGCTGCGCTTCGCGACAATCGCTGCGGCTGCGGGGATCCTTGAAGGATGCATGTCGTACGGCGAGACCGTCGTCTACCAGCTTTATAAAACCAATGCCGACCGATGCGCTCAGAACGAGACTGACGCTTGCGTGGCGATGCTCCAGTCGAGTTGCGAGGCGCCCGCGCGTGTCTGCACCGACTACGCCCCTGAATTCCAGGCGCAGGCCAGTAATCAGCTCTCGCGAAAATGCCAGGCCAATGACCAGGCAGCCTGCCAGGCGCTCGACGCAGTCGCATGCGACGACGGCGACTCTGCGGTGTGCACGAGGCTCGACGAGCAGTACGCGAAACTCTACTCGTCGTGCAACGCGGGCAACGCGGCGGATTGCGAATCGCTTTCGCTCTCGGTATGGCCGAAGAAGCAGACCGAACTCGCAGACAGCGCGTGCAAGAGCGGCGATTCGATCGCCTGCCGAGTCGTCAGCTCGAGCGCAAGTGCGATGAAAGTTAACGTCAACAAGGACGCGCAGTTCGCGATGTTCTAGGCTCGCGTCATGCGCCCGTGTCGGCGTAAGAAAACTTCGTCTTGATTTCCTTCTGCGGTACCGGCGATCCGTCAAGTTCGACGTAAGGATAAATCAGGTAGTTGAGCGGCTCGCCTTTCTGCGGAGGCTCCAGCACCAGATCGCGGCCCATAGTGAATGCGACCCGGGCAGCGTCGAGACGCCCGAAATAGTAGTCGTGCCTTTCAGGATGCTTCCACGCCTCGGACGCGTCGACCGGGACCCACACTCCGCCTGAGTAAAATTCCGCCCAGCAATGGTATCCGGGAACGTCACTCGATTTCGCCGAGCCAATCGGAAAACCAATCGTAAACCGCGCCGGGATTCCGCGAGCGCGCGCCAGCTCGATAAACAGGGAATGGAAGTCGGTGCAGTTGCCGCGCCGAACGTCGCAAGCGTAAAGCGCGTCGCCTCGACCCCATCCGGTTCCGCTCTTGTCGTACTTCATTATCGACGTCACGTACTCGTAATCCACGCGAGCCAGTTGAAGCGGCGTTACGTCGGTCTCGGCCAGGTTGGCACTGACCTGCGCGATCCTGCCGGTCAACGGCACCAGGCGATTTGGCTCGAGGTAGGCGGCGAAGTGTCCGTCTGTCGGCTCGGGAAGATCCTGGGCGGCGGCAACCATGTCGGCGGCCTCCTCGCGGCGGATCGTAGTAAATGTCATCGTCACGGGCACCGAATCAGGCAGCGGAGCAGAAGCCTCGAGGTGCGCGACGCGATTTCCGCTCGAGCCCTGGTCGACGATTTCGAAATGTACCGGCGTCTCGATCGTCAGATCGCGCACTTTCTGGAAAAGCATCCTCGCGCGGAAGGGGAATCCACGCCTCGAACGTTTTCGCCGACGGATTCGAGACCGGAATATCCGCGTGATAGGTAAACTTGAAATTGCGGACTCGATCAGGCGAAGAAGACTCCGCCCGCGCGCTCGCGCAAATCGACAGGAGAAGGATGATCCCGGCCAAGAAAGCGGCTGATTGTTTTCGTATTCATGATCAAAACTCCCTACGAGAACGAATAGACGGTCGCATCGGCGACGGATTCATATCCGATCTTTTGATAGACGTGGTTGGAAGTCGGGTTGGCGAGATCGGTGTACAGAAAACAGAACTTGCGGCCGTCGTCCAGAAGCTTCTGGCTTAGCGCGGCAACGCACGCGCCGGCAAATCCTTTGCCTCGTTTCTCCGGTGGCGTGTAGACCCACGCCACTCGAATGCCGTTTGGCGTTGGTCCCGCGAATCCCGCCATCGATACCGGAATTCCGTCGACCTCCCACAAGACGAGGTGTCTGGACTGGGGCAATGGCAGTGCCGCGCTCTTTTCGGCTTCTTCAGCGTCCATGCCCTCGGCGTCCACCGAGAATGCGGCGCGCCATTTCCGCATCAACGCGTCATCGGACGGATTGGGTTCGCGCAGCCGACCCTCAGCTCTGACTTCCTCTATGACACGGCGCAACTGGTAGATCCGCTGCGACATCTGGATGCGGCTGCTATAGCCCGTGAGTTCCGACCACTTCAGCGCAAACTTGCGGGCAACTTCGGCGGAACTGTTGACCCCAGGAATCGCAACGCCCTTTGTATGAAGTTCGTCTGCGATCGCGTAGATGGTGGAATCGTCGGCAGTCCAGGAAAGGATGAGATTATGCGGCGGCGTCATCAAAGCGACGCCTCTAGCCGCACCATGCTCTTCGGCGGATACCATGAGCGGCTTTGCCGGACCCCACTGCTCACCCGCCCGAAGGCCGTCGAGAAGACCCAGGATCAAGCAATGCTCACCCTCACGCCTCAAGAGAAACGGCTGAACGCGTTCAAGGAATTCGCCGGCATCAGCAGAGAATTTTATTTGAATGTCCGACGCCACAAGCTCGAACACTAGTTTTCGATCACACGCGAGGCAAATATCAACGGCCGTACTTACGCATGACTTCGACGAGGCGGTCGTGGGGGATAGCCTCGACGCGATAGCCGTTGATTCCGACCATCGTGCGCGCTGCCACCAGCGCATTGACGATCGCTTCCTCGGTCGCCTGCACAGCCGCAGTAAACAGCGGATCCATCCGCGAGTTGCGGAGTATCTTCACGTTTTCGACGTCGTGGCGTTTCGCGCCCGCAGCGTTGGCACTCGAAAATGCGATGAACAGATCGCCCGAGCCGTTGCCCGACACGCTTCCGGTGCGCGCGAGGCCCATCGTCAACCGCCGCGCGATGCGCTTCAGCTGATGCGGCATCAGGGGCGCATCTGTCGCGGCAACGATAATGATCGATCCGAGTTCCTGCGTACTGAACGGGTCGTGGCCGGGGCGAAGGACTTTCCCGATCGGAACGCCGGCGATTGTCAGCTCGTTGGGACGTCCGCAGTTGAGCTGGACCAGGACGCCCACCGTATATCCGCCCGATTTGCGCTCGAGCCGGCGCGACGCGGTGCCGATCCCGCCCTTCCATCTGTAGCCGATCATTCCGGTTCCACCGCCGACGCATCCTTCTGCCACCCGCCCGCCGCGCGCGCTCGCGAGCGCCGCATGCGCGTGCTTTGCGGTGACGTGGAATCCGTTGATGTCGTTGAGGAGACCGTCGTAGGTCTCGGCGACGACCGGCAAAGACCACGGCTGCGTCATCTGGCGCTGCGCCACCTGCCATGCGATCACCGCGTCACGCACCACGCCGACGCTATGCGTGTTGGTGATCATGATTGGCGTCGTCAGCAGGCCGGAGTCCTCGACCCACGCCGTGCCAGTCATCTCGCCGTTGCCGTTGAGTGAAAAATAGCCCGCGAACACGGGTGAGTTGTCGCGCGCACCGCGGGGCAGAATCGCCGTCACACCTGTGCGAACGGGACCGCGGCCAACGATCAGCTTGCCGGCGCCGCGGATGATCGTCGTATGCCCAACCTCGACGCCGGTGACATCGGTTATCGCATTGAGCGGCCCGGTCACTCCGTCAAATGGAATCCCAATATCGCGAGCGCGAGCGTGAAGAACTTTGCGATGCGATCCGATCGCCACCGCAAGAGTCATAGCCGAGAAGCTTAAGAAGTGACAGAATTCCGAAAACGCGCGCATGAGAATCTTGCGATCACCTTTGCTGTTGTTGCTGGTCGCCGCCGCGGTCACGCTCTCAATTCCTAAGCGTGCGATAGCGAGCATGATCTTTATTTCACAGGACGAGAATGGCCGCGAGTTTACGCTTGATCGCGGCGACGCGCTGCAGATATCGCTGCCAGCCACATCGGGTACCGGGTACACCTGGCAGGCTGCTCCGATCGCCGGCGGCTTCGTCAAGCCTGTCGGTGAGACAAGGTTCAAGCGCGACAGCGCGATGCCGGGCGCGTCGGGACACGAGATCTTCCGCTTCTCAGTCGTAGCGAGCGGGACCGGCGCGCTCGAATTGCGCTATCTACGGCCGTGGGAGAAAGACACGCCGCCGGCCAAGGTCTTCAAGATTATGCTCGTCGTCCACTAGCGGCCGTCGCGCAAGATCCGCAGCTCTGCAATGGCAAAAAAAGAAGGGCGAAGTCTTTCGACTCCGCCCTCGGAGATTCCCCGGCCGCGTCCTACTCTCCCGTGACGCCTTCGGTCACAGTACCATCGGCGCTGAAGGGCTTAACTGCCGTGTTCGGGATGGGAACGGGTGTTTCACCTTCGCCATGGCGACCGGAAACCTGTTGGCCCTCGCCGTTAAGCGAGGACCCAAGCTCCGACAAATCTGAATAGTAGGGTCTGCAAGTGCAGTCGTTCGAACCTTATCTGTGACTCGACCTTTGCCGTCCCGTCCGGTTAGCGATTGAAACCCGGACAAGTATGCGGCGACTATTGCATCGCGAGTGGTTAGCTCGAAATGAAATAGGTAGTGGTCAAGCCTCACGGCCAATTAGTACCAGTCAGCTCCACGCCTTACGGCGCTTCCACCTCTGGCCTATCAACCTCCTGGTCTAGAAGGGGCCTTCAGGATCTTACGATCGGGATACCTAATCTTGGGGTGGGCTTCCCGCTTATATGCTTTCAGCGGTTATCCCGTCCGTACATGGCTACCCGGCGATGCGGCTGGCGCCACAACCGGTACACCAGAGGTACGTCCGTCCCGGTCCTCTCGTACTAAGGACAGCTCCCCTCAAGTATCCTTCGCCCACGGCGGATAGGGACCGAACTGTCTCACGACGTTCTGAACCCAGCTCGCGTGCCACTTTAATCGGCGAACAGCCGAACCCTTGGGAGCTACTCCACCCCCAGGATGTGACGAGCCGACATCGAGGTGCCAAACCTCCCCGTCTATGTGAACTATTGGGGGAGATAAGCCTGTTATCCCCGGCGTACCTTTTGTCCGATTAGCGATGGCCCTTCCATACGGGACCACCGGATCACTATGACCTGCTTTCGCACCTGCTCGAGCCGTCGCTCTCGCAGTTAAGCTCTCTTATGCCATTACACTCAACGGCTGGTTTCCACTCAGCCTGAGAGAACCTTCGCGCGCCTCCGTTATCTTTTGGGAGGCGACCGCCCCAGTCAAACTACCCACCATGCAGTGTCCCACACCCGGTAAGAGTGATGGTTAGAAGCCAAGAATCACAAGGGTGGTATTTCAAGGTTGGCTCCATGCGAGCTAGCGCCCGCACTTCAAAGCCTCCCACCTATCCTACACATGAAATCCCTAGATTCACTGCAAAGTTATAGTAAAGGTGCACAGGGTCTTTCCGTCCTGCCGCGGGTACCCGGTATCTTCACCGAGAGTGCAGTTTCGCTGTGTTTGTGGTCGAGACAGCTGGGAAGTCGTTACGCCATTCGTGCAGGTCGGAACTTACCCGACAAGGAATTTCGCTACCTTAGGACCGTTATAGTTACGGCCGCCGTTTACCGGGGCTTCGGTTCCCCGCCTCGCCCTTGCGGACTAACGGGTCCCCTTAACCTTCCGGCACCGGGCAGGCGTCAGACCATATACATCGCCTTGCGGCTTAGCATAGTCCTGTGTTTTTGCTAAACAGTCGCTACCCACTGCTCTCTGCGACCCGCCGATGCTTCTGGACGCGAAGTCCATGACATCAGCAGGCACACCTTCTTCCTAAGTTACGGTGTCAGTTTGCTGAGTTCCTTAACCACAATTCTCACAAGCGCCTTGGTATGCTCTACCCGTCCACCTGAGTCGGTTTGTGGTACGGTCACCAGATAATCTCGCTTAGAGGTTTTTCTCGGGAGCATGGGCTCAGTCACTTCGCGAGACCTGACGGAATCGCTCGACATCGCCTCTCGGCGTAATGAAGCAGCGGATTTACCTACCGCTTCCGCCTACGGGTTTGTACCGGGACATCCAACACCCGGACGACCTACCCTTCTCCGTCACCCCATCGCTCAAACGATCAACTGGTGGTGCAGGAATATTAACCTGCTTTCCATCGCCTACGCTTTTCAGCCTCGGCTTAGGTACCGACTAACCCTGAGAAGATTAACTTTACCCAGGAAACCTTGGACTCACGGCGAGAAGGTTTCTAACCTTCTTTATCGCTACTCGTGTCTGCATAATCACTTCTGGGGCCTCCATACGTCCTTGCCGGTCGTACTTCGCTGGCAACCAGAATGCTCCTCTACCGCTCGATTGCTCGAGCCCGCGGCTTCGGCGCGATGCTTAAGCCCCGTTACATTTTCGGCGCAGGTTCGCTTGACCAGTGAGCTGTTACGCTTTCTTTAAAGGATGGCTGCTTCTAAGCCAACCTCCTGGTTGTCTGTGCGCTCCCACATCCTTTCCCACTTAGCATCAACTTTGGGGCCTTAGCCGGCGGTCTGGGCTGTTTCCCTTTCGACCACGGACCTTATCGCCCGTAGTCTGACTCCCAGACTAACCTTGGTGGCATTCGGAGTTTGGTTAGGTTTGGTATCCTGGTAAGGACCCTAGCCCATCCAGTGCTCTACCTCCACCAGGCATCATCTGAGGCTATACCTCAATATATTTCGAGGAGAACCAGCTATCACGGAATTTGATTAGCCTTTCACCCCTACCCACAGTTCATCCGAGAAGTTTTCAATCTTCACCGGTTCGGGCCGCCACGGCATTTTACTGCCGCTTTACCCTGACCATGGGTAGATCATCCCGCTTCGGGTCTACTAAACGCGACTTGACGCTCTATTCGAACTCGCTTTCGCTACGGCTTCACCTCTTTTACGGCTTAACCTTGCCACGCCTAGTAAGTCGCAGACTCATTAAGCAAAAGGCACGCGGTCACCCGGAGACCGGGATTGCTCCCAATCTCACCTGGCTTCCACTGCTTGTAGGCACACGGTTTCAGGTTCTATTTCACTCCCCTCACCGGGGTTCTTTTCACCTTTCCCTCACGGTACTGGTACACTATCGGTCGCAAGCTCATATTTAGCCTTGGCAGATGGTCCTGCCGGCTTCCCACGGAATTGCACGTGTTCCGCGGTACTCGGGAACTGCTTCCAGGAAGGACTGTCGATTTCGCCTACGGGACTATCACCCTCTATGGTTGCCCTTTCCAGGGGCCTTTGACTATCGACAATCTTGATAACTTCCCGGGTAAACCCTGAAGCAGCCCCACAACCCCACACCTATCGCTAGGTGTGGTTTGGGCTGTTCCCCGTTCGCTCGCCGCTACTGAGGGAATCTCTGTTTTGATTTCTCTTCCTGCAGGTACTGAGATGTTTCACTTCCCTGCGTTCGCTTCCACGCGCCTATGAATTCAGCGCGCGATGACATCCGATTAAGGATGCCGGGTTGCCCCATTCGGACATCTCCGGATCAAAGCCTGCTAGGCGGCTCCCCGGAGCTTTTCGCAGCCAGCCACGTCCTTCATCGCTTGCTTGCGCCAAGGCATCCACCATGTGCCCTTAGTAGCTTGACCACTTAAGGTCTTGAGTCACATACAAGGCTCTACTAACTACACTTTTAGATACCCTACTATTCAGTTGTCAAAGACCGGATCGACATCCCGCTATCACTTACGATTCAGCGAGAGCGAAAACTTGCATCGGACGCCTATCGCGTCCGGTTTTTTAATACTGGTGGAGCGGACCGGGATTGAACCGGCAACCCTCGGCTTGCAAAGCCGATGCTCTCCCAATTGAGCTACCGCCCCAAACCCTTCTTACTGATCAGCTAACTCTCGAGCCGCGCTGCCCTATTTCGCCTGTAACTCTCCCGGGAATCTCTAACCGCTGGGAGTGAAACACTGAAAAAAGAGTTGGTGGGCCCAGGAAGAGTCGAACTTCCGACCTCGCCCTTATCAGGGGCGCGCTCTAGCCAGCTGAGCTATGGGCCCAGCTGATAGTGCGCATCGGCCGGCCTTGCGCAGGCTCGAATCCAGTATCGATCCAAAAATCTTGTCAAAGAACAACCCTGAAGAAGGGCGGCCCTTCAAAACCGAATAGTAGTGCGAGCGGGGGTGGAAGCGACTTGCTGCCACGGCCGAAACCGACCGGATATTGTCCGGCGGTTGACCTCGAATGGCCAACTCTCCGAAGAGAGCCGGCGTACTCGTTAGAAAGGAGGTGATCCAGCCGCAGGTTCCCCTACGGCTACCTTGTTACGACTTCGCCCCAGTCACCGGCCATACCATAGGCGGCTACCTCCCTTGCGGGTTGGTGCACCGACTTCCGGTACAGCAGGCTTCCATGGCGTGACGGGCGGTGTGTACAAGGCCCGAGAACGTATTCACCGCGGCGTTCTGATCCGCGATTACTAGCGATTCCAACTTCACGGAGTCGAGTTGCAGACTCCGATCCGAACTGAGGACTACTTTTTGGGATTAGCTGGCTCTCGCGAGTTTGCAACCCTTTGTGTAGTCCATTGTAGCACGCTTGTAGCCCTGGACATAAGGGCCATGATGACTTGACGTCATCCCCGCCTTCCTCACGGTTGACCCGTGCAGTCCCCATAGAGTGCTCGGCATTACCCGGTGGCAACTAAGGGCAGGGGTTGCGCTCGTTGCGGGACTTAACCCAACATCTCACGACACGAGCTGACGACAGCCATGCAACACCTGAACCGGCAGTCCCCGAAGGGAAAGCCTGATTTCTCAGGCGGTCCGCCGTTGTCTAGCCCAGGTAAGGTTCTTCGCGTCGCGTCGAATTGAACAGCATGCTCCACCGCTTGTGCGGGCCCCCGTCAATTCCTTTGAGTTTTAACCTTGCGGCCGTAGTCCCCAGGCGGGGTACTTAATGCGTTAACTGCGGCACTCAGGGGGTCAACACCCCGAACACCTAGTACCCATCGTTTAAGGCGTGGACTACCAGGGTATCTAATCCTGTTTGCTCCCCACGCTTTCGCGTCTCAGCGTCAGCAACGATCCAGAGGGCCGCCTTCGCCGCCGGTGTTCCTCCTGATATCTACGCATTTCACCGCTACACCAGGAATTCCACCCTCCTCTATCGCGCTCTAGCTGGCTAGTTTCGGATGCACTTCTGGGGCTGAGCCCCAGGCTTTCACACCCGACTTGACCAACCGCCTACACGCCCTTTACGCCCAGTCAATCCGAACAACGCTTGCACCCTCCGTCTTACCGCGGCTGCTGGCACGGAGTTAGCCGGTGCTTCCTTTGAGGGTACCGTCAAAGGTCCGCTGGATATTAGCCAACAGACTTTTCTTCCCCTCCGACAGGGCTTTACGACCCGAAGGCCTTCATCACCCACGCGGCGTCGCTGCGTCAGAGTTTCCTCCATTGCGCAATATTCCTGACTGCTGCATCCCGTAGGACTCTGGGCCGTGTCTCAGTCCCAGTGTGGCTGACCATCCTCTCAGACCAGCTACCCGTCTTAGCCTTGGTGAGCCGTTACCTCGCCAACTAGCTGATAGGACGCGGACCCCTCTCAAAGTGATAGCTTGCAGGAGCAGAGGCCATCTTTTACCTCAGGAAGCGAACTTCCCGTGGTCTTATCCGGTATTAGCTCGTCTTTCGACGGGTTATCCCAGACTCTAAGGCAGGTTGTCCACGTGTTACTCACCCGTGCGCCGGTTTACTTGCCGTATTGCTACGACTTTCTCCCACGACTTGCATGTCTCAGGCACGCCGCCAGCGTTCGTTCTGAGCCAGGATCAAACTCTCCATTATAGCTCAGTATATCCACCGTTCGAGACGCGGCTAACGCGTCACGGAACGGCAGGACTGACCGCAATTAAATCAAAGAAATCGGTCGGGCATCAGGTCCATTCCTGGACCCCCGCCGCCGATTAAGGCATGCACTACTATTCAGTTTTCAAAGACCGACCCTTTTCAGGGCGAACGGAAACAGTACTCTCTTGATCCGGGCCGTGTCAACGGGCTTGTGAGGATTCTGAGGCGAAGTTTCCACAGGCTGCGCCGTGAAGCGCCGCCGAACGCCAATATACGCACCCTTATGACCAAAGTAAAGCCCCCTGAACTCAAAAATTACGCGCGCTACGGGCGCTCACGCCCGCTTTCATTAGGCAACGCATTGATACTACAATCCGTAGCGACTTGGCCGCGTCACTTGGCAGTTTGATTCGTTCGAGCTTGGCGCCTTGTTTAAAACTCCGGAGGGGAGTGCTCGCGAGAACACCGTGATACGACGATTCCTCATCATAGCCGCCTTCGGCTTCGGTCTTTATTATCTGTGGACCAACAACGACACGACCGCCGAGATGGTTGCGATAGGCGCGATGGGCGTGGCGGTTCTGCTCGAGTTCGCCGGCACTGACTGATCGATTCAGCTCCCCCTTCGATCTCAACTACACTGCCAGTTCATCGGCGCGATTTGCGCAGACTCTGCATGACTCCCGATGCGGACGAAGCCTCCCATCTGAGTGCCACCGGCCCTGAAGGAGCGTCGCTGTATGATTCGTTTTCCAATGTGATGCTGAGCGAGCGTTCCTTCTCGTGGCCGGGCGGCAAATCCACTGGCACCGTGGCGAGGCCGTCGTCGCCCACCAGAAAATCCGCTGCCCAAATTGGCATGCCGCGCTTCGGCGTCCACCAGATGCGGTAAACCTCGAAGGTGCCTGTAGGCTTCAGTCCGCTCGCCTCGAGCATCGCGGCGCCGGCCGACTCGCTCATCGCGAGTTTTCCAGTGGGGAGATCGAGAGCTCCGGATTGCGCGACCAATTTGTCTTTCTCCTTTTCTCTTTCAGCGGCGGGTGCGACGAGCTTGAACGTGCGAAGGTCGGGCGCGAAAAGAATTCTCTCGAACACCTCGCCAACTGTCGCGCGCTCGCGCTCGGTGCCGAGCTTGCGCTGGGTGATCGCAGTCTGGTGGCGCAAATCGCGGACGATCGCATTCAGAGCGGCCACGCGACGATTCACATAATTGGTGCGTCGCCCGAGCGCGTAGGAAAGTTCCGATATCACGATAAGCGACGCGAGTGCGATCGCGACCGACATCCCCGCGATCGCCTGCCAAAGCCTGACGCGAAGAAGTCGCGGTGGCCGTACCGATGCTGGCAGCTCGTCGCTGCTGCACCGCTCTTCTGACCTTGGTTCCGGTTCACCCTGATCCATCACGACCCTATGCGCGTCCCGTTCCGGATTCGATCCGACGGTAATTATGCCCAATAGGTACCGGCTTTGTTAGCTGCCTTCTTTCGGATAAAAGTAAGGGCTAACTATGCGCCGAAT
>CAWILO010000023.1:0-44280 GCA_963836955.1 uncultured delta proteobacterium | reverse complement strand
GGACTTAGGATCCGGTGCCGCGAGGCGTGGGGGTTCAAGTCCCCCCTCTCGCACCATCTCTTTTAGACCAAGTATTATAAGGATTTTTGAGAAATTTGGGCGAGGCGCCCCTCGCCGGGCACGATGCTCGGCACTCTATTTTTGTCCACTTTTTGCCCACTTTTTTTCGGTTCGGTCTTAAGCAGGTTTCGGACGACCACTCGCCAAAGCCGTCGTTTTGGTCGCGCGGAACCAATGCGCGTAGACGTTTAGGGTGATGGCCGGCGAGCTGTGACCAAGGATGGATTGTACTTCTGTGACGGGGCTGCCCGCGGCAATCAGAGCCGACGCGAACGAGTGCCGTAGACTGTGCATGTTGACGCGCCGGAGCCCAGCCCTGCGAAGTGCCGGCCACAAATCGCGCCGGAGGGCTAGGGACCGCCGCAGTGGCTTCCCCTCCGGATTCGGGAAGACAAACTCATGAGCGCCCGGAGGGCATTGTAGCTGCCATTTTTTGAGCAGGGAGGCGAGTTCGGGAGGGATGGATATCATTCGATGTCCGGATTTTGTCTTGGGCGGATAGAAGCGCAGGCGCACATCCTCGCCATGAACGCGCGTCCAGGAGAGGGAACGCCGGACAAAAATCTTTGGCTCTGGTCCGCCGAGCTGGCAATCGGACCAGCGCAAGGCCAGCGCCTCTCCGGAGCGCAGGCCCGTTGCGGCAAGAAACGTGAGGAGAGTTTTGTAGAGGCCGGGATTGGCGTTGCCGAGCATGACGCTGATTTCTTCCGGCGATAGAACCGTCTCAGGGGTTGCCTGGTCGGCTTGGATATCTTCGCCGCCGTTGAGTTCTCGGTCTCCCGCGAAGGCGCGTTCGACGCGGTCGGCGGGATTGGCGAGCCGCTCTACGTCCAAGCCGCCGTGAAAGACCGGCGGCGGTATCGGTATTACGTATCACGAGCGCTGGTCAGAGGTTCCGAGGTTGAGGGACAACGTGGATAGCGGGTGCCGGGACCGGAACTGGAGCGAGCTGTTGCGATCGCTGCGCGGAACATTCTGGACGACAATGCGGCTATTCTTGAGGCACTGCAGGTTGCCAGAATGGGAGATGCCGATTTCAATTCGGTCTTTGGATTGGTGGCTGAATGGAGCGATTCGGAACTCGCGGGAGCACGCGATTCCGCATTCCCGCCCCTCTATTAGCCACCAGATATGCACCTGTGATAATTGTGTCTTATCACACCTGCATCTCCGCTCAATCCATCGACATGTTCGCGTAGAGGAGTGCTGATCGCCGCGCCGCCATCTACAGCCCGACACATATAATCGACTCGCCGAGGACTTCACCATGGAAAACGCCGGCAATTTCTTTTGGCAGTTACTCTGGTTTTTTTTCATGATGTCCGCGCTGCAACCCATTATACAGCAGCACGTGCTGGAAGCGGCGCGCCGCCGCAGACTCGCGAGCTTTGAACGAAAGCGGAACTCGCGCGTGATCGCGATGGTCCATCGCCAGGAGACCATGCGTTTCCTGGGGTTTCCTGTTGTCCGCTATATCGACATTAACGATTCCGAAGAGATCCTGCGTGCTATTCGCCTGACGGATCGCGATGTGCCGATCGACATAGTCCTCCACACGCCGGGAGGTTTGGTGCTCGCCGCGCTCCAGATAGCTCGGGCTCTCCGCGAGCATCCCGGCAAGGTGACTGCTTATGTACCTCACTATGCAATGTCCGGTGGCACGCTTATCTGCCTGGCAGCCAACGAGATCGTCCTATCGTCACACGCTGTAATGGGACCGATCGATCCGCAGCTCGGCGAGTCTCCGGCCGCGTCATTAATCAAAGTGGTCGAACAAAAACCGATCGAGCGGATTTCAGACCAGACCCTGGTCATGGCGGATGTGGGACGTAAAGCGATCGAGCAGGTCCGCAAGGCCGCTTTTGAGTTGCTGGACGGCAGACTACCCAAAGAAAAAGCGGAGGAACTCGCACAGAAGTTGTCGGTAGGGACCTGGACCCACGACTATCCTATCGGCGCCAAGGAAGCGAAGGCGATGGGCCTCAACGTCAACACAGACATGCCGACGGATATTCTGGATTTGCTTTCGCTGTATCCGCAGCCGACGAGGACAGAGTCAGGCGGAGTGGAATACTTGCCCGGACCGCGCGTCGGCCGGCAGGCGAGCAACAACAGCCGCAGTAGTTAGTACAGCCTGAACACTTCAGCGCCGCTCGGCGGGCCAGAAACCGTCGGCGACGTCGTCTACACGCCGAACGGATAGGTCTCGGGAACTCCGGGAGCAGCGACAGTCGGCAGAGGCGTCACCGCGCGCGTCTCATCGAACCAGACGTATTCGTCGAACTGTCGCGGCAGACAAGCCTGGAAGTAATGGCTCATGAGTTCGGATTCGGGACGGTAGATAACGCCGATTGCGCGCTCGAGATGCACCGGCATCAACTCTACGCGCATTTCCGGCCGCCTGGGATCCCTGAGATGGAGCATGAATGCTTCCACGCGGGAATCGTGGCAAAGCCGTTCATAACTGGCTTCGTGGGACGGCACGATCTTTTTGAACTCCATCGACCCGTCCCATTCCGATGCTGCTGCGACGGTTCCGTGATCAGTGCCGAACCCGACCATGAACGCGGAATCGGCGAAGCGCGTGCGACATAGCTGTCCGACATTGAATTCGCCGCGCGCGCCCATCTCGGTAAAAGCCGCGTTCCCAACGTGAGAGTTATGCGCCCAGACTATTCCTTTACTGCCGGAGCCATGAAAATCGAACAAGCGCTCGAGAGTATCGAACATATGTTGATCGCGCAGGTTCCACGAATCGACGGAACCGTAATACATAAGCCGGTAGTAACGTTCGGCATCGGCCACCAGTCGAGCGTTCTGCACGGCGTCGAAAAATCGATCACCGTCGCGCTCGGAATACTCGATCCGGCGCTGCAGCATGTCGCGAAGCATCGTAACCACTTCTTCTTCACAATCCAGGTAGCGGCCGCTTAATACGGCCCGTCCGTAAGCCGCCGGCTCCTGCTCCCAGGGAGTGAGGCATGCATACCTCTGCCGTGCCGTCTCAGCCATCGCCGGATCAATTTTACTCAGGTACCTGATAACGGCATTGATCGATGTGAAAAGGCTGTAGAGATCCAGCCCATAGAAACTGGCGTAACGCTCCGGATCGTGAACTTCGGCGTTGTGCGCGCGCAGCCATTCAACCAGCTCCAGGGCCTCCTGGTTTCGCCACATCCAGGTTGGGAATCGCGCGAACGCCTTCCACTGATCCGGTCGGGCAGGGGCATGGCGGATATACTGGTTGATTCTCGCAGCGTCGGGCCAATCGGCCTCGACCGCGACGAAGTCGAATCCACGCCGCAAAATCAATTCCTTCGTGATGCGCGCGCGCATCCGATAAAACTCCGAAGTTCCGTGAGTGGCTTCGCCAAGCAGGACGACTCGCGCTTCGGCGATCCGATCCAGCAGGGGGCCGAGTTCGACCTCGTCGATGTCGTCGATAGGCTCGGCATTTTCGCGAATCAGTTTCGCGATAGTTTCCGGACGGGAAGGCCGCTCGGGCAAGGCGACGCCGGGCTCCCAGCCTTCTGCCCCGATCAATGGAACGAACTGCACCGGGCCGAGATCCTTCTCGTCGTATTGGTCCTTACCTACGCGAGTGGCTCGGATGAGACTCTGCAGCCGCGGAACTTCGCCTATCGGGATGACAAGACGACCGCCTATCGCAAGTTGTTCGAGCAGTGGCTTGGGTATTTGGGGTCCGCCTGCGGTCACCACAATCACGTCGTAAGGCGCGTGTTCGGGCCATCCGAGGGTGCCATCGCCATGCAGGACCTTGACGTTCGTATAGCCCAGGTCGACAAGACGCTTGGTCGCCAATTCAAACAGCCGCTCATCTCGCTCCACGGTGTAAACCTCGGCGACCAGTTGCGAGAGAACCGCAGCGCCGTATCCTGAGCCGGTTCCGATTTCGAGAGCGCGATCGCTCGGGCGCGGCGCCACAACCTCGATCATCAGGGCGACGATGTAGGGCTGCGAGATCGTTTGTCCGCTCTCGATCGGCAGGGGCGTATCGAGATAAGCGAACTCCGCAAGATGCGGTGGCACAAAAAACTCGCGCTGAACCTTGCTCATCGCCTCGAGCAAAGCAGCATTGCGAATTCCGCGTGCCGCAATCTGGTCCCGAACCATCTGCAATCGAGCTTTGGTTACGTCGTCCATGATTTATCACCGTGGATTCCTGCCACCGCTCGTGGAACGTGGCCGATAGTGGGTCATCTTCTTGTAGATCGCCATCACAATTCTCCAGAACCGCTCGCCCGTCGCGTCGGGGTATTCTTCGCGGGCCCTCTCCTTTGCACGCTCCCACGCGATCTCCTCTTCGGGCGTTCTGACGACGCTGACTGGCATTCCAAAGCTCTCGATACGCAAGGGTTATGCTAGCTTGCAGTCGGCGAGCCTCACGGGGAATCGCACGGCCCAACATTTGCGAATCCTCGAGGACAAGCTAGGATACCTGGAGGGCAATCGCATGTTCTTTGCTCCCTTTCTTTTCATCTACCTGCTGATTTGCGTGGCTCTTTTGGCCGGGCTTTTCCTGCTGATCGAATTCGAGCTGATCAGTTACGCGTTCTTGGTTCTCGGCCTTTCGCCAAGAGCTGCGCTTCTGGTTTTGTTCGCAAGTCTTATCGGCAGCTACATAAACATTCCTCTCTACACCGTCCAATCCGGTCCTATGGCGACCGCAACCACGGTGAACAATTTCGGCGTGATCTATTCAATTCCCACCCAATACGCCGGCTCGGGCACCACGGTCGCCATAAATGTCGGTGGCGCACTGATTCCAATTCTCATCGCCGCCTACGCACTGTTCCGATGGCCATCGGCCCTGTTACCGTCAATACTGGGCACAGCAATCGTCGCCTACGTGGCTCATCAGTTCGCCTACCCGCTGGAAGGAGTCGGGATCGCCCTTCCATTGTTCATTCCGCCGCTTACGGCTGCGATCGTCGCTCTTCTCCTTGGCAATGCGATGCGTGTAAGGGACAGCCTGCACGTCATCGCGTATGTCAGCGGAGTCCTGGGCACGCTGATCGGAGCCGACCTGACCAATCTGCACAGGATTGCCGACCTCAGAACTCCAGTCGCTTCAATTGGTGGCATGGGGACATTCGACGGCGTGTTCCTTACCGGAATTGTGGCTGTCTTACTCGCGGGCCGCCGACGTGCGGTTGAGCTTTCTGAGAACGTCTGACCAGTCGCGAGTAATTTGACCGAGACCGTTTCGGCGGAGCCGGCCAAAGCCGCCGACTCCGCCCGGGCCAGGTCACTTTCCCTTGCCACAGCAATCCCTATACAGCTTGAGGGATCCGCAAGGGCACGGTTCGATTGGGTGAGGCATTGCTACACCTCCTGCACTAGTGGTTGCCACAAAATTCGAGGCTTAACGGCGAATGAAGACCGCCTCGCCTTGTGCGTAACAGTACCTCGCTACCGATGCTTCGCTTCTTCGCGTTTTGCGCCGTTGCCGCCATTCTCGCTTTGGACGGGAACTTTTTTGGTCGAGAGTTCCTTTGGAATTGGCACCGTCAATTCCAGCATCCCGTTTCGATATGACGCCTTGATGCCTTCGCCAGTTGTCCCAGGTGGCAGCATAATCGAGCGTTCCATTTGCTCGTGGCTTATCTCACACTGTAGAAAGTCGCGGCCCTTTTCTTCATGGCGCTCTTGCCGTGAGCCGCGAATCGTCAGCATGTTTCCGCTGACCGTCACCTCGACGTCTTTCGGATCCATGCCGGGCATCTCCGCGCGCACCACCATTTTGTCGCCCTCGATGAACGACTCGATTGCCGGTTCATTTAACAGCGCGTGCAGCCGCTTCATCGAACGCGGTTTTCCTCCAAGAAACCGGTCAATTAGTTCGTCGAACTCGCGCCGGACAGTCTCCAATGCCGGCGCCGCATGCCTTTCCTGAAGTGCATTCGCCATAGTGTTTACCTCCTGAGCAAAGTTTCAAAAAAAATCCATTGATCGCGTGTCGGTTCCATTGATTCGCTGGGATTTACAGCACCGGGAGGCGCTGTCGGATGCCAAGCGGAAATGCCTCGTCGATCAGCGCCAGGTCGCGCTCGTTCAATCGAAGATCGCCGGCTCCCGCATTTTCCTCGACATGCTCCGGGCTCGACGCCTTGGGAATCGTAAAGAGCGAGGCGCGCCTGACCAGGAAAGCAAGCGCGACCTGGCGGGGGGTTGCGTCGTGCTCGGCCGCAATCCTGCTCAGCACGCGCCCTCGCGACGTATGCGGGCCCGGGAAAGCGCCGGAATGGCCGAATGGGCTGTAGCCGACGACAGATACGCCGTGGCGTTCGCACCAGGGAATCACGGCGTGCTCAATCGACCGTTCTCTCAAGTTGTACAGGACTTGATTGCATGCGATGCGGGCTGGACCAACGATGTTCCAGAGCTCGTCGAGGTCGCCCAAGTCGAAGTTGCTCACACCCCACGACAGGATCTTCCCGTCTCGCTGAAGGGACTCGAAGCCGGTTACCGTTTCCTCCAGAGGATATGGTCCGCGCCAATGCAGCAGGTAGCAGTCGAGCCTGTCTGTCCGGAGCCGGTAGAGCGATCTCTCGCAGGCGGCGACGGTTCCCTCAATCGAGGCGTTCTCGGGCAGCACCTTCGAGACGAGGAAGACCTCGTCACGGCGTCCTGCAATCGAGCGACCAACGATTTCCTCGGCGTCGCCAGAGCCGTACATCTCGGCGGTGTCGATATGCGTTATGCCGAGATCGAGGCCGCGGCGCAACGCGGCGATCGCGCGAGGAGGATTGCCCGTGTCGATGTACCAGGTGCCTTGGCCGATTACCGGCACCTCACGCCTGGTGGCGCCAAAACGATGATGTTTCATCATGCCCTGCTTCTGTAGGCAGCCACTTGTTCGATCGCAGCCAGCAATGAATCGAGATCGCGAGGGCCGTCGTAGCGCACTCCGTTGATGAAGATCGACGGAGTGCCATTGACACCGCTGCGAACTCCGCTGAGAAAATCTTCGCGCACGCGCGCGGCATAGCGGCTCTCGGCCATGTCGCGAAGGAATTGGTCCAGGTCGCAGCCGACCTCGGCCGCGTACTCGACCAGGTCGTCGTCTTCGAGCGCGTCCTGATTCGCGAACAGTGTGTCGTGCATCTGCCAGAACTTGCCTTGCGCGCCGGCCGCCTCTGAGGCTTCCGCGGCGTGCAGGGCGTGAGGATGCGCCTCGGCCATCGGGAAGTGGCGGAACGCGAAGAGTAGGGAGCCCGCCAGTGCTTGCCGCAATGCCCTAAGGACGGGCTCAGCCGCAGCGCAGTAATGACATTCAAAATCGCCGTATTCCACAACGACGATTTCCGCGTTCCACGGACCGATAACATGATCGCGTTTGCCGACGGGTGGGTTGAGCATGGCTGGCCTCCTGTTTGTTTGATGCCCGTCTTAGGAGCGCGACGCTTCGCGGGTTGACGCCTGCTGCCGAGGCGCGAGACCTTCAAGAGCGGTGAGAATACCGTCGGCGCCGGGATTCACTCCGATCGGTGACACGTAGCTCCATCGGATCGTTCCCTCGGAATCGATCACGAACAATGCGCGTTCGCATACGCCGTCCTGGTGCCGATACGCGCCGTAGCTCTGTGCCGTCTCTCCTTTAGGGTGGAAATCAGCGAGAAGCGGGAAGTGCAGTCTGCGGTCCTTGGCGTACGCGGCATGACACCAGGCGCCGTCGACCGAGATACCGACCAACGCGGCGTTGAAGCGCCTGAACTCTGGCAGGACCTCGTTGTACAGAGCCAACTGATCTCCGCATACCGGGCTCCAGTCCGCGGGATAGAACGCGATGATCAGGGGCGCGCCGCGGAAATCGTTCACCGAAACGAATTGGTCCGGCGTGCACTTCAAGGTGAAGTCCGGTGCCTTGGTTCCAGCTCCCAGAATCGATTTGACGTTGTCAATGGTCCGATCGTTTTTCATCGGTGGCTTTCCTCTCTGCGATTAAACGTCTGGCTTTTCAGCGTCGTGCGCGTGATCGATTGCCTTCTGAACGCGGCGGTTGAGCCGCGCGTAATCCAAAATAACTTTTCCGGAATGCACCGATTTGACGGCGTCGAGCGGAACGACGAACTCGCCCGCATTTTCGATATAGACCACTAGTTGGCTGCCGTCCGGCGCAACCTCACGCACCGCGCCGAACTCCTTGCCGCCGTCGTAAAACGTAGGTTTGATATCCAACTTTAATTTGCTCGTTCATCGCGAAAGCTCACGGCTTGACGGTCAGCTTGTTTTCCACCTCGGTAACGCCCGGCGCGCGCCAGGCTGCCGCTTCGGCTTCCCCACGCTCCGCGAACGACCGGACAGTCCCCGTGAGAATGACCTTGCCGTTGTGGGTCTCCACCGAAATGCGGTTTGCGTCGAGTTGCGCGCTTCGCTTGAAAGCGTCTTCGATCCTGGCCTTGACGTCCTTGGGCGATGCGCTCGGCCTGACGACGATCGAGTTCGTGATGCCGCGGACGCCCGCGAGGTCCCGCGCCAAGTTCTCGGCCTCCGCTTTCTGAAAGTGGTGATTGACGCTTCCCTCTAGCGTCACCCAGCCATTTGAAACGGTGACTTTGATGCTGTCGGCGGGGATCCGGTTGTCCATCTTGAACGCCAGTCTTAAGTCCTCGGCGATGTCGGCGTCGGTACGCTCGCGCAGCAGCTCGACCTCGATTTCGTTGGCCAGCGCGACTACGCCGGCGACACGCTTCGCGATACTCTCTGCGCGCCACTTTTCGCCAAGCGTCGGCACCTGACCCGACAGCGTGACGACGCCGCTTTTGGCGGTTACCGCAATGTCGCGGGCGTTGACGCTGGGATCTTCCTCGAGTTCGCGTTCGACGTCGTGGCGCAATTCAAAGTCGGTCTTCATATAGATACCCCAGCGAGAATTCTTATTGGTGTTGTCGGTCTGATTGAGGGGCGACGTCGAGATGAAGGCGCAAGTAAAAGTTGTGGATGCCGAGGCCGCGCAAGGGAATTTCGATCTGCTGATGAGGCTCGAACATCGCGGGAATCTGCACCGGTATCGATTCCTTTTCTTCGACCAGGCCTAGTTCATCGCAGACCGCGCAGGGGAAGCCTTCGTCCTGCCCGCATCCGTGGCACGCCGGACATGGATAAATGGCGGGAGCTTCGATCATCGCGATACCGCCGCGGGCAGCGTCTTCCGGCGTGAGCGTGAGCTGGACGTCAATCGCCTCGGCGCGCTTTTGCCGCGGCGGCCGGGCGCGAAGAAAGTTTTTCAACACCTGCTCCCGGACCAGATCGAGAGAAGGCCACGAGATCCGGGAATTGCTCAGAAAGCGGGCGGCGGTCGGAAGATCAGAATCGAGTGGCGAATTCAAATCGGGAAGCGCCCATGCGCGCCTGCTGGTCACGGCTGGTCCCGCGTCGCTCAAGCCTCGAGCGTAGTCGTCTCTTCGGTCGGGGTCCGACAAAAGGTGATATGCCTCGACGATTTCCTGGTAGAACGGAGTGCCGTTAGCCCCGACGCTGTCCGGATGGTAGTGCCTCACCAGCTCGTAGAATGCGTGTCTGAGCCCGTTTTCGTGTTCCGTCACGCAGAGGCCCAAAGTCAGGTAGTAATTTCTCTTCAGCAACGCTTTACCTCCTTCATCGACGGCCCCCTCAATCACACGACGACCACCCTCAGCTGCAACATCAGGTTGTGAATTCCGATCCCCCTCAGATCCATCTCGAATACTTCGCCGTCGTGGGTATCGCGCGGAATCTCAAACAGGACTTGCGAGCTGCGGGTGAGGAGGCTCACCGGCAAATGGCATCCGAAGCGCGCATCCTCGCGATGCAACATCGCGTCAAGACCAAGACGGCGGTAGGGTCCGTCACTTTTGCGGCGATACCCGAGAAAGTTCTGCGAAATGTGGTCGCGCAACTCTTCGAGAGAAGGCGTCATGGAAGTGAAATCATCAGGAATCGTGACCGGCGGTTTCCATCGCGGCGCCTCGGCCGCGAAAGTCCGCCGGCCAGTCGACAGCTCGATAGCGTGCGCGCGACGCCGATCCGGATTGCTCAAGACAAGGTAGGCATCCTGGGTATCCCGGTATTGCTCCGGATCGGGTCGCGCGCCAACGTTGGGATCGACGGTAAACATGATTCGCCGGTATGCGAGCAGAATCTCAGCCGGATCGGCTCGCATCGGAACCGCCAGTCGCTGGTAAAAGTTGCTCTTGCGCACGAGCGATCACCGCGGTTACGTAGCTCGAACTTCGATCCGCTTGGCCTTTGCATTTTCGGCCTTGGGAAGAACGATTCGCAGTAGCCCATTTTTGAATTTGGCGCGGGCGCTGTCCGCGTCGATTCCCGGCGGCAGAGGAATCACGCGCGTGAATTCGGTGACACCCCTCTCCAGGCGGTAGTAGTTGCTGCCGCGCTCCTCATTCTCGAGGTTTTTCTGGCCGCGCAGGACCAGTCGATTGTCGATGACCTCGATGCGGACATCCTTTTCATCGAAACCGGGAATCTCCGCGACGACAACGACTTCATCGTCTTTATCTTCGAAGTCTATCGGCGGACCGTAAGCGGTGCTCGAGAGTTGTTCGCGCGTCCCGCCGTCGCGCCGATGTCTCCATCGATCGAGCACGGCGTGAATGTCTTCCCGCAAGCGGCTGAGCGAACGCTTCACAGGTTCAGGGATTAATTGAGTCATATAGCTGACCTCCCGATCTGACTTCGCAGTCATTCTGTTCGGGCGTATTGCCCAGGTATCAGCTCACCTTGACTTCGATCCGCTTTTGCTTCGCCTTTTCCATTTTCGGGAGATTGAGCGTCAGCACTCCGTATTTGAGTTCCGCGTTGATTTTGTCGGTCGCGATGTCTTCGCTGATCTCGAACTGGCGGAAGAAACCGGTCAGCTCGATCTCGCGATATATCGGTTCTCCCTTGACGAGGTGCTGCGCCTTGCCCTGGATAGTCAGCGTGTTCTGGTCGACGCGGACGTCGAGGTTCTCCTTGGGAACCCCCGGCATGTCGGCCAGCAGGACCAGCGAGTTCTGAGTTTCATAGATATCCACCGGCGGCGGCGCATAGCGCTCGGCTGCGCGCGTCATCTCCGAGGAGCTGCCATTCGTCTGTGACCCATTTGATTCATTCATAGCGGGTACTGTTTTCTCTGGCATGGCTGTTATCCTCTTGCGCACTTTTGGCGATTCAGTTGAGCGGGCTCAGGAGACCTGCACTTGAATCTGCCTGGGTTTTGCTTTTTCGGATTTGGGCATCGTGATGAGAATCAGCCCGTTCTTGTATTCCGCGCTGATCTTGTTGTCGTCAATTTCGACCGGCAGTGTGATGGTTCGCACAAATTTGCCGGTCGCCCGCTCCTCGCGATGGAACATTTCGGGCTTGATCTCGCTCGGCAGCCGCTTTTTTTCGCCCGAGATAGTCAGGTCGTTGCGCACGACGGTGAGGTCCAGAGACTCCGGATCGATTCCGGGAGCCACCGCCTCAACGTAGAGATTGTCCTTGTCCCCGTGAAGATTGATGAGCGGATAGGCGCGCGCGAGCCGGCCCGGCAGAAACGCCTTGCGCAAAAACGGCTCCATCGGGACGAAATCGTCGAACGCGCGATCTATCTCGCGATGGAGCATGTCCATTTCGTCAACTGCGGTTGATTGATTCATAGATGCACTCTCCTTGTGCGGCTAGTCTCTAACTTGCCGTATGGATAGGCTGGGGGTAGCAAACACCGCGCCGAAGGAGATCGTCGCAGTCCATTAATCTTCGGTTCGCAGGAGTACCCGAGGTCTGGGGAATTTGCTCTGAAGCGGTGGGGTAGAAGCCACACCGCCCGCAAGCGCGATTTCGATCTGTCGAGAATGGCTGAGGCAGGCGCGGACTACTAAGCCGCTGTCCGCCGCCGGCTGATCAATCGAAGCGGCCCCTAAACACTTGGGGAGACCTTTCATGAGTGATTTCCTGAGCAAGCTGTTCTCGTCGGATTTCATGGCGCACGGCGCCTGCTATCTGTGGAGGCCGGAAATTGTCTGGTTGCACGCGACGTGCGACACGGTGACCGCGCTCTCGTATTATCTGATTCCGATCGTCCTGATTTATTTCGTCCGCAAGCGGACGGATCTTCCGTTCAACTGGATATTCGTGATGTTCGGCGTCTTCATCCTGGCGTGCGGAACGACGCATCTGATGGAAGTGGTGACTCTCTGGCACCCCGTGTACCGGCTCTCCGGAGTCATCAAGGCATTCACCGCGGTGGTATCAATCGCGACGGCGGTGATGCTGGTGAAGTTGATTCCCCAGGCGCTGGCGCTTCCCAGCCCAACGCAGCTTCGGACGGCCAACCTCAATCTCGAAAATGAAATCAAACACCGGCGCCGGGTCGAGCAGGCGCTGCATCAGGCGCACGATGAATTGGAAGCGAAGGTCCAGGAACGCACCGCCCAACTTGCCAGTACCAATGAAGAGCTGCGCAAACAAATCGTCGAACGGCAGCATGCGGAGGAGGCATTGCATACCGCGCAGAGCGAGCTTGCGCATGTGACTCGGGTCACGTCGATGGGCGAGCTAATGGCGTCGATCGCGCACGAAGTGAATCAGCCGCTGTCCGCTATCGTCATCAATGGCAGCGCGGCCCAACGCTGGCTCGCGGGCGAGACACCGAACCTGGAAGAAGCCCGGACGTCGATAACCCGGATTATCAGGCAGGGAAACCGGGCGAGTGAGTTGATTAAGGACATTCGCGCGTTCGTAAAGAAATCTCCTCCGCAGAAGAGCCGAGTGGAAATCAACGATGTCATTCGCGAGACGGTGGCGTTAGTGAGCAGAGAGAGTCTACGGAACAACGTGGCGCTGCTAACCGATTTAGGCACCGGCTTGCCGGCGCTGACTGCGGATCGAGTGCAACTGCAACAGGTGCTGCTGAATCTGATGATGAACGGGATCGAAGCCATGAGCGCGATCGAAAACCGGTCCCGGCAACTCTCGATCACGTCGGAGCCACAAGAGAACCCGGACGGCGTTCTGGTCGCGGTGCGGGACAGCGGCATAGGAATCAGTCCGCAGAATCTCGAGAAGTTGTTCGAGACGTTCTTCACCACCAAAGCCGAAGGCATGGGCATGGGACTCGCGATCGGACGTTCGATCGTGAAGGCGCACGGCGGCAGGCTGTGGGCCGAAGCGAATCCGGACCATGGCGCGACATTTCGATTTATGATTCCGACTGTCGGTGAAGCCTCACCATGAGCAAGCAGGAAATGAGCAAGCCGGAATCGATCGTCTATGTAGTCGACGACGACGAGTCGGTGCGCGAGGCGATTCAAAGTCTGATCCGCTCGGTGGGCCTGCACGTCGAGGCCTTCGCGTCCGCGCAGGATTTCCTCCGCAGCAAGCGGCCCGACGCTCCAGGATGCCTCGTGCTCGACATCCGGTTACCGGGCTTCAGCGGTCTCCAACTCCAGCGCAAGCTGGCCGATGCTGATATCAGGATCCCGATCGTCTTCATGACCGGTCACGGCGACATCCCGATGACCGTGAAGGCGATGAAGGCCGGCGCGGTCGAGTTTTGACCAAGCCGTTTCGCGATCAAGATCTGCTCGACGCGATCCAGCAGGCGATCGAGACCGATCGCTCGGCGCGGCGCGAACGAAGTTTGACCGACGATTTGCGCGAGCGTTACGAGTCGCTAACTCCGCGCGAACGGGAAGTGACGCGGCTGGTTGTCTCAGGCCTGCTCAACAAACAGATTGCCGGCGAGCTCGGGACCAGTGAAGTCACGGTCAAGACTCAGCGCGGCCAGGTCATGCAAAAGATGGGGGCGGGTTCGCTGGCCGATCTAGTCAGGATGGCGGAAAGACTCGGAGTGCGGGCACCTAAGGATTAGAGCTCAGATACCAACGTATAATAGACGCCACATCGCATTGCACGGTACTTTTTTTCCATGGCGAAGACAAGTACACGCTCAGCAGCGGAGGCGGACATGAAATCCAAACGGCCAGCACTGGTTGCGATTGTCGACGATGATGAATCGGTCCGCGACGCGGTCGGGAGCCTGTTCCGATCGATGGGATTCAGGACCCAGCCGTTTGCCGGCGGCGAAGAATTTCTGAGCGCTTCCAATCTGCGCGAGTTCTCCTGTTTGATCCTGGACGTGCAGATGCCGGGAATGGACGGCCTGGAACTGCAACTGCGGTTGGCGGCGGCCTCTCATCCGATTCCGATCATTTTCATCACCGCCTTTAGCGACGAAAGTGTGCGCGCACGGGCGCTGCGAGGCGGCGCGGTGAGCTTCCTTACCAAGCCATTCAGCGAAGATGCGCTGTTGGGTGCAGTGCAGTCGGCGATAGAAGTCGAGATTCGAAACTAAGAGAAGATAGGAACATGCGGCGCATCGGAAACGATGCGACGCTGGAGGGATCTGTGTGGTTTGAGGAAATAGGTTCTCTGAACGTTCCTCACCCTCGAGGTGAATTATCATGGCACCACAAGAACTTAGCGTCCAAAAAGACCGGACGACGGCAGAAGCTAGAGAAGAATTGCTCGCGTCCTCGGTCACAAACTTCGATCCTGTCGAGGTAGCGGCCCAGCTCCTGAGCGGGCAGGCGGATAACACCGTCGGCAAGGTAAAGCCTTTCCTGCACTCGTTCGAATCCAAGCACGCAGAACAGCCTCCTCCTGCCTGGCAGGGTATGGTGGGAAAGAGCTCGGCGCTGAACGCCGCTTCTGCGTTGGTGCAAAAGGCTGCGCGCTCCGAGGCCAGTATTCTGCTGCACGGAGAATCCGGCACCGGCAAGGAACTCGCAGCGAAAGCGATCCATATGAGCAGTCGCCGCGCCGAGCATCCCTTCATCGCGGTGGATTGTGCCGCATTGCTCGAGAACCTGCTCGAAGCCGAACTCTTTGGCTACGAGAAAGGAGCCTACACCGGAGCGATTGCGGCGAAGCCCGGCCTGATGGAGATGGCCGATGGCGGGACGCTGTTCCTCGATGAGGTGGGAGAGCTGCCTCTTTCGTTCCAGGTAAAGCTGCTGCGCGCACTGCAGGAGAAGGAGCATCGGCGGCTCGGTGGCACCAAGGTGATCAAGTTCGATGCGCGGATCGTCGCGGCAACCAACCGCGATTTGCACAAGAGTGTGAAAGAAGGAGAGTTCCGCGAAGATCTCCTGTTTCGCCTGAATGTCATACCAATTCGCATACCACCGCTGCGCGAGCGTCAGGGCGACGTGCAACTGCTGGCCAATTGGTTTCTGAAGGTCTACTGCGAGCCAGACACGGGCGCAACGAAGACTTTCGAGCCCGAGGTTCTTCGCGCTTTCGAGTCATATTCATGGCCCGGAAACGTCCGCGAACTCCAGAATGTCGTCAGACGGATGTGCGTGATGGTCGATGGTCCCACCATTACGATGCGCGAAGTTCCCGCCGAATTATTATCGACGCCAGAAGACGCATCGGGGCTGTTCGCGGAGACCGCCACTGGCATCGAGTCATGCGAATTGGCGTTCAGCGCCGCCAAGACTCAATACCTGAATCTGTTCGAAGCGTCGTACTTGCGCAGCACGCTCGATCGTCACGCCGGCAACGTCTCCAAGGCCGCGGAGGCTGCTCGGGTAGATCGGAAGACGTTCTACCGCCTGCTTCGAAAGCATCGCATGGAACCGGAGCGATTTCGCCAGTAGTGCGCCTTTCGTGAGCCAAAGTCGGCGGTCCCGCGATGTGGACCGCCGACTACAGTGGTGTGGCGCGCAGGCCACAGGCGTCATTTTCCGCCTGCTTTCTAAAATCGTTTTGCAACAACGGTTGGCGGGTGTCGGACTCTGGCATGAAATACGCAACGCCCGTGTGGATGTAAGAGGGCCTCGCTTGTGAAGACTGACATTGAACTGAAGCGCGACGTCGAGCGGGCGCTTGAATGGGAGCCCAGCATCGACGCTCGCGAAATAGCGGTCACGGTCAAAAACGGCGTCGTCACTCTCACGGGGCACGTCAAGACCAGGATCGAAGAGGCGCTCAAACGGACGGCGCAACTCGATGCGAAGAACATAAATGTCGAGACCGGGGGCAGCAAGCTAGCCTGACCGGCACCGTACACTCATGGGCTGAACGTCATGAAAACGAGTTGGCTGCGTGGTCTTCGCCGGGAGTCTCGGAGGTCGAAAACAACCTGATCGTTGTGACGTGATGATACTTACAAGGCTCACTCACTACTGGTGGACATACACAGTCCGCGGCATCCTGGCCATCGCCTTCGGCATCGTCGCCGCTGGATGGCCTCGATTAACCGTCGGGGCTCTGACTATTGCTTTCGGAGCATATGTCCTGGCCGATGGGTTATTTCTGTTTGGCTGCGCGATCGGCGAATGGCGTCACGTAAACGATCCCTGGTTGATGCTCCTTGAAGGGATCATAGGAGTCTTTATCGGCGCGATCGTGACAATCTACGCGCCTTCACTCACCGGGCTAGGCCTGCCTATCTGCGTCGCCGCCTGGAGTCTCGCTATAGGTGTGTTCGAGACTGCCACGGCTATTCTGCTCCGCCGGGAAGCGGAGGGTGATTTATGGGTGTTGACGACCGGCTTAGCAGCTATCGCATTTGGGGTGCTACTGGCGTTTTTGATGTGCTTTCCGGCCACCGAAGCGTTGGTATTGCGATGGTTGATCGCAACCTACACGATTTTCTTTGGAGCCCTATTGATGGGCTCGGGTGTCAGCCTGCACGAGCTACGGATCGACCTCGAACTTGGAGTTATCGGAGATTGAAGGACTAACGGGAGTCACAAGCCTTGCTGAGCAAAAACGATATTCATTTTATCAAGGAGTCAATCGCTCCGCGCACAGCTCCCGTTCTGTCGATCTACTTCGATGCCAACGCTGCGGAACCGACTAACCAAAAGCGCGGATGGCTGGTGCGCGTCAAGGATGCGTTTAAGGGCCTCGATCTCCCGCGCGGACTTCCGCAAAAGGTAATGCAGGAACTTGAGCTGATAATTCCTGAGGCACGCACATATGTCGTCTTCGCGGACAACGATGATCTGATGAAGATATATGCGGTGCAGGTGGATCTGCCGGTGGTCGACCTAGCTCACAGTCGAATCGAGGTTCGATGGGGCGAGCCCTACGTCTTCCCGCTTGTGTACGCCATCGATGAATACTCGCGGCAGGGAGTTGTGTTGCTGGATAAGGCGAAGTGGCACTTCTACACGTTGCATCTCGGCGAAATCCACGAAGTCGCCGACGCGTTCTTCGATATTCCGCGGGACCACTCACGCAAAGACGAGAAAAGGCCGGCGATGCGCTTTGAGCAGGGCGTGGTCTTACGGGGCGGTGCGGAAGGCGATCACTTCGAACGACACATAGAAGCTTCAGTCCAACGCTTCTACAAGCACAATGCAAGTGTTCTCGAGAAATTGGTCGCTGCCTGGCATATCGATGAGCTGATCTTCATGGGCCCGAACGAAGACACTCGCTTCTTTGAAAACTACCTTCCGAAGGCGCTTCGCCAACGGGTTATAGGATATGCGCCATCGCTTCCGAAACCGGCCCCATCGGCGGGCGAAGTGTTACAGAAGGTTGCGCCTATCATCGAGGAGAAGCTGCAGGCGACCGAACGGGCGCTTCTGGACGAGATTCGCGATGTTGGCAGATGGACAATCCCTACCGTCCTTAATGATCTGCAGATGGGCAGGCTCCATCTGCTGGTAGCTCCCTGGAAGGTAGAAGGCGACGTGCTGCGTTGCGCTCGAGGACTGGTGGTTGAAGACCAGGCCGCGGCAGAAGCGTACTGCCCGGGACAAGCTACCCAACAGGTAGCCTTGCGTGAGGTGCTGCCTGATCTTGCGGTTGCTCACGGCGCGCGGCTCGAGTTTGTTCATGGCGAATCTGAATCACGTTTGCTCAGCGAGTTCGGCGGACTGGCCGGACTTTCACGATGGAGAAGAGTCAAGGAGGACTAACATGATGAAACCTGAAACCCGGCTATATGCCTTGCTGACACTTATGGGTTCCATAGTGGGAGGTGCGTTAATGACCCAACTCGGCGCGAGTGCTGCTATGGCGTCGGGGCATGTGCGGACGCTGAGCGCCGAACAGTTTGTGCTCCTCGATCGCGACGGAACCCAGCGCACTGTGATGAAGGTTACGCCCGATGGGACGACCCATCTGGCGATGTACGACGGCTATAAGCGCGATCGCGCGGATTTCCGCGTGACTAAGGATGGAGCCGCCGCGATAGGCTTTTACGACCAAAGCGGATCGCCACGCGTGCTCGTCGGCGCATCTATTGACGGAAGAAACGGCATTGCGATCTACAGCACCGGCGGCCGGCAAATAGCGAGCCTCGCCGTCACACAAAACAACGAGGCCAGCCTGACCCTTTACGACCCCAATACCGGGATGGCGCGCGCCGGCCTGGGTACCGGTCCTAATGGCTCACCCGCGCTCGCGCTGTTCGACCAAAGCGGCGGCGACCGCGCTGAACTTCACGTCAGAAGCGACGGCAAGGCCGGCCTTGTGCTCGTCGACGAGAACAACAAGACCATCAGGCTGCCCGGACCCTCGACAATGGCGCAGCAGCACTAGGAGGCTCCAATGAACTCGCTTGTGAAAAGAGCAATTGCAGTTGTACTCGCGGCGATGATGGTGGTGGCGGTCGTTGGATGTGAGGGCGAACCATTGTCAACCCGCGAAAAGGCCACGATGGTTGGAACGGGACTTGGTGCCGCGACCGGCGCGATCATCGGCGCCGCCGTAGGACATCCTTTGGCGGGTGCATCGATCGGAGGAGTGCTGGGCGGCGGAACAGGTTTCCTGGCTGGCAACGCTCTCCAGAACGAGGAAAGCCACCAGAAACAACTCGAGGCGCAACTCAACGCGCAGCAGAGGGAGATCGAGCGGCAACGCCACGAGATCGAGGAGCTGAAGCAGATGGCGGAGCTTGAGTGAGGAGCGTCTTGGCGGCGATTCTTACGATGGGCTAATGCGCCTGCCATAGTCGCCTTCAGTGGCACGTCAGATACCTAATGATGCGGTTATCGAGGCGCTCGGACACGTAAAGTATCCCGGTTACTCGCTGACATTGTTGCGCTGGAATCAAGAGAGAGGCGAGATGCCAAGGACGAGCGTACAAAACAGGGTCGGAGAAGTGCGGCGTGAAGTGGACCCTCGAGCCGCGAGGAAGCCGCTGAGCAAGGCACCGCGAATAGCCGGGGCCAGCGCAATCAGACGCGCTATCGTAAGAAGAGGCAACTTCCCACTGAGGCAATGGGGCTCGCTCGTTGCTCGAGGGCGGGATCATGAATGCCGGCCCACAAGCGCGAGCGCGGCGGCATGGCGGCGATTCATTCTACTTTTCCATGTGACGCGGATCGTCGCTCGCGATGCATTCAGCATGGATCAGTCCTTGTGAGCGCGCGCCCCAGACTGTCTCGCACTCCGAATTGATTCTGTCAGCGATTGCGGGGCGCTCGCGGGATTGCGAGCGCCCCGTTGCATGTATGCGTCCTATTCTTCGGGCACCAGTTCGACGCGACGGTTCTGTGCGCGGCCTTCTGGCGTATCGTTGGGCGCCACGAAACTCGTCTTGCCGTAGCCGTGCGGGTGTAGCCGGTTCTCAGGGATTCCATCCTTGACCAGGTAGTCCACGACCGCATCTGCGCGCCGCTCAGATAGCCGCAAGTTGTACTCGACGCCGCCGATCGCGTCGCAATATCCATTCACGTCGACGTCGATGTCGGGATTGGCCTTCAGGGTCGTGGCAGCCTCGTCGAGCACGGCGGCATCGCCGGGACGGATGATCGCCTTGTTGAAATCAAAGTGTACGCCGCGAAGCACCAGCTTCTCCTTCACCGGTACAGGAGGCGGCGGTGGAGGAGGCGGAGGTGGCGGCGGCGGAGGTGGCGGTGGCTGCGGCTGAACGATCGGATCGCAAATGTAATGGCCCGCGACTCCGCCGATTACCGCGCCGATTCCCGCACCAGCCACAGCGCCCGCGATTTGCCGCGAACGCGAGCCGTCATGGCCGCCGCTGGCTTCGCCGATACCGAAGCCGGCGCCGGCGCCAACCAATGCGCCTGCAGTCGCACCGTAAACAGTGCACCAGCCCAGCTCGCGTTGCTGCGCGCATCCGCTCACAAGCAGCGCCAATCCAGCCAGCGCTGGCAACAGAAACGACGTACGCGATCGATTGTTCATGTCCCCTCCCGCAAGCGATCGTTAGCGTCGCTGAGCACCTGCGGCCCAACGAACGGCGTCACCCTAGTTCAGGGACATGTCGGAACAATTAGTCGCGGATTAATAGAATATGACGTGAACGCGGGTGGACGCGGCGGGTGTGCACAATTATCAACAGACTTTGGTCGGCGATTAGACGGTCAAGCTTTGTGCTTCCCACAGTGCGCGGAAACGGCCGTCGCGCAGCGCGCTGAGCGACGACCAATCGCCCGACTCGACCACCTTGCCGCCTTCGACCACGTAGATCAGATCGGCCCATCGGATGGTGGACAGACGATGCGCTATCAGCACGACGGTGAGCTCGCCCCGCCTGCTTTCTATGGCATCGAGCACGCGGCCCTCGTTTTCAGAATCGAGGCTGTTGGTTGCCTCGTCCAGGATCAGCATCGAAGGACGGCGCAGGAAAGCGCGAGCCAGCGCGAGACGTTGGCGTTCGCCCTGCGACAGCAGAATTCCGCGATCGCCGACTACGGTGTCGAGTCCATTGCTGAGGTCCGCGACGAAGTCGAACGCGGAGGCTTGTCGAAGCGCCGCGAGCATCTCGTCCTCGCCAGCGTCGGGACGCGCCCATTTCAGATTTGCGCGAATCGTGTCGTGAAACAGAAACGTGTCGGGCGCCACGTATCCGATTTGATCGCGCCATCCGCGCGCGCCTTCGGGTCCGAGCGGGCGGCCGTCCAGTCTGAGCGTTCCCGAGTCCGGTGCGATCAGGCCCATCAGGATGTCGGCGATGGTGCTTTTACCCGCTCCGGACGGTCCCACTAAGGCGACGATTTTTCCCGCCGGAATCACCAGACTCAAATCTCTGACGGCGGGCGCCCGCCCTTCACTGTAGGTAAACGACACGCCATCGGCAGCGAGTTCGCGCGTTAGCGAGAGCCGATCGTGCGGATGCGCGGCGGGCTCGGTCGCGGCAGCGCACCGAGTCTCGATATCGAGCAGGTTGGCATACGAGGGCAACGCGTTGACGAAGGCCCGATAGTGGTACTGGCCGCTCATGATTCGCGGCATCACTCGCGCAAACAGCAGCAAAAGGATCAGAATCGACGCGGGCGGCACCGCAAGCACTCGAATCGACACGAACAGCACCACCGCAAGGATTACTACTGTGCCGAGCTCGAACCAGGTCGCGGCGATCGCCTGTTGACGAGCGCTATCGACATTCGCTCGCGCAACATCCGTGCTAAGTACTGAAAAAATCGAAAAGTTGCGCGCCTCGGCGCCATAGGTCTTGGCTGCCTTGAGGCTCTGCAGATGCTCGATCGTAGCGGCGTAGAGCGATTTGTTGGTAGAGGAGACTTCCTCGCCCTTCTTTTCGATAGCACGCGTTCGTCCGCGAGATACGAATGACAGCAGCGCGCCAGAGATCAGCACCAATGCCGTCATCCGGACCGACAACGCAAACGCGATCGTTATGTAAAGGATGCCGATCACGACTTCGCCGGCGAACACAAGCGCGAGATTAGTTCCGATGCCGATTCGGCCGATTTCGGAGGTCAGCGCGTGGGTAAAATCCGACGCCCGGCTGCGGCAAACGAACAGCCAGTTTGCGTCGGCAATCGCGCGGTAGATGCGCTGACGCAGATGATGCTCGACGTCCTGCTGAACCGCGTAAGTCCCAACCGACTGCATCTGGCCGAGCACCGTTCGCGCGCCCACCAGTATCACGTATACGCCGAGCAGGATGATCAGCGACGGGCGCACCCCGATCGCGAGAAACATGTTCGTAACGATCGTCGCGTAGCGACCGGCCTGGCCCTGTCCGGTGAGATTCAAGCCCGCCACCTGCAGGGTCGGGAGCAAAAGCGCGAATCCGATTCCCTCGCTCAGCGAGTACAAGGCAATCACGACGATCACACCGATCAAGTGCCACCGCGAAACCCGCACCAGCATCGCCAGGTAGGACCGCAGCGTGATCTTCGTGTTCGTCGGCGAGCTTACGTGATTTTCGGCCAAGGGATTCAGGCTCACCAATCGGCAAGCGCCACCGGCCCGGGCAACGCGAAGAATTTAGCGATTTTTTTCATCCGAGCCTCGACTACTCGACCCCGGCTCGTCCAGCACCTGTTTCAGGCCATGCGCGTGGAGGTCGCCAAGCAGTTGCAGCAGATCGCGGCTGCATCGCTCGGCTTCGACGTCGTAGGTCTCGAGCAACGCGTCGCGAATCTCGGTCACTCGGCGCGGGGGCAACTATCAGGCTCCAAACCGTAGCGCCGACGGGATCGAGTCCGAAATAGGTCCCGCTTTTTAGATTCAGAATGGCGGCCTCGCCCTCGAGATCGCAGGAAATCTGGTCCTTGGCGACGACTACAATAGATTCGGTCGAGATTGTCTTGTCCACGAATTATCCGAGCGCCACAGGTGATGCGATGATTGCTCTAAACGCGAGAACCCTTTACGTCGCGAGTGAAAGCGACACGAGTTTACAGACCGTCAACGCCACGGGCAAGCCGGCCCCAGTTTCGGTCACACGAGCTTGGGGCGGACTTCGGCCTCGAAGCGATCGAGAAATCTTGCGAGCGGTCCTGAGCCGAGCGGGCTTATCAGGACTTCCTGAACGCCTATCGCGGCAAATCTATTCAGGTAGTCGGCGAGTTCGGCGGGTGGCGCCAAGATACCTTCGACGTATCCGCCCGTGTCGGTCCACTTCGGCGCGAAGCCGAGGTATACGCGATGACTTATCGAAAACCCGTCGAGGCTGCGACCTTTGCGCGCTGCAAGCTCGCGAATCCATCCGATTCGCTCCGCGACCTGGTCGGGATTCATGCGTGTCCCGTGCCATCCATCACCCAGCTCGACGGCGCGACGAATGGCGCGGCGGCTGATGCCGCCCACCCAAATCGGGATGTTGCCGGCGGCAGGACGGGGACCGAAGCGCATGCCCGTCAGGTCGAAAAACTGGCCGTGAAATTCCGGCACGGCAGAGGACCACGCCGCGCGCATCAAGGCGATCGCTTCGTCGGTATAGGCGCCGCGTTTTTCGAATGATACGCCGAGTGCGCGAAATTCAGCCTCGAGCCATCCGCTGGCGACGCCCGCGACGACGCGCCCCGACGATAGGCGGTCGAGAGTGGCGAGCTCCTTTGCCAGGTGAATCGCGTTCCGATACGGAACCACGATCACGCTGGTCGCGAGCTTGATCCGGCTGGTGAGTGCCGCGACGTAAGCGAGCGTCGCGATGGGTTCCATAATTTCGATCGGCGGCAGCCGCCCGCCCGACTCGGGCACTAAAAGATGATCGCTTACCCAGATAGATTCGTACCCGGCCCGCTCGGCGCGCTTTGCGGCGTAGCCGATTTCCTCGACCGTCGCGCCGATTTGGGGCAAATGAAGACCGATTTTCGTGGCTGCTCTCCCGCGGGTTCAGTCTTCGTCACCCGATAGCAATGCAACTACCGAGCGTGCGGTCTGAAAATCAACGTGCAAGGACCTCATGCACAGCTTCCACGCGTCGGCATTGTCGCGCTGGGCGATAAGTGTGAGCAGCTGCGACTTGAGCGGCTCCTTGACCCGCGTCATCGCTTCCTTGGCGCGTATGCGGCCGGCCTGCTCTGCTTGCTGCATCTTCGCGAAGCGTTGCATCCCGAGTTCCGTCGGACACGGCATCGTCTCATACCAACGTCCGTTTTCCTGGCCGATAACCTGGTTTACCGTGGCGCTACCGCCGTCCGCCGTGGGAAATTCCATTTCCAGCACATGAGTCGGCTGCAATGGGTAGGTCGAATACTTCGAGGGACGGAACACATTCGGCGGCAGCTTCGAAACCGTCAGGTGATAGTTCTTGTTAATTGGAGTGCCGAATTGTTTCTTGATTTTGTCTTCGAGATAGGGCTGCTTGTCGTTGCCGATGCATTTCAGGATGGACGGCGCGACCAGCCGCTTCATCTTGACCGTATCTCTCACATAAATGGCGTCGACCATCTGGCGCGCTAGTTCCTGCTGCTCCAGCGTGCCCTTTTCTTCTGCCATCTGGGCCGCCGATCGGGTCGGAGCACCTTGCGGCGCGGCCACCGGCGCGCGCATCGCCCATGGCGAATCCTGCGCCGCGGGTTTTTCCTCCGCCAGCGCGGACGCGGTAAGAGCGGCAACAGCCGCCAGCACGGACAAAGCAAGTGTCGTTCGCAAAGACTTCAGCATCTCACTCCTTTAACCTTTCAACTTCATCGCGAAAAGCCCACGCGCAAACGATGGCAGATTAATCTTTGTCGGGGATCGACTTCAATTGCTCGAGCCATGCGGTCGCTTCGCTATCCGAGGGTGCGCGCCAGTCGCCGCGCGGCGATAGCGATCCACCCGAACCAACCTTGGGCGCGTTAGGAATAGCACTGCGCTTGAACTGGCTCACTTGGAAGAAGCGGTACAAGAACGTATGCAGATGTCCCTTGATAGTCGCGATGTCGTACTGGTTGCGGCGTTCTTGCGGAATGTCCGGCCACGTGCCCATTTCCTTGTCGCGCCACGCATTGTACGCCAGGAACGCGACCTTCGGCGGCGGGTATCCGAAACGCAGTGTGTAGTAGAGAAAGAAATCCTGCAGTTCGTAGGGGCCAATCGTCGCTTCGGTGTCGTGGCTAGGATGCCCGTCCTCCGAGGTGCCGGGAATCAGCTCCGGGCTGATCGGAGTGGAGAGAATCTCGAGCAGCGTCGAGCTGGTCGCGCGGCCCAAGCTCTCAGTATGCGCCAGCCATCGAATGACATGCTGGATCAACGTCTTCGGCACGCTCGCATTGACATTGTAGTGCGACATGTGATCGCCGACGCCGTAGGTGCACCACCCAAGCGCAAGCTCGCTCAGGTCGCCGGTGCCGACGACCAGCCCGCCGCGCAGATTCGCCAATCTAAAGAGATGACTAGTGCGCTCGCCCGCCTGCACGTTCTCGAAGGTGACGTCGTAAACCTCTTTGCCTTCCGCATAAGGATGCCCGATGTCCTTGAACATCTGCATGCAGCTCGGCCGGATGTCTATTTCATCGGTCGAGCAGCCGAGCGACTTCATCAGGCGGCGCGCCTGCTCCAGCGTCCGCGCGCTGGTCGCAAAACCGGGCATCGTGACCGCGAGAATGTTCTTGCGCGGCGAGCCGAGGCGATCCATCGCACGCGCGCATACCAACAGAGAGTGGGTTGAATCGATTCCGCCCGAGACACCTATCACCACTCGTTCGAGGCCGGTCGAGCGCAAACGCGTCGCGAGGCCCTGGACCTGGATGTCGAAGACCTCGGCGCATCGCTCGTCGCGAGTTGCGGGATCCGACGGCACATAAGGGAACCGCTCGTAGCGCCGATTCAGGAGCATCTTCCCGCGCCGCGGCAGTTCCGCCGAAAATGAAATCCGCCGGAAACGCCGCACTCGCTCGACCTCGCGCCGAGCGTTGTCGCCGAAGGTGTTTTGACGCATCCGCTCCTGCGACAGCCGTTCGAGATCGATTTCCGCGCAAACCACTTGCGGCTGATCCTTGAAGCGCTCGGACTCGGCTACGATATTGCCGTTCTCGGCAATCAACGCGTGGCCGTCCCATGCGAGATCGGTCGTCGATTCGCCCTCTCCCGCCGCCGTATATGCGTAAGCCGCCAGGCATCGCGCGGATTGGCTGGTGACCAGTGAGCGGCGGTAATCAGCCTTGCCGATCGTTATGTTCGACGCCGACAGATTCAGCAGTACCGTCGCGCCGGCCAGGGCCGCGTATGACGACGGAGGAATCGGAACCCACAAGTCCTCACAGATTTCCGCGTGAATCGCGAGCAGCGGCTGCTCCTCGTGCTGGAAGATAAGGTGGTTGCCGAACGGAACGGCCCGATTGCCTGCGAGATCGATCTCTTCGCGCGTCGCGGCGTCTCCCGACGAGAATTGCCGCGGCTCGTAGAATTCCCGGTAGTTCGGCAGATTGGTCTTCGGCACGACACCGAGAATCTTCCCGCGATGAGTCACGATCGCGCAGTTATATAGGTGATTGTCGATCTGGAGCGGCCCTCCCACCACGCTGACGATGGAGAGCTTAGCGGTCGCCTCGACCACGGAGCCGATTGCGTCGAGGCATGCGTCGAGCAGCGCGCGCTGTTGAAACAGGTCGTCGCACGAGTAAGCGGTGAGTCCCAATTCGGGGAACAGCGCGAGCACCGCCTTGCGCTCGGCGGCCTCGCGGATAAGCGCGACTGTATGCTCGGCGTTGTAGGCGGGATCAGCGACACGAACTGACGGCACTCCAACCGCGATTCTCACGAAATCGTGATTGTAAAGATTGAAAAAGTTCCCGTTCCTGGTCACCCCGGTCTGCCAGCGCCTCCTGTTAAGAAGACTCTGCCGGTTGTCGGCGGCCGGTACAAGATTGCCCGATTGGAAGGCTCCACATCGAAGCGAGATCGCGCCCTATTCCTCCTCCCTCTCGACGAATGCACGGAGCCGGACGATCACGGCGTCCCAGTCCCGCGAAATCTGATCCAGGTACTGCTGTGCTTCGGAGAGCCGCTTGGTTTGCAGCTCCCAGACGCGTTCGCGGCCGGCGCGAGAACTGCGCGTTAGCCCGGCCACTTCCAGGGCATGCAAGTGTTTCGTGACTGCCTGACGCGAAACAGCCGCGCCCTCCGCCAGGTGCACGATCGAGAGCGGCCCATCGCCGCATAGTCGAGCGACGATATGCAAGCGTGTCTCGTCGCCCAGTGCTGCGAAGATAGGCGCGGCCCCTGTGAGTTTCGCGGCTGCAGAAGTCTGCATTCTCGGCATAGCTTGTTGGTGACCTTTCAAGCGTTGAGAGCGAGGTACTTCTCAATCAGCTTCGTCTGATGGGTCCAGCCCGCCTCGTTGCCGGCAAACGCCCTGGCGCGCCGCTCGAGAGGAATCTTGTCGAAGCCGGACTCGGTGATGGTCAGCATCGTGCCGCCCGGGGCCTCTTCCAGCTCGAACACGACGAGTGTGGTCGGCTCTTTCGAGTAGTCGAGGCTGGGGTCCACGGCGCCCGGATGCCAGCGGAAGGAGAAATGCCGTATCGGTTCAATGAGATCGACGGTGCACTCGAAGCGCATTCCTTCGTACGGTTTCTGCATCTTCGCGACTTCGGCGTCCACGGTCGTCGGAACAATCTTTCCGATCATGTGCGTCCCCGCCACAAATGGGCCGTCAAACTGGACACCGAACCAACTGCCGAACTGTTTTGAATCGCTGATTGCGCGCCACACCCGCTCGCGCGGTGCGTGCAACAGAACTTTCTTTTCGATGCGATCGGTGCTTGTCGTCATATGCAACCTCCGAGTTGCGCTTAAGATAACACCGCCTCGGGACGAAACGCAACTCAAAGGTTGCTGATTTTTGCTGTCTTCGAGAAAAGCCGAGGGCAAATCCGGAATTCTTCTCTCCGCTCAGAATGACACGAAGATAACAAATCTCTTTATTTTTCAGTTACTTAGCTATAGGCCGCTGACGTTCAACGCGTTGAACAAATTGTTCAAGCGAATGTAACGCCTATTTAGGGTGAAGGGGCCAAAGAACAGGAGCAACGACGATGATTTCCACAATTTATCAGGAACTGTTCACCACGGCTGACAGCTTTACGGGCGAGAACCTGCCCAAGAGCTTCAAGTCGCGGGTCGGCGACCAACTCGACGAGATCGCGGTGTTCGCACTGGTAGCCGTCGCGGTCCTGTACGTCGCAGCCGCGAGCCTCTGGTTCGTTTTCTAAAAGGCGTCAATCCCCCGAGCGCGCCCTGGCGGGGAGTCTCCGTGATTAACGGAGCCCCCGCCGGGAAATTAAAAAGACGGGTTGGGGAATAACAGTTTACGGACACTGAAAGTCGGGATGATTCTATGAATTACAAGCGAGCAATATCCGCAGCCGAATCGATGAGACTACGCCGGGTGGCGATGCTCTCCTCGATGATGGCGGCCGCGATGCTGCTCGCAGTCCCGCATCTGTCTGCCGAAGCGATTCGCGAGGTTCTCGTCTCGATGCATGCGGCGTGGATCCGCATCGCTGCGCCGGGGATGCAATTCCCCGCCGGCAACCCGACGTCGCGCGCACTCAAAATCTGGCTCGGCAGCGTAAGCGCCTGCTATCTGCCGCGACTCAACTCCCGCTCCGCGAACATCTCTTTCGCCTGAACGACGAGTCCTTGTTCCCGTCGGCGCGTTCCCAAAGGGGGCACGCGCCGACGGGTTGTCCCATTTTCTGTGAGCGCTGTCTATTGCGCACGCCGAAAATCCGCCCTCGCCTGCCATTGTCCCGCGCTTCGATCACTGCAATAAGAGGACTGCGGCCACGCAGCCCGCATCGAATCGGAATGCCGTCGAAGGAGGAATCGCGATGCCAGCAGAATCATCAGGTAACGGCAATGGAACCAGGCGTGTCGTACCCGCGAAATTTGCACATGCCGTGCTCGCCACCAAGCAATTCGAGGCGATGGTCAATTGGTATACGACGGTCCTGCAAGCCGAAGTCGTGCACAGCAACGGCATGCTCGCGTTCCTGACCTACGACGACGAGCATCACCGGATTGCAATCGCGGCAGTTCCCGGACTCGAGGACAAACCGCGGCATTCGGTCGGGCTGGACCATCTCGCGTACACCTATGCGAATCTCGGCGATCTCGTTTTCACATATGAGCGGCTCAAGCAGGCCGGCATTCTGCCGGTCGTGACGATAAATCACGGACCGACCACCTCGATGTACTATCGCGACCCCGACGGCAATCGGGTCGAGCTGCAGATCGACAACTTCGATTCGGTCGAAGAGCTGAAAGGATTTTTCCAGAGCGACGCGATGCAGAAGAATCCGATCGGCGTGAACTTCAATCCCGAGGAACTCGCGCGCGACTACCACGCCGGCGTGCCCGACTCGGAACTCAAGAAATACGACGCCACCAGGGGCCTCGACCCTGCCACGATGCGGCGTTTGATGGGCGAAAATCAGTAGCCTGAAAATGGTCTGACCGACATTCCCAGCGGATGGTGTCTGAATGAAACTCGCAACATTCACCCATGGCGGCACGACGCGAATTGGCGTCGTCGTCGATGATTCTATCGTTGACCTCGCGGCTGCGGAGCCGGAATTGCCGCGCGATATGATCCCGTTCCTCATGGAGGGTCCCTTCGCGATCGATCGTGCGGCCGGTGCGGCGAAGAAATCAGCGAATCGGTTTCCTCTGGCGAGTGTCAAGCTCGAAGCGCCGATCGCGCGCCCTCCGGAGTTTCTAGCTATCGGCCTCAACTACGCCGACCACGTCGAAGAAACCAGGATGAAGCGGCCCGAGTTTCCGATGTTCTTCAACAAGCAGTCCAGTTGCGTGACCGGACCGGGCGATCCGATTCATCTGCCGCGCGCCTCTTCGGCGCTGGATTACGAAGGCGAACTCGGATTCGTAATCGGCAGGCGATGCCGTCACGTGCCGCGCGATCGCGCACACGAAGTAATCGCGGGCTACGTCATCGTGGACGACGTGAGCGTGCGTGACTGGCAGCGCCGCGCGCCGACGATGACTCTCGGCAAGTCGTTCGACACGCATGGGCCGGTGGGTCCGTGGATCGTAACGCCTGACGAAATTGGCGATCCGCACAAGCTCGACCTGAAGACGTTCGTCAACGGCGAACAGCGGCAGCATTCGAACACGAAAAATCTCATCTTCGATTGCTTCGCTCAGATCAAGACGCTGTCGACTGTCTTCACCCTGCTGCCCGGGACGATTGTCTCGACCGGTACGCCCGGGGGAGTGGCAGCCGCGATGAATCCTCCCAAGTGGCTCAAGGCCGGCGACGTGGTGCGGATCGAGATCGAGAAAATCGGCAAGCTCGAGAACAAAGTGATCGACGAGCCGGCCAGCACCACGATGATCTGAGAGCCCGCTGGTATTGGGCGGCGCGCTGTGCTGAGTAAGCGCATGTGAATGGCGATAGAATCGCCGCGGCGCTGCGGCGACCCGCGATAGTGGCGCTAATTTTGGTCGCGGCACTCTGGAGATTCGTCGGTGCATTCACCAGTATTCCTCCGCTCGTTCATCGGCTGGACTTCGCGAACTACTACGATTCCGCCCCGGCGTTGCGCAGTGGAATCGATCCTTACACCGCGAATCTCACCGCGATCGGAAACAAGGTTGGTCTTGAAACCGGTGCGCTGATTCATGCTTCCGAGACGCCGTTCTTTCTGCTCTGCTTCGAGCCGCTGACGCGATTTCCGCCGGCGACGGCATTCTGGATTTGGACTGCGCTGAACCTCGCGGCGCTGGCGATTGCAATCTACCTGCTGGTTCGAAGACCGGGCCTCGATGCGAGTACCGCGTGGCTGCTCGGTGCGCTGATTCTCGCCTTCTACCCGGTGGGCTGGAATTTTTTCTGGGCGCAATCGCAGGTGCTTGCGATGGCCCTGCTGGTGATGGCGATGCGCGCGATGGAGGACGAGCGCGATGGCGCGGCCGGACTGATCGTTGCCCTCGCAGGTTTACTCCGCGCGTTTCCATTTCTGCTGCTCGGATACTTCGCTCTGCGGCGAAATTGGAGGGCGCTGAAATTTGCGATCGTCGGCGCAATCGCGGGCGGGCTGATTACCCTCGCGGTTCTTGGATTCGCGCAAAGTCTCAGCTTCCTCAACGGCGCCAGGTACGTGGCGGACCGCGACCGATGATTTTTCCGTTTGTAATTTCCGTAGCGCCGTTCGTGTCGAGAATGTTCTGGGCACTCTTCGGTTCCGGCTCGGGTCTCGCGGCAGACTGGCTTCGGCGCGCCGCGATCGTCGCGGTGGACGCGATCGTCCTGGGCATGACCGTTCGCGCGACGCTCGTCGGAGTCGGCCGGCGCGACGACAATTTCCGAATCTACTCATTGTGGATCGTGGCGTCGTTATTGGTTTCGCCAATCGCGTGGCACCACTACCTTGTCTTGCTGGTGATTCCCTTCGTGCAAATCGCTATTGCCGCCAGCCGGGATCGAGCAAGTCGCCGCGCGCTCTGGATGGCCGCCGCAAGCTACATCCTCGCGACTGTCTCGGTGCCGATAACTTATCGACTGATCACACGGCCCACCGGATTTCAGCTCGCCTTCCCATCTCTGTCCGCTCCCTTGTTGGAAACCGGTTTCTTCACCCTGTTGATGGGCTACATTGCGGCTTATTGGTTCGTTGTTGATTTCAGAAATGACGATCGAGCGCTCGAGACTCGCGGCCTCACGGCTCATGGATCAAGCAGCGTGACCTTTGCCCGCGAGACGGGTTAAATACACGACACGCGACGATCGCAAAAAATCGAAGTTGGGAGAATTGAATGAAAATTTACGACTATAAATTGGCGCCCAATCCGCGCCGCGTGCGTGTTTTCCTGGCGGAAAAGGGTATCAGCGTTCCATTCGAAGAAATCGATATCTTCAAGGGCATCAACCGGCAACCCGAGTTCCTCGCCAAGAATTCGCTGGGCGGAATTCCGGTGCTCGAGCTCGACGATGGCAGGTATCTCGCCGAGAGCGTCGCGATCTGCCGCTACTTCGAGCTGCTCCATCCGGAGCCAGCGCTGTTCGGCAAGGGCGCATTCGAGCAGGCGAACGTCGAAATGTGGAATCGGCGGATGGAACTAGCGCTGTTCGTGCCGGTCGGGATGGTGTGGGGACATTCGCACGAGCTGACCCGCGCGCGCATCAAACAAATTCCCGAGATGGGTGAGCAAAGCCGCAAAGTCGTCGAGCAGCGCTACAATTGGCTCGACCGCGAGCTCGAGGGTAAGCAGTTTCTTGCCGGCGACAAATTCTCAATCGCGGACATCACCGCGATGGTCGTCATCGATTTCGCCAAGTTCAACAACATCTCAATTCAGCGAGACCAGAAGAACCTCGCGCGATGGCATCAGGCGGTCTCGTCGCGCCCGAGCGCGGTCGCTTAGCCATGCCGCGTCCGGGTCCGATCGAGAGGTTGCGAAAAATCTGTCTCGCCCTCCCCGATGCCACCGAAAAGGAAGCGTGGGGCGAGCCGACGTTCCGCGTGCGCGGCGAAATGTTCGTGATGTACGCCAACAACCATCACAACGACGGACGCGTCGCGGCCTGGTGCAAGGCCCCGCTCGGATTCCAGAGCATGATGGTCGCCGAGGCGCCGAAACGCTTCTTCGTGCCGCCCTACGTCGGCGTCAACGGATGGGTCGGGTTGCGCCTCGACCTCGACGTGGACTGGAAGGAAGTCGCCAGCGTCGTCGAGCAGGCTTATCGGACGGCGTTGGAAAAGCCGGTACGCGCCGCGCGATCGAGGAAACCGAGGGCCGCGCGCGGCTCGCGTCAGTCTTTCTGAATCATGACCTCGGTCGCTTTGATCACCGCGGTCACCTTGTCGCCCTTTTTGAGCTTGAGCTCCTCGGCACTATGCTTGGTGATAACAGACTCGATCACATTGCTGCCGACCTTCACCGTGATGAGCGCCGTCACTGTCCCCAGCAACACGTCCGTTACTTCGCCTTTCAAATGATTGCGTGCGCTGAGGGCCATCTGTCTCTCCTTAGTCGATTCGTCCGTGTATTCCGCAAGCCGGCGCGATGCCCATCCGCTCGTAATAGCGCTGGTGATACTCCTCGGCGCGGTAGAATTCCGAGGCTGGCACAATCTGTGTGACGACCGGGCGCCCGAGTTTGCCGGATTCGTCGAGCCGCCGTTTCGATTGTTCGGCGGCCTTGCGCTCATCTTCGTCGGAATAAAAAATAATCGAGCGGTACTGAGTCCCGACGTCGGGTCCCTGCCGGTTGAGCGTCGTCGGGTCGTGAATCTGCCAGAAAACGTCCAGCAGTCGCTCGAACGATACCCGCGCGGGGTCGTACTCCACCTGCACGACTTCGGCGTGCCCGGTCTTGCCGCTGCAAACCGTTCGATAGTTCGGCTTTGGGACGGTGCCGCCCGCGTATCCGACCGCCGCGTCGACGACGCCCTCGACCGCGCGAAAAGCCGATTCCACGCCCCAGAAGCATCCGGCGCCAAATGTCGCGATTTTGTTTTGCTTCGCCATGCGCATACTTAACGATGACTGCAGGAGCGAATCAATCCTCGCTTAGCTGGATTGAGATGACCGCCGCCGCTGTGCGGTCCTCCAAACCTGTGCCATTATTCAAGCGATTTGACAAGTATCATGGCGGAAAGAATAATTCCCCGAATTCTGAAATCGACGGTGATTCATGAAACTGTTTTCTGATGGCAGCCGCACGAGAGCCGTGCTTCGCGCGCTTTTCGCTCTAGCAACTCTTTTTTACATTTGGCCCGCCGCGGCTGCGAGCGCCGCGGAACTCAAGGTCGCTGCGGCCGCCGACCTGACCTTCGCGTTCAAGGACGTCGCCGCGCGATTTCAGAGTCAAACCGGCAACCATCTCAAGCTTACCTTTGGTTCGTCCGGGAATTTTTTCGCGCAGGTTCAAAACGGCGCGCCGTTCGATCTTTTCTTTTCCGCTGACGTCGACTATCCGAAAAGGCTTGAGGCCGCGGGCCTGGCGGAGCCCGGCACCATCTACGAATATGCGAGCGGAAAACTGGTGTTATGGGTTCCCAACGGATCCAAGATCGATCTGAGCCGCGGACTGAGTGCGCTGCTCGATCCGGGCATCAGGAAAATCGCGATCGCCAATCCGCAGCATGCGCCGTACGGTGCCGCGGCGGTTGCGGCGATGCGTCACGACGGAATTTACGACAAGATTAAGGACAAGCTCGTGCTCGGAGAAAATATCTCGCAGACCGCGCAGTTCGTTCAATCCCGCAACGCCGACGTCGGCATCCTCGCGTTGTCGCTCGCCGTCGCGCCTGCGATGAAGGACAAAGGACGCTATGTCGAAATCCCCGGGACGGATTATCCGCCGATCATCCAGGCCGGCGTCATTCTGAAATCGTCGCGCAGCAAGGAACTGGCCAACCAGTTTCTGAAATTTCTGAAACAACCCGATACTGTCGCGCTGATGGAACAGTATGGCTTCTCGGTTCCGAAGGACGTCGCCGCGGGCCAAGGCAAAATGTCCGCGCCGCACTGACCGACGATGGATTGGAGCGCGATTTTCCTGACGCTGCGGCTCGCGCTGGTCGTTTGCACGGCTTTGCTGCTGATCGCGACGCCGATCGCGTTGTGGCTGAGCTTCACCCGCTGGCGATGGAAATTTTTCGTCGAATCGATCGTCGCGTTGCCGCTGGTGCTGCCGCCGACCGTGCTCGGCTTTTACGTGCTGGTCGCGATGGGCTCGAACAGCCCGGTCGGCCGATGGTATCAGTCGCTCACGGGCCACGGATTGCCGTTCACGTTCGAAGGGCTGGCGATCGCGTCGGTCATCTACAGCTTGCCGTTCGCGGTCCAGCCGATGGCGGCGGCGTTCTCGCAGGTTGATCGCAACCTGATCAACGCGTCCTCGATTCTTGGCGCGTCGCGGATTCGAACGTTCCTGCGCGTCGTGCTACCGCTCTCGATTGGCGGCGTGGTCACCGGCTTCGTGCTGAGCTTCGCGCACACGCTCGGCGAGTTCGGCGTGGTGCTGATGGTCGGCGGCAACATCCCGGGCGTCACGCGCACAATCGCGATTTCGATCTACGACCAGGCGCAGGCGCTCGACTATGCCGGCGCTAATCACCTGGCACTGCTGCTATTGGGGTTTGCGTTCGTCACCCTGTCGATCACGTATTCGCTCAACCGCCGGGTCTGGGCGGTCTGGCCGATGCATCGTTAGCTGCGAAAAATGGCATCCGGCGTCAGTGACACCAGCGACGCGCGTTTATCGGTCCGCATCACGCATCGGAGCTCGAACAGCTTCGCGCTCGAAGCTGCGTTCGAGGCGTCGACCGGATTCACGATGCTGCTGGGGCCGTCGGGCGGCGGAAAGACGACGCTGCTGAATTGCATCGCGGGATTTGTCCGGCCGGATACGGGGCAGATAGCTCTCGGCCCGCGGGTGCTGTTCGATTCGGACGAGCGCATCGACATGCCGGTGGCGGAGCGTCAACTGGGATACGTGTTTCAGAATCTCGCGTTGTTCCCGCATCTGACGGTCGCGCAAAACGTTCAATACGGGATCGTGAAGATTCCGGCGGAGGAGCGTCGCGCGCGCATGATGACGATGCTCGAATCGTTTCGTATTGCGCATCTGATCGCGCGCAAACCCGGCGAGATTTCCGGCGGCGAGCGCCAGCGCGTCGCGCTGGCGCGGTCGCTGGTTTCGAATCCGGCGGCGATCCTGCTCGATGAGCCTTTGTCGGCGCTCGACAATGCGACCAAATCGAAAATCCTGGATGACCTGCGCGCGTGGAATGCGGCCCATGGAATTCCGATCCTCTACGTCACCCATTCGCCAGAGGAGGCATTCGCACTGGGCGAGCGGGTGGTAGTGCTGGAAGGCGGGCGCATCCTGGCGCAGGGGATGCCGCAATACGTGCTGACGACGCCGCGCCACGAAACAATTGCGCAGGTAGTAGGCTTCGAAAATGTTTTCGACTCGACAGTAAAATCGATCGCCGAGGCGCAAGGCACGATGCTCTGCCAGCTAGACGGCAGCGCAACTCAACTGGAAGTCCCGCTAGGCCACGCGGCGCCAGGATCGCGAGTGCGAATAGCAATTCGCGCCGGCGACATAATCATAGCGTCCGAGCATCCGCACAACCTAAGCGCGCGCAATTCCTTTCAAGGAATAGTCCTATCAATACGCCGCGAAGGCGTGCGGGTAGTAGTAACGCTGGAAGCAGGCGCAAAGTTCGAAGCCCACTTGACGCCAGCAGCTATAGAGGAGCTACGACTAGGAGTCGGAAAAGAGGTCTGGCTAGTGATCAAGACGTACTCATGCAATCTGGTTGAGCCTTCGTCGCGATGAACCCGACATTTATCGCCGTGAATCGCCGGCGGCGGCGACGCCTGGCTTCATCTCGGAACGAAGGCGGAGATGACAGGAATCAATTTGTCTAAATCGTTCGCCTCCATCGCCACCAGCCAAGCCATACCGAGGGTCACGCGCAAATTTGGGAGGAGCGTCTCCCTTTTGCGCGCCGTCCTTCCAAACTCGATGCGATATTCTTTCGCGAAATTATCACTATATAAACCAAGAATTCCAAATGAGTTCGGATGTACAAACTCAGAGAGGAAGTCGTATGTCTTCCGTAATCGTGGTTCCCCGTCCTGAAACATCTTCTTGTCCATTTTATCGATGATCGTCAGGATGTTCTGCGCCTTGTAATCTCCGCTACCGGCTTCGCCTTCATAGAGATCCTTAATTCTCATACCAAATCCGACGTTCATGACTGCTTTGTCTACCGCGTCCAAATCTTTTTCTGTTGCAGCTGTCTTGATCGAATCTGTAAGGTGTCGAACAATGGCGCCAATCTCTATGAGCGACCGCGCCATGGTGACGGCCGTAAGTAGATTCCCCGTATTCCAAGCGGCTCGCATACCATCGACCGCCTCAAGCGTCCTGCGAATCAGGCATTGGTAAGTAGCGTTCGTTTTCCAGACTATCTTAGGCACGCTTGCGATGTATGCCGCATTCAACTCAGGGATTAGGCGCCCACGAACTTCTAGTGTTGTGTCCCATTAATAAGTTTACAGATGCGCCGGAGTTTGTCGAATATCGAGTTGGCGGTGGCAGTCCAAACGAAGGGCCGCTTGTGGGCGTTGTAATGAGCGACGTAGGCGTCGATCTTCCCCACCAGTTGACGGACGTTGCGAAACGAACCGCGGCGAATCGCTTGCTGGGTGATAAGCGCGAACCAGCGCTCGACCTGGTTGAGCCAGCTCGAGTAGGTGGGCGTGAAGTGAAGGTGAAAGCGCCGATGGCTGGCGAGCCACGCTTTTACCTTGGGATGCTTGTGAGTCGCGTAGTTGTCGGCGATCAGGTGCAGTTCGAGGTCGGCCGAGATGTTAGCATCCAGATGTTTCAAAAAGCTCAGGAACTCCTGATGGCGATGGCGCGGCTTGCACTGGGAGATGACCCCGCCGTCAACGATGTCCAGTGCCGCGAAGAGCGTGGTAGTGCCGTGGCGATAGTAATCGTGCGTTACCCCCTCGACATAGCCGAGCCCCATCGGCAGCACCGGCTGGGTGCGCTCCAAGGCCTGCACCTGGCTCTTCTCGTCCACGCACAATACCAGCGCGTCGTCCGGCGGATTGAGATAAAGCCCAACGATGTCGCGCACCTTTTCGACGAAAAACGGGTCGGTGGAGAGCTTAAAGCTCTTGCTCCGATGCGGCTGCAAGCCGAACAGCGCGAAGTAGCGCGCGACCGTGCTCTTGGAGATGCCGGTATGCGCAGCCACGCTACGCACGCTCCAGTGGGTGGCGACGGCAGGCTGGCTGTGCAGCACCTTGCGCAGCAAGGCCGCTACTTGTTCGTCGCTATGGCTGCGCGGTCGGCCCGAACGAAGTTCCGCGTGCAGCCCGGCGATGCCGCGGTGTTGATAACGCTGGCGCCACCGACTGACCACCGGAGCACTAACCCCGCAGCGCCTGGCGACCTCTCGGTTGGCGCTGCCAGCGGCCGACAGCAGCACGATCTGCGCGCGCCGCACCAACGAATGCGGCAGGCTGCGCGAACGCACGATCGAGCGCAGTTGCGACCGCTCCGACTGACTAATGATCAACGTTGTATTCGGCCTGCCCATCCTAACCTCCGGCCGAACCATAGCAGATGGACTCGCGTCTGTAAAGTTATTTATGGGACACTATACTAGCAGGCTGTTGAAAAAGTCCTGGCCGACGGGATCGACGAATGGTTTGGCATCTGATAGTTGAAGGAAGCGATGCGGGGTGCGGTTGAGGAGGAAGCGGAAGATGCGGGGACACGATCGGCCACAAGCCACGATGCTGACGCTGGTGAACCCTGAGCAGCGGGTCCCGGCCAACCATCCGATCAGGCTGATCAAGGCGCTGGCCGAGATAGCGCTCAAAGAACTCTCGGCGCTGTTCGAGCAGATGTACAGTGAAGTGGGCCGACCCTCGATCCCGCCGGAGCGGTTGTTGAAGGCCTCGCTCTTGATGGCGCTGTACACGGTGCGCAGCGAGCGGATGTTTTGCGAGCAGTTGGAGTACAACCTTTTGTTCCGCTGGTTCCTGGATCTGAACTGGGACGAGCCGGGCTTCGACCACTCCAGCTTCAGCCGCAATCGGGCGCGCTTGCTGGAGCACGACGTGGCGGGCGAGTTTTTCCGCACCGTGGTGGCAGAGGCGCGCGAGCTGAAGCTGACCAGCGATGAGCACTTTACCGTGGACGGGATGCTGATCGAGGCGTGGGCCTCGCTCAAGAGCTTTCGTCCCAAGGATGCGCCGCGCGGCGATCGGACGCCGCCGGATGATCCGGGCAATCCGAGTGTGAACTTCCACGGCGAGCGGCGCCAGAACGCGACTCATCAGTCGACCACCGACCCCGAAGCGAGGCTGGCGAAGAAGGGCGCCGGCAAAGAGGCCAAGCTCTGTTACACCGAGAGCGTGCTGATGGAGAATCGCAACGGCATAATGATCGATCTGCGCGTGGGTCAGGCCAGCGGTCGGGCCGAATGCGAGCAAGGGCTTCAGATGCTTCAACAGCTGCGCGGGTCGAGCCGGATCACAGTTGCCGGCGACAAGGGTTACGATGTCGGCGCGTTCGTGGCAGGCTGTCGCGATCTCAACGTCACTCCACACCTAGCGCAGAATGAGCGGCGGCGGGGTGGCTCGGCGCTCGACCATCGCACCACCAGTTGGCCGGGATACACGGTTAGCCAGCGCATCCGCAAGCGGGTCGAGGAGATTTTCGGTTGGATCAAGACGGTCGGGAACTTCCGCCGCACCCGCTATCGGGGCCTGGAGCGGACCAGCTTCGCCGCCTACCTGGTGGGCGCCGCCTATAACCTGCTTCGAATCGCGAAGCTCTGTCCCGACGGATGAATCGAGCCACCAGCGAACCGCTCTTGCCACGGCCAATTCGGTAACTACCCCACTCGCAACCTCAATACTCACTTCTCACCGTCATCAGACCAAGCCAAGCTCGTGATTCTGCCCTTTCATCAACACCCTGCTAGGACCGCTTCTGATATCTCACGGTCCTCACCGTTGGTATCTCCCTTCAAAAAAGCCATGCGTACCTCACTCGGGCTTGAGACTCAGAAGCTGCCGTCTTTGCATTCTCCGAATTGTAGCTCCCCCGCTTCGGTCCAAGCGACGGATTCAATGGAATGACTCGTGATGTGACGGCGGCACCCTCACTTGGCTTGCTGCGCGAGGCCGTCTCTTCCGTGAAATAACGGGCGAGGTGGGAGTTGGACCCGCGCTGGAGGCGCGGTCGAGAGGGGCATCCTGGATTGCGACCCTCACCCGCGCCGAGAAGAATCGGGGCGGCCTCTCCCTGATAGAGAGAGCTTTGCGTAACCTCGCCGCAGGCGTTCGGGGCAGAGGCCAGAATCTTGAATCGCGCGCAGAATAGCGCTGTATAAGGACCCTCACCTTCATCCTCGCCCTAACAGGGCTAGGAGACAGACGGCCGAGCCGATTACGCACAGCTCTCCCTGATAGAGAGAGGCTAGACCCGGATCTTTCGCGCGGGGTCGAACCAATCGAGCCATTTGCCGATTGTTGTGCGGAGGTTCGACGAATCCAGTTGGTAGACTCTTTCGCGGCCTTGTTTCTTTACGCGTAGTAGTTTTGCGTGCTCGAGGATTTTCAGGTGGCGCGTGGTCGTTGGCCATGAGCATGAGAAGCGCTCGGCGATCTCGCCTGCCGTCATCTCGCCGCCGCGGAAATGTAGCACCAATAAAATCTGCCGGCGCTGGGCGTGTGCCAGCGCATTGAAGACGGTTTCAGTTTGGCGGATTTCGGAGACTGCGCGCGACTTCACAGCTCGAGGACCGTATAGTGCGGGAATTCCGTGGCCGGATGGCCGTTGCGCGCCTCGCACATCTGTTCCATCGGCTCCCATAGCGCGAGTACTTCGGGATGCTGATGAGCCAGTTCGAAGCCGCGGTCCTTCCACGCGAACATTTCGACGAAGCATGAGGTCTTGTCGGTATCGCGTCCCTGCAGCGCCAGCCGCGGCTGCTCGTCGACCAAGCCGAGCTTTCGAAGCACCGGCCAGTGACGCTTGAGCAATTCGATGAATTCCTTCTCGCGTCCGGGTTTCACGCGGTAGGCACAGACGACAACAGAATTAGATGTTTTCGCCATAATCGATACTTAGCATTTGTGCTAAATGACGATCAACAATTTCGAGTAGCGCCGGTCGGTTCGATCGCGGTGACCGAAGCGACTCGCAAGATGTGCGAAGGCTACTTCATCCTCAAGCCGCTCGGCCCGACCAAGGTCAAAGGCGTCAGCGAGCCAGTCAACGTGTATGAGGTGACGGGGCTGGGCCCCCTGCGTACGCGGCTTCAGCAGGCAGCCGGGCGCGGACTTTCGAAGTTCGTGGGCCGGCAGGCCGAGATGGACGCGCTCAAGCGCGCGGCGGAGCAGGCCGCCAAAGCCGGTCACGGGCAGATCGTGGCAGCCATGGCGGAGCCGGGGGTCGGTAAGTCGCGTCTGTTGTTCGAGTTCAAAGCTGTCTGGCAGTCAGGTTGGATGGTGCTGGAGACGTTCTCGGTCTCGCACGGCAAGGCATCTGCATTTCTGCCCGTAATTGATCTGCTCCAAGGCTACTTCCGTATCACCAGCGACGACGATGGGCGCGCGCGGCGCGAGAAGATCACTGGACGTGTGCTGGCGCTGGACCGCTCGCTCGAGGATGCGCTTCCATACCTGTATGCGCTGCTCGGCCTGATCGAAGCCGGCGATCCGCTGATGCAGATGTCGGCCGATGTAAGGAAGCAGCGCACGCTCGACGCAATCAAGCGCATCCTGCTTCGCGAGTCGCTCAACCAGCCGCTGATGGTGATCTTCGAGGACCTGCACTGGATCGACGAGGGTACACAGGAATTCCTCAATTTGCTCGCCGACTCGATCGGGACCGCAAAGATTCTGCTGCTGGTGAATTACCGCCCCGAATATTCACATCAATGGGGCAGCAAGACCTACTACACGCAGTTGCGCCTCGACCCGCTCGGCAAGGAAAGCGCCGACGAGATGCTTCAGTCCCTGCTGGGAGACAGTGGGGAGCTGGGGCCGCTCAAACGTCTAATCATCGAAAAGACCGAGGGCAACCCCTTCTTCATGGAAGAAATGATGCAGGTGTTGTTCGACCAAGGCGCGCTGGTACGCAATGGAAGCATCAGACTCATCAAGCCACTGGCAGAGTTGAAGATTCCACCTACGGTGCAGGCGATCCTCGCCTCGCGCGTCGATCGGCTTCCCGCCGAAGAGAAGAGCCTGCTTCAAACGGTCGCGGTACTGGGTAGGCAATTCTCTCTCGACCTCGTGAAAAGGATCGCCAATGACCCCGAAGAGGAGCTGATCCGCCGCCTGGCTGATCTGCAACTGGCCGAGTTCATTTACGAGCAGCCCGCGATCAGCGACATCGAATACACGTTCAAGCACGCACTGACCCAGGAAGTCGTGTACAACTCGATGCTGGTCGAGCGCCGCAAGGCGCTGCACGAACGCGCCGGCGCGGCGATAGCAGAGCTCTACACGGAGCGGCCGGAGCCCCACTACGATGACCTAGCACATCACTATGGCCGCAGCGGAGACACTCGGAAAGCCGTGCAGTACCTGCTGCGAGCGGGAATCGCCGCACTTGGGCGCGGAGGTTACACGCAATCGCTGGAGCGCCTGTCCACCGGTCTCGAGCTGGTAAGGACCCTGCCAAACGGGCCGGATACGGCGAATCTGGAACTGGACCTGCAACTGAGCCTGGTCGCCCCTTTGCAAGCGGTCAGAGGGCAGGCCGCGGAGGAGCTCGGTAGAGTGCTCGAGCGCGCGCGCGAGCTGAGCCCCCGATCCGGGCGGATCCACGATCGGGCGAGACTGCTCGACGGGCTGGCGAACTACCACGTTTTCATAGGAAGCACTCGCAGGGCGAGCGAACTCGCCGACGAGGCCCTGAGCCTTGCTCGGCAGACCAACGAACCGCAGCTGCTGAGCAACGCCCACTCTCGGGTGGCCTTTACCGGCTTTTATATTGGAGCGTTTTCTTCATCGATCGAGCACGCCGAGAAGGCGCGGGAGCTTGCTGCCTTGCGGCCTGAGGCGTGGGCGCGATTCAGGCATGTGCAGGCTCTTTGGCAGGGCGGCCGGAGCCTTTGGTTTCTCGGCTTTCATGACCGCGCGCTCGCAAGGTGGCGTGAATCTCTCACAGCGGCTCGACGCGATTTCAATCCAGTCAACTTGGCGATTACCACCGGAGCTTTCGCGGAAGTTCATGGGTACGGGGGAGAGCTCCGAGCGATGAAGGAGCAGCTGGAGGCGCACCTTGCAATCAACGATCAATATGGCCTCGCGGCCGTCATTCCAGGAAGAGAGAAGGTCCTCGACGGCTGGTGCCGAGTGGCACAAGGTGAACTAGAGGGCGGGATCACAATGATTCGTCAAGGAATTGAGCTCAACTCCACTAATCATTACAGAGTAAACTCGGCTTTTTACGCTTCCCTTCTGGCAAGGGCATCTGCACTGACTGGCCGGATGACGGAAGGTCTCCAAATATTGGACCAGGCACTCTCACAGGTTGAGCAGTCCGGCGAGTGTTTCTTCGAGGCCGAATTGTTCCGGCTGAAGGGAGAGTTTCTCAACTCGTCGAATGCCGACCTGTCCAGCGTTGAGACCTGTTTCCGCAGGGCGATCGAGGTTGCGCGAGCACAGCGCGCAAAAGCGCTGGAGATCCGCGCGACGACAGGTCTCGCGCGGATGCTCGCCAAGCAGGGTAAGCGCGACGAGGCGCGTGCGATGCTCGCAGACATCTACAACTGGTTTACCGAGGGCTTCGACACCGCCGACCTGAAGGACGCCAGGGCGCTGCTCGACGAATTAAGCCCGTAAAGAACGGCGACAAAGGGCGAGCAATCGGAGGGACCAATGGAGTACGGATTTCAGCTATTTGGCATGGAACCAGCCAAGGTTCGCGACCTCGCACAGGCCGCCGAGGGAATGGGCTATGATCTCATCGTCTTCCCTGACCATCTCGTCCTCGAGGGGCCAGAGCGACAATACGATCCACACGCGATCCTCTACGATTCGATTTCCGTCGCGGCAATCGTTGCGGATGCGACCAGCAAGATCCGCGTGGGCCACTTGGTACTGTGCAATCAGTTTCGCCATCCCGCAATAACCGCGCAGAGTCTCGTCACACTCGATCACATAAGTGGCGGCCGGCTGTTAGCTGGCCTTGGCGTCGGATGGACCGAGACCGAGTTCCGCATGACCGGTATCCCGTTTCCGCCGATCAGCGAGCGTCTCGCGATGCTCGATGAATCCCTCTGCTGCATTCGTTCGCTCTGGACCAACGAGCGTACCAACTTCGAAGGCAAGCACTATCAATTCCGCGATGCGATTCTATGGCCGAAGCCCCTGCAGAAGCCCCATCCACCGATCCTGCTCTGCGGAGGCGGCAACGGATTGCTACGTATCGCCGCAAGATATGCCGACTACGTGAACATCATCCCCGACGCCGGCAAACTTGGTAAGTTTTCTGTAGAGAACGTCAGGCGCATGACTGATGAGGCCTTTCGCGAGCGCGTCAACTTCGTGAGAGCTGAAGCGCAGCGCGCTGGCCGCGAGGCGCAAGCGATCAAAGTCAGCAACGTCATGCTCGTCTTCATGGTCGTGGATACGCCCGCGGCGGCGCAGCAAACTATCGAGGCGGTCGCAGCGGGGTTCAATCTGAGCCCAGAGACGTTGCGTGCATCACCGATCGCGATGATAGGTACGCCAGAGCAGTGCGCGACGGAGCTTAGGAGGCGCGTCAATAGCTGGGGTGTCTCGCAGTTTATTTTCGGCTCCTTCTTGGGAATGGACGAGAAGCAGATCCGGCGCCTCCGGGAGGAGATCATTCCGCGCATCTGATCGACGCACGTCGAGCATGGGGCCGTGCCGAGGTTATCCGCCGAGATCCTGAGCGCTACCACCAGCCTCGCACGGCTGCTCGCGAAGCAAGGCAAGCGCAATGAGGGGCGCGCGATGCTCGCGGAGATCTACAACTGGTTCACCGAGGGCTTCGACACCGCCGACCTGAAGG
>CAWILO010000022.1:0-649909 GCA_963836955.1 uncultured delta proteobacterium | reverse complement strand
AACTGGCCGCCGGATGGAAACTCAATGGGCGTACCGTTTCGATTGGGGAGCAAACTGCCGTCCTATCGGTGATAACGGGTAGGTTCCGAGAATCCTGACCATTTGCTATGGCCAGATCGTTGTGCGACTGGGACGCCTTCCTGCGAACCGTCGCGAACCTCGAGTACCGCAGGGAGTCGCCTCGGAGAATGTCGAGACGCCGGCACCGACGCCCGTTCAATTTCACTAGGAATCTGGGCACCCGGAGACCTAAGTCGCGCCTCTTTTCGACATTGTGGCGCTGCTTCCCGCCCTGTGATTGAAAGGTTCCTTCATCATCCGGGATGGATTGAGCTCTAGCCCTATGGATGAGCTTACTCAACGAGTTAACTCGCCGTCTACTGGGATGCGGCCCCGGCTCCCAGGTCCGGTGATCGCCCTCGGACTCGTCTCTTTGTTCAACGACACCGCTGGGGACATGATAAATCCGCTGCTCCCCGCGTTCGTCGCCTCGGTGGGAGGAGGACCTGAAGCGCTTGGAATGATCGAGGGAATCGCGGACGCGGTTGCGAGTTTGCTCCAGCTTGCTTCAGGCTATTTCGCCGATCGAATCGGGCGATTGAAAGCGATAACGATGGTTGGCTACTCTATCGCCGCAGTATCTCGTCCGTTCCTTGCCCTTGCAACTTTGCCTTGGCAGATCCTCTTGGCCCGTTTCGGCGACCGACTCGGAAAGGGAGTGCGTGGTGCGCCGCGTGATCGCCTAATCGCTGATGCCACTCCGGCGGAACTCCGAGGCAGAGCCTTCGGGTATCATCGAGCGATGGACAACGTAGGCGCGCTGCTCGGGCCGGCAATCGTCTATCTCATGTTCGCCTTGGGTCTCGGGACAAGGGCTGTTTTTGCTTGGACCGCTGCTCCTGGACTCATATCGCTGTTAGTCCTCGGCAGAGGCATCCGAGAGGTCGAACGGGCAACTTCCGATTCTGCGTTCGAGATTGGGATCCCCGACGCCCCTGGATTCCGTCGTTTTCTCACCGCAACTTTCGTATTCATGCTCGGCAGCTCGTCTGATTCTTTTCTACTGTGGCGAGCCCGCGAAGCCGGAGTTCCGATGATTTATTTGCCTCTCCTCTGGCTCGTACTGGCGTTGGTAAAGGTCGCCAGCTCGACTCCCGGCGGCGATCTCAGCGACCATTGGGGGCGCAGAAATACGATAATAAGCGATGGTTGCTGTACGCGGTAGTATATTTGGGCTTCGCCTTCGCCTCAACTCAATGGCATATGTGGCTTCTCTTCGCGGTTTACGGACTGTTCTACGGACTCACTGAGGGCACCGAGCGAGCCCTGGTTATCGATCTGATTCCCGATGAATGGCGAGGACGTGCACTCGGCGCCTACCAGGCAGCGAGCGGCATTGCATTGCTTCCCGCGAGCATAGCTTTCGGCGTGATCTACAAGCACGCCGGTGCCAGGCCAGCATTCATTCTTGGTGCTGTTCTCGCGCTCATCGCTATTCTGATTTTTCTTCCTCAACGGGCCGCTGATCTTTCGACCGACAAGTCTGATTTCCCTCGACTGTCATAATGAACTCTACTCAAGTCTTCGAAGCGGACACCGCCGCGAATCTCGTGCTGGCTTCCATCGCTTTGGTCGTCGCGGCGATTGGCGCGGTAGCATGATGGATGGCTGCCCATCCAAAGAATGTACGTTCGCTCATTTTCCGATTGGGCGTACGCCCGCGGATACTTAGGTTCCGGCGTCGTTACCACAGCCAGATCGAGTTCTTGGTCAGGCGGTTTCAACCCGAGGGGGCCTTTGGCCTCTCGTTCACTGTTGGCGTCGCCTTCCTGGTCGTGAGCAAAATGAGCGCACACCAGCGGAGCGAGGCCGACAACTTGAAAGATCAGGCCACCGAAGCGATTCAGGACCAGGCCGATAAACTCGTCGATGCGGCCAAACAGAAGGCTGGCAGCATCATCAAGTCGCGAACCTGAAGCACGCATCGCGTCAACCGGTAGGGGTATCTATGAGACAATTGAGCACTCGTGTCCATTTGCTGGCACTTGCGTTGGTGATGTTATCGCTCGCATCAGCGGTTCACGCAGCCGACACCGCCACGCCGGTGAACCTGAACACCGCCACCGAGTCCGAAATCGAAGCACTACCCGGGATCAGTAAGAAGGCCGCGGAAAAGATCATCGCGAACCGTCCCTACAGCTCTGCAGCTGATTTGTCGAAAGCGGGAATTTCTGCGAGAAAAATATCGAAGCTCAGTGATCGCGTCACATTCGGCGACGGAGCTGCCGCTAGCGCGCCAGCGGCCGCAGCCTCAGTTGCGTCGCAGGTTTCACCAACATCGCCCTCGTTGACCGCCAAACATTCGGCAAGGACCTCAGAAGCGGAGCGTGCCGACGCCGGAGGGAGTTCGGTCTCAGCTCAGACTCCTCCTCAACCCGGCATGGTATGGGTAAATTCGAAAACCAAGGTCTATCACACCGAAGGCGATCGCTATTACGGCAAGACCAAGCACGGGAAATGGATGACGGAGGCCGACACAATCAAGGAGGGCGACCGCAAGTCCAAGCAGGAGTAGAGTTCCACGGCCGGGTTGCGCGGACTAATTTAGTATGCGCCGGCTGAAGTCGTCAGGATTCGTCATTTGGTCTTGGCGGGTTTCTCGGCTTTGACGTTCACTTGTGCCGCTACCATCCGGTACTGGATAGTGACCTTCGAGCCGACTTTCAGATCGCCATCGATCTTCGTGTTCGCATCGCGCGCAATCTCCCACCGGTCCTTCCCCTTTTGGACCGCGATCATGTCGCCGTTTACTTCCAGAACGGGGCCCGTGACTTGGTAAGTGTTGACCGGTCCAGCTGAGGCGACCGACGCCACAAAGAGTCGAGCACAAACACCAGAGAAGCGAGTTTCGGTTTGGGCATCAGGTCGTATCCTCCAAATTCGATCGGCGGCGCGACGATCCAATTCCTACCTTCCCGATTGTCCAAAGTCAAAAGAGGATTCGTTTCTCCCGAAGTTACCATGACAATGCCTCCGTTGTACTTCGGCGCGGGGACGATCCTCGCCGCGCATTGGGGCAATGCGTCATTGCGACGGTGCGACGAGGTTCATCGACACTGAGTTAGCATCTTGCCCGCCGATTCCGAAGTCGGGCGATTCTGGAACTAGAGAACCTCGCTCTCCGCCATCAACTGCGCGTTCTTCGTCGCCGGCGGCAGGGTCGGCCCTGGCTGTTCGCGTTCGACCGCTTGCTCTGGATTTGGCTTTACCGATTGTGGCCGGGCTGTCTGGAGGCGATGGTTTTGGTCAAGCCGGCCACCGTCGTCCAATGGCATCGTCAGGGCTTCCGCTGGTTTTGGCGTTGGCGGTCGAGATCCGGGAGGCCGTCAACCGATCGCGAGATTCGTGACCTGATTCGACAGATGAGCAGTGCCAACCCGCTCTGGGGAGCGTCTCGGATCCACGGCGAGCTTCTCAAGCTTGGTATCGAGATCAGTCAAGCTACGGTCGCCAAGTACATGGTGCGAAGACGAGCTGCGCCTTCCCCGACCTGGCGGAGCTTCCTGCGCAATCAGGCCGAAGGCATCGCTGCGATCGATATGTTCGTTGTGGCGTCCGCTTTCGTTTCACCTGCTCTACGTCACGATCATTCTGGCGCACGATCGAAGGCAGATCGTACGCGCGGCTGTCACCGAGCATCCGACCGCCGCTTGGCTCTCGCGCCAAGTAACCGAAGCATTCCCATGGGACACGGCTCCAAGTTATCTGCTGCGCGATCGCGACGCCTCGTATGGCTCCTACTTCTGCAACCGGGTCGAAGCGATGGGGATCAAGGAGATCGTCACGGCACCACGATCACCTTGGCAGAACGCTGATGTCGAGCGAGTGATCGGTTCGATCCGCCGCGAGTGTCTGGATCACATCGTCATCTTCAACGAGCGCCATCTGCGCCGCGTCCTGTCCTCGTATGTCGACTATTACCAACGCACTCGAACGCATCTGTCGCTCGACAAGGATTGCCCCGACTCCCGTCCGATCATGCCACGCAAGATCGGAAAGGTGGTCGCCATCCCCCAAGTCGGTGGCCTGCATCACCGCTACGAACACCTCGCCGCCTGATTCGTCCCGGGTTACCGCTCAAAAATCGTCGCGTGGTGGCCGTACGCGTGCGTCTGAGGATCTATGCATCGGAGGGTTTTCGATCTCGACCAGTGGTCGGCCGCTTATGGTTCAGATCGGTGCCCGTCTCACTTGCGCGCATTAATTCGATTACGATTCTCGCAGCCGCTCAAATTCCGGTGCAGACGGAATTTTTAGTAGGGACAGGCTCTTGGAACGTTCACATCTGCTTGCGGTATGAGCAACCGCTCAGCGCGACGCGACATTGAACTTCGGACGGGCGGCCTCATTGTATGCCACGCTCTACACCCAGAACGTCTTCATATTTCTGCTCAAACAAATGAGTTGAGAGAGGCGAAGCTGTCACTTCAGACAAGTGCGTCTGCGCAGGACTTCGAGAAGGCAGTTGAACCAAGGTTCCAGGTTGAGAATGCTCAACATACCGCGAGCGCAATCATCGGCGACTTGCCGCGCGAACCTTCCAGGAGAAGTGTTGGAGTTGCATCTGGGGATGCCAGATGCCAGTCGAGATGATCACCACCCGAATAATTTTGCGGAGCACAACCGACAGGCTTCTACATCTGAGCAAGGACGCGGCTCCGTAGCGGTTCTTCTAACAGCGCGGAAAGTGGCCTAACGAGATGACCTACCTCAATCATAAGCCGGCGAATCTCCGGATCATCGATCTGTAACCGATCCAGGACTGCAAAATAGCGCGCCCCCTCTTCGGTCCCGGCAGGTCGTTCTCCGCGTGTCTGAGGAAAGGAAAAATCAAACCCTGCCGCGAGATTCCATGGCGTGCTATTAAGTCCTGTTGCCCTGGAAAAAAAATCGGCTGCTATTCCATCAGGCCCGCGAGCTTGGGATAAATGTTCAGAGAGAACTTCGCCCAGCAAGTTCGCCTGAAGTGCAGCGGCACTCATCCCCTGTGCGTAAATCGGATTAAAAGTGCACAGAGCGTCGCCGATAGCGATAAAGCGCTCGACTGAAGTCACCTGTTCATAGTGACGCTGCACGCTAGTGGGAAATCGATGATGCGCAATCGGGCTAAGCTGCTCTGCATCCTTTATGATTCTCCACGCGAGATCGGAGTGCAGCTCCTTGGCGAAACCGAGGAATCCTTCTCGGTCCGTCGGCGGATAGTCACCAAACCGGCCAATCAGGCTGACCAGCAACGATCCGTTTTCGATCCTGATGATGTAGCCACGCCGGGTGAAAGTTGGGGCAGGGCCGGTTATGAAAACCAGGGACTCGCCATCATACCATTCGGGGACACGGAAGTTGGCCGTGCTGTAAGCCGTGTCAACGCCGATCGTCGTTTGTCGCGGTTCCGAAACCCCTGCTGCCTCCAGCCACTGCGGCGCCCGAGATGCGCGTCCGGTCGCATCGACGACGATCTCGGCTTCGAACGACCGACCGTCGTCGCATCGCACGCCGTGAACCCGACCGTCGCGATATATCAGTTCACGGACCGTCGTTCCTGTCTCAACCCTGATGCCTGGAAATTCCTGAGTCCGCCGCCGGATCACATATTCGATCAAACCGCGGCTCGCGCAATACCCTTCCAAGCCCACGTCGAAAGGCTTTCTTAGGGAGCCGCTTGCGCTGTAGGCTTTTCCATCGGGAAAGTACCAGGCGACATCCCGACCGATGGTGAACCGGTTCGCGCCGAGGCCGCGAAGATCATCGGTGAAGCCGGGGTAAAGGGCGGAAAGTACCCGCTGGCCGCCATTTAGGAGGGCGTGAAGGTGACTACCCTGCGGGACCGATTTGTGAATGACGGGACGATTCTCGATTTCGTCCCGCTCCAGGATCGTTATGCGCTCGAAGTAATCGGAGAAGGCGCGCGCGGCGATCAGGCCTGCGATACTCCCGCCGATGACAATCGCGTGTCCGAGCTGATCCATGACTTGACCGCCGTGCTCGTCCTAACACTCTAGGACAGTCTCGTGAATCGAGTCCTAGAGGTCCGCGAAGAGTGCCGTCAACATCTTGCGCGCGTCACTTCGCGCCTTCAATCTCACCGCCGAGTGGATTGCAGCTCAGGTGACTGACGCCTTTCCCTGTGACGAAGCGCCGCATCACTTGATTCGCGACCGCGACGGCGGATTCGGTCCAGCCTATACTCACCGCATTCGTGCAATGCAGATCCGAGATTACCCTACAGCACCACGCTCGCCCTGGCAGAACGGCCACTTTGAGCGTCTGATCGGATCGATACGTCGCGAATCACTCGACCACCTCATTGTATTCGGCGAAGCGCACTTGCGTGCCGTCCTGAAGGCTTACGCTTCATATTACAATGAGGTCCGGACCCATCTCTCATTGGAGAAAGATGCGCCAGATTTTCGGCAGACCCAGAAGATCGGACGCATCGCCGCGATACCAATCCTTGGCGGGCTCCATCATCAATACGTCCGGCTTTAGGTTTTGACTAGGCACAACAGACTGGATGGATTTTCTAAGCCGATGCAGATTGGGATCGTTCTGCGATTCATGTGCCGTTCCCCGCCGCTGGAACTGCGGCAGCGAGTCGGTGATTTCAAACCATGGGGCTTTGAACTCGACGAAGACGTGCCCCTGTGGACGAATGCCAGGATCGTCGTCGAGCGTGCCCGCCGGGATCCCGACTTCTTCCTCAGAATCATCCGGGATGGGCCCGCCGCACACACCGCAGAGGTCCTCGGGTAGCCGGGCGGAGTGTCCCTCACCGGCGCCACGTATCTCCTGATGAGCGATTCGCCGGCAAGCCAGCGAAACTCCGTGCGCTTGCAGATGATCCATGCGGCGAATGCTGACCCGCTCGATTTCCTGCATCGCGAACAGTGATCGAATCCGAACCGCACGGACCTTCCGGTCACTTCGAACTGAACGTCTCCGCACAAGCAACTTCCCTTCATCAACTCGGCTCCTTCATCCAAGAATGTCCTTCAACAAACCATTCAGACGCGATCGAAAGGCCTTCGGAAACGAGGAAACTGCGCTTCGACTCGTCCAGGTTGGCGCACACTACAACCGCTTGGACCGCACCGGCCTTGCGCGCAATGCTTTGCGCTTCGCGAAGCAGAGCTCGTCCAACACGGTCCCAGTTATTCCGAGTCACGGCGAAGTCGTCGATCACGCATGTCTTGCCGCCTGGATCGTACACCGGCGGCGCTTCGATCAGGCTCGCGATGATAAAGCCGCAAAAAGCGCCCGCGTCCTCGCAGATAAGAACAATGGCGTCCTTCTTCGAGACAAGCATCGCGAAATATTTTGTCTGACCAGAGTTCGCGTCTGGGGACGGCCGCCAGAAGGTCGGCTGGTAGGTCTCGTACAGCCGCCGCCACGCATCCATCAGATCGACCATGCCGGGAATGTCGTCTTCGACGGCCCGCCGGATCTTCATCAGCATAGGGAACAGACTTAATCGACTGGCGACCCTTTTCAATCGGCCCCAATGGACCGAGCCGCAAGAGTGGGAGCAGTGACGTGCGGACCGATGCGAACCGATCAGGGTGTCGTCTCTATTGGTTTTGTTCCTTAAACTGCTGATAGCTGCGTCTATCGGTCTTCGGGTTTCGATTGTGATAAGCCCATGCCCAGCCGTTGCGCTGCTTTCGGTACCTATCGCCGTTGTTACCGAGATATTGCCAGCCGTCTTTCTCGTCGTACCAGTGGCCTTGTTGGCCTTGATACCAGTCGTCGCCGTGGGTGCTCTCCCACCGCCATTGATTGCCGTGCCGCTGCCACTGTCCCTGCTGCCCTTGGTACCACTCGTTTTCGTCGGCTCTGAGAAAGCTGGGCGCTAGAAGAAACGAACAGATCAGAATCACAACAGGTGCTAGAGTCTTCGTTTTCATGGTTTCTCTCTCCTTTAGCTGAGCGATTCAATCTTCGCTTAAGTTGTGTGGCTTGAACCACCGTCGGCGTGTTACGAGCAGAACGATTCCGAATGGTTTTCCGCCAGATCCGTACCGGGCTCATCTTGCGCTGGCGTCGCGCGACAATCGAGAGTTGGGCGGGGCGTCGCGGGCAGGCTCACAAAGGTCGCATCAGGCGAAGCGGTGAGCACGGCCACTATGCGGACGCTGGCTCAAGTCTACGAGCACCGGGATCGCGCTGAAGATCTTCCGCCGTCCGCACTGGTCGCACTGATAGCGGCTATGAAGCCGACGCGGCGATCCGGATATCCTCCCAGTCATCGGCGATCGATTCAGTGGATGTTTCCCGCTGACCTGCGGTAGGAACATGTCCGTTAATGGCTGAGCAATTGTTGAAAATCGCGACGTTGTTCCGGGTCACCGCTGCTGAGCTCCGAAGACTCGCGAGAGGGCCGATCCGGACCGAGCGCGATACGATAGTCGCGGTCGAAGCCTATCTCCACAGGAACCAGGTGAACGGCTGACGCCTTCCCACCCGACCAATGCCTTGAAACCGCGAATCTTTTGGAAGAGTTCGCTGACAAATTGCAAGCGCTTAGCCGACCTCCGCGACACCAGGCCTGAATAATTGGGCGCGGAGAGGACTGCGCTTCATACGCGCGGCGGGGTCGTCACCAGTTCGGCGCGAAGCTGGGCACCGAAGGCTCTCATGAAGCTCAATCTCGCGGGGCAAGCGCTGCATGATCTTCGTCGCGTGCAACGGCCTGGATGCTACGCGTTTAGTCGGTCGAGCAGCGCCTTAGCATCCTTCAGGTCGGTGGTATCGAAGCCCTCAGTGAACCAGTTGTAGATGTCTGCGAGAATCGCGCGCGCCTCGTTGCGCTTGCCCTGCTTCGCGAGCAAGCGCGAGGCTGGTCGTTGCGCGCAGTTCATATGCCTTGGCGCTCATCCTCTGCGCGAGCGCGATCGCTTCGCGGAGGTCGGCCACCGCCAATTCCGTCTGACCTTGTGAGAGCCGGAGTGCTCCGCGAAGTCTGAACGCTTCAGGGCGCCACAGCAGTTCCTCAGGATTGACGCGCAACGCCTTCTCCACCGTGTCGAGCGCGTCGGTGGTCGCGCCGTCGAGCGCTTGCGACTCAGCCAGCAATATAAGGAACAGAGTGAAGCCGGCTCGCGCTCCGATCTGAGCAAGGCCGGCCATCCCCTCATGGATTAGGGCAGCACCCTCCGACGCGCGGCCAAGTTGTGACCGCGCCCATCCCGACATGACGCGTGCAAAGCCGGCGACTAACGGAAACCCTTGTTCTTCGGCCAACGCTAATGCGTGACCGTCTTGCGCTCCCCGTCGAGTGCGGCTGCGTCGGCTTGCTCCGCCGCTATGCGGACTGCCGCCGGAGGCTTCGCCGGGGTCGATTTGCCCTTTGCAATTCCGGTGTCGCCTTGAAGCGCAGCAGCGCATTGGCCACAGAAATCAAATCCCGGAGGATTTTCGAAGGAGCAATTCGGGCAGGTCAGGCCGAGCGCAGTTCTGCATTTCCCGCAGAACTTCATGCCGGCTGGATTCTCGAACTCGCACTTCGTGCAGCGCATTGCGACTATCGTCTGGAAGCAGATGGCCAAGTATCGCGACTGGGCGGGCTAATTAAATAGACGCAGGTACACCGGGGGCGAAAGCTCCCAGAGAGCGGGAATCATGATAGAGACGAGACGACTCCGAACCGACTTCGATCCCGTCCCGACGGCCGTACAGGTCGGACGATGCGGCTACCCGCGCCGTGTCGAGCGCCGCGATGCGCCGTGCACAGAGCGACGATAGCTTCTCAACAACAAATTCCGCGACTCGGCCCAGAATCTCTTCAGTCTGCTAGTCGCTGTGTTGACCACCAACGGTGACCCGACGGTCATCTTGCCCTGAGCCACTTGCTGAGCTAGGGCCAAATCCGTGTTCCTGAGATCCTATTTGCTTGTCGTTGCCTGGGTGCTGATCGGATCCGCCGTCGGCCAGATTTTTCTGCCGGGGGCTATCGCAAGCGGCAGCGCTTGGGGTCTAGCCGCTGGATGGCAACGCGAGATTGGATTCTTCGACATCGGGATGGCGGTTGTTACCTTCAGGGCGTTCAGAAGCAATGACCTCAAATTCCAGCGCAGTGTGGCGCTCGCGCTGATCATCCTCACCGCCCTTATTGGCACCAATCACCTGATCGCTCTTGTTTCCGAACCGCACGCTTGGGTCCACGTCGTATTCACACCGTTGAATTATGTCATATCGGTTGTCGGCGGCGCCGCGCTATACGATTGGACGCGCAGAGAAACTACCGATTCCCACTGATATCGACCTCTCAAACTCAGGAAGATCGATGCGGCGGGCTGACCTCTTCGTCAAATCGAGGCTGTGCGGTCGCCGTGCCCAAGGCGGGCGAACGCGGCAGCATCGCGCGGGTTTCATAACCTCGACGTCGTTACCGACAGTCGCGCCGGTCGAATATCTCGAGACCGCGCGATCGCTCGCGGGCAATCACGGCCTCAGCAGGCGGCGGGCGATGGTACAGCCTCTGCCTGAAAGGCAACAATGGTTGTGCTAACCGCGGCTACTTTCTAGGATTCCGGCGCGGGGGTTCACTTCGATTCGCGATTCTCGACACTGGCGCGCACCAGCGCTCGCCGTCGGATGGGCGCTTGTTCTGTGCACTGCCTCGTTAGCGCACAGCGCCGACGCGCTCGCGCATGGCGGCGACGTCTCGCTGCTCAAGCTCGCCGCGGCAAAATTTCCAAACCTCACCCGGGCCGAGCGCGCGCTGCTGGAATTCGCCGACGTCAGGGAACGCGCCCGAGGCGACTTCGCCGCCGCGGCAATGCCGCTAACTTAGACGCGAGAAATCGGCTCAGTCACCGAACCCGCATGTGCAGATGCCGTGCCCTGAGCCGTGCTGAACGATGAAAGTGCATCCGTTTACCAGGCTTTGAAGTTCACCAACGTCGAGAGCGGAATGTGCGAGCTCCTCGACCGACGTGCTGGTAACAAATCCAAAGGGCGGCTTGAAACCCGCCTGATTGCTGGCCATCGACTCGGTATGGCTGACCCATGCATGCAGTCCCTCAGCCAACGAATCCAGATCCGCATCTACGCCCAGGATCTTAATTACGCCAGCCTCTGTGGATTCGGCGCTGACGAGCGGATTCGAGGTCAGATCAGTTATCACGGAAATGGTCCTCAACGAGTTGGCGGACAGAGGGCATTGGCAGCATTCCTGCAGTTCCTGTACGTCGTTGAACACATAAATGACCGCTATTACCTCTCCCGGAAAGGGGCTGGTCTCGAAGTTACCAGCGTTCACGATACGGAGCAGAGCGTCGCCAGCGCCTCCCGAATGACCCGCTCCGCCGTAGCCGCCCTCCGATGTCACCATCAGAGATCCAGTGATGAAAGAATTCGCGCGCGGTCGTCGGCGGCCGCGGAATAGGACGTCCTATGGTTTCGTCAGCCATACCGATCGCATCAAAGTTTTCCCAAGCCGCAGGAAGGAAGCTGTTGAAGTGATTGAGGGAGCGACATGCACGCGTCGCGACCGTCGCGCCCAACGTGGATGTATCTCACCTCGTCATGGATTGGCAGCGCGTCGAACGGCAGATGAGACTTCAAGTATCGTCGGTGAGTCTGCGCCTCAATCGATTGCAGAACAACTTCGATCGGAATTTGGCCCCGGCGTTCCAGCCACGGTGACAATTCCATCAGCGGGCGCGGCTGCGGAGATTGGAGGATGAGCAGATTGACGATCTGCTGCATCCAAGTGGTGCCCACCTTGGGCGCCGTGGCGATGATGACGTCGCCCTTACGCGGTTTGTAGCCGGACCACCGGCGACTGTCGCAACTCCAGTCCCGTACGACTCTTGTAGGTGCGCGGCTCAACATGGCAACTCCTCCGTGGTAGATCTGGCGACCCAACGCAGGATTAACGCAAGCTGCACCTCCGGCTATCAAATTCCCGCGCGAGGGTCTAATAGCTGGCACCTTCTGAGAACCTCGCAGGTGCTGGGTAGCCTTATCGCCCTATTTGGAACGGCCGTCGAAACGGGATCGGAAGTCAGGGCATCGGCTCTCGCAATCTCGCTGAATGCCTACTGGAGATATTCTAACTTTCGACGGAAAGACACCCCGTGTACCAGCCGGCCTGAGCTGGCGACGTGCTGCCGCAACCTCAGAACCGGTGCCGCGAACGGGCTTCGCGCTGCGCGCGATTTCACGCGGCGAAGGCTACAAGAACCTCAATGTCATCACGGATTTCTACGATCTATTGGCCGCGGCGACAGGAAACCAGATGTTGCGGTTTCTCACCCACGGAATCGCACAAGTCCTGTCCGGCCTCATCAGGAGCAAGCATCCGGCGCGGATTGATGATCTGGTGGAACGGCGCCGCGAGATACTCGCGAGCTTGCGGGCTCGCGGTGCTGACGCGGCCAAGAAACTCTTGACGAATCATCTGATGTACGTTCATGCGAGGATTCAGGAAATAGAGCCGGCATTTGACGCATAGGGGCGAATACTTCGTAACGACAACGACTGCTCGCCATACAGCGTTCGCATGCTGACTCGAACAGGCGAACGGAGGAAAGGCAAATGGGCGAGATCCTGGCAGTTGGAATCACTCACTATCCGCCACTGGCGGGACGCGACCAGACCATGGCGTTCATCCTAAAGCGGCAGCTACGCGTTTGCGGGTTGGGTTGCTCCCGCTGGGGCCAGATCTTTGCTAGAGAATCGTTGTGAGCGACAAGGAAATCACAAGGATCCCAAATGAACGCAGCAGTCCGTATCGACCCTGAGACAGGCCTGAAAGTCTTCGACACGCGAGCGGCCAAGGCGTCCGAGAAGATTACTGGCAAGGGCTATTCCATCCTCACTGATCAGAAGCTGAAGGAGCTGCCGGAAATGCCGGCTGGAGCGACCTTCAATGCAGAGGAGCAGGCCAAGTACCGCGTGTTCAAGGAAGCCCGCCGCGGCGCCGCCGATTACATGGCCATGGAAGGCGAGTTCAAGAAATATCTGGACGACGTCTATTCGGAGCCGCCGATCCTGCGCGAAGCGCTGACCGACGAGTGTGAGATCCTGGTGGTCGGCGCCGGCTTCGGCGGTCTGCTCCTGTGGCACAGGCTCAGCGAAGCCGGCTTCGTCGACGTGCGTTTCTGCGAGAAGGGCGGCGACGTCGGCGGCACCTGGTATTGGAACCGCTATCCCGGCATCGCCTGCGATGTCGAATCCTATAGCTACCTGCCGTTGCTCGAGGAGATGGGTTACGTCCCGTCGATGAAGTTCGCCTCGGGATTCGAGATCCTCGAATACTGCCAAAACATGGCCCAGAGGTTCGGGTTCTACGACCACTGCCTGTTCCACACTACGGTCGAGGCGACTATCTGGGACGAGGCTTCCGGCCGCTGGATCGTCGCGACGGATCGCGGCGACAAGATGCGTGCGCGCTTCGTGATCCTGGCCAACGGCATCCTAACGACGCCGAAGCTGGCGCGCATCGCCGGCATGGAGAAGTTCCAGGGTGAGTCCTTCCACACCTCGCGCTGGAACTACAACATCGACCTGCGCGGCAAAACGGTCGGTATCATAGGGACCGGCGCGACGGCCGTACAAGCGGTGCCGGAGCTCGCTAAGATTGTCGACCAGCTCTACGTCTTCCAGCGCACGCCGTCCTCGATCGACGTGCGCGACCAGCGCGCGACGACAGACGAAGAGCGGGCTACCTGGGCCAGCGAGCCTGGATGGGCCCGGGCAAGGCGTGCGCGCTTCTCGAAGATATCGGCCGGTCGCACTGCTATCCAGGCCAACGACGACTACCTGGCGGGCAAGATTCGCGACATCAAGAAGCTCAAGAAATACCCCCGTGAGCTGACCCCGGAGGAGCTGACCCAGAAGCAGCTCGATTCCAACTTCCGCATCATGGAGCAGATCCGGGCGCGCGTGGACGCGATCGTCAAGGATCCGAAGACGGCGGCGGCGCTGAAGCCGTATTACCCGTACGGCTGCAAGCGGCCGACCTTCCACGACGAATACCTGCCGGCGTTCAACCTGCCGCACGTCCATCTGGTCGACACAGCACCCCGCGGCGTGGGCGAGATCAACGGGCGCGGTGTCGTCCATGAGGGGGTCGAATATCCGCTCGACGTGCTGATCTACGCGACCGGGTTCCAGTGGATGGGTACCTCGACCTTCAACATGGTCACCGGCCGCGGCGGCCGCACCCTGAAGGAGAAGTGGGAGACCGAGGGGACCAAGACTTTCCTCGGCCTGCATAGCCACGGCTTCCCCAACCTGTTCATCGTCACCGGTCCGCAGGGCGGCGGCGGCAGCTTCAACTTCACCGACGCGATCGACGCGCACAGTGACTATGTTGTGTGGATGCTGCAGACCATGCGGAAGCGCGGCGCATGCATCGTGGATGTCCGCAAGGAGCCGGAGGATGCGTATGCGGAGCATTGCCGCGACGTCGACATCGCGACTGCGCCGCTGCGCGATTGCATCTCCTACTATAATGGTGAAGGCAACGCGGCACCGGGGAGCCTCGCATATTACGGCGGCGGCAAGTGGCACAAGCATCGCGTCCATGCACAGTCGACGCTAGAGCCCTATACGTTTGAAGGCGGAGATCGAAGCGCATCGGTTGAGTCGGCTGCCGTCTGAATGTTTCCCTTATCGCAAGAGAATTTTCCTACGACGGGTATACGTAAATGACTCAGGATTCGGGCTCGACGGGCGTCCACTTCAGAGCCCGAAGCAGGATGGCTGTTCACACGATTTGGGACTACATCACTCGCCCGATCGCCAAAACCATCGACGACGTCCCTTGGTGTGCGGAAGCAATATCGCCTGACTGGCTCACCGCTGTTCTATGTGGCGATGTCAGGGGCGCGCGGGTAGTGACGGTGGAAATTTGCGGAGGCGATCAGGGCTCGAGCGTTCGCAGGCAGCTCAGGGCCTCATACAACGAAGAAGGTAGAAATGCCGGGTTGCCGGAAAATCTGTTCTGCAAGACAACCCCGACTGTTCTCACCCGGCTTGCGACCGGCCTCTCCGCCGCGGGTGAAGCGCGCTTCTATCGCCAAATCCGTCCTGAACTGAATATTGAAGCGCCCACCTGCTATCACTCTGCATGGGACCGCAAGTCTGGACGTTCAGTACACCTTTTCAACGATCTGATTGCGACCAGGGCGGCCCAGTTCTGCAAGCGGCCGACACCCATCTCCCGCCAGCAGGCGGAACAAATCGTAGATACTCTTGCCACCGTGCACGGCCGCTACTATGACAGTGCGCGGTTTAGCTCAGACCTGAAATGGCTTCTCACTTTTGAGGATTTCTTTCGAGCCGGCGAAAGGGTGGGTCTTCGGGAGTGTCACGAGCGAGCCATGATACAGGCCGAAGCGGTCATCCCTCCAGACGTCAGCCGCCATCGTGCGGGGATTTGGCCTTCGACAATTAAAGCGCTGGAACTGCACACGAAAGGGACGCCCACCTTGCTGCATTCCGATGTACATCTCGGAAACTGGTACATCACGGGAGAAGGCCGCATGGGGCTATGTGATTGGCAATGTCTTGGCAAGGGGCATTGGGCGCGCGACGTTTCCTACGCCATATCCACAACCTTGGCGATCGAGGATCGGCGCGCCTGGGAACGCGACCTGCTCAAGCGGTATCTGGACCAGATGCGGGAAAAGTGCAGCCTCGGCATAACCTTCGACGAAGCGTGGGATTTATATCGGCAGCAAATTTTCCTTGCGCTGTTGATGTGGACGCCGACGTTGGTTCATACGCGTACGACGCCCGATATGCAGCCGGAAGAGATGTCGCTCGAAATGATCAAACGCATGACTGCCGCGATCTCGGATCTCGAGAGCCTCCGCAGTTTTGCTTAGCGTCAGAATTCAGAGATCCACAAACTGCGTGCGGTCCGTGGGCGCGTACTAAACATCCGCGCACCACACATCATGGACAAGGAAATGCACGGACGAGGAACACACGATGGATATCGAGTCGTCACAGGAAGTCTCGCTGGATAATTGGGGAAAGCAGTTACTGGAAAATATACTGTTGACAGCTGCGGAAGCGGTAGGCGAACGCACGGAGATATCTGACTTGATCGAGGTGACGCTGACGTTCCGATTGACGCCGATCGTCTCGAAGGACCATCTCGAAGTCAGTGTCGCATTCAAGCGTGATCCGACCTTGAGAACTCATATACCTCGGCAGTTTTGATTCGCCCGGCTGGTCGCTCTGGATTCAGAAGTTCGATGAAATCGAGGACGAATGCTTCTTCCATCGCGGCCGCTTCCAGCGACATCCCGCGCGTTTCCGAGATGTGATTGATTGACCTTATCCGGACTATGGCCTGAATTGCAGCGCTCGTGGCACCAGCAAGGCGGGTTGCGTGACGATGCGATAGGCATTCTCCACCCACTCGCACACCCAACGCCGTGTGTCGCGCGGGTCGATCATCTCCTCCATCTGGAACCGGTTGAGCGGCCCTATGGGTCCCCGCGCGCTTTCGATACGCGCATTGATCTCGGCTCGCAGTGCTGCTGGATCGACGGCCTCGGCAAGCTGGCGTTTGTAAGCGGCCTCAATACCGCCTTCGGGCGGAATGCCGCCGACGTCAGCTGCTGGCCACGCGACGCGCGCACTGGCGCCGCTACGCGGCGTTGCAAAGTTGTTGCCGGCGACGCCAAAGCTGCGGCGCATAATGACGGTGAAGATCGGAACTGCTACCTGCGCGAACGCGATCATCCACTCGCCACCTTTGCGGATCGTGCCGGCTATCTCGTGCTCGAGGCCCACCGCGAACCCCGGATTGTCGATCAGGTTCAGCAAGGGAAGATGGAACAAGTCGCATAGGTCGAGGTGACGCTTGAGCTTCTCGCAGCCGTCGGCCGTGAGTGCGCCGCCGTTGACGTGCCGAGAGTCAGATGCGACGACGCCCATGGGGTAGCCGTTGAAGCGTACGAAGCCAACGATCTGGTCGGTACCCCACAGCGGCCCGATTTCGAGGAAGGAGCCTTGGTCCGCCATCAACCGGATGGCTCGGCGCATGTCGAAGGTCGTCGTGCGCTTGCGCGGAACAATCGTAAACAGCTCTTCTTCCCGACGGTCAATCGGATCAGCGGGGTTTGGCGCAAGGACCGGCGGCGCTTCGTAGACACTCGAGGGTAGGTAGGACAGGAACCGCTTCGTCATCGAAGTTGCCTCTTGCTCCGACTCCGCGAGATTGTCGACCGAGCCGTTCCGACAATGGATATGCCAGCCGCCCAATTCCTCTTTCGTGATGTCGTAACCCATTGCGTGCCTGACCACCGGCGGTCCCGCCACGAACAGTTGCGCAATGTCGCGCACCATGACCGAGAAATGGCCGAGCACAGCCTTGGCAGCGCCGATGCCCACTACGCTGCCGAGCAGCAGATTGACCACCGGCACCTGGCTAAGCTGCGCGACGTACATAGTGCTGCCGAGGTGGCCCGGCAGAAACGATCCACCCTCGCCAGACACCCGGGGCCGGCCAGCGACTATTGCGCCCGAGCTTTCCTGCGCACTGCTCTCGCCGGCCTTCTGCTGCTTGGGCACCATTGCTGCGATGCTGCCGCCGCCTGACGAGCCGTCGAGCAATCGGATCGACGGGCACCGAAGGTCGATCGACAACCGATCGAGATGGGCGCTCTTTCCGCCAATTGCGCCGTCGGCATGACCACCGCGCGAGGTGAAATCGTCGGCGCACACCACAACGGTTCGTCGGTCGATCTTGCCCCAGCCACCGATATGGTTGGCGGGCGTGAAGCCGGCGACCCGTCCATCCTCGTCGTAGTCCGCAAAGCCTGCGAGGCTGCCGACCTCGCGAAAGCTGCCTCCGTCGAGCAGCAGATCGATTCGCTCCCGGCAGGTCAGCTTGCCGCGAGAGCGCTGGCGAACCACGCCCGGATCTATCGAATCCGGCCCGAAGCGGTGATGGGCGATCGCCTGCAAAGTCTGCACGTCGGCGAGCATTGGCGCCCAAGTGTCGTCGCCATAGCGATGCGGCAAGGCTCCGTCACTGTCGCGCTTAGCCGGAGCAATCGTGGCGACAATCTGGCCGGCCGCAACAATGGCGCCGATCTCGGCGGGCCTTATCGCGGTCACGACGCCGGCACAGGGTGCAGTGATCGCGGTTTCCATTTTCATGGCGCTGATGATCATCAGCGTCGCACCGGCCTCAACCGTGGCGCCGGCTTCCACCGGGAGCTCGATGATCGCGCCCTCCATCGGGCTTTCGACGCTCTCCTCGCCGCTCGGCGCGGCCAAGCTGGGCGATGCGGGCCGCGCGCCTGACAGGCCGAGCGCGTTCTTGCCGCCGCGGAGCGCCGTCGCCTGCTGTTCGAGCAGCGCCAGTGAGCCCGAGCCGGAAGCCTCCGCACCAGCCGCCGCGGCCAGCTCGGGATACTCGGAGAAAAAGCTGGTCCGCGCGTCGCCCGCTCGTACCGCCGGATGAGAGAGGACCGCGCGCAGTTGTCGAAGATTGGTCGGGAGGCCGGCGATGTGGAACTCATCCAGCGCGCGCAACGTGTGGTCGAGTGCCGACTCGAACGTATGCATCGAGTTCGACTGGCAGATCAACTTGGCGAACATCGGATCGAATTGCGGTGGCGGCGCGTAGCCGAGATATGCGCATGAATCGACCCGCACTCCGGGACCTGTCGGCTCCTTGTACGCGGTCAGCACGCCAGGCCCGACTGCGACGATGCGCGCTTGTACGGCAAAACTGCGCGGCGCTTTGACCGCGGCTTGATCGGGGATGCCGAGAGCTTTCAGCGGCTCGCCCGCCGCGATGCGGAATTGGGACTCGACCAGGTCGATGCCCGTAACCTGCTCGGTCACGGTGTGCTCAACCTGGATGCGAGGATTGCACTCGATGAAAAAGTGTTCGCCCCGCTCCGGGTTGACCAGGAACTCGATGGTCCCGGCGTTCACAAAGCCGGCTGCGCGCGCGAGGCGAATCGCGTCTTCCAGCAGGCGTCGCCGAAGGCCGGCCTCCAGCCCCGGAGCCGGCGCGATCTCGACAACCTTCTGATTTCGAAGCTGGACCGAGCAATCGCGTTCGTAGAGATGAACGATGCCGCCGTGGCTGTCGGCCAGGATCTGGACCTCGATGTGCCGTGGACGCGCAACCAGTTTCTCGACAAACACGGAGCCGTCGCCGAACGCCGCCTGAGCTTCGCTCTGGCATCGAGCGAACGCCGCTGACATCTCGTCGGCGTTTGCGACCACGCGCATGCCGCGACCGCCGCCACCCCCCGCCGCTTTCAGCATGACCGGATAGCCGATCGTCTTGCCGATTGACTGAGCATCTTCAACGCTCGCCGACGCCTGCGGACTGCCTGGAATGATTGGAATGTCCAGTGAGCGGGCCAGAGCACGCGCCTTGGTCTTGTCGCCGAACAGCGCCAGCGTCTCGGGATGCGGCCCGATGAAGGCGATACCCTCTTCAAGGCATCGCTTAGCGAAGCTGGTATTCTCGGATAGGAAGCCGTAGCCGGGATGCACGCTGCCGCATCGAGTGGCCTTGGCGGCCTCGATCAGCGCTTCGATGTCGAGATAGGCACGCACGGGATCGTTCGACGGCCCGCGCGAGCTGCCAATCTCGCGCGACTCGGTCGTGACGCGGATATGGAGCGAGAGCGCGTCAGCCGGGGCGTATACACTGACCGACTCCACCCCGAGCGCCGACGCGGCGCGCGCGACGCGGATCGCGATTTCACCTCGGTTGGCAATCAATACTCGCTTGAACAAACTCAATTCCCCAACAGCACTTTCAGACGATGGAGTTTAGCTACTCTTCGGTCTCGCGCAGGGCATGGTTGAGGAGACGAATACCCTCGGCACTCGCATAGTTGCAAGCTGACCTGCCTGCAGCGCGACGAGTCGGCATTTGATTGTAGTATGGTGTCGACGCCCCCCATTCGATAACCGTCGGCTGTACAAAAACCTGCGCGCCACAAATTGGATCGTGGTGACAACTTTTTGCCTCTCTAAATATCTCGGACGGCGGAAGACAGGACTCAGGAAGACACGACAAAAACCCGACTGACTCGCTCGCATAGGTCATCTGAGGTTCAAAACGGATTCTCGGTCGGCAGGCCCAAGGCGTAGCGCCCAAGCTGTTCGGAGACACGATCCGGATGCGCGTTGATGTGCAACGGCATCGCCTGAAAGTCGCGATAGCGCCGCTCGAAGGATTGCCCCTCACGCAGGCCGTTTCCGCCAAGCACGCGCAGGGTGAGCCGCATCGCATCGTCGCATAGCCGCAGGGCCATCATGCTGGCGCCGAGCTGCTCCAGGTAATTGCCCTCCGTGGGAGTTTGATGTGCCGCGATGCGGGCATCGGTCTTCCCGCAGGCGTCGTAGATAGTGGCGCGCGCCGCGGCGATTAGCGCGACGGCCTGACCGAGATTCACGTGGACGGTGGGCCGCTCCGTCATCTTAACTCCCATGATGGCGACTCGGCCCTGGATGCTGCTGCACGCTTCCTTTAATGCGGCGTCGGCGACGCCGACCGCCATACAGCCGAGCCAAAGATCCGAGAGCGCCACCCAATCCTCGCGATAACGATCATCGATGACGCTGTAAGCCGGATCGCGGAAAGCGACACGGTACGGCAGCGGGAAAGGCACCACACTCGAGAGCGGCGCTCGCACATCTTCATAGTGAAGGTGGTCGGTCGCCGACGCGCGCAGGCTCATCGCTTTCCAAGTCGGATCGATGCGTACGCCTTTATGATCGGTGCGCACCAAAACCAGATGGGGCGCACGCTCTGCCTCGAAGAGGAAGGTGATTCCGGTGTAGTCGGCATAACGGCCGCCGGAGCCAAACGAGGCAATGCCGTTCAGCACGACCTCCTCTCCATCGACCTTGCCAATCACTCCAGTACCGGCTCCGGCCGGCAGACAGACCCAATGCCTGTTGGCCGTGATGCTGCACAGCAACTCGATGTGAGCAGGGCCAAGAAGGCCGCAGTAGAAGTGAAACACGCACAGATGGTTCCACAAGCACCATCCGGTCGAGCCGCACGCCGCGGCCACGGCTTCCAGCTCTCGTCCCATCGCGGTGATGCTGCTTTCGAGGCCGTCCAATGCTCTCGCGGCCGACATGCGCATGACGTCGTTGCTCTTCAACGCCGCAATCACGGCCGATGAGACCGAGCGGGTGGCGTCAGCCTCCGCCGCTTGCGCTGCGATCAAGGGCAACAGCGGCGCGACTAAAAGATTATTCGGCTGCGCCAGAGCGGCTGAGGCATGGCTTTGATTGGAGTCGCGGCTTTCCATTTTTCTATATCGCTAATCTAAAAGACTAATTTAATCCGGGGCGTCACGCCGCGCTCGCCTCGGCCGCAATATGTTCGGCATGATCGCGCGGTCACCTCAGACCGTTGCGGCCGTTGCGCTCCACGGCCTTCACGTCACCGTGCTCTCTAAGAAAAACCAGATAGTAGCCTCCTTTCTCGAGCTTCCGCGCACCAACTTCACGAACTCTGATTCGACGATTTGAGTTCTCAGCTCGCGCATGACGAGAAAGCAGCTTCGAACCTCTTCATCGGAGCGAGCCAGACCAATTCCGTCATGGTCCTCAGTCCTTTGGTTCATAACCTCGCCTCTGCTGGAGAGTCTGGCAGGTCGCTTTGCCGGCAAAGGCGACGATAGGCGAACTGTCCGAGAACCGGCAAGTGGCACAAAAGCTCCCCCTTCGCTGAAGCATCGAGCGCGCGTCCGCAAACCGAGGCGTCAGCATCGAGGGCAGCATCTATCAATGGGCACGGCAGGAATGGGACGAGCGATACGCCAATCTCGTTCTTGGCAAGCGCAAATTGCAGATGGGCCGCTGCGGCAGATTGCAGTTCATCGTCAAGTAGACTTCCATTGTCGATTAGCGCGCCCGCGCATCAAGCGATCTAAGGGATTAGTGAAGCTGTGGTCCGCAAAATCATTTCGCTCAGGCTTGAAACTGGCATCGTTCTTAGGGATTTTACGAGACATCCGTTGACTAGAGAGGGCCGGTTGCATGGTGGGTGCAGGGCTGAGTTGGCTAAGGATGGTGTATGATCTAGTTCACTTTCTGTGTCTCGCCTTGCGCTCCAGAACCTCTAGGTAAACTACCAGCGTGATCAGGAAATTTCGCAATGCCGCGTCAAAGCGAACAATGAAAATGCCAAGATTTCTGAACAAGAGCGCAAAGAATATGAGCTTCAGGCGCAGGAAGAGCGTGATCGCGCCTCGCTCATGGCGATTCTTACGACCTCCAGGCACCCGTGAAGTGGAAGTAAACGAATTAGTGTCCGTCCCTCCCACTGACTTGCTCGTATTTCAATAGGAGGTATAGCCGAGAGGTGTGGAAATAGGGAAAAGGCGATGTAGCCTTCCGGGTTGACGAGACCCAGCCGGAGAACCGGCAGGAAGGAGGACACCGCCATGGAGAGCATAAACCGAGCAGAGCGCCGCCGGTCAAGAAGAGAGTTAGCGAAGCGCCCACAGTGGGGAACCCTCGAGGAATTTACTCGGTGCAGGATTCAGAGCTGGCTGCAGGATGTGCTGGAGGAGGAGGTCACCGATTTGCTCGGCCGGGGCAAGTCGGAGCGGCGCGCGGTGGTGGATGCGCCAGCAGGATACCGCAACGGGCACGGCAAGACGCGGCGATTGTCGATGATGGTCGGCACCATCGAAGTGAAGCGACCGCGAGTTCGAGGTTTGGAACAGCGCTTCGAGAGCAGGCTACTGCCGCTGTTTGTGCGCCGGACCGAAGCGGTCAGCGAGCTTTTACCCCAGCTTTACCTTCACGGGCTCGCCCAAGGAGATTTCGAGCTGGCGTTGCGCGGACTGCTCGGCGACGGTGCGCCGCTCTCGGCATCGTCGATCGAGCGGCTGCGGGCGAAGTGGCAACTGGAGTACGCGGCGTGGCGAAGCCGGCGGTTGGATAAGCTCGAAGTAGTGTACGTCTGGGCCGATGGTCTCTATGTGAAAGCGGGTCTTGAGGATAGCAAGGCCGCGCTGCTGGTGATCGTGGGAGCCTTACGGGACGGGCGCAAAGTGGTGCTGGCGATTGAAAGCGGACAGCGCGAATCGAAGGAATCGTGGGCGCGGGTGCTGCGCGATCTGTTCGCTCGCGGGCTGAGACCGTGGCGGGCCACGGTGGCCGATGGACACTTGGGGATCTGGTCGGCGCTGGGCGAGGTCTTCCCGGACGGCGCAGAGCAACGCTGCTGGAATCATCGGCTCACCAACGTGATCGATCATCTGCCCAAGAAGGAGTGGTCTGCGGCGAAGGAACTTCTGCGCAAAATGCCCTACGCCGTAAGCCGAGCTGAATGCGAGCGGTTGCGCGATCAGTTTGCCACCCGCTATCGGCAACTGTGCCCCAAGGCGGTCGAGACGCTGAGCCGCGACTGGGAGCGGATGGTGACCTTCTATCGCTTTCCGAAGGATCATTGGATCCACCTGCGCACCACCAATCCGGTCGAATCGCCATTCTCAGCGGTGCGGCTAAGAACCGACGCCGCCAGGCGTTACAAGAAGGTCGCCAACGCCGAGGCCTTGATCTGGAAGATCCTGATGATTGCGGAGAAGAAATTCCGCCGCCTCAACTCGCCCGAACTACTCGCGGAAGTTTACGATGGACAACTATTCGAGGACGGAATGCCAGTAAATGAAACCACCCCGAAGCGCCGCGCCGCCTGATCTCGTTTACACACCTATTGCGGTGACCTCTTCAATAGTCTCGATCCTGACTCCCGAGTCCTCCCGGCTGCCACGAGCAACGGGTCGCGGATCTCAAATTCTGCGCGATTCCAGTGGCGTTGCCCTGCTCGCAATCGCATCGCTCGTGGCTGGACTCATAATGAACCGTTTTTCAACGGCTCCACTTCCCATCGTCTATCAAACACCGGAGCAGCGGTTCGATGCCGAGTTGACGACTCTTGTCTCGACGCCCCCGTTCAAGCTCGCGCCCGCAGCAACCGTCGGACTTGACCAATTCCATTCGGCCGTCGACAGAAAAAATGCACTCATCCTTGATGCCCGGCCGTCCGCGTTCTTCGAAGAGGGGCACGTCCCGGGAGCGCTCAATCTCGCGCGAGACGACTTCGCGCACGATTATCGGCACCTAGCCAACGTGCTGAAGGCTGCCACCGACAAGTCGATCATCGTGTACTGCTCCGGCGGCGACTGTCACGACAGCCGCCTGGTCGCAAACGCGTTGCTGAGTCTCGGCTTCAGCAATGTCAGCGTCTTCACCGGCGGGTGGGAGGCATGGTCGGCGGCTGGCCTGCCGGCATCGACGGGGAGCGAACTGTGATGGTATCCGACAATTCTCGTCGGAACTATACGGTACTTGCGGTCAGCTTGGCTGTGGCTGCCGTATTCATCTACGCGGGCATAGGCAAGATTCGTGACCCGCTGCAGTTCGCGGACAGCATCGCTGCATTTGCTATCCTGCCGGCGGCGTTCATCAACCTGCTGGCGCTCGGTCTGTCGCCATTCGAGATCGCATGCGGCATATTGTTACTCGGTCCATGGACCGGCGGGTAGGAGCGCTCGCGGTCGCTGTAATCTCTGTAATATTTTTCACGGCCTTGGCGTCCGCGCTTCTACGAGGTCTAACGCTAGACTGTGGTTGCTTCGGGACCGGCGCGCCATCGCGACCCAGAATGTGGCTGGAGCTTGGACTGGATGTGGTGTTGTTCTCTGGCGCGCTGTTCGTGTATCTACGCTCGCTTACCCGCTGGATGTGTCCTATCAGCTGCCGAGCACTCGTCCCCTAGATTAAAAACATATCAGCGACTTTGATACTCGAAGCCTTTCGCTACGCGCCGACGGGCGAGCTTGGATCTTCGGGAATGGTTGGTGGAGGCTGGCTTGGCCGCGACCCATTCTCATTCTCGAGACGCAATCTCCGATGGCAGAGGTAGATCAGCACCGGCTGGAGGATTCGCGTCACGATCATGATGGCCAGCGCGCCGCCGATAACAACGATCGCGAGTGGGCGCTGGGTCTGAGCGCCGATCCTGGTAGATAGAGCGGCCGGCAGCAATCCGATCGCATCAACCATCGCCGTCATAGTGATCGCGCGGAAGCGACGGTCGGAGCCCATAATGATCCCTTCCAGAAACGGGTGGCCTTGCTCCCAAAGACTGCGGATATAGAAGCTCAGCAGAATGCCATCCATTACTGCGATGCCCAAGATCGAGATGAATCCGACCGCGGCCGAGACACTGAAGGGCGTGCCCGTGACGATCAACGCCAGGATTCCGCCGAGGCAGGCGATCGGAATCTGCGCCATGATGATGAACGTGTCGATCAGTGATTGCGTCGCGGAGTAGAGCACGCTCGCGATCAGCAGCAATGCGAACGGCACGACGATCATCAGACGTCGATTGGCCGCTTGAAGTTCACCATACTCGCCAGCCCATTGCAGATGAACGCCTTCGGGGAGTCTCACGTCATGCGCGATGCGATACTTGGCGTCTTCGACGGTGCTCTTCAAGTCCCGGCCGCCTACGGTGAACCTGACGGGAACGTAGCGCTGAAGATTTTCACGATAAACGAACGACGCGCCCTCACCAGTTTCGATTTCGGCTACCTGGTTGAGCGGTATCTGGCCCCCGGCCGGCATATTCACGCGAATCTGCCGGATTGCGTCGAGGCTCTCGCGATACTCCGGTTTCCATCGAACCACCAGGTCGAAGCGTCGATCGCCTTCAAGCACCTGCGTCACAGCCTGGCCGCCGATCGCCGCCTGCACGATTGCGGCTATATCGCCGACGTTAAGGCCATAACGCCCGCATTGCGCCCTGTCCGGTGCGATCAGAAGATTGGGCTGCCCGAGGGAGCGGTACACGGCGGTTTCGCCAATCCCCGGAACTTTATCGAGGGTTGTTTTGATATCGTTGGCGATTCGCTCGTCGATTCCAAGGTCGGGGCCAAACACCTTGACCGAGTTTGATCCCTTTACGCCCGAAAGCGCTTCATTGACGTTGTCTTCGATATTCTGCGAGTAGTCGAAGCTGACGCCGGGAAAGCGACGCGTGAGCTTGTCGTCAACTTGCTTGACGAGGCCAGGTTTCGTTATCTCTTTCGGCCATTGTTCGCGGGGCTTTAAATCAACCGAGAACTCGCTGTTAAAGAAGCCCGTCGCGTCAGTGCCGTCGTCGGGTCGGCCGAATTGCGACACCACCGACTGGACCTCCGGGAAGCTCAGGAAAACGTCGCGCACCTGGTTGGTGATTTTCGCGCCATGCTCAAGCGAGATGGTCAGCGGCATCGTCGCGCGCGCCCAGATATTGCCTTCTTCGAGTTTGGGCAGAAACTCGCCGCCAAGCCGCGGGAACATCGCGAGGACGCCGGCCGTCAGAATCGCGATTACAGCCAAAGTTGTTCGCGGCCGCGCCAATGCCCGCACGAATAGCCGATGATAGAAGCCCTGGACCGCCTCCCAAACTGGATTGCGGATTTCTCTGATACCGCGAGCCAGAAAAAAGGAACTCAGTACAGGTGACAGCGATATCGCGAGAACGATCGCAGTGCCGAGCGAGTAGGCGTAGGTGTGCGACATGGGCGAGAAAATCGCACCTTCGACGCCGCGCATCGTGAACAACGGCAGGAACGCGATTACGAAAATGAGCGTCGAGAATAACATGGGCTGTCCGACTTCCTGCGCAGCGTGCAGGATGCGTAGCCGGACGCTCTGATGACTCTGCTCGGGTGCGGTCAGATGCCGCTCGATGTTCTCCATTACGATGACGGTTGAATCGATGATGATTCCGAAGTCGATCGCGCCCAGGGAGATGAGGTTCGCTGGTGTATCCGTGATGTGCATCAATGTGAACGCACCGCATAGAGCGAGCGGAATGTTTATCGCCGCAATGAGCGCGGTGCGCAGATTGCCCAGGAAGAAGATCAGCACCAGGAACACCAGCGCCATCCCGATTGTCAGATTCTCGATCACTGTCTCGAGGGTCGTATCGACCAGGCCGGTGCGGTCGTAGTAGGGCGCCACTTTGTAGCCGCGGGGGAGAATGCCCGAGGTGTTCAGCTCGTGGACTTTGGCCTCGACACCCTTAAGCGTCTTGAGCGTGTCGCCGTACTTGCGCATCAGAACGATCCCCTCGACGACCTCGTTCTGATTGTCTTTGCCGACGATTCCCAGCCGTGGCGCATAGCCGACCTCGACATCGGCGACGTTGGAAACCTTGATCGGTATGGAATTGGTCGCGTTCAGTACGACGTTGCGAATGTCATCGAGTCCGAAGAAGAAGCCGAGCTCGCGCACGTCGAACGCCTGCTCGCCGACGCTCATATAGTTACCACCGGCGTTGGTATTTGCGTTCTGGAGTGCAGCCAGCAGCGTCGAGAGCGGTATCCCGTAGTGGTTGAGCCGGGCCGCATCGACGTCCACATGGAACTGCTTGGTCAACCCACCGAAGCCCGATACGTCCTCCACGCCCGGGACCGTCCGAAGCTGCTTCTCAAGAATCCAGTCCTCGATTTCTTTCTCACGCATCAAGTTGTGGTCAGGGCTCTCAACTAGGTAGCGGTAAATCTCGCCGATCGGGTTGTCGGGCGAGATGCCGGGCGTCACGCGCTGAGGCAGCGTTAAGAACGAAATGCGGTTGATAGTCTCGACCCGGTCCCAGTAATAGTCACTGTCCCATGAGAAGTAGCATTTGATGTCGGAGAGACCGTAAAGGGATATCGAACGCATCGCTTCGAGGTTGCGCATTCCGGCAAGACCGTATTCAGTCGGCACGGTAACAAGTTTTTCGACTTCTTCGGCACTCAGACCATTGGGTTGCGCGATCACCTCTACTCGGGGTTGCACCGGATCGGGATACGCTTCGATGTCGAGTTCTGAGAAGGAGAAGATGCCCGCCGCAAGCAGCATCAAAGCCATTCCGAGCACAACCACCCGCTCGCGTATGGCTAACGCCATCAACGAACTGATCATTCTCTGGCTATACCCTTCTCGACTTGCTGTAGCGTTAAAGGATTAGAGCTTCGGGTCTGGTTGGTCCAGCAGAGAGGCTTAGCATTCTCGTCCAACTACCTAAACCAGTTTAGTGACGCACTCGTCCCAAATTAGTTCTGCGTCGGGAGATTGGACGTCAGGATCATCGCGCCGCGCTCGAAGCGGCGCGTGATGATCTGGAAGAACAGATTGGCCTGCTCTCGGCTCATCGGCAAATAGCCGATCTCGTCAACGATCAACAGTCGGGCGGCGTTGATCGCCCGATGCATGACCTCGCGATAGCGGCCCTGGCGCTGTGCGGCCTCCAGCATAAGCACCAGATCGGCTGCACTGAAGAAGCGGGTCTTGTATCCCTTTTGGGTGGCGATGTAGCCGAGCGCTATCGCGAGGTGAACTGCGCATCGAAACCTTGTTCCCCGCGGATGAGGCGACCGAACACCTCTTCCGGTGTCGCCGGAGCGACGGCGTGCTGACTTGGCCACTTTATGTACTTCTGCCGGCCATTCAAAATAATCGAAGCGGTCAGTCGCATACGCTTACGAACACCGTTGACTGCCCTCAACTAACCATAGCCGCTTGACTCATCTGCTGCCGATACTCTGCTACCGAAATGATTCGTTGTGCGCGCGTGTCCCAGAGAATGTATTTCAGGGCTTTGTGAATGTCAGATAACTTCACGCGGGTCACATCCGAAAAGAGATCTCGATATTCGTTGTGGCATCCGATCAAACAATAGTTTGGAATTCTGGCGGATAGATGGTGAATGTGGTGATAGGCAATATTGGCGGTAAACCAGTTTAACCAATGAGGCAAAATCAGAAAACTCGATCCCTCAATCGCGCCGATGTCGTAGTCCCAGTATCTGCCATCGCTCGCATAGGAGTGCTCAAAATTATGCTGAACGGTGAACAAAACAATTCCCGCGCCGGCGGCAAGCGATGCGCTGATTAAATAAATCGTAAAGAACAGCACCGTCCCGAATGTCCAGCACATCAAGACCCATATGCTGAGCAGAACGGCATTGTTCCAGAACATGTGCCAGTACTCTTTGTGCGATTTCCAGTAGCGCGTTTCAAAACTGGCGGCGTGCGCCTTGATCGACAGGCTTGGCTGCGCAACTTTCCTTTTAACAATATGGCTCACGAGGCCGATACTGCCTTTGAGCCAGGTAAAGCGCGGGTTGAAAATCACATATATGAGGCCGGCAAAAGGAGCGGTCGCGATGCTGCACTTACTTCTATACATGCGCTGCTGCGCGTCGGTCATTGCTGCGTATTCATCGACTGACAGCGTGGTGTAGAGTCCGCGGTATTTTTCCCAATTGCCATTGTTGGCGTGGTGAAAATTATGATGCTGTGACCACACGTACTGCGGCATGCCGGAGACCACGCCCAGGACAAAACCGAATGCGCGATTGAGCCGCTGGGTGCGAAACAAGCTGCCGTGGCCGCATTCGTGCATCAGCGCAAAAGCGCGCAGAGTGAACAAGCTGATTAGTAACACCGCCGCGGCGGTGAGCCAGTAGGAAACGTGGACACTCAACAGAGCAGCCCACCAAAGAAGCGCAAATAGCGCCAACGTCGTCAGAACTTGCGTTAATCCTTTAGCATTATCGGGTTGGGCATGCCGACGAATGATGTCCTTCTTTTGTTCCTTTATGCGGCGGATCGACGACACGATAGAGCACCTCTGTTTCGAGTTATCATTTGTGGGGAGCCCCAGGGAAAGAAGTCTAGCTGGCCCCTCAGTCTGGAAGAGTCGCTATTCGTCGAAGCGTGCCGGCTTTACCAGTCTTCCTCGTGGAGCTTCTTGACCTCGTGGTCGCGCGTCTGCAGGTATGCGTCCTGAACGGCGCCGTAGAGGTCGATCGCGTAGCGATCCGCTTCTTCGAACTGGTTCATATGCAGCGAGCGGTAGTTTACCGCTTCAACCACGCGCTGGCCAGTATCAGCAGAGAGCGTTATATACCACGGAAGGAGGTAGCTCATCGGATTCATCGCGCCGTCTGCTACCAGGCCGACCGTGTCGCCAACCGTCGAAGGTCCGAAGAACGGCAGCATCACGTACGGACCGGTCGGGATGTTGTAGTAACGAATCGTCAAACCGAAATCGTTGGGATGCTCTTTGAGCCCGAACCATGAGTCGGCCGGGTCGAACAAGCCTACGAACCCGACGGTCGTGTTGATTCCAAAGCGCGCGACTTCGCCGCCAGCCTCAGCCAGCTTGAGCTGGAACAGGTTGTTGGCGAAACGCGGGATCACCTGGACGTTGTCGAAGAATCTACCGACACTCTGACGCACCGGTTCCGGCGCGATATAAGAGTATCCGCTGGCGACGGGCCGCAGCACCCAATCGTCGAACTTGAGGTTGAAGGTGAACATCGGCTCGTTGAATCCCGACAACGGATCGGAATAGACGCCCTGATTGTTCTCGCCCGGAGGCGTCTGCCCAGAAGCTGCAGATTGGGCGGCTGGGTTCATCGAGAGCGGAGCGACATCCTGGCTCATGGCAGAAGTCGCAAACGAAATGACCGCGAGCAGGGACGATGCGAGCATCGTCCAGCGCGCGCCTATTTTTTTGATTTGTTTCAAACCAGATTTCATTTTGACTCTCCTGCCATGCTTATCAAACTCAGGCCTTCAATCGGCCGCATCTTTGATGCGGTGCTTCCCCAGCTTATATGAAAGATCGCTTCGAGACATTCCAAGCGTCGCGCGACTTCCGCCTGCGCGTCCATCTGTAATTTTCAACGCACGCCGAATTACCGCTCTTTCCGGCGAGGCAAGAAAGTCGCGAAGATTGTGCTTCTCGGGCATCATATCGGCGAGCTGATCAGGGCTAAGCTCGGCGGATCTGCGGATCGCGACGCCGTTTGCACTGCGAGGTATCGTCACCGGGAAGTTCTCCGGAGTGATTTCTTCCGGGTTGAGAGAATGCACGCGCGCTCGATAAGGTTATGAAGTTCGCGGATATTTCCCGGAAAATCGTAGCCGAGAAGTGTGTGAATCGCCTCGGTGCTGATTCTCCGAGGCGGCGTTTTCAGATCGCGCACGGCTTGTGCCAGGAAGAGAGCGCAAAGCTCCGGTATATCATCTCGATGGTCGCGCAGAGAAGGAACCGGCCGATCGCGGCAAGCTTCTCTTCAGAGAGCAATTGCTGACGGGTGCGCTCGAGTTCTTCGAGATTGCGCACGAAGCTTGCCTCGCGCGCGCGAAGATTGTTGACCAGGAGCCAAACCAGCACTCCCATGACGCTGTAAATTACCGACATCGCGCCGGCTTCGATGTACTCGCCGAATTTCAGGCCATAGGCGCCCAGGAAGCTGATGAAGTCCGCCAGTGCGACTACCGCAATCGTAGCGCCTAGACCAAGCCTGAAAGCCGCTTCGAGTATCGGAAGAAGCATCAGGGCGTAGTACGCAGTGTCTCCTCTGATGGTTAGCGAAGTGAGCACCAACGCCAGCGTTGAGTTGAATCCGAGAGACCAGAACGTGAGGAACTGTCGTGTCCGGCGAGAAATTGTCGCGTTCCTTCTGCGAAGCCATATGAGGAGAGCTGCCTGGACTACAAAACCAACTGCCAGGACGATGATGACCAATCCGGAGGGTTTGCCGCGGACGAACTTTGAGATTGCTTGCAGCACTAGGAGCGCACCAATCAGCAGGAGGTTGAGAGAGGCAAAAACGAATTCCTGCCGGCGAAAAGACTGGTGATCGTCTACCGCGAAATCGGCGGCGCCATCACCCATCGTTGCTGCGAGGGAACTAAGCGCCCAGAGGTTTTTGCTTGGTTTATCTTTGGCCATCTTCTGTCAGTGCTGCGACGGATCGGTATGAGCAAACGCGATCAGAAGGGGTTCGCCCAGGTGATCATCACTTCTGTGTGTTGGCGGAGAATGATCATCTGGGGAACCGGAGAAACATCGCGCCGCCGCGCAGATTCACTTTCGCCGTTTCCTTTTCCGCGCCCGTCGCTTCATTTCAGCCGATCGCCGCTCGGGCGTCATCGAGGCCCGCGCGAGCTTTCGCTTTCGTGATCGTATTTGTTAAACCGCGAGGAATGAATCTCCGCCACGCCGCCGCGCTCGCGCTTGTGGGCTGGTATCTGATGAGGCCGCCTTTTATCAAGGTCGGACCGGACAGAGTTTCCAGGAAGCCCGGTGCATCGCGACCGATGATCCGCGCCTCAAGGGAAAGTAGAACACGCGCTCTCTATGCTGCAGCCCGACTTCGATCCCGCGCCGAGGACTCTTCGCGTTCATCGGCGCAGGTATGTTTCGAAATGTAAAAAGCGCGGATGCCTGGCGCTCGCGACTCTCGTTGCCGAGAAGATTGACGGCGCGGGCCGCCACGTTCGGCAGATCGAATTGTGCACGCGGCACTGCACCGCTGTTATTAGCGTGAGAGCGCTCGAGGGCTGGAGATTTCGGATCGGCGGAACGAATAGCTTGCCCTTAGAGCGGCAGCTAACTAATTAACTCGGTAACCGTAGTTCGCCGCGCGCCGGTCTCGATTCGCAGCGGACGTGCGAAAACATCAAACTGAACTTGGAGAAGAATGAAAGATGAAACGATTTGGATTAGCGATCGGAGCGATCGTGGCGATGGCAACGATGGTGTTGAACTTCGGCATCAACGCCAACGCGGCTGGTAGTGCAAAGGACGAGATTACCGCGGTCGAAAACAAGGCCATCGCTGCCACCACCACCGATGAGGCGATGAAGTATTTCGATGAAAACATCGTCCTCTACGATTTTGTCCCGGGGTTAGAATACAAAGGGGCTGCCGCGGTCCGAGCTCATGAAGACGAATTCTTCAGTAATGCCACCGACCTCAAGGGCGAATTCGTCGAGCTCGAGGTGGTAACGGACGGCAAGATGGGGATGGCGCGCAGCATTCAGCACTTCACCTGGAAGGATAAAGCCGGCAAAGCTCAGGAAGCTACACTCCGCGTGACCGACGTTTACCACAAAGTCAACGGCGAGTGGAAAATCTTCCATTCCCATGTCTCGGCACCAGTCGATCCGAAGACCGGCCAGGGCCAGATGAATCTAAAGTCGTAAGGCCTATCGCCCGGAAACGGTAGATCATTCGCCAAGAGCTGAAACGAACCTTTTGCTATCCGACGGCGAAAAACATCGTTAGTAGTGTTGTAGTGATCGATGGGAATCAGAACTAATATCCGCACCGTTCATGCTTCATCCGCGCCCGCGGGTTGGTTGGGACACCCCTCCCCTGGCCTGCGGGCGCACTCACCTTCACTTTCGCCGCTTCCGCGCCCACCATTTGCGACAAGTTTGCGAACTTCGTACAATCGGGCCGCTCATGTTGCGTCCGCGTCAGCGGGTCGGTTAGGCTCGCTGGCGCACTATCAACTCAATTCCTCCGTCTCCAAAAAAAAACGGGCCAGCGCGCGTGAAAGACGCCAGCCCGAGGCCGACTGGTGAAAGGGAGGCAAACACCGGCCAGCGCCCCCCATCTACCAAATTGCCGCGAGCATCTATTTGAGCGGAATTGCTTCGGCGTGGTAACGACCAGAACCCGCGATAGCCGCACGCGTGATGGATCGCTATGGTCGGCTGAGGGTCAAAACGGAAATCCCCGATTACACACACCGAGGAGATATCAATGAAAACGGTGACGAGTTTTACGCTTAATCTGGCGGCGGCTGTGCTCATCGTGCTCGCAAGCGCGACCATCGCCGCGGCGGCGGCGGGATTCGACACGTGCGTTGGAATGGACGCGACCATTGGTGCTACCTGCACGCCGCTGACCAATACCACCAGCGGCAATAACGGTAATACCGCAACCGGAGCTCGCGACCTCCATGTCAACACCACGGGCGGCGAGAATACCGCCACCGGAATGGATGCCCTCTTTGCCAACACCACGGGCGGCGCCAATACCGCCACCGGAGTGGCTACCCTGGCATCGAACACCATGGGCGGCAACAATACCGCCACTGGATTGGATGCCCTCTTTGCCAACACCACGGGCGAACAAAATACCGCCACCGGAGTGGCTGCCCTCCAAGCCAACACCATGGGCGCAAACAATACCGCCACCGGAGCTGGAGCCCTCGTCAACACTACGGGCAGCTCCAACATCGGCATCGGCTCCGGCGCGGGCACCAATCTCACTACCGGAGACAACAATATCGATATCGGCAACAAGGGCGGCGCGGCCGAGGCCAACACCATCCGGATCGGCACGCAGGGCACGCAAACCAGCACATTCATCGCCGGCATCTTCGGCGGACCCACGATAAAGAAGGGTTGTGCTGTAGTAGCCAGCAGCACCGGCCTACTCGGATGCGCGAAATCATCGGCGCGTTACAAGCGCGACATCCGCGATATGGGTGACGCCAGCGACAAGCTGATGAAGCTGCGCCCGGTGACCTTCACCTACAAAGCCGACTCAACCGGCATTCAGCAATATGGACTGATCGCGGAAGAAGTCGAGAAGGTTTATCCGGAGCTTGTGATTGATGGCGCGGATGGCAAGCCCGAGACGGTCGCCTACCAGGTGCTGCCGGCGATGCTGCTCAACGAGGTGCAGAAGCAGGCGAGGGACAAGGACGCGCAGATCGCAGCCCTTCGACGGCAGGTCGCTTCGCAGGAGAAACAGATCGACGCGCTCAAGAAAAAGGACGCGCAGATCGACGCGCTCACCGAACGTGTGAACGCTTTAGAGCGGCAGGCCCGACTGGCAAGACCAGAGCACTTGGCAAGCGCGATGCCTTAGTTGGAACATCAGCAAGACAGAGCGAGGCCACGTGTAATTGTCGGTGGCGCGGCCGCCTGTTAACTATCCGACATGAAATCTCGCCACACCGCCGCGCTCGCGGTTGTGGGCTGGTATCTGATGGTGCCGCCTGATTCCACGGTTCCACATTCTGTCGATTCGGCGGCTCCAATTTCCCGTTGGAGCATTATTACCAACTTTGAGAGTGTCGATACTTGCAAGCAGGCGCTCACGGAACTCCAAAACAAAAATGGTGATCCGGCGAACCTTGACGCTACCGGGAAGCTGAGGCGCTTTCAGAGACGCCAACCAGCTGATCCCAAACTCGCACGCGCGCGTGTCGATCATGCCGCTTGTATCGCCAGCGACAATCCGCGCCTCAAGGGAGCGAAATGAATTTCCGCCACGTGGCTGCGCTCGCGCTTGTGGGTTGGTATCTGATGGTGCCGCCCGTAGGTCGAACCGATGATGGGATTTGATGATCGGCATAAGCAGACCGCTTCACGACTGGATAACCTCTAGAACTTACGATTCAGCGGAAGAATGCCGTCACGACGCGGTTTTACAGACTCGAGGCGGACCACAGCCCGAGCTTACCGGGAAGGTATTCTTCTATCCAACAAAAGACCTCGCGCCCGGCGACGACGTTGCTGTTGTCGAGCTGCTCAATAAACATGCCCAATGCATCGCGACCGACGATCCGCGCCTCAAGGGGAAGTAGCTATGCAATGTCAGCGGAGATCGCTTGATGGAAAGCGATGCCCCAAAACCGCGGTGTCCGGTCGTAAACTTTGTGTGTCCCACATAAATACGAAACCAGACCATCGACGCGTCGATAGACGTAAGATGGATCGCCGATGATAGGAAATAGGACTCGCCATCAGAAATAGACCGAGGTGCTCTGTTTTGAGGAGGCCAAGAGAAAGACAGATGTCTGGAGGAATACGCGAAACTCGTCGTAAGCCCATTGGCGATGTTCTGCCTTGCGCAATCTGCCAGCACCAAGCAAATGCAGGGAACTCGAGAAAGGTCGGGACTCCTCGCGATCCGATTCGAGTCCACGCGGACGGCATGTGTCAGATGTGTCCGGTACCTCAGAACCGCAAATGCTGGACTGAGTACCGAGCGATGCATCCGGAGGTTTGAGTCTAGATTCTCGCCATAGCGATGCGAGCGAGTGGAGTGCCGCACATGCTTCAACCCGACTTCGATCCCGCGCCGACGACCGTTCGCATCCACCGATGCAAATACATGTCGCGATGCAAGGTTCGCCGATGTTCCGGAGCGCGCGACCCTGGTCGCCGAGAAGGTTGATGCCGCCGGCCGCCACATCCGGCAGGTCGAACTGTGCCCGCGACACTGCGACATCGTCATCGAGCGCGAGCGGAATCGAGGCCTTGAGATTTCAGATCGGCGGAACGAATAAAAGAATTTGACGGCCTTCATCGTTCTTGATCGGACGGACACGCCAGATGGCAAGGCTCGCTACGTTCAATTCGGCGATGAATGCGAGACTCTGGAGAAGGCTCAGAAGCTCGCGCTATTTCCTAACTTGCGCTACCCGATCATCGTGAACCTCGACCAAGCGAGAAAGCCGCCGACCAAATTGAAGCTGACCTTAATCTTGGCGATCATGAGGCTAGGTTTTACTTTTTCTGAGTGCGCTATGGGAGTTTAGCGGATCACTGACCCAGTAGTTTTTTTGCCAGTTGTACAATTCCTGCCGCCATGACGTTGCCGGCCGTCCCTTCGGCAATAGTACGGATTGACTGAAGAATCCCTCGAATGCGGGACTCCTTTGGTTCCGGCTTTCCCAGCTCAACGATTAGCTCATCGGCTTGCTCTCGAAGACCTGACCCTGAACTATCCGGCAAATCGCGCAAGTCTCGCAGTTGCTTTGCAAATGTAAGTACTTCGTTCAGATCGATATGTGCTGCAACCGTCTCTGCAACGATGCTTGCCTTGCCGGAGATCTCACCTACGCTGCCGGTGAAATGATCGATAGACCCGACGTTGATGGTGATGTTGGATTGCTGAGCTTTGTGCTTCTCAGGCTCTGAGAACGAAAATCCTTCACCCTTGATTCCAGCCTTCTTCAACTTCAAGGCCCAATCTAGAATCCTGCTCCGGACGGCACTCACCACGCTCACAAACACTGCCCGGTCTACATTCATGCCGATGTTGGTCAGTTCAGTTCCTAAGGCTCCTCTTAGTCGTATCGCGCCAAGAGGCAGGATCCATGAATGCTGATCACGTCGCTCAACTCTGTCTGCAATCTCCGCGACTGAATCTCGAAGCGGCCAAGTCGACAGTTTCTTGCGGTCGTTTGCGTCCTGCCAGACGATGGGTTGCCAGTTGCCGTGATACGGCGACCAGGCCTCAACCTCTCCGGTCATTGTTCGATAGTTCGGAACATCAACGTTTTTTGGATAGCTATATAGTTCGCTCTCTGCCCAATTGCTCATATCGTCAAGGCCCAGCAGATCCGCGACGGCCTTTGCTTTGCGCAAGACCGAATCAATAGTGGCGGAGTCGTCGAGCGCGCTCTCTAAGAGTTGATCTACTATCGACGCCATAGACTCGATTGCTACACGCCTCAATATCGCACGGCAAGAGAGCGAGACCTCCAGATGCCCCGGGAATAACGGTTTCAGGGGCGCTTCGCCTGTTCATCCAATTCGGCGAGCTGTGCTTGCAGCGCGCTGATCTTGACGAGGACCGTACGTCTCTTGGCGAGGCCGGCAGGCGACTTCCAGCTCGCGAAAGAAAACAGGCCAGCGCTGTGGCACGCCAGCCCGCTGCCGACCGGTAAACGGGGGAGTCCCCAGCCGGCGCTCCTCGTGTACCAGATTGCTCCGCGAGCGTCCAACGTTCGGTCGGTCGAGCTTCGCACTGCGACGTCGTCATCGAGCATGAGCGATAGTGCGACTGTCGTTCCTGATGTTGATTCCAGTCCGCACTACGATACGCCTACGACACAGATGGTTCGACTTCCGCCTGAAGTCATGAAACCCTTCTGTCCGTGTGGCTTCAAACAGACTCCAAAATGTCGACCGGCCATGACGGCTCAATCGCCACCATCCACGCCAATACGCCCCGCGACAGCATGGGACGTCTCGAGATGATGATGCTGCTGTCGGGCGTGTCGATTCCGCAGCGCGCGATGCGCCAGCAAATTGCCTCGGCGCTCAACATCATCGTTCACGTTTCGCGCCTGTCGGACGGCTCGCGCAAAGTGCTGCGCATTTCCGAGATCAGCGGAATGGAGGGTGAGATGGTGATGATGCAGGACCTGTTCGAATTCAAGCGCACCGGAATCGGAGTGGGCGGCGAGGTACTCGGCCAGTTTGTCGCCACCGGGATCCGGTCAACCTATTCGCAGCGGCTCGAAGCTGCGGGTTACAAACTCGACGCCAAGATTTTCCGCAACACAATCGGATAAATATCATGGACTTTTTGTTGGCCAGCGGCATATTCGCGCTCGTCTTCGTCGGCGTGCTGATCTTCACCAGCAGCCGCGGCTCCGAAGTCGAGCAACAGCGCGAAGTGGCACGACGCCTCACGCGCCCACCGGACGATATAGATATCGACGTCATGCGCAAGCAACGGCCCGAGGAAGGCGCGTTGCTGAGCGTGCTGTACGACCTAATCTGCTGCGCAAACTCGAAGAGTCGATGTGGCAGGCGGGCATGTATATGCGGGTCGCCGACATGCTGCTGATCATCGTGCTGATGTTCGGCACGGGGATGTTCGTCGGCAACGTCATGTTCCACGACATGTGGTTCGCGCTGACCACCGCGTTGGTAGTGGGCAGCTTGCCCCTCGCCTTCATCCAGTTCCGCAAAAAGCGGCGTTTGAAGGCCTTTGGGACTCAGCTGCCGTTCGCACTCGACCTGATCAAATCGTCGCTGGAGGCGGGACATTCGCTGCAGCGCGCGCTGCAAGTCCTGGTCAGCGAGTTCGCCGATCCGCTGGGCAGCGAATTCCGCACCGTGCTCGAGCTGAATCGGATTGGATTGCTGCTGCCGCGTGCACTCGAAGACATGCTCAAGCGCGTTCCAGAAGACGATCTGCGGCTCCTGGTCGTCGCGGTGCGGGTGCAAACAGAAGTCGGCTCGAGCCTGGCCCAGATTGTCGGACGGCTGTCCGAGATTGTGCGAATCCGCCAGCGCTTGCGGTTGCAGATCAGGGCGCTGACGGCGCAATCGCGCCTGGGCGGTATGATCGTCGGCTGTTTGCCGATTGCAGTGCTCTTTGTATTCAGCCTGATTCAGCCGGGCTACACGGCTCAATTGTTTCATGACCCGATGGGTCAGAAGATTTTGAAATTTGCCGTCGGCGCCGACATTCTCGCCCTTATAACCATCAGGCGATTGCTGCGGGTGACTTACTAATGAGTCCATTCATGGTTGGCATAGCGGTCTTTGTCCTGGCCGGCGCGGCGTGTGTCGCACTGTACCTCGCCATCTCGCCGCAGAGCCGGGCGGTCGACGAACGATTCGCCGATTTGGCGATCAAAATGCGCGCCTCGCAAGGCGCCCTCGAGGGCGACCTGCAGGACGACAACCTGCTGCGGATGCTCTTCAGGTGGGCCTCAAAACGCGTTCCGCCGCCGAACCTTGATACTCCTACGGGAGAAAAGCTGCAGCAGACGCTTGCGCAGGCGGGATTTCTGAAGTCCAGCGCGCCGCAGACCTACCAGGTCATCCGGGTGTTGCTGGCGGTCGGATGCGGCGTGTTGGGTCTGTTGATTGGAATCGCCTTTCACAACTCGGCGGTGCAGCCACTGCTGTTTGCAGTCGGCGGCGTCGGCATCGGGATTTTCGTTCCCAGCTACTATCTTGGACGGCGCGCGCGAATCCGCCAGGGCAATATATCGAGGCAGCTCTCGGACGTGCTCGATCTGCTGGTGGTATGCATCGAGGCTGGTCTTGGACTGTTCGAGGCAATTCGAATCGTGGGCGCGGAATGCGAACGTCATGGGCAGGAAATCGGCGCCGAGCTGAACCTGGTAGCAACCGATATTTCCGCGGGCGCGACGCTTGGACAGGCATTGCGCGGGCTCGCAGAGCGGACGGCCGTCGATGATATCAAGCCACTGGCCGCAACCTTGATTCAGAGCGAACAGCTTGGCGCGCAGATCGGACCGGCATTGCGCGCCAGCTCGGACGCGTTGCGCACGCGTCGTCGGATACATGCCGAGGAAGACGCGCAGAAGGCATCGATTAAGGTTCTGTTCCCGCTGGTTCTTTTCGTGTTGCCCGCGATGATCGCGCTAATCGTCGGACCGGCATTGATCTCGGTCCTCCATACGCTCACCTCGACCACTGGAGGATGATCCCCCGGGCCGGCTGACATCAGCGATCGATCAGAAGGCTCTTCAATCCATAGCCTCTCCCAGGGGGCCTCGGACTCGGCGCGACGACGCGTCGGTCCGGGGCCTGTTCGTTTGGTGCAACTGACTCCGCGGATTCGTAGAAAGCGCGCGCGCCGAGCTCGACGCAACGGACGGTCGAATTTAGTTGGACGAGGCGTTTCGCGAAGTGAGGGGTATTGGAAGCAAGCCGGGCGGCGACTGCAGGTATCCCAGCGCGGGCTCGTCCTGGTAATCCGCCGCGTCTCGAGCCTGGCGGGCGTTGTCGCGGGCCTCGCAGTTCTGCTGGTCCTCACCCTGGCAGGTGGTGGTCAGGGCCGCCACCTGGTCGGGATCGGATGACGCGCACCCGTAAAAACCGGCTGCTGTAGCCACAATCGTGACGAGGAGGAGTCGTTTAATCATGCGGTCAATCATGGTTCCGCAAATAAAGTAGCAGATTATTTGATCGGGTCGATACGACGGGAGGCGAGGTTTGCCGAAAAATAATTCGAGAGGCGACTAGAGCGGCCTCAGTCGAATGCGCTCGCGGTCCAGACCGAGACGAAGTCCCGGCAAAATGCGTTGGTGAAGGGCAGCTAGCTGCGGCTGGGTCGGTGGCTCATTTGATGCCGACTACTCCTGAGCTTGCGATCGACAACTTCCAGCTGGCGATTTCCGGATAGTTGGCGACGTTCAACTCACTGGCGAACTTGATCAGTCGCGCCGTATCGGGACCGTTACCCTGCTCCGATCTTTGACGCAGATAGTAAGGCGGGATGCTCTGATAATAGATAGTCGCCTGCACGGCAGTGGGCACACCCGGGATTTGCGCCAGTGGTATAGCGTACGTGAGCATGCTGCAGCCGCACGTGCCCTGATACGAAGGGTCGTCACCGGTGCCGACCGGTAAAATGAATTCATCAAACGGCCCGCCCACGGTCCTTCCTGAAGGTTCGAGCCGGTTATGCTTCACCTCGTGATCAAAGCTCAGAAAGCTCGTTGTCAAAAGTCCCTGGGGATCGACCACAAGCTCCTCGTAGATCTGAACCTGTTTGTCGCTGGTAATCGGCGAGTTGGTCCAGAAATGCGGCTGGAACTTTTGCTGCGTGGGCTGCCTGGGGCTGAAGAACTCGGTCTCCAGCTGAGTGCCCGAATTATCGACGATGACACCCTCGACGTTGGTGTTGCCCGAGGCCCAGAGCACCTTGCCGCTGGCATCCAGCACCTGAAAATTAATGAATGCGCGGCGGAAGCTCACCCCGGTGGGGAATTTGTGACCGGCCAGGTTCTCGACGTTAACGTTTGCGGTGAGCGTGGTCGCGTCGGTCGTTACCGAAGTGACGGCGACGTTGGCCGTCGCCGTTTGCGCCTGCAATACGCCTTCGGCGACCGCTGTCTTTTGACTCGATATTTGGTCTCTTATGGGCAACGGAAGATTGGGGTCGACTTTGAAGAGGCCGAGGTCTTTACGAAACTGGTCGAACATCTCGAGCACAAACACATTGATGCCGTTCAACTGGTGACGTCCGAAGGAAGTGCGTTCCTGCATGGTCAGCACGTCGTCGGGCAAGCGCGTCGAGGGTCCGGTTTCAGGGACTCGCGGAAAGGTGTTGTCCTCGATATTGGCGATCTTGAATGCCAAATCGGCGCCCCGGTACTTCACAGGCATATGACAATTCTGGCAGCTCACTATCTGGGCCGGCGGCCTGAAAAACCTGCTGTTGAACCATTCGAAAGAGGTCGTTTGTTCAAATTCGGTTTTGGGTTTCCCGTGCTCATCGAGCACCTGCCGGCCGTGGCGGTCGGACACCGGCAACTCAATCGTGTGACACATATTTCGGACCAAACCTTCTTCATGCCTCAATTTTACACCGGCCAGTTCCTGGTGGGTCCGCCCGACCAGATTTATGGCCCGTATCTCACTTCCGACATCATTCCGGTGCCGATGCGGAACGCGGGCGGGACGGTGCCGATGTTCGGCAGGAACGTGTCCAACTTCTCCATTTGCGCCACATGGTGGCAGGCGTCGCATGAAACGCCGTCGCGAGCCAGCGCGCCATACTTGGATTTCCGGTCCTGAAGCATCTCGCGCGTGAACAGCTTGTCCGGCCCTGGATGATCAATATGGTATTGCCGTTGGCCCATCACGCCGTGGCATCGAAGACACAAGTCCTGGACGAACGCCGCGCCGTCGGGCTTACCGACGAGATGTTTGTGCAACGTTGACTCGGTGTCGAGCTGCGCGAAGAAAACCGGATCGCGGCCCGCCAACCCCATCATCGAGTATCGCCACTCGCCATTCTGCGAGAGATTCACCGGCGTCCCATCGTTTGTCTTAAAAATCATGTTCGGAGTGAGCCCGGCCAGCGTCCCGGTCGCATCGTGACAGCCACTGCATTGATCGGAGGTGACGAACTCCTGCGGTCCTCCATGAGCGGGGCTCGCCGTCACCACGTGATCCATCGCCTCGGAGACCATGCAGGGCACTTTCACATCGGCAAGAGGCCTGAGATTGGCGAAGACCGAGCTGGAAATTCGATCGATGAACTCCGGCGCCTGTCGTGCCTCCAATTCGCTTTCGCTGGTGTCCTCGATCTGGAACGGCGCCATCTCATTGATCGCGTCGTACAACGAGCCGAGCCCCGAACTGGGCGTAGATGCGAGATACGCAGTGCTCGAATAGGTGCCCGAATTCGCGATCGCCGACGCGTGGCAGTTGAGACAATACAGTCCCGCTCCGTTGAACAAGGCTTGGGGCTCGGCGCATGCACCTTCGGGATTCTTGGGAGGCTCGTTCGGATTTTTGGGACTCGGATTTACCAGCCCAGTACCAGCCGTCCCACGACAGGTCCGAGTCCTTGACCATCACCGTCCATTCGGTGAGCGGCGCGGTCAGGCTGATGTACATTTCCTTGACGACTATCGCGCCATTGGGCACCGGACCATTGCGATTCTTCACCGTCATCCAGTCGAAAAGGCCGGGTGAGTACCAGACCCTGACGAAAGGATGCACGCCGTCGCTGGTCCTGACATGCGCGTCGTGCTGCCAATTTTCCTTTTGGTAGCAGAGCCCGTTTAGGAACGCGGTGAGATGCTCAAGGAATTGCGGCGACGATGCGGGCGGCAGGGAAGAGCATGCACTCGCCCGAGAAATACCGGCGGTGCAGCTCAACAAAACGGTGGCGAGAAGGCCGAAAACGAATAGCCGTTCCCGAATTCTCATCGAAACTCAATCCCCAGAAGCCATCAGCGAGATACAGCCTCTTTCAGTCAGGGCGACCCGTAATGACCGTATTTCGCGCGTAGCTCAGACGCCGTCGCTCTCGTCAACTTTCGCGCGACATTACATGACACAGTACAGTACGTCTAGCTGGATCATGCAGATTTTAGCGAAATCTTTACAATTGAGCGCAAAAGCTCTCATCGGCTCGATTTCGAGGGTCAGCGAGTGAGAGGTGGCTCCCCTTCCTGGTACGTATCGAACCATGTGCCTCGCGCCGCAGCCAGAGTTACGGGGCGTCCTAGAAGAAATTCAGGAGTTCTTTCTCACCGACTAGACCTGCATCGCCAGTTGGTCTGTACGAGATCAGATCGATCTATATCAGCAGGCAAGAAGGCGGCACCAATGAGCTCGATTTCCTCACACGGGCCGTTGGGTAGTGTCTCAGTTTGAATTTTGGTGGGCCGTTCCGCCCTTGTCCGTGATCTAGCTGCACTTTTCCAAAATCTCATCCACGACGCGTTCAATCGGCGCAGTGGCATCGATCACAACACCACCCTTCGGGACATCTTCTTTCGTTGCATACAATCGCGCAATGAGTTCGCGTTCCTCTGGTTTTCCGCCGAAGTCAGTTGGGTCCAGTGCCACTCGCTCATCAATCCGCCGGTTCATGGTGTCCAGGTCGACCTCCAGGACAAACACGCCGTCAAATAAGTCGATGAATTTGGCCAAATTCCTGGAGCTACCACAGAAAAAGGTGGCCGCCTCCTCCTGGTTGGCGACGAAGGCTTGTACTTTCTCTACATCCCAAATCTGGTGCTCGGACATCCAGGTAGCCGTCGGTGTACCCGTTTCCGGAGCCGTCGGTAGACCCGTTTCCGGATCGCCTCGATACACCAATTCCCAGTCACCATGAATGGCCTGGTAGCCGCGCCGCTGCAATTCTGTGCAGACCGCCGTTTTGCCGGCGCCGGAAACGCCTTCGATCAAATAGTTTCTGATGCCCATCAAACCGGCCCATCGCGGCCCCTAGCCGGACGCCTTCTTGTAGCTCCCGCGCTTCTTCGGCGCGTTCGCCGCGTCCATGATGGCACACAGATGCGTCATGTGCTGGAGTCTTGGTGGCTCCCCTTCCTGGATACGTATCGAACCATGTGCTTCGCGCCGCCGCCAGAGTTCCTGCGCGTCCTGGAGGAAGTCCGCGTCAACGCCGGTTGAAATGTTGATCCACTTCGGTGAGAAGTCTGGAGTGAACCCCGAAAGCTGGACAGACAGGCAGGAACGAATTGGACCGGGCGATGGGCTTATCGGAGGATGGGGCATGGCTCGGCATCGGAGTTTCGGTTCGGAGTTCAAGCGTCAAATCGCCAAAGAGTTTCTCGACGGCCGGGCGGGCCTGCATGAGCTGGCGCGCCGGCATAGTCTGTCGCGCAATCTGATTCGGCTTTGGATCCGCAAGTACGAGGCCGGCGAGTTTACCGACGAGCTGGCCGAGGCAGTTCACATCGCCGAGTACGAGCGCAAGATCGCGGAACTCGAGCGCAAGGTCGGCCAGCTGACGATGGAAGTCGATCTGCTCAAAAAAGGGGCGCAGTTGGGACGCCAGCCCAACGAAGGGAGCTACTCCATTGTGAGCGGCCCGAAACAGTCTCCATTGCGTGGGGATGCCGAATCATGAAGCTGGCGCGCTCGACTTACTATTACCGCGGCCGCCGCGATGCGGCGGAGAAAAAGGTTCTGCGCGACCGCATTGAGGCGCTGTGTGCCGAGTTCCCACGCGACGGCTACCGGCGTATCACCACCAACTTCACGCCGAGGGAATGGTAGTCAATCACAAGGCAGTTGCGCGACTGATGCGCGAAAGCGGCCTCCAGGTGCGACCGTTGCGCAAGTTCGTACGCACCACGGACAGCGACCACGATGGTCCGATCTTTCCCAACCTTGTCCGTGGCCTTCGCCCGACCGGTCCCAATCAGCTGTGGGTCAGCGACATCACGTATATCCGTATCGCGGCCGGCTTCGTCTACCTGGCAGTGATTCTGGACGCCTGGTCGCGCCGCGTGATTGGCTATGCGCTCGGTCGGCAGATCGATACGCGGCTTGCTTTGGCGGCGCTACGCGCCGCGATCGAAACCCGACAGCCACCGCGCAATTGCATTCACCACTCCGATCGCGGAGTGCAGTACGCTGCCGAACCCTATCGCCGGGTACTTGCCGATCATGGCCTGATCGGTTCGATGAGTCGCCGCGGTAATCCCTACGACAACGGCAAAGCCGAGAGCTTCATGAAGACGATCAAATGTGAGGAGGTCTATCTCAGTGACTATCGAACTCATGCCGACGTGATCGCGAGACTTCCGCGCTTCATTGACGAGGTATACAACACTCGCAGACTGCACTCGGCACTCGGTTATCTTTCGCCGGTGCAGTTCGAGGAACAACACAATCACATCCTGGTCCAATCTTCCGCCTGAGGACTGTCCAATCGATGGGGTTCACTCCAGTCGCCGAAGCAAAAGTAACCCACGTCGCTGCTGTGCGATCGGGGAGAGTGCGAAAGGGATTTCCCCTTCGCCACTCCGTTAGTGCTTTGAATTGGTGGGAAAGGTTAGCAGGCGTTCCGAAAGCTTCCGATCTGCTCGTACTCCCATAATACCACATTCACGGTCATAGACGAGTCTCGACTGACCAAGGTCACCGTGAGTAAGGTGCCCGGAAAGCAGATCTGTGATCTAACGGTCAAACAGTGACCGGGGAGAAACAGCAATGGCCCTCGATCTCGGTGAATTGTCGAAGATGGACGCAACCGGACAGGCTGAACTGGTGCGCCGACGGGAGCTGACCCCCCTCGAGCTGGTTGATGCCGCAATCGCTCGAATCGAACGAGTAAACCCCGCCATCAATGCTGTGATCACACCGCTCTTCGAAGATGCGCGGGCTGCCGCGGTCTCGCGCGACCTACCCGACGGACCATTTCAGGGCGTGCCATTCCTGCTGAAAGATATCGGCGCGATGCAGAAGGGGCAGCCCTACTATATGGGCAATCGGGCCCTACGGGACGCTGGCTATCGGTCGCCTTCAGATACCATCCTGGGGGCGAGGTTTCGCAGCGCCGGGTTTATTACCCTCGGCAAGACCAACACCCCGGAGTTTGGCGCGCAATGCACGACGCAATCGCTGGCCTTCGGTCCAACCCGAAATCCGTGGGACCTGGCGCGATCGACCAGTGGCTCTTCTGGCGGCTCTTGCGCGGCAGTGGCCGCCGGTATGGTGCCAGTCGCGCATGCCAATGACCAAGGGGGCTCTATCCGGCTCCCCGCAGGATGTGCGGATTGGTCGGACTAAAACCGTCGCGCGGCCGAGTATCTTGGCACTCTACCTCACGTTCAATAGTCGAATTTGTGGTCAGCCACACGGTCCGAGACGTCGCCGCAGTGCTTGATGCTGTTCAAGGATCCGAGCCTGGCGACCTTTATCTGATTCAACTGCCAGCGCGAAGGCACACCGAGGAACTTGGCGAAGACCCCGGGGAACTCAGAATTGGAATGCTATCGAGAACCCCGTTTGGGGAAGTCCATTCACAATGTGTGAGCGCGGTGGCCGCAACCGCCAAGCTGCTGGAGTCATTGGGATACCGAGTTGAAGAATCCTCTCCAGAAGCTCTGTTTGACCCCGAACAGGGACCGCGGCTGCGACCACTTGGACTGCCCGGAATGCGCGCGTCCATTCAGCTACTGGGCTACTTGTTGAACCGGACTGTCACGCAAGAAGATGTGGAGCCGTACCTGTGGGCTTTAAGCCGGCCAGACCAGCCGGCCGTGTCGGCGGAAGATTACATGAGGGCGATGGAGTGGCAGAACTTCTGGGCGGTTCGAGTTGCGCAGTGGTGGACGATGGGATTCGACCTACTGCTGACGCCGACGGATTCGGAGCCGCCCGCTATGCTCGCAGATCTGACACCACCGCAAGACAAACCGTCGAAACTATGGCCGAAGATCGCGCAGCATCTGTTTTTCACTTCGCCCTTCAACGTCACGGGTCAACCCGCAATCTCGTTGCCTCTTCACTGGACTCCTGAAGGACTTCCCGTGGGGGTTCAGCTCGTCGCAGCGATGGGCCGCGAAGATCTGCTGATTCGCGTAGCGAGACAGCTAGAGCAGGCGCAGCCGTGGATTGAGCGGCGGCCGAGGGTGCACGCCTGAACAGATGCCTCGAATGCGATGCGCTCGATTAGTGTGGCTCCCCTTCCTGGATACGTATCGAACCATGTGCGTCGCACCTCCGCCTGAGTTCCGGCGCGTTCTGGAGGAAGTCGGTGCGCTGTGCTTCGCCGACTAGGCTGAATTTAGTCAGCTTGAGGCAGGATTTGAGGGGGCCGTATTCCGTCCTCGGTCGGCCCCACCAGGGGTGAGCATGACGGTTCAGAGGCGCTATCGCTTCACGCCCGTAACGATGCTCAAGTAGCCAAACGTCGGCTTGACTCTGATATCTTTGAAACCCGCCTCACGCAGCATTTCCGAAAGCTCGTGTCCGGAGTACTGCCTTCCGGTCGTCCATCCGAGCATTATCATGGTGTATGCGGCAGCCGCGAACGGACCGGTCTTGTCCTTGTTGTAAAGCACTTCGTGGACAATCAACCTTCCTCCCGGATTAAGACTCTCGAAGCTCTTGCTGCTCAGGAGACGGCATTTGTCGGGCGGCCAGTCGTGGTAGATGTAGGAATAGAAGTGGATATCTGCCGGTGGAAACGGATCATTCCACATGTCGCCGATGTGTGTGCTGATGCGATTCTGCAGGCCGGCCTGTTGGCAGATTTCGTTCGCAACCTCGCAGACGGGTGCAATATCAAAGACGGTCGCGCTCAGCTTCGGCCATCGCGTCACTGCGCCGATACTATGAGCGCCGGAGCCGCCAGCAACATCGAGCATCCGCTTGTACTTGGACAAATCAATTGCACTCGGCCACGCGAGCGCTGGCGCCATGCTGATACTGTGCATGGCGCGAGTAAACGACCTTGCGAGGTTGGCTTGCTCTTCGTGGAATTTGAAGAGTTCGACGCCGCCGTAAACTTGCGGCGAGTCTGAGCGGATTGCTTTCTCCAGGCTCTCGATTGAGCAAACCGAATAGTTGTTGATGATCAGGTCGAAGTAGCTGCCAAAGTAGGTGGGACTTCCTTCGAGCAAATAGTCTTCGCAGAGCGGAGTGGGTGTGTAGCGGCCACTCTTGAGTTTTACAAATCCCAGAGCCGCGTTGGCGGCTAGAATCGTTTCGGTCGGTCGGACGGCAAGGTTGAGATGCTCGCAAATCTCGGCGAACGAGCGCGGCTTTTCGGCGAGAAACGGAAAGACTTTAAGTTTGTGCGCAAGGAGCACGGCCGGCGCGCCGTATACGGAAAACACGACATCCCAGAGTTTGCGGTCATCAATGCGCGGTTTTCGGACCGAGGTTTTTTTGGCATCGCGTCACTCCAATCGGCCTCGGCTGCACACGTTGGCCCGACGTTCGGTCAGTGGGGAGGCGTACTCTATTCTCAATCGGCGCGCGCCGGTAAACGGAGCACTATGCCGGCGCGCTCGTGTGGCCGAGGTTGTCACGCATGTGGTGCGCTCGACAAGGGCATCGATCGCCTGACTCTCGTTTTGGCTGCCCCGGCTCTTCCCCTCGGCGTTGGATGCCATAGTCATCGTCAAGCCTGACTGTGCTGCGCTGGCATCGACGCGGGGTCCGCGCCTGCTGGCGCTGGAAGTAATCGCGGAGCTCTCCGTGAGTTGATCCGCCGTATGAGCGGAACGTGGCTCCCCGGGCCGGATTCGAACCAGCGACATGACGGTTAACAGGCGTTGAGGGCAGGTTTTCACCGGTATTGCTCCGTATCACCGGATAAGCATGTACTCATTGTGCGCGAAGGGTTTTCCCGTATTTTGAAAAGGACGACTGCAGCTACACAGTGATATCAAATGTGACCGAGGGTCCCCACAAATTCCCCCACAGTCGGATTGCGACCTCATGTCTCGCTAAGTCTGTAGAGAGTGTCGTGCGCGAAGACGCTTTTGGGGGTACCGCCGACACAAACAGAGTTGTTTGGTACTTGCGAGGAGGTCACCGCAATAGGTGTGTAAACGAGATCAGGCGGCGCGGCGCTTCGGGGTGGTTTCATTTACTGGCATTCCGTCCTCGAATAGTTGTCCATCGTAAACTTCCGCGAGTAGTTCGGGCGAGTTGAGGCGGCGGAATTTCTTCTCCGCAATCATCAGGATCTTCCAGATCAAGGCCTCGGCGTTGGCGACCTTCTTGTAACGCCTGGCGGCGTCGGTTCTTAGCCGCACCGCTGAGAATGGCGATTCGACCGGATTGGTGGTGCGCAGGTGGATCCAATGATCCTTCGGAAAGCGATAGAAGGTCACCATCCGCTCCCAGTCGCGGCTCAGCGTCTCGACCGCCTTGGGGCACAGTTGCCGATAGCGGGTGGCAAACTGATCGCGCAACCGCTCGCATTCAGCTCGGCTTACGGCGTAGTGAGTGTGTCGGAAATTTTGTGTTCGAGCCATACAATGACGCCCGGACAGGGCGGGAGGAAGAAGTATGGCAGCGAGCAGAGAAAATGGAATCGCGGATGAGGTGGTGGATCAGCTTTTGGCGGGGCGCGACCCGGCGACGGTGTTCGAGAGCGGCGGCCTGGTCGATGAACTGAAGAAGCGGCTGGCGGAGAGGATGCTCAATGGCGAGATGGATCATCATCTGGGCGGGGAGGCGGAGGAACAAGCCGGCAATCACCGCAACGGCTACAGCAGCAAGACCGTTCTAACCGACAGCGGCCGGCTGGAGCTTGCGATCCCGCGCGATCGTCAGGGGCGCTTCGACCCGGTGCTGATCGGCAAGTACCGGCGGCGGTTCCCTGGCTTCGACGACAAGATCATCGCGCTGTACGCGCGCGGGATGACCACCCGCGAGATCGCCGAGCATATCGGCGAGCTCTACGGGGCCGAGATCTCGCCGGACCTGGTCAGCGCGGTAACCGATGCGGTGCTCGAGGAGGTAGCGGCGTGGCAGAGCCGCGGCCTGGACTCGACCTACGCGATCGTCTTCTTCGACGCGCTGCGGGTAAAAATCCGCAACGAAGGTCTGGTCAGCAACCGGGCGGTGTACCTGGCGATCGGGGTTCGCTGCTCGGGCCACAAGGAAATCCTCGGCATATGGATCGAACAGACCGAGGGGGCGAAGTTCTGGCTGCGGGTGATGAGCGAACTGCGCAACCGCGGCCTGCAGGACATCCTGATCGCGGTGGTCGACGGACTCAAAGGATTTCCCGAAGCGATAACTTCGGTCTTTCCCAAGACCGTGGTCCAGACCTGCATCGTGCATCTGATCCGTTACTCGATGCAGTTCGCCTCGTGGAAGGAACACCGGGCGGTCGCAGCAGCGCTCAAACCGGTCTACCGGGCCGAGTCGGCCGCGATGGCGCGCGAGCGGCTGGAGGATTTCGACCGCGGGCCGTGGGGTCAGAAATATCCGGCGATCGCGCAGAGCTGGCGGCGCAACTGGGAGCAGGTGATTCCATTCTTCGCCTTCGCCCCCGAAGTCAGAAAGATCCTCTACACTACCAACGCGATCGAGAGCCTCAACGCGCAGGTGCGCAAGGCGGTAAGAATCCGCGGGCATTTTCCCAGCGAGGAGGCGGCAACCAAACTCATTTGGCTGGTGCTGCGCAAGGTTCAGGCGCGCTGGAAAAATCCGCCGATTTCGTGGCAGGCTGCCAAGACCCAGCTGGCGATCCAGTTCGAGGACCGCTTCGTGGTGGCAGACTAAAATGCGCTCTGTGATACAGCGCCGGATAGCCTCCGCGTCAGCACGCCGTCAAGGGTTCGCGCGCTGCGCGCGCCGGCTGACGCCGCCCTTGACTGCGACCGCCGCTCCGGCTCAGCAGGTAGTTAGCAGTCGCTTGACACGACTGCTTCGCTCATCAACCACTGGCTCAAACACGAAATTCCTGACAACTCCACCTCGCCCAGCGCCGACCAGATCCCCAAGTGTCCATCGGCCACCGTGGCCCGCCACGGTCTCAGCCCGCGAGCGAACAGATCGCGCAGCACCCGCGCCCACGATTCCTTCGATTCGCGCTGTCCGCTTTCAATCGCCAGCACCACTTTGCGCCCGTCCCGTAAGGCTCCCACGATCACCAGCAGCGCGGCCTTGCTATCCTCAAGACCCGCTTTCACATAGAGACCATCGGCCCAGACGTACACTACTTCGAGCTTATCCAACCGCCGGCTTCGCCACGCCGCGTACTCCAGTTGCCACTTCGCCCGCAGCCGCTCGATCGACGATGCCGAGAGCGGCGCACCGTCGCCGAGCAGTCCGCGCAACGCCAGCTCGAAATCTCCTTGGGCGAGCCCGTGAAGGTAAAGCTGGGGTAAAAGCTCGCTGACCGCTTCGGTCCGGCGCACAAACAGCGGCAGTAGCCTGCTCTCGAAGCGCTGTTCCAAACCTCGAACTCGCGGTCGCTTCACTTCGATGGTGCCGACCATCATCGACAATCGCCGCGTCTTGCCGTGCCCGTTGCGGTATCCTGCTGGCGCATCCACCACCGCGCGCCGCTCCGACTTGCCCCGGCCGAGCAACTCGGTGACCTCCTCCTCCAGCACATCCTGCAGCCAGCTCTGAATCCTGCACCGAGTAAATTCCTCGAGGGTTCCCCACTGTGGGCGCTTCGCTAACTCTCTTCTTGACCGGCGGCGCTCTGCTCGGTTTATGCTCTCCATGGCGGTGTCCTCCTTCCTGCCGGTTCTCCGGCTGGGTCTCGTCAACCCGGAAGGCTACATCGCCTTTTCCCTATTTCCACACCTCTCGGCTATACCTCCTTGCGAGCTGATCCTCGGCAGTCCTCAATGAGTGTTGAATGACGATGCAATCGACGGGAGTCGCGGAACTGCGAACCCGCGGCGCGTCGTAGGTCTCTCTATCATGGCGGTTTCTGACCGTATTCACCGTGAGGGGTGACCGCCCGTTTCAGTCCCTTCTCATCGGGTTGCACGAGTTGCGCGGAACGCTTGCCCGACAGACAGATAATCCGGTTGTCGAGGGAGCTTCAAAGATCTGCGCGGCAATGTCGCGAGGATGTCTGTTCCAGCAAATCGCTGCGATGCATTCGGTACTGATCGTTAACCCGTTCGGCCCGGAGGATTCCGCGCTTGATCCAGTCGTAGACTCTCTTCTCCGAAACCTTAAGCAGTTTCGACACTTCTCTGACGTTCAACTGCACAAACGCATTCCCCCGCCACGCGGACATTTGTTGATCTTGAGATGGTTGAGAATCCCAGAAACCGCTCAGTTCTTGGCGGTACTGCTACCGCCCTGAGCCAGCCGACGGAGGAATAGAAGTGGCGCAATTGTGGAATAATTCTAGAACCGGTTTGTGATGTTCACACGACCGCGTAGGGTACCAGTTCCACCGGATATCCATTAACTCGCGTAGTTTGGCTTCCGCGCAGTCGAGACATATGCACGGTGAGCACCACCCGATGTAAAGGTTCGAAGGCTCAACGGCGCGAGCGATACAGTAATAGTGCCACAGAAAGTGTCCGCCACCATGCTCATAGGCTTCTCCGTCGCTGTATTCGTCGCCGGTAAATCCCAGTAAGTCGCACAGCAGTGCTCCAATTCGGCTGCGGAGGTATCTCGCCTGACCTACGTAAACGACGACTCCCGAGGACTTGCTGGGCATTTCTTCCCACGGACGCTTGGATACAACATATACGCCAGCCGATTCCGGGGGCCTTGAGTCGCGGAAGCGGTTCACATTGCTCAGATAGTCACCAATCCGGTAAGCCTTCGTCCAGCACAGGACGGCAGCGCCATTTCGATCGCCTCCCACTTTTACTTCACCTCAGGACAAACGGGCACGAGAGTTTCTTCCAAGTAACGAGCTTCTCTGTAATTGGTTGTATTTCTCCGCATTTTTACGTATTCTGAGGACCATGTCAAACATTATCCGTAAAACAACGGAAAATGCCTCTGATTCCAACGATAGGCTGATGACCGTCCGGCAACTTGCATCTTACCTGAACGTCAACGAACGAACGGTGCTCAAATTGGTATCCGAGGGTGAGTTACCCGGAGTCAGAATCGGTAACCAATGGCGGTTCCGTAAGGCGATGCTCGACGCTTGGCTCGACGATCAAATGCTGGGAGTCACGCCAAGGAGCATCGACATTTCAAGAGGCGCGCCTGCAGCTCGTCGAATGCTGAATCTCGCGAGCTGCTTTCAGACCAGCCACATAATTCCTGAGCTTGAGGCCAACACGAAAACCGGCGTCATCGAGGAACTCGCGAATCTGGCTAGCCGACTGAATCTCGTGAGGGACAAGAACTGGTTCGTTGGCGCTCTTATCGAGCGCGAGAATATCATGCCGAGCGCGACCGGTAACGGACTCGCCTTCCTGCATACGCTCAATCGCTATCCCGAGCACGTAGTCAAACCGTTCATGGTCTTCGGCCGATCGCTTGGCGGTGTCGATTTCGACGCTCTCGACGGTAAGCCCACTCATCTGTTTTTCGTACTCGGCCTTAAATATCACGAACTGCACCTTCCCTGGCTGGCAAAGCTCCCGCAGATGTGTTCACGACCTGAAACGCTGCAAACCTTAATGGCCGCCGTCACCGCCGACTCAATCTTCGCAGCGCTGTCTGACGCCGAACGAGATTTGGGTATCTCGGCGGCAACTGAGGGCTGAGTAAACTACCATGACCAACCGCAGTCAGCTCGCAAAGTCCTCCACCAGAAGTCGTGAACTCTTCGACTGGGTTTCCGAGATGGCCTGGTTTACCAAGGCGGAGCGAATTGTTTGGTGCGACGGTAGCGAGCTGGAGAGGCAGCGTCTGACCGAACTTGCTGTCGCCACTGGTTCTCTGATTCCACTCAACCAAAACAAGCGGCCAGGCTGCTATCTACATCGATCGAACCCCAATGACGTTGCACGCGCCGAGGATCTCACCTTCATTTGTACGCCTAGCAAAGACGAGGCCGGCCCCACTAATAACTGGATGGCGCCTGACGAGGCTTACGGAAAGCTGGGCGCATGGCTCAAAGGCTCGATGCGTGGGCGGACCATGTATGTGGTTCCCTACATCCTGGGACCTGTTGGCTCCCCTTTCGCGAAGGTGGGAGTCGAATTGACCGACAGCCTTTATGTCGTCCTGAACATGAGAATCATGACCCGGATGGGCCGCATAGCTCTTGACCTGCTGGGCGAATCCGGAGACTTCAGTCGAGGGTTACACTGCACCCTCGACCTCGACCCTAAGCGGCGACTCATATGTCACTTTCCTCAGGACAACACAGTCTGGTCTGTGGGAAGCGGATATGGTGGCAACGCGCTTCTTAGCAAGAAGTGTTTCGCCCTCAGGATAGCCAGCTATCTCGGCAGGAAAGAGGGTTGGCTGGCCGAACACATGCTGATACTTGGAGTCGAAAGTCCTCAGGGAGAGGTTACCTACGTTGCCGCGGCGTTTCCGAGCGCGTGCGGAAAGACCAACCTGGCAATGCTACATCCGCCAAAGTCCCTCGGCGGATGGCGTGTTTTCACTGTTGGCGACGACATTGCCTGGATGCGAGTAGCGCCCGACGGAACGCTTTGGGCCGTCAATCCAGAAGCCGGCTATTTCGGCGTCGCTCCGGACACCAGTGTTAGCTCAAATCCCAACGCCATGGAGATGGTCAAGCGCGATACGATCTTCACCAATGTTGCGATGACACCCGATGGCGACGTCTGGTGGGAAGGCATGGACCAAGACCCAGTTGATGGGATGCTCGACTGGCAAGGGCGCCCGTGGCGAAAAGGGTCGGGCGACAAGGCGGCGCATCCGAACAGTCGATTTACCACTCCGATGCGAAACAATCCCGCTCTGTCACCCAGCGCCGACGATCCGCAGGGCGTGCGTATCTCAGCGATCATTTTCGGCGGACGTCGTGCTTCGACCGTGCCGCTGGTATTCGAATCATTTGACTGGACCCACGGTGTCTATCTAGGTGCGACAATGGGTTCTGAAACGACGGCTGCTGCCAACGGACAGGTCGGCATAATCCGGCGCGATCCGATGGCGATGCTGCCATTCTGTGGCTACAACATGGGCGATTACTTTGCCCACTGGCTCGCGATCGGAGGGAAACTCAGACACCCTCCCCGCATCTTCATGGTGAACTGGTTCAGAAAGGATCGCGACGGTTCCTTTCTCTGGCCCGGATACAGCGAAAACATGCGCGTGCTCAAGTGGATAGTCGAGCGAGCACGAGGACGGGTTACCGCGAACGAGACCCCCATCGGATTCATGCCGCGTGTGGCAGATTCGGATCTGTCAGGCCTGGACATGCCAAACGAAAGGCTCGCGCTGGCGATGGCCATCAGGCCCGACGAGTGGCTACCGGAATTGGATCTCCAGGAACAATTTTTCGCAGGTATTGGTGAGACACATCCGCCCCAACTTGAGGTACAGCGGGAAGCTCTCAGAGCCGGATTGGAACAGAACTGGGAAACCGAACGCTCTTCATCCGTGAAGGCCTAGGTCATGACCTGTGGACTCGAACAGATCTCGATCAGGACAAAGCTTCCCATCGATCGTATTTCGAAATTTCGCTGTGAACTGAGGGTCACTACCTACGAAACTGAGGCGGAGGGAAAATAGCAAAATGGATGTTCATCAGGTCTGCGAACTCGGTCCAGATACTCCTGTCTGGGTCTGGATCGTTCGGGTGGGCAAAGGCAGGTGGTGGCCCGGATCCGTGTTGTCCATCACCGTTCTGGAAACCTTTCCGATGATCAATGCCCGCTTCGAGTGTCGCTCGACCGGAAAAAACGGAATCGACGGACCAGCCTTCGTTGGCATCAGCACCACCCGAATGCGTTATCTTGAACTTCGTGATCCCTACCTGAAAGGTGACGATCGACCGAATTTTGTTCCGAGCGCGATTTTGGCCAAACCCGAGGAAAGCGGGGCCGGACTCAACGACGTGCAGGATCTACACACGATTACCACGGCTGATCAGCCGCGAGTGTCATTGCGAACTTCCGTCAAGAAGTCTCGATCGAGGAAAAAGTTGAAAGTCTCGAATCCAACCCAGGATGCAACTGAAGTCGCGATTGAAACGTGAAGTGAACGGCGCCGAAGGAGTAAGGCGGAAACCAGTCTGTTGAAATGAGTCTCAATCGCTTCCATAGGTCCGTTTTTGGACTCTATGAGCGCCACGTCTCAAGAGCGAAGCTAAATGCGCATTACCGAAGCATATAGACTAAAACCTGGGTCGCCGGTTTGGATTTGGATCGTGCACCTCGCCAGGGGGCGATGGTGGCCCGGAATCGTTGAGACCATGCAAGCAATCAATGGCAGACCACGCATAGTCGTAAGGTTCGAATGCCGGGTTAGCAGAGCACGCCAGTACTACCCGGCAGTCAGGGCCGGGGTTACGACTACTGCGATGAGATATCTGGAAGATCGCGATCCTAATATCAAAGGTATTGATGAACCCCATTTCATTCCGGCCTCTCTGCTGGAGCGTCCCGAGGAACTTGAACTGGTGGTCCCTCAGCTGGGTGCGGTGAGCACCCACAGGCAGAGAAAGGAGCGTCGGCAACGTGAGGCTAGCCCGCGTGCACGAGCAACCAAGGATATTGCGAAGTAACATGACGCTGAATAAAGGGTGAGACCGAGGTCCTGCGCTCGCAAACAAAAGAGTCATTCGCATGGTGTAGCATGAATGATTCGAACCAATGCCCTCTGTGTGGCCTGCGAACCGCAAGTGAGCGTTCGATCCAGACGCATCTGCGCTCGGATCACAAACGTAAGGAATCAGAGATCGAAGAACTACTAAGTAGAGCGAAGGCCGGCTCTCTCGGGTGCAACCCGGCAGCAAAGTCGCTTAGGAAGGCGATCAAGGCGCCTTTCCCAACCGTTCAATCCAAAACTTAGTCGATGATCGCTCTATCAACTCACGATTCATCTGCAGCACCTGCTTGCCCCTCCAATTTCCCAATATGCGCTCGGCTGTGTGGAGGACAGTTTTTCCGGAGCCACGGAGCTTTTGTAATCGAGGAGCCAAGACGACTGCGGCCCGTATGGCCCTGATATTTAAAGCCGGGAGGTCGAAACATGGGAACCAAGGTTTCGTCGGTCCTGAAGCAAAAAGGTCATTCTGTAGCACCGCAACAGACCGTCACGGCGGTCGTCAAGGTGCTCGCGCAAAATCGGATCGGCGCCGTACCGGTAGTCAACGGGCGAGGTCAGATCATAGGGATCATCTCCGAGCGCGACATCATCCGCGGAATGTCGGAGCATGCCGAGGCGGTGCCGGCACTGCCGGCCGACCAATTGATGACCCGTGACGTTAAAACTTGCTCGTCCGAGGACGAACTCGTCGATCTCATGGAGGTGATGACACTGCAGCGCATACGCCATCTGCCAGTCATTCAGAATGGAGCACTTCATGGCATCGTCAGCATCGGCGATGTCGTGAAGCAGCGTCTCGAAGAGGTCCAGTCCGAAGCGGACGATCTCCGAAGGTATATTCGCTCGCCGTAACGGCCACGGTCTAGACGCCTGCCAATTGCAGAATTCTCGGAGGCTTCTTATGATTCAAAATCTAAAGAAAATCCTCGCTCCGATCGACTTTTCGGAATACTCGATGGAAGCGTTACGCGGTGCGATGGAGCTGGCGAAGGACCTCGACGGCGAGCTGCATATCGTGCACGTAGTCGCGCCTCATTTCGCGTTACTGGACAAAATGCCCGAGCAGGCGCGTGAGACCCTGATGGTGGAGGAGGCTGAAGAGGAACTCGTGCGCATACGGAAGACAATTGCGGAAATTCCACCAAGGTCTTCACTCAAGTGATGGTCGGACCGCCGGTTCCGAAACTGGTCGAATATGCGAAGGACCAGCGGATCGACCTGATCTTGCACGCAACCCACGGACGGACCGGCATCGAGCATCTAATGATCGGAAGCGTGGCCGAGAAGCTGGTGCGCGCCGCGCCGTGCTCGGTCCTGGTCTTCCGGCGAAAGTCCTGAGGGGACCTAAGCACGCGAGAGGTGAAAGACTTGCCGTATCTAAATGTCCGCGTAGTGGACGAGGACGACACGCCCGTATCCGGCGCACGGGTGGTGATCGTTATTTACCGTGACACTTCCCCAAACAATCTCACGGACCACACGGACAGTGATGGGATCGTCCAATTTGAATTCGATAGCGGCATCTCGGCGGATATCTACGTTAATGGGATTCTTGAGTTACTCCACGTTGGCTTGGACCGTGAGGTTACGGTGTCGATATAGACGCAGAAACTTACGACATTATCAATGATGCTTTGTAAAAAAGTCGGTGCCACACACGAATTGGAGATCATCAACACTCGATCGCAGCACGCAGCGGGCGAACAGATTGGCATTTTCCATTTTGACGGAGAATGTAGAACATGCTTCGCCCCGTACTGGCAGCACGGATCGTCGATGGTACCCGAACAATGGAAGTTGAAGCCTGCTACCTGCGACTGCGGCTGCGCCTAAACCGTACCCCGTAACCTGATGGCATGCACCTTGAGGAAATCGGCAAATGCAGAGCGTACAAAATATCCAAGAGCGGCTTTTTGCCTTTTACCGCGAGACCGATCTGTACGTCTCGCGCCTACTAATCAAATTGCTGATTTTGCCTCGATCCGATCGGTTCACGCTGAGGCTCTGGCGCCATCTTGCGGATCAAACTCGTCACGCTTCGCTATGGAGCGAGCAACTGGATCTCTTGGGAACCCACAACCTGCACCGGAATGTAAATGCTTTATGTGACAAAAGGCCGTCGCCAGATCAATTTGATGAACCCGCCGGTCTGCTTCGAGAGATAGTTCTGGTTGAAGAGTTTCTCCTCAAAAGCTACCAAACGCATTCTGCTCTCGGGAGTCTCGACACTCGTCCGCGAGATCTCATGGCCAGGCTGGTCGAAGACGAAAAATGGCACCTACAGTCCGTGAGAGCCAAACTGAAAATGGTTGATGTTCTAAATGATGGAGTGTCTCCAGATAGTCGAATCCGACGATTCCGCGCCGTCGAGGAAGAATTGTACGACACACTGGGACAAATTACATCGGCTTCCAACCATTCGCTGCACATTGGACAGCGTGGCCCTGGAGAGACAAGAGATCCGTGAGCGCCTCGCATAACTCGCGATTATCGTCGACAATCCCGACGTCTCTCAGGTGGGCGCCCGTTACGATTTCTGTCTAACGCTTAAGCAATAACTTCTGTTCAGCGGGGGGCCCAGCGCATCACGCGAGAGCGGGAAGATCGGAGAGCGCGCCGCCTGCCGTCCATCAAGTCATCGCGCCAGCTATTCAGGTGGCGGAAGCTGATGGAAGTCGGAGAGTCCGGCCGCGGCTGGAGCCAGGTCGCCGGCCGGGAGCCACGCAACGTAGCCCTCCACGAGCAGGTACGGGCGTGGGAGGTCCTAACTCGACAATGCTCCACCTATTAAGTGACCCAGCGCATAAGTCACACCAGCAGCGGCTAGCCCAACGAGGAGTTGTCGAATTCCTGAGAAAACGAAGCTTCGCCCGGTGAAGAGTGTCGCTCCTGCGCCAATCAGAAACAGCACAGCTGAACTTATTAGGACGCTCGCGAGCATGGCAGTGGTACCTGTCAGGAAGAAGAAGGGCACCACCGGAACGGAAGCGCCGGTTGCAAATAAAAGAAAAGACGAGGTGGCGGCGCTCCATGCATAGCCGCCGAAGTCCTCGGGCTTTGAGACGGCCAGGCGGTCGGCCAATGCTCGAGCCTCATCGGCCCTGAAACCGTGGGCCGAATAGATGTTGGCCAGATGCACCCTCTCCTCTTCAGAAATCTCGGCTGGTTCTCTGGCCTCGACATCAATCCCCGTCTCGTGGCTCTCCCGAGAGGTACTGACCGACAACCACTCGCCCATCGCCATTGCGCAGGCGCCTGCGACCAAGCCCGATAATCCAGTGACCAGGATCGCGTGGGATGCCAGATGTGCTCCGGACACTCCCATGACAAGGCTCAAGTTCGATGCGAGCCCGTCGTTGGCGCCGAGCACCGCAGCACGCAATGCGTTTGCCAGCGGACCGATCGACATATTTGGAACGGTAGCCGCGACCGCTCGGATGATACGTGCGTGCGACCTCTCGGCCGCGTTGAGTCCGCCGGCGACGGCTTCGGATTGCGCATCGTAGTCTCCGACGTCAGCCCGCTCGAGTGTGCTAACGACCGGTACCACGAAATCGGGACCGCGGCGGCGGGCAAGCCAGATCAAGGCTCTAGTGCGCCAGCTGACGCTGAACTCAGGGATCTGGTGACCAAGCTCGGCAAGTCGTTGTTTCCAGAATTCTTTGTGCGCTTGCTCGATCGCGGCAAGGCGCTTGTAGACTTCCGCGATTTCAGGTTTGTGCTCTTCAACAGACAAAGCTCGATATAGTGCGGCGCTGTCGACCTCCCGATGAATGTTATGGAGATATTGCCTGATCGCTTTCTTCAGGTCCCTTGAATCAGTTTGCATAGCAGCAGCGCCCTCGACCACGAGGACCAAAATCTATGAGGCGGTGGAACGCAGTTGACCGGTTGGTGTCATGATCGCTCAGAAAGGCCTTCCAATCCTAACGCAGCTCCGGCGCGGTGCGATGCTACGCTCGCAAGAGAAATGATCGCACCAGTCTGCCCTTAACTATCTCGACGAGCATCAAATAGATGACGACCGCGACAGTGAGGAAGAGAAAGAACCCAACTGGTAAGGGAACAAACCCGAGGCGCTCCGCCAGCGGAGAGAAGGGCAGGAGCAAACCTACTATCACGATCATTATTGTGGTCGAAGCGAGAGGCAGACTTGGGCGATTGCTCCATGGTCTGCGTGCGGTGCGGATTACGAAGAGCACCAAGGTCTGAGTTGCGAGCGACTCGACGAACCATCCCGTGTGGAACAGCGCTTCGGATGAGCGAAACACCGTTAGCAGGATGTAGAACGTCAGAAAGTCGAAGATCGAGCTGATCGGCCCGATCGCTATCATGAAGTTGCGAATGATCCTGACGTTCCATTTCTGCGGAGACTGAATGTACGCCGGGTCCACGTTGTCGGTCGGAATCGTCACCTGCGCAAGATCATAAAGAAAATTATTCAGAAGGATTTGCGTCGGTAGCATCGGCAGGAACGGTAGAAACAGCGTCGCTGCCGCCATGCTGAACATATTGCCGAAATTCGAACTGGTCCCCATCAGGATATATTTCAGGACGTTCCCGAACGCCTTGCGACCCTCGATGATCCCGCCGTGCAGAACATTCAGCCCGTGCTCGAGGAGAATGATGTCCGCCGCGTCCCGTGCCACATCGACGGCGCCCGCCACGGAGATGCCGACGTCGGCTGCGTGCAAGGAGGGTGCGTCGTTGATTCCGTCGCCAAGAAAACCGACTACATGGCCGCGGGTCTTAAGCGCTCGAATGATCCGGTTCTTCTGACCGGGCGACACTCGTGCGAAAACGTCGGCTTCTTCGGCGACGTGGAACAGTGCTGAATCCGTCATACGTTCCAACTCGGCGCCGAGCACGATCTTCGAGCAATCTATTCCGACACGCTCGCATACATGCTTCGTCACCAGCTCGTTGTCGCCGGTCAGTATCTTGATCCCGACGCCGTCCTCCCGCAGCGCTGCGACAGTATTCGAGACTCCTTCAAGTGGCGGATCAAGAAAAGTGAGGAATCCCGCGAATACCAGGTCCCGCTCGTCCTCGCACTTCAGCCCCTCACCACGCTCGAGCTGCCGATACGCGACGGCAAGGACTCGCAGACCGCTTGCACTCAGCGAGCGGAACGCTTTAGCACATCGCTCGCGTTCCGCGTCTCCCAGGGGGCGCCATTTGCCGCCGACCTCGATCGAAGTGCTCGCATCCAGCACTCCTTCGGGCGCGCCCTTCGTGATGAGCATGCAAACGCCATCGGTCCTGACGACGATTGAGAGCCGGCGTCGTTCGAAGTCAAAGGGAATTTCGTCAGTCTTTTCGCATCTGTCGATATTCTGGGGCGGCGGACACTTGAGAATACTCGCGTCGAGCGGACTCTCGATTCCCGATTCAAAGCGGCTGTTCAGATACCCGAGAAATAAAGGGCGTTCGGAGGGCTCGCCGAACGGGTCGAGCGACGAATCCAGCTCCATCTCGCCCGAGGTCAGGGTTCCGGTCTTGTCGCTGCAGAGCAGGTCGATGCTGCCGAGATTCTCTATAGCGTCGAGATGTTTCACGATCACTTTACTACGCGCCATTCTCAGCGCGCCCATCGAGAGCGTGACCGTCGTGATCATTGGCAGGAACTCCGGGGTCAGGCCTACCGCGAGCGCGACCGCGAAGAGCAGCGACTCGAGCGCGTCCCGATGCATCCCGACGCTGACCACCAGTATGAACAGCACGAGAAAGAAAACGGTTTTCATGATCAGGATCCCGAATTGCCGCGTGCCGCGATCGAATTCGGTCTCCGGAGGGCGTTCGGAGAGTCGCGCCGCGATATCTCCGAAGCTGGTGCGCGGGCCAGTCGCAACTACAAGCGCGGTCGCCGTTCCGCTCACCACTGATGTACCCAGGAAGACAAGGTCGGGACGCGTCGCGTCGTTCGCGTCAGACTCTCCCCCGCCAACGTACTTCTCCACCGGCATCGATTCGCCGGTCAATGCCGCCTGCTGAACGTGAAGATCCTGGCTTCGCAGCAAGCGTGCGTCCGCAGGAACCAAATCGCCGGCCGAAAGGCGTACGACGTCGCCGGGCACGATCTGACGCCGCGTCAGTTCGATCCAGTTTCCGTCGCGTTTAACGGTGGCGGTGGGCGCCACCTGATCCCTGAGGCGCTGCACTGCTTTTTCCGAGCGGTAAGCCTGAATGAAGTTGAGTACTACGCTCAGCACGACCATTGCGGCAATTATGATCGCGTCGACCGCCTGTCCCAGCAACGCCGAGGTTGCGCTCGCGACCAGCAGTATCAGGACAAGCGGGTTGGCGCAGAACCGAAGGAATTGAAATAACGGCCCCGCGATCTTTGCCGGCACGGGCTCGTTGGGACCGAACTCCGCGAAGCGTCGTTCCGCCTCGGCGCTGGAAAGGCCGATTGCAGATTCGTCGCCGGCGGAGAGTGTATCCTTTCTCTCCAGGGCGCGAGCTACCTGGCCCATGTGCTCCGCCAGATGATTTGCATTTTTCTTACCGCGCTCTGAGCGTAAGCACAGGTACGGGCGATTCGCGAATAACCCGCTCAGCTACGCTTCCTAGCGTCAAGCGTTTCAGCCCGCGGCGCCCGTGGGTTGGAATAACAATCAGGTCGGCCTCGAATGTTTGAACCGCCGACAGTATTTCACTAACGACTTCGCCGGTATGGATCACGAACTCATAGGGAACCTGGCCGGCCAGTTGTGTCCGTGCATGCCGTTGCAAACTGGCTCTAACGCCTGCTTCCCAGCCATGCTCCGAGCCATATTCAGACATGACGTTGATCACATAGAGCTTGGCATTGTTTTGCAGAGCCAGGCTTTTGCTCAATTCTAGAGCGTCGAGATACAAATCATCGAAGTCAATCGGACACAGAATCGATTTGAAGAGCGTGTTCATCGAGTTTTAATGATCCAACCGAAAGCCACGGTTAATCCGATTCCTGCATCGCGCTCAAATGTAGCGGGCGAAGGCGCGACGACTTCTTGGACTGATGGTCTTGCATGCGCCGCAAAATGTCGTCGAGCGCGCTGACTGCCGCCACGATGTGCGGCCCCTTGTTGAGCATCACGCACTCCGCACGTTCTCCCATCGCCGCGTCAGTGATCTCGGCGCGTGACGGGTGACCTTTCTTCGCGAGCGACTCAAGCACCTGCGTCGCCCAGATTACCGGCAAATGCGCCGCCTCACAGATCCAGAGAATTTCCTCCTGAACCTCGGCCAGCCGTTCGTACCCGCACTCTACCGCCAGGTCTCCCCGTGCGATCATGATTCCCACCGGATGCTGCCGCATCGCGGCCAGCATGAGGCCGGGCAAGCGTTCGAAGCTCTGTCGCGTCTCGATTTTCAGCACGATTCCCAGGTGATCGCCGCCAAGCTCCCGCAGTCGCGATTGAAGTTCAAGGATGTCGCGCTCATGGCGCACGAATGACATCCCGACCAGGTCCGCGTGTCGAACTATAAACTCCAGGTCATCGAAATCTTTCTTCGTTAGCGCGGGTAGATCAATCCTCGTATCAGGCAGATTGATACCTTTGTCGGCTCCTAAGCGATCGCCGCTGGCTTTGGCCTGGGTAATTTCAATGCGAAGCGCGTCCGGACCAACCTCCCTCACGATTCCACCGATCTTGCCGTCATCGAACCAGATTTTCTCGCCTACGCGAACCGCTGGGAAAATTTCAGGAAGGGTGCACGAGATCATCGCAGGACTCACCGTCCTTCCTTCCGAATCGATCGAAGCGCCCTTTCCCACAATGGGTTCACGGGTGAGTAGCAGGAAGTCGCCATTGTGAAGCAGGATTCCACTCTCGCGCGGGGGTAGATCTCCGACCTGCGCTTCGCGCCTTGCGTCGATTCCCGCGTCGTCGCGCAACAATACCGTTCCCGGAGTGACGTAGGCAGTCTGGCTGCATCGAGCCCATCGCCCTCGGTCGCTGCCGCCGACCACTTCCAGAACGCGTCGTTTTCCGCGTGCATCTTTGAAGTGGACGCGTTCACCAGATCGCACCTCCGCAAGCCATTCGGCTGTTACCGGCAAGGCCGCGTCCGCGTCCGCCGGAAGAGAGTAACTTCCCTCGGCGGGCTTCAGCCAAATTCGCGCCGGCTTCTTTACGCATCCAAAGCTATCGCGCTTGGGATGCCACACGACCACCCGGGGTCCCGGTTCTATCGCTCCGGTGCGCAGCTTCGGCCCGGCGATATCCATTAGAATACGGCAGGGCAGGGCCAATTCCTTCCGCGCGCGCTCCAGGTGATTGACCATCCGACCCCAGATTTCCGGTGTGTCATGCGCGCAGTTAATTCTCATGCAGTTCATCCCATGAGAGATGAGATTGCGCACCAGTGGATAGTCATCTGCCGCCGCCGATGACATCGTGACCATGATGCGGACACCGCGATGTTTCGGCACCGGACCGAGCAGCGCTTCGGTATGCACTGCGAGCAACGATTTGCCTTCACGGAACCCTGGAAACTCCGACGGCGCCTGCACATCGGTCTTCCGCCCCGCCAAATGATTGAGCGCGACGAGCACAGCATTCAGCGTGCTCACCACATGAGCTTCGGTCCTGCCGAGGGATGATAGGCCCAGGGCCGCGAGTTCGTCCTGGAGCGTCCGAATATCTTGGTGTCGAAGCGCCAGATAGTGGATCAAATTGAGCGCGCTTTTTCGATACGAGGGATGGACAGCCGAGACACGCTCGCGAAGATCGTGCTCGTGCTTAACTAGCGAACCGAGGAGTTCACGAAGTTTCGAGATCAGCGCTTCAAACGAATCCCGACTCGCGACGGGCCGTGCCAATTCCTTTTTCACGACGGGAACGAAGCAGAAGCAATCGACGTGCCGGTCCGACTGCAATCTGCTCGCAACACAAAAGCATTTGCGCGACTTTGAGGAAATCTTGGCAAAGTTACGGGATTGTTAACTCAGATGTCGTCCGAAACTGTCGCCTTTAGCACCATGCACCTGACCGTACTGGTGCGTGGCGATACAGCCCGAGAAAATTTCCGGCAGCAGATCAGCCCGCGCCCATGCTTGGCACGGATCGCGCTTCAAGAATGTCCGCAGATGCAAAGCGCGGCAAAAGAGTTCGGAGGATTGTCGATGCAAAGCAATAAACGTGAGCCACCGCCCGAGGCCTGCCGACATAACGCGGCCGTTCCAGACAGCGGACAAAAAACGAATGACGGCTACAAAGTTTTATTTGTCTGCCGCGACAACGCAGCTTGCAGCATTATAGCCGAGGCCATCCTGCAACGATGGAGCGGCAAGGATTTCCGTGCATTCAGCGCCGGAATTCATCCTGCCACCGAGGTGCATCCACTTGCGATCGATCTGCTGAAGACGCAGAGGATTTGGAAGCAAAATTTCCAACCCAAGGGCTGCGACGAGTTCCTCAAGCATGATGGGGAGGGCATGAACTTTGTCATCAGCATCGGCGAGCGATGATCTGCCTGCCGACTGGCCCGGCAATCCACGCATTTTTCATTGGCACATCAGTGAACCAATAGCCGATGGTAAGCCCGCGGAGAGAGCCCTCGCATTCAGAAGAGTATTCAGAGAACTCGAGAACCGGATCAAACTCTTCATCCTCGTTCACGAGCGTGAGAAAGTGAAGAAGGCTGCAGCGTGATAAGGCCTATCTAGGGCCGGCCTCCTCTTAGGAGGATGAGTCATGCTCCCTGCTGGACGAAGGTCTCAAACAGGTCAATAGCCGTTTCAATTCCATTCTCAGAACGAATACGCTCGCCGATATCGGAAGCGCGTTGCCGCATGGCAGTGTCAGATGTGGCCTGACGAATCGCATCTGCAAGGAGTTCAGCAGTCAGTCCTCTGAATGGAATTGCTCGAGGTCCGACACCGAGCGCTTCAATCCTCTTCGCCCAGTTCGGCTGGTCCGCAACAAATGGCGTGACTATCGAAGGGACTCCTGCGCGAAGCCCAGCACCTGTTGTGCCCGCGCCTCCGTGGTGAACGACCGCACTCATGCGCGGGAAAAGCCAACTATGCGGAATGCTCAGAATACCGAAAGCATATTCCGGCAGTGTCCGTTCCTCTTCGATGCTCGCCCAGCCGGCTTTGGGGTAATGAGGCTCGATCAGGCGCAAAGGCCGCGCCCACGGAATCACCGCGTCCATCTCGGCCAGAAAACGCTCGCGCCGGGTAACCTTGTCCTTCGCGCTCCACGCCACCGAAGCAAACGTCCGCTGATTACCCATCTCCGCACCTCCACATCCGCCGATCGAACTCTTCTTTTGTACACGAATCGATCAATTATGCCGACTCGCGAATTATGCCGCGTTGCCCGTGGTAATCTCGTCAAGCGTCTGGCACCTTAAGCTAGGATCCGGGGGTCGGAATTTCGATGGCAACGCTTCACTTGATGGTGGACTTCCAGGTAGCGGTAAGACGACTTTGGCTCGGAAACTCGAGACCAAGTACTCCGCGCTCCGTCTTACCCTTGATGAATGGCACATTCGGTTGTTCGGATCTGACGTTCACGACGATAGCGATGAATCCGACTTCTCGAAGCATAACGCTCGGCACGACGCGGTCGAGTCGCTCCTGCGGGAGGCGGCGGCGAGAGTTCTGGTACTTGGCGTAGATGTGATCCTAGATTTTAGCTTCTGGGTTAGAAGTCAACGCGACGAGCTTCGTCCAAAAGCTCGCGAACTCGGTGCGGATTTTAAGATCCATTTTACTGATGTCTCCGAGGAGTTGCTGTTGGAGCGTATCAAGGCCAGGAATGCTCAGCTTCCTCCGGGTACTTTTCATATCCCCGAGGTTAAACTAAAAGAGTGGATGCGCTTCTTTGAACCGCCATCACCAGACGAGCTCGAATAGTCCAACCTTCTCGCACAGTCTCCCGTGGGCCGCGAACGCTGACTGAAATATCGGCATAATTCGCACTTGTGCAGACGTTCCCTAAGGCGCCCCTCAACAACAAGTTCGCCGATTACTGTGAACAGGTAAATCGCGCTGCCGACACCGGTGACTATCAGGCCAATCGTAAAAAGACGACCGGCTGGGCTGAAGTGGCTTCACTTCCTGGAAGCCGACTGTGGAGATGGTGATGATGGACATGTAGAAGGCGTCGAGCAGTGGCCAGTGCTCGATCAGCATGTAGCCTGCTGCACCGACTATCGTCATCAGTGCAACCAGCGAGACTGCGAGCGCGAATCTGCGAGTTGGGGTCATCCGGATGGGTAAGGCCGCGATTTCTTGTGAACGAGCGACAAGCTGGGAAATCGCACCAAGGATTGCATGTCACAGTCCAAATGGAAACGTTTCCAGAACCTGTACGCATCCTGCGTAATCCAGCTATCTAACAATGTGTCCTTCGGAGCCACATGCGGCAATTCGCTGGCTCTTTTCATCACAGGTGGCCATTCGAAAACATTGATTTCACGATCGGTTATTCTCCCGCCTGCTGGCACGTCTGATGCTCCGTCCTAATATCGAAAGCTCAAAACAGTTCCCTGGGAGGAACATCCATGGGTTTCCACGGGAAATGGAATCCGTCAACTGACCTTGAACATTTGCAGAACGAGTTCGATGAGGTTCTAGAGCACCTCGGCTCCGACCATCGCAACTTCAAGGTCCGGCCCACAGCATCTGACCGCCCTTGAATCGTTCATCGACGGCGACAAGTTCGTGGTGCGGGTCCGTTTGCCGGGGATCGATTCCAAGAACATTGACGTGCAAGTCGTAGGTGAGACCCTGACGATTAAGGCGTCCTTGTTCCGCGATGAAATCCACTACGGCTCATTCGAGCGAGCAATCAGTCTCCCCGAGGGCATCAAGGCAGAGAACTTGAACGCCGTGCATCGCGACGGTGTTCTCGAACTGAGCGCTCCTATGGCCAAAAAGTCGGCTGCCAAGACCGTCAAGATCCAGGTCGAGCAAAAGAAGCCGCATGGCGGAGAGAAGGAGGCGTGATCCGGATACTGTAGCGGAGTCTGCTGTAGCAATGGCGACGCGATGAGCGCAAATTGAACGAGATGGCTGCACTGTTTTCGAAAATACTGTGCCCGATCGACTTCGAGCGTGACTCGATGGACGCGCTTGAGCTCGCCTACCAGATTGCGAAGCAGAACTCCGCCACGGTTTACCTGCTGACGGTGATCGGCATCCCGCCCGCCGGCGCCACCGCGCTGCCGCCGGTCCCTATCTTCCCTGACGCTGAATTTGAAGCAGAGAGCCTCCGCAGGTTGGAAGCAATCGCGCAGGAAAAACTAGCTGGGATTTTACATGAGGTGTTCGTCGCAAGCGGAAACGCGGCACCTGAAATTCTCAATCTAGCCGGCGAGCAAAAAGTCGATCTGATCGTGATGGGCACGCACGGCCGTACGGGCGTCAAGCATTTCTTTCTCGGCAGCGTTGCCGAGCGCGTCGTTCGCGAATCGCGGGTTCCAGTCCTGACGATTCATCCCAAACACGCTGATTAAAATTAAACGGCTTTTCGGATGTGCTACTTTGAATGCGCCGTCAGAACCCGCGTCGGTGATTCTCGCACGACCCGTTCGGCTACGCTGCCCAGGACCAGGTGACTCAATCCCCTGCGGCCATGCGTGCCCATCACGATCAGGTCTGCGTCGAGACCCCGCGCGGTATCGAGCACTCGCTCGGCAGGATCGCCGCTTATAACAATCGTTTCCTGGCGCATGTTAGCGGGAATCCAATCCCGCGCGAGCTTCTCCAGATGCTCGCGGCAGTCCTTCTCGAGGTATGGGTAAGGATCCATCGGGATTGGCTGGAAGCCGACTGCACCGGCCGGCACAGGGGCGACATTCAGCAAGTAGATCTTCGCATCATTCTGTTGCGCGACCTTAAGTGCGATTGCGAGAGCCGCCAACGAGTGCTCCGAAAAATCGATCGGGCACAGGACCTTACGAAAGAGCTGAATCATCGGTGCCTCCATACCCACATCGGTGCGTTACTCCTCGACCGACTCCTTCAGTTCGTCGGGCGGCGTCCACACGTGGCGCGATGGTTCGTCGACTTCTCCCTCGCCCGGGCGTCTCCGCTCGTTTCGCCTCTTCTGGCAGTCGATGCAATGCGCGGCGAAGGGCAAGACTCGCAGGCGCTTGATCGGGATCTCCCGCTTGCATTTCTCGCAGATTCCATAACGACCGCGCTTGAGGCGGTTGAACGCGTCATCTATTGCCCGCAATCTGTCTTCGCATCGTTCGATCAGCCCCGCATCGATCTCCACTTCTTCGAGCGAGTGGGCCAAGTCCAAGCCGTCTGCCGGCAGTTCCAAGGCGTCGGCTTCCTCTTCCTTGCGGAGTACACGCACGCGAGCGGATGCCGCATCTCGCGCCCGATCCAGGATCTCGACCAGATTCGTTCCTCGCGCATCTTTTGCGATTTTCTTTGGAGTCCTGGTTTTCCCGCTAGTCTTCATAGAGTCTCCCAAAGGCGCTTTGTTAATCCTCGCCCTGACAGAAACGAAGCAATTCGCGGACCAGCAAATGAATCGCAAATCGAGCCGGGGAACTCATCAAGCACCGGAGGAAATGGCGCGATCGGATACACCGTCAGGTTACCACCGTAACCTAATGCCGCATTCGACATTCAATCTGTCATTTTGGGAGCTCCAAAGCTCGCGTTTCGGCTTGGCACGGAAGCCGCTACAGGTCTTCGAGTTAGAGCCTGGAGTGAGGCCCGGCAAATGTACGGGATAAAAGTTGGCCGATCTATCTTGCGCCCGCTCATCTCTGCATGATGTGGTTGGTTGCCTTGACGACGTTCAGAAACGCTTTCAGCAGATCGGAACTAGTGACTATACCGACCAGCGTGCCGTCGGCGACAATCGGCAGTCCGCCAATCTTGTGCTTCAGCATCAGGACGGCCGCGTCTTCCACCGTGTTGTACGGCGTGAGTGTGAGGAGCGGAGTGCGCATCGCCGCGGTCACCCGTGTCGACGCCAAGTAGCCGGTGTATTCGCGCAAGTCACGTTCCGTGGTGATGCCGACGAGTTGCCCATCTTCCATCACGGGCAGGCGCCTGAAGCGACCCTCGTCCATGATGCTCTTCGCCTTCGACAGCGTGTCGTGCTGATCAATTGTAACCGGGTCCGAAGTCATCAGGTTGACAATCTGCATCGCTTGTTTCTCCTACGCAGTCAATCGTTCAGGGTGCAATTCGCTTGCCAACAACTCTGGAAGCCGGATGGCAAAGTCTGCTGATCGCCACGATCCGTTTGGCTACACGCACTCATTCTAGTGTTGCGATCGGATACAGATTTGCGCGGCAGGCTATGAAGACCCTGGCCTGGGCTACGCCACGGCATTCGCTATTGCTGTGAAGACGGTGATGCCCGGACCCCAAAGGAGCAGATTCTATGGCGCAATTCAGCAGGATTCTTTGTCCGGTGGATTTCGACAACAACTCGATGAAAGCGCTCGACACGGCCGCTGATCTCGCCCGTGAAAACGGCACTGTCTTCGTCTTGCATGTGGTTCCGTTGATAGTCCCGGCGACCGGAATGCCAAAAGAAGACCAGCGCCGACGTAGTCGTCATGGCCACGCACGGGCGTCGCGGCTTCAAGCGCCTCTTCCTTGGCAGCATCGCCGAACTCGTCCTGCGCGAATCTGCCCGCCCAGTCCTGGTTGTGCGCTGCACTCCGACTCAAAACGATCTGGTGGGCACCTGGATGACGAAAAACCCGGTCACCGCGACTCCGCACGAGAAGCTCACCTCCGTCGCGGCCAAGATGCACGCGGGTGGCTTTCGATGCGTGCCGATTTTGGGTGACGGCGCCCCAGTCGGAATTGTGACCGACCACGATATCCGCCAGTACAACAATTTTCTCGATCAAACCGAGGCATTCAAGGCGATGAGCGAGCCGTTGATCACTGTGATGCCATCCACCGATATCCGAGAGGCCGCCCGCTTGCTGCGTGAGCGGAAGATTGGAGCGCTGCCGGTAGTGGAGGATGGCCAGCTCGTCGGCGTGATAACCGTCGACGATGTACTCCAGGCACTCACACACGCTGAGAACGACGGGTAGCAGGGAGGGTCGCGTGGAGACGGGCGAAATGACGCTTCTGCGTTCCGCGTGCTTGCGGCTCGGCGGCGGCGATTTGGCGTAGTGTGATCGAGGACGTCGCGCAGAATGGGGCTTTCATCGGTATTACGCTGCACGAATTCCAATTCACCGCGATCGACACCTTCTGCCGGGACTTTATTACAGCTCATTGGCGAGCATTGAATTATCGCGCGCTCGATGGCCGTGTGCGCGAAGGGCACGGCGACTTGCGCGCCGAGCACGTCTGCCTTCTGGATAATGATAAGAACGAAATCGACGTGATCGATTGCGTCGAATTCGGTGAGCAGTTGCGCTACGGCGACGTCGCTTCGGAGATCGCATTCCTCGCGATGGACCTCGATCGACTGGGCGCAGCTGGGCTTGCCGACGAGTTGGTCGAGGCCTATGCCGAAATCACCGGCGACGAAGAGTTTGCGCTGTTCATCCCGTTCTACAAGTGCTACCGCGCAAGCGTGCGCGGCAAGGTCGAGAGCCTGAGAAGCCTCGAGCGAGAAGCGGTGATGCCGAGCGCGAGGTGCGCGTCAACTCGCGAGCGTTTACTACGCGCTGGCGGGCGCTATGCGCGTGGCGCATCTCCTTGCATGATCGTGGTTTGCGGGCTCTCGGGGACGGGCAAATCGACCGTCGCGCGCATGCTGCAGCATCGCAAAGGCTTCAAAGCGATTAACTCCGACCGCGTCCGCAAGCGGCTGGCCTCGGTCTCGCCGCTTGAGCACGTCCGCACCGACTACGGCGCGAACATATATTCGGACAGGTTTACGAAAATTGCCTACGACGCGATGCTCGCCGAGGCGGAGAACCTTCTGAACGACGGCCGCGGAGCAATTCTCGACGCGACCTTCAAAACGTCCGCGGACAGGCAGCTCGCTCTCGCGCTGGCGGCGCGGCGGGGCGTGCCTGTGCTCTTCGTCGAGTGCGTCGTCGGCGAAGACGAAGCGATACGCCGACTCGAGCAGCGTCGCGGCGACAACAGGTGAAGTGTCGGACGGTCAGCAGGGTCCGTCCGTCCAGTTCGATCTTCATTGCGTCATTGATTGCCGGGAGCCGTCCGCTGGCGAATTCGACGTCGACGACTGATCCGCGAACGCGCGTGACGGTACCCTCCTCGTTCGCCGCTTCAGCTTTCGAATTATCTGGTAGTTGGTTCATGTCATCGAACTCGAACGCACTGGACAACCCAACGATATCCAACGTACGCAAGGCCGCAAACAGCATGCTACTAGTCAGGCGTTTCTGTACCGAACTAAACTTCGCGGCCCCCACACGACCGTCACTATTGCTGCTACAAAAGTCATGATCAAACCGGTGACACGCAGGTCGTAATACGAACCGTGGATCGGAAACAGTTGCCAAGTGACGTTGCTCGTGGTGTGGAAGAGAGCTACAGCGAAGACGCTCTTGCCCGTGTTGTTGTAGAGCCAGACCATCACAACCCGCATTGCTGCCGTGCCGAGACACCACCAGGCGATCCATGTCGGCGATCTGTGCGCTTGAACCAACGCTATTATGTGCCAAGCGGCCCATACCAGCCCCAGGAGAACGCCAGCCGGGAGCGCCCGCCACCGATCCTGCATGGGATCGATGATGTATACAGACCAGCCCAGCTCTTCACCCAGCGCGGCGATAAAGAACGTAATAAACATGGCAGCTGTCGCCAGAACCGGGATTTGCGGGGTCGGAAGCGGCACCCCCATCAAGCGCATCAGTTCATAGGACACGATCATCGCCCCGGGCATCAGGAGAAGGATAGGTGCGTACCAGACCTTCGCTCTGATTCGCTTGTAATCGAAGGATCGCTTCAGCAGCGCGATGACGCCCGCGGTCTTGTTCTCTCCGTAAACAAGAATCAAGGCCGCCGTCACAGGGCAGACAAACATGAGCGCAGCAACCGGGAGCCCCGGTAGTAGCTGCAGGCCATTCAGAGTGCCCGCCATCCAGAACGGGATGGAAAGAACGAAAACCAACAAGAAGAACCTAAGAGGTGACCTATTCCGCAATGTCACGGTATTCGAGGAATCGACTGACTGCTGAGATGGCGGCACCGGCGACACCTTGAAAACTCCGGGTTGATTGAGGCTCGCATCGACGCCCAGGGTTTGCAGACGCGAGGTTGCAGCTCGCAGGCTTGCTCCGCTGAGCCAGAATGGTCGCCGGCATGTTTTCCCAAATCGCTGGACAAGCGAGCACAGATAAGAGTAGGCGATCGATCGCGAGTCTGAGCGCGGACCGCCGCGGGCTATACTGCGAAAGGAGAGGGGGCATGGCAAGCGAAACATCTGGCGACGATTTCTCCGAAGAGAGCATCCCTCCACCTACAGGCACCATCTTCATACTAGGGACCTACATGCTGGTGCTCGCGGTCGGATGGGCCGTGATGTTCTGGATGTTGCTGGGCAGGTAGATGGAACGGTACGAGAGAGCCTTTCTTGCGGCATGCGCCGCAGTGCTGGTCATTTTCCTCGGCGCGCTTGCCTACGGCAGCGTCGCGATGGGTATCCATCTTCCTTCGCATAGCGGCATGATCTATTGCGACGTCGGGCAGAAACTTCGCAAGGTGCTGCGCAAAACGCCGCCTTTCGATCACATTGGAGTGCAGGAAATCGCGCCGGGGAAATACCAAGCTGTGGTCATCGCGCAGACTTGGTCCTTCACTCCCGACGAGATCGACGTTCCAGTTGGCGCCAACGTCAGCTTCGTCGCTACGTCGTCTGATGTAATCCACGGATTTTTCATCGTCGGCACCCGCGTCAACATGATGCTCATTCCAGGGCAGGTCTCCGAATTCGACTACCGCTTTACCAAACCCGGCGAATACCTGCTGATTTGCCACGAATACTGCGGCCGCCTGCATCACACGATGTCCGGAAAGGTGGTGGTCAAATGAGTACATCTGTTGTCTCGGAGCCATCCGGCTTCTCGCTGCCGCAGAGCCAGTTGAACGTCATAAAGTGGAATATCTATTTCGGGTTCGCCCTGCTTGCGATCGGCGTCATCATGGGGCTCGGCCAGGCACTCGGTTATGCGCGGGTGAACCTCGTCAAGTACTACCCGGTCGTAACGTCCTACTACCAAGGACTGACTATTCATGGCGTGCTCAACGCGCTGGTGCTCCCGACGGCATTCGCGAACGGATTTCTTGCGCTGACTACTGCGCGAGGGCTCGGACGCAAACTCAACAATGACCTCCTCCATGCTGCTTTCTGGTCGCTTTTCATCGGTTCGCTGATGGCGGCGTATGCGATGCTCGCCGGCAAGGCCTCGGTGCTGTACACCTTCTATCCACCGCTGGAAGCCGACTGGACGTTTTACCTGGGCCTCGCATTGGTGGTGGCGAGCACGTGGATGATTTCGGCGGCTCAGCTGATTGCGCTGCGTGGATGGCGCAAGGATCATCCGGGTGAGCGAGTGCCGCTGCTCGCCTTCATGTCGATCGCGACCTATGTGATGTGGGATATCGCGTCGGTCGGGCTGGCCGTAGAGGTCGTGGTGTTCCTGCTGCCTTGGTCGTTGGGTTGGTTTCCGGGCACTGATCCGATGCTTGATCGCACTCTGTTCTGGTTCACCGGGCATCCGATCGTGTATTTCTGGCTGTTGCCTATTTACGTTTCATGGTACGGGCTGATTCCCAAACAGGCCGGCGGCGTTCTGTTCAGCGACACCCTGACGCGGGTGGCTTTTTTACTTTTTATCCTGCTGGTCCCGGTCGGCTTTCATCACCAGTTCGTCGATCCGGGCATTTCGGGAAGGCTGAAGTTCGCGGTTGCGGGCGTGACCTTCGCGATTTTCTTCCCCAGCCTGATGACCGCGTTCTCGGTAATGTACGCGCTCGAGATCGGCGGACGCCGGCGTGGCGGGAAGGGACTCGTCGGATGGTTCTTCGCGATTCCATGGAACGATCCCTCGGTGGCCGCGCAGGTGCTGGCGATGATCGCATTCCTGCTCGGCGGTATTTCCGGGTTGATGAACGCGAGCTACACGATGAACATGGAGATTCACAATACTGCGTTTGTGCCGGGACATTTTCATCTCACCATCGGCTGCGCCGTGGCTCTGTCATACATGGGAATTGCTTACTGGCTCATACCCTATCTTGAGCGGCGCGAGCTATGGTCGTCGCGTGCCTCGCTGTTCCAGGCGTTTTTGTATTTTTTCGGAGTGATGATTTTCTCGCGCGGCCTGATGGCAGGAGGCATTGAGGGAATGCCGCGGCGCACCGATATGGTGCATGCCACGTACGACGTGGCGGCGTGGAAAATTCCAGGAATGATGACGGGAATCGGCGGTACGCTGATGTTCGCAAGTGCGATGCTGTTCTTCTTCATCCTCGTGATGACGATAATTGTCGGCAAAAGGACCGAGCCGGGTGACCTTCCGTTTACCGCGACGGTCCAGGCACCGTCCGTCATCGGCTGGCAGCCGCGACTCGATCAGCTTGGCTACTGGGTTCTCGCTTCGGTCATCCTGGTAGTTGCGGTCTACGGCCCCTTCATCGCCGGACACTTCCCGCCCCGCCTCACGACCGCAGGTCTGCTCTATCCTTAGAGTTTCACTAGCCGGCGCGCCGGGTAACTTTCTTTTGAGCCTGGCGTTTGAAGTGCGGAATCACATGCGTTCGCATCAACTCCATGCTTCTCAGAACCTTTCGGTTCTCAAGACCGGATAACCTTGTCCAGCACAGTATCTGGGTGAAACCGTACTTCGTCTGCAGGTCTTCAATCTGCCGGATGCACGACGCAGGGTTTCCACATATCAAGGTGCCACTGCTGAGCAGCTCGTCCCACTGCACACTTTGCACCGCCTTGCGAATGCCCTGGTAAGTCTCGTAGCCCTCCGGAGCCGGCTGGCTGAGCGGAGGAGCTACAAGGTTCGCAACGTTTCGATAGTACCACAGGACGGGACCACCGAAATCCTGCCGAGCCTGTTCGGTCGACTCGGAACAATAGACCATGCACAGGGCACCGATCTCGCGCTCACCCGGGTTGTGTCCTTTGTCCTCTAAAGCATCACGGTAGTCCGCAAGAAGCTGGTGAAGGCGCTCGGACTTGAAGCCATAGACCAGTGAACAGAGCAAGTTGAACCCCGACCTACCTGCCAATTCGAAGGACGGATCACTGATTGCGGCAATCCATATCGGCGGGTGAGGTTTCTGCAGGGGCTTGGGACGCACCGACTGCCGTGGAATATCGAAGTGACCTCCTTTGTAGCTCATCGGTTCTTCGGTCCATGCGCGCACAATTACGTCGAGAGCTTCTTCAAAAATCTCGCGTGATTTGGACTGATCGACCGTGAAACCGTGGTACTCGATTGGCTGGAAGCCTCTACCAACGCCGAGGTCGAGCCTGCCGTCGCTTATCAGATCGACCATCGCTCCTTCTTCGGCCACACGGATCGGGTCGTTAAACGGCAGAACCAGAACTCCGCTTCCCAGTCTGATCCGCTTCGTAACCGATGCGATGGCAGCCAGCGTAACCATTGGTGAAGCGCAGAAGCCATATTCAGTGGAGTGGTGTTCCGGTGCCCAGATGTAGTCGAAGCCCATGTCCTCGGCCGCGCGCATGCAGTCGAGCTGCTCTCTAACTATTTGGTGCTCGCTCTTGCCTCCGGCCGGATGTTCGAAGAAATTCAGCATCCCGAACTTCATATCCAGTCCCTCCATCTCGGACTATCAGCTGCGAATAGAAGAACGCATTTCTCATGCCGATTTCATATCGCGCCCGAACTCGACGCTCCCGAGCGTCTCCACTGCGGGCCGTCTGAGTCTTTTCGATAGCATGCAGTTATAGTCGACGACGACGGCGAGGATCTCTGTCTCCGCTCAAGGTTGCCGGATGCATCCGACAGAACCATCTGTGTCATTTGGTGACATGCCGGTCAGTCTCTCTACTCCTGCATTCCGCCTATGACTTGCGACAAGTCTGTGGCGTGCTCCTTGCTCCCTGATCGGTGAAAGAAACGAATGAGGCGAAGGTGCCGCATCACGGCGAAGAGCCTCGAACGACGGTCTATTCCATGAAAACTCGCTTAAAGAATCCTGTCCGTGTAATCGCAGCAGTGTGCCCAATCAGCCCGATGGCGACCGACCTTTATTCTCGGTTTCGTGAACCGCAACAGGTCTTCTGCCCCGAAGAGGATGAGTACGCAACGGTTCAGGTAGAGCCGAGATGGCCGCGGCAACCGCCGCGGTGGGAATGCCCCGGGCTTCGAATCATTCGCTGCACGCAGTGGCCTCGCGTTTGCGGTCGAGGCTGCTTGGACCAGCTCAGCTAGTTTCACGGCCGAGCACTACGACTGGGCGATTAAATTGGCAAGCGCCTCGGAGGCAAGAGAACAATGACTGAAAAATCTATCGCAATCGAAAAACTAAGCCATAGGTTGACCAGTCAGGATGCGACGTTCATTTACGGCGAGTCGCGCAACGGGCCACTGCATATCGGCTCACTCTCGTTCTTCGACGACCAGATCACGTATCCGGAGTTGATGCGGCATTTCGAGAGCAAACTACATCTGGTTCCGCGTTACCGTCAGCGCCTGATCCCGGTACCTTTTAATCTTAATCACGCGACGCTCGAGGACGACCCCGATTTCACGATCGAGAACCACGTCAAGTTTCATCAATTGCCGGCAGATACTTCTGAAGCGCAGCTGATCGCGGCGGCCATGGCGGTCTTCCGCAAGCCGCTGGATCGCAACCGGCCATTGTGGGAGGTGAACCTGTTCAACGGCTTCAAGGGCAATCGCTCTGTCCTGATGTGGTCGATTCACCACTGCCTCGTCGATGGGGTGTCAGGAATGGAGTTGTTGAACGTGGTGATGGATTTCCGGCCGGACCCAGCTACGCCAGAATCGAATGTTGAGCCACGGTCTCCAAGACCTCTCTCAGGGCCGCTGCGACAGGTGATCGGCGTCACGCTCGACCGCATGCAGGAGCAGATCGACTCGATGCGCCGCCTGAGTCGAGTGGCCCCAAACCTCCGGTCGTTAGTAAAGGAACTCGGATCGGATGCCGGCACGCTTTTCCGGTTGGCCCGACAGATGACGCGACCGATCGCGGCAACGCCATGGAACGCCGGCCTGGTAAGCGAGGAGCGGACGCTGGCCTGGCTGCGCACGTCGTTTGCAGACATTCGGGCGATTCGCACCGCCTTCGGCGGTACCGTCAACGACGTCGTGCTTACGATGCTCACCGAGGGAGCCGCCCGCTACCTCCGCTATCATCGCAGGCAGCCCGGCGCGCCTTTCCGGATCGGATGCCCGGTCAATGTGAGACATGATCACCAAAACGGGTCGTTGGGGAATCGGGTTTCGATGATGTTTCCGGAACTGCCCGCGGAACCGATGGATCCAGTGGCGAGGCTGAAGCTGGTCACTGCTGAAACACAAAGGATCAAGGAGGCCGGAGAGCCGCAGGCGCTCGAGAGATTGATGAGCTATAGTGAGAGCGCCTCGCCGGCAATCGTCGCGACGCTTGCGGGGATTGTCACCACGGCAATGGATGCCGCAGCGTCGTTGCAGCGATACATACCAGCGTGGGCCAAACCCGCGGCACCCGCGCCCGGAATAAACTTCATCGCCACCAATGTTCCAGGCTCACAAGTGCCGCTCTACCTTGCGGGCCATCGGATGGTCGACTACGTCGGCCTGCTTCCGCTGGGAGGCAATCTCGGATTCGGCGTGCCGATCATCAGCTACAACCAGAATCTCTATCTAACGATGATGGCTGAGCCCAATCTGATGCCCGATCCTGATCGCATGAATTCGCTCGTGGAACAGGTCTTCGAGGAACTGAGGCGGGCCGCCGCCGTCCAGACTGTCCCTGCGGCAGTGCAGCCCCGTGTTAAGAGACTGAGGCACGCGACCGCGCCGCCGGCAAGCCCCCATGACTCTCCACAGCCAGGTCTCGCCGCGTTGAGCGCCCACTGATCGGCGCCGCGCGCCGGAAGTCGAAGTGCGCGAAGCCGCGATGCCGAAAGGAGGGTTTCCCAGGGCACAATGATCTGCGGCGGTGTTGACAAACAGTGCCGCGTAGATCTTGCGGTTCCATTTACCGCTATGGTCCGGGGCAACGGAAATCGAAGTGGGACCAGACGCGGATAATTCGATGCGGTGGCTCCATTCGTAACACCGGCATGTATCCATACGCACCAGTCGCGCAACGAATTCTGTTCTGCGCGCACTGGAAACGACTCCAGCGCGCTTCTCCCTAACGGCACACTCCGTGCATCTGATGCAGACGAAATATGCGAGACATAAGTTGAAATCGGAACCAACGCCTGGCACTCGGGAGTTCAAACGGCTCCTCACGGTCCTTAGTTTCTACCGCGAAGCCGAGTTGCACGGTGCGCGTTTGCTTTTGGTTATGCACAATCATCTGCGCGATGGGGATTCTCAGACGAAGCTCACGCGCCATCTTGCCGACGAAACCCGCCACGCATTTCTATGGACGCAAAGAATCTCTGACATGGGAGGTTCACCGATCACGATTTCCAACGGCTACCAGCATCGGCTTGGACTGCGCGTCGGCGTGCCAAAGGACACGATTGATCTTCTCGCGCTCACCTCGGTGGCCGAAAGCCGTGCCTTCGAACGCTATCAAAGTCATGCACAGCAAGAGGGTGTCGATGACAAGACACTGGAAGTATTGAATGCTGTCAGCGTCGACGAGAAGTGGCACCTCGCATGGGTGGACGCAAAGATGCGTGAGATCGCGGAACGTCGAGGAGACGCAGGGCGTGCTGTTCGCGCGTTGGAGAAAGTGCGGGCGATCGAGTGCGAGGTTTATGCGACCTTAATTGCCGATGAGGTCGCGCTGATGGGAATCGCAGATTGACGATTTCTCTACCCAGATAAAAGCACAGCGCGCTAGAAAATCACCCGGGAGGAATGACACGATGCGAATTTCGCTAATTTACGAACTACAGATGGCCAAGCCATGGCACGATCTGTCCGAATACAACACCTATTGGCAGGCGATCTCTCAAATCGAACTCGCAGAAGAGATGGGCTTCCATGCCGTGTGGTGCGTCGAGCATCACTTCCTCACCGAATACTCACATAGTTCGGCGCCAGAAGTTTTTTTCGGCGCGATAAGTCAGCGCACGCAACGCATCAGGCTTGGCCACGGCGTCGTGCTGCTGCCGCATCGCTACAATCATCCGGTCCGCGTGGCAGAGCGCGCCGCAGTGCTGGACATTCTTTCGAACGGTCGCGTCGAACTGGGTACGGGGCGTTCGATTACGGAGCAGGAACTCGGCGGCTTCATGATAGATCCGGATGAAACGATCGGGCAGTGGGAAGAGGCAATCCGCGCGATTCCGCAAATGTGGATGAAGGACAAGGTCAGCTTCGACGGCAAGTATCTGAAGATGCCGGAGCGGTCCGTACTGCCGAAGCCCGTCCAGAAACCGCATCCTCCGCTCTGGCATGCAGCGACGCAGCCGAGCAGTTTCGAACGCGCGGGCAGGCTCGGGCTTGGATTGTTGTCGTTCGGATTCCTGGCGCCTGGAATGCTCGAAGCCCAGCTGAAGACTTATCGTGATGCGGCCGAGTCGTGTACCAACCCTGCGGGCGCGTTCGTGAACAACCAGGTCGCATCTTCAGCGATGGCTTGTTGCGCGGAGACCCGGACGAAGGCTTACGAGGTAGCTGCGCCAAATATGAAGTTCTTCTGGGAACTGGGCCAGCAGCTCTATATCCCGAAGAGCGCGAAAAGCTACCAGTTCTACTCGAACATCACGGACGCTCTCCTCTCGAGCCGCGGCGAGAAGAAAGACGAGTCGAAGCCGCTGACTGCCGCGCCCATCGCGCCCAGCGCATTCGATATCGATGCAGCCGCAAAGAGTGGGACAGTGATATGCGGAAACCCGGACGATTGCATCAAGGGTATCGAGAAGTATCCTGCGGCCGGAATCGACGAGCTGATGCTTCTAGTACAGGTCGGACGGATGCCGCATGCCGCGATCATGGACACCATCAAGTTCATTGGGCGTTATGCAATACCGTACTTCAAGAACGCCGAGCCGAGGTCGGTACCGCAATCCGCGGCAGCCGGAGGCCGATAACGACGACGCGCGTCCCGTAGATGGCTGACATCGAGGGTGTGCTATGAAGATTCTCATCGATCTGAAGCTATGCGAAGGAAACGAGCGTTGCGTAAGCGCGGCCCCGGAAGCCTTCGAGTTGCGCGATGACGACAAGTCGCATCTGCTCATCGAGCGGCCGCCAGAGCGTTTGCGAGCGAAAATAAATCAGGCGGCGCGCATGTGTCCGCGGCAGGCGATCTCAATTGTCGAGGATTAGCGCGTTCGGAAAACAGGGAGGTACACTCAAGATGCCCATGGAAACCCAGGCAGCCAGTAGTCAAATAGCGAGCGCGCCCGAATTCTCGCTCGACACGATCGATATCATCAGTCCCGACCACTACCAGAAGAACGGCTATCCGCATGCGGAGTGGGCGTATCTGCGCAAGCACCACCCGGTGTTTTATGTGGACCGTCCGCGAGTCGATCCATTTTGGGCTATCACCAAGGCCGCCGACCTGAAGGAGATAAGCTGTCAGCCCCGGCTATGGCTCAACGGTCCGCGGCTCGCGGTTTTCATGCTGGACGAGGGCGAAACTGGTCTTCCGCCGGAAGCGTCGCCGCTCAAGCATCTCCTTAATATGGATCCGCCGCAGCATGGCGAGTACCGGTCGATCCTGAGCCAGTATTTCACTCCGCGATCGATTCGTGCCCTCGAGCCTGAGATCGCGAACATCACCGCGGGCCTTCTCGACGACCTGATGGATCGCGAGCAATGCGACTTCGTCACCGAGATTTCATCGAAGATTCCGGTGGCCGTGATTGCGGAAATGCTGGGCGTGCCGCGCCCGGATTGGCCGCGGTTGTTCCGGTGGACCAATGAAATCATCGGCGGCGGAGATCCTGAATTTCAGTCCGGCAAAGACTCGATGGAAACCTTTGCCCAGGCGCGGATGGAAGTGTTCCAGTACTTCACCGATTTGGTCGAACAGCGCCGCAAACACGCGACCGGCGACGTCACCAGCATCATTGCCAATGCGAAAGTAAATGGCGCGCCTATCCCCGCGCTGGAGCTTCTTTCGTATTTGCTCGTGCTGGTGGTCGCGGGCAACGAGACTACCCGCAATGCAACCAGCGGCGGCCTGCTCACGCTTCTCGAAAATCCCGAACAATTCCGTCGGCTCAAGTCCGATCCCATACTCATCAAATCCGCGGTCGAGGAAATCGTGCGCTGGACCTCCCCGGTAATTCAGTTTGCACGCACCGCCGCGAGCGACGCGGTCGTACGCGGACAGAAGATTCGTGCCGGCGAGTCGGTATGCCTGTTCTACCCGTCAGCCAGCCGTGACGAGGACGTGTTCGAGCAGCCGTTCAAATTCGACATCGGCCGCAATCCAAATCCTCATCTCTCGTTCGGAATCGGAGAGCATTTCTGCCTCGGGTCGAATCTGGCGCGGCTGGAACTGGCGGTGATCTTCAGAGAGCTGGCGAAACGACTCGATTACGCGGAATTGGCCGGCCCGGTCGAGCGTCTGCGCTCGAGCTTCGTCGGCGGTATCAAGCACATGCCGATCCGGTACAAGCTCCGGCCTGCTGGGTAAGTACGACCCTTTCATCGAAATTCTGGGCTAAGGATTGTCCGTCAGCGTCGCGCTTGCTCTACAGACCGTACTTTTCGATCTTCGCGTAGAGCTTCTTGCGGGAGATTCGAAGCATCGCCGCGGCCTGCACCTTGTTGCCCTCGGTAGCTTTGAGAGCGCGGGCAATCAGCTCCCGCTCGGCGTCGGCAAAAGTGCCAATCGATGGTTCTGGTTCCGGCGTAGGCATCTCCGATTTGAGGGAAGTTCTGCCAGACCGAACCCCGGCGATTCCGGCCGGAAGGTCTTGCACGCGGATCATTGGTGAGCGGCCGAAGGTGAAGGCACTTTCGATAGCGTTCGACAGTTCTCGTACGTTCCCGGGCCAAGAATATTTCGTCATCGCATCGAGCGCGTCTTCCTCAACACCCCGCACCGCTATTCGCGGCTGGAGCTTCTCGTTGAAGAACTCGATGAAATGCTCGACCAAGAGCGCGATATCATCGAAGTGCTCCCGGAGCGGTGGCACGGTAAGGACGCCGGCCTGCAGCCGGTAGTAGAGATCCTGGCGCAGGTTGCCGGCGCGGACCGCTTCCTCGGGATCGCGGTTAGTCGACGCAACAAGCCGGACATTTACAGGCATCTCTTTCGTCGATCCCACCGGCCGCACCGTCCGTTCCTGCACGGCGCGCAAGAGCTTCGTCTGCGTCTCCGGCGCCATCTCGGTGACTTCGTCGAGAAACAGAGTGCCGCCCTCGGCCGCCCGGAAGAGGCCGAGGTAGTCGGCATTTGCACCGCTGAACGCGCCTTTCCTGTATCCAAATAGTTCGCTCTCGATAAGGTCCTTCGGAATCGCGGCGCAATTGAGCGCAACGAACGGGGCCGTTGGCACCGCGCCACACTCGTGAATCGCGCGCGCGACCAGCTCTTTCCCGGTCCCGCTCTCGCCGACAATCAAGATTGTGCCGCGGGTGGCAGCCGCGGCTTCGATTCGGTCGTATAGATGACGCATCAATGGACTGGAACCAACCAGACGGTGAAAGACCCTGCGTCTTTCTCGTGCCACAAGGGTTGCCTGCCGTTCGAGTGCCTGGATGCGCGCCCCAGCGCTCGCCGATGCGGACCGGAAGTACGCGTCGGCCAGCAGGATCATTCGAATGTGACTCAGCTTGTCGAAGGCCGTGTAGATCTCCAGCGGCGGACGCGGGTCGGTCGGGAAAGCGGTGTAGGCGCTTTCCTCGTACAGATGAAGCGACGCGACGATTTCCGCGAACGGCACGTTACGCTCGCATAACAGCTCGCCGGTTCGGATCGTGTCGATCGCATAGCGATCCATGTCTCCTTCCAGCAGATCCTTCGTATTTCGAAACAGCGCGTTATAGAAGATGTCGCGAAACTCGGGCTCCGGCAGACTCCGCCGGTCGCCGAAATGGAGAACATAGAGCTGATACCAATGCGCTACTACTTCTTCCAGGTGCTCGAGCACCAGCACGAGTACCGGCCGCAACGCTTCGAGCTCCTCGTCCCACAGAAGATGATAGTGACGCGGGCCTCGTTCTAGTGGTTGGACGGTACTCACATCCTGCCCAGGAGCATCAGCATTGAGATTGGCGTCGTTCAGGTGGCCTTTTTCCACTGTTTCCGATGGAGACATACGGGCGAAATTGCCTCCTTTCGTCATCCGAATCTTGTCTCAGCCGAACAAATATCATTGGCACATTTGCTGCTCATATTTTCATGTCCGCAGAATTAACCGGACAATATCAGGTTTTTTCGCCAATGCCACGCAACCAAAACAGCGCTCGATTGAGGGAGAACATCGATTTGAAGGAAACTCGCCTCGCGCCCACCGTGCTACTCCTCTCTGACGACGAGGCGTTGGCGAACCTCGTCCACGGAATCGTCGAGCAGCCCTGGAAGTTGGTCCGCCATGGACTCGACAAATACGGGAGTCGGGAGGTATTCACCGAGCGAAACGTACGGCTGGTAATACTCGATGATCAAACGGTCATAGAAGAAGAGCGGGGCTGGCTGCTGGCGCAGATTCGCAAACACTTCTCAGGCACTTCGTTGCTCTACGTCGCCGCCATGCAAAGCGATGGCAACGAGAAACGCGCACGAACGAACGGTGCGCACTACTACGCTTCGAAGCCACTCTCGCTCGAACGATTCGGTTACGTGTTGCGGTCATTTCTGCAGCACCAAATCTAAAGGAGTAACACTGATGAAATCGATTGTCTGGCTCGGCGCGCTGCTGGCGTTGTTCGGGATTTTGGGTCTCACGCTTCCGGTCTTTACTACGTCCGAAACGAAGGACGTGGTAAAGCTAGGCGATCTTAAAATCCAGAACACCGAGCAAACTACGCACGTTGTTCCTTTCCCTTTGAGCGCTGGCGCACTCGTCTTGGGCCTTGTACTCATGGGCGCAGGCCTTTACCAAAAGGCCTGACAGTTATCAGGCTCGCCAAGCGATTTCTCGGCCGAGGCTAGCGAGTGCTGCCGATGCACCTGTTTCACCAGCACCAACCGGCGCGGCGGCCGTGGTTTCGGAAACGTGCAAATCCCTTCGTCGACTCACCTCTGCAGCGAGAGTCTTTACGCTTCCCTGGCTTCTATGCTACATAGCTTAGTCATGAAGACACTCGGTCAATTCATCGTAGAGCGGCGCAAAGAACTGGGACTGGCGGGACGCGAGGTGGTGGCGGAGGTGCGTAACTCCGATGGCAAACCGATCTCGATTCCGTTCCTGGTTGACCTGGAACACGACCGCCGCAAGCCTTCCGATGAAGTCCTGGAGCAGCTCGCGAAGGTTCTCAAAGTGGACTCGGATGTGCTCTACTTTCTCGCGGGACGGTTCCCAGCTGACCTTACGGCGCAGAGCATCAACAGCGAAGAAGGCCTTGCGGCAGCCTGGAAGGCCTTCCGGCGAGAAGTAAAGCGCAAGAAAAAGCCGTGAAGATGATCCCAGACAGGACCGGTCGTTTCCGCCAGCGTCCATACTGGGAGTCGTCGGAATTGGATGAACGCAGCGAGCAGACGATCACCGCGTTCCTGTGCGAGCGCTACGGGTTGACCGGATTCCAGTCCCGACCGAAGCATTCACCCTGCTTATCGAGCGCGACGCCGCTGACTTCGACCTTGCCACGGACCTCTCTGATGACACCTACGAAATCTTCGGCGTGACTTTGTTCCATCGCGGCGGGAAGCCGACCGTGAAGATCGCCCGGGAACTGTGGGAGCAGCGCAGCCGCAGCAATCGCTTGCGCATGACACTTGCCCACGAGTATGGCCACCTTATGCTTCATACGTCACTGTACGACCAGTATGCGTTGTCGGAGGGACCGCAGCGCTGTTACTGGAAGGACCTGCTTCCGACCCGCCGAGTAGTTGACTGGGCCGAATGGCAAGCTGGCTACGCCGGCGGCGCGCTTCTGATGCCGGAGAGATTCATGCGCCGGGCAGTTGGTGCCTATTTCCGCAGCAATGCACAACCCCCATCGGTATGGAGAAAGTCGCCTGAAGCCTCGCAATTAGCGCAGCGCATTGCGCTCACCTTTGAGGTCTCGCCCGAGGCTGCGACGGTGCGCCTCAACCAGCTGGGCTTTCTCACCAGATAGATCCAGTCCGATCGACCACAAGACCTGGCCGGCCCTCTCATCCCTTGACACTGCCCGCTGTATCTCGCTACATAGCTAGTTAGTTGACCCGCTACTTTCCTCTGAACCGATTCGAACTGAGAGGCCGCCATGAACAGAGCATCAATTTGGTCAAAGTATTCTTTCATCGGCGTCATCGGCGTGACCGCGACTCTCTTCACGCGCAGCCGGTCTTGGGCCGACAGCCAAGCCGTCCTGCCTTGGGACCAGACACTGACCGTCATGCAAGACTTCCTCGTCAGCCAGCTCGCTCATTCGCTGCTCATGACTTCCGCCGTCGCCGCGATGCTCGCTTTCACACTGGCCGGTGACAGCGAACTCGCGCGCCGTTTCGCGAAGACGGTACTTGGCACCGGTCTCGCCCTCGTTGCTGTCCGGCTTTTGAACTACCTCGTTCCCTGATGCGTTGTGTCCGCGCCCAGCAACCTGCATCTCAAATGACACGAATCCAGTAGTTTTGAGGAGGTCCGATATGAAACTCGCACGCATCGCAAAGCCGCTTCGTTCCCTACAGGTTCGCGTGACGCTAGCGGGCGACTTGAACGCCGCGCTCGAAAGCTACGCGCGGTTTTACGAACACGTTCATGGCGACCCGGTGGACTCAAAGACTCTGATTCCCGAAATTCTCAGCGCCTTCCTCCAAGCTGACCGTGAGTTCCAGAGTTGGTCACGTTCCAGCGGCAGCGGTCATCATTGCCGGCCCGGTTCGTCCTCGACTAACGGCAACGCCAAGTCACAAGGCTGACTCGCAGCAGGCCAGGTCCACAGACGCGCTTCGCGCGTGAGATTTGTTGACACGTCACTCATTCGCAAATGAAGCCTGCTTGCAGCAAGGAGTTCGGCAATGGAGATAAGCCCGCAATCTTTCATTGTAAACGCGTGCTTCGTGACGTGTACGTAGAAACGAAAGCGAGTCAGCGGACGGTCGGAAACCCTTGATTTTCAACTGTAATCGCATGCTTGCAGCGCAGAGGTCCAGTCAGATGACCCAGGAGAGCAAGAGAACCTACACGATCAGGCTGCCTGACACGGTCGCCGCACGAATCGAAAAGCAAGCGGCTAGTTCCGGCGCGGCGCCGACCACACTGATTCAGTCACTGGTCGTCGATGCGTGCCTGCGCCTCGGCGAAACAACGGTAGGCGGCCCCGCCTCCAACCTGATCGGCAAACTCGATGCTCTCAGCAAAGCCTGCGAGCGGCTCGAACAGAACGCGGTGGAGAGATACACGCGGCTGCTATTCGAGGTGGTGAAGACTCGTTCGGCGTTCCTGCATGCGCTCGACCAGAGCCTGAGCGAGCCAGTGGTGGACGAGATCATCGCGGCGTCAGAGAAGACCGCACGCGACTACATCGATCGTCTGGCAGTTGAGGGAGGGACCAAGCAATGAACGCATACGTCGATCGGGCGGTCAGACGACGCGCTGACCTCGCATCGCTGCATGTCTGGGCGCAAATGGCGCTCCGCACCGTGCTCCTCATCGTCCTTCTCTGGGCGCTATTGACTGTTGCGCTGGTCTGGTACTGGACCGGCTACTACGGCGGGCCCGGGGCGCACCAGTACTTCGGAAGTTGGTTCCTGGCGTGGCTCTTGACGCAGGAGATTCCACTGACGTTCGCATCACTGCCGTACCACAGCCGGCGCTACACCATCGCCAGCATGTACGACTTCCTCAACCGCAGGTACTACCTCGGAGGCTCGTTCGCGGGCTGGTTCTGGCATTACGCGCCCTGGAGCGCGGTCATCACCGCTCTGATTGTCGGAGCCTGCCTCCTGATCATCTTCCCGCCTCGCGGCGGAGGCGGCGACGAGGACGTGCGCGGGACCGACGTGATTCCGATCCGGCGGTTGCGCCGGGACCTGCGAGGCGATGGCGTCGAACTCGGCGGCATCTTGATTCCCCGCAGGCTGGAGTCGCAACACTTTCTGTTGGTGGGCGCGCCAGGCTCGGGCAAGTCGACCGCCATCCGGCGGATGCTCCGGCAGATCGAAGCACGCGGCGAGTGCGCGGTCGTGCTCGATCCCGAGTGCGAGTACCTGCCCGAGTTCTTACGTCCCGAGCGCGGCGATCTGATCCTCAACCCGCTCGATACCCGCTGCCCGGCGTGGACGCCATGGTCGGAGCTCAGACCCGGAAGCGAGGCGATGGATGCCGAGGCGCTCGCGTCCGCGCTGGTTCCCGACCCGGCGAACACCTTCAGTCAGGGCGGCGCCGACTTCTTCTTCCGACATTTGGCCCGGACTCTCCTCGTCGGCCTGCTGGACGCGGTCAAATCGCGGGAGCCCGGCGAGATTCCGAAGCTGCTCGCCCTGCCGCGCGCCAAGCTGAAGGAAGCGCTCAAGGGAACTCCGGCAGAAGTGCTGATCGACCCGGGCGCGCACGAGCAGGGCGCCGGAATCGTCGCGACGGCCTTCAACGCGACCAGTTCGTTTCGCCATCTTCCGCAACCCGCCGAGCAGGCCTGGAGTGCTCTCGAATGGGCAGGAACGCGTGAGGGTTGGCTGTTTCTCAGCTCAACCGAGGACTCGCGCGAGGCGGCGCTGCCGCTCCAGAGCGTCTGGCTCGATTGCATCGTTCGCCGCCTGATGGCGGACGACGGATCGCGCGGCAAAGTTTGGATCATCGCCGACGAGCTGCCCGTGCTCCGCCGTCAGGCCGAGCTCGAGACGCTGGTCGTACGCGGACGCAAGCGTGGGCTCTGCGCGGTGCTCGGCCTTCAGGCCATCACCCAGCTTCGCGCCATCTACGGCCACGACCAGACGGCAACTCTGGCGGCCGCGCCCGCCACCGAGCTGATCCTGCGCACCGGCGAGGCCGAGACCGCGCGCTGGTCGAGTGCGCAGATCGGTGAGCGCGAAGTCAGCCGAGGTCTGGTCGGTCAGAGCGCGCGGCTGGGTGATTCTCGCGCCGGCTTCACCATACATCCGCATCGGCAGGTGGAGAGCGTCGCGCTCGCCAGTGAGATCCAGATGCTGCGCCCGTTCGAGGGTTACCTCTGCATCACCGGCTACCGTCGAGCGAAGGTCACGATTCCGTATCTCGCGCCGTTGAGGCGTCATCCGGGGTTCATCTGTCGGACCGAACCCGCCGGCCTGCCTGCGAATCCGGACCCGCTGCACGGAACCACCGAAACGCGACCGGCCCCGCGAAGGCTGAGGGCATGAGCCATGCTGGTCATGTCGAGAGGGGCGCTGAGCGCCGGACAGGCCGAGACCTACTACGAAGAGAAGTACTCCCAGGACGATTACTACACTGAAGAGCATCGAGTCGCCGGTCAGTGGTTCGGACAGGGCGCCGAGGAGCTGCGACTCTCCGGTGAAGTAGCTCCCGAAGATTTTCGCGCGATACTTCGCGGCCATCGGCCGGACACCGCCGAGGTTCTTGTTCACAACGCTAACGGACGCACCGAACGGCGGGCAGGATGGGACGCGACCTTCAACGCGCTCAAGTCGATCAGCATTCAAGCCCTGGCGGGTGGAGACGCCGCGCTGACAGACGCGCATCGCCGCGCGGTCAGCCGCGCGCTGACAGAGCTGGAGCATTACGCGCTGTCGCGTCAAAAGGGCGGCAGCGAATGGGTGCTCACCCAGAACATCGTCGCCGCGCGATTCGACCACATAGCGGCACGTCCAGCCAAAGGTGCCGATGATGGTTACGGTCCCGATCCTCATCTCCACACCCACGTAGTCATCGCCAACATGACTCGCCGGCCGGACGGCGCATGGCGTGGGCTCGACCCGGTCGAGATCTATCGATCGCAGAGCTTCGCCAGTGCGGTGTATCGCTCCGAGCTGGCGCGCGAGGTACGTTCGCTCGGCTACGACATCAAAGTCACCGGCGCCGACGGACGCTGGGAGCTCGACGGGTACAGCCGCGAACAGGTAATGGCGTTCTCCCGCCGCCGCCAGGACATCGAGCAAGCGCTCGCGCGCAATGGCCTCAGCGAAGCGGCCGCGGCGGAGAATATCGCGCATCAGAGCCGACTCTCAAAGCAGCAGCGCGACGAGCGTGAGCTTCGCGAGAAGTGGCGCATGCGCGCACGAGACTACGGAATCCGCTTTGAGCACCATTTCCATACTCAAGCCGCCCTTCAGATCCCCACTCAGGCAAGGACTGAAGAGGCTCTTCGCTTCGCCGTGGCTCACAGCACCGAGCGCGAGGCGGTGATCGACCGTCGCACGCTCGAAGCAACCGCCCTCCAGCACGCGATGGGAGCGATCGATCTGGACGAGCTGCGACGCGAGAGCACCGCCTGGGAAGAACGCAGCGCGCTAGTCGCCTTGGACGCTTCCGTCTCTTCACCTAACGGCACCTTCACCACTCCCCAGATGGTCGCCTTTGAGCGCGACAACCTCGACCTGATGCGCCTTGGACGAGGCCAAAACCCGCCCATCGCAGCTGCCGAAGAGATTCGCCAATGGGCAACGGACCGAGGATTGCTCGCCGATCAAATCGAGGTGGCGCAATTTACTCTCACGACGCCCGACTGGCTCACCTCCATCGAAGGCCGCGCCGGCAGCGCGAAGACCACCACGGTTGGAGCGATCCGCGAGTTCGCCGAGCAGCGCGGGTCCAGTGTCCACGGCTTTGCTCCGACCACGCGCGCGGTCAAGGCGCTATCCGAAGCCTGAGTCGAGTCCCGAACAGTGGAAAGTCTGATTGAAAAAAAAATCTCCGATGCTGGCCGTCGGGAATTATGGATCGTCGATGAGTCGAGCCTGCTCGCGACGCGCCAGGTCAACCGCCTCCTTCATAAGGCCCGCGAAGCCCGAGTAGAACAGATCGTCTTCGTCGGCGACCAGCATCAGCACCATGCGATCGAGGCGGGACGACCCATCCATCAGATGCAGCAGGCCGGGATGCCGGTCGCGCGGCTGGACACGATTCGCCGGCAGCTGGACCCGATGCTTCGCGAAGTGGTTGAGCTTGCGGCCAAAGGAGACATCGACCGCACGCTCGCGCTCCTAGAGCAGCATCACCGAGTCCGCGAGATCGAGAATCCTGATGTGCGATATAAGTCCATCGCCTGGGAATACGCCGCCGCGCACGAAGCCGGAGAGCGCGTATTGGTCGTCAGTCCGGCAAACGACGAGCGCCGGCAACTCAACTCTGCCATTCGCGAGCTCCTGAAGCAGCGTTCCCATGTCGCTGCCGAAGAGAAAGAGAATGTCATCTTGGTCAATCGCGACCTCACCGCCGCGCAGCGCCAACGTTCCCAGAGCTACGAAGTTGGCGATGTTGTCCGCTACCGGCGCGGCATCCACCGTCTTGGGCTCGGCAAGGGCACTTACGCACGGGTCGAGAGTACAGACTCGGATCGCAACCGGATCACCGTGCGCACCGAAGACGGTCGAGCAGTTGAATATAACCCAGCGCGGCTTACCGGCGTCGATCTTTTCCGCGAGGAGCGGAGACTCATCGGCCGGGGCGACCGCATCCAGTTCCGAGCGCCCGACCGCTCGCTCGGCGTCGCGAACGGAGAATTTGCGACGGTCGTTGCGATCGACGACCGAAAAGCCACGCTCCGGATGGACGATGGGCGCAAAGTCAAATCTGCCGTAAGACGGCTCCGCCACATCGACTATGGTTACGCGCCTCGACTTCGCATTCCAGCCAGGGCGCGACTGTCGACCGCGTCATCATCAATATAGATACCGCTCGCTCGGTTGAACTCGTGAACCGCAAACAGTTTTATGTCTCGATCAGCCGCGCGCGCCAGCGGGTCACCGTCTACACAGACGACAGCTCTGCCCTCCGGCACGCGGTTGGCCGCACCCGCGAAAAGTCGATTGCCCTGGAACGGCTCAACGTGAACGTGGGGCGAGACCTCAAGATGGCTCCAGAAACGCCGCGCCAGAACATAACACCTGCCCACGGCATCAGAAGGTGACTGGTCTTGCCGAACACTGCTGTCGAATCACTTTTCATCGGCGCTGCGCTATGAGCGCGGACGCTCGGGCTCCGCAAGCTTCGCGCCTCGGCCACGCGGCGCAAGGCGCCGCTCGCGCTCCACTCCGCGCCGCTGTGAAGGTAGCGCTCCCTCCACGGGCAACCGCGCCGCCGGCACTCGGGTGCCGGACGCTGCGCTCGTCACGGTTGCAGCGCTCCGCAGCGCGCGACTAAGAATCCAGCGCCGCCCTCCAGACTCGGTTGAGAGGGCGGCGCTTTCAAAATGCTGCGCACTCAAGCAGGCATCAGAGCGCCCTGGCCCTTCGGGCACGCGGGCGCGGAAGTCGCGTGCCGTTCCCTCTGCCATCACAGTCCAAGCGTGATGCCTCTTGGTGCAGCGGGCCTTGACACAATCTGCATATATAGCTATGTAGCTAATGGTAGTTAAACTGCCGAACGCTCTTTCGTCCGGCGAAAGCAATCTCCGAGGTTTTTCGTCATCATGTTCGTTCATGCCAATTCTCCAATCCCATCCAATTCCGAAGCCGCCAAGCACGTTGCTCCGAAACTTGGCTGGACCCTCAACGATCTGGCTCATAGCCTGAGCGTCTCCGTTCCCTTCCTTCGTCTTGAGATCAAGCGCGGCCGCCTCCGAGCTGCCCATTTCGGCCGTCGAGTCGTCGTGCTCGATCCCGAAGTCCGCCGTTACCTCGTAGAGGCAAGCAGCGTGCATTGACCGAGATGTTTTGACCTAAATTTCCCCGACCCTCAGATCGATCCGCCCGGATCGCGAAAAACAGGTGACGCCATGCTCTACAAGCGAGGAAATATTTGGTGGTTCGAGTTTGAATTCGACGGCGCTCGAATTCGAGAGAGCACACGTACCGACTCGAAAACAATTGCCCGTCAGGCGGAGCTTGCCCGCCGACGCGATCTCGAACTCGGCGTCAACGGTCTCACGAAACGGGAACGGCCGCTCTTCCCTGCGGCAGCGCGCCAATGGTTTCAATCCAAGACTGGTCTGTCAGCCCTCGGGGAACGTTATTACCGGCAATACATCGCGAAGCTTTCACGCGAGTTCGGGAACCGGTTGGTTACGGATTTTTTGGCTGATGATGTTGCGGACCTTCAGCGCAAACGCCAAGCTGAGGGGCTTTCCGGACGCCAGATTAATGCCGAAGTCGGCACGCTTCGCGCGAAACTTCGCTACTTCGGTATCTGGTCGCACATCTCTGGGCGCATCAGGATGTTGCGTCAGCGATCGGATGTGGGCCAGGCACTTAGCCGTGAAGATGAGCAGCGGCTTCTTGATGCGATCAGGCAAAGCCGCTCGCCTTCGCTATATCCTTTCTTCGTTCTTTCGATCGACGCTGGCCTGCGGCCGTCCGAGACTCGCGCGCTGCGCCGCTCGAATCTTCGGCTTGAATGGCGTGACGGCGCGATCGCCAAGGGCGAAATTGTAGTCGGAGGCTCGAAGACGGATGCGGGAACGGGCCGCGTGATTCCGCTGACCCACCGAGCTTGTGTTGCGCTCACGCACTGGCTGTCGCGTTTTCCGGACGCCAATGCAGAATCGTTTGTGTTCCCGTTACATCATGTCGCGATCGCAGGAAACGACCGCATCTCTCACATCTATGGCGTGAATGCAGACCGGCCGATGAGCCAGTCGAGCTACAGGACGGCTTTCGATACCGCTCGCGCGAAGGCTGGCGTCAACATCCGTTTTTACGACGCCCGCCATACGTTCGTTACCCGGCTCGCAGAGAATCCGGCCGTCTCGGAGGAAACGATCCGTCAACTGGCGGGGCACGTCAGTCCGCGAATGCTCGCCCGGTATGCCCACATTCGTGCGCAGGCGCGCCGCGATGCGATTGCCGCGCTTGAGCCCAACGTACCAGCGGATCATTCCGGTCCAAGGAGCGGGTCCCCACAAAAGCCCCCACAGTCGCCTGCTAACGGCTCTACCGTTTTGGCTCGGAAGGATAACAAAGCCCAGAATATCAGCCACTTAGGAATGGCTCCCCGGGCCGGATTCGAACCAGCGACATGACGGTTAACAGCCGTCCGCTCTACCGACTGAGCTACCGGGGAGTGTTGGTTAGTTCGGCCCTTGTGACGCGTGGCCGGAACTACTTTCGATATCCGCGCCGCGGTGCGAAATCAAGATGCTGCGCGAACGCACATTATAGCTGGAGACCGGCCTTGTGAATCAATCGTGCATCGCGGGCCGTCAATTCGGCGCCTTGGAGCCGCGCAGCGAGTTGTCCTGCATCGCGCCCATCGCGCGGCAGGTCTCGGCCACGAACCTGGCCGGAAGAACGCCGGCCAGTCCCGAAAAAACCGGATCTGTATTGAGCGATGTGTTCGCTTCGAGAATCCCCCATAGGGCAAAGCGAAGCCCCGCGCTGACGAAGACCGGGGCGCCGCTGGAAAATCCCGGCGCCCCACCGCCGTCGAGATAGCCAAGTTGCTGCAAGCCCGCGCCGATCACTTCGGTGTCGGCAGGTGAGGGAACGGAGACGTGGCCGAAGCGAGCAAGCGCTTCGAAGCGACGCTGGTTGACGCCTACGGTTGCGGCGGTCAGGTAGTACACTTGCGCGCCGGTCTCAGGCCGCGCGAGGGGATCGTCACTGCCGAGCAACGAGCCGAGCGCGATCGGCGCGATGCTCGCGTTGGCCGGCGTGAACGGAACTGCGGCGACGTCGGCTTTTTCCTGCAGCGGATCGAGCACCCATTTACCTTCAGGCGGCAGCGGTTCCTCGCGCATCACACCAGTCTTGGAGTCCTCGATAGTGAGCATCAAGCCGGATCGAGCCTTGTTGCTGTCGTCGAGCAGGTTGTGATGCGCGGTCACCAGGTAAACGAACGATCGGCCGGGGAAGACTTCGCTGGGCACGGCGACCCAAAATGCGGTCCCGACCTGCACGACGCGTCCGCCACTATGAGTCACGATGCCGGCAACGTTGCGCATTGTGCCGGAGGGGACGGTGTCCGTAGTGTCGGCGCGCGACGCGCTCGCAGAAATCGCAAGTATGGACGCGAGCGCGACGACGGCCGCCGCAATCGAGAGTGTGGCTTTTCTCATTCGATCAGATTCATCCAATGTGGGGTTGGCAAGCTTCCGTTTCGGCGCATTACGATAGCAGAAGAGCGGTCGCGTGGAAGCGGCTCACGGCCGGTTTGAAACGCGCGAAAGCAGAGCGGCGCGGCAGGAGGCTATTCGCTCCGACCACGCCGCTAATTGGTTGTACGTCAACTCGCGATTCGAGGCGCGAGATTCTACCAGCGGTTGCGATTTCCGCCGCCGCCACCGCCCTCTCTGCCCCCACCACCGCCGCCGCCACGCCGGCGATCTCCGCCACCACCGCCGCCGCCGCGCGGGCCACCGGTGCTGGCGCGAGCCTCGTCGATCTTGATCCTTCGGCCCTTCAGGTCGGTGTCATTGAGAGTCTGGATCGCGGTGGCCGCGTCCGCCGCCTCCGCCATCTCGACGAAACCAAACCCGCGCGACTGTCCCGAGAATTTGTCGGTGACAACGACCGCGCTCTCGACCTTTCCCGCCTGAGCAAACAGATCTGCCAGGTCCTCCTGCGTAACCGCGTAGGCGAGGTTGCCTACATACAACTTAGTGGGCATAAGAGCCCTCCTTCTGAATTTGCCGGGGAGCTCCTATACAGACGACCCTGGGGGATTTGACCGGGATCTGTGAGAAAGGCGGCGTCCGAGGCGTTTAGATCCTTGAATAAAGGATAGGCGCGACGCCAATCGGTGTCAAAGTCGGGGGTCGCGCGCGACATTCAGTGGCGAGCGAGGAAATCGCGGACGTATTGATTCACCAAGTCGGGTTTTTCCTGCTGCACCGAATGGCCGGAGTCCGGGATGTATTTGATCTCGAACGGCCCGGTGAACAGCCCCTCCATCCCACAGGTCAGTTCCTTGCCGAGCGCGAAATCCTGCTCGCCCCAGATCAAAAGCGTCGGCGCCGAAATTTTGTGATCGATCCATGAATTGGAGCCGGGCCGGGCCATGAACCCTGTGCGGAAGTTCGCGCGATAGTAGTTAATCGCGGCGGTTATCGAGTAGGGATTGCGGAACGCGGCGCGAAAGTAGTCGAGATCGCTTTCAGTAAAGACGTCTTTTTGAATCGTGCCATTGCGCAGCGCGTTGCCCAGCGCTTCATAGTTGTGCCGCCGAAACGCCCACTCGGGAATGCGGGGAATCTGAAAGAAAAGCATGTACCAACTACGAAGCATCTGGCGCGGATTGCGGCGCAGCGCGCGACTCATACGCTCGAGATGAGGACAGTTCATGACGATCAGGCGCTCGACGACCTCGGGGCGCATCATCGCGGTCGCCCACGCAACGGCGCCGCCCCAATCGTGGCCGACTATGGTGGCGCGCTGGTGGCCGAGTGCCTCGATCAGATCGGCAACGTCGCCGACCAGCTTGTCGAGCGTGTAGTTCGCGACGCCGACCGGTGCGTCAGTCTCGCCGTAACCGCGCATCTCGGGTGCGACGCAATCGAAGCGGTCGGACAGCGCGCGCATCTGATGGCGCCACGAGTACCAGCATTCGGGGAACCCGTGCAGCATGATCACCGGCGGACCTGAGCCGGCGCGTGCGACTCGCATCGTGAGTCCGCTCTTGAGCTTGATTTTTTCGAAGTGCCAGGGTTCAGGCATTGCGGTTTGGCGCACAAACGCAGTGCGGAGGCGGGCTAACCTAACCCCTAACCCCTTCCCATAGTGGGAAGGGGTACAATCGCATCCGAAGAAAACTACGCGGCGACTTTGGTCGTCCCCTGCATCGCCGGCAACTCCGGATTGCAGATGTAGCGAATCTTCGGCAGCGTCACGTCGGCGGTCGTAAAAGTGGCCGAGATGGGGTTGGCGAGCCGAAGATTGTTGCCGGCGCCGAATGCGTCGTTGTCGAGCAGGATAATCCGCGGCTTGCCCCGCTCCGCTTTCGAGAAAACGAACTCGGGATCGACTTGCACGAGAACGAGTTTGTTGTCGTCCTTGTTGCGCGCCAGATGCATGCTCGCGATGTACTGGATGTCGCCGCCGGAGATCAAATCGCGATCGAGCAGCTCGCATTCGAGCACCGGCTTGCCGTCGGCGCTCGTACGCGCGACCACGCGGTCGTGCCGGATATCGAGCTTCACGTCGCCCGCGACAGTCGGATAACCCCATCGCGCAGCCAACTCGCGGCGCGCATCTTCGTTGTCGCAGAAACTGCGCAGCACGAAGCCGCGCGGCCGAACGCCGGTGCGGCCGGAGACGCGAACCTCGGCAATCGAGAACGCGCCCACCGGGCTGTCGGGATAACTCGTGACGCAAAAAATCGCGTACTCGGGAATCGACGGATGCATCGTGGCCGGCAGCAGGTTGTCCGCTGGATCGTCATCGATCTCCATGTTGATCGTCATGATCTGCGCGCCCTTCAGCAGCCACGGTTCAGTCTTGTAGCCATTGATCGTTGATACCGACTTGCTCCACGCAGCCAGATCGAGCTTTCCATAACGCGGCGGCATCAACGACCTCCTGCAGCTGCGGAGGATTCGGTCGCGCTCTGAAAATGAGGCATCACTTCCTTGGCGAACAGGCGCAGACTGTCGAGCACCTTCTGCTGCGGCACGGTCTCAAGCGCATTTAGCAGGAAGTTGACGCGATCGCAGCCGACCGCCTCCCACTTCTTCATCTCGCGCAAAATGCGTGCGGGATTTCCGATCGCGATACCCTCTGGCGCGCCGGACGCATCGCCGGGGCCGGACGCTTCCTGACGCAGCGACGGCAGCAGCCCGAGCGACGGATACGACTTGCTCGGATACGCCTCGCGCGCCGCAAGTAACTGCGCCGCCAGGTAGTTGAAGGTGCCGGTGAGGCGCCTGCCCACCTTGACGCCCTCGGCGTCATCCTCGTGGCAATACAGAAAGTTCACCGTCGAGACGGCTTCGTTGACGACGTCGCCGACCGGAGTGCAGTTGCGGATGATCTTGCGATAGCGCTTGACCTTCTCTTCCTGCTCGGCGAATCCGCCGAAGGTCAGTCCGAGACTGCCCATCCCGCGCTCGGCCGCGTCGATTTCTGTGCCGGGACTGGTGACTGCGACCCACAGTGGCGGATGCGGTTTCTGATAGGGCTTGGGCACGATCGTCCGCTGCGGCATCGACCACGAGCGACCCTGGTAGGAGAAGCGCTCCTGCGTCCACATTTTCGGCAGGCAATGGACGAACTCGTCCCAGGTTTTCTTGGTCTCGTCGGGGCTGGCGCGAAAGCCGGCCAGTTCGGTCCAGGTGGCCGACCGGCCGGTGCCGACGTCGAGGCGGCCGCCGGAAAGAATGTCGAGCACGGCAGTGCGCTCGGCAATTTTGATCGGATGATTGAACTCGGGCACGCACACGACGATGCCGTGGCCGACGCGCATCTTTTTGGTCTTCATCGCGCATGCGGTCAGGAACAACTCAGGTGCGGAGCAATGCGAATATTCTTCGAGAAAGTGGTGTTCGACGGCCCACACAGAGTCGAAGCCGAGTTCGTCGGCAAAGGCGACCTGCTCGAGGCAGTTGTCGTACACGGTTTTTTCAGTTTCGCGCCCCCATGGTCGCGGTACCGAGATTTCATAGAAGAGGCCAAATTTCATGGCATTACCTCCATACTGTTCGTTTAGCGCAATCGCGGCTGGATCGAAAGTCCCACGAAGGGGAAGGGTAACTCACTTAATTTAATGTGAAACCCGCGCTGGGTTTCAGCAGGGGTGACCCCTGCACCCAGTGATAGGAAAAGGGACTGCGTCCCTGTTGGAACTTGTTTTTGTGTCATTCTTGAGCGAAAGCGAAGAATCCCGGTCCCGTCTACCTCGCCCGTTACTTTCACGGGAGAGGTGCCGGCCGCAACGCGGCCAGCAGGTGAGGGTTCTGCGGCGCGTGCCCTCAGGACGGCGGCTCAAGATGAACCGTCCGTAAGATCGAGAGTAGGGGGAATCGCCCGTCATGAGGAGGCGGAACGCTTTCCTCAGCATCAGCCCCGGACAACCCCGGACGGATCGAGCACGGGTGCGGTTGCAACATCGAGATAGTCCAGTGGCACGTCCCGGCACGATCACAGTCAATGCGCAGAAGGCCTTGATGCCCATCAAGCCGAATGGTTTTAAGCGCCGATGCGAATTGAGGATCATACTCCTGAGGCTGCATCTTGAACGCGTACTTGATCTTTTTCTCAGCCATTTTCTTGGTCACAGGATCTCGACTGATTTCGAATTGCAGCACTATCGTTCCTCGGTTGATAGGTGTGTCACCAATCAACTCGATAACTGCTTGTGGTGCGAAACGGAGGCCCAGAGGATCCGTTACATCGGGTGGGAGTTGAAACTCGCGAGGATCTCTTTCGCGCAGTCGGAGAGACTTCGGATACTTAAACGAGAGACCAGCAGCGGTGTTGCGATAGGTGAGCCAATTGCTGATATCCGGTACCGGCCGACTGCTCGATGACTGACCAGTTGCCGTTTGTGCAAGGACCAGTAGCCATGCAAGCGAGCCGATAACCAGGACGCACCATGTTTGCATCGGCGCAAAATTTACCAAGCCCACACTAGACGGACCAGATCCGGGCGTTTTCTGCGGAAAGGGAGGATCGACTCCGGAAAAGGGGCGACCTTGCGCAGCAAGCGAAACCTGAGCTGAGCATCATGAATGACCCTGTATATCGCTTGACATATGTTGATTCATGCGGTTTAGATCGAAATCGAGGACCCACCCATGAAACACGAACTGATAGACGTAGCCGAGCCCAACCTTATCCGCGAGCAGTTCCCCTACGATGCGGTGCCGCGAATCATTTTCGACGGCGTGTTCGAAAAACCCGAGCCGGCGACCGACTTTTTCATCACCGACACCACCTTCCGCGACGGGCAGCAGGCGCGTCCGCCGTACACCGTCGAGCAAATCGTCACGATGTTCGACATGCTGCATCGCCTCGGCGGCCCCAGGGGAGTCATCCGGCAGACAGAGTTCTTCCTGTACTCGAAGGTCGATCGCGAAGCGGTAAATCAATGCTTTGACCGCGGCTACGAGTTTCCAGAGGTGACCGGATGGATCCGCGCGGTGAAGTCCGACTTCAAGATCGTCAAGGAGATGGGACTGCGCGAGACGGGCATCCTGACGTCGGCGTCCGACTACCACATTTTCAACAAGCTCGGGAAAACCCGGCGCCAGGCGACGGATGACTACCTCGGAATTGTGAACGCCGCGCTCGACGCGGGCCTCAAAATCCGCTGCCATCTCGAGGATGCGACCCGCGCGGACTTCTACGGCTTCGTCGTGCCGTTCGTGTCGAAGCTGATGGAGCTCGGCGAATCGAGCGGTATCCCGGTCAAGATTCGCGTCTGCGATACACTCGGCTTTGGAGTGCCCTACCCGGGCGTCGCGCTGCCGCGCAGCGTGCCGAAGCTTATTTTGGGGCTTCGGCGCGAATGCGGCGTGCCATCGGAACAGCTCGAATGGCACGGGCACAACGATTTTCACAAGGTGCTCGCCAATGCGACGGCCGCGTGGCTCTACGGATGCATGTACGCGAACGGGACGATCCTCGGCTACGGCGAGCGCACGGGAAATCCTCCGCTGGAAGGGCTGGTGATGGATTACGTGTCGCTCAAGGGCGACGCGAACGGGATGGATCTGTCGGTCATCACGGAACTCGCTGAGTACTTCGAACGCGAAGCGGGCTATCGGATTCCCGCCAACTATCCGTTCGTGGGACGCGACTTCAACGTGACGCGCGCGGGAATTCATGCCGACGGGCTGCTGAAGGACGAGGAAATCTACAACGTCTTCGACACCGCGAAGATTCTTCGCCGGCCGCCGCGCGTCGCGGTGGACAAAACCTCGGGCGCGGCGGGGATAGCGTGGTGGATCAATTCCTACTTCGGGCTCGCGGGCGGCACGCGCGTGGAAAAACGCTCGCCCGAAGTGCTCGAAATAGCGAAGTGGGTCGATGCGCAATACGACGACGGGCGAACGACGTCAATCTCCGACCAGGAGATGACCGCGCAAGTTCGGAAGCATATCCCACGGCTGTTCGAAGACGTCAGTCACGAGCGGCTGGCTGGATAGCGCGATCGCGCTCTCCGCGTGCTGACTCTCGTCTACCCGGATGAGACTCAGTTGCGCTTGATCCACTCGACGACGGTTTGATCGAAGAGCGACTGCTCTTCCATCTGCGGATGATGGCCGCTGCGCTCGAAGACCCGGTATTCGTGCTTCGCGAGTTTGTCTATGATGCCGTGCCACGTGGTCGGCGGACATCCGTAGTCGAATAGCCCTGACGCGATAAGCACCGGGCATTTGATCCTGGGAAACTCGGTAGCGGGATCAAACTTGGAAAACTCGCCACCGGGTCCCCAGAACCGCTGGAATATTTGGGCGTTAAAGGTTTGGTCCTTCCATAGGTGGGCGCAATCGAAGTGCGCGTCGAAGAATTGGATCGGAGCGTTTGCTATGAAGTTCAGGACAACAGCCTCGTCGGGCGTCGCGCGGCTCATCGCCGGTCGCAACCGGTCGTGGCTGCGTGCGAGTTCGTCTTTGCGCTCGTTCGACATGAGCATCTCGGAATATCTCAACACCTCCGCGAACCAGGTTCCGTCAAAGGACGGTGCCGCGCCCACGAGGACTGCGTGCGAGATCCGATCTGGGTATTTCGCCGCGTATCTGAGCGCGATAAACCCGTGACCCGAATGGCCGAGGACCACGATGCGATCGAGCTTGAGTTCGGTCCTGAGGCGATCGAGATCGTCCACGATCGTGTCGAGAGTCGCCGCGCCGACCTCGCCAAGGTCCGAGCGGCTACCGCGGAGCTCCGCGAACACGAGCTTAAGATGCCGCCTGAGCTCGGCGGAGAACATCCGCTCGTATGAAAGCGTACCTCCGAGGCTCGGAATCACACACGGTATTCCGTTGCCTTCGATGACATAGTGAACTTTCAAGCCGTTGATATTCGCGTACATGAGCTCCCCTCTTTTGGCAGGCCGTTTTAGCTGCAAGCCAATCGACGCTGTACCGAACGGCCTGCACATGCCGGCCTGTCTGGGACTACTCCGCGACCCACTTTAGAGCAAATCGGCATATGTTGTCGGCCCGCCCGAACAAGTGGCATCTTCGCGACGGGCCGCGCGATGATCAAATTTTGATCCAGGCGGGCGGAATCAGATCGCGGGTGTCGTGGTATCCATCCGGGCGGCCGGATCGAAATCGGTAGGGGATAGACGGGTTCGCGAACCTTCCGGTAAACCATCGCGACGGCGCGATCACTTTCTTGTCCGGGTTGGGGTCGAGCCATGCGCCCCACCATGAAAAGCTGGAATTCGCGATGATGTGTCCGCGGCATCGCGACATCAGGTAGAGATCCTCGACGGCGCTCAGCGCTTCGACAAAGTAGGTCGCGCGTCCACGGAACCGCGTCCTGCACCACTCGATATCGTCGGAGAAGATCACGAAAGCGGAATCGGAGTCGAATTGCGCCATCGCGCGCTCGTAGTAGTCATCCGCCGACAGGTCGGTCCACATTGGATTGTCGACGTAGTCGGTTCGACGCACGTGGACCGAGCAGGTCTTGCCCGCGAGCAGGTCGCCGAAACCTTTTTCGAGCAGCTCCGAAATGGCGTGATGGGGCGTGAAGTAGTGACGCACTTCATCTGCGCAGTGCGCGAAGTATTTCTCCGATTGGAAGTAACCGAAAAGTTCGGTAGCGCGATCGATCACGATCTCCTCGTACGCGCAGCTGCGCGGTTGCCGCCGCTGCAATTGCGGAAGCGCGCCAGCCTGTGGGATCGGAAATTCAAAATGTCGCGCGTACTGCCATGGCGGGAACACGAACGAACAACCATTGCGACGCGCGATGCCGATAGTCGCCGCGATTTGGAAAAGCTGATTCCCCAGCCGCGCGTCCATCTCGCCGATCGGAAACGTCACGAATTTGGATCTGAGGCGTGACCGCACTCTTCGCGCGATTTGCGACGCTATCGGAAGTGCCGCAGCCAGCGTGACGAATCGTCGCAAGGCTGAAGGTTTCGCAATACTCATTCGGTGATCGGCTTGCGATTCATGACGCGGATGAATGGAGGTCACGCCCCATACGCTCGCGGCCTAGCAGGATGACAACAGCGGCGGACACCATCACGATTGCGGCGACGCCGGCGAGGGTCGCGGCGTAGCCGAATCGTTCTGCGAGGACAGCCTGGCTGACAGCCGCTCCAGAAGCCAGCAAGACTCCCGTTTGATACGCGAGGCCTGAGAACAGTCCACGAACCTCGGGCGGCGAAAGCTCCGTCAGATGCGCCGGGATGACGCCCCATGCGCCCTGCACCATGAACTGCATCAGGAACGCGCCCAACGTCAGGATCGCGAGCGTATTGGGATAGATCCACAGCGGGATCACGAGGCCGGCGCATATCACCGCGGTCGCCATCGTGCGCCGCCGGCCCAATCGATCGGACAAGTAGCCGAAGGTCAGGCCGCCGAGCAGAGCGCCTACATTATAGATGAGCGCGATGGTCGCGACGGTGCGGGTATCGAAGCCGCGCGTCTTTTCGAGGAAGGTCGGATACATGTCCTGCGTGCCGTGCGAGACGAAATTCATCATCGTCATCAGCGCGCACAAATACAGGAACAATTTCCAGTTGGCGCGAATCGCGTTGCCAATCTGCGCGCGGTCGGGGCGCGTGCGCTGCCATGCCTCGGACTCCGGCACTTTGGTGCGGATATAGATGGTCAGGAGCGCAGGCGCGCCGCCCAGGAAAAACATCGCGCGCCATCCATAGTGTGGAAAGACGAAGAAGAACGCGGCCGCCGCGAGCAGGTAGCCGACCGCGTAACCCTCCTGCAGCAGGCCGGAGAAAAATCCGCGCCAGCGCGGCGAGACCGCTTCCATCGCGAGCGACGCGCCGACGCCCCATTCACCTCCCATCCCGATTCCGTACAGTGCACGCATGAACAGGAACCATCCGTAACTCGGCGCAAGGCCGCTCAGCACTTCGACGACGGAATAGAAGATGACGTCGATCATCAATGGGATGCGCCGGCCGTAGCGGTCGGCCATCCAGCCGAACACGAGCGCGCCGACCGGGCGCAGGGCGAGAGTCGCGGTGATCGTGAACGCGATGTGCGAGATGGGGTGATGGAATTCGCGCGCGACCGCGGGCATTACGAAAATCAGGATAAAGAAATCGAAAGCGTCGAGTGCCCATCCCAGAAAGCTCGCGAGCAGGGTGTGCGCCGCCTCGGCCGAGGTGATAGCGCGCACAGGTTCGACGGCAACGGCGGGCGAATCCATGGCGTGTGATGTTTAGTCGAACGGGGGCGGTTTGTCATTGGATGCGGCGACGAAGAACCGGTACCGGCTTCGCTTGCGCGAAGCTGTCCGGAGGCCAGAAACCAGTTCCTCAGTTCGCGTTGCTCACATCGTCAGGATGACAAAAGAAGCGAACGGTGTTGGCTTGAGTTTGGCGGGGGCGATGCGCGATAAGTGATCCATGTTCAATGGCATCAAGGTTATCGACGCTGACGGCCATGTGATGGAGCCCAATGAGCTCTACGACCAGTACCTCGAGAGCAAATACAAGACCGATCTCGACGAGCTGAAGAAGGTCGCGGCGACGCGCACGTCGAAGTATTTCTTCGGCTACTTTCATCAGTTGAATACCGGCAGGCCGCTGGGTATCGCCGCGCCTGACAAGCCGCTCAAGCGAACCGGCCGCAAGCCGCATGGCGAGGTGCCCGACATGCGCGGCGGATTCGATCCCAAGGTGCGGATCAAGGATATGGATCGCGAAGGAATCGACGTGGCGGTGCTGTTCGCGACGGTGGTGTCGAGCTTCTGCGCGCTCGACAGCGTCGATTTCGAAGTCGCGATGATTCGCGCGTACCATCGATGGCTCGCCGACTACTGCGCGGCCTATCCCAACCGGTTGAAGGGCGTTGCGATCGTGCCGATGCGTGCGCCTGAGCGCGCCGCGGAGGAAATCCGGCGCGTCGCGAACGAGCCGTGGTGCGTCGGCATCTACCTGTCGGCGCACATGGAAGACAAGCTGCTCGACCATCCCGCGTTCCATCCGATTTGGCAGGCCTGCGTCGATACCGATCTGCCCGCATGCTTTCACGGCGGCACGGCGCGCCCGCCGTACGGTATGGGCACGTTCGAGATGGGCAACAATCTGTTCATCCAGCATTCGGCGACGAATCCGTTCGAGGTGATGCGCGGGATAGCGGCGATTGTGGGTGGTGGCGTGCTCGATAGTTTTCCGAAACTGCGCGTCGCGTTTCTGGAGGCGGGCGTGGGATGGCTGCCGTTCTGGATGGAGCGGCTGGACGAGCACTACGAACTGATGCCGGAGTACGTGCCGTTTCTGCATCGCAAGCCGTCGGAGGTGATTCGCAGCGAGAACTTTTTCATCTCGTGCGATCCCGACGAAGAGACGCTGCCGTTCGTGGTCGAAACCGTTGGCGCCGAGCACATTCTGTATGCGTCGGACTATCCGCACTTCGACGGCAGGTTCCCGCATACGGTGAGCCTGACGGCTGGGAGAAAGGAGTTTGATGCGGGCGTTGCGAGGAAAATTTTGCACGAGAATCCGAGCAGGCTGTATCCGCGGTTGAAAGGAACCTAACCCCTAACCCCTTCCCATAGTGGGAAGGGGAGCCGGATTTTTAAAATTTAGAGTGAAGATTGGGAAAATTGCGGCGGTGTTGATCGCGATCGCGCTGTTGGCATGCGTCGCACGGAACGCACAGGCGCAGACGCCGGATGATGAGCGGACGGAAGAGGATTTGCGCGCTGCCACAGCGGTCAGCAAGCGGCATCGCGCCGAGCTGATGAAAATTCCGCACGTGACAATAGTCACCGGTGAAATCGATGAACAGAATGAAGCCGCGATTCTGGTCGAGGTCGACAAGCAGAAGGCGGTTGACGCGGTCACGCGGCAGTTGCCCCCGAAGATCGAAGGTTTCCCGGTCGAGGTTGATGTGAGCAGCTTCGAAGTCAAGCCGGGCAGGTTCGGTCACCCAGCGCCGAAAGAAGCCGGGAACGATGCTTCTGTCGAAGATCCGCCCGCTGCTGCGACTAAGCCCGATGGGCAGCCGGACGAGCCGCAGTGATCCGATCGCTGGGGACTGCGCGCGCTCACGATGACACCCTTTCAACAGCTCGCACTCCTGCTGATCGCAATTTGGATACTGATCGTCGTTGTCAGATACCGAAATTCGCGGATTGTTTTGATCGGAGGGCTGCTCGGCGTAGCTCTGTACACGCTCAGTGCGGTGGTTGAGCATGAAGTTTCGTTTCGAGAACTCGGGCTCAGTATCTCCGCATCCTGGATCTCGACAATTGGATTTCCAGTCGCGTGGCTGGCGTTGATGTTGGCTTACAGCCCGTTGGCGGACAGGCTCGCGACACGTTGGGTTGCTAAGCCACCAACACTGAAAGCGTTTCGCGTGCTGCAGGAATCGAGGATTAAACTCCTGATTGGGATCGTATCGCCTGGATCCTCGGCGGATTTCTCGAAGAACTTATCTTCCGGGGAATCGTCCTCCAGTCGATTGAAGCACTCGGGTCGGCCTGGCTCGCCGCGCCTATCGCAACCGCTATCGCGGTATGTGGGCGGCGGCGGGAGCGGGTCTCATGCATCTATATCAAGGCTTGCGAGCCGTGATCATCGTAACTCAGCTCTCCGTCTTATTTGGCGTACTGTTTGTCGGAAGCGGGTACAACCTGTGGGCCGTCATCTTGTGCCACGGACTTTACGACACGATCGCGTTCGTCCGGTTTGCCAACAAGAAATCCAACTACTCGAGACTGGACGTTGAATCCCGTTCATCCAGCGTAACTTGACTGCAATTCCGGCGACTCCCTATAGTTTAGTTTCGGAGTCCGGCGAGTCTGCGAAAAGCACAGAAAACCCCGTTCAGACAATGGATTTGGTGCTGGTTTAGAGATGCAGAGAAGCGAACAAATGACCTTCTGGGAGCGGATTTACATCCCCGAAATCCTGCGAGGTCTGGCGATTACCAACTACCACTTCGTGCGCAACCTCATGCTGCACACCGCCCATTTGTTCGGCTTGAAGAAAGACGTCAACGCGACTTCGACCACTCAATATCCCGAGGAGCGCAAGCACTATCCCGACAATTTTCGCGGCAGCCATCGGCTGACGCTGCGCGAGGATTCCTCCGTGCGATGCACCGCGTGTTTTCTCTGCGCGACCGCGTGTCCCGCGCAGTGCATATATATAGAGGCGGGCGAGTCGCCCGATCCGCACGTCGAGAAATTCCCGGTGCGTTACGAAATCGACACTCTCCGATGCATCTACTGCGGTCTGTGCGTCGAGGCATGCCCGTGCGACGCGATTCGGATGGACACCTCCGTTCATCCGCGCATCTGGGGTTTCGACCGCAAGGATTTCGTCGAGCCCAAGGAACTGCTGATGCATCGTTCGCGCGTGCTGGCCGAGAAAGGCCGCGACGGCAACATGAACGAGATGCTCGAGTGGTACCGCGAGCAGGACGCGGCGGTTTACGATCCGCAGCGGCCCGAGATGAAGACCTACACCGAACGCAACGCGCCCAAGCATTACGCGGAGGCGCCGGACCATATCGACGATCTCACGGTCATCGATCGGCACGCAGCGCGCAGCGGCAAGTAATCAGATGACCCGAGTGACGATTGCTCTGACCCTGGCGGGTCTGATCGTTTTGTTTATCGCGTATGCGAAAGGCGTTGGAGTGATTCACGGCGGCGACGTCGTCAGCCATATGTATTGGGCGACCGGAGCGTTGACGCTGGTGGCGCTGGCGAATTTTATCGCGGTGGCGCACCTGGCACGCTCGGAGCGTATGATCCAGGAACTGCGTGCGCTGTGCGAAAAGAACGGCATCGAGTACGGCGAAGATTGAGCTATAATTCAGGATCCAAGGCCGGCACTAAGGCCGCGGAGGTGACGCGATGACCCAGATTGAAGCCGCCCGTAAAAACATAATCACGCGGCAGATGACTGAAGTTGCCGAGGATGAAGGTATTCCTGTCGAGGAGATTCGCGCGCTGGTCGCGACCGGCGAGGTCGTGATCCCGCACAATATCCATCACGATTTCAGAGCAATCGGAATCGGCAAAGGCCTGCGCACCAAGGTCAACGCCAACATCGGTGCGTCGAACTTCCACCAGTTGATCGACGAGGAAGTCGAGAAACTTTACACCGCGGTCCGCTATGGCGCCGACTCGGTGATGGACCTTTCGACCGGCACCGACCTGGACAGAATCCGCGTGGAGCTGCTGTCGCGATGCTCAGTGATGCTCGGCACGGTGCCGATTTACCAGCTCGGCTCGGAGCACTCGATCATGGAGATGGGGATCGAGTACTTCCTCGACGTTATCGAGCGGCAAGCGCGCCAGGGCGTCGATTACATGACGCTGCACTGCGGCGTCACGCGCGAGAGCGTGATGCGGCTGCGCGCGCATCAGCGAATCGAAGGGATAGTGTCACGCGGCGGCGCGATGCTGGCGTCATGGATCGAGCGGACTGGCAACGAGAATCCGCTGTTCGAGCATTTCGACGAAGTCTGCGCGGTGCTGCGCGAGCATGACGTGACTATTTCGATTGGCGACGGTCTGCGGCCGGGCGCCACCGGTGACGCCACCGATCGCGGTCAAATCGGCGAGCTGCTGGTGATGGGCGAGCTCGGCGAACGGGCGCGGGCGATGGGCGTGCAGGTGATGATCGAAGGTCCGGGCCATGTGCCGCTCGATCAAATCGAAGCCAATGTGAAGCTCGAGAAGCGAGTCTGCGGCGGCGCACCTTTTTATGTGCTGGGTCCTCTGACCTGCGACGTGGCGCCGGGCTACGATCACATCACTGGTGCGATTGGCGGAGCGGTCGCGTCGGCGGCGGGCACCGATTTTCTGTGCTACGTGACGGCGGCCGAACATTTGCGGTTGCCCGATATCAACGACGTGCGCGAAGGAGTGATCGCGACGCGAATCGCGGCTCACTCGGGCGACCTGGTCAAGGGCGTGCGCGCGGCGAAAGTCTGGAACGATCAGATGTCGCGATTTCGCAAGTCGCTCAACTGGGAAGGCATGTACGCGATGGCGATGGACCCCGACAAGGCGCGCCGTTACAAGGAAGAGAGCGAGGCGGCGGGTTCCAACGTCTGCACGATGTGCGGGTCGCTCTGCTCGATCAACATCGACAACGCGGCAATCAAGTTCACCAAGCGTCGATCGCTCGCCGAGGCTGCAGAGCATGCCGCCGTCTGACGCGAACGGCATTCCCGATCTTTCGTCGGCGCTCGAGCTCGCACGCAACGACAATCGCGGCGAGACGCGCCGGCTCGCGGATTTTCGCGGCCGCAACGTCGTGGTTTATTTCTACCCTAAGGACGACACGCCGGGGTGCACGGTCGAGGCCAAGGAATTTCGCGACAGTTTCGAACAGTTCGAGGCGCTGGATTGCGCGATCGTCGGCGTGAGCGCGGATTCGGTCGAGCGTCATCGCGCATTCGCAGAGAAGCATGCGTTCCCGTTCATCCTGCTGGCCGACGAAGACGGCAAGCTCGCCAGCGCCTTCGGCGTGCTGAAGGGCAAGTACGCCGCGCGCTCGACCTTCGTGCTCGACAGCGATCTTCGCGTGCGGCGAGCTTTTCACGACGTGACGCCGCGCGGGCATGCGGCGGAAGTGTTGAATTTCCTGCGCACGCTGGTCGAATCGCATCGAATGATTGGCGGATAGGCGGGCTACTGCGCGTGCGTGACTCGCGAGCGGGGTTATAGTTGTATATTGAAACTGAGTCCGCCGGCGGATCGAACGGATAAATTTTATGGCGAAAACCTCGAAAAACATCCTCGACGAAGCACGCTCGACGATTAAGCAAGTCGATATCGACGAAGCGCGCCGGATGATCGAAAAGCCCGGCACCGTGCTGGTCGACGTGCGCGAGAGCGACGAGTGGCGGCAGGGACATATTCCGCAGGCAGTCGCGATTCCGCGCGGATTCCTGGAACTCAGAATCGAGGAGAAGGTTCCCGACCACAAGACTCCCGTCATCCTGCAGTGTGCGTCGGGCACGCGATCGCTGCTGGCGGCGCGCACGCTGCGCGAGCTCGGTTACGAAAACGTGTACAACATGACCGGTGGTTTCAGCGCGTGGAAGGATCGCGGGTTGCCGTGGGTCGCTGATCGCGCGTTCACCAACGAAGAGCTGACCCGCTATTCGCGCCATTTCGTAATTCCCGAAGTCGGCGAGAAGGGACAGGCAAAACTGCTCGACTCCAAAGTCCTGCTCCTCGGCGCGGGCGCGCTGGGCTCGCCGTCTGCTCTTTACCTGGCGGCGGCGGGAGTCGGCACGATCGGCCTGGTGGATTTTGACGTGGTCGATATGTCGAACCTCCAGCGGCAGATCATCCATACGACCGATCGCGTCGGGATGCCGAAGACCGAGTCGGCGCAGAAATCAATCAACGCGCTGAATCCTGGCGTCAAGGTGATTCGCCACGATGTGCGGCTCACGTCCGAGAACGTGATGGATATCATCAAGGATTACGACGTCGTCGTGAACTGCGGCGACAATTTCCCAACTCGATATCTGATCAACGACGCGTGCGTGTTCGCGAAGAAGCCGCTGGTGGACGGCGCGATTTTCCGCTTCGAAGGCAACACCACGGTTTTCTATCCGGCTAAAGGCGGACCGTGCTACCGATGCCTGTATCCGGAGCCGGCACCGCCGGACATGGCGCCGTCGTGCGCTGAGGCGGGCGTGCTCGGCGCGATTCCGGGATTGATTGGATCGATCGAAGCGCTCGAGGCGATCAAACTGATAATTGGCGCCGGGTCTCCGCTAATCGGCAAGATGGTCTACTTCGACACTCTGTCGGACAAGGACTACGTGCGAGTTTTGAAGATCCGCAAAGATCCGAAGTGCCCCGTATGCAGCGAGCATCCTACACAAACCGGGCTGATCGATTACGAAGCGTTCTGCGGTGTGGGTGCGCCTGCTAACGGAACCGCGCATGCGGAAGAAGCGGCGCAGACGAGCGCGGCGGCGTCGGCGCGGTAACACTGACGCGCGAGCAGGGAGTCGAAAAATCTGGATTGATTGCGGCGGGCGCGCATCAGCGATGTCCCGCCGTTCTTTTTGGCTGGCATTCAATCATCGAGGCGAGTTCGATGGCGCTGGGACCGTTTTACGTGGCGGACAAACTGAAAGGCGGCAACGGGATGAGGGGAATCGCACTCTTCATGCGCCACGGCGAGACCGCATGGAACCGCGAAGGCCGCGTGATGGGCCGCAATCCAATCGAACTCGATGAAGATGGACGCGCACAAGTGCGAGCGTCGGTGCCCGTTGCGCGCCTGATAGAGCCCGACTTGATCGTCACGAGCCCGCTCGCGCGTGCGCGCCAATCGGCGGAGATTATCGCGGCCGGCGTCGGCGGCATCCCGATTACAGAAGACCCGCAGCTGTCTGAAGTCCAATATGGACGATGGGAAGGGATGGTGTACGACGATCTGGTCGAAGATGCCGACTACCAGAACTATCGCGAGCATCCGCTGGACGCGCCGACACCGGGGGGCGAGACGATCGTGCAGGTGCAGTCGCGTGGCGTCGAGGCTGTACGGCGCGCAATCGCAGCGAACAGCGGCCGGCGCATCCTGTTCGTCTCGCATGGCGACATCATCCGCACCGTTTTATGTCATTTCATGCGGCTCGAGCTCGCGCACTTCCGGCGAATCCGGGTGGATAACGCGGCATTCTCAGGCTTCCAGCTGATCGGCGACTTCGCCGAAATTAAATTCCTGAACCTGTTGCCGGATCCGGAACGCGCGTTCGTGACGCCATTCGTCTCGAAAAAGCGCGAGTCGCCCTGAGCGGCGACCCGAAGTAAACAGGAGACCACCTTATGTGGATCGTCCAACTCGCGCTCCGTCGCCCCGTCACCGTGGCCGTGATGGCGGCGTTGATGCTGCTGCTCGGAATCGTTTCGCTCTCGTCGATGAACTTCGACATCTTCCCCGCGATCGACATACCGGTCGTCGACCTGGTCTGGAACTATCCGGGCCTGTCCGCGCAGGAAATGGAGCAGCGGGTCGTGAACATCAGCGAGCGCGCCTCGTCGACGACTGTCAACGGCGTCGATCACATCGAATCGATCTCGCTCAACGGCATCGGCCTGTTGAAGTTTTATTTCCAGCACGGCGCCGACACCGGACTGGCCATTTCGCAATTAGTATCTGTCTCCGAGGCAATCAAGAACATTCTGCCGCCCGGGATTAATCCGCCGAGCGTCATTGACTACAACGCGACTGAGGTTCCGATTAGCTACTTGCTATTCTCGAGCGAGACTTTGCCGCAGAGCAAAGTCTACGATTTCGGCTACAACTTCGCGCGAATATTCCTGTTCACTATACCGGGGCTGTCCACGCCGGCGCCTTTTGGCGGTGCGACGCGCCAGGTGATGGTGAATATCGATCCGTCGCTGATGTATGCGCGCGGGGTATCGCCTGAGGACGTCGTCAACGCGCTGCAGCAGCAAAACGTGATCATTCCGGGTGGCACCGCGAAAATCGGGAACACCGAGTACAACGTGGTCATCAACGGCAGTCCGCAGCATTCCGAAGAGCTGAATCGACTTCCGATCAAATACCAGGGGACTTCGCCGGTTTACATGGAGGACGTAGCGAAGGTCAGCGACAGCTCCGCGGTGCAAACCGACCTGGTGCGGGTCAACGGCCAGCTCGCGACCTACATGCTCATCCTGAAGCATCCCGCGGCCTCGACGCTGACGGTGGTCGATGCCGTCAAAGGAGTGCTGCCGGCGATGCTCGCGATCGCGCCGAAGGGTCTGAAGGCGACGCTCGCCTTCGACCAGTCGATCTTCGTGCGCGAGTCCCTGTTCGACGTCGTCCAGGAAGGCGTGATTGCCGCGTCACTGGTCGGGCTGATGGTGCTGCTGTTCCTGGGCTCGCTCAGGAGCACGTTGATCGTCATCACGTCGATTCCGCTGGCGATTCTGACGTCGATAATCGGGCTCAAGCTCTCGGGCCAGACCATCAACATCATGACGCTCGGCGGACTTGCGCTGGCGGTCGGCATGCTGGTCGACGACGCGACGGTGGAAGTCGAGAACATCCATCGCAACCACGCGATGGGCAAACCGCTGGGCGTCGCGATCCTGGACGGTGCGCGGCAGATCGCGGTGCCTGCGTTCGTCGGCACGCTGTCGATTTGCATCGTGTTCTCACCTGTCATCGCACTGACTGGCGTCGCGAAATACCTGTTCCTGCCGCTGGCGCTAGCGGTGGTGTACGCGATGCTGACGTCGTACCTGCTCTCACGCACGTTGGTCCCGAGCATGGCGATTCATCTGCTCGCGTCGGAGCCTGAAGGCCACAAGACCGGCAGATGGCTGGGGAAGACGACGGACGCATTCGAGCGATGGTTCGATCGCCAGCGCACGCGCTACGAGGGACTGCTGAGCCGGGTCATGGCGCATCGCGGACTCGTGCTCGGAGCAATCGGCGTGATCGTGCTCGCCTCGATGATGCTGATAAATGTGGCGGGCGAAGATTTCTTCCCGAACGTCGACACCGGCATGATTCGATTGCACGTCCGCGTACCGGTCGGCACGCGTCTCGAGGAAAGCTCGCGCATCCTCGATGGCGTAGAACGGACCATTCGCAGCTTGATTCCGGCCGACGAGTTCGAGCTGATGACCGATCACATCGGGTTGCCGGTTTACTGGGCGTTGTTGTTCTACCAAACCGACAGCCTCGGTCCGCAGGACGCCGACCTGCAGATTCAGCTGAAGAAAAAGCATCACTCGACCGAGGAATACATCAAGAAGATTCGCTCGGCTGTACATAGTCAGTTCCCCGAAGTGACTATCTATCCGCAGGCGGCGGACATAATCAGTCAAGTATTAAGTTTCGGTCTGTCGGCGCCAATCGACGTGCAAATCGTAGGACGCGATCTTGCCTCCGACTTCAGGATCGCCGAGCAACTTAAAGCTGAAATCGAAACCGTTCCCGGCGCGGCCGACGTGCGTATTCCGCAAGTGCTCGACTACCCGACGCTGCGCGTAAAAGTCGATCGTGACAAGGCGCTCCAGCTCGGGATCACCGAAAGGGACATAACTACCAGCATACTAACTTCGCTCAGCTCGAGTCTCATCTTCTCACCCAGTCAGTGGCTCGATTACAAAAACGGCGTTAGCTACAGCGTGGCCGTGCAGACGCCGCAGCATATAGTCAATTCGATACAGGCTATTGGACGCACGCCGCTGACAGCCTCGCAGCTCGACGGCACCACGGCGCCGCCGCAGTTCCTGACCAACGTCGCATCGATGGACCACGAGGTGCAGGCGCAGGGCATCAACCATTACACGGTGCAGCGCGTCGTTGACGTCGATTGCGGCGTCGAGGGCGCCGATCTCGGCAGCGTGACGACTGCGGTGCAGAAAAAGATCAGCGCGCTCAAGAACCTCCCGCCCGGCACCAGGATCAGCATTCAAGGCGAGAGCAATGCGATGCAGCAGTCGTTTTCCAGTATGGGCAGCGGCCTGATACTCGCGATCATCCTCGTCTACCTGCTGATGGCGACCAACTTTCAGTCGTGGCTCGATCCCATGATCATCATGATGGCGGTGCCGGGGGCGCTCGCGGGCGTGCTCTGGATGCTGGTGATCACGCGGACCACGCTGAACGTTGAATCGATGATGGGCGCGATCATGGCGGTGGGCGTCGGCGTCGCCAACGGCAACTTGCTGATTACGTTCGCCAACGATCTGCGAGAGCAGGGACACGATCCCGTCTCCGCCGCGATCCAGGCTGGCGTGACACGGTTGCGCCCGGTTATCATGACCGCGCTCGCGATGATCCTCGGGATGTTGCCGATGTCGCTGGCTCTGGGAGCGGGCGGTGAGCAGAATGCGCCGCTGGGCCGCGCGGTCATCGGCGGGCTGATCGCAGCTACCGTGATGACGCTGCTGGTCGTTCCCGCGGTCTATTCGCTCTTCACTTTCAAACGAATCGGTAAGCGCGAACGCGACGCCGAGGTCGCCGAGCTGGTCGAGCAGTCGGAGAAGGACTGAAGGATGGACGAGAATCCGAAATCGACCGCGATCAAATCGGGACCGCTGTTCATCACCGGATGGATCGTCGCGGTAGTCGTCGTGCTGATCGCTTTGGGCGGCCTGGTGCTCGCGCGCGACGTATGGATGCGCCGCCAGACCAGCGCGCTGGAACAGCAGGAGCAGGAGGGCCCGGTCGTCATCGTCGTGCCGCTGGCGCATTCGGCGGACAAGAGGACGCTGTCGCTGCCCGGCGAGGTGCATGGATTTTTCGAAAGCCCGATCTACGCGAAGATTGCCGGCTACGTGAAGGCGATGCTGGTGGACAAGGGCGCGAAGGTGACCAAGGGACAACTGCTCGCGGTGCTCGAATCGCCCGAACTGGATCACCAAGTGAACGACGCCAAGGCGACCTACGAGATCAACGCGATCACCGATCGCCGCAACCAGGCCCTTGTTCGTCAGCAAGTTATCCCGCAGCAGACCGCCGATGAGTCGCACGCGGCGATGCTCGAGGCGCGGGCGTTGTGGATGTCGCTGCGAGCACAGCAGTCTTATGAACGGATCGTATCGCCGTACGACGGGGTGATTACGGCGCGCAATGTCGATCCCGGCGCGTTGATCGGAATAGCGACGGCGCAGGCAAGCTCGACGCAGCCGATCTTCGAGATGGCGACGCTCAAGCCGGTGCGCGTCTATCTGCAGATGGCGCAGGATGACGCCGCATTCATCAACAATGGCGACCTGGCGGTGGTCACGATCACACAGTTTCCGCGCAAGCAATTCAGCGGGACCGTCACGCGTCATCCGAGCGCGCTCACATCGCAGACGCGCACCATGCTGGTCGAAGTGGATCTACCCAACGATGATTTGCTGCTGCTGCCGGGGATGTACGCGCACGTGAAGATTTCACTCGCCGGAAGTTCGTCGACGCCGATGGTGCCGGATGAGGCGCTAATCTTCAACGGCGACAAGACTTTCGTCCCGATCGTAAACGGCAACCGCATCCATCTGGAGCAGGTCACGCTCGGCTTCGACGACGGTCTAAAATGCCAGATCGTCGAGGGATTGCACGGCAACGAGATGGTGGCGCTGAACCTGGGGCAGACCGCGCGCGAGGGCGAAGTGGTTCGCCCGATGCAGCAACAGAAATAGCGTCAGGGTCCGCCGGCGACCGACGGATCGAGACTGGTCGGCGATGAGGCTGAGCCGACTTCGATGCCCTTTCGCACGCGAACGTCCGCGCCGGATTTGCCCGGGACATCCACTCTCAAGCTGCGGTATCCGCCAGCGGTGGGATCGGGCGCGAGAAATCCAATCGTGTATTGCTCACGCAACTCGAGGCTGATGTTCTCGCAGGCGCGGCGCAGAGCCTCTCCGTCTCCCGCCTGGCGCACGATGTATGTCTTGGCGCCGGTCTCGGTCGAGAGAGTGTGCAGGGTTTCGGCGTCGACGTGCTCGCTGTCATCGCCGCCCAGCACGAACGGTCCGATCGAGATGCCGATGCCGGAAGTCGATCCGTTGGGATCGCCGATTCCGATCGAATACACGAGCACGCCCATTCGACGCGCCTGCGCCACTACGTCATTCACCGTCGACGCGCTGGTGTTGTCCATTCCGTCGGTAACGACGAGCAGCGCTTTCTTGTCGTAGCGGCCTCGTTGCACCATCTGCAGGCCCTGCATGATCACGTCGAACAGCGCGGTCTGGCCGTAGGCATGCAGCAGAGCAAGCCGGCGCATCACGAGATCGTGATTGGTCGTGAACGGCTGGAGCAGAAACGGATGGCTGGAAAAGGCGAACAGAAACACGTCGTCCTTGTCATTAAGGTCGCGCAGGAATTGCGCGATCGCGGCGCGCGCCTGCGGAATCTTGGGCGTCATGCTGCCCGAGGTGTCGACCAGGATTCCGACCGAGACGGGAGTGTTAAGGTCCTGGCGAAAGAATTCTATCGGGCGCTGCTGCCCGTCCATGTAGAGTTTGAAGTCGCCCTTCTGCAGCCCAGTCACGTAAGTGCCGCTTGGTTCCGTGACCGTCACCGTGACTTGTTCGTAGCCCGGCTGCTGGCGCAGCTCGCGCGTCGGCAGCACCAGCTCCTGTCCGGTCTGCGGAGCCTGGGGCGGGATGTTAAGCGAATCGCCACCCTGCTTCGCCGGCATCGACGGCAGCTCGAGGGTCGAGGTTTCCTTGCCCTGGCTGTGGGGTATCAGGATTTGCGGAGGCGGAGCCGTCATGCCCTGCTGCGCGGCGACGGGCGCGACTCCACCAACCAACATCGCGAGGAAAAACAGCGCGGCCGCTAGCGCGGAAATCGAGCTGCGTCCTATCTGAGGAATTTTTGTCATCGCCATGCGAACCCTGCGTCGAATCGGCGCTTGGCCGTATGTAATGATCCTATTTGCTCTGGCGTTGGGCAAGCCGGTCATTTTTTCAAAGCAGTCGATACCAGATCCTCTCACCTTCTTGACGAATTCGGGCAGGCAAAGTTTCAGAGAGTGCATATAGAAGAGAGCCAATTCCTGACCATTTGAGTCAACAATTCGCGAAGCCTTCGATTGGCCTGCGGGTTTGTCTGAAACCGAAGAGCGAACGGCCTTTCCTGAACGATCGTTTAAGCTCGCTTCGAGGCTTTCTTGTTTCATGTTCTAATTTCGTCGTACCCTGAATCGCTGTGGCCCAAGGCCGCCCTTTTAGACCCTGCCCGACCAAGGAGAAATGATGAAGTTCGGAATATTCATGGCCCCGTTCCATCGCGTCGGCGAAAACCCGACGCTCTGCTTCGAGCGCGACATGCAGTTGATCGAGTGGCTCGACGAGCTTGGCTACGAAGAGGCGTTCATCGGCGAGCATCATTCGTCGGGATGGGAAATAATCTCGTCGCCGGAAATTTTCATGGCGGTCGCTGCGACGCGGACCAAACGGATCATGATGGGCAGCGGCGTCGTCAGCATCCCGTATCATCACCCGTTCAACGTCGCCAACCGCTTCGCCCTGCTCGACCAACTGACGCGAGGACGCGTGATGCTCGGCTGCGGTCCCGGCGCGCTGGCCGCCGACGCGCACATGCTCGGAATCGATTCGACGACGCAGCGCAAGCGGATGGTCGAGGGCGTCAGTGCGATCCTTCGCCTGTTCACCGAACAGGGAAAGATTTCGATCGACGGGTCGTACTTCAAGCTGGTCGATGCGCACCTGCAGGTAAAACCATTTCAGCAGCCGCATATGCCGATCTTCGTCGCGAGCACCATTTCGCCGTCGGGCATGGTGGCGGCAGGACAACTCGGATGCGGCGTGCTGTCGGTGGCCTCCTACGCGCCGGGTGGTCTCGACGACCTGATGAAGCGATGGGCGATGGCGGAAGAGTCGGCGGTGGAAAATGGCAAGACGGTAGATCGCAAGAACTGGCGGATGGTTTTCCCGATTCATCTCGCGGAGACACGCGAGCAGGCGATGAACGATATTCGCGACGGCGCCAACCAGTGGATTCGCGAGTACTTTATCGACACGCTCGGCACGCGCGTGCAGTTCGAGGAATATCCGAACCAGCCGGTCGAGGAGATGAACATCGATCGGATGAACGGGCGCGGCGGCATCATCGTCGGGACGCCCGACGATGCGATCGCGAGGATCAAGGAACTGCAGCAGGCGACCGGCGGCTTCGGCGGAATCCTCGGGCTCGCGCACGAATGGACCACTCGCGAAAAGACGCTTCGCTCGTACGAGCTGTTCGCGCGATACGTCGCGCCGCAATTCCAGGGCCAGGTAGCAGAGGGCGTCAAGTACTCGAACGAGTGGGCGCGCGAGAATCGAGACCTGATGTTCGGCAAGGCGGTGGCGGGAATAATCACGGCGATGCAGGACTACGCGCAGCACAAAGTCGAGAAGGGCGAGCCGGTGCCGGAGATGATGACGCAGCCAATGACCCGCGTCCGCCCGTAGGATGAGCGACGATGTTCCATTTGCGGTGCGGCGCGGCCAGCTGGTCGATCGAGCGGTAGCTATTCTTTCGACTGACGCGCGCTTCCCCGCGGGATGGCTCGAAGGAAGTCTCGCCGACGGTTCTGCGGACTCGTACTCCGATATCGATTTGCACGTTAGCGTCGTTGAAAGCGCATGGGACGAGGTGTGGAATTCGCGGCGCGAGGTGATCGAGCGCGTCGCGCCAATCCTGGCGTCGCTCGATATCATGGGTGTCTTCGGCGTCGGCTGTTTGATCGAAGGTCCGGTGAAGCTCGACGTGTTCTTCGAGCGGGAAGGCGTCCTCGCGTCACGACCGCGCATCGCAGTGACGCGCTTGTGGGGCGCCGCGGAAATCTACGAGCGCTTCAAAATCGGCGACGACCTGGGTGACGCCGCAATCAAGCACGCACTCGAATTCAACGTGCTTGGTTTGATGCAGGGGGCGACGTGGCCGGTCAGAATCCTGGCGCGCGGGCAGGTCGAGACGTTCCTGTTCGGGGAGATCCTGCTGGTCGAGACTACGATCGTGCCGCTGATGCTGCTGGAGACGGATCGCCGCGCATTCCATCGCAACATGTTCACGCGCGCGAAGCTGCTGTCGCCCACGCAGCGCGACGAGTGTGCACGGCTGGTCGATCGAATCGAAAGGTCGGTGCGCAACGGCGATCGCGATGCTATGCGAGATGCGCATATCGAAATCTTCCAAAAGATCTGCGACCTCGCGAGCACCGCGTTTGCGCGCTATGGTCTGGAGTTTCCACCGCGGGTCGAAAGCGAAATGGTCGCGTTCTTGAAACGCGAGTGGCCAATCTGAAAGAGGTGCGTCATGGCTGACGACGATCGTCTCAGGTATTTGCGCATCGCGCTGATATTGGTTGGGGTGATTTTCCTGGCGGGCATATACCCGCTGATGATCATTTGGCCGTCCGGCTGGACGTGGCACACCGGTCACTCGGACTACCCGCTGATGATCGTCGGCATCTACGCGACGCTCGGCGTATTCCTGATACTGGCGTCGCGCGACCCGCTGAAGAATCGCAGTCTCATCTGGTTCACGGTCTGGTCGAGCATTGTCCATGCTCTGATCATGGCGGCTCAATCGGTCGAGGCGCCTGAAAATCATGGACACCTCCTGGGAGATGTGCCGGCGCTGATTGTCGTGGCGGTCGTGCTCGCAGTGCTGACTCCGCGCGGAGTCGTGGCGGAGCGCACTGCCGGATAGTAGGCGCCCGCAGCTCCGATCGAGCAGAAGCAGAATCTTGAATCGCACGCGAAAAAGACTCGCGCGCTGAATAATGTCCCTCACCTTCGATCCTCTCCCTTTGGGAGAGGGGAAGACAGTCTCGGCGAGTGGGGCAAACTTCTTAGGGTTGGATAGTCTGCGTCTTCGGTGCTACTCAGGCTGTAACCAGTTTTCAGAGGAGCACAGCGATGGACGCTCATGCCGAGATTGCACGCGCGATTGATAACTATCGCGACAAAGTTGTCGCACTTAGCCACGAAATCCATGAGCATCCGGAGCTCAAGTTCGAGGAGCATTTCGCCGCTGGACTGCTGACCAAGGCGGCGAGCGAGTTGGGTCTCGAAGTAGAGCGCGAAGTCGGCGGACTCAAGACCGCGTTTCGTGCCGAGTTTGGCGCCAAGGGTCCCTCGGTCGCAATCCTCGCGGAATACGACGCATTGCCCAACGGCCATTCGTGCGGACACAACCTGATCGCCGGCGCCGCGCTGAGCGCTGTCGCGGGTCTGAAGAGTGTCGCGAATCAGCTTCCGGGGCGGATTGTTTTTCTCGGCACTCCGGCCGAGGAAGGCGGCGGCGGAAAGATAATTCTGATCGACAAGGGCGCGCTGCGCGGCGTCGATGCGGCCATGATGGCGCATCCGACTGATGCGGAATTCTGCACGATGCCCGCGCTCGCCACGCAGCATCTCAAGCTGACCTTTCACGGGCACGGCGCGCATGCGGCGCTCGCGCCGTGGGACGGCTCGAGCGCGCTGGCAGCAGTGATCCAGACTTTCCAGAGCGTCGATGCGATGCGGCTGCATCTGCGCGACGGCTCGCGCATCCACGGCATCATCACCGACGGCGGCCAGGCGGTTAACATTATTCCCGAGCGGACCGAGTGCCTGTTCCTGGCGCGTGCCAAATCCAGCCGCTACGCGCAGGAGATCGGCGCCCGCGTGATCAGATGCGCCGAGGCCGCTGCGATGGCGACCGGGACGCGGGTCGAGCACGAGATCGAAGGCGGTTACAAAAACCTGATCAACAATCTGAGCATGGCCCGTCGCTACGCCGCGCATAGCGAGGCGCTCGGTGCGAAATCGGTCGAGGCGCCGGAGAACACTCCCACCGGCAGCACCGACATGGGCGACGTCAGTCACGTGATGCCTGCGATACATCCCTCGTTCGCCATCTCGAAGCACGGCGAGGGCAATTGCCACGAAGACGCGTTCGTCGCGCACGCCGATTCGAAGCGCGGCTACGATGCGATGATTCGCGTGGCGAAGGCGATGGCAATGACGGCGTACGATCTGCTCGCGCAGCCAGAGCTGATGGCGGCGGCGAAGAAGGAGTTCGAAGCGCGCAAGGAGAGCTGATTCGGGCGAGACGCGATGAGAAAGCTGATCTCCAAAAAGGCGTCCGGTCGGCATTGATGAATAGCCGCCACGCCGCCGCGCTCGCGCTTGTGGGCTGGTATCTAATGACGCCCCCACCCCCGTTCAATCCAAGCGCTCCGCTTTCCAAATGGTCTCGACTCGGAAAGCCCGGAAAGGAAGAGTACGCCAGCAAGGAGCAATGCATGGCTGTGCGTGAGAATTGCAGGCGACGTTCAAAGACCCCGGCAATATCCCGCCTGAGCAAGTGACTGCGACGATCATGGTTAAAGCGATGGCTCATTTGTTATGCATCGCGTCCGACGATCCACGCCTTAAGGAAAAGTAGCGCTGTCCCGGTTTATCCTCTTCATTCCAGACTGATCCCGTTCAATTTGCGTAGCTGTATACTCCCGGCTTCATTCATACCATTAGTAGTGGTTCGATGACGACCCGACCACCAAGTGTAGCTTCGTTCCGTCAGATTTGATTTCTCGGATGCTGAGTTCTCACTTCCAAGACCTGAGCGCGCTCGGGGAGTTGAGGCATTCGTGGCTGCTGTCCATCGCTGATCGAATAGCACGGCAGTGGGCGGCGCGGGCAGGCTGAATAGTTCATCCCTTGGCCCGGTGGTAGGATCCCGCGGGTTCAATCGACTGAAGGGCGAGGGAGTCAGAATCCTGAATCGCGCGAAAAAAGATGCGCTGCATTAGGACCCTCACCTTCATCCTCTCCCTAGCAGGGAGAGGAGACAGAATAATCGCAGGAAGGAGTCATGGCCAAATCAGGTTCAAAGGTTCCATCGCCGCTTCCGATCTTTTATGACCTCGACTATCGAGCGTGGCGCGGGGCGACCGTGCTGGCCGCCTGCGAGCTCGGCGTCTTCGATCGGATCGCAGCGGGCAAGGTTAGTGCGCAAGAAATCGCCGCCGATGCCGGCGCCGATGAGATCGCCATGCGCCGCCTGCTCGACGCGCTGGTGGCGATTGGACATCTGACCCGCAAGGCGGACAAATACGGCCTCACGCCACCCGCCGCTACTTACCTGGTCAAGTCGAGCGAACTTTATATGGATGGGGCGGTGGCGATCGCGCGGCGCAACGTTGAGTTGTGGTCGCATCTCGGCGAGGTCGTCAAAGCCGGGAGACATCCTTCACGGCCACCGCAGGACGAGGTGACGCAGTTCTTTTCGACCCTGGTCAGAGCGATCTTTCCGCTCGGGTTCATGGGCTCCAAGTCCGCAGTTGCGGCGCTCGACAAGAAAGCTCGCGGACGAATCAGCGCTATCCTCGACGTGGCGGCCGGCGCTGCCGCATGGTCAATGCCCTTTGCGCAAGCGATACCCAAGGCGCGGGTCACGGTCGCGGACTTTCCGGGTGTGACAAACGTCGCGCGCGAGTACACGACGCGTTTCGGCGTCGCCGATCGATACAACTACCTCGAAGGCAACCTGCGCGAGACGGACTTCGGTCGCGAGCGGTTCGACCTCGTGATCCTCGGGCATATCATCCACGGCGAGGGGCGCGATTACGGCCGGAAATTAATCGAACGGTCTTACGCCGCACTCAAGGACAAGGGCTTGCTGCTCATCGCGGAGTTCATTCCCAACGATGAGCGGACGGGGCCGGAACTGCCGATGCTATTCGGGCTCAACATGCTTATGGCCGGCCCGGAGAGCGATGTATTCACGATGCGCGAGTATCGCGAATGGCTGAAAGCCGCAGGCTTCCGACGGGTAAAGACAATTCGCAGTCCGAACCAGCCGTCACCGATGATCCTGGCGACTAAGTGAAGAGGGAGACGTTCAGGAGAGGAACAGAATCCTGAATCGCGCGCGGAATACGCGCGCTGTAGTCACCCTCACCCGCGCCTTCGGCGCGGCCTCTCCCGCAACCAAGCGGGAGAGGCGTTTAATCAGTGGCGCGGAACGCTACATCCTAACTCGGACCCGCACCTTCATCCTCTCCCTAACCGGGAGAGGAGACAGAAAGAAAGCCTAGTGGCAGCAGCATCCTCCGCCGCAGCATCCGCCGCCTGTGAAGCTGCTGCCGTGCGACGTGCCTGAATTTGCCATCGCGGATGCGACTGCGGCGACGCTGTCGCCGTTGCTGCCGCGCGCCGCGAAGGTGGACATCTCGCGCGTCAGCTTCTTGCCATTGCAATGCGGGCATTGCGCACTATCGTCGCCGGGCCGCACGAACGCCTCGAAGGAGCGGTCGCAGCTGGCGCATCGATATTCATAGATCGGCATTTTTTCAGACTCTATTCGCTAACCGGCTGCGCGTATTCTACCAGCACGCCGCGCGTGGCTTTTGGATGCAGGAAGCAGATCATCCCCGCGAGGCCGTGGCGCGGCTTCTGATCGATCAACTGGATTCCCTTGGCGCGCGCCGCTTCGAGCTCACGTTCGACGTCGTCGGTCTCGAAGCATACGTGATGCAGCCCGCCGCCACGCCGCGCGAGGAATTTGCCGACGGCATTGTCGGGATCGAGCGGCTCGAGCAGTTCGATCTCGCTCTCGCCTGCTTTGAGCAGCGCGGCGCGGACGCCCTGCTCTTCAATCGTGGCGCTCCTGGTGAAATGCAGGCCGAGCGTGTCGCACCAGAATTTCAGGCCGGCGTCGAGGTTCGGCACCACGACGCCGACGTGATGAATCTTCTTCAGCATCGCCGCACTATTGATGGTGATCGAGGCACAGCGATCGCTGCAGCTTGTCCCACCTGACCTTCATGTCGTCCGAGCCCAGAGTAGGATGCTCGGCGCGCGTCTGCGCCAGCTTGCTGCACGCACTCGGCGTATTGCCCTGCTTCGAGTAAACTACAGCGAGCTGGTACTTGGCTTCGTACCACAGAGGGTCGGACTCGGCTGCAGTGTTCTCGACCGCGGTCCATCGTTCGTTGGCGTTCTTCCAGTCGCCCTTGGCTTGCGCGCGACGAGCGAGACCTGCGTTCGCATCGGGCGATGCTGGGTCGGCCTTCACGACCTCCTCAAAGACCCTGTCCGCCTCCTCGCCCTTGCCCGTCGCCTGAAGGGCCTGCGCATAGATCGACAAAGTACCCGTGAGATTCTTCACCGGGATTTTGCCCGCGGCAGCCAGGTCGGCGAAGCCCTTGTAGGCAGTTGCGGTCAACTTCGCGTTGGCAAGGTACGCCTTCTGATCATTGTTGTCCTTGGCCGCCTGCGCGGTCTTCCAGAACTCGATTCCGAGTCCCTTGACGAAATCCTGCTTGGCGGTGTCGTTTTTGGCGCGATCGACGAGATTGGCGACGTCGGTATTAACTTCGTCATACCGGCCGAGGTGATCGAGCGCCGTGATGCGCCAATCAACCACGTCCTGGAACTTCGCGCTCATCATCGGGTAGTTCGATTCGTAGCCGACCAGCAGCGGCGCTACCTGCGCGTAATCGACATGGTCCTGATCTTCTTCGAGGAGCGACGCGAGCATGTAGGTTGCTTCGCCACGAATCTCGCGGACCGCCTTCTTGGCAGTCGCAGAATTGGCGGAGCGCTCCGCCTCGGGACCCATCTTGATTGATTCGTTCAGATCGGCGAGCGCCAGCTTCCTGAGCTGTTCGGTATCGATCTTGGGTGCTGCCTTTTTGTCCTTGGCAGCTTCGCCCGCCCCGACGAGCATCTTGTAGTAGCACTCCGCGGCCTTGAACCTGGCAGTGAAGGTGAACTCGGGGTCGCCTTTGACCTGCGAATAAAGCTTGGCGGCTCCCGGTAGATCGCCCTGCCGCTGCAGGCGCTCGGCCATCGCTACCTGCAGCTCGGCGGCATGATCACCGCCCGGAGACTTCTGCAAATACTCCTGCGCGTCTTTCACCCACTGATCTTCGAGCGTCGTATCCTTCTGACCGCTCTTCTCCCATCGGTCGTGCGCGAGGCTGTACTTCAAGAACAGCGCCTGGCCAGCGTCACCGCCGCCACTGGCTGCAATCTTGCCCAGCATCGCCTCGACCAGATCGTAGCGCTTCTCTCGCTGATAGATCTCGGCGGCGTAACGGCAGGCCTTGGGATATTTTCCGCTGTCGCAGGCTTCCGAATAGTACTTGGCTGCGCCACCTTCATCCTTGCGCGAGAGCAGCACCGCAGCGAGCAGCCATTTTTCGAACGGGTCGTTCGAGCTGCCAAATTCCTGGACCGCGTTGTTGGGGAACTTGGACGCGGCCGACACGTCGATGGCCCAGCCTTCCTTGTCGTTCTCCTTGGACTTCATCGCGTCGATGATCTGCTTGTGATACTCGGCCTTTTTGGCGGAATCGCTGGTGGCGCGTTCGGCACTGAACAGCGTCTGTAGCTGGAGCATGAACTGTCCTGATCCACCGTGGCCGCCCGGCGCTACCGGCATCATCTTGGCCGCGTCCTCGGCCTTGCCCATCTTGGCGTATGTGGTGGAGAGTCCCTGTTGCGCCGCGCCGTATTGCTGGGTGCCGCTGCCGTCTTCCATTATTTTCTTGAAGTCGGCGATCGCGTGGTCATATTCGGCGTGATCGAACTTGCCCAACTCGCGCTCGCAGTACGCACGGCCGAGGGTGTTTTCGCGGATCAGGTTGGGATCGGGCATCGCGAGCATGCTGGCAGTGAAGCCATCGATCGACTGGTTGAGCAGTTTCTTCGATTGTTCGGCGCTGTCGTCGAACAGAGTGGTCGCGGCGGTGAACCGCAGCCATGCAAGCGGATATGCAGCCTTCAATGCCAACTGCTCGGGCTGGTCGTAGTCGCATTGCCCGCCGTTATCGATCTGCGCGATGCAATCGTCTTTCTTCTTGGACCAAGCCGTTTGCATCCGATCGAGCATCGACTCGAGCTGATGGAAGATCGGGATCAGCGCGCCCTTGTCCGCCTTGCCGCTCGACGTGAGCTTGGCGAAGTCTCCCTCTGCGGAGTCGAGGCGGCCGATCACCTGGTCTGCAGTCGATGCGTTCGACTCGGCCGAGGACATCTGGCCCGAGAGGCCCGAAACCTCGCTCTCGAGTTGACCGACGCTCTGCGCAGCGGCGACGCCGGCGGTGAAAACGAGCACGGAAAATGCGATTAACATCGCCCTCAGGCGATGCGAAAAAAGTACGCGGTTCATTTGTGTAATCCCCAAAATTCTGATCCCCGGGAAATTGTGGCCTTAGATAAGAATAACGCAGCTACAACGTCAAGCGAGTTAAAATACTTGCGCAACCTCTGGCACGCTGGCAAGCGAACGAATCCATGCGGTGCGGCCAGATATGGACGCCTCGGCCGGATGTCCCTCGCGATCGATCAGCACGGCCGCTATCCCCATCGCCGCAGCCGGCACGAAGTCGAGGTGCTCCGAGTCGCCGATATGCATCGCGTCGTGCGCGCTGATGCCGAAACTCGCCAATGCAGCGTCGTACACCTCACGCCGGGGCTTGGCATAGCCGGCTTCGGAAGAAATCGTGATCGAATCGAAGTAACGGGTCAGGTCGAGGCCGTCGAGAATTCGATATAAACGATGGTCGAAGTTAGAGATCACGCCCAGTTTGATTCCATCATTCTTTAGACGTTGCAGCATCGGCGCTGCTTCAAGATCGGCAATCCAGTGGGCGGGATTGGCGAAGTAGGCAAAAAGAGCGTCGAAGTAGGCGTCGAAGTCTGGAAATTTGCCGAGCGGCTCGAACGTTTCGAGAACGCGCTCGCGCCACCATCGCCGCTCGAGGCGTCGAAGCTCGTCCTGGCGAAGCCCGGGTCCGAAGGCGAGACTGGGCGCGGCACCGAAAGCGCGGCGAAAACTGGCATCGACGGCATCCTCGGGCGCGTCGAGGCCGAACTGGCGCGCGAGGCGTGAATAGGTGCGACCGATAGGCTCGCACGCCTCGAAGAGGGTGCCGGCAGCGTCGAAGAATGCGGCGACGATCATCGGCGGAAAACTACATGCCGTTATATATCAGGTACCGAGCGTTGCCATCCGTCACGATAAGCTGATTGTTGATTTGAAAAATTCCTGTCGGGTCGTTGAGATTGTTTGCCGATGGTGTGCCCTCTTTGCACCCGGTGCCGTCGTTGTTCGACACTCCGCAAGCGAAGTTCGGCTGCCCGAGCACGATGTCGGCCGGCGTAAAATTCGCGGTTGGAAACTTGTTCCAAATCAGGATGCGCTGGTTCTTCTGATCGTCAACAAAGAGTTGGGTTCCGTTGCTGAAGACACCGTCGAACGGCATATTCATGTTTTTGGGCCAGGTACCCCTGAACCGCCCGAGCCGTTGTTGTCTATGACGTTTGAAGTGAAGTCGGGCTGTCCCAGCACGATATCGGCTTTCTGAAAATTCTTTTTCGGAAACTTTTCCCAAATCGGAACCCGGCTTTCATCTTCATCGGTGACGACCAGTCGTTTCCCGTCAGTCCACACTCCCGCCGGATAACTGAAGTTCGCCGCGCTCGGCGGGCCTGAACTTCCTGTCCCGTTGTTGAGCGGCGAGCAGGTCGTCAAGTTGCCCTGGCCGAGTACAATACTCGGCTTTTGTCCGTTTTTCTTTGGAATCTTCTTATAGATGAGAACGCGCGAGTTGCTGGAATCGGCGACGACCAGTTTTCCTCCACCGACCGAGATAGTTTCGGGGGCGCTGAGGCCGGTAGCGGAGCACGAAGAGTTCCGCGTGCCGAAACCGGCCTGACCGATCACGATATCTGCTGGAACCTGATCTGTGGTTGGAGCCTTCTTCCATATGAGAACACGGTTGTTGAAGAAATCGGAAACCAGAAGCATCTTTTTGTAGATCACCGGCGACTAAGGTCCGCCGAACTGATTTGCTCCGGTGCCTTTGCCAGTCGAGGTAACGTTTGGCTGGCCGAGCACGAAATCTGCCAGCGCGTCGTTCGACGACGGAACCGCCTTGAAACCGAGGACCCGCTGATTGCTGTAATCGCTAAGGTAGAGCGCGCCGCCAGGTCCAACCGCAGCGTCCCCAAAACCACCCGAGATCGTATCGCCGGCGGGATTGCTCATTCCCTGGTTGGGGAAGCCTCCGGAGAAATTAGCCTGCCCGATGACCACCGAGGCCGCTTGAAAAGTTGTGAGATTGATCGTCGCGTTGGGCGACGTTGCGACTTCTGAATCGTCGGCAGCGTGCGTACGGGCGGGCGACACGAAAATGGCGAAGGCCAGCATCGCGGTTGCAGCCACGATGCCGAGAATCCGAGTCTTCATCGAAATCCTCCGTGGTGAATTCGTTCGCGGGGAACCTGCCCTTATCAAAGGGCGGAGACTTTCACAGGGGCTGGTAAACGTCAAGCTTTGATAAGCTACGACGCACTTTTTTGGCTCTGACGGGAAATCCTATTAGCCACGAATTGAGGAAACGAACAGAGCTAAGCTTTCTTCCGGGCCGTAGGAGCGGTGACGGGGCCCTGCTCTTCGCTCGAAGGATTGCGGCGGGCCCACCAGAAGATGTCGCACAGCACACCGCATGCGGGGAGATAGACTTTCGGGGGTTCGACGCGCGTCGAGGCTGGCGCGGAATCGGGCACGGCGGTTTTGTCTTCGCGGTCGGGAGTCATCGCGAGGTAGATGCTAGCCGATCATGCCAGGCCGTCCCAGACCTGGATCAGCACGCCGAAGGCCGACTGCGGCGAGATGAAGTATTGCCGCTCGCCGCGCCAGTTGCGCTTTTCGTCCACCACGCGGACGCCGTCGCGTTTGAGCTTCTCGCGAGTCTCGTCGAAATCCTTGAGGTCGATCGACACGTGATGCATCCCCTCGCCGTAGCGCGCGATGAACTTGCCGACGAAGTCGTTGTCCGGCTTGTGCGACGGGCTCTGGATGAACTCGAGCTTGAAACCGGCGACCTCGAGATGGCCGAGGTCGAAGTTGCCCTCCGAGTTACTCGTGTGGATCTCGTGGGTGATTTTCGTGCCGGGAAAGTAACGCGTGAAGAAATTGTAGGCGGCGCTGATGTCCTTGACCGCCAGCGAGACGTGATCGAAATACGCCAGGCCGTCGGGCGCGGGCTTGGGATGCGCCTGGTCCCAGTTCGGGGTGTGCCAGAACTGGATCAGCGCGCCGAATGCGGAGCGCGGCGAGATGAACGCGGTCGCAGACCCTGATTCGTACTTCTGCTCGTCGACGACGCGCACTCCTCCGGCCTTCAGATTGGCGACGAGTTGGTCGAGACCGTCGGTCTCGATCGACAGATGATGCATCCCCTCGCCGTGCCTCTCGATGAACCGGGTGACGAAGCCGGGCTTGCCCGGCGGGTCCTCGATCAATTCGACGACGAAGCCGCCGAGGTGAAAATCCTGCCAGTAGAATGATCCGCTGACCTGCTCGTCGAGCGACTTGGCGCCCCGCAGCTTGATTGGAAAGTACCTGGCGAAAAATTCGTAAGCGCGGTCGATAGACTTCACCGCGATCGAAACATGATCAAACCTCAAGCGAACCTCGTCAGTCGCAGCCATGCTCAAGCAAGTCTCCCTTCGAGAAAAGTTTTTAATCAGACAAAGAGGTGCGGATCCTGTTCCGCCCCCGAAAAAAGTCAGGCCCTATCGCGCGGCGCGTCCGGGCCGGAAGCGCCAGAGTAGCCGGAACGAGTTGCGCAGCACCAGCGGCCATCCGTTGACGATCTTTTCAGTATACATGCGAACTGACTGGTCGATGCGAGACATCGTCGGCACGTCAAAGAAATTCGAGCCTCGCGTCCAGCCGCGCATCGCCACCGTCGATCGTGCGTACAACTATATAGCCGCCGCCTTTGAACGGGCCCGCGTTGAAAATTTTCGTCGGACCGATCTGATCGACACCAGCCGATTCGTGGATGTGCCCCGAGATGCAAATGTCGGGCTTCACCTCTTCGATGAATTGGCGCGCGGCCGTGCTGCCGACCGGCTTGCCACTCAGGATTCGATCGCACCTGGTGTCGAACGGAGGCGTGTGACAGACCATCAGGAGCGGACGGACGTCGCGGACGGCGTCGTAACCCGCGCGCAACGTCGCGTAGATTTCGTCCTCGGTAAGCTCGATCGGCGTGCCGAATGGCGTGATGTTCGAACCGCCACATCCGAAGATCGCTACTCCGTCCCTGACGACGCCTTTGCCGTGCAACGCGATTCCGTCCGCCTCGAGGAACGGGATCACCTCGCGTCGATCCAGATTGCCGGGCAGCGCAAGCACCGCGGGACAGGCGCGGCGGACGTCGGTCAGGACTTTGCGCGCGTCGTCGACGCCGCCGAAGTTGGTGAGATCGCCGGAGACGACTACCAGGTCGCAATCGCGCATCACCTCGTCCATCCGATCGAGATTGCGAGTCGCCATGTGCACGTCGCCGAAGGAGATGATTTTCATAAAAAGAGTCGACTTAATTGTAATGAAACCCGCGGTGGGTTTCATACTTCCTTCGGCAGGGGTGACCCCTGCACCCATTGTCAATCGCAAAGTTGCGCGCAGCGCGCTACTTTGCTCTCGGTCGGGGAAATCCGGTTCCATTTCCCTCGCGGGCGCGAAAAGAGGGGTTAGGTTAACCTGCTGGATCGCCACTTTCGCGGCGTTGTCTTCGTCTCATTCTGCGAAGTGAAGAATCCCGGATCTTTCTTTTCACACCTCTCTAGCCGCATAAGAAGAGGATGGCGTCGCCGCAGAAATTTGCGTTCGTGCTGTTCCGGCCGCAATCGGCGGGCAATATCGGCGCGGCGGCGCGAGCGCTCAAGAATATGGGCTTCGACGATCTTCGCCTCGTCGGACGTGGACCTTTGAACGATCGCGACGCCGTAAAGATGGCGGTGCACGCTGATGACATCCTCGCGCGCGCGACGGTCTATCCCAGTCTGTCGGCGGCTGTCGCGGATTGCTCGCTCGCAGTCGGCACGACCAGCCGCCGCGGTGGGTATCGCAGTCGCGCGAATCCATTGCGCGAGGCGGCAGCCGAGCTCGACGCGATTGCAGGCTCGAACAAAATCGCGATGGTCTTTGGCCGCGAAGATCGCGGGCTCACAAATCGCGAGCTCAAGCTCTGTCATCGGTTGATCACGATCCCTACCGCGCCTGAGTATCCGTCGCTCAACCTGGCGCAGGCCGTGATGGTTGTCGCGTACGAGTTGATGATGGCAGCGAACGCATCGGCGGTTGCCGGCCGCGCGCCGCATTTTGTGGAAGCATCGGTGAGCGACCCGATGCTCGAGCGGATGGCGGAGGCGCTGGTCTCGATCGGTTTCATTCCCGACGACAACCCGGACCATATCATGTTCGCGCTGCGTGAGATTTTCGGACGAAGCGGATTGACGGCGCGCGAGGTCGAGATTCTCAACGGGATGGTGCGGCAAATGCGATGGGTCGCCGAGGGGGGACATCACACGATCGCGGAGAAGCGTCGCGCCGGCAAGAAACTGAGATGATCGTTTCGTGTTTCACGCGCGACCATGATGAGCGATAATCTCATTGGCTCGCGCGAAGATGTGAATCACCAATGGCCGAGATAATCGATTTCGCAGAGATCCAGGAGGCGCGGCGCAAAGCTCGTGCACGCGGACCCGAGCGCGAAAACCTGGAGCGCGCGGTGCAACTAATGCGCGAGAACCTGGCGGCGGTCGCGGCCGCGATGGTCGATGCGCCGCGCGAAGAGCAGGCGGAACTGCTGATGCGAGTCGAGCGGCTGGCGGCGATGATTCGCTACGGAATGCGAATGCTCGGCGAGACTATGAACGCCGGACTCGATGGGCCGTTCTCGATTCGTTCACGATAAGAAACCTAACCCCTAACCCCTCCCTCGAGGGAAGGGGAACAATCGCGCTTAGCTGCACTGGAATTCAATGGTGGAAGAAGGGCTGACTCTCAGAATTACCGGCGTCGAGCCCGGCGACGAGATCGCGGGCGCGCGCAAGCTGACGATCGCGACCACGCGCGGCGCGATTCCGATGGTGCTGCATTCCGCGCCGGAGAAAGGACGCGCCGTGCTATGCGTCAGCGGTGCGATCGGCGGATTCGACGGTCCCTCGATGCTTTATCCGCGTCTCGGCCTCGAGATGCCCCGGCGCGGACTCACGATTGCGCGTCTCGACTATCGCGCGCCCAACGAGTTCGGCGAATGCCTGGTCGATGCGATGGCGGCGCTGACTTTCCTGGGCGGAATCGGCAACCAACGGGTCGCGCTGATTGGGCATTCGTTTGGCGGCGCGGTCGCGATCAACGCGGGAACGCTGAGCCCAATCGTCACCACCGTGATCGCTCTGTCGAGCCAACTCGCGGGCGCGCACGTGGCAGGCGAGCTCGCGCCCAAGCCGCTCCTGCTGATACATGGCGATGCCGACACGATTCTTTCGCACGAAAGTTCGCAGGCACTTTACGATCGCGCGGGCGAACCCAAGACGATCAGGATTTTACCCGGCGTCGGACACGGCCTAGCCGAAGCAAAGGACGAAGTATTCGAGCTGGTAAGCGACTGGCTATCGCAAAAAGTCTGAGGTTAGTCATCCTGACCGAAGCGAGCAGCGCGCAACCGCTATTCACTCGAATGCCTGCGTCACGATAGAATCGCGCGATGGCTAGTGGACAACGAATTGCGGTGGTGGGTGCGACGGGCGCCGTCGGCCAGACCACGCTGAAAATCCTCGAACAGCGCAAGTTCCCGATTCGTGAGCTGCGCGCATATGCGTCGGCGCGATCGGCGGGCAAGACCGTGACGTTTGCCGGCGAGTCGATACCGGTGCTCGAGCTCGACGCCAACTCGTTCAAGGGGATCGATATCGCGCTGTTCTCGGCAGGGGCGCAGCAATCGCGCGAGTTCGCGCCGATAGCAGTCAAGGCCGGCGCGATGGTGGTGGACAAGTCGAGCGCGTTTCGAATGGATCCCGACGTTCCGCTGGTGGTGCCCGAGATTAACGGCGCCGCCGCGCGCAATCACAAGGGAATCGTCGCGTGTCCGAACTGCACGACGATAGTCACCGTGATGCCGCTCAAGCCGATTCATGACCTCGGACGTTTGCGGCGCGTGGTCGCGACCAGCTTCCAGGCCGTATCAGGCGCTGGCGTCAACGGCGTCGCGGAATTGCGCGAGCAGACGATTGCGTGGTCGAAGGGCGAAGCAATCAAGGCGAAATACTTCCAGCATCAGATTGCGTTCAACCTGATTCCGGCTGGCAAATTTGTCGAGGGCGGATACACCGACGAGGAAATCAAGCTGGTCAACGAGACCAGGAAGATTCTCGACCAGCCTGAATTGCCGATTTCGGCGACCACGGTGCGAGTGCCGGTCTTCACCACGCATTCGATTTCCGTCAACGCCGAGACCGAGACGAAAGTTGCGGTGGCCGACGCGCGCGAGGCATTTGCGCATTTCCCGGGGATCCAGCTGTTCGACGATCCCGCGCAGAACCGGTACCCGATGCCGATCCTCGTCGAGGGGCAGGACGACTGCTTCGTCGGGCGAATTCGCGAGGACCTGAGCCGTGCGAACACGCTGAACTTCTGGGTGGTGGGCGACCAGTTGCGCAAGGGCGCCGCGCTCAACGGCGTCCAGATCGCGGAACTGCTGATTGGCGCCTAGTTACTCCGCTACAAATGTTACCAGGCCGGCAGGGAGCGGGTTGTTGACCGTGTGTCCGGTCCGCGGTGCGTTCAGCGTCCTTGCAGGTCGACCACAGCCACGAAGCTGAAGTCGCCGTTCTCCAATACGCCATACGCCTTCTTGCTGTTGGGGCTGACGTAAGCCGTCACCGTATGCGGATCGAAACCTTGCGACCAACCTTCCGTCATCGGCGGGCTTGGCACGGTGAACGCGACGTAATCCACGACCGAAGGTGTTCCGGTTCCCGATGTCGCGGGCAGCTGGATGACGCCTTCCAGGTTGCCGCCAGATTCACCGGTCACGATGCCAAGGTGCGTGCCCGGTGCGACGGCGATCCCGTTGGTGCCGGCAGCGAAACCCGCAAACTCGGGAAAATTCTGGAACTGGCTGCCCGGGTCGGACCAGGTGCCGGGCGTTCCAGGGGTGAACGTCGCTTGAGTGAGATCGGCGATGAAGAGATTCCCGGTACCTTCATCGGTGGCCAGCGCGATACCGGTGGTGCAGTCTTCGGCCGCAGAGTCGAGCGCCCCGCTGTCAAGCTGATTGTTGAACAACGCAGCGGTCGAAGTGCTGACATTAACGATTTGATAGAGCGAGGACTCGTTGGGTGACAGCACCAGGTGGCGGACGGGATCGATCGATATATTTTCGGAAGTCTTAGCTCCGGCGGGAATGGGCGATTCGAAAGTAGGCGTGCCGGCGAGATCGAGAAACTGATAGCCACCAGGGCCACCAATCTCCAGGCCAATCGTGATCAATGCCTTGTTGGTAGTCGAATCAACCACCACGCCGCAGTTCTGGCACGAACCACCGGAGAAACCTTCAGTCGAGGTCGCGCCGCTGGTCACGGTAGTACTCAGAGTCGTGCCATTGATCAGAAATACTCTGGTGTCGTTGCCGACGCATACCGTCTCCGCCGGTCGTGGAATTGGACGAGCAGGAATTGGGAACGCTCCCCACGGCAACCGTAGTCGGTGGTCCACCGGTGCCTATCCCGGCGCTGGTCTCAATCGGCACGACCTTAACGCTGGCCGTGCCCCCTCCCCAGTTTCCCTGTGGAAGATAGGCGGTGGCGTTCTTGCCTTGCACCAGCACAGATAGGGAACTGGACGGTAAGCACGCATTCGGCGGCGGCGGCGGTGGGACGGGGTGACTACTCGAGCACGAAGGACACGGATCGCATCCCGCGCCAAGATATAGTCCTGCGACCGCAAGCAACATCCTAATCGCCATCCCCGCCCATCGAGAGGTCATAATGGATCTCCTGCAGATGTCATGCGCGATATACGCGAATTCCGGCCTCGCGAATTCGTTCCCCCGTCACAAGGCCGCCCCAAGTTGCGGGGAACATAGCTAGAATGCGCTGGTAGTAGCAAACAAATTCAAGGCCGCCTGACCGATTGGTCCGGCGATTGACAATGCCCGCGCTCACATATTACGGTTAGTTGACTGCAGCGATTGCAGCCTTATCGAGAGCGGCGGAGGGACTGGCCCGCTGATGCCGCAGCAACCGGCCGTGATGGGTGCTGGTGCTAACTCCTGCAGGGGTTCTCAGACGAGAGTCTCCTGGAAGATAAGGCGAGAGTATTAAGCCCTCGTCCTATCGTCGTCGCAGGATTTTTCACCGGCTTCCCATAAACACTGACGGCGTTGCGGCTCTCGACAGGCGGGAGAAGCGCGACCGAAGTGGCAGCAGAAAGCATACTGATTGTCGGCCTGGGTGGACTCGGAGTCCCGGCATTGTGGGCTTTAGCCCGCGCGGGCGCATCGCGAGTGACGCTGGTCGATCCCGACCCGGTCGAGTTGTCGAATCTCGCTCGACAGGTGATCTATCGCGAACGTGATATCGGCGCGCCAAAGGTCGAAGCGGCCGCGCGATGGCTGGTCGAGCGATTCCCCGTCGTCAACGTCGAGCGGCATGCGATTGCGCTCGACACCTCCAACGCGGCGCGGCTGGTCGCCGCACATCATTTCGTAATCGACGCGACTGACAGTCCGGTCGCGAAATTTTTGATCAATGACACGTGTATCGCGGCGCGCACGCCGTTCATTTACGGCGGAGTCGTCGGGATGACCGGGCAGGCGATGACGGTACTTCCGGGCGAGACCGCATGCATCCGATGCGTGTTCGAAACTCCACCCGACGAAGACGAAATCCAGAGTTGCCGCGAGGCGGGGATCGTCGGTCCGGTCGCGGGCGCGATCGGCGAGATGCAAGCGGGCGAGGCGATGCGCGCCTTGCGCGCGCAAAGGCCGTTACTCTCAGGAAAAATTCTCACGTATGACGCGTCCGGCCCGGCCCGGGTGCGTATTGCGGAGGTTAATCCGCGCCCGGGATGCATCTGCGGCGCATCGAGGATCGAGAGTCGCGAGTCGCCGCCGGGCAAGTAACACGAATCGAGGAAACGATGAGCTACATCACCAATTTGAAATGTCGCGAGTGCGGACAGGAGTATCCTATAAGCCCGCTCCACGTCTGCGAGACGTGCTTCGGTCCGCTCGAGGTCACCTACGACTACGCACGGATTCGCGCCGCCATATCGCGCTCGATAATCGAGAAGCGGCCGCACAATCTGTGGCGCTATCGCGAGCTGCTGCCGGTCGATTTCGACGGCGAGCCCGAGGTCGGGCCCAACTCCGGATTCACCCCGCTGCTGCATTGCAAACGGCTCGGCGCGGAACTCGGCTTCAAGCACTTCTATGTGAAGGACGACACCGTCAATCATCCAACGTTGTCGTACAAGGACCGCGTCGTGTCGGTGGCTATCACCAAGGCGCGCGAGTTCGGGTTCACCACGGTGTCGTGCGCGTCCACCGGCAACCTGGCGACTGCGGTCGCGGCCCACGCGGCGCGCGCGGGATTGCAATGCTACATCTTCATGCCCGAAGGCGTGGAGGCGGGAAAAATCGTCGGCTCGACGATTTACGGCGCGCGAGTGATCACGATTCGCGGCAACTACGACGACGTCAATCGGCTGTGCAGCGAAATCGCGGACAAGTACGGATGGGCATTCGTCAATATCAATTTGCGTCCGTTCTACACTGAAGGCGCAAAGACCTTCGGCTTCGAAGTCGCAGAGCAACTCGGATGGCGCCTGCCCGATCATATAGTCGTGCCGACCGCGGGCGGAACGATTCTGCCGAAGGTCGCCAAGGCATTTAAGGAGTTGAAGGAAGTCGGGCTGATCAAGAGCGCGGAGTTCAAGATTCATTCCGCGCAGGCCGCCGGCTCCGCACCGGTAATCCACGCGCTGCATAAGGGCACCGACCTGATAACGCCGGTGAAGCCCGACACGATCGCGAAATCGATCGCGATCGGAAATCCCGCCGACGGTTTTTATGTGCTCAAGGCGGTGCGCGATTCCGGTGGATGGGGCGACGTCGCTACCGACCCGGAAATCATCGACGCGATCAAACTGCTCGCTCGCACCGAGGGAATCTTCGCCGAGCCCGCCGGCGGCACTACGCTCGCGGTCACGCTCAAGCTGATCAAGCAGGGCCGTATCAAGCCCGACGAGACGGTGGTCGTGTCGATTACAGGCAACGGCTACAAGACGCTCGAGGCGGTCGCCAGCGCGATCGATCAGCCGTCGATAATCGACGCGCGTCTGAAAGATTTCGACGCATTGTTCGACCGGCTAACGAATGGAAAACGCGCCGCAGACAGCGCCGCCTAAGGCTGGACGCTTGTTTGCGCTATGCGGCGGGCATAAGTGTAGGAATTCAAGCAGGAGGTTAGTCCCTAATCATGGCAGTACGCGTCAGAGTTCCAACTCCACTTCGAAGATTCACCGCGGGTGTCGACGAAGTTCCGGCCGACGGCACGTCAATCAAGGCGGTGATCGAAGACCTCGAACGGCGTCATCCGGGGATGCGCGAGAGGCTGCTCGATGAAAAAGGCGACATCCGCCGCTTCGTCAACATTTATCTCAATGGCGACGACGTCCGCTTCCTCGATGCGATCGATTCCAAGGTAAAGGATGGCGACGACATCTCAATCGTTCCCGCGATTGCCGGCGGACGCTAATCCCGGCGCTCGCGACGCCGCGCGCAACCGCGTGGTGCCGTTGAGTGAGATCGTGCCGGTCGGGCGCGCGAACAGCGTGCTCGACCTGGTCGGCAATACTCCCCTGCTCGAGATCACGCGGCTGACCGCGGGATTGATTCCGGCGAGCGTGCGAATCTTTGCCAAGCTCGAGGGCTTCAACCCCGGCGGCTCGGTCAAGGATCGGCCGGCCAAGAAAATGCTCGAGGTAGGAATCGCGCAAGGCAAGCTGAAACCCGGCAAGGCGATCCTGGACTCGACCTCGGGCAACACCGGAATCGCGCTGGCAATGCTCGGTGCGACGATGGGCTACCCGGTCGAGCTCGTGATGCCGTCGAACGTCAGCCGCGAGCGCAAGAAAATCGTCGAGGCTTACGGCGCGAAGATCCATTTCTCCGATCCTATGGAAGGCTCCGACGGCGCGATCATCATGTGCCGCAAGATGATCGAGCAGGATCCGACTCGCTACTTCAAGCCCGACCAGTACAACAACGAGGCCAATACGTTGGCGCATTTCGAGACAACTGGTCCGGAGATCTGGCGGCAGACGCACGGCGCGGTGACGCATTTCGTCGCGGCGATCGGTACCGGCGGCACCGTAATGGGTACCGGCAGGTTTTTGAAATCGCAGAACCGCGCGATCAAAGTGATCGCGGTCGAGCCAGACGACGCGATGCACGGGCTCGAAGGCCTCAAGCACATGGCGAGCTCGATCGTCCCGGGCATCTATCACGAACAAGAGCTCGACGGAAAAATTCCGGTCGGCACCGAGGAAGCGTACGAAATGGTCTACGCGCTCGGGCAGACTGAAGGCATCCTGGTCGGCCAATCGTCGGGGGCGGCGATGATCGCGGCGCTCAGAGTGGCGGAGTCGATTCGCGAAGGGACGATCGTCACGGTGTTCCCCGATTTCGGCGACAAATATCTCTCGACCAATTTGTGGATCGGATGGCAGGAATGGCGTCGCGAGCGCCTGCAACAAGTTATCGCCAAGTGGAAGAAGAAGTAACCGGCAAATGGAACGTATTCACGAACGCTACTACCTGAGCTATCCGCGCACGCTGATCAAGGAGCCGATCCTTTACCAGCTAGTGAAGAAGTTCGACCTCATTTTCAATATTCGGGGCGCCAGCGTGTCCGAGGAAATGGGCCTGGTCGCCGTCGAGTTCGAAGGCAGCTCCGATCAGATCGAGCGCGCGCTTACCTGGCTGCGCAGCACCGGCGTCACGGTCGAGCCAATCGAAAAGAACGTGATTGAGTAGTTTTTTCAGTGGGCGAGCGCGCGATGACTCTCACTGACGCGCAAATCGAACGCTACAGCCGGCAGATAATCGTGCCGCGCGTCGGCGGTGTCGGCCAGGAACGCTTGCTTGCGGCGCGAGTGTTAGTCGCGGGCGACGCGCGCGACATCGAAGCACCGCTCGCCTATCTCGTCGGCGCGGGCGTCGGAAATATCGGCGTTCGAGTGTCGGGCGACCAGGGCGGATTCGCCGAAAAAATCGCAGAGATGCGCGAACTGAACGCGGACGCTTCCGTTACGATTGCGGACGAGTCGCGAGGCCGAGTCGATCTGGCACTGTTGTTCATCGGAAGCGACGCGGCGCTGAAGCTTGCGGATCGGATCGCCAAAGCTCTCGAAGTGCGAGCATCGGTGATCGCACGCCTCGACGCGCCAGGAAAAATCATCGTCGTCCCCGACACGCACAAGGGGCAAGCCGTCGATGCGTCGATGCTGGCATCGTTCGGCGCGCGCGCCGAAGCCGCGATTTTCATCACAATGCTCGCGACTGCGGAGACGTTCAAGTTCCTTGTCGGCTATGCTGAGAATCCGTCGCGCGCGATCATCGAGTTCGACGGCTACGAGACCAGGGTTCGCGTTCATCCGTGATGTACAAACTCTGGATGTTCGATTTCGACAATACGATCGCGCGGCTCGAGCCCGAGGTCGATTGGGCCGGCGGCCGACTCATCCTCGAGCCGTACCTGCGCTCAAAAGACGCACCCGACGAACTGTTCGCACGAATCCCGCGCGGCAATCTCCCACTCTACGACGCCTACCGCTCCCTCGTCCTCCACGACTTCGACCAGCCGAAAGCAATCGCGACGCTGCGGCACGCCTCGGACATAATCGAGAAAATCGAGCTAGCGGGGGTCGATCGCGCTCAACCGCTCGAAGGCGCAATCGAGATACTCGCAGCCCTGAAAGCGAGCGGCACCGCCGTCGCGATCGTCACGTCTAACTCGTCGAAAACAGTCGCGCGCTGGTTCGACAAGAACGCGCGCGCGTCGGTAGATGCGATCGTCGGGCGCGACACCCTGCTCGGACTCAAGCCGGCGCCCGACATGCTGATTCGCGCACTTGAATCGTTTTCACTCGATCGATCGGAAGCCGCGTTTGTCGGCGACAGCGAAGCCGACATCCGGGCCGCGCAAAGTTGCGGCGTGAGATTTTATGGGATAGCGACCAGCGATGCCGCGCGCGATCGATTGCTCGCGGCGGGCGCCGCAGAAATTTTCGGCGCGCCAGCCGCGCTGGCAATTCATTTGAACCTACCAGCCGCACGAGCTTGAACTATACGGCATGGTGGTGAACCCCCGCCTATGGTGTGAAGTTGCTCTTTCCAGCTTTTTCGATCGCTCAGAAAATCGCACCCATCGCGCGCCAAGATGCAGCCGCGCGGACCATTTCCCCTTATCGATGCGCCGCGTTAGGTTGTCTTCATGCCTGCATCGAGCGCCCGCGTTGAAGCCTGGAAGTCCGCGTGGGAAAGCCGCGACCCGGCGCGTGTCGTCGCGCTCTACACTCGCGACGCAACTCATCAGAGCGCGATGATCGCGAAAATCTACCCGCAGCTGGGTCGGCTGTCGTTGCAGGGACACCACGAAATCGGCGTGTACGCGCGCCGAGGACTTGAGCGCTACACTGAACTGCAGTTCGAAATCCTCACCGTCACCGAATCCGGCGATCGCGCCGCGGTCGAATACCGGCGCCACTCGAATCTCGACGGCGCGAACCCCGCACACGTGCTCGAGTTGATCGAATGGCGCGACGCGCTCATCAGCAGCGTCCGCGTTTTCCATTTTGCCGCATAGCCAGGAATGAAACTCTCGACGCGACTCTTCGGCACCTCGTACCGGTTCCGTTCAGTCAGGGAATTGCTCGCACGCGCCAACGAAGCGCGCTCGGGCGACGAACTTGCCGGAATCGCGGCGCGCTCCGAGCAGGAACGAATCGCAGCCAAGACCGTGCTCGCCGATCTCACGTTGAACGACCTGCGCGAGAACCCGGTCGTCGCCTACGATCGCGACGAAGTGACGCGCGTCATCGACGACGCGCTCGATCGCGACACCTTCGCCGGTGTGCGCAACCAGACCGTCGGCGAATTTCGCGAATGGCTGCTCGATGACACTACGACCGGCGACGCGATCCTCGCGACGGGGCGCGGAATCACCGCGGAGATCGCCGCCGCGGTCGCCAAGCTATGCACCAATCTCGATCTGATTGCGATTGCGTCGAAAATTCGCGTCGTCACTCACGCGCGCACCACGCTTGGCCTTCCGGGCCGTCTCTCGACCCGCCTGCAGCCCAACCATCCGCGCGATGATCCCACCGGCATCGCGGCCGCCATCTACGAAGGCCTCGCGTACGCGACCGGCGACGCGCTGATCGGAATCAACCCGTGCATCGACGAGCCCGACAACATCCGCCGCCTGCTCGAACTCACTGCCGACATCATCGAGCGCACTGCAGTGCCGACGCAAAACTGTGTACTCGGCCATATCACGACGCAGATGCGCGCGCTTGAAGCCGGCGCCCCGATGGACATCATGTTTCAAAGTCTCGCAGGCACTGAAAAAGGCAACGCCGGTTTCGGCATCACGGTCGCGATGCTCGACGACGGCTACGCGATGATTCGCGAGACGAGCCAGATGCGCTCAGCGAAAGCGAACCTGATGTATTTCGAAACGGGGCAGGGCTCGGAGCTCTCGGCGGGCGCGCACGAGGGCGCCGATCAGGTGACGCTCGAGGCGCGATGCTACGGGCTCGCGCGCCGTTACTCGCCGCTGCTGGTCAATACGGTCGTGGGTTTCATCGGCCCCGAATACCTCTACGATGCGAAACAAATCACGCGCGCCGGGCTCGAAGATCACCTGATGGGCAAGCTGCTCGGAGTCCCGCATGGCGCCGACGCCTGCTACACGAATCACGCGCGCGCCGATCAGAACGACTGCGAAAATCTTGCCGTGCTGCTCGCGGCCGCGGGATGCAACTACTTCATGGCGTTGCCGATGGGCGACGACGTGATGCTCTCCTATCAATCGACCAGCTATCACGATGCTGCAGCGCTGCGCGCGGTGCTCGACCTGCGTCCCGCGCCCGAGTTCGAAGATTGGTGCGAGCGTCATGGAATTCTCCGCGACGGCCATCTGACCGAACGCGCCGGCGACGCGCGGATCGTGATGGGCCAGCTTTGAGAAAAATCGAACCCGGCACGGATTCCAGCTTCGACGCGATGCGCAAGTCGACGCCCGCACGCCTTGGCCTCGGACGCGCGGGTCCGCGCTATACGACGTCCGCGATGCTCTCGCTGCGCGCGGACCACGCACGCGCCGTCGATGCGGTCATGACCGAAGTTGCGCGAGACTGGCCGCGGCGCAACGGCCTGCTCGAAGTCCGCTCGCAAGCGCTCACGCGCGAGGATTACATCCGCTATCCTGAGCGCGGCCGTCGTCTTAGCGACGTCGATGCGGTGCGAATCGCGCGCCTCAAGCCGCGCGCCCGCGGAAAGTCGGCGATGCCCAGCGTCTTGCTATGCATCGGCGACGGACTTTCGTCGTCGGCAGTTCAAAAGAACGCGGCGCCGTTGCTCCGAGCGCTGACACGAATGCTCACGTCGCGATACCGGCTCCTGAAGTCACTCTTCGTCCGAAACGCGCGCGTCAGAATCGAGGACCATCTCGGCGAACTACTGCGCCCCGATATCATCTGCATGATCGTCGGCGAGCGTCCCGGCCTCGTCACTGCCGAGAGCTTAAGCGCCTACGTGATTTATCGCCCGACACTCAAGTCGATCGAGCCCGACCGCACGGTGATTTCGAACATTCATCGCGGCGGGATTCCAATCGCGGAAGCCGCCCGTAAAATCGCGACGCTGATCGACGACTCCAACCGATTCAAGGCATCCGGCGCCTTGCTGGCCGAGAAAACATCGTCGACGACGTGAACCTCATGTGACTGGCGCCTGCTCATACGAAAAACTACGCTGGAAAACAGCTATGTCAGATCGTGAATCAGTGCTTGCCGCCAACCGCGCGTTTTACGACGCGTTCGAAAGTCTCGACGCGGAAAAGATGGAAGCGGTTTGGCTGAAGGATCCGCGCATCATTTGTATTCATCCCGGATGGCGCAAACTTTCAGGATGGGGTCCGATCATGTCGAGCTGGGAGCGCATCCTCGACAATGTGTTCGAGATGAAGTTCGAGCTCGGCGAGATCGAAGTGATGATCAGCGGCGACCTGGCGATCGTCGTCGTCGAGGAGAACCTGACCCAGCGCGGCTACGATGGCACGCAGCGCTCGAACGTGCTCGCCACCAACGTTTTCGAGCGCGTCGGCAACGATTGGTTCATGGTGATGCATCATGGATCGCCGGTGATGGCTCCTACGGACGACGAGCCGCCGCTCCAGTGACGCGAGGAGAAACTTTCGACGATGCTCAAGCGCGTTGACAGAGTTCAGATCGCGGTCGGCGACGCCAATGCGGCCGAGCGAGTCGCCACAGAAGTCTTCGGCGCAGAGCTGGTTCGTCGCGACAAGGCGACGCCGCTTTCCGCAAAGCGGAGTACGATGCACGCGGGCGCGAGCCTCATCGAAATTCTCGAACCTGACGGTGCCGGAGCGGTGCAGGACTTCGTCACCAAATGGGGCAGCGGACTGATCGGCGCGGGATTTTCGGTGGACGACCTCGACGCCGCCGCACATCACCTGTCGAAGTGCGGCGTCAACCTCGAGCAATCCGCGGGACAAATCTATCTCGACTCCGGCGCGACGTTTGGGATGCGCAGCGTAATTTCGCAGCATCACGAACGCGCGCCAGTCGGCGCGATAAAGTGGGTCTACGAAGTCACCAACGTCGTCAGCGATTGGCAGGCAGCGTCGGACCGCTGCGCGCGCATCTTCGGCCTCGACGCGGCGAAGTTCAGTCCGATCGAGAGCAAGCAGTTCGGCTACACCGGCGCGCTTACACTATTCGATCCTCCTGCGCGCCTTGACCGCATCGAGATAGCGCAAATCACTGACGCCAACCTTGCGATGGGCCGCTTTCACCAACGTCGCGGCGATTCGCTGTACATGTTTTTCGTCGAGACCGACGACGTCGGCGCTCTCGAGCAGCGCCTGCAAGCGCGTGGTTCCCGCTTCGCAGCCCACACTCGCGACGAAGCTGGCCTGGCGGAACTGTTCGTCCATCCGTCGGCATTTCTCGGCGTGCTGGTCGGAGTAAGCCGCACCGAGCACGCGTGGACCTGGTCGGGCGATCCCGCCCGCGCGCGCCGCGCCGCAAACGAGCGCGCGCACAAGCACTGAACTTAATCGAAATGAAACCCACCGTGGGTTTCAAAACTTCCCTGGGCAGGGGAAACCCTTGCACCTTAGTATTAAGAGAAGAGCTACTTGGCGTCGTGCATTGCTCTTACGAGGATTGCCGCGAGCTCTGGGCGCGTGAATTCTGGCGGCGGCGCTTCGCCCGCGCGGAGCATCTCGCGAACCTTTGTTCCCGACAGTATCACCCGGTCTGCGTCTGAGTGCGGGCAGGTCTTGAACGACGCCATCGAGTTGCATCGCTTGCAGTAAAAGGTGTTCTCGAACATCAGCGGCGTTATTCCGAGTTCAGCAGGCGCAAAACGTTCGAAGATTTTCTGCGCGTCGTAACTGCCGTAGTAATTGCCGACGCCGGCGTGGTCACGCCCCACGATGAAATGAGTGCATCCATAGTTGCGCCGCGCAATCGCGTGCAGGATCGCCTCGCGCGGGCCGCCGTAGCGCATGTGCGCCGGGAACACGCCGATCATCGCGCGATCTTTCGGATAGTACGCGTCGAGCAGAACCTTGTAGGTCTCCATCCTGATCGCGGCGGGCACGTCGTCGCCCTTGGTCTCTCCGACCAGCGGATGGATCATCAGGCCGTCGCAGATTTCGAGCGCAGCCTTCTGGATATACTCGTGCGCGCGATGCGTCGGGTTGCGGGTCTGGAAGGCGACGATCTTTCTCCATCCACGCTCGCGAAATGCCGCGCGCGTCTGCCGCGGCTCGCGCGGAAATTCCAGGAACGTGCGCCTGGGTATCTCCTCGATCAGCGTGACCTTGCCCGCGAGGCAGTACGGCGGCATCGAGGTGACGTTCTTCGCGCCCGGATGCGCATCCTCGGCGGTACCGAAGACGTTCTGCGCTTCGCTTTTGCGATCGACCTTGTAGATTTCCGCGAGCTTGAGCGTTGCGAGCCGCTTGCCGTCTTCGGTCGTGAGCGCTATCTCGGTCCCGGTCTTCAGCGATCTTGCCGTTGCCTCGTCGACGCCGAGCGTGATTGGAATCGACCACGGCACTCCCGACGCAAGACGCATCTCGTCACGCGAGCGAATGTAGTCCGCTTCGCCCATGAAGCCAGTCAGGGGAGAAAAAGCGCCCGATGCGAGCATCTCGAGATCGGCAATGTCGCGAGCGTTTAGCGTGACTGCTGCGAGCTTCGCAGCATGCGCCGCGAGCGCAGGGCGCTCCGATGCCGGCGCTTTCAGATCGACCAGCTCGCCGCCGCCGTGCGCCGAGATTGCGTCATCGCGCACGCTCATCGCCGTGCTCCCTTGGTGATGTAGTTCAGCTCCTCGAGCCGCTCAAGCAATTTGCCCAGGCTCTGATCGACGGTTTCGATGCTGCTATCGACGACGAGTTCGGGCTTGAACGGTTCTTCGTACGGGTCCGACACTCCGGTGAAAGATTTGATCTCGCCTGCCAGCGCCTTCTTGTAGAGACCTTTCACGTCGCGCTCGACAAGTTTGTCGATTGTGCAACGGACATACACTTCGAAGAAGCGCTCGTGATTGCGCCGCACCTCGTCGCGAACATCGCGGTAGGGAGAAATCGCGGCCGAAATCGCGATCACGCCGTTGCGCGCCAGCAGGTGACAGACGTAGCCGATCCGCCGGATGTTGATATCGCGATCCTCCTTGGAAAAACCCAGCCCCTTGGAAAGATTGGTGCGGACTTCGTCGCCGTCGAGGATCTCGACGCGGTGCGCGCGCTTGCGCAATTCTTCGGCGGCCAGATTCGCAAGCGTGGATTTTCCTGCCCCAGACAGGCCCGTAAACCACAAGGTAAAACCTTGATCCATCGGCAAAAACTCGAGCTCCTTAAGAATAGATTACTTTGTGAACTCCTTAAGTTACTTAATCTAATCGGACGAAACAAGGCTGCCGAGCGCGCGTCGCTACGCTTGCGGCCTCAGGACCGATTGGCCGGGATCACCGGGAGCGTCAGGTGCGAGGCGAAACTGCGATCGTGCATCACGGTTTGCATCGCGGGGCGCATTTCGGTTTCGCTGTCGGCGAACAATTCGTGGCCGGTGTTTGGATTTCGATCGAAGCGTGGAAAATTCGACGAGCTTACTTCGAGCCGAATCCGATGTCCCTTCTTGAAGACGTTCGACGTTGACCACATATCGATCTTGAACTCTTCGACCTTGCCGGGCGTGAGCATCGCGGGCGTGGTCCTCGAGTTACGCCATCGCGCACGAATGATTCCGTCGGTCAGGTTCAACGCGGTCCCGCACGGGCTCACGTCAACCAGCTTGGCGGTGAAGTCGGTGTCATGCGCTGACGACGATGCTAACAGCGTGAGCGCGATCGGCCCGGTCACCGCGATGTCCTGGTCCAATAGATCGGTCGAGTACACGAGCACGTCGGCGCGATGCTCGACGGATTGCTGATCGAAAGCGCCACCCTGCAGCGCGCCGGGGTAGCAGCACAGTCCGCCGCCGACCGTCGGGACCGGATCGAGAGGATTGTAGAGGAACGAATCGGGCGGCTCGACGCCGGGCGCGTCGGTCGACAGCGCGCCGTCGCCGTACATGCTGTTGGCGCGGCCGCGACTGTGCAGATAGTAACGGCGAAAATCGGTGCCGGGGATCGGCCACTCCTTTTCGTCGCGCCACTCGTTGACGCCCATCACGAAGATTCGCACGGGCGCTTCGGCGTCGGCGCCCGCTTTGCCTTTGAGCCAATGGTCGAAGAAGCGCAGCGTGGTGCCGTCGATATCGACGGAAACGGGACTCGAGCGAAATCCAAAATCGACAGCGCCGACAAGGTTCTGGAACGGCACGGCGTGGTTCCACGGCCCGATGATCAGACGCTGTCCCGCGCGCGCCGCAGCAGTCGCACCGTGCGAGCGCATCCCCGAGTAGTTGCGAATCGTTCCGCCCTGGAAGATGTCGTACCAGCCGCCGATGTTCAACGCGGGCACGCTGATCGCCGAGTGACGTTCCTCGATTGACAACGCGCGCCAGTAATCGTCGTAACCGGGATGCGCGAGCCAGTCGAAAAAATACGGCGCACCAGCGCGAAACATCGGGAACTCTTTCAGCGGCGCGAAATTCATTTTCTCGCGCATCGAATCGAGCGAGCTCATTACCGCGCCCAGCTCACCGACGATCGTCGGATTGTCCGCGCGCTCGCGCAACAGTCGCGCGGGAGCCAGCGCCGCCATCGTCCAGCTGACGTTGAAGAACAACGAGAACGCGCCGCCCTGGTAGGTCCATCCGTCGTGATAGTCGCTGGCGGTGATCGACGGCGCCATCGCCTTCAGGCTTGGCGGAGCGGTCGTCGCCGCGAGCCACTGGGTCGCTCCCATGTATGACGCGCCGTAAGTGCCGACCTTGCCGTTGGCCCAACTCTGCCGCGCCGCCCACTCAATCGTGTCGTAGCCGTCGCGCGCTTCGTCGGTGAAGCAATTCCAGACGCCCGCCGACGCGAACCGCCCGCGACAATCCTGGACCATAACGTTGTAGCCCGCCTCGGCAGCGCGCAGAGCGTCGAGCGTGCCGGTGAACACCATCGGCATCGCCTTGTTGTACGGCGTGCGATTGAGCAGCACGGGCAGTTTCTCGGGGGTGTCGGGACGGAAGAGATCGGCCCGCAGCACGCATCCGTCGCGCATCGGCACTTCGATATTTCTCTCGACGATAATTCGCGGCATCAGAAGGACCTCGTAGCGGGATAATCGATCAGCGAAGAAAAAATATCAAAGAAGCCGCAGATACTCGGTAGCGCGCGCTTCACGACAGCCTTAAGATACCAATCCGCCTATGAAGAGAACGTTGCGGAAGCTCCACACGCTCGGAGGGCAGAGGCAGAATCTTGAATCGCGCGCGAAAAATGCGCGCTGTAATCTGACCCTCACCTTCATCCTCTCCCCAGCAGGGAGAGGAAACATAAAGATCGGACTGCTCGCCACCGTATTTGCTTTGCTCGTAGCGGCTTCGATCGCGCTCGCGGCGGAGACCGGGAATCTCAAGCTCGACGTGCTTCATGACGATGGCGCCGGTGCGAAGAATCCTGCGCATCTGATTGCGGCTAATGGTAAGGAGGCCGGACAGGTCACCCCCGGTTCTTCGATCGCACTGCCGCCGGGCGAATACAAACTGATAATGCCGATTGTTGGCGGGCAGATCGTCAAGGACAATGTCCAGATCGAGGCCGGACGCACTCACACCGTGCTGATCGAAAATGTCGCGGTGCTGCAGGTCAGCGCGAAGGACAAGACCGGCGCAGATCCGGGTTTCGGCGTGAGCGTGACCACCACCGACTCGCCGCATACGAAAGTCGCCAACTTTATTTCGGGCGACAAGTATCTGTTCGCGCCCAACGAGGTGGACGTCCATGTCGATGCGCCGCCGCAGGGTTACGACTGGCATGCGGTAAAGCTCGAGCCGGGACATCGCGCGCTGTTGACGCTGGACGAAGTGGTGAAGGCCGAATTGGCGGTGCGGACCGTGATGTCGAAAATTCCGTTCGACAATTCGACGCGGGTGGTAATCCTGCGGGCGGGCACGCAGACCAAAGTCGCGGAGAGCGACCCCGGCAGCGAGCATCGCTTCAAGCTTGACCCGGGCGACTACGACGCTTATGTGGAAAATCGATCCGGCAAGGGCAAGCCGTTCGCGACTTCGGCTGGAATCCATCTGGAGTCCGGCGCAAAGGTGGAACGGACGGTCCCGCTGGACTAAGCAATAAGAAAGAAGAGAGGTTAGATGGCAAGCGAACGGCAAAAAGAAATCAAGCGGCGGCGCAAACGTAAAAAATCGAGGCTGCAGGCGAAGACCAGGCAGTCGCGCAAGAAGGCTCGGAAGAAGCGGTAAACGGAATCCTGAGTCGCGAAATTCCCCCTCACCCGCGTCTACGGCGCGGCCTCTCCCGCAACTAAGCGGGCGAGGCGCATAATCGGTGGCGCGGAACGCGACATCCTAAATTGGAGTCAGCGATGGCATACGAAACGATTCTCTATGATGTGGCCGACGAGATCGCGACGGTTACTCTCAATCGTCCTGCCAAGATGAACGCCTACACCACCGCGATGGGTGCGGAGATCACCGACGCGATGCTGCGCGCCGACGCTGACGACAGCGTGCGCGTGATCGTTATGACGGGCGCGGGCGATCGCGCGTTCTGCGCCGGCGCCGACATGTCGATGTTCGCGTCGGACATCAAGACCCGCGAAGAGAAGCCGGCGGTGACCGAGCGTCGCGCACGCGCGGTCGTGTCGCTGCCACAGGTGATGCGCAATTTGTCCAAGCCGACAATCGCTGCGATCAACGGCTACGCACTCGGCGTGGGATGCACGATTCCGCTGTTGTTCGACGTGCGAATCGCGTCGGATAACGCCAAGATGGGCGTCATCTTTCCGCGCGTCGGTCTGATGAGCGAGCTGGGATCGAGCTACCTGATGCCGCGGCTGATTGGGCTCTCGCGCACCGCCGAGATGATGCTGACGGGCCGCCAATACCCGGCGGCCGAGTGCCTCGCTATGGGCCTCGTGGGCCGCGTCGTGCCGCTCGCCGAGCTGCCGGCGGCCACGCGCGAGCTCGCCGGCGACATGCTGCAATGCTCGCCGACGTCGCTGGCGTACACGCGCAAGGCGCTGTACCAGGGGCTCGACGGCACGCTGGAGACTGCGATGGCGTTCGAGGGATTCGCGCTGGAGAAGTGCTACGTGAGTCCCGAGCACAAGGAATACGTCGCGGCGTTTCTGGAAAAGCGCAAACCGAACTTCAAGAAGGCGAAGGCTTAGCAGGATCGGCGTCCAGCTGATCGAGCAGCGCCTTCGCGTCTTTTAGATCGGCGGTGTCGAAGCCCTCGGTGAACCAGTTGTAGATTTCGGCGAGCATCGCGCGCCCCTTATCGCGGCGACCGGTGTCTCGCATCAGTCGCGCGAGTGCCATCGTTGCCCACAGTTGGTCCATCCTTGCGCTTTGCCCGACGCTCAACTGGATTGACTTGCGCAGACTTTGTTCCGCCTCATCCGTGGATCCGGATTTCAACAGCAACTCGCCTCGCACGCGGCAATAAATCTTGTCGATTGCGGTGTCGGAGTACTTGCTCCTTAGCTCGAGCCATTGGTCGAGCGCCGCGAGGCCGCGATCGATCTCGCCGAGGTTGCCGTAGGTCTCCGCCAGGATCGGCAGCAAATTAAATTGGCTGATCTCGGCGTCGATGCCGGCGGTGTGTTCCAAATGCTCCTGCATCATTGCGACGCCTTCCTGCAGCCGCCCTTGCAAACTCAGCGCCCATGCGAGGCATCGATTCGCCACCGCCAGCCAAAAGGGAAAGCCATGCTCAGTGCACAATGCGATCAGCTCGTGGCATAGCGCGGCGCCCTTGTCGCCCTCGCGCCGCGCGCAGTGAGCCTGGATAACAGCCAAGCGCGCCATCGCGTAGCTGAAGGGATCTGATTCTCTCGTCACCGCTTCCACCGCTTGGAAACTTCTCTCCAATGACTGGTCTGGATAGCCGAGATGAAAGAGCAGATCGCTCAGACTGGTCAGGCACAGCACGCCAGGGTCGGGCCCAAACCAGCCGGTTCCTCCGATGAACGCCGGAGTTTTCTCGAATTCCAGCGATGTTTCAAGGTGATCGCGCGCTGCGCTCAAGTCGCCCGCCTGCACGAGAGCCGCGCCCATCGCGTAGTGCGCGACCTTGAGCTGCCCAGCATCGTTCAGCTTTCGCGCCTGGGTCATCGACTCGTGCGCGACCTTCAGCGCAGAGACCGTGTCGCCTCGCGTGTAGTGATAGCCCCATAGGCCCTGCAGCGCGCCGAACCTTTGCTCTTGTTGAAACGGGTCATCGGAATTCCGCGTCAGATCGCACGCGCGTGAGAAGGCTCGCTCGACCTCATCCGAATAGAAACCCTTGGCCGCCATCAACGCGACACCCAGCACCACCTGCAGCCTGAGTTCGTCACGCATGCGCGCTTCACTGTCCGGCGTCGCGGCGAGCAATTCGAGTGCGCGATTGACGTGCGCGATCGCCTCCGAATAAAGCGATCGCATCGACGCCTGGCACGCTGCTCGCCACAAAAAGTCCACCGCTTTAGTGGGATTTGCGCTGCGACCGTAGTGGTATGCCAGCTCCACCAGATGGTCGTCGATCTGAGACGCATGAATCGTCTCCAGCGCGACGGCGGTACGCTCGTGCAGTGTCTTGCGCCGCTCCATCAGCACGGATTGGTACGCGACCTGCTGCGTAAGAGCGTGCTTGAAGGTGTATTCGAAGTCGCCGGCGGCAGGCTGCTCGTAGATGAACTCCGCGACCTGCAGGTCGTCCAGCATCGGGATGAGTCGATCGCCCGGGTTCCCGGTCACCGCGCGGACCAGGTTAAGCTGAAACTCTTTACCGATCACCGACAGCGTCTGGAGTAGCTCCTTTTCCGGGGGCGGTAGTCTGTCGATGCGTGATGCCAGGATGCCCTGGACGGTGGCTGGAATCTTGAGCTCGTTCAGCGGGCTGGTGAGATGAACGGTTCCGTTGCGCGCCAGCGCACCGTCCTCATAAAGCATCTGCACCATCTCCTCGATGAAGAACGGATTGCCCTCGGTTTTTTCGATGATGAGGCGTTTGAGTCCCTCGAGCTCCGCACTCTTTCCCAGCAAGGACTGAAGCATCTCGGCGGCATTGTCCTTTCCGAGCGGATCGAGGCGAAGCTGCGTGTAGTACGACTTGTTTCCCCATTCGTGGCGATACTCGGGCCGGTAGTTCACCAGCAGCAGAATTTTCGCGGTGCCGATCGAGTCCGCCAGCAGGTTCAACAGCGCCTGCGTCTCGTCATCGATCCAATGAAGGTCCTCGAAGATAACCATCAGCGGCTGGTTGAGCGACTCGCGGATCAGGATGCGCTTGATCGCATCGAGCGTGCGCCGCTGCTTGATCTTCGCATCCATCTGCGCGAGAGGGTCCTTGTTTTGGACTTCATGCAGATATTCCTCGAGGCGATCGAAGCTCTGCTCCCAATGTCGGCGATATTCTTCGTCACCTTCGACAATTCCCAACAGCGAGAACAGGTACGGCCGCGCGTCTTCCAGTGATGAATCCAGGATCGCGAGCCGGCCCGCGACTTTCTCGCGTCGCTTGCGGGCGACATCTTCAGGCGAAATCTCGAAGTACGAGTACAGCAGGTCGATTACCGGAAGGTACGCGGAGGCCTTGCCGTACGATACCGAGAAGGTCTTCAGCACCATCCAGCCCGATTGCGAGGTCGCCATGAACTCGTGAAACAATCGCGATTTGCCGACCCCCGCCTCCGCCATCGCGGCGACAACCTGGCCGCGCCCGCCCGTGGCCTGGTCCGCCGCAGCTTTCATTGCGTCTATCTCGCGAGTACGCCCCACGAATTTCGTGAGACCGCGCCCCGCCGCCCGCTGCAGCCGCGTCCGCAGCGGACCGAGCCCCGTCACTTCGTAAGCATTCACCGGCTCGCTGACGCCTTTGACCCTGGTCGCGCTCAGCGGCTTCAGGATGAAGTAGCCTTCGCACAGCTTGCGCGTCGCCTCGCTTGCCACGATCGAGCCGGTGCGCGCAATACTCTGCAGCCGCGAGGCGAGGTTGTTCGTATGTCCGATTGGCGTGTACTCGACCTGGTCCGCGCCGGTGGCAATTGAGCGCACCACGACTTCGCCGGTGTTCACGCCGACGCGAATTTCTACCGGTGCGCGACCTGCAGCCTGCAGCTTCGCGCCATAACGGCGCAGCTCCTCCTGCATGCGAATGGCGGAGTAGAGCGCGCGCTGCGGATGGTCCTCATCCGCGAACGGCGCGCCGAACATCGCGAACACGCCGTCACCGGTCGATTGCACGACGTAGCCGTCGTAGCGGCGCACCGCATCGATCATCAGCTTGAGCGCGGGATCGACGATCGCGCGCGCTTCTTCGGGATCGAGATCCTGTTCGAGCTCGGTAGATCCTTTGATATCCGCGAACAGCGCGGTGACGGTCTTGCGCTCGCCCTCGAGCGGTCCGGCGTCGGCGAAAGTCGGCTCCGGTCCAACCCGAGGAGATGACGTCGCGGATGTGGCGTCCGCACCGTTCGCGAGCGGAGCGCCGCACTTGCCGCAGAAGTTGGAGGTCGGAGGGTTCTCCGCCTTGCACTTCGCGCAGTATTTCGCGAGCGCGTTTCCGCACTTCGCGCAGAAGTTATTGGTCGAGGGATTATTCGTCCCGCATTTTACGCAGCGCATCGATGCAACCGTCAGCCAGGCGCCAGACCGCTTTCATACCATCCAACGCGATCGACGGCGAGCCGCCCGCTGAAGAGAGGTTTTCTGCCTTGATACGAACTTGATGCGGCGGTATGGAGGGTCGTAGTGGCAACCGGCGGTTCTTGACCGGCGCGGTGCTTGACGGTAGGTTTTCGAGTAGATAACTTAGTGAGTCTTATTTATCATCTTATTTGAAACAGGCGCTCGCCGTGCTGTTCGAGGCAGAGCTGACCCAAAAGAAACGCAAAGAGGCAGGTAACAAATATGGCACTTCACATTGGCAGCGTAGCACCGGATTTTACCCAGGAATCCACTGAGGGACCGATTCATTTTCATGAATGGATCGGCGACAAGTGGGCGATTCTGTTTTCCCATCCCAAAGATTTCACCCCCGTATGCACCACCGAGCTCGGCACTGTCGCCAAGCTCAAGAGTGAATTCGACAAGCGCAATATCAAGGCGATCGGCGTCAGCGTCGACGACGTGCCGTCGCATAAAAAGTGGAGCAGCGACATCGAAGAGACGCAGCACACCAAGCTCAACTTCCCGATCCTTGGCGACGCCGACAAGAAGGTCTCGAAGCTCTACGACATGATTCATCCCGAGTGGAACGACACGCTCACGGTCCGCTCGGTCTTCGTGATCGACAACAACAAGAAAATCCGCCTGACGCTCACCTACCCCGCGAGCACCGGCCGCAACTTCCAGGAAATCCTCCGAGCGATCGACTCGCTGCAGCTCACCGACAAGTACCAGGTCGCGACTCCGGCCGACTGGAAGAAGGGCGAGGACGTGATCATTGTGCCGGCGCTGCAGGATCCTGAGGTCATCAAGCAGAGGTTTCCCAAGGGCTACAAGGCAGTGAAGCCATACCTGCGCATCACGCCCGATCCGAGCAAGTAGCCGCGTAGCGCGAAAATCACTACAACGAAAAGAGCGGCTCTCCAGAATGGGGAGCCGCTTTCGTTTTACCATTACCAAGTTCTAACAGGGACGAAGTCCCGTATCCTGTCTTATCACTGGGTGCAGGGGTCACCCCTGCCCAGGGAAGTGTGAAACCCACGGCGGGTTTCACTAAGGTTAAGTTCCGCGAACTTCTCGCATCACCACCCATGAAAGCTGAGCAACCCTCGCCGCGCGACGAAACCGAAAGCGCGAGCGTTCCCGAAGCGGATGGCGGCCGCTCCGGCTCCGCGATGCGATGGGAGGTCATTGCCTACTTCGCTGTTTTGAATCTCGCGATCGGATTGGGTTCGCCGCTGGGCATCGCCTCGATTCCGATCAACTATTTTCTGAAAGATAACCTTCATCTGTCGCCGGTACGCCTCGCGATTTTCCAGGCGATCATCTCAATACCCGTTATGCTCGGATTCGTATTCGGCTTTATCAGGGATCGATGGAGAAGCACGCGATGGGGCGACCCGCAATATTTGCTGTTCTGCGGATTGGCCGCGACGGGTGCGTATCTATGGTTGGCCCAATCGACAACTGACTATTTCAAGTTGATGACGCTCGTGTTCATCGTCGTCGTCGCGTACGTGATGATTTTTGCCGCGGGGCAGGCCCTGATGACCGGGGTTGCGCAGGCGTACGGAATGACCGGCCGCCTGAGCGTCGTATTTGGCTTCGGCTATTTTGTCCCCGGAGTGATATCGGCACTGGCGGGCGGATGGCTGGTCCAGCATGCGTCGGTGCGCGGGTCCTTCCTCATCTCGGCCGGCTTGACGCTGGTGATCGTGGTGCAGGCGTTTTGGCGACTCGAGGCCGCGAGCGATTTCGAGCGTTTGATTGGGCGCGAAAACGTGTTCGCGGCGATGCGGCGCCTGTTTGGCCATCGGCCATTGTGGCCAGCGGTGGCGATCTACTTCCTGTGGAACTTCAGTCCGGGATGGGGCACGCCGATGTTCTATCATCTGACGGAGAGAGTGCGGATTTCTAGCGAGCTGTTCGGCACTTTCACCGCGCTGCAGTCGGCGTTCTTCCTTCCCACGACCTTGCTTTATGGTTTTCTATGCACGCGCGCGCCACTTTCGCGCCTGCTGTGGTGGGGAACGATAGTCGCGATCCTTCAAGGACCGATCATGTTCCTCGCGCAGGGACCGGCGAGCACGATCGCGGTTGCCGTGATGTATGGATTGTTCGGCGGGTTCGCTACGGCGGCGTACATGGATCTCATCATGCGTTCGTGCCCCAAGGGCCTGGAAGGAACCGCAGTGATGGTGGCCAGCACTTCGGCCCTCGCGCTGGCCAGCACTTCCGGCAACTTGCTGGGGAGTTGGATTTATTCCGCGGGCGGGTTCGCCTCAGCGGTGATCCTCACGACGCTGGCAACCGCGCTGATAGTTCCGCTGCTGCGGTTGATTCCGCCCGGACTCATAGCAACGCGCGACGGCGAGCCGATCAGCTCCGGCGCACCATAGCGCCAACTACTGAGGGCCTGACTCCTCGGTAAGCTTGAAGGTCCCCATGCCTTTGCAGTGTTTTTTCCCACCGCCCGTGGCCAGGAACGTGCCCATCATTGTCGGCGGCATCGCCGTCGGGTCAACCGTCGCCAAGACCTTGGCGTCACAAAGGTGATTGCTTCCGCTCGTGGTTTTAAATGTGAGCTTGAGATCGTTCTTGGAAATCTTTCCGCTGAGTGTTCCGGCTGGAGTGTCCTTGTCCGTTGTCAGACTGAATGTGCCGCCGATGCTTTTGCCATTCTGGGTGAGCACCAGCATCATGGGACCCGGGCTGCTGCCGTCCTGAGTATCCATGCCAGTCCAGGTGCCCGCGACCTGGGTAATCGGCGACGTCTTCGCTTCGTCCGAATTGGATTCGTCGGCATCCTGGGCATGCGCTGCTGACAGGAAAAGCAGAGCGAACAGCATCGAGGATACAGCCAAGGTGGCCGTGCAACTTCTGAGTGAAAACTTCATATCGTCCCCCTCTCCATCGAATAGATCTGATTTTTTCAGTGAATTACGGTTAACACATTTACGCCAATGCGATTCATAGGACGTTCTAAACTGATAAAAGTTACAAAATGATGAGAATGTCACTTCTGACTACTGGAAGCTCGCAGAACTATGTCTGGAATCGGCAGCCCCGTCAAATCGGGGCGGAAGCGGACGTCATTTGGCGCTTCGCCAAGCGCGGGCGAATTGGCGGACAGCTCGAGCGCCTACGGATGAGTCGCGAGGAAGTTCAGCATCGGCTCGGTCCACGTTAGCGGCCATTCGATGTGATTCAGCGAGCCGAGCGTTGTGCCGGGAACGCTGGAGCTGCTGCCGTCAGGGTCGGTGCCGCACAATGGATCGCAAAAGCCGACGTGCTGCTTGAGCGAGTCGATTATCACGTCGTCGTCAGGGTTGGCGCCGATAGTAGCCACCTGGCTGATGATCATCTCGCTGTTGGGGCACAAGCCTGCGATGTCGCAGGAATTGTGGACCTGGTAGCTTTGGATTTTGGGATTCGGTACCGCAATCTCCGCGATGCTCGAGGGATGATCCTCCACCGGAGTCTGCGGGCACGGATCGTTGAAGGCCTGGAACGGATCGGGCGCCGAATACACCGCGATAGAGTTCACGTTGGGGCGGTTGACCGCGTAGATATACGACATCGCGGATCCGTTGGACCATCCGGAGACAAAGGTCTTATCGGCGAGCACGGTTCCGGTCGCCTGTACCACGCCGATGAAATGATCGATCGTCGCGGCATCTACATTTTCAGGAAAACTCTGGCCGTCTACTGACTACGATAAACTGATCAGCAGTCTTTGAAACTACGGAGATACACAGATGAAGATTCCACAATCGTTGCGCGACGTGATCGAGAAAGGACCTTACGCACATCTGACTACACTCAATCGCGAAGGTGGTCCGCAGGTCACCGTGGTGTGGGTCGGAATTGAAAACGAAGAGTTCGTGATGGGTCACCTGGCCGTGCATCAGAAGGTCAAGAACATCCGGCGCGATCCTAGGGTTGCGCTGTCCTTTCTCAGCGACAAGACGAACGCGCAAGGGATGCGGGAGTACGCGGTTATTTACGGCGATGCTCGCGTGACCGAAGGCGGCGCGGTGCCCTTTTGCAGCGGCTGGCGAAAAATCTACCTCGGGCCAAAGGCCGATTTTCCTCCGGCCTCGATGCGCAATATCCCGGGTTACATCACCAGGATTGCGCCGGCTCGCTTCACGGGTGTCGGGCCTTGGGCTTCGAAAGCTGCCGACTGAGAAGCTGCTAGGGGGCCAGGTACGCCGGGACGAAGAGGCCGATGTCGACGGTGCCCCATCCGCTGGCTTTATCGTAGCCGGGACCCGCGGAAAATCCGGTGACCCCGTTGAAATTGTTGTTGCCGGAAACCACGTCGCGAATTCCCGTGGTTGATGGGGCGGCTTTTGCGCCGAGTTGGTAGATTCGAGTGTTGAGGTTGCCGATCGGACTTCCGTTTTCCTGAGAGATCAGCTGGCTGATGCCGGCCCATGCCGGAGCGCTGATACTGGTGCCTCCGATGCAGCATACGACGCTCGGCGCGTTGCTACCCTCGCGCCCGCCGTAGAAAAATCCCGGGGATCCGGGACTGGCGGCGAACGAGATGTCGGGGATGTCGCGCTTTTTGTCCTTCTTGAGGAGTCCATTCTGAAACGTGGGCTTCTTGAAGAACCTGCTCTCGCCGCCGCCTGCCGAGCCGTCGCCGTCGTCCCACACGGATTCCGAAACGAACCCGTCGTCGTTGCCATTCATGTAGTTAGGCAAGAACTCGGTGCCTCCAATGGCAGTCACGTTCGGCGACGCGGCGATCTCGTTGACGTTGCGCGACGTGGCGATCACGCATTTGCCGTTTTTCTTGTTGAGTTGCAGCCCCGCCGCACCATCGTCGCCCGTCGCGACGAACACGCTCTGACCTTGCGTGGCCGCCTGCGCAAAGAACCCGTTCTGCGTTTTGTAGAAGCCCTTTGAACCGCCGCAGAATCCGAAGCTGATGCTGATCGCGCGGCACGGGCTGTTTTTGTCGGTCACCGCTGCATGGATTGCGTCGAGAACCGCAGAGTTCGACTTCGTCGGATCACCAATATAAATGCGGATGCTCGAACCGGGCGCGACGGTATGCGAGTAGATCACGTCGACCATCGCTTCTTGTTCTTCGTTGATATTCGAGTCGCCGGGATCAGTTCCATTGACGAGCACTGTGCTGAAGTTGCCAGGGGCCAGCGCGGGCAGTTCGAACTGCGTGTTGAACGCGTCCGCCGCAGGTTTGTCGATGTTCGAGTCCTCAACGACCGCGATACATCCCATGCCGCTGCCGTCTATTATTGTATTGCCAGTCAACAGCGGGGTTTCGTTATAGAAGGTATAAATGTCTGGAGGTCCGAAGTTCGGGCCGGCGCTATTGACGATCGAGGCGGGTGAACTGCCGCTCGAATCGCTTCTCGTTGCGCGACGCACCATGGGCTTACTGTGCAGCAGGTTGTCGAGGCCGTGGATCGACTCGATCAGTGGCGCAAGGTCGGCGGGCACGGCGGGATCGGTGGTGTTGGAATAGAGGCGGCCGTCAGTCGTCGCAGCAATCTTCACGCTGAAAACGTTTTCCGCCTGCTTCACTGTGCCGGTGAAAGAGATCTCGCGAGTCGAAGCGTCGGCGGAATTGACAGTGAAGCCTTTTTTCTTGAGCCAGCCTGTGACTCGGGCAAGATCGGTGTCGGTGGGTCCAAAGCGGCTTGTGAATTCATCCGGAGTGAGCCACCGATGGTAATCTGGCGACGCAGGATTCTGCTGATCGGCGAGCACGCGCGCGAGTTCATTGCGGTTCCGGAGCGCCAAGGTAAAACGCATCGCGAGCGGCTGCGACGCTGGCGCGGCGGCCTCGACGGCCAGCTCGGCGGCTTCGTCGGGATGGTTGCCCTCGAGAATCGTGGACAGATCGCGGTCGCTGGCAACGGACGGCGGTGCGACCGCAACCAGAAGGGCCAGTCCGATCATCAAGACAAACTGGTGCGACTTCCCGAACCTGCCCATCAAAATTTGCGGATCCTCCCAGATGATATACGGAATCGGGCCCTGATAGATTCAATGGCGGAGAAAGAGCCCCGAAAATGGAGCAGAATCAGACTCACTTTCCGGTCAGTTGTCGGATCATCGAAGCTTCAATTCGACGCGCATGTGGGGGAATGCTTCGGGATTGGCGGCGAAGAAACGCTTCAGGCTCGGTAGATCGGGCGTGTTGGCCGGGAAAGGGCCGTGATTGACGGGTCTCCAATCATTCGAGACGGGAGTGCTGACACAGGAGGAAAACCTTGCCGGGCTGGCCGCACTCAATTGGGGGTTAGTCGCCGGTGTCGAAGCTATCGCTTGGCCGCGGCGCATCGTGCTCGATATGAACAGTACTGAAGTCGCGGTCTAGGGCCAGCAAGAGGAGAGCGCCTACAACGGCCATTTCGGGTCCACCTGTTACCATCCGCTTCTGCTGTTCAATCGTGAGGGCGACTGCCTCGCCGCCAAACTGCGGCCCGGCAACGTCCATAGCGCCGACGGCTGGGAAGAACTGCTGCTGCCCGAGATTAAACGCCCACAGGCGCTGGGCAAGGAGGTACTCTTCCGGGCCGATGCGGCCTTTGCCAAGCCGGAGCCCGCCAGACGCGAAACCGGTCTCTCCCTGCAGTGCTGGTAACCATGCGGAGCAAAATTGGATAAAACCTTGCCGAGGAAAGCCGTTTGATCTATGGAATCGTTGGAATTGAAAAGTCTAAAAGGAAATTCCCGGTAAGGATCTCATGAAACTGATCTCGCGTTTTGCACGAATCCATAGGAAGCGATCACTGTTACTCCGCGCCGTCCTCACCGTCTCTGCGGGCCTGATCGTCGCAGGTTCCACTACGACCCTAGCGCAACCTAGAGTAAACGGGACCTCAAATCCGTTCGGTATTTGCGGGCGCTATAGTGTCAGCTTTTCGGGAGTCTTGGTGAATAGTCAGGGTTACTTCGCGGGCGTCGGCCAGTATACCTCCAACTGTTTTGGGAGCCTTAGCGGTGTCGAAACCGAAAACTTCAATGGAAAGGTCTGCCAATATACAGCGACAGGTTATAAGCTCCGTTCCGACGGAACCGGCACGGTTTCCGTGACGATAGTTCCTGTGGAGCCTGCTGGCGATTGTCAGACAGCGACTCACACGGAAGCGCTTGCAGTTGGAAGCAAGGGCCAGATCGTAAAGGCCGTCAGCACTGGCTCGACTTCAGTAACCATAAACGAGGAGTGGGTTCGGCAGTAACAGAGTTACGATCTTGTACTGCAGGCATGAAATCGAGGTTCAGTCCATTACGCATTCATCACCGTTCTGCAAAAACGTACCGCCGTTCCGATGGTTAGGCGCTCAGGCCAAGATATCGTGACCGATCTTATGGCCTCCCGCTGAAGCGTCGAAAGTAGAGGCTTCTTTGATGACCACATCATGCAGGATCGTGACGTTTGTACCCATCATGCAGGAATCACCGGCGCCGACAATAAGATATCCCTTGGCCTGCACCCCGAAAACTCCGCCGAAATGAGGTAGAGTCCGTCGCCTGAAAAAGGAGACGGACGATGAAAGGAAGCCGCTTCACGGAGGAGCAGATCATCGGGGTTCTGCGGGAGCACGAGGCCGGTGCAAGGACCGAAGAGGTGTGCCGGCGGCACGGGATCTCAAGCGCGACATTTTACAAGTGGAAGGCAAAGTACGGCGGGCTCGAGGTCTCGGACGCCAGGCGGCTGAAGGCGCTGGAGGATGAGAACCGCCGCCTGAAGCGACTGTTGGCCGACTCGCTGTTGGACAACGCGGCACTCAAGGACCTGCTCGGAAAAAACGTCTGAAGCCTGCGGCGCGGCGAGTAGCAGTGATTCGGGTAGTTGAGCGTCACGGGCTGAGTCAGCGGCACGCGTGCGAGCTGGTGGGGTTGGACCGATCGACTCTGCGCTACCGGTGCAGACGACCGGACGACTCGGCATTGAGGCAACGACTGCGAGAACTGGCCGCGGAGCGGCGGCGCTTCGGGTATCGGCGCTTAGGCTGGATGCTGGCGCGCGAAGGTCACGCGCTGAACCACAAGAAGCTCTATCGACTGTACCGGGAGGAGCGGCTGATGGTGCGCCGCCGTCGAGGGCGAAAGCGGGCACTAGGTACGCGAGCACCCATGACGCTGCCGACCACGATCAATCAGCGCTGGTCGCTCGACTTCGTCTCCGACACGCTGAGCGACGGCCGGCGCTTCCGCATCCTGTGCATCGTCGACGACTTCAGCCGCGAGTGCCTGGCGGCGGTGGTCGACACCTCGCTGGGCGGGGTACGCGTGGTGCGTGAACTGGAGCGGCTCACAATCGAACGAGCGCTGCCGGAGACGGTGGTTAGCGATAATGGGACGGAACTCACCAGTGGTGCGGTGCTGCGTTGGGCAACGAGAAGGGTGGCGTGGCATTACATCGAGCCGGGCAAGCCGGTGCAGAACGCCTTCATCGAATCATTCAACAGCAAGTTGCGCGACGAGTGCCTTAACGAGTACGTGTTCAGCAGCCTCGGGGAAGCGCGCGCGATCATCGAGGCGTGGCGGCACGACTACAACCACCTGCGCCCGCACTCGAGTCTCGGCTACCTGGCGCCGGAGGAGTTCGCGGCAAGGAATCAAGGGAGCTCGGCCATCGCGCGCACCGCTTGGCCAGCCCAAGCGCTGGCCGGCGCGGTGCAAGGCGCGCTGGCCTCGGATCCAAAACCTGACAGTTTTTCGGCCGCCCTCAGAGAGTGAAGGGCGGCCGGAAAAACTGGGATTAACATGAAACCAAAACCACAAACGACGCGCCCCCAGGAGGGGCGAAATAACCGGCGGACTCTACTTATAACTGGCGGGAAATTGGGGTGCAGGCCACCCTTAACGACCGAACTCTGGGTGGGTTCGCTACGACAATAGCAGGATGGTTGGGAAGTGCTCACGTTCGAACAGAGCGGAAAAGCCGATTCAATCGGTGTGAAACGCTGCAACTGAAAATCGGATACGTCGCCAGTCTTCACTATCACCTGCTGCCCGCAACCCTGACTGCATTTCAACGGGCCTATCCCGAAGTCGCACTCAACCTGTTTGATATGACCAGCGCACAACAGCTCGAGGCGCTTGAAGCTGACAAAATCGATCTCGGTTAAGATAAAGTGATTTCCGTTCTTCTCCCTGAGTCGCAGCGTCCAGTGTAGGAGATCCCGTCGGTGTGTGCGTTGACAAGAACCTCCGCACGCCGGACAATTGCCCGTAATGGCACGAATTACCGTTGAAGATTGCCTGGAGAACATCCCCAACCGCTTCGAGCTTGTGCTCGGGGCGGCGCGCCGCGCTAAACAACTGCTCAAGGGCGCGCGGCCACTGGTGGAATCGGACAACAAGGAAGTAGTCACGGCGTTGCGCGAAATCGCCGCCGGCAAGGTTACGATCGAAGAGCCCGAGGCCTGACCAGGCCAAATCGCTGACCGCTGATAGCTCGCGTCGTTGGTCCAGGATTAACGGCCATTTTCGGAAAAAAACCCTGGACTGTCGTTAAGCTGGAGCCAGTCCATGGCGCGTAAACCCGGCAAACCGACCCGTCCCAAGCGCCCTGCGAAAGCGAAGCGCGCGGGCAAGGCCGCCGGCGCAACACATCGCAGACGGGCGATCGCCGAGCCGATCGCACCGGTCGAGCCCGAGCTCGATGTCGACGTCGAACGCGCTGCTGACGCCGACGCGCCAATCGAAGTCTCTGAGTTTCGTCCAGTCGCAAGCACTGACGACGACCAGACAGCCGCCGAGCCGGCTGATTCGGATGACGCCGAGAAAGAAGCCCGCAAAGATCGCGGCGCGCTCGTAGCCACCGATCCACTGGGCCGCTACCTCGCCGAGATTCGCCGCTTCCCGCTGCTGTCGCGCGAGGAGGAGGCGGTGATCGCGCGGCGCTACGTCAAGGACAAGGATCCACAGGACGCTTATAGGCTGGTCACCGCCAATCTGCGATTGGTCGTGAAGCTCGCGTACGAGTTCGCGCGTGCGACCAAGAACGTGCTCGACCTTATCCAGGAAGGCAATGTCGGCCTGATGGAAGCGGTCAAGAATTTCGATCCTGAGCATGGAATCCGCTTTCCCTCGTACGCGGTGTGGTGGGTCCGCGCCTACATCTATCGCTACCTGATCAACAACTGGCGGCTGGTCAAAATCGGCACCACGCAGGCGCAGCGCAAGCTGTTCTTTAATCTGCGCAAGGAGACCGAGAGGCTCGAGCGCGAAGGATTCAAACCGCAGCCGCTGCTACTGGCACATCGGATGGGCGTGCGGGAAAGCGACGTGCGCGAGATGCAGGAGCGGATGGGCCAGAGCGAGGTCTCGCTCGATCAGCCGGCAGGCGCCAGCAACGACAGCGATACGCGGCTGCTCGACGTGATTCCCGACGCGGGGCACAACCCGGAGACCGAGACTGCCGACCGCGAATGGCGTGACTTCGCGCACGACAAGATCGAGCAGTTCGCCGCGACGCTTGAAGGCAAGGAGCTTGAGATTTTCAAGGCGCGGCTGCTGTCTGAGGATCCCGAGACATTGCAGGAAATCGGCGAGCGCTTCGGAATCAGCCGCGAGCGAGTCCGGCAGATCGAGACACGGCTGAAGCGGCGGCTCAAGGAGTTTATCGAGGCGTCGGCTCCCGACGTCGACGACGCCGGCCCGTCTTAGGTATCGACGTTTTAACTCAAACAGACATCCCCCTCCCGTCATGAGCTCGTGGTGGTGACCGGGGCCTCGACGGGAATCGGCGCCGCCACCGCCCGCGAACTCGCCAAGCGTGGCTTTCACGTCCTTGCCGGCGTACGTCGGGATGCCGACGCCGACGCTATCCGATCCGCGAATGTCGAGCCGAGCCGACTCGACATCACCAACGAGGCCGAGATCGCGATGCTCGTGAAGCGCATCGCCGACGACCCCGAGCGCCGTCCGCTGCGCGCCCTCGTCAACAACGCCGGAATCCAGGTCAACGCGCCCGTCGAGGCGCTGCCGCTCTCCGAGTGGCGCCGTCTGTTCGACGTCAACCTCTTCGGCCACGTCGCGATGACGCAAGCACTCCTGCCCACGCTCATCGAGAGCCGCGGGACGGTTGTCAACGTGACCTCGGTCGGGGGCAAGGTGGCGATGGCAGGCTACGGAGCCTACGCCGGTTCCAAGTTCGCCCTCGAGGCTGTCAGCGATGCGTTGCGCCGCGAGGTCGCCGATTTCGGCGTGAAAGTCGTCGTCATCGAACCGGGCGCGGTCACCACCGAGATGACTGGTCGCCTTGTCATCGCCGCCGAGCGCATCACCAGCGGCATGACCGCGGAACAGCGCGGTCGCTACGACGCGCTCATGCAAGCCGTCATCGCACAGGCCCAGACGTTCACGCGCGAAGGCGTAGGGCTGCCCGCCGAGGAAGCCGGACGAGTCATCGCCGACGCGATCATCAGCCAGCGGCCTCGCACTCGCTATACCGTCGGCCGCGACGCTGCGATCATCGTTCGCCTCGCTCGGTGCGTCTCCGACCGCATGCTGGACAGCCTGCTCGCCCGCACCCTCAAACGCCACCTCCCCAAAGCCCTGCCGACGCCGTGAGCGAACAACGTGCGCTTCCGTCTCGGCCCGCTCGGACAGCGAGTGTGAGCATGTCGTGCGCGAAGTCGCCGAACGCGGCAGGTCTCCGATGAGCTTCGCCGTCGTGTGGCCGACAAGCCGACGTGCGTGCCATCGAGCGCAGGGTTCGCTCGCTCATGTCGCTTGTTCAGCCGTTTGCTTCGGCCTCGAGAGGTAGCGGTCAAGCAATGTCACGACTTCTCGGAAGAATATTGGGTCATCCAGTTTAATGCTTTACCCCATTGCCGCTGGTAGCCGCCGCTTGCGATAATGGTGGCTGAGGCGGATCGCGCAAGGAGTCTGCAGTCGAATGCGAGAACGCAGTTGCGCGCTGGTGGTGGTGGGTAACGAAATCCTTTCCGGCAAGGTCCAGGACTCGAACGCGTTCTTCGCGGCTCGCGAGCTGCGCAAGATTGGCGTTGCGCTTGCCCGTATCGCAACTATCCCCGACGAACTCGCGCTGATCGCAGGCGAAGTCGCGTATTGCTCGCGCAATTTCGATTTCGTGATCACCTCGGGCGGCGTCGGCCCGACCCATGACGATCTCACGATGGAAGGGGTCGCGCGCGCGTTCAACCGGCGCCTCGTGATCAATCCGCAGCTCGAGAGTCTCATCCGGGAACACTTTCGCGAGCGTTCGCTCGACGCGGGCCTCAAGATGGCCGAAGTGCCCGAGGGCGCGGTTCTCAACGAGGCGGGCGATATCCGATTTCCGACTGTGCAGCTCGAAAACGTGTACGTGCTGCCCGGAATTCCGCAGCTGTTCGAGGCCAAGCTGCGCGCGCTAAGCAGCCGCTTTGCGACCGACCCGTATTTCATGCGCGCGATTTACCTGACGGCCGGCGAGGGCACGATCGCCGAGCATCTGAACGACTGCATGCGCAATTTTCCGGAGTTGATGCTGGGTTCGTATCCGCGGATCGGAGATCCCGACTACCGCGTGAAGCTTACGCTCGAGTCGAAGAACGCCGAATATCTCGAGCGCGCGTTTCGTCATCTGATGGGGCTGTTGCCGTCCGAGGCAGTGGTCAAGACCGAGTAGCAATTTACATCCGAAGAGGTGGAGTGGTGGAGGAAGTCATGAGGAAAAAGAGTTTCAGATTCGCTGTCGTCACTGTCGCATTATCGGCGACGCTCGCGATGCTTACCGGTCCGCTGGCAGATTACGCCGCGGCGCAGACACAGCCGGCCAGCGCGGCGACGACGACGCAGGTCCCGCAGCCGGCGGATAACAACGTCAACTGGCCCGGCGCCGGTTACGGTGCGGGCGCCTTGCTCTGCAACGTCATCTACATCCCGGCCAAGCTGGTGTACGCGCTGCTCGGCGGAATCGTGGGCGGCGGGACATACCTGGTAACCGCCGGAAATCAGCAGGCGGCCAACACCGTCTGGCGCAGCGCACTCGGCGGCGATTACGTCGTGACGCCGCAAATGCTCGCGGGACAGGAGCCGATCAACTTCAGCGGGCCGACCGACACCCCGCCCGAAACATCACCAGCACCGGCGGCACCGTCGACGAGTTCATCGTCGAGCACAACGACGACCACGACTGCGAGTTCCGGTGGCGTCGCCCCGATAACGCCGCTGCCGGCAACGTCGGTGTCGTCATCGACAGGCTCGTCGTCGAGGGGCACATCGTCGTCAGGCACTGGGCAGCCGCTCGATCACGGAGCCGGTCCCGCAGCCAACTCGGCGCCGAATCCGCCGAATATCGAGTAGCGGGATATTGGAGAATCGTTCGTGAAGAAGATCCGCTTTATCTGGAAATCGAGCTGAACGACTTGCCGCGACGCAAGAAGTTTCTTGCGTAAGGAGCTGGGCGCCGAGCTCGACGAGCGGGACTACGCAAAAGTCCCGCTGAGCGCGGCTGAGCTCAAGGAACTGTTCGCAGGCCGTGATCCGCGCGAGTTCATCAACCCGCGCAGTCCGGCCTTCAAGGCGATGGGCCTGGCGGGCAAATCGCTAACGCCAGAACAGGCGCTAGCGCTGATGGCGAAAGAGCCGAACCTGATCAAGCGTCCAATCGCAATCGCGGGCAAGGAAATGATTGCGGGTTTCGACCGGGACCGATTGCGCGCGGTGGTGAAGTAGAAGCGAAAACAGCGAGTCCCATCTGGAGTCCACGATCGGTCTCAGTCTGAGTGGTGATCTAACGTGAAACCCGCCGTGGGTTTCACACTTCCTTGGGCAGGGGTAATCCCTGCACGTTGATATTAAGATTAGGAAAGCGATGCGGGCTTCGCGGGCGTGCAATACCTTGAGCGCGATGCTATTTGCTGGGGCAGGCGAGGTATTTCATTCATGGCTTTTTCTGACGATCTTTTTTTCGCTCCGGCTCATCGGCTTGCCGCGATGCTGCGTGCTCGCGACGTGTCTTCAGTCGAAATGGTCGATGCTTTTATCGAGCGGATCGAAACGGTGAACCACGGCCTTAATGCCGTCGTCACGCTGGTCGAAGAACGTGCGGCGCGCGAGGCCGAAGAGTCCGACAAGCGTCTCGGCGGCAAGGGCGAGGTTCGTCCGCTCGAAGGCCTGCCAATCACAATCAAGGATTCGATAATCACCGAGGGCGTGCGCTCGACCTGGGGAATGAAAGCTTTTGAGCATCACGTGGCCAAGCAAGATGCGCCCACGGTCGCACGGCTGCGCGCCGCCGGCGCGATCGTAATCGGAAAAACTAACACGCCCGAGATGACGATGGACTACGACTGCGATAATCCGGTTTTCGGGCCGACCAACAATCCGTGGAATCGCGAGCGCGTGCCCGGCGGATCCAGTGGCGGCGAGGCGGCTGCACTCGCGGTCGGAATGTCGCCGCTGGGGATGGGTTCCGACTATCGCGGATCGATCCGCGTGCCGGCGCATTTCTGCGGCATCGTCGGCCTCAAACCGACCTGGGGAACGATTCCCGGCAGCGGGCATATGGCGCCGACAATCGCATCGCCGCCACCAATCGCGCAGATGGCGACGATCGGTCCGATGGCGCGCTACGTGGACGATCTCACGCTCGCCTACAACGTCGTCAAAGGACCGCATCCGAGCACGCCTTACACGGTGCCGACGCCGGAGGCGCATCCGGAGAAAGTCGATCTGAAAAAAATTCGCTGCGCGATCTTTACCGACGCGTGCAACGTTCCGGTGACCTCGGATACGCGCGCCGCGATCGAGCGCGCCGGCCGCGAGCTGCAAAAGATGGGGATCACGGTTGAAGCGGTGAAGCCGCCGGTCGACGAGGGCGAGCGCCTGTGGTGGGAATTCGCGGGCGCAGACGGAAACCAGCTCGTCGTCGAGGCGCTCGGTGAGAGCCTGAAGCTGTCGCGCGACCGGCTAAAAAATTTCATGGTCGCCGGTGAAGGAAAGTCGGCGGCCGAGTTCTTCAAAATCTCGATGGAACGCGACGCGTGGCGCGTGCAACTCGCGGAATTCATGGAGCGCTACCCCATCATTCTCGGGCCGACGTTCTGCGTCACCGCGTTCAAGCACGGCGCAACCGAGGTTGACGTCGACGGCAAGAAATTCGCGCACTTCCTTGCGGGATGGCCCGTCGCGTGGGGCAATTGCGCGGGACTGCCGGGCGCAGTAGTGCCCTGCGGAAAAGATCGCGAAGGGTTGCCGATCGGCTTGCAGGTGGTCGGGCGCGCATTCGGAGAGGAGACTGTGCTCGCAGTCGCGAAGGCGGCGGAGACGGCGCTGGGAGGGTATCAGAAGCCTCCGATGTGAGAACTGGCAGCGCGCTCTGACTTTCAGCGCGAGCGCACGACCCCGATCCGCGGGCATAGCGTCGCGATTTTGCATCGCGAGCACCACGGCGATGTCGGATGACAAATCGTCTGGCCGAACGCGACCAGGATCCCGTTGTACTCAATCCAATGCCGCGCGGGCAGCACCGCGCGCAGCGCAATCTCGGTCTTGTCGGGGGTCTTCGTGCGCACCAGGCCCCATCGATTTGAGATGCGATGCACATGCGTATCGACGCAGATGCCGGGCTTCGCGTAGGCCTCAGTCACGACCAGGTTCGCGGTCTTGCGCCCGACGCCTTTGAGCGTCAGCAGCTCGTCGATCTCGTCGGGCACGCGTCCGTCGAATTTTTTGAGCAGGTCGCGGCAAATGCCGCGGATGACGCGCGCCTTGGTGCGATAGAAGCCGACCGGAAAGATAAGACGCTCGAGCGTTTTCGGCGACAGTGCAAGAATCGCCTCGGGCGTGTGCGCGCGCGCGAATAATCTGGTAGATGCAGCCGCCGTGGTCGCGTCCTTGGTGCGCAGACTCAGGATGCACGAGATCAGAGTGCGGAAGGGATCGCGATGCTGCACCGCGATGAAACTCACGATCGGCGCGTTCCACGCCGGCGCCTCGCGCCGGAGCACCGTCAGCGCGCGACTGACACTGCGAGTATCGAGCGCAGCGCGCCGGATATTTTTCTTAGGCGATATCATCGGTCGATGTATCGAACCGATCTATCACGCACAGGCTGTCTTGTCGTATCTACGCTGCGTTGCTGGCACTCTTGCGGATGCGCCAGAAATCGATCGCGACGCTACTTTAATCGTCCGCTAATTTTCTCTTAACAACTGCTCACTAGCCTCCGTTTGCGCGAAATCGATCGTCGTTTCTTTTTTGCACAAGAACTGGAGGATTTTATGAATTTCGGCTCAAGGCTCGTCGCGGGGCCTCTCGTGGCTGCGACCCTTTCTGTACTCGGCGGTGCGCTCTTGGGTGCGCGATCTGCGTGGGCAACGCCCATCCTGCCCCTCGCTGTCCGGCCTTACACGCTTGCTGTTTTCAAGGGAGTGCCACCCAGCGGCGCGACCCAGCCTGACGATTTGGCGATATCGGCCGACGGTGCGGATCTCTGGGTTGGCTATGGCAATGGCGTCGATACGTTCGGCAAGGGCGGGCCAAGCACCCTGGTCGAGTACGACATCAGCTCCGGCGCCGTGCTGCAGAACCTCCCGATCCCCGGGCATCTCGACGGACTTAAGATCGATCCGGATACCGGCGATGTCTGGGCGACTGAGAATGAAGATGGCAATCCGACGCTGGCGATCGTCGATAGCGATACCGGCAAGTTCAAGATCTTCATCCCGTCGCCGACCTTGATAAAGGGCGGTTTCGACGATCTGGTCTTTGCCGGCGGGAACGCATTCATCGTCACTTCATCGCAGCCAGATACCACGACGCCGGTAATTGTCGAGGTTTCCGGCAAGTTGAAAAAGAAAGGGACGTTCAACGTTACCTCGGCGCTGCCAGGCGCTCCCAAGACTGTGTTGAATGTCGTCACCAACACGACTGAGACCACGGACATGATCGGCGATCCCGATTCGATGACGCTGGATCCGGCGGCAGGTGAGTTCGTGCTTGACAACCGCAGCGACGACTCCCTTTACATCGTGCGGAATTCGAGCGCGCCCAATCCGATATTGAGGGTTCCCTTGGTGCTTTCCACAGCGGTGGATGTTCCACTTGAGGTGAACGACACGATCTTCACCACTTCCGCCACGACCGGTCAGTCATCGACGGCGGGGACCATCTTCATCACGGACACTACTGCGAACGCAATTTATTTACTGACAAAACCCTATTTCCCGTCCAATGAGGTCTACACTGCCGCCAACGTCAAGAAAGTCGTCGGGCTGGTGGATTTGAATACTGGTATCGTCGTTCCGGTGGTTACCGGCTTCCTTGGCGTGCACGGATTGGCGTTCTCGCCAATCTCCGTCGCAGTCTCTCCAGCCACTGACAGCAGATAGACAATCTGGCGCGCGAGTCGTATCGGCTCGCGCGCCAGATCTTTTTTCGGCTCTTCACCTCACCTTCAAATGGCCCATCCGCTCATTTGACGGTTGGAGCTGTTGGGATTAGTTTTCGGCTCGCTGGGACATTGACCGCGAATCCCCGCAATCCTCACGGAGGCCGGCCCTTCATGGATATCAGCAAGGACAAGCTGCTCGAGATGTACCGCACGATGCAGAAGATCCGGCATTTCGAATCCAAGGCGCGCGACCTGGCGATGGCCAACGAGATTCCCGGATTCGTCCACGTTTCGATCGGCGAGGAAGCTTCGGCCACCGGCGTTTGCGCGGCGCTGCGCAAGACCGACCGGATCACGTCGACTCATCGCGGGCACGGACATCTGATCGCCAAGGGCGGCCGCCTCGACCGCATGATGGCGGAGATTTTCGGCAAGCGCACCGGCTACTGCAAAGGCAAAGGCGGCTCGATGCATATCGTCGACTACTCGCTCGGCATCCTGGGCGCCAACGGGATTGTCGGCGGTGGATTGCCGATCGCGACGGGCTCCGCGCTGGGCGCCGTGATCGCGGGCAAGGACGACGTGACCGCGGCGTTCTTCGGCGACGGCGCATCCAACGAGGGCACCTTCCACGAGTCGCTGAACCTTGCGGCAGTGTGGAAATTGCCGGTCGTGTTCGTATGCGAGAACAACGGCTTCGGCGAGTTCACTCCGATGGCGACCGTGACCTCGGTCAAAGATATCGCGGTGCGCGCGCAGGCCTACGGCATCCCCGGTCACATCGTCGATGGCAACGACGTGCTCGAAGTCTTTCGCTACACCAGCGAGGCGGTCGCACGCGCGCGCGCCGGAGAAGGTCCCACCCTGCTCGAATGCAAGACCTATCGATGGGAGGGGCACGTCGTCGGCGAGCAGGCGTTTCTTGGCGACGGCGCGTATCGCGAGAAATCCGAGGTCGAGGAATGGAAGCGGAAATGCCCGCTGATTCGATTCGAGAAGTGGTGCGCCGAAAGCGGCAAGATCAGCTCGGCCGAACTTAAAGCGATAGTCGCCGACACCGAAAAGGAAATGGCCGCCGCGATCGAGTTCGCACGCTCGAGCGAATTGCCCGCGGCGTCGGAAGTCACCGACGACGTTTTCGCAGCCTGAGCGCTCGCCGCGCGGAGGTAACGTCATGCCGCAAACCAATTTCATCCAGGCAATAAACCAGGCCATCGCAGAAGAGATGGAACGCGATCCGCTCACCTTCCTGATGGGCGAGGACGTCGTGCTCGGCGCGTTTGGCGCGACCAAGGGGCTGATCGACAAGTTCGGCGCCAAGCGCGTCCGCAACACTCCGATTTCGGAGGCCGGTTTCGTCGGCGCTGCGGTCGGCGCTGCGATGGCGGGGACGCGCCCGATTTGCGAAGTCGAATTCGCCAGCTTTTTCTATTGCGCGTTCGACCAGGTCTGCAACCAGGCCGCCAAGCTCCGCTACATGTCGGGTGGACAGGCAACAATGCCGATAACGTTTCGCGCCGTGTTCGGCGCGATGGGCGGAGCGGCCGCGCAACATTCCGAGACGGTGTACGCGCAGTTTCTGAGCGTCCCCGGCCTGAAGCTGGTCGTGCCTTCGGGGCCGTCGGACATGAAAGGCCTGCTCAAGAGCGCGATTCGCGATAACAATCCGGTGATCGTGTTCGAGCACGGCGCGCTCGGCCGCCTGAAGGAGGACATCCCCGCCGGCGAGCATCTCGTGCCGCTCGGCAAAGCCGCGGTCAAGCGACAGGGCGAGAACGTGACGCTGGTTGCGATCGGCGCGATGGTCCCGAAGGCGATGAAGGTCGCGGCCAAGCTCGAGCCGGAAAAAATCTCGGTCGAAGTGATCGATCCGCGCACGCTGATTCCGCTCGATGAAGACGCGATTCTCGCTTCGGTCGAGAAAACGAATCGAATCGTGATCGCCGATGAAGGCCATCTGCGCGGCGGTGCTGCCGCGGACATCGCCGCCATCGTTGCGGACAAGGGCTTCGACTTCCTCGACGCGCCGGTCCGCCGCGTCACCTCGCTCGACGTGCCGATCCCGTTCAGCCCGCCACTGGAGAAGGCGGCGATCGCCGACGAGGCTCGCATCGAAGCCGCGATTCGCGACGTGGTCGGCCGATAGCCGCGCGAGAATTGCGGAACTGACTGTGGCAGTTGAAGTCACGATGCCCAAGTTCGGGCTGACGATGCATGAAGGGACGATTCAGCGTTTCTTCAAGGCGGCGGGAGAGCGCATCAACGCGGGCGAGCCGCTATACGAAGTCGAAACCGAGAAAGTTCTGTACGAAGTCGAAGCGCCCGCGTCTGGTATTCTCGCGACCACGCTGTTCGACGAAGGCGCAACCGTCGAATGCGGTGTCGCGGTGGCCGTGATAGCAGAGGCGGGCGAGGATATCGCGGCGATCGCGGCGCGCTATGCGAGATCCGCGTCGCCATCGGCCGGTCACGAATCGTCCGCGAGCTCTCCACCGTCCGCCAATCTCAGCGCCACCGGCAGTGCAGGAGGTCGACGCGCCGCAAGCCCGGTCGCGCGCAAACTCGCGTCAGAGCTTGGCGTCAATCTCGATCAAGTCGAGGGCACGGGACCCGGCGGGCGGATCACCCGCGAAGACGTCGAGCGCGCTGCGAAATCAGGAGCGAAAGCACAGCCGGCAGTCGCCGCATCTGCGCCGTCCGGAGATCGAGTCGCGTTTCGTGGCGCGCGCAAGGTGATTGCGGAGCGGATGCATCAGAGCCTGCACTCGAGCGCGCAGATCACAATCACCACCGAAACCGACGTGACGCCGGCGACCGAGTTTCGCGCGCGTATGACCCGCGAATTCGATTTTTCTTACACCGACACGATGATTCATGCGGTGGCGCGCGCCCTGATGCGTCATCCGCGAATGAATGCGCGACTCGACGGCGCAGAGATCGTCCGCTTCGCAAATGCGAACATCGGAATCGCGGTCGCACTCGACGAGGGGCTGATTGTTCCGGTCGTGCGGAGCGCCGAGAGCAAATCGCTGCGCGAGATCGCGGTCGAGAGTCGCGCACTGAGCGAAAAGTCAAGGTCAGGTCATCTCAAACTCGAAGACGTGCACGGAGGGACGTTCACGATAACCAACCTTGGGATGTTCGGGGTCGACGCGTTCACACCGATTCTAAATCCCGGCGAAACCGGAATTCTCGGCGTCGGCAGAATTGTCGAGAAGCCGGCCGTCTATCGCGGCGAGATCGCAAAGCGCGCGATGATCTGGCTAAGCCTGACGTTCGACCATCGCGTGATAGACGGGGCGCCGGCAGCAGAGTTCCTGCAAAGCGTGATCGAATTTTTCAACAACCCTCCAACCTGACCGACTCCACATTGCGCTCGCGATAGCCAGTTGCGAGTATCATCCGTGATCGAGAAGGCGATTTTGTTCCAATCGAAACTCAGTGCCGATATGCTCAGTAGATGAGCATTTATCCCACAGTGACGATGCTCCGTGCATCCAGATTCGTAAGTTGGTGTCCGGCATGGCGTGGCCATCGCGTGATGATCGGTGGCTCTTGATATATCAACTATTTTTTGACAGAAAGCGGATATGAGCAAAATGGGTCAGAAGAGGCGTTCATATTCGCTGGATTTGTCGGACCTTTGAGAGAGTGGGAGGCATTCGCTCATGGTTGGGCGCAACGTCTGAATAAGCGTCGAGTGCTTAGTGCTCAGGGCTTCAAGACACACTTACGACGTACTCCGAACAGCAAACGAATCGGTGGATTTGTTCGCGTAATTAAAAAGTGCGGAAAGCTTTATCGCATCTCTGTCACTATACCGAATACAGCGTACAAAACTGCCGTATTGGATCAGATCCCAAAGTGGCGCAAGCGCGGCTTAAGAGCGGAACTGCTTCGGATAATTGATAACCCATACTATTTCGGATTCTATGCGATCATGATGCAGGTTCTTTTGCCGATGGTCTGGTTATTAGCTGAGAACGCACAATTGGAAGTTATCTATGACGAAAACATTCAGGAAGCTGAAAAGTTAAAAGCGAGCTACAAAGATTTTCTCGCCACCAATCCAGAAGCTAAGCAGCTCCGCCGGGAACCACGCGGCGAGACCGACGATCAGTTTATGCCGTTACTTGCTGCCGACTTGTTAGCATGGCACATGCATCGCGATTTTGTTGAAAGACAACTGGGACGCGAATATCAAGATACTGTCTGGACAGCTCTAAACGAACTACCTACTTGTCCGCCTTTGGTGCTGAATGAAGCCGATCTGTGGAAGATCGCTGCTTTGGACAAGTTTGAGGAAATGTTGTCTTAGTCTCGTTGTCCTAAAGACGCGTCCATCGCAGTCGGCACAACTACCGGCATATCCTGATCCAACTGTTGAGTGCGCACTCGATAGTCATCGGCATCGAGCCACGTCGCCTTTGATTCGCCCTTCCGCCACATCGCGGCTTGCATTCCGGAAATCCAGGTATTGAACCGTGAGGATTGGACGACAGCACGGGTTGCTAACAGTGCAACTTGGTCTGCTGAATATTATTTATTATCGTACCGTTCAAGGAAGAATTTCGCCGGAGAGGGGGGACGCCGAATGGCAAGGGTTGCGGTTCCGACCGCCAAAGCTTCCGTATTTGATACTGCCGATGGGTTGGTGATTAACATTCCCGCCGCGAAGAACTGGTTCGTGATACTTTTCATCGGGTTCTGGCTGTGCGGATGGGCGTTCGGTGAGGTCGCGGCAATTCATCAGCTCGCGGCTGGCAAGACGCCACCGGGAGGCGGCGGTCTCTTCATGTTCGGGTGGCTGGGAGCCTGGACGGTCGGCGGCTGCGCCGCCATCGCCTACTGGATGTGGACAGTAGCGGGTCACGAGATCATATCGCTTACTCCGACTAGCCTAGCGATCCGGCGCGACATCGTGGGATTCGGGCGGTCGCGTGAATATGACCTGCCGAGTGGAAGAATCTTCGAGTGGACCGCGCTCCGACAAACAACAGTTACACATCGAGCTCTCCGCCGCTTTGGATGCTCGGCGGCACGATAGCGTTTGACTAAGGATCGAAGACGTTTCGCTTTGGAGGCGGAATCGACGAAGCCGAGGCATCGCAACTAGTCGAACTCCTGAAGTCGCGCTATCCATTCGGCCCGACTCCTCTGTGACACAGAGCTGCGAGGATCTTCCCGGTATCCAACGGCGGATTGCTGTTGACGGCGCGGCTGCGACGTAGTTCCTTCATGGCGTGATCGAAATCCTCCTACGGCGGATGATTGCCGCCATCTGCTTTCTGTGCCTTGCGGTTTCCAGTTCGGTTTTTGCCGCCTCGCCTTCGGCCACGACCAACGTGCTGCCGGCCGAATCGAGGGGCGTGTCGAAGGCGCCGCCGCCGCAGCCGATCAACTCGGACAAGGTCACGCAGGAAGCGACCGACCTGCTGTCGAAATACATACAGATCAACACGACCAATCCGCCCGGCAACGAGATCGACGCGGCGCGGATGCTCAAGGAGAAATTTCTCACCGACGGAATTCCCGCGACGACCTGGGAGCCCCAGCATGGACGCGGAATCGTCGCGGCGCGTCTGCGCGGGATCGGCAAGCATACGAAGTCGATCATCCTGCTCAGCCACATGGACGTGGTGCCCGCCAATCCCAAGGAATGGGAGGTGCCGCCGTTCTCGGGCACGGTCAAGGACGGGAAAATCTGGGGACGCGGCGCGATCGACGACAAGGGTCCGGGGGTGATCGAGTTGATGGCGATGCTCGCGATCAAGCGCGCGGGCATCCTGCTCAATCGCGACGTGCTGTTTGTCGCGACCGGCGACGAGGAGGAAGGGGGCAAGAACGGCGCCGGATGGTTCGTCGATCACGAGGGCAACGTTTTCGCCGACGCGGGGTATCTGCTGAACGAAGGCGGCGGCATCCACGCGCTCTCCGACAACACTCGCAAGGTTTACGTCGTGTCGGTCACCGAGAAGACACCGCTGTGGTTGAAGCTCACGGCCAGCGGTCCGGCAGGGCACGCATCCGATCCGCCGGCGGAAACGGCAGTCACGCGGCTGGTACGCGCGCTGGATAAATTGAGCGAGTACAAAACGCCGATCCACGTCATCGGGCCGGTGCAGGATTACTACCATACGATGGCCGAGCTCGATCACGGGCCGAGGCAGCTTCTCGATCTCGGCGCCGCGCTGAAGGATCCGGATTTTATCAAAACGTTTCTCTCCGATCCGAGCCAGAACGCGCGCGTGCGCGACACGATCACGCCGACGGTCCTGTCGGCGAGCCAGAAGACCAATGTCATCTCGGAGACAGCGTACGCCGAAATCGATTGCCGGTTGCTGCCGGGCAGCGATCCCAAGACGGTAATGAACGACATCAAAAAAACAATGGGCGATAACACGATCAGGATGGATGTGATCCTGAACTTTCCGCCGATCTCGTCGCCGTCGCGATCGCCGCTAATGACCGCAATCGCTACGCTCGCCAAAGATCACGATCAGGCGACCGTCGTGCCGTCGATGGTTATCGGATTCACTGACAGCCACTATTTCCGCCAGAAAAAAATCGTTTCGTACGGTTTCATTCCGGTTGAAGTTCTTCCCGCGGAAGCAAAAGGCGTTCACGGAATCAACGAGAGAATCGGCGTCAAGGAACTCTCCGACGGCATCCGGCGGATGGTAGACTTGCTGAAGATTTTCGGAAGCTCGCCATAGGTGTTGCCATGATTCGAGCTGGCGTTGGTTTCTCGACCGCGATCAATCCGCGAACTGCGGCGGCAGAGGCCACGGCCGCCGCGCTCGCGGAGGCGGGGACGAGCCGCGCCAATGGCGCGCTCTGTTTTGCGACGCCGGCATACGGCGCCGCGTATCCGATGATCCTGCGCGCGGTGGCTTCTGAAGCGAATACGCGCGAAGTCGCGGGATGCTCGAGCGTCGGCGTCATTGCCGGCGAGACCGAAATCGAATCCGGTCACGCGCTGGCGGTGCTGGTGTTCGGTGGTGACGAGATTAACGCAACCCGATTCTTCGTGCCGACACTTCGCGGCCGCGCGGCGGGCGTCGCGGCTGACGTGGCGGCAGCGGTGCGCTCCAAGCTCGGCAAAACCAACCTGCTGATCCTCTTTGCCGACACTTACAACTTCGAAGCCGAGGCGACACTCGAAGCACTTGGAAAGGAACTGCCCGGCGTGCCGATTGCGGGCGGCGGCGCGAGCGAGGACGGCTCGATCGGCGAGACGTTCGTTTTCTGTGGCGACACGATCAGCTCGAACGCAGTCTCCGGGATGCTGCTCGCCGGGGATTTCGATCTGACGCTGGCAAATTCGATCGCGTGCGGCCTGATCGGAACGGCGCATCGCGTGACCGCCGCGCGCGACAATATCGTGATCGAACTCGACGGCCGTCCGGCTTATGAAGTCTTCGCCGAGGCGGCCGGCCCTCTCGCCGGCGATCTGCGCCGCGCGCTGACGTACGTCTTCGTTGCGATTCCGGTGTATGAAAACGCGCAGACGATCGAGCGCGGACAGTTTGTCGTGCGCAATATCGTCGGCGCGAGCGAGGAGCACGGCGTCATCGCAGTGGCGTTCCAGGCAAAAGTTGGAGACATCGTCGGCTTCGTGCTGCGCGACGCCGAACGATCGCGCACGGACTTGAAGGCGACGCTCGACGAGTTGAGGCTCGATGCGCCTCCCGCGTTCGGCCTGTACTTCGATTGCGTGTCGCGCGGCGCCGGCCTTTACAACATCCCGGGCCACGATTCCGCTTACATCAGACGCGCACTCGGACCGGTGCCGATAGCAGGGTTCTTCACCGGCTTCGAAATCGGCTCGCTCGCCGAGCAGACCTCGATTCTCCAATACTCAGGCGTGCTGGCGCTGATCTCGGGGAAAAAATTGCAGAGCTAGCCCTGTTGCGCCGCACATTCTGAATCCCGGAAAATTTGCTCCCCCACCCGACGCTCGAAGACGAGCGTCGGCCTCCCCCGACGAACGTGGGAGGCAGGATCAGGGGAGCTTGCGCGTCACGAGCATCGCGATCCGGTACGTGAAATAAAGTTCGCCGTCGATTCGCACCGGGCGTGCGCCGCTCAGATCTTCGGCCGCGTCACGCTCGACCATCGCGATCGCTTTCGCCGCGCGCCCGGGCGACGCATTCGCCGCCTTGATCCACTGCGAGACCGGAGTGCGGTAGCCGTGCGATGTAAACCGCACGATCTCCAGTCCAGCCGCGCCCATCATCTTGTCCAGTTCGCTCATCGCGAGCGCACTGGTATGCGACCTATCGCGTAGCCGTTCGAACTCGTTGTAGTAGGCGGCGCGCTCGGGTTGTTCACTGGCTATCAAATCTTCTATCGCTACCAATCCGTCAGCCCGACCGACTCGCGCCATCTCGGAAATCACTTTCAGCGGCTCAGCGAAATGATGAACCGCGAAGCGGCACACGACGACGTCGAATTCGCCGTCCTTGAACGGCAGACGCGACTCGACGTCGCCCTTCTGGAAGCTGACGTTGGTGATTCCGCGCTTCCCGCGCATCTTCTCGGCAATCTTGAGCGGCGCGTCGGTGAGATCGATGCCGACGACTTCGCGACAGACCTGCGCAAACGCCATCGCGACGTGTCCCGGTCCGGTCGCGACTTCCAGCACGCGCGCGTCGGGCGGCGGCGCGACAATCTCGACCAGCTTGCGCAGATGGTCGGCGTCGAGGATCGCGGGCGCGGTCGCGTAGTCGTTGGCCTGGCGCGTGAATTCTTCGCGGACGAGATCTTTGTGTTCCATTCTTCTCAGTGAACCGGACTCCATTGTCGAGGTTTCCGTGCGCGAATCAAGCGCGCAATCGCGAGTTTTCCGGGCGCTTGCACGGCTGAAAGCCTTAATGGTACCTGAAACATGGATCTGAGCGGTTTCAAGCCGCAGGATTCCTCATCGAAAAAACGGAGGCACGCAAGTTGGATTTCGGATTTTCTGAAGAACAAGAGATGCTTCGGGACGCGGCCAAGCGCTTTCTGGCCGACAACTGCCCGACCAAGTTTGTCCGCCAGATGATGGCGGACCCGACCGCTCACGACGCCGCTTTCTGGAAAAAGCTGGTTGACCTCGGATGGCCCGGGCTGCTCATCCCGGAAAGTTACGGCGGCCAGGGCGGAAGCTTCCTCGACATGACGGTGATCGTCGAAGAGGCCGGCAAGGCATTGGTGCCGGGGCCCCTCTTCACTTCCGCGCTGCTCGCGGCGCCGCTGTTGATTGAAGGCGGCTCGGATCAGCAGAAGAAAGACATCCTGCCGCGCATGGCTAAGGGCGAGTTTATCGGCACTGTCGCGATCGCCGAGGCCTCGGGCCGTTTCGACGCCGAGGGAATCCAGCTCAAGGCGACCAAGTCCGGCAACGAATACACAATCATGGGCGAGAAGTTTTTCGTGCCCGACGCGCACGTCGCCAACGGGATGGCGGTTGCGGTCCGCACCGGCGGCAGCGGCGAGAAGGGAATTTCGATCCTCGCCATGAACGCCAAGTCGCCCGGCATCACGATCACCCAACTCAAGACTGTCGATATGACCCGGCGCCTGTGCCACGTGAAATTCGACAACGTGAAGACCTCCGAGCTGGTCGGCAAGGAAGGCGAAGGATGGCCGATTCTGCGACGCACACTCGACATCGCAACCGCGGGACTCGCGGCCGAGATGGTCGGGACCGCGCAGCGCGCGCTCGACATGTCGGTCGACTACGCCAAGACGCGCGTGCAATTCGGCAAGCCGATCGGATCGTTCCAGGCGGTGAAGCATAAGTGCGTGGACATGATGGTCGCGGTCGAGAACGCGCGGTCGCTGACCTACTACGCGTGCTGGACGGTAGATACGAAGGGCGCGGAAGCGGCGACTGCGGTGCCGATGGCGAAAGCGTACGCATCAGACATGGCGAAGAACGTCACGTCGGAGGCAATCCAGGTGCACGGCGGCATCGGATTCACCTGGGAGCACGACATGCATCTGTTCCATCGACGAGCGCTGGCGGGCGAAGCGAACCTCGGCAACGCCCCGGTACATCGCGAGACAGTGGCAAAATCCCTGTTGGGTTGATCGAAGCGAGTTAGATCGATTGGTAGAGGGCTGTGGGTGATGAACCCGCGGCCCTTTTCTTTGCGTACGCAACGAAGGCGCGAGCGACTACGCGATGGATCTTGTCTTTTCTTCTTCTGCGGCTGCGCTGCGCGCGATTAGCCTGTCGCGCATTGCGCGATGGCTTTCGCGCGTTATCGGGTAGCGCGAGAAGACCATCGCGCTCATCAGGTAGATGGTAGCGGGGCCGAGTGCGAACAGTGCGCGCAAGTTGTCGCCCGCCTGCGGCGTGATTCCGCCGCCGCCGGGCTTGTAGCCGACCCAGTTCAGGACCGGGCCGACCATCAGCAGCGTGACTGCCGTCGCGAGCTTTATCGACATCGAAGTGATTCCGCCGTATGCGCCCTCCTGGCGCTGGCCGGTGCGCTCCTCGTCCCACTCGATCACATCAGCCGACGCCGACATTTGCGTGACCCAGATTCCGATCGCCGAGAATCCGCTGAACGCCATCAGAAAATAAAGCGGCAAGATGCTTTGGCGCGTCATCAACATGAACGCCAACGAGCACATCGCATTGCAGATCATCGCGATGACGAAGGCCGGCTTCTTTTCAAACCTGACGGTGATCCTGAACCAGAACGGATACGAGATGACCGAGCCGGCGAAGTACGCGATCAGCCATCGCGCCGCCGCGTTCTCGTCGTGGTACCAGTACTTCGCGAGGAAGCGCAGCAGGACGGTCGGGATGTTGATCGCCATGATGGCGAGCGTGGTGGCGAGCAACAGAATCAAGAACGGCCGATTGCCCGCGATCGATTTGATCGACGCGAACAGCCTCGAACGCTCGAGCGTGGAAAATTCTGCGCGCTCCCGAAGACCCGCGTATGCGAGCATCGCGCCGCCTGCCACAATCAGCCCGCAGACCGCGCCGGTAACTTTGAAATCCGTGCCACGCGCGAAGAGGTACGACGCCGCGAACGGCAGCAACGCTCCGCTGATGTCGCCGACTGTGCCCAGCAGTATGCGGAACGTCGAGAGCTTGGTGCGCTCGTCGTAGTCGAGCGTGAGTTCCGGCATCAGCGCGCCGTACGCGGTCTCGTAAAACTTCCTCGACGTGAGCATCAGGAAGTAGAAACCGAAAAACCACACGAACAGCCCCGCGTGGAGCCGCGGCGGCGACAGCAGCAGGTAGTAGCAGACCGCCATCGGAATCGAAGCAAAGAAAAACGGCCGGCGGCGTCCGGACTTGAAACGTGCCCGATCGGAAATATTGCCGACAATCGGATCGGTCAGCGCGTCAAGCACCAGCGCGAGGAAGAATGCAAGTCCGGCCAGCGATGGAGAGAGTCCGTGGCGATCGGTATACAGATAAAGCAGATGAAGGCCGATCAAGGTCACGCACAGGTTGAGGCCGGTCTGCGCCTGCGCGTAGATTAGCAGTGGACGTAGGCCAATCTTTTCGCTCGAATCCCGGTTTGCCACAGTCCGCAAAGACTACTTGATAGAGATGCTCAGATACAAAGCGATTGTGATTTCCGGTCCAAGTCGGCTATCGGGATGGCGATGAGGGTTCTCAATCGCGCGCCGACGCGCGAACGCAAGTGGATGCTGTGGCCGGTGGCGGTCGTTTTGCTTTTGTCGCTCGCGCTCGCGACGCAGGGATGCTCGTACGTCAAGTCGTGGTGGGGTTCGAGCGACGATACGACCGATCTCGACGACGCGGCCAATGCCAACGAAGGCGAGCCCTTGCCGCCTCCCGTCGCCAACGTAGCTATCAACTACCGGCGACCCGGCGACGCGCTCGCGCGCGCCACGGTGATCAAGTACTTCGGCGCCGAAGTGATCGCGAATCATCAGCGTGACGCGACGCATACCGAGTCGGTGGTGCGATTCGACGGCGGCGTTCCGATCTGGGAGTTCAAGGCCGACGAGGGCACCTTTGGCTCTCTCACCGGCGTCGGTGCGGCCAAGTACTCGCTCAAGAGCGTCGAGTACGCGAAAGTGCCCGAGCATTTCTCGCAGGTACTTCCCGAAGAAGGACCGCCCGAGCCACTCGATCGCGGGTCATACTATGTCTTTCAGATCGATCGCGCGTCCGGCTCCACGAGTTATCAGGCGGTCAAGGTACTCGCCGACGGTTCGCTTCAGGCGTACAACGCTCAACCCCGGGCGGGCAGCAGTTACATGCTGTGCTGCAACGTCACGTCGGACTTCCCCGAGCCGGTTATCCTGCCAGATACCACTCAGGACGCTGGAACCGGGAATCCGTCGCCCGACCAGTCTCCCGACCAGTCCGGCGCTCCTCCAGATCAAGGTGGCGCTCCCGCAGACGAGCCCGGTCCTTCGCTGAGCCCAACAGGACCGTAGTGCTTTTATAGCGCTTTTTGTGCCTTTGGCTGCCTGATTAGTTCTTCCGCGGATTTCGAAATTCCACAATGAATTGAACTAGTTCTGCGACTTCGAGAGTCAATTCATTTATGAATCTCTATTCAGTAATGAATCTATAGTCGTGATTGACTCACGCTTCATTTTTCAATACAAACTTTTGCGTGGGACAAGTTGTTCGACAACACGGCGATGCGCCGAATCGATTCGAGAGGCGTCGCGAGAAGACGCGCCTCGATCTGATCCAGGCGGCCGAACGCGTCATCTCGAGCAAGGGATACCATCAGACGCGAATCGCCGATATTGCGACCGAGGCCGACGTCGGTCTGGGCACCTTTTACCTGCACTTCAAAACCAAGAACGAAATCTTTATCGAGCTGATCGAGCATGGCGCGGCCGAACTGCGGCGCGAACTCGCCGACGCGAAGATGGGGGTTCACACGCCGGCCGAGAAGCTCAAGATTACGATCGATACGATTCTCGATGCGGCGGCCGAGGCGCCGGAACTGTTCCGAATCGTGTTCGGCCATAGCCCCGCGTTCCTGGATCTGATGGTCCGCGTTCACAATACTTTTATCGACGACCTTCGCGACGACCTGGCGCCCGCGGTTGGCGAGCGCGCCGATTCGATTGCGCATCTCACGATCGGGATGCTGTCGCAGGCCATTTCGTGGCTGCTCGCGAGCAAAGATCTTTCTCACGCAGAACTGAAAAACGTCACCGTAAATTTTGCCCTGGGCGGACTCGAGCGCGCAGCACGGCTCGGCGCCCCCTGAATCGGAGGATTCCCGCAATGGCTCACGACCACACCGTTGTTAACACCGACCTCGAAAGCGTTTTCCACTGGGACTACAGCGTCAAGTTTCCGCAGATGGACCGGCTGTACGAGAACGCCAAGCGCGATCAATGGAACGTCTCGACCACCATCAACTGGGACCGTCCGATCGAGAAGGAAGTTCTGGACATGACGATGATGCCGATGTTCCAGACCGAGCTCTATCGATCGCTGAGCGAAGAAAACAAGTACCAGCTTGGCCGCAAGTTCGCGGCGTGGCGCCTTTCGCAATTCCTGCACGGCGAGCAGGGTGCGCTGATGGTCTGCGGGCAGCTGGTTGACGCGGTGCCGGACCTCGACGCCAAGATGAATGCGGCGGCGCAGGTCTTCGACGAGGCGCGTCACGTCGAGGGTTTCCGCAAATACATCACCAAGCTCGATCGCATTTACCCGATCGATCCCACGCTCGAGCGGCTGCTGACAACCGTGATGAAGCACGACCGCTGGGAGCCCAAGTACGTCGGGATGCAGGTAGTCGCCGAGGGGCTCGCGATCGCGGCGTTCCGTTTTATGCAGCGCGAGACCAAGGACGAGCTGCTCAAGGAGCTGCTCGAGTACATCATGAAGGACGAGGCGCGCCACGTCGGTTTCGGGATGCTGGCGCTGCGAGACGCCGTCACCAAGCTGAAGGGCAAGGAGAAGAAGGACCTCGAGGACTTCGCCTTCACCGCATGCGACATGATGGTGACCAAGGTCGTCGATGGCGTGCCGAAGGACGGCTTCCTGTCGGGCTCGGCGGTGTTCGAGGAAGTGGGCATCTCGATCAAGGACATCGAGGACGAGATGCATCGCAACCCGGCATGGGCGGAAGCGGAGAACGACATGGAAAAGCAGTTCAACTCGTTCCTGTTCGTCGACACCATCATCCCATGCCTGCGGCAAATCGATCTGATCAACGATCGCACCGAGTCGTGGTACCAGCAGCTGGGCGTGATGCAGATGGCGTCGGCAGCGTAGCTCGCAACAGCACAACCTGAATGATGAAGGGCCGGTCGTCGACGACCGGCCCTTTTCTTTTCGATTTAGCTCGCCCGTTACTTCACGGGAGAGGAGGCCGACCGCTTAGCGGTCGGTAGGTGAGGGTTCTGCGGCACATCGCAAAGCCAGTCCACTCAATCTTTTTTGCAATCATGAACGCAGCGAGCAGCGCGAGATAGTTTTGTCATCCTGACCGAAGCGAGTAGCGCGAGCGCAGAGAAGGATCTCGGACAGCGGCGCGCAAGCGCCACCGGTACCGGTTCTGAAATCGCCCAGCGGTCCTTTACTCTAGTCGTCGCGCCAACATTGACGACTCTGATCAGATGCAGCCACTCAAAACCGGAACCGGCTTCGCTGCCGCGAAGCTGTCCGAGATCCTTCCTGCCGCTCGCGCTGATCGCTTCGTCAGCATGACGAACGTCTGCGCTAGCGATGCTCGCTGCGGTCGGGACGACAGAGAGCGCAATGCCCTACTTCTTGAATTTCGCGAGCACCACACCCGTGAGCTTGTAGTTCGGCTCGCCAAATTCCTCATCTACTCCGCCTGTCGGCTCGAAGCCCATGCTTGTGTACAGCGCTGCGGCGTTGGTGTTGGAGCGGAAGCAGGTTAGCTGCACCGCTACGCATCGCGGATAGCGCGCGACGATCATTTTGATCAGCTTGACCATCGCGGCGCGGCCGTAACCTTTGCCCTGATGCTTCGCGGCGATCATGATGTCGTCGATCCAATAATTGTCGGCGCTGTTCGGATCGCATGCCGTCGTCGCGTAGCCGACTGCTTCGTCGCCAGCGCGAATGAGGTGCGGCAGGTGCTCGAAGTTATCGCCGAACAGGCGCACGTAGCATCGCGCTAGCGTCCACCGCGGCGGCGTGACGAAAGTGATCTGCTCGTTCCGTAGCTGCATATTGAACAGCTTGCGAAAATTGCTGCGATCGATCGGCTCGAGGATAACTTCTTGATCGCCCTTCCTCATGATTGCACGTGCAGAAAAATGTCGCGGGCGTGCTCGTCGCTGATGCGCTTGACCGACGTGATCCGATCGGCGAACTGCGCCAGCGAAGACGTCTCCGCCGAGCCAACATCAACCAGCACCGCAAAGATCGAGAAATCCAGTTCGTCCTTGCGCTCGCGCAGCCGCGCCAGCCATTCCGGGCTGACCTGCGATTCGCCGTCGGTGATGATCACGATATCGCCGCGCTTGAGTTTCTTTTCGCCGAGCAGCTCGACCGCGGCGTCGATTGGACTCTCGAAGTCGGTGCCGCCGCCGGGGAAGTACTCGGCCATCTCGACCACCTTGTTCAAGTCGGGCTGGTAACGCCGCTCGCGATTCAGATCGAGCACCTTCAGGCTGACGTCGCCCGACGAAAACATGACGGCGCGGAACAGCCGGCGCTGGCGTCGCGCGATATCCATCAGCGTCAGCGCGACCGCCTTCGACCACATCTCCTTGTCGCCCTGCATCGAGGAGCTAACGTCGATACACACGACCATCGGGCCCTTGCCCTTCTGCTCGTCGTCGCGCAGACGGTACTGGAGGACGGTGCTTTCGAGCACGCGTCGATGGAAATCGCGCTTGAGCACGGGATGATGCATCGCGAGCAGCTCGGCGGGAATCAGGCGTCCGAGCTCGGAGCCGAGCTCGATGTCGTAGGCTTCGGCGACACCGCGCTCGAGCGTTTTGCGCTTCAGCGCGCGCGCGTCCTGCTTGAACCGCCCGACCATCCGCGCCAACTCGCCGAGCTTTTTGTTGCGCGCGAGGCGCCGGCCGAGTTCGAGACGCGCACCAGCCGCGACGCGTCCGCCCTGCCCGAATTCGCGGCTGAAGTCGTGACTGTCCTCGGCGGCTTGATCGATTTCTCCGGCCAGCTCGGCGGTCTTGAGCTGCATGCGTTTGAGCGCGCTCTGATCCGCGCCCTTTAGTTGAGTTTCGAACTGCCGCGACTTCTGATTGAGCCGCGCCTCGGAGACCTTGGCCGCGCGTTCAGCCGCCTCGGCCATCTCGGCCATTTCTTTTTTCGTAGCTTGATCTTTCTTTTCTTCGCTCGGAGCGGACTCGCCCTCTTTCGGATCTTGAATTTCCTCGACCGCCTTCATCGCCTCGGCGCGCGCTTCGAGATCCTGTTCCTGCCGCGCGAGATCCCACAGGTCGAGCATCTCGCTGCGGTTGATGAGCTTCTCGGATTTCATCATCTCGAGCGCATGCTCGCTCATTACGATCGCGGCGATGGCGGCCTTGTCCTCTTCGAGTGCAGTGCGCGAGCGCAGCGCCTGGAACGGCGCCGACGGGACGATTTGCTCAAGGATGGTGCGGTTGAGGGCGGCCGCGAGTCGCACGTCGCCGGATTTGCGGAACACCGAGTTCATCTTGAACAGCGCGAAAAAGAGATCCTGCACCAGCGCGCCAAAATGAGGGACCAGCCGCTCGCCGGATTCGGCGAGATCCGCGATCGATGGGGCGTCGGCGACGATTTCGTTCCACGTGCGCCGGTCGTAGCCGTCGCTCTCGAACCACGACGCATTGGCGGGCACGACGGGGACATACCGGCGTCGCGGCGCGATGATTTTGGCTTTGCGTGCCATCGATACGATCCTACGTTACCGAAAACCGGCTCGCTATGACTGAAAGTTCCAGCCATTGCGTCACGATAGCGCTTGAATGTATCGCTTGATGCGTAACACAATTGAAACAAGCCGCGCCGCGGGGCTGCAAAGCGAGCTTCCCGCGTCGGCGCCAATGAGATGACCCAGGAATCTTCAGGCAATACACTTCCGAACCGGCAGCACGCGCTGATCCTGGCTGCGGTGCAGGAGTTCATCGCGACCGCAGAGCCGGTGGGTTCCGCGCAGATCGTCGCGCGCCATCAGCTCGGCGTGCGGGCCGCGATGGTGCGCAATATCATGGCCGAGCTGGAAGACAGCGGCTATCTGCGTCAGCCGCACACGTCAGCCGGCAGACTCCCGACCGAGAAGGCGTTTCGCTACTACGTGGATCATCTCGCCGCCGCGACACGAATCGGCTTCGAAGATCGCGCGCAGATTGAGCTTCACTATTCGACGGCCGTGCGAAATCTGGGCGAAGTCCTGCGCGATACTCCGCGCCTGCTCTCGTTATTGACAGGACAGGCCGCCCTGGTAATGGCGCCGCGGCTCGAGGCCTCGATCGTCGAGCGCGTCAACTTCGTACGCCTGCGTGATAACCAGGTGCTGGCGGTTTTCGTTGCAGAGAAAGGTGCGATGCAGAACCGGATTGTCGATACCGAGCGCGACCATTCGCAGGACGAGCTGGATCGCATGGCGCGCTACCTCAACGAATCGCTCGAAGGACGCACTCTCGACGAGGCGCGCCGGTGGATCGAGGCTCAACTCCATCAGGAGCGCGCCAACTACGATCGCTTCATGCACGACGCGCTCGCACTCGGCGAGGCAATCGCGGACTACGTCGGCCGTCCGGAGCTTTATGTCGAGGGCAGCCTGCAGGCACTCGAGCAGCCGGAGTTTTCCGATCGCAACAAGATGCGCGAACTGCTGCGCGCACTCGACGACAAAACCGCGCTGCTCGAACTGCTCGAGCGCAGTCTCACGAACGCCGGCCTGACAGTGTCGATTGGCTCGGAGAACTACGACCCGCGCCTTTCGTCGTTGAGCGTGGTGGCGGCGTCGTACGCCAGCGGCTCGAGCACACTGGGTAGCCTGGCAATAGTCGGCCCGGTACGGATGGACTACGACCGCGTTATCCCGCTGGTCGAATACACCGCTCGGGCGTTGTCCCGCCTGATTGAATAGCAAGGACTCGAAGGCGCGGGCCTTTTGCCCGTCTGCCGCTCCTGAAAATCGACTAAGCATCCAACGATTTTCATCGTCACTGGACTAGCACGTCCATAAATCGTGCTTACGTTTAAGTGCGGTTCGGTTTTTTCAAATGAACAAGCGACACAGGCACCCACAAGACGGAAATCAAGGTATGGACGGGGAGTTCGACCCCGCTGGGACCGCGGCAGAGTCACATCAGGCTGAGGGAAGCGAGCTTGATTCCTTGCGCGCGCAGTTAGCCGAAAAAGACAAGGAAATCGCTGAGCTGAAGGACAAATATCTTCGCACGCTCGCCGACGCCGATAATGCGCGCAAGCGAATCCGCCAGCAGAGCGAGGAATCGGTTCGCATCCAGCGCGAGAATATTCTTCGCGACCTGCTGCCGATTATCGACAATCTCGAGCGTGCGCTTGCGGCCGCGCGCAGCGGCACCGACACCAAGACGATAGTCGATGGGGTTGAGATGACGGTGAAGGCGCTGATCGATTTCCTGCGTGCCCAGGGCGTGACGCCCGTGCAGTCGGTTGGCCAGACGTTTGACCCAAATCGGCATGAGGCGGTCGATCACGTTGCATCGCAGATTCATCCGCCGAACACGGTCGTCGACGAATTCCATCGAGGCTACCTGATCGGTGATCGGACCCTGCGTCCGGCGCGAGTGTCGGTTGCGAGGGATAGCGGTACCGATCCCGGAAAGCGAAACGGGGGCGAAAACGGATCCGACGTTGAAAACAACTGAAGCGTGATTATTTCTATCTTAAGCTCTACATCAGGGGACCTTTAGGAAAATGGCAAAAGTAATTGGTATCGACTTGGGCACGACGAATAGCTGCGTCGCGATCATGGAGGGTGGCGACCCCGTAGTAATCGCCAACTCCGAAGGAAGTCGCACAACGCCATCAGTCGTCGCATTTACCGAATCAGGCGAGCGGCTGGTGGGGACAATCGCCAAGCGCCAGGCGATTACCAATCCGCAGAACACGATATTCGCGATCAAGCGCCTGATGGGCCGGCGTTTCGACGACCCCGAAGTCCAGAAGGCGATGAAGGTTCTGCCGTACAAAATCGTGCGCAACGACGACGGTGCGGCGTGGGTCGAAGTCCGCGGCAAGAAATACAGTCCGCCGGAAATTTCCGCGTTCATCCTCCAGAAGATGAGACAGACGGCCGAGGATTACCTTGGTGAGAAAGTCACCGAGGCCGTAATCACCGTGCCCGCGTACTTCAACGACAGCCAGCGCCAGGCCACCAAAGACGCGGGCCGTATCGCGGGACTCAGCGTGCTGCGAATTATCAACGAGCCGACGGCGGCGTCGCTGGCCTACGGCCTCGACAAAAAGAAAGACGAGAAGATCGCCGTGTTCGATCTCGGCGGCGGCACGTTCGACGTTTCAATTCTCGAACTGGGAGAGGGAGTCTTCGAGGTCAAAGCGACCAACGGCGACACCTTCCTGGGCGGCGAGGATTTCGATCAGCGCATCATGGACTACCTGGCCGACGAGTTCCGCAAGGACCAGGGAATCGATCTGCGCAAAGATCGGATGGCGCTGCAGCGGCTCAAGGAAGCCGCCGAGAAAGCCAAGTGCGAGCTGTCGACCGTGACGGAGACGGACATCAATCTGCCATTCATCACTGCGGATCAGTCGGGACCCAAGCATCTCAACATGAAGCTGACGCGCTCGAAGCTCGAGGCGCTGTGCTCCGACCTGCTCGACCGGCTCGAATCGCCTTGCGTCACGGCGCTCAAAGATGCGGGCCTCAAGGCGAGCGAGATCAACGAGGTCGTGCTCGTCGGCGGGATGACCCGGATGCCTGCGGTGCAGGACCGCGTGAAAAAGCTGTTCGGCAAGGAAGGGCACAAAGGCGTCAACCCGGACGAGGTCGTCGCGATCGGCGCCGCAATCCAGGCGGGCGTGCTCAAGGGCGAAGTCAAAGACGTCCTGCTGCTCGACGTGACTCCGCTGTCGCTCGGAATCGAGACGCTCGGTGGCGTGTTCACCAAGCTGATCGAGAAGAACACGACTATCCCCACGCGCAAGAGCCAGGTGTTCTCGACCGCGCAGGACAATCAGACGGCGGTCACGATTCGCGTCTTCCAGGGCGAGCGTGAGATGGCGTCCGACAACAAGCTGCTCGGTCAGTTCGATCTAATCGGAATTCCACCGGCTCCGCGCGGACTGCCGCAGGTCGAGGTCACGTTCGATATCGATGCGAACGGAATCGTAAACGTGCATGCGAAGGACCTCGGCACCAACAAGGAGCAATCGATCAAGATCACAGCGTCGTCGGGACTCAACGAGGAAGAGATCAAGAAGATGGTGCGGGAGGCCGAGGCGCATGCCGCCGAGGATCACGCTCGTCGCGAGCAGGCCGAGGCGCGCAACAAGCTCGACAACCTGATCTACACGACCGAGAAGACGCTCAAAGAGCATGGCGCCGAGATCGACGAGGCGGGACGCAAGCAGGTCGAGGATGCGCTCGCGGAAGCAAAGAGCAAGCTGGAGTCCAAGGACGCCAGCGAGATCAATCGTGCGGCCGAAGCGCTGCAGAACGCGTCGCACAAGCTGGCCGAGGCGATGTACAGCAAGACCAAGGCAGGTGCGGGACCGCAGGCCGACGCAGGCCCTCAGGATGGCGGCGGGCATAGCGGCTCCCAGAGCGGCAATGGCGAAGGCGGCGCGAAAGAAGACGTAGTCGATGCAGACTTCAAAGAAGTCAAAGATCAATAGTGACCGACGGGGGCCGCGCAAGCGGCCCCTCTCGCTTATGCCTCCCGACAATGGCATCCCCTCAGATGATGGAATAGAATCTTTGCGCGATGCCGCCTGCACATAAGCGCGACTATTACGAAATCCTCGGTGTCAATCGCGGCGCCGGCGAAGACGAACTGAAAAAAGCCTACCGTCGTCTCGCAATTCAGTTTCATCCTGATCGCAATCCCGGCAACAAAGAATCCGAGGAGCGTTTCAAGGAACTCAACGAGGCTTACCAGGTTCTTTCGGACCCCGAGCGGCGGGCGCAGTACGATCGTTTCGGGCATGCCGCGTTCCAGGGACCGCAGGGTGGTCCGGGTGGATTTGGCGGATTCGATTTCAGCCAGGGCTTCGAGGAAGTTTTCTCCGACATCTTTGGCGACTTCTTCGGCACCGGGCGCGGGCGCTCGCGCTCACGCACCCGCCGTGGCGACGACCTGCGCTACGATCTTGAAATCGAATTCGAAGAGGCGGCGCGCGGAACCGAGAAAGTCGTAAAGTTTCAGCGCCTGACGCAGTGCGAGGCCTGCAACGGCACTCGCGCCAAGGGCGGCTCCAGCGGCGCTCGCCAGTGCCCCAATTGTCGCGGCAGCGGCCAGGTACGCACGCAACAGGGATTCTTTTCTATCTCGACTACGTGCGGGCAATGCCGCGGCGAAGGCATGATCATCTCCGACCCATGCCCAAAGTGCCAGGGACAGGGACGAATCCGCAAACACGAATCGCTCGCAGTGAAAATCCCGCCGGGTGTGGATAACGGCTCGCGGCTCAAGCTCCGCAGCGAAGGCGAGGCCGGCTACGGCGGCGGACCACAAGGCGATCTCTACGTCGTCATTCACGTCAAGGAGCACGAAATGTTCGTGCGCCAGGACAACGACCTGATTATCGAAGCGCCGATCAGCTTCCCGCAAGCGGCGGTCGGCACCGAGATCGAAGTGCCGACGCTCGAAGGCAAAGTGAAACTCAAGATTCCACCCGCCACGCAATCGGGAAAAATCCTGCGCCTCAAAGGCAAGGGCATCGTCGATTTGCATGGCTACGGACGCGGCGACCAGCTCATCAAGATAATCGTGGAGACGCCGCGCAGCCTGACCGCACGCCAGCGCGAGCTGCTCGAAGAATTCGCCAAGCTCGACGGCAAGGCCGTCAACCATCCCCTCTCCAAGGGCTTCGTGGACAAGCTCAAGGAGATGTTCGGCTAGCGCGCGTGCGAAGCGCAGTCCGGCAAAGGAGCTCAGCTATGGCCTGCAATTCGTGCGAGAGTACCGGACGATTTCGGGCGAGCTACTGCGTTGATTGCGAGCGTTGGACCTTCCAAGTCGACAAGCACGACCTGTTGATCGCGGCCGGGCTCGTGGCAGTTGCCGCAGTGATCGTCCTTCAACCGGAGTTGCTCGCCCCAGCCGGCTTCGTGCTCGCGCGGCGCGTCGTCGGCGCACTCACGTAGGCAATTCCGCGCCGCTCAGCGCGGGACGTGCACCAATTCCAGCTTCAACCCGTCGGGATCGGTGAAGAACACCGCGTAGTATCCCGGCAGATAGTCGTATTCCTTCGGTGGATCGGTGACCCTGCCGCCGTTGGCGGGAATCTGTTTGGCGAGATCGTCGATCTGCTGACGGCTCTCCGCTCCAAACGCTATCTCGCACAGTCCGACGCGATGGCGATGGAACTTGTCGCTGCGAAATTCCGGATCGGACGGCCTGATCCACACGGAGCCATGGTCGCCGAAGTAGCCGGTGGTGACGTCGGTCTGAGGCTGATCGTAGGACATCACCTGCGGATATCCAATTTGCGGCATCAGCCACGAGTAAAACTTCTTTGCCGCCGCATAGTCGTTTACGTTGACGATGATATGGTCGACGCCCGCGGTCATAGCGACACCTCCTCGTGCTACTAACTTTCTACCCGGCCCAGCGCGTTGAACAAAGCCGCGCGCATCACGCCAGCCGGCGGAGCGACTCGATTGAACAACTTGAACGCCAGCTCCCCCTGGTTCACCAGCATCCCGGCGCCGTCCACCGCGCGACGGCCCGCAGCGAGCGCCGGCTTCAAAAACGCGGTCGGCTCCCGCGAGTAGATCAGATCGTAGAAAAGGCAATCCTCTGCCGTTGAGCTGTAGTCGAGGCGCGCGAATCGCTGCGTCGTCAGACCCATCGAGGTTGCGTTGATAATCAGTCGCGCGCCGGTTAGCAGCTCGAAGTCCATCAGAGCGTCGAGGCCGCGCGGCTCACCCACCGCGTGCGCGCCCTTCGCCGAGAAGCGTCGCGCGAGTGCCGCGGCGCGCGCAGGCGTACGGTTCGCGATCACGACCCGATTCGCGCCCAGTCGGACGCACGCGAGGACCGACGACGCCGCACCGCCGCCCGCGCCGATCACGATCGCGAGCCGCCCGTGCAAGTCGCATCCGAGATCGCGCAAGTCGCGCTCGAGTCCGCGCGCGTCGGTATTGTCGCCGCGAAGCGCCCCGCGCCGATTCAAAACGCAATTGACCGCGCCGAGCATGCGCGCCTCTCCACTCAGGTCCTTGATGAGCCGGGCCGCGGCTTCTTTGTGGGGCACGGTCAGATTCACGCCGATGATTCCAAGCGGATGAATAGCGCGCAGTGCCGATGCGAGATTCGCGGACGTGACGCGAAACGCCACATACGTTCGGTTCATGCCGAGGGCCGCGTAGGCAGCGTTGTGCATCGCAGGCGATTTGGAATGTCCGACGGGATCGCCAAAAATTCCCGCGACTGCGTTGTCGCTATTGGATGCCAAGCGAGATCAGCCGGATGCAGGATGCGCGGCGCGCTCGGCACGCACTTCTTCGGCGGTGAATACCCAGCTGTATTTCAACCCCGCGCGCGCGAACGCTTCGACCGCGCCCTCGCCACGCTCCACCAGCGCGATTGCCGCGATTACGTTTCCGCCCGTCTCGCGCATCGCGGCTACCGCTTGCAGGCTTGATCCACCGGTCGTGATCGTATCGTCGATCACGGCGGTCTTCAGACCCGGCTTGAACGCGCCTTCGACCATTTGTTGCAGCCCGTGCTGCTTGGTCTCCTTGCGCACGAAAAATCCGCGGATGTCGACACCTCCACGATGCGCCGCCGCCATTACCGCGTCGGTCACCGGCAACGCGCCCGCCGCCATTCCGCCGATTTGCTCGACTCCCGCTGCCTTCACCAGCTCGAGCACGAGCTCTCCGGCAAGGTACGCGCCCCGTGGCAGGTAGAGCGTGCGTTTGCAGTCAACGTAGTAGTTCGACGCGCGCCCGGAGGACAGTGTAAGTTCGCGCTCGAAATACGATTCCCGGGCCAGCATCGCCAGCAATTCACGGCGTTCTTCTGATTTCATGATTGAACGGGGATCATAACGGATGTAGCGCGGTGCACAAGAGCGATATAATTCTGGTCGCGCTGGTGATAGCGTCAAGCTAGCCCGGCAGGAACAATAGACCGCGCCACGCATTGGCCGGGCAGCGAAGGAGAAACAGCGACGTCGTCACGAGTCCCGCGACTCGGGCTTCAAAGCGACCATCAGTGATAAGCAACGATGCACCCCGTGTGATCGGAACCGGCACCGCCTTACCAGCCAACTACGTCGATCAAGAACAATTGACCTCGCGCCTGCGTGAGCTATGGGAGCGGCGCTGGTCGGATCTGCGCCGCTTCGACAAAATCCAGGGCGCGCTCGGAATCACCGGGCGCCATCTCGCGCTGCCCATCGAGGAATACATACCGCTCGACACCTTCGCCAAGACCAACGACGCGTGGCTGCGCGTTGCGCCTGAAGTCGGGACCATGGCAGCAGAATTGGCGCTGGAGCGCGCCGGCCTGAAAGCTCGCGACGTCGATCACCTGTTCTTCGTCACCGTCACCGGCATCGCCGTTCCGAGCATCGACACCCGCGTTATCAGCGCACTCGGCATGCGCAAGGAAATCAAGCGCACTCCTATTTTCGGGCTCGGATGCGTGGCGGGAGCGGCGGGAACTGCGCGCGCTGCAGACTACATCCGCGCATTTCCGTCGGAAGTCGCGATGCTGCTGTCGGTCGAGCTGTGCTCGCTGACGCTACAGCGCGAGGATCTCTCGATCGCCAATATCATCGCCTCCGGCCTCTTTGGCGACGGCGCCGCCGCGATGCTGATAGGCGGCAACGCCCAGTCGGAATCGAGCGGCCCACAGGTAGTCGCGACGCGTTCACTGGTTTTCCCGAATACCGAAGAGATTCTCGGTTGGGAAATAGTCGACAGCGGCTTCAAGATCGTTCTGTCGTCAAAACTCACCGAGCTCGTCCGCGCCAACATCCTCGACGAAGTTGATTCATTCCTGGCGCAGCAACAAATTGATCGCTCGCGCATCAAACATTGGATCGCGCACGCCGGCGGCCCCAAGGTGCTCGAGACGCTTGAAGGCGCGCTCGCTCTCCCCGAGGCCGCGCTCGCGCGTTCGTGGCGCTCGCTGCAGTCGGTCGGGAATCTTTCGTCCGCGTCGGTGATGTTTATCCTCGACGAATTGCTCGAGGACAATGCCGCCGAGCCCGGCGACTACGGACTGATCATCGGGATGGGTCCCGGGTTCTCGGTGGAGCTGGTTCTGCTGAAGTGGTGATCTCGCTCCGCACCTATCTGATCATCCTTGCGTTGCTGGTCGTCGAGCGAATCTTCGAGCTCGATCGCGCGCGCCGCAATGCGCGCCGGGCGTTCCAGCATGGCGCTGTCGAAGTCGGCCAGGCGCACTATCGCGTGATGGTCGCGTTTCACACGCTGTTCATCGTGTCATGCGCCGTCGAGGCGACGTTTTTCCCGCACGCATTTCCGCCTGTCGTTGCGTGGCTCGCGCTGTTCGCTGAAATCGTGGCGCAGGCGCTTCGCTATTGGGCGGTCTCGACGCTCGGCGATCGATGGAACACTCGAATCATCGTGACTCCCGACCGTGCCCCGGTGACCGGCGGTCCGTACCGCTTCATGCGCCATCCCAATTATCTCGCGGTCGTCATCGAGATTGCGGCCGTGCCGATGATCGGCGGTGCGCTCTTCACGGCGATCGCATTCTCGATCGGCAACGCGCTGATTCTCGCCGTCCGAATTCCTGCCGAGGAACGCGCGATGGGCGGACGATACGCCGAAGCGCTCGGCTCGCGGCGCCGTTTTTTTCCGGGCCTGCGGCACGGCTAGTCCCCAAAGCTGATTTCCGGACATTCGATCTAACCTCGATGCCTGCTATCATCGCGCGGTGTTTTTCGCGCCATTCCTCATCTTCTATGCGATCGTCTTCTTCCTAGTCCTCGCGTTCTTTTTTGTGCTGCTCGAAATCCACGTCATCAACTACGCATTCATGGCGCTCGGCCTGCCACCCGAGCTGGCGTTCACCGCTCTGCTGGTGAGTCTCATCGGCAGCTACATCAACATTCCCATAACGCGGATTCCGACCGGCACCAGCCCGACGCATCCCGACGCCGTGGTCCGCAGTTTCGGTATTCAGTATCGAGTGCCGACTCGCTACGCCACCGATTCGACCATCGTCGCGGTGAATGTCGGCGGCGCGATTGTTCCGGTACTCATCTCCGTGTATCTGCTGATGCAGTGGCCTTCGATCATCGTGCCCTCGTTGATCGGAATCTCGATCGTGACGGCTATCGTCCACCGTTTCGCGATGCCGGTACCGGGACTAGGGATCGCTACCCCGATGCTGATTCCGCCAATCGTCGCAGCTGCGTGCGGATATTTCCTGGGCTCGGAGAATCATCGCGACGCCGTCGCGTTCGTCAGCGGCGTGATGGGCACGCTCATCGGCGCGGATCTGCTCAACCTCCGCAACCTGCGCGATTTGGGCGCGCCGGTCGCCTCGATCGGAGGGGCAGGCACCTTCGACGGAATCTTCCTGACAGGAATCGTCGCCGTCCTGCTCGCGTGATCGCGAAGAGCTACGCAGGCTTGAACTTCACCAGCGTGCGATCCGGCGTCACGTCGTCAAAGAAAACCTGGACCGGCATCTCGACGCGCACATTCTCCGGCGGCGCGACTATATTGCTCGTCATGCGCGGCCCCTCCGCCAGTTCGACGATCGCCAACACGTACGGCGCGTCGGCAAACGCGCGGCTCGACGCGCGACGCACGACGGTATAGCTGTAAACCTTGCCGCGTCCGCTAACGCGCTCCCACGCGAGCTTGTCGGAAAAACATTTCGGGCATCGGTCGCGCGGATAGTAGATGTACTCGCGACACGCGCCGCAGCGTTGAATCGTCAACTCGTGGCGGCGCGCAGCCTCCCAGAATGGCCGGCTCGTTGGCGATGGCTTCGGAAGCGGTTTGTAGTATTCGCTCATGATCTTCGCTCCAGCACGAGACTTGCCTGCTCGCTCATGATTCCGCCGTTGCCGTTGACGTAGCCGAGCGCAGCGCCCTTCACCTGGCGCTCGCCGCCGCGCCCCATCAACTGCCTGATCCCTTCGGTCACGTGACTCATGCCGCCTGCCAGCCCCGGCTGTCCGAACGACAGTTGCCCGCCGTGCGTGTTGCACGGAAAGTCGCCCGCGTACGTCAGGTCGTGCTCCGCGACGAACGGACCGCCCTGCCCCTTCTTGCAGAAGCCCGCATCCTCGAGCGTGACGATCACGGTGATCGTGTAGCAGTCGTAGGGACACACGAAGTCCATGTCTTTCGGCTGCAGGCCCGCCATCTTGAACGCCGCCTCGGCGGCAGGCTTTATCGGCGACGTGGTAATCGACGGCGCGTAGGTGATCGTCGAATGGTTGGCAGCTTCGCCCGCGCCCAGCAGCCATACCGGCGGATGTTTCGCGCGCTTCGCGACCTCGGGCGACGCGACAATCACCGCGGCGCCGCCGCTCACCGGGCTCACGATTTCATATAGATGAAGTGGATCGACGATCATCCGCGAGTTCAGAACATCGTCGATCGTCAGCGGCTTGTCGTTGAACGTCGCCAGCGGATTCTTGAGCGCGTTGGTCCGCTGATCGACCGCGACCTTCGCCATCTGCCGCGCCGTCGTGCCGTATTCGTGCATATGGCGATGCGCGATCATCGCGTAGCCGCAATTCGCGCCGATGTTTCCGTATGGCGCTTCGAACTCGCGCTGCACCGAGATCACCGGCGGGCGCTGGTCGCCGGCCTTGTTCAAATCCGCGACGATGCACAGCACTGCGCTGCACATCCCGGCATCGATCGCCGCCGCCGCGCGCCAGATCATCCCGGCGGGACTCGCGCCGCCGATGTCGACCTGGTTCAACATCCGCACGTTCAGCCCCAGCACCTCGGCCGCGCTGGCCGGGTAAATCATTCCGGGATCTGAAAACGGGACGCCGACCAGGAAGCCGTCGATATCTTTTTTCTCGAGCCCCGCGTCCGCGATCGCTTCGGCCGCCACTCGCCCCATCAAGCCGAGCGCGGTCAGGTCACCCGGTTCCTTGAGCGGTTTGAGTTCTCCAATTCCAATCGCCGCGGCTTTTCCTTTCAGGCTCATAGCATCGTCTCCGGCGTTTGCGTTTTCACCCTGAGCATGCGCGCATCTCGATTACGCATACCACAAATTGCGGCTCGCGAGTCTGCCCGCGGCGCGGTTCAATCGGGCGAAAAAATCTTATAGCCTTGTTCGTTCGAGGTACCTGAACGAAATGGCATTTATCATCTGTGACGACCACAACCTTGACGTAGAAGCCGACGGAATCGACAACCCCGTCGCCAAGCAATTGATGCTCACCGACTCGAAGCCGGACGCGACCCCGCTCGAAAAAGAGATCATTGAGTTCGGCCGAGTGCATCGTAAGTGCAGCATCCGGATTCTCGCCGGCTAGATGCAGGATCGGAATTCCACACGCCCGCGCGCATTTTACGCGTTCGATGTTGACCGGCTGACCAACCGGCAGATACACTGCCGAGGCGGGGTGGAGCAGTCTGGTAGCTCGCCGGGCTCATAACCCGGAGGTCGAAGGTTCAAATCCTTCCCCCGCAATCGATCTTTCACGAAGACATCGAAACGTGTTCGAAACTCGGCCCCGCCGTCATCGCTCCATCGCCGACTGGAGTTTTCATCAACTCGACCGCCTGACGCTTGAGATCGTACATGCCGGATACAGCCCGGGTCAGGCGTCGCGGGTCGCCGTTCAGTGCCGTGTGTAGTTCGTCGAGCAAGGCCGTGTAGCTGCGATTGAACGCATGCGTTTTTCGCCAAAGCGCGCTGTCGTGCGGATAGTTTGCCAACTTCGGATTCGGACGCATCGGATAGACCTGATCCCATCGAACAGTCAGCTGCGTTCCCGATGGTCCGGATGTTAGCGTGTCGTCGGCCGTGTAGCGTTGCTCCCGGTAGATTTCATCGAAACGAAAATAGTGCGCCGGTTCCTTCACTTCCCCGAACTTCTCCGGATCGCCTTCCCAAATCGTGTGATCGACGCCTTCGCCTTGCCCAGTGATTTCCTCCAGGGCCAGTAGCGCGGAAGCCAAATCAGTGACGTGAGTGACTTCGCCGCTCCCGCCGGAATAGTGCTCGGGCGTTACCTGGCGCGACGCGTCTCCCGTGAAGATGTGTTCTGCCGATAGGTCGCGCAATCCCAACTCAATCGCCGCGTAGAACTGCGCCAAACTGTGATAGCGATTTAGTTGCGGCGGCGCTGAAGGTTTGGCCGGTCGCTCGATGCGGAGGAAAGTCTCGATTGAGTGCTTCGAGAACTTTTCCAGGTTCACGTGAAAGGCGTCGTCGCTGTGCGGTAGAAAGGTCGGATACTTCGGGATGAACTCGGGATGGTTAAGTCTGGGGCTGCCGCCGATCGCATTGAGCACGTTGGCCACCAGGATCATATGCAGCATTTCTTCGACGACGACGCTCTTGATGATCTGCGCCGCCTCCGGGTTCGAACCATCCTTGATTGAGTAGAGCGCGCACAGATAAGGCGGGATGGTTGAGTGCTCCACTTCAATCGCCGTCTGGAGATGGCTCTGCAGCTGCTCCAGATTCCTGATGCGATGCTCGGGCGGGATAGCCGGTTCGCCGCGCCGCTTCAGGTGCTGTCGCTTACCACTGCGCGCAGATGTGTTCATAGTGGCTACCGAATTTGGGCAAGGAATTTGAGCGCTCGAATTGACGGTAGAAAAAAATAGGCGCCGCCGCGCACGGTGACGAAGCGCGGAAGTCCATGCAGGCGCTCGCGCACCGGCTTCGCCTGTATCGTCATCATGCCGTCGCCCGGATTCGCGCTGCTGAGCGGATCTCTTTCGTCGTAGAGTCCATTGAATTTCGTGTTGTTCAGCCACGACTGCTGGATGAACTCGAACTGGCGGTGAAGGTTGGCATTTATCGCGACGAACAATATTCCTTGTTCGACAATTTCTCCGGTGCTCGATACTTCACGGTACGGTCTTCCGCGCCGCATTATTCGATGGCGGTTTGAGACAGCGAGCGAACGTTTTGGCTCGGCAGGAAAAGCCAGCGCGTCGCGCGGATTGGCTCTGCGGATGTGAGAACCAACCGGACAAGCGAAGCCGTCGCGATCAGAAGCGGCAAAGCCGAAATCGTTGTTGCGATTTTTGTTCCTGCCCAACTCGGGATCGTCTTTTTCGGAAGACAGTGTCAGCGGCGCGCCACTGGGCCATCTCCCCATCATTTTGGCTGACAGGAGTTTCGCTCGACCGGGATTACTTGAACCATCGGCGTTACGCGTCGCTCGATCGAGAAAACTCCGGAACCCCGCTACATCCTGGGCAAGCTTCCGGAACACGACGAAGCTGCCATTGTGACCGAAGCTGCTTCGAGTCGGTTGCGACGAATCGGCAGCGAGAATGCGATCCGGATCAAGTTCGCGCGAAACGGCCGGTACCGGTAGTACTTCTCCGTATTCGTCGACATAGCCGAGCAGAAATTCACCGGCCTTTATGATCGATTGACCGGGCAGTGCGTTTTGCCCGGCGCCTTCGATGGCAGGTTGGGAAATTCCATCGCGAAAACCAAATGGCTCGTTCGAGTCGTGACGTATCGAGGTCTGGCGAAAGACTTCTGCGAGACCGTTGGATGCGGCCGAAGCGCCGAACTCCCGGTTCGTCAATTGATCGAGAACCGCTTCGTCTCGGCCGTAAAGCATGACCAGGAGATCGATCGCGGATGTATTCGGTCCGCCGAATTGCCATCCGTCCGGTGAATTAGGACCGAGGTCGCCGAGTTTACGGGCTCTCTCAGGGGCCGCCATTCCCATCTGAAACTCCCGGGGAAATGCCGTTATGGTTTCATGCGGCAAGCCGAGTTTCTCCATGCCGCTTGCGGTAAATGCGATGTTCGCCTGGGAACCGGGCAGTTCGTCCTCTTGCCGGCGGCGCCTGGCCGAGCTGATCTCATTGATGATGGTGGTGAGCCATCTCTTCGCACCTTGAGCATCTGCGATCTTGAAAAACAGGAATCGCGAATGGTCGAGATGCCCGTAGGCGTTGAGCACGAGGCCCTGGATGTCGTGAAAATCCAGGCGTTCTGCTGACGCTGCGCTCATAACAATTTCAGCAGGCGCTCAACTTCGTGCTCGCTTTTGGCCGCGGCCAGATGGTCGCGAAGGTCCAGGTCATTCATAAGGTTGAGCACCGTCTCATTCGGATAGGCGCTGTAGAACACCGGCGTGTATTGCATGTGTTGCCTGGCCCAGTTCGCGAAACCGTTGGCGCTGGCCGCGCCTCGACCGATTATCCATTTGCAAGGAGGATAATTTCTGACATTGCCGTAAGCGCCATTGAGATAATATCCGGCTGTGTCGGTGAAGTTGCCGAGATACTCCAGCGCGCTGCCGTCGTATCCTGTCAACAGCAGGATTCGCCCACCTTCGTCGAGCCAGACCACGTGCGCGAAGTGCAGGGTGAAAACGCCGCCGAAGCCGCCGCGCAGCAGAAAGCGCTGAAACAGGACTCCCGTCGCCGCGACCGCAGTACGTATTGAGAAACGCCGAATCGGATTGTCCTTGACGATACCTATGGTGGCGAGGTGATTTTGTGTAAAGCGATCCTCCATCGCATAAGTGCGCTCGTCGACCGGCGGATCCGGCTGCGGCGCCATCTTCTGCTCACGCACTTCCATATAACGCACGGCGAGAATCCAGATTACTAGCAGCGGGGAAAGAATCACCCCGAGGGGAAGTCCTACGAGCAAGGCCAGGAGGATGTTGCGCTGCGCGATCCGTCGATAACTTGAGAAAGTATCAGGAGGGATCTCAGGCTTTACCGGGGAGTCGTGCTCCAAATGCGCCACAATCCGATCGCGGATCTCCAATGCACTCAAACCCCGAATAGAATTCTTCGCGCTTTCGGCGTCCAGAAAGCGATTGATTTCCTCGCGCACTGCGATCGCATTTTTTATGCTCGCCACAGTCTGACCGGGCAGGCCGACGAAGAACGCCGCCGTGGCCAGGCTGTGCTCGCGCAGGTAGGCGATAATCGTGGCGTCGGTGCGCGCCGCCTCGGCAGGATAGCCCTCGCACCTACAATAGATAGCGTCGATTCCGGCGCGGCCGTGGCGGATAAGCGCGTGAAGATACTCGTCCGCAGTCCCATCAAAATTTGAATCGAAGATAAGTATCGGCGGAAATCTCGGATCCTGCGCGGCGATTACTAACCCCGCCATGTGAAGCGATGCGATCTCCGCGAATCGAACGTACTCGTTTTTCTCGACATCGTTTCCGATCCCGCTGAGCAGCCGGTCCAGCGCGTCAAGATCGTGTGGGTTGATGCGAGTGACTATCGTGAGTGTGCTCTGAGCCACCAGCAGTCCCGCTAAGCACCGAGTTGGGCGAGAATCGATTTTGCGCGGCGACGATCCGCAATGTCGGTCTCCGGCAGCGACGCATAGACGGGCGCCAACGCTTCGATTGCCTCGTCGCGCCTGCCCTGCTTCGAAAGCAGCGCGGCGAGGCTCGCGGCGGAGCGGAGCTCCAGCAGCTTCGCACCCGAGTTGCGCGCCGTGTCAGTTGCGATTCGAAAGCATTTCTCCGCCTCACTGGTATCAGGCGGTTCGGATAGCAGCGCAAGTTCACCGCTGATCCTGTGCAGCTCGGACTCAAACACGCGCTCACCCGTGTTCTCCATCGCTGCGAAACCTTCGGCCAAGGCCGTGCGTGCGTCCCCCACTTGACCGGCGGTCGCATAGCTCTCCGCCAGCCAGCAATTGCATTGTGCGAGCGCGGCGACAGCCCGTACGGCTTGAACCGTTGCGAGACCCTCGAGCATCTGCGGGATGCCCTCTCCGATCTTTCCCTCGAGCGCCAGCGCGTAGCCGTGTTGTATATGCCCCCAGGCCGCGGAAAGCGCGAATGCCTCCTGCTGCGCGAGGCTGATTAGCTCCTCCGACCATGCCTTCGCTGCGGCGGCGTCGCCAAGCACCGCGGTTACAACGCCGGCGCCGATCAACGCGTTGGCGAGCGCGACGGTCTGCCGGGACTCGCGCGCGGCCGCCACCGCTTCGTTGATGACTCTGAGTGCGGGTTCGGCGCGTCCGGTGAGCGCGAGGACCTGCGCCAGCCAGGTGCGGCACGAAGAGCGGGCCTGGGCCAGAAATGCGGGCAGCTGTTGCGCGGGACTGAAGACCGAAGCTCCCTGCGTGCAGTGTTCGAGCGCGCGCCGCAACTCGCCGGAATACGTCATCGTAATGCCCAACGAAGTATGAGCCATCAGGATGGCCGCCGGATCCTGTCTGCGCTCAGCGATCGCGAGCAGCTCTTCGCCGAGCTCCTGCGCGGCCTTCAACTTGCCGCCGAAGTTGTGAAAAACGCAGAGTCCAAACAGCGCCGGGACCAACTGCGAGCTGTCACTTACTAACCTGCACAGTTCGCGTGCGCGCTCGAAGGAATTCACGACACCCTCGGCGGCGAATCCGCCGGTCGACATCAGCGAATTGCCGAGGCTGATATGCAGTGCAAGTTCCAGTTCAGCGGTCGCCGCGTCAGGAGGTAGTTGCCGCACGGTCTCCAGCGCCGCATTGAAATGCACCAGCGCTTCCGACACTGCAGATCGCTCATAGGCGTGCTGCCCCGCTTGATGAAGATAGTGCACGGTCTTTGACGCGTTGCCGCTGAGGCGATAGTGATAGACCAGCTTGTCGAGGTGATCTTCGAGGCGGTTGGCGCCAAGAGCCTCGATCGCTTCCGCAGTCCTGCCGTGGATCGCTTTGCGCCGCTCTTGTAGCACCGATTTATACGCTACGTCGTGAATCAGTGCGTGCTTGAAGGTGTATTCGGTGTGGGCGAGAGTCGGACGCTCGTAGATGAACTCGGCGCTTTGCAGGGACGCAAGACCCTTAAGCAGTTCGGCTTCCGGCTTTCCGAGTGCGTGCAGCGCCACCGGTAGCGGAAATTCCTCTCCGATGACGGCGAGCGCCTGCAGGAGGCTTTTCTCCTCCGGTGGCAGCCGGTCGATGCGCGAAGAAACAATCCCTTCGATCGTCGCAGGGATGGAAATCTCGGCGTGAGGCCGTGTGACCTTCACCCGATCGCCCTCGCGCACAATGGTCCCGTTCTCAAACAGCGCGCGCACGATTTCCTCTATGAAGAGCGGGTTACCCTCGGACTTCTCGATGATCAACTTCTTGAAGGGAGCCAACTCGCCGGCATCGGTCAACAGTGCGGTCAGTAGCTCGTCCGCTGGAGTGGCATCAAGTGGATCGAGCCGCAACTGCCGATAATACGACTTTCCGCCGGACGGATGTGTGAACTCGGGCCGGTGGTTTAGCAGCATCAGGATCTTCAGGTTGGCGAGCGAATCCGCAAGCAGTGTCAGAAATTCCAGGCTCTCGGTATCGAACCAGTGCAGATCCTCGAAAATAACCACCAGCGGCTGCGCAAGACTCTCGCGCACCAGCAGGCGCTTGATCGCGTCGAGGGTCCGCTTTTTTCGCAGCTGCGGATCCATTCCCGCAATTGGATCGTCAGCCTCGGGAACCCCAAGCAGCGCGTTCAGGTACGGGAGAGTATCGAGCAGGCCAGGATCCAGGCTGCTTACCTGACTCTTAATCTTGTGACGGCGCATCTCTGCGTCGTCAGCGGTCTGAACGTCCAGATACTTTTCGAGCAGCCCGACGAGCGGCAGATATACCCATTCTTTTGCGTGAGCGATGCCCGAGGTTTCGAGCAGCTTGAATCCGATTCCCGAACTCGCCTTGAACTCGTGAAACAGACGCGACTTGCCGACGCCCGCATCGCCGACGACTCCGACTATCTGGCCTTGCCCCGACTGCGCGCGCTGGAAAGCGCGTTTCATCTCGTTGAGCTCGGCGTCGCGGCCGACGAACTTGGCCAGTCCTCGGCGCGCGGCGGCTTCCAGCCGGGTTCGTAGCGGACCCACCTCGACGACTTCATAAGCGATGACCGGCTGGCTAACGCCCTTGATGATGTGCGGAGCCAGTGCCTTGAACTGGAAAAATCCTTCCGACAACTTCCGGGTCTGTTCACCGATGACCACCGCACCGGGCGTCGCCAAGGTTTGCAACCGCGCCGCGAGACCGGTTGGGTGGCCAATGGGGGTATATTCGACTCGATTTTCATCGGTCCTGACGCTGCGGACCACCATCTCACCCGTGTTCACGCCGACCCGCACGAAGAGCGGCAGCCGGCCCGACTCGCGCAGAGAATCAGAGTAGCGTCGGATTCTTTCCTGGAGTTCGAGTGCCGCGTAGATGGCGCGTTGAGGATCGTCTCCGTGCGCTATCGGAGCGCCGAACAGCGCAAATATTCCGTCACCGGTGGATTGCACGACGCGTCCATCGAAACGGCGGACAACCTCGACCATGATTTCCAGCGCCGGATCGACCAGCCTGCGCGCATCTTCGGGATCGAGCGACTCCAGGAGATCCATCGAACCCTGTATGTCGGCGAAGAGCACCGTGATGGTCTTGCGTTCGCCGTCGCCGACGCCCGCATCCTGAGTCGCTGGAGCGGCCGCCGAGGATCGCGATGCGCGCGAGCTTTCCCCGGCCAGGCCGGTTCCGCATTCGTGACAGAACTTCGAGGACGCGAGATTTTGGGAGCCGCACCTGGAACAAGTGCGGGTCAGCGATACCCCGCATTGGGAGCAGTGTTTGCTGGACCCTGGGTTCTCTGTCGCGCAAGCCGGACACTGCATGTCAGGCTGCCACTATGTGTGGAAGGTAGGGGCTATTGAACATCAGACTAGTGACATCAAATACCTAGACTCGCGACACAATCCAGTGCGCGAGATGACCCCAGACGCCTTCTTCCGACGCGGCATCCGTTCCCCGCCACTTCTTGTGCAGGTCAGTCGGAAGCCGGTAGAAGTCGCGCTCGTCCCCTCCTTCCACCTTTATCATTTGTTCAATGAGGCTCAGGATGTGATGTCGAAAGATCATCGCCTGCCAATGGGAGTGTTCGAGATCTCGATCCACGAACTTGGCAAAATTCACGACGGCCCGGGCCAGATGTTTCTGCAGCTCGCTGTCAGGTACGCCGAGGTAGTCGGCTACCTCCTTTTGTATAAATAGTCGCATCAGGCCGGTCGGTATACCCTCGAGCAACGGAGGGGAGTTCTCTTCCAGCATGACGATCAGCGCTCGCGTCATTTGCCGCCCCTCGTCGGAAGGAGCGAACTGGCGGCGGCTGATGAGCTCCTTCAACTGGGCAGCCTCTTCCAGATTGGCCGGGATCATTTCGGGCAGAACACCGAGGACCCTGCCCACTCCACACCAAGCGTCGAAGTATGCGTCAGCAGCCTCTCGCGAGATGTTTGCCCCCAGCTTCCGGAGTCCATCGATGGACAGGAAGGAGAAGGTCAGCAGCGTGCCGGCGAGATCCTCCTGGTTGATTGGAACGCCGAAAGAAGGATCCCAATGCGCGGTCTTGTCATGGCGGATCTGATGGCGGATCGCGGCGTGCATCAGCCGCACTTTCTGTACCGTACGGATTCCCCGGCCGCGAGGACCGAGTCCTCCCGGCTCCATCACATCGACCACCATCTGCATCGTTCTGAATAAACGCCGATTGGGGCGATTGGCGAGGTAAGCCGTCTGGTGAAGGACTTTGACCCCTTTGCGCGCAGCATAAGCGTCGGGCAGCGCATAGCATCCAAGCGTGATCAGAATTTCGGGACCGTGATCCACGAAAAGGTCCTGCGCCGCCTCGACGAGGGACGCATCCGGAAAAGAATCCGCTGCGGTCTTTTCTATGAAGTCCCGCAAGGCGGGCGGCAGCGAAGACGGCACAGGATCGGCGTTGGTCATCTGATGCGACATGAAGGCTTGAGCGGCCTTCACTTGACCCGCCCCAAAAATGCCCTCGATTGCCTCATCTGCTGGAGGGTCGCCAACAAGGCGCATCGCGTCCAACATCGCGTCGTTCCAGCGAGATGAATTCATCGGTTAAAGGGCGCCAGCCGCCTGGGCGTTCGGTGTGGAATAGTGCGTTTTGCCGTTGGTCGAATCCTTCGCACTGCGAGATAGTCAGCTAGCTCGTATTTCATTGTCTGGTTGCAAAAACCTGCCACCAATACCCACGCTTTGCAAACGCGAAGTTAGAGCTTGTGAAGTGACTCCCGCAGCTTGTCGAACTCCATCGAAACGTAGTAAGCGTCACGCGAGAAGATCATCGTCGCGAGACGGTGTCGATCCAGTCAGGAGAAACGGACATGCCATCTAAGCTCCGAAAGAAAACAAAAGCCTCCAAACCGGCGAAAGTCGTAAAGCGCGCGAAGCCTTCAAAGCGGCCGAAAGCTCGCAGGATCGCGAAACCCGCGATGCGCGCACCGCTGCGCGATATCGAAAAGGATCGCAAGGAGATTCTGGCGGTATCGAAGAAGTGGTGGGATGCGAATCGCAATTTCAGCATCGAGATGATGTGCGAGGCATTTGTCGGCGGCGACAAGTTTCATGGCTTCAACCTGAACGGCCACACCTATTACGCGATCGACGAATGGGTTCAGCTTTGGAAATACCTGGGCCACGTGATGACGCCGCTCTCGGAGAGTGACACGGGTGAGCCGGCGATGGCTGAGCCGCGCGACGTGCGGTTGATCATTCGCGGCGATATGGCATTTCTAACCGCGGAGTCCACCTTCACGGTCAAGGTGCTGCCGAGCTCGGACTCCGAATCGGCGCTGCTCAGCGGACCTGGCAGTGTGATGCGAATTCCATTTCGCGCCACCGAGGTGTTCATCCGCGAAGATCATCAAGGCAAACCGGTCTGGAAGATGTGGCATTTCCACTGCTCGCCGCACGCTCCTGAAGGCGAGCGCCGGATGGGTTTCTAACTGTTCAGGCTGATCACCGAAAACACTTACGACCCGAGAGCTAGCGGGGGATAATAGATTCCTTCCGGCTGCCGCACCCACCATGCGCCAGTGGCTTTTTTTTCGTCAGGGCTGGAATAGCGATAGTCGTAGAGCAAAGCCCTCACGTACCGAGGCGGTTTGCGAAGAAATGGATTGATCTCGAGCAGCGCAGTTACCTGCGGTGAGTTTTCCAGCAACCGCTGCAGGAACTGCGAGAACCAGAGATTGTCCGACGCCGTACCCAGAGCCGCAAACCACATCTGCCAGTCGAGGCGTGGCTGGTGCGGAAAGTTCCATCGCGGCCGCCGCATGACGTCACCCGGTTTGTACTTAAATCCATACTCGCTCCAGTGAACGCCATCATCGGAGCCCTCGACGATGATCTCCGGCCGCGTCGTAGTCATCACCGCAAACAGCCCATAGGTATTGACGATACGGAGCGGAGCAATTTCAGCGCTGACCCACGTACCCACTGCGGAGATTCTGCCGGCCAGTATCGCTTGAAGCTGCACAAGGCTGGTGAACACAATCAACAGCGCCAACGCCCCGACGGTAGCAGAAGCGACTATCCCCGGCTTCATGCCACGGACGTGATGTTGCGCAAACAAAGTCACGCGATCCGGAAGAACTTTGCGGATTGCAGCGTCGTCAAACAGGACCAGGCACAAGGCCATCGTGAGCAGATTGAAAAATGCGTAGTTGCCGGTGAGAAGGATCACGACTTGCAGCAACAAAAAACCGGATGCCGCGACGAACCTCAGCCGCCGCGGGAAGAAAATCAAAAACGGCAGTCCAATTTCAATGACAAGAGTGGCCAGCGCTAACGCAGTGAGTACTCCATGCGGAAGGTGATGGGCGTACCAGGCTAGCGGTGTCGGTAGCGGCTCGGTCTGAAAGTAGTAGGAGAGCGCGGATAGGTTAGCCCATGTGGGGTCGCCGCTAAGCAGCTTGACCGCTCCGGAAAGGAACATGAAGCGGAACAGCAGCCATCGGAGTAGCCATATGCCCGGCCTTGTCGCCATGCTTAGAAGAAGCGCAAGGAAGCCAGCTTCGAGCAAAAGCAGATCCCACTGGAAGCTCATGAATTCCTGACCGGCGTAAAAGAGTGAAAGATAAAGTGCGTAAAGAAATAGCAAGCTCAAACGCGGCAGGATCTCGAAAATCAGCAGCAGCGACAGCGCAGCGCCTGCCCAGCATGCGGCCTGAATGGCGAAATCGCTTTGGTCCAGCCAGAACAGCATCGGAACCCGCCAGTAGCTCGCGGATCCAATTTGACTGCGGACGGCTTCGGCAAATTCGGACAGCCGCAGGATTCCGTGGCTACCTATCAATCCCAACGCCTGCGTGCCAAATGAAACAAAGGCAACTAGATAAATCAGTCCTATCGCCCGCAGAAAAAGCCAGGATACCAATTCGAAACGTGGCGGCTCATAGTCGCGTCCCCATAACCATAGGGTCGGACGATAAAGAGCGGCGCGATGAGAAGCGACAAACGAGTACACTAGCTCAGCGATAAGGGCAAAACCGGGAAGACGCCGATAAAGTATCAGCCAGAATCCCTTGCCACGCGCGTGACTTAAGGTAAGGAGAGCGGCTTCGGCACCGCTGGCGATCTTCCCGTCGGCCGCTATGTATATGACGCCGCGCTGGAACTCGGTTAGCGGAATTTCCGGATATTGTGCGGCGACTTCCTGGTATGGCGCGTAAGTGACGCGATCACCAGTGAGTCTCTGCCAGTAGCGCACCCAGTAGATGCAGAACCCGCAATCGCCGTCGTAGATCAGAAGCGGCTGGGCGAGGACCGGCTTGGTTGTTTGCATGACGCCAAATTGTGCGCGAGATGTTCCCGGCCGAGCAACCACGGAACATCAAATTCCGCCGAGCGGTTCGAACAGGTTGACCCCTAAGAAGCCTGCTCCAGCCGGACAGCGCCTTTCCTCGGCGGGACTTCCCGACCCTGGGTGCGCACCCACACCTGGGTCAATTCGACACCCAGCAGAAAGATCAGTGCTGAGTAGTAGGTCCATAGCAGAATTATTGCGAGAGACCCGGCAGCCCCATACGCGCTTGCCTTCCCCGCATGCGCCAGGTAAAGCGCGATCAGAAATTTCCCGACCACGAACAACAATGCGATGAACACGCCACCGACCCAAACATCGTTCCAGCGAAGCTTTACATCGGGGCAGCACCTTCAGAATCGCCGCGAAAACTATCGCAAACATGGCCAACGATGTGACTAACTCCCCAGCATGCGCAGCGCCGGGGAAAGGCAGCATCTTCGCCAGTGCGGAGATCAACGAACTCGCCGCCACCGAAACCATCGCGAGGATCCCGGCTCCAACCAGCAGCAGACTCGAGCGGAGGCGTTTCATCGCGAAATGTCTGATGCCGGAACCAATCACCTTTACTTTCCACGCCTTGTTGAGGCTCTGCTGAAGTTGCAGCAGCACGCTGGTCGCGGAAAGTATCAGCCCGGCAAATCCTAGTGCCGTCGCGATTAATCCTCCGGCATGGTTCTGAGCCACGTTGCTCACCATCGTCTGGATTTGCGCCGCTGCCAGTGGGCCCATCGCGCCGCTCAGCTTTGATTCGATTTGGCCGCTGGCGGCCTGCGGACCAAGAACGAGGCCCGCAACGTAGATGACGATTAGTAAGAGAGAAGGCAGCGAGAATATCGTGGCGTATGCCAAAGCCGCCGCCATCGACGGGCATTCGTCTTTGGAGAAATCGCGAAACACCTGTTGAAGGAACTCTTTTGAACTCTTGAGCATCTGAGACCCCCCGCACAGTAGCTTGCCTGGAAAGCCACTCTCGGAAATCCTCACCGGTTATTTCTCCTGGATTGATTCAATATAGTCCACGAGCAATCCTGCGACTCCGCTTCTGTTTCGGTTACGCGGGGCGAGCTCCGGACCGCCTGCTGGTATTTGAGGCCCATATCGGCATGCTGCCGACGAAAGACACCGCGGCGTGACAGTTGACTTACAATCTGTACATTATTCACCGAACGAAGGTGACCATGATGCGTATGCTTCACGCGATGACGAGACATCCCGAGACTGGCCGACCCAGCGACGTGCTCGTACTTTTGCTGTTCGTAATTCCCCTTGTCGCATCGACCGCTACCGCCGGCGACGTTGCACGGGGCCGCGTGTTGTATCTTCATAACTGCGCGTCGTGTCACGGCGTTAAGGGCGATGGAGAGGGCCCGGTTGCACCCCAGCTCAGAACTCCTCCCGCGGATCTGCGGTTGCTTTCAAACCGATATGGAAACCCTCTTCCGGAAGACCAGATAGCCCGCTTCATCGACGGCCGCGCTGACATTGCCGCCCATGGTCCGCGCGACATGCCGGTGTGGGGCGAAGGTGTCTGGAAATATCCTGAAGGCGAGGGACCGAGCGGCCAGGTGACGTCTCGCGTCGCCGACTTAGTCGCCTACCTCCAGTCCATTCAGGAACTCGAGCATCACGCATCCCTCAAGTAGTTGCCGCCGCTCGGCATCTGCTCGATCCGAGCAGCGCGCTCCGTACGAATGACCGTCAGTGTCGTTCCGTGCTCATGCCGCGCGGTTAGCCGCGCCGTTCTCAGTCACGGAAAGATCGGGGGCGCCGGACTCGCGGCGCGCTTCGAAGTCGTACAGTTTCGGATCCGATCGGAGCGTTTTCCACCAGTAGCGGATCGTGCTGCCCGACCAGTTGTTGGTAATTCGCCCTTCCTCGTTCTTGTACCAACTCTTGCCGGTGAACGCCCAGACTCTCTGTTGCAATTCTTTTTGCTGGCTGACGTCGAACGCGTCCATTACCTCGCGCCGCAGATCGATGGTGGAAGAGCCGCTCTCGTCCAGCCGCTTCAGACAGTCGAGGATATAATTCGCCTGGCATTCGATCATGAAGATAATCGAGTTGTGCCCGAGGTTGGTGTTCGGACCGTACATCAGAAACAGATTCGGAAATCCCGCCACGCTGATGCCGAGGTATGCCCGCGCTCCCCCCTTCCATTCATCTTGTAAGAGGCGTCCGCCACGTCCGCGGATGGCCATCGGCGCCAGGAATGCCGTGGACTCAAAGCCGGTGGCATATATCAGGACATCTACCGGTATAGTGCGGCCGTCATGCATCACGACCGCGTTTTCATCGAGATGGTCGATGCTCTCGGTCACGACTTCGACGTTTTCGCGATTGAGCGCCGGGTAATAGTCGTCGGAAATGAGAATGCGTTTTCCACCGATTGGATAGTCGGGAGTCAACGCCGCGTGGAGTTTCGGATCTTTAACTGTCTCCCGCATGTAACCCTCGGCCAGCTTCTGCATCCGCCCCGAGAGAAACGAACTTCTCCGAAAAACCGGCCAGTTCATCTCATGCTGGAAGTAGATCAGCCAGCGGTAGAGCCGCGTCAGCACGGGATTTCGCGCAAATCGGCGCTTTTGCTCTTCGGTGTAGGCGAGGTCGTTTCTCGGAACCATCCAGTTCGCACTGCGCTGGAACACATAGACTTTGCCGGCCTTGGGCGCGATCTGCGGAATGAACTGGATAGCACTGGCGGCGTTGCCGACTACGCCGACGGTCTTGCCGCTCAGATCGACATCGTGACGCCATCGCGCCGAATGAAATGACACGGCCTTGAAGTTCTCGGCGCCGCGAAACTTCGGCATGCTGGGTCGATTCAACTGTCCGACCCCTGTCGCCAGAACATCAGCCTCGATTTCTTCGCCCTTGGTCGTGCGGATTCGCCACACCGCCGCCTCGTCGTCCCAGGCTGCGCTGGCTATCTCCGCGCCGAAGCGGATGTGTCGGTAGAGGTCGTACTTCTTCGCGCAATCCTCCATGTAGTCGAGGATCTCGGACTGCGGCGCCCACTTACGCGACCAATCGGTCTTCTGCTCGAACGAGAAGCAATAGGAAAACGAAGGCACGTCGCACGCTGCCCCCGGATAGGAGTTGTCGCGCCACGTGCCGCCGAGCCGATCGGATTTTTCGAAGATAGTGAAGGAATCAATTTCCAACCTTTTGAGCTGGATGCCAAGGCAGAGGCCGGAGAAGCCGGAACCGACGATCGCAATCCGACGTGTCGCACGATTTTTCAGAGACATTGTCCGACCCTCCTGGCGCAGAGACTCACAGCTTACTCCGATCGTTCTCGAGAGGATGTACCAGTACCTGGCTGAAAACGCAGCGATACGCTCCGACTACACGGAATCGGCGTCGGCGGGCATCAAGCACTTCTACGGGCGACACTTGAGTCCCTGGCACCCGACGTGTGTAACTGGTCCCCACCGACGGGAGAACTGATGAAGACAAGCAAGATTTTGGTTATAGCGGCAGTTATCGCGCTTGCGCCACGCGTCGCGGCCGCGCAGAGCCTGATCTCCGAGCGAAGCATCTCGCTTGACGCGGCAATCGAAGCGGCCACTGCGAGCCTGCAACAGTGCCGCGCCGATGGCTACCACGTGACGGTGACCGTGCTGAATCGTCATGGTCGCACGTCGGTCGTGCTGAGCGACGACGGCGTCAATCCGCACACGGTCGAGAACAGCATGCGCAAGGCGTACACCGCGTTCACTACGCGAGCGCCGTCGGTGGAAATTGCCAAACGGCCCGGGCCCGAACTTTCCGGCTTCCTGCTGCTGGACAAGATGACCTCAGTCGAAGGCGGGCTGCCAATTTTCGCCGGCAAGGAAATTGTCGGCTCGATTGGCGTCTCGGGAGCTCCGGGCGGCGAAAAGGACCGGAAGTGCGCGCAGGCCGGCATCGACAAGATCTCGAAGGGTCTCGGCAGCTAAGGAAATCGATCGGGTGCGACCACCAGCAGCTATTCACGATCGCCAGCGACCTGCGCTCCCGCGGAGCGTGGAGCTCGAAAACGCGTATCGTGAGGCGAACTCGGAATATGACCGGGTCCTGGAGACCGCCGTTGCGGACGGTCTGTTTGACGAGGAGTGCTGATATCCGCCACGCCAGCTTGGGCTCGATCTCTGCTGCCCGATCAAATTTGCTTGCCCCATGTGTCCAGGTACGCGAGCTGCTCGACTGGACGCCGGATCAGTGGTCCGTGCCCGCGGCCGACCGGATAGCCGATGGGAATCGCTGCCGCCGTGTACCACGGATCTGGCATCGCGAGCAGCTTGCGCACTTCCGGCTCGCATTCGCATAGCAGCGTTGTGAGCACGCAACCGAGTCCTTCGGCGCGGCATGCGAGCAACAGGTTCTCGACCGCGGTGTAAACCGATCCGCCGCCGACCACCGAGGGCCGCTCCTGCTTCGCGTCCGTGATCGCCATGTTTTTCGGATTGAAACAGAACACCGCGACGACCGGTGTCTCGCCGAAATGCGTGCCGAGATAATCGCCCGCCGCGAGCGTCCGTTCCGCCCGAGCACGCGCTTCCGGCGAAGCGCTTGCAGGAATCGCGTTGCGGTATTGCTTCGAGTACGCGATCCATCGCTCATTGTAGAGCTTGCCGAGGGGCTCTTTGAGCGCGCGATCTCTCACGACGACTATCCGCCATGGCTGGACGTTTCCTCCGGTCGGCGCCCACGTCGCCGCTTCCAGCACGCGGCGCAGCACGTCGTCCGGTATCGGGTCGGGCCGCAATCGCCTGACGGCGCGCAACGTTCGCATCGTTTCGTAGATTCCCATTTCAGCCATCACCGATTCTCCTTTCGTCGGCGCGCGTGTTCATCCCGCGCCGATATGAGATCCCATTACTCCGATCGCCGCCAGCGCGAACAGCGCAACGTCCATCGACGCGTGCGCGATTATCGACGCCTCCAGCCCGCGCCGCAAATACAACCGGCCGAACACGACGCCTTCCCACGTCTGCGGCATCACGAGGCCGCCAAGCATGAGTCTCGACGTGCTATGGAACAACGTCCCCGCCAGCGGCAGCAGGTGAATTATTCCGAACGCGTATCCTTGCGCGAAAGTTACGATCCAAAGCGCGCCGCGCCCGGGACGTCCCCTCGGGTCGCGCGACAGCCGCCCCGCAATCCATCCGAAGATCGCAAACAGCACCAGTCGAAACTGGATCTCTTCGCTGACTGCAGCCGCGATTGCGACCGACGCTCCGACGATCGCGATACGTCCCGGCGCCACCGTAAAGATCGGTGGGTTCGGGATGCTAGTGCCGGCGGCGCCATGCTGAATCAGCACGAGCGGCACGATCACCATCACCAGCACGCACGCGCCTGCCGCAGCGGCGAGGATCGCATAACCAAACGAGACACGGATCAGGCTCCGAATCGAGAAATGCAGCCGCGCGCCCGCCAGCTTCGCCGCGATCAAGGGCGCGCCGGGCAAGCCGAGCCGTCCGTTGATTCGAAGTGACGCCGGTATCAACGCTGCCAGCACGATCGAGACGCCTAGAAAAGGGAGTGCGCGCGCCAGTTCCGATCGGTCGAGCGACTTGATCGCCAGCGCGAGCGGATACTCGATCACCGCGCCGGCTAGCGACAGCGCAATCAGTAGCGCCGACTCGCGCCGCTGCGTGGCGCGATCGGCAGCCGCGCGATTCGCCTGCGCGTCGCCCGAGCCATCTATGGCCGGCTCGCTCACCTGATCGGCGGGATAAATTCGGGAACGTCCTTCGACGGCTTCATCTTCCACGCGGGTTTGCGCTTCTCGACGAACGCGCTGACGCCCTCGTACGCGTCCGGCTGCTTGCCCGCCCATACGAACGCCTTCGTATCGACGGCTTGCGCCTTTTCCATTTCCGGCTCCGCCAGCAAGCTGTAGATCAGCCGCTTGGTTATCGCGACCGACACCGGCGCGGTGTTTTGCGCGATATCGAGCGCCATCTCGCGCACCTTCGGCATGAACTCCGCGTCGGGCCACACGTGGCTGACGATTCCGAACTCAAGGGCCTCGCGCGCGCTGATAATCCGCCCGGTCATCAGCAGTTCGTTGGCCTTCGCCACTCCGATCATGCGCGGGACCGTCCACAGGCTGAGCGCCTCCGGAATGACGCCGCGCCGCACGAACACGAAACCGATTCGCGCACTTTCGGCGGCGACGCGGATGTCCCATTGCATCGGCAGCGTGATTCCCATCCCGACCGCTGGCCCATTGATCGCCGCGATGATCGGCTTGCGCACGTTCCACGGCCGAATCGCATGCGCCGGCCGTTCGCGACGCTCCGCGCGCGCATCGGCGTCGAACGTATTGCCACCGCCGGAAAGATCCGCGCCCGCGCTAAACGCACGGCCGGCGCCGGTGACGACGATCACGCGCACGCTGTCGTCCTTGTCGTACTCGGCGAACGACCCGTAGAGATCGGCCGCCATCGTGCCCGAGAACGCGTTCAGTTTCTCCGGGCGATTGAGTGTGATCGTGGCGACGCCGTCTTTGACTTCCTTCAAAATGTGGCTGCTGGCCATGTGAGTTGCTCCTTATGCCGACGATTCTCGATACTCTCATCGGCGGTTATAGCCCGCCTCGACGCGATCGCAAAAGCATCGGGCGGAGGCAGAAGGGTAAATCACTTTATTTGATGTGAAACCCGCGGTGGGTTTCACACTTCCTTCGGCAGGGGTGACCCCTGCACCCAGTATTAAGAAAAGATGTGGGACTTCGTCCCTGTTAGAACTCTTAGATGTGAAGCCTGGTCGCATCCTCTACTTAACGCTGGGTGCAGGGGTCACCCCTGTCGCAGGTGCGGGGCGCGGAGCCCCGCATAGTGTTTCGGCTACTTCTTCGCGGCATCCTGCGCTTCGGCGAAGGCCATCATCTGAACGATCTGTTCGCGCACCAGTTCCGGCGTGTTACCCGCCGCTTTGTCCAGGTCACCGATCTCTTCCGGGACATACCAATGAAGCTTGTCCGAGTTGTAAGCCTCCCAAACAATCTTCGCGACTTCTATCGGTTGAATCAGGCGGAACATTCCCTCCTTCGGTGCACGCTCCGCGGTTCCGGGCGGAAGTATCGCAGTATCGATCAGACCGGGCAGCGTGTCGGCGGCCCTCACTCCGTAGCGGCGGAACTCGATCGACAACGCTTCGGTCAATCCCTTGACTGCATGCTTGGTCGCGGAATAGACGGCGATTCGCGGCATCCCATAGGTCGCCGACGATGATGACGTAGTGAAACATAGCGATCCCGGCGTAGCTTTCAGCAGGCCGATCGCAGAATGAATCCCGATAAGCACGCCGATGAAATTCACCTGCACGACGCGCATGATTTCCTCGAACGGGATTTCGTCGAAGTAGCCGCCGACGCCGATTCCGGCGTTGTTGTAGAGGATATCCATCTTGCCGCCGGTCGCCGCGCCGAATTCCGCGATCGCCTTCTGGTAGTCGGCCTTGTCGGTAACGTCGAGGCGTCGCACGACGCAGTTGTCAGCGCCAAGTTCCTTCTCAAGCGCGCGGAGTCCGTCGGCATTCACGTCGTAGCCGCCGATGAACCATCCTTTCTCGCGAAACAGGCGCGCGGTCTCGCGGCCCATCCCGGATGCGGCGCCGGTGATAAAGATCGATTTGCGGCCGTTGGCGGTTCCCATAGAATTCTCCAGGTGTCGTTACTTTGGATCGATCGAACATAGTCGAAACGCGAGGCGGGTGGCGAATGGTCACAGCCGCGACGAGATGAGAATGGAATGCTTCGTGTACGTGCTCGGTAGTTGCGGTCCTGACGGATATCGGACGTACGTCGGGTGGACCAACGATCTCGAGCGCCGCATTGCGCGCCACAACGCGGGAACGGGCGCGCGGTCGACGCGAGGCCGCGTGTGGTTTCTGCTGTACACGGAACGTCACGACTCGAGGGGAGAAGCGATGAGCCGCGAGTGGCATCTGAAGAGGAATCGCGGGTTCCGAAAGAGACTGGTCCTCGCGTAGTGACCCGCAGTTACCAAGGCATTTCCGGAACAGTCGATGGCGATTTATGCCATTAGTCGTGGTTCGGAGTCCGATGGACTACCAAGGGTAGTTTCGTTTCGTCAAATTTGATTTTTCTGGAACCCGACGACCGACGCCTGACCCGTCTGAGAAAGTAAGGTGCGTCGGGTGATTCAGGGTATTCGTAAGTGCAGTCCATGGTGGATCGTTTAGCACGTCGGTGGACGGCGCGGGCAGACCGAAAAGTTCATCCTTTGATCCAGCATCCTCCCGCCGAGTTGGGGACCCGCAGAATCCTAAATCGCGCGCGAAATGGCGCGCTGTATTCGGACCCTCACCTTCATCCTCTCCCTAACAGGGACAGGAGACAGAAGTTACGCAAAGCTCTCCTAACAGGGAGAGGAGACAGGCTACTTCTTGAAATCGATTGGTTGGGGGCAGGCGGAGCCGCCTGCGTTGTAGCTGTAGACCATCTCGCCGCCGAAGTCTGCGCCTGCTGCTATCAATCCCATCAATGCTATCAGGCCGGCCAAGAATATGTAGCGGCCTCTCGTTGGCATCGGGCGCGTTGCCAGCGCCCATATTGTCAGCGCTCCGGTCACGAGCGACGCCGAGACCATCAGATGCTTATGATGTCGCAGTAGTTCGTGGCGGACTGACACTGACACCATCAGGCCGGGGGCCGCATAGAGGCCGCTCGCGAGCGCTGCGGCCGCGCTGAGTGCGCCGAGCACCAGCATCCAGAGCGCAGTCCACTTGAGCGATTCGCTCGCGCGAATCCATGCGAGGAAATACAGGAGCGCCGCGCCGTAGAGAAACGCGATCGGAAAATGGACTAACAGGGGATGGTAATTCTGTAGCTGCGACGCGCCCGGCAGAATGCTCTCTAGCACGACGACGTTTCGACCGCTGTGCGACTACTTCACGGACTCGACGACCAGGTACTCCGTGCCGTTCTTGTTGTATTCCTTGCCGGTCACCGTGACCTCATCTTCCATGTGCTGGATGACGTTGTCAGGAAGCGGCGACGCGTCCTTGTTCGGCAACAGGATGTAGGATTTCTCGGTGCCTTTTTCGATGAGTGTCACCGGAATTCCCTTCGATGCGCACTTTATCGCGCACGCCTTGTGGCCGGCGCCCTTTGCGCCCATCGTGCCGTAACAGTAGGCGTCTTCGAGATTGCCGGTCACAGATTTATCGCTGCTATCGGCGGCGATCGCAATCCCGGACATTCCGAGCGCGAGGACGAGTACGAATCCGAAGTTCGCCAAGCAATTCACGATTCACCTCCAGGAGATAGAAGATCTAAGGAACCTAACCCCTAGCCCCTTCCCGCGCGGGAAGGGGAACAAGAGAGCAAGGGTTAGTGCGAGGCGGTGTGGAGCATGCAATGTGCTCCCATGCCGTGGCTGCCGCCGGCGCAACACGACGCGCTCGGGCAGCATCCCTGCTTTTTGACGCAACATTCGGGCGTGTCGGACACCCTCGTGCCGCCCGAAGCGAACGGCGCTACCATCACGGTCGCGAGCAAAGCCATTAGTGCAAGTTTTTTCATGATAACTTTCCTCCCGATCTTTTAGGCTAGCGGCGGTACGAACGCGCTTCGACCGTCGAACCGACGTCGCCACCGCCGAACATCTCGCGCCATCCCTTGCGCCGCCGTCCTCCGGGCAATCGCGCGCCGAGCCGTTCCAGGTGCACTTCGAGAATCTGCTTGAGCTCCTCGTTGAGACGCTCGATCTCGATTTCCTCAGGCATCTTGGGCCGCGGCTGTCCTTCGGTAATGCCGCCGCGACGCCGGCCATAGAGCTGCTGCAAGCGCAGCTCCGCCTTCGCGAACATCGCCTTGTACTTGTAGTCGAGCCGGCTGAGCGCATCGGTCATCGCGGCCAGCGCCACGAATTTGCGCCGCATCCGCCACCATTCGAACAGCGTCAGCAGCATCACGCCGAACATGATCAGCGAGAATACGCCAAGGCTGACGGCGGTCGCGCGCCACCACGGGAGCAACTTGATGCCCTGCTGCAAATCCTGATTGTCGCCAGTCAGTTCCTGGATTTGCGTCTGCAGCGATTTGACCTGCTCTTCCGCCGCGTCGGCTTTCTGCTCCGCCGTTTGCTGCTGCACGCTCAGCGCCTCGACCTGAGACTTGAGCGTATTGACCTCGGTGGTGAATGGATGCGGAACCTTCAGCACCTCGTCGACCTGCAGCTCGTCGTCGATATGCATGTGGTTCGCGTGCGCGAGCTCTTCGGGCGTGATCCCGAACATCTGCGCAATCGCGCCGACGTTGTCACCCGGGCGCACGGTGTACGGGATGACGTTCGCGGGCTTGACGGGCTTTGGCGCCGGTTCGTCTGCGTTCGTGTCGCGAGCCTCGGAGGGTTCAGCCTCGCTCGGGGGGTGCACAACTCGCGCGGGCGGCGACGAAGGAGTAATCGTGCTCTCGTTGAAGCCCGCTTGAGCGAGCGCAAGTCCGCGGCCGGCAACGATAAACATCGCCGCGAGGGCAAGTCTGCATAAAATTGACCTGAACCGTCGCGCGCTCATGATAGCCGTCCCCTTTGCCTACGAACCCATTCCAGTATCTATCAGATTCCGCCTACGGTCTAGGACGCTGCAGCACGCTCTATCGCTTAGGCGGGTGCAGGGCGGCGTACGCTGCGCCCACCACTCCGCCTTGCGGGCCCAGGGCGGCGCGCACGATTTTCGCCTGCGATGCGATCGCGGTGAAGGCTCGCTCGCGCACCTGCGCGGTCATGGTTTTGCGCATGTATGGCAGGGCGCCGGCGACGCCGCCGCCAATCACGACGAGCTCGGGATTGAAGGCATTGAGAAAGGAAGCGATCGCGATTCCCAGATATTTTCCCGCCGTGCCGAACGCGTCGAGGGCGAGTTGGTCGCCGCGACGAGCCTGCGCCGTCAGTCCGCGCACCGAGAAATTTTTTTCAGAATCTACGATTTGCGCTGGCAATGGCTCCCCGGAGCGCAACCCAAGGCGCTGCTCGACCAGGCACCGCAGCCCCGACGCCGACGCGTAGGACTCGAGGCATCCGTGCGAGCCGCAGTCGCATGGCGGGCCGTCGGGATTGACCGTGATATGTCCCAACTCGCCCGCCATCCCGCTGCGCCCGTGAACCAGCCTTCCACCGACGATCAATCCGCCGCCGACCCCGGTGCCGAGCGTCAGCAGCACGACGTCCCGACGGCCGCGCGCTGCGCCGCGCCAGTATTCGCCGAGCGCCCATGCGTTGGCGTCGTTCTCGACCACCACCTTGCGTCCGATGAGAGCTCCGAGCTTGCGACGCAGCGGGTAGCCGTGCCACGCGGCGACATGCGGCGCCTGCATCACGGTGCCCGAGTACACGTTGAGTGGGCCCGGTACCGCGACGCCGATTGCTCGCGGCGATCCGAGTCCGCGCTCGCGCGCGGTGTCGAGAAGATGGGTGAGCTGTTCGGCGATATTTTCAGCGACCGCTCCGGCCTTGCGCGATGCGAGTGACGGCCCATGCTCGATCAGCAACACATGGCCTTTCGTGGACACGGCTGCGGTGCGGATATTGGTGCCACCCATATCCAGACCGACGGCCCATGCGGGCGTCATTTTCCGGATTCACGCGAGAATTTCATCAATGCGAGATATTCGCGATTACCGGCCGCGCCTTCAATCGGCGACTCGATGGTGCCGATCACGTCGAGCCCGGCCTTCTCCGCGAACTCAACGATTCCGGCGACCGCTTCGCGTCGAAGTTTTTCGTCCTTGACGATTCCGCCCTTGCCGACCTTGCCCTTGCCGACTTCGAACTGCGGCTTGATCAGCGCGACTATCTCGGCGCGCGGGGCGACCAAGGCAAGCACGGCAGGAATCACCAGCCGCAGCGAGATGAAGCTGGTGTCGATCGTCACCAACTCGGGCGCGTGCGGCAGGTCGGTGGGCGAAGCGAGCCGTATATTCATGCGATCGAGCACGGTGACGCGGGGATCCTCGCGCAGCTTGAGCACGAGCTGGCCGTAGCCGACGTCCATTGCGATGACGGCCTTGGCGCCGCGACGCAGCAACACGTCGGTGAATCCACCGGTCGATGCGCCGACGTCCATCGCGAGCTTGCCTTCGACCGAGATGCCGAAGTGCTCGAGCGCGGCAATAAGCTTGTACGCTCCGCGCGAGGCGAACTGCGGCGCACCCGCCATGAGCGCGATGGGCGTTTCGGAATCGACCTTGAGGTCGGCTTTATATGCCGGCCGCGAGTTGACGCGCACGCGCCCCGCCATTATCAGGCGCTGGGCGATTTCGCGGCTGTCGGCCAGGCCGCGGCGGGCCATCTCGGCATCGAGCCTGAAGCGGACCAACGGTGCAGACGAGCGCCGCGGCTTCGGCCTGGCGCCGGAACCATTGCTAGAAGGGTGTTTCGTCGTCGTCCTCCGCGCCGGCGGGATTTTCGTCATCAGGCAATGCTTCAAAGGGCGCCGTGCGCAGTTCGCCGCCGGCGCTCCGCGTTAGCAATTCGACCTTGCGCTCGACTTCGTCGAGTTTCCCATTGAGCGCCTTCACCAGCATGACGCCGCGTTCGAAGGCTCCGATCGATTCCTCGAGCGTAAGCTCCCCCGAATCGATCTGATTGACGATCGTTTCAAGATCCTTGAGTTCGTCCTCGAATTTTTTCGTCTTTGTGACCATCGTGCCCAACTCAGATTGTGCGGCCGGTCGTGCGCGCACGCAGCCGGCCCCTGGCGAGCCTGATGTCGAGCTCGTCGCCGAACTTCACCGTCGACGCGTCAAGCACGGCGCGAGAATCAGTCATGTTGATGACCACGGCGTATCCGCGATCGAGAACCTTGAGCGGCGACAAAGCGTCGAGCCTGCCTGCCAGCGCGCCGAGCTGACGCCGTCTGCTCTCGAGAGCGGAGAGCGCGCCATGCATAAGATTGGCGGTGAGGCTGGCGGCGCGAAAACGCAGGTCGCGCACCATCGCATCCGGACTGCGCAGACGCAGCCGCAACTCGCGGACGCTTCGCCGCTGCTCGGCGATCCTCGCAGACGCCGCTTGTGCGAGTTCGCGCTCGACCTCGGCAACGCGTTCGCGCGCCTCGGCTAGGATGCTGCCCGGATGGCGGATGCGCTCCGCCAGATCGTCCACCGACTCGCGACGGTCCGACAGTTCGCGCTGCATCACGCTGGCGAGCGACGCGCTCAGCGAGGCGACGCGTTCCTTCAGCTCGACGAGACTGGGCACCACCATCTGCGCGGCCGCTGTGGGAGTGGGCGCGCGCAGATCTGCGACGAAATCGGCGATAGTGTAATCGACCTCGTGGCCAACGGCGGAAATAACCGGAATCACCGATCGGAAAATCGCGCGGGCTACGATCTCTTCGTTGAAAGCCCACAAGTCTTCGAGCGAGCCGCCGCCGCGTCCTACAATCAGCACCTCGGCGCGGCCGTCGCGATTCAGGTCGGCGATCGCGTCCGCGATCTCCTGGGCCGAGCCGTCGCCCTGCACCCTGGCGGGCCTGAAAATCACCTGCATGCTCGGGAATCGATCGAACAGGATGCGCAGCATGTCGCGCAGTCCCGCGCCGCCGCGCGCCGTCACGATTCCAATCCGTCGAGGCAGGAACGGTATCGGACGTTTGCGGGCGCGATCGAACAGGCCTTCGGCCTCAAGCCGCCGCTTCAATTGTTCGAAGGCGACCTGCAACGCGCCGACGCCACGCGGCTCCATTTCCTCGGCGTAAAGTTGCAACGCGCCGCGCTGTTCGAAGACTTGCACACGCCCGCGAACGATCACTTCCATCCCGTCGTCAACTTTGAACCGCATCCGGTTGAACGCCGTCTTGAACATCACGACGTTGATCGCGCTGCGCGAGTCCTTGAGCGTGAAATAAAAGTGATTAGACGGCGCCAGCCGCGCGTTCGAGACTTCGCCAACGACCCAAGACTCATCGAGGGTGGCGTCGAGCGTGTCGCGGACCATCCGCACCAGGTCCGATACGCTGATCAGACCCGAGCGACGGCCACGCAGCGAAAGACCAAGCTGCCCGTCCATGGCCGTCTAGCTTATCAGAACAAGTTGCCAGACCTATATGGCGTGTCAGAGAAGCTTTTCGACGATTGCGCGTGCCAGGGGTTCGCGATTGCGCATCCGTCCGAGGTAAGGAGCGTTCAGCAGTCGCTTCAACGATGCCTCGATGGTTTCGGTCACCGATGAAGAAGCGGGATCGCAATCGCAAAGAATGTAACCTGCGACTTTGAGTCCCCGGTCCTCGCAGCGTTGCAGCGCGAGCGTCGCCGCGTCCGCGCATCCGAGCCGATTTGCTACTACCACGATGACTTCGAGGTCGAGCATCGCGGCTAACTCGGCGAAATCGATCGCGTCCGCGCTTTCTACGAGTACTACATCGTTTTGTGCCGCGATCTCGCGAAAACATCGCGCAATATTCGCGAGGTCGGGCGATGGCGATCGATCGACCTCCGCCGCGCGATAGCGATACGGACAAATCAACTCGAGCGGCAGCGTCGAGCCGACTGCGAGCGCCAGTGCCTGTGCATCTTTAGATTGGAGCTGGCCGTCGATCTCAGCACATCCGGTGTCGACCGGCTTCATGACGCCGACGCTCATTCCACGCGCTCTCATCGCGAATCCAAGCGCGCATGCCACCGTGGTCTTGCCCGCGCTAGCGCCTGTGCCGGTGATAACAAATCGTCGTGCCATCGGGTGATAACTCAGACCTTAGAAGCTAGCATCAAAGTGGATGCTCGCGATCCACATCGGCGGAGGAATCAATGACTCACAAAGATTTCATCGAGAAATGGGAACGGGAGCGCATCCGTCACAGCCATCGTCACCCGCCGTCATCAACATCAACCGGATCGACGCCGACAAACTGACTCGCGGCCAGCGAATCGCAGACAAGCTCGCGGCGGTGATGGGCAGTTGGCCGTTCATCATCGTACAGTCCGTCATCCTGGGGATTTGGATTGCGCTGAACGTTATCGCGTATATCCATCATTGGGATCAATACCCGTTCATCCTGCTCAACCTGGCGCTGAGTTTTCAGGCTGCGTATGCCGCGCCTATCGAGCAGCAGGACGAAGTGATGCTCGACGTGCTCCGCAGGATGGAGGGGCAGCATCGGGTGATCATGAACAAGCTGGAGGTGCGTCCGGAAAACGGCAGCGCAACGCCCGCCTGAAAAAGCGCCGGACATCATCATGATGCCCGGCGCGTCGCACTCTATTCTATTTTCGATCAGTCGCCTTTCGACTTGGCGCTGTCGCCTTCGGCAGAGGATACAGCTGGCTGCGCCTCGCCCTTGGCGAGCTGGAGCTTGAACGTGTTCCAATGCTTCAGGATGTCGATCGCGCGATCGAGCTGGACATCCTTTTCTTCCTTGGGCTTGGCGCCCTTGGCATTGGGACCCTTGTCACCCTTTTCGTTGCCAGGAGCCGGCACGGTGCTTTCGCCACTGGTATAAGGTTCGACACCCTTCGACGGCTTCTTCTGCCCGTTCTGGAAGTGATGCGGCAGATCGGCCTCGTGGATTTCGGGATTCTCGTTGATCTCGCCGCCCTGCTGCGTTATCGACGCGAGCGTTTCCTTGGGCAGCTCGACGTCAACGTCAGGCGTGATTCCGACCGCCTGGATCGAGCGGCCGGTCGGCGTGTAGTAGCGCGCCGTCGTCAGGCGCAGCGCGGAATGATCGTCGAGCGGCAGAATGGTCTGCACCGAGCCTTTGCCGAAGGTCTGAGTGCCGAGAATGACGGCGCGCTTCTGATCCTGCAGAGCACCCGCAACGATCTCGCTTGCGCTGGCGCTGCCGCCATTGACCAGCACGACCATCGGATAGTCGCTGAAATCCTTCTTCTTGTGCGAGAAGTATTTCTGCTGCTGATTCTCCTCGCGACCCTGCGTGTAAACGATCAGCCCACCGTCGAGGAAATCGTCCGATACCTTCACCGCCTGGTTCAGCAACCCGCCCGGATTGTCGCGCAGGTCGAATACGATTCCTTTCAGCTTGCCGTGATCCTTCGCTCCGAACTCGTCGATCGCCTTCTCGACGCCCTCGCCAGTGTTCTCCTGGAAGGTGGTGACGCGGATGTAGCCGTAACCGCCGTCGAGCATCTTCGACTTGACCGACTGGATCTTGATGACGTCGCGGGCGAGCGTCACGGTGAACAGCTCAGGCACGCCGTTACGATGCAGGGTCAGCTTGATCTTGCTGCCCTTGGGCCCGCGCATCCGCTTGACGGCCTCGGTCAGCGACATGTCCTTGGTGAAGTCGTCGTCGATCTTGATGATCTGGTCGCCGGCTTTGAGTCCTGCGCGATATGCCGGCGTGTCTTCGATCGGGGCAACGACTGTCAGCGCACCGTTCTTGATCGTTATCTCGATTCCGAGTCCGCCGAAGCTGCCGCGCGTCTCGACTTCGAGGTCGCGATACAGGTCGGGCGTCAGGTACGCGCTATGCGGGTCGAGCGACGCCAGCATCCCGCTGATTGCGCCGTCGATAAGCCGTTTGGTCGAGACCGGTTCGACATAGTTTTTCTGTACGATTGCGAGCACGCTCGCGAACGTGTCGAGCTCCTGGTAGGTGTCGTTGGAGAGAGCCTGCGCTCGCCGGACGGCGACCTCCTGCAGTGCCAGGAAGCAGGCAACCAGTGAGACCGCTAACGTGATGGACCATCGATGTCTTTTGATCATGGACATTTATTACTGCGCTCGGGACCCGTGATTATGAGTTTAGATATTTAAGCAGATGGCGCACTCTGATGCATACGGCTGCGACACCCGCCCGGTTACCTCTAAAATCAGTCTTTTACCCTTCTTTTGAATCGAGTAGCTGCTGCAAAGCGTCCTTGACGTCGGGCCGCGACCAGTCGAATGCGCCCATGTGGTGCGCGACTATCTGGCCCTTGCGATCGATGATGAACGTCTCGGGCACTCCGCTGATGTCGTAAGTCTCGCCGATCTTGTTCTCGGGGTCGAGCAGAATCGTGAAATGATAACCGTTCTTCGCGACATACGGCGCCACCACCGAGCGGCCCTTGGTATCCTGGCTGACCGCCAGCATGACGAAGTCCTTGTTCTGCTTGAAGTCGTCGTACAGCGTCTGCATCGACGGCATTTCCTCGCGGCACGGCCCGCACCACGTCGCCCACACATTCAGAAATACGACTTTGCCGCGCAGCGATTCGAGCGACACGGTTGTTCCATCGAGCGTCTCGAGCTTGAAATCGGCCGCGCGACTGCCGGCCGCGACCGGCGCCTCGGATTGTCCGGAGTTCGTCGCCAGGCGTGCGCCGCGATGCCCACTAATCGCGAACAACGTGATTCCTGTAAGCATGACGATCGCGGCGGCCAGGTAGAGGATTTTATCCTTGATCTGCATCGCTCTCAGGCGCGCGCCGTCTTCATCGCGGGACGCCGATCTTTTTCGCCGGACTGCTGATCTGATTCCGCCCTAGCTTTGCCGTTGGTGAGAATCAACGCGACGCCGCCGAGGACCGTCATCGCGAGCGCAATCATCTGCGCCTCGCTGAACATATAGAAAACTCGCGGATTGATTCGCCAGAACTCGACGAGAAAGCGCGCGCCGCCTGCCAGCACCAGGTACCAATATATCAGGCGCCCGGGCGGACAGGACGTTTTACGCATCGACCACAGGATCATAAACACGCCGAGATACAGAATAGTTTCGTAAACCGGCGCCGGATGCACGCGCACTCCGGGAAAGTAGCCGGAGACGAGCTGGTAGTGCTCGTCTAGTTTCAACACCGTCTGTGAGTTCCAGCCGACGATAGCCTTTGGATATGCCATCGCCCACGGCACGGTGGACGGCAATCCCCAATCGCCGTCGCCTGCGAGTTGGCATCCCATCCGGCCGATTGCCTGTCCAATCGCGAGTGCGGGCGCGCACATGTCCATCGTCGAGCCGAACCCGATTCGATACCACCGCGAGACGAGGTAAGCGCCGAGGATTCCGCCGATCATGCCGCCGTAAAACACGAATCCCGAGCCGGAAAAGATCATCGACTTGGGATCGGCAAGATAAGTCGGCAGATCGTCCAGGATCGCGTACAGGCGCGAACCGACCAGCCCCATTACGGCCGCCGCGATCACGACCGACGACGAATATTCGGGATCGTAGCCGCGCCGGATGCATTCGAGGCGGATAACGTAGTCGGCCGCCAGGAATCCAAGCGCCATCATCAGCCCGAAGCTGTAGACGGTCAGCGGGCCCAAGTGAAACAAGACGGGAATCATTGTGGCTTTGAATTATAGTACGCGACGGCCCGCGCTGGCCACAAAGGATTCGTTCAGAGTGCGGCTGGCACGGGCTGGCGGGTCTGTATATATGACGCAACTATGCGTGCGGTTCTTCAACGCGTCAGCCGCGCCGAGGTGCGGATTGATGGACGAGTCGTGGGCAAAATCGCGCGCGGATTCGTCGTCCTGCTGGGAGTTGCCGCCAGCGATAGCGAAGCCGACGCGGCGCATATGGTCGAAAGAATCCTCGGAATGCGCATATTTGCCGACGATGCCGGCAAGATGAACCGCTCGATTGAGCAGGTCGGAGGCGCGATGCTGGTTGTATCGCAATTCACGCTGCTGGCTGACACAAATTCAGGCCGTCGGCCGTCGTTCACCAAAGCCGCCGCGCCCGACGAAGCGCGCCGCCTCTACGAGCACTTTCTCTCGCTCGCGCGCACGCACGATGTTAAAGTCGAGGCAGGCGAATTCGGTGCGATGATGGAAGTGGAGCTGGTCAACGACGGCCCTGTCACGATCATCGTCGACAGCCGCAAAAAGTAACAATTCGAGAACTGGAGAAGCAGTTTTACGATGCCGCGCGCGGGCTTTTATACCGTCGAATCGGGAAAGATCTCGTTTCGGTGCGACGGCAACTGGTACAGCGACGACGAGCGGATCGACAACCCGCGAATCTCGTTGCTCTTCAGCCAGAGCATCAAGCGCAATCCCGACGGCAGCTACTATCTGCAAGTCGCCGAAGAACGCGCGCCGATTATCGTCGAGGACACGCCCTACGTCGTCAAGGCGGTCGAGGACGACGAGCTGGGCGGCTTCATGATGGTGTTGAACGACGACACTCGCGAGCCGCTCGATCCCGCCGCGCTCGAAGTCGGCGGCGGCAACGTGCTGTATGCGCGCGTCAAGGGCGGCGAGGCTCGCGCGCGCTTCCTTCGATCCTCATACTACCATCTCAGCGACCGCTTCGAATCCGACGACGCTGGACGTTTCTACCTAAATCTCAGGGGCCATCGGTATCCGCTCGGCGCAGCTGCCGCCGGCAGCTGAAAATCGAAGATGAATCTGGCGGAGCCGAATCTTCACATCGTCCTGGTGCGCCCGGAGATTCCGCAGAACACTGGATCGATCGCGCGACTCGCGGCCGCGATCAGAGCGCGACTGCATTTGGTCGGCCCTTTGGGCTTTTCGCTCGAGGATCGCTATCTCAAGCGCGCGGGATTGGACTACTGGCCGCTGGTCGATTTGCGCACTTACGAAGGATGGGACCAGTTCACGTCGATTCATCACGACACGGCGCAAACGAAAGCGAAATTTTTCTCGACACACGCGCCGACGTCCTACCTCAACGCGCAATACAAGCGAGGCGACTTTCTGTTTTTCGGCGGCGAGACGAAAGGTCTCGGCCACGAATTTCTGTCGGAGCGAGTCGATCGCGCCTATCGCATTCCAATCTTCGAGGCAGGCGTGCGAAGCCTGAATCTCTCGAACGCGGTGTCGATCGTAGTATATGAAGCGTTGCGCCAGACCGGCGCGATCAGTGCTTCCTGACGCCGCAGGTACCGCAGCCGGTGCTGCATCCGCCCTTTTCGACTTCGGCGGGCGGCAGGCCGAAATAGTAACCGGCCTGCTCGAGCTCGCCGGGAGAAACCCACTTGAGCTGCTCAACGAGGGGAGTGTCGCAATGCACACAGACGCGGCGTTCGGCGCCGGCGTCGTCGAGAGCGACATAGGTAAGCACCGATTTGCCGCAATCGGCGCAATCCGCCATTGGAAACGACGCGTCTCTAAGTGCGAGTAACGGCGTAGGCATCGAAATTCACACTACACGATTGTGTAGCTGCGTGAAATTCGATGCCGCCATAGGTCGTCGTCAGCCGCGATGGTGTCCCCCGCCGTGTCCGGAGTGGGCATAACCGCCACCACCATGACTCCATCCGCCACCATGTCCCTCATGACCCCATCCACCATGCCCCCAGCCATCGTGATCCCAATCGTGGTGCCAGCCACCGTAGCCCCATGGATGACCGTAGCCCCATGCGGGACCGTACGAAGGTCCATAGGCGTATGTTGGGTATCCGTAGCCGTATCCACCGCCGTAGCCTGGGTAGTCAACGTCGTAGCAACCTTGCGTCGAAACCACACAAAACAGGAGCGACAGAGCCGCCAATCCTGTAAGAATTTTTCGTTTCATTGCTCTGTACCTCTCATCTAGTTAGACGATTTGGCGGGATGGGAGTTTCACCAGAAAATCATTAACGAAAAGTCAGAAAAGTATTGTAAAATTAACTATTTAGGTAAGTTTTTGAATTACAAAGTTTACGCCGCGATCAGCCTTAGTTCGTCGTATTTTCGCTGACGGAAAAGTCACCCCTCCAGCTACAGCCGGCGATAGGGCTCACCGAGGGCGCTAGGCGCCGCGGCCTGACCACCAAATCCCGCCAGCACGACGATGGTCAGCGCGTACGGCAGCGCGAGAAAGAGCTGGTACGGAACGATAGTGCCGAGGGCCTGCAATCCGAATTGTAACGCCATCGCTGCGCCGAACAGTAACGACGCTGCAGCAAGACCCCACGAATTCCACCGGCCGACGATGACGACGGACAGCGCGACGAAGCCGCGGCCTGCCGAAATATTCTCGACGAAGGTGTTGTCGTACGCGAGTGTCAGGAATGCGCCGGCCAGGCCCGTCAGCGCGCCCGACACGATCAGCGCCTGCCATCGGATTGCGATTACGCCGAGTCCGAGCGCGTCCGCCGCCTCGGGACGCTCGCCGCAAGCGCGAAGTCTGAGTCCGTAAACGCGTGCGTGCGATCACGTACCAGAGGGCAGGCACGAGCAGGAACGTGAAGTAGACCAGCCCGTTGTGATCGAAGAGCACCGGACCGAGGAGCGGGATTCGCGCGAGCGGACCCAGCGCGATTTTCGCGATCGGCCTCACCATGAACGCCTTGCCGGTCACACCGAAAATCTTGCGATAGAAAACTCCGGTCAGTCCGAGCGCCAGAATACTAACCGCGGTTCCGGTCACGACCTGGTTGACGGCGAGATTCACAACCAGCGCCGCGAAGATCGCATTGATCGCGACGCCGGCCGTGATTGCGCCCTCCAGGCCGAGCGCGGTGCTGCCGCTGAAGTACGCGATCGTGAGGGCAGCGAAAGCGCCCGTCAGCATCGCGCCCTCGATACCGATATTGACGACTCCGCTTTCCTCGACGAGCAGCTCGCCCAGCGCGGCCAGCAGGATGGGCGTCGCCATCGTGATAGTCGAGATGAGAAACGCTTCAAGCATCCGGCATCTCCGCGACTGGAGGGACGGCAGGCGTTTCATCAGACGCGCCGAAGACCTGTTCGCGCAGTCCGCTCCAGGCCGGGGTGTCGAAGGCGAGGATAATCAAGATAACGAGCCCCTGGATTACCTGCACCAGTTCCGGCGAGATCCCCTGCGTTCGCTGCATCGCCTGAGAGCCGTTGTCGAGCGCGCCGAAGAGCAGAGCCGCAGGAACGATCGCGAGTGGATTCAAACGCGCTACCAGCGCGACCGCGATAGCCTCGAAACCCCATCCGGGAGAGAGCTTCTCGTACAGTCGATGCGAAATCGCGGAGATCTGCACCGCGCCTCCGAGTCCCGCCAGCGCGCCCGACAGCGCCATCACCCAAACCGTAAGTGCCGGAATCCGGATGCCAAAAAAAGTCGCGGCGCGACGGTTACGACCCATCGCGCGCAGCTCGAATCCGACTCCCGTATTGAACAACAGCAGGTAGCACGCGCCCGCGAGCACGACCGCGAGCAGCATGCCGAGGTTGAGACGGCTCGGCGCAAAGTAGAACTCGAGCTGCGCGGCGCGTGCGATCGGAGAACTGGTCGGATACGCGCGCGACGGTTCCATCAGCGGACCGTGAACCATCCAGCTGAGCGCCTGCACCGCGACGAAGTTCAGCATGATCGTGCTGATGACTTCGTTGACGTCGCGCCGCGCACGGAGCCATCCCGCAAGTCCGCCCCAGACGGTGCCGCCGAGGCCACCCGCGGCGAGAATTATCGCGATTGCGATCGAATGCGGAAAATCCCCTAGATGCGGTCCGATCGCGCCGGCTGCAATCGCGCCGATCGTAAGTTGTCCGTCGGCGCCGATGTTCCATAGCGCGCCCGAGAACGCAATCGAGATCGCAAGCCCGGTGAAGATTAGCGGCGTGGACTTCACGAGCGTATCCACGCACGCGTACCAACTGCCGAACGCACCTTCGCCCAGCGCGGCGAACACGCCGATCGGAGACGCGCCAAGAGCGGCGAGCACGATCGAGATCAGCGCTGCGGCGAGCGCCAACGCTGCGAATGGTTTCGCGATAGCGGACAGCATCAGTCGCGCGCCCCGGCCATCAGCAGCCCCAGCCGCTCGGGATCGCGCTCGCCGGGATTCGTCTCGCGAAATTTGCCGCGACTGATAATCAGCAACCGCCCGCAGATGGCGAGCAACTCGTCGAGGTCGCTGGAAATCAGCAGCACCGCGCCGCTGCCGGCAGCGAAATCGAGAATGGTGCGATGCACTTCTGCGGTCGCGGCGAGATCGAGGCCGCGGCAGATATTGTGCGCGGCAATCACCCGCGGGCGGGACGCGATCGCGCGCGCTACTTCGAGCCGCTGACGATTCCCGCCGGAAAGAGCACTGGCAATCGTTTCAGGACCGGGCGCGCGAATCTGAAAACGCTCGATCAGCGCGCGACAGAGATCGATCGCGCGCGAAGCGTTCAGCCATCCGTGGGACGTCACCTGCTCCCGGAGCGGACGCGCGAGAATCATGTTTTCCCACAGGCGCATATCTAGGATCAGTCCGTCGAGGTCACGATTTTGCGGAATCACCGCCATCGCACCCGATGCGCCATCGTGCAGCGTCACTCTACCACCGCTCGGCTGGCGCACTCCCGCGAGCAATTCGACCAGCTCGGTCTGGCCGTTACCATCAACGCCGGCAATTCCCACGATCTCGCCGGCGGCGACATGAAACGAGATACCGTCGAGAATCCGGCGACCTGCATGATCGTCGAGCATGAGGTTTTCGACTTGGAGCACCGGCTCGCCCGGATCCGACGGCGCCGCGGACGCGACCGGTTGAATGACGATCTCGCCAATCATCAAGCCGGCTAATTTTTCCTCGCTGGTCTCAGCCGTCGTAGTGCGGGCGACGACACGTCCACGGCGCAAGACGGTGATTCGATCGGCGACTGCCATCGCCTCGGCCAGCTTGTGCGTGATCAGCACGACGATTCGCCCTTCGCCGCGCAGGTTGCGCAGCAAGTCGAGGAACGCGGCCAGTTCCGAAGGCGCGAGCACGCTGGTCGGTTCGTCCAAAATCAGCACGCGCGGATGGAAGCTGAGCGCGCGCAACACTTCGAGCCGGACGCGCTCGGCAACCGAACGATGCTCGACGGTGGTGTGCACCGGCGGCAGCTCGAAACCAAGTTTCGCGGCGAGCGCACGCGCTCGCGCCGCGACTGCCGCGAGATCAAGTGCGCCGGGGCGTGAGGCGTCGTTGTCGAACGCGCCGAGCGCGAGATTCTCCTCCCACGTCATCCGCTCGAAAAGCATCGGGCTCTGATGCACCGCCGCAATCCCGGCTGCCAACGCCGCTCGCGCCGAGCCTGCCTGCAGGGGCTTCTCATCGAGCAGGACATCGCCGCGGTCGGGCGCAAGAGAGCCCGCCAGCACGTTCATCAAGGTGGTCTTGCCGGCGCCGTTCTCGCCGACCAGCGCGTGAATCTCTCCCGGACGAGCTTCGAAATCGACGCTGTCGAGCGCGAGCGTGCGGCCGAAGCGCTTGGCTATGGCGATTGCGCGGAGCACCTAGGCGGCGTTTACGCCGTAATGCGCGCGCACGTATTCGAGCGCGGCTTCGCGGGTTTCGAGCGCGCCGTCGAGTTGATGGTCTTCGACGTCCTTCAAAATTTCCTTGAAGCGCGGCCCCGGCGTGAATCCCAACTGCTTCAGGTCCTCGCCGCCAATCAGACGCGGCGGACGGATCTCGGCCGCGGTCATCGTCGTCATCGCGCGGAGACAAAAATGCCAGTAGCCGAGGTACGAACTCGACGCCATCGCGTCCATGAACGCGACATCCATCAGCTCGTCGAAACCGTCTTCCGCGAGCATCCGCTTGAGCGTCGCCGGGCGCATCCTCGGCGCCATGCAGAGCTTCAGATGATTCTTCACCAGGTACGCAACCCGCTCCTGTACAGCGCGCGAGCGCTTCAACCGCGCGAGGATATTCGCCGCCATCACGGCGCCGTCGTCGGTGTGGCCATAAAACGTGACCTTGTCGCCGACGACTGCTCGGCATTTCGGCTTGGCGATGTCGTGCAGCAGGATTCCGAACGCTACGGTCTCGCGACATCCCTTGGGCAGCATCGCGACGCCAATCCGCGTATGCGTGTAAACGTCGCCTTCGGGATGGAAATTCTCAGGCTGTGCGCATCCGCGCATCTGGACGACTTCGGGCAGCAGGATTTGCATCAAGCCGCTGTCCATCATCAGGTCCATCGCGCGCGCGGCGGCGCCCTCGGTCATCATCATGACGATTTCTTCGCCGATACGTTCGGGCGCGATTCCTTTAATCGACGGCGCGGCGCGTTTCATCGCAGCCCACGTCGCGGGATCGATCGTGAAGTTGAGCCGGGCGGCGAAGCGGGCGGCGCGCAGGATGCGCAGATGATCTTCGTCGAAGCGGTCGTAGGGATTTCCGATCGCACGGATGATTCCGGCGCGCAAATCACGCATCCCGCCGACAAGATCGATCAGGCGTTCGGCGGTCGGATCGTAAAACATCCCGCCGATGGTGAAATCGCGACGAATCGCATCTTCCTCGATCGCGCCGTAGCGGACCGACGAGGGCCGGCGTCCATCGGTATACTCGGCGTCAGCGCGAAACGTCGTGACTTCGAACAGGTCGTCGTCGAGGGCCACGCCGATCACGCCGAACTTCTGGCCGACCGCTACGGTGCGGTCGAACATTCTCAGCACGACCTCAGGACGCGCGTCGGTGGCGATATCGTAATCCTTGGGCTCAACGCCAAGGATTCGATCGCGCACACATCCGCCGGCGAAAACGGCGCGAAAGCCGGAATCGACAAGACGGCGAACGATATAGAGCGCTTTTTGCTCTTTGTCGCTCATGGGCGACTCTCCAGCCGGACATTTTATAGCGCCGCGATTAGGGGGTGCCAGACGGGGACAGCAGAACCTGATTTAATGTGAAACCCGCGTGGGTTTCACACTTCCTTCGGCAGGGGTGACCCCTGCACCCAGTATTTTGTCTCAGCAAAGCCAGGAGCTTTCACGCTGCTTCTTTGCGGCTGCCTGAATATTCTTTTCTGTAGACGCGCAGCAGCGCCGCGAATATCGACATGATCGCGGGACCCAGGAACAGGCCCAGCGGTCCGTATGCTTCGAGACCGCCGAGAATTCCCAGGAACAGCGCGATCGTCGGCAGGCCGGTGCCGTGCTTCATCGCCAACGGCTTGATGAAATTGTCGATAATCGCGAGCGCTAGCGCACACCAGATTACCAGGCCGACCGCCGCCGACCAGCTCGAGGCAAACCCAAGGTAGAGCGTCGCAGGAATCCACACCAACGCAGTGCCGCCAATCGGCATCAGGCCCGCGGCTGCCGATGCGATCGCCAGGAACAGCCAGTACGGCACGCCGAAGACCAGCATGCCGAGCCCGATCGTGACGCCCTGCAGCACCGCGGTCAGCATCAGGCCGCGCATCACCGACGATAGCGTCGTGCGCAGCGTGTCGAAAATCGCCTTCTTGTCATCTTCATGCAGCGGAGTCAGATCGCGCAGGCCCCGATAGTAGTAGTCGCCGTCGCGCAGCATGTAGAAGAACGCGAGCAGCGCGATACCGAAATCGACGACGAACGAGAGCACGTTTTTCGCGGCCTGGGTCGCGTTCTTGGCGACGTAGTCGCTGGTTATCTGCGCCGCTTGCAGCGTCAGCTTGGGCAGCTCTTCGTCGAGCTTGTAACCGCGCTCCCCCATTTTTTTGGCGATCCAGGCACCGAGATCGGTGTTGACCGCCCAGTCGTGCAGCTTCGACACGCCGCCCGTATTCACCATCTGCGTGGCCTGCGCGTACAGCGCCTGAGCCTCGACCACCAGGCGGCCCGAGAGCCAGATGGCAGGCAGGATTACTCCGAGCCCGACGATCACGCTGATGATCGCCGTCGAGAGCGATCGACGCTTGACGTATTTCTCGACTTCGATCAGCGCCGGATGCGCCATGAAGGCGAGCAGAATTCCCCACGCCAACGGCGTCAGGAAGGGCAGCAGCAGTTCGTACAGCTCGTAGGCCATCACGGCCAGGAAGCCGAAGAAGAAGAGCTGCACTATGCGCTCGCGATCCATCTTCTGAGCCGTAACGATCCTCCAGGCGCGTGCGTTACTTGGCGCGGAAGCTTAGCAGATGAGCCAGCAACCGTCGCCTGCCGGACGATGGCGGAACCGGCACGCGAAACTTCGGTTGCCCGCCAGCGCAATATCGGTTACCGTTTGCGTTTGCTTGAAGTGTCTAATCAATACCCCTCGCCCGTGAAGGCACGTAGCTCAGTGGGAGAGCGCTTCCTTGACACGGAAGAGGTCGGCGGTTCAATCCCGCCCGTGCCTACCAGGTCCGTGCCCACAGCCGCGCGCGCGCATTGCCCCGCCAGTTTTTCCCGATGACTAGATTTTTCGCTTGATGAGTTCCCAAGTCACCGTAACCCTCGGCGGCGAATCCCGCGTCGTGCCGGTTGGCACTATCGTTCGCGAAGTACTGAACGGCATCCCGAGCCGCGACCTGGTCGCCGCGCGCGTTGACGGCAAGGTGGTCGATCTCACGCGCAAGCTCGAGCATGACGCGTCAGTCGAGCCAGTGCTGGCCGACTCGCCTGAGGGTCTCGAGGTCATCCGGCACTCTACGGCCCATCTGATGGCGATGGCGGTGCAATCGCTCTATCCCGGCACGCAGGTGACGATCGGCCCGGTTATCGAGGACGGATTTTTCTACGACTTCGCGCCCGCCACTCCGTTCACGGTCGAGGACTTGCCTAAGATCGAAGCGAAGATGCGCGAGCTGGCGAAGGCCGACCACAAAATCCAGCGGACCGAGGTCGCGCGTGAGGACGCCATCCGCAAATTCTCGGAGATGGGCGAGAAGTACAAGGTCGAGATAATCCAGGACATCCCCGACGATCACGTATCGATCTACAGCCAGGGCGACTGGATGGATCTTTGCCGCGGACCGCACGTCCCCTCGACGCGCTATCTGAAGGCATTCAAGCTGACCAGCGTCGCGGGCGCGTACTGGCGCGGCGACGAGCACGACGCGATGCTCTCGCGAATCTACGGCACCGCATTCGCCAGCAAGGAAGCGCTCGAGGAACATCTCAAACTCGTCGAGCTCGCCCGCCAACGCGACCATCGCAAGCTCGGCCGCGAGATGGGCCTGTACATCTTCGATCCGATCTCGCCGGGCTCGCCGTTTTACCTGCCCAAGGGCGTCATCATCTTTAATGCGCTCATCGACTACATCCGGCGGATGTACCGGCGCTACGGCTTTGACGAAGTCGTCACTCCGCTGATTTTCAAAAACGAGATGTTCAACACCTCGGGGCATTGGGAAAATTTTCGCGAGAATATGTTTCTCTCACCCGATCCCGAGAGTGAGACGCATACCGTCGACACCAGCCCCGAAGGATGGCGTAGCGGCTACGGGGTCAAGCCGATGAATTGCCCCGGCCATACCTTCGTGTATCGCGCCGAGAAGCGTTCGTATCGCGATTTGCCGCTGCGCTTCGCGGAGTTCAGCCGGCTCCATCGCGCAGAACGCTCGGGCACCTTGCACGGCCTGATGCGCGTGCGCGCGATGTCACAGGACGACGCGCACATCTTCTGCCGCGAGGACCAGATCGAGGACGAAGTCGCGATGAATCTCGAGATGGTGCGCGACGTTTACGGTGCGCTGGGTTTCGAGGGCGTCGAGTTCAAGCTCGCGACCATGCCCGATAAACATCTCGGCACCGAAGAGCAATGGCAGATGGCCGAGGCCAAGCTCGCCAACGCGATCAAGCGCAACGAAATCGCATTCGAGATTAATCCGAAGGAAGGCGCGTTCTACGGCCCCAAGATTGAGATTTACGTTTCCGACGCGCTCAAGCGTAAGTGGCAGGTCGCGACGATTCAGCTCGACTACAATATGCCTGAGGGCTTCGACCTGACGTACACCAACACCGCCGGCGTCGAAGAACGTCCTGTGATGATACATCGCGCGATCCTCGGCTCGCTCGAGCGCTTCATCGGCGTTCTGATCGAGCATACCGGCGGTGTGCTGCCGTTGTGGCTCGCGCCGGAGCAGGCGCGAGTGCTGTCTCTCAGCGAGAAGGTCAAAGATTACGCCAAAGAGGTCGCCGACATCTTGAAGCGCGAAGGATTCCGCGCTCACGCCGATATCCGCAACGAGAAGCTTGGTTTCAAGGTCCGTGAAGCCGAATTGGCCAAGGTGCCGTATATGATCGTCGTCGGCGAGCGCGAGGCCGCAGATCGATCGGTGTCGTTGCGGCTGCTGCGCGGTGACAAGAGCAATGCGATGCCGCTTGCGGCGCTTATCGAAAAGCTAAAACAGGAGCCGGTACCGGCTTAGGAAGTTCATCCGGCCACAAAGCCGGCGGAGGTGCTTTATCCGTAGAGATTTCAGAACCCCACCCTCAAGAGAGCCCGCGATTCGCGTCAATAACCTGATTCGCGCGCAAGAAGTCCGTGTAATCGACGCCGACGGCACCCAGGTCGGAATCCTGCCGCTGCGCGATGCGATCAAAGTTGCGGAGGCCCGCGGCCTGGACCTGGTCGAGGTCTCATCGACGGCGACGCCGCCGGTATGTCGCGTGACCGACTTCGACAAGTACCGATACGCGCAGAAAAAGAAATCGCACGATTCCAAGAAGCACACCATCAGCATGATCAAGGAAGTGAAGATGGGGTCGGCGACCGGGCAGCATGACGTGGACTTCAAAACAAATCACATCAAGCGCTTTGTTGGAGAAGGTCACCGTGTTAAGCTCACGGTTTCGTTCCGGGGCCGCGCGATTACCCATCCGGAACTCGGACGGGCGCTGATCGACAGAATTATCGCGCAGGTTACGGATATCGCACAGGCAGAAGGCACGCCGCGGATGGAAGGACGCAACATGTCCGTGCTGCTGACGCCGCGATAGCCGGGAAAGAAAAAGAATTTCAGGAAAGAAGCAAAGCGACTATCGTTATGCCGAAAATCAGGACCAGCCGTACCGCCGCCAAGCGCTTTTCCGTGACCAAGAGCGGCAAGGTCAAGTTCAAACACGCCTACGCCCGCCACATGTTCTCGGCCAAGAACCCGAAACAGAAAGCGCGCTTGCGCAGGACCGGTATTTTGGGAAAGGCCGACGCGGAAAAAGTTAAGCGAATGATGCCGTACGCTTGAGCGCGGCCAGCGGAAAAACGAGAAACTAACTCACCCGATATCTATCAAGGAAGGACTGCACTCCGATGCCTCGCGCCAAAGGCGGACCCAAGACGCGCCGCCGTCATAAGCGTCAACTCAAGCTCGCCTCCGGTTTCGTCGGTGGGCGCAAACTCTACCGGCAGGCCCGCTCGACGCTCGAAAAGGGCCTCACTTACGCCTATCGCGATCGCAAGCAGAAGAAGCGCGACTATCGCACGCTCTGGATTGCGCGTATCAACGCACTCGCCCGCGAAAGCGGAATCTCGTACAGCGCCCTGATGAACGGGCTCAAGAAGGCGGGGGTCGAGGTCGATCGCAAGATGCTCGCGAAGCTCGCGCAGGAGCGCGACGGATTGTTTACCGAGCTGGTGCGCACCGCGAAAAGCGCGCTCGGCTCAAAAGCAGCATAGAGCCGCGCCGTTCGAAAGCGCCGCGCACCAGGAAGCCATGTGGGTATTAGCCCACGTGGTTTTTTGTTTTTGGCGCGTGCAACATTGCACATCGGATTGAATTGAGGGACTGAGATGGATGCCCAGGGGAAGACCACGATGAGAAAACAACTGGAAGAAATAAGGCGGCGCGCGATGGCCGAACTCGGCGACGACGCCAGCGAGGCACAGGTCGATGCGGTTCGCGTGCGCGTGCTCGGCCGCTCGGGAGAGCTGACGGAAATCATGCGCGGGATGCGCGAGGTGCCGACCGCCGAGCGTCCCGCTATCGGCCAGCTCATCAATCAGATCAAGCGCGAAGTCGAAGCGCGCATCGAGACCCTGAGCGAAAAGCTCAAAGTCGCGTCGCTGACGAAATCGCTCAATGAAAAACGCCTCGACGTGACGCTGCCCGGCATGCACATCGCGCGCGGCCATATCCATCCGATCACCGACATTCTCGAAAAAATGCTCCAAATCTTCGAGTCGATGGGCTTCGAAATCGCGATGACCCAGGATATCGAGGACGACTTTCACAACTTCGCGGCGCTCAACTTCCAGCCGCATCATCCCGCGCGCGACATGCAGGACACCTTCTACCTCGAAGGCGGGATGCTGCTGCGGACGCATACGTCGAACGGTCAGATCCGCGTGATGGAGAAACGACGGCCGCCGCTGGCGGTCGTTTGTCCCGGGCGATGCTACCGGCGGGACGATCTGTCGGTGCGCGCCTCGCCGATGTTCACCCAGATCGAGGGCTTCATGGTCGACAAGGGCGGGCGGATCACGATGGCTCATCTTAAAGGCGTCCTCACGGAATTCGCGCGCTCGTTTTTCGGCACCACCGCGGTGCGATTTCGCTCAAGCTATTTTCCATTCACCGAGCCCAGCGCCGAGCTCGACATGCATTGCCTGCTCTGCGACGGGGCAGGATGCCCGGTCTGCAAGTACTCCGGATGGACCGAAGTGCTCGGCTGCGGAATGATCCATCCGAACGTGATGCGCGCGGTCGAGTACAATCCCGACGAGTATCAGGGCTTCGCGTTCGGCATGGGCGTCGAGCGCACGGGTCTGCTGAAGCTCGGCGTCGACGACATGCGGCTGTTCTTCGAGAACGACCTGCGCTTCCTCAGCCAGTTCCCGGTGCTGAGCGGAGGTGCGCGATGAAACTTCCGCTCAGTTGGCTGAGAGACTTCGTCAGCGTCGATGCGCCGGTCGAGGAAATCTCGCGGCGTCTAAGCTACGCGGGACTGGTGGTCGAGAATATCGAAAGACTCATTCCGGGATTCGCGGGCGTGTTCGTCGCCAGGGTGCTCCAAGTCGAAAAGCATCCCAACGCGGACCGGCTGAATCTTTGCGACGTCGACGCCGGTGAAAAAGGAAAATTCAAAGTCGTGTGCGGCGCGCCCAACGTGAAGGCCGGCATGGTCGCGCCGCTCGCCCTGGTTGGCGCAAAGCTCGGCAAGGAGCCGCCGCTGGAGGCAGCCGTCATTCGCGGCGTGCAGTCGGAGGGCATGCTCTGTTCGGAGAGCGAGCTCGGCCTCTCGCAGGATCACGCGGGAATTCTTGCACTTGGCGCTGATGCGCCGCTTGGCGGCGAGGTGGCCGCGTATTTGCACCTTGACGACGTCGTGCTCGACGTCGAGATCACGCCGAATCGCGGTGATTGCCTGTCCGTGCTCGGGCTGGCGCGCGAGGTCGCGGCATTGTTCGGCGCCAGGCTGCGCGCCCCGCGGCTGCGCGCGGCGCATTCGGCGGGTTCGCCCGACGGGGACCGGATTTCGATTTCGGTTTCAATCGACGCGCCTGATCTATGCCCGCGATACGCCGCGCTCGCGATGACCGGAATCAAGATCGGGCCCTCGCCGGCGTGGCTCAAGCGCCGGCTGGAACTGTGCGGGATGCGCGCACTGAACAACGTCGTCGATGCGACCAACTATGTGATGCTCGAACTTGGGCAGCCGTTGCACGCCTTCGATTACGGGAAAATCGCAGGCGGAAAGATCATCGTGCGGCGTGCCGGCGAGACGCGCGAGTTCGTCACGCTCGACAACGTCACGCGCACGCTCGATCCGAACGATCTGCTGATAGCCGACAGCGACAAGCCGCTCGCGATCGCGGGCGTGATGGGCGGACTGAACTCCGAGGTCAGCGATTCGACCGGGACTATCTTGCTCGAGAGCGCGTACTTTGAGCCGACGACGGTTGCGCGCACGGCGCGGCGCCTGGGTTTGTGCAGCGAGGCAAGTTATCGCTTCGAGCGAGGCGTCGATCGGGCGGGACAAGTCGGCGCATTGATTCGCGCCGCCGAGTTGATTCGTAGGATCGCGCGCGGGCGCGAGGCGTCACCGATCGCCGACTTCGAGCCGCGCAAAGCCGAGCCGCGCGAAATTGCGCTCGATCTTGGCGCGATGGAATCGCTGCTGGGCGTCGCGATACCTTCGGGCGTCGCCAAGAGCCGTCTCAAATCTCTCGGTGCGCAGGTGAGTACGCGTGCAAAGGGCGTGCTTGCGGTAGTGCCGCCGTCGTTCCGCTCCGACCTGGTCGAACAGGCCGACCTGATCGAGGAAGTCGCGCGCCTCGGCGGTCTCGAGGACATCCCTGCCCTGCTGCCTCCGCGCGTGAGTGCGCTGACTCCGGTAAATCCCGAGCGCGAGTTCATCAAGGGCACGCGCGAGGTGATGCTGGGATGCGGCCTGACCGAGACTGCGACGATCGCGTTTATCGCGCCGGCTGACAACGCGCGCTTTTCCGGGATTCAAGTCACGGCGCGCCCGGTCAAAGTATCCAACCCGCTGTCAGCCGAGCTCAGCGAGCTGCGCTTGAGCCTGATGCCGGGACTCGTAACTTCGCTGAGGTTCAATTTGAACCGCGAGGCGCGCGCGTTTCACGCATTTGAAATCGGCAAGACCTTCCGCATGGACGGCGATATCGCGACCGAGCATTTTCATCTCGCCGCGGTCAGCTACGGACCGTATGCGCTTTCCGCGATTGGCGAACAAAGCGTCATGGCGGGATTTTTTTCGATCAAAGGAAACCTGGAGACGTACTTCGACGCAATCGGCATCTCGCCGCAGGTGACGTTCAAAGCGATCGAGTCCGCCGATGCGCCATTTTTGCATCCCGGCCGCAGCGCTGTGGTTTCGCTCGACGGTGCGCGGATCGGTTTGATCGGCGAGTTGCATCCGGCGGAGGCGATGCGCCTGGATCTGAGCGAACCCTGCGCGATGTACGAACTTGACTTGAGCAATCTCATTGCCTATGGTTTCTCGCCGCGCAAAACCTTCCAGCCGCCGCCAAAATTTCCCGCTATCAGGCGCGATTTGGCGCTCGTGCTGGATCGGAATTTCCCGGCGGATATGGTACTCAAGGCCATTCGGGAGTGCGGCGCGTCGCTGCTGGAAAGCGTCGAGATCTTCGACGTGTACGAGGGGACGGCGGTGGCGGCCGGAAAAAAGAGTGTTGCGTTGGCTTGTCGTTACCGTGCAAAAGATCGCACGCTGACTGATGAGGAGGTTAACCGCATTCACGCCGTGTTGGTCGAGCAGGCGCAGATGCGATTAGGGGCGGAGTTGCGGCAGTAAAAGCGTGCCTAACGCGAGCGGGTGGGGATCGTTACGCCGCAGGGCATGACCAAAGCCGATCTTGTGGATCTGATCTACGAGCGGGTAGGCTCCTCCAAGAAGGAAGCCTGTGAAGTGGTCGAAGCGGTATTTGCGATCATCAGGGATTCGCTGCGTCAGGGTCAGAAGGTGAAAATCTCCGGCTTCGGCACTTTTCTCGTCAATCAGAAACACGCGCGCCGCGGACGCAACCCGCAGACCGGTGAGCCGATCACTATCGACTCCCGCCGCGTGCTCTCCTTCAAGCCGAGCCAGGTGTTGAAGGAGCGGGTTAACAACGGCTCCAAGCCGGGAGTATGACGCCAATGCCACGCCAGCTATCAGTTCGGCGGCGAAAACCTGCCTCGCAAAAGCCCGTCACGATGTCCATGTTCCCCGAGCGCGGATTGAAGATCGGCGAAGCGGCGCGGGCACTGGGCGTCGAGACCTACGTGCTGCGCTTCTGGGAAACGCAGTTCCCGTTTCTGAAACCCAAGCACACCCGCACCAAGCATCGCTTCTACCAGGAAAAGGATCTCGACGTGCTGCGGCTCATCAAGCGCCTGCTGCACGACGAGGGTTTCACGATCGTTGGCGCCAACAAGCACATCAAGGAATTCGGCATCGACGCCTTGATGAGCGGCAAGCCACTGCCGAAGAACTCGCAGCCGTCCGCGGAGCGCGCGCCGTCGCAGTCGCCAGCAATCGACGGTCAAGCGCGCCGCGTACTCAACGAAGTCCGCCGCGACCTCGAATCGATTCACAAAATTTTAGAAGACTAAGATCCGTTCTGGGGGGAATAATAGAACTAGCGAACCGCTAGCGAGCTAATTCCTCGCGAACTTTTGTATAGAGTGGACGAATGGCCGAACCTACGGAAGAAATTTCAATCGCTTCTACCTCGGAGCAGTTTCAACTCGGAATACGGCTCGAAAGCATCTTTATGCCGCATGCGCGAAAGCAGCGAGAAGCAATATATATGGGCAGTTCCGGGCTAAAGCCGTCGGCCAGATTCGTTCACTATACCTCAGCAGAAGCAGCGCTGAAGATTATCGAAAGTAAGCGTGTGTGGATGCGAAATACCACATGTATGGCGGACTACAGCGAAGTCCAGCACGGCTTCGAGATCCTGCAGAGGTTCTTCGCCGATGATACTAGAAAGAGAAAATTGTATGAGGCGATCGATGCGGTTTCTCCGAACATCGCAGAAGAAGCCGTGACTCTGTTCAATCAGTGGTGGAACAACATCCGCTTCGGCACGTACATAACCTCAATCTCGGAGCACGATGACAAGGAAGACTTGCACGGTCGACTATCGATGTGGCGTGCATTTGGAGGAAATACGGCTCGCGTCGCCATCGTTTTGCGTTTACCTTGGCTCTCCCCAGGTTCCGAAGCACTCAACCTCATGGTGAGTCCAGTCGCCTATCTGCGCGAAGAAGAAGCACACGCTGTACTCGACAGGGTCATAGAAAACATACGAGCTGACCATGATTTCTTGGTTTCCATCGAAAGACCTGCCGTTGTTGGAACTGTATTTACCATGCTGGTCGCAGGCGTGACGTGCCTGAAGCACGAGGGGTTTCATGAAGAACGCGAGTGGCGCGTAATATATGCGCCGGAACGGTCGCCATCGACACTCATGGAGTCGTCTATTGAAGTCGTCGGCGGAATCCCGCAGACGATCTACAAGTTGCCGCTTGACGTAAAATTCTCTAACCTGCTTGCAGAGTTGGATTTGGCGCGGATCTTCGACCGATTGATCATTGGTCCTTCTCAGTTTTCTTGGTCTATGTGTGAAGCATTTACGAAGGCCCTGACAGCGATGGGCGTTGAGCAAGCCGAAACCCGCGTGTGTCCCTCAGGTATTCCAATTCGCTCGTAGTACGGCCTACCCAGTTCGCGCCAAACGTAGACGGCCCACCCAGTAACCAAAAAAGTCCGCCGCGATCTGGAGTCAATCCAGAAAATTTTAGAAGATTAAACTTGGTTTCGCTGGCGCGAAAGGAGGTCGTTCTCATGCAGGTTCGTCCTATAAATCCCCAGACGTGGCTCGGCGCCTTTAACATCAATCAGGCAATCGAGGTCACGGCCGGCCAGCGGGTGCTTTACGTGTCCGGTCAAACCTCGAACGACGCGAACGGCGCCCCGATGCACCCGGGCGACTTGGTCGCGCAATTCAAGCTCGCTTGGAAAAATCTGGTCGAGGTGCTCGCCGCCGCGAACATGAAACCCGCAAACATCGTCCGACTAAATTTCTACACCACGGATGTTGAAGGTTTCCTGGCGAAAGCCGGCGAGATGGTGCCAATCTTTGCAGAGGCGGGATGCAAGCCGGTAAGCACGCTCCTCGGTGTCACCCATCTCTTCGAACCGAGCATCATGATCGAAATCGAGGCGACGGCCGTAGCCTAAAAGCGATACATCGCCGCTTTCGAAAAACTTCGACCAACGCCCTGAACGCCTCCGCGCGGACGTAAGGAGTTTCCAATGGCGCAAAAAGTTGCTGACGTCATGTGGGAGATGCTGGCGAAAGCCGGCGTCAAACGCTGCTATGGCATCGTCGGGGACGCGCTCAATCCCGTGATCGACGCTCTCCGGCGCAACGGCGAAATCGAGTTCGTTCACGTTCGCCACGAAGAATACGGCGTTTTCGCCGCGGTCGCCGACGCTTACCTGACCGGCAATCCAGTGGTGGTTTGCGGAACGGCCGGGCCGGGCGTAGTGCACCTCTTCAACGGGCTGATGGACGCGCGCAAGGAGGGCGCCGCGATCATCGCGATCGCCGGCGATGTCGAAACCAGGCTTATCGACACCGCAGCGCTCGAGGAGCTGAACCCTTACAAGTTTTTCGAAACCGCGTGCCTCTACGTCGGGCGAGTGGTCAATCCTGAACAGGTGCGGGCCGTGGTCACGACGGCGATTATAACGGCCGTCGTTGACAAGGGACCGACGCTGATCTCGATGCCCGGCGACATCGCAGCAGCAAACGCGCCCGACCATTCTGCTTGCGAGTTCATGACTCCAGCTCTTCCGCTGCTACGGCCAGCCGACGCGGATCTCGACAAGCTGACCGAAATGGTCGAGGCGGCGAACAATGTCGCGATCTTCGGCGGCGACGGCTGCCGCGACGCGCGCGATGAAGTGCTGCAGCTGGCAGGCAGGCTGAAGGCGCCGGTTGGATACTCTTTTCGCGGGAAGCAATGGCTGGAGCACGACAATCCCAACGCAGTCGGGATGACCGGACTTCTAGGCTATGGCGGGGCGTACAAAGCAATGCACGAAGCGGACCTGGTGCTGATGCTCGGCACCGACTTTCCGTTCTCGGAATTTCTGCCCGGCGACAACGTCAAGAAAGTTCAGATCGACAAAAACGCCAAGCACATCGGACGGCGAACCGCGGTCGATTTAGCGCTGGTGGGCGATATCAAGACAACGGTCACCGCGCTGCTCCCCAGAGTCACCGACAAGCCCGACGGCACTTTTCTCGAAAGGCATGTCACTGAGACCCGTTCGTTCCACGAACTCTTGCAGCACTACGTCGAGAAGGGGCCACAAATAAAACCGATCCGGCCGGAATACCTGGCCGCGACTCTGAGCGAACTGGCCTCCGACGACGCGATGTTCTTCGCCGACACGGGAACGGCCTGCATCTGGCTCTCGCGGCATGTAAAGGGCGGCACGAACCGGCGAATCTTTGGATCATTCTCATGGGCTTCGATGGCCAATGCCGCTCCCAACGCATTTGGCGCGCAACTCGCATTCCCCGGCCGCCAGACGATCGCCGTGTGCGGCGACGGCGGGTTCACGATGCTCGGCCTTGGCGACCTGCTGACGCAAGTGCAGCGGAAAGCTCCGGTAGTTCAGATCATCCTGAACAATGAGTCGCTCGACTTCGTCAACATCGAGCAGCAGGAAGCTGGCATGATCCCATTCGGCGTCGAGTTCAAAAATCCAAATTTCGCGAAAGTTGCCGAGGCGATGGGCGCGAAGGGCATCCGCCTCGAGGAGCCGGGCGACGTGAGGGAAGGACTCGCCGAGGCGCTATCGCATAAGGGCGGTCCGGTCGTGGTGGATGCGGTGGTCGATCCCTACGCGCTGTCGTTGCCGGCGCACGTTCCGTTCCATGTGGCAGAGAGCTTCACCCTGAGCCTCGCCAAACAGGTGTTGAACGGAAAGATGGACTCGGTGATTAAGACGATCGAGCGGAATATCCGGTTGATATGATCAGCCGGCACTAGTCGTCGATCACAGCTCAGTCGGCGATGCGTTCCTGCGATGCTAGCTGCGCGCCTGCTGGCTTGCGCACGGCTGCCGTAACTTCGGCGCCCACTGGCTGACGGATCAGCACGCCGAGCGGCGCGAGATTCAGTTCGGTTGCGCATTCCTCGGTCGCGCGATGCGCGATTCGTCCCGCCTCGACCATCTCGGCTGCTATGCATACCGCGCCGGCCATCGTGAGTGCGCCAAGGCCGAGCGCGATCTCAGGCAGTACCGCTATCGCCGCCACCGCCGCACTCACCACGCCTGCCGCAAGGGCAATCGTCGAGATTCGAGTGAACTTTATTCGCGCCAGTACGTGATTAGTGACTTTGCCAGCTTCGTGCTCTTCATCTGCGGTCTTCAGCTCGATTCGCGTCCACGGATTCGGCCGCACTTCGAGGTCGTAGTCGTTCCAGCCGGCGTCGACGATCGCGCCATGACCGGTGCGCGCGAACATCTTCATCATCTTGTCCATCAGGCGGTCGCGCGTGATGCTTTCGTTGTTCCAGTAGTCCAGCCGGATTGTGCGGCGGAGCCAGTTGATTGTCGGGCGCTGGCGGACGCCGTCCGAGCCCGCGAACCCCGTGAGAGCTTTCGCCCGCGTCTTGTAGCGCGTCATCGTTCGCACCATCGGTCCGGTGTAAGCAAGATACGCGATCAGAAGTCGCGCGGTGAAACTCTCGTGAGATTTTTCGAGCGGCGCGTGCCACGCATAGTACAGCGCCCAGATGGGTCCCAGCGCGAGCATCGCCGCCGCGGGAATTAGGAACACGCCAAGTATTATCGATGCGATCAGCACGACTGCCGAGAGCATGGTCCATTCGAGCGTTTGCGGCAGGACCCTGGCGAGCGTGAGGCCTGGATCGAACAGCGTCTGCGCACTCGCGGAGCGCGTTTTCCACAACACGCGCTTGCGATTGCCGCCGGGAATCGTACGCGCGAGACCAGGAATCGTGCCGCGCCAGGCGATTTGGCCCATCACGTTGAAGCGCTCGGGATATTTCGGATACAGCATCGCTTCGGCGCGTCCGTAGCCGCGCTGCTGCCCGTAGTAAGCCTTGACCGTGTTGCGCCGGAAGTGCCAGACGAAGGCCGCGGGCGAGAATCCCAGCTTGAAGCCCGCGTCGAGCATTCGCCAGCAAATATCGACGTCGTCGCCGGCGGCGGTGAACTGCGGATCGAATCCGCCAATCTTTGCGAGCGCCGCCTTCGAGAAGACCATATTGCAGCCCGCGAGATGCTCGGCGCGATCCTCTGCGACCAGCACGTGGCATGGAGCGCCCGGCGACGCCGCGCAACTCGCTTCGATCCATCCGTCTTCGTGCGGAGCGTAGTTCGGTCCACCGCACCCGTCGAAGTTGTTTTCGGTCATCGAACGGATCATCAGCGTCAGCCAGTGCGGATCGACGACGCAGTCCGAATCGGTGTATGCGATAATTTCGCCGCGCGCCGCATGCATCCCGACGTTGCGCGCGACGCTCAGTCCCTTATTGGGCTGGCGAATCAGGCGGAAGTCCGGAAAGTCCATCGAGATGTCTGCAGTGCGATCGCGCGAGCCGTCATCGACGATAACTACCTCGAAGTTCGGATAATCGAGACGTCGCAGCGACTCGAGGCACGGACGCATTGTGCGCTCGGCGTTGTACGCGCAGATGACGACCGACACCATCGGCATCTTCGCAGCCTGCGGCGGGCAGGTGCCGTTGAGCGTAACGAACGGCATCACGTCCGACGCGCGCATCATGCGCACGCCGAGCCAGTCGTGAGAAACCGGAGCAGGAACGGGAGGAGCAACCACGCCAGCCGCACCCGTGCCAAACGCCACTGCTACCGCTTCGTCCTGCCCCGGCGATGCATCCTTGAATTCGATCACCACTGGCCGCGCTTCCGCGACATTATGCAAGGCGACGACGAAATCGCGAATCTGGACAGGCTCGAGCGCGGGAATTTCCGCGTACAAGAAATCTTCCTCCAGGATCGAGAGTGCGCGCGTTTCCGGCCGCACTTTTATTCCGACAATTGCCTCAGGCGCGCGTTCCTTGATTGCCAGCACGACGCCGCGTGCACGCCGCCGCGCATTTTCGAGTCCGCCTGCGCGCAGCGCGTCCTGACTGATCTCGCAATCGAGGATGTAACCGACGAGTGAAGGATGCTTTCCGAAAATGTTTGCAGTATGCGCGATTCGCGAGACGACGGATTTCCATCCTCGGCGGCTGGTCAGTTCGTCCGCCGTGATTTTCAGCTCGACCATCGCGACCAGTCCAGATTGCGCCGCGATGTCAATGCAGGGTTGCGCCTGCGCCTCGGTCAGCACGACGCCGGTCGTGTGCGCGGCTCTCAGATCGTCGAGTCGCTTTCTCAGTTTGAGTTTCTGGCTGAAGTCGAGAGTGGCGCTCACGTCGGCGAGTCGCATCGCCTTGAAAAAGAACTTCTGTCCTGCGCGGGAAAGGAATTTGCCGTGTGGGGCGACGCGAAGCGTAGGACTGGACTCGGTAAGCATGGATGTAAATTCCCTCTCGATGAGGGCCTAAGTGCCAAAGCCATGCCACTGCAAAAGACCAATGATTATGTGACTTTTTTAGCCAGCAACCGCCTCGCACAAACCAATTGGGATGGGGCCTGTACGATTTGCGCCTCGGGCGAAACTAGGCGCGGACGGTTCGCAGGGTGCAAAATCAGGCAGGATGCCACCGGAACGCACACGCTAGATTGGTTATTTTGCGAATGTTATAGGTCAGATTGATTATTAGATTATTAGCAATGAAATCTTCCCATCGGGTTTTACCGCAATGAAATTATCGCTCGCCTGTGGATGCTGCCGACCATCTAAGTCCGTTGGACACCGTCAGCCGAACGACGCGCCGATCGAGGCGACCCCAGAAGAAGTACAGGCCATCAGAGTACAGCTCGCCGAGATCGAGCAGTCGCTCTCGCGATTGTGGGGTCCGACGATCTGGAGCCGCACCCCCGAATGCATCCAGATTCGCTCCGACGCCGCCGACCTCATCGACCGGCACTTCGACGGAATCGTCCAACAGTGGGGAGAATCGATCGCCTATATCGTCCACGGGCACTCGAAGTACGACGAGAAGGGCCGCCCAGACAACATGGTCAATTCTCTCATACGCTTCGTCGATCATCTGCGCGATCCCGATGACATTTGCACCTACATTTACCTGCGCCGGCATTGCCAGGAGGGGATGCTCGCGCGGGCCAAGCCGTCTCAGTTCAACGTCATTCACATCGCACTCAAGCAAATAATTCTCGATCACGTAAAATCCACAATGACCGGCCCCGCGATGGAACGGGTGCGCGACTTGATGGTCGCGGCGATCGACGAACGGCGCCTGATGGTCTCGCAGTTCTACATCGAATCGCGCGAGCGGATGCTGCGCGAGTCCGAGGAAAAGTACCGCAACACGATCGACCACGCGCCGGATCCGATGTACGAGATCGAACCTCACACCTGGATCGTGATGGGGCTGAATGCGGCCGCCTTGAGGCTGCATCAAATGGAGTGGGAGCATGAGCCAACCTGGTACGAGGGCGACGAACACAAAGAGATCATCGGTCGCCCCGTCCCGGACCTGGTGCCGCCGGAGCTGAGGCAGAGTGTCGTTGACAGCCTCGAGAAAGTTTTGCGCGATGGCTCGGCGCAGACCCAGGAATTCCCGATCGGGCCGCTTTTCTTCGATGTAAACTCCGCACTCATCACCTACGGCAAGAAGCAATTCATCCAGATGATCCTGCGCGACGTTACACAGCGGCGCGAGATGCTGGATTCGTTGATCAAGGCCGAGAGGCTGGCGGCGGCGGGCACCTTTGCGGCAGGCGTCGCGCACGAGGTGAACAATCCGCTCGCATCGATCTCGTCGCTGGTTCAATCGATCCTGACCGGCGAGAACGATCCCGAGCGGCGCACGACGATGCACACCATCCTGTCCCAGATCACGCGCATCTCGAGCACTCTCAAGGATTTGGTCAATTTCGCGCGACCTACCACCGCGCAGCGCAAGTCGGTTGACGTCAACGGGCTCATCGCGGAGACGCTGCGGCTCATCACGTACAACAAGCGCTTCAGCGGCATCAAGGTTGAACCGATTCTTGCGCCCGACCTCCGCCACGCATTTGCCGACGACAACGAAATTCAGCAAGTGCTGCTGAATCTGCTGTTCAACGCCGCCGACGCTGCCCCGGCCGAAGGCGCGGTCATCAAGGTGATAACGGAGAACCAACGCGTCGTACAGGGCGGGGAAAAATCGCGCCGGGTCTTTATCAAGGTGGTCGACAACGGCATCGGAATTCCGCGCGAACATCTGGAGCGCGTCTTCGATCCGTTCTTCACGACCAAGCCCGCAGGCGCCGGTGTGGGGTTGGGCTTGTCGCTATGCCAGCGAATGATTCTCTCCAACCAGGGCACGATTCGGGTTGACAGCGAAGTCGGACGGGGCACCGCGGTCACGATCACGCTCGCGGCCGGCGAGGAGGCGGTGCGCGCACAACAAGCGGCGGCCATGGCGGCATCCTGAAAGATCGAAGTTCAATGAACAACGACGCTTCGAACAACGACTCTTCATGGACCGCACAGGAACGCGGACCTTACCGGCTGCTGATCGTCGAAGACGAACCCCTGATGCGCTCGATCATCGTTCAGCTCGCGCGCAGCGAGGGCTACGAGGTCATGGAAGCGCCGGCGGCCGAAGTCGCGCTGCACATCTTCGAAAAAGAAAAAATCGATCTTGCGATTCTCGACCTTAACCTGACCAGCGGCGGCAGCGGACTCGATCTGCTGCGCAAGATGCGCGAGCTCGACCCCGAGGTGATGGGCATAATCGTGACCGCCTACGCCAGCGTCGAGTCGGCCGTCGAGGCGCTGCACCAGGGCGCCTACGATTACATCACCAAGCCGTTTGCCAATGATCATCTGAAAAAAGTGATGCGCAACGCGCTCGAGGGCAAGGCGCTGTTCCGGGAAAACCGGTTTCTGCGCCAGGAACTGCGGGAGAAATACCGCTTCGAAAGCATCATCGGCAAAAGCGACGCGATCGAAAGCCTCTTCCGCGTTATGGAAAAAGTCGCGCGCACCGACTCGAGCGTTCTGATCACCGGCGAATCCGGCACCGGCAAGGAACTGGTCGCCCGCGCGATTCATTTCAGCTCCGATCGCGCCAACAACCGCTTCCTGCCGATCAATTGCGGCGCGCTGCCAGAGAACCTGCTCGAGAGCGAGCTGTTCGGCTACAAGCGCGGCGCATTCACGGGCGCCGGGCAGGACAAGGTGGGCCTGCTCAAGGCAGCAGACAAGGGCACTATACTGCTCGACGAGATCGGCGAGTTGCCGCTCGCGCTGCAGGTCAAGCTGCTGCGCGCGCTGCAGGAGCGGGAGGCTTACCCGCTCGGCGCCAACGATCCGGTGGCGTTCGACGTGCGTGTGCTGTGCGCCACCAACAAGAACCTCGAGGCAGAGGTCAAGGCGGGCCGCTTCCGCGAGGAACTGCTCTACCGAATCAACGTCATCAATATCAATCTGCCCGCGTTGCGCGAGCGCCAGGACGACATTCCACTGCTCGCCAACCATTTTCTGCGCAAGTATGAGAAGTCGCTGTCGCGCACCGCGATGCGCTTTTCAAAGGGTGCGATGCGCCTGCTGATCAACTATGCGTGGCCTGGTAACGTCCGCGAGCTGGAAAACACCGTCGAGCGCGCCGCAATTCTGGCCGAGACCGACGTTATCCACTCGCACGACCTGCCGGACAAGCTGCGCACCACGTCGCCCGTGATGGCGAGTATCGAGAACACGGGCATGACGCTCGAGGAGCTCGAACGCGAGCATATCAAGCGCGTGCTGAACAAGGTTGAAAACGACAAGGTGAAGGCGGCGCAGGTGCTCGGGATTCACCTGTCGACGCTCTATCGCAAGGTTCAGCGCTACCATCTCGACGACACTCCCGTGCATCAGGAGCCTGCTCGGTCGGCATGAGCGTCCGGGAATAGACGTGGAAATAGGATAGTCAAGGATATAGACTATTTCGTGGGTTGGCTGGATCGCGGCCGGCCCGGAGAAAAATATGGACCTCTTTGCGCCAAGTCACCTGCTGATCATTCTGCTGATCATTCTGGTTATCTTTGGGCCGAGCAAGCTCGGTGATGTCGGCGGCGCGATGGGCAAGGCGATTCGCGACTTCAAGCGCGCGATGAACGAGCCGGACGAAGCGAGCAAGACGGTGGCGAAGCCGGATGAAGCCAAGACCGCCGAAGTAGTAAAGCCCGACAAAGTTTCCTGACCTATTCGCGATTCGCTGATTTTTCCTATCCAGCTCTTGGACGCTGCTCGAGAGCCCGCCTCGCCTGAAACTCAGGTCAGCAGCCCTCTAGCAATTGGGAGCGCAGGCCGCCGGAGCGGTGCTCACTACCAGGCCCGAGTAGGTGTTGATCTGCTGATCGACGCATTGGCCATTCGCGTATCTTACGCGTCTCAAAATTAGTCCCGGACCGAGAAATCGCTGGCACAGAACCACGACCGGTATCTGGGCGACTTCAAATGGCGCTTCGGCCGCGAACGCGCTCGCCGGGAAATCCGCGTACGCAGTCGCATTCGCTTCGACATCGTGCAGTCCTATCCAGCGAGTTATCTGCTTTTGATTGCCTGCCGGCTGAACGTCGAGGAGAAGATCGCCGGTGCCAGGACATACGGTCACGCTGAGGGCGTCATTCGTGCTGGTTTTTACCTGTACGGGGGTGGCCTGCTTATAGCAGTCCTTATTTTCCTGCCACAGTTTATCCTGGTTTTCGGCTTCAGATACGCTTTGAAAGGGCACCTTGAACTGCAGGGACTTAAAGTATTGCTGGTAGGTAGGTATGGCAGTAAGGAACACGACGGCGAACGCTGAGACTTTCGCAAACCTGGTCCAAAACGGCGCCAGTTGTTCCGATTTTTCCGATGGCTTGGGCATCGTCACCTCCATCAGGAATCGTGGATTTGTTGGTGCTTTTGAGCCGTTGCTACTACTGGGCTTTCTTTCTGTCAAGCAGACAAATTCACAGGAAGGTTTCGCAAACTTGAGATGAAACGATATGTGCTGACCGGTACTCCTGGATGCGGAAAAACCTCAATCATTCGACTGCTCGAAGTCATGGGATACGTGGTTGTCGAAGAAGCCGCGACCGACATCATCGCGATGCGGCAGGCGCAGGGCATTGTCGAGCCACATACGCACGCATCTTTCATCGACGACATTACGAATCTGCAGAAGCGGCGACAAATCCAGGTATCTGACCTTTCATCGGGAGTGCAGTTCTACGATCGCTCGCCGCTATGCACCTATGCGCTCAGCCGGTGGCTTGGCTTTCCGATCTCAACCACGCTTGCTGACGAGATAAAGCGAATCGGAGAAGAACAGATTTATCAGCGGCAAGTGTTTTTCATCGATAACCTGGGATTCTGCGAACCAACCGCGGCAAGAAGAATCAGCTTCGAGGACTCTTTAAAGTTTGAAAAAGTTCACCAGGAAACCTATCGCTCCTTCGGCTACGAATGCGTAAGAGTAGCGCCGCAAGAGTTATCGCGCAGAGTGGAACAAATCACGCGCCATATCTTCGCTACTGCATAGCCTTGAACATCGTCGCCACTTCGATCCTGGTTGTTTCCGCATGGGGCTACTTCCTGTACTTCGGCACGATCGATCCGTTCGGCGGTATCAATTCGCTGTGGCCGCTGTTCGGAATCGCACGAGCGGCGCAAGGCGGTCAAGGCCGCGCTGGTGGAGCATCATCACAACAGCTCGCGCTGCTGCTGATTTCTTTAGGTACTCTTTCCCTCTCTTCTAGGTACTTTTTCCTTGCCATCTAGTGTCATGTCCCGCAAATAAGTTTTCATTGTTGGATCATTTTGGCCGCGTCTGCACTTGAGAAAATCATTATGCACCGTAAAGTTATTTGCGGGACACGATACTAGGTGATTTTCCGATTCACGTCGCCGGCGCTTTGCTGCAACGTGGATAGCAATTGATTCGCATAGCTCGCACAGAAGATCTGATGCGTGGCGAAAGCGGGCCAGGAATTGGAAAACAGGCGATTGGCGAATCTTTCAGATAATAGCTACGGCGTCGAGACTGCGAACGACCCAATCCGCTCGATGCAGACGGGCAATTGGGAGCAAGGATTGCGAATGGAAGCTCTTGCCAATCTTGCGCACGAACTTCGCTCGCCGGTGCAGGCGCTTCTCGGCTATCTCGACATCCTGCGTGACGAGTTAAGCGAGGTGCTGGACAGCCGCCATCGACAGATCATCGAGCGGATGAATACCAATGCGCACGACCTCGCGCAGACGGTTGAAAACGTAATGGATTTTTCGGTCGCTGATGCGATGGCTGAGGACGCAGGAGAAGAGGAAATCTGCCTGCACGAACTGATTGGAGAGCTTGCGCCGGCGCTCGAAGCTGCCAACGACTCCAAGGGCCTGGAAATCGGCTTCGATCTCGATGCCGCGCCAGCCGTTTTTCGCTCGCGGCGCCGGCCGATTAAGGCGATCCTGCTCAACCTGGCGATCAACGCGATTAAATTTACCGATCGCGGCCGCGTGACGATTGCGATTCGGCCGGCGCAACTTGGCTCCTCATTGGAACTGGAAGTCCATGACACCGGACCGGGTATAGAGACCGAGATGGTCGAGCAGGCTTTCGAAACCTGCGCTCAACTTTCGCACACGAGTATCCGCAGTCACCGCGGAATGGGCTTGGGCCTGGCAGTTGTTCTGCGCAACGTGAAAACGCTCGGCGCTAAAATTATCGTCAAGAGCGCGCTCCCGCACGGCTCCGTCTTCCTGGTAATCGTCCCGATGACTAAAGCTATCGGCGGCCAGGCGACGCGCTGAGATAGTGCGGGCGTCTGCCAGAAGTGAGATCCAACAGGCAAATTGTCGTCGCGAACGGATCCTGTATGACCGCGCACTTTCCGATCCGCACCTCGAACGGCTGAACCACGATGCGGCAGCCTTTCTCCGCGTAGGTTTTCACCGCTGCGACCACGTCATCGACCAGGTAATGCACCTCGACTTTGTTCGGTATGTCGGCGCTGTTATGCAGAACGATTTCAGCGTCGGTTTCCGGCATGCCCATGCCGACGGAATCAGCCTCACGCCATAGCGGCTTGAGTCCGAATACTTCCGAGTAGAATCTCTCGCCCGCCGCGACGTCGTCGACGCGAATCATCACGCAATCTATTTTCTTGAACACGCGCGCCCCTCTTTAACATCGGGTGCAGGGTCACCCCTGCCCAAGAAAGTGTGAAACCCACGGCGGGTTTTCACTACAATCAAGTTTGCGGTTCTACTTCGTGCTCAGCGGTAATGACGCATCAGGCCGACGACGACGCCGCGAATCGCGAGGTCGCCCTCGCCCACCATGATCGGTTGCATCGCGGCGTTGGCCGGCTGCAGCCGAATCTGCCCGCTCGATTCGCGGTAGAACTTCTTGACCGTAGCCTCGTTGCCGATCAGCGCGACAACAGTCTCCCCATTGTCGGCGCTGTCGCGGCCTTCGACGATTATGTAATCGCCGTCGCGGATGCCGTCTTCGATCATCGAGTCGCCTCTAACGCGCAGGCAGAATGTATTGTCGCGGCGGATGAAGTCGTCGGGCACGCTGATGGTTTCGTTGTTCTCGACCGCCTCGATCGGCGCGCCCGCCGCAACGGTGCCGAGCAATCTCAACGCCTTGGCCGGCTCATGCTTCTCGGCCGCCGCAACTTCCAGCGCGCGGCTGTGATTGTGTTGGCGCTTGATAAACCCCTTTTGCTCGAGGTTGTGCAGATGCTTATGCACGGTGGCGAGTGACGACAGACCAAAGTATTGGCCGACTTCAGCGAGCGTCGGCGCGTAGCCGTGTTCGCTGATATAGTCGTTCAGGTAGTCGATCAGTTGCTTTTGCCGCTTGGTTAGCGTCGCCATCGAGGTTCTCCTTGCTCTTCGGAGATAGCCGATGATGGCGAAAATCAGGCGAAGATGCAAGCGCCAAGGCGTCGGCGTAGCGGCGGCGGTTTCCACGCCCCGATGCAGCGCATAGTCTCAATAATGACTGAATCCGATGGCGAAACTGCGAATCCAATTCGAGAACGGCGACCCTGAAAAGGTAATCGAGTTCGACCCCACCAAGGCGCCCTTTCATCATGACGGCAAACCCGGCTCGATCCTCGACGTGATGCTGGGTCACGGAATCCACCTCGAGCACGCCTGCGGCGGCAATTGCGCGTGCACGACCTGCCACGTGATCGTGAAGCAGGGATTCAACAAGCTGGGCGAGTCGAGCGAGCAGGAAGAAGATCTGCTCGATAAAGCACCGGGGCTGACCCCGACGTCGCGATTGGGATGCCAGGCCGTCATCGACGACCCCAACGCGGAAATCGTCGTCGTGGTCCCGCGCTACACGATTAACCAGGTCAGCGAGGCGGCCGAGGAATGACGGCAGGTCCACCCAGCACCGGGGCGGGCAATCGCGCGACGCTGAAAGCCCGCGTCGAGAGAATTTTCGATCACGCGTCTGACACGCGATCGCTTTTTCTCTCGCTGAGCAGCGGCAAGCATCTGCGATTTATTCCCGGCCAGTTCATCTCCATCACGATTCCGCTCGGCGACGAAACCCGGTCACGTCCCTACTCGATAGCGTCGGACCCCGAAGACCGCGGCCCATTCGAGATTTGCTTCAATCGCGTCGAAGGCGGCCGCGGCGTCAAATGGCTGTTCGAGCGGCGCGTCGGCGACAGGTTCGATTTCAGCGGGCCGTTCGGCGCCTTCACGATCGATCGCCCGCCAGAGGCGGAAGTTGGCTTTATCGCAGAGGGCACTGGGATAGCGCCAATTCGGCCGATGCTGAAGCGGGCACTCGCGGCGTCATCACCGCCGAAGATTCATTTGATTTACGCGGCGCCGGATCGCGAGCACGTCCTCTACCCGGCCGAACTCGACGAGTTGGCGCGGACCGCGCCGAACTTTTCGTACGAGACCGTGATAGTCCCGGCTGAACAGATCTACGAACGCTTGTTCGAGTTCGCGCTGGCGCGATGGGTCGCCCGCGACGCTGATCGCACGCGCCACTTCTATATTTGCGGCGTGGGCAAGGGCGTCATCCGATTGCGCGACCTGCTGCGTGGCGCAGGCTACGAGCGCCGCGCCGTGCACTACGAGCAGTGGTGACGTTCGGCGCTACTTCGCGAATGCCTTTCTGAGCGCCGCCGCGGATTCGTCGATCGCGAGCTTGCCCTTGTCGAGCGCCTCGTACATCGAAAAGAATCCGTGGATCATTCCCTCGTAGCGCGTGACGGTCACCGGAACGCCGGCCGCGCGTAGCTTCTCGCCGTAAGTCTCGCCCTCGTCGCGCAGCGGATCGAATTCCGCCGTGATGATTAGTGCGGGCGGCAACCCCTTGAAGCTCTTCGCCAACGCAGGCGCGACGCGCGGATCTTTGCGGTCTTCGGGGCCGCGCAGATAGTGCTTCCAGAAATAAGCCACGTCGTCCCGGGTCAGAAAGTAGTCGGTGAATGTTTTGTGCGAATAGGTGTCGAGCTCGGCCTCGGTCGCGGGATAGATGAGCAGCTGGAACGCGATCTTTGGGCCGCCCGCGTCACGCGCGAGCTGTGAGATCACAGCGGACAGGTTTCCACCCGCGCTGTCACCGCCGACTGCGAGCCGATTGGCATCGGCGTTGAGCTCTTTGGCGTGCGCGGCAACCCACTTGGTCGCGGCAAAGCAATCTTCGACGCCGGCGGGAAATTTATTCTCGGGCGCGAGCCGGTAATCGACCGACACTGTCACGCATCCAGCCTTGTTGGTGAGCGCGCGGCACGGACCGTCGTGCGTATCGAGCCCGCAAATGACCCATCCGCCGCCGTGGAAAAATACCAGCACCGGAAACGGCCCTGCGCCATCCGGAGTATAAACTCGAATCGGAATATCGCCCGCCGGACCGGGAATTTTGCGATCTTCGACCTTGGCGACCTTTTCAGCTCGCTCCGGCGGCACTCTGAACATGCCCGCGGTCAAGCGGCGCGCGTCGGCCGGGTCGAGCGAATGCAGCTTGGGGCCGGGAGCGGCGGCGAGTTGATCCATCAACGCTTTTGCCTGCGGGTCGAGTGCCATGCTCTTTCCTCCGAATGAATCGGCGCGACTAGTCTCACCTTCTTAGATCGGAAGGGTCCGCGGCGACAAGCATCAGAACGCTACGTCGCGAGACTGGAAAGCAGGCTGAGCGCACCGGGATGCCCATCGATTCGCATGCCACGCACGATCGTCCCCTCGCGCTCGAGTCGGCGCGCCGCACCATCGACCAGCGCCGGATCGATTCCGAACAGCCGCGCGATAGAGCGCTCATTCGCGAACGCCGCGGTCTCGAAGTATTTGGCGACGATCACATACGCCGCCTGCTTACGCGTTATCTTCCGGGCTTCCGCGATCGCGTCGGGCCATCGATGCTCCATCGTGTCCCACACGTAGCTGAACGGGTCGGCGCGCTCGTCCACTTTGAGCGCGAGAAATTTTTCCTGCAGCTCGGCCATCGCACGATCGAACACCGCGCGCCTGGACGCTTGCGCGTAGCCACTCGACAATTTCAGCACGCGAGTCTCGGCCGCGCCGCGCCTGGAGAGCGCGTCCATCACCATTTTGCCGCAATGCGACAGCCCGCCGCGCAGGTACAGCTTGCGATAGCCGCCCGGCTCGATGCGCAGCCGGATGAACGCGCCCAGCATCTCGCGAGCGATGAAGCTCGGTCGTCGCGCGATTACCTTGCCGTAGTAAACTGCGCGGCGCTGCGGCAGCGAGTTCTTGATGCGCCACGTCATGCCGATCGCGTAGTCGTGCTGGATATGCTCCGGCATCGAGGGTTCGCGCGCTCCTGCGATCGCCTCGCGCAGGCACGGCACCCCCATCCCGGCCGTGAAACCGGTGCAGAACCCAACCTGCTCGATGAATTTGAGCGCGCTCTTCTCGCCGGTCACGCGGCGCGTCGCGATGCGTCTGAAGTGAAAGTCGCGATGACGCTCGAGTGCGCCGAGAATTCCCGGATTGTCCGCAGATGCAGCTATCATCCGGAAATTCGTTCGACACAACTCGCAAAAATTCGGCGGTAGTTGGTCTTCACCGCGAGCCCGCGCGTGATCCCTTCCAGCCCGACCAGCGCGCGTAGCAGAAACACGCTGTGTGCCGGAGATTTGTAGAGTCGATTCCCCAGCGCCAGCTCGCCCACTTTGGCCGCCTTGCCGACGGTGTCGTAGTCGAGCGGATCGACGGCCCGATCGACGCGCATCGGCTCGAACAGGATATGAATAATTCTGACCATAGGCGCCGCGTCCTGGGTGCGATCAAGATAGCCCAACTTGACCATCGCGGCCGCCAGTGATTTGTCGTCGCTGCTGAGAATCGCGCGCGCAACTTGCAGGTTGGCCTTGCGCACCGGCTCCGGAAATCGCCGAATCGAGCCGAAGTCGAGCACGCCCAGGCGCGGATGGTGGCTCACCAGGTAGTTGCCCGGATGAAAATCCGTGTGCAGCATCCCGAATTCCAGGATCTGCCGCCATGCGAACTCGTGAATTTTGATCGCGACCCACTTGCGCAGCTCGGAGTCGACCTCGGGTCCCATCACGTCCGCCAGCGGGTATCCGTCGACGTAGGTCATCGTCAGCACGCGCCGCGAGCTCAGCTCCTTGACGAAGTGCGGAATCATTATCTCGCGATCCGCACCGAGACGCTTGCCGAACTCCGTCATGTTGCGCGCTTCGTTTACGTAGTCGAGCTCTTCGCGCAGGCGCAGTTCGAGTTCCTTGTACACGGCGCCGGTGTCGATCTGCTGGCGCATCACGTCATGGCCGAGCGCCTGCAACGTCCGCAGCAGCAGCTTGAGATTCTTCAGATCCTGCTCGACGGTATCCTCGACGCCCGGATACTGAATCTTAACCGCCACCTCGACACCGTCGCGCGTGACCGCACGATGCACCTGTCCGAGCGAGGCGGCGGCAAACGCGGTCTGATCGAAACTCCTGAACAGCGCTTCCGGTCGTTTGCCAATCTCCTTGCGAATCTGTTCCGAGATGGTCACGTAACTCATCGGCGGCACACTCGATTGCGTCGCTCGCAGCACGTCGAGTGCTTCGCCCGGCAGCAGGTCCTTGCGAATCGAGAGCATCTGGATGAGCTTCATGAACGCGCCGCGAAGCTGCTTGGAGCTCTCGACAATTCGCTGCGCGTTGCGGATGTGCGTCTCGAGCAGTTCGCGCTCGCGCGCGGGCGCGCTCAGAAACGGCCGGCGCAGTTGATTCCACAGGTAACTCGAGCCGACCCGCGACGCGAGCTCGCCCATCTCGATTGCGCGACGCGCGCGCCCGCTGGTAATTGAAGTGCGTTTCGCCATCAACGGCCGTCGCGTTCGATTCCCACCCGATTGATCAAAGTGGCTGCCAGCGCTGCGCCGAAACCATTGTCGATATTGACGACGGTGACGCCGCTCGCGCACGAATTCAGCATTCCCAGCAGCGCTGCCAGCCCGCCCATCGACGCGCCATAGCCGACGCTCGTCGGCACAGCGATCACTGGCTTATCGACCAGGCCCGCGACTACGGAGGGCAACGCACCTTCCATTCCGGCCACGACGACGAGCACGCTCGCCTCGCGAATCAGCTCGAGGTTCGCGGTCAGCCGATGAATTCCCGCGACGCCGACGTCAAAGACGCGCGCCACCCGATTTCCAAACAACTCGGCACAGAGCGCGGCTTCCTCGGCGACCGGGATATCTGAAGTGCCTGCGCTCATCACCATCACGACGCCTCGTCCCGACGGCTTCACGCGCTCCTTCACCACTGCGCCGATTCGCGCGTCGCGATGGTACACCAATGCGCGGATTTTGCGTTTGACGACGCGTGCCTTCTCCGCATCGAGCCGCGTGATTATCAGATTCGTTCCTGATGCGAGCACGCGTCGTCCTATCGCCGCGAGTTGTTCCGCCGTCTTGCCCTCGCCGAAAACAACTTCGGGAATTCCGCGCCGGATGCTCCTGTGGTTGTCGAGCTTGGCGAATCCAAGATCCTCGAACGGCAACTCGCGGATGCGTTTGAACGCCGCGCCGGGAGACATGCTGCCCGCGGCGACGCCGTCGAGTATCTGGCGGATTTGTTTCTCGGTCATCGCCGCTTGAGAAGTTCGGGGCGGATCAGATGCGCAAGCGTCAACATAAGTTCGCGCACGGCACGGGCGTCACTTCGGGTGACAGTGATCGTCAACTCGCCCTCGTTCAATTTTTCGCCGGGCTTGGGAATATGTCCGAGTCGTTCGACCACCAACCCGCCGATCGTAGCATACTCATCCGCCTCCGGAAGCTTGAGGCCGAAGCGCTCGTTGAGTTCCGCGATCGGCGCGCGGCCTACGACAGAGAGCACGCGCGGACTGACTATCTTTGCCAGCTCCTCGCCGAGGTCGTGTTCGTCCTCGATATCGCCGACGATCTCCTCGATCAGATCTTCCAGCGTGAGAATTCCCGCCGAGCCGCCGTACTCATCGACGATCACCGCCAGATTCTCACCGGTGCGTTGCATCGCCACCAGAGCCTCGTCGAGCGGCATCGATTCCGGAAAATAACTGACCGGGCGCATCAGGTCGCTCACCGGGCGGCTGAGATCGGGCGCCTGCAAGAGATCGAAAACATGAACGACGCCGACGATGTCCGTGATTCGACGCCGGAACACCGGGATGCGGCTGAATCCTTCGCGACGCACCGTCTCGATCGCCGCCGCCAGCGAAGTCTCCTCCGGGATCGCGTCGACTCCCACCAGCGGCACCATCGCCTTGCGCGCATCGGCCTGCGAAAAGCGGAAGATTCTGCTGATCATCAACTGCTCGACGGGCAGGATTGCGTCGTGATGCGGTTGATCGGGTTCGTCACTCTCGCGTCGGCGCATCAAACGCGCCAGGTCATCGCGGCTCAGGAACACGCTCTCGGCATCGGCGGGCACGCCAGCAAGCCGGCGAAGCAACCGGCTCAGAATAGTTTCGGCGGCGAGCAAGGGCGCCAGCAACGTCGCCAGGAACCGCAGCGGCCGCGCAGCGACGAGCGCAACCGCGTGCGGGTTTGAGAGCGTCAACAGTTTCGGGATCGACTCGCCCAGCACGAGAGTGATCGGGGTGAGAATAAACGGCGCTAGATAAACCAGGTTCGGCCCGATTTGATGCAGGAAGCTGGTGAGCACGACCGCCGCGATCACCGTCGCGACGTTGGTGCCGGTCAGAGTCAGCGCAAGCAAGCGATCACGATTGGCGAGCAGTTTGCCAAGAACTTGCGATCGTTCGTGTCCGCCCTCGCTTCCGGCGCGTACTTTCAAATCGTCCGCCGAGACCAGCGCGATTTCGGAGGCCGCAAAAAACGCCTGCACCAGAAGGCAACTGACCAACGCGACGATCAGCCCAACTATCGTCATCGATGCAGCCTCACCAGCTCGACCGCCGCACCGCGCACGCGCTCGACCGTCGCTTCGAATTCACCGAGCCGCATCTTCTCTCCAGCGCGCGGCACGCGCCCGAGCCGCCGCAGGATCAGGCTGCTCAGCGTTTTGCCGCCACCATAGACGTCGATGATGCGGGTGGGAGCGAGCGCGTCCGCCAGCTTGCCGAGCGCGACTGCGCCGGATGCCGACCATTCGTCGTCGGAGATCCTGGTGAGCTCCGGAATTTCGCTGTCGAACTCGTCGCGAATTTCGCCGAACAGTTCCTCGAGCAGATCTTCGAGCGTCACCAAACCGAGCAGGCGACCGTACTCGTTGACCACCAGCGCGATCTGAAAGCGTCCCCGGCGCATCTCGTCGAACAAGTCGGCGAGCAACTTGCCGGGCGGGACAAAGTACGCGGGTCGCACCAGGCGCTCGACACGCGGCGGCGATGGCTCCAGGCGCCGCGCTGCGAGATCCTTGGCGTGCAGAATGCCCACAATGTCGTCCTGGCTGTGACGATAGACCGGCACGCGCGAGAAACTTTCGTGTGCGATCTCCGCCACCAGCTGCGCCACCGGCGTCTCGATGTCGAGCGAGAAGATTCGGTCCCGCGGCGTCATCACCTCGGACGCGCGCCGCGCACCGAAGTCGAACACGCGATGAATCATCGCACGCTCTGCCGGCTCCACCTGTCCCTGGTTCTCGCCGAGCCTTAGCAGCGTCTTGAACTCCGCTTCGGAGACGGGACCCGGACGCGGCGCCCGCTCGATCGGCGCGAAATGCCGCGCGAACGGATGCACAAGATCCGCGAGCATCGCGAGCGGCCGCGCCGTGAGCCACGCCAGCGCGGCAGGAAATCCAAGTGCGAATGTCTTCGGCGTGATGTCGCAAAACAAAAGTACGATCACCAGCATGGCCGGCGCCGCGACGATCGGTCCCCCTTTATCGCCGAGCCACGCCAGCAGAATGATCGTCGCGAGGCAGTCGGCGAAGATATTGCACGCCTCGTTCAGCCCGATGATGACGATCAACGACTCGAGCGGCCGGCGCATCAGCCGATCGAGCGCTTGCTGCACCGACAGGCTCATCTGTTCGCGCGTGTGCTCCAACCGCGCCATCGAGAATAGCGCGGTCTCCGACGCGGCCAGCGTCGCGCTCAGAAAGATAAGGACGAGCACTGCGAGAGACAGGAGGAAAATCATCGCTTCAACTTAATCGCGCGATCGCAGTTGATCCCAACCTGCGATAGTCGGTGCGCTGTCACCAATCACGCTCACACGCTTACCTTTAACGATAGTGCCTATTCGACGCACACTGACGCGCAAACGTCGCGACAGCTCGGACTCGCGATGACCGGGCCTCGCACAAAATATCAGTTCGTAATCCTCACCGCCCGTGAGCGCATGCACGAGGTTGCCGCCCATCAGTGCGCGGTACGCCGGCGAAACCGGGACTCGCGACGCGTCGATTTCAGCACCGACGCCGCTTCGTTCGACGATGTGCCCGAGGTCCTGCATCAGTCCGTCGCTGACGTCGATAGCGGCGGGCGTGGGTCGGAGAGTTGCGAGGTGTTGTCCGGCATACAGCCGCGCGTGCGGACACAGAAATCGCTCGACGACATATTTTCTTGCCGCGCGATTGCCTAGCACCTTCAGCTTGCACGCCAGGATACGCCAGCCGAGCGCCGCATCGCCGAGCGTGCCGGTCACGAAGACATCGTCACCGGGACGCGCGGTATCGCGGCGCATCGCAGCGCGCCCGATCTCGCCGATCAACGCGATCGTGATCGACAACTCACGCGCCCGGGTAATATTGCCACCGACGATATCAGTGGAGGCGTCCCGCGCTGCATTGCGCAGCCCCGCATAGATCTGTTCGAGCGTCCGCACGTTAATTCCGTCGCGTACGGCGAGGTTCACGACGCATGCGGTCGGACGCCCACCCATCGCAGCGATGTCGCTCAAGTTGACTGTGAGCGCGCGTGCGCCAAGCGCCTGCGGCGTGCCCCAACCCAAATCGAAGTGAACGTTCTCGACCAGGGTGTCGATCGTAAACAGCGTCTGCCCGCGCGGCCGCGAAAGAATCGCGCAATCGTCGCCGGCACCGAGGATCGTGCGGTAGCTGAGACGGATTCCCGCACTCAGTCGTGCGATCAGTTCGAATTCGCTGGACAGTTTGGCGGATGCGTCAGGCGGTTTGCTCACGGCGTGCGCGCTTTCGGTGGTTGCGCCTCGAGCGGGAATTCCGCGACGAGAGTAAGGCCCCGCCGCCCGTCTGCGAACCGCGCCTCGACCCGGCCTCCGACCGCTTCCGCCATTGCGCGCGCGATGTACAGTCCGAGTCTCCGCACCGAATCGCGATCGCCGTTTTTGTTTGGACGCTCGAACAGCGCATCGAGTTCGGCCGGTGAGAGAGTCGGTCCCGTGTCGGTGACCTCGACCGCAATCCTTTCGTTCCGCACCCCCGCGCGGAGCACGACTTCGCCAGTCCCCATCCTGGCCATCGAATACGCCGCCATGTTTCTCACGATCCGCTCGAAATGCCGGCGATCGAGCTTGCACGCCGGCAGCCGCGTTATCTCGACGCGCAGATTCAGCCGCCGCCGCCGCGCCTGCAGCGCGCAATCCTCGGACACATCGCTGAGCACCTTGTTCGGATCCAGTTCGACCGGCGCCGCGACGACGTCGTCGTCCTGCGTCTCGTAGTAATCCAGCACGTTGCTCACCACCAGGTCCATGTTCCAGGCGGTCGAGCCGATTCGCCCGAGCAGGTCGGCCCGCTCTTTCGGAGTGATGTCCGCCTCCTCGAGCAGATTGACGTAGCCGCTCAGCGCCGCGACCGGACTGCGGATGTCATGCGCCATGGTCGCGATCTGCGTCTGCCGGAATCGCGCCGCCTTCTCAAGGTCATCCACCTGTTTCTTGAGACGCTTGCGGTACCGATCGATAAAAATCGCCGTGTACTGCGCGAAGATCACCGCCGCGACCAACCCCATCCATCGGTACGTTCCGTACGGCGTTTCGATCGGCACGAAATATTCGCCGGCCGCGTAGCCGAGTACCGCTGTGAGAGCCATCGCGAACTGCCAGAACGTGCCCCAACTCACGAAGGCCGCTGTTGCCAGCGGACACAACATTATCGCGATGAAGCGCGACTCGGGGTCGTGAGTCTCACGGCTGATCAGGATGAACATCGTGATCAGAAACAGGTTGTACAGCAGGATCCAGAACTTCCAATGCCGTTTGAACGAGCGCGTCCAGACCAGCCCGAAAAACAGGCAGGTGAAGCCCAGCAGCAGCAAGTGCAGGCCGGAGCCTGGCGCATTGCCGCCCCTGATGCGCTGATCGTACGCGAGGTACGCGAGCAGCATAAAAATTCCGAGAGCGCCGCCGAGTTTCAGAACTCGCAGCGATTCTTCGTCGTCCTCGGTCCAGACGAATTCCGAAGTGGCGCGGCCGAGCTCGGGAAGTGTCAGCCCGGGTCCGCCGTTATTTTTGCTGCGCTCCTCCAATCCGACTCCTCAAGCATCCCCCGCGGATTTCGGACCTCTAGCGACCGCAAATAAACTGACTTCAGCGCCGGATTTCATCAAGCGCCTTTTTCATCGCGCTCAGCGCAAAATCGACCTCGTCTCGCGTGATCGTCAACACGGGCGCCAGCCGCACGACGTTGTCCGCGTTGAGCGTCCAGTTAACAATCACCCCGCGCATGATCGTCTCCGTCACGAAGCGATGTGCCAGTTCCGCATCCTGAAACTCGATACCAACCAGCATCCCAAGCCCGCGCACCGCCGCGATTTCCGGCGCGCGCATCGCCGACAATTGTCGCACGATCTCCTTGCCAATGGTCGCGGCGCGCTCGTACAGGCGCTCGCGCAAGATAACGTTCAGGGCGGCCAGTCCGGCCGCGCACGAAAGCGGATGCCCGCCGAAGGTCGTGATATGTCCGAGCGGTGGATCATGCGAGAGCGTGCCGAGAAGCTCGTCGCTGCTGCACAACGCACCCAGCGGCAGACCTCCGCCGAGTGCTTTGGCCAGCACGACGACGTCTGGAACGACGCCAAAATGTTCGAGCGCGAACATCTTGCCGGTGCGCCCAAAGCCCGTCAGGACCTCGTCGAAAATGAGAACTGCGCCCGCGCGATCGCATCGTTCACGCAGCGCGCGAATGAATCCGGCCTCCGGAATGCGCACGCCGCCCTCCGCCTGCACCGGCTCGACGACCACCGCCGCAATCGTCGAATCGACCTTTTGGAGCGCTCGCTCGTCACCGAACGGCAGATGCGTGACTGGCCCGGGTAGCATGCCGAACGGCTCGCGCATCGTGCGATTTCCCGCCAAGGCGAGTGCGCCCATCGTGTCACCATGATAGGCGCCGTCGAACGCAACGAATCCCGCGCGGCCGGTGAACTTGCGCGCAACCTTGAGCGCACACTCGATCGCTTCCGCCCCGCTGTTGGTGAAATACACGCGCTCGAGCGGTCGGGGGAGAAGTTCGGCGAGCCGCCGCGCCAGCATCACCTGGCTCTCGATCACGTACTCGCCGTACACCATGACATGCAGATGGCGACGCGCCTGCGCCTCGATCGCGGCCAGCACCTCGGGATTTCCGTGGCCCAGAGCCGACACTCCTATCCCAGCGATGAAATCGAGATAGCGCCGGCCGTCCGACGCGACCAGCCACGAACCTTCGGCGCGCGAAATCTCCAGCCCGATCGGTGCGTCGGAAGTCTGCGCCAGGTTCTGGCGGAAGTACTCGCCTAGATCACTCATCGCGATCCAACCATCGTGTCGATAAACGAGCGACCGCCGTGGCGCCAATCGAGCGGCGGCGATTGCATCTCACCGGGCGCGCAGACGTACGGTATCCCGATCTTTTCGATAAATCCGCGTGCGCCAGCGTCTTCTGATTCATCGCCCGCGACTGCCATCGTCTCGATCCGTCCCGACACACGCGCGATACAACCGCGAAATTCGCTGACGTCGCGCACCGCGGTCACATGCACCGTCCTGAACCCCGGCGAAACTTTGAATGAATCCTCCACGGCCGGCTTCGCTTCGAAAACCACCGTCCACTCGAGGCCGGGACCTTCGAACGGCTCGACCGGCTCGCCCGCAATAGCACGCCAGCGTGCGCGCTCGCGTACGCCGCGTATTTCCGCAGCGTCGCGCAGCGGAACGATCGCCGGCCGCATCTCTTTCCCGATACGTTCGAGCGCCGCCGACATTCGGATCGCCAACTCGCGCGCCACGAGGCTGTCGGCACTCACGACGAACACGTGATGGAGCGAGAGACATCCCAGTTGCTCGAACAGCGTGACGTCGCGCACCAGCAATTCTGCGAGCGCATCGATGCGCGACGGAGCAAGCGCGCCGGGCCCAATTGCTGCGGCGCTCACCCGGCTGCCGAAACCGATCACATTGGGCCGGCCACGAAGCGAGTCTATCGTCGCGTCGTCGCCGTAAGCCACGACCCGATCGCAGTTCGCAATCAACGCCTCGGTCAGGTCGGTGCGAGCGCGTCTCCAATGAAGTACCTCGATGCGCGCGCCGGCGTCGGGATCGATGTCAGCGAGTGTGCGTGCAAATTCTGAAAAAAATATCGGTTCGGCCGAGGCGGCTTTGATCATCACCGCTGCGCCTGCGATCAACGCGATCGCAATTTCATGCATTCCGGCTCCCGCGACATTGCCGGCTGCAATGAATCCCACCGTCTTTGGCCTGCTGGCCTCATTGCTCCTGGAGCACCGCATGGCCAATGCGTTCAATGCGTCGGCGGTGAATGGCTTCAGCAAAGCGTCGATCGAATTTTCGAGCAATGCGACGGAATATCCCGCCGAGCGCGCGATTGCCGCGATCGCCTCGCGTCGACGCGCGTAGTCCCGCTTGCGCCAGAAGCCGAACGCGCGCGTCAGCACATCGGCCATTCGGTCTGCGCGGACATCTATATTTCCTGCTCGACGCACCCGCGCGACCGCCGACGCTACTTCCGATTCGGTCATCGGTGTTGCGTCGCCACCTCCTGGCACGCGCAGTTGCGCTTCGATTAAGGCTCCACTCGCGCTCATCGCGGAGTCTCCACGCGCTCGGGAATCAGTTCATTCCTGCGCGCCGCTTCAGCCGCCGAGAATTGCCCGATCGCAAGCGCGCATCCGCGAGCTTCTCCCACGCTCGCTCTGCCGAGCACGCGAACCCGTCCACGTTCGACCCATCCCAGGTCCTCGGTCATGACGGCGGACACCGAGCCGACGTTTGCCAGATCGAAAAACGTCAGCAGCCCGATCCCACCGTCCGGCATCGGACGCAATGTGACCGGATCTCGCGCCGTTACGCGCAGCCACGGCGGCGGAATTTTGAACCTCTCATCCGCGTTCGATATGCCGGCGCAATTGAACGGCGTCGCATCGTAAAGCTGCGAGCACAATTCCGTCATTCCGTATTCGTTGATAACCATCGCGGGCTCGATTGCGAGCAACTCGCCTGCCCCCGCGATCACCTCCGAGGCTTGCATCGGGACGGCCTGCCCTTTCGCCCCGCCGGTGTCCATCATTCGCGATCGAGGCGCGAGCCGAAGTTTCACGCCGCCGCTACGAAGATGGGAAAACAGCGCCGCAAACGCGGCCGTCGTCCCCAGGATGCAGACCGGTTCGCGCCGCGCTTCGACGTTTGCGAGAAACCGGACCGCTGCTTCAACATCGACGTGGTCGCGCGAAGCTGCCGCGAGATCCGCGCGCGTCCCGAATTCTTCGATACACCAACTGATCATCGCCGACAGTGACGACTCCGGCATCACGTCTGCCGTCGGATGCATCGCGAGAATCGGCATTCGATGCGCATCGGGGAACAGCATCGTGCGCAGATGGGCGATCGCGGAAGCGCGATAAATCTCGGGATGCGCAACGATGTGACGTCCACGACGCCCTCGCCCTTGCGTGGTCCCGCTGGTGAGAAAAACGGCCGCACCTGGCGACCGCTCCGCGCCGTCGATCGCAAGGTCGGCGTATTTGAATGCGACATTGCTGACCGCCGGGATGTCATCGACTTCGTGCACCGCGCCCGGGATGACGCCCCGCCCCTCGCAGTAGCGCCGATATGCGTAAATCGTATCGAATTGATGGCGAAAAACGTCCTGCGCGAGGCGTCGGAACGATTCCGGCTCCGGCCTGTGGATAAACGTTAGAACCTGCTCGTAGATGGACATTGGCTTCGCGCCACGGCCTGGGGCCTGATGATCATGGCACCGGCGCTTGCGCTCATTCAATCCTGACGCCCTGTGACAACGCCCGTTTTGGCTGAAAATGCCGCTATTTACCTAGGTCTCGAATTATCCTAGGCTATCCATCGTTGTGGGTGGCGGTGATGCCTCGGCTGCGGTCGGAGGACCGGGTAAGCGAGGTTTTGGTAAGGTTACAGCATTTTAGATAAGCGTTAGCGACCCGCAATCTGGATGTAACCAATTTTGCGCTTACGACGTACCTTTGATAAATAAACGTTCATCGGATCGGGGGAGAGACATCGCGAAATGAAGAAATTCGCCGCCGGGGTGATGCTGGGCTTTGTCGCTAGCTGGGCCGTTGCGTTTGCGTCGCCGAACGTAACCCACAATGGCAGTTTTTGGAACCGTCTCAATGGCGCCGCCAAGGACGGTTACATCAATGGCTACTCCGATGCGATGCGGGTCAGCGTCGGCAAGCTCGACGTCCTGAATTCCGCCGCCGATCTGTTTCATTGGAAAGGTGCGCGCCGCATCATCCACCAGCTTTCGGGACAACTCTCGATGGGCGAGGTGACGGCGAATCAAGCGGTCAAGCGGCTCGACGAGTTGTATTCGAATCAGAAGTACAGCGAGCTCGACCTCGGCGAAGCTCTGCAAACGCTTTCGATTCGCGCGAACGAAACCGCGATGCCCGACGCTCCCGCGAAGAACACGAAGTAAAATCCATTCGGACTTTTTTCACTGAGGCGGTCTCGCGAGGGGCCGTTTTTTTTTCGCCGCGCGCTCGAATGCTCGCCGCTTGAAACCACGGGTGCGCGGTCCTAGCCTAATTTGCGGGACATCGTCGTGAACGCACCTCCATTTCTTCTGGAAAAAGTTCTGCGCGCCACCGTCGGCGTCCACTCGCATATACCTTCGACGCACGTCTCGACCGCAATTGGCCTCGGCACCGATCGCCGCGGCACCGGCACCGTGGTCAGCCCCGACGGACTGATCCTGACTGCTCACTACCTGCTGCTCGGCGCGGAAAACGTGATCGTCACGATGCCCGGCGGCGAGCAGCTCGAGGCAAAGATCGTCGGCAAGGATTACAGCACCGGAATCGGCCTGTTGAAGATCGATCGCGACAAGATTCCCTGCGTCGAAGTCGTGTCGTCAGAAAAATGCGTCGTTGGACAGGAGGCGTTCACCGTCTCGAGTCTCGGCGGTGAGAAGCGATGCGCCGACTGCGGCATCATCACGTACTTGGGGCCCTACGACGCAGTCTGGGAATTCGTGCTCGACAAGTGCGTCTGCGTCACCGCCTCGTCGCTGAATATCGGGATGAGCGGCGGACCGATCTGTAATCTTCAGGCGCAGGTCGTAGGCATTTCGTATTTGAACTTCGCCGACTTGAGCCGCGCGATTCTTGGCGTGCCCGGCGAAAGTTTCCTCTCGGTGCGCGACGAGCTCGTCAAGCACGGACGGCGCGCCACTGCCGCTCCGCGCGCCTGGCTCGGCGTGCTCTCTTACACGTTGCGCGAGCATGTCGTGATCGCGGGCGTGATGCCCGGTGGTCCCGGCGAAAAAGCCGGCCTCCAGCAGGGCGACCTGGTGATTTCGATCGACGACACCGACATCAACGACCGGCGCGTGCTGTACGAGGCGCTGGGCAACCATCGCCCCGGCGAGAACATCAATCTCAAAGTCCTGCGCAACAATCGCGTTTATCAGCTCGATATCCCAGCCATCCGTGCCGAAGACTACTTCGCCTGAGTTCAGGAGAGCTGTGCCGAACCGGATCGCGCCCGTCTGTCTCCTCTCCCTGTTAGGGAGAGGATGAAGGTGCGGGTCCGAATACAGCGCGCTATTCTGCGCGCGATTCAGGATTCTGCCTCTTCTCTCCGAATGCGTGTAGGTTACGAGAAGTTCTCTTAAATCCACGGAGCGTCTCCCCGATGAATGAACAAAGTTCACGGCTGCGCGACTTGCTCGCCCGCCCCGAAATGATCGTCGCGCCGTTCGTCTTCGATTGCCTGCAGGCAAAACTCGCCGCCGCCGCCGGTTTCGAGGCCGTCTACATGACCGGATTCGGAACCGCCGCCGCGCGCGGATTTCCCGACCTCGGCCTTCTCACGATGACCGAGATGGTCGCTAATGCGCGCGCGATCTCGCAGTCGGTCAATGTTCCAGTCATCTGCGATGCCGATACCGGCTACGGAAATCCCCTCAACGTATGGCGCACTATCCGCGAGTACGAAGACGCGGGCGCGTCTGCGGTGCACATCGAAGACCAGGTGTTTCCGAAGCGATGCGGTTTCCTTGCGGGCAAGCAGGTCATCGCGCTCGAGCAGATGGTCCCGAAGGTGCGCGCCGCCTGCGACGCTCGCCGCGATCCCAATCTCGTCATCATCGCGCGCACCGACGCGCTCGCGGTCAACGGATGGGACGACGTCGTCCGTCGCGCTCACGCGTATCGCGATGTGGGTGCGGACCTGGTCTTCGTCGATGGAATCAAAACTGTCGACGACCTCAAGCGTTACGCCGAAAAGCTCGGCGACCTGCCTCTGGTCTATAATGGCGACCTGCTGCCGATCGACGAGCTGAAAAAGTACCCGTTCAAAGTCACAATCCACATCGGAACGATGCTGACGATATTCGACGCAATCCGCTCCGCCATGACCGACCTGAAACGCGCGGGCAAACTAAGCATCGGCACCAGCTCGAATGTCTTCGAAGACTTCGTCCGCACAATGGGCGTGCAGGACTACCAAGCGCTAGAAAAAAAGTACACCGACTAAGAGAGCCGATTCGGCGTTCTTCCTCTCTCCCTGTAAGGGAGAGGATGAAGGTGAGGGTCCGATTACAGCGCGCGATTTTTCCGCGCGCGATTTAAGACTCCGCCTCCGACCTCGCCCGTTCGTTTACGGGAGAGGCGGCTGGCCGCATCGCGGCCAGCGGTGAGGGTTTCTGCGACTCGAGCACCCCTAAACGTCCTTAAACGCAGCCTTCTTCTGCGATGCCTCGATCGCCGCCTGCGCCGCAGCCAGCCGCGCGACCGGAATCCGGTACGGCGAGCACGACACGTAGTCCAACCCGAGGCGATGGCACAGCTTGACGCTCGCCGGATCACCGCCATGCTCGCCGCAAATCCCGATCTTCAATTTCTTGTTCGCCTTGCGCCCGCGCTCGATCGCGATTCGCATCAACTCGCCGACTCCGACCGGATCGAGCTCCGCGAACGGGTCCTTTTTGTACACTCCGGTGCGAATGTAGTCGGGGAGAAATTTCCCCGAATCATCGCGCGAAATTCCGTAGGTCATCTGCGTCAGATCGTTGGTACCGAATGAAAAGAATTCCGCCACCTCGCCGATCTGATCCGCAACCACGCAGGCGCGTGGCACTTCGATCATCGTGCCGATCGTGTACGGCACCTTGATGCCGCGTTCCTTGAACACCGCGTCCGCCACTTCGCGAATCTGCGCCGCCAGGATGTCGAATTCGCGACGCTCGCCGATCAGCGGCAGCATGATTTCCGGCATCGCCTTGACGCCCTGCTTGCGCAGCTCGCACGCGGCCTCGACAATCGCGCGCGCCTGCGCCTGGTAAATCTCCGGGAAGCTGATTCCCAGCCGTGACCCGCGATGCCCCAGCATCGGATTCACCTCGTACAGGCTCTGGCGCACCTGCTTCAGATGCTCTAGCGTGGTCCCGATTTTCGCCGCCAGGTCGCGCAGCTCGTTGTCCGCATGCGGCAAAAACTCATGCAGCGGCGGATCGAGCAAACGGATCGTGACCGGCAACCCCGCCATCGCTTTCAGGATTCCGACGAAGTCCTCGCGCTGCATCGGCAGAATCTTTGCGAGCGCGCGGCCGCGCTGCTGCGCATTCTCCGCCATGATCATTTCGCGCACGGCCGAGATTCGCTCGGGATCGAAGAACATGTGCTCGGTGCGGCACAGCCCGATCCCTTCGGCGCCAAAGTCGCGCGAGATTTTCGCGTCGTTGGGAGTGTCGGCATTCGCGCGCACTCCCAATTTGCGCACTTCGTCCGCCCACGACAGAAATTTTTTGAAGTACGATGGCACCTCCGGATCGACCGTCGGCACCCGCCCCTCGATCACTTCGCCTGCCGATCCGTCAAGCGTGATGTACTCGCCGCGACGAATCACCGCGCCGTTGGCCGACAGCGTGCCCGCGCCGTAGTCGATTTCCAGCGCCGAGACTCCCGCTACGCACGATTTGCCCATCCCGCGCGCCACTACCGCCGCGTGACTGGTCATGCCGCCGCGCGCCGTGAGGATTCCTTCGGCGACCTGCATCCCATGGATGTCCTCGGGCGAGGTCTCCTGCCGCACGAGGATCACTTTGCGCCCCGCTTCCGCGACGGCGACCGCTTCGTCCGCCGAGAAGACAACTTCGCCATTGACCGCGCCCGGCGATGCCGGCAGACCGCGCGCGATCACGTGTTTCTTGCTCGACGGATCCAGCCGCGGATGCAAAAACTGCTCGAGTTGTTCGGGCTCGACCCGCTTCAACGCGGTCTTGCGATCGATCAGCTTCTCGTCGGCCATGTCGACTGCTATTCGCACCGCGGCCTGCGCCGTGCGCTTGCCGTTGCGCGTCTGCAGCATGAACAGCCGATTGCGCTCGATCGTAAATTCCATGTCCTGCGTGTCGCGGAAATGTTTTTCCAGCCGCGCCGAGATTTGCAGGAGTTGTTTGTAAACCTCAGGGAAACTTTCCTCGAGCGTCGGGTATTGCGCCGCACGTTCAGCCTCGCTTATTCCCACGCGCGCGGCCCATTGGCGCCCCGCTTTCAGGCTGATCTGCCGTCCAGTGCGGATTCCCGCGACAACGTCCTCGCCCTGCGCGTTGGGCAGGTACTCGCCGTAAATTCCTTTTTCACCGGTGCCGGGATCGCGCGTGAACGCGACGCCGGTTCCGCAATCGTCGCCCAGGTTGCCGAACACCATCGATTGCACCGTGACGGCGGTGCCCCAGTCGCCCGGGATGTTGTTGATTTTCCGATACGTGATCGCGCGATCGTTGTGCCACGAGTCGAACACCGCGCCAATCGCCATCCAAAGTTGCTCGTGCGGGTCCTGCGGGATGTCGCGGCCGACGCGTGAGCGAATCAGCGCGCGGAACTCGCCGACCAGTTCCTGCAAGTCATCGACGTTCAGGTCGGTGTCGTTCTTGACCCCGCGCGTTGCCTTTTTGTGATCGATAATTTCCTCGAACGGATCGGGATCGTTCTTGTTCTCCGGCTTCAGCTTGAGCACGACGTCGCCGAACATCTGGCAGAATCGCCGGTACGAGTCCCACGCGAAGCGCCGATTGCCGCTGATTTCCGCGAGTCCTTTCACCGTCTCGTCGGTGAGCCCGAGGTTCAGCACCGTGTCCATCATTCCCGGCATCGAAACGCGCGCGCCCGAGCGCACCGACACCAGCAGCGGATTCTTCGCGTCGCCGAACTTGCGCCCGAGCGCCTTCTCGACTCGCGTGACACTCTTCGCCACGCCTTCGGTGAGCCCCTTCGGATACTTGTGGCCGTGATCGTAAAAATAGTTGCAGACCCGCGTCGAGATCGTGAATCCCGGAGGCACCGGCAGCTTGAGCCGCGCCATCTCGGCCAGGTTCGCACCCTTGCCGCCCAACAGATTGCGCATCTCGGCGCGTCCTTCTGCCACGCCCGCACCGAAAAAGTAGATCTCAGGATGAATGCGACCCATGTGTAACCGTTGCTCCCGTCTCCGCATCTGGCGGCGACAATTTTAAATTTTTAATGCGTCCAGCCGATTCGATCTGTGATCACTTCGATCAGCCGCGCGATCGGCACGCGCTCCTGCGTCATCGAGTCGCGATCGCGCAGCGTCACCGTGTCGTCTTCCATCGTCTGATGATCGACCGTCACGCCGTACGGCGTCCCGACTTCATCCTGACGGCGATAGCGCCGACCGATGGAGCCCGCTTGATCGTAGGCGACCGTGAAATGCCGCTTCAAAGCGTCGCGGATCGCGATTGCTTTCTCCGGCTGCCCTGCTTTGCGCAGCAGCGGATAGACCGCGACTTTGGTCGGCGCGAGTCGCGGATCCAACCGCAATACGATTCGCTCTTCGTTGTCGACCACGTCCTCGTCGTACGCGTCGAGCATGAACGCAAGCATCGCGCGATCGACTCCGAGCGCGGGCTCGATCACCCACGGCCGAAAGCGCGTCTTGGTGTCCTCGTCGAAATACGTCAGGTCCTTGCCGCTGTACTTCGCGTGCTGATCCAGGTCGAAGCTGCCGCGCTTGGCCACGCCTTCGAGCTCGCCCCATCCGAACGGATAGAGGAATTCGATATCGGTGGTGCCGCTCGAATAATGCGACAACTCATCGGTCGCGTGTTCGCGCTTGCGCAGATGGTCGGCCTTGATTCCGAACTTGACGTGCCAGTTGAATCGGAAATCGACCCAGTAGCGATACCACTTCTCCTCTTCCTCGCGATCGGGACGAACAAAGAATTCCATCTCCATCTGCTCGAACTCGCGCGTGCGAAAGATGAAATTCTCAGTCGTAATTTCGTTGCGGAACGACTTGCCCTGCTGCGCGACGCCGAACGGCAGCTTGACGCGTTGCGTATCCACGATGTTCTCGAAGTTCGCGAAAATTCCCTGCGCGGTTTCCGGACGAAGATAGACGACCGACGCCGTGTCCTCGACCGGTCCCATGAACGTCTTGAACATTAGGTTGAAATTCCGCGCTGGAGTGAGCTCGCCGCCGCAATTCGGGCACTTGTCACCGGTGATATGGTCGGCGCGAAACCGCTGCTTGCACTCTTTGCAATCGACCAGCGGATCGGTGAAATTTTTCAGATGCCCCGACGCTTCCCACGTGCGGGGATGCTGAAAAATCGCCGAGTCCAACCCCAGCACGTCGGCGCGATACTGAACCATCTCGCGCCACCACGCTTCCTTGACGTTGCGCTTCAGCTCAACGCCCAGCGGCCCGTAGTCGAAGGTCGATCCGAGTCCCCCATAGATGTCGCTCGTCGGAAAAACAATTCCACGGCGCTTGCACAGGTTGACCAGTTTTTCCATCGTGACCGCGCGCTTGATCGCGGGCACAGCATTTTCCGCAGACAAAAATTCCTCCTGGATCGCTCGTGCAGCCGGCTAGGCCAGGCTGATTATCTCGGCGGAGACTTCGCCGCCGTTTCCAATTTCCAGTATCGCGACCGTTCCCGGCACTCCGATAAGATTGCGCGGCAATGTGGCGCTGCCCGGATTGACGACCAGCGTCGCGCCGAACCGCGTCACTCCCTCGACGTGACTGTGCCCCTGCACGACAACGTCCACCGGCCCGCCGAATTGCGTGAGCATCGCGCGCGCGAACACTTCTTCCGACGTCTCGTCCGGCGTCGGAATCGCGTGCACCAGTCCGATTCGCACGCCGGCGATCTCGACCAGGTGCGCCTCGCGAACGCGTTCGTCAGGCTCAAGGCGATGGCGATGCCCGTCGAGGCCTTCGTCGCCGTTGCCGAGCGCAGCGATCACCGGCGCGATCGCCGACAACTCGTCGAGCACGCGGTTCACGTACACGTCGCCCGCATGCATCACGAGGTCGATCCCGGCAAACACCTCGAAAACCTTCGCCGGAAGATGCTCACACGCCTCAGGAATATGAGTGTCAGAGATCAGCCCGATTCGCATCACGATTTGCTCCGGCCGCTAACGCTCGCCGAGCCGAATCGTGAAGCCTATCACGGCCCGAAACCCTCCGCAATTTTCAAGATTTGGCCGATATTCGAGACCCTTTGCAGAACCTGGCTCGCCCCCTCTCCCTGCAAAGTGACCTTTGCATAAGGGGCGCGATTCTCTCTTCCCCTCTCCCAAGGGGAGAGGATCGAAGGTGAGGGACCTTATTCAGCGCGCATCTTTGCGCGCGATTCAAGATTTTGCAAATTCTGCTCGCCCAATTCGCATCAGGTACAAAGCTTCAGACTCGCCTGGATTCTCGTCCGTCCTCAAAAACCGAAACCCGGCTTTTTCGTACGCCCGTATCGCGCCGCGATTCGAAACCGAAGGGTCGATGACGCAACTATCGACGGCCGGATCGGCAAACACGATGTCGTTAAGAAATTGCCGGATGATCGGAGCGCCCAAACGTCGATGGTGAAACTCAACCTCGCCAATGAACAAGTCGATTCCAACCGAATGCTCATCGATCGGGTACTCCTGGATGTATCCGATCTGCGTGTCGCCATGAACGATCACGAAGCATCGAACATCTTCAAGGCCATCGATGCGCGGCGTGTATTTCGCGATTATCTCGTCGAGGGTCAGCGCTTCGTCGGGCCACCATTCGACAACGTGCGGGGTGTTCAGCCATCGATGCATCCGCGGCAAATCGCCGCGCTCGAGTGTGCGAAAGCTGATCATCGTCGAGTCCCGACCACATTGTATCCCGAGGTTCGCCATCGGCAACTTATCCACAGAAACAGGCGGGCGTTTTCCCGAAACTCGTGCTAGAAGACCGGCGATGGGGATGAGGCCGCCAGCGTGGTCGCAATTGCGGTAGAGGAGAACATTCGATGCGAATTTCGACAGTCGTCGTCTGCGCATTTGTGATCGGAGCTTCGCTGGCGATCGCGGGATGTGGTCATAAGCTGGTCGCGCACAACGGCGAAAGCACCGTTGCCGTATATCCCGACGAAGACACATTCACGAAACTTACCAATCTGAAAAAACAAGGCGGCGTCGGCGGAATGATCGGAGGCCTCGGCGAAGGACTGGCGGCGAAGCAGGTCGACAACAACACTCCCGTCCGAATCATCAACAGCGACGACAAGGGCTCCCAAGTCGAAGTCCTCGACGGCGCCTTCAAAGGGATGCACGGCTTCGTCCCCAGCGACAACGTGCGCTGACGCAGGCGGCCGGCGATTCGCGTTTCGTTCCCCTGAACTAAATTACCGTTTCACGTGAAACACTTTCGCTTTTAATCGCAACAGCGGCGCGGCATTTTCCGCGAAACTAGCGAAACAACGACACACTGCGTGCAGGGGTCACCCCTGCCCAAGGAAGCGTGAAACCCACGTCGGGTTTCACATTTAATTGAGTGATTTACCTTTCCGCCGCGGACTAGATCCGATCACGCCGCTGCGCTCGAGGTCAGCGATCTCGTCGTCAGTCATCCCGAGGATCTCAGCGAAGACTGCGCGGTTGTGCTCGCCCAGCAGCGGCGCGGGAGCGTCTGCTCGCAACGGAGTATCCGGGATGCGCGCGACTGCAGCCGGATAGAGCTGCGTCCCGACGACGGCGCGATCGATTGCGACGAAATATTCGCGGCTCTGGATTTGCGGATCAGCCATCACCGCCGGCGCCGGATTCACCGGCGCAGCCAGCACTCCCGCATCGTGGAGACGCGCGACGCATTCGTCGGCGCTCAGTTGGACAATCGCCCGCGATAGTTCCGCGTCGAGCGCGTCTTCGTTGAGCTTTCGCGCGGACGCGCTGGCGAAACGTGGATCATCTGCGATGCGCGCGAGTCCAACCGCTCTCGCGAGGCTTCGCCATTGATCGTCGGTCTCGCAAGCGAGCGCGATCCAATTCTCGTCGCCGGCGCATCGATAGATCCCGTGCGGCGCATGCTCGCGATGCCGGTTGCCGCGCGCCGCCGGCACTTTTCCAGTGAATTGAAAATCGAGAATTGCTTCGGCCACGAACGGAATCAGCGCCTCGACCTGCGCCAGCTCGATCAATTGCCCGCGCTCAGAGCGCTCGCGCTCCCGCAGCGCGACCATCAACGCGAACACGCCGTTCAATCCTCCGACCGGATCGCCGAGCGCGTTGCTCAGTGTGTACTTCTGTCCCGTTCCGTCGTGATATCCGGTGAGTCCCGTCACCCCCGCCATCGCCTCGACGGTGTTGCCGTATCCGCGCGCGTTGCATTCGGGACCATCGCTGCCAAACGACGGCATCGAGATCATAATCAGCCGCGGATTGATCGCACTTACCGATTCGTAGCCGAGTCCGAGCCGATTCATCACGCTGGGACTGAAATTCTCGATCAGGATGTCGGAGACTTTGAGCAGCCGCTTCAGGATTTCAATTCCGCGCGCGTCTGCGAGATCGAGCGTGACGCCGCGCTCGCCCCGATTCGCGGTATTGAAGACCGACGCGCGCTCAATCGGCTGCATCTCCGGCGGCGCCATCGAGAGCGAACCGCGCCACCAATCAAAGTGATGCGTATCCTCGACCTTGATAACTTCCGCGCCCATCTCGGCGAACATCTGACCGACCAGCGGCCCTGCCCATCCCATCGAGATGTCGAGCACGCGAACCTTGCCGTTAAAAATCGTGCTCATATCGTGCCCGCTCTTTTCAGCGTCGCGATCTCATCATCTCTTAAGCCCAATCGCTGGCCGAAGATTTCGCGGTTGTGCTCGCCGAGTTGCGGCGTGGGCCGCGAGGCTTGCGGCCGATGCGACGTCAGGCGAAGCGGCGTTCCCGGAACTCGAATCTTGCCGAGCACCGGATCGTCGATCGTCTCGAAGTAGTTGCGCGCCCGCGTCTGTTCCCACTCCAGCACCTCAGCCACGCTCGGTATCGGCACGAGCGGAATCGCGCGGCGCTGCCCCTCGCGGTAGAGCCACTTGCGTTCGCGCCCAATAAAAAACTCCTCGACGATTTCAAGGATCGCGGCGTTGTTGAGCATCCGGCTCAGCGCGCTATTGAACCGCGGATCGGAAGCGAGCTCGCGCCGCCCCATCAGATCGCACAAGCCCTCGAACTGCTTGTCGGTCACGCAATGCAGGCCTGCATATCCGTCCTTGCATTTCAGCGTCACGATCAAAAACGGGCCGACCGCGAAACGCTTGCCCTCGCGCCCGCGCACAATCCCGGTCGACTGAAAGGTGACGGTCTCGTAGATCATCGTCGCGACCGTCGCTTCGAGGATCGACACATCGATATGCTGCCCGTGGCCGACGCCCAAGTCGCGCGCCGCCAGCGCCTGCATCGCGGCAATCGCCCCATACAGAGCCGCGACATATAGCGCGAGCGAGCCCGGCGGCGTCAGCGGCTCGCGATCGCGCTCGCCCACCGGAAACGTCCAGCCGCCGCGCGCGAACAACACCTGGTCGTTCAACTTGCCGTCGCGTTCCGGACCGTCCTGCCCGAAATTCGAGATTGAAACGACCGACAACTTCGGAAACTTCGCGATCAGCTCGTCCGGCGCGAGACCGAGCGTCGCGAGAGTGCCGGGCGCGAAGCTTTCTATCAGAAGATCGGCGCCGTCGAGCAGTCGTACGAAAAGTTCGCGGCCGCGCTCATGCTTCAGGTTCAGCGTGACGCCGCGCTTGTTGAGATTGAGAAACGCGAACAGTCCACCGCGATCTCCAATGCCCGCGCGATGCGGTCCCAGCCTGCGCCTGCCCTCGCCCGATGGCGGCTCGACCTTGACGACGTCGGCGCCCATGTCCGCCAACAACTTGGTGGCGTACGGCCCCGCGATAAAGTGAGTGAGATCGACGACGCGAACGTCGCTGAGTGATTGATATCGCTTCGTCAGCGAGACCCGCGTTCGAGAGCTGCGATCATTTTGCGGTAGCTCTGCTCCGCCAACGGCATGTGAACGATTTCGAACTTCAGACGGTCGGGCCCCAGAAAATAAAAGGCGTAGTAGCCGCCCGGTCCGAACGGGAACTCGCCGGGACCGTCGAGAATTTCCGCGCCGAGCGAACGAACCAGCGCGAACAATTCATCAACCTGCTCGTGTCTTTGTACGTTGAAAGCCACGTGATGCAGACCCGGCTCGTAAACCTCGAATGGATGGTCCAACTTCGCCTGCCACACATTAAACGCGGTGCCGTTGGACGCGTTGATATTGACGGTGAGCCGGCCGCCGGTGCGATTGTCGTCAAAAATTCCGCCCACAGAGTAGCCGAGGAATTTAAGCAGCGGCCCGAAGAACTTCATCGCCTCGGGCAGATCGCTGACGGTGATCGAGACGTGATTGATCGATCCGTGAAGATCGGGTTTGGGAACCGATGGTGCAGGTTCTGCCATCGCTCGAATTCAGCGCATCGCGGCGCACGCTGTCAAATGAATTCTGCCGCCGCTGTACTCTAACGGGCGCGTCGCGCAAACTGAAAAAATGAAAACCAGACAGCTTGGGAAAAGCGGCTTGACCGTGTCGGCGATCGGCCTCGGGTGCATGGGGATGTCGGATTTCTACGGACCGCGCGACGATGCGCAGTCGATGGACACTCTCGAGCGCGCGCTCGAACTGGGCGTCAACTTCTGGGACACCTCGGACGCCTACGGGCCCCATAGCAACGAAGAACTCGTCGGCAGAGCGATTCGCGGCCGCCGCGACAAAGTTGTGATCGCGACCAAGTTCGGCATCGTGCGCACCCCTGCGGATCCGACGCGCCGCGAAATCAACGGCCGTCCCGAGTATGTGCGCACAGCTTGCGAGGGCAGCCTGAAACGGCTCGGCGTCGACACGGTCGATCTTTACTATCAGCATCGCGTTGATCCCAACACGCCGATTGAAGATACGGTCGGCGCGATGGCGCAGCTTGTGAAGGAGGGCAAGGTTCGTTACCTCGGCCTTTCCGAGGCGGCCCCCGAGACGATTCGGCGCGCATGCAAAGTGCATCCGATCGCCGCGCTGCAAAACGAGTATTCGCTGTGGAGCCGCGAACCCGAAGACGGCACGCTGGCGACTTGCCGCGAGCTGGGAGTCGGGCTGGTCGCATACAGCCCGCTCGGTCGCGGATTTCTGACGGGACAGATTCGGAAATTCGAGGACCTGGCGCCCGACGATTTCCGGCGCTTCTCGCCTCGCTTTCAGGGCGAGAATTTCGACAAGAATCTGCAGCTCGTCGCGCGTATCGAGGCTATCGCGAAGGACAAGCACTGCACGCCCGGGCAGCTCGCGCTCGCCTGGGTGCTCGCGCAAGGCGAGGATATCGTTCCGATCCCCGGCACCAAGCGGCGCAAGTATCTCGAAGAGAACGTCGGCGCGCTCGACGTTAAGCTCACCGCCGACGACCTCAAACGGATCGACGAGGTCGCGCCGAAAGGCGTCGCCGCCGGACTTCGATATCCCGCCGCGCTGATGGGTTCGATCAATCGCTAGGTCGCAAGGCGCTCGAAGCTAGACTTTCGGCACTTCCATGCCCTTCTTCACGGCAGGACGCGCGCCGACGGCGGCGAGCCATCGCGCGACGTTCGCACTCTCACCTACCACATCCGGCTTCACTGCTTTGATCGCGGGAAAGCCTACGACGAGCCACGGATAAGTCGCGATGTCGGCGATCGAGTAGGCCCCCGCCATGTACTCGGTATTCGCCAGCTGATTGTCGAGCACTTTGATCAGCCGCGCGGATTCATTGGCATAACGATCGATTGCGTACGGAATTTTCTCGGGCGCCGCGTTGACGAAATGGCCCGCCTGTCCGAACATCGGACCGATGTTTGCCATCTGCCAGAAGAGCCATTCGAGCACTTTCGCGCGCCCAGGATCTTTCGACGGGAGCAGCTTGCCGGTCTTCTCCCCCAGATGCACGAGTATCGCGCCCGACTCGAATATCGAGACGCGCGCGTCGTGATCGACGATCGCTGGAATCTTGCAGTTCGGGCAAATCTTCACGAACTCCGGCTTGAACTGCGCGCCCTCGCGAATGTTCACGGGATGAACTGAGTATTCGAGGCCGCATTCTTCGAGCACGATAGCGGGCTTACGGCCGTTGGGCGTGGTCCAGGTGTAGAGATCGATCATATATTGTTTTTTCCTTTCGACGAGACTTAGCGTTGGACCAATCAGGGCCTGGAGGTCGCAGCAAACTCGCGGACATCTACTTGGACGCCGGCCTGGAGCGCTTCCTCGGCGGTGCCAATAAGCTGGCGGGTAATTTCTTCGTGGACGTAGGCCTCGCCACAATTGTCGCAGATCTGAGCGGGAACGCTCTTGACTACCAGCGTCACGCCGCCGCGCTCGAGCGTTACGGTGGTTTTGCCGAGCCGAGTTTCGCCGTGCTTACAGATCACGCATTTCATTGAACCTTTCTCCTTTCAAAACCTGGCTGCCATCGATCAGGGTCCGGTTCATAGACGGTCACTATTATCGTTTCATTATCCGCTGTGTTGTCGGCTGCGACCACATGTATGGCTCTCGGTCCACACCATCCCAACAGAAGCCGACTCGGATAGGGATAGTCGGCCGAATAGGTCTCGATTTCCTTGCCTGCAGCCAATACTTGGCGCACGTCGTCATCGCTGATTCCTCGTTCCACCATCCGTTCGACGGCATGCACCCGATAGATCAGACGATGAGCTCTTTCAGGCAATGCGGATCACCTTGGGGCCGCGTCGATGATTATCACACCGACAGATCGCAGCCCACTGCATTTCTCCAGGGCATCCGCGCTTGTCAGGAGCGTGCGATGCGCGGTAACGATCGGTGTGTGCGCCGCCGCTCACGAGGAGTACTACCATGCAAAGTGTTGCTGAAATCGAAGCTAGTCCGGAAGTTCAGGACCTGCGCAATCGCGTTTCCGGTTTTCTGAACGAGCTCATCTATCCCAACGAAAAAATTCTCGAGCGTGGCGGCGACGAAGCGTCGCGCACCTTGAAATCAATTCAGGCTGAGGCGAAGAAGCGCGGGCTGTGGGCGCTCGGTCTGCCCAAGGAAATCGGCGGCGGCGGACTCGAGTTCATGCCCTACGTCTTCGTCAATGAAATCGTCGGGCGGAGCGAGTACGCGATCGCCGGCCTCGGCACGCATTCCGCGCAGGACGCCACCATGCTCCACCTGTACGGAAATCCCGAACAGAAAAAGCGCTGGCTCGCGCCGCTGGTCAACGGCGACATCTACCCGAGCTTCTCGATGACCGAGCCGGAAGTCTCCGGCGCCGATCCGACCGGGTTGCGCACGCGCGCGGTGCAGGACGGCGACGAATGGGTGATCAACGGCCACAAGTGGTTTACCAGCGGCGCCAACGTCGCTGCGTTCTCGACCGTGATGTGCGTGACCGAGCCGGACGCGCCGGCGCACGAACGCTTCAGCATGATCGTCGTGCCCACGGACACCAAGGGCTATCAGATCGTGCGCATCGTGCCCGTGATGGGCGAGACGTCGGGCGGCCATTGCGAGATCAAATACACTGACGTGCGCGTGCCGCTTACGAATCTGCTCGGTCCGCGCGGACAGGCGTTCAAGATCGCGCAGAAGCGGCTCGGCCCCGGGCGTATCTACCATTGCATGCGATGGCTGGGGCAGGCGCAGCGCGCGTTCGAGCTGATGATCGATCGGGCGATCAATCGCCAGGCCTTCGGCGGCCCGCTGTCCGACAAGCAGACGATCCAGAACTGGATTGCCGACTCGGCTGCTGAGATCCAGGCCGCGCGATTGCTCACGCTCAACGCCGCCGCGAAGATCGACGCCGGCGACGAGGCGCGCGTCGAAATATCACTGATCAAGTTCTTCGGCGCGAAAGTGCTGCACGACGTGATCGATCGCGCCATCCAGGTGCACGGCGCGATGGGCGTGTCGGAGGATACTCCGCTGGCCCGGATGTATCGTCACGCGCGCTTCGCACGCATCTACGACGGACCCGACGAAGTGCATCGGATGGTGGTCTCGCGGCGAATCGTGAGCGAGTTCAAGAAGGGCCGCAAGTGGGATTTCGGCCGCGGCATCTCGAGCAACGGAAGGAAAAACTGATTCTGATTGACCGGCGCTTCGGCTAGAGCGCGTTGACGCCGCGCTCGCCGGTGCGGATACGCACCACCTCTTCCATCGGCATGACAAAGATCTTGCCGTCGCCGATTCTGCCGGTTCGCGCCGAGCGCTCGATAGTCTCGACTACCTGCGCCGCCAGCTCGTCCGAAACAATTATCTCGAGCTTGACCTTGGGCAGAAAGTCCACGACGTACTCCGCACCGCGGTACAGCTCGGTATGCCCCTTCTGACGGCCGAATCCCTTGACCTCGCTGACCGTGAGACCCTGCACACCGATACTCGACAACGCCTCTTTGACCTCGTCGAGCTTGAACGGTTTGATGATTGCCTCAACCTTCTTCATAAGTCTCCTCTCGGTCGGTGCTCATACTGGCCGCGCGGGACATATGCCGGCCCCGGCCCTCCACCTCATCCCCCATAACCATTCTCCCAAGATGCCGATGGTTCAAGACCCCCAAATTCGCACCCGCGCCGCGATGGTTCCGCTCGGCGGCCTACTTGCTGAAAAAAACCTCGCGCGCGTGATTGGTGTCGCAATACTCGCGTACCTCGGCAATCTTGTCGCCGTCGAAGCGGATGTCGAAGTGGTAGCGGTTGTTATATTTCTTGCCGTTCGATGCGGTCGTATTCGATTCCGCCTGCACGGCGCACCGGTCGCCTTCGCAAATGACCGTGTCGATTCGGACGCCGAGTCCCCCCGGCATCATCGTCTTGATCGACTTCACGAGATTCTTGAGACCTTCATGACCCTTCATCGGGGCCATGCCCTTCATGTTGGTCATAACCTGCCAGTGAAAGTCGGGCGAGATCATAGTGGCAAGCCGTACGGGATCGGGGTCATTGAACTCGCTGAGAAATTCGGTGGCTAAGTCCTTTTTTTCCGCTGATGTCATTGGCGTATCTCCTCGCTGGGTTAAGACTGATACCTAGTCCATCCCGCGGGATTGCGCCAACATCCAGCGCATTCGGCAACGCAAGCGCGATGCCAACAGGCATTTTGTGCCGATGCGTGCTGGCGCATCACAGATACTGCTTGGCGGGACCGCTTGAAGCGGCGCTAATGCTTATCTGGCAGGCGTCCGATTAATCGGCAGGCACCGGCTACGAAGCCGCAGCGTCCTTGCGCCCGGGCTGGAACCTGGGCTCCTCGCCGCGCGACAGGCGCTGGATATTCTCACGATGGCGGAACAGGACCAGCACGGTCATCACGATCGCGAGCAGCAAATAGCGATGTGGCAGTCCCAGGGCCGCGACCGTCGGCGGCAGCGCGATCGCCGCGCCCATCGACGCCAGCGACATGATTCGGCTCACGCCAAAGGCGATACCGAAGACCGCAAGCGCGATCAGAATCACCATCGGCGAGATGGCCAGCCAGATTCCCAGTGCCGCCGCGACCCCCTTGCCACCGCGGAAGCGAAGAAACCCCGACCAAATCGCGCCGAGAAACGCCGCCAGGCCCGTCAACGCGATAATCGTCGCTGGAAACCCGGCCGCCTGCGCCACCATCACGGGAACAGCGCCCTTCAGCACGTCGCCCGCGAACGTCATCGCAGCCGCGCTCGCACCGCCCGCGCGCGCGACGTTGGACGTCCCTATATTGCCGGAGCCGACTGCACGTGGATCGAAGCCGCGCATCCGTCCGACGATCACGCCGGTCGGAATCGACCCAACGATATATGCGCCAATTATCAGCAGTGCTTCGATCATCGTGTTCGCGCTCGCCTCCGCTAAATCCCTGGCTACGAGTTACTGTCGCGCATGCCAGCTAGCGCCGCCGTCGGAGGTCGCGAAACTCTTTCCGTCGGCGGCCGTGACTACTGCATCCGTCGCGCTGCCCGCGGTCACCGCCACAAGATTATCCGAGGTCGGGGCCGGGATGAGAGCCCAATGCTCGCCGTCCGTCGTTCGGATGATCGTTCCGCTGCGGCCCACGATCCAGCATACGGTCGCCGACGGCGCCGCGCCCGCAATCAGATCGGTGGTCACGCCGCTGTGCTGAACTTGCGTCTCGCCATTCGCGTCGTTGCGGCGGAGCATGCCATTTTTGCCAATCGTCCACCTAACCGATCGATCGGGTGGAGAGATCATCGCGAGCGTCTCTGGCGCCGGCGCCGCTGAGACACTGGATCCCCCGGCGGCGCCGGCAACTGCCGCGCCGTACGATCCTGCAGCGCCGTATCCAGCGATGGGAGCCGCGGCCGCCGGCATGGCCATCGCTTGCGGAGCTGACGCGGTTTGCGGAGCAGACGCGGCTGGTGGAGCAGACGCCGCTTCTGGAGCCTCGGCGCTCGTCGTCATTCGGTGGAGAAACGAGCCGCCCATCTCACGTGCGCGAGGCGCCGACTCCGGCTTCGCCTCGTTCATTGCGATCTCGTTAGAAGAGGGAACTGTGGGTGCCAGGACTGGCGCCGCGAGTGGCGCCGATTGCTCGACTGCTCGCGGCGCAGGCGCGTGCGCCCTCGCAGCAAGCTGCATGGGCGGAGCTGCGGGTTTCGCCGCGGGTACTTCGGCTTGCGGTGCGGGCGCGGGCGCCTTCTCGGCAAGCTGCATCGGCGGAGCTGGCGGTTCCGACGCGGGTAGGTTGACTGGCGATCCTGGCGCAGGCGCCTTTGCGGCAAGCTCCATTGCCGGAACGCCCGGTTTCAGCATCGCGACACGCTGCAGCTCGTCGTTTCCGGGACTGATTATCCTGACAACGACGACCAGCGCCGCGACCGCCGCAAGCGCGGGAATCGCGACGCGCCATCTTCGATACCATGGGATCGCGGACACCGCTCCGGCATCGCGTGCATGCTGCTCGGCGCGCGCGATATCCGCCAGCAGCACCTGGCATCGCATGCAATCGGCAAAATGCGTCTCCAGGCGCTCGCGCTCCGGCGCCGCCAGCGACTTCTCCGAGTACGCGGCGAGCGAGTCCGCGTCGGCGCACTCTGGCGTCGCCGGCCCCGGCTGCTGACGCATCGCGCGGCGCAAGACAGCGTCGAGCGGCTCGCTGTTTTTGTCCGGATTTTTCACTCCCTCAAGTTCTCGCTTTTTAGCTATTCCTTATCTTGGAACGAACCGCGGCCGGAAAATTGCACTGAGCAAACAGTTTCATTCCACGTCCGGGAGGGCGCGCGACAGATCGAGCTGCAAATCGCCCGCTGCAAAATCATAACACAGCCGAATCTGGTCGTGGCTCAGCTTGTCGCCGTCGTGCAGCATGCGCTCGATCTCGCGTTTGAGATAGTCACGCGTGCGCGCAAGCTGGCGCGACACCGTCGACTCATGCTCGTCCATCACGCGGCCAATCTCCTTGAGCGAAAGATCGTGCCGGTAACAGTACGCCATCCGCATCCGATCCCGCGGCGCGAGCGATTTGAGCGCGGCGTCGAGCGCCTTACCCAGCATCGCAACGTAACGAGCGCGGTCGGAATCTGTATCATCGTGGTTGGTGGTTACGGCCGCCTGCTCAAGATTCTCGTCGAGGGGCTGAATGCGGCTCTGCGTGCGGATGTAATCGACGTTACGCTGCGCCAGAACAGCGCGCAGCCATGTGAGAAGAGAGCTGCGACCGTGAAAGTAACTGAGGATCGAGCGGCGCCGGCCGTCGCGAACCTCGAGACCGTACATCTCGGCCCATAGCGAGTCTGCGAGTTCGCGGCCGCGCATCTCGTCGCCCGCGATCGCGCGCGCGGCGGCATAGAGCGCCGGCCGGAAACTGGTGATGAAATGTTCCCACGCGGCAGACTCGCCGGCCTGGCACGCGATTGCCAGGCTCAAGTCCTCGGCGTGGAGCGCATCGACGAACGTATCGACGCCGGCGCCGTCCAGCTGGCATGCCCCGCGCCAGGCCGCGTCGTGGATAGCCTCATCGCTGACGTTCCATCGCGTCGCGCGGATGCGCGCGCGTTTGCACAAGCGCGTTAGTGCGGGAGCGTGCTGCGCAACGAATTCTGGCGGCGCTTCGCTCACGTTGATGGCCGATCCGTCACGCGATCGAGAATAGACAAGAGGATGGTCACGGGAAATCGTCGGCGCGCAGGACCACTGCGATGCGGCTGCGGTGAGCCGCCGGATGAAGCACCGTCGAAATGCCGCCGCCCGTCACGTCCGATGCGACAGGCGGCTGTTCAGACTAGCCGGCAGACGTGGACAGGTAGCTCGCTACCATCAGGGCTCCGACCGTCAATGCCGATCCCAAGACAACGAATACAGCCATACGCGCCATGCTGCTCATCGCTGACTCTCCTGCGAAAGCCACTGTAAAGGCAGAGCATTCCGCGATTTCGGACATTACCAAGACTTATCCGACAAATCAGCTACCGCGATGCTACGGGGTAATCAAGAGGCGTTGATGGCAAGACGCGAATTTGCATAAAAATGCGTCAATTTGCATATCCCGTGAGAAGGAATAAATCAGCGTCATGCGAATGAAGCACGCCCATATTGGATTAATCGCGGTTCTAGCCGTCTTAATTGGGGGATCGTACGGATCGGCGGATTCCACGGCTGTAGCGCGCAATCAGATTCGCGCGGCACTGGAGAAATGGACGCGAGATTTCAATGCCGGCAACGCGTCGCAGGTTTGCTCGCTGTTCGCGCCGGATTTGATTTCAAATTTCCAGGGAATCCCCGAAAGCAACTTCGAAACATTGTGCGCCCGCTTGAAGCGATCGGTGGCGGATCCGATGAAGCGATACCACTACGACCTGGACCTCAAGGAGATAATCGTCTCGGGTGATCTCGCCGCGGTGAGGCTCGTATGGACTCTCAAGGTGCATCTGAAAGACGGAACCGAGGAAACTAGCGAGGAGCCGGGCCTCGACATCTTCCGGCGCCAGTCCGACGGAAGCTGGAAGATATCGCGCTACACGGCCTACACCGCGCCGCCTACTCGCCAATCACCTTGATTAGAATCCGCTTGGGGCGGCGGCCGTCGAACTCGCCGTAGAAGATCTGTTCCCACGGGCCGAAATCGAGCTTGCCCTTGGTTATAGCGACAACGACCTCGCGGCCCATCACCTGGCGTTTGTGATGCGCGTCGCCGTTGTCCTCGCCGGTGCGATTGTGATGGTAGCGCTCGGGACTCGGGTCGTACGGCGCCAGCCACTCGAGCCATCGCTTGTAATCTTCGTGCAGGCCTGGCTCGTCGTCATTGATAAAGATCGACGCAGTGATATGCATCGCGTTGACGAGGCATAGGCCCTCGCGCACGTGGCTTTCATTGACCGCCTTTTCAACTTCGCCGGTGATATTCACAAAGTCCATCCGGTTGGGAACGTTCACAGTCAGACATTTCGTATGCGACAGCATGCGGCCAATAGCCTCCACGCGATTCGATTTGATGAAACCCCAGGCGGGTTTCACCGCGATCGAGTTCCTTCTCTTACTTACACTTTGACGCATCGACGAAAAAAGGCGCCGAGCGATTTTGTCGCTCGGCGCCCTTCCCTTTTTCCCTGGTTTATCGGTTAGTGCTTGTTATCGTAGTGGCGCTCGGCTGCCATGTAGCGGTACGGATGCGACTTCCAGTCGTGGCGCGCTACTGGATGATTCTGCAGATACTCATGCAGGCCCGGATGACTCTGGACGTACTTGGAATTGTCGACGAGCGCGGGATTCTTGTTGAGCTGCTGCGAAACCTCGGGATGCGAGTCCATGTAGCGATCGGTGCTCGCTAGCGGATGCGGGCCATTCCCTTCGCCGTGGTTCTCGTAGTAGTGCTCGCGAGCCATGAAGCGGTCGGGATGGTTCTGCAGCTCCGAGCGGATTTCAGGATGGTTCTTGAAGTAGTCGTCGAGACCCGGATGAGTGGCCAGGAACTGCGGGTTGTCCACCAGCCGCGGATCATGCCCTAGCTGCTCCGCCACTTCCGGATGCTGGTCGAGGTAACCGTTGTCGAAGCGGCCGACTTCGCCGTGCGTAATGCCGTAGCCGCCCTGGCCGTAATGGTCATCGCGCCATTCGTTGCTCATGAATTTGTAGGGATGCTGCTGTAGTTCCTGCCTGACCCACGGGTGATTCGACAGATAGCCGTCGAGCCCCGGATGGTTGGCCAGGAATTGCGGGTTGTCCGCCAGCGAGGGATTGCCGCCGAGTTGACGGGCCACTTCGGGATGCTCGTCGAGATAGCCGTTGTCGAAGCGCGCGACGGGACCAGCAGCCGTGCCGGGGCCGGCAGCGACCGGGCCGCCGCCATGATTCCATTCGTAATGCCCCTCGCGATACATGAACTGGCCGGGTGACTCGTGGATTTCCTCGCGCACTCCCGGATGGTTAGCCATGAAGCTCTGAAATCCCGGATGATTCGCGATGAACTGCGGATTGTTCACCAATCGGGGATTGGCGGCGAGCCGCTGCGCGATCTCAGGATGCGCATCCAGATAGTGGTTGAAGTTAGTGATCTCGGTCCCGTTGATGTCGGGGTTGTAGGGCGCCTGTGCTGATGCCGCCGTGCCGATCGCGCCGACAAAAACTATCGCCGCGAAAGTTGTAAAGGCCTTTTTCATGACTGATCTCCTCTCGAGTCAGATTGGGCGATGCCGCCGCAATCTCTTTTTTTCGATTACCGGTTTCGGCTCGTACTGGAACTTGGACGCATCGCCCGGGGATTTCGTTTACGTCCGATCGCGGAGCATGGGCGTGTCGAATTAGCAGGAGAAACGTGTAAACGAACTGTAATGTTGTTTCGTCAAACGGGTCGGGAATATGTAACATCGGTCCCGAGGCTGATTTGGATTGCCGGCCGCGGACCGTGATTCAGCCTGGTCCGTCGCGGCCCAACGGCCCAGGGGCAGGCTGACTCAGTGGAGCCTTCGGATGAGGAACTGTGCAAGAGAATCGCCCAGCGCGATGCTGACGCATTCGAGCTCATGGTGGATCGTCACCAGGCCCGGGCGTACCGGCTCGCGTCGTCTATACTCGGCAACGAAGCCGACGCGCGCGACGTCTCGCAGGACGCTTTCATCCGGCTCTATGAATCTGCCGGTCGTTTCGACGGTCGTTCGCGCTTTTCGACCTGGTTCTACCGCATCCTCATCAACTTGTGCATCGACCATCAGCGGCGGAATCGATGGTGGAAGCGGCTATCGCCGTTGGCAAGTCCTGGCGACGACCCCGACGAACGCGCTTTCGATCCGCCCTCCGAGGAGGCTGGTCCAGAGGGCGAGGCGATGCTGAAGCAGTCGATAAGCCGCCTTCGCCCCGCGCTGGACAAGCTTTCGCCGCAGCAGCGTGCGGCAGTATTGCTGCAGACGCAGGAGGGATTTACCAGCCGCGAGATAGCCGAGGTGCTCAAATGCTCGGAGGCGACGGCACGTGTGCACGTGCATCGCGGGATAACGCAGCTCAGGAAGCTGCTGCAGAAAGATTGATTTGAGAGACGGCTGATTAATTAAGAGACGAGTGAATCCGATTGCTGCAAATCATCCCGAAACCGAACTGGTCGCGTATCTGCGCGGAGAGTTGAGCGCAGACGAGCGCGACCGGGTGCAGCGCCATCTCCACGGATGTGCGCAATGCCGCGAATCGGTGGAAGCGTCGTCGGCGATACTGTCGAATCTGGCGCGCGCAGTTGAAGATGTGCGCGAGCCGGATTGGACGGATTACCGCAGCGAGCTCAGGCGCAAGCTGCGCGCGGCCCAGGCCAGAAGGACGGGAATTCGCGGGCGATTGCAACGGATGAGGGAAGACGTTCGCTTGCCGGTCTTCGGTTGGCCGTCGATGGCGATGGGAGCGGCGGCGGTCGCGGTGCTCGCGATCGCTATCGTGGTGCATCGCGGCGCTGGAAGTATGCAAGCGCCTGGTGTCGATCAGCTCGAGCTGCAGCAGGAGATGAGCAGCGCGGATGTCGGCCTGCTGGCCAACTATCACGTCGTCGAGCATCTCGATCTGCTCGAGAACTACGACGTGATCGAGCATCTGGACGAGCTGACGCCCGGGGATCGCCAGAACAATGAAACTCCGTCGTAAAGTGGCCGCAATAATGCTGATAGCGAGTGTGGTTGTTTGCGGCGCATCGGCACAGGAGGACTTGCCACCGGACTTGAGAATGTTGATGAACCTGGACCTGTTCGAGCCGCGTTCGAACGGCACGCAAGCTGCGCCGGGGCCTGGTGGTGCGGCCTCGCCCGACGACTCGCTGTTCAGCCAGATACGAACACTCAACGCGATGGGTTATCTGGGTAATCAGCCCGGAGCAGGTGGAAATGGCGTGCCTCGGGGAGTACCGAGAGCACCGGAATCGGCGGGCGCCCAGCCTGAATTGCCGGTCGGCGCGCCGAGACCTGCGCCGGCCGAGCCGGAATCCGCAATTGGTGGGACTCAATCGGAGCCCCCGCCGCCTCAATCCGAGCCCGCAGGCCAGCCGAACTCTGACGTCGAGGGTCCCCTGCCATGACGGGTCGCATGCGAATCGCGAGCGCATTGATGGTCGCGGTATTCCTGTTATGCGGGATGCCGTCGGCTATGCCGGCTCATGCGCAATCGACGGCTGGAGCGGAGCCGATGAACGACGCGGAGCGCGCGCTCGTCGCACAGCATCCCAATGAATGGGCGCAGTTGAATCCGGAGCAGCGCGAACGCGTGCTCGAGAACTACCGGCGATGGCAGACCATGCGGCCCGAAGATCGGCAGAGGGTACGGCAGAACTTCCAGCAGTTCCGGAGTCTGCCGCCCGAGGAACGCCAGCGAGTGATGGAGGGATTGCGCCGATGGCGCCAGCTTCCCGAGGCGCGGCGCAGTGAATTGCAGCAGGCCTACGCTCGCTACCGGCATCTGCCGCCGGATCAGCGCGATCGGGTGATGAAGCGATACCTGCAATTCGAGCAGCTTCCGCCGGAGCAGCGCCAGAGGATGCTCACGAACTACCATCGCTGGCAGCAGATGACCCCGGAACAACGCCGAGAAGCGCGCAGGCGATGGGGTCTGATGCGCCCGGTTCCGCGAAAGCCCGCACCATAGCGGAGCAACGGCATTTTGTGCGCCAATCGAATGCTTTGAGGGGGCTGAAAGTGCGCGCAAGGGGAATTCTTTTCAATCGAGTGTAAACGAATGTTGGGGGCACGCGCGTCTTACACTCCGAATCGCGCTTTCTCAACGTTTCACTTTTTCACTCGATTGCTGGGGCAATCGACGCAGACCAGGAGGAAATCTGTATGTTCCAATCACGACCTAAATGGCCGGTAGCATTACTCGCCGCGCCCGTAGCGCTTTTTCTGGCATCAGGAATGGCGCGCGCGCAGACGTTCGACGCGCCGCTGGAGCAGTGCAAGGCGGTGACGACACCGGCTGCGCTCACGAACTGCGCGGCGACGCAGGATCCGCTCAAAAGTGGCGGCGCCACGATCAACAATCAAGGGGATGTGACGGTATTGGTGTACGGGGCGGCGACCAACACGACCTACACGATTACGTTCGTATCGGGCGACGGCACGCAGTCGAGTGCCATCGGAAGTTTGAAGACCGGCGCGGGTGGCAACGGCGCACTTCGGAAAGATGCATTTTACAAATTCGGAACCGTGGGAGCCGGCAACGTGGTCTTGAGCGGCGCGGGCGGCGAGGAGTTCGTCACGGGGCTGACAATCTCCAGCAACGGGCTGGAATCGGCTCGTGACTTCCAGCCGGGACTGGTACGATGCACAGATGTGACCGTGCCGGCAACTCTTTCAAGTTGCGGGAGCGACTCGCTGAACAGCGGCCACGTCGATGTTGAAAATGACGACGGCGCATTGTCGATCCATGTGTCAGGCGCGCGCCCCGCTACCACCTACACGGCGCTCCTGACTTCACCGAGCGGCGGAACACCTATCACGCTCGGAACCGTTGGACCGAGCGACAAAGCGGGAAACGCGACACTGGTGGTTCCGGCTGAATTCAAGCCGAGCACGATCGGCTCAGGATCAGTTGTCGTCGAGAGCGGCACGACGGATGAGTTCCTGTCCGGATTCAAGGTGAACGAGAGGTTTGTACGTCCGGCAATTTCGGCGTCGAACCTGGTTCCATGCGGCGAAGTGACCGATCCGATCCTGTCGAATTGCGGGTCCGATCCGCTCGATGAGGGCAGCTACGAGGTCAACGCCGGTGGTCAGATCATCGTGAGACTGACTGGCGCTGAGCCAAGCACGAACTACGAAGTGTTCTTCCGGCCGCTCGATGATTCCGGTTCCGGTGACGTGGATACCGGCATCGCAGTGCCGACCAACGTCCTTGGCAACGCCGAGAGCGGTCCGAAGGCCTACTTCACGGCGAACACGGTGAACGCTGGTACGTTGGTGCTGAAGCACTCGGGTACGGGGCAGCCGGACGAGTTCGTGGCGGGATACAAGGTCCACTAAACCTGTAGCAGAACGAGTCTGACGGCGGGCGGCTCGATCAGTCGGGCCGCCCGCTTCGTTTTGCGGCTAGGGAGCGGCGCGATCGAGCGAGCGATATTGAATCGCTTAGACTGGGTCACGAAATCCTTGGGGTCGTGAGGGTTCAAGAAAAGTGGACTCGTCGGGTTAGCGCTCGGGTTAACAGCGCAAGGGGACGCTAGCTTTCCGCGCGCCGCGCAGATAGTAACGGACGACTAGAGGGCCAAAAAATGCCGATCGGGATAAGCAGAGCGACGACCCAAGAAGAGGCCTGGAAAAGAACAGAAGCATAAACTGATCGAGACGCGCAAACGTCTCTTCTCCACGATTGCGCGCAAGACGGGAGGGCTCTACGATGAGATTCGAGCAGACTGGACAGATGTATGGCCCGCGGGAAAGAGACGCCTTATCGGCTATCCCGTTCAGAGCACCAAGAAATTCCCGTTAACAGATCCCGATACCCATCGCGCCCTGGTCGAATGCATTGAGGCGCTTAAAACCCTGCTGACCGGCAACCAAGTTGCAAAGCGTAAGAAAATTCCGTTCATCGCCCTAACGGGCTTGCTCGATTCAGAAAAGAAGCATTTCAAATGACACGTCCCCCATGCTGCAGCCCGATTTCGATCCCGCACCGCGAACTCTCCGAATTCATCGGTGCCGGAACATTATTTCGCGGTGCAAAAAGCGCGGATGCCGGGAGCGCGCGACCATGGTCGCCGAAAAGATTGACGACGCCGGAAGAAATGTTCGGCAGATAAGATTGTGCTGGCGGCACTGTGCTGTTGTCGTCGAGAGCGCACGAGCTCGAGGCCTGGAGATTTCAGATCGGCGGAACGATTAGCTTGCCCTAAGCGTGGCAACTTCGTACTATCCAAACGGCTCAAGTACACCGCGCCGGCGGGTCGGTGGGCCACCCCTCGCCTGGCTCGCCGGCGCACTTATTCCCCGTCATTTCTGTCGCTTTCAGCGCCCACCATTTGCGACAAGTTTGCAAACTCCCTTACGATCCGATCGGTTCATGCTTCGCGCCAGCGGGTTCAAATCTAAACCCTTCGGCGTTAAGGGCGAGCTCGCTGGCGCACCAATCCCCTCACTTCCTTCGTTTCCTTTTCCGCGCCCGCCGCTTCATTTCAGCCGATCGCCGGGCGTCATAGAGGCCCGCCCGCGCGAGCTTTTCGCTTTTCGTGATCGTATTTGTTAAACCTACTGTATCGCGGTGGCTTCCACAGAGCGTGCGGGCCGCACGGCCCGCAAAAGGTACGTTCCAAGCGAAAAGCAGCGCGCAAGCGACGAAAGGTTGCGCGACCAACTGCGCCACTTCGACGTGAAGAAATTCGATAAGGCGCTGGAGAAGGTGCTTTCACCGAAAAGCGATGAGCGATGAAGATCGGGCAGCCCATCTGAAGGCTTGGCAGATTGCATTAAAAGCCCAACTTCGACTCGGCGAACTGTTTATGAAGGTAAACCAGAATCAACTGACTGAGATCGAGAAAGCGGAGTTAAACGGTTTAATTGGCAACTTGCAGGCACAATTCACCGCTGTTGCCAAAGTGATCGAGGCGACTTCGGAAGCAGATTTATATAAACAGGCAATCGCCAGCGCCGAACAGCTATTAGAGCGCACCGAGTACGCTATTGCCCTGCTCGAAAAGTTAATCGCGAAACAGTCCTAAAGTGATCATAGACGTTTTCATCGGTGCGTTGGCTGCGATTGCCTGTTGGTCCCTTCTTGTCTGGGTCGTGCGCGCAGTGCTTAGGACGGTGGATAAGGCAGGCGAGATTATGGGCAAAGAAGCAGCCGAGAAGTTCATACGCGACGCTAAAATAAATCCAAACAATCCGATGTATGGCGCTTTTCATTTGCCTCCGCAGCACAATGACGATCCGCGCCTCAAGGAAAAGTAGGGATGACCCCCCGCCACGCCGCTGCGCTCGCGCTTGTGGGCTGGTATCTGATGCTGCCGATTGTGAACCAGTACGGCAAGATTCAGGATGCGCCATTAGCAGAGTGGGCGCACGTCGATAGTTTTGACACCGCTACTGAGTGCCGCGATGCGGCACATCAGCTAATTGCGCTTCAGGGGAAGAATAAGCCGCCGGTTGCTGCGGTTTTGGGATTCCAGTGCATTGAGAGCGACGATCCGCGCCTCGAGGAATCGAAGTGAACCCCAGCCACGCAGCCGCGCTCGCGTCGCAGAACGCGATTAGCGCGGCCGATTCCTCCCAAAAAGAACGCCGATATTGCTGAATTAGAGAGGTCAAAAAATGGTGAAGAGACGCCCCCTTCTTTGTAATTTGTGTGACCGCGAGATGCGAATGCAATATAAATCGCTTCCGGCGGAGGTTGGAAGAGAGCACGTGGACTGCGTTTGTAGGAATTCAAACTGTCGCGAGAAGGGTGTTACTAAGCGTCTGGACCTTCTGACCGGGTGTACCGGATTCCCACCGTGTGCGTTTCACGACACCCCTCCCAACCAGCGTTGCCCGGATCCATACGTGGAGTGCACCAACGCCGATCACTGACGAAGCCCCGTGCACTTGTTTCGATTATCTGACAAGTGAAGGCGGAGCTGGAAGCCGCGCGGGCCCGACACCCACACGGCTTTAATCATCATGCTGTTGCACTCTGCCGCGGTCGCAGCTTCCGAGTGTTCGCTGCCTCGCTCGGGTACGCTTCTCGCAAGTTCGCGGGTATACGGCCGCCCTTGTCTCGATCAAAAACGGGGCGCCAGGAAAGCCTGGCTGTGCCGAATGTTCCCCTCGATTCTGAATGCGATCACTGTGGTGAAGCCCGAGACCGTGCTCCGGTGGCATCGGCGCGGGTTTCGCGCCTATTGGCGCTGGAAATCCAGCCGAGTTGGTGGCCGTCCCAAGATCGACCGCGAGATCCGCGACCTCATCCAACGGATGAGCAAGGAGAACCCACTGTGGGGAGCGCCGCGGATACACGGCGAGCTGCTGATGCTCGGCATCGAAGTCGCCCAATCAACCGTGGCGAGGTACATGACGAGGCCGCAGGGTCCACCTTCTCAGGGTTGGAAGACATTCCTGCGCAATAACGCTGCTGGAATCGCGTCTATCGATCTGTTCGTGGTTCGCACGATCTCATTCAAGCTGCTCTACGGCTGGTCATTCTTCGCCACGCCCGAAGGCGATTGGTAAGCATCAGCGTGACGAGCAATCCGACCGCAGAGTGGATCTCAGGACAGGTAATTGACGCCTTCCCCTGGGACGAAGCTCCGCGTCACCTGATTCGTGACCGCTACGGAGCTTATGGTCCAGCCTATACCCGCCGCATTCGCGCAATGGGGATCAGAGATCGCCCTACGGAGCCGCGCTCGCCGTGGCAGAACGGCCACGTTGAACGGCTGATCGGATCGATACGTCGCGAATCACTCGACCACCTCATCGTATTCAGCGAAGCGCACTTGCGTGCTGTCTTGAAGGCTTACGCTTCGTACTACAATGAGGTCCGGACCCATCTCTCTCTGGATAAAGATGCTCCAGATTTTCGCGAGACGCAGAAAATAGGGCGCATAGCAGCGATACCAATCCTCGGCGGGCTCCATCATCAATATGTTCGAGTTTAGGTTTTGAATAGGCACAGGTGCTTCTTTTGATGCTGACAGGCGAGCTCGGCTGGTGGGAACACACTATCGGTTGGACGGCAGGTCTGAGCTGGCTCGCGATTATGTGCCTGTGGAACAGCGCTCGATGCCAAAGAGTTCACTGCATATTCACCGGTCCTTTTTTTCTCGCCAAGGCGGTCGTCACCCTCTTAGTCGGCTTCAGGGTTTTCTCGCTGGGAAACAGTACGTGGGGCCTGCTGGGCGATACGATTCTGATTGGCGGTATTGTTCTATGATTCGGCCCGGAACTGATCTGGGGCCGCTATTGGCGGAGCGCACAGAAAGAACCGTAAAGCCGGCGCGAACCGCTTCGATCGGTGACCGCGTGCGCGGCTGAAAATTCGTCGACTAGGTTATTGCGCGGATCGACTCGACCACTGACCGGCGCACCGAACCAAGCGCCGGGATCAGTCCAGCCGCCGCTCCTATCGCGACCGATAAGACAAAGGCCTGGACGATCACTCCCGGTGAAACGATCCCGAGCAGATCTATTGGTCCCAGCGGCAGGAGCGAGAACGGCAGATTCTTCGCGATGAGAAAAGTAGCCGCGCACCCTACAGCCCCTCCCGCAAAGCCCAGGAGCGCCGATTCGGCGACCGTCAGGGAAAGGACCAATGCGGGACTGAAACCTATCGCGCGCATGACGGCAATTTCAGTGCGCCTCTCGCGCACCGCGATCGCCACGCTGTTGAGCGCTACCAGAGCAACTGCGGTCACTACCAGGAGTGCCATCGCCCGGAACAGCGCGAAGAGAGTGTCGAGGTTGATGAAGTTCGAGAACCACGCGGCTTCGGATTCGCTGTGAGTCTCGGCCGCCGAGTTCGAGAATATCTCGTCGATAGCTGCAATCGCCGAGGGCACCGAATCTGCGCGATCGAGCATGACGTGATACGCGTTCACAGTAGCGCTCCCATACAGCGATCGTTCCAGGTAGTCGCGGCGAAAGAGTAGCGAGTCAGGTGGCGCGCTCGCGCCCAGAGTGTCGGCAATTCGCAGGGTAACATCGACGGGCACAATCGTGCCTTTGAGGACGATCTGCTCGCCGACGTGCCAACCGTATTTTCGCATCATTGCCGGGGGCACCAGACACGCCGTCGCGCTGGCGCGGAACTCGCCTGCCCGTCCCGAGGTAAGGCCCCAATCGGGCCACATCAGTTCCGCCTGGTCCGCATCGACCGCGATTCCGAGCTGGTCGCTGGGGCTACGGTAGACGCCACCGAAGTACACCAATCCCGAAGCTGCTACGACGTGCGGCACCCCAAGAATTTTGGCCTTGTACGAGTCGGGCAATCGATTGAAAAATCCTGATTCGCTCGTCACCACGATGCGCCGTGCGGAATCGGGGGTGCTCAGCGTTGCGCGCATAATATTTGGAAGGCTCGATAGCGACGAGTACGTGAACGCTGCCAGTGCAAGCGCCATGATGGTGAGGATCGTACGCCGCGGACTGCGGCGTAGATTCCTCCACACCAGCGTCGCAAACTTCACCATTAGCGTAACCGACCGTATCACTCGGCCGCAGCGGCGCGAGGTTTGATTGAACTGAGCCGCGAGCGAGATTCGTGCATGGCCTGTTTGCGCAGGACGAAGTACAAGGCAATCGCGCGAAACAGTCCGCGCATCGAAATCGCTACGCCGCCACGATCCATTTCCGCGCCTCCGATGCCTGGGCGGTCGTGAAGACTCGCATTTCTCCGGGCATCAGAAAGCGGAAAGCGCCCACCAGATGTCTGATCCAGGGGACGTCGGTCACGACGGCCGCCCGCTCCCAGCGCGAAAGATGCTCAATTCCGAGTTTGAAATCTTCCCACTCGGCGCCGAGATCGATTTCGGTGAATTGCGAGCCCAGATCGTAATAAAGCCGCAGCTTGGCGTTGCGCTTCAGCGCCTTGTCGATAGTCGGTATCACCACCTCAAGGTAATCCTTTCTCGTCACCTCGCCCTTGGCCGCGAGTCCAACGACGTTACCGGGAAGGCCTTCAATGATCTCGATCATGGTTCTTGACCTCGGCGCGTTTCGTCTTGAGACCAATTCTCAGATTTTTTGCAGGTTCACTTTGATGCCATAGCGAGGCCGCAGCGTCACCAGGGGCTGCAGTTCGATCGGATGGCCGGGAGTAACCTTGATTCGGTATCGCTGCGCGACCGTCGCGAGCACTAGATTGGCCTCATTCAGAGCGAAAATGTTTCCAATACATTGACGCGGTCCACCCGCGAACGGAAAAAACGCGTAGCGCGGACGGCCTTCGGACCTCTCGAGAGAGAAGCGCTCGGGATCGAACCTGTCCGGCTCGTCCCAAAATGCCGGATGGCGATGCGTTATATACTGGCTGAGCATCACCATCGACTTCTTCGGGATGCGGTAACCGCCAATCTCGTCATCGTCGATCGGAGACCGCCCGATGCTCCAGACCGGCGGATATAGTCGCATCGATTCGTCGAGCACCATCCCGGTGTAGTTCAGCGCTCGCAAATCGGCGAGCGTCGGAGGCCTGCCGCCGAGCACCTCGCGCAGTTCGGTTTCAAGCTTTTGTTGCACCGACGGATTCTGCGAGAGCAGATGCCAGGTCCAAGAAAGCGCAGTCGCGGTGGTCTCGTGGCCGGCAAGAATAAGCGTGAGTATCTCGTCACGGAGCTGCCGATCGTCCATCCCTTCGTCGGTCTCTTCATCGCGGGCGTCAAGCAGCATCGAGAGCAGGTCGCCTCGATCCTTACTCTCGCGCCGGCGCTGCGCAATGATCTCATCTACCACCTGATGGAGCGTTCGAACGGCGCGGCGAAACCGCAGATTGCGCCGTGTCGGCAGGAACGGCATCAACATTCCGAGATCGAAATGCGCGAACCGTTCGTTCCCCACCGTGAATGCGCGGCCGATCACTTCCGCCTGGTCGCTAAGGTCGATACTAAGGAGCGCGCGTCCTACAATCTTCAGCGTCAAGCGCGCCATCTCTTCGAAAATGTCGAAGACTCTTCGCTCGACGGCCAGCGGCTCCCATCGCTCGAGCATCTCAAGCGTGCTCTCCCTCATGATCGAGGAGAACTCCGCGACACGCTGGCGATGAAACGCCGGCTGGATCAATCGCCGCTGCCGCAGCCATAACTCACCTTCGCTAGTTACAAGTCCGTTCCCGAGCAGGCCCTTCAGCAACTGGTAGTCCTGTGACTTCAGGTAGTTGGCGTGGTTCTCCTTCAGAATGTGCTTGACGCCGTCTGGGTGGGCAACAAGAAACACCGGGATCGGACCGAATTTGAATTTGACGATGTCGCCATACCGCCTAAAAGAATCCCCAAGAAAGCCGAGCGCGCGATCAGGGCGCATGAGTTTGAGGCCGCTGAAAGGATTGCGAGGACCGGGAGCTTCGCACTCTGTGCGTCGTACAGGCCGAGAACTCCGCGAAGGACTCTCGATAGAATTAAGGTCGCTCGCCGCATCAGAACTCATAGCTGCTCCTTTCAGATCGCGCTGGCGCGAGGAAACAATCCGCGCATCGCGATCGCGGTGCCGCGGCGAATTTCGTTGCGCACCATCTCGGCGCTGATCGCGTCACTCATAAGATAGGCGGTCATCCACGTGAAGCAGACGCCGTATAGAACAGTCGCCGCTGGAATGGGTTCTAGATCGGATGCGAGAACGCCACAGGTCCGGTAGTGCTCAAGTAGCGAAGCGAGTTGGGATACGAGTTGCGCGTCGCCTTCGAATAGTCGGCGCCCCACGACGGACGGATCCGCGATCGCCGCGCCTAACAGTTCGCGCCACAGCCGCCGGTCGTCACGCGTGAGGTCGTCGAGAAAAATCTCCGTGAACGCGCACGCGGCCGCGACCGCGTCGCGCGGCGGGTCGTCGAGGATCTTCCGCCCTCGCGCGAGCAGCGATTCCGTTTCACTCCTGACGATCGCGAGCAGCAGTGCCGATTTGGACGGGAAATAGTTATAGATTGTCCCGACTGCGAGTCCCGCGCTGGCCGCAACGTCTTCCATCGCGACCTCGGCATAACCTTTCCTAGCGAACAATCTCTCGGCGGCCTTGACGATACGGCGCTCGCGCTCCAGCTTCTGCCGGTCGCGAAGTCCGACCGGGCGATCTTCTAAAGATGAATCCATTCATCATTCTATTAGCTCCGATTGGGGCGCGTGTCCAGCAAAGCTGAATAGATTCATCTTTGGTGGGGATCCCGATCGTGAACTCCCAGCACGCGCACGTCACGTGGGCGAGCCGATGAACTACTTTCACTGCCAGTTGCCCGAAGCGCCGGACCTCTGAAAGTGCAGGCGTCACCGCTAGCGAGAGGGAAAATACAACACCCAAACTTGACGAGAACGAGCTTCCTCTTAACCGCAATCTACGATCACGTGCCGCTCGAACCCTTGGGCGCCGCGGGTGCCATCGGGTCGATCCTGAAGGGAACCTCGAACGTGACCGATTGCGGAATCTTGCAAATCTGCTCGCTGCATTCCTGAAAGCTGAGTTTTCCCTTTAGCTTGTAGTCTCCCGGCTTCAGTCCCGGTCGCGCGAGGATTTTTCCTCTGGCTCGGAAGTTGCCGGCGTAGACTGGAAGCGTCTCGCCGAGTTCGGGAAGGGCGACCTTCTTTGGATCTGGATATTCGAACGACTGCTCGGCGACGCAGTCGCTGTCAAACAGGATGGTGGTCGGAGTGTAATTCGCCGGAAGGGGCTGCCCATAAATGTGCCAGCCCTTGGCAATTGTGAACTGGGCGACTACTCCGATTTCCTGACCGGCTACCGCGTGATCGGTCGAAGGGGTGACCACGATTCGGATGTCCCCGGCCGTTAGCGACACCGATTGAGTATCCACGTCGGCCCCGAACTCATTAAGCAGGATCTCTGACGAGGCTACTCTTGTCTGATAGTCGGGCAGGAAGTACTTGGCCTCGATTACACCATCGGGCGAAATCAGGTAATCGCCGGGGAACGGAATACCGTAGAACGGATGATCCTTTGGGACATTCGTATTGAGGATTCCGAACTCTCGAATGACGACGCTACCCTTGTCGGATAGACAGGGGTAACCAAGGTGATGAGCGGCGCTGAAGCGCTGCAAAATCTCCTGAGAGTCGTAGGTGATGACCGCGACCTTTACACCCTGCTTTTCGAAGCCCTGGCGCGATTGTTCCAGCTCCACGAGCTGGCTTCTACAATAGGGTCACCAATCGGCGCTTCGACTAAAGACCAGAAGAAGGCCCGAGGGGCCGGTCAGATCGCGAAACGTTCTTCGATTACCGTCCTGATCCGCAAGCGCGAAGTCAGGTATTTTCTCTCCGACCTTAAGGCCGGTGGTTGCGCCGTCGTTCTGGGCTTTCACGAAGTCCTGAAACTCGCTTGGAGCGATCTTTTCGCCGCTGCGCATTTTCTTCAGGACTTGAGTGAGAACCTCGCCGTTGCTGGAATTCGAATCAGGCATTGTTTTCTCCTGTGCAGATCCCCACTGGGATACTCCCAGTAATCCCGCGATCGCCGAAAAAATGGCGGCGATCATAATTCCCTTGATATCAAAGCTGGATCGCGGAGTCATGTCTCACGCATCAACAGAGCCTTGCGGTCATGAAGATAATCCACGAGTCGCACGCTGAGTAGCGCCCCAAGCACGAGCCCATAGGCGACCGGCTCGCGAACGTCGAGTTTGACCCTCCAGATGAAATGGAGGACCGCAAGTGCTGGCGCCAGATAGGCGAGGCGATGGAGCTGCTTCCATCGGACGTAACCGAGGCGTCTGAGAGAAGAGTTGGTCGATGTCGCGGCCAGCGGAATCAGTAGCACGAAAGTAGAAAACCCGAAAAAGATAAACTTCCGTTTGACTATATCGTCGACGATTGCATGCCAGTCCAGGCCCTGATCTAGCACAGTGTAGGTGATGACGTGCAGTAGAGCGTAGAAGAACGCGAGCAGGCCGAGCATCCGCCGGATACGCATTGGCCAGGTCCAACCAAACATGGCTTTGAGCGGCGTGCATCCGAGAGCAGCAATCAGGAAGACGAGAGCGATAAGGCCGAGCTGATTCAGTGCTTGCGCGATTGGATCGGGGCCAAGATCGTCGCGCCAAGCCCGCTCCAGAATCGCCGCGACCGGAACGAGCGACCCAGTGAGCACCGCTGGCTTGAGCCAAGGGATCGGCGGTTTCCTTCCTAACACCGCCATCGCTAGAAGAACCTTCGAAGGTCCATTCCCGCATACAGGCCCGCTACGTGGTCCGCGTAGCCGTTGAATGGCAGGGTCGGACGGCGATGATACTCGCCGATCCGTCTTTCGGTTGCCTGGCTCCAGCGGGGATGATCGACTGCGGGATTCACGTTTGCATAAAAGCCGTACTCGTCGGGCGCCGCTATATTCCAAGAAGTCGGCGGCAGTTCCTCCGTCAGACGAATATTCACGATCGATTTGATCCCCTTGAAGCCGTACTTCCAGGGAACCACGAGGCGGATGGGCGCGCCGTCCTGGTTTGGAAGCCGCTTACCGTAGAGTCCGACAGCCAGAATGGTCAACGGATGCATCGCTTCGTCGATGCGCAGGCCTTCGACGTAGGGCCACTGGAGGAGATCGGTACGCTGCCCCGGCATCTGTTGGGGATCGAGGAGCGATTTGAAGGCTACGTATTTCGCTCGCGAGGTGGGCTCTACACGTTTCAAGAGATCTCCCAGCGGGAATCCGACCCACGGGATGACCATCGACCAGGCTTCGACACAACGCATACGGTAGATGCGTTCCTCCAGAGGGAACGACTTGATGAGTTCGTCGATCTCGAAGACTTGCGGATGCGCCACTTCGCCTTCGATCGTCACTTGCCATGGACGCGGTTTCAGAGTGCCTGCGTTTGCCGCCGGATCGCTCTTATCGGTGCCGAACTCGTAGAAGTTGTTGTAGTTGGTGACGGCGTTGTAAGAGTTGTTCTTCTCTCCAGACGCGTAGTCGAGGTGCCGGGTAACGGTGAGCGCGGCCCGGTCATCCGGCGTTGCGGTGTTTGCGCCCTTTTCGTGGTCCTTCGCTCGAAGGCCTCGCATCAGCCAGAGCAAAGAGCTGCCCACGCCACTGCTGGTTGCCGCGAAGAGCAACGAGTTCTTGATGAACTCGCGCCGCTGAAGGTACGACCTCTCGGGCGTCACTTCGTTCGATGAGAGTATGTTACCGATCCCGGACACCGCGTTCCCTTACTTGTTCTTCGCCATTTCGCAATTAGAAATCGTCGCTGACACTGTTAGATGCTGTCGCTCTTGAAATGGTTACAAAACTCTCAGAAGGGAACCTATCGACTCGGGTACACGTTCACCATTGCGAGGTATAGTCACGATGCAAACTCAGCATGAGCGATTCGATCTGGTTCCCTGGATTGTCGGTATCGTAACCGTCGCGGCGATCGGATTCGGCTTCTTTCGTAAAGCGGTCGCGTTCTCGGAGACAAACGGTGCGTCCGATGGCGCACCAGTTGTGCTCGAACTGTTCACATCAGAGGGATGCTCAAGCTGCCCGCCTGCCGACGCGCTTATCAGTGAGCTGGGGTCCTCGACGAAATCCGTGATCCCGCTCGCGTACCATGTCGATTACTGGAATCATCTCGGGTGGGCGGACCCGTTCTCATCACGTCAATGGTCTGAGCGACAAAGTGACTACGCCCGGGCGATGAACCTGGACGGCGAGTATACGCCTCAAATGGTGATCGGCGGCGAATGGCAGTGCGGAGGCTCGGACGCTGGAAGTATCGAGCGCGCAGTAGCCACCGCACGTTCGGCGTCTCCCGTCGGCCGCACCAGCGTTCAGGCGAACTTCGCTGGTGCAGGGCCTCGAAAGCTTCGGGTCAAAGTGAGCGCGCAAATGTTGAATATCGCGGGAACCGGACCACACGTAGTGATGCTTGCGATTTACGAGAACGGTCTGGTCAGCAAGATCGGTGCAGGCGAGAACGGCGGCCGAGAAATCACTTACGACTACACCGTGAGGAAATTGATCCAGGCATTTGAGCTTGATGGCGCAAAAGGCGCCTCTGTCAGCAAGGAACTCCCCATTGACCTCGACGATTCCTGGGCACTGAACCATGTTGGCGTCGCCGCATTCATTCAAGACCCGACGTCGCTGAGGATCGAGGGTGCCAGCTCGGAGTACCCAATCGCCAAGAATTGATATCCGCCGTAACCTTCCGCTGACTCCATCACTCTAATTTATGAGAATATGGGGATTATCGGCGAGCTTGGACACAGCGAGCCTAGGCTACGACGCAAGCCGGAGCCCGACGACAGTCTGACACTTAGAAGGGAAACAGTTCGATGAAATCCAATTCAGCACCAGGTCTCGCAGATCTGATCGGCGAAACTCGCATGTTCGGAGAGGTCACGGCCTTTGTTCTTCGCGGTCTCTTGCGCCGGGCGCTCCCCAACATGCGTCGTCATGGGCGGCAGGGAGTTTTGCCGATACCGGTTTCGGTGCAGGTGATCTAAGTCTAAGCACGCTCGCCGACAGACTGCGCGAGCTTGGCTACCGAATTTTTTTCTCCGGTATCTGGTGCAACGTGGATTGCCCGGTTCATATGCTGATGCGGCTCGAAAAGGTGCTGCGCAAGGCGAGTCGCAAGACCCGCGGGAAGATCGTTATTATTGGTCATAGCTTGGGCGGCATCTACGCACGCGAACTCGCCTGCCGGTTTCCAGAATTGGTTGAGCGGGCGATACTGCTCGGTTCGCCGGTGAAAGCGCCTCTTGAGGGCTCGAATACATTTCTGAGGCCGCTGTTTGAATGGGCGCATAGGCGATGCCCTGGCAGGCTTACAGCTGCGTTTGCCCCAGAAGATGAGATGAATCGGCTTCTTCCACGCGTTCCAGGGACTCTCATCTACTCGAAAAGCGACGGCATCGTTCAGTGGCAGAACTGCGCCGAAACAGGAGCACACGTAGAGGCAATTGAGGTTCAGTCCAGCCACTGCGGGCTCCCGTTCGACCCAAAGGCTCTCGAAATAATCGTCGACCGGCTCGCGCGACACACTGAGCGAAGCCGTATTGTTACGGCCAACTCAGCACTGCCGAGTCATCGCCGTTTCCACCGATTTCGCACTTCGCTCGCTGCAATCAAACGTTCGCGGCAGTGGCCTGATGCTCGTTAAGATGAACGGGATCGAATTATGCCGGAGTCTGGCTGCGTCAAATTGGCACTTGCCTACCATCCTGATGAGCGGCTGTGATGATAAGCGGGCCACGCAAATGATGCGCGATGCTAACCCGATCGCGAGCTTGGTCAAACCCTTCGATGAAGAAAGCTTGCTGCGCGCGATTCGGATGGCACTTCGGAACCATGAAGAAGACTGAAGGTCGCGCAATTTATGGGAGGAAATCTGATGGAAATACTGCGCACGCCTGATGAGCGCTTTTCGAGTCTGCCCGGTTACCCATTCAAGCCGCGCTATGTGGAAGTTGGCGGTTTGAGAATGCACTACGTTGACGAAGGGCCGCAAAGCGTGGCGCCGGTGCTGATGCTCCATGGCGAGCCGTCGTGGTCATACCTATATCGGAAAATGATTCGGGTTTTTGTCTCCGCGGGATTACGCGCTGTTGCGCCGGATCTGGTCGGCTTCGGACGCTCGGACAAGCCCGCGAAACGCGAAGACTACACGTATGAACGACACGTAAACTGGATAAATAGATTCATTCAGAAGCTCGATCTTGGTGGGATAACCTTGGTGTGCCAGGACTGGGGCGGATTGATCGGACTGCGTGTCGCAGCAGAGCATCCAGAGCGATTTGCGCGCATCGTCGCGGCGAATACCGGACTGCCGACCGGTGAAGGCCCAATCGGTGACGCGTTCATGGCATGGCGCAACTTCCTCCCGAAGTTGTCGCCGCCTACGATGCGCCCTTTCCCGACGACCGCTTCAAGGCTGGTGCGCGCCAATTTCCTATTCTCGTTCCTATCGCGCCCGACGATCCTGCTGCGCTGGCAAATCGCAAGGCTTGGGAAGTTCTCCGCGGGTGGGAGAAACCATTTCTGACTGCGTTCAGCGACGGCGATCCGATCACAAGAGGCGGAGATCTGTTTCTCCAGTCGGCGATTCCGGGAGCTCGCAATCAGGCGCATACGACGATAACGGGAGCGGGTCATTTCCTGCAGGAGGACAAAGGCGAGGAGCTGGCACGAGTGATCGTCGATTTCATTCGTGGCGATAGTTGATTTTGACGTGTCCGCCTTTCACCGAGCCAATCTCCAACAAGCGACCTGGGTCACACATTGAGATGGCACTTATTTATATGATCTGGCGGGAGCGGAATCCGCTCGGCGTTTCAGCCCTTACTGTTGGCGGATACGGCTGGCACTTGAACATAAAGGTCTCCCCGTCGAAACGATACCTTGGCGGTTCACCGATAAAGACGTAATCGCTTTCTCAGGTCAGGGCCGTGTGCCTGTGCTGGTTGATTCGGGGAAAAGCGTGGTAGGCTCCTGGGAGATCGCGAATCATCTCGAACAGACTAATCCCGAACGTCCTGGTCTGTTCCGCGAACGTGGTGGGAAGGCATTCGCTCGATTCATGGAGCTCTGGACCGATACCGTTCTGATGCCTGGGCTAATGCCTTTCATTATTCTGGATCTGTTTAACCATCTCCACGAAAAGGATCGCGAGTACTTTCGATCCAGCCGTGAGCGCAAACTAGGCATGTCGCTTGAGCAGGCAGGCGCGCATCCCCTAAGTCGCGTCACCGAGTTTCAGCAGAGTATCGAGCTGCTTCGCGCTACTGTTAGGACGCAGCCGTTCCTGGCTGGAAATGAACCCGACTATGGAGACTACAACGCCTTCAGCGGATTTATGTGGGCGCGAAGCGTGAGCCCGTTCAAGGTCCTGCAAGACGAAGATCCAGTCGCGCTTTGGCGAAAGCGTATGCTCGATCGCTTCGATGTAGCGCGTAACTCTCCTGGATACGACACTTGAGTGCTCCTGAATTGGTTTCGATTTTGGTAGCGAATTCTAAGTGGAGAGGTAGGACAGCCAGATGAACAAAATCAGTCCCGACCCTGATAAGTTCGCAAAACTGATCAAGGAGCACCCCGGTCCGATCGTGATGCTCAACCTTCTCAAGTTCAAAGCGAAGGCTGACGGCGGGGAAGGTACAGGTGCGGAAGCATACGGTCGCTACGGTTCAAGTGTTGTGAAAATGATCGAGGCAGTCGGAGGGAAGGTTTTGTGGTCTGGGCGGCCGGAATCGGTGCTGATCGGCGATTCGTCCGACGGGTGGGACGCCGTCGCGCTTGTCCAGTATCCAAGTCCGAAGGCCCTATTCGAAATGGGACTGAGGCCGGAATATCAGCAAATCCATAAGCATCGCGAAGCCGGACTCGAACGCACTGTGTTAATCGCATGCGCGCCGGTCAGTTTCCTGAACGCAACGGAATAACTCTGGCGCAACGGCCCATCGACCGCTCTGAAACGTCTTACTCGCTGCTGCATCTAAAGGATTGTGATCGGTGTCGGCGCGCTCCTGCGCACGCGGAAGGAGAACTAATTCAATGGTATTCGAACGTCGTCGCGAAACTGCGTTCGCGGTTTTGATATTTGTGTTCGCATTATTTGCAACAATTCCGGGATATGCGGCGGCCGGCACTGACTCTCCTGTACCGGCGGTCAACGCTGACCAGGGCATCGGCCTCAAGGGCTACGATCCTGTCGCGTACTTCATTACTGGAGCGCCGACTAAGGGCTCTGAGCAGTACAGCTTCGCTTGGAAAGGCGTTACGTATCGATTTGCTTCCACGGGGAACCTCGAGAAATTCAAAGCCGACCCTGAGAAGTATCTTCCGCAGTACGGCGGTTACTGCGCGTACGCAATGTCGCTCGACCGCATCGCTGACATCGATCCGTCACGATGGGCGATAGTCAACGGAAAACTCTACCTGAACAATGGTTTCGTCGCCGAAAGACTTTGGTCACTCAACAAGAACGGGAACATTGTCTCCGCCGATCGCAACTGGCCTCAGTATCCAAAAAAGGCGGTTGGCGAGTAACCGTCGATGGATTTTACTAGCGAAAGCCTGGGAGTCGATAGCGATCCGGTAAGGCATGAACTTCCATTAAGTAGGGACGTCGCTTCCGAGTTCCCCCCGCAGTTCTGGCACGACACGCGGAAGTTGAAGGTTCTAGGCATGGGCACGGCGTTGCCGGGTCGGCCCGTAACGACAGCTGAGCTCCTGAAGCTGATCGAAGATCGTTTCGACGTTGCCGTCTCGCGTCGGGGAGCAGCGTTGGCTAGTCGGCTGAACATCGCGACGCGACACGTGTGCCGTGACTTTGAAACCCGCCACGAGGCGCCGCGCCCAGGAAACTCCAACCCTGATCTTTCCGCTGTCGCTTTGCGCATGGCGTTAGAAGAAGCGCAACTCAAGATCGGCGACCTCGCGTATCTCATCGGCCATACGACCAGCCCGGCGTGCCTCGTCCCGCCGAACATCTCACTTGTCGCAGACCGCGTTGGCTTTGCAGGACCTTACATGGAACTGCGTCAAGCGTGTACAGGCTTCGCGAACGCGCTCGTGATCACGCAAGGACTTGTCTCCACGCCCGGTGTCAAAGCTGTCGCAATTGTCGGCTCCGAGACTGGCTCCTTTTACTTCGACCCTCAGCGCGCCGGTGAAGACGTGAGCCAGCTGGTAAATCTTGTGATGATGGGCGATGGCGCCGCGGCGATCATTGTCGGTCCCGATGACTCCGGACCGGGCGCGCGTATTTCGAATAATTTCTTCGGTCAGATCGGTCTCGGCCGGCGATCAGGATTCGCACTCGCCGCCGGCGGCTCCGACCAACCTTTTGCCAAACAAGGGTCGATCGATTTCGAGCACGACTTTGAAGCAGTGCGGGCCAGCGGTCCCGAACTATTCTATCGTGGAGCCGAGGCCGCCCGCACACTTGAGATCGGTGTCGAAACTGTCGATCATGTCGTACCGCATCAGGCGAACGGGCGCATGGCGGAGTTGCTAGCTCCTTTCCTTGGAATCGAGCAGTCACACGTATTCGTCAACGCCGACAGTCTTGGCAACACGGGTTCGGCCGCCATCTGGCTGGCTCTCGCCGAGCTGCGGTCCCGTCTCGGTCCAGGTCGGCGCGTGCTTGCGCTAGGCGCTGAGGCGACCAAGTACATGTTCGGCGGCTTCCTTTATGTTCACGGCTGAATCCGTCTCCGACAACGTCTCTGCTTCTGCGCCGGTTGGTCAGACCCTTGTCGCGGTCCGGGACCTAACCAAGCGCTACGGTCATCGGATTGCCATTGAGAGCCTGGACTTCCACCTTTGCGCAGGCGAAGTATTTGGTTTGGTCGGCGCCAACGGCGGCGGAAAGACCACGACGCTCCGAATACTTGCCGGCATCCTCGAACCTGATCGGGGGAGCGGACATGTGCTCGGCTTGGACTTAGCGAATGAAGCCAGTGAGATTCGCAAATACATCGGCTACATGTCGCAGCGACTTTCGCTCTATTCCGACCTTACCGTGTGCCAGAACCTACATTTCCGGGCCGACGTTTACGGTGTTCAGAACCGCGGCGTCACGGTTGCGAATGCAATTCGAGAGTTTGAGCTCGAGCCGTTCGCTCAAGCTCGTGCGAGGCAGCTATCTGGCGGATGGGCGCGAAGGCTGCAGTTGGCGGCGGCTCTTATTCACTCACCCAAGTTGATCTTTCTCGATGAGCCTACAGCCGGACTCGATGCTGCGTCGAGGCACGAGGTCTGGCGGCGTATCGATCGCATGGCCGCTCAGGGAGCCGGCGTAAGTGTGAGCTCACATGACTTGGCCGAGGCCGAGCGATGCTCGCGCGCGGCGCTTTTATCCGAGGGGCGGGTCGTAGCAGCCGGCACGCCCGACGAGATCGCACGAGACGCTCCCGCAGCAGCGTTTCTGCTTTCCGGCGCTGACGTCCGCCTGCTTCAAGAATCGATTGACCGCACAGCAGGAGTTATTGCGAGCTATCCGCAGGGCGCGGGCTTGCGCATCGTGGCAGATTCGGAGACCGAGGCAGCGCTTCATTCACTGGCGAGCACCCACGATCTCAACCTGTCGCGAGCCGCGATGCGACTCGAAGACGCGGTGCTTGCGTTTTCCAAAGAGTCCTAGGCGTCTCGTCAATGACTCTTACGGCGTTATGGGGCCACCTTCGACGGATGCTGGCTGTCGCCCATGTAGAGGTACTGCACCTTGTGTGGGATCCTACGACCGTTTCGCTGATCCTGCTGGTTCCTGCGATCCAAATCGTGCTCTTCGGCTATGCGATTAATCTCGATCCCAAGCACGTGCCGATTGCTATCGCGGGCGACCATGATCGTAAGATTGAGAAAGTCCGGCGCACGATCGAGGACACGGGCTACTTCATGATTGTCGCGGATGGGCTCCAGCGGGGCGCGGCCGAGCGGATGGTCGCGGATGGCAAGGCGCTCGTAGGAATAGAACTCCCGCGGAATAATTCCGACGGAGAGCAACCTAGGATCGTCGTAGACGCAGTCGACCCATCAGCTGTGCGGCCAGCTTTGGCGGCGCTCGAGAATGCGTATTGGCTACAGATAGCAGAGTTATATGCGATCGGTCCCGTTCCTTCGCCTGATGTCGAATGGCTCTACAATCCCGAGGGCCGGACTTCGTGGACGATCGTGCCGGGATTGGCCGGCGTCGTCGTCATGATCAGTATGCTGATGCTGGGTGCTCTAACTCTCGTTCGCGAGCGCGAGCGCGGAAGTTGGGAAACGCTGCTCGCTACTCCGGTCGACGCGATCGACGCGCTGATCGGCAAGCTGTCACCTTACGTCGTAGTCGGGACAGTTCAAGCTGCAGTCGTGGTCTACCTCGCGCGGCTGCTCTTCGATTTGCCGCTCAAGGGAAATATCCTGGAGCTGCTGCTGGCCGTGCCTGTATACGCATCCGCGTACCTAATCCTCGGATTTGCCTTCTCGGCGATTGCAGAGAGCCAGCTGCAGGCAATTCAAGGCGCCGTCTTCTTTTATCTGCCGTCGATGCTGCTGTCGGGTTTCATGTTTCCATTCGAGGGAATGCCTAAGTGGGCGCGCGTGATTGGCGAAGCGCTTCCGCTCACACATTTTGTAAGAGCGACGCGCTGCGTTTTGTTCAGAGGCCAATGCGGATCGCTTGTGCTATCTGAGATGATGCCGGTCGCGGTCTTTGCGCTGATAGCCTCAGGCTTTGCCTTGTTGGCCTATCGCCGACGTATCGATTGAAAGTCTAATCTCGATGAACTCCTGCCTGAGAGCATTCCCCGCCTGGGCTTGATCGTGGCGCCACGATCGATCGCACGATCGAGGCTTGTGGCGCACTTTGATTGAACGTGACTGAATCGCCGGAGGGCCGAACACCCAACTCACGCCACATAGCGGCGAGGTCGGGCGTTACCGGGCTCGCTTTCATCCGATCGTACAACTCCATCAGGACCGGCACGCCGGTAGCCTCGTCTCCAGCCTTCAGAGCGCGAGCGATCGGCCAGTCTTGTTCCATGTTGCCGCCGGCGCGGACTATTCCCCGCAACGCATCCTGGAGCCCATATCGGTTGTTGGTGCGTTGATGAATCTCGATATCCGCCATCAGGCAGAACAGCGCACCGCCCCAATAGGTGCGGCCCCATGTGTGAGTGTTGTCCAGGCCTCGATCGCCGGGGGCAGGCAATCCTTTGGGAAGGCCGTCCACGAGTTCGCGCCAGACTGTCTCCGGAGAAAGATCACCGACTTGTGCGCGCGCGATTGGCTCGACATAAGTTGCGATCCCTTCCTCGATCCAGTGGTGCTCGTCTGGAACCGACGGCAATGCGAGATGGACCATTTCATGGGTCATTACCCAGTCGTCCACCAGGCTTGATTCAGTAGCGAACCTCGACAAGCCCACCCTTATTACGAGAGTTCGATCGAGCAGGACTGTTCGGCCAAAGAGTACTCCCGTGCCTTCGTCGATCGGCACGATCTTCACATCGACATTTCGAACGGGAAACCCGGCGTAGTATTCGCTTACCGCGCAAGCCGATCTTCGAACCCATTCGGTAACCTCATTGCGTGGCAAGCTGAGGTCACCCGCCTCGATTTCCACCTTGATCGCGGCGCCGCCGATGGACATTGACTCAATAGGAGCCGGTGTCCCAGAGGGATTCGCCGAGGGAGCGCTCAATTCGGCGGCGGTGCTAAAGACGCACAGCGCCGCGACCATCCCCAATGCGAATCTCAAGGTCCGAACCGCGTCAATTCGGGTTCACCAACTTGCGGCCCAGGAACTCGCGAATCGCGGTTGCGATCTCTCGGACATGGGTTTCAAGCGCAAAATGGCCGGTGTCGTAAAAGTGAACCTCCGCGTCGGGGTTATCACGGGTGAACGCTTTGGCACCCGCGGGCAGGAAGAATGGATCGGTGTTGCCCCACACCGCAAGCAATGGCGGGCGCCGCGCGCGGAAGTAATCTTGAAACTTAGGGTACAGCGCGACGTTATTCGCGTAGTCGAGGAACAGGTCAAGCTGGATATCGTCGTTCCCCGGCCGCGCCAGCAGCGCGGAATCGAGCGTGTAAGACTCCGGCGCCATCCGGGTTTCGTCCGTCACTCCGTGCACATACTGAAGTTTGGTCATTTCGGGCGTAAGCAAGGCGCGAAGCGCGGCTCGATTGGCATCGGTCGGCTCCGTCCAATATTTCTGGATCGGATTCCAACCGTCGCTCAGGCCCTCTTCATAGGCGTTACCATTCTGCGAAATGATCGCGGTGACCCGCTCGGGATGCTTGAGCGCGAGCCGGAACCCGACCGGGGCGCCGTAATCGAAGACATAGATCGCATAGCGATCGAACCCGATGGTGTGCGTGAAATTGTCGATGACGCCGGCAAGATTGTCGAATGTGTACTTGAATTGCGTGCGTTGCGGCGCTTCAGTAAAGCCGAAGCCTGGCAGATCCGGAGCGATCACGTGGCAGCGATCGGCGAGCAGGGGGATCAGGCCGCGAAACATATGCGACGACGTCGGGAAGCCATGAAGCAGCAAGATGCCCGGCGCGTTCAACTTGCCGGACTCGCGATAAAAAATTTTCATTCCGCTCGAGTCCACAGTGCGATAACGGACGATAGGTGAAATCACTTGATCGGTATTCATGATGCCTTCCTTTCTGAGTATTCCGCGATTTGCCGTGTTTGCCTTCCCGTGAAATTAACTAACGGTCCGGGATATGCGGAGCCTCAGAGTCAGCGAGCTGAACAAACCGCGCACCAGAGCGTATCGATGACTTATCGCGGCTGATCGCCTTGTACACGAATTCTCTCAGAAGAAAGTCGACGCTCAGCCATCCAGCGCCTGAAAAGAACAGCCAGACAAACGACAGCGCATATAGCGGCTCATCGAGTTCGACGAAATCATCGAGGCCGCTGACGTTCTTCAGTTTCACCGTCAGGATCGCGACGATCATGTTGATGATCATCGGAATCGAAACGAAGCGCATCCCTAACCCAACAATCGTCAACGCACCGCCGAGGAATTCGGTGTACCCGGACAGCGCGGCGTTGAACGCAGGGTGGGGAATTCCCCATTGTGCGAACCTCGTTGCGAACGCGTCGAGGTTGTGAATCTTTGCCCATCCGGTCTCCATGAAGAAGTAGCCGACGAACAGCCGCATCAGGAGGGCGGGAATCCATCCCGCGGCCAACAGCCGATCGAAGAGTTCAGTCGCAAACATTGCGAGCTTTCTTTGGTTCACGCTGCTAACGCCTCCGTCCGTGCAAGTTAGATGCGACCTGCTGAACGAAGTTACAGATTAATGTTCGAGAGAAGTATTGTGAGGCAGCGCTGAAACCTTTTTCCCTGGCGGGAATCAAACTTCCATAACTCAACTTCCTTTAGGAGGAGATCGAAATGAACGCGAAGAACATGCTGATCGCCAGTGCGGTAGCGATGCTGTTTGTCACCGGTGCCGTGAATGCACGCGCCGATCAGAGTGCCGGCGCTGATCAGGTGAAGTGCGTCGGTGTGAACAGCTGCAAGGGACAGGGCTCCTGTAAATCGGTCCAAAACGACTGCAAGGGCCACAACGCCTGCAAAGGACAAGGTTTCGTGCCCATGTCCGCGCAGGACTGCAAGGACAAGGGCGGCACTCCCGCTCCGTCAGACAGCAAGTAGAACCAGGGGGTCTCGGTTTCGCAGCCGGGGCCCCCGCCAAGTCCATGAGCCTCTTACCCCATCTTGGGCACGGCGTCGGTCTTCGGACGATTCACTATCCCCATGTCCTGGACAGGACCGCCCGCGCCGACTGGTTTGAAGTAATCTCGGAAAACTTCATGATTGCGGGCGGTCGGCCGCTTCAAATACTCGAAAAAGCCCGGGAGCTCGCGCCGGTCGTCCTTCATGGCGTCTCGCTCAATATCGGAGGAACCGATCCTCTAAGAGAGGACTATCTCGCGGAACTCGGGTCGTTGATTCGACGCTTTGCCCCGGCCTGGGTATCGGATCATCTTTGTTGGGGAGCAGTCGGCGGTCGTTTTGCGCACGATCTCTTGCCGCTTCCCTACACCGAAGAGGCCGTGAGGCACGTCGCTGCCCGAATTCGCCAGGTTCAGGGCCGACTCGGTCGGCGCATCTTGATCGAGAATGTTTCCAGCTACATCACCTATTCAATTTCGTCGATGCCGGAATGGGTTTTTCTTTCCGCGGTCGCTGAGGAAGCGGATTGCGGAATTCTGCTGGACGTTAACAACATCTACGTCAGCGCCATCAATCACGGCTTCTCGCCTTTGGAATATCTTTCAGGAGTTCCCGCGGAGCGCGTCGGTCAGATCCATCTGGCAGGTCACAGCAGCCAGGGAGACTTGCTGATCGATACTCATGACCATCCTGTGCCAACTCCTGTGTGGCGGCTCTATCGCGAGGCCGTGCGACGGTTCGGTGCGGTATCGACGCTCGTGGAATGGGACGATCAGATACCCTCTTTTGACGAACTTATTGCCGAAGCGAATCGTGCGCGGGAAATCGAGAGCGAGGTACTCTGTGCCAACTCCGTCTCTCCATGAAGTACAGCGCCTGTTCTGGGAGTCTGTCGCTGATCGGCCCGGGCGGGATTCGATTGCTCCCTCCTTAGTCAGGTTGGTGCGCGGCGCCGACGACAGCGATCGAACAACCCGAATCCGCGTTTACTCAGACGCCTATTACTTGCGGCTGCGCGATGTCCTTCGCGAAGATTTCCCGAGACTAGCATCTCTGCTCGGCTCCGAGCGTTTTGATGACGTCGTCAGCGAATACCTCGAGGTGTTTCCATCGAAGCAGCCGTCGGTGCGTCATTTAGGACGCGCGCTGGCTGAATTTCTCAGGCGCAGAGAAGATATACCGAAGTGCCTCGCCGATCTCGCGGAACTCGAATGGGCTCGCGTCGAGGTTTTTGATGCAGCCGACGCCGAGTGCGCAACGATTGCCGACTTGGCCGGCGTTCCGCCGGATGCTTGGCCGGGGTTGCGCTTCTCGACGATATCCGCAATCCGAACTCTAAGGGCTCAATACCCCGCCCATCAGCTATGGTCGGATGGGAAATCCCTCGACGTCGCGCAGGCGACCACCTCCCTCCGTATCTGGCGCAAGCATGACTTCCCGGTCCTTCATGCGCCAATGGACGAGCGAGAGTCGGTGGCGCTCCCTAAGATGATCTCGGGCGAAACGTTCGCCGCAATCTGTGAAACATTCGCAGACCTGCCCGAGACGGATGCTGCGCGGGAAGCGACCGGGCTCCTGGCGCGGTGGCTCGAAGACGGAATTATCGCTCGAATTGGCGGGGCGGCTTAGACTACGAGCCACTCTGCTGCTTCTGTCTGACGCTCAGAATCCTGCTGACAAGAGACTTCGGCATTGTCGTTTCGCCGGAATCGCGCGAGTCTTCCGCTATCCGCTTGGCCGCGCTAATTGTCAGCTCATATCCTTTCAGATACTCCGAGCATCGGGCGCACTCCTCGCGGTGCTGCAAGAACGATCGACGATCAACAGCGCTCAATTCATCGTCTCGGAATCTACTGATCAGGCCGACGAACTCGCGGCAAGTCAATTCACTACGCTGCACGGTTTGCTTCCCTCTCATCAGAACCTTTCGACGCCGTCGTGCTCAAAGGATGTCTGGCGGTCACGCATGCAAAGTCCTTCGCGAAACACAGATCCAGTGTCCAATCGAGAGCGACCCGCATCTTCTTTTCGAGCCGCGGGAGCTTGAACAAGTAAATTGTGCGCCAAAGCCACCAGGCAAGAAATCCCGAAAAATTGAGGCCAAAAACATTCGCCACCCCGGAGCGCCGTCCGATAGCGGCGAGCCTTCCTAACGTCGAGAAGCGAAACGGTCTCTTCCTTCCTCTCAGGATTTCTGCGGCGACGTTGCGTGCAACGCATCTGCCTTCGCGAATCGCGTGCTGAGCGGTAGGTGGATGGAATCCTTCGGTCTTGCGGTCGGGAATCGACGCGCAGTCGCCCAGCGCCCAAACGCCGGGAAATTCTTTAACTTCGAGATATTCATTAACCAGAATCCGTCCGCCGTTTTTCGGCATCGGCAAAGCTGCGACCAGAGGATTCGGCGCATTGCCGGCCGCCCAAATCAGCGTGGTGGCGGAGATTGTCCTCCCATCTGAGAGCTCGACGATACCGTCGCGCACGCCAGTGACTCGCGCGCTCGTGATTATCTCAACCCCGCGGGCAGCCAGCTTCCGTTGCGCGTAAGCCCCCAGCTTGCTGCCCAATTCCGGCAGGATGAACTCGTCGGACGATACAAGAATCGTGCGGACAAATTCCGGCGTCAGGTTTGGATAAAAACGGATCGCCTCGCGGACGAAATCATTGATTCCTCCCAGCGTCTCGACTCCGGCGAAACCACCACCGACTACCACGAACGTCAGCAGCGGCTGCCGTTCGCCGGCCGCGCATTCCGAGTTCGCCTCTTCGAGATGCGTGATCAGGCGGTTCCTCAATTCGATCGCGTCGTCCAGTGTCTTGATAGTCAGCGCCGCATCCTGGACCCCCGGCAGTCCGAAGAAATTCGTGCTCGAACCGAGCGCGATTATCAGGTGGTCGTACGGAAGTTCGTGAACATGGCGATCGAAGCCGTGGGTGACTGCAACGCATCGTCGTTCTAGATTTATGGTTTCTATATTTCCCGTGAAGGTCTTTACTCGCCGAGAGCATCTTGCGAAGAGGATTGACGATGGTGTTCATCTCGAGATCGCTCGCCGCCACCTCATGCAGCATCGGCGTGAATAGAAAGTAGTTGTCGCGCGTCACCAGTGTGACGCTTACGTCGTGGCGGGCGTGCAGCGCTCGTTCCAGTTCAATCGCGGTGTAGATGCCACCGAATCCACCGCCGAGTATGAGGACACGGCAGGCGCAATCTGTGCTCTCTGCGGACTCCTCAGAACCCCCGCATCCGTCGTCATGATTTTCGGCTTGATTCATTTTATACGTCCGCGCTGGAACCCCGGCATCTAGCGGATTGTTCCATAGCTTAGATGCGTCTCAGGGTGGCGCGGTTTCATCATTTCCGTTGGAATACAGGCGGATTGCCACTAGAATCGAGGAGTCAACAATCCTTGCCTATCGAGGCGACTTCTCTCTGATGGGTGCGAAGCAATTGACAGCTCAGACTCCTTCCGACGACGCGGCGCTGCGTGAGATCGTCGAGGGCGTGGAATCGGAAACCGGCGATCGGTTCTTCTATTCGCTGGTCAAGCACCTCGCTTCCGCGCTCGGCTGCGAGTACGCGTTTGTCTCCGAACTCTCGGAGGATCGTGCGCGCTTTCGGACCCGCGCGGTCTGGGGACGCGGAAGTTTTCTGGAAAACTTCGAAACCCCCCTCAACGGTACTCCATGCGACGCAGTCCTGAACGGCAAGTCCTCGCATCATCCTGAACGGATCTGCCAGCTCTTCCCCGCTGACGCCGGACTTAGAAAGTGGGGCGTTGAGAGCTATTGCGGCGTTCCGCTGCTCGATTCGTCCGGAACCGTCGTTGGCCACCTGGCGATCCTGTCGGAGCGGCCAATGTCGGATGGGCCACGCGGACTTGCGACCATGCGAATTTTTGCGGCCCGAGCGCGGGCCGAACTAGAGCGCCTGCGAACCGAGGATGCACTGCGCCATGCGAACGAGGCGTTGGTACAGAGCGAAGAGCGATTTCGCGACCTATTCGACGAGGCGCCGATAGCGTACGTGCATGAAGGCCTGGACTCCCGGTTTATCGAGGCTAACCGAACGGCGATGAGGATCCTCGGGCTCAAGCCCGAAGAAGTCGCCGGAATGACAGGGAGGTCTTTGGTGCCCGATACGCCTGACGCCCAGCGCCGCCTAAGCGAGTGGCTCGACTCAATGGGGCGGGGCACCGCTACAACCGGCACCGTCCTTGAGTTGCGCAGCAAGGACGACGGCAAGCCCGTGTGGATTCAGTGCTGGTCCAGGCCGGCTCCCGACGGCAGTTACACGCGCACTATGTTCATCGATGTGACGGATCGCGTGCTGATGGAGCGGGAGAAGGCGCGCCTCGAAGCTCAAAACACGTACCTGATTGAAGAGATCAAGGAAACGCACAACTTCGAGGAGATTGTCGGGCAGAGCCGGGCTCTCGCCGAGGTGATCGAAAAGGTAAAGCTCGTCGCGAGCACGGATTCGTCGGTACTGATTCTGGGGGAAACCGGCACGGGAAAGGAACTGGTTGCGCGCGCCGTACACTCGAATAGCGAGCGCAGGAATCGGCCTCTGGTTAAGGTGAATTGTGCCGCTCTTCCGGTTGGTCTTATCGAAAGCGAGTTGTTCGGTCATGAGAAGGGAGCCTTCACCGGCGCGATCGATCGCCGCATCGGCCGTTTCGAGCTCGCGCACGGCGGAACAATCTTCCTGGACGAGATCGGCGACATGCCGCCGGATTTGCAGGCGAAGCTGCTGCGTGTTCTCCAGGAGCAAGAGTTCGAACGGGTCGGTGGGTCGAATCTGATCAAGGTTGATGTGCGCGTGATCGCAGCAACCAATCGGGATCTTTTCCGATCTGCTTCCGAGGGAACCTTCCGGCAGGACTTGTACTACCGACTAAACGTTTTTCCAGTTCAACTGCCCCCGCTGCGCGAGCGCTGCGAAGATATTCCGCCGCTCGTGCATTACTTCGTCCGCCGCTTCAGCCTGAAAATCGGGCGTAAGATCACCCGCATCCAGCGAGAGACGATGGAACGGCTGATGAACTACAACTGGCCCGGAAATGTTCGCGAGCTCGAAAACGTGATCGAGCGCGCGGTAATCCTGTCGACGGGAATCGAACTTGAGGTCGGTCCCGGTGTTTTACCGGAGATCGCCGCTGTCGCTAGCGCGCAAGCAGTCGTGCCGCGGACCGCGCCGGAGGAAAAGGGTCCAGAAGCTCCTTCGCCCCAAAGCATCGATCAGGTGGAACGCAATCACATTCTCGAAGTTCTGATGCGAACCAACTGGCGAATCGAAGGATCTGACGGAGCGGCGGCGTTGCTGAACCTCAATCCAAGCACGCTTCGCAGCCGAATGAAAAAGCTCGGCGTTCAGCGGAGCACACAAGCAGTTTCGTAGATCTGCGATATATCGCGGGCGAGTGTCGCGGCTCGCGGCCTTCAAAGAGTTAAATCCCCGAAATCGTTGTGATCCTGATCGTGGTCTGCGCCTTGCTCTAACCGAGGCCATGATAAGAATCACTGTCGTTCCCCGTGAGAACAGAGCAACTCGAGTTATCGTCGAGGGCCAGATAAACAAGGCCTCGTCCGTCGAATTGGCCGGAGTATGCGACCAGCATCTTGCCGACGGAAATAACATCGAGCTCGATCTGTCGGCCGTGACGTTTGCGGACAGTGAGGGCGTTACCCTTGTGCGCGATCTCATTAGGAGAGGCTGCACATTGGAGGAATGCTCGGAGCTGGTGCGCACGCTGGTCGAGGATCGCTCACCGCAATCGCCAAAGTCGGACTGCGCAGGCAACGAAAACGAACGGGATTTGCTCGCGCAGCTACGCGCCGGTGACGAGGACGCCTTCGGCCTGGTGGTTCAGCGATATGGTGCCCGGATGCTGGCGACCGCGCGCAGATTTCTGAACAACGAGTGTGACGCGCAGGATGCTGTCCAGGAGGCGTTCGCCTCCGCATTTCGCGCGCTCAACAAATTCAATGGCGACGCGATGCTTTCTACCTGGCTTCATCGCATTGTCGTGAACGCGTCGCTCGTGCAGTTGCGATCTAGGCGCCGCCGGAGTGAGCAGCGCATAGAGCCGCTACTGCCGCGCTTCGATCACGACGGCGAGTGGATCGATGACCCAGCGACCTGGACCGACGCCACAGAGACAATTCTCGAGCGTCGCGACTCGCGTGAGATGGTACGCCGCTGCATCGAGCGGCTGCCCGAGAAATACCGGTGCGTCCTTCTGCTGCGCGATATCGAAGAACTGGATACCGAGGAGACCGCGCAATCTCTCGCGACTACAGCAAACACCGTCAAGGTGCGGCTCCATCGGGCTCGGCAGGCACTCAAGGCCCTCATCGAGCGAGACTCAGCGCTCCAGGCGCATGATTCGAGCCATACTCGCTCATCTGTTAGAGATTGCAGCACGTCGATCTAAGCCGATGGAGAAGAACGTGAGTTCATCTAAAATTCTGACGTTGCTGGCAGTTGGACTAGCTCTTGAAATTTCCGGCTGCGCTGCGGTGGAAGCGGCCCGATCCGCAGAAGTAGAAAAGCAGAAGAGTTTCGAGCATCGCGTTGAGACCGCTCATATCTGGGTCACCACGCAAGCGGCTCCGGCCGGCAAGCCCTACTCCACGCTAGGTGAGTTAAATTACACCGAGCCATTCTCGCCTGATGCTATCGACGAGGCGCAGATCAACGACAACTTGAAGAAGATCGCTCTCGAGAAATGGCCCGACATGATCGACGCGATCGTCGACGAGAATCAGACGGTCTCGGCCGACGGTTCGCAGATCACGGTCACTGGTAATTGAAGCATCGCGTCGTCGTTGCCGATCTCTCGGACGAGGGGTTCATCGCCGGATTGGCCGACGCGACTCGCGACCTGGACATCGGTCTCGTTATCTCGAACGCGGGCACCGGCAATCCAGGAAGGTTTACGGACAAGGATCGGGAAGAGCTCGCCATGACGCTGCGTTTGAGCGCGCTTGCCCATGCCGAACTCGCGCTACATTTCGGCCTGGCCCGAGCTGACGAAAGCACACGCGCCGCGGCGACGCAGGCTCTTCTGAAGTTGGTAGGAGGCATCGCCTCTCAAGTCGGCAAAACACGGCCAGATGTTGCGAGGCGGCGAGCTAGCTCATTTCGTCAGTCGTAACATCATAGCGGGATGAGACGGGATGAAGCTCATAAGGCGCGGTTCCCCGGGGCGGGAGACGGCAAGGCCGGCGACCCAGGCGGCGCGGCGGTACGATACCACTACGATATGACGATGATACTTGAGACGTGAAGCGCCGAAGTCCTTCTGCGCGTGGAACTTAATCGATCCCGCCACAATACGTCGTCACTTGGTTGTGTTGAAACACCCCCTCGGATGGCCGCGATTCTCAGGAAGGCACGCCGCGACCACGGTTAGTGTGCGCGCATGGAAAGACTTGAGTCGCATCCAGTCGCGGACATTTTCCCTCTGCTTGAAGGCCCAGGCGTTCGAACAATTCAAGCAGGATATAGCTGAAAACGGGCTGCGCGAGAGCATCTGGCTCCACGAGGGTCAGATCATCGACGGCCGCAATCGGTACCGCGCGTGTCTCGAGACGGGCACCGCGCCGACGTTCCGCGAATGGGACGGCCGGGATTCAGACGGAAAGCCATGCACGCTACTTGCTCTAAAACTCGGCGATAATCAACACAAACAGGGTAGATCAATTGATCTACCCACCAGTCAACCTCAAGCTGCGGCGCGATTCAACGTCAGCGTCCCAAGCGTAAAGCGCGCGAAAGTTGTGCTCGATGGAGGAACACCGGAACTTATAGCGGGCGTCGACGCCGGCAAGATCGCGGTGAGAGCAGCCGCGCAACTCGCCCGCCGGCCAATCGAACAACAGGCCGAGGCGGTTCGGTTGGTGGTAGCCGAGAACGAAAAGCCCTCCCATGTCACGCGCGAGATGAATCGCCAGGACCGGTTCGGCGCGCTTATCGCAGCCGGGACACCGAAGACAGGTGGCGTCGGACGCGCCGCCATAATCCTTACCGATCCGCCCTGGCGCTACGACGCGAATTCCACGAGCCCAGCCTACGCGATCGAGAATCATTATCCCACGATGACGATCGAGGAGATCTGCGCCTTGCCGCTCGGCGACATGACTCTGCCCGATTGCGTGCTGTTTCTCTGGGCCCCGAGTTGTATGCTCCGCAAGGCAATGACCGTCATCGAGACGTGGGGCTTCTCGTTTCAGACTTCCGCCGTGTGGGATAAGCAGCTCAACGGCCGCCGAGGCCTCGGGTATTACTTCACGATTCATCACGAGTTGTTGCTTGTTGCAACAAAGGACACCTGCCGAAGCCAGCGCCGAGCGCTAGGGTGTCTTCGGTGATTCGCGTGCCACGTGGAGCCCATAGCGTGAAACCAGCGCGCGTGTACGAAGTCATTGATGGTATGTACCCCGGGTTGCCCAAGCTCGAACTGTTTGCGCGTCAGCGGTGCGAAGGATGGATGAGCTGGGGCCTAGAGGTACCTTCAGGCGCGTCTCAGCCTTGCTGCTCTGTGAGTGCCGCGCGGTCTTGAAGACGCCCGAATTCAAAAAACCCAACGTTTTCGCGGCTGTTCGTTTGGCTCGGTGATCGCATATCACTGGTTCTAGGCTCGAATACCCAATGAATTCAACAGTTTATCGGCGCAGCGCGGTTGCAGGGTAGCGCCAGGTTAACATTTGGCGCCGGAATAGCGTCCGGAGTTCGCCACGAAAAGCCAATGAATTCGCATGGTCACGAATGACAGTTCCGCCAGTTGTGTCAGGTGGGTTTCGCATTCTCGGCCGGACAGGGCAAGTGTCGGGCCGTAAGAGGCGGTTTGGGTTCGAAAGGGCGGGGAGTGTTCCCAGGAACCTATTGCGGTCCAGACGAGTTTCTTCTAGTTTTGCGAGCGAACCGACCTGGCGCCAAACCGAAAGTTCCACCGGGGAACCGAAGCTGAAGGAGGGGTGACAATGGAAACTCGGCATTCGATTAGCAGGAGAGGGTTGTTACGGCTCGGAGCGTTAACCGCTCTGGCGACCGCAGTCTCGCCGATGGTCCGCCGGGACGAAGCGCTGGCGACAGAAGTCTGCAACCCGGACGCCCCGACGACTCCAGCCACGGCGCTGACAGCTTTGCTGCAGGGCAACGCCCGGTGGGCGTCGGAAAACCAGCAACACCCTGGCGAGGATTCGGAGCGCCGCGCGTGTCTTGCGGACCCGAACAACCACCAGACTCCGTTCGCATCGATCCTTTCCTGCTCGGATTCACGAGTGTCGCCTGAGCTGATCTTTGACGAGGGTCTGGGCGATTTGTTTGTGGCGCGCGTGGCAGGCAATACCGCGAGCGGCAGATTGATCGATACCCTGCTTTACGGCACGAGCATTCTGGGGACTCCCCTTTTGTTCGTGCTCGGTCACTCACTCTGTGGTGCGGTGACAACCGCGGTCAATTCATTTCCGAACCCTCACGACCTGCCGTTTGTAAATCTGATCTTTCCGGCGGTCAAACAGGCCCGAGCCATCGTCAAGAAAAATGGCGGCAACCCGAAGGATCCGGCGCAGGTCATTCCGGTCGCTACCAGCCAGAATGTGATAATCAATGTCAACCGGCTAAGAAAGCAGTTCGGCGTAAGTGGGAGCCAGCTCCTGGTCGCAGGAGGTGTTTATGACCTTGGCACCCAGTTGGTTACGGTACTGACTCAGTAGACGGTCGGTTGCGAATTGAAACTGACACTTTGCAACCTTTTGTACATTTTCAACCCTTAACCCAGGCCTTAGGAAATGGGTTTATTAAGAAAAACACATAGCATAGTGCGCGTATAGGCGCGTTGGGAAAGGTTGCGAAAGTTGAAAAGGTTGATCACCGAGCAGAACTTAAGCTGCTCAGCCCAACGACACTTGGTGGAGAAAGGCACCAAACCGTGGCCGCGTTTCTCAGTTTTGCCGATCGGTTTTCTCAGTGGCTTTCTCAGTGCAAGTGAGAAACTTTACCCCTACGGGCCGTAGGGGTTTCTCACTTTTCTCACTTTTCTCACTAAAAAAAGGGGTAGGTACAGACAGACAGAATAACTTTGGTTTCCATGCACGCGTCCTTACTGACGAGAGGGAGAGAGTGTGTGTGTCTGTATATATATAAAAAATGAGAAAAATGAGAAAAGTAGAGAAAGCCCTACGCGGCGTGTGGAAAAAGTTTCTCACTTTGTAAAACTGGCAAAGTGAGAAAAGTGAGAAATGAGAAATTGCTTTCGTCTGGTTCGCACGGTTGAGACTGCATGTTGTGGATTTACGTTGTCGACTCTGCTTGACACCGTGCAATAGCTCGGTACGCTAATGGGTTATGTTCGGCTTTCGCAAGGGCAATGGCCGCACGCTCCGCGTGCGCGCCAGCCAAGAAGGCGGCCTAACCATGTGGTGGCCTTTACCGTCCGCTTACAAAACGGCGGTAAGATCGAGCGCGGGGTACGCGCCCACGATGTTCCTTGCGGGAGCTGCTGCTCCGGTTGGATCTCTATTGACGCCCTCTAGTGGGACCATGGTGCAGAGGGAGAAGCCAATCCCGACGACGCACTCATGGGTGTTACCGCTTCAAGCTCTCTCGGCAGATTGGGCCGGGGTACGGGTTCGGTAGCTTGGCTGATTCGCCGTGTCGCAGAATCAGATCGCAGGCGATTGATCTGATTCTTAAGGCCGAACAAAAAATATAGGCCGTCCTTAGACAGCACCGGCCGATGAAAGGACCATTTTTAAAATGGCTTCGTCGGCTATTTCGTGTCCTCCCGTCTTTCTAACTGAAGCAGAAGTCCGCGCCAGGTACGCTCGCTGTAGCCGAGCGACTTTGTGGCGGCGCTGCAGAAAGGGCCAGTTTCCAAAACCGGTTGAGTCCAGTGAACGCGGGCGCCTCTGGCGTCTGTCGGAGCTCGAGGCCTGGGCCGCGTCGCTGCCCACCGCGCGGGCCTACAGCAAGGCGGTGCGGTCATGAGCAGCCGCGTCGTTACCTTGGATGATGCGCTTAAGGCACCGCCGGCCAAGGTGGTCAACTTGGGCGCGTGGCCGCGTGGGTTGAGTGCTAAGCATCGCGAGCAGCTCGAAGCCGGCTCGGGTATAAGCGCCGAGGTAGCTGCCGAGCGTCAATACAGCACTACCAACGATAAGGCGCTGCTCAAGAAACTAGGGATCGCGCCTCCGGAGCATGGTGACACTCTGTTGCTCCCGCTCCACGACGTGCACGGCAAGGTCGTCGCCGACATTGGCCGGCATGACGAGCCGCGTCTCGATCTGACAAAGCTCAAGGACGGCAAGCCCAAGATCATCAAATACGAGAATCCGTATCGTCTCAAAATGCGGCTCGACATTCCGCCTCGATGTCGGCCCGACCTCGGCGCCGCCAATATCCCGCTGGCGATCACCGAAGGTCAGAAGAAAGGCGACTCGGGCGTGTCGCACGTTGAGCCGCACAGGCTCTGCTTCGTTACGTTGCTCGGCGTCTCGTGTTGGCGGCGTAAAAACGCGGACGGGGTCTCAACGCCGCTAGAAGACTGGGAGTCGATAGAGCTCAAGGACAGGCTCGTCTACATCGCGTTCGACTCCGACATGATGACGAAGCGCGAAGTTCAGCGCGAGCTCGCCAAGCTCGTGGCGTTTCTCAAGAGCAAGGGCGCGCTGGTTAAGATCATCCACTTCCCTGGGGGCGACAAGAAAGTTGGACTCGATGACTACCTGGTCGCTGGTCATACGATGAACGAGGTGCTTGCGCTCGCGACTGATTCGATAGCATCCGCCTCTGCCGCGCCGCTCTTTGACGATCGCGGCGTCGAACACTACTTCGAGGACGAGGGCGCGATCTACCTCAAGCATCGCCCTAGAGAAAACGATCCGCGAACAGAGATCAAGCTGACCAACTTCGTCGCGCATATCGGCGTCGACGTCCGCATCGATGATGGTAGCGGACAGATCGTCGGCGAGTATGAGATCGACGCGACGGTTGGCAAGGACAAAAAAGCCGTCCCGATGTTCAGGGTGCCGGCGACTGAGTTTGATCGGCTTGGTTGGATGTCTGAGTTGGGCGCGAAGGCCGGCATCGAGATAGTGAACCGAGGCCGGGATCACGTGGCGCTGGCGATCCGTAAGTTGTCGGACGCTTCCGTGCGCTCCATCTATACGCACACCGGCTGGATCCGTCGCGACGGTCGCAATCTGTATTTACATGGCGACGGCGCGATCGGTCAGGACGGACTAGTCACCGACGTATCCGTCGAGTTGATGCGTGGAAATCCGGAGTTGTCGATGCTCAAGCCGTTCATTCTCCCGGCGCCGCCATCGGGTGAGGCTCTGAAAGAGGCAATCCGTCGGGAGCTGAAGCTACTCGATGTAGAACTGGCGCCGCTCTCGATAACGGCAATGATATGGTCGGCGACCTGGCGGTCGGTACTCGGGACGGCCGACTTCAGCTTGCATTTTTGGGGCGAGACGGGCGCGTTCAAGTCTGAGTTAGCAGCGCTATCGATGCAGCACTTCGGGTGTGGCTTTATCGTGCGCCGGCTGCCGGCGAGCTGGCACAGTAGCGCGCTCGCCAATGAGGAGCTCTGCTTCATCGTGAAAGACGCTGTTAATGTCGTCGACGACTTCAAACCCGGCGGAAGCAGCGCGGCCAAAGCGGCCAAGCACGCCGAGGCCGACTCGCTGTTCGGGGCAGCGGGCAATGCAGCGCCGCGCACCAAGTTGAACCCGGACTCGACGGTGCGCGTGGGCCGCCCGCCACGTGGCTTGATAGTTTCGACCGGCGAAGAGCCTCCGAGCGGAGGATCATTGATCGCGCGCCTGGCGCTCGTCGGAGTTGACCCGGGGCAAATAGTTGCCGACGTTCTAACTGAGCGGCAGAAAGACGCGGCTGCCGGGTACTACGAGCAGGCGATGAGCGGCTACCTGCAGTGGCTCGGCCGGCGCCTCGACGACGTGCGTAAAGATATGCGAGATCAGTTGCCGGGCTTGCGGAAGCTCGCGGCCGACAGACTCTCGGCAAGCCATCCGCGGACGCCTTACGTTGTCGCCGAACTATTTTTCGGTGCCGAGACCTATCTGAAGTTCGCGACCGAGGTCGGGGCGATCACGCAAGAGGAGGAGGCGAAGTACCTCGAGAACATCTTCGAGGCGCTGATCGAGGACTCTCGGGCTCGCAACAAGGAGATCAACGAACAAAAGAGTTCACGTCGATATATAGAACTGCTCGGCGCGGCATTCAGCGCCGGTAAGGCGCACCTCGTCCGGGCGAAACCTGCCAGGTCGGAGAAGAGCGGGTTTCGTCCACTCTGGCCGGCCGACGCTGAACGTTGGGGTTGGCGCGAGATTGTGCCGGAAAGGTGGCAGGCGCAAGGAGCGTCTGTAGGCCGGGACGGGGGCGAGATTGTGCCGGAAAGGTGGCTGCCGCTAGGAGTGTCTGTAGGCTGGGTCGAGGACGACGGCGATCTCTTTTTAGAGCCGACTGCGACATATAAAGTTGCCCAGGAGATGGTAGTCGGCAGTGTGGGCGGGATCGATTTGCAAGAAAAACCGCTGCGAAAGCGGCTGATGGATGAAGGGCTGCTCGCGAGTACTGGTCACGACCAAGGACGCAATACTCCGATCATGGAAAAACAACTACAGGGACAGAAGCGCAAGGTGTTGCATTTGAAAAAGTCGGTGTTCGAATCGCCGGAAGTTGAGGTCAAATAATCATGGTGATGGAAGAGATCAAGAACGTCGTCGACGAGGTCGAGGCGCTTGGCGTGCGGGTTTGGTTGAAAGAAAACGGCGCGATCGGTTTGCGCGGGCAACTCGGGATGACGCAGGCGCTCGCGCTCGCGGTATCGATCGTCACGCCGCACAAGGAAGAGATCAAGGTGTTCTTAGAGTGGCGCCAGCAACCGCCGCCGCCGTGCAAGTGGGAGCATCTGAAAAAGTGGGAGCGCTTGCACCCCTGGGAAAAAGAGCAAGCAGGAGAACCGTCGCGCGCGCGTCGCTATCTTGAGGATAAGAATTAGCCGCGAATAGCGACCACCTTTTCCGGCTCCGTCCGCCCCGTCACAAGCCGCTCTAGCTGCCGATCCCAACGGTAGAGCGCTTCGCGTTTCTGCTTCAAGTAGTCATTGCGATCGTAGTGCACACCGGTTACATCGCGGTCAGCGTGATTGACAATCTTCTGAACGACGCGCCAAGGAGTATCGATCGCGGTCAATCCACTGATCACCGTTCCGCGCAGATCTTCCAACCAGAAGTTTGAGAGTTTCGTTTTGATCCGGCGCATCTGATTCGACGTCGTGCATTTCGCGGCGCCAGGCTTTCGCCCGGGGAATACGGCCGGATGACCGTTCGCGGACTCGCGCCGCGCTTTCAGAATCGCGAGCGCTTGCGGTGCGAGCGGTACAACATGAACATTTCCGTTTTTCGCCCGGCTCGCATCGATCGTCCACGTCGCGCCGTCGAGATCGAGCTCGGCCCACAACATGCCGAAGACTTCCTGCTTGCGCTGTCCGGTGAGAAGCATGATACGCGACGCATCTCGGAAATCAGTCGGCTCGGTCTCGAGTGCCGACCAAAACGTTTTGATCTCCGCATCGCTGAGAATGCGCCCGCGCGTATTTTCAGGCTCGCGCGCGACGCCATGCGCCGGATTGAGCGCAACACGATCTCGACTGATCCCAAAATTGAAAACTTTCGAGATCAAACCACGGACTCGATTCGCCTGAATCGGTGAGCCGCGATCGACGATCTGATCGAGTAGATCGATCACGTCCCGTCGCGTGATACTCGCGGCCTGCCTGTTGGCCCATTGTGCGAGGTTTCGCTTGTACTTCTGGCGATCGATCCTGCCAGTGCGCTTGTTGATCGCGTGGCGCATCATGTACAGCTCAAACAACTCGCCGAACGAATCCGCCGCTCGCTGATCTTGCTTTGCGCCGGCTGGATCATCGCCGAGCGCGACTTTTTTCAAAACCTTGCGCGCCGCATCACGTGCGTCCGCTAGGCTGATCGCGGGATATCCACCGACGGTGTAACGACGCACGCGGCCTTGATGACGGTAGAGCACCGTCCACGACTTCGCGCCGCTTTCGGTGACTCGCAAGCCGAAGCCGGGTAGCACCTCATCCCAAAAGTCCGCTCTCTTCGCGCCGGGTTTGATCGCTTCGACTCGCTGGACCGTCAACTTTTCCCGCATGTCGCTCTCCCTCGGGTTAGCGCTGGGTTAACGTTTTCTCTCTAACTGCCTGCTACCCGGTGAAACTAAGTGAAACACGAAAATGCCGTCCCGTCAAGGGGTTTGAGCGTTTAGCCGAGCGACTTTCCTTGATCTAAAAGGCAAATAAAAGCCCAAGTCGAGCGATATTGAATCGCTTCGCTGACGTGATGGGCGGCGATCGCGCCCGCACCGTCGAGATCGGCAATAGTGCGCGAGACTTTCAGGATTCGCGTGTAGGCGCGCGCGCTCAGGCCGAGACGGTTGATGGCGAGCTCGAGCAGGCGCTCGCCACCGGCCTCGATTTGGCAGTGGAGGCGAAGATCGCTCGCGCGCATCTGCGCGTTGCAGAAAAACGGCATCCCCTTGAACCGGATGAGCTGCGCCTCGCGCGCGCGATTGACGCGTTCACGAATAGCGAGCGACGGCTCCCGCGCGACACGGTCGGTCAGGTCCTTGTACTTCACGGCCGGCACTTCGATGTGGATGTCGATGCGATCCAGCAGCGGACCCGAGATGCGCAAGCGATAACGCTGGATCCCGATCGGCGAACAGGAACATTCGTGCTGCGGATCGGTGTAAAAGCCGCACGGGCACGGGTTCATAGCCGCTACCAGCATCACGGAGGCGGGAAACGTGAGCGTGCCCATCACGCGCGAGATGGTGATGCGCGCATCCTCGAGCGGCTGGCGCAGAACCTCGAGCACGTTCTTGTGGAACTCGGGCAACTCGTCGAGGAACAAGACGCCATGATGCGCGAGGCTGACCTCGCCGGGGCGCGGAATCGAGCCGCCGCCAATGAGCCCGGCGTCGGAAATTGTGTGGTGTGGCGAGCGGAAGGGACGCGTCGTGATGATTGCGCGGCCCTCCAGCAGGCCCATCACGGAGTGCACTTTTGTCGTCTCGATTGCTTCCTCGAAGGTCATGTCGGGAAGAATCGAGGGCAGGCGCTTGGCGAGCATCGTCTTGCCTGAGCCGGGCGGCCCGATCATCAGGACGTTGTGACCGCCGGCGGCGGCGACCTCGAGCGCGCGCTTGGCCTGCTCCTGGCCTTTCACCTCGCTGAAATCGACGTCGTAAACATTGGCGGCGCCGAACGCGGTGGTGAGATCGACGGGAATCGACTGCAGCGGACGCAAGCCCTCGAAGAACTCGAAAGCCTCGCGCAGGCTCTCGACGCCGAGCACGGCGGTGCCCTCGCCAACGACGGATGCCTCGGAGGCATTCTCGCGCGGGAGGACCACGCCCGCGAACTTGGTGGAGCGCGCGAGCAGTGCGGTCGGCAGCGCGCCCTTGATGCGGCCGTCGAGCGCAAGTTCGCCCAGGATGAGATAGGAGCGCAGGCGCTCGCGATCCTTCAACACGTTTTGTGCGGCGAGAATTCCAAGCGCGAGCGGAAGATCGAACGCCGAGCCTTCCTTGCGCGTGTCGGCGGGCGCGAGGTTGATAGTCATCTTGCGCGTTGGGAAATCGAAGCCGGAATTTTTCAGCGCGGACTTGACGCGGTCGAGCGCCTCCTTGACCGCGCCCTCGGCCAGGCCGACGAGACGATGCGGCGGAATCCCGGCGCCGATATCGATTTCGACTTCGACCGGGAACGCGTCAACGCCAACCAGCGCGCTGGATATTACGCTTGCGTGCAAGAATCGCCTTCACTGGATGTTCATCGTTAACAACCAGTGGAGCTGACACTAGCGCAACGCAGGGCGGCTAGCGATGCGTGTTACGCAGGGGACATTGTTACTTTGGTAACAGTTCGTCGTGTCATCATTGGCTCCTCCTCTCTCTGTCAGGGAGAGGCCGCGCCTTCCGGCGCGGGTGAGGGTCCGCATTTCCGGATTCCTTTCTGCGCGTGGTGAACGATGTTGAGTAATCTAACCCCTAACCCCTTCCCATGGTGGGAAGGGGAACAAAATTAGTCGCGGGGGGTGTGCGCGCGCATGAAGCGCCGCCAAATCTGGCGGGCTTGTTGATCGTAGTCGCTCATCACGCGGATCAGATTAGTCAGTGTGCGCTGCGGCATCAGCTCTTCCGGGAGCACCGGGTCGAGATTGATGTGCCGAATGACGTCGCGGCCCAGCACGATGGATTCTGCGGCGGCGGTCTCGATCGGCAGGCGATCGAGCTTGCTCTTGCTCGCGCGCAATTCGTCCGCGAGCGTGCGATACGTCGCGAGCATCGACTCGGTATCCCAAAGACTGATGGCCTTCGCGCGCGCCATGTCGTCGAGATCCTGCAAGCCGACAACCAGGGCGTCGGGATGAAGGCCGAGAGCGCGCAGGTGCTCGCGGAGTTGGGCCACGGAGTCGCGCAGATTGGCGGATCGGATCCAGAGACCGTCCTGCAGGGCGCGAAAACCGCGCAGGCGCATCGCGCGTTCATGACGGCGGAGCGCGGCGCGATCGCTGCGGGGAACGGCGGCGTCGAACACTCCTATCCATGCGCCGGACCACGGCTTGGCGAGGTCGCCGAGGCTGCGCCACTTGCGAACTTCCTGGCGCATCGCCTCGCCCGACGGGCTCAAACGATAACGGCCGCGACCGGTGTTGCCGGCGATCGATTGCTCGACTAGCCGGGTGAGCGCCATCCGCAGGCTCTGCTCGGAGAAACCGAGCGCTGTGCCGACGCCTAAAATCTCGTGCGCGGACATCTCGCGCGGATAGCGGTTCGAGAGGAAGTCGATTACCAGCTCGCGCGCGGTGAGGTGGCGCGGTACATAACGAGGATTTGCAACTATTGCCATTTTCTGTTACATACAGATGCGTGAGGCAAAAGCTAAAAGCCCCGATACTTCCACGGAAGGTTGGAGGATAGCATGTTCCAGGCGCGCAGCGTTTTCACTCCCGAGGAGCTGCTCCGGCTCAAGCATAAATCGCAGTGGCGTGCGGCGTGGATGATCTTTCACGCATGGGCGGTGATTTTCGGCGCGATGGCGCTCTTCGTCTGGTGGCCGAATCCGCTGACCTTCATTCTCGCTGTCGCGATCATTGGCGCGCGCCAGCTCGGACTTGCGATCCTGTCGCATGACGCCGCGCACGGCCTGCTGTTCAACAACATGCGCGTGAACGATTTCGCCGGGACGTGGCTGACGGACTATGCGCTGCTCGGCGACATGTACGCGTACCGGCCGTATCACGTCGCGGGGCATCATCGATATACGCAACAGAAAAATGATCCGGACATAGGACTGTCGGCGCCGTTTCCGATCACGCGCAGCAGCATGAAGCGCAAGGCGATTCGCGATCTCACCGGACAGACCGGCTACAAGCTGCGCAGGTTCCAGTTTAAGCGGGCGTTCGGATCGGCGGACCTGCCCTTGTTGCAGCGGCTTGCGAAGGGATGGAAGCGGTTTCGCGGCGCGATCGTCACAAACGCGATCATCTTCGCGGTTCTCGCCTTGAGCGGGCACTGGTGGCTGTTCTTCGCACTGTGGGTGTTCCCGTTCATGACGTTCCACGAGCTGATCGTGCGCATTCGAAGTATCGCCGAGCATTCGATGGCGACTGACAACGACGATCCTTTCCGCAACACGCGCACGACGCACGCGAACTGGCTCGAGCGCGCGTTCATCGCGCCGTATTTCGTGAACTACCACCTCGAGCATCATCTGCTGATGGCGGTGCCGTGTTACAACCAACCCGAGGCGCATCGGCTGCTGCTCGCGAAGGGCTATGGCTCGCGGATGGAGATTCAGCCCGGCTATCGCGCAGTTCTCGCGCTGGCGACGTCGAAGCCGGAGCCGCTACAACTAAAAGCAGCCGCCTAATCCGATTCCCTCCCACGTTCGTCGGGGGAGGGTTAGCGTGGGGGACCACTGCGGCGCGATTGTCCGTTGCGCCGCACAAATTTCACGGCCAGACGGCGCCGGATGCTATCAACTCGTCGCGCTCTGCTTTGGCCAGGCCGAGCAACTCGCCGAGTACGTAGTCGCAATCCTCGCCGACTTCGGGGGCGATCGATCGAACCTTCCCCGACCCTCCCGAAAGCTTGAATGGAATTCCCGTGACGTGAGTGATCACGCCCTTCTTGCTCGAGACCGCCGGCCAGAAGCCGCGCTCTTTCAGTTGAGGATCACGCTCGCAAAGATCGATTCCATTTTCGACGACGCCAGCTGCGATGCCGGCGCGCTGCAGAATCGCCATCGCATCCTCCGCGCTGTGTTCCGCCGTCCATCGTGAGACATGTGCGTCTAGCTCGGCGCTGTTTTGCATCCGCAGGTAGAGCGTGCGGAATTTTGGGTCGCTTGCCCAATCCGGAGCACCGATCGCGGTGACGAATCGGCGCCATTCGGTGCCTTTGCCCACGCTGATCGCGACCCATCGATCGTTGTCGCCGTCGAGCGGGCGGCATTTGTAAACGCCGTGCGGTGCGGCGGGACCTTCCTGCGAATTGTAGCCGGGCGCCGCTTGCGTGCGGCCGTTGACCGAGATGTCGAGCAGCGCGGGACCGATCACGCTGGCGACGGCCTCGAACTGCGACAGATCCACGAACTGTCCGCGGCCCGTGCGCCGTCGATGCCACAATGCGACCAGCGCCGCGAGCGCGCCCGTATAGCCGCCGCACATGTCGGCATACGAATAGCCGTAGCCGGCCGGGGTGCCGTCGGGCTCCGCCATCAACTGCGTGTAACCGGTTAGCGCCTGCAGAGTCGGGCCGTAGCTGACGTAGCTTGAGCGGGGGCCGGTGTGGCCGAGGCCGGACATGCTGATGCAGATGATGTCGGGCTTCACTTTGACAAGACTTTCGTAATCCATCCCCCAACTGCGCATCACGCGGGCGGAAAAATTGTCCATCACGATGTCGCTCGTCGCGGCGAGGCGGCGCGCGAGTTCGACGCCGCGCGGGTGCTGCATGTTGAGTGCGACGGAAAGTTTGCCGCGATGCAGGTCGCATTGCAGGCCGAGCTTGCGGTTGCCAAGCGGCGGCGGATCCTTGCGCTCGACCTTGACGACTTGCGCGCCGTGGTCGGCGAGAATCCGCGTCGCGACCGGCCCGGCGACGACCCAGGTGAAGTCGAGGATGCGCACGCCGTCGAGCGGCATCGCGGCCATGATCAGATCACTCCTTCGGCAATGAGCGTCGCGAGCGCTTCAGGAGCCATCCCGAGTTCATCGCGCAAAATCTCGCCGGTGTGTTCACCCGTCAGCGGTGGACGGCGCGACACACTCCACGGCGTACCATTGAAAAGATACGGCGCACCCGGATAGCGGAACTTGCGGCCGATCTCGAGATGCTCGACCTCGACGAAATAGCCGCGCTCGATGAGTTGCTCGTCGTCGAACAGCGCTTCGGGCGGGCGAACGGTCGCGTACGGCTGCCGCAGGAGCTGTGCGCGTTCGAGCAGCTCGTCGCGCGGATAGTCTTTGACCCAATCGTCGAGCACTTCGAAAATGTGCTCGGCCATCAGGTAGCGATACATCGGCTGCTGATAGTCGGGCGCGTCGAGGTCGGCACCCTTGCCGTCGGACTTGACCCATTCGATGAGCGAGGTCCAGTCGCCGAGCGTGCAATGCATGATGTAACCGTCGCGGCATTTGCCGACGCGGAAGAAACGGCTCCAGTGCAGAGTGCCACGGCGCGGCTCGGCCTCGTGGCGCTCGAAGTATCCGCCGGCGACGTGCTCGACAGCAGCGGCCGTGGCCTCCTGCATGCTGAGATCGATCCATTGACCTTCGGAAGTCGTATCGCGAGCGAGCAGCGCGAGCATGATGGCGATCGCGCCGAAATACGCCGACGAATGATAAGCCTGTAGGCCGAGCGGGCGAACGGGAGCACGATCAGGGAAGCCGTTGACGTAGAGCATCCCGCCCAGCGCTGTCAGCACGGTGTCGTCAGCGATGTAGTCGCGATACGGGCCGGTCTGTCCGAACGGTGCGATCGAGCACAGCACGAGCGCGGGATTCTCGCGATGGAGTACATCCCAGCCAAGCCCGAGCCGGTCGAGCGTACCGGGCGCGAAGCTTTCGACGACGGCGTCGGCGGTGCGGACGAGCTGCAGAAAAATATCGGCGCCGCGGGAATGGTTGAGGTCGAGTGTCAGCGAGCGCTTGTTGAGGTTGTAGAACCAGAAGAACAGGCTGCGGTCGCGATGCGGCAGGTCGTTGAGGAAGGGGCCGACGCGGCGCGCGTCGTCGCCGGCGGGCGGCTCGATCTTGATGACGTCGGCGCCCATGTCGCCCAGCAACCGTGCGCAAAATTGTCCGCGATGGCCGGTCAGGTCGAGCACGCGCAGGCCCGCGAGCGCGCCGGGCTCCGTCATGGTTTCCCCGCCGATTTTGGCGCGGCCGGCCCTTCGATCACCTCGAGCTCTTCCTTGACCTTGGGTGGAGGCAGGTCCTCGATCGCGAATGCGCTGGTGTCGAGAGTGGCGGGAACCTCCATCAGGACTTCGTTTTTCGGTCCGGTGCGTTTGCCGCCGCGCACGCGAATCGTTTCGAAAGTGTCGGGATTGACCCAGCGCACGCCCATCACGGCGGGTTTCGCCTGACCGTCTTCGTCCACCGGTTCGAGGGCGACACCTTCCTTATCGAAAAAAGTTACTTTTCTGAGTCCCATATTATTTTCGTAGATATGTGATTTGACGATGCGCGAGAGATGATATGGAGGCTGGCCGCCGGATTCAAACCCGCCAGAGGACGCGGCGGCATCAGGGTCCCAAGGCCAGGCCGGTTGGGGCGAGGAGTTGGCTGGTTGGACCGCCGAGGATGAAGTCCGGTTTGAGGTTGCATGGCTGCGGATCTGACGAGGCGCAGTCGGCGGGATTGAATCCGAGGACACTGCCGCCCAGGAAGTTTCCGACCAACAGGTTTCCAGCGCCGTCGACTGCTACTCCGATTGGAAAGATCAGCGTAGTTTGAGCGCCCGCAATCGTCCCCAGGAGCGTTCCCGTCGGGGAGAATTCCAGCAGGCTGGAGTTCGACATCCCCGTTGGGTTGGTCACCCAAATGTTGCCCTGGTGGTCGAAAGCCAGATCAATTGGACTGGTAAGGGCGGGATTGGTGATGTCGGCCCCCGGCGCTTGATCGCATGTCGAGCCGCTCGAGCATTGACCGCGCAAATACTCGGTAAGCGAAATCGATCCGGCGCTGTTGACGACCCAGATGTTCTCGTCGCCATCCAGAGCGAGGCCGACAGGACTCGAAAGTCCCGTGTGAGCTCCCTGGATCGTGAACATCGGAGATTGATCGCCGTCCGAGCCGGCAGGAAAGACCGAAATCTGATTGCTCTTGGTGTTAGCCACGTAGATGTTGCTGGAGCTGTCGAGCGCGATGCCGGCCGGACTGGTCAGCTTCGTGTTGGGTCCGAAAATAAACGGCGGCGGCGAACGGTCTCCGTTAATCGGCGGCGCGTACAAGTTGATGCTTTGCGGAAGCGATCCGGAGTTGGGATTGCTCACGTACACGTTGCCGCTTCCAACCCGATCCAGCGCGAGAAAAATCGGATTCAACAGCGCGGTCGCCGGGCCTCCGAGTACTCCGATCGGAGCGATGTCACCGCCCAGCGGATCTGGATTCGGATATTCGCGCAAATTCGGTGCGGAACTCAGTGGAGCGTCCATTACGTAGAGCTTCGCCGTCAGCAAGTTGAGCGCGACGGGGTTGAAGGTCACGACGTCGCCGGTGCCCATCTTGATTCTCCCGCGGCAAATCAAGGCGCCGGTCAACGCGACGTTAACCCCCATCTCGCAGCCGCCGGCCGAAGCGAAAAGGGTTCCGCTCAACGACGACTTGTTGCCGACCGACACCGCAGAACCGTTGACGAGGATGACGACGTTCTGCGGAACGATTCCACCGCGAAGATTGAGCCGGGCTGCTTTCCCCAGCATCAGATCGCCGGCGACGCGAATCACAGCAGATGCGGTCGAAGTACCGTCGAGAACGAGCGCAGCCACATCGCCGACCGAAATGGCAGGAATGTCGACGACATTGAAGCCCGCGATGAGCGCGATCGTCGAAGACCGCGCTCGACTCACCTTGATGCGCGCGTCAAAGGTCTGCGTCGCAGAGTATGACTCGAGCGCTTGCGCGAAGCCGGCCGCATCTTCGATCGCGCCGCTCAAGGTCTGCAGCAGAGGATTCTCGCCACTGGAATCTTCGCCGCCATTGCACGCGGATACAGGTCGCAGGTTGATCGCGCCGCCGCCGGACGCGCACTGTCCCAGGACCGACGTCGTTCTGCCGAGCCTGATTGCTTTTCCTGATGGTACAGACGCGATCAGATTGTTGCTGAACGAACCGCCTCTGGCGGCTTGAATCCGGGTTGCGCCGATGTTGCCCGGTTGGCTCACCACGCGTTCGGCGTTGCCCATGTTCACGCCTGAGGCGGTACTGAGTATCGCGAAGGTGCTCACGCCGCCCGGCCCGGGCGGCGGAGCCGGGTTGGCAACGATAGAAAATGCGAGCGCTCCAAGTATCGCCGCGCTGATCAGCGACAATCTTCTTTCGCGACTCATCTGGTGAATCGAGGACTCAGCAAGGTGCCATACAGTATGCGAAGTCAAAGCTGCTACGCAAAGCTGACGGTGGGATCGCGATCCCTCGATGGTGCACCGCGTTCGACCAGTGGAATGCGAAAGTCTCGCGAAGGAACGCGGCGTAAGTTAATCTGATTGGACGCAGATTCAATATCCGAGAACCACGCGTGGCTGAGACCGATTACAAATCGACGCTGAAACTTCCTAAGACCGACTTTCCGATGAAGGCGAATCTGCCCAAGCGGGAGCCGGAGATGCTCAAGCATTGGGACGAGACCGACCTTTACGCGCGCCTGATGCAAGTGCGCAAAGACGCAGAGTCGTGGGTGCTGCACGACGGGCCGCCCTACGCGAACGGGCGGGTTCACCTGGGGACGGCGCTCAACAAAATTCTGAAGGACTTCGTCGTGCGGTCGCGTTCGATGATGGGATATCGCACGCCGTTCGTGCCGGGATGGGACTGTCACGGCATGCCGATCGAGCTCAAGGTATCGCGCGAACTCGGCGACAAGGCGCGCACGATGCCCAAGATCGAGCTGCGCAAGCTGTGCCGCGCGGAAGCCGAGAAGTGGATCGACTTGCAACGCTCGGATTTTCGACGGCTGGGATGCATCGGCGATTGGTTCCATCCGTATCTCACGATGGCGCCGGAGTACGATGCGGCAGAAATCCGCGTGCTGCGCAAAATGGTCGAGCACGACTACGTGTATCGAGGACTACGGCCGGTGCATTGGTGCTTCGACTGCCGCTCGGCGCTGGCGGAGGCCGAAGTCGAGTATCGCGAGCACATTTCGCCGTCGATCTACGTCGCGTTCCCGTTCAACTCGAATCTCAAAGATGCGGGCGCGCTGGCTGCAGAAGCCAACGACCGCGCTGAGCTTAACGCCGCGCACAAGGCCGGCAAGCTGTCGGCGGTTATCTGGACGACGACGCCATGGACGCTGCCCGCGAATCTCGGAATCTCGCTGAACGAGACCTTTGACTACGTCGCACTCAAGGCCGGCGACAATTGTTACGTGGTCGCGTCGCGGCTGGCGGACAGCGTCGAGAAGGAATGCGGTCTGACAGTTGAAAAGCGAATCGCACTCGACCGCGCGGCGCTCAAGGCGCTGGACGGCCAGGATATTTTTCGGCATCCGTTTCTCCCGCGCGACGTCAAGCTGATGTACGCCGAGCACGTCACCGCCGACGCCGGCACCGGGCTGGTGCATACCGCGCCCGGTCACGGCTACGAGGATTTCGTGGTGGGCAAGGCGTACGGGCTGACGCCGTTCGTGCCGGTGGACGGCGGCGGAGTGTTCACGGCGGACGGCGGCGAGTGGGTGGGACAGAACGTCTTCAAGGCTAACCGATCGATCGTCGAGAAGCTGCGCGCGGTCGGCGCGCTGCTGCACGCGCAGAACATCTCGCACAGCTACCCGCATTGCTGGCGATGCCACAATCCGCTGATTTTTCTCGCGACCGAGCAATGGTTCGTGAGCATCGACCACAACGGCCTGCGCGCCAAGGTGATCGACGCGATCGACAACGTGAAGTGGTATCCCGGATGGTCGCGCGATCGGATCCGCAACATGACGGAGACGCGCCCCGACTGGTGCATCTCGCGCCAGCGCGCGTGGGGCGTACCGATTCCTGCGGTCAGATGCGCGGAATGCGACGAGGTCGCGCCGCTTACCGCGACAATGGATCGGGTCGAGGAGATTTTCGCGCGCGAAGGCTCCGACGCGTGGTACAGCCGGCCGGCCGCCGACTTCGTGGCGCCGGGCGTCAAATGCCAGCGATGCGGCGGCTCGGTCTTCACCAAGGAAGAAGACATCCTCGACGTCTGGTTCGATTCGGGGTCGTCGCAGGCAGCTGTGCTTGGCGCGCGGCGGGAGCTGAAGTGGCCTGCGGACGCGTATCTCGAGGCCGTCGAGCAGGCGCGCGGATGGTTCGGCTCGTCGCTGGTTTGCGCGGTTTCGGAGCGCGGCACGGCTCCCTTCAAGAGCGTCATCAGCCACGGGCTGACCGTGGACGATAAAGGCCGCAAAATGTCCAAGTCGCTCGGCAACTCAGAGGACGCCGTCGATGCTGTCGGAAGGATGGGCGCCGACGTTTTGCGGCTGGTGTACGCGTCGCTCGACTACACGACCGACATCGCGCTGGGTCCGACTATCTTCAACGCGGTGTCGGAGTCATATCGCAAGATTCGCAACACCTGCCGCTTCGTGCTCGGCAACCTGGCTGACTTCGACCCCGAGCGCGACGGCGTTCAGCAAAAGGACATGCTCGAGTTCGATCGGTATATCCTTGCGGCGTTTTTTCAGCTCGAGGAAGTAACAAAGCATAGCTACGAAGAGTTCGATTTCCAGACGGCTTATAGAACGCTCTCTCAGTTCATAGTCGTAGATCTCAGCGCGACTTACATCGATGTGGCGCGAGATCGGCTTTACTGTTCGGCGGAGAAATCTCTCGAGCGACGGTCTGCGCAGACGGCGCTGTTCACAATCCTCGACTCGCTGGTCCGAATGCTGGCGCCGCTAATTCCGTTCACGGCCGAGGAAGTTTACTCATATCTGCCCGGGAAGAAGGAATTGAGCGTCCACCTGCTCACGCTGAACGATTTGAGTTCATGGCATGACCCGGAACTGGTTTCGCAGTGGCAGCAGTTGCTGAAGATTCGCGACGAGGCGCTCAAGCTGCTCGAGGCGATGCGCCAGTCGGGGACCATCGGGGCGCCGCTCGATGCTGCGATCAGCCTGGGCGCTGGCGGTGGCTCTGAGAGCGGATTGGCAGAAACACTCAAGCGGTATCGCGAGGAGCTGAAAGATTTGTTCATCGTCTCCGACGTCGCGATCCTCGAGGACGCGGAAGCGGCCGAGGTCAGGCGTCGGGCCGGCGATCGCGAGGCCTTCGCAGTCGATGGCAACGGCACCTTCGCGCGTGCCGCCGCGAATCCCGCAATCACGCTGGTCGGGCGTCATGCGTCCGGGGTCAAATGCGCGCGATGCTGGAAGTACTTCGATGACGGTAGCGGCGAGGCGTTGGATGCGAGATGTCGCGCCGTGGTGGGAGCGTAGCCATTGCCGGAAGGATCGAGCGCCAAACCTCTTCCCAATGTTCTCGCCAGTCGAAGCGAGGGCAAGGAATTTGCGGGAACGCCGCCGCGCCCGCCATTTCTCTTTCTGCTCGGTGCTATCACGATTCCGGTCATCGTACTCGACCAGCTAACCAAGCTGTACGTGCAGTCGCATATGGCGCTGTACGAGAGTATCGCGCTGATTCCGAACTATCTGGATATCACCTACACGCTGAATCCCGGCGCGGCGTTCAGCATGCTGGCGGACGCGCCGCAGTGGGTCCGCGAGGCGTTTCTGCTGACGATGGCATGCGCGGCAATAGTCGTGCTGACAGTGATGATAGCGCGATCGAAGCGCGTGTCGATCGATTCGGTCGCGTGGGCGCTGATACTGGGTGGCGCCGCGGGAAACCTGATCGATCGAGCGGTTCGCGGGCGGGTGATCGACTTCATGCGTGCGCATTACTACGACCTGAACTACCCGGTGTTCAACGTCGCCGACAGCGCGATCTCGATTGGCGTCGCGCTGATCATCCTCGTGTTTCTTTTTGGCCGTGACGACGAGTCTCCGGCAAATCCTTCCCGTTAGGTTCCGAATCGGCCCATTTGACGGCGGCGCCGCGTCGGGTCTAGTTTCGCAAATCGAAGTATCGATCGACGCCGGACGCGGAACTTGCGCCCGGCGGGGAGCCCATCGCCATGCGAGAAATCAATACTGTCACTGGAACCACGAGTCCGGAGCAGCTCGGCACAACGCTCATGCACGAGCATCTGCTGATCGGTTGGGCCGGCTGGGAGCTCGATTGCGCCGCGCCGAAATTCGAGCGGAAGTCGGCGCTCAAGAATTGCGTCGAGCGGCTCAAGGAGGCGCGCGACCTTGGCCTCGAGACCTTCGTCGATCCCTGTCCGATGGACATCGGCCGTGACGTGAACTTCATGGCTGAGGCAGCGTCGGCGTCGGGCGTGCGAATAATCTGCGCCACCGGCTTGTACAAGGAAGACCTGGGGAACACCGCATACTTCAAGCAGCGGACGATCGACGATATCGCGTCGGTCTATATCAGTGAGATAAGCAAGGGCGTCGGCGATACCGGAATCAAAGCCGGCATCATCAAGTGCGCGACCGGCAAGGGTCAGGTCACGAAATACGAAGAGATGTGCCTGCGGGCGGCGGCGCGTGCGCACAAGGCGACCGGAGCGCCGATTACGACGCATACCGAGGATGGCACGATGGGGCGCGAGCAGCTCGACATCTTCGCGTCGGAGGGCGCCGACCTAAACCACGTGATCATCGGGCACAGCTGCGGGTCGTCGGATCTCAGTTATCACACGGCGATGCTCGATCGCGGCTGCACCCTGGGGTTCGACCGCTTCGGCCTGGACTTCATACATCCCGACAAGCTGCGATTGGCTGCGTTGATCGGACTGCTAGGCGTGGGATACGAGAATCAGCTCGTCCTGTCGCACGACACCGTGACGTGCTGGCTCGGGCGCGGGCTCGATCTGACGCCAGAGACCACCAAGCTGGTCGAGAACTGGACGCCGACCCACGTCTTCAAGAATATCGTGCCGGCACTGAAGCGGGCGGGCGTAGGAGAAGCGAAGATTCGTGCGATGCTGATAGAAAATCCGCGCCGGTATTTCCAGAATTAGAGGACCGGCGCGCGGATTTTCTTCAGCCGAGTTCTTCGGTCGATTTCAACCGCGATCGTTCGCGGCAATCGGGGCGCCCGACTCGACGGTCGCACGCCATTTGTCGATTGCCTCGACGGTAAAGCGCCAATCGCTGCCGACCCGGAATGCAGGCAACTGATTTTTCTTCAGCATCCTGTAAATCGTGGACGGATGCACTCGGAGGTAGCTTGATACCTCTTGCACCGTTAGAACCCTGCTTTTCATTTCGTCGAATCGATCCATATAACACCTCTGCGCTATGCACGTTTACCCCGTCTTCCCGGCTCTTTACTATGTCCGGGTTGAACCAGCCCGGCATACGCTACTCAGTACATACTAAGCACATCACATACACGCCAAGCATACAAGTCGAAAATTCGTGACAAATAGTCACCTCGAAAACACTTGGAGTCCCACAACCCAGAAATGTCCGCGGGGTTTCGCGCCAAAGATTAGACGAGCGGACCTACGATCTCATTCAACGCGAGGCTCTTCGTCAACGAGTGACCGAGACGATCGAGCAGCACGAATTCGACTGAGCCCGCAGCGCGCTTCTTGTCGAGACTGAGCGCACGCAGAAAATCATCGCTATGCCATCCGGCGGGCATCGCAGTCGGCAATCCGGCGCGCTCGATAAGGCGCTGGAGACGCGAGGCTTCGTCAGCCGGGAAGCCGGCGTATCTGGCGGAGAGCCGGGCCGCCGCGACCATGCCGATAGCGACAGCCTCGCCGTGAAAGTAGCTGCCGTAGCCGGCGCCAGCCTCGATCGCGTGGCCGATCGTGTGTCCGAAATTCAAGGACTTGCGGAGACCGCTTTCATGCTCGTCGGCGCTGACGACCGCGGCTTTGTGCATCAACGATCGGGCAACAACTTGCTCGAGCAGATCGGGTCGGCGGGCAAGAATCGAATCGAGGTCGCGTTCCAGGTCGGCGACCATCGGCGCGTCCATGATTGCGCCATACTTGATTACTTCGGCGAAGCCCTCGCGAAGCTCGCGGTCCGGCAGCGTCGCGAGGGTAGTCACGTCGGCGACGATCAGCCGCGGCTGGTAGAACGCGCCGATCAAGTTCTTGGCGTGACGATGGTTGACAGCGGTCTTGCCGCCGAGCGCCGAGTCCACTTGCGCGACCACCGTGGTTGGAACTTGGACGAGCGGAACTCCGCGCAGAAACGTCGCTGCCGCGAATCCGGCGAGATCGCCGACGACGCCGCCGCCGAGCGCAAACGCCGCGCTGTTGCGGTCAAGCCCGACCTCGGTCATGCGGTCATAGAGAAACTCGAGCGTCGCAAGAGACTTGGAGGCTTCGCCCGGCGGGACCGAAATCACGGCGGGCACGAAACCGCTTTTGCGAAGCGCGTCCTGGACGCGCGCGGCATAGAGCTTTTCGACGGTCGAGTCGGTGACGATGGCGGATGCGCCAGGCTTGAGTCCCGCGCTGCGTGCGAGTTCGCCAAGACGGTCGAGGATCCCGGCGCCGACGTGAGCGTCATGGGACGCGGACCCGAGTTCTACGCGGATGGTACTCATCGCTACGCCGGTGGGAGGATTCGTCGCACGGCGTGAGCGCCGAAGGCCGAGATAACATGATCGGCCAGTTGATCAACCGTGAGATCGGAGGTGTCGATTTGGACGTCGGCGCGAGCGTAAGCGTTAAATCGCTCGTCCATCAGCTCCTTGATTCGAGCCAAGGTGGATTTTCCGCCTTCGGTCAGTTTTGGGCGTTTGGTTTTCGATTTCTCGACGCGAGCCGCGACGACTTCTGGCCGCGCGGTGAGACATACGATCACGCCGACGCGCTTGAGCGCCGCGGAATTCGATTCGTCAACCAGCACTCCGCCGCCGGTCGAAATCACTTCGGGAAACGGCCCGTGGCAATGGGGGCATCGCCGGCGATCGTTGGCGAGATTGGCGACCACTTCACGCTCGAGCTGGCGAAAGTGAGGCTCGCCCTGTTCGTCGAAGATTTTCGCGATCGGTTTTCCGGCGCGTCCGACGATGATCGTGTCGACGTCGACGAATTCCCATCCGAGCCGGCGCGCGACCAGCGGGCCGACCGAGCTTTTCCCGGTGGCCATAAATCCGGTGAGGATCAGTTTGGGCGTCATTGCGTTGCAGCTCGAACTCAGCCGCGAGCGCGTCTATCCGGTCGGCGCGCCCGCCGTTTCAGTAGTTGCGGACCTGCTCGAGGAAGCCTTTGAAATTGCGCGTAATCTCAGTCAGCGAATCGCCGCCGAACTTTTCCAGGAACGCCGCCGCCAGTTCAAATGCGACGACCGATTCCGCGATAACCGCGGCGGCAGGAATCGCGCACACGTCCGAGCGTTCGATCGCGCCGACTGCCTCCGCCTTGGTTTTAATATCGACCGAGCGCAGCGGGCGCATCAGCGTAGACAGCGGCTTGAACGCGACCCGCACGCGCAGCGGCTCACCCGTGCTCATGCCGCCTTCGGTGCCGCCGGAATTGTTGGAATGGCGGGTGAAGCGGCGGCCAGCGGCGTCGTAGCCGATTTCGTCGTGAAGTTCGGATCCGCGAATCCTGCCTGCCGTGAAGCCGAGACCCAGCTCGACGCCTTTGGCGGCCTGCAAACTGAGCAGTGCAAACGCGAGGCGACCGTCGAGCTTGCGATCCCATTGCACGTAACTGCCGAGCCCGACTGGCAGGCCGGTCGCGACGACCTCGACGATGCCGCCGAGCGTGTCGCCGGTTTTTTTGCACGCGTCGATCTCGGCGATCATCTTGCTTTCAGCGTCGGGGTCGGCAACGCGCACTTGCGAGGCTTCGGTGATTCGGCGCAGCTCCGCGACGCTCAACTCAGCGGGAGTCTTCGCTTCGGTCGCGCCGATGCTCGCCACGTAGCCAACCACGTCGATTCCGAATGGCGAGAGAATTTGCTTGGCGAGCGCTCCGATCGCCACGCGCGCAGTGGTCTCGCGCGCGGATGCTCGTTCGAGCACGTCGCGGATGTCTTCCAGATTGTATTTCAGCACGCCGGCCAGATCGGCGTGGCCGGGACGCGCGCGAGTGACGACCTCCGCCGCGCCGCGATCGTTGGGGTCGGCGGACATCTTCTTGACCCAGTTCTTGAAATCGCGATTCTCAATGATGAAAGTGATCGGACTGCCGAGCGATTTGCCGAAGCGGATGCCGGAAACCGGACGCACTTCGTCCTTCTCGATCAGCATCCTGCCGCCGCGGCCGTAGCCCTTCTGGCGGCGAGCGAGATCGGCGTTGATCGCGGCAATGTCGACGTCGAACCCGGCGGGAACGCCTTCGACCGTCGCGACCAATTCGGGACCGTGCGATTCGCCGGCAGTCAAAAATCGCAGCATCGGTTCTGTATCGCTTCCCGCGCGGATTGGTCCGAGCGGGCCTCCGTAACCCGATTCAACCAGACTGGACGCGCCCGCGAAAGCGGCAGATCGGCGCGTCGGAGCCAGGACCCAAGGCAAAGCGACTCGCCGCGCCGCTCGCGCGGGGTGTAAGTTGCATGCGCAGAGAGTCGGGATGCAGGCCAACATTGTGATCGTCGGGGCGACGCGCGGATTCGAAACGCTCACGTATTCGATTCCGCGTGCGCTCGACGGGCGGGTCGAGCCGGGGCATCGCGTGCTCGCACCGCTGCGCTCGCGCAAGGTAACGGGCGTGGTCACCGAGGTCGGCGAACGACTCTCGACCGGCGAGCTGAAGCCTCTTCTCGAAGTCCTCGAGCCGCAGCCGCTGTTCGATCGCGCACATCTGCAGCTGATGGAGTTTATCGCGTCCTACTACATGGTCTCGATTGCGGACGCGTATCGGAGCGTGATTCCGGCAGTCGCGCGAGTCGAATCGAGGACTGAGTATCGGCTCGCGAGGGCGCCTGACGAACTGGCGCGCGCGGCGTTCACGCGAGTCGAGCGCGCGATTATCGAGACGATCGCGAAGCGGGCCGCATCGACGCGTCAGCTGGAGAAACTTGGACCGCCCAGCGAGGTGCGCGCCGCCATCGCGCGGTTCATCGCGGACGGCATCCTGGAGCGGCGCGACGCTACCAGCGGGCGCCATCGCGAGACCGTGGACTCGATCGCGCGACTCGTCGAGGGCGCGAGCATCGAGGGCGTTCGCGGCTCGAAGCAACGCGCAGTGCTGAATGCGATCGCCGAGGCCGGGGTGACGGGCATGCGAGTCGAGGATCTGAAAACTAACATCGACGATGCAAGCTCCGTGTTGAAGAGCCTCGCGGGTCGCGGATTGATCGCTATCGACTCGGCCCCGGCGACCGTCCATCGAGGATTGGCGGCGGAGTTCGATCTTACCGACGAACAGCAAGTGGCGCTGGATGCGATATCACCGGCCGTGGAGCAGCGGCGTTACGAGGCGTTTTTGCTGTGGGGCGTGACCGCCAGCGGCAAGACCGAAATCTATTTGAACCTTGCCGCAAAAGCGCTCGCGGCCGGGCGCAACGTTTTGATCATGGTGCCCGAGATAGCGCTGGCCGACGAAATCGTACGCTCGTTTCGCGCGCGTTTCGGTTCGCTGGTCGGCATCGCGCACAGCGCGCAGAGCGTGTCGGAGCGATGGGCGAGCTGGATGGCGGCGATTGGCGGGCAGGCGCGAGTGATGATCGGTCCGCGCTCGGTAATTTTCGCACCGATGCACGACGCCGGATTGATCGTCGTCGATGAGGAGCATGACGCTTCCTATAAAAATGAGGAAGGCATTCGCTATCACGCGCGCGATCTGGCGGTCGTGCTCGCGGGATTTTCGCAATGCCCAGTCGTGCTCGGCTCGGCGACGCCGTCGAGCGAGTCGTACGCGAATTCACGGCGCGGACGCTACCGGCTGCTGCGGCTGTCGCGGCGGGTGAACGATCGCGCGATGGCGTCGGTCGAAGTCGTCGACATGCGGCGCGAAGTGGCCGAGGCGCGCAAGCTCTCGGCGGCCAAGCCCACGAACGGCGCGGGACTTGCGAAGGCTCAAACGGCGGAAGTTCCTGATACGGTGCCGCTCTCGACGACGCTGGTCACGGCGCTGCGCGAAAATCTCGCGTCGGGCGGCCAGAGCATGGTGTTTCTCAATCGGCGCGGGTTTCACAATTTTCTGCAATGCCATATCTGCGGCAACGTAATCGCGTGCCCGAACTGCAGCGTCAGCATGACGTTTCACATGCGCGACCGCTCGCTGCGATGCCATTACTGCGGAAATCATACTGCGGCGCCCGACACGTGCCCCGAATGCAAGGGCTACGGGCTCAAGGGCCAGGGCTTCGGCACAGAGAGGTTGACGCAGACGCTGGCGGAGATGATGCCGGACGCGCGCATCGAGAGGATGGACTCCGACACGAGCAGTCTGCGGGGCGCGCGTGCACGGATGCTGGCCGAGCTTCGCGCAGGCGAAATAGATATTCTGGTCGGCACACAGATGATCACGAAGGGTTTCGATTTTCCCGGCGTCACGCTGGCGGCGGTAATGAACGCCGACCTGGCGCTCAACATGCCCGACTTCCGTTCCGCCGAGCGAACGTTCCAGTTGCTCACGCAGATCGCGGGACGCGCGGGACGCGGCGAGCGTCCGGGCCGCGTGATCATCCAGACCTACGCGCCGAATCATTACAGCATCCGCGCCGCCAAGGATCAGGATTACGCGCGATTCATGCGGCGCGAGCTGGAACTGCGCCGCGAACTTATGTATCCGCCGTTCGCGCGCCTGGCGATGGTGCGAATCGAGGGCGCGGAGCCGATGCTGGTCCGTCGGACGGCGGAGTCGGTCGCCAAGTCGCTGACGAAGTGCTCGACGCCAGAGGAAATCCGCGTGCTGGGGCCAGCGCCCGCGCCGATCGAACGAATCAAGCAGCGCTACCGCTGGCAGGTGATGGTAAAATCGCGCGAACTGAAACCGATGCGCGCGGCGATTGCCTCGATGCGCGCGAAAGTCGGGCCATCGGCTGAGCGCGACGACATATATCTTGCGATCGACATCGATCCGGTAAGGATGCTGTGAGCAGTGAGAAAATGAACGAGACCAACCAACATCAACCACCGACGCATCATGTGCCGCGCGCGCGTCACGCTTTCGACGTGAAGATGAAGGACGGCGCGACAATCCACGTTCGCCAGCACGGTATCGCCGGCGCGCCGCGACTCGTGCTCAGTCACGGCAACGGGCTCGCCATCGACGGTTATTTTCCTTTCTGGGGACCGTTGCGCGAGCGCTACGAAGTTGTCGTCTTCGACTTCCGCAATCACGGGCACAATCCGTTGCATACCGCGGAAGGGCATACGTGGCAGAACTTCGTCGCGGACATGGACGTTGTGTGGCACGCGATTAATCGCGAGCTTGGAGCGAAACCCGCGGCCGGGCTGTTTCATTCACTGTCGGGAGTGACGGCTGCGATGCATGCGCTCAAGTATGGGCGGCGATTCGACGCGCTGGTGCTGTTCGATCCGCCGGTCTATCCGCGCGAAGGGCATCCGGTTCAGTACCTGCAGCAGTCCGACAAGGAATCGCTCGCCTCGCGCGCGGCACGGCGTCCAGAGCGTTACAAGGATCCGATGGAACTGGCGAAGCAGTTCAGCCGTCGCTTCAAAAGCTGGGTGCCCGACGCGTACGAGCTGATGGCGCGAGCGACGCTGCGGCACGATCGAGCAAGCGGCGATTGGATCCTTGCGTGTCCGCGCGAATACGAGGCGCATGTTTTTTCCAGCGGCGCGAATCCCGACCTGTGGCTGCAAATGGCGCACTGTCCAGTGCCAGTAAAACTGGTGTGCGGAGATCCAAGGCTCGACGAAGTGATGCCGCCGGCGCTGATCGGACGCGCGATGGCCGAAGAGTTGGCGCTGCCGTACGAAGCGATTCCGGGGACGTCGCACTTTCTTCAAATCGAGCGCCCCATCGAGTGTATCCGCGCGGTTGAATCGTTCCTCGCGCCGCTCGGACTCGCCGCACCACCGACCCTTTGATAGATTCGTAAGATCGGTAATCGAGATGGCGCTGCTGAAAATCCGCAAATTTCCCGACGACTCGCTCAAGGAACCTGCCGCCCCGGTCAAGAATATCAACGGCAACGTCGAGGGACTGATCGACAGCATGGTGCAGACGATGTACGCAGCGCCGGGCGTCGGTCTGGCGGCGCCGCAGGTCGGAGAATCAAAACGGATAATAGTGCTCGACACCGATCACGAAAATCCCGGCAAGCGTCTGCTGAAGCTCATCAACCCCAAAATTGTCGAAGCCGAAGGCAAGGTCGTTTGGGAAGAGGGATGCCTGTCGGTGATCGATTACACGGCCGACGTGGAGCGCGCGGCGCACGTGCTGGTGCGCGCGTGGACGCCCGACGAAAAAGAGATCGAGATTGAAGCCGACGAGTTGCTCGCGGTCGCGCTGCAGCACGAGATCGATCACCTGGACGGCAAGCTGTTCATCGACCGAATCAGCCGAATCAAGCGCGAGCTCTACAAGCGCAAACTGAAAAAGCTAATCAAGGAGGGCAAGGCCGACAGCGTGCGTCCCTCCTCGGTGCGGATCTAAAATCGCCGAGCCACTAAAGATCGTTTTCATGGGCACGCCGGCCTTGGCGGCCCATATCCTGGAGCGTCTCGTGACGGCTTCAGGAGCCAATTTCAAAGTTGTCGCGGTCGTCACGCGACCGGATCGTCCGCGCGGGCGCGGGCTCGGCATGGAGCCGAGCGAAGTCGGGGCTTTCGCGAAGAAGCACGGAATTCCGACGCTGAAGCCGTCGAAAATTCGGACGCCGGAGTTCCTGGCCGAGCTGAAAGCATTCGAACCCGATCTCCTGGTGGTCGCGGCGTACGGTCGAATTCTGCCGAATTCCATCCTCGACTTACCCAAGATCGCGCCGATTAACGTGCACGCATCGCTGCTGCCGCGGCATCGAGGGGCCGCACCGATCGAAGGCGCGATCCTGGCGGGCGACGTCGAAACGGGAGTCACGATCATGCGGATCGTCGAGCAGATGGACACCGGCCCGATGTACTTCCAGCGCAAGATTCCGATCGAACCGAACGACACGCAAGGAACGTTGAAGGAAAAGCTCGCGGAGCTTGGCGCGTCCGCGACGCTCGAGGCGATCGATCTGGCCGGGCGCCGCACGCTGGTCGAAACGCCACAGGACGAATCGATCGCAACGTACACGGCGCAGATCGAAAAGAAGGACGCGGTGATAGATTGGACCGCGAGCGCTGTGCAAATCGAGCGGATGACGCGCGCATACGATCCGTGGCCGGTCGCGCGGACGCGTCTGGAGGGCGACGAAGTTCTCATCTGGCGCGCGGCGGTCGAGAATGAAGCCGGGAGCGGCGATCCTCCCGGCACAATCATGAGCGTGAAGCCCGCCCCGATGGTCCAATGCGGCACCGGACGACTCAGACTGATCGAAGTGCAAGCGCCAGGGCGAAAGAGAATGTCGGCGGTAGATTTTCTTCGCGGAAAACGCGTCGAGACCGGCGCGCGATTCGGCGCATGAGCCAAGAGCGCACAAAGGTGAGGTCTCCTGCTCGCGCGAGCTCGCGCACGGACGAAGGGCTCGCGTCGCGACTGGCAGCGATCGAAATCGTCTACCGCGTCGATCAGGAGTCCGCGTATGCCGACGTTCTGCTCGGTGGACGGCTGCCAGATTTCGCGCCCGCCGATCGCAGGCTGATCACGCGGCTGGTGCTCGGGACGCTCGCCTGGCGGGGACGCCTTGACTACGAGCTGGCGCATCTGACAGGGCGCAAGCTCGACGGGATTCAGCCCGCGGCGATTGCGATCATGCGGATGGGGATTTTTCAGCTTCGATTTCTCGATCGGATTCCGCAGCATGCGGTGGTCGATACTGCGGTCAGCATTGCCAAACGAATTCCCGAGGCGCGCAAGGCGTCGGGCTTCATCAACGCCGTCCTGCGGCGCGCGACTCGCGAGACTACGCCGATGCCGTCGCGCGAGGGTAATGAAAAAACCTTTCTGGCGATCACACTTTCGCATCCGCGGTGGATGGTCGAGCGATTCGTCGATTGGTTTGGTGTCGCGAACGCGGAGCGTCTGATGGCGGCGAACAATGACGCTGCACCCAATGTGATCAGGCTGAATCTCGCGCGCGGCTCTCGTGCGGAGCTGATCGAGAAGTTGCGCGCCGAGGGTTTCGAGATTGGCGCTCCCGGCCGCGCGCCCGAGACGATCGTGTTGGGCGGCGCGCCGCATTTCGAGTCGCGCGCGTATCGCGAGGGCCTGTTCCATGCGCAATCCGAGGCGTCGCAGATGGTCGCGCGGATGCTGGCGCCTCGCGCAGGGGCGACGGTCGTCGATTGCGCGGCGGCGCCGGGTGGCAAGGCGACTCATCTGGCGGAGATGGTGGGCGAGCGCGGTCGTGTGATCGCGGTGGACTTGAACCTCAGTGGGCTCAAGCACGCGCGCGATCTGGCGCGCCGACTGCGGCATCGAAATGTCGAGTTTGTTTGCGCCGACCTGAACACGTCTGCCGCGCTGGCGCCGTCGAGCTTCGAGTACGTGCTGCTCGACGCGCCGTGCACCGGAATCGGTACGCTGCGCGAACATCCGGAAATCAAATGGCGGCTCAAGCCGACCGACTCGGCGCGAATGGCTGCCATGCAGTCGCGAATGCTCGAGAACGCGGCGGCGCTCGTGCGTCCGGGAGGAGCCATCGTGTATTCGGTTTGCAGTATCGCGCCTGAAGAGGGCGAAGCTGTGGTCGATGGATTTCTCGCGCGTCACGATGATTTCAAGATCGATAGCGACATAGCGAGTCGAGACGAGTTTAGAGACGTCGTCGATGCTCGCGGATTCATGCGAACGCGGCCCGACGTTGGCGGGCTCGACGGTTTCTTTGCGGCGCGACTAGTTCGGCGCTAGGCTATAATGAGGCGCACGAAAAATGGACCATCATCTTCCTCGACCAAACTGCGACTGATGGCGATGGGGGCGGCAGCCGCGTCGAAAGGCGCGAATCCGGATCACCTGGGTCCACTCGGGTGGGCGCTGGCATTCACGATGAGCGTGTTCGCATTCATGCTCGCGGGATGTTCGTCGCAGAATTACACCGCGGCTCCTCTGCCAGCCCCGAGCTACTACGCGCCGCCCAGCTACAGCAGGTCGCACATCAACTATGGCTCGTCGCGCACGGTGGTCGCATCGTGGTACGGACCGGGTTTAGAGGGACGTCGTACGAGCACGGGCGAGAGTTTCAATCCTGAAGGTTTGACGGCGGCGTCCACCACGTTGCCGCTGGGCTCGCGCGTGCGGGTGACGAATCCCGATACCGGCAGATCGGTGGTGGTGAAAATCAACGATCGCGGACCGTTCGTGCACGGCCGCTCACTTGACCTGTCGCATGGCGCGGCGCGGCAGATCGGGCTCACTGGAAAAGGCGTCGGCAGGGTGCAGGTGACGCCGACGGCGAGCAGCACGCCGGCTGTCACCACGAGCACGGCGACTTATGCTGAAAGTTCCGTCACCTCATGGCCGCGCAGTGCGAGCTACGCTTCCTATCGGCCTCGGCTCGCCTCGATCGGAATCAGGCGGCGTCACTATCGGTACTCTTCGTCGCGGCGAATGGTCTCGAATCCAATCGGCGCATGGATCGCAAGCGCGCTCCCGCGGTTCTGAGCCTTTGCGGGTCCTCCAATGCGGCAGTGATTCGCAAGTCATCAGAGTGAAAATCGCATGAGTAAAACTTCGGATCCCGCCGACAAGCTGGCGCCTTCGATTCTGTCCGCTGACTTCGCGCGGCTCGGCGAGGAAATTCGCGCGGTCGAAAAAGCCGGCGCCGACATGATTCATTTCGACGTGATGGACGGGCACTTCGTGCCTAACATCTCGATTGGAATCCCGGTGCTCGAGTCGGTGCGCAAGGTGACGAAGCTGCCGCTCGACGCGCACCTGATGATTTCCGAGCCGGCGCGCTACGTCGAAGCATTCGTGAAGGCGGGCGCCAATTCTATTTCGGTGCATTGTGAGGTCTGCCCCGATATCCCCGCGATGGCGAAGCGAATCCATGACCTCGGCGCGCGCGCGTCGATTGGAATCAATCCCGAGACCGACGCCGAGCGCGTGCTGCCGTTCGCCGAGCATCTCGACATGATCCTCGTGATGAGCGTGCATCCGGGATTCGGCGGCCAGGAGTTTATCCCGGCGGCGCTCGACAAGCTGCGATACATCCGGCGCGAGTTGAAGCGGCGCGGACTCGATATCGATGTCGAGATCGACGGCGGCGTGAAGCTCGACAATATCGCGGATGTGAAGGCTGCCGGCGCCAACGTATTCGTGTCGGGCTCGGGAATCTTTGGCAAGCCCGACTACGTAAAGATCATGGGCGAGATGCGCGTGCTGATCGCGCGCACGAACGTCAAACTTTAACAACCAACGAAATCCGCTATCGCAGAGAAAATGAGTTTCAATCGCGATCAGCCGTGAAGCCGCGCCACGCAGCCGCGCTCGCGCTTGTGGGCTGGTATCTCATGTGGCCGCCGCCGGAATGCGTCGATAAATCGCGCAAGGATCTTGGCTCCTGCGACATGCATTACGACGCCACTGCCGACCTATGGAAATGGCAAGAAGGTCCACGGTTTCCTACGGCGGAAGCCTGCAATGCGTTCATAGCAAAAAATGCACAGGATTCCAACGGACCTGGGGCACGAGCGCCGTGAAGCAGGGATGAAGTGCGTATCGTGGAACGAACTGCGCAAGGCCAGACACGTCCGACGGGCCAAGCGTGGGACTCCTGTCCCCGACTCGGACGAACCTCTGCACCCCCGAATTACTCAGTCCGATTGATTCCCGCGAATCAAGACACTGACGAATTGAAATTCAGACACTCAGCCACGAATTAAGACAGTGCCGGCCGTTTCTCCGCACTCGCGCGGTATCGCCTCTGATGCTATAAACACTCGTCTGTATCCTCCCGATCACGCTCCACCGGAGACGGGGTGTAGCTCAGCCTGGCCAGAGCACTGCGTTCGGGACGCAGGAGTCGCTGGTTCAAATCCAGTCACCCCGATTCCTTTTTTCAGTGAATTCCTGCCAGCGAGTCACGTCGCCCGTAAACGTTGGTTCGGCATCTCCGCAGGTTAGCGCCTCTCACTTCTATTGTTGCTGACCGGCGGGCGGCGCGGGCGTTCGCGACCAGAGCGTGAAATGATCCGTCGTCAGCCTCACGTGGAAGCCATTGCTGGTTAGAAAATCCTCGGGTACCAGCACCAGCGGAAGCAACTGAATCGGCGAGTCGCTGATGACGGCGGAGACTTTGCCGCTGGCGATCGCGTCGCGCATCTGCCTGGTCCAGAAGTGCCGGGTGTCGGAGATCAGCTGGAAAAAGTCGGCCGAGCCAAGATGCCGGCGCGCGGCGAGGAAGCCGTCGCGCTCGTATTCCAGTTTCGCTTCGCGATACACGCCGTAGGTCTCCGGAAAGCGGATCAATTCGCGGCGGCCGGCCTCGAAGCATACAAATGACGGCGCGATCACGTCTTCGTCCGGTTTGCTGGCGGCACGCAACGCGGCGGCGAGCTGCGAGATCTCGGCGCGCGGCACGAAGCCGAATCCGTAGACGGCGCCATGCAGCCAGTTCTCGTTGATGAGCGGTGCGATCCAGATAAGCGAAATCGCGATCAGCGCCGCGCCGCCGGCGAGAAACTGCCATTGATTCGGCGCCCGATCCTCGGCGCTAATCAGATTCCGGATCGCCTGGATGAACGCGGCCGCGCCGATTGCCGCGACAATCGCGATGAAGGGGATCGGCTCGAGATAGTTGTGGCCCCATGCAGTCGGACTCATCACGCCGTAAAAGGCGTACTCGGCGGCGACGATCGCCAGCACCAGGAACATGCCACGGTTGAAAATGCGATCGGAGTAGATTCGCCAGCATCCGAGGACGAACAGCGGGACGAGCACGTCGAGGATCATCCGCGGGTAAGTCGCGATGTCGCCGGCGGTGTCGCGCCCCTTCATAAAATGAAACACGAAGGTCTGGAAGATGAACTCGTTGCCGTAGAGCCGGTAGAGGATTGCGGTGAATGCGGCGAGGGCAAGCATTAAGATGACGCCCGAAACGATCGCGCCCGCGATTCGGCGATAAGCGACGGCGATGAACAGAAGCATCACAGCGAACGGAATCACGGCGGTGAGCTTGATTGCGCATGCGACGAAGAAGATCGCAGCAAGAAGAGTCGCCTGGCGAAGCGGCGGCATCGAATCGTCGAGCGTGACGATCGCGCCGAGCAGCATCAGCGGCGCGACGAAGCATTCGCGCTCGTAGGCGTGGTAGCGAAAGACCAGCGAGCTGTATGCGTATAGAATCGACGCGGCGATTGCGGCCGGGCGGCCGGCGACCTTACGCGCGAGCAAGCACGTCAGGAGGCTGGCGGCGAAAATTGCGGCCTCGTTCAGGATTTCGATCGACAGATGGCTGGCGCCGAACAACTTGAGGTAACCTGCCGCGATCCATTCGAGCAGCGGCATATGCGGATGAACGAAATCCAGGTACGGGCGCATCCCGACGCTCACCAACCACGCGCTCTCGAGGTAGAAATCGTCCTCGACCCACATTTCAGGAAAGAGGATGCGCGCGATGCGCGGGATGAGCAGGACGACGACGAGCCACGCGCCGATGCGCGCGGCGTCGGCGCTGTCAGCGTCAGCGGAGACGCGTCGCGATGAGCCGCGCGAAGTCATCGCCACAGCCTGTTGGATTCGCCGCAAAAAACTCGGTGATGCTGCGGCGCGTACTTGATGGGGCCGCGGTCGTGGCACTCATGTATATGACGAACGTGATGGCCAGATCCGCCGGTCCGGCTCGTGGAGTCGAGCTGATGCCGTGGCCGGATGGACTCGAGTACGCCGCGTCGGCGATTAACCTGGCACATGGTCGCGGAGCGGTCCTGCATTTCGGTGGATATACTTACCCGTCGCGGTACACCAGCGGCTACCCGCTGATTCTGGAATTCTTCTACCGCATCTGGGGCCGGCAAGTTGCGCCGCTCTGGTTGGCCTCGATCATCCTCGGGATGCTCGCGATCTTCGGCATTTTCATTCTGTCGCGCTGGGTGTTTGGGCGCCTGACTGGCCTCATTGCGGCTTGGTTGCTCGCCTTCTCTCCGATCTTCATTGCGTATTCGTCGCTGGTGATGAGTGATGTGCCGACGTTGTTCGTGACGATTTGCGCCGCGGTGATGCTTGTATTGGCGACGTCGGACTATGCGACTCAATCGCCCAGCTGGATGCGGATGGCGGCATGGCTGATGTTCGGACTCTTCGCCGGGTTCTCGACGATCATCCGGCCGACTAACGCCGCCATACTCGTTGGCCTCGCGGCATGTGTCGTGATGGTTCCGCTGGCGAATCGAGATTTGCGCAGCCTGCTCAAAGCCGCGATCGCGATTGCGATCGGTTTCGCGATCCCCGTCGCGTGGCAGTTGCATCAAAACGCGATCGCCCTTGGCAGCTCGTTCGCGAGCGGCTACGCGTGGTGGGTGCCCGAAGTCTATGGGGCGGGCGGGAAGACATTCAGCGTCGCGTACCTGTTCGGTAACACGATGCCGCGAAATCCGCATGGCAACGTGATCGTGTACGTCACGACGCTGCTAGGCCTCGACGGGATGCTCGGAGATCGCGGCAATCCGCGCTACTTCCTCTACCCATTCGCAGCCGCGGTCTTCGCGATTGTCGGGATCATCGCGATCCTTCGCGCGCCCGGACAAACCACGGCGCGCCGCCTGATGTGGTTCGGCCTCGGATACCTCGCCGCGCTGACTCTGCTCTACTGCTTTTACCTGTTCACCGACGTGGCCTTCATCCTGCCCGCGGTGTTCATACTGTTTATCGCGGCAGGCTGCGGAGCGGCGCTGGCGAATCGATGGATGCGCGATGTTCTGCGCAACCGTAATCGAAGCGCCGGCCAAGTCGCGGCCGCGGCAGGCGTGATCGTCCTCGACCTGATGCTCATCGTGTCGCTGGCTTCGGAAGCGGTCGTGCGCATGAGCGCGCGGCCCACCGACTCTCCGATGGTCGACGCGTTGCAGGAGTTGGAATCCACCCTGCCGCGCGACGCGACGGTGGTCAGCAATATCTCGCTGCAGTTTCTCGAACTGTACCTGGGAGAAGATCGCCAATTCGTTGGTCTGAACTCGCTGGATCCGGGTGAGCGATTCACCGACTACCATCTGCATCGCCTGTACGAAAAACGCGCGGCGGGATGGAACGGGTGGGTGCCCCCCGTCGTGTTCGACGGCGAGAAGATGTCGCCGACAGAGACAAATAGGCTTGAGTCGGAGATCGGTGCGAAGCAGCCGGTCTTTCTTTTGATCGCAGCGCCCGAGACCCAACAATATGCGGACTTGCTGAAGGGCGAACTCGACCGGTTGCAGGGGACATTTGCAGTTGAGCCGGTCCAGCAGAGCCAGGCGGTCGCGCTGTATCGGCTGAGTAAGCCCAAGTAGAGCGCCTGGACAAGGAGAGGCAGAATCCTGAATCGCGCGCGAGAAAAATCGCGCGCTGTATTCGGACCCTCACCTTCATCCTCGCCCTAACAGGGCGAGGAGACAGAAGTTACGCGGTGATGCTGGTTGGTGGGGGATCGATTGCGGGTGGGCCGCCGTAGTGGCGGCGGCAAATCGTATATGCGGGCCAGACTAACGCGCCTAAAACGATCGCGAGGATGAAGTCGGCCTTGGCGACGCCGGCTGAGATGGCTAGTCCGAAGGTTGCGGCCCAGGTCAGGATTGGGAGCGTTACGACTAGCGCGAGACCCAAACGGCCGCCGCCGATGGTGAACAGTCCGGAGCGATCGGGCATCCGTTTGCGCAGGCGCATCAATGCTAACAGTTCGAGCGTGAGCGCGGCCATGTAGAAGAAGACGTCGAGCACTACCAACGCGACGAATCCGATCGGCACTAGCAGCGTGAAGACGATGCAGCAGAGCAGAATCGATTTGCCGGGCGTCGCGGTCGCGGACCACAGTTCCGCCAGCGGTGGAGACAGGTAGCGCTCGCGCGCGAGCACGAACGGCATCCGCGACACCCACAGCATCGCAGCCTCGAACACCGCGAATGACATCACCGCGCCGCCGATTGCGAGCGCGGCGCCAAGCGCGCGTCCGCCGATCGCGTAGCCAACGTGTGAGAACGAGCCGGTCCCCCAGTCTGCGACATTGGTCGCGCCGGAGACCGACACGGCGAGCGGAAGCAGGTAGCCGGCGACGATTATCGGCATCGCGATCAGAATAGCGCGCAGATAGTTGCGGCGCGGATTTTCGATTTCCGCGGAGACGACACTTAGATTTTCCCATCCGCTGAAATTCCAGATGACCACCGTCAACCCGGCTGCGAGCGCGGCCCACGGATCGGCGCCGAACAGCGGCGGCGTCGGCATCGTGAAATGGACCAGGCGCGGGAAGCCGACGATCACCAGGATTACGAAAGGCGACACGAAGATTGCGGCGAGCACTATCGACGCCATCCCAACCGGCCTGACGCCGAGAAAGTTGAATCCGCCCGCGAGCCATACGAGCGCGACGCCAATCGCCACCTGGGCCGTGGGGCCAAGCGGAAGGATGAACGAAAGATAGCCGGCGAAGAGCACGGGATAAATCGCCATGTCGACGGCGGTGTAGAGAATTGTCAGATAGGCTTCGGCGAAACCGGCGAACGGTCCGAGCGCTTCCTTGACCCAGAAGTAGAAGCCGCCTTCGACTGGCATCAGCGCCGTCAATTCCGCCGCCATCAGTGCAGTCGGCAGACTCAGCGTCAGCGGCACGACGAGGCAGAGCATCAACGTCAGCCGCGGCCCCGCCATCCGGACGGCATCCTCGAGGCCGTAAGCGCCGCCGCTGACGACCAGGTACATCACGCATGCGAGCGAGATGAGGCCGAGCTTGCGCGGCGAGCGATGCGCGATTGAGGCGTTCGAGGGCGCGCCAGAGTGAGCGGTTTCAGAGGGAACGTTCGGCAATTACGGACTGGCTCCGGCTCCCCTGCCTAGCCGAGGCGATGCGCAGTGGCAAGCAGGGAATAAAATCAAAGACGGTTGCACGGTCGCATCTGGTGGCGGATTTCTTATAGTGTAGAGGATGCGCAAAGGGCCGCGGTTTGCAGAAAGGCGGGACACCCACGCGTTGACGATCGATATAGCTGGGTGTTAGGCCCAATTGAGAAGCTCTCCCGGGAATCTGTTTCGACCATGATATTTTTCAGTACACGCGCGATGATCGCATTCGGTGCCGCGTCGATTTTATTTCTGGGCTGCACGCAAATCTCACAAATGACGAGTGCGAAGCCCGAGCCGGTTCGCAGCGCCAGCGTGGGCGGTGACAATCCGTTCGGCGGAGCGCCGGCGGTCGAGGTGCCCTCCGACGCGCGCGCGATGAGCGCGTTCCTGAAGGCCGAGGTCGCGATGAACGAAGGCGACCGCGAAGAGGCCCTCAAGGACTATGCGGAGTCGGTCCAATACGATCCCACCAACGCGGCACTGAAGGTTCGCCTCGCGACGCTGTATGTCCGCGACGGGCGCCTGAAGGAGGCGCTCGAGCAGGTAAACCAGGCGCTCGCCATCAACCCGGATTCGGCCGACGCCCGTCTCCTCGGCGCGGGCATCAGCTCGGCGCTCGGCGACGACGCGACCGCGGAAAAAGACTACCGCGAGGTATTGCGACTCAATCCGAAAAATCAGGAAGCCTATCTTTATCTCGGCACACTCTACGCCAAGCGCGGCGACTACGGCGAAGCCCAGAAGACATTTGAGCAGCTGATCACGCTCGATCCCAATTCGTTCCTTGGCTACTACTACGCCGGCAAGGTGATGGTGGCGGCGAAGAATTTCCCGGCTGCCGAAAAATATTATCAGAAAGCGCTCGATCTGAATCCGCAGTCCGAGCTGGTGCTGCTCGACTTTGCGCTGTTGCGCGAGCGCCAGGAACGCCCGCAGGATGCGCTGGTCTATTACAACAAGATCACGCAAATCAATCCGAACAACGAGCTAGTGCGAAAGCGCAAGGCCGAAATCCTGGTTGGTCAGAAAAAATATGACCAGGCTTTGGACGAGCTGAAGAGCGCCGAGCAGGTCGAGACCAATCCCGCGGACACGCGCACGAAGATCGGGCTGCTATACGTCGAACAGGGCAATTTTGACGACGCCGCGACCGAGTTCAACCTCGTGCTCGGCTCCGAGCCGAACAACTACCGGGTGCATTACTACCTCGGCACGGTGTACACGGAGCTTTCCGAGAACGACAAGGCGATGGCGGAGTTCGCCAAGATTCCCGCGGACAACGAGCACTACATCGAGTCGCGCCTGCAGCTCGCTTACCTGTACGACAAGAAGAACAAGTACGACGACGCGCTGAGCGCGCTGAAGGAAGCGCTCGCGAAGAAGCCCAATGATCCCGAGATCATCGGCTTCATGGTCGGCGTCTACCAGGAGAAGAAAGATTACCCGGCGGCGATCGAGCTGGCGCGAAAGATGGTCGCGGCGGAACCCAAGAATGACAAGTTCCACTTCACGCTCGGCGCCGCGCTCGATCAGAACAAGCAGCGCGAAGAAGGCATGGCCGAGATGAAGAAGGCGATCGAGCTGAATCCGTCCAATGCGCAGGCGCTGAACTACCTAGGCTACAGTTACGCCGAGCAGGGGACGAACCTGGTCGAGGCCGAAAAGCTGATCAAGCGCGCGCTCGATATCGAGCCCGAAGACGGATTTTACGTCGACAGCCTGGGCTGGGTTTACTACCAGAAAGGCGACTACAAAAAAGCCGTCGAGCAGCTGGAGCGCGCGGTCAACCTGACCGGCAGCGATCCAACGATCACCGAGCATCTTGGCGACGCGTATCGGAAGCTGGGCAAAACCAAGGAAGCGGGCCACGAGTATTCGGACGCGCTGAAGAAGGCGCAGGAAACTGACCAGGTCGCACGCCTCAAGGATAAAATCCAGGTCCTGCAGAATGCCGCCAGCGCGGGCCACTGAAAGCAGTCGGCGCCGAAAAAAAGTTTCGTTCCTGGTGGTTGCATCGATGCTGCTGCTGGCGACGCTCGAAACTTCCGCCTGCCTCTACGTCAGCAGTCCGCCGGTCCCCACAACGCCGACGCCAATTCCGGGATGGGACGCCGGCAAATACCAGGTCCAGAAGATGATCACGGCGCTCGCCCAGCGCGACGAATCGCTCGACTCGATGCAGACCCGGGCGGTCATGGAATATACCTCCGGCGATCAGCACGTGAAGGCCAAAGAGGATCTGGTGGTGAAGCGGCCGGCCGATTTGCGCGTCGAGGCGATGTCGCCGTTCGGCGTGGCTCTACTGCTCGCGGCGCAGGGCTCGGAGCTGGCAATCTTTGAGCCGGGGCAGAATCGCTTCATGCGCGGCCAGGCGACAGCAGAGACGCTCTACAGGTTTGTGCGAATCCCGATGGAGCCAGCAGAGGCCGTCGCGCTGCTGATGGGACTCGCGCCACGCGACTTCCCGCTCGACAGCGGCGTGGACTCGGTGTCGAGCGAAGGCGCGATGACGGTGGCGACGTACGGCAACGCGGCGACCGGGACTCGTCAGCTTGGCTTTTCCGGCGGCAATCTCGCGATGGTGCGGGAGACCGCGGGCAACGGCCACGTAAATTACGAGGTGCGTTACAGCGACTATCATGATATCGGCGGAGTGATGTTTCCGTACGTCGTCGATGCGAGTTTTCCTCCGGCCAGCAGCCGTGTGACGTTCCGTTACCTGCGGCCGATCGTCAACGGCGACATCCCCGCTTCGACGTTCGTACTGACACCGGCTCCAGGAGCCACCATGATGAACCTGAGCCTTGACGATGACGGCGCGTTCTCAAATGAAAGCTGACAGTATGCGCAAGCGGTTCCTGACGTCGATCACATGCGCGCTTGCCCTGTCGTCGGTCGCGATTTCCATGGGATGCCGCGTGAACCGGGCCTCGAACGATCACGCCAAGAATCAAATCCTTTACACCGCGATGGCCAGCGATCCGCGCACCTTCAATCCGATTCTAATCACCGACGCAACCTCGAGCGCGCTCACCAGCGATTTGTTCGAAAGCCTGATACGGCTCAATCCTGTCACGACGCTGCCGGAGGCGGGACTTGCCGAGAAATGGGATATCGCGCCGGACAGCAAAGCGATTACGTTTCATCTCCGCCACGACGTGAAATGGTTTGACGGCCAGCCGCTGACCGCGCACGACGTGCTCTTCACGCTCGACGTCATCTACGATCCAAAGGTACCCAACAGCATCCGTCCCGCGATTACCATCGATCACCAGCGCATCGCCGCCGAGGCGCCTGACGACTACACCGTCGTCATGCATTTGCCGAAGCCGTTCGCTCCACTGCTTTACTCAATTGGCATTCCGGTTATGCCGGCGCACATCCTCGAGCCGGTGTGGAAGGCGGGAAACTACAATCACACCTGGGGCATCGACACATCGCCGGACAAGCTCATCGGAGACGGTCCGTATCGCATGACGCACTACGCGCAGAGCCAGGTCGTCAACTACGATCGCAACGATAACTACTGGATGAAGGACGAGCACGGTGGTCAGTTGCCACGCCTGCACGGGCAAAACGTGACGATCGTGCAGGATCAGAACGCCGAGTACTTGCGCTATCTGTCGGGACAGATCGACATCTACAGTCCCCGTGCGGAGGAGGTTTTTCCGCTGGAGGACAAGGTGAGCAAGCACGAACTCGACGTCACGGTCAAGAAAATAGGAATCGACACCGGCTCGGTATTTTTCAGCTTCAACCGCAACCCGCGTCACTACGTCAAGAACGGCGCCACCAATCCGAAGTTGAATTGGTTCACCGACCTCAAGTTCCTGCAGGCGATGGCGCACATGGTCGACAAGAAATCGATGATCGATCTTGTCTTTCATCAACTCGCGGAGCCGGCGGTGTCGGATATCTCACCCGAGAACAAAATCTTTTCCAACCCGAATCTCAAAGACTACGACTACGATCCGAAAGAGGCCGCCGACATGCTCGAGGCGGCCGGCTATCACCTGGTCAGACCCGGGGTGCGCACCGATCCCAAAGGCAATCGCCTCGAATTCGATCTCACCACCAACTCCGGCAACCATGAGCGCGATCAGATGTGCACCATCTTCAAGCAGGACATCGAGAGCCTCGGCATCAAGGTGAATTACAGGCCGCTCGAGTTTACGACGCTGGTGGACAAGCTGGATTCGTCTTTCGACTGGGACTGCATCCTGATGGGATTCACCGGCGGCGTCGAGCCGAACGACGGCGCCAACTTCTATCGCTCGTCGGGCAACCTGCATATCTGGGATCCGAACGAACCCAAACCGGCCACGCCATGGGAGGCGGAGATCGACACGCTGCTGGACCAGGGGGCATCCGAAATGGACCCCAACAAGCGCGCGCCGTACTATTGGAAAATCCAACAGATCCTCCACGACGAGCTGCCGATAATCGAAACGGTTCGCTCGCAGCGCTATGCGTCGTGGAAAAACTCGCTGGAAGACTATCAGCCCAAGGTGTGGGGCACCTACAAGCCGGAGTGGATGGAATTCAAGGCCGACTGAACATCCGGCGCCGCCGGCACGTCGAAATATCAGGCCGATGACACGATGACCCGCTTTCTGATCCGTCGCCTGCTCAACATGATCCCGCTTATCCTGGGGATCACTTTTATTTCATTCCTCGCGATGTCGTTGGTGCCGGGCGACTTCGTCTCGAATCTCAAGCTCAACCCGACTATCACGCCCGAGGTCATTCACCAGCTCGAAGCGCAGTTCGGCCTCGATCAGCCGCTGATGGTCCGCTACTTCAAGTGGCTGTGGGGCGTGCTGCATTTGAATTTCGGGTTCTCGCTGCAGTACCGCGTGAGCGTCACCGGGCTGATCGCGTCGCGCGCGTTCAACACGATCATCCTGGCCGCGAGCAGTATGATTTTTTCGTGGCTGATCGCGATTCCGATCGGGATCATCGTTGCGGTCAATCAAAATTCGATCTGGGATCGCTTCCTCTCGTTCATGGCGTTTTTCGGGATGTCGGTGCCGAGCTTTTTTCTCGCGTTCCTGATGATGTACCTGGCGCTGAAAACCGGCTGGTTCCCTATTGGCGGCACCTACTCGCCCGACTACGCTACGCTCGATCCGCTGAGCCAGGTCGCTGATCGCATCAACCATCTGATCCTGCCGGTGTTCGTGCTCGGCATCTCCGGCACCGCGGGCCTGATGCGCCTGATGCGCTCGCAGATTCTCGAAATCAAAAATTCTGAATTCGTGCGCACTGCGCGCGCCAAGGGATTGTCCGAGCGCGTCGTCATCTACAAGCACGTGCTGCGCAACGCGCTGAATCCGTTCGTCACGATGGCGGGATATTCGCTTGGCGATCTGCTCGGCGGAGCCGCCCTGGTCGAAGCCGTGATGAACCTGCAGGGGCTCGGGCTGTTGATGCTCGAGGCGGTGCGCTCGCTCGACATTTACCTGGTGATGGGCTCGGTCCTGATGGGCACGATTCTGTTGCTGGTCGGCAATCTGCTCGCCGACATCGCGCTGGTCGCGGTCGATCCGCGCGTCGATTTTTCGTCAGTGGCGGCCGAGTGAGATGAACGCAATCCCCACAATCTCGACCAATCTGCAAGCCGCCGCAGTGCCGGTGCGCAGGACCTCAGGCGTCGCCCGCGAATGGCGCCTCGCATCGCGAACTGTCCGCTTCTCCGCCATATGCCTCGCGTTCTTTTACCTGCTCGCGGCGGCGTCGCCGTTCTTCGCGAGTTACGATCCGACGTACCAGAACCGCGAGATGCCCGATTGTCCTCCGATGTCGCTGCACCTGAGCGCGCTGTCGGAATGGTCGCGAAGTCTTTTCTATACGCATCCGATGCGCATGGAGGACAAGACCGCGCGCAAATTCATTGCCGATAATTCTCAGCGACTCGACATTCACCTGTTCTCGCACGGCCATTTGTTCACCACAGACAGCGAACGGGAACCGTACTTCATGCTGGGCAGCGACGGCCTCGGGCGCGACCTCTACTCGCGAATCGTGTACGGCTCGCGGGTGAGCATGTGCGTCGGCTTGATCGGCGTGCTGATCAGTTTTTCACTGGGCATCACGATTGGTGCGCTGTCCGGCTACGTCGGCGGGACGGTGGATTTCCTGATTATGCGATGGTCTGAAATCGAGATGTCGTTGCCGTCGTTCTATTTCCTGCTCGCGCTGGCCGCGGTGATTCCGTCGGGAATGAGCACGGTCGCGACGTTTTTCATGATCGTCGCAATCATGAGTTTCATCAGTTGGGCCGGCTTTGCGCGAATCATCCGCGGTATGGCGTCTTCGGTGCGCTCGAGGCCGTACGTCGAGGCTGCGCGTGCGCTGGGTGCGTCGCGATGGCGCATCATCACGCGTCACATCATTCCGTCGGTGCTTGGCTACGCGATCGTCGCGGCGACGCTCTCGATTCCGGGGTTTATTCTCGGCGAAAGTGCGCTCTCTCTGCTCGGTCTTGGAATCCAGGAGCCGGCCGCGAGTTGGGGGAACCTGCTCGCGCAGGCGCAGGACGTGCAGAACCTCGCGCGCTATCCGTGGATCCTGATTCCGGGCATCTTCATTTTTCTTGCGGTGATGTCGTTCAATTTTCTCGGCGACCATCTGCGCGACCGGCTGGATCCCGCCACTGCAGCGTGAAGATGATACGCTGAACCTCACGTGAAGCCTCTGCTGGAAGTCAAATCGCTGCGCACCTCGTTCTTCACCGACGCGGGAGAAGTACGCGCGGTGGACGGTGTGAGCTTTTCGGTCGCGCCGGGGAAGTTGATGGGCTTGGTCGGTGAGTCAGGCTCGGGCAAGACGGCGAGCGTGCTCTCGATCATGCGGTTGCTGCCCGAGTCGGCGAAAATCGTAGGTGGCGAAGTAATTTTCGAGGATCAGGACCTGCTGAAGTTGAGCGAACCCGAGATGCGCCACGTTCGCGGCGCGCGGATCGCGATGATCTTCCAGGAGCCGATGACGTCGCTGAACCCCGTCTTCACTATAGGCAGCCAGATTGGCGAGGCGGTCCGGCTTCATCAGCAGACCAATCGAGCCGAGACTCGCAATCGGACGATCGAGGCGCTGCGGATGGTCGGGATTGCGGACCCCGAGCGCCGCATCGACGACTATCCGCATCAACTGTCCGGCGGGATGCGCCAGCGCGTGATGATCGCGATGGCGTTGTCGTGCAACCCGCGCCTGCTGATAGCGGACGAGCCGACGACCGCGCTCGACGTGACGATACAGGCGCAGATTCTCGATCTGATCCGCGAATTGCAGGTGCGGCTCGGCCTCGCCGTGATACTGGTCACGCACGATCTCGGAATCGTATCCGAGTATGCCGACGATGTGACGATTCTCTACGCGGCGCGCGTGATGGAGCAGGCGCCGAGTGCGGAGCTGTTTCGAAATCCGCTCAATCCGTACACACGCGGATTGCTCGAATCGATTCCGGGCATCGACGGCAACCGGCACCGTCGCCTGCAGGCGATACCCGGCTCGATTCCGAGCGCGCTGAATCCACCGGCCGGATGCAGATTTCATCCGCGATGCGCGCGCGCTATTCCTCAGTGCTCTGCGGCGGAGCCGCCGCTTGAGTACAAAGGCCCAAACCACTATGTCGCCTGCATCCGCGCCTGATCCCGGATCGCACGCCGGAACTACCGCCGCATCTACGTCCGGCGCGCCGATTGTCCGCGTCGTGCATCTCAGCAAGGAGTTTCCGGCCGGATCGACGGGCATCATCGGCGGGAAAAAACTTTCGATAAAGGCGGTGGCCGGCGTCGACCTGGAGATTCAACCCGGCGAGACGCTGGGCCTGGTCGGAGAGTCGGGCTCCGGCAAATCGACGCTGGGGCGGCTGATTCTGAAATTGCTCGAGCCGACCGCGGGCACCGTTTATTTCGACGGACGCGACCTCTCGACGCTGGGCCGCACGGAGCTTCGTACGCTGCGCCGCCAGATGCAGCTCGTGTTTCAGGATCCGTACGCGTCGCTGAATCCCAGGATGCGCGTAAGATCGATCGTCGGCGAGGGAATCGAGATTCACAAACTCGCGCGCGGCCGGGAGAAAGAAGAGCGAATCGCCGAGCTGCTCGCGATGGTCGGGATGAGCGCGGATGCGATGGATCGTCTGCCGCACGAATTCTCGGGCGGGCAGCGCCAGCGCATCGGAATCGCGCGGGCGCTGGCGGTAAATCCGCGTTTCCTGGTGCTCGATGAGCCGGTCTCCGCGCTCGACGTCTCGATCCAGGCGCAAATCATAAATCTGCTGCAGGACCTGCAGGAGAAGCTGAAACTCACTTATCTTTTCATCGCGCACGATCTGCGCGTGGTCGAGCACATCAGCAATCGCGTCGCGATCATGTACCTGGGCAAGATTGCCGAAATCGCGTCGCGCGACGAGATTTACCTGAACCCGCGGCATCCCTACACGCGCGCGTTACTGTCGGCGATTCCGACTATCGACACCGCCAACAAGCCGGAACGAATCAAACTGCCCGGCGAAATGCCGAGTCCGATGAATCCGCCACCGGGCTGCGCCTTCCATCCAAGATGCCCTTATGCGAAAGATGTTTGTACAAACGTCGAACCAAAATTAGAAACCGGGCGCGGCGGCCACGCGGTAGCGTGTCACGTTTTCCCGGCCCCGTGATGTTATGGATTCAACACAGATTCCGCAGGATGCAGGTGTCGCGTGGGCGGAGTCGCGCACGCGCGTGGCAGTCGGCCGCAACGTCAACGTGTCGGGCAAGCTGATCTTTCATGAGCCGGTGAGAATCGAGGGCCGCTTCCGCGGCGAGGTTCGATCGCTCGATTTGGTCGTGGTTGGCGAAGACGGAATGATCGAGGGCAAGGTCTTTGCGCCGCGACTGCTCATCATGGGCGAGTTGCGCGGAGACGTCGTGGGATGCGACCGCGTGGTACTAGGACCGCGCGCTAAGTTTTTCGGGAACATCGAGACGCGCAGCCTGGCGGTAGCGGAAGGCGCCTACCTGGACGGCGACGTAACCATGTCGCGGATTGCTGTCGAAAAGAAGACCGCTGCCTCCAACGACAGATAAATCGCGGAAGCGCCCGGCTCTCAGGTTGCGGTGTCGAGTCGCGCTGCTTTACCCGAGAGATCGCGCAGATAGTACAGACGCGCGCGGCGCACCCGGCTACGCGTGAGTACCTGCAGCCGGTCGATTCGAGGCGAATGCATCGGGAATATTCGCTCGACGCCGACCCCGTATGAGACTTTGCGCACAGTAAAAGTCGCGCGGTTGGCGCCGCGGTTGATTTTGATCACGATGCCTTCGAAGGACTGGATGCGCTCTTTTTCGCCTTCGACGACCTTGACGTGAACGCGAACCGAGTCGCCGACGCGGAATTCGGGCAGGTCCTTGCGCAGGCCCCGCTCTTCGAGCTTCTGGATAACGGTATTCATGGGAAAAAAGACCTCGAGTCGAGCCCATAAAGGTATCCAAATGCGCGCGGCTACTCAATGGGTGCGTGTTAGTTAGTGACGCGAGCTTGCTCCCCGGGGGCAAAACAGCCAATCCAGCGGAGGTCTATCTCGATGGCGCTTCAGCTCCTTGCCGTGCTGGTGCTCGGCCTGATGTGCGGCAGTGAACTAAACGTGGCCGCATTCGCACATCCGATGCTCAACCGACAACCGCTCGAAGTACATATGCCGATGCGCGCGTCGCTCGCCGTTCTGTTTGGTCGTGTGATGCCGTTCTGGATGGCAGGCTCGACGCTGTTGAATTTTCTATTGTTGCTGCCCTTCGTGCGTTTGAGCGATTCCGCGTGGCATCTAGCGGCATTCGCGCTTGCGATCCAGATCTTCGCGGTCGTGTTTTCGCTCGTAGGTCCGGTGCCCATCAACAACCGGATCGCAAAATGGACGCCGGAATCACTTCCCGAAGACTGGCGAGCGCAGGAGCATCGCTGGGATTTGTATCATTGGCTGAGAACCTGCGGACTGGTCGTCGCGTTCGCACTTCTTGTTCTCAGCGTGGGAAATCGTTAGCGAAGGGACGACGGAGGTGGCGAATCCAGTGCGCGACAGGATCGCGGAAATAGTTGCAGCAGTCGAGCCGCTTGACGAGCTCGAGCGGGAGCATCGCGACTCGACCATCGAATGGATTCGCTCCAGTTCACCGATATTCAGGACTCAAAAACCGGACATTCCGCACAAGCATCTCGTAAGTTATTTCGCTCTCGTCGATGAGGACCGTGGAAAGTTGCTGTTGGTCGATCACAAGCTGGCCGGCTTGTGGCTCCCGAGTGGAGGCCACGTCGAGCCCGGCGAAGATCCAGCCGCAACCGTGGTCAGAGAGTTGCGGGAGGAGCTGAACCTTGCCGCGGACTTCATTCAAACGGAGCCGCTATTCATCACGGTGACGCAGACCGTCGGCAAAGATGGTGGCCATATCGACGTCTCTCTCTGGTATTTACTTCGGGGCGACAGCGCGCGCGCGATCGAATTCGATCGCGGCGAGTTTCATGGCGTGCGATGGTTTGGATTTGGCGAGATTCCGTTCGAGCGATCGGATCTGCACATACGCCGCATGGTGGAGAAGCTGCGCGCGTTGCTCTCTACGTAAGCATAAGAGCGCTTCGCGATTGCAGAACCGGAACCGGCGGCGCTTACGCGCCGCTGTCCGAGATCCTTCCATCCGCTCGCGTTGCTCGCTTCGTCAGGATGGCAGAATTGGCGCTATCGTGGGCACTCCGTTAAAGAAGACGAAAAGCGAAAAGCCCGCTCCCGTCAGTCTGGGCCGCTGCGGTGAAGAATCTCGACGGACGCTCCTGTGCGGCCGGCGCTTGGTGCCACACCTCTCGTGATCGGCGCGCAGCTCACTTGCCGCGGAGGCGATCCAGGATGATTCCTGCGGCGGAGCGCACTGACAGGTGGTTGTAGTCGCCCGGGCCTATGATGGGTGCGAGCACGACGTCGGCGCGCCCGGCGACTTCGGGCGACATTCCAAATCCGGTGCCAAGCAGGATCATCATCGGCGGCGCGTCCGGAGCCTCGAGCCGGGCGCGTAAGTCGGCGTAGCTGGTGCCTCCTTCGGTGCGTGCGGAGGTATGTACGACTAACGGACGCGTGCAGGAGATTCGCGTCGCCTCGGCGATCGCGTCGTCGAGTTGCGCGACGATTTGCACACGTTCGAGCGCCTCGCGCCTGCGCGAATCGTGGGCGCGGCCGAAGTCGAAGCGCCAATGGTCGATGACGCTCGCCGCGAATTTCCGCTGCTCGGGAATCGGATGGACGATGAAGACGACGCGCACGTCGTAGGTTCGCGACGCGCGTGCGATATCGTGAATGTCGAGGCTGGTGATTGCCGACGTGACGATCTTCGCGTTCCGGTCGACGACCGGATGGTGAATCAGCGCTACGAAAAGGTCCGACACGTTTTCAGAGTTCGCACTTTTCAGAATTTGCGGCGTTCGAGCAGGTCGGGACGCCGCCGCGCAGTGCGCTTCTTCGCTTCGGCCTCGCGCCACGCGCGAATCTTCGCGTGATCGCCGCTGAGCAAGATTTCCGGCACCGTCACCCCGCGGAACTCCTCTGGCCGCGTGTATTGCGGATACTCGAGCATCCCGGCCGCGAACGACTCCTCGTCGAGCGACTCGGGATTCCCGAGCACGCCGGGAATCATCCTGCCGACCGCCTCGATCACTGCCATCGCCGGTATTTCGCCGCCGCTCAGCACGTAGTCACCGATGGAAATTTCCTGATCGACCAGCGAGCGCACGCGCTCGTCGATTCCTTCGTACCGTCCCGCGACGATCATGAGGCCGGGCGCGCGCTTGGCGAGGTCCCGCGCCATCGAATTGTCGAACACCTCGCCCTGCGGCGTCATCAGGATGCGCCACAGACCCTGCCTCTGCGCATTGACCGCGTCGATCGCCGCGGCGATCGGCTCCGGCCTCATCACCATTCCGCTGCCTCCCCCGTACGGCGCGTCATCGACTTGCCGGTAGTTCCCCAGACCATGCTCACGCAGCGGATGCGCCTTAACTGTGATCAGGCCCTGTTCGACGGCGCGTCCGATCATGCCGCCGCGAAATGGCGATTCGAACATCTCCGGGAACAGTGTGATTACGTGAAATTCCATCGGTTGAGTTCAAATCTATCCGGCTGAGCCACTTGCGGCCAGACGGCCTCAGTCGAGCAGGCCGGGAATGGGCTCGATGGTGACGCGCCGAGCCGCGAAGTCCATCGATTTGACGACGTCCTCGATTACCGGGACCAGCACTTCGCGCTCGACGTCGCGCACCACCCAGACGTCGTGGGCGCCGTTGGAAAATATTTCCTCGATGGTGCCGAGGCGGCTGCCGTCGGTGAGAAACACCTCGCATCCGATCGCTTCGTAATAGTAGAACTCGCCGGGCTTGGCGGCTGGGACGTCCTCCGTCGCGAGCATCACGACCGCGCCCTTGAGCGACTCGGCAGCGTCGATGTCGGCGACCCCTTCAAGCGTGATTCGACGCGTCGAGGCGTTCAGCGGGGTGATTCCCGTCAGCCGAAATTCGCGGGATGCTCCCCCGCTTTCCAGAAAAACCCGCTTGACCTGTTGCAATGTGTCCGAGTCGGGGTTGTCGGGGCGGAATCGCAGCGCTCCCTTCAGCCCGTGGGCGCCGGTTATGAGGCCGACGCGGAGCATCGACATGATGACGCGACGAGCGTCATCGGGCAGAGGCTCGCTGCAAGATCAGCGGTCCTCGACGATTTCGAGAACAACCTTGCGGTTGGTGCGCGAGGCGACCGCGTTGAGAATGGTGCGAATCGATTTCGCGGTCCGTCCCTGCTTGCCGATCACGCGCCCCAAATCTTCCTTGGCCACCCGCAGCTCAAGTACCGAGGCGGTATCGCCCTGCGTCTCCTTCACGTCCACCGCGTCAGGATCGTTAACCAGTTGTTGTGCGAGGAACTGAACGAGCTCCTTCATGGGATGGCTCCGTTGCAGCGGGTCGCATCAGGCGGAGACCGTTGCTGTTTCGGCCCGTTTAATGAGTTTTTTTACCGTGTCGCTCGGCTTAGCGCCAGCTTTGAGCCAGTGGTCCGCCACGTCTTTCTTGATCGTGACGCGCGGCGGATCGAAAGCGGGATCGTACGTTCCGACCTGCTCGACGAAGCGTCCGTCTCGGGGCGAGCGCGAGTCTGCCACCACGATCCGGTAAAACGGTTTCTTGCGCGCGCCGTGACGCCGCAATCTGATCACAAGTGCCATTCAATTCTCCTGTTGCCTATTCTACCCGCCGAGACCCAGTCCGCGCATCATCATTTTTCCCGCGCCCATGCGGGTGATTTTCTTCATCATTTTGCGCGTCTGCTCGAACTGTTTGAGAAAGCGGTTGACGTCCTGGACCGACGTGCCGCTGCCGGCTGCGATTCGCGCGCGCCGGCGCCCGTTGATAACGAGATGGTTGCCGCGCTCCTGCAGCGTCATCGAGTCGATAATCGCCTGGATGCGCCCGAGCTCGCGTTTGGCGTCTTCCGAATCCGCCGCGCCCGCGATTTTCTTGAGCCCGGGGATCATCCCCATCAGATCGCCGAGCGATCCCATTTTCTTGATCGCTTTGATCTGCTCGGCGAAATCCTTGATCGTGAACTCGTTCTTCTTGAACTTGCGTTCGAGCTCCTTGGCCTTGGTCTGATCGTAGTTCTGCTGCGCCTTTTCGATCAGCGTCAGCACGTCGCCCATGCCGAGGATTCGTGACGTCAGCCGGTCCGGATAGAAAATCTCGAAGGCGTCGAGCTTCTCGCCTGTGGCCGCAAACAGAATCGGCGCGCCGGTTATAGTGCGCACAGAAAGCGCCGCGCCGCCGCGAGCGTCGGAGTCGAGCTTGGTGAGAATCACACCTGAGATTCCCAGGCGCTCGTGGAATCCCGCCGCGACGTTGGCGGCTTCCTGTCCGGTCATCGCGTCGGCGACGAAAATGATGTGATGCGGATTCAGCGCGGCCTTGAGGCGCGCCAACTCATCCATCAGCTCTTCGTCGATCTGGAGGCGGCCGGCGGTGTCGATCAGTATTGCGTCATGGCCGCCGGTCTCGGCCCGGGCAATCGCGCGCGACGCAATCTCGATCGGATTCTGATCCTCGCGGCTATCGACGACCGGAATTTGCGCCTGCGCGCCGAGCACACGCAATTGTTCCATCGCAGCCGGGCGATAAACGTCGGTGGACGCCAAAATCGGATGACGCCTGCGTTCTGACTTGAGCCACAGCGCGAGCTTGGCGATCGAAGTCGTTTTGCCCGAGCCCTGCAGGCCGACCACCATGATTTTGACAGGCGGTTTGACCTTGAGATCGAGCTCGCGGGCCGAGCCACCCATCGCGTTCTGCAACTCGGTCGCAACGAACTTGATCAGATGCTGCTCGGGCGTGAGCGAGCGCAGCACTTCCTCGCCGAGCGCCTTGGATTTGACGTGCTCGATAAAATCGCGGACGACCTTGATATTTACGTCGGCTTCGAGCAGTGCGAGCCGGACTTCGCGGAGCGCATCCTCGATATTGCGCTCGGTGATGCGCCCCTGGCCTCTGAGTTTCTTGAAAACCCCTTCCAGACGGTCGCTGAGAGTATCAAACATGGGTAAAAACTCGGTTATGGGAGGTCGAGGTAAGAGGCTCCAGCTCAGTCGCGTGAGTCACACAATATAGCAAACCACCAAGCGTAGGGCACGCTCCCATCCCTGTCAATGCGATTGACCGGTAAACGGCGAAAGATATTCGATAATCGTATGCCTATCGCGAAGGTAGATGGTGCGGCCGATGTCCTGACTTGCCCAAAGTGCGGTGGGAAGGCGATGTTTATTTACGTCGAGGAAAATGAAGTTCAGAACGTAAAATGCGCGAGCTGCGGCGACCTGGTCGCGTACACGTCGGAACTGATCAGGGTTCTCAATCAGCCTTGAAGCCATGCGCGCGGGGTCGAGGCGACCCCGCGCGCATTCCGCACCACCACCGTCTCACGATCCCCAGATACTCTGCCACCATGGCTTTGGCTCTAACCCCGGAGTCAGGCCAGCCTTCTTGATTACGTCCTGGAGATTCCATCCCGTCAGGTCTGCGAGCGTCTCCGCCTCAAGCGCTCGACGCTTGTTCAACTCGTCGAAATAGCTCCGCGCTGCCGAGCATGCATTGGGCGATCCGTCCCACGCATGCTGCAGCACGTAGCGCGCCTGCCAATTTTCCTGATCCTGCGTCTCCTGGAAGTTCAGATCTTCGGGAAACGTGTCCGCGCTGTATCGCACGTGCAGCCGCGTGAGCATCACCGACGTTGGGCTACCCATCGGCGGATACGGCATGTATCCGCCGCGACGAAATCGCGGGCTGGCTCCCTGGTCGTCGAGCCAGAACACGCCGAGGCTCTTCAATTCCTCGCGCGACAGGGGAGGTCCCGCGCACGGATCGCACGATGCCGTGTTCCACGTGTACTCGGTGAACACCGCGCGCATGTCGTTGCGCTTGACCTGCTCGTCGAACATCGCCTTGTAGAAATCACCGAACTCGCCGCGCACGTACTCTGGGAGGTTCTCGCCGGTCGGCAATTTCACGGTGCGGTAGTTGGTGGTCTCGACACGGCCGTTTTCGGTCAACATATAAACGACGAGGTCCTGCGGACCTTGAGAGTTAATCATCCCGAGCCGAATCGGCAGCATGAACTTGGGCGATTCGAAGGCGAACTGAAGGGGCCGCAGATACGTCAGGCCGGCGCGTTTGCGCTCGGTCAGATTGACCTTCGCGACGAAGAACTTCATGTCGTCGCGAATATACGGCTCGAGCGCGCGATCCGCTCCGAGCGGAATCTTGTAGCCGTTTAGTTGCAGCCAGGTTTGCAGACCCATCGACTGCTTGGCCGATAAGATCACGATGTCGTATTCGCCGACGGTGTATTCCGCCTCGATCGTGACGCCGAGCGTCTTGGCCTCGGGCGCATTGGGCACCGCCGCCGGGGCTGCCGCCAACTCCCTCGCCATTCCGCCGAGCATCGCCATGGGCCGCTCAATCTGGCACGGATCGGAATCGAAATACTCGACCAGCCGCGGCGAACTGTAGGCGTCGATCTTCTGGAACAGTTCGCGATCGCCGATATGCACCTGTCCTTTCTGCAGCACGACCGGCACTGGCACCACCAGCGCAAACTCCGACGGCTCGCCCTGGTAGTCATTCATCAGGCTGATGACAGTCTTGTCGTCATGATGCGCCATTACGACTTGCGAGCCGTGATTGACCAGGCTCGCATCGGCCTTGCCGACGTAGAAGCCGCAGAATGCATGCGCGTCATGCGGCGCGCCGAGGAGCAGCACCGCTAGCGCCACCGAGACGAGAATCCATATTCGCTGAAGAAACATGGCCACCTCCATTTTGTGTCCATTCGAATTTTCGCGCTGGCCAAATCGCGTCCCACAAAGGAACGCACGGCGCCGCGATAAACAAAGCCCAGATGAGTCCGTTGTTGTGATGGAGCCGGACCTGCCACGAATATGCGATCGCGGCGACCACTGCGGCGTGCGCAATTCTTCCGCGACGATCGTTGGGGCCGGTCATCGGATCCGAAATCATGAAGAACGCAAACAGCAGCAAGGCGCCGCTCTCCAGTTGATGGGTCCAGACGGCCCATCGCTGACCGAGGTACTCGACGCGAAGTGCGAGCGCGCCAAGATAGAACGCGAGAAAGGTCCAGCTGATATCGCCGCGGCGCGCGCGATTCGTCACCAGCACGCCCAGCATCATCACCCACCCGGCGATCGCGAAATCCTGACCCCATTGGCCCGGAGATACCCACGTGCCGGGCAGAAAAATAATCGCGAGGATGAGGCCGAAGGTCGCGGGATTGAATAGATGCTTTTCACGAAATCGGAAAATCGACTTCGAGGAGATCGAAGCGGCTGCTGCGATCGGATGCGCGTACAGACTATCCGCGCGCAGCAGCAGCGACAGGCTGAGGCAGGTGATAATCGCGCTGCGCAATGAGCGCGACTTGGACGGAGTCACCCTCCAGCACGCTGTCTGCGTGAGCAGGCCGGCGGCGAACGTCAGAATCACCTGAGCCGGACGGATGCTGAAGTCGCGAAAGTACGCGCCGGCGGCAAGCAAAATGCCAAGCGAGAAAATCTGGAACAGGCGAGGATCGGCGAGCGCGGCCGGCAGTGTGAAACTCGGCCAAGGCTTGAGTTTCGATGCGATCGAGTTGGCCGTGGCGCGGTATTCGTCCATCGAATCGTTCCTCTCGACTCTTTGAACGCGCCCGCCAGGTTTTCTTGCAGGGGTTCTTAACAATCGCTGCGAAGCGGGGAGGGTCCGATTCTTACCTCGCCCGTTATTTCACGGGAGAGGCGGCCGGACGCATCGCGGCCGGTAGGTGAGGGTTCTGCGGCTCAAGCAAGCTGTGGATGCGCCGCAGAACCCTCACCTAACCTCTCCCGTGAAAATAGCGGGCGAGGGATAAGAAGGACGCGCGCGGCTACTTCTTGCGGGGGCGCTTGGGCGGCGGGTTGTACACGTGCAGGAACGAAAATGCGGCGATCGTCAGCGCATGCATGACCTTGCCCGACGCGATCAGGCCGCGTATTTCGCGCATTGGCACCAGCACTACTTCGGTCTCTTCGTCGCCACTCGATACCACCCGTTCGACCTGGCGCACATTCTCGGCAAGAAATGAGAAACAAATGTTGCCCTGGATCGCGGGGTTCGGATGCACCTTGCCAAGTGCCACGATCTGGTCCGAATCGAATCCGGTCTCCTCGACCATCTCTCGCCGCGCCGCATGCATCGGCGACAGATCCTCGGGATCGACCATCCCGCCCGGCACTTCGAGCGTGAACTCGGAGATCCCATGACGCCATTGGCGAATCATCACCACGTCGCCATTTTTCGCGAGCGGAATGATATTCACCCAGTTGGGCGCCTCGAGAATGAAGAAGTCGCGTTCGCCGCGCCGCGAATGACTCGAGCGACGTCGATGGAGATCGAAGATCGGCGTGCTGTACGCAACGTCGCTCTTGAGCGTCCTCCACTTGCGCGGCTTCATCTGGCAGAGACGCCCGCGGATCTCACGCGTGCTCGAATTCGGCCTCGACGTCGTGACCGTAGAGCCAGGCGCGGTTCTGAGGCAGCGGGGCGGTGGTGGCCGCTGCCAGGTTGGCGTCGCGTTTCCGTTGCTCTTCGCCGTCGGCAAGATGGTTGATGATGCCGTTGCGGCGCGATCCCTCCTGGCATTGGGATGCGCGCGGCTTGCGCGTCTGTTCGTAGCGCAAGAGCGCCGCGCCCACATCGTGCGCGTCTGCGCGCTCGAGACATTTCGCCAGCACGGCAGCGTCCTCGATCGATTGCACTGCGCCTTGTGCGATGTACGGAAGCATCGGATGCGCCGCGTCGCCCATCAGTGTGACGTGCCCAACGGTCCATCGGGGAAGCGGGTCGCGGTCGTAGAGAGCCCATCGATTGGTCGTCTCAACGGAGCCGATGATCGCGCGGACCTGCGGATGCCATCCTTTGAACTCGTTGAGCGCGTCGGCGACCTCGCCTTTGGCGGTCCACGATTCGACGCGCCATTCGCCCGGAGTGACGGCAACCCAATTGTGGTAACGAGCGCCGCCACCGACATAATAGTGCACGAAGTGATGGCCGGGGCCCCACCATACGTTGGCCACGACCTCGACTCCCAGATGCGCCACGCGATCGGCAGGAACCAGCCCGCGATAGGCCACGTGTCCCGAAAATCGAGGAGACTCCTGCCCCATGATCGCGTTGCGCACCGTCGAGTGAATACCGTCGGCGCCAACGACAACGTCGGCTTCTGCGGTCGCGCCGTTGTGGAATTGCACTTCGACACGGTTGCTGCGCTGGTTCAGTCCGACGCACCGATGGTCCAGGTGCAGCAGACCCTGGGGCACGGCCGCTGATAAAAGGTCGAGCAGATCAGCGCGATGGAAATTGTAGTAGGGCGCGCCGAAATCCCGCTCGCACACGCCGGCCAGCGGCTGTCGAGCAAGCTCGCGCCCGTCGTCCCATCGGCGAATGAGGATGGCTTGCGGCCGCACTCCCAGACGGCGCATCGGCTCCTCGAGTCCAAGCCGATGAAGGATTCGCGATGCGTTTGGGCTTATCTGGATGCCGGCACCGACCTCGCGCAATTCGCTGGCCTGTTCGAACACATTGACCTCGAAGCCAGCGCGTCGAAGCGTCAGCGCCGCTGCGAGCCCGCCAATCCCCGCTCCAATGACTATGATTCGCATGTGCGTGCTCACCGCCTCAGAACAGGCGCGCGTATTCGATTGCTGGACATCGATCCATCAACACAGTCATGCCGGCCTGCTGGGCGCGGCGGGCTGCATCAAGATGGATCACGCCGAGCTGGCACCATAGCACGTGCGCACCTTTGGCGATCGCGGCCTCGACAATTTCCGGCACGAACTCCGATCGCCGGAACACGTCAACCATCTCGACCGGCTCGGGAATCGACGCGAGGTCGGGATAGCACTTCTCTCCCAGAGCGCCGCGGAGCGCTTCTGCGTCGAGTTGCGGATTGACTGGGATCACCTTGAAACCGCGGCTCTTGAGCAGTTTTGCGATTCGAAGCGAGTCGCGCGCCGGATTGTCGGAGCATCCGACGACCGCGACCGTGGCCGGCTTAGAGAGAATCGCGCGAATCTCAGCGTCAGACGGATTGCTGAATTCCATGGTCACATGATCGCGCGCGCCGCGCTCCCGAGCTACGGATGAAAAAGCCGCTCGATGATCGTCGGGACGAGGCGATGGATTTCTTCGCGGCATTCGGCGAATACCAGGTCGCCCTTTTCGTATGGATCGTCGATGTCGCCAGCCTCGCCCGCAAACGAGCGCAGCGTGAACACCGGCCGCTTCGACGCGCCGGGAAAGCGCTCGACCAGCTCGCGCGCCTGCTGCTCGGTCATCGCGATGATGAGATCGGTTTCCTCGAGCATCTCCGGATGCCGTTTCAGGTCGGTTGAAGTCGCTTCGTCACCGATGTCGATGCCGACCTCGCGCAGCGCCATCCGCGTGTCGAGCGAGACCAAGGCTCCATCGCGCGCGTAAGGCGCGATTCCAGCGGACTTGATCCCGATCTTGTGATCGAAGCCGAGCGCGTCGAGTTCGCGCCGCAGGATATGTTCCGCCATCACGCTGCGCGCGGTGTTGGCGGCGCAAATGAACAGGATGGAACGAAAGCGCGGCTCACGTGGAGCCGCGCTTTTAGGTTTCTCCGACGCCGTCAAAAATCTACACGCCCCCGCCCATCACCTCGCCCATGCTCTCCTTCTTGGTGACGCCCTTGGCGAGCTCTTCCTTGAGCTTTGCGCCGAGTTCCGCCGGCTCCCACATCGAGCCCTTCTTGGAGACCTTGGCGCCGGTATGCCATCCGCGCATCAGCCACACGTTGCCCATGCCGACGCGGAACACTTCGCCGTGAACGTCTTTCGCATCGTCGCTCGACAGCCACGCGACGAGAGGAGCCACGTGCGCAGGCGTGAACGCGTCCCATTCTCCTGCCTTCTGCGCCATGCCGCCAGCGGTCTGCGGAGTCGCATCGACGGTCAGGCGAGTCCGCGCGACCGGTGCGATCGCATTGGCGGTAACGCCGTAGCGGCTCATCTCGCGATCGATGATTATCGCCATCGCGGCCACTGCCGCCTTCGCCGCTCCGTAGTTGCTCTGCCCGGCGTTGCCCAGGATGCCCGAGTCGGAGCTGGTGTTGACGAGCCTTCCATTGAGCACGTTGCCGGCCTTGTGCTGCTCGCGCCAGTAGGCGGTCGCGTGGCGGGCGACGTTGAAGGTGCCCTTCAGATGGACTGCGACGACAGCGTCCCAGTCTTCCTCGCTCATGTTGAAGACCATGCGGTCGCGCAGGATGCCCGCGTTGTTCACGACGATGTTGAGCTTGCCGAAGTTATCGATTGCGCAATCGATGATCCGCTTGGCGGACTTGAAGTCGGTCACGCTCTCGAAGTTTGCGACTGCCTCGCCGCCGGCCGAACGGATTTCCTTGACAACGTCCTCCGCCGGGGAGCGCGATTGCCCCGTCCCGTCGAAGTGTCCGCCCAGGTCATTCACGACGACCTTGGCTCCGTGCTTTGCCAGCAGCAACGCTTCTTCGCGCCCGATGCCGCGGCCGGCTCCGGTAATTACCGCAACTTTGCCAGTCAGTAGTGCCATTTCGCTAGTTCCTCTTCTCTTTCTCGGTGGGATTTGGAGCTTGTTGGGCCATTTCGCCCGGTCCTTCTATGTCAAAGTCTTCCTTGGGTTCCATCAGGGATTCGTCCATGTGCGCGGGCAACTCGTAGATGAGATCGATCGTCATCTTCGATTTATCCTGATCGCTCGGGTACAGCATGATGCTGCCGGGACGCCCGTTGTAATGGAAATCGCACGACCAGGTCTTCCGCGCGGGCATGATAAGCGACGAGGTGATGTGAAAGTCGTTCTTCTTCAACTCGTCCTTATAAAAGGCAACCATCTGGGGCATCTGCGCGTCGGCGCTGAACATGATCTCGCGCATCGCACCCTTGGGTTTGCGGACGTGCTCGATCTTGGCGCCCGGATATATCGGCATCGTCTTATAGAGGTCAGACGGCAGCACCTTGGTGGGCTCGTCGGTCGCCGCCATCGAGGTTTGCACGGGAGGCGGGGCGACGGGAGCGGGCGGCGCCCCCTTGCAGGCAGCGAATGCAAGGACACAGGCGGCGGCTACGGCAGCCTGCCTGAACAAAATGGGCAGATTCACCGTCTTAAAGAATGGTGGGTTCAGATTTCTCAAGGGCGTCAATCGACCAAAAAAACAATGACCGCATCGCGGTCAACCTACGGCATGCTCTGGCAAGCTTCTGGATAGACGTGAGGGGCCAAGAAGTCAAGGCGACAGTATGCTGCACGGTGCCGCAAGCGACCGGTTTGCGGTAGTCGCCAGCATGGCAAAAGTCGTAGACTTAGAAGTACGCCGCCTCGACAAATCGAGCGCGCCGCGAGGGTTGCGCAGTGTGGCAAAGCGAAGAAGCCACTACTGCGCATTCGCAATTGTGGGCGAAACGGTCAACATTTTTACTTGCGCGTGACGACTCTTGACAAATACTTTCTATTGTTGCATTCAGACTTTCCGCGCCATCACGGACAACTTTGACCGGTTGGTGGGAGCCCAAATCGCAAAAACAGGGCTAGCGACCGGTACAAGGGAGAATCACTAAGGCAGTTTGGGACAGCTACGCAACCGTTCGGGCGGGACCAAAACAATTTCACCGCTCAGATCTATTTGAAACTCGAGGGATAAGAGATGCAAAGCAACTTTGGTATTTTGGCGATGATTCAGCAGGGCTACTATGCGACGTATCCCCTGCTCTTCATTTCGGTGGTCTGCCTGGCGATCATTTTCGAACGCGTCTGGGCTCTTTGGGGCGTCGGACCCAAGACGGCGAAGCTGGCTGACTCGCTGATTCCGCAACTGCGACAGGGCAAGTTCAACGAAGCGTTGCAGGCCACGCAGGCGCGCGCGACGGCGGCCGAGCGCATCTTCCACACGCTGATCTCGGGTGCGCAGTCGATGGACCGGGATCATCTGCTCGAGCTCGACGACGAGCGCCGCTACCAGGAAGGACTGGAGTTCAAGCGCTACATCTGGGTGCTCGCGACCGCAGGTGCGTCGGCTCCGTTCATCGGTCTGTTCGGAACGGTCGTTGGTATTCTCGTGGCGTTCCAGTCGATGGCAATCATGGGCACCGGCGGTTTCTCGGTCGTCGCAGCCGGTATTTCCGAAGCGTTGATTTCAACCGCGCTTGGACTCGCCGTCGCGATCGTCGCGGTTATCTTCTACAACTATTTCTCGGTCAAGGTTGAGAACATCAGCGCCATCCAACACATCAACGATGACCGTCTGATCGACGCTGCACTCCAGGGGAGACAAGCGCGTGGCAATTAGCGGACCTCATGGCGGCGAGGGTGGCGGCGTTTTCGCCGACATCAATATCACGCCGCTGACAGACATCTTTCTGGTTCTGCTGATCATCTTCATGGTGACGACTTCCGTCACGATCGAATCCGCCGCTCACGTCGATCTGCCCAATGCGACCAACACTGCGCCCGAGAACAAGGGCGTCATCGTCACGTACACGGCCCAACATGAGCTGTTCGTGAACTCGAAAGACGTTCCCGAGCGCGAACTGAGCTCGAGCCTCCGCGAGGCGTTGGGCAAAGTGGATCAGAAGATCGTCGTGTTCCAGGGCGACCGGAAAGTGCTGCTCGGCGACATGGTGCGAATCCTGAATATCGCCAAGGGCGCCGGCGCCGAACAAATCGCAATCGCAGCCAAGCGGGTCACGGGTGCGCAGCTATCCAACTCCACAGGTGGAGGAGGTTGATCGCAACCCGTAGAGGTATTCACGCATGGCAAAGAAAAAAATGAGCAGTAACGGAGGCGGCGGGGTGTTTGCCGACATCAACATCACCCCGTTGACCGATATCTTCCTCGTCCTCCTGATTATCTTCATGGTCACGACGGCGGTGACGATCGAATCCGCGGCGCACGTCGATTTGCCCAAGGCTGAGGCTCAAGCCCAGCCGACCGACAAGCCCAAGGGCATCATCGTTACCTACACTGCCGAGCACTTGATCTATCTTAACGATAAGCAGGTGACCGAGCCCGAATTGGTGCCCCAGCTTCATGACGCGCTCCAGAATTCGACGGACAAAATTGTGATTTTCCAGGGCGACCCAAAGGTTATACTGGGAGATATGGTTCGTATCCTGGATCTCGCGAAGTCTGCAGGAGCAGAGGCGATAGCTATCGCAGTGTCTTCGCTACCTCCCGGAGGCGGCGCCCCCGCCGGAGCGCCTGGAGCGGGAGGCGGAGCGTAGGAATTTGATTTTCGGACTTCTCACGCGTTGCCGCGACGATCGCGCGGCCTTAAATTCAGTCAATGAGGATCTCAGCCTCGGCCGCACTACCAGGCATGGCCGAAGCGGGGAGCACGTTTATATATGATCGCAGTAATTATTGCTTTGCTAGTCCTGTCGACGTTCGTCGTCGCTTTCATCTTCTATCGCATAATCGGCAAGAGAGAGCTCGAGGCCGAGGCGCGGCGTGACGATGACGAAGCAGACGCGACCCGTCTTCAGAAAATGAAGGATGCGCTCGGTCTGCTGATCGGGCCGTTTCCACTGTCAGTCGCGCTTCACGTTCTCGCCCTGCTCTTCCTGATCATCACGGTGCACGAGCAGCGTGGGCGCGAATTGATCATGGTGAACCTGGAAGCAGGGGGCGGTGGTGGCGGCGGCAACGAGATGCAGGATCTCGACATGCCCGAAGTGCCGATGCCCGACACTGCGCCGCAGCAGATGGAACAGCCGACCGCCGTGGACACGTCGCAGGCGGTGGGTCTCGCCAATGACTACGTGCGCGCAGCCGGCGGCGGCGGTATCGGTATCGGCCGCGGCGGCGGCATGGGCTCGGGCTACGGCCATGGTATCGGCTCAGGCTTCGGCGGGTTCATCGGAGAGCTCAGACGCAAAGGGCTGGACGTGGTCCTGGTCATCGACGGTACCGGCTCGATGAAATTGATCATCGACGACGTCAAGGCCAAGATGCAGCAGCTGGTGCAGTCGATTCATCGGCTCGTGCCAATCGCGCGTATCGGCATAATCGTGTTCGGCGGCAAGGGCGAGAAGATGAATATCCAGCCGCTGACGCTGTCGCCGCAGAAGCTGAGCGACTTCCTTAACAGCATCCAGGCGATGGGCGGCGGCGAATGGGAAGAAGATACGTTCGGCGCATGCGAGACGGCTATCAACAAGATGGACTGGAAGCCGTACGCGAAGAAGGTGGTCGTGCTGGTGGGAGACTCGCCGCCGCACAAGGAAGACTTCGGACCGCTGCTCGCGCTGATTCGTCAGTTCAAGAGCAACAACGGCACGTTCAACACGGTCGATGTGGCGGCCGAAGAGCACGAGCGGTTCGAGCGCGAGTTCTGGCTGAAGGTGCATCGCGAGGAGCCGCCGAAGATCTCGCCGTTGCCGGAGTTCTACCGGCAGACGCAGGCGGCGTACAAAGTGCTGGCGAGCGCCGGTGGCGGCTCGATGAAGTCGCTGACCAAGGACGCGCATATCAATCAGCAGGTGCTGATCCTCGCATTTGGCGAGCAATGGCAGTCGCAGGTCGCGTCGTTCGGCCGCGGACTGGGTGGCAGCAGCTCGAGTCCGTAAATATTTGCGCCCGGTCAGCCGTCTACTATGATGGTGACAGGGACGCTATGAAAAATCTGAAGATACTGAGCGCGGTCGCCCTTGCGGCCGCGCTTTCATTTCCACTGGTTGCGCCGCTTGCGTATGCAAGGATGGACTTGCAACACGCACGCGCACAAAAGGACTTGACCCCTGCGCTCCAGCAGTCGCTCCAGGACAAGCTCTCCGATGTCGCCGAGCCGTACTTTGCGGAGCAGGATGAGAAAAAGGCCAAGAACCAGATCTACATCGACCTCCAGCAAAAGTTCGAGTATCTGCCGACCTACGGCCCGCACAACCATCTCGTCGTTAGCTGCAAGCTCGGTGGTGTCGAGTACGACCCGACCAAGAAGGGAACCCCAAAGGGCCTCGCGACCGGCAAGCTCAAGTACCTGGTCTTCACCTACGCGCTTGACGGCGGACAATGGGTCTCCGTTTCGAAGCCCAAGTGGGAGTCGCAGGATCTCGGCCTCGCGGGCACCAAGCAGATGAACGAAAACCTCGCTCGCGGCGAGAAACGCAAAGCCGCGATGGAAAAGACGGCCCAGACTCACGCCGCAGCAGCCGCGGCTGCGGCAGCCGCGCAGAAGGCGGCAGACCGCTCGGGCCAATAGCGCGCATTCCTTTCGCTATCTTCCCGAAGCGGCAGCCTTATCGACCAGGTTGCTCTGCACCCGGCTGTGGAAGCGGCCGTAGCTGAAATAAATGATCAGCCCGATCGCCAGCCAAACGATCAGGCGGACCCATGTCGCCTCTCTCAGGCTGGCCATCAGGTAGAAGCAGAAGAACGCGCCGAGAATGGGAACCAGCGGAACCAGCGGCGTGCGAAAGGGCCGACGCAACTGCGGTTCTGATTTGCGCAGAATCCAGACTCCGATGCAGACCAACACGAAGGCGAAGAGGGTGCCGATGCTGGTCATCTCTCCCAGTTCGTCAATCGGAAAAAACGCCGCGGCGAGACCAACCGCGATTCCCGTCAACGTCGTAGGGATATACGGCGTTCGATGTTTCGGATGAATCTTGCAGAAAGCTGGTGGCAGCAAACCGTCGCGCGATACCGCAAAAAAGACTCGCGACTGTCCAAGCATCAGCACCAGTAACACCGAGGTCAACCCGGCGACGGCGCCCAGCGAGATCAGCCCCGAGATGGCATGCATCCCCCGCTCCAGAAATGCGGACGCGAGCGGCGCGGTAATGTCGATATTTTTGGCGGGCACCATGCCGGTCAGGACCGCGGCGACCAGGATGTACAGCAGCGTACACACCAACAGCGAGCCGAGAATTCCCAACGGCAGGTCGCGATTGGGATCAACCACTTCTTCGGCCGCCGTCGAGACCGCGTCGAATCCAATATACGCGAAGAAAATAACTCCGGCGCCGCGCATGATGCCGCTCCATCCCATCGGTGCAAAGGGACTCCAGTTGGCGGGCTTCACGAAAAACGCGCCGACCACGATCACGGCCGCGATGACGAACAACTTGATCCCGACGATGATCGAGTTGAGCCGCGCGCTCTCCGAAATGCCGATGAACAGCACGTAAGTGATGAGCAAGACGATCAGCAGCGCGGGCAGATTCATGATCGCGCCAGGCACCGACATCGGCGCGTGCGTCCACTCGGACGGAAGATTGATCCCGAGGCCCCGGAGCAGGATCGCAAGGTAGCCAGACCATCCAGACGCCACGGTGGCGGCGCCGACGGCATACTCGAGCACCAGGTCCCATCCGATAATCCACGCGACCAGCTCGCCCATCGTCGCGTACGAATATGAATATGCGCTGCCGGCCACGGGGATCATGGCGGCGAATTCCGCGTAGCACAGCGCCGCCATCGCGCAGGCGAATCCCGACACGACGAACGAGAGCACGATCGCGGGTCCCGCGTATTCTGCTGCGGCGACGCCGGTCAGCACGAAAATTCCCGCGCCGACGATCGCGCCGATACCTAGCAGCGTGAGGTCGAGGGCTCCCAGAGCGCGCTTCAGGCCACCGGCGTGTGATGCGGCCTCGGCCATCAAGGCGGCCACCGGCTTGCGCCGAAAGAGTTGTGCTCTAAGCCCGGTGTCGTTCATCCCCGCTCGCCTCGCGCCGCTTTCACCACGCCTGATATCCGCCATCCACTGAAATCACCGACCCCGTAACGTAGCTTGAGGCGGGACTCGCAAGGAAGATCACGGCACCGCGAATCTCATGCGGCTGGCCCAGCCGCTTCATCGGCGTAAACGCCTCCATCCGCTCCTTGTTCGCGGGCTTCGCGATTCCGCCTTCGGTGGCCTCGGTGGGAATCCATCCGGGCGCTATCGCGTTGACCAGAATTCCGTAGTCTGCCCATTCGACCGCAAGCTGACGCGTCAAATTCGCCAACGCCGCCTTGGTCGCCACATACGCCGACAACCGATACACCGAACTCGCGACAGAAGCGTAGATCGAAACCATGTTGATGATTCGGCCCGGCTGTTTGGTCTCGATCAGGCGGCGCGCGAAGCGCTGCGAGAGCATCATGGGCGCGGTCAAATTCACCGCGAGTGTTTCGTCCCATGCCTCGCGCTTGAAATTCTCGGCGCGCCCGGTCGGCGACACGCCGGCGTTGTTCACCAGGATATCGACGTCACCGATAGCCGACGACGCCTCGGCCATGACGCGATCGAGATCAGTCTCGCGGGTTACGTCGGCGCCGATTCCGATTGCCTTGACGCCATGCGTCTTCGCGAGCTCGGCCGCGAGTCGTGTGACCCGATCCTTGCGCCGCGCGACCAGCGCAACGTCGGCGCCGCCAATTGCCAGTGCTTTCGCGCATTCGACGCCCAACCCCGACGACGCGCCGGTCACCAGTCCGCGATGCCCGCGCAGAGAAAACAGCGATTCGAGCGAATCCATATAGAAGGGTCAGTCGCCGAAGACCTCGCCGGCGGCTTGCGCGGCCGCGGCGACCGCTCGATCGATATCGGCGCGCGAAATTCCATTGTGCGTCACGGCGCGGAAAGACGTCGCCTCGCGCGGCGAGATCAGCACTCCCCGTTCCTTCATTGCCGCCGCGAAACGCCGCGACGCCTCCGCGTCTCCATCGACGTCAAACACAACCATGTTGGTGCGATTCTTAACGGCCCGCACGTTGAGTCCCGCGACCAGCGCAAGTCCCTGCGCCAGCGCGCGCGCATTCTGATGATCGTCAGCGAGCCGATCGACCATCGTGGTCAACGCGACGATCCCGGCCGCCGCGATTATTCCCGCCTGCCGCATTCCTCCGCCCAGCACTTTTCGAGTGCGATGCGCGCGAGCAATAAATTCGCGACTGCCGCATAACAGTGAGCCCACCGGGCATCCAAGGCCCTTCGACAGGCAGAACGATACGGTGTCCGCGACGCTCGCGATTTCCCTGGGCGTCGTCTCGAGCGCCAGCGCCGCGTTGAAGATTCGCGCGCCGTCCAGATGCAGCGGAATTTTTCTGTTTCGTTGATGCGCCGCTTCGGAAACTTCCGCCATGTGCGACAGCTTGATCGGCGCGCCACCGCATCGGTTGTGGGTGTTCTCGATCACGACCAGCGACGGCTGCGCGAAATGATCGTCGGCCGGCGTAGCGAGCTCGCGAGCGAGTTCGTTGGTATCCAGTTCGCCGTCGTCGGTGTTGTGAACGGCGGTCAGTACGATGGCTCCCAGAGCCGACGCGCCGCCCGCCTCGTAAAGATTGGTGTGCGACTGCGAGCCAACGATCGCCTTGGTGCCACGCGCGCAATGCGTCAGCATCGCGGCCAGGTTGCCCATCGTGCCGCTCGGCACGAGCAAAGCGGCCTCCTTGCCCATGCTCGACGCTGCCATCGCTTCGAGCCGGTTCACTGTAGGGTCTTCGCCGTAAACGTCGTCGCCCAGCTCGGCCCGCGCGATTGCCTCACGCATCTCGGGCGTCGGCAAGGTTACGGTGTCGCTGCGCAGATCGATCAAGACGCGCATGCCCGTCGCGCGTGCTCTACTGCCCCGGCGGATAGAGCGTGGTGAAGTTGCCGCTGGTCGTATCGACCACCTCGACGGCGTTTTCCGTAGTGTCGGAGAAATACAGTTGCTTGCCGTCGCTGGTCAGTGCGCAGCCCGAACCGATATGGCCGTTGACGAGAGTCAGCTTGGTCACGGTATTGGCGGTGAGGTCCATCTTGCGAATCGAATGATTGTCCGCGTCGAGCACGTACAGGAACGCGCCGTCGGTGCAGATCGCGCCGGGATTGTTGAACTGCGCCTGCAGTGCGGGACCGTCCTTGTCGCCTTCCTCACCGGTGCCCGCAATCGTGCTGGTCTGCAGCGTCGAGATATCGACCTTGCGGATCACGTCGTTGCCAGTGTCCGCGACGTAAATTGCTTTCTTGTCGACGGCGATTCCGCGCGGACCGCTGAACAGCGACTTGTCCGCATTGCCCTCGGTCTTGCCGGGTGTGCCCGACTGTCCCGCGATCGTCTTGACCTTCATGTCGCCCAGCGTGATGCGCCTGATCGAGCTGTTGCCGCTGTCGGCCACGTACAGCGCGGTGCCGTCAGTCGCGATCTGGGTGGGCAGATTGAAGTGGGCGGCAGAGCCGACGCCGTCCTCGGTGCCCGCGATATTCGCGGTCCCAGCAATCGTGGTAACCGTCCCGCTGCCGACGTTGATCTTGCGGATGTCCGAATTGTTGGTGTCGCAAAGATAGAGGTCCTGCCCGGAGATCGTCATCCCGTCCGGACTGTTGAATCGGGCCGAATCGCCGACCCCGTCGTTGCTGCCTTGCTGGAAAAGTTTGCCCGCGACTACTCGAAGCGATTTCGTCGTAGCGTCGATCGCCTCGATCGTATTGTTGCGGCTGTTCGCGACATAAACGGCGCGCCCGTCAGTCGCCAGTCCCGCGGGAAAATCCAGTCGCGGTCCGGTCTGTGCCTGGAGCCCCTGCATATCCTGCGCTCTCGCGGATGGGCACACGGCGAGCATCGCGAGCATCGCGGCTGAGGCAAAAATCGTCTTGAAGTAAGCTGCGGAGACTCTCATTTAAGCGACCTCACTGGATTTGTTGGGGGTCATTCGCGTCGTTTTCACGAATCTTGCCGCAACTTATGGAAAGATCGCTTTTACCACTTCGTCGATCGCGCGCTTGCTGTCGGCTTCGTCAGTCAGCGACCACGTGACCGCGACCGTCGCCGCGCGCCGTGGCGCAATTCCCTGCCGTATCAGCTCACCGGCGTAGATCAGCAGGCGCGTCGAGACGCCTTCTTCCAATCCCGACGCCTTCAGATGCCGCACTTTCTCGCCCAGCACCGCGAGTTGCAGCGCGATATCCTGCTCGACGCCCGCCTCGTGCGCGATAATCTCGACTTCCTTGTCCGCCGGTGGATAGGTGAACTCGATCGTCACGAAGCGCTGGCGCGTCGAATGCTTCAGATTCTTCTGGATGCTCTGGTAGCCGGGATTGTAGGAAATCACGAGCAGGAATCCGTCGTGAGCTTCGATCGTCTCGCCACGCTTTTCTATCGGCAGAATCCGCCGATGATCCGACAGCGGATGTATCAGCACGGTCGTGTCCTTGCGCGCCTCGACTACTTCGTCGAGGTAGCAAATCGCGCCGCGCCGCACCGCCTGCGTCAGCGGACCGTCAACCCACACCGTCTCGTCCGCCTGGATCAGGAAGCGGCCGACCAGGTCGCTGCCGGTAAGATCCTCGTGACACGCAACGGTGATCAGCTCATTGGGCCCGTTGGCGAGCGACGACAGCTGATGCGCCATGTGCTCGACGAAGCGGGTCTTGCCGCATCCGGTCGGCCCCTTGAGCAACAACGGCAGTCGCGCTTTGTAGGCGGCGGTGAAGATTTCCACTTCGTCGCCGATCGGCAGGTAGAACGGCGCCGCAGCCGGATCGAGATGCCGTACCTCGGGTCCTTCGGCCTGCAGCCTGGTGTCGAATTTCTTTAACTCAATCCCCATCTGTTCCTTCTGGTGGACGAATCGACTCGTCAAGGCGCGATTCTAAGAGACTTTCGCGCAAGCATTCAAGGCAAACCTGCGCCCCGAAATGCGGTCTTCGCGTCGGTCGCGGCCTCAGCCACGACGCTGCTGATAGGTCGCCGTACCGTCGCGATTGTCTTTGACCTCGTAGCCGCGTCGCTCGATTTCCTTGCGCAGCTGATCGGCGAGCTGAAAGTCCTTCGCTTTGCGCGCCGCCGTTCGATTATCGATCAATTGCTGCACGTCCGCCTCGATCGATCCCGCATGTGCCGCCTCGCGATGCTTCGTTAACTCGAGCCCGAGCGCCGCGTCGAGCGCCTGCAGCGTCGGCCACGCGCGGAAGTCTTTGCGCCTGTATGCTTCGGCGACCAATTCCAGAGCCACTGCCAGCGCTTGTGGCGTATTCAGGTCGTTGTTAATCGCGTCGTGAAAGCGCTCGTAATACTCCGCCGCCCAGCCCGCCGCCTCGACTCCGTCCGCCGCGGCATCGGCCGGGACGCTGCGCGCAAACTCTCGAAAATAATCGAGATTGCTCTGCGCCGCGCGGATCGCGTCGTCGTTGTACGCGATCTCGGAGCGATATTTCGCGCCGTGGCAGAAAATTCGAAACGCCAGCGGGTCGATTCCCGCCCCCTCGAGATCGCTCAGTAGCGGAAATTTGCCCGCGCTCTTGCTGATCTTCGCACCCTCTTTGCCGACCAGGAACGCGTTATGCACAAAATACCGCGCGAACGGTTTGTGCGTCGCGCTTTCGGATTGCGCGATTTCGTTCTCATGATGCACCGGGATGTGATCGATTCCGCCGGTGTGGATGTCGATAGTCTCGCCCAGGTACTTCATCGCCATCGCCGAGCACTCGATATGCCATCCCGGATAGCCGCGTCCCCACGGACTGTCCCATTGCATCAGATGGTCCGGCTGGCCGAGCACCCAGAGCGTGAAATCGTGCGGGCTGCGCTTGTCCGCCGAATGCTCGAGACGTTGCGCGGCGTTCTGCTCGTCGAGGCTTTGGCGCGAGAGCCGGCCGAGCCGATTCTCCCCGCGATACCGCTCGACGTCGAAGTACACGCCGCTCTTGGTGACGTAGGCAAATCCAGCGTCGATGATTCGCTGGATAAGCGCGATCATGTCGCCGATATGATCGGTGGCGCGCAACCACACATGCGGCGGCTCGAGATTCAGCGCCGCGCAATCGCGCTGGAACTGTGCGAGATAATAGTTCGCGACTTCGAGTGGCGATTTCCCTTGCGCGCGTGCGGTCTTCTCGACTTTGTCCTCGCCCTCGTCCACGTCGCCGGTCATATGCCCGACGTCCGTCACGTTCATCACATGCCGCACCCGGTAGCCGTTGAACTCCAGCGCCCTGCGCAAGCTGTCGACAAAAACATACGCGCGCAGATTCCCAAGATGCTGCGGCAGGTAGACCGTCGGCCCGCACGAATAGAAGGTCACCTCAGGCGGATTCTGCGGCTGGAACTCCTCGACCGCGCGATTCAGCGAATTGAAAATGTAAAACGGTTTCACGAGTGCGAACGTCAAGCTTACAGTGCGCTCGCGATCTCGAACAAGGCGCGGCTAATGCTCTCCGACCGCCTGTCCCTTCAGCCTGCCTTGTGCATCGCGGGCGTATCGCGAGGCCGCGATCCGCTTGTACTGCCTGTCTGCGAGCCACGCGTACCCAGGAACGTACCACAGGTACGCGAGGTAGCCCTTCAGCCCATTCTGTCGCCGCAGAATTTCGTTGATCGCGCGGGCGCCGCGATACACGCGCCCGCTCTCGTCCACCGCGTGCAGTTCCTCGAGCAGCTTCTCCAGCTTCAACTCCGGGAACTGCGCGCGCACTTCTTCGTGATGTAGATCGAGCGGCTCGATTGCGCCCGAGTTGTCGAATTGCCTGATTCCGTCGATACTCGCGCGGCACATCTCGCACGATCCGTCGTACAGGATCGCCAGCTTGCCCGGCGACGCCTTGCCGACTCCAGCGGTTCGCTCACCTGCGCTCATCGCGATCGCGTGAGCCTCAGCGCCTCGACCACCTCGGATTCGCGTTCATCCGGCGCAGCCGCGTGTTCTCGTGGATTATTCGCCATTCGTAACCGTCGAGCAGCGACACCCATGCCGACTCGATTGTGTTCGACGACTTGGCCAGCGTCGTCCACACCATCTGGCCGTCGGCAAATTTTTTCACCGACACGACGTCGGCCTCGGTCGACGCGCCGGTCGCGTGCTGGTAAGTTTCGATAACTTTCACTGGTTCGAGGTACGGAAAGTATTTCAGCAATGCCTTGCGCAGCGCCACGTCGAGCGCATGCAGCACGCCGACGCCCGACGCCGCTTCGGTTTCTTCGACGGTGCCGATCCGAATAATGATCGTCGCATCGACCGTCATCTTGCCGTCGTAAACGTCGTCGATCACGCGCCGCCGCACAATATGGAACGGCGCGACGTAGTCACTCGAGGCGCGCAGCTTCGCCAGTTCACGCGACGCCTGCGGCGGTTCCGCTTCGTAAAAATCAACCTGGCGTTCTGTGCTCATCGGGCTTACCCGCAATTTCCGATGGATACTTCACACTTGATTATCATGACGGATCGCGCGGCTTTCAAGGAAGAACAGAGTTGCCATAATAGTTGACTCGTGACAGCAGTGCGCGGCCGACTGCGCACGCGCCCAGTCACCTTGGTGACCAAAACCGAATGTTCATGAGCCTCATCGACCGATGCTTCCTCTCCCCCTGTTCGTTCCGGAATTTTCTTCCACGTTATTTCACCCGCCATTCGTCCTCGCGATGCCGGATAAGTGACGGCACCGAAAAGAAGGCGGCGATTAGTCTGTGGATAATCATCACGCTCACGATTTCAATCTTCCTCGTCCGCCCCGCTCCTGCCCGTGCATCGCAGGTCCGCATTCCGCTCACCATCGATTACATCGCGCTGCGCGAGGCGCTCAAACGTAAACTCTACACCGCGCCCGGCGGACGCGCTCCACTTTGGAACGGCGTCGACGATTGCCAGTTTCTGTATGCCGAGAATCCCCAGTTCTCGCGCGCCACGGCAGGCGGGCCCGCAACTGTGAAACTGGAAACCGCCAACAGTCTCGGCCTCGGACTTGCGATGGGTTCGCAATGCCTTAACGCCGTCCAATGGAGCGGAATCGTCGAAGCGCTCGGCGTCCCGTACATCGCGCCCGGCCTCCAGCTGAAATTTCATTTCACCGATTTGAATGTCTACGACTCCGCGCATCAAAAGGCGCAGATCGTCAGCCAGGGCTTCGATCTCATCAAGAGCTATCTACTTCCGCGACTCGAGGATTTTTCCTACGACCTCAAACCCTCGGTTCAGCAGTTAGGTTCGATGCTCGCCGACTCGGTTCCGCCCGACGCCGCCGATCGCGTTCGCACCGCGTTCGCATCTCTCACCGCCGAGCCGAACATCGTCGCGCTCGACGAGGGCGTGCGCGTAACGCTCGTGATGACCGTCCCCGACATGCCGATTCCGACCGCGATTCCGGGCGCGTCCGCGTCACCCACGCCCGCCGAGCTCAAGGCCTTCCAGGACACGCTCGATCAATGGGACGCCTTCCTGGTTTTTTCGATCAAGCAGCTTGGCAGCGCAGTCGGCGACCAGCAGTTCCGCGACCAGCTGTTGCAAATCCTGCTCGACAGCCGCTACCGGCTCGTCCAAGCGCTGAACAATCCGCCCAATGCTGCCGGGCCCGATCCGGTGCGAGTGCTGTTCCTCGATGAATGGCGTCAGTTGCACGACGCTGTCCGCGCGGCAGCACGCCGCGGGATGCTCGGCGCGCACGCGCTCGAATTCATGTCGTTTATCTCGGCCGGCGACGCACTGTTTGCGCTCGATCAGGCTGCGCCCGCGCTCGGGATGCGCATATCGGCCGCCGATCTTCGCCGCCTCGCGCATATCATGGCGCCCAACTCGACTGGCGATCCGCTCAAGTTCAACTATCGCGAAGACCCTGACATGAAGAAACTCTTCGCAGTTCCAGAACCGCCAAAGAGCCGCCGTCCAATCGAAGAAGAAAACATCCCGCCGTCCGACTCCGACGCACCTCCGAATCCACCGCCTTCATCGGGCCGTTCAAGTGCATTTCTGCCGAGTCCCTTCACGCGATTGTCCCCAATCCCTCGAGGGAAGGGGTTAGGGGTTAGGTTGCTGAGCCTCCTCTCCCCGCGCGAGGCGGACGCCGCCGAAGACGCCGGAGCGATGCAGATCACCCGCCTTCAGGATGTCGCCGACCGCCTCTACCGCCTCGTCGTCAACGAAGAAAATGCCGATGCCTATCGCCACGACACGGGCCTGCTGTTAAATCTCAGCGCCGCTTACCGACTCGGCCAGATAGCGTCCGGGCTGAACGCGCTCGACACTGACAACGGCCGCACTTATATAACACTGGTGCTCGCGACCGCATGGCAGGAAAGCTGCTGGCGGCAATTCGTGATGGTCGGCGATCGCGTCAGGTGGCTCGAATCCGCGACCGGCGACATCGGCCTGATGCAGATAAACAAGCATGTCTGGCGCGGATTTTACGACATCGATCGCCTGAAGTGGGACGTGCTCTACAATGCGGGTGCGGGATGCGAGATTCTCGCACGCATGATGGAGTTCGCGGCCATCTCGCAACCGAAGTTTGATCCCGTACTGATCTCGGGCCATCTGGCGCGTTCGGCGTACGCCGGCTACAACGGCGGACCCGCCTCATGCAATCGATGGCGTCGAAGCGAGCCGCCTGCGCTCAAACAAATCGATGCCAGCTTCTGGGAGAAGTATCTCGCCGTCCAGGACGGAACTCAGATCGACATCCTGAGGTGCGCGCACGCCTGGTCCCACTGATCGCCGCCATCGAGCCGAAGGTGCGCATCAGGGATTGGATTGCGATTGATCTGCGGGCTGCGCCGCTTCTTCCGGCGCCTGACGCGATTCCTTCTGCACTGAGCTAACGGTTCCATCGGGTCCGTAGGTGAGGCGATAGACCGTGAGCTGAGCTTCCGTGTGATGGATCCTCGCCTGATGCACGACGGTGGCGATACCGCCGGTGAAGACGCCGGCCGCGATATTACGCGCGTAGACTTTCGGCTTCACGAACTTCGAGCCGTCGGGATTGAACTCGTACACGTCCTGCTCGACGCCGCCGTTGTTGGTCTGCTCGTTGGGCTGGCCGAATGTGCCGACGATTTGATCCCGCATCGCACCAATGCGCATCAGGCTCGGATCCTCATGCACGGACGTATCTTTCATGGTGGCGTTTTGCTCGAAGGCGGTCGGACTCAGGCGCTGCGCCGGATCGAATCGCGACGAGTCCACGCCCTCCGATTCCATGATCCCGGACGCTAGGCATCCAGCCAGCAGTAGAGTCGGGATTAACAGCAGCAGTCTTTTCATCTCCGTCAGGCTCGCACCAAGACGGAATTCTGGCAACCGTGGCGTAACCTTTTACGCCTGCTGCGGTCTATACTTACAGTGCGGATCGAAAGGAGCAGACATCTTTCATGCCGAAAAAACTTTGGCCTACGCCGACTGTCGTTCCCGCGCTTTCCTACCAGGATGTGCCCGCGGCCGTCGATTTTCTTACTCGTGCATTCGGCTTTCGCGAGCGCGCCGCCGCGCGTCTGACGGGTCACGGCTTCGTGCTGGCCTGGATGGAGGTGGGCGACGCGCTTGTCTCGCTCAGCACCTCGGGCGGACACGGCCGCCAGAGCCCGCGCATCGCGGGCGCGATAACGCAGTCGGTGAAGGTTTACGTTGACGGCATCGATCGCCACTTCGCGCGGGCCAAGGCCGCGGGCGCCGAGATAATCTCCGAGCCCGCCGACAAATTCTGGGGCGGCCGCATCTATGAGGCCAAGGATCTGGAGGGACACTACTGGGAATTTTCAGAGCGCGATCGCGAGCTCGACGCCACTGAGTGGAAACTCCCGCCGGGCATCAAGATGGGTGCGTAAGGCGCGCCGTGTCTTCGCTCAGGGCGACGAACCGAACAGTACATTGAGATTCGACGACGCAATCCCGGTCGCCGACACGGGACCGTTGTCAGTCGCAAAGACCTGCACGTTGAAATCGTAACATCCCGCCGGCAGCGGCACGATCATGGCGAAAGGCTCGTTGGTGCCGTTGAAGGCTTGCACGTCGACGAAGTCCATCGGGGGCATGTTAAAGTTCGATACTGTCAGAGCTGCCACCGCGAAAACCTGTCCGGCGGCCTGACTCATGCTCGCCTGGGCCGAGCCGGTGATCGGAATCGCGGCGCCCTGCGCCAGGCAGAAGACCGCATCGACCTTCGTGATTCCTTCATCTTCTGCAATGCACGGTTGCGGACCGCTACAGCCTGAAACGTCCGAAGCGACGTTGGCAGTTGCGATCACCGAAATCCGCAGGTTGCTTGCCGATGAGGTCTGACTCGCCGACGCGGACCCCGACATGCCGACATTCGTGTCGCTGACACCGACGCTCGCGTTGAATGATGGCGTCGACGTGGCAGTTGCCTGCGCGGTTTCTACGGGATTGTTGCTCGACAAATTCTCGTTGTTCAGGAACACCACTGCGCTTTGACTCTCGTTAAGAGTCCCAAGCGCGATTGTCGCGGTCGACGAGGGAAGCGGAGTAGGAGTGGTGGATGGCGTGGGACTGCCGCCGGTGGTCGATGTCGCAGTCGGCGTGGCGGTTGCAGTCGGAGTGGTGGTCGCTGCCGTGGTCGAGGTCGACGTCGCAGTTGCCGTAGCGGTCGGGGTTGCCGTGGCTGATGGGGTCGGCGTGTGTGTGACAGTCGCGGTCGGCGACGAAGTTGGTGTCGCGATACCTTTTCCTTCAAGGACTACGCCGTGGTTCCTGACTTTCGATTCATCGGTGAACGTCAAGTTTCCATTGCTCTTGCCCACGGCCGTGGGGTCGAAGCTCACGCCGATTTGGCAGGTGCTGTTCGCCGGCACTCCAGCGGCGCAATTGTTGTTCGCCAGGCTGAAGAATTGTCCGCTGACTAGCACATTGGTAACCGGGTCGGTCCTCGCGCTCTTGTTGCGCAAGGTGACAGATTGGGTCACGGGATTTCCCGTCTTGACGTTGCCGAAGTCCAGCGGATTCGGCGAGATCGTAAGGTTTATCGGCGGCAGCTTGGCAGTTGAAGTCGCGGTGGGAGTGGCCGTGATGGTCGTGGTCGCCGTTGCCGTCGCGGTAGCTGTCGCAGTCGCGGTTGTAGTGACGGTTGCCGTTGCAGTCGGCGTGCTGGTCGCCGCAGTTGAAGTAGATGTCGCAGTGGCAGTCGATGTCGGCGATCCTGAGGCAGTCGCCGTCGGCGTTGCAGTCTGAGTCGCGGTTGCCGTCTGCGTCGCCGTCGCAGTTTGAGTCGGAGTCGCCGACGAGGTTGGCGTTGCAGACGGCGTTGCACTCGCTGTGGCTGTTGGGGTTGGCGTCGGGGTAGGCGTGGTGACGCCCTTCCCTTGGAGCTTTACGCTATGGCTGCTGTTCTTCGATTGATCGGTAAACGACACCTTGCCGCTGAACTTCTTGCCCTTGGTCAACGGCGCAAAGCTCACCATTATCTGGCAGGTTCCATTCGCGGGCACTCCCGCATTGCAGCCGTTGGCCGCCATCGTGAAATACTGTCCCGACACTTGCACATTGGTAACGGCGTCGATTCGCGCACTCTTGTTGTGCAACGTGATCGGTTGCGTCGGATTACTTCCGGTCTTGACGCTGCCGAAGTTCAGCGGATTCGGCGAGATCGTGAGTTTTACCGGCGGCGGCTTGGGAGTCGCCGTCGCGGTCGGTGTGGCCGTAGTGGTTGCGGTCGCGGTCGCAGTTGGCGTTGCAGTGACAGTCGGCGTCGCGGTGGCAGTGGGCGTCGCAGTTAGAGTTGGCGTCGGAGTCGCTGTCGGCGGTACCGGCGTCGCGGGAAGATTGGCCTGCACTGGCGTGATTACGGGCCTGACCAGCGCGAGGATCTCGCCCACGCTGTTGTTGCCTCCATTCGCGATCCAGATGTTGCCCGACTCGTCTAGTGCCATCGAGAACGGCTCGTTGATCGCCCGCGGGTGCGTAGTTGAAGCCGACACTGTACCCGCTGCCGACAATAAGCTCGCTCACACTCTTGCCGTCGAAATTCAGGACCAGCACGTTGCCCGATCCGTCCACTGCTATCGCCTGCGGCCCGGCCAGCGATGCGCCTGCAGGGGCGAAATTCAGGCCCGTGCTGTAACCACTGTTTGCCGTCAGCTCGCTCACGGTGTTGGTGTTGACGTTCGCGATGAAAATATTGTCCGACGCGTCCAGCGCGATAGAGGCGGCGCCGTTGATCGACGCGCCCGCCGGGGCGAAATTCAGTCCCGTGCTATAGCCGCTGCTCGCCGTCAGCTCGCTCACACTGTTGCCGTTGATATTGGAGAGGAAGGCGTTGCCTAACGTGTCCAGCGCGATCGACGCCGGCGTACTGAACGACGCTCCCGCAGGCGCGAAGTTGAGTCCCGTGCTGTAAGCGCTCATCGCGGTCAGCTCGCTCGCGCTACCGGCGAAATTCGCAACGAACACGTTGCCCGACACGTCTATTGCCTCGGCGACCGGCTGATTGAACATCGCCGCCGCGGGCGAGAAGTTAAGCCCGAGGCCGTAGCCGCTGACGGCCGTCAGCTCGCTCACGCTCGCGCTCCCCGCATTGCCGGCGAAGACATTTCCCGATGCGTCGACTGCTATCGCGATGGGCACGTTGAATGACGCGCCTGCCGGCGCGAAATCGAGGCCCATTTCCCATCCGTCGGGCACCGTGCTCAGCGCAGGGCTGTACGGCGTGCTGGTCGACGCGAGTCCGAACACTGCGCTCACGTTGTTCGCCGGGTTCGCGACAATCTGGTACGCCGCACCAAGCGTGTCGGTGATCGTGGGAGTGCCCGAGCATGAACCGCTGTAGGTGTCGCCGGGGGTCGCATCGCATAGAAGTTGCGCGCAGGCCGTCGATGACGACGGGTTGCTCTCGGTACATCCCGCAATGATATTGGCCAGCGTGTTCATCCGCTCGAGGCCGTCGCAGTTGGCCGCGCCGGGACATGATCCTCCGCTCGGCAGGAAGCTCGACGGATTTCCGCTCACGACGAAGTTGGCATTGATGTCCGCCATGTTGGCGATCCGAGATACGCGTTCTGCAACCCGAGCGTGTTCGACGGCGGCGCGCCAAGAGTGCGTCCAGTAGAATCGAGGAACTGCGCCAGCGACCATTCAGCCGCCGCCGTAGTCAGCTCGTTGACAGTCGCGCTGGTGGTATTCGATACGAGAGACTCGCACGGACCCAACGCCGCCATCAGGCCGATCGCTGGATTGCTGCCCTGGCCCGCGTCGCCGCCGGTCGCGGTGATATACGTTTGCTGATTGCCCGCGCAGCTGAACGTCAGGCTGAAGGTGCCATCGACGGCCGGAGGAGTACTGGTGAGCGACGTTGTGCCCGATCCGTACGCGCTGACCGCCGCGAAAATCGTAACCGTCGAGCCGGAGATCGCGGTGGTCCCGGTCTTCACCGAACCAGTGATCGTAATACTGCCGCCGCTGGCGTAGAGCGAGTGGCGAACCGTCAGAACGCAAATCGGCAGGACGAAAAGAACAAGCGCGGCCAGCACTGCCGGCCGCACCATCCCTCTGGCGAAAAACCGAGCCAAACCCGGCAAACTAACTGGTCTCCCCACTCGCGCAATTCCGCCCGACGTAGGGTGTCACGATGGACTTTGTGTTGTCAAATAGAGCTTCGGGCTAATTTATGAACTTCTATCGTCGCAACGAGGGTGTAATGCTTACATCGCGAGGCCGCCGTCCACCTGGATTACCGCGCCTGTGATGTATGACGCTGCGTCGCTCAGCAGGAATGCGGCCATCGGCACGACGTCCTCGACTTTGCCGAAGCGGCCGAGCGGGATCATTGACAACGCTTGCGCGCGATTCTCTTCGGGCAGCGATGCGGTCATGTCGGTCTCGATGAAGCCGAGCGCGAGCGCGTTGACGCGGACGCCGAGCCGCCCTACTTCTTTCGCGACCGATTTCGTCAGCCCAATCAGCCCTGCCTTCGCCGCCGAATAGTTCGCCTGCCCCGGCAGTCCGATAAGACCGCTGACCGACGTAATATTCAGGATCGATCCGCGCTTCGCTTTCATCATCATAAACGCCGCCGCGCGCGCGAAATTAAACGCGCCGGTCAGATTCACGCGGATGACCTCGTTCCAGTCCTCCTCCGACATCATCACGAAAACTTTGTCGCGCGTCATGCCGGCGTTGTTGACCAGCCCGTCGATTTGCCCGAATTCCTTCTTGGTCGCGTTGACCATCTCGCGCACGCCCTTCAAATCGCCGACATCGAGTTTGTACGCGAGCGCCTTCACGCCGACTTTCTCGATTTCAGACTTGAGCTCGGACGCTTGCTGATCGCTCTTCAGATAGTTGAACGACACGTTGCCGCCGCGCTGCGCGACTTCCAGCGCGATCGCCCTGCCGATTCCGCGCGTCGCACCGGTCACTATTATTCCGCGCCCTTCGAGATCTTTCATTTGCGCAGCTTTCTCCATCAGGGCGAATGAATCTCACGCCGTGTCCGCCGCAGCCAACTCGCGCTCGAGCGTCGGCCGGTACTGGTCGATGTACGACAGATAGTTGTATCCGAAGGCGCGCTCAAGCTCAGCGTCGTACTTCGGCGGCTCGGCGCCAAGGTCCTTCGCGAGCCACGTCACTACCATCCACTCCTCGGAGCGCGGCGCCTTGCGGAGCGCGTCGCGCCGGAGCATCACCTGCATCGGCTTGACGCCGGCGATATGCGCCAGCAGCGGGATCATCTCGCTTTCGTTGTTGGTCATCTCGTCGCGCGCAAAAAGGTTCACCGAGTAGATAAGCATCGTCGCGATACAGGCCGCCACCGTCTCGGGCGTCGCGCGATCGCAATACATCTTGAGCGGGCCCTTCGGCGAGAGCGCATAGGCGAGGAAGTCGGCGTTGGCGTCGAGAATCGTCGAGATAAACTGGACGGCTCGCGGCGATCCGGCCTCGGCCAGTCGCGCGCGCGTCGTGTCGAGTCCCGGCTTCGCCAGCCGCCGCATGAAGCGCCGGCGCGCCGGTGACATCCAGTAGAGCAATCCGGAGAGCATCGCCGATCCGTCTAACACGGGGGCTTCTTCCTGAAAAGAAAAAGGCCGCCTAACAGAGCGGCCTTGCAAGACAATCAGTGATGAGTTTTATGCGCTGAACGACGACCCGCATCCGCAGGTGCGGCTCGCGCGCGGATTGTCGAAGCGGAATCCCGCCCCGTGCAGTCCTTCGACGTAGTCGAGCGTCGTACCGGCGATGTACGGCAGCGAAATCTCGTCGACGAGCACAATCACGCCGCCGAAGTCCGTCACCCGGTCGCCTTCCTTTTGCGTGTCGAAGTTCAATGAGTACTGAAACCCGGAGCATCCTCCGCCGACCACGCCGATGCGCATTCCCTGTTCGGCGCCGAGACCTTCCTTCGCATGCATCTTGTGCACCATCTCGATCGCTTTGGGCGTGAGTTTCACGTCGGGAAGCGACGCGGTATCGTTTGGCTGTGCCGGCGCCTGCCGGTCGGCATGCTCATGTTCATGCTCGTGACCGTGATGCTCGATATGAAGTCCGTCGGCCATTTCTGCTAGAAACCTCCAATCAGGAGCGCTTACCTGACGATCGTGCGCTCCACCAAGAAATTAATCGTAGCCCAATAGTCGAGTCAATGCATCCACAATTATCCGCGCAAAAAGCCCTTCTGGATGCTAGCGTTTTACCATTGCCATGGATTTTCTGCGCGAATCTCTGACGCGCACCGCCAACGAGCAGGGTTTCGTTCTGGTGGGATTTGCGCTGCTACGTCCGCTGACGGAGCACGAGGCGTTTTATCGTCAATGGCTGGCCGACGGCGGTCACGCGTCGATGACTTACCTGGCGCGGGAGCCCGAGCGACGGTTCGACCCGCGCCGCCTCGACACCCGCTATAAGTCCGTCGTGAGCCTGGGCTACCCGTACGCGGCGCGTGCAACCCCACCCAGCGTCGATTGGCGCGCAGAGATGCGGGGCAGAATCGCGGCCTACGCACTCGGCCGCGACTATCACGACGTGGTGAAGAAGCGGGCGCGCGCGGTCGGCAACGTGCTCCGGCAACTTCGCGCCGGCTCGATCACGCGCACGTACGTGGACACCGGGCCGGTGTTCGAGCGCGAGTGGGCGTCGCAAGGACGCATCGGGTGGTTCGGCAAAAACACGATGATCTTGAATCGCGATCACGGCTCGTACTTTTTTCTCGCCGAGATTTTCACCGATGTGGAATTCGAGGCGACGACCGAGCCTTATCGCGAGCATTGCGGGACTTGCCGGCGATGCCTCGACCTATGCCCGACTGGCGCGCTCGCGGATGGCTATGTGATGCGCTCGGATCTGTGCATCTCGTACCAGACAATCGAAAATCGCGGCGCGATTCCGCGCGAGCTGCGGCCGAAGATCGGCAACTGGATCTTCGGCTGCGACATTTGTAACGACGTCTGTCCGTGGAACGATGACCATGCCTCTGATGAGGGTACCGACGATCTCCTGCCGCGTTTGCCGGAGCTGCTGGCGCTCAACGAGGAACAGTTCGGGCTGCGCTTTACGGTGAGCGCCGTGAAGCGCGCCAAGCGGCGCGGCCTGCTGCGCAACGTGGCGGTCGCGCTCGGCAACACACGAAATCCGGACGCAGTGGCGCCGCTCGCGCGCGCGATCGAGACCGAGAACGAGCCGTTGATTCGCTCGCACGCCGCGTGGGCGCTCGGGCAGATCGGAGGAAGCGCGTCGCGTCGTGCGCTCGAGCGCGCGCTCCGCGACCGCGACACTGCGGTGCGCAGAGAGGTTGCGGCTGCGCTCGAAACAAACTGAACAAACTTGGTCGGAGTGCTTGTCAAAGCATTCGCGCAAGGCAACACTGTTACAATCGGTGCTCACGCGATGAACGATGCACGGCGGGAATTTGCGACGCTTGCGGCCAAGGAGCCGGTGCCACTGGCGCGCGGCGCGCTGCTGATCGCGAAAGAAGAGTACCCCGACCTCGACATTGACGAGTACATGGACAAGATCGCGACGCTGGCGCGAGAAGCCGAACCGATCGTGCGAGCGGGCGAGGACACGGTCGAGCGCGTCCAGCTGCTGTCGCATTTTCTGTTCGAGCTGAAAGGCTTCGAGGGCAACGCCGAGAACTACAACGATCCGCGCAACTCGTTTCTGAACGACGTGATCACGCGGCGGCTCGGAATTCCGATCACGCTGTCGATGGTGTATCTCGAAGTCGGCCGCCGGCTCGGTATCAACCTTTACGGAGTTTCGTTCCCGACTCATTTCCTGGTCAAGGCGGTGGACGAGCGCGGCGAGCTGATTATCGATCCGTTCGTCGGCGGCAAGATCCTCGCGCTCGACGAGATTCGCGCGCGCCTGACGCAAATTTACGGGCAGCCGGTTGAGTTGAATCCTGCAATGCTGAAGCCGCGCGGTGCGCGGCACATCCTGGCGCGGATGCTGCGCAACCTGAAGATCATTTATATGGGCGAGTCGGATTGGACGCGAGCGCTGGCCGCCCTGGACCGCATCATCATGCTGGAGCCGCGCGCGCTCGACGAGCTGGTGGAGCGCGGCGGACTGTTCGAGCGGCTGGAATGCTTCAAGCCGGCCCTCGACGACTACCAGAGTTTTCTTTCGCAGGCGCCCGAGCATCCCGCGGCCGAGTCGGCGCGCGAGGCGGTACTGCGCCTGATTCGGCAAGTTGCGCTGATAAACTAAAGCCGCGCTGAAAACTAACGTCGCGCAGGATAGACTGACGCCGCGCCGACCGACTGCTAACGCGCGACAATCCCAGATGACTGAACTTCCGAAAGCCCGCGATTTCTTCGAATCGAGCAGCGCCGCCGTCGCCGATCATGAATTGCGGCGCAAGCTCGAGAGCGCCAGCGCGCGGCATCTCGATCACTTCGCGCAAGTCAAAGCCGAGTTCCCGCCGTATGACGACGAGCGCGACGCGGCGCATCGAATCAAGACCGACGCGATTGCGCACCTCGACGAATTGCTGATCGAGCTGACGACGAACCTCGAAGCGCGCGGATGCAAGGTGTTCTTCGCCGAGAACGCAGCGCAGGCGCGCGACTACATCGTCGAGCTCGCGAAATCCAAGGGCGCGAAGAACGTCGTCAAGGGCAAGTCGATGACGACCGAGGAGATCGATCTCAACGATGCGTTCGCGGGCGCGGGGATCGATGCGATCGAAACGGACCTTGGCGAGTATATCGTGCAGCTACGCTGCGAGCGTCCGTCGCATATCATCACGCCCGCGATTCATCTGTCGAAGGAAGACATCGGACAACTGTTCACCGAGAAGTTCGGCATCGAATACACGGCGGAGCCCGAAAAACTCACGGCAGAAGCGCGTTCGCGATTGCGCGCGATTTTTCTTGCAGCGGATTTCGGCGTCACCGGAGTCAATTTTGCGATCGCGGAAACCGGCACGCTCATCGTCGTCGAGAACGAAGGCAACGGCCGCCTGTCGAGCACGATGCCGGAGACGTTCGTGGCCGTGATGGGTATCGAGAAGGTCATCCCGCGGCTCGATGACCTGAGCCATTTTCTGGAAATTCTTGCGCGCACCGCTACCGGACAGAAATTGACAACCTACACCAGCTTCATCACGGGACCGCGGCGCGAGGGCGAACTCGACGGGCCGGGCGAGATGCACGTGGTGATCCTGGACAACGGGCGCAGCTCGATGCTCGCGGATCCGGTTCTCCGGGAGGCGTTGAATTGCATTCGATGCGGCGCGTGCCTGAACGTGTGCCCGATTTACCGGCGCATAGGAGGCCACGCTTACCACTCGGTGTATCCGGGACCGATCGGATCAATAGTCAGTCCAAATCTTTTCGGCAGCGCCGCCGGATACTTGCCGTTCGCCTCGACGTTGTGCGGAGCATGCAAGGACATCTGTCCCGTGAAGATCGACATTCCGCGAATCCTGCTGCATCTGCGCTGGAAACAGAGCACTGGCAAGCATCCGCTGAAGTGGCCGCGTGCAATAGAACGGGCGCGGCGTGGAGCGCGGCGGTTTGCGACAATGGCGCAGCGTCCGCGGACAATTCGGGCGCTTGGAAAATTCGCCGCGATGGTGCTGAAGCCGTTCGCGCACAATGGTTATCTGCGCCGGATGCCGGGTCCGTTCGGCAACTGGACGAAGTATCGCGACTTCCCGCGGCCGCGGCCGCATAAGCGTCCGCCGAGCTGAACGTGGCCGAGCTTCACAAAATAATCGCGAATGTAAAGGACGCGCTCGGTGCCGGCGCGCGGGGCAACTCGCACGCCGAGCCCGCGAGTGTGGCCGTGCCGGTGGCGCAGTCGGCGCATCGCGCGGAGCTTGCGTCGACGTTTGCGCGCGAGCTCGAAGAGGTCGGCGGCAAATTCCTCGGAATACTCAGTCCGGGCGAAGTGACTAATCGAATAGTCACTCTGGCCGGCGAGATCGGGGCGAAGTCCGCGGCGCTCGGACAAGGCGTCGTGAGCGACATGGACGCAATCGGCGAGGCGCTCGAGCGCGCCGACTTCCGAATAGTGCGCACCGTGCCGGTGGCCGACACCGAGCGCGCCGCGATGCGCTCGCGGGTCGCGGATGCCGGGCTGGGGATCGCGGAGGCGGACTTCGCGATCGCATCGACCGGCACGCTGGCCGTCGTTTCAAACGGGAATCGGCCGAGTTCCTTGACGTTGCTGCCGCCGGCGAGCTTGGTGATCGTTCAGATCGATCGTATTAAGACGAATCTCGCAGCGGTGCTCGCCGAGATGGGTCCGGCCGGCGTCGCGGCGAATCGATTGATGTTGATCACGGGACCCAGCCGGACCGCGGATATCGAAAAGCGAATCGTTCTCGGCGTGCACGGTCCGAAGTCGCTGCATGTGATCGTGGTGTGGCCGCAAAATGACTGAAGTCCAACTATTCTCGACCTGCCTCGCCGAGGAATTTTTTCCCGAAGTCAACGACGCTGCCGCAACCGTGCTCGAGCGTCTGCGGCTCAAGGTGACGCCCGTTCGCAGCGCATTCTGCTGCGGACAGGTAGCGTTCAACGAAGGCATGCGAGACGAGGCGCTCAATCTCGCGAGGCGATTTTTGAACTCGGTCGTACCCGGGGTTCCGATCGTGGTGCCGTCGGGCTCTTGCACCAGCATGCTGAAGATTTTCTACGGCGACTTGCTTGCTGACGATCCCGCGCTCGCTGCGAAGGCGATGGCGATTCGGCCGTGGGTATTCGAGCTGTCGCAATTTATCGTCAACGTGCTGAAAGTGAAGTACCTCGGCGCGCGCTACGAGCGGCCGGTCGCGTACCATCCGTCGTGCCATCTGATGCGCGAGCTGGGTGTGCGCAGCGAGCCGATGACGCTGCTGAGCGCGGTGGCTGGAATCAGGATTTGCGAGCTGCGCGATCGCGAGGAGTGCTGCGGCTTCGGCGGGATGTTCTCGGTGAAGTTCCCGCATATTTCGGCGTCGATGCTCGAGGACAAGATCGCGCGCATCAAGGAGAGCGGCGTCGAGGTCGTGGTCGCGAACGATTGCGGATGCTTGATGCAGATTGGTGGCGGGTTGAGTCGCGCGGGGGAGAAGATCGAGGTACGGCACCTGGCCGAGGTGCTCGCAGCGCGGTGAGAAGAGAAGAAGAGCAGAATCTTGAATCGCGCGCGAAATACGCGCGCTGCATTTGGACCCTCACCTTCATCCTCGCCCTAACAGGGCGAGGAGACAGAAAAGATTAGTGGTGTTCGTGGACGTATAGGCCTGGGGCTGGTTCTCCTGCTTTGTACATTTCGCTGCCTAGGGACTTAGACGCAGGGCGCTCGTTGCCTGAACGGGCCGCTATCCATTTGATCCAGTGATCCCACCAGGTGCCCTTGTTCTCGGTCGCGCCTTTGGCCCATTCGTCGGGGTCCTCCGGTAGGCGCGAGCCGATGTAGTAGCGGGCTTTGAAGTTGCCGGGAGGGTTGACGAGGCTCTGGATGTGGCCGCTGGAGCCGAGCACGAATTCGATTCGTCCGCCGAACATCCGGGTCGCACGATAGCATGCGCGCCATGCACAGATGTGGTCGGTCATGCCCGCGACCAGGTAGAGATCGTTCTTGACGGCATGCAGATCGATTGGCGTGCCTAGCACCGAAACGTCGCCGCCGCGCGTCAGCGGATTTCTGAGGAACAGATCGAGAAAACCCGCGTGCAGCTTGGCCGGAAGATTGGTCGAGTCGGCGTTCCAATAGAGGATGTCGAACGGCGCGGGATCGTTGCCGAGCAGATAATTGTTGACCCAATAGTTCCACACCAGATCGTTCGGACGGAGCCAGGCGAACACGCGCGCCATGTCGCCGCCGTCGAGCACGCCTTTTTCAGCCGAGCGATCGCGCGCTGCTTTGATCGCGTCCTCGGTCGCGAACATCCCGGTCATCGAGGGCAGGCTCGTATCGAGCATCGTCACCAGCAGCGTCGCCGCGTTGACGCGCTTGTCGCCCGACGCCGCAAGATGCCCGAGCATGAGCGAAGTTGTGATGCCGCCGGCGCATACGCCGAGCACGTTGCAATCTGGACTGCCGGTGATCTCGCACGCGGCCGTGATGGCGTCCTTGCACGCGGTCACGTATTCGTCGAGTCCCCAGTTGCGATTGCCCGGCGTCGGGTTGCGCCAGCTAATCGTGAACATCGGGATGCCGTGCTTGACCGCGTACTCGACGAAGCTGCGTCCCGGCGCGAGATCCATGATGTAAAACTTGTTGATCTGCGGCGGGATGAAAACCAACGGGCGCTCGTAAACCTTCTCGGTCGCGGGCGCGTATTGAATCACCTCGCAGACCGGGCTGCGGAACACGACTGCGCCGGGTGAGAGCGCGAGATTTTTGCCGACTTCGAACGGCCGCTTGTCCACCGTCGACGGCATCCCGCCGTTGTTCCACAGGTCGCCGATGAAATTGCGCATCCCCCAGAACAGGCTCATCCCCGCGGTGTCGAAGGCGCGCTTGAGCGCGGCGGGGTTGAGCATGAACGCGTTGGTAGGAGCGAGCGCCTCGGTCATCAGGGTGACGGCGAACTTCTGCTGCTCGACTTCCTTCCACTCGATGCTTTCGTCCTGGTTGACGAGATCGTGCATCGCGTTGCGCCAGGCTAGGTAGGTCTGCATCATGCGATGATAGAGCGGATGCTGCGTCCATGCGGGATCGCCGAAGCGTTTGTCGCCCGCTTCGGGAGCCACGGAGGAAACGCCGGCTACGATTTGCCCCAGCTCGAGCCACAGTTGGAGCGCGCGCGAGGCGACGGTGACCGGTTGTGAGGCCAGATGCGTCAGCAGGGTCGTCAACGTACCGACGACTTGGGTGGCATCGAGGCCGACGAACGGATTGGCGCCGAGGATCGCGTTGAGCGCCGGATGATTTTCCTCGGGGGTCAGAATTTCAGGCTGCCGCTTGGCCGCACTGTCCATTTCGCCACCTCCCTGGGTTCAGATCACGAATGGCAGGAGTGGATTCCAGCATAAAGAGGCGCCGATACCCAAACCGAAGATGTGCTAACGAATACGCGCGGTCCGAGCGGAGGGAGAATCCTGAATCGCGCGGCGCGCTATATTTGGACCCTCACCTTCATCCTCGCCCTAACAGGGAGAGGAGACAGAGGTTAGCCTAGGAGTTCCAGGCCGTGCTCGAACATCCTGGGGGCGGATAGGGCTGTGTCTTCCCATAGCGGGTCGGGACGCTTGCCGCGCCTGTGCAGCATCAGGTTGAAGCAGGTGATCACGCCGAACCTGTAGCCCGCGAACGCGCGGAACCATTGCACCTCCGGCACCGAGACGGGAAAGCCGGCGGCCTCGGCGTACGCGTCGACGATTTCGTCGGCGTTCATCAACGAGCCGCGAACGTCGGGACCTACCCAACTTCCCGGATCTGAAAAAAAGCAAATCCAGCCGAGGTCGAGCAGGGTTGCGCCTACCAGCGAGATTTCCCAATCGATCAGCGCGACGACGCGTTCCTCGTTGAACAGCACGTTCGACCATTGGAAATCGCCGTGGACGCAGCCGATGCGCGTGCCCGCGGGCAGGCTCGAGCGCAGGCGCGCGCGAAGTTCGGGTGCGCGCGCGACGACGGCGGGATCGAGCGTCGGGCGGTCGAGCAGGTAGTCGAGGCGTTTGAGCTCCTCGCTCAGCGCGAACGGCTCGCCCCATGCAGCGCGGCGCGGCTCCCACGCGACGTTGTGCAGCCCGGCCATCGTGGCGATTCCATTGCGCGCCAGGCGTTTCAGGTGCGCGGCCGGCAGCGACGACTCGCCGAGCTTGAATCCCTCGACGAAGCCGCCAACGAAGTACGGGCGATCGAAAAACTCGGGCTCGTCGCCGTACCAGATGATCGGCGGGACTGCGACGGGAGTGTCGGCCAGCGACGCCATCACGCGCGCCTGTCGCACGATGTCGGCGGGGCCTGAAATTTTGACGCCGGGAGGCGCGATACGCACGACGAATCGTCCGGCCGGCATCGCGCCGGGAGCGCTGCGCTCGAGGACAAAGCTGTAGCTGAAGCCGGCGTGACCGGGCAGCGACTCGAGCGAATGCGCTCGCGCGCGGGCGTCGCCGGTTTTCGCGCGCACCAGTGCAGTCAGCTGCGCGGTTACCTGTTCGATATCACCCGGCATCGAGTAGCGATCTCTCCGGCTAACCTCTCATCCCGATTTGCGCCGACGCGGGATGCAGGCTCGACTTGGCACTCGGACGTGACTCGACGCGCTTGAACCACGCGTTCACGTTCTTCAGCGACGGATCGATCTTCTGATTGACGCTGCCGCCGAAATCGAGCGCGCAATACAGAATGATGTCGGCGACGGTGAAGCGATCGCCCGCGATATACTGCTTGCCCTCGAGCAGCTGGTCGAGCCATTTGAGCTTGTCCTGCACGATTGCCTTCAGGCCGGCCGACGCCTCGGGCAGAATGCGCATCCGATTCTTGAACAGCTCGGCGCCCTCGGAATAGCGGAAGCCGTTGTAGAGATGCTCGGTGATCTGCAGCTCGACGCGGCGCTGCCACTGGCGAGCCTCGGCGCGCTCCTCGGCGGTCGTACCGATCAGCGCGGGCGAGGGATGCTTCTCCTCGAGGTACTCAAAGATCGCGACGGTCTCGCCGATACATTTGTCGTTGTCCAGCTCGAGGGCAGGCAGTTGTCCGCCCGGATTGCGATCGGTGTACGGCGCCTTGCGATTTTCGGCCGCCAGCAGATCGACATTCTTCTTCGGGATGTCAATTCCCTTCTCCGCCAGGAACATCCGCAGCGCGCGCGGATTGGGTCCGAGTGAATCATAGACATGCATGGTTGGTTGCCTCGCGAAAATAGACTTCGGGCCGGACTATACAACAGGCGGCGCGAAAGCGGGAAACCCAAATCCGGGGCGTGTTGCTTTGGCAGGAAGCGGTCATGTAGGAATTTGCTGATGCGATTTTGTCCGCAATGCGGCGCGCCACTGATGGCCGGGGCCAAGTTCTGCGTGGAATGCGGCTGCGAGCTGACGGCCACCGCGTCGGGCGCCGGAGAAGCGGGAGGAGTCCGTGGCGGCGCGGCTCGCGGGAACAACACGATTTCAACTGCGTTCGTGTTTGTCTTCGTCGCGATCACGATCGTTGGGCTGGGGGCGGCCGCGTGGATCATGATGCGGACGCCTGAAGCGGTGCGCGAACAAGTGGCGGTTGCGCCTGTAGCCAATGCTCCGGGCGCTGGCGCGTCCGCTGCGAATCCAGGTACGGGAGCTCCCAATGCGGGCGCGCCGGATCAGAGCGTCGCAAATCCGGCGGCCGGTGGAAGTCAGAACGGCGGCTTGCCGGCGGGACATCCAAGGATCGAGCTGCCGACAGAGGCTCGCACCTTTGTCGACAAGATCGAAAAAGACGCGCATGCGAGGCCCGGCGACGTCGCGGCATGGAACAAATTCGGCGCAGTCGCGATGCGTGCGGCGATGTTCGATCCGATCTACTACGGCAAGGCCGAGGAAGCGTACGGCCACGTGCTGAAGCTAGAGCCCGACAACCTCGACGCGCTTCGCGGTATCGGCGACATCGATTACGACAAGCAGCTCTACGACGAGGCGATCGCAGCCTACGAGCACTACCTGAAGAAGAAGCCGGACGATCCGGAAGTTCGCACCGACCTCGGCACGATGTATCTCTACACGGGCAACGCCGATCAGGCGGTGGTGCAGTACAAGAAAGCGATCGCCGCCAAGCCCGGATTTTTCCAGGCGTACTACAACATGGGAATCGCGTATGCGCAGATAAATAAATCTGATGACGCGGCCGCTGCGCTCAAGCAGGCTCTGACGCTGGCGCCAGACGACACCGCTCGCACACAGGTGAAGGAGCTGATCGCAAAGCTCAGCGGTGCGCCGGCTGCCGGCGCGTCGATGCAGGCCGCGTCAGCGTCGTCGCCGTCGCAGATCTCGCGACCTCCGGCTGCTGCAGTGGCGGCGAAGAGTCCGGCAGCGGTGAGCTCTCCAGCGGCGTCAGCAGCGATGGCCGCGCAAACGTCTGAATCGCCCGCGGCGGCTGCTACGGCGGGCGCCAGCGATTTTCATGGCGCTATCGAGCAGATGGTCAGGGGCCTGCCAATCGCGGGACCGAAGGTCGGCTCGGTCGAGTGGCCCGACAAGCTCAAGGCCAAGGTCCTGATGGACAATTTTCCGATGGATCAAATGCCGCCGTTTGCGAAAACCAAGTTCCTGACGGACCTGAAGGCCGGAATCGACACCGCCAAGAAAGACAACAACATTTCATCGCCGGTCGAAGTCAATATAGTTGACGGCGCGAGCGGCCGCGTGATGGAAACCGTTACTCAGTAGCCGAATGCGCGAATCCTGGTCGCGCGATCGAGCGGATGCGGCGAACTGGTCAGGCTGCGCGAGGTGCACGACGATGGCATCGAAATCGTTCGAACGGCTGCGAAAGCTCGGAGATCGACAGACGCTGCGACTGACTCACTATGGCCGGAAGAGCGGCCGCGCCTATGAAGTGACTATTTGGTACATCGTCGACGGCGACCGGTTGTACCTCGTGTCGGCGAATGCCGATCGCAACTGGGTGCGCAATGTGAAGGTGCGACCCGGTGTCGCGCTTCGGGTCGGCGACCAGGTCTTCAACGGCGACGTTCGCGAAATCACCGACGCGCAGGAACGCGAAAGATTGCGCGACCTGGTCGAGCGCAAGTACTGGTACGCGATGCCACTACTTCGGTTGGGGCGATTTCTCATGTCGACGGGAATCATCCGCGACAACACCGCCGGGTTCGAGGTGATCTTCGCGGAGGATCAGTAACGCCTGCGTGGCTACGACGGCTCGCCGCCTTCTGCCACACGCTTGAGACTCTCGACCCAGTTCTGATGCCCGCGCTCGAGCATCGGGCGCAGGTACCACGACGCGAGTTTCGGCACGATGCCTTTCTGGCATTCTTCGGTAATGACGCGGCATTCGCCGCGGCCATCAGGTTCGATAAGCCAACCGTGATACGCGCTCAGCACGCCGCGCGCGTCCCATCCGAGTTCATGCGGCGGCTCGAAGACGATCACGCGGCTGGTGACAGTCGCGCCAAAGGTCTTCCAGCGAAATTCGGTATCAGGCGCGAGGTCGGGTGGATTGCCGCGAATGAAACTCACGTTGGCGCTGTTGCTGTACCATTCGGGCCATCGGGCGGCACGAATAAGCCATCGCCAGACGCGCTCAGGCGGCGCAGCAATCGCGATTTCATTGCGCGCGTATACGGATGAGTTGTCAGGTTCGAATCCGACCGGCCACTTCATCGCGACGCTTGCTCCTTGCGGAGACCTCGCTCGTTATTTCACGGGAGAGGCGGCCAGACGCATCGCGGCCGGTAGGTGAGGGTTCTGCGGACGATCGTGGCGCCCGACTGCTTCGAGCATACGGCTGATCTCCTGAATCACGCCTTCGGTTTCCTGCCGCATCTCGCTGTTCCAGAATCTGAGCACGCTGAAACCGCGTGCTCGGAGATCGAGAGTTCGTGAATCGTCATAGCGCTTCTGCTTGCCGGCGTGTTGCTCACCGTCGAGTTCGACGATCAGGCGTGCTTCGATGCAGCAGAAGTCGACAATGAATGAGCCGATCGTAACCTCTCTGCGGAATTTCCAGCCGTCGAGATTCCGATTTCGAAGAATGGACCAGAGTTGCTTCTCAGTCACCGTGGTATCACGACGTAGTGCGCGCGAACGAGTCAATGGTTTCTTAGCGATGAGGCGTGGCGGAGTGAGATCGGCCATTGATCGACAGTCTCACGTTTGCGGGTGATGTGAAACTGAGAGTGATCCGGAATGGTCGGGTGAGGTCGCAGAGTAGGTGCTGTGCCGGGCTGGTTGCTGATCCCGGAACCTTCACCTACCGACCGCGTTGCGGTCGGCCGCCTCTCTCGTGAAATAACGGGCGAGGTTTCGGAAAGACTCAGAAAAAACAAATTCGGGGGCTGGGATTGCTCCCAGCCCCCGCCGTCACCACATCCGCCGCCCCGCCACAACCTCTTAGGGCGCGAGTCTTGTCGCGCTTGCTTTCAAGGTGGGCCCCGGAGAATTCGTCATCCTCATTTTCTCCGCGGACTGGCTGATACCTTCACCGCCGCCGGTAGCTACTCCCCTTCCGCATCCCCTCATCGCGCCAGTCGCTCGAAATCCTTGCCTCCCCCTCCAATTCTCCGGGACCCTTAAGACTCCTGATTCATGAGCACCCGCTGGTAGTGCCGCAGTTCATGCACTTGTAGCAGGCGCCGTTGCGCACCATTATGCTGCCGCAGTCCGGGCACGGCGGCGCGTCCGCTTGATTGATGAACGCCTGGCGGATGCCGCCGTCCTTGCCGTCGCGCAGACTCGCGATCGGCGCCACCGATGCGGGCGCCGCGTCGGACTTTGCCGACAGACTCTTCTCCGATTCGATTATCCCGACCTCGCGCTTTGCTTCTTCGTCGAGGAACTTCGACGCCATCCAGCGGAACAGGTAGTCGACGATCGACTTGGCGTAGGGAATCTGCGGGTTCTTGGTGAAGCCCGACGGCTCGAAGCGCATGTGCGAGAATTTGTCCACCAGGAACTGCAGCGGAACGCCGTACTGCAGCGCGAACGAAATCGCGGTGGCGAAGGAGTCCATCAGGCCCGAGATAGTCGAGCCCTGCTTGGACATCGTGACGAAAATCTCGCCCGGCGTGCCGTCCTCGTACATGCCGACCGTGATGTAACCCTCATGGCCCGCGATATCGAATTTGTGCGTGATCGATTTGCGCTCATCGGGCAGCTTGCGCCGCTGCATCCGATCGTCGGACGCCGCGATCGTCGCTACCGCTTCCACCGCTTTCTCGATATCTTTCCTGCCGGTGTTGAGCGGCTGCGTGCGTTTGGATCCGTCGCGGTAAATCGCGACCGCCTTGAGTCCGAGCTTCCACGCGGTGACGTAAGCCTCGGCGACTTCGTCCACGGTCGCTTCCGCGGGCATGTTGATCGTCTTGGAAATCGCGCCGGAGATGAACGGCTGCACCGCGCCCATCATCTTGATGTGCCCGTTGTAATGAATCGTGCGCGAGCCAGCGCGCGGCTTGAACGCACAATCGAAAACGGCGAGATGCGCGTCGGCGAGTTGCGGCGCGCCTTCGATGGTCTCGTTCTCGTCGAGGTACTCGACTATCTCCTGCACTTCCTTCGAATCGTAGCCCAGCCGCTTGAGCGCGCGCGGGACCGTGCCGTTGACAATTTTCAGCATCCCGCCGCCGACCAGCTTTTTGTACTTGATCAGCGCGATGTCGGGCTCGATGCCGGTCGTATCGCAATCCATCATAAACGCGATGGTGCCGGTCGGCGCGATGACGGTGGCCTGCGAGTTGCGGTACCCGGCCGCGGTGCCGACCTTCAGCGCGTCGTCCCACGAGTCGCGCGCGGCGCGCAGCAGGTCGAGCGGAACGTACGACGGATCGAGCTTGTAGGCGGCGGCTTTGTGACGCTCGATCACTTTCAGCATCGGCTCGCGATTGGGGGCGTAGCCGGCGAACGGTCCCATCTGCTCTGCGACGCGCGCCGATTGGAGATAAGCCTCGCCCGTCATCAGCGCGGTGATCGCGGCGGCGTAGCTGCGGCCCTGGTCGGAGTCATAGGGCATCCCGAGCGCCATCAGCAGCGCGCCGAGGTTTGCGTAGCCAAGGCCGAGCTCGCGGAACGCGCTGGCGTTCCTGGCGATCTCGTCGGTCGGATACGACGAGTTGTCGACCACGATATCCTGCGCGGTGATCATCACGTCGACCGCGTGGCGGAATGCGCGCACGTCGAACTCGCCGCGATCGTCGATGAACTTCATCAGGTTGAGCGATGCGAGATTGCAGGCCGAGTTGTCGAGATGCATGTACTCGCTGCACGGATTCGACGCGTTGATGCGTCCGCTGGCGGGGCAGGTGTGCCAGAGGTTGATAGTGGTGTCGAATTGCATCCCGGGGTCGCCGCATGCGTGGGCAGCCTCGGCGATCATGTGGAGCACTTTGCGCGCGGGACGAGTCTCGGCGACTTCGCTCGACTTGACGAAGTGCGTCTGCCACTCGGCGTCTTCGAGGACCGCTTGCATGAAGCCGTCGGTCGCGCGCACGGAGTTGTTCGCGTTCTGGAAGAACACTGAGCCGTAAGCGGGGCCGTCGAGCGAGGAGTCGTAACCGGCTTCGATCAGCGCCCAAGCCTTCTTTTCCTCTTCGACCTTGCACTTGATGAAATCGACGATGTCGGGATGGTCGGCGTTGAGCACGACCATCTTGGCCGCGCGGCGGGTCTTGCCGCCCGACTTGATTACGCCGGCGCTCGCGTCAGCAGCCTTCATAAACGACAACGGTCCCGACGCGGTCCCGCCCGACGAGAGTTTCTCGCGGCACGAGCGCAGCGCGGACAGGTTCACGCCTGCGCCGGAGCCGCCTTTGAAGATCATCCCTTCGTTGCGGTACCAGCTCAGGATCGAGTCCATGCTGTCGTCGACCTTGAGGATGAAGCATGCGGAGCACTGCGGTTTGGTCTCGATGCCGACGTTGAAATAGACGGGGCTGTTGAACGAGGCCTTCTGATTGAGGAGCAGGTACTTGAGCTCGGCGTGGAAAGTCTCGCGCGCGTCGGCGTCGGCAAAGTATCCCTGCTTCTCGCCCCATCCGGTGATGGTATCGACGACTCGGGAGATTAGTTGGCGGACGCTGGTCTCGCGCCGCGGAGTGCTGAGCGGTCCGCGGAAATATTTCGAGACGACGACGTTGGTCGCAGTCTGCGACCATCCGCGCGGCACCTCGACATCTTTCTGCTCGAAGACCACACGGCCGTCTTCACCCGAGATGACGGCGCTGCGCAGATCCCACTCAACTTGCGAGTAGGGATCGACGCCAGCTGTCGTAAAAAATCGCTCGAGCACGATGCCGCGCCCCGGCGCGGCGGAATTGGCCGGCGTACCGTTGGCTGCGGGTGCGCGGTCGGTTGATTTTGGTGCCTTCGAATCCATCTCCAGATCTATCGCTCCCCCGCCCATCACCACATCCTCCCCGCCCAGTTACATGCGCATTAAGCCCGCGTTCAGTGTTCGTAGCATCGCCATCGCTGTTGCGACGGCTTCAGAACGATCTAGAGTCACCAAGTGTCTCGTGGGCGACAATATGCGCGCTGTCCCGGCGGTCTGTCAAGCCCCGACCCCCTACAGGTAGTGTAGGACAAGGTGTTCACAACCCATATATTAGGTTGTTGATAACTTTTGGTAAATATTCGCTCACATTAAAGTTTGTGACGGACCAGCCTATCCAAATTAGATGAGCTAATATTGATTGGAGGCAAAATCGGTCGCCCAAAAGAGCCCGGTAGTCGCTGACCGATCAGTCGGTATGCCAGCGATGCCGGGGGAGCTATCGTGGTGCGCGCATGCCGAATCGACGCCACAAGGCTCCCGAACAGATCGGCGCCGCGATGCAGCCGCTGCTCGATCGGCTGGACCGCGAAGGTCACTTCGCGATCGTGCGGCTGGCGAAAGCATGGCCGGAAATCGTCGGCGAGGCGATCGCGCGCCGCACGGAAATCGTCTCGCTGAAATTCCACACCGTCGTCGTAAAAGTGCAGGGCGCGATGTGGATACAAGAACTCAACTTGATGAAGTCGCAGATCCTCTCGCGCGTGACGGAGAAGATCGGCGATGACGCGGTGCGAGACCTGCGATTCGTGCAGGGACGATTGAGTCGGCGCGAGCGGCCGAAACTGCGCACCGTGCCGCGCGCGACGCGGAAATCGATCGAGCTGCCGGAGTTGAAAGATCCCGAGTTGCGCGTCGCGTTCGAGCGTTTGATCGAGGCTTGGGGCCGGGCCTCAAGATGAATCTTAATGAAACCCGCCTGGGTTTCACTTCCTTGGGCACGGTTAAACCCTGCACCTTAGCATTAAAAAATGTAAACGATTGCGGCTCGAGTTACGTCATAAACTGTGTGAATCCGCTGGCGGGCGGGTTCGTACTAGTTAGACGAGAGATACGGTCGTGGTGGAATCGGGCGAAGAATTTAAGCAGGACCGCGCGCTGCATGTGCTGAATCGGCTCGCGTTCGGGCCGCGCCCAGGCGACTTCGAGCACGTCCGCGCAATCGGGCCTGAGCGCTACGTGCAAGAGCAGCTTCATCCCGGGTCGATTGCGATTCCGGGCGACCTGACTGAGCGCGTAAACCAATATCGCACGTTGCATATGACTCCGATCACGCTGTTCATGCAGTATCAGCGGCCGATCATGGAAGCACGCAAGGACGCCAAGGCAGAAGGCGGCGGCGACAAGGGTGCGGTCAAAGATGCGACCAAGGATGCGCGAATCCAGCAGCGAATCGTGATGCGCGAGGCGGTCGAGGCGCGGATGATGCGCGCGATCGAAGGGCCGCGCCAGTTGCAAGAAGTGATGACCGCGTTCTGGTTCAACCACTTCAATATTTTCGCCGGCAAGGGTCTCGACAATATCTGGACGGGTTCGTTTGAGGAGACTGCGATCCGGCCGCATACGTTCGGCAAGTTCCGCACGCTGCTCGGCGCGACCGCGCATCATCCGGCGATGCTTTTTTATCTCGACAACTGGCAGAACACCGCGCCCGGCAGTGGCGGTGCGAAGGGCAAGTTCGAAGGGATAAACGAGAACTACGCACGCGAACTGATGGAACTGCATACGCTGGGTGTCAACGGCGGCTACACGCAGGCCGACGTAATCGCGCTCGCGCATATTCTTACCGGATGGGGAATCCCCAAGGGCGGCGGCGGTGGGGGAGGCGGCGGCGGGAATCGCAGGCCTGGAGGCCCGAATGGACCTGGCGCTCTGATCGGCGGATTGTTTCCGTTCCGGCGAATGATGCAGCGGCCGAACTTCAGACGCCCGGCAGCGCCGGTCGATCCGAGCGGATTCTACTTCGATGCTTCTCGCCACGATTTTTCTGAAAAGACTTTTTTGGGGCATCAAATCGAAGGTGGCGGAATGGACGAGGGCGAGCATGCGCTGGACATCCTGGCGCGCAGTCCCGCCACCGCGAAGCATCTGAGCTTTAAACTGGCGCAATATTTCGTCGCCGACGATCCACCGAAAGCACTGGTGGATCGCATGGCGCGACGCTACCTCGCGACCGACGGCGAGACTCGCGCGGTGCTCGAGACGATGTTCACGAGTGCGGAGTTCTGGGACCCGCGATACTACGGCACCAAGTTCAAAACTCCGTACGAGTACGTGGTCTCGTGCGCGCGCGCGACGGGCGTGCCGATTCGCAACTACCGGCCGCTGTACGGCACGATGCAAATCCTCGGGATGCCGTTGTACGGATGTCAGACGCCCAACGGCTACGCTAACACGCAGGAAGCGTGGCTCAATCCGGATGCGATGATGACGCGGCTCAGCTTTGCGACGGCGCTCGGCTCGGGGAATCTGCCGCTCGAAAATCCGCCGTTCGAAGAAGATGCAGACGGCGGCGGAGAAATGCGCCGGGAGCCGCCCGCGGTACCGAGGAACGGCGCCGGCAAAGTGAATATCAAGTTCGATCCCGGGCCGCACGGACCGCGGATGACGCCGCCCGATCCTGCGCAGCTCGCGGCTACGCTCGGCGACTTTTTCACGCCGGCGACAGCCAACGCGGTGGAGGCGTCGCCAACGAATCTTCGCGCACCGCTGATCCTCGGCAGTCCCGAGTTTATGAAGCGCTGAGAGTTACCAATGGAAATTTTTCAGAAAAGTGATTCTTGCATCGAGTGTGCTCCCGGCGTGGCGACTCCTCTCAGCCGGCGAGCGTTCCTGCGGCGCGCGGCAATTCTTTCGGCGTCGGGAATCGTGCTGCTGAGCCCTCATGCGTGGGCGGCGCGTTCGCCCGCCTCGAGCAGCAAGCGACGGCTTATCGTGGTGTTCCTGCGCGGCGCGGTTGACGGCCTGAACGTGGTGGTGCCGCATGGCGAGTCGGCGTACTACGACGCGCGCCCGACGATCGCGATCGGACGCATGGGCGCGGGTGGCGGCGTAATCGATCTCGACGGTCACTTCGGGCTGCACCCGGCGCTCGCGCCGATGCAGAGCCAATGGAGCGACGGCACCCTGGCGTTCGTGCACGCGTGCGGCTCGCCCGATCCAACGCGATCGCATTTCGACGCGCAGGATTTCATGGAGAGTGGCACTCCGGGAATCAGAACGACGCAGGATGGATGGTTGAATCGCACGCTGGCCGTTATTCCCGGCACGCACGGACCGACCGAGGCGTTGAGCCTGGGGCCGACGGTTCCGCGGATTCTCAGTGGCAAAGTGCCGGTCGCGAATATCGCGCTCGGACGAGCTGCGGAGCGGCCGATGCCGATGGACCGGCCGGTGATCGAAGCGGCGTTCGATCGTATGTATGTTGGCAACGACTCGATCAGCCGCGCGTATCGCGATGGCCGCCAGGCGCGCGTGCGCCTGATGAGCGAGCTGACGCAGGACATGGCGCAGGCCAATGGCGGCGCGCCCTCGCCGCAAGGATTCTCCGACGACACCGATAGGCTCGCGCGCCTGATCGGCCGCGATCCCACGATTCGCGTCGCATTCATGGCGCTGGGCGGCTGGGATACGCATGTCAATGAAGGCGCTGCCAACGGTCAGCTCGCGGGACATTTGAAGCCGTTGGCGGACGGGCTGGCGAGCCTCGCGAAGTCGTTGGGGCCGAATTACCAGGACACTGTTATCCTCGTGATCTCGGAGTTTGGCCGCACGATGCATGAGAATGGCAACGGCGGCACCGATCACGGGCACGGCAACGTCATGTGGGTGATGGGCGGGCCAGTGAAGGGCAAAACAGTTTACGGAAAGTGGCCGGGGCTTTCGTCGGGACGCCTGTACCAGGAACGCGACCTCGCAGTGACGACGGATTTTCGCGAGCCAATCGCGATGGTACTGAGATCGCATCTGCAGTTTTCGGATTCGCAGATCGATCGAGTATTCCCCGGACTCCCGCGTTCCACCGGGAACGTCGACAGATTGATCAAAGTGTGAAGAGCGGCGGGCACGGCCGTGATGCTCGGCCGCGCCCGCCCTTGTTCGGACGGCTCGGATCTCGGGGGAGAGATTCGGAGCCGGCGCTACTCAGTCGCCTTGGCTGCTCAATGGAACCTCGGGCAGTACCTGCGTATGCTCCAGTTGCACCGCCTGTAGCTTGCCTGGATCGAAACCCAGCGCCTGCAGTATCGTCGGTGCTACCTGCATCGTCTCGACCGGCGACGCAACCGTCTTCGCTTTGAAGCTCGGATTGGACAGCAGCATGATCACATTGGTGTCGTCGTTGGCGAATCCGCCGTGCTCGGCAACCTTTGCTTGATGGCCGGTGTAGATAACGCCGACATCGGGCGTGATAATTATGTCAGGCGTGCGCGGATCGAGGTTTGGCCCAAGACCAGGCTTGTTGAACATCGGCAGCAGCGACGCCCCCCAGAAGATCTGACCGATGCCCGCGATGTTGTCCGCCTGCGGTATCGCTGGCGACATACTTTCCAGAACTCCGACTGCGGTGGCCGTGTCTGCGCCCGGCTTTAGCCACAGAAGTGACACGTCGTCTTCTGTCGGGCCAAGCCCGGTTATCTTGGATTGCGGAAGGAAGGCAGTGCCAAGAATCGCCGTGGGCGACTTGTCCGTCGGCACGTCGCCACTGATGCGCAGCACACGATTTGGATCGATCGGCGACTGCCCGTGCTTTGCCGTTACTATGATCAAGGTCGAGTCGAGCAGATGCCTTTTGCTCAGCTCGGTCACCATCAACCCGATCGACTTGTCGACGAACGCGATTTCCGACGCCAGGCTAGGGCTCGGCGTGCCGGTGCCGTCCAGGTAACCGCCGACCACGAAGGGCATGACGAGCTGATAGACCAGCTTCTGCCCAACGCTCACCGCCTGGAAGTTCATCCCGAGGATGTTCGGAACCGGGGCCGGGCCTGATGCGTTGTGGGTCATGCCATCGATCTCGTTGAGGATCGCCTGCACCTTGATCGCGTCATAACACTGGATGTTCTGGAAACTCCCGGTGTAGTCGTCGCCGTTCGCGACCGAGAGCTGATCGGGAAGCTTCGGGCTGCAGTTCAGAAATTTGACTGGAATATCGTTGTCCATTTCAAAGTTCGACGACAGCGAATTGATCTCAGGGCCGTAAAAGTCGTCGACATTGCCTGCGGTGGCGCCTGGTCCGGACACCGACGCGTACGCCGGATGCTTGTCCGACCACGCGGTATATCCACCGTGGCCGTGGATCACGCCGAAGATCGTATTGGTCCGCACGAAATTCCACGGGAAGACCGGATTGCAGTTGTTCGCCGGGTCGCGCACCAGGCGAGTGGACTTGATTGAGTTCACTCCGCCATCCCCGCTGGGCGCTCCGCCGTTCAGATGGCTCTGATCAAAGTCGATGCCTTCTTCATACTCGGTGGCCGTCCCGGTCGGAGTAGTGTTTGGAGTACAAAGGCCGGGCGCTCCAACCAGACCGTTGCCGGTCGTCTCCGCGGGCGGATCGAGCGATCGATCGTACGCGGAGTCATATAAGGCGCCTTCCGTCCGCGGCGATCCTCCCGAGATAATTGCCGTCAGTCCGGGGAATGAATCCGAGGGCTTGCTGGTGGACGTCGCAAGGTAGTTGACGCCGGTCTTGCCGAGCGCGGCGAGATTCGGGCAGGTGCCCGCCTTGACGCAATTCAGGTAGTCCACCGCATGAAACCCGTCGATACTGAGCAGCAGGACGTGCTGTATTTGGTTTTCGTCACCCCCGTCCCCGCCATGCCCGTGGCCGTCGGCCAGCACGGTCGAGCCGGAGGCCGTCGCCAGCAGGCATGCGCCTGCGACCAGGCTCACGAGCCTTCTCTTGTTTGTTGGTTTCCTCTGCTTCACGTTTGTAAATCCTCCCGATGTTTAGGACGTGATGAGAACAATTCGGAGGATTTAGCGGACGCGATCGCACGCACCGATGACTGCGCCGTTAAGCAGAATTAAATTCAAGTTCCTGAAATGTGACTGAGCTGCAATGCTCGACGAACTGATCGGCGCTGTGAAAGATGCGCAAGCACGCGTAGCTGTGCGATGCGAATTCTCGAAGCAAGAAAGAATCAAGCGCGGGTTTGCACTGAGTGTTGCGCGTCACGAATAATTGCGTGCATGGAATATGACGTAGTCGTTCGCAATGGCGTCGTCGTCGATGGCAGCGACGCGCCGCGCTTCAAGGCCGACGTCGCGATCACGGATCGCAAAGTAGCTGCGCTGATCGATCCCGCCGACGCCGCGACCGCTTCCGGAGCGAGCGAGATCGATGCGACCGGCCTCGCGGTTGCGCCGGGCTTCATTGACTTGCATTCGCATTCCGACTGGGTGCTGCCCATTGCCGACCACGGGCAAATCCTGAAACCGTTTCTGCTGCAGGGCGTGACCACGTTCGTTGGCGGCAATTGCGGCTTCTCGGTTGCGCCGGTTATGCGCGAGCGGCAGCGGATGCTCGACGAGTCGGGACGTCTGTGCGCCGAGCGCAAGTTCGACTGGGAATGGGACGACGTAGCGGGCTTCGCCGCGCATCTGAAGCGCCAGGGACTCGCGCTCAACGTCGCGCATCTGGCGGGGCATGGCAGTATCCGGCTGAGCGTGATGGGCTCGAGCGCGGGCGAGCCGTCCGCCGAGCAGTTGCGCTCGATGCAAACGATGGTCGAGCGCGCGATGGCCGATGGCGCGGTCGGGCTCTCGTGCGGGCTCGGCTATTTTCCCGGCATGATCGCCAAGCCGGCCGAGCTGGCTGCTCTCGCGCGCGTTGCCGCGGCGGCGAACGGCGTGCTCACTTCGCATCTGCGCGCATACTCGGAGCGGTCGTTGTTCTTCGACAGCCGGACTCCGCACAACATCCTGGCCGTGTGCGAGATGGCGACCGTCGCGCGCGAGGCAGGTGTGCCGCTGCAAGTCTCGCATCTCATTTTTGTCGGCCGGCGCACGTGGAAGACGGTCGACGACACCATCGCCGAAGTCGAGCGTCACAAAAGCGACGGCGTCGATATCGCGTTCGACACTTTTCCATACACCTGCGGCAACACGACGATTCGTGTGATTTTTCCGGCGTGGGCGCAAACGGGACTCGAGGGTCTGCTCGATTCATCCGACGGTTGGGCGAAATTGCGCGACGGATTCCAGTCGCTCAAAACGTTCATCGCCGACTCGGTCCAGCTCATGTGGGCGGTCAAGCCGGAGCTCGGCCATCTCGAAGGCAAATTCTTCGGGGAAATCGCCGACGAGCTCAACCTCGATCCGATCGACGCGTACCTGACTGTTACGCGCGAGAGCGGAACCCGCGCACGCGTATTGAATCATCTGTACAGCGGCGACGACTTCGGCGATGAGCACGCGCTGCAGGAAGCGATGAAGCATCCGCTTAACCTTTTCGAGATGGACACGATTCTCACCTCTCACGGGCATCACAATCCCGCGAGCTTCGGCACCTACCCGCGAATCCTCGGGCATTATGTGCGCGAGCTGAAACTGCTGACACTCGAGGACGCAGTGCACAAGGCGACCGGGATGGCGGCGCAGCGGATGCGCCTCGGCGCGCGCGGGCTGATTCGTCCGGGCTACGCGGCTGACCTGGTGATATTCAATCCGGAAACAATCGGATGCGACGCCGATTCAAGAACGCCGACAGTAGCGCCAGTAGGAATCGAGCATGTGATGGTCAACGGAACCACGGTGGTCGCGGCGGGCAAGTGGTGCGGCAACGGCGTGATGGCGGGCGAGTGGATCGGGAGGGGGTAGCGAAAGTCTGGCTGCGCCGCGGAACCTCACCTAGCCTCTCCCGTGAATTAACGGGCGAGGGATCAGGCGGATTAGCGCTCCAGGTCCTGCAGCTTTTTGTCCATCTCGCGGAGCTTGGCTAGCTTCTGGTCGGTCGGCACAATCTGCTGTTTGTTCGATGCCTGCTCGGCGGCCGTTCGCTCGTGCTCGGTCGGCAACTCGCCGCCGACTTTTTGCAGCGCTTCCTGCGCGAGGCGCCGAACCATCGGGCTTTGATCTTGGGCGACGACCTGATTCAGCAGCGGTGCGGCCTTGTCGCTCCCGATTTCGCCCAGCGCGAAGACGGCGGTACCACGGCCCCGCTCGTCCTGATCTTCGCCGAGATATTGCATAATCGGCATCGCCCCCTGCGCATCGCCGATCCTGCCAAGCCCAGCCACCAGGTGCAGCTTGACGATCGGCTCAGTGGAGCGCAGGAAAAGCATTGAGGACATCGGCCCCACCGCCTCGTTGGCTTCGCGCGCGCCGAGGATGTCGATGGCCTTAATCTTGACGCGCACGTCCGGGTCGGACATCGAGTTCATCAAGATCTGATTTACTTCGGGATCCTGCAGATTGCGGAGTTTGATCAGTTCGGACACGCGCACGCTGGGGTCCGCGTCTTTGAGGCCGAGCTTAACGTCTTTGATGATTTTGAACGGCGTTTCCTGCATCGCGCGACCGGTCAGGTCGTCGACGCCGGGCTTCACTGACCCCTGATGCGACATCGGATTGGAGCTGAGGGCGCTGCCCAATCCCTGCCCCCCATACTGTGCAAAGGCGAGGTGTGGTACGGCAAGAGCGACGCCGAGCGCGAACGAGGCAAATAAATTTCGCGTCACAGTCATTTCCCGCGCCTCCTCAATCGGCCAAAATTATTCGCGATAATGGAAGACATTGCAAGGAACCAAGCCAGCCGTGCCGGGCGCGCAAACATACGTGGCAGTGTGCTCGCGAGCATTGTGATCGCCGCGTTCATGCTCATTGCGGGCGCGGTCACGGCGCCGATGCATGCGTCGGGCGCTTCGGATTCGCCCGCTGATGCTCCGCCGGCGCATCCGCACAAGCATCGCCATTTGCCGACGCCCGCGCCGACTCCCAATGCGCTGCCCCCTGAAATCAAGGCGAAGGTACCGGCGTACAAACCCGGCCCGATACCGTTTCACGACGGCGAGCAGTTGATTTACCAGGCGTCATGGGTCGGGATTCCCGCGGCGCAGGCGCGGATCGAGTTCCACCGGCCGCAGAAAGATCCTTCGCAATGGGTCGGGGAAACGTGGATCGAGACCAGCCCCTACGCGGACGTGTTCTACAAGATGCGCGACTACATGCGGGAGAGCATGGCCGAGGACACGATGCACACCAGCGGCGTTTATTTGATCCAACACGAAAAATCGCGGCTCAACTACTACGACGTAAGCATCAAACGACCGGCGCAGATGGTCACGATGACCAAGAAGAACAAAAAGGGTAGCGAGCGCAAGGAATACATCGCGTCAGATCCGTGGGGTCCTATATCGGGCGCAATGATGGCTCTCACTCAGAACTTCGAGCCGGGCAAGACCCTTGCCTTCGACGTGTTCAGCGGCAGCCAGCGCTACGTGTTCGCATTCGCGGTCGAGAAGCGCGAAAGGATCCATCTCGCTCTCGGCGACTTCGACGCGTGGCGAATCGTGCCCGACGTCTGGTACGTCAGCGACGGCAAGCTGCGCAGCCAGGTGCACGGTACGGTGTTGTGGATCTCGGCTGACAAGCGCCATCTGCCTCTGCGGATCGAGGCGCAGGCGTTCATCGGGTACGTGCGCGCGGAGTTGATCAAGATCGATGGCAAGGACGGAGTCGAGAGCGCGCAGAAGTGATGGTTCCGACGCGGCCGACTGATAATATGAGAGAAGGACGGAACGATGCCGAAGAAGCTCGAATTCTTTTACGACTGCTCGAGCCCGTGGACATACCTGGCGTTCACGAAAATTGAAGACGTCGCGCAACGCCACGATGCGGAACTGATCTGGCGGCCGATCCTGGTGGGCGGACTGTTCAACACGGTCAATCCTTCCGTGTATGAGAGTCGCGCCAGGCCCGTTCCGGTCAAGGCCAAATACTACGTCAAGGACTTGCGCGACTGGGCGCGATTTTACGGGCTCAAGATCGGCAACCCTTCCGTGTTCCCTGTCAATTCAGTCAAGGCGATGCGCGGTGCCTTCGTCGCCGACGAGCATCGTGTGATCGCGCGTTACTCGAAGCTCGTGTTCGAGAGCTACTGGGGTCTCGACAAGGACATCAGCAAGGACGACGTGATGCACGAAATAGTGCGCGAAGCCGGCCTCGACGAAAAAGAGTTTTTCGCGAAGATCGCGTCCGACGAGTACAAGGCCAGGCTTCGCGCGAACGTCGAGGAACTGATCGCGCGCGGCGGTTTTGGATCGCCGACGATGTTCGTCGCGGGATCGATGTTCTTCGGCAACGACCGGCTGCCGCTGGTCGAGCACGCGTTGGCGGTCGGAGTCGGCGGGCCCTTGGACGAAGGATCGGGCGGCTCAACTTAATTTCAACTACGTCGATGACGCATTGGGCGGAAGGTCAGGCACGAACGAATCTGCGCGATGACCTCGGGCAGCATGAGGCCAAAGGAGTGCGCGCGTTCGTCGCAATCCGGATGAGCAAGCAGGTCGAGGAGTCGGTGGCGAAGGCGATCGACGAGCTGAAGCATCCGGGCGACGGCGTCAGGTGGGTGCCGCGATCGAATCTCCATATCACGCTCAAGTTTCTTGGACCGGCAGTGAATCCACATCGACTGCAGCAGCTCACCGCAGGGCTTCGTCAGCTCGCGACGAAGACGGCCCCGTTCGAGGTTGCCGCGTCGGGAGTCGGTGCGTTCCCAGACCTCGAGCATCCGAGTGCGATCTGGGTGGGTTTGCAAAGCGTCGAGTCGGGGTCGCTCGCGGCGCTGGCGGTGCGGTTGGAGACAGTAGCGGCTGACTATGGTTTCGAGCGTGAGAAGCGTCGATGGAGCGGGCATCTGACGATCGGGCGGGTCCGCGATGAACAGATCAAGAGCAAAACTCGCGAGGTGCTGCACGCGGCGCGGGATGGGCAGTTTGGCGTCTCGAGGATCGAATCGATGACGCTCTACCGCAGCCATCTCGGGTCCGACGAAGCCAGCTACGAAGCGCTGGCGACGTTTCTGTTCCAGTCGCGTTAGCAGGCGTGGCGTGTTGACTTTTTGTTCTTTTGGTAACACGAGCGGCATCTCTCAACACCCCTGTGGACACGAACCAGCGCCCGGATAGAGCTATCCACACGAGTTTGTGACAAAATTCGCACCGCAATAAAAAATCCCGAAATGGGCGGAACCGATGGCGATAGAGATCAAAAGTAAAGCGCTCGACCTGGCGCTCAGCCAAATCGAGAAACAGTTCGGCAAGGGCTCGATAATGAAACTCGGCGAGCAGGCGATTTCGGCCGATATCGCGGTCGTGCCGACCGGCTCGCTCGGGCTCGACGTCGCGCTGGGCGTCGGTGGATTGCCGCGCGGCCGCGTGGTGGAAATCTACGGCCCGGAATCGTCGGGCAAAACGACGCTCGCGCTCGAGTGTATCGCGGAAGCGCAGAAGATGGGCGGTACCTGCGCGTTCATCGACGCAGAGCACGCGCTCGATGCCGCCTACGCGCGCAAGCTCGGGGTCAAGGTCGAGGACCTGCTCATCTCGCAGCCCGACAACGGCGAGCAGGCGCTCGAGATCACCGAGACACTCGTGCAATCGGGCGCTATCGACGTGCTCGTAATCGATTCGGTGGCGGCGCTCGTGCCGCGCGCGGAAATCGAAGGCGAGATGGGCGAGCCGCAGATGGGCCTCCAGGCGCGCCTGATGTCGCAGGCGCTGCGCAAGTTGACGTCGATCATCTCGCGCTCGCGGACGATCGTAATCTTCATCAACCAGATCCGCATGAAGATTGGCGTGATGTTCGGGAATCCGGAAACGACGACCGGAGGCAACGCGCTCAAGTTTTATTCGTCGGTGCGCATCGACATCCGGCGAATCGGCACGATCAAGAACGCGACCGAAGTGATCGGATCACGCACCAAGGTCAAAGTGGTGAAGAACAAGGTCGCGCCGCCGTTTCGCGAGGCCGAGTTCGACATCCTGTACGGCACCGGGATTTCCAAGGAAGGCGAGCTGGTGGATATGGCCAGCGAGCACAACATCATCGAGAAGCTGGGCGCGTGGTACTCCTACAACGGCGAGCGAATCGGGCAGGGACGCGAGAACGCGCGCGACTTGCTCAAGGCGAATCCGAAGATCGCGGACGAGATCGAGGCCAAGGTGCGCGAGAAGCTCGCGGCCAGGCCGGTCGCGCTGCCGCCCGACGCGGCGGTCGACGAACCGGAAGAGGCGCCGGTACAATCGCCAAAAAAGAAGGGGTAACGGCTCACATGGCGAGGTGAAAGTGCGCGAGGATCGCGGGGCCGTTGTGCGAGAGGATTCGCGATAGCGCGAACAGCAGCCCGAAGAAGGCGCCAAACAGGCCGCCATTTACGCGAATCCAATCAAGGTGCGTGCGCGTCTTCGATTCAATCTGAATTCTGATCTGATCGTCGGAGAGCCGCGCCAGGTTCTCGCGGACCATCTGCGTTATCTGACCGCGGCTTGCCTCGACGGTTCTGCGCACTAAATTGTCGATTAATCGCTGCGCGAATTGATTTGCGTAGCTCTCGGGATCGTGAAGCTGGGCCCCGAATTCGTGGATTGCGCTTTCAATCGTGTCTCGAAGTTCGGGATCGTTCTGCAACTCCGGCAATCTTTTGCGCAAATTCGCCGCGATGCGCGCGCCGATCGACTCGGCGCCGAACCGGCTCATCACCGCATAGAGTCGGGTGACCGTCTTGGGGAGCATCCGCTTGAGAACTTTCTCGAGGCGCTCGCGTTTTTCGGGTGAATCGAGATAGTCGATCGCATTGGTGATTAGCCGCTCGAGCCCGGCCTGCCCCAGTATGTCGTTGAGCGTCAGCTCCTGCAGATAGGTGCCGAGCCGGCGGACGAGATCCATGTCGCTCAGCTTGCGGCCGATCATCTGCGGCGTGAGCCATTCGTTTTCGATCGTTGCTGCGATTCCGTCGACCAGCTTCGCGCGATTGCGCGGCAGCACGCCGGAGTTCGGCAGGTACCATCGACGCTCGAAGATCATCTTGAGTGCGATGTAGTCGCAGAGACCACCGATAAGCGCCGCCTCCGCCATCGAGACCGCAATTTCGGACGAGGTTCTCCACGGCGTGAACATCAGGGCGGCCAGGCTGACGAGGTAAACGAAAGCGGAGAAAGCCAGCGTCAGATCGCCCTTGTGATTAAGAAAAAAGTTGGTGAACGAGAAGCTTTCGCGAGTGCGGGTTGGCTCGTCGATACTGATGTCCATGAGATCCAGTCTGTCCGACGCATCGAGTTTGGCCAACTGGTATGCGCAGTCGAAACGCTGCTTCCCCTTCTGGTCAATTGAGTGATTTACCGTTCCCCGGCTAGAATTAAAGCTTCATGCGCTGGACTACTGCAAAAGTTCGTCAATCGTTTCTAGATTTTTTCGCCGTGCGCGGTCATGTGATTGTGCCCTCGGCTTCACTGATTCCCAAGGGCGACCCTACCCTGCTGTTCACCAACGCCGGCATGGTGCAGTTCAAGGATTACTTTCTCGGCGTGCGCTCTCCGCAGCATCTGCGCGTCGTGGATTGTCAGAAATGCCTGCGAATTTCGGGCAAGCACAACGATCTCGAAGCGGTCGGCCGCGACACTTACCATCACACTTTTTTCGAGATGCTCGGCAACTGGTCGTTCGGCGACTATTACAAGGAAGAAGCGATTCGATGGCATTGGGAACTTATCACCAAGGTCTGGGAAGTCGATCCGAGCCTGCTGTACGCGACCGTTCACAAGGACGACAAGGAGTCCGAGGACATCTGGCTGAAGATGGGCGTGCTGCCGCCCGAGCGGATTCTGCGATTCGGCGACAAGGATAATTTCTGGGAGATGGCGGAGACGGGGCCGAGCGGTCCGAACTCGGAAATCAGCATCGACCGCGGCGAAGGCGCCTGTGACCCTGAAAAGAATCATCCGGGGCAGAAATGCTTCGTGAACGTCGATGGGTGCGAGCGATACATCGAGATCGCCAACCTGGTTTTCATCCAGTACAACCGCGAGGCGTCGGGCTCTCTGACTCCCCTGCCGAAGAAGCACGTCGATACGGGGTCGGGTCTCGAACGCATCACCGCGGCGCTGCAGAGCCTCGAGGTTGGCAAGATCCTCGGCAACTACGACATCGATTTGTTCCAGACGATCATCCGCAAGATTGAAGAGGCCGCGCAAAAGTTCGGCGACAAGGCGCGCTACGGTAAGAAGGAAGAGAGCGATGTATCGTTCCGCGCGATTGCGGATCATGCGCGCGCGATGACGTTTCTGATCGCCGAGGGCATCACTCCCGGCAACACCGATCGCGAGTACGTGCTGCGGCGGATCATTCGCCGCGCTGCGCGTCACGGCCGTTACCTTGGAATCCATCGCCCGTTCCTAGCGATGGCGCATGCGGGCGTGGTCGAAGCGATGGGCGACGCGGATCCGGAGATCAAAGCGGCGGCCGCAACGACCGCCGATGTAATCACGCAGGAGGAAGCGCGCTTCGGCGAGACGCTCGATCGCGGGCTGGAACTCATCGACACCGAACTGGCCCGAATCAAGAAGACCGGCGGGCATACGATTCCGGGTGAGGTCGCGTTCAAGCTGTACGACACGTATGGGTTTCCGCTCGATCTGACCGAGGATGTGCTGCGCAATCATTCGATTGACGTGGATGTCGCGGGCTTCAACCGGCTGATGGAGGAACAGAAGGAGCGCGGGCGCGCAGCGCGCAAAGACGACGCCGTCGCGCCCGAGATCAGCCTCGGCGCGGGGACCGCGTCGCGATTCGTTGGATATCATACGTATGAGGGCGTGTCCGAAGTGCTCGCTGCGGGCGCCAAGGACGGCGAGCATGTGGCGGTCGTCGTCGCCGAGACGCCATTCTACCCTGAGGGCGGCGGGCAGGTCGGGGACCGCGGCGTCATCGAGACGGCGTCGGGCGCGCTGCTGGAAGTGTCGGACACGCGTAAGGCCGAAGGCTCGATCGTTCATGTCGGGCGCATTCTGCGCGGCGACGCCGGCGACTTCGCGCGCGGCGCGCGCGTGAAGCTGAAGGTCGATCGAATTAGGCGCGACGCCGCTATGCTGAATCATTCTGCGACGCACATTTTGCACTACGCGTTGCGCGACGTGCTGGGCAACGCGGTGCATCAGGCGGGCTCGCTGGTCGATCCTGACAAGCTGCGCTTCGATTTTGCGCATCAGGGGCCGGTGAAAGACGACGCGCTCGCGACTATCGAGGAAGAGATCAACGCGCGTATCCGCGAGAACGCCGAAGTTACGGTCGAGGAGATGGCGTACGACGACGCAATCAAGGCGGGTGCGCTCGCCTTTTTCGGCGACAAGTACGGCGATCGCGTGCGTGTCGTCAGGATGGGCGATTTCTCAGTCGAGCTATGCGGCGGCACGCACATCTCGCGCACGGGCGACGTCGGCATGTTCAAGCTCGAAGCGGAATCGGGAGTCGCAGCGGGAGTGCGGCGAATCGAAGCGGTGACGGGACAGGGCGCGCTCGAGACAATTCGCAAGCGCGAGAGAATTCTCGAAGAGATTGGCGCGCAGCTCGGTGCTCGCGACGGAGCGGCGATCGAACGGCTGGAAAAACTGCTGGCGCGCGAAAAGGAGTTGGAGAAAAAGCTCCGCGCGATGGAGCAGAAGCTGGCTTCAGGAGCGGGCGGCGCGGCGGACGAAGAACAAGTGCGCGACGTCGGCGGCGTCAAGATCGTGACGCGCAAGCTCGACGGGGTCGATCCGCGCACGATGCGCGAGATGGCAGATCGGATGCGCCAGAAGCACGGCTCGGCGGTGGTCGCGCTCGGCTCCGACCTCGGCGACAGCAAGGTCGCGATCCTGGTCGCGGTGACGCCCGACCTGACGGCGAAGGTCAAAGCCGGCGACATCATCAAGAATATCGCGCCGCTTGTCGGCGGCACCGGCGGCGGACGGCCCGACCTCGCGCAGGCAGGCGGCCGCGACGCGTCGAAGTTGGACGAGGCGCTGGCTAAGGTCGCAGCGCTGGTGTCGTAGTCGCTGATGTCGTCGCGCAAGCATTTCGGATTCTCAGTGGATGCAGCAACGCTGAACCGGAACCGGCGGTGCGTGCGCCCCGCTGTCCGGACGCCAGAAGCCAGTCCTGCCGCTCGCGTTGCTCGCTTCGTCAGAATTACAAACAAGTGTGCGCCTCGTTCCGAGATCCTTCTCTCCCCGGTCGCGTTGCTCGCTTCGTCAGGATGCTAAACAAACGCCGCTGTCCGTGAGCTTTCCATCTGCTCGCGTTGATCGCTTTGTCAGGAGGACAAAAGCAAATGACGGCGCGGGCGTTGCGAACTATGCATGCGACCTAACCCCTAAGGGGGACCAGAGTTTGGAGGTAACCTTTCCCATAGTGGGAAGGGGGACCGGATTTTGGACCGAATCGTGTGGCGGTTCTGCTCAGCTCACTTCGTAACCACTTTCATACGCTCTTCGAAATGACTACGATTAGCTTCGCCGGTGATTGAATGTTTTGCTGACTGCAGGCCGGCGAGCGACAGACACGAAATCAGTACCGCAAGAGGCCCCGGCGATTTCCCAGCTAGCCACCGAAGATTCGCTCGAACTCCATTTCGACGATCCGCGCCTGTTTACCGATTTGCTCGGCCAGCACGACGCACACGTCCGCACGATCGAGGCGACGCTGGGAGTTCGCATAGGAGTGACCGGAACCTCGCTCCGCATTTCGGGCGCGCACGCAGAGCAGGCGCTCGCCGGCAAGGTGATCGGCGAGATTTACGATCTGCTGAAGCACGGGTATCCGATCTATCCGAGCGACGTCGAGTACGCGATTCGAATAGTTCGCGGCGACCGCAACGCCGAGCTGAAGGATATTTTCCTCGACACGATTTACGTCTCGGCGAACAAGCGCGTCATCTCGCCCAAGAGCATCAACCAGAAAATCTATATCGACTCGATCCGCAGTCACGATATCGTTTTCGGAATTGGTCCCGCCGGCACTGGCAAGACCTACCTTGCGATGGCGATGGCGCTGGCCGCGTTGATGAAGAACCAGGTCACGCGGATGGTGCTGTGCCGGCCGGCGGTCGAAGCGGGCGAGAAGCTCGGCTTCCTGCCCGGCGACCTGGCGGAGAAGGTGAATCCGTACCTGCGGCCGCTCTACGACGCGCTGCACGACATGGTGGATTTCGATCGGGCGCGGCGGATGCTCGAGCGGGGCACGATCGAAGTCGCGCCGCTCGCGTTCATGCGCGGCCGCACACTCAACGACTCGTTTATCATTCTCGACGAGGCGCAAAACACGACCTCCGAGCAGATGAAGATGTTCCTGACGCGGCTCGGCTACAACTCCAAAGCCGTTATCACCGGCGACGTGACACAAATCGATCTGCCGAGCGGCAAGCTGTCGGGCCTCAAGGAAGCGAGCATCGTGCTCGGCAACACGCCCGGGATTTCGTTCGTGCGGTTCAACGACCGCGACGTCGTGCGGCATCGGCTGGTCCAGTCGATCATCAAGGCGTACGAATCGTTCAACGCCGACGGACCGGCGTCGACGCCCCAAACTGACGGCAACCATCGGGATTGAAGCGCGTGGCGGTCGAGTTCCGATGCGCGACGGCGCGCGGACGCGGCTACGCACGCGGACTTCGCGCGGACGCGGACCGGCTGATGCGCGCCGCGGGCCTGGCGGAGTGCGAATTGTCGCTCACCCTCACGACGGATCATGCGATCCGCCGGCTGAATCGCGATTTTCGTGGAATCGACACGGCCACCGACGTACTTTCGTTCTCGCAAATCGAACAAGCAGGCGCCGCGCCGCCGGATCCTCGCACTGTAAAGAATAGTCCGGGACTTCCGGTCGGCGACGTGGTGATCTCGATCGATACCGCAATCCGGCAGGCGCGCGAGTATCGCGTGACTCCCGCGTCGCGACTGCGGCGGCTGCTGATTCATGGATTTCTCCATCTGATCGGCTACGACCACGAGCGCTCTGCTATCGACGCGCGACGGATGTTCGCGCGCGAGCGAGCGCTGGCGGCCAAGATCGACGAGAGACGCGTTCTCGTTGTCGCCCCGCGGCGCAACACGGCAGGCCGGCGAGTATCGTCTCGATGAAGCGCGAGCCCGCAAGGATTCCCGCGGTCGCGATGCTGACGCATTTCACGCGCGCGTCGACGACTGCAACCGCGCTCGACAACCTGGTGACGATTCTCAAGGATGGCGTGATTCGCGGCGGGAGCCGGATGGTTCGCGGCGCGCGTCCGGCGGTTTGCATGTTCGACATGCCGATCGCGGAATTGCGCACGATCCTCGACCGGCGCAATCGCCGGGCGCTATGAACCATTCGGGATCGCGGTGGACAAACGGTATGCTTTCACGATGGGTGCGCGGCCTGTGATTTACCTGCCATGGCGCGAGGCGGAAAGAATCCTCGCGCCGGAAGAGAGTTGGCGCGTGGTGTCGTTGGAAATCGACAAGAATCCGCCAGTGGACTGGAGCTTCGAGCGCGAGTGGCGCGTGTCGGGCGATTTGCAGTTCGAGCCGGCGCTGGTGGCGGCGCTGGTCGAAAGTTGGAAGGACGTGGACGAGATTTTCGAGCGCTTCAACGGCCGGCCGCCGTGCGCCGGCGTGATTCCGATAGCCGAGATGTTTGCGACGCCCGCCTGACGATGTCGTCAAACAACGCATCGCGCGCGGCACTAGCGGTAGCCAGCGGCCTCGCGCTGGGATTGGCATTTCCGAAGTTCGATTACGGACTGCTGGCGTGGGTCGCATTCGTTCCGCTCTTTTACGTGATCGACGGCGAGAGCATGCGACGCGTGTTCGCGTGGGCGTACCTGCAGGGCTTCGCCGCGAACGCAGTGTCGCTCTACTGGATTCCGATTCCGCTGCACGATTTCGCCGACGTGCGAATGCGATACGCGATCTTTCCGATGTTGCTGCTGGCAGGCATCGTCGCAATATACACCGCGGTCGCCATCTGGGCGGGCGAATTCGTCGCGCGGCGGACGCAAATTCCGGCTGTGATCACGATGCCGGTGGCGTGGACGGCGGTCGAATGGATTCGCACCTACTTTCCGGTCGGTTTTCCGTGGAACCTGCTCGGCTACACGGCTTACCGCAACCTGGAATTGATCCAGTTCGCCGAATTCACGGGCGTTTACGGAGTCTCGGCACTGATCATTTTCTTCAACGCGGTCGTGTATGTCGTGATGTTTCGGCGCGGCGCTTATCGTCTGCAGACCATCAGCCTGACCACGTTGACCGCGATGATGATCGCGCTGGTCGCCTTCGGTGCGTGGCGAATCAGCAATCTGAAGGACGCACCGCGTACGGGAAGCTTCAAGGTTGCGATGGTGCAGGGAAATATCCCGCAATCGCTGAAGTGGGATCCGAAGTTCCTGCCCGACAGTTACAAGGTTTACCAGGATCAAACCGCCGCGGCGGCGGAGCGCGGCGCCGATTTAATCGTATGGCCCGAGGCAGCAGCGGTGTTCCTGTTCCAGCCTGACGATCAATATCCTGCCGAGCTGGCCAACGACGCGGCGTATCGCACCGCGCTGCTTACGCTCGCGCGCAACCTCGGCAAGCCGGTATTGTTCGGAGCGCCGGCGCTCGCACGCCAGGACGGACGGCTGGGATTTTACAATCGCGCGTACCTGGTGTCGGACAAGGGCGAAGTGGCGGCGCATTACGACAAGATGGAGCTGGTGCCGTTCGGCGAGTATGTACCGGCGCGCTCGATTCTCGGCTACTTCGTAAATCGGGTGGTCGCGGGCTTCGGCGATTTGGTTCCGGGCAAGGAGCAGACGCTGTTCGATGTCAAAGGCGCAAAGCTCGGAATTCTGATCTGCTACGAAAGTATTTTTCCCGATTTCACGCGGCGCGAGGTGAACCTGGGCGCCGACGTGCTGGTGAATATCACCAACGACGCGTGGTACGGCGAGAGTTCGGCGCCGTACCAGGTGCTCGCGATGGCGGCGATGCGATCGGTCGAGACGAAAGTGCCGATGGTGCGGGTGGCGAATACGGGATTCAGCGCGCTGATCGAGCCGTCGGGACGAATTACAAATCGCACGCCGCTGTTCAAGCGCGGGACGATAATCGTGGACGTGGCGTGGCGACCGGTGCGGACGCTCTACACGATGGTGGGCGATCTGTTTGCGGAGATCTGCTTCGTGCTGACGGTGGTCGGATTGATATTCGCGTGGCGATGGCCGCGACCCGCAACGCTCGAAATCGAGGCGGTGCGACCGCGGCGGCTGGCGACTAACGGCCGGCCCCATTAATGCGAGTCGTGATTCGTGGCATAATACGGATTCGTCGGCGGACGGCGCCGGCGTGAGGTGAGATTTCGATGCTCAGCGATATGAAACAGCAGCTTTCCGAGTTCGACGACCGCGCCGAAAAGCTCGGGAGGCGTCTTTGACGTCCCCGCACTGACCGTCCGCCAGAACCAACTCGTAGAACAATCCGCCAAGCCTGACTTCTGGGATCGGCAGGAAACCGCGCAAGCGGCACTCAAGGAACAGGAACAGATTCGCGCTCAGCTCGCGGGCTACAAGATGCTGCGCGACAAGCTCGACGAGGCACGCGTGTTTCTGCAGATGGCCGAGGAAGAAGGCGGCGACGATTCCGAAGCGGCGCGTGAGACCGCGTCGGCGCTCGAGGCGTCGCGGGCCGAGCTCGAGCGCCAGGAACTGCGGCTGATGCTCAGCGGCGAGTACGATCGCCTCGGCGCGATCGTCTCGATACATTCGGGCGCCGGCGGCATGGAAGCGCAGGACTGGGCCGAGATGCTGCTGCGCCTCTACCTGCGATGGGCCGAGCGGCGCGGCTTCAAGACGGAGATTGCAGACTTGCAGCCGGGCGATGGCGCGGGAATCAAAAGTGCTACCGTCACGGTCGAGGGCGATTTCGCGTACGGATATTTGAAGGCCGAGGCCGGGATTCATCGGCTGGTGCGAATTTCTCCGTACGACTCGAACGCGCGGCGGCATACGTCGTTCGCTTCGGTCTTTGTTTTCCCTGAGGTTGACGACACGATCGAGATAACGATCAATCCGGCGGACTTGAGAATCGACACGTTCCGCGCGTCGGGCGCCGGTGGTCAGCACGTCAACAAGACCGACTCTGCTGTGCGATTCACGCATATCCCTACGAATATTGTCGTGACCTGCCAGAATGAGCGCTCGCAGCATAAGAACCGCGCGATGGCGATGAAGATATTACGCGCGCGATTGTTCGAACTCGAGCAGCGGAAGAAAAAAGAAGAGCTCGAGAAGTTCAGCAAGGACAAAAAAGACATCGCCTGGGGCAGCCAGATTCGTTCGTACGTGCTGCAACCCTACCAGATGGTCAAGGATCATCGCACCGGCGTCGAAGTTGGCAACACCGGCGCGGTGCTCGACGGTGCGATCGACGAGTTTATCCAGGCCTACCTGATGGGCGTTCGCAAGGGTGACGCCGACGCAGTGCCCAACTAGGCTTGCGCGCTTAACCTTCGCGATCCAGTGTGCACCGATGGCGGAGCATCCTGGCGAAAGTTCCCGGCGTCGCAAGTATGGTTCGCCGCGCGTGCGCAGACGCGCGGTGGTGGGACTCGTCGTCGCGTTTATCTTCGTGTCCGTGATGACGGGGCTGTTCTATCAAACGACGCAGAGCGGGCTCGAGCCGGAGTCGGGCGTCGTGCATCTCGCGGGGCTGAGCGCGCCGGTCAAGGTGATTCGCGACGTGGGGGGTATCCCGCATATCTACGCGCAGAATCGGCTCGACCTCGAGCGGGCGCTCGGCTACTCGCAGGCGCAGGATCGATTGTTCCAGCTCGAGATGCGCCGGCGGTTGGCGGAGGGACGCCTGGCCGAGGTGTTCGGCGCTGACCTGGTCGAGAGCGACTACGTATATCGGCTGTTCGATCCTGAGAAATTCGCGCGCGATAGTCTCGCGACGTATCCGCCCGAGATGCGCGCACTAGTGGACGCGTTCGTCGGCGGAATCAACGCCTATATCGATGCGCATCAGAACAGTCTGGAGCCGGCGTTTCGATTGGTCGGTATCAAGCCGGCGCATTATACGGCCGAAGATCTCGAAGCGGGCGCGCTGACGATTGCGGTGCTGCTCGGTTACAACGCGACCGAGGAGTCGGTGTATATGAACCTCGCTCCGAAGATGGCGCCGAGCGAGATCGGCGCGCTGATGCCGGTATATCCGTCGCTGCCGCTCGAACCGCCTCCGCCCGAGACGACCGCGGTGTTCGGTGGCGCGAAAATGGTGTTCCATCTCGCGCCCGGCTTCGTGCGCCTCGGGCATATGGGCATGCCGGCGAGCAACAACTGGGTCGTCGATGGTACTAAGTCGATGTCCGGCAAGCCGATGCTCGCGAACGACCCGCATCTGCCGCAATCGATGCCGTCGATCTGGTACGAGGCGGTGCTGGTCACGCCCGACGGATTCACATCGGGCGCGCTCGCTGCCGGCTCTCCGGCGATCGCGATTGGCACCACCGGACATGTCGCGTGGGGCGTGACGAGCGTGTGCGCGGACGTGATGGATCTCAGCCTCGAGCATCTGTCGGTCGACGCTAAGAGCTACGAGTTCCGGGGAAAATGGCTTCCACTGGAGCGGCGCGACGTGACAATTCACGTCAGGGACGCGGCCGATGTGACGCGAACGATCCTCTCGACGCGACACGGACCGATCGTCAGCGACGTGCTCGCGCGCGAAGACAACCCGCTGAGCGGCGTAAAGGTGCGAGGAAATTACGCGCTGTCGATGCGGTTCGCGGGACTGACTCCGGGGCCGTCGTCGGCGGCGGGCCTGGCCTCGGCCACCGCGCGCACGGGAAAAGAGCTGGTCGAGGCGTATCGCACGTTCACGACGACACCGCTCAATCTTGTTTGGGGCGATGACTCGGGAAATATCGGGTGGAAGATCGTTGGCGCGATTCCGAATCGCACCGGCTTCGACGGCAAATATCCGACGCCGGGATTCACCGGGAATTTCGAATGGAACGGAATGATCCCGTTCGACAGTTTGCCGCATAGCGAGAATCCGCCTACGCATTTTATCGTCACTGCAAATAATCGGCTGGCCGACGTGTCGTGGAATGGCAGCTGGGCGTCGCCGTGGCGCTACGACCGGATCTCGGACCTGATGCGCGCGCACAACAAGATGACCGTTGATGATTTCAAATCGATCCAACGAGATCGGGTATCGGTCTTCGCGCTCAAGCTGCGCGACGCGCTCATGCAGGCCGGCGACGGTGGCGACGAAGACGTGCGATGGGCGCTCGGCGAGATCCGCGGATGGGACGGCGCGATGACGGCGGACAGCCGGCCCGCAGCGATTGTCGCGGCGACCGAAGTTAAGCTGGCGCGGCGCGTGTTCAAACCTCTACTCAGCGACGACTACAAATCGTTCATGCTGCTCGAGGACGACGGCGCATATCCGGCGAGCGAGGATATGATCGTGCGGCCCGCTAGTACTCTATGGCCGGGAGGCGCCGACGCCGAGAGTGCGACATTGCGCGCGAGTGTGAAGGACTCGCTCGCGTTGCTGACGACGCGGCTCGGCGCCGATCGCGACAAGTGGCGATGGGGCGCGCTGGAGACGATCGAATTTGCGCATCCGCTGGGCGCGCGCGGCGGAGTGCTCGGATGGTACTTCAATCGCGGACCGTTCCCGACGGAGGGCGGACGGCATACGGTGAATAACTCGTGGTTTGATTTGGCCGGTGAGGGACCGGATCAATTCAAGGTCACGCAGATTTCGACGTACCCATTCATCGCCGACCTCGCGGACCCCGAAGGCGCGCTCGGAATGAATCCCGGCGGCGAATCGGACCATCCGGCGTCGCGCCACTATGACGATATGATCGGACCTTGGAGACGCGGCGAGTATCATGCACTCGACCCGAGCTTCACCCGGGCGCAGTTGTCAGCCGAAGCAGAATTGGATCTGTTACCGCCCTAGCCGCGTCTGATGAAAACGTTGCAATTTGAAATGTTCTTTGTGGAACATTCGCAGATAGTGGTCTCTGGATTGCTTGCACTCAACACATGGCTAAAGAGCCGGAGTGCGCGGAGCTTCTAATGCAAACTGAAGTTAGTTTGCGCGCGATACGGCTCCATCTCGTCAACTATCAGTTACGACTTTTGATGTTGTCCTTGCGGAAACCGGTCGAAATTACCGACACATCCAAAGGCGCAGAGAAAAAGATAAAGGGCGGCTGCGTGGCGAGTTCATAGCCGCCATTTCAGGGATCCGGCAAAAGCTTCAGTCATTTTTTTTGATCTTCGAGAGATGGACGGCCTGTGCTTCCGGCATTTTCAGGTTGCGTCGCGCGCGCGACTGATCCAAGTTGCAATATGAAACGGACGCGGACGGCTCGTTTCGATTAAGTTACAAGGAGTTGCGGATGATCGACGTATATTTCTGGCCAACGCCCAACGGCTACAAGGTCACCTGGATGCTCGAGGAAGTCGGCCTCAAGTACAACGTGATCCCGGTCAATATCGGCGCGGGCGATCAGTTCAAGCCCGATTTTCTCAAAATCAGTCCAAACAATCGCATGCCCGCGATGACCGATACCGACGGCCCCGGCGGAAAACCGATATCGATTTTCGAATCGGGCGCGATCCTGATGTACCTCGCCGAGAAGACCGGCAATCTGATGCCGTCGGACACGCGTGGAAAGTACAACGTGATCCAGTGGCTGATGTTCCAGATGGCGAGCGTCGGTCCGATGCTCGGCCAGGCGCATCACTTCCGCCGCTACGCGCCCGAGAAGATCGAGTACGCGATCAACCGGTACACCAACGAAGCCAAGCGCATCTACGGAGTGATCGACAAGCGCCTCGGCGAGGCGAAATACCTGGCGGGCGATTATTCGATCGCTGATATCGCCACCTACCCGTGGCTCGTGCCGCATTCGATGCAGGGACAGGCACTCGAAGATTTTCCGAATCTGAAGAAGTGGTACGAGGAGCTGCGCGCGCGGCCGGCGACTCAGCGCGGCTTCGCCGTGATGAGCGACGTCGTCGAGAAGATGCGCGCGGCGATGCAGGCGGACAAACCGCCGCATGATCCGAAGATCTGGGAGATACTGTTCGGCAACAAGCAGTTCGAGAAGCGGTAGAACTGCAGGCCGCTTGGCTAATTCACTTATCTAACGTGAAACCCGCCGTGAGTTTCCCACTTCCTTGGGCAGGGGTGACCTCCTTCGGCTTCGCGCAGGACAGGCTCTGCGCCCAGTGTTAAGACTATTTGCTAGGCGCGCAGTTTTGGGGTGCCGTCCAGTAATCGCAACAGTGTGTAGATGGTTTCTACGGCTGGGACGCTGATGTTGTGGCGGCGTGCTGCGCGCACTACGGCACCGCTTAGAGCTTCATACTCGAGGGCCTTGCCGTGTTCGAGGTCTTGCTGAGTCGAGGTTTTCAGCGCGCGCAGATTTTTCTGCGAGTGTGCGATATACGCGTCGATGCGGTCGTCGGAAATCTGCGCACCTTCTGCGCGCGCAACCTGGACGATTTCCTGCATCAGCGTGCGCAGCAGTTTCAGGCCTTCGGGGTCGTCGAGAATTTCGCCGACGCGACGACGCGTCAGCGTCGCAACGGTATTCAGCGCGCCGTTCCAAACCAGCTTGTCCCATCGCGCGGTCATGATGTCGGCTGAGATCTGGCCGAGAATCCCGGCGCGTCGAAACACTTCGGCAACGGTCCTGGCCCGATCCGTTTCGATCCCGTCGAGTTCGCCGAAGTCGATATGACCGGTGCTCAGATGAACGATTTTCCCCGGCGCGACGATCTCGACTCCGACACGTGCGTTCCCGCCCATGACGGCGCCGCGGCCAAAGATTCCGGCGAGCTTTGCCTCGTTCTCGACGCCGTTCTGCAGCGTCAGGATGGCGCCGCCCGGCTTGAGGCATCCTGAGATTGCATCCGCGGCGGCGTCGGTGTCGTAGGCCTTCACGCAGAACAGGATCAGATCGTACGGTGCAAACTCGCGCGGCGTGTCGGTGGTTGTCACGTCGATGCGCAAATCGCCGCGGATGCTGGTGATGTCGAGGCCGCGCTCGCGAATCGCCCGCAGATTTTCGCCGCGCGCACACAATACAATGTCCGCGCCGGACGCCCGCAGCCGCGCGCCGAAGTAAGCTCCTACCGCGCCCGCACCCATTACCAGAATTTTCATCGACCTATCGTAGCGCCGCCGCGATCTGTTGTAATCAACCTCGATCAAAATGGAATCCGCGAGCGATACCAGTCTTCCAGGCGTGCGCGACCTGCTGCTCGAAACCGCGCTCGCAGCTGCGACGCTCACGCTGTGGCCGATCCTCGACGAAAGATCGCAGGGCACAGCCGCGCAGCGCTCGCGCGCGATGGTCTACTTTCCGATTGTTGGATTCCTTCTCGGAGTAACCCTGGCAATTGTCGATCGAGCGGCCGGCTTGGTGTGTGGACCGGTCGGACGATCGTTGGTTGTGCTGATTGCGGGAGCGGGGCTGTCGCTGGGGCTGGCGAATCGCGGAGTCGCGGACACAATCGAAGTGCTGCGGCGAGGCGCACGACCTGCCTCAACCGGCCTTGCGCGAATCGGACCGGTCGGAGCGGGGGCCGCAGTCGTCGCGTTCGCATTCGAGGTCTGGTGTCTGTCGCGAATCACCGACGGCGCAGGACGCGCGGGCGCGATCGTGATGGCGATGATGTTGTCGCGATGGGCGATCATTCCAATCGGATACGGGCTGAAGCCGCTGGAGCATTGGGGCCTCGGCATTCCGTACGAAGGCGGCATCTCGTTTCGCGAGTTTGCTGTCTCGAGCGTGATCGCGCTCGGGCTCACGATGGGGCTGTATCAAAACGTCGGGCTTGCGGTGATCGTCGCGCTTGCGCTGACCATTCTTGCGATGCGCCTGCTGCTCAGCCGCCGGATGGGCGGCGCCTCGGGCTATATGCTGGCGGGAGGATGTGGGGTGGTCGAAGTCGTGACGTTTGCGGTGCTGGCGGCGATCCGCGCCTAGCCGTTTCGCTTGAGGGCGTCGGCCCACACCGTTTTCAGCAGGTCATGCAACTCCTCGAGCGATCCATTGTTCTCGATGATCAGGCTCGCATGCCTCGCGCGGTCCTCGTCGGAAAGCTGCGCGCGGATTCGCGCTTCGGTCTCGGCCGGTTTGAGCCCGCGTTGGCTCTCGATGCGGGCGACTACTTGTTCGCGCGAGGCGCGCACCAGCCAAATTTCGTCGAATAGCGGCTGCCAGTTCGCTTCGATCAGGATCGCAGCCTCGACGACGATCGGCAGCCCGGCGCCGCTCGCACGCAACCCGCTGACGTTGCGGCGGATACTCTCGAAAGTCGCGGGCCATACGATCGAAGTCAGCTTGTTCAGTCGCTCAGGATTTCCAAACACGATGGCGCCGAGCTTCTTGCGATCGATGGTGCGATCGAGGGCGACGATCTCCGCGCCGAATGCGGCGATGACGGCGTCGTAGGCTGGACCACCGGGCGCGTAAGTGGTGTGCGCGACTTTGTCGGCGTCGAGAATCGGCGCACCGAATTCGCCGAGAATCTGCGCGACGGTACTTTTGCCCGAACCGATTCCACCCGTGAGACCAATTGTAAGCATTCGAAAACTCTAGCCCGCGGCTTCGCGGCTCCACGCTTGTATGTTGTAGAGGTAGCTGAAGAAGCCGCCCCGAGCCAGCAGCTCGTCGAACGACCCCTGCTCGGCAATCACGCCGTCGCGCAGCACCAAAATCCGATCTGCGTTCTGAACCGTCGAGAGCCGATGCGCGATCACCAGCGTCGTCCGCCCACGCATCGCCTCGCGTACGGCGGCGAGCACCATCGATTCGGTTTCAGAGTCCAACGCGCTGGTAGGTTCATCCATAATCAGAATCGGAGCGTCTTTCAGGAGCGCGCGTGCGATCGTCACCCGCTGAGCCTCACCCTCGGAAAGGCTGTGCCCGCCCTGCCCCAATATTTCGTCCAGCCCGGCAGGCAGCTTCTCGAGCACGGGTCCGAGCCGCGCCATCTCGATCGCGCGCATCACTTTCGCGTCGTCAACGGCAGGCTTCCCGAATGCGACGTTGACCCGCATCGAATCGCCGAGCACAAGCGGCGGCTGCAGGACCATCGCGATGTTGCCGCGGATCGAATCGAGCGTGAGGTATCGGGTGTCATTGCCGTCAATCTTGATCGCGCCCTGTTGGGGTTCGTAGAAGCGCGCGAGCAGGCTCGCCATCGTGGTTTTTCCGGAACCGCTCGGACCGACGATCGCGATTGTCTCGCCGGGTGCGGCCTTGAACGTGATCCCCTTGAGTACGGTGCGGCCGGGTTCGTAACCGAATACGACGTTGTCGAACTCGATCTCACCGCGCGCGCGGCCAAGCGTCTGTGCGCCCGCTCGGTCTTTTATTTCGGGATCGATCGCGAGCAGCTCGAGACATCGCCTGAGGCCCGCTTTCGCGCCCTCGATCTGTCCGTAGGTCTGCGAAATCTGGTTCACCGGCGCATAGAGCGAAGCGAGGTAAGTCGTAAAAACGATCAGGTCGCCAATCGTGAGGCGTCCATCGAGGACATGCCGCGCGCCGAGATAAATCACGAGCGCGGTGCCGCACGCGATCAACACTCCCACCGCGCCGGCGTAAAGAGTCTGCAGAGTGTAGAGGCGCAGAGTCGCGTCCAGGCTCTCGCTGCTCGACTCGACGAATTCGCGATACGACTCGCCCTCTCGAGTGAAGGCCTGCACGACATGAATCGCGGCGAGAGCGCTCTGCGCGACAGTGAATAGACGGCTTTCCTTGATTCGCGCGCCACCGCCGATCGCGTCGATGCGACCGCTGATCGACATGATCAAGAGAATCAGCAGCGGGATTATCGCGAGCGCAACCAGCGTCAGGGTCGCGTCCATCTTGATCATCACGACGAACATTCCGGTCAAAAGAATCAGCGACGACAAGACCGGGAAAAATCCATTCATCGCGATCGTTTGAATCGAGTAGGTATCGTAGGTGATGCGCACCATCAGGTCCCCGACTTCGCGGCGGCGATGGAATGAGAGCGAGAGGCGCTGGAGGTGGTCGAACAGGCGCGCGCGCAACTCGTTGACCATCCGCTGGCCGATCGAGATGGTGACGTAGTTCGTCATGACGTTGAGGAGACCGAGGAGCGCGTACAGGATGACGAGGCTGACGCACGCGGCTGCCAGAAGCTCGCCACGCGGCATCGGTGGAATCCAACTGCTCACGAGCGGCGCGCCGCGCAGCACGTTGTCGATTACAATTTTGAGCGGCCACGGCTTGAGGACTTCGGCCGCGGAGGCGAGAAGTACCCCGGTGATCGCGATCGCGAGACGGCCGAGATGCGGGCGCATCCTGCGAATTGCGTGGCCGTAGAGTTCCAGCGTCCGCATCAGGGTTTGCCTTCAGGACGCGTCGCGATTGAGATTCCGAGCGAGTCAGCCACTTCCGCGGCGCAGAGTTTGATGATCGCGGGAATGCGTCGTGCACGATTGATCGCGAACAGCCCTACTGCGATTGCGGCGAATACCACGGCGAAGGTTGTCACGCGAAGCGAGAAGCCGGCGGCCAACAAGACGAGGAATGAGATTGCGCCGATAATCAGCGCGCGGCGTGGAGCCGTTCGAACGCGCCAGAGGAGCGCGATGCTGCCGTCGTTGCGCAGAGCGTTTATCGGCACACGAATCAACGGTGGAAGGACAATTTCGAGATCGAATGACTGAAAGCCGTCGGTCTCGGCCACTGCGACGCCGCGACGAACCAATGCCTCGCGGAGGGCGGCGAGTATATTTGCGGAATCGATTCCTGCGACGTCTGACGCCACGAATTCTATCTGGCCGCTTAGTGCAACCGGACCAGCGAAGACTTCATTCGCAGTCGCGGTTTCGAATCGCCATTTGACACGCTCGCGCGCAAGGCTGCGAGTGACGGGCCCGAGCAGGTTGACGATCCACAGATAGATTCGTGTCAGCGGACCGCAATGCTCGCGCGGCAATGGGGCTGATGCTGCGCTAGCTGCCGCAGCGAGAATCGAGATCGCGATTCCACCGGCGCCTAGCACCCCCAATAAGCGGTTGACGCTGCCGAGGATTAGAAAAATCAGCGACAAACCGATCCACTGAACGGTCAGCGGCAAGTCGGCGTACGAGTTGCCCGCGGAGTAAACGGTCTGAAAGAGGCCGCGGCCGAACTCACCGTAGTAAACGCGCGCACCGCCGAGAATCGAGCCGATCCACGACGGCCCCGCATACATTCCGTCCTGGTCTGCGCTGCGCAGCGGATATTTGCGGAACAGCAGGCCTTCGCCGACGCCGTAGCCGCGCTGCTGGCGCAGATATGCCGGGAGGGTCGCACGACGCTCGTGAATCACGACCGCTCCAGGAGCAAATGCAAGCGTTTCTTCCGCCGCCGCGAGGCGCCATGAAAGATCTACGTCGTCGCCGGCCGTGGTAAACATCGGATCAAAACCTCCGACCTTCTGCAGCGCCGCTTTCGTTATGGCCATGTTGCATCCGCACAGTTGCGCGAGCCGGTCGTCGCCGGCGCGCACCTCGCGTGGCAGTCCGGGCGCGGCAGCCATCGCGGCGCCGCGCGCAGATCGAGAATCGGGCGCGAAATTCGGGCCGGACGCGGCGGCCGCGTTGCGGCGCTTAATCGCTTCGACCAGATGGTACAGCCAGTCGCGATCAGCACGCGCGTCGGCGTCGATGAACGCTACGATCTCGCTTTCGTTCGACGCAGCGTCGACGCCCGCGTTACGCGCGGTCGCCAGGCCGTTGTGTTCGACGCGAATCGTGCGGACTCCGGCCTGGTTGGCGATCTCGAAAGTTGAATCGGTCGATCCGTCGTCGACGACAATTGTTTCGTATTCCGGATAATTCAGCTCGCGAATCGACGAGAGACATTCACCGAGCGTCGATGCGGCATTGTAGGCAGCGACCACCACAGTCGCTTTGGGAGCGGCCGCAAGCGGAGGTGGCAGATTTTCTGTGAAGACTTTCGCGACCGCGTCGAAAGCGAGCTTGGGCGAGCGATCGCGCCGCGTCAGTCCAAATGCCCAGTCGGTTATCTCTGCCCCGCCGGTGTGCCATTCGTCGGTGAACGCGAACACGATAAAGCCCGAAAGTCCGAGTTCGAACGCCGCGTGGCACTGCCATGACAGCAGCTCGGCTTGATGCTGCTCGCCCTCGCGAATCGTGTCCATGCCGGTTTCACTGAGCACCAGCGGGAGTTCGCCAGCCTGCCCCATCAGATGAGTGAGGTAGCGGCGAAAGTCTCCTTCGTCATGCAGATAAACGTTGAACGAAATGAAATCGAGAAAACTCAGATCGAGATACTCGGCCGACGGATAGTTCGAGTAGGTAAACAGCGCGTCGGGATCGACCTGCTTGCCGAGGTCACGCAGTTCCGCCAGGAAGCGGCTGACGGCGCGCGGCCCGTGCCAGCGCACGATATCCGATCGAATCTCATTGCCGATGCTGTAGGCTAGGATCGTTTCGCCGAACTGGCGCGTGTCGAGAACCGTTTTGCGGATCGTGTCGCGGATTTCGCGCATCATATCGGCCGAATCTAGAAACGCCATGTGGAATGGCCACGGGATGCCGAGCATCATACGCAGCCCGGCCTTCTGCGCTTCTTCGACCATCCACGCCGGCGGTGGAACGTACACGCGAATCACATTGGCGCCGAGCCGGTTCATCAGGGCGAAGTCGGCGGCGGCGCGCTCAGGCTCGGGATATCTCTCGCCGCGGGAATTCGGAGCAAAAGGGCCGTAGGAAACGCCGCGAATGTAGAACTTTTGCGCCTCGTCGAGGAGGTATTTTCCGTGCGGTACCAGCCGAGCCATGAACGATGAGCTAATCGCAAAGCCGATGGGCGCGCAACGAGCGGCGCGACCAGCGACCACACACTTGACATCGCGCAAGTCATCCCCTGAGAATCGAGTCGTGATGCGCGAGCAAACTGGGGGCGGCGCAATCCTGTAACCAACGTGGCGCGACACATTCCCAGCTGGCTCGAGAGCAAGACGCTGGATCTCGAAACTCGCGCATCGAAGCATACGACCGCGCTTCGCGTCTGGCACATCCTGAACCACGCAGTCGAAGGATTCATCAACAACAACGACTTGCTGCGCGCGTCCGCACTGACGTTTACCGTCGCGCTGTCGATCGTGCCGATTCTCGCACTCGCATTTTCCGCGGTTAAGGGATTCGGCGGCGCGGAGCGATTGCGCCCACTGGTCGAGCAATACCTGGGACTCGGCGGTTCATCGTCGCAACTGATGGGCTACGTCGAGAACGTAAATGCGGCGGCGCTGGGCTCGGCCGGCGGCGCGTTCCTGCTCATCACGGTTATTTCGACGATGGGCACCGTCGAGCAGGCGCTCAACACGATTTTCAACGTGCCGCAGAGCCGCAGTTATTTTCGCAAATTCTCCGACTACCTGAGCGTGCTGTTCACGGTGCCGTTTCTGATCGTGGCGGCGCTCGGCGTGACCGCGATATTCTCGGTGCGGATTTCCCAATTCCCGTTTGTCACGCAGCTGATGCCGTACTTGTTCGTGTGGGCCGGATTCTTTTTCCTGTTCGTCTTTTTTCCCTACACCAAGGTGAGATACGGCCCCGCGCTGATCGGTTCGTTCGTGACCGCAGTGCTTTTTCAGCTCGCGCAGTGGGGCTACGTCCGCTTCCAGGTGGGAGTGGCCAACTATCGCGCGATCTATGGCGCGATGGCGACGCTGCCCATTTTCCTGGTCTGGATCTACATCGCGTGGTCGGTGATTCTCTTCGGCGCCGAATTGACCGCGGCGGTGCAACGCGGTGACATCCCGCCGACGCTGGGCCCCACCTCGCCTGACTATCTCTACGCGGCGACGATGCATATCCTGCTCCGCCTGGCGGATCGCGCGTTGCACGGCGGCAACGACGTGACGTCGTGGACGCTCTCCCGCGAGCTTTACGTTCCGGAAGCTTCAATTCTTGGGATTCTCAACGGGCTGAAAGCCGGCGGCTTGGTGATCGAAGCAGACCCTGGCTCCGGTTCGCTGAGTCAGGGGCTGTTCCTGGCACGCGAGCCATCGACCATCGTCCTCGCAGATGCGATCAAATCCGTCGACTTTGATGAAGGCGCCAGCGATGGCGATCCGCGCGTCAACCGCGTGCTGTCGAAAATGGGCGCCGCGCGTAACGACCTGCTGAAGACGATTACGCTCGAGGACATCCGCTCTCCCGAAGCGAAAGCTGCCGAACAGCAAGCGACGGGAATTACGCAACCTGATGAAGCCGCTGCGAGCGTGGATACCCGCAAAGCTTGAGACATGGAAAATAGCGAAGCCCGCGGCAGCTCGACGTTCAGTGAACCGTCGTCGAACTTCGTGAACGTTAACGGCTTCCGGCTACATATGCTGGACTGGGGTGGCGACGGCGCGCCAATCCTTATCCTTCACGCGACCGGATTTCTTGGGCGCATCTACCGGCCGCTTGCAGAGCGGTTACGCGCGATCGGTCACGTGTACAGCTACGATCAGCGCGGCCACGGCGACAGTTCCGCAGCGCCTGACGGCGAGTATAGCTGGGACTGGACGATGCGCGATCTCGAAGGGTTTGTAACCGCGATGGGCTGGTCGGGGATTCGGGCGGTCGGCCATTCTGCCGGCGCGACCGCAATCGGCTCGCTCGCATGCGAGCGTCCGGACCTGATCTCACGCGCGGTGCTGGCCGAGCCGGTGATCTTCGAGTCGCCGACTGCGCCGGAACTCGGGTGGCGCAATCCATTTATCGAGCGGACGCTGAAGCGCAGGCGCGTTTTCGACAGCGTCGACGCGATGTACGCGAATTTCGCGAATAAGCCACCGTACAACACCTGGCAGAAGGACATCCTACGCGACTATTGCGAGTTCGGTACTCGTCTGACGAGCGACGCCCAGCGCGAACTCAAGTGCGCGCCCGAGATCGAGGCAAAATTCTATGACACGGCGCGCGACTTCGATGGGCTCGGGCGAATTCTCCGCTGCACCGCGCCGCTGCTGGTAATGTTCGGCCAGCGCGGTGATTCTCTGGGCGCATCGCTGTCTGGAAAGGTCGCGAAGCAGCTCAAGAACGGACGCGTGATCGACGTTGCCGATGCGGGCCATTTTCTGCCGATGGAAAAGCCCGACTACGTCGCTGATCAAGCGATCGAATTCCTCAAGTTCAAGTAACAGTCGCCTTTCAATCCAGAACCCTCACCTACCGACCGCGTTGCGGTCGGCCTCCTCTCCCGTAAACGGGCGAGGTATTCAGGAACTGAGTAATGCTCGCGCTTCGGCGGTGTATATTCCCGGATGTTCATAGAGTATCAGCGGCGGTTCGATAGTTACTTCGATTCCGCCGCCGACGCGCGCTTCGATCAACATCATCGACGCCGGCATCGCGATCCGTGGATGGACGAAGCGGATACGCTTGGGCTCGAGTTGCTTCGTGCGCATCGCGTCGATCAATTCAGCGCTCCTGCGTGCGGTGAAGACAAACGCAACGCGCCCGCCAGTGCGCGCGTAGCGGCGCGCGGCTGAGACAAAATCCGCAAGCGTCGCAGTATTTTCACCGCGTGCCATGCGGCGACCGTGCTCAGGATTCTCGCGTCCTGCGCCCGGCGCGCGATAAGGAGGATTCGCGACGGCCAGGTCGAACCTTCCGGGCGCAATTCCACCTATTTTTTCCTGCCGAAGATCGGCACAGATCGAATGTACCGACTTAATGCCGTTGAGCGCGGCGTTGCGGGTGATCATTTCCGCCATCGACGGCTGTATCTCGATCGCCACGACTTCGCGCGGTCGATAAAGGGCGGCCATCATGATCGACACGACACCGCATCCTGCTCCCAACTCGAGTACCCGCTCGCGGGTACTCGCGCGCGCGAAGCGGCCGAGCAAAATCGCCTCGACCGAGAAGCGGTATCCGTTCCTGGGCTGGATCAACGTGATAGAACCGTCCAGGATCGAATCGCGAGTTTCGTTTTCGTTGGTCGAATTCGCATTCGTAGTCATGAACGCCGCCGAGAAGGGAGAGCTCTACGCCCGCATCTTTCGAAAGGTTGGTGTGTTTCTCGGCAAGGGTGAGATTCCGCGCGCGCTCAAAGAGCTGAACGAGGGTATGAAAATCGCCGAACGCAACGGCGATAGCAAGATGGCTGCTCGATTCGCGCAAGAAATTCAGACCGTTTCGAAGACGACCGAAGCCCCGAAATAGCCCATTTTCGCCTGAAATTTCGACATTTCGGGCGAGACCTGGCTTGACGCGTACGAGTTCGTACTTACTTTAAAATCGTGGGACGCAAGGCGATTCGAGCGAAGGACATATAGAAACTTCCTCGCGCCAGGCGCCCCGAAATTTAAAATCATGCCGGAAAAAATACCGGCGGGAGGCTTTCAAATGGGTGTGTTGATGACGAACGGGCTGAACCGCGATGACTCTTTGCTGCGGCACTGGAACGTGCTGTGGAATGAGCTCGAACCCGGGCGCAAGGCGGCGCCGGCGGCAGACGTTGTCGAAGATGCGGACGGCTATCATTTCTACTTCGAAATGGCCGGCATCAAGAGCGAGTCGGTTGAAGTGCGGGTCGAGGACGGAAACCTGGTAATCGAGGCCGAGCGCAAGCGGCCCGAATGGTCGAATGACGCCAAGGTCCATATGGCCGAGCGGGCATATGGCAAAATGCGTCGAGCATTCACGATGCCCGAGGACGCCAGCCACGACGGAATCAAGGCTGCGTACAAGGACGGCGTGCTGGAAGTAACGGTGCCAAAGCGGCCCGAGAGCAAACCCTTCAAAATCAAAGTCGAGGTTCAGAACTAGCCGGCGCGCTGGACGTTCTGAGCCGCGGCTAGGTAGATTCCTGGCACCAGACGCCGGCAGTTATACCTGATATAACTGCCGGCGTCGTGGACGCAGCCAGGGAAAAGCAAACAGCGAAAAACGAGGCCACTCGAGCTGACCTCTACGGGGGAATAGTAAATGGTCTTTCTGATTATCGTAGTGGCTATCGTCGCGTGGGCGGTCTTTGCCTACAATCGATTAGTCAGTCTGCGCAACCAAGTAGATAATGCGTGGCGGCAAATCGATGTACAGTTGAAACGCCGTCATGACCTGATCCCCAATCTCGTCGAAGCCGTCAAAGGCTATATGCAGTTCGAGCGCGACACGCTCACGCAGGTGGTCGAGGCGCGCGCCAAGGCAGTGAGCGCGCCGGACCAGGCGTCGCGCATGGCGGCGGAAAATCAGATCACGACCGGGCTCGGCAAACTGCTGGCAGTGATGGAAAACTATCCGCAGTTGAAGGCCGACGAGAATGTGCTCAAACTACAGGAAGAGCTGACGACCACGGAAAATCAAATCGCGTACGCGCGACAGGCTTACAATGACGTCGTGCTCGACCTAAATACGCGCATTCAGAGTTTCCCGACGAATCTCATCGCCAGTAATTTCGGTTTCAAGCCCGCCGAGTATTTCAAGACCGCGCCGGAAGAGCAGGCCGTGCCCAAGGTCGACCTTTCGATGACCGCGCCCCGCGCCTGAGCATCTGCGGCGGGTACACTTGATGGCATCGAGCAATTTCAGGGCGCTCGAAGCAACCAATCGCCGCGAGACCGCGGTGCTGGTCGTTGCGTTCATGTTGCTACTTGGAGCGCTCGGCCTCGGACTTGATTTTGCCGCGCGTGATATCGCGATCATCGACGGACATCTCGTCGGCTTCCCGGTACTGACTATTGCGGCGCTGGTTTTCGGCGGCGTTCAATCTATCGTGTCATACTACGGCGGCGCGTCCCTGGTGCTGCTCTCCGTTCACGGGCGCCCGCTTACGTCAGACACGCCGAAGCATCAGATGGTGCTTGACGTAATCAACGAAATGGCGACCGCGGCGCGGATGCCGTTGCCGAAGCCGTACATCATCGACGATCCGTCGCCGAATGCGTTCGCGACCGGGCGCGACCCGGCCCATTCGGTGATTTGCGTTACGCAGGGGCTGGTCGATCAGATGGACCGGGAAGAGTTGCAGGGAGTGATCGGGCACGAGATGTCGCACGTTGCCGATTACGACATCCGCACGATGATGATGATCGCGGTGATGGTTGGCGGAATCGCGATGCTCTCGGATTTCGTATACCGCTGGATGTTCTTCGGCGGATTCGGCGGGCGCGGCAGGAGCAGCGACAATCGCGACAACCAGGCGGCGGCGCTCATCGCGGTTGCGGTGATCATCCTGGCTGCGTTGGCGCCGATATTTTCCCAGTTGCTCGCGATGGCGGTGTCGAGACAGCGTGAATACCTTGCGGATGCGTCGTCGGTTGAGTTCACGCGCAACCCGCGTGCATTGCTGCGCGCGCTGCAGCACATCGCGAAAGTCGAGTCGCCACTGAAACAGGGCTCCGCAGGAACCGGACATCTGTTCATTGTCAATCCGCGCGAGGGCGTGCGCGAAGACGACGAAGGATTCTTTGCGAACTTGTTTTCAACGCATCCGCCGCTGAGCAGGCGAATCGCGAGATTGCAGGCATTGCTGGGCGCGGCGGGGGCGACCACGCTGGACGCTTCAGCGCAAGCCAACAGCTAAGTTTTCCTTTCTTGTTCCCCTTCCCGCGCGGGAAGGGGTTAGAGGTTAGGTTCCTTGCCGCTCGCGATGTTGCTCGAGTTTGCCGACCGACTTAAGCTCGGCGGATGGCCGAGCAGTCCAAAATCGAAGACATTCTGAATAAGGTCGTTGCCCGAGTCTCAAAGATCGGAGGCGTCGAAGCGATCGTGCTTGGCGGATCACGTGCACGCGGCACTGCCGACGAACGGTCGGATATCGATCTAGGAATTTATTACGACGCCCGGCATCCATTCTCCATACCGGCTCTGGGAGTGGCTGCGCAGGAGCTGGACGATCGTCATAGCGACAATTTAGTGACTTCGTTCGGCGAATGGGGACCGGGAGTGAACGGTGGCGGGTGGCTCGAGATTCGCGGCCATCATGTGGATTTCCTTTACCGTGAAATCGGCGCAGTACGCGAGGCGATCGAGGACTGCATCGCCGGGCGTCCGCGCAGCATCTATCAGCTCGGCCATCCTCTCGGATTTCACATTCAGATCTTTGCGGGCGAAGTTTACGTGTGCCGCCTTCTCTACTCGAAGAGCAACGCGCTCGCCGAGTTCAAGTCCCTGGTTCACGAATATCCTGAAAAATTTAGAAGGGCTGCCGTCACCAAGCATCTTTTCGACGCCGAATTTGAAATTTCGATCACTGCGAAGCCGGCCGAACGCGCCGACGTGATGTACGTCGCGGGATGCCTGTTTCGCGCGGCGGGTTTCATGACGCTGGTTCTGTACGCGTTGAATCGCATATTTTTTCTCAACGAGAAAGGCGCGTTCGCGGAATCCCGCCAATTCGCGATCAAGCCTCCACGATTTCACGACACCGTCGCGAGCGTGTTGGGCAGCGTCGGTACTACGCCCGCTGAGCTGTCGGCGAGCGTCGTCAGCCTCCAGAACCTCGCCGCGGAATTGCGTCAGCTCGCAGTAAGCGAGGGCGTTTCCTAGTTCTCTAACGATTCCGCGATTTCAGCGCGCGTTCGATTTCACGATCTGAGGTCTTGCGCGCGATCGCGTCGCGCTTGTCGTAGGAATGCTTGCCCTTGGCGAGGCCGAGTTCAACCTTGGCCCGCCCGTTTTTGAAGTAGATCTTCAGCGGGACGATTGAATAGCCTTTTTCCCGCACGCGACCCCACAGCTTATCGATCTCGCGGCGATGCATCAGAAGCTTTCGCGCGCGAGTTTCCTTGTGAGTGAACTGACCCGCCGGTGCGTAAGCGCCGATATGGACGCTCTCGAGAAATGCTTCGCCGTTTTTGATACGCGCGTAACTATCGCGCAGATTTGCCCGATGCGCCCGCAGCGACTTGACCTCGGTGCCGGTGAGCGCGAGGCCGGCCTCGAGCGTCTCCTCGATGAAGAAGTCGTGTCGCGCCTTGCGGTTATCGACTACCAGATCGAATCCGTCGGCCGAAGATTTACCGTTGCGGGTATCGCGCGCCATAGCAGGGCGAGTCTATCCGCACAGGGCGACGCAGATAAGGGGTTTCAAAGGCATGGTTTCCCCCAAGATCTGCCGTCTTGTAACACGGATGACAACGCGAGAATGTCTAGGCATCTCGGGCCGCTCTCACTCACCAATGGGGTTCGCGATTGAGTCCCGAATCCACAGTCCAGGACTCGACCCGCCGCAGCTTCGTCGGGCGGGAGCGAGAGATCGTTGAACTCTCATCGAGTCTCGACGACGCGATTGCCGGCCGCGGCCGGCTGTTCCTGATCTCGGGCGAACCGGGAATCGGCAAAACGGGGCTGGCCGATGAGGTCGCGAGGCACGCCGCTGAGCGCGCGATGCGGGTGGCGTGGGGCCGATGTTGGCAGGGGAGCGGTGCGCCCTCGTACTGGCCATGGGTGCAGGTGCTGCGCTCACTTGTCGTTCATCCGGATCGGATGCGAGCGCGGCCAGCGCTCGTCACGCCGGAAATTGGTCAGCTAATCCCCGAACTGTCATCCGAAACGAACAGGCCAGCTCCGTCGGATCCAGATCAGGCGCGCTTTCGGCTCTTCGATAGCGTCGCCACGATGCTCAAGGACGCTGCTCGATCGCAGCCCATGGTTCTCATTTTTGACGATCTGCACGAAGCGGATCAGGACTCGCTTGAGATGCTCAAGTTTGTCGCACGCGGATTGCGCGACTCGCAAATCGTGGTCATCGGCAATTACCGCGATGTCGAAGTGCGCCGTTCGCAAACGCTCTCGAACGCAATTGCCGAACTTCTTCGCGAGGGCGATCATATCCCGCTGGCAGGCCTGGCCGAGAGCGAAGTGGCGCGGATGGTCGAGGCTCGTGCCGCGCTCGCACCAAGCGCGAGTTTCGTCGCCGACCTGCATCGCGCGACTGCGGGCAATCCGCTGTTCGTCGATGGTGTGGTGCGGGTGCTGATAACCGAGGGGAAGCTGGCTGGCGCGGAGCGGTTGGATCTTAGCGGCTTCAAGTTACCCGAAGGCTCACGCGGAGCCATTCGCAAACGGCTCGCGATGCTCTCGGCCGACGCACAGGCTTTGCTGGCGGTCGCAGCCGTCATCGGGCAGGAGTTCGAGTCAGGACTGCTCGAACGCGTCAATAACCTGCCCGTGGAGAGGCCGTCGGATCTGCTGGAGGAGGCGGCCACGTCCGGCCTCATCGTGTCACTCGGTGGTTCGCGTCACCGATTCACGCATCCGTTGATTCGCGAGGCGCTGTACAACGAGTCCGCGGCCGCCGAGCGGATCGCGCTGCATCGGCGGATCGCCGATGCGCTCGAGAAGATCTACGCGTCGGACCTCTCACCTCATCTCGCCGAACTGGCGCATCACTATCTGCAGAGTCGAGACCTCGACAAGGCAATCGACTATTTGATCCGCGCCGGCGACGCAGCGGCCGCGAAATTCGCGCTGCGGGAAGCGGAGTCATTCTGGGAGGACGCGCTGTATCTGTTCGAAGCCCAAGGTAGCGATCCAGTGAGGCACGCGGAGCTTCTGGTGCGCGCCGCGATTCTGAGGCCCGGGCGAGAAGCTCAAGCGGTCGAGCGCCTGGAGCAAGCCCTCGCAATCTACGAGAAGCTCGAGATGCGCGCCAAAACTGCCGACGTTCATGTCCGACTGCTGATGATCTTCGGAAATGATCCCGCCTTGGTAGACCTCGACCGGGCAGGAGCACACTTTCGCAAGGCCGAGGCTTTGCTGGTCGAATTGCCCGTCAACGAATCGTTGGCGAGTCTCTATGAGTAATGGGCCTGGTTATGCCTGCGGAAGGCACAGGGACGACTTGGACTAGAAGCTGCCGAGCGCAGCCTCGAGCTATCTCATCAATTGAATACGGCCTCGATGGTTGCGCGTGCTGGGATTGTAAAGGGCGCATGCCTGTGGGGGAGCGGCCGCCTCAGCGAGGCTTTCGAGTGGCTGGAACGCGGTTGGCAGGAAGCCGACGCAATCAACGATAGTCGGTCTGTGGAGGCAACCGTAAACGCAACGTTCGACCTGGGTAATATGGGTGACCACAAGGAAGCGATGCGATGGTTGGTGCGGGAAATTTACCGCCCGCGAAACGCCGAATCCTCCTTTACCGAATCTCTCCTCCATCCGATGAAAGTCTTAGCGTTCGGTGCCATGGGGGAACTTGGGGACGTTCGCCGCATTATGAGCGAGTCCTCAAATTCTGGGGGCTATCAAGGGGTCACCGCCGCCTGCAAGTTGTGGATCACCTTCTGGGACAAGCTTGAAGAAGGCGAAGCGAGCTTGACTGCGTTGATCGGAATCTTTCGTCATCAGCAGCGCGGGGAGAACATCTGCAACTTCGGTGTGGATGCGGCGCACCTTTTTCGCCTCACCGGCCACTACACCAAGGCCGAGGAACTCCTGCGGGAGGGCCTCTCGTACTCAGTCCCGGGCGGCAACATCGCTTTGGAGCTCATGGGGCGGGAGTGCCTGGCCCACGTTCTCGCAGACATGGCGCGCACGGACGAGGCCAGAAGTGAGCTTGGACGATGCCGCGAGATCATGGCAGCCGGTGAAGACTGGCGCGGACTTGCGGGATTAGTCGAATGGTCCGCGGCGTCAATCGCGGTGGCGGAGAAAAGGTTGGACGATGCCGACCACCACTTTGCAGTAGCGATAGACATCATTCGTCGATACTCGATGCGGAACCACGAAGGCCCCGCGCTATCCGAATGGGGCCGAACACTCCTTGCGGCGGGTCACCGCGATCGCGCGCTTGAGAAATTCGACGAAGCGCTCGACCATTTTCGCCGCGTCGGCGCAGGCCAGCCGTGGATCGACTACGTCGAGGCTGCCCGCCAGTCGACGCGAAATGACCAGACCTCAGTCGCAGGGCAGTTTCGCAAAGAAGGACATTATTGGAGGGTCCGCTTCGGCGGCGAAACCTTCAGACTCAAGGATTCGAAATCGCTCCGGGTGATTGCGCATCTGATCCGCAGCCCGGGCCATCAATTCCACGCGCGCGAACTCGCCGCGCTCGATAGTCCGCAGCGGCCAGCCGCGCAACCGGTTCCTCACGACGACGAGAATGTTGGCGCGACAGTTTCGACCGACCTGGGCGATGCCGGTGAGGTGTTGGATGCGCAAGCCGTGGCCGAGTACCGCCATCGTCTCAAGGAATTACGCCTGGAGATCGAAGAGGCAGAGCGATGCAACGATCTCGGCCGGATCTCGCGGCTGCGTGAAGAAGCGGAAGTGCTGAGTGTGGAACTCGCCGCGGGGGTTGGATTCCAGGACGTGAGCGCAGGACCTCGTCGCACTTCGAGCGCGCGCGGCTTTCGGTCACCAAGAACATTCGCGGCGCGATAGAAAAGATTCGCGAGGTTAACCCCGCCCTGGGGCGCCATCTCGCGAACTCGATCAAGACGGGGTACTTCTGTTCGTACTCGCCGCACCCGGCCGATCCCATCGTTTGGCGGTCCTGATTCGTCGGGCATCCTGCTCGTCACCTTATTTGTTACCTGTTTGGGAAACATTTTCGACTGGATTTTCACACCTATGGAATAGGTGCGCACTGACGCGCGTCCGAAAATCCAGGGAGGAAATACGATGAGTCAAGTATTGAGATCGTTGATGGGGCTATCGAAGGCGATCGCGATGGTCGCGGTGATCACGATTGCGGTCGGATTCGGGCGAGCGGTGGCCATGGAGCACCAGGAGAATTCGATCGTTGGTCCGTGGCAGATCACGCTCAAGGACTCCGGCGGGAACTTCGTCGACTCGGTGTTCTCCGGTTGGACGAGCGATGGCTTGGAGTTCGACCAGGACATCGCGCCGATTCTAACCGGCTACGTCTGCTACGGAACGTGGATCAGGTTGGGCGGCCACACCTACGGGCTTACCCATCCCTTCTTCGACTTCAGCGGGGCCACTGGTCTTTCGGACGGGACTTCAGGGTACTTCAATTACACGGTAACTGTTTCGAACGATGGCAAGACCTTCACCGGCAAAGAGAACGGCAAGTTCGGGGTCCCTGGATTCAATCCCTACGCCGCAGGTGGGACGTCATTCAGCGGCTTTACGCTCTCGGCGACAAAGATCGAGGTTGACAAGAGCTTGCTTCCCTGAACGCAGCCGGACCGCAGGCCGGCGACAGTTTTTCGCGGGGTGGCTCTCGGAGCCGCCCCGAGATTCTATACGCAGAAACACTGATAAGGGGTTCGACGGGATGCTTGCGCACGCAGCCGCTGGGCCTTAGATTGGGTGTAGTAACCGTTTCGACTTCAACTGGCCTCGTATGGAAAACCCACTATCGTGGGGGCGAACTGGATTCGACGAAGACAATATGGCCATGGTCGCACGCCGGGTGCTGTCGACCCGTAAAACTGGCAGACTGCGAAATTTACCCGCAGACAATAACGGTTACGCTCTGGCGGCCTAAGGGCCGCTAGCGTCCCGCCGCTGCTCGCCCATGGCAGCGGGTCGGGGCGTCATTTAGTGGGCTAGGGAACCGCAGTTCACCGGCTGGGCGGCGTCCCGAAATTTCAGCCGGCTGGCGTCAGAAAAGCCCGTCTGTGGGCGTTTCGGACGCGAGCTAAAATTCGCAGACTAAGCGTGTAGTGGCCGTCGCCGGAAGGCCTTCGGACGGGGGTTCAATTCCCCCCGCCTCCACCAAATCAAAGCGATCAGCGCATCAGACGGAAGCAGCTGCGGACTTCTTTGACGAAGGTCTCGGGCTGCTCAAAGGCTGCGAAGTGTCCGCCTTTCGTAAGCTCGTTGAAGTACACGAGGTTGGCGAAGCGCTTCTCAGCCCATCGTTTGGATGTGCGGAATATCTCTTTAGGGAAGATCGAGCAGCCGACCGGAACCGTAACTGGATCGGTCATAATGCGGCGAAAGCTTTCCCAGTACAGGCGCGCAGAAGACGCGGCGTTCGCCGGCAGCCAATACAGCATCACGTTGTCGAGCAACTCGTCGCGAGTGAGGACATTCTCGGGATGGCCGTCGCAGTCGGTCCACGACCAGAACTTTTCCAGAATCCAGGTGAGCTGCCCGGCGGGAGAATCGGTAAGTCCGTAACTCACCGTTTGCGGCCGCGTACTCTGCTGCTTGGAGTAGCCCGAGTCCCAATCATTGTAGTGCTGCATCCCGGCGATCGCGGATTTTTCGTTTTCCGTGAGATCGTTCATCGTCGCCGGATCCGGCATCGCGATCGGCATGTTCAGGTGAATGCCAACGCAGTTGCCGGGGTCCTGGATACCAATGCAGGTCGTGACGATCGAGCCCCAATCACCGCCCTGCGCAGCGTAACGCTTGTAGCCCAGCCGTGGCATCAGCTCGGCCCACGCTTGCGCAATGTGCTGTACGTTCCAGCCGTTGCGGGTCGGTTTGTCCGAGAAACCGTAACCGGGGAGCGAAGGGCAAACGACGTGAAACGCATCCGCCGCATCGCCACCGAAGGCGGTCGGATTGGTAAGCGGCTCGATTACCTTTTGAAACTCGACGATTGACCCCGGCCATCCGTGCGTCATCACGAGCGGGAGCGCGTCGGCATGAGGCGAGCGCACGTGCACGAAGTGTATCCCGACCCGGTCAATCGTCGTCTTGAATTGCGGGAAGCGGTTGAGCAGAGCTTCGCGTGCGCGCCAGTCGTATTTGTCACGCCAATAGGTGACGACTTCCTGCGCGTATACGAGCGGCAGCCCTTGCGACCAGTCGTCGACACACTCGCGCTCAGGCCATCGCGTCTCGCGCAATCGACGCTTCAGGTCGTCGAGTTGGGTGTCAGTCGCCGCGATGCGAAACGGTCGGATAACGTTGCTCATGGGCGCTCGAGCCTCCTAAGGTAATGTCCGGGCGAATTGGATCTGTCGCCGAACTATCTTTCGGAGTCAAGGACGCTCACGACGCGGAATGAAATCGCGACTGCCGAAGTCGTTATTGTTGAAAAGTTAGGTCGAACATCCCCTTCGTCGCACCGGTGCACTTCTTCGCAGTATACGTTCCCTGGATCTCGCCATTCGTGTTTGTCAGCATGGCGATGGCAGCTACCTTACACTTGCTGTGTTTCGCTTTGAACTTGAAGATTAGCGTCTGACCATCAGCTTTGAATTTTGCGGTGAAGGAACCGCTCGCGCCGGCGCCGGTTGACCAGTCACCCCTGAGCTTGGTGTTTTTCTGAAAGATGTTGATAGTGAATGTGGTACCCCCGAAGCTATCGTCTTGAATCTTTCCGAACCAATCCCCGCCGATTATGGGCGGCTTTACCGCCGGCTCGGAGGATACGTCGTCGCTTTGCTCAGCGTCGGTCGCGTCCTGCGCCCAAGCCACGCCACCATAAGGCCGGCCGTGGGCGACGAGTTGTTCGATGGGCCCCGATGATAGCAGGGCGACCGACAATAATAGGAGAATAAAACTGCTTTTAAACACTAGTTTTCTTTCTTTATCAATTTTACATTTGAAGAAGTAATATTTTGATATGATAAATTAGTAAACACAAGTGTAAACATCTAAAAACTAATAATTACGTTAAAGAGCAAGATAGGGCTGTCAACACGGCGTCGCGGTGATGGCCGACCTGACGCCCGAGCCGCTCGACGACGAAGCCGCTCGATACTATACGGCAACAAGGAGTTTGAGCGCCGCCGAAAGTCTAGATGCGCATAAGAGACGAGCGCCCGACACCTCCGAGGTGTCGGGCGCCCGTTCGTTTCTGATTAGTCCTAACTAGTGATGCCCTTTCTGACCGCCGCCACCCCCACCTGCGTGTGGCGCCTCAGCATGCGGGTGAGGCTGTCCTCCGCCGCCACCGCCTCCATGAGGTTGTCCACCACCTCCGCCGTGCGGATGCTCGAGCGCTGCCGACTGCTGCGCGTGCTGACGCTCGAATGCCTGCATCTGCTGAGCGTGCTGGCGCTGTAGTTCTTGCTGCTGCGCAAAATGATGGCTTTGAGCAGCCTGCTGATCGGCGGCCTGCTTGCGCACGAACGCCTGCGTCTCCTCTTGATGACGCCGCATAAGCTGCGCTGCTTGCTGCTCGTGATTATTCTCGACTCGCTTCCAGTCAGCGCCGGCGCCCGCGGCTTCATTTGATTTTCCCGCGGCCTTCGAGCGCTGTTGCTCTTGCTGCAGATGCTGACGTTCAAAGGCCTGCGACTCCGTATCATGCTTGCGCTGAAGCTGCTGCAATTGCGCGGCGCGATTGCGCTCGGCCTCTTGCTGCAGCTGGACACGATTGCGCTCGAGCTCCTGCAACTGCACGTTGTGCTGACGCTGCAGAGCCTGTTGTTGCACGCCGTGTTCGCGCTCTACCGACTCGCGCATCGCGTCGTTCCACTCGGGATGATGCTGCTGCGCCCAGGTCGGATTTTTCTGCGCCCACCAGTGAACGTCGTGCCACGCGTGCTTGTCGTCGTAGTCACCCTTCCATTCAGGATGGTGCTGCTCCGCCCACTTGGGATCGCGATCATGCCACCAGGTGTCCGGATGCCAGGCATGCTTGTCGTCGTAGTCGCCCCACCAGTTGGGATGGTTCTCGCGCACCCAGTCGGGCTTGTTATCCCACCACCAACTTGCAGGACGCCATACGCGGCGATCGTCGAAGTCGCCCCACCAATCGGGGTGGTTCTCGCGCACCCAGTCGGGCCGGTTCTGCCACCACCATCCGGCGGGCCGCCAGACGTGGCCGTCGTCGAAGTCGCCCCACCAGTCTGGATGATTCTGGCGAACCCAGTCGGGGCGATACTGCCACCACCATCCCGCCGGGCGCCAATAATGATGATCGTCGAAATCGCCCCACCATTCCGGATGATGCTGACGAACCCAATCGGGATGATACTGGTACCACCACGGCGCCGCGTACCAGACGCCTTCGTAGTTGTCGCCCCACCAATCCGGATGATGCGCGGTTACCCAGTCGGGCTGGAGTTGCCACCACCACGGTGCGGGATACCACTGGCCCTCCCAATCATCGCCCCACCATTCAGGATGATTCTGCAGCACCCAGTCGCGGCGGTTCCGCCACCACCATCCGGCGGGATACCAAACGCCCTGGTCGACATCGCCCCACCATTCAGGATGATGCTCGCGCGCCCATTCCGGCTGATATTGATACCACCAGGTCGCGGGATACCATTCGCCCTGGTAGTAGTCGCCCCACCATTCGGGATGATGCTCTCGTACCCATGCGGGCTGCGAATCCCACCACCACCAGGCCGGGTGCCATTGATGATCATTGTCGAACTCGCCCCACCATTCCGGGTGATGTTGCTTGACCCAATCGGGCTGATGCTCCCACCACCACGACGCATCGCGCCAGTTGTGTCCGTTGTCGTAGTCGCCCCATCTGGGTGCGGCAGGAATCGGAGACGGCCATGGTTTGTACTGAGCAAATGCCGGCGTCGCCATCAGCAGGAAAACTGTCGCGGCAGCCAGCACACTTCTGATTCTGGTCATCGATGCACCCCTGGTTAATAGTCAAGTCAATCGCATCGCAAGCCACTGTGCCTAATCAAAACACTACTTAGTATATGATACGTATCGCCGCCAATATCGTTTACAGGATAGTCATCTGGCACACCAGTAATAGGTGACGCGGCGAACTGAGATGAATAAACGTACACAAGTCGGCATTGTCGGCGCAGGCCCGGCGGGCCTGACGTTGTCCCATCTGCTGCACCTGGCCGGTATCGAGTCTGTCGTGCTCGAGGCTCGCAGCCGCAAGTATGTCGAGGAGCGAGTTCGCGCTGGCCTGCTCGAACAGGGCACCGTCAACCTACTCAATGAGACCGGAGTCGGCGAGCGGATGAAGCGCCTTGCGCTGACCCATCACGGCATCGAGCTGCGCTTCGGAGGCCGTGGACATCGTATCGATCTGAGCGGGCTGACGGGAGGAAGTACCGTCACCATCTATGCGCAGCACGAAGTCATCAGGGATCTTATCGCCGCGCGGCTGGCCGCCCGAGGTCAGATTGTTTTCGAGGCCGACGACGTCAGCATCCACGACTTCGACGGACCGTCGCCAAGGATTCGCTACCGCAAGGAGGGCGACGTCAACGAGTTGTCGTGCGATTTCATCGCGGGATGCGACGGCTTCCATGGAGTATGCAGACCGACTATCCCGACGGGCATACTGACTACCTACGATCGAGTGTACCCATTCGCGTGGCTGGGTATCCTCGCCGACGCTCGCCCCTCGTCCGACGAGCTAATCTACGCATACCATGAGCGCGGGTTTGCATTGCATAGTATGCGATCGCCGGAGATTACCCGACTCTATTTGCAATGCGCGCCCGACGAGGATCTTGCTAACTGGCCCGACGAAAAAATCTGGGACGAACTCCAGCTACGACTCACAGCCGGCAAGGACTGGAAACTTAATCGAGGCGCGGTTCTTCAGAAAGGAATCACCGAGATGCGGAGCTTCGTCGTCGAGCCGATGCAAACCGGCACGCTTTTCCTCGCCGGCGACGCGGCTCATATCGTGCCGCCGACAGGAGCCAAGGGTCTTAACCTGGCGATCGCGGATGTTCGCGTACTGGCGCGTGCGCTGACTGAGTATTACGCCAATAGCAATCGCGAACTACTAACTAAGTATTCGGATATATGTCTGCGACGAGTCTGGAAGGTACAACGGTTTTCCTGGTGGATGACGTCGATGCTGCATCGGTTCGATGACGAGAACGCCTTCGACCGACGCCGGCAACTCGCCGAGCTCGACTACGTCACCAGCTCGCGCGCCGCGTCCCAGACGCTAGCGGAGAATTACGTAGGCCTCCCGATGGAATGATTCATAAGCAAGTAAGCGCTAGCGCGCGCGGAGCGACTTGGCGAGCGTGAGAATACGGCGCGCTTGTTTCAGGTGCGGCATGTCGAGCATCTTGCCGTCCAGCGCGACGGTTCCAACTCCGGCAGCGAAAGCGTCGATTACACGATTCGCATACGCGATGTCTTCCGGCGCCGGAGTGAACGCGTCGTTGATGACATCAACTTGATCGGGATGAATCGCAATCTTGCCGGTGAAGCCTGCGCGACGTGCGATCTCGGATTCTTTCTTGAGCGCGGCAGCGTCCTTGAAGTTTACCGACACCGTGTCGATTGGTTGGACGTCGGCAGCTACCGCGGCGAGCAAGCACAGCGAGCGGGCAAGCTGGTAAGTGAAATCCAGATTGCCGTCCGCGTCGCGATTGGTGGTGGCTCCTACAGCGGCCGCGAGATCTTCGGCGCCCCAGGTCAAGCCGGCGAGCCGCGGACTGCATCCGGCGAAACCGCCCAACGCAAACATCGCAGCCGGTGTCTCCGTCGCCACCGGAATGATCGCGATTGATCCCTGCTCGACGCCGTCGCTAGCTTCCAGAGCGGACAAGAAGTGATCGAGCGTCACTACATCGTTCGCCGAAACCACTTTAGGCAGCAGGATTCCGTCCGGAGCGCCGGTAACGATCGCAGCGAGATCGAGCCTCGCCTTTGGCGTCGAAAGTGGATTGATTCGGACCCAGAGCGCGGTCCGCGTGCGATCGCGATGCGCGCGTAGATACTCGAGCACCATCGCACGCGCGATCTCGGTGCGGTCGTCAGCGACTGCGTCCTCGAGATCGAGCACGAGCGCGTCCGCGTGCGAGGATTCGGACTTCGCGAGCTTGCGTTCGCTGTCGCCCGGGACGAACAGGAGCGAGCGGAGAATCATGAGGCTGGCCTCTTGTGCATCAGTGCCGACCGCTTGCAGTAAGCGACTTCCTCGCCGCGCTGATTGAAACATCGATGGTCGAACACGACGATTCCCGAGTCGGGCCGCGACCGGCTTTCACGTTTCTCGGCGACTGTGGTCTCAGCGCGCAGCGTGTCGCCGATGAAAACCGGATGCGCGAAACGCGTATCGGACATGCCGAGATTCGCGATGGTGGTGCCGAGCGTAGTATCGCCGACCGACACTCCGATCATCAGCCCGAGCGTAAAGATGCTGTTCACGATGCGCTGACCGAACTCGGTGCTCTTGGCGAACTCCGCGTCGAGATGGAGCGGCTGCGGATTATGCGTCAGTGCGCAGAAGATCAGATTGTCGGTTTCTGTAATCGTGCGCGTGATCGCGTGCTTGAATACGCGGCCGACTTCAAATTCGTCGAAATAAAGTCCGGACATCTGGTTAACGCTCCTGCATCATCGACTGCGCGACTTCGAGACTGACCAATCGCGCGATCAGAATAGCTACATACAACTGACCGAACACAGATTCCATCACCGAGACGCTGCGGGCGGCCTCGGAAACCGGCGCGATATCGCCGAACCCGGTCGTCGTCAGGCATACAAAGCTGAAGTAGATGAAGCTGTGTAGCGACGCAATCAGCGGCGCGAGAGTGCCTCGGGGCCCTTGAAACAGTGCGGCGCTGAACGAACCAGGATGTTGCAGTTCGATGACCGCGAAGGCGTACGCAAAGGCGACGCCCGTCAGCAGGTAGGCGCAAATCGCAGCGCTGATAGTGTCGAGCGTGACGCTCTTTACGATGAAAAGACGCGATACCAGCGCGACGACCGTTACGACCAGGAACAGGCACGAAGAGATCGCGCCAACGACCTCGACCGTTGGGCTCAAGGTGAAGAGCAGGGCCAAGCGGCATCCGATCGACGGAACCAGCAGGATGGACGCAATCACGAAGTAGATCCTGGTCGCGCGAAATGCGTAAAGGGCGGCCAGCAGTACAAGTGATATCGTCGCGGTCGCGATATTTTGAGCGAAAGCGTGGCCCGAGAATATCGGCTGAGTAACCAGCAGCAGCAGAATCGTCGCGAGCAGCACGGTAAATCGGCCTGGCCAGTTGTGGCGCTCCAACCCCAGCCGCCGCCATAACGCGGCCGGGCTCAGCGCACTGGTCTTCTCGCTCATGATGCATCGGTTTCGCGCAACGGGACTGGCAGTGTCAAGGCGAGGATTCCGGCGGCGAAGAGTGAAGCCGCCATCACGATCATTCCGCCGGCAAAACTATGCGTCACCTGTCGCACTATCCCGACGGAGTAAGGTCCCGCGAATCCGCCGAGGTTTCCGATCGAGTTGATGAGCGCAATCGCGCCGGCGGCCGCGGTGCCGCTGAGAAACTCCGCCGGCATCGCCCAGAATGGGCCGAAGGTTCCCCAGATTCCCGCCGCCGCAATCGAGAGTGCGCCGAGCGACATGAGCGGCGAGTGAGTCGTCGACGCAAGCATCAAGCCGACGCCCCCAACCGCAGCACAAAACGCGAGATGCCATCGGCGCTCGCCGCTTCGATCGGAGGCTCTGCCCGCGAAAACCATTGCGACAGCAGCACCTACAAATGGAATCGCCGAGAGCATCCCGATTTCGAAGTCGGTCCGATTGCCGAAACCCTGGATGATTTGCGGTAGCCAGAAAGTCACTCCATAGAGTCCGAATACTATTGCAAAGTAGACAAGTGAGTATATCCAGACGGTCGAGTTGCTAATCGCTTCAATAAAACTGCGTTGGCGCTTCTGAGTACCACGTCGACGCTCGCTTTCGAGCCTGTTGGATAGTGCGGCACGCTCGTCAACCTCAAGCCAGACAGCATTTTTGGGACCATCGGGAAGATGGAACAATACGCACACGCCAAGAATTACTGCGGGCAGACCCTCGAGGATGAATAGCCACTGCCATCCGGAGAGCCCAGCCAGTCCATGCAATTCCAACAACGCCCCCGACACGGGACCAGCTATGATTCCTGCGAGAGCAGTCGCCGTCATGAACAGTGCGACTGCACGCGCCTGCTCACGCGCGGGGAACCAGAACGTCAGATAGAGCATCACGCCGGGAAAAAATCCCGCCTCGGCCAGCCCCAGTATGAACCTTACGGCAAAGAACGACATCGCGCCGCGCACCGCCGTCATCGCCATCGCGGCGACGCCCCAGCTGATCATGATTCGCGCAATCCACATGCGCGCACCGACGCGCTCGAGGATCAAATTGCTAGGCACCTCGAAAATCGAATAGCCGAGGAAGAACAGTCCCGCGCCGAGGCCGAATACCGATTCGGTCAGTCCAAGCTCGCGGTTCATCTGCAACGACGCGAAGCCGACATTGATTCGGTCCAGGTAGGCGACAAGGTAGAGCACGAACAGGAACGGGATCAGCTTGCGCCTCGCCTTCGACAGCGCGGCGTCGGCGAGCCGCGATTCGACGGCGGTCTCGAGCGCGCCGGCCTCGACCGCGAGTCGCGGATCGGCGGTCATTTCGCGTTGCTCGAGCGGGCAACCTCGAGCACGTAGCTACGATGCCAACACATAAGCCTTTGCTGTACACGCCCGCGGTGTGAAAAGCGATTCGTATTTCAGAAGTGCGCGCTGTGTTCGATCAGAGATTTCGCCGGCGATGCGCCGAGGTCAGCGCCGCGTGGATTCCCGCCAGCACGAAATCGCAGACGAGAGCCTCGATCTCGCGCTTGGCCAGCCGCTTGGCGTGTAGCGCGCGGCCGAAAATATCGGCTGCACTCAGCATCGCGCTTGCAATGGTTTCCGCAGTAGTGCGATCGACCCCAAATTCCTGTTCCATCTGCCCCGTCCAGAAGTCCACGAACGGAGCGAGCCGTTGACGCACCGTGCGTTTGAGTTTGCGCCCGCTCAGCTTGTTCTGAAGAAGCACGAACAACACGCCACGCTCGGTGATCAGATTGAGATGCTCCCGCAGCGCACGCCTCATCCGCTCATCGAAAGATTCGCAGCCGGCAGTGGCTTCAACGATTCGCCGATAGAACTCGGCCATCTCGCGATCGTACAGCGCGAGCGCCAACTCCTCCGCATTCTCGAAGTAGGCGTAGCCGAGACCCTTGCTCACTCCCGCGCGCTCGGCCACCGATTCCATCGTGAGCGACTCGAAGCCCGAGTCGAGAATGATCGCGGCGGCAACGTCGAGCAGATGCTCGCGTCGCTGGCCGGCGGGAAGACGGCGCGGCTTGATTATTTCAGGTACCGCAGTCTCAAGCGTCATCGGGGACACCTCTGGAGCGCAAGCGTTAAACGATCGTTCAGCGGTTCAGAAGTTAGATCGCGGGGCTCGGAGATACAACAACAAATTTTGCCTCCGGGACCTTGGTGTCGCAAATCGAGATGCCCGACCAAATGTCCCAAATCGGGACGCGGCTGGATCGGCGATTGACTTCGTCTCAGCGTACGCAGGCTAAGTGACGCGGTCTGGAGATCGTTCGGCGCTATCTCAGGCTTTACTGTTCATCGGAGAAAGGCATGGACATTGCGATCAGTACAGCCTCGACCGCGCCGATGGCGAGCCTTGGCAGGAAGGAGGACCGCGTCCCCGATGGAGCAGATAATTCAAAAATCTCTGGTCAGCAGGAGATTCGCCGTGATGGGATTCGAAACTCCCGAGGCGGATGCTATTATCGCGGCGCTGGGTAGCGTCGGTGGAATCGGCCACGCAGTCGGAGCGACACCGGACATCCCGGGGCTCAACAGTTTGTCTCGCTTCGATGCTTGCTTCATCAACGCTTCGGCGGCGAGCGCTGCCGGACAGCCCTCCCCGATCGAAGCGATCGCACGCAGCCGAAAGCCTGCGGTAGTCGTCGGAACTTACGCCGAGCTGGTCCAGCATATCGTCGCATTCGCCGATCTCAACCGCGATTTCGCGCTGCGCCCGTATGCTCCGCAAGACTTGCTCCTGAGGGCGTATCGGGTTCTGCGACTTGTCGAAAAAGACGTCGAGGCGATTCAAGCCTCGATCGGCACCAATCGCGTCGCGGTGGTCGCGGATGATGACGATACCTCGACACGTCTACTCTCAATGATTCTGAAAAACGTACTCTTCGAGTGCGAGATCGTGCGGAACGGAGCGCGGGCGGTCGCGAAGACACGCGAAAGGAAGCCGGACCTGGTCTTGCTCGACATCTCAATGCCTGACATGGACGGGTTCGAGGCGCTGACTGAACTGCGCAAAGATCCGAAGACGAAAGACATTCCAATCATCCTGGTCTCGGCGCACCACGACGAACAGGAAGTCGTCAAGGGCTTCTCGCTTGGCGCCGACGACTACGTCACCAAGCCATTCAACTCGGGCGAGCTAACGGCTCGGATCAACCGAATCTTCCAAACCGAAATGCGTTGATCGTCTGATCTTCCGTTTCTCCCCAGATCCAATGACGCTCGGCGCGATCCTATCGCGGCCAGTCGATGCCCTGATTCGGTTGTCTTGGCGCGCTCGCCTGCCCTACTGTTGGAGGCGTGTTTCGACTCGACGGAAAGACGGCGATTGTCACCGGCGCCGGTTCGGGAATTGGGCTGGCGATCGCATCCACCTTCGCCCGCACTGGCGCATATGTTTTTGCCCTTGATCGCGACCTCACGGCCGCCAGTGCAGCCGTCGATAACATTCGCGCTGCTGGAGGCAAGGCGGCGGCGCTCGAATGCGATGTCGCGATCGCTGAATCCGTGGAAGCCGCTTTCGCGCGCATCGATTCCGATCGAAATGCATCACGCGTCGACATACTGGTGAACAACGCCGGAATCGCGCACATCGGCACCGTCGAGAACACCTCCGAACCCGACTTCGATCGCGTGTATTCCGTCAACGTCAAGGGAATTTTCCTCTGCTCGCGGGCCGCTGTGCGCCGGATGCTCGCGAGCGGCGGCGGCGTCATCCTCAACCTCGCGTCGATTGCGTCGCTGATCGGCCTCACCGACCGTTTCGCTTACTCGATGAGCAAGGGTGCGGTGTTGACGATGACTCGATCGATAGCGGTCGACTACGTGAAGCGCGGCATCCGCTGCAATTGCATTTGCCCCGCGCGCGTTCATACGCCGTTCGTTGACGGATATCTGCGTACGACATATCCCGGACGCGAGGCCGAGATGTTCAAGCAACTTTCGGAGTATCAGCCGCTGGGCAGGATGGGCACGCCCGAAGAAGTCGCCGCGCTCGCGCTCTACCTGTGTTCGGACGAGGCCTCCTTCATCACGGGGCAGGCGTATCCAATCGACGGCGGCGTGCTCGCATTCTGAGCGCCGCCCGGCATTCGACGATGAAACAGTACGGCCGCACGATCAACTTGAAGGACGACCCGAAGACCATCGAGCGCTACCTCGAACACCATCGCGCGATCTGGCCGGAGGTCGAGCGCGGGCTCAAATCGATCGGCATCGAACGGATGCTGATCTTCATGCTTGGACGCCAGCTGTTCATGTTCATGGAGACGACCGACGACTTCGATCCCGAGCGCGATTTCCAGCGCTACGAGGCGAGCAATCCGCGCAACCGTGAATGGCAGGAGCTGATGGCCTCGATGCAGGAGCCGGTACCCGGAGCGCAGCCGGGAGAATGGTGGGCCGAGATGAAGCTGGTCTTCACGCTCTGACGAACACGCACATCGCGCGGAAGCGCGAAATAGAAACCGACTTTGGCACGTTGGTTAAAAGCTACCCCCGCGAAAACTCGGGGCTAGTCAATCTTGAATGCGAGCGTTTCGTCGATGAGCTGTTTCAGCCACTCCATATAGGGAGTGCCGCCGGTTCCGCGAGGATCGTCAGTTCGTCGGTTGATATATTCCTGGGCCCATCCGTAGTGCACCGATCGGAACTCCGCCATCGCATCGAGCACCGCGTTGTAGTTCTCTTTGCTCGCCATCGCGCGGACGCTGGGCATCGCCTCCACCGCCGCGATAAGGGCGCGATGTTCCGCCGGCATATAGTTGCGCATGTCGATCAGGTGACTCGTGAGCATCGATTTGCGATGCGGAATTTTCATGAATGCCACCAGCAGCGGCATGATGCTGCTTTGAGCCCCCGTCTCGCCGCGAAAGTTTATACGCAGCAGCGCGGCCGAGCCGGCCGCAACGCGCCCTCCGGCCACCTCGGCTTCATACTCAACGTTTTCAAAAAAACGGATGTAGGGCCGGAAGGTTTTGTAATAGAGCGCCGGGTCCATTTTTTTCGGGATTCGCCGCAGCACTCGAACCTGTTCGTTGATCGCGCCGGCTAGATCTCGAACCGCATCATCGATGGAACCGGGCTCGTTCGCATCGAGCGATGCCTGAACTGTAGCGATCGCGTCCAGGATGCGCGCGGCGATTGCCTCGATCTCGACGTGAACCAGGATGAACCAGTGCTCGTCGTAGAGGTGCACGAAATTCTGAATGGTGTCGATGTTTCCCAGCGCGATCGGTCCGTCCTTGCGAAATCGCTTCCAGTTGTACAAAGCGTAACCGTCGTAGCTCAGAATCGGCGGACGGTTGAGCAGCTGGCAGGCCCGGCATAGCGGAAGCGCGAGATTGGCCGGCAACACTCTACTCGGTTCCTGGCCCACCTGGTTGATGTAGGCGGAAGCGAGGAAGCCCACACGCACGTAGTACAACCTGAGTTGAGGAACGTCGGTTGCCGCTACGCGATTTTCCGGCCATAGCGGGATGTCTAGTGAGCGCGCGTAAGCGCGAAAGCCAGCGTCTTGCAGGAGGCTTGGAAGATCGCGCCCAATTTCGTCCAACCCGGCAAATTCGGAGTTGGAGGGGAAGCCGATCAACGGATCGTGCTCGGGCAGAAAGCCGCGCGAGCGCAGCGTGTTGGTGATGAATTGTCCACGGGCTGGATTTGCGTTTTCGGCCGCTTTGGGATCGCTTCCGACGTGAGACATGGCTGGCAAACTCCGAAACCGCGCAGCTCAGATCCAATCATACGTCCGTAATCGATTCGCTACCAATTTCCTTGCGGGCCCGGGAATGGCGCTTCATTTCTGCTTCCATTCTGAACCGTTGGGGAATTCGAACGCCGCGAGCGACGCGGGGAGCATCTCGATGCTGAAGCCTGGCGCGGTTGGCGCCATGTAGCGGTCTCCGCGCACGACCACTGGATTTTTGAAGTGCTCGTGCAGGTGATCGGCGAATTCTATCATCCGATTGTCCAGGCTACCGCTCACGCAGATGTAATCGATCAGCGAAACGTGCTGGGCGTACTCGCACAGTCCGAGTCCGCCGGCATGCGGGCAAACCGGCACGCCGAACTTTCGCGGCTAGCAACAGAACGGCGAGCGCCTCGCTGAGTCCGCCGAGACGGCAATTGTCGAACTGGCAGAAGTCGATCGCGTCGGCCTGCATCAACTGCTTGAACATCACGCGGTTGGCCGCGTGCTCTCCGGTCGCGACTCCGATGGGCGCAATCGCGCGGCGAATCGTCGCGTGACCGAGGACGTCATCGGGACTGGTCGGCTCTTCGATCCACAACGGATTGAAGCGCGCGAGAGGACGCATGAACTCGATCGCCTCGCCGACGTCCCACGCCTGGTTCGCATCCATCATCATGACGGCGCGCGGTCCAATTTCTTCGCGCACCAGCGCCGCGCGATGAACGTTGGCCTCTGAGTCGCGGCCTACTTTTATCTTGAACCGGCTCCATCCTGCGGCGAGCGCCTCGCGGCACATGCGGCGAACCTTGTCGTCCGGATATCCCATCCATCCGGCGGACGTGATGTAGGCTGGGTAGCCGTCTTTGCGCATCTGCGCTTCACGCTCGCCGCGCGTCGAGAATTTGCCGCGCAGGATTGCGAGCGCCTCGTCGCGAGTGAACGCGTCGGTGAGGTAGCGGAAGTCGATGGTCGAGACGAACTGCTCGGGCGTCATGTCGGCGACGAGCTTCCACACCGGCTTGCGTTCGATCTTCGCGTAAAGATCCCACACCGCATTTACGATCGCGGCAGTCGCGAGATGGATTGCGCCTTTCTCGGGACCGATCCATCGAAGCTGACTTTCAAATGTGAGCCTCTGCCAGAAGCCGCCGAGGTCGCCGACTATGTCCTCGTACTTCGAGCCGACAATCAGATGCTGCAAGGCGCGGACGGCGGCGACCACAACTTCGTTGCCGCGGCCGATCGTGAATGTCATGCCGTGGCCTTCGATGCCGTCGCCCGCGTCGGTGGTGAGTACTACATAGGTGGCGGAGTAGTCGGGATCGGTATGAACGGCGTCGGAGCCGGCGAGTGTTCTGGAGGTTGGGGTTCGGATGTCGCGGACCGAGAGGCCGGAAATTGTGCGCGCCATGATCGCTTCCTCTGCGCGGCATGGTAGCATCGCGCGACCGGCGATGACGACTCAATTGCCAGCTTCGGTTCGCGATTTGCGGCAGTCATGGCCGCGTCCGTCGGCGCCGAGGCCGATCGTCGTGATCGGCGCTGGCAGTATCGTTCGCGACGCACATCTGCCGGTTTACAAACGTCTAGGATTTCCGGTCGCTGGAATTTTCGACGTGAATGCGAAGGCCAGCCGCGACCGTGCAGAGGCATTCGCAATTCCGCGCGTGTTCGAGTCGCTCGATGAAGCTGCGTCGATGCGCGATTTAATCTTTCGACGTTGCGATCCCACCTGAGAATATCGCGAGCGTGCTGGAACGGCTGCCGTCCGGTCGCGCCGTTCTGATTCAAAAGCCGTTAGGGCGCGACCTTGCCGATGCGCGCCGGATAGTTGCGATTTGCGCTGAGAAACGGCTCTCGGCCGCGGTGAATTTTCAGCTCCGCTTCGCGCCAAACATGCTCGCGATCAAGGACGCGCTTCAGCGTGGTATTTTCGGCGACGTGCTGGATGTCGAAGTCCGCATCAATCTTCACACGCCGTGGAACTACTGGGCGTTCCTCAAAGGCGTGCCGCGTCTCGAAGTGCTGATGCATTCGATTCACTATCTCGATCTGATTCGCTCGCTTATTGGCGAACCGCGCGGCGTTTACTGCAAAGGTGTGCGGCATCCCGCGATGCCGGACTATTCGGATACCCGCACCAGCATCGTGCTCGACTACGGCGACACGCTTCGATGCAGCCTGACGATGAATCACGCGCATACGTTTGGCGCACGACACGAGATGTCGCAGCTCAAGCTCGAGGGCAGTCGGGGCGCCGCAATCGCAAAAATGGGCGTGAATCTCAACTATCCCGCGGGCGAGCCCGACACGCTCGAAATAGCGACCGAAGACTCGAAGGGTTGGAGCGCGATTGCGCTCCGCGGTTCGTGGTTTCTCGAAGCCTTCGAGGGTCCGATGTCGAACCTGCAGCGATTCGTCGCCGGCGATGATTCAAAACTGATTTCGGGCGTCGAGGACGCGCTTCGCACGATGGCGTTAGTCGAGGCGTGCTACCAGTCGAGCGCGCACGGCGCAACCCCGATTCCCTCAACGCGTTAGAATCGCGATCATTGTCCGCGGAGGATCTTCCGATGGCCTCAGAACATGTTGTTTTTTTGTTTGATGTCGATAACACGCTAATCGACAACGATCACATCGTCGCCGACGTGAAACGCAATCTCGAGCGCGACATCGGCCACGACCAGCAGACGCGCTACTGGGAATATTTCGAGCAGTTGCGCACCGAGCTTGGCTACGCGGACTATCTCGGCGCGTTGCAGCGGTATCGCGTCAATCATCCCCGCGACTTCGGAATTATCGCAGTGTCGTACTTCCTGATGAACTACCATTTCGCGAACCGGCTGTTCCCGTGCTCGCTCGACGTGATCGAACAGTACAAACAATACGGCGAGACGGCGATCCTGTCCGATGGCGACATGATTTTTCAGCCGCTCAAGGTCGAGCGTTCGGGACTTCGCGAAGCCGTCGATGAAAAGGTTATGATCTACATCCACAAGGAACAGGAGCTCGATGACGTGAAGGCGCGCTACCCCGCGGACCATTACGTGCTGATCGATGACAAGGTGCGAATTCTTGACGCCGTGAAGAAGACGTGGGGCGCGCGTGTGACGACGGTGTTTCCGCGCCAGGGGCATTACGCGGCGGACGTAGAAGAGGTTGCCAAGTACATGGCACCCGACGTCACGGTGGACAGAATCGATCAGCTACGCGACTACGACTTGGCGCACCTGCGCGCGGCGACGAAAGGGTGACTGAAATCTCAAGCCAGATCGAAGAACAGGACTTCGGCGGGAGAGTTGGCGACTATCGTCACCTTATCTTCGTCGCTGATTGCGGCGCCGTCGCCTTCCGCGAGTGCGGTGCCGTTCACCGTGACTTGGCCGCGCGCCACTTGCACCCATCCGTGGCGGCCCTTCTTCAAGGTGGCATCGACTTTCTGTCCGCGCTCGAGCTTTGCCACTGACAGCGCCGCGTCCTGGTGAATTTTCACTGAGTGATCGCCGCCGTCGGGAGCGCCGACCGGCGCGAATCCGCCATGCGCTTTGGCGTCGTCGATGGTTTTTTGTTCGTAGCCGGGGGCGATGCTGCGTGTGGAAGGCGTGATCCAGATTTGTAGAAAGTGAACCGGCTCGGTTTTCGAATGATTGAATTCGCTGTGCGTAATTCCCGAGCCGGCGCTCATCCGCTGCGCTTCGCCCGGACGAATGATCGAGCCGGTGCCGAGGCTGTCCTTGTGCTCGAGCGCACCTTCGAGAATGTAAGTGATGATCTCCATGTCGCGATGCCCATGGGTCGGGAACCCGGCACCAGGGCGGACGCGATCTTCGTTGATGACGCGCAGCGTGCGAAATCCCATCTGGTTCGGGTCGTAGTAGTCGCCGAAGGAAAAGGTGTGGCGGCTGTCGAGCCAGTCGATCTTGGTGCGTCCGCGATCGGCTGACTTGCGTGGAGTTATCATAAAAAGACTCCGGCGAGATTTTTTGGTTTCGCTAGGCCGCTTTGGCCGCGGGCTTCATCTTGAGCCGGATCGGCATGTGCTTGATGCCGCCGACGAAGCTCGAACGCAGCCGCTCGACCGGGCCCGCGAGCTCGACGTGATCGAGCCGCTTTGCCAGCTCCCTGAATATAATTTTCAGCTCGAGCCGCGCCAGGTTCGCGCCGAGGCAGAAATGCTCGCCGATGCCGAATGCGATATGCGGATTCGGATTGCGGCTGATGTCGAACTTGAAAGGATCCTTGAAGACTTCTTCGTCGCGATTCGCCGACGGATAGAACAGGCATACCGATTCGCCGGCTTTGATCTTCTGGCCACGGATGACGGTGTCTTCGGTCGCCGTACGCGCAAACTGAATTACCGGCGTCGTCCAGCGCACGATCTCCTCGACCGCCGAATCGAGCAGCTCGGGATGTTTTTTGAGTTTGTGCCATTCGGCCGGATTGTCGATGAAAGCCTGCAGGCCGCCGGTGGTCGCGTTGCGCGTGGTCTCGTTGCCGGCGACGACCAGGAGGAAATAGTACGAGAGCATCTCGAACTGCGGTATCGGCTCGCCGTTAACCTTGCCGTTGGCGACGATGCTGGTGATGTCGTTGGTCGGATGCTTCATGCGCTGCGCGACCATGTCGGTGAAATACTGGAACAGGCCGAGGCGCGAACGATCCATCGTCTCCTGCGCGGTCGTTCCTGCCTGGAACTCGGGGTCGCCGCCGCCAATCGTCTCGTTGGTCCATCGAAAGAGCTGTTCCCAATCCTTGTGCGGAACACCGAGCAGCTCGGCGATAACGGCGAGCGGAATCTTCGACGATACATCGGTGACGAAGTCGCACTGGTCGCGGCCGGTAACGTCGTCGAGCACCTCGCGCGTGATGTTCTCGATTTCAGGCTGGAGGGGACGCACGCCGCGCGGCGTGAAGTGTCGGCTCACGACGGCGCGATACTCGCCGTGATCGGGCGGGTCCATGTCGAGCAGGTGGCGGAACGGCGGCGTCGGACTCTCCTCGAGGCCGTCTTCGTTGACGAACACGAGCAGGCGAGGGCCGTTGAGGAACAGGCGCGGCTGCTTGGAAATCTGAATGATGTCGGCGTGCTTGGTGATAGCCCAGAACGGATCGGTTTTTGGATACTCGCACCAGAAGACTGGTTTATGCTTGCGCAGGTAAGTCCATTCGCGATGCGGATAGCCGTTTTGCGCGTAGTGGTCGGGTCCTATGATGTTCAACGAATCCAGTGAGAGTGCGTGCTCAGTTTCCATTGAAAAGTATCTCCCCGATTCCGCGAGTTCCGTTACGCTTCGTCATTCTGACCTGTCGCGCATAGCGAGTCATCTGGTCAATTTGAAGGCGCGACCGGTCACTTTGCGACTAGTCTTCGCCGACGGTAATTGCCTGGCGAGGACATAGCCGCGCTGCGAGCTTGATTTTTTCACGCATGCGCTCGGGCGGACTGTCTAGCAACAGATGGCTCTTGTCGTCGTCACGCACCTCGAAGACCTCTGGCGCGGCCTCCTGGCATTTCATGTTTCCCTCGCACAATTTCAGATCGACAACGACCTTCATTGGATTTCTCCTTACTCACGGGCACAACCGGCGACTCGATCATATAAGAGGACAATTCTTGCGACTAGGAGCGCGCAGCGTCGCAAGAACTCCCGCATCGTGCCGGATCATGGCTGAATCGCGAACCCGCTGATCGAGAAACTTGACGCGTCCTGTCGTCGGATCGAAAGGGTGAACTTAATCGCTCAAGTTGACTATTTGTGTCGCTGACTGTGACTTGTAGCTAGCAGTGGCATGGATTGCGCCGTCGGCGGTTCCCTGGAGCACACACGCCTTCGCGGGAATACTTGCGCAGTGGCAGTCTTTCCTGCGATACCGGAAGCTAAGACGTTTCGCTTCAAATCCCGTCCCGGAGGGAGTGCAATGGCTTACGACCTCATTATCAAGAATGGCACCGTTATCGACGGCACCGGAGCGTTTCGACGCCGCGCCGACGTCGCGGTCAAAGACGGGAAGGTCGCGGAGATCGGGAAAGTCACGGACGGCGCCGCGGAGACAATCGATGCGTCAGACCTGATCGTCGCGCCAGGCTTCGTCGATCCGCATACTCATTACGATGCGCAGATTTGTTGGGATCCATTAGTCAGTTGCACGTCGTGGCACGGAGTTACGACCGTCGTCATGGGAAATTGTGGCGTTGGAATCGCACCGTGCAAGCCCGCGGCGCGCGAAGTCGCAGCATGGGACCTGGTCAACGTCGAGGCGATCCCGTTCGAGGCGCTGTCCAAGGGAATCACGTGGGAGTGGGAGAGCTTCCCGGAGTTCATCGCGGCGGCCGAGCGTCGCGGGGCTGGAATCAATCTCGCGTTCCTGGCGCCGCTGACTCCATTTCGGCATTACGTGCTGGGCGACGAATCGATGGAGCGGGAGGCGACGCCCGCTGAGACGGCGAGGGTCGCGGCGTTGTTGCGCGAGGCGATCGACGCGGGCGCGTTCGGCTTTTCGACGACCACTTTGCCACAGCATATCGGCTACCAGGGACGTCCTCTCGCGTGCCGGTTGGCGTCACGCGATGAGCTGAAGGCCTACGCGAACGTGCTGCGTGACGCGGGTCGCGGCGCGATCGAAGTGGCGCTCACACGGCGTGCGGGTCGCATGTCGGAGGACGAGCAGGGACTGCTGGAGTTTCTGCTCGACGAGAGCACCCGGCCGGTGACGTGGCTGGCGATGGCGAGCCGTCCCGACAAACCCGAGGCCAGCGCCGATACTCTCCGGCGCCTCGAGCCGTTGATCAATCGCGGCGGCGTGCCGCAGGTGCTGTGCAAGCCGTTCGTGGTGCAGATGGATTTGCGCAATCCGTTTTCGTTCGCCGACATGGAGCTATGGGGGTCGGTCTTCAATCAGCCGCTCGAGAAGCAGAAGGAGTTCTATCGCGATCCGGCTTTTCGCGGCGCTTTCCGCGAGGAACTCAAGCGGCCACATCTGTTCCAGGACCGATGGAATCGAGTCGAGGTGCTCGAGGTCACGAGTCCCGCACTGAAACTGAATGAGCGCAAGACGGTTGCCGAAATCGCCGAGCAGCGCCATCAGGATCCGCTCGACACGTTCTTTGACCTAGCGCTCGAGGACGATCTGAACATTCAGTACACGATGCAGCAGTATCACGAAGAAGGAATTCAGCGGCTTATCGCGGACCCGCGCACGATGATCGGACTGTCGGACGGCGGCGCGCACGTGAACATGCTTTGCGATGCTGGGCTATTGCACATATCTGCTCGGCACGTGGGTTCGCGAGCGGCAGGCGATGACACTGGAGAACGCGATCAAGCGGATCACGTCGGAGCCGGCCGATTTTTTCGGAATCAAGGATCGCGGACGGCTCAAGGTCGGGCTGCCTGCCGACGTCGCGATATTCGACGAGCGCAAGATCGGATCCGCGAAACGCGCGCGCATGCAGAACGATTTGCCCGGCGGCGGCCGCAGACTGGTAATGCCGGCGGAGGGCGTCGAGTACACGATTGTCAACGGCGACATACTCTACGAGCGCGGGCAGCATTCGGGGTATTTGCCGGGGCAAGTGCTGAAGTCGGGCGCCCAGTAGGCGCTCGACACTTCCGCGGCCGACAGAGGCCGCGCCTCCTTCCCCGCGTTTGTTCCCCCTTCCCACTATGGGAAGGGGTTAGGTTATTGGGTTGCCCTGAACCCGCGGGAAGCACGAACTGCCCGTATTCACTCCCCGATTTTTTCTGTCATCCTTGTGATTGATGTTCGCGATCGCGCGTAAATTTTTGCTGATAATTGCGGTCCTCACGATGACTTCAACAATTCCAGCACCACCTGCCTTCGCCCAACTGCCGCCGCTGATTCCGCGCGATACGATTCTCGGGAATCCCGAGCGCGCCAATCCGCATATCGCGGCAGACGGCAAACGGCTCGCATGGCTGGCGCCCGACGAACACGGCGTCCTGCAGGTGTGTGTGCAGACGATCGGGCAGCACGATGCGCGCGTCGTCACCGCGGACAGAGCCGCGGAATCCAATCCTATGGATGGGCGTACGATTCCAAAACGATACTCTATGCGCAGGACGCCGCCGGCGACGAAAACTTCCATCTGTTCGCCGTCGATCTCGACTCGCACAACGTTCGCGATCTGACCCCATGGCAGGGCGTGCGCGCCGAATTCGTCGCCTCCAATCCGAAATTTCCCGAGCGCGTGCTGGTCGCGCTCAATCTGCGCGATCGAAAATTGATGGACGTCTATCGAATCGATCTGCGCACTGGCGCCGTCGAGCTCGACACGAAAAATCCCGGCGACGTTGGCGGATGGCTGGCGGACGACGACATGATCGTGCGCGCGGCCTCGGTCACGACGCCTGACGGCGGCACCGAGCTTCGGATTCGCGACAGCGCGGCTGGTCCGTGGCGCAACTTGATGAAAGCCTCTATGGAAGACAACCTCGCGGCGCTCGACTTCACCAAGGACGGGCATTCAATCTTTCTCAGCAGTTCGATCGGCACGGATACAGTGCGGTGGTGAGCCACGAAATCACTTCGGGCAAGGAAACGGATATCGCGCACAGCGACGACGCCGATTTGAGTGACGCGATGATTCAGCCGACCCGTCACGTCGTGCAGGCGGCGGCGTTCGATCCGGGACGCAGGCATTGGACGGTTGTCGATCCGTCGATTCAGTCCGACTTCGACGCGATCGCGAAAGTCGCCGACGGAGATTTCAACGTCGTTGACCGCGACCTCGCCGACAAGACGTGGCTGGTCTCATTCGAAAGCGATCGAGCGCCGGCGCGCTACTATTCGTGGGATCGTGCGGCGAGGAAGGCGACCTTCCTGTTCAGCGTCCAGCCCAAACTCGACGACGCCCCGCTCGCTACGATGAAGCCGGTTCAATTCAATGCCCGCGACGGGCTGAAACTTAACGGATATCTCACGCTTCCGGTCGGCCTGCCCGCGAAAAATCTCCCGATGGTGCTCACCGTCCATGGCGGACCGTGGGCCCGCGATAGCTGGGGCTTCGCGCCCTATACCCAACTGCTCGCGAACCGCGGCTACGCCGTGCTCCAAATGAATTTTCGCGGCTCGACGGGATTCGGAAAGAAATATCTGCACGCCGGCGATCGCCAGTGGGGACTCGCGATGCAGAACGACTTGACCGACGGCGTCAAGTGGGCCGTGGATGCGGGAATCGCGGATCCGCAGCGCGTCGCGATATTTGGCGGCTCGTATGGCGGTTATGCGGCTCTCGCCGGGGCCGCATTCACGCCCGACGTCTATCGATGCGCGGTGGACGAATGCGGCCCGTCGAATCTGTTCACGTTGTTGGCGTCGATCCCGCCGTATTGGGAAGTTATCCGATCGATCTTCTTGACCAGGGTTGGGAATCCCGCCGACCCCAAGGACAAGGAGCTGCTGACGAAAGCGTCGCCGCTGTTCTCCGCCGACAAAATAAAAATCCCGATGCTGATAGGCCAGGGCGCTAACGATCCGCGCGTCAAGCAAGCCGAGGCCGAGCAGATCGTCGAGGCGATCGCGAAGCATCGCGGAAGCGCAGTTTACGTTTTATACCCCGACGAAGGCCACGGCTTCGTGCGACCCGAAAACCGGCTCGACTTCACTGCGCGGATGGAAAAGTTCCTGGCCGACAATCTCGGCGGCCGCTACGAACCGATGAACGGCGATCGAATTCCAGGCTCGACCGCGAAAGTCCGCGTCGTAGGCACGCCGACGAATCAGAACTATGTCGTGTCGAATACTGCGCACAGACGCTTCGCCGATCAGTTGTGCTATGAAACTTGAAATGCGCCGCGACTATCTTGTTGCCGGCACCGGCTCAATCCAGGAGGTAGCGCCATGGCCGAATTCGGAATCTCGATGTTTCCCACCGACTATGCAATCCAGCCGATCGAACTCGCACTCGCGGCTGAGCAACGCGGCTTCGAGTCGATGTTCTTTCCCGAGCACACTCATATTCCCGCGTCGCGCAAAACGCCGTGGCCAGGCAGAGCAGAACTGCCCAAAGAGTACTGGCACACGCACGATCCGTTCGTCGCGCTCGGCGGCGCGGCGGCGGTAACCAAAAAGCTTAAACTCGGCACCGGAGTATGCCTCGTGATCGAGCGCGACCCGATCGTGCTTGCGAAGGAAGTCGCGTCGCTCGACATGATTTCAGGCGGCCGCGTGATCTTCGGCATCGGCGCTGGCTGGAACGTCGAGGAGATGGAGAATCATGGCGCGGTGTTCAAGCGGCGCTGGAAAATCGTCAAGGAAAAAGTGCTTGCGATGCGACAAATCTGGACCAAGGAGGCCGCGGAGTTTCATGGCGAGTTCGTGAACTTCGATCCGATCTGGTCGTTTCCCAAGCCGGTGCAGGCGGGTGGACCGCCAATTCTGCTCGGCTCGCAATCGCCGAAGACCTTCGATCGCGTAGCCGAGTATTGCGACGGATGGATGCCGATCAATATTCCGCGTTACGACCTCGAGGCCGGCTTGAAGGCGCTCGCGGAAGCGGGCAAGAAAGCGGGCCGCGGCAAGCTTCCGGTCTCATTGTTCGGCGTCGGTCCAAACGAGGAGCAGATCAAAAAATTTCTCGATCTCGGGCTCGATCGGCTGATCTTCGCGTTGCCGCCTGCGACGCGCGAGACCGTACTTCCGATGCTCGACAAGTACGCCGAACTGAAGGCCAAGGCGCGCTGAAGGAATGCTCTATCGCTCCGTGTCATTCTGAGCCGAATTGCCAATTTCGGGATGACACGGAGCGGAATTCTGCGTCCAAACATTTCTAGCCTGATGCTCTTGACTGGATCCGTCGGGATCTTTAGTCTAGCCACCCTATCGAGTAAACGACTGCGAAATGCTTTCGAAAAAATCGAAATACGCGCTCAAGGCGATGATGGTTTTGGCCAAAGAATACGGCCAGGGACCCGTGCTCATATCGGATCTGGCGCAGCGCGAAGGTATTCCACGCAAGTTCCTGGAGCTGATTCTGCTCGAACTCAAGAACCAGGGACTGCTTCAGAGCAAGAAGGGCAAGGGCGGCGGATATTTCCTGGGACGCGAGCCTCATCTGATTAGCGTCGGGCACATAATTCGCGTGCTGGACGGGCCAATCGCACCGTTGCCCTGCGTCAGCAAGACGGCATACATGCGATGCCGCGAGTGTCGCGACGAGCGCAGTTGCGGAATCAGGATCGTAATGAAGGAAGTTCGCGACGCGACCGCGAAGATAATGGACTCGACTTCGCTGGCCGATATGCTCAAGCGGGTCGAGGCGGTAGTCACCGGCAACGAATCGCTGAGTTTCGCGATCTGACGGGTCACGATCTCTTTTTTTGGAGGATTAGTCTAGTCATCTAATAGGATAGATTATGAAACCTGAATCAATTCTGACTAGCAGGCGTGAGGGTGAACCCGAGCAGGATAACGGCGATGAGATCCTGCGGCGGATCGCGAGCGCTATCAGCGGCGTGCGCTTCGGCTCGGTCGAGGTCGTTATCCAGGACTCGCGAGTCGTACAGATCGAGCGCAAAGAGAAATTTCGCTTCGACAAGAACGGCCGCGGCTAGCATGCGGTGTCGATCGAGATGAACTGTCCGAAAATTTGGGAGGAGTTCCGGACCGGGGAAGGATCCGGCGCGCCATGAACAGAGCCGTCAATAACCAACGCGAGCTGACCGGTCATCCGGAAGTTCCCTAAGACTACGAGGGACTTTTTGAGATGAGAAACCGCGCTACGCTCTTTTTTCAGGGAGTGTTCCTGGCAACAGTGGCGACATCCGCAGCCTTATTTATGCCTACTCCGGCCGCGGCACAGGCAGTGTGCTCACCAACCATTAACGCCTGCGGATGCACAATTGCCACGCCTGGTTCCTACAAGCTCGGGTTGGCGATCAATTCCACGCAGGGACTGACACCGAACGGCGCCTGCATCGAGATCGCGTCGAGTTTTGTGATCTTCGACGGCGCAAAGAAAAACATCACCGGCCCCGGCGGCACGACGCCGACCGGAATTGGAGTTTTGGTCCATCGCAATTTCCGCTCCGATTTTCTCGGATTCCGGGGCACGGTCATAAGCGGATGGGACGTCGGCTTGCTGATCGAAGGGAGACAAATCGTCGCCGACGATGTCACTGCGAATACCAACGGTACCGCCGGGGTCGAGCTGAACAAGGCTGACTCGATCGAGCTGACCAACACCACCGCTGAGGGCAATCTCAACTACGGAATCTGGGTGAGCCAAACTTCCTCCAGCGACATCACCAATTCAAAGACCGAATCCAACGGCAATATCGGATTGTACGTAGGATGCTCGAATATCGGCCCGGTTAATTCGGGATGCCCCGGAGTCGGACCCTCACCCGGCAACTACATTTTCACCGGGAACATCCAGGCGAATGCCAACTACGGCGTGGCGCTCGACATCGGCACCAAGAGTTCCATCGTGACCAACCAGACATTGGGCGGTGGCACGCACAATTCGAAGGACGACCTTTTCGACGCAAACTCTAGTTGCGGCAGCAACAAATGGTTCGGCGACGACTCGACGGCGACGAACAACCAAGCCGGCGGCTGCATCAAATGACGAGTTGCGCGCTACGACGGCGACAAAAATCCAGGGAGAAGTCCGGACCAGGGAAGGATCCGGACGCATCATGGCTGAGCTGATGATCAACCACCGCGAGCTGACCGGACATCCGGAAGTTCCCAATACGACGAGGGGCTTCCGAGATGAGAAAACGTACTTTGCCGATCCTGCCGGCGCTGCTGGCGGCGGTATTAACCGGGATGCTTATTCCCGCCGGTCGCGCGCATGCGCAGTCCAGGGCAGCCGATCCGAGGGATCAGGAAATCCAGTTGCTCAAGACTGAAATCAAACAGCTCGAGTCGAGAGTCGATACGCTGGAAGGACTCGATCAGAAAGTGAAGGTGATCGACCGCAAACTCGAGGTTCAGCAGGAAGCCCAGCAGCAAAAGGCGCTGGAGGCGCCGATCGTCAAGGTCGGCGAAGAGGGATTCTCCCTGTCTTCACCCAACCACGACTACAATATCGGTTTCGGCGGGATCATCCAGGGCGATGGCCGCTTCTTCACCAGCGGCAACGACAAGAATGTCGGCAGCACATTCTTCCTGAACCGGGTGCGCCCGATTCTCACCGGCTCGGTTGCGAAGTACTACAACTTCAACATCACGCCCGACTTCGGCCAGGGCAAGGTCACACTTCAAGACGCCTACCTGAATATCACCTATTGGGATTATGCAAGCCTGAGGGCCGGGAAGTTCAAGGCGCCGCTGGATCTCGAGCGCTTGCAGTCGGACCGCGATTTGGAATTCAGCGAGCGCTCGGAGATCCAGAACCTGGTCCCGAACCGCGACACTGGTTTCAGCCTGCACGGCAGACTTCTGGACGGCCGCCTCTTCTATGACGCCGCATTGATGAATGGTGTTCCTAACAACACTGCTGCGGACACTACCGACCTCGACAACAATGACGGCAAGGATTTCGTCGGCCGCATCTTCGCGACACCGTTCGAGATAAGCGAGAACGAGTGGCTCAAGGGGCTGGGCTTCGGTGTCGCCGGTTCTTACGGCGACGAACGCGGCAGCACCACTTCGGCTTACAAGACCTACGGCATGAGCACCTGGTTCTCATACACCAAGGGCGTGACCGCGTCGGGATTGCGCGCACGTATCGAGCCGCAACTTTACTACTACTGGCGCAGCTTCGGCTTGATGGCTGAATACGCGCAGGATTCGCACTCGCTGAATCGCAATACCACGGTTGGCAAGGCGCCAAAGGCGAGGCTCATCAACGCCACCGATACTTTCACTAACACCGGCTATTTTGCGCAGGCTTCCTATATTCTTACCGGCGAGGACGCATCTTACGGCTGGGTCAAGCCTTATCACCCGTTCGACCCGCGCAATGGACGCTGGGGCGGATGGGAGTTGGCGGCCAGGATCAGCAACGTCAATGCGCAGTCGCGGCAGTTCAAGCTCGGTTTCGCCGATCCGAGCGTGTCCGCGAAAACCGCTACCGAATGGGCCGCGGGCGTCAACTGGTACCTGACCTCGAACATCAAGTGGCAGTTCGATTATGCGAACACGTTCTTCAACGGCGGCGCCGGCACGACCGCCGTGCCCAAGGATCGGCCAAACGAAAGCGTGTTCGAGTCGCAACTGCAGATCTCGTTCTGAGGACCCGGAGCAAAGGAATGTTTGGCCGACGATTGAAACTTAAAAAAACGCTCGCCGTCATCACGATTGCGGCGAGCGTTGCTTTCATAGTGGGCGTCGTGCGCGCCGCTGAAATCACGCTGCTCAACGTGTCGTACGACCCGACTCGCGAACTTTACGAAGCTGTCAATGCGCAGTTCGTAAAAGATTGGAAAGCGAAGACTGGCGACGACGTCAAAATCGAGCAGTCGCACGGCGGCTCCGGCAAGCAGGCACGCGCGGTGATCGACGGTCTTGAGGCCGACGTCGTGACGCTCGGGCTGGCCGGTGATATCGATGCGATCGTCGAGAAAGCGGGCTTGCTGCCGTCGGACTGGCAATCACGCCTGCCTGATAACAGTTGCCCCTACACCTCGACCATCGTGCTGCTGGTCCGCAAGGGCAATCCGAAAAAAATCCACGACTGGGACGACCTGGTGAAACCGGGCATCTCGGTAATCACGCCGAATCCGAAGACCTCGGGCGGCGCGCGATGGAATTTTCTTGCGGCGTGGGGATACGCGCTCAAGCGCAACGGCGGCAACGAGGCCAAGGCGTCGGCGTTCGTCAGCGCGCTTTACAAAAATGTGCCGGTGCTCGATTCCGGCGCGCGCGGCTCCACGACCACGTTCGTCGAGCGCGAAATCGGTGACGTGCTGATCGCGTGGGAAAACGAGGCTCGAATGGCGATCAAGCAATTCGGCGCCGACAAGTTCGAAGTCGTGTATCCGTCGCTAAGCGTGCTCGCCGAACCTCCCGTCGCGTGGGTGGACAAAGTGGACCGCCGCCACGGCACGGCCGCGATCTCGAAGGCGTACCTGGAATTTCTGTACACGCCCGCCGGGCAGGAAATAATCGCGCAGAATTTTTTTCGTCCGCGCGACAAGGCCGTTGCCGCGAAGTATGCAGCTCAATTTCCGAGCCTGCCTCTGCTGACGATCGATTCAGATTTTGGCGGATGGAAAAGCGCGCAGCCTAAGTTTTTTGCCGACGGCGGCGTCTTCGACAAGATCTATCAGCCGGGAAGTTAGGAGATTCGAGCCGGGTGAAAGCGAAAACGAAACGCACCAACGTGCTGCCGGGATTCGGCCTGACGCTCGGCTTCACGCTGGCGTACCTCGGAATCGTCGTGCTGATTCCGCTCTCGACGATCTTCTTCAAGACCTTCACGCTGACCTGGCCACAGTTCTGGGCCGCCGTCGCTAGTCCGCGCACCCTCGCGGCCTACCGGCTCAGCTTCGGCGCCTCGGTCGCAGGTGCCCTGATCAACTCGGTATTCGGGTTTGTCGTCGCGTGGAGCCTGGTTCGTTACGAATTTCCCGGCAAGACGCTGATTGACGTGATGGTCGATCTTCCGTTCGCGCTGCCGACTTCGGTTGCAGGAATCACTCTCACGGCGATCTACGCGGGCAACGGATGGATCGGGCGATACCTCGCGCCGCTCGGAATTAAGGTCGCGTATGCGCCGCTCGGAGTGATTGTCGCGCTTACTTTCGTCGGCTTGCCGTTCGTGGTTCGGACGATCCAGCCCGTGCTCGAGGATCTAGATCAGGAATACGAGGAGGCGGCGGCGACGCTCGGCGCCAGCCGCTTGCAAACGTTCATTTTGGTTATCGCGCCCGCGCTGATTCCCGCGCTGCTGACCGGATTCGCACTCGCATTCGCGCGCGCACTCGGCGAGTACGGCTCGGTGGTATTCATCTCGGGCAACATGCCGATGCATACCGAAGTGGTGCCGTTGCTGATCATGAGCAAGCTCGAGCAGTTCGACTACGCCGGCGCAACTGCAATCGCGGTGGTGATGCTGTCGGTGTCGTTCATGCTCCTGCTCGGCATTAACGTGTTGCAAAGATGGAGCAGCCGCCGACTCGCGGCTTGACGACGCCGATGGCAAGTCAATCGCAAGTTGCGTCGAGGAGACCGGGAACTGCCGATCCGCCGTCGGTAAGAATCGCGCTGATCGCGACCGCACTAGTGTTTGTGGCTTTGTTTATCTTTATCCCGGTGATCGCGGTCTTTACCGAGGCGCTGCAGAAAGGAATCGGCGCTTACTTTGCCGCGATCACGGATCCTGAAGCGCACGCCGCGATTCGCCTGACCCTGATGACCGCAGCGATCGCAGTTCCGCTAAACGTTACTTTCGGAATCGCCGCATCATGGGCGATCGCGCGGTTCGATTTTCCGGGCAAGCAGGCTTTGCTGACGCTGATCGATATCCCATTTTCGATTTCACCGGTAATCTCCGGGATGCTGTTCGTCTTGCTGCTCGGCGTGCGCGCTCCGCTTGGCGGATGGCTCGCGGACCACGGGATCAGGGTAATCTTTGCGGAGCCTGGGATTGTGCTCGCGACGATCTTCGTCACGTTTCCGTTGGCCGCGCGCGAACTCATCCCGATCATGCAGGCGGTCGGCAGCGAGGAGGAAGAAGCCGCGATCGTGCTGGGTGCGGGCGGATGGCAAATGTTCTTCCGCGTGACAGTGCCGAACATCAAGTGGGGACTGCTGTACGGATTGGTTCTGTGCAACGCGCGCGCGATGGGCGAGTTCGGCGCGGTCTCGGTAGTCTCGGGGCATATCCGCGGGCATACGAACACGATGCCGCTGTACATCGAGATTCTGTACAATGACTACCAGTTCGCGGCCGCGTTTGCGGTCTCGTCGCTGCTAACCCTGCTCGCGATCGCGACGCTCATCGCCAAGCGTTTTCTCGAGCGCCGCGTGGTTCCCGCGAAACCTGAAGAGGACGACCTGTCGATCAAAGTTGCCGCATGAGTATCGAGCTCAGAAACATCAGCAAGAAGTTCGGCGACTTCGTTGCGGTTGACAATATCAACCTGCATATCGAAACCGGCGAGCTGGTCGCGCTGCTCGGGCTGTCGGGCTCGGGCAAGACGACGCTGCTCAGGATAATCGCAGGACTGGAAACGCCGGACACCGGCGAGGTGCTGTTCCATGGCGAGGACGCCAGCGACGTGAGCGTTCGCGAGCGCAAGGTCGGCTTCGTCTTCCAGCACTATGCGCTGTTTCGCCACATGACAGTGTTCGAGAACGTCGCTTTCGGGCTGCGAGTCCTCCCGCGGCGCGCGCGCCCTGCGGAGGCCGAGATCGCACGGCGGGTGCATGAGCTGTTGAAGCTCGTGCAGCTAGACTTTCTCGCCGATCGCTATCCCTCGCAGCTCTCCGGCGGGCAGCGCCAGCGCGTCGCGCTCGCGCGCACGCTCGCAGTCGAGCCGAAAGTATTGTTACTGGACGAGCCGTTCGGCGCGCTCGACGCCAAGGTCAGGCAGGAGCTGCGGCGATGGCTGCGGCGGCTGCACGACGAGATCAAGATAACCAGCGTGTTCGTCACGCACGATCAGGAAGAGGCGCTCGAACTCGCCAACCGCATCGTCGTGATGAACCAGGGGCATATCGAGCAGATCGGCTCGGCCGAGGAAGTCTATCACCACCCCTCGAACGCGTTCGTGTACAACTTCCTAGGCAACGTGAACCTGTTCCACGGACGAATAGAGAACGGCCGCGTGTTTCTCGGGGATACCGCCGTCGAGCTGGAGAATACCCACGCGCATGCGCATCCGGAGACCGGCAAGGCGGTTCTCTACGTGCGGCCGCATCTGCTGGAAATCGTGTTGAGGCCAAATGGCAAGCAGACGTTCCCGGCGACCGTGAAGTCGATCAATCCGGCCGGCCCGCAGGTCAAGGTCGAGCTGGTCGCCGAATGGGGCGACATGGTACAGGTCGAGATCAGTCACGAGCGCTTCCAGACATTACATCTGGAGACCGGCGTGAATGTGTTCCTTAAACCAAAGGAACAGAAGCTGTTTGTCTATCAGATCTAAGCCGGGCGATTACCCAACTGGATTTTGCGGGCGTCCGCGGAGGCCGCCCCATATCCCGAAGGCCAGCAGCCAGGCCAAAGTCAGGCTTGCGCCTAGTTGGATATTCATCGCGCCGCCGGGCTGAGTGAAGCCGGTCGATCCAAAGATCGTGATCGTCTCGACGGCCTGCTCGAGGAAGGCAACTGCGCCCAGGGCGCCAAGCCACCACGGCAACCCTGCGCGACCGCGCAAGGCCAGAATTGTGACCGGCGCTATCATGGTGATTGTCGTCCCGGTGAAGACCGGGCCAAAGAACACGGCTACGTCGAGCACGGCGCGGGCTATGGCAGGATCCAGCCCATCCGCGTGCAACGCCAGTCCACCCCAAAACCACGCCTGCACCGAGCCCGCCACCACGTATGACACGGCGCCAATGAAGAAGACATCGCGATGCGGCGCTGGCAGCAGCCGGCGCATCAGCGCGAACATCACGGCGGCTATGGGCGCGCTTGCGGTCAGGGCCCACACCCACCACCGCGCGCCGTCGCGATGCTCGCGAAACCAAGCCACTACCTGCGGACCCGTGTCGCCCGCGGCCGGCGGTGTTCCCAACCCTGCGAGGGCCAGACCGGTCAGCAGGGCGACGGCCACCGTTGCTCCGAGCAGCGCGCGCGATCCCACGAGTCCGTCGTTGATTTGAACGTGGCGAGTATCAAGCTCCGGCATCTGGATCGTACCCCAGCAGCGTTCATAGACTTGGGGCGAGCGTAGGGCAACGCCGGGTGAGTCGGGAACCGCGGGGGCTTCGACGCCGTTTTCTAATATGCGATGATCAAGACAATGGATCGGAAGTTGGCTGACACCCCTGACAATTCAAAGATTCAAAACGAGCGCCTGATTGGACGACGGGCGTTCGTCGCTGCGATAGCCGCGATACCGGCGCTGATCGCATTTGGATACGTCGAAAATGCCGTCACATCTGACGCATCCGGCGATTCGCCCGATTCGGGGGCGTCGGGTATAGTCAAAGTATCGATAGTTGAGTTCACCGATTCCGGACAGAGAAAGGGACTTGTCATGGTAGATAAAGTCGTCAAGACGGACGAGGAATGGCGCAAGGAGCTGACCCTGGAGCAGTTCGAGGTCACGCGCAAAAAGGGCACCGAGCGGCCGTTCCAGAACCTGTACGCCGAGAATCATGACAAGGGACTGTATCGATGCATCTGCTGCGGCAATGCGCTGTTCAGCTCGGACACCAAGTTCGAGTCGGGGACAGGATGGCCGAGCTTCTATCAGCCGATCGCGCCCGAGAACGTCAAGACCGAGAGCGACCGTTCATTTTTCATGAAGCGGACCGAGGTGATGTGCGCGAAATGCGACGCGCATCTCGGTCACGTATTCGACGACGGACCGCGTCCGACGGGCCTGCGCTACTGCATGAATTCGGCGTCGCTAAAGTTCATCAAGTTTGACGAATCAGAAAAGACCTGAGCTTATCCTCACCCTTCTCCCTTCTGAAGAAGGGACTAATCGGGAGTTGACAGTCATCAATAAGGAGCGCTTCGCGATTTTCAGAGACCGGTACCGGATCCGCGGAGCTGTCCGGAGGCCAGAAGCCAGTTCCTATCGCTCGCGTTGCTCGCTTTGTCAGGATGACAACTTAGGCTCGCGTGGCTCGCTTCGGACGGGATGACAAGACGCTCTCACGCTGCTCGCGCGTCAGCGATTCGCTAACTGCCACTGGATTAGTGTGTAGCCTTCGGGGTGGTCTTCGAAGACGGCTTCTACTGGGGCGTCGAAGGTTACTTCGCGCGCTGGATCGCCTAGCAGGTTGCCTACCATGCGGATGTTGCCGGCGTCGGGCAGTTCTACGACTACCACGATGTAGGGACATGCGGTCTTCAGCGCGGGATGCGCCGGATGCCACACGCGCTCCCAGCTATAGACGCGTCCGCGGCCTGACACTCGGTGCCATCCGACGTCGAAGGTGTGGCACTTGTGGCAAATCCATTCGGGGCCGAATTGAAACGTGCCGCACGAATTGCATTTCTGCACGACCAGTTCGTGACGCTTGGCCGCCTCCCAAAATTCGCGGTCCAATCCGTCGCGCGTGGCTTCCGGCACCGGCATTCCCGAGGGCAAGTACGTTTTCGATTCTGTTTTTTCAGTATTAGCCAAGTTACTTACCTGCGTAGGATCAGATCGCTCACCGGCGCGACCATCGGCCCCGATACCACCATCGAAATCTCGGCGTCCTTGACCTGGGAGGTTGAAGTGCCACGCACCTGCCGCGCCGCCTCGATGATCAGTTCGAGCCCGTGCATGTAACATTCGGCAAGATTTCCGCCGCTCGTGTTGATCGGCAGCTTGCCATTGGGCGCAGTCAGATTTTCGAAAGTGCAGAAGTCCCCGGCTTCGTCGGGATGACAGAATCCATGCTCGACGATACTGGTCATCACGGCGCCGGTGAAATTTTCGTAGACCTGCGCGACGTCGACGTCCTTGGGCTCGATTCCCGCCATCGCGTACAGGCGCGGCGCGAGCGTCTTGAAGTTGGAGGTCGCGTAGTCGGGGCCGTTTTCCGCGGCCGCGCCCTGACGGAAGTCGGAACCCTGCGCCGACGCCATGACGTAGGCGGGCTTCTGCTTGAGATCGCGCGCACGCTCGGCGCTGGTGACGATCACGGCGGCCGCGCCGTCGTTCTCGAGACAGCAATCGTAAAGATGAAACGGCTCGACGATCCATCGCGACTCGTCGTAAGCCTGGCGCGTCAGCGGGCGGCCGTACATTATCGCGCGCGGATTGGACTGCGCATGGTGGTAGCAGGCCATCGCGATCGCCGCGAGCGCATCCTGGGTGACGTGATGATCGTGCATGAAACGTCGCGTGCGCAGCGCGATCCACTGCGCGGGCGTGGACATGCCGTACGGCCAGGTGTACGCGATCGGTCCCGAGATCGCGCGCATCGCCGGTGTCGCCCCGAAGCGGCCGAACTGGCCCTGCGCGAGCGCTCGATACACCACGACGCAGGTGGCGAAGCCGGCGACGATCGCAGCCGCGGCGTTGCCAATAGCGCCCGAGCCTCCACCGCCGCCACCGCCCCAGAACATGTTGGTGAAGCGCAGCTCCGGCAAGCCGAGAGCGGTCGCGACGCGCACCGAATCGTTGCGGTCGTTGCTGTACGACGCGATACCGTCGATCGCGGTCACCGGGATGCCGGCGTCGTCGGCCGCGCGCTGAATCGCTTCGAGTGCGAGGCGGAATTCGCTGACGGGAGCACCGCCGCGTTTGTAGTACTTGGTCTCGCCGACACCCGCGATCGCGACTTTGTCTTTAATTGTGAATTCGCTCATCGTGCACTGCTGTGATCGGCTTAGCGAAATGTGTGGGAGATGCCAAGGGGGATAATCGCCTGCGTGGCGGGCGGCAGGGGTGACCCCTGCACCCAGTGTGAAGCGCAAAGTTGCGCGCGGCGCGCTACTTTGCTCTCAGGGGGCTCGATGGCGTGCGTACTGGTTTGCTGTTATGGAAAAAATCGCGACATGCTGATCGACGCGCAGAAATATTGTGTCGAGGTCCGGATGCTCGACGGGGGCGCGATTCGAATCCGTGCGATTCGCGCCGACGACCGGGAACGCCTGCACGAGCATTTCAGGGGACTCAGCGAACAGTCCGTCTACTTTCGTTTCATGGGATTCAAGCGCGACCTGTCGCCGCAGGATCTAACGCGTCTGACCGAGCTGGACTTCAAGAATCACGTCGGGTTGGCGGCGACGGTGACTGAGAAGGGGCGCGAGCGCTTCGTCGGCATCGGCCGCTACATTCGCGGCGCCGATCAATCTCGCGCGGAAGTCGCATTCGCGATTCTCGACGAGTTCCAGGGCCGCGGCATCGGCACCCTACTCCTCGAGCATCTGAGACTTATCGCCGATGCGAACGGCGTCGCGGAATTCGAAGCCGACGTGCTCGGCGAGAACCATCAGATGCTCGAGGTGTTCGCGCACAGTGGCTTCCAGAGCCATAGCTCGGTGGAGTCAGGCGTTGTGCATCTACATTCCTCGACTAGCAAAAATATGAAAAAGTAGGTTTGGGAAGTCGCACTTCAGCGTGGGAGGTCATCCGATGAGTCTGGTCGAGTTTGCAATCGAAGGCGAGATCGCAATCGTCACTATCAATCGTCCCGAGGCGCGCAATGCCGTCGATCGACCGACCGCGGCAGCGTTGGCCGACGCGTTCCGCCGCTTCGACGCCGACGATGCGCTCGCAGTCGCTATCCTTACCGGCGCGGGTGGAACGTTTTGCGCGGGCGCAGATCTGAAAGCTGTCGCCACCGATCGCGGCAATCGCGTGACCGCAAACGGCGACGGGCCGTTGGGATGCACGCGCATGCTGCTAAGCAAGCCGGTGATCGCGGCGGTCGAGGGCTTCGCGGTCGCTGGCGGATTCGAACTCGCATTGTGGTGCGACATGCGTGTCGCTGCTCGCGACGCCACCTTCGGCGTCTATTGCAGGCGCTTCGGCGTTCCGCTCTGCGACGGAGGCACGATTCGATTTCCGCGCTTGATCGGGATGAGCCGTGCGATGGACATGATCCTCACCGGTCGCGGAGTTTCCGGCGAGGAAGCATTCACGATGGGCCTGGCGAATCGCGTCGTCGAGCCGGGCACGGCGCTGGCGAATGCGCGCGAGCTAGCCAGGCAGATCGCGAGCTTCCCGCAGCGATGCATGCGCGGGGACCGGATGTCGGCGTACGAAGGCTGGACACTGACGCTCGATGATGCGCTGAAAAACGAGTACCGCTACGGAATCGCGACGGTCCAATCAGGCGAGACGCGCGCGGGCGCCGAGCGCTTCGCGTCGGGAGTGGGCAGGCACGGCAAATTCTAGGCGCAAATTTAATTCAGGATACGTCGGGGAGGGCATTGTGCCGCTTCAGTGCTTCCTGTACACTTCTGGCCAAGTCAATCGTGACTTTATGCGCGCGTCGGATTCCGTGACGCCACCCTCTCAACTCATCAGACCCACAAGTTCGGCTGTTTTTTCTGAACTGGAATCCGGGGCTCTGAACCATAGGATACTTTTTGTCGTTTTCTGAATTTCCCGTATCACCCGAGATCCATCGTTCAATCAAAGACCGCGGTCATCACACAGCGACCCCGGTCCAGACCGGAGCTATCCCAGTCGCGCTCAGCGGGCGCGACGTAGTTGCCACGGCTGAAACCGGCAGCGGCAAGACCGCGGCCTTTCTGATCCCGACAATAGATCGGCTGCATCGCAAGCATACGCGGCATCTCGCCGCGCTGGTGATCATGCCGACCCGCGAGCTCGCGGCGCAGGCTGCGCGCGAGTTCGATCTAATCGCACGCCACACACACATCCGCTGCGCTACCGTCGTCGGCGGCGAATCCGAACGGCATCAAATCGACGGTATTCGCAAGGGCGCGCAAGTGCTGGTCGCGTGTCCCGGCAGGCTCATCGACTTTATCGAGCGCGGCATCGTCAAGCTCGACAAAATTGAAGTAGTGATCATCGACGAAGCGGACCGGCTGCTCGACATGGGCTTCCTGCCGCAGTTGCGCCGGATCATGAGGATGGTGCCGAAGGATCGGCAGACCATGATGTTCTCGGCGACGATGGCCTCCGGTCCCGAGATGATCGCGCGCGAGTTTCTCAGTAATCCTGAGCGCGTGACAGTCGGTGGAGTCAAGGCGGCGCCGCCGTCGCAGATTCGCCAGTCGATTTATCCGGTCACGCTCGAGAACAAGGGGCCGGTGCTGCTCGAAATTCTCAAGCGGCCCGAAGTCGAAAGCGCGATCGTGTTCACGCGCACCAAGAGCCGCGCGGATCGCGTCGCCAAGATGCTGATACGCGCCAACGTCAAGGCGGTGCAGATCCACGGCGACCGCTCACAGAGCCAGCGCAATGCGGCGCTGGCCGGTTTCCGCGCGCACAAGTTCCGCGTGATGGTCGCGACCGACGTGGCCGCCCGCGGACTCGACATCCCCGACGTCTCGCATGTGATTAACTTCGATCTGCCCGACGAGACCGAGGGCTATATCCATCGCATCGGCCGCACTGCGCGGATGGGCAAGGCGGGCGAGGCGATCAGCCTCGTCACGCAGGAGGAGCGCGTCAACCTGGCGCGGCTGGAACGCACGCTTGGCAACTCGCTCGATCGCGAGCACGTCGAGGGTTTCGAGAAAATCGAAATCCATGCGCCCAAGCCGGTGACCGTCTTCCGCTCATCGGGCGCGCGCAATCGCTCGACGCGCAACCGCCCCCGCTCGCGCTGGGCGTAAACCGCCGCAAACTTCCCGCAAGTGAGTTCAACCACCATCGAGCCGATCGCAACCGCGATCGGCCTGGTGGAAATTTCGCTCGCCATTCCCGACGACGTAGACGCCGTGCTCGACATACTGGACGAGTCGGCGCGATGGCTCGCGTCGCGCGGAATCAATCAATGGCGAGTTGACGGATTCCCGCGCGATCTGATCGCCGGCGACATCACGCGCGGCGAGGTGTACGTCGCGAGGCGCGATCGGCGTGCAGTCAGCACTTTCACACTCCAGTGGAGCGACGAGCTGTTTTGGCCCGGCTCGAGAGATGCCGCCGGCTATATTCACCGTATCGCCGTTCGTCGCGAGGCGCACGGTTTGGGCGTCGAACTGCTCAAGTTCGCGGAACGAGTCACGGCGACCACCGGCCGCAAGCTGCTTCGTCTAGACTGTTTTTCAGGAAACAGCGCGCTTTGCAGTTACTACGAGCGCGCGGGATTCAGGCGCGTCGCGGACGTGGAGGTCGACGGACGGTGCAACGCCACGGTGCCCGAATCAACTGGACGCTTCGTCGCTCGGCAATACGAAAAATCCCTGCCCTGAGAGCACCCTGCATCGAAAATGATTGTCATTTTCTATTTTTTGGACTGTCGTTTTCGGTTAGAAAGATCTAATGCGCCCTAATCCTGTCTCACTCCTCCTCCGCTGCGCGCTGGTTTCAACTTGCGTCGCATTGTCCATTCTAACTTCCTGCACCACGGCCAAATTCATTCTGCATGGCGGCGAACGCGGCAAAAGCCATATTCGGCCGGAGCAGCCGGGTCCGTACGTTTTGATCTTCGCCTTTGATGGCGTTGGTTACGACCAGTTGATGGAAGCGATCAACTCGGGCAAGGCGCCTGCGATGGCCGGGATGCTGGGCAAGCCGGAAGGGGGCGGATTGTACGAGCATGCCTACTCCGTGCCCAACGCAATGACCATTCTGCCGTCGACCACCATAGCCGCGTGGTCAGCAATCTTCACCGGCGCGCCGACGGCCTGGAACGGCGTGCCGGGCAACGAATGGTTCGTGCGCGAGGAAATGAAGTTCTACGCGCCGGTGCCCGTCTCAGTGGAAGAGATGGACGATAATCGCGCCATGATCATCGAGGATCTGGTCGGTAAGGCGCTCAAGACACCGACGCTGTTTGAGCAGGCCGGAGTGAAGTCGTCGGTCTCATTGAATCCGATTTATCGGCGCGCGGACTATTTCACCGCCGTCGATCCGATCTCGATGGTCACGTTGTACACGGAATTCATCGCGCGGGGCGGCGGTGAGAATTCGCCCGAAAAGATGGATATCTACGAAGACCTCGACGAGAAATCTGTGCCAAAGCTGCTCGATGGCATCGAGGATCACGGAGTGTCGAAAATCCAGGTCGTGTATTTCCCGGGAATCGATTTGTACACCCATCTGGCCAGCGATCCGCTCCCGATGGAGGTGGACTACCTCGAGCGGGTAACCGATCCGCTGGTGGCCCAGGTGCTGGCCTACTACCAGAACCTCGGCATCCTCGATCAGACCTACGTGATGATAATCGCCGACCACGGGCATACTCCGGTATTGCGCGACCCCCAGCATGCCCTCGGCGCCGGCACCAACGACGGTCCCGACGCGGCCTTGAAGTCTGCCGGATTCCGGCCGAGGAAACTCGTGCTGAATCCAGGCCCTAACGAACAGGACTACCAGTCTGCGGTCGCGTATCAAGGTGCGATCGCCTACGTCTATCTGGCCGATCGTTCGACCTGTCGAAGTCCCGGCACGACTTGCGATTGGAAGCGTCCGCCTCGATGGCGGCAGGACGTATTGCCGGTTGCGCGCGCGTTTTACAACTCGAACAAAACCGGCCAGCCGGTGCCGCAGATGAAAGATACGCTCGATTTGATCTTCGCGCGGGTTCCGACGCCGGCGGGACAACCGACGATGGAGTACCAAATCTTCGACGGCCATCGGCTGGTATCTATACAGGAATACCTGGAAGCGCATCCGCGACCCGATCTGATCCAGCTCGATCGGCGGATGCAATGGCTGAGCGCCGGGCCGTACGGCAATCGCGCCGGCGACATTCTGCTGCTCAGCAAGTCGGGCCTCGAGCGTCCGATCCAGAAGCGATACTACTTCTCCGGCCCCTATCATTCATGGCATGGCAGCGCATCGTTGCAGGACAGCCACATACCGCTAATCGTTGCGCGGCAGAACTACCCGGCCGACAAGCTCAAACAGATCGTGGACGAGGTCGCGGGCCCCGAGCCCTCGCATCTATCGCTCGTGCCGATCGTGCTTTCGCTGCTCGCGACTGACCTGCAGCCTCCGGCATCCGCCGCACCGCCGGCACCTGCTGCGCCTGCTGCTAGCTCGGGAGCGGCCCAGTCAACGACGCCCGCTGCGAAATCTCAATGAAGTTGCCGTCGGGGTCGCGAATAAAGGAAATGCGGGCGACGGTGCCGAGCGTCACGGGCGCGGCGCCTTCACACACGCCCATCGACATGAACCGTCGATGTTCGCCGTCGCAGTCGCGCACCTGCACCGTCATGTAACGCATCCCGACCGCGCGCATCGCCGCGACCACGTCCGCCGCGCTCGACTGCGATCTCTGGGCGCGCACGGCCGCGGGATCGTGCTGGAAGCTGATTATAGTCTCGCCAAGCTTGAAGCGGCCGGCGCCCAGGCGCTCCGCCTGTAGCGCGTCGGCGTAGAAATGCTCGAAGGCGGCCTCGTCAGTGACGCCGATATTAATTTCGATCTGATTGACTCCGCGTTGTCCGGTCGGGACCAGCTCGATAGCGTTGCCGTCGGGATCCTGCATCGGGAGCGGCATGGGAGTGCGCGGATCGGAAATCGAAAGCTTTCGGTAACCGCCCGCGACGCGTGGTGGAAGGGGATCGCGTGCGTGATTTATCTTAAGCACCGAGCCGAGCAATCCGTAACGATATTGCCTGACGCCGCCGCCGACCGGCAGGAGTTCCTCGTAAGGCAGCCGGACTCGTTCGCCGTAAAACGCGCGCATCTCATCCAGCCGGTTGGTGAAGATTCCCACGTCGACGAATCGTTTTGCCAGTTCCATTGTGCTCTCGCGAGAACGCGATGTGTGCACGACTATCCTCGCGCATCGCGCGTGGCGCATTCAATCGGTTCAGCAGAAGCTGAATCCTGAATCGCTAAAAGATGCGCTGTAATTGGACCCTCACCTTCATCCTCTCCCTAACAGGGAGAGGAGACAGAAAGCCCGACTGTTGCATCGTGGAGATTATTAACTATAGTTAAGTACATCAGACCACCAACCAGAGCTGGGATCCCGACGCTTACGCGCGCAATGCTCGCTTCGTCTCCGACCTCGGAGCGCCCGTCGTTGAATTGCTGGCGCCGCGCGTCGGCGAGCGAATTCTCGACCTCGGATGCGGCGATGGTGCACTGACCAAAAGGCTCGTCGAGTTGGGTTGCGACGTCGTCGGGGTAGACTCGAGCGCGCCCCAGGTCGAAGCGGCCAGACGACTTGGTCTCGACGCGCGTGTGGCCGACGGCGAGCGGCTCTCCTTCGACGCCGGGTTCGATGCCGTGTTCAGCAATGCCGCGATCCACTGGATGAAGCCGCCCGACGACGTGATCGCCGGCGTATGGCGCGCGCTGCGGCCCGGCGGCCGCTTCGTCGGCGAGTTTGGCGGTCATGGATGCGTCGCGACGATCAAACGCGCGCTGATCGACGCACTTGGGCGCCGCGGTATCGACGGTGAAGCGCTCAACCCGTGGTACTTCCCGACGGTCGAGGATTATTCCGCGCGACTCGCGCGCCGCGGCTTCATCGTCAGGTATATCGCATTGATCCCACGCCCCACTCCATTGCCGACTGAAATCAACGGTTGGCTGGAGACGTTTGCGCAGAGCTTTATGGCGCCGCTGGCGGACAACGATCGCTCCGGTTTTATCGACGAGGTTCACCAAGATCTCCGCCCTGCTCTATCCGACCGCGACGGCAAATGGTTTGCCGACTACGTTCGTCTTCGCTTCGCCGCCGACAAGCCGGGTGCATAACCGACCGACCGTTTGAATTTCGCCCAGGTGGCGCGGCAGTATCCCGGGAGATGAATATCTTCCGCGAGTTGACTGAAGGCCTGCCGCGACAGGCCCCCGGCTCCACCGAGGCGACGCTGCGGGCGCTCGGCCTGGCGCGCGGACTGCCGGAACGCCCGCGCATCCTGGACGTCGGATGCGGTCCCGGCGCGCAGACGATAGAACTCGCACGCGCGACCGGCGGATGGATCGTGGCGGTCGATATACGCCAGCGATTCCTCGACGAACTGACAGAACGCGCGGAGGGGGCCGGAGTCCTGCCGCAGGTGACGACGCTCAAGACGTCGATGTTCGATCTGGATTTCGCCGACGCGTCGTTCGATCTGATCTGGTCGGAGGGCGCTATCTATATCGCGGGCTTCGCCGCCGGTTTGGGCGCGTGGCAGCGGTTCCTGAAGCCGGGAGGATGGCTGGCGGTCTCCGAACTTACGTGGCTGGTGCCTGATCCGCCGGCCGAAGCCGCCGCATACTGGGAGCGGAGTTATCCCGGGATGAAGTCGATCGAGCGTAACTGCCAGATCATCGCGGAAACGGGATACGTGAACCCCGACGGGTTCGTATTGCCTGACAAAGACTGGTGGCACAACTACTACGGGCCGGCTGAGACTCGGATCGAGGAGCTGAGAGAAAAATACGCAGGCGATCGCGAGGTGCTCGCAACCCTAGACGAGGCTCAGCGCGAGTACGATCTCTTCCGCGAGTATCACGACGCCTACGGCTACGTCTTCTACGTGATGCGCAAACCTGGCGCCTGATTGCACCCTCCCGCGCGGGTAAAGGTCAGGTTCCTCGCTTTCATTTCCTTCCGATCTGGGTTACCTGTTGCGATACAAATCATCAGACCTGCGAGGAACGAAATGGACTTTTCGCTGACCCCCAAGACCGAACAGATGCGCAAGCGCGTCTCCGACTTCATGGACCAATACGTCTTTCCGATCGAGAAAGAAGTTCAACGCGCGATGGGCGAGAGTGGCAACACCGAGCCACAATCGCTGAAGGACGTCCGCAAAAAAGCCAAGGCCGAGGGTCTTTGGAATCTCTTTCTGCCCGACGAAAAATTCGGCGCCGGACTCAAGAACTACGAGTACGCCCCGCTGTGCGAGCTCATGGGCCGCAGCCCGATCGGCGCGCGCGCTTTCAACTGCATGGCACCGGATACCGGCAACATGGAAATCCTGGCCGAGTTCGGCACCCCCGATCAGAAAAAGCGGTGGCTGCAAAAGTGCCTCGACGGCGAGATTCGCACCTGCTTCTCGATGACCGAGCCTGATACTCCCGGCTCTGACCCGACCCAGCTAAAGACCCGCGCGGTCCGCGACGGCGACAACTACGTGATCAATGGCCACAAATGGTTCACGTCGAATGCGATCGGCTCGGCCTTCGCGATCGCAATGGTCGTGACGGATCCCGACGCGGAGCCGCATCGCCGCGCCAGCCAGATAATCGTTCCGACCGATACTCCGGGATTCAACCTGATTCGCCCCGTGCCCGTGATGGGTCACACGGGCGGCGGCGGGCATTGCGAGATCATCTACAAGGATTGCCGCGTGCCGGTAACCAACCTGCTCGGCGAGGAAGGCGGCGGCTTCGCAATCTCGCAAGCGCGCCTGGGCCCCGGACGCATCCACCACTGCATGCGAACTATCGGAATAGCAGAACGCGCGCTCGAGCTGATGTGCAAGCGGGCGAGCACGCGCTTCACGCACGGCAGCTTTCTCTCGGAGAAGTCCAACATCCAGGAATGGATCGCCAACTCCCGAATCGAGATCGACTCGTGCCGCCTGATGGTGATGCATGCGGCGTGGAAGATGGACACCGCCGGCAAGAGCGCCGCGCGCAACGAGATCGCGATGATCAAAGTGATGTGCGCGAACATGGTGATGATCGTGCTCGATCGCGCGATCCAGGTGTTCGGCGCAGCGGGCGTCAGCGACGACTTTCCGTTGGCACGGATGTGGCGCGATAGCCGCGCGCTCCGAATCGCCGACGGTCCCGACGAAGTGCATCGCATGACGATCGCGCGCCGCGAACTGCGCAAGTACAAGTGACCACGAGGCAACGCCGAGGGGTCATCCTGAGACTCCTGCGAAGGATCTGGGTTTCGCATCACGCATGGCTGAAGCTGTAGAAATCGTCCCCGAATTTGGCGACGTTCGCGACGAGGAGCAGCTCGACTGGGGAAAGCTTGCGGCGTTCCTGCGCGGCAAGATTCCTGGCGCGGACGCACCGCTCACCGTCCAGCAGTTTCGCGGCGGCTCGTCGAATCTCACCTACCTGCTGCGCTTCGGCGACCGCGAATGGGTGATGCGCCGGCCACCGTTCGGCCCGTTGCCCGTGGGCGGTCACGACATGGGCCGCGAGTACAAGGTGCTCTCGCGCCTGTGGGAAGTCTTCAAGCCGGCGCCGCGCGGGATGCTCTACAGCGACGACGTGTCGATCGTCGGCGCGCCTTTCTTCGTGATGGAACGGCGCAGCGGAATCGTCATCAAGAACCGCCAGCCGCTGCCCCCGGAGCTCGGCACCGATGCCGCCACCTTCCGCGCGATGTCACAGGGATTCATCGACACGCTGGCCGATTTGCACGGCGTCGACTACGCGTCGATTCGACTCGGCTCGCTCGGCAAGCCCGACGGATTCCTGAAGCGGCAGATCACCGGATGGATGGCGCGATGGGAGAAAGCCAAGACGCGCGAAGTGCCGCTGATGGAGAAACTCGGCGCGTGGTTTCTCGACCACATGCCGGTGTCGCCGCCGCCCGTGCTCGTGCATAACGATTTCTATCTGCACAACGTCATGGTCGGTGCGGTGAATCACGGCGAGATAGTCGGAGTGTTCGACTGGGAAATGTCGACGATCGGCGATCCGCTGGTCGATCTCGGTATCGTGATGAACTACTGGCGCGATAAGAGCGACCCCGAGGAACTCCTGGCCACTTCACAGGGAGAGGCGCCTACGTTGCGCCCCGGATTCTTAAGCCGCGACGAACTGCTGCATCGATATTCGAGCCGCACCGGCCGCGACATAAGCAACATGCCATACTACTGGGCATGGGCGCATTGGAAGACGGCGACGGTCGTCGAGCAAATCTACGTGCGCTACGTACGCGGCCAAACCACTGATCCGCGCTTCGCCCTGATGGGTCCGATGGCCCCCGCACTGGCGCTCGCAGCAGCGCAGGTAGCATCACGTTTGGGATTCAAGTCCTAGCACTTTCGCATTCCAAAAAAGATAACCCGAATCAGCATTTTTCTGCGCCGTGAAGGTCGCACTTTTGTGCGGCCCCTTCTCACGCCTTAGTGGATAGAAGGACGTTGTCTGTCGCGGCCGGCTAAGCAAGGCTTCGCGTGCCGAACCGCGAAATTCTGCCCCAACGAGGACACCGCAAATGACATTCAATCGTTTCGCAAAAGTCGCTGCGCTCGCGTTGGCGATTGCCTTTGTTTCCAAGGCCGTAGCTGCGAGTGCTCAGGTGAAACCCGGAGATGTGATTACTCCGGATAACGCGTCAATGGTCGAAGGGTTGGTCAGTCCCGGCAACTTCATTCTCATCAAGCAAGGCATGACCATGAAGATAGTTCCGACTGGGCACCTCGACTGGCCGCCACCCTACAAGGCCGCCACCGAGCAATACTCGCCGCAGGTCTCCCTCTCCCCCGACGGCGAGCTTAAGAATTACGTCGCGGGTCTGCCATTTCCACTGGTAGACGCCAACGATCCACAGGCGGCTACCAAGATCATGTGGAACTTCACCTTCCGGCCGCTCTACACCGACGACCTCGACGCGCGCGATGTCGAAGTTTCGAGTCACAGGGCTGGCTCAACGAGATCGAGCACTTCACGTTCGGTCACCTGGGCTTCTACCGGTATGTCGGCCGTACTGAGGTCGCGCCGACGCCGATGGATCCGGACATCTTGAAGACCGGCATCGCCTCTCGTGCGGGAGCCTATCCGGTGCTGGAGCCTGCAGAAATGCGCGGCGCGGGAATCGTCAGGCAGCGCTATGCAATTCCGGGGTTCGAAGACGCAGTGTGGGAATACAGTTCTGCGTCGCGCAAGTTGCGGCGATTGCCGGCCGCTGAGCTTTCTGACTCGTTCGGAGTCTCCAAGAGCGGCAGCTCCGCTCAAGCCGGCAACAACGCAGGCGTCACGACCTTCGCGTCCACCTGGGATCCCGATTCCGCATTTGGCTTTTCCGCAAGAATCCAGGACTACAACTACCGGCTGCTAGGCGAGCGATCGATGCTTGCCCCAGTTGAAGCAGCGAATTCTCCCGCCCAGCCCTGCGCTACCGACGGCGGCCGCTCGGTCTGCCCGGAGAATTGGGAAATGCGCCATCTCTATGTGATCGAGGCGACTGCGAAGCCTCGTTCTCCAATCGGCGGCAGCGTGATTATTCCGAAGCGTATTTTCTACATCGACTCGGAAGGCTGGTTTATCACTGCGTCAGATCAATTCGACAACAACGGCCAGCTCTGGAAGACGCTCGTGACTTTCCACGCATACGACGACCGCGCCACTCCGGGCGCCAGGGTTGCTATTTGGCCCTTCAAACGGATGTTTGAGACCGCACTGGTTGACGAAGATCTGACCAGCGGTTTCTCGACAGTGATCTACACACCGGGACACGAAAGTCACGACGACAGCCTGTTCATCAACATGGGCGCAGTCGATCGGACATTCTTCACCCCGAAAAGATGGTCCAGGCCGGCCACTAATCCGCAATCAGGTGGCGATGCGCTACGCGCATCGCCACCTACCCTCCAACAACCCCAAAAGACGAAGCGGCGTGGTTTAATTTGAAAATAGGCCCAACGAGCTGGTCGCGGCCACTGGGCTATGACTTTATTCCCGCTAGCTTAAAATAACTTTGTGTTAACCCTCACTCTCCCCTCTCCCCTACACATTAAAAGGGAGAGGGTACAGAAGTTGTGGTGAAGGTGTTTTGACACCATTTTCCCTTTTTCTCCAAGGGAGAGGCTAGGGTGAGGGTTCTTTTGCTAAGGTTGCAAATATAGGCACATCGCCGCATCCAAGAAGGAGTCTCACCATGTCAGGATCTCCCGCATCAGCAACCGTTGTCGCTCAACTCGTGGAGACCATGCGGGCGCTAGCCGGCCCGCATCCTGGGTTCCGTCCCGTTCACGCCAAGGGAATCCTCTGCTCGGGTATGTTTCACGGCGCATCAGAAGCGCGAGGGTTGAGCCGGGCGCCGCATCTGCAAGGACAAGCGGTCTCAACCGTAATGCGTTTCTCCAATTCGAGCGGGAATCCTGACGTACACGATGGTATCCCCAACGCCCGCGCGCTGGCGGTGAAATTCCAGTTGCCCGATGGCAAGAACGCCGACATCCTGGCGCTCCACATCGAAGGGTTTCCCGCGCGTACGCCTGACGAGTTTCTCGCGTTCCTGCGTGCGCAGCTTCCGGACCCGGCTACCGGCGAGGCTGCACCCGACGCGGTCCCCCGCTTTCTGGACAGTCATCCTGCCACACGCGCCTTTATTGAGCGTCTGATGCAGAAGGCGGTGCCGGCCAGCTACGGACGGGCCAGCTATTATGCGGAGCATGCATTTCGGTTCACTGCCGCAGATGGCAGCAGCCGATTCGGCCGCTATCGCTGGATGCCCGAGGCCGGGGAAGCCTATCTATCCCCTGATGATGCGAGCACACGCAGCACGAACTTCCTGCGCGAGGAGCTGGAGGGCCGCTTGAGGAACGGTCCTGTCGCGTTCCGCCTCCTCCTGCAATTGGCTGGCGAGAGCGATCCGACAGACGACGCCACCGCCTTGTGGCCGGCGGACCGGCCCCTGGTCGAGCTGGGACGGCTGGAGGTGACCCGAATCTCCCCGACCAGCGCGGCCGATGAGCGCCGTCTCGTGTTCGACCCGACCAACGTAACGGACGGTATCGATCTCTCGGACGATCCGATTCTGCTGGCGCGGTCAGCCGCTTACTCCATCTCGTACGATCACCGCAGCAAGGGAGAGTGAGGGCCCGTAAAGGGAGCCCGCGCAATCTCGGCGGACACTGCGCTTCGCCTCGCTCGTTATCTAGGCAGGTCTGACAAATTCTGAATCGGGTTGCAGAACGACTACGAACTCGAAAAAGCCAAGGACGAGTTGGCGGCGAGAATCGAGCTCGCGGTCCGTCCCGCTGACGCGCTGGCCGCGTCGTCCTCTTTTCAGCGAGCGGTAAGTAGGCTATCCAAGGTAGAAAGGCGGGTATAATCTTGGCCCGACCCGGAGGTTTCCAGTCTTGCACGCCATCAATTACGAAGCCCCAAGCACGCTCGATCAGGCGGTCAGTATCCTCAAAACGCACGGCGAAAACGCCCGACCGTTATGCGGCGGCACCGATATCCTCATCCAGCTCCGAGCCGGAGTTCGCCGCACCGAGCATCTGGTAGACGTTAAGAAAATCAAGGAGCTGCAGACGCTTTCCTTCGATGCGAAGAAGGGACTGCGCCTGGGCGCGGCCGTCCCTTGCATCGATATCAGCCAGAACGACGTGATGCGCCGCCATTACCCCGGCCTGACCGAGGCCGCCCATCTGATTGGCTCGTTGCAGATTCAGAACCGCGCCTCGGTGGGCGGAAATCTGTGCAATGGATCGCCGGCTGCGGACACGACGCCTGCATTAATCGCGCTTGGTGCGCGCGCCCGAATCGTTGGCCCGAGCGGCGAGCGCGAGGTACCGGTCGAGGACTTCGTCGTCTCCCCCGGACGCACCGTGTTGAAGCCCGGCGAATTGCTGGTCGAGCTGTTGATACCGGCTCCAGCACCACATTCGAGCGACGCGTATCTTCGGTTCATCCCGCGCAACGAGATGGATATCGCGGTCGTTGGCGTCGGAGCGTCGGTCACCCTCGACGGCGACAAGGTGAAGGCGGCGCGGATCGGGCTTGGCGCAGTAGCGGCGACTCCTCTGCTCGCGAGCAAGGCTGCCGAGACGCTCGTCGGCAAGAAACTCGACGACGCGAGCCTCGAGGCTGCTGGTCGCGAGGCGAGCGAGATTTGCAAGCCGATAGACGACATGCGCGGGACGATTGATTTTCGCGTCCACGTAACCGGCGTACTGACGCGGCGGGCGCTCGCAATCGCAGCCGAACGCGCGAAAAAGGCCTGAATCACATCCACTTAAAAAATACGGCATAGAGTTATGAAAAAGACCCTGGTAGAAGCGACGATTAACGGCGAAACGGTCGAGTTCCTGTGCGAGCCGCGCCAAAGCCTGCTCGAAACCCTGCGCGACGTGCTCGAACTCACCGGCTCGAAGGAAGGATGCCTGACCGGCGATTGCGGCGCATGCACGGTGATGGTGGACGGCCGCGCGGTATGCTCATGCCTGATGCTCGGCGTTGAGGCGCAAGGCAAGAACATCGCGACCGTCGAGGGACTTGCCACCAACGGCGTGCTTCACGTTTTGCAGAACAAATTCCTCGAGCACGCAAGCCTGCAATGCGGCATCTGCACGCCGGGCTTCCTGATTTCGGCAAAGTCGCTGCTCGATCGGAATCCGAAGCCGACCGAGCCCGAAGTTCGCTACGCGCTGGCCGGGAATCTCTGCCGATGCACCGGCTACGACAAAATTGTGAAAGCAGTGCTCGACGCAGCCGCGGATATCCGTTCGCAGGGTGAAGGCAAAGCGGCCGCGCGATAAGATCACTGGTACGACGCTGAGACACGAGAGGTAATAGATCCATGGCGGCATCAACCACGACAGGAAATTTCAAAGTTATCGGCACGCGTCCGATTCGCCACGACGGCGTTGACAAAGTGACGGGCCGCGCCAAGTACGGCGCCGACTACGCGTTCCCCGGCATGCTGCACGGCAAGGTGCTGCGCAGCCCGCATGCGCACGCAAATATCAAATCGATCAAAATCGACAAGGCGCTCAAGCTCCCGGGCGTGAAGGCGATCGTCACGTCGAAGGATCTGCCGCAGGCGGAGAACAAGCTCGAGCAGTCCGGCGAGATGGTCATCAACCCGATGTACCTGTCGATGAACATCCTCGCGCACGACAAGGTGCTTTACGACGGCCATGCGATCGCCGCCGTCGCCGCGACCAGCCCGCATATCGCCGAAGAAGCGCTGCGCCTCATCGAAGTCGAGTATGAAGTGTTGCCGCCCGTGATGACCGTCGACGCGGCGATGAAGAAGGGCGCCGGAATTCTGCTGAAGGATCTGCGCAACAAGGAGGAAGGCGACAAGCCGACCAACGTCGCGCAGCACTACCAGTTCAAACGCGGCGACGTCGAGGCCGGGTTCAAGTCGGCAGACTTCGTGATCGAGCGCGAATTCAACACCGCGATGGTGCACCAGGGATATATCGAGCCGCACAACGCCGTCGGCATCTACAATTCCGACGGACAGGCGACGATTTACTGCTCGACCCAGGGCGCCTTCGACGTACGCTCGCTCAGCGCGCAGGTGCTGGGGATGCCGGTCGGCCATATCAAGGTTGTGCCGGCTGAAATCGGTGGCGGCTTCGGCGGCAAGACCACAATCTATCTCGAGCCGCTCTCGGTGCTGCTGTCGAAGAAGACCGGCGCTCCGGTCAAGCTCGTGATGTCGCGCTCGGAAGTGCTCCGCGCGAGCGGCCCGACCTCGGGCTCGAAAATCAAAGTGAAGATGGGCGCCACCGAGGACGGCACACTCGCCGCCGCCGAAATCTGGATGGCATACGAGGCGGGCGCGTTCCCCGGCTCGCCAGTCGGCGCGGGCGCGATGTGTATCATCGCTCCGTACACCGTCGAGAATTTCGTGATCGACGCGTACGACGTGGTGGTCAACCGGCCCAAGACCGCTGCCTATCGCGCGCCGGGTGCAACCAACGCCGCGTTCGCGTCCGAGACGGTGATCGACGAGCTGGCCGATAAGTGCGGGATCGATCCGATCGATTTCCGCCTCAAGAACGCGGTCAAGGAAGGCGACGCGCAGGTCGTCGGTCCTCCGTTCAAGCGAATCGGATTGATCCAGACGCTCGAAGGGATCAAGAACAGCCCGCATTACAAATCGAAACTGACCGGCAAGTTCCGCGGACGCGGTGTCGCGTCAGGATTCTGGTTCAACGCCGGAATGCAGTCCTCGGCGACGGTTAATATCCACGCTGACGGCACCGCCAGCGTCGTGACCGGCTCCCCGGATATCGGCGGCTCGCGTGCGTCGATGGCAATGATCACAGCCGAAGTGCTCGGACTGCCCGTGACCGACGTTCGGCCGCTCACCGCCGATACTGATTCGATCGGGCATACCGACGTGACCGGCGGAAGCCGAGTCACTTTTGCAACCGGGATGGCGGTGTACGAGGCGGCCAAGGACGCCGAGCGCCAGTTGATCGAGCGCGCCGCCAAGGTCTGGGAGAAAAAGCCCGACGAAGTCGAGTTCCGCGATGGCATGCTCCACGCCAAAGGCAACGGCGTGCCGCCGATGTCGATCAAACAGCTGGCGCCCCGGTTCAGCCGCACTGGCGGTCCGATCACCGGTCGAGCCAGCGTGAATGCGCGCGGAGTAGGACCCGGATTTGCCACCACCCTCGTCGACGTTGAGGTCGATCCCGACACCGGCAAAGTTCAACTGCTGCGATGCACCGTCGCGCAGGATGCCGGCAAGGCGATTCATCCGAGCTACGTCGAAGGACAGATGCAGGGTGGAACCGCGCAGGGACTCGGATGGGCGCTGAACGAAGAATATTTTTACGACGACAAGGGCACGCTGCGTAACTCCGGATTCCTCGACTACCGGATGCCGACCTGCCTCGACCTGCCGATGATCGAAACGGTCGTCGTCGAGGAAGCGAACCCCGGCCATCCGCTGGGCGTGCGCGGCGTCGGTGAAGTGTCGATCGTGCCGCCGGTCGCAGCCGTCGCCAACGCGATCTATCGCGCGGTGGGCGTGAGAATGACGGAGACGCCGATGTCGCCGCCGAAGCTGCTGAAGGCGATGCTGAAGCATCGGAACTCGACCCAACATTCCGCAGCGGCGGATTGATCACCAGTGATCGAAAAGGGGCGGGCGTTACGCGCTCGCCCCTTTATTTTTTGCAAATTTTACAATGCCGACGGTTGTCATCCCCGCCTTGCTCCGCAAGTTCACCGGTGGAATCGAACGTGTCGAGGTCCCAGGAAAATCGATCCGCGAGCTGATAAAGCATCTAGGCGAGCGGTTTCCAGGAATTGACCAGCAGTTACTACAGGATGGCGACGTCCGGCCGTCGATCGCCGTATCAATCGACGGTGAAATCGCGACCGGCGGCGTACTCGACGCTGTCGGCGAGCACAGCGAAGTTCATTTCATCCCCGCACTCGGCGGCGGCGATGGATAAGGCTGAAAACTCGCCCTATCAGTAACCTTCGCCCTGTTGAGACTAGGCTCAATTGCCCCCTGGCCATTGTTGCAACATGCCCGCACTTGCGTACAATACGCTTGCTGGCCGGGGTTTGCCCCCCTTTTCCCGGTTGGCTACGGGCCGGGCGGAGCAATCTGCCTGGCCCTAATCATTTGTTCAGAACACGTCCCTGACCGAGTCGTGGCTTAACGAGATTCAACCCCCGACGTCGGCCCTCGGAGCAGAAGTTAAACTCAATTTTCGATCGCAATTGAGCGGTTGACTCACTCGCGCGGTTAAACAATGATTCAAGCGATGCTTGAATCAACGTTGGAACCCGGCCGGCGCGACGATACCGCCTCCCGCATTATCAACGCGGCCGAGCGTCTCTTTATCCGCGACGGTATCGAGGCGACCTCGTTGCGAGCGGTGACGCGGGAAGCGGGCGTAAACGTGGCCGCGATTCACTACTATTTTGGCTCGCGAGACGAGCTGCTGCGCGCCGTGCTCGATCGCATTATCAAGCCGCTCAATGCGCGGCGGCTCGCGCTACTGAATGAGTCCGTCGCCTCGCACCATGGACGCCCGCTCCCGGTCGAGGAGATTCTGCGGGCGTTCCTTCTTCCCGACCTCGAACTGATCGAGGCGTTGAGAGATCGCGGTGTCGAGATCGCGCATTTTGCGGCGCGCGCATACGCGGCGCCGTCCCCGCCGCTCAAGCCGCTCATCGAAGATCAGTTTAGCCAGTGGTCGACGCGCTTCATGGAGGAATTGGCGCGAGCCCTTCCTGCGGTCGATCGCGACGAACTCGCATTTAGGTTTCGATGCATCATCGGCGTGATCGTCAGATTGCTGGGAGCAGCTACGCCGCGCGGCGTGCAGGGTGGACTCGATACCACGGAAATCTTCCCCACCCTCGAGCGCCTGATCGCGTTCATCGCGCCCGGCCTCTCCGCGCCGACGCCAACTCTATCCGCGCCGTCTAAAGGGCGGACGCGAACCAGCAGGGAGTGACAGCGATGCCCGAATACATGGAAAGCGTTGAGTCAAAGTCGTCGCGCGATCCGAAGGCCGCGGGCGCATCGGCGCAAAAGCGGCGGCGCTATGCGTCACGAACTACCCCTTTCGCGCGGCCGGATTGGCTGCCGGAAAGCGTGTGGCCGTTCGATACCTTCGGCCTCGAAACCGGCGATTCGACGATTGCGGTCACCGACGTTGGGAGCGGCCCTGCCCTGCTGTTCGTGCACTGCGGACTGTGGTCGTTCGTATGGCGCGACGTCATGATGCGGCTCGCGTCCGACTTTCGATGTATCGCCTTCGACGCTCCCGGAACCGGCCGAAGCGCCAAGCTGCCCGGCGATGCGATCACGCTCGGCCGAGCGGCCCGCGCCGTGGACAGCGTAGTCGAAGGACTCGCGCTCGAAGACTACACGCTTGTCGTCCACGATCTCGGCGGACCCGCCGGAATTGCGGGCGCCGCGCGCACATCCGGCCAAGTTCGTGGGATTGCGGCGATAAACACGTTTGGCTGGGAGCCTTCGGGCGCCCTCTTTCGCGGCATGCTTGCTCTGATGGGGAGTGCGCCGATTCGCGAACTCGACGTCCTGACCGGATTCCTGCCGCGGATCACCCAGACCCCTTTCGGCGTCGGCCGTCATCTCGATTCCGCCAGCCGCCGCGCATTTTTCGCCGGCGTCGGGCATTCAGGACGCCGCGCATTCCACTACTACATGCGCGATGCTCGCAACTGCGATGCGTTGTACGAGCAGGTGGGAGAGGCACTTCGCGGGCCGTTCGCGAAGCTTCCGCTGGTCACGATTTTCGGCGAGCGCAACGACCCGCTCGGGTTCCAGCCGCGCTGGAAGGAGATGTTCCGGGACCTCCGGCAGGTCGTCGTCGCCAAGGGAAATCATTTCCCGATGTGCGACGACCCTGACCTGGTGGCCCAGACTATTCGTTCATGGCATCGCGAACGTGTCGCGCGGCGATAGGCTGGCGACGGCGAGCGGCGTTCAGCTCATGAAGACTTCGCGCACGTGGTTTACGTCGTTGTACTCGCGAACCTGCGCAATCTTGTCGCCCTTGAACAGGAAGTAGAAGTGATAACGATTGGCGTACTTCTTCCCATTGGCCGCCGTCGTGTCGGATTCGGCCTGGATCGCGACGTGCGGGCCCTCGGCGATCGTCGAGTGAAACTTCATGTTCAAGCCGTTGGGGAACATCGCCTTTAGCGTCGCCGGCATCGCTTTGAGGAACGCATCTTTCCCCCGCATCGGCGTGACACCGGGCAGCCGGCCCATCATCTCGAATTCGAAATCGTCCGAAATCAAATCGGCGAAGGCCTTCGGATCCGGCTTTTCGAAGTTCTTGAGAAAAGTTAGTGCGCGCTCCTTCTCTTGTTCGAGGTTCATGTCGGGCCTCCCTGAAATCAGGCCGGCGGCCGTGCGTTAACCGCATTCAGCCGCCGGGACAAACGTGTTTGCTGAGCTTATGCTTTGCGCTGCCGGAGCACCAGGACCGAGCATGGCGCGTTGCGCACAATTTTTTCGGTCGTTCCACCCAGTAGCAGATGCTCCGCGCCGCCGCGTCCGTGCGTCGCCATCACAATAAGATCGATCGACTGCTCTTTGGAGTATTCGACGAGTTTCTGAATCGGATGGCCGACCACGGCGAAGGTGAAGACCTTATTTGAGTTGCCGAAGTCGTCCTTCTTGATGCGCGCGAGTTCCTCTTCCGCCTGCTCGATCATCGCCGCTTCCCGCACCAGCTCGCGGCTCTCTTCGGCGTTGGTCGCCAAGGGCAGTGGGATGAAATGGTGATGCGGCGCTATGACGTGCATCAGGTGAACTTCGGCACCGACGTCCTTCGCCAGTTCCATCGCGCCACGCATCGCTTCCGTCGAGTGTTCCGAGAAGTCGATCGGGGCGAGAATTTTCTTCACGTTCTGAATCATTAGAACCTCCCGAGTACCAAGAACTCTTGGAATTACCACGGCCTTCGCCGCCTCTGCAAACCCCGCCGGTCTGTGCAATTATCCCGGCAGAACTTCGCGTCGGTCGACGCCGCCGCGACATACGCAATGGACGGCGAAAACAAATGAAGGGAACTGTCTTCCACGGACCCCACGACGTGCGCGTCGAGCGGGTCGACGACCCCGCGCTCAAGACGCCCACCGACGCACTGGTGCGAATCACGCGCGCCGGCATCTGCGGCTCCGACCTGCACGTCTATCACAGCGCTTTGCCAATCGAGCCCGGGTTCGTGCTCGGTCATGAAGGCGTCGGCGTGATCGAGGAAGTGGGGGCAGGTGTCGATCGCTTGAAGAAGGGACAGCGAGTCGTAGTGTCCGGGCTGGTCGCATGCGGGCGATGTTTTTTCTGCCGTCGCGGGCAGCCGTCGCAATGCTCTGAGAGCGGATCTGCGGTATTCGGCTACGGCGCGAGTTCTGCCGGCAAGCTCGGATGGCTGGGCGGCGAGCAGTCCGAGGCGGTGCGTGTGCCGATGGCGGATTACACCTGCTATCCGCTGCCCGACGCCATCGACGATGACGTCGCGGTCTTCCTCGCCGACATTCTGCCCACGAGTTTCTTCGGCGCGGTGAACGGCAACATCCGTCCCGGCGACACGGTCGCGATTTTCGGATGCGGCCCGGTTGGCCTATGCGCCGTGATGAGTGCGAAGCTGTTCGGCCCCGCCGAAGTAATCGCCGTCGATAGCATCCCATACCGTCTCGATCTCGCGCGCAAGATAGGCGCTTTGGCCGTTGACACTGAAAAAGCGCAGCAGACGATCCTCGATCGCACAGAAGGACGCGGCGCCGACGTCACGATCGAAGCAGTAGGCAACGACGCCGCTCTAACAGCCGCGATAATGGCAGCCCGCGGCGGCGGCACGGTATCTGTAATCGGAGTGTTCGCGGCGCCGTCGTTCAATTTCCCAATCGGCTACGCATTCGGCCGCGACCTGACGTTCCGAATCGGCCTGGCAAATATTAACGCCCACATCCCGGAACTAGCCCGCCTGATAGAAAAAGGCACGCTAGACCCGCGGCCTCTCATCAGCCACATAATGCCGCTAGACGAAGCAGCCAAAGGCTACGAAATCTTCAACGCAAGAAAAGACAACGTAATGAAGGTGCTACTGAAGCCCTGAAGCTTCTTCCCCTCTCCGGGCAGAGAGAGCTCCCGGCATAACGGTTTCGGTGCTTCTTCCCTTCTCCCCGCAAGGGAGAGGATCGAAGGTGAGGGCCCTTGTCCAGCATGCACAATCCGCGTGCGATTCAGGATTCTGCTCTTGCCCTTCAAAATCCGGTCCCCCTTCCCACGCGGGAACGGGTTAGTTTGATCATGCGCGCGCGCACCCTGGTCGATGAAGCCGAGCAGCACACCTGTACGCATGCCATCGAGCCACCGCCCTGAGAGCAAAGTAGCGCGCCGCGCGCAACTTTGCGTTTCTCACTTTCTCACTGAGTGCAGGGGTCCCCCCGCGACGGTGTCGATGCCGCCCGCCGCGCAGGCGATTATTCGTCGCCACTTTCTTGATAGGGGTTAGGTTCCTGACGTGTTATAGTCAACCCTTTGCCGACCCCATGCGCGCACTCTACTAGTTGCGCGCTTCTCGCGGGTGCGCGATACCTTCAATAACAAGCGAGGTGTCAGTCATGGCGGATAGCGGAATCAAGGTTCGAGTCGAGGGTGAGATTGCGTACATCGCACTGAACCGTCCCGAAAAGCGCAACGCGATTAACCAGGCGATGCTCCGCGCGCTTCCCGAGGCGATCGACGAGGTCGATCGTCCCGAAGTTCGCGCGATCATCATTTACGGCGAAGGACAGGCGTTCTCGGCGGGTATCGATTTTACCTCGCTGGCTAACGATACCGGCGCGCGCGGCGGCGAAGGCGGCGGTCCCGACATGCAGCGCTTTCGGCGCTTCGTGGCGGAGTCGCAAGCGTCGCTGAACCGGATCGAGAGTGTCGAGAAACCGGTGATCGGCGCGCTGCACGGTTTCGTCGGCGGACTCGGGCTCGAAATCGCGCTCGCATGTGACGCGCGAGTCGCCGCAACTGGTGCGCGGCTTGGGATGCCGGAAGTACGCATCGGGCTGGTGCCCGACGTTGGCGGCACGACCCGGCTTACGCGGACGGTCGGTTACGCGCGCTCAAAGGAACTCATCATGACGGCGCGCATGATCGAGGCAGTGGAAGCTGAAAAGATCGGGCTGGTGAATCGCGTCGTCGCCGAAGGGACGCATCTGGCGGCGGCCGAGGAGCTGGCGCGAGAGATCGCGCGCAATGCACCGCTCGCCGTCGGACTCGCGAAGCGGATCATCGACAAGGGTCACGGCCTGGACAAGATGACGTTCCAGGAACTCGAGGTACTGGCGCAGAGCTCTCTCCTCGTCACCGAAGATTTTCGCGAGGGCGCGTCAGCTCTGGCGCAGCGACGCGAGCCGCGCTTCAAGGGGCGTTGAGCCGAATCTCGAAGCCGGCCTCGAAGGTCTGGCCGGGCGCCAGCTCGCGCATCCCGGCTGCGATGCCGCGGGCGGCGAGATTGAAGGCGTCGGGAGCGCAAGTGTACGGCTCGAGCGCGACGACCGGGTTATTCGGGGGTGCATAGACGACGAAGTCGCCGAATGCGGCGTCGGCCCGAACCTCGACCGCGATCTTCAGTGACGGATCGATAAGCCGCGCGCGCCGCGCAGACCCGTCGAGTCCTACATCCTGCTGAACGACTGGCGCCATCCGGAACGCGTCGTCGTAAGTATCGCCTCCGAGCGGACGCGGCGCGCGAAGATCGAATTTGGCCGACAACGGTTCGGCGACGCCGGTTGGAATGAAGCGTGTATCAAGAGCCCATAAAGCGTCGGCATCGAGCTGAACCAGCATCGCGTCGCGCGATCCTTTGGGATTCAGCGGCGCGTGGAAATAAGGATGCGCGCCGAATCCGAACGGCATGACTGACGAGCCTGTGTTCGTAATGCGAGCCTTCAATCGGAGCCCATTGCCAACTTCGTAGTCAATCTCGAGCGCAAACGGCCACGGCCAGATAGATTCGAGATCCGGGTAGTCAGAAGAATCGAGAATCGCCGTCACGAAGTACGGTCCGCGCCGCGTCACGCGGAAGGCGCGCTCGCAGGCGAAGCCGTGAATCGAGTGCCCGCGTGGATCATTCACTGGCAACCGGTGTTGGGTGCCCTGGAACGTGAACGATGCGCCGGCGATACGGCCCGGCCACGGAAACAGAATCGGAACGCCGCCGCGATGTGGATGCGCGCGCCATGCGTCAGGATTTGCAGGCCCCGCGATGACGTCGAGCGTGCCGACGCAGTAGCTAAGGCATTGGCATCCTGCGGCCGGCACAATCACGGCGCGCTCGCTCTGCGCTTCGAGCGTTATGAGCTCCACAATGAAGCTTGAGCACGAGGGGAGTTCGGTCGCAAGAGTTCGCGCGGAGAATCGGGCGTTCCCTCAAGTGGGTTAAGTAGATTGTGCGGCGACAGCGATCAGCTATCGCGCGCTACCCGGAATGTCGGAACTGACTAGTGGTCGCGTCCGCCGCGACGTTCGCCACCGCCGCCGCCACCGGTTCCGCCGCTGCGCGCCTGAGCTTCGTTGACGCGAATCGGACGGCCCTTGATGTCGCGGCCGTTCAGTTTCTTGATCGCGCCTTCGGCCGCCTCATCGGTCGCCATCTCGACGAAACCGAATCCTCGCGAGCGGTTGGTGGCACGGTCGATGATGACTTGCGAGCTGTCCACCTTTCCTGCTTCTGAAAATACGTCGAGCAGATCCTGGTCGGTCACAGTCCAAGCCAGATTCCCAACATACAGTCTGCGGCCCATTACCCTCTCCTTGCGCGCGAACCGGTTGCCCCGTGGCGTACTCTGTCTTTAGCTATAGCCATTCGGAATCTGATCAGTGGTAAGACACTCAAGTGTGGGACGACATTTACCGCGCGCATCTAATCCAAATTCCGGAATGCTTATAGCATCGCGCCAAGCGCAAACATAGTAGTCTTTCTGACTATTCGCCGGCCTTTGCCTTCGTCTGGACGCAACGACTACCTGGCTGTTGATAGCTGACAATCATTCCAAATTCGGCTACCAGTGACCAGAAATTAGGCGACTCGCGCGCTGGATCCGGGGTCATTTCGGCGTCGAAACCATAGCCACTTAATAGGAGCTGTGACTACCGGCTCGAACGAATGTCTATGCACGATATTGAACGCATAATGAATCCTGATTGATTCTAAAATCGTTATGTAGAACGTGAACGCAGTCGCACTACTATCACCGTTGTAGTGCGGCAAACGGTGGTAGCTTGTCGAAGGGTCCCATCGGTTAAGACGCCATTCGCGAAAGAAATCGTTCACGGAAAAGCGCTCGAGGCCATCGCTGATCTGCTCGTGATGATCGCTCGACGATGTGAGAATTTTTTCTCGAACAGGTACGTTGGCAGATCGGCGACCGTTTTGATTCTCTGAAATGGCAGAACTATCGGCGACTCGATCTGACTATTGGCAACCTCGGTTACTCCGATTCGTCGCGCAGCGGCGACGTATCTCTACTACTGATCGTTTTAGCCCATAGTATCCACCGGCTATATGCAGTCGCGCGATGTGGATAATGGACAAAATGACTTTGATACTTGTAGGACTGAGTTTGATTGTGTAGATTCAAAGTCTACTAGTACTGACCAATTCCCCGAAAGGAGATTGCTAAATGCCTAAGAAGAAAGCCTCGCGCGGAGGATCATCGGCATTCCAACAAGTTCAGCGGCAAGCGCGCACCCTGCTCCTCAATCTACGCAAAGACATCCGCTTGAAAGAGTCGGTACTGAATAAACTAAAAGAAGAGGAAGCGCGGCTGGGATCGTTGATCGGTCGCGCAGGGGGTGGCGGAGCGAAAGCAGTAAGCACCGGGCCGCGCGGCCGGGTCAATTGGCGCAACGTGCTTTCAGCGCTTCCCAAGCAGTTCAAAGCCGCCGACGTGCGCAACGTGCGTGGACTCAAGGGGAAAAGGCCATCGGAAATATTTGCGGCGATCACACGATGGATCGATGCGGGAGCTGCGAGGCGACGAGCGCGCGGAGTGTACGAAAGAGTCTAGTCGAACATCGCGCGCGACGGTTGCAATGATTGGTCGCGCGATGAAAGCATGATTTAGCGGCGCCGCGAATGATAAGCAGCGCCGTTTTCTATTCTTCAATTCACGAAATAGACTTTGAAATCTCAGTGGCGTGAGCAAGAGTCAGACCATATGGCCGTGATGACGATTGAATGGCGGGCGGACGCCGTTAGGATGATCGATCAGCGCCTGCTTCCAGCGCGCGAGGTAATTCGGACTTATCGCGACTACCGTGGCGTCGCGCAAGCGATCCGCACGATGGTGATACGCGGTGCGCCGGCGATTGGAGTCGCAGCGGCGATGGGCGTCGCGCTCGGAATCAAAGGAACTGCCGGCGCCGGCGCACGAAAACGGTTCGCAGTGGTGGCGCGATCACTCAAGGCCACGCGGCCAACCGCGGTAAACCTCGCGTGGGCAGTGGACCGAATGGGGCGGGTACTCGACGCGAGCATCGCGCTCGGAGCAGCAGAATTGTTTCGGCGAATGCGCGCTGAGGCGATCGCGATCTACACCGAAGACCTCGCAGCGAATCGAGCGCTCGGACGTTTCGGCGCCGAACTGATCGGAGATCCTGCAACAGTGCTGACCCATTGCAACGCCGGTGCGCTGGCCACCGCCGGATACGGCACGGCGCTCGGAGTAGTCCGCGCCGCTCGCGACGCGGGAAAAAAGATCCAGGTGTTCGCCGACGAGACGCGCCCTTTTTTGCAGGGTTCGCGGTTGACAGCGTGGGAACTGCACAAGGATCGGATACCGGTGACTGTGATCGCCGACAACATGGCGGCGACGGTGCTCTCGCAACACAAGATCGATTGCGTGGTGGTGGGAACAGACCGCACGGCGGCGAACGGAGACGTCGCAAACAAGATTGGCACCTACCCGCTGGCGGTGATGGCGCGGCGTCACGGTGTGCCGTTCTACGTGGCGGCGCCGCTGTCCTCGATCGATCTGGACTGTCCCGACGGCGCAGCGATCCCAATCGAAGAGCGCTCAGGCCGCGAGCTCACCGAGTACGGCGGCAAGCAGATCGCGCCCAGGGGTGTCGGCACGTTCAATCCCGCGTTCGATGTCACGCCGGCCGAGCTGGTGACCGCGATCATCACCGAACGGGGAGTAGCGTATCCTCCGTACGCGCAGAGTCTACGAGCGTTGAAACTCGGAAAATGACCGACTGACTATTCGTCGAAGTGATCCAGATACTCAGAGAGTCCATAGCCAATTTTGCCGTTCCAGTTCCACTCAGTCATGCCTTCGGCTATTCGAGTGACTATACCGGCGCGGCGATTGCGCAATGGAATCATCGATAGCACTTTCCCGGCAATGACTATTGGCTCTCCACCATCTGAGGTTTGACAGATCGCCTTGATCTTGTCGTGCAACTGCTGCTCGCCGACGAATTCGGTCTGAATATCGACTTTCACGATGTTGAGAAACGGCCGGCCCTTGCGCGCGACGAACCCGCCTGGGCGTTCGCTACCGTCGCGATTCACCGTGATGGTCGCCATCGCGCCAAGATCCTGATCGAAGTTCATCGTGAGCCATCGGTAGAACTTGGGCGCCTGCCAATAACGCGGTCCCCAGCTATGATCTCGCAAACCTAGCGCGTCAATTTTGAACTCGCGGTCGACTCCATCGGTCGTCAGCACCAGCTTTCCCGTTGCATGACCGAGCTGTTCGAGGTGCCCCTTGGCGAACTGAGCCTCGGGATCGCCCGATGGCTGCGGCGAGACCCATTTATCGCCAACTTTCTCGCGCATTTCGCCGCCCCACCCCGGAGATGTAGCCACGTAGTCAATTTCCAGCGCAGCTCGCGAGTAGGGATTGCTCTTGAACGCCTTGGCAGGATCAGCCATCTCGAGCGGATTTTTCAGTAGGCAGACTTTGCCGTGATAGCTGACGCGATGACGTTCGAACGGTTTCACGACTTCGAACTTTGCACCGCCTGCGTCATGCGCGTGGTTGTCCTTAATCTCAGGGCGCTGGAACATGAAGCCTACCCTCCCATCGGGAAGGTATAGGCACACGGTCATTTCGGCGTAGCCTTCGTTGGCGCGATTACCCAGTCGGATAAACCCGCCGACGCTCTGACTACGATCGAAGAAATTGTAGTATGCACTCTCGTTGAAGTTGGATTCGCCGGTGTTGGAGTGCATCAGGTCATCTTGTTCAAGTAGTACTACTTTGCGTTCGGTCATTGGTCAGATCTCCTTTTGCGATTTTGCGGCACTACGACTGGCGATGTCGGTCTCGACGTAACGCGGATTCGCGATACGCAGTTTGTCCTCGACGCTCTGCCGCACAACGGCGAGCACTTCCGTCCGCCAGGCACCTTCGTCCGCTTCGCCGGCCCGAATCTTCGCGGTCAATTCTTCGCTCATGCTGGTGGCGGCAGCGCGAAGATCGTCGAGGCTGTGCAGATGCGGCTTGTCATGACCGAGCAGCTTTGCCAGGGCCTTCACTTCGTTACGAGCAAAAGGATCTTCCATTTTTATTTCGCGCGCAACGATTCGCATCACGTTGGCAACTACTCGCGCCTGGAACTGGCGCGCACCTTCGATCGTCGGCACTAGTTCACGATCGAGGAAGTCGGCGGCTGCTTCGAGCAATTCAACTGAGGTTGGTCGGTCCTGCATTTCGATTACTCACATTGCGTTAGACTAGATACGCGGCATTAGCATGTTGCTATTCGATCAGATTCAGCAGTTCCAGCTCGGTTTCCGCGGTTCGACGCCCAATACTAGCCAGTTCGACACTTTTTACGAATCCATCGATATGAGTGCGGGCCTGGCTGATGGTGATTATGCCCCAGCGTAGGTTGCCGAAAACCTCCCAAAAGCGCGCCGCTTCCGGATCGACAGCGACACCGCTGGCTTTTTCGTAGGCGCGAAAGAAATCCTCGCGAGTACCGAGCCCTCCGACCGGCTTCTTATCGTTGCCGAAACGCCACGCCCGTACGCACATCCATCCGACATCCTCCATCGGATCGCCGAGATGCGCCAGCTCCCAATCGAGAATCGACCGCACGCCTTCGGGACCGAAAATGACGTTGCCGATTCTATAGTCGCCGTGTACGAGCGTCTTGCGCGGCGTCTTTGGAATTCGCTTCAGGAGCCATCGGAAGGCCAATTCGAACGCGGGATGCGGTTCGAGCGCGAGGCGTTGAAAGTTTTCTTCGTAGCGCCGGACCTCGGTCAACGCAGCGTTGTCGCCCGGTTCTGCTAGAAAGTCCAGCTTGTGCGTAACCGGATCGACTCGATGAATCTTCGCAAGAATTTCGGCGAGTTGACCGGGCATCGCTTCGCGCGCGCGGGCGTAAGTGTCGTCGCGCAGTAGCCGACGCGCCAAAGTTTCGCCATCGATACGCTCCATGATGAAAAACGCTGAACCGAGAACGGCGGGATCTTCGGAAACCCAAAACACTTCAGGAACCGGAATGCGTTCTTCGAAAGCGGCGCGAATCACCATGAATTCGTGACGACGATTGGTGGAAATATTGTGCGCGCCAGGATCGCGCCGCAGCACCATCGCCCGCCGACTCGTCTCGCCGCCACGCGTCATCGCGCAATCGAACGACCAGATCTCGCGCGATGCGCCACCGGGCATCCGGCGAAAGTTCTCGATCGCGACGTTGTCGAAACGGCCCTCCGCGCGGATGAAGTTGGTCAGCCGGCGGACCATTTCGGCGGGTTCGATTCTCTCCATCGCTTGCACTCACTTCCGAATCAGAATGAGTATCACGAAATTTCGCTGCTTCGCATACCGAGCAGATTGCACGCTCGGCAGTCAGGCGCGGTGGCCGACTTTCTGCGCGATTCCGTCGCCGAGCAAGTTGAAGCCGAGAATCGAAAGGCCGATCGCGAGTCCCGGCGCGGTCGTAAGATGCGGGGCGACCAGCAGAAACGCGCGACCCGCGTCGAGCATGTTGCCCCAACTGGGAGTGGGCGGTCGCGCGCCCAAGCCGAGGAATGAAAGCGCGGCTTCGGCTCCGATGGTGCCACCGATGCCGAACGTCGCCTGCACGGCGAGCGGTCCCACGACGCCGGGCAGCAGGTGGCGCATCAGCAGGCGCGACTGGCTGGCGCCGAGTGCTTGAGCAGCGAGAACGTACTCGCGCTCGCGCAAGGTCAGCACTTCGCCGCGCACGACGCGCGCGTAGCCGGTCCATCCCATCGCCGTCAACGCGATTACGAGATCAATCAGGCCGGGTCCGAGAATAGCGGCCAGCGCGATCGCGAGCAGGATTCCTGGAAAAGCGAGTACGATATCCACGCCGCGCATCATGAGATTGTCGATTTGGCCGCCCGAGAGCGCAGCGGTTGCGCCAATCAAGCTGCCGACGATGAGCGAGATAGCGACCACAACGGTGGAAATCGAGAGCGACAGGCGCGCGCCCCACAAGACACGGGCCAGCACGTCGCGGCCGAGAGCGTCGCAGCCGAATGGATGCGCGCGGCTGGGCCCCGCGAGCACGTTAGCCAGATCGATAGACAGAGGATCGGCGCGAAACAGCATTGGACCCACAATCGCGGTTAAAACGATCACGATCACAGTAGTCACTCCAATAGGCAGCGATGGATTTCGGACGCTCACGAAATTCTCACTCGCGGATCGATGACGGCATAAACGAGATCGGTTGCCATGTTTACAACGACGTAGGTCATCGCGAATGTGAGTACGCAACCCTCGACGACCGGATAGTCGCGCGCCCCGATTGCGCTAATCATCAGGCGGCCAATGCCCGGCCACGAAAAAATTATTTCTATAATCAGCGTGCCGCTCAGCAGCGCACCCATCTGAAGTCCGATGATTGTCACCACGGACGTGAGCGCGTTTTTGAGGCCGTGGCGAACGAGAGCGGCGCGTGCGCTTGACCCTTTGCTGAGCGCAGTGCGCATGTAGTCGCTCGCGCGGACGCGGAGCAGGCTTTGGCGCAACATGCGCGCAAGTATCGCGGCGAGCGCGGTGCCGAGTGTGACGGCGGGCAGAACGAGATGCGCGAGACCGCCGCGGCCGGTGAGCGGCAGCCAGCGCAGATCAAGCGAAAATAAAATCATCAGCAACGGACCAAGGTAGATGTGAGGAATCGAAATGCCGACGATCGCAAATCCCATCGCGCCAAGATCGCCGGCGCCGCCGGGATTCGACCCCGCAATGATCCCCAGCGGAAACGCTAAAAACAGCGCGACCAGCATCCCCGCTGCAGCGAGCTCGATCGTGGCTGGAAAGCGTTCGGCGATTAGCCGCGCGACCGGCTTGCGATCCGAAATCGATTCACCCAGGTCACCGACGGCGAGCCCACCGAGAAATGCGGCGTATTGCGTCAGCAGAGGACGATCGAGGCCCAGCTCATGGCGCATCCCGACAATGTCGGCAGGCGCGGCACTCTCTCCGAGCATCGCGACCACCGGATCTCCCGGCACCAGATGGATAATCGCGAATGTCAATGTCGCCACGCCAAGTGCGACGGGCACGAGCGCGAGCAAACGCCGGACCGCGTAACGGATCACCGCGCCGACTCTCCGCCTTCCGCGGGACCGATTAGCGTCAACGTCGCGAGTGAGCGGAAGCTGCCGTTGGGATATGCGTCGAAGCCGACGAGCCGCCGATTCATCACGGCGACGTTATCAACCCACCACAGCGATATGTATGGCAGTTCTTCGGCGGCGAGTTGCTGCACTTGCGCGTAGATTCTTTTTCTTGCGTCGAGATCGACAGTAGTCATTCCTTCTTCGACCAGGCGATCCATCGTGGGATTGGAGTAGTAACCTCGATTTTGTCCGTGCGGTGGCGTTTTCCTGGAATCGAATACCATGTAGTAGAAATTCGGATCGTTGATGCCGACCCATTGCAACGAGGTCAGGTCGAAACTCCCGGCCTGAATATCGGCGTAGTAGGTAGCGAAGTCGAGGGTTTGGATAGTCAGTTCAATACCTACTTGCCTAAGCATCGCCTGAAACACCTCGCCCAGGCGCGCTCCTTCCGGAGTGGTCTTGTAATCGAATCTCAGCCCGCGCATTCCATCGCTGCCAGCCCGATAGCCAGCCTGATCAAGTAGTTGACGCGCTTTTTCCGGATCGTAGGAATAGCCAGTGACAGTGCCCTCATATGCCCAGTTCTCAGGTGAGAGCATGCCAGTAGCTATCCGCCCGGTGCCATGCAACATGCTATTGACGATAGTATTACGGTCGATCGCATAGGCAATGGCGCGGCGCACGCGTACGTCTTGCACATTGGAGTCGCGGAAGTTGAACGACAGGTATTTGTAGGTACTGCCTGGAGTCTTGCTGACTTGCAGAAACGGGTGCGCCGTTATCCAAGGCAGCACGTCGCTCTCGATATTGTTCCCCGAGAAGTCGCAAACGCCCTCTGCCAGTTCGAGCGCACGCACTGTTGGGTCTGGAACTATCTTCATCAGCATAGACTGAGCTGCTGCCGACGGGTGTGGATGGTACGGATTGCGATCGAGCCACACGGCTTCATCGCGCGCGTAGCTAACTATCTGAAAAGGACCGCTGCCGACCGGAGCGGCCGTGCTTTCTTTCGCGGGCAAAGGAGTTCCTACCGGAACTATGCCCTCAGTCCCCAACTCCAGGGCGGGCGCGTACGGATGAGCGGTGGTCATAACGACCGTGTAGTTGTCGGACGCCTCGATCGATTTCAGCTCTTCGAGGCTGGCGCGTTTTGGCGACATCGTGTCGGGCGAGAGGATCGAATCGTACGTAAATACTACGTCACGCGCTGTCAGTTCGCGGCCGTCGCTGAAATGCACGCCATGCTTGAGATGAAAAATAATTTCCGTAGGCGAAGGACGCTCGATGCGGTCGGCAAGATGGCCGACAAATTGGCCGTTGCGATCGATTTTCACCAGCGAATCGAAAATGAGTTCGTTGACGCGCGATGACGTCGCGTCAGTGCCGAAACGCGGGTCGGTCGAGGTCGGCGAGGTTTCGAGATCGACCTGGATCGTTCCCGGAGAACGATCGATGCGATGAACGTCGCATCCCGCAATCGCGACCAGCGCCGCAACAGTCTGCAGGACAAATCTCGGCCCTGCGGTTGTCTTCCTCGTCCACACAGTTGGCGCGATAATAACATGACGATGAACAAAAATTGGCGCGCTATGATCAGGCTCCGCCAAGGCGACCTTACCGACACGGATGTCGATGCGATCGTGAATGCCGCGAACAACGACCTGATGCTCGGCGGCGGCGTCGCGGGCGCGATTCGCGTCAAGGGCGGTCCCGCGATTCAGCAGGAATGCGATCGAATCGGGCCGATTGCTCTCGGCGAGGCCGCGATCACTGGCGCGGGACGGCTGCATGCGCGACACGTAATTCATGCAGCGAGCATGCGGCTGGGAGAGTCGACGTCGGAGGCGAATCTACGCGCCGCGACGCGCAACTCGCTGCTCCGCGCCAAAGAGAACTCATTCAAGACGATCGCGTTTCCGGCGATCGGCACAGGCATTGCCGGGTTTCCAATCGAGCGATGCGCTCAGGTGATGCTCGAAGAAGTGCGCGCGCATCTTGAGGGTTCGACGACGCTCGAGCGAGCGGAATTCGTGCTGTTCGATCGTCGCTCGCTGGAGGTGTTCGAGCGAGCGCTCGGAGCTATGAACGATTAGCTGGAGCGAAATCTCAGTGCGCGGCAACGCCGCTGGTTGCTTGTGCGCGGCGCAATAGTAAGAAAGTCGGAATCAGAATCATCATTGCAATAGCCAGTGTGCGGTAGATGTCGTTGAACGACAACATCATAGCCTGGCGCTGAATCATCCCGTACACCATACCAAGTCCCTGTTTCTGGCCAGTGAGTATCTGCGGCATATAGTCAAAACCGCGCGCACCCGGAGTGAGCCGAGCCGCTTCGCTCATCTTCCACGCGTCGAAAGCGGTGAAGTGCTCGACTAGATATGACTGATGAGTCTGTTCATGATCGACGAGCACCGTCGTCATGTACGATATGCCTATTGCCGCGCCGGTGTTGCGCATCATGTTGTAGAGGCTCGCCGCGTATCCGACGCGCTCGCGGCTGACGCACGAAAGTGTGGTGGCGGACAGTGTTGGGAAAATCATGCCCATCCCGACGCCCATGACGAGGCTCGGCCAAGTCACTGTCCACATGCTGACCTGGGTGTTCCATCCCGCCATCGTCCACAGCGAGATCGCCATTATGACGAAGCCGACGCCGATGAGCGGCCGCGTGTCGTAGCGATAGCGCGCAAGCTGCCCGACGATCAGCATCGCAGCCATCGTGCCGAGTCCGCGCGGCGCGAGCACCAGTCCAGCCTTCCACGCGCTGTAACCCATCAGCTCCTGCAGAAAAATTGGATTCAGCAGTCCGGTGCCAAACAGCGCGAAACTCATCGCGACCATCAGCATCACGGACATGGTGAAGACGGGAATCCCGAGGATTGAAAGATCCAAAATCGGTTCCGGCGTGCGCAATTCGTTGATCGTGAGGCCGATGAGGCAAAGCGCTGCAAAAATTGTGCAGTAAACGACCCACGGCGAACTGAACCAATCGGCGCGCTGCCCGCGATCGAGCACGAGCTGCGCGAGCCCGAGCCCGACGACCAGCAGGATGATGCCGGTGTAGTCGGTCTTGCCGCCCTTCGCGCGGCGGGTCCGCAAGTAAGCGGGGTCGTGAACGAACGTCCAGACCATCAGGAACGCCGCCGCGCCGATTGGCAGGTTGATGAAAAAATTCCAGCGCCAATTCCAATTGTCGGTGATCCATCCGCCAAGCGTCGGACCCATGATCGGCGCGACCATCAGGCCCATCCCCCACGTCGCCATCGCGAGTTGCTGCTCGTTGGGCGGGAAGGTCTCCATCAGGATCGCCTGTGAAGACGGGACCATCGCAGCGCCGGCCGCGCCTTGTATCAATCGAAAGACCACCATCTGATCCAGAGATCGAGCGGCGCCGCACAGGCCCGACGCACCGACGAAAACCGCGACCGACATCAGGAAGTAGCGCTTGCGTCCAAAGCGTGACGAGATCCATCCCGTCATCGGAATCATGATCCCGTTGGCAACCAAGTAACTGGTGAGCACCCACGCAATCTCGTCGACGCTCGCGGAAAAGCTGCCTTGCATATGCGGCAGCGCGACGTTGACGATCGAGGTGTCGAGTACCTCGAGCGTCGTCCCCAGCATCACCGCCAGCGCGATCAGCCATTTGTGGCGGGAGGATCCGTACTCGGGAAAGTCCGTTCCAATCGGAGATGAAGCTGCGGCTGCCAAGAAATACGTCCGTGCGGGTGCTGATTTCAGATTAGACGCGATGGATTTGCGATGATACCGCGAAAACAAATTCGACATTCGGCGTTCATCGCGGCGTAACCCGCATCACTTCTAATGAATGCAGTTTGGGTCCGCGAGTTTTGGCGGCGCGGCGGTGCGGACGTGGGGCAATATGGATGACTTCGAGCGACTGGAACGTTACCTTCTATCCATGCGGCTGGGCGCGATCGATGTCGGATCCAATTCCGTCCACATGATCGTGGCCGACGTCAGCCGCGAGGGCCATCTCGAGGTCGTCGACCGCGTCAAAGAGATGGTGCGGCTGGGACGGCGCTCTTTCACCACGGGACGCCTCACTGCAGAATCGATGGACCTCGCGGTGCGCGCGCTGGTGAATTTCAAGCGGTTGCTGCGAGTGCGCCGGGTGGATCGCCTTCGCGCGGTGGCGACCAGCGCGGTGCGCGAAGCTCGCAATCGAACCGAGTTCATTCGCCGCATCAAGCGCGAGACGGGACTGACGGTCGAAGTGATCTCGGGCCTCGACGAGGCCCGGCTGATCTTCCAGGCGGCGCGTCATGCTCTCGGCCTCGACGGCGGACCTCACCTGCTCGTCGACGTCGGCGGCGGCAGCGTCGAGCTGGTTCTGGTTCGCGACGGCAAGCCGCTCTGGATGCGCAGTGTGAAGCTCGGCGCGGCGCGCCTGGCCGAGAGATTTCTCCTCGACGACCCACCGTCGCGCGCGCAGTTGAGCAAGCTCGACGCGCATCTCGAACGCGCGATCGGACCGCTGATGCGAAAGGCAAAGCGTGCAGGCATGATTCGCGCGATCGGCACGTCGGGGACGATCAACACGCTGGTCGCGATGGCGCGATCGTCGCGCGGCGAAGAGCTTGGCCGGCTGCACGGCGCGAGCGCATCGGCCGGCGAGATCTCCGATCTCTCGCGTGACCTGATCGAGGCCAACGCTGCCCTGCGCGTCGATCTTCCCGGGATGGACGCCAAGCGCGTGGACCTGATGCCCGCCGCGGCCGCGCTGGTGAATTTCATCCTCAAGAAATCCGGCGCGCCGGAACTGGTCGCATGCACCTGGGCGCTGCGCGAGGGCGTGCTGCTCGGACTCGCAAACAAGATCGATTCGCGCTCGGCGGCCGATGCACGACGCCGCTCGGTCGGCGCCCTGGCTACCCGATTCGTCGGCAGCAACGATCATGGCAAACAGGTCGCGCGGCTGGCGCTCAAGCTGTTCGACGCGACCGCGCCGGTTTTGGGCCTCCCGAAGTCCTCGCGGGAACTGCTTGAATTCGGGGCTTTATTGCACGATATCGGTCACGCGATTGATCATGACCGGCACAATCGCCATTCTTACTACCTGATTAAGAATGCGGAGCTGTTCGGCTTCGACACTGACGAAATCGAGGTCATCGCGCAGGCGGCTCGCGGGCATCGCAAGCAAGCCCCCAAACTCGATTCGCCGGATTTGAAATCGCTCAGCCCCGCCAAGCGCCGTGTGATACGAGGCCTCGCCGCGATTTTACGGGTCGCGGACGCGCTGGATCGAAGCCACTTCGGTGTGGTTAAGAATATCGAGGTCAGGTATTCACCGGGCCGCGTAATCGTCGGAGTCGATTCGAAGCGCGAGAAGGCCGACCTCGAGCTGTGGACATGCGAGAGAAGAACCGACCTGCTATCGAGACTACTGGATCGCCAGGTGGTGCTGCAGCGTTAGAGCTTCCGACCGCCACACCCTCCCACAACGGCCACCTTGCTCCATCCTCGACCGGCTCCACGCCCGCCGCGCGGACCGCGCCGAAGACCCTGCTCGAGACGCCGCATCCTTATCGCGGACGTCTGATCTGCGTCGAAGGAATCGACGGCTCCGGCAAATCGACTCAATTGCTGCTGCTCGAGCGATGGCTCCGATCGCGTGGCTACCCTGTCCATTTCACCGAGTGGAATTCGTCGCGGCTGGTGCGGCGTTCGATGCAACGCGGCAAGAAAAAGAACCTGCTCACGCCGACGACCTTCTCGCTGCTGCACGCAGTCGATTTCGCCGACCGGCTCACCTATCAGATACTTCCGCCGTTGAAGGCCGGGATGCTCGTGCTCGCCGATCGCTACGTCTACACCGCCTTCGCGCGCGACGTCGCGCGCGGCGTGCATCCCGACTGGGTGCGCGCGGTTTACAGCCCCGCGCTCCGGCCCGATTTGACGCTCTACTTTCGCGTGCCGATCGACATTTCACTCGAGCGTCTGCTCTCGGGACGCGCCAAGCTCAAGTACCACGAGGCCGGCATGGACGTCGGTCTCTCGGCTGACCCGGTCGAGAGTTTCCGCATGTTTCAGAGCCGCGTGCTCGAAATCTACGATCAATTGACCCTCGAATTCGGGATGCGTCCGATCGACGCGACCGCCGAGATTCCCAATCAACAGAGGATTGTACGCACGATGGTCCAGGAAATTCTCGGCGACTACGACCTCAAGCGAGCTAACGGAAAAAATGGCGATGCATCGCAGCCACGCTAAAACCTGGTACGGGCACGGGCTGCCGTACGTCACGAAAAAGCGCCTGCCCGGCCACTTGATCGCGATCGAAGGAACCGACGGCGTCGGCCGCTCCGCCCAAATCGAGCTGCTTCGACCGTGGCTCGAGCTCGAAGGTTACGCCGTCAGCAACACCGGATGGACCCGCTCTCCTCTCCTCTCCGAAACCATCAACGAGGCCAAGGCCGGGCATCAGCTGACAGTTACGACCTTCTCGCTGCTGTATGCCGCGGATTTTGCCGACCGTCTCGAGCACGAAATTCTGCCGGCGTTGCAAGCGGGCTTCATCGTGATTGCCGATCGCTACATGTACACGGCGTTCGCGCGCAACTCCGTGATGGGCGCCGATCCCCAATGGACGCGCGAGGTGTTCGGCATGGCTCTTGTGCCCGACCTCGTCATCTATCTCGACATCGACGTCGAAACTCTCATTCCTCGAGTGATCATGGGCAAGGGAATGGATTACTGGGAATCTGGGATGCATCTGGCACTCGGCACCGACCTGTTCGATTCATTCGATCGCTACCAGACCCGGCTGATCGATGAGTACCGGCGACTTTCCAGCGAGTTCGGCTTCATCACTGTCGACGCGCGCCTTCCGGTTGAACAGCTCCAGGGCGAGCTGAGAAAACACATCGCCGAATATTTATCGGGATCAAATGGCAAGCCGCGTCCTGATTCGGCCGAAAACGGCGCATCGACGGGCAAGGAATAGCGTGGTGGAAGAGGCCTCGCGCGCAGATGCGCCGCCGCGCAGGATGACTCTTTCCGCCGGCGAAACCGTCGCCGACGCCGCGCGCAAAGCTATCGCCTTCGGCGCTGAGACTTTATTGCGGCATCAGACCGCGGCGGCTTCCGGCGAGGCGGAACCCCTGCATCAACTACGCGTGGCCACGCGGCGTCTGCGCGCGTCGATCGAATTGTTTTCGAATGTAATCTACGCTGCGCAGCTCAAGCTCTTTCGGCGAGACGTCCCGTGGGTCGGTAGCCTGGCGGGCGGCGTCCGCGAATGTGACGTGACCTCGGCGCTGATCGGCGCTCGCGCCAACAAAATCGATCCCGATCTGACCGGCGCTGTCGCTCCGATGATCGCGGCGCTCAACCAACAGCGCAACGCCGAGCACTCCAGGCTCCACGAACTGCTCGCGTCAAAGCGCTATCGGAACCTGATCGCGAAACTGCAACATCCGGCGATCAAAAAAGTCGGCGGCGACCGTCGACTCGGCATCGTCGCCGTCCAGTTGATCAGGCCGGCTTCGCAGGGTGCGGCGCGTCTGGGTAAAAAACTCGCCAACGACGCTCCGACGCCCGTTTTCCACAAGCTGCGCGTTCGAATCAAGCGGCTGCGCTACGAACTCGAAATGATGGCGCCGCTGGGCGCCAAGCGCCACAAAAAAGCCATCGCGCGTCTCGAGGAGATGCAGGAATTGCTCGGGCTTTATCATGACATCTCGGTCGCGACGGCCTGGCTGTTGTCGTATGCGGAAACATCCGCCGCGCCGCCCAAGACCATGCTCGCGGCCGGCGCGTTGATTCAGTCGTTGAGTAGCCGTGAACGGAAATTGCGTCGGCAGTGCATGAAAGCGTGGCGGCGGTTCGAGCGCTCCGACGCGATGCCCGATGCGCTCGAGGAAATTCGACGCGCGGGCAGGTTGGCGCTGAAGCCCGTGAGTTCCGCTGCTCCGCCCGCGGTTGCGAGCGAACCCGATCCGCCGAATCAATCGCAAGCCGCGCAACCTGAGATCGAACAAGCGCCACATTCCAATGGCAATTCGATGCCCGCACCTTCGGCCACGGAAGCGATCCCATGATGCTCTATATTCTGCGTCATGCGACGGCTGAAGAGGCCTCATCGAGCGGCGACGACGGTGCGCGCAAGCTCACCGAACGCTCGAAAGAAAAAATGCGCGGCGCTGCCGCGGGTCTGCGCGCGATGGGCTTAAAGTTCGACGTGATACTGACCAGTCCGCTCGTACGCGCCGCCGAAACTGCTGAGATCGTCTCCGCCGCATACGAGAATACTCCGCCGCCGCAGGTGCTGCCCGCGCTAGCGACCGGGGTCGATGCGGCCGACGCGGTCGCCGCACTGCGCGCGTTTGCAAAACATGGCGATGTGATGATCGTCGGACACGAGCCGCAACTGAGCGCTGTCGCGTCGATCCTGCTGACCGGCGCGAGCGACGTCGTTCATATGAAGTTGAAGACCGGCGGATGTATCGCGATTGACCTGCCCGGCCGCTTCGATCGCGGCGGCGGCGAACTCCGCTGGATGCTAACCCACAAGCAGCTACGCACAATGCGCAAATAGCCGACCGTCTCCTTTCTGCCTCCTCTCCCTGTCGGGAGAGGATGAAGGTGAGAGTGAAAAAGTTCAAATACAGCGAGCCGCGCGATTCGGGATTCATCGCCTCTTTCTCTAATCCGGTTCCCCTTGCCACTATGGGAAGGGGTTAGGGGTTAGGTCGGACGCATCGTTCGAGACGCCCGCGCCAAATCACTTTACATTCATCCTGACTGCATCGAACAACGCGGCGCATTGATCTGTTCCTGACGAAGCGAGCATCGGGAGCCGATGGAAGAATCTCGACCAGCTTGTTTTGTCATCCTGACGAAGCGAGCAACGCGAGCGGATGGAAGGATCTCGGACAGCGGCGCGCAAGCGCCGCCGGTTCCGGTTTCCGCGACTCCGCATCCAATGAGAATCGGAAGGCTCGCGCACGACCAGCAAAGGACCGCTGCGCGATTCCAAAAGCGGTGCCGGCTTCGCCAGCACGATGCTGTCCGCGATCCGTCCCTGCGCTCGCGTCCCTCGCTTCGCTCGGGACGACAACTAATGCCAGCAGCGCATGTTCTGTCTCCTCTCCCTGTTAGGGAGAGGATGAAGGAGAGGGTCCTTATGCAGCGCATCTTTATGCGCGCGATTCAGGATTCTGCCTCTGCGATTAGCGGCCCATTCACTCCCAAACCACCTTCACCGGGATTTTCTCCGCCGTCGCGCCTTGCGTTCCGACCGCACTCTCCGGAAATTTGTCGGCCATCCAGATTTTTCCCGGCGTCAGCTTCGTGACCACCCCGGCCGGCCGGACCTGATCGCGAATATGAATCGCGCATGACCATCGCGCAGGCTCTCCATTCACTGCGGACAACGTCCCCGTCATCGCTTCGCAGATCGAATTGTCGGCAAGCCGAAACACCCAGGGTTCGGCTTTGCCTTCGCGACCGGAGGACCTGGGCAGCGGCTTGGTCAGCTTCAGCACAAAACCCGGCGTCTTCAGAGCGGGGTCGGCGTCGCAAACGAGTCGATCGTGATTCGCCAGCATCGTGAAACATGGATCGCTGATGCCATTGCCCACCGAGCAGCGCCACGCGCCCGGCCGAGTGACCGCAATCGATTCAGTCCAACACGAACCCGCACGCACATCGCCGCTCGGAACCGGCGGCGCAAACTGAATCACGCTCGTCTCCGACACGATCAACGGACTGACCGGCATCTGCGCCCGCACCGGTAAAGCAAACAGGGTCAGCGCGCAAACCAACAACGCGCTCCCAATGCCTCTCCCTGTTATCGAGAGCTTTCCGCAATCCGACGGCCTTTTCTGTCTCCTCTCCCTGTCAGGGAGAGTATGAAGGTGCGGGTCCGAATACAGCGCGCTATTCCGCGCGCGATTCAGGATTCTGCCTCTGTCCTGAGTGCCCGCCCCCCAGACCCTTACGATCTTTCCCACAGAAATCTTGATGGGTCGCATACGCATCCCCCGTCAGATCAGAAAATCGGCAGCCTGACTCCCGCCGTGACCATCGCGCCGCTCGCGACACCCATCAGCGCCTCGCCCGCCACCAGGCCCGCCGCTAGCAGAATCCCGGCCCCGCTCTCGGCTTCATTCTCGGATCCAAAGAGCGAATGCGCCAGCGCGCCGACAAAGATCGTGACGCTGAGTCCGAACGGCAGATAAAGGCCGATCGCGGCGGGCATAATAGGAGTTCGCCATTTCGATCCGATCCGTTCCAGGTAACGATCGCTGAACCCGAGTATCGCCGCGAGTGCCGCGCCGGTCGCTATCGTCCCGAGCGGCAAACCGCCATGGAAAACTCCCTGCGTCACTTTCGCCATCAAAAACGCTTGTGGAGCGGCCAGCGCACCGGCCCGCGCGGTCGGTGTGCCCGCGATTCCGTAGCCGGCGATCAGCAGATTCAGAATCGGCGCCATAAGAAACGACGACGCGATCGCACCCACCAGCACGCCGATCTCGAGCGAGCGCGGCGTCGCGCCGACGTGATAGCCGGTCGCGAGGTCATGCGTGGAATCACCCGCCATCGCTGCCGCCGTGCATACGATCGCGCCGGAAAGAATCGCCAACTGAGGTCCGACGCCTTGCGATACCCCGACCAATTTCAGAAACAGCGCCACCGCCAGCAATACAATAACCGTGACACCTGATACGGGATTGTTCGACGCGCCGACAATTCCGGTCAGGTAGCCTGCGATCGCCGTCGCAAAAAAACAGATGAACGTCAGCAAAATCGCGAGCGCCGCACTGAGCGCAACTTGCCCGCTCAACCCCAGGCAAATTGCGAAGATTACGGGAACGCAAAGCGCCACCGCCGTCAGCACCGCTCGCGCGGAAAGATCGGTATCCTCGCGCGCAGTCGCGACCGCTTGCGTCGAGCGCACGACGCGGATGCTGTCGGCGATCGCCGATGCTATTCGCGTTCGCAACTTCCACAACGTCACGACTCCGCCGGTCAGCATCGCGCCGACGCCGAGATAGCGCACCTGGCTGCTCCACAGTTGCGACGCGGTCGCGGAGGCATCGCCGGTTCCGTGTCCGGCCTGAAACGCGGTGAGTACGGGAATGGCGACCAGCCACGCGAATGCACCGCCGGCGAAAACCAGCGCCGCAATCCTGATTCCTATTATGTATCCAACGCCCAGCAGCGCCGCGGAAATATCGAGCGAGCCGGCAAAAGCCGCGCTGCCAACCCATCGCGCACCCAAGACCGCGCCGGGAATAACTCCGGCGACGTCCTGGAGTGCTTTGAGCGCCGCCGAGATCAATCCGCCCATCACCAGCGGCCGGACATTCGCCTGCGCATCCCCGGCGCGAAGCACCTGCGCGCATGCTACCCCCTCGGGAAACGGCAGACGCTCCTCGACGATATATGCGCGGCGCAGAAACACCACCAGCAACGCGCCCATCGTCGCGCCCACGACGCATAGCGCCGTCACCTCGACGTACGGCAGCGTTTTGACGCCGCCAAGAATCACCAGCGCCGGAAATGTGAAGATCGCGCCGGCGGCGACCGCCTCGCCCGCCGATGCGATCGTTTGTACGACGTTGTTCTCGAGAATCGTCGATCCGCCGAGAATCCGCAGTATCGCCATCGAGATGACGGCCGCGGGAATGCTCGCGGATACCGTCAGACCCGCGTACAAGCCGAGATACGCATTGGCCGCGCCAAGAATCAGCGCCAGCGCGATACCGAGCGCGATACTCCGCGGCGTCAGCTCGCGAATCAGCTCTGGAATTGGGCGAGGAATGTCGCGCTGCACGCCGACACTATATGTCATCGTGCGGCTGCGAGCGCGAGCGACTAGTCAGTCGTTCTTCGACTCGTCGAGATTCGGATAATCCACCGGCTTGCCGGCTTGCTTCCATCCCTGGATGCCGTCGCTCATCACGCTTACGTCGCTGTAGCCTGCTGCTTCCGCCCGCCGGGCGGCCTCATGCGACGCAGTTCAATGCAGGTCGGCGCAATAGAAGACGAGCTTCGCGTTTTTGTTCGAGGGCAACTCTTTAGCGACGTCATACTTGTCGTCGCTGGTGAGAAGATGTGCGCCCGGAATCACGCCAGCCGTCGAGCGCAGGCCCCATCCGTTCGCGTCGTAGATGTTAACGTGCGAGTTCGGATCGGCCATCAGCGAAGCAAGCCTGTCGACGCGGATAACGGCGAATTTGTCATTGGGCTTGTTGTTGAGCAGCGACCCGATGTCAAAAGCGAATCCCGACGCGGCTGCACACAAAACAAGCGCACCGGCAATCACGGAAACGATCGAGCGGCGCGTGCGCAAATGCATACTCATATAGATCAGCGTACCAAACGGATGGGTGCCGTCAAAGAACAAATGTTTTTTGGATTGGTCGCCCTGCTAGATCCCTTCAAATACTCGCGCCCAATCGTCCAGCGCGGACTCACTTCCGGGCACGAGTTGAATCACGAACTGGTTGAAGCCTCCATCGCGGAGAGCGCGGATTCGTGTCCGCAGTTCAGGCGCGGTCGCGGTGAAGCTGGTCGCAGCAATGAATTCCGGCGTAAGGAATTTCTGCTCTTCGGGCCGCACCCCAATCAAGTGCATCTTGTGCATTTGAAGATAGCGCGCGTCCGCCGGCTCGTAGCTCGCATACTGCTTGCGATACGCGTCGAGCACCGGCGCAATCTCAGGCGACAGTTGCAGGCCCAGGCTCGCTTCGACCAGTCCATGCAGGAAGACGACCGACATGGGACCCGCTTGCGCCTTCGCGCGCGGGCTGGCGGCAGATTCGCCGTCGGCCAGCACGCATCCAAGCGAAAACGCAGTGCGGTAGAGACTATCGGGCGCACGACCTGACTCCCGGCACGATTTCGCAACCTCGTCGGCCTCGTGCAGCGCGCGCGGAACCGCAGCGCTGAATGTCATCCATCCGTCGGCGACCTCCGCCGTCAGCTTGCGCGCCTTCGGCGCAAACGCCGAGATATGGAGTGGTATTCGATCGGTCAGATTGATCATTCCTGCCTCGGGATTGAGAAATCGAACCTTGTGCCGCTCACCCTCGCATTCCCATTCCACTGTCTCGCCCGCCAGCAGCCCTTTCACCACGCGCAAGTACTCGCGCAGCTCGGACAGCCGCATCGGGCCGAGGCCCATCGTGTTGCGAGCGGTGAATCCCGTGCCGACGCCAAAAATAATTCTTCCCGGCGCAAGTCTATTCAGCGATGCGAGCGCGTTGGCGGCAACCGGCGCGATCCGGTTGGTCGGGACCATCACACCCATGCCGAGCTTGATTTTCGAGGTCTTGTCGGCCGCCAGAGCCATCGTGACGAGAATATCCGGGACCAGCATCTGCGAGTCGTAGAACCACGCATGGGTGAAACCCAGTTCCTCGGCGCGCTTGACTGTCTTCCAGACATCGACGTTTGAAGCTAACGCGATTCCAAAATCCATCGTCCGTCACCTCGAATGATTCGTCACGATCAATTTTCGTCTTCGAACGATTCTGCACTATCATTATTTCCGCGGCGCTGAAATCGCGTATCGTCCGGGTTTGTCAACCTAAATAACGATCGAGCCGAAAGGACCACAGTCATGCTGAAACTTTATGAGCATCCGTTCTCACCTTACGTGCAGAAGGTCAAAATCGCGCTCTACGAAAAGAACGTCGCGTTCGAAGTCGAAGTCCCCGACGCATTCAGCGGCGCACCGACCGCCTTCGGCAAGACCAACCCGCGGCTCGAAGTGCCGGCGCTGGTCGATGACGGCTTTGCGATTTTCGACTCGACTGTCATCCTCGATTACATCGAAGAGAAATGGCCCGCGCCCGCGCTGCTCCCGCCGACGCCGCGCGAACGTGCTCGCGTGCGGATGATCGAAGACGTATGCGACACGTACTACGAGGCAATCAACTGGGGGCTGATGGAAGTTCGCGCGTGGAAGCGCGTGAGCGGAGAACCGGCAAGACAACTCGAAAAGAAAGCTGCCGAGCAGACCGCCGGCGTGTTCGCATGGCTCGAACGCGAGCTTGGCACCGCGAATTATTTCAATGGCGAGTCATTTGGATACGGCGACTTGAGCGTTTATCCGCACGTTCGCGGCTCCGAGGTCTGGGGCAATCCACCAAAGACCGGAACGCGCCTGGCCGCCTGGATGACCCGCGTCGAAGAGCGCCAGAGCGTCTGCAAGACGATCGAGGCAGCAGCGCAGTTCGCGGGCTCGATGGATTCGCTGCCGGCGATTCTCGAATCGGGCGCTTTCGCGCGCCAATACCGCGACCATCGGCTCGAATGGATGCTCCGCAGCGGCGGCGTCGAGGTCGTGCTCGCGGGATTGAAAAAGAAGACGATTCGATTTTCGAGCGAAGTATCCTAGCCGGCGGCTGCGCGCGGCGAAGATACGAAGCCCGAAATGTCGCGGACTATTTCGCCGCGTTCGATCGGCACGCATTCGGCAGGAAACTCCTGCGTCAGGCGATGCCCCGCGTCCTCGAGCGCGCCGATGAAACGATCAAGATGGCTCATAGCGCGCGGCAGGATGTCGTGCATCACGACCAGCGTATGCGGCCGCGTCGAGGCGTCGAGAATCGCGCGATCGACCCACGCATCCTGATCGATCCAATCCTCGGGCACGCAATTCCACAGCACGCAGGTGTAGCGCTTGGCGACCAGGTGATCGACGGCGGCGCGGCTCAGCAGATGCGGCCCGATCTTGCCGCCGCCTCCGAATGGACGAAACAGTTTCGGACTCTCGGCGAGCGTTCCGATCAATTGCTCGGTCCTCGCGATCTCCGAATCGACCGCATCTGCAGCGGGATCGTCACCCAGCGGTATGCGATGCGTGAACGAATGATTTCCGATTCTGTGACCCTCGACTGACGCACGCTGCGCCAGCTTCATCCGCTCCGGCGATGCGAGATGCTGGCCGAGGACGAAGAACGAAGCCTTCACGCCGCGACGTGCGAGCACGTCGAGCACCGACGGCGTCACCGCCGGATCGGGCCCGTTGTCGAACGAAAGCGCAACGTCACCCATAGCGTTACTATTCTCAGGCGGCGGTGAAGCTGAACGAGTGGCCCTTCTTCGAGATCTTGCCGGCCGACGGCGTCGCGAAGTGTGTCCCGAAAACGACGACATTGGTATCCGCGTATTTCTCGCAGAACGAGCGGCGCGTCTTCTTCGCCATCGCGCCGTCGGAATCGAAAGCGTCGTCCCACTCGGGATATTTGCATTGAATCGGATGATGCATAAGGTCGCCGGTGATGACAGCCTCCTGCCCCTTCGACGAAATTCGCACGCTGTGATGTCCGGGAGTGTGGCCGGGCGTCGGCTCGAGCCATACTTCGTCGGTGAGGCGAAAGTTTGAGTCGATCAGATCGGCCATCCCAACGTCGACCACCGGACGCACCGAGTCCTCGACCGGATCGCGCATATCCTTGCCGTCGAACTTCGACCAGTAATCCCATTCGGTCCCGCCGATCAGGTAGCGCGCGTTGGGGAAAGTCGGCACCCACTTGCCGTCCTTGAGCATCGTGTTCCATCCGACGTGATCCACGTGCAGATGCGTGCAGATGACGCGATCGATTTTGTCGCGCGAGTGCCCCGCTGTTTCAAGGTCGTTCAGAAACGGCAATTTCAAATTGCTCCACGCCGGGTTCGAGCGGACCTTCTCGTTGCCGATGCACGTATCGACGATTATGCGTTTGCCCCTGGACTCGATGACAAGCGCGTGGATGCTCATACGGAGCTTGCCCTTCTCGTCGGAGAAAGTTGGATAGAGCCAGTCTTTTTCCTTGAGGACATTTTCGGGAGTCGCGTCGGGCATGATGAAAGTGCCCGGCCATGGCGCCTCGCTCTCGATAATTCGGCTTATCTTGACGTCGCCGACTTTGAACTGGTTCATGGCAATCCTCCCGTCTCGCCGCCAACTTATCCCGATTTTAGCGCATTCGCCAAACGTGATTGTTTGATGCGAAGTGGGGTATAGCTACTCGCGTACGAACAACGAACACGCTCAGCGGAGGAATCGCGATGGCAGAAGTTCGCGGCGAAGGCCCGAAGCCGGATATCGGCGAGATTTTGCGGCTGCACAATCTTTGGGTGAAAGCGAATCGCACCGGCAGCATCCCGATGATGCGCGACGCGTTCGTCGGCGGCGAAAAGTTCTTCGGATGGAACCTCAACGGCTTTTCATACGACGGTATCGAAGAGTGGGCAACGCTGTGGGAGTGGCTGGGCAAGTCGAAAGCGAAAGCGACGCTCGGCGAAGATGAAGACCTGCGCGTGCGCGTTCGCGGCGACGTCGGATGGCTCTCGTGCAACGCTCCCTTCACGATCACGCTCGACGACGGCCAGCCTCTGCCCGGCAGCGGCAAGTTCCGCAGCACCGAGGTGTACGTGCGCGAGGACGATAAGGGCAAGCCGGTCTGGAAGATGTGGCATTGCCACTTTTCGTGGTGCGCTCAAGGTCCGCGAATGGCTTTCGAGCACGAGGCGAAGAACCATGCCTAAAGTCAGCGAGTTCGGCGTCGGTTTCGAAAAGCTGCACACGCGGGAGTTCGTCGCGCACGCCAAGCGCGCCGAAGAACTTGGCTTCAGGACGTTCTGGGTGCCCGAGGATCCCTTTTACCGCGGCGCCTTCGTGCTCGGATCGGCGGTCGCGTGCGGGACTTCGAAGATCAAGATTGGCCTAGGCATCGTGAATCCTTACACGCGCCACCCCGCGCTTACCGCGATGGAATTCGCCGCGCTCGACGAAGTTTCCGACGGACGCGCAATTCTCGGAATCGGTGCGGGTCTCAAAGACTGGATCGAAGGACGTCTGAAGATCCCATACACGCGGCCGACCACCGCGATGCGCGAGAGTATCGAAATCATCCGGCGATTCTTTCGCGGCGAAGAACTCACCTACACGGGACGCGTCTTTCAGACCGAGCGAATCCAGATGAGCTTCAAGCCGACGCGCACCGAGATTCCGATTTATCTCGGGATACTCGGGCCGAAGAATTGCGAGCTCACGGGCGAAGTGGCCGACGGCTTGCTGCTGAGCGTGATGTCGTCGCCGGCATACGTGAAGTTCGCGATGGATCATGTGCGGATCGGACTCAAGAAGTCGGGGCGCGACGCGAGCAAATTCTCCGTCGGCGCGTATATCCTGTCGTCGATTTCGGAGGACGAACGCGCCGCGCGTGATCGCCTTAGACCAATGGTCGCGATTTTGATCTCCCTGATGGCGCCGCAGCCGACAACCGCGATCTTTGCCGCGGCCGGCTTGCCGCCCGAGACGATTATCGCATTCGGCGAGAGTTTCGCGCGCGGAAAAATCCCGGTGGACATGGTGACTGACGAGATGGTCGATACGTTTACGATCGCCGGCAGTCCCGCGCGATGCCGCGAGAACCTGGCCCGGCTGGTGGAAGCGGGGATGACCGCGCCGGTGTTTTTCGAGGTGCCGGGCGTGCCGCCGCAGCAGACGATGGACGATGCGCATCGCCATCTGATGCCGTATTTCACCTGAGAGAATTCACAAAGAGGACACGACGATGGCATTCCAGGTTCCCAGCGCGGACGAACTGAAAAGAATTGCGCGCGAAAATCATATCGAGCTGACAGCCGCGGAACTCGCTACGCTCGAAAGCATGATGCCGGCGCAGATGGCGATCCTCGAGCAAATCGACGCCATCTCGGTCGCGCCGCAGGATTCGGTGACGCGCTATCGCGATCGCAAGGCGGGTGAGCGTCCCTCGCCCAAGGACGATCCGCTGAACGCGATCGTCACGCGATGCTCCGTCAAGGGCGCCCCGAGCGGTCCGCTTAAGGGCAAGCGCGTCGGAGTGAAGGACAGCGTGTGCGTGGCGGGCATACCGGCGAGCGGTGGATCGTCGGTACTGAAAGGCCACGTGGCTGCGAGCGACGCGACGATCGTTGCGCGCATGCTCGACGCGGGCGCGGAAATCGTCGCGACGCTGAACATGGATGACTTCGCGCTTTCCGGTGACGGCCGCACCAGCTTCTATGGACCGGCGCGCAATCCGCATAACCCCGAGTACTGCACGGGCGGTTCGTCCTGCGGCTCGGGAGCGGCGCTGTACTACGACGATATCGATCTGACGATAGGCACCGACCAGGGCGGTTCGATCAGGATTCCCGCGTCGTGGTCGGGCGTGGTTGGTATCAAGCCGACTTACGGTCTGGTGCCTTACACAGGCGTTATGAGTATTGACCCGACGCTCGATCACGTCGGCCCGATGGCTCGAAGCGTGAGTGAGGTCGCGTTGCTGCTCGAAGTGCTCGCGGGCAAGGACCCGCTTGATCCGCGCCAGCGCGAGGTCACAACGGCGCCGTATCGCGAGGCGCTTGGAAAGTCGCTCGACGGGCTCAAGCTGGGAGTCGTGCGTGAGGGCTTTACGCAAGCGGGCGGCGAGGCCGACGTGAACGCGGCGGTGAATCGCGCCGTCGCGGCGCTCGGAAAGCTTGGAGCGCGCGCGACCGAGATCTCAATTCCAGCGCATCGCGACGCCGCCAATCTGCTTTACGCGATAGTGCCTGAGGGGATGGCGATGCTGGCGCGGACCAATCTGCAAGGAACGCATCACGCCGGTGCGTTCATGCCTGAACTCGCCGCGCACTTTGGGCAGCGATTCCCGGAGCGAGCAAATGATCTCGCGCTGACCGTCAAATTCATGCTGGTGTACGGGAACCTCCTGCACGAGCGCTATCACGGAACGTTCTACGCCAAGGCTCAGGGCTATCGTCCCGTGCTGACGGCGAAGTACGATGCAGCGCTCCGCGAATACGACGCGCTGGTGATGCCGTCGACGCCCATGAAGGCGCATCGCCTGGATGAGCAGGCGCCCTACTCGATGATCAGCAATACGGCGCCGTTCGATATCACGGGGCATCCCGCGATTAGCGTGCCGTGCGCGAAGTCCAACGGTCTTCCGGTCGGCCTGATGATCGTGGGGCGGCATTTCGAGGATTCGACCCCGCTTAAGATCGCGTATGCCTACGAGCAGAGCGTGGATTGGCTGAAAGTCTAAGTTTCCTGCGGGCATAGAGGTGCTTGACACATCTGCTAGTCTGACGTCAGGCTCGATGGGAGATTTAATCCGGCGCTGACTTTCGAGCCGGAAGATCCTGATGTTATCCAGGTTTCACAAAGACGGAAGTGCGGCGCGCGCGATCGCGATGTTCGGCGCGGCGCTGATACTCGTCTCGCAGCTTGTAGGCGCAGCGCATTTTCATGAGGGCGCCGCTTCGCGCAACGGGATCGGAGTTGCGCAGCTCATCACGGACGAGGGACTCTGTCCCATCTGCCAATTCGCCTTGCATTCGCCAGGCTCGGTCTCCTCGACCGCGACCGTCGCGCGCGGACCGGATATCGCCGAAACGATCTCGCTCGCAGCACCGATCCAAACGGCGTCGCAGGTGTTTTCGACCGCCCGCGTGCGCGCCCCGCCCATATCACTCTAAGCCCCTTTTCCGAAAAATTTCGATTCTTCTCGTGCGCGCGTCCGTTTCGCGCGCCGCCACTCGCGTGACGAAGGCGCGGGTGGAAACCTGAAACGATGGGAGCTTGTGATGAGAAGGAGTTCATTTGCGAGGATCTCAGCAGTGATGATCCTGATTCAACTGGTTTTTTGCATGCCGGCGCTGGCGGCTAATTTGACGGCTACAACGAGTACGAAATATCGAGTCACGGGAGTCGTGAAGGACGCTCTCGGCAGACCGCTGAAGCAGGCGAATCTATCGCTGCAGGGAGCGGACGGTAAGGTCGTCGCTCATGCGACGAGTAACGACGAAGGTGAGTTTTCGTTCGACGCGGTCCCGCACGGCACCTACGCCGTCGTGGCGACCAAAGGGGGATTCAAGACGGCGACTGCGATCGTCTCAGTCTCGACCAAGGGCGCGGCGCCGGTAACGGTCGCGATGGAAGCGGAGAAATCGGTAAGCCTCGCGGTCGCGGCGAAGCGGCTGGACAAGGCCCGCAACTCCTTGTCGCCGGACACGGGCGGCAGCAAATACACATTCAGCGAGAAGGCAATCCAGCAATTGCCGCAGGGCGCAAATACGTCCCTGAACCAGGTGATCCTGCAAGCGCCGGGAGTCGCGCAGGATTCGTTCGGGCAGCTCCACATCCGCGGAGATCACGCCAACATTCAGTACCGAATTAACGGCGTCCAGCTTCCCGAGGGCATCACCGGCTTCGGGCAGGTGCTGAGTCCGCGCTTTGCCAGATCGATCAGCCTGCTGACCGGAGTCCTGCCGGCAGAATACGGCCTGCGAACGGCTGGCGTCATCGACATCAAGACCAAGGATGGGTTGCTCGACCCGGTCGCCAACGTCGAGTTCTATGGCGGGCAGCGGGGGACCACGCAGCCGAGCTTCGAGTTCGGCGGATCGAAGGGCAACTTCAGCTATTTCGTGACGGGTCAGTATCTCGGCACCGATCGCGGAGTCGAGCCGCCGACGCCCGGACCCACGGCGATTCACGACACCAGCAACCAGGGCTCCGGTTTTGGGTACTTCTCGTACTTTATAAATTCGACGACGCGGTTGAGCCTGATCTCAGGAGCTGCAATCAATCACTTTCAGATTCCCGCCAATCCGGATCAGCCGCAGGTGTTCAAGCTGGCAGGCGTGCCGGTCTATCCGTCGGCGAAGGTCCGCGAGAACCAGTTCGAGCAGAATTACTTCAACGTGCTGGCCTTGCAGGGGACGGTTGGAGAAGACATCGACTACCAGATCGCGCCGTTCACCCGTTACTCGACGGTTACGTTCAATCCCGATCACGTCGGTGACCTGATCTACAACGGCGCCGCGTCACGGGTTTTTCGCAGCGACTGGGGTAACGGTTTTCAGCTCGACACCGCCTATCACGGAATCGCCAATCATACGTTCCGGCTGGGCGGCTATTTCGACGCCGAACGCGCCGAAATCGACAATCACGAGGCGACCTTCCCAATCGTGGGAACCGTGCCTTCGACTCACCCGATCAATATCGTCGATGACATCGCGTTGCAGACCTGGATTTACAGCGGATATATCCAGGACGAATGGAAACCGATTGAGAAGCTGACGCTGAACTTCGGCGTCCGGTTCGACCTGTACGACGGCCTGGTGCGCGCGGATCAGGCAAGCCCTCGCGTCGCCGCCGAGTACAAGTTGTTCAAGGGCACGACGCTGCATGCAGGCTATGCCCGTCAGATGACGCCACCGCCGACCGAACTCGTTTCTGTTAGTACAATTGCAAAATTCGCAAACACCACCGGCGCGGCCACCTCCACCGGCAACGGCAACCCGACGGTCGAGCGCGACCATTTGTTTGACGTGGGCGTAATCCAGGAGATCATTTCCGGGCTGAACGTCGGCATCGACTCCTACTACAAGAAGGCGTCTATGCTGATAGACGAAGGGCAGTTCGGGCCGGCACTTATCTTCCAGACGTTCAACTATAACAAGGGGCGTGTTTACGGCGTCGAGTTTACGGGGTCGTACACGCACGAAAATATCTACGCCTACGAGAACTTCGCCTATAGCGTCGCGCAGGGCACGCAAATCGAGTCGGGACAGTTTAACTTCGACACACCAAGACTAGGGTTCATCAAGAATCACTATATCTTCCTGGATCACGACCAGACGTTCACGAACTCCGCCGGGATCGTTTACAACTGGCGTGGATGGATGTTCAGCATCGATGGAATTTACGGCAGCGGCCTCAGGAGCGGCTTCGCCAACACGGGAAACCTGCCATTCTATATCCAGGTCGACGCCGGCATCGCCAAGCGCGTCCCGATACCCAACAACGGCGGCGTCCTCGAATTTCGTGGCGCAGTGGTGAATCTCAACGACCGCACTTATCAAATTCGTAATGGCACCGGCATCGGAGTCTTCGCGGCGCAATACGGACCGCGTCGAGCCTTGTACGGCGGGATAAAATGGGAACTTCCATTCACAAAGCCCCCAACCGCGCTGACGCAAATGAAACCCAACTAGCGTATCGGGCGTCAGATCGTTAAGGAGAACTGAAGTAATGCAGGAACTATTTGTAGCGTGGAACGCCATCAAGTTCGGCGGCGCGATGGTATATCCGCTGCTCGCGCTGGGTGTTCTCGCAATCGCGATAATCATCGACCGAGCCGTGCTCTATGCGCGATGCCTGCGACTGCCGACCGAACTTGCCAATCTGGTCGAGACGTTCGGATTTTCGTGGGCGGAACTGGAGAAGCGGCTGAACGAACTCGGACCGCGCAACGCGTACGGGCGCTTCCTTCAGGTAATCGCGGACAATCGCAACAAGCCGGCGTGGTGGGTCGAGTCGCGCGCCGGCGATGAGGCGCGACGGATCGAAAAGACGCTCGCGCGCGGGCTGTGGGTGCTCGAGACGGTGGTGACCGCGGCGCCCTTGCTCGGCCTGCTGGGCACCATCACGGGCATGATGCAATCCTTCAACGTGATCGGGGCGTCGACGCTGGTGGCGCCGACGCAGGTGACCGCGGGCGTCGCGCAGGCGCTGATTGCGACGGCGCTCGGATTGCTGATCGCGGTGCTCGCGCTGTTCGCGTTCAACCTGTTTTCGCGGATGCAATCCCAGGCGCTCGACACCATGGAGCGGCTGGGCTCGCGGCTGGTTGATCATATCAGGCTCGACCAGGAAGGCGGCGGAGAGTCCGAGGTCGTCCAGCGCCCGGCGGCAGTCGCGCGATGAGCGAGCGCGTCGGAGAGATACGATGAAAATCCAGAGAGCGCGCAGTTTTCGGCACGGACGTATCGAAATCATACCTATGATCGACGTGATGTTCTTTCTGCTGGTCACGTTCATGCTGGCGTCGCTTTCGATGCAGAGTCTCAACTCGATCACGGTCAACCTGCCCAAGGGTGACGCCGAATCGCTTCAACATCACGAGCCGATCACGATGACCGTCACGCGCGACAATCACATTTTCATTGACAAGACTCCCACCACGCTCGACCAACTGGCGTTCGCGCTCAAGCCACTGCTCAAGGCAAATGACCTCGGCGTCGTGGTCAACGCGGACAGCGATGCGCCGGAGGGAACGGTGGTCGAGGCGATGATCCAGGCGCGCCGCGCGGGCGTCGAGCACTTTCTGATTGCGGTGAAGCGTCAACAGTGACAGGTGGCGCTGGCATCGTTATTCGACCGCCGGAGCTGGACGAACCGGCGCGACGCCTGCTGTGGATCATACCGGCGGCGATCGTGATCTGGACGATCCTGCTGAGCGGATTTTCGCTCATCCTGATGCGCACAAAGGCGCCGCCCCCAGAGCTGAAGCCAATCGAGGCGCGCCTCGTCGAGATACCGCCGGCGGTCGGCGGGTTACAGGGCGGCGGCGGTGCTCATCCGGCGGCGCCGGCGATTCCTCATCCGAAAGCAGCACCAGTCGTCAAATCGCATCCGGTAACGCATGTGAAAAAGGCTGCGCCCCTGCCGCCGGTGATTCGCTCGCCCTACGGCACCGAGAAATCGACAGAAGCCCCCGGTGTCGAAGAAAAACCGGGCGCGGGCGCAGGAACCGCAACGGAGAGTGGCGCGAGCAGCGGCGGTTCAGGCACGGGTGAGGGATCGGGCGGCGGAATCGGCAGCGACACTGTCGGTGCGCACGCGATTTATGCGCCGACCCCCGTGATACCCGACGATCTGCGCGAAGATGTGATGCAGACCGAGGCGGTCGCGCGCTTCAACGTATCGTTCGACGGCACCAGCGAGGTCGAGCTGGAAAAACCAACCTCGAATCCGCGCCTCAACCAGGTGCTGCTCGACACCCTCAAGCAGTGGAAGTTCTTTCCCGCGGTCAAGAACGGTGTCGCGATCGCGTCGACGTTCGAGGTCCGGATACCTATCTCAGTTCAGTAGATCCTCTCTGTGTGGTCCTGAGAGCTTGTGAGTTTTGGCGTTGTTTTGTCACCCTGACGAAGCGAGTAACGCGAGCGGAGAGAAGGATCTCGGACAGCTTCGCGCCAGCGAAGCCGGTACCGGTTTGGAAATCGCGCAAGCGCTCCTTGCCTGGCCTCCAGCGTTCTCGTCTGATGCAGCGACGCAAAACCGGAACCGGCGGCGCTTACACGCCGCTGTCCGAGATCCTTCCACTGCCCTCGCGTTGCTCGCTTCGGTCAGGATGACAGCGTGTGTGTAACCAACTATGCGGTGACACAGAGGCGGTCGACGACTTTGTGAATCATCGCGGTGCCGCGCTCGAAGGCGTCCCTGCGGACGTGCTCATTAGGTTGATGGGCCTGCTCGAGATCGCCCGGCCCGCAGATGAGCGACGTGATTCCCGAGCTCGTGAACCATCCGCCGTCGGTAGCGTAGAGCGCGCCGCCTGAAGTCTTCGCCCCGGTCACATCGAACAGCGCGGCTTCCAGAGCCGTTCCAGGCGGCGAGTCGAGCGGAGGCACGACGTTCAAGAGCCCGATCTCAATTTTCGCGCGATGCTCCCGGCCGGCGTAGTCGTACCCGTCGAGCCTTTCGATCCGACGCCCGATCTCACGGTAAACATCCAGCGGATCGGCGTCGGGCAGCGTGCGATAGCTGATGCGCAGCTTGCATTCCTCGGCAATCATGTTGAGTGCGATCCCGCCCTGCACCGTTCCGAAATTCAGCACGTCGCACGGCGCGTCGGGAAAAATCTCCAAATATTTGGCAGGCCGGCGCGCCGCGAGCTCCTGCTGATAGCGCCCGATCGTGTCGACTATGCGAGCCATCACGGCAATCGCGTTGACGCCCTTGGCCGGCGCGCCGCTATGCCCTCCGATCCCGCGGACCGTCACGCCGAAGGAAACGATGCTCTTGTGCGCGTGAGACACTCCCCACGAAGTCGGCTCGCCGATCCACGCGAGGCGCGGGACTGGAGTCTCGCCCAGGATTTGTTTGAGCGCCGGTGCGACGCTGTGAGCGCCAAGACAACCGACTTCCTCGCTTGCGGTGAACACAAATACCAGCGGCCGTTTGAGCCGGGCTGAATCGAGGGTGTGCGCAGCGTCGATGCACTCCGCGATGAATCCCTTCATGTCGGTGGTTCCGCGCCCGTAAATTCTGTCCCCCGCGAGTTCCAGCTTGAGCGGCTCGCGCTCCCATCCGGGTTGTCCGTCGAAAGGGACGGTGTCGATGTGTCCGGAGATTATCAGGCCGTCGGCGCGAGGCGGTCCGACCCATGCGACCAGGTTCGCCTGCACGACGCCGAACAGCTCGACGGGCTGAAGCGCGGTTTTGAATCCCCGCGAAGTGAGTTCTTTTGCGATGTACTCCATCGCGTCGCGATCGCTTTTTGCACTGACCGTGTCGAACGCGACGAGCCGCCTCGCGACGTCATACAAATAGTTATTCATGCTGGCACCGGGCTTAATTTCAGTCGGCAGAATCGCATAATCGAAACGTCGATAACAAATAGAAGTCTCATAACATGGCGGAAATACTCACATATTGGGCAATATGGAGATAGGATAGGCAATTGACCGCGTCGGCAGCTAGAATGCTTGGGGCGGATGGGGAGGCAGGATGGAACCGGATGAGCAGATGGCAAATCAGGCGGATAACCACGGGATAGTTGTCGCGACTACGGTCGCGGATGCGCCGGCTCAGCAGAATGGAGCTGGCGGAGATCCGCCGACGATCGCCGCGATTGCAGAAGCGTCGGTTTCGAGCGTCGAGAAGACGGCGATCCCTCGAATCGACAAAGACCTCACCTCGCCCGACCTGTTTCTCAATCGCGAGCTGACCTGGCTCGCGTTCAATCGACGCGTTCTGCACGAAGCGGAAGACGAACGAAATCCGCTGCTCGAGCGGCTCAAGTTCCTGGCGATTACCGCGTCCAACCTCGACGAGTTCTTCATGAAGCGCATCGGCGGCCTGAAGCAGCAGGTCGTCGCTGGCATGCAGGAGCTGACCGTTGACGGGCGCACGCCGCAGCAGCAGATCGCCGAGTGCTACCTGGTCGTGCGCGAGCTCGAACAGCGGCAGCGCGAGCTTGGTCCTCAGATTCTTCGCCTGCTCGAGAACCACGGCATCCGCGTCCGGCTCTATGCCAGCCTGTCCGACGACGAGCGCAAGTCCGTTCGCGAGTACTACTACAAGAACATTTTCCCGCTGGTGACGCCCCAAGCGATGGATCCGGCGCATCCGTTCCCGTTCGTCTCGAATCTGTCGCTCAACCTGCTGGTCACGGCGCGTTACCAGAACGACTCAGACCCGCTGATGGCGCGGGTGAAAGTGCCGGTCGGTTTCGGAATCCCGCGCTTTAGCAGGGTCGGCAATCAAAACGACTTCGTGCGGCTCGAGGACGTTGTCGCGAATAATCTCGATCTGCTGTTTCCCTCGATGCTGATCGACTCCTACGAGCTTTTTCGTGTGACGCGTAATGCCAACACCGAGCGCGACGAGGACGAGGCCGACGATTTGCTCGCGCTTATCGAGTCTGAGTTGCGCGACCGTCGGTTCGCGCCAATCGTGCGGCTCGAAGTGCTGACCGGAATCAATCCGGTCCATCGCGGGATGCTGGCGGCTGAGCTCGGGCTGGACGAGCGCGCCGACGTGTTCGAAGTCGATGGAATGCTTTCGATGCGCGACCTCGGCGAGATTGCGGCGATCGACGCTCCCGCGCTGCACGATCCGCCGCATCATCCGGTGGATCATCCGCGCCTGACCGTCGGCCGCAGTATCTTCCACGTCATTCGCGACGCCGGCTCGTTCCTGCTTCTTCATCCATACGAGTCGTTCTCGACCTCAGTCGAGCGGTTTTTGCGCGAAGCGGCGGACGACCCAAAGGTCCGCGCTATCAAGATGACGCTCTATCGCACCTCGCCTGATTCGAAAATCATCGGCTATCTGTGCGACGCGGCGCGCAACGGCAAGCAGGTGGCAGTCGTCGTCGAGTTGAAGGCGCGCTTCGACGAGGCCGCGAACATCCAGTTCGCGACCAAGCTCGAGGAATTCGGAATCCACGTGACCTATGGCGTCGTCGGCCTGAAGACTCACAGCAAGGTGATCCTGGTCATCCGGCAGGACTACAACGGTCTGCGTCGCTACGCGCACATCGGGACTGGCAACTATCATCCGGTGACAGCGAGATTCTATGCCGACTACGGACTGCTGACTTGCGACGATACGATCGGCGAAGATCTGACGGAGCTGTTCAACTACCTGACGACTGGCTATATGCCCAATCGTCCCTACCGCAAGATTCTGCCCGCTCCGACGGTGCTGAAACCCGCGTTGCTGGCTCGAATCGAGCGCGAAATCAAGCTTAATTCCGCCGCGTCTCCCGGCCTGATTCAGTTCAAGATGAACGCGCTCGAGGACGTGGATATCACCCGCGCTCTATATCGCGCCTCGCAGGCGGGCGTGAAAGTCGACCTGATAGTTCGCGACACCTGCAGGCTGCGCCCGAAAATCCCGGGACTGTCGGAAACCGTGCGGGTGGTGAGCATCGTCGGCCGCTTCCTCGAGCACGGCCGCATCTACTATTTCCGCAACGGTGGCGCTGACGATTTTCTTATCGGCTCCGCCGATTGCATGAAGCGCAACCTCGAAAGCCGCGTCGAAGTCGTCGCGCCGGTCGAGGATTCTCAATTGCGCAAAGAACTACGCACCGTACTCGACATCCAGCTGCGGCCCAATCGATGCCAGTGGGAAATGATGCCCGACGGCACTTACATAAGGACCCCGGCCGCAGACGCAGCCCCGGCCTGCCAGCAGGCGATGATAGATTTCGCCGAGACACGTCAGACGGAAGCGACCAAGGTCAAGCGACGCCGCGCCAAAGGTTTCGCGCGCCGCGCGGTACGAGAGCGAAACTCCGAGTGACAGCGCGGATGTGGGTAGCATAGCTGCGTTTCGTTCGCGGTTTGGCGACCCGGACGACGCAGCGTCGCGCGCACTGATCGTCGTTGTGCGGCCGCACTCGCCTGGTACACCTAGGCTACCTGGGGCGACATACAATCGACTGCGGCCGCGAGCTCTACGTACCTCTCGAAATTCTGCGCGGCAAATTAATCTACCGCGATATCTTCTACCCATACGGACCGCTGGCGCCTTACGCCGGTGCACTGCTGATCGCCGTCTTCGGACCGCATCTCGTCGTCTTTTATTTATTCGGAATCGCGGTAGCGATTGGCTGTGCAATCCTGCTGTTCGAGACGAACTCCTGGGATTCTATCGCGTCAACGCGGCATCCGACGCCGTCATCAGAGTAGGCGTAGTCTTTTAGAACTTGTCGGAGCGCAACGAGCGAACCGGCCGGTCATATTCCACCAGCCAGAAGATAGAGCACGTTGGGCCTCCGGAGGACTGCGGCAGGGCGGCTACATACTTTAGCAGACTATTTGCGTTGTCGGTCGGTTCGACTGATCCTCTTATTGATCCGGACTCTCAGACAGCGGCGGATGGTTGGCTCATGATGACCATCGACCAGCGCGGACTTGAGCAAGCTGCGCACAACGCGTATTCGATACTATCGAATGAACACTAGAGAGAGCGACTGAACGCTTCGGTCTTTGGATTGCGCCGAACTTCGGATCGGATCTCCCCAGCGCTAAGCGCAGACTAGCGAGATCTCGCTACAGAACGGACGCAGCCTTCATCGTCAGCAATGGGGCATATTGACCTGCTCAAGATGATCGTTGGCCGCTGCCGCGCTCAACCAATTTCAAGCAAAGTCCGCTATATGAAAGGATAATTTACGCTAGAAATGGGTTCGTTCGGCAAAAAGCATCCTCTACGGCGCTATTCCAGAAATAAAACATTATTCTATAAAATAACTACATGGTCAGTTCCTCGGGCACCGCCTTGGTGTCTTCAGGTCGCTAGCACCGAAGACCTCAGAAGACCTCAACAGCAGCAGATTTCGCCGAAGTTCTACCATGAGCAAAACGCGGATGGCGGGGTCTGATTCAGTTACCGCCTTTTCCGAGCGGAAACCGTCTCCGTCTTTTTGCTACCTCGTTTGCGCATCTGTCTGCTTGGTTTCAAGCGGCCACCGTTCATGGCTCTCTCGATTTCTTTCCATTGCTCTGCGCGGCGAGCCAGCGCTGCGATCAGGCTCGGCGGTATGTTGCGGGTATCTTCGGGCATGACCGGAATCTTCCTCGGCACGCCCTTCAGGCGGGCTACGCGATCGAGGTAAAATTAGGCATTCACAAACTGGCCTTACGCGCCGTCAGGTTCTGCGAGCGTAGGCTCAGTCGTCGTCCGAGACGTTCACGTGCACAGTCGGCGGCTGCGGCTCGCCCTTGCGCCGGCGCTGCAGACGATCAAGTTGGTCGATGTCCCGGTGCATTTCGCGCTTGATTGCCGTCTCGTAGCGCTGGATGGTTTCGAGTTTGCTGGGTTTGGGAATGCTCAGCCGTTGCCGGACGATCTCAACGTCGATTCTTTCCTGCTTCTGCAGGTTTCGCTCCTGCCGATCCAGATCCGTGAGGGTCATCTTCAAGTGTTTCCGTGCAGCGGCCTTTTTGCGAGCAGCTGCTTTCTCGTCGGGTTCGCTCTTGTCCGCTGTAGGCGTCGGCTCGCCGTCACTATCCTCTCCTAGCTCCTCTTCGACTTCGTTCCCCTCATCCTCATCGTTCCCTTCTTCTTCCTCGTTCGCCTCCGGCCATTCTTCTATAAACCAATCTCTGAGGTTGGTGCTGGGACTGTCGTCGTCCTTTCCAAAAAGGTACTCGAGATTTAAGCAGGTTTCCTCGGAGACGATACTCTCGCTTTCGAGTTCGTCGAGTGCGTCTTCGACTGCGCCCCGCAGATAGGCGATCCCCACCGTGCTCTCTCTCAAGAGTTGCGGAAGGCGCTCGGGGTATTGCGTAAACGCCCGCTGGATCTCGTATTCAATCTCGCTCGCCTCGCTCGCGATTCGGCTTGCTATTTGCTTTCGAATTTCGCCGAGTTCGGCGCGGTGCACCCGCCGTAGGCCATTCCGCCAGCCCAATTTCCTCGACCAGGTGGGTCTCCGTGTGACCCTCGGGTTCCCAATCCTCACAGAGGTCTCTCAAGATCGCATCAAGCTCGGCAGGGTGTTCCAGCCCGGGAATTATCACGTCCTTCGCCCGAATGCCGTGCGTCAGGGCGTTGAGTCGCGAGATTTGCTTACCCTCCGGCGTCGTCGGTCCGGTTGAGTTTAGTGCGTTTCGGCGGTTCGCTTGGATTTGTTTGACCGAGGTGCGCCGCGGTGCCGGCTGCGTATCGGCTGGTGTTGGCGGTTCAGCTGCTTCCATTATCGTGCCTCCTAAAGTAAGTTTTGAGGTTGGCGTTCGCGCCGGCCCATGTTTCAGCCCGGTTGCCTTCCGAGGTCGCGCGGCGCTGCTTTCGTCACAATCTGACGATCCTTGCTTCGAGCGTGGAAATAAATTATTTCGGCGTCAACTTCGGCAGGTGGCTTTACTTAGTTGACGGCCGCAGGGTCAGTTCGAGGTACTTCCACAATTCGATGATTGCTTTGCGGACCGTTTGGCGGCCGCCTGCAAATTTCTGCGGCGCGGTTTCCGCGATCGATGCGAACGACTCACCTTTGACCTGGTACCGCGCCAGCCAGTCGAAATGCTCGACTCCTCGCTTGCGCGGTGCGCGTTTCAACCCCGCGGCCAAGGCGGCGGCTTCGATCTGGTCACAATATTCATCAATAGCGTGCTCCAGCTCCTTCAGGACATCCAGTTTGAAATCGCGACGCCTCTGCCAAGTTGGATCGTGGTAAAAGGGCCCAGGCCGCAGCGGTTTAATCTTGAAAGGAAAACTTCCCGCGAAGATACCTTGTCCTTGAAATTCCCAGCCCTGAGCATCCGGGTGTTTGGCGTACCAGCGCGACGTATCACCTGCCAGCAACAGGCACCAACGGTCGGTCAGATTCCAGCGCTTTGACCGCGCTAATAATCCATCGGCGTCATCGGGCGTCACACTTCGCAACGTGGTGAGGAGTTGAGGTTCGACTATTGCCGCACGTTCCAGAAAGCGTCGCCGTTGGACGTCCGGCGGTCCCGGCACCAAACCGGGCGCGCCCGTGAGACGCGAATTCCGGCACGTAAAAGTCCCCATCTCCCCACGTAAGCCCCGGCGCCTTGACGCCCTCCACATGGTCGCTGTGTTTCACTGTTAACCTCTATAGACCTTTTAGTGTTGCCTGTTGCGAGCCACTTGACAGATGCGTTGGCCGCGCGCGACCTTCAACAGAATGAGGCTCGCGGGGCTTTTGCCGCGCGTGGCGTTTGCTGAGGTGGTTAGGGTCGAACTGCGCGATATCCACACGGCGCTTCACTTGGAACAAGATTCGCGCAATCCTTCCTCCAGCCGTAGGTGGCTCGATCATCGACTCGGTATCAGCGAGCCAAAAGAGCCCATGCTTATCGAAGCGGACCAGGATCTGCCGACAGAAATCAGGAAATTGGGGGTCCGCGGGCAACAAGTTGTCACGCGGTGAGGGTCTGCATGTTTTTTCCCCTTCTTCCGGGACTGATGGAGATTGATCGACTGCTTGTCCGCGAGGTGATTTGGCGGTGCGGGAAAATCTCGCGGCAGCCCCGGATGGAAGAAAGTGGGTGCCAATTACAAACTGGCTTCGATTGACGCAACTTCCTGCCTTCATTCCGGGCTCATTTCTGTTACGTCAAACGCAAAACATTGAGGAAAGAGTCCTTTATCGGGGTCCCACTCTATTTCGGTCCGTATTTCTGTCCGTCGTCGGGGTTCCCAATCACTCGATTGTGAACGCCCGCCAAATCTCGGACTGACACTCCCGACAAATCTGAAAGCGCCAGCACGGTCTCAAGCGCGACGCGCCGCATGTGCTTTTGTTCGATCCACTTGTACACGGCGGCTGATGTCACTTTGAGATGCGCGGAGACCAGTTTGACGTATTGGCTTTTGTCCTTCGCGCCGAGCTTCGAACCAGCAACCCTCACGGCAGCGGCCACCATGTTTACGTCGTGAAGCCGTCTGCCCACGTCCGGAGGATATTTCGAGCGAATTCATCAGGTCAAACCGGCAAATACTATTCAATTATAATTGGTTCACTCTTGGTTAGCGTTAGAAAAGATTAGATTACAAAAATCGTTGAACGTTATAATCTAGGCGATTCACATTACGGTCAAGCGACCCCAAGCCGGGTGTTCCTTGCCATGCGTAGAGGTTTATGATTCAATTATATTTGATTGATGTTTCGTTGTGAAATAAAAGGATACGATGGAAACATTGGCTATTGAACTACGCGAGCAAGATAGTGGCCGGAACGAAGAGAGACACCATACGGAAGGAGAACATCGTGAACACCAGTCTAGACTATCGGAAATAGTTTCCTTTGCGTCGTCACGGATGACGGTGTTGACCGGAAATGCTGGTTTCCAGTCATCAAAGCTGAGCACTCAGAGGTCCGCACCCTCCTCGGTCGTCCAGTGACGCAACTCGACCCAGGAAAGGGAACTTACGTCGACGAAGAAGGGAAAGTCTTTCAGCTGATGAACAAGGGCGAGACGAAGCCGATCGCTATCGAGCGACTTCCAGGGCGGGAGAAATCCGATCTCGAGGTAATACTTGAGGCTTCGCTGAAGGGAAAGACGGCGAATGGACAAACCGGCGGGCCCAAGCGGCTCTTGAAGAAGAATCGAAACAGCCGTCGTAAGCAGCAAGCGTTGCAGATGCTGACCGCAAAGCCCGAGGCGCGCTCGTCGGAGGCACCGCCTGCCGTCGAGTCGAGCGCTTCGACTCTCAATCTCGCCGCTCCCGAAGATCCGGTGCGACTGAACCTCCGGCAGAAGCTCGCCGAAGTGCGTCGGCGCATCGGCTACATCCAGAAGCGCGGCCACAATGAGCGCTTCAACTACAGCTACGTGACCGCCGCCGACATCGCCGGCGCGGTGGGCGACATCCTCGCCGAACTGGGGGTGGTCGTCATCCCCAGACTCGAAGATATCTCCTACGAATCGGCAGTGGGCAGAGGCGAGGCTACCCGGATGGCGCGGGTGGTAATGGCGTACACCTTCTCCGACGTCGACAGCGGCGAGGAGATCATCGCGAAGGTGGCGGGCCAGGGACTCGATCCGGGCGACAAGGCACTCTATAAGGCGATGACCGGGGCGTTGAAGTACGCCCTGCTTCAGTCCTTCCTGCTGGCCACCGGCGATGACCCGGAAGATGAGCGGCCAGACGCTCGTTTCACCACGCCAAATTCCGCACGTCTGGTCAGCGCCGACGAGATTCGTGAACTGGAGAGACTGATCGCAGAGACCGGGACCGAGCTGGAGCGGGTACTTGCTTATTACAAAGTAGCTTCGCTCGGGGAAATGACCGATACCGCATACCGGCGCGCAGTCGAGGTGCTGAATCGCAAACTCGCCAAGCGCAGCAATCAGGATACCGTGCATGCCCAGGATTGAGCGGTTGCGGCAGAACACTCCCGAGTGGCATCGCTGGCGCCGGCAAGGGATTGGGGCCAGCGACGCTCCGGTGATCATGGGCGAGACCCCCTTCAAGACCCCGAGAACGCTCTGGTCGATAAAAACCGGACGTGTGCAGGAGGATCCGGCGGGTCCGGCAGCACGGCGCGGTCGCGAACTGGAGCGGTTCGCCCGTCGCGCGTACGAACGACAAACAGGAATCCAGATGGAGCCACTGTGTCTGGTTCACGAACGGCTCGAGTGGATGCGGGCGTCGCTGGACGGGCTGAGCTTCGACGGCTCCACGCTCTTGGAAATCAAATGCCCGCTCAGCCTGCGGGATCGCGCATCAGCACGAGAAGGCCGGATTCCTTCCCAGTACCATGCGCAGCTACAGCATCAACTGGAGGTCTCTCGAGCAGAACTGGCGCACTACTGGTCCTTCCACGGGACCGACGGAGTCCTGATCGAAATGCGCCCTGACAGAGAATACGCGAAGCAGCTGATAGAGGCGGAGGCCGAGTTCTGGCACCTGGTGAAGGAAGACCGCTGGCCCGAACTGGCCAACGAGGAGCTCGATCTGAGCGCGAATCCAAACTGGCGTCACGCCGCGCTGCGTTACCGCGAAGTCAGGCTCCGGCTGGAAAACGCAGCGTTCGAGGAGCACAGGCTGCGCGCAACGCTGAAGGGTATGGCGACAGCGAGGCGGACGTACGGCTGTGGCGTCGAAGTCTTGAAAAGTTCGCGCAAAGGCACGGTTGACTACGCTGCGGTTCCCGAGCTCCGCGGTGTCAACCTCGAACCCTACCGTAAACCACAGGTCGCGGTCGTGAAGATCAACTTCATCGAGCCGAGCCAACGCTAGACCTCAATGGAAGAGTTTTTCGGCTTTCGTAATTTCCGTCAGTTCGAGCGCACTCGCAGAGAGATCAAGCTGCCCTACGATCTGTTGAACGACCTACGTTTCCGTCAGCTTCCCGACGCCCACAAGGCCCACCTGATCTGCCTGCTGCTGCTCTCGGCGCGAACCCACAATCTCCTGCCCAACAGTGCTGTCAAGTTGGAGCGGCTGATAGGGGCGACCGAGCCCCTGGACCTGAGCGCGTTCGCCGACTTCGTCGACTTCGCAGATGTGGAAAGGCCGACCTGGCAGGACCGCCTCGCCAACCGGCGCGTGCCCGACAGCATGCGCGCGGCAGTGCTGGTGCGCGACGGAGGGCGATGTCGAAGATGCAGAAGGGCGACCAATCTGGAAATGGATCACATTGTTCCGGTCAGCAAAGGAGGCAAGACCGAAGAATCGAACCTTCAGACCCTGTGCCGACGCTGTAACCGGGCCAAGTGCAAGAAGCTGGTACCCTGGTTCTGAAAGATGAGCGCGACCGGCGAATCATCCCGAAGCATCGCAGTTGAGCTGGCCCTGTTGTTCCTGCGCGAGCTTGAGCCCCTGGTAGCAGAAGATCCGGAGCGGCTGGTCTCGACCGAGGCGGTGCTCTCCTTCGCCGCCGTCAGACGCGCGGATCCGCTCACGTGGCAACGCTGGCGCAGGATCCTCGAGAAATACGAAAAATCGGACCTGGTCGAGTATATGCTCGGCGCGCCGGTGCCCATGGATCAGGGCGACGGCGCCTCTGCTGCGGACAGACTGATCGGGCTTGTGCTCGAGTCTGGTATCGAACTCTTTCACGACCCCGACCAGCACGGCTGGGCGTCCATTCGGGTCGATGGGCACTTCGAGAATCACCCGATCCGCTCCCGCCCGTTCCAGCTGTTCCTGCTGAGGACCTATTACCGGGAGACCGGCAAGAGCCCCGGCGCACAAGCCATCCGCGCCACGCTGGAGCTGTTGGAGGCGAAAGCTCTGTTTGACGTCGAGGAATCACCCATCAATCTGCGGGTCGCAAATCACCGGGGGAAACTTTATCTCGACCTCTGCGATCGCGCCTGGCAGGCGGTCGAGATCGATGCCGAAGGGTGGCGGATAGTAGATCGACCGCCGCCGAGGTTCCATCGCACACGCGGCTCCCGGCCGCTGCCCGCACCCGAGCGCGGCGGAAGCCTTGACGAACTCCGGCCTTTCCTCAACGTCGACCACCAGGGCTGGACTCTGATCAAGGCCTTTCTGGTCGCGGCGCTGCGTCCGGGCCTTCCCTGCCCCATCCTGGTCGCCAAGGGTGAGCAGGGAGCGGGAAAGACCACCGCGTGCAGAATAATAGGCGCGCTTCTAGACCCGCGCACCGGGGCACTGCGGGGCATACCCCGTGAAGTTCGCGATCTGACCGCGGCGGCTAGAAATTCCTGGATCGTATGCTTCGATAACCTGAGCCACCTGCCAGAGGAACTCGCCGACGCAGCTTGCCGACTGGCGACCGGCGGCGGCTTTGGGGGCCGGGAACTTTACAGTGATCATGACGAAGCGATCTTCGATGCGACACGTCCGCTGGTGTTCAATGCGATTCCTGACCTGGGTGCCGCGCGGCCCGACTTCCTCGATCGCGCAGTGATCGTGGAGTTCCTCGACATGAAGCCCGAGATGCGCCGCGACGAGACGCAGTTCTGGCGTGAATTCGAGGAGGTACGACCGCGAATCCTGGGCGCACTGCTCGATGCTGCCACTGTAGGACTTAAGAACCTGCCCAACATCAGGATCGATCAGCCGCCGCGGATGGCCGACTTCGCGATCTGGGCAAATGCGTGCGAGGAAGGCCTCGGAATGAAACCGGGCGAGACCCTGGCTGCTTACCAGTCAAACCGCAACGAGACGCACAACCTGGCGCTTGAGTCCTCGCCCCTTTACGAACCTGTTGCCCAATTGGCCCAGGAGGGCTTTAGCGGGACCATCACAGAACTGCATGCGCGGCTAAATTGCATGATGAGCGAAAGCATGCGCCGCTCGATACGCTGGCCCAAGGCGCCGAATGCGCTGAGCAACGCGCTGCGCCGCATGGCCAACAACCTCCGTGCGGTGGGAATTCAGATCGAGTTTAGCCGCGCCGATATCCGCGGCAGACGCCTAGTATCCCTGGTCTCTGCTTCTGAGCCTCGGAAAAGATCGTCAGTGATCGTCAGTGAGCGTCATTAACGTTGTCAGCACGGAGCTCGGAAACGGACTTCTGAGCGGGTTTTGGCCAGGGTTTCGTCGGAAAATATGGGAAACGTCCAGCGATTCGACGATGGTGGTTCATGACTATCACCACTGACGATAACTGACGATCTTTTCCCGGTTTCAACATACTAACGAGCCTGTTCAAGATGCGACTGCCCTGAGCTGGGTGTACACAAAAGACAAGACGCGCAGCCTTGATCTGCGCTTTCGAAACCCGGGAAAGACCGTCAGTTGCTGTCAGTGACCGTCAGTAGCCTTGCAGCACCGACCATACGGAAAGCCGACTTGCCAGAGTCTGAGCCGTTAGCCTAAATGCTTGGGCGTCGTGCCCGGATAGTTGAAGCTCTCAGTCGTGCGCCCTTGGCTAAGTCAGTCCTGCGACTTCGTAACGACTTCGCGATTCGCGCGGTCACGTCCGGCAATTCGCAACCGGCGTGAGTGCGCGATGCCGGGTTGACGGCTGTATTCCAAGGTTCAGCGAGTATCCATTTCTGAGCTTGTCGACTTTCAACTGACTTGTAGGGGACGTAGGGTATGTACCTGGCTCTGTTAGATTGCCTGAGTCTCAGATCGATTTACGCGCTAGCGAGAATCAGGCGTCTCGAGCAGGAGACCATGCCAGCTCTGCCAGTTGCGTTTTTCCGAGAGCGAGGTCGGCGTATCGCTCATCTCATTCTCGACGCGCTTCGAGATAGACGTTGCTCTCCATACCGACGCCTCAACGCAGAAATTCCGAACTCATGCGTCAAAGTGCGGCTCGTTGGATTTGTACGTTGAGCAAGAATCCTTGCCGCAGCCGCGGGAGGAACGCATGCCAGTGGCGGGCACGAAGAAATTAGTGCCGTGTGAGGGTTCAGTTGGGTGAGGAGCAGGGAACTTTGCGGGCCAAAGTCAGATGATCAGTTCTTTCGGAATAGCGCCAGAGTCACGCCCGAGGTTTGATGCACGCGGCAGAAATGAAAACGGTTCTCAGCTACGTAATCGGTAAACGCACAGCAGCGTGCACGAATAAGGTGATCGTAGATCGCGCAGAGAAACGGAACGTTCGCAGGAGAGCACCACTCGACTGCATTTCTCGAGCATATAGCAGGACCCTCCCCACGGATTCAAAACGGACTCGATCCCCCCGAACATCTACATATTTCGCGGTATATTGAGAGAAAACAATGCCACCTCAGTCAGTTTGTGAACTTATTGCGGTTCGGAAATATGCTATTTGATCTGGCTTGATACACTCTGCAGGAAATTTATGGCTGAGAAGGCGGGAAATCGTCTGGCTGGAAAACGGGTTGCGGTCACTGGTGGCGCTGGATTCCTGGGCAGCCACGTGGTCGCGGAACTCGGCCGGGCGGGATGCGGCGAGATATTCGTGCCGCGTTCGCGCGACTACGACCTGCGCCACGCCGACGCGGTCGCGCGCATGTACGCTGACGCGCGGCCGGAGATCGTGATTCATCTGGCGGCGGTGGTTGGAGGGATAGGCGCTAATCGCGACAATCCGGGGCGATTCTTTTACGATAACCTGACGATGGGCGTTGAGCTGATGGAGCAGGCGCGACTGCAAGGGGTTTCGAAGTTCGTTGCGGTCGGCACGGTATGCGCCTATCCGAAATTCACGCCCGTGCCGTTCAAAGAAGACGACCTTTGGAATGGGTATCCGGAAAAAACCAACGCGCCGTATGGGTTGGCGAAGAAGATGCTCCTGGTGCAGGGCCAGGCGTATCGCGAGCAATACGGTTTCAACGCGATCTATCTTCTGCCGGTGAATCTGTACGGCCCCCGCGACAAATTCGATCCGTCGAAGTCGCACGTGATTCCGGCACTGATTAAGAAGTGTCCCGACGCCGTTGCTACGCGCGCGCCACGGATTGAAGTGTGGGGCACCGGTGCCGCCAGCCGCGAGTTTCTGTTTGTCGAGGATTGCGCGCGAGCCGTCGTTCTCGCGAGCGCGAAATACGACAAGCCCGAGCCGGTAAATCTCGGCGCCGGTAAAGCGATCAAGATTCGCGACCTCGTAGCGCTAATCGCGCGGCTTACCGGCTTCAAGGGTGAGATCGCGTGGGACGCAAGCAAGCCCGACGGGCAGCCGCGGCGATGTCTCGACGTATCGCGCGCCGAGCGTGAATTCGGCTTCAGCGCGTCCACCGAGTTCGAGGCCGGCCTACGGCGCACAATTGAATGGTACCGGAGCCAGTCACAGTCGTGGACTAAGCCCGCCTCGTGACGGCGAGCTTGAGGCTCAGAGCCTCAGGCTCACATGAATCCAAACAGCAGAATTCGCGCGGCTATTCGCCGGGACGCGGCGGAATCGCAACGTAGTTTCCGGGATTCGCCGCCATCGCCTCGCGAATATCCGGATGCGCCGAGAAGAATGCGCCGAGTGCCGGATGCTTCTTTGCATAGCCGTCGTCAGTGATCAACGCGGGCTTGTTGGCGAGCTGGCTCGCGACCTGCGGATGCCCGGTGGCGAATTCCTTCCAGGTCTGGAGTTTTTGGGTGTCAATGTCGCGGCTGTCAGCCGCCTTAAACACCGTCGTGGTGTTTCCGTTGACGACTGTGCCGAGCGTCTTTGAGTCTTGCGCGATCGATGGAGTGGCGAACGCGATGGGAAGCGCGGCAGCTATCAGGAGAGTCGATATGCGGTTCATCAGTTCAGCATAGTCTGGCCCACCTGGAATGCAAAAATTCCAGCGTGCTGTAGGGAACACAAAACACTCTCTCGCCGATGCAGACAAGCGAGAGGATTGCCGCCCGACGGCAGCAGCCACTGGACGCAGTGGCTGCCGGCCGGTCGGTATCTAGACGGACGAGCGAGCGGGGCTATTCGCCGGGACGCGGCGGAATTGCATCGTAGTTGCCCGGGTTCTCCGCCATATCCTGGCGAATGTCCGGATGCTGTGCAAAGAACTCGCCGAGGTCCTGGTGCTTCTTCAAGAAGGAGTCGCTGTTAATGAGCGAGGGATGGTAGGCGAGTGCTCGTGCGATATCCGGATGTTGAGCCGCGAAGTCGCCCCATGTTCTGAGCCTGTCCATCGGGAGGTCGCTGGTGTCGGCGGCCTGGAACACGATCTCCTGGCGTCCATTGTCGACGATGCCCAACGTCTTTCCTTCCTGCGCGATCGCTGGAACGGCGAAGGCGGCCGGAAGTGCAGCTGCGATCAAGAGAGTCGCTATGCGGTTCATTTTTTCACCTCCGCGGCTGTTGGGAAGCCGATAGTCACTCAGAAGCAGCAAATTCCATACCCAAACATCAGCCATCGCGCCGCTGAGATTAATGCACAGTTCGAAAGGTAGAAAATACAAATTACGTATTGTTCGGTTTTGCCAGATCTTCGCCCGTCCTGGCCCCCGCGCGCCTGGAGTAGTTCAGTTTCGGTGGGGCAGCCGCGCCACCGGACATGATAAAAGTCATCGCCTCATTGATCGTCCAATCGAGCATGACCAGACGGCTGATGGGAACCAGCTCCATGTAGCCTGACGTCGGGTTCGGCGTGGTAGGGACGTAAACCGCGGCTATCTCCTCGCCGGTATCAGCATCGTTGAAGATCCTCGTCACCAGGCCGACGGTTTTCATTTCGGGCGACGGAAATTCGATCAAAACGACGCGCTGCGAACCGCCGGGCTTGGTCTGAAAGCTGGCGACCAGTTGGCGCGCGGCTCCGTAGATGGATTGGACGACCGGAATTCGCGCCATCAGGTAGTCAAACGCGCCGAGCAACCGGCGTCCCGCCACTGCGGTTGCAACCTCACCAAGCAGGTACAGGGCGGCAAGGACGATCGCGATCGAAATGGTCCCCTGGAACCACGGCGCAGAAAATCCTTCGGCCAGCGTCGGCGAATGAATCCCCAGCCATGCCACCGACGCCCTGACCAGGGGAATACCGAGCGCAACCAGAACCCCGACCAGGAAACTGATCACCCAGAAAGTGATCCAGATGGGGATGAACGTCAGGATCCCCGCAACGATATTGCGCCGAATCTTTGTGAACATCGCTCGACTCCTTTCGACGGCACGATGCTGAACAATCTACGTCACGACGATGGGGTGTTGCGACGATGATCCCGGCGTCAAGGTGGCGCTGCGGAGCCGACGCGAGTGCTGGCAGCGGCGTGCGCGAGTGCGTCGTGCGTAAAGACCATCACGAATTTACGCTGGAAGAGGTTGCCGGTCGGCGCCGCCTCAAGCAGATGCGGATACGGAAAGTACTTCTCAGCAGCATCGGCGCCAAAACGCGCGACCAACCGCTGAGCGCATGCATACGAGGCTCGCACGCCCACGCTGACGCGGCCTCTATTCCATGGCGCCAGCCACAGGCCTTCCGACGAATAAGCGCCGTCGTTGTTACGCACCCATCCGGGCGGCAGCAGGCCCAGTTGTTGCGCTCGAAAGGGAGACAGCCCTGCGAGAGGCTGACCCCTGGCGAGATATTGATCCGCCGCGTCGAGCAGCGTCGCGAATCGAGCGTCGTCAAGCTTGCATTCCATCTCGAGGGCGGTTGCGTTGCGGAGTCGTGCAAGAGCGGCGGGATCGGGACGCGCGAATATCACGTCGTCAAGCGTCTGGACTTTGGCTCCGCTCGACTCGACCATCGCGCGCCACGACGGCGCCGACAGTTCATCCGCGCGAAAGACGACAGCAGTTACGCCGTGCGTCGCCATGAAGGCATTGAGCTGCTCGGGCGCGTCGGGAATTTCACCGCCGTCGAGAAAGGCGTCAACGATCGGCCACGCAAGAAACGATTGCGGGATCGGACCGAAATGTCCTTCGGCGATCGCAAAATACATCCCGGTTTCGGCTTGCCAATACATGGAATTGCCGCTCTCTCCGTAGGGCAAAACGAGAATCGTCTCGCCCGGCGCAAGATGGTCGCGGTACGACCCTGAGCGAAAAAATTCGGGCGTGTCGAGCACATGAACCCATCGCGAGCCGTGCAGGTTCGGAAGCATGAAGAGCACGATCAACGCGACCGCCGCCGCTTTCACAGCGCGACTCGCGCGCCAATCCGCGACCCACATCGACGTGACAATCGCGACGATCAGATAGAAGTAGAGCGTGAAGCGGACCGGCAGCGCGCTGTTGATCAGCGGCATCTTCGACAACAGCTTCCACGGCATCCCGAACAGCTCGTGACCGGCGATGTGAAGCCTCGAGCCGAGCGATGCGACGTAAACGATTGCGAGCATGATCGCGAGAAAGCGGACCTCGGCGCGATGCCACTGCGATTTGAAGAACCAGATGACGACGACCAGCATCGCCACGCCCAGGTACGCGCCGGTCTCTACCGGGCCGTGGGAGTATCGGCCACCTATCGCGGCCAGCGGCGCAAAAGTGCCTAACATCAGCGTCGCAGTAGGGATTAACAATTCGAGCAAATCGGTCGCCTGCGGAGTCGTATTCCACACCGGCCGCGATGAAAGCCCGCTCGCGACGACGACTCGATACAGATAAGGCATCAGCACGATCGCCGACGCGCCGAGTGCGAATGCGGAAAGTATCGCGAGACTGCGGATGCGATCCTTGCGGTTGGGAATCGTCAGGTACGCGACCAGTAACGCGATCGCGCCAAACAGCACGATGGTTGCGAAAATTTCCTGGCTGATCAGAAACTCGCAAACCATCGTCGCCGCAAGCGCGACAACGAATCCCATACGGCCGATTTCTTCGTCCAGCCAGAGAATCGCGAGATACACCACGACTGGCACCAGGAAGCCCGCGGTCAAATTCACGTGGCCTCCCGACAGATGGCCCGCCATGTACGCCGAGAAGCCGTAGGTGAATCCACCTAGCATCGCGGGCCACGTCCGCCCGACGATTTTGCGTGCAAGCACGAAGCCGCTCAGCGCCGTCAATGCCGGCATCAGCAGGTTGGCAACATTGAAGGAGGCCACCGGTCCGAACCTTATCGTCAGCGGCGCCGCGGCGAAGCTCAGCAGCGGTACGCTGGTTGCCCACGCCAAATCGATCCCTTCGGGCGTCCACATGATGCGCGGATGGAAAGCGTTCAGATGGTACGTGACGGCAAATGGCCACCACTCGAAGCACCAGAGGAAGATCTGCGGGCCGAAACGATTGCCCGCGTTGACCTCGGTCATCCGGAAAATCAGGTCGCGGCCATAAAACAAAATCGTGAGAGCCAGGTAGGCGAGGAACGCGATTCCACCTGCGAGCGCACGCAATCTGCGTCGCTGGACGGCCTCGTTCGTGGGCAGGACGTTATCCTCCCGCATGCGCGAGTTCAGTTTTTTTGCGGCGGCGCAGCATCGTGGCAGCGAACACTGTCAACGCGATCGCGACGATTGCGATTGCCAACAGCGCCCAGATGTACGCTTCGACCTCGGTGCCAACCACTGCTGCCAGCGCAAGCACCGCGCTTACCCAATAGAAGCTGCGGTCCATGTGCACGCCCGCCATGAAGCAGGTCACCGCCAGAATCACCAATGTGACCAGCGCGACGGCGTCGGCACTCATCTGCCCGCGCTCGAGCTGCAGGAAAATTATCCGCACCGCCACGATCGGTCCTAGCCAGTGCAGCACCTGGTGCAGTATCAGCTTCCACACCGGCACTTCGGGGCGACTCGGCACGAGTAGTTCGTGCCACAAGCTCACGATACCGAAGATCGGAAACATCGCGCTCCAGTAAAATCGCGCGCGCAGGTGATTTACGTTGGTCAGAAACAGGCCGATCATTATGAGCACGCCCAGCACTCCGACGATAAGCAGTCGTCGCAGAAGGATCGTTTCGATCCTGCTGCTCCACGCCGACGGAGGTGGCGGCGTCGCGACGGCCGGTTGAACTGTCGGGCTCGTGGCGACAGTGCTCAGTTCGGTTTCGGTCACACTCATATCCCGATGATTTAGTATCGATCGCGAACGCGCAAGTTGGCAGGCCGAAACGCGGTCACCAGGTATCGACGTTGGGACGCTTCTTGCCGGTGCGCGGCGGCTTCGGCGGCGTCGATCGCAGGCCCGCGACGATCCATTTGCGCGAGTCGAGCGGATCGATGACGTCGTCGATCTCGAAGTGCGACGCGGTGTTCACCGCCTTGCCGTGCCGATACATCCGCTCCACCATCTCGTCGAACAGTTCTTTGCGCTTCTCGGGCTCCTCGACCGCAGCTAGTTCGTTGCGATAGCCGAGCTTCACCGCACCCTCCAGTCCCATGCCCCCGAACTCTCCTGTCGGCCATGCGACCGTGAAGAGCGGCGCCTTGAAGCTGCCACCCGCCATCGCCTGCGCGCCCAATCCATAACCCTTGCGCAGTATGATCGTAAAAAACGGCACACTGATGTTTGCGCCCGTGACGAACATCCGCGCCGCATGCCGCACCAGCGCAGTCTTCTCGACCTCCGGGCCGACCATGATGCCGGGAGTGTCGCACAGGAACAGCAGCGGAATGTCGAACGCGTCGCACAACGCCATGAACCGGGCGGCCTTGTCGGCGCCGTTGCTGTCAATCGCGCCCGCCAGATGGACCGGGTTGTTCGCGATCAATCCTACCGCTCGTCCTTCGATCCTGATCAACACCGTCACCATCCCGGGACCGAAATGCCGGCGTATCTCAAGCACCGATCCCGTATCAGCCAGGGTCTCGATCACTGCGCGCACGTCGTAGATGCGAAGTCGATTCTCGGGAATGATCGTGCGCAACAAGCGCTGATCGGCACATACCCAGTCGGGAACTTCTCCCTGGAAGTACGATAGGTACTTCCTGGCTACCTGTACTGCTTCGCCTTCGTCGGCGACCGGAATGTCTACTACGCCATTAGCTACTTGCACCTCCATCGGCCCTACTTCTTCGGGGCGGAAAATACCTAGTCCACCGCCTTCGATCATCGCAGGACCACCCATTCCGATATTCGATCCCTTCGTCGCGATTACTACATCGCAACATCCTAGTAGTGCTGCATTGCCGGCGAAGCACCTGCCCGAGTTGATACCCACTAGCGGCACTAGTCCGCTCAGTTTGCCCCAGTAGTTGAACGCCATGCAGTCGAGTCCCGCAACGCCGAGGCCGTCGGTATCGCCGGGGCGTCCGCCGCCACCCTCAGTGAAGAACACCACCGGCAGGCGCGACTTCTGCGCGATTTCGAACATCCGATCTTTCTTGCGATGGTTCTGTTGGCCCTGCGTGCCGGCGAGCACAGTGTAGTCATACGACATCAGGATGCATTGCGCTTTGGATTCCTCGAACAAGTCGCCGTTGACGCGTCCGATCCCCGCGACCATGCCGTCGGCCGGAGTATTCTTGATCAAGTCCTCGATCGTCCGACGCCGCCGCTGCGCCGCAATCACCAGCGGCCCGTACTCGACGAACGTGCCCGGGTCGCACAGGTCGTCGATATTTTCGCGAGTGGTGCGCTGTCCGGTCTTGCGACGGCGCGCCACCGCTTCGGGCCGCGCTGCGTCGAGCCCTTGCGCATGACGCTCGACCACTTCCGCAAGATCGGGACGTACTCGATCCAGATCCACGGCGCGCTCTTCGGCGCCAAGCGTCGTCTGGACGTCGGCTTCCTCGATGAAAGCGAGTGGATGCCCTTCGAAGATCGCGTCGCCTTTGGCAACCGTGATACGTCGCACGATTCCGCTCTTGTCGGCGGCGATAACGTGCTCCATCTTCATCGCTTCCATGACGAACAGCTGCTGCCCGCGATGCACCCGGTCCCCTTCGCTGACATCGACGGAAACGATCGTGCCCTGCATTGGAGCTTCGATCGCCACCGCGTTCTCCGGGCCGGTGATGTCGTGCACTTGCGGCGTCACGACCGTGGTGGACGCCGCAATCGGCGACGGAGCGTCGCCGCCGGATTTGCCGTGATGGAGCACGGCGAGCGGATCGCTCGCGTCGATCTTTGCGCCCGCACGTCGCGCGCCGGCACCCTCGGCGACCGCTTTGGGAGCCGATGTCGGACGATCGAAAAACAACCGCTGATGCAACTCCGCGCCGCTTACGAGTGTCGCGATATTGTCCTCGACGAAGCGGGTGTACACGCGATTCGCGATGAACTCGGGATGCTGCAGCAGACTCTGCAGGAATCCAATATTGGTCGGCACGCCTTCGATTCTGAATTCGCACAGCGCGCGATATGTTTTCGTAACCACGTCCGCGAAGTCCGCGGAGTGCGAGTGCGCGATGAGCTTGGCGAGCAACGAATCGAAGCTCGGGCTGGTTGTATATCCCGCGTAGGCGAAGGAATCCGTCCGCACGCGCGGTCCCGACGGCGCCTCGAACGCAGTGATCGTGCCGCCGGCTGGCTTCGCAGTGCCGTCGGCGCGCATCGACTCCATGTTGATTCGCACCTGCATCGCGAAGCCGCGCGGTTTGGGAATGTCCGCCTGCTGCATCCCGAGCTCCGCGAGCGATTTGCCAGACGCCAGCTGAATTTGCAGCTTGACGAGATCGATGCCCGTCACTTCTTCCGTGACCGTGTGCTCTACCTGGAGGCGCGGGTTGGCCTCGATGAATGCGAAACGTGCCTCATTCTTCGCGGACGCTTCGCCATTGACCAGGAACTCGAAGGTGCCGAGATTGTCGTAACGAACTTCCTTCGCGATTCGCACCGCAGCCGCCGTCAGTTGATCGCGCAGCGCGGGCTCGAGTCCCGGACTCGGCGCTATCTCCACGATCTTCTGATTGCGGCGCTGGATGCTGCATTCGCGCTCCCACAGGTGGCTGACGTTGCCCGAACCGTCGCCGATTATCTGCACCTCTATATGACGCGCGCGCGGCATCAGCTGCTCGACGTACACATCGCCGTTGCCGAACGACGCGCGCGCCTCGGACTGACAGCGTTTGTATGCCTCGTCGATTTCCTCGATGCGCGTGACCGAGCGCATGCCGCGGCCACCGCCCCCGGCAACCGCTTTGATCATCATCGCAGCGCCTTCGCCCAGCGACGAAAAAAAGCTCCGCGCTTCATCCAGGCTCGTCGGACCCGCGGTGCCGCGCAGGATCGGCACGCCGCATCTCTCCGCCAGCGTCCGCGCCTGCACCTTGTCGCCGAAGAGTTCGAGCATCTCGGCTCGCGGGCCGACGAACGTGATACCCTCGCTCGCGCATCGTCGGGCAAAGTCGGCGTTCTCGCTGAGAAAGCCGTAGCCAGGATGAATCGCGCCGCATCGCGTCTCTTTGGCCAGCGCGATAATCTGCTCTCCATCAAGGTACGCCGCCGCGCCAGCGCCGCTTAGACGGCGCGCCTCGTCGGCCTTTCGCGTGTGCAACGATTGAAAGTCGTCGTCGGGGAAAACCGCCACGGTGCGGATGCCCATCTCGGCGGCCGCGCGGATGATGCGAATTGCGATCTCGCCGCGGTTGGCGATCAGAAGACTGTTCGGAGTCATATTTCTCTCGTCTCTTTTGAGTACGCGGAATCCTCCGCCTGAATTTGTATCTAAAGCACGATGAGCCCGCCCCGCGAAAGCGCCGTCATACCCCGTCCTGAGCGAGCACGTTGAGCGGGTGCCGAGGCACAGATATAGTTTTGGACGACTCTGAACGTATGCGATTCCGGATCAAACACGTCACGCGATACGTTTACGAACGGCCGGCCTCTCATTCACACAACGACGTGCGGCTCACTCCGATTGACGCGCCCGATCAGAAACGCGTCGCCTTCAGACTCGACGTCTCGCCGACGGCGGAGATCTCCGAGTATCGTGACTCGTTCGGCAACCTCACGCACTCGATCGTTATTCTTCCGCCTCACACCGAGCTGGCAATCAGCTCGGAATCGATCGTCGAGCGGCTCGAACTACCCGCTCAACCGTCGACACGGATCACGATTCACGACTACCTGGCCGATGATCCGGTCCGGATGAGGCAGTACGCAGAATTTTTGAATCCGAGCCGCTTTGTGCCGTTCAGCGATCGGTTGCGAAGATTTTTCTGGTCGGTGCGGCCCCAGCTATCCGAAGACGTCACGGCGTACACCGAGCGCATGATTCTCTACGTGCGCAATCAATTTGGTTATGACGGCGGCACCACCAACGTACATTCCACCGTCGACGACATACTCACTACCGGCGGCGGAGTATGCCAGGATTTCGCGCATCTCAGTATAGGCCTTCTGCGCCTGGCCGGAGTCCCGGCGCGCTACGTTTCCGGCTATCTCGCCCCCGATCCTCGCCGCAGCGCCAACTCTGCGCCTCCCGAACTGGCCAGCCATGCCTGGATCGAAGCGCTTCTGCCCGGTACTGGATGGACCGGCTTCGATCCGACTCATAGGTCCCGTACCCTGATTCGACACATACGCCTCGCGGTCGGCAGGGACTATAACGATCTACCTCCCGTGTCGGGAGTGTACACGAGCGCAGGTGGCGGCCGGCGGATGGCCTATGAGTTAGACCTAAGTCTCGCAAGTACTGAAGATAGTGCCAACGGCCTGAGCGGATAAGCCGCCGCTAGGATTTGATTTCCTCAGAGCCATCCAATCGTTTCGATAGGTCTATGGGATCGCCTACTCTTACCTGGTCAGGATCGACCTGGTAGGCCCATACCTCGAACCTAGTCATACGTACCGGTCCATAGGCAGTCGCAAAGGCGCATTCGACCGCGTCGAGACCTTGCGCGATTTTTATTCGGCCAATCCTGGGTTCATTGTAACGCGCGTCAAACACATGCCATTGGCCACCTAGATACACTTCGGCGTAGGCATGAAAATCCATCGGCGATCCCGGATCTACGTGTCCTATGTCGGGCAGATGGCCGGTGACGTAGCGCGCGGGCAAGTTGAGCGCTCGACACAACGCAATCGTACAATGGGCAAAATCGCGGCACACACCATAGCCTCGCTCGATAACTTGCGCTGCCGAAATGTCCGGTCGTCCCGATCCGAAGCGATACTCGATGTTGTTATGGACCCAGTCGGAGATTGCCTGTACCTGCGCACCCGCTTCGTATATGTGTCCAAACTTTTCTCTCACGAACCCAAATAGCTTGTCGGAATCGCAATAGCGGCTGGGCAAAAGGTAACGGAGAAAGGCCGGCTCGAGCGTGGCGACTGTCGGAGCATTTCCGAATTGCTCAGACTTGTCCGACGCGATCGGTACCTCTACCAACGCGTCGTGCCGAATCTCATTAAGTCCAGCTTCCAGGATCACACGGTAAGAGACGTTGCCGTCAGCGTCAGTGAAAGATTCGAAGTTCGTTGCACGTCCGAAGTCGAGATCTTCCTCGCGTATGGGACGGTCGGGATCGAATCGTGGATTAACCAGCAGGATAACCGTTGCCGAGGATTCGCATTCAAAATGAATATTGCAGCCGACGCGAACCGTAAGCATCCGGCACCTTCAAAGCACAACGCGAATGGCTACTCGCCGTTGCGGACTCGATCGAAAAACTCGGCGAACAGCGGAAGATAAAGCGGATCTCGCTCAGGATGATATTGCACTCCGACCGCGTAGGGATGCGATCGCAACCGCGCCTGTTCGATTATTCCGTCGCTCGCTGACCAGGCCTCCACCTCGACTCCGTCGGCCAACAGCTCGAGCGCCTGGTGATGCGAGCTGTTCACCGCCGCAAACCGGTGAATCGCCTTCGAGCTGTGCCTGAGAGGCTGGATGTTCGCCGTCTCCGCATTGTCATGGCCGGGAATATCTATGTGGAGAGTCCCGCCCATCGCGACATTCAGCACCTGCAATCCGCGGCAAATAGCAAGAACAGGCTTTCCTGAAAAAAGCACTTCGTTGACCGCCTTGAACTCCCACTCATCGCGCTCGAGGTCTGTGTCGACGATAAGCGACGGCTCCGCGATCTCCTGGCTCAGAAAAGCACGCGAGATGTCGCCACCGCCGGTCAACATCAACGCGTCCATCCGCTCCAGATCGACCGGACGCAATCGAGCATTACGCACCGTCAGATGCGGATAGCGACAGAATATAAGCGTGAACCAGTGTTCGTCGCATTCGCGAATCCACGTAGCGATACTCAGCATTTCTAACCTGTCTGAAAACAACCCAACGACAAAAAGCTCACTCTTGAGACTACGGATGCCTCGCGATTGTCGCAATTCCTGCGCGCCTCTGCTCTTGCGACGAATCGACGCGCCACCTATGTACTGTGTGTTCGCGCAGGACATTCAAGCATGAAAATTCACAGATTCGCTTCGTCGATGCTGATCGCAACACTTTGCCTCGGCATCGCGAGCAGCCGGATTTTTGCAGCCGCCTCTCCCGCGGCGACCGCCAGTGCGGCGCAAGCTGTACCTGCCGCAGCTCCGGGCCCCGGCGATCTTAACGCTCTGATAGCAGCCGGCACGCTGCCGGATTTGCGCTGGCCCAATTTCACCGACTATCGCGCCGACGTGAAAAAATTCTACGACCAGGGCGGCAACTCGCTCGCGTGGATCCAGAATGGCAAGACCACTCCTCAAGCGGTCTCGATGATCCTTCTCTTCCAGCAGGCTTCGACCAAGGGCCTCAACCCCGAGGACTACGACGCCTCGCGATGGGACGCGCGACTGGCCAAGTTGCAACCGACCGCGCCCAAACCGTCCGATACCGACCTCGCGCACATCGACCTGGCATTGACCGTCTCCGCGATGCGCTACATTTCCGACCTCCACATCGGAAGGGTGAACCCTCAGCACTTCAAGTTCGGCCTCAACGTCGGACCCAACAAACTCGACCTGGCCGAAGAGCTGAGAACGCAGGTGCTCCCGGCATCGGACATCCCGGCGGTCATGGCGAAAGTCGAACCTCCCTATGCTGGTTATCAGCGAGCCGAAGATGCGCTCGCCACATACTCGAAGATGGCGAATACGCCCGATTCTCCGCTGATACCCGTGCCACAAAAAGGTGTGCGTCCCGGAAATTCCTTCGCGGGGATGCCTCAGCTGGTGGCGCGATTGCGTCAACTCGGTGATCTCCCTCCCATCGCCGACGTGCCTGCCGACTCAACCGCTTACAAGGATGCCGTCGTCGACGCCGTAAAACATTTTCAGCGCCGCCATGGCCTCGACGATGACGGTGTGTTGGGTAAAGGCACGGTGAGCGAAATGAACGTGCCGCTCAAAAGTCGCGTGCAACAGCTCCAGTTCACGCTCGAACGATACCGTTGGATACCGCCGGACTTTCCCGAACCGCCAATCGTCGTCAACATCCCCGAATTCCGACTGCGTACGATGCGCCGTCAACCGGCCAACTACCTGACGATGAGAGTCGTCGTGGGACGGGCGATGCGTACGCAGACGCCCGTGTTCGCGAACACGATGAAGTATGTAATCTTCCGTCCGTATTGGCTCGTTCCGACGTCGATCCAACGCGCGGAGCTGATTCCAAAGGCGCGTCGCGATCCCGATTATCTTTCAGATCATGGATTCGAAGTAGTTGACAGAAGTGGCAACGTGGTTTCATCCTCGCCGACTTCTGACGACGTCATCGCCCGACTCCGTTCCGGCGAACTTACAATTCGGCAGGTGCCTGGGCCCAAGAATGCGCTTGGCCTGGTCAAGTTCATATTCCCCAATCAATACAACGTGTATCTGCACAGCACGCCGGCGCAGGAACTGTTCTCGCGAGCCCGCCGCGACTTCAGTCACGGATGCATCCGGGTCGAAAAGCCTGCCGACCTGGCTGCGTGGGTGCTGCGCGGCAAGCCCGAATGGACGATGGACAAAATTCAGGCGGCAATGAAGACCGGCCCCGACAACGTCCAGGTGAATCTCGACAAACCTATTCCAGTACTAATTCTATATAGTACGGCAGTAGTAGAACCGGACGGCGAAGTAAGATTCTTCGACGATATCTATGGCTATGACAAGTCGCTGGACAGAGTACTCGCGAATGGCCCGCCTTATCCCAGTTGATTAGCCACTCCAATAGACATTCGCGATTATATACTTCAGGCCACGCCGTGATCTCTGAACCAGGCCTGCATCCGCTTCCATCCGTCTTTGGCGGCCGCCGGATTGTAGCTGGGTCGATAGTCGGCGTTGAAGCCATGACCGGCGTCGGGGTAAATCACGATTTCCGACGGCTTGCCGACAGCCTTCAGCGCGGCGCGGAACTGTTCAATCTGCGCGACCGGTATTCCCATATCTTTGCCACCGTACAGCCCTAGAACCGGGACGTCGATCTGATTCGCCAAATCGATCGGATTTTTCGGCCGGATGTCGGCCGGCGGCGACTCCAGAGGTCCATACCACGCCACTGCAGCCTTCACAGAGGGGTTATGAGCGGCATAGAGCCAGACCTGCCGGCCACCCCAGCAAAAGCCCGTGATGCCGAGTCTCGTGGTGTCAGCCTTACCTGTGCTTTTCGCCCATGCCACGGTGGCATCGAGATCGGACGCGACCTGCTGGTCGGGAACTTTCGCGACGACCTTGCCGATGATCTGCTGAACATCACTCATGCTCGCGACGTCGCCTTCGCGCGAATAGAGCAACGGCGCCACAGCGAAGTAGCCCGATTTCGCCAGCCGCCGACAGATGTCCTTGATATGTTCGTGGACACCAAAAATCTCGTGTACTACGAGCACGGTCGGGAAAGGACCTCCGCTCGCCGGCATCGCTCGGTACGCGGGTATCTCGCCGCCTTCGACCGGAATCTTCACCTCACCGGCGATCAATCCGTTGCTATCGGTCGTAATCGTATCGGCCGACACCGGCATCACGGCCAGCGCGAATCCGGCTGCGAGACTTCCCACCACGAAGGCGCGGCGTGAGAGTTGAGTTTTCATATTTTCAATTTCTGCAAGACGTTTAGCTGGAACGCAAGGGAGTTTCTCGCATGAAGCGGACTGTATCGTCCAAGTCGCGGATGCCCGCGTCCGAGCCGAGGCCTTGCGCCACCAAGGCGGCCGCAGCATTGCCCAGCTTCATGCATTCCGACGGCGGCCAGCCGAGTTGCAGCGCGCGGATGAACCCTGCGCAATACGCGTCGCCGCATCCCGAGGTATCAACCACCGCAACGTCGTGCGCCGCCAGATGCACCCGCCCGCGCGAGGTCGTCATGAGGCTGCCCTCGCCGCCCATCGTGAGGACGACTCCGCCCACGCCGAGCAGCAACAACTGAATCGCTGCCTGTTCTGGTGTGGATGACTCCGTCAGCTTGCAAGCTTGATCGGCGTTGGGCATGAACCAATCGACGAACGGCAGACATGGCTTCAGGATGGCGAGCAGTTTGGGCGAGCCTTCGCTCAGGATGTCCATGCTGATGGTCGCGCCGGCGTCACGCGCGCGCCTGAGTATCCGCGCGGCGCCGTCGCGCCCGAGCCCGCGCATCGAATCGGTACCGCCAAGATGCAGGTGTGCCGCGCTTTCGATCAACGGCCATGGCACGTCGTCGATCGAATAGACCGCGTTGGCGCCGATCGCATGAAGCGCGGGCCGGTCTCCATTTGGTCTGATCGGCAGGATACTGGCCGAGGTCTGGACGCCGGGTTTGCGAACGACGTCGCCGGTATTGACGCCGAAGCTGTTCAGCGCGCGAATCAGTACGTCGCCGAGGGCATCGTCGCCGACTGCGCCGGCTGTCGCGACCGTGAGTCCCAATTTTGCGAGGCCGACTGCCGTGCCCGCCGCGGATCCAGCCGGTGCGAGCCGAATCTCGTCGAGCAGCACGCTGCCTTGCCCCTCGGGGATATGCGTGACGTAGCGGCCGAGGATGTCGAGGACGTGCGCGCCGAGCGCCACCACCGTGCCAGTCATCAGTGACTCGGCGCCGACTCGCGAGCGGTTTGCTTGCGCGCGATGCGTCGTTCTTCCTTGCGCGCGATCTCTCGATCCTGTCGCGCGATTACCGCGGCGTGAAGCTGCGCGACGGTCTTTTCAGGAAGAACAGTTACCGCCCTGCCGGTCGACAGCGCATCCATGTAGATGTGAGCGGATTTCTCCAGCAGCTCGACAAACGTGAACGTCTTGTCGAGATCGGTGCCGACGCAAAGCGTGCCGTGGTTCTGGAGTATGTAGCAGTGGCATCGATTTGCGAGCTTGCGCGCGACATTGTCATGCAGTTCGCGCGAGCCTGACAGAGCATAAGGCACGACGTCGATCGTATTGCCTATAGCCAATGTGACTTCGTCGAACAGTGGTGGAATCGGCAGGTTCAGGATGCTGAGCGCGCTCGCAAACGCTTGATGAGTATGAATGACGGCGCTGACGTCGGCGCGAACCTTGTACGCCGCGACGTGCATGGGAGTTTCGATCGATGGTTTGCGCTCGCCCTCGATTCGTGAGAGGTCGAAGTCCACGACGCAGATGTCCTCGACCGTCATCGCGTCGTACGGGAGGCGCGTCGGGGTGACGGCGATCGCATCCTCGCCCTCGACGAGTATCGAGACGTTGCCCGCGCTGCCCGACTTCGATCCGAAAAAGCCGTCCGCCGACAGCCGTTGGCTGACGCGCAGGACCCGCTGCTTATAGTCGTCGTAGCGTCCCATTTCAAAAAAACAGCGCCCCCGGGTATCGCTCGAATTTCACGATACCGCGGAGGCGACAGTTCTCACCGACTAAGAAAGCTTGACGGAGTTCACGACCTGGATTTCCGTAAAGCCGAGCAGACCCCAAGGGCCGTTCTCCACGCCAATCCCCGACCACTTGGCTCCGCCAAACGGCAGATTCGGCGCGATCGCGAGATGCTGATTGACCCACGCTGAGCCGCATTCGAGTTGCGACGCCACCTCCGCGCCGCGCGCCGAATCGTTGGACCATATCGAGCCGCTCAGCCCGTAATGGGTCGCGTTCGCTCGGCGAACCGCATCGTCGACGTCTTTGTAGGGAATGATCGGGAGCGCGGGGCCGAACTGTTCTTCATCGACGAGCCGGACGCCGTCGGAAATATTTCCGACGATGGTCGGCGCAAAAAAGTAGCCTTCCTTGCCGACGCGCGAGCCGCCCGTGACAATCTTGGCGCCGTGCTTCTTGGCGTCCTCGACCAGCTCGGTCACGCGCTCGAATTGCATCTTGTTGTTGATCGGACCGAGTTGGGTTCCCGACTCGAGGCCGTCGCCCACCTTGACGCCCTTCGCAATCTCGCCGAGGTTGTCGACCAACGCGTTGTACATCTGCTCCGGAACGTACACGCGCTTGATCGCGCTGCAGATTTGCCCGGAGTTTTCGAACGCACCCCAGAAAATCTTCGGCGCCACCGCCGCGGGATCCACGTCCGCCAAAATGATCGCGGCGTCGTTGCCGCCCAGCTCGAGCGTGACCCGCTTCAAATCCGGCGCGGCTGCCGCAGCAACTCTCTTGCCGGTCTCGACCGAGCCGGTGAACGAAATTTTTCGCGGTACCGGATGACTGGTCATCCATGAACCGAGCTCGTCGCCGCCCGAGATTACGTTAAGGACTCCCGGCGGCACGATGTCGCGCAGGATTTCGCCGAGCATCAACGTCGTAATAGGAGTGTACGGCGAGGGCTTCAGCACGATGGTATTGCCCGCGAGCAGGGCAGGCGCGATCTTCCACATCCCGAGCATGATCGGATAGTTCCAAGGGGTGATCGCGGCGACGACGCCCAGCGGTTTGCGCTTGATTTCGATTTTGCCTTGCGGCGTGTCCTGAAGAACCTCGCTGGGCAAGTCGAGCATCGCCGTGTATGCGCACCACATCGCGGTGCCCATGATTTCCTGCCCCGCCTTGTCCAGCGGCTTGCCCTGCTCCTGCGTCAGAGTTCGCGCCAGTCCCTCCGGCGGCTGTTGCAATGCCGCCGCGCATTCCTGGAGGACCTTGCGCCGCGCGTTGATATCTTTGCTCCAGGCGGGGAACGCTTTCTGAGCGGCGGACATCGCCTGATCGAGTTCAGCCTTCGAGCAATCGGGAACTTCGGCGAAGACCTTTCCGGTGGCGGGATTGATCACGCCAGTGGATTTCGATCCCTTCACCGCCTTGCCATCGATAGTCATCGTGTAACTGGCCACGTGAATCTCCTTTTTGGGAAGCCTTGCGAGCAGGTGAACGCCTGCCCAGCTTGATTCATTACAACGCCGGTCGCATTGCAAGCAAACCGCTCGGGCGACGGGTTGCTTATGCGTTTTCCTCTTTCAGACCTGCCACCTTCAGCGCCTTTCGCTTTGCGCCTTTGAGGTCATAGTACCTGCGCGTGACGATCCTCTGCGCGTAGAGACCCCCGCCCGCTTGTACGTTGGTGACAGCCTTCCACCCGCCGTACGCGTCAGCGGTCAGATCGCGGATCGCATGGAACAGTCGCGCGCGATAGTCGCCGTCGATTCCATTGCTGGTGCCCATGTACTTGCGAACCAGCGGACCGGTCACTTCGTTCTCCAGGTCGGCAACTCCCGGCGCGGTAAGAATCGAGCCGCCCGCGATGTCATGCAGATGCCGCACCATCAGGTTGTAGTTGGCAGCGCCGTGATACTTGCCGGCGTTGGTGTACAGCTCGTCGGGGAACGCACCTTGATCGGTAATCTGGCAGTTCGCGATCGCAGCCTCGAGTGCAGCGCGAATCAGTGTGGCATGGATGAGCATCTCGGAGATCTTCTCCTTGATATGCCCTTCACGGTCCAACCCGTTGGCCTCCGCCACGAGCTGCGCGAAGCCGACGAGCTGATCGCCCTCCTCCGCCATTGCAGAGAGCCCGCCCAGCCGCTCCCAGAGCCCGAGTGAATGCGCGAACACGGCGGCTTGCTGGACCGCGCCATCGAGGAAGATGCGTTCGTTCGGCACGAACACGTTGTCGAGGATCACGAATCCCTCGGCCATATGAATCTTCGCGGACACCGGGAACGTGCGCGTGTCCGGATGCCGCGGAGCAAACGTCGTGTCGATAATCTTGACGCCTGGAGAATTTACGGGAACCGCACATCCGATCGCGTACGCCTCCTCGCCGGGCTTCATTGCCTTGGTCGGGATGACCATCAAATCGTGCGCCATCGACGCGCCGGTGATGTGCAGCTTCGCGCCGCGGATCACCACGCCGTCGCTCCGCCGCTCGACCACGCGCGTATATGCATCCGGATCGTCCTGCTTGCCAGGTGGACGGCTGCGATCGCCCTTTGCATCGGTGATGCATTCGACGATACGAGTGTCGCGGCGCTGCGCCGCCTGCACGTAATGGCGGATGCGTTCCGCATATTCCGGCAGTGCTTCCGCGATGCGCGTTGCCGCGGTCGTCAATGTCATGATCGACTGATAGGTCACGTTGGCCACGATGTCGGATTCGTGGAGCAGAGGAATCCGGTCGCGCAACTCCTGCGCCGAGCGCGGAATCGCCATCAACGGACTGACCGCGCCCGGCTCCGGCGAGTAGAATCGGTCGTAGCCTTCGGCGATTCGCGAAACACATTCGCCCAGCAGCGGATGATTGACGATGTCGCGCACGCGCTCGCCTTCGAAATAAGTTTCGCGGTTGTCATTCAGCGACTTCTTGTATTGCTGTCCCGTCATCATCGCGGTCTTTTCTCCTTAGCGTTCGCGCGGGTCAAATTCGGCGGCCCTTCGCGTCGCAGCACCGCAAAAGCCTAGTGCGGAACGCTTTCGGATAAAAGGTCTGGAAGATGAATCGACGCCTGAAGAATCCCGCCGGGTTTTGATCCTTACCTTAATTCGGGCAAAGCGTTAGCGTCTCAGGAATCGCGATGCCTGAATTTGATTTCGATCTCGCCGTCGTTGGCTCCGGTCCGGCCGGACATCATGCGGCCATCCAGGGCGCCAAGCTGCGCAAGCGGGTCATCATGATTGAACGCAAGCCGATCGTCGGCGGCATCTGCGTCAACGTCGGAACGATTCCAAGCAAGACGATGCGCGAGGCCATTCTCTATCTATCGGGCTATCGCGAACACGCGGTCTACGGCGATTCCTACCGGGTCAAGGAAAAAATCACATTTCAGGATTTGCTGGTGCGGGTCGATCCGGTCGTGCGTCACGAGATCGATGTTTTGCGCCATCAGCTGTTGCGCAACGGCGTCGAGCTGACCACCGCGACCGCGCGCTTTGTCGAGCCGCACGTTCTCCATCTGGAAGACAAGCTGAGCGGACTTCAACGACGGATTACCGCCTCCACGATCGTGCTGGCTGTCGGCACCGAGGCAGTCCGGGACGGGCGCGCGCCGCTGGACGGTACCTGCGTATTTTCCAGCGACGACGTGATGCAGCTCGGCGAGCTCCCGCGCACGCTGGCGGTGATCGGCGCGGGGGTCATCGGCTGCGAATACGCCAGCATGTTCGCCGCGCTGGGTGTCCGTGTGACTTTGATCGACATGCGCCCGCGCCTGCTGGACTTCGTCGACGCGGAAATAGCCGAAAGCCTCATCTATCATCTGCGCGAACGGCGCGTAACGTTTCGGCTGGGCGAAGAAGTCTCGTCGATAGAGGTGTTCGAGGAGAACGGCCTCAAACGCGTGCGCACATGCCTGGCGAGCGGAAAACAGATCGTCACCGACAAAGCCTTGTCGAGCATGGGGCGCAACGGAGCAACCGGTGAGCTGAATCTCGCCGCCGCCGGCCTGGTGACCGACGCTCGCGGCCGGCTGAAAACCAACGCTTCGTATCAGACCGAGGTCGAGCACATCTACGCGGTCGGCGACGTGGTCGGTTTTCCAAGCCTCGCGTCCACGTCGAAAGAGCAGGGTCGAATCGCGGTATGCCGCGCCTTCCAGATTCCCGCACTTCACGCGCCAGAATTGTTTCCCTACGGAATTTACACGATTCCCGAGATCTCATTCGTCGGCGCCACTGAAGAGGCCCTGACCAATAAGGGCGTGCCGTATGAAATCGGCAAGGCGGCCTACCGCGAAGTCGCACGCGGCCAGATAATCGGTGACAGCAGCGGATTCCTGAAACTGATCTTTCATCGTGAGACCCGCGAGTTGCTCGGCGTCCACATCATTGGCGACGGTGCGGTCGAGCTGGTTCACATCGGCCAGGCCGTGATCTCGCTCAAGGGCACCATCGACTACTTCGTGAATACGGTTTTCAACTATCCGACTCTCGCCGAGTGCTACAAAAATGCGGCGCTGGACGGCATCAACCGTCTAAGCGCCTGATCGTGTCCTAGTGTTCCCGGTCAGCCGTGAGACTTGATGCAATCGATCACGCGCGCGCCGAGGTCGGCGAGTCTTTTCTCGCCCATCCCTCGAATCTGACGTAGCTCTTCCATCGTTACGGGCTTGAGGCTCGCTAACTCGCGCAGCGTAGCGTCGTGGAAAATTACATAGGCGGGCATCCCGCGCTCGGCAGCAATTTCGCGCCGCAATTTTCGCAGACTTTCGAACATCGCCTCGTCCACGTCGCGCCAGGAAGCTTCTTCAATTCGCGTCCGCCTGGACTTGGACTCCTTTGCCTGTACCAGTGTGACTACGCGTCCGCCACGCATCACTTCCCATGACAAGGCGTTCAGCTTGAGCGCAGGACGGTCGCCCGGCGTGCGTTCGAGAAGGCCGGCGTCGATCAGCTGGTAGACCAGGTTGGTCAAAGTCTTGCGCGGAACGTCCTTCAGGATGCCGTAAGTGGAGAGCTTCTCGTGACCCCATCGAAGGATCCGTTCGCTGCTCGCGCCGCTCAGCACGTCCACGACGTGCTCGACGCCGAAGCGCTGCTCGACGCGCGCAACGCACGACAGCACTTTCTGCGCGAGCACGGTGGAATCGCGGACGCCCTCCACTTCGCCCAGGCAAAAGTCGCAAGCGCCACAATTTTCACCGGGATAAACTTCGCCGAAGTACGCCGAGAGCGCGGCATGACGGCATCGAACGACGGTTGCGAACCGACGCATCTCCTCGAGTAGCAGCTTTCCGCTCTCCACCACATTCGCGGGAGCTGCCTTTTCTTCGGCGCTGCGCTCCAGCAGGTTCCGCCAGCGAATCACGTCAGCCGCCGAGTAGAACAGCACGCATTCCGCGGGCAAGCCGTCGCGGCCCGCGCGCCCCGTCTCCTGCTGATAGGACTCGATCGATTTCGGGAGCGCCGCGTGGATCACGCATCGAATGTCGCTGCGGTCGATCCCCATGCCGAACGCAACCGTCGCCACCACCACGTCGATCTCCTCGGCGGCAAATCGATCCTGAGTGCGACGACGCTCGTCCGCTTCCATCCCGGCATGATACGCAGCCGCGCGGACGCCCTGCGATACGAGGTAGGCCGCGATTCGCTCGGTATCGTTGCGGCTGATGCTGTAAACGATTGATGCCTCACCCTTGTGCCGCCGGATCGTATCGGCTATCTGCGCGTTTACATCCAGCTTAGGACGCACGCGGTATAGCAGATTAGGCCGATCGAAAGATCCCACCAGCACCGCCGGGTCCCGGAGCCCGAGTTGCTCGACGATGTCGCTACGCACGCGCTCGGTCGCGGTTGCCGTGTAGGCGTGGATGCTCGCGCCCGGAAAGCGCGTCTTCAGCTCCGCGAGCATGCGATACTCGGGCCGGAAGTCATGTCCCCACTGGCTGATGCAATGTGCTTCGTCGATCGCAAAGCTGGAAACTTTCAGGCGCGCGGCAAGCTCCAGGAAACGCGGCGTAAGCAACCGCTCCGGCGCGACGAAAATAAGATGATGACGGCCGTTTGCGAGGTCGCGCTCGACTTGACGAATCTGCGCGAGGTCTATTCCGCTATGCAGCGCCGCCGCGGGATAGCCGCAAAGGCGCAGCGCATCGACCTGGTCCTTCATCAGCGCGATCAGCGGCGAGACCACGACGTCGGTGCGTCCAGCGACGGCAGGCGGCACCTGGTAGCAAAGAGATTTGCCGCCCCCGGTCGGCATCACGACCAGAGAATCGCGCCGATCGAGCCCGGCCTGAATCGCCTCCAACTGCAGCGGCCGTAAATTTTCATAGCCCCAATACTGCCGCAGAATCGCAAGGACCTCCTCGGAAGGAACCCCACCCGTGCCCTCTTCGACCTGCGCCGCATCAAGCGTCTTCATAGTTTCGCAGCCGTTCCGGACCAATGAGTATCAACATCACCACATTCCATGAAACTAAATGCATGAGGGTTCGCATTCGCACCAGTGCCGCGAGGCACGAAACCGACGACCTTCGTCCCGGAATCTTTTTCTTAATGCTAAGGTGCAGGGGTTACCCCTGCCCAAGGAAGTGTGAAACCCAAGGCGGGTTTCACATTAGATCAAATGGCGGCAATCAGGCGCCTGGATTCCACCCGCACCCCTGATTGCCGCCGTATGCTCCGACAGGATTTTTCAGCCCGGTGCTTTCTCGCCGCGGTACTTGAGGGTGAGCTCCGCAACTCCGGCTGCGACGTTCAGTCCGTTCTGCCCTTCCACCGATACTGGCTGAAGCGCGATCGACTGATCGAAGCCTCCGACCAGCACATTTGCGCCCGCACCCACCCCGAGCGAGACGCTGGCGGTTACACCGCCGTAGTGCCCCTCCAACGCGCCGGGCTTGAGATCTTTGGTCGGCGCGGCGACCGCCCACAAGATCACCGCCGATTTCAGATAGCCGATGTCTGCGCCGAACTTCGAGACGCTTCCGCTGTAGTATTCGACTCGTCCGCCATTGGACGAGTATGAGCATTTGAGTTCGCGCGACGATCCGAACACGAATCCCCATCCTGACGCTTCATGGCAAGTCAGATAGCCCGTCTTGACCGTGTACTTACTAGCCTGGGCCAGCGCCGACGATGACCAACCACTCAATAAGAGAATACAAATTGTGGCAAACGCGATACGAAGTGCAGGTTTCATCTCTTCCTCCTGAAACGCAATTGGTAGTTTTCAGACTAGTGAAAACCAGGAATTGGGTCCACGAAGAGCGGACTCGGTTGTTCCGAGTGCGAATTTTGATTTAAGCGCGCGTCGACCTACCTCAGATCGCGGCCGGTGTAGCCTAATATCGAGCGCGCGATAATCAGGCGCTGAATTTCGCCGGCGCCTTCGTAGATGTCGAAGATGCGGCCGTCCCGAAAGCATCGATCCAGCGGATGGTCCTCCGAGAGCGCCTCAGGGCCGAGCAAATCGATACATCCCTGGGTGATCTTTCGCGCGGCCTTGCCACCTGCCGCTTTCGCAATAGATGCTTCCACTTTCGGCGGCACCGCCTGCTGCTCGAGCCACTTGGAGCGAAGCACCGTCAGCAACGCAGCCTCATAAATGGCTTCCAGCCGGATGAAACGATCGACGACGGCCGAGCGGCTTCGCATCCCGCCACGGTAGCTGATTTCGATTCCGCGCTCCGCGAGTTTCTCACGCGTGAAATCCAGCGCCGCGCGCGCGACACCGAGCGCCATCGCGCCAACCATTGGGCGCGAGTCGTTGAACACCGACATCGTGGACTTGAAATCGCCCTTGATATGGTTGAATTCCGGAATCCGGCAATTCTCGAACAGCAGGTTGCAGGTGTCGTGCGAGCGGATGCCGAGCTTCTTGAGCTGCGGCCCGACGGTGAATCCCGGCGTGCCCTTCTCGACTAAAAAGGTGGTCATGCCACGGTTTCCGTCCGGCGCGATAAATCGCGACAGCACCATCGCAGCGTCACCCGATTGGGCCTGCGAGATGAAAATTTTCTCACCATTGAGTATCCATTCGCCGGTCTCGCGATCGAAAGTCGCGGTCGTGCGAATGTTCGCCGGGTCCGAGCCGGCGCCGGGCTCGGTGATCGCAATCGCGATAGTGTGGTTCTTCCACTTCTCGAATTGCTCCGGGGTCGCGACCGTCTTGAGCACGGTGTTGCCGAGTCCCCATTTGCTGCGATGCAGAGAAATGCCGCCCCAATAAATTTCCAGCATGACCAGCGAATGAAGAATCCGCGATCCGCTGCTGCCGCTGACGCCGTCTTCGGCCAGCGTGATCGGATTGGGCAAATCTTTCGCTTCAGGAAATTCCTCGGGCTCCAGCTCGTCTTCGTGCTTGTCGTAGTAGCGCGCATAGCGCCGCCCGATAATCGCCTGCTCGTGCGCAGTGCTCAGAATTTTTTCGTCATTTGGAGTAAGTTGGAAATCTATCATGACGTTGTCCTCGTTGATTCGTGAAAGCCTAGATTCCGACCGCGCCTTCCAGCACTGACACGGTGCGCGTGTCGCGATACCACATCTCGACCGGGTTATCGCGCAGATAGCCGTGACCGCCGAGCATCTGGACGCCTTCGTCGGCGATCCACATCGCCTGTTCGCCGCAGTAGGTGTACGCGAGCTGCGCCTGCCGAGTGGCGTCGCCGCCCTTTTCGAGAATCGATGCGGCCTTCCAGGTCATCCACCGCATCGCGTCAGTTTCGATCCGCATATCGGCGAGACGGAACGCGATCGTCTGCTTCTTTGCCAACGCGTCGCCATGAACCACGCGCACCTTTGTGTAGGGCATCACGAACTCCATCACGGCCCGGCTCGTGCCGGTCATGATCGCGGACAGCGCGGTGCGCGCCGAGTCGATAATCCGTTGAACGTCGCATCCCGCGCTCTCGCCGAGACGCGTGCTGGACTTCAACTCGACATCCTTGAAACTGACGGTCGCCATCTCGAGCGCACGCAGCCCAATATTCGGTTTCTTCTCGCCCACAGTCACGCCTCGCGCATCTCGCTCAACGATGAACGCATCGGCAGCACCGTCGCATTGAGCGACGACAAGGAAGTGGCTGCAACTCCCCGCCAGCGGAACCAGTCCCTTCATGCCTGACAGGCGATATCCGTCGCGCGTCTTAACCGCGGTGGTACGAACGGCAGAAACGTCGAAGGCGAAATCAGGTTCCATGATAGCCACACCGGCGCATCGATACTTATCGCCCGCAAAAAGCGGCAGCAGATCTTTCTTCTGAGTGGGCGACCCCTGCGCGGCGACCGCGCCAAGAAATCCGATCGGCGCCGCGGCCGCGATCGCGAATGATGCATCCGCCACTGCGAGCTCCTCGAGCAGGAGCGCGTTCAGCGTGGGTGAATAACCGCCATCTTCAACCTGAGACTGGATGATTCCGGTTGCCCAGATCTCGTCGAGAATCGACGAGGGTATGGCCTCGCGGTCGTCGGCGCTGCGCGCGGCCGGTCGCAGTGCGGAGCTGGCCAGCTCCTGGACCATCGACTGCGCGAGCTTCTGTTCTTCAGTCAGTTCAAAAGAGATCAATGGTTGATTCCTCCGTCGGAAATTTGGATTGAATGCGCGCTTGACATTTCGCTGGCTTGAGTTCAGGATACCAATGGTTGAACCAATGGAGCATATGAGCGACGCGAATGTCAAGCGCAAGAGGCCGGCACGGGTGGCGACGCCGCGCCGCGTCGAATTCAGCCGCATCCGCAACCTGCGTGCGTTCGAGGAGATCGCCGATCAGATTCGCAAGGAACTGTCGGATCGACGCCTGCGAGCGGGTGATCGACTGCCGCCGGAGCGCGTGCTGGCCGAACAATTCGGCGTGTCGCGCAATACGCTGCGCGAGGCATTGCGCTCACTCGAGAATGCGGGACTGCTGCGTCTGCAGAAGGGCGCTACTGGCGGCGCGTTCGTGCGCGAGAGTACGGGTGACGCAATAATCACCGGGTTGCGCGACATGTTCCACCTGGGCGCGATCCTGCCGGAACATCTGACCGAGGCGCGGGTGCTGATCGAATCGATCGCCGTGCGCACAGCGTGTGAGCGCGCGACGCCGGAAGACATCGAGGCGCTCAACGCCAACATCGCCGCGGCGGAGCAAGCCGCTCGCGATAAAATCTACTTTTATGATCAGGCTGCGATTCATCTCGAGTTCCACCGCGTGCTCGCGCGCGCCACCAAGAATCCGGTCATGGTGATCGTGATGGACGCGCTAATTGACGTGATGCAGCACTTCATCCGGGCGATCGGACAAAAACGAAATCCGTGGGTTATTCCGTCGCGTCGCCGATTCATGAAGCACTTTGAGGCGGGGGACGCCGACGGCGCCGTGGCAGAAATGGAGCAACATCTGGAGCGACTGAACCGTCATTATTTGTCGCTGATGAAAGAGAAAGACCGCGCCGAGGCCGCCGGTGAATAACGAAATTCTGAGCGGCGTGCGCGTCCTCGACTTCACGACGATCGTTTCGGGGCCGTATTGCACGCGACTGCTCGCGGACCTGGGCGCCGAGGTAATCAAGATAGAGCCGCCCGAGGGCGACTTTATCCGCACGCAGCCGCCGATACGCGCGGGCAAGAGCGCGTATTTCGCTCATCTGAATTGCGGCAAGAAAAGTCTCGCGATCGATCTGCGACAGGCTGGAGCGACCGACCTGATTCGCGAACTCGCCGCAAAGTCCGACGTGGTCGTCGAAAATTCCCGGCCCGGAGTGATGCAGCGGTTGGGACTCGACTACGCGACGCTCGAAAAGCTTAATCCGCGAATCGTGTACTGCTCGATTTCGGGCTTTGGTCAGCGCGGTCCGTGGGCGAGGCGCAGTGCTTACGCGCCGATGCTGCACGCGGCCAGCGGCTTCGACCTGGTCAACCTGTCGTACCAGGACGGGCTTGAACGGCCGCTCAATACCGGCATCTACGTGGGCGACGTGCTGGGCGGTACTTACGCATTCGGCGCGATTCAATCGGCACTGCTTGCGCGAGAGCGCACCGGACGCGGCGATTCCATCGATCTGTCGATGATGGACGGCGTGCTCGGCATGCTCATCTACGAGTTCCAGGAAGCGCAGTTCGCGCAGAAGAAGCGGACCAATACGTTTCAGCCGACGCGCGCGAAAGATGGCTTCGTGATGATCGCCGCGGTGAAGCCAAACAATTTCGAAGCACTCTGGCGAGCGATTGGGCGTCCCGAATTTGCGACCGATCCTCGCTTCGCCACCGCGAAGGGCCGCGCTGAGAATTGGGCGACGATGGGGTCTATGCTGGATGAGTGGGCTTCGACTCGAACCACCGCGGAGTGCGAGGCGACGCTCACCGAAAGCAGCGTGCCATGTTCGCGATACTACACGGTGCGCGAGGCTCTTCAGCATCCGCATCTCGAGCAGCGCGGAAGTTTCAGCGTCATCGACGACGGCGCCGGACCGCTCAAGGTACCGAATCCCGCGTTCAAATTTCGCAATGCCACGGCAGAGGCTCGCAACTATGTGCCGGCACTTGGAGCTGACAACGCGGTGGTACTTTCGGGTGTGCTGGGGTATTCCGAGGATCGCATCGCCGCGCTATACGAAAAACGGATCCTGCACGACGGTAGCAGCCGGGCCTGACGCGGGCCGGCAGAGGACACGCAAATGGGTGAGATACTCGCAGTTGGAATAACTCACTATCCGCCTCTTGCCGGCAGCGATGAAAAGATGTCGTGGATTTTGAAGCGGATGCTCGAGAACCCGCGTTTGCCGGAAAAATATCGAAGCATCGAGGGTTGGCCGGATGGGATGCGCGCAGAATGGGGCAACGACGAAGGCGTCAGCGCCGCGCATTTACATCGCGAGCGGCTGTTGCGATCGTTGCGTAAGGCGCGCGCACAAATCGACGAGTTTCGCCCCGACTTCATCGTCGTGTGGGGCGACGATCAGTACGAAAATTTCCGCGAGGATGTGATTCCGCCATACTGCATCTACGCACACGAATTCTTTGAGTTCGCGCCGCCTGCGAACAACGTGTGGCATGAGCAGTCCGAGAAGAAATTCCGGCTGGCGGGTAACGTGGCGGCGGCCAAGTATCTTGCCGGCGGTTTGATCGATGCTGGTTTCGACACCGCCTATTCCTACAAGCCGCTGCACCATCCGCTCGGTCACGCTTTCGCCAACGCGGTGATATACCTCGACTACGATCGCAAGGGTTTTCCGTATCCGATCATTCCATTCGCGATCAATTGCTACGGACGGAAAGTGATCGCGCAGCGCGGCGGCCTGCCCGCGTTCGAAAATCCGCCTTCGGAAGCGCAACTCGATCCGCCAGCACCGACGCCGCGCCGGCTGTTCGATCTCGGCGCCGCAACCGCGCGCATTTTTGCGAACAGTCCGTGGCGAGTCGCGATACTCGCGTCGTCAGGCTGGTCGCATGCTTTTCTCACTGCCAAGAATCATTTCCTCTATCCGGACACGCCCGCGGATCGCACTCTGTTCGAGGCGTTGCGCGCGGGCAACTTCGACGAGTGGCGGAATTATCCGGCGTCGTCGGTCGAAACAAGCGGCCAGCAGGAAATTCTCAACTGGATGTGCCTCGCGGGCGTGCTCGCCGAACTCAAACGCAAGCCGGCGGAAACCGAGTTCATCGACACATGGATTTTCAATTCCTCGAAGTGTTTCCTGATGGCGCCGCCGCCACGATGAATCAGATGAAGCTAACCGGAAAAGTTGCACTGGTCACCGGGACCAGCACGAATATCGGCGGCGGCATCGCAGAAGGCCTCGCGGCCCAGGGTGCCGCGCTCGTCTGCGTCGATTCGCGCACCGAAAACGCGACGGACTGCGCCCGCTACATCAAGAGCACGGATGGCCGCGCGATCGGCGAGACCTGCGACGTCACCGACGAGAAGCAAGTGATCGCGGCGGTCGCAGCTGCGCGCGAAGCTTTCGGTGGAATCGACGTACTGGTGAACAGCGCCGCTATCTTCAACAAGAAAGGCGTGCTCGACATGCCGCTCGACGAATGGCGGCGCCAACTCGAAATAATTCTTGGCGGCGCGTTTCTCTTCACCAAGCACGTCGCGAAATCGATGATCGAACAGGGCCGCAAGGGCAGTATCATCAACATCATCTCGACTGCGGGACACCAGGGCGAGCCGAACAATATCGCCTACTGCACTGGCAAGAGCGGCCTGCTGAACTTCACGCGCTCGGCGGCGATGGAACTGGTTGCGCATGGCATCCGCGTCAACAGTCTTACTCCCACCGCGACCGATCCGACCGAGTCGCTCGAGCGCGCGGCTCGATGGGGCCGACAAGTCCGCAGTTCCGATCAACTCAAAAGCGCTTTCGAGCCGTTTCGAAAGAGCGTGCCGATGCAGAAGTTGCCGAGTCCGAGCGACTACGGAAAAGCCGCTGTATTTCTGGCGTCGGACGACTCCGACATGATCACGGGAACGGATCTTCGCGTCGATGCCGGTGCGATCGCTCGTTACTGGGCCTGGAATCCGTCGGACAAGTAGGACTGATCGAGCACTATCGAAACCCAGGAGAGGCATCATGGAAAAATCAGCCGAGAACTACATCATAGATGATCAGGACGCGGGACTGTTCCGCGTAAATCGGCGTGCATTCACCGATCCGGAATGCCTGGCCGAGGAGCGCCGCCGGGTTTTCGACAAGTGCTGGATCTACGTCGGTCACAAGTCCGAGGTTTCGCACGCGGGCGACTATCGTTCGCGCAATGTCGCGGGCCGGCCGATGATCCTGGTGCGTGGCGACGACAATGTCGTGCGCGTGCTGCTCAATACGTGTACCCATCGCGGCTCATTGGTATGCCGGCAGAAGTCCGGCAATGCGAGGACGTTCCAGTGCCCATACCATGCGTGGACCTATAACTCGCGCGGCCAACTGGTAGGAGTTCCAGGCGAAGAGTCCTACAGCGAAGCGTTCAAGCGCGAGGATATGGGTCTGTTCGCGCCGCCTCAAGTCGATAACTATCGTGGATTTATTTTCGCCTGCTTCGATCCGGCGGCGGACAGCCTCTATGACTATCTCGCGGGCGCGCGCGAGTACCTGGACCTGGTTGCCGATCAATCCGAGCTGGGAATGAAGGTCGTCGCCGGGCAGCAGTCCTATAGCGCGCGCGCCAACTGGAAGCTGTTAGTCGAGAACAGCTACGACGGTTATCACGGGCTGCCGACACATCAGCGCTATTTCAGTTTTCTCACTGACATAGGAGTCGACATGAAAGGCCGCGATGTCGCGACCCCGTCGCATCAAAAGGTCGTCGATCTCGGCAACGGTCACGCCGTCATCGAGTATCAGAGCGCGTGGGGACGTCCGATCGCACATTGGGTCGCGCCATTCGGTGAGCATCGCAAGCCGCACTTCGAGGAGGTGCGGCGGCGCTTCGACGCGCGCTTCGGACCGGAGCGGGGACGGCGCATCTGCGAGACCAGCCGCAATCTCGGGATTTTTCCAAATCTCGTGATCAACGACATCATGGCGATTACGATTCGCACCTTCTATCCGGTTTCGCCCGACTACATGGAAGTGAACGCGTGGGCGTTGGCGCCCGCGGATGAAAGTGCGGAGGACTCGGCACTGCGACTCGACAACTTTCTGACCTTTCTGGGACCGGGAGGGTTCGCCACGCCCGACGACGTCGAGATGCTGGAGTCGTGTCAGCGCGGCTTCGCAAATCGTGAAGTCGCGTGGTCTGACATATCGCGTGGGATGAAGCGCGAGCATCCGTCGCTCACCGACGAACTGCAAATGCGCGCGTTCTGGCGGCGATGGAATCAGCTGATGACAGAACCTCAGTTGAAGCGCGCGAGGAAAGCAGCATGAGTAGCGCGGAACTGCCGAGCCGCCAGGAGGTCGAAGACCTTCTATATAAGGAAGCCGCGCTGCTCGACGAGTGGCGGCTCGAAGAGTGGCTCGAACTCCTCACGGACAACGCCACCTACGAGATTCCACCGACCGACGTTCCTGAAGGTGACTCGCGAAATACGCTGTTCATTATCGCGGACGACGCGGTGCGAATCAGATCGCGCGTGAAGCAGTTGCTCGGCAAGGCCGCGTGGTCGGAAAATCCACGATCACGCACGCGACGGATGATTTCCAACGTACGCGTCGTCGGAGCCGACGGTGAAAACATTCTCGTCACCGCGAACTTTGCCGTGTACCGGATGCGCTACGAATCGGTGGACACTTACATAGGCCATTACGACTACAAGCTGGTTCGTAACGGGAACGACCTGCGAATCCGGGAAAGACGCGCGATCCTCGATAACGAGGCGCTGCGACCGCACGGCAAGATCAGCTTCATCCTGTAAAGAAAGCAACTCGCGATCACATCGGAGGACGCGATGGACGTCGTCGACATGCACAACCACTTCATCGCGCCTGAGATAATCGACTTCCTGGCGCGCGAGGGTAAGCATTTCGCGACGAAGATCGTCGAGCGCGATGGCCGCCGGTTTTTCCTGATCCAGGAGAAGGCGATGCGGCCAATCGATGGGCCGATCTCAACTGCGAAGGCGCGCATCGCGGACATGGACCGCGAAGGCGTCACCGCGCAAGCCGTATCCTGCGTTCCGTTCCTGATGTACCCGGACGTCGATACCGACCACGGACTCGCGATCGCGCAAGTCAACAACGACGCGATGGTGGCTCTGGGAGCGAGTGATCCCGCTCACTTCGTGCCGCTGGCTTCCGTCCCGTTGCAGAATCCGGCGGCGGCGGCCAAGGAATTGGAACGAGCCGCGAAGCTCGGACTTCGTGGAGTCGAAATTCCGCCGAAGGTCGTGGAACGCCAGCTCGACGAGCCGGATTTCGAGGTCTTCTGGGAAGCGGCTGAGGCGCTGCGGATGGTGATTTGCATCCATCCGTTTGAAGCCGCTCCCGCGGGAGCGCTTGCCCGGTATTTTCTCGGCAACCTGGTTGGCAATCTTTACGATACGGGACTCGCCGCTGCGTTGTTGATCTACGGCGGTGTGCTCGAGCGACATCCGAATCTGCGAGTCGTTCTCTATCACGCCGGCGGCGCGTTTCCCGCCCTGGTCGGGCGACTTGATATGGGATACCGGCTCGTACAGGAGTGTCGCAGCGCAATTCCCCGGCCGCCGTCAAGCTACGCAAGTCAATTCTACTTCGATATAATCGCGCACAGTCGTACAATGCTGAGCCATCTCGTGAAAACCTACGGAGCGGACAAGTTCGTCGTCGGAACCGACTATCCCCTGCCCGCCGGCCTCGCGCATCCGGTCGAGGAAGTCAAAGCGCTCGGTCTCGAGCCCGCCGACGAGAGCAAAATCCTTGGCGCTAACGCGCGCCAACTGCTACGGCTCTGATATTCGCCGCTGCCAAGACTCGGGCAGCATACAGAATGGGAGGTGACTGACTGATGCCTAACAAGCCGCAAATGCTGGAAGGTTACAGGGTTCTGGATTTCACGCAGTTCGTCGCGGGACCAACCTGCACGCGGCTGTTGGGTGAGATGGGCGCCGAAGTGATCAAGGTCGAGCTCGCGCCTTTCGGCGACCGCGTCCGCGCCGACGGACTCAAGTCGCTCGCGCCCGAATACAAAGGATCGAGCCATAGCACTTACTACCTGCAGCATAACCACTCGAAGCTAAGCTTCGCGATCGATCTCAAGAAGCCTGGCGCCAGAGAGATCGTGATGGCGATGCTCCCGCAGGTTGACGTCGTCGTTGAGAACTTCGCGCCACGCGTCATCGACCGGCTGGGATTTGCTCACAAGGACGTCAAGGCGGTCAATCCGAAAATCATCATGTGCTCGATCTCGATGGCGGGGCAGACCGGACCGCTCTCTGTCAAGGCGGGTTACGATTTTATCGGCCAGGCCTATGCAGGCGTTACCGACGGAATCGGCGAGGTCGATGGTCCGCCCGCGTTGACGACGATGGCTATCGGTGATGTCTCAACAGGCGTTGCCGCCGCAATGGCTGTCGGCTTCGCGCTGTTGCATCGCGAGCGCACAGGAGAAGGCCAATATCTCGACGCGTCACTGCTCGACACCTACTTCCACATGCACGAGAAAACCGTGCCGATCGTGTCGCTGCGCGGTGACAAGTTTCGTCCGACGCGAAGCGGCTCGTTGCATCCTGACGGCGGGACTACCGGCATTTTTCATTTCCGGGATAACCAATACATCCAGATCACTTCGACGCCGCATCAATGGCCGCAGCTTGTACGAGCGATGGGGATGCCGGAATTGGCGAGCGATCCGCGCTTCAAGGACGCGCGCGGCCGTCGCGACAACAAGGAACAACTTAGAGACGTAATCGAAGACTGGCTCAAGAAATTCGATCGCCGCGACGACGCGATCGCCGCGCTCGATGCTGAACGCGTTCCGTGCGCTCCCGTGTTGACAGTCAACGAAGCGGTAAAGCATCCGCATCTCAACGAGCGCAAAACCGTTCGATGGGTCCAGGATCCGCTGCTCGGCAAAGTCGCGATTCCTGCCGTACCGGTGAAGTTTTCAGCGTGGCCGGATAGGACAGACGTGCGCGCCGCGCGGCTGGGCGAGGACAACGAGCGAGTTCTGCGCGACCTGCTCAAGATGCCGGCCGGCAAGATTCGTAACCTCTATGCGGAAGGAATCCTGGTGCGCGATCCTACGCTCGAAGGCAAGCCGCAATAGTTTTCGACTACTTCTCGTCCCAGCCGAAGTGATGCGAGACAGCGATGGTGCCGTATCCGTGGTTGTTGCCGTAGCCGGCCTGTAGATCGAGGCTGGTTTCCCATTGTCTGAAGAATAGGCCCAGGTCGGGACCAAACTCCTTCATGACGTGCGGCTCTTCGCCGCCACCCCACAATTGTCCGCCAGCGCCAAGCAACCACGTCAGTTCGCGCGACGAAGACACGACAGCGCGCACGTCGATCATGCCGCTGCTCTGGCCGTTGTTGTAAAAGTGATCGCCGGAAAAAGAGACGTTGATAGGATGATGGCTGTGAAGCATTATCCAACTCGAAAAGTCACCTTCGATCCTGGCGCCGGTGCTGTCGCCGACGTCGCGGCCACCTAGAATAGCTATCGAGGTGCCTTGAAATGGCAGCATATCGATCCCACCCATGAAGACTCCGAAGTTGCGCGGGCGAGTCTTCGGATTAACAGTTAGCGGGTTGTCCCAGCCGGCGCCCTGGTAGATCTGATATCCCGAGACGCGGCCGATTGCACCTATATAAGGATTCAATGTTTGTTCGAGCTGGAAGCCCTCGTGAGTGGCGGCGTACCTGCTCTCATTGCCGATGGCGCTGGCGAACAGCGTCAGGCTTAGGTGCTGAGGATTGGCGCGCGTAAAGAAATCGTCATATGGAAACGCATGCGCCGGCGAACCTCGCGTCTCGAAGAGCGCGAACACAATCGCAATGATCGCTTTGACCAACGCGCGCGATAGCGGGGCGCGCTCCAGAGTCCCGGCAAGATTGCGTCGCGACATCTTAGTGGTAACCGGGCGCTCCCATCTCTTCCATTCCTAGCGGTGCGGGCGAAGTCGCGGGCGATTCGCATGCTACGGTAGTCTCGTAGCCCTCGGTCACCCGGACCACCTGCGCCGGGTTCGAAATATTGGCGACCGCCACTACGCCGTGGAACACCCCTACCGTCGTGTAGCGCATGCAAGTCCGATCCTCCGGGCACGGCCGGTCCGCGATGTACGCGGTTTCGAATTCGGTGCCTCGCACTGCGGCAACCGCGTTTGGAGTATTCACCTGGAAATCCGGAACTCCGCTGACCCCCGCATTGACGATCGCGCGAAGATGCCCGGCCCACAGCCCGATCGATGCTTGTACGCGAGCGGCCGCTGTCATTGCGTACTGATCGACGGTGTAGGAACTGGACTCCAACAGAATCAGTTTGCTGCCGTCGTGCAGCGTCACTGTAAGTTCCGCCTTCGCCGAGGTACGCAGCCGATCGCGGAGATTGATCGGCATCGTTGGCGACACATCCACTTCGCGCCCGCCTCGATCGAGCTTCGCAACCCCGGTGACGGCGGTCACCTCGCCAACGGTGTCCTGTGCAAATGCTGCCGCGCATCGCGAAGTCAGAGTGAAAGTGAGCACGGCGATAGCGATGAGCCGAATCGATTGATACATCTGCGGTTCCGCGCAAACTGCGCTGCGTCTGGCTAAGTTCAGTTGATGATTTACGCCGGCGCCACGATCATAGCCAGCCACTGCGGCGAAACCAGATGAACATTGTGACCGGAAGCGCCACGCATGCACCGAGTTCGATGTAGAAAAGCGATTTGGAATCGAACGGCAGCGCACTGAAGTTCTGACCGAAAAATCCCGTCAGGAAAGTCAGCGGCAGGAATATCGAGGCGAGCAGCGTCAACTGCTTCATGATGATGGTGCTGCGATTCGCCATCATCGAGAGGTATGCGTCCATCGCATTGCCCAGCAGATCGCGCTCGACGTCGATCTGCTCGTACGCCCGCACGACATGATCGTAGACGTCGCGGAAGTAAAGCGAGGTCTTCTCGCTGATCCGCGGATCGCCGCGCCTGAGCAGAATCGCCATCATGTCGCGTTGGGGCGAGAGCACTCGACGCATCGAAATTAACCAGCGCTTGAGCCGCATCAACTGCGTCAATTGGCGGCTGTCAACGCGTTTGAGAATCGCGCTTTCAACATCCTCGAGTTGATCCGAGACAAGGTCAACCAGCGGAAAAACCTCGTCCACGAGTTCATCGATGATCAGGTAGCAGATGAAATCCATTCCGTGTGCGCCGCAGGTTGGATCGCTGGTGGCGCGTTTCCACACGACATCCAGGCCCGGAATCGGCTCGCTATGAATCGTGATGAGATAGCGATCGCCCAAAAAAGCGCCGAGCTCGACGGTCTTGATGGCCTGCCGTCCGTGGTCGTTGAGACTCATCGAATGCGTCATGAGGAACAGGTGATTCCCGTATTCGTCGACCTTCGCCCGCTGGTTCGACGTGGTGCAGTCCTCGATCGCCAATGGATGAAATCCGAATCGTTGCTGCAAAAGCTGGAGGCTGGCGTCGTCGGGCGGCTGAAGATCGATCCAGCACATTTCGCCGTCGCGCGGCGGCACCGCACTATCAGCACCTTCGAGGACTTCCGGACCCGCGCCCTTGAATCGAATCGCACGGAACATCTTGGCCAGTTCGCTCCTTGTCTGCCGGGCTACGCGCTTGCGTCGAGCACGGCCCAGATTAACATCAGGTGAGTTCCTGGATTAGCGCTCGGACGCTTGAGGATGCCTGATTACTTGAGCGATCTTCAATTCGGCGTGTCGAGTTAACAATTTCGTCACTTAACCGTGCCATCGTCAGAGACTCAGCCGAAAAACGGAGAATGTTTCAATGTCGGAAGCTGATACATCGTCCATTCATTCGGAATCGATGATCGACCTTCTGCGCGAGCTGGCGCTGGATCTGGGCGCGGTCTGGAACCGCCATACCGACGACATTTGGCGTCAGCTCGATCCCGATGTGTGGCTGCTCACACGCAACCCGTGGTTGATGCTGCACCACGCGTCTCAAGTCAAGCTCAAATCGATGGCCGAGGATCAGGACCTGCGTCGTCGGGTCGAACAGCTGATCCTCGCCCGGCGAGCGTCCTCGAATTCTCCCGCCTGGTTCCAGAAGACTCATTCCGGCTCGGCGCTTAGCTGTGTGGCGTATTTCTGCATGGAGTTCGGCCTCAGTGAGGCGCTCCCGATTTACTCGGGTGGCTTGGGCAACGTTGCGGGCGACCAGCTTAAAGCTGGCAGCGATCTGGGCGTACCGATCGTTGGCGTGGGATTGCTCTATCAGCAGGGTTATTTTCGTCAGGCGATTGACCAGGATGGGAATCAGCGCGATCTGTTCCCCTACAATCCTCCCTCGTGGCTGCCGATAACGGCGGTGCGCGATGCCGACGGTGATCTTCTGCGCGTGCCATTCAACTTTCCGGACTACAAGCTGCGGCTTCGAGTGTGGGAAGCAATGGTCGGCCGCCTCAAGCTGTATCTGCTCGACAGCAATGACCCCGGCAACATCCCGATGTATCGCGGTATCACGAGCGAGCTATACGGCGGCGGTCCTGAATTGCGGTTGCAGCAGGAGCTGGTGCTTGGGATTGCCGGATGGCGCCTGCTGAAACAACTGGGGCTGAACCCTGAAGTCTGCCATCTCAACGAGGGCCACGCCGCATTCGCGGTGCTCGAGCGCGCGCTCGCGTTCATGGACAAAAACGGCCAGCCGTTTGAAGTAGCGCTGGCTGCGACCCGCGTCGGCAACCTGTTCACAACGCACACGCCGGTGGCGGCGGGATTTGACAGATTCTCGCCCGCGCTGATGCGACTTTACCTGAGTTGGTACGCAACTGAACGCTTGCACATCAGCTTCGACGATCTGATGGCCTTGGGCCGCGCTAATCCACGCGATGCGAACGAACCATTCAACATGGCTTATCTGGCGGTGCACGGCTCGGGCGCGATCAATGGTGTGAGCAAGCTTCACGGCGCAGTCAGCCGCACCATCTTTTTGCCGCTGTTTCCGCGATGGCCCGTCGAGGAAGTTCCGATCGGCAGCGTGACCAACGGCGTTCATATGGCGAGCTGGACTTCCGAACGTTCCGACCATCTGTGGTCCGATGTCTGCGGTCGAGATTGTTGGCTTGGTACCACGGAAGGGATCGGCGAAAAAATCAGGGCTGTGCCTGACGACGTGCTGTGGAATTTGCGAACCGACAATTGCCAGGAGCTGGTGCGCTTCGTACGCCTTCGAACGGAGCGTCAACGGGCCGCCTATGGCGCATCGGATGTCGAGGAGGCTAAGAGCATCTTCGATCCCAACGCTCTTACGCTCGGCTTTGCGCGGCGATTTGCCACCTACAAACGGCCCAACTTGTTGCTGCACGATTCCGAGCGACTCGCGAGGATTCTCACCAACCAAAAGTATCCCGTTCAGCTGGTGCTCGCTGGCAAAGCGCATCCTGCGGATCAGGCCGGCAAGGAAATGATCAGCCAATGGGTCCGTTTCCTGCGTCGTCCCGACATTCGACAGCATGCGGTCTTCCTCGTCGACTACGACATGCTGTTGGCCGAGCGACTCGTCGAAGGCGTCGACGTATGGATCAACACTCCGCGCCGTCCTTGGGAGGCGAGCGGCACGAGCGGGATGAAGGTGTTGCCGAATGGAGGCGTTAACCTGTCGGAGCTCGACGGATGGTGGGCCGAAGCCTACCAACCCGACGTAGGCTGGGCGCTCGGCGACGGCAAGGAGCATGGCGACGATCCCGCCTGGGATGCGGCAGAGGCCCAACAGTTGTACGACATCATTGAGCGCGAGGTGATTGCGCGATTCTACGATCGCGATGACCACGGTCTGCCGCGCAAGTGGATCGCAATGATGCGCGAGAGCATGGCGCGCTTGACGCCGGAGTTTTCGGCGAATCGCGCAGTTCGCGAGTACACCGAGAAATATTACTTACCGGCCGCGGCCGGATATCGCCAACGCGAGGCTTCTCGCGGCGCGCTGGCGCAGCGGATCGTGCAGTGGCGCAATGCTGTCGCGGAACATTGGTCCAAGCTCCACTTCGGACAAGTCCAATCCGAAACTGTCGGTGACGTGCATAACTTTCGTGTGCAGGTCTATCTCGCAGAGCTTGAACCCGACGCAGTCCTGGTTGAACTCTACGCGCAACCTGGCAATGGCGAGCGGCCGGTAAGACAGCCCATGAACCGTGGCGGCGCGCTCGTCGGATCGGTCAATGCTTTCCTCTATACCGCTGAGGTGCCCTCGAGCCGTCCCGCAGGCGACTATACGCCCAGGATAGTGCCGGCATTTGCAGATGCTCAGGTCCCGCTGGAAGCAAACCAAATCCTATGGCAGCGCTAGCATCTCATGGTCCGCGCAACTATGGGGTAACTTCGCTCTTTGGAGTTGGCGGCAGACGGAATAGCTTATCGAGACTGTTGTAGTAGGCAATGATGTCGGTGAACGGGTCGGTGATCAGCTTGATGAACCAGATCATCGAACTTCGGAAGTCGTGCGCCCAGATGAGGTATATGACACGTCCCAAGACCGCAGCCAGCGTCAGAAGAAACCACTGCTGAGCGACCGTGGACCAGATCGAGTTGAGAGACTCGAACGTAAGGGAACCTGTTCTTGCGAGCTGCACAACCTGCGCTATAGGAATCAGAATATAACCGCCGACGATAATTGTTTTGTTTCGAGTATTGAATCCCAGGAGCGCTTTTTCCTTATCGTGACATGGGGGTTCCAGTATCGCGTGCCCAGTCTGTCGGACGAAGAGTGCACCTAGCCCCAGAAACATAGCGAGATCGAAGTTGGAGAAGATCAGGAAATAGCAAAGTATAAACGTGCTCGAGCTGAGCAGGTGAAAGAATTGATTGATCAAATTGCTATGTGACGCGTGATGGTCGTCCTTTTTGCGCTGCATGATCTCAACGTAAAAGCTGACCAGCGGTTTCGGAACTTGTACGACACTTTTCGCCATTTCCCAAACCAATCGAGATCGCATAGTACTCTCCCTGCCTGGCTGTTGTTCTTCGTTTAACCACCATCCATCGTGCTTCATTGTTTGCGCTGCATTGACTAGCTTTGACTGCAGCTCCTGATAATCGGCCGGCGTAAAATCCATGCTGCTCATGCATCGACCCGTTCCTACCCAGCTAAGAGTCACTCCTTGAGCGCGAAGGTAGTACTGCAGGAGCCAGTTGTAGCGGCCGGGTTCTTTGAACAACACCGTCCAGATTGTTGCGAAGTTTATAACTCGAACGGGCAGAGACAGCTTGCCCAGGCTTTCATTGGTCGAACGAACCCATTGCTCGCAGCGCCGCTTCGCTTCGATATACAAGCTGGCCGTGGCTGGCTGAACGAGCCACTTCAGAAATTCGTTCATAGCTCCCATCACAAGCGGATGAGCTGAAAACGTCCCTATCACGTAAGCGATCCGCATCGGATGCTCGGGATCGAATCGCCGCATCAGCTCCGTTTTGCCGCAAACAACGCCAATAGGCATACCGCCCTCGACAGACTTCCCATACACGATCATGTCAGCTTGAACGCCGAAATATTCCTGCGCTCCGCCCGGAGCGAGGCGAAAACCGCTAAACACCTCGTCGAAGATCAGGGGAATCCCGCAGGCGGTGCAAACCTCGCGCAGCTTGCGCAGCCATTGTGCATAGGAGGAGCTGGAGTCTTCAGCCTTTCGGACGTCACTCGTGAGGAGAATCGTGTCACTCGGCGGAGGTTGGTTCGGATGAAACGACTGAACCGGATTTATGAGAACCCCCGCAATCTCCTCTGCGCGTCTGCGAAGCACGTCAAGAGACGCGGGATGAAGGTCTTTGAGAGTCAGGCAGTCGCCGATAGCTCGCTCGCTACCCAGACCCGGCTGCACTCCATCCCACCAGCCGTGATAAGCGCCGGAGAAGCACACGATAAACTTCTTGCGGGTGTTGAAGCGAGCCAATCGGACTGCGGCCATGACCGCTTCGGTGCCGCTCATGTGAAATGATACTTCGTCCAGTCTAGAAATCGATTTCAGAAGGGCAATATTTTCGGCCACTACAGGATGCAATGGCCCCAGCACCGGACCAAGGTCTTTCACTTTCTCTAGACCCTTATCCAACCACTCCTTGTACTTATCAAAGCCGACTACGTTCAGCCCGTATGAACCGCTTACATCCAGGCTCCAATTACCGTCGAGATCGCGCAGTTTCGGACCTTTCGATTCCGTCACCACTGAGCACAGACTGAATTTCTCGCGGACCGTGCGCATGAATGGGAAAGGAACCCGGTTGGCGTCAGTGAAACGCAAATCGGAAAAGCTCCCACGGATATCATTGCCCCAGGCAATCGACTTCGCGCACTGTGTTTGAAAGTAAGCTGATAAGCGATCGATAGCGTCTTTGCGGAGCTGAACCCATCGTTCGCCGGCTCCGTCCGCACCCCAAGCGTCACGTTCCGAATAGCTAAGCGTCTTCACCCAGTCGGACAGTCGCCGCGAAAGCGTCGGTGCAAGTGCTAGAGCCCTCAGAGTCAAGAGGGTCGTGGTGATTTTTCGAACAGCAAGGCTTGCCAGAAACAGCAACAACAGCAGTACCACGAGGCTTTCCGCACTTCGCCAAGGGTTCGACGCCGACAAACCGAGATACGCTGTCCACTTTTGTATAGCCTCACCCACCGTCATCTCTACCTTCTCCTTGTTAAAGTCTAAGTGGCCAAGCCTCTGCGCGTCAGCGGAGTGCGGGACTCCGTGCGCTTCCGTCCACCAGCGCTCATCAGCAGAGCTTCAAACCTTTCTACTACACGCGGCCAGTTGAGGTAGTTAACGTACTGGCGCGCTTGCCGCCCTATTCTTCGAATCGCCTGAGGTTCGCGAATAAGACCGCAAGCAGAATTGATAAAGGCCTTCGCATCTCCGAATGGAACAAGGACGCCGGTTTCGTCGTGAGCAATATGGAGCTTTGCGCCGGCGTAGTTGTAAGCAATTACCGCCAGACCACTGGCCATCGCTTCGAGCGTTACATTTCCGAAGGTTTCCGTTTCGCTAGGGAAGAGAAATACGTCTGCAGACGCATAGTAAGAGGCGAGCTGCTCACCCAGGCGCATCCCTGCGAAGATCAAGTCTGTGTTTTCTGTTTGTAAGGTGTGACGGAGTGGTCCGTCGCCTACAATGACGAATTTAATTCTGTCGTTGAAACACTTCGCCCCGCGGTAGGCTTTGATAGCGACGCCAAGATTTTTTTCCGCAGCTAGTCGCCCTACATAGACCAATGCGAGATCGTTGTCTGATAAGCCCCACTCGCGCCGTAGCTCGGTAGAGCGGCGTTGCGGAGTAAACAACTGACTGTCCACGGCCCGTTCGAACACTCTTAGATTGTCGAATCCATTGTCTTGCAGCCCAGCGCGTAGCTCTTCGTTGGAAACTAGCGTGAATTCGGTTTGATTGTGAAACCATCGCAGATATCCAAGCGCTAAACTTTGGAGCCAACCTACCCCATAGTGCTTGCAGTAGTGATGGAAGTTGGTGTGGAAGCCGCTGACAGCTGGAATACCGAGTCCTCGAGCCGCACGAACTGCCGACCATCCCAAGGGACCTTCAGTTGCGATGTATACGACGGCAGGAGGGTGATCCCTCCAGGTTCGCCGCAGGAGCCGTTGTGCGGGCACTCCGAATTGCAAACCGTGGTAACCTGGTGACGGTAACCCCCGAACGCGGATAGCGTCAGAATAGCTGTCTTGTCTCAGTTCGTTGGACGCCGGTTGGTTCCGCTGTTTCGGATGTACGACCGATACTCTATGACCGCGAGCGATTAGTCCCTTCAACAGATTTGCCAAGGTCAAGGCCACGCCGTTTATTTCGGGAAGATAGGTCTCAGTTACCACGCAAATGTGCTGAGGACTTGAAGACGATAATTGCGGGAATGGCACGAGCGCGGGTCGCGGCAGGAAGCTTTTCCGCTGAGCGCTCGAAAGACCTATGGGAGCCAGGCGTCCTTTCTCATCCGAACGGTCGCCGTCGCAGAGCCGGTCATCGTCCATAAAACCCCTCACCACTCGCCGACCGGTCAAAGGATCAAGTTAGATCCCCATGTGCTGCCGGCTATAGCTACATCAAGATCGTTGCGGGGGTTTGACCGGGCCTTGAAGAATGCAGGAGGCTAGTGTGAACTACAAAAGTCGGCGCATTGTCACAATTCACACGGTTGTCGCGATGCCTTCATTGAGCAGCAATCTGGCGAACCACCGCAGGCGGCGAAGATTGTCCGATACGATGTTCAGAGGTTTATCGGAGTTCGCGACACGCTGGTGCGCCTTGAAGGCTCGTCGGAGATCACGGGCCGCAGCGTGGCGATTCGCCAGCTTCGCGAGAAAATCGCTCGCGTCGCACCAAAACAACGCCACCGTCCTCATCACCGGAGAAACCGGAACCGGCAAGGAGCTGGTCGCCCGCGCGATTCATCGCAACAGCCTGCGCGCCGAGAAGCCCTTGGTCGCCGTCAACTGCGCGGCATTCACCGAAACCCTTCTGGAAAGCGAACTGTTCGGACACGAACGCGGAGCGTTCACTGGTGCCGACCGCGCGCGCGAGGGAGTTTTCGAGGCTGCGCACGAAGCTACTCTCTTTCTCGACGAGGCCGCCGAAATGTCTCTGCCTGCACAGGCCAAGCTATTGCGCGTGTTGACGGACGGACTGGTCACGCGGCTCGGATCGACCAAGCCCCGGCACACCGATGTGCGACTGCTGGTCGCTACCAACCGGGATTTGAATCGCCGCGTACAGGAGGGACGATTTCGCGAGGACCTGTACTACCGGCTCGCGGTAGTTCTGCTCACGGTTCCTCCCCTGCGCGATCATCGCGAGGACATACCCGAGCTGTGCTCTCTCCTCCTGGCGCAAGCCGTGCGCGATCTGAAGACGCCGCCTCCCAGAATCAGCACCGAGGCGATTCGCATGCTGCTCAGTTACGATTTTCCCGGGAATATCCGCGAACTGCGCAACCTCATCGAGCGCGCGTGCATTCTCTCGGCTCAGGAGGAAATCATTGCCGAGAACTTTCCGGTATCTACTCCTCGCAGCGCAAATGGCGTCTCGACCCGCAGTTCCGCGGAACTCACTCCCGACCAACTAGCCGCGATGATACCTGAGACGCATAACCTCCGAGAGTTTCTGGCGTCGTTAGAAAAAGCGGTGATTCAGCGGGCGCTGAAAATGACCAATGGTGCGCAGGCGGAAGTCGCGCGGCGGCTGGGAATGTCGCGAAGCGATCTTTCGTATAAGCTCGGTAAACATCGCATCAAAGATGCGGCCAGTTGAAGGTTTTCGTTAGTCAGTATGCAGGAGAAACAAATGAAGTCTCGCTCAAAACAACTCGAAAGGACGAATTCGCTCTGGTTGATGCTCGCATCGTCAGCGCTTGTGGTCATTTTCTACTCAACCCCCGCGTCGAGCACGGACGTCGCTCCGCTCTCGATGAACCCGGCCGCCCAATCGGCCGCCAGCGCACAGACTCCGCCGGGCGAGAACAATCAGGTCTCTTCAGATCCCCTGTCGGGCTTCAACGAGCCGATGTTCACCTTCAACCTCAAGCTCGACGACTGGGTGCTGCGCCCTGTTGCCGGCGGCTACGCGAGCATCGCGCCACAGCCCGTACGCGAGAGTGTGGGCAGGTTCTTCGACAATGTCCGCGTCATCCCGCGTTTCGCCAATAACCGCTTTCCATCAGTTCTTTCTTTAAGCGTCACCGCAGCGTACGGTCTCGGGATATCGGGCGGCCGCAGCCGGATCAGGCGGCGCAGGTTCTGGATGGTTGCCACCAGTAGAAACTCTTCAAATGCTCCGGAAAGCCCTCTCAGTTTCAGGCGGGTGAAGCGGAAGTGCTGCTTCATATGGGCAAAGAGCATTTCGACCTTCCTGCGCAAGCGTCGTGAGTGTTGGAAGGCCTCGGTGTTTTGAAGGGCAATAACGTCCTGCCGGACGCCCTCATCGAATGGCACGGACAGGGTGCGTTTTGGGCCGCGCGTGCACTGCTGGCGGATGGGACACCTTAGGCAGTCACTGGCCGTTGCCCGATACATATGTATCTTTTCTTTCTCTCTCGCCGTTCGATGTTTCAGTATCTTGCCCTGCGGACATATAAAGACATTGCGTTCGGCATCGAAGGTGAAAGCCTCGCGGGGAGCAGGCCGCCGGTCTGCTGTTGGCGGTCCAGCACCGGGATATGCGGTGTAATGTTGCGCTCGGATAGCCACGCCAGAAAGGGCCCCGTGCCATAGGCCTTGTCCGCCTCCGAGGCGTTCAGGCTTGAGCCCGTGTCGTTCCTCGATCCGGCCCAGCATAGCTTTGCTAGCTTTGATCTCCTGCGCCAACCGTGCGGGTGTTGCCTCAACATCAACGATCACGGCATGCGCGGTGTCGATCATATAGTTGGTGAAATAGCCAAACCTGCCGCGCCCTTCCTTAGTGTTCCAAGCCGCGGCGGGATCAGTTGGCGATAGATATTTAGCGCCGCCCTCATGCACCGGATTACCGGCATCGAGTGCTTGCAGATAATCCCGCACCGGCCTTGCCGAAGTATCTCCTCCCCGGATCGCATCGATGGTTTGGACGCGCCGATCTCGGCGCGCGTCGCCATGCACGAAACTGCCGTCAACCGCGAAGCCCTCGCCGGGCACGAGGCCAGCTTGGCGGCATTGTTCGACGATCTGTTCAAACAGCACGCGGTAGATGTCGCTCTCGCCAAACCGGCCGTAGCGGTTCTTGGAGAAGGTCGAATGATCCGGCACGGTTCCGTCCAGCCCCAGCCGGCAAAACCAGCGATAGGCCAAGTTGAGATGCACTTCATTGCACAACCGCCGCTCGGAACGGATGCCGTACGCATAGCCAACCAGCAGCATTCGCAACATCAATTCAGGATCAATCGAGGGACGGCCTAGAGGACTATAATGACCGTCCAGAACCATTCTCACCCGGTCAAAGTTAAGTGCCGCATCGAGCTGGCGCAGAGGGTGATCGGAGGGAATGTGATCTTCAAGTCGGAACTGATAAAACAACTTCTCTGGCGCATTCTGCCTTCCCATCATCGCCCCTTCCCCCACTGCTACCCCAGCAAAACGTAATCATGACCCAAACTCCACTACAACTACTTACTTAACCACCGGCCCTTTGTGCAATGTGTTTGTCTATCTTGATCAAACCCGCTTGCTTCGATCCACTACCTTTTTCAGCTCAAACTCGCAGAGGCTGGCGGCGAAGTCGCCCGTTTCGGAATCAACACGACCGTCGGAGTGGTGGGCCTTTTCGATCCAGCCGACAAGTGGTTTGGACTGAAAGAGCATCCCAACGATTTCGGGTTGACCATTCGCTACTACAACCTCCCCACCGGTCCGTACGTGATGCTCCCGTTCTTTGGACCTTCGACGGTCGGCGACACTGTCGGCCTCGTCGCCGATGGTGCGATGGATCCGGTCAGCTACTTCGTTCCGTGGTACGTCTCGATCGCGGTGGCCGGCGGGCAGCGCGCGATTGAAGCGGTGAACTATCGCTCGCTGAATCTCAACCAGTTCGAGGAAGCCGATCGCTATGCGATCGATCTTTACGGCGCCGTTCAGGACGCGTACCTGCAGACGCGCGATCACGAGGTCAAAAAGCTCCACGAAGAACAGTGGTAAGCGGGTCCGCCTTGTTAATCGCCTACCCGCAGAATGCAACCCATGAAAGTGAGTTCACATCGACCATACCGCTTGAAGAAGCGGCCATTTCGATCATTCACCTATGTCTGGAAATCGAAAATTGCTTGATTTAATTGGTGGAGCTGACGCGGATCGAACGCGCAACCTCCTGAATGCCATCAACGTCTCTCGGACATTCTGAGATTTCCGAGCTGAAAACTCTTCTTTCTCAATCGCTTAACTGATTAAGCGCGCCTGAATAAACATCGGGCGGGCTTGCGACGGCGGTATCTATTGCTCCGGCCGGATGACGATTAATCGGGCAGCGAAAATTTCGACACCGGGAATCAAATTCGATCGTCTCAGCTAATTTCTGCATATCAAGTGATATAAGACTAAAATTTGCTTTTAATACACATTTTTGGCAGTATCGCGCGCAGTAAGTCACGATCTCAACAGTTTCCGACACGACTCTGGGGGAGCCATGACGGTACAGAACTGTTTCTTAGCGGCTTCGGCGCGAGCCGCGAAACTCGCCATTTACTCGATCTTTCAATACGTTATAGTCCCGCGGTCACGAATTTTTTTCGCTGGAATTGCGACGGCGAGCTCGGTTTTCTGAATCTCAGAAACCACTGTTGATCGCTCTGGCGATCATGGTGGCATGTCTGTGCTGCAGCTCCAATAGCAGTGCCAGTGCGATCAACCCGGGGGCATTTAGGGGTGCTTGCGGGCCATTACCACCTCCTTCGTGGCCGAACTTTAAAGATCGGTTAGACAAGTTCGTGATGGGGCTGTGCTACCAGAAGCAGCAGTGGCCGCACGAAGCGAACCGGCGCAGCAGCGAGGGCCTTCACGCTCCCTTCGTCAAACTGTGGTACTCGCCCCAGCTGTACAGATGGATGATCCCCCCTCAGAACCGACAGGGTCGGATACCTGACGGCTCGGTAGTCGTCAAGGAAGAGTATGGGGACGATGATCCGACTTCTCCGATAGTCTTTTGGAGCGTGATGATCAAGGATTCGATCCTTTGGTGGGACGGGTGGTCTTGGGCGGTCGTTGGAACCGAAGTCACAGGGGCAACCGCGGCTTCCACGACGACTTCCTCCACAACGAGCGGATGCGCCGAACCGCAGTTTTCGTTTAATGGCCCCACCAGCATTAACTGCATCGGCTGCCACGCCTCGGCAATCTCAGGCTCCTCGTCAGACTCAGGCAACCCTGGAACCGGAACCTTCTCCACCCCGCAATTCGTGACCCCGGCGACCGAGGGGAACATTAACGCGACGCTTCCAATCTTCTTTCCGCCGATCCGTACGCCAGCCGCTTTCGATCCTCTATCGGGATTCACCGACCAGCTGCCGAGCTTGGTATCCGGTTCCACTACCGCGATACCGTGTATGGTGTCCGAGTCGAAGGATTTAGCGGCCTCGAAGCCTTATTCCTCAAATCCTCGTGTTACCGGGCCTTCGCTGTTCGTTACTTCGAATCAATGCGCCAGCTGCCACGACGCTACCAACAACACCCCGATGCCCACCCACATGCTTTGGCCGCCTGGGCCACCCACATTGAATTCGATCAACCTGTCGACCTATGGCGAATGGCGCTATTCGATGATGGGGCTGTCGGGCCGCGATCCAATTTTCTTCGCGCAACTTGATACCGAGTCGACTGTACATTCCAGGCTCAAAGGCAAGCGCAATGCGCCCGGGTTCATTCAGGATACGTGTCTCAGTTGCCACGGAGTTATGGGCCAGCGCCAGTACCATCTGGACAAGGGTAACGGACCGCGCACGCTGTTTACACGCGCTCAATTGAATGATCCGAATTCGCAATACGCCGCACTGGCACGCGACGGTGTCTCATGCGCGGTTTGTCATCACATAGCAGACGAGGACCTGGATGATCCCTCTACTTACACCGGGAAGTTTAACGTCGGCCCAGCTAGTGAAGTCTACGGGCCCTATCCCTCCGGCAATACCGACGTGCCAACTGGCGACGACGTAATTCGGGTGCCGATGGTGAACTCGGTGGGAATACTACCAATATATGGAGCTCATGTCAGGGAGGCAAAACTGTGCGCCTCTTGCCATACGATCGTGCTCCCAGTCTATGACGCCAAGGGCAATCCGGTTATGGACGGGGGCGCTCCCAAGACTGAGTTCGAGCAGACCACCTACTTCGAGTGGCTAAACAGCTCCTTCGCTAGCGGAGACCAAACGTGCCAGAACTGCCATATGCCCGACAATTTCAAGGGCACTCCGCTCGCGTTCCAAATCGCCAACATCGAAGATGGCACGTTCCCAGAGGTACCTGAGACTCCCCCATTTACATCGTTGCCGGCTGACCAATTGCCTCTCCTGACTCGTACACCTTATGCGCGTCATCAGCTCTCCGGAATCAACCTGTTCGCACTCGAAATGTTCGATCAGTTCAGGACCGATCTGGGGCTGTATGCGACAGATGGGTTATTGCCCGACCCTCTGCGCGGTACCTACAACGGCCAGCAAAATGCGGTTGATGGAGGAGTCACTCTGGCGCAGTCCAGCGCCCAAGTGAGCATCGACTCAGTAACCCCCATCGATGGAGTGCTACAGGCCGACGTTCGAGTCAAGAATTCGGTCGGTCACAAGTTCCCGTCGGGAGTCAGTTTCCGCCGCGCGTTCCTGGACTTCCAGGTTCTCGACATTCATAACAAGGTTCTGTGGGAATCTGGCCGGACAAATGCCAAGGGCGTCATAACCGACACCCTTGGTAAGCCGCTGGTCACTGAGTTCTTCAGTCCGTCACAGCAGACCTATCAACCACACTTCTGGACCGGCAATCCGATTACTAGCGACGAAGATGTACAGATTTATGAGGAATTGGTGCGCGATCCTCAGGGACAGTTCACCACCAGTTTCCTCAGCCTCGACGACAAGGTTAAGGACAATCGCATCCTGCCTCAGGGTTGGTCTTCCTCCGGTCCGATGGGCGATATTACCAAACCGGAGGGTGTAGACCCCGATCCGAACTACCAGGGGGGATGTGGCTGCAGCGTGGTACGTTATCAAGTACCCCTGACAGCAATTCCGGGCGCGACTACGGTCCAGGCCACTTTGTATTATCAGACAATTCCTCCGTACTACCTGAGCCAGCGCTCCGAGGACGCCAGTGGCCCCGACACCCGGAGATTGATCAATTTCACCAACCAACTAATGTCGTGTCCCGCAAATAAGTTTTCATTGTTGGATAATTTTGGCCGCGTCTGCACTTGAGAAAATCATTATGCACTGTAAAGTTATTTGCGGGACACGATACTAGACGTCAACAAGTACACTGAGATTTCCAACTGGAAACTCAAAATCGCAGGCTCAGGACTCGTCAATATACTGTGAACGGAATCGGAACTTTGGTGGAGAGAATTAGCGCAGTGTTTTTTAGACAGGCTACGACGCGCCCAGACAATAGACGTCCTGCACTGTGACAATTCCGGACGATGAACCTGCCCTTTCCCATTGAGATCAATCGGAGAATCACAGTGAAAATAAAATTTACACTAACTTACTCGCTATTGTTCTTTTGCGGCAGCCTACTGTGTTCTGTTTCGAGTGCATCCGCACAATCATGTACTCCTGTCGTTTATGCTTTTCGTCATGCCGAAGATTTTGGAACGAATCTCACAGTAGTAGGCCAGCAGCATGCCGATCTTTATACAGCGATGGTAGACGTCTTTGGAGCTGCGCACACTTATTGCCCTGTGGGGTACGTTTATTCAATGTACTCTACCAACCCAGATGGGTTTGGTGGCACGAACAATCCATATCAGACATCTCAGCCTTTAGTTACTGAAGCGTGCTACAATTCAATTTTACCCGATATTAACAGTGTAGACCTGGCAGCGTGCTTTGCTGTTTCTCCACGTACGTCTTTAGAGAATGGTGGAAAGTTGTATGAGTATTTGGGAGCAAAACCCTCTGAGCAAGGTAGCCCACCAGCCGGCGTTAGTGCCACAGGCGCTGAATTGCGGGAGGAATTGACTAGAAGAGCCGGCCGCGGTTTGTCGAGTGCTATTTTTTGGACAAGTCAGGGCTTAAATGTCCTTGGCCAAGCTATTGCTGGCGTGGCTAAAGTAAATATTCCGGGCTGTTCGGCGCCGCCGCCCGATAATAAAAAATGCGAGGCCTCTAAAGGCATACCGCCGAGAAATGCGGCTTATGTTTTTGAATTTAACGGAAGTAACGCTTTTAACCTAACTACGCCAGACAAGAATTATGTACAGTGCTTCAATGTCCAGATTAAAACGCCCTGCACCCCGGGCGTCGACAGTTCCACCCCTCCCACTCTCGACGGGCCCCCTACCGTTATTAATGGTAGCACGAGCTATTGGTGTGGAAATGGAGTCGACGGTACTGGCAACCTGCCAGCAACAACAGATCTGACAGCAAAATGCGAGCAGAAACTCTCCTCGACGTTCAACAATCTTCATGCGTTAGCAGGAAAGATTTGCGATACGGCCGAACTTAGAAGTGCCAACACGCGTTATTTTGGTTATTGTCAATAGCCAACGTGTTCAAATCGACAAGTCTATGACGCGCCGAGGACGACGAGACGACTGATAGCGGCTTTCAAACGAACCACTTAGAAGGATTTGTGCGCCCGCTGACCCAGACGGAAATAACCTCCCCGCCGCACTACTGTAGCTACTGCGAACCGCCGCCAGCACGCTCGCTACCATGATTCCGATGCTGGCATATGGGTAGTCAACCTTATCCGAGCATTCGCCGAGGGAGGAAGGGTTCAATCTATGCAGTTCTTGGAAGACTGGGGTATATCCTCTCAGCTCGCATTCATCGCTGTGGTATTTGGTGGCGGTAGTGTCCTCGGTCTTTACGTTGTAAGACGACTGGTGCCCGTGGCTCGCCTGCAAGAAAACCACGAAATCGCAGGTGTGACCTTTGGAGCACTTGGTGCGTTCTATGGAGTCGTCCTCGCATTCGTGATCGTCGCGGCTTGGGAGCGGTTCGATCAGGCCAACGCTAACGCGCACGACGAAGCGACCGCACTGGAAAACCTCTACAAGCTGGGCGCTGGGCTCTCCGAACCGATGCGCAGCCGGCTCGACTCCGAGGTGCTCGAATATACCCATCGTGTGGTGGATGAGGAATGGCCCCAGATGGCGACCATGCGCTATCACATGGCCAAGAAAGGCGCTCACGACCTTTGGTCGATGGTCATCTCCTATCATCCGGCCGATAGTCATGAGGAGATGCTAATCAGCATGGCGCTCTCGCAACTCAGCCAGATCAGTCAGACGCGCAGTCAGCGGCTGCTATTCTACAATGATGACCTTCCGCCGATGGTGTGGCTCATAATTTACCTGGGTTGCATTATCACGATCGGTTTCAGCTACTTCTTTGGCAGCCGCGATTTTCGCGCCCAGGGAATCATGTGCGCCGTCTTTTCGATTTGGCTTGGGATAACCATTCTCGCGATCCTGGAATTGGCGCATCCGTACCACGGGATGATGTTGATCCCGGACGATCCCTACCGATACGCAATCTCGCGAATGGAGGAGGCCACTAACTACAGGATGCCGCCCGTGCCTGCGGCCAAAGCTCCGTAGAGTGGCAGTAAAAGTGCCGCGTCAATTAACCAATGGCCGACGTTTGCATCTCGTGCCGGTCGTGATGAGGACCGGACGCACGCTCCATCAAACTCGCCGGTAGGAAAGCCATGAGCTTCAAGGAGCACGACAAGCGTACGTTTATTGTCGACTCAGCCAACGCGTATACCAGCCGTTGGATTTCCAAACGCGAGTTCTTGCGCCGCATAGGCCTAGCCGGGATCGGATTCTCTTTCTTCGGGCTCGGCATGCTAGGCGGCCGCCGCCGCGGATCACGTAGCTTCGGCATTGCCGAGCCGGCCTATGCCGAGGGACTGCCGGACAACCAGGCCAAATGGCTTAAGGAGGTCGGCAGCAAATGCCGGGGTCCGAAGATCCGCTACACCTCCGAAGCCGCGCCACCTACTCTCGCGATCCAGCAGCTCAAGAAGGAATTCACGGAGCCCACCGGCATCGAGGCGGAGATCGAGATCGTGCCGCTTGAACAGGTGCTGGCTAAGGCGATGCAGGACGTGCAAGGCCGACTCGGTAGCTGCGATCTCTACTATCTCGACCAGTCATGGGTCGCGACTTTCGCGCAGGACAACGTCGATCCAGTACTACAAGGACAAGCCCGAGCTCGCGATGCCGGATTGCTCGCGATGCCGGATTTCGACTTCGACGACTTTCTGCCATCCGCTGATCGAGGGGGTGTCGCAGGTGAACGGCAAGTGGATCGGAATTCCTTTCGATATTCCAATCTTCATCCTGATGTACCGCAAGGACCTACTGGACAAGTACTGCATCAAGGTGCCGGCCACTTATCCTGATTTCACCCAACGCGGTAAAGGCGATCACCGACGCTGAGAAGGCAAATGGCATCTTCGGCACCGGGTTGCAGGCGAAATCCGGCCACTATTCGCTGGAATGCGACTGGAATCAGGCGGTATGGGCTACGGCGGTTCGATCTTCGCCAAGGACAAGAAGTTCTCTGGGAACGACGAGCCGGGTCTGAAATGGTACCAGGAGCGGTGGCGAAGATGATCGACGCCAAGACGAAAGATGCCGGTCTTCTCTAATATCCCTAGATCCATGCAAACGGAGACGCATGTACGCCTCCGTTCTGGTTGGTGAAGACTTATGCCGCGCGACCTTGTCATCGGAATCGATTCCTCGACCACAGCCACGAAGGCGATTGCCTGGGATCAGACCGGCGCGCCGGTGGCTGAAGGGCGTGCCGAAATCCCGCTCGCTCAGCCTCGCCCGCGCCATTTCGAACACGATCCCGAAGACTGGTAGCTCGACGTCGCTCGCGCTGCGCGAGCTCACGTCAAAGGTCGAACCGACGCGCATCGCGGGCGTTGCGATCTCGAACCAGCGCGAGACCTTCGGCCTCTTCGGCGAGCGTGGCGAGCCGATCCGTCCTGCAATCGTCTGGCTCGACCAGCGGGCGATGGACCAGATGCGCCGGTTCGGAGCGAGTTTCGGCGCGGAGAAGATCCACGCGATCTCCGGCAAGCCGGTCGACATTACGCCCTGCCTCTACCGGATGGTCTGGCTGCGTGAGAACGAGCCGCATCACCTGGATCGCGCCGCCTATGTCGCTGAGGTCCATGGCTATCTTTGCTTCCGGCTCACCGGCCGCTGGGCAACTTCGACCGCGTCGGCGGACCCGCTGGGCGTCCTCGACATGGAGCGCCTGGCATGGTCGCAGGACATCCTCGGCGCGGCAGGAGTCCCGATTGACAAAATGCTATCGCTGGTGCGACCAGGCGCGCAGATTGGAACCGTTACCGAAGCCGCCGCGCAGGCGACCGGCCTTTTGGCCGACACTCCCGTGTTCGCGGGGGGCGGCGACGGACAGTGCGCCGGTACCGGCGTCGAGGTTATGCGATCTCGCCGGGCCTACATCAACCTCGGCACCGCCGTAGTCTCGGGAATCCATGCTGAGCGCTATGCCTTCGACGCCGGGTTCCGAACCGAGACGGCGGTCGCCGATCGAGGTTATATCCTCGAGACCTGCTTGCGCTCCGGCACTTTCCTGCTCGACTGGCTGACACGCGATATCCTGGGCATCGATCATGAGCGAGAGGTCGAGGCGCTAACTGCGCTCGAGGCTGAGGCCGCAGCCTCGCCGGTTGGCGCCAACGGCGTCATGCTCGTCCCTACTGGGAGGGGTGCATGACTCCCCACTGGGATGCGTCGGCCCGCGGCGTGATCGCCGGGCTTTCGGGATCGACGCGCCGCGGCGATCTCTATCGCGCGCTGCTGGAGGGCGTCGTCCTCGAGCAGGCGCTGGCGTCAAGGCGCCTGCAAAACGGCTGCGGACAGATGATCGACCACTACGTCGCAGTCGGCGGCGGCACGGCATCGGATCTGTGGATGCAGATCCTGGCCGATGCCGTGGGCGTTCCCGTCCATCGCTCGACGAGCAAGGAGGCGTCTTCGCTCGGCGCGGCGATCGCGGCTGCCGTGGGATGCGGCTGGTTCCGGAGTTTTGCCGAGGCGTCGGCCGCCATGGCCGGCCGTATCGCTCGGACCTTCGAACCGAGACCGAAGGAGAAGGCGGCCTACGCGGAACTGGCCGAGATATACGGAGAGCTCTGGCCAGCCCTTTCGAGTTGGAACCAGAAGCTCGCCCGCTTTGTCGAGAAGCGGGATGCAAAGATGCAATCCTAGACTGGGATCGCGCGCCAGTTTCGTCGGAATGACGTAGCTCAGGATCGACTCGCCCATAGACGGGACACGCGAGCTTTCGTCGTCAAGCGACGGCGTCAAAAGCTCTCTAAGTGCTTGATATAATTGGGACTCTTGAGTGGTGGAAGCGGCTCGCAGGGACGCGCGTGATAGCGTTTGCGACTCACGCACTCATCGGCGGCGATATCAAAGGTCTGATAGAACCGGCGCTGGTGCTAACGCCTCCTAGTATCGTGTCCCGCAAATAACTTTACGGTGCACAATGATTTTCTCAAGTGCAGACGCGGCCAAAATGATCCAACAATGAAAACTTATTTGCGGGACACGACACTAGCTGGTCCAAGCGAAAGTGACGAGGCCTACTGACGCTCGACGACGTGATGAGTCTTAAATTGAACCGCACCGAGTGGGTGATCTTGTCGGCCTGCAACACGGCCGCGCCGGGCGGGAGGGCGAGGGCTTCTCGAGACTCACGCGGGCGTTCTTCTACGCCGGCACTCCGTCGTTGCTGGTCTCGCAATGGAGCGTAGATGACGCCGCGACCGACCAGCTCATGACCGCGGTGTTCACTGCTTATGCACATGGCTCGAGGGTTTCGCGGGCCGCGGCGCTGCACGACGCGATGCTCAAGCTGATGATCACCGGCGAGACCGACTCTGACCACGCCTACTTCGCGCACCTGTCTGTGGCGAATTGCTGAATTTGGCAGGGAACCCTTCAGTAGCGCAATCTTGTGAATCCTTCACTCGTCGTTAAAGTTCGTGTTCATGGGAGAACCATTCATCTTGATCGCCCATCTGCTGGTCACCTTGGCGAAGCTGGGCAGGCGGGGCGGTCTTGGCGCGGTGGCGGCAGAATCGCTGGCGGTCAAACACCAGTTGCTCGTCATGAAGCGTGCGCAGCGGCGTGCGCCGAATCTGACTTCATGGGATCGGCTGCTGCTGGGAGTTTGTGCGCTTTTGGTGTCACCGCAACGCCTGAGCAAGATGGCGGTGATACTGAAGCCTTCCACCCTGCTGTGCTTTCACCACGCCCTGGTGAAGCGCAAGTATCGCCTGCTCTATAGCCCGAGAAAGCGCCGGCGCCCGGGCCCCAAAGGTCCGTCAAAAGAACTCATTGGCGCGGTTATCGAGATGAAGCGGCGCAATCCCCGCTTCGGCTGCCGCAAGATTGCCGAGCATATATCGAGAGCATTCGCTCTCGAGATCAATAAAGATGTCGTCCGACGCATACTCGTCCAGCACTACAGACCGGTATCAGGCGGTGGTGGTCCTTCGTGGCTCACCGTCATCGGGCACGCTAAGGACAGCTTGTGGAGCGTCGACTTCTTTCGGTGCGAATCGATTCTGCTCAAAAGCTACTGGATCATGGTTGTGATGGACGTCTTCACCCGCCGCATCATCGGCTTTGGCGTGGGGGTGGCGAATCTCGACGGTCCCATCATCTGCCGGATGTTCAATCGCGCAATCGCAAGCAGACACCTCCGCAGCACCTCTCCTCAGATCACGATCCATTGTTTCGCTTTCATCGGTGGCTTGCGAATCTTCGTGTACTTGAAGTTGATGAGATCAAATCCATTCCCTGTATGCCTCGTTCCCATGCTTTCGTTGAGCGACTGATCGGGACTGTACGGCGCGAGTACCTCGATCGGACCTTATTTTGGAACCAAAGCGATCTTGAGCGGAAGCTGGAGAATTACAAAGGATATTACAACCAACACCGCTGTCACAGCGGGCTGGCCGGAGCTACGCCGGCTGAACGGAGTGGTGTACCCATACCGCCAATCGCAAAACTTGAGTCATATTCCTGGCGGCAACATTGCAACGGCTTATTTCAGACCCCAACTGCTGCCTGAATTGGAATTCGACACAGACAGGCTGCGTTTTCGCCATCGCTTTCTCCTTCAACTCTATATCGGCGTGGACATACATCTGGGTGCTTTCGACGGACTCATGGCCGAGCCAGAGGGCGATTACGCTTCGGTCCACACCGTTCTGGAGTAACTGCATAGCGGCGCTGTGGCGCAGCACGTGAGGAGTCACGCGCTTGCCCTTAAGCGTCGGGCATGTCGTGGCGGCCAACTCGACATGCTTACTGACGATGCGCTCGACCGCATCGCGGCTGAGCCGATCACCCCGATTGCTGACGAACAGTGGCTCGCTATCGGCTCCGCCACTCCCACCAAGCCACGCGCGGAGCGCTTCCACACAGTCTTTCCTAAGCGGCGTTGATCGCTCTTTTCGTCCCTTGCCCATGCAGCGCACGTGCGCGCCTGTCCCAAGCACAACGTCACCGCAGGTCAGGTTGATCAACTCCGACACACGAAGGCCGGTCTGCAGGGCGAGCAGAAGAAGCAATCGATCCCGCCGGCCCGATCGAGTCGTTGGATCGGCTGCCCCGATGAGAGCTTCGCTCTCGGCGCGGGTGAGGAAGTCGATCGTCCGTTTCTCATAGCGCTTGGACGGCATCGCCAGCACCTTTTGGCAGTGATACAAGAGCTGCGGCTCATTGCCGGCGACATACTTGAAGAACGAGCGGATAGCGGACAGCCGCGTGTTGCGGCTGCGGGCCCTGTTTCCACGCGTGGTCTCAACGAACGTCAGAAAGCCTCCGACTAGGTCCGCATCGATGTCAGCGATCTGAAGCTGGGTTGGCTGCCGCTTGAGCTGATCCGCGGCATACTTCAGCAGGAGGCGAAAGGTGTCGCGATAGCTTGCGACCGTATTCGGACTGGCATGAAGCTGGGTCGCAAGGCGTTCCGTAAAGAACCGCTGCACGTGGATCGGGAGAGGGTAAGTTTTCATCGTGCTCCCCTCTTATTCAGGTGTCGTTCCGCGCGTTCGCAAGCGAGCTGCAACAGTTCCGGCATCGCCTCGATGTACCAGTAGGTGTACTCAGGCTGGGCGTGCCCCAGATACGTGCTGAGCTTGAGCATCTCGCGATCCGGATCGAGGCCGCGTCGATACCAGTCCATGATCGTGCGGACCGCGAAGCTGTGGCGCAGATCGTGGATGCGAGGGCCGCGGCCATGTTTCTGGAAGACCTGCCGCTCGCGCAGGCCGATTCGCTGGCAGGCCAACGCGAAGTTGTACCGGACGCAGCAGTCGCTGGGGCGTTCGCCATTCTCGAGAAGGAAGAACGCCGCCGGGCCGCGGCCGAGTAAGCGGTTCCGCGCAGCGCGATACGCTCCCATTCGTTGGGCTGCAGATGCTGCTAGTGGAACGAAGCGGCACTTTCCATTCTTACTGCGCCTGATGGCCAGCACAGCTTCATTGAGATCGACATCGTTGTCGTCGAGTCCGATTGCCTCGCTCACGCGCAGCCCGGTGACGGCAATCAGGCCAAAGAGAGTCGAACACGTCCATCCGCGCAGCCCGTAAGATGAGGGAAGCCGTGCCGCTTCGCTCACGATCTGAGCGATCTGATCGTCGCTCTATAGATGTAAGGCCGGGTCCGGCGCGGTTTGTTGGATATCAGACCCGGCGGCGGAACTTCGGCGCGTGGATCGAAGCCCTGAAGCCAAGTGGCGAAGACACGCACCATGCTGAGCCGCCTCGACCAGGTGTAGTTGTTTGCCGAACCGTAGTGCTCCTTCCAGCGTAGGAACAGATCGACCGTGATGTGATCAACGTGTTCGCTGTCAGCAAACTCGGCAAAGCGGCGCAGGACTCGCTCGGAGAAGGACAGATCGTAACCGAGGCTGCGCCGGACAGCGATATAGTGCTTGAGCCGTGCGGTTAGAGGCATCATCGAGCGTCTCCTCCCACCGGCCACCGCCGTGCGATCGACCGCAGAGCATCGATGTCGTACTTCGCGTAGATCGTCGTCGTCATCCGCGATCGATGGCGCAACACGTCGCCGACTTCATCGAGCGAAGCTCCTTTCCGCAGCATGTCAGTAGCGAGACTGTGACGTAGCAGATGCGAGCCAACATACTTCTGCGGCGGCTTCAGGCCGGTTTTCTCGAACGCGGCTTGCAGCACAGTGTTTAGGATCTGGGCATCCTTGAAGGGCGGGTGTGGGGTCTTCGCGGAGAGGAACAGCGCGCGAGAGTCGCCGGTTCGCCCGTTGCTGATGTACTCGACGATCGCTTCGCCCACATCGGAGGAAAGCGGCATCCGATCATGCCGCTTGCCTTGCCGCGAATCAGGATTTCGCCCGCGCGCCAGTCGATGTCATCCAACTGGATCGCGACGACCTCGGGAGCGCGAAGCCCCAGCCGTGCCATGAGCAACAGCATTGCGTAGTTGCGCCGCCCGATGGCATCGTTGGTTCGGACCGCTTCGATCAGTTGCTGGATCTCTTCCGGCTTGAGATAGCGCGGCAGATGGTCGGCGCTGGTGGCGACGCGCGGCAGGCTGTCAGCGAGATCGCGCCTGGTCCTGCCGCTCCAGAACAAGAACCTGAACAGACTGCGCAGATGCGATGGCAGTGTTTTGTACCGGCGAGGCTTCGATCCGTTTTTGAGCTTGCAGAGGAAACCGACGATGTCGTCCGGCGTGATCGCGTTCAGGTTGCCGAGCTTGTCGCCGAAGCGAAAGGCCACGAACCGCTCCAGAAAGCACGTGCAGTTTGCGATCGTGGATTCGGCCAGTCCCAGCTGTTGGCGCAGGTAGACCTCATACTCCTCAAGAAGACGCTCCATCGCCGTTGGCTTCTTCGCCAGTGGTTGCGGGACAGTCGCCACACCGGCTTCGCTCAGATGTTCGATGAATCGCCCCAGGCAGAACTTGCCGTAGGTGCGAGCGTATCCGCGAATCGTTCTCAGCACCGCCCGCTGAAGACGCTCCGTCGTGACGCCGTCCAGGTCGTCTGCACCAAGAGCGCGTTTCTCGATTGCCGCGCAAAAGCTGCCGGATATCGATTCGTATTACCGGAGCGTGAATGGCGCGTACCCTTGCGCGCCGAGTCGCTCCAGGAATGTTTGGCGATGAGACCACGGCCACTGCGCCTCACCAGCCCTTTCGCCACCGGGGATCCTTGCGAATGTCATATGCCTCTCCTTTCGTGTTGGCTAAAGGCACGACCACTGGTTTAAGAAAGACCAGATCGCAAGCGAATCGGAGGAGACTCATCGCGAAGAACTTGTGCGGCGGCCGGTTGAAAGTAGCAAACCGATTGCGTCACAGACTCGCGGCCAATCCGATCAAGAGCGCGTTCGGCCATGTGAGCGATGCGGCGCACCCGGTGAAGTATTCGGAGAGCAGCGCTTTGATTCTGCGCCGGACCGCGATGGACGTTTGCGCCACCCAAGCAGGTCAAAGGCATCGCCACGCTCGCGGTCCCCGCTCATCGACCGAACCCATCGTTGCAGGCGCGAAGAAGGCGGCGTAAATCAACGGGTATTCGCAGTGCCAGCTGCGTGATAATTAGTTGAATCTTACTGGGACGCCGGTATGAGGACACGAGGCGATTCGGATGGTGCCGCCGACAGACGGAATGAGCGGACCGCGTAGCGAGGAGCGCCAGCAACCATTCTTTCAGGAGGGTGCGTCTAAAAATGGACAAGACTGATTCCGACAAGAACTCACGATCGACCGACGCATCATCGTTGAGGCGTATGTCCCAGTTGATTGTCGGATTTGCTTCGAGCATGGCGATTTCGGTTGCCGCCAGGCTTCGGATAGCCGATCTCGTCAGCGAGGCGCCGAAGACGGTCGAGGAACTGGCGGCGGCCACTAGGTCGCACGCCCCATCGCTTCGCCGGCTGCTTCGGTACCTAGCAAGCTTTGGTGTCTTCGAGGAGGACGCATCCGGCAAGTATCGGAACACACCGATGAGCGAAACGATGCGATGCGACCATCCGCAGTCGGTGCGCAGCGGCGCCATCATGTGTGGAAGCGGCCCTTTTTGGAAATCGTGGGGCGAGTTGTACGAGACGGTCCTCGACGGCGAGACCGCCTTCAACCGTATCTTCGGCGCGCCAATGTTTGACTACCTCAAGACGCACCCGGAAGATGCCGCGATTTTCAATGCGGCCATGACGGGGGGGTCCACGCTTGCCCTATCGGCGATTCCCGCAGCTTACGATTTCTCACGTTTCGAACGGATCGTTGACGTCGGCGGAGGTCATGGCACGCTGATCGCCGGAATTCTGTCTGCCAATCCCAGGCCGCGCGGCGTGTTGTTTGATCTCCCGCAGGTTGTTGCTGATGTGTCCGCATCAATGCGAACCGCGGGCGTGGACGATCGTTGCGAAGTGGTTGGCGGAGACTTTTTCAAGAGCGTTCCAGAGGGTGCGGACTGTTACGTGATTAAGGGAGTCATTCACGACTGGAGCGACGAACATGCCCTCAAGATCCTGAGAAGTTGTCGACGCGCGATTCGCCGCGATGGCACGCTCCTGCTGCTTGAGCGTTTGCTCAAACCCGCCAATCAGCCCGATCCGGCGAGGTACATGGACCTGAACATGATGGTGCTAATGACGGGCCGGGAGCGAACGGAATCAGAGTTTCGAGCGTTGCTCGCAGAGGCGGGCTTCTTTTTGACCAGGGTGATCCTGACGCGCGTGCCCTGGTCGATCATCGAAAGCCATCCCGCGTAGTCGAGGCACGAAGGAAAACTCATGGAACGATGGCAGAAGAATGACGCGACTTTCTCCGCGCACATCGCACGTGCGTGTTTGGGTACGGTCGCAGGTTTGAAATCAGCCGGGCTGAGACAACGAAGCGAATGTCGGCGTTTACGGTTACGAAAAAGCTCGATGTATTCGAACACTACGCCTCGTCGACCTTTGTTTCGTCGCCCGCCCGATGGACCAGCGGAATGTAAACATCTGCACGCAGTCGCCCGTCGCTCGCGCAGATGCTCGTAAATCACGGATTAGAATCGTAGGCTAACTGCAGGCGCCCGGCGCTTCTCACGGAGGACATGATGGCCACGAATGCGAATTCTCCGTCGACGGCCCTGACAACTGAGCGCATTCTCGCCATTCGAGAGCGCTGGCATACCAACCGCCATCCTTTTTTTCGCGTCTGCAGCGAAGGCAGGTAGCGTCGCCCCCGTTGATGCTGACGACGATCGCATTTTGTAGACAAGTTCATCTTGGCGTGGTGTTCCGGCAAGGATGAGTGAAGCAGCTGACAAAGTAATTGATCTGATTTATGGACGCTGGCGCAGTCAGATCCTTTACGCCGGCGCGGAGCTCGGTGTCTTTGATCACGTCGCGAGGAATAGTTCGAAACAAGCCGACGCGGTCGCGGCCGAAATTGGTGCTGATGCCAAGCTTCTCTATCGGCTGATGCGCGCGCTTGCGTCCCTTCGACTGCTTGTCGAGGACGAGTCACGCGGGTTTGCGCTCAGCGAGGATGGCGAACTGCTTAGATCCGACCATCCCCAAACGCTGCGATATCGGGCGCTCATCGCCGAAGGGCCGGAGCACTATACGATTTGGAAGCACCTGCCGGACATGATCAGAGATGGCAAGCAGGATGCCTTCATTCGAGAGTTTGGCACTCGAGCATTCGAATACGCCCGGGCGAACTCGCGCTACAGGCGCACGTTTGATCAGGGAATGACCGGTCATTCCACCACCCAAACCAACTTGGTACTCGAAGCGCTCCGCGACTATGACTTCTCCAGCATCCGGACCATTTGCGATGTCGGCGGAGGCCACGGTCATCTGATATGTGCCCTTCTCCAAGCGCATCCGCATCTCTCGGGGCTAGTCTTGGATTTCCTGGAGGTCTTCAAAGATCCAAGTCAGCTATGGGCGAGCCGCTCGGGATTAGAGAGCCGTTGTACGTACGTGGCCGGGGATATGTTCAACCAGGTTCCGCCGGCCGACGCGTACAGCCTCAAGATGATCCTCCACGACTAGGACGATCAGGAGTGCGTCAAAATTCTGTCCAATCTACGCACCGCCACGTCGCCGGAAGCATGGGTGTTTGTGATCGAGCAAGTCGTGCCGGGTCCGCACGAGCCGCACATTTCAAAGCTGTTTCACATCCACATGATGTGCTGGGGCACAGGCAGAGAGAGAACCGAAGCTGAATACGCGCGGCTTCTTGAGGCTGCTGGGTGGAAGTATTACCGGACGTGGTATCCGAACAATCGGACGCTTGGTGTCGTCGAGGGTCGCCTTTCAACGTAAGGGGCGACTGTCAATAGGAACGTTGAGATCAGCTTATGGATCGGCTCGGACATGCGATTGTCATTGGCGGGAGTATCGCAGGGCTGATCGCCGCCCGCGCCCTCTCCGATCACTTCGAGCACACAACCATCCTGGAGCGGGACGAAATTGAGAATCGTCCGGTCATTCACAAGTCGGTCCCGCAAGGCAATCATCTTCACGCTCTGCTAAATGGCGGCCAGCAGGTACTTTCGACCTTCTACCTCGGCTTCACCGACGATCTTAGCGGCCTCGGTGCGAACCGGTTCATGATCGGGCGAGACGTCGCCTGGTACTTTCCCGATGGGAAAGCGTACAGCGCAACCGGCTCCGTGAGAGAGCCTTTCGACGTTGGCTTGGAAGGGCATTGCGCGAGCCGCGGCTTGATCGAATACATGATCCGGCGCCGTACTCAGGAACTTCCTGGCATCCGGGTCGAGACGGGAACGACGGTTCGTGAACTGATATGTCGCAACGGACGGGTTCACGGCGTGCGATGCGACGACGGCCGGTCGTTCGAAGCCGAGATCGTCGTCGATGCGACCGGACGCGCCTCGCGCGCTCCGCATTGGCTGGCCGAAGCAGGGGTTGCGGAACCGCGACAAACAACGATTGGCGTTGACACAGCTTACAGCACAGCCAACTTCCGCGTCCCCGAATGGTACGATGGCGAGTCGGTGGTCTTCATCGTCGGCCCTGCCCCAACTTTCACCCGGCGAGGCTACGTCATCAGGATCGAAAACGGATCATTGCTGGTCAGCCTGATTGGGCGGTTTGGTGACTATCCGCCGACGGACCGGGAGGGATTCCTAGGTTTCGCCAAGGAACTGCACTCCGATCTCGCGTGGAGAATCATAAAAGATGCGGAGCAGCTCCGCCCGATTGTCCATCATCGATTTCCCACCAGCGTGCAGCGTCACTATGAACAGGTGACTTCAGTCGAGGGCTTTATCGCTATCGGCGACGCTCTGTGCACCTTTAATCCGATTCACGCACAGGGGATGAGTGCCGCTGCGCGTCAGGCGAACTTGCTGCGCGAGGTTGTCTCTGAACATTTATCCCAAGCTCGCGGGCCTGACGGGATAACCGCAGATTTTTTTTCCAGGGCAACAGAACTTAACAGCACGCCATGGAATCTCGCGGCGGGATTCGATTTCGCCTTTCCTCAGACACGCGGAGAACGACCTGCCGGAACGGAAGAGCGGGCACGCTATTTTGCCGTCCTGGATCGGTTACAGATCGAGGATCCAGAGATTCGCCGGTTCATGACGGAGGTATTTCACCTAGTCAGGCCACTTTCCGCGCTGCTGGAAGAACCGCTGCGGAGCCGCGTCCTTGCTCAGATGTAGAAGCCTGCCGAAGGCAGGTTTCTCTTGTGTTCTCAAGTACAAGCTGCGCCGTTGTCAGGGATACGCTACGTTGACGATCGCGAGCTATGGACTCCGAACCAGTCGTCGCCGCCGCGACTGCTGCCTCGATCGAGGTAAGGCCCGAGCAACCTCAGCCGCACAAGTGGCTGGTCGCGGCGGCGGTGTTGCTCGGCGCGATCCTGACGATTCTAGACGGATCGATCGTCAACGTCGCTCTGCCGTACATGCAGCTAAGCTTTGGCGTTGGCGTCGACCGGATCAGCTGGGTCGTTACCAGTTACCTGGCAGCGGTCAGCGTGATGATTCCGATGAGCGGATGGATCGCGGTGCGGATCGGACGCCGGCGCTACCTGCTGATCTCGGTCGTGCTGTTCGTGGCCGCCTCGGCGCTGTGCGGGCTCGCCCAGAGTATCGGCCAGCTGGTGGTGTTCCGCGTGATCCAGGGGGCGGCTGGCGCAGCGATGATGCCGTTGTCACAGGCGATTCTGCTCGAGACGTTCCCGGTTGAGGAGCACACGCTCGCAATGACGACTTTCGGGATCGGAATGATGGCTGCGCCGGTAATCGGTCCGACCCTAGGAGGCTGGATCACCGATTCCTGGAGCTGGCGATGGAACTTCTACATCAACGTGCCGACGGGCGCGTTCGCCGCGTCAATGGTTTATGCATTCGTGCACGATCCGGGGTATCTCAGGGAGCAACGCGGCAGTGGCAGGGTTGACTATGCCGGGATCATACTGATCGCGGCAGGGCTCGGACTATTCCAGATCGTGCTGGGACGCGGCGGACATGACGGTTGGTTTGCGGCCCCGTGGGTCAGGTACGGAGCCGCACTTTCGGCGCTCTCGATAGTCGCGCTGGTTATTCATGAGTTGCGTTTTCCGGAGCCGATTGTGGACCTGCGGATTTTCAGAATCGTGGGATTCTCGATCGCTGTGGTGCTGATCTCACTCCAGGGCCTGGCGCTGTGGACGGTCAATCTTCTCAATCCGCTGTTCCTCGAAAACGTCTTGCACTACGACGCACTGAGTGCCGGGCTCGCGGTTGCGCCGCGCGGACTCGGAGTGGTGGTCGCTCTGCTGACGGTAGGACAATTGTCACGCCGCCAACTCGAGATGCGACCGCTGGTGTGCGCGGGATTCTTGGTTGGCGCATACGAGGCGTACCGAATGTCGCAGTGGACGATCGGCGTGCACGAGAGCGAAGTGCTGCTGCCGATCTTTCTCTTCGGTCTCGGGCTGGGCGCGATCTTTCCGGTCGTTACCGCACTCGGCATCGGACAGATCAGCCGCGAGCGAATGGGCTTCGCATCAAGCCTGTTCTCAGTGATGATCAACACCGGCGCCGCGGCCGGAATCGCGGTCGCGACCAACCTGCTGACTTCGCGCCACCGGCTCCATGAAGCGCACCTCCTGGCGACCCTATCCGCACCCAGTCATCTTACGAGCACCATGAAGTCGCAGGCCTGGTTATTCGCGTACAACGACGTGTACCGCGTCACCGCCGTCCTGCTGTTGCTTCTCGCGCCCTGGGCTCTCCTGCTGAAGCGCGCGCAGGTCGACGCTAATGCGGCGATGGGTTCAGAGTAGGATTCGGACCGTTGGAGATGATTTGGCTGGCTGGAAGCCATCGCATACAGAATGGACGTGCCCAAGCCGCCCACCATATACTGAGTCGCCGTCACCATCCCAAAAGGAATGCAATCGACGCGCCACTCGACCCAATCGCTACAAACCCTTTTTTCTGCGCTCAGCCCAACGCTTCTTCATCGCCAGCGACAACCGCCTTCTTCCCTCCGGGGTGATGCCTCCGCGCTTCTTCCTTTTTGCACTGGCCACCTAGTGTCGTGTCCCGCAAATAAGTTTTCATTGTTGGATCATTTTGGCCGCGTCTGCACTTGAGAAAATCATTGTGCACCGTAAAGTTATTTGCGGGACACGATACTAGGAGCTCCGGCGCTCCTCTTCTTCGCACCCGGTTGCGAGGCTGATCCCACGAGCGCCGCGATGGCACGAATCAGCCGGTCTCTCTCCTTCTTCAAGTCTTCCACTATTCTCTGTAAGTCCAAGATTCGCTCCTTTGGCTTGCCGGCCTTGCCTGGCCCGTGCCTTTGAGTAACTGCCGAGACTGGGACGCTGACGTTGAATCGCGCCGCAGCTTGAGGTTGACTGGTGGGTAGATCAATTGATCTACCCTGTTTGTGTTGATTATCGCCGAGTTTTAGAGCAAGTAGCGTGCATGGCTTTCCGTCTGAATCCCGGCCGTCCCATTCGCGGAACGTCGGCGCGGTGCCCGTCTCGAGACACGCGCGGTACCGATTGCGGCCGTCGATGATCTGACCCTCGTGGAGCCAGATGCTCTCGCGCAGCCCGTTTTCAGCTATATCCTGCTTGAATTGTTCGAACGCCTGGGCCTTCAAGCAGAGGGAAAATGTCCGCGACTGGATGCGACTCAAGTCTTTCCATGCGCGCACACTAACCGTGGTCGCGGCGTGCCTTCCTGAGAATCGCGGCCATCCGAGGGGGTGTTTCAACACAACCAAGTGACGACGTATTGTGGCGGGATCGATTAAGTCCCACGCGCAGAAGCACTTCGGCGCTCCACGTCTCAAGTATCATCGTCATATCGTAGTGGTATCGTACCGCCGCGCCGCCTGGTCGCCGGTTTTGCCGTCTCCCGCCCCGGGGAACCGCGCCTTATGAGCTTCCGGGGGCCCGAGCAGCACAGTCTTGCCGCCCGGGGAATGCTGGCGCGGAACCAGCCACACGCTAGTGCATCATGCCGCTCATTGGCATTTCCGCCATCCCCGGCATGTCGATCGCCATGCCGAGGCGTTCCTGCTGCCGCGCGTCGATCGCAGGACTCGAGTTTGCCGGCACTGCGATCAGGCTGCGGACATAAGCCGCCACTGCCCAGGTTTGGTCCGGTGTGAGCGAGTCCCCGTATGACAGCATTGGTGTCCCATTCAGACCCGTTCGCAGGGTCAGGAAAATATCATCGAGCCTCGAACCGCGACGGAAGACACCGGTCCTGAAATCGAACGGATGGATTGGTAGTCCGGCAGCATCTTTCAACGACGAAGTGGCTGGCCCGTGACCATCGCCTTTCTCGCCGTGACACTCTACGCAACCGGCATCCCTGAACGCCTTCTGCCCACGCGCGACCAACCCGGGTGTCTCCACCGCTGGCGATGGAACGGCGATCGGTGCAACCCGCTTCTCGATGGCAAATCGCGGTGAGAAACCCTCTATGTATGCGACTAGAGACCAGCGATGCTCTTCAGAGAGGCTGATCCAGGGCACCATTGCGGTTCCATGGAGGCCTCCGGAGATAACCTTCCAAATATCTTCATCCGTCGGCAGCGCTCCGGTCGGAGTCGAGCGGAACTCGTAGACGCCTCCAGTAAAATTTCGCGGACGCGGCGAAAGCTCATCCGCACGCTTTCCGTTTCCGTCGCCGTTCGCGCCGTGGCAGATGGCGCAGTGCAGGCTATATAGCGTTTGCCCTTCTGCCAGCAATTCAGAGGTGAATTCGGGTTTGGGCTCTGTCTGAGCGAACTCGGTTTCGCTTCCTTGCATCCAGGACATCAGCGCGCCCATTGCCCGCATATGTTCGCCACCCATCATTTGCCCACCCATCATCTGGGCACATACCGGAGGGGCAAGCGGGCAAACCGCTCCCAAGGCTAGTGCGCAAAGTGCAACTGCGGCTCTGAGTAGTCGATCTTGTCTGAGTCTTGAGTTTAGATTCATCTTTCGGCCGTGACCGCCAGACTTCCCCGCCGCTCTTGCTGATGAACGACCCGAGCCAGGGCAGGATGTCTAACCTACAACTCCACCTGTGAAAATCATACGTTGTTCGCCGTCAAGCCACGCTATCGGAAATTTATGTCGCGCTGAAAGAGATGCGCTAACGATGGACGGGATAGGGAAATAGATTTTCGCAGTGATCGGTCTTGTGGTCGGATACCGGTAGGTGCAGTTCGAGGCACAGCACCGCGACCCCCTTGGTTTAGCCCAACTATGGCGCAGGAGGAGGTTGCTGGGCGAGTTCTTCGGCCTCTGCCTTACAGTCGCGCGTCGGTTTGAGCCCTTTGACGCGAACTATCGCGAGTTCGGCCTTAGCATACCCCAGGTCCGCTCGGAACGCGGAATCGGCGTGCAGCACAGCGATGGTTGCAGCCCCCATGAAACGACCCTCAATTACGTCGCTTTGCCAATGAACATTGCAGATCACACGACTCTGCCCAAAAGCTCGACCCCTTGAGAGGAGAGCATCGGTCTGTTCGGGAGCAATCTCACTTAGGATGAGCGCCCACGCCCAACCGACGGCCGCGTGCCCAGAAGGATAGGAACCATTCTTCCTGAGGGACTCTTCGTCAAGGGGGCTGCAGGTGGGTTTCTGGTTCACGACGAACGGAGGAGCGCGCATGTAGTGATTCTTAGCCTGTTGGGTTGAAGCGCCCGCATCTACTAGGGTACGCCGCATCAGCATGTACAAGTGCGGTGTCTCCTGCTTCGTTATCGGCGCCTTCAGCGAACAAGAGAACGTACCTGCAGCCTCAGGAAACCTCAGTTTAGCGTCCTCTGCTGCCAGATTCCAACGCGGCGTGCCTTGCAACGCGAGACTCGTACGACTGACCTCCTGGTCCAATGCTAGAGCGGCCGAACCTGGGGCCGGGGGAAGGGGAATCAGGGCAAGGCTGTTGGGTATCTCCTGGTTCGCCAGATAGCCAGCCGGAATGCCAGGACGAATCTCTGGCACGGTGGGAACCTCATTTGGCTTCTCGAAGCTTGCGCAACCTGGTAAGACCACAACGAACGCCAGAACCAATAAGAGCTTGCTCTGTGTAGCACGGCATCTGAAGCTCATCATATGAAGAATCCCCGGGCTTCCGGAACAAGGCCAACTTTCCAAGAGCTCGCTGACCGCGCTGCCGCGGCGTCGGCCATGGAAGCTGGCGCGCGAAGTCTTGACGCTCGATCATCTGTCCGGCGGCCGAGCCATCTTGGGCGTCGGATTGGGCGATGCGAAATTGGATTGGAGTTTCACCAAGTTCGGCGAGACGACCGACCTCAACATGCGAGCGGAAATGGCCGACGAGGCTCTCGAAATTATCGTTGGGCTGTGGACCGCGAAGCCGTTCACCTTCAGGGGCAAGCACTATCACATCGATGAGCTGACGTTTCTGCCGCCCCCCGTGCAGAAGCCGAGAATTCCAATCTGGGTCGGCGGCACCTGGCCGCGGCGCGGGAAGCGCGCGTTCAAGCGAGCGTTTGCGTTCGAAGGCTTCGCCGGGTTCCGCGGAATACCGGGGAACGATGATCACACGCGGCTGGACGCGCAAGACGTCAGCGAAATCAGATCGACCGCATCGAGAGAACAACCGGGCGCGCCCTTCGACGTCATCGTAGGGGGTTGGCCCCGCGGTGCCGATCTGCAGCAGGAACGTGAAGTTCGACTCGACTGCGAGCGGGCGGGCGCAACCTGGTGGCAGAAATGGGTGATCGGCGGACCCGATCAGGTTCGAGAGATAATTCGCAGTGGTCCTGTCAGGGCCGATTAGGCGACGGATTCTCAATAGCGCACTTCTATCAAGTACAAGTTCCTGGAAGGTCTATGAATATGCCGACATCACGCGGATACCTCGCGCGCAGGGGCGGCCTTTATGGGGCGACGGGCTGACCGCCGAAGACATGGAGAAAATGCCGCTGGCTGAAGCCAAACTCGTAGCTGTGATCGAGTTCCTTGAATGGACGCTCGACAACCATCGTCGGCATCCGAAATTCGTTACGCTGGGCGACGACAGAGTCGCGCAAGCACGCGATTCCGCAGCCCTGAGATTTCTGATCGGCGGAACGTATAATAAAAGGCACGCCTCGGCTTCACTGATAACAGGCGGCCGGGCGCGCCATCGGCTCTAGCAGGGGATCGGTCGCTGAGCCAACAATCTAATTTTAGCAATCGCGCGGTTTGAGACTAGGCGCAACAGAAACCCGCGACGCAAATCAGCCTGGTGGCTGTTCGCTCTACCTTCCTTCCTGTTGCTGGAACTGTTGGTAGCTCCGATTGTCGCCGGCTGCGCGGTTGTGATACTCGGCGCCTTCCTCGCCGTGAAGACGTCCACCGTACCATCGCCAGCCATTGCGCCCTTGCCGATATTCGGCGCCGTCGTTGCCGTACCATTGCCAGCCTTTTCGCTCTCGGTACCAGTGTCCTTGCCGCCCTTGATACCAGTCATCGCCGTGGGTGCTTTTCCACTGCCAGCTATGGCCCTTTTGGTGCCACTCCCCTTGCTGCCCCTGATACCACTCGTTCTCTTCGGCTCTGAGCAAATTGGGCGCTAGCACAAACGAACTGATCAGAATCACAACAGCTGCTAGAGTTCTCGTTTTCATCGTTTCTCCCTATAGCGGTCCTGTGCATTCGAATTTTAGCAATTGCGCGGTTTGAGACTAGCGACCTGCCTTGCTACATACAATTCGTCTAAGCGAGCTTTCGCTTTTTCAGACCGTGTTTGCTAATGAGCCCCCGCGGTGCTCCGAGCGGGGGGCGCGCGGAAAATTTGATGGCCTTCATCGTTCTTGATCGGACGTACACACCGTTCTTGATCGGACGTACACACCAGAGGGCAAGGTTCGCTACATTCAATTCGGCGATGAATGCCTGACTCTGGCGAACGCTCAGAAGCTCGCGCTATTTCCCAACTTGCGGGCCCCGATCATCGTGAACCTCGACCAAGCGAAGAGGCCGCCGACCAAATTGAAGCTGACCTGAATCCGGGCGAGACCGGGGCGGCTCCGCCCGTTTGCCCTAAGCGCGCCAACTTCCTACTATCCGAACCGTTCATGCTGCCTCCGCGCCAGCGGGTTGGGTAACCGCAATGGCTCGGCCTGCTGGCGCACTCATCCCTGCTAGGTTGTCCGGCGCTTCCGCTTCTTCGCCCACCGCTTCATCTCGGCCGAGCGACCGTCTGCCACGAGTGCGTTAACTTCCTACTATCCGACCGCTCATGTTGCGTCCGCGTTAGCGAGTCGGTTAGCTCCCTTCCTGCACGGTGAAGTCAACGCGTGCCTTTCTTTTCTGGATTGGCCTGATTTGTTGATCTCACGAGATGCCACTGCGGGAGGTTTCCGCAGCCCGGAGATAAAGCGTTTCGCTGTGCCTGTCTGCTGGAGCGAGGACTCCCAACCCGCGATCAAGAGGCTCATGCAATTTTCTCTGAAGGGTTACTGGCCTGCGGCGGTCGTGCCTTTAAGCAATCGAAGAGGGTTCGCGTGGTGAGCATGGCGACCAGGATGCGTAGTAGTCGATCGGCGACTGCGCGGAGGGCGCGGCCATGAGTATGACCGCGCTGGCGCTGCGCGGTGTAGTAGGTTTTGCTCGGCAGGTCACGCATTGCTGCCACGCGCGCACAGCGATACAGCGCATGGCGAAGGCGGGCGGTGCAGGCATAGCGCATTAGGACAGTGCGGTGCTTGCCACTTTGTTTGGTGATGGGCGCGATACCGGCATGCGCGCGCAGGGCATCGTAATTTCGTTCGGTAAGAGCAGCACAGGCCTCGGCGATTATGGTGGCGGCCACGATTCTCCCGACTCCCAGCAGCGAGCGGAGGATCGCAACGCCGCTGTGCTCCCCTGGTTTGTGGTCCTCCTCACCCGCCGCTTGAAGCTCGTCGAGCAGAGCTTCGATGGGGGCACCACAACGCTGGCGCTGGCTGTGGACTGGGTATCCCCGAGCCGTGGGGCCAGTTTCCAGCTCCGCCTACTTTCACTGCACCCCTTACCGGACTCTTTAGGTCACGCTGCAATGACGCAGTATAGGCGGGGTAGGGATTCTCCCAAGTCGCGGGTTTGAAAAAGTCTTCAGCAATCAAAGGTTCGCCGATGCTCATGCTGTCTCCGATGCCGATTCCGTGCTCCGCTGCACAGGGGCCAAAGTCTTGACCCGCGCTGACGAGAATCGCCGCTATGCTCGGTGCGCAGACGGCGACGATAACCAACGGATTGGTAAGCGATGCTTGTCCAAATATCGCGGCCGCTCGACCCCAGAACGGAATGATTGCCGCCAGGCCCCACGTAATCGCGAACGTTGTCGCAAAGAAAATGATCAGTCTTCGCCGCATCGCTTTACCCTCACCCATCGCGAGGGACGCCGCCGGAGACGCAGCGCGCCGCTCCGGTCGAACGTGATGCCTTCTGAGATCAGAACATCAGTAGCACCCGGATTGGCAGGCCTTGAACAACGGCTGGAATCATTGGGGCAGCGTCGGGCCAGTTGTATTCATGAGCGATCGAACGCGCGATCTCGTCCATGAGCAAAATGCCACTATCCGAATTCGTCATAATGATAGCGCCTTGGCCGGAGCGGTAGCCCAGCAGGAATGACGCGAATCCCGCGTTCGAGCCTTCGTGGAAGAAACGGAGGGAATCATTCTCGCCGATCAGAAAGATGCCTTGACCGTCAAACGCCCCGAGCAGCCATGCATAGGCTTGCGAAGTGAGCATCTGAGCTTCCGCTCTGGAAAACAGTTTTGCGCCCGACCTGCCAGCCTGCGTGTCCATCAGGTCGATCGCAAACTTCGCCAGGTCCGACGGAGTTGTCCAGAGCCCAGCCGCCGCCATCTCGGGATATACGTGCCATCCGCCTCGAACGCTCTCACCTGACGCGAGGGTGCCTGTCGCCGCATTGGCCCAGAGTTGCTCGAGAAGTGGCTGGGCGAAGGTGCTCTCCGACATACCCAACGGCGTCAGTACCGCGTCGCGCATGTATTCGGGGAAGGTTTCGCCAGTCACGTCCACGACCATTTGTTGAACGATCATGTAGCCGCCTCCCGAATAGCGCCAGCCAGCACCTGGTTGCTTGTCAACTCGCACAGGAGACGTGTTGGCCGTAGGAACACCGTCGAGGATTTGGACGGGAGTCGGGAGTTGCGCGCTGCGCGGATATCCGGGAAACCCCCCGACCGTGGTGCCGGCGGTGTGGCTGAGCAATTCGCGCAGCGTAGCGGGATGCCCAGCAGTGTAGTGATTCTCGGGTAACTTCCAATTACGAAGGAGAAGGTTGACGTCTTCGTCTTCAGATAGCTTGCCTTGCTCGACGAGCAGCAATGCGCCGAGCGCCGCAAGAGGTTTGCTGATCGAAGCAGCCTGAAAAAGAGTTTTGGAAGTGATGGCCTGAGTACTTCCGGCCGCAACCACGCCGAAACCGCGGGCCCACTCGACCTGATAGTTATCGATGACAGCGATGCTGACGGCGGGGACGCGGTAGTGAGCCATCCGGTCTGCAAGAGTCGAATGATACCAGGTGAATCCGAGGGGACCTGCTGGAAGATTGTTTGTGACTCGGGCGATCCGGGCTTCGACCATTTCGGCGCTGTCGGTTCCCGCGCCCGATGCATGCACGCTGATGGGACTTGCCGCCGCGAGAACTGCCACGGTCGCCAAGCCGGCCAGCATCGCACACGCCTGGTGCAACCCCTTCTTCCGGCGCAATCTCGATGTTTTGGTCATCGGCCAACGCTCCGAGTCGGGAGCCGCTGCACGACTCAACTTTTGAGTCAGCGACATCATTACCTCTAGGTTGGTACGGCTCCGAGCGACCACAGCAATGTGGGTGCCAGACTTGGGGCATCGTCCGGGACCACCGGTCCGCAACATAGCCGGCAATTTAGGATCAAGCTGATTCCAGTCTGCAGTAAACACACTTCACGCTGCATGCTACCTACTGCCGCAGAGTTCTAGCCGATTGATCTGTGACGGCTGGCGATCCCGATCTCGGGCGCTCGACACACCTTCCCAGGCCCCGACCTGACAACCCCCACTAAATGGTCTTCGGCGGCCCGACACTATGCCAACTACTTCACGGAGACGTTGGTCGCCTGACGGGCGATAATGCGCCACCCGCCATCCTCCAGATAGTAGATGTTGGTGTAACGGCGGTTAATGGTTTTTCCCGAATCTGGCACCTTACCTTTTGGCACAACGATCTCGTAGCCCATAGTCACGGCGCAGTTCCGACGGATGACGATCGCTTCGCGATGTCGTTCGAATAAGGAATACTGCAGACCGGTGTGTTGCTTCATCAGCTGAAGTACTTCTGTTTGGCGTCTGACCTGGTTACTCGGAGCGTTCACGGTCAAGTCTTTGGCCCAAAAGCGCGTTAGTGCAGCCTCGTCGCCCTTGAGTACATCGACCGGCTCTTGGTCATCGATCGACTCAATAGCCTTACGAATTCCTGCTTCTTCACGTGGGGACAGACTCATCGTCGAACCTCCCCTTGCAAATGCCTCAAGTCCTGAGACGACAGCGACGGATACAAGCAATGCAAGCCACCAACAGCTTTGGCGGATTGTAAGCCCTGCAGCATGAGTCATCGCGATCTACCTCCCCTGCGTTAACCCGGAACGATACAAACTTACGCGGTTTGAAAAAAGACGGACCTTACCGGACAGCCTTGGAGTCATTGGAACGTCGAGCCTTTGCACGCGATCTGGAGTATTCTCCCCCTATGGATGAGGTGCCCCTCCTTTCTCCTGCGGAGGCTCAAGCCAGGGCCGTAGCGACTGAGCGATGGCGCCAGATTCTCTGTGAGGGCCACAGCCGAATCCATTTCGCGCATCGCCTTTTCCGCTATCTGCCAAGCCCGCCACGCTGCAAGGTCTGCCACAATCCATTCGGCGGCGTTGGGGGAAAACTCGTCGGCTTGCTCGGATTCGCTCGCTCGCGCAAAAATCCAAATCTGTGCACGATGTGCTGCGACCGGCTGCCGCCCGGCGGTGCCGAGGTGGATATCGCTGTGCTGTTCGCCGACGTGCGCGGCTCGACCGCAATGGGAGAGCATATGGAGCCCAGCGCGTATGCTGCCCTGCTTAACCGATTCTACAATTCTGCGACGGAAGTACTCGTCCGCCATGACGCGATCATCGATAAGCTGATCGGCGACGAGGTGATGGCGCTGTTCATCCCCGGCATCTGCGGACCGAGGTATCGTCAACGCGCGGCGTGGGCGGTAGTCGATCTGCTCCGGGCGGTTGGGTACGACCACGCGGGCAAAGCCTGGATGCCAGTTGGAGCGGCTGTCAATTCCGGGATCGCTTACGTAGGAAATGTCGGCGGTAGCGAAATCGTGGACTTTACTGCACTCGGCGATCCGGTAAACACTGCCGCGCGGCTGGCGTCGATCGCTGGCGCTGGCGAGGCCCTGCTGAGCGAAACGGTCTACCAAAACGTCGAGCAGCAGTTCCCGAATCTCGAACGTCGCACGCTTTCGATCCGTGGCAAGGAGGCCATGGTCGATGTACGCGTTCTCCGCGCAAGTGCCGCAGCCATCCTGCCATGACTTGCATCGATCAAAAAAGCGCCGCCCGCACAGCGAAAACTGCCGCGGCACGCGACGATTGTCACTATGTGGCGGCTAAAATGCCCAGCCCAGATAGTTGGCTGCGATCGGATAGCTAATAAGAGCCCGTCGGCAATTACGCTAACCACTGAGTTCCTCGAGCAGCTTGGCGTCTTTGAGGTCGGCGATGTCGAAGCCCTTGGTGAACCAGTTGTAGATTTCAGCGAGCATCGCACGCGCCTCGTCGCGGTTGCCTTGCTTCGCGAGCAGCGGTGCGAGGCTGGTCGTCGTGCGCAGTTCGAACAGTCGAGCGCCTTGAGCTCGGCTGAGTTCGAGAGCACGCACCAGGCACGCCAAAGCCTCGTTCCAATATCTCCCCCCGAGCTCAAGCATAACCGAGCCCCTGATGCGATGAAGCTCGGCTTCGTACCAGCGGTCTCCAATCAAATCGACCGGTTAGAAGGCGTCCGACAGTAGGGCGCAAGCGAGAAGACCGAAGGTCTAACAAGAATCGCATGTCATACGCCAAAATTAAACAGTTCCGGGCGAAACGAGTCTTCCCAATCATTCGCTCCACTGGTTGTATCCTTCGGAGCCACCTGCAGTACCGCGCTGCCCCCTTTCACCACAAGCCCGCTACCCGAAGCGATGGATTTCACAAATAGTCATTCCCAAGGTTTCTGGCACGGCTGATGCTCCTCCTTGAATCCGAGAACCCGATACAAATCCAGGGAGAACCATGAGTCTTATCAAGAAATGGAATCCTGAAGCCGACCTCGAGCGAATGCAGTCCGAGTTTGACGAGCTACTTGCAGACTTCGGCTCCGAACATCGCGCCGCAATTGGAGCGGCCATTAAGGGAGACAAATTCGTCGTACGAATCGATTTGCCCGGAGTCGATTTCAAGAACATCAGCCTGCACGTCGCCAATGGCATGCTGAAGGTTAAGGCGTCCCTGTTTCGCAACGGGATTCGCTGCGGCTCGTTCGAGCAATCAATCAACCTGCCCGAAGGCATCACGGCTGAGAATCTCAACGCCGTGCATCGCGAAAGCGTTCTCGAACTCAGCGCACCGATGCCTAGTGGGTCTTCTACAAGGGCGATCAATGTTCAGTTTGAGGGAAAAACGCCCGATCGCGGAAACAGGACCAATTAACCGAGCGCGCTCAGCGCGAATTGAAAGAGATGGCCGCAACCTTCACGAGAATACTGTGCCCGATTGACTTCGAGCGTGACTCGATGGACGCGCTTGAGCTCTGTTGCCAGTTGGCGAAGCAGAACTCCGCCACAGTTTTCCTTCTTACCGTGATCGGAGCGCCTCCCGCCGCCGCAATGGAACTGCCGCCAGTCCCAATGGACCCTGACCCTCCATTCGAAGCGGAATGCCTCCGCGGGCTGGAAGCGCTTGCCCAGAAAAAGCTGGCAGGAGTTTCGCACGATGTCTTCGTCGCGAGCGGGAATGCTGCGACCGAGATTCTCAATCTTGCCGCCGAACGGGGCATCGACCTGATTGTGATGGGTACGCATGGTCGCAAGGGTGTGAAGCACTTCCTGCTTGGGAGCGTTGCTGAGCGCGTCGTTCGCGAATCGCCGGTCCCGGTCTTGACCGTCCATCCCAAAACTGCCGAATGAGTTTTGAGTTCGGCTTCAAGCCGCCGTTTGAACGCGCGCGCTCGAATGCACTGTCAAAACGGGCGTCGGTGATTCCCGCACGACCCGCTCAGCGACACTGCCGAGGACCAGGCGACTCAATGCCCTGCGGCCGTGCGTGCCCATCACAATCAAGTCAACATCCAGGCCGCGAGCTTTGTTGAGTACCTGCTCGGCCGGATCCCCGCTAATTACGAGCGTTTCATAGCGTATCGCGGCTGGAATCCGTTCCTGCGCGAGCTTTGCCAGCTCCTCCTGCCTGTCCTTCTCGAGGTATGGATAGGGATCCAGTGGCACCGGCTGGAAGCCGGCCGCGCCGGCGGGCGTCGGCGCGACACTCGGCAAGAAGAGCATCGCCTCGTTCTGCTGAACGACTTTCAGTGCGACATCGAGGGCAGCCAGCGAGTGCTGCGAAAAATCAATCGGGCACAGCACCTTCCGGAAGATCTGAATCATCACAGCCTCCTTCTGTCCGTGCGCTGTGCAACTTGTCCGCTGCCTCGTTCATTTCTTCGGGCGGCGTCGACACCTTGCGCGATGGCTCGTCGATGTCCCCCTCGCCAGGGCGGTTCCGCTCGTTACGCTTTTTCTGGCGGTCGATGCAATACGCGGCAAACGGCACAGCTTTCAGCCGCTTAATCGGGATCTCCTGCCTGCACTTCTCGCAGATTCCATAACGGCCGCTCTTGAGGCGGCTGAACGCGTCATCTATTGCCCGCAGCCTGTCTTCGCATCGTTCGATCAGCTCCGCGCGCCGACCTGATCGTTTGCTGTAATCAGCCACGCCGGAGGGTCTCCCGTCAAACCTTTTGAAGTGTCGTCACTCGATTGCCCATAGCTTTTGTTCGAGGGCTTCGACGCCGCCGTTCTGAAAGACGCGAAGGTGTTGCTCGACGAACTGGGCGCGTGATTGCGTTTGCGCCCAAGGAGGTTTAGTCGGTCGAAGCTGAATCAGTGGTTGT
>CAWILO010000021.1:0-35305 GCA_963836955.1 uncultured delta proteobacterium | reverse complement strand
CCGTCAACGTTAACGTGTTCAAGTTTAAAGCCCAGGGCGGCGAGGTCTATCAGTTCAAAGCTCGGCCGACGAGAACCGACGGCAGCATCGATCTATCGGCGTCTAACGACGATGGCGTCAACCTGGGCAGCGGCGGTTCGCCTAACAAAGGCGCCGTCGCAACGCTCGACAAGCTCAGCTTGCCCAAAGACGGATACATCTACGTCAAGGTCCAATATGGTGAGTGGAGTTCGAAGACGGGTCACTATGGAATCGCTCTCGGACAAGGGCAGGTCGACTCACCTCATCCGCCGACCGAACCCTAAATCAACACAGGTGCCAGGGGCGCAGACATCAGGCACTGACGGTGGTCCCGCGATAGTAGTGCTGCAGGATTTCTGTGTAGGTCTTGCCATCATTTGCCATGACTGCCGCGCCGATCTGGCATAGGCCGACACCGTGTCCCCATCCGGCTCCTGTTAAGACAAAGCGGTCCGGCTCTTTGTCAACGACGAATGCAGAGCTATAGAGATGCGTGCGCGATAGAGCGCGGCGAATCTCCAGTTCTTTACCGATGATGATGTAGTCGCGTTCCCCGGTGACCTTCAGCCGATATATTCGGCCTGAAGGTCCGCGCGCGAGCGCGTCTAAGTCGCGAATAGGACCTAGATCTACACCCAGCCTGAGACTTGATCAGATCGGCGAGTTCATCAGGTGTGTACGTCGACCTGCCAGCGATAAAAGTCGCGGGTCTCCTGATCGAATCCGGGGAGAACGCGTGAGAGAAGTTCCGCGTCGCCGGTATTGCAGTAAGCCGGCGGGCACGAGCGTATCCATGTCTCAGGATTGTAAGAGCGGGATTGCGCTGGACCGTCATAGACAGACTCTAAGGTAGGGAATGTCTTGATCTTCCCAGGCGGTCGAATAGCGCTCGGTTATTCCGCCGCAGCATTTGGAAAACCGTGCGTCGCAGATCGCGCCGTTGTAGCGGAGAAACTCGCCGGTGGTCGCGCGAACCGCTTCGGCTGCAGCAGGAGAGAACGCTTTCGTGATGCCCTGATAGCGCTGGCAGTGGTCGTCGGCGCACACATCGAAATCCGGATGCGCTTCGCGGCCGTACCATCGACGAATTTCGTGAGAGTCGAGAGTCTTACTCTCTCCGGTCCCGGAGCGAGAGCGATTTGCCTTCGGAAACCACAGCCAGCTGCGCGAAATCACCGCGTGAGCTTTCAGCAGTTCTATAGGGCAGGACGCGCTCATCTCGGACGAAATCACGCTGGTGACGTACTCTTCGAGCGGAACATCGTTGATCACGGTCAGCCCGGCTTCCCGCTTCACGAGGCGAAAAGCTCCATGGAATGCCTGATGCTCTTTGCGCTCCCAATGAAATCCGATTCCGATCGTGATGTTGTCCAGCGCAAAGGCGCACGATGCCGGGTCCGACGGAGTAAGTGTAACTTCAGAAGTAAGTCTGTAGCGCCCGGGAGCGTATGGCTTGCCGGAAGTATCGGTAAAGGTGCCGGTCAATTCGACTTCGACCGCGGATTGTCCTTCGATCAGTCCTACCGATACGTTCAACGCTTACTCTCCAGCCTGGCGGCAACTTCCTGAAACTGATCGTCAGGCAAGGTGACTTCTCGAAAAATCGCGGCGATGGCGTCGCCCGAGATTCTTTCGAAATCGTGAGCCAGTGGCACGACAAATATTCCGCACAAATCAATGGAAGCCGGACTCACAGTCAGTTCGCCGGTGTGAAAGACCGCTGGGCGATGTTTTCCTCGCGGGAACAGATACGCGACCCACTCGCCTCTTTCATGGAAGACCGCGATGTTGACCAGCGGCTCGGGTCGTCGGCCGAGTCGTTTCCGCGAGCAGATCGATGGCGCTATTCATTCGATCGATCAAAGCAGATCGATCCCGTACACGAAACAGGAACACGTTTCTTCCATAGTCCGGCACGGTGACGCCAGTAAGTCCGGCGGTGTCCTTCTCGATCGGAAACAAAGCTCGCGAGCCTGCCTGAAAGTGCATGTGGTCGGGTGCGGACGCTCCACATTCCGGACCGTTATAGACCACGAAATATCCCGGGAGGGCCGCGGCAAGGTCTAGCATGTTTCCGAACTGATTTGCGATGCGTTGCAAGCCGTGTTCTCTGTGAGCGATCGTCAGGTGATGATCCAGGATTGGAAACGGATTGCAGTAGATAGTGAAGTTCCCATTGAAATCCAGACCCTCTTCCTCCGAGGGCAGATTCCCGGCGCATAGGAAACAGGGCCGTTTCGCGACTGACTCGCGATCGACGGACGCCGTTGTACTGGCGACACGATGGGGAATGTGACGGATGAAGATGTCGTACCAATCGATCCTTACTGGAACTGTCTGCGCCCGCGCGAGGCCTTCAATGCCTTTCGCGAGCAGCGGCCACGCCCGTGCCTGCCGTGTGAACAGCTCTTTGACTTTGTCGGTCATCTCAGCATTCGAGCCTGGATCTCGATCGTTCTTAGCCAGTCCTTGTATAGGTCGTATCGATTCGCAACTTCGAGGGGCAGCGCGCTATCGCTGTTACCTTCCCATCGGCGGCAAAGATAAACCGAGTCATAGATCCGGCCGATCTCATAGTCACGACTAATCCGCAACGCTACAGCATAGTCCTCGCCATAGCTGACATTCGGGAATCCTATACGGCGTAGCACGGAAGTATTGAATGCGCGTGGCGCTCCAAGGCCGTTGACGCGGAGCGCATTGTTTCTGCCGTTCTCGCGCGTCCATTCGCGATGGTCGATAAGACCGGGCGGAATCTCCTTCAATGAGAAATCGACCATCGTGTAAGAGCCTATGACCATCGCATAAGGCCCTGCTTCAAGTTCCGCGACGATCCGTCGAAGGACGCTGTCATTGAGGTAGAGGTCATCAGAATCAAGTTGAATTGCGTATTGCCCGCAATCGCTGGAGTAAATCGCCTCGTTCCAGCATCCGCCGATTCCAAGGTCCCGGCGTTCGGGGACGATATGCTTGACCCGCGAATCGCCGATGCCGCGGAGAATTTCAGTCGTCCGATCGGTCGAATGGTTATCGACGACGATCACATTGAAATCGAAATCAGCGCTTTGGACGAGCGCGCTTTGAACGGCGTCGAGAATTGTCCGCTCGCGATTCCGAACCGGGATGACGACGCTGGCCTTTACCCGAATGTTTTCAGCCGCTGGAACCTGCTCAAACTGCGGCGGCAGGCACGCGCCGATTCGCTTGAGATGCGCCGTCGCGATGCGCTCCATTTCGATTTGGTAATCGCGATTGCGCGGATCAACGTAGTCGAATTGCTTTTGATCGATCGGGCGCGCATCGAGCATCGAAGCGCTGTACAACGGCTCGGGAATCCGCACGACGGCGTGGTTTTCCGAAATCCTCAAGCGCAGGTCGTACAGAGCTCCCCACTTCCAGGCGCTGTCGATTCGCGACTGACGCGCAGCCTCAACCGACACAGCGACTATGGGGCCGAAGTCGAAGCCGTCGCGGATGCTCCCGCGTTGATAGTCGATACGAGGATGACCGACCGCGTCGGCATAGACCCACGCGGCGCCGGTCTCGCGAATGACCTGCGCCATTCGATCGAACATGCGCGGCCCAGGCTCGATGTTCACGCGCGGGTCGCCGAGGAATAGTACGTCGGAATCGGCATCGTCGAGGAGCCGTTGAATACTCGCGGACGAGTGGTCGGTTGGATAGACGATGTTCACGAAAAGGTAACTCTATACCATTAGTTGTGGTTTTGAGAGTGCTCTACCACCAAGGGTAGTTTCGTTCCGTCAAAAAATACTTCTGCACGAAGCGGGCGCCGCCCGATTGCGAGCGAGTATCGGGGAATGTGGCAGTGGTCCATAGGGTGAGCGTAGCACGCCAGATTGCGGGGTATCAGGCTGAAAAATTCACCTCAAAACCCGACCTGAAATCCCATCTCATATGCTCGCCTGAGTGTTGTACAGTCGCGCATAAGCGCCGCCCGACGAAACCAGTTCAGCATGCGTGCCTTCCTCAACGATCCCGTCCTCGGTCAGCACCACGATTCTTCCCGCGTTCCGCACAGTCGATAGCCGGTGTGCAATAACAAGAGTCGTGCGATTGCGCGCGAGCCGGTGCAGGGACTCCTGGACCGAGCGTTCGCTTTCATTGTCGAGCGCGCTGGTCGCCTCGTCGAAAATCAGGATGGGCGGATTTTTGAGAAAGACGCGGGCGATGCTGAGCCTCTGCTTTTGCCCGCCAGAAAGTTTCACGCCGCGTTCGCCGATTTCCGTATCGTAGCCGTTCGGCAGCGCCATGATGAAGTCGTCGGCATGGGCCCGTTTTGCGGCTTCGATGATCTCATCGAGGCTCGCATCGGGCTTGCCGTAGGCGAGATTCTCCGCGACCGTGCCCGCGAACAGATAAACGTCCTGCTGCACGATGCCGATATTTTGCCGCAAGGACTGCGGGCGGATATGCCTGACGTTGGCACCATCGATGAGGATGTCGCCCTCAGTCGCATCATAGAAGCGCGGTATGAGCGAGCAGAGCGTGGTCTTGCCGACGCCAGAAGCGCCTACCAGCGCGACAAACTCGCCGGCTCTTATCTCGAGAGACAAGTTTTTCAGCACGAAAGCCGAATCGTTGGCGTAGCGGAAGCTCACGTTGCGGAATTTGATATCGCCGCGCACGTGGGTCAGTTCTGCGGCGCCAGCCTGGTCGGGCATGTCCGGCTCCATCTGCAGCATCTCAAAAAACCGGTCAAAACCGGTGCTCCCTTCCTGATAGAGCCGCGCGAAATTCACGAGCCGGCGGATCGGGTCAACGAGCACAGCGACACACATCAGGAAGGTAAGCAGGTCGGCGAGGTCGAGGACCGCCCGCGCGATGCCCGCTGCACCGAACACGATCACAGCAATGGTGATGAGCTGCGTGAAAGCGGCCATCCCTCCAGAGAACCATGCCTCGCTCCGATAGCCTTCGCTCCTGCTCGCGAGAAAGCGATCGTTCTCGTAGTTGAAACGCGCGGTCTCGAACGCCTCGTTGGTAAAGGACTTAACCACCCGGATCCCTGCGAGCGAATCCTCGACGCGCGCGTTGATGTCGCCGATGCGATCTTTGCTCAATCTAAGCGCGGCAATCATCCGCCGGCTGAAATGCAGCGCGAAGATGAACATCACGGGCAGGAAGCAAAGCACGATCAGCGTGAGCGTCGAGTCGATACGCGCGAGGATGACCAGCACCCCGATCAGCTCCAGGGCCGCGATCGCGAGGTCCTCCGGTCCGTGATGATAGAGCTCGGCGAGGGAAAGGAGATCGTTGGTGATCCGAGCCATGAGCTGGCCGGTTCGCTGCCGGTCATAAAAGCTGAAGGATAGTTTCTGGTAGTGCTCGAAAAGCTCCCGGCGCATATCGCGCTCCATTTTCGCTCCCATCACGTGTCCCTGATAATCGACGAACAACGTGCATATGGCCTGGATCGCGACGAGCGCGAGCATGGCAGCGCCCAGCTCATAGATTATATCGAGCGCACCGTGCGCGCCCTGTTTTGCAAGGAGGTTCTTGGTGATGAAATTTGTACAGACCGGCAGCAGCAATGCCGCCGCCGATATGATGATGGCGCAGAGAAGGTCTGCGAGAAGCAGCCCTCGATAGGGCTGGTAATAGGAGAGAAACTTTTTGGTTCGCGAGCCGACGAATCGAGTCGCGGGCTCGGTCAGTCTTGTTTTATCTGCGCCTATGCGCGCAGGAGTACCGGAATGTAGCGTTCGCATGAAACACCATGTCCTTCTGATGGGTTAAAACCGCTCTCTGAATGGACATGGACGTTGTCATTTTCGCTCTCCGGGGTTCGGTAGCTGAATCACGTTGACGATATCACACCCTCGCTGGGATCGAAAGCTTTGGACCTTTCGCAAAGCGTCGCGATGCCGATTGCGGGCGTACAACGATTACGCCGGCCATTCGATTTGCTTTGAGGAACTCGCTCAATTCCTGTTCCACGACTTCGCCCTGGCTCCGCGACGCGTGACGCATCAGGAGTCTTTGGCCATCGCGCACGATGATTCCAGCGTGAAACGTGTCGAGATTCTTGCGTGTGGACACAAAAAAAATCAGGTCTCCGGTTTGCAGATGTGGTTCGAGCCGTGGCACGGCGGACTTCGGTACGCATTTTGCGCGAGTCCGCTTTGCGGCGAGTCCGGGTACGACGTTCAGAACACGTTCACGGCTGAGGATCGGGATCGTCGGCGATGAAACCGGCTTGAGTATGCCGTTGCGCACATTGTTGCGGATCCAGAGCGTCATGTAGTGATTGCGCCGCTTCCACTGAATGCGGCCTCCTTCATACCGAATCTTTCGCAGCCACTCGACGAAGTCATCGACGTTGGAAGCGCGGGCGAGCGCCATGATTGTTTCGATGTACGTGACGCAGTCGAAGCCGTCGATGGAGGCCGTGAACACTTCCGCGGTGTCGGCCGATCCGATCAGCGGATTCGATTTGTAGGGATGTCCAAGGAAGCGGCGGGATAGAACGTCAATGCGGCTACCGGCGGAACGGTCATGCTTCGTTTTCGATAGAAGTTGCTCCACGCGTCGACGGTTGAGACCTCGTGGTTGCGCGTGCTTCATCGGATGCGGATTCTAGCACGCGCCTTCGACCTGTTCAGGAGTGACGCTTCGGACTTGCAGAATGCTGTCGACTGGATCGATTATACGCTCGTCGATTAACCGATCGGTATGTTGATGCCTCCGGGCTCGAGGTAAAGATGGCGGCGAAACAGTCGGTGCGCGAAGAGACCCACAACGTCGGCGCAAATCCGCTGATCGTGCTGAAGGGCGGTTCGGGCAAGCCGCTGCTCATATTGCACGAAGAGCTGGGATATCCGGGCTGGATGAAATGGAACGAGGCCCTGAGCGAGCGACGGACTCTGGTGACTCCGCTCTACCCTGGATTCGGGCGCACGCCGGCCGCCAGCTGGATCATGAACATTCGCGATCTGGCGAGCTTTGTTGCGCGGTTCATTCGCGAACAGAATCTCGCGCCGATTGATGTGATCGGCTTTTCTCTCGGCGGTTGGGTCGCGGCTGAGATGGCTGCGAACGATCCGGGAATCTTTTCGAAAATTGTTCTCGTAGCGCCGGTCGGTATCCGCCCGCCCGAGGGTGAGATCAAGGATCTGTTCACGGTTCCGGCGCTGATCTATCTGCGCGATTCGGTGCGCGATCACGCATCGGCGCCGGAGTTCAGCGCGCTCTACGACGGCGGTACCTCGCCCGAGCAATACGAGGCGTTCGAGGATGCGCGCGCGGAGACGGCTCGGCTGGCGTGGCAGCCCTACATGTTCAATCCCAGCCTGCCGCATCTGCTCGAAGGCACGGCGAACAATCCGACGTTGCTGATCTGGGGAAAAGACGATCGCGTGGTGCCGATTTCAGCGATGCAGGTTTATCAGGAGTCGATGAAGAACGCGCGTCCGCTGATGATCGACGGATGCGGTCACCGGCCTGAAGTGGAAAAGTCAGAACAATTCATCAAGGAAGTGCAGAATTTTCTCGGATAACGAGCGGGAGGCCGGCTAATGCATATAATGTGGTTCACCGAACGGCAGTATCATTACGATCCAGAGACCGAACCGGAGCGAAGCGCTCTGCTGGAGAGCCAGATCCTCCGCAATCGCAGCTTCTTTGGCTTGCCCAATTCGAATTTCGATGCGGCGCATGGATCGAAGCTGCTCAACGAGTACCTCGACGAAAAAATCTACTCCGAAGATCTCGGCTTCGACGGGCTGATGCTCAACGAGCATCATGGCACGCCGTTCTGCCTTGGGTCGGTGATGGATGTGGAGGCGGCGGTGCTCGCGAAAGCCACCAAGCGGGCGAAGATCGTGCTGCTGGGAAACCCCGTGCCGACGGTCGCGAACGCGCTGCGCCTGGCCGAAGAGCTTGCGATGATCGATTTGATCTCGAAAGGGCGGCTGGTTCCCGGATGGGTACGCGGCGCGGGCAGCGAGCAGCTCGCGAACAACTCGAATCCCGCCTACAACCGCGAGTACTTCGAGGAAGGCGTGGACTTCATCCTCAAAGCGTGGACGACTCCGGGACCGTTCCGCTTCGAAGGCAAGCATTTTCATTTCCGCTTCGTGAATCCGTGGGTGCTGCCGCTGCAAAAGCCGCATCCGCCGATCTGGATTCCCGGGCTAATCAGTCCCGACACGGTAATTTGGTGTGCGAAGAAGCGCTTCCCCTACATCGCACTCGCAACCCGACTCGAGCCGACGGTCGAAATGTGGAACATGTACACCGACGCGGCGGCGCGCGAGGGCTACCAGGCAGGCTCTGAAAACTTCGGCTATCTGCAGCCGGTCTTTGTCAGCGACAATCAGCAACGCGCCGAGGAACTTGGAAAACGATTTCTGTATGGCGGCGCGTTCGCGCACTTCGCGCGTCCCGAATGGATGTTCCCGCCGGGATACAACTCGAAAGAGGCGACGCGTCGTTTGGCGCGACTGCCCCTGGCGGCGAATCTGCCGGGCAAGCCGATCCACGAGGGCGGCGGCAACGAAACCGACGAGGAGCTCGAGGAAATTCGGCGCGGCGTTTACGCGCGGTACGAGGACAGCAAGCGCGATTTGCAGATGATCGCGGGCACGCCGGATTATGTGATTCCGCGGCTGCGCAAAGTCCTCGAGGTCCTGCGGCCTGGCATCTTTTCCTTCTGGCTCGACGGCCCTGTCGGCTACAAGGACCGCATCAAGTGTCTCGAAATGCTCGGCAAGGACGTAATCCCGGCGATGCGCGAGTTCGGAAAAGAACTCGGTCTCGTCGATCCGTTCCAGCGCGCGCCGGGCTCAGTGCCGCTAGTGGCGGGACGTCAGGCGGAGCGCGTCGCGCATGCCGACGCATTGGCGTCGATGCCGGCTTAGAACGAGGGAGAACCCTCGCTGAAGCTGCGCAGAATCCTCGGCGCCAGCTGCGATATGTCGAGTGATTGACTGTTGGTTCCCTGTTCTGCGCCCGGTTGCAGCAGTATTTGAAAGCCCTGCGTGCGGTGGTTGCCGCCGCGGCCAGTGTCCAGTTCGCCAGACAGAGTGCCGAGGTTAGACTCGGCCCGAGAGGCCGGCGCCAGACCACTCCAGGTTACAATCAGATCCGGCAGATAGTGTGCGCGTTTGCCGGGAAATTGTTCGCTGGCAACATATATGTCCTTAACGATCGGCTCTCCTTCGGGAGTCCGCATACTCTTGAATGATTCGCATACCAATTCGGAATATCGCGCAAAACTTGCGCTGCCTCGATCGAGCATTCCCTGTTTCTCGCGGCCGACGAGATTGAATCTGAGGAAACCGCTGTCGTCCGCTCGCAAAGCGAGGCCGGGCGTGCGGACCAGTCGTGGCCGGAAGTAAGCGCACGATCGACGACTGCGTCTCGTACCGACTGCGGCACCATATTCGCAATCCTGCTTTGTAACCATGGCGGGACTTTGCTTCGGAGCATGCGGACTACACTGCGTTGACGCGGCGGTGGACCCGAATCGTAGAGCTTCGGCTCCATCTCGCTGAATTTGATGTTTATCCGGTCCATCATGGTTTGGACGAAGTGCTCCTGCGAGAGATTCGCGCCCATGCCGTGAAGCGCAAAAATTATCACCGTGGTTTCTTCAAGCCTGATCGCGGAAAGCATTTCGCCCAGAGCTTTATCCAGCGCGCGATACACGTCGAGCAGCGCACTCTCCAGAACTTTCGACTTTTCTTCGGGTCCTTCAGGCCATAGTATGTGCCCGCCGCGATGGGACTCGCCAAACACTGCGACGAAGAAGTCCCACTCCCGCGAAGTCAGTAACCATCGCGTCATCTCACTCTTGGTCGTTATGCCCTCGACGAGTTTCGCCCGTACGTGTATCCGTTCCCTGATCGATTTCTTGACCGGAATCTCCAGGCCCATCGGATGCTCACCGAAGCGGCGAAGTATCTCGCCTTTCAATTCCCCGGGATAAGTCGAAAAGGAGCTGAGCTGGTCATGCGCTCCCCAACTGCTGATTTCGATTCCGCCGCATCGCGATGGCGGGAACGTCATCGGCACGTCGAGTACAATTGTCTTCAGACCGCGCCGCTCCAGTTCCCGCCAGAATGGTTCCGTGTACAGCCACACGTCGGATACCCTTCGCAGACGCATCGCATTGGCGTCCCACTGTATCAAGTGATGGATGCCATGTTCTCCCGGAGGACTCCCGGCGTAAAACGTCGGCCATACACAACCGGGCATCGCATAAGCGGGAGCATCGAGCCGGCTCAGCACGCCGCAACTCAAGGCGCGTTTGAAGTTTGGCAGCTCGTGAAGGAACTTGAGGATGTAACTCAACTCGGCCGCATCGAAACCGAGCATCGCGACTCTGGGTTTGCGGCTTTCAGACATGTTTGGAGCTCGCCGTCGGCGTCACTTCGATAAATTTGTCTTCACTGATCGAGCGCACCGCGGCTTCGAGGCAGCTCGCGTTCTCGATCGCATCGTCAAAATTCGGAGAAAACGGCTGTCCATTCGACAGCCCATCGAAAAATCCCGCCAGAGAGGCACGAATCGTGTAGCGGAGCATCGAGCGCTCAGGTCTCAAGGCCCTCATGCCAAAGGCCAGCGTATCGCCAAGCCAATCTGCCACCAGATTTTTTCGCGCGCCGTTGAGATGCACGTGCACACTAGCGTTAGGATTCTCGATTCTCAGCGAGCCTTCGGTTCCGTCAATCGCAACGCTTTCGCAGTTTCGCCGGGCGTATCCCAGTTCGCAACCCACCAGGACGCCGCTCTCGAGTTTAATACTCAGCGAAATCTGATCGGCGGGCCATAGTACCGTGCGGCTGTTCGCACGCAAGCTCACAATCTTTTCCCGGAACACGTACTGAATGAGATCCAGCTGCGAGCTGCCGAGATCGTAGAGTGCTCCGCCTTCAGCGGGAGAGAGTCGATGTTGGGTAACCGAATTCCACGGGCGGATGTTAACCCGCAAGTTAAAGTCAGCGCACTGCACGCTGCCGATGCGCGCGCTTTGGCAGAATTCGCGCAGGCGTTGGTAGGCCGGCCAAAATCGCCGGTTGAGGTTCGGCATCAGTAGTCGCCGCGTCTCGGGAGAGCTATCGACATGTTCCAGCTCTCCCGGCAGGACGAACGGTTTCTCGATAAAGGCGGGCAACCGGCTTTTGGCAGCATAGTTCCAGATAGCCAGATGCGTAGACGGTGGCGATGCCACCAGTATCGCGTCGATGTGCTCGTGATCCAAAAGATCACGATAGTCGGAGTAAATGCGCGCGCCCGGGAAGGCACCTTCAACTGCGGCACGGGAGGCTGGCAAAGGATCTGCGACCGCGGAAATCTCGATTGCGTCGAAGCTTCGAAGAGCGGGAACGTAGTATCTCTGCGCCAGTCGCCCGAATCCTACAATTGCCAGTCTGTGCATTGCACCTTCGAGTTTCCCGCTCGCAATCGGAGTTTTGAGAGGAGGTCGCTGCTGACCTATACGGCGGTTTGCGAAGACAGGAGGCGGCGCATGATCATCGGCGCGATTTCATCGAGCGGCATCGATGATGCTTCGGTCCCATGTTCCTGCTCGGGATCGAGCGTGATCATGAAACCCTCTGAGCGATGGTGTCCTCGGGGTCCCGTATCGTCCCATCCCCTTACCGTACCGAGCAGGGGAGAATGAACTTCGCGCGGTGGCGGTTCGTCGGACCACGTTACAATAGTATCAGGCAGAAAGGAGTGGCGACTGCCGTGGAAGTTTTCCGCTGAGTTGTAAACGTGTTTCACGACGGGGTTTCTGGACTCGGCGCTGCGCAGGCTCAGCAAACACTCGCGCAGCAGGTCCTGGTATCTTCGAGCCTCTTCGCTGTCGAGCATGCCGTCCCTCTCACGACCGCGAAGGTTGAGGCGGACATAGCCGTTGACGTCGCCGCGGACCGCGAGCGCCGGAGTTTGCGCCCAGTTGTGCCCGGCGGTCAGCGAGCGATCCATCACAAAGTCTCGAAGCGCGAGCGGCACCGAAAGCGCGATGGCATTTTGGAGTCGCACCGGGACTCGATAGCGCAAAGATCGAAGCAAGCTATGCTGTCCGCGGCTCGGGCCGCCCACGCCGACGTTTTGATGTTCTTGTAAAAACTTGTGGTTCACCTGGTCCACAATCGCCTGAGTCAGATAGTCTTTGGAGACATTCGGACCCATTCCGTGAGGCGAGAAAATTATTGCTGTGGTGTCCGATAGATCCAGAGCATCGAGGATGACGCCAAGCGCATCGTCAACCGCGCGATAAACTTCGCTCAGAGCATGGGGAGGGACGGCATCTCCAACCGATCCCTCGACCGGCCAGAGCGTGTGTCCTCCATGATGGGCCTCGCCCAGCACCGTCAAGAAAAAGTCCCAGGAGCGGGCTCCAAGAATCCAGCGCGAGAGTTCGGCTTTGGTCCTGGCGCCGGCGATGAGTCGGTCCCGCAGACCCCTGAGCTCGCGCGCGGGCTTCTTGACGGGGATTTCGTAGCCCATCGGATGTTTGCCGAAGCGGCGTCTGATGTCGCGTGCCATGCCAGGCCGGTTAGTGGCGAACGGACAGAAAGGGTTGTGGACTCCCCAGTTTGATACTTCGATTCCTTGCTTCAGACGCGTCGGAAAACTTATCGGTACGTCTACAACAGTCGCGTCCAACCCGGCGCGCTCGAGCTCGATCCAGAACGGCTCACAGTAGAACCAATTCTCGTCCAGGCGCCTGAGTCGCATCGCCTGCAAGTCCCATTGCAAAATGTGGTAGACGCCGTGATCGCCGGGCGATTTGCCTGTGTAAAAGCTCGGCCATACTGAACCCGAGAACAGGTCACCCGAAGATTCCAGCCGGCGAAAGACTCCGCGGCTGAGAACACGCGCAAAGTTGGGAAGGAAAGCGAGATTCGACCGGACGATTCCAAAGTTCGAGGAGTCGATTCCGATCATCGCGACCTTTCGACATTTGCTCACTGCGGGCTCCGCCACTGGTTGTTTGAGCGTGGTCGAGAAAATGACCTCCGCAATCATGCCGAGACGTGCTTCCAATGACAATCGACACGGCGGGTCGGTGCGGCGTCGACTCTGGACGAGTTGTCTCCGCATATAGGCAATTCCATATGGTTGACCTAGACTTGTTCATTGGTGTACCGACAAGCGTACTCATCGCGGTTGCACCAACTTGGATTCGAGTCCCCCAGGACGCATCGTAGTTGTCGGTGCAGGCCCAGCGGGCCTCACCTCGGGCTATGAACTTGTCAAAAACGGACATTCAGTCGTCGTTTTGGAGCAGGATCCGCGCTACGTAGGCGGGCTCGCGCGGACGATCGAGTACAAGGGCTTCCGGTTTGACATCGGAGGCCATCGCTTCTTTTCCAAGAACCCGGAGATCGAGGCCCTGTGGACAGAGTTGATCGGCGAGCGAATGCGAGTCCGTCGCCGACTTTCACGCATCTACTACCGGGGACGTTTCTTCAAGTATCCGCTCGAGCCGCTCGACACGCTGCGAAAACTGGGTCCGCGGGAGGCGGTCTTCTGTCTCTTTAGCTATCTTGATTCGCAACGAAATCGTGAGGAGCCCGTTCGGACTTTCGAAGATTGGGTCGTGCGCGCATTTGGGCGCCGGCTTTATGAGACCTTCTTCCGCAGCTACACGGAAAAAGTCTGGGGCGTGCCTTGTTCCGAAATCAGCGCAGAATGGGCGGCACAGCGAATCAAAGGATTGTCGCTGGCGTCGATCATGCGCAGCGTCCTGCCGGGGCGACGACGCCCCGGAGCGGTCATAAAGACCCTGGTCGATAGCTTTCGTTATCCGCCTCACGGGCCTGGAGAGGTTTGGGAGAGAGTCGCCGCGCTCATCCAGAAGGAGGGCGGCGGGGTGAGGATGGGCGAACGCCTGGTCAGCGTCGCGTGTGCCGCGGGACGCGTTACCTCAGTCAGGACCCAGACCCGCGAGGGGTCGCGCGATCATGAAGGAGATCACTTTATATCGACGATGCCGCTGGCGAATCTGGTATCGGCCCTCGATCCGCCAGCTCCCGATGAGGTGATTGCCAGCGCGCGCGCCCTTCGCTACCGCGACTTCATTACGGTCGCGGTGATCCTCGAGCGCGAAGACGTTTTCCCGGACAACTGGATCTATATCCATGATCATCGCGTGCAGGTGGCACGGATCCAGAACTTCAAGAATTGGAGCTCGGAGATGGTCCCCGATCCGCGGTTCACGATGCTTGGGCTGGAGTACTTCTGTTTCGAGGGAGATGCGCTGTGGTCGGCGTCGGACGAACAGCTAATCGCGAAGGCTCAGAACGAGCTTGCTACACTCGGGCTTGCGAAAAAATCTGACGCGATCGACGGAGTCGTGGTTCGCCAGAGCAAGGCCTATCCAATGTACGATCACGACTATCGGACCAATGTCGCCCGCGTTCGCAGCTTTCTCGATCGCACGGCCAGCAATCTGCAGGTAGCGGGTCGCAATGGGATGCATAAGTACGACAATCAGGATCATGCGATGCTGACCGGGTTGATGGCGGCGCGAAACGTAATGGGTAGTTCGTTCGATCTTTGGCGCGTCAATTCCGACGCCGAATACCTGGAAGATGACTCGGACAGCGCGGCCGACGACCTTGGGACGCAGCCAACGGTGATCATTGAGAATGAAAAGCAGGAGCTCTCAGGACTTTCGACCCTCGAGCTTACGCCTTCATCGCGCGATAGATGAATCGCAAACAAGATGGTGCCAGCGCCACTCGAGTCGCAGGTCCCGGCCCTGTCTGCGATCGTCCCCGCTCTCAACGCGGCAGCGACTCTTGCGCAGTGCCTCGACGCTCTAACCGAGCAAGCATCGGAGGATGTCGAAATAATCGTCGTCGACGATGGCTCGACCGATGAGACTTTCGAAATAGCCTCACGCTACGACGTGCGGCTGCTCAAGCTGCCGCGGAATATGGGACCGTCTGCGGCGCGGAACCGGGGCGCCGAGATGGCGCGCGCGCCGGTGTTGTTCTTTCTCGACGCGGACGTGGCGCTCGCTGCGGGCGCGCTTGCGCGCGCGAGAGCCGCGATGTCGCGCGTCGACGCGGGCGCGATAATCGGTTCGTACGACGATGATCCGGCGGCGACGTCCACCATCAGCCGCTTCAAGAATCTAGCGCATCATTACTTTCACCAGCGCTCGCGCACCGACGCGACGACCTTCTGGGGCGCATGCGGTTTGGTCCGGCGCGAGACGTTTTTCGCGGCGGGAGGCTTTGACGAACAGCGCTTCTGGATCGAAGACATCGAGCTTGGCTACAGGATGACCGCTCGCGGCGTTCGGATCGTTCTGGATCCCGGACTGCAAGTGAAGCATTTGAAGCGATGGACTCTCGGCTCGCTGGTCACCACAGACGTATGGGCCGGGCAATTCCGTGGACGTTGCTGCGGCTGGAAGGACGCCGCCTACCCGCAGATCTGAACTTCTCCACCGATCAGCGAATAGCTGCTGTAGTAGCTATTGCGCTCGCGATAGTAACTCCAGTGGCCATTTTCAGATTCCGGCTCTTGATCCTCGTAGCCACTTTAGTCGCAGTAGCTATTGGCTGAATCGAGAACTCTATAGCCTGTTGTTCAGAAGAGGAGGGTTCTGGTTTTCGGTAAAGGGCTTTTTACTACAGCAGTTATACTACTTGTACTCTGCGTTCGGCATTGTCGCGGGCGTTGCAATTTACTTCGCACGTCGTCTGCGCGGATCGACAAAAGGCGTGCATGACTGAAACTCGACGCGCGCAGAGTCACCAAAGTTTAGTGGGATGCATTCTTCAAACTGGCGCAGATTTCCAATTGTGCGGGCCGCGCGCACGTCGAGATGACTATTCCGTCCCTATCGAAAGCTACACTGCCTCTTCGAGGATCCCATAACAACTCGTTCAAGTCTTACCCGGCAAATCTGTAGTACCTCACCATCTCGATGATTGCCTGCTTCGACGAAACCGTAACGTCGTCCGTGTACACTGCGCTCGACTCGCAGAAGCAGCGGCGAAACGACTCCAGCATCTCGTGATTGTTCTCCGCGATCATTGCATCGATCTGGTCGGTGTGGGCCGCCGTCAGCGCGTGATTCATCGAGCATTGTGAACCCGGCCATCCGAATATCGGCGGCCCCCATCCCGTCGTCAGCCAGCATGCGGAGCTGCCTGCGGCCTCGTACAACGGCGCAATCTCGTGGGCGAGATGGCGGTCTCTCGTAATATCACGCATCAGGTAGGTCAGGTTGAAGGAGCCGACGATTGCGGCAGCGCCCAAAACGATTGCCGGTGGCGAGACAGCTGCAACGAGGGCTACGACGATCGGCATCAGAATGTAAAATTTGAGATACGTGTAACTGCGAACGACCGGCAGTATCAGGATTCCCGCGAATCCGACAGCAATTCGCCAATCACGACGCCAGACGACAACTGCGGCTCCAGCGGCGACCAGCGTCAGAGCTACAAGACACCCGCCGAGGCCGGTAGCACCATGCAAAAAGGTCGCGCGATGCGACAGGAGACGCAGGCTTCCGCTGATTCCACGACTGTCGGGAATTTCAACAATACTTCTCGCTGCCCCGAGCGATATTGCCGCAAGCGGCCGATACCGTATCGACAGACGATGCGCCGCCATACTGTTCCTGTACAGCAAATTTCCTTCGCCGGTGAGCATGAGATAAATCGCAGTGGATGGACTGGTGCCGCTCGCGATCATGGTCGTCACTATCACCACGGCGCCATCGCGACGATCACGCAACACAGACCGATCGCACGCATTCTAACTGAGGCGCCGCGGGGTAGGGCGGATGGAACTAAGGCTAACGCGAGAATAATTCCCTGGTAAAGCAGGGCACCAAACGTTATCGCTGCCGTAGCCACCCAGAAACCTCTGCTTACGTTCTCGCGCGGCTGCGAGGCCAGGTAGACGAGACCCGCAAGCGCAATCGTTGCTGGAACAATCACCTCGACGATGTCGCTCGAGTAATGAAGGAGCGGCACCGTCATTCCCGCGAGCAAAAGGACGCCTGCGCGCGAACCGGGAGAGACGGACCTGACGAGCAGCCACTTTCTGATCAACAGCAGGTAGGCGACGCCCGCGAAAAAATCCAGCGCCTGGAATACTCGGGCCGCATCCCCGGCAGAGTTCACCAGGCCGGCAATCTGCAGCGGTTTGATTATCGCGAACAGGAACGCCGGAAATAGCAGCCATCGCGGTTCACCGAGTTGGGGCCGCGATTCGGTGAGAATCGGATAGAGATGGCGGACGCCATCACCAATGAAATTAACGCGAAGCGCGGCGGCGCAGAGAATCAGCGCGGCCCAGGCGGCGATCACCAGGAGATCCGGCGCGTTCCATGGCTGGGCAAGGACTCGGCCGATGGCCAGCTCACGCGTCCGAGACGTCATCGGACTTGAGCCTGACGCAGCCGAATCAAAAAGGCCACCGGAGCTGATGAGCTCGCGCTCCAGACGCTGGAATCACCCTGCACAGAAAACTAAGCTGGCACCGATCAAAGCGACACAGCGAAACAGTGAAACAATGAGCCCGAAGCTTGCGATGATCGGCGTCGACGCCGCCGAATTCAGCTTCATCAAAGCGCATCTGGCGAAGCTGCCGAATTTCAGCCGGGTGCTTGGCAACGGGGTCATGCGGCGCCTCACCTCGACCAGCGCATTGTTGAACGGCTCGGTATGGCCAACGTTCTACACAGGCAGCAATCCGCAAGACCACGGCATCTATCATCATATCCAGTGGGATCCTGAATTGATGAAGCTGCGGCGAGTGACCGCGGACTGGCTTCCCGCCGAGCCGTTCTACGCGAAGCTCGAACGCAACGGCCTCGGAGTGACTGCGCTTGATGTACCCGTGAGTATGCGGACCCACCTCGACCATGGGACTGAAGTGACAAACTTCGGCGTTCACGATCCGTTCAGCGCGCCACGATCGAATCGGCCGAACCTGGCTCGCGACATCCTTCGGCAGTTTGGGGCTCATCCCATGGGCTGCGAGATTCCGGTGGACAGGAGCGAGCGCGAACTGCGCAGGATCCGCGACCAGCTGCTCGCGGGTGCGAAACTCAAAGGCGAGGTGTCGCGCTGGCTTCTCGGCGCGCGCCAATGCGATTTCTTCATCACCGTGTTTGCCGAGTGTCATCGGGCTGGACACGTCCTCTGGCCTGACGGGCTGAAGTCGCAAGGCATCCCACCATCGTCCGCAACGTTGGACGTTTACCGGCAGGTGGACGAAGCAGTGGGTCTCGTCCTCGACGCTATCGACCTTTCGCAAACCACCGTGATGCTTTTCTCGCTGCACGGGATGGGCGTGAACATCTCCAAAAACTACTTTCTCCGGGACCTCATGGACCGGGTGAATGAAGGATTCGCAGCGCGCGAGCCGGGCGTGTTCGGTTCCACGCGACCTAAACAACGCGGACTGACTCGAGGCCTGCTCGAGTTCGTCCCCGCGGGGCTGCAGAACCTGGTCGCGAGCCATGTGCCGGCTGCCGTGAAAGACGCCGTCGTCGATCGCTCCTATACCGCAGGACACGACTGGGCCTTCACGCCCGCGATAGGACTCCGATCCGACTGGAGCGCTTACATTCGTTACAACCTGCGCGGACGCGAGCGCGAGGGAATGCTCGACGACGATACGCGCAAACGTTACGAAGATTGGATCCGCCAATGTTTCATGGGCCTTCGCGACGCTGCGACCGGTGAACCGCTCGTCAATGAAATCCACTTTACAAATCAGTCGTCCGGGATACGCAGCGCGCTCCTGCCCGATGCGATCGTGACATGGACTTCGGTCTCACCTCCGTCGCGGATCGTTTCGCCGCTGATTGGCACTTTGGAGGGTCAACTGACTGACGGGCGTCGCGGCAACCATCGCTCCGACGGGTTCCTGGTCACCGTGGGGCCCGGGTCGGAGCACGGAACAGAATCGCGGCCGCTTCACATCACGGAACTGGCTCCGCTGGTGTTCGACCGGCTATTGAACGGCAACTGCTAGCGATGCCGTTCGAACGTCGTCACGAGGCCTTGCTGCCGCGTCGCCTGTTTCTGTGGCGGATGGCGCGATGGATCGCTATGGCCGGCGCCGTCGTTCTAGGGTCTCTCGCCGTCGGCGTATGCGGCTATCACTACCTCGACGGCTTGCCGTGGGTGGATTCTTTGCTCAACGCGTCGATGATTCTTGGCGGCATGGGCCCCGTCGATACGCTGAAGACCAGTGCCGGCAAAGTATTCGCGTCATTATATGCCCTGTACAGCGGCCTTGCGTTGATCGCGATCGTGGGACTTATGCTCACACCCGTCATCCACCGCTTCCTGCACAAGTTTCACATCGCGGAGAAATAAGGACGAGGGCGGCCCGCATTCGGACCGCGCTCGAAACCGGCTTCACTGAGATTTCAGTAGGGAGCGCTCTTCGGCGACGCCATCGCTTTGTCAGCGTCGCTCAGCGGAAAGTCCTCGCCCTTTTTGAGCTTGTCCATCAGGCGGTTGATTTCCAGAATCTTTTTGTCGTAGGTGGCCTGCGTATTTGGCTCCTGCGACCATCCTGCGCGCGCGATCTTGTCGTGCTTCTTGGCTTCCTGGAGCTTTTTCATCAGCGCGTCTTTGTCAGCCGCCGACACGCTCGACACCATCGCCTGGGTCGCCATCGCGCCCGGAGCGGGCTGCGCAAATGACACTCCCCGTTGCAACGGCAATGCCCCCGCCAACGCTATCAACGCTACAATCGCAGTCTTCCGCATGCCCATGATTTCTCCTTCCTCCCAATGGTGGCGTCCGAATGTAGGCCGCAACCGGTTGGTAGTGCTGCCAAACCAACGTTACCGAGGCATTAACGACTGGTTGACGCCCGGTGAATTCGCGGCGCCTGGACATATAAGGCCTATTTCGATACTTATCTAATTAGATAGACGTCAAAATAGATGATCGCCATGAATCAGCAGCCGAATGAAATAATGCTCCAGTTCTGCAAGGCGCTGGCCGACGAGAGCCGCCTCAAAATGGTCGGTCTGCTGTCCGCCGCCGAGCACAGCGTTCAAGAGCTCGCATCGATGCTCAGTTTGAAGGAACCCACAGTCTCGCATCACCTGGCGGTGCTGAAACAGCTCGACCTGGTGAGACTGCGTGCGGACGGCAATTTCCATTGGTATCGCCTGAATGAACAGGTGCTCGGAAAGATCAGCCGCGCCGTCTTCAGTCGCGACAATATCGCCAAATTGGCAGGGTCGGCGAAACCGGCAAGTGCGGAGAAAAAAATCCTCGACAACTTTGTCGACGGCGATCGTCTGCTGGAAATTCCTGTCAGCCGCAAGAAGCGTTTCGTAATTCTGAAATGGCTGGCCGATTTCTTTGAGGCTGGCCTCAACTACGCGGAGTCAGAGGTGAACGCAGTCCTCAAACTGCACCATCCCGATTGCGCAACGCTCCGCCGCGAGATGGTCGGCTACAGGATGCTGACGCGAGATCGAGGCATCTATCGCCGTGGCCCGGAATCCGAATGGTTGAACGCCGGCAAGTAGGCTGCGGCGGCTAATGCCGCGGCGCAACTGCGTCTCGTCCGTTCGAACGCAGTGTCGCCACCTCGATTCCTGAGGCGTTGCCGTCAGCGCTCGGTCATCTAGCCGAGTCCAAATCCTGAGAAAGCGTGATCTGGCGTCGCATAAGCTCCGTTCCAGTCGGAACGCAACGTGTAAAATTGATTTAACGCGTAATTAGACGCATTGACTTCGCGATTGGTCCGTTCTGATAGCAGGTACCAGAAGGTGAAAAATTGACGCTAACGTCATTTTCAAATCGAGCCCATGAGGAAAACTTCAGGGCTCTACGGAGGTTCGAATGCAATTGGGGACATTGGGGATTCGTAAAACCGTAGTCGTCGGGGGCATCGCACTGTTGGCTCTCGCCGCCTTGAGCCTGCCAGGGGAAGCAGGCGTCAAGCCGGGCGACTTCATCACTCCGGAGAATTCGTCGCAGGTGAAGGATCTCGTATCACCGGGGGTATTGTACAAAGTGCAGCACGGGATGTCGTTGAAAATCGTCCCGACACTGCGCGTCGACTGGCCGCCTCCTTACAAGGATGCGACCGAAAAGTATTCGTCGCAGGTGCAGCTCTCCAAGGACCATCGCACGGTGGTCGGCTATGTCGCCGGACAGCCGTTCCCGCTGATCGATGCGAACGATCCTGACGTCGCGACCAAAGTCGTGTGGAACAACGTGTTTCGCCCGATTCAGTCCGACGACTACGATCTGCGATATTTCGATTGCGACACGGTTTACACCGGCTACAAGAAGCCGTTCTTCGAAGTCGCTTACGGACAACTCGGGCACTACGCGGGCTATGACCTCGTCGGCCGGACCGAAGTCGAGCCGATTCCCGTCGATCCCGACTTCAAGAAGACCAACCGCCTGTGGCTGTTCCTGCTGGGCCCCGAATTGGCGCCCCAGGACGCTCGCGGCACCAGCCTGCTGCGTTATCGCTACGCCGATCCGACGCATGGCGACGACACCTGGACCTGGCAGACTGGCTCGCGGCGCCTGCGCCGTCTGAACGAGGCGATCAATTCGAGCGCGACTGGCGCGCAGACCTGGGATCCCGATCACTATTCGGGCTTCAATCCCAAGACCGAGCAGTACAACTATAAGTTCCTCGGCGAGAAAGAGATGCTCGCGACGGTTGACGCTGAGCATTCACCGGAAGTGCGATGCGCTACCGACGGCGGCGCCAGTGCATGCCCTGAGCGATGGCAGATGCGCCACATGTACATCGTGACCGCGGAGCCGCGCCGCAGCGTTAACAACGCCGAGGCGATCGATTCCAAGACCGTCATCTACATGGATTCTGAAATGTGGTTCGAGCCGTACATCGACACCTACGATCGTCGCGGCGAGTTGTTCCGCAACCACATCTACTGGCTCGCGTATCGCGATCGGCCAGTGCCCGATGCGAAAGTCGCCATCTATCCTTTCAAGCGCGAATTCGTTGTCGGCGCCGCGTCCACCGATGTGCAGAGCACTGAAGCCACCATGTGCTACCTGCCCGGCATCGAGACGCCCGAGCGTGAATGCTGGTACATCAACATGGGTGCGGTGGATCGAGCGTTCTTCACTACCGAGGCGATGGTGAAGATGTCCGAAGTCGGACACATGTAGTAGCCTCGCGATCCTGATCGTACGACGCCGGCAGGAGCATTCACTCCTGCCGGCGTTTTTCTTTTCTGTGATCTTTTCCTCGAGCGAGCGCGCCGAGTCCGGCCGCTTATCGCCACAACAGGTAGACCGCGCCGCCCACCAGCACCAACACGCCCGGGTTGATGTGGCGCCACAGCAATATGCCGAATACTACGACCGCGATCGCGAGCGTCTGTAGGTTGACGATCGAGAGCTTCGCAATCGCGAACGTGCCTGAGGTCATCAGGCCGATAGCTACCGGCGCCAACCCGCGCTGAATCGAGACGCGCCAGGGCCACGCGCCCAGATGCACCCACCATCGATTGACGAACAGAGTAATCAGGCAGTCGGGCAGAAAAAACGCGATTCCAACGACCACCATCCCGGCCCATCCCGCGAGCTGATAGCCGATCACCAGCACCATCAACATATTCGGCCCCGGCGCCACCTGCCCAAGGCTGTAGATATTGCGGAACTGCGCGTCGGTCAGCCAGTGAAACGTATGCACCGTCATGTGCTGCATCTCGGGCAGCACCGCCGTGCCGCCGCCGACGGCGAGCACGCCGAGCAGCCCGAAGACCAGGGAGAGATGTATCAATCGTGTCATCTTGCGTTGGATCTCAATTCGCTAATGACGAAACAGGTGATGGCGCTCGCCGCGATGAAACGGCAGATGCTCGTCCTCCGCGCGTGGCTTGGAGACCTTCGGCCGGTATAGCCAGACCGAGATGGGCCCGACACTCAGCAGCACTGCGACCAGAGGCAGTTTGAGGAAGCTGACTGCGAGGAATGTCACCGCGATGATCGCGATATCCGGAAGCTCGCGAAATTGGCGACGTCCTATTTGCAGCGTCACCGCCGACAGCAAGCCGACCGCAGCGGCCGCGATCCCCAACAGGAAACGCTTCACATCGGGATTGCTGTGATTCGATTGATACAGTATCCCCAGCACCATCACGACGATTGCGCCCGGCAGCAGCATCCCGATAACCGACACGGCTGCGCCGGCGATCCCGCGCAGATTGTCGCCCATGATGATCGCCATGTTGACGGCGTTGAGCCCGGGCAGCGTCTCGCTGATCTCCATTGCGCCGAGAAAGCCCTCGTCGTCGAGCCAGCCTTCTTCGCGCACCAGGTACTCACGCAAGTAGGCGACAGCGCCGCCCCCGAAGCTCAGCCCGCCCGCGAGCAGGAAGATCCTGAAGAGCGTCAGCAGACTTGGATGGAGATCGGGTTCATTCCTCGTGCTTGAGACCGGCGTTTCCGTATCCGTAGATAAGGGCGGTTTTGGTTGTTCCACGCTGCACCCAGTCTGAGGCCCGTGACTGCAGGGCCGTGTAGAAGAACTCGGAAAGCTCTCGCTGTTTGCGCCGCACCGCTTCGGGACTCTCGAACTTCAGCTGGTAACCGAACTCCGCAACGATCGGCGAGTTGGTCGTGCGCACCCGCCACACTGCCAGCGTCGCCTTGGCCTCGAGTTTGTGTCCGAAATCCAGCATCCCGAGATCGACCTGGTATTCCTGGATCGACAGGCCGTTGACGACGCTCAGCGCGGCCTTCGGATTCGCGTCGATCCTCTTCAGCGCCGGAAATGCTTCGGCGGTCGTTTCGAATCGCTGCGTCAATATGATGTTGGGTGTGTCGAGTTCGCAGTTGTGCGAATACACCAGGCGCATCCCCAGCGCGCCGTCCTTCGGCAGGAGGATTTCCTCCTTGAACTTCAGCGTGTACTCGCATGGCAGGAGAGGGCGCGGATCCACCGCGAGCGCGACCTTCTTTTCCGGATGCCGAAACTTGAGCACCAACTCGTGACGCGCGTCGGGCAGACCGTGATGATAGAACGTGCGTTTTCTCAGAATGAAGCCGTGATTGTAAAGCTTGAAGTGCGGAGTGTCGTAGAACACCACCTCGCGCTGATGCGGCTTGACCGTATCGTCGATTTTGCCGAGCTTGATGCCGAGTGATTTGGCCGCGTGATGCGCTATTTTCCAGAACTTGTGAAAGCCTTTTTCGTCGGGAAACCGATCCGGCTTCAGCAGCAGCTTGTATTCGCGATACTGAATCTGGTCCGAAGGCACGATCGGCTCGTAGAACTTCGAACTCTCGGCATGCGTACTCATCGATCTTTCTTCACCCGTAACGAAACTGTCCCCGCGCAGTTTTGCATGAGCGCATCAGAGCCGCCGCCCGCGCCCCTCCCCGTAGTTCCTGATCCCCTCCGAAGTATCAGGCGCAATAGTCAGGGTCAATTATTACTGATTTGCTGGCGTGTCCGAAACTGTTACTGAGATTACCTCGCCCGTTATTTCACGGGAGAGGAAGCCGAGCGTAGCTCGATAGGTGAGGGTTCTGCGGTAGCGAAGCGGACCACATCTGAAGGCAGCCTGCCAGGAGCGGACTATCACCATCGTAACACCGTTGTCTGAGCGGATCGCCGCCGCGATTGCTCGCGGTGTCAGCGTTCCGATTCCAATCCTCGCACAACGCGCGTCGGGCGCCGAAATCTGGGACGCCGACGGCCGTCGCTACCTCGACTTCGGCGGTGGGATCGCGGTGATCAATATCGGTCATCGGCATCCGCACGTGATGGCCGCGGTGCAGGCCCAACTCGAGGCGTTCACTCACACCTGTTTTGGCGTGACTCCATACGAGTCGTACATCAAGCTCGCCGAGCGGATGAACCTGATAGCGCCAATCGCCGGACCGAAGAAATCCATATTCCTGACCACCGGCGCCGAGGCGGTCGAGAACGCAGTAAAGATCGCGCGTCATGCGACCGGCCGGCCCGCGATCATTTCCTTCACCGGCGGGTTTCACGGCCGCACGCTGATGGCGCTGGCGCTCACCGGCAAAATTAATCCGTACAAAGTCGGCTTCGGGCCGTTTCCCGCCGATACTTTTCATGCACCGTTCCCCGACGCGTATCGCGGCGGCACCACCGAGAAGAGCCTCGCCGCTATCGAGTCGCTGTTCAAAACGTCGGTCGAGCCATCGCGCGTAGCCGCGATTATCATCGAGCCGGTCCAGGGCGAAGGCGGCTTCAACGTCGCGCCGTTCGAGTTTCTTCGAGAATTGCGCGCACTATGCGATCGCCACGGCATCATTTTTATCGCCGATGAGATTCAAACCGGCTTCGGACGCACCGGCAGGATGTTCGCCGTCGAGCACGCCGGCGTCGAGCCCGACCTCATCACCGTTGCCAAGAGTCTGGGCGGCGGATTCCCGCTCTCTGGAGTCATAGGCCGCGCCGCCATCATGGACAGCGTCGCACCCGGCGGCCTCGGCGGCACGTTTGCCGGCAGTCCTGTGTCATGCGCCGCGGCGCTCGCCGTCCTCGACGTGTTCCGCGACGAGCACGTGCTAGCGCGGGCCGAAAAGCAGGGCGAGCTGGTTCGCTCGCGCCTCGATACCATGCGTGAGCAGTTCCCGTTTATCGGTGACGTGCGCGGACTCGGGGCGATGCTTGCGATCGAGTTGGTCCGCGATCGCGCGAGCAAGGAGCCCGCGCCAGAATTGGCGAGCCGGCTGGTCGTGCGCGCATCGGAGCGCGGATTGATCCTGCTGACCGCGGGGATTTACGCCAACGTCATCCGCATTCTCGCGCCGCTGACCGCGTCCCCCGAGTTAGTGGACGAGGGCATGACGATTTTGGAACATTCGCTCGCCGACCTGCGCCAGGAGGGACACCCTCATTGATATGAAATATTGGCGATGTTAGCTTGACCGTCATCGCCGCGATGGCGACGTTGGACCCTCCGGAAGACCATCGCCAGGCCACAGTCTTTGAACCCAATATCGCGCGCAATACAACGTAGAACTCGCCCATCGAGGCTGCCCGACGTTCTCGGAATCGGACCGCCGCGCACCGGTTCGACCTGGCTCTACAACGCGATTCGCGACGCCGTGGACATGCCCAGCGGCGTCAAGGACACGCACTTCTTTGACTTTTTCGACGACAAGCGAATCGAGTGGTACCTGGATCACTTTCGCTACGCGCCCGGTGAGCGAAAGATCGTCGAGATTTGTCCGGGAATCTTTTTCAAGCCGCACGCCCGCGAGCGCATCAAAACTCACATTCCAAACTGCAAAATCATCGCGACGATGCGCAATCCCGTCGATCGAACCTATTCGGCGTACAAGCTTTTGCGCCACTACGGATGGGTGCGCAGCGGAACCTTCGACGAGATTCTGAAGGCGTGGCCAACTCTCGGCGGCGGCAACCGCTACGCGGCGCATCTCGAGGCATGGTTCGAGAGCTTCGGCCGCGAAAACGTGCTCGTCACGATGTATGACGAGCTGCGCGACGAACCGCAGAATTATGTGAATCGGGTTTGCGACTTCATCGGTGTCGAGCGAGTCACGATCGCGCCGCGCGCGGATCTCAGGGGCGATGTGAATTCCTTCGCGCGTGCACCCAAAAATCGCCGCCTCGCGCGGCGCGCAACCACCGTGATCAACTGGCTCAACGGCCACCAGGCGTACGGCGTGCTCGGCGCCCTCGAACGCGCCGGCGTATGGGAATTCTGCCAGGGCCGCGGCGAGCTGTATCCGCGTCTCACGCCGGAGCAGGAGGAGCGCCTGCGCGAGCGCTATCTTCCCGAAGTCGAAGCGCTCGAAGAACTAATCGGCGTCGACCTCTCCGCATGGAAGAAACCACGCAGCGCCGGGCTCGCGACCGAACACCGGACTCCGCGGCTAGCTCTCGGATGAGCTCATCCTCGCGTCGCCGGCTGCCGGAAATTATCGGCGCTGGTCCGGGTCGCACCGGCACCACCTGGTTACATCGCGTGCTCGAGGGCCATGTCGATTTGCCGTACGGCGTCAAGGAGACGCAATTCTTCAACACCTTCTACGACAAGGGCATCGACTGGTATGCGCATCATTTTCGCTACGCCACCGGCGATCGCAAGGTCGCAGAAATTTGCCCGTACTTTTTTCATCCCGATGCGCCCGGACGCATCAAGATTCACATTCCGAATTGCCGCATCATCACCACGCTGCGCGATCCTGTCGATCATTCGTTTTCCGCGTACAAGCTGGTCGTTCATTTTGCGTGGGCGCGCGGTTCGTTCGACGAGGTGCTGAAATCCCGTCCCAATCTAGGCAGCGGAAATCGCTATGCCTCTCATCTACGGAGGTGGTTCGACTTGTTCGGCCGCGAGAACGTGCTGATCACGATGTACGATGAATTGCGCACGCAGCCACAGTCGTATCTCGATCGCGTCACTGATTTTATGGGCATCGAGCGCATCGCACTTTCCGCGCGGCCCGAAATCGGTGATGATATCCATTCGTTTGCACGCGCGCCCCGGAGCGTCCGACTCGCTCGCAATGCGAGGCGATTCATGTACTGGTTGCAGGGTCACCAGGCATACGGCGTAAGCAACCTGCTCGATCGGGTGGGCGTGTGGGATTTCTGTTACGGCGGCGGTGAGCCCTTCGGCCGCCTCACGCCCGAGCAGGAACAGCGCCTGCGTGAGCTCTACCTGCCCGAGGTCGAAGCGCTCGAGGACTTGCTCAAGATTGATCTTGCCGCGTGGAAGAAGCCCCAAGTCCGCCGCGCGACAGTTGCATAAATCTATGACGCAGTCTTCCAACAACACGCGCGATCTTCGACTGCCTGATTTTATCGGCGTGGGTCCCGGCAGGACCGGCACCACCTGGCTGTATGAAGTCCTCAAGGGCCACGTCAATCTGGCCGCCGGAATCAAAGAAACCGATTTCTTCACCACCAACTATTCCAAGGGCATCGAGTGGTACGCGCATCACTTCCGCGACGCCGACAGTATTCGCCCGATCGGAGAGGTGAATCCGTATTTCGGCTTCCCCGAAGCTGCCGAGCGTATCGCGCTGCATATTCCGCAGTGCAAAATCATCTGCTCGTTTCGCAATCCGGTCGAGCGAATCTACTCGGCCTACAAACTGTGGCGTCACTACACGCTGACCTACGATCCGCTCGACAAGTTCATCGTGAAAGTTCCGCAGGTGATCGAAGTAACTCGCTACGCGACACATCTGCCGGATTATCCCGCGCGGTTCGGCAATGAGCGCGTGCTGGTTCTGCTGAACGATGACCTTCGCATCGATCCGCAAGCGTACCTCGACCGGGTTTGCGATTTCATCGGCATCGCGCGCTACCCCGTGCCGGCGTCCGCCGTCGAGGGCGAGCTGATCAACTCGATTAACGATCTGCCAAGGTTTCCGCGCGTCGCCCGCAAGGCGCGCCATTTCATGCACTGGCTCGAAGAGAAGCAGGCGTACGGCACAAATAACTTTCTCGAGCAGGCGGGTGCGTGGAAGCTGGTTTTCGGTGGCGGGCCAAAGTTCGGACCGATGGATCCTGCGATCGAGGCGCAATTGCACGAACTGATGCGTCCCGAAATCGACGCGCTCGAGCAAATGATCGGACGCGATCTTTCTGCATGGAAGTCTCCCCGCGCCAAGCGCAGTTCCGCAGTCCCGCAAGCCGCCGCCGCGCAGGGGAGTTAGCGCGCCGCGATGGCAAAGGTGTCGGTAATAATTCCGGTATGGAACGGCGCGCGCACCGCTCCGCGCGCGCTGGCGAGCGTGTTCGCGCAATCATACACAGACTACGAAGTCGTGGTTGTCGACGACGGTTCGACTGACGATACACCCGCCGTGCTCGCCGGCTACGGCGATAGAATCCGCGTGATCCGCCAAGCCAACAGCGGTGCTTCTGCAGCACGCAACGCTGGGGTCCGCGCGTCGAGCGGAGAGTACCTGGCATTTCTCGACGACGATGACGAGTGGATGGAAGATAAGCTCGCGCAATGCGTGCCGGTCCTCGATGAGAATCCAGGTTGCGTGCTGGTGTACACGCGGGCGGTCAAAGTTGATTTGAAGGGGCGCCCGATCGGAACTCTCGACGGCCAGGCTGAAGGCTCAGAGTCGCCGACAATGAAAGAACTGCTCGAGCGTCCCTGGAATGTCGTGCCCAGTCAGTTCATCGTGCGTCGCGACGTGTTCGAGCGATGCGGTGGATTTCACGTGCGTTTGTCGGGAATTGAAGACCGATACTTTCTCTTGCAGGCGCGCGAGCACGGCTACTTCCATTGCGTGCCTGATCGTCTCCTGCGCAAAGTCTCGCGCCCGCTCTATCCCACCGTGCTCCGGCGCGAGCCGCAGTATGATTTGTTCGTCGAGTTGGTGCGCGCCCGCCACGGCTCGGCCGCCAACGGACTAGTCGAGGGATTCAACCGGGAGCGGGTAAAGGTCCTCCAGCAAGCCAGCCGCGTTTTGATGAACGAAGGTCGTACGGTCGAGGCTCGCCAATGCCTCGCGCGCGTCATCCACTACGAGCCGACGTCGCCGCGCGCTTACCGAAAGTACTTGAAAAGCTTTTTTCCGGCTCGCGCGCCCCGAGCGACTCCGCGCACCGGCGACGGGAAGGCGTGAGCCGATGCCGATGAATTCGGCCTCGTCCACGTCTGCAAGTGAGCACCGCGTGCCGCTCGTTTCCGTAATCGTGCCGGTGTTCAACGGCGCAGCTACAGTTCCGCGCGCGCTGGCCAGCATTTTCGCCCAGACTTTTACGGACTACGAACTCGTGGTCGTCAACGACGGCTCGACCGACGACACCGCGACCGTCCTCGCTGGCTACGGCGATCGCCTCCGCGTCATCACTCAGCCCAATCGCGGTCTGTCTGCCGCGCGCAACGCTGGTGTACGCGCGTCGAGCGGTGAGTACCTCGCGTTTCTCGACGACGACGACGAGTGGATGCCCGAGAAGCTCGCGCGATGCGTCCCCGTCCTCGACGCCGACCCGGAGTGCGCGCTCGTGTACACGCTCGCGCTCAAGGTCGATACCGACGGGTTGCTGATGGGCCCGCAAAATGTGACCGAAGGCCGTCCCGATGGCGCCGAGTCGCCCACGATGGAACAACTGCTCGAGCGTCCGTGGAACGTGGTGCCGAGCCAGTTCGTCGTGCGGCGCGACGTGTTCGAGCGATGCGGTGGATTTCACGAACGATTCATCACGTCGTGCGAGGATCTTTATTTCCTGCTGAACGCGCGCGAGCACGGACACTTCCGCTGCGTGCCCGAGCCGCTTCTGCGCAAGGAAACGCGCCCGCTCTATCCCAAGGCGCTCGAGCGCGAGCCCGAGTGCGATCTTTTTGTCGAGCTGGTGCGCGAGCGCTACGGGCCGTCCGCCAACGGACTGATCGACGGCTTTCGCCGCTCGCGGGTCAAGGTCCTGCGTCATCTCGGCCGCGTCCTGATCGACCAGGGCAGGCCCGAGGATGCGCGCCGATGTCTCGCCCGCGTCATTCGCTATCAACCGGCGTCACCGAAAGCATACCGGCGGTATCTGCAGACCTTTCTGCCCTTGCGTTCGCAGCGCTCGACCTCGAACACCGAAGATAACGAAGCTTGATCGAGACCCGATGGCGTCAGGCGAAATAAACTCGGAGGATCGCGGGCGACCGCCGCTCGTGTCCGTCGTCATTCCGATTTACAACGGCGCCGCGACGATCGGGCGCGCGCTCGCCAGCGTTTTCGAGCAGACTTTCACCGATTTCGAGGTAGTCGTCGTCGACGACGGTTCGACCGACGACACACCTTCGGTACTCGCCAGCTACGGAGATAGGATTCGGGTGCTACGCCAGGCCAATCGCAGATTCCCGGCCGCGCGTAATGCCGGCGTGGCAGCCAGTCGCGGGGAGCTTATCGCGCTAATCGATCACGACGACCAATGGCTCCCGCGAAAGCTCGAGGTTAGTGTAGCTGCGCTTCAAAGCGATCCCGGTGCCGCACTCGTTTACACCGACGTGACGGTCGTTGACGAAGCAGGCGAGGAGTCGCGCGCCTCTCCGGTCGGAGCCGACACCGCGCACGCTCCCTCGATGGATGAGATGCTCACGCGGATCTGGCCAATCATGCCCAGCACGGTCGTGATGCGCCGGACGGCGTTCGATCGCGCGGGCGGATTTTCCGAGAACCTCGGTGAAGACCTCGATTTCTGGCCGCGCATCCGGGAGCAGGGCAGCTTCATTTACCTGCCCGACCGCCTGGTGCGCTTCACCTTCGGCCAGCTCTATCCCAAGGTCCTGAAGCGCGACGTCGGTCCCGAGGGGTTTGTCGATTTGATCCGAGCCCGCTACGGCTCGCGCGCCGACGGGCTGGTCGAGGACTTCATGCGGCATCGCGTGAGGATGATTTCCAACGCCGGTGTGATCGAGATGAGCCGCGGAAACATGGTCGGCGCGCGTCAATGCTTCATGCGAGTGCTGAAGTACGATCCACGCCACGTGAAGAGCTACACCCGAATAGCAAGAACGTTCCTGCCAGCGCCAATCCGCCGAGCGCTCGGCGGCAAAGCGTCACGCGCCTCCCGTATTCCCTGACAGTCGGCGCGATAGCGTCCGTCTTCCCCTCTCCCATTAGGGAGAGGATGAAGGTGAGGGACCGTATACGGCGCGCGTTTTTTTCGCGCGCGATTCAGGATTCCGCTCTTCTCTTATCTGGCGCGCGAGATTCTTGCCTTCGGCTTCGCCTCAGTCTCGTGCTCTTCCGACGCCGCCGACATCGAGCCATACCCCACCGCGTTGCTGGTCCGCCGCCAATTCACCAGCGCTTCGATGCGATCCTTCTTCACGCGATGCTTGTATTTCTCGACCTTGTCCAGCACCGAGTCGATCAACGTATCCGACAGCAGCCGCGGCTTCAGTCCCAGGTCAATCAGCTTGGTGTGCTTGGCGTTGTAGTAGTGGACTTCGGCCTCGACCCGCGGATCCGCGATATGCTGAATCTCGACGCGGCGCCCCTTATGCTTCGCCGCGGCCTGGATCAGGTCCGCCAGTTGCGCCACCGAGAACTGCTCGGTGAACTGGTTGAAGACGCGATACTCGCCGGGCTTCGCCGGCTTCTCGATCGCGATTTCGATACATCGCATCGTGTCGCGAATATTCAGGTAGCCGCGCGTCTGCCCGCCTTTGCCATGCACGGTCAGCGGATGCCCAATCGCCGCCTCGATACAGAAACGGTTCAGCACCGTGCCCCAGATTCCGTCGTAGTCGAAACGCGTCGCGAGCCGCTCGTCGAGCATCGTCTCGTCGGTTTCAATTCCGTACACGACGCCCTGGTTCAGGTCGGTCGAACGGATTCCCCAGATTTTGCACGCGAACTGGATATTGTGCGAGTCGTGAACCTTGGACAGGTGATAGAACGAGCCGGGCTGCTTCGGGAACGGCAAAGTGTCGGTGCGTCCGTTGTGCGTAATCTCGATAAACCCCTCTTCGATATCGATGTTCGGGGTGCCGTATTCGCCCATCGTGCCGAGTTTGACCAGGTGGCATTCCGGCACATGCTCGCGAATCGCATAAACGACGTTCAGCGTGCCGACAATGTTGTTGACCTGTGTCAGCACCGAATGACGCCGGTCGATCATCGAGAATGGCGCGCTCCGCTGCTCGCCGTAATGCACGATCACGTCGGGTTTGAAGTCCCGCACCACGCCGCTGATGAAGGGATAGTCGGTCAGGTCGCCGACCGCGATTTGTATCGCCTTGCCGGTCGTCTCGCGCCACGCCGCCACCCGGTCCTGCAGCGACGAAATCGGAATAAGGCTCTCGGTGCCGCCTTCGAGATCCCACAGACGCCGGCTGAAGTTGTCCACCACGCATACTTCGTAGCCGCGCTTGGACAGGTACACCGCCTGCGGCCATCCGAGGTATCCGTCCCCACCAGTTACAATCACCCGCATTAAAAACCTCTTCATCGGCTAAACGCCGATCTATTTATTCCTGATACGCGCGATCAGATCGAGCACGTCGCGAGCTGCCGCCGGACAGGCTCTGCGCCAGCCGATGCGGCAGCAGGGTCCGCATCCAGCGCAGGTAGTTCTTCACCCGGTAAGGATCCACCTTGATTGCATGCGCGAACGCCGCGCGCGCCCGCAGGCGATCGCCGTCGCGAAGAGCCTTCAATCCGATCGTCGCGAGGATACTACGCGGCGCCCGCATCCGCGCATCGACCAGCGGCGCCGCGGAAACCCCGTAGTGCTCCTGTAGATAAGCCTCGAACACGTGCAGCGCCTTCGAGTAATCGGGCAGCCGCTTGAGTTGCTTGGGAAACCATGCGAACCGCCAGGTGATCAGCGGCTCCGCGATATAGCCGAACGGCCCTTGCTCGCGCATCTTGATCCAGAAATCCACGTCCTCGAAGCGGAAGCTCGCGCCTTTCAATGCGTCCCTGTAACCGCCGCACGCGTCGTAGGCCGAACGTCTGACGAGAGCCGCGCTCGGCATTATCGGCCATAGCCGCGTGAGCAGTTCATTCAGCGACGGTGGATGGTCAAAGCCGCAGCCGACCAGCGACGTGTCGATCGCGACGCCTTCGCTGTCCGCCAGCGCGCAGTTGCAGTACACGAGCGACAGGGAATGGTCCGCATCCAGCGCCGCGACTGACCGCTCGAGGAATTGCGGCATCCACACGTCGTCGGCGTCGAGGAAGGCAAGGTACTCGCCCGACGAATGGCGCGCGCCGTTGTTGCGTCCCGCCGCCGGCCCGCTATTGGCTGCTCGAGCAGCCCAACGCGGTCGCCGTACTGCCTGATGATCGAGATGGTGCCGTCGGTGGACTCGTCGTCAACGCAAACTATTTCGAAATCCTGAAGGGTCTGACCGAGAACGCTATCCACTGTGCCAGCGATAGTCGCCGCCGCGTTGTATGCGGAAATGATTATCGAAACGCGAGGCACCGCGGTAGGTTACACGGCTTTCAGCCGCGTACTCAACGGGCCGGGCGGCTCGGCTACGCGCGGCGGATGGTCGGCTTGCGGAACGTTCTGTATGTGCGCCCTTGGCCAACCCGAACCGGTTCACATTTGATAGACGGTGTACCGCGATACGCCAGCAGCTTGGCCGCGCGATGGCAATCGCCTTCGGTCGCCTGCACGCACCAATCAGTGCGAGCTTCGACGCTTCACGGATTACAGCGTCGAGTGAGTAGGGCCAAACTCTTTCGCGGCGCCGTTAATTCTGCCTTTCGACGAGATATTCGTCCAGCGCGCTATTTGGAAGCAACGCCTCTACCGGCTCCGGCGCGGCAGGATTGGCATTGTCGTGGCGGAACGGCAGGTCATCGACGTCGATACGGTCGCTATCGGTCATCAGAACCGCGCTCTCGATTGCATGGCCGAGCTCGCGGATGTTGCCAGGCCACTGATTGGCGCATAGCACGTCCAAAGCGCGACGCGAGACCAGCTTTACGTCTTTGCCGAAGAGTCTGTTGAAGTGCTCGATATAATGGGCGACGAAGGCCGGGATTGCCTCGCGCCGCTCGCGCAGCGGGGGGACCAGGATGGCGGCGGCGTTGAGGCGGTAGTAGAGATCGTCGCGGAATTGACCGGCCTTCACCATCGCCCGCAGATCGCGATTGGTCGCCGCGACCAGCCGTATATCGACTGAGTAGGAACGCGACGAACCGACCGGCTGAATCTCGTGGGTCTCGACCGCGCGCAGCAGCTTGGGTTGCAGGCGCAGTGGGAGCTCTCCGATTTCGTCCAGGAACAGGGTGCCGCCGTTGGCGGACCGGAAATAACCGAGTGAATCCTCGCGGGCATCGGTGAATGCGCCGCGCACATGTCCGAAAAGCTGCGATTCTGCCAGCGTCTCGACCAGGTTGGAGCAGTTGAAGGTCACGAAGGGACCGCCGGGGGTAGACCCCAGTGTGTGTAAGGCGCGGGCGACCAGCTCCTTGCCGGTCCCGGACTCTCCATTGATCAGAACGGTTGCCTTGTACGGGCTCAGACGTGAGATGGTTTTGAGTACTTTGCGAACTTGCGCCGACCGCACCACCATCCCGCCGACCCGTTCCGACCCGTGCGCAAGATGCTCCAGGCTCAACCATTCGCACGCGGCGCCCGCTGGTTCGGCGCGAAGATTATTCATCGCAGCCGGGACCGGCGATCCGTTCGCCGAGTACTCATGTAGGCGCATCTTCTGGTTCCCTCTCGAGCGCTGATTTTCGACCTACAGTTAGTAACTAATTCTGCTCTTTTGGTTTGCCGGGTCGTGGATATATTAGAGCACTAGCTCGCGTGTCAAGATGTTGCGCGCGGATTTTACAATCTTCTTAGAGCAAACGCGAGTCCTTTTAAGTTC
>CAWILO010000020.1:0-26552 GCA_963836955.1 uncultured delta proteobacterium | reverse complement strand
CATTCGCGCACAAGGGAGGTCAGTTCAGCCTCGAAGCTACGGAGGACGTTACCGGTCTTCCGCTGCCCGCATCGGCGGCAACCGTGATGGTGGACCTTATCGTGACGTTCTCGGCAGACAACCCGCAAGACGGCGACAGCCTCATCACGCCGCAAGGGTCGGAATTCGTGCAGGGGTTGCCGCCGCCAACGCAAGATGTCGCGTGCGAGACGGTGACCGCGCAGATAGTGCGGATCCAGATCGGCACGCCGCTCTCTAGTCGTAGCACGCTAGGCCTGGGGAAGATGGAACTCATTATGTGAAACCCGCCGTGGGTTTCACACTTCCCTGGGCAGGGGTGACCTCCTTCGGCTTCGCTCAGGACAGGCTCTGCACCCAGTGCTCAATCGCAAAGTTGCGCGCAGCGCGCTACTTTGCTCTCGGTCGCCGGAACTCGACTTTCCCTTCCCGCGCGGGAAGGGGTTAGGGGTTAGGTTCTTTTCGTCTCCTCTCGCTGCGGCTTTTGACAAGATGCACTCGATCCGGTCAAGCTGAGTTTCTATGGCGATGCGGGAGACTCAGATCGACGCGCTGGCGACTCATCTGGTGCAGGGGCTCATCGATCGCGGCGTGATCAAGCCGAAGGGCGACGTGAAGGATCTGGTCGCGTGCGTGGTCGAGCTGATGTCGGAAAACTTCGAGACCGAAGCGCAGATCGACGAAGAGGCCGACAAGATGGCGGAGGCGGAAGCGCGCCGCGATACACGCCTGGACGTAACGCGGCTGCGCACTTTGATTCGTCAGCGCCTCGCCGAGAAAAAGAACTTCACGTTGTAGAATAGTGAGACTCACCGAAGCACGAGTTCTATTCCTGGCGCGCGAGTCGCTGGCTAAATTGCGCGACGAAGGCCTGGCCGAAATCGCGAACTTTCCGTTGGCGCTTCGCCAGGCACGCGAAATAGTCGCGCAGTTCAACGAGCAGGGCGACGAGATCGATGCGATCGTGCGGCGCAAAATCAATTCGATCAAGCGCGGCGTCGTCGAGGGTTCCAACGAATGGACCCTGCTTTACAAACGCTACCGCGACGAAGAGACGCGCAAGAAAGGCCCGCAGCGCTGACCTCGTTCGCGCGAAGTAGTTCTCTCGACGCTTCCAGTTGTTGTTTGAATCGCAGGACCCTCACTACCGCCCGCGCCGCGGCCGGCCGCCCCTCCCGTAAAAATAACGGGCGAGGTAAGAGTCGGATCCTCGCCCACGCCTCCGCCCCAAAAGTTCTAATAGTGACGCAGTCCCGCACTTTTCTTAATACTGAGGTGCAGGGTCCAACCCTGCCCAAGGAAGGGGTTTCACATTCAATCAAGTGATTTACCCTTCCCCGGAACGCGCGCTCAGTGCTGCGGCTTCTTCGCGTTCTGCTTGTCCTGCTCTTCCTTGTAGACCTCGTCCATCTTCGGCTCGAGCGCTTCGTAAAATTCCTTGATATGCCCGATATTGGCGCCGAGGTCGCCGGGGAAGTAACGCAGCATCGTGGTCGCGTCGGGACGCGCCGTGCCGGAGCGCGAGCACACTTCGATCTCACCAGAAGGATCGATCGTGATCCGCACGTCGTCCTGAAGTTTCAAAAATCGCGTCGTGTAGATGCAATCGATTGTGTAGTTGTGAGAATCGGCCTTGACGATTTTCCATCCGCCGAGCGAGTTGATCGTATCCTGCGAGAGCTGGAACAGCTTCTGGCGCGAGATTCCAGGAAATCCACGGCGAATCAATTCAGGATAGACGTCGTCGAGCGACGCCGGCGCTGCGACCGGCAGCGCAGTGCGCTCTGCGCCGGGTTCTGCCGGGGCTTTTGCCGGATGCTTGTGCGGAGCGATTTCCGCAGGGCTTGCTGCCGCAGCGGGTTGATTTCCCATCTGGCAGGTCACTGAGCCGGAGCCTGACTGGCTGGCGGCCGCGGAGTTCATCGTGACGAAGCGTTCCACGCGCTGCACGAGGCCGGGTTTTTCGAAGATCGTTTCGTTGTTCATGATCATCGTGATTCCCGCCGCTGCCACCGCGACGCCGATAAAAAAGATCGCGAGGCGGAAAAACAGTCCGACCGCGCGGCGCAACAACGGGACGAAGACCAACACCGCGATAACCAGAAAGACGACGACCAGCATCGGCAACGTGATCATGATGAGTTCCCCGGAGGAATCCCTAGCCGTTTGTGAGGAGTCGGCGCAAGCCGCGCGCGGACGAATCGGGCGCGCTGCGAGCACCCGAAAAGCAAACCGGCGCGATCCAAATTGGATCGCGCCGGTTTTGATCGCGTTTTGCTGTACTGATGTCGCGCTTACGCCGGAGCCGCGGCGAATCCTTCGTCGCCGTCGCCTCGCAGAATCGCGTCGAAGCGCTTTCCACCGAGATAGAAACGACGCGCCTCGTCGTCGGTGACCGCCGCGCGGCGGACGTCACGGCGTCGAATCGGCCATATCCCGCCGACCATCGGATGCCGTCGCTGGCGATAGCTGAAAAAATAGTAGGTGAACTGACGGAGCACCGCTCTGCGCGACTCCGCGTCGAGTCCGCGGCCGGCGCATACGGTCAGCATCGTGTGAATGAAGCGCGGAATCGAGTAGAAGCCCGTGAACGCGTCGCGATACGCGCCAAGCCAGCTTTCCTTGTCCAGCTTGTCGTGCTTGAGCGTGACGTGCTGCGAGTCGAGCTGGTTGAAGTCCCAGTCGATGATGGCGCCTTCCTTGGTGAAGCGCACCTGGTCCTCGGTGCCCGGCAGGGGAGTCATGATGAAGAACGACACGATATCGAAGCCGATTTTTTTCAATGTAGCAGCGGCGACACGTCCGCAGTCCGGGCCGTCGAACGGGAATCCCAGCATGTAGCCGGCATGCACCGAGACGCCGACTCTGTGCCAGTTCTCGACCACGCGCCGATACTTGTCGATCACGTGCGCGCGCACCACTTCCAGCTTGCCCTTATGCTGGCGGTCGTCGGTGTTCTGATACTTGGTCGCAAAGTTCAAATTGTCGGGATTGAGCGACTCGATTCCGACGAATGCCTGGTAGCATCCCGCGGCCGCGGCCAACTCGGTGAACTTCTTACTGCGGCGATGCTTGGCGGTTTCCGTTTCGCCCTCGGCGACGTTCGCGTAGCATGACGCGTCGACGTCGACCTGCATCATGAACGAGAGCTTCGGATACTCTTTCTTCACTTCGACCAGCCCGGTGAGAATCTCTTCCCATCGCGGCGAGCGGAAAAAATCGTCATCGACCAGGAACAGCGACTCGATCCCATGATGCCGGCATGCGTCGCGCACCCAGCTGACGACGGCGTCCGGCTCGCGCGAGCGCATCGTGCGGCCCATCACGTTTTTCACGCTGCAGTACGAGCACGTGAACGGACAACCGCGCGAAGTGTCGAGCGTGGTCATCGTTTCGTTGAAAAATCGCGTGAGGTAACGATCGTCGAGCACCGGCAGCAGCGACTCGGTGATAAGCGGCACGATAATGTCGTCCTGGCCGGTCTTCGCGCGAATTCCCTGCGTGACCGAATAGCTCTTGTGCAGGTCGCCGCGCAGGAAGTCCTCGACGATATCGCCCCAGATGTTCTCGGCCTCGCCCACGACGGTCGTGATGCCGCATTCGTTGAGGAACTTGCACGAGTCCGGAAATCCGCTGACGTGGAAGCCGCCCATCATCGTCGGCAGGCCCTCTGCGACGAACTGAAGCGCGAGGTCGCGTCCACGCGGGTACTGATTCGATTGAACGCCGGCCAGCCCGATCAGCAGCTCGACGCCGTCTTCCTGCGCCTTTTCCTTGATCGCCTTGATTGTCTCGGGGCTGACGATACCATCGCAGATTTCGTCCCAAATCACCGTTTCGAGCCGGACATTACGCTCCACCGCGTAGCGCTTGTTGAACGCTTCGTTGAGCGCCGTCAGCACCGTCAGGGTGTTGTTGGGCTGAACCCCGTACCGGAAATACTGGACGAAGCCGTCTTCGTCGTAGCGTGAGGGCTTGATGAAATAGACCCGAATCGTACGGCAAAGCTCGGGCTTTACGGCCCCATCGGCGACGGCGCCCTCGCGAGCGGTCAACTGGAGCGTCGCGGCCTGACGGTCACCGCCATAGCGATTGGTCCCCAACAGCCAGTAGAGGATACCCGCAGCGAAAACCAGGAACGCGCCAAGAAATACAAGAAATAACATGAATAGATCCTCTGCTTTTGCTTCCTACCCAGCAACCCACCCTGCCCATCATAGCCGAACGCGGGGGCGTATCTAACCGCTCGGTCAGAGTAAACAAATCCCGAACACAAAAGTCAATATGGATTGAACCACGTTGGTTGCACCGAAGTCGAGGAATTAACCGGGATAATCCGAACGGAGCGTCACTAGCGGTACATTTCGACCAGATTTATCAAGCCCAAATCGCGGTAACGCTCGACCAGGTAACCCTTAACTTCCTGTACGCTGGCCATCTGCAGGGTCTCGCGGGCAATGAGGCGGGCGGTCTGGTAGTCGACCTCGCGAATGACTTTGCGCACGACCGGGATGAACAGCGGGCTGAGGCTCAGTTCGTCGAGGCCCATCCCGACCAGCAGGAGCGTCGCCAGCGGGTCGCTGGCCATCTCGCCGCACAGGCAAACCTCCTTGTCGGCAGCACGGGCGACGTTGACGACCTCGGCGATCGCTGAGATGACCGCGGGATGAAGCGCCTCGTACAGATGCGCAACCTTCGGATTGTTGCGATCGGCGGCGAGCAGGTACTGGATCAAGTCGTTGGTCCCAATCGAAAAAAAATCGACCTCACGGGCAAGGCGCGGCGCAAGCCACACCGCCGACGGCACCTCGACCATGATTCCGACTTCGATATTGGGATTATGCTCTAAGCCTTCCTTGAACAACTCGGCCTGCGACTCGGCCAGCAGTTCCTTGGCACGACGCAATTCCTCGAGGCTTGAAATCATCGGGAACATGATGCGCACGTTGTGCTTGGCGGCGGCCCGAAGAATCGCGCGGAGCTGAACCTTGAACAGCCCCGCCATCTCGAGCGAGATGCGTATCGAACGCCAGCCGAGGAACGGATTGTCCTCGCGCGGCACCCGCATGTACGGCGGATACTTGTCGGCGCCGATGTCCAGCGTGCGAATCGTCACCGGGCGCTTGCCCAGCATCTCCAGCATTTTGCTGTAGAGTGCGAGCTGCTGCGTCTCATCGGGAAAATCCTCGTAGGTCATAAACGAGAATTCCGAACGCAGCAGGCCGACGCCCTCGGCCCCATAGCGCAGCGCCAGGTGGATATCCGGCTGCAGCGCGATATTCGCCAGCATCATGACGCGATGGCCGTCGCGCGTCGCGGTGGGCGCGTTGCCCTCTTCGATCAGCTCCTTTTTGAACGCCTCGTAGCGCCGCGACAGGCTGACGTAGTCGCGCTCGATCTCGGTGCCGGGATTGACGTAAACGACGCCCGAGTTGCCGTCGAGCACGAGCTGGTCGCCTTCGACCACAGATTCCATCAGATGCTCGACGCCGACTACCGTTGGTATCTCGAACGCACGCGCCAGGATCGCCGCGTGCGAAGTGACGCCGCCGGATTGCAGCGCAATTCCCGCGAGCTTGTCGTGGCTGACCAGCGTCAACTGCGAGAGCGTGAGTTCCTCCGCAACGATGACGGTAGGCTTGGTGAAGGGTGCTTTCTTTTCTTCCTGCCGCAGATGCCGCAGCACGCGATGACCGACGTCGCGGAAGTCGGTCGCGCGTTCGCGCAAGTAGTTGTCCGCGACCGCCAGCATCGAGGCACTGAGTTCCTCGATCACGCGGAACAGCGCGCTCTCGGCGGTGTAGCCGTTGGCGATCGATTCGCGGATGCGGCCGACGAACTCTTCGTCTTCGAGAATCATCCGATGGCCGTCGAAAATCTTGAGGTCCGACTCGGGCATCAGCGGTTCCATCCGGACCCGCAGCGTCGCCAGCTCGGCTAATGAGCGCGTCAGAGCCTCCTCGAAGCGCTTGGCCTCGGCCTTGGGGTCGCGGGACTTCTGATGACGATCGACGCTGCTCAGAAAAGTGCCGACGACGTGCGCGTTGCCCTGCGCAAATCCGGGAGACGCGGAAAGCCCCGCCAGGCGCGGGCGTCGAATCTTCGCGGGCGCAGCGTGACGCGTCTTGCCGCCGACTTTTTCGTAGTCCTTGAGCTGGCGGTTCGCTTCGATCATCCGGCGCTTGTACTCGAGCCGCTCTTTTTCCTTGGTGGCAAGCGACTCGCGCAGCCTGAAATGAGACAGGATTTGCGCGACCTGATTGGCCGCCGTGCTGAGCAGCCGGATTTCGCTCTTGTTGAACTTGCGCCGCTCGAGCGTTTGCGCGACCAGCACTCCGAGTGGCTTCTTGCGCCCGTCACGGACCGGAACGCCGAGAAAAGTATGGAAGCGCTCCTCGCCAGTCTCGGGAAAATATTTGTAGCGCGGATGGCTGATCGCGTCAGGCACGTAAACCGGTTCGTCTTCCTCCAGCACCAGCCCGACCAGTCCCTCGTTGAGGCGCATCGAGACCTTGCCAACCGATTCGCGATCGAGGCCGACGGTGGCGCGCAGCACGATTCGCTCGCGCTGCGGATCGAACAGGTAGAGCGAACAGACCTCGGCTTCCATGCCGGTGGCGATTGCGAAAGCGGCCCGGTCCAGCGTCTCGCGGAGGTCGTCAGAATGCTCACCGCCGATCGCGGAGAGATGCTCGATCAGGGCGAGGCGGTCCTTGTTGGCGCTCATAGATAGAATCTCGGATTAACTCTCAACAGCGGCGCAAAAATTTTATCGGATCAATCGCGCCGCGAACAATGCCACCGCGAGATTCTTAACTGATTTGCCAGCCAACGACGACTAGTCGTTGGTGAACCGGATGGATCAATCCGTCGCGAGTTGCTTGCAGGCGCGGCCCAAGATGAATGTCAACACCGAAGCTGCCACTACCTCGAATGATTTCAATAGTGGTTCAAGGGAGACCTGAGCTGGATCGTGTTCGTACCCAATCGCAATGACACCCTTCTGTTCGGAACCGGTCATCGCTCGAAGTTTGAGGCAGTCACCAATCAGGCTAGTGTTTCCGGAATACGGGTGGAGGAGGTTCACCGACCAATTCTCCGCCTGATTCCCATTGTCTCCGAACGGCCGAGCTAGCTTAATCTCAAGTGCCCACTGTTTCTCGATCAATAGATCGGGAGTTCGCATGATTCTCGCGCCGCCACGGTATTGCGGAATCTTGTTCAGGCCCGCAGCGACAAGCTTCACCAGTTGTGGTTCGCCGTAGGGTCCGACGCCTGGCTGGAAAGTCTTAAAGGGCACACCCGATGCATCGATAGCCTTCGGGACGTCAGCAATATCCTGAACAACGGTTTGTAAATCCATCAGGAAAAAGGACCTAGCAATGCGAGGAATTTATTTTCCTTTCAAATTCTCGCATGCTTCAAATGAAAGGAAAAAGCTTATACCTCAACGATTTTTCGAGGCATTAGCTGCCGTCCACCGTCAGCTCGAACGGCGCGAGCGCGCTCTTCAGTAGACCGCGGCCTGCGCGGCATCGCTTCGATCTGATTGCGTCGATTAGCTCGCGCTCGTCCTTGATTGGAGCGTCCAGCAGCGTCGTCACACATCCCACCGAGCCCGCCGAATGCGAGTCCGAACCTGCCACCTCTGCCATCCCGAGGTGACGCGCGACCCTTAGTGCGAAGACGTTTTCGTCCTCGCCGCACGCGCCGTTGAGCACTTCGATCGCATCGACCAGCTCGAAGATTTTCAGCTTGGCCGCGCGATCCGGGAATGTCGGATCGATCGGCTCGGAATCCGGGTTGATAAACGAAAAGCGCGGGTCGAGCTTGTAGCGGAACGGATGATTCGCGACCAGTATTCCGCCTTCGAGATCTACCACGCGCCGCAGCTCGGCCAGCTTGTAGATTCCGCCGACGTAGCGCTCGAGCCCGAACGCGCCGACATGTCCCATGTCGGTCGTCACTTCCATCCCGCGCAGGAAAATCACCCCCGAGTCCGCGGCCAGCGCCGCGACTTCACGCGAGTCCCACATATTGTCGTGCTCGGTGATGCAGACTGCGCCGATTCCGATCGCACGCGCGCGCTCGACCAGGTCTTTCGGCGCCAGGTTCGAGTCCGAACTGCCACGATTGGTGTGTAGATGCAGGTCTACGCTGAAGTAGGGCCCCGCCGGATGGGGGTGCCCGCTTCGTGAATCCGCCATTTGCGACGCGCCGCGGCTACTTGGGCGGCTCCTTGGCGAGCGTGATTTTCTTCATGTGGTCGCCCTTCTGAATCTGATCTACCGCGTCCATCCCCTTAATCACGCCGCCGAAGATGGTGTATTGGCCGTCGAGGCCCGGCTGCGGCGCCAGGCAGATGTAGAATTGACTGCCACTGGACTCGCGTTGCGGATTCACTTCGTCGCCTTTGCGCGCCGTGGCCAGGCTGCCGCGCAGGTGATGCTCGCTGTTGTTGATCTCTGCGGGCACGTTATAGCCGGGACCGCCGGTACCGGTGCCGTCAGGATCTCCGCCCTGCACGACGAAGTCCGGGACGACGCGATGCCACGTCAGGCCGTTGTAAAAGCCCTTGTTCACCAGCGTCTCGAAGTTGGCGACTGTCTTCGGCGCGACCGCGGGGTATAGCTCGACAACTATGACGCCGCGCTCGGTCTCGATGATGGCGTAGTGACCTGTATTTCTCACGGGGAGTCCATCCGTTGCGCCTTTGCAGGCCGAAGCGAGCACGAGGAACGCCACGGCGGCAAGACACGATAATCTAAAGGAGTTACGTTTCATTTTATCCCACTCGCATTCGCACGAACAGTCAAAGGTCCATGCAGGGTTAGTCCAACAGTTCCTGTATGGAAGTATTCGACGCGTCGCCAATCCGCAAGCGATAAACCGATGCCTCGGAAGACCTTACGAGGGCCGCTGCGCGATTTCAAAACCGGAACCGGCTTCGCTGGCGCGAAGCTGTCCGAGGTCCTTCCGCTGCGCTCTGGTCGCTCGCTTCGGTCAGGATGACCGGGAATAAACTTCGCGCCCCTCTCCCCTAGGGAGAGGATCGAAGGTGAGGGACATTGTCCAGCGCGCGCTTTCTGCGCGCGATTCAGGATTCTGTCTCTGCTTCTGCTCCCCTATCCCTTGATGAACTTCGACACCGTCGCGGCGAGCTTTGCCGGCTCCTCCAGGGGCATCATGTGCGCGCCGCCCGCGACGAGATCGACCTTCGCGCCGGGAATCCCCCTGCGGAACTCATCGGCATACACCGCCGGCAACAGCTTGTCGTCCTTGCCCCAAACGATCAGCGTCGGTGCGGCGATTCGATGCAGCCTTTTCCGCAGCCCCTTGTCGGGAATCGGCCACATGAATTTGCCGGTGCATCCTAGAGCCCATGTTATCCGAATGAACCCCTGCTGATCTTCGGGATTAAGCGTGATTCGTTTCAACGACGGGTGATGCTGATCCTTGAACAGCAGTGCGGGCAGGTCGGTTTGCGGCGTCACGATGTAATTGCGAATGGGAGAATCTTCGCGCCATAAGCCGAGCGGGCTAATCAGCACCAGCTTGCCGACTCGTGTCGGATCGGTGGCCGCGATTTCACCCGCGATCATCCCGCCGAACGAATGACCTACCACTGCCGGCGCCTTGAGGCCGAGCTTGTCGAACAGGTCGTAGTAGTAGAGGACGAGATCCCACATGTCGTCGAGCGCCTTGTAAGAATCCTCGTCGCCGGCCGTGATCCCCGGATGCTCGGGAGCATAGACGGTGAAATTTTTTGCCAGCTCGTCGAGCAATTCGGTTTCGATCGGTCCATAACCGCCATGTAGATAGACGACCGGCGGCCCATCGCCAAGAATCCTGACCTTGGGATGAACCTTGTCGCCCCATACGCTGACCGTCTTATCTTTTGCACCCGCCATATCCGTCCTTTTCGAAAGAGCCTTGCAGTTCTTCCCCTCTCCCTTAGGGAGAGGATGAAGGTGAGGGACCTTGTACAGCGCGCTCGTTTGCGCGCGATTCAAGATTCTGGTTCTGCTCCACGCTCGCTACCGCGCCGCTGCATGCACTCCGTTCGACGCGATCTTTGTGCGCGGCCCCTTGAGTGACTCCGGCCACCATTTGTTGTCCCACTCGCCGTCCCACACGCCTCGGAAATGCGGCAGCACCTCGCTACAGAACAGGTCGATATTCTTAATCGTCAAGTCGTGCGGCATCGATCCGATATGCAGCAGCACCATCAGATTGCCGACGCGAAGTTTCTTGACCGCTTCCATCAACTGCTGACGCACTGTGGCGGGCGAGCCGGCAATCGCAAACTGGTTGTCGACGAAGTCCTTGTACTTCCAGGTCGGTATCTTGTTCATCAGATCGAACAACTGCGGATTCAGCTTGGTCACGCTGTTGACCAGGCTCTTGTAGTCCTGGTTGCCGGCGACGGGAAAATATTCCGGCAGGATATGCAGGCATTTGTCGTAAAAATATCGGATGTGCTTGTAGTAGTCCTTCTCGGCCTGCGCGTCGGTCTCCGACACTGCGACCAGCTGCAGAAATCCTGCACGGTACGGATTGGGATCGTGATTGCCCTTGGCGACGAAATCCCAGAACCCGTCCATCACGCGCTTGCCGAAATTGTTCCCCCAATACGACAGGAAGCAGTAGCAATGGTTGTGCTTGGCGGAAAAATCCCAGGTCGAGAGACTGCCGCTGCCGGGAATCCACACCGGAGGATGCGGCTTCTGGATTGGGCGCGGCCAGATATTGACCATCGGCAGTTTGAAGTACTTCCCGTTCCACGCGAAAATCTCGGGCGACTGCCACGCTTTCAGAATGAGATCGTGCGCCTCGTAGTAACGCTCGCGCTGTTCGATCGGCGGGATTCCGTAGCACAGGTTCACGTCCTGCGACGTCCCCAGCGGCATCCCCGCCACCATCCGGCCGCCGCTGATACAATCGATCATCGAATATTCCTCGGCGATTCGTATCGGCGGATTCGAGGTCGGCAGCGTCGCGCCCATCTGCACCACCGCGACGTCGGTGCCGTTGGTCGCGCGCGCGAGAATCGATCCCATCAGGTCCGGATTGGGCATGAAGCCGTAGGCGTTCTGATGATGCTCGTTGACGCAGATGCCGTCGATTCCTTTGTCGGCGGCATGGATCAGCTCGTCGAGCGTCCAGTTGTAGTACTGCCCGACCTTCACCGAATCAGCGAGCTCGCAGTAAGGCGGATCGACCCACACCGAATGATACTTCTGCGCGAAGTCTTCCGGCAGATCGCGATACGGCATCAGATGGAACATCGAAATTTTCATCGAGTAAAACCTCCAGCCGCGTCAGCTTTCGATTTTTTCAATACCACGACCCGCAGCGATCCCCCAACCGCGCAAGGCCGGTTGATCTTAAACTTCCGGTTCCCCTTCCCGCTCGGGAAGGGGTTAGGGGTTAGGTTCCTGGCATCATTCGCGACGCCCGCGCCGCCACTCTCTTGCGTCATCCTGCCATAGCGAGCAACGCGAACGGGCGGGCTTCCGGACCAGCTTCGCGCACGCGAAGCCGGTTCCGGTCTCCGAAAACCGCGCAGCGCTCCACCTCTGCCTTGGGGATGAACTGTTCAGCCTGATGCTCACAGACTCGACATGCTACAAATGGGTATGGACAACCGTCAGGATGTCGCAAACTCGCCGGACTCGCTCGAAATCGGGCACCGCCAGATTGCACGAAAAGTTAATTTGACGGAACCGGGAGTGTGTACTTGACGCAAATGCCCGATCTTTTTTCCACACCCTGTGCACAATCGTTTCATTTTTGTCGTTAGGGTTTCCCTAAGCGGTTCGGTTTTCGAGACGATGATGCGGACGACTTGGTTAAAATCCTCGAGCTCAACGATCAGTACGACCATCCCGAAGTTGAAGGTCCTGATGCGATGCGAAGGGTTGCGCGATGTGAGGCGGCGATATTCCTCGTAGCTGTGGCGGGGGGCAAACCCTGCGGTCTGATTAGAGCCGTTTACGACGGCGCGCGCGCTCTGATTCATCTCCTGTCGGTCCATCCTGATCAGCAGAGAAGCGGCATCGGCCATGCGCTCGTTCACGCGGTCAACAAGGAGCTGCTTCAGCGAGGAGCCTCGGGGACGCTGGTCACCGTTTCGGAAAGAAGCATCGGATTCTGGCAAAAGATGAATTTTGAGAAGCTGCCGATATCTGTGATGCTTACGCAATTCAAGTCGTAGGCTTGCGGCACGCTTACTTTGCGATCGCGACCGCGTAGTCGCGGCCTTCCCAGCTGTCTGTTTCGCGCCATTTGAATGTGAAGCGAATCGGGGCTGTGTCGGACGCGCCGATATCGATATCGACGTATTCGAAGCCGAGCGGCGTTGAAGTCGATCCCGAGTCGATGAAGTGCTGCCATTCGTCATTGGACCTATGAAGCATGAACGGCGCAGTCGCCAGGATGCGCAGGCGGTCGCCGGGTGAAACCGACTTGACGTGACGATTGAATTTCCAGAGGTTGAGGCGGCTCGGCTTTCGTCCGATCCTCATGTAGCGATCCTGCACTTCGTCGATCGTGTCGAAGACGTGCTCGTCCATCGCAGAGCGCAACAGCTTGACGTACTCGGCATGCGCCCACATCAGGGGCGTCGCGCTGCCGGTCTGGTAGCCGAACTTGAGCAGGGCGTGTCGTATGTCTGGTTGATCCCAGATCTGCTCGGGCATCAACTGCGTCAAATTCGCAAACCGTTCCATCGCGCTCAGATAGGGTGTCGGGTCGCGGCCGGCTGCGAGCTCGTAGTGTCCGCGCTCACCGGTCAGCAGCGGCCACGGACGTCCGCGGCCCCATCCGAGAAACGGGCCGCCGTCATCGCGCTGCCCATAGCCGTCGTGCGTGTAACGCCTCCAGCATGGGCCGGCGGGGAATTCGGTTTTCAGCACGGCGTCGATGACGCGCAGCGAATCCTCCATCAGGGGATCGCCGGGTTTGCGAATGCCGTACCGCACCAGCTCGAGGAATCCGCCGTCTACGATTTCCGCGGCGGGAAACTCGGTCTGCTCGCCGGGCGGACGATTGCGAATCGGCACGAGCTTGCCCGTGAGGCTTTCGTCGGCGTCGGGATCGCCGATGTCGATCGGATTGATCCGCACGTAATGGCGCTTGATGCCGGGGACGAGGAAGCCATCGTTGGTGACGGTCCATGCCTCGATGTTGGCCTCGAGGAAGTCGGCGTACTCCTCGATGAACTGGGCGGTTACCAGGTCGCCGCGATCGCGCGCGAAGCATGCCGCGCAGATCAGTCCGGCGATATTTGACGCGAGCGTCGACGGCGAGAAGCCGGCATTCTCCTCCCATCGTTCCTGCGGCGTGGCGATTCCGTTTTCAATAAGAAAGTAGGCCGCCCGCAGCACCATCGGATATGGATCGAAATCCTTGAGGCCGGCGTGCTGGTGCAGCCGCCAGGCGAGAATGATCGGAAAGGAAACCTCGTCGAGCTGAATTCCGTTCCAGTACGGCCGGCCGTCGATCCAGAAATTCTGCGGAAAGCCGCCGTCGGGACGCTGCGCGCATGCGAGGTAAATCAACGCGCGCAGCGCGGTGGCGACGTCGCCCGAGGCGGCCAGTCCACCGACGCTGTTGACCATGTCGCGGGTCCAGACCAGGTGGTAGCCGCCGAGATCCTCGTCGCTCTTGGCCTCGCCCCATGGGATGCTGAGCGAAGCGATCAGCGCGCCGGGATAGGTCTTGTCCTCGTGGGCGAGAAGAAGCTGGCGGCTGCGATGATAGAGCGCTCCGTTGTCGCCCGAACATTTTTCGAGCGGATAGGAATTGCGCGACGCGCGATCCCATTGCTCGAGGAAGCGGGCGCGATGGTCGGAGAAAGGCTCGGCGAGCGATTGAAAGAGAGTGGTCACGGCGCGGTTGAGCTCGCGGCCGAAGCCGACGCCGACCGTGAAAGAGTAGCCGGTGCGCAGATCGATCTCGGCGGTGAGCGCGATATTGCCGTCGAGCGCCGAGGCGAATTGATGGTCGATTTTGAAGTTGGCACTGATGTCCTGCCATCCGTCGGTGGTTCCGACGTATCCGCATGAAGTCCTGAGAAACGGCAAGCTGGCTGCCAGAGCCAGCCAGACGTTGTCCTTGCTCGCGCTGAGGAACTCGTGGCCGACGATCCGGGTCACGTAGCCGTTGTTGCCCCAGCCACCGACACCCAGGTGCGGCGCGAGGAGAACATAGAGGTGGAGCTTTTTCAGCAGCTCGGGTTCGCCCTCGAGGCGGGCATTGATGAGCAGGGTCGGCTGATGGGGATCGGTGATTACTTCCTTGAAGAGATGATAGCGGCCGTCGGGAGAATGGCTCACGATTCTCACGCCAAGGCCGATAGTGTCGAGGTACTCCGTGGTGGAATGGAGATGGCGGCGTTCCTCGTGGAAGAAGGTCTCGCCGTCGGTGATGAGGAACTGGAGATCGCGGACCTGGGGTGAATCGATCGTCGGGAAATAAATCTCGTTGAGAACGCCGGCGGAGGTGGTGAACCATATCCGACTTGCGGAAGAGTAGGCGGTGCAGACTGCGTCCTTAGCGCTGCGGGTCCATCGCGGCGGGATTCCGGGTGCGCCGGTGGCGACCGGAGATGTCAGGATTCTTGCCATAGCACCTCTGCTCGATTTGCCTCGGGCTCAGACAACTTCGGGCGTTGTCGCAGCCGATTTTTCCGCCGGCTTAATACGAAACATCCAGGCGACGCCGACGCTGATTGCATACAGCAGTGTCAGCGGAACGGCGAGCAGGAACATCGAGATCATGTCGGGCGGAGTCAGCGCCGCGGAGACCACGAAGATGGCGACGATCGCATAGCGCCAATAACTCCACATCATCTTGTAGTCGATCAACCCGAGCTTGGTGAAGAAGAACGCGAAAATCGGCATCTCGAACGTGAGCGCGAACGCGAGCAGCAGCTTGGACGAGAACGCCAGGTATTCACTGATGCGGATGGTCGGAGTGACGCCGATGGTCGCGTATTGATCGAGAAAAAATCGGTAACCGACTTTGAAGACGACGGCCCAGCAGAAATATCCTCCCAGCACGAAAAAAATCGTCGCAAAGAATACGAACGGCTTGGCCATCTTGCGTTCAGTCTCGTACAAACCCGGCGCGATAAATTTCCAAAGCTCGTAAAACACTGCGGGGCTGGCGATGAACAGGCCGGCGACGAGTGAGACCTTGATTTCGGTGTAGAACGCCTCGCCGACTCCCGTGCCGATCAGCAAAACCTTGCCGCCGGAGACCTCGCGAATCGGCCAGGTCAGGAGCTGGAAGAGATCGTTCCTGAAGACGTATGCGATGACGAAGCCGACGAGGATCGCGATGAACGAGCGAATCAGGCGCGTGCGGAGTTCCTGCAAATGCTCGATGAGAGACATCCGGGCCTCTTCCGGCGTCTCCTCGATGACCGCGGGTGGTGTGATATCCTCGCTAGGCACGCTGCGGGATGACCGGCTATGTATTCTCGGGCGGCTGAGCGGTTGGCGGCGCGGACTTGGGCGCGACGGAGGCGGGAGATGCTGGCGGCGTTTTGGCGGGCGGCTCGTCGAGCACGTCGGTCAGTTCGTGGAGGACGGTATTGCTCGCCAGGCGCAGCTCGCGCAAGACTTTTCCTACGGTGCGCATAACTTCGGGCAGGCGCTCGGGGCCGATGACAATCAGCGCGATTGCGAGGATCAGAATTATTTCAAAAAGGTCCAAACTTCGATGACCGCCGGTCGCGATTGCCGGTACAATTCGATGACTTTGCAACTCGCGGGAAAATTCCGCGCTACGTCGCCTGCTCCATGCCAGTTAATCATCATATCCGACCGGGGTGTCAACGATGCTTAAAACCGGGGTCGTCGCGGATCGCCGCTACCTGAAGCACTTCGCCGGCCGGTCGCATCCCGAGCGTCCCGAGCGCATCGAGGCCATGATCGAGATGGCGGAATCGCTCACGCGGCCGAGTCTGAGATTCATGGCGCCACGCGAAGCTACGCCCGAGGAAATCGCGAGTTGCCACACCCCCGAGTATGTCGCGACGGTCGCGCAGACGGCGTCGATGGATCGGTTCGACTTCGATCCGGATACGCATAGCTCGCGCGATACCTACGAGACAGCGCTGTTGTCCGCGGGCGGCGTGCTTACGGCAGTCGAGGCGGTGATGGACGGAGCAGTAGATAATGGATTTGCTATTGTTCGGCCGCCGGGACATCACGCACTGCCTAATCGCGCGATGGGATTCTGTTTCTTCAACAATGTTGCAATCGCGGCGAAGTGGCTAATCGAATCGCGCGGATTGAAGCGAGTGATGATCGTCGATTGGGACGTCCATCATGGCAATGGCTTGCAGGACATATTTTACGAATCACCCGAAGTTCTCTACGTATCGACGCATCAGTTCCCGCATTATCCCGGCACCGGCTCGCTCCACGAGATTGGATATGGTGCTGGCATTGGGTTCAACGTGAATGCGCCGATGCCGGCGGAATTCGGCGACGCTGAGTACCTGCGCGTCTTCGATCGCCTGATCATGCCGATCGGGCGTCATTACAAACCCGAGTTCATACTCGTCTCATGCGGTTTTGACGGACATTTTCGGGATCCGCTGGCGCAGATGCACGTCACAGATGTTGGATTCGGTGCTATGGCGCGACGGGTAAAGCGGCTGGCCGCGGAATGCTGCGACGGGAAAATGGTCGCGGCGCTCGAAGGCGGCTACGACCTGGAGGCAATCACTGAGTCGGGACGCTCGGTAATCGACGAATTCGGACGCGATGCCGACGAGCCGATTCATTCGGACGGAGGCGGGGACCGCGTGATGCCGATGATCGAGCGGGCGGCGCAAAACGTCGGCCGCTTCTGGAACCTGGGTTAGGACGATAGATGCCGTCTGAGCAAGGCGCCACCAGCAGTATCGCGGATGACAACGGCAGCGGGCGGCGTCGCCTCATTTCAATAGGCGGTTCCGATTCGCGCGAATACCCACTCGACAAACCGACAATAGCCATTGGCAGTCATCCGTCGAACGATATAGTGCTCGACAACACGACTGTATCGCGCCGTCATGCCACGATCACGCGCAAGCCCGGCAGCTTCCACCTGGCGGACCTGGGTTCGACCAACGGCACCTTCGTGAACGGCCGCCGAGTGCGCCAGCCGGTCGAGCTTCATCGCGGCGACGAGATAAAATTCGGCTCTGCGCGTTACGCTTTTATCGCCGCGAACGATCCGACTCCGGCTCCGTTCCGTTCGGCACGTAAACCGATTCGGCTGGGACGGACGTTGCTGATTCTGACGGTGATGTTCGTCGCGGGTTTCGCCGGGGTTCGCTATCGCAGCGAGATCGGACAAGCCGTTTCAGCTTTCGTCGCATGGATCTCGTCGCGTGAGGCCACATCTACTCCGTCGGCGACCAATACTCAGTCGGTAACAGTCAATTCTCCAGCGGCGGCCAATACTCAGTCGATTGCGGCTAACTCTCCGGCAACGACACCTCCGTCGCCAGCGTCGGTGGCGAATCCCGCCGCGGTCGAGCCGGAATGGCTCAAGCGAGTGAACTTTTATCGCGCGATGGTGAAACTGCCGCCGATAGTCGAAGATCCTGCTCTGAGCAAAGGCGATCTCTCGCACGCCAAGTACATCGTCAGGAACTACCGCGACAAGATTGAGCACGATGGCCTTGGCGCCGAGATGCATACCGAGGATCCCGGGAGCCCCGGATTTACGCCCGAGGGTCTCGAGGCGGCGAAGTCCAGCGACATGGACGTGTGGTCGATGCACGGCAGATCCAGCGATGGATGGGGCTCGCCGGCCTGGTCGATCGACGGATGGATGTCGATACCGTTCCATCGCATGCCGATACTCAATCCTGCGCTGACCAGCGCCGGCTTCGGCTACTTCTGTGAGTCGGGAGCGTGCGCCGCGGGAATCAACCTGTTGAACGGCTCGAAGGGGAAAATGACCAAGGGCGCGTACGAAGGCCGGCCGATCGAGTTTCCTCCTGAGGGCTCGAGTATCGCGCTGATGTCGTTCTTCAACGAATGGCCCGATCCGCGCTCGAGCTGTCCCGGCTACGAGCCGCCGAGCGGACTGGCTATTACACTTCAGCTCGGCAGCTGGATGGATACGCATCTTGGCGAATACTCAGTCGCGCGAGAAAATGCCGACGGCAGTCGCACCGTAGTCCAGGCATGCGGATTAGATTCGACCAGCTATTCGAATCCCGACGCATACTCGCAGGAACTTGGGCGCAACGTGCTGAAGTCTTACGGCACGGTCGTGGTGGTTCCGCGCGCGCCGCTCGACAAGGGCGCCAGGTACGCCGTGTCAATCGTCGCGGACGGAAAGCAGTACGACTGGACTTTCGCCACGCGTCCATGATGTAGTGCCGCCCGTTAACATCCGGTTATCCGCCTCGATGAGTAAAAGGAGGGCGACGAGCATCTTGAGACGTGCGGCATTGGTGGTGGTGGCGATCTGCTGTTGCGCACTCGCCGGTTGTTTTTCGTGGACCGAGGATCAGGAGGGCAACTTGAAATCGGTTGGCCTGCCTGGATTACCGGTCTGGCAAGCCAAGAAGCCCGGGCCTCCGCAGGGTCTGACCGACATGGCGCTGACGCCGGACCAGGCTGCGAAAGTGAGCGGGCCGGTGCTGGTGGTGCCGCCCGATCAAACAAGCCAGCTCACGCGATATCGCTACTACGAAACCGGGCAGAATAACTGTCAGCAGGATCTCGCGAAACTACAGGCGGAGAAGGGTGGGGCCGGCGGACAGGCGCCGTACTGCACGGAAACTCCGGCCGCGCCTGCGTCGAAAGGAGCCGCGTTCGTCTTCTGAATGTCTGCCGTCTTGAGCGCCACGCGCGAGAGTAGCGGCAAGTGCTGAAACGGCCGCAAGCCGCGCGACTGCTCGCAGTCGATCGCGAGGCGCCGGGTACTCGACTACTTCTGCTGGCGCGCGATGAAACGGACATCGGCACGGCAGAAGGCTCGAAGCTGCGTGTCACGGATCCAAACGTTGCGGAACGCCACGCGGTCATCAGATATGCGCGGGGCCGCTACTACGTCGGAGATCTCAAATCAGGGCCAGGCACGTTCGTTAATGGCAGTCGGATTCGCCGGACGCAGCGGCTCAAGCACGGCGATGTGTTGCGTTTCGGCGGTGCGCCTCCGTATCGATTCATCGATCCGGATGCGCAGAAGCGTCGACGCTGGCGGCGCAATCTGCGCGTCGGGGCGCTGGTGGCGATCCTGATCGCGATCGTATTGGTTGATCATTTCCAGAGGTGGGACTGGTCTCGGTCGCGACCGTTTCGAAGCTAGTCGCGTTGGTGGGATCGAATCCCGCGTCGAAACATGTCGAGCCTCCGGTTGCCGTAGCTGTACGCGCGCCGGCTCCGCTTGCGACTTCGCCTGCGCACGCGACGAACATGCCAAGGCCGGCGGACTATGCCGCCGCTGTCTCCCCTACGCCACTGCCGCTGGCGGCGGCGTCGCCGAAGATTGCGCCATCGAGTGTCTCTGAATCGTCGTCGAGCACCTGGCTGGGGCGAATCAATTTCTTCCGGGCGGGAGTCGGACTCGATCCAATTCGCGAGAATGCCGACCTGAGTTCCACCGCCGCGGCGCATGCGCGCTACCTGCTGCTCAATTTCGCAGAGGACATCCGCAGCGCCAAGCCGATGAGTGCGGCGGCGTATCAGGAGAGTCCGGGCAAGAGCGGCTACGCTGCGAAAGGCGCGCTCGCGGCGAGCAACCTGCAGCTCGCGTGGGGCTGCACTTCGTACGACGCGGGCGAGCAGATCGATCATTGGATTGAAGGACCGTTTCATCGCCTCGCGATGCTCGATCCGTTTCTGACCGAGGCGGGTTTCGGTCAGATCTCTCAAGACGGATGCTGGGTCGCCACGCTCCGGTTGCCGCCGCCGCCCGAGGAGGTGAAGCCGTACGCGCGCGCGGTAGAATTTCCACCCGATGGTGCGGCAGTGGCGCTGGATTGGGCTGGACTCGAGGCGCCCGATCCGCTCGCGAGCTGCCCGGGTTTCGAGCGGCCGGTGGGACTGCCGATCACGTTGCAAATCGGGCGGCTGGCGGACACGAAACTCACCGCGCACTCGTTGATGGAAGACGGCAAGCCAATCGAGCATTGCGCCTTCGACGCGCCGAGCTATCGAAATCCGAACCCGACCGCGCAGGAGTATGGGCGCTGGAATCTGCGCAACGCGACCGCCGTCGTGATCATTCCACGCTTGCCGCTACGGCCGGGCTCGCACTACTCGGTCTCGATCACCGCGAACAACAAGACCTACGCATGGAGCTTCACGAATGCGGAGTCGCAGACCACGACGTTCGCCGAGATAGCCAGGCGTCCCGCGGCGTCGACGTCTGCCGCGATCGCCAAGCTGCCAGCGGCGACGACGTTTACCGAAATCGCGGCGTTGCCGACATCCGCATCGGTCGCGACGCCCGCAGTGAAGCCGGCGCGGATCGCGTTGCCGCGTCGAGCTGCGCGACCGCATCGCGCGACGCCTGCGCCGGCCGCATCGCCGATAGTATCGGAGATTGCGCCGATCATTGCGGCGCCGCCTTCGCCCGCCGCGGAAGCTGCGCCCGAGACGCCCGTCTCCGGCACGAATTGGTTGGCGATGGTGAACCTCTATCGCTCGCTGCTCAAGCTGCCGCAGGTGGAGGAGGATCCGGCGCTCAGCCAAGGCTGTCGGGATCACGCCAAATACCTGGTGACGAACTACGAATCGATGTTGGCGCGCGGATGGAATCCCGGAGGCCTGATGCATACGGAGGACGAATCCAAGCCCGGCTACACGCCTGACGGAATCAAGGCCGCGCGCGCCAGCGATGTGATGTTCCAAGCGCCGGAGAAATTCAGCGACAACCAGCGAATGACGCGAGCGATCGAGTCGTGGATCGCGGGACCGTTCCACCGCCCGTCGTTAGTGAACCCTGACTTGCGGCAGGTGGGATTCGGGCAATACTGCGGACGAACAATTTGCGCGGCGTCGCTCGATTGGCGCAGCGACCTGGAGCCCTCGCTACCGGGCGGGCATCCTTACCCAAGGCCGATCGAGGTTCCACCGGACGGCGCAACGGTCAAACCAAGCGGCTTCGGAAATGAATGGCCGAGCCCTATCTCGCCGTGTCCGGGATATCCGTACAATGCGCCCGCAATCACCATCCAGGTCGGAATCAACATGGCGGCGATGATCACGGACGCGTCGCTGACTCAGATCACCGGCGCCGCGGCGGGAACGAAAGTCGGAACTTGTGCCTATGACTTTCAGAAGTATACCAATCCAGATCCGGGCACCCAGGCGCACGGTCGCGAGGTGCTCAAAGGATTCGGCGTAGCGGTGATGATGGTTCGCGATCCGCTGATAGGTGGCGAGACTTATCAGGTCGACATGACCGTGAACGGCACGCCGTATAGATGGAGTCTCACGGCAGCCAAGTGAGTAATGGACTGACTAGCGCTGGAAATCGACTGCGATGATTGTTGCAGTCGAATCGAGTGCGCTGTCGGGCGTCGTGATTACGAGCTCGCCGATCGGATCCTGGTTGAACAGCGAGTCGGCTGCGGAGATTCGCTTGCGGACCTTGAGCGAAATCGTACTCGCAAGCGGACGCGCGTCGCCGACGTGCTTTACCTTCACGCCGCGCACCGAAACGGATTCGTAGGGCTTCATCAGCACGTGCAGATACACGCGATTGTCGCGGCGCGTCGACGGTCCGTAGAACTGCCACGGCTCGAGTCCGGGATCGGTACCGACGATCGCCTCCGCGTTGCGGCTCATCCAGTCGCCGATCGCTTTGAGCCGCTCGACATGTTCGGCCGGCAGCGCGCCGTCGCCCATCGGGCTCACGTTGAGCAGCAGATTTCCACCCTTGCCCGCCACTTCGCACAGAGTGTGTATCAGCGAGCGCGTCGATTTGAGGTCTTTGTCCGAAGGATTGTAACCCCAGCTATTATTGATTGTGAGGCAGGTTTCCCAAGGGCCTTCCGGCGGCTTGGGCGGAACCGCCTGCTCGGGAGTCTGATAGTCGCCGTAGCCGGGTATGCGATCATTGATGACGACCTCGGGCTGAAGCGAGCGGATCATCTCGACGAACTCGCGCGACTTCCATTCTTCGGGCGTGCGCTCCCATCCGCCGTCGAACCAGAGCAGATCGATCTTGCCGTAGTTGGTCAGCAGCTCGCGCATCTGGGCGAACATGAACTCGATGAATCGATCCCACTGCCCTGGGGACGAGCGGCGCCAGTTGCCCCACTTGTAGGGCTTGTCGGACTCGAGGAATGCCGGGTAGTCGGGATGATGCCAGTCGATAAGTGAGTAATACAGTCCGACCTTCAGGCCCTCGGTGCGGAAGGCATCTGTGTATTCACGAACTATATCACGTTTGAATGGTGAATACTCAATTGAATAGTCAGAATGGTTCGTATGAAACATAGAGAAGCCGTCGTGATGTTTACTAGTCAGAACTGCGTACTGCATACCAGCCCGTTTAGCCATTCGCGCGAGTTCGCGAGCGTCCCATTTTTCCGGATTAAACGTCCTGGCGGTCGAGTGGTATTCGTCAACAGCGACGCTCTGCGAGTCGGGCAGCGCACCGACGCCTCCGACCAGCGGCCACGACAACTCGAGCCCGCGCTGGCTGCAATGCCCCCAATGGATGAACATCCCGAATCTTGCTTTGTTAAACCACGATTCCATAGCGGGGCATTGTCGCCTTCATCTGAGGTGGTTGTCCATACCACCGATCAATCAAACAGATTCCAGCCTGGTCGGCATTCGACATCCGAATGATGTTTCAAGGGTATCTCGAACGCGGCTTCATTGCGGACGCCGGAGATATCGAGACGTTGACGGAGTGTTGTTCAATCGGACTTAGCGGCGCCCTATAGCGGCCAAGCGAAAACGGGGCCGTGTAGATACGCCAACCCGTTCATGTATCCACCCAAGTTCCACTGAACATAAGTCTGCCCCGTGGCGGAGCAAATGAATGCGATACCCTCGCCCGGAAGACCAATGAAACCAGTGAAGTAGCGCATGAGAGGAGCTATTGGTTGCTCGCCCGCGTCGCCGCCCGGTAATGGGCCAATGACCCAGCTCTCGGAGCCCGTAGCGACGTCATAGGCGGCCAGACCCGGACAAGGAGGGCCCAGGCCCTCTCCAAATGGCACCACCACCACCTCCTGTGCGTACAGCGGCGTTCCCGGATAGAGCGGTGTCTTGCTGGACCAATTCGCAACACCGTTAGATGCGTCTGGCCTGCACCCCAATTTCCCGCCAGTTATAAGTAGAGTCCGCCGGTTATTTCGCCCCTCCTGGGGGCGCGTCGTTTGTGGTTTTGGTTTCATGTTAATCCCAGTTTTTCCGGCCGCCCTTCACTCTCTGAGGGCGGCCGAAAAACTGTCAGGTTTTGGATCCGAGGCCAGCGCGCCTTGCACCGCGCCGGCCAGCGCTTGGGCTGGCCAAGCGGTGCGCGCGATGGCCGAGCTCCCTTGATTCCTTGCCGCGAACTCCTCCGGCGCCAGGTAGCCGAGACTCGAGTGCGGGCGCAGGTGGTTGTAGTCGTGCCGCCACGCCTCGATGATCGCGCGCGCTTTCCCGAGGCTGCTGAACACGTACTCGTTAAGGCACTCGTCGCGCAACTTGCTGTTGAATGATTCGATGAAGGCGTTCTGCACCGGCTTGCCCGGCTCGATGTAATGCCACGCCACCCTTCTCGTTGCCCAACGCAGCACCGCACCACTGGTGAGTTCCGTCCCATTATCGCTAACCACCGTCTCCGGCAGCGCTCGTTCGATTGTGAGCCGCTCCAGTTCACGCACCACGCGTACCCCGCCCAGCGAGGTGTCGACCACCGCCGCCAGGCACTCGCGGCTGAAGTCGTCGACGATGCACAGGATGCGGAAGCGCCGGCCGTCGCTCAGCGTGTCGGAGACGAAGTCGAGCGACCAGCGCTGATTGATCGTGGTCGGCAGCGTCATGGGTGCTCGCGTACCTAGTGCTCGCTTTCGCCCTCGACGGCGGCGCACCATCAGCCGCTCCTCCCGGTACAGTCGATAGAGCTTCTTGTGGTTCAGCGCGTGACCTTCGCGCGCCAGCATCCAGCCTAAGCGCCGATACCCGAAGCGCCGCCGCTCCGCGGCCAGTTCTCGCAGTCGTTGCCTCAATGCCGAGTCGTCCGGTCGTCTGCACCGGTAGCGCAGAGTCGATCGGTCCAACCCCACCAGCTCGCACGCGTGCCGCTGACTCAGCCCGTGACGCTCAACTACCCGAATCACTGCTACTCGCCGCGCCGCAGGCTTCAGACGTTTTTTCCGAGCAGGTCCTTGAGTGCCGCGTTGTCCAACAGCGAGTCGGCCAACAGTCGCTTCAGGCGGCGGTTCTCATCCTCCAGCGCCTTCAGCCGCCTGGCGTCCGAGACCTCGAGCCCGCCGTACTTTGCCTTCCACTTGTAAAATGTCGCGCTTGAGATCCCGTGCCGCCGGCACACCTCTTCGGTCCTTGCACCGGCCTCGTGCTCCCGCAGAACCCCGATGATCTGCTCCTCCGTGAAGCGGCTTCCTTTCATCGTCCGTCTCCTTTTTCAGGCGACGGACTCTACCTCATTTCGGCGGAGTTTTCGGGGTGCAGGCCACGTCCAACGCATAGAGTTTAAAATCCTCGGTTGTAGCATAGACAACATCGCCGACGGCAGTTACTCCAACATAGTCGAAGTTGGGCTCTGTGCGATTCCAGATGACGGAACCATCTGTCGCGCGACGAGCCTCTAGTAGATTCGCGAGATTGACCAGGTAGAAACCCCGTTATCCGCGCTGGCCGAACCTGCGTTGTAAGGCGCCTGCCATAGTATTGACCCTGAATATGCGTCGAACGCCGTACTCCGACTGCTGCCACTGCTGTAATTGACCAAGAGAACGTCCATCGTCTCCACCGCCGAAAATACCTGGTCGGTCCCCTGGGTAGACCAGCGGAGCACTCCGGTCTGCGCATCAACGGCAAAGAGGCGTCCGTCTTGCATACCGACGATTACGTTCGGGCCATGGCACCCCGTGTACGCGACCGTGCCGCCGAAGGACACCGTCTCAAGGATGGTACCGTAGGCCGCGTCGATAGTGATCAGATCGCCGCCCTGTGTGCCCACCCATACTTTTCGAATCCCCTCCTTAACTGCCGGCGCCGTTACTATACCTATGCTTGCCGTCTCCAAATGTATGCCCGGAGAGGGTAGGATGTGACAGGCACCATTAACCGTTGCGGAGAACCAATCAAGGGTCTCTGCCATCGTAGATTTACCTCCGCATTGTGAACTAAATTTAAAAAAAGTTGATCTACCGGTCTAGGGCCGTGCGTCTCGGGGGAGTGTCTGATAGTGGACAACAAAAATCGTGGCTCTCCTTTCAGCCGGAATTTCCGTTTTGACTTTCCGGTTCCTGCTCCCGTATTAGGCCGACCGCTAGTATCGTGTCCCGCAAATAACTTTACGGTGCATAATGATTTTCTCAAGTGCAGACGCGGCCAAAATTATCCAACAATGAAAACTTATTTGCGGGACACGACACTAGCTGCTGCGGCAAGCGCCATACCACCGATCAATCAAACAGGTTCCAGCCGAGCGCCGAGACCAGTTGATCGTACGAGACTCCGAGCAGCCAGACGAAGGCGACGGCGCCGCTGCCGGAGGACGCGGGATTGAGTGCGACCTGGACGCCGAGATTTATTTCGAAGGTCGAGTTGAGCCACGCGATTCCCGGCGTCAGTTCGAAGTCCGGCTGCGAGGAGTTTCGATGCGCGCTCAAGTACTGTGCGTAATCGAAATCGAGATGCGGGGTGAGATCGCGCAATGCGTACGGCACCGAACCGGCGGCGACGTTCGCGTCGAGGTAGTTAAGTGAATACTCGAGCTCGAGGTCGGCTGACAGAAGGTCGTCGCGCGCGCCCGTCACTTTGCTTTCCCATCCCGCGTCGCCTTCGATGCCCGAGGGGCGCAGCATGCTGAGTGAGTCGGGCAAATCTCCGAAGCCCTTCTGAAAGAGCAAATCACCGCCGGCGCGCGGATGCGATTCAGAGCCAACGCTGCTGCTGCCGACGGGCACTTCGAGCGAGGGATTTACCGTGAACACGAATTCGTGGCGCGGGAGCGCGATGAGCACGCGTTTATAACCGAGGCCCAGGTTGGAGAATCCGCTGGCGCTGGTCTGCTCGCCTTCCTGCTCGAGACGCTGGTAGCCGACGAAGAGCGAGAAGCTGGACCTGGGCGAGATGGTCTTTTCGAGATACAGCGACTCGGAATTCTGCGCGCGATCGTAGCTACCTGAGACGGTGAGATAGTTCTCGACCGTCGCGTCGTTGCCGATGAAGTTACCGACGAACGATCGCGGAGTGGAATCCGCCCGCGCGGGGGTTGCACAGAGGAGTATCGAGGTGGCGCACACGATGGCAGCGAGTCGCGACTGGCAGTTAATACCACTGGTAGTGGTCTGGCGAAGTGCGTACCACCAGGGG
>CAWILO010000019.1:0-51000 GCA_963836955.1 uncultured delta proteobacterium | reverse complement strand
GCTGATTTTTGCCCACCTGACCGGCTACGGCGACAAAGGTGACGATGCGGATCTGCCGGCCTTCGACGCGTTGGCTTATTGGGCGCGTTCGGGACTGATGACCAGCGTGACGGGGCGCGACGGAACTCCGTCCGGGCCGCGGCCGGGAATCGGCGATCATCCGACTGCGATGGCGATGTTCGGCGCGATCATGCTCGGACTGTTCAATCGTGAGCTTACTGGACGCGGGTCGAAAGTCGGCACCTCGCTGATTGCGAGCGGGGCGTGGGCGCATAGTTGCGACTTGCAAGCGCGCATGTTCGGTGCGACGTTCCCGAAACCAGTTCCGGGATCTCATCCGATAAATCCACTCTCGGCGGGGTATGTAACGCGCGATGCGAAGGTGTTCCTGCTGATTCAACTCGATCCCGAGCACGAGTTTCCGCGCCTGTGCAAGATGTTTCGCGCGCCTGAACTCGCGACCGATCCGATGTTTGCGACCGACGCGAGCCGGACTGAACACGCCGCTGAGCTGTTCGCGATTCTACAATCGCAGTTTGAATCGAAGGATCTGTCGGAATGGCGCAAGGCATTCAAAGAATACGATATCAAGTGGTCACAGGTGTCGACGCTCGACGACGTCGTGAGCGATCCACAGATGCGCGCCGCCGAAGCCTTCGTTGAACTGGATTATCCCGGGCACGGTACGATCGAAACGATCAACAGCCCGATATTTGTTGCCGGAACTGACAAGCGAAAGCCCGTGGCGGCGCCGCAGGTAGGCGAACATACGCGCGAGGTATTGCGCACGCTCGGCTACGACGACAGCGCGATCGACGATATGGTCAAGCGCCGCATCGCTGGTGGCTGATCGCTACACGGCGATTGCTTTCTGCAGCCAGCTTACGAGGTCGCGCAGCACCTCTTCGCGATTCGTTTCGTTCAGCATCTCGTGCCGGCCTTCCGGATAGTATTTCTCGCTGACGTTCGCGATTCCGGCCGCGCGATACCGCTCGGCCAACGGCTTGATCCATTCGAGATTGTTGTTAATCGGGTCCTTGTCGCCGGCGAAAATGTAGATCGGAAGATCTTTGCGGATCTTTGAGAGCTCCGCCGGATCGACTAGCCGGCTCGCCGACGCCGCCATCGTCGCCATCGCGCGCTTGTTTATTCCAAAACCGCAAAGCGGATCGGCCTCGTATGCGTCGACGGTCGCCGGATCGCGGCTCAACCAATCATGCTGAGTCCGCGCCGGCTCGAACGCGCGATTGAACGCGGTAAGGTCCGCATCCTGAGACGGATCGATCGGCAGCTTGTCCACCGCGGCCGATCCCGAGAGCACCAGGCCCGCGAGCAGCGCGCTATTGTCGAGCACGTACTGCTGCGCCGCGAAGGAACCCATGCTGTGGCCGAGCAGGACGACCGGCAAACGACCTTCGCGTGTGCGCGCGAGGCGGGTCAGCGTCAACATGTCGGCGACCAGCCCGTTCCATCCGGCAGTTCCGAAATCGCCCAGCGAGTCACGACCCTTCACGCTGCGTCCGTGCCCGCGATGGTCGTTAGTGTAAACGTGGAACCCGGCTTGATTGAGAAAGTCCGCGACGTGCTCGTACCGCAGCGAGTGCTCTCCCATGCCGTGCGCAATCTGAACGATTCCCGCCGCCCGGCCGGGCGCTCGCCATCGATAGTAGGCTATCTCGAGTCCGTCCTCGCTGCCGAAAGAAAAATCTTCGCGCCGCATGCGGATGCACCTCTCCGATTCGTCAAACAGCTACTACAAAGTGAATGGCCCGTCGATTCCCTTTTGACGTTACAGGCTATAGCGCGGTAGCTTTCAGTTAGATCGACTCGAACCCTTTTCCAGGAGTGAGGTCATGAAAGATCCGGCATACGAGGCAGGCCTGGCCGTTCGGCGTCGCATCCTGGGTGACGCGCACGTCAAGCGCTCACTGGAAAATGCGACTGCCTTTGATGAAGACTTTCAGGAACTCGTGACGCGCCACGCGTGGGGTGACATATGGACGCGGCCGGGGCTCGATCATCGAACGCGCAGCCTCATCACGATCGCGTTGCTCGCCGCCGGTGGCCGTCACGAAGAACTCAACCTTCACATTCGCGCCACGCGCAATACGGGCGCGACTCGCGATGAGGTCAAGGAAGTTCTGCTTCAGGTCGCGGTTTATGCTGGGGTGCCCGCGGCCAACTCCGCGTTTCGGATTGCCAAAATCGCGTTCGAGCAGATGGCGAAAGAGGACGCGCGATGAATACTCCCGCAGGTTATCGGCGCGCGGCCTCGGGGGTTCATCCGCCGTACGATTGCCCAACTTATACGAGTACGCTCAAACGAGCGCCGCGACATGCGCCCGTACGACTCGAGCAGACGCTGTCAGAAATCACTGGTCCTCGCTTCGACCGCGAGACGCTCGCGCCGCGCGACAAAGACTTGACGCACTTCGACGGCGGCGAGGCTCTGGGGCAGCGAATCATAGTGACCGGTCAAGTGCTGGACGAAGATGGTCGTGCGATTCCTCACACCATGATTGAAATCTGGCAGGCGAACGCCGCCGGCCGCTACGATCACGCCGAAGACCGGCACGAAGCGCCGCTCGACCCGCACTTCGCCGGCATCGGGAGAGTGATAACCGACGAGCGCGGCGCGTACAGTTTCATGACCGTCAAGCCGGGCGCGTACCCATGGCGCAATCATCACAATGCGTGGCGGCCGAATCACATTCACTTCAGCTTGTTCGGCCCGGGCTTCGCCACTCGCCTCATTACTCAGATGTACTTTCCGGGCGATCCACTTTTGGCGCTTGACCCGATCTTCAACAGTGTTCCAGACCGTTCAGCGCGCGAAAGGCTGATAGCTACATTAGATATCGAAGTGACTATTCCCGAATATGCACTCGGCTATCGATTCGACTTTGTACTACGTGGCCGCGACTCTACTCCCACTGAGCTGAAATGAGCCTGCCGCAAACGCCATCGCAGACCGTCGGCCCATTCTTCAAGCCCGCGCTGATCCGGTCCGGACAGGAGTCACTTGTCTCGTCTAAGTCTAGCGGCGACCGTATCAAGATCGAGGGTCGCGTTCTCGACGGTGACGCGACTCCTGTGAGCGACGCGATGATCGAGCTCTGGCAGGCCAACGCCGAGGGCCGCTACGACCATCCCGACGACTCGCAGGAAAAACTCCTCGACCCCGCCTTTCACGGATTCGGGCGCGCCGCTACTGACCAGCATGGACGTTTTCGCTTTTACACGATCAAGCCGGGCTCGGTTCCGGGTCCGGGGAGCGTCCTTCAGGCGCCGCACATCAACCTGTCCATTTTTGCGCGAGGCTTGCTGAAGCGCCTGGTTACACGGATTTATTTTCCCGACGAGCCGATGAACGCAAATGACGTGGTGCTGAATTCCGTCGCGTCCGAGCGACGCTCAACACTTATCGCGCGGAAGGCGGAGCGAGAGGGAGTGTTAGTATTCGACATACTATTGCAGGGAGAGCACGAAACGGTGTTCTTCGACGTATGAGCGTTAATCCTGCCGACTCTCAAATTTTCGGCGCGCTCTACAGCACCGACGAAATGCGCGAGCTGTTCTCCGATCGTACTCACCTCCAGTTCATGCTGGACGTCGAGGCCGCGCTGGCCCGCGCAGAATCTGAGCGTGGCTTGGTTCCGGTGCACATTGCCGAGACGATCGGCCGCGCGGCCCGAGTCGAGAACTTGCGGCTCGACTATATCGCGGAGAGCACGCGTCGCGTCGGCTATCCTGTGGTTGCGCTCGTGAAGGAGCTGGCGCGAGTTGCCGGCGACGAAGCCGCCCGCTACATCCATCTTGGCGCGACGACCCAGGACATTCTGGACACTGCACTCGTGCTGCAACTGAATCGCGCGTTTGGCATCGTGCGCCGCGACTTGATCGCGGTCGCGCGCGCTCTCGCCGACAGAGCTGCACGCTATCGCGACACGCCGATTGCCGGCCGCACGCATCTCCAGCATGCCGTTCCCACGACGTTCGGTTTCAAGTGTGCAGTCTGGGCATCGCCGTTAGTCAGTCATGTCGAGCGGCTGGATCAGGCTGCGCCGAGAATCCTAGTCGTCCATCTCGGCGGCGCGGCGGGAACGCTGGCGGCCCTCGGCGTGGATGGGCCGCTGGTGGCTGAAGCACTAGCGCGCGAACTCGCCCTCGGTGTTCCCGACATGCCGTGGCACGTTCAGCGCGACGGCTTTGGCGAGACAGCTGCGCTGCTGGGATTGATTTGTGGAAGCCTTTCGAAATTCGCGCTCGATATAACACTGATGATGCAAACCGAAGTCGGCGAGGTGTCGGAGCCGCACGACGAGGGCCGCGGCGGGTCATCTACGATGCCGCAAAAGCGCAATCCGATTGCGAGCGAGTACATCCTTGCGGCGACGCGCACCGTGCATGCCTTGGTGCCGGTGATGCTTGGCGCGATGGTCGCGGATCACGAGCGCGCGACTGGCCCGTGGCAAAGCGAATCGCTTGCGCTGCCGCAATGCGTAGCTCTCACCGCCGGCGCGCTCGCGCAAGCTCGTTCAATTGCGGAAGGGATGACGGTCGACACCAAGCGCATGCGTCGCAACCTGGAACTGACGGGCGGATTGATCATGGCCGAAGCGATTGTGACCGCACTGGTCGCCTCGATGGGTCGTGCGGCGGCAGAAGCCGCGGTCGCGCGCGCGTGCGACAGATCGATCGGCGAGGCCGTCCCGCTCGCGACAATTCTTCGCAACGATCCCGAGTTGCGACCGCATCTGACCGACGCTGAGATTGATCATCTTACGGATCCTCAGTCGTACCTTGGCGCGGCTGGCGTCTTCGTCGATCGAATCGTCGCGCGGGTTGCCACGTTCAGCTAGCGGCGCTTCGCCATTGGGAGACTTTGATGGCAAACGATTCTCCGCACGATCCACCTTTTCGCGCCGACCACGTCGGCAGTTTGTTGCGTCCGCCTGGATTGCTGAAGGCTCGCAGCGATCGCGCCAGCGGGAAAATCTCCGCCGAGGAGTTGCGCGCCGTCGAAGACTCATCGATTCGCGAAGTGGTGGCGTTTCAGGAAAGCGTCGGGCTCCAGTCGATCACGGACGGCGAGTACCGGCGCGAGATCTTCTATTCCGATTTTTATTTCCGCGGCCTCGGCGGTGGCACGGTCGCCTATGATCCGTCGTCAATCGATGAAGTCTATTTCATCGACCGCGAAGGCCATAAACTTCCTTTGCTGGTTCCTCGCGTGCAGGCGCGGATGCGCTGGCATGGTCCCATCCACGTGGACGACTTCAACTTTCTTCGTGCGGCAACCTCGCGCACGCCGAAAATAACTATTCCATCGCCGACCATAATCCATTTTCGGGCCGGCCGCGAGAATATAAGCAAGGACGCGTATCCGGACATCGATCTTTTCTGGGAGGATATAGTCGACGCTTTCCAAAAAGAATTGAAGGTGCTCGCCGACGCCGGTTGCACATACGTACAGATCGACGAAACTACGCTCGCATCGCTGAGCGACAAACGAATTTGGGAGCCCTTGCGGAAGCGGGGCGATGACGCGCGCACGCTTTTGCTCGATACTTATCCGAAGGTGATGAATCGTGCGTTCGCGGGACGCCCTTCGACGTTGCATCTCGCGATGCATATTTGTCGCGGTAACAATCAGAGTCATTGGAGCGCCGAGGGCGGCTATGACCTCGTAGCGGATACGCTGTTCAACAAGATCAACGTCGATTCCTATTTCCTGGAATACGACACGCCGCGCGCGGGAACTTTCGAACCGCTACGATTGGTGCCGAAAAAGAAAACCGTGGCGCTCGGCCTCGTTTCGAGCAAATTTCCCGAACTCGAATCGAAGGATTCGCTCAAGCGTCGGATCGACGAAGCCTCGAAATTCATAGGACTTGACCAACTCTCGATAAGCCCGCAATGCGGGTTTGCGAGCACTGCACCCGGTAATCGCATCTCAGTCGCAGATCAGCGCGCCAAACTCGAGTTAGTAGTTGAAGTCGCGAGAGAAGTTTGGAGCTAGCAGTTTGGATGCGGCATCGCGATCAGATTTGATCGTGTGAGTCGAAAGTGTTAGCGAAGCGGTAGTTACGGAATCGGTCGGTAAAGGCGTGAGGCGTTGAATGAAAATTGGCGGATTTTACGAGCATCAGCTTCCCCGGCCCTGGACGCGCGAGTCCGAGCACCGGCTCTTCAAGGATGCGCTCGATCAGATCGAGCTCGCCGATCGGCTCGGCTATGACTACGTCTGGGCGACGGAACATCACTTCCTCGAGGAGTACGCGCACTCATCCGCGCCAGAAATTTTTCTCGCCGCCGTCAGCCAGCGCACCAAGAACATCCGAATCGGCCACGGCATCGTTCAGTCGCCGCCGTTGATCAATCATCCGGCGCGAGTCGCCGAGCGAATAGCTACACTCGATCTGGTTAGCGACGGACGCTGCGAGTTTGGTACCGGCGAAGGCGCGACCGAGGTCGAACTGGGCGGCTTTCGCGTGCCGCAGGAAGAGAAGCGCGCGATGTGGCTCGAGGGACTGACAGTAGTGACGCGGATGTTGGTCGAAGAGCCATTTGCAGGACACGAGGGAAAATATCTGACCGCGCCGGTGCGAAATGTCGTGCCGAAACCGTTGCAGCGTCCGCATCCGCCACTTTGGCTCGCGTGCTCGCGACGGGAAACGATCTTGCTCGCTGCCAGGCTGGGGCTGGGCGCACTGACTTTTTCATTCGTCTCGCCAGAAGAATCCAGGCAGTGGGTTCGCGACTACTACTCGACGCTCGAAAACGAGTGCGAGCCAATTGGCTACGACGTGAATCCCCAAGTGGCTATTACGTGTCCATTCCTTTGCGATCGCGACGAAACACGCGTGCGAGAATTGTCGGCGGAGAACCACGGCTTCTTCATGTACGGCCTCGGGCACTACGCATTCTTCGGCCAGCATGAACCTGGCAAGACCAACATCTGGAATAACTATAAGACCAGTCCTCAAACTTTCGCACCGCCCGAAGGCAAAACCCAGGACTGTGTTGGAACCCCGGCTCAATTGCGCGCTCGACTGCAGGAGTTCGAGGACTCGGGTGTCGACCAGGTGATTTTTCTGTCGCAAGCCGGACGCATTCCGCACGAGATACTCTCTTCGTCGATCGAGCTGTTCGGCAAAGAAGTACTGCCGGAAGTTAAGGAGCGAGATCACAAGCGCGCGAATGATAAGGCCGCAGCGAAGCAGCGGATCGTAGAGAAAGCGATGGCGCGCAAGCGCAAACCTGAAGTACCTGATTGGCCGCCGACCGTGGTTCGCGCCGCCGGCCATCATTAGTCAGTCATTAGTCCGTGGAATTTGGAATCGTTAGTAGAGGTCACAATATGACTCAGTATCGTACGCGCTTCGCATCCCTGGGGCACTTTGAGAAGGGCGGCGTTCAGGTCATCAATGATGACGCGAGGAACTACGTCTTCTCCAACGTGTACGAGGTCGCTTCGAAGTCCGAGCCTTACGAAAAAGTAGCCGTCGGTAAAAACCTGAAATACGTGATCGAGGCGATTCGCGCCGAAGGCACCTCTCCATGGTACGCCGCCTCTCATGACGAAGCGGCGATTGTAATGGATGGCGAAGTCGAAATCCGGCTGATGAAACTCGATACCAAGCTGGTGGCCGACGAACATGAGGGCACGACCATGCTCGAGGGTAATCCGAGCGGACGCAAGATGGGATATATCGTCGCGCGCCGGGGACATATGGCGCTCCTCCCCAAGGGCGCTGCCTATCAATTCCACGCAGCGAAGCCGGGTGTGATTCTCCTTCAAACAATCAAGGGCGATCTAACTCTCGAACGGTGGAATGACATCTGCCAAAAGTGAGTTCCGAGATGAAAGAGACGCAGACCAAAACCAACGAGCAGGGCTACCAGGCGTTCAGGCTGGGCAAGTTTCAATTCGAGCGCGACGAGTATTTCACACACATAACTTGGCCCGGCGGCAGTCATACTGCTCCCGTCGATAAATTCCTGCGTGCGTTGATGCGCGACGTTGCCTGGAATTTTTTCTATGGAACTGTGAACTTTGACAATGTATTCGGCACCACCAATCACTACGGCACCGTCGAGGTGTACGCGGGCCTGTATAACGTCGGATTTCGCGCGCAGAACAAGCACTACGTAGAGATTCTCGATGGTGACACCGTGCGCACGGTCTTTGCCGCGATGCTCGAGGATTGGACGAACGAATGCTTCGATCCATTTGCTGCGCCGGGCGAGACTGGGAGCGCATTCGGCGCCAAGCACGGCAACAACTTGCAAGCGGTGAGACGCGCACGCGTCGTGGCGAAGCGGATGGTGGGTCTGAAAGGAGATTCGCCGCTGCGCACCGACGAAAACGGCTCCTCGATCAACCGGCAATTTCTCGACGTCGATCAAACACAACCGGAAGTTCATCCGGAACCCGGATTCGAAGACGAAGTGCATGCGTTCAACTTCTTCGGTTACCTGTCGCGCTCGGACGTGACGTGGAATCCATCGGTTACTTCGGTTGTGAAAGACAGCCTGCTATGCCCGACCACCGAGGAATTCATGTTGCCGATCATTCATGGGAACGATCGGGTAGAGTGGTTCGTCCAGCTGAGCGACGAGATCCACTGGGACATCCAGGACCGCGAGACCGGCTCGCCGCGCGCGCGTGCGATCCTGAAGGCAGGCGACGTCGCCGCGATGCCGGCCGACATTCGGCATCAAGGGTTCTCGCCCAAACGCTCGATGTTGCTGGTTTGGGAGAATGCCGACGCGTCGCTGCCGGAACTGTACGCTGCGAAGAAACTGAAACCGAATCCGGTCGATTTCTGAGTTGCGCGAGGGTGAACGGAGCGTTTGTCATCAGTGGTCAAGTTTCAGAATAAACTTTTCATCGGTGGCGAGTTCGTCGATGCCGAGCGGCGCGGCGCTATCGAGGTTCTGAATCCACACGACAATTCCAGGCTCGTCGAAGTTGCCGAAGCAACCGAACCTGACATCGATAAGGCGATTTAGGCCGCCACCACAGCCTTCCCGAAATGGCGCGACACGGCCGCGGCCGACCGCGGGCGGTTGTTGAGCACACTCGCGGATGCTATCGAGGCCAACCTGCCGGAGCTTGCGGAAATCGAATCGCTCGATACCGGCCATCCGATTCGCGACACGCGCAATCTTGACGTCCCGCGCACAATAGCGACTTTCCGATACTTTGGCGGAATCGCGGACAAGCTTCAGGGGAGTGTAATTCCCGTAGATCCAGGGTTTTTGAACTACGTCGTTCGTGAGCCAATCGGCGTCGTCGGCCAGATCGTTCCCTGGAACTTTCCGGTGATGTTCACGAGCTGGAAGATGGGTCCCGCACTCGCGGCGGGCAACTGCGTAGTCATGAAGCCGGCTGAGCTGACGCCTTTGAGCTCGCTCAAGATTGCCGAGCTCGTGCGAAATGTCGGCTTCCCGCCTGGCGTGGTGAATATCGTTCCCGGTTACGGAAACGTTGCGGGCCAATACCTGGCCGCGCATCCGCAAATTCAAAAGATAGCCTTCACTGGCTCGACGGCGACCGGGCGGAAAATCGTCGAGGCTTCTGCCGGCAATCTGAAACGAGTTCAACTCGAACTCGGCGGCAAAGGCGCGAACATCGTCTTCGACGATGCCGATCTCGCCGCCGCTATCAACGGCAGTGCCTTCGCGATTTTTCACAATCAGGGCCAGGCATGCATAGCGGGATCGCGCCTGCTGTTGCATGAGAAGATCGCTCAACCGTTCCTCGACGGATTTCTAAAGCTTGCCGCGTCGATCAGACTCGGCGATCCACTCGACCCTGCGACCGAGATGGGACCGCTCACTTCTATCCAGCATCGCGATCGCGTTCTGAACTACTGCAAGATTGCGCGCGACGAAGGCGGCGAAATGCTGCTGGGTGGAAAACCTCCCGCCAATGCCGAGCTGGCCAACGGATGCTACATAAGCCCGACGGTCGTGCTCGCGCGGCCGCGCGACCGCGTATGCCAGGAAGAAGTCTTCGGTCCATTCGTTACGGTCTCAACGTTTCGCGATGACGACGAGGTGGTCGCGATCGCCAACGGTACTGCGTACGGACTCGGTGGCGGATTGTGGACTCGCGATCTGCGGCGCGCCCACCAGGTCGCGCGTCACATGGTAACCGGCATGGTCTGGATCAACTGCTATAAGCGATTTAATCCCGGTTCTCCATTCGGCGGCGTGCGTGATTCAGGCTATGGGCGCGACATGGGTTTCGAAGCGATGATGGAATATACGAGCGCGAAGTCGGTGTGGGTGAATGTCGATGCGAAGCTGCCGCCATTTTATTCGCGTTGAGTCGCGAATTGGAAAATCAGATTCTGCGCACACTTTTTAGAATAGATGGCGGCCGCCGTCCACGCGGATGCATTCGCCAGTGACGAAATCTGTCTCGATGAGGAACAACACAGCCTTGGCGATCTCTTCGGCGCCTCCCCATCGCGCCAACGGAGTGGCTTGCATGACCTGCGCATTTTCTTCGGCCGTCAGGTTTGGTGGCGCTGCGATTGGGCCTGGCGCGATCGCGTTGACGAGAACCTCGGGCGCGAACTCCAGCGCGAGCGCCTCGGTTAGCGCCGCCACCGAGGCTTTCGACACATAGTACGGAATGTAGCCCTTGTAGTGCGGACGGCCCGTCACCGCCAGCCAATCCGAGAAATTTACTATTCGTCCGGCACCGCCTTGTTTCATGATTGGCGCTGCATGAATCGAACACAGGAAAGTACTTTTTGCGTTGGCGTCCATACTGGCCGACCACTGCGCGGCGTTCGGATTGGGCGTGTTCTGATATATCGACGCCATGTTGATCAGGATGTCGAGACGTCCCAACGACTTCACCGTTTCGCTGACCGCAGCGATGATTTGATTTTCGTCAGTAGCGTCCGCGCGAAGCACGGACGCCTTGACGCCGGCAGTTCTTGCAGCAACGGCGGTCGCTTCGGCGGCGTCGCGCGAGTCGCGGTAAGTCAGCACCAACGAGCATCCACGACTGGCTAGTGCACTCGCGACGACCTTACCGATTCGTGCGCCGCCAGTTATCAGTGCCACTTTTCCCTTGGGATCCATACTGCCTCTCGACGATGCTCTTTCGACGTAGTATTGGGCTGCAAGCGATAGTTAGTCGCTCTTTCGCATCCAACTTCGAAACTACAGTTTGCGGCTTCGCATTTACAGTAGTCCAAACCGGTGGTAGCGTCCCCTCACGGTTCTGTCGAGGGGATTTGAGTGGCACAGAATGATGGCGGCTCGGCCGAGCGTCGAAGCCGCCCCAGCTCGAAGGCGGTTGCCGCCGCGCAGTCGGGACTATTCGTTTGCAACGGTGAGTACTGGACGCTTGGGTACAACAACGCCGACTTTTCGCTGAAGGACATCAAGGGGCTCGGCTACATTCAGCGCCTGTTGCAGCATCCCGGCGAGGAATTTCACTCACTGGATCTGCTGAACGGCCCCGGCGGCGGTGCCGAGCTTGAAAGCGCAGACAAGGCTTCGCTGCTGGGCGGCGCCACGATCAGCGTCGGTGGACTTGGCGACGCGGGCGAGATGCTCGACGTCAAGGCCAAGCAAGAATATCAGCACCGACTAGTCGAACTCCGGGAGGAATTGGAAGATCTGCGCGAACGCGGCGACCAGTCGCGCGTGGCTAAGGTCGAATCTGAGATTGATTTTCTCGCTCGTGAGATAGCTCGGGCGGTCGGTCTAGGCGGGCGAGACCGGCGTGCGGGATCGGCGGCCGAGCGCGCACGCTTAAACGTCACTCGCGCGATCAAGTCGGCGCTACAGAAGATTTCCGAACATAGTAGCCAGCTAGGCGATCTGTTGGATCGATCGATCAGGACCGGGTCGTTTAGCTGCTATCTCGCCAATCCTCGCGCTCCAATAAGCTGGCAATTTTCTGTCGAGGGCATCAAGCCTTCCTTAGTCACTGCGCCGGTTTTTTCCCGACCTGAAAACAGTCTCCTGCAATCGCTCGGCGATCGAACTACGTTCGTCGGTAGAGAGGCGGAACGCTCCGTGCTTCGTCGCCATCTTGACCGCGCCCTTGGCAGCGAGGGTGGAGTAGCAATGATCGGAGGCGCGCTTGGCGTCGGTAAGACGCGCATAGCAGCCGAGTTTGCGGCGGAGGCTTCGCAGCGCGGGTTCCTCACACTGGTTGGCAGTTGCTACGATCGTGAAAATTCTCTTCCCTTCAACCCGATCGTCGAAATGCTCGAGGCTGCGATGGCTCAATCGCCCAGCCAGGAGGCCTTCCGGGCCGCGCTCGGGAATGACGCCGGCGAGATGGCTCGCTTGATGCCACAGCTACGCCGGATCTTTCCGGATATACCGCCGCCTATGGAACTCTCGCCGGAACAATCGCGACGGATCCTGTTCAATGCAGTTGTAGAACTTCTTGGCAGGACCGCGGCGAACGGTCCGATACTTTTGCTGTTCGAGGATCTACACTGGGCCGACGAAGGAACTTTGTCGCTGCTGAATCATCTCGCGCGATCGATCTCAAGAATCCCGATAGTGATTGTAGGCACCTTTCGCGACAACGAGCTCGATCCAGCCGGTCCCTTGGCACGAACCCTCGACGAGTTGCTGCGCATCCACATGCTCGAACGCATCAGTCTGCAGGGACTGCCGCAGAACGCGGTCGCCGAGATGCTTCGCGCGCTCAGCGGAAAGGAACCGTCACAGGCTGTGGTGAATCTTATCCATACGGGCACCGACGGTAATCCTTTCTTCGTGGAAGAACTTTTCCGTCATCTGGTCGAGCGCGGTAAACTTCTCGATCCCGGCGGGGCGTTTCGCCGCGATCTCAATCTCGCGGATATCGACCTGCCACAAAGTCTGCGACTCGTTATAGGTCGCCGCCTGGCTCGACTAAGTGCTGAGGGGCGGAAGATTCTGGCTCCCGCAGCCGTCATAGGACGTTCCTTTACTTTCGAACTTCTGGAAGCCTCAACCGGCATGGAGGCAGACTCGCTACTCGACTATGTCGAGGAGGCTGAGAAGTCGGGCCTGATTTATTCGACCTTGGGATACCCGGAGGCAAGCTTTCAGTTTTCTCACGAGTTGATTCGCCAGGCTGTGCTTAGTGACCTCTCCGCTCCGCGGCGTCAACGACTCCATCTCAATGTCGTCGGCGCGATCGAGCGCGTCCATGCCAACACACTCGAGGATCATGCAGGCGAATTAGCACATCATCTGTGGCAAGCGGGCCGTGCTGCGGACGCCGACAAGACGGTTAGATATCTCGCGCTAGCTGCGAGACAGGCGCTGAAGCAGAGTGCGTATGATGGAGCGCTTCGTTATTTTCAAAATGCTTTGGAGCTGGTCAAAAACCTGCCTTACTCAAAAGAGCGTACGAATCGCGAACTGGATATACAAATCGACTACGGAGTCGCGCTCCTGGCCACTAAGGGTTGGTATGCTCCTGAAATGGGGAACGCTTACCAGCGTGCGCGTGAGTTGTGCAGCAGGCTCGACGACGATCCCAGACTCTTTTCGGCATTATTCGGCCTGTGGAGCTTTCATCTGGTTCGCGGTGAACATCGCATGGCCAGTAGTTACTCCGACGAAATGATTCGTTTGGCGCCTCGCCTACAGAACGATGGGGTGCTGGTTCAGGCGAATTGGGCTTCAGGTTGTACACGATTCTTCATGGGTCAATTCGCTGAAGCTCACGCCAGTCTTGAACGCGGCAGCAGATTGTACGACGTGCAAAAGCACCTGACGCTGGCGTTCCAGTTCGGACAGGACCCCTGTGTAAGTTGTCTCTGTTTCGATGCCATGACTCTGTGGCTGCTTGGCTATCCCGATCAGGCAGAAAAGAGGGCGCAAAAGGCGATCGCCCTGGCCCGTGAGTTAGGGTATCCATTCACTGTAACCTGGTGCCTCACGATGCTTGCGAAGTACTACTTAATGCGTCGTGACTACAACGGTGCTAACACGGTGATAGAGGAAGGTCTGACCCTTACCAAGGAGTATGGGTTTTCTTTTTTTGAAGAGTCACTGATTGCGTATCGGGTGATTGGTTCGGCAGCACAAGGGAAGGTAGATGAGTTGACCGCGGGCGGCGGTAGTTCTCGTGGATTTGCCGCGGCCGGATACGAGCTCGCGCATACCTGGGCTAGATCCGCAATAGCAGAGGCTTTAGGCAATCTCGGGCAAGTCGATATCGCTTTAGCGTTGCTCGGCCAGGCTCGCGAGCTGATGGAAAGAAACGACGAGCGATACGTCGAATCCGAGATACACAGAATTAGTGGCGAGTTGAAGCTGAAACAGGTGCCGCGCGTTTCTTCAACTCCATCCAATGTTGCCGAATCCGAGCAGAGCTTTCTCAAAGCTATCGAAATTGCACGCGAGCGTGGCGCCAAAACGCTCGAACTGAGAGCGACCGCCAGCATGGCCCGTAAATTACAGAACAGCGGTAGGCAAGCGGACGCAATCCGCATTCTGCGGCCGATACACGATTGGTTCACTGAAGGACTTGATTCGCCCGATCTAACAACCGCTAAGACCATTTTGGCCGATCTAAAATCGTCATCGACCTCTGCTTCAGATCCCAAGCGTCCAACGCCTCCACTTGATCGTTGACGCCACTTACTCTTGAGTCGTGGCTCGAAGATCAACCTGCAAAGCGCTCGTCATAGGCGCATCGGGCCACCTCGGCAACGCGATCGTTCGCGCTTTATTGGATCGAAAATACGAGGTCATCGCATGTGGCCGTAAAAGTGTTCCGCCCACCAATCTTTCTGGGCTGCCGCTACGATATGCATCTGGCGATGCGGAAACAGCAGGTCAGTTTGACAAGTGGATAGCAGGCCACGATTTAGTTGTAGATGCTGCCGCTCCCTATCCAATCGACGTGTTCTCGCCGGTGCGCGGAACTGGAAACGATCCCATAGCCCACGCTGAGCGGCGAACGCGACTGCTGCTTGACGCGGTGTCCAGGCACGGCGCGCGGCTTGCTTACGTCAGTTCGTTCGTGACCCTCGTCCGTCCGCGCACAAGTGCGCAGCATTTTCAGCATCAAATGATCAGGCTGGCGCATCCGTATTTCCAAGTGAAGGAGCTGATCGAGTCGCAGATCCTCGACGCGGGCCGGCATGGTGTTCCTGTAGTCATCGCGAATCCTACCTACTGCCTCGGTCCATGGGATCTGCACGACCGTCAACTCTGCACGATCCCACTGCTGCTACGCGGCGAGATACCATCTTCTATCAGCCAGATGCTGAATGTGATCGATGTGCGCGACGTAGCCGCCGCAATCCTTGCCGCCCTCGACCTGCAGCGTTACGGCGAGTCAATTCAGATGGGTGCGTACAATATAAGCACCGACGAACTTTATTCGCTGATCTGCAAGATTGGCGGCGTGCCCGGCCCAAGACTTTCAACTGCCACCGGCTTTGCTGTCGCCGGGGCGTATTGGATGGAACTGATGTTGGGAATGATCGGTGAAAAAACGCGCTTACCCGCCGGCGGAATGATGATGGCTAGTCTGTTCGACTACCTGGTTCCGGGGATAGAGCTTCAGCAACTAAGCATCACTCCGCGGCCCATTTCTGAAACTATCGTCGACGCCATACAGTGGTATCGCCATATTGGCTATTGCTAGAAGTCAGCTATCACCTCCCAAGAGCTATGCTCCAGAGCTTCGGAACAGCTATCATTTCTTTTTCCGCTTTCGCATAAGGAGCTTCCGACCCACTGCTCTTTGATTGTTTGAGATAGTTTCATCAAACGCTGGGTTACGTTGCCATTCGGTGCCCAAACGCCAGCACATCTCGTGTCCCGAATCGCCATCCATTGCGCCCGAGATCCAGAACGGATCGATCGGCTTTAAAGTATGTACAGGGTATGCCTCCGTCTTGTCGCATTTTTCCGAAATTAGACCCAGCATCTCGACGATCGGGAATGTAGGATACTCGAAGACTTTGATCCAGAGCGGGGACAGCGTGCCTGTCGCTGGTTTGTCTCGACGGTCCTTGCCTCCCACAAATTGGCGGCCAAGTCCTATCAGCGCCTGGTAATCCGAGCGATCGGCATCCTTGGCGTCCCGGATTTGCTTTAGTGCGATGCTATGAAAGAGATCTCCAGTCCATAAGTGGCTCAAGCCAAGTTGTTCCAAATAGCCTGCGATTGAGTTGCTGGACGTTTTCCCTGGCGCGGAAAACATTTCGAGGACCTTCAGTTCTTGCGCTTCCTGGCTCTTACCTGGTTCGGGAAACAGCTCGGCTTTGACAGTCAGGAGCGGAGTGTCGGATTTATTTGCATCTTCGTGGTCGACTAGCCAAGGGAGCTTCGGATCAATCAATTGTGACTTGAGTGCGAATTGGCCATAAACCTCGTACGACGTCGCGGCATTCCAATCGCTACCCGTGAAACTGTACAGCGGAATCAACGCAGGATGCCGGACATGAGCACTAGTCTTTTCACACCACGCCACCGGTACCGCAAACGTTAGCTCGCGGTCTGAAAAGGAGGTATCAGGATCGGTGGCCGCCGTCATCTCTTCAAAATTGGTGGCTACCAGACACACAACTGACTCTACTCCGTGCCTCTCCACCTGGCCGTTAACTTCGAATTCGAAGAAGTCGTTCTTCAGATACCTATCGATCAGGCTCTGCAGTTTCTTTTTGTCTGCTCTAAGCGGCATAACTCGAAAAGTGATGCGAGGAAAGCGATAGGGCCCGCCGATTTCTTCATTCGCGCCGCTTCCCATGATCCGGTATGGAATCTGTCGCCGAGGTATTTTGCGGACACTGTCACCCAGGGTCCAGGTAGTGTTATCAGTGCGCCAGCATTGCGTGTTAGCCAAGCCGTAACGCAGGTCCATCTTGAGCCAGAACGGCATCAGGGACCGCAAAGAGGACGCCGGCTTTCCGCCGACGCTCGAGTATTCAGAACTCTCGATTCCCAACGTCTTCACGATTGGCTGAACGTGGCTGTCGAGCAGGTTGATGTGAATTCCGCCCGAGGTGTCGCCCGAGAGTGGATCGAAGAGATAGCCGCCATCGGTCGTTCGCTCGATTTGCATCTTCGATCCGACAATCGCCTGAAAGCACGCGGCCGATGAGTCATGGACATCGCGGAACTGTTTCAGAGTTACGATGTTGAATGGAGGAAGAGCATTTTCCGCGTCCGACTCCGGCTGCGACTGTTTCTTGTCCGGCGGCGCACGAAACGACTCGGGTGTAAACATATTCAGCCGCCCATAGAAGCGCGATATCATCTCCTGGAGCGATTGGAAATTGCGGTCTGCGTATCCGAATGGGAACAACCCTGCCGTTTCAAAAATGCTGTAGGCGGCGGTTATCGAACCGGCTATCGCTCGCGGGATTGCGGTGAACAGATCGGAAACTGCGGTCGTGGCCGACAGGAACGGCCGGCGCTGGAAGATCTGAAGAAACTCCTCGGTATTCGAAGGCTCGCCGAAGCTAGTCCCTGAAGTCACGAGACTTATGCTGACCAGACGACGCGCGTTACCTGGTTGGAAAATTAATGGCGTGGTGTCGATCTGAATTCCTGACTTCGACCAGCCATAAATCTCGCGGCCTCCCGACATCGAGAGAGGGTTGTCTACATAAATAAATGGGAACACCATCGCCCAATCGACGAATACCCATTTACCATTTTCCTTCTTGTACCAGCGGACCGGAACGCCGAATGCCAGCTCATGCTGCGAAAACCATCCTACATTCCTTGAGCTTGAGGCCATCTCCCCATAATCGACTACTTGCATCAAAACCCAGGGAGCAGCCGGTTTGAAGTGAAATGGCGGATCCTCGTCCAGGTTGAGATAGCCATCGCAGAATTCCTGGAGACGAGTCATGCTGGCTTTCAGCGGAAATATCTGGGTGACTACATCGCTATAGCTTTGCTCGAGATGAGCCGGTAATGCCAGGAACTGGCCGAGTGACGTGTTGAACCGAGGAAGATCGATGTTCTTAGGTGCCGAGTTGCTACTCGTGTAGCTATTCCTCTTTGCCATGGCATTGTCCCCCTAATTTCGCTCGATCACCCAAGTAGCTATCTGTTCGAGGAAGCTCTTGTCGCGAGAGTCAGGCAGCCCCGCGCTCAGAAGTGAGTATTCGTGTAGCGCCGCTCCCGCGAGACCATGCGCTATCTTTCGCGCGTACTCAGTGCATCCGTACTTATCCATTAGTACGCGTATCCAGCAGACTTCCGCATGCGTTCGTTCTTCTCTCGGTCTGCACAAGATTGCCGACAGTCGCGCGCGTTCGTCCGGCGTCGATTCACGAATCGTGTGAATCAGCATCAGCGTTCTCTTGCCCTCCCAGATATCGCCGTTAAGCTCCTTGCCGTAGCGCTCATCACCCACGAGATTGAGCAGGTCGTCCTGGATCTGGAAAGCAGCGCCGAGAAAAAATCCATAACGGACGAACGGATCCAACTCCGCTGAATCGCGGCTCCCGATTAGCGCTCCGACCCGCATCGGATAAATCGTCGCCAGCCAGCAAGTCTTTCTGAGAACCATCTCCAGGTAATCCGCATCCCCGATTTCGATAGCGTTGTATCGGCGCCATCCTAGTTCCATGGCTTGGCCCTCGGCACACTCTCGCGCCATTCGCTCGGTCTCCTCGATAATCCTCAGCGTGAGCCTTTCTCCGATCCGGCTGCGATTCTCGAGCAGAGGTCTTAAGGACATCAGCGTCAACGTATCGCCGGCATTCAGCGCGAGCGGCACGCCGTGTAGCAGATGCAGGGTAGGACGTCCGCGACGCTTCTCGCTGCCGTCTTCGATATCGTCATGTATAAGAAGCGCGTTGTGGAGGATCTCGATCGCGACTGCCGTGCGCATCGCGTCTTCGAGCGGCGCGCCAAATAGACGCGCTGCCGCGATACACATGCTCGGGCGCATCATTTTGCCGCCGCGTTGCGGGTAGTCTCTGAGCAAATCGTACAAGTAGCGACGCGGTTCTCGTGAGGGCAGGTACTTAATCAGCTCCGCGCGGGTAAGGTCCCCATATTCGCGCAGCATTGCAGGAACCAGGCCGGAAGTAGTCTCCGTCATAGCTATAGTCAGAGTTATCGACTAGTAAGCAATTCGAATACTCAGTGTTCCGCGAGTCTCTCCACTGTCGCGATCCACAATCACTCCCGAATAGGTACCGGAGGGATGACTCTCAGGTATTCGAATATGCAGTTTGACCCGGCCTTGAACTTCGTCCGGCGCCAAACTGATATCCTTTAGAGCTGGTTTCCTGGAATCGATGGCATTCAACCCCAACGCGACGAGTGACTGCGCTTGCGAATTTGGCCGAAGCTCGACCGACACCTGGACAGGTCGGAGCGAGACGACTTCAATAGATACCGCCATCGTCTCGGGATTTGGCCCGCCGTTAGGATGCGGCCAAACGTTTGGCGCTGCCGTGTGTGCGGTGCGCGCCGGATCGACCTTGACCAATGTCGCCAGGGTATCGACCCACAATGGGAGTATCTCAGCCTGGAACCGCAACATCCGCTCGAGGATGTCTTGCAGGTTGTCAGTCGTCACTCGTGTTGTGTACGGCTGATTGCTGAACTCTTCGGCAGTTCGCCGTCCTTCGGCAAGGTACTTTTCGATCACGCTGTAGGCGAGCTTGACCCCTTCCGCCAATGGACCCTTGGCGGCCCTGCGCGGCGGCTCGGACTGGGGCGGCTTGTCAGGATTGGTGCCATTCTTCGATTCGGGCCGGCGATACAACTTCGAGAAATCGCGCACCGGCCCGATCCTTGCCGGATCATCGCGATGAAGACGTTTTCGATCGCTCATGCACCCCCCACGCGGTTAAGGATGGTCGTACGCGACTATATCTTCAAGCGCTGGCGAAGATGAAATCGCATGCGCCGCCAGCATACCGGAAATCACTGCAGCTTCGACGCATCCCGCATCCAATCCGCAGCTCGTCCAGTCGCCGGCTATTGTCAGATTGTCGTAAGTGTTGTCGAGCGGCGAAATCCGGTACTTCTGTGTTCGTGGCAGCGAAAGCACGTAGCGTTCGGTCGGATTTACGTTCGCGGTCCAATGCTGGGAATCAAAGCGAGCTTCACTGCCGCCACGAGCTTTACGACTCGACTTCTTTTCCTTGGGGTCCATCAAGATATCCCACTTGAATTCGCCCGGACGTCTCACCGCCTTCGGCCATAGCTGTACGATCTCATTGTTAAGGAAGTGAATTGCATTTTCACGCACTTCCATTCTTTTCCGCTTTGGGTAGCTGTTATCGATAAGTTCGTTTGGGGTTACCGGATCCTCTAGCGCGCTACAGAAGTATGCGATTGCGCGCGGACTGACCGGCCATTTCTCCTCTCTGATCAAATGGCTCATATCAGCCCAGGTTTCGAAAGGATGAACGAACGCCGATAGAGCTAGCGGTGGATCGATCCATCCTAGCTGTTCCATGTCTTCGCCGAGCCAGATCTGAAACGCCTGAGTATTCACGGTCTTGAGATGCGTCACCATATCGCGCCAGTTCTGATCGCGAAGCACAAAGTCCTCGCAGACGTATGGTATAGCTCCCAGGCCGACGCCTAGTACTACGAAATCGAAGTCTTCGACAACTCGCAGAGTCTTAGTGCCAACTTTTCTCCCGTCCCAATGCGATTCGAAATCCCACTGCTCGCGCTCGAACCTGCTTCCATCGATCAATTGCGAGTAGGCCGGCTTCGACGGCCAGCATGGCAGGCCTCCGACGTCTATCAGCGGAGCATATTCCTTACGGCCCTTGACGTTGGCCTGCACGTCGAATTCGAGTGCTTTGACGTAAGCACGCTCTCCTGTTGCGAGTTCGGCGGGATCGGCGAGCTTTACTTTCTCAAGGCGATGGAAAAATCGGAAAGAGACTCCGCGCTTTTTCAGCAGCTCGTACATCGGCGCGAAGACAGTGTCTCCCATTCCTGCATTCATCTTCCAGAAGATTGCTCCACGTGAACTGAAGAGCATTCGCAACGCACCCCGAAGCGCCACACCCGCACTGTGCCGAGGGCGTTGACAGTCGCCGTCCTCATGCGCAAACACGAGATCGTAGGCGCCGCGGATCAATGGCGATTCGATCGAACGCTCAGACGCGCCGTTGATTCGCAACCACTCGCGAAAGTCGTAATCATTGATCGCATCGAAACCCTGCGGATCCGAAATCAATCCGAACCGAAGAATTCCCCGCATTGACGCCATCGCCAGGTCGATACCCTGCCACAGCACCAGCAACTCGGGATCGTTTTCTACCGACACCTCTAGCTGACGGCGAGCGTTCGCAGTGATCATCTCAAGCAGTTGCACTATCGCATTGACCGGGTAGATCGATCGCGGCGCAAATACCATCTCGAGCAATTCGACAGCCTCGATCAGGCCGGCCGTCGTTGCAATCCAGCCCAACCCCAGTATGCGTGTAATACCCAGCGAAGGATCGCTCGATGCTTCAGCACTGTTCGGCACCGACCCGCCAGAGTGCTCCGTATCCGAATGTTCGGCCGTCGCGCCCGGTGAAGTCCTGGCGCTTCTTCTCGCCTGCACCGCGAGCAGCAACGTCCGCAAAATGCTCGCGGTGCGAGCTAGATAAGAGGTCACTGTGAACGGATCGTGCTCGTTGAGAGGATCGCCCGGAAGACCATCGCCCGGTGGAAAGTACGACAGGAAATTCCAATAGGAGCCGTCTCGCGATCGCTCCGCCAAGCCGATAAACGGTGCGGGAGAGAATGCGTCTCGCCAGTCTGCGATTCTGCACTTGCGTCGATCCCGGTTGAGCTCGGCGTAGCACTCGCGTATCAGGCGGAATGCATTCTCGTAGGATCCCATCCAGAGATGCAGGCCGTGTTCTTCAATTCGATCGGCCGGGCCGCGACCCGACGCTCCCTTTCCTCCGAGGCGCCAGCCGAGTTGGTAGACCGTTACCTGGTATTTGCCTTTGTGTGCGGGACGACTCAACTCGAAAGCCGCCGAAATTGACGCGCATCCACCACCAATAACGGCAACTTTGATCGGCTTCTGATCGGGCAAACTGACTTCCTCTCGCTCCGGGTTTTTTTCGCACCCATACGACCGAACGAAACATCCAACATGTTTTCGACTACGTCAACTGCAACGATGCCGGTCGCGCGCCGCCAAACGTCTGATAAGCGAGCGCTCGGCGTGGTTATGGGCACTTGACCACGAACCGCAATAGTTCTATATATGTGAAACTATGAAGAAGTTGATCGTGATCGGAGCACTTGGTGCGCTGGCCCAGGAAACGCGCCTCGATATCTTCCGCCTGTTGGTGCAGAAGGGTCCCGAAGGGATGCCGGCCGGTGAAATCGGCACGCGGCTGGGGCAGCCCTCGCCCACGATGTCATTTCACCTTAACCAGCTCAGATTCGCGGGCCTGGTCAGCTCGAGGCGCGAGAGCCGATCGATTATCTACAGCGCCAATTTCAAAGCGATGACCGATCTGCTCGCTTACCTGACGGAGAATTGCTGCGGCGGACGCCCGGAGCTCTGCAGTCCGGCCTCCGTGGCCGGTTGCGGGCCTGAATGTGCGCCTCAAATTGTCCCGACCAGGAAGAATCGGAGGGTATCCATATGAAACGATTTCACGCTCACGTACGGGTCGACGACCTAGAGTCCTCGGTGCGCTTTTATTCGACGCTCTTTGGTACCGAACCGACAGTGCTCAAAGCCGACTATGCGAAGTGGATGCTCGAAGATCCGCGCGTCAATTTTGCAATTACAGCAGGATCGACCGCGACGGGCCTCGATCATCTGGGGCTGCAGGTCGAATCGGATGAGGACCTCGCGGTAATCGCGGGAAGGCTTGACGCCGCAGGACAATCAGTCTTCAAGCAAGAGAACGCCGCATGCTGTTACGCGCGCGGTAACAAAGGCTGGGTCTCCGATCCGAGCGGCATTTCGTGGGAGACGTTTCACACGTTCGGTGAGAGCACGGTGTATGGCGGCGACCTCGCCCCGCGTCCGGCTCCATCCACATCGCTGGAATCGGATTCGTGCTGCACGCCGGCCCTGTCTTCGACCAGTGCCTGCTGCGCCGCGTCGAAGCCGCAGTAGGTCGCGGCGATATCTCGACGGACGATCACGGTATGATCATTCGTGAATACAACGTCCTGTTTCTATGCACGGGAAATTCGGCCCGCAGCATCATGGCCGAGTGCGCCATCAATCGCTGGGGCAAAGGAAAATTCAGGGGTTTCAGTGCGGGCAGTCATCCCACGGGCGCTCTTCATCCGATGACGCTCGCGCTGCTCAACGAACTGAACTACGAGACCTCAAACTTACGCAGCAAGAGCTGGGACGAGTTCGCCGGTCCGCAGAGTTCGCGGCTCGACTTCGTTTTTAACGTCTGCGATCGCGCGGCGGCTGAGCAGTGTCCGGTGTGGCCGGGCCAGCCGATAACCGCGCATTGGGGAGTCGCCGACCCCGCGGCGTTTGAGGGTACTAGTGAGGAAAAGAGTCGCGTCTTCTTCCGCGTATATCGAGAGCTGGAAAATCGCATCAAGATTTTCACGAGTTTGAGAATCGACGCACTCGACAGCTTTGCCCTCCAACGCCGCGTCGCCGAAATCGGCCGGGTCAAACTTCCGGAAGAGCGCGAGCGATAACAGCGATCGCGCGTTACATCGCACGGTTACAGGAGACTCACCAATGAGTGCGACGATGTCGATGGCGCAAGCGCCGGTTTTGCGCAGGCTTTCGTTTCTCGATCGCTACCTCACGTTATGGATCTTTCTCGCGATGGCGGCTGGGGTTGCAGTTGGCGCGATCTTTCCCGGCGTGAAGGCGAGCTTCGACCGGATGAGCGTCGGCACGACATCGATACCGATCGCCGTCGGTCTCATTCTCATGATGTATCCGCCGCTGGCGAAGGTGAACTACGACGAACTCGGCGACGTTTTCCGCGATTGGAAAATTCTCGGTCTCTCGCTCGTACAAAACTGGATCATCGGACCGATACTCATGTTCGCGCTGGCGATCATCTTCCTGCGCGATCGTCCCGAATACATGGTCGGGCTCATCATGATCGGCCTCGCACGCTGCATCGCGATGGTGATCGTGTGGAACGATCTGGCTAATGGCGATGCCGACTATTGCGCGGGGCTGGTGGCCTTCAACTCGATCTTCCAGGTGCTGTTCTTTTCGGTTTACGCCTTCGTGTTCATTACCGTCCTGCCCAGATGGTTAGGCCTGGGCGGCGCGATCGTGCACGTCACTATCGATCAGATTGCCGAGAGCGTCGGCATCTACCTCGGAATCCCGTTCATCGCGGGCCTTGCAACCTGGAAAGTTCTGACCACGCTCAAGGGCAAGACCTGGTATCGGGAGCGTTTCATTCCAAAGATCAGTCCGCTGACCCTCACGTTCCTGCTCTTTACCATCGTCGTGATGTTCTCCATCAAAGGCGCCGCAATCGTGCGGATGCCACTTGACGTCGTACGAATCGCTATTCCGCTGCTGCTCTATTTCGCAATCATGTTTGGAGTCTCATTCGCGTTGAGCAGGCGAGTGGGAGCGACTTACCCGCGATGTGCGACGCTGTCGTTCACGGCAGCGTCCAACAATTTTGAACTGGCGATTGCGGTCGCGGTGGCGACCTTTGGAATCGATAGCGGCGCGGCGTTCGCGGCGGTGATCGGTCCGCTGATCGAGGTTCCAGTGATGATCGGATTGGTTGACGTGGCCCTGTGGGCGCGGCGCAACTATTTCGCCGACTCCGCAGAAGCCGAGCGATCATTGACTAAGGGAACAGCGTAACTACGCCCTCGAACAAGCACGACCTGAGGTCATGGACTCGTCATCGCGGCGAAGGATTAAGGTCGGACATCGCGGGGTGAATGGTAACCCGGAGCAGCCCGGTCTGCCCGTCCCACATCATGAGCGGCTCGGTCCATGCGCCGGGATTGTAGTAGTCCTGCTCATAGCGCCACAGCATTTCCAGCTTCGCTCCTGAACGCTTGCTCCAGATCAGCCGGTAGTAAACGTATCGCTTCCACCATGGCGAGCGAATCATGAAGTTGAACTCGAACGGTGTTGGCCAGCCAACCAGGCTTCGGTCGCCGGTGAAGGAAGCTTCGTCGCCCGCATCGGGCACGAGATCGATCTCCGGGCGACCCGAGGGATCGATCGGGTTGGTTCGAGGACCCAACACGAATGATCGTCCGCCGCTGGAAAGGACGACCCGATTCGACGAATCGGAGCACAGGGTGAGATCGGATCGGAGATTGTTGGTGGATCCAAAAGTCATGGAAAGGTTGTTGATGACGAAGCCGCCGCCGTCATAGTGAAGCGAAGAAACTGGAAAGGACGCGATGCGGCGCGTGAGAAGTCGATCGAGCAGCAACGCCAGTTGACGGCCGGCTAGCAACCAGGCGATTGCCAAGGCCAGGGCGATGACTACATATCGAAACGCAATGAAGCGCACGGCTCCTCGTCCGCGGTCATTCGCATCGAAACGAACACGCCGCGATGCGAGAGCATACAACTAAACAAGATCTCGAGGTGATTTTCGATGGTCTCTGTGCCTGATTTCATCGGAGCCACCCCTAGAATTCGATACCGATGGTATGCTGATTTCGAACCGCATTCGCTGAAGATCTTCTCCAGATCAGAGCGCGGTGCTTGGAGAGCTCTTCAAGGCGGTGATATAGAGGTTCAATAGCTGAGAAACGCCGGAACGCACTTTTCGCCGCGGCCCAAAGAGCAGCTACGATTATTTGTTCGAAAACATACCAGGAAGAGCAAGATGACGGATTCACTTCGGATGGGATCTAATGTCCAATCAGGGGGCGTCGAAAACTTTGACGCGATTGTGATTGGCGCGGGTGTTTCGGGGTTGTATCAACTTTATCGGTTACGCGAGCTCGGGCTCTCAGTGCGATGCCTGGAGCACGGCGGCGGTGTTGGCGGCACCTGGTATTGGAACCGCTATCCGGGATGCCGCTTCGATTCGGAGAGCGAAACCTACGGCTATTCGTTCTCGAAAGAGCTCCTTCAGGAATGGGACTGGAAGGAACATTATTCCGGTCAGCTGGAGAACGAGCGATATTTAAATTATGTAGCAGACAAGTTTGATCTGCGCCGCGACATCCAATTCAATTCCCGCGTCACTTCTGCGGTCTTCGACGAGCGCGCAAACCGATGGGAAGTCCATTTGGAGAGCGGGCAACGCATGCGCGCTCAGTTTTTGATCGCCGCAGTCGGAATTTTGTCTGCGCACAATATTCCGCCGTTCGAGGGAGTCGACAGCTTCAAGGGCGAGTCGTATCACACCTCGAGATGGCCCAAAGAGAAGGTCGATTTCGCCGGTAAGCGTGTAGCGGTGATTGGCGCCGGCGCCACAGCCGTCCAGCTAATTCCCATCATTGCCAAGGAAGTCGGCCATCTCACCGTCTTCCAGCGCACCGCAAATTACACCGCACCGCTGCGAAACTCGTTGGTGGACGATGAGACTCAACGACGGTTCAAGGCTACCTATCCGGAGATTCACAAAAGGTGCAAAGAAACTACCGGCGGTTTCATCCATGACTTCGACCGGCGCGCAGCCCTGGATCTCCCGCGAGAGGAACGGCGCGCGGTGTACGAGTATTTGTGGGCGCAGCCTGGGTTCAAGAAATGGCTGGGCAACTTCAGGGACATCATGACCGACCGCGTTGCCAATGAAGACTTCGCTGAGTTTGTGCGCGAGAAGATCCGCGCGCGCGTGAAGGATCCGGCGGTAGCAGAGAAGTTGGTGCCCAAGGACCATCCATTTGGATCCAAGCGCGTACCTTTGGAGACCGAATACTACGAGGCTTACAACCGCGACAATGTTCTGCTGGTCGATATCAAGGAAACTCCAATCGAGCGCATCACGCCCACAGGTATCAAGACCAGCGATCGGGAATACGAGTTCGATGTCATTATCTACGCCACGGGCTTTGACGCGATAACCGGAGCGTTGACCAGGATCGATATTCGCGGCGAGGGCGGGCAGAGTCTCAAGGACAAATGGGCCAATGGGATGCGCACGTACTTGCAACTTACGACGGCTGGCTTCCCAAATCTCTTTATTGCCACTAATACCGCGTTCTGCAACTACACCGTTTGCGCGGAGACGATTGTGGAGTGGATCACGGACTGCATCCGCTATGTGCGCGAAAGCGGCTATTCAAGCATAGCACCCACACCGCAGGCGGAAGATGCGTGGGTGGCGCACAGCAACGAGGTTGGCAGTCGCACGCTATTGAGCAGTGCCAACGGGTGGTTTGTCGGAGGCAATATTCAAGGTAAGGCGCGCGCGTTCCTTCTTTATGCAAACCCCGCTCCCGCCTATCGGGCCAAGTGTGCGGAAGTGGCGGCGAAGGGCTACGAAGGTTTCGTCTTGCAATAGAGAATCTTGATCGTGTGTTTACTTGCCCGCGAAGTGCGGTTCGCGTTTCTCCAGGAACGATCGAACTCCTTCGCGATGGTCTTCGGTCTTGAACAGTTCGGCCAGGCTGGTGCTGACCCACGTCCCAAGTTCTTTCCAATCCGGATCGAGTGCGCGGCGGAGTCCATTCTTCAATTTTCTGATCGCAAGCGGGGGATTCGATGCGATCTTGCGCGCGAGTTCGGTCGCGGCCGGCAACAACTGTTCATGTGGCACAACGCGCGAGACGAGCCGGATCTGCAACGCCCGGTTGGCATCGATGATGTCGCCGGTGAACAGCAGCTCCGCCGCAGTCTCGCGCCCCACGAGCTGTGCGAGGCGCCCGATTCCCGGTACGTCGCAGCATAGTCCGCGCTTGATGAAGAGTTCACCGAAGCGTGCCTTCTCCGACGCCACCCGTATATCTGCCATCAGCGACAGCTCCATTCCCCATCCGATAGCGGCGCCATTCACCGCCGCAATAACAGGAATGTCGGTATGCAGCAGCGCGTCGGCTGCCGGCGTCAGCCGTGGTGCAAGATTGGTGACAGCAGGACGCGCACCCTCGCCGCCCGCCATGATCTGCTTCACGTCGTCGCCAGAGCAGAACGCCGGATCGGCACCCGTGATGATCAGGCACCGCACGGCTGCGTTGCGCACCGCATCTTCGAGTTCGCGATAAGTAGTGAAGGTCAGCGCATTGCGCGCCTCGGGACGCCGCAGAGTGATCACGCCAACATGTCCGTCAACGTCGTAGCTCAACTCGGTGTACATATCGCTGGTCGCTCCTCGATGGCTGAGATTCGCTTCTCCGGGTTAGAATCCCACGCGCGACGCGGCGACGTCAAAGGTTTGGTATGTCGCGTGTCTATGCTGCGAGCTCTCACTGATGCGGAGTTTGAAAAAAGAAGACCGAAGTGGCACGGTCGCCTGGAGAATCCGAATTGAGGCCGGCCCCGTAGAATCTGCAGGAATTTGAAGATACTTCAAACGCCCCGAATTGAGTTGAGGAGAACATGGGCGCACTGACTGACAAATACTGCATCGTTGGCGTCGGTGAGACTCCGCAGATGCGGCCGTCGAATCGCACCACACTGTCGATGGCGTGCGAAGCAATCCGTAACGCGATGGCCGACGCGGGTCTCGAGCCGTCTGACATCGACGGCATGACGAGCTACCAGGTGGCGGACTCAACTTCGTCCGCGCACGTCGCGACCGCGCTCGGCATGCGGCTGAACTACTGTCTCGATATTTTCGGCGGCGGTTCGAGCACCGAGGCTCTGGTCGCGCACGCAATCGGGCTCATTGAGGCCGGCTACGCCAAAACGATCGTATGCTTCCGCTCGATGAACGGGCGATCCGGGCGCAGGATGGGCGGGCAGATTCCCGGCGGGCCCATCCCAGCCGCCAACGCCGAAGGCGACAACCAATTCAACATGGGATGGGGTTGGACGACGCCGGCCCAGCGCTTCGGCATGTCCGCGATGCGCTATCTACACGACACCGGCTGCACGACCAGGGCGTTCGCGGAGATTGCCGTAGCGCATCGCTATCACGCGAGCCTCAATCCGAAGGCGATCTATCGCTCGCCAATCACGATCGAGGATCACCAGCGCTCGCGATGGGTCGTCAAACCATTTCGACTGCTGGACTGCTGCACGGAGACCGATGTCTCTGCCGCCATCATCGTGACGTCGCGCGAGCGCGCATACGATCTGCATCACCCTCCCGTCTTCATCTTGGGAGGATACGCGCGCACGATGACCGAGAGTCCGCAGTGGAACTACTCGCGGCCGGTGCTGCATTACGTCGCGGGCAACTATGGATGGAAACGCGCGTTCGGCATGGCGGGAATCACGCACGGCGATGTGGACTTTGTCTCGTGTTACGACGCTTTCACTTTCACCACGCTGATTCAGCTCGAGGCCAATGGATTCTGCGGTCCGGGTGAGGCGGGCGAGTTCGTCAAGGGCGGAAGGCTCCAAATCGATCACGAGTTGCCAAGCAATCTCTCGGGCGGGCACCTGTCGGAAGGATACACGCACGGCGTGCAGATGGTGATCGAAAACGTGCGCCAGTTGCGTCATCGCGCTGACGATGCATGCCCCGGATGGCGCGAAGGCAGGCATAGTTACGATCGCGCCAAAGGATGCCGCCAGGTCCGCAATGCAAGAATCTGCTGCGGGATGGCCTGGGGATGGGAGAACATGGCGAGCTGCCTCATCCTGCGGGGCATAGCCGCGTGAGTGTGGAGGTGATCAATGTCCGTGACAATTGACTATTCGAAACTGCGCATCCTTCCCGATCCCGACACGCACGAATGGTGGGAGGCGGCGCGGCGACACAAGTATCTGGTGCGGCGATGCAATCGATGCGGGCACAAATGGTTTCCACCGAACATTCCTGCGTGCGCCAAATGCGCGTCGATGGAAATCGGATGGTTCGAAACCGCGGGCACGGGTGTCGTCCACAGCTACGTCGTAGTCGTGCAGCCGGTGGTAGGGGCGTTCGTGGGAGCAGTGCCGTACGTCGTTGCGATAATCGAGTTGGACGATTGCAAGGAAGAGGACGGAACCGTCACGCGTGCCGCCGGCGTTATAATCAACGACGAGGCGGAAGTCGCGATCGGTCTGCCATGTTCGGTGCTCTTCGAGGAAACGAACGATCCGAAGATCGTCATGCCGCGCTGGCGGATCAGCGGCACCGCTGAGAATACCTGGAGATTCGCTGAATGAAAGAACCGACGCGAGTTTTGGCGGCGTTGGAGAGACCCTAAAGGCCTTAAGTTAGCTGACCAGTCGATCGTACTCGGCGTGATCGCCGATCCAGAACCACAAGATCCCGCCCTCGACGTCAATGCCCAGAGCGCGATGATGAAGGCCGACTGACACGACCAAAAACGGCCCACACGCTTTAGCTGAAGAGACGGGTGACGAGGATCACTTTTGAGAATCCGGTACTTCTCATCCGCCAAGCGCTGGACTGCCGGTTGCAGCCCGCGGTAACAGTTCCAGAACTTCGGAGAGGCGAAGTGCCTCAAAACTCGGTGGATTTTCCCGCCGCGTGGTCGCGAAGGGCTTCATCTGCAAGCGCGTTGAGCTTTCCTGCTTTTGCGTCTCGCTCGATCTGGAGATCCCATGCAGCTGCATCAAACTCAACGAACCACCGCCGAAACTCTGCGAGTTCGTTAGCCGAGAGAGCGGAGACTCTCTTCTCGAGGGCTTCGACTTTACTCATGCAAGCAAGGATACCAACTTTTCCTTTCGCGGGCTAATTGCTCTCGCTCCAAGAGGTCCTCGAGTCTCTACGATCCGGCCGCGGCGGTCTCGGACTGCTCGCGCCCCTCAGCCTTGATCACCGGCATCACTTCCGACGCGAACAGCTTCATACTCCGCTCCGCTTCTTCGTACGGCATTCCTCCGTATTTGAAGACGCCGACGAATTCCGACGCGCCCATCTGGTTCTGGATCTTGCGCAACACGTCGATGCATCGATCCGGCGTTCCGATGACCTGAGTATCGGCGAACATCTGGGTGAACCCGCCGGCTGCTTTGACCGCCTGCGCCATCTGCGCGTGATACTCGTAGCCCTTGGCCGCTTTGAAATGCTCCGGCTCGTGATACTCGTAGTGAGTCAGCGCGCTCTCGGCGTAGTTCATTGACCACTTGCGTCCTGCTTCCATCGCTTCGCGCTCGTTGCTGGCGCAATAGACCCAGCATCCCGCGATGGGGGCCTTCGCTTTGAAACCAGCGCGCAAGCACGACTGCACATACGCGTCGTAGTCCTTGCGATGCTCTTCCCAGGGCTTCTGCGGAATCACGAGCATGCCCATCCCGGCTTTCGCCATGATGTCGCCGGTTTCCGGCGATACGATCGCGCCATACATACGATCAACGAGATTTTTGTCGATAGGCTGCGGCCGGATGCTCATTTCCGGAATCTGGAAAAACTTGCCGTTGAATGAAAAGCGCTTCTGCGAAAGCGCCAGCTTGATGATCTCAGCCGCTTCGGCGAACCGTTCGCGCGCCTCGCTCATCGGCACACGGAATCCATCGAACTCGATACGCCCCGCGCCGCGGCCGAAGCCCAGCGTGAGCGAGCGGCCGTTGGCCATGATATCGAGCATCGAAATTTGCTCGGCGACGCGAATCGGATCGTGCCACGGCAGCACCACCACCATCGTGCCCAGGCCGATGCGCTTGGTATGACCGCACAGGTAGGTCAGGAATTGGAGGACGTCGGGCACCATCGTGTACGGCGAAAAGTGATGCTCGACGCTCCAAATGGAATCGAAGCCCAGCGGCTCGAACTGCTCCGCGAGCTTGAGATCTTCAAGAAACACCTCATGGTCCTGCTGCTCTTCGTGAAAATTCTGAACAAAAACGGCTCCACTGATTTTCATCGCGGTGCTCCTTTCGCTAAGCCGAGATTCCGTGGCGCAAGACCTTACCCGGAGTTGCGCCGGTGAAGCGGTCGCCTTCCCAGGTAATCTGGCCATTCACGATAACGTGACTATAACCCTCGGCGCGTTGCACGCGGCGCCATTCCTCGCCCGGCAGGTCGTGCGCAATTTCGACCGGCAGCACCTTCAACCGCTCGAGGTTGTAAATCACGATATCGGCCGGTGCGCCCTCGCGCAGAAAGCCGCGATCCTTGAATCCGGCGCAGAAGGCGGGCAGCCCTGACATCCTCCAGTGGATGTCTTCGAGGCTCAGCCACTGCTTCTCGCGTACGAAGCGGATGAGGCCTTCGGTCGGATAGCGTCCAGCGGTGAGGAACTTCGTGTGCGCGCCGCCGTCGGACACGCCGAACGTTATGTAAGGATAGTCGAGCAGCTCCTTCATCAGGTCGGACGAGTTCACCGAGGGTGCGAAGAACTCAGTCTTGAGATTCTCCGATACTGCCATGTCCAGCATGGTGTCGACGGCGTCCTTGCCCGTCTCTTTCGCCGCGAGGCGCAGTGTCATGCCCTCGAACTTCTTGTTCTCGGAGTGTTGGCATTCAGTGACGATAATCTCATCGAAGTAGTTGGTGATCAGGCTCTCGCGCGGCATCTGCGCCTTGAGCGCGGCGCGGCGGCGAGGATCACCGAGTTTTTCGGTGCGCTCGGCAACGGTGCCTGTGGTTGCCTCGCGCCAGGCGTCGGAATCGTCAAACAGGTTCCAGTCCTCGAACGTGAACGTCAGACCGGCGTCGGTGGTGGTTCCCTGGCCATAGACCGGCAGACCCTTCTGACGGCATCGTTCGAGCCACCTCATCGTGTTGCGATGGCGATGCGGGAAGCGATCGTTCGTCACCAGTGCTTCGTACATGATGGGGCGTCCGCTGACTTCGGCGATCTGCTCGAAGTGCTCCGCATCCTTCCTCGGATCCCAGCTCGCCAGCGTCAGTTCCTGAAAGCCTTCGCCGCGCTCGCCAAGAACTCGCGCCATTTCGAGGCAGGTCTCGTCATGCATCACGTCGGTGTTCATCGGCGAGCCGTCGAAGTCGCGTTGAACCGCGCTCGGTCCGCCCGGAATAAGCCGCTGCGCCGACCATCCGCAAGCGCCCGCATCCATGGCCTCGTGCAAAATGCGGCGCATCGCCGCGTGCTCATCATTCGACGGCATCCGACCCGTCTTCGACTCCTCGATTCCCATGACATAGCCGAGCACCGGATTCATCGGAACATAGGGCAGCAGGTTGACGCCCTTCGGCAGGCGGTCGAGCTTGTCCATGAATTGCGGATAGGTCTCCCAGTCGAACGGCATCGCAGCTTGCATCGCGCCGAGCGGAATCGCCTCGGTGCGAACCATCGTGAGCATCGCGCGCTCGGCATCCTTGGGGCGCACCGGCGCGAAGCCGAATCCACAGTTGCCGATCACGACCGAGGTAATGCCGTGATAGCCGGAGATCGTGAGGTAGGGGTCCCAGAAGATTTGCGCGTCGTAGTGGGTGTGCAGATCGATGAAGCCCGGCGCGACGATCTGTCCGTCGGCATCGACTACCCGCGCGCCTTGATGCGATGAGATACGGCCGATCTTGGCGATCCTGCCGCTTTTGATTCCAATGTCGCTGCGAAAGCGCGGCGCACGGGTACCGTCGACCACCATGCCGTTTTTCACAACCAGGTCGAAATCCGCCATGACAAGCACCTCTCTTGAAAAGGTTGATGCGGGACCAAACGCTATTCGCCAGTATCGATCCATCCCGCGGTAAAATACAAACCGATCGGTATGTTGGATTTCTCGCGGCAGCGAATTCTGGGCTATAGTCGCGCTTCCCTGTTCGGGAGGTGCGCGCTTGGCCGGCAAAGCCCTCGACGATCTAATCGTAGTAGAGTTCGCGCAGATGGTGTCGGGACCGATGTGCGGGAAGATGTTCGCCGACATGGGCGCCGAGGTCATCAAGATTGAGCCGCCGGGAGCCGGCGACGAGATGCGCGCGCATCCGCCGTTTCCCGGCGACATTCCGCATCCGGAAAAGAGCGGCGCGTTCCTCTATCTAAACACCAGTAAGAAGAGCCTTACCCTCGATCCCGCCACGGCAACGGGCGTCGAGATTTTCCGCGCGCTCATCTCGCGCGCCGACGTGCTGATCGAAAACCATCCACCAGGATACCTGGATCGTATCGGCCTCGGCTTCGACTCTCTGCACGCAGTCAATCCGCGACTGATACTCACGTCGATCACGCCGTTCGGCCAGATCGGTCCGTATCGCAATTGGAAGGGAAGCGATCTCATTGAGTTCGCGATGAGCCTGACGGGCTACAACACGCCGACCATGGTCAGTGACGCCGAGCGCGAGAACCCGCTGCGCGCACCGGGCCATCAGGCTGAGATGATGGGCGCGACCGCTGCCGCAACAGCCTCGATGTTCGCGATCTTCCATCGCGAGGCAACCGGCGTCGGCCAATGGATCGATGTGCCGTGCTGGCAAGCGATCGCAAGCACTTCGAAAATTGAGATGGCGGCTTACACATACGTGCGCCTTCCGTTCAGCCGCATGCGCGGCAATGTCGCCGTCGGCCTCGAACCGCTGCCTTGCAAGGACGGCTACATCTACACATTGTGGGCCGCGGACAGTCACTACGTGGCGCTCAAAAGTCTGCTGCACAATCCGCCCGCGCTCGAGAGCGAAGTCTTCGACCAGCTGGCGGGACGTCAAGCCAACGACGACGTGTTGCGCCTGACTATCCGCCAGGAGCTGCTGAAGTACGACACGGAGTATCTCGTTGGCGAGGGGCAGCGTCTCGGGCTGACCATCGGCCCGGTATTCACGGTAGCGCAGGCGGCACGGCATCCGCATTTGCGCGCACGCAACGCATTCGTCGAGATCGATCATCCGATCGCGGGACGTTTCGAATATCCACGCTCGCTGGTGCAGATGACCGCAACTCCGCCGACACCCTCGCGCGCGCCGCTGCTGGGCGAGCACAACGCGGAGATCCTCGGGCGGCTCGGCTACACGCTCGAAGAGCAGCAGGCCATGCGCGCCGCCGGCGTGATCTGAAGGGGCATAACGATGGGCCGACTTCCACTCGAAGGAATCAGGGTCGCTGACTTCAGTTGGATCATCAACGGTCCGCAGATCGCGCAATGGCTCGCGACCATGGGCGCCGAGGTAATCAAAATCGAGTCGCAGGTCTACGTTGATATCGGTCGCATCAATCCATCCGGGATGGCCGATCGCATCGCCGGACCTAATCGCAACGGCTACTACCACGCGCTCAACTACGGCAAGAAAGCGATCACCTTGAACCTCGCGACCGGCAAGGGCCGCGCCCTCGCCGACGACATCATTCGCAAGAGCGATCTCGTGCTCGAGTGCTTTCCTATTCCCGCCGCCACCAAGCTCGGCATTACCTACGAGCGCGTCCGCGCGGTAAAGCCCGACATCGTCATGGTCTCGGTCTCGCTCCTCGGCAAAACCGGCCTCGAACCTTCGTCATGGGTCGGATGGGGGCCGATGGCATGCTGCTTCGTCGGTATGTTCGACGCGCAGGGCTATCCGGGCGGTCCACCGCGCCAGACGGGAGGCACCTGGCCCGACTATGCAATCGCCAGCGCCGTGACCTTCCACGTCCTCGCGGCGCTACGACATCGCAATCGAACCGGCGAAGGGCAGTGGATCGACGCGAGCATGGGGGAAACGGTGATCGGCCAGATGCCGGAATGGTACATGGATTACTCGATCAATGGCCGCGATCGACGCCAGCGCGGCAATCGTGACGACAAGATGGCGCCGCACAACACGTATCCATGCGCCGGTGAGGACAAGTGGATCGCGATTGCGGTCGGCTCGCAAACGGAGTGGGAATCATTATGCCGCGCGATGGGAAATCCCGCTTGGACCCGCGATGCAAAGTTCGCCGACCAGTACTTGCGTTGGCGCAACTCCGACGAGATCGATTCTTACCTCGCGAGATGGACGCGCGGACAGGAGCACATTGCGCTGGCCAACGAGTTACAGCGCGCGGGTGTCGCAGCCGGGCCCGTGCTCGACAGCGTGGAAATCCACGACGACCCGCATCTCTGGGAGTGGGGATTCTTCCGCAAGATCAATCATCGCGAGGTGGGCGAGCGCATCCTGCCGAACATGCCGGTTCGGATGAGCAATATCGCCGAGCTCAACTACTCGATGCCGCCCGATCTCGGCCAACACAATCGCGAGATCTTTGGCGGACTGCTCGGGCTCTCGGACGCGGAAATCGCGAACCTGATGGAGGAGAAGGTTATCTACTGATCGTCAAACTCGGTCGACGTGCGTTTTTTTCTGCTTTGCGCTAGTGTCGTGTCCCGCAAATAAGTTTTCATTGTTGGATAATTTTGGCCGCGTCTGCACTTGAGAAAATCATTATGCACCGTAAAGTTATTTGCGGGACACGATACTAGTAGGGAGACAGCGTGCACCTCTGAGATCGTATCGGCACTTTGGCCGAATTCACCGGAAGCGATAGGAGTCTGAACATGGCGATCCTCGACGGTAAAGTAGCAGTGGTAACCGGGGGCGGCCGCGGAATCGGTCGCGGCGTCGCAAAGGCGATGGCGGCTCATGGTGCCACAGTCGTGGTCAATGATCTTGGTGTGACGGTGGACGGCAAAAAAGAACCGTCGACGCCCGCGGATCAAGTAGTGGCGGAGATTAAGGCCAGCGGCGGAGTCGCGGTTGCCAACGGAATGGATATAGCGACCGTAAGTGGCGGGCAGGGCGTGGTTGATCAAGCGATTCGGGAATTCGGCAAGCTGGATATCCTCGTCAACGTCGCCGGCATCCTGAGAGATCGGATGATCTTCAACATGACTGAAGAAGAATGGGACGAAGTGATCCGAGTCCATCTCAAGGGCCACTACTGCACGATCCGACCGGCCTCTGCACACATGCGCGAGCGCAAGCAGGGGCGGATCATCAACTTTTCGTCCGGCGCCGCATTGGGGGCTCCGGGGCAACCGAACTACGCTGCCGCGAAAGCTGCGATTCTCGGGCTGACGTACAGCAGCGCCGTGGCTCTGGCCAAGTACAACATTACGGTCAACGCGATCATGCCCGGCGCCTCGACCCGAATGACGGATTCCATTCCCGAAGGTCGGATGCCGGGAGGGAACTTTCGTCCGAGCACTGGGGCGACGAATTCAATCATGGATCCTGCCAACGTGGCGCCGGTTGTGGTGTTCCTTGCCAGTGACGAAGCCCAGTACGTCAATGGACAGGCTATCGGCGCGATGGGCTACCGGGTAACCCGCTACTCGCACATCGTCCCTGAGCGAGTATTGATGGGCGATGGCCCGTGGACGGTGGAGCGGCTGGCTCACTCGTTCAAGTCGACACTCGGTACCGATCTGAAACCGCCACGGATGTTGTAGTTTTCTTGCCAGAGTCCGAGAACGCGCTCCATCTTTGACGAACCGTTTCGATTTCTAGCAAACGATTTAAAGTGACAAGGAGATTTCGATGAAACTTTACTACTCACCCGGTGCATGCTCGCTTTCACCTCACATCGTCGCAACCGAGGCCGGCATCCCGGTCGAACTGGAAAAGGTAAACCTCGCCGAACATAAAACGGAAACTGGCCAGGATTACATGAAGGTGAATCCGAAAGGCTATGTTCCCGCACTGCGTCTCGACGATGGCAGCGTACTCACTGAGGGCCCGGCCATCGTTCAATACCTGGCGGATCAGAATCCAGCGAGCGGACTCGCGCCAAAGGCCGGAACCATCGATCGCTATCGGCTCCAGGAGTGGCTCACCTTTATCGGCACCGAACTTCACAAGAGTTTCGGCCCGCTGTTCAACCAAGCATCGTCGGACGACGCTAAAAATACGGCGAAAACCAACATCAACAAGCGGTTGACGTACATCAACGATCAGTTGGCGAACCGCCAATACCTGCTGGGCAGCAACTTCACGGTCGCCGATGCTTACGCCTTCACCATAATCAACTGGACGAACTTCGTCGGGATTGATCTCAAAGCGTATCCGAATGTCGCTGCCTATCAGGCTCGCGTTGGCGGACGCCCGAAGGTGCACGAAACATTGAAGGCCGAAGGTCTGGCCAAGTAACCTGCCGCACGGAGAACGAAGATGATGATCTCTATTTCTGGCCCACACCCAACGGGAAGAAAATCACCATTCTGCTCGAAGAAGCCGGCATCCCTTATAAAATCAAGGCGATCAATATTGGCCGTGGCGATCAACTGACTCCCGACTTTCTGAAGATCTCGCCCAACGGCCGGATGCCCGCGATTGTCGATCACGAGCCGGTCGGTGGTGGCTCGCCGCTGACCATATTCGAGTCAGGCGCCATCATGGAATACCTCGCCGAGAAGAGCGGGAAGTTCTGGCCGAACGAACCGCACAAGAAATACGACGTCGCGCAGTGGATGTATTGGCAGATGGCCAACCAGGGACCCAAGATGGGCGAGCAGGGGCATTTTCGGCGCACTGCCACGGCCGGGAAAAACGGCGATCAGGCGTACGCGTTGCTGCGATTCGACAACGAAGTGCATCGCATCTACGGCGTGATGAATCTCGGACTGCACAAGAAGAAGTATCTCGCTGCGGGCGAATACACGATCGCCGACATGATTTGCTATCCGTGGGCGACAACTTGGCAGAATCGCAATCTCGACATCAAAGAGTTTTCCAACGTCAAGCGCTGGCTCGACGAGATCGGCGAAAGGCCGGCGGTGAAAAAAGCGATGGCTGCCGGTCCCGAGTATCGCGAGGACCCGGCAACCGTCACGCCCGAAGAGCAGGCGCGCCGCGCCAAACTGCTTACCCATCAGCGCGCGCAAGCCGTGCCTAAGGAGTGGTCGTAGCTTTCCGCCTCGTCGAGGATCGTCAGCCGGCGAAGCGCGGTTCGGGCTTGCCCTTCACGCCTAGTCCTTTGATGGCGAACAGGCTGCCGCCGTCGGCGCCGGGCTCCATGTTGAGCGTCTTCTCGCCTATCGAGGTCGCGTACATGACGTCGAGGTTGTCGCCGCCGAACATCACGCTGGTGACGATCGGCACCGGCACCTCGACGGTCCGGGCGATGGAGCCATCAGGCTTGTAGCAAACGATCTTCGCGCCGCCCGCGATTGCCGACCACAGATTTCCTTCGGCATCGACAGTGGCGCCATCGGGAACGCCGCCGAGGCCTTTGATCGACGCGAACACGCGCTTATTTGAAACCGTCCCGGCCTCGAGGTCGTAGTCGTAAGCCGAGATCGTTCTGGTCACACTGTCCGCGCAGTAGAATGTGCGATTGTCAGGACTGAAGCACGGGCCGTTGGTGCATCCGATGGCGGGTTCCAGTGTGGTGCATTTCAGCGATCCATCGAGACTGAAAATTGAGCCGATCGGATTGGCGAACTTGGCATCCAGGGTGCCCGCGATGAATCTGCCGCTCGCATCGGTCTTGCCATCGTTGAAATTTGTTCCAGGCTTCGCGACCGGATCGCCAACCTGCTTGGCGTCACCCGATGTGAAATCGAACAGGTAGAAACCGTCAGAGAGCGCGAGCACAGCGCCGCCTTTCGCACGCAATGCGAACGAGCCGATGGGCTTCGGCGTCTTCCACGACTTGATGTCGTTGGTCTTCGGATCGAGGCGATAGATGGCCGGCGCGCTGCCATCGATCCAGTAGAGCGCCTTGTCGGCGACGTCCCACACGGGGCCTTCGCCGAGCTTGTTTTTGACTCCGCCGATTTTTTCGATCGTGATCGTCATGGTTAGTCACCTCAAATGCATAGTTACCGAGTATTTTCTTACTTCCGGAAGCTCATCGTTTGGGTGTAACCGGGTTCGCGCTCGAATTTCAACACTCGGACTCCATCGTCAGCCGATAACATACTGGCGTCTTTGATAGACAGTTCAATCTCGCGCGCCTAGAATCCGGCGCAAGAATGCGCCTGGCCGCGAACCTTGACTTTTTCCACGATCGGAATTCATTGAAGGTTGAGCATATGGCGGAAGAAACTCGACAATGGCGCACCGATGTGGTGCGAGTGGCCGGATCCGACTTGACCGTCCTCAAAGGCGGCGTTGGGAAGCCCGTCCTTGTCCTGCACGACGAGCTCGGATTTCCCGGCTGGCTGAAATGGAATGCGGCGCTCGCCGAACGGCGAACGCTGATCATCCCGATGCATCCCGGCTACGGCGTGACTACCGCACCGGAATGGATTCGCAACGTTCGTGATCTCGCGGGCTTCTATTCGATCTTACTCCGTCAGCAGAAGCTCGCGCCGATAGATGTCATCGGATTTTCGCTGGGTGGATGGATCGCCGCCGAAATGGCGGCTGCGAATCCTGATCAGTTCGAACACATAGTCCTGGTCGCGCCCGCCGGTATCAAACCGTCGGAAGGCGAGATAACCGATTTCTTTCAGTTGATGGCGCCTGACCAGTTGCGCGCCACGGTGCTCGATCCTCAAGTCACGCCGGAGTTTGACCAATTGTTTGGCGGGATTGGACCGCAAGCGTTTTCGCTGATGGAAGAAGCGCGGGCGCAGACCGCCAGACTCGCGTGGCAACCGTTCATGCACAATCCGAGTCTCGGCAACTTGCTCGAGGTTGTCGATTCGCTGCCGACGCTGCTCATCTGGGGCAAACAGGATGGGATCGTTCCGGTGTCAGCCGCCAATGATTACAAGCGCGCGATCCGAAATTCGAAATTGGTTGTTCTGGATAACTGCGGACATCGGCCGGAAGTCGAGATGCTCGACCAGTTTGTTCGTGAGACGCGAAATTTTCTCGGTTGATAACCGACGGAGGACTCATCATGCACACGATGTACTTTACCGAACGGCCCTATCGTTACGTGCCGAACGACGAGGTTATCAAAAACGGATTCTTCGGGATCGAGAACAAGCATTTCGATTCGGCGAAAGGCGCCCAGCTTCTCAATGAATATCTCGACGAGAAGGTCCTGGTCGAAGACCTCGGCTTCGACGGCGTCATGCTGAATGAGCATCACGATACCGCCTTCTGCATGGGCTCGGTGATGAACGTCGAAGCCTCGATACTCGCGCGCATCACGAAGCGCGTGAAGATAGTGCTGCTCGGCAATCCGATTCCGATCGTTGGTAATCCGCTGCGCCTGGCCGAGGAGCTCGGGATTATAGATATGATTTCCGGCGGCCGCCTGGTCAGTGGATGGGTTCGCGGCGGCGGCAGTGAGCAGTTCGCGTCCAACGCCAATCCCGCCTTCAACCGTGAGCTCTTCAACGAAGCTCACGAAGTCATCATACAGGCGTGGACCAAGCCCGGCCCGTTTCGATATGAAGGCAAACACTTTCATTATCGGTTCATCGATCCGTGGTGTCTGCCGCTCCAGAAGCCGCATCCGCCGATCTGGATTCCCGGTCTGCTCAGCCCGGAAACCGTCGAATGGTGCGCACAGCATCGCTATCCGTACGTCGCGCTGGCGACGTTCCTCGAGCCCACCGTTGAGCTCTGGAATTTCTATCGCGACGCCGCCGCGAAGGAAGGTTACCAGGTCGGGCCTGAGAACTTCGGCTATCTGCAGAAGGTGTACGTGGCCGAGACCGACGAGAAAGCGCGCGAAATCGCGAAGATGGATATGTTCGGCGGCGCCGGTATCGGCTACAGCCTCTTCGGCCGTCCGCAATTCATGTTTCCACCGGGCTACAACTCGAAGGCCGCGACCGCGCGAATCGCGCGGCAGTTCAGCGATCCGGACTCGAGTGAGGGCAGTCCGTGGGCGTCGCTCGGCAATCCCGGTGGCGATGGACCCGCCAAGTCCAATGGCGGTTCCGACGCAGAGTCGGCTCGCGATCAGGTATCCAGCGCCCAGGTCGATCATCGCTCGGCGGTTTGGCAGGACCGCGAGAAGTCAGTTGATGTCGCCGCGGTGCGCAAACAAGTCTTCGACGCGTTTCCACAGGTCGAGCATTCGATGCAGGTGATCTGCGGAACGCCCGAAACCGTGATCAAGAAGCTGCGTGTGGTCCTCGAATGTTTGCGTCCCGGCATCTTCGCCTTCTGGCAGAATGACGGTCCGATCTCCAAAGAAGATCGCCTCAACAATATCAAGCTGATCGCGAAGGAAGTGCTCCCCGCCGTGCGACAAATCGGGAAGGAGCTGAATCTCACTTCGCCCTTCGAAGTTGCCCCCGGCTCGCGACCGCTGCCAGCCTCGGGCCAGCCCGAATCAGTCGGGTCGATCGAGCCGTTGCTGCGATTTCGGGAACGCGAAGGAGAGCGGGTCGGCGCGGCAGCCCGCTAGCGGCGAAGTCGGAATGACGAAGCGAAGGGAACTCGATGTTCAGGAGGACACCTCATGGCAGCGACAGCGCCCAGGACTTTTGAGTACGAGATCGACGTTGAGGATGTCGAGTATCTCCGGCACCGCGATGCCGCCCTGCTCGCACGCCTGTTCAAGCCGCGCGGCCAGGGACCGTTTCCCGCAGTAGTCGAACTACATGGTGGCGCATGGTGCCTTGGCGATCGCCTTCAGGACACTTCGATCAACGAACAATTGGCACGCAGCGGCATCCTGGTCGCCGCGCTTGATTTCCGCGTTCCGCCGACAGCCTCTTACCCCGGTTCGTTGACTGATATCAATTATGGTATCCGCTGGCTCAAGACGCAGGCCGCAAGACTAGGCACTCGCCCCGAGATGGTTTGCACGTTCGGAATTTCCAGCGGCGGGCATCAGGCCATGCTGCTCGGTATGCGTCCGCAGGATTCTCGCTACTCATCAATACCGCTTCCAGGCGATCGTTCCGCGGTTGATGCAAGCGTTCGCGGCGTGATCATGGGCGCGCCCGTAATCGATCCGCTGGGGCGTTACCGCTATGCGAGACAGCTCAAGGAAAGCGGCAAGCCCTATCCGGAATTCGTAGACCTGGTACTGCCTCTGCACGACAAATACTGGAAAACCGAAGAAGCGATGGCCGAAGGCAATCCGGTTCAGGCGCTCGAACGCGGCGAACACGTCGCCTTACCACCGGTACTCTACATTCAGGATTCGCGCGACGTCGTGCATCCACGCGTTCAGCTAGAGCGCTTCATTGAACTGTATCGCAAGGCGGGCGGCCAGGTGGATTTGGAATTGTCCGAAGGCGCCGCCGACGCGTTTGTAGCGCGGAACTCTCCTTCTGCGATCGGGCGCGTGCACGAGAAGCGAGATGCGTCGTCGCCAACGTCCTCGCGAGTAATCGAAAAGATGGTCTCCTTTGTTCGCGCGCACACGCGTTAAAACATGGACTAGCGTCCGGCTTTTGGGTGACCATCGTGAGGCAATTGGTCGGCGAGTTTGAGTTTGAATTTTCGCCGGCACTTGCATAAGAATCTGTCTTGTTCGGGATAAGACGCGCTATCAGCGCGAGAGCGCACTCAACGGTTCAATTGTCCTTACCCACGCGAGGAGGGAACAATGGCGGAATTCGATCTACACATCAAAGGCGGCACCGTAGTTGATGGAACACGCGTGCCGCGTTTTCGCGGCGACGTCTGGATCAAGGATGGCAAAATCGCGCAGGTCGGCGGCCGCGCCCCCGGCTTTGCGAAAAAAGTCATCGACGCAGACGGTCTGATCGTCGCGCCCGGATTCGTCGACCTGCACACGCACTACGACGCGCAAATCAGGTGGGATCCCTGGTGCACCATTTCCGGCTGGCACGGCGTGACCTCAGTGGTGCTCGGCAACTGCGGCTTTGGCTTTGCTCCGGTGAAGCCCGACTTCCGCGATCGCTCGATGCTGACAATGACCCGCACCGAGGCGATTCCCTACGAATCGATGAAAGCCGGCATGAGCTGGGATTGGGAAACGATTCCCCAATACCTCGATTCGCTCGACCGCGCACCAAAGGGCGTCAATTGCATTCAGTACATGCCGACCGCGTCGCTGATGACCTACGTGATGGGCCTGGACGCGGCGAAAACTCGTCCGGCAACCGAAGCGGAACGGAGCGAGATGAGACGGCTCCTCAATGAAGGCATGGATGCCGGCCTCTGCGGCTTCTCGATACAGCGCCTTGGCAAGCATTCTGCGCAGGCGGACTTCGACGGCTCGCCGATGGTGACCGACACGATGTGCGACGAAGACATCCTGAATCTCGCGGACGTTTTGCGCGCGCGCGACGAGGGGTTCATCGAGATCACGCAGGCCACCGGTCATATCAAGGAAGATTTGGCGTTTGTCGAGAAACTCGCCGGCGAGGCGCAACGTCCCATCCTGTTCCAGGCCATCACCGCCAGTACGCGCAACCCCGACATCCATCGCAAGAGCCTCAACTGGCTGCATAAGGCGCGCGCCAAGGGTCTGCCGATCTTCGGCCAGGGCGGCACCGTCCGCAGTGGCTTTGCGTTTACGCTCGAACATTGGAATCTCTACGACATGGCGCCCCCATGGCGTGACATGACGACCGGTACAAAAGAAGAGAAGATCGCCAAGATGAAGGATCCCGCGATCCGCGAAGCAGTTAAGAGCGAACGCTCGATGGCGGCGTTAGATAAGAACGCCCCGGGAATCGGCGGTCGGCTGGTGAAGCTTATTGTCTCATGGGTCGAGAACAAGCCCGAGCTCGAAAAGTACGTCGGCAAATCACTCGGGCAAATCGGCCAGGAAGAAGGGCGGCATCCGGTTGATGTGATGGTCGATTTGTCGCTCGCCACCGATTTGAAAGCTGAATTCCTCCAGGCCGAGCCGCAGTTCAACGCGGAGTTCAACGCCGAGATCATCAACGGATCGATGTACACCTTCCCCGGCGTTTCCGACGGCGGCGCGCATACGAAGTTTTTCACCGGTGGCTCCTTCACTACGGACTTTCTCCGCTGGATGGTTCGGGACGAGCAGCGCGTGACGCTCGAAGAGGCGCACTATCGCCTTTCTGCCCTGCCTGCACACGCGGCCGGTTTCCGCGATCGAGGAGTGCTGCGCGAAGGCGCGTGGGCCGATGTCGTCGTCTACGATCTAAATGGCTTGGACATCGAGCCGGATTGGATTGGTGAAGTGACCCAGGATTTGCCCGGCGGCGAATGGCGCCGCGTGCAGCACGCGAAGGGCTATCGTTCAATTATCGTGAACGGTGTCGAGACCTTCGCCGACGACAAGTGCACGGGAGCAACCTCCGGCAAGCTACTGCGTCACGGACGCGCCTGATATCGGACTGCCGTTTTGAATCCAACGCGGGAGCGGCGAATCCGCTCCCGTTTTGATTCGTGCGTCGGAGATTGACGCGATCGGCTGAACGACCGCTATTCCTGCAGAGGAGAGAAGACCATGATCGCCGAAAAATTCTTTGCCGACAGTGCAGCTGACGTCGGTCTCAATCCCGACAAGGTTCAGGCGCTGATGGACCGGGCCGAGCGCGACGTGAAGGAGGGAGTTCTTCCCGCCTGTCAGGTTGCGATCGCTCGCAACGGTAAAATCGCTGCGATGAAAACTTTCGGCCGCGCGGTGCAGGGCGGCGTGGAAAAGCCGGCCACCGACGAAACGGTTTTCGTCGCGATGTCGGCGACCAAGGCGATAACCTCGTCTGCGCTCTGGCTGCTAATCCAGGAAGGAAAAATCGATCCCGCCGACAAGATCGTCAAGTACGTGCCTGAATACGGGACCAACGGCAAGGAAACGACAACTATAGAGCATCTGTTGATTCACACCGCCGGCATTCCCACCGCGCCCGGCTCCTTCAAGGATTGGGGCGATCGCAAGCGGCGGCTGGAGCGTTTCGCGCAGTGGCGTCCGGTGAATACGCCGGGTGAGAAGTTCTTCTACCATATCCACGCGAACTACTGGCCGATCGCCGAGGCGATCGAGCGCATCACGGGCAAACGGCTCGGCGATTTCGTGCGCGAACGAATCGCGGAACCTCTCGGGCTGCCGGATCTTCGAATCGGACTGCCGCGTCTCGTCCAAGCCCGGATGGCCGACGTCAAATGGGTCGGCGAACCCGCCAAGGAAGAGGAGTATCGGAAGCTCGGCATTACACCTCCGCGCGCCGGTCTTGGTTCCATCACCGAAGATGCGGTTCTCGAGATGAACGAGCCAGAACTTCGCGAGATGGATTTTCCGGCCGGGGGCTTGATGACGACGGCCGGCGATATCGCGATCTTCTACCAGGCCTTGCTCAACGACGGTAAAGCGTATGACGGCAAACGTATCTGGCAATCCGAGATGCTGCGCGAGGCGCGTCGCATCCGGAGCGGCGACCTGGTCGATCCGGCGCGCGGCATCACGGCGAATCGCGCGTTGGGCATCGTGATCGCGGGCGGCGACGGCAAAGCGAATCTGCGCGGCTTCGGACGCACGAACTCGCCCGAGGCGTTTGGTCATCCGGGCTTCGGCGGGCAAATCGGATGGGCTGATCCGGCCACCGGAATTTCCTTCGGCTATCTTACGAACGGGTTCGACCGTAACGATCTACGCGAGGGCCGCAGAGGCGTCGCCGTGTGCAGCCTGGCTGGAGCGTGCGCTGAATAATCAATTTCGGCGCCGCTCTTCTTTCGCAACGGCTGCACCGGATTGAATCAGGCGATCGATCTCGGCCCCGCTATAACCCGCCTCCCTGAGGACCTCACGAGTATCCGCACCGTAGTCGGGTGGCGTACGTGGCTTCTGTTTTTCGCTGTCGTCGACGAAGATTGGACTGCTCACGGTTTCGATCACGCCACGGCCGGGATATTCGAAATTTGTGATCGCACCGCAATCGCGCATCTGCGGATCGCGGACAGCTTCGTCGAGAGTAGGCAGCGCAGACCACTTGATATCGTGAATACGAAATTTCTCGCGCCAATGACTCAGCGGTTTCGATTCGAATTGCGATAGTAAGATCGCATGCAGCTCGGCGGCGTTCTCCCTGCGCGCCTCATCGGTTGCGAAAAGCGGGCTGGTCGCAAGCTCGGGTTCATCCAATGCCTGGCACAGGCGCGCAAACTCGCGCTCGGGATCGAGCAGCGCGACGATCATGGCGTGTTGATCGCTGCTCGGATATGCGGCGATCAACGGATTCATCGGGCGCGCTCCGGGCTTGCGCTCCGGAAAGTGCGCCGCACAGAGCTTGGCCTGGATATCGACGCTGTTTGCCCAGGCTCCGGCCGCCATCAGCGATGTGCTCACCTTGGAGCCCTTTCCCGTACGTTCGCGGCGATACAGTCCGAGCATGATCGCGCCGAACAATGTCGCCGCAGTCGGATGATCGCCCATCGCGGGACGAGCGCCCGCCGGAGTACCGTCGGCGCCGGTAACGCTCGTCATCAGGCCCGAACGCGCCCAGTATGCGAGCCCATCGAAGGCCGGCGCATCCGCATCCACGCCCTTCTCGCCGTAGCCGGTGACCAGCGCATAGACCAGCCGCGGATTGACGCGACCAAGGTCGTCCCACGTCAGTTGGAATTTTGCGAGCAGCGAAGGTTGGAAATTGGTGACGAAAACGTCGGCGTCGGCGACCAGCCTGAGGAGCGCGTCGCGCCCCGCCGGCTTGGTCAGATCGAGTACGATGCTTCGCTTGTTTCGATTAGTCAGAAGCCAGGTGTAATGGAAGTCAGTACTTGGATAGCCCGGAACCGAGGAGAACGTGCGCCAGAGATCGCCGTCGGGCGGCCGTTCAATTTTGACTACGTCGGCGCCGAAGTCAGACAGGATAGTGGCAGCCGCCGGTCCGGCAACATAAGTTGCGCAGTCGATCACTTTTAGTCCGGTCAGCACCCCGTCATCTGTTTTCATAAGACTCCCTTGCAGCCGCTAATATTTTTCGGCTCCTACCGACCCATCTTCAGGAGATCGTCGCCCGCCCATCCTTCTTTCAGCGGGACCATGAAGAATGGAGTGAGACTCATTTTGCTGAAGCGCCAGCGCCCGTCGCGCTTTACGTACTCGTCGTTGTAGCGCGCAGCGACGACGTAGCTCTCGCCATTGTAGACCGGCTTGGCTTCCAGGTAGGCGTAGCCACTGGCGCGATCACCTTTCACCTTCAGGACATGGTTATGGATGAACTGCCGGACGCGATAGAGGCCGCGACGGCTGTCGGGTGCGGAGCGATCGCGGCCGAGGCCTGAGAAAAACGCCTTGATTTGTTCGCGGCCTTTCGCCTTGCCCAGATGCCCGAAATCAAGTTCGCCGTCCTCGGTGAAGAGGTCGGGAATCTCAGTCATTTGCGCTTCGTTGATGCATTCATGGTAGCGAAAGCGCAGATCGCGAAGCGCCTCGCGATCGTAAAGGTCGGGAACCTTCGCTTCGAGCTCTTTCACTTTGTCTTCAAGATTGGAAGCCATCGTTGTGCTCCTTTTGACGCAGCTGTGCAAGCTGGGCAGCACCTCGTTCGGTATCGCGCTTGAACTATTGGCGAGAACGGATCGGTCTAGTTCGGCACCCAGGTGACGGCGCGAATCTCGCCAAACTCGCGGCGCACCTTTGTCCACGAGTCGCCCGAATCGGTGCTCAAATACAGGTAACCGTGCAAACTGTTGGCGACGACGACATCGGGGTTCGCTTGATTTGTTCCGAACCAATAAATCGTGGAATTGGGCTCGACCGGCAGCTTGCACGCTTCCCAGCTCGCGCCGCCGTCGCGCGACCTTTGGATCGCGCCGCGCTTGCCTGGGATGAAGTCGCCGTTGCCCACGAAGATCGTCTCGGGATCTCCGGGCTTGAGCGCAACTCCGCGGCAATACGAGATCGCGTCCCGTTCCGCGAACTTGGGGAATCCGTGCAGCGACCATGACTCTCCCTCGTCAAGGCTGCTCCAGATTCCGTCCGGCGTCGTGACCAACAGCTTGGTCTTGAGTCCAGTCGCGAGCGCCACACCATGGACGTCGCGGTTAAGTTCCTTGTCGCCGATTTCTGAATGTTTCCAGGTTTTGCCGTCATCGCGGCTGCAGTAGACGCCGTCGATTTCGACACCCACCCAGATCGTGTGCTTGTCGCGCGGATCGATCAGGATATTGGTGACTTTGGGCGCGCCAGCAAGGCATCGCTCGGCCATCGGTACCGCCAATCGATGCCAGCTCTTGCCGCGATCGTTCGTGCGGTAGACCCCGGGCTCCTTGGTGCCGGCGAGGATCGTGTCGGGATCGGCGGGATGGAAGGTCGCCGACCAGATCTGTTTGCCTTCCATCGGCGAGTCGATCCAATCCCAGGTCGCACCGTTATCTTCGCTTCGATAAAGACCCGCCTCGGAACCAGCGAGGAGGTGATGAGGATTGTGGGGTGAAACGGCGAGTGTGCGAACTTGTATTTCGCCGGGCTCGGCATAGAACGGCAGCTTCATCTTGCTGCGCCGCCAATGGTCGCCGCCGTCAGGGCTGAACCATACGCCCGCGCCTACCGTTCCAACGCAGATTGTAAAGTCGTTCGCCATTGGCCCTGACCTCCACGCGCTCAGCGAAGTTCGATCTCGTCCGGACGCTAGCAATACTAAATGCCCCGCTAATTCAGCTCGATTTGGTAGAGCTTGGCAGCATTGTCGCACACGATTTTCCGCGTTACCGGCTCCGGCACGCCTTCGAAATCCTGCTTGATGACTTTGAGTGAATTTGGCCAGGTCGAGTCGGTATGCGGGAAGTCCGACGCCCACATGTAATTGTCTTCGCCGAAGAATTTGTATGTCATCGGACCGATTGCGTCGTCCTGGAACGTTGCCCAGATATTCCGCCGCACGTACTCCGACGGTTGCATCTTGAGTTTCGTATCCTCACGCATCGTCCCGAACTTCCCGTACATGTGATCGCTGCGGTACATGAAGTGCGCGATCCAGCCGGTGTCGTTCTCGGCCGATACGACGCGAAGCTGCGGAAATCGCTCGAACACCTTGCCGAAGATAAAGCTCGAGAGCGTGCGCTGCACCTGGTAAACTGGCTGCATCGTGCCGATCAGCATCCTGATTCCACCGCTCAGGACCTGGTTGTTTTCTTCCTGCTCGTTTTCCCCGGTCCGCTCGCCGGTCTTGTCGCGACGCCGTCCCTTCTGGTCGCGCTGAGTGATCACGTGTAGCGACAGCGGCATCTTCATTTCCTGCGCCGCCGCCCAGAATGGATCGTAGAGCTCGCTAAAGTAGGGCTTGTCCTCGGGCGGCACTCCCCAGATCATCGCGCCTTTGAGTCCCATCTTCGCGCATCGCTCCAACTCCTCGACGGCAAGCGGGATGTCATCAAGCGAGATTAGCGCGACCGGATGCAACCGCTTGGGGCTATACGCGCGGAATTGTCCGACCCAATCGTTGTACACGGCGAAACACGCACGGCGCAGATCGTCGTCGTCGAGCCCGAACAGCGGCATCCCGAGCGTGGTGTAGATCACCTCGGCCTGTACGCCGTCGATATCCTGATCCTTGATTCGCTCCGCGGGATCCCACCCGCTCGGCCGCGCCGCCTCGTAGCCCTTCTTCAGATGCTCCTTCAATTCTTCGCCGCTCTTGCCGATGCCGAAGCCGCCCGCGACCGGGAACGGCCGCACCCCGGGTGCGATGAAGAGATAGCCTTTACCGTGCTCGCTCTTGATCACTTTCGGCGCTCGGTCGCGAAATTTGCTGTCGAGCCGCGTCTCCCAGAGATCGGCAGGCTCCATCATGTGGGAGTCGGCGGAAATCACACGCATGTCCATTGGGAGTCCCTCCTGATTAGTGAAGGCTGTCAGGCTTTCTTAGTTTACCTGATGGGATGTATCGCACCTCCAAACATTGAGGGCAAGGTTAACCCCGTCCCTGATCGTGGCCTGGCGAAGTCGCACCGGCGTCATTCGCGCGACGGGCAAAACTGAGAACGAGAAATGCGGTTTTGCTTGGTTTCTTTGGAGCCACCCGTCGGATTCGAACCGACGACCTGCTGATTACGAACAGCTAGTCAGCACATTGCCGCGTTGCTTGCACGTAAAACCCTAATTTAACGTAACTTTATGGATACGACGTGCTGTTTTTAAATCAGCAGTGCATGTACGGAAATAGTCAATAAAACTCTCTGATGACTGAACATATGGTTATCGAATCCGGCGCCCTCGTCCGCTAATCGGATTGCGATCGAGAGTCCGGATCCGCTCACCCGCTTTCGTGTTAGCTCCGTCTTTCTTTTCGAGTTTGCCACGATTTTTCTCCGTGTCGGTCTGACACTTGACTACCCGAGGCCTACGTCTTTTTGTGCGCTTGGGGTCCGGTTGCCGACCGTTGAGGCGGCGTTA
>CAWILO010000018.1:0-93339 GCA_963836955.1 uncultured delta proteobacterium | reverse complement strand
CGGTCGGAATAATCCCACCAGCGAGATCCTCCGTGACCGGTTTCTTCCTTTTGCTCGCCTGACAACCCAGATAAACGGATGTGTTGCAACTCCGCGAGAGTGACCGGCACAGCGGAGCGGCGCACCTGCGCTGCCGCACGCGTGCTTCGACTCCTATCGGTGGCAACGGCATTGCAATGGATTATTTCAGACCCCAGCTGCCGCGTGAGTGGGCATTCGATACAGACACGTTCCCATTGACGTTTCGATCAAGCAGGCTCGCGCGCTGGTCAGGGTTGCACACTGCCGTTGAACGACGCCTGCGAAGGAACGGGACTCCCAAACGTGTTAGATAGGAACGGCCCGCTCGCACCGATGGTGCCCGCGCCGGTGGCTGAAGAATATTTTCCAAGTCCACCGTCGATCACATAGGACCCGATGAACACCGCGGTGGGATTCCCGCACCACGAAAAGGTCCCGTTTCGCATGCCTGTCCCGACGCGAGAAAGGTGATCATCTGATTGCCTTTCCTACCGCTGACGTTGCCGAATCCGGTTGCAGGGGCGCAGGCTGGATATGCTGTGATTGGGTCCCCCAAATTGGTTAAATCGACGCTCAGGACGAGTCCTCCGGTTCCGCCGTCGAAGCCACTGTTACCCACGATTGAGTAGGTGCCGGTCATACAGAAGCACGCGTGCCCGGTGACGCATTGGATCGTCGGGCATGCGGCGAATACACTAGCTGCGGTCCCAGTAGCTTGCACGCTGAGCGACCCGAGTCCTTTTGTTACGCTGTCAGCTGCGAACGCTCCCGAAGCGAAAAAACACCCGGCGGCGACCACAATCATTATTGCACCAAGTTTGACAAACAGTTTTCTCGAAAACATTTGACCTTCCATCTGAATCGATTGATGAAACTTAGCCGCCAGACATGAATAGAAGCTCGTGACAGTTTTCATGGTTGCTTTCCTTTTATGAGATCACTACGAGCCGCCGAGTGCTAGCTGGCGGTTTAGCCGATCGGCGCGTGAATTGTCAATGTACAGATGAACCAATAACGCTAATACTTAAAACATCGAGCAGCAAGCAGGCGGGACGCTTGGGAAAGTGTCCTTTTGTGTCTGAGCCGAGCAAATCCGGAAAGAAACGAGGCGTCTCCGGTTCGCGGAAATCAAACCGTTGCCGGGGGAAGCTATTTGGTTTACAAGGTGAGTTGGAGCGGGAGAGCCAAAACCGAAATCCAACGTTATATCTTTTGTTGAAAGCGGAGAAGTCGGCGCGATAATTTTCGTCGTCAGGGGCTTTCCTGGCAATGGAAAAAGCGAAGCCGCTGCGCTTCGCGGGTGAGGGGATCGGGGGACAATGAACACACTGGTTCGTGTTTTGCGCGAAGCCGCGCTCGTGGCGGTGTGGGTGGCGTTCTGCCTTAATTCAGCACAGGCGGAGCCATACAGGAATTCGAAGCAAACGGAAACACCGATCAAACACCTGATCGTAGTGATCGGTGAAAATCACAGCTTCGACAACGTCTTCGCCACCTACGTGCCTCCCGATCCGACCCAGCAGGTGTGGAATCTGCTCTCGCTCGGGATCGTCAATCAGGCGGGCCTGCAGGGTCCGAATGCCGCCCTCGCGGCTCAAAATCAGGCAACCGATACGACGGCCTGGCAGTTGAGTCCGACCCGGACCGGCGCTTTTCCGAATCTGCCTCAGCCGAGTACGACGCTCAACGCATTTCCGGCGTCTCCCTGCGACTTGGCGACCTTCCTTCTCGAATTTGGGAAGGATCCCGCAGGAATCCTCTTTTGCACCGATTACGCGCTGGAACCCGCCGCACAGGACCTTTTGTCGATGGGCGGCACGGGGCAAGCGTTTTATGGAGTCCCGCTCGGGCTTGGCATCTTGCCCGCTCCGGATTGTAGGTACCCCTCCGATCTCCCCGACGGGCCTTATTGGATGGTGGGCGCATCGCACCTGAATTCCTGTCCGTCTCCCACCTTCAAGAGCGCGATCACCCCGACTCAGTTCACCGACAATGTCGGCGACCCTGTGCACCGCTTGTTCCAGATGTGGCAGCAGAACGATTGCAGCGCGGCCAACATCACAGCGAGCAATCCCAGCGGGTGCGCGCACGATCTTTATACGTGGGTCGCGACGACCGTTGGCTGGCAAATCACCAAGGATGGCAATCCGCCGACCGACGATCAGGGCACTTTTCAGGGCGGGATCGCCATGGGCTTCTACAACATGGCCGCCGGCGACTATCCCCATTTTCAGGCGCTGGCCCAGAACTACGCAATCAATGATAACTATCATCAATTCGCGATGGGCGGTACCGGACCGAACTCGCAGTCGATCGGAACCGCGGATGTCTACTACTACACCGACAGCGCCGGAAAACCCGCAACACCCGCATCGAACCTGATTGAGGATCCGGATCCGCAGGCGGGGAGCGACAACTTCTATACTAATGATTCGCCTGCCCCCGGCGATCTGGGAAACACCAGTATCGGCGGCTTCGTTAACTGCTCGGATGCCTCCCAACCCGGGGTGAAGCCGATCAATGACTACCTCGCCACACTTCCATACACCCCGTTCAACAGCGGCAATTGCGCTCCGGGAAATTACTATCAGGTCGACAACGAATATCCGAGCTACGATCACCTGGGCGGCCCGATTCAGAAGGGCGACGAATTTCCCAACGGGCCGGCATTCGCCGTCGGTCCACAAACCATCCCCACTATCGGCGACGCATTGTCCAAAAAGCAAGTCTCTTGGAAGTATTACGGGGAAGGGATGAATTCCGCCGCCGACCCGGCGTTGGCCAACGAACTATATTGCGCAATCTGCAATCCCTTCCAGTTTTCACGTTCGATCATGACCGGACCGCTCAAGACTAACCTCCAGGATTTGGACGCGTTCTTCAGGGATGTGAACAGCGGCGAGCTCCCGGCAGTCTCGTTCGTGAAGCCAGATATTCTTCTCGACAGCCATCCGGGCACGTCGACTCCGCCGTTGTTCGAGGCATTTGTGCAGAGTATTATTGACGCGGTTCAGAACAAGCCGGGGATTTGGGAAAACACCGCTATCCTGATCACCTTTGATGAGTCAGGCGGAATGTACGATTCGGGATATATACAGCCAATCGACTTTTTCGGCGATGGTCCCCGCACGGTTATGATCGCGGTATCGCCCTTCGCGAAACACGGCTACGTCGATCATACCTATTCGGATCACGCCTCGATCCTGAAGTTCATCGAGCTCAACTGGCGGCTGAAGCCGCTCTCCAAGCGGAGCCGCGACAATCTGCCTAATCCGAAGACTCTTTCGTCCGCGCCGTATTTCCCGATCAACAGCCCTGCAATCGGCGACCTGAGAAATATGTTTGCTTTCAAAGTAAAGAAGCAATAACGAGTGAATGGTTCGAGACAACGTGCAGGGCGACAATCCGCGCAGGCTGCTCGGCACGACGGCCAAAATCACGGTGACAGGAAACAGGACACTTCTCGTTCCAAGGCCCGTGTTTCTTGCCCGTAACAACGCATTGCGACCTGTGTGTGGCGAATTGCTGACTCTAGGAAAATTAGTAGTTCGCCACACACAGGTTCAATTCACCCGCTACGTGGAGCGTCATTCCAGCGCTTAGCTTTACAAAACAGTGTTTTACGAGCTCGCCATCCTCAACCAGAATGTCAACCACCGCTTGTCAACCACCGCTTGGGCGTCAACCGGTTGACGGTCGGCAGAGAGCAGTTCGCATCAGACTGCGTCGTCCGCCAAATTTATGGCCATCCGCGGCCGCGACAGTTCGTGGACGCCGATTTTTCTGGAATACGGCAGTTCAGTAAAATATTGCTGACCCTACGGAGGTACCAACGTGAGCAACACCAAAAATATCCGTTTCGGTCTGTGGTATGACTTCCGCAACCCGACCCAGTGGCGGCAACCTTCCGATCGCCTGTATGCCGGGATTCTCGATCAGATCGCGTGGGCCGAGAACAATGGCTTCGACGATGTTTGGCTAAGCGAACATCACTTCATCGACGACGGTTACCTGCCTTCGATGCTGCCTGCGGCCGCCGCAATTGCCGCACGCACGAAACGAATTCGCATTCCCCTGGGTGTGCTGCTGATGCCATTCCACAATCCCGTTCGGCTGGCCGAGGATATCGCGGTAGTGGACGCGATTTCAGGCGGGCGCTTCGAGCTTGGCGTAGGCGTCGGCTACAAGGTCGAGGAATTCGAGGGCTTCAACGTTCCATTCAGCGAACGCGGCGGACGGACCAATGAGGCCCTCCAGATCATCCGACGACTGCTCGATGGCGAGACCCTTACCTTCAAGGGCAAGTTCTTCGAGTTCAAGAACGTCAAGCTGACGCCCGAACCGATTCAACGACATCTGCCGATCTGGATCGGTGGTTTTACACCGCCCGCACTGAGACGTGCGGCGCGCTACGGCGACGGGTTCACCGCGCCGGACGCATCGCGTCAGGTTTACGACGACTACCTCGCGGCGCTGAGTAAACAAGGAAAGCCGACCACGGATGTAAGATTTGCCGCAGGCCACACCTGGCTCATCTGCTCGAACGACCCCGACAAGACATTCAACGATGCAGCCGATCACATCATCTATCAGAGCAACAACTACATGGAGTGGGGTGAGAAGGCCGGCCTAATCCGCAACCCGGTCTATTTTCGCGATCGCGCGCATCTGCGCGAGTCGGGAAGGTTCAAAGTCGCCGATCCCGACACCTGCATCAAACTGATTCGTGAGTACATCGAGAAGGTGCCGCTAACGCATTACTACTCGTGGACACTTCCTCCCGGTTTGCCACCGAATTGGGCGCAGCCGCATCTCGAGCTGTTCGCATCCAAGGTGATCCCGGCATTTCGCCAAAAATAGAGCGCGACTTCATAAGTTCTTGGTGAGCAGAAATGTTACCTGCGTCTCTGTGGCGAAGCGCTCATGCTACTTGCCGATACTGGCCATCGCGGAGCGCAGCGGAGCACTGGAAATCTGGATCACGCCACCGAATGGCCGGTCCAATTCCATTATCAGGAAGATCGCACCGGCGACCGATAGCGCACACAAGAACAGAGTCGCTACTACGGTCGCATTGCGCGGTGCGAAGAGGCCGAAACTGAGAAAGATAACTTCACCCAGAAAATCAATAACACGAGAAACGGCATCGGGATCGTGCGGCCGCCTTGCTCGAACAGCAACAAGCGCGCCTGCCCGACGTCGATGCTCGTCTTCAGGGCTTGGGCTTGAAGCGAGCGCTGAACGTCGTTCTGCGGCTTGAGTTCCTGGATCTTATCGAAGAATAAGTCGCCCCCGGTCGTCGTAGGCATCGATTCTGCACTTTGGGACCGGTCATTGGGCCAAATCCGCTCGATCATTCCAGCGACGGTCCGCTTAAGAAGCTCTCGAGCTTCTTTCGTCTCTGGCCCGTAATGCGCCAGCACGCGATCGACCAGGATGATGTTAGCGGCTGTCTGCGTGACTTCGTTTCTCTGCGTGTCGAAGGAACTCTTTGCCGAGCTGGTCAGCAGAGCCAGCACGAGCGCCGACATCGTCGCGATCAGACCCATCCCCAGCTTGATTACATCTTTGGAATCCGGACTCAGATGATGCTCAGGAAGAATCGTGTGAAGAGTCATCCCGAGCATCGCCCCTCCAAAGACACACGCCAGCACGATCCAGCCGACTTCTATCGGGCTCACGTGTAGTTCCCTCGAAGCTTTTGATCGCGAAACACCATACAACCCTCGACTACCGCCCCAGCGAACTCCAAAAATTTGGATATAGCATTGAGAATCCAAACGTGATCGCGTACCTTGGAGCCGGCCCGTCGCCCGACACGTTCCAGGCCGGCTCGACAAAGCAGTTCACGTATTGCGGGCCAATCTTGAAGACGCGGCCGACTCCGGCATCGACTGGCAACTGCTGCTTGTTCGTCTGCCAGTCGAAAATCATCTGCGGCTCGGATCTCAGGAACCATCCGTGACCTAGCTGGTACGTGATGAACGGCTGAAGAAAGAGTGCGTTCGCCTGCGGTCGCGCCGAGTCTCCCGCGAACGAAATCGGATTTTGCGCGAGTATTCCGAACAGCCATCTTCGCGGTGCAAATGCCGCGGCCGCTGCAGGCCCAACCTGCCATTTGCCTTGACCGGTGGCGACGCTGCTAGCCGTGGGAAATACAAACGTAGGTCCTATCCCGAAAAGCAAGCTATGACCCGCGTCAAGTACTGCGAGATCGACAAAGCGAATGTCGCCGAACGCCGTCAATGATCCGATGGGTTGTGGAAGTGGCAGAGTGACCGCCGCGGGAATTGTCAGCAATGACAGCTGTGGAAATGGCAGCAGCCTATATTGCGGCAAAGGCATACCCACAGCGATCGAAAAGAGGTTGCCCTGACCACGCAATGAGCCTTGAAAAGCGGGTGCGTATGCATCCTGCAGTCGGATTTGGAAGAGACTCGAAATTGGAGCGTTGGCTTGATTGACGATCTCGGCCTGGGTCAAGGGCGTCGCGCTTCCACCGTCAGCTCGCGCGCCGCTTGCTCCCATAACTGCGCTGACCAACGCGAACAAACTTAAGGCTATTGCGCGATAATACACTCCAATGTCTCATGACCTAATAATTATAGGCTGGAGGCGGCGCATAGGTTACCTGGCTGCCGTTATAGTATGGTTGGTACCCGGGAGGCGGGGGTGGAGGTGGGTAGTAAACATAAGGGTTCTGTTCGACAATGGTTGTAGTTTTAGGTTGTGAATTCGCCGTTATCAACGACCCAACTGCCATACCTCCGACGGCACCGAGCGCCGCCGCACCTGCTACTTCGCCTGAACTCGCACCCGAACTCCCACCACCATAGTAGTAGTTATTGTTCCCACCGCCACTGCCGCCGCCACCACTGTAGTTGGTTTTGCCAACATTGTTGTTGATAGTGTTGTCTCTTTCGTTACTTAGCTGATTTTCAGTCTTTTCGTTGTTGGCCTGAAGAGTATTAGCTTCGTTGTACTGGGCCTGCTTTTGCGCCTCCTGGTTTGTATTGTACTCGTTGTAGTCCGCCTGCTTGTTAGACGAACTGGAGCTACTGGAAGTGCTTCCCGATTCTGAGGGCCGTTTGTTATAACTGTTATATTGCGAAGACGACTTGTTGTAGTTGTACGAATTCCCGGAATCTGATGGCGATTTGTATTGAGAACTGCTGGAGCTGTTCGGATGCTCCCCTGAGTAGCTTCCGCTTGATGAGTGTCCGTAGGAGCTGCCGCCCGACGAGCCGAAACTGCCGCGGTCGAACCCATCCGAGCCGCCACCGCCACGATATCCTCCTCCTCCGCGGCCGCCAAATCCGCCGCCGCCATACCCGCCTCCTCCGCCTCCGTTCCACCTCGCCAGCGCATTCGGAGCGTTTACCAGGGCAAGTGCACCCACCAGAGCGAGGGCCCGCAACGAAAATCTCGCGGCTATGCGCGAATCCAGCTTGTACTTCATGGCTGCGACTCCTTAACCTTCAGAAACTCGATGCGTTTAGCGTCCTTGGGAAGCTGCGGTTGAAAATGGCCATCCGAAATCTGGTTTGGAAATTTCCAGTCAGAAAGAACCGCTATGTATTCCGGTGCTCCCGGCTCGGCCCGGTAATTGATCACGATTTTGCGCGGAACCGGCTTTCCCGAGCGGTCGAGCCAAAGCTGAAAATCAATATCGCGCGACGAAAAAGCCAGGTGATCGCAATCCACCCCGTTGACGTCATTCACGCCTACGTATGTCCCGAATATGATCTGTTTGCGTATTCTCGCGCACGGATCGCTGTACGCCAGGTTCGAGAGCGGAAGCGTGAGATGCTGCGTTTGCACCACCTGATCGAGCATCGTGTCGATGGAAGATGGCACTTTCATGCTGGCATACATCTGGTGCGGCTCATCGAAGATTGTCAGCGTGTCATTGTGGTACCAAAGTTGTTTGCCGCCCAGGTCGCTGTGGTAATCGACGACCAGTTCGTCCGGCCGCTGGAGCGCAAAATTCATTTCACCCGCGTACTGAACCTTGACCGTATGCGGTAGCACCTGGTCGAACAGTACTTCCGCATGAAAGCTGAACGCGTCGGCCGATCCCAGCGCTTCGCACGTTTTGGTCAGGAGTTCTTCAGCGTGCGGATCAATCTTCGGGAGCGGAGCAGCCTGCACGGGTGGCGCGACTTGAGTGACTGTTGCTGCAGGGTCCGCGGCCAATGCGGCGTTCAAGGCCATCGCAATTCCGATCGCAGTGCCGCAAGCGGTGACTATAGATTTCAAATTCATTTTTGACTCCATCGGCTACGGCTGTTAATCAGCCAATTTCGTCTGTGCTGATCATGGGATCATGCCGCATTCGAACAGCTTGTTGGCGACAGGCGCCGCTACTCGATCGATGAACATCCTGCGCATCTGCGGGTCGTTGCGGAGAAAATTTACCGCCTCTTGTTCCCTATCTGATCGCGGCTGCCCTCGCTGCTGCCACAATTGTTCGCAGGATGAATACTGGTATTTCTGGATGACCTTGTTGGCGGCTGCGTCCAACAATGGATACTGTTGCGCGCTGCTTACGCCGGCAAATAGCAGCACGGGAAGAGCTACCAGGGCGGCATGCTTCAGTTTCGATTTTACATTTCGCACGAGCTATTCTCCTTCGTGGTTTGCTTCTGTTCGTTCTCGATTTGATCGCGTTATTGCTGTGACCTATTCGTGAACCCTAACCCGCTGCAGCTCAACTCGAGTTTTCGAGGACTGCAGTTCGTATGTCACTTGCCGGAAGTCAGTCCGCTGTAGTTCAAATACTGCGAGGCGGGACGAGCGGATATTGTACTTTGGTACAATACGAATGCGGAAGCCGGTCTTACTATTTGGTCTTGGAATCGAGGGCCTTGTTTTCAGCGGGCTGACTTGGAGCTTGGCTCATCTGCATTCCGACCAGCCGCGCGACCAGGATCGCAAGGTAGAACTGTCCCGTGATGTCTTCCGCTACCGCTGCGTAGCGGGCTTGTAAAGTTATCGGGGTAATGTCGCCAAACCCGATGGTGGAGAGCGTTGTCAGGCTGAAGTAGATGAGAACGGGGATCACCTGTTGTTCAGACTGAGGAGCCCCGGCGCCGAAGCTGAAGGCATTGGGCTGCAAGTCGTGAAGAACTATAAAGAAAAGCGCGCACGTCAATCCGAGCAGGAGATACGTCGAAATCGCCATACTGATGACTTCGCGCGTGATCTCTTTCTGCTTCAACACCGCGCGCAATTCATTCCACGTAATGAAGGCAAAGAGCAGCAGCCACACAACAGAACCGGCAAGGTAGACCGAATGGATTGGATCAAAAATAACTATCAACCGTTCCGCAATCGCCGGGATTCCCAGCGTCCAGGCGATGATGTTTCGCCTGCGCTTCTGGGCCAGGAGGACTTTCCGATCGCCCACGAGCTCATCGACGTCGATGTTGTATAGCGACAGCAGAAGCAGCACCAACATTGCCGAGCTGAACAGGATAGGGCCCGCCCCGCTATCACCCACCAACGGTCGCACCAGGAACGCAGCGATGATCGCGGCGAGCAGCGCGGTATGCCTGTAAGGCGTAAGACGCCGACGGATTTCTGCTCGCAATTGCCCCAGCAGGCTGGCCTCGATCGAAGTGTGCTCCCGGCGCGCCATCTCTTACGACTTTTGCTCGGCTTCCGCGCGAATCGCGGCTGCGATATCGGCGCTCATCTTTGCGACTGCCTGGCTATGTGCGGCCGCCAGCGCGTCGAAGCCCTGACCCTGCACCGGCTGGCGTGCGACGGTGCGTCCCGAGCGGACCATCCCGCCCGCCGTCTTGCGCACAGTCCACACCGCCTCGAGCGTCGCCGCCTGGCCTTGAACCGACTCGAAGCGTTGCACGTCGATAGTAACCCTATAGTCCGGTGCGAAGTTGGCAAGGTTCGCGGTTGCCACTTCCGGCGTGCCGAGCATCACCACCAGGTCGCCGGCGACAGCGCGCGCGATGGAGTCGTTCAGCGGCGATACCCATCGATTGAACTCGTTCACCTCGACCCGGTTAGGCGCGACCTGCACGACGAACTCCGGCTGGTCCACCGATGCGGGTATCGTGACCGGGCCCACCATCACCGCGGCGGGTGTGGCTGGCGTACCGTCCGCCGTCGCCGTCGAATCGAGCGAGTAGAACCGCGCCGGCGCCGTCGTGCTGCATCCGGCTGCTACCGTCGCGATCAGCGCGATCGAGATTAGTTGAGCCATACGCCGGGCCATCACTTTGCCTCTCCTTTCTTGCCGCGAATGAGCGCCTCGGGATGGCGCTCGAGGTAGTCTGCGAGCACGCGCAACGATCGCGCCGCACGGCTCACCTCCTGCAAGGTGCTGTCGAGTTGCTGAACTTGCGAGGAGTTCGGCCCGGTCAGGTTGGTGGCGTTATCCAGCGTGCCTCGCGCACTCGACAGCGTGCCTTGCGCACTCACCAGTGTTGTATCCAGCTGGGTGATTGCCTTGTGCAGGTCTTCGCCGATCTCCTGGAACGGCACCTGGTCGAGCTTCTTGATGATGTTCTCGACCGTCGCCTCGGTCGCCGCGAACTGCCCAGGCGTGGTCGGAATCTGCGGCGGCTTCTGCGACCAATCTACCGTCGCCTGCGGCGCCCCGGGGAAAAAGTCGATCGACACATAGGTGGCTCCCGTCAGCAGGTTGCCCGTCGACAGAGTTGCACGGGCACCATGAGCTACCAGGCTGTCGATCAATTTCCGGCGCATCGTCTCGAGATCGATCCCTGTCGAAGTATCGACAACTCTTACTCCGAGCCTCGTCGGGTCCAGATGAATCGTCACCGGCACCGAGAACTCGAACGTCTTTAGGTCGATCTGCGCGCGGACATCCGCAACTTCTCCGATAGGAATGCCGCGAAACTCGACTGGCGCTCCCACCGACAGCCCCCGCACCGACTGCTTGAAGATGAGTATATAGGTCTGAGGATTGCGCGGGGGCGGATTGAAGGCCTGGCTCCGGTTGGCGAACAGCGTGAAGACCGCGTTCTCATCGGCTGCCGGCAAGATCGCATCGGTCGCGGCTGTCTCGAACGCGATACCGCCTATCAGGATCGACAGAACCGACTGGGTCTGCACGCTAAGTCCACTCGCCGAAAGTGACAGATCGATTCCGCTCGCGTGCCAGAAGCGGGTGTTGGGGTTGACGTACTGGTCATAGGGCGCCTGCACGAAAACCTTGACAGTAAGATTTTTGCCGTCCTGGTCGAGCGAGTACGACGCCACCTGGCCGACCTGCAGCCGCCGGAAGTATAGCGGCGTACCGGTATCGAGCGAACCCAGGTCCGGCGTCTTCAGAATGAAGAAGCGGCCCGGGATGTCCCCGGTTATCACCGGCGGCGTTTCGAGCGCCACAAAATCACTCCGCTCTTCCTTCGAAGAGCCGATCTCCACGCCTATGTAGGCCCCGGAGATAAGAGTGCCCAGCCCAGTGACGTTGGCGCCCGAAATCCGTGGCCGCACAACCCAGAACTTCGTGTCATTGACCAGGAACGCTTCCGTCTTCGGCGCCATCTGCGCATGCAAAATCACGTGCTGATGATCTTCTGTCAGCTCTATCGTTGTGACCGTTCCGATATCGACGCCGTTGTAGTGGATCTTGGTCTTGCCGGCTTCCAGTCCCTCCGCCGACTTCATGACGATGGTTATCTTGGGTCCTTCGCTCAGCACCCGCGTCACCGCCACCCACGCGCCGACGACCGCCGCTAAAATCGGGATGAACCAGACCAGCGAGAGTCGCGTGCGCTTCTTCGGCACGTTCCTCGATTCAGGAACTGAAGAGCGTGGTGGATCGCTATCAGGCATATGTAACCTCTTTCCGACTTGCCGCTTGCATACTTGCCGAATCCCAAATGAGCCGCGGGTCGAACGACTCGACCGCCAGCATCGTGAACACCACCACCGCCGCGAAAAAGATCAAGCCGGGCCCCGGCTCCACCGACATCAGCGGCTGGAGTTGAATCAGCGCCGCCGTGAACGTATCAACGAATACGTCCACCATCGACCAGCGCCCGATGAACTCGACCATCCTGTACATTCGGACCCGCTGCTCGTTGTTCGCGACCGAACCCCGCTGCGCCGTGATTAGCAGGTATGCAAGCGCCAGGATCTTCGCGCTCGGAATCATGATGCTCGCGACCAGCACGATAATCGACAGTGGCCATCCCGTCGGCGACCACAGCAGCACTACTCCTTGCAGAATAGTGTCAGACTCGGCGCCCGCCGCCGTGGTCGTCGTCAATACTGGAAGGACGTTCGCCGGGATGTAACAAATCGCCGCGGCGATCAGGTACGCCCACGTGCGCTGGTAACTGCCGGGCTTGCGAAAGTGGAGCTCCTCGGTGCAGCGCGGGCAGCGTCCTTCTTCCTCGCCGGGCGCGGGACGCGAAAGCAGGCCGCATCCTTCGCAGCTCTGCAGACCATTCTGCATCGCGGTCATCGCCGGCCGACTCACGACGTTCCCTCCGGCAAACTATCGCCGACCGCATCGCGCTGCTCCTCGTCCGCCGCCCACTGGATCTTTTCCCACACTTCGCGCGAGTCGAAGCTGGCCGACATCCCAGCGAGCAGGAAGACCAGCACCCACAGCACGAATAGCGCTACTCCCGGAATTACCGTCGCGTAGTCCGCAATCTTGACCAGCGCGACCAGCACGCCGACCATCATGACCTCGATCATGCTCCAGATGCGCGTGGTCGGATGATGCCGCAGTAGTGTTCCGACCCATTGCGGCGCGCGCTCGCGCATCGCGCCGAGCACGATCGCCAGCATCAGGCCGATTTGCAGCGCGGGCGCGATGACTGCGGTGAACAGCACCAGCACCCCGACGATCTTCTGCCCGTTGTCCCACAGATGCTGCGCGCCCCCGATCACCGTGGTCGACGCATCGCGCCCGACAATCGTAAGGCCGAGCATCGGAACGGAGTTCGCGACGATGTAGAGCACCGCCGCCGCGAGCGTCAGCGCCAGCGTCCGATTGAGCGAGTCCTCGCGACGGCGCCACAATTCTTTGTTACATCGTGGGCATCGCGCAGATGCGCCCGGCTCGAGCTCCGGGATGCGCTGCAGAAGGTCGCAGTGCAGGCATGCGATGAGCGAAGGGTCGGCGACTGGCTGATTGTATGATTCGCTATCCACTTGACTGACTAAAACCACATTTTGCAACGCGCAGTTGGGTCGCGACTATTGTACCAAGGTACAATAGCGTCCTCACCCGCGTAATCGGCGGATCTAGATGAACTGACTTAGCGCGACTCCTGTGGCCGAGGCTTGGCCGGTAAAAGCAACCGTGCTAGCGATTGGTCGGAATCGTCGGATAACTTGCGCAGACTCGAAAGGAGATCTCCGGATGAAGACCACAACTCTTGCAGGAGCGATGCTCGCGACCGCGGTCGCATTGGCATTTACCGGAAGCGCACTGAATGCTGGGGACGCGCCGAGCCCGTCGGCACAGGCTGCGCAACTCAAGTGTCTGGGTGCGAACGCATGCAAAGGGCAGAGCGCGTGCAAGACCGCGACGAACGATTGCCAGGGGAAGAATTCGTGCAAGGGCAAGGGCTACGTCATCACCACCGACGCCAAATCGTGCGAGGCCAAGGGCGGTCACCTCGGCAAAAAAGCGCCGATGGCGATGTAGCGTCGTCTCGGACGCGACCTAAGGCACGGGCGCGGAACGCAACTTCTTTCCGAGATTGCCCCGTCGCGTCACTTCGATGCGTTCCAGCCCGAGCCATGACGCCATCGTCGTAAGCTCTGGCGCTAGCGCTCCTGCGATCGCGGAGGGTCGAACGCCGGGCTCCGAATGCGCACCGAGTACGCGCAGCGCTCGAGTTGCGCGATCGGATTTCAAATCGACTCGCGCCACGAGCCGGTCTCCAAGCAGGAACGGCAACACGTAGTATCCGTACCGGCGATCCGCCGACGGAGTGTAAATCTCGATCCGATAGCGGAAGCCGAAAGTTCTCTCCGTTCGCGCTCGCTCCCACACCAGCGAGTCGAACGGAGAGAGCAGGGCGCTCGCGACGATTTTGCGCGGCGACCGCGCGTCGCGATCGAGGTAGGCTGGCTGTGACCATCCTAGGACGGTGACCGGGATCAATTCTCCCGTCTCGACGAGTTCTCGGATGCGCTGCCTACCCGCGCCGATGCGGATGCGAAAGTAGTCGCAAAGATCTTTTTCTGTGCCCACCCCGAGCGCGCGCGCGGCGATCCTCATCAGTTCTCGCTGCGCATCTTCGGGCGCGGGAGTCGGCATCGCAAGGACTCGCGCCGGGATAACTCGTTCCGGCAGATCGTACAGTCGCTCAAAGCCCCGACGCCCTGCCGCTGCGAGACGACCCGCGGCGAACAACGCCTCGAGTGCGTGCTTGCCGTCGCTCCAGCCCCACCATCCGCCCTTGCTCGCGCCCGCGCCGCTGATCTCGCGAGCCGCGAGCGCGCCGCGTTCGCGAATCTCATCGAGCGCCGCCTGCATGAAGCCGGGGCGAGCGCGATTGAGACGCCCGAAAATGTCCTCGTTCTGGTCAGCCGCCTGCGCCATGCGCCAGCGGAGCAGGGGATGCATTTCGAACGGCATCAGCGACGCCATGTGCCCCCAATATTCGAACAGCTCTCTTTTGGTCGCGTGGCCAAGCCATGACGAGTCGAGAATTTCCAGCGCGTAAGAACCCAGGCGCGAAAAAAGTGGCATGTAATGAGATCGAACCAGCACGTTGACCGAGTCGATTTGCAGCAGCCCGATTTGCGCGATGACGCGTCGCAAATGCCTGCGATCGGGTCGTGCGGTCGGTCGCGGATTAGCGAATCCTTGCGCCGCCAGCGCGATCCGTCGCGCCTCGTCCGCCGACATCGTAGTTCTCACGTTTGTAGCCAATGCGCCGCGAAAAGATTACCTCTAATTTCCAATGACCTCTACAAACTCCGGCAATCTCGAAACCAACAAGTCCGCGGCAGCGCTGGTCGCGCCTGATTGCCGCGGATTGAACTTCTACCGCATCGACCGCGGCTTGCGCGACTTGCTCGATCTGCACATGGACCCGCGGTTGCGCGCCGCGATGGAGCCTCATCTCGACCGCCTCGGCCAGCTCGCCGGCGGCCATCTCGATGCGCTCGCCGAGATCGCAGACAAGCATCCGCCCGTGCTTCATTCGCGCGATCGTTTCGGGCGCGACGAGGACTGGGTCGAATTCCATCCTGCCTATCGCGAGATGGAGCGCATCGGGTTCGGCGAATTCGGTCTGCATGCGATGGCGCATCGGCCCGGCGTGCTCGGATGGCCCGAGCCGCTGCCGTACATCGCGAAGTACGCGTTCCAGTATTTGTTCGTGCAGGCGGAGTTCGGCCTGATGTGTCCGATCAGCGTCACCGATACCGGCGCGGTGCTGGTCGAAAATTACGCCAGCGACGACATCAAGAGCCGTTATCTCGGCCGCATGCTGTCGCAGAATATGGACGAGATTTTCAAGGGCGCTCAATACATGACCGAGCGCGCGGGTGGCTCCGACCTCGGCAACAGCGCGGTGATAGCGAAGCGCGAGGGCGACTTCTGGCGGCTCTACGGCGACAAGTGGTTCTGCTCCGCGGTCGACGGCGACGTCGTGTTACTATTGGCGCGTCCCGAAGGCGCGTCTAACGGCTCGAGGGGGCTCGGGCTGTTCCTGATGCCGCGGCGATTGGAAAACGGCGATCGCAACAACTATCGAATCGCGCGGCTCAAGGACAAATTCGGCACGCGCTCGATGGCGAGCGGCGAGGTCGTACTCGAATGCGCAATCGCGTACCAGCTCGGCGCTCTCGATCGCGGACTGCGCCAGATGATGGACATGGTGAACCTCAGCCGCATGTCGCACGGCGCGCGCGCCGCCGGCATGATGCGTCGATGCCTCAACGAATCGCTCCAGGTCGCGCGTCATCGCTCCGCATTCGGTCGTCAGATCATCGAGCATCCATTGTTGCGGCGCCAGTTGATGAAGCTGATGGTGCCGACTGAGCAGGCGCTCTCGGTATTCACTTACGACGCGACGATGATGGATCTCGCGCGCGCGGGCGACGCGGAAGCCGAGCGCGTGATGCGTATCCTGACCGCGGTGCTCAAGTTCCGCGCGTGCCGCGACAACATCCGCGTCGCGACGGGCGCGATGGAGGTGCGCGGCGGCAACGGCTACATCGAGGATTGGGTCAACTCGCGCCTCATCCGCGACGCGCACATCGGCGTGCTGTGGGAGGGCACCAGCAGCATCAACGCGCTCGACGTGATCAATCGCGCAGTAGCGAAGTCAGGCGGTCACGAGGCGCTCGCGCGCGTTCTGAAAGCGAAACTCCAGTCCGCAACCGCGGCTCCGGCCGCCTTCCGCGCGGAGATCGCACAGCTCATAGATCGCGCGGTCGCATTCGTGGGCGACGTTGCATCCAAGCCCAGGCATGAACGATTGGCCCGCCTCGCGACCGACGCACTCTACAATGTAGCGAGCGCAGCGCTCATGACATGGGAAGGCGCGGTCGCCGGCGCCAAAGGCCACGACGCCCGCCGCATGATCCTCGCGCGCATGGTCATCGAGCATCGCCTGCGCGCAGAAGATCCCCTGTCGCTCCCAACCTCAGACTGGGAAGAGGACGCGACCACTGCGATACTCGACGATGCCCCAGTCTCCATCGAGCAGGCTTCGCAACTGGTCACCGCCTGACTAGTCAACTGGCTCACCTCGCTCAGCAAAGGCATGCAAGGGATGGAAAATTTGGAGAGATCGATTTGGCGGAGGTGGGCCCGGCGCTTTCTTATAGGAGTGGCCGGGATCGTAGTAGTCGTCGTCATAGGCGTGCTCGCCTTGAACGTTTATCTCTTTACGCGCCCGCCGGCCAAAACTTTGAGCTCGCTAGGTACGATCGATGTCCCGGCCCCGTTTCGAATCACGCGCCCATTCATCGACTACATGGCGATTGACGGCCAGCGGCTTTATGTCGCCTTCGCCAGCCACAACCTCGTCGGAGTAATAGATACGGCAACAGACCGCAGCATCGCTGCGATCGAGGGGTTACCGCACGTTCACGGGATCGCTCTCGTACCTGATCGCAACCTGGCGTTCGCCAGCGAGGGAGCGGCCAACGCGGTTGGTGTTATCGATCTCACGAACCACCAGCTTCTGAAAGAAATTCCCGCTGGAGTCGATCCCGACGCCATCATTTACGATGAGAAGCTGAATTTGGTGTACGTCGCCGACCATGACGGCAAAACCGGCACCCTGATCGATCCGAAGACTGTCGCCGCGGTGGCTACTATTCCGCTTGGGGGCGAGCCCGAATATTGCCAAGCCGACCCTGGTACCGGCCTCATCTACCAGAACCTTGAAGATACAAGCGAACTCGTAGTCGTCGATCCACAAAAGCGAGCAGTAATCCGGCGCTACAAATTGGCACCTGGCGAAGGACCCACGGCCTTGGCTTTCGACGCGGTCAACCGGCGGCTCTTTTCGGCTACCCGCAACAAGAAACTGATTGTCCTCAATTCCGATACCGGCGAGATTCTTGCTGTCTTGCCAATTGAGCTTGTGGTAGACGGGGCGGCTTATGATCCAACACTGCGCCGGATTTATACTGCGAATGGAATCGGCTCGATAACGGTAATTCAGCAGGATTCAGCCGACCACTATCGAGTGCTGGAAAACGCACCGACCCACTTGGGCGACCATTCGCTGGTCGTGGACCCAGTCACGCATCGCATCTACGTGGCCTACTTTGGATCAGTCGCCGTTTACGAGCCGATTTCATCCAGCAGCCCTTAGCCCGCGGCGTCGAAGCGCCAAGTGAGCTTACTTCGATTCCGGGACAGCGAGTCTAGGCGGGTAAGAGTTTTCGCTGGATGCGGTTACTCCTTCCAACGCAGACGATTGACCGTGCCGCATCTTGCTGCCGTCGTCGCCGGCATTGAGGTGTACGGGGTACTGTAGACCGTGACTGCGGCTTAGACGAATCAACGCGCGGTTCTCGCGGTCGGCCATCTCTTCGACGAACGGCCGCGCCTCCTTGGGGAGTGGCTGCCCCGACATGATCTCACCGACCCTGATCATCGTATCGATCAGGAGATCGAAGTTGGAATCGAGACATGCCTCCCATAGAGCTGCAGGTAAGTGAGTGGCGAGGCGATTTCTCGATCGGTCGCGGACCAGGGCCTATGTCGTCGAGGAATACGTCACGTCCGATTCAGTAGCACGCTAGAGCGTCAGTTCCTGAGCCAGTCCACGATCTTCTGGTGGATGCCGACCGGGTCTGCTGCCTGAAACGCGTGGCCCGCGCCCGGAATCATGTACATCTCGGCCTGCGGGATTTTGCTCTTGATGAGCTTCGCGTTCTCCGGCAGCACCAGCACGTCCTTCTCGCCGTGCACGATCAGCACCGGACACTTGATCTGCCCCAGTCGATCGTACGCGTTGAACTGCTGGATTCCCGCCATCGCGCGGTCTGCCGTCTCCGGCGGCGTGGGCGGCATCATCTTCGCTCCCACGATCATCATCTGCTTGATCTCCGGATGCTCCGCGATGAACTCCGGCGGCATTAGCACCGGCAGCAGGATGTCGAAGCCCTTCTCGGGATCGGTGGGCATCATCTTCTGCGCGGTCATCAGCTTTTCGACGATTTCTTGCGACGCCATCTTAGCCGTCGTCCCCCCGGCCATCGTGCATCCGAGCACGACCTTGCTCACCTGCTCGGGATGCCTGAGTGTCAGCTCCTGCGCGATCATCCCGCCCATCGATACGCCGAACACTTTTGCCTTCGCGATTCCCAGCCCACGCAGCAGGTTGCTCGCGTCGTCGGCCATGCCCTCGACCGTGTAGATACCTTCGGGCTTGTCGCTGAGTCCCGTTCCGCGATTGTCAAAGTAGATCGACTTGAAGCCGTTGAAGAAGGGCAGCGACGGAATCCATCCCGCGCCCGACATCCCGAATCCCATAATCAGCAGCAGCGGCTCGCCGTCGCCGTAAGTGTCGTAGTTGAGGTTGATGTTACCGGCTTTGATTAGTGGCATCGCGAATTTCCTCCGATGAAAAATGGACGCGGCTCTTTACTGAGCAGCGTCCGCGATTGCGCGCAATTTCAAATCGCTATCAGGCGAGCTTCAAGATGCTCTCGGGATGTTGCTCGTTCGGATCGACGCCGGGCTCCATCGTGTACACGACCGACTTGTCGACCACCAGCTGTCCGTCGTCACCGACGTAAATCTTGAATCGATCCATCGGTCGCGGCGCGGGTCCCTCGAAGTTGAGCCCGCTGATATAGTAGCCCGAACCGTGGCACGGACATTTGAACTTCTGCTCGGTCTTCAGCCATCGCGGCGTGCATCCCAGATGCGTGCACTTCGCGAAGATCGCGTAGAACCCCGCCTTGGTGCGAATGATCCAGGTGCGGAAATCCTGCTTGTATTTTTCGCTGACTTCTCCGACCACGTAGTCGTCAGGCAGTCCGGCCTTGAACTTCGACGGTGGCAGGAACAGCACGCGCGGGAACGCCGAGCGAACTGCGGCGAGCAGGCCGATCAGCGAGAATGCGCCGAAACCCGCCCATCCGAGTACGCCGAGGAAATCGCGCCGGCTCCACAAAGTGCCGAGCTCGGATTTTTCCTTGTCGCGTTTCGCCCGTTCTTTTGCCTGCTCGTCTTCGCGCCACTTCTTCAGTTCGGCGGGATCGGTCGGAGCCTTTTCCTTGAGTGCAACTGCCATCTAAGTGACGCAACCTCCCAGCTTTAGACGAGCTTACATTAGCTCATCCACATCAGATTGGACGTATCCGATTAGCAAAAATTCTATTACCCAAAGATACGCAACATTCAAGGGCGAAGATAATCCCCCCGTTGCGGGCAAAGATCGTCAATGACGATGTTTCACAAGCGGACGCGGGAATTCAGTGAAGCGCCGGCTGACTGCTCGAAGCTGGCACCGATGCCGGCGGCGCGACCGGCTTGATCACAGTCGCATTCGTCGTGACGGGCGAACGCGTCGGAGACCAATCCTGTGGTGTCGAGGAGGTCGATGCCTGGTCCATCGTGTTGTCGGGAATAATCGGCACCGGCGGCGGTGGCGACATGTCATTGCCGCCTACCGGTCTGAAAACCGGCGCGGCCGGACTATCGTTCGCCAGGTAGTGGAACGGGCGCGCGACCAGCCATTCGGCGGCGTATCCGATCGGATAAAGGAGGTCCGCGACGATCGCGAGCGGCTGCGAATCCTCGTCGTGGTATTCCTTGGGATTCTGTTGATCGGTGTCGTTGTATTGCGCGTGCGAAATCGCGGGCAGCGCAATCCACAGCGCGGCGCAGAAAATAATTGCAACTCGACGCATACCGTCAACTTTGCGTGATTGGCCGCCGTCGTGTCAACACGTCACGATCATTCTTGCCTTGATGCCCTCGCAGGCGCAATTCTTAAGCTCGATGACGACATCAGTGACGCGCTCCCTCCGAACATGCTTGCGAATTCCCGCAGTTGCGGCCGCCATTTTTCTGTTCGCCCTGCAATCGACTGCTCACGGCACGCCGTCGGGCGCGATCACCTTCGTCGGCACTGATTCCAACATCTACTATTGCGATGCCAGGTGTGTGCAGCCCAAGTGCATCACGTGCAAGGCAGCCGCGATTCACGTCCGCCGAGACGACGCGATCATGCCGGTCGCCGACATCCCCGACGCGCCTCCCGCCGGCGCCCCTGAGTACGGATGGCCGACGTTCTCGCCCGACGGCAAACGCATCGCGTATTCGTCCGAGGCTCACAAAGACTCTGACAATTCGTTCGCGGTATGGGTTTACGATCTGGCGCGCAGCCAGGCGACGCTAATCTTCGAAAGCCGCTCGGAGCGCATCGTGTACATGGTCTGGACGCCCGACGGACAGCATCTTTCCTTTCTGCTCGGCGAGCCGCGCGGACTCAGCCTGGTGCTCGCCGAGGTCAAGGAATCGACGCCCGTCAGAATCGTCGCCACCGGGATGCCGCTGTATTTCGATTGGGGCGCGCGTCCCGACGAGGTCGCGCTACACACCCTCGCGCTCGACTCCGATCGCACCGAGCAGGTCTCGCTGATGAGCCTGACTCCTACCAGCCAGAACGTCATCAAGGTGCTTTCGAGCGGACGCACGCCGTTCAAGACGCCCGCCTGGTCGCCCGACGGCAAGCATCTCGCCTACATCGCGAACTATCACGCCGAATCGAACATCATCGTGGCCAACGCCGACGCGACTCATCCGCGCTCCGTCGTGAGCTTGCCGGTGGGAGAGAACAGCTTCGTGTGGGCGCCCGACTCGGCGCATCTGGCGTATGCGACTGCGATCACGCCGCAGACTCCCACCTATAACGGCATCAAGCTGGTCGATATCGCCAGCGCGAATTCGAAATGGTTGACCAAGAACGACGTCGCCGCATTTTTCTTCGCGCCCGACTCGCGCCATCTCGCCTACATCGGCGTTCCGGAAGACAAGCCGTACTACACCTGGTCCGTCGTCGACGTTAAAACCGGCGCTGATAAACCGCTTGGCAACTTTCTCGCGACGCCTGACGAATCGACCGCGTACCGCTACTTCGACCAGCTCGCCGTCTCGCACACCATCTGGGCGCCCGATTCGTCGTCATTCATCTACGCGGGCGTGCGATTGACGGGTTCGCCGGAGCGGGCGCTCGGATTCGCGCCACCGCCGTCGGCATACGTTGTGCCGATCGACGGCAGCGCGCCCCACGAGGTCTCGAACGCCATCCTCGCCTTCTTCTCGCCAGCGAAGTAGCGCCCTTCAGTTACACGATGTGAATGACATTGGTGGCGCCATTGCGCGTGTATTGCTTGCCGATATGCGCGGCGTGGCTCGGCGACGCGGCGCTCACGCTGCCGGTCTCATTGCCGGAGCTGAAATCATGGGCGCCCTCGAGGGTCAGGTTCTGGGGCGGATTGGTTGCCCCAAGGAAGAAAAGAGTCGTGGTTACCATCGCGGTGTTCTGACCGTTCTGATCGGTCCCCTTGAAGGTAACCCGCTTGACGCTCGCGTAATTGGCAATCTGCTCCTTGTTCTGGAACACCTGGCCGCCCTCAAACTGCCACCGTCCAGCTGCGTCGTTCACATTCGTCAGCGCCAGTCGATTGAGATCGAATACCAAAGCCATATGAGTGCCTCCTTGAGTAAGCTGACGACTTCGCCGTCGATTAATGCTTCTCGCTAATGAAGGCGTACGAAACGACCGAACAATTTGTTCACCGTAATAGACAACGCGTAGCTGCATTCGGTCGCAGCCGCGTAGAATCGTAGAAGTGTCTGGCAGTCGGAAAAAAAGCGAAGAAGCGCTCTAGCTCTTGCGGTACAGGTAAATTGCCGCAGGCCGGCCGAGCACCGACACGCGGATTATCTTGCTCGGCGAAATCCTGCGGACCCGCTCGAGCTCGCGCATCAGCCGCCACTCCGCCGTCAGCATCACCATCACGCCGCCGCTCTTGAGCACGCGCGCGAACTCTTTGAACCACAATGGGTACAGTTTGCGATTCTCGCCATGCGATCCGTAGCGCAATCCCCACGGTAGATTGGTAATGATTTTATCTACGCTCGCGTCGGCGAGCGGCAACGCGCCCGCGTCCCAGTTCTGGAGCTGGATCGGCTTGTAACGCGCGCCGACGTTGACGCGCGCCGCCGCGAGCGCCGCATGATCGCGATCGCTGCCTAGCAGCATCGCGTAGCGCCCCAGGTGCGCCCGCTCGATCAGGACTGTGCCCGCCCCGCAAAACGGATCGAGCACGACATCGTCCTCGCGCGGCTCTGACAGCCATCCGAGCGCCGCCGCACTCGACGCGCGCAGCGAGGCTGGGCGATGCGCGGTCTTGTACTCGCGATGCCGCATGCGGTCGTCGCTGAGCCGCACCGTCAGAAAAAACTCCGCGTCGATCATCGTGGCCCAGAACTCGACGTCGGCGTCCTCTTCTTCGAGCCGCCAGGTGTGATCGTCGCGCTCGAGAATCCCACGCTCGACCGCGCGCTGAAAATCGACGCGGCGAAATTCGTGCTCTCCCGCCATCCTCGCGACCACGCGGAATTTGAGCCTGCGGCCCGCACGCGTCCCCGGCGACACCTTGACCCGCGCCTGGATCGCCGCCTCGACCAGAGGAGCCTCGCGCGCCGCGCCACGAATCTTGTCGAGTTCCTTGCTCTCGGGACCAACTCCAGCGCGATAACCCGCCAGCCCGAACAAATCTTCCGCCGTTCGGATAGCGCCGAGCTTTTCGGCGGCGGTCGCGAAGAAAATTGTCATCCCGGCGCGATCCGGAACCACGCGCCGCGCGATCTCGCGGGCGCCGCGGATACGACCAGCTATCTCGTCCGCCGCGATTCCCTCGAACCCCGGCTGCGTATGCGCGATGTAAAGATTTGGCCCGAATCTCAGCGGATGCGGCTGCGCGCGCTCGGGCCTCGCCTTGCGATCGCGCCCGGGATGTCGATACGTCTGGCGCGCGCTAATCAACGAATCGACTCGCGCGCGCTACTTCGAGCGTGACAGGTACTCGTGGGTCTCGGTGTTAATCGTGATCGTGTCGCCCTCGGCCACGAAATGCGGCACGTTGATAACCATCCCGGTCTCGAGCGTCGCCGGCTTCAGCGTGTTGTTCACGGCCGCCGTCTTCATTCCCGGGTCGGTCTGCACCACCTTGAGCGCGACGGTTTTCGGCAGCGTGACGTTGAGCGGCGTCGTTTCGTAGAACTCGACTTCGACTTCGAGATTCGGCGTCAGGAATCCGACCACGTCCTCGATCAACTCCTTGGGGATCGTGATCTGCTCGTAGTTCTCGGTGTTCATGAAATGGAAATCGTCGCCGTCCTGGTAGAGGAACTGCATCTTGCTCTGATTCAGGATTGCCCGCTCGACGCGATCTTCCGAGCGGAAACGGTTTTCGGTTTGCGATCCCGTTTTGACGTTGCGCAGCTTGGTCTGCACCATCCCGCGCCAGTTGCCGGGCGTGATATGCGTGATCGTCATGATCCGCCACAGGTCGTTGTTGTACTCGACAATCATACCCGGGCGCAGTTGCGTCGCTTGAATCAGCATTGGGTGAACACTCTCGATAAGTAACGAAGGTTAACAAGCGAATTCTACGCAAGCCCAGCGCGCGCGGCAAGTTCGCAATTAGGTCGCTTGCTGTCTTAAATGCGGCCCTGGGAGCCTGAATTCGAAAACGAGAGCGGCTCAATTTGTGGGATCGAGCGGGTGAATTGGTATCAGCGGATTCGCTTTTCGAGCGAAGACCAATTGCAATTCGTCTCCGACGGATTTGTGAGGCAGGGATCATCGCTCGAGATGCAGAAGCCAATCATTCCTTGTAAAACACGAAGTTGGAATTCCTTGTCTTCTCGGCTCAATTCATTGATATCCCAAGCGTACATCCGATAGTTGTCAAATATCCGTAACGCTTCGCGAGCGGTTGATTTTGCGGTCGTTTCGCACTCTTGTCCGGTGTTGAATCGGTGTACCGGTATCCACTCTGAAAGCGGACGTTCTCCAGCGACAACGCGGTGAGGCTTTTCTTCGTGGGCTGACCAGGTGGCGCAACGACCAGATACCAGCTCACAAGCGCGAGCGCGGTTGCGTGGCGGACTAAACGAAACCGGCAGCTCATCGTATCTCTGCGCTCTAGTGAAACAGTTTGCTGTACCACGGACGGGTCGCTGGCGGAGCCGTGGAATACGGCGGAGGACCGTAGCCCCGCGGATATCCATACGGATACGGATTCGGCGCGTACGGATTGTAGCCCGGCGCATACGGATTTGCGTAGGCGTATGGATTGGCAGGGTAGTAGGGCGACGCCGGATACGCGGGATAGACTCCGTACGGCGCAGCGTACATCGGCGGATTGCGATACGTCGTCATCCCACCGCCTCCACCCACCGTGTCCACCGACGCCTCGACGAAGTCGTTGCCGTTGCCGTATGCGCGAATCGCAGCCTGGCTGCCCGCCGGCATCGGGAACGTCAGGTCGAAGGCGCTGTAGCCTCCCGTGCTTATAGGTATCGACTTCGCGAGCCGTCCATTTACATAGACGCCGGCGTGACGAACACCCGGCCCCGCGATCTGCCCGATCACCTCGACCATCCCCGGCATCGACATCAATTCCTCGGCGTCGATCAAGTTGATCTGGACATTCGTCAGAGCACCGAGCGACGGGCCTGAATTCATATGGCGATGCGACGGAGAGAGTTCATCGCCCGGCCGCGGAATCTCGGCCGTGTTGTTGCGCACCGCAGGACCCGCCGACGCGAGCGGACTTTCTGCCAACGGTCCCGCCTCGCCCGGCGACGAACTCGCACCCGGCTCGACTTCAATCAACTCCTCGCTCCCCTTCATCGCGAATCCCGCCGGATCCGGAGAAACCATTGCCTGCGCCTGGCGCCCGTACGTGTCGGTCACTCGAATCGCCTGGGTTGGAGTGGGCTGCTGGACCGACAAATCGAAGTTGATTCGCTGCTCACCGGGCACACTGGCGACGTCGATATCTCTGCTCTTGGTGTCGCCGTCGAAAATTCCCGCCGACTTGAGGTCGGTGCCTTCGAGGTATCCCTTTACCCTCACTGAGCCCTCTTTGAAGACTCGCGACGCGATCTCAATCTTTGGCGCGGGCGGTAGCTTTTCGTCGGCAGGCGGCGCGACCGACGAATGCGACTCGGGCACTTCGCTGCCCGCTAGTCGTCCTTTCGCCGCGGGCACTGCCTTTTCGAGCGCCGCGATCTTCTCCCTGATACTGCTCCACTGTTCCGGATACTGGCCGCCTGCGATCTTCGCCGCGGCTTCTATTTTGTCGCGGTCGCTAATAATCGAGGCCATCGCGCCGCTCGCGCTGGCATTGTCACGTGCACCCAGAGCCGTCGCTAGAGTTTGCGCGTCGCCGGCCAGGCTGGCAGCAGGCGCCAGGATTGGACCCGCCTTGGTGGACGATGCGTTGATTGAATTGAGCATCGCGAACGCGTGATCGCTCAGCTCTAGCGCTTGCGCCTGCAGGTCGTCCGCGATGCAAACCCGCGGCGCTGTGGCCATCGCAAAGATCGCCAGCATCGCGATCGCAGTTGCGATCCGCCCTGAAACGGACGCGATACACGCTGAGCGCGCGACACTCTTATGCGCGACGAAGTCAATCACGCGGCTTGACCCGTAGAGCTACGGCGATTGCCGGTAGCGTTCCGCCGTTTGCTTTATCTGACGAGACAGCTTCAAGAACAGCTCGCCCTCGTCGTAGATGAAGAGCGCGAGAGCGCCGCCGGCACCGACAATCAACCCGAGGATAAATGCGCCCATAAATTTCGCCCTCCAGACAGGTTGAATTATATTCAAATTCGCGCGCCTAAACCTACCCAAAAAAGGACTCGTGAGCATGTCGAGTTTGGTGATGCGCCGCGGAACCCTCACCTACCGGTCGCGATGCGTCCGGCCGCCTCTCCCGTGAAAACAACGGGCGAGGTAAGAGTCGGAACCTAACCCCCTAACCCTTCCCACGCGGGAAGGGGAACCGGATTTTTGCAGACCGAGAGCAAAGTAGCGCGCTGCGCGCAACTTTGCGATTGACACTGGGTGCAGGGGTCACCCCTGCCCAAGGAAGTGTGAAACCCACGGCGGGTTATTTCACTACAATCACGTTTCTTTTTCTATCCGCCCAGTACGCAACGCAGCAACTTTCTAGTATCTTGATTGCATAGTGGCACATCTCGAAACCTCCGATCTCTCGACCGCGCAAACGGCCGCGCCCGATCCCTCCTCCTACGACGCGGTCATGCATTCAGTCGGCGTTCACGTTCCCGACGCACGCATCCTGGTCCGTGTAGTCGGCGACGATCGCGCGTCATTCTTCCACGGGATGTGCACGGCCGACGTGAAGAGCGCCAAGCCCGGCGACATCCTGTCCGCGCTGTTCCTGACCGAGCATGCGCACCTGATCGCGGACGCATTCATCTGGGTGATCTCCGATGCGCTCCTGCTCGACATCGACGCCGACGCGTGGACACGGACTCGCGCGCATCTCGAGCACCTGCTGGTTGCTGATGATGTCGAGTTCGAAGACGCCGGAGAGCTTGCCGTTGTTGATGTAGAAGGACCCGCCGCGCTCGACGCTACCGGCGCTGCATCGCTCGCGCCATGGCGCTTCGTCGAGGCCGGCGGCTCGCTCGTTGGCAATCTGCCACGCTACGGCGGACCCGCGGTGTCGGTGATCGCTCCACGCTGTTCGCTTGATTCGACTATCGCCGCAATTTTTGCGAAGGCGCCGGCTTCGCGCCGCGTCGACGATTCTGTGCTCGAAACCATCCGCGTCGAAAACGGCGTCGCCCGCATCGGCGTCGATACCACCGACAAAACGATCGCACTCGAGGCGCGTCTCAACCGCTCGATCTCGTTCAACAAGGGATGCTATCTCGGGCAGGAAACTATCGAACGTGCGACCGCCCGAGGCGGTTTGAAAAAACGGATGTTCGGACTTAAGTTCAGTACTGGAGACGTTCCCGGTGTCGGCGCGATCCTTACTCTCGCGGGAAAGGAAGTCGGCCGCGTGACGAGTGCGATACGCTCGCCGCGGTTCGGCGCGATCGGACTTGCGATTTTGTATCACAGCTCATGGACGCCCGGAACGGAATTGAAAGTGGACGCAGTGGGCGGCGCGGTCGTGACTGAGTTGCCGTTCGCGCAGACTTCAAATAGTTAACAGTTAAAGAGATACTTTAAGTTATTATACGGGCCTCTGACGGCTCGGGTTCAAGGAGAGTGGACGACGATGGCTAACGTGCTCGGTAAACGTTACATGTGCGAAAAGTGTGGCACCGAGGTGCTCTGCAACAAGGCTGGCACCGGCGGCCTCGAATGTTGCGACGTTGAGATGAAAATCAAGGAAGCCAAACCGCTTCCAAGTTCCGACTAGACGTTCACAACGCCGCCGCGCACCGTCGCAGGCGACGAAGGCGTACATTTGCAAAGTGGCAGTCGCGCCCGGGAAAGCCGGCCTGGTTCTTCACGAGGGTTTCGTCCTCGGCCATCCCGGCAGTGACTCGGTCGCGATCTCTGGCGGGCTGATCGTTGCGCACGGTCCCTTCGCGGAATTGAAACCGCTGGTCGGTCCGCGAACTCATCTGGTCAAGCTCGCGGGACGCGCCGTCGCTCCCGGCTTCATCGATTCGCATTTGCATTTCCGCGAGGCTGCTGCCGCCGCTACCGGAATTTCAGTTCAGCGATCGCGCACGGTCAGTGACTTGCTGGGCGAACTGCGGCTCGCTGCCGGCAAGACTCCGCCCGGCAACTGGCTCCGCGCATTCGGATGCGACGAGGCGCTGATGCTCGAGAAGCGCGGGCCGTCGCGCGCCGAGCTCGACCAGTCGGTGCCCAAGAATCCGCTCCGCTTGCGCCATCAGACTATGCACGCGACCTGGCTTAACTCGCGCGCGATTGCGTTGCTCGGTCTCGAGGCTCCCGATTTCGCTCCTCCAGACGGCGCCCTGATGGTTCGCGATGCTGCCGGAAAGCTCACGGGCCTCGTCGTCGGGATGGAAACCTGGTTGTCGGATCATCTCCCGCCTGTGACCGCCGCCGAATCTGAATCACGCGCGCGCATCATGAGCCGGGAAATGGCGGCTGCCGGAGTCACCGCGTTCACCGACGCTACCAAGCGCAACGGCCCGGCCGAGGTCGAGATGTTCGCGAAGCTCGCGAGTTCGGGCGCGATATGCCAACGCGTCGGCGTCATGATCGGTGCGCAGCATCTCGACTCGGTCGATCGATGCGCACAGCTTGCCCGCGCCGCGCAAATCTCGTTGGCGGGCGCCAAGTTCATGCCCGGCTATGAGTACGATCCTGCCGGCCTCGCGCACCCTGTGCTCAACGCGCTCAATCTCGGACTCGATTGCGCCTTTCATGTGACCGAGCTCGAAGAGCTCGACGAAGCCGTTGCCGCAATCGAAACTGCCAAAGCGCAATACGCCGGCGAGCACGAGATACCGCGCTTTCGCATCGAGCACGGCGGCCTGATCACGCCCAACTATATCGACCGGCTGATGGCGCTGGGTGTGTGGGTCGTCACCAACCCAGGCTTCATCTACTTCCGCGGTCCCAAGTATGCCGCCGATCCCGGCCTCGTCGCGCACTTGTACCGCGCGCGCAGCCTCAAGGCCGCCCACGTTCATCTGGTCGGCGCCACCGACGCGCCCGTGACACCTGCCAGGCCATCCGCTGCGATTGCGGCCGCGGTTTCCCGCACCACCATCGACGGCGTCGAGCTCGCGCCAGCCGAAGCGCTTTCGATCCAGGACGCATTCGCGCTGTTCACCTCGGAAGCCGCTCGACTCGCCCGCCTCGAAGCCGGCACTATCGAGCCCGGCCGTCTTGCCGATCTTATCGTGCTGCCACGCGACCCGTTCTCGCTGAAGCCCACGGACCTGATGAACCTGGCTGTCGATATCACCATCGTCGGTGGCCGCGTGGTTTACGAGCGCGGCCGTCCCGCCATCGCCAGCAGCGACAGCTCCGAGCTGCGCTCCAGCTGATGCCTTCGAAATCGAACGGTTCGAGCGCGGTTCTCTACGCCAAGCGCGGCGCGGTCGCGTTGGTCACGCTCAATCGCCCGGCGCAATTCAATGCCTACAATATGGCGATGCGCGATGCGCTGTTTCAGATTCTTGACGCTATCCACAACGATCGCGACGTGCGCGCGATGGTCTTGCGGGGCGCCGGCCAGGCCTTCTCCACCGGCGGCGACCTGGCCGAGTTTGGAATGGCGCCGTCGCCAATCGTCGCGCGATGGGTCCGCTTTCGCCGCGACGTGTGGGGCTTGATGCGCGCGTTGCCAATCCCGACTGTCGCCGCCATCCACGGCTACACCGTCGGCGGCGGACTCGAGATGGCGCTGCTGTGCGACCTCGCGATCGCCGCGGACGACACCCGTCTTTGCCTGCCAGAGACGGGCGCCGGCATGATTCCCGGCGTCGCCGGAACGCAGACCGCCGCGCGCCGCCTCGGCCTCGGCCGCGCCCTCGATCTTTGCCTCACCGGCCGTTGGATTGACGCCCAAGACGCGTTACTTGTAGGTATGGTCGCCGAAGTGGTTCCCCTGGCGGATCTGGACGGCCGCGCTCTCGCGATTGCGCGCGAGCTTGGAAGCGTCGCCCGCGAGCGGGCCGCGATGCTGAAGGTGGCGGTCTGGGAAGGCCTCGATTTGCCGCTCAGGGACGGACTCGAACTCGAACGGCGGCTCTGGAAGCGCTTCGCGCGCACCAATGTTTAAGTTGCATCTATTCCGGAGGATTCGCGCACTGTGAACACGGTTAACTTCGTCACGATCCCGGCGTCGATCGTGCCCGATCAGGAAATTCTCGTCTTCGGCGTACGACGCCTTACCTATGCGGATCTGAACGACCAGGTCTCTCGCCTGTGCGCGGTCTTCAAACAATTTGGCTTGGCTCACGGCGACGTCGTTGCCGTGCTTGACACCAACTCCGATCTCTACATCGAATGCTACTACGCGGCAGCCAAGGCCGGGCTCACGTTCCTGCCGCTCAACTACCGCGCCAAGGACGCCGAGCTCGAGTACATGATCAACACGGCGCAGGCCAAGGCGCTGCTGGTCGGCGACCGTTACCTCGAATTAATAAATAAAATTCAGTCGCGGCTGAGCCCCAGCAAAATCGTCGCGATCGGCGATGGAACTCGCGAGTTGCCGCGGCTCGCCGATCTCATTCCCAAGGCCGAACCCGACGAATCCGAAGCGGAAGTCGAAGACGAGGACATTTCGATCCTAATGTACACAAGTGGCACCACCTCGCTGCCCAAGGGTGTGCAGTTGCGCTTCCGCGATTTTGCCGCCTACGTGACCGCCAATGTCGAGATGGCCGACGGCACCGATCGCGGCGTCGCGCTGGTGTGCGTGCCGTTTTATCACATCGCCGGAACCACCGCGTACATGACTAACATCTGGACCGGCCGCAAGGTGATCGTGATGCCGCAGTTCGATGCCAAAGCGTGGCTCGATCTCGTGCAGCGCGAGCACGTCACGCACGCCTTCGTCGTGCCGACCATGATGAAGCAGATCATCGACGAGCCCGCTTTTGCCAAATCCGATCTTTCCAGCTTGACCAACCTCGCCTACGGCGGCGCGCCGATGCCGGTGCAGGTCATCCGTCGCGCGATCGAAGTCTTCCCGAAAGAAGTCGGCTTCGTGAACGCCTATGGGCAGACTGAGACGACTTCATCGCTTACTGTGCTTGGTCCCGACGATCATCGAATCGAGGGCACGCCTGAGGAAATCGAGCTCAAGCTCAAGCGCCTCAATTCGATCGGCAAGCCGCTCCCCGACGTCGAGATTCGTGTGCGCGACGAAGACGGCAAGTTTCTTTCGGCCGGCCAGGTCGGCGAAATAATCATCCGCACGCCGCGTATCATGAAGGGCTACGCGGGCCGTGACGACGACGCTCGATTGCCCGACGGATGGCGCGCGACCGGCGACCTCGGATGGCTCGACGCCGACGGCTACGTCTTCTTCGCCGGGCGCAAGGACGACATGATCATTCGCGGCGGCGAGAATATCGCTCCCGCCGAAATCGAAACCGTCCTCATGAGCCATCCCGCCGTCGACGAATGCGCTGTGATCGGCGTGCCCTCGGTCGAATGGGGCCAAACCGTCAAAGCCTTCGTCTGCGTGCGCAAGGGCAGCAAGGTGAGCGAGTCCGAGCTCGAGGATTTCTGCCGCTCGCGACTCGCCAGCTTCAAGCGTCCCGAGCGCATCGAGTTCATCGACGCGCTGCCCAAAAATCCGCTCGGCAAAATCCTGCGCAAAGATCTGCGCGCTCCCGCTGGAGGCGTCTGACGCGGCGCTCCGCCAAAAAATCCCGGCCTCACCGCGCCGCGCGCCAGGCGCCCGCCGGCGCGATCGAGGTTTCCTTCGCCAGTGGATGCGTCACCGCGACGCTTCGCTACTCTCGCCCGCGCGCGATTCTCACGCCCCCGATGGCGGTGCGGATGCTCGAGCTGTTCGAGCATGTCGAGGACGACGACGCCGCCCGCATGCTCGCGATTACCGGCGCAGGATCCTCGTTCTGCATCGGCTTCGACGACGCCGTCGATCCGCGCCTGGTCGAGTCGCTGGCGGTGCTCTCCAAGCCGACCGTTGCGATCCTCAACGGCGACGCCTTCGACGAAGGCCTCGAACTTGCCATGGCCGCCGACATTCGCGTGGCGATTTCCTCCGCCCGATTCGCGATCACCCAGATGAAGCGCGGCGCGATGCCGCATTTCGGCGCGACCCAGCGCCTGCCGCGTCTCATCGGCGCTGCCAACGCGCTGCGCCTGATGCTTACCGGGACCGATCTGGGAGCCGAGGATGCGATGCGCACCGGCCTCGTGACCTATCTCGCCAACAGTCCCACCGAGCTCGCCGCCGTAAGTGGCCGCGTCGCCGAGGCTATCCTCAGCCGCGCTCCGCTCGCCGCGCGCCTGGTCAAGGATGCCGTCCTCAAGGGCTACGACATGACTTTGGAGCAGGGCATCAGGCTTGAGGAGGATCTGTACGCCCTGCTACAAACGACTTTCGACCGCGCCGAAGGCGTCCGCGCATTTCTCGAGAAGCGCAAACCGCTGTTCAGAGGCGCGTGAGTTTCGGCGCAAATTTTAAGAGGTTAAATCGTCCGAAAGGATCAGGATCCACGAATGGCAAATCAGCTCGGCAAAGTTTATATCTGCGGCAATTGCAAATCGCAGGTTATCGTCACCAAGGGCGGCTCCGGGCAGCTCAAGTGCTGCGGCGTTCCGATGGAACAGAAAAAGTAGCGATCACGCTCCGTCGTTCGAGCGTCATCGCGACAACGAAGATGAGGGGCTCACAATGATTGGTGCGATCATAGTCGGAATTATCGCGGGCTGGCTCGCCGGCAAACTCGTTCGCGGCGCTGGCTTCGGATTAATCGGCGACCTCATCCTTGGCTTGATCGGCGGCCTCGTCGGCGGATGGATATTCACCGCGCTGAACATTCCGGGGCCGAACGGCATGATCGGTGGGATTGTCGTCGCGACAATCGGCGCCGTGATCCTGGTCTGGATCTCGCACTTGATTCGCGAGGCCTGATCGACCCCGCGCGCGCACACCCTTATCCCAGGGCGCGGATTCGCAGTCCCTCGGCCTGCGTCCGAATCGGCTCGGGCAGCTTCACTTCGTGCGCGTCGATCCAATTCGTCTCGAGCCGATAGAACTCGCGCGCCGGTTCGTAGAACAGGTGGATCACGACGTCGTCGTAGTCGAGCACCACCCAATGCGCATGATGCAATCCCTCGACCGCCAGCGCTCGCTGCCCTGCCTTGCCTAACGCTTCCTCGATTCCGCGCGCGATCGCCTGCACCTGCACGTCGGAGCGCCCGGTCGCCACGATGAAATAGTCCGCCACCGGCTTCAGATGCTCGGCTTCGAGCACCACCAGATCGTAGGCCTTTTTCTCCAGCGCCGCTTCGGCTGCAGCGTATGCCTTCTTCAGCGCCGTCAAGAATTCTGACCGCGATTCGGCAACTGACTCGCCGTCTGTGATTTGTTCGATCGGAATAAGAGTGAACGCGGGTGTTTAAGCAGAGCGATCCTCAATACAGCGCGTGGCGCTGGATGTAATCGACGACGTCGATCGGCAGCAGGTACCTGATCGATTCACCGTGTTGCAGTTTGGCGCGAATGTCGGTCGCTGAAATAGGCAGGAACGTTGTGTCGACGAAAGATAGCGTTTGTCCGCTCGGATACACGTAATGATCGTCTGCCTGAGTGTAGCCAAACCGTTTGAGCGCGGCAACTGAAATTCGCGGCGGACCCGCTTCGCCTTCGGTTAACCTTGTATGAACGGCGAAATTGCATAGCCGCGCCAGCTCCTCCGGCTCCTTCCACGAATCCAGCTCGGCAAACTGATCCGCCCCCATCAGCAGGTACAGCGTCGCCGGCTGTCGCAACGTCGCCAGGAAATATCGCACCGTGTCTATCGTGTACGATCGCCCGGCCCGGCGGATCTCGACGTCCGACGTCATGAAATGCCGGTTGCCCTTGGTCGCCAGCCGCACCATCGTCAGCCGATGCTCCGCGGGCGCCAATTCTCCCTCCGCCTTATGCGGCGGCGACGCAGCCGGGATGAAATAGAGCAGGTCGAGCTGCAGCGCTTCGCGAACTTCCTCGGCCGCGCGCAAATGCCCGAAATGAATCGGATTAAAGCTGCCGCCGAACAATCCTACCCGCATGTGATTTGGTTTCGCGCGCGCTTAGGCGCGCACTTGTCCCGTCCCGCGAAGGACGTACTTGTAGGTGGTCAACTCGTTCAATCCCATCGGCCCACGTGCGTGCAGCCGGTTGGTCGAGATTCCGGTCTCAGCCCCGAATCCGAATTCGAAACCGTCGGTGAAACGCGTCGACGCATTTACATAAACGGTAGCCGAATCGACTTCGCGTTCAAAGCGCGCCGCCGTTTCCGCGTCGTTGGTGACGATCGCGTCAGCAAGATGCGACCCGTGACGCGCGATAAATTCGATCGCCTCGTCAACCGAATCAACCACTTTCACCGCCAGTATCAGGTCCAGGTATTCCGCGTCCCAATCTTCGTCGGTGGCCGCACGAGCCTCCGGCACCAGCTTCCGCGTCGCGTCATCGCCGCGAATCTCAACGCCAGCCGCCGTCAACCGCGCCGCGATCGCCGGCAGAAATTTTTCCGCGATCCCGCGATGCACGAGCAATTTTTCCATCGAATTACAGACCGACGGCCGCGAGCATTTCGCGTTGATGCAGATGTCCTCGGCCATCTTCAGATCCGCCGCCCGATCGACGTACGTATGGCACTTGCCGTCGAAATGCGGCAGCAGCGGAATTGCCGATCCTTCGAGCGCGTCCTTCAACGATTGGCCGCCGCGCGGAATTATCAGGTCGATCAGATCGCGACTGCGCTTCATCACCTGGATAACCTCGCGATCCGGGTCGCGGATAAACGTCGCCGCGTCGGGATCCAGCCCCGCTTCTTTCAATGCGCGCGCGATCAATCCCGCCAGGAATCCGTTGCTGCTGAGCGCTTCGCTGCCGCCCCGCAACACGACCGCGTTGCCGGCTTTGAGCGTCAGCGCGGCCGCATCGACCGTCACGTTGGGGCGCGATTCGTAGATCATCGCGATCACGCCGATCGGCACGCGCCTCTTTTCAATCTTCAACCCGTTGGGCCGCGTCCAGCTTTCGATTGCAGTGCCGACCGGATCGTCGAGCGCCTCGACTTGCAGCACACCCGCCGCCATCGCCTCGATTCGCTTGTCGTCGAGCGCCAGCCGTTCGACAAACGCTCCGCCACGTCCGCTCTTGCGCGCGCGCTCGAGGTCAACCGCGTTGGCGCGGATAATTTCCGCACATGACTCGCGAATCGACTTCGCCAGCCGCCGCAGAAAATCGTTTTTCTGCGCCGTCGTGGCGATCGCCATCCCTGGCGCCGCCGCCCGCGCCCGCCCAAGCGCGGCGATAGTTTCCGATTCAACCGTCATCCGATTCTGCTGCTCATCCCTGCCAAGTCTGTTACCAATGAGGATATATATCGACACCGATCAAATAAACTCTGACTGGTCCGAGAGCAAAAAAAGCTGGTGAGGATGCCGACCGCTGCTGCTGAAGAGAGGCCAATCGCGCGACCGAGGCGGCCGCCGCTGCGATTCCTCTCCTCCCGATCCTCACCTGTGTCGCGGCCGGTCTCGCGCTCGCCCTTACGCCGGTTCTGGTCTGGCGGACGACGACTGGCAGTTGGGCCTGCCTCCAGCAGCCCGAAACTCTCTTCTATCTCCAGATTGCGGCCCAAGCCTGGTACAACCACGTCGGATATATCAGCGATCCGGTTGTTGCCAACGGAGTCACGTTCTTCCCCTGGCTCCAGTTTGTTCCCTTTATTTTTTTGGCCCGCATTCTCGGACTAAGTATCTTCTCGATTCCTTTGATCTGGGCGCTCATTGCCGGAGTAGGTATTGGCGCGGGACTGTACTTGGTATTCTGGCGATTCCTTCACCGGCCCTGGATCGCAGTCGGTTTGACTATCATATGTCTCTCCGATTTGGGATTTTGCGGACCGTGGATGATTGTTCCCCAATTGAAGCGCCTGATAAGTGCGCTCGTAATCCATCCTGTCGGAAATCTTTCGTCGATTCCTTATTTTTTCTTTCAACGGCGCGCGCCGGATTCCGCCCTCGATCTGCCATTCCTTTTTTTCCAAATCGTGGCTGTCTCGATCGCGCGCGAACGCCCGCGACGCCTTAACCTCTGGCTATCGGGATTGGCGTTCGGCCTGCTGTTCTATGTGTATTTTTACCTCTGGGCGATGGTGGCCGCCGGGCTGGTTATCGCTCTGTTCCTCGATCGCGGTGGGCGCAAAGTCTATCGATGGGCGCTGATAATCGGCTTCGCCATCGGCGTTCCGCAATTAATTCTGAGCCTGTACCTGCGAGCGATGGCCTCCACTGACGCGGTTGCGAGATTCGGATTGTTCGTCCCCGCCTCGAGAACTTCACACTTCGATTTTCCGATCCTGTCCGTCGCGATCGTCATCTTCGCCGGAATCTGGATCTGGAAAACCGGTAAGTACGAATTGATTTACCCGATGAGCCTGCTGATCGCCGGAATACTACTTGGCAGCAGCCGCTTGATCACTGGAATCTACTTTCATGAAGAACACTTCGCGTGGCTATGGTGGCCCGTTCGAACTATCGTGGCGCTGATCGTGCTAGTGAGTATCGCAGAGCACTGGATATCCCGGCGTCCGAAATCCGGGGTGGTTTTCGCGGCGTTCTCGATACTCTACCTGGCAAGCGGAATATACTTGCTCGCGATCGAGGTAACCCGAACCAGCTTCGGCATTCGACAGCGCGACGACTTCGTCAGGTACCGCGCGCAGCGGATGACCCCGGACGTTTCTCCGCTAGTCCCACGATCGGTGATCGCCGGATCCGAACCCTTCAGCGAATTGGCAGTGGTCTCCGAAAATCAGCGGCAGCTCAGCGGATGGAGCGTGCCGTTGAGCGTCCCGCTCGACGATTCATCCCTGGAGTCGAGAGTGGCGCTCGATGCATTCCTGATGGGAGTAGAACGCGCGGATTTCGCCCGGCAAACTTCTGACGATGTGCACGAATACTGGTTCCTCGAACCGCTCCAATCGCAATTGATGGAAGGCTTCATGCGCAAATTCGACGAGGTGACAAATGACCCCGACAGATTTATTCGCATCCTCGAAGTGCGCTACATAGCACTACCGGCAAATCAGTCCGCGACGCCCTACGTCAAATCAAGATTCCATCTGGTTCAGCCCGGCCCCTACTGGCAAATCTGGCAACTCCAATGACGGAAATCGAATACCGCTTTCTGTCTCCTCTCCCTGTGAGGAGAGCGTTGCGTAACTTGATCGAGGTTTTGTTTCCTCGCCCTGTCAGGGCGAGGATGAAGGTGAGGGTCCATATGCAGCGCGCTATTCTGCGCGCGATTCAGGATTCTGCCTCTGCTCCGAACGCCTGCTCGAAGATTATGCAGAGCTCTCAGGTGAGGAAGAGGATGAAGATGAGGGTCCTGATGCAGCGCTTCTTTTTGCGCGCGATTCAAGATTCTGCTTCCGTCCTGAGCACAGCCCGACCGTCACGCAAAGCTTTCCCGTCCAGGAAAGTCGCTTCGTCATCAATTGAATTCCCCCGCTGAAATCAAACCAGGCGCGGCGACCGACGCGTCCTGCCCTTCGATCCCTGTCCTTCCGATGCTCATGTGTGTCGCCGCCGGACTCGCACTCGCCTTCACTCCCGTTTTCGTCTGGCGGATAACCACCGGCAAATGGGTATGCTTGCAGCAGCCGGAAACCTTCTACTATCTTCAGGTAGCAGCTCAGGCCTTCTACAACCATCTGTGGTACATCAGCGATCCGGTAGTTGCCGACGGCGTCACGTTCTACCCCTGGCTCCAGTTTGTTCCCGCCGCTTTGATCGCCCGCACGCTCGGACTGAGTATCTTCTCGATCGCGATCATTTGGGCGTTCGTCGCCGGAGTGGGTATTGGCGCGAGTCTGTACTTGGTATTCTGTCGGTTTCTCCGCCGACCGTGGCTGCCCGCTGGACTGACTATATTCTGCATGTCCGATCTTGGATTCTGCGGCCATCTCGTAATCGTTCCTCAATTGAAACGTCTGATCAGCGCGCTTGTCATCCATCCTTCTGGAAAGCTCCTTGACATTCCTTCTTTCTTCTTTCAATGGCGCGCGCCCGATCCTGCCCTCGATCTGCCGTTTCTGTTTCTCCAGATCCTCGCGCTATCGAATGCGCGCGAACGTCCCCGACGCCTGAACCTCTGGCTGTCAGGATTGGCCTTCGGGATCCTGTTCTATGTCTTCTTCTATTTGTGGACGATAGTGGCGGCGGCGCTGGTTATCGCTTTTATCCTCGATCCTGCCGGCCGCAAAGCTTACCGCTGGACGATTTTGGTCGGCGCCGCGATCGGCTTGCCGCAATTGGCGCTCAACCTGTACTCGAGAGCGAGAGCTTACGAGGAAGGCGTCGGGCGACTCGCACTGTTCGTTCCAGTTTCGAAAACGCCCGTGCATCACCTTGCCTTTCCGTTCCTTTCCGTCGCGATCGTCATTTTTGTAGGCCTGTGGATCTCAAAAACCGGCAGATACGAATTGATCTACCTGGTGAGCCTGCTGATCGCCGGAATTCTACTTGGCTCCAGCGGCTTGATCGCGGGTATCTCCCTTCATGAGTATCACTACCTATGGCTATGGTACCCGATTCGACTTGTCCTTGTCCTGATCGTAGTAGCTACTGTCGCAGAATCCTGGATACCTCGTCGCGCTATATACTCAATAGCACTATCGACGTTCGTGATTATCTACTTGCTAAGCGGAATATACTTGCTCGCAATCGACGTTACTCGCACCGAATTCGGAATCCGACAGCGCGACGACTTCGTCAGGTACCGCGCGCAGCGGATGGCCCCTGATGCGCCGGCCCTTGTCCCGCGATCGGTGATTGCAGGCTCGGAACGCTTTTGCGAATTGGCCGGAGTCGCCGAGAATCAGCGGATGATCAGCGGATGGACGGTTCCTATCAGCGTCGCACTGGACGATTCGGGTTGGGAATCGAGATTCGCGCTGACCGCATTTCTGATGGGAACGGATCGAGACGAATTCGCCCGCCAGACTACGGCCAAGGTGCAAGAATACAACTGGGGATGGAACGGCAAAGAAAATCAGTTGATCCAGGCGTTCATGCGCAAGTTCGAAGAGGTGACCCAAAATCCCGACAAGTATGTCCGCTCTATCGGGGTGCGCTACATAGCGCTACCGGCAGATCAGCCTGCTCCAGCCTATGTCGCTTCCCATTTTCGTATCCTGCAACCAGGCCCGAACTGGCAAATCTGGCAACTCCAACAATAGGGTTGTGAGCAGGCGACCTCTAAGACGCGATCGCAGAACCCTCACCTACCGGCCGCGATGCGTCCGGTCGCCTCTCCCGTAAAATAAACGGGCGAGGTAAGACACGGAACTACCCCTGACCCCGTGGGAAAGGGAACCGGACACGGATGGACGGATTTCTACCGACCGAGAGCAAAGTAGCGCGCTGCGCGCAACTTTGCGATTGACACTGGGTGCAGGGGTCACCCCTGCCGAGGGAAGTGTGAAACCCAGCGCGGGTTTTACATCAAATAAAGTGATTTACCCTTCTAAGCGATCTCTTTCATCAGCACGAAATTGTCGCGATGGATAATCTCGTCGGCAACTTTGTATCCAAGCAGACTCGGAATTTCGGTCGAACGTCTTCCAGCCACTTTCAGCACATCTGACGCCGGATAGTTCACCAGCCCGCGTCCGAACTCGACGCCGTCGGGATCGAGCAAGCTCACGCAATCGCCGCCGCCGAAATCTCCGCGCACCTCGCGCACTCCCGACGGCAGCAGAGAGCGTCCGCGGTTGCGGAGGGCGTCGGCCGCGCCTTTGTCGACTGCGAGCGATCCGGCTGGCCGCAGCGCGAACGCTATCCAATGCTTCCGGCTCTTGAGCCTGACGCCGGCCGGAACGATCAGTGTGCCCGCGTCGCGCGCCGGGTCCAACGCGGCAGTGACGATTCCGGCTGCGCGTCCACGCGCGACAATCACTGCGATACCGGCACGCGCTGCCTGCCGCGCCGCCTTCAACTTGGTCGCCATGCCGCCGACGCCGAGCGGACCCGCGTTCTCGGCCACCAGCCCGCGCATCTCAGCCTCGGGGTCGTTGATCACGGGAATCAGCCGCGCGTCGCTTCGTTCGCGAGGATCGCCGGTCAGCACGCCGTCGACGTCGCTCAAAATGATCAGGAGCTGCGCCTGCACGAGACTTGCGACCAGCGACGAGAGCACGTCGTTGTCACCGAGGCGAATCTCCTCGACCGCGACCGTGTCGTTCTCGTTGACGATCGGAATCACGCCCGCGCCCAGAAGTTCAGCGATGGTCTGATTTGCATTCTGACGGCGCCGGCGTTCCGCCAAATCCTGATGCGTGAGCAGGATCTGCGCGATGCTCCGGCCGTGGCTGTCGAATGCGCGCGCCCACGCCGACATCAACTCGATCTGCCCGGTGGCTGCTGCCGCCTGCCGCGCCGCGATCGTAGCGCCGTGGAGTTTCGACAACCGCGCGCGTCCCGCAGCCACGGCGCCCGATGTGACGATCACGATTTCCTGGCCGGTGCGCACTGCCGATTCGATCTGCGACGCGAGCTGCTCGATCACATCGACGCGCAATCCTTCGACGTCGGACAACACGGCGCTGCCGACCTTGATCACGACTCGCCGCGCGCGGCCGACCGTCGATTCCTTATAATTCAGTTGAGACATGCGCCGGCTGATCCATCGTATGAAGCATGCGAGCGATCGCTGCGACCAGCGGTGCCAGCTTCTCACTCTTGTCCGCAGATATCGGAAACACTTCGAGGCCGGTGAGCTTGCGCAGCTTGCGCACGATCTTTGTCACCTCGGCCGCATCGAGCAGATCGATTTTGTTTAGTGCGACCAGCGCCAGCCGCTCCGCGAGCATCGGATCGAACGCCGCGATCTCGCCGCGCACGGTCGCAAACGCATCCGCTGGATTTTCCGCTGCGTCGAGCACGTAAACGATCACCCGCGTGCGCATGATATGCCGCAAGAACCGGATCCCCAGCCCAAGCCCCTTGTGCGCTCCTTCGATCAGCCCGGGAATATCCGCCAGCGTGAAACTCTCCTCGTCGGAAATCGACACGCGCCCGATATTCGGCGCCAGCGTCGTGAACGGGTAGGGCGCAATCTTCGGACGCGCCGCGCTGAGAGCGGTCAGCAGCGTCGATTTGCCCGCGTTGGGAAGTCCGACCAGCCCGGCTTCCGCGACCAGCCGCAGCTCCATCCGGATCCATCGCTGCTCGCCCGCGGTTCCCGGAGTCGCGATACGCGGCGAGCGCCGCGTCGACGACGCAAAGTGCATGTTGCCGCGGCCGCCTTCGCCGCCCTGCGCGATAACCGCCGTGTCACTTGGCATCACGAGGTCCGCGAGCGTCTCGCCGCTCTCCTCGTCGAAGACGATCGTGCCGGGCGGCACTCGCACGATGACGTCGTCGGCGCCATGCCCGTATTGTTCCTTGCCGCGGCCGGGCTCGCCGTCTTTCGCGATCACACGCGGCTGATATTTGAAATCGAGCAGCGTCGACAAGCCTTCGTCGACCTGGAAGATTACGCTGCCGCCGCGTCCGCCGTTACCGCCCGCGGGCCCGCCGAACGGCCGGTACTTCTCGCGCAGAAACGCGATTGCACCGTCGCCGCCTTTGCCGGCGTGCACGAATACCCTGGCTTCATCGATAAATCGCATGTTTCCGTCTCCTCTCCCTTTAAGGGAGAGGATGAAGGTGAGGGTCCTTATACAGCGCGCTATTCCGCGCGCGATTCAAGATTCTGCTCCGTTCTGAGTCCGTGCGAGCGTTGCGAATCCGCTTACAGGCAAATCTCTGCCAGCGCGCGGACCGTGTTGATATCGCCGGTACCGATCAGCATGGTCTTGACCGGCGACGCCTTCCACGCCTTGAGCCTGTCCGCGATTCGCTCGCGATTGCCGACCAGCGCGACCTCGTCGACCAGCTTGTCCGGCACCATCGCCATCGCCTCAGCCTTCTTGCCCGCGAGGAACAGATCCTGGATTTTCGCCGCGACGTCTTCGTAGCCGAGCCGCTTGGCGTAGTCGTTGTAGAAATTCTTCGAGCGCGCGCCCATCCCGCCGATATACAGCGCGAGCATTCCCTTCACCGGCATCCGGCACTTCTCGACATCCGGTCCCATGATACAGGTGACGAACGGCGCGACGTCGAAATTGTCGAGGCTCTTTTTGCCGCCGGTCTTCGCGAAGCCCTCTTTGAGCGGCGCGTCGTAGATGTCCCATCGCTCCGGATTCATCCAGACCGGGATCACGCCGTCGGCTATTTCACCAGCGAGCGCGATTCCCTTCGGACTGATCGACGCAGTGTAGATCGGCATGTCCTTGCGTCCGTGCAGGATACTCTTGAGCGGCTTGCCTAGGCCCGACGCGCCCGGACCGGTGTATGGGATGTCGAATTCCTTGCCGTGATGCTCGACGGGAACTTCGCGCGCGAGAATCGTGCGCACGATCTCGATGTACTCGCGGGTGCGCTGCAGCGGTTTGCCGTATGACACGCCGTGCCAGCCCTCGACGACCTGCGGGCCCGACGGCCCGATTCCCAGGATGAAGCGGCCGCCCGACAGCGCGTCGATTGTCATCGCGGTCATCGCAGTCATGGCGGGGGTACGCCCCGGCATCTGCATGATACCGGTGCCGAGCCGGATTTTTTTGGTCAGCGCGGCGATCCACGCGAGCGGAGTGATCGCGTCGGAGCCGTAGGCCTCGGCGGTCCACACGGAGTCGAAGCCTGCGTGTTCGGCCTCGAGGATCGTGTCCATCGGCAGGCCCATCTGCGCGCCCGAATAGCCGGAGAGTAAACCTAGTCGCATCGAAATTCCTCCCGTCGCGAGTTGCGGAAATGAAAAGCTAAATCAAGAATCAAAATACTAAAAAAGAAGCCCCACGGCGCAAACCGCAGGGCTTCAAGCTCAATCTCGCTGGATAACGATCTACGCAGACGCCCCTGCGGTCTCACCGGCGGGGAGCGGCTCGACGCTCACTTGCCGCTTCTCACCCTTCGGCTCGTACTTAACCACACCGTCGATGAGCGCGTAAATCGTATAGTCGCGGCCGAGACCGACGTTGCGGCCCGGATGCACGCGAGTGCCGAGCTGGCGGACGATGATATTGCCGGCCTTGACGGTCTGGCCCGCGTAAATCTTGATACCACGGCGCTGACCGGGACTGTCGCGGCCATTGCGCGTCGAACCCTGTCCTTTCTTATGCGCCATGCAGTGTCTCCTCGGAGGCCTTCCGACTCTTCCCCTCTCCCGAAGGGAGAGGATCTAAGGTGAGGGTCCTTATTCAGCACGCAACTTTTTTTGCGCGCGATTCAGGATTCTTTCTCGGGAAGTTGCTAGGAAAGGCTCCTTGATAAGCGGGCTTCCGGCCCACGGTGAATTAAAAAATTCGCGCGACGGCTATGCGCCGGCGGAGATCTCCTCGATCTTAAGAACGGTCAGTTCCTGCCGATGCCCGCGTTTGCGGCGGTAATTCTTGCGGCGCTTTTTCTTGAACACGATTATCTTCGTGCCGCGCGGCTGCTGGACGATCTTCGCCGTCACCGACGCACCCGCAACGACCGGGGTGCCGACCTTGGGCGCTTCGCCGCCGACCGCGAGCACCTGGTCAAGTGAGATAGCCGCGCCAACCTCGCCGGCGAGCCGCTCGACCGTAATCTGGTTGCCGACGCCGACGCGGTACTGTTTTCCGCCTGTCTTTACGATTGCAAACATCGCTAATCCGAACGAACACAATTATCGGACGCGGTGGGCCAAGTCAACGCGTCGGGAAAACCACGGGTGGTCGGCACTGAGCTATTTCCGAGTCTCGAACCAGCGTTGGTGCATTCGTCGCATAAAATCAATAGTGATCGGATAGCCGGAGCGAGAGCCAATCACAGAATCTATTCCGCACTTCGGACAGAGCGCTGACTGTTGCGGGGCGTTTCTTTTATCTATCCACGACACGATCTCAGCGGGCGCAAAGACAGCCAAACAGCAAAAGCATCCGCAGATCTCGCTAGCCATCAGCTCCGCGCGGTTCTTCGTGCAATGCTCATGGGCGAGCACGAGATCGTGGTCAGGCAATCCGTTACCAGTCATGAACCCCGATTGGAGATCTGACTAGTCGATCCCCAGCCGTTCGCGGCCTTCGGGGGAGATCATTTGCGGGGTCCATGGCGGATCCCAGACCAGGTCGACGTCGGCTTCCGACACTCCCGGCAGGCTCATGATCTTGTGGCGCGCGTCGGTCGCGATCGAGGCGCCCATGCCGCAGCCCTGCGCCGTCAGTGTCATCTTGACTTCGACTTTCTTGGTGCCGTCGCCGGCGTCCTTCACTTCCATTCCATAGACGAGGCCAAGGTCAACGATGTTGACGGGGATTTCGGGATCGAAGCAGGTCTTGAGCTGATCCCAGACCATCGATTCCAGGTCGCCGCCCCCCGACGCCGACACCGCGCCCGCGTCTTCAGGAGTCTTTCCGAGGGCGTCGGCGTCCTTGCCGGCGACGCGGAACAGGCCGCCGTATGCGGGAACTTGCAGGGTGAAGGTTCCGCCTAGCGATTGCGTGATAAAGGCCTCGAGGCCCTTTTCGAGCATCATCTTGTTCCCGGCCGGGACCTGGACGCCTTCGATTTCGCGGGCTAATTCAACGCGTTCCATACGGCAAATACCTTCCTTGTCAGAATAAGCATTGTACCGCGATGGCCGGAGGCGAGCCATAGGATGGGACGACGCGACGGGTTGGCCGGCAACTTTCTGATGTGGGATATTCGGCGCAGATACTCGCGGGAGGTGATATTCGATGCCGACTTACGTGGTTTTGTTTCATCTGACTCACCAGGGACTCGACCATCTGAGAGGTTCGCCCGACCGCGTCGACGCGGCCAAGAAGACCTTCAGCCAGCACGGCGCCAAGGTGAAGGATTTCTATTCGATGATGGGACAGTACGATTCGATGTTCATCGTCGAGGCGCCGAACGACGACGTGATGGCGCAGCTGGCGCTGACGGTCGGCGCGCAGGGAAACGTTCGGAGCGAGACGCATCGCGCCTTCAGCGAGGCGGAGTATCGTGAGATCATCAAGAACATTCCCTGAGGCGAGCGAGATGCTTTGAGCCTTCGGCGTAGCTGAGGTTCGACAGCTTTCCGCGATTCTTCGTCAGGAACGTGCGGACTGCGCGCGGGTCGGTTCTTACTGTATTCGCGCAGCGTCCATCCGATCGCTTTCCGGATAAAGAACTTCGGCTCGTGCGCGAGCTTCAGACAGTGCTCGAACAGTTGCGCCGAGTCTGTGTCATTTTTGTGCTTCAGATGCGACAGCAGGGCGGCGCGCCGAATCCACATATCGTCATCGTCGATCCATCGGTCGATGACGGGCCGGGTTTGCGCGCGGAAGTTCGCGTACACGGCGCCGACCAGGTTGACAGCTATCTCATCGACGAAATCCCACCACGCACCTTCGCGAATCATACGCTCGTAGAGCGCTAGCGATGCGGGCGTGATGAACTGATCATGCCGGCGCGCGAATGAAATCGCGCAGTATTGCTCTTCGCGATGTGCCAGCTTCCACAGCGCAAGCACGCTGCGCGCATAGGATTTCTGATCTTGCGGCGTAAACTGGTCGCCCATCCGCTTGAGCATCGCGGTGCGAATCGGCGTCGGAACGCCGAAGAACGGCTGCGTCGTTTTCATGTACGCGGCCATCGCAGGCGCCTTCGCCGGGTCGGCGAGGCGCTTCAGCTCTGAGGTGACGTGGCGTGCGATGTCGTTTTTCGTGGCTCCGCGGGGCATCGAGGCATCACGTTATACACTATTCCGCTGCGGCGGAACGCGAGTTCCTTCGTTGCGCTCAGGACGACGCGGCAAACGAAAGATGACAGAAAAAAGATTGATGGCGGCGTGGCATACTCGCAGCTTGAATCGCAGAACCCTCACCGCCTGCCGCGTTGCGGCAGGCCGCCTCTCCCGTGAAATAACGGGCGAGGTAAGATTCGCTGCGCTCAGGATGACAAAAAAACTTCTAGAAGGGACGAAGTCCCGCATCTTCGTTTTTAAGACTGGGTGCAGGGGTCACCCCTGCCGAAGGAAGCTTGAAACCCACCGCGGGTTTCACATTCAAATTGAGTGAATTGCTCTCCGGGTTTGCCGTCGCTGCGCGCTCCTGCTAAAGCGAAGAAAGGACGAAGGAGCAGGTGGGTGGAGGAAGCGGTAATACCGGGCGCGAATCAGCGTCATTTCGGCGTCTCGGCCAAGCAGAAGCTCTACGAGTTTCTGTGCTCGAGGCCGGCCGGCGCCGACGCCGGCGAACTTATCGGGCTGCTGCTGAGCGGAGTCGGCTCCGACCCTGAGCTTGGCGGGCGTCTTGTCCGCCACCTGCTCGACGGCGATCCGAATTTCATTTTCGACGTAGACACGGCGCAGTGGCGCTTGGTGCAAAGCGATCGGCTGCGGGTGGGGCTCGATCAAGCCGAATTCACTGTCGTCGATCTGGAAACGACCGGCGGGCGCATCGGCCCCGGCAATATCATCGAAATCGGCGCCTACCGGATGGTTGGTAAACGGCTCACCGAGACTTTCGCGACGCTGGTGCGGCCGCAGGGCGGAATCGTGCCGCGCTTCATCGCGGGACTTACGTCGATTACGACCGAGATGATTCGCGAGGCGCCGCCGATCGAGGACGTGCTGCCGGCGTTCCGCGAGTTCATGGGTGACCGCGTGATGGTCGCGCACAACGCGGCCTTCGATTTCGGGTTTTTGGACTTCGAGTACCGGCGTGTCTTCGGTATCGGGCTGGCGAATCCGGTGCTGTGCACGCTGCGGATGGCGCGGCGGTTCATGCCGTCGCTCAAGCGCCGGCGACTCGATCTGCTCGCGGGACATTTCGGGCTTTCGCTCGAAGGACGGCATCGCGGACTCGGCGACGCGCGGATGGCCGCGGAGATTCTGTCGATTTTTCTCGAGATGGCGCAGCGGATGGGAATCACGCGGCTCGATCGCCTGCTCGACGACCATCATCGCGGAATTGCGGGCAGGAGAATCGAGCGTCACGTGCCGCCCGAGGAGATCGCGGCCCTTCCGCATGCCCCCGGCGTTTACCTGATGCGCAACGAGCGCGGCGACTTGCTTTACATCGGCAAGGCGCGCCGGCTCCGGGAGCGGGTGAGCTCGTACTTCACAGCGTCGGTGAAAGCGAAGACGGCGGAAGTCATCTCGCACGTCTACAAAATCGAGACGCGAGTCACGCGCTCGCCGCTGGAGGCGGCGCTCGACGAAGCGCGGCTGATCCGCGAGATGAAGCCGCCGTACAACAGGATGCTGAAGTCGGCGGCGCCCGCGTATTTTATCAAGGTCGATATGATGGACGAGTTTCCGCGCGTGACGATTTCGACCAAGATGAGCGCGCGGCGCGGCGTGATGCATCTCGGTCCGTTCATCGGGCGCCGCGGAATCGAGCATTCGGTTCGTGCGCTGTCGAGAATCCTTGGCTTGCGCACGTGTGGCGGGAAGCTTGCGCCGAGCGAGGAAATTTCGCCCTGCATCTACGGCCAGATGGGGCACTGCACCGCGCCGTGCAACATGAGTATCGGCGAAGAAGGGTACGCGGAGCGGGTTCGGCGCGCGGTTGGGTTCCTACGCGGTCGCAGCGGACCTCTTTTGGGCGAACTAGCGAGGGCGCGCGACCAGGCGGCGGCCGCGATGCGTTTCGAGGAGGCGGCGCGTTTCCGGCACCATCTCGAGGCGTTGACCACGCTGGCGCATCGCGCGACCCGCCTGAGCCAGGTGGTGACGGAGAATAATCTCGTGATCGTGACGGGCGAGGGTGGCGATCGCGCGGCGCATGTCGTGTTATCGGGGCGGCTTGCGATGACGCGGCATCTCGAGAGTGAGGAAGCCGCGCGCGAGGTGGTCGAGTTCGTCGCCGGCAATTACGAGCGATTCAAGTTAAAGCAGGTCGAGCGCGGAGAGCTGGAGGAGATGGCGATCGTCGCGCGATGGCTCCGGGAGCGTGCGCCCGACGAAGGCCGGCTGATTTATCTGAACGGTCCGCAACTGGATCACAGCGCGCTGGCGAGCTCACGCGCGGCCGCTATTTCTTAGGCAGCTTGGCTTGCGTGCCGCTGCCGGTCAGGCCGACCGAACCGGGCGAGTTGCTGGCGTTGCTCCTGACTGTGAGCGCGCCCCCGCGCGTGCCGAGGCCGGTTGGCGAGAATGTCACGGTCACCGAGCATTTTGACCTGGGGCCGATCGTCGCGCCGCATCCGCTCACCATCGCGAAGTCGCCGCTGGCGGCAACGCTCGAAAAGGTGACCGGCGTCGTCTTGCTTCGATTCATGATCGATACGCGACCGGGCTTGCTGACGGCGCCTTGACCGAACACGACCTTGCCGAGCTTGAGCTGGCGCGGTGAGAGTTTCAGCGCGGCGGCAACCGCAGTTGCAGTAGGAGCGGCTGTGGGAGTGGAAGTCGCGGTGGCGGTCGCGGTGGAGGTTGGAGTCGCGCTGGCAACTGGAGTGCGGACGGAAGAGGGCGACGCAGTTGGGGTCGCGGTCGTCGTGGCGGTGCCGGTCGCAGTTTGAGTTGCAGTTGCCGTGGCAGTGCCAGTCGCAGTCGGGGTTTGAGTTGTAGCTGCCGTAGGAGTCGAGGTCTTAGTCGCGGTAGCCGTAGCCGTTGATGTCTTCGTTGCGGTTGCCGTTGGTGTCGCTGTGCCGGTCGCGGTGATAGTCGCCGTGGCGGTAACGGTCGCGGTCTGAGTTGCGGTCGCTGTCGCAGTAGGCGTCGCAGTCCTGGTCGCGCTTAGAGTAGCTGTTGCAGTCGCAGTGGCGGTTGCCGTTGAGGTAGGTGTTTTGGTCGGCGTCGCTGTGGCCGTGGCGGTATCGGTCACGGTCGGAGTCGCAGTGGCTGTTGCAGTCCGAGTCGTAGTTGCAGTCGCCGTCGGAGTTTCGGTGGCGGTGGCGGTGCGAGTTGCTGTTGCCGTTGCGGTGGCAGTAACTGTCGTTGTTGAGGTCGCAGTAGCCGTGGCGGTCGGAGTGGCAGTAATCGTCGCGGTCTGAGTCGCGGTCGCTGTGGTAGTCGGCGTGGCTGTGGCGGTTGCAGTCGACGTATTGGTTGCAGTGGTCGTGGCAGTCGCAGTCGGGGTCAACGTTGGCGTACTAGTGCTCGGAGTTGGCTTCTGAGTGGCAACTATTGTCACGGTTGGAGTTGATGTCGCCGTCGGCGTGCTCGATGCCGTCACCGCCGCGGTCGGTGTGGCAGTCGGCGTCGGACCGGTAAACGGCACTATCGGGTTATCGAAGCGCATCACGCGATTATTCGTTTCGTCCGCGACGTACAGGTTGCCGAGCGAATCCATCGCGACGCCCGCGGGATTGCACATCGCAGTTGCGCTTGGCGCGGGATCGCCGGGAGCGGAGTCTGCACATACGCTGACGCCGAAGTCGTTGCCGTCCGGGCCCTGCCCGAGGACCAGGTCCGCGGTGACATCGCCGGCGCCGCTGGCAGGGTTGAACGCCGCGAGCGGCTGATTGTATTCGAGCACACGATTGTTGAACGCGTCCGCGAGTAGCAGGTTTCCCACGCTGTCGAGGCTGACTCCCGCCGGTTTGCAAATTCCGGTGGCACTCGGCGCGGGCGCCGCCGCCGAGCTCGCGCATACGTCGGTGGTGACACCTGTCCCTGTAGCGCCCTGGCCGAAGACGCGGTCGGCGCTCGTGTCCCCCGCGCCGGTCGCCGGATTGAGCGCCGCCAGCGGCTGATTGAATTCGAGGACTCGCGAGTTGCCCTGGTCTGCGACGAACAGGTCGCCGGCCGGGTCGGTAGCCAGCCCGCGAGGAGTGCATAGCGTGTCCTTGTTCGGATTGCCGCCGCCATTGCAGAGGCCGGTGCTGAAAAGTCCGCTCTGCCCGAAGACGTTGTCCGCGACGGAATCGCCCACGCCCGTGAGCATATTTGGCGGCGCGAGCGGTTGATTGAATTCGAGCACGCGATTGTTGCTCTGATCGGAAACGAACAGATCTCCCGCTGTGTCGAGCGCCAGGCCTTCCGGCAGGCACATCGTCGAGGCGGTGATGGTGGCGGTACCGAGATTGCACCCGGTGGTCGTGAAACTGTTGCTTTGACCGAACACGCGATCGGCGCTCAGTCCAACCGGCGACGCGGCGCCAAACGGATTGTTGTATTCGAGCATGCGATTGTTGCCGGCGTCGGCTACATACAGATGGCCCGAACTGTCCACCGCCACGTCCACTGGATTGCACAAGCTGTCCGCGCCGACTCCGTTCGAGTCTGGCCCCGCGACGCCGTCGTTGCAGGCCGCAGAGCGCCCGTCGGGCTGTCCGATGACGATATCAGCCGGGTTGCCGTTGACGAACGAAGCAGCGTCGGTCCATCCGAGCACGCGATTGTTGCCCGAGTCGGTGACGTAGAGACGGTTCAGTCCACCGCTCGAATCGATCGCGAGTCCATTCGGTCCGCGCAACGCGGCCGCAGTCGGATTGTTGATTCCATTGTGAAGCAGGTCGGCTTGTCCGAGCACCACGTTGGCAACCGGCGGCGACGAAATCGGATGCGTGTACTTCAGCACGCGGCTGTTGGCCGCATCGGCGACGAAGACGTCTCCCACACCGTCCACCGCCACGCCGTCGGGAAGGCATAGCACGAACCCGCTGAGTGAGCCGCCGTCGCATCCGCCACTGATAAAGCTGCCGGCCTGACCGAAGACGACGTCCGCCGTCACATCGCCGGGATTGCCGGGCATGCCGGGCGATCCGCCGCCAGCGGCCAGCGGGTCCAGGTATTCGAGCACGCGGCTGTTGCTGATATCGGTCACGAACAAGTCGCCGGCGCTGTCCAGCGCCATTCCGCTCAAGTTGCAGATACCGTCGGCGCTGGGCGCCGGATCGGCGCCGACTCCGTCGTGACAGGCGAAGGCGGTGAAATTGCTTCCAGTCGAACCCTGGCCGAAGACACGATCGGCGGTGACGTTAGGCGAGCCGGGAATCGCCAGGGGCTGATTGAACTCGAGCACGCGATGGTCACCGTCGTCGCCGACGTACAGATTTCCCGAGCCGTCCACGGCGACCGACAAAGGATTGCACATCCCGACGTCGGTCGGATTGCCACTGTCGATCACGCAGGCGTGGCTCGCGAAGCCGGTGCCGGCTGCGCCTTGTCCGAAGACAACGTCAGCGGTTACGTCGGGCGAGCCGGGAATCGCGAGCGGCTGATTGAATTCGAGCACGCGATGATTCCCCGCGTCGGCTACGTAAAGATTGTTGTTCGAGTCGGCGGCAACACCCTGCGGGAAGCACAGTCCGGCCGCCGTTTGTGCGCATGTCGCGTGGGTGAAGAAGCCACCTTGCCCGAACACTACATTCGCGGCGAAACCGATACTGATCGCCTGCGCGAACGGCTGATTATATTCGAGCACGCGATTGTCGGCTGTGTCGGCAACGTAGAGATTTCCCAGGCTGTCAACCGCGACGCCGCCGGGCAGGCATAGGCTGTCCGCGCCAAGGCCCCCGACGTCGCCGCCGGCGGTGCCGTTGTTGCCTAGAGTCGTTTGAAAATCAGGCTGGCCAATCTCGATATCGGCATTCTGGCCGTTGGTAAAGCTGGTGGCGTCGTTCCAGCCCAGGATGCGGTTGTTGTTGGTGTCGACGACGTACAGATGTTCGGTTGGTCCGCTCAGATCGACGGCCATCTGCCCGGGTGAATTGAGACTCGCGGCGCCAGGATTGTTGACGCCATTGTCCGAAAAGTCGAGTTGCCCCAGCACCGCGTCGGCGATGTTGTCGCCGGTCGCCGCCGGCAGCGCGGTCACCATCAGAACCGCGATCACACACACGAGCGCGATTGTACTCAGGCGAAGTTTTGGAATTGTCGGCGATGGTTTGCGAGCGGTCGTGCTGTTTTCCATGAACCGCCGCACGATCGATCCGAACCGGCGCGGCAGCGAGACATGGAGTCAGTGTCATGCCCGCACGGTCGCGAAGTAAGTGAGCTGACAACCTGCGCCTGAACATACCGCAGCGCGCACGCCGCAACGCGTCGCGGAGGAGGGTGGGCGTTATTTGGAGGAAGCGCGGCGAGTGGTCGCCTGAAGGCCTGCGCAGAAGCTCGCGCTATACGTCGAGGAATCGATCAGCGGTTCACGCTTTCAGATTTTCGGCGAAGAGCTTGAGCGTCCGATTCCATGCGTCCTTTGCTTCGGCCGGTCGATAGACGTCGGGGCGTGTGTCGTTGAAAAATCCGTGCGAGCATCCCGGGTAGATTTTCACTTCGCCCCGCTTGTCGAACTTCTTCATCGCCGCCGCCAGGCGATCGACGTCGGCGCGCTGGATCCATCCGTCGTTCTCACCGTATGCGTAAAAAATCGGGCAGCCGAGATTCTGAAGTTTTTCGTCCGGCGGGATCTCTCCATAAAACGGCGCCGCCGCCGCGATTTCCCTGATCTCGCATGGCAGCAGCAGCGCGTAGCTGCCGCCCATGCAAAAGCCCGTGATGCCGATCCTGGTTGAACGCGCATGCTTCTGCGCCCGCAGCCAGCGGACCGCGGTCTGGAGATCCGCGATGCCGTCTTGCTTCTTCAGTCCGCCCATCAGTTGCGCCGCCAGGTTGGGTTCGGTGGCAACTTGATGTCCCTGCCGCGAGTACAAATCCGGCGCGATCGCGAAATAGCCTTCACGCGCGAGTCGCCGTGCGACGTCCCGGATGTGGTCGTTCAGCCCCCACCATTCCTGCACTACGATCACCGCGGGCGACGACTCCGCGGCCGCCGGTTCCGCGACATAAGCCTTCAGCGTGCACGCGTCCCCCGGATAACTAACTTCACGCGTGACGATATCTTCTTTCGCCATCGCAACTCACCTCAAAAAAATTTAGCCCGTTTCGCGAGCGTCTATTCCGCGGCGTCCACCGGTATGAAGCCGCTCGTCCCATTCTTCAGTCTGATCTGGAGATAGTTGCCGGTGATCCCCGTGACGTGAACGTACTTCCTTCGGCGCACCTGCCCGACCGTCGAGCTGGTCGCGTCCGGATTTTCGTAGACCGGCGAATTTTTCGTCAACAGGAAAAGTTTGTTGAGCGGCTTGATCTGCGGCGGCCCGGCCGACGCGGTCGTGGTGGTGGTCGCAGGTCCTGCTTGCGCCGCACTGACGGCAGTCGTCGCCGCCGGCGCAGGCATCAGCTTGGCGTCGAGTGCTCGGACCTCGTCGAACTCGGCGTTGGCCTCAGTCGCGCGCGCCGGTTCCGTCGCCAGCAGATTCGCCAGTGCCAGGTGCGCCTTGGCATCTTTGGGGCTGAGTCCGATCGCAGTGCGGATTTGATCCTCAGCCTCGACCGTCTTGCCTTCCTTTTCCAACACCTCGGCCAGGTCGAGATGGTAGTTCGCACGGTCCGGCTCGAGCGCCACCGCGGCTCGGTACTGATTTTCCGCCAGTCCGCGTTGCGCTTGATCATTGTAGAGATTGCCGAGCGCGAGATGAGTCGCAGCGTTCTTCGGATCGATCTCGAGAACCTTCATGAATTCGATTTGCGCGTCACCCGGCTTGTGCTCGAAGACGTAGAGATTGCCCAGCGCGATATGCGTGCGCGGATCATTCGGCGCGAGCTTGACCGCCTCCAGGTAAGCCTTTTCCGCATCCGCCAGCTTCGTCGCCTGCATGTCGCTGTCGCCCTCGGCCAGGTAATCTTCGGCAACCTTGTGATGGCATCCGGCCACCATCAGGACAATCGCACCGGCCACGGCAATCGCCCCGGTCCGAATAGGTGAGGTTTGCTTCCAGTTCATTAGTGAGGTTCCTCCAGGACGATTGCGCCCCCGAACGTGCAATGATCGGACCAGAACGGCAAAATCTACATGTTATGTTGAGATACGCGAGGAAACACTGTCAAGCTTTACTCCCGCTGGGTGTGATTTCGGTTCTTGTGAACTCGCCAACAGGTAACTTTTACCATCTGGCCGCGGCGAATCGCTCCGTTTCTACCTTGCTCAATATGACGCGCCATGATTCCCGTTGGATGCGCGAGCTTGTTAGGTTATAAAGATACGCCGTGCGCTTTATCCTGATAGCCGCCAAGCAGCTCGAATTCGCCAAAACCCGGCTCGCGCCTGCCCTGCCGCCCGGCGAGCGTCGCGAGTTGGCCGAGGCGATGTTTCGCGACGTGCTGGCCGCTTCGATTGCCGCCACCGCCGCCGACCACGTCGCTGTCGTGACCTCGGACGCAGGCCTGCTCGCGATGGCGCGCGCTGCCGGCGCGCTCGTAATCGACGAGGAATTTCCGCGCGGCCTGAACGCAGCGGTCGCGCTCGCTACCTCCGCGCTGGTCGAGCACGGTGCACGAACGGTTTGCACGGTGCTGTCGGACATCCCGCTGACCGCCGCCGAAGATATCGACGCAGTGTTTTCCGCGATGCCTCCTGGACGAGGTGCGGTGCTGGTTCCCTCCCGTGATTTTTCCGGCACCAACATGATTTGCCGCTCTCCCTCTGACGCCGTGCCGACTCGTTTCGGCCGGATGAGCCTGGTGCGCCATCTGGACGATTGCCGCAGCGCCGGCGTTCCAGCTAAAGTGCTGCGACTTGCGCGGCCCGCGCTGGACCTTGACGTGATCGCCGATCTTGCAGAGTTCGAGCGCGCCGGGTCAGCCACGCATACTCAAAACCAGTTGGCCCGGCTCGGAATTGCTCATCACTAAAAATTGAAAAACTGACTGATGTCGATCGTGGAAATGATTGAGCGGCTCGGCGCTCTCGTAATCGACGGCGTTCTCCAGCTGGGCGAGTTTGTTCTTTTTTTGCTCAACTCCGTCTTCTACATGCTAATCCCGCCGTTTAAGCCGCGGCTGTGGATTCGCCAGATACGCACGATCGGCGCCGACTCGCTGTTTCTGATCATCCTGATTGGCGGCTTCACCGGCATGGTGCTCGGGCTGCAGGGCTACAACACGCTGCGCCGCTTCGGCTCCGACGGTGCGCTGGGCACAGTCGTTGCCCTGGTCCTGGTGCGCGAGCTTGGCCCCGTGCTGGCCGCTCTGATGATCACGGCGCGCGCCGGCTCCGCGATGGCCGCAGAGCTTGGCGCGATGCAAGCGACCGAACAGATCGATGCGCTCACCGTGATGGCGATCAATCCGGTGCAATACCTGGTCTCGCCGCGCGTGCTCGCCGGCGTATTCAGCTTCCCGCTGTTGACGTCGATTTTCGACGTAGTTGGAATCTTTGGCGGCTACATGGTCGGCGTCGGCCTGATGGGCGCGCCGTCGGGTGCGTACTTCAACGGAATCGCCGCCAACATGAGCGGCCACGACATCATGACCGGCATCTACAAAGCCCTGGTCTTCGGCGTGGTCGTAATGTGGGTCTGTTGCTACAAGGGATATCACGCCGAACGAATGGCGACCGGCGTCAGCCGCGCCACCACTGAAGCCGTAGTACTTTCCAGCGTGTTGATTCTTGCTTTCGACTATTTTCTTACGTCCATACTTTTGTGATAACGCGTATCGACCCGACCATCCATGAGCCAAGCTGAAACCATCCAGACCGACGCCAATACGCAGTCAGTGCACGAGGCTGCCAGCGCCGGCAAAGCGATCGAGGTGCGCGATCTGCGCAAGAGCTTCGGCCGGCAGGTCGTCCTTGACGGTGTTACGCTCGATTTCCCAACCGGCCAGATTACGACGATCGTGGGCCCCAGTGGCTCCGGCAAGACCGTGCTGCTCAAGCATCTTAACCTGCTGATGCGCCCGGACTCGGGCACGATCATTATTGACGGCGTCGACGTGACGAAGCTCAGTGGGCGGGCGCTCGATGCGGTCCGCGAGAAATTCGGCATGCTCTTTCAGGCCGGGGCGCTGTTCGACTCGATGTCGGTCTTCGACAACGTTGCGTTCCCACTGGTCGAGAAAACCAGGCTCAGCCGCGAAGAGATTTCCGCGCGCGTGCATGAAACCCTAAAGGCGGTCGGGCTCGAAGGGATGGAGCAGAAATATCCGTCGGAGCTGAGCGGCGGGATGCAAAAGCGGGCGGCACTCGCCCGCGCACTGGTCCGCCGCCCGAAAATCCTGATGCTCGACGAGCCGACCACCGGCCTCGATCCGTCGCGCACCGGCGCGATCCACGAACTCATCCGGCGCACCCAGATAAATTTTCACCTGACCGTCGTGATGGTCAGTCACGACGTGCCTGCCGTCTTCCAGATTTGCGACCGCGTTGCGTTCCTCCATAACGGAAAAACTCGTCTGAACGGCACCGTGGCCGAGGTGATGGCGGCCGATGACGAAGTCTTCAAGCGATTTTTGGCGGGCAAAGCGTCCGGCGAGGAGAATGAGACAGCCCTCGCGGGCTGAAACAAAGTTCTATGTACGCAAGTCGAACCACGCAGCTTATCGTCGGGATTTTTGCGATTCTCGGGATTATCGCCCTCGCGATTTTGTCGCTTTCGCTGGGCAAGATCTCGCTGTTCCCTCAACCGGGGTACACCCTGTACGCAAGTTTCGATAATATTTCCGGATTGAAGACCGGGGATCAGGTCCAGCTGGCAGGGGTGCAGATCGGTAAAGTAACCCAGATTGGCCTCAAGGATTTTCGCGCGCGAATTGCGATGCGAGTGAACGACGGTGTGGAGATCGATGCGGATGCGATTGCGGCAATCAAGACCAGCGGAATCATCGGCGACAAATATGTCTCCATCCAGCTCGGTCCCAGCGATCACTACCTCAAAGACGGCGACACGATTCGGCAAACCCAGTCTGCGTTTGTGCTCGAGGACGCCATCGGCCAGCTGATCAACAGTTCCGGCAGCAGTGACAAGGACAAGGATTCCAAGGCCTCAACCCCCGAAGCTAAATCGCCAAACGCGGACCAGAACCAGAAGCCCGGAAAATCGGAGAAATAATCGAGTGATAGACATGATGACTCCCACTCCCACACCAGAGTTTCTGCCCCGCCGCGCGATCGCGATATTCACCCTGACCGCTGCTATCCTTGTCAGCCTCGCACCCTCACGCCTGCTGGCCCCCGCCTGGGCCGACGATCCAATGTCGGTGGTCAAGACCACGGTTAACCAGGCGCTCGACGTTCTGCGCGACACTCAAACTCCGCTGGCCCAGCGCCAGGACAAGCTTCGCCAAATCGTGGCCTCGACCTTCGATTTCACCGAAATGGCCAAGTCGGCGCTCGGCTACCACTGGAAGCAGATCACTCCCGCCCAGCAGCAGGAGTTCACCCTGGCCTTCGTCGCGTTTATCGAGGATTCTTACCTCAGCAAGATCAACGACTACCGCGGTCAGCAGGTCGCCTTCCTCGGGATGCGCAATGACGGGCCGCAGTATGCGCAGGTCAATACCGATATCGTTCAGCCCAACGGCAAGGATGCGATCCACGTGAACTACCGCCTGCTTCAGAAAGACGGCACCTGGAAAATCTACGATGTCACCGTGGATTCGATCAGTATCATCGCGAATTATCGTAACCAGTTTAATCGCGTGATGAACAATTCTGGCTATGACACGCTGATCAACGATCTGAAGGCCAAGCAGGCTGCTCTTGCGGCAGGGCTGGCGAACCACTAGCTACTATGGATTCCTCGGGTTTTGAAATGTAACGTTAATAGAGAAACTTGAAGGCGTCACCGCCATGGAGAGGCAAATGAGATCTGGTTCGAAGCAAATCGAAAGGACCGCCGCGCGCTGGACGATATTCGCATCGTCCCTGCTCGCAGTCGTTTCGTTCGCGACTCCTGGCATGAGCCAGGATGTCGCTCCGCTCTCGGTGAACCCCGCTGCCCAATCGGCAGCTTCCGTGCAGACACCCCCGGGCGAGAACAACCAGGGCGTCTATTCCGATCCGTTGTCGGGATTCAACGAGCCGATGTTCACCTTCAACCTCAAGCTCGACGATTGGGTGCTGCGCCCTGTCGCCAGCGGATACTCCTACATCGCGCCCGAACCGGTGCGTCAGAGTGTCGGCAGGTTCTTCGACAATGTCCGCGTGATCCCGCGTTTCGCCAACAACCTGTTCCAGCTCAAGCTGGTCGAGGCCGGTGGCGAAGTCGCCCGTTTTGGAATCAACACGACCGTCGGCATCGTCGGCTTGTTCGACCCGGCCGATTCATGGTTCGGGCTCAAAGAGCATCCCAACGACTTCGGCCTGACCATTCGTTACTACAACATCCCGACCGGTCCGTACGTGATGCTGCCGTTCTTCGGGCCTTCGACCATTGGCGACACGGTCGGTCTGGTTGCGGACGGCGCGATGAATCCGATGAGCTACCTCCTTCCGTGGTGGATCACGCTATCTGCGGATACCGGCCAGCGCGTCGTTGAAGCGGTGAACTACCGCTCACTGCATATGAACCAGTTCGAAGAAGCCGATCGCTACGCGATCGATCTCTACGGCGCGGTTCAGGACGCATACCTGCAGACGCGCGCGCACGAGGTCAAAAAGCTCCACGAAGAAGACTGGTAAGCTCGTACATAGTTTGACGATCAACGCGCCGCGGAACAAAAATCCCGCGGCGCGTTTTTTTCGGGGCGCGACTATTTCAGAATACGCGGTGGAAGAGTCGTTTCTGTGCTTTGTGTCATTCTAGAGCGAAGCGAAGAATCCCGGTCTTTTTCTACGGCTCAGCACTCAAATCCAGCCACATAGGATTTTCCCCTTCAATCAGCGCAATCTTCTTCGGTCGCAGCAATCCCTTGATTTGTTTCTCAGCAGCGATTGCTGCCGAGACGTCATTCGTTTCCTGAAAATACGCCAAGCGGTCGATCTTGTAGCGTTTGGTGAGTCCGGCGATCGCGCCACTTTTGTGTTCATGAACTCGGCGCTCAAAGATCGTTGGTCACCCCGGTGTACAGCGTCCGCGACGGGCCGCTCATTATGTAGACGTAGTAGCTCTTGCTGATCGACCTTTTCCGCATGCAGCTTTCCGGATCCGGGATTCTTCGCTTAGCTCTAGAATGAAACAAAAATTGTCCGCCCGACCATTCAGGTCGCATCAGAAATGCGTGTGTTATCCCCCTGAACGTGTTCCCAGGCGTGGTACGAACTGCGCACGAGGGGCCCTGACTCCACGTGATGAAACCCCATCGCGAGCGCCGCCTTCTTCAGCTCCGCGAACTCCGCCGGCGGTACGTACCGAGCCACGGGAATATGATCCGCCGACGGCCGTAGATACTGCCCGAGCGTCAGGATGTCGCATTCGACGCCGCGCAGGTCCCGAATGACTTCGAGCAGCTGCTCGTCGTTCTCGCCCAGACCGAGCATCACGCCCGCCTTGGTGAACATCGATTTTCCGACCTGTCGCGCGTGCTCTTTCGCATGGCGGATCACGTCGAGCGATCGATCGTAATTCCCGCCCGGCCGCACCGCGCGATAGAGACTCGGCACCGTTTCGATATTGTGGTTGTAGATATCGATTGGCGATTCTACCACCGTCTCGACGCTGGCAAACACTCCCTGGAAGTCCGGCACCAGCACCTCGACGCGCGCCGGCGTCGGATTCGCCTTTATTGCATGCGCCGTCGCTGCGAAATGCGCCGCGCCGCCGTCGGGCAAATCGTCGCGATCGACCGACGTGACGACGACGTGCTGAAGCCCCAGCCGCGCCACCGCCTCCGCGATTCGCCGCGGCTCGTCGGCATCCAGCGGACGCACTTTGCCGTGCGCGACTGCGCAGTACGGACAATTGCGCGTGCACACGTCGCCCATCAGCATGAAGGTGGCCGTACGATGCGAAAAGCATTCGCCGATATTCGGGCAGCACGCCTCCTGGCAGACGGAATGCAGCTTCAGCTCGCCGAGAATCGCCTTGGTGCGAAAGTATTCGGGCGACACCGGCGCGCGTACTTTAATCCAGTCAGGATGCTTTCGTTCAGCCATCGCCAACCATCAACTCAGGAATCGGCACAATCTGCGCTTCGGACACTGAAACTATTTCGTCGTAGTTGAACACGCGTCTGAAACTCTCGCGCATCACCTCGGCGAACTCTCGCACTGACACTGCCCGATTCGTCAGCTGGGATACTGACGTCATCCGGCAGCCCTCGATACCGCACGGCACGATCGAATCGAAGTAGCTCAGCTCGGTGGATACGTTGAGCGCGAAGCCGTGCCATGTCGTCCAGCGCCGGATACCGACGCCGATCGACGCGATCTTGCGCGCCCCGACCCAGACGCCGGTCATCTCGTCGCGCCGGACGGCATCGATTCCAAATTTCGCGAGTGCGTCGATCATCGCCGCCTCGAGACTTCGAAGGTACTTCATGACATCGCGATCGCGGCCTTCGAGCTTGAGAATCGGATAGCCGATCAGTTGCCCGGGACCGTGATACGTCACCTGCCCGCCGCGCGACACGCGCCGAATCGGCACTCCCGCGTGATTGCCCACGATAAACCGCTCATCGGCACCGCGCCCGAGCGTGAATACATGCGGATGCTCCATCAGCAGCAGCGTGTCGCCGACTCTGCCGTCAAGTCGCGCCGTGAGCATCGCAGTCTGAAGCTCGAGCGCGTCGTCGTAATCGACAACACCCAACTCGGCAACGGCAATCTGTCTCGTCTCCCTGTTAGGGAGAGGATGAAGGTGAGGGTCCACATCCAGCGAGCTATTTCGAGAGCGATTCAAGATTCTGCATCCGTCAGTAGTCTATCGCCTCACCGTCTGCCGCCAAAGCCGCCTGCATGATCGCCTCGGACATCGTGGGATGCGGATGCGCGGTCTTGCCGATTTCGGTGACCGTCGTCTCGAGCGTTTTGCCGAGCACGACCTCCGAAATGATATCGGTGGCGGCGTGTCCGATAATCTGGCATCCGATCACTTCGCCGTATTGCTTGGTCGCGACGATTTTCACAAAGCCCGCCGTCTCCCCAATCGCAACCGCCTTGCCGATCGCGCGAAACGGAATCTTGCCGACCTTCACCTCGATTCCGCGCGCCTTCGCTTCCGCCTCGCTGAGTCCCACGGTCGCAACTTCTGGCTCGCAGTAGATACATCCGGGGATCGCGAGCAGGTCGAAGCCGGGCTCGCGCACGCCCGCCATGATTTCCACCGCCGCGATTCCCTCGGAGCTGGCCTTGTGTGCGAGCAGAGGCGGGCGGATCACGTCGCCGATCGAGTAGATACTCGGCACGGTGGTCTGGAACGAGTCGTTGATCTTGATAAAGCCGCCGCGCTCCAGCTCGATCCCAAGTTTTTCGAGTCCGATATTCTGGCTGAGCGGCGTGCGTCCGATCGCGACCAGCACGACCTCGGCATCGACGGATTTTTCGGCGCCGTCTGCCGCCACCGTGACCGACCACAGGTCGCCCTTGCGCGCCATCGACTTGTAGCCATGCCCCAGCATTACAGTCACGCCCCGCTTGACGAACGCGCGGCGCAGCTCCTCGGCAACTTCGGCGTCGAAGCCGGGGAGCATCTGCTTTTCCAGCTCGACAATCGTCACCTTGGCGCCGAACGCGCTGTAGAAGTAGCCGAACTCGAGTCCGATCGCGCCCGCGCCGATCACGACGACACTCGCAGGCATCGTGTCGAGCACCAGCGCCTCCTTGCTGGTGACGACGCCGTCGCCAACTTTCATCCCGGGAAACAGTTTTTCACCCGACCCGGCCGCAATCAGAATCCGCTCTCCCTCCAGCACCGCCGCAGCCGGCGCAGCTTTGCCTTCAACCCGCCTGAGCGAAACAGAATGCGGCCCCGTGATCGTCGCGTCAGCCTCGAAGTAGTCGATTTTGTTTTTCCGGAACAGGTAGAGCACGCCCTTGGACAGTTTGTCCGCCGCCGCACGCGAGCGCGCGATCACCTTGGTGAAATCAAACCGAATCTCCCCAGTCTCGATCCCATGCTCCTTCGACGCGCCGCGAATAGTGTCCATCGCCCCAGCCGAATTAAGCAGCGCCTTCGACGGGATACATCCCCAATTGAGACAAACGCCCCCAGGCCGGTCCCGCTCGATAACGGCAACGCGCATCTTGAGCTGCGCCGCGCGAATCGCCGCAACATACCCACCAGGCCCGGAACCAATCACAACAAGGTCATACCGAGAATTAGCCAAGATGAAATCCTTCCAGGAGTTTGACTAGCTACATTATTCCCCGAATCAAATCCCCGAGTAAGGGCAAGGTGCACCGCTCGATTGAAAACGACGCTCGAGGCCGCTCGATTTCCCGTGTCATTCTAGAGCGAAGCGAAGAATCCCGGCTCCTTCCTCGCCTCTCTCTGTCAGGGAGAGGCCGCGCCTCCGGCGCGGGTGAGCGTCCAAATTCCTGGTTCCCATCACTTCGCGATGGCGACTCCTGGAATTCACCGGGCGTCGGCAAGCTCGGAAGGCTTGCCTTCGCGCTCACTTCCTTCCGTCCGATACGTGGGTGGCGTCATGTCCAGCCTCGCGCAGGCCATCGGCAACAAGCGGCGAAAGGGGTTGGAACTCTTCGAGGAGAGCGCCTTTCCGCGACTGAATTGATGTTGACAGTGCTGACATATCCGCGGTAATAATGTGAGCGCCGACAACATCATGAGAGCAAATACTAGCTTGGACGCTCGCTCCTATCACCATGGCAACCTCCGCTCTGCGTTGCTTGCGGCCGCCTCGAAGCAGATCGAGCAGATCGGCTTCGAGGCTCTCTCGCTGCGCGACCTCGCCGCGTCGCTCGACGTTTCGCGAGCGGCGCCTTATCGCCATTTTGCCGATAAGCGCGAGTTGCTCGCCGCTATCGCTGCTGACGGATTCAAGCACCTCGAGGCCGCCGCCAATTCCGCGATGGCGAAGCAAGCTACCCCGGCCGCGCGGCTGGCCGCCGGCGCGCGCTCCTACCTCGCGTTCGCGGCGCGACGTCCTCAACTTTTCCGATTGATGTTCTCGTCCGATCTGCTCACCGGAGACGAGCCGCGCAATCCGGCGCTGATCGAGGTCGCCAGCAGCTTCCATGGACGCTTCGAAGCTCTCGTCGCGGAAAACTGCAAGTCGCGAGACGATAAAACGATCAAGGCTGCCGCGCTGACGTTCTGGTCGATCCTGCATGGCTTCGCGCTGCTGCGAATGGGCGAGCGTCTGATGCCCTTCATGCTTGGACCGCTAACCGATGCCGACTTGCGCGAAGCAGTCCTCAAGGCGGCGACTGCTATTCCAGCTTCAATCCAGCGCAACAGAGTCAGGAGCAAATCAGGTTGATTTCAAACATTCATCGGGCTCCCTTCGCTCCGTCACTTATATTGCTGCTGGTCATCCTGGCATCGAGTCTGACCTCCGCCTCTCCGGCAAACGCCGCCGCGTGGATGCAACCGGAGCATCTCTATCGCTATTTCGTGTGGGGCGCGCAACGCCTTATCTCATCCCGTTCCGACGACTACCGGCGTTACGGCTATCACACAATCGACAACCCATCGGACGCATATCACTTCGCACCCGGAGCCCACGATGAAATCCCCGATACGGTGGAATACAAAGAAGGTGATACGCTGAAGCGCGTCGCATTGTCCGAGCTGCTTAGCGCGACAGGCACCCATGCTTTCATCGTTATAAGGGACAACCAGCTGCTATACGAGAACTACTTCAACGGCTTTGCCCGAGACTCCCTCTACACCGCATGGTCGTTGTCAAAGTCCGTCACCTCGGCACTGGTAGGTATCGCGATCTCCGAAGGCTATATCAAAAGCCTCGACGATCCTATCACAGACTACCTGCCAGAGTTGAAAGGCCAAGGCTTTGATCCGATCACGATCAGGAATCTCCTCACAATGGGGTCGGGCATTCAATATCGGATCGGCTTCTTCCCGTGGGACGAGTTCGTGTTGGCCGGCTACTATCCAGACCTGCGGCAACTACTCCTATCCGACCTGAGGATCATGGAGCCACCGGGACAGTCATTCCACTACAACAACTTCAACACCGAACTCTTAGGAATGATCCTCGAAAGGACCACGGGTCACCCGTCCAGCCAATACCTGCAAGACAAAATCTGGAAGCCCATAGGTATGGAATATCCTGCAACCTGGAGCATCGATAGCGAGCAGGATGGCTTTGAGGTAACACCTATACTGCTCAACGCAAGAGCTATTGACCTGGCCAAGTTCGGCCGGCTCTATTTGAACGACGGCCGATGGGAAGACAAACAGATTGTCCCCGAGCACTGGGTCGTAGAATCCACCACCAGGGATCCGAATGACCATCGTCCATGGGAGACCTTCTCGCGGTGGCAAGACAAGGGCGGCTACTACAAGTACTTCTGGTGGGGAGTGACGCTAGAAGGGGGCGACTACAGCTACATGGGCATCGGGACCTACGTCCAGTTCATCTTCGTGTCGCCGAGGACAAAGGTCGTCATCGTGCGGACCGCCGACAAGGACGGTATCGATCCGCCGTACTGGCGCGAAGTCTTCCAGTATATCGCCGACCACGTCGACGAGACCTATCGTCATCAAGCGAGCGGAGTCTCCGAATGACGACGGATCAGCCACGCGGTTCTGGCAGTCCTTGGCGGATGCGAAGAGAAAAGTCGGGAGAGTCGTCGGCGGCTTTGGCTTTCTCTGTGATATTGCTGCGTGCTCGTAGATCTGCGAATGGAATACTCGTGTCGATCTGGCCGCGTTCGTATAAGAGTTGATCCAAATGCCCATTGGCCAACAGACGCCAGTCGAGATTGCCGCTAGCCCCTATGTTCTGCGCATGACCGCGGATCGTCGTCGTACAGTTCTGTGTCAATGCGTTGTACCACTCGGGATGGTCGGCGAGATGATTCACTTCGTTCAGGTAGTCGATCAGCAGGGCGCGTGCCTGAGTAGCGGGAACGCGGATGCGATAGAGATATACCTGCTCACCCCGGTAGTTGGTTCGCAGTCCTACCAGGTCGCGCTCGTCGGCTACTACGTAATACAACTCGTACTGACGGAAGAAGCCTCGAAGCGCCGAATAGGATTCGCCTTTTTCTTTGCGCGTCTCGATCGAGATAGCAAGGTGTTGGCCGTCGTCGAAGTCCCAGCTAGCTATAGTATGCGCAATTGCGGTCGGTCCCCAAAACGATAGGAACAGGTCCAACCCACGAATACTGTCGAGATTGTAAGTTCGCGTCTCCCAGCGTTGGTTGTAGTCAGATTCGGATCGGTACTTGAAATCTCGCAGGTTCTCAATCGTCACGCTGCTGCCGGTGAAGACGCCGCGCGCCGTGCGAGCGACGTCGGGGGTCCAGTCGCGAGTATTGCTCGGCGGAATCGACGTCCACCAAAGAGTAACCAGCACCACCGGCATCAGCGCCGCCACCAGCCCACTCAAGAAAGGCCGAACGAGACCAGTCAACGTGATACTGACCAAAGCCATTCCCGTGGCTAACATTCCCGCCAGGACGCGCGAATGCGGCCCGTCGAACCATAGCGCCATCGTGGCCCAAGCTACCGCGGCGACGACGATCGCCGATAACACTAGCGTCGCGATCAAACGGAGCAATCGCCGGAGCATCAATGGATTCCGGCGTGCTCGTAGAGGATGCGACGGACTTCCTCGATCGTCGCCGGCGTCGCCTGCGTCGAATGTCCCGAACGAATGACCAGCTCAGACTCGACGCCGCCGATATGCGCGCTCTTGTACTCGACGACGCCGTCGTTTCCCTCCTCGACGGGCCCACTACCTTGCACAGGTATGATCGAATGAGCGTGCACGCCAGGCGCGATCGGCATCGCAGCAAGCGTCTTCAGAAACGGATTGGAAGCATCCATGTTGTCCAGCGCGGTCGGTATTGTAAAAGGAGTCCCCAACAGTCCGGGCCCGCGAAGCTTTGCGAGTTGTGCCGCAGACTTAGCCAGACCGCCGGGCAGGTTGATGAATTTGTTTCCGAATTTGACGACCGGATTGCTCGCCATGAAACTGCCACGATGTGGCGTCGCTATGAAGATTACCTCCGCCACAAACGGCAGCGGCTTGACGAAAATCGCTCGCGCAGCCAGGTCGCGAGTCTCAGGGTCGAGCGCCGCCTTGTCAAACGGGATCTTGGTAATATTGTCCCAGAAGCGGGTCCCGCTATCGACGACCGTCATCTTGGTCAGGAGTCCTCCCTGGCTGTGACCTATCACAACCATCTGGTTGAGCGCGGGGTCCTTGCCTTCCGGATCGACGTCCTTTCGCACAGCTATGAGCGATTCCCGCAAACGCATCGCAGACAGCGCGATAGGATTGCCACTATTATAGATGAAGAACCACAGCTGATAGCGCGACGCGATAGCGGGATCGCCGAGCAACTCGTTAGCCATCTCGGCCCATCGCGCAGGACTCGACGCGGTCCCGTGAACGAATACCACCGGGATCATGTTGGGATGGTAGGGATGCAGCATAAAGAGACCGTTGGCGCTGTTGCTATTGCCCGGAAGAGAAAAATCACCGCGCCGAAAACCTGCCAGCTCGAAATCCCAGACCGGTGCGCCCTCGAGTCGATAGGCGAGAGCGGCGCTGGAATCCGATTCAAGCGGCACGGAGTGAGACCCCACTTGCACGTAGGCCGTCTGATCGTCGTCGTAAAGTTCTACGGTACCGCGCAAATGTCCATCACTCATCGCGCGGCGAGGATCGTCGAAGCGCACGAATGCGGTCATGGGTACTTTCGCAGCCGCAGGGATCCATCGGCTCCCCGGCGTTCCCGGCAACGGTCCGACTCGAGCCGAGAGCGCGGCGCCGATACCAGGTTTGCGATAGGTGTTGCGCAGCCCGCGCACCTTGAGGTCGGCGATCGATATGAATTTCGTCAGACGATTACCGGCGTAGTTGAATTCATTCTGGTTGACGACGAGATCGAGCGAGCCGAATGGCAAATTCAGTTGACGCTCGCTGAGGTCGACTTCCTTTCCGTCTCTGGTCGCCAGTCCAAGTGCTATGCTTCGATTGTATAGGTCGAGTGCGAGTCGCAAGCGCGGATCGTAAGGACCGGGTGCAAGTGCCGGGTTCGTCGGAAACAGAAAGGCGTAAGCATAGGCCGCCGATGCGAGGTAGTAGGATTGATTCAGTGAGTCCTCGGCATAGGCGAACGACAGCTCGGATAGGGCGAACAGCCGGTCGCGTTCGTCGGGTTTGCCGAGCCCGGAATTCAACTCGGCAAGGACCGTTTGCGGATCGTTGCTGAAGCGATCGCTGAGAGCGGTCCGTTCCAGAATCTGCGTCGAGTAGTCACTCGGTTTGCCCGTCGACAGGATGTTCGCGTTGAGCTGGCGATGGGCCGCTTGCTCATCGAGACGCGTAACACCGACCGGTGTCGCGCACCCGCTGGCAAGCATGACGGTGAACGTAAGTAGTAACGTCAGGGGGAGGGCTGCATCTCGCCTAAGCGGCCAGGCGCAGACTCCGTTAGCGGTCACGTTGCGGGACCGCTCATCTGAATATGAGGTAGACACTATATTTGCCGCACCGTGCTACTATACACGTTGTACAACTATGATTCTGAGTGTGACACCGCGGCTGGCGCGGTCCTGGTTCTTGTTTTTGATGCCGCTCCTTTTCTGGCTGACGATACCCAGCGTCGCGCGGGCACAAACTGATCAGGCCGTATATACCGACGCGCTCGCCAACGGCTGGCAGAACTGGAGTTGGGCGGCCGTGAATCTCGCCAACAGCACTCCCGTCCAGGCCGGCACCGCCTCGATCAGTGTCAGCGCGGCGCCATACCAGGCTCTCTACCTGCATCACGACGCCTTCGATTCCAGCTTGTACACCGACCTGGTTTTCTGGATCGACGGTGGCCCGACCGCAGGCCAGTTGTTGCAGGTGCACGCGACGCTCAACGGCGCGCCACAGACTGTCGTAAATCTCCCGGCGCTCGCAGCGAACACCTGGCAGCCAATCGACATTCCACTTTCCTCGCTGGGTGTGCAGAACCAACCGAACATGGACGGTTTCTGGATCCAGGATCGCAGCGGTACGAGCCAACCGGCATTCTACGTAGATACCATCGCGATCAAAGCGCAAGCGCCGCCCAGCGTGGTGAACGTAACGGTGAACGCGGTGCAGGCTGTTCGCGTCGTCGACGCGCGGCATTTCGGACTCAATGCGGCGGTGTGGGACGCGATCTTCGATACCAGCACCACCATCAATCTACTCACCGCGATGGGCGGACCTGCCCTGCGCTTCCCCGGCGGTTCACTCTCCGACGATTACCACTGGGCCACTAACACCACAGACAATAACACGTGGCAATGGGCTACCTCGTTCGACAGTTTCGCCCAGGTCGCGACGACGATTGGTGCGCAGGTCTTTGTCACCGCCGACTACGGGTCGGGCACACCGGCGGAAGCGGCCGCATGGGTGAAGGAATCCAACATCACCAGGCACTACGGATTCAAGTACTGGGAAGTCGGGAACGAGTGCTATGGCTCGTGGGAGACCGATACTAACACTCGCCCTCACGATCCTTACACCTACGCGCAGCGCTTTCAGCAGTACTACACGCAGATGAAGGCAGTCGATCCCACGAGCAAGGTGGGAGCAGTAGCAATCACAGGCGAGGACAGCTACGCGAACTACACCGATCATCCGGTGGTCAATCCGCGAACCGGAGTGACACACAATGGCTGGACGCCGGTGATGCTCGCGACGATGCACAGCCTGGGTGTGACTCCGGATTTCCTGATCTATCATCGCTATGCGCAGGCGCCGGGTGCTGAGAGCGATCAAGGCCTGCTGAGTTCTAACACTACATGGAGTACCGATGCTGCCGATCTTCGGCAGCAGTTGAAGGACTATCTTGGGGGTGCAGCACCCGGCGTTGAGCTGGACTGCACCGAGAACAACTCGGTCTACACCAACCCTGGCAAGCAAACCACCAGCCTCGTGAATGGGCTATTCCTGGCCGACAGTATCTGCGCGGCGATGAACACCGAGTTCAACTCGGTTGTCTGGTGGGATCTGCGCAACGGACAGGTAAAGACCGACAATAATTCCGCAAGCCTGTACGGATGGCGGCAATACGGCGACTACGGCATTGTGGACGGCGCCAATCCTGCTGGACCCGCGGACAGCTATCCAACATATTACGTGCAGAAGCTGCTGCAACATTTCGCGCGGCGGCGACGAGCTTGTCAGCTCCGCAAGCGACTATCCTCTACTGAGTGTGTGTGCGGCACAACGCACTAACGGAGGGCTGACGCTGCTGGTCGTGAGCAAGAGCTCAAGCGACGCACTCAACGCGAATATCACGGTCAACGGCGCAACACCGGGTAGCACCGGCACGTTGTATTCCTACGGTATCCCGCAAGACACCGCGGCCCAGACGGGCGTCGGCTCAGCCGACGTCGCTAGTAGTCCTGTGACAGGGCTATCGACGAACTTCTCATTCAACTTTCCAGCCTACTCGGCCAATGTGATTGCATTTGGAGGTGGTGGAGGACCTACGCCAACCAGTTCGCCAACTCCAACAGCAACGACCAAAGCTACTCCGACCGCAACTGCCACGCCGACCAGGTCGGCGACTCCAACGGCGACAGCTACTGCTACCAGCACCGTTACCGCAACCGCGACCAGAACCGCAACGCTTACTCCAACGGCGACTAGTACTGCCACAGCTACCCCGATTCGAACAGCGACAGCAACAGAGACTGCGACGAGTACAGCTACGGCCACTGCGACTCGAACGGCTACGCGAACTGCTACTGCCACGACTACGGCTACACCTACTGCGACCGCGACGCCGGTTGCTATTGGCGCGGTCAGTCCCGGTAGCTTGAGCTTTCGAAAACGATCGATCGGCACCAGGAGCGCCGCAAAGACGGTTACACTGCGAAACACCGGGAACGCGTCACTTAGCATCGCAGGCATCGTGATGACATCGGGTTTCGAGCAGACAAACACATGTTCTGCGGCTCTCGCGCCCGGGAAGAGCTGCAGCATTTCAGTCAGGTTCGATCCTTCGGTCAAAGGAGTCATCGACGGGACTCTGAAGATCAATGACAACGCGGCCAACACGCCGCAGGTTGTCAGCCTAAGCGGAAAAGGAACCTAGAAAGCAGTGAGCCTCAGAGGTAGCTGGAGGAGACAATCGCGAGGAGGCCGGCTAAGAGAGCTTACAATAGCAGGCTGGATGGGTTCTCGAGGAAGCGCTTCAGCTCTTGCAGGAAGCGGCCCGCTACCACGCCATCGACTATGCGATGGTCGAACGACCCGGTGACCATCATAGTCTTACCGACAGCTAGCTGGCCGGCTCGCACGACCGGACGATCCTTGATAGCGCTTACCGCGAGGATCGCTGCCTGCGGCGGCACTATTACGGCGGCGAAGTGCTCGATACCCAGCATCCCCATGTTCGAGATCGAGAACGTCGCTCCTGACAGTTCGTCGGAAGTGAAACCGCCGCGGCTCGACTTCGCCACGAGGCGATGTGCGGCGCGCGAGATTTCGAGCAGCGACAGTCGCTCGCATTCGCGAATCACAGGCAGGATCAAGCCGTCCTCGACCGCAACGGCGACTCCTATGTTGATATTAGGATGGATGACGATGCCTTCGTCGTCGTAACTCGCGTTGATGCGCGGGTAGCGGCCAAGCGCGAGCGCGCACGCCTTCACGATGATGTCGTTGTAGGTGACAGTCTCTTCGAACAGCTCGGTTGCTTCGAGCGAGTCCTTGAGGCGCACCGCGTCTTCCATCGCGACTTCGACGGTGACGTAGAAGTGCGGGATCTCGCGCTTCGACAATGCCATCCGCTTGGCAATGGTCTTGCGCATCGCGGACAGTTCTTCGCGCGAGCCGGGCGCGCCCTCGCGCGGCGACACGAGGCGGCGGAATTTGAAGAGCTGCTGCTCGCGGACGAAGTTATCGATGTCGCGCTTGGTCACTCGTCCTTCGGGCCCGGTGCCGCGAACGTGCGAGATATCGACGCCGGCTTCCTCGGCAGCACGACGCGCCAGCGGAGAGGCGCGGAGCTTGTGACCGTCGCCGTCGTCGGGGCCAGCCGCAGGTGCGGACGGCTCAGGCTGAGGCGGCGGCGCAGCGATCGCAGTCGGCGCGGCACTTGGATTTGCGGACATGGCAGGATGCACGTGCAGATCGCCCGCAGAGCCGTCAGTGACAACGGCGGCCGGCGAGATCGATCTCTTGGGTGCCTCTTTCTTTTCTGCGGTTTTTGGCTTGATCGCGATAGGCTTGCGCGTTTCGGATGTTGCGGCCGCCTCTGAGCCCGGATCTTCCATCGACGCGGTCGAAGTGGGCTTCGCGTCGGACTCGGTTTGGGATTTGGAGTCCTTGGCGCTGGTGGGCTTTGCGTCGGACTTGGTTTGAACCTTGGAATCCTTCGCGCCTGCTGATTTCATTGTTGCGATCACCGCGCCGACCAGCGCGCTCTCTCCTTCGTTCAGTTTGATCTGATCCAGCACGCCTTCGTCGAAGGACTCGAGCACCATGTCGGCCTTGTCGGTCTCGACCTCGGCAATCGCCTCACCACGCGCGATCTTGTCGCCCGGATGCTTGAGCCATCGGAGGATCTTGCCTTCCTCCATCGTGTCGGAAAGCTTGGGCATCGTGATTTCGTTGCTCATGATCTTCGCCCGGATGTGTTGCCCGGTGCGTCCGCGATAAACTAGGTCAACTGCTCCGCCGCCTTTACGATATCACCGGCGCTTGGCAACGAAGCATGCTCGAGATGCTTGTTATACGGCATCGGAGTGTCGAGGGCAGCCACGCGCGCGACCGGAGCGTCGAGCGAGTCGAACGCAGCCTCGTGAATCCGGGTCGCGATTTCAGCGCCGGCCCCGCCCGTGCGCCATCCTTCGTAAGCAACGATGGCGCGGCCGGTCTTTTTCACCGACGCTATAACAGTATCCATGTCGAGCGGATTCAAAGTCCTGAGATCGATTATCTCAGCGTCGATTCCGGAGTTCTCGAGCGCTTCGGCGGCGGCAATCGCGTCGTATACGCACTTCGAGTAAGTGACTATAGTCACATCCTTGCCTTCTCGAACTACATTTGCCTTGCCGAATGGCACCATGAACTCCGGATCCTCGGGGACTTCGCCCTTCACGCCGTATAGTGACTCGTGTTCGAGGAAAATCACGGGATCGATCTGCCGAATCGCGGTTTTCAATAGTCCTTTGGCGTCGGCCGGCGTGGCCGGAATTACGACGCGGAGCCCGGGGCAGTGGAGGAAATACGCCTCGAGGCTCTGGCTGTGCTGCGCGCCCAGCTGATGCCCTCCGCCCTGCGGCGCGCGAATGACTACAGGAACGGTGGCCTTGCCGCCAAACATAAAGTGTATTTTGGCTGCGCTATTGACTATTTGATCCATAGCCAGTAGCCCGAAGTTGATAGTCATCAGTTCGACTACCGGCTTGAGCCCGCCCATCGCAGCTCCGATTCCAGCGCCGACAATAGTCAGTTCGGAAATGGGTGTGTCGCGGACGCGCTTCTCGCCATAAACGGCCAGCAGGCCGTCGGTCACTTTGAATGCGCCGCCGAAGTAGCCGACCTCCTCGCCCATGATGAAGACCCGCTCGTCGCGATCGAGTTCCTCGCGCAAGGCCTGGTTCAATGCTTCGCGGTAGGTGATCAGCGCCATGTAATGTCAGCCTCGTGGCCCGCGGTCCTCGGAGGCGTATACGCCCTTGCCAAGCTCATCCATCGAGGGCTCGGGGCTTTCGTCGGCGAACTTGACGGCATCATCTATAGTCGCGCCGACGTCACTCTCTACTTCATCGAGCCTCGCGTCGGTGGCGCGCTTTTCGGAAAGGAGGCGACGGCGCAGATTCTTGATCGGGTCGCGCTCCTGCCAGATTCTCTCCTCGCGCTTGGAGCGGTACTCCGCCGGATCGGACATCGAGTGGCCGCGGAAGCGGTAGGTGACTGCCTCGATCAACGATGGCCCGTCACCGGCGCGCGCGCGAGCGACCGCCTCCATCGTGGCGCCGTAAACCTCGAGCACGTCCATCCCGTCCACGCGCACCCCCGGCATCTTGTACGGCTCGGCGAAGCGGTAGAGTTCCTCCTGGCTGATCGCATTCTGGACCAGCGTGCCCATCCCGTAAAAGTTGTTCTCGCAAATGAAAACCAGCGGCAGCTTCCACAACGATGCCATGTTGAGCGTCTCGTGGAAGGCGCCCTGCGGCAGCGCGCCGTCGCCGAAGAAGCAGCAGACCACTTCGGGTCCTTCGTTGTAACTGACCGACAACGCGAGGCCGCAGGCGATCGGCAATCCGCCGCCGACGATTGCGTATCCGCCCATGAAGCGAAGATCCTGATCGAACAGATGCATCGAGCCGCCGCGGCCGTGCGAGATTCCCGTCGCCTTGCCGAACAGCTCAGCCATCACGACCCGCGGGTCGGCGCCCTTGGCGAGGCAATGGCCGTGCTCGCGATAAGTCGAAACGACGTAGTCCTTGTCGTAGAGGGCGTAAATCGAGCCGACCGCGACTGCCTCTTCGCCGGCGTAGAGATGGCAAAAGCCGGTGATTTTGCCGCGGCTGTACATCTCGGCGGTCTTCTCTTCGAAGCGGCGGATGAGAATCATCCGGCGATAGAGGTCGAGAAGCTGGCTCTCGTGGAGAGTCAGAAGAGCGTGCTGAGCAGTATGCTTGTCGCGTTCAAGTGCCATGGGGATTAACGCACTCAGGAGGCGGTGCGCATCGTCAACTCTAACGCGATCCGGAGTGGGGGTAAACCGTGGTCAACATAAATGCGGTTGAAGATTTCGTCGACGAGGATCAGAACAGCAGCCTCTGCGCGGAGACTGCTACCGGCGAGAACGAGCGGCGATGGATTGGCGACGGGCCCAGCTTGATCAGCATTTGCATGTGCTCGTTGGTGCAATAGCCCTTGTGTTGCGCGAAGCCGTAGCCGGGATAGTCGGCGTCAAGCGCGACCATCAGGCGGTCGCGCGTCACTTTGGCGATGATCGAGGCTGCCGCGATGCAGAAACTCTTGCGATCGCCGCCGACGATTTTTGTCTGCGGAAGCTCGAGTCCGGGAATCAGCCGTCCGTCGACCAGTACGTGGCCCGGCGCCTGGCTCAGCGCGGTGAGCGCGCGCCGGCTCGCGGACATCGTGGCCCAGTATATATTGACGCGATCGATCTCGTTGACCTCGGCGATTCCGACGCCGACGGCGAGGGCGCGCTCGCGAATCGGCGTGAACAGTTCCTCGCGTTGCTCGTGCGTCAGCTGCTTGGAATCGTGCACGCCGCTGATGAAAGTTTCGGGCGCGAAGACGACGGCGGCGGCGACCACCGGACCGGCCATCGGACCGACGCCGGCTTCGTCCACACCGGCGACCGCATCGATGCCGAGTTTCCACAGGCGTCGTTCGTAGCGAAGGTCGGGCCGCTTGCTCATCTGATCATGCCAACCGCTTGAGGCGCGCTTTGCGAATCGTCTCAGCGGCGTTGTCGGGATCATGGATCTCGTGGAGGCGGATGGCATAGTCGGCGCTGGCGGCTGACGCGATGGTCACGTCGCCAAGTCCGAACATCCGCTGGAAGACGCGCTGGTCGACTTCGACCGAACGGATGTCCGCCAGTTCCATCTCGCGCCGCCGCGACGCGACCAACCCGCGCTTTTCGATCAAGCGGTCGGAAGTGAGGCTCCAATTGACGGTCCGTGCGCGAATCATCGTGACGAGGAAGAAGAGTACACCGACGCCGATTAGAGCGAACCCCACTTGGTACGGTTCGAATTTGATGTAGAGCAGACGCGCGCCCGCCGCGATCAAAACTCCACCGACCAGGAAGCCGTTGGCGTAGTACCATAGCGAGGGACGGAATGTGGCCAGAGCGTACTCGCGCACGGCGGAGGGCTTGGGCGCGAACATCCGCGTGCCGCATCGCGAGCAGAACGCGGCGCCTTGCTGGTTGTCGTTACCGCACTGGGGACATCTCATCGCGCCCGCCTCATCCGCCTCATCGGAAGAAGTCGCAGTCGATGCGATTATGATGATGCATGATGTACCCCGTCAATTGGCAGCGGCGACCCCCTTCACTTCTTACCTCGCCCGTTATTTCACGGGAGAGGCGGCCGACCGCAACGCGGGCGGCAGGTGAGGGTTCTGCGACTCAAGATGCGAGTCCGCAACGTCGAGACCTTCTTTCTTGTATCGTCCTTTTTTTGTGTCATTCTGAGCCTCACGGTATGCTCTGCTTCCTCCAGCCGAAGCCCTGAGCGGAGCCGAAGGGGAAGAAACCCGGTGCCGTGCACGATGCCCGCACTGTTCCCTGCGAGCAGGTGACGACGGGTAGAAGGTGAAAGGTGAAGCAATGAAATTCGGATTATTTGGAATCAACAATGGATCTTGTGCGTTTCCCAAATGCGCAGCCGCCGTCGCGCGCGCTGCCGAAGATGCGGGTTTCGAAAGCGTGTGGACGGGAGAGCATGTGATACTGCCCGACCCGCAGGTGCCGCCGTCGCCGGTGGCGGCGGACTACCCGATGCTCGACCCTGCAATCTCATTGGCGTTTGTCGCGGCGCATACGACGAAGATTCGGCTGGGCACAGGCATCATAATTCTGCCGCAGCGAAATCCTGTTGTGCTCGCCAAGGAGCTCGCATCGACGGACGTCCTGTCGAACGGGCGGCTGATATTCGGTATCGGCGTCGGATACCTGAAGCCGGAGTTCGAGGCCATCGGCGCGCCGTTCGATCACAAGGGGGCGCGTTCCGAGGAATGGCTGGCGGCGATGATCGCGTTGTGGTCGATGCCGAAGCCGGAGTTCAGCGGCAAGTGGATCAAGTTCAAGGGCGTCAATGCGATGCCGCGGCCGGTGCAGAAGCCGCATCCCGAGATTGTCTTCGGAGGCCATACCAAGGAGGCCTACAGCCGCGCGGCACGACTCGCCAAGGGATGGTACGGATTTGCGCAGGACCTGGACGGCACGGCGAAGTGCGTCGAGGGGCTGAAGGTGGCGTGCAAGGCGGCGGGCCGTCGGTTCGAGGACCTCGAAATCAGTATCACGCCGAATGCGCGGGTGAAGGTCGATCGCGATACGGCAAAGCGCTACGCCGACCTGGGCGTCAGCCGCCTGATACTGCTGCAACGAGGTGCGGACGAAGCAGCGCTGCTCGAGGGCGTCCGCGACATTGGCCGCGACCTGGTCGGCAAGGTCTAGATCGGCACAGTCTCGCGGCAACTGGCAGTTAGCCGAGATCCCGAGGCGGTCAGAACAGGAAAACGAGCGTCTCAAGAGCGCGACGGCGCGCCTTGACGGGTCTCATTCGCGCGCGATCGGCACTTTTCTGCCGAACCGCCAAAATCCTACCACCAGTGGCGGTCAAACATAGCCGCAGACCTCTTTATTCGGCTGGCATTTCAATCCTTCCGCCTTCGGCACGCCCATTGCGATAAGCTTCATCCAGAGTCACTCAGGTGATCACACGAATCAAAAAAGAGATTTGAAAAGGGGAACTGCAGATGCTGAGAAATGACAGCAGCCACGTACTGACGGTGAAAGAACTTTCGGACTACCTGAAGGTTCATCCTTCGACGATATACCGCCAGCTCAAGCGCGGACGGCTTCCGGCGTTCAAGGTCGGCAGCGACTGGCGCTTCAATATCGAATCGATCGATAGGTGGCGTCTGGAGCAGGACACTTACAAAGAGATCTAGCGCGGGCTGTCAGGGTCGCGTAGCGGGGAAGGCTGGGGGTCGCGGGGAAAGAGGGGAGTCACGCAGAGGGGCGTCCGCAAGGACGCCCGGCGTGGCTGAGCTTCGTCGCAACGGCGGGCCGGCATCGAGGAGGCAGGACGGCGTCGAGGAGGAATATGCGTCTGACAATAATAGCCGGGCTGATCCTGGGATTGTCCTTGGCGATTCAATCGATGGTCGGTGCGCACGCCAGGGCCAAACCCAGTCATCCCGTGCGAACCGGCGGATTTCACCAGGTCGCCCCCTGGTACGTCGCAGGGCATTCTCACTTCACCTTCGGGCTCCATCAACAGGGCTGGAGTACGTGTTTGCCTGTCATCCTGTCCGAAGCGAGCAGCGCGACACTCATTTGTCATCCTGAACGAAGCGAGCAGCGCGAGCGCAGTGGAAGGATCACGGACAGCTTCGCGTCAGCGGAGCCGGTACCGGTTTTGGCGCGTAGCAGTCCTGCCGATCCGATCTATCAGATCGTTCTGATTGCGCCGGTCGAGGCTTCGTCCGCGGGACCAACAAAGTCGAACGCGAGCCATCCGCGGAGCGGATCGACGCGGCTCACTTGCACCATCACCGGCATTTGATTGGGCAATGTCGGAGCGGCGTGCAACGTTCCGCGCACCGCAAAATCGGCCAGCTCGGCACTTTGGCCTTCGCGCGTGACGTACGCGAGAATCGGACCATCCTGGGCGTGACGTTCGAGGTAGCGGAGAATCCAGTACCGCTTGGTTCGTCGTTCGAGGTCGCGGCCCGACGCTTCCGCATTCTCGGCGCCGGCCAGCACCGTCAGCAATTCATCGACGTTGTAGACAGGCGCTTCGTGATCGCAACTTTCCAGCGCGCCCAACAGTTGTCGCTGCAGCACCAGATCGGCGTAGCGGCGGATTGGTGAGCTCAACTGCGCGTAAAAATCGACTCCGATCCCGGCGTGATATTCCGGATGCAGCGACAGATGCGGCCGCATCGACGCCAGATCGCTGCCGACTTGAGGCTGGACGCGGTAAATGATCGGAATTCGGTTCGCGGCGGCGTAGCGAGCCGCGACGAAATTGCTGAGCACCATGAATTCCGCGACCAGAGTACGGCCCGGCGAAGTGTTATCGAGCAAGTTGATTTCCACTACGTCGCCATGCACGCGGACTTTCGCCTCCCGCCTCTGCACGAGCACCGCGCCCGCTGTCCGACGTCGTTCACGAAGCTTGATCGCGGCCGCATTAAGGCGAGAGACGGTCGCCACGGTCTCATCGCCGTCAGTTCCTGATTCGAGAATGCGGTCGACCTGGTCGTAGTCGAGCCGCCGCATGATCGGAACGCGAGTGGGATATATCGAAGCCTCGACCAATTCACCGTCGGCAGACAGCCGCACGTCGGTGGTCAACACAGGGCGATCTTCGCCCGCAATCAAACTCGCGGCACGGCATGAAATCGGATCGGGAAGCATCCGGATGGTCGTCTCCGGCAGGTAAACCGTAGTCGCGCGTGAGGCTGCCTCTTGATCCATCGCACCGCCCTTTGCGACGAAATCCGCGACGAGCGCGATATGCACGCGCACACGTATCCCGCCGTCCGCGAGCGGTTCGCAACTGAGAGCGTCGTCAACCTCGACGGTGTCGTCGTCATCGACAGTGATGGTGTAGCCGCCGTCGGAAATCGCGCGCGGGCCGGGCACCGCTTCGGACGCCTCCTTCATAACGGCGTCGCTGAATTCGTCCTTGAGACCGGCGATGAAAGCGAAACGCGGTACACGCGGCCGCGCGCCGAGGCGCTCGAGAATTTCGAATGCCGCTTCGGCGGGATCCACATCGGGCGCCGCATGCGCGAGCATCTGGGTCATGTCGCGACTGCGCGTGAACGGGTTTTTGAGATAGCGTGAAAGCTCGTCGACTAGCGTAGCCGCTTCGTCGGCGGGCGGAAGCTCGGCGCCGTTGAGGACGTCGCGCAACTGCTTCTGGATTTTGCGATAGTCATCGCTGCGCGTACGAATCCGATCGTTCTGCACCCGCAACCGTTCGACCTGCTCAGGCGTGCGCGGCACGAAGTCCATGTGCCGCCGGACGAAGTAGGTCCTGTCGTTCATCAAAGCTTCGAGCATCACGGAGGCCGCAGCATTGGATCGCCGGCCGAAGAACAGCTCGGCAAGTTCCGCGGCGGAAAAGCTGCGGCTCTGCTCCTGGGTGACTTCCCACAGCAACTGGAGATCGAGTTCCGCGGCCCGTTCGGCGCGCTCGCGCTCCAAATCAGCGAGTGCCTCGGCGACGGTTTCGCGATCGGCGCGTCGATCCGGATGGCGCATCAGGACCAGGTCGCGCGGAACCAGCCGCTCATGGCCGGCGGAATCGATCACGGCGAGATGCCGTTCCTGCTCGCGCGTCACAAGTGCAGCCTTCAAGCGCCCCTGATCCAGGAACTCGACGATAGTGCCGGGGTATTTTATCGGTGATGACACGTCAGAATTCATTTTGACGACCGCCGCGCCCTAAGACTATATGGAAGGGCGAACAATCGCCGGAATGTGTATCGAGAGGCAGCTTGAGCAAGAGAATTCAGATCGATGTGCCCGACGAGCTTTTTGGGCAGCTCATGCAGGTCGCGGAGGCGATGGGAATTTCGAATCCCGAGGAGGCGGCGACAATCGGGCTGGCCGAGTGGGTGTCGCGCCGTAAGTCCGAGCTGGACGACCGGGATCCTAACGAAAAATACGTTGTCAACGAGGCGCTTGATGAACTTCTCGAAAAGAAAAAGTGATCTTTCAGTTTTGTCAATGTTCGCTGTCGCGTTGAGTCTCGCGATGCTGGCGATCGCCGCGTTGCCGGGCGTGACCAACTCGATCGCGAATGCGGCGGGCGCGGGCCTCGACGTCGAAGTACCGTTCGAGATCAAAGCGCTCAAGGCGCCGGGCCTCGTCGCGCCGTATTTTCTGCAGGACAACCATGGCGTGATGGTAGTGTCGGACCAGGCGGGCGGAGTTTTCTCGGTCACGTTCGGCGGCAAGGCGACGGCGCTCGCGGACAAGACCAAGATCAAGAATCCGGCAGGAGTCGCGATCGGCCCTGCGGGATTCGGATCGTATGCCGGCGATGTCTTCGTGCTCGCAGCACCCGGCGATATCAAGGCGCCGTGCGAGGTCGAACGAATTGACAAGTCCGGCGCAGTCAGCACGTTCGCCAAGCTGCCGGATGCCGGATCAGCGGCTGCGACCGAATGCCGCGATCTGGAATTTGGTGCAGCGGGATCGCCGTTCGCGGGCAAGCTCTACGCGGCGACCACCGGCAATGCGTCGATCTACGCGATCGATTCGTCGGGCAAGGCGAGCGTCTTCGGCACCTACAATCAACCGGTCGCGTTCGAGCTGACCACGATTACATTCCCGCCCGCGTCGGATTCGAAGGCTGCCGGCATGATGCTGGTCGGGATGCGCGCGAAGATGGGCGGAGCAGCGAAAGTCGGGCGCATCAGCATGGTCGGCGCCGACGGCAAAATGAAAGACGAAGTTTACCTGGTCGGGTTCATCCGTCCGTCAGGGTTCGCGTGGTCGCCCACGAGCTTTGGCTCATACGGTGACGAGTTGATGATCGCGGACACGGGCAAATTTGCTTCCGAGAACGACAACCAGCGCGACGGCACTGTCTATCGAGTCGAGAAGGGAATCGCGCGGCCGTTTGCCTCAGGTCTGATGGATCCGACGGATTTGAAGTTCATCGGCAGCAAGGCGGTGATTTGCGATCCTGCTGAGAAGGGTAAAGGGCAGGGCGCGATCGTGATTATCTCGTCGCTGTTGTAGCGGGCCAACTCAGTGCCAGGGTTCGCGAACGACCTGGGTATCGCCGGTCTCGCGATCGACTAGCAGCATCTCGACCTGGTTGTACTGCCCCTTGGGGAAGAAGACGTAGCCGCTGACGGTGAAGTCCTTGCGCACTTCCTCGGGCTTGAGTGAGACGGCGTCGATCTGCTGATTAGCCTGCTGGTCGGCTTTCGATTGGCCTCTTTCGGCGCCGCGGATCACACCCAATCCACCGCCGAACGCCGTGCCGATAAGAGAGCCGGCGCCCGGAGATCCGAAGCCCCAGTTGCCGGCATTGCCGGCAGCGCCGGCGATGGCCCCCGCAGCTGCTCCAACCGCGGCGCCTCCGATGCCACTGACGGCCGCGCTCTTGATCGCTCCTTCGAGTTCCTTCGCACTGCCCGCCTGCCGCGCTGCCTCGCCCGGTTGTAGAGGAGCAACTCGTTCACCGGCGTCGTTGAGCGCGAACACCTGGCTTGGCACGACGGATCGCGGCGAATCGGTGCCGTTGGCAATCGACACGTAAACGGGAGTGACCTCGCCTACGGTCGGCGCCGCCGCGACGCTCACCGCAACTTCGCCTTGCCGCGGAGTCGCGACCACGTTGGGCGTATGCGCGATGGGTGGAGGAGCGACCGCGCATCCTGAAATTGCGATCGCCGCCGCGAGCGCGCCGGCTCGGAGTCCGACAGCACGGGGTCGATTCGTCGCAGGCGCAGGTCGCGTTTTCATGAACCCCACGGTTGCCATCTCAGCCTCTCATTTCAATCCATGGCGCGACGCAAGTCCATAGCATCCGCCCCGCCAATTGTAGACGCCGCGCGGGGACTGAGGTTTCGACGCTTTTCAGACAGGCGATTGCCTCTGCTAGGATTCGCCTGATGAGCGCGCGCGAATCCACGGCGCGACGTCCGAAAAACGCCATTGTAATACTGCTCGACAGCCTCAATCGGCACATGCTCGGTGCCTACGGCGGTCGCGAGTTCGCTACGCCCAACCTTGACCGCTTCGCGCGGCGCGCAGTTCGCTTCGACCGTCATTATTCAGGGTCGCTGCCGTGTATCCCGGCGCGTCACGATATTCTGTGCGGCGCGATCGACTTCTTATGGAAGCCGTGGGGCTCGATCGAAATCTGGGAGCGGCCGCTGACCGCATATCTTCGTGCGGCGGGTGTCGTTACCAAGCTCGTGTCGGACCATCCGCATCTGTTTGAAGTCGGCGGCGAAAACTATCACACGGACTTCACCGCGTGGGATTACTTGCGCGGGCACGAGAGCGACCCGTGGCAGACGCGTCCCGATCCGAGCTGGATGGGCGCGCCGTCGTTCGCGCGCGGGCACACTCCGTACGACAATTCGCGCGGCTACTTTCGCGACGAGGCGGACTTTCCGGGTCCGCGCACGATGGCCGCGGCGACCGATTGGCTCGAGCGATCGGCGCGCAGCCGCGATCGCTTCATGCTGTTCGTCGACGAGTTCGATCCGCACGAGCCGTTCGATACGCCGGAGCCGTATGCCTCGATGTACGATTCGTCCTGGCAGGGCCCACATATGATCTGGCCGCCCTACGTTCGCGGCGCCATTCAGCGCGGCATTCTCACCCCCGATCAGGCGCGCCAGATTCGCGCATGCTACGGCGCGAAGCTGACGATGATCGACACGTGGCTGGGCAAGCTGCTCGGATCAATCGAGCGCGGTGGCTTCTACGACGATACGGCGGTGATCGTATGTACCGATCACGGGCACTACCTCGGCGAGAAAGACATTTGGGGCAAGCCCGCCGTGCCTATCTACGAACCGCTCGGGCATACGCCGTTGTTGATTGCTATGCCGGGAATGGGCAACGAAGACGGAAATGTCGATGCGCTGACGACTAACGTGGACATATGCGCGACGCTGGCGGATATCTTTGGAGTCGAGATGAAGCATCGGACGCACGGGCGCTCGATGCTGCCGCTTATCACTGGAGAAGCGAGCTCGATTCGCGACTGGGCGGTCGCGGGAGTATGGGGACGCGAGGTTCATTTGATCGACGCGGAAGCGAAGTATGCGCGTGCTCCGGCCGGCGACAACGCTCCTCTGAGTCTGTGGTCGAATCGATGGTCCACGATGCCGATACATCACATGCCGGAAATCCAGATGCCGCCGCCGGACGAACGCGCCGTGCTGGACCGTATGCCAGGCGCGAGAATCCCGGTAATCAGGCAACCGTATCGCGCGGGAGATTTGCTGCCGTACTGGGCGATGGGCAGGTTCAGCGGAAATCATCTGTATCGCGTGCGTGACGATCCGGCGGAAGAGGCGAACCTCGTTGGTACTGCTGAAGAGAAACAAGCGGCGGAAAAACTTCGCGCCGCGTTGATCGAGATGGAAGCGCCTAAGGAACAGTTCGAGCGCCTCGCGCTCGCATAATGTCTGAACGGGAGGTACGTGATGGCAGCAAAAATTGTTGGTGGGTGCATGTGCGGCGCGGTTCGCTACGAATCGGCGGCTGACGCCGTGATGCAAGCGAACTGCTACTGCCGCGATTGCCAACGCTCGACGGGCGGCGCGTTCGCGCCGGTCGTGCTCGTCCCCAAGGAAGCATTCAAGCTGACCAAGGGACAGTTGAAGCATTACGAGGTAGCAGGCGACAGTGGCGGCAAAGTGAGCCGCGGATTTTGCGCCGAGTGCGGCTCTCCAATCATGTCCATCTTGCAGGCGATGCCGTTCATTGCGATCAAGGCGGGCAGCCTCGACGATCCGGGTCAGTTTCAGCCGACCGCGAGCATTTTCGTGGCGAGCGCGCCGGCTTGGGCGCCGCATTTCCCCGGCGTGCCGACTTTCGCGCGGAATCCCGGTTGATACGGCGCGGCGCGTTTTCAGCTCGATTAGGCTGTCACTTCAGGATCTGAAACAGATTGCTGTAGTCGTCGGTCCACAGCCGGACTATATGGTGCGAGTCCAGCGGCTTCAGCTTGCTCGTGAACTCGGCTCGGCCGAGAACTGAATTGTTGCGGGCGAGGACTATCCAGTCGCTTGGCTTGACCAAGGGGCTGTCGGGTTGATGTACGCGCTTTGCCTCCAATCCAAAATGACCGGCTATTTCGTTGATCACCGGCTGAAGGTCGAGATGCCGATTGGTCACGTGGATGGCGAGGACTCCGTCGGGATTCAATTCGCGCAGGTAGATCTCGATCGCTTCGATGGTCAGTAGATGGACCGGTATGGCGTCGCCGGCGAATGCGTCGAGCATCAGGACGTCGAATGCCTGCGGCTTTCCATCAGCCAGTTCGCGTTCCATCGAAAGCCGCGCGTCGCCCGGCACGATCTCGATTCTCGCGCGCGAATCCCGAATGTAGGTGAAGTATTCATGCTCGCCGGTAGCGATTTTGGTGACGGCCGGGTTGATCTCGTAAAATCGAATGTAGTCGCCGGGCGTCCCATATGCGGCGATTGTTCCGACGCCGAGGCCGATCGCGCCAACGCGCAGCGAGCGTTGCTCAGGATTGCGCGCGAATCGGCGCGGATGATCGAGCATGAGCAATCTAATCGCGCTCTCCGGACCATAGTAGGTAGTTGGTTGGTACCGCTTATCGGTAGCCGAAAACTGTTCGCCATGAATGATCTGACCATGACGAAGCATGTAGTAGTGGTCTTCCGGGTTCTGACTGTTGACTGAGTAGATGGCTAGGGTTCCGTAGAAATTGCGACTGGCTAGCAGGCTTCCTGCGCGATTTCCCGCGATATTCACAATCAACACTCCGCCAACTACCGCCAGCCCCAGGATCGCGCTCGCTTGCACGATAGAACCCCGCCTTCTTCGGGCCATTTGCGAGTGCTTTTGAAAAGCGACCGCGGACATCAGACCGACCGCGACGAACGCCGGCAGCAAGTGAGGCCCGGCCCGACTTATTGCTCCTGCGAGATCAGTTGCGCCGATCAGCTCCGGCAGGACGATCGCGCCGGACAGCAATCGCATCGCGACGATTGGCTTGCGTTCGTGAATCCACGAGTTTGGATCCCGCATCAACACGACGAAGAGCATCAGAATGCCGCTCCAGATTGCGAGATGGAATTCCCAATAGCCGGTGAAGAGCCACGGCGCGATCACGACGACGAAGACGCCGCCCAATGCGCCGCCAATCGCGACCATCAGGTAGAACGAAGTGAGATAGCGCTCGTTCGGTTTCAGTTTGACCAACTCGCCATGACAAACCATGCAGATCGCGAATAGCAGCGCCGAGTAAGTGACTATTTGAGTCGCGATGCGGCAGTCGGAGCTGCATAGAACGACGAGAGCCATGAACACCGTCGCGGCCAGCGCAGGATGAAAGACGCCGCGGCAGTACCATCGCTGATTATCGAAACAGATGACGAATGAAAGGAGGTAGATTGCCAGCGGCAGCACCCAACAGGAATGGAACGACGGCGACCTGCTGGCAGATCTGGTTGGTCGTCGCGAGCAGCATCACGGATGGCACCGTCGCTAGCGCGATCCAGAGGATGCGAGTCGATCGCGTCGGCACGGGAACCCGCGGATCGGCGGAATCGTCCACGCCTAATGAAACATCGGGGATCGGTACGCGGCGGACGTTGCGCGCGCATAGCGAGACACCTATCGAGAACAAGACAAAGAGCAGCGACCAGAGGATCGCCTGCAGTCTCAGGCTCAAAGCAGGTTCCACTAGAAAAGGATAGGTCACCAGGGCGAGTAACGATCCTATGTTGGATAGAGCATACAGCCGATAAGGCGAGACGCCGGGATGCGATCGCGCGAACCATGCCTGCAGAAGAGGTCCAGTGGTCGAGAGAATGAAATAGGGGAGACCAATACTGACTATGAGCAGGAGAAATATACGTGCGATCGGGAAATCAGGATTGAGCGGCTTCCAGGATGCGTCGGGCGTGATCGGCGAACTCCACACCATCGCGAGACCCGTCATCAGCATCAGACAAGCAATGATGAGCGCAACGTGGATAGCTACTTGACGTCGAAGGCGCAGGTGAGTTGCTATAGAATGGGAATACGCATAGCCGAAGACCAATAACAATTGAAAGAACAGGACGCAGGAAATCCATACGGCCGGCGTGCCTCCGAACCACGGGAGGATGTACCTGGCCAATAGTGGTTCAACCTGGAACAGAAGAAAGGCGCCGGTGAAGATCGTGATGGCATAAGTGAGCATCGATGGGCTTAGGCGCTCGCAGGGATGTGAACCTCCGGGCCCATCTCAAGGGGGGAGCAATAAATGCGGCCAGCTAGCGTCCGTGGCCTCCGCCACCGCCATGGCCGCCGCCTCCACCAAAGCCGCCGTGACCACCGCCGTGGCCACCTCCGTGCCCGCCGCCATGTCCTCCTCCGCCACCTCCGAAATGTCCGCCGCCGACAAAAGGTCCACCGACGAATCCGCCGAACGGCGGAGGAAAAAACGTACCGTTCAAAGCGTTCAGCGAGGCGACCTGCTGCTGGTCGGACTCGGCAGCATATCGGGCGACGTCAGTTTCGTGCTGCATCGCTATCTGGTAGCGATCGAATTCGGCCTGATGCCCTTCGTACACGCATGCGCAAACGTCAGGGTCGTAGTACCAGAAGACGGTGCCGGATTGGGCCGCGTAGCTGCGAATCTCATCCGGCGGGAGATCTTCGACGAGCCCGACCTGGTCGGAGGTGTCGATCTGGATCGTCTTGAAGCCCGCGTCGGAGAGCATCGCCTCGGTTTTCCGAACGTTCTCAGGCTTCGAGGCTTCATAGCGACGGTACGCGGAGCATCCCGACACAATCAGCATCGACAAAAACGCAACCACGAACCGCTTTCGCAACAAAGCCCTTTCCCTCAATGCGGTCGGCGACCATATCAGAATCGGCAAGCGCCGGCGGCACCGAGCATATATCCGTGGCGCGCCTGACAGAACGAACAATCGTGCGACCCATCCGAATAACAGTCGGGGGCACGGGGACGGTTCCAAGCGCGATCTTCGCCTGCGGGTCTCTTTATGATTTAACGATTTTGTCGGCCCGGAGGCCGGGGTGGCGAAATGGCATACGCAGAGGACTTAAAATCCTCTGGAGCGAAAGCTCCGTGCGGGTTCGAGTCCCGCCCCCGGCACCAGTTAACCCTTTGATTGTGCAAAGGATTGTCGGTTGTGAGATTTGATCTACTGGTACCCTGAAAGCTGCGACCTTGCCGAGACTTTGCTGGAACCTTGCTGGTATTCATTTCGACTCGGCCTTTTGGTGCAGGGGAATCACGGTGCGGGAACCGATGTTAAGCCTGTCGGCATCGTGGAGCGCCGTGAGCTTGGCTCCGGCTTCCTGCAGCATCCCGGAATCCACGATCGCGTATCTGCGATAGACGGCCTCGGTCTTGTGGCCGGTCATTTTCATCGCGGCCGAGCGCGATACGCCGGCGCGCTCCAGGTTTCTGACGGCCGTTCGTCTGAAATCGTGCGCGACTCGTGAGATGCCGGCAAGGCGGCAGGCTTTGCGCCACGCCGCATAGTAGCTGAGGATCTGTTTGCCATCGCGGTGAAATAGCCACGGCACTATCTGCCCGGTTGCTGCCTCAAAGGCTCGTGTCCGTTCTAGCTGCTCTTCCAGAATCTCACGCAACTCGGGTATCAGTGGAAACTGACGCCCCTCTTCGTTCTTCGTCTGACCGGGCTCGAGCCTGAGCCATCCGTGTTCGAGGTCGAGGTGTCTGCGCTGACGGGTACAGAGCTCTGACGGTGCGCGCCATCCTGTGATGAACGCGACGGACATGAGCGGCCGCAGGTACTCAGGTAAATGTTGCAATACGGCCTCAAATTCGGAGCGCTCGAAGAATCCGGTCCGGGCATTGTGTTCGGCAAGCATCGCGAAGTGAGGGCGGTGCAGAACCTTGCCCGCGACCTCGGCCAGCGAGAAAGCCCGCTTGAGGGCCGCGAGCTCGCGATTGATAGTGCCGGCGGATCCTCCTTCTGCCTGCCGGTGCGCTATGTATGCCGTGCCGCGATCGGCGGTTATATCCAGCGCGCGGCGCTCGGCGCCGAAGTAACTTTCGAGGTGGGCCAGGGCGTGTGTGACGCGTTTGAGCGAGCGCCGGCCATTGGCTCGATAGTCATTGAGCAGCATTGCCGCCAGATCTTGAAAGGTCGTTTTTTCGACATCGGGCCCGACCAGTCGTCCCTGACCCATCTCTGCAAGCCGTCGATTGCGGAGCCGGCGCGCGTCGGCAACCTTGGTCGAACCGCTCGACTCGCGATAGAGCCGGCCGCGGTAGTGGTACCGGATCCACAAGACCTGCGACGCCTTCCTCTCGCCCGTACTGCTGATGTAGGGCGGCTGGAAGATCCCGGGCGGTAATTTTTTCATATCCCGCTACGACCTCCTTCTATTTGAGCAATTCGGAGACATCGGTTTTGAGCGCCTCTGCGAGTCTGCGCAGGACATCGAGTGAGGGATTGTTGCGAGTACCCGACTCGATCGAGCTGACGTAAGCCCTCGTCACGTTCGCTCGTCTGCCAAGCTCGGTCCGGGTAATCCCACTCGCCTCGCGCAGCTCCTTGATTCGACGTCCGATCGATTGCATGAGCCATAGCGTAACCGGCAGTTACGGTACCGTCAAGTCCGACGAATCGCGAGCCAACGTCTCAGGCCGGTCTCTTCGAAGAGGATCTTCTTTCCGCTTCCGCGCCTGAACGATTTGCCGCGGGTGCGGCGAAGGAACGATCGGTGATTATCGCGCGCGATTGCGGCGGCTTCATCGATCGTCAGAAGAACCACATCGTCATCCTGGGCATTCACGGCCGAGCAATCCCGCATATCTTCGGCCGCCAGCGCCGCTGCGGTAAGCGCGCTCTGCGCGACGGCGTTGCGCATCAAAAGCGCCAAGATCGTCGACTTTGACAGCCCCGCCAGGCACCGAGGGTTGGACGCTACGTCGTCCAGCGTGGGCACTGCGGCGAGCGGCTGTCTTATCGGGGTGGGATTCAACTAGGGCTTATGTCCAACCTCGATAGGGCTCGGCAGGCCGGCAGAAAAGCGCCGGGGCACTACGCCGCGCTTCTCACGGTAGAGAGTGCCGTTCGCCGGCCGCCGAGCAAATTGAAACTGATTCGTCACCGTCGTCATCCGGCCGTGTAGCTGCTAACGCCCCAACCTTGCGATACGAGCGCCTGCATGTCCCTTTCATTCGACACGGTGACCGAGGTGCTGCCGGGGACGTAGACGGTGCCCGACGCCCCTGCCAGTTTGGTCGGAAGTGATAAACCCGAAGGTGGTGTCAAAGTCGCTGAAAAAGCCATTGTCCGTTTTCCTCCTAGTTCTACTGACCCATGCTTCCGTGGAAGTTGGGATCGAAGATCGAACGCCGACCCATCTGTAACGTCTTCACCAAGCTCTTCTTGAAAGCGTCCCGATCCGTCGGATCTACGTGCGCTGCGGCTGTGCGCCGCAACGTCGCATTCATCTTTGCGACCTCGGCATCTACCGCCGCCTTGATCATGTTGCGGACCTTCGCGCTGTTGCCGTAGTGGGCGCCGTCGACCGCGGGCTCACGCCGGGTTTCGTTCCGCGGAATCGCCAGGATGGTCGCGAGCAGCTTCGCCGCCGCGGCCGGAGTCAGTCCGACTTCGGCGATCGCATTTTCAAGTTCCCGAATGTCTGCGTCCGAGTATCCCGCCTCGTTAGGACCCGTAGCCCCAATAGTCGGCGCTAGTCCTTGGCGCTGACCTTCTTCGGTGACAGCAACGGCCTCGGCACGCTTGCGCAGCCCCACCGTCAGCTCGCGCGAGCCGCCGACTGTCTTGACGTGTCGATGAGTCAGAATCGATTTCGCCAGATCCGACTTCGATGCAGGCGTGATCGCCGCCGCTTTGGTGAAGTGCTCGCCGTCCCGCTCGATGTGCCATTCGCCGTCCGCGCCGTGGACCAACTTTTCGCCCTTGCCTATCGTCGGGATCACCTTCTTGCCGGTGCACCGCTCGAGTAACTGCATCGTGCTGCTCAACATGACTTTCGTTTCCTCCTGAATTTTCCTGTACATGCTTTCATCGGATTAGATCTCAACCGTTGCGTCGCGAGCCGCGAGCACCCTGAGTGCGTCGTCACGCTTGGATTCCAAAACCCGCCTATGGAGCACGCTCAGCTGCGGCGGCTGGATCACGAGCTTGCCCTCGGTGGTTGCGTGAACCCTGACGCCGTTGCGCGCCAGCTCCGCCAGGACGGCTTCGGCGGGCGTTGCGTCTACCTGATCCTGAAGCTTGGCGGCCCGCTGAGCAGCTTCGCGTCTCTCGTCCTCGTGGCGAGCATCATTGATCGCCTTCTGGCGCGACTCGGCTTCGGTCCCAACCGCTACAACCGCATCGTCGAGCGCCTTCGCGCCGACGTCGCTGACAAGTAGCTTCAAGATCGCTTCGGCGAAGGTGATCTGCCCCATATCGCGCAACACGCCCGCAACTTCAGTCCTACTTGCGATCGCCTCCACCGCGTCGCCGAACTCTCGAATTGCTTCGAGCGCCGAGGCCTGAAGTCGCAACTGATTGGGGTCGCTCTGATCTCCACGAAATCGCATGATCGCGTCCATGATGTTCACGCCGACCATCGGCATCGACGTGCGTCCGCGAAGGTGTGCCAGTTCCGCAAGCAGTATCTGTGTTCCCTGGTTCATTGATCTTTCCTGCTCGGATAGTTAGTTGGTTTGAATGCTCATCGCCTGAAGTGACACCGGTAGAAATCCTGACCCTGACCGTTGCCGTCGCGCAGACCCTTCGAATCTTGATGCCGTCAGCCATCAGTCACTCCCTGGGTTCAAAAAGGCCTGAAGACTCTCTCGCGGTATCAAGACGCGTTTCCCCACGCGTCTTACCGCGATTTGCTTTGATGCTATGAGCCGTTGGATTGCGCGATCAGAGAGCGTCGTCGCCTGCGATACCTGAGGAATCGAAAATGCGAGCCTCTCGATCGGCGCTTGCCTGCGGCGGCTGTGTGGGCGGCTGTGGGCGATTGGTGTCGTCATTTCAAGTTAAAGTCTGCTGTCTGCCAATTTGACGCTCAAGGCCTGCGAATCTTTTTTCTCCTGGGTTTTTCCCCATTCCGCCGATATTCGTCTTCCGTGATCCGCCAAGCGCCGATGAGGACTGGAGGCGCCTGACCTTCAACGGTGTGGGCGGTGATCCATTCGACCAGGGAGCCACAATACGCCTGGTTGTAAAAGTAACCGTGCGCCGCGACAGCGAGTAACCAGTGAGTCACCTCAGCCACCTCAGAACGACCCTGTCTCGCCGGCTTCTGATCGCACATCTCTGCCCTCCGGGGCCGCGCTCGCCGTCGCCCCGATCTGTACAGATAGATCATGCACATAAGGTATACGGCCCCCGCCCGGCTCCACCCTTCGGGTATCGGAAATGGGGTTGGTACGGGTAAATTGGCCGGTCGTACCCACCTTTGCCGCTGCGGCGGACTTTGTTAGCAGACTCGAGATCGTTGACCTGTGAATGCCGGTGAGTCGCCGGATTGCCGAAGCCGTAACGGGCCTACCTTGCGCCCGCAGGTCGGCGGCGGCCATACCGACCCGCTCACACAACTGTTGACGCCGATGTTCGCGAGCCCTGCGGACTCCATCTTGCCGGTGTTCCTTTGTAACTCGGGGATCTACCGCCGCGCGTTTCACGCCGAAGTTCTTACGATTAAGCCATGCGAATTTTGAGATCGAGTTTACCTTTGCGCGAACGTTGGCCATTGAAATCGGCGGCCGAAACGTCTGGTTGTGCGTGATAGCGAACTCCATCACGGTTGCACGTAACGCAGCTTCGTTCGGCGCCTGGCGCGCGATCGAGTAGGCGAAGAATCGCGCCCGGTTGAATAAAATTTCATTCCGCCGACCATCTTGGACGACCTCGCCGACGGCCGTTTCAGTAGAGTGAGCCCTCCGCATATTGAAGCGTGTGTGCGCAAGTACGTCGGACGGTAAGGCTTCCGCCAACTCGCCGAGCTCATAGGTCCGCCCAGTCCAGATTGTGCGCCATTGCGGATGAAGCGGGTTTTTCACGAGTAATCCGGGGTAGGCGGGATCGGCACCCAGCGCCGCCGTGTATGCCGACCGAATCCGCTCGTAGAATCGCATGGGCGCGTGATGTTGAGCATCGTCATGGTCGGCACGCCAGAACACTGGCTCAACGAGCTGGTAAATCAGGTGGGCGTGCGCGTTCTTCGGATTGATGACGACTACCGTGGGCGCGGGCAACCAAGCGTCCTCCCAAGCGAACGCGGCGCCCACACGATCGATATCAAAAAGCAAAAACGCTTTGCGGCTTTTCGAGTTCAACTGGATATGCAACCGCGAGAGGGCGTCGGATTTCACACGTCGATGATTGGTCGGAAACGCGTCCGCGCACCACGGGCGCTCGGGTATGGCGTCGATCAGGTGCCGCGCCTTTTCCGCGAAATCGGCTTTACATAAGCCGGAAACTTGTAGTAGGTTAGGGATTGCTCGATACCCTTTTTCTTTAGCGCCGGCACAGCTACTAACTGCGACCGGCGCGGTTATTTTTGGAGGTCCTAGGTCACGTTCGCCTCTGCCTTCTGCGCTCGTCGCAAATAGCTGTTCAACGCTCCGATCGGCACAACCCGCCGCCCGCGAATTCGCGCTGTTCGCAGACGACCATCGCGGATTTCATCCTGCAGGGTGCGCTTACAAACTCCGACCGCCATTGCCGCTTGCGCGATCGAGATCGCGATCGGTTCAACGATCCTTTGAGTTTTTCCGTTCATGCTTTACGCCTCCGGTCTTTAAGAGTCGCGCGCGGTGACTCTTGGCTGCCGTGAATTGCCGTCACATGCCTATGTAAATATTGAGGTCTGTCGTTTTGAGGCTCAAGGGGCAGCTACACACACACCAGAAGAGCACGAACGCGCTGTGCCGCAAGGGTTTCGGCACCTCTCCCTAACGACCGTTAGGCTGCGCGCGTACCGGTACCTTCCCGGCGCCTTCCAAAAAACGCACGCGTGCGCCTTTTTCAAAACGACGGCTCGCCCTCGCTACATTGCGTGTCGCGCGATGCTTACACCTTGACGCGCGACATGTTACACCTCTCATGGTGATCGTGAGCTTTCGGCATAAAGGACTAAGCGAGCTGTTCCTGCACGGCAAAAGCGCGGCTGTCCGCGGACCTTCAAAAGCGCTGCATCAGAAGGCTGGACGCGCTGACACATGCCGCGATTTTAGAAAACGTGAACCTTCCGGGCTTCAATTTTCATCCGCTGAAGGCAACCAATCCACTGCGTTACAGCCTCCACGTTAATGGTCCTTGGGCGATCACATTTGAATGGGAGAATGGAAATGCCTTGAGGGTTGATTTAGAGCAGTACCACTGATTTTTATTCTCGAGGTTGTAGGAGTGTATGAAGGAATTGAAGGAATATTTTGTTAAGCCAGAAAACATCAGTCGGCCGCCTACTCATCCTGGCGTGTTTTTTGCCGAGGAGATTCTGCCTGCGTTGGGACGTCGGACGATCGGCGAGATCGCGACGTTACTGGGTGTCAGTAGGCAGACGCTGCATCGAGTGATGGCCGGTGATACGGCTGTCAGCCCCGAGATGGCGGTGCGTCTCGGCAGGCTGTGTGGCAATGGACCTGAGTTGTGGCTCAACATGCAGGCGAGGTACGACGCTTGGGAGGCTACGCGCCGGCTCGGGAAGCGCCTCGAGAAGATTCCGAACTTACGATAAGAGCCGCGAGCGATGGCGGATGAGTTGCTGAAACCGGCTGCCGAGGGACGAGCGCGCCGGCGGCTTACCCTCAATCGCCGAAG
>CAWILO010000017.1:0-59284 GCA_963836955.1 uncultured delta proteobacterium | reverse complement strand
TTAGTTTTGTAGATACTGTAAACGGGTCGTTCGAGCCGGCTAACAACGATTGTGAGAAAACGACCACAATCACAAATTAGCGCTAGGTTGAAGCCGTGGTTGGATCTGGCCGGCTTGCTAGGTTTTGAGAAGGAACCGCCCTTGCCGGAGATAGCATCCCGAGAACTCATGGGTCTGTTGCTGGAGAGAGGAGCCGCGCCGCGAGCCGTTGACGGTTTCTTTTGCACGGACAGGATTCCCGCAAAATGGTTCTTCCAGTTCGGCGCGATCTTCGACAAACAGGAGGCCGCTCGGGACTTCTACGATTTTTTCTATGCGGTTCGGAAAGCACTCTCTTGGGCGACTGACTCAGAGCGGGTGACGCCAGCAAACCGAGCCGCTTCGTTTTTGGAGCCGCCATTGGTTCTCGGTACTCGAACCGAGTCCAATCTCTACGTCACACGTGAGGGTAGGCTTTACTTCTGCGAGTCCTCGCCATGGACATCATTCGGACACTGGCTCTGAGCGGTGTCGCGGCCGACAGACTGAGGCGCTGTCCAGTTTGCCGAGCAATCTACTATGCAACGCGGAAGAATAAGGGCGCCTGCGACGAGCACCTTGGTCTTGCGCGAGTGAGACGCAAGCGCGCGAGAAAATCTGTGTACAACGAGAGACGTCGGTTCAGACGCAAAAAGAAGTTGCGCGGCGTTCGCGGCAATAACTACAGCCAGAAGCGAATTCTGGACTTGCATCGAACTCTGACCAAGCACGGAGGCGATTGAAATGAGCAGAGTTTTTCAACGGGACAAGGACTGGTGGATCGACTTCAAAGACGCGCGAGGCATTCGCCGACGGCGCAAGATAGGGCCATCAAAGCGCGTCGCCCAGGAAGTCTTGAACGGGCTACTCGGCAACGTGGCTCGCCGCCAGCACCTGGGTGTCATCGAGGATTCGCCAATCAGCTTTGCCGGCTTCTCGAAAATATGGCGCGAGGATAACTCCGACGCTCAAGCCGCGTTCGCGTGAGCGCTGGTTCGGCATCCTAGACAAGCACCTTATTCCTGCCTTCCCCGGCACGTTGCGGGCCATCACCACGGCCGACGCCGAAGCGTACCTGAGACAGCGCCGCACGCCTGAGAAATGCCCTCGATGCGACGGCAAGGGAACAGTTCCAACGGGCAAGCGGGATGAACGCGAAGCGCGGCCGTGCCCTAGGTGCGAGGGAGCCAAGGAAATCGCCCCGTCGGCGTCGACACTCAACCGCGAAACGACGGTGCTCAAGCACATGATGCGCCGCGCCGTTGTGTGGGAATATCTAAGCCGCAATCCCTTCCTCGATTCGCAAGGCGGGGTGTTGGTCGGCCTCAAGGCCCTCCGGGAACCGGGAGGCCGGACGCGCTTCCTGAACCTCGATGAAATCGATCGCCTGCTCGCGGCCTGTGAGCCGATCCCGTTCCTCAAGGTGTTCGCCACTGTGGCGCTCAACACCGGCATGAGGCGCAACGAAATCCTGAGCCTCACTCGCAAATCGATCGACTGGCAGAACCGCGCTGCAGCGCTAACCGAAACCAACAACGGCGAGGCGCGCCAGGTCTATCTAAACGATGCGGCACTCGAAGCCTTGAAGGCGCTCCCGCCGCGAATAGACGGGCGGCTGTTTCCGCTCCATGCCAACCAAGTCAGTGTCGCCTTCATGCGCGCCGTGCGCCGCGCAGGCATCGAGGATTTTCGGCTTCACGATTGCAGACATACCTTCGCGAGCTATCAGACGATGGCGGGCATCCAAGCGCGCGGTCTGCAAACCCTGCTCGGACACCGGGACGGCCGCATGACGGCTCGCTACTCGCACCTGAGCGACGCGTACCTGAAAGCGGCGGTCGATGGCGTCGTGCTTGGGCGCTCGAACCCAGATCGAGCAGGGGTCGAGGCAGCAAGTTGACAACCGAACTAAACCGGCAAAATAGTGAAAAGGTGGCACCTATTTGGCACCGAACCCGACGAGCATCGAAAAAGCGGAGCGTCCCCGACGGGATTTGAACCCGTGTTACCGACGTGAAAGGCCGGTGTCCTAGGCCGAGCTAGACGACGGGGACGTTAGCAGCGAAGCTCGAAAATAAGAACGCGCGCCATGCGCGCGCCCGACACGTGAAAAACCGAAAGTATCAGAGCCGCAAGAAGCGGAGCAAGTCGCTTCGGCGAGCGGCGTTACGGCGCGACGCCTCATCCCGTGAAGCGAACCTTGCCGACGATTTCTGACACCGACTTGTGCCCGAGTTCGGCGAGCTGCAAATCCAGCTCGCGATCGATCCGGCCTAGCGCTCCCGCCCCTTCCTTCATCAGCGCCGAGCCTACCTGCACCGCCTTTGCGCCGGTCAGGTGCGCGATGTATGCGTCGCGGCCCGTGTTGATTCCGCCCACTGCGACGACGTCCAGCAGGTTTTCGCTCTCTTTGAAAAACGCGTGCGACTGCGAGAGCGTGCGAGCCGGCACCGCGACCGCTCCGCTTGCGATGTCGACAGTCAGATCTTTCGGAAGATCGTTGGCACACACTGCGATCGCGACACGCATCGACTTGAACAGGTCTGCGATCGCGCGCGGCTCGAATGGCAAGCGCGGCGGCACTTTCACCGCCAGCACGCATCCGGTCTCGCCGCGCACTCTGCCGAGCAACGATTTCAGGCGCTCGAACGACGCGAACGGCGCCACCGATTTCGTCACGTAGTCGTCGGCCAGGTTAAGCTCGACGATACTGACGCCGGCGCGATCCAGCTTGGTCGCGACCTCGATGAATTCCTCTTCACTGGCGCCGACCACGCTGCCGACAATTTTCTTGTGACGAGCGGCAAGCTCGCCGGCAATTGCCGCAAAATGTTCGACTCCCCGATTTTTCAGATTCTCCGGCAACTCGAGCCCCCCGAGGTTGCACGACTTGAACACGATCGCGCCGCCGTGCACCGCGCATAGTTCGTAGATCTCGCCGCGTTCCGCCGAGCGCGCGCCCGACGCATTCATCACCGACGATGCCAGCTCGACGCCGCCCAATCGTATCGAAGTGCGTTCCATCCCTATTTCCTACTTCGCGCGATTGCGAGACCGCAAGCGGCGAGTGAATACGTTGTCTGACGAATCGGCGACCGATAACTTCGACACGATGACCGATACTCCCATCCTGATTGCGGGCGCCGGCGCGATCGGCTCGATCCTCGGCGGGATGCTGCATGACGCGGGTCACGACGTCACGCTGCTCGGCCGGCGAACGCATCTCGACGCGATCGCCCGCCGCGGTCTTCGAATTTCAGGACTGCTTGGCGATCGAACCGTCGACGGAATGACGCTGGCCGACGATCACGCCAATCTCCGCGGGCATTTCAGACTGATCCTCTGCACGGTCAAGAGTTACGACACCGAGTCGGTTGCGGATGCGCTCGCCGATCACTTAACCGACGACGGCGTGATCGTCTCGATGCAAAATGGCCTCGGCAATATCGAGTCATTGATCGAGCGCTTTGGGCGCCGGCGCGTATTGGGCGCGCGTGTGATTTTCGGCGCGGAAATGCCTTCACCCGGCAGTGCGCACGTGACGGTCTTTGCGCAACCGGTCGCGATCGGGCCCGCGCCCGCACTTCAGCATAAAGAATCGCCGGCACTTGAGACGCGTGCGCATACGATCGCCGCGATGATCGACGCCGCTGGAGTTCCTACAATCAGCGTCGGCGACATCATGCCCGTGCTGTGGACCAAGATTCTTTACAACGTCGCGCTGAATCCACTCGGCGCGCTGCTGCGGCAGCATTACGGCGCGCTCGCCGAGGACCCCGACGTGAGACCGATCATGGATTGCGCGATCGACGAGGCGTTCGCGGTCGCGCGCGCAGTCGGCGTCGCCCTCCCCTTTTCAAACGCGGCTGAATATCGAAAAGTATTCTACGAACAGTTGATCCCGCCGACGTTCAACCATCGGCCGACGATGCTGCACGATCTTCATGTTCGCGGACGCACCGATATCGGCGCGCTGAACGGCAGGATCGTCGAGCTTGCCGACCGTCTCGGCCTCGACGCCGAGACCAATCGGATGCTCACCCGGCTCATCCGAGCTGCGGAACGAGCCACGGGAAAAAAGGAGAGCCGATGAAGACAGCATCGATACGACGTGCGAGCATGGATACGATCGTCGCGCAAGCCGAGCGCGAGTTTCCATTCGAGTCCTGCGGCTTCATCATCGGCGACAATCACGTCGAAGAAGTTCGTCCGATCACCAACATCCAGAACCAGATGCATGCGAAAGATCCGGTCGCGTTCGCCCGCGATGCGCGCGCGGCATTCCTGATGGAGCCGAAAGAGCATCTCGCCGTGATGAACGAAGTCGATCGCCGCAAGCTCGAGCTGCGTGTCGTGTACCATTCGCATCCCGATCACGACGCATACTTTTCCGCCACCGATCGCGCCCAAGCATGCTCCTTCGATCCGTCAGAACCCGACTACCCCGACACAGTCTACATCGTAATGTCGATCCGCTCCGGCAAATTCGCCCGAGCAGCAGCCTTCGCGTGGGACGCAGACAAAAAGGAGTTCGCCGAGACGCCGCTGACAATAAGTTGAGTCGATAGCCGACAACGAGTCACACAAATTGCGCGTGAAACGAGGACCCGATTTTCGTAACCCACTGTTAACATTGGGCTTTCGAGTCAAAATATTTCACGTTAAACGTCGGTAGTTCAGGAGAACAAAACGCGAATCGTCGACGGAGACGCGGGCGCGCTCCTCGTCGATTAGAACACTGTTAAATGAGGGCGAAGATTTGGGCGAGACATCAGCGACTACGAGGGACGTCGCGCGATAAGGCGGCAACCGGATGGGCGATTGGTGATTGGCTCCGATTAGGTACCAACCGTCGCCTAACGGGGTCGGCGCTTCTATTTTGCGCCTCCAAACAGCTCGACGCTTTCGAATGGCTTGGACGACCAGGGGCGGAAACGATTCAGCGTGAACTTCGTGTTCTGGCCGGGCGCGACGTCGACAATAAGGTAGCTATACTCCTCGCTCGGCGGCGTGGCTTTCTCGTAGAGATTCGGTGGATAGTCCGGCGGCATCTTGAGGTCCGTGCGCCCCGGGAGAATCGGGTCTTGCTCCGCGCCGCCGCTGCCAAGCAGCAGGTATTTCACTCCGTCCACCTGGTAGAGCTCGGTCGTGTGTACGTGACCGTTGAAGACAACGATGTCCAGATCCTTTGCGTATGACGCGAGCAGCTTATGCGGACTCTGCGCTTCCGGGATTGGGCCCATACCGGAGCGGCAAAAGACGGGGTTATGGAAACTGACAAAGACCTTGCGGATGCCGGCGGCTTTGGCTTCATCCAGCCATTGCGCGAGCAGCTTCATCTGTTCTTCGTAGGTGGGCCGGGTGGCGCCCCAGGCAGTAGGTTTGTTCTCGTCGTACTTGCCGGTCCATAGAAAGATGAAGCGGGCGCCGTTGTAGTCGAACTTGTAGACGAGATTTTTGTCCGACACTCCCATCTGCTTCAGATAGGGGAAGGTAGTCAGCAGACCTTCGGCGTTGGGATCTTCCCACACTTCATGATTGCCGACAGCAGTAAAGAATCGACCTCCCAGGCCCGCAGCCCGCATTTGATGATCGGGAGCCGGCAATTGCTTCATTACGTCGTCGTTCACCAACTTCCAGTACGGGCTGTCGAAAGGAGTAGAGCCCCGTGAACCCCACCAGACCAAGTCGCCGGTGTGCAGGACTAGCTGCGCGCGTCCGCTTTTGACGTCGTTCAGGACCTGATGGGCCACCCACTCACCGCCCGAAAGTTCGAACATCGTGCGGTGAACGCCTGGAAGTAGTTTCACGTCTTCGACCGAGGCCTTGGTGACCCAGCCTTTATCCAGAGTGAGGGTGGTAACCTCATACTTGGTGTCAAATGGCATCACGACCTGCACCAATTCATGAGTGGTAGGATCGTAAGTGAATTTGACATCTCGTTTGACTACTGCCTCGGCGATATTCCGTGGAAACGCGAGCTCGAACATCTGAACCATCAGTTGGCGGGCCTCCGCCTCCTGGTCCGACCTGTAGGGCAGGTAAAACATCGAGCGCGAATCACCGTACACGGCGAAGGAAAACCCGGCAGCTGCGGGCTGCGCCTGTTGTGCCATAGTGCACAACGGCTGAAGCACAAGCACCACAGCGACTGCGAACAAGGTAGCACCGGCCTTGATGACTTTCCTCATATTCTTGTAGCAACCTCGCGCTGTTTGCCGTTGGCCTCAGAGATATCCGGCTATAGCTTGTTGAAAAGTTAGCTTCGCTTGATCGTCAAAACTGTTCCGGTCATGGCGAGATGTCGCATGGCGCGTTGATTTACGCGGAGCGTTTTACCAGCTTTTTCCGGCAACTCCAAATGAAAATGAGGAAAGGGCGAATGAAGCGTGGAACCCTTCGGCTGCGCTCAGGGCGGGCTCTAGCCCCTAACCCTTCCCCTTAGAAGTAACGATAGGAGTCATGGCGCCTCCGGGGGACCTAACCCCTAACCCCTTCCCGCGCGGGAAGGGGAACCGGATTGTTGGGAGTAACCCCTTCCCAAGCGGGAAGGGGACAAAATAAGTACGAGGTCAGTTCTCAGAGGTGAATTGGGCTTCTTTGGCGGCTGTTTCCAGGGATAGGCCGCGGGTTTCGTCGATCATCAGGCCGAACAGGATTGCTGCCGGGATTCCTACTATCGATAGCGCGCCGACTACTATCGACAGCCCGCCCATCCTGTTCGCTAATACTGCTACCGCTGCGTTGGAAACCATCGCGCCAATCGCATTCACGAGTGCGAACCATCCGATCATCGTGCCGCGGAGCGCGGTCGGGAATAGTTCGGTCGCCGCTGCGTTGCTGCCGACTGTGGCGCCGTTGTCGCACACGTTGAACCAGAAGTAGCCCGTCGCCAGCCACATGAACGGCCATGCGAAATTTGTCGGCGGCCCCCAGTAGAACCACAAGTGTCCTGCCGTGATTGCGATTCCGAAGCCGACCACCGTCGGCACGCGGCCGAATCGCTCTGCCGTCCACGCGCCGAGCGGAAACCCCAGCAGTCCGATTCCGCCGGCGACGATCGTCATCGTGCTGGTCGCCGCCGCCGACAGGTGGACTACCGACACCGCGTGATAGTAGCCGAACGCGTTCGCGGCGGTGGTCGATATCGCCGCTGCCAGCGCGCATACGATCATCGTGATCGAGCGTTTGCGGTAGAGCGGCTGAAAGACGTCGTAGAAATGCGACCGGGTTGTGATTCCCGTCGCGTCCGAGAGTTCCCATCGCTCGCTCTCGGGCAACAGGCGCGCCATCGCGGGCAGCATCGCGATTCCCGCCGCCGAAATCACGAACAGCCATCGCCACGACCATCCGTAGGCCACGAAGATTGGCATGAAGAACACACAGAATCCGGATCCCACTGAGGCCGCCAGCCCGCCGAAGCTTTGGCCGCGTGCGCGACGCTCTATAGGCAACTCCTCGGAGAGCATCACGACGCAGCCGGAGCCGGCGGCGCCGACGACTGCGTACAGCCCGATCTGAAACACCGCGAACCAAATCAGCCGGGTCGATACCGCGGCTCCGATACTGCAAACGGGAATCGCCGCCATGCACCATAGGATCATTCGGCGGCGTCCGTAGCGATCGATCATCCGTGAGAGCGCGAGCGCGCCCAGCGCCGACAGCGAGATCCATGCGAACAGACGCGCGATCCCAGCGCCGTCGAGGTTGAAGCTTGTTCCGATCCACGGCGACGCGACAGCGATGATCGAGACCGCGAAGCCCTGGTACAGGAGCATCGCGACCAGCGCGAGAATAGTCACGCGTTCGCGATGCGTGGAATCGGCGGCGGCGGCGGCTGGATGCTCGTCAGTTGGAGGCGGACTCGTTTCAGATGTCGGCGCGGGATCGCTCACAAAATGAATCTTCGGACTCTCATGCGCTAGCGACCAGCTCGAATACCGGCGTACGCGACGCGGTCGCGCGAAACGCGTCGGCGGGCGAGCCCGCGGGCACGTCGAAGAAACGTTGGACCTGGGACGCGAAACGATCGAGGAACGCCTTGATGATCTCAGGCTTGTCGGCGTCGGGCAGCTCGCGCACCATTAACCGTTCGGCACTGCCGCCGCGTCGCAACACGACGTGACCGGCCGCGCGCGCATTGCGAGCCCATGCGGTCTCGCCGCGAGCCGCCACCAGCCATCGTCGTCCATTGAATTCGAGGACGTTGACGGGAGTGGTGAAGGTCCTGCCCGATTTTCGGCCGCGTACTTCGAGCAGCCGCATATACCCAGGCGCGAATCCGAGCCTGAGCGCCCGCCCCATCAGGCGGTTGAAGAATCGATCGAGCGTGCTTTCCTTCTGAAAAGTCTCGAGCACGATGCGGGCGCCTCCCGAGGCGAGCATATATAAGGATACGGCAGGTCGAAACCTGAGGAACTTGATTTGATCTGAAACCCACCGTGGGTTTCAGACTTCCTTGGGCAGGGGTGACCCCTGCACCCAGTATTTTTAGTAAATCCGGTTCCCCTTCCCGCGCGGGAAGGGGTTAGGGGTTAGGTTCCTTCTGTCTCCTCGCCCTGTTAGGGCGAGGATGAAGGTGAGGGTCAAGTTAGGGTGACGCGTTCCGCGCCACTAACTACCCGCCTCGCCCGCTCGGTTGCGGGAGAGGCCGCGCCGAAGGCGCGGGTGAGGGGAACTTACAGCGCGCATTTCTCGCGCGATTCAAGATTCCCCTGACCTCTGGACAAATGAACGTTCATTCAGTAGATTGGCGCGTGTCGAGAATCTTTCTCAACACCACCATGTCCCGAGCCGCCGAAGCCATTCGCACCCCGACGCCGGACGAGTCTCTCGTCAAAGCGCGGCGGCGCCAGATTTTTCTGGCTGCCTGCCGCGTGCTTGCGCGCAAATCGTTCCATGAAGCTTCCGTGAAAGAACTCGCGCTCGAGGCTGGCCTCGCCGCAGGCTCTATCTATCTCTATCTCCAGAGCAAGGACGAGATTATTCCGCTGATCGCCGAGTCGATGGTCGCCGAGTTCGTCGAGATGCTGCCCGCGATTCGCGAGCGCACCGTCGGCGACCCGCGCCGCGAACTAATCGACGTGATGCGCGCGATCCTCGACGTCATCGATCGCTATCGCGAGGCCTTCAACGTGCTCCATCATGAGGCCCGCTATCTCGAACGCCGTCCGCAGTATCGCACGGCGATGAAGAAGATTGGCAGCGACTACCTGGGCGCAGTGGCCGAGATTATCGAGCGCGGCCGGCGCACCGGCGTCATCCATTTCGAGGATTCGCGCAGCGCCGTTCACGCGATTCACATGCTGTGCGCCGGATGGGCGATGGGCGCGAACAATCTCAAGGGGACCGACAAGGAAACTTACTGGCGCGAAATCGCGGCGATCGTCGAAGGACGCTTCTTCGCATCCGCCAATGGAGCGACCGCCGCCGCCTCGACTCGCTGACGCGGCGCGGGCATCATCTGAGGAGTTACCAGATGGCACTTTACGACAGACGGACTCTCGACGGCGTTTACAGCGTCCGCCAGAGCGTCATCTACATCCAGAATTATCGCTACGCAGAAGAACGCATGATGCGCATGATGGCCGGCTGGATCGCGCTCACGCCCGAACTCGCCGTCAAGCTCGAGATGGCCAAGCAGGTGTACGAAGACGCGCTGCATACCGACGCGCTCGGCAAACGCCTGCCTGAACTTCGCGCGCAGCCGCAGATCTCCAAGCCGCCCAACGAAGCCTTCGTCACGTTCATGAACACGATCGAGGATAAGGAAGAGTGGGAGGATACGATCGAGCGGCTGGTCGGAATCTACCGCGTGCTGAAACCGCATCTGATCTCGCATTACAGCTCGCACGTGTCCGCGATGAATCCCGTTTACGAGCCCCCCACCCTGCGGATACTGCAGCGGCTGGTCGAAGAGGAGAAGGCTCACGTCGAGCGCGGCAGCGTGCTGCTCAATGAGCTGCTCGACTCGAAAGAAAAACACGAACGCGCCGGGAAATGGCAATCGCACCTCGAAGGATTGCTCGGTGCGTCGGGCGGAGTGACGGGCTTCGAATCGGAGGCCGAGCAGCCGCGCAAGAAAGTCGGCCGTAGCTGAGCACGCGGAAACGAAATGAAGAAATTGGATAATATCACCGACCTGCGCGAGGCGATCGCGTCGCATGCGGCGGCGCTCGCGGCTGGCGACAACATGACCGCTGAGAATTTCGTGCTCCCGCAGGCGATCGAAACTCATCGACAGGCCGCGGCCGAGATTGCGCGAATCTCGAAGCCGGTCACGGTCGAAAAGCTCGCGCTGGCGAAAGTCGGCTTCCAGTATATCTCGAAGCTTCGATTCAGCGGCGGCAACGGCGGCGCGATGCGCCGGGTGTTGTACCGATGGCGTAAAGAGGCTGACGGCAAATGGCTGATCGTCGCGGTCGAGGACACCACCGGCAAGCGCTCACCCTGGAGCGACGTTCCAACTCTGACGGCCGCGATCGAACAGGCTCGCGCGGGGAACGGAAATGCCTGACCTCGGAGAACGCGGCAATGTGATGGGCCCGCAGCCAATCGCGCCGATCGTCGAGCCTCCAGCCGAGATGCTCGCGGCGGCTGACCATCTGCTAAGTGCTCTCATCCGCGGCGACCTCGCGAGCGTCGATGCGATGACCCCGCCGCATGTCCGCGACGAGATGATGGAGATCGCGAAAGCGATTCCGTCCGGCAAGTATGATAAGTTTGAAATCATTGGACGCGCGCGTGTCTCGCGTCACTATTTTCTGAAGGCGCAACTGATCGCCGCCAATTCCGAGCCTTTCAAGTTTCAGTTTCGGCTCGGCGAGACCGATGGCAAGTGGACCGTTCGCGAGGCGTTGAACCTGACTGGACGCCGGTCAGCGTGGAGCCGATAGTGTTGCAGACAGAAATAGTAAGAACGGGACACTGAAAAGCGAAATAGTAAGAATGGGACACTGAAATAGGAGCGAGCTCGATGCAAAGAATGATTCCCGTCGACAAGCTGGCGCGTCCCGAGGACCACATCCTGCTCCCCGCCAATCGCACGCGAAACGCGCGCAGCGAGCAGGGATTGTCGCCCGGCAATGCGATGCCCTATGAGGATGATTTCCTGAAGTCGCGCATGCACGGCATCTGCGGCGGCGAATTCCAGGCGATGGAAGCGGCCGGCCGCACGCTCTACGACTTTCCCGACGCGCCGTGGGAGTTCCAGCTCGACATGGCGCGCCAGGTCTGGGACGAGTCGCGCCACGCCGAGATCTATATGAAGCTGCTCGAGTACGTCGGCTCCTACTACGGCGAATTTCCCGAAGGCGAAGTGCTGTGGTCATGCACGCAGGCCGAGGATCCGGCGGCGCGCGTGGCGGGAATTAATCGCGGCCTCGAGGGCCTCGCTTGCGACGTCTTCGAGCAACTCATTCGTATCGCACAAAAGATGGGCGATCCGATTATCGAACGATCGGTAGATTACGTGCTCGCCGACGAGATCACTCACGTCCGCATGGGCTCGCAGTGGATGCGCAAGCTGACCGAGGGAGACCCTGAGCGCTTCAAGCGCGCGCAGGAATTCCAGGACCGGATCGACGAGCTCTTCAACTTCGGCCCCGGACGCAAGCGGGTCGAAGACGTCGATCACGTCAAGCAGCGCGTCAACGACAAGGAAATCGAGATCGACGCGGGAATCACGATCGCGCGCGAGGCGCGCCTGCTAGCCGGCTTCACCGAAGAGGAAATAGATCGTCTGGTCAAAGGCTTCGGCAAAAGCTCCGCCTACTGAGGCGCGTTACGACCAAGGAATTTCGACATGCAAAAATGTATCCCCGTTGACCGCCTCGCCCGCCCCGACAATTGGGTGGTGCTGCGCAGTCGCCAGGTCCGCGAGATTCGCGAAGAGCAAGGCCTCGAAGGAGGCCGTCCACTCCCGTTCGATGAAGAGACCCTGCGCGCGCGATTGCACGGCATCTACACCGGCGAGTTGCAGGCGATGGAAGCGGCGGGCCGCACGCTGTTCGACTTTCCCGACGCGCCGTGGGAGTTCCAACTCGACATGGCGCGCCAGGTCTGGGACGAAGCGCGTCACAGCGAGATTTTCCAGCGTCTCGTCGAGTACATGGGCGGCCATCCCGGCGATTACGTCGAGACGGAAATCCTGTGGCGATGCACGCAGGCGATGGATCCGGCCGCGCGCGTCGCGGGTATCAATCGCGGCCTCGAGGGCCTGGCGTGCGACGTCTTCGATCAGCTCATCCGTATCGCGCAGCGCAATGGTGACGAGGTGATCGAGCGCGCGGTCGACTACGTGCTCGCCGACGAGATCACGCACGTCCGGATGGGCTCGAAGTGGATGCGCCAGCTGACCGAAGGCGATCCCGAGCGGCTGGCCAAGGCGCAGGCGTTCCAGGACATGGTCGACGAGGTCTTCAACTTCCGCGGCGGACGGCTCGCACAGGAAGACATCGAGAATGACGACGGACAAGTCGTCTCGATCGCCAAAGAGGCGCGGATGCTCGCCGGATTCACCGAAGAGGAAATCCAGCGCCTGATCAATTCCGCCCGCAAGAGCGCTGCTTACTAGCACCGCGACCCTTCAGTGCCGCCACTTTTGACGATCAAGCGCGAGACCGACCTCGTCGCGCTCGCTGCTTTCGTCCTCGCCTTCGCCGCCGTGGCCTACCAGGTTGCCGAATACTTTCGCGGCGCACGCGTAACGCTATACGGACCTGAGCAGATGCTGATTCACGGCGACAATATCGACGGCGAAAACTACGTCCGCTTCGCATCGCGGATGTCTTTCATAAACTCCGGTGACATCGGCTACAACGCCGTAATCGGACGTGAGCTGCTGCAAGTTGAGATCGGCGGCAAACCCTACACCCAAACGTGGCAGAGCTTTATCCATTCCGGCTCTCCGGACGGAAAAACCTTGAGCCTCGGAGACATGGTGGAAGCGGTTCCAACACCGGTAGATGGTGGCGACGCGATATCGCATGAGACCTACTTTTCTCCCTGGCCGATCGATTGCAAAGGTGCCACCGGATCCAATTGCAACCCGACCGCCAATTTCATGACCTGGGATACCTTCCTGAAGTCGATCAAGCCGGGGGATGTTCTGAAATTCACTCTCACCGCCGACATCTTTGGAAAGAACCCTGAGACCGCCACTTGCACAGTCGATGTAAACGACGCGGTGATTGCACAGCTGAGCACGCCGAATAGATGGAGTGCGCCCGCCTGCGAGGAAGCTCTGTCCTCGCAATAAGGCGACCCTGCGCAGGCGTTCGGTTAGTCGCGATTTTTCCAAAACATTGGCCGGAAAAGCCCTTCCCTCGTCGAGCGGCTCTGAAGCACATCTTATAGTCCTGCCCTTGATTCTTCTGATCTGCTAATCTACATATTACAATCCCATGGCAATCGGATTGCACTTTGCGCCTCCGCTTGACTAGGGATTACGTTTCACAAGGCTGACGTGGAGCGAGGAAGTGACGCCCAATCCCACCGCAAATGATTCGCTGACCAGCAGCCGCGCGTTGCGCGATTGGGTCAAGGAAGTAGCCGCGCTCACCCGCCCCGACGCAATCGTCTGGTGCGACGGCTCCGAAGCCGAGAAGAATCGCCTCACCAGGCAGGCCGTCGCCGAGGGGATTCTCATCGAGCTCAATCAGGAAAAACGACCCGGCTGCTATCTGCATCGCTCAAATCCCAACGACGTCGCGCGCACCGAACAACTGACCTTCGTCTGCACTCCCAAAGAAATTGACGCCGGCCCCACTAACAACTGGTCCGAGCCCGCCGCCACTTACTCCAAACTGCGCGGATGGCTCGACGGCTCGATGCGCGGACGCACGGTGTACGTGGTGCCGTACGTGATGGGTCCGCTCGGGTCGCCGTTGTCGAAGATCGGCGTCGAGCTCACCGACAGCATCTACGTCGTTCTGAACATGCGAATCATGACGCGGATGGGCACGGCGGCGCTCGAGCAGCTTGGCGACTCCGGCGACTTCAATCGCGGAATTCATTGCACGCTCGATTTGAATCGCGAGCGCCGACTCATTTGCCACTTCCCGCAGGACAACACGATCATCTCGGTCGGCAGCGGCTACGGCGGCAACGCGCTGCTCAGCAAGAAATGTTTCGCGCTTCGAATCGCGAGCGTGCTCGGCCGCGACGAAGGTTGGCTCGCCGAGCATATGCTGATCCTCGGCCTGCAGAGTCCCGAGGGCGAGACCACCTATATCGCGGCCGCGTTTCCGAGCGCATGCGGCAAGACCAATCTCGCAATGCTGACGCCGCCAGCTGCGTTCAAGGGCTGGAAGGTTTTTACGGTCGGCGACGACATTGCGTGGATGCGCGTCGGTCCCGACGGCGGCCTGTGGGCCGTCAATCCCGAGAACGGTTACTTCGGCGTCGCACCCGGCACCAGCGCCAAGTCGAATCTGAACGCGATGAAGATGGTCGAGCACGATACGATTTTCACCAACGTCGCGATGACTCCCGACGGTGACGTGTGGTGGGAAGGTATGGACGTGCCGGCGCCCGACGGTCTGCTCGACTGGCAGGGACGCCCCTGGAGACCCGGCTCGGCAGAGAAGGCCGCGCATCCGAACAGCCGCTTCACGACTCCGATGCGCAATAATCCCGCCTGGTCGCCGCGAGCCGACGATCCGCAGGGTGTGCCTATCTCCGCGATCATCTTCGGCGGACGGCGCGCCTCGACGGTGCCGCTCGTGCTCGAATCCACCGATTGGACTCACGGCGTTTTCATGGGCGCCACGATGGGTTCTGAAACGACGGCGGCGGCTTCAGGAGCGGTCGGCGTGCTGCGACGCGATCCGATGGCGATGCTGCCGTTCTGCGGCTACAACATGGGCGACTACTTCGCTCATTGGCTCAAGATGCGCAGTGCGATCAAGAAACCGCCGCGCCTCTTCATGGTCAATTGGTTTCGCAAAGACGCCGCCGGCAACTTTATCTGGCCCGGCTACGGCGAAAACATGCGCGTGCTCAAGTGGATGCTCGATCGAATCCATGGACGCGCCAGCGGCCGCCAGACGCCGGTTGGAATCGTGCCCAACGAGGGCGAGCTCGATCTCAACGGTCTCGATCTTCCTAAGAGCGCCGTGGACAACGCACTCGCGATAGACCCCGCGGAGTGGAAAGCGGAGCTCGAATCAGAAACCGAGTTCTTCGAAAAGATCGGCCCGACGATGCCGAAAGAGTTGAAGGAACGCCGCCAGGCAATCCTCAAATCCTTCAACGGCCACGCCTCTACCCAGCAAGTAGCCGCCGGCCGCTAAAGTTCGTCGCTTAAGACTGCCACCTCGTTTTTTGTGTCATCCTGACCGAAGCGAGCAGCGCGAGCGCAGCGGAAGGATCTCGGACAGCTTCGCGCTAGCGAAGCCGGTACCAGTTCCGACTCGCTGCGTCCAGTTCAGCCAAGGCCAAGCACTTCGCCAAGAGCCGCGGCGACGTGCCCCATCGTAGCTTCATCGAGACGCGCTAGCGGCCCTTTCACCAGGCGGCGGTTGTCGATCGCGCGGATTTGGTCGATCAGTAAGTCTGAGTCGCGGCGCAGCGACGACTGCGCGGGCACGCGGATGCGCAGCGGCTCCGCATCGTCAACAAGGTTGGTGGTCAACGGCACCACCAGCGTCGAGGGATGGCCGGCGTCGATCAGCGCCTGCGCCTGCACCTTAAGCACCTGGCGCGTCTTGCCCCCCTCGGTGCCGCGGCGAGGATTCAAATTGGCGAGCCAAACTTCGCCACGTTCAGGCATCCGGGTCACGCTCGATCGCGGCGAACTCTGCGTTCACCCGCATGCTTTCCTTGCGGACCTTGCGCGACGCTCGCGCCATGCGCACGGCTCGGGCGCGAGCCTCGGCCTCTCGGTTCATGCGCTCGATGGCGCGGCGGATGTATTCGGCGCGCGGGATCCCGAGCGCGCGTGCGCATCGCTCGCTCGTCTCGAGTAGTTCCTCAGGTAGTTTCAAGGAGATGGACTCCATAAAGATTCCTCTCAAATATCTCCTATGGATATCGACTGCTAATATGCGCCGCTCCGGTAAAGAAGGAAATCCGGCCACTCCAGGAAGCCTCAACCCGGATGAACTATTCAGCCTGCCCGCGCCGGATCGCCCTTCCCCTGACCATAACAAAACAGCGCCGGAGCCTCTCTCAGACTCCGGCGCTGCAAGGTTTCTCGAATGCCCGACTCTAGTCGAGATGCTTGCGAAGGAACGTCGGGATGTCGAGCTTGTCGTCGCCGTCGAGCAGCGAATTCGGCTCGAGCTTCTCTCCCTCTTCCAGGCCCGCATTCTCGCCGCGCCGCCTGAACGCCGGGATGTCGAGTGTGCTGTCGTCCACTACCATTCCCATCCTGCGCACCGGCTTATTGCCCGGGAACATCCTCACCTGCCCCGCCTGTGCGGGAGCCGGCTGATTGACCTCCATCGGATCGACCGGCCGCGTCGAGGCCGCCGCGATCGGAGTGGTGACGGGAGCGCCCGACGGCGAATAGCGCGACGACGAATTTCTCTCGAGGTCGCCGAATCCCGTCGCAATCACCGTGACGCGAATCTCGTCCGACATCGCTTCGTCGATCACCGCGCCGAAAATGATGTTCGCGTCCTCGTGCGCCTCTTCCTGTATCAGGCTCGCCGCCTCGTTGACTTCGTACAGCGCCATGTCCGAGCCGCCGGTCACGTTGATCAACAGCCCGCGTGCACCTTTGATCGAAACGTCCTCGAGCAGCGGGCTGGAGATCGCGCGCTGCGCCGCTTCGACCGCGCGATTTTCGCCCGACGCCGTCGCCGCGCCCATCATCGCCATGCCCATCTCGGCCATGATCGATCGCACGTCCGCGAAATCCAGGTTGATCAGCCCGTGCACCGTGACCAGTTCGGAAATTCCGCGCACCGCCTGCAGCAGCACGTCGTCGGCTTTCTGGAACGATTCCTTCAACGACGTATTTTTGCTCGCGACCGAAAGCAGGCGCTGATTGGGAATCGTGATGAGCGTATCGACCGCGTTCTTCAGCTCGCGCAGTCCTTCTTCCGCCTGTGCCATGCGACGGCGCCCCTCGAACTGGAACGGCTTGGTCACGACTCCCACCGTCAGCGCCCCGAGCTCGCGCGCGATACGCGCAATCACTGGCGCAGAGCCGGTTCCGGTGCCGCCGCCCATTCCCGCGGTCACGAACACCATCTCGGCTTCCGACAGGATCTCGCGGATCCGTTCCTCGTCTTCGAGCGCCGCCTTGCGTCCGATTTCAGGATTGCCGCCGGTGCCGCGTCCGCGCGTGATTTCGTCGCCAATCTGAACCCGCAGCGGCGCATGATTATTCTGCAGCGCCTGGATATCGGTATTGACGGCGATGAAATCGACGTTGCGCAGCCCCACGTTGATCATGTGGTTGACCGCATTGCCGCCGCATCCACCTGCCCCGATTACCTTTATCCTTGCGCCCGGGTCGGGATTACTCACCAACTCAATCATCACAGATCCTCCTCCACCACCTACCGGCAATGTTTGTTGCCCAACTAATTTCTTGTTGCGGTGACTTCTCAAAAGAAGTCCCTTACCCAATCGCTAAGTCGCGAGCGCAGCCGTCCCAGCCGGCCCGTTTTTCCTACGCCATTACCAAATTCGCCGGTTGCACTCTGATGCAGCAGCAAGCCGGCCGCCGTCGTGTACATCGGCTTCATCAATTCTTCGGGCAGACCCTTCAGGTTGATCGGGAGTCCGCGCCGCACCGGCACGCCGAAAATGCGTTCGGCCAGTTCCTGCGTGCCCTCCAGCAGCGAGGTTCCTCCGACCAACACGACCCCCGAGGCAAGCCCGTCCGAAACCCCGGAGCGGAGCAGCTCGCGCTGCACCATCGTGAAAATCTCTTCCATCCGCGGCTCGATTATTTCTCCCAGCAGGCGGCGTGCGATCACTCGTGGCTCGCGCCCACCGACTCCCGGCACCTGCACCATCTCGTCGCGCCGCACGACCTGGTTGGTCGCCACACCGAACGTGACCTTGAGCCGTTCCGCTTCGGAAATAGGCGTGCGCAGTCCCGCGGCGATATCGCTGGTCAGATGGTTTCCGCCAATCGGCAGCACCGCAGTATGCATCACCGCGCCGCCATGAAACACGATGATGTCGGTGGTGCCGCCGCCAACGTCGATCAACGCAACTCCAAGCTCGCGCTCCTCCGGAAACAGCGCCGCGTCCGCCGACGCCAGCGGCTGGAATACCATCTCCGACGGGGTCACGCCCGCGCGCTCGCAGCACTTCGTGAGATTCTGTCCGTAGCTCTGCGCCGCGGTCACGATATGGATACGCGCCTCGAGCCGCACGCCCGCCATTCCACACGGCTCGCGCACGCCCTCCTGCTCATCGACCGCAAACTGTTGCGGCAGGATATGCAGCACCTGGCGATCGAGCGGGATCGCGACGGCGCGCGCCGCATCGATCACTCGATCGACATCGCGCGAACTGACTTCTCCGCCACGCACCGCGACGATTCCATGACTGTTGAGGCCCCGAATATGTGGCCCTGCGACGCCGACGACCACCGAGCCAACTCTGACGCCCGAGGTTTTCTCCGCTTCCTCGACCGCCACGCGAATCGCGTCGACCGTCGCCTCGATATTGACCACCACGCCCTTGCGCAGCCCGGTGCATGGCGAGATCCCATAGCCGAGCGTCGCGAGTTGGCCGTCGGGCAGCGCCTCGCCGACGACTGCGCACACTTTACTAGTGCCGACGTCCAACCCGGTGAGCAGATTTCTCATCGCGTCACCGACTCCTCAGCCGAAACTTTCCGAAGGCCACCCTTATGCTTCGAATGACCCCCTTCGTCCGCATGCAGGCGCACAACAACCTGCCCCGGCGTCGTCAAATCGAGCGCGGCGATCAGATTCTCGCGCCCCTGCCATTGTTCCCGCACTTTAATCGCGCGCTGCAGTTCCGTCGTCGAGCGATCGAGATCGATCAGCACCTCGGTGCGCTCGCGTTCCAGGAACAGCGACGCCGTCGCATCATCGCCAACTCGCATCTCCGAGACAATTTCCGACAGCTGCGTCTCCGCACGCACCAGCACCGCCGTGTAGTCGACCATCTGCGTGCCGCGTGCGTTGTCGAGCGCCGAGCCGCTCAGCACCGGCAGATCGCCCTGCTTGTCGGGCGAGACCGGCCCGCGAAGCTCGCCGCCGCTGAACAGCTCGTAGAAACCGTCGCGCCGCTCGACGATTGCGATTGCGCCGTCACGCATGTCGCCGGCCGAGATCGCCGAGATACCCGGACCGTGACTGGCGCGATGGTAAACTCCTGCCCTGTCCGCCCATTGGAGCACCACCGCCCAGTAGCTCTCGGCAGTCGTGCGCGCGGGTGCGAGCGAATCCGATACCTGGTTGCGATACGAGCTGAGAGTCGCCGATGCTCTGAGCGTGACGGCGCGGCCGATCGTGCTGAATCCCGTCATCACGCCTAGCGCGAAAAAAGCGCACACGACCAGCCCGCCCAATCGCGGGCTCCATCCTGCCACCGCCTTCTTTCCACCACACCGAACCGCCACCGCACCACCTCAATCCTGCGTCACCAATCGCCGACTAGCCTAACCTCCGGTTCAAGCCAGACGTCGCTTTGCTCTTTCACCTTGTTGCGCGCCATGTCGATCAGCGCGCGCACTTCCGCGGCCTGTGCACCGCCAAGATTCACGATAAAATTTGCATGCTGATCAGAAAAAGCCGCACCGCCCAGTCGCGTCCCTTTCAGTCCCGCGCCTTCCAGCAGCTTCCCCGCGAAATTGCCGGGCGGATTTTTAAAAATCGATCCGGCATTGGGCACGCCGCGTGGTTGACGCGCCGCACGCTTGGCGTGCAGCTCAGCGACTCGCGTCATCAGCTGCGCGCGATCGCCGCGAGTAAGTTCGAAATCGACTCGCGTGATTATGAAATGCGAGGGTAGTTCGGTGCGCCGGTATGCGAACTTGACGTCGTCCTTGGTGAGCGCAAGCGCCTCACCAGCTTCGGTGACGCCGTGCACGAGCCTGACCACCTTGGCGATTTCGCCGCCGAACGCACCCGCGTTCATCACCAATCCGCCCCCGACGGTACCGGGAATCCCCTCACCGAACTCAAGTCCCGCGAGACCATTCTCGACCACCGCCTGGACCATCGTGCCGAAAGGGGCCGCAGCGCCCGCAACGACCTTCACATCTTCGATTTTTATCTTTCCGAAACCGTCGCCGAGCCTCACCACCAACCCGCGCATCCCGCGGTCGCTCACGAGCAGGTTTGTCCCCGCGCCGAGACAGAAGCACGGCACACCCGCGCGATACGCCGCAGCCTTCGCGTGCATCAGCTCGGTTTCGTCCTCGACGGCGACAAACAAGTCGGCAGGCCCGCCGATCCGAAATGAGGTCAGCTCCGCCAGCGGCATCGACGAACGTATTCGCTCGCCGAATCTTGCGCGCAGCTCGCTCTCAAGCGCCTTCATGAATCTTAACCTCGGCGCTGAGCGCGTTGAGTACTTCGCCACCCATCTTGTAGATATCGCCCGCGCCGAGAGTCGCAATCACGTCGCCCGAGCGCGAGCCCGCCGCGATGCGCGCAGCCGGATCTTCCTCGGCGCCAAGGTAATGCACCTCGAGATGACCTCGCGCGCGCAAGGCCTCGTACAGCCGCCGCGCGGAAACATCTGCAATCGGCTCCTCACCAGCCGGATAGACCTCGAACAGGTAGAGCACGTCGGCATCGTCGAACGCGGACAAAAAATCGTCGAACAAATCGCGCAGCCGTGTGTACCGGTGCGGCTGAAAGACCGCTACCACGCGGCGCTTGAACGATGCCCGCACGGCGGCCAGCGTCGCGCGCACTTCTGCCGGGTGATGCGCATAGTCGTCGAGCACAATTCGTCCAGCAGCTTCGCCTTTGATCTCGAAGCGCCGGCTGATTCCGCCGAACTTTGCCAGCGCGACCGCCGCGCGCTCGAAACTGATTCCAATTTCCATCGCGACGGCGATCGCCGCCAGCGAGTTCATCGCAACATGAACGCCCGGCGTCGGGATCGTCACTCGCCCAAGATGCTCACCCTTGCGGATCACCTCGAAGCGAGTCGAAAGACCGTCGATCACGATTTTCTCGGCGCGCAGATCTGCATCCTGCGCGACGCCATACGTCACCATCGGCTTGCGAATCGACGCCACCAGCCCGCGCACGTTCACATTATCGATTCCCACCACGGCAACGCCGTAAAACGGCACGCGATTGATGAAATCCGCAAACGCCTGCCGCACTCGATCCATCGTGCCGTAATGATCGAGATGCTCCGGATCGATATTCGTCACCACCGCGATCGTCGGCAGCAGCAGCAGGAACGACGCGTCGCTCTCGTCGGCTTCGGCCACCATGAACTCTCCATGACCCAGCCGAACGTTGGTGCCTGTGTTGCGAATATTTCCCCCGATCGCGACGGTTGGGTCCAGGTTCGCCTCTTCCATGATCAGCGCGATCAGACCGGTCGTAGTCGTCTTGCCGTGAGTCCCCGCGACTGCGACGCCGAGCTTCGCCATCCGCAGCAATTCGCCGAGCATCTCGGCACGCGCGATCACCGGGATTTTCATCTCACGAGCTCGCGCGACTTCGGGATTCGAAAATTTGATCGCCGACGAGATCACCACGGCGTCGATGCCAGTCTCGTCCTTCAGATGCGCCGGATGATGCCCCTGGCTGATTTCCGCGCCGAGAGACGCCAGCCGCGTGACCGCCGCCGAAGGTTTCAGGTCGCATCCGCTGACGCGCATCCCGAGCTTCAGGCACAGCTCCGCGATTCCGCTCATACCCGCGCCGCCGATTCCGATGAAGTGGAGCCGGCGCTGACGCGTCAAAAGACCATTTGCGTGCAGTTCAGTCACGCTACCGCTTTCTCCGCAACTTCAAAACAAATTTGCGCGATGCGCCGCGCGGCGTCCGGATGCGCCTCCCGATGCGCCCGCACTCCCATCTCATCCAGCCGCGCCGGATTGCGCGTCAACGTTTCGAGTTCGCGCGCGAGGTTGGCCGAAAGCTGCTCGTCGTCGCGGACTATTATTGCTCCGCCGCGCTTTTCGATCACGCGCGCGTTGTGCACTTGCTGCATATCTTTGTGGAAGGGATACGGCACGAAAATGGCCGCACGCGCGCCAAGAGCAATATCGGTGACCGTCATCGCACCAGAGCGCGCGATTACCAGATCGGCTCGATGCAGCGCCGTGGCGACGTCGTCGATAAACGGCACCACCTCTGCCGCGAAACCAATCTCGCGGTATGCACTCCTCACCAACTCCTCATCCGCCTCCCCGGTCTGGTGCACTACGTTCAAATTTATAACACTTTTTCCGTAGATTTTCAAAGCCCCTACGACTCCAATATTCAGCCGATGAGCTCCTGAGGAACCGCCTAAAACAAGGATTTGTAATTGCCCCTCGCGAGGCGATCGGTCAGGCTGGTATCGAAAGCGAGTCGGGTTTCCGGTCACTACAACTTTAGAGGAACTGAAATAAGGCGCGCTGTCAGTGAAGCCGACGCAGATCTTCTTCGCGAATCTCGACAACGTTCGGTTCACGAGACCCGGACGCGTGTTCTGTTCCATCAACACCAGCGGCGTCCGAGTCAGTATCGCGGCGGCTCCCATCGAGGCCGACGCGTATCCGCCCGCGCTGACTACGATGCTCGGACGAAACCGCCTGACTAGCGCCAGCGCAAGTCCGATCGCGCGTACGAATTCCGCTGACGCGCGCACTCGTTCGAGCGCGTTGTGGCCGCGAATCCCATGCATCTCGAATAGCTCGTACTTGTATCCGCTCTTCGGCAGCCACTTGGCCTCGAGTCCCGCGTTCGTGCCGACGAACAGCATTTCGATACCTGGACGCTCGCGAATCATTTCCTCGCCCAGCGCGACCGCCGGAAAAAGATGCCCGCCTGTGCCTCCGCCTGCAATTATCACCTTCATCGCACCGCCGGCCGGCGCCCGAGCGCGAGTAGCGCCCCCAACGCCGCCATCGCGATGATGATCGAAGTGCCGCCGTAACTCAGGAACGGCAGCGGCAACCCCTTCGTCGGGATCAGCCCGATCACCACCGACATGTTGATCAACGCTTGAATCGAGAGCAGCGCGGTCAGTCCGACGGCGAGCAGGCTCGCGAACGGATCAGGCTCGTCGTGCGCGATTCGCATCCCTCGAAACAGGATCACAAGGAACAGCGCGATCACGACTGCCGCGCCGATCAGCCCGAACTCCTCGCCGACCACCGCGAAAACGAAATCCGTATGCGCCTCCGGCAGATAGAACATCTTCTGCCGTCCGGCACCCAGGCCCACGCCCCACTTGCCGCCTTCACCAAGCGCGATGAACGATTGCACCAGCTGGAACCCGGCGCCGCGCGCGACCGACCATGGATCGAGGAACGTCGTCAGCCGCTTCATCCGGTACGATTTCGCCACCGCCTGGAACGCCAACAGGCCGAGCGCCCCTCCGCCAGCGGCTGCAAGATGCTGCCAGCGCGCGCCGGCTGCCCACAGCATCGCGAACAGGATCAGTGCGATCATGACAGTACTGCCGAAGTCCGGCTGCTTCAGTATCAACAGCGTGATCGGTCCGACGATCAGGAATACCGCGAGCGGCCCGTGCTTGAACTCGCGAATCCGCTCCTGCCGCTTGCTGAGGAACTCCGCGAGGAAAAACACTAACGCGAATTTCACCAGCTCCGACGGTTCCGCGATCACCGGCCCAAGCCTGAGCCATCGCCGCGCTCCCCCCTTCATCAGCCCGAGACCCGGGACGTAGAGAAGCGCGAGCATCACGACCGAGCCGATGAACAGCGGCATTACGATTCGGCGCAATCCCGCGAGCGAGAATTGCGAGAGAATCATCAGGAAGACAAAACCGACAACGATGTGCGCCAGGTGAAGCTTGAAAAAATGGAACGCGTCGCCCTTTTTCTCGATCCCGAGAAAGTACGTCGTGTTCAGCACCATCAGCAGCCCGAGCAATAGCAACACCGCCGCCGGCAGCCACAGCCACGGGTCGGGGCGCCGGTAGCTTACTGCGTCAAAGCGTCCGAACCAGCTCTTTATATACGTTCCCACGTTCCGCATAGTCCTTGAATTGATCGAAGCTCGAGCACGCCGGCGATAGCAGCACAGTATCTCCCGACTGCGCCGCGCGCGCCGCATGTTCGACCGCCTCGCTTAGAGTCGCCACCAGTTCGATCTTCGTCGCACCCTCGAGCGCCGCCGCCATCTTGTCGCGCGCCGCTCCGTTAAAGATCGCGAGTTTGACCTTCTCGCCGAGCGGGCGTCTGAGCGGCGCGTAGTCGCCGCCCTTGTCGAGACCGCCTGCGATCAGAATTATCGGTGCCGGAATAGCGTCGATCGCCTCGACCACCGCGCCGACATTGGTTCCCTTCGAATCGTCGATGTAAGTCACGCCGCCGTGTTCGTGCACGACTTCAATCCGATGCGGTAGTCCGCGAAATGACGCGAGCGCACGCTCGATTTCTCCGGCTTCGACGCCGAGCGCGAGCGCTGCCGCAGAGGCCGCCATCGCATTGGAGATGTTGTGCAGCCCCTTTAGACGAAATCCTTCAAGGCTGATTCGGCCATTGTGCGAAGCGTCAAAGCCGAAAACGATCGCGTTGGACGAGTCGTCGAACCAAATCAAGGCACCCTTGTCGCCGCGCGCATGCCCAAAGCCGATCACGTGCGAGCGCACTTTCTTCGCCAATTTCCAAACGTTGGGATCGTTGCGATTCAGAATTGCGTAGTCCGCACGCTTCTGGTTTTCGAACAGTCGCGCTTTCGCACGCCCATAATCCTCGAGGTCGCGATAGCGATCGAAGTGGTCGTCGCTCAGGTTCAGATGCACGCCGGCGTGCGGCCGGAATTTATCGATCCACTCGAGCTGGAAACTCGACACCTCGACGACCGCGACGTCCCACTTGCCATCGACCGCATCGACCAGCGGCGTTCCAAGGTTGCCGCCGACGAACGTGCGCCGACCCGCCGCTTTCAAGATCTGGCCGAGCATCACCACCACCGTGCTCTTGCCGTTAGTGCCTGTCACCGCCGCGATTGGCGCATCGAGGAAACGGCTGGCGAGTTCGATTTCTCCGATCACCGGGATTCGCCGCTTGGTCGCCGCCTTCAGCAGAATCGAATCGCGTGGCACACCGGGACTCGTGACGACCAGGTCGACGTCGGCCACCCAGGTCGGATCTTCGGCGCCCAGCTTCACCGCACCCGCTGGAAGCTTGCCGCGATCCACCTCGACGCGTTGGTCTGTCATCACCAGGTGCGCGCCGCGTGACGCGAGAAACCGCGCCGCGGCAACGCCGCTGACGCCCAGTCCAACTACCATCACGCGCTTGTCTTTCAGTTCCATCAACGCAGCTTCAGGGTGCTCAGCGCGACGAGTGCGCACACGATCGACACGATCCAGAACCTGATTACGACTACGGTTTCGGGAATTCCCGCGAGTTCAAAATGATGGTGCAACGGCGCCATCAGGAAAAACCGCTTGTGCGTCGCCTTGAAATAGTAGCGCTGAATGATTGTCGACGCCGCCTCCGCGACAAACACCCCGCCTGCAATCACCAGCGCGAGTTCCTGCTTGCACAGCACCGCGACCGTGCCAATCGCCCCGCCGAGAGCCAGCGCGCCCACATCGCCCATCATCATCGAAGCCGGGTATGCGTTGAACCACAGGAAGCCAAGCGACGCGGCGATGATCGACGCGCAGAAAATCGCAACTTCGCCGACGTTCGCGATGTACGGTATCTGAAGGTAGCTCGCGAACTTGATGTTGCCGGCGACATAGGTGAACGTCCAGTACGTCAGTGCGACGGTCATCACGGGTCCAATCGCGAGGCCGTCGAGCCCGTCCGTCAGGTTCACCGCATGCGAGCATCCCACGATCACGAGCATCGCGAACGGGATATACAGCCACCAGTGCAAATCGGGATGCACGTTTTTCAGAAACGGCACTGTAAGGTGCGTGTCGAAGCCGAGGTACAAAAACAGCCACGCGGCCGCGATGAACGCGCACGAAAATGACCAGACCAGCTTCGCCGGCCCGCTCAGCCCAAGCCCTTTTCCGCGCGTGAGTTTGAAGTAGTCGTCGCTGAAACCGATCGCGCCGAAGGTCAAGGTCACGAAGATCGCAATCCAGACGTACGGATTCAGGATGTTGGCGAGCAGCAGCGTCGCCGCGAGCATCGACGCGACGATCAGCAGACCGCCCATCGTCGGCGTTCCGGCTTTCTTCTGATGAGCCTGCGGAACGACTTCGCGTATCGTCTGGCCGATATGCAGTGCGCGGAATCGTTCGATCAGAATCGGTCCCAGAGCCAACGACAGCGCCAGCGCCGCCAGCCCGGCCAGCACCGAACGCAGCGTCTCGTACCTCAGCGCATTGAAGCCGGAATAATATTTGTGCAGTGGGTAGAGCAGCAGGTAGAGCATCGCGAGGCTCGCCTACCGCTAACTCTGGCCGCGGCCCAGTTCCGCCGCAAGCTCGCGGACCACGACTCGATCGTCGAACGAAAGAACGCGCCCGGCAACCAGCTGATAATCCTCGTGACCCTTGCCCGCGATCAACACCGCATCGCCGGCCGTCGCGATTCTAAGCGCAATGCCGATCGCCGTGCGACGATCCGGCTCCACGATATAGCCGCCACTGATGGAAGCGTCGCCAAACTCTTTCTCGTCGCGAATTCGTTCACGTCCCGTCGTCATCAAACCCTTTTCGACCTCGGCGATTATCGACAACGGATCTTCGCTGCGAGGGTTGTCGGAGGTCAGCACCGGTATATCGGCGAGTCGGCCCGTAATTTCACCCATGATCGGACGCTTGCCGCGGTCGCGATCTCCGCCGCATCCAAATACGCATATGACTCTGCCGGCGCGCAATCGACGAAGCGCCGTCAGCACCGCTTCCAGCGCATCGGGCTTGTGCGCGTAGTCGACCAATACTGTGACCCCCGGTTTCGCCGCAATCGCTTCGAGCCTGCCGGGGGCCCCTGGGCATCGCCGCACCCCATCCGCCACCGCATCCATATCGACACCCAGGGCCGCCGACAGAGCCGACGCGCCCAGGATATTGAGCAAGTTGATTTCGCCGATCAGCGGCGATTCGATCTCGATCTTTTTGCCGAGCACCGACAGCGTCGCGCGCAGTCCGCTGAGGTCCGCCTCGAATTTCTCCGGATGCGCGTCGAGCGAACGATCCAGTCCGAACGTTATTTTCGATCCTTGAACCGATTCGAGCACGCGCCGCCCGAACGGATCGTCTCCACGCACTATAGCAACCGTCTCTGTACGCCGGCTGCGCGGTAGTATCTCGCTGAACAATCTCAGCTTCGCCGCGAAGTAGTCTTCCATCGTCGCGTGGTAGTCGAGATGGTCGCGGCCCAGATTGGTGAACATGCATGCTCTGAAGTTCAGCGAATCGACCCGACCTTCCGCGAGTCCCTGCGACGAGATTTCGGCCGTCACATGACGGACGCCCTCACGGTCCATCTGCGCCAGCGCGGATTCGAAATCGATCGACTCGGGTGTAGTTAATCCGCTGTAGATTTTCTTGCCCCTGACGAAAATTCCAATCGTACCGATGATTCCCGCTGGCATGCCGGCTGCTTCGAAAATCGACGCCAGGATATAGCTGGTCGTGGTCTTGCCGCTGGTCCCGGTGATGCCGATCAAATCGACACGCTTGCTCGGCGCTCCGAAAAAACGCGAGGCGACCGCGCCCATCAACCGGCGCGGCCGCTCGCTCTCCAACAGGGTCGCCGCGGGGCGCGCTGTTCCCCCATCCCATCCACCGACCACCACAGCGCGCGCCCCATGGTTTAATGCGTCGTCAATGTTCGCCCGGTTTCGCGTCGCGTCGCGGGCGGTCGAGAAGTACAGATGACCGGGCCTCGTCTGACGCGAGTCGTAGCTGAGGCCCGTGATTTCCACGTTCAGGTCGCCGTCGATTCGACGGACGTCGAGTCCTTCGAGTAATTCACCAAGTTTCACTTTCGCCTGACTGGTGCGCCTTTCCCGCTGAAATACGACGCGGGGACGATGCCCGATTCTGTTGCTGTGTCAGCTCCGCTGTCCGCGACAATCGGCGCGAACGTCAGTTTCACCGTCGCATGATTGAGCGGAACGCCCGCCTTCGGCTCCTGCGCGATCACATAGCCGCCGCCCTGAACCTCGACGTTCACGCGCGAGATGCGCGCCAGTTCCATCGCGCGCCTGAGACTCAATCCCGCAAAGTTCGGCGTCGCCCGCATCAGTTTCGCGCCGGTCAGCACCGGTAAATAGTCGTCCACCTCGGCGCCGGTCGGATTGGCGCTCTTACCGTCAGAATGTCCGGTCGAGTCTTTTCCGAAATCCGGCATTGGAATCATGCTGGCAGTGTCGTAGGGCTGTTTCGGCGCGCTGATATTCAAATCACGAACCGCACCCTGTGCGATTTCGCTGAACACCGGCGCCGCAATCAATCCACCGAAATGATCGTGGCCAACATCGTACAGCGCTACCAGGATCAGCAACCGCGGATCGTCCGCCGGCAAAAATCCCACGAACGACGAAACGTGCCGATTCTGATAGTAGGTGCCGTTTTCTGGATTCACCATCTGCGCCGTGCCAGTCTTGCCCGCCACTATAAAACCGTCAACGCGCGCCTTCGCCGCAGTTCCACCATCAGACATGACGACGTTGCGCAGCAGAGTGTTCATCTGATGCGCAATATCGGGCGCGATCGCGCGATGCATCACCTGCGGCGTATGCGTGAGAATCGCCTGCCCCTCCGCGTCGTAAGCAGCGCGCACCACGTACGGCCGCACGATATTCCCGCCGTTCGCGATCGCCGCGTATGCCAGCGCGAGCTGGATCGGCGTGACTGCCACACCTTGTCCAAAACCGTGATTGGCGAGATCGATTTCCTTCCATCCCGCCGGTTTGCTCAGCAGCCCCGACGCCTCGCCCGGCAGATCGATTCCCGTGCGTGACCCGATTCCGAACGCGCGCAGTCCTTCGTAGTAGCGGTCCGAGCCGAGCGTCAATGCGATCTTCGCCGCGCCGATATTCGACGACACTTCGATTATCCCGCCGAGATTCAGCCATCCGTGACGGCTGTGATCGTGGATCGTGTGACGATCGATCGTGAAATGCCCATCTTCGCAATAAAATTGTTTATCGGTCGTGATCGCGTGATCGGCCAATGCGATCGAGCCGAGGATTCCCTTCATCGTAGAGCCCGGCTCGAATGCGTCCTCGACCGCCGGGTTGTGCAGCCGATCGTGAACATCTGCGCCGCTGGCGCTAACATTCGCCATCGCCATCACTTCGCCGGTAAATGGATCGAGCACGATTGCACTGCCGCGCTTCGCACCGCTCTGAATCACTTCTGCCGCCAACTCGGTCTCGGCCAGCGACTGGATCGACGAATCGATCGTCAGCTCGAGCTGCGCGCCCGGCTCAGGCGCTTTCAGAGCCATCGGGCTATCGAAAATCGGATGCCCTTGCGCGTCGTGATCGAAGCTCAACTCGACCGCTTCGCCGCGCGCAATCTTGTCGTATTGCAACTCCAACCCGGAGAGCCCCTGGCCGTCCATCCCCGCCAACCCCACCACCGACGCGGCCAGGTTGCTCTCCGGGTAAAACCGTTTGTATTCGCTAATCGTGCCGATCCCGTCGATCCCGAGCGCTTCCACCGCCTGCGCCTTGTCCGGCGAAATACGACGCTCGAGCCACACGAACGGCGCGTCCTTGTTCAGTTTCGTTTCGAGCGATATCGGCAGCATCATCAGGATTGCCGCGAGCTTGGTCCGCTCTGTGGGCGTGCTCGACTCGAGCACTTTCTTTGGTCGCGCGTAGACCGAGCGCGTCTCGGCCGACAGCGCAAGCGGCTCGCCGTTGCGATCGACGATCGGCCCGCGCACCGCTGCGAGTTCGGTTTCTCCGGTATGTTCGTGACGGGCGAGCGAGTTCAGTCGCGGCCCATAAAACGCCACCAACACCACCAGCCGGATGACCGCGAACCCGAACAACCCCGCCAACACCAGCGTCAGTGCTCCGATTCGAGCGCGTCGCTGCTTGTACGATGTATTCATGGGAGCATCACCACCTGCCCTCGCCCCGGCTGCGACAGATGATACTGAGGCGCGAGCGCGCGCAGCCTCTCATGCGAGCTGAGCTGTGCAGCAGTGAGGCGCAGCTCGCGATTTTCGTTCTGCAGCTTCGCAATGTCGTCGTGCAACTTCGAAAGGCTGTAACCTTCTCGCGTCACTTCGAGCCGTATCATCAGCGTCGTAAATCCCACGATCGCGATTAGCGCGCCCAGCACCGCCGGCACCGCTCTTGACGGCCGTCTCGTCGGTTTCACCCGCGTGCTCATAGTGCGCTCCGCTCGATGCATCGGATCCGTGCGCTACGCGCCCGTGGATTGCGCGATGTTTCAGACGACGACGGCTTGATCACTTTGCGCGCAACTGCCGTATAGCCGCCTGCGCGCACCAATTCCCGAAAACGCTCCTTGACCGGACGGTCTTCGAGCGAGTGATACGCGATGACAAGCATCCTGCCGCCCGGATTGAGCATCGCGGGACCGTCGCGCAGGAGAGCCGCAAGACTCTCCATCTCGCGGTTCACTGCGATTCGAAGCGCCTGGAACGTGCGAGTCGCCGGATGCGTCCCGCTTCTCCGATGTGCTCCCAGAGCCCTCTCGACGATCGCGCGCAGTTCGCCGGTCGTCTCGATCGGACTTCGCCGGCGTGCCTCGACGATCATCCTCGCTATCCGCCGCGACCCGCGCTCCTCGCCGTAGGTATAGATGATGCGCGCGAGTTCCTCCGCGCTCTCTTCATTGACGATGTCCCGCGCGCGGATCGTCTGCCGGTCGTCCATCCTCATATCCAGGGGACCATCGAGCCGAAATGAAAACCCGCGATTCGGATCGTCGAGCGCGTAGCTGCTCATGCCGAGGTCGGCGAGCATCGCATCCGCGCCGTCAAAATGATGCTGCCTCATGAGCGCCGCGACTTCGCCGAAGTCCGCGCGCTCCAGCACGACGCGATCGCCGAACTCGGCCAGCCGCTCGCGCGCTGCCTCAAGCGCCGCACCGTCGCGATCCAGCCCGAGCATCCGCGCCTTGGTCGCGCGCAGCATCGCCTCCGCATGCCCTCCCATGCCTACTGTCACGTCGACGAACGCGAGCGGACCGTGTGCGGACAGCAGCCCGCACACCTCCTCCACCATCACCGGCACATGCCTCCGGTCCGCCGCGTCGTCTTCGTGTATCACCGCCAGATTCATCACTCGTCACAAACCCAGTTTCGCAAAGAATTCCGGATCCAGTATCTTCTCCTCGGTGGCCTTCAAAACCTTCGCGAGGATCTTCCTGTCCCAAAGTTGAAAATGATCCTGCCGCGCCGAAAACGTCACCTCGCGATCTAGCTTCGCGTATTCGCGCAGATTTGTCGGAATCAGAATCCGTCCCTGCTTGTCGACCGGCACCTCATGCGCGCCGCCGATGACTAGTGTTTCGAACACTTGCACCTGTGGATCGAATCGAGGCTTGGCCTGCAGCTTCGCATTGAGCGCGTCCCACTGACTTGGCGGATACAGCGCAAGGCAGCGCTCTCCTTCGTGCGGGAAGTTGGTGATATAAAGACGATCGTGATTTTCGCGCTGCAGAACTTCGCGAAATCGGGCAGGGATACTCACCCTCCCTTTTTCATCGATCGAATGGTCAAACCGACCACTAAACACCGGAATCCCTCCCCAATGCCCCACAACATCCCACTCTATCCCACTCCAGTCAAGCAATTCGTGCGTCCTGCGATGCGACAAAGTGACTATTAACTCAAATAGTCAGTAGCGAAACTAAAGCGAAACTAGTACTGGTCTGACTATTCACTTCAAGCCACGCTCGGAGTTGGAACCGTCGATCGAATGCAAGTGAACCAGCATGCTCGCCGAATTCTTGTCACATTCATGTAGTCGGACATCGTGCGCGTTCATTGAAAAAAAGCTTGACAGCGATGGCATTCATTGGCGAAACTCGCGCCGATTCGCTGGTCGCTCCACTACATTAGAGATCAAGGCGCCCAAGCTCATCGGGCACAGAGAGGATAGATGAAGACGGGAAATTCTTGGCTGCGAAGCGCCGCAGTCGTCGCAGCGGGCCTGGTAGTGACAGTGCTCGTCATCAGCCCCGCTGCCTATTCAAAGCCAAAAAAGAAAAAGGCCGCCTTGGAACCCACCGCCACCCTGACGCCGACCGCGACACCGACTCCGCAAGCTCAAGTTTGGAATTTCGACAGCGACAAAGCGGGCTCGGTGCCCGCGGGATGGAAGGCGCTCGAAGGAGATTGGCAGGTGATTCCGGATCCGAGCGCGCCCAGCAAGCCTAATACATTCGGCTTGCCGGCCGGACGTCTGCTGAAGTCGCTGACAAGTGCGCTCGAGTATTACCCAATTGCCATTGAGACCGATCCGACTGAGTATGCCGACTTTACTCTGGAAGCTCAGTTCAAGTCCGCTGGCGGACGTTTCGATTGCTCAGGCGGTCTCATCTTCCGCTACGTCGACGACAAAAATTTCTACCTGCTTTCCGCCGGATGCCCCAGCGACTACTTCGCGCTATCGCGCATGACCAACGGACAGCTCGTGGGCCTAAAGCAGAGCGTGGTGCCTACGGACAAGGATCAATGGTACCGGCTCAAGGTAACCGCCACCGGTGGACACTTCAGTTGTTACGACGACGACAAAATGATTTTTGACTACGACGACAACAAAATCGCCAAAGGCAAAATCGGACTCTGGGCGCGCGACGATTCGCAGGCCCAGTTCGACGACGTGAAAATAACCGTCTTAGGCTCGTCTGGTGGTGAGAGCGGCGCAGCGGCGCCTGCCCCCGCCCCCGCCGCGTCGTCTTCACCGTAGTCGATACGCTCGACGCGTCGATAAGTTCGGCGGGCGCTCGCATGTGTGGTTGCATGCGGGCGCCCGGCAATTTACTCTGAACGGTAATGGAACCCGGCGAAGAAAAAGCGCGCGTCGAGATTCAAATCCAGCCCCTGCGAGGTCTCGATCTCGCCAAGGAGATCATCGGCGGAATCGGCCGCACGGCGGGCCTGACGCTGCTATGGGGTCTCGAAATCGTCCGGGATTCCTACTTCCGACTACTCGATCGTCTCAACGTCCGCCCTCGCCATAAGCGCGCCAGTGCGTTTCCTCCCGGGCAGCCGCGCAAACGCACCCCAGCCCGCTAGCGACTGCGCAATAGCCGTCCTCTCTCTGCCCGATCCACTCGGCGGAGCCCTCATCTTTCCTATTGCTCATGGAGTTTCCTATTGCTCATGGAGCGGCAGGATTAACCCTGCCCACGTAAGAATGAACCACGGGTAGTTCCCGTTACGATAATTCGATCGCAATCGGACTACCTGAATTGATCATTGTCGACCAGGCGGGTGTTCACTATAGGTAGGGGCTTGGTCATTTTCCGTCAAAACGGCACCCCTCAAGCAGTCACGCGGCAACGCGAACCGGCCAACCGATACGAAAAGCTGTATCGCCGAGATACCACCGCGAGAGTGACGCTTCAGGCGGTTTCGGAAGCGGCGCGGAGCGCGCGTCTGTCCCGCCAATTTCACGATCCGCACGAGCAGACGATGCATGCAGTGGCGACCGATGTCGCAGGACCCATGTTATGCGGCTTTGTGCTCTGGATCCTGCTCGAAGCGCGGCGGCAGGGAATCGAGCGTTTGTACTTTCTCGCTCGCGACGGACAAGTCACATTGAAGATCGCCGAGTGTTTACGCCGGTGGGCCGGATTTGCGATCGACTGCCGCTATTTGTACGTCTCGCGGCAATCTCTGCGGCTGCCGTCGCTGGTCGAGATCGATGACGATGCGTTGACGTGGCTCGCCGGCGACACCCAGGGAAAATCCTTGCGGACAATTCTCGAGCGGGTCGAGCTTGTGCCAGAAGAAAATGCAGCGGAGTTGGAGCGGCTCGGCTTTACCGCAAAGAATTGGGATCAACCGATCGGGGTCGAAGAACGGGTCCATCTTGGACAACTGTTTGCTGACCGCAACTTTGCGAATTCGCTTCTGACGGCAGCTGAAAAAAGACGCGCGGCCCTTTTGACGTACCTCAAGCAAGAGGGATTTGCGGACCAAACCCGGTCGGCGATCGTCGATCTGGGATGGTACGGTCGCCTTCAGGTCTGTCTGACCCGGGTTCTTAAAGAGGATTCGAATTGCAGCAGGCAGTTGCCGCTATTGGGCTTCTACTTTGCCCCGCTCGAACGTCCGGTCGGAGTCGGCACGTTGCTTTGCTACAATCGCCGGACACCAAATCCTTCGCTGGTCGAAGAGTTGGCAATCGCGGACCACGCATTTGTACGGCGCTTTGAGATCGAAGACAGTGGCAGGGCCGTTCCTGTCCTGGCGCCGGATCGGATCACCGGCGCCGACCTGAGGCGATCGGAGATCCAACAGAAGGGGGTAATGGCGTTCGTCGAAACCCTGGTCTCGGCACTCAGGGCCGGCGACTTGCCGCTCGACACGCTGAGAGATTTTTTGCGAGAGCGAGGCCGTCAGGCTTTCGATCTCTTCTCGCACTTTCCCACACCCGAGGAAGCAATAACCTACGGACGTGTGTACCACGCCATCGACCAAGCCCACCGTGACGGGATCGAACTGGCGCCCGTGCTGAAGGGTCGAGACCTCTTCGACGAATTTTCCAATCGGTCTCGAAATTTCGGCTCAGTGCTATGGGTGCAGGGCGCGATCATTAGATCGGTATCCAGCGAACCGCTCTCGCGCGGACTTCTTCTGCTCTACGACGCCGTGCGCCGCATCCGCCGACCACTCTTTCGCCCTGTTTAAGTTCCCGCCTCTTCCAGCACCTGCGCCAGGTAACGCGCGAGCTTCTCGTCCAGCACCCTTACCAGCGCGTCGGTCTGAGCCGCCTGCGTGATCTTCAGAAATCCTTCGAGGCGATTCTCCTTGTCGTGATTGCTAATCAGCCGCGCGATCATGCTCTGCGACAGCGCCGCCAGTTTGATCTCGAGCGCCCGCCGAATCGCTTCCATCGCATCGTCGAGTTCCGCCTGAGGCGATGAAGCGCCCAGCAGAAATCCGCAACTCGAACATCGCGGCGTCGTCTCGGGTGCAATCGCGTCGCCAAGCTCGCATCGCACGACGCGAGCGCTCAACTCCGCCACCTGCGCTCCAAGATGCGCGCCCTCGGGAGGTCCCAGCGCGCTGATCGCGTTGAGCCGGATGAGCGCGTCTGCATATCGCCGAGCGTCTACCGCCAACAACTCGAGCCGCTCCATCTTCTCGCGCCATCGCGCATGCGCGCTCAGATAACACTGCACGTAGGTCCATTTGAATTTCTGAAAACGGGCTTCCAACGCGTCCAGGCATGCCAGCGTCGGGCAGGAGAGATTACATGCACTACGGAAAATTCGCCTCTTTCGCGATGGTTATCGCCGCGGGAGCATTGCTTCATGCACCGTCCGCGGTGATGGCGGCGGCCGCGACCGCTCCGGCGGCCAAACCTACTACGGCTGCCGTCAAGACTTACGTATGCCAGGCGGAAGGCAACCTCGTCATTCCGATTGCCGCTACGCAGAGTAAAGCCGCATCCGCCGTGGTGGCGCCGGCGCGCGGAACCGCTCTGCTGACCGGAACAAACTTGGGGACTCTGAACGCCGGGTACTTGCTGCTGTCAGTCACGGATTCCCGTCCCACGGCGCCCACGGCGGGCGTTCCGACGGTCGAAACTTGCTTCTACACGGTGAGTACTCCGATTACTTTCGCTGGCCCTCCGGTGGCTATTTTCCGTTTTTGGACGCTCACTGCGCCGCTCGCTCTGGATGTGACTGACTCGGGAGCAGACTGCCCGGATCCGCTTGCCGCCAATCCACTTTCCCTGGCGCTCACTCATTTCAGCAATGACGCCGGGCCGGATCATTTCGTGGGTACTCATTTCACGATGACCACCTTCAATGACCCGGGTGTGGATCTAACCTTCAACTGCGCCCGGCAAGAAGTCTTGCCGGGGTCGTCGTCACAAAACTGGCCACCCTATTTCTAAACGCGCGTTCCACGGTAGTGGCAGGCAGCGGGCGGCCCCGCTGCCTACTCCTTACACTCGTTCCATGCCTGCGACGGCGCGTTGTTGTAGTTGAATCTCACGCATGGCACCGACGCGCAGGCACCCACCAAATCCCCCGACGGCGGCACGTTCGCGTTCTTGTTGAGCCACAGATTCAGTTCGTTGACCATCTGCGGACCGAGCCCGTTCAGCTCCGGAACTACTACGATGTAGAGCGCATCTTCCTGGCGGCGCGCGGTTGACCATGTTCCCGGATGCGCGATCGACGGAAACGCCTGCATCCTGCGATGCGAAGTCGGACCTTCGACCATCTTCCAGCTATTCGAAATCTCGACCGCCAGCTGACGCGGGAATTCGTCGATCAGGTCGCGGACATCGGTATCGCTGGACGACAGCGCGCTGACCGCGCAAGAGCGGACTTCGTTCCAGTAGCGATCGATCGCGAGCGCAGCCGCCTGCCTCGACGCTTCGGTCTTGTACTGGCCGTTGGTCTTGACGCGAATACCGCTGGGCGTGACGAGGTCAGCCGAGAACTCCGCCGGCGAAAGCTCGAGCGGCCGTTTCCCAACTTCAGCCGGCGTACCTTCTTGGTTAAGCGGATAGTAAGTCGATTGCATCGGGCACGCAGCTAGCGCACTCGACATCGCAAGCACGAGTAAGGCTATCGATACCCGCCGCGAACGAAAGCCCCCGCCAGAGATACCACCCCCCTCCGCCTCCAATCGCACAACCCGCATCCGCTCAGACAACTCCATCGCGCTTTAGGCGCTCGAGTTCGTCCGCGCCGATTCCGATCGAGCCGAGCACTTCGGCGTTGTGCTCGCCGAGTTCGGGCGGCCTTCTCATCGGCCGGCCACCTTCGGGCGCGGCAGACATTTTGATAGGCGTGCCGGCGACGCGGATTGGACCGCGGGTCGGGTATTCGCTGTCGATCAACATTCTGCGCTGCACGGTTTCGGGATCGGCGATCACTTCGTCGACGGTGCGCACTGGCGCGCACGGGATTCCCGCCTCGATCAGACCTTCGACCATCGCGTCGCGCGCCTGCGCGCTTGTCCATCCTGAGACGATCGCATCGAGTTCGTCCGCAATTTTGAGACGTGCCCCATGATTCCTGCATCGCTGATCTGCGATTAGCTCTTCGCGTCCCATCAGTTTCGCCAGCGTCCGCCAATGCGCTTCCGTGAGGCAGAAAATCAGGATCTCGCCATCACGCGCAGGATATACGTTGGTCGGACAAGCGCCCCAATGACGATTTCCCAACCGCTTGAATTTCATTCCCTGCAGCGCGGGCGCAACCGCACTGGTCAGAGCGGGAATCGCCACGTCGAGCATCGCGACTTCGACATGCTGTCCGCGCCCCGTTTTCCCGCGATGTATCAGCGCGGCCAGGATTCCGCTCACCAGATGGCTGCCGGTTCCCATGTCGATAAACGTAGCCGAGGTTTTCACGGGATGGTCGGGGAAGCCGGTGATACTGATGAAGCCCGACGACGCCTGGATCGTATTGTCCATCGAGCCAAGCTTCGCGTACCGGCTGTCAGAGCCGTAGCCCTTGCCCGACGCGTAAATCAGCCGCGGAAACCGCGCGGCGATCTGATCGTATCCGAGCCCGAACGACTCCATCACGCCGTCAAGATAGTTCTCGACCAGCACGTCGGCGTCCTCGAGCAGCTTGAGCACGATCTCCTGCCCGCGCCGGTCTTTCAGATTGATCGTGACGGAGCGCTTGTTAGCGTTGAGCATCAGGAACGAGTAACCGGCGCCGCCGGGCGGAAGTTCCGGCCGCCGCAGCACTTCGCCGGTGACGGGAGGCTCGATCTTGATGATGTCGGCGCCCATCGCGGCGAGTTGCAGCGTGCAATACGGCGCCGCGTAGACCTGGCCCAGGTCGATCACGCGGACTCCATCGAGCGGTAGACTCATCGCAACTTTCCCTGTCCTTTCGTCATCGCAGAAGCGAGCGCGCTATCACCATCCGATGCACTTCGCTGGGGCCCTCGCCGATTCGGCGGATTCGCGCCTCGCGGTACCATCGCTCGATAGGAAATTCCTTGCTGACGCCGTAGCCGCCGTGAATCTGCACCGCGCGATCGATCACGCGACCGAGCACTTCGCTCGAATAGAGCTTTGCGATCGACGCCTCGGTGCGGAAGTCCTCGCCGCGATCAGCCTTCCACGCGCCTTCCCACGTCAGCCATCGCGCCGCGCGCAGCTCGACCTCCGAATCCGCGAGCATCCACTGTATCGCCTGCCGCTTCGAGAGCAGTTCGCCGAAGGTACTGCGTTGCTTGGCGTGATCGATCGCCATCCTGAGCGCAGCCACTCCCACTCCGACGTTGCACGCCGAGTACGGAAAGCGCTGCCGCGTCAGGAGATCGAGGCACAGATTCAAGCCCTCGCCCTCGGCCCCGAGCCGCTGCTCGATCGGCACTACGCAATCCTCGAACTGAACTTCGTTGGGTAGCGCCGAAGTGCGCAGCGTGCGAATCGGGCGCGGCGTGAATCCCGGCGTGCCCTTCTTGATTATGAAACAGGTAATTCCCTTGCGGCCGGCCTTGGCGTCGGTGCGGGTGAAGACAACGCCCCATTCGGCCTCGTGCGCGTGCGAGATAAAAATCTTGGTGCCGTTGAGGACGTAGGTATCGCCCTGGCGAACAGCCTTGCACTGGATCGCTCCGGCAGGATCAGAACCGCCCGACGGCTCCGTGATGGCGAAGAAAGTGTGCCACGCGTTTTTGATCGTGCCGCCGGCGTAGGTGCGCTTTTGTTCCTCGGTGCCCGCGTAAATCACCGGCGGCGGCGTACGCCCGAAGACACCGCATCCGGGGTTATAGAGTCCCATGCGATGCTGCGCCATTTCCTCGGTGAGCACGCACATGTCGAAAGTGCCGAGCCCACCGCCGCCGTACTCGCGCGGCGCACCCATGCACCACATGCCGGCGGCCTGCGCCTTACGCGCGATTCGCCAGTAGTCGTCCTCGGGAATTTCGGCCGCGTCGGGATCGCATCGCGCTTCAATTGGGATAATCTCTTCGCGGATTATTTTTCCCACCTGGTCGCGAAGCGCCCGCAGTTCCGGCGACAGTACGAATCCGTTGTCAGCGTCCATCAGAACAGTTCCTCCGCCGGTTTCTCGACTCCATCGATTCTGCGCTGAAGTGCTCGGAGCCACATCTCGCGGATCCATTCGAGGTCGTATGTGCCCCAGGTGCCTTTGATCTCTGGATCGATCTTGCGGATGTGATCGATAGCATCCGTGACTCTCGTGATCGCAGATGCACCCCATATCTGACAATGAACCCCAGTCTGTTCCAGCGCTCCGAGGTAGTCAGACAGCCCCGCAAGCACATCGCTGCTGTAGCGCCAGAGCTCCTTCTCGGCATCCGCAAGGGGAGTATCCACACTCCTCTCGATCTGGTCGGCGGCTGCTATCGCCTCGTTGAACGTCAACGCGGCTTCTCGCAGCTCCTCACGCTTGCGTGCGGCCCGTTCGGGCGGCATCACCGGAACCATCACGTCGGCATACTCGAGGCATAGCTTCGATGCGCGCTCGACAGCGCGGTAGGCAGTAGTCATTTCCGGAGAGCTTCGCCGATGCCGACCCGACGCGGTTTCGATCAAAGCTGCGTCGGCATCGAAATTTGGAGTCTGCGATCCGCGGACGAAGGCCTCGAGATTTACGGGATAAGCCATAACGCTGTACGCGCCGAAAGTCAGACACGAAATGCTCTTAATCCCCAGTCGCTGATAGGCGCGGAGATCGTGCGCGACGACAGCGGGGGTTGCGAAGCCCAAGCCGCCGAACAGGATCGCATCGGCATAATATTCGAAGACGTGACCGCGGCCCTTGAAGATGTCGATGTAACGTTTGAGCGACTCGAGGTAGCGCGGGTTGGTCTCGCATGCCGGGTCGTCGATCGCGTGACTGTAACATCGTTCGCGCGGCGCCCATTCGAACCACACGTTGTCGAGCGGCTTCAAGCCGGAATTCGGATCGATCGTGTCGTGATACGCGAGGTAGGCGATTGGCGGAGCCTTCGAGTCGGACGCCAGCTCGCGGGCGATCGCGTTAACGATGTTCATGTACTGGATCTGCGGCGGCAGTTCGCGGCACTGACTACATCGGCACCACGCTCCACGCCTTACGTCAGCGCCCCAGATGTGGAGCAACTCGTTCTCGGGATGGTCATGAATGTAGGCGAGCGCGCCCGCGCGAACGAGAGTGACCGCATCGGGATTCGAGACGCAGAGGTTGCCGCTCGCAATTCGAACGCCGTCATCGCCTGCCGGGAAATAATCCGGATGCTCAGCGAAGCTGTCGCGCGGCAGCAGGAGTTGCAGGACGTGGCCGCCGTATTCGACGCCTATTCCGTGTTCGCGCAGCAGCGGTGCCACCTCGTCGATCTTGAGGCGCGTGTCGTGCGCGTGGCGGATGTATGAAAACGCGTTGATTCCCCGGCGCGCCATCCATGGGATAAATTCGCGATCGTGACGCAGATGCAAATCGAGGCGGTCGGGGAAGCTGTAGTCCCAGGTCATGATATCCGACACGAATGCGCGGCGCTTGAAGGCGGGAGTTACGTGCCAGGGTTCGAGCGCGGCGAGGCGGCCACTTTCGATTCGCGGATACCTTGGAGCGACTCCGGGTGGGAACTGCGCGCCGAGCTTTTCGAGGAGACTCGACTCAGCGTGGATCAGACCGCGCTCGGTTCCGGCACGAATCACGATCGATCCAGGGTCGCCGCCTACGCGCGAGATGTCGAAGCTGTCGCCTTCGAACGCGTCTCGCGATGCACCAGAGGGAGTCGCGGAATCGCCGAGGTCGATTCTGATTTCGGTTGGCGAAAGCGACGAGTCAGGCGAAGGCTCGACCTCGACACCGAGCACCGCCGCAAGTCCGCTCGACAGATCGCGCGCTGCCCGCGCAGCGATCTCACCACTGGCGCCGCTGAAGCGGACTCGGGGCGCGGCAGAGCCTTGTTTACTCACTTTCGATTGAACTCCCGATCCGACCGGCCGCCGTTTTTCCGGCGGTTCCGGAATGATAACATGGGCGTCACGCTTTTATAGCGTTGCCATATCCTAACCGAACCCGCCGACAGGTCCGACCCGCATAATGCCGAGTCCAAATGAAATTCTCGCCGAACTCAAGAAAGTAAAATACCCGGGCTTCACCCGCGACATCGTGTCGTTCGGGATCATAAAGGATATCGAAGTCGCATACGCAGACGTGACCGTTTCGCTCACGATGGCGTCGGCCAAACCCGAAGTCGTCGAGAAAATTGTCGCCGATGTGAAGGCGACGGTTGCTGCGATGCCGGGTGTGCCCGCCGTCAACGTCCAAATAGAACAGCCTGCGCGGACCGCGCCGAGAGCGGCTACCACGATGGCACAGCCGCGGAGTATCGCGGGCGTCAAGCACATCGTCGCGGTTGCCAGCGGCAAGGGCGGAGTCGGCAAATCGACGGTTGCGGTGAATCTCGCGCTCGCGATGCATGCGCTGGGATGGCGCGTCGGCCTGATGGATGCCGACGTGTACGGGCCAAGTGTCGCGATGATGGTCGGCGTCGAGAAAGCGGTTACCCTCACGCCCGAGCGGCGAATCATTCCGCTGGAGCGCTACGGAATCCGCTACATCTCGATGGCCCTGTTTATCAACGACGAGACCGCGGTCATCTGGCGCGGGCCGATGGTCACCAAGCTCGAGACGGAATTTCTGTTCAACGTCGAGTGGGGCGAGCTCGATTGCCTGGTGCTCGACCTGCCGCCCGGCACGGGAGACGCGCAACTAACTATTACGCAGCGCGTGGCGCTCGATGGCGGCGTGATCGTGACGACACCGCAGGAGATCGCGCTGCTCGACGTCAAGCGCGGCGTCTCGATGTTCGAGGAGGTCCACGTCCCGGTGCTCGGAGTGGTCGAGAACATGAGCTACTACCTTTGCCGCAAGTGTAACCATCGCCACGAGATATTCGCGCATGGCGGCGGCGCGCGGCTGGCGGAATCTCTCAACGTGCCGTTCCTGGGCGAGCTGCCGCTGGTTCGCGAGCTGCGCGAGGGCGGTGACAATGCGAGCCCGATCGTCGCGGCCAACCCGGCGCATCCGGTGAGCGCGGCATTCAAGTCGATTGCGTCGAAAGTGATCGAAGGACTCGACCGAACGGAAGCGCAACACGCCTCTTAGTTTTTCACGGATGTCAGAGCGCCCAAAGATCTCGCTGATAACGATTACGCGCGACGAAGAGGCGCTGATCGGCCAGTGCCTCAACAGTGCGTGGTTCTGCGACGAGAAAATCATCATCGATTCGTTCTCGACCGACAAGACCGTTGAGATCGCGCGCAGCCTCGGCGCCGACGTCGTGCAGCATGAGTTCACCAACTACGTCAAACAGAAGCAGATGGCGCTCGATCGCGCGACGGGCGACTGGGTGCTGCTGATGGACGCCGACGAGCAGGCGACGCACGATCTGGGCGAGGAAATTCTTCGCGCCGTGTCATCGCCAGCCGCCGACGGCTATCGGATTCGGCGCATCCTGTACCACTTGGGGCACTACTACTCACACGCGATTTACCCCGACACGCCGGTGAGACTGTTCCGTCGCGAGCGCGGGCACATCGGCGGGCGCGATCCGCATGACAAGGTCGTCGTCGATGGGCGGGTCGAGCGGCTCGACGGTCAGATCTTGCATTTCAGCTACCGCGATATCGCCGATCATGTGGCGACGATCAATAGGTTCAGCTCGCGCGCGGCGATGGAACAGGAGCCGAATGCGCTGACGCCGTTCAAGATGGTCACGAATCCGGCGTGGCGGTTTTTCAACTTTTATATTATCCGCGGCGGGTTTCGCGACGGCGGGCGTGGATTGTACGCCGCAATGACGGCTGCCTTCTACGTATTTCTGAAATACGCGAAGCTGTACGAGCGACGGCTGAAATCGCGGACCGAGCTGTGAGCCGCCGGCGTCCAGCCACTTCTATCGCGCCACAGACCTGATAATTTAACCGACAGCCCATGAGACGACTGTTTTCCTACGCGCGACGCTACTGGTTGCGTTACGTATTCGGCATCGCTTGCACGTTCGCGAACGCTACGCTCGCGATGATCATTCCGTTGTTCATCCGCGACGCGATTAACGCGACCGACAAGCATCGGCCCGACCTGGTCGCGCATTACGCGGAGTTGATGATCGTTTTCGCGCTGATGCTGGGCACAGTCCGCTGGTTCTCGCGCTTCGTCATCTTCAACGTTGGGCGCGATATCGAATACGATTTGCGCAACGATCTGTTCGAGCATCTGACGACGCTCGGCACCGACTTCTACCAGAAGTTCAAGACGGGCGACCTCATGTCGCGAATGATCAACGACCTGACCGCCGTTCGAATGATGGTCGGGATGTTCGTTCTTTCGATCTCGAACACTCCGCTGACGTACGGACTCGCGCTGGTGTTCATGAGTTCGCTCAGCCCGCGCCTGACGCTGTTTGCGATTGTTCCCTACCTTGTATTGTTCGTCGCCATCCGCTGGCTGATGCGCACGATGATGATGCGGAGCCTGCGTGTGCAGGAAGGGCTCGCTGCGATCGGCTCGAAGGTGCAGGAGAGCCTTGCCGGGATTCCGGTCGTGAAAGCGTACACGCTCGAAAAGCACGAGGCCGGGCTGTTTCGAAAAATCAACGACTCGTACAACGAACAGGGACTCGCGCTGGCGCGCACCCGCGGCGCGATGATGCCGATGATTCGCGGCGCGGCGGCGACCTCGACGATGATCGTGCTGATTTACGGCGGGTCGCTGGTGATAAACGGAAAAATGTCGCTCGGATCGCTGGTGGCGTTCCTGAGCTACCTCGGTCAACTCGCGTGGCCGACGATCTCGCTCGGCTGGATGCTGTCGATCTATCAGCGCGGCAAGGCCTCGATGAAACGCCTCGACGAGATTTTTAACTCGTGTGGCGCCGAAAGCATCGCGGGCGAGGATATCAAGCTCGAAATCAACGGGACGGTCGAATGGAAAGGCGTTTCGTTCAGCTACCTGGCGAATAACGGCAACGGAGCGAACGGAAAAATTCCCTACGCGCTCAAGAACATCAACGTCAAGGTCGGCGCTGGAGAAAAGCTCGCGATTGTCGGGCGCACCGGGTCGGGAAAATCCACGATGGTCAAGCTGCTCGCGCGACTACTGGAGCCGACCGAGGGACGTATACTGCTCGACGGCCGCGACGTCGAGGAGATGCCGCTGGGTGCGCTGCGACGCACCGTCGGAATGGTGCCGCAGGAGCCGACGCTGTTCACCGATACGCTCGCGCGTAACATCGCATTCGGTAAGACCGAAGCCTCGATCGAGGAGATCACGAACGCGGCGCGCATCGCAGGACTGGAGCCGGACATCGCGATATTGCCGCATGGCCTCGACACGATCGTCGGCGAACGCGGGATGGCGCTATCGGGCGGGCAGAAACAACGCGTCACGATCGCGCGGCTGCTCGCCTACAATCCCGCGATCGTCGTGCTGGACGACGCGCTGTCGAGCGTCGATACCGAAACCGAAAAGGCGGTGCTGGAGAGTCTCGAGCAAAGCGTTCAGGGCCGCACAACGATCGTGGTATCCCACCGCGCGTCCACGGTGCGCGACTCGGATCAGATCGTGGTGCTCGAAGACGGAGAGATCGCTGAACGCGGGACCCACGAGGAATTGATGGGTCGGCGGGGAATTTACGCCGAGCTGTTCCATCGTCAATTGCTCGAAGAGGAATTGAGCCGCTACTGAAATGCAGCTCGTGGAGGAAAAACCGCTCGTCGGAAACTACGATACCGCGCTGGTGCGGTGGGTGTGGCAGTTTATCCGTCCATACCAGGGGCTGTTTTGGCTCGCGACGTTCCTGATGCCGCTCGACACCGCGTTTTTGCTCGCGCAGCCATACGTCATCAAGCTGACCGTGGACGAATTTCTGTCGGGCTCGCACGGGGCACCGCCGCCTGCATGGCTCGCCCTGCTATTTCGCTTGTCAGGCGGACACGGCCTGTTCGTCCTGGGTGTGTTGTACCTGCTGCTGGTGATCTGCGAGTTCGCCGCCTTTTATGCGCAGTTTTACCTGATGATGATGGTCGCGCAGTACAGCCTCTCCGATCTCCGGATGGCGCTGTTCCGCAAGGTCGAGCGTCTGCCGATGTCGTTCTTCGATCGTACCCCCGTCGGCAGGCTCGTCAGCCGAATGACCACCGACATCGATTCGATCAACGACATGTTCTCGGCGGGCTCGTTGACTATATTCATCGACGCGATGACGCTTGTCGGCATCGTGACAATCATGTTCACCTTAAGTCCGCGGCTTGCGTCGGCAGCCCTGTGCGCGATTCCGCCGTTGGCGCTGGTCATTTACTTTCTGAGTTCCAGATCCCGCATCGTGTATGGCCAGATTCGCGATCGTCTCGCAGCGCTTAACTCGTACCTGTCTGAATCGCTGGCCGGGATGATGATCGTGCAGCTCTTCACCCGCGAGCGCGAAAGCCGGCGCGAGTTCGACACACTCAACCTTCGTTCGCGCGACGTCCAGATGATGGCCAACGTTTACGAGGCCGCCCAGTTCTCGTCGGTGGAAGCACTCAGCTCGATCACCGTCGCGGTTATTTTGTGGATAGGCGGCGGCAGCGTGATCCGGCACCTGGTGACGCTCGGCACGCTGGTCGCGTTCATCCAGTACGCTCAACAGTTCTTCATGCCGCTGCGCGATATCTCTACCAAGTACAGTGCGCTCCAATCGGCTTTGGCAGCGGTCGAGAAAATCCACGCGTTGATGGAGGGCGAGCAGACGCTGGTGGTTCCTGCGCATCCGAAGAGACCGCCGGTTTCGCGCGGCGCGATCGTATTCGATCACGTGAATTTCGAGTACCGTCACGGCGAGCCGATTCTGAAGGACCTCAGTTTCAGTGTTGCAGCCGGCCAGAAGATCGCGATCGTGGGTCCGACCGGGTCGGGCAAAACCACGATCATCAAGCTGCTGAATCGTTCATACGACGTGACCAGCGGGCGAATCCTGGTTGATGGCATCGACGTGCGCGAGTGGGAGCTCGGCGCCCTTCGCCGCGAAATCGGGTACGTGCAACAAGACGTGTTCCTGTTCGCCGGCGACGTGATGGAAAATATCAGGCTGTCGCGAACCGACCTGAGCGAGGCGGAAGTGCGCGATGCGCTCCGGCGCGCGCAGGCGCTGCGTTTCGTCGAGCGGCTGCCGGGCGGACTCGCCGAGGAAATTCGAGAACGCGGCGCGAACCTGTCGGCGGGTCAGCGCCAACTGCTGTCGTTCGCACGCGCGCTCGCGTACAATCCGCGGATTTTGGTGATGGATGAAGCTACCTCGAGCGTGGACAGCGAGACCGAGCGCCTGATCCAGCTGGCGCTGAACGAGTTGCTGGCGGAACGCACTGCCGTCGTGATCGCGCATCGGCTCTCCACTATCGAGCGCGCCGATCGGATCATGGTGCTGGGCGGAGGCGTGCTGCGCGAAAGCGGCACCCATGACGAACTGCTCGCGCAGCGCGGACTTTACTACCGGCTATTCGAATTGCAGTACGCCGCGATGGCAAACAGCGACCGGCTTGTCGCGGGCTGACCATCTCCCGAACGGAAGTATCTGTCATGACGCGACGGCCGGTGCGGGCACATCTTCATGTCGCATACCTGATCCGTCTTGCTGCGATAATCTTCGCGCCAATCCTCCTCAGCGGATGTTATTTCGTACGCGGCGCATACGAGGAAGGCCGAATTCTGTGGAACCGCAAGCCGATTGACGACGTGCTCGCGGGCTCAGATCTGCCGGCCGACACTCGAGAAAAGCTGGAGACTGTGCTCGCGGTGCGCAAGTTCGCCGCCGATAAACTTGGCGAGAATGTCGGCGGTGCGTATGAAACCATTGCGCCCGTGGATCAAAGCGCGGTCGTATACGTCGTGATGGCGGCGCCGCGCGATTCGCTCGAGCCATACACCTGGTGGTTCCCGATTGTAGGCCGGGTCCCATATCGCGGCTATTTTGACCAGAGCGACGCGCTCGCCGAGGCGGCGTCACTCGAAGCTCAGGGGCTCGACACGATGGTGCGGCCGTCGGTTGCGTTCTCGAGCCTCGGGTTTTTCAGCGACCCGCTCCTGACGAATCTGCTCAAGCTGGATCGCGTCGAGCTGGCCGGCGTGCTGATCCACGAATTGTTCCATCGCACGTACTACCTGGCGAGCGACGCGATGTTCGACGAGTCGGCTGCCAACTATGTCGGCAGCGCGGGCGCGGTCGCTTTTTTCGCCGCCACCGACGGTGAGTCGGCGCCATCCACGATCGCAGCGCGCAACATTCTGGAAAGCGACCTCAAGTTCGCGCGCTTTCTGCTCCAGGAGCAGGCCCGCCTGCTCACTATCTATATGGCCGACCTGCCCAAGGAGGAGCTCGACAAGCGTCGCGAGGCTGCCTTCGCGGCGATTGAGGCCGACTACGCCGCGCTGGTTCCCACGCTATCGGGGCTCGAACGGTTCGACCTCGACAAGCAGCCGCTGAACAACGCCGTGTTGGTGAACTACTTGATCTACTTCCACGATCTTGACAACTTCGCTGCACTCGATCGGATGAATCACGGCGACTTGAAGTCGACGATTGCGCAAATCATTTCGATCGCGAAGGCCCATCCTGACGATCCTTTCTACGCCATCTGGGAAGCGACGCGCGCGGCTCCGCCAATTGACGTTCGCTAGGCTGCGAGCGCGGCGGCAATCACGCGCGACAATTCCGCTTCGTGTCCGCCAAAGAAGTGATCGGCGCCGGCGATGATCTCTAGCCGCGCCGAATCACCGATATTCGACTTCAGCGCCTCCAGCCCCTCGACCGGCGAGTACGAATCGCGATTTCCCGAAACCAGCAGTACGGGCTTGGATGCGCCCGGCGGTATGCGCGCGTCAGCCATCGCGAGTGGCAGTGCGACCGCGACGATTCTCGCGATCTCGGCGCGCTCGTATCCAGCGCTGAGCGCGACCATCGCGCCGAAAGAATATCCCGCCATCGCGGCGCCCTCTTTGCTAACCCCAGGCTGAGCGAGCAGGAACGCCATCGCCGCAACCGCGTCGTCGACTTCGCCGGGGCCTCCATCGTGCTCGCCTTCGCTGCCGCCGACGCCGCGAAAGTTGAAGCGCAACGTCGCGTATCCCGCCTGCCACAATGCCGCAAGGATCGCATCGACGACGTTGTTGAACATCGAGCCGCCGTAGAGCGGATGCGGATGACAGACGACTGCGGCAGTCGCGTTGCTGCCGGGATTGGCGAGCAGACCTTCCAGCGTCGAATCGCCGGATCGAAACGAGACCTGGGTTTCATTCATCGCGCGTCTCCATAAAACTTAAACTGTCGCTTTAAGTCTTCTTAACTGCGTTTTCAACGATAGGTGATACAATACGGCTCACCGCGATGGAAACTCCCCGTCTCGCCGTTGACCGGATGCTGATGCGATTGGCGCGCTGGCTGCGGTTGCTCGGCGTTGACGTGATCGCTGACGCGTCTTCGTCAGGTACTGAACTCCTGAAAATCGCGCGCGCCGAAAACAGAATCCTGGTGACTCGCGATAAGCGCCTTCGAACCGCGACTGATGTTTTTTTCGTCGAAGGCAACACCATCAGGAGTCAATTGCGGGAGGCTGTCAGACGCTTCGGTCTCGACCCCACGACGCTCGCGCTTACGCGATGCTCACGGTGCAACCACGTGCTGACTCCCGTCGCCCGCGAGCTGCTCGTGCGGCGTGTGCCGCCCTACGTCTATGCGAGCCACGATCGATTCTCCGAATGCGAGGGGTGTGGCCGAATATACTGGTCTGAAACTCATCCTGAGCGAATCCATGCGATGCTGGATTCAATCGCGTTCTGACTTCGAGAAATTGCGGCCCAAGGATGGCTTTTTCTTCGCATTGCCTTAGGTGCGCTTGAGCGACTATAAGAATTTCGGGGACTTGGTATTCGATTTACTGATTTACGGCTGGGGGAAACATGTTTAATTTCAGGGCTTTCCCATCTGCACTCGCGATTCTACTTCTTACTCCGCTTAGCGCGCACGCGGTTTCGCTGACCCTCAACGGAAGCGGCGCCGATTTGCAGATGGACAACACGCAGGCAGTCTATGCCAGCGACGACAACGGCATCCCTACACTGATCACGGAAATCGGAATGCCGGCGCCTGATCACGGCGGAGTTGTAACCGAGGTCGGCGTGCCGTCGATGATGCCTGATGGACGTGTGATTTTCGGCGCCGAGGTACAGGCCAAAGACACCAACATCAAGCCGCGATGGAATATTTTCATCGGCAACGCCGATGCCGTCCCGAGCCATCGCATAATCACGGCACTCAATCCCAAAGCGTTAGGCGGCGATTGCACGCCGGCCTTCAAGGGTGACCCGTATCCCGTCGCAGACATCGACGGAAATATCGCGTTCACGTCGCTGGTGCCGCACGGCCGCGATGCGATCTTCTTCTACTCTCATGGAAAACTCGCCTGCCTGGCGAAGGCCGGTGATAAAACCACCGAGGGACACGAAATCGCGGTGCTGAGTTTCGGCAGCTCGCAGATGGGCGACGATGGGCAGGTCGTGTTCACCGGATTTCTCGGTGACAGCACGAAGCCGGGCGGACATCACCAGGCTCTCCTGCTTGCTACTGTTGGCCGTGGCGTCTCGGAGATCGCGGTCGAAGGTGAATATGGACCCAATCACACTCTCTATCAGCGCCCGTTCGGATTGCCGGCTGCCCTGCCCTCAGAGCGCGGCCCAATGATCGCGTTCACGGCCAAGTCGCCCAGCGGTGCCGCCCTGTTTCTCTACAGCGGCGGTTCGATGGCGAGGATACTGCCGATTGGAACTCTGACTTCTGTCGGCCCGGTGTCATATCTGTCGGCGGGACGACCGGGCCTGATGGCCGATGGAACGACCGCGGTGCTCGCGGGATGCGCGCGCATGCCGGCGATTTTTCGGCTCACCAGGCAACGCCTCGATTTGCGGATTCAGCGCGGACAGCTGACTCCCTTCGGCACCGAGCTGGAGTCCTTGGGCGATCCGGTGCTGACGGCCTCGGGCGCGATGTTTGTCGGGGCGACGGACTCCGACGATCACGAAAAGCTCTACGTGCTGTCGCCTGACGACGCGTTTTTCGAGGTCGGCGAATCTGAACTGATTTACAGAATCGCGATGGGCGCGCAGAAGCATCACACGATCTTCACCGGCACGCTCACGGTGAATCAGCACGGCGACTTCGCGTATCTTGGCGGCCGCTAACTTAGAGAGCAGGTTCCCCTTTCCAGGAATCCGGTCCCCCTTCCCACCATGCGAAGGGGTTAGGTCGCGAGCATCCGCACCTACTCGAATTCGTCGCAAGCGCCTTTTCTGACCCCTCGCTTCCTGCCATTTTAGGTGGATGGCAGAACGCACGAAATATATTTCGCTAACGCCGGAACTCTACGATTACCTGATCGCGCATGGGCACAACGGCGATCCGATCCGCGCTGAACTGGCCGCCGAAACCACAAAATTGGGTCGGATCAGCGGGATGCAGATTGCGCCCGAGCAAGGCACGTTCATGGCAATTCTCGCTGGCGCTATCGGCGCGCGCTCTGCTGTCGAGGTCGGCACGTTCACGGGCTACAGCGCGCTCTGCGTGGCTCGCGCATTGCCCGCCGACGGCCGGCTTCTGTGTTGCGACGTGAACGCGGAATGGACGAGTATCGGGCGCCGCTATTGGGAACGGGCGGGCGTTGCGAACAAGATAACCCTCAAGCTGGCGCCCGCGGCCGACACTCTGAAAGCGCTGCCCGCTTCTCACACTTTTGACTTCGCGTTTATCGACGCCGACAAGACGAGCTACGCGATCTATTACGAGGAAATTCTGAAACGGCTGCGACCGAGCGGTCTCATCCTGATCGACAACGTGCTGTGGAACGGCGCGATCATCGACAAAGCGAAGCAGGATGCTGACACGCTCGCGCTGCGTGCGCTCAACGATTTCATCGCGAAGGACACGCGCGTCGAGGCTGTTATGCTCGGCATCGCCGACGGCCTGACCATCGTGCGCAAGAAGTAGCCGCAGGAGCCGATCGTATCCGGCGTGAACGAACTCAACACTCGCCGCCTGATTGGCAAGCCCGCAGGTCCGGATGATTTCGCAGATATTCGTCGTCTGCACAGCGATCCGCGCGTAACGGCGACACTGTCCGCCGACGGAAAGACTTTCAGCGAAGCGCAGAGCCGCGCTTTTCTCGCACGAGCCGCGGAACATTGGGAATCGTACGGTTTCGGATTGTGGATCTTTCGCGAGCGCGATGGTGACGACTTCGTCGGCTATGGAGGAATCAAACACGCCATCGTCGAGGGCCTGGACGAAATCGAACTCGCATACGCGATCAGATCAGAATGCTGGTGCAAAGGACTCGCCACCGAGATCTCAATCGCGGCTCTGAAGCAGGGTTTCAACGTGATGCACCTCGAACGAATCGTCGCCTTCACCCTGCCGCACAACCGGGCGTCGCGCGGCGTGATGGAGAATTGCGGATTCACTTTCCAGCGCGACATCATCCACGCTGGCCTCCCGCACGTTTTATATGCGCTCGAAGCACGCGCCTTCACTGCCCGCGGCGCGTAGTTGGACCCTCGCTACCGGCACGCTAAACTTGCCTGATTGAGACTCATCCGAATGGACGAACGTTACGACCCAAAGAAAATCGAACCCGCGTGGCAGGCTGATTGGGAACGCACCAAGCTCTACCTCACGCGCGAGGACCCCGGCCGCCCAAAGTTCTACATCCTCGAGATGTTCCCCTACCCGTCCGGCGCCGGCCTCAGCGTCGGTCATCTGCACAACTACGTTCCGTGCGACGTCGTCGGCCGCTACAAGCGAATGGCCGGATTCAACGTCTTGCACCCGATGGGATGGGATGCCTTCGGTCTGCCTGCCGAGAACGAGGCAATCCTGAAAGGATCGCATCCGACGGAAACCGTTCCGCGTTACGCCGCCAACTTCAAGCGTCAACTGACAATCTCCGGATGCGCGTACGACTGGACGCGCGAGATCAATTCGTCCTCGCCCGAGTACTACAAGTGGACGCAGTGGTTTTTTCTCATGCTCTTCAAGCGCGGCCTCGCCTACCGCGCGAACGGAGCACAATGGTGGTGCGACAAGTGCCAGACGATTCTCGCCAACGAACAGGTGATCAACGGATGCTGCTGGCGGCATACCGACAACCCGGTCAGCAAGAAAGATCTCGAGCAGTGGTACATCAAGATCACAGAATACGCAGATCGATTGCTCGCCGATCTGGACGGGATCGATTGGCCGGAACCGATCAAGCTGATGCAGCGCAACTGGATCGGGCGCAGCGAAGGCGCGGAACTTGCCTTCCCGGTGACAGGTCACCCCGGTAAAGAGGTCCGCTTTTTCACGACGCGTCCCGACACCGTCTTCGGCGTATCCTTCATGGTGTTGGCGCCCGAGCATCCGCTGGTCGCCGAAATAACTACCCCCGAACATCGCGCGATGGTCGAGAGCTACGTCGCTGACGCCCGCCGCCAGACAGAAATCGAGCGGATGTCGACGGCGAAGGAAAAATCCGGAGTCTTCACCGGCGCCTACGCGCACAACGTCTTCACGGACAAGGACATTCCGATCTGGATTGCCGACTACGTCCTGATGGGCTATGGCACCGGCGCAATCATGGCGGCGCCCGGCGAGGATCAGCGCGATTTCGAATTCGCGATGAAGTTCGGCCTCGAGATTCCCCGCGTGACCGCACCTGCCGACGGCAGCGCTCCGCCGGCCGATCGCGCATTCACCGAATCGGGTATCGCGATCAACTCGGGCTTCCTCGACGGGAAGACGACTGCTGAAGCAATCGCCGCGGTCGCGAAATATGCCGAGCAGCGTGAAATAGGCCGTGCCACTATCAACTACCGTATGCGCGACTGGTTGATCTCGCGTCAACGTTACTGGGGATGTCCAATCCCGATCGTGTACTGCAAGACCGACGGGATCGTGCCGGTGCCGGAAGACCAACTACCCGTGATGCTTCCACCAATGAAGGATTATCTGCCGTCGGGCACCGGCCGCTCTCCTCTCGCGAATGTACCGTCGTTCGTCAATACGACTTGCCCCAAGTGCGGCGGCCCGGCTGAGCGCGAGACCGACACGCTCGACGGCTTCGCCTGCTCGTCATGGTACTTCCTGCGTTTCGCGTCGCCGCATGAAGACCGGCGACCGTTCGATCGCCGAGCGGCGGATTATTGGTTGCCGGTTGACCTCTACGTCGGCGGCGCCGAGCACGCGGTGATGCATCTGTTGTACGCGCGGATGTGGACCAAGGTCATGTTCGACGCGGAGCTGATCGGATTCGACGAACCGTTCCCCGCCTTGCGCAACCAGGGTGTGGTCTGGGCCTCCGACGGCCAGCGCATGTCGAAGAGCAAGGGCAACGTCGTCACGCCAGACGCGATGATCGAAAAGTACGGCGCGGACGCGCTTCGGCTCTGGGAGCTGTTTATGAGCCCCTTTGACGAAGCGACCAACTGGAACGAAAGCGGCGTTGCGGGCACGCTCCGATTCATCCAGCGCGTGTGGACCATGATTCGACGATACGTGGAAGCGGGCCGCCCTGAGGGAAAGCCCAGCGAAGAGACGCTCAAGCGCGCACACAAAACGATCGCGCTCGTCACCGATCATATCGAACGGCTGCGCTTCAACACCGCGCTCGCATCGATGATGGATCATCTGAACTACCTGGCGAAGCTGAAGCCTGAAGAGATGGGCCGATTCACCGCGGAGACTTTCATCCTGCTGCTCGCCCCGATGGCGCCGCACGTCACCGAAGAAATGTGGCGAGCACTCGGCCACAATTCGTCCGTTCATTTGGAATCGTGGCCGAAGTTCGATCCAAAGCTAGTCCGTGACGAAACCGTCACGGTCGTCGTACAGGTTAATGGCAAGGTCCGCGATCGGCTGCAGGTCCCCGCAGGCACTCCAGAAGCTGAAATCCGCCGACTCGCGCTTAATAGCGAGGCCGTCAAGCGCCACCTCGACCGTAAAACGCCGACGAAGTTCATCTTCGTAAAAGACAAGATGCTCAGCATCGTCGCGTAGCCCTGCTCCTCATTCATCGAGAACCTTGAAGAACGCTCGCAGGCCGTGCGATGCTTGCGGCGGAATCGACTTTCAGATCTTTTCATCGTCAGCAAGGAGCGACCGACATGGCCGAGGAAGTCCTTAAAGTTACGCGCCAGCCAAACTACGCGGTGCTGACTCTCAATCGTCCCGAAAAGCGCAACGCCCTCAATCAGCCGCTGATCGACGCGCTCGACCAGGCGCTTCGCAAGTTCGAAGGTGACCGCGAAATTCGAGCGCTGCTCTTGCGTGGCGAAGGCGCCAGCTTTTGCGCGGGAATCGATTTGAAGGAAGTGGACGAGACGACCGGCGGTCACAACCCGACCTCGCTCGAGTCCGTCTTCGGCCGCCTGGAGCGTTTTCCCGTGCCGACTATCGCTGCAGTCCAGGGTGCCGCGCTCGCAGGAGGACTCGAACTGGCTCTCCATTGCGATCTTCGTATCGCGTCGGAGAACGCGAAGCTCGGCATGACGTTGGGACGCGTCGGCTTGATGGTGCCGTACGACTTCACCCGCAAGCTGATCGAGGTTTGCGGATCGGCCAACACCGCCTGGATTCTTTACACCGCTGACCTGCTCGACGCCGAGCGCGGTCGTCACATGAATATCGTTCACGACGTAGTCGCCGACGCGAAGCTCGGCGAGGCGACCACTGCGCTGGCCGAGAAGATCGCCGCCAACGCCCCGCTCTCTCTGCGCGCGATGAAGGCGACTGTCCGCCGATGCATGAGCGAGACGTTCGACGCGTGGCACGACGACATGCTGCAGATGGCGCGCTCTGTTCGCGAGAGCAGTGACGCCAAGGAAGGCGTGCGCGCATTCCTGGAGAAGCGAAAGCCGGCCTGGAAAGCGCAGTAGCGCGCGTCAGTCGGAATGCCTGCCGAGTGCGTTGCGGATCGCGGCGGCGCTCTGCAGCAGCGTGCCCGGCAGATTCAACGTCCCCGCGACATTTGAATATGGATACAGCCGGGCGTTGATATGCGCGTGTAGCGGCAGCCCTTCGCCCTGGTGAATCTCATAGTCGAGCGGCAACGGCCCGAGAATCATCAGTATGCGGTAGATCGCATTCGCAAACTGCTTCATCTGATCCTGCGTCAGCTCTGATATTAATCCGCGATAGTTCGGCATCACGACGTCGTAACTGCGCGGGAACAGCCCGATCGGGCTCGCATAGCTGACGACCGACTCGCCGCGATCGATGACCAGCTTGAGGCGCTCCATGAGCGCGACGAGTTCGTGCCACAGGTGAGGATTCTCGCGCTCGGCGCGCGCCTCCGCGAGCACGGCTGGAAACGGCTCAGGTGATCCGATGATCTGCTGATGCAGATGCGGCTGCGAGGCGCCCGACTCGCGCCCCTGGTTCTTGCGGATCACAACCGAGCAGACCGCCGGATTCTCCAGCGCAATTCGCATCACGCGCGCGTCCGCTTGCATCAGATGAAGGAAGTGATCGCCGCCCAGCGCTCCAGTGAACATCAAGTCCGCGGTCGATCGTGGCGCGTCGATAAAATGTCGCGGATCTTCGACGACGATATACGACTCGTTGCGATTTCCGGTCAGCTCCGCGGGAATTCGCGGGAAGAGATTGTTGATCACGCGCACGACCCAATCCGCGCCGTCCGCCTTGACCCCGCTCCATTCAGGAACCTCATCGGGAGTCATCCGAAAGACTTCGCGCGTCGTGAGCTTCTCGTTGCCGGGACAGAAAGGACATGCCTCGGTCGCTCGATGAATCGCCTCGGCACTCAGAGCGGACGCGCCCGGATTGGCGTCCTCGCGCCCGCTGAGCGTAAACGCGAAGCTCTTGCCGCGAACATCGACAACATATGAAATCACTCCGGTAATCGGATTCTTGATCCAGACCACGGAACCGTCGCGGATTTCGCATTCTATCGGCATCAGAGGCGTGATCACCTTTAACAATTGCCGCAACGCCATTACAACGACGGCTCAAAACCGTCACGCGCCGCGCCTCACCTTGACTCTGCCTACCGCCTCCGTTATCCCAAGTAGTGAGGACGGGGGCCCGGCGAAGCCGGGGCAAATCGGGGTCTGGCGATCCGCACGCGCGGGCACCAGCCTTTTTTTTGGCTGTCATCCCATTCGCCCGCGTCCCTGTGCATAGTCGAAAGTGCCGCAAATGAAAAAATATCTTTTCACTCCCGGGCCGGCGCCGGTGCCGCCCGAGGTTCTGCTCGAGATGTCGCGTCCGATCATCCACCATCGCACCCCCGAGTTCAGTTCTGCCCTCGATCAAGCGCGCGATCGGATGAAGCCGCTGTTCGGTACCTCGAGCGAAGTGATCCTGCTCGCGTCCACCGGCACTGGTGCGATGGAAGCTGCGGTGATCAACCTGCTGCAGCCGGGCGAGCATGCGATTTACGTCAACGGCGGAAAATTCGGCGAGCGATGGGGCAAGCTGCTCGCAGCCTTCGGCATGATCGGGCACGAGGTCCGCGTTGAGTGGGGCCGCGCAGCAAGGCCTGCGCAAATCGAGGATGCGTTCAAGGTGTATCCTGAATCGCGCGCCGTGCTCGTGCAGGCCAGCGAGACTTCGACTTGCGCGGTGCATCCTGTGGCCGCGATCGCCGATGTCAGTCGCAAGCGCGGCGCGATGCTGATCGTCGATGGCATCACTTCGGTCGGCGTCTTCGAACAGAAGATGGACGAATGGGGCGTCGACGCGTTCGTGACCGGCAGCCAGAAGGCTCTGATGCTTCCGCCCGGTCTCGGGATGGTCGCATTGTCGGCGCGTGCGATCGAGGTCGCGAAAAAGGTCACTACCCCGCGCTTTTACTTCGATTTGCTCAAGGAATTGAAAGCGCAGCACGACGAGCATACCACCGCATGGACTGCCGCGGTCTCGCTGATCTTCGGGCTCAACAAATCGCTCGAGATGATTCACGCTGAAGGTCTGCCGCAGGTTTACGCGCGTCACGCGCTGATGGCAGAGGCCACTCGCGACGCTGCTGCTGCACTCGGGCTGAAACTGCTGTCGCCCGACAATCCTGCGCCCGGCGTCACTGGCATTTTGATTCCCGAGGGTCTCGACGGCGGCAAGCTGGTCAAGTTCCTGCGCGACAGTCTCGGCGTATCTGTCCAGGGCGGCCAGGATCAGATGAAGGGTAAGCTCGTGCGCATCGGACACATGGGTTATTTGAGCCCGTTCGACACCCTAATCGCTGTCAGCGCGCTCGAGATGGGCCTCAAGCAGATCGGCGCGAAAATTCAACTTGGCGCAGGCGTCGCGGCCGTACAGGCGCGCCTGGCACGGAGCATCTGAAAACAAAATGGCGGAAACTTTCCGCGTCCTGCTAAGCGACTCACTTGCCGCGCAAGGAGTTGAAGTCCTCAAGCGCTTCCCGCAACTGCAGATCGACGTCAAGACCGGCCTCAAGCCCGAGGAGTTGGCGAAGATCGTCGCGCCCTACGACGCGCTCCTGATTCGCAGCGGCACTCGCGTCACTCGCGAAGTGATCGATGCGGCCACGCAGCTCAAGGTGATCGGACGCGCCGGCGTCGGCGTCGACAACGTCGATATCGAAGCGGCAACGCGCCGCGGCATCGTCGTGATGAACAGTCCGACCGGCAACAGCGTCACCACCGCCGAGCACGCACTCACCATGATGATGGCGCTGGCTCGGCATATTCCCGCGGCAGACGCCTCGATTCACGCCGGCAAATGGGAGCGCGGTAAGTTCACCGGCGCCGAGATATTCAACAAGACACTCGGCGTCGTCGGCCTCGGCAACATCGGCCGAATCGTCGCCGACCGCGCTCTTGGGCTGAAGATGAAAGTGATCGGCTACGATCCGATTCTGACGGCTGATGCGGCCGGGCGTATCGGCGTTGAGCTGGTCAGCCTCGACGAACTTTTCGCGCGCGCCGACTTCATCACGGTCCATACTCCGCTGACCGACGACACGCGGGGCATTATCGGTTCCGCCGCGTTCGCGAAGATGAAGAAGGGCGTACGAATCATAAACTGCGCTCGCGGTGGAATCGTCGACGAAGCGGCTCTGGTTGAGGCACTGAAATCCGGCAAGGTTGCCGGTGCTGCGCTGGACGTTTTCGTCGATGAGCCGCCTGCCGCCAATCATCCCCTGCTTCAGTTCGACTCCGTGATCGCAACGCCGCATCTGGGCGCTGCCACTGACGAAGCGCAAGTCCAGGTGTCTGTAGATATCGCGCATCAAGTCGCCGAGTTCCTCATCGATGGCACGATTCGCCAGGCGGTCAACATCCCGGCTCTATCCACCAAGGAGCTGGAAATTCTCGGACCGCATCTTACGCTCGGCGAAAAACTTGGCAGACTCGCCGCGCAACTGATTACCGACGCGCCCAAGGAACTGAAGCTTGCGTTTGGTGGCGAAGCGGCGAATCTCAAGCCCGACGCGATCACTGCCGCCGTCCTGAAGGGCCTCATGAGCGGCTTCCTCGACGAGGAATTGAATTACGTCAACGCACCGTTTATCGCTCGCGAACGCGGCATCAGCATTATCGAAACCCGCTCCCGCGAAGTCACGGATTACGTCAACACTTTGACGCTCACGGTGCTCACCGGCGCCGGTGAGCATGAAGTCTCTGGAGCCGTGCTTGGGAATCGCGCGCTGCGCCTTACCCGGATAGACGGCTACCGCGTCGAGGCGGTGCCCGAGGGCTACTTCCTGATGCTCCACAATCGCGACATTCCCGGCGTCGTCGGCGCGGTAGGCACGATGCTCGGGCAGGCTGGAATAAATATTGGTGGACTGGAACTCGGCCGCGACCGCGTGGGAGGAACCGCGCTCAGCATTTTCGAAGTGGATTCGCCCGTGCCGACCGCCGTTCTCGATAAGCTCAAGACGTTGCCCGCAATTACGGCAGCGTCACTGCTAAAGCTCTGAATTTATTTTCGCGCATGGGAAATTTCAGCCCGACAGGTGCGCGCGCAGGCCGGCAAAATTGACGCCGGTCGGGGGAGAGA
>CAWILO010000016.1:0-129913 GCA_963836955.1 uncultured delta proteobacterium | reverse complement strand
CCAGCAGGCAGGCACAGCGAAACGCGTTATCCGCGCGCTCTGGAAGCCGCTTTTCGGTTAGGTCACCTCCGACTACGCAGGTTTAGGCCTTTGTGATAGGGGTTTGCTGATGTCAATCCGAACCAGGAATCGAATAGCCAGTGCGATGGCGATAGTCGCCATCGTTGCCCTAACCCCGATCGCGCTTCGTTCCGCGCGGCCCTCCGATGCACCAGCATCGACGGTCAGCCCCGCAGATGCGCTCAAGCAGCTCCTCGACGGCAACCAGCGATTCGTGGACGGCAAGACCGAGCATCCGAATCAGGACGCCGCGCGCCGCGACCAACTTGTTGCCGGGCAGCATCCCTTTGCGGCAATCCTTTCATGCTCGGATTCGCGAGCCACACCGGAAATCATCTTCGACCGCGGACTCGGCGATCTATTTATCGTCCGCGACGCGGGCAACGTACCCAATGCCGTCGTGCTAGAGAGCCTGCACTACGCGGTCGCGCACCTTGGCTCCAGAATCATCCTGGTGCTCGGCCACAGCAATTGCGGCGCGGTGACGGCCACGTTGGCCGGCCACACTGGCGATGTACCCGAGATCGCAAAATTGATTCGCCCCGCAGTCGAAAAGTCCAAAGGCCAGCCGGGCGACGTGCTGGACAACGCGATCAGAGAGAACGTGCGATTGACGGTGAGCCAGCTTTCCGCCTGGAAACCCCTGGCGGAGTCGATCAAGCGCGGTGACATCCAGGTCGTCGGCGGAATTTATGACCTGCAGACGGGCCGCGTCACGCTGATCGACGAACACGGCGCGAGTCCTTCTAAATAAAGCACCGATCCGACGCAACGCTCGCTACGCGTTCAGTGCAGGACCATCAGCCACCCAAGTTGAGTTGAGCCCGTCCACCGAAGGTGGGGCAGGCCGCTATTTTGGACATAGCGACCGTTGTCTCTGCCTATGTTCTGCCCATGTTGGCCGCTACTCGGTTGGGCCGGGTGGCGACGAGTATTGACAGCCGACGATCAACACTAATCTGTCCGCTGCCGTGCGCCTCGATCGTTTCAGGATTGCGTCCCCGACAGCATTTTCGAACTTGAGAAAGCTCACGGAATTGGCAGTCGAACCAGGAATGGACTCCGCTTCAGCACGCATGTGCACGCACGCGTCGCCTGGTCCAGAACGTGTCGCCATAATCGATCGCACGACTGAGGCGAGCGGCGCGCCTTGATCGAACACGACTGAATCGTCGGAAGGCCGAACACCCAATTCACGCCACAGCGCTGAAAGGTCCGGAGTTACGGGAGTCGCTTTCATTTGGTTGTATAACTCCATGAGGACCGGTACACCGGTGACTTCGTCTCCAACCTTCAGAGCCCGAGTGAGCGGCCAGTCATGTTCCATGTTGCCGCCGCCGCGGACAATCCCCCGCAATGCATCCTGGAGCCCATATCGATTGTTCGTGCGCCGGTGAATCTCGACATCCGCCATTAAGCAGAACAATGCACCTCCCCAATAGGTGCGGCCCCAGGTGTGGGTATTATCGAGGCCGCGATCGCCCGGCGCCGGCAATCCTTTTGGAACGTCGTCCACGAGATCGCGCCAGACTTTCTCCGGCGAAAGATCGCTGACTTGCGCGCGTGCGATAGGCTCGACGTAGGTGGCGATCCCTTCCTCGATCCAGTGGTGGTCGTCTGGAACGGAAGGAAACGCGAGGTGGACCATTTCATGCGTCATTACCCAATCGTTTCCGTAGGCTCGAATCCGTAGCGAACGTACAAGCCAACCCTAATCATCGGGGGTTTGATCGACTATGAAGGTCCTGCCGGACAGGACTCCCTTGCCTTCGCCTATCGGCACGACCTCCGACATTTACGTTTCGAACGGGGAAACCGCCGTAGTATTCGGTTACGGCGCACGCAGATCGCCGAACCCAGTTGGAGGACCTGAATACTTGGCAAGCTCAGATCGCCATGCTCGATTGCTACATTGATCACTGCGCCGCCGACGGACAGTGACTCAGTTGGAACCGAAGTCTTGGTGACGTTCGCCTGGGCCTGGTCTCAATTCGGGGCCGGCGCCGAAAGAATACGATGCAGCGCCCAGCCCTGCTGCAAACCCCAGGATCCCGCAGCGTCGATTCTGGGTATTCTGGCCTCGTGGCCCAACGAATGGACTTCGCGTGGCGCGGCAGCTCAAATCTGCTCGCATCTGTGCTCGCCAGCATGGACCTTCCTAGGCCTGGAAATACAAAAACGGGTTTACCCGCTGGAAGGTGCGAAAATCGACGCGGCGGACCGCCGAGTCGCTCATCATGCTACATAACCATCGGCGCTTTCTTGCCGACGTGACCGCCCAGGCCCTTGCAGAATTTGGCGTCGGTGGTGATGACGTAGCCTTTGCCCTTGCACGAATTCTTCCCCTGGCAATCGTTCGTTGCAGGTCTTGCATGCGCTCTGCCCTTTGCACGCATTCGCACCCAGACACTTGATTTGTGCCGCTTGCGTCGAAGGGCTCGGCGCGTCCCCGGCACTGACTGCGCTAGCGGTGAATGCCAATGCTACAGCCGTCGCGAGCATTGCTCCTGCTACCTTCGTTCGCTTCATCGGATAGTTCTCCTTTCGAGTTTGCCGGGAATTTCCACCGGTCGATCCCGGCCAATCCGCCGTCACTAAAACAAGTTAGCTTGGCGGACGATGCAGTCTGCGTCGAAACCAGTCGCCGCGTCAAATTGCCCGATCGTCAGGAAAACCCTCTTCTTCTCAGCAAAGTCGCGACACCGGAATTCGAGGTTTAAAGACTGCAACTAGTCTCGACGAAGGCGAACTCGTTCTCCGGACGACGCCAACCGATTTCGAGGCGAAATTTCTCCAATACTCGCGTGGGTTTTCCTTCGGAAAGCCTTCTCGCCACACCGGCGGTTTCAATTACCCTGTACCTTTTTCGCTGTGACTAGTCATCGTATGTTCGAATCCTCTTGGTCCAACGGCATCGCCGATCAAAAAATCTTTAGACGCGTTGTCCACAAGTCCACGGGCGGGGGACAGGGCCGACCGAGAAACTCCGTGCGGTCTGATGGCTCCTCCAAAAGTCCGCTGCCTTCTGAGCTTGGGCGGGCTGCGGAAATCGCAGCCCGCTAAAGATTTGCAAGCAAGAGAGCGCAATAACCGAGAGCCTGAACGATTATAGCCAGGAACCTCACCCATTCGTTGCGAACCAATCTCATGAGCGAGTTTCGGTCAAACCCGTCTCTGTCCAATACTAGGTGGGTCGGAATCTGCACTCCGATCGTCCAGGCCAGAGCGACGACCAAGCCGAGCATTGCAGTACCAGCCCAAGCGCGCTGGTCCGCGGGAGCGAACCAACAAATTACAGGAGTGGCGACGACATTAAGAAACCAGATGGGTATGACCTCGCGGATTCTCGATTCCTGAAGCTGATGAATCGGAAGGAAATCGACGGCGCTTGTCACCAATAGAAAGGTTGGATATTCGACGCGAAGCACTGACCAGGCGATTCCCACACTCATGAACGCGCCAAGAGTACCCACAATCAAGAAGGCCTTCAGCAGCATCGCTTTCACCTCGTCGGAGACTCATCATCTATTATAGTCGCCTAACGTGCTGATGGTTGAGGTTTGTATGTTTTGCATGCGAGAGTCTCTCTCCGGAGACAGAAAATGCGCGTGAACGCGCTGAAGCACGCGCGAAATAAGGGTCTCGACGGTTCAAATCCGCTCCTCTCCAGCAAGCAGTCGTACGGTTGCTCCACGGTCTGCCCGCGGTTCTGATTACGAACAACACCAAAGTCTGAGTTGCGAGCGATTCGACGAACCATCCCGTGTGGAAGAACGCTTCTGATGAACGAAAGACGGTTAGCAGGATATAGAACGTGAGGAAGTCGAAGATCGAGCTGATCGGCCCGATCGCTATCATGAAGTTGCGAATGATCCTGACGTTCCATTTCTGCGGAGACTGAATGTACGCCGGGTCCACGTTGTCGGTCGCTTTAACTGGATATCGCTCTCTCAGGTTTTTTGGAATCCTCCCGACGCCGGCCGCGCGATCGTACACCCCGCGCCAGCCAACGCCGAATTCGAGCGCGCGAATGCACCCGTCGCAGTAGGGTCGCCCTGCAGGGAGATTCGTTCGACAGCCGCGACAAAAACTTTGAACTGGCACCGTCTCACCAAATTTTCGACTTCGAAAGCAACGCGTCCAAAGCTGAAGCGTCCGACGACATCCCCTTTTAGTGCCGTCACTCACGGGAGAGCCGCGAAAGCGGTTCTCCCTCAACTACCCAAAGCCGGCCTCGAACGTCGCGTTTGCAAACCGGCTGGCTCCGATGCGAGTCTCGAGCGAGTTTTTTAAGATGGAAATCCGGTTCCGTTGAAAGAAAAGGAGCGTGCCGTGAGTGATACGAAACAGGAGCAGGCCGTAATATTGGGCGCCACGGGCACGGTGGGCAGCGCAATCGTTGCGCGGCTCGTCGCACGGTCTATGCAGGTCGTAGCCGTCGCTCGAACCCGCGACAAGCTCGACTCGCTGGCGGCGTCCAGCTCCCAGATCAAGCCCTGCGTGGCGGACATCGCCGATGATGCATCGATCGACGCGATTCGTGCGAAGCTCGATGGGCCTGTGAAGCTCGCGGTGTTTGCTGCGGGGCTGCCGGTGGGCGGTTCGGCCGACACGATCGAGCCGGGTGCCTTCGCGGTCGGGGCGAATATCAAACTGGGCGGCTTGGTCCGCCTCCTGCGAGCGGTGCGCGACAACTTCGAGCGTGGGTCACGTTTTGTGACGATGGCCGGGTCGGTCGGACTCGAACCGAGCGCCCACGCGGCGGGCCCCGGCTCGATTAATGCCGGAGTGTTCAACCTGATGCGCCAGATAAGCCTCCTCTACGGTCCGAAGGGGGTCACGGTCCATACCCTTAGTCCCGGACCGGCGGATACTCCGCGCCTGCGTCGGATCGCCACTAAGGTTGCCGAGGAGCGCGGCGAGCCGTTCGAGAAGGTATGGCAGACTTATCTTGATCAGAACTCGCTGGGACGACTGCCGACTATCAATGAGGTTGCGTGGGCGGTTGAGATGTTATTGGCACCGGAGGCCGACGCGATGCACGGCGGAGTGCTTTACCTCGATGCGGGCGGTCATAAGGGGATCGGATAGGCGAATCGCTATTAGCAATTATTACGCCGCCAGCGCCGACCACCAGGATGTGGCCTTGCTCGCCGATGCGATCGTGCAGCAGGACTGCCGCCATCGCGTGGCTAGCGTTGTACCCTGGAACGAACCAGCGCGGTCCTCGTTCGTAGTTTTCTGTGGCCGCAGGATTGTGGTCGAAATCGAACTTCTCGGTCATTGGTAAGTTCTCCTATCCCGATCGCGCGCTTCTGGAAGTTAAGCCGCATGCACCGTCGGAAGCTTTTGCCTCTTCATGAGCCCGAGTGTTCCTTCCTCCTCGGTCCCGCACATGACGCAAGTCCTGTACTCATTCCAGCCGTTTCTCATCAACCGCCGCCGCGTCCCGACACTGCCGGCAAGCACGATGGTTAAGGCATGCGAGGCTTTCCCGCACTCATCCACCAGCTCCTTGATGCGATTATGCTGCTCCCGGCGATGGTCCGAGATGGGACCAGTAAACTCGGCCTCTGCCTTGGCAATACTGTCCCGCAGGCTCCTGATCTCTTGGCTGCGCTGCTGTTGCTCTTCACATATGCCGTTTGGGTTTACTACCCGTCGCAGCCTGTAGCGTCCACGCCGCCGACAAAAGTAGTGTCATTGGTGATTGAGCACGAACCTGTGTTTCTGCCTCTTCCAATCCCGTCAGATAAGCAGCTCTCTATCTTGTCTCTGCACCCTAAAATTGACGCGTGGGGATTCGTTGGTGGTCTTAACAATGTGGACGACAAATCTAGGTCGTGGCCTTCAAAGGGAGTGCTCAATAGTTCAAAAGTGCCCGAACTTTCGTACAAATGCGTTTTGCACAACTACGGCGAAACGGCCCTTCTGAATGTATTGCTAGAGTTCAAGCCTAATTTTCGAGAAAGGAATGCCGATGGGTCGGTTGGTGCTGTCGTCTTGTCTCAAAATCGGGAGGCGGCGGTTGGAGCAATCGATCGAGGAGCGGTTTTTATCTTCTATGTTGTAAACGAAAGCCCCTTGTTTGTAGATGTCACAATGCCGCAGACAGCCGTGGTTCAACTACCTGGAGAACATGATCGGCGTGAGATTAGCCTTGTTCCAGAAAAAAGAAATGTCCTTGACGTGATTCCACTGATATTCCCGCCCAGTTCGAAAAAATGGAGCGGCATTCCTAAGTAAATGGCAACTCCAACTGAATAGGCTCGCTGGCGTCGCTCTCAGATCTCAGATAGCTGAGACATTCGCCAGTGTTCGTGTCTCAACACCCTGACGAGCGAGCAGCATGGTGGAGATTCATTCTACTTTTCCTTGAGACGCGGATCGTCGGTCGCGATGCACTGCGCGTATCCCAGTGGCATATCCATCATAGCTCCGCTTCCGGACTCTATAGTCCGTCCGTTCAGCTTAGCGCCTAGCTCATTGCTTTTGCGTATTCGAGTGGCTTCACATTGCTCGGCAGTGTCGTAACTAGATTTAATCTTCCATTCGCTCAATGGAGCAGCGTGATCGATATGGAACGGGTCACCTACAAGCGGCGGCACCATCAGATACCAGCCCACAAGCGCGAGCGCGGCGGCGTGGCAGGGCTTCATGCCTGCGATTTAGCAAATGCGATTATAAAAAGCGAAAAACTGACAGGGACGAACCGTCGAGGGGCTGCCGTCGGTCACATATTTCAAGGCCGCGTTTCGCTCGCGTTTCGATGACGACATTGCAGTGCTGCGTCGATCTTGCCGAGCGTTGGACGCTCGCGGAGCACTCTGGTAGCAGGGGAGCACTGGCTGGCGTTTGCCCCTTTTTTCCAGTCGGCGTTCGGCTGGCCTCTAAGGTGCGCTGGCTCGTTCTTTTTCAAACCGCCCCGATCGTTCCTCTAGTAACCTACCGTCGATGGCGCTAACTGCGCACAAGTACTAAACGAAGATTATCGGCTCCCCATCCCCCGAGAAGCCGAAGAGATACGATACTAGACGGCGGCTTCCCGGCCAAAACTCAGTCGTAAGGAGGCTCGTATGGCACTGCTGAGATTTTCGTCCGATCTCGATCCGGTGAGTAATCTGCTGACGTTGCAGAGCGAATTGGAGCGGTTCCTGCGCAATCCCGCAATCAGGCTCGGCGTTTCGGGTCCCGACTTCCCACCCGTGAACATATTCGATGATGGGGACGGCGTCGTCGTGATGGCCGAGATACCCGGGATGGATCTAGCGAGCCTCAACGTCTCCGGACAGAGTCACACCCTGACAATCAAGGGTGAGCGCAAGCGCGAGGCGATCGGTGACGCAGCAGGGTATCACCGGCGCGAACGACCGTTCGGTGAGTTCTCCCGTTCCGTCCAACTTCCTGATGAACTCGATCTCGACAAGGCGGTCGCAGGATACGAGGCCGGGATGCTGACGGTCAGGGTACCCAAGGCAGAGTCTGCGAAGCCGCGTCAGATCGCGGTGAAACCGGCTTAGGGCCATGAGGGCGATGGATTCAGGCATCTTTAGAGGAGGAAAGCGACAATGGCCGAACAGGAAATTACCGCGAAGGAGAAACAGCAGGTAGAAGGTCAGGAGAAGACTCGCGCAGGCCGTTTTTTTCTCCCCAGGGTCGATATCTACGAGTTCAAAGATTCTATCAAGCTTTGGGTCGATATGCCGGGAGTAAAGGAGAGCGACGTTGAGGTGACGCTTAAGGAGGGGGTTCTTACTATTACCGGTACCGTGTCGACCGAGGCTTACGAGAAGCTGTCGCCGCTATACACTGAGTACAATGTCGGAAACTACTTTCGGCAGTTCGAATTGAACGAGGATATCGATGACAAGCAAATCGGCGCCTTGATGAAGAACGGAGTACTCGAACTTACGCTGCCCAAGGGCGAGCGCGCTCAGCCCCGCCGGATCGAGATCAAGGCCGGCTGACGTCGAACGGAGGAATCTCGAGTGATGGCGTGGAAGGATCCGTATGCCATCCTCGGTGTCGGGCGTGGCGCGCCGCTTTCAGAGATCAAGCGCGCTTACCGGAAGCTCGCTTTCAGCCTGCATCCCGACGTCGGCGACGACCCGGATGAGACGCGCTTTCGGGAGGCCCACGAGGCGTACCAAGCCCTGATAGAGATGGAGCAGCAGCGGGGCCCGCGGAGAATCAAGGTGGTGCGGGCGCCGGACCGTTCTGTCCACGCCTGGACGATGCACGTGGAGCCGCGCGGACGTCCCGAGCCGATTCGGCGGAAACCTCCTGTCCGCGTAGTCGGCGACTTCGGGACCGTGAGTCCATCGGTTGGCGAGATCCTTGACCATATTGCGCAGAACTTTTTCGGTTTCCATCAAAAGAGCCATGGCTCGTGCCAGCGCCTGGGCGTCGAGATTGTGCTCGACACGCGCGAGGCATTCTTTGGCGTCTCCGTGCCGATCGAGGTGCCCATATATGTGCGATGTAGCCGATGCGGAGGCGGTGGTGGGGACTGGGGCGTATGCCCGCTATGCCATGGGTATGGGATGATGGAGATCCCTCATAGCGTGAGACTCGAGATTCCGCCCGGGGCACGAAGTGGCGACCGCTATCAGATCGATCTGAGGAGCGCGGGAATCGATAACCTCGCGCTCGACGCGAGGATCGTCATTGCTTGAGAAAGCGCTACGCGGGTGTCGCAGAGCCCGGAGCGGAGCCCCTCCTTCGCCAGCGGTTTTCGTTCGGCATGCGAGCGCAATCTAAATCGGTCTGTAAATGCAGAAAGGGTGGCGAGCATCAGCGCGAAAATCCGCCCCATCCTTGGAAAGATCGCGCGGTACCCTCCTACTTTAACCGATTGAGGACTTCTCTATGCCTAAGAAATTTAACAAGATTCTCTGTCCAGTGAGCTTCGATCGGAATTCAACGGCAGCTCTCAAGTTCGCACACGAGCTTTCCGACGCCCAGAGCACGCTTTATCTCCTTCACATCGTTTCGGTCCCGACGGTCGAGCCGATCATGATCGAACCGAACCCAGTACTCTCGGAGGGGATCGCCGAGCGGGAGCTTGAAAAGCTCGTGCAGCAGCACCTGGCATCGAACACTTCCTACCGAATCATGACACGAAGGGGCGACCCTGCCTCGGTGATCGTCACCGTTGCTGAGGAGTTGAATGTGGATCTCATCGTCATGCCGACACACGGCCACATCGGCATTGATCGTATGATTCTGGGAAGCGTTGCGGAGCGCGTCGTACGCGAGGCAAAGCGGCCGGTACTCACCATCCGACCCCTTTCCCACGCCTCTGATAGCACGACAATGTAGCTGTTATTTCATGGTCTCTACTGCGCCCAATCGATGCGCCCGAAGACAGTTCGATCGTACCCTCGTTTAGCGACCGGCGCCAGGTGTACATGCGCTTTCACGGCAGGAATCGCGACAACTGGTTCAAACGAAACATCGCGGCCGCTGAGCGGTTCAAACATTTGTACACGGGACGCGAGCTTCAGTCGCTTCAAGACTGCTAAAGCGCGGGCGCGGGGGTCCCCGGCGCCGATGAGAAGTCTGCCGGCAGGTCTTTGACCGGCGTGATCCGAATCGCGATCCGGTCTCCGCTCTCGAAGTTCGCCCGGCTCGGCCCGACCATGGAGTTCATCATCCCATATTTTTTCGGATAATCGGTCAGAATCTTGTCCACCACTGCGGCATCCTGCGTGATCTCGGCCTTGCCGATGAACGAGGGACCGGTGAGCCCTCCGATCCATACGATTACCGGGCTACCGCGCCTGATGCGCTTGTCCTTCCACGAGCCCTTGTGTGCCTGGATCAAAAGCTGCGCGCGGTCGGCGCTCATTGTGAACCACACGGGCGCCGGCTTGCTCTGATTGCCGTCCTTGCGCACGGTTGCGATATAAACAGTCGTAGCCTGATCGAAGGCCTTGAGCTCAGGATCGGAGAACCCCGCACAGCCCGCCGGTCCGGCGCTCAGAATCGAGATTGTCAGCGCCGTGGCCACGGCGAGAATCGAAAGTGTCGCGAGTCTTTTCATTGATTGCCTCCGTTCGGAGCGGTGTCGACGGCGGTGCGTCGCTGGTTCGCCGCACATCCTCGTTTCGAACTGCACTTTACGCCGACCAGCGCGAGCTGGCTCAATCAGGTTGAACGCTTCTTCGCTGAGATTGCAAGACGGCGAATTCGGCGCAGAACATTTACGAGCGTTGCGGCTCTGGAAAGAGCGATCATGGAGTACCTCAACGCTCACAACGTCAAAGCCACACCCTTCATCTGGACGGCGACGGCCGATACGATCTTCGGCAAAATCGTTCATAATTATTCAAGCAACTCATGAGACGCAACACTAGCGCGACGCGGACCTGAAGGTCCGCTTTACTTGGCGCCCGGTGGCCGGGCGCCTGAAAGAACGACCTGCGACTAGTATTTCTCGGTCGCATCGGTCTCGTTGAAGGTGCTGTGGCACGATACTTTGTAAATCGCCAAGATGGACTAAGGCCGCTGCATTATGGGAGGTACATTCGCGCCGCCGGCCCTTTTGTATGGCGTCGCTTCGACGAGCTTGGCTCCGATAAAAAATCAGGTACTCATGCGGCCAACTCTGACTAGCGAATCGCGGGCGGCCTGAAGACCTCAAATTGGCCGCACCCCGTGTCTTCTTAGAAGAAGACCAAGGCTCGCACGACGACGTTCTTGCGGCAGGGAGCGTCAGCGGGCGCGCTTGGGTCGATACAGGCGCTGTGGAAAGACCATCGCGAGACGGAACCGTCGGTGATCGAGTCGTAACACTTTAGCATCGATACTTCAGTGGGTTTCTGCTGTGGAAACCAGTACCACTCGTGGTCGGGGCGGTACGTGAAGCGGGTGGTCTCGCCGACGCGGTCGTCGTAGACGCGGTAGTTGGTGATGTATGGCTGGTCGGCGAAAGAGGGCCAGGCGCAGAGCACAAAGGGGTTCTGGCGCACGGTCTCCATCGGCTTGGCGAGGTTGATCGACATGAACCGCCGCGACATCTTCGCGTCACACTGCTCCTCTGTGTAGTGCTGCTCCCGACCGAAGTTCCGTAAGTTCTTCGTGAGCAGCTCGCGGCAGCGCACGCGGCCACTGTTGTCGTTCAGATCGTTATGCACGAGGTAGGCATAGTTGGCGTTCACACCCGGGTTCTTGTTGTCCTGGTCCTCTCTGCGGTCGCCCTTATAGTTCTTATCAAACACGTCGTGGTTGTATACGAGCGCATCCGTCGCGTCAGGGAAAAACTCCAGGAGGAGGTTCTCCATCTCCGCGTAGAATACGCGCTCGACCTCCGCCGCGTCGTAGAAGTTCCGGCACTTGGATTCGCAATGCGCCAGCGCAAGGCCAAGCTTGTCCATGCACTCGGGGCTGCTGGGCGAGAGACCTGGGTAGTACTCCTCTATTCGTCGCGCGTCGCGCAACACCTGCGGAAAATAGAGGGATCGCCGCACGATGTCCCGCTCTTCCTTGCGCAACGCTTTTGCCTCGGCCTCTCTCGCCGGGTCCCGCCATAACGCGTTGGACGAGACGATGGAGTAGGACGGCTGCTCGTAGACGGTGTAGCGCAGTGGAAGCGCTATGCCGCCGTCAGGGGCTTCGATGTTGCTCGCCCGAATATATTCGAGACATTCTGAGTAGCTACGAAATCCGATACCCCACTTGGTCTCGATAGGACCGGGAGGAGCGTTGTCGAGCATTTCGATAATCGCCTGCCCTTCCCTCTGGGCAACCTGGCGGAGCGCCGCTTCTGTCGCTGCAGCGGTTCCCGCGTCCCCGTCTCGATCGAAGGACATGTAGGAAAAACCGCCGTTCGCAGCGAAGGGTGCTGGCTGCCCTTTTGTGATTTGGAGGGGAGGCACATACGCCGACGAAACTCTATTCGTAACCACTATAGTGTCGTTCTCGATGGCTTTGGATCTGTCCATAGCACGGCTCCTAAGTTAAAAACGAACCGTTGCGCACCGGGGTTTGTAGTTGCAAATCTAGGCCCCGCCATTTGCGTTCTCATTCGGCTGCCACCGAACCAGTCGGATCTCCGTCTTCGAACACATAGGGCTCTAGCGTCGACTGTGCATGGACGCGATGCTTGTGCCACTTGCCGCCGCCGTAATATGCGAGGCTCCCCGGTGCCGCGTTGCCTTCACCATTATAGTAGGAGATGCAATCGCGCAGCGGCGCAGTCGCGATGTCGACGTCGCGGCAATGCTCCGCGTACGCATCCTCGGGCTCTTTGCGGACATCGACGATGCGCGCGCCGCGCTTGCGCATCGTCTGCAGCATCCACACCACATAGTCACTGTGCGCGTCGATCGCGTCGGTGAAGTTGAAGCTGCCGCCGCCGCCCTGCGGACCGGTGACGATGAACAGGTTGGGGAAGCCGTGGCTATGCAGGCCGAGGAAAGTCTTGGTCCCCTCGGTCTCCCACTTCTCCTTCAGGGTGCGGCCGCCGCGGCCGGTGACCATGTTGAAGGTCGAGGTACCCATCCACTGGAACCCGGTCGCGTAGATCAGCACGTCGAGCGGATATTCGACCCCCTCATGGACGACACCGCGTCCGTTGATCTCGCCCACGCCGCGGGGTGCTGTGTCGACCAGATGGACGTGCGGCAGGTTGAACGCCGGCAGGTATTCGTCGTGGAAGGTCGGCCGCTTGCAGCCGTACGGGTAATACGGCTTCAGCGCCGCCGCCGTCTTCGGATCCTTGACGATCGCGTCCACGCGCGCGCGGATCTGCTCCATGATGCGGAAGTTGGAATCGAGCTGCTTCTGGGTCAGCTCCTCCGGGGTCAGCTCACGGGGGTATTTCTTGAGCTTCTTGATGTCGCGAATCTTGCCCGCCAGGTAGTCGTCGTTGGCCTGGATAGCAGTGCGACCGGCCGATATCTTCGAGAAGCGCGCACGCCTTGCCCGGGCCCATCCAGGCTCGCTGGCCCAGGTAGCCCGCTCTTCGTCTGTCGTCGCGCGCTGGTCGCGCACGTCGATCGAGGACGGCGTGCGCTGGAAGACGTAGAGCTGGTCGACAATCTTAGCGAGCTCCGGCACCGCTTGTACGGCCGTCGCGCCGGTCCCTATGATACCGACCGTTTTGCCGCGCAGGTCGATGTTGTAGTTCCAGCGCGAGGTGTGGAAGGACTCGCCCTGGAACTTCTCCATGCCGGCGATGCGCGCCAGCTTCGGCGTCGTTAGGATGCCGTTGGCCAGGATCACGAAGCGCGCACGCATCTTGTCGCCGCGATCCGTCGCGACGATCCAGCGGCCGGAAGCCTCGTCCCAGATAGTCGCCTCGACCGTAGTGTGGAACAGGCAGTGGTCGTAGAACCCGAACCTCTGGGCCATGTTTTGGCAGTATTCGAGGATCTCGAATCCCGAGGCGAACTTCATCGACGGGACGTAACCCATCTCCTCGAGCAACGGCAGGTAGCTATAGGATTCGACATCGCAGGCGATGCCGGGATAGCGGTTCCAATACCAGGTGCCGCCGACGTCGCCGCCCTTCTCGCAGAAACGCACGTCGACGAAGCCGGCTTCGCTCAGCCTGTGCCACAGGAGCAGTCCGCCGAAGCCGGCGCCGACCACCAGGATCTCGCATTCGTCGGTCAGCGCTTCGCGTGGGATCGGCGGCTCCGAATAGACGTCGTCCAGATATTTCTTGAACTCGCCTTCCATGGCCATGTAATCGGCGGCGCCGCGGCGGGCTTCCTTGAACACGCGGTACTTGGCCTGCTCCTCTGCATTGAAGGTCGCTCCAGCCGGCATTTCCGGCAGCTCCTTCAGCTTCTGATCAGTGAGGATGGAATAGCCCTTGCCAGTAATCTTCTCGGACGCCTTGGCCGCTCGCGTGTCGAAGACTTTCAGGCCTGTCTCAGGGGTCGATACGGACTGCTGCGTTCATTTGGGATCCTTGTGATTTCCTTGTCGCTCAGAACAATTCTCTAGCGAAGATCAGGGCTGGTCGTCGAGGCGCGCGGGGCGCGAATCTACTTGACTACTGTAGCCTTCGCGACATTATTGAAAAGTAATTCTGAGGGAGACCCTGATATGAACTTCATCGACCAATTAGATCCAGAGCTGAGAGTTGCGGTGGAAAAGTTGCCGACTGATCGCCCGATGGATCTCAATGAGATTCCGGTAGCGCGAGTCAAGATGAAAAAAATGGTGACCGCGATGCTGGCGAACTTGCCCGCGGTCGAGGGTGTAACCAGCCATGATCGGTTTGTACCCGGTGCTCAAGGCGATCCTGAGGTGCGGGTCCGCGTTTATCGGCCACGCGATCAGCCGAGCAAACTTCCCGCGCTCTACTGGATTCACGGCGGCGGATACGTGATGGGAGACATCGAGCAAGACGACCGACTCATGAAGCAACTGGTCAAGAGAATTGGTTGCGTGGCGGTATCGGTCGATTATCGACTAGCGCCTGAATATCCGTTTCCCGCACCGGTCGAGGACTGTTACGCAGGGTTAAAGTGGCTGTTTGCCCATGCCGACGAGCTTGGCGTTGATCCGGCTCGCATCGCGATTGGCGGCGCCAGTGGCGGAGGCGGCCTGGCCGCGGGGTTGGCGTTGCTGGCCCGCGACCGACGCGAACTGCAGTCGCTTTCCAACTTCTCATCTACCCCATGATCGATGATCGCAACGTTACCCCCGCCAGCTATGCGATTACCGACCCGCGCATGTGGAATCGCGAAAGCAACCGCTTGGGCTGGAAAGCCTACCTGGGCCGCGATGGGGGCGGGGCGGACGTATCGCCCTATGCGGCAGCGGCGCGGTCTATTGATTTGAAAAATCTGCCTCCCGCTTACATTCCGGTCGGCGCACTCGATCTTTTTGTGGACGAGAATATCGAGTACGCGCAGCGCCTCATCCAGGCGGGCGTGCCTACTGAACTCCACGTTTACCCCGGAGCGTTTCATGGGTTCGATCTCTTTGCTCCATCGGCAACGGTGTCAAAGCAATTCAAGGCTGATCGGGATGACGCGCTCAAGCGCGCACTTCACGATACCGCAAGATGATCGCAGTCTACCGCCCGATCGAGAACCGCGACTAGGTAGATCGATTGTACTGCGAGATGAGACAACTGCGCCAAAAGGCAGATTCGCCGGCACTACACAAATGAGTACAGCACCAATCTACGATTTCGCGGGTAAGGTGGTCACGATTACAGGTAGCAGCCGCGGGCTTGGCCACGCGATGGCGATAGGTTTCGCGCGCGCCAGGTCGGCCTTGCACCGGCCATTGCTCCTGCGCGCTCATCCGGGTGCCGCGCGGACTTAACGTGGCCGCGGTCGCGATGGCCAACAAGAATGCACGAGTCCTGTGGGCGCTGCTCAGCAGAGGTGACCGTTACCGCGCGCCGAGTAAAACCGCGTCAGCAGTTTTGCGCCCCGGCTCTCCACTGGCGGTTAAGAGAGCGCGGAGCGCAAAACTGCGCGTGGTCAAGGATTGAGGAACGATACTGAAGACCGCTCTTGCCGAGGTTGCGTAGGGTGCGTTGTGCGACGCTGATGGCGAACCGGTCGGACCGGCGCTTCCCAACTCTGTCAGCAGCCATGGCCGTCCGAGGCCGCCCGACTGATAGGAAGAAGCGCGCGGAAATCCATCAAGGCCCAGGGCTTCATCTGACGCCCGACAAGCAGGCCGGATATATGACTGCAACCGAGTTCCAAAGCGTGTCTGCACTTCAAACCCTTGCACGCGGGCGGGGTCCATATATGTCTGCTGGAGCGAGGCGGATTCGAACTCTCAGTGTCACGAGAAACCTCTCCGACAGAAAACCCGCGCGAACATTGGAGAAATTTCGCGTTGAAATCGATCAGCATCGTCTAGAGAATTGTTTCGCCCTCGGTTCGGGACGAGTTCAGTCGTTGACCTTCAAATTCCGGTGTCGCGAGAATGCGGCTGGGTTGACCGCAATGGACCGGGAACCTTTGCCTTTGCGATCTATCTCTGGCACCGCCTCAGCGGCGAGGCCATGGACACGGTGCGAGAGGAGGGCACTTATTTCGTCCGCGGAATGCCGAGGTTCGACCTGTGGATTTCGGGAACTTTGGCATGTCACGACGCCTTGCCGAGTCAGGGATCGCGAATCACTATCAAGCCAGATGAGCGGCGGTGCGACTAGATCAAGGAGGCCGCACGCAATAGTTTGAGGCTATGGCTCATATGAACGATCGAGAGATGAAGTGACGAACATGGACATCAAAGAACCCCAGTCCATTCAGCGTGCACCGACGCTTGGAAAGAGCGCGGTCGGCAACACCGAGCATTTCGACGTGGTTATCGTCGGGGCCGGAATCTCTGGGATTGGAGGTGCCTATCACCTAGCCAAGCAGTGCTCAGGCACGAGCTTCGTGATCCTCGAAACAAAGGAAAGCTTCGGCGGCACGTGGCTAACCCACCGTTATCCAGGTATCCGGTCGGATAGCGACCTATATACCTTCGGCTATCGTTTCAAACCGTGGATCGGAGCGCCGATCGCGACCGCGGCCGAGATCCTCGCCTATATGGGCGAAGTCATCGAGGAGAACGACCTTGGCCGGCACATCCGCTATCGCCATAAGATCAAATCGGCGCAATGGTCGAGTAGCGACAATCTCTGGACGATCGAGGCAGTTCAGACCGACAGCGGGAAGGCGGTCCGCTTCTCCACGAACTTCCTCTGGATGTGCCAAGGATACTATCGACACTCGCAGGGTTACACGCCCGAATGGCAGGGGATGGACGAGTTCAAGGGTCGAATCGTTCACCCGCAGACATGGCCAGAAGACCTTGACTACAAGGACAAGAACGTCATCGTCATCGGCTCGGGCGCCACGGCGGCGACGATCGTTCCGGCGATGGCCGCCGACACCCGCCACATCACGGTGCTGCAGCGTTCGCCGACCTATTTCATTCCAGCGCTCAACGAGAACGAGCTCGCTAACACATTGCGCGATCTACAGATTGACGAATCATGGATCCATGAAATCGTACGCCGCAAGATCCTGCATGATCAAGCCGTCTTCACCCGCCGTACATTCACCGAACCGGAGGTCGTGAAGCAGGAGCTGCTGGCGGGTGTTCGCGCCTATCTCGGTCCCGACTACGACATCGACAAGCACTTCACGCCGAGCTACCGGCCATGGCGGCAGCGGATCGCCTTCGTGCCGGATGGCGACCTGTTCAAGGGGATCGCCGCCGGCAAGGCATCCGTCGTCACGGACGAGATCGACCGCTTCACGGAGTCGGGAATTCTCCTGAAGTCGGGCAAGCTGCTCGAGGCCGACATCATCGTCACAGCGACCGGCTTCAACCTCAATGTCCTTGGCGACATTGACTTCGTGATCGATGGCAAGCCACTCATCTTCTCGGACACGGTCACCTATCGCGGCATGATGTTCACCGGCGTGCCCAATCTCGTTTGGGTGTTCGGATATTTCCGGGCGAGCTGGACGCTGAGGGTCGATCTGATTGCCGACTTCGTGTGCCGCCTGCTCAATCACATGAAGCTGATCGGCGCGAAGAAAGTCACACCGGCACTCAGGCCCGAGGACAAGGACATGCCGTTGTTGCCTTGGATCGACCCCGAGAACTTCAATCCGGGCTATCTCATGCGCGCCATGCACCTGCTGCCGAAACGCGGCGATAAGCCGGAATGGCAACACACCCAAGACTATTGGCGCGAAAAAGACACTCTGCCTGCCATCGACCTCGACGATCCCGCCTTCGTCTATGAGGGATTTGAACCGCGTCAGAACGCACGCGTCTGGCGATCGTCGAGACCGATATGATCACGGCTTACGGGTGATCACATGTTGGCTCCACTTCATCGCGTCGGTCTTGTCTCAGATACCCATGGTTTGATTCGGCCCGAGGCACTCGATGCGCTCCGGGACTCGGAGCTCATCATCCATTGCGGCGACATCGGTGAGCCAGCCGTCCTGGAAGCGCTCCGAACGATTTCACCGGTCCGCGCGATCCGCGGCAACAACGACAAGGGCGTGTGGGCTCGCAGCCTTCCGACATACGACGTCGTCGGGGTCGGCGGCTGCGCTATCTACGTTCTTCACAACGTCGCTGAGCTCGACCTCGATCCAGGCGCCGCGGGATTCACCGCCGTAGTCTTCGGCCACTCCCACAAGCCTGCGATAGAGACGCGAGGCAAGATTCTCTTCGTCAACCCCGGCAGCGCTGGTCCGCGGCGCTTCACCCTGCCGGTGACAGTTGCCACGCTTGCCTTGAGGTCCGGTTGTTGCGAGGCGAAAATTATCGAGCTCAAATTGTCCCAGCCGAGCGGCAATCGGGGGCCTTCCAACTGATCAAATGGGATGTATCAGGAAAACGGCGGGGACGGCGCGCGGCACGATCAAACCATAGCGCGATGATACCCGTACGTATCGGGATACGAGCAACAGAAGGGCTGTCCGAGGTACCACGTGCTCTTCGCGCTGGCAGAATTCGATCCGGCTTTCACTGACCGTGTAATTCTGCTGGCCGACCGTCGCGACGGCAAACCACTCAGCAATCGCGAGGGCCCACTGCGATTCGTCTTTCCGGGTGATAAGCGCCACGCGCGATGGATCCGTGGGGTGACTACTCTCGAAGTTGTGAAAGTCCCCTGACGAAAATCAGCGCGACCAGGTGTGGTAAGTCTTGGCTGAAGGTTGATACTCATCGATCCGATGATTGCCCGTATCGACCAGAAGAATCCTGTCCATAGTGTCGACGACGATTCCTGCGGGCTCACGGGAACGCATACCGGATCGACGCAAGTGAATTTCCCACCGTCGAAGTCCACGACTTCATGTTTCGACAGTTCTAGTTCGCGGATCGCGCTGTTGTATGTATCCGCGACAAGCAGCCGGTCGCCGTCGACGGCGACTCCAAGCGGATGCTGCAACCGCGCGTCGCGAAAATTGCCGTTGACCCATCCGAAATCGAACAGTCCGGCTCCTACCAGCGTGACAATCTGCGGATCCTTCGAGAGCGTGATTGCGCGCACGGCCGAGCTTTCGCTGTCCGCGACGTAGAGCGTCTTCCCATCGGCGCTCAGCGCAAGTCCGCTCGGCTGCGCCATCGAGGCCGACGCCGCGCGCCCGTCACGCAGACCTTCCTCGCCCGTGCCCGCGAGTGCGGCGACAGTGCCGCTCTTCAGATCGAGCACACCAATCTGATGAGTCCCCGCGTTCGCGAAGAATAGCTCGTCGCCCTTCTTCTCGAGGTCCCAAGGCGACGCCAGCGCTCTGGTGAGTCCCGGCTCGGGAGCACCTAACTGCATCCCGCGCTTGCCCGTTCCAGCGAGAGTGGTAGCTGCGCCGCTGGCCAGATTGATGCGTCGAATCGCATGATTCTCGGTGTCGGCGACGTAGATCGCGTCGCTTGAAGCGATTACGCCCTGCGGATGGTTGAAGCGCGCCTTGTCCTTTGCGCCATCGAGCAAGCCGGCCTCACCGCTACCGTAACGCTCGAGTTCCTTGCCGTTATCATCGAGCAAGACGACTTGATTGTGCCCGCCGTCAGCGAGCGCCCGCCGCTTATCGTGACCAGGAACGGGTTTCAGCTTTCCGGGAAACAGGAAACGACCCTTGGGTTCCTGCAGCGATGTGAGATCGAGCGCCGCGGGTTTCAGCGTGCCGGTTTTCGCGGAAGTCGCGGCGAGATTGTCGATCGCGGTGAAGAATCGGTCCGGATCTGGCTCGCCAGGGATCGTGCCTGCGATCTTGCCATCGGAACCGATCACGACCAGCGTTGGCCATGCCTGCACGCCGTACGCGCGCCAGATCGTCATCTGTGGATCGTGAATGATGGGATGCCGGATGTCGTAGCGGCGGATGGCGTCCTTGACGCTGGCCGCGTTTTTCTCGTTGGCGAATTTAGGCGAGTGAACGCCGATGACAACCACTTTGTTCGGATACTTTTCTTCAACGCGGCGCAGCGTCGGAATTATCTGGATGCAGTTGATGCACCCTTCCGTCCAGAAATCGAGAATAATGATACGTCCGCGCAAGGTCGTGATCGGCAGCGGCCCCGCGACGTTGAACCATTCAAGCCCCGGCCGTGCGATTTCAGGTGCGTTCATATCAGCGAAACTCCGCTTTTCGTCGATTACGATCGCGAGACACAATCCAAGCAGGAAGAATTGGATGATTGAAAATAGGTATCTTTGGCTCCTGCTCAAGTCTCACATTCACCTTGTGTTTCCACTGTAACCGTTTTTCTCGTGACGATGCTTTGACCGTTGGAAAACCGGTAACTCTTCCCCGGGGCAGGGCAAGTTGTAAGCTCCGCGAATAGTTGTCCCATTGGATCGATTTGACAGTCAGATTCGCTTAGGCGGCACCACCACAGCGGTCGCGCAGCGGGTGTTGCGCAGGATATGCTCGACTCTGGGGCCGAAATTGAGGCGATTCTCGTCATCCGCCCGGCATACCGCCCCCATGATCAATAAATCGTAATTACCCTGATTCGCGATACTTACTATCGATACCTCGGGTTTGGCCGCAGAGGAGACGCGAGCCTCCACGTCGATGCCTAGTTCGCGGCCCAATTCGCGAATCTCTTCCGCGATCGGCGCGCTGTCACTAACAGTGGAGGGGTGCCGTAAGCGATACACCGTGCTCAATGACAGAGGCGGTTGCGTCTCACTTACATGAAGCGCTGTCAAATGGGCCTTGGTTGCGGCTGTATAGAGCAGCGCGACGGAAGCGCCGAGGCGAGAGAAGGATGATCCAGTGGCCGGGACCAGAACCCGCCGCAGCGGCAGCGGTGCGCCGACGTTGCGTGCGATCACGAGGGGCGCATGCGTCCGTTCCACCAGTTCGTGCAAAATGTTACCGCCGAGAGCATAGTCGCCTTCGAGCCGGGACGCTCCGGCAAAAATCGCATCGTAGCCGCGTTCGCTTTCCTTGATAATCGCTTGCGCGATAGTCTCGCCGGCCCCAGTGCGCTGGATGATATTGCGAGCGCCCCTGAGCTCTGCAATCCTTTTGATCCGTTCGAAATAGACGCTTGCGTCAGCGTCCCCATCGGCGGTGTCGAAGGTAATCGCGTGGAAAATGGTAATGCTGGCGTCGTGATGAGTGCCGAGCGCGGCGGCGAGATGAGCCGCCAATTGCGCATGCGGGCCGCCGGCGCTGAGTACCAGGAGTTTCGCCCCCTCCTTGCTGAACGGGAGGCGCGATAGCAGCTTTGCGCGCTCGCGGCGTTCTGTCTCTTCGGGGCGCATCGCGATGCCCGTGAGTAGCCAGTTGACCAGCGGCGGCGTCATCAGCGAGGTGATAGTCGCGACTAAAACTATGATTGCATACATCTCGGGAGTGAGAACGTGCAGGCTCAGGCCGATGAGCGCGACAATAATCTCCATGCCGCCGCGCGCATTCATGCCCGCCGCCACCGCGAGTCCCTCGCGCAGCTCGAGCCCGGACACGAATCCGCCGAGCGTGCATCCAGCCAGCTTGCCGGTGATCGCAAGCCCGAGCACAATCGCGAGCAGTCCGACGCCGTGGAGCGCGAACAGGTCCACCCTGAGACCCGAGTAACCAAAGAAGACCGGAGCGAACACGCCAATGGTCGCTGCTTCCAGTTCGGTGCGATCGCGGCGCCGCAGCCGCGTCGAACGCCCCAGCATCATGCCCGCGATAAAAGCGCCGAAGACCGCGTGGATGCCGATAGCCTGGGTGATGATCGCGAAGACCATCGCAAGGCCGACCATCATACTGAGCCCGGCATGATCGGCCGCGGCGCGATCGTCCACCCATCGCATGAGCCGCACCACCAGGCGGGCGCCGATGTAGTAGCAGAAGGCGACAAACGCGACTACCGCGGCAAGGATCGAAGCGATCGACTTCAAATCGATCGTGCCATGAGCGGCGAGGCCGGCGACCACCGACAGCATCATCCATCCAATAGTGTCGTCGAGCAGGCCGGACGCCAGTATCAACAGGCCGATATCCCGCCGCATCAAATCCAAATCGATGAGTATTTTGGCGATGACCGGCACCGCTGAAATAGACATTGCGACAGCAATGAACAGGCTAAAGATCAAGCGTCCGTCGGGCGCCACCAGGTAGCTGGCCGGGATCATCCAGCCGAAGGCGAAACCGGCGGCCCATGGCACCAGGATACCGAACAGGGAAACGCCTATTGCTCGGCGGCCCGTTCCGCGCAGGATATTCAGGTCGGTTTCGAGGCCGGTGTAAAGCAGAAGCAGGATAATGCCGATCCATGAGATTCCTTCGATGAGATGGTTCACGGTCGGCTCGGCAGGGAAAATCAGCGCGTTCAAGGACGGGGCAAAACGGCCAAGAATAGTCGGTCCAAGCACGATTCGGGCAAGCAGTTCCCCGATCACTGTCGCCTGCCCAAAGCGTTTCATAACGTCGGCGAGCAACCGCGCCAGCACAAATAGCAGGGTGAACTGGATTAGGAAGCGCAGGACCTGGACTTCGCTTAGTTGCTGCATGCGATAGTGCCGTGGGCGTTCCGAGCGGCCAAGGAACGCATCCCGCTTCGCTGGGCCAGAAGCTCCTCGTAGACAGGCCAAATCAATCTAGCAAACGGCATCACGACAAGGGCTCTAGCAGGCTGTTGAAAAAGTCCTGGCCGACGGGATCGACGAATGGTTTGGCATCTGTATAGTTGAAGGAAGCGATGCGGGGTGCGGTTGAGGAGGAAGCGGAAGATGCGGGGACACGATCGGCCACAAGCCACGATGCTGACGTTGGTGAACCCTGAGCAGCGGGTCCCGGCCAACCATCCGATCAGGCTGATCAAGGCGCTGGCCGAGATAGCGCTCAAAGAACTCTCGGCGCTGTTCGAGCAGATGTACAGTGAAGTGGGCCGACCCTCGATCCCGCCGGAGCGGTTGTTGAAGGCCTCGCTCTTGATGGCGCTGTACACGGTGCGCAGCGAGCGGATGTTTTGCGAGCAGTTGGAGTACAACCTTTTGTTCCGCTGGTTCCTGGATCTGAACTGGGACGAGCCGGGCTTCGACCACTCCAGCTTCAGCCGCAATCGGGCGCGCTTGCTGGAGCACGACGTGGCGGGCGAGTTTTTCCGCACCGTGGTAGCAGAGGCGCGCGAGCTGAAGCTGACCAGCGATGAGCACTTTACCGTGGACGGGACGCTGATCGAGGCGTGGGCCTCGCTCAAGAGCTTTCGTCCCAAGGATGCGCCGCGCGGCGATCGGACGCCGCCGGATGATCCGGGCAATCCGAGTGTGAACTTCCACGGCGAGCGGCGCCAGAACGCGACTCATCAGTCGACCACCGACCCCGAAGCGAGGCTGGCGAAGAAGGGCGCCGGCAAAGAGGCCAAGCTCTGTTACACCGAGAGCGTGCTGATGGAGAATCGCAACGGCATAATGATCGATCTGCGCGTGGGTCAGGCCAGCGGTCGGGCCGAATGCGAGCAAGGGCTTCAGATGCTTCAACAGCTGCGCGGGTCGAGCCGGATCACAGTTGCCGGCGACAAGGGTTACGATGTCGGCGCGTTCGTGGCAGGCTGTCGCGATCTCAACGTCACTCCACACCTAGCGCAGAATGAGCGGCGGCGGGGTGGCTCGGCGCTCGACCATCGCACCACCAGTTGGCCGGGATACACGGTTAGCCAGCGCATCCGCAAGCGGGTCGAGGAGATTTTCGGTTGGATCAAGACGGTCGGGAACTTCCGCCGCACCCGCTATCGGGGCCTGGAGCGGACCAGCTTCGCCGCCTACCTGGTGGGCGCCGCCTATAACCTGCTTCGAATCGCGAAGCTCTGTCCCGACGGATGAATCGAGCCACCAGCGAACCGCTCTTGCCACGGCCAATTCGGTAACTACCCCACTCGCAACCTCAATACTCACTTCTCACCGTCATCAGACCAAGCCAAGCTCGTGATTCTGCCCTTTCATCAACACCCTGCTAGGTCTCAATGACATATGACTTCGCGAGCGCGTTTTGAGCTTTAGCGACTTTGCGGTCTACGTAATAATCCGTTAGGACGGAGCAACGTGTGCATCATCGGTTTTTTTGGTCCAGATCCTCTTTCTGCTCGTTTCGCTCTTGGAGCCACCGGTTGGCCTCCGGGTATTTACAGATTTTCGCATGCTCAGAGGCCATCCTCTTATAGCGCTCGCGGATAGAATGCCAGCGCTGCGTGTCGAGCATTTTCACCTGCTCGGCAACAAAGTCGTATTCGCTGCCTGTGAAGGCCTGGATCAAGAGTTCGAGAGCATCGGCAGGAAAATCGAGGTCAGCGTTAAGCAGCCATATGCACCCCATGTTATCCCAACCCCATGGGAGGATGCGGCTCTCGTCCCGGCTGAACCGCTCTGCATCTTCGGGGAAACGAATCTTGTGCACTGCGACCATGCGTCTTTCGGTTGCGCGCTCCATTTGTCGGAACTGCTCGATCGTGTTGTGGCTGATAGCGGGGCGCAATGAGCGACCAGTCGCCAGCAACAATGCGCGGCCGGCCTAAGGGTAAGAGTCACCTAACGACCGGGCTTATGTGAAATCGCCCGATGCATTGCAGTCGCGATCGAGGACAGTCTCAACGCTGATTACAAGGCTGCGCGAAGTGCTGCCGTGGCTTGAGCGGTCGGATCTTCCGGCCGCGAGAGCGTGGGCGGAGTTGGATGTGCTCCGCGTCGCCGTGCTCGAAGCTCTGCTCAGTCGAGGGGTATCGAACGCCAGAGGCGAACCACGACGGCTGCTCACCGAGTATCGACAGATTACCCAAGCGCAGCTCGCATTCGACAAGGAGCTCGGGATGACGCCGGCGGCCCGCATGACGATTAAAGCGAACGGCACCAGGTGGGCGTTCGATCTGCCGAGCGCGATGTCTGCGGCTGAGGAAGCCGAGACGGTACCGCCTGGGGAATCATCGTGAAAGCGGCGAAGCAGCGGTTCGAACTCGCGCTTGAAGCGGTCGATCGAGTCATCGAGCGCGCGCTGTCATCGGGAAAGTATCCGCCCGGCGACACATGGCGGGGCGTTCCTTACGCGGAGCACCTGGCGCACGCGCGTGCGCATCTCGAGTTGCTCAGCGCCGGCGACACTTCGGAGCTGCACCTCGAGCATCGGCAGAGGCTGTGTGCGAGTTGCGCCGACAGCGCTGAGGGGCGGGCCGGCAGTCTGCGCCGCGCGTTCGAGAAGGCGGCCGCGAAGAGCGACATTGACTTCATGGTTTGCAGCAACTGCTGCGTGGGTTGGATACCCGGGACCGACATCAACTACGCCGTTCGCGGCTGGACGATGATAATCACGAGCGAGGGGTATCCGGCCGCCGTGCTGTGCGGCGCTTGCGCGGCATCTCATCCTGAGCCGGCGACCCTGCCGTCGATCGCGCACCTGGTGCTGTGGCGAAGTCGCGGGCCGATGCAGTGAGACCATCTCGGGGCGCGGCTTCATTTGCGCCCTCGGTTCGCTAAGTTGACCGAGTGATTAACGGTTGCCAGAAAAACCATTGGAAATCGTTCTGCTCGTAACACGCCGAAGGTGGCTCAAGCCACACAACTTAAGCGAAGATTGAATAGCTCAGCTAAAGGAGATAGAAACAATGAAAACGAGGACTCTAGCAGCTGTTGTGATTCTGATCTGTTCGTTTCTTCTAGCGCCCAGTTTTCTCAGAGCCGACGAAAACGAGTGGTATCAAGGGCAGCAAGGACAGTGGCAGCGGCATGGCAATCAATGGCGTTGGGAAAGCACCCACGGTGATGACTGGTATCAAGGCCAACAAGGCCACTGGTACGACGAGAAAGACGGCTGGCAATATCTCGGCAACAACGGCGATAGGTACCGAAAGCAGCGCAACGGCTGGGCATGGGCTTACCACAATCGAAACCCGAAGACCGATAGACGCAGCTATCAGCAGTTTAAGGAACAAAACCAATAGAGACCGGCACCCCGGTTCGTTTCGCAATCTTACGCGATGGGAGCCAAGTACAGACGGCGGCTCGTTTAACCTGAGGAGTTAGTTGACCCCACAAGCAGCAACTCGAACTGTTGCGGAACGCCAGCCCGGCGTTGGCGAACTGGTGCAGGTCCGTTCGCGGCGTTGGCTGGTCGATGAGGTCATCGAACCTGAGATTCCGGGACAGACTTGCCTCGTCCGCCTTTCCTGCGCGGATGACGACGCGCAGGGGCAGTCCCTGCAAGTGCTCTGGGACTACGAACTGGACCGCTTGATTCTCGAGGAAGAAGACTGGGCCGACCTCGCGGCCAAGGGCTTCGACCAGCCTCGCCAGTTTGCGGCGTTTCTGCATACGCTCCGGTGGAACTGCGTTACGGCCACCGACCCGAGCCTTTTTCAGGCACCGTTCCGCGCCGGGATCAAGATCGACGCGTACCAGATGGAGCCGCTCCGAAAGGCGCTCCGTCTGCCGCGTGTAAACCTTTTCATTGCCGATGACACGGGTCTCGGCAAGACGATCGAGGCTGGTCTCATCGCCCGAGAGCTACTCCTGCGCAAGAAGGCCAAGACCATCGTGGCCGCGACGCCGCCCTCGGTGCTGGAGCAGTGGAAGGCAGAGCTTGAAGAGCGGTTTGGCCTAGTGTTCGAGTTGCTCGACCGGGCCTATCTGACTCGGATGCGGCGCGAACGCGGCTTCGGCGTAAATCCGTGGCTCACACACAGTCGCTTTCTAGTTTCCCACAACCTCCTGATCGACCCGGCCTACGCGGATCCGTTGCGAGCATGGCTGGGTACATTCCTGCCAGGAAGCCTTCTCATTCTGGACGAGGCCCATCACGCGCCTGCGAGCGGAGGACGCTACGGCATCGAGACCAAGTTCACGCGCGCCATGCGCGATCTCGCCGGCCGCTTCGAGCACCGTCTGTTTCTTTCCGCGACGCCCCACAACGGCCACTCGAACAGCTTTTCCACGCTTCTCGAGCTACTCGATCCTTACCGCTTCACTCGCGGCATCAAGGTTCGTGGCAAGAAGGCGCTCGACAAGAAGGCGCTCCAGGAAGTGATGGTGCGCCGCCTCAAGGAGGACATTCGTAGAGTTCAGGGAGGGTTTCCGAAGCGGAACGTCGTTCCCGAGGTGATCGACGAACTTCCGGAGGACGCCCCCGAGCTCGAGCTATCTCGCCTGCTCGACAAGTACCGGAACGCGCGTGAAGAGCGGTTGGCAGGCACCACGCGCCGGGCCCAGGCCGCTGCGGGTCTGCTCGTGGTCGGCTTGCAGCAGCGTCTCCTTTCCTCGATCGAGGCCTTTGCGCGCAGCCTGAAAGTGCACCGCGCAACCGTGGAGAGACAGTGGGGGAAGGCACAGGCAGCCGAAGCCAACACTGTCGTCACGAGCGAGAAGGATGTGGAACTTTTAACCTCTTCGCCCGACGCTGACGACGAACGCGGCGAATGGACAGGGGAAGAGCTAGAGGCCGAAGAGGCGGCGGAGATTGAAGATGTCACCGCCACTGCGGAGGCCGACTCGCCGCGAGATGCAAAGGCAGAGAAACTCTGGCGTCTCGAACAGGAACTCCTCAACAAAATGCAGGAGTTCGCTCAGAAGACCCGCTACCTACCCGATGCCAAGATCCGACGGCTGATCGTGCCGCTAGTTCTTGTATATACAAAGGGTCGAACCAAAAAAAGTGTTGGGCCTGCCGAGCTCGAAGTCTTTCCCTGCTTTCGCTCGGATAGTCGCGTACGATGTTGGGCGGTATCGAGCCGCCGCAATCGCGATCGTAGATCGTTTCCCATCTGATTCCCATCTCGATCCCGCGCGAGCATATCGTGCGCGCGCTTTTCACCGATCGGGCATTTTGAACCACAACCGCAGATCTTCTGGCGCGCCATCTCACCACCCAATGACCCGGAAAAATTCCTCACGGGGGAGGAATCTTTTGTTTGTGCTGAAACGTCTTAGAAGTCTGGCGGCATCGTTGCGGGCATCGTCCGCGGCATCGATGATTTGCTGACGCCCCATACCGGCTCGCGGCTGGATAATGGCCGATCGCTGGCCGCCGCGGTACAGCTCATACTGTTGAAGCATCTCATGGTAGGTCCAGTTCGCGCTCACCGACGCCTGTTGAGCAACGGCAGCGAAGCAGGCCTGAGCCAGCGCGACGACGATATCAATTTTGTGAGAGGCCTTTTCCTTTGAGATCCGCCAACCTCTCGAGCTCTCGAGGGCCACCGACCGAGACACCGCAAGTCGCAGATCAGCGTCAGGATAGAGAATCAGGTTACGGCCTTTGAATAATTCGTAGAGGCCGGTTGATGCTTCCGTCAGGTTACCCGAGGTTTGGGCAAACTCGATCATGGGTAGGCATTACGCGGTCAACCTCTGCGCTGTGGCTTGCATTTGAAACGGATCGTAGCGTACTTCACGAACATAAAATCGACGCCGTAAATCTAAGAGTGTGCGTTCGATTGTCTCCGAGAAATCCAGGGGGTCCTCAACGCTAGGTTGCCAAGTTTTATGCCAGACAAGCCTAACCTTCTTGATCTTGGGATCGAACGTCGCGACTGCGATCGCAGTCGAGTCTCTTTTCGTTGAGGCATCGACGCCAACCCAGACTGACAACTGGGCGTCGGCGAGCTCGGGACTCAAGTCGTGGTCGACGCAGGCGTCGTACCAGTCCATGTCGATGAAAGTGCTTTCCGAGCTGACCCATTGATTTTCGACTAGTCGTAAGTATGCATTTGGCCTAAGAGCCAAACGCATCTCGCCCCGCCAACGGTCATCCTGCCAGGGCGCCGGTCCGTGGTGAGTCCAATAGCAGAGCAGGCCATCCGACTCGTATAGGTCTGGCCCTATCTGCTCGCCGGCGATCCCGCGCTTGTAGAGCGCCTCGAGTAATCCGGACTCGCCCGTGAAACCGGCATAAGTCGTAGTCAATCTTGCACTGATCTTGCGGGTGGGGACGGGGACCATCTCATCCCATAAGCGTTGTCCGCTTTCCGAAGTGACACCCCAGAGCTCGTCGAACGCAGTGATCGTAGGATTGCTACCCGCAGCGCCGCGGTAGTCTGTTGCGATCGCAGTGATGCTCGAGCCCGTACTCGTAAACGTAATCTTGTTCTGCGTGATCACGGCCGAGTCGCGCAGCAAGGGTGACGCCTCGATGATCCTCGCGATCGCCTGAAAGATGCGACCGGCGGCCTGCTCGAAATCGTTCGCGACACAATAAGCCTCAGCATAGGGACCGCCCAGCACTACGATGATGTAGATGACGACCATGGCGCTGGTCGCGGTCTTTCCCGACTTTTTGGGGCATGAATAGAGCAGCTCGGGATACGGCAGCCGGCCGTCGGGCAAAAGCGTCAACGCGTCGCGAATGAACCGTTTCTGCGCCTCGTAGAGTTCGAAGGGCTTACCAGTCTCGGGATTAATGAGAACCTGCTCGATGAAGGCCACGGGATCAGCGCGCCAACGCGCTAGACGGTCATTCAGGTTCGGCATCTATCACCTCCGATTGGGCGAATGCGGCCGCTAAGTCGACCGGCTTCTCGTTTCGAACCTTTGCCAACGAGGCGGGCGACAAGCCCAACGCGTTCGCAAGCTTGAGTTGTCCGCCGATCAGTCGGTTTACCGTTTCGACACTTGAGCGAATTTCGCCATTTTCGCCACCGATGCCGTTGGTGCGCAAAAATTCATAGCTATCCAAAGCAAGAAGAGATATGCGGGCGAACGAGGCGAGAAGCGGCCCATACCGAGGGTCGTCGAGGGCCGGCGAGAATTTGCGGACGCGCCTAACTAGCCGGGCGACCTGATCGTCACGCTTCTTTTTGCGCCGAGCCGGCGAGCTCTGCTAGGAGCTGGGCGGCCGTGGTGTGATTTCATTATCCATATGACCACTAAGTCAATTCGAGCCCGAACGTTCTCGCCGCACACGATTGTTCTCGATCTGGATGTCATAGCTGGGAATTGTAGGACTCATGATCGCGTTCGTGACTGCCTTGAGCGTCGTTTCGATCTGCGCGCAGATCGCTCCGCAAATGTCTGAAGCGATGACAACTCGATCCCGAGTGCCTTCGCCAGCGGCTCCAGGTTGCGACGAACGCGCGAGCGATCGTATGCGCAGCGAGTGCGCTGCCGGCGCGCGTGGACTCTGATTCGAATTTTTGGGCTAGGTTCCATGATCTGACTAGGACAGATTACTGGCGTGCCGTCTAGTCAACTCTCGGCGAAGGCTGGAGTTGCGGGCGCGGGCAGCTCGCAGCGCGCGAGTTGAGGCGGCGCAAAGTTGCGCACCCCTGTTCGCCTGGCGTCATGGATCGGCTATGGTTCGGTAAGGCGTGACAGGCCCGACTCGGAAGCACCGCCGGCTATATGCCCAGAGGCCCGGGTCAAAGAAGCCTGTCACTGCTCGCGTTAAAACACGCCGGTCGCATCACATCCTTCGAGCAATTGGCGCATCAGCGCTTGACCTGCGAAGGTTGCTGCTCGCGTTCCTTTCGCTGTTAAGCAGCCGCTAGCCACGACTGGCGATCTCGACGCCGGCTAGGGTGTCCCGACTGCATTCAGCGCCTCGAGGGCTCAGCGAGGCGCAGCGCCGCGCTCAAGGCACAAGCAAAACCTACCCACAGGAAAGGTTTTGCTGATCCCGAAACGTCTCAAAGAATTCGGATCCCCGCGGCTTTGACGGATTCAGACATTTGTCCAATTTCGTCAAACTCCGCGATCCAGCCTTCGACTGCGTGCGATGCCGCGGCTTTGTGCGATTCGGACAATTGTCCGTCTTGCACAAAAGTCGTCGATCCAGCGACTGACTTGCGAATGATCCCAGCCGACGCGCGCCGCAATCTCTGTGAGCCGAAGCCGAAAGAGAGTTAGAATCCGCACTTGAAGTTCGGACAGAGAAGCGGTCGTTTGGCACCTCGAGGCTTCCAGGTATGTCCACAGCGGAGACATTCCGCAGCCCCTTTCCTGTGAGTAGGGGCTGCGTGTGCGCGTTGGCGTCTTTTGTCTTTGATGCGTCGCTTCATTTAGCTCGTCTTGAGTAATTCCCCCTGACACTTCGGGTTCGGATCAGACTGAATTGTCCCGACGTCGGGACAATGTTTGCGCGGGCGGTTCGCCCAGGCCGCGCGGCGCCTGCGCCGGGTCGGGTATCAGTTGATACCACACCCGGGCTTGCAAATTGGCGCTTTGAAATTGTCACTGCGCACTGACCAAAACCGCCTCGTGGCTTGACCTATTGAATTCACTACGTTTTTCGCGGCTGTTCGTTTGGCCCGGTGACATATTATCACTGGTTCTCGGCTCGAATACCCAATGAATTCAAGGTTCTAGCGGCGCAGCGCGGTTATGGGTTAGCGCGAGGATAGCATTTGGCACCGAAACCGCACCCCGAGATGAGTACCTTTTGTGAACGATTTCGATACCCCGCGATTTGAGTTTCGCGCACTGGCAGTGAGGGTTTCTGACTTTCGATGCCGCCAACGGCCGATGCCGTGCCTAACAGGTGTTAGGGGGCAGGCCGTAAGAGGCGCCGGTGCGTTTTCGAGCTAACCATTTGAATTCATTGAGCAATTCAAACACCGCGCCGCTGGTACTTATTGTACTTACCGGCTACTTATCGCGTTACTTATTGAAAAAAACCCTTGTATTATATAATATATTTCTTTAAAATAAGTAAATAAGTATAAGAGAGAAATATAGATATATGAGAGAGAGAGGGTGGTGGGTGGATGAGAGGGTGGGTGGGTGAGAGGGTTATATATATATCTATGTGGCGCTTTTTCACTTATTTACTTATTTCTCGCGTTACCCATTGAAATTGCTAGGTTTTCTCGATAAGTAGCCGTCCTTATTTTGGACTGCTCGCGGTGGCTTGGGCTACTTATTTGGGCTCGGCAAAACCGGTGGCTGGCCGTAAGCGCGAGGCCGATCTTGAGGTCGCAGCCGACTAGTCCGCGGCCCAGGCGCTGGCAAACCTCGCCGGTGCGCCCGCTCCCAAGAAAAGGATCGAGGACAAGGTCGCCCGGGCGCGAGCCGGCTAGGATGCACAATTCGACTACGCGCGCCGGCATGACGGCGAAATGCATCTCCGAGTTTTTCTCGCCGACGATCGTCCAAACGTCATGCCGATTGCCGCGCGCACCACGGATCGCTGGCTTGGCGTCGTAGAAATAGATAGGCCGCTTCGAAAGCAGAAAAATATGGCCGTGCGAGCGCGTGGGCCTGTCTTTAACTACTTCTGGCATCGGATTCCTCTTCGCGATAGCGATCTCGGATCGTAGATACCAGCCGGCATCGCGCAGCGCGAAAGCCAACGCCCACGGTGCACCAACTAAGTCTTTGGGCTTAAGCGACTTGTCGCTTCGCTTCAAGGCTTTAGGAAAGTGGGCGTTCCCTGACTGCTTCGGCCACCTGGTTGGATCTCGATGCCCTATGCCTGTATGCGCATACCCATCCTCGATGTGGATCCACAGTGTGCCGTCATCGCGCAGCACGCGTTTGACTTCTTCGAAACAGGCCACGAGATGGGCGACGTACTGATTTACAGTCGGTTCAAGTCCGAGCTCGCCGATCCATCCGTCGGGCCATGTCCGCGGCGGGGTATGGTAATCGCGGGCCCGCCAGAATGGCGGCGAGCAGACACAGCACTGCACGCTCCGATCCTTGAGAGGTAATCTCTGAGCGTCTGCTTTGATGATGCTCGTGGAAGGTACGGCCGAGTCCCGGCTGTACGTCAGAACCTGAGCGGCCTTGGCGCCATCGTCGGTCCGGCGGCCGCGGCCTCGCGCTGTTCTTTTTCGGGCGTCTTCGGCCTCGAGCTAGCAGCGTTCGCGATTTTGGCAACCGGCGTCCCAACGCGAGCCCGGCAGCGGTCAGCACTAGTCCCGCCCACCGGCCGCCGCGCGGTCGAGTTCCGTGCACGCGTCGGCCGAGTCCGCGTCGCTCCAAGGTCTTCATGCTACGCGAGGTCGCGGTCTCTGCGCTCCCACGTAATATTTTGTCGCCCAACAAGAATCTGAATGGCTGGTACCACTTGGCGACGACCTCGCTATTGAGAATGTCGGCGACGTCGCGTTTGCCGGCGTCGCGGTTTTCCGTGCCGCGGCGAACGATCCAGAGCATCAGCGCGTCATTAGGGATGCGGGCCATCTAAACAGATAAAGAGTTTAGCGCCGTGGTCAGCGCGGTAAAACCAGAAAACACGGAAGGCACGCCGCGACTGTGCTTGGATGTTTCGCGAGGCCGCAGCTGCGACCGAATTCAACCGCGAGGTTCTAGGGAATGAAAGTGAAAGAGAAGGAGACAATAATTTTCCGCCATCCGGAGGCCGAGCAATCAGAACCAGCGCCCAGCAGGCCGAATCGCCACGCGCGCCGCGCTCAAGGCGCATACGAGCGCTCACGAGCCCACTTGGAGCAAGCCAAGGAAAAGGTCACGATCCTGCGCGAGCCGGAGGTTAGGAGGCGCACCAAACTCAGCAGAAGCACAAGATGGCGCATGATCAGGGAAAACAAATTTCCGAATCAGGTTCAGTTGGGCAAGCGCGCCAGAGGTTGGATCGAGGCCGAGGTCGACGAGTGGCTCGAAAAGCTGAAGCCCTGCACGGTTAGCGCGATGGATGCGTCCGCGTCCGAATAGGCGGAGGTGGGTTGTAGGGCAGGCAAAACTCGATAATGGAAATCTTATCGCGAATCTTGCGCATCGCCTCGGCGGCGGGCGTGAGAAACTAATCGGCGGGAAATGGACGACCATTTGTCCGGCTCATCCGGATGAGAGCCCGTCGCTTGGGCTCGACGTGGGCCGCACGGTTCCAATCGTCTGGAAGTGCAACTCGGTTGGCTGCAGCCAGGCCGACATCATAGCAGGCATGAAGGCGATGGGCGTCACAGCCCAAGAGGCTGGACTCGTGGCCTGGCCGGGTGGGCACAATGACAACGTAATACTTTTAAAACCTAAGACGAAACCCGCTGCCGAACAGAAGAAGCCCGAGGACGAATGGACGCTGCTCGCTCCGATTCCAGACGACGCGCCGGCCTATCACAAATCAGCGAATGCGGCCGCCATCTGGGAATATCGCGACGCGGATAATCGTTTGCTGTTTTACGTGGAGCGCGTCAACCGGAATGGTGGCGGCAAGGATTTCTATCCGCACACGCTCTGGCGCAACAAGAAAACCGGCGCGATGGAATGGCGGTCTAAGGCGTTCCCGACGCCGCGGCCACTATATGGTCTGCAGCACCTTGCCGAGAAGCCGAACGCCCGCATCCTGATCGTTGCCGGCGAGAAATGCGCCGACTCGGGTATGCGCTGTGTTCCGAATCGCGTCACTCTCAGTGCACCGGGAGGCGAGAAGACCGTTGCCAAAACGGACTGGACGCCGATCAACGACCGCGACGTCGATATATTGCCTGATCATGATTCAACCGGCGCGGCGAATGCCAATGAGCTGAAGGCGCACTTGCTCAAACTCAATCCGAAGAGAGACGTTCGGAAATTACGACCGCCAGAAGACTATCCGCACAAGGTCGACATCGCGGACCTCGAGACCGGCGCGAAGGGCGCACCGAAGTGGACCGCGCAAGAGATCGCCAACTTCGTCGAGACCGAATGCGTACCGCAGCTCGACATCGTGCGCGAGCGAGCGCCGGAGAATGCCAAGAAGCCGGACGAGAGTCGGTTCTCCATCCTTGGTCACAACGGCAACGTCTTTTACGCTAAGCGCGCGAGGAACCCGCAGATTTTAGACCAGTCAGCGAACACGATGGGCCCGAATTTCCTGATCTCGCTGGCGCCGCTCGGTTACTGGGAGCGCCGCTATGCGAAGAGGCAGGGCGTCGATTGGACCGCGGCTAAGTCTGACTTGATGGAAGCAGCTCGCGCGAAGGGGATATTCACGGCCGACAAGATACGTGGCCGCGGTGTGCACCTCGACAAGGGGCGCATCGTCGTCCACCTAGGTGATCGGCTCGTGGTCAATGGGCGTGAGGTTAAGATCGAAGACTTCACAGACACCACCGGAATATACGAGGTCGGACAGCCCATCGCGTTGGACTGGAACGGTCCTGCGCTCTCGACAGCTGAGTCGCGCAAAATCCTCGAGATGGCCAAGATGTTTCCTTGGGCGAGCGAGCAGGCCTCGTCGCTCAAGGCGCACCTGCTTACCGGCTGGATGGTGACGTCGCAACTCTCCGGTATCTTGGGCTGGCGAAGCCATTGTTGGCTGACTGGTGGAACGGACTCGGGCAAGACCGCGATCATCAATCGATTTGTCAAGCCTCTGACGCCGCTCCGCTACGATTTCGGGCCTGGAACAACTGACGCTGGGATCCGTCAAACCTCGAAGCAGGATTCTCTACCTGTTGTGTTCGATGAAGCTGAAGCGAAAACCGGCGCTGGCGCGAAGCGTATTGAAAACATTCTCATGCTCATGCGCGGAGCGTCGTCATCCAGCGGAGATCCGACTGCCAAAGGGACGCCCGGCGGCCATGCTCTGTCCTACAAGTTCCAGTCCGCCGTGCTGTTAGCTTCAATCTACGTCCCAATCAAAGACGAGGCGGACGACAATCGTACCACGCGGCTTGAGCTCAAGAAACCCGAGCCCGAGGTTTGGCCCAAACTGCTGCGCGAGCTCGACAACTTCACGCCAGAATTCGGGGCAAAATTCTTTCGCCGCATTCTCAAGTTGGTGCCGGTGCTGCTGAAGAACATCGTGACCTTTCAGAATGCACTTCGCGGTGACCGCATCGGCCTGCAATTCGGAACATTGATCGCCGGTGGGTACCTGGTCGGTAATGATGACGTGATCAGTCCATCAGACGCGAAAGAATATGTGGAGAGCTTGCATTGGGGCGATGACGGCCAGGGGGAGCGGTTAAAATCCAATCGGGATGAATACATCTGCCTGGGCTCGATCGTGACCGCACAGTTGCAGATTATGGTCGGCAGTGGTCGCAGCGATAAAAGACTAATCAGCGAATTGGTGAAAAGAGCGTTCGACCACCTTGAAGATAAAGGGTTCGACAACCTTGGCGACGATTTCGTCGTATCGGGAAAGGAAGCCTGCGACATTCTCAATCGCCATGGAATCCGCGTCGGTTATGGTACCGGCCAAAAGAACGGCGACACCGACGAGCAAAGAGAGACGCCGTACGTTTGGATTGCCTATCGAAACGACAACCTAGCCAAGCTAATCTCCGCTGATTATCCGTGGAGCGGAGGCGGGTGGCACCAGCTCCTCGGCCAAATCAAGGGCGCGGAGAAGCGCGGTTTCGATGTGCCCAAGAACTTTGCCGGACGTAATGAGTGTTGGACCGCAATACCGAAGCGCGTCTTTCTTGGCGAGGATGACGATGAGCCGAAAGAAAAATCAGGCGGACAATAGCGCGCCGGCGCGCTTCGTGGTCTGGGAGGTTCGCAGGCCGGGTCACGAAATCACGCGGATGGTATTCGGGAGGGACGCAGACAACCGTGACCTCGAGCCGATTCGATACGTTCGCGAGTTCGATAAAGATGGTGGTGAGCGCACGATTGGCCCGCTGACGGGTTGGCGCTAACCGCGAAGCGATACCACCTTATCCGGTGCCGCCCGCCCGGTCACAAGCCGCTCTAGCTGCCGATCCCAACGGTAGAGCGCTTCGCGTTTCTGCTTCAAGTAGTCGTTGCGATCGTAGTGAACACCGGTTACATCGCGGTCAGCGTGATTGACAATCTTCTGGACGACGCGCCACGGGGTATCGATCGCGGTCAAGCCGCTGATCACGGTGCCGCGCAGATCTTCGAGCCAGAAATTCTCGAGCTTCGCATATTTCCGGATGTGATCCATTTGGCGCCAGATCGTGCATTTCGCGGCGCCCGGCTTACGGCCGGGAAATACGGCCGGATGTCCGTTCGCTGACTCGCGCCGCGCTTTCAGGATCGCGAGCGCTTGCGGTGCGAGCGGTACAAGGTGGGTATTTTTGTTTTTCGCCCGGCTCGCATCGATCGTCCACGTCGCGCCGTCGAGATCGAGCTCGGCCCAAAGCATACCGAACACCTCTTGTTTGCGCTGTCCGGTCAACAACATGATACGCGACGCGTCGCGAAAGTCGGCCGGCTCGTTCTCGAGCGCTTCCCAAAATGTGCGGATCTCTGCATCGCTCAGAATGCGCCCGCGCGTGTTTTCAGGCTCGCGCTCGACGCCATGCGCCGGATTGAGTTCGACTCTGTCCCGCTTGATACCAAAATTGAAGATTTTTGAAATGAGCGCGTGGATTCGGTTGGCTTGAATCGGTGCGCCGCGATCGGTGATCTGATCGAGTAAATCGATGACGTCGCGCTTGGTGATACTCGCGGCTTGACGATGCGCCCATTGTTTGAGGTTGCGATCGTATTTCTGGCGATCGACCTTGCCTGTCCGCTTGTTGACCGCGTGGCGCGACATGTAGAGCTCGAAGAGTTCGCCAAACGAATCCGCCGCGCGTGCGGCTTGTTTTGCGCCGGCTGGATCGTCGCCGAGCGCGACTTTTTTCAAAACTTTGCGCGCCGCGTCTCGGGCGTCCGCGAGGCTGATCTTAGGGTACGAGCCGATCGTGTAGCGGCGCACCCTGCCTTGATGCCGATATACACACGACCACGACTTTGCGCCGGACTCTGCGACGCGAAGTGAGAAGCCGGGCAACGCGGAATCCCAAAAGTCCGCCCTCTTCGCGCCGGGTTTGATCGATTCGACTCGCTGCGCCGTCAACTTTTCCCGCATGTTGCTCTCCCTCGGGTTAGCGCTGGGTTAACGTTTTTTCTCTAACTGCCTGCTACCCTGAGAAACCCATTGAAACAAGAAAATGCAATCTTGTCAAGGGGTTCGAGCGTTTGGTAAAGCGATTTCCGTTGATTTACAAAGGAAAGAAAAGCCTATGCGGAGCGAGATGGTGTCGCTTGGCCATCTGGTTCACAGTGCGGATCGGCTCGGCGGGATGGTCGTGCGTTCGGCGCAGGTGCGCAAGGTCCTGAAGTCGGTGTCGCAACTCAGCCCTTACAAGGCGACGGTTTTGATTTCGGGCGAGTCCGGAACCGGAAAGGAGCTGGTCGCACGCGCGCTTCACACGCTCGGTCCGGCACCCAACGGCCCGTTCGTGACGCTCAACTGCTCCAACCTTCTCGAGTCGTTGGCCGAGTCTCAGTTATTCGGCCACGTTCGCGGCGCCTTTACGGATGCACGCGAAGAGTCGCAGGGCTACTTCCGATCGGCCGACGGCGGCACGCTTTTCCTGGACGAGATCGGCGAGCTGCCGCTCAAGCTTCAGCCGAAACTGCTGCGCTCGGTCGAGACGCACGAGGTGCAGCCGGTCGGATCGTCGCATTCGTACAAGGTCGATCTGCGCTTGGTCGCCGCGACGAATCGCGACTTGCGCGCGATGGTCATGGCGGGCCAGTTTCGTGACGATCTCTACTACCGCATGAGCGCTTCGGCGATCTTTATCCCGCCCCTGCGCGAGCGGCGCGAGGCGATCCCTGCCTTTATTGGGTATTTCATCGAACAGTACAATCGAACATTCAAAAAAAGCGTCTCTGAAATCTCGCGCCGCGCCGTCGAAGTTCTTTGCGCGTACCCGTGGCCCGGTAATGTCCGCGAACTTTCCAATGCGATCGAGAGTGCCGTCATGCTGAGCGACGGAGATAGCATCGGGGTGTCCGATCTCCCCGCGCAGGTCGTGGACGGAACCGGCGCCGAGTTGTTGTACCCGCATGAAGAAACCTCCCTCAACGGTCATAAGGCCGCGCAAGTCGCGCGCCGCTTGCCCGCGATAGATTTCAGTGGCGAGCCGCCCGGGTTCCTGCTCGACGATGTGATCAAGAAAACTCTGATGCGTTCGCTCGAAGAGACCGAAGGTAATCGACGGCGCGCCGCCGATTTGCTGGGAGTCTCGCGCTCGACGCTGTACCGGATGCTTACGCGTTACGAAATCGCCGAAAATCCGCACCGCCTCTCCGTCCACCATACGCTCTAAGCCACACCGATCCGCCCCCGCGCCGTCAACTCCAGTCTCTTCGCGGATCTGGAAACGCTCGACCGATTAAATAAGAATCCGTCTCGATGAGATCGAGCTCGCTGTTTTTCGCTGCGATTGTTGTGTTCGCGGCGCTGGTTGCCTTCCCCGCGTTGGCTGCCTCGCCGCCGCCGGAGCTGGTGACGTTGGAGCGCCAGGTTTCGCTCGAGCTCGCACATGTGCGCGACGGCGGGCCGACCGATCCGGTCAAACGCAAGCAGCTGTTCGACGCGAGCCAACTCGAACAGAAGGGAGAGGCGCTAATCAAATCCGGCGACTACAAGTCAGCCGAGGACAGCCTGCTCCAGGCGCGAACGATTCTGCGCCAGCTTTCCGACTGACTCGCCGACGCATTCTTCAAGCGTTCGTGTTCTGATAAATTCTAAATCGCGGGTTATCGAATGAGCGGTTCCGATCAAATCTGGGCTGAGGCGCTGCGCACGTTGGAGCGTGGGCAGTCGTTTGCGCTGGCGACAGTAGTGAACGTGCGCGGCTCGACGCCGCGAGAAGTCGGCGCCAAGATGATCGTCCGCGAAGACGGGCAATTCGGCACGATCGGCGGTGGATGCGGCGAGGCCGAAGTTTTTAGAAAAGCTCGTGTATTACTTGAAGAAAATGGCGGAGCGCGCCTGGCCGAAGTCGACCTTACAGGCGATTTCGATCAGCGCGAAATCGGTACCTGCGGCGGAATTATGGACGTCTTCGTCGACCTTTGGTCGCCGGCTCGCGATCTCGGAATCGCGCGCAAGCTCGCCGATGCCGCCGACCGCAGCGCTCCGGGCGCGCTCTTGACGGTCGTCGATTCGGGTTCGCGAACAGAAATGCCGGCGGGATCGCGAACCTTTATCGATCCCGGTGATGCGGGCGCGCGCGATGCGGGGCCGATCGATTTGTCCGAGGCGGCGGTCGCGCAAATCGTCGAGCGGACAACAGACGCGATTCCGACCCTGGTCGAAATTGATGGCGTCGGCGGACTTCAACCCGTCACGCATCTCGAACCAAATGGCGGCGCGCGCCTGTTCGTTGATCCGATCGTTGGCGCGCAGCGGCTGATAATCGTCGGCGCAGGTCATATCGCGGTGCCGTTGTGTACGCTCGGAGCGATGCTCGGGTTCCACGTAACGGTGATCGACGATCGCGCATCGTTCGCCAACCGTGAGCGGTTCCGGGACGCTGACGAAATAATCGTTAAGCCGTTCAAGGCCGCGATCGACTCGCTCGCGCTCGACGGTCACTGCCACCTTGTTTCCGTCACGCGCGGCCATTCTTTCGACGAGGAAGTCGTGCGTGCTGCGCTGATGCAGCCCTGCGGATTCGTCGGGATGATCGGTTCGCGCCGCCGGGTCAAGGCCACGCTCGAGAGAATCGGCGAAAGCGGTGTTCCGATGGAGCGGCTTGGCGATGTTCATGCACCGCTCGGCGTCGCGATTGGCGGTGAGACACCCGAGGAGATCGCGATTTCTATCATCGCGGAGATTATTCGCGAGCGCCGCACCAATGAGCGCGACGAGTTCACGCTCGGCGTGCGTTTCGGCAGCCTCAAACGCTCCAAGTAGACTCGCGGCGATGCGGCGTCCCGCTCCTGAAATCGATCACGTTGAAATTTACGCAGCGCGGGAAATCGACGCGGCGCTTTGGGAGACTCTCGAATCCTGGTTCGATGAAGAGTTCGGGCAAGTTGCGTATCGATGGGCGAAGCCTGATTGGTACCTGGTAGTCAGGCGCGACGGCGAGTTAGCCGGACGGCTTGCGATTGTCGAACGCACGATCGGGGTGGGCGCGGATATGATCCAGGTTGGCGGAATCGCGGGAGTCGCTACGCGACCCGAATGGCGCAATCGCGGCGTCGCAAGCGTGGCGATGCGCGCGGCGGCGAATTTCGTTGCAAACAAACTTCGGCATCCGTTCGGACTGTTGCTATGCCGCCGTCAAGTTGCGCCGGTTTACGCGAAGCGGGAATGGGAGACTGCTGAAGGGCCGACGACGTTCATACAGCCGAATGGACCGGTAACCTACCCGCATCTGACGATGGTGATGCCTTTCGGGGAGGGTTCGTGGCCTGGCGGTCCGATCGATCTACGCGGTCTGCCATGGTGACCACAGCGCGATGAGCGGTGCGAGGTTAAACGAATGACCGGGCAGCTCGAGGGGATCATCCTGGCGGCGGGCGAGTCGCGGCGGATGGGCTATCCAAAGCCGCTTCTCGATATAGGCGGGCGGACCTTTATCGAGCAAATCGCAAAAACGATGCTCGCGGTTGTGCCGCGGCTTGTGATCGTTATCGGAGCGCATCGCGAGCGTGTTCGTGCCGCGATTCCACGGGACGCGCGTATCGCGATCGTCGACAATCCAAACTATTCGCGCGGGCAACTGTCGTCGTTGAAGGTCGGCCTTGGTGCAATTCAACCCGATTCGGCCGGCGCGCTGGTGCATCTGGCAGACCATCCGATGCTCCGCGTAGAAACCTTTCGAGCGATCGTCGATTCGTACAATCGAGCGCGCAAGCCGATCGTGATCGCGCGCCACGACGGCCACCGCGGTCATCCGGTGATCTTCGATCGCACGATGTTCGGCGAACTACTGGCCGCCCCTGAAGAGGAGGGCGCGCGTCACGTCGTGAACGCCGACGCGTCGCGGGTCGCCTACGTCGACCTCGACGATCCCGGAATCAATCTCGACCTCGACACACCGGCCGGCCTCGTCCGCGCCGGCCTCCCGCCGCCTCCCAAGGCATGAATCTCCTGGCCGCGATTGGCAGCTGGTCCGTTTTCGGTATCGTTGAAGGCTGAATCAGGGAGGGCAGCATGAGGCGCGGATTTTATTTCTCGACGGTGTTTGCGTTGGTTTGGTTTTGGAGCGCGATCGCGGTTGCGCAGGTGAGCGCTGGGGCGGGTGCCGGTACCTCACAGCCGACGAATGTCGGGCAATATGAAATCGAGCTGCGACACTACAAGGATTCAGGGCAATACGATCGCGACCTTGCGGCCGTGGTTGATCAGGCCAAAAAATATCTCTCGCGCAGGCTAATCGTAACCGGAAGCTCGCGATGGTTTTGGATATCGATGAGACGTCGCTCTCGAACTGGCCCGAAAATCAACGCGGACGATTTTGTGAGAATCCTCGACGGACCCTGCTACGATTTACCTCGTGGACCGTGTGGCACGAATGCCTGGCTCTCGATGGCGCATGACCAGGCGATCGCGCCGACGCTCGAGCTCTACCTCCAGGCCCGCCGACAGGGCGTCGCGGTTTTCTTTATCACCGGGCGTCACGAGGGACTGCGCGACCCGACCGTGCGCAACCTGCATGACGTGGGCTACGACTCCTGGAGCGACCTCGTGATGGAGCCCGACTGCCTGACGACGCCGTCCGCCGCGTATTTCAAAGCGCCGGCGCGAGGCAAAATCGCCGAAAAGGGATACACCATCGTGGTAAATGTGGGCGATCAGGCGAGCGACCTGCTGGGCGGGTATGCGGAGCGGACTTTCAAACTGCCGAATCCCTTCTATGTTATTCCTTGAGGTGATTGTTGGCTTTCCAGCAGAATCCGGGGTTGCTGCGCTGCGCGAATTCTCGCAAAGCGGAAATCTGGCGAAACCTGTAACCGGCGGCGCGATATTGCGTATTAATGAACAGTTATGTTGGGTGCCTCGGCGCGTTGCAGGGCGGGGTCGAGATTGAGCGCCAAACCCGACGAGGAACTGATAGCCGAAGTACTTGGCGGGCAGACCGAGGCCTTCACAGAACTCGCAGGGCGGCATCGGCCGCGCGTGGAGCGATTGTGTCGGAGATTTTTTTCAGACGAAGAGATGGCGCGCGATATCGCGCAGGAAAGTTTCATCCGGGCATATACCGCGCTGGCAACGTATCGGGCGGAGATGCCGTTTGGCGGATGGCTGCGCGCGATCGTCGTGAATCTCTGCTACGACGAGTTGCGCCGGCGCCGGCGGCGTCCCGAGGAACTGGTCGGAGACTTCAGCGCGCCGGAAGTGCAGTGGATGCAAACGGCGAACGTCGCGTCGCCGGAGGATCTCGTCGGTGAGGCAGAAGAGCGGCGCGAAGCGTACAACCTCGCGCATCGCCTGCTCGACACCCTCAAGCCTGAGGACCGGATGGTGATGGTGCTGAAAGAGACCGAGGATTTGAGCGTCAGCGAAATCGCACAGACGCTTGGATGGAGTGAGGCAAAGGTAAAAATTCGCGCGTTCCGTGCGCGGCAGGCGCTTCGCAAACAGGCGGAGCGGATGCTCGCAGTGGGACGCAACAGGAAATAGCGATGAATTGTTTCGAAGCACGACAGGAATTTCCAGCGCTCTGGCGCAAGACCGCGACCGCGGATCGGCGGGCCGAGCTGCTCGCGCATCTCAAGGGATGCGAGAAGTGCGACCACGCGTTCCGCATCTTCGCGCTGACTGCCCCGGTGCTGCATGGCGAGATGGAACAGCAGGCGGCGTCGCGGCGCGAGTTCTCGCTGGCGGACCGGCCGCAGCGATTCGCGTCGATGACGCGCGAGGCTTCGTTGCCGGGGCAGCGATGGATCCCGATGGCGGCGGCTGCCGCGATCTTTGTATTCGCCACCAGCGCGGCGTATCTTTCGACTCGGGCGCCGAATGAGTCTATGGGCGAGGCGCTATCTATCCCCGAGGCGAGCATGAGTTCCGAGACTGCAAGCGATCCACTGGCGCCCGAGATGCCGCTGACAGAGAGCGACCTTGCCAGCTAAGTCGAATCTCTGGTTCGGCTTAGTGATCGGAGTCTCGTGCATCCTGATTGGCTTCGCGCTGAGCACTCTGGCCTATCGGTATCACTACCTGCACGCGCCAGGCGGCGGATTGATCGATCGAATGAATCGTGAGCTCCACCTGACGCCTGCACAAAGCGATCGAGTCGCAGATATTCTGCGCGATACACGATTCAAGGTGATGCAGGCGCGGCAGGATTACGTTCATCGTCGGCATCAGCTGTTCTGGCAGGGACTAAGCGACGTTCGCGGCGTCCTGACGCCTGAGCAGCAAAAGACCTTCGATAGCGACTTCGCGCAGCCTTGGGAGCATCGCCACCACGGCGGCGACGGCGATCACATGTCACCCGAAGAGGGCGGCGGCGGTGAGCCTCCACCTCCTCCGCCGCAGAACTAAGCCGTTCTCTGTCTCCAATGTCTTGAGTGGCGATTGAGGCGATGGGCATGCCATCGTCGCAGATGCCGGGTCTGAGTACGCGGTTGCTGCGCGATCTGAGATCCTGCGTTTGATCCGGTCGTGGACGACATGACCGGGTCGGGAGTTTGCGCGGAATCTTCCGCGACCGGTCCAGCGTCCGTCGACAGGATTGCTGCGGACGGTTGGGCGGCGGGCGAGATGGCTGCCGTCGGTAAATTTTCGGCCGGGTGACGGCTTGTGGCGCGCATCGTCGCAATTCCCCACGCTATGCACGGCATCAGGATTCCTGCGAGCACACTCGCTGTCGCAATCTGCCGCCATCGCTCGTGAGTCTTTGCAGTTGCCATCTTCGGCGCCGTTGCGGGCACTTCGTTCTCGGCCTTCTCGAAGTCGCAGATGAAACGGGACACAACTTTTTTTGCGTCGAGGCCGAGGAAGATCGCGTATCGCTGAAAAAACGGTAGAAGGTAAAGCTGATCCGGTATGGCGTCGTAGCTGTCGCTCTCGATCATTCTCACATAGTAGGCCGGGATGTGCGTCTGGTCGGCGACTTGTTCCCGCGAGAGGCCTCGATGCTTTCGAGTCTCGCACATCAGTTGACCGAGCGTCTGGTCGACTTCGAGACCCGACCAGTTGTCATCGTCCGGCGAACCGATCAAAGCATCGCCCGCGTTCGGCTCGTCGCTGACGCGATCGGCGTCGCTAAGACAAACGAAACTGTTTTGAGTTAAGCGATCGTTTGAGTCGCCCCTGGAGAAACTTCCAGGCAGGTTCCTGACATCGGACATCCTGCACCTCCTCAACCCGCACAACTTCAGCCGACGTAGGTTCGCCGTCGCCACCCGAAATATTGTCACAAGTGTAAGCGAATCTAAAGTAGGTAGTCAGAAAATAGTCAGTCGCGTGAAGATCTTTTGCGAGTGGGTATCCAGCAACTGGCGGACAATGAATTAGACAATGACTTGCCTAATTTGATATCTGGTGATTGTTTGAAATCGATTCTTGCTACCAAGCTGAAAAATCTTGCAAACACACGACGCTCGAGCGTCCAACAGCCCGATAAGCAGCCAAGACTCTCCAAGACGCTAAGTATCCCGAAGTTTTCAGGCGCGGCCGCGCGGTGGGTCGCGATTACAGCGCGCCCATCTGCTTGAGAGTTTTTTCGGCCTCGGACGCGACAGTGGGATTCTTGGCGCTGTCGCTGAGCGCAATTCTCAGAAATTTGAGTGCGTCGTCGCGTTGGCCCGTCTGCGCGAGCAGTTCTCCAATCCTGAGCGCGGCGAAAGTGTTCTTCGGATCGAGCTGATACGCCTTGCGATAGTAGACCAGCGCATCGTCGGTCTTGGGCGGGGAGAACGACATGTACGCTTCGCCGATATTCAGGTAGGCGCTGACCTGGTTGGGCTGATACTTGATGAGCTTCTGATAAACCTTGACCACGTTGGTGAAGTCGGATCGCGAGTTGTAATAGAGGCCGAGATAAACGTAAGCGTCGTCGAGCGTGGGATCGATATCGGTGGCCTGCCAGAGCAGCTTTACCGCGGCGTCGCTGTCGGTCATTTTGATTGCGGCGTCGACGAGCGAGCGGGCCTTGGCCGCGTTCGCGTCCTGGGCGCGCGCCGGAATAGAAAACGACGCGAGCGCAAGGATCAGTGCGGTGGCGAGACTCAGTAATTTCGGCGCGGTTCGATCTCGCATGGTTTCAGGTGGTGCACGGAATTAGCAGCTAAATGGTGGCATGAAAGGCGCGCGCTGCAAAGGTATCATGAGTGCGCCGGCAGCGACGCGGCGCCATAGAAAAAGGCTCCGGGAGATAGATGAAGGCGCATCGATTCAAAGCAAATGGCCTCGTACTCAACTGCGTTGATTACGGGGTGACGGCCACCCGCCGATGCTGTTTCTCCATGGCGGTTCCGCGCATGCGCATTGGTGGGATTTTGTCGCGCCGGCGTTCGTCGGGGATTTTCACGTGTTGGCGCTCGATCAACGCGGACATGGCGAGAGCGAATGGGCCGATGAATGGGCGTACGGCTCGCGACATTACGTTTCGGATCTCGATCAAGTGATCGACGGATGGGGATTCGGCGCACCGATACTGGTTGGGCACTCGATGGGTGCGCATAACGTGCTCGCGTACGCGTCGGAGCACAGCGAAAAATTGCGCGCGATCGTGGCGCTCGATCCTCCACCGGATTATACCGAGCGCGCGGTCGAATTCCTGCAGTCGATCGCGGAAAAACCGGCACGCCGCTTCGACTCGCTCGAGGAAGCGGTGCGGAACTTCAAGGTTCTGCCGCGCGAGACGCTGGCAAAGAAAGAAATCCTGGAGCACGTCGCGCTCCGGAGCTTCAGGCGGCACGACGACGGCTCGTGGATACACAAGATCGATCGGCGCACGATGATTCGCGAACCGTCGCGAGTATGGAAGTCGTTGAATCGCATCGCGTGTCCCGCGCTGATCGTAAAACTCACCAGGAGTCCATTGCTGGAACTCGAGGTCGCGAAAAAAATGATCGGGCAACTTAAGAACGGGCGGTTGGTGGAGCTCGACGATTCGTACCATCACGTGATGCTGGACAATCCGACCGGGCTGATCGAAGTGATCCGGGCTTTCGTCGGCGAGCTTAAGTGACGGCGCCGCATAGCCACCTGCTGGAAGGCTCGCCGCGACTTCATTACCTGGAGTGGAATCCGCACGCGCCGCGCACGATTATCCTGCTGCACGGAAACTCGGCGAACGCATGGTGGTGGGAGCCGGTCGCGCGCGTGATTTCGCCCGAGTACCGGCTGCTGGCGCTTGACCAGCGCGGGCATGGCGACAGCGAGTGGGCGCGGCCGGCGGCGTACTCGCCGGACGACTATGCAAATGACATCGCGAGGTTCGTCGCGCAAGTGGCGGCGAACGCGGAAAAGCCGGTGGTCGCAGGCCACAGCATGGGCGGGCTGAACGTGCTCGCGTTCGCGCGGCATCATCCGGACAGCGCGCGCGGTGCGATGGCGATCGACGTCGCGGTAACGTCGAGTCGCGGGCGCGATCGATATTTGCGGAGGCTGAAGGCGCCGCCGGTGGTGATGTATCCCGATCTCGCCACCGCGAAGGCGCGCTTTCGCCTTATGCCGAACGAAGGCGGAATCGCGGAAGAAGTGCTTCATGAGATCGCCGAGAAAAGCCTTGCGCGCACGGACGACGGGCGGTGGACGCTCAAGTTCGACCGCGACAGTTTCCTTGGCGGCGACGGGCTAGAGGTGCTCGAAACGATCAAGGAAATCAGAATTCCGACGATGCTGGTGCGTGCCGAGCACAGCCGTATCATGACGGCGGAGGCCGCGGAGCACGCGCGCGCGTCAAATCCGCAGACGCGACTGGTGACGATTCCCGACGCACATCATCATGTGATCCTCGAGAAGCCCGAGGCGGTCGCGCGCATTATCGAAGAGTTCGCCGCTAGTGTGTGAGACGGTTCGCTAAAGACTTCGTTCCATCAGGCGGTGTGCGATGCCGGCTTCCTCGAAGACCTCGCCGATTGGGACGAATCCTTCTTTCAGATAAAAGCCCTCTGCCGTGAGTTGTGCATGCAGAATCGCTTTGCGGAATCCGCGCGTGCGAGCGCGATCGATCAGAAAGCGCAGAATCTGAGCACCGACTCCCGTCTTGCGAAATTCCGGCAGGACCGCCATCCGGCCGATTTTAACCTCGCTCTTGCCATGCTCGACCATCCGGCCGCATCCGATTGCATTCCCGTCGAGAATTGCGAGCGCATGAAATGCGTGCGAGTCGTCGGTGTCCATTTCGATTTCTTCAGGCACGCGTTGCTCTTCGATGAAGACGCGGCGCCGAATCGTGTACGCGCGCTGCATGTCGGCGGCCGATTCGATCGCAATCAATTGGAGGCGCAAAGATTCATCCACCTGTGAGTGACTAGCGCGCGATGGGCAAAGCGTCAAATCCAATTCGAGCTGAAACCGGGGCTGTGCTACGCTCCGGCCATCGAGGAGATCGCGATGCCACAATTGTCCGAGACAGTATTCGCGCCCGAACTGGATGGCGGGCAGTGGATTCAGTACGGCCCGGTGAGCCTCAAAGCGCTGCGCGACAAGGCGATCGTCCTCGTCGATTTCTGGGACTACACCTGCGTAAATTGCATCCGGACGCTGCCGTACGTGGTGGCATGGAACAAAAGATACAAGGACAGCGGCCTGGTAGTTGTCGGAGTGCACGCGCCGGAGTTTTCCTTTGCGCGTGAAGGATCGCACGTCGCCGAAGCGGCGGTGCGATTCGGCCTGCAATACCCAATCGTGCTCGACAACGAATACACAATCTGGCGGGCGTACTCGAATAAGTTTTGGCCGGCGAAATACCTGGTCGATGCGAAAGGACGAATTCGCTACTACCAATTCGGCGAGGGAGCGTACCAGGAGACCGAACTGGCTATTCAGGGATTGATTCGCGAATCGCATCCCGGGGGCGAGTCTGCCGCCGCCGATGGAGCCCGTGCGCGACAGCGACCGTCCCGGCTCGGTCTGCTATCGCGTAACGCCGGAGTTGTATCTAGGGTACGCACGCGGCCAATTCGGAAATCCCGAAGGCGTGGTTCGCGACCGGCCGCACGACTATCGGGATATCGGGCCGCACGTAGAAGGCATGAGTTATCTCGCCGGAAAGTGGCGTGTCGAGCAGGAGAGCGCGCGCAGCGAGGCGCCGGGTGCGGCGATTTCGCTCAGGTACACCTCCAAGGACGTGAACCTGGTGATGGCTCCGCCGGCGGGCGCGAGCGTGCGCGCGGAGGTAATGCTCGAGGGCGAGCAACGCGCAGGCGACGACGTGAAGTTCGATGGCGACCGGGGATTTGTGACGGTGGACCGGCCGCGGATGTACAGTCTCGTCGCAAACGATTTGGTTGTTTCAGGCGCAGTGACTATTCGAACTGAGGCAGCAGGATTGGCGACGTACGCGTTCACTTTCATATCGTGCGTAGTCAGTTGAGGCCGACTGGCTATGTGAGATTTTAAGCGGAGGGCGAATTTCCCGATGGCAAAGCCAGCCGAGAGAGCTACCGACGAAGAAATTCGCGAAGCAGCGGAGACAATTCTGGCGGCGCGCTATGCGATCGCCCTCACCGGCGCCGGGATGTCGGTCGAAAGTGGAATACCGCCGTTTCGCGGACCGGGCGGGCTGTGGACGAAGTACGGCGAGCCGCCGATGAACGGATTTCAACGTTTCATGGCCGATCCAAAGAAGGCCTGGGAAGAGCGGCTGAGCAATCGCAATGACGAGCTCTACAAGCCGCTGGCGATCGCGAAACCGAATCGGGGTCATCTCGCGCTGGCGGAGCTGGAGCGATTGGAAGTGCTGCGCTTCGTGATCACGCAGAACGTTGACGACCTGCATCGCCAAGCCGGGCAGAAAGCGTTGGCAGAGATTCATGGCAACTGGACATTGATTCGATGCCTCGATTGCAGGACGCGGTTTCATAGCGATGCGATCAGCCTGGAGAAGCTGCCGCCGTCGTGTCCGCGTTGCGAAGGATTATTGAAATCGGACACGGTTTCTTTCGGTGAGCCAATTCCAACCGACGTGCTCAACATGTGCGCTGAGCATTCGGCCAAATCAGACCTGGTGATCGTGGCGGGCACCTCGGCGACGGTTTATCCGGCGGCCGGATTCGCGCTCGAAGTTAAACAGCGCGGCGGAACGTTGATCGAAGTGAATCTCTACGAGTCGGAGATCACGCAGATTTGCGACCTCAGCTTGCGCGGGGGATCGGCAGACGTGCTACCACGGTTGGTGAAGGCAGTCGGCGAGATTCGGCGAGAGAGCTTGTCGTAGAGGGACGGGAAAAAGCGCTGCCGGTGCCGGCTTCGATGTAAGGATCGCTGGGTTTGGATGGCGTCTTTGGACCGCCATCGCGCTGGCGAAGAAGAAGCATCTCGTCGGTGCCATCGAGCGAGGTGGGGTTCGAGACCATCACGGTCTCGAAGAGGCTGCGCTTCGACGGTGGGAGCGCGTCGAACAGCGTGCGCCATGCAATCAGGTACTGCGGCATGTTTGCATCTCGTGGCGAGACGATCGGAATCGTGCGGCGGCTGTAAAAAGCGACGTCGTAGTTGAGCGCGTTGAGATAGCCGACCGGGCTGTCGTCCACCACTTTCATCGCATGATCGGTGAAGTCCCTCAGCGAGAGCGTGTTTGCGATCGCCGGGACCACGACGACGTTAACCGCCAGAGTGATAAAAACCATCGCGGCCGCGATTGCCAGCACCGTTCGTTCGACCAGCGGGCGGCTGACGAGCAGTCGTACACCCAGTACGACCACCGCAAGCGGCATCGCGAGTGCCAGCATCCAGTGCTCGCCGACGGTTGAGGTCAAGACGCGCGGAAAGGCGGTCGCGCGAATGCTTGCCGCTTGCAGAAGATCGGCGAACTCACCCGGCCAGGCAATGAGCAGCGCAAGTGCAACCAAGCCAGCACTGCCGAGCAGCAACATCGCAAGCCCTGAAAATCGTGCGATCCAGTGGATCCAGGCGCGTGCGAGCTCGGGACGAACGATGATCTGACGTATATAAACCGCGACCAGAGTGGCGAACGCGGGATACATGCACAGCAGGTACACGCCGCGCTTGCTCTGCGGGAGGTTGTAAAAAATCAGCACAGCGAAGGACCAGATGAAGATGTACTTGAGCCGCGGATCGAGTGAGATCGGCGCGCGGATGGCCTGAACGACGACCACCGGAAGCAGGATTGTCCACGGCAGCAATCCGGCCAGCAGCGCGATCTCCATATAGTAGAAGGGGTGGATGTGCCCCTCGTGGAAGTCGCCGCCGCCAGCGAAGCGGAGCAGATTTTCGGTCAGAATCTGCTTGCGAAAAAAATCCGGACCGCCTTCGATGAGCGCCGCGAGATACCATCCTCCGGCAAGGATCACGACGACGATCGCGCCGCGCATGAGATTCATTTGGCGCAGCAGAGCCCATCGTTTTTCAACGGCGATCCAGATCAAGCCTACGAGGCCCGGGAGAATCAACCCAATCGGTCCCTTCGTCAAAATCGCAAGTGCGATCGCGACGTAGAGCAACATCCTGCGGCGCGTCAGCCCTTCGGCCATGAGAATGAATTCGAAGAACGCGACCTCAATGAAGAAGGTCAGCGTCATGTCGACGCGGGCGCCGGTCGCCGCTTGCAGATACTGGAACGTGGTGGCGAGGATGAGCGCGGCGATGAAAGCCGTCACGTCGTCGAATAGGCGGCGCACATAGAAGTAACAAACGATGATGCCGGCGATGCCGAGCCCGGCGGACGGCAGCCGCACGGAGAATTCGTTCACGCTGCCGGCAACGAGGGACACAAGCGCCGCGAGCCAGTGCATCAGCAATGGCTTCGAGGGAATTTCGACGCCCGCGCGCTGCGGCAGAATCACGCCGCCGCCGTGGACGATGTCAAAGACGGTGACGGCCTCGCGCGGTTCGCCCTTGGTATAGAGGGGATAGCCGCCAAGATTTACAAGATAGAGCGCGACTCCGACGATCAGCAGGATCGGCCATGCGTGCCGCGCCTCGGCCAGATACTTGAGCCAATCGGGAGGAGCGGGATCGCGAGGCGCTTCATCCGCGGGCAAGGAAACAGGCTCGGTATCGGCGCGCGTAGTCTCTTCAGGGAGTTTCAAATTGGAACTTGCCGGCGTCCGAGACAGAGAAACCTATTCCGCGACCCTTCCCGTGCGGGAAGGAAGATCGATCGCGCGAGAGACCGGATCGCAGCGACTAATATTCGGTCTTGACGCGGGCGCGGCCGATGTCGTCGTAGACGTAGACGTCGGCCGGGTTTTCGTCGCGCGTTTTTTTGTGCGATCCGTCGCAGAAAGGCTTGTTCTTCGAGAGTCCGCATCCGCAGATGTAGATTGGCAACTCGGTGCCCTCAGCGACTTCGTAGGGCGCGTTCTTTTCGTGTCTGACGATTCGGGCCATGAGTGATTCCTCGCTTGAATTCCTGTTTGCTGCGCGACCGTATCTGAAGGTCACTTAAGATCAGCCGAGTCGCAGAGTCAAATGAGCAAGAAATAGAATCAGATCAGCGGTTCGTGGATCGCCTCGGCCGCTTCGGAAGCCGGGTGCTTGCGATGCGGATCGGCGCCGAGCACGAGAGCCAGTACGCCGCTGACTGAAATCAGAATGCCGACGACCTCGCGAGTAGTTGCGCGCTCACCGAGAAACATCACGGCGAACAGAATTGAAAGTATCGGGATGCCGGGCACGACCAGCGCGGTTGTCCACGCCAGCGACAGCCGGTTGATGGCGCCGTACCAGGTGAGCCCGCTCAGGAAGTAGATGAAAAACCCGGTGATGCCGATCACGCCGAGCGTAGTCGGGTCGCCAAGTTGCACGAGCGAGTCGCGGCGGAACACGAGCAGCATCGTGGTCAGAACGATCGACGCATAGAAGAAGCGGCCCCCGGTCATCGAAGTCGGCGTCAGCGGAGGCATCAGCTTGAGCCCCAGGATGTGCGACGACTGCCAAAACAGCGGGGTCGTGAAGATGATGGCGGCGGCCCACAGCGGTGAGAATGAACCGCCACCGCCGAAAACCGAACCGATGCCGACGAGGATGGCGGAGGTCGCAACTACCTGCCGCGCGGACGGACGCTCGCCGACGAAGATCCTCGAGAGAATGAGAGAATAGACCGGCTCGGTTTGCAGGAGCAGCACGCCGGCAACTGCGCTGATGCGGGTGAGTCCGTAGGTGAGCGTGAGACTGGTCATGACGGTTCCCGCCATCGCTACCCCGAGCAAGCGGCCGCGATACCGCCGGTCAAAGATGAGTCTCAACTCGCCCTTGAATTGGAGAACCGGGAGGGTACAGAGCGTCGCGAACACGACGGCGCCGGTACAGAAGAGCAGGGGGTCGAGATGAACGGCACCCCATCGCGTGATTACCGGCTGGCCGGCGCCGAGGATCGTGTTGATGATGCAGAGCGTCAGGCCGACCTGGAATGCTCTGGCGCGACGTGCGGCTTCGTCGGTTCTGGCGACGGGTGAGAGGCGTGTGGCTGAGGTGTCGGTCGGCATCGTCTAAGACCGCAACAGCGCGACGGCGATGACAAATATCGCCAGCACGATTCGATAGATCGCGAACGGCCGGTAGGTGTGGGTTCGTACGAAAGTCAGCAGGCCCACGATCGCGAGCAGACCGAATACCGCAGAGGCCACAAAGCCCCATACCAGCTGAGGCGAGACTCCCGAGTGGAGAAACTTGTGCGCTTCGAGCATCCCGGCGCCGGCGATGATCGGGGTCGCCATCAGGAAGGAAAAATTTGCCGCATCGGCGCGGTCGATGCCGAGGATGCGGGCGGTGGTAATCGTCGCGCCCGAACGGGAGACGCCGGGGATTATCGCGAGGGCCTGGCTCAGGCCGATAAGGAGGGCGTCGAGGACGGTAAGATCCTCGATTTTGCGTTTTTTCGAGCTGAACCAGTCGGCAGCCCACAATAAGAGCCCTAGGACAGCCATGGTGGCTGCGATCAGAGACGGCGAGCGAAAGATCGTCTCGGCCTGTTTCTCCAGGAGGACGCCGATGATAGCGCCCGGGACTGAGGCGACTATCAGGAGGAACAGGAGCCGGCGTGGCAATTGATTGCTGCTGGCCAGTGACAAACCCATGTCGAGCCATTCGCGCCAGTAGAAGGCTAACAACGCCAATAGCGTTCCAAGATGAAGGCATACGTCGAAGGCAAGTCCCGGGTCCTGCCATCGGAGGAGCCACGGGACGATAATTAGATGAGCCGAGCTCGAGACCGGAAGGAACTCAGTCAGCCCTTGGACGGTGCCGAGAACGATAGCCTGAATTACAGAAAACATAATAATATCAGCTATTTAACCGCGCTTAGAGGACCTTCCTGTGTAGTTGTGCGCTTGTAACCATCGGACAATAATTGCGTCAATAGGTGAATACATCTCAAATAGCTCCTTGACCGGCTCGCCCAGTAGTCTAGAATTGGGGCGACATTTGGGGGAGCGGATTGGGGTCGCAGGAGGTCCTTTGTGCCCATGAATCGAGTTGCCAGAGGCAAAGTAATTCCCCTACGGGAAATGAGCGTGATTGAGTCTGACGATGGACCCGACCAGTCTGCGGTTTGGGATAACATCAATCCGGGCGAACCGCATCCATTTCCGGTCGTTTCAACCCTACCACGCCTGCCTGTGATGATTCCGGACGAGATTCTGGACTATTACGGATGGGTTTTCTGCCAAGGCGGGTTTCTCAATCTCCAGATGACGTTCGAGCAATTCCTGGCCGTGGTCGCCGCGGTGAGCCCGGCCGGACTCAGCCCCGAATACGACGCAAGCGAGGCGTCCTACCCTAACGACTGACGACCCCGCGCGATAGCGCAAGAGCACGGTTCCGATGCCCGCCCGGGCGCACTTGGGCGGGCATTGATTTTTCAGGGCGTAATTTTTCATGATTTGGCTCGAAGATGGCGCGCCTTGGGTTCAATTGTCCCCGGGAGCACCTTTTTTCGGCTCGTTCAGGAGCGTGTTCCTGATCCATACGCTGGGCAGATTGGCCGCGTCGGTAGGCGATTTGAGGCCGTTGTCCTGCGCGATTTGGCGCCAGTTATTCTCGTTGCCGGTCGCTCGACGGGCCAGACCCTTCAGGTCCTCGTTGGGCAGGAGAGCGTAGTTGACGCCGCCCTCTTTAGGAGTACCGCCGGCGGGAGGGAATTTCGCGGCCAGCTCGTCGATTTTACCGAACAGGTTCAGCCGCGTGCTGGCCTTGTACTTGTCGAGGTCCTGGTCAGGAATATCCTCGGTGCGGACATTGACGATAATCCGCGAGCTGCGTCCGCTGTTCGGCACCACATCAACCTCGTACCGGTACTGCGGATGCACCCCGACGAGACTGCCGAACATACCGCCGCCAGTGTCGGCATCCTTCCACAACGTGACGAGCTTGTCGTCGGGTTTCACCTCGAAGAGGATGCCCTCTCCGCGGAGCACGTCCTGGGTGAGGAGGAACGAATCGTTAACGTTGTATGGGACGTCGTGCTGCTCGCCCTCGGCAGTATCGGTGCCGCCGCCGGCTGCGCGGTTGGCAAAATATGGTGCGAAATAACATCCCGCAAAAAAGAATATCGACGAGAAGATCACGATTATTCGAAATTGCCGAGACACAATCCGCACCGCACTCATCACAACCGGTAAGGAAACCATGAGAGTTTCGCGCGCGCAAGACGAATTGCCGAAAGCAGCGCAAGGGCCGTTGCGTTCGGTTCAGTTTGCACGGGCCGCACGCAGACGGTAATCAAATATACCCTTATGGCTGATGCAGAAAACATTTCGTCGCGGCACGCGATGGCCGTGGTCGGGGCCGCGACGGCGGGATCCGAAATCGCGCGAATCCTGGCCGAGCGTGGCGCGCTGGTAATTGTGTTCGAGCAAAATCCGCGCCCGTACGGAAAAATCGAAGACGGGTTGCCGCGATGGCACGTCAAGCAGCGCAAGGACGAGTACGAAGAAATCAATAAGCGGCTCGACCATCCTAATATCGAATACGTGCCGATGACGCGGATGGGTCGCGAGCTCGATTTCGAGGAACTGCGGACCGGCTGGGGACTTAACGGGATCGTGCTGACGCACGGCGCGTGGAGGGATCGCGCGTTTCCGGTCGAGGGTGCTGATGAGTTCATCGATCGCGGCCTGGTCTATCAGAACAAGCTGATCTATTGGTTCAATCACTACCTGGAAAAGATCTACGACGGCCCGCGCTACGAGCTGACGCCGGGCGCGATCGTTGTCGGCGGTGGACTGGCCTCGATCGACGTGGTCAAAGTCCTGCAAATCGAGATGACGCTGGCGGCGATGAAGGCGCGGGGCGTCGCGGGCGATATGCTCGCGCTCGAGCGCGGAGGAATCGAGCCGGTGCTGGGCGCGAGCGGGTTGAAGTACGCTGACCTCGGCGTCGCGCCGTGCAAGTTGTACTACCGCCGGCGGGTGCTCGACATGCCGTTGTCGGACATTCCTCCCGATGCGCCCGCCAAGCGCGCGGACGCACTCAGACAGGCGCGCTCGAAGATCCTCGAAAAGGCGCAGCGCAAGTTTTTATTCGAGTTCCAGGAATTGCGCGCGCCGAGCGGATTAATCGTCGAGGGCGGCGCGATGATCGGGGTGAATTTCAGCCGGACGGAAGTCTCGAACGGTCAAGTGAGGATCGTCCAGGAGGGCGCGGAGTCGGCGCGCGCGCCGCTGACGATAAGCTCGATCGGGAGCATCCCCGAGCCGATTCCCGGTATTCCGCAGAAGGGCGAGGTTTACACTTACGCCGATCAGAAGATCGGCCTGCTGATGGAAGGCGCGACGGCAGTTTTCGCGGCCGGGAACGTGCTGACGGGCAAGGGCAATATCAAGGACTCGCTCGAAAGCGGAACCGAGATTGGCACGCGCGTGGCGGAAGCGTACCTGGGTCTCTCGGAGGAGGAATTCAAGATTGCAGAGGGCGCGCGCAAAGAAGCGGCGGCCTCGGGCGAGAAGATCGCGCGCGCGATCGATGGGCGACAGAAAATTGCGCCGGAAGGCGTCGCGAATCTCATGCGGCGTGTGCGCGAGCGCCAGCGTGCGGTAGGGTATGAGGGCAAGTATCGCGCGTGGATCGCAAAGGTCACGCCGCCCGATTTGCACTAGGATTTTCGTGGCGCCGACGGGCGCGTACTTCTCGGCTCCTTCTTCAGTTTTGCCTCGTCGCGCTTGCGCCTATAGGCTCTTTCGATGATGGCAAAGGAGGTGCGGTGTGGACGAACTCAAGCGAACTGACCCGGATATTTATCAACTCATAAAGGACGAAGAGCAATACGAGATCGATTCGGTCCGGCTTATCCCGTCGGAGAACTACGTTTCGAAGGCGGTGCTTGAAGCAACCGGATCGATTCTCACCAACAAATATTCCGAAGGCTACCCGGGACGCCGCTACTATGAGGGCCAACGCAACATCGATCAGATCGAGGAGCTGGCAGTGCAACGCGCCAAGGCGCTGTTCAAGGTCGACCACGCAAACGCTCAGCCGTACTCGGGCTCGCCCGCAAATGTCGCCATCTATTTCGCGCTACTGAAGCCGGGCGACACGATAATGGGGCTCGCGTTGCCGCACGGTGGGCATCTAAGCCACGGCTGGCCAGTCAGCATCACAGGTACGTTCTGGCGTTCGGCTCAGTACGAGGTCGATCGCGAAAGCCACATCATTGATTTAGACAAGGCCCGCGCGATGGCGCTCAAGGAACGGCCGAAAATGATCGTGACGGGCGGCACCGCGTATCCGCGGCTGTGGGACTTCAAGAGTTTCAGCGAGATCGCGAAGGAAGTCGGCGCGCTGCTCCTGGCGGATATTTCGCACGTTGCGGGACTGATCGTTGGCGGGGTGCATCCGGATCCGGCGCCGTACGCCGACGTGATCATGACGACCACGCATAAGACGCTGCGCGGTCCGCGCGGCGCGATGATCATGTGCCGCAACGAATACGCAGAAGCTATCGACAAGGCGGTCTTCCCGGGGCTGCAGGGTGGACCGCACAATCATACGACGGCGGCGATAGCGGTTGCCTTGAAGGAAGCCGCAACACCGGAATTCAAAGCCTACGCAAAGAAAGTCGTGAGCAATGCTAAGACGCTCGCCGATGAATTGCTCGCACGGGGATTCAGTCTCGTTTCAGGCGGCACCGACAATCATTTGATCCTGGTCGATTTGACCAACAAGAAAGTGATCGGCAAGAAAGGCGCGAAGGCCCTCGACGCCGCGGGAATCGTCTGCAACTACAACACCGTCCCTTACGATCCGCGCAAGCCCTTCAGCCCGAGTGGTCTGCGGCTCGGCACTCCAGCCGTAACGTCGCGCGGGATGGGCGACGCGGAGATGCGGCAGATCGCGAAGTTCATGGACGAGGCGATTTCCCGCGCCAGTGACGACCAGGCGTTGCAAAGAATCGCGGCAGCCGTCACTGAGATGTGTCGGAAATTTCCCGCGCCAGGAATCACCCTCAACTGAGCTGGCTCCCCGCGACTGGTCCCTCTTCCCACTATGGGAAGGGATTAGGGGTTAGGTTGGTCCGCATCAGTCGCCCGTGCTGGCTTGACATCGCGGGTGCGCTGACGCGATAAAACCCGCATGGCGAAAATAAAAGTTGAACGCGGCCTTCATCTTGGAATGCCGTACACTCCCGACATGCAGGATGGCGGGAAACGGCCGGAGCCGACGTGGAGCACGATTCGCGACCAGGTGCGCGAGGCCGACGCGCTCGGTTACGATACGATTCTCGCGGTAGAAACCCAGCACGATCCGTATCTCGAGCTGGCGATCGCGGCGCAGGAACCGTCGAAGATCGAACTCGCGACCGGAATAGCGCTCGCCTACACGAAGAGTCCCGTCGCGACTGCGTACACTGCGTGGGACTTGCAGCGCATGAGCGGCGGCCGGCTGAATCTCGGACTCGGATCGCAGGTCAAAGGCCACGTGACGCGACGTTTCGGGATGCCGTGGTCGAAACCCGCGCAGCGGATGAAGGATTACGTCGGCGCGATGCGCGCGTGTTGGCGCACCTGGCAGACGCGCGAGCCATTCAACTTCCAGAGCGAGCATTACAATCTTTCGCTGATGACGCCGAACTTCGCGCCACCGCCAGTCTCGAATCCGTACATCCCGGTGCTAATCGCCGCGGTGCAGGAGCGGATGCTTCAAGTCGCAGGTGAAGTGTGCGATGGCGTACGGCTGCATGGGATCGTGACGCGGAAATATCTCGATCAGATTGCGTTCCCTAATCTGAAGAAGGGTTTCGAGAAGTCAGGTCGGCCGGCCGCGGAGTGGAGCAATTTTCAAATTGGCGGCGGCGGCTTTCTATGCGCCGCGAAAGACAATGATTCGCTCGCGCGCGCCGTCACCGGAATGAAATCGACCATCGCGTTTTACGGATCGACGCGCTCATATCGTTCCAGCTTTGAAATCGACGGATGGGGCGACACTGCAGATCAATTGCACAAGCTCTCCGTGCAGCAGAAATGGCCCGAGATGGCGAAGCTGGTGACGGACGAAATGGTACACGCGTTCGCGGCGGTCGGAACCTACGACGAGATCGCGAGCGTGATAAAGAAGCGCTTCGCCGGTGTGAACCGGCTCGCGTTCGACATGCTGGTGAAGAACGATCACGATCGCGGCGTGCTCAAAGAGATCATCCAGGACCTGCGCCGCGAGTAGCCGGGAGATCACGCTGGCGGCGGGGTGATGTCCGACCAAAGGCGGCGCATCAACTCGATATGAGTCTCGACGGCCCATAGAGTTTCCGCCGCGGCGCTCTCGGGTATCGCGCGAAAGATCGAACCGGCGCTCGAGTCGCCGTGATCCTTGTCCACCTTGACGTGAACGCTGAAGAACAGCAGCGCGTCATCGGAGAGCTTGTAGTGGCGGCTGAGTCCGTCGATCACGCGGACGTACGCGTCGGGATTGAAGAGCTCGGAGCCGAGACTGATTCCCGCCAGGGTCACGTACCACTGCTTCGATTCGGCCAGCCAGTACATCCAATGCATCATCGCAGTCGCGTCGGGGGACATGGTCGCGCCGAGCAGTTCGGCGCGGGGGATCCCGATCGCCTCGCCAAATTCGAGATACAGTTCCGGATGCGATCGATTGGCGCCGGAGACGCGGCCGAGCTCCTCCTCGATTAGATTTTCGACGATCGCTTTGCGTGCCGGAAAATCGTCGCACTTCGCATAGATGAGGCCGAGGATATTGGCGTTGTGCGCCTTGTTGCCGATGAAGAGCTGCGTCGCCCAATGGCGAAGCTGCGGCTGGGACAGTTCGCCACGTTCGATTTTCTCGATAGTGGGATGGGATCGAAGAGTGCGATTGTTGCGCTCGAGCTTTTCGATCAGGTTCTTAAGTTGACGAGTCCCTTTTTCAACGTCCATTGATCAATGTCCTTATGCAGCGTGTCCGGAAGTTAATGAGGCGCGTTCGGCGGCGAGTTTTTCCGCAATGTCGCGCCGCAGGTCAGCCTTTCTAATCTTGCCTACATTGGTAAGCGGCAATTCGCCTACGACCTCGATTCGTTCCGGCCATTTAAATTGTGCGACACCGCGAGCCGCAAGAAACTCGCGCATCGCGGGGAGCGCGAGGGTTTCCCCGTGCCTGATCGACAAATAGGCGCACGCCTTCTCACCGAGGACGGCATCGGGCATCGCGACAACTGCTGCGGCGCTGACGGCGGGATGCGCGATCAAATGCGCTTCGACTTCCTCGGCGCTTATCTTCTCGCCACCGCGATTTATCAGGTCCTTGATTCTCCCCTCGACAACCAGATTGCCGGACGGATCGAGTCGCACGAGGTCGCCAGTCTGATAGAACCCATCGGCGGTGAACGTTTCGCGATTGCGTTCGGGCGCGCAGAAGTATCCGCGAATTGTATATGGTCCGCGACACCACAATTCGCCAACCGCTCCGGTCGCTACCTCTGATCCGTCGGAGTCGGCGATCCGGATCTCGTCGGCGGGTGAAAGTGGACGGCCCTGGGTTGTGAATGCGACGTCTTCGCGCTCGTCGAGGCGCGTGAAGCAGAGCAGTCCCTCGGCCATACCGAGAACTTGCTGCACGACGACATGCGGAAAGGCGCGCTTGAGGGCGCGCGCCGTTGGCTCCTGGAGCCGTTGACCACCAACCGTGATCACGCGCAACGAGGCGAGGCTGGCGCGCTCAGATTGTGGAAGGTCCAAAAATCCGATCGCAACCGCCGGGACGCACGGCAGATGAGTAATACTGTCGCGCTCGATCGTCCTCGCGAGGTCGACTGCCCGCGGCGACTGTGTGAATACAATTCGCGCGCCGACGAGCATCGCGCCGAGCAACCCGGGACACGCCAGCGCAAAGTTATGCTCGGCAGGAAGCGCGATCAGAATGCGCGACTCAGTGGTGAGGCCGCACGCCGCGGCGGACTCGCGCGCGTTGTACAGATAGTCGGCGTGAGTGCGCGGTATCAGCTTCGGCATCCCGGTAGTGCCGCCGGACAGCAGGAACAACGCGACGTCGAAAGGATCGCCGGTCGAAGATCCGATCGAATGTGAAGAACCGCCAGAATCGCGCATCCAAACGCATCCATCGGCCGGCTCGGTTGAAAGAATGGATTTCAAAACAGGCCGTCGAGCTTTGAGGTCGCGCGCGAGCGCCGCATGATCGAATCCGCGATGTTCGGGTGCGATCGCAATTGCCTGGGCGTTCGAGAACGACACCAGGTACTCGAGTTCAGCTCTGCGAAAGGCCGGCAGCGCCATGACAGGGATCGCGCCAATTTCCAGACAGGCGAGCGTCAGCGTTGCGAATTCGACGCAATTCGGAAGTTGAATGACCACCCGATCGTTGCGCGCGATCCCGTTGCGCGAGAGCAGGGCGGCGAGAATTCCGGCTTCAGCGAGGAGTCGCGAGTAGGTAAGACTTCTATTCGAATCGACAACTGCAATTGAATCGGGTCGCTCGTGCGCCGCCCTGGCGATTGCCTGGCAGATTGTTTCGGTGCGCCAGATTCCCTGGCGAATGTACCGCGCTGCGAATTCAGCGGGAAACGGTACACATCCTTCGAGCATCGTCGTCGTTGAGCCGGCGCGCGGCAATTTAGCGAAACGAAAGAGTTCCTGCAATCATTCGGAAACATTCGTCCATGATGCGTCCGCGCTGTTCGTAATCGCGCGCCGGCTCGTACCACGTATAAAACCAGTTCATCGCACCGAACAGCAACGAGGTGAGGATTCGCGTCTGCTCGCGATCCAACGTTTTGTTGCGGTGTGTGGCGTATCCTTCGAGCAATCGGCGGCAGATGCGTGAGTACTCGCGCTTGAGGCGGGTGATATCGGCGGCGTAACGACCGGTCAGCGAGTCAGCCTCGCGCACGAGCACCTTCATCTCGGCGAGATTGCTCATGTGGTATTCGAGATGGCTGCGGATGAAGAGACGGAGGCGCTCTTCGGGATCGTCGGTCGCCGACATGCGTGACTCCGCGAGCGACACGAGTTGCTCAAACGCGCGCCGAGAGATGAGGTAGAGAAGCTCCTCCTTGTTGCGGAGGTAGTAGTAGATGCGCGGGAAAGAGATTCGCGCGTGCGCCGCGATGTCGCGAATCGATGCGAGGCCGAAACTTTTTTCAGCGAAGACGGCAGCCGCCGCGCGCAAAATGTGATCGATATTCGCGTCGTAGCGCTCATCGGGCGCCATCGCGCGCGAGGCCGGCTTGATTCGCGCGACTCGTTTCGGCGCTTCCTCGAGATTCGACTTTTTCAATTTGTCACCCTAGCTGAATCGGCGTCCGGCCGCCGGATCTGGAATAGGAATCTCAAGCTTGGTCAACAGATTGTTGACCTCGTCGGTGAACTCATCGCGCATTTGCTCGTTGCTACGGCGTCGCAGGCCCCAGCGAATATAGTCGAACTGCCGCTTGGATCCTGATTTTCCGAACATATCGAGTCCCGCGGGGTACCACTTTGCCAGATGCTTGATCAGCAATTCGCGCCCGCGATCGCCTTCACGTTGCAAATACCCGCGGATCAGGCGATAACCGAACGCGGCATGGCCGAGTTCTTCCTTGTGCACACGCTCGGCGATTCGTGCGAGCGGTTCGTAGCTGCATCCGACCCACTCGAATCCCATGTAGGCGCCTTGCCGGTCGGCGAAGAAGCTGAAGAGTCCGTACTCGAGCCAGTCCATCGCCTGGTCGCGCATTTCAAAAATGTAGATGGGCATCGGCGACGCCATGAACTTGCTGTCCACTTTGACGCCGAGGTCTTCGAGCAGCTTCATCCAGTAGCTGGCGTGGCGAACTTCGTCGGACCAGAACGCCGCGTACTCGGCCTTGTCCTCGGGAGTGGGCGCGAGCGCGAGGGGCTTCAGGAGCGTTCGCTCGGGTGCGAGCATGTATTCCGACTCGATGCGCGACTGGATCGACAGCATTCGGATCAGAAGGTCTTTGTAGTCGGCAGGGAGGCCGTCAGGTCCGGCAAAGCGTATCTCGCTCGCAGGTGATGGATTACTCATCGGTTAGGTCCTAAAAGGCGTTGCCGCGCTATTGTTCTGAACGCTAGTTCAGATATCATCCAGGCGGTTCTCGCGTCAAGTGGGAGCTTTGCGATGTCAGCCTGTCATTGTCAGGCCGCCGCTCACGCTGAGCACCTGTCCGGTGACGAAATCGGAGTCGGAAGAAGCAAAGAATGCGACGGCACCTGCCAGGTCCGCGGGTTGTCCGAGCCGGCGAAACGGAATGCCACGCGCCATCGCTTCGAGAACCTTCTCACGCCCGGCCATCGCATTCTTGAGCAAGGCGGTTTCGGTTGGTCCCGGGCAAACGACGTTGACGTTGATATGATTTGCCGCGAGCTCGCGCGCAAGCGTCTTGGAAAAGCCGATGATAGCGGCCTTGCATCCAGCGTACACCGCCTCACCGCTCGAGCCGACGCGGGCGGCGTCGGAAGAGATCGAAATGATTTTGCCTGAGCCGCGAGATTGCATTCGCGGCGCAACGGCTTTGCAGCAATTGAGCACGCCGCGATAGTTGATCGCGATCACCTTGTCCCAGAGATCGGGAGTGGTTTCGACGAACGGCAACAGAACGTCCCAGCCCGCGTTGTTCACCAGGATGTCGATCGGTCCAAGTTCGCGCTCGACGCGGTCGGCAGCAGCGATTGCGTCGTCAAGTTTGGTGACGTCGAGGGCAACCGCGATCGCGGCTGCACCGCCGGAACGAATTTCCGCCGCAGCCTGCTCGGCGGAATCGAGCTGGATATCCGCGAGCGCAACCTTGGCGCCTTCGTCGGCGAGGCGTGAAGCTATTGCGCGCCCGATTCCCTGGGCTGCGCCGGTTACGATTGCGACTTTGTTTGTGAGGCGTGTCATGGCGCTACCTCAACTTGCGCGCGCTACTTCAACTGGCAATCCAGCCGCCGTCGATGATGAATGGCGCTCCGGTTGCGAATGGTGCTTCGTCGCTCGCGAGGAACAGGGCGGTTTGCGCGATTTCGTCTGCGCGGCCGACGCGCCCCAGCACCGAGCTGCGCTCGATGAACCTGGGCTCCATCCCCTTCGGCCCGCGGATCCGATCGACCATAGGCGTGTGAATCACGCCGGGGCAGATGCAGTTGACGCGAACGTTGTAGCGCCCGTACTCGAGTGCCGCGACGCGCGTCATCGCGATCACGCCGGCCTTGGCGGCGCAGTAGGCGGCCGCGCCCTTCAGCCCGACGATTCCCGCGACCGAAGCAGTGTTGATCACGGCGCCGCCGCCACGTTCGACGATGCGGGGAAGTCCATATTTCATTCCAAGCCATACACCGCGCAGGTTGATGGCGATGACGCGGTCGAATGCCTCCTCGCTGAGCTGCGCGATGAAGCCCGACTCGCCCTCGATTCCCGCGTTGTTGTAGAGCACGTCGAGTCCGCCGAACGCGCGGACGGTTTCTTCGACCATCGCGCGCGCGTCCTCCGAGTCTGACACGTCGGCGCGTAACGAAATGGCCTCGCCGCCGGCCGACTTAATCATTTTCGCGGTCTCGGCGGCGGACGCCTCGGTTACATCGATTGCCGCGATTTTCGCGCCTTCGCGAGCAAACAAGACGGAGGCGGCACGCCCCATCCCAGAGCCCGCGCCGGTGATCAGCGCAATTTTTCCCTGAAGTCTCATGGGCCTCTCCAAAACTTTCGATGATCGACAGCCCCGATCTTTTCGATGCGAAGATTAGCGCATTTCGACCGTGAGCGGTTAGCGCGTTTTACAATTAGGCGCGCACTTGCTACCGCACGACCTGTAGTGAAGTTCCTGGCGTCAAAGGCGCTCAGACGAGGGAGAAGACGCGATGCAATTTAACGGCAAGGTGGCACTAATTACAGGCGCGGGTTCAGGTATCGGGCGGGCAACCGCGATCGGATATGCACGACTGGGCGGCGCAGTGGCAGTCGCCGATATCAACGAGGAGAGCGCGAAAAAAGTCGTGGCAGAAATCGCGTCCGCCGGCGGTAAGGCGATCGCAATCGTCGCCGACGTTACGCGCGCTGCCGACATCGACGCTATGGTCAAAAAGACGATTGCCGCATTCGAACGCATCGACCTACTGCACAACAACGCATTCGGCCTTCCCGCCGCGCTGACCAGCACTCGGGCAGCGGCGCATACGGCGGACGTTACGGACGCAGTTTGGAATCACATGATCGAAGTGGGACTGACTGCGGTGTTCCGAGCGATGAAGCGCGTATTGCCGGTGATGCGGGCGCAGGGCAGCGGTGCGATCGTCAACACTGCGTCGATTTCCGGTTTGCGGGCCGACTACGGAATTCCAGCGTACAATGCGGCGAAGGCGGGCGTGGTAAATCTGACGCGGGCGGTGGCGATCGAATACGCGCCCTACGGCATTCGCGCCAACTGTATTTGTCCCGGCGCGATCGATACTCCGCTGCTGGCGCCTGCGTTGGAGCAGCCGGGTTTCGCGGATCGAATCAAAGCAGCGATCCCGATGGGCCGGCTGGGACGTCCCGATGAAATGGCCAGCGTCGTGCTGTTCCTGGCGTCGGAACTAGCGTCATTTGTGACAGGCGCCGCGTTCGTTGCGGATGGTGGACAGACGGCAAAGACGGGGAGTCCGTCGTTCATGCCGGAATGAGTTTGCTGAGACACCATTGCCGGACGGAGTCGCAGCCGATTAGCCGCGACCCCGCCCGGTTGGTGACGATGGAGAGTTATTTCTACTCAGTGGGCGATGAGGTTGACTGGCTGCCGCTTTGCGCGAACAGGGCGTGCATCTCGGCGTGAATCTGGTCGAGCTTGGCCTTGGTCTGAGAAATCTGCTGGAGCTGAGCCGGAGTCAACACGTTGCGAATCGCGATCGCATCCTGAATCTGCTCGTTCATCATCTGACTCTGTAGCTGAGTGATGGTGGAAACCGAGCCAGACAAATCGCTCGCGGCTACCGCGCCGGTCGACGTGTATTTTGCCGCGATTGCCTCCTTGGCTGCTTTGAGCTGCTGGTATTCAGCCTTTCGCGAGGCGTGGCGAGTCTCGATGATCTGATGGATTTGCTGCTTCTGCGCGTCGGTGAGGTTGGCAGTTTTCAGCAAGAGCGGAAGTGGCATGCCGAGCGCGTCCATACCGCCATGCATGCCGTGAAAACCGCGATGCCCCATGTGACCGCCCATCCCGCCCGAGTTCGATGAAGCGACATGCGCGACCGCAGCGACCAGGGCGATGGCCATAATTACGGGAACGATGCCGCGAGAGAACTTCGAAACCATATACAAAACTCCTTGATGGAGCGGCCACCTTGATTGGCGGCTGTCGCTCTCACATAAATGTACGTTAACCGAGAAAACTGGTTACGCTTCTCGCGTGGAAGCGGCTTAATTTCGGCGACTGGCCATCAGACGATTGGCGTCGGCGAAGGTAGTTGCGCCCTCGAGCATCGATTCGTACGTGCCAGTGCTCAACAATTCCTTCACCGTCCTCTGCAGCGCAGACATTGCGCTGAGAGTCAGCCTGGTGCCGACGCTCAGGCGGGCAACTCTGAGACGCTCGAGCTCCGGGATCGTCGGAATGCCGGGGAAGGCGAGAACGTTGAGCGGGCCTTTGAGCGCCGAGACAATTCGCTCGATGTCGGCGCGACGGGTGACGGCCGGCAGGAACAGACAATCGGCGCCGGCGGCGCGGTATGCGTTAGCGCGGCGAACAGCGTGTTCGAAACGGATGTCGGGCTCGCCGATTCCGAGCAGATACACGTCGGTGCGCGCGTTGATGACGAGCGGGACGCCAATGGAGTCGGCAGTCTCGCGCGCAGTGCGGACGCGCTCGACGGCGACATCCAAATCGTAGAGGCGCGGAGTGCCGTCGTGAACCTGGTCTTCGAGATTTATTCCTACGGCACCGGCGTCGATGACGCGGCGGACCGTTTCCGCCAGTTCGCGAGCATCATGCGCGAAGCCGGACTCGATGTCCGCTGTGACGGGAACCGTTACGACGCGAGCGATACGCGCAATCGCGGCAATCATCTCATCGCGCGGGATTGCTTCGCCGTCGGGATAGCCGACCGAGAAGGCGACGCCGGCGCTGGTCGTGGCGATCGCACGCGCACCGGCTTCCTCGATGACGCGCGCGCTCATCGCGTCCCACGCGTTGGGTAGCAACAGGATTCGTGAGTGGTCGTGCATCGCTCGAAATGCTTCAGCTTTGGCCCGTTGTGTGTCGCGGTCATGACGCCTCCGGTGTTGGTCGCTATTGTTTGCGGCAAATCCGTCGCGGTTTGATTGCCGACTACATACAACACCACGTCGGGCGTCGTGTGAAATCGGCGATCAATGAAAATCGTGCGAGGGTGGCACCGTGCCAGGAATCTTGATCTCTTTGAAGCGCCGCGCGCGAATCGCGGTCACGCCGTCAACCCTTTGCAGCACGCCCTCAGCCAGCAGAATCCCGGCACTGCGCAGCAACAGGCGATTTTTCTGAAAAAAGTCGGGCGTGACGATCAGATTGGAAATCCCCGTTTCGTCTTCGAGCGTGATGAACAGGAAGCCCTTGGCGGTGCCGGGGCGTTGGCGCACGATCACGACTCCCGCGGTCTTCACCCATGATTGATGTTGGGCGCGGGTGAGATCATCGGCGCTGAGAATTCCGCGCGCGCGCAAATCGTCGCGCAGATACGTCATCAGATGAGGTCCGGTGGTGAGGCCGGTAGCGGCGTAGTCCGCCAATGTTTCATCGATGGGCGCCATTGTCGCCAAAGGAGCTTCGGTTTGCCGCGGCTTCACGCCAGCAAGCAGGCTCTTTGGATCGCGCTCGACCGCGGCGGCATTCCACATCGCGTCGCGCCGCGCCAAACCGAAAGCGGCAAACGCGCCTGCATATGCGAGCGCGTCGATCTCGCGGTGATTCGGTCCGACGCGCGCAGTCAGGTCGGCAATCGAATCGAACTGTTGCCGCGCACGCCCACTTTCAATTCGAAGGCCGACTTCTTCGCGCAGGCCGCTGACGTATCGAAGTCCCATGCGCATCGCGGGCCGTCCATCCACAATCTCGATGGTGCATTTCCAGCTCGAGCGCGTCACATCGACGGGTAGCGCGACGACGCCATGACGTGCGGCGTCTTTTACCAGCGTCGAGGGGTGATAGAAGCCGAGCGGGTAGCAATTCAGCATCGCGGCAGTGAACGCGGCCGGATGATGATATTTCAGGTAAGCCGAGGCGTATGCGATCAACGCAAAGCTCGCGGCGTGCGATTCAGGGAAACCATACAGCGCGAAGGATGTGATCGAGTGCACGATGTCGTCGGCGAGGCGGCCGTGCAAGCCGTTTCGTAACATCCCGGCGCGCAGTCGTGCTTCGATTTTTTCCATTCGCTCGGCAGAGCGCTTGAATCCCATCGCTCGGCGCAGCTCCTCGGCCTCGCCGCCGCTGAATCCCGCAACCGTCATCGCCATTCGAAGCAACTGCTCCTGAAAAAGCGGGACGCCCAGCGTGCGTTTCAGGATCGGCCCGAGCGAAGGATGCGGATATTCGACGGGCGCGCGATGGTTGCGGCGATCGAGATAGGGATGCACCATTTTGCCGACGATGGGGCCGGGCCGAATTATCGCGACCTCGACCACCAGGTCGTAAAATCGCTCCGGCTTCATCCGCGGCAGCGTCGCCATCTGCGCACGGCTCTCGATCTGGAAAACGCCGACAGTATCCGCGCGCCGGAGCATCGCGTACACATCGGGATCGTCGGGCGGAAGATGCGCGAGGTCGATCTCGACTTCCTCGTGCGCGCGGATCATCGGGATTGCCTCCTTCAGCGCGGCCAGCATCCCAAGCCCGAGCAGATCGATTTTGATAATTCCGAGATCGGCGCAGTCGTCCTTGTCCCATTGAATCACCACGCGGCCGGGCATCGAGGCCGGCTCGAGCGGTACGATTTCATCGAGTGGCTGCGCAGCGATCACCATGCCGCCGCTATGCTGCCCGAGATGGCGCGGCAGACTCTGAATCTTTCGCACGAGATCGACCAACATCTGGATTCGCGGTGCTTCCGCATCGATACCGCCCTGCCTGAGCAACGCCACGAGATCGTCGTGATGGTCGCGGAACTCGTAGACCTGGTTGAGCTTGGCGAGACGGTCCACCTGTTGGGGCGAAAAGCCGAGCGTCTTGCCGACTTCACGCACCGCGCTTCGTGTTCGATAGGTGATCACGTTCGCGGTCATCGCGGCGCCGCGATCACCGTAGCGGCGATAGACGTACTGAATCGCCTTCTCGCGATCGTCGCCGCTGGGCAGGTCGAGATCGATGTCGGGCCATTCGCCGCGCTCCTCGGAAAGAAAGCGCTCGAACAGGAGTTCCATCTTGACTGCGTCCACGGCAGTGATCCCGAGCGCGTAACACACCGCGCTGTTGGCCGCGGAGCCGCGCCCCTGCACCATGATCCCGTTCTCGCGACAGAACTGGACGATGTCCCACACGATCAGGAAGTAGCCGGCGAGCTTGAGCCGCTCGATAATCCCGAGCTCGTGCTCGAGTTGTCGGCGCGTACGATCGTCCATCGCGCCGCGCCATCGCTCTCGCGCGCCCGCATAGGTGAGGATGTGCAAATAACTGTCGGGCGTTTCTCCCGGTGGAAGTGGATAGTCGGGAAAGCGATAACCCATGTCGCAGAGTTGGAAAGCGCATCGCTCGGCAATCGCGCGAGAGGCGGCGACGGCGCCCGGCAGATCGCGAAACAGCGCGGCCATCTCGGCCGGCGATTTCAAATAGCGCTGGCTGTTAATCCACAACGCGCGGCCGGCTTCCTCGAGCGTGGTCTTGAGCCGGATGCACGTCAGCACGTCGAGCAACCTGCGATCCGCGCCGCCGTGGCAAACGTCGTTGGTCGCGACCACAGGGATTCGCACTGTATCGGCCAGCGCGGCGAGCTTGCGATTAAGGCGTTCCTCACTAGCGTCGAGATGACGTTGCAAATCGATGTAGAAATTTCCCGCGCCGAAAATCCCGTCGAGCCGCCGGCTCAGATCGCGGGGATCCTCGCCACGAACGAGCATTCGTGACAGCGGGCTCATCACGCCGCCGGCCAGGCAGATGAGTCCGTGGCCGTAGCGTTCGAGCTCGTCGAGCGTGATACGGCTCTCGCCTTTGGCGGGATAGACGGGAGCAGCGACAGAGCCGTCACGTGCGAGCGCGCCGGGATTGAGGACGCGCATTTTCGAGTCGGTGATCATGCGGCAGAGATTCTGATAGCGCTTGCGATCCGGTGCGAGGACGTAGAGGCGCGAGTTGTCGTCGAGCGTCAGCTCCGCGCCGACGATTTGGCGGATACCCGCGGACTTCGCGGCCGCGTAAAAGCGTGGCGCTCCGTAAAGTCCGTCGCGATCGCCCAGCGCGAGCGCGCCATAGCCGAGTTCCGCCGCGCGCGCAGCGAGATCCTCGGGCGTAGTCGCTCCTTCAAGAAAGCTGAACGCACTGCGCGCGCGAAGCTCGATGTAATCGGAGTTCATGGGATTCGTGCGATTGGTCAGTCGTAAGTGCCGTCCAGAAACCACTTGTGCGAATTCACGTCGCGGAAGACGCGGTATACGCCGCCATCTTCGAGCGCGAGTTCGTAATAATCGCGGATGAATCCACATTTATCTGCGCCATTCATTTCAATTCTCTTATCGCTTCCGTTGGCGCCATTGAGATGCGGATTGGGCAAGGGCGCTGGCGTTAGCGCGGACAGCGCTTTCAGATTTTCCGCAGATACCTGGCGCGGATGTGCTCCGAACATGCGCCCGTCATGTAGCTCGAGGCCTCGCTGCGGTGCGGGATTTTGTTTCTCAGGGGAAACTGCGTGCGAATCCACGTCAACCGTACAGCCGAGCCACCATTCGCCATCGCGCCGCCACGGACCGGCGATCGAGATGACGCGCGCGCCAAGATTCTCGCCGCGGACGAACTCCGGAATCTCCCGCGTGCACATCACCTCGATTTCCCGCGCCGGACGAATCGCGCGTATCACCAGTTGCGTCACATTCTTCGCGATCGCATTTTCGGGGACCGGCGGCGCTGGAGGAGGTGCGAATGGATCCAGCCGCGTCGCTTCGGGCCGATGCGAATTCTCCGCACTCAGCATGCCGACGTTGCCGGGACCGCATAACGCCGCCAGCCGTGCAAGCGTGGTCTGCAGCTTGTCGGGCGCAGGACTGGGAGGCAGGAACATATCGGTCTGTGCAGGGCGCGGGAAGCGCGGCGCAATTTCGATTCGAATCGATTCGACGGCGGCCTCGGGCGGCGACGCTTCAAGGCTAAGGTTGATGAGCGTGAGAATGGCGCGAACGTCGTTCGACGGCGCTGCCACCGCGACCCGGCGATTGAAACTGCTATGACCACTCATCCCGAACGCGAGCGTGATATCGCCGGCGACCATGCCGCGCATCGAAAGCCGCGCAGCGAGCCGCTCGAGCATCGCACGCATGACGAATCCCAGTGGCTCCAGGAGCTCGATTCCGTATTCAAACTCCACGGTCTCGACGAAAAACTCGGCGCGGCGTCGCGTCACCAGCGGTGCGTGGCTTCCACCGCGCGCAAGGCGGACCAGCTCGACGCCGCGACGGCCCAGCCGCGTGCCGACCGCGTCGGGATTGAGACGCGCCAGCTCGCCCAGCCGGCGCATCCCCCACCGGGCGAGCGTGGTCTCGAGGTCGTCGCCGCGATCCGATTTTCCGAGATCGAGCATGTCGAGCGGCAGCCAGTTCAGGAATTCGCGCTCGCGTCCGGCTTCGATCACGCGCACGCCCCCGCATCGCGCGGCCAGATGCGCCAGTTCCTTGTTGGCCGCCACGCCGGCGGCGGGTTCCATCCCGACTCTGCGCACGCATCGAATCAGCTCGGCGGTAATTTCTTCTTCGCCATGGTAGATGCGATGCAGGCCCGCGAGATCGACCCACACGCATCCCGGCGCGCCCGATTCTATTACCGGCGAAACCGATTCGGCCGCATCGAGCAGGGCAGCATGCGCCGAGCTTTCTGCGGCGGGCGAGCGATGGACCACGACCAGGTCCGAGGAGATCGCTCGCGCCTGCGCGATCGTCATTCCGGGGCGGATTCCAAGTTCACGCGCGCGCACAGAGATGGCATCGAGTTCGGCGTGCGGGGCGAGGCTTTGCGCTATAGCCAGCACCTTGCCGGCGAACGTGGGATTCGAGCGCACAATCGCCGCAATAGAAAAATCGGCGACCATGATGCATGCGATACGAGCCATCGGAACACCGCGCTAGCTGCTTGCGGAAATTCGAACCGGAGATTCTTTGCTGTCGAGTTGCGGATGCACATCGATTGGATTTGAAATCGGATCGACAAGAGCGCGAACGCGAACACGCCGCCCCGTCCCGCCCATCTTGTTCCGCGCGACCATCGCGTCGACTGCAAGTCCGTCGAACGTTACCGGTGAACCGGGAGCGAGCCGGCTGAATGACGTTTCGGCGCGGCTGGTGGCCAGGCTCAGTGCCGCGAAGGTCCCGTACATGCGCCACGGCGCGATCGCGATCACGGCTGCACCGCTGCGCTCGGCCGCGCGGGCGATTCGCAAAGATGATGCATAAGCGAGTGCGCGAGGAGCCTCACCGAAATCGACGACGACCAGGCCGAAGCCTCCCGCCTCGAGCACGAGTTCCGCGGCTTTGACGATCGCGGATTGATTGCGCGCGAGCGGGCCGGCTGCGAAGCGGGCGTAGGTGGAAGTCGCACGGGTCATGCGCGACGCCGTCGTCATCGACGCCCACAGCATCCGGCGAAGCTCTACTCCTGCCGCCGCCATGCTCTCAGGATCAAAGGCGCCCGAAGCGTCGAGCCATGCGGCGACCTCGCCGCGTCGGGTGGCGAAGGCGGCGAACGATGCGGCAATCGAGGTCTTGCCGGAACCGGCGCGTCCTGTGATTTCGCTGATTCGCCCTCGCGGAATCCCACCGTCTATCAGAATGTCGAGCGGTGCGAGCCCAGAGCTTAAGCGGCGGTCCTTGCGGGTGAGTTCATGGCCACGAAAAACCCCTGAAAATTCAAGTTGTTGCGCCTTTTCAACCTGTGAATGGGAAGGCGGTCTGACAGCCTGAATCGAGTTTGAAATATCGTTCCACGAAGGTTTTGGAAGGGCAGCCACCAGATACGTTTTCGCTCTTTTTTCGCCTCACGTCAAGCGGAGGTTTTTGATAATGAATCCCAACTTGTTGCGAGTTTGTCAGCGTTCATTCGGGGAAGGATATGCGACATCAGCGACTTACGCGCCGACAGTTTCTTGCTGCTGGCGGGACCATCGCCAGCGCTGCGATGCTCGGGATATTCCACGAGCCGGTTCATGCCGCTCAAACCGCCCCCGTCGATTCGTACACCTTGCAAGTTGGATATTCCGAGCGCGAGCTTGCCGGACTCAGGACGCGCACGCGCACCTACAACGCGAGTCTTCCGGGGCCGCTGATGGTCACGCGGCCGGGACACATCTTACGCGTCACGCTCGCGAGCACACTGCCGCCCGATCCTCCTGCCGTCGCGCCGGAAGGAATCGACGGCGAGAACAACCCCAATCATTTCAACACCACCAATCTTCACGTGCACGGCCTGCAAGTGATCCCGCATCTGTTCGCGCCGGTTGGCACTTCAGATCCTGCTTCGCGCGCCGCGGAAATCAGCCACTGGCATACTGATCGCGTTGCCGCAGATGGCGATGTCGCCAAACCTGTTGAGCGAGGCGATGGGCGAGATGATGGCTACGCCGGAGATTGCGCTGGCGAGCTTCGTCGTCTCAGGAGCGCCGGTAGATATGAGTATTCCGGACAGGTTACCGACGCCGACGCGTGAGTATCCACTTATTCGCGACGATGAAATCGTCAACCGCCGTAAAGTAGTATTCACGATGAAGAATGGTGTCAAGTCGATACTCACTGGAGTTGAGTTTCTGATTGGCGGACAACTGTATTCGGAGACCCGAATAGATAAAACAGTTCAGCTGGGTGCTGCCGAAGAGTGGACGCTCGCCAACAACTCAGATGGCATTCATCCGTTCCATATCCACGTTAACTCGTTCGAAGTGATGGGGATGCCGGGGAATCCGGAATATCACCGCCTGCATGACACGGTATGGCTCGCGCCTTTCTCCGAACTCAAGATGCGCACGCGCTTCAAGACCTGGAAGGGCAAATCCGTCTATCACTGCCACATGCTGCCGCATGAAGACACGGCGATGATCGCGAACTTTATGATCGCGTGAGGACAACGAACAGCTACTGCTCCATCACGACGCGGGTGACGCCGTTAAGGAACGGATCGAATTGACGCGCGATGTAGCCGGCGAGGAAAAGTTTCGCGAACGCGAGCATCGGCGCGCTGACGACGATGCGGCTCAGCAGCGAGTTCGACACAACGAAGCGCGGTCCAATCTGCTGCATGTTCTGGATCTTCACGATCTCGGGCCATCGCTCAGCCTGAATATTGCGCGCCGCGAAGTCGAGCGTGGCCTCGTCGGAGCGCATCATGAGCGCGCGGCCGAGATGGTTCGCCGCGACGACCGCATCGCGCAGCGCGACATTGATTCCTTGTCCTCCGACGGGCGACATCGGATGGGCAGCGTCGCCAATCAGCAGCAGCCCGGGCGCACTCCATTCGCGCAACCGATCGCAGACGACATCGAGCAGGACCGGATGCGCCAGGCCCGTCTTGTTTGCGACGAGAAAGTTCCGAAGGTCGGGAGACACATGCGGCGCGAGTTCGCCGATCCATCCGTCGGCGCCCAGCTTCCTGATGTCGCCGAAGGTCCCTTTGTCGATCACCCACCCGATCTGCATGTGCCCTTCGGGCGAAGGATACAGGATGAGCAAATGACCGTTTCCGATGTATCCGCGCGCGGTTCGGCCGTCGAGAAAATGTCCCGCGACGTGACCCCATACGACATCGAAACCCTGCAGGATGCGGTCCTGTGGGAGCTCGGCGCGTTTTCGAATTGCGGATACGCGCCCGTCGCATGCGATCACGAAGTCGCCGCGGTAGTCGCGCGGACCCTCGAGCGTATCGGTACGAACGCCGGCCACGCGCTCTTTCTCATGGATTAGATCGCGCACCGTTACGCCGCGGTCGAGCTTGAAGCCGGGGAACTTCGCCGCCTCGGCAACAATCATCTCGAGCATCGCCGGCTGTGGCACGACGCGCGGAGGCATCGCGAAGCCGTCGAGTGGAATCGCGACAACTTTCCGTTCGCCGCGAAAGATCTCGACCATCCGCATCGACAAATTTGGCAGAGCGTCGAGCTGTTGCCGAAGGCCGGCCTCGTGGAGCGCGGTGATTCCCGACGGCATCAGAACTTCGCCGCGAAACTCGCGCGAAAAATCGGTCTGTCGTTCGAGCAACGTCACCGGGACGCCGCGGCGCGCGAGCAGGTAGGCGAGCAGGGCGCCCGCCGGTCCGGCACCGACGACGATTGCATTCGGCATTTCAGACTTCGCGGGAGATTTGGTCGTCGATCAACGTAGCCAGGCCGTCGCGATACAGAGACGGTTCGAGTGCTTCGACAATCGAGCGCGCGATAGCGACCTGCTCGGCGGCCAGCCGGCGTGCGGTCGCGATAATTTCAGGATCGCGTAGCAGCTCAAGCGCGCGCTCGAGCACTGGACCTTCCATCCTGGTCCCGTTCTGAAACAACGCGCGCAACTCGGCGCTGCGTTCGACGCCGAGGACGACCGGCAGCGACGGGATGCCGGCGCGCAAATCGGAGCCGACTGGTTTGCCGATTTTTTCTTCGGGGCCCAGGATGTCGAGCAGGTCATCGACCATCTGAAACGCCAGGCCCATCGCGGTTCCGAGTTTCGCCATCGCGTTGATCGTCCGCGTCGACACGCCCGCGAGGTCCGCCGCCACCTTGCCGCCGGCATGGAACAGCGACGCAGTCTTACGATTGATCACCGCGATGTAGTCGGCGAGGGTCGCCGCCGAATTGTGACGGAACCTGCCCTCCATCACTTCGCCTTCGGTCAGCTGGATGCACGCTTGCGCCGCCGTGCGTACCAGATGCTCTTCGAAGCGGCCGCATACCTCGAACGCGCGGCAGAAAAGATAGTCGCCGGCGATTAGCGACGGTCCAAATCCGTAGCGCGCGAACGCCGACGGTTTGCCGCGTCGAAGCAGGCCGCGATCGATGATGTCGTCGTGGAGCAGTGTTGCCGAATGGATAAGTTCGAGCGCGATTGCCGCGTCGATCGCGTCGGCAACTTTCGCCTCAGTTCCACCGCAGGCGCGATACACCAGCATGATGAACGTGGGTCGCAGCCGCTTGCCGCCAGCGTCGACCAGGTAGTGGCAAATCTCTGCGATTATCGATTCGTTCGAGTCGAGCAGGCGCGACAGTTTCGCTTCGACCTCTGTAAGGTCGGCTTCGACGAGGCGCGCGGGGTTCAAAGCCTCGGGCGTCGATGCGGCAGCGAGTTGAGTGGCCTTGGCTCTTTTCACTTTTCCACTGGTGACACAGGTTAGCGGAATAAATCGGCTTCGGCAGGACGAATCAATATCTTCGCGCTGCCCTCGAACGGTTCGTATTTGTACCCGCGCACGACGACGGCTGGAATGGCGCCCGCTTTTTCCATTAGCAGGCCGGCGGCGGACGCTATCTCGTCGGCGATCGCGACGACGGTATGATGTAGTTCGCGGCCGCCCAGGTCGGTAGTGCCGCGCAGATCGAGCACCGGGTTCATCCCGGCGATTCCGAGACATATTTCGGTAAGGCCGTCGCGCCAAGGACGGCCGAAAGTATCGGTAATCAGCACGGCGATGGTAACGCCAAGGCGTCGGCGAATCTCGTTGCGAAGTCGATCGGCGGACGCGTCGGGATCCTCGGGCAACAGGATCGCGCGGTCGTCCTCGAGGCTGTTGGATTCGTCGACGCCGGCGTTGGCGCAGATCCATCCGGGTCCGGTCTCGACAATCAGCACGCCGCGATCGTTGCGTACGATTCTGCTGGTTTGTCGCAGCACGATCTCGACCGCGCGCGGGTCTTTCTCCCATCGCTTCGCGTAGGCTTTGGCAAACTCGGAGGGCTCGAAATCCTTCAAGTCCACGGTGCGACCCTCGGCTTTCGAGACTACCTTCTGGCATACGACGAGAATATCGCCGGCTTCGAGCTTGAAGCCGGTGCCGGCGAGTCCTTTGGCGATCAGCGCGGCAAGATCGTCGCCCGCCTTCACCATCGGGATGCCCTCGATTGCTGTGAGACTTATCGTGCGCATCGGCGGGACCAGCCTACTACACCTTTAGCTCTCGCAGAACCACTTCAGCCAAAGCGGCGGCGCGTTCGGGAGTCGCCATGATCGTGTCGGTCGCAACAGCGCGCATTCCAAGCTGTTCGATCGGTTCGATGAAGCGGCGATCGGCGCTGTCGAGAACGAACAGTCCGACGATGTCGTGATAGAGGCGCGCGACTCCGAGCGGAGAGACTTCCATCCCAAGTCCGCGGAGCATTTTGTCGGCGGGACCTTTGATCGTCTTTCCGCCAACAATTGGGCTAATCGCGGCAACGCGCGATTTCACGCGGCGAAGCGCATCGCGCACGCCCGTCAGTTGCAGAATCGGGCCGAGCGAGACGAACGGATTCGACGGCGCCAGGATGATCGCGGCAGATTTGCGAATCGCTGCAAGGACCGCAGGAGTAGGGCGCGCTGCGCCGATTCCGCGCAGCTCGATCTTTTCGACGGCTCCGCGTGCGCGCCCGCGTACGAAATACTCCTGGAAAGGGATCGCAGGCTTGCCGCGCAATTTTACAAAGGTCCGCACCCGATCATCACTCATGGGAAGGATTCGCGACTTGACCGCGAATGCGTCCGCGATTTCGGCGGTGATCCGGCTGAGCGATGCCCCCTGGCGCATCCGCTCGGTGCGATACAGATGAGTGGCGAGGTCGCGATCGCCAAGGCCGAACCACGGCTTGCCGTAGAAACGTTCGAGCGCCGGGAGCACGTTGAACGATTCGCCGTCGAGTCCCCAGCCTTGCGCGCGATTCACCACGCCCGCAAGCGTATAGGTGACGGTGTCGATATCGGGTGAGACGTGAAGACCGTAAAAGGTTTCGTCGTCGCCGGTGTTAACGACGACGGTCAGCCTTGACGGATCGATACGCCGAACCAGTCCCCGGATGAACTTAGCCGCACCCACTCCCCCCGCTAGCGTGGTTATCTGCCGCGACGGGTGGGGACGCGATTGGCCGCGCTCCATTGGGTGCCTTTCTTCCGTAGAGCTTCTTGTAGAGCGTGGTGCGTTCGACCGCGACGCGGCCCATCTCGCGCGCTTTTTCCTCGAACAGATCGACCGGCACGAACTCGCCCGAGTCGCCGCCGGCCTGGGCCGTGATGCTTTCCTCCATCAGCGTGCCCGACAGATCGTTGCATCCGGCCTTAAGTGTGAGCGCTGCGAGATCGACGCCGCACTTCACCCACGACGTTTGGATGTTGTCGATCTGCCCGCGCAGGAACAGGCGCGAGAACGCGTACATCTGGAAATCCAGTTGGCCGCGATCCACCGGCGACACCAGGCCCTTGCGATAGAGCATCGTGTTCTGATGGATGAATCGCAGCGGCACGAACTCGGTGAAGCCATGCGTCTGCTTCTGGATCGTGCGGAGCAAGTCGAGATGATTCACGACGTGTTGCGGAGACTCGACGTGCCCGTACATGACGGTTGAGGTCGTCGGCACTCCAACCGCATGCGCGGTGGTGATTATCTCGACCCACGCGGCGACATCGACTTTCTTGTGACTCAGGATCTCGCGCACGCCGTCGTCGAGGATTTCCGCCGCGGTGCCGGGGATCGAGCCGAGCCCGTGCTCTTTGAGCATCGTGATGTATTCCGGATAGTACATCCGCACGCGCTTGGCGCCGTACATTATTTCCATCGGCGAGAACGCGTGAATGTGAATCTCCGGGAATGCGCCCTTCATCGCGTCGAGCAGATCGCGATATTTGAACGGCGGCATGTCGGGGTTGATGCCGCCCTGCATGCAGATTTCGGTCGCGCCGCGTGCGACAGCGTCGGCAACTTTGCGGACGATCGTTTCGTCGGAATGATCGTAGGCGTCGGCCTCCCAGCGCTGACGCTTGAAGCCGCAGAACTGGCATCCCACGAAACAGATATTGGTGAAGTTGATGTTGCGATTGACGACGTAGGTGACTTCGTTGCCGATGTCCTCGGCGCGCGCGAGGTCCGCGCACTTGATCGTCGCGCGCAGATCGTCACCCTCGGACGTGTATAGTAAAAACCCTTCTTCGGGCGTCAGCTCTTTTTTCAGGAGAGCGTGCTCGAGCGCGGTGCGCACCGCAGGAGACGCCTTGCCGAGCAGGGCGTCGACGGGAGTCGCTTCGATTTCGTCGACGTAAGTGCGCCAGAACTCCAGGTTCATGATTGGCCTCCGACAGGTCGACTCCATATCGCGCGCACTTTAGTCGCGACCGCCGGGTCGAGCCATTCATCATTGATGTATTCGTTATAGATTGCGAGCCTTTCACCAAGCGTGAAACCAGCTCGCGCGCATTGCTCGCCGAGGCGGTCGATATGCGGCCACGGCGCCTCGGGGTTCACGTAATCCTTGCTGAGCGGAGAGATCCCACCCCAGTCGTTGATACCGGCACTCAGAAACAAGTCGATCTGACGCGGCGACAGATTGGGCGGCGCCTGCACGTTCATCGACGGTCCGAGCACCAGCCTCGCGGTCGCGATCGCGCGCGCCATGTCGTAGGCATCAGGCTCCGGTGCGTCGGCCATCGCGATTTCAGGCTTGGCGCGAAAATTCTGGACGATTACTTCCTGGATATGACCGTAACGCTCATGCGTGTCGCGAATCGCGATCAGGCTCAGCGCGCGTTCCGCCGGAGTCTCGCCGATACCGAGCAGGATTCCAGTCGTGAACGGAATCCGCAGAGCGCCCGCGTCGTCTATCATCTTGATACGTAGCGCGGGATCCTTGTCCGGCGCCGCCTGATGCACTCCGCCGCGCCCGCGCAATCGCGGCGAGATATTCTCGAGCATCAGGCCCATGCTCACGTTGAGCGGACGCAGCGCGCGCATTTCATCCGACGTCATCAGGCCGGCATTGGTATGCGGCAGCAATCCCTCCGCAAGGGCGATCTCGCACGCGCGGACGACGTATTCGATAGTCGTGCGGACGCCGAGGGTAGCGAGCGTCTCGCGATATTCCTTGAATGCGACCTCGGGCTTGTCGCCGAGACACATCAGCGCTTCTTTGCATCCGAGCTCGGCGCCGCGCCGCGACCACTGCGCGATCGCGTCCGGCATCATCGTCCACGCGCCCGGATCGCCGGGATCTTTGCGGAACGTGCAGTAGGTGCATCGATCGCGGCAAAGATTGGTTATCGGCAGGAAGACCTTGCGCGAGTAGGTGACGTCGCGACCCTTGCCGCGATCGCGAAACTCAGCCGCCGCGGAGAGCATCGCGTCGAGATCGCGATCGGGACACTCGATCAGCGCGATCGCGTCGGCGTCGCTCAAGCGCGCGCCCGCCAGCGCTCGATCGAGGATACCGCGGATGGGCGCGCGTTCGCGCAGCTCGGAAACGAGCGATGAATGGAGCGACGCCATCAATCGCGTTTATAAGCCATCAGGTCTGAGGAGGCAACCTAGTTGCAAAAGAAAACTGCGCTCGAACGCGAACGCTCTCCTAACCGTCCGTGTTTGGAAATTCTCGCGGCCATCCATCGTCCCAACCCGATTCCGACTAGACTCCAACCGAGCATTGGAAGTCCGAACATGTACAGGAGTGGTAATTCCCCGAAGAAAGAGAGCAACCATTTCTCGGGCAGGATCAAGAGGAGAATCATGTACGGCCAATAGGCCAGAAAACTTACAATCGCCCACGGCATTGGCACTTTGCTAAGCCCAGATGCTGCTATTCCAACAACGAATGCTCCCAAGCCAAACGTGGCACCCAGAAGTGCGAAGATTCCACCAAAGATCTTCATCCTTCGTGCGGCACCATTGCCGGCCTTCATGGATTATGCGTCGCCTCCTTGGCGCGAAGTTCCTAAATTCCGGAAAAGTAGATCAGAATAGCGGCCAGAACGAGGGCGACTATGATGATCGGCACGTAGTGGCTCTCGTCGACCTTCGGCCACCACGGGAACCATGGGAACGGGTTCGTCTTCACTCTTTCACCATACCCGATTCTGCGATTTGATGCCTGCGAATTACCTGTGGTGCTTTCGCGCGCGCGATATCACAATCGTTTCGAGTCGCAGGAGGAACCCCAAATGATGCCTACCGCCGATCCGCTCGTTCATACTTACTCGATTGTCGCGCGCGATACCGACACCGGACAGCTCGGCGTCGCCGTGCAGTCGCATTACTTCTCCGTCGGCTCGGTCGTCACGTGGGCGGAGGCGGGGGTAGGCGCGGTCGCGACCCAATCGATTGCCGATCCTTCGTACGGAAAGCTCGGACTCGACTTGATGCGTGCGGGCAAGAGCGCACCTGACACGCTTGCGGGTCTGGTCGCGAGCGACTCGATGCAGGCAGTGCGGCAGGTGGCGATGGTCGATGCGCAAGGCCGTGTCGCAGCGCACACAGGTTCTACGACGATTCCCGAAGCTGGGCACATCGTTGGTGAAGGATTTTCCGCGCAGGCCAACATGATGCTCAAGAACTCGGTGTGGCCGGCGATGGCTGAGGCATATCGCGGCGCGAAGCGCGAGCTTGTCGATCGATTCCTCGCAGCGCTCGATGCGGCGGAGGCCGAAGGTGGCGATATTCGTGGTCGGCAATCGGCGGCGATATTGATCGTGGAGGCGAAGAATACTGGCCGGCCGTGGATCGACACCGTCTTCGACCTTCGCGTTGACGACGCGCCCGAGCCGCTTGCAGAGATTCGCCGCCTCGTCGCCGTCCGCCGCGCCTACATTCATATGCGGCTTGGTAACGAGGCGGCAGGACGCGGCGATCTGGATGCGACCGAACGCGAGTTTGCCGATGCCGAGCGGCTGATCGGTGACAATCCAGAAATGCGCTACTGGCATGCGATAGCGCTGCTCGGCATTGGTAAGATCGATGACGGCCTCGCGATGCTGCGCGAAGTCGGGCGACGCGATCGCAACTGGATCGAGCTCACGCTGCGACTGCCTGGCGTGCTGCTGAAGCGCGATAGTTTGGTTACGGAAAGAATCCGGAAACTGCTGGAATGACTGTCGCGTTCGAGACAAAAGCGTTTTGCCCCGCCCATCCGCAGGAGTTAGTCTGAGTTGGATAGGCAAAGCCGGAGTACCCAGATGCCCGAGACCAATGTTGCGCGCGGCGCCGTCGAGTCCGCTCCCCGCGTCGAGTATGAGCTCCAGCTCTACTACTGGATGAAGCTGATTCGCGCGTTCGAGGAGCGTGTCTCGCGATTGCATCGTCAGAACAAAATCCTCGGCGGCGTTTACTCCGGCGCCGGCCAGGAGGCGATCGTCACGGGCATCTGCGCGCCTCTGCACGACGGCGATTTCACCGCGCCGCTGCATCGAGACATGGGCGTGTTCATCATGCGCGGCGTCGATCCTGGCCGCCTGATGGCGCAGTTGATGGGCAAGGAGACCGGGCTCTCGCGCGGCAAGGATTCGTTTCTGCACGGCGGGGATTTGGAGCATGGAGTTTTCGGATCGACCTCGATGCTTGGGTCGTCGCTGCCGGTCGCGGTCGGCGCCGCGCTCAAATTCAAAATGAAGAGGAATCCCAACGTCGCGGTCGCGTTCTTTGGCGAAGGCGCGGCCTCGCGCGGCGACGTGCATGAAGCGATGAACTTTGCCGGCGTGCAGAAACTGCCGGTCGTTTTCGTGTGCGAGAACAACCGCTACGCGTATTCGACGCCGCTTGAAAAACAGATGGCGATCGAGGACGTCGCGGATCGCGCCGTCGCCTACGGCTTCAAGGGCTACGTGTGCTCGGGCAACGATCTGCTTGCGGTGCTCGAGTTGAGCGAGCGCATGATTGCAAAGACGCGCGCCGGCGAGGGTCCGGTGCTGATCGAGTGCAAGACCTATCGCTACCGTGGGCATAGCGAGCACGACGCTGCGCTCTACCGCGACAAGGAAGAGCTGATCGAATGGCAAAGCCGCGATCCAATCCCGCGCTTCGAGTTCTACCTGGAGAAGAAGGGCCACGAGATTAAGGCCATGCGGGAGCAGATCGACGAACGGGTGAACAAGACCGTACAGGCCGCGGTGGACTTCGCCGAAAACAGCCCCTGGCCAGAACCTCAAGAAGCACTTGAAGATCTCTACGCGCCGGCCGGAGCTTCGATTTCTCCCAACTCGAGCAACAATTCGTCGAACGGCAATCGCTGAAGCATGGAAGCCACTTACATCAAAGCGATCAATTCGGCGCTGCACGAGGAGATGCGCCGCGATGAAAACGTCTTCGTCATGGGCGAGGACGTCGCGGAGTTGGGCGGCGCGTTCAAAGCGACCGAAGGACTGCTCGACGCGTTCGGCGAGGAGCGCGTCATCGACACGCCAATCTCGGAGGCGTTGATCGTCGGCGCGGGTGTGGGCGCCGCGGTGCTCGGGATGCGCCCGGTGGTCGAGATGCAATTCGCGGATTTTATCTCGTGCGGCTTCGATCAGATCGTCAACACTGCCGCGACGCTGCGCTATCGGCACGGCGGCAAGGCCGCGTGTCCGCTGGTGATTCGCGCGCCGTCGGGCGCGGGCGTTCACGGCGCGCTGTTCCATTCGCAAAATCCCGAAGCGTGGTTCACACGCGTGCCGGGACTCAAGGTGGTCGCGCCTGCGACTCCCTACGACGCCAAGGGACTTTTGAAGAGCGCGATTCGCGACGGCAATCCGATCGTGTACTTCGAGCACAAGCGGCTCTATCGCAGCGTCAAGGAGGATCTTCCCGAGGGCGACTTCACGGTGCCGATCGGCGTCGCGGAGCTTCGCAAGGAAGGGAATGACCTGTCGATAATCACCTACGGCGGCACGCTGGGCCAATCGCTCGACGCGGCGCGAATCGTCGAAAAAGAGGACGGGCTCTCGGTCGAGGTGCTCGATTTGCGAACCCTGCTGCCGCTGGATCGCGAGGCGATCCTCGCGACCGCTCGCAAGACCGGCAAAGTGCTGGTGGTGCACGAGGATCGATTGACCGGCGGAGTCGGCGGCGAGGTCTCGGCGATCATCATGGAGAACGCATTCGAGTATCTCGACGGTCCCGTGCGCCGAGTCGCGGCGGCAGATACGCACGTCGCGTTCAGCCCGCCGCTCGAGGAATTCATTCTGCCGAACACCAACAAAATCGTCGACGCGATTCGTAGCCTGGCGGCGTACTGAAATGGCTATCGACGTGCAGATGCCGCAGATGGGCGAGAGCGTAGTCGAAGGCACGATCACGAAGTGGCTGGTCAAGGAGGGTGACGTCGTCACCGAAGATCAACCGCTCGTCGAGATTTCAACTGACAAGGTCGACACCGAAATTCCGTCTCCGGGCGCGGGACGAATTGCGAAGATCGTCGCGGCGGAGGGGCAGACGCTTCCGGTCGGCGCGACGCTCGCCGTGATCGAGTCTGTCGGCGCGGAGACAACTGCAAAACTGAAAGTTGTTCCGCCGAAGGAAGCTCCGAGGGTGGAGCCTGCGCCAGCGAAGCCGCAGCCGCCGCCTGTGCGGACCGAGCCCCCGCCGCCAAGACCCGTGGCGAAGCCCGCGCCGCAACCTCAGCCGATGCAAGCGGCGAGTACCGGGGTTCACGAAGTTGAAGCCGAGGCTGGCGGTCCACGGCGCTTCTCTCCGGTGGTGCTGAAAATCGCGGCGGAAGAGGGGATCGATCTGAGTCGCGTTGCCGGAACTGGAATCGGCGGACGTGTCAGCAAGCGCGACCTGCAGCGGTACCTCGACTCGCTGCGAAAGGGTGGAGGCACAGCTGCCACCGCGCAGCCGCAGACTAACGGAGTCGCGCAGAGCAGCTCGCGTCCGGCGCCGACGGCGACCGCGACAACGCCGCCGCCCGCTCAACCGGGTGCGGTCTTTCGCCCTCCCGTCTATCAGCCGGTCGAAGGCGATATCGTCGAGCCGTTCACACGCCGGCGCAAGCTCATCGCCGAGCACATGGTGTACTCGAAGACGCATTCGCCGCACGTCGGCACGGTCGCGGAAGTCGACGTTACCAATGCGATGCGCCTGCGCGAGAAGCATAAGGACGAGTTCGCGCGGCGTGAGGGTTTCAGTCTGACCTTCTTGCCGTTGGCGGCGGCTGCGACGGTGCGGGCGCTCAAGGAATTTCCGCGGATGAACGCGTCGGTGGTTGGCGACTCCGTTGTGATTCGCCGCGAAATCGCTCTCGGCATCGCGATGGATACCGACGAAGGCCTGCTCGTACCGGTGATCAAGGCAGCGGAAGGAATGTCGGTGGTCGGACTTGCGCGCGCGATCGAAACTCTGCGCCGCAAAGTCGCCGAGAAGAAGATCACCGCGGACGATCTCGCGGGCGGCAGTTTCACGCTCTCGAATCCAGGGCGCGAGGGCAATCTCTATGGATTCGCGATCATCAATCAGCCTCAGGTCGGTATCTTGCGGATGGGCGAGGTGAAGAAGCGGCCGGTAGTCGTCGAGGTTGACGGCGCCGACGCGATCGCAATCCGCACTATGATGTACCTGGCGCTGTCGTACGACCATCGCGTCGTCGACGGAGTGCTGGGCAACCGGTTCCTGTACCGTGCCGCGCGAATCCTCGAAGAAGCAGACTTCGAACTGTAAAGAGAGCGCTCCTACCATATGTGGTGGTATTGGGAGGGCTCAACCACCAAGGGTAGTTTCGTTCCGTCGGAAATTGCTTTTTTCTGGGAGCGGGGGTCGCGTGGATGAGCCGGGCGAGAATGGGGCATCTTGATGGTGGTCCATGCCGTACACGTAGCATTGAAGACGCGACGGCGTCAGGCTGAACAGTTCATCCCTAAAGGTGATTGCACTTTACGACCATCGCGTCGTCGACGGCGTTGCGGGAATTGCTTCCTCTACCGCCGTTGCATTCTCGAGGAAGCCGACTTCGAGCGGTAGCCTGAACTATCTTAGGTTCGTGGCGAGCGTCGCGGATGTCTTCGGCGTGTCGTGGGTGATGAACGTTAAGCCGAGGAATCGGGAGCCGAAGACCAAGATCACTTGGCCCAGAATGACGAAGGCCAAGAACCAATATCCGTGGAGCGCAGCCGCGACCACGGCGACCGGCACCACTCCAACGCCCATCCAAACGAGACCAAAGAACAAACCAAAATAACCCCAGAGGCTGTATGAGATGATCGCCGAAAATGTCCACAGAACGATGCCGAACAAAAAGGAGCTTGCGTGAATGGCAATTCCGACCAAAGGCCGTAGCCGCCTTGAGAGCGCAAAAGGTAACAGCAATAAGTCGAGGACAAATATGAATCCTGCTGCAGGGTTGGCGAATCGATAAACGACCTCGGAAATGCGCGGTAGTCCGAGAAAGACAATACTCCAGACAAGGAGAATGCCGATAAAGAAAGCAAGTCCTACGACTACCTTCCAAGTCTGCTGTTTCACTGTTACCCCCTCGATTTGATGACTCTTTGTGAGTGCACGCTAGCGTTGCGCGAGGGGACTTTCCAGTGGTGTAACCAAACGTATCTCATCTCGGAGATTGTCACTTATAGGGCAATCGCTTCTCCTTCTGCGCTGCACGCATTCTCTAAAGCCCTTCGAACGCCGCTACATGAACATGGAAGGTGCTAGTGCTGGATTAGGATGCTGGAAACCAGAGTGTGAGCGCTACAGACAAATGCGCGACACATTGTTCCTCCTCACCCTCTCCCGATTGACAGGCGAGGGAATCAAAAAGCGGCGAGGGAATCGAAAAGCGCTACTAAGATCAGGTCGGGTGCGCGCTTTGTTGCGAGCGGAGTTGCTGCAGCATGTTGGCGATTTGGCTGCTGAGATCACCCACGGTGCGGCTTAGGGCGGCTGCTGCGTCGGTGGTGTCGCCTGGCTTGGACGGTTGGGTCAGGCGCGTCTCGACCGTGTAGAGGATGTTCTTGCCGGTGGTGTCGAGAATCGTCCATTTCGCCGACAGTTGTGCGTTGCCCTCCGTGTCGGTCTCGAAGCGATAGACGTCGATCTGCACCTGCATATCGACGTGCACGGTGTTGTACCAGGGGAAAACAATTATGCGTGCCGTCCCGGTTTGCGCCAACAGGTCGCGCAGCATCACGCTCGTGAAACCGTTCTGGATCGACTCGCCCCATCGATCTTCCTTGGAAAGCTCGATTCGATTGGGCGCCGCACGCGTCACGATTTCGGGGCGATCAAGATACGGCGGCAGTTTGATCGGCCCGAGTCCGATCACGTAATCGACGCTTGCAGTCTGCGCGGCGGCGGTCGTCGTCGCCGGCGTGTCGTTGGTTGGGGTCAGAAGATAAAACTTCGAGATATCTTTTTGCGGGGCGAGGATCGCTTTCGCGATGTAAGAACATCCCGTCACCGACGCCGCAATTACGCCCGCCAGAAAAATTCTGAAAAAAATGGTTAAGGTCATCGCTATTCCTGGCTGAAGTCGCGCCCGCGAACGATCGCGCTCGGATTACGCTGCAGATAGTCCGCCAGCTCCTTGATCGAGTGCGCGGCGGCGGAGACGTCCTGCAGCGTCTGCAGTGCCTGGTAGTTTATGGGAGAGTTCGGCTCGATGGTGGTTTGCACGGTGCCGAGCGTAATCCGCGCCTGTTTCGCCGCGGCGTCGGCGGAGCCCGAGGTCTTCTGCAAAGAGTCCGACAGGGCAGGCACGTGATTGTTCACCGTGTTGAGAGTCTGCTGCGCGCCGGCCAGTGCGTGGTCGAGTTGCTCGCGCGTTTTTTCGGAATTGTTCACTGCCTCCCTCAGCGAAGGCGACGTGGTGATTTGTCTCACCGATTCCAGCATCGCGGACATCTGCGAGAACACGGAGGCCAGGTCCACCTTGTCGAGCCGCTCGAAAATTCGTATCGCCACGGCCTGCGCTTGTTCCAGCGTGTTTGGAACCGCGGGAATTTCCTGCAGCGGAGAGCCGGGCGGCGCGACCATTTGAATCGGCGTATTCGGCTGGATATCCAGCGCTACGTACATCAGGCCGGTGACGAAGCTGTCCGAGCCAAGCTGCGCGCGCAACCCTTCGCGAATCAGGTTGGGGACCGTGTGCGGGTCGTCCAGGTCGATGGCAGTGCCGCCGTGGGAAACGATCTTGTCTTCGTCGAGCTCGATGATCACCGGGATGCGCACGTCGGCTGCCAACCTGCCGTTGTTGCGGTCGACCTCCTGCTCCAGGCGCAACTTGATCCGCTTGACCTGTCCTATCTCGACGCCTTTGAACTTCACCGGCGCGCCGACCCTGAGGCCGTTGATATCGCCGCCGAAGTAGATGACAAATTCGTGGGTCTTGCGGAACAGGTTCCCCGATCCGAAGACCACGACCGCCGCCAGGATCAGGCCGATCGCGCCCAGTACGAACGCGCCCACCGTAGCCGGATTGATTCGTTTACCCATGGTGCCTCGCTAAGATTCCCGCATCTTCTCCTCCACGGGTGAGGAAGGCTTGCACGCGGTGATCCTTGCAATTCTTGAGCAGATCCTTGGGGTCGCCGTGTGCGATCATTGTTTTGCTCTCCGCGTCGAGAAAGATGCTGTTGTTGCCGATTGCAAAAATGCTGGCCAGCTCGTGAGTCACGACCACGATGGTTGCGCCGAGGTTGTCACGCAGCTCGAGTATCAAGTCGTCGAGCAGGCGCGAGCTTATGGGATCGAGGCCGGCTGATGGCTCGTCAAAGAAAAGTATTTCCGGATCCAATGCGATCGCGCGCGCGAGTCCCGCCCGCTTCTGCATCCCGCCGCTGATTTGACTTGGATAGTAGCCCTCGAAGCCCTTGAGCCCGACCAGAGCCAGCTTCAGCGAAGCGACCTCGCTAATCTCTTCCTCCGAAAGATCGGTAAACTCGCCGAGCGGCAGCCCCACGTTTTCCGCAAGCGTCATCGAGCTCCACAACGCGCCGCTCTGGTACAGGACGCCGAAGTGACGCAGCATCGCCTCGCGCTCGAGCGGCTCGGCCTTGGTGAAATTGAAGTCGCCGTACAATACCTCGCCCTTGGCCGGCTCGATCAGTCCGAGCATGTGGCGAAGCAGGGTGCTTTTCCCGCTGCCGCTACCGCCCATGATTATGAAGATGTCGCCATGGTTGACGGTGAAATTTATGTCTCTCATCAGGACGAAGTTTCCGTAGGCCATCGTGAGATCCTTGACCGTGATCGGCGGAGGACCGTCCTTTGGAAACTGCCGCTTGGAGACCGGCTTGCCGTCCGAGCTGTTGATGGATGAAGGCGTGATGGCCATTTCAGCGCGCCGGGATGTCCAGCTTGATTCTCACTCCCACTTAGATTCCCAGCACGTTGAAGATGAAGGCGAAGATGCCGCACGCGACGATCACGTAGACGATCCCCGTGACTACCGCCTCGGTCGCCGCGTCACCGACCGCCGACGAGCTGTCGCCGCATTGAAAGCCGCGCAAGCATCCGGCGACCCCGATGATTATGCCGTAAACTGCCGCCTTGAATACGCCGCCGAAAATGTCGGCCAGCGTGACCGCCGCCTTGGTTTCGCGAAGATACGTGCCGAGTGGAATATGCAGCATCGTCGCGCTGACGAACGCTCCGCCTGCCACTCCCAGGCAATCGGCGTAAACGCACAGCAGCGGGATCATAAGGAAGAGAGCCAGCACGCGTGGCAACACCAGAAATTCCATCGGCGAGATTCCCATCGTGGTGAGCGCGTCGATTTCCTGCGTCACTTTCATCGAGCCAAGCTGCGCGGCAAACGCGGCGCCGGTGCGGCCCGCCATGATGATCGCGGTCATCATCGCGCCCATATCGCGGCTCATCGCGATTCCGACCAGGTCGGCGACGAAGATCGTCGCGCCGAATTGTTGCAACTGCACTGCGCCCATGAACGCGAGAATCACGCCGACGAGAAACGTGACCATCGTGACGATGCCGAAAGCGCTGGAGCCGCAGTCCTGGATGATGACCATCAGGTCAACCCTTCGAAAGCGCGCCTTGCCCATGCACATCTTGGCGAACGAGATCGCGACCTCACCGAGAAAGCGCAGAAAATCGTCAAGCCCCTGCGCATACGAGATCGCTTCCTGCCCAAGCTCCTCGATGAACGAGGTATGCGACACCTCGGCGCGCGCGCCGGTTTTTTCCGGCACTGCTTCAGCCAACTGAATCAGGGCGCGCACGCCTTCAGGAAGTGGGGACCAGTCGGCGGGTAAGTTGCGCTTATGGCAAATCTCGCTGATGCCGAGCAGGAACGTAAGCAGGCCGCTGTCCCAATCGCGAAGATCAGCGGCGTCAAAGGTCAATTTCGTGGGCTTCGGTGCGGTGTCGAGTTCCTTCGCCACGAGGTCGGCCGAAGGCAGGCCGTGACGAAGATGCCAATCGCCGGCGAGCCGTACGACCAGCGTCGATTTATCGGAGCGCGCAAACGAAAGGTCGCCCGACGGTTGCGATTGTTTGTGCGCCTGCATCCGTGCGGCTCAATAAGAGCACGCCGATAAAAGCTAGCACAATTCTTGGCCTTTCGATGACTCAACGGGTTCTTTCGCAAGCCACAAGCGGGCGTATCGAATATAATGTCTCCCATGAAAGCGATGGTGGTCGAGAAGCCAGCGCCGATCGAATCGGATCCGCTCCACGCTATCGACGTGGCCATGCCCGCGCCGGGGCCGGGCGAAATTCTCGTGCGAGTGCGCACCTGCGGCGTGTGCCGGACCGATCTGCACGTCGCCGAGGGCGATCTGCCGCCGCGCCATTCGCGAATTATTCCCGGCCACGAAATCGTCGGCGTCGTGGACAAACGCGGCGTGGGCGCCGCTCGCTTCAAGCAGGGCGATCGAGTCGGGATCGCGTGGCTGCGCGAGACTTGCGGTGCGTGCGTCTATTGTCGTCGCGGTCGCGAAAATCTCTGCCCCAATGCGCGCTTCACCGGCTACGATCACGACGGTGGCTACGGCGAATGGGCGGTTGTGCGCGAGGATTTCGCGTACCCGATTCCTGCTTCCCTCGGCGATGAGGAAGCGGCGCCGCTATTGTGCGCCGGCATAATCGGATTTCGTGCGATCAAGCGTGCCGACATCCGGCCCGGCGCGACGGTCGGACTCTACGGCTTCGGCGGCTCGGCTCATCTCGCAATCCAGGTGCTGCGCCACTGGGGATGCCGCGTGTTTGTGATGAGCCGCGGCGGACCGCATCGCGATCTGGCGAAAGACCTGGGCGCCGAATGGATTGGCAACGCCGAAGATGCGCCGCCGGCGCCGCTCGACGCGGCGATCCTGTTCGCGCCGGCCGGGAATCTCGTGCTGCCGGCTCTGGAAGCCCTGGATCGCGGCGGTATCCTGGCGATCGCGGGAATTTACCTGAGTCCAATTCCTGCGCTGGACTACGAAAAACATCTGTTCTACGAAAAAGAACTCCGCAGCGTGACGGCCAACACGCGCGGCGACGGGGAAGAGTTCATGAAGCTCGCCGGCGAGATTCCAATTCGCACGAGCACGGTGGCGTTCGGCCTCGCGGAAGCGAACGTCGCGCTCAAGATGCTAAAGCACGACGAGATCAAAGGCGCCTGCGTGTTGCGAATTTCGTGAAGGATCTCAGGAACGGTCCCTCACCCGACGCACGCGGACGCGCGTCGACCTCTCCCAATACAAGGAGAGGGGAAGAGCTGGGCCTACCACGGCTGCCACAGCCTGACTCCTAGCTGACCCCAGTATGCGAGGTAGCTCGTCAGCCCGACACACGCCATCGCGACCAGGAAGGAATGGATCCGGACGCCGCGATGTATTGGCGATTGCGCGGACACCAGCGCCAGCGCGAATCCTATGATCGAGAAGATCGCGAACGCGATCGTGCCAATGAAATATGTGAGCGACGCGAAACCCTCGCGCGCAAGGTAGATCGGCTCCGAGGTTAACGCCATCGCGAACGCGGCTAGCAGCGAAATCGTCGCGAGCAGCGGGAGTATGCGGATCGCGAGATGCTCGACGTTTCCGCCGAAAATCCTGCGCGGGATCCAGATGACAGCGAATACGATCGATGAGAGCATCGCAGCTACTGCCGCGAGTACGAGCGCCAGCCGAATCATCGGCCAGACAGGATTCTTTTTGACAAAATAATCCGGCAGCGGAAGGGCAGGCGGCAGGCTCGCGACCATCACGACGTTCCCCTTGCCGTCGGTGGTGAAGATCGCCGTCGCCTCTTCGCTCTCTTCCGTGCGGAACTGGTTGGCGCCGACCGGAATCAACGCGCGCGGGGCGCCGAAGACCGAGCGCACACGCATGGTGTCATCCTTAAGACTGACAAAACGGCCGCCGAACAGAAGATTAAGGTAGAGCAGTTTTTCCTGGCGCGGCGACGCGAGTTCGTAGTAGCCGGTCCACTCCGATGCGCCCGGCGGGATCTTCGCGGCAGCCTCCTGATGCGCCGTAACGCCGCGCGTAAGGTACCCGTACAGCAAATGCTCGAGCTCACGCATCGGGCCGCGATCAACGTCGCTCGTTGAAAAATTGTTGATGGAGAAAAAGTAGCCGACGCCCGCCTCCGGCACATAAACGTAGCGTGACAGGAAGCCGTCGATTCCGCCGTCGTGCCCGCGCTGAATCAGAGGCTCCTGCTGGTCCTCGTAGTTGCCCAGTCCATATCCGTCTTTCAAACCGGCGCGCGCGGCGAGGGAAGTCTCAGGCGTTTCCATTCGCGTGATCGATTCGGCGCTGACGATTTTCACGCCGTCCAGTTCGCCGCGATTCAGCATCATGCGCACGAATCGCGCCATCTCGTAGGGCGACGATTTGAGCTCGCCTGCGGGCCGCAAGTAAATCGGGTAGTAGGGCACTGGCGACCCTTCGTCGTAGCCTTGTGCGAGTGCGTCCTTCACCGCAGGCGTCAGCCGCATGCTGGAATGCGTCATGCCGAGCGGACGGAGAATATTGTCGGCGAGGTAATCTTCGAGCGGGACGCCCGCCGCCTTCTCGACGATGTATCCCGCCAGTCCGTAGCCGGGATTCGAATACGACATCCTCGATCCCGGTTTCCATCGCACGTGCTCGGGACCGCGAAAATCCTGGAGAGTCCACAATAGCGGCCGCGGATTGTCGGGCGGCGTGTCGAAATCGTAAAACTCCGCCAGCGAGAAATCGTCGAAGCCCGCCGTATGTTCGAGCAGATTGGCGAGCGTGACCGGATTCGTCGCCTCCCACGGATTCACAACCGGAATTTCCGGGGCAACATCGGCGACTTTCTCGTCGAGGTTGAGTTTGTGACGCTCGGCGAGCTGCAACGCCGACAAGGCGACGAAGCCTTTGGTGATCGATCCGACGCGGAACATTGTGTCCGCTGTCACTTCGCGATTCATAGCGAGGTCCGCCTTGCCGACTCCGCCCGTCCACACCACCTTGTCTTTCGTGACCAGCGCGATTCCGACGCCGGGCACGCTGTACTTTTTGAGGATGACCGATACCGCCGACTTGAGTTCGTCGATGTTGGCGGGAACTGGCGCAGGTGTAGTGCTCTTCGATTCGCGCTCGCAAGCTGCAATCGCGAGCATCGCCGCGACGACAATTATCGTCGCGACGAGCGAAGTTCGCCGCCGTTCGCGATTAGCCATACTGTCACGGCGATGCAAGTTTTGCTTCACTCAGAACGGCCGCTTCATTAGACTTCGTTGACGCGTCGACGCGATGCTTGCTAGCCTTCAACAGTAGCGATCTAACGTATATATCAAGTGCCAGAGGCATCAATGGCTTTAACTAAAAGCGGGCTCGAGTCGTCCAAGGGCGATGAGATTCTGCTCGGCGACACCGCGGTTCTTACCCGGCTGGACAAAGCGATCGGTTGGGCGCGGAAATTTTCAATTTTCCCGTATCCGTTCGCGACCGCGTGCTGCGCGATGGAATACATGTCGCTCTCGATGACCCCCTACGACATCGATCGTTTCGGCGCGCTGCTCCCGCGCTTCACTCCGCGCCAGGCCGACCTGCTGATGGTGATCGGCACGGTGACGGTTCGCCAGGGACCAATTCTGCGCCGCGTTTACGATCAGATGGCGGAGCCTAAGTGGGTGATGGCGTTTGGCGCGTGCGCTTCGACCGGCGGTTTCTATGACAACTACGCGACGCTGCCCGGCATCGACAGAATTGTCCCGGTTGACGTGTATGTCCCCGGATGTCCTCCGCGTCCGGAGGGCGTGCTCGACGCGCTGATGGCGCTGCAGCGGAAAATCCAGGGACAGAAGCAGAAACTGATGGCGCTCAGCGAAAAGCATCCCGCCTGATCACACGACGAGCGCACCCGGATTCACATGGAACGGATACTGACTCGCTGGCTGGATATCCCTGACCTTCGCAAGCTCGAGGTGTACGTCGGCAACGGCGGATACAAGGCGCTGCGCAAGGCGCTGTTCGACATGAAACCCGAGGAGATCGTCAACGAGGTCAAGAACTCGAATCTCCGCGGACGCGGCGGTGCGGCGTTTCCGACCGGCGTAAAGTGGAGCTTCATTCCCAAGGATTCAAAGAAGCCGGTCTATCTATGCTGCAACGCCGACGAGAGTGAACCCGGCACCTTCGCCAATCGCTATGAACTCGAGTTCGATCCGCACGGCATCATCGAGGGTATCGCGATCGCGTGCGTCGCGGTCGGCGCGCACGTCGCCTACACCTATCTGCGCGGCGAGTTCACCGTGCAGAAGAGAATTCTCGACGCTGCAATCGCCGAGGCTTACGCCAACAACTACCTAGGCAAGAACATCCTGGGCTCCGGCTTCGACCTCGACGTCTTCACGCATCGCGGCGCTGGCGCTTACATCTGCGGCGAGGAAACCGGCCTGCTCGAATCGCTCGAAGGCAAGCGCGCGTATCCCCGCAACCGTCCGCCGTTTCCCGCGATCCAGGGCGCGTTTGGATGCCCGACCGTAGTCAACAATATCGAGACGCTCTCGAACGTCCCGCACATCATCAATCGCGGCGCCGACTGGTACAAATCGATCGGCCCCGAAAAAAGTCCCGGTCCGAAACTTTTCTGCCTCTCCGGCCATATCAACAAACCGGGACTGTACGAATTGCCGATGGGCTTTCCGCTGAAGGATCTGATCTACGACGTCGGCGGCGGAATCCTCGGTGGCCGGGCGCTCAAGGGCGTCATCCCCGGCGGCTCGTCGTTCCCGATCTTCACGGCGGAAGAGGCGGTCAAGGTTAATATGGATTTCGACTCCGTCCGCGCCGCCGGCTCGCTGATGGGCACCGCGGGCGTGATGGTGATGAACGAAGACACCTGCATGGTCGATGCGCTCAAGACAATTGCGCACTTCTACCATCACGAGTCGTGCGGCCAATGCACGCCGTGTCGCGAAGGATGCGGCTGGATCGAGAAATTGCTAATCGACCTCGAAGCGGGCCGCGGCAAGATGGAAGACCTCAAGGTCATGGTGGACGCTGCCAGCAACATGGAAGGCAATACCATTTGCGTGCTCGCCGACAGCCTCTCGATGCCGGTGAAAAGCTTCGTACCCAAGTATCGCGACGAATTCGAAGCGCACATCAAGCTCGGCCGATGCCCGTTCAAGACCGCGTCCGCCCAACAGGCAGCCTGACATGCCGAAACTCACGATTGATGGCAAGGAAGTTGAGGCTGGCGGCATTCTGAATCTCATTCAGGCGGCCGAACTCGTCGACATCGAGATTCCGCACTACTGCTTTCATCCCGGCTTGTCGATCCCGGGCAACTGCCGTATGTGCCTGGTCGAAGTCGAAAAAGCGCCCAAGCTTCAAATCGCCTGCAACACGCGCGTCGCCGAAGGGATGGTCGTACACACCACCAGCGACAAGGCCAAGGCCGCGCAGAAGGCGGTGCTCGAATTCCTGCTGATCAATCACCCGATCGATTGTCCCGTTTGCGATCAGGCCGGCGAGTGCAAGCTGCAAGACTACTACATGGATTACGATCAGCAGCCGTCGCGCTTTCCGCTGCCCGAGAAAAATCACAAGGGCAAGGCGATCGACATCGGCTCGGGCGTGATGCTCGATCAGGAGCGATGTATCCTGTGCGCGCGATGCACTCGCTTCTTCGACGAGATCACCAAGACCTCGGAGCTGGCGATTTTCGAGCGCGGCGACCACAACCGCATCGACATCAATCCCGGCCAGCCGGTCAACAACAAGTACGCCGGCAACGTCGTGGACATCTGCCCGGTCGGCGCGCTCACTGAAAAGGAATTCCGCTTCCGCATGCGCGTCTGGTACCTGCATCGCACCGCATCGGTCTGCGGCGGATGCGAACGTGGATGCGCCATCGACATCCATCACCATCGCGGACGCATCTATCGCTTCAAGCCGCGCTACAACCCCGGCGTCAATAGCTACTGGATGTGCGACGAGGGCCGCCACAGTTTCCCCGCGCTGCAGGCCGAGACGCGCCTGACGACGCCGCTCGTGCAGTCGAAGGATCAGTTGATACCGGAGACGTGGGGCGAGGGCGTCAGGCGCGCGACATCGATCATCGCGGACTACAAGCGCACCAACGGCGCCAACTCGATCGCGGCCGTTATCGACGCGCAGTCCACCAATGAAGAAGCATTCGCGCTCAAGCGGTTGATGAAGACCGCGATCGGATCGGATCGAATCGCGGCGCTGAGCTGGTCGCCGCCGGGTGCCAGCGGTGACGACGATCTGCTGATCCGCGCCAACAAAAATCCCAATACGCGCGGACTCGCGGCGCTCGCGCTGCCGGCCGACGGACTCGACGCACTCGCGGCGGCAGTCGCGTCGGGCGAGCTCAAGATGCTGATAACTTTCCGCGCCGACCTGGTCCGCGCACTCGGCGAAGAAGAATTCGTCCGGCGCTTCGGCGCACTCGACTACATGCTGGTGCTATCGACCGACGCCAACGAGACTTGCCAGATGGCCAACCAGGTCTGGCCCATAGCGGCGTATCCGGAACTCGACGGCAGTTTCACGAACTTCCAGGGCCGCGTGCAGCGCATCCATGCCGCGTTCCCGCCGCCGGGAAACGCAATCCCCGGCGTAGAGGCAATCGCGCGTTTAGGTCACGCATTAGACGGCATCGATCGACCGCACACGGCAGACGCAGTATTCGCCGCAATGGCCTCCGCAGAGCCCGCCTTCAAAGGCCTCAGCCTCGCGAGTCTCGGCGAACACGGCGCCGACCTCGCCGCCAGCTAGACTCCGACAGTCGGCTTAAGTTGCGGCGCGACTTCAAGCGCGAACAGTTCCATCGAGCGGCGGCTTCGTTCCGGCGCGATTCCCGGCAGATGCATTCCCAGCACGAGATGCGTCGTCCTCACCTTGCCGAACGAATGGTTGAGCTTCGCGGCGACCATCTTGTCCCTGGGGAAGTTCGGGTTCATGCGTCACGGATCGATTGGGAGGATACAGAGTGCCGCAGTATTCCGCTTGTCGGTACTCTCCCATAGTCAGCCCAATATGGGATGCGCTCTTGTCGGCGATTGTCTGGCATTGCTGGCGAACCGTTGCCCAATGTTTGGCGTCCCAACCACGAGGCGGGGAAATAGGGAGCGTAATCGGTACGTGGACAGTTGGCCGGCTGCTTGGGGCGGGTTGAGCGCTGGCGGTTAGCACGACCACCGCTACTCCTATCGCGACGAAGAATACAATTGCTGAGGCTTTTATTGAGTTCATATTCCCCCGGTATGCCTTTAGATCGAATGCCACGCTCGACATCTCGGCTAACCAAAAGTTAACTTTGACTACTGCGAGTTCACACCCGGACCGAGATGAAAGTCGACCGAGAGGGTTACGAGCAGGTGAATGTGTAGCATCCGGGCCCCTCATTGTTGTCTGCGTGACTTCGCTCGGGGCAGACGCTGAAGACCTAGGCGACGACCGGCTTAAGTTGCGGCGCGACTTCACGCGCGAACAGTTCCATCGAGCGGCGGCTTCGTTCCGGCGCGATTCCCGGCAGATGCATCCCCAGCACGAGATGCGTCGTCCTCACCTTGCCGAACGAATGGTTGAGCTTCGCGGCGACCTCGTCCGGACTGCCGACCAGCAGCGGGAACAGGATTTGTGCGTCGCGCAGCTTCGCCGGCTCGGGCAACAGCGCAGGTTGTCCCGCGCCCAGGTAGTCATTCGCCTCCGTCAGCCATCGCATGTACCACGTGATCATGTAGTGCAGATGATCCTGTGAATGCGCCCACGCCTCGTCAGTGGTGCGTGCGACGTAAGTGAAGTGGAGTTGCGCGGCGGAGAATTCTTTCGGATTGCGGTCGGCCTTCCGCAGCGCATCGTCGTAGATCTTTTGCGCCTCCGGATTCGCGATGCCCATGAAATTGACTCCAATCCGGCCCGCGCGCTCAATCGCTTTCGGCGCGCCGGCGCCGATCCACAGTGGAGGATGCGGCGACTGCACCGGACGCGGCATCAGCCGGACGTTCTTCACATTGTAATGCTTCCCCGCAAATGAAAAATTGTCGTTGGTCCACGCACCCCGAATCACCTCGATACCTTCCTCGAGGCGGCCGGCGCGAGTCTTCCGATCGACGCCATACACCGCGAATTCCCCCGGCGCATATCCCTGGCCGACGCCCAGGTCGAAGCGTCCATTCGAGATGATATCGATTGTCGCCGCGTCTTCGGCGATGCGCACCGCGTTATGCAACGGCAGCAGCACCAGGTAGGTCCCGACGCGAATGCGTTTGGTGATCGCGGCGATCGCAGATGCAATCGGCAGGATCGCTGGCGAATAGCCGTCCTCGGCGAAATGATGCTCGGTCAGCCAGATCTCATCGTAGCCGAGTTGCTCGGCGACGCGCGTTTGCTCGAGTTGCTCGGCGTAAAAATCGGCGAACGGTTTGCGCCATGCCGGCGGATTACGAAACGGAAAGAGCAGGCCGACATTCAGATCCGCGCAGATACTCATGGCAACTAATCAACCTCGCGATGATTCTTGGTGGACCGTCGCACCTCGCGCGCAACGCTGTCAACCCGAAGATCGTTACCCGCGGCAATTGAAGCGGAAGCTCGATTTGCCGCTGCGAATCTGCGCTGCTCGATTTTTTATCTTTGGCGTGATCGGCAGATCCGGGAACGCCGCCACGAACGCCTGCAATCCCGCCGCCGTCTTGTCCGCATCCTCGCAACTGCAGATTCCTGACAGCAGTTCCGATTCGAGACTGTCTATCTCGCCTTGCGCCTCCGACGCGTAGTCGTCGGGATACATCGTGCGAAACGTGATCCATCCGCGGTACAGATCGACCATCAGCTTTCCGTCGAAGCGCGTGCATCCCGCCTCGTCGCCTTGCTGCTGAATGTACGCCGCGAACGGACCGTTACCATCGGGTTCCGTGCGCTGGTAGATCTCGAAAAATGCGCGGTCGGCCTTGGTGCCCTGCTTGCGCGCGAGGCTCCTGAAGTAGTCGACGCTCGGGCGCACGATTATCGTCTCGTGCCGCACCACCATGAATCCAAGCATCTGGTGCTGGACTTGCTGATACTGCGATTCGCTGAGGTCGGGCAGGACGGCTTGCAGCTGCGGACTGGCCTGCATTCCGGTTTCGAATACCGGCTCGATCGGTTGCTTGCCGCGCGACTTCAACAAGTCGTCCATCGCCGACGCATAGGAGGTCACCGCGTCAGGTATCTCGACGTTCGCCGCGCTTGCCTGGAGCGCGAGACATGAAAAGACAATTGCAGCGGCAAGTCCCGCGCGGAAGAGAACGGCAGATGGAGTCGGCGAGGTGCGCAATCAGTTTCGATCGCTAGCATCGCGATCGCACCGCGCGCAACCATGCCCGCGCCGTTCCGCTAATCTTTCGACGGCTGGAATACTATCTCGACGTGATCGATGTAGTTCAGCAGCTGGCGCGCGAGCGCGCACACTGCGCCATCGTCCCGCGTCGCCGCCGCCGCTTCGAGCGAGCGCCCCAGTTCGGTCATCCTATCGAAGCCGTAGCTGCCGCGTTCACCCTTGATTCGATGCGCGACGTGGCTGATCTCCTGGTAGTCGCGGCGCACGACAGCCTCCAGGATGGCGCTGATATCGGCGCGCTTGTGCGCCAGAAAGCCCGGTATCAGGTCGCTTAAACCCTCGTCCACTTCCACTATTACTCGGTCCGGCATGTTTCCTCCTCGAGATCGGTACGTTTCGCCTGCCGGTCATCTACCGCTTTCCCTTCCACCGCGTTGCGAATGGCGTCGAGCAGCGTCGCCTTGCGGAAAGGCTTGGTTACGTGCGCGTCGCATCCCGCCGCCTTGGTACGATGCCTCGCTTCCTCCAGCGCTGACGCCGTCAGCGCGACGATCGGAGTGCGGCGGCGATTGTTGCTCCGCTCCCAGCTGCGAATCGTGGTAGTAGCTTCGTAGCCGTCGACGTTCGGCATCTGGATATCCATCAGCACCAGGTCGAACTTTCCCGCGATGAATTTGTCGATCGCCTGCTGACCGTCTTCGGCTTCTTCGAAACGGTAGGGCGTCTTCTTCAGATACGCCTCGATCAATGCGCGATTGTCCGGCGAATCATCGGCAATAAGAATTTGCAGCGGCCGATCGAGTACCTTTGCAGCCGCTGACACGAGTCCGTTGGCCGGCGCGAGCCTGTCGCCGCGCGGTTCGACCTGGACTCCCGCGCGCGCTCGTTTGATCGCGGCGTCCAAATCAGCGCGCCGCACCGGCTTAACGATATAGTTGGCAATCCCGAGCGCGCGCAGGCCGCCGAGCTCGACTGTCAAGTCGTCAGTGCCAAGCATCATCACGATCTGCGGCCGCTGTGCCCCGAGCGTCATGATATGTTTTGCGACCTCGAGTCCGCCCGGTGCACTCATCGTGTTGTCCAGCAGCACGACCTGGAATCGCAACGCCGGCGAACTGTCGCGCAGGGCGGCCAATGCCTCCGTCCCCGACGACGCCTGGGTCACCTGCGCCCCTTGCGCCGTCAGCAGTTCCGAAAGAATCGACCGGCTGTCGGAGTTATCGTCGACCAGCAGGATTCTTACGCCGTCGAATGCCCTCTGCTGCGACCCCAATCCCGATGTGGGAACTACCGTCCCGAACTCCGCCGTGAATGAAAATGCGCTCCCGATTCCGGGTTCGCTCGTAACCGCGACCTTGCCGCGCATCAGCGCCACCAACCGCGTGACGATTGCGAGTCCGAGCCCGCTGCCGCCGTATTTGCGCGAGGTCGAAGAATCGGCTTGGCTGAACGCGCCGAACAACAGGTGACGCTTGTCGGCGGGAATTCCGATTCCAGTATCGGTCACCGTGAACTTCAGTGCGCCCGCAGTGTCCTGCTCGACCGACACCAGCACTTGCCCGTGCTGCGTGAATTTGATCGCGTTGCCGACCAGGTTTATCAGGATCTGGCTGAGCCGCAGCGGATCGCCGAGCACTAGCTCGGGGACCTCCGGCCCAAACCGCACCATCAGCTCAAGGCCTTTTTCATGCGCCCGAATCGCCAGCATCTCGAGCACCTTCTCGGTCGCGTCTTTGAGATCGAATTCGACCGCCTCGAGGCTGATACGCCCGCTCTCGACCTTTGCCAGGTCGAGGATGCTGTTGATCAGCTCCAGCAGGGCATGGCTGTTGCTGATGACGGTGCTCAAGTACCGTCGCTGCTCGTCTCCGAGCTCGGTCTCGGCCAGCAGATCCGCCATCCCGAGGATCGCGTTCATCGGCGTCCGAATCTCGTGCGACATGCTCGACAAAAACTCGGACTTGGCGCGCGACGCAGCCAGCGCCGCCTCGCGTGCGGCGACCAGCTCGCGCTGCGTCGTCTTGAGGTCGGAAATTTCGCGCGAAATAGTCAGGCAGCAGACTTGTCCCTGCAGCACGAGGTTCACCGCCGAAAGAAGTACCGGATGCTCCGAGCCGTCCTTCATCCGGAACGCTACCTCGAGGTTCCGGACCTCATTGGTCCCGATCAGTTGCTCGCTGAAGGCAATCATTTCATCCGGATGGATCCACATGTTGAGCTCGGTGAAATGGTGGCCGATAGCATCTTCGCGCGAAAACCCGGTGCCTTTGACGAACTCACGGTTGACGTTTATGTAGTTCCCGTCGGGTCCGGTCAGGGTCATGCTGTCCAGGTTCGCGTCGAAGAGCTTGCGGAAGGTCTCCTCGCTGGCGCTCAGCGCCTTTACCTGTCGCCACAATTCTTCGCGCGCCGCCAGCAGCTCGCGTTCGTTGCGTTTGGACTCCGTGATATCGCGAATCATCGTGACCACGCAGTCCTGGCCGTCGAGTTCGACTCGCACCGCCGACAGCAGCGCCGGCATCGGACGACCGTCGGGGAGCAGTAAATCGACTTCCATGTTGCGCACTACGCCGTCGGTCGCAATCCGCTCGCGAAGCTCCAGATGCTGCCGCTTGCTTGCCCAGAACTGACGCCCGCCCTTGAGGGATTCGTCGAGGTCCTGCTGCCGGTAGCCATCCGCTCGAGCTGCTGGTCGAAATCGATGTACGCGCCGTCGGACACGCGCGTCACCACGATGACGTCCGGCGTCGCGTCGAAAATCTTGCGCAGCGCGGCATGGCTAGCTCGCAGCCTGGTCTCGACGCCTTTTATCTCGGTGATGTACCGCGTCATCGAAACCACGCATTGCTCGCCGTTGACTTCGACCACCGAGGCCGAGATCAGATTGGTCTCGATAGTACCGTCTCTCCGGCGCTGCGTGATCTCCATGTTCTTGACGCGGTCGGTCTTTTGAATACTGTCGAGGAAACGAGTCATCTCCTCGTCATTCGGCCACATCCCAAGCGCGATCACGTTACTTCCAATCACGTCGTCGCGCGTGTAGCCCGCAACCAGGTAGCCGTCGTTGACGGCAATGAAACGTCCGTCGGTAAGGCTGTTGATCGCGATACTGTCCGGCGACGCGTCGAATACCTTGCGCAGCATCGCCTCGCTGGCCTGCAGTCGCTGGTGATCGAGTTCGCGCGCGGAAGCGATTTCGGCGCGCAGTTCCATCTCACGGGTGAGCAATCGATGGTTTTCGGCCAGCGCCGCCAGTTGCTCGGCCAGTTTTATCCGGTAGCGGGTATTATGGATGGTGCTGAGCTCGGATAGAAGCGCCGCGCTCAGCAGTACCATCCAGTTGAGCGCGATCCGCGGATTCGGGTCCGCAGTTCGAGTCGAATAACACAGCAGCGCGATCGCTCCGCTCGTGTTGAACGCCGCCTGCCAGCCGGCGTTCCACGGAATCAAGACGCCGGTGCCCAGGAAAGACAGCACGATCGACGCCACCAGCACGTCGCCGTCGCTATTGATCGCGCCAATCCACGCGGTGATCAGCAAAATGTTCGCACAGATTGCCAGCGCGAGCGGGCGCCAGATCCGCATCGCAGTCGGCGACAGCGTTGCCACGATCGCGATCACGCTCAGCGTCATTGATGCGACGTGGAGTGGCAGAGTTCTGGCCAGGGTGTGCGGATACTCGCTCCGGTCAAGCAGCGTGTATCCAATCTGAAAAGCAAGGATCGCTAACGCGCCCGCACGCAGCATCGTCGCGGCATGTTCGGGATTGTCAGGGACACTCATGACGAGCGTCAGCGCTTCATCAGAGTCGCGCGCGGCTTTCACTTCGATAAGGTCGGTTACGAGAGGAAACGGATCACCAACGGTGGACGCAGCTGTACCGTTGATCGAGTGCCGCGGATAGCCTTGCCCCAAGCCCGCGCCAGACGGATCGCTCCGATGGTCCACAGGCCAACAGAAGCAATTAGGATGCCCCTGCCGGGCACCGCAACGAGTTGCTACCTCAGCTTGTCGTTAGCTTCGGTCGCCCGAGTTCGATGTAGTCGCGGCGTGTGTCCCAAGGTGAAGCAGAAATGCGTCAGGCTGTCAGCGCAGTCTCGAAGTCCTCGATCAGGTCGTCGCTCGATTCGAGACCCACCGACAGCCGCACGAGGCCGTCGCCAATTCCCGCCCGCGCGCGTTCCGCCGCGGACATCCCCGAATGCGAAGTCGTTGATGGCCGCGTGATCAAGGTCTCGACCCCGCCCAGGCTCGGCGCGCTGATCGGAATCGTCACGCGTTCCATGAAGTGCCGCGCCGCATCGACTCCCCCATCCAGCTCGAAACTCAGCACGCCGCCGAAGCCGTCGAACAGCTCGCATGCGCGCAGATGATTCGAATGGCTTTCCAGTCCGGGATAGTTTACCCGCACGACCGCGCGATGCTGCTCCAGCCATCGTGCAATCTTGAGCGCGCTTTCATTCTGATGACGCACGCGCACGCCCAGCGTCTTCATCCCGCGATGCAGCAGAAAGCACGCGTGCGGATCGAGGCTCCCGCCCAGATGGTTCAGCGTATGCGTTACGCTTTCGACCAGGTCGGCCCGTCCGATCACCGCGCCGGCAACGATATCGGTATGCCCATTGAGATACTTGGTGCCGCTGTGAAGCGAGAGATCGAAGCCGATTTCCGCGGGACGAAAATTAATCGGACTCGCGAACGTGTTGTCGATGATCGAGACCAGGCCATTCTCCGCCGCGAACTCCACTGCCGCCTGCAAGTCGCTCACCTGCAGCAACGGATTCGACATCGCCTCGACGTAGATTGCTTTGGTGTTGGGGCGAAGCTCCTCGCGCCAGGTGGCCGGCTCGTCGCCGTCGATGAAGTCGACCTCCATTCCGAAGCGCGGGAACTCGTCGAGGAACAGATCGTGCGTGCCGCCGTAAACGCAATCCTGCGCGATCAGATGTCCTCCGCCGCCAAGCACGGTGAGGAGCGCCGCCGAAATCGCAGCCATTCCGCTGCCCGCGACCAGCGCCGCCTCCGCGTTCTCGAGCGCCGCGAGCTTGGCGTGCAGCACCGCGTGATTCGGCGTGTTGTTGAGGCGGATGTACCGCAGGTCGTGGTAGCTGGTTTGCCCGGCGTACTCGAATGTCGAGGATTGAAAAATCGGCATCGTGACCGCGCCGCCGATAAGCGGCTCCGGCTCGCCGGCGTGAATCAGCTTGGTGTCGAGGCCTTTGATAAGTCGCGCCATCGTTCCGCCCCTCCGCTAGCAACGACATTTATCACTCGGCGCGTCACGGAAAATAGGTGTCTGAAGGGCGATCATCGGTGATGGCGATGCGACCGGCGGTGGGCACCTCGCCATGCAACGAGGCTCGCGCGAAGAGTGCCGCGGTCGCGTCGCCATAGATCAGATGCCAGCGCGTGTCCTTCATGACGACTTCGTAGCTCTTGGTATGCGGGCCGATCAGCACGAAATCGTGGGGCGGGGCGCTGAGCACGCTGTCCGCGCCCGCCAGCCCGAAGAAAAACACTGCGTACTGCCGAAGCAGACTATCCGGATAGACGACCTCAGACCGTCCGTCGATATAGACCTTGCTGTCGTCGCCGATGTGCCAGGCCAGGTACTCGCCCCATTCGTATTGATTGAGGATGTTGCCGTGGAGGCCACGCTGTTTCATGAATGCGACCGCATCCACGGGCACCGGCTTCCAGGTTTTTAGCCGATTCGAGAAAGTCCCCCCGACAATCACGACGAACAGTGCCGCGATCGCAAGCAGCGCTGCCGGAGGCTCGTAGCTAACAGTCGATTCTGGCTTCATTGCCAAACTGGCATGGCGCGCCAGCGGAATTGCCAGCGCGATCACCGCCAGCGCCACGTTGCGCTGCGCATAGAAAGCGCTCCCGATGAAGACTATCGCGATCGCCACCAGGGCAGCGTCGTCAGCGCAGGGAGCTATCGCAACTGCCGCGACAAATCCCGCAAACAGCAAGATCGGCACAACATCCTGAAGCAGTTCAGGCTTGGATTCCCGCCACAGTGACAGCATCGCGCGCGGCAGCGGCACCCAATCGTTGATTATCTGCCGAATCAGCGGATCGGAGACCGAATGCACCACTCCCGTCCACAAGCCCACTCCGAACGGATTGAGAAGTGTGGCAAGCGCACATGCAACCGTGACCATTCCGAGCCGTCGCGCCGAAATCTTGCGGGCCGGGTCTTGAAATCCCTGAGCGAAGAAAACCGCTGTTGCGATGATCATCGCAGCGAGTCCTACCGTGTAGCCGCCGTGAAGATTGGCCCACAGCGCGAACATCGGAATCAGCGGCCAAAACTTTGCCCCGCCGCGATAGACTTCGACCGCGATCAACGTCATGACCACGCTCAACATCAAGAAGGTGAAGAGCTGCGGCCGGAATTGCATTTGGGTCGCCAGGGCGACCGCAACAAAAATCAGGGTTAAACGCTGTATTCTGCTCGACGCGCCGGTGGCCGAAATACCGATCGCCAATGCCACGATCGTGATGCTCGCGCAGGTCACCTTCAGGAGCTTCAAACCGAACACTCCGAGCTGCGCGTAGCAGAAGGCCAACGCAACCTGGGCCAACCATTCGTGATTGCGCCACGGCATTCCCGCTGCGCTGTAGGAGTACGGATCGAATCGAGGAATATGTCCGGTGTGCAGGATCGTCTGGCCGGTCAGGATGTGCATCCACAAATCCGGATCGGCGAAGTTGTCAGCCGTCGCGATCGCGATCGAAAGCAGCACTGTCCATCGCGACTTCGAGAGTAGCGAATAGCGAGACAGCTCAGACTCCCTGGGGTAGCGCGAGACTCCGCGGCCGCATCACCGCTTGTACGACCGCGATCGAAACAGCCGCAACCACGGCGCCTGCGATCATATCGACTAAGTAATGGTGCCCGGCAAATGGAATAGCCACTAGCATTAGTACATTTAGTATTGCGACCGGTACGAACGTGCGCGCTGGTGGACGATGTGCATACATCACGAGAATGCCGAGAATAGTATGGAACGACGGAAACGCTACTATTCCCTGCATATCGGCAATCCGGAAATTCGTCACACCACCGTCCCGAATCGACTGCAACACCGCCGACCACTCGGGCATCTTGCCATTGGTATACGGTCCATACGCAGGAAAAAAACCCGAAAGCGATACGCAAACAAACGCGGATATCATCGAGGTCCACAGCAGTTCGCGATTTCGATCCCTGCGCCCGGCCAGTGAGAAATAAACTACCGATGCAAAGATTTGGACAAATATACTGTTGTATGCATATCTGAAAACCGATTGTAGTAAGTCGTACGGTTCAATTCGTCCGAGCCACGCCAGCCAATGGAAACCAAGCGCGGCGTCCATTCCCGCCAACTGCACGTCCCGCAGCGGCAGTCGCAGCGTGGCGATCAGGTAGCTATAGATATTGATTGCGACCGGAAACGCTATCCACAGCGCACAGTAGTGGCCGAGTTCCGCCAGCTTCCTGTCCCGTCCGGTGAATCCGTAAAAGCATCCAATCGCAGCCAATATCGCCACCGCGGCGCCAAGGGCGAAAGATCCGGTGAACGTGCAGCCGACGCGTTCGGCCCACAGCCATTCAAGAGCGGCGACCGCGGCAATCGCGATCCACGCGCGTCCCAGGTACTCCGGATTCCGAGATGCAATAGCAGCGGCTCGCGCGCGTGACTCGCGCGGCGCACGTGCGGCATGGCCCCCGATGCTCAGTCGACTCTGACAGCCTCTATGGACATTCAAGCACAGTTGCGAGTGAATCATCGTCGGCGCGTTTCCGCAATACTGCTCCACGTGCGCGGGTGCGCTTTCACCCCCTTCATCGCGTCGGTAATCTAGTCGGGTGAAAGCTCTCGTAATCGGCGGTGGCATTATCGGAAGTTCCGTGGCGTGGCGGCTCGCGTCCGACGGCGTGCAGGTCAGTGTCTTCGAGCGTGGCCGCCTCGGCCTCGAGGCTTCGTGGGCCGCGGCCGGACTTATCGGGCCGCAGGCCGAGGCTCACGAGCCGGGAGTCTTTTTCGATCTCGCGCTCGCTGGCAAGCGCTCCTTCGACGCCATCGTCGATCGCCTGACTTCCGAGTCCGGCGTCGATCCCGAGTACGACGCTCACGGTGTTCTTTACGTCGCCTTCGATGACGCCGCCCGCGCCGGGCTGCAATCGCGTGCGAGATGGCAACGCGCAGCTGGTGGCGACGTCGAGGAGTTGTCGCCGCGCGAGGCCTTCAAACTTGCGCCGGTGCTGTCCGAAAAAATCATCTTCGCGCTGCACATGCCCAACAATCGGCGCGTCGAAAATCGCAAGCTCACCCTTGCCTACATCAACGCCGCCACCCACGCCGGAGCCGAGTTCCGCGAGGGCGCGCGTGTGCATTCGATTGCCGTCGCAGGCGGGCGCGCGACCGGCCTTCGCCTCACCGACGGAACGCTCGAGAGTGGCGACGTCGTAATCAACGCGGCGGGCACGTGGGCCGGCGATATTCGCGGCCTCGAAGAAGATCGCATCCGCTTCTACCCGGTGCGCGGCCAGATTTTATGCTTCGACGCGCGCCCCGGCCTGGTTGGCCCGTCGCTGTTCTCGGGCGCCGGAATCCTGGTGCCGCGCCGCGACGGCCGCTTGCTCGCGGGCTCAATCTTCGAGGAAGCGGGCTTCAACAAATCCGTCACGCTCGACGGGATGGATCGAATACTGCGCGCGGTTCGTGCGTTGGTTCCGTCGATTGCCTCGATTCCTTTTCGCGAAGCGTGGGCGGGACTTCGACCCGCCACCGACGACTTGCTCCCCGTGCTCGGCCCGTCGCCCACGGTCGAAAACGTTCTGTACGCCGCCGGACATTTTCGCAGCGGTATCCTGCTCTCTGCGATCACTGGCGAAGTGATCGCCGATCTGGTCCAGGGTCGACAGCCCTCGACCGACTTGGCGCCGTTCTCACCCGCACGCTTCCGCAACGGCACCGCGCACCCGGTAAAACTCGCCGACATGATATGAGCCGCTTGATCGCACTCGGACTGATCCGCGATTTGTTCTTCCGCGCGAAGATCGACGCGGTCGCCGCCGCAGTCGGCGCCGACGTGGAGTATGCCTCGACGCTGGACGCGATTGCCTCACGATGCGCTGAGTTAAAGCCATCCGTCATCTTCACCGACCTTTCCGACGCCGCGTTCCCCGCGCTGGAGACTCTGAAACAAATTCGCGCCGTCGCGCCCGACGCGCGCGTGATTGGATTTGCCTCGCACGTGGATCTGAAACCGTTGAAGGCCGCCCGCGAAGCCGGCTACGAGCTGACGCTGTCGCGCAGCGAATTCACCGCGCGCCTCCCCGACCTGCTGAAACCGACGTCGCGCTAACTCTCAGTTTACCTCGACTGCTGGGTCGGCGATCGGTAGATGACGGTTACCCCGCATGGAAGAACATACTTGTCATTAAATGAGCCTATCGATGCATATGTGGACCTATAAATAATGTGAAAAGACAGCAGAAAATTGTCTGTGATTTTTTAGGAATCGCGCATCGCTGCCCACGCGATCGCGGCGGCGGTGCGGGTTTCTGCGCCAAGTTTCCGATGGATACGTTCGACGTGCTTGTCCACGGTCTTTCGCGTGATAGACAAAATCGCCGCTATCTCTCGGCTGGTCTTGCCCTTCGAAATCCAGAACAACACTTCCGCTTCGCGCCGTGCGAGGCCAGCCGTCCTGGCTTGCTAACTATGTCAAAAGTTTGCAAACGGAAGAAGGTATAACTCTCTACGCGTTGTCCGTCCAGAATGAGCCAAATATATGCCTTAGCTACGATACCGCCGTCTGGACCGCTTCGCGTGGGTAACCCGCAGTGGTAACGCGACGGCGTCGAGCGCACTGGTCACCTATCCATTCTTTCCACCATCGCCGAAGAATGACGTGCTGAAGATGAATCCGGGCGACCAGCTCGCCGTCAGCATGAGCGACACCCCCTCCGGCTTCCAGGTTTCGATCACCGACTTCAGCACCGGCCAAGCGGGCACGATGATGGCGAACGCTTCGCATGGATTCCAGCAGGTCGTGTTCGATCCGAACGCGTCAACCTGCACATTTTCGCCGTACACGTTCCATCCGATGTTCGCGACTTCGAGCGAGCAAACACGAGTCTGGACCGCGCAGACCTACAACGTCGCGTTCTCGATGGAAATCGGCCATCAGACACAGGAGGGCTACACCGGCGGCGCTGACGGCGACTCGACCTTCACGGGGCCGTCGTACGTGCACGATTGGCCGGGAAGTCTGCCGCCGGCGATGGATTCCACCGTGCATGCGAGCTCGGTCGCCTTTCCCAGTCCGCTGTTCGTGCCGTCGGGCGGCCACGGATCGGCGCAGTACGACCGCGTCGCCTTCGAGGCCGACATGCCGGTATTCGAATTTGACGATCAGAACTGCGTCACCAAGACCGGCGCGAATTGCACGAATCCCCCCGACGGGGCGCAGTTCTATCCGATCTATTCGAGCGCCAAAGCTGGCCCGTTTCGTGCGTGTGGCATTTCGGCGATACGCAGATAGCCAACACGTTCAATCTTTTTGGCGGCGACTCGACGGCTGAGTACGGCCCGCTGCTCGAGACTTTCTTTCCGGGATTGGGCTTCCGTTTCGAAAATTATCGTAACGTGCTGAGCAACAATCCGTGCCAGTACGCCATTGTCATACCGCCCAATGTCCGCACGATCCCGCAGCCGATTCCTCCTGAGGAAATAATCAACAACATATTTCTGATTATCGAGGAGGAATTTACGCTCATCAACGAAGGCGTCCCGATCACCCAGGCGTTCAGGTTTGGGGAAGCGTTAACCGAGTTCCTGATCGGATCTATCCCGCAGACAGAGTTCGGAACGGGCCCTGGTACCGGTCCTGCGGGTGGCGGACAAACCGACGGCGGATAGTCGCGCGGCTCCGGTTCCGATCATCGCCAGGTACGGCGCCTGCGCCTTTCCAACGAAGTGTGAGATTCGGCTCTCAACTTCGAACAACTTTCTTTTTGATCGCACACCAGTGATATACGTTTCGCATGCCCACAGCGCCGGTCGGGCCGCTTACCACTCTGGAGAAAGTTAACCTGGCCCTCGCGATGACGTGGGCGGCAGGTTTCGTCGATCTTGTGGGCTACGTCTCCCTTTACGGCCTGTACACCTCGCACATGACCGGCAACACGGTCTCGATGGCGCGTCACATCTCGCAGCTGGATTGGGTCGGCGTCGTGCGTCGCGGATGGCCGATCGTCACGTTTGTTTTCGGCCTGATGCTGGGGGCATTCATCTATGAAGCGGAGAAGCGCCGCGAGATCCAGGTTCCATTTCCACTCGCGATTGGCCTCGAGGCATTGTTGATTGCAATCTTCATTGCGGCGGGAGTCGGGAGCAATTTCAAAGCGGACATTCCGCCCCAGCCGGCCGGCAAGTTCTTCGTAATGGTAGCGTTACTCGCCGTCCCGATGGGCATTCAGAACGTGGTGATTAGAAAGGTCGGCGGCATCAACGTGTACACGACGTTCGTGACGGGGTCGCTGGTGAAGTTCGCCGAAAATCTGTCGCAATACTTATTCTGGCTGCGCGATAGGACCCGCGGCCGCCTCCGCTCCCGCTTGCTGAAAGTGCTGAGGGTTTCTCCTCGCATGATCACCGCACAGCGCGCCGCACTGACGCTGGGTCTATATGTAGCCTATCTGACGGGAGCAGTATGCGGCGGCTTCTCGATCCAGCGATGGGCGCTGCTGGGGATGCTCGCACCGTTCGCACTGCTGACTTCGATAGCTCTGTACGGAGCCTTCCGTCCATTCCTCGCGTTGAATGAAGAATGGTGAGCCTTTTCGTAGGACTCAGAATACGACCCCAACTGAATCGGGAGGCGCTTCTGAATCGCGCCGCTTTAATTTCCGCATCCGCCATTCCGTCATCGGGTGCAGGAGCACACTCGCTTGCGCTCCTGCCAGTCCGTTGTCAGCAAGTGTTTTTCGTACGTTCTCGCCTCAGTGATATAGTCCTGTGTCATGCCCACTGCGCTCGACGATTTCCATCCTGCTGTTCGCACTTGGTTCGAGCGGCGCTTCACCGCGCCCTCACGCGCGCAGGATCTCGGATGGCCGGTTATCGGCGCCGCCAACGACGCCCCGGGCTTCGACGTGCTGCTTTGCGCACCGACCGGCAGCGGTAAGACGCTCGCCGCCTTCATGTGGGCGATCAACGGCCTCGTGCTCGACGCGGCGCGCGACAATCTCCGCGATGAAGTCTCGGTGCTGTACGTTTCGCCCCTAAAGGCGCTCGCCAACGACATTCGGCTCAATCTCGAGGAGCCGCTGCAGGGTGTGAGCGACATTGGCGACGAGTCGGGCCTCGATCTATCGCGAATCCGCGCCGGCCTTCGCACGGGAGACACTTCCGCCAGCGAGCGCACTGCGATGCTCCGCCGGCCTCCGCATATTTTAGTCACGACACCGGAGTCGCTGTTCATCCTGCTGACCTCGCCGAAGTTCCGCGAGAAGCTCGCCGCCGTCCGCCACGTGATTGTCGATGAACTCCACGCCTTGGCCGGCAACAAGCGCGGCGCGCATCTGGCGCTGACGCTCGAACGGCTCGAGCGCTTCGTTACGAGTCGCGGGAAATCGCGGCCGAATCGAATCGGCCTGTCTGCTACGTTGAATCCGATCGAAAAGCTGGCCGGATTCCTGGCGGGGTACGACGTGGCGCGCGACAACACGCGCTCACCGCGTCCGATAAAAATTGTTCGCGCCGACGATCGCGTCCGCACGATGGATCTCCAGGTCATCGCGCCCGGCCCTGAGCTTGGACCGCTGGCGACGCATCCGCATTGGGAAGCGATGTACGATGAAGTCGCGCGTCTGATCGGCGAGCATCGCACGACGCTGGTTTTTGCGCTGAGCCGTCGCACCGCCGAGCGCGTCGCGTTGAATCTGCAGAAGCGGCTCGGCACCGACGCAGTAATGGCGCATCATGGCAGCCTCGCGCGCGCCGAGCGTCTGCTCGCCGAGCAACGTCTCAAGCGCGGAGAGTTGAAAGCGATCGTCGCGACCGCATCGCTTGAACTGGGCATCGACGTCGGCGCCGTCGATCTCGTCTGTCAGCTCGATACGCCCAAATCGATCTCGGCCGCGATTCAACGCGTCGGCCGCTCGGGCCACAGCCTCGGCGCGACTCCCAAGGGACGCTTCTTCGCCCTGACCACCGACGATTTGCTCGAATGCGGTGCGTCGGTGCGCGCGATTCGCAGCGGCCATCTCGACGAAGTCGAAATCCCGATGGGATGCGTTGACGTCGCCGCGCAGCAGATCGTCGCAATCGCCGCCGAGGAAGAGGAAATCTCCGAGGCCGAGCTGCTGCGCGTGCTGCGCAGCGCGTACAATTTCGGCGATCTCGACGCCGCCAAGCTTCATCGTCTGCTGGAGCAGCTCGCCACCGATATGCCTGAAAAGATTATGGGCGCCGCTCCGAAAATTTTCTTCGATCGAGTGAACGCTCGTGTCCGTCCGCGACGATCCGCGCGTCTGTCGGCGATCACCTCGGGCGGAACTATCCCCGAAGCCGGCAATTACGACGTCGTGATCGAGTCGGAGGGCCGCAAGGTCGGCGACGTCGAGGAGGACTTTGCGCAAGAGTCGTCGCGCGGCGACGTGTTCTCGCTCGGCTCGATGCCCTGGCAGATTCAACGCATCTCGCGCGGCCGCCTGATGGTTGAGCCGGCGCCCGGGATGGCGCCGACGCTGCCGTTCTGGCAGACCGAGGCGGGCGGCCGCTCACCGGCGCTGTCGGCGGAGATCTGCGATCTTCGCCGCGAGGTTTGGAGCCGGATCGAACGCAATGAGTCGGCCGTCGACTGGCTGATGAGCGAGTGCGCGATGTCGGAGCGCGCCGCCACGCAAGCGGTCGACTACGTCCGTCGCGGCGTCGAGGCGCTCGGCGCGATTCCGGACGAAAAGACCGTCGTCGTCGAGCGTTTCTTCGACGGCCTCGGCGGCACGCAAATCGTCATTCACACGCCTTTCGGAATCCGCCTCAATCGCGGACTCGGCCTGGCGATTCGAAAACGCCTGTGTCAGTCGTTCGACTTCGAGATCCAGGCGTCGGCGATTGACGACGGTGTGCTGCTCGCGCTGAATTCGCGCCATAGTTTTCCGCTCGACTCCCTGTTCGGGATGCTGAAGGCGCGCAATGCGCGCGACGTGCTGGTCCAGGCGCTGCTCGCCGCGCCGATGTTCGAGGTGCGGTTCCGTCACGTCGCAACGCGGGCGCTTGCGGTGATGCGCTCGTCGCGCGGCAAGAAGGTACCTGCATGGATTCAGCGCCTGCGCTCGCAGGAACTGCTGTCTTCGATTTTCCCCGGCCAGCAGGCCTGCTTCGAGAACCGTCCGAACGCGATCGAACTGCCGGACCATTTTGTGATCGAAGAAACGATTCGCGAATGTCTTAAGGAGTCCACCGACCTCCCGCGCACGGTGCGCCTGCTCGAAGATATCGAGAGTGGCGCGATCCGCACGGTCGGCGTCGACGGAATTGCGCCGTCGGTGTTTGCGCATCGGCTGTTGCTCGCATGGGACTACTCGTTCCTCGACGACGGCGAACGCGCCAATCGCCGCTCGCGGACCGTCTCGATGAATCGCGGCATGGCCGAGGAGGTGTTCCGCAAGGAAGACCTGTTCGATCTGCTGTCGGCGGAGGCGGTCGATAGCGTCGTCGCGGAGGTGACGGGCCGCGCTCCCGGACGCCGGCCGCGCTCGCGCGACGAGTTGTACGAGTTGATTCGTGCGCACGGCTCGATGACGTTAGCCGACGTCGAGGAGCGCGTGGGTGAGGCTGGTCGCGCGATGATTGCGGAGCTCGATGCCGAGGGACGAATCGCGCGCGTCACTTTGAGCAGCGAATTGCCGGAACGAGCCATCACCAGCGAAGACAAGGCGATCTTCGCTGCCGCATACGATGAAGTCGGCGAGGGCGAGGCTGCGAGGGTTGAACTCGTGCGTCGCGCGCTCAAAACTTGCGGGCCTACGACGACAGGCGAAATCGCAACGCGATTACATATTAAGGAGTCGGAAGTCGAGCAGAGTCTGGCGGCGTTGGAAGGGCAGGGCGCGATTTTCCGCGGACATTTCACGCGCGCCGATGCGATTCAGTGGTGCGACCGTTACAACCTCGAGCGGATACATCGGATGACGCTGGCGCGGGTGCGCGCTGAAATCGAACCGTGTGCGGATCACGAGTACGCGGCGTTCCGGCTGCGATGGATGCATGTCGACGGCACTGAGCTTGCGGCCGATCAGACTGGAGTCGCGGCGGTGCTCGAACAGCTATCCGGAATCGCTGCGACGCCGGAGATTTGGGAGCACGCGATTCTGCCGGCGCGAATCGCCAGCTACCGGCCCGAGATGCTCGACCTGGTCTGCATGAGCGGCCAGATGAAGTGGGTGGCTATCAACGAAGAAAATGCAGAAGGCGCGCGCGCTGCGAACATCCCGTCGCGGGTTACGTTCGTCGCGCGCAAGGCGAGTCTGTTTGCGCCGAACGAAGAGTCCGTGCCGGAGGACGCCAAGGAGACTGCGGTACTGCAGGCTCTAGGAGCCGCCGGCGCGCAGTACCTCGACGAGGTGGCGGAGCGCGCAAATCTTTCGGAGCGTGATGCACTCTCGGCGCTGTGGCGGATGGCGGCCGCGGGGCGCGTCAGCAACGACAACTTCGCACCGCTCAGAATGTTTGCCGACGATCGTGCAGCCGAGCGAGCGCTCAAGTCGGTCGCGCGCCGCCCGACGACTCGTCACGACGCCGCCGTTCGCGCGCGGCTGAAGTCGAGCCTGGCGGGCCGCTGGTCGCTGATACGAGCAAGCGAACCGCAACCGGTTGGCTCCGATGAAACTCGCGAGCTTGCGCTTAAGCTGCTTGAGCGCCATGGAATTCTCGCGCGCGAGATGCTTGGCCTGGAATCGGCACATATCTCGTGGAGCGAGATCGCCTTCGCGCTGCGGCGGTTGGAGTATGGCGGCGCGATCCGTCGCGGATGGTTCGTGCGATCGCTTTCAGGCGAACAGTATGCGTTGCCGGAGGCGGTCGAGATGCTGCACGCGGCGCGAAATCTGATCCCGGCGCGCGAGAAGCCGGTTGCGTTGAGCGCGATCGATCCCGCCAATCCATATGGCGCAGTAATTCCGGGATGCGGAATCGCGCGTGAGGCGGGCAACGTCGTCGTCCTTCGCGCCGGCCGCGTGATCGCCGGACTCCAGGGACGCACGATGATCGCGGCGAGCGAGCGCGAAGTCGATGACGAGAGTTTCAGTGCGGCGGTCGCGGCTATACTCGCGCTGAAGCCGCGGGTCGTGATCGATACGATCGATGGCGTGCCGGCGCTCGAATCGGCGCGGGTCGGAATCCTGGCCGCGATGCGATTCCATTCGGATGGACGCTCGTTAGTGTTCGACGGACTGCATGGTCCGGCGCCTGCGCGGTCCGTCTCGCGCGCAAGGCAAACTTAAAGTGACACATGAAGAAAACGTTGCGGACCTCGCGGGCCTGCAGGCGATTATCGATCGGAGCACCAAGACCGCGACGCCCTCGGTGGCGGACTCTGTTGCGTATCCATCGCGGCAGATGACTGCGGCGGAGTTCGTCGAGTTCTGGAGCAGCATCAGGCTGGTCGCGATGGCGACGGTCGGCGCGAAGGGGCAACCGCATCTGGCGCCGGTGCATGCGCAGATCGCGGGGACGACGCTCAAGCTTGTGATCTACGACAATACTGTGAGGCGCGCGGATCTCGCGCGTAATCCACGCGTCGGGTTCACGACCTGGAACGACGAAGGTGCGGCCGCGATCGTCTATGGACGGGCGCGCGAAATGGCGGGTTCGATTCGAGATGCGCGTCCGGGACAGAGCGGCAAGCCGCGCCGCGTGATCGGAGTCGAAGTGGCGATTACGCGAATCTACGCGATGCGTGCGCCGCAGAGATCGCCCGCCGCCAGTTAGGCAGTTGATTGCGCGCGCTCGCGCGCTATTCTGAACGCATAGCAAATTAAATCGGAATGGCTGGCGCGTCGTATCGAACCCGCGTCCCACTCCGCACATCGCACTCAAGAGGACAGGGCTCCATCAATGGCGACCAACAGTTTCGGCGCTCGTTCCACGCTCACTGTCGACGGCAAGAGCTACACGATTTACAAGCTCGAAGCGCTCGAGAAGCACGGATTCTCGCTGGCGCGGATGCCGTATTCGATCAAGGTGATGATCGAGAATGTGCTGCGGCGCGAAGACGGCGTGATCGTGACGACCGGGCAGATCGAGGCGCTCGCTCGATGGAACGGTAAAGGCGGTGAGCGCGAAGTGTCGTTCATGCCGGCGCGCGTGCTGCTCCAGGACTTCACGGGAGTTCCGGTGGTGGCGGACCTCGCGGTGATGCGCGACGCCGTCAAGCGCCTCGGCGCAAATCCCGACAAGGTCAGTCCGCTGCAGCCGGTTGACCTGGTGATCGATCACTCGGTGCAGGTTGATTCTTACGGCACCGCCGACGCGTTCGCGGCGAACGCGCGCCTTGAGTTCGAGCGCAACCAGGAGCGCTATCTTTTTCTGCGCTGGGGACAGGGCGCGTTCGACAACTTCCGCGTGGTGCCGCCCGACACTGGAATCGTTCACCAGGTGAATCTCGAGTATCTGGCGCCGGTGGTTTTTTCATCCGACAAAGGTGAAGCGTATCCGGACACTGTTATTGGCACCGATTCACATACGACGATGATCAACGGACTCGGCGTCGTCGGATGGGGTGTCGGTGGAATCGAAGCTGAAGCGGCGATGCTCGGGCGCTCGATGCCGATGCTGATCCCTGAAGTGATCGGGTTTCGCCTGTCGGGCAGTCTCCGTCCCGGCGCGACTGCCACCGACCTCGTGCTGACGGTCACGCAGATGCTGCGCAAGAAAGGCGTGGTCGGCAAGTTCGTCGAGTACTTCGGGCCGGGAGTCGCATCGCTGCCGGTGGCAGATCGCGCGACGCTCGGCAACATGTCGCCCGAGTATGGCGCGACGATGGGATATTTTCCGGTTGACGATCAGACCCTTACCTATTTGCGGCTGACTGGAAGGAGCGACGCCCAGATCAAACTGATTGAGGCCTACTGCAAAGCGCAGGGACTGTTCAATTCGCCTGCCGCGCCCGAGCCGAAATTTTCCGACACCCTCGAACTTGATCTCGGCAGCGTGGTGCCGAGCATGGCGGGGCCGCGCCGTCCGCAGGATCGAGTTGCGCTGACGGAGGCCAAGGGCGATTTCCGGCGCGAGCTCGGCAAAGAATTCGAAGGGCATCCGAGCGTAGATCCCCTCGAGCTGGCGAAGTGGGTGGCAGAAGGCGGCAACGGCGCGGCGGCGGGCGAGGGGACAATCCTCGAATCGAAGCTCGGCCATATCGCACACAAGGTCGAAGTGCATGGCGAAGCTGGGCGCTTCCCACTGACGCACGGCTCGATCGTGATTGCCGCGATTACGAGCTGCACCAACACGTCGAATCCGTCCGTGATGCTGGCTGCCGGGATTCTCGCGAAGAAGGCTGTCGCGCGCGGGCTGACGGTCAAACCGTGGGTGAAGACCAGCCTGGCGCCTGGCTCAAAGGTCGTCACGCAGTATTTGAAGCGCGCGGGGCTGACGGAGCCGCTTGAGAAGCTTCGCTTCAACCTGGTCGGTTACGGATGCACGACCTGTATCGGTAACAGCGGGCCGATCGATGAGGCGCTGGCCGGCGCGATCAAACAGGGCAACCTGGTGGCGTGTGCGATTTTGAGCGGCAATCGCAATTTCGAGGGACGTATTAATCCCGCCGTGCGATTCAACTACCTGGCGTCGCCGCCGCTGGTGGTCGCATACGCGATTGCGGGCACGATGGATATCGACGTCGAGCATCAGCCGCTCGGCACGGGTTCCGACGGACGCCCGGTGTTCCTTCGCGATATCTGGCCGTCACAGGCGGAAGTTGCGGAGGCGGTGACTGGCTCGGTTCATGCGTCGATGTTCAAGAGCGAGTATGGGCAGGTGTTCGACGGTGACGAGCGATGGAAGAGCCTCAAGGTTCCCGAGGGTAACCTGTTTCGATGGCAGAAGGATTCGCTGTACGTGAAGGCGCCGCCGTTTTTCGACGGAGTGACCGCCAAGGTCGGCGACTTCACGGACATCAGCGGAGCGCGAGTGCTGGCAGTCCTGGGTGACAGCGTAACGACGGATCACATTTCGCCGGCCGGCTCGATCGCGGTTGACAGTCCGGCGGGCAAGTACCTGATCGAGCATGGCGTGCAGCCCAAGGATTTCAACTCGTACGGAGCGCGCCGCGGAAATCATGAAGTGATGATGCGTGGGACGTTCGCGAATATCAGGCTCAAGAACCTGATGGTGCCGGGGGTCGAGGGCGGCTTCACTGTCCATCTGCCGGACGGCGACAAGATGACGATCTTCGACGCATCGGAGCGTTACCGCAAAGAAGGGGTTCCGCTAATTGTGATCGCGGGCAAGGAATACGGTACCGGCTCATCGCGCGATTGGGCCGCCAAGGGTGCGCAACTGCTCGGCGTGCGCGCGGTGATCTCGGAGAACTTCGAGCGAATCCATCGCAGCAACCTGATTGGGATGGGCGTGCTCGCGCTGGAGTTCAAGTCTGGTGAGAATCGTCAGAAGCTCGGACTGACAGGCAAGGAAGTATTTTCGATCACCGGGCTGAAGGCGGGAATCAAACCGCGCCAGACGTTGAAGGTATGCGCGGAGTTCGACGGCAAGAGGACCGAGTTCGAGGTGACGATGCGCGCAGACACGCCCGAGGAAGTCGAGTACATCCGGAATGGCGGGATCCTGCCGTTCGTGCTGCGCGAACTGATTCGCGCGTGATCGCTCGCGCTTATTGCATGTGAGTGCCGGCGGCGCCGGACATCGTCGAGGTGCTTGGGGCAGCAGCCGCGGCCGGGGCGGGACTCTTCAGCACCGGGTCGTCGCTCGCGACGCATTTGTAGAACGACGGCATCTTCTTCAATTGCGCCTTGCAGGCATGTTCGGACTTAAGCGTTTTGAACTTCAGCCATTGAGTCATCGGCGCCGTGCTGTTCATCTTGTATTCGCCCGATGCGTCTTTCACCGGCGGAAAAACTGGCGGCGGCAGCATCAGATACCAGCTAACTAACACCAACGCCGCTGAGTGATCCAAACCCTGCTATTACTCGATCGAGCTGAGACATGGTCTAGAAAAAGGCTGCGTATAGGCAGCAACAAGGGCCGTTTCGCGCCTCAACTATGGCTGTTCGGCCGCGAGACTCTTTGCCAGTTCGTCCAGCTCCGCCGTGTGGAAGCTACCTGAAAAGGAACGGGCAAGCGAGTGTCATGCTCGCCAGCCCGTTGCCAACTGGGAACCTCAGGGAGAGGGTCAAACCAGTCAGCGATCTCCCTGCTACTAAATTGTCGCGCGGGCGTCCATCGACGCTGAGATAAAAGGCACGCCTCGGCTTCATTGATAAGAGGCGGCCGGGCGTGCCATTGGCTCTAGCAGGGGACCGGCCGCTGAGCCAACGATCTCAAATTTTAACAATGGTGCGGTTTGAGACTAGTTTGAGATTTGAGCTGCCCCCGTGAAGAGGAACGGGCCAGCGCTCGTGGACGCCAGCCCGCTGCCGACCGGTAAAGGAGTGGTAAACCAATCAGCGCCTCGCATGTACCAAATTGCCGCGCGAGCGTCTATCAACGCCGAGATGTCTGGTTACAATGTACTTGTCGAGCGGAAAACTTGATGGCCTTCATCGTATTCGACGTAACGTTCGCGCCGGATGGGAAGATCCGATACCTACAATTCGGAGATGCGCACGAGACCATCCAGGAGGCCCGCAAAGCGGCGCTGTTCCCAGGGTTGCGCGCTCCCGTCATCATTGACCTCGCTCGTGCTGAGAAGGTTGAAAGCCAAGCGTCGCTACGACTGCGAGATGCTGAAGGCCACAGCCCCGTTCGGCCGAATGGCGGGTCGCGCGGACGGTCGCGCAATCCATGAACCCCCGCCACACCGCCGCTCTCGCGCTTATGGGCTGGTACCTGATGCTCGCAATTAATGAAAATGAGATTGTCGACAATCACGCGCCATTGGATAAGTGGGCGGAGAAGTCTTCTTGCAGAAGTCGGTAAACTTCCTCGAACTGATCGGCGGCGGCAGGATTCCCGACGTTCTAGTCGGCACCTGGATCGTGATGGGCGGTCTGATCGGGTTTGGATTTGTCGCGCGAGCTTCGCTTGCCGGTGCTGCCGATCCGGCAATCCCCGACGAAGGAATAACAATCCGGTCGGTCTCCGAGATGATTGTCGAATGGCTCGACAATTTAGTGAGTGAAGTCACCGAGATGCACGGGTATCGTGCGATGGTCCCGTTTTTCGGATCCGTCTTCATGTTCATCCTGTTTGCCAACTTCTTCGGATTGATCCCGGGGATGGAGCCGCCGACCGGCGACTCCGACCTGACCTTCGCGCTTGGAACTATCAGCTTCGGCTATTTCATCTATCAGGGCTTCGCTTCGAACGGCGTCTGGTATCTGAAGAGTTTTCTCGGCCCATATCTGCCGCTGGCGGTCCTGATGCTTCCGATTAACGTCGTCGACGAACTGGTCCGCCCGTTCTCGCTCGGCATTCGTCTCTATGCCAACATGTTCGCCGATCATACCGCGCTCAACATTTTTACTGGGTTGACGCGGTTGATCGTACCGCTTGCATTCTATGCGCTCGGCTCGATCGTCTGCGTGATCCAAGCGATCATCTTCGTGGTTCTTTCGATGAGTTACGTTCGAATAGCCGCGAGCCACGAGCACTAGTGCGTCACAATTCGACACCCGCTTCCTATGTTGCAACCCGATTTCGAGGACTCTCCGAATCCATCGGTGTAAGTACGTCTCGAAATGCAAAAGCGCAGATGCCGGGAGCGAGCTCGAGGGCTGGAGATTTCCGATCGGCGGAACGAATAGAGCAATCAGCGCGAGAGCGATGGGGCGCGCACCCATACAAAACCAAAGGGGCCGGCTGCGGACCGGCCCCTCGAATCGTTAACTATCGACTCTGCTTCTCTCGCGTTTCTAACACTTGGGCTACGGTGTCCATGAATTGGCTGTAATCGGAGAGGGCGTGCACCTCAAACTCATAGAAGAGTCCGAGCGGCGAGCTGAACATTCGCTGGTTCAGCTCTTCCGCGGAATTGGCGTTTGCGATGCTAAAACCGCCGCCTCCCACGAAAGCATAGGTGCAGTCGATCTCGCCACGCTTAATCGCGGCGAGCAACCCTTCCTTTTGCGCACGAATCGTCTGGCTGGTGGGCTGTACCGGCGCTCCAACGCGCGGTTTCCGAATTACCAGGAATTTCATGGGAACTACCTCCTGTTGCTGTAAAGTTATTTGGTCGCGGGTTTCGCTTACCTGCCTCTTTGACTCAGCTCAGCCTTCGAATATCGTCCCCTTCCATGACCGCGAGGCGAGGTCTAACTCGCCCTCGCTTGTTTGTCTGCGGCCATCAGAGATCTCGAGAATGCCCTTCGTGCTCCACCGATTTTTCCCGGTACTTTCGTAGGTTCCGTGGCCGATGCCGTCGAGACCGTCGCCATTTTCCAGGAATGCTACCGAACACCAACTGAAACTCCCGCCCTTGGCTCCGCCCACGAAAGTAGCCGTGCCGAAGAGCGTTCCAAATCCCGTCGCCGTCCCTTCCCAATTCACTTGGTTGAGAACGCTACCTGCTGGTCCAGGAATGAGAGTGCTGGTGATCGACTTCAGCGAATATTCCCCGATCTTCTTGCCCGATGCCATACGCGTGTTCTCCTTTCCGTTGACGAGTTGAGTTCGCTACGACGCCAACATCCTCGACTACTCCTGTGCCAGGCTTAGGGCGAGCGGAGCGGCACACGCTGATTGCGACCCCGCCTCGCCGAATGGAGCGCGCGCGGACTCGAGGCCTTGAAGAGATCTCCGATCGCCGCACGGCGGTTGCGTCCGATAGCTGAGCGCGATTGACGCGAACAACGGAGCGCCGCTAGAAGCAATCAATAGAGCCCGCCGCGCCACCGGCACGCTGAAAATTTTTTGGAAACCCGCGGCGCCGCTGGGGACACAGTGGACCAAAACCGCCTAAACCCTTGCCGAGCGGGGCCATTTGGTCTGTTCGCGAGTTGAACCGGAGCGCCAAAACGGAAATTCCGGTTGGATCGAAATCCAGATAAATCGCGGGGGAATTCATGGCTGAAAGCGACAAGTCCACTGTAGGTGTTATCGGAACCGGCCGGATGGGCGCAGCGCTGGCGACTGCGATCTTTCAAGCCGGATTTCCGACGACAGTGTGAACCGTACCGCGGCCAAGACCGCGCCTCTGGCCAAGCTCGGGATTGGAGTTGCTGAAGACTTCAAGTCGGCGTTGGCCTCGGATGTTGTCATCGGCATCCTCAATGACTATCCGACGACGTTGAATCTGCTGACTGATCCGGGGAATGCTTCCGCGATCGCCGGCAAAGTCCTTGTTCAACTGAGTTCTGGGACGCCGCAGGAAGCCAGAGAGGCCGAGTCGTGGGCCGTCAAGAACAGAACTGCTTACCTCGACGGCGCGATCATGAGCTATCCGAGCGGAATCGGCACGCCCGAGGGAACCATCTTTTATTCGGGTCCGCAGGCGGTTTTCGATCGCGTGAAGCCGGTCTTGTCGGCCCTTGGAGGAAACCCGATTTTCGTCGGGAACCACGCCGGACAGGCCTCCGCGCTTGATATCGCCGGGCTTAATTTGGCGGTAGGCGCGATGTTGGGTTTCATTCAGGGTTACATCGTATGCGAAGAAGAAGGCATTCCAGCGGACGCATTCGCTGAGACGATCAAGGGTTTGATGCCTGTCGTCGACGCAATGAACGACGCTATTTTCGCGCGAATCAAGGCGAAGGACTACGCCGGCGACGAGGCGACCATCGAAGGCTGGGATGTCGCGCCGAAAGGATTGCTCGAGTGGGCGAAAGATCGGCGGTTTAACACTTCTATCGCCAGTGCTCATCGAGCCTTGATTGAAAAGGCGATGGCTCAGGGCGGCGCGCAATCCGACATTGCATTTTTATATGAGGTCCTTCGCAAGGGCTGATTGAACGGCGACGCTTGTCTCGTGCAGTCGCGGGCTGCTCTGAACCGCGTCGTGGCCGCGCCCCTGGCGCGGAAGGTGCTCGGGGACGCCACCCCGTGCCCGTCCGCGCACCGCCGCCCCATGCGCGGTCCTGCGCACGCAGGTGCGGGTCGGGGATCGATCCGGCCCGGACGGCGCGCCTGTGCGGTGGGTCTGCGCGACCCCTCGTGCGTGAGCTTCCTCTTCAGCGGGTCATTACCCGATCGTGCCCGGCAGCGACGCGACGCGCAACCGATGAAATACTTGCGCGGGTTATTTGTTCAGTTCCTCGAGCAGCGCCTTAGCGTCTTTCAGGTCGCGGGTGTCGAAGCCCTCGGTGAACCAGTTGTAGATGTCGGCGAGCATCGTACGCGCTTCGCCGCGGCGACCCTGCGTATCGAGCAGCCTCGCGAGGCTCATCGCCGCGCGCAGTTCCCACGACTTCGCCCTTTCTGACGGCGAAGCATCGATCGCCGTGCGGAAGGATCCCTCCGCTTGGGCGGCATTCGATGCGTCACGTGCCAGCAGAAGTTCACCCTTCAGTCTATACAGCTCCGACTCGTACATCCGCTCGCCCGTTGGCTCGATGCGGGAAAACGCCTGTTCAAGAACTTCCCCAGCCCTGCCACGGGTTGCTTCAGTTTGAGGTGAGCCTCGACCAGCATCGCGAATACGGAAGGGGAGGAGCCAATTCCCAGCTTTTCGCGGTTCTCCACCCTCCAGCGACCCTCCATCCAACTCCGAACCTGGCAGGCTTCCGTTGGCGGGGTTTTCCTGCACCAGACCCCAGGCTCGCTGTCCGATCGCAGACGAGTTCGAGCGGCCGGATTCCAGACTGGATCTGAAAGCGATCGCCGCTTCGAGCGTGCTCTCTCGTCCTATCGAGATCCCGGAGGAACCGATTCAGATCCCATTGCTTTTGTCAGGCTGACCATAACCGCTAAGGTGTTCTTGAGCGCGCGCGCCTTTGAAATCGCTTCATCCGCCACTCTGCGTGCGCGTTCCGGAAATCCCAGCAGCCAGAGGCTGCGCGATAAGGTGGGAAATATGGTTGTGAAATGTGGAAACTGTGAGGCCGCCCGATCTCCGGGACCTAAAGCCGCGAGGCTTTCTTCACAGTGCGCTCGTGCCTTGCCTCTAGCTGGCCAAACCACAACAGAGAAGCCGCCGGCAGTGCTTGGGCGATTCCCAGATCTCCCCATGGCCCGACCTAGCCGTACGGCCGTTGCGAGCGCCTGCTCGCTGACCCCTCGCGCTCGATGCCCTTCCGCCCTGATTTGAAAATGCAGCGGCAACCGACATAACCGCTAAGAAAAGTTGCGTCTCGTCTCCGATTCGTCTGCACAGCTCGAATCGTTCGCGCGTCAGGACCCGCTCTACTTCGACCGAGCCTGGCGAGAAAGCAGTCGCAAGCATCTGGGCCAGTAGGTTCTGCAGCCCGAGTTCCTCGCGGTCGCGCCCCGGACCTTCTTTAACGCCGGCGAGGATCGCGATGCCACGGCGGGCGAGTTTCGCTGCCTGCGCGAAAGCTGAACGCTGCGATGCTTGGACGGCTGCCAGGCCCAGATAATGAACCGCCTCTGCTGAATCGCTGGTCCGACTGAAGTGTTGCGCCAGTTCGGCGTAATGCTCGTCCATGGCCTCGGGGTAGAGGCGTTCGATCGCGGCGGCCACCTCGAGATGAAGCCGCTGGCGCCGCGCCCCTGACAGCCCGCTGATCACCACCTGCCGACTCATCTCATGGCGAGAACTCGAATCGCGCCTCCGGATTCGCTCGAAGCAACGAGCGCCGCATGTTCCGCTTGATCGAGGCAGTCGAGCAGCAGATCCGGCGCCACTGCGGTCGCTGCTTCGAGCAAGTCAAGCGGGAACGATTTTCCGATGGTCGCGGCGGTCTGCAGAATCTTTCGGGTCATGGTGTTGAGCCGCTCCAGCCGCCGACCGATCACCAGACGCACGCTCTGCGGCACATTCGACTCGTTAATCTCAAGGTCGGTGCGAAAAAGTCCTGATGCGAGTCGTATAGACGATTTTCCTCTGCGAGATAGCGAAACAGCTCTTCGACGGAAGAACGGATTTCCCGCGGTCTCGCGGTAAAATCTCGTTCACCACCTCGAAACCGGCGCCTGTTTTCCGCTGAGTGCCTTGAGGAGTTGTGCGACTTCCTCGCGACGCAGCGCGACCAGGTGGATCGCACTATCGCGCCGGCTGCGAATGGATTCCTCGTAGTAAGTCTTTTTCCCTCTACGTAGCGCGTGCGTGACCTCTGACTCCACGTCGCGGTAGGTGCCGAGCACCAGCAGAGGCAAATCGGAAAGCCGCTGCGTCAAGTAACCGAGCAGCGCCAATGTCGAATCTTCGGCCCAGCGGAGGTCTTCAAGGACTAGAAGGGTCGGCTGCTCTCTGGCGATGCGTGCGGCGAAGTCACAAAAGCAATTGAACAAGTTACGGCGCGCCTGCAAGGGCGGCAAATCGAGCGGCTGGTGCAGATCGGGAAGCTTGCGCTTCAGTTTCGGAAGCATTCGCCCCAGTTCCGGCCCCTCCTCTCCCAGCAGCTTGCGAAGGGCATTCCGATCCGAGGCCCGATCAACCCAGTCTCTCGAGAATCTCGACAAACGGCAGGTACGGGACTGCTTCCTGCTCGGTGCAGTTACCGATGAGCACCGCCATACCCTTCGCCCGAGCCTCGACTGCCAACTCCGCACCGATTCGGGTCTTGCCGATCCCGGGCTCGCCGGAAATCAGACAGAGTCGGCCGCGCCCGGCTGCCGCATCAGCCAAGGCACCACCCAGCTCCCGCCGACTCCTGCTTGCGCCCCACGAACGAAGGCGGTGGCCGCGCCGCCGACAAAGTCTGCTGTGAAAGCGCCGAAATCGAGCCGTGAGCCGGCTCGACTGTGACCTCAGCGATGAAGCGGTAACCTCTGCCGTGAACGGTCTCGATGAAACGCGGGGTCTGAGCATTGTCGCCCAACGCTGCGCGCAGTTCGCGCACCGAGACGGTCGGCATCGAATCGCTCACCGACACGCCCGGCCACACCGCGTCGAGCAGCGCTGCCTTGGTTACCAACTGGCCGGGATTTTCGACCAAATTGCGCAGGACGTTGAAGGTCTTTGGCCGGAGATGCACTTCCCTTGTCGCCACGCCATAACTGCACATTGCGTGCATCAAGCCGGGAAGGGCGGGAAGAGGCGCGAATCACCTTTCACGGCCGATCGATTAACAAAAATTCAATGTCATTTATAGGTAAGTTATACCGTTCCTTTATGACTTCGGTGTTGGTTCAAAGTTATCTTCCAATCGAAGGAGATAAACATGAACACACTGCATGACGTGATAGGCGGGCTTCGCAGAGCGTCGCTGGTGGTTGCGATCGCAACGGGTACGATGCTGTGCGCGGGAACCGTGCAGGCTCTTCTACCGGTGCTCCACGAAACCTTGAAGGGAACGTACGGGCTACGTGTCAGCGGAGAGGTGCTGCAAGGAACGGTGGCCGATCCGACTTCGACCGTAGCCGCTGGTCCGAGACGGCGTAGACATGGCAACTTTCGACGGTAAAGGTAATTTCACACAGGAAGATTTCGTTTTGGGGCAACGGCGTGTTTATGGAGGGTCTCCCCACTGATAAAGAGACGGGGTTTAACGACATGGAGTCGGGCACTTACACCGTCAATCCGAACTGCACCGGCACCTTCACACTCAATGAACCAGGACCATTTGTCATCGTGACCATGTTCGTGCTCACCAATGGCGGACAGAGGATCCACGCAATCGTTTCTTCACTCACGCCGCCCGGCGCCCCGGGGCCGGTTCCTGCCTCCATCCATGCCGATGGCGAGAGGCAATGAAGCTGAATCGTTGAGCATTTAGTCGGGACAGCAACGAGATGGGAAGCCCACTAAGTTGTTCCGCTGTTGCATCCCTCTGCGAAGAACTGGGCTTAGGGCGCGGCAACCGCATCGCATAAGAAGCCGAGATTTCCATGCTCCTCTTGCATCCGCAGCGCGGCGTACAGTGCGCGCTGCGGATGGTCCTCGTGCGCGACGGGTGCGCCGAACAGCGCGAAGATGCCGTCGCCGGTGGATTGCACGATGTACCCGTCGTAGCGGCGCACCGCGTCGATCATCAGCTTGAGGGCAGGGTCGATGATCGCGCGCGCTTCCTCAGGATCGAGATCCTGCTCAGCTCCGTCGATCCCTTGATGTCGGCGAACAGCGCCGTAACCGTCTTGCGCTCGCCTTCGATTGCTTCGGACGCACTGCCATCGGCGGCTGATTTGCGACTTAGTCGAAGAAACGATCGCGGAGGCATCGGCTTTTGCGGAGCCAACTGCAGTCCCACACTTCTTGCAGAATCGCGCCCTCGGACTCACCGGCGCTTTGCAAGCTGCGCAAATCAACTCCAGCTTCGCTCCGCATTCCTCGCAGTATGAAGCGTCAGAAGGATTGTCCCTATTGCATTTCGCGCAGAGCATCGGACTAGGCGCCGAGTTCCTCGAGCAACGCCTTGGCCTCTTTCGGGTCCGGGTTGTCCAAGCCTTCGGTGAACCAGTTGAAGATGTCGGCTAGCGGCGCGCGGGCTTCGTCGAGATGGCCCTGTTTGGCGAGCAGCCTGTGCCAGGCTGGAGGTAGCGCGCAGCGTCTCGACGGATAACCTTGGCACGGCCCCATCTCGATGTTCGTCGTTCAGATGCGCGGAATGACCTCCTCCCGGAGGAGCCGGATCTGCTTCTCGTCCATTCCCAGGAAGGAGCCGAAGATAAACTGCGAGACCCCCCAGCTCTTGACGCGCCTTCTAAGCTCCGTCGCGCACTGCTCTGGCGTGCCTATCATTGCGATCGGTGACGCGCGCAATGTCTCCGGGCTCAGATTGAGCCCTGTGCGACCGCCTGGATAGTTGTTGGCCGCGGCGGGCGTATCCACGATCATGAATACGAGCATGACGTTGCTGATTTTGATCGCTTGCGGCTCGCGGCCGGCGCGCTGCGCTTCAGCGCGCACGAAGTTGACGCGCTCGCGAAAGGCCTCATCGGTCATGCGCTTGACGTTCTCTACAGAGAATTTACCGAGTTTGCCGGCGTCCGGGATGATGTTCACGTAGTCGGCATGTCGTGCGGCGATACGCAGCAATCCGTTGCCGCCCCCGCCGAGCAGATCGGAGGATGGGGCTTCTGCGAGGCTTCGGCCATAGAATCGCATCGCGGAATCGATAGTGCTTGCCCTCGAAGTTGGTACGCTCGTTCGTCCAGAGCGAACGAATGCAGCAGAGAGATTCATCGAGCATCGCCAGGCGCTCGCTTATCGGCGGAAACGGGATACCGGTCATGCGGAACTCGGTCTCGGTCCATCCGGCGCCAAGGCCGGCTAGCAGCCGGCCGCCACTGACGTGATCCAGTGTGACGAGACTCTGCGCGGTTACTGCGGGATGGCGAAACTGATTGCACAGTACCAGGTGGCCGACGCGGATCTTTCTTGGTCGCATCCGCAACGATCGCCGCGATGGAAATCAGATCGTACAGGATCGCGTGTGGATCGTATTGTCGCTCTGGCCCCTCGAGGACGAGATGGTCAGGGAAGACGATAAATCATAGCCCATTCCCTCGGCGGACTGTGCGAGGTCGCGAACCTTGGCTGGTTCCATGCCAAATAGTTGAAATCCGTACTCCATTGGTCCCTCCGAATTGCTCGCGCTCAGAGGCGCGTTCTTTACGGACTTAATTCCTCAAGTAACTTTTTGGTGTCTTTCAGGTCGGCGGTGTCGAAGCCCTCGCTGAACCAGTTGTAGATTTCGGCGAGCATCGCGCGGGCCTCGTCCTATTGCGCGGTGTAGCCGCCGTCCACCACA
>CAWILO010000015.1:0-32379 GCA_963836955.1 uncultured delta proteobacterium | reverse complement strand
GCGAAACGTCTGCGACTTCATGATGAGAGATCAGCAGGCGGCAGGCGGTCTCCATATTTTCGTACAAACGGCTCACTGGAATTCGACCGCTGGTCCACAGCAACAGGTTCGCGTACCAGACCTGACCGAGGATTTCGCAAATCCCCTCGCGGTCGGTCGGCTGCAGGAGCGCCAGCTCTTCCTCGACGACCCTGCCCATCACCGCGCTCACTTCTTTGCGCGGCTCCTCGGCGCTGCGGTCCGGCGACATCATCGACTTCACGATCGCGCTGGCAAGTTTGGGTTCACGCTCGAGCGCGCGGGTCACTCGACGCACGAAGTCCATGATCCGATCTGCGCGATTCGCGCCACGCAGCGGATGCCTCCAGAGATGCTCCTGGAGCTCCTGCGACCAGTCAGTCCAGGTGTACGCGAGCAGCTGATCCTTCGACGAGAAGTAGCGGTATAGGGTGCCCAGCGCGACTTTCGCATGGGCAGCCACGTCGCGCATCTGAACCGCCTCGTACCCGCCTTGCGCCGCGAGATCCATCGCTGCCGCGACGATTCGCTTGCGACGCGCGAGCTGCGTCGCCCGCAGCGCGTCCGCTTGCGGAATTCCGTTGGCGAAAGATTCTGCCTGTCGCTTCAATTCCGCCCGCCTCCGGCTTCTTCGAGGACACCTTCGGCGACGAGCTTCGACACTTCCGCGTCTTCCATTTCGAGAATTGTGCGGCAGATTTCGCGCGTGTGTTCGCCGAGCGCAGGAGCCGGCGCGACGATCGGTTCGGGAATCGTCGTCGCATGAAACGCCGGCCCCTCGAACATCATTGCGCCCACGCCGGGCTGATTCACTTGTTGAGGATAGCCGCGCGCAACTAGGTGCGGGTCGATTGGCATGCCGCTCGCGTACATCACGAAGCCGGCAGGCACACCGGCCCTCTGCAGGATCTCAGTCACTTCGCGATCGCTACGGGCGGACGTCCACTCAGCAACGCGTCGATCGAGTTCCGCGCGATGTTCGATTCGCCCACGCGCTGTTCCGTATTTTTGTTCGCGCGCCCAGTCTGGATCGCCGATGGCAGCGCGAAATCGGCGCCAATCATTCATTTCGTCGCGAACCGTGATCACGCACCAGCGCTCGTTTCCGGCACAGGGATAAACACCCCACGGCGCACTGCGAGTGCCCCGATTGCCCTGCGGGCCGACGGAGCCAGGTTCGAGCGACGCCTTTAACATCAGATCTGCCAGCAGCCCGATTATCACTTCGACTTGCGCGACTTCGAGATGGCCGCCGACGCCATGGCATTCGCGTGCGAGCATCGTCGCTATCGCTCCCAGAGCCAGCATGCGCCCGGCGAGGTGATCGGGATGAATTGCGCCCGACCCCGGCGGCATCCCGCCTTCAGGAAAATTCCACAGATAAGTCATCGCGCCCGCAGTGCGGCTATTCGGCCCGAAACCCATCCAGTCTTTCCAGGGACCGGTCGATCCCATGAGTTGGCTCGAGACCATCGCGATTCGCGGATTGATTTCGCGCATCTGCTGAAATCCCAGCCCGATTTTTTCCATCGTGCCGGTCGAGTTGTTCTCTATAACCACATCGGAAATGGCGACCAGCCGCTTTACGATCTCCAGTCCGCGATCGGTTCGCAGGTTGACGCCAAAACTCCGCTTGCATCGGCTCGACGAGGCGAACGACGGACTCATCTCCGATCCTGCAATCATGCGGATGAAATCGGGGTACGTGCGCGACTCTATCTTGATCACGTCCGCGCCGTACTCTGCCAGCAGCCGGCCTGCTTCGACGCCGACTCCACCGATGCCGAAGTCGAGCACACGCAAGCCGATAAACGGATGTGGGCGCCGCGCGGCATTCGCGGCGGCCGGCGCGGCCTTCGCCAGGGGAGCGAGCGTCTCACGATTATGCTCGCCAACAGCTGGTGCGCGGCCATTGAAGCCGATTCGGCGCCCGTCCATCGTGAAGAATCCGTCGGCGACTCGTCCGCTCACGCCGTTCGCCACTTCAGCGTCGCGAAAAGTTTTGCGCGCCGCAAAATGATCTGCGGCGAGCACTTCGTCGGGGCTCAGCACCGGCGTCATCGCGAGCCCTCGCCGCTGCGCCTCGCGCGCCAGCTCGAGCTTGGTCTTGTCTTTGAAGAATCCCGCGAACATCGGATCGAGAATGTCCGTCTGGATCGACATGCGCCCGAGCAGGTGGTCGAAGTGCTCGGCCTGCAGGACTTGCGGCTCGCCGAGCCACGCGCGCATCGCACGCCACTGCCGCGGATGCAGAATGATCAGGCGGACGTAGCCGTCGGCGCACGGGTACATCGTGTAGACGGGCGCCGATCCGGATCGAATTTCATAGTACGAGCCGCCGCGCGATTTCGTCGCGGTGAAATTCGGCAGCGCCCAATCCGACGTCTGCGCCGCCGCCTCCATCACTGAGACATCGAGATGCTGCCCGCGCCCGGTCCTCGTGCGATCCCACAGCGCCGCGACCGTGGCGAACGCCGCAGTAGTGCCTGCGATGTCGTAAGCCAATGCGCCCGGCGGCAACAGCGGCGGCTTGCCCGGCACTCCCGATCGAAATAACAACCCCGACATCGCGACCAGCACCGCGTCAGTCGCATCGTAGTTGCGATACGGTCCCGTCAGCCCGAAGCCTGTGATCGACGTGATGACAAGTCCGCGATGACGCTCGAGCACGTCGCGACGATCGATGCCGCGCGATTCGAGTTGGCCCGCGCGATGCGACTCGATCCACACGTCGGCGACGTCGAGCAGACCGTCGAGTCGCCGACGCCCCTCATCAGATTCCACATCGAGCGTGACGCTTTTCTTGCCGAGGTTGCGTACCGCGAAATACAGGCTGGTGTCGCCGTGAAACGGTGGCAGGCGACGCGACGCGACACCCCCCGGCGGTTCGACGCGTATGACGTCGGCGCCAAGGTCGGCGAGCAGACGCCCGCACATCTCGCCGTTCTCATCGGCCTCATCTATTACGCGGATGCCCGCGAGCGGACGCTCCGAATCCGACGCCATTTGGACCCTCGTCCCGACTTGCTCAGGCGGCCTTGCGTTACGCTGCTCCGAGCAGACAGTCAGTCTTCAGCCTTTGCGGCACACGACCTCGATGTTGTTACCGTCCGGATCGTACACGAATGCGCCGTAGTAATTCGGATGGTATTGCGCTCGAATGCCGGGCTTTCCGTTGTCACGGCCGCCTGCTTTCATCGCGGCCTGATAGTACGCGTCGACGAGTCCGCGATCCGACGCGGAAAACGCGATGTGCAACGAGTTGCCCAGCTGACCTTTGCCGATCCAAAAATCGGGACCGGTCGCCGCGCCCATGCCGACGGCCTCGCCGAAGTCCATAATCACTTTGTAACCGAGCGGCGCCAGCGCGGCGACGAAAAACTGCTTGCTGCGGCCGACGTCAGAAACCGGAATCCCGATATGATCGAGCATGGTGGCACTCTCCAAAGAAAAGTGAGTTGTGCGTTCTTTCAGGCGGCTTTGCGCGCGCTTGGCGTCAGGCGCACCGGCAGATGCTTCAGCCCGTTGATGAAGTTCGATCGCAGCCGCTTGATCGGGCCGGTGCGCTCGACCGTCGCGACCCGCTTCACCAGTTCCTCGAACAGGATGCTCATCTCCATCCGCGCCAGGCTCGCGCCAAGGCAGAAGTGCGGCCCTCCGCCGCCGAACGCAACGTGCTGATTGGGCGTGCGCCGGATGTCGAAGGTGAACGGATTGGGGAAAATTTCCTCATCGCGATTCGCCGAGATATACCAGATGCTCACCTTGTCTCCCGCCTTGAACTTCTGCCCACGCATCTCCGTGTCCTTCGTGACGTTGCGGCGGAAGTACATCACCGGCGACGCCCAGCGCAGGATTTCCTCGGTGGCGGACGGCACTAGCGCGGGATTCTCCGCAAGCATCGCGAACTGTTCCGGATGCTCGATCAGCGCGTTCATCCCGTGCGACATCGCGTTGCGCGTGGTCTCGTTGCCCGCGACCGCGAGCAGCAGGAAGAAAACGTTGAAGTCCATCTCCGAGAGTACGTCACCGTTCGCATCGGGCTTGAGCAGCGTGGTCACGATGTCGTCGCGCGGATGCTCGCGACGCTGCTTCGCCAACTCATTGGAATACATGTACATCTCGGTCGCCGCATTCATGACCATCTGCTGGCTGACCGCGTACTCGGGATCTTTGCTGCCAATCATCCTGTTGCTCCATTCGAAGAGCTTGTGCCGATCTTCGTATGGCACTCCCAGCATCTCGGCGATCACCTGCAGCGGAAGCTCGGCCGCAACGTCCGTAACGAAGTCGCAATCGCGCCTTTCAAGAGCAGGATCGAGAATTTTCGTCACCATCTCCCGGATATGAGTGCCGAGCGCGTTGATCATGCGCGGCGTGAACCCGCGATTCACCAGCGAGCGGTAGCGTGTGTGATCCGGCGCGTCCATCGTCAGCATCATGCGGCCTTGCGCGGAGATGTCGGCCGCCGCTTCAGCGTCCTCCAGCGCGACCACGCCGCCGCGAGACTGCTCCGACGAGTAGGTGACACCATCGCGCCCCACTTCGACGACGTCGTCGTAGCGCGTGATCACCCAGAATCCCGGACCGTCAGGCTCGGGATGTCGGTAAACCGGCGCATGGTGCCGCAGATGCGTGAACCATTCCTCGGGAACCCTTTCCTCGAAAGTGAGCGGGTCGAGCAGATTGATCTCGCCAAAGTCCACGGCGGTTCCTCCTGAAATGAAAATGCCGCAAATAGAATGCGTTCTACTCTACCAAGACTCATCCAGCGTGCGTCAACCTTACTTGATGTGAAACCCGCTGTCGGTTTGTCCGGATCCTCGCCTCTCTCTGTCAGGGAGAGGCCGACGCTCGTCTTCGAGCGTCGGGTGAGGGTCAAAACTCCTGGTTGCCCTCTACGGAGTTTGCCGGCTGGACATTCACGTCGCGCGATTTTACAGTTCAGACTTGTAACACGTTCTAGCCGTTCGAGATTCGCGGCAAGAGGATCACCACGATGCATACCGAGATCTGCGACCGACTGGGGATCGAGTTTCCCATCTTCGCTTTCAGCCACTGCCGCGACGTGGTCGCCGCCGTCACCAAGGCTGGCGGATTTGGTGTGCTCGGCGCCCTCGCCTATCCCGCCGCTCAGCTCGAGTACGAGCTGAAGTGGATCGACTCGCAGGTCGGAGACAAACCCTACGGCGTCGACATCGTCATCCCGGGAAAGTACGAAGGCATGGGCGAAATCGATCCGGTCAAGCTCGAGCAGCAACTGATCGCCGCCATCCCGCCGCAGCATCGCGCCTTTGTCGATAAAATCCTCGATCGCTACGGCATCCCCGATTTGCCGGCAGAAGAGAAAGGCGGCAGCGATCTGCTCGGATGGACCGCCGCCACCGCCGCGCCGCAAGTGGAAGTCGCGCTTCGGCATCCGAAGGTCAAGCTCGTCGCCAACGCGCTCGGCACTCCGCCCGCCGACGTGATCGAACGAATCCACGATTCGGGCCGCCTGATGGCTGCGCTGTGCGGCGCGACCAAGCATGCGCTCGCGCAGAAAAAAGCCGGCGTCGATATTATCATCGCACAGGGACACGAAGGCGGCGGACACTGCGGCGAAATTGGCAGCGTCGTGCTTTGGCCGGAAGTGATCGACGCTGTCGCGCCGATTCCAGTCCTTGCCGCCGGCGGAATCGGAACCGGCAGGCAGATCGCCGCGGCGCTCGCGATGGGCGCGCAGGGCGTGTGGACGGGATCGATCTGGCTCACCGTGCAGGAGGCCGACACGACCCCCGCGCAGCGCGATTCCTACTTCCGCGCGACCAGCTCCGATACCGTCCGCTCGCGCTCGTTCACCGGCAAGCCCGCGCGGATGCTGCGCAACGATTGGACGCAGGCCTGGGAATCGCCCGAGGCCCCCAAGCCGCTCCCGATGCCGATGCAATACCTCGTCGCCGCTCCGGCTGCGGCCCGCGCGCGCCGCTACGGAGAGAAGGGAAATCACCTCGGCTTCAATCCGGTCGGACAAATCGTCGGCCGCATGAACGAGATCCGCTCAGTCAAAGAAGTCGTGTACCAACTCGTCGAGGAATACCTGGCGGCGGTCGAGCGGCTCGACAAACTGACGTCGGCGCAAACGGCTTAAGCAGATCGACCGGAAAATTGGAGAATCACCGATGAGCGAACAGCCTCATGCGATCGTCGAGCGCCACGGCCACGTCCTCACGCTCACGATGAACCGGCCCGAGGCGCGCAACGCACTCTCGCCGGAAATGATGGACATAATGTCGAGCACCTGGGACGAGATAAACTCGAATCCTGACATCCGCGTCGCGATCATCACCGGCGCCGGCGGCGCGTTTTGCGCGGGCGCGGATTTGAAGGCGATGACCCGAATGCATCCCGGCGACAGCTTTCGCCAGGGCAACGCCGGTGGCTTGAGCGCCGGCGTCATCAAGCCGCTGTTGAAGGGATTTCGATTGACCAAGCCGCTCATCGCCGCGGTCGAAGGCGCTGCGATTGCCGGCGGTACCGAAATCCTGCAGGCCACCGACATCCGCGTTGCCGGCGAGAGCGCGCGCTTCGGCGTCTCGGAAGTGCGATGGGGTCTCTTTCCGCTCGCAGGCTCGACGGTAAGATTGCGCCGCCAGGTTCCATACACGGTCGCCGCCGACATCCTGCTCACTGGACGACATCTGAAAGCCGCCGAGGCCAAGGAGATCGGGCTTATAGGCTACGTCGTTCCCGACGGACAGGCGCTCACGAAAGCGCGGGAACTGGCCGATATGATCGCGTCCAACGGCCCGATCGCTGTGCAAGCCGTCCTGCGCTCATTGCGCGAAACCGAATGCGTGCCGGAAGACGAAGCGATGCGCCTTGAGAGTAAAATCGGGATGGACGTCTTCCTGAGCGACGACGCCAAGGAAGGGCCGCTCGCGTTCATGCAGAAACGCAAGCCCGAATTCAAGGGCCGCTAGCTGCAAGTCCCTCGCGGCACCGATGCAGCGGATCCGCTGCATTTTGTCATTCCCATTTCGCAGCTAAGTAATCTAACATCACGGATGGACTCGCACTTGGAACAGGTCCGGAGGTCTTGATGGATTCAGCGGATGCGAAAATTGCCGGCGGCGGAACTAGTGCCACTGCTGCGCACACTCCCTCAGAGCCGTTGACCCTCAAGACCAAGCTTCTCTATGGCGCCCCGAGTTTCGCCGGCGCCGCCATGATCATCCCGATCTTCATCCACATGCCGAAGTTCTATGCCGACGTGGTGCTGGTGCCGCTCGGATTCCTCGCCATGGCGATCGCAATCGCACGCTCGCTCGACGCGCTGAGCGATCCGCTGATGGGCTGGATCTCCGATCACACGCACTCGCGCCTTGGCCGGCGCCGTCCTTATATGTTGATTGGCGCTCCGCTCTGCGGGATAGCTTTTTTCTGCCTGCTGAATCCGCCGGCGTCGTTGACGGGCGGCCGCGCTGCGCTCTGGTTCGGCGTTACCTTCATCCTCTATTTCGTATTTCACACCGTTTACGTTCTGCCGCACTACGCACTCGGCCCCGAGCTCACGCAGAATTATCACGAGCGCTCGACGCTGTTCGCGTGGCGCGAGTCGTTCACGATTCTCGGAACCATCGTTGCCGCAGCCGCGCCCGGCATCATGATGAAGGCGTCGCATCTCACTGAACGGCAGGTATTCTTCCGGCTCGGAATCTTCTTCGGCGTCGCGCTCACCGTGCTCTACGTCTTGCTGGTGCTGAATATAAAGGAGCGCCCCGATTTCGTCGCCCGCGAATCGAATCCTCTCGTGCCCGGGGTCCGGCGCGCATTGCGCAACCGACCCTTCGCGATTCTGCTCGGCACCTACGTCGTCGCGAGCATCGCCGGCGCAATTCCAGCCACGATGATGCCGTTCTTCAACGCCTACGTAGTCCGCCCGTCCAATCCTACTTTCTGGCTCTCGATGCTGCTGCTTGGATACTTCGCGTTCGGATTTATCTCGCTACCGTTCTGGGTCGCGTTTGCGCGCCGGGTCGGAAAGCTTAACGCCTATCTCACCAGTTTTTTTCTTGGCATCACCGGCGGCAGTGCGATGTTTCTGCTTCGGCCTGGCGACATCTGGCCGCTGATGGTGTTGATCTGCTGGGCCGGCATAGGATTCGGCGCCGGCTTGTTCCTGACGCCCTCGATGCAGGCCGACGTCATCGACTACGACGAGCTCTACACTGGCAAGCGGCGCGAGGCGCAGTACACCGCGTTCTGGTCGATGCTCCCGAAGTTTGTGGCGATTCCCAGCGCCGCGGTTCCCATCGCGATTCTCGCGTCGCTCGGCTACATACCCAACGCCATTCAGGCGCCGCGCGTCGTCTTCGCGATCAGGGCGATTTTCGCGCTCGGTCCCGCCATTTGTTCCGCGCTTTCGTTTCTGATCGCACGCAGGTTCCCGATTACTGAAGAGATTCACAACCAAATCCTCGATGGCATCCAGCTTCACCAACGCGGCGAAGCTGCCCTTGATCCGATGACTCGCATGGTGGTGCCGCCGCCGACGCCCGGCCACGACGAGGACGTCGGCTGGTTCCTCGACTACTTCTCCAGCGGCGAATTGAAGCGCTATCTCGACCGCGGCGCTTCGACTCCCGTACGCGACGTGCTCACCGTCGCCGGGGTGTCGATTGGAGTCTCACTCCTATCGATCGCCTACGTGCTTCATCGCGTCAGCTCGCTCCGTACCGATCCGGGCGCGATGATTTCCCTGATCGTGGTCGCCGGCGGGCTCGCCTTCGCGATCTTCGTCTTCCACCTGATGCGCCTTGGACCGGCGCGCCGGCTCGCGGCGGGAGAAATTCCAGCCGACGTCGTCCGCGCCCATCTCGGCGAGGTCGTTGAAGCACTTCGCGAGGGCACTCCAACGCCCGCGGTCGCAGCGGGTGTCGTCGGCCGCAACTAGTTGATAAAGAAATAGTGTAGGACGTGGGCGCACGCCCTGCTCCCACGCGCGCTAAGACCGGAGGATTTGCCGATGCCGTCGATCCCTGCAGTCTCCGCCAACGATTCTCCGTCGAAGGTCGTCGCATGCCTCGAGCGCGACGGCGCTGTCGTCGTCGCCGACATGATCGATCGCGCCACGCGCGACGCCGTCATGCGCGAACTCGCGCCTCATCTTGAGATCGTCGACCCCGACGCCAGCATCAACAAAGCCTATGAGGCCGACGGCGGGTCTTCGGATTTCTACCCGGGCAAAACCAAGCGCATCACCGCGCTGGTCGCGCGCTCGGAAACCTTCCGCACCTTCGTCGCGCATCCGCTGATGCTGTCCGCCTGCGACGCGATCCTGAAACCCAACTGCGTGCATTACCAGGTACACGCGACCGCCGCACTCAAGATCGGGCCGGGCGCGCGGGAGCAGGTGCTCCATCGCGAGGAGGAACCGTATCAATTCTTCAAGGTGCTGCCCCGCCCGCACATGATCCTCGCCAGCATGTGGGCGATTACAGATTTCACCGAAGCCAACGGCGGAACTCTTATTGTCCCCGGCAGCCATCTGTGGCCCGCTGGTCGCACTGCCCATCGCGAAGAGGTCGTCGCCGCCGCGATGTCGGCCGGGTCCGTCCTGCTCTGGATGGGCGGCACGCTCCACGGCGCGGGCGCGAATCGTACCGACGATTGGCGCTACGGCATTTTCCTCTCGTACTCGCTCGGCTGGATGCGTCAGGAAGAAAACCAGTACGTCGACGTGCCATACGATGTCGCGCGAACGCTAACCAAAGAGGTCCGCGACCTCGTCGGCTACAGAATGCACATGGGAATCGGGTACTTTGACGCTTCCGTTAGAAGCGCTCGCAGCGAGAATCACTGATGGCGAAGATTTCTTACCGCGTGAGGCCGGAGACCGCCGTGCTGACCAGGGGCTTCGACCCCAAGTTGTCGGTCGGCTCGGCCAGGCCACCGGTCTATCGCAGTTCGACCTTCGTCTTTCCGAGTCCTGAGGCGGCCGAGCGTGCCTTCGGGATTGTTCTCGGGAAAATCCATCCGCTGGGCGACGATCGCCCCGACCTGATTTATGCGCGGCTGAACCATCCCAACGCCGAAATCCTCGAGGAACAACTCGTGCCGCTCGAGCGCGGCGCCAACTCCGCCGCAATCTTCAACTCCGGCATGGCTGCGATCTTCACCGTGATGCTCGCGTTTCTGGAACGAGGCGGCTCGCTCATCTATACGCAGCCTCTGTACGGCGGTAGCCAGCATTTGATTCACCAGGTGATCGAACCCCTCGGCTTCGACGCGCGCCCGGTACCCGCCGGCAACACCAGGGCACTGACCGAGGCGATCGACAATGCGAACAATCTAAGCCTCGTTCTGATAGAAACTCCGGCCAATCCCACTCTCGTGATGACTGATATCGCGCAAGCGTCCGCCGCGATTCGCCGAAAGCATAAGCGAGCACTGCTCGCCATCGACAACACCCTGCTCGGCCCGACGTTTCAGCATCCGCTGATTCACGGCGCCGACCTCGCGATTTACTCGGCGACAAAGTTCCTCGGCGGATTCAGCGACCTGCTCGCCGGCGCGGTGCTGGCGACGGACCCTGAATTGATCCAGACCCTGACCGGAATCCGCGCGCTGCTGGGCAACATCCTGCAGGCCGACGAATGCTGGATGCTCGACTCGCGCCTCTCAACCGTCGCGCTGCGGATGAATCGTCAGAGCAAGAACGCCCAGCGGATCGCCGAGCAGTTGGCCAAGCATCCTCGCGTCCAGCGCGTCATCTACCCTTCCCTGTTCACCGACGACGCCCAGATAAAGATTCGCGACGCCCAGACCGACTACCCGGGTTCGCTCATGTCGCTGGAGGTTGACGGCGGAAAGACCGGCGCCTTCGAATTCCTGCGCCGCCTCAAAATCGCCAAGAACGCCGTCAGCCTGGGCGGTGTCGAGACTCTCGTCTGCCATCCGATGACGACCACCCACAGCGAGCTCTCGCCGGAGGAATTTTCCGCTGCCGGAATCAACGAGTCCCTGGTCCGCATCTCTGTCGGCACCGAGCATTGGCGCGATCTGCTCGAGGAATTCACCCGCGCGCTGAGCTGACCCTCGTGCCGACAATGTGCTGCTTGTGACCTTAAACGGCGATCTTTCTTGGATGAACGCCGGTTTCGTCGCCAAAGCCGCATCATTACAACCGTCGCACGCTTAGAATAGCGGCCTCGGGCGGCCCGGCTATGGCGATTGCGAATACCAAACTCACGAGCCTGACGACGATCAATTTGAGATGGGCGGAGATCTACGCCGGAAAAATACATGACGATCTTGAACTGATTTCTCTAGCGCTGAGAACCGCCGACAAAGCCACCTCGAATCGGCTTTCCGCCAATTCTGAAGCCATTCGCGACCAAATGAAGTACGCGGCTCACCAGCTTCAGGAACTAAGGAGACTGCTGGAAATTTGAGTCGTTGACCTGAAACCCCCCGATTTATCTGCACATTTTGACCTTTCCGCGTGACTCGGCAAATCTTTCACGATACTCTGGAGTCAACACAGCGATTGACCCTACTGGATTTCGCTCGCTGCGAAATATAAGAAGGCTAGTCCGGGGAAAGTTGACGGTAAGCGCCTCGGAACACGATTTGCTGTAGATTTGCCCTAAGACCCGCGCGGGAGGTTTCAAATCATGCCGGCTCGTTCCATATCAACCGCCAGTCTCACCTTCGGACTCGTCTCCATCCCCGTCCGATTGTTCCCAGCGACGAGTTCCAAGTCAGTCAGCTTCCATCTGCTGCACGCCAAAGACATGAGCCGGATCCAGCAGAAGATTTATTGTCCCAAGGAGGAGAAGATTATCGATCGCAGCGAGCTCGTGCGCGGCTACGAAATCGAGAAAGATCGATACGTCACCTTCACCGAAGAGGAGCTCAAAAAACTCGAAGCGCAGGCCGATCGCGCCGTCGAAATAACCGAGTTCATTCCCGCGAGCGAAGTCGACCCTGTCTATTTCGAGAACTCCTATCTGCTCGGATGCGAGCCGACCTCGGCCAAGGCGTACCATCTGCTCGAAGAAGCGATGACCAAGGCGGATCGCGTCGGTGTTGCGAAATACACCATGCGCGGCAAGGAGCGGGTGGTGTTGATCCGTCCCTACGAGGGCGGCCTGATAATGCATACGATGTACTACAACGACGAGATTCGATCGTTCGGGGAAATCGATCACGGTACCGAGGCTCCGGTAAAGGAATCGGAACTGGCGCTCGCGCAGCGCCTACTCGACGATCTGACGCAGAAGAAATTTAATCCGTCCGAGTTCAAGGACAATTACCGCGAACGGGTGATCGAGGCGGCCGAGCAGAAGATGGCGGGCCACGAGTTGACCGAGGCGCCGCCCGAAGCGCGTCAGGGCAAGGTGATCGATCTGATGAGCGCGCTGAAGGAATCGCTCAAGAAACGCGGCGTCGCGGTCAACGAGGATCGCGAAGAAGCTCCCGCCACCGCGGAGCACGTCGAGCGCAAGGTCGCGGAAGGATCGCGCAGAGCGCCGCGTACCCGTCGCGTCCGCTGATTCCTGAAGCCGGGTCGGGATGAACTACTTGGCCTGACCCCAGCTGTTTTAGTGTGCTACTCCTACGGTATGGATAGCCGTCAGGATGCGTCGCACCCCCCTCCCCTCCTCATCCGGTTCCCATTCCTCCCACTACGAAACTACCCTCCGTCCGGTTCCCCTTCCCTCGAGGGAAGGGGTTAGGGTTAGGTTGCTTGCAAAAACAATTTCTGACGGAACGAAGGGTAAGTATCCCCTTGACGTAGGTACGTGCTTCTGGTACATATCTATGTATGAGCAAAAGTAATCGCAACAATCCGCTTCGCTCCGGCTCATCCGATGGCACGTTCTCGATGATGGAGTTCGACCGCGAATTTCCAGACGATGCGGCGTGCCTCGAATGGCTCAAGAACCGACTCTATCCAGACGGTATCTTCTGTCCCAAGTGCCAGAAGATTACCAAGCATCATCGCGTGGCTAACCGGCCTTCATACTCATGCCAGTTTTGCGGACATCACGAACATCCGATGCGAGGCACAATCTTCCAGGATTCGGCCACGTCACTGAAATTGTGGTTTCATGCAATCTTCTTGATGGCATCGACTCGATGCGGCATCAGCGCAAAGCAGCTAGAGCGCGAGCTTGGTGTCACCTACAAGTGCGCGTGGCGAATGTTCAATCGGATTCGCTCAATGCTGAACGAAGATGACGGACCGAAACTTTCAGGCAAAGTCGAAACCGACGAAAGTTATTTCGGCGGAAAGGAAGGCAACAAGCATTGGAGTAAGCGGCAGTCCAGTAACAAGGGGCCAGTAGGTAAGACTGCGGTATGGGGTGCCGTAGAGCGCGAGGGCCGCGTTATCGCGCGCGTGCTGCCTGATACGACGGCGCGCACAGTCCTGCCGCACCTGCGCGAGCGCATCATGCCGCGTAGCGTCGTGTTCACGGACGAAGCGCGCATGTATCGGAATCTGCCGCGCCTCGGCTACGAGCATCAGCGTGTTTATCATACCGCTGGTATCTACGTTGATGGCGACGCGCACACGAACACGATCGAGGGATTTTGGAGCTTAACGAAGAACGGAATTCGCGGCGTTTATCACAACGTCAGCACGAAAACATTTGCAGTCGTACTTGAACGAGTACGCATTCCGATTTAATCGCCGAAAGAGCTTAGGCAAGCGCAACATGTTCGACGCGTTCGTGAATAAAATTAAGAAGAAGGTTTCTTCCGCCGCGTAACCTTTTCCAAGTTGCTGAAAAACTTCTTCCGAGTGATCGGCGAGATATCGATGTCGCGAGATTTACGACGAGTGGGTTGTGATTGTTCTAACTCAGAGATTGACGTCTCAAGCGGTTTATCGTTTTTCATGGTGTCCACAATGTTTTGTTCGTATTCGCGCAATTTCGGTTGGTTAAGAATCTCCGCTATTTTGGTCGAAGGCACAACCATCGATATACCTGAATGCCACACCTGTCCACGCTCCGAGTTGCGCACTTCCATCGCTACATCAGTAAGATAGATTCCATGGACCAAACCTAACAAGTACATGTCTCCTAGTACCATTCCCACTTTTGCTTGGAAGTCATTTGCAGATGAAAGCTGTACTGCACTTGTTTGCCGAACTACAACCGGCGAGCCACTCATGCCAGCGAAAGAAAAAGCTTCAATTAAATGCATAGAAGCGGAACCGTAATTTGTTGTCGGGAGAGGCTCATCCGCCATCATGGCAATATGTCCATGGCGGACTATTGGCGTTACACGATTCTTGCCTGACCATTTCCTAAACAATCCAACAATGAATATCTCATCCCCGATTCCAATCCCCGTAAGCTTAATGTTGATGTCTGTCACGAATCGAGTGAGAGGAAAGGTTGCAAAATCGCCGCGCATTCCCCAAGGGAAAATCGCTGCATCGACGCTCTTGTCGGTTGGATGATGCCACCAAGAATAGTGTGACTGACTTTGACTTGACTGAACATGAGACTTTGACTCTTTGTCATTGAATCTAATGGCGAATGGTTTTTTGCCTTTGAACCGCTGAGCAACATGGTCAGCCGTTACAAGATAATAAAACTTACCGAGAATCAGGCGTACTCGCTCAACCAAGAATCCGGTCCCTATTGCATGAAAGTTGTCGGGCGTATCGCCAACGCCTATATAAACGACCGCCTTCAAAGCCGTATCAGGAACGCGCATCTCATCCTCGCAAGAAATAATTGGAATTCCCGCAACCTTTCCAACATAATCAAACCCTTCTATGCACATTACACCACCTCGGTACCTTCGTCTAGGGGATACTTACGGAACGAAGCTACCCTTGGTAGTAGAGCCGTCTCGTAACCACTACATATCGTATGAATTGACCTTCTTCCCTGGCCACGAACCATGTCACTGAGCAAATACCGACGTAAAAGAAGCGCGGATCAGACTCCGGAACCATTCGGACGCGAGGTTCCAAGCCCGAGTTCCACCAGCGGCGGCACGTTCGTAGTTCAGAAGCATGCGGCCCGTCGCCTCCATTACGATTTTCGACTCGAGATGGAAGGCGTGCTGCGTTCCTGGGCGGTTCCGAAAGGGCCGTCGCTGAATCCCGCCGACAAGCATCTCGCGGTCGCCGTCGAGGACCATCCGCTCGAGTATGGCGATTTCGAGGGCGTCATTCCTCCGGGCAACTACGGTGCGGGCTCAGTGATTGTCTGGGATCGCGGCGTATACGAAGTCCTCGATCCGGTTGGAAAGGACGCGGCCGACGCGGTCCGCAACGGAAAAATCGATCTCAATCTGCACGGATTCAAGCTCAACGGCGCATTCACGCTCGTGCGCACCGGAGGCCGGCGCACCGGCGATCCCAAGGACCAGAAGAATTGGCTGCTGATCAAGAAGCGCGATCAATACGCGACGACAGAAAACGTTTTCGAGGCGCATCCGCGCTCTGTCCTGTCGGGGTTGACGATCGAGGAATTGCCCGACGCGCCGGCGACCGAGCGAAAAATCGCAGACAGTCTCGCGCGCAAGAATCTTCCCGAACTGGGCATGAAGCTGAAGCATTTGGATTTCCCGCTGACTCTGGCCAAGACGACTCAAGACTCTTTCGACAGTGATAAGTGGCTATTCGAAATCAAGTACGACGGAGTGCGCGTACTGGCTATTCGCGAAGGCGAGAATACTCGTCTGTACGCGCGCAGCGGGACCGAAATCACTAATCGATATCCCGAGGTGGTGCTGGCGCTGAACTCGATTGCGCTCGATCGATTCGTGCTCGACGGCGAAGTCGTCGCGCAGGACGAGCGCGGGCGTCCCAGCTTCCAGCTGCTGCAAAGAAGAATGCACGTCAACGACGCGCGCCAAATCGCGCGTCTGAGCGTCGCTGTGCCTGTCAGCTACCACGTTTTCGATCTGCTGGGCTTCGATCGTTTCGACACGCGGGCGCTGCCGCTCGAAGAGCGCAAGCGTCTGCTCGGCGAGTTGATCCATAGCGAGGGGCCGGTCCGCTACTGCGATCATGTGATTGCGCGCGGGAAGGATTTCTACGCCGCGGTTTCAGAGCATGAGCTGGAAGGAGTGGTCGCCAAATTGCGCGACTCACCTTATCGCGGGACGCGTACCGGCGATTGGCTGAAGATCAAACGTCCACTGACCGAACAATTCGTGATCGGCGGTTACAGCGATCCCGACGGCACGCGAACGCATTTCGGGGCGCTCCTGCTCGGCCAATACGAGTCGGACGGCAGCCTGCGATATACTGACAAGGTCGGCACCGGCTTCAATCAAGAAACGCTGCGCAAAATTTTCGCGATGCTCGCGGAGCGCGCGCAGTACCCTTCGCCGTTTCGCAAACCCGCCGCCGGAGAGCCTACTCCCGAAAAGAACGCGCATTTCGTGCGGCCAGAGCTGGTCTGCAAGGTTCGCTTCACCGAATGGACGGACAGCGGCGGCATCCGCCAGCCGAGCTTCCTGGGCCTCGTCCCGGACGTCGATCCTCGCGACTGCATATACGACGGACCCGGCTCAGAATTGGCGTTAGATGCGGACGCCGTGGAGGACGAGGCTGCCGACCTCGATCAAGACGGAGGCGCGGACGTGAAAGAATCTAAACCACGCCGCAAGGCGGTAGCGGCGCCCGCCGCAGAACCCAAGGCCTCCGTGACCAATCCCGAAAAAGTTTTCTGGCCGAAAGAAGGTTACACCAAGGGCGACCTGGTCGCATACTATCGCGCGATTTCGAAGTGGATGCTGCCGTATCTGAAAGATCGGCCGGTGATGCTCACCCGGTACCCCGACGGTATCGAAGGCAAAATGTTTTATCAGAAGGACGCGCCCGCATTCGTGCCGTCGTGGATTCGCACCGAGAAGATTTATTCCGAGGACTCGCAGCGCGAGATTTCTTATTTCATCCTCGACAGCGAAGAAGCGCTCGCCTACGTGGCGAACCTCGCAGCCGTTACGATTCATATGTGGTCGTCGCGCATCCAGCACCTCGAGCGTCCCGACTGGCTATTGTTCGACATCGATCCCAAGGGCAGCACGACCAGGCATGCAGTCGAGGTCGCGCGCGAGGTAGCCGCCATTCTGCGCGAGGTCGGACTCGAGCCGTGTCTCAAAACTTCGGGGCAAATGGGTCTTCACGTAGTAGTGGGATTGGCGCCGAAATATACTTACGAACAAGCGAAGATGTTCTCCGAGTTAGTAGCGCAAGTAGTAGTCAATCGGATGCGCACGATCGCCACGATCAATCGCAATCCCCGCACGCGCAATGGACGGGTGTATATCGACTACCTGCAGCTAGGCCACGGCAAGACTATCGCCGCGCCGTTTTCGGTGCGGCCGATGCCGGGTGCGCCGGTCTCTGCGCCGATGACGTGGAAGGAGCTGAAGCCGTCGCTCGATCCGTCCGTTTACAATATTAAAACGGTGCCGCCGCGGATGGTGCGGATGAAGCGCGATCCTTTCCTCGACACGATCGAAAAGCACGCCGGCCTCGAGGACGCACTACCGCGTCTCGAGGCGCTGCTTAGTGGCTCTGGAAGCCGGACTGCGGCTACAACCTAAGGTTTATCCAAAGTTTTTGGCGCCACTTCATTGAATGCGCGAATCGCTTCGATCGCAGTCGGCACGCCGCTGTATTGCGAGACGTGGACTATCAGTTCCTTGATTTCTTCGGGCGGGATGCCGAGGTTCAATGCGCCGCGCATGTGAAGCCGCAGTTCGGGACCGCGCCCGAGAGCCATCAGCGCCGTCATCGTGAGCATCGAGCGCAACTTGATCGGCAGGCCGGGTCGCGTCCAGATCGTGCCGAACAGTTGTTCGTTGAGAAAGGTGGCGAACCCTTCATCGAAGTATCTGAGGAATGCGTCGCCCTCCTTGGCGGCTTTCTCGCCAAATAACTTGGCGCGCAATTCCATTCCTTTCTTTGCTGAGTCGTCGGCCATGGGAACACCTCCGCGGTGATGTGGTGACACTTATGCGTTGCGGACCATCAGGCCTCCGTCAACCGGAATGATCGCTCCGGTGATATACGAAGCGGCGGGAATGCAAAGGCTGAACGTAATGTGCGCGACTTCTTCCGGATAGCCGTATCGCTTGAGCGCGGTGCGGCGCTTGGCGAAAATCGTCTTGTGCTCTTCGGGAATCGCGTCGGTCAGCGCGGTGCGAATCGGTCCGGGGCAGATGCAATTGACTGTGATTCCTTCAGGGCCGAGATCGACCGCAAGCGCGCGCGTGAGTCCGATGACTCCCGTCTTGGCGACCGCGTATGGGCTGTCGCCGGGAGTCGCGCCGAGGCCCTCGGTCGACGCGATGTTGACGATTCGCGCGGCGTCGGATTTGCTCAGATGCACAAGCGCCGCCCGCACCATCCGCTGTTGCGCAGTGAGAAGGCCCGCGATTGTGCGATCCCAGATGCGGTCGTAGTCGTTGTTGTCGAGCGATGAGATGCCGCCGAAGCCGGCGTTGTTGATCAGGATGTCGAGGCGGCCGAAGCGTGTCGCGACTTCCGCGACGACGCGTTTGATCTCGGCATCGTCGGAGACGTCGAGACGCCATCCGTGCGCGGTTCCGCCGGCCGCGGCGATCTCATCGACCACGCCCGCTACTCCCGCCTCGTTGATATCGGTGACGGCCACCAGTGCGCCTTCCTGCGCGAACAGGTGAGCGGTCGCACGGCCCATCCCGCTGGCGGCGCCGGTAACAAGTACAGCGCGGCCCTTCACCGAGCGATCGAGTTTCTTAACTGGGTCCATTTCAATTCTCCGGGTCGAGCGCACAGCGCGACAATTGTCGAGCTATCATACCGAGCGTCAGTTACGGTAGCGGAAAGCCTGGATCAGTAGCGGAAGGTATTGCCTCCGCTGAGGAAAACATCGTCGCCTTTCGAATTGGGGTCGCATGTGACCAAACAGTCGAAGCCATGTGGATTATCGAGATGGCTCTCCGCAACATGAAGCGGAGCATTCGAGCCAGAGCTCTCGAGGATCACGTATCCCTGCTCTTTGCGACTCGCCAAATCTTTGAGAGAAGTGGCAGACGTGTCGAGTCGAAGACGTGTATCGGAGAGCTGAGTAAGGTCGCGCACGAAGAGCCCGTCGCCTTCGAGCGCAAGCAGGCGCGTCTCGCGAGCAAGAACAAGAGTGAGCGCGAGGTCCTGGCCGAGTTCGAAGTAGCGATAGACTACGGCGTTGTACATGCTGCCGTTATGCACCCGCTCCTCGAAGACGATCTGGTCATGATGGTTGTTGAGGAGATCGGCGAACGAGACATATGGAGTTTTCAGCAGAGGATCCTTCGCGCTGAAGCCCTGCGTCCATTTGGCCCAGATGCGCTGCGGATTCTGCGTGACGGCCCCGGTCGCAGGGTCGTAGAGCACCAGGTAGAAATAGTCGATGCCCGTAACGGATGCGACTTCGACGACGTAAAGCTCACGGTGCTGCGGCGCCGAGATACTATAGGTATGCGGAAACAAATCTTTGCATGTGAGGCCTTCCAATCCGTCCGGCGGCAGGTCCGCGAAGAGTTTCGCCGCAGCCGCGTGGATTCGATCGGCGACGGCAGGAGGAACGACCGCGGGCTTTCCCGGTGATCGCCGATCACCGTCGAGGCGTATATCGTTGTCGGCGGTGACCATCGCGGTGAGATGACATTTCGCGGGATCAGGAGGCGCAGTATCGGCGGCAGACACGATCGTCGCACCGTCGAGAAAGCAACTGCACACGATTGAGATGAAGATCGCCGACTTGACGACCCGGAATCGGCTGGCGAAATTCATCGCTACTCGACTAGTGTTCCGTATGATGAGCCAGGAGAACAGCAAATGGAATTCGAACGCGCAAAACTAGACATCGAAGGTCCGGTCGGAATCGTAACCCTCAACCATCCGGAAGTCATGAACGCCGTATCCCCCGAGATGCTCGGCGGGCTGATGGCCGCGCTCGACCAGGTCGACGATCCGAAAAACGGCGTGCGATGCGTACTCATGACCGGTGCGGGCCGCGGATTCTGCGCGGGCGCCAACTTGCAGCCGCGCTCTGGCAATGCGGGCGCGTCGCGCGATGCCGGCCTCGCGCTGGAGACGCAATACCATCCGTTCTTGCGACGCCTTCGCGAACTTCCGATGCCGTTCGTCACCGCCGTCAATGGCGCCGCGGCAGGCGTCGGGATGAGCTTCGCGCTGATGGGAGATCTCGTGCTGTGCGCACGCTCGGCGTACTTCCTGCAAGCCTTCCGGCGGATCGGTCTGATCCCCGACGGCGGCTCGACCTGGATTCTGCCGCGGCTCGTCGGCAAGGCGCGCGGTATGGAACTCTCGCTGCTGGGCGAGAAGTTGCCGGCCGACAAGGCGCTCGAATGGGGACTGATCAACCGCGTGTTCGACGATGCTGACCTGATGGGAAAGGCGAAAGAGCTGGCGCGCGATCTCGCGAATGGGCCTACCGTGGCGCTCAGTCTGATTCGGCGGCTGTATTGGGAGAGCGCCGACAATACATATGAGGAGCAGCTGAACCTGGAGCGTCAGATGCAGCGCAAGGCCGGGAATTCGGCAGATTTCGGTGAAGGCGTGCGCGCGTTCCTGGAGAAACGTCCCGCGAAGTTCAAAGGCGAATAATATGGCGACCAATGAAAGTGATCGCGAGAAGTGGCTGGCCCAAATCAGCGAGGCCGCAATCGAGCCGGAACTGCCGATAATCGATCCGCACCATCACCTGTGGGACTATCCGGGCAGCCGCTACATGCTCGACGAGATTTTGGGCGACACCGGTTCCGGGCATCGAGTGCTGGCGACGGTGTTCGTCGAATGCATGTCGATGTATCGCGCGGACGGGCCGGAGGCGATGCGGCCGGTCGGCGAGACCGAGTTCGTCAACGGTATCGCGGCGCAAAGCGCGAGCGGGCAATACGGCGAGACCCGAGTCGCGGCGGGCATCGTGAGCTTCGCGGATTTGACACTCGGCGAAGCGGTGGTGCCAGTGCTCGAGGCGCATATCGCGGCGGCACCCGCGCGGTTTCGCGGCATCCGGCATGCGGGCGGTTTCGATGCGAGTCCGGAGATCAGGAATTCTCATACCAATCCGCCTGCCGATTTGTACGAGTCGGCGCGTTTTCGCGAAGGCTTCGCGTGCTTGAGCAAGCTGAGGCTGAGCTTCGAGGCCTGGCAGTACCATCCGCAATTGCCGATGGTGACTGCGCTCGCGAAAGCGTTCCCGGAAACGGCGATCATTCTCAATCATTTCGGCGGGCCGCTGGGCATTGGTCCTTACGAAGGACGGCGCGCGGAGATCTTCGGCGAGTGGAAGAAGAACATAACGGAGCTCGCGAAATGCCCGAACGTCGTGGTCAAGCTCGGTGGAATCAACATGCCAGTGAACGGCTTCGGGTGGCATCGGAGGCCGTCGCCACCGACCTCGGACGAGCTGGTAGCTGCGACGCGCGATTACTATCTGCACACGATCGACAAGTTTGAGCCGGCGCGGTGCATGTTCGAGAGTAACTTCCCGGTGGACCGAGTTTCGTGCCCGTACGTCGTGCTGTGGAACGCATTCAAAAAGATCGCGGCAGGTTTCACCAAAGACGAAAAAACGCAGCTATTTCGGGGCACTGCAGCCGAGGTCTATCGGCTGCCGCTGACGTCGAAGATACCGGCGGCGCGTTAATTCGCCCGGAAAATCGCTTTGTGCAGTGCGAGCGAACGGAGGGTTCACTCGCTTGTCACGCCTAATTTGCGAGGACTGACAGCAAAGAGGCAGGTGACTTATGGCTTCGACAATTACACGGGAACGGCCGAGCGAGATCAATTTCATCGATCATGAGAAGGATTCCGAAACCCCCGGATTCGAGATCGCGCTGGACCGCCTTATCGGCCAGCTCGTGTGCGCATTCTTCGTGGCGATGGCTGTCATGTGGGTGGTGACAACAGTCGCGAGTATCTTTGCGTAGGGTCGGCGCCAATGCGACTCCTTCGAACACGATGCCTAGACGTTGACGGTGCTCATATCGTGATAGCGTCTACCGGCGGCAAACCCTTTGGGCGCCACTTCCTCGATGCGTGCGAGGTCACTCTTCGATAGCTGAATCTTCGCCGCGGCAACATTCTCTTCCAGATAAGTGCGACGCTTGGTACCGGGAATCGGGACCATGTCGTCGCCCTGCGCGAGCACCCACGCCAGCGCGAGCTGACTCGGCGTGATTCCCTTCTCGGCGGCGATCTCCTTGATGCGATCGACAACCTTCAGATTCATCTGCATATTCTCGGCGTCGAAACGCGGCGAGATTTTGCGTCGCATGTCGTCGTCCGAGAGCTCGCGAATGTTCCCGCTTAGGAATCCCCGGCCGAGCGGGCTGAACGGGACGAATCCGATACCGAGTTCGCGCAGCGTCGGAATCACTTCGTCTTCGTAGTCGCGAGTCCAGAGCGAATATTCCGACTGCAGAGCGGAGATCGGATGTGTCGCATGAGCGCGGCGAATCGTTTTGGCGCCGGCTTCCGACAGTCCAAGGTAGCGGACCTTTCCCTTGCGCACGAGCTCGGCCATCGCGCCGACCGTCTCTTCGATCGGCACGTTCTTGTCGACGCGATGCTGGTAGTAGAGGTCGATATGATCGACGCCGAGGCGCTTGAGCGAAGCATCGCAGGCCGAGCGCACATACTCGGGACGGCCGTTGATGGCGCGCTTGCCGTCGGGCAGGACCTGGTTGGCGAACTTGGTTGCGATGATCACGTGGTCGCGATATTTCTTTAGCGCTTTCCCCACCAGCTCTTCATTGTGACCGACGCCGTAAACGTCGGCGGTGTCGAAGAAATCGATGCCGAGCTCGACTGCCCGCTCGAGCGTTGCGACGGATTCGTTGTCGTCACGCGGCCCGTAAAACTGCGACATCCCCATGCATCCGAGACCCAGCTCCGACACTTCGAGTCCCTGCGTACCGAGTTTTCGTTTTTTCATGATAAGATCCTCTCGCGAGATTTCCGACGCTTGATTATTGCATAGCGGAAAAGGTCAGGAGATCGAAAACACTTTTTCGTCCTTCGCTGTTCCTCGATAGCGCGCGTCAGGTGCGAATGCGTGAATAGTTCCATAATGATGTACTTTCGTCTGCGATGAACCTGCTAAAATCGTGACTATTGGCTAGCGGGCGCGGGACGTTGATGCATTGGCGGCCTGCTTTCGTGGCATCGGAGGGGACCGACTCGTGATGATTGCGGGGCGCCGAGGGGGCGGCGGTTACGTCATTAATTGTCAGTTTTCGCGTTTTTATTTGCGGCGGGCGCGGATGCGCAGCTGGCGGCAGGCAACGCCAGACGCGCCGAAGCGGTGAGCAAGCTTACGGTCGCGCCGCGGGACCTGGACTTCAGCAAGATAAATCTGGACATCGCTGTCGGATCGGCGGCATCGCAGACCAAGCATGATGCTGGTTGACGATCGTGAAGTCGCGACTTCACCCGCTACACTCAGCGGACAGATCACTTCAATCTTCCAGCCGGGACACATAATGTGCTGGTCGAACTGCGTCCACTCCCGTCCGTCGATGGTCGTTCTATGCGTCCTTGGCGACCGCCGCTTTTCTGCTCCTGATCATGATGTACTCACTGGTGACCGCATCGAATCGCTCTGAGACTGACACTGTCGACAAGGCTCGACCAAAGAGAACTACCAGGTTTCGCCCGAGGAGATCGCGCCGCTAGGCCGCGAATATCTCCTCGAAGAAAGCGGTCATAGCCTTCCACGATCGCGCGTCCACGACCTTGTTGTAACCGATTCCGGGCATTCCGATGCTGTCCGAATTTGGATTCGTGAAGCTGTGCTTCGCGCCGCCATAGACGATGACCTGCCAGTCTGCGCCGGCATTTTTCATCTCGGCTTCGAAGGCGTTGACCTGCTCGACAGGAATGAGCGTGTCGTCGGCGCCGGTGCATACGAGGATTTTCGCTTTGACCTTGCCAGCTTCTGCCGGCCGCTGCGTCTGGAGGCCACCGTGGAAGCTGACTATTCCCTTCAGCGGAGCGCTGTCGCGCGCGAGTTCGAGTGAGAAAGTGCCGCCCATGCAGAAGCCGATCGAGGCCAGTCGGCTAGCATCGGTCTGAGAAACGGACGCGAGATAGTCGAGTGAGGCGCGCCCGCGTTTGCGAAGTTTCCCCGGATCGCCAAACAGCGGCGTCGCCAGCTTCATCGCCTCGGGCAGGCTGGCTACCTCTACTCCGTTGCCGTAAGGATCGCCGGCGAATGCAACGTAGCCAAGCTCGGCAAGCCGCTCGGCGCGCTTCTTTGCATGCTCGCCCAGGCCGAACGCCTCCGGCATCACGAGAACCCCGGGCCGTTTGCCGGATTTCTTGTCGTCGAAAGCCAGATAGCCGCGCAGGGTTACATCTCCGTCCTTATATTCGATTGTCTCTGTCTTCATGCCAATCTCCGATGGGTATGTGATTCAGCGCCATCTTGCACGATTCGGCCATTTTCTGAAAGCGCTGAGTTCTGCTAGGAGCTTGATTTATGGCAGATCCCGATTTCACTCAGTTCAAGCTCGTGCCGAAAGGCCATTCGTTCGAAGAATTCCACCAGGGCCAGGTCTTCGAGCATCATTGGGGCCGCACGATAAATGCCGGCGACAATTCGCTGTTCACAACCGCAACGCTTGCGCATTGCCCGCTGTACTTCAACGCCGAGTATGCGCGCGCGCACGGTCATCCCGACGTGGTCGTGAATCCGATGCTGGTCGCGTGCACCGTCGTGGGCATCTCGGTCGAGGACTTGAGCGAAGCTGGTGGTCCGTTTCTCGGCATCAACAATCTGGAATTTCACCGTCCCGTGTATCCCGGCGATACGCTGACTGCGCGCAGTACCGTGGTCTCCACGCGCGAATCCGCCAGCCGCGGCAACTTCGGCATCGTCACGTGGCGCACCGAAGCCCGCAATCAACGCGACGAACTCGTCATCAGCTACGAACGCACCAATCTGGTCGCCAAACGCAGAGGAGCACCCCTGTGAGTTACATGACCGACGAGCGGCAGATGATCCAGCAGGCGGCGCGCGACTTCGCGATGAACGAAGTTCTGCCGATTGCGAACAAGCTCGATCCCGAGCAGGGCGATATACCGATGTCGCTGCGGGACAAGATGGCAGAGATGGGTTACTTCGGCGTCGTTATCCCGGAGGAGTATGGCGGACTCGGCCTAGGCGCGTTCGAGTACGTGTTGATCACCGAAGAACTCGCGCGTGCGTGGATGAGCGTCGCGAGCATAATCGCGCGCGGCAACGGACTCGGCGGCGGCTTCACCGCGGCGCAGCGTCGCGAATACCTGCCGCGGATGGCGCGAGGAGAATTTCTTGGCGCGGCCGCGCTGTCGGAGCCGGATGCGGGCTCCGATCTCGCCAACGTCTCGTGCAAGGCGACGCGCGACGGCGATGGCTGGATGCTCAACGGCACCAAGACCTGGTGCACGTTCGCCGACGGTGCGGATTTCATCTCGGTGCTGGCGCGCACCAAGCAGCCGTCCGATCCGCGTCGCCGCCACGAGGGCATCAGCCAGTTCCTGGTCCTCAAGGAGCGCGGCAAGTTTCCGCCGGGACTGACCGGCTCGCCGATTCGCAAGATCGGTTACTTCGGCTGGAAGACCTGGGAACTGCACTTCGACAATTTCAAGCTGCCGGCGGACGCACTGCTCGGTCGCGAGCGCGAGGACCGGGGCGAGGGCAAGGGATTCTACGGCGCGGTCAGCGGACTCGAGGTGGCGCGCGTGCATACCGCGGCGCGCGCTATCGGGCTCGCGCGCGGCGGCCTCGAAGACTCGCTGGTCTATGCGCAAAGGCGCGTCGCGTTCGGACAGCCGATCGGAGAATTCCAGGCTATTCGCTTCAAGTTGGCGGAGATGGCGACCGAGATCGAAGCGGCGCGCCAGCTGACTTACTTCGTTGCTACAGAAGTTGACAGCAAGCGGCGATGCGACAAGGAAGCGTCGATGGCGAAGCTGTTCGCGTCCGAAATGGCAGAGCGCGTCACCAGCCAGGCTCTACAGATTCACGGCGGCTACGGATACACCAAGGACTTCCCGCTCGAACGCTACTGGCGCGACGCACGTCTGACCAAAATTTTCGAAGGCACTTCCGAAATCCAGATGCGGATCATTTCCGATCGTCTGCTGCCGAAGGTGAGAAAGTGAGTACGTCGATTTCGAAGCTGACCGGCGCCGGCAACTACTTCGAGGATTTCGAAGTCGGCGCCAAAATGCGTCACGCTCGTGGCACCACGATCGGCGAGATCGAAAATCAGATGCTCACGAAGCTCGTGCTGAACACCGCCGACGGTCACTACAACGAGCATCGCATGCGCTCGACGCAATTCGGCCAGCGTCTCGTCTTCGGGCTCGTGACCGGCTCGGTATGCATCGGGCTGGCGACGCAGGACACGGGCGAAAATGCTTTGGCTGAGGTGGGTCTCACGGGAATCAAATTCACCTCGCCGGTTTTCCATGGCGACACGCTCTACGCCTACAGCGAAGTGCTCGAGAAGCGCGACGCCGATCGCGCCGACGCCGGCATCGTGCGCTTCAAGCATTGGGGAACCAAGCATGACGGGACGATCGTCTTCGAGGGCGAGCGCACCGTGCTGATCAAGCGCCGGTCGCATTGGGGCGATCGATGAACGCGCGCACGGGGCCGCTCTCCGACGTTCGCGTGCTCGATCTGACGCAAGCTCTGGCCGGTCCGTATTGCACGATGCTGTTGGCTGACCTTGGCGCCGACGTTATCAAGGTCGAGCCGCCAGCCGGCGACATGAGCAGAACGATGGGGCCGCATCCGGCGGATCGGAAAGGATGCGACTACGGCGGATACTTCGCGAGCGTCAATCGTAACAAGCGCAGCATCGTGCTCGACATCAAGACCGACGCGGGTCGCGACACGTTTTTCAAGCTGGTGAAGACCGCGGACGCGGTCGTCGAGAACGCGAAGACGGGAGTGATGGATCGCGCGGGAATCAGCTACGAGCGGCTGCACGAAATAAAGCCGGCGCTTGTCTATGCGGCGATTCGCGGCTTCGGGGATCCACGCACCGGGCGCAGTCCGTATGCGGATTGGCCGGCGTTCGACATCGTCGCGCAGAGCATGGGCGGATTGGTGGCGGTCACGGGACCTCAGGGCGACGATGGCTACAAGGCTGGACCTGCGGTCGGCGACATCTATCCCGGTACTCTCGCGGCGCTGGGTATCGTGTCTGCGATTCACGCGGCACGACGAACCGGGCAGGGACAGTTCCTTGACGTGGCGATGTACGACGCGATTCTCGCACTGTGTGAGATGATCGTTTACAGCTACGCGGGCGGCGGCATCGTCAGGAAGCCGGCCGGCAACGGCACCGCGGTGCTCTGTCCGTTCGATATTTTTCCGACACGTGACGGCGCGGTCGCGATTGCGGCGCCCGGCGAGAATCATTGGAAGATTCTGTGCGACGCGATCGGTAGGCCCGAGCTGGTGACCGACGATCGGACCCGCAACGTCAATAGGCGAGTCGCGAATGCCAAGTTCGTGCGCGGGATTCTCACCGAGTGGACGAGAGCGCACAGCACGCGCGAAATCGTGGACGCGATCGGCGGTAAAGTGCCGGTCGGACCGGTTAATTCCGCCAGGGATATTTTCGAGGATCCGCATCCGCGAGCGCGCGAGATGCTGGTCGAGGTCGAGCAGCCGGGCGACAATCCTCCGATTGTGGTTGCCGGATGCCCGATTAAACTGACGGGCACGCCGTCCGGAATTTACGCGCGCGCGCCGCGCCTGGGTGAGCATACCGAGCAGGTGCTGGCTGATGCGGGAATATCAATCGCGCACAAGGAGCAGTCATGACGCTTCGACTAAGACGTTCAGAACTTTCGACGCCGGCATCGAGTCCGAAAATGATGGAGAAGGCGATGGCGACTGCGGCCGACATGGTCTTCCTCGATCTTGAGGACGCCGTTGCGCCGGCGCAGAAGGAAGCGGCACGCAAGAACGCCGTCGATGCGCTGCGCAATCTCGATTGGGGCAAAAAAGTTCGCGCGGTGCGCGTCAACGGTGCGGACACGCACTGGGCGCACGACGATGTGATCGAAGTCGTCGAGGGCGCGGGCGATAAGCTCGACGTCATAATCGTCCCGAAGCCGAAGGCGCCGCGCGACATCTGGTTCTTCGACACGCTGCTGACGCAGCTCGAGACCAAGCTCCATCTGAAGAACAAGATCGGTCTCGAGGCGCTGATCGAAGAGAGTGCGGCGCTCGCGCGCGTCGAGGAAATTGCGGCATCGTCGCGGAGGCTCGAGGCGCTTATTTTAGGATTTGGAGATCTCTCAGCCAGCCAGGGCATGCGGTTCGGCGTCGCGAGCGATCCGGCGCTCCGCTATCCCGGCGACATGTGGCATCACGCACGCGTGCGGATGATCACGGCGTGCCGCGCTAACGGTATCGACGCGATCGATGGACCCTTCGGCAACTTCAGAGATCCGGACGGCTACCGGCGAGAGGCGACGTGGGCGGCGACGCTGGGTGCGGTCGGCAAATGGGCGATACACCCGAGCCAGATAGAAATCGCCAATGACGTGTTCGCGCCGACGCCGCACGAAATAGAAAACGCGCGCAAAATGTCCGAGGCCTACGAGGCAGCGACGCGCGACGGCGTAGGCGCTGCAGGAGCGGGCGGGATGCTGGTGGACGCAGTCGCAGTGCGGATTTTCGAAGGCGTGCTCGAGCGCGCGCGTCTGACGGGTCGCGCCTGAAAATCACGCCTCCGCGGCGCGCGCCAAGGGGTGACCCCTTGGAACCCAGTATTACTGGGTGCAGGTTTCCGCCCGACGCTGAAGACGAACGCGCGGCTGACTGGTCGCGCTTAGGGCGGGCGCGCGCGAGCTGGCGTCAGTCTGAGGTGCGCATCCAGTCCGCTGCGCGTTCGCCGATCATTATGCAGGTTAGATTGGTGTTGGCGCGGACTATGTTGGGCATCACGGACGCATCGACGACGCGTAGTCCCTTGACGCCTCGAACGCGGCAGTACTGATCGACTACCGCCATTGGATCGGACTCGGGACCCATTTTTGCTGTGCCGACCGGATGGAAAATCGTCGTGCAGTTGTCGCGCACAAAAGTTTCGAGCGCGGGAGCGGAGTTCACTACTTCCGGAGTCAGATTGACGAACTCCTTGAGCATCGGCGCCAACGGCCCTTCGTGCATCAGACGCCAAGCGATGCGCACGCCGTCGGCCATCCGCCGCATATCCTCGGGATCGGCAAGATAGTTGAGATCGATGATCGGCGGGACGTCGGGATTGGCGCTGCGCAGGCGGAGTCGCCCGCGCGAACGGGGGCGCTGAAGGCCGGGCACAACCGCGACGCTCGGGATCGGCATGCCGAGCTCAAGTCCGGCCGAGACACTCGAATCGAACAGTTCGAACACGTACATCTGCATGTCGTTGAATTCGTCGGAGCCCGCCGCGGTATAGCGGATACCGATGGGATTGGTTACCTGCGGGTCGTGCGGAATTCCCGCAATCGGAGTGGCGACGACGAAGACCATCGGATGATCGATCAGATTGCGTCCTACCCCCGGCAGGTTTATCAGGCATTTGATGCCAAGCGCCGCGAGCTCGTCGCGCGGGCCGATTCCCGAGCGCATCAGCAGTGCGGGCGAGTGAATAGCACCGGCAGAGAGCGTGACGCGGCGCCCGCGCACTTGCTGGAGCGAGCCGGCGCATTCGATTTCGACAGCGGTGGCGCGGCCGTTTTCGACGATCACGCGATGCGCGTGGACGCCGGAGCGAATCGTGAGATTCAGGCGATGGCGCGCGGGCGCAAGATAGCCGATAGCGGTCGAGATGCGTACGCCGTCGCGGCGGTTGCGTGGCCATGGGCCGATACCGGTGGACTCCGGATCGTTGTGGTCCCAGACTTCCGCGAATCCAGCCGCGCGCGCTGCGTCGAAAAAAGCGTGATTGATAGGCTGCCAGGTCTCCGGGCGCGGACGCTGGATCCAGATCGGGCCGCCGACTCCGTGGAAGTCGCCGCGGGCATCGCGATCGTCTTCGAGCTTGCGATGGAACGGCAGAACTTTCTCGAAGCTCCATTCGGGATTGCCCCACGCCGCCCATTCGTCGAAGTCACCCGGCGTGCCGCGCAGAGCGATATGGCCGTTGACGGCAGAGCCGCCTCCGGTCACCTTGCCGCGCGGGTACGGGATTTCGCGGGTGGGCGTGGCCTGCGCGACCAGGCCCCAGTCGTGCGGCCCGGCAGAAACCCAGGTCGTCAGCAAATCGGCAGGAGTCTGTTCGATAGCCGAGTAGTCGGGACCCGCCTCCAGTAATAGGACGGCGCGATCGGGATCCTCGCTGAGCCGGGCCGCGAGCGCGGCACCCGCAGAGCCCGCGCCAACGATGATGTCGTCGTACTCCATCATTCCCCCTCAACGCTATTTTGTGGCTGCGCTCCGACCAGGCGGTCGCGCTTATTGCACTACGCCGACTTTGCGATCGCGCCGGATTTGCGCAGCGTCTCGAGATCAGCGTTGGCGAAGCCCCAGTCGCGCAGCGCTTCTTCGGTATGCTCGCCTGGCTTGGCTGGCGGGCGCTGAATTTTGCTCGGCGTCCGCGAGAATCGAGGCGCTGGCCCTGGCTGCGTCACGCCGCCTTGCTCGATGAAAGTTCCGCGATGCTTATTGTGAGGATGCTTCGGCGCTTCCGCCATGCTGAGCACCGGCGCAAAGCAGATGTCGCTGCCCTCCATGATCTTGCACCATTCGTCGCGCGTTTTGGTGCGGAACAGCGCCTTTATCCGCTCCTTCATTTTGGGCCACGACTTGCGATCCTGCTGAGGCGGCAGCTCCTCGCTATGGAGGCCCGACAGCCGCATCAACTCGGCGTAGAACTTTGACTCGATCGATCCGATCGCGACGTACTTGCCGTCTTTGGTTTCGTAAACGTCGTAGTAGTGAGCGCCGGTGTCGAGGATGTTGTCGCCGCGTTCGTTGTTCCAGAATCCCGCGCCGTGCATGCCGTAGATCGCGGTCATCAGCGACGCTGCTCCATCCACCATCGCGGCATCAACCACCTGGCCTTTGCCGGATTTCTGCGCCTCGAGCAGGCCCGCGACCACTCCCAGAGCCAGGTAGAGCGCGCCGCCGCCGAAATCGCCAACCAGGTTCAGCGGCGGAACCGGCGCCTCGCCTTTGCGCCCGATACTGTGCAGCGCGCCCGACAGCGCGATGTAATTGATATCGTGACCGGCCGCGTGCGCGAGCGGCCCCTCCTGTCCCCATCCCGTCATGCGTCCGTAGATAAGGCGCGGATTGCGCTTGAGACAATCGTCGGGGCCGAGACCGAGCCGTTCGGTTACGCCGGGACGGAATCCCTCGATGAGCGCGTCGGCTTTCTCGACCAGCTTCAAGACGGCCTCGATCGCTTCGGGTCTTTTGAGATCGAACGCGACCGAGCGCCGGCCGCGATTGAGCAGGCTGTATTTGAGATCCATCGCGATACCCAGACCCGCGTCTGCCGCGCGATCGATTCGCAGCACGTCGGCGCCCATGTCCGACAAGAGCATCGCACACATTGGTCCGGGGCCAATCCCGGCCAGTTCGATAACGCGATAGCCTGACAACACTCCCATGATTACTACCTCGCTGTTCGCGCGACTCGGCGCACGATCTTGACACGCACCTTTTTCGATCTACTTCAGCCCGCGAACCTTCTTGTTGGCTTCCCGCCCGAGACACTTCTGCAGCCACGCCTGCACATTCGGAGTCGACGACAAATCGAGCTTCATCATCGGCGCCCAGCTCAAGACCGCGGCCACGTTCAAATCCGCGATCGTAAAATTCTTGCCGAGCAGATATTCCTTGCCCTTGAGCGCCCCCTCGAGCGTGTTCAGCGGCGCCTTCAAAGCTTCGACCGCTGCCAGCGCAGCCTTTTCGTCACGCTGCTCGGGCGGATTCATCACCCGGTTGCGCAACAGTGTCACCAGATGCGGCTCGACTTCGGTCATCGCGAAGAAGCTCCACTTGTAGATGTCGGCGCGCGCCGCAGGATCGGCCGGCCACAGCGAATTCTTCCCGTACTTTTCGGCCAGATAGAGATTTATTGCCATCGATTCCCAGACTACGACGCCGTCGTCCTCGAGCACCGGCACATGCCCGTTGGGATTGAGTTTGAGATGCCCGGGAGACTTGGCTTCGGTCGTCTGTATCGGGAGATGCTCGTAGGTGACGCCGAGCTCTTCGAGCGCCCACAGGGACCGAGCGCTGCGCGATCGTGAAGTTCCGTGAAGTTTAGTCATTTTGCGTCCTCCGATTCCCGCATCTTACTACCAGCCTGCGTGCCCCTTACAAGCGAAAAAGCACGGCT
>CAWILO010000014.1:0-89718 GCA_963836955.1 uncultured delta proteobacterium | reverse complement strand
ACATGAAGACAGTTGCCGTGGTCGGCACGCAATGGGGGGACGAGGGCAAGGGCAAGATCGTCGATATGCTCGCGGCCGACGCCGACGTCGTCGTCCGCTTCCAGGGCGGAAACAACGCCGCTCACACGCTGGTTGTCGGCGGCAAGAAGTTCGTGCTGCGACTCGTGCCCGCCGGCGCGCTCCATCCCGGCAAAGCGTGCGTGATCGGCAACGGCCTGGTCGTCAATCCGCTGGCTCTGCTCGGCGAAATCGCAGACCTCAAACGCAGCGGGCACCTGGTCGACGACAATCTGTTCAAGATCAGTTACGAAGCGCACATGGTGATGCCCTATCACCTGGCTATCGATCGCGCGCGCGAGGCGCGGCTGGGCAAGCGCGCTATCGGCACCACCGGATTCGGAATCGGCCCGGCCTACGAAGACAAGATGGCGCGCGTGGGATTGCGCTTTGAAGATCTGCTCGATTTCAAATTCTTCGCCGAGAAACTCCGCCGCAATATCGTCGAGAAAAACGCCTACCTGAAAGCTCTGCTCAAGACCAAGCCGATCAAAGCTGACGAAACGATCGACGCGATGAAAAAAGCGCGTCGCCGGCTGCTCCCTTATCTGTGCGACACGGGCGCGTTCGTGAGCAAGGCGATCGAGTCCGGCCAGCGCGTCCTCTTCGAGGGCGCCCACGGCACGATGCTCGACATCGATCACGGCACCTACCCGTACGTGACGTCGTCGAATTGCGTCGCGAGCGCGGTATTCAGTGGCACCGGGATCGGGCCGGGCAACCTGGCGGTACTAGGGATCAGCAAGGGATATACGACGCGCGTCGGCGCCGGCCCTTTTCCCAGCGAGTTCACCGGCTATCTCGCGGATTCGCTCCGCGAAGAAGGCGACGAGTTCGGCAGCGCCACCGGGCGTCCGCGGCGAATCGGATGGTTCGACGCCGTGCTCGCGCGCTACACCGCTCGCGTGAATGGGATGTGGGCGTTGGCTCTCACCAAGCTCGACGTTCTAACCGGAATCGATCCGGTGAAGATTTGCGTGGGCTACATCGTGAAGGGAAAGCGCTACGATGATATGCCGCCGTCGCATCGAATGCTCATCAACGCCAAGCCGATTTTCGAAGAGATGCCGGGATGGAGCGAGAGCCCCGCAGGCGCACGCACGCTGGACGAATTACCGTCGAGCGTGCGCCGCTACGTCGACAGAATCAGCGAGTTGGTCGGAGTGCCAATCGCGATGATCGGCGTCGGCAAAGAGCGCGAAGCAACGATCGTCGTCCGCAACCCCTTCGCCGAATAGATTTCGGTACTAGCCGTGCCCTGACTAGGAGAGAGCTCTGCTTAACTTCTGTCTCCTCTCCCTGTTAGGGAGAGGATGAAGGTGAGGGTCCTGATACAGCGCATCTTTTTGCGCGCGATTCATGATTCTGCTGCGGTCCTGCAACCCCGGTCAGTTGTGCAGAGCTCTCATAATTTCATTCCAGCACGGAATCCGACAACGAATCCGCATGCACTACTCGGTGCTGCCCTGATCAATTAGGACGGCCGCATCCGAACCACTGGATCCCACCCAGCTAGGCGGCGACCGGCGCGACCGCGACCGAGACCGCCCGCCAAAGTCCGTCACGCTTAGCGAAGACCCGAAGGAAGCGCTGATCGATGCGTAGGTTATCCGACTCCAATTGGAGGCGCCCCCGGCTTATGCCCGTGTCTCCGAAGACCCGAACCAATTGCTCGCTGAATGTCACCGATCTGGCCCGCCCTGGCGGGTTGACCATCAGCAGCGCCTTCGTGATGGGGTCGCTCGAAACGGTCAAACCGGTGAAGTCATCCGCGAGGATGTGAGCCAGCGGCGCGCGGTCGTGGCGCCGATACGCCTCGTTCCACTCGCTATCCAGGCGCAATAGCTGCGCTTCATCGTCTGCTTGCGTCCTCATGATGCACCCGGTTGTCCTCGAGGCCGCTTCCCGTGTGCTCGCCAACGTTCCGGCACTCGCCGGTCCTCGAGGGACACTGACGGCGCAACTAGGACAGCGCCCCTATCCTGCACAAACCGCTGCTAGGCTAGAGATTCCGACGCCGCGACGTCCCAGTCTTACGTCGTTGCGATCGAACCCGTTGGTCGTGTAGCCGAGCGAAATTCCGGTCGCCGGATCGGCCCATCCGATCTGTCCGCCCGCGCCGCCGTGACCGAATGCCAACGCCGAGTTGGTCTTGCCAAAGCCGCGATAGTTGGCGAGTCCGTCGCCGCCTGCAACGACTACTCCCAGCGCGCGATTGCACTTAACGCCGAAAATCGGATCCTTGTAGTCGCCCGAGCGCACGCGCAACGCATCCTTCAGCGCCTCAGGCTTGATGATCGGCGCGCCGTCAATTCCGCGATTATGCAGCAAGCCCTGGTAGAACAGCGCAAGGTCGCCCGCCGTCATGACTCCGCCGCCGCCCGGCACGCCAGCTTCTATCACGTTGGGCCGGTTGAACCCGAGGATCGCTTCTTCGGTAACTTCGGTTTCGGGTATCGCAGGCAGGCCGAGTTTCTTTCGCTCCTCATCTGACAGCGGCTCTCCGACGTAGCAAAGCTGCGCGACGCGATTCTGTTGCTCGCGCGGCAACCCAACCCGGAGTTCCGGCAACCCGAGCGGCGTTGAGATCCGCTCATGCACGAATTGACGAAAGTCCTTGCCGGTCCGGCGTTCGATTATCTCCGCGATTGCCGAGAAGCCCGAGGTCGGATGATATTCGAACTTACTTCCTACCGGCCATTCTAGCCGCCACTTTGCAAATCGCTCGAGCCGCTTGCTCTTGTCGAGCCATTCGTCTTGCGGATACGGCGCGTTTGGAAATCCTCCGACGTGCAGCAGAACCTGCTCGACGGTCATCGTGTCCTTACCGTTGGTGCCGAACTCGGGAATGATTTCCGCAACGCGCTCGCTCGGCTTCAGCTTGCCTTCCCCGATCAGAATCCACGACGCCGCCGACATGATCGCCTTGGTGCAGGAAAAAATCACGTAGAGCGTGTCGTTGGTCGCCGGCTTTTCACTCCCGCCCTGGACTGCGCGACCGACCGTGCGCATCGCGCCGATCTTTCCATTGCGGGCAATCGCGATCTGCGTCGAAGGCAGCAGCCCATCCTTCACTTCGCGTTCGGCACGATTGAAAAGTGCTTCAACTTTTTCAGGATCGAGGCCGACTTCGCGTGGACTGTCAGCAAAATGTTTTTGCGCGGGCATTGCGGGAACCCCTCCGTTTGAATTATTCCTCGGGATATAATACCATCGCCGTAAATTCGTCATTCGGACGCGATGCGATCCGGGCCCTGCGCAGAAATCCACCCGGCCCTGCCCGGCAGTGTCGTCCGGATGACTTCGCACACTGGCAACTCCGCGCGATTCAGCCGCGACGCAACCTCGCGCAGCTGCACGAACCTCGCGCCACGCTCCTTGAGCGCGCGAACCAGTGCGGTGAAGCTTTCGAGCTGACCCATCCCTTCGGTCTCGGCATGAATAGTGTGGACGTTGAGCGCGTGAGGCTTGCACAAGCCGAGATAAAACTCGCGCACCGCGCTATCGTCGGGCAAATCACGACGTCCCATCACCTCGTCGAGCGTCGGCAGCGTAGTCGGAATTTCCGGCGTCGCGAGAACTCGCCCTTCGACGACGCAGCGGTACGGCGCGGTTCCTCGAGTGTCGCTGCGATAGTCGAGCGCCATCGCATCCAGCGCGGTTAACGCCGCATCGTTGGTGCGCCATCCGGGCGCGGCGAAACTCCGCGACGGCTCACCCAGAATCGCGCGATATACCTCAAACGCGTCACCGAGTTCGTTGCGAACTCCGGCATCGCTAATTTCGTCGAGATGATCCTGCCATCGCACGTGGTCGTAGCCATGCACGCCGACCTCGAATCCGCGCGCATTCAACTCGCGGATAATTCCGGGGAATGACAGCGCGATCGGCCGCGACGGCAGAATCGTCCCGGAGAGAATCGTACGCGCGCCGTACATCGACACGGCTTTGGTGCGGAACATCTTTGACAGGAATCCACGATTTCGAAACACGCGCAGGATTGCGCGCCCCGAATTGTCGGGGCCCATCGCAATATAAAAACTCGCGACGACGCCCTCACCCTCGAGCATCGACGCGAGTCGCGGCACGCCCAGCTCGAGACCTTGATGAGTATCGACGTCGATCTTTAGTGCGACTTCCAACTGTCTTGATCGCGCGAGCCCGGTGCGGGCCTACGGAGTCATCTCGTCGCGGAACCAGTCCATCGAGAACTTCACGCCTTCGCGCAGGTTCACCTTCGGCGTGACCTTCAGCAACGTGCGCATCTTCGTATTGTCAGGAACGCGGCGCGGGATGTCCTCGTAGCTGTTGCCGTACACTTGCTCCTGCGTCACGAATTTGATCTTCGATTTCGTCGGCCCGAACAGCTCGAGCATCAGCTTGGCGAACTCGAGCACCGACGTCTCGACGTCAACGCCGATGTTAATCGCATGCCCGTCCGCCGCTGGATTCACTCCTGCCTGGACGGTCGCTTCGATCGCGTCGGTCACATACGTGAAGCATCGCGTCTGCATCCCGTCGCCAACCACGGTCAGGTCGGCGCCGCGCAGCAGTTGCCCCATGAAAATCGTGAATAGCCGGCCGACGTCAACCTTGTCGAGCCGCGGACCATACGCATTGAAGTAGCGCACGATCGTAACCGGCAGCCCGAGCTTGTGATACGCAAAACAAAAATGCTCGCCGACCGCCTTGGACGTCGAGTAGCACCAGCGATCGATACTGGTCGCCCCGAGCACGCGATCGTCGTCCTCGCGCCACGGCACTTTGGGGTTGCGCCCGTATACCTCTGACGTCGAGCTGAACACGACCCGCTTGTTGTGCTTGTATGCGGCCTTCAGCACGTTCTGCGTGCCGTTCACATTTACGTTGAGCGTTTCGTAGGGATCGGCGACGTAGTGCTCGACGCCGACGACCGCCGCGAGATGGTAGATAAGATCGACCTTCGACACCAGGCTGTCGATCAGCTCGACGTTGAACACCGAATCGTGCACGTAGTGAAAGCGCGGATTGTCCAGTATGTGACGCACCTTGGCGATCGATCCCGTGTCGAGAACGAAGACCTCGTCGCCTCGCACGATGAACGCATCCGAAAGATGTGATCCGAGAAATCCGGCGCCGCCGGTGATCAGAACCCGCATGTAACCTCCGCGAACCTACTCGAATAAAATAGTATCTTTGATGCTCCGGGCTTCGGAAAGAGCCTCGCGCGCAGCGCTTTCGACGCCGCCCTCGAACTGCGCGATCCTCACGATAACGCTGCCCTCGCCGGCCGCAATTTCAAAGGCGCCATCCGCCGTTTCCCGCACGACCCGCCCCGGCTCTCCACAATTTCCGCTTTCCGCGCCAATTTTCGCTTCCCATACCAGCAGCTTTCGCCCGCCGACGGAACAGAATGCGCCCGGATACGGATGCGTCACGGCTCTGACGAGATTGAAAATCCTTCGCGCCGGCCATCGCCAGTCTATCCGTCCGTCTTCGGGCTTTCTGCGCCCGAAGTAGCTTCCTTTCGAGATATCCATTTTTCGCCCCGGCGCACTGCCCGCGACGATCTTCGGATGCAGCTCGTCTATCAGCTCGACGCCCAGCGGTACGAGCTTGCGGTACACCGTCAGCGCGTTGTCGCTGTCAACTATCTCCACTGCACGTTGCCCGACTATATCTCCGGCGTCAGCTCTCGCGACCATGTGATGCAACGTGACACCCGTCTCGCGTTCTCCGTTCACCAGCACCCAATTTATCGGCGCGCGTCCGCGATACGCCGGCAGCAACGACGGATGCAGATTGAATGCCCCTAGCGGCGCCAGCGCGAGCACGCCCTCGGGAATCAGATGGCGGTATGAGAAGGAATAGATCACTGCCGGCTTCAATGCGCCGACCTGCGCCGCCAGCGCCTCGACGCTTTCATCAAGATGCACTGGAATGCCACGGCGCGCCGCCAGGTCCGCGCACGACCGCCACCAAATCTCTTCATGCGTGTCGTCGCGATGCGTGAACAACGCTGCTATCGGGGCGCCCATTTTCAGCAACGCCTCCATGCACGCATAACCCATCTCGTGGTACGCGAACAGAACGCACCGCGCAGATTTCAATGTCGCGCCGGATGCGACGCTCGAGACGTTTGACTCCACGATCGATCGTTAATCGGCCTGCGAATCGATCGGCTTGCCCTCCACGCCGTGCACTGCTCGCACGATGTAGGTAGGGCGGCGTCGCACTTCTATGTAAATGCGCCCTGCGTATTCGCCGATTAATCCGAGCGCCAGGAATATCATTCCAATGAAAAAAAACAGGACCGCGAACAGTGTCCACAGCGCGCCCTCTTCTTGCGGGCCGTAGATCAGCCGATGCCCAAGGAGCACGACTGCCATCATCACCGCCAGCACCGAAATTCCTATCCCGGTCATGCTCAGCATCTGGATCGGGATCAGTGAGAATCCGGTGATCAGGTTCAGACTGAGCTTCGCGAGACTGAAGAGATTGTACTTCGACTGACCGCTGGCGCGATCGTCGTGGCCGACCGGGATTTCCGCGACTCGCTTGGCGAACGTATTCGCGAGCGCCGGCACGAACGCAGCCTTCTCATCGCAGTCGACCACGGTATCCACGATGTGCCGCCGGTACGCGCGCAGCATGCATCCGTAATCGTGCATCGGCACGCCGACGATCATCGACGTCAGCCGGTTGTGCAGCCGTGACGCGTATCGCCGATATGCCTGGTCGTGACGTTCCTCGCGCCATCCGCCCACGACGTCATTGCCTTCGTCGATCGCCGCGATCAGCCGGGGAATTTCTTCCGGTGGATTTTGCAGGTCCGCGTCGAGCGTTACGACAATGTCTCCGCGGGATTGCCTGAAGCCCGCGAGGATCGCCGAATGCTGCCCGAAATTTCGCGCAAGCTCCACCACTCGCACTCGCCCCTCTTCGCCCGCCGCAATTTCGCGGAGGATACCGAGCGAGTCGTCGCGCGAGCCGTCATCGATGAACACCGTCTCCCATGTACGGTCCAGGCCTTCGAGTACCGGCTTGAGGCGCGACCAAAGCGACGCCAGGTTCGCCGATTCGTTGAACACCGGCACCACGATTGACACCAATCCTTTCTCCGCGTGCGATACGGCTGAAGTGCTTCGGATCGGTGATATTTTGCTTGGGAGACTCAAGGAAAGTGCGCGACCTGACCGCGGATCAATCGCCGTCGCGTCAAGTGATTCTTGCAGACAGCCTCGGGGAATTAAAGATAGCCCTCGCCGGACCCGGTTGACCGCGCCTGATCGCCTCGCGAGACTGCATCGACGATGCTCGCCGCCAACCGACCTCTTCGCCTGACCATCTACGCGTTGTTCGCGGCACTCCTCTATCTTCCCGGCCTCGGCCGGCCCGCGCTCTGGGAGCCCGACGAGGGCCGCTACGCCGAAATCGCGCGCGAGATGGTTGTCTCCGGCGACTACGCGACCCCGCGCGACGACTTCGAGCTGTATTTCGAAAAGCCTCCACTGGTCTATTGGGCCGAGGCCGCTGCCATCCGCGTTTTCGGGGTCAACGAATTCGCGGTGAGGTTTCCGGCCGCGATTTTCAGTGTTGGGCAGGTCGTCGTCACGGCCGCATTGGCCGAGGTGATGCTCGATGCGTCGGCAGGCTTCTTCGCCGCACTCGTGCTCGCTCTCAGTCCGCTGTTTTTCGGCTTTGCGCGATTCGCGACGCTCGACCCGGCGCTGTCATTTTTTCTTACTGTGGCGCTCGGTGCCTTTTACCTCGCGGCGCGTGACGATTCATTCTCACGACCGTCCGCTCGCAAGTGGATGCTGATTTCCGCCGCGATGCTCGCGCTGGGCACCCTCGCCAAGGGCCCTATCGCACTACTGCTCGGCGGCGCGATCGCTCTCGCATGGTTGGTTATTGAGCGACGTTTCCGCCAAATCGCGCAGATGCCACTGGTCTGGTGCGCGCTCATCTATGCGGCGATCGTCGTCCCGTGGTTCGTGCTGGCCGAGGCGCGAAATCCCGGCTTCATGCGCTTCTTCCTCATCCACGAGCATCTCGAGCGCTACGTCACGTCGAGCGAGCACGGATGGGGCCCGTGGTTCTTCATCCCGATCGTCATCGGAGGAATGTGGCCCTGGATTTTCTTCGTCCCACTGGGATGGTCCGCGATGCGCGCCGGCGATGCATTGCCTGCGCCAGCGCCGGCTCAGTTCGATCGCAGCGCGACCGCTCGATTCCTCGGCATCTGGTTTGTCGTGATCTTCGTGTTCTTCTCGATTCCCCGCTCCAAGCTTGGCAGCTACATCCTTCCCGCGCTTCCTCCGCTGGCGATCGTCGCCGGTTACGGCCTTGCGTACATGCGCACTCTCGAAGCGTTGAGTCGCCGCCGTCTTCTCGCCGTCATCGCGATTGCGAACTTCGCGCTTGCTGCCATTCTTTTCGTATTTTTCAAACTGGTGCTGGCGCCAATTAACCCCGAGCTTGGTCTCGACGGATTATTGATCGCCGGCATTCTGGTCTCCGGCGCAATCGCGATGTACGCACTTGGACGTAGCGCGTCGCGTGTTCCGTATGCGCTCGGCGCGATTGCGCTCGCGATGCTCGCGACGGTACCGCTGGCCGCTCGCGTGCGCGAAGACGCGTCATCGATTTCAACCTATCGCGACCTGGCAATGGCCGTTCGGCCTTATCTTGCGGGAAATTGCACGCTCGCCTCATATCGCCACTACGTCCAGTCGCTGCCGTTCTATACCCATCAACGCGAGACCCGCGTCGAGTACTGGGGCGAGCTTTCTGAAGTCTCGTCGCCATCGCCCGGCAAGTCGCCCTTTCTCATCGGCTCCGACGCGCGCCTGCGTCAGGTCTGGTCGTCTGGCGCGTGCATGGTGTTGATCGCGAATGATCGCGACTTTAGGGCACTCCAGGATTCGCTGAAGCCGGCGCCAGTGATCCTCGGGTGTGAAGGAAAAAAACTCGCGCTCTACAATGGCACGCTCGCGCCGCCGGCCGGCACCGCCGACTGTCTCAAACCCGAAACGGAGGATTAGAAGCTTCCGCGAGGCACTTGGATTCGGGCGCGTTCGACTGTAGCTTTCTCGCTGTAGCTTTGGTGCGGCGGTATCCAATCGGACTTTTAGCCGCGAGCGCTTTGCCCGGGAGAGACTAATCATAGGTGGCTGACAAGAAATCCAAATCCAAACTTCAGCCCGCGGATTTCGGAGCCGACGGCGCCGAGGCGGAACCTTCCCTCGGCCACGTAATTACGGAAACGCGCGAACGCAAAGGCCTGACTCGCGAGCAGGTCGCGACCGAGGCTCATCTCCCGCCGCATTACGTCAAGATGATCGAGACCGACAGCTACGATCTCATTTCGGATCGGCTCTATCTCGTGCCGTTTTTACGCCGCTACGCAACCTTCCTCGGCCTCGACGCCGAGGAAATCGCGTCGCGTTTCGTCAGCGACGTTCAACATGCCGAGGCCAACGTCGTGCGAATCTCGCAAGAGATCACGATGGTCGGGAAGAAGTCCGGCACCACCGGCCGGATCTCTTTCATTGTGATGATCGCCGCGGTGCTTTTCCTGTTGGCGGATTTTGCATGGCGAAGGTTTGTCGAGCATGAAACGCCGGCTCCGGCTCCCGTCGCGTCACCGGCTGCGATGGCCTCGCCGGCGCAGCCCAATGCTGAAGCGCCAAACGAAAATCTGCCGCCCGCGACCATAGTGACGAATCCTGAAGCGCCTGCTCCTCCTTCGTCCCCGGCAGGAGCCTCCACGATCATAATTCCCGGAGAACCTCCCGCTGCCGCCGGTATCTCGAATGCTCCGCGAGGCGGCAGTGCTGCGCCCGCAGTGCATCGCGCCGCGCCGCCGCGGCCCGTCCCGCGCCCGGAGACCGACGACTGACCGCTGCTAGTGCAGGACGGCGTTTGCGATCTCTTCCGCGACGAGTTCCTTGGCGCGTCGCACGTCGTCACCCGAATGCACGACCGCGACCACGTTCAGCTCGTCGGGCGCGCCCTCCAACGACGCGCGAGCGACGATCACGGTGTCGTAAATCTGGTTCTTCGGGATGCTGTCATACGGCGTCGGCCCGTTGCTCATCGCATTGCGGCCCGCTTCGTAGGCTCTGAACTGCTCGGTCGCCAGATCGTCGGGAGACAACGCTTGTCGGCGAGCTTGCTGCGCGAATAGATCGATCGGTTGATCGCCGCTATCGCCGAGCGGCGGCGGATCGGCGCCGGCCTGCTTCAGCAATTCGACCATCGAGGGGTCGCCGGGAAACATCTGATTCAACGAGACCCCAGGCGCGAGCATTTGCTGATTCACCGTCACGGTCATTGTCACTGAATTGTCCGGATTGGACGGACCGTGGCGCGCCGCTCGCAAATCTTCATTCAGCACGTTTTGCACAACGGGATCGGTACAGACCGCAACCACGCTCGCGTTGGCGGGCGGAGTCAGCTTGCCGGCCAGCTTTACGTCGGTGGCGCGCGCAAATCCGCAATTGGCTACAACGATGGCCACCGCGGCGATCGCGCGAATCCCTCTTCGACGCATTTGATTACTCACCGGTACGCACGCGCCGCCTCTATCGGCCAGATCGCTATTACCTCGTCGCCTCGCACGACGTAATACTCACTATGCAGATTGATCGTCGTGTCGTTGTGACTTGGAATTATCTCGATCTTCGTTCCCAGCTCCAGACTGCTTTCCCCCGCAGCAATACCCGCATGCTCCTCTGACAAATGCACTACCTTGAGCGCAGTATCCTTGACCATCGGCGGACCGAATTCGTTGGTTAGCGATTTCATTCCTGCGTCGATTATCGCACGGGCACCACGCCGGGAAATCACTGTCGACAGCAGCGTCAGGGCCTGACGGCCCAGGTCCGGGCGCACCGCCTTGTAGGCGCCGTCCATGAAGACATACGAGCCCGCTTGCACCTCCGTTACGTCCGGCCAGCTACCCGCTATGTCGAAGGTGCCGGTCCCGCCCGCGCTCACTATTTCCGGCGCGAGACCTGCCGCCCGCAAGGCTTCGACGTGGCGGCTGAGCACGGTCAATGCCTCGCGCGCCGTCGCGATTCGCTTCTCGCGATCCGGAATCAGCACGGCGTGGCCTTCGTAGCCCATCACTCCGCGATATTTGAGTCCGGCCCGCTTCGCGCTCCGCACCAGCTCGACGGTCTCCTCTGGGGTCTCCGTACCGCATCGATGCATTCCGGTGTCGACTTCGACGATCACGTCGGCAGCTCGGCCGGCTCGAGTCGCGCCCGCTTCGAATTCGCGCACATTGAACTCGCTCTCGATCGTTCCGATCAAACCGATCTGCGCCGCGGCCTTGAAGAATCGATCGATCTTGATCGCTCCCGCAATCTGATTTGCGAGCAGCACCGGCCCAAGCCCGGCGCGCGCCAACACCTCGACCTCGCCCAGCTTCGACGCCGTTATTCCGATTGCGCCGGCCGCGAGCTGTCGCCGCGCGATTTCGGGCGTCTTCGGCGTCTTGAAATGCGGCCTGAGCTTTTGCGGCCGTGCCGCGAAGTACGCCGCCATGGTGCGGATATTTTCCTCGACCAAGTCGAGGTCCAGGAGCAAAGCAGGAGTGTCGATATCGCGTTTTGTCATCGCACGGATTCTAGCACCACGCCGAATTCGACCTAAGCGCGGCTTGATGATACAAAATGTACGAAAACTAAACAGGGAATTCCCGCGATCCTGATCGGGATACTGCCGGGAGCGTAAATCCAACCGCCTGAAAAATCTGTTCTCCTGGGAGGCAACACCTATGATCGGCAAGATTCTTTTAGCGCTCGGTTTCGTCGCGCTGCTCTGCGGAGAAGGGCTCGCGCAGCAGTGTCCATCTTCTTCAGCAGCGGCTCCCGGGATTTGCATCTACTCCGTGAAATTCGTCTGCGGTTCTTCAAGCTGCAGATCCCACCCTCGTTCCACCCAGCGAGACGCCGGTTAAACCCGGCAACTATGCCACGGCGGTCAACATCCACAACTTCCACATCAACAAGATTCTGATCGCCAAAAAAGCCGTGATCGCGAACTCCGAGAACCAGCAACCGGGTCTGATCAGCCAGTTCAAAAGGCTCGTACTCGTTCCCGATCAGGCGCTCGAAATCGACTGCCCCGACATCGTGGGACTGTTGAGTGCTTCAGGCACATCGCTGCCTCCGTTCATCAAAGGCTTCGTCGAAATTCGCAGCGCGCAACCCTTGAGCGTGACCGGCGTTTACACCGCCGAACAATGCGTTCCTAACCCGGTTGGAACCTGCGGGACGGGCCCGGTCAGCATCGATGTAGTGCCTGTCACTTCGTTCGCCGGTCCGTGATGTTTCCGCGGGCCGGTGAGAGTCTCGCCGGCCTGCTAAGGGATCTTCTGCTGCAACAATTCCTGCGCGCGCGCAGCCCGCCATTTCACGAGCCGCTCGCCGAGCTTGGGGTCGCCCAGCGCGATTATCTGCGCCGCCAGCAGTCCTGCGTTCGCCGCACCCGCCTTGCCAATCGCCATCGTCGCCACCGGTACCCCCTTCGGCATTTGCACAATCGACAACAGCGAATCGATGCCATTGAGCGACGTCGTCGGCATCGGCACTCCAATCACCGGAATTATCGTCTTCGCCGCCACCACCCCCGCAAGATGGGCCGCGCCGCCGGCCCCGGCGATTATCGCGCGCAATCCGCGACCCGCCGCCTTCGCCGAATATTCCAAAGTAATGTCGGGTGTACGATGCGCCGACATGATTCGAACTTCATGCGACACTTTAAGTTCGTCGAGCACCTCGGCCGCGGCCGACATGTGCTCCCAGTCGCTCTTGCTGCCCATGATCACGCCGACCATCGGTCCCTTGCTATCCGCCATCGCGTTCCCTCGTTGCGTTGGTTTAAATGCGCGCTCTCGTGGTGAAAATGAGGGCGCCGCAATATTGGAATCTGCAAGGCTGATTCGAGGATGCCCGCATGTCAAGTCGCAGCCGGTATGAGCCCTCTGGATAATTCGGCACAATGTATTCGCGATGGCAACGCCGATACCCAGCAATCGATGCGAGTTCACGCTGGCCGAAGTAGTCGAGGCCACCGGCGGTAGATTCGTCCTGGCTGGTTCAACGATCACCTTCGGTGATGGCGCCCAAGGGGCACAGCCGCCGGGAGGCGACAATGTCAGTGGTAACTACCGTGGCGGTGCCGGCAGCGCTGGAAATGTCGGCAGCGTCAGCATCGACACTCGCTCGATCGAAGCCGGCGCGCTTTTCGTCGCGCTCCCCGGCGTGGCGTCCGACGGTCACGACTACCTGCCGCAAGCCGCCGCTCGAGGCGCCGCAGCAGCGATCGTAGTGAACGGCCGCCGTTATCCTGCGCTTGATTGCATCGAAGTCGGCGACACCCTCGGAGCTCTCGGACAGCTCGCGCATCGCCATCTCGAGCGTATCCGCGCGGCTCGCGCACTTCCGGTGATCGCAATCGGCGGTGCGGTCGGCAAGACCACCACCAAGGAGCTCACCGCCGCGGTCGTTCGTGCCCTGTTCGGTTCGACCCTCTCAACTCCCGGCAATCTGAACAATCTGATCGGCGTACCGATGACGATTTTTACGCTCACCAGCGAGCATCGAGCGGCAGTGCTCGAATGCGGCACCAACACGCGCGGCGAAATTCCAAAACTGGCGCAAATCGTCGAGCCGGATGTTGCGATGGTCCTGAACGTCGACCTCGAGCACAGTGAAGGTCTCGGCTCGCTCGACGACATCGCCGATGAGGAAGCCGCGCTGTTCTCGACTGCTCGGCGTTACGCGGTCGGCTCGGCAGACGAACCGATGGTGCTGGCGCGGATTCCGAAACATCTGCGCCAAATCACATTTGGCAAATCGCGCGACGCGCACGTCCGGCTCGCGAATCGAAGCGTCGGCGCGCGCTCGCGCATTCGCGTCGAATTCGCACGCGCACTCGTCGCCGCGGGAGTCGAACCTTTCATCGAAACTGAAATCGCGCTGTTGGGCGAGGCCGCCGCTCTCAACTGCACTGCCGCGATCGCCGGTGCAGCTGCGATGCGTTCGCAGCCGCTTCAGTCGCGCGAGCTTGCTACAATTACCGAGGCGCTCGCGAGCGTGCAGCCGGTGGCCGGCCGGCTCGCCAATACTTCGATCAACGGCATCTTCGTGATCGACGACACGTACAACTCGAACCCTCGCTCGATTCGGGCCGCGCTTGCGGCCGCGCGCGAAGTCGCCGACGGCCTCGGCGCGCGTCTGGTGATAGCGATGGGCGATATGCTCGAGCTGGGTGAGATGTCGGCCGCCGCACATCAGCAGGCGATTCGCGACGTGATGCTCTCGCAGCCCGCCGCATTCGTCGCCGTGGGGCCCGAGATGATCGCCGCGCGCACTGTCCTGTCACGCGACGCCTATACCGCCGATGTACGCTTCGCGCCCGACAGTATTGCCGCCGCGGAGATCGTTGCTGGATTACTCCAGCCCGGCGACGTGCTGCTGGTCAAAGGTTCGCGCGGAATCGCAATGGAGCGGGTTATCGAGCGGTTCGGGTGACGCCGATCAATGGTCGCCGATGCTGCGGCTGATCTCGAACCAGTTGGTGCCGTCCCACTTGAGCCTCAGCACGTCGACGAAGCCGCTCGTGATGCTTGAAGTTGGCGGCGCGCCACCGCTCCACTTGATCGCGCCGCTCGAGGTTGCCCATAGCGGGCCGGCCGCAGTTGTTCCGGTGATGTACGATTCCATAGTCACGACCTGGTCCGTCACCAATCCCGTGGTCGACAAGGTGTAGGTGAGTCCGGTCGTCGCGGTGGAAATTTTCTGGCATGAGTTGATCGAGAACGCGAGCGTCGTGTTGGCTGAAACAGTTCCGACGTTAGAGCACGCTTCTATAGTCGGCGCGTGATTCAAATAGCCAACTCGAATGGTCCCGTTCGCCACCGAGTCGCCAAACTCGGTGAAGGTCAACGTATCGGGAACGTTACTGCCGCTGCCGTCGCGAAACGGGTTGGCGTCGCCATAGAAGTTCTGCACCGAAAAGAGATTCCCGCTGATTCCGCAAGTGGTAGTTCCCGCGCCGCAGATCCAGGAGCTCTTGATTGCGGTTGGCCGATTCAACTGGATGGCGAATCCGTTCGGTCCTGGAGCGGCGGCTATTCGAGACGCCTCGATGATGAAGTTGGTGGCGTTGCCTCCGCTGTTGTCAAAGATGAAATATTGCGCACCCTCGCTGGTCACACCTGAAAACATCATGTTGCCGTCCGCGCCGCCCCCGAATCGATCCTGGGTCCAGGCCTCGATCTTGTTCAGCTCGAAGTCGGTGCCGTAAACTTCGAGTTGTCCGACAAAGTTCGACACGATAGCGATGTCGTGACCTTGGACCAGGCCGCCGTGAATTTCCTCATTATACGTCTGGCCACCGCCACCGAAAAAATAACCCCACATACCGCCCTGCCCGTTGGATGGATTCGAGACCTGCACGTCACGAAAACTCATGTCCTGACAGTTGCCGGCGGATCGATTCCCGACTCGAATCCCAATACCCCCGCGGCCCAGTTCCAACCGCTCGAAGGTATCGTGCTGGGTGGGGATGCCGTCGCCGGCGCCGCCGGTCGTATAGTTGTCCACGTCGATTATCACGCCGGCTGTATTTCCGCCGATTCCGGAGACCGAGAGTCCCGCGACTCGCGAGTCCGCCGTCTTGTTCATATTGATGACGGTGCCCCCCGTCGCTCCGTGCCATTCAAGTTCGGCCGGATGTCCGCCGTCGCCAACCTGGGCGCCGGTCAGCGACAGCGTGACGCCGTAGCATCCGTAGAGATTGAGCGACTGGGCAATCGAGTAGGCTGAGGTCGCGGGAAACTCGACGATCCCGCCGACGGTCCCGCCCGCCGACGAGTGCGAGCAGATTGCAGTGATCGCGGCGTTGATCGGCACACTGTCATCGTGGCGCATCGTAAACGAGCCCGCTTGCCCGGGCGCTGTCGAAAGCGTCAGGCTGTTGCCGTTGACGCCCGTAATTTGCGCGAAGAGGTCTTGCGCCACGGCGCCCGAACGAATCGCGGTGCCGAAATCCTCGTCGGTACCGAAGGCGTGCCCAAAATCGCGATACGATTCTGCGGTAGCTCCCGGCGCGCCCGCGTGAGGCATGACAGCATGCAGGGTCGGCGTACATGAGGCGCCGCTGCACGAATAGATCAGATACGCGATGTCGTTGGCAGCTCCGGTCCAGCTCACCAGCAAGTTGTTGTTGGTGCTGAGCGTCGCGGGACCCACGTTCGTCGAAACCGCCGCGGTAGGCGCGGACCATCCGCCGCCCTGGCTCACTCCGACAATTTGATAAGTATAAGAGACGTTGCATGCGGTGTTGCGCGCGGCATTGCCGGTGACTCCATCGACCTGGCAGCCGCCGCCGTTGACCGTACTCTTGGTGATGTCCGAAGTCGGATTCGGATTCATGCCATAGCTGTTGGGGACGACCGTCACGCCAGTCGGTGTGCTTCCATTCGAAGCGGCGCCCGCGTGATCGATCTTTACCCACTGGCCGGTCTTGAAATCGCCGACCGAGTTGACTGTGACGATCGCGTTTCCCGCCGTGGTGGTTGCGGTCGCGGTTGCGAGCGAGCCGGTCGCACCGAATGCCCGTATGTTTTTGACGCCGTTGAGGCTGACGTTGGTGATTGCGTCGCTGCCGTCGAGCTTCGAGCCCGACAGCGTATTGAGCTGCGCCCCAGTCTGACCAAACGCGAGCGCGTCGCCGTTGATGCTCCCGCTGGCGAGACTCGATACCTTGTTGCCGTTGGCGTTGAGGCTCGCTTCAAGCGCCGCTCCCGCGCACGCCCATTGCCCGCGAGTGCCCAAGGCCCAAGCGCCCGCACCGCCGCTCACGCAAGGGGTCGCACTCCTGCAGTCCTTGCAGAACAGCAGCGTCCCGTCCTGCTCGGCCGGCAAATTTGCGAAAGTTGGAGTGACGATCGAAGGCGCGATCGGCTGGTTGCCTCCAAATCGCTGGTTGATCGCCTGGCGGAACTGCAATCCCGCTCCCACACCGATGAAGTTGGGGATCGGTTGATACGATCCAGGCGGCGGCAGATTCTGCGCCCGCGTTCCTACGCTCACGGCCAACAGGATCATCGCAGCGAACGTCACCGTCCGAAGCGTCGTCGAAATCTTCCGCATCAAATCCATCACCCTTCCCGCCAATCGTAGACGTTCGTCGATCGCCTCAAAAATCCTATCGCGAACCAGCAAAAACCTTGCGATTCATCAGTCGAGTCGGGGCCGGGATTATTGTTCCACACCCAAAACTGCGAGGTGGTTGGCAAATAGCTGGCGCTGACCATAGCGACGTTGTCACCCGACGCGTTATGGCCCGGCGACTCCGGCGTCAACGTAACCGGCATGAACACTTCGCACGCGTTGGGAAAGGCGATCGGGAAAGAATACGGGCCATAGAGTCCCTCGCTCTGCCTCGTGCTCCAGTTCACCATACCCCACTGGAGGATGTACTGGACCAATCCTTTATTTATGTCCGCGACGGGGATTTTCAGATAGCCATTCTGCGCCATCAGGCCGGTGAACAATGCCTGGAACGTCTGGAGCACGCCGATATTCGAAATATTCACGTCCTGGCGTTGCTTCAAGTAGGCGGTGCGATTTGCGACTTGTTGATGCGGCTGATTGGAAATTCCGGCGCCGCTGAAACTCGCGCCGCTGGCAGCGCCCTCGACCGGATCGGTTGCTTGAATCTGGTACACCTCGTTCGAGGTGAACTCGGCTGCGTCGATTAATGTCGCCATTGACTACCTCAGAAGGTCAGCGTCCACGTGCCGCTGATGCTCATCCCCGCGGCGAAGACTATTGGTGCAATCGTCTTGCGCGCGAGCATCGGAGTCGGCGCAGTCGTTCCCGGCAACCCGGCGCTTGAATGATTTGCGTATATCGCCAGCTCCTGGATAGTTATTCCCTGCGCGCCGGTGTCGGCGGTCGTCAGCGACCAGTTGAGCGTCAGGCTGCCGTTGCCGTCCTCGCTGTGACCGTCGAGCGCTTTGTAATACACGGGAGCGGTGAGCGCGGTGTCACTCACCGTGGGTGCGTTCAGACCCGATCCGAATCCCACCGCAGCCGCAAACTCACCGGTGGTATCGCCTCCCAGCAGCGCTGCCAGCGCAGGCCGTCCGGCGTTGACGAAAAGATTGCGGCCTTCGTAGCTCCACACGAGCCGGCCTTGCTGCACGAAACGGATCCGCACGATTCCAATCGGCCTTCTCATCTTAACCTCCGTGCAAAACGGCTGCGCCGTTGACGATCAGAGCCGAGTCTGCGACCTCGGGTTCGTTGGCGCCGTATGTTATGCCGCTGTGTCGATAATGACTGTCGTAAACGGGTGCAACCGGACCGTGCGGATCGGTCAGCGCAGCGGCCGCCACTGCAATTGCCAGTGCGTTGTCATTGGGCGCAGGCGCCGCGTCGAGCTGGTACTGGGCAATTCCGGTGAGCGTCAGCTTGTCCGATGGCTTGGGGCCCACGTCGGAAATTGCAGGCGCGACAAACCAGAGCGAGTCGAGCCACGCGCGCGCCGGCTTGAAGAAATTAACCGCGGCCACGGCAGTGGCGTACGGACCAGCCGAAACGCCTTGCCCATCCACCAGATCGATCATGACCCGGAAAACCGCCCATCCCTGGTTCGACGGATACGCGTTGGAGCCCCATGCCGACTGCCCTTCAAGCAGCGTGACGTTCGGCCATCCCAACGATGCGAGCGCTTGCCTGATTGCCCACGGCGTACCGCGAAATCGATGCAGCGGGACGGCGCTTTTGAGCAGTTCGCGCTGTGCAGCATCGGTGAGGCTCTGCGCGGAAACCAGGCCGCCGGTCTCGATCAGATTGTCGACGTCGATCAGCAAATCGATATTCGTCAGCGCGTCCACACCGATCGAAACCGGCGCGATCAATTGCCATAGCGGGGACAGAACGTCGAATTGCCACGCCAGGAACGGCAGCGCCTCGTCCACACCGAGTCGATTCGGTAAACCAGCAGCGTCGTCAGGTCGAGCGCCCCCAGGCGCCCGATCAGCACCAGCAACGCTTGCGTGCGCGTGTCGTTGATCGAGGGCGCCGCCGACAACTCAGGCATCAGCTATGCTCCGTGCTGAACGCCGTCGTCAGCGTAATCTGGGTACAGTTGGCCCACTGCCCAGCGGTAAGCGTCGTCAGCACCGGTGACGTAAGCGTTACGCCATAGACCCCGGCGACCGACAGCGCAGCAATTATCTGGCTCGGCACGATGTCGCGCTGAATCTTGGCGGCGAGCTCGAGCGCGAGCTCCTGAACCGCCGCATTCGCGGCGATGATCGTCGCGGTCGGATCCGCATCCGAGTAGAGCGTCACCGTCGCATTGATCTGATAGTCCACCTCGGTCACCGCGAGCGCATTGACGGTGTCGGTGAGCGGACGCACCGTGTCGGCGTTCAGCGCGGCGGCCACTTTCGCCAGCGCGCGGAGCCCGCGACTCCAGCGGAGTTCGGCGCCGCCGCCGGCTGTACGGTGATCGGTCCCGTAAGGACATACGCATTCCCCGATCCGGGAGGGATGCGATTTGCGCATGGGCGGCGTCGCAGACGATCGCTCCAGTCGGCCGCGACGCTGAACTGATTCGGCGCAGCCTGGATACGAGTACGCAGGTGATCATCTGTTTCCGGAGCCGACCCGCCGGTGGTCGTATTGGTATTCGTCACGCTCGCGATCAACGCGTTCGGTTTCAGCTGGACGTTAACCTGGCCCGTCAGGTATCCATTCGCAGCCGCTCCAGGAGCTGTAGCGGCCGCGGCGACACTGCCGGTGGTGGCGCCGGCCGCGATGCTGATCGTCGCCGTCGTCGCAAACGCGAACTGACCATCGCTGGTACCGATCAGCGTCCCCGCGGCGATCGTAAACGGCACCGTCAGCGCCCCCGTCAACGTGAACTGAAGCGTGGTCAGCGCGGGCTGCGAAGCCAGCCGATTGACGCTCAGCAGTTGACCGAGGTAGTCGAGCATCGGGAAAGACGCGAACGCGAGCAGGTTCTGCTCGGCCGCATACTGGATCGCGTTGCGCACCAGCGATTCGCGGTACGCATACAGATTGATCAACAGGCGTTCGACCTGCGCGGGCTGCAGAGTTCGGCCCGACGCCGCCTCGAACTCGGCAATCATGTCGGCAAGAATTAAGTTCGGATCCAGCCCGTCTGCATCGTTGACGAACACCGGCGGCGGCAGCGATGGAATTCCTGCACCCATCAACTCATCCTTTCATCGCCGTCGGCGCGGTCGCACTAGACCGTCGCTCCCGGGAATGTCACGGTCGTGGTCTGAATCGGCGCCGCCGCGACGCCGAGCTTGAGTTGCCAGTTGAGCGTGACGTCGAGATGCGCGCCCGACTGCGCGCTCGCGTCATTCACGGGCTGCGCCGTCACCGACACGAGATTTACGCGCGGCTCCCACATTGTGATCGCCGCAGTCAGTTCGCTCACGATCGCCGGCAGCGCCAGGTTGATCGGGAAATCGATGTAGCGCCAGATATCCGCGCCGAAAGTCGGGCGCAGCGGATCGCTCCCGCGCGGTGTCGTAACGATTATGCTTAAGCACTGCTCGACGTCGGCCAGTCCCTGCACAACGTCGCCAATAGCTCCCAGAGCCAGAGACCAGTTCGCCGACGTAATATCCGCAAGTGTGATTGCATCCGCCGGCATGGTCAGCCTGCCAACACGTCGGTGCTCGACGACACGATCGTTCCATTTAGCATCCCGCCCTCGTCGTCCTGCACCTGAACCCTGTCGCCCAGCCGCGCGACACCCGCCAACTGGCCGGCACCGAGCTTTACCTGTGCGGCGGCCTTGATGATGACGTTGCCGCTCGAGTCGATCTGAATCTGCGCGCCATTGGCAGTGAGATTGAACGCCGCTCCGTTGGGAAGGCTCACACTCAGAATATGTTCGCTGCCGTCGTACTTGATCTCGGCCTGGTCCTGGAATTTCAGAGCGAGCAGATGGACATTAGCGTCGTACTTGAGTTCGGTGGTGTCCTGGAAATTGAGCTCGAGGACGTGCGCGACGCGATCGTAGTCCAGGTTCGCTCCATCCCTGAACGCCAGATGAAACTTGTCGGCGCTGTTCACCGGCGGCACGTCGGCCTCCGAATAAATCGCGCCCAGCACAGCGCCGGCCTCGTCGCGCAGGTCCATTAGGCATACAACCATCTCGCCGATATCCGGAATCCAGTACGCCTTGTCGTTCTGCGTCTTCGCAAAAACAACTGGCAGCGACCAGCTGATCATTTCATCGTAGTCGGGAAACACGACGCGCACCTTCGCACGCGCGGTGTCCTGCTGCTGCACGATCCCGACTCGAAAGGTGGGATTCAGCGAGGAGAATCGCTCGCGGTATTCGATTATTTCGTTCATGCACTTACTCGTCGCGCATCAATCGAAGTTGTGTATCCCGTCGCTCGCGTCAGATGGTGCTGCGCTGTTTCGATCAGATATTTTCCATCCAGCTCCCCCCATCCACTAAGCTGCACATTGTTTCCCGCCACCAGCACCGTAGTCCCCGGCCCTTCCAGTGACGCGTCCACCAACACCATGTTGTGGAGATGAAGTGAGGCTGCGGCCTTCACCAGCGCTTGTTGCGAGGTCTCGCAGCGCGCGACGATCTTGAAAGTATCTCCAGTCGGCGACGCCTGGTCCGCGGTAGCGGACTGACTAATCAACTGTTTCGTGTCGGGATCGAAGTATGAGAACTCCGCGCCATCGTAAATTCGTCGCGCGCGGTTCCGAAATGAGAATCGAGTAGTATCTGAGCGCGCAATCGTGACAACTGCCGGCACTGACTCGAGCGCTGCGCGCGTGTAAAAGATCAATTTGCCCAGCACGTACTGTGAAGTCGAAGTTGTGCTCTCGCGCGAGACGTTTCAGAAACTCCAGATCTGTCTGGCTGGCGCCTTTGAGTAACGCGATCAAACGTGAGATCACTCTCGGACTCGGATGACGACGTCACCATCGTCAACTCATACTTGGCTGCGATCTGAGCAGCTATTTCCACGATACCGAGGTTCTCGTACGCCACGGTATTTGCAGTGCGCATCGCCGGCGTGATGTACGCGGCAAGGCACCGAAGCCGCATTAGGTCAGGCGGACCGTCGAACTCCAGCTCATCGATCTGGAATTCGCCGCAATCCAGCAAGGCCTCATCGCCATAGCCAATTTGCAGACTGACTACGTCGCCGAGAGTCGGATACCAGGGTCCCTGCCAGCGCTTTGCGGAATCTTCGAGTTCTACTTCAAGCTCGCCTGACGCGCCATCGAGCCGATCGACATACCGAATAGCCAGTACCATTTGCGAGACGTCGGTTGTTATATTCACGCCCCGGTAACTGAGTATCCATTGCGGCGAACGAACTGAATACGTTGCGGTTGCAACCATTAGTCACTCACCGCCTGAGTTAATTTCCACGGCGGCAAGTCTGCGGTGACCACGCTGCCCTTCTGCAGGATAGGCACTGCGATCGATATTCCAGCATCAAACACCGGCTCAATCGCAACATTCGGATTAGCCATTATGATCGGCGAATAGTCAGTAGCGTTGCCGTAGTATTGCCAGGCTAGTAGGTCCCACCGCTCACCGGCCGTCGTTATATGCAGTATGAACTGTCCGGCAGGGGTCATCGCGCGACGCTCCTCACGATCACGATGGCGGGCATGTCGTCCGCTTCAAGATTGGGACCGCTAGCTCCAGTTCGCGATGGAATACTGACCAACGCCGAGACACCTGGCGTGAAGCCGCCCGAGCTAGTGCCGGCGGTTCCGCCCAACGCACTCGTGACTCCGAGTAGCGCAAATCCCGCAACGGGAAGTGCGCCGGAAAGAAGCAGTGCGTCGGCTATCCATTCTTTAAGTGCGAGGCCGACCCTGATCGCGATCGGTGTACCCCCTGCCGACAATTGCTGCGATTTCACTGCTATCGATTCGATTACGAAAAACCCGCGGAACCCGCCGTTACCAAAGACTAGTGGCAGTGCGCGATGCTGCGCGGCCGTCGCACGCAACAACGCCAGCTGGGCCCCCGGATTTGTGAACGAAGAGTGCCAAACCAGCTCGAAATTCAATCGCTCGAGATCGTCGCCGACCCACTGCTGCCGCGGTTTGCTTTCAATTACCCGCTGCTCGGCAAAGCCATACGCCCCAGCCGATTCGTAGCCTTCCGGTGAGCCAACCACTTCGAATTGAATTTCGCCCAAGGCTGCGAATCTGATCGCCCCTCAGAACTGCACGCGCTCGCGCCGCGCCGATTCGCGTTTCAGTTGATCGAACAGTTCCTCGCGATGCGCCCGCAGTGCTCCGATCACATCGCGTTCCACACTGCCGCCGGGAGTCGGCGCGTTGATGACGACGGTCGGCGCTGAGTTGATAGTAATTTGCCCGCCCATGCCGCTGCGATTCGCGCCGCGCGCGTTACCCGACGGCTCCGTGAACTGGCGCCGCGAAAGGTTCGGGGGCGTAACCACAGCGCGAATCGAAGCAGCCACGCGACCACCCGCGATTAAGCCGTTCCTGGCCGACACTCCTCGCCCTCCACCAAGGTGTTCTCGAGATCGCGTCGAAGCTCGCGCTCCATCTGATCCCGCGCTCGCGATTACCAGCCGCTCCGTCGTGGGATCCACGAACTCTCTGGAACTCTGAAGTGTGGATCGCGTCGCATGTCGAATCGCAGACGAAATCGCCATCGTCGCGACCGATTCAAGTGACCGGGCAATCCGCGACACGGCATCCGTTAGCGGTGACAATTTCTGGACCTTGCTGGACAGACGACCCGCATCCAGCATCGCCTTCGTGCGGCGCCACGCATTCGACTGATCCTCAGTCATCGCCGCTTTTTCCGCACTCGTAGTCTTTCGATTCTTCGGTACGATGACGCCTGGAGTCTGAGAATCGCTCCCAGAGCCATCATCCCGATCTTGTTCTCGCGCGAAGCGTTTCACTCCAGCTTGCTTGTCGTATCTCGGAAACGAAACATGCTTGATGAGCTGCCTGTCGGACCCCAGGTTCATCAGTATCCTCGGAACGGCCGAAGTCATCCGGGCGCTGTTTCGTCCAAACTTCGCCATGCCATCCAAATGTTTGAGCTCGCCCGCCCAATGCGCGCCCCACATCTTCTCCGGAGAATCGATAGCCTTGGATTGCCTCGCCATTTTTAAAAATCGTTTTGATGCGCCGGTTGACGGCCCGACTTAAGCCCGCGCGACGTTACGATCGAACGGCCGTCGCTGGGACGTCGCCGCTTCGACTCGCAGCGGACGACCCGCTAGTTCCTTGCCGTTCATCGCCCGCAAAGCGATCGCAGCGTCATCTTCATTTTTCATCTCGACGAAGCCGAAGCCGCGCGATCGCCCGTCGAAACGATCACGCACGATCTCCGCTCTCGCCACTGCGCCGATCTCGGCAAATGCTTCCCGCAAATCGCCGTCGCCCAACGAGAAGCTCAGGTTTCCTACGAATAGTCTGACTGCCATCATGTCACCGTCTTCCTGTGATTAATTACTTGGCCGTTTCGCTATAGTCAGTGCGATTACTACTCATCTTTCGTCCCTCCGCCGCGTTCGACGCGTATTCGTTCGAGTTCGGTCACCGCGTCGAGCCAGTACGACAGCTCCGCAAAGTCCATTCCGCTCAGCTCCTCGACTGAGAATCCGGATTCGACCAAGCCTGCGAAGCTCGCTGCGGAGGGCGGTCGAAATTTTCGCCTATCACCTCCGCCTGCAGTGCCATCACGTCCGCGAGATCCATTTCGAGTACGTCTTCGTATACAACGGTACGTCCATTCACCTGGGCCAGCTCAGCGATCAGCGCAAATACCACCGCGCTGGCGTCGCCACCGGCTGCCACTCGCTGCGCCCGCATCAGATCGCGCCCGTGTCCTTTTCTAACCTCGGCACGCCCGCCCGAAGGAAGATCGATCGTCCGAATATCCTGCCCTTCGGACGTTTCGGTGGCATCGACGCGTACTCCATTCACGGTAATCTCGTCAGTCTTCATTAGTCATTGCTCCTGTCTGACCGGAGTCTCGGAGTACTCGTCAGCCGCCGAGATTCGATCTGAAGGTACTAAGTTGATCGACGCCGCCGACCACGTAGATATTGGCGAATACGTCGTACAAGTATATTTGGACTCCTGCGACGAATAGCTCACAGTGATAGATACTGACTACTGACGTCGTCTCCACCATGTGATGCTGCCGAAACGTGGGACTTCCGGCATCCTTGAAGATTCCCGTCATCAAATACACCACGGGAAGCTGCGCACTTCGACCCTGACTGGTGTATTGCTCGAGATTTCCTCGCGCCTGGAAGTAATGTGTCTGGAATGGACTGCTAGACAACGCCAGCGTGTCAGCATCGAATGACGACCACTTGATCTTCGACTCGAGCTTTTCCACCCCCGCCCACAGCTCCGCCGTACCCGCCATACCCAGGCCCTTGTAGTCGATCATCTTGTGCTTGGGATGCGCGATCTCGATCTCTTCGGCACGGCCCAGCAGGCCGACACCGTCGATGTATATATTCGCATTAGTCAGTGAGTTGATCTGGATATTCATTCTCTTCCTCTAAGATTGGGGCGCGTTATGCAGTCGCTCCCGCCGCAACGGTTATCGGATTCGTTTGTCCGAGCTGCTGCAGCAACGTCACGTCAATGAAAGCCTCAAAGGTGATTCGTTCCGCGGGTGGCGGCGGCATTACGTCGATGTCAAACACCAGCTGCCCTCCGGCGATCTGCGTAGCTGGATTTTCCGCTGGGTTGAAGCTTGCCGCGCCGGCCACCAGTGCGCCGCGCTGGATAAGCGACCTGATGAACGCATTCGCGCTCGCAAGGATCGCGTCGATCAGCGCATTCGAGATCGGCTGGTCGATAAACTGGAGCATCGCGAGCTCCACCGACTCCTCGATCACATCCATCGTGCGGCGCACCGAAATAAAATTGTCCGGGGTGGTTACCGACGGGTACGCCGCGCTCCTGTTCCCCCACACGCGAAGTCCAGTGCCGAACGCGTTGAACACCGTCACGATTCCGGCCGCATTCAGATTGTTCACGTCGGACGACGCGTCCAGGATCGACGCGTAGAGCTGCACGTCCGGCGCGAGCATTCCGTCGACTTCCGTGTTCGACGGCGACCACCAATAACCCTGCGCCAGGTCTTTCGCCGCCATCGCGCCAGCCACCCATTGCGAGTACGGAGAGACCGCGTTCGCGTTGAATTGCGCTCTTATCGGCGTTCCCGAAGCGTTGAGCGTAATGCCAGTCGGCACGATTCCGGTGTCGAAGAATGTCTCCTGCGGGTAGCAGAGAATCGTTCGATTGCTCGACGATGCAAACTGTTGCCCACCACCCCGCGATTGGCTATCGCCGTCGTCGCGGAAGTCGCAGGCGGCGAGTCTACCAGCGCCATGGCGCGAATCCTGATCGCCATCGAGTTGAGCGCCGTCGCCACCGTAGCATCCTGTGAATAGCCGGGAGCAATTAGTATCTTGGGAAAGAGCCCCAACGTTCCGTAGGTCGTTTGAAATGACTGCATCCCCGTGTAGACGCCGCTCGTGATTGCACCAACTACATCAGCGTCGACTACCTTCGTCGGGTCCGCGTAGTTGAATGCGATCAACACGCTGGCTCCGGCTGCAATATGTCGCCCTGATCCCATAGGCACAATTGTAATCGTGCCGTCCACCGGGTCGAACGTATAGTCAGTGCCTGATACATAAGTAGTACCAACTGGATTACTAGTGACTACTACATTCGATACACCCATGTGCCCGAGGTTGATCATTCCCTGCGTACTGAAGGTGAATGCCGTCGCGGCGATCGCAGTAAAATGTCTGCTCGGATCGAACACGTTGACGACGATCGCCTGCCCCGCTCCCTGAGCCTGGATCGCAGCCAGCGCGTAGGGAATCGAGTATCCGCGAGCCAACGGTCCGAAGCTCGCCGCGTCCAGCGCCGACGAGACCAGGGTCGGTGTGTTTATCCCTGCCGCGACCGAGGGCGAAGCGACTGCCCACGACGGTGCCGTGCCCACCAGTCCGATCACCGCCGACTTGACGACCGTGACCGGCACTGGCCCATTAGGCACTTCGATTACTTCAACTCCGTGCAAGAAACTCGCTGGCATGTGTCACCTGTTTACTCAGTTGAATCGAATTACTATTGGTTCCGGCCTAGTTAGTCGGAGCGCTCTGGCCTGCTGTCGCAATTGTTTCTTCCGCGTACGTGTATGAAATCTGTACTGTCTCGCCCGCGGAAATTGCGCCGCCCGCCATAGCCGTGATGATTCCGTCCGCGCGATCGACCGAGAAATCCACACCCTAGACCAGCGCCGCGCCTCCGGGACCTGTGATGCTCACCGCGAACACGTTGCCGTACGGAAGTTGAATTTGCAGGCTTGAGTTGAACGTGTACGCTGACGCAGCGACTGCGATCGAGGTCTGTCCGCTTTCTTCCAGCGCGATGCCTTTGATGAACAGCGGGAAGTTTTCAGGCTGCGAGCCTTCGACTGCCACCGTGCTTACCGCGAATGTTGACGCGTACGTCCACACGCCGCCCTGCTTGTCACGCCTCAGAAATTTCTCGCGCACCGGGTACATCTTGCGGCAACCGGCGATCAGGTATCCCGTCAACGCTATGCGGATGCCCTCGATGATTGCGTATGCGCCCCGGCTCGCCCCCGACGCGTCTCCACCAACCGCCCATCCGAGATCGCGCATCATTATAGCGATCTCGAACTCGAGTTTGCGCTCCTGGATAATCGCCGCGGTGTCGAGCAGCTCGCCGTACTGCGCGCCCTTGTACATCACCAACGCCGCCCCCACGCGATGCGTCAGGCGCCAGGTCTCGGGGCGGTCCGGATAGTGCGTGATTTCAATCGAGCTGATTTGCGAGCGCAGTTGATTCACGATCGCGTCTTCGATCGTGGCGATATCGATCGCTGTCGGTGGCGCGAATGTCGCGCCCGTCCATGGCGCATCGAGCATGACGCCCATCTCAGTAACCCTTCAGATTGTCGCGGTTGAAAACGCGATCCGGCCCCTGCACCGTCTCCACTGATCCTGCCAACGGCGGTTCCTTGCCGTCAGCCGCCAGGCCGAGCGTGAGCTCACCCGCCGCGACCTTTATCAGCATCGCGACCGCATCTTCGTAACGCTTGCGCGCGTCTTCCAGGTCGTGCAGCGGCCGGAGCGATTGCAGTCGGTACATCGCGATATCGGTAGCTAGCCGGTTAAGCACGGCCGGCGGATCGCTCAATGGCAGCGCAAAGCGTCCTTCGATACATCCGTCGATCTCCGCGGATGCATCGGCCAGCGCCTGTGTGATCGGCGTAGTGTTTACCGTAGTCACCGTCGGATCTTCATTAGTCAGTTGAACCAAATCCCGATTAGGGTATCGGTTGATAACATCTTGCGCCGTCGCGTAACTCACTTTCGTAACCTCATCAAATCGGAAGTGACTATTGCGTCGAAAGGTCTCTCCGCGGGCGCTGGACGGCTAACTTGCGCCCGCGGAGAGTGGACACGCACTCCGGCGCTGCGGGCAGGAGGGGGACCCGCTGTAGACCGGCTCGAAGAAACAAGTTTCATCACTGCGTCCTTACGCCAGGAACTCGCTGACTATCAGGTCCGCGCTGTTGCGCCAGATGTTCGAAGTCGAGACGCTCGCGCTGGTTCCGGCGCCCGCCATGAACTCCGAATTCAGCAGCTGACGTGCGACTTCTTCCAACGTCGGCGGCACCAGCAGGTACACGCCGCTGCGGCTCGACAGCGCGCCAAACGGCTGTCCCGCATCGGTTTTGAACGCTCTCATCGCCGCGCGCGCCGCTCCGTAGTTGGTCGGATTGCTGAGATCCGTGTTGCTCGCGTATGCCAGCTGCCACAGCCCGACCCCGGTGTTGGCCCGGCCGTCCACGCCGTAGCGGAACTCGCGCCGGTTGAACACCGCCTCGTCCGCGACATTAGTCATTCGCGTCACTGCGTATTCGCGCCGCAGCTGAAAGATGAATGGCCGAATCACTCGTGACGCGTCGATCAGGTACCAGCACGCACCCGATCCGCTCGAGTTGATATTCGCGGCAGTGGTCCCGGTTTGGCCCATCAGGCCCACCGGATGACTCGCCGAGAAAGAAAGGCACCCCGTCGAATCCAACGACGTCGCCTGGATTCGCCACCGCGTCCTTGATCATCGCGAACAACAGCATGTCCGGATGGACCTTGGTGTCCCATCCGAGCTGCTCGATGATCGGCTCGTACGCGCCGTAGGTATCGTCTTCGATGTCGTTGCGATCGATCGCGACTGTATCTTCGAAGTTTCGATTGACTATTGTATACTCATGCGTCTCGAGCGCCTGGATTACTCTGTCGCCTAGCCACTCGCGGAACTTGGTAGTGCGCCCGAGCCACGGGTAGGTAGTCTGTCGCGACGCCGAACGCACCACACTCGTGATCTGTTCGTAGTACGACGGCGGCTTCTCGAACCCGCGCTGGAAGACGACGTCGAAGCCGGTGAACAATGCGGTCAAATTCGCTGCGCTGATTTCCATCTAATTCTTCCTCGTCTTCATTTTTCGCCTTAGCGTCATGGTCACGCGGATGCGGTCGCCTGATGCCAGAAATCCACCCACACCTGGCCGCTCGGATCGATCGCAACCACCGTTCCGGCCGCCGCGTATTGCTGAACCGTCGCGCCGCTCGCGCGATCGGTCGCCGTGACGTTGTTGTCGTCGAGCGCAAAACAGACCAACCCGACCTGCGCCGCGCCCACCGATCCGTCCGTCGCGTAGAGGAACACTCCCTTGCGCGCCGTGATCGAAATCGCGCCCGCAGCGCCCGGATTGTTAATTGCGTTCTGCCCAGGAATGCCGGCTTTCACGTATTCCGCGCGCCCTACCACCTTGAGCGCGTTCGCTACCGTCGTTGTCGCCGAAGCCGGCACCGCGTTGCCCGCCGCGTTCAGCGCGACGATTCCGCCGAGGTAAACATTGGTGTTCGCTTCGACCGGGTAAACCCGCATCCTGCCGCCATCGGCCATCTCGGGCGTATTTCGCGCATTGGTTAGAGCCGCCATCTTTTCACCCTTGTTGATGCGCGCCCGCGGCCGCTTCGAAGCCGCGTCGGGCGCGAGTTAATCCTGGTTGTTTCGAAAATCGGCGCGGCGGATTTCCGCATTTCGCAGATCGGCGTCCGCGCGCTCGAGGCTTAGAAAATCCGCGCGTCCGCGCTTGCGTCGTACGAACTCCGAATGCTTGAGACCAAGTTGCGCGCAGATTGCCAGCTCCGCGGCATTCAATCCGCCGCCCGCTCGCATGTCAGCCGGCGGCTCTCCCGCCAGTCCCAGGCTCTCGCCGAGGATCGACGGCTGCTTGGCCGCGAACGCCTGGAATCCCCGCGCGTCCGCCGCGCAGTATGCGATTGCCCACTCGCGCTGCGCCGGCACAATCTTGCCCGCGCGAATCGCTTCTTCCACCGTATGCGCCGCGCGTTCGCGCGGGCGCTCGGCCTTGAGCGCGTTGAGCTCGGTCAGCGCCCGCTCGAACTCCGCAATCGCCACGTAATGCGCCGGGTCGTGCGCATGCGCACCTGTCGTCGGCGCCGACGCATCTCTGGCGGCGCGCAGTTCGCGCACTTTAACGACGACGTCCGCAACCGTCGCGTCGCCGTCGAGATTCAGCAGCCCGCGCAACTCTTGAGTTGGTAATTCCATACGTTCGTTCCTCGCGTCGCCGGCCGCTATGCGCGACGCCGCAATCGCGGTCAGGTGAAGATTCGGATTGTTGGTAAGGCCCGCTCGCAGCAGCCGCGTCACGCTGCCGTCTTTCGGATCGAACTGGAACACGGGCGACACGTACCGGTACTCGCGCGCCACGATCGAATTCGCCGCCCGCGCCGTCCATTCCACCCGCCCCCACACCGCCCCGTCTCGCACTTCGAGCTCGCGAATCCATCCCGCCGCCGGAGCGGGCCGTCCTTCGGGCGCGCCGAAATCGGTCGCATGGTCGTAGTCGATCGGCAGACCCGCATTCATCTGCAACGCGATTGTCGACTCGATTACCGCTGCCGGATCGTCAACTCGAAATGGTCCGCGGCCGTCGCGCCCATAGAACACTCCGCCCGGCAGCAACTCGATCCATTCCGGCGCGGCCGCGGCTCCTTCCCGCTCAGTGGCGGGCGCACCGGCGGTATCGATCACGAACGAAGGAATCAGTTTGCCCGCCTGCGTCTCGCTCTCACCGCCGGTGCGTGTAGTGAGGTGTTCCATCGAGGCGCATTGTGCGCCGGGATTTGAAATCGCATAAGGATGAACAGTTCATCCCTGAACTTTTGTGGCGATCACGAGCATTATCTCTACTAATGGTAGATGCCGCGCGCGTGTCTCCGGCCCCGTCGTCTCGCATTCACCCGCATCGTCCTGTTAAAAATTGCCGCACGATGAAGTCCGCATCTGCCGTGATCGAAGTCACCGCGCTCCGCGTCGAGCGCGAGGCCGTCATCCTCGACTCGATCGATTGGCGCGTCGCACGCGGTGAGCATTGGGCGATTCTCGGCGCCAACGGCTCCGGCAAAACCTCGCTGCTCCGCGCGCTGACGGGATACTTGCCTCCAACCGCCGGAACCATTCGCGTGCTCGGCCAGACCTACGGCCGCTCCGACTGGCGCGATCTAAGGACCCGCATCGGACTGGTCAGCTCGAGCGTGCACCAGATGATGGAAGACAGCGAGACGGCTCTCAAAGCCGTCGTCAGCGGACGCTACGCACAGATTGGCTATTGGGGCGAGATCCGTCCCGACGACCTCCGCGCCGCCGACGCAATCCTGCGCCGCATCGAGGCCCGCGCGCTCCGCGATCGTCCGTGGCGATTTCTATCGCAGGGCGAACGCCAGCGCGTCCTCATCGGCCGAGCATTGATGGCGTCGCCGAGGCTCATGATCCTCGACGAGCCGTGCGCCGGACTCGACCCCGTCGCCCGCGAGCACTTCCTGCAATTTCTCGCGCGCCTCGCGCACACCCGTGGCGCGCCCACGATGGTTTTCGTTACCCATCACGTCGAGGAAATCGTCGCGATATTTTCCCACGTGCTGATCCTCAAGGCGGGTCGCGTGCTCGCCGCCGGACCTCGTGGGCGCGTTCTCACTTCCGCAATTCTGTCCGACGCGTTCGACGCGCCTGTGCACCTCACTCGCGAGCGCGGACGCTTCGCGCTCTCGGTACGGCCACGTTCGGGAATCGTAGTCTGAAAATTAACGTCGCCAATTTCGTCGAGCATCACGCGTGACGAAACGTAAAGCGGCGAGCCGTCATGGCCCGCCGCTTGTTGCGTGCGTTGTCAGATCAGGCGGCTGCGTCTATTTCGACTTGCCCTGGACCTTCACCTTGATCGCCTTCTTCTGCTTCGGATCATTGCTCGTGATCGAGATGTTGGCCTTCGATGATCCCTTCTTGGTCGGCGAGTAGTCGATTACCACCTCATGCGTTCCCAACGGGAGAATAACAAGCCCGCTTCCTCCGCCCATCTCCGAGAGTGGCGCGTTAAGGCTCGAGGGGCTGACGCTAACCGTCAACGGTCCCGTACCGGTGTTGCCGATCGTGATGCTCCCCGACGCCATCGCGCTCGGAAGGGCGTTCAGGTTCAGCTTCTTCTTGTCGACCGTGATATGCCCCGGTCCGGTCGGCGTTGGCGTAGCTGTCGGCGTTGCGGTGCGCGTCGCAGTAGCAGTTGCGGTCGCAGTCGCCGTAGCCGTCCGGGTCGCCGTCGCAGTCGCACTTGACGTCGATGTAGCCGTGGGCGTCGCTGTCTTGGTCGGCGTCGCAGTCGACGTGGATGTCGATGTAGCCGTAGGCGTTGCAGTCTTAGTCGGCGTCGCTGTTGTCGTCGATGTCGACGTAGCCGTAGGCGTTGCAGTCTTGGTCGGCGTCGCTGTTGTCGTCGATGTCGATGTAGCCGTAGGCGTCGCCGTCTTAGTCGGCGTTGCTGTCGAGGTCGCGCCGGTCGGAGTCGCGCTCGGTGTCGGTGTCGCGAACGTCGTCGGGCAGGTTACCCCGGTAGGATCAATGACCGTCAGGAACGCGTTCGTCGAGCCGTTCTTGTTCCCTTTGTTTGCAAACTGGAACGCATTCGGCGTGATTGGATAATCGGTGGACCAGGTGAGTCCAGCGACCACCATGTTTCCGTTCGAATCGAGTGCAAGGCCTCCAGTTAGATCCGCCATGCCTGTCCCGCCCAGCAAGGTCGAAAAGATAATCTCGTTGTTCATGGAGTTGTTCTTCGTCGTATCAAGCTCGGTGGCAAACGATACGAGTGGAATATTCAGCACTTTCCGAAACTGATTCCTGCGCTCTGGTTCTCGTCGAGGCGAAACGGAGTGTTGCAGGCCAAGGCATTGGCACTGAGCGGAAAATCGTTCGCACCCATTGTACGGCCGGTCGTGACACCGGTCAGGTACACTTTACCGCCTATCACCTGGATGCCTGTGGCTGCATCGCCAAATCCGATCGTTCCCATTCCGAAGATCTGCGTCAGATCGAATTGGATTCCACATCCGCCGAAATACATGGAATAACGAACCTGATTCGTGCCAACTAGACTGGGATTGAGCTGCATGACAAAGGCTGCCGTGGCGGGTGGGTTCGCAGTGTTGGGAGTGCAATCGTGCCTGCTTCCGGCCTCATTGAACGACTGGAACGAAACCCCGAGATTGCCAGGTATCTTTTGAAAGTCAGTCGACCCGGTTACACCAGCCACCCAAATGCTGTGCTGGGATCCACCTGGATCCCGGTGCCGATGTCGCCGATGTTGAGTGTTTCTGCCCCAACGACAGGTAAGATGAAATTGTCGGTCCCGCCATGGCCGCCAAGATATGTCCCATAAAGTAACGAAGCGATATTCGGTACCGATCCTGCCTGGTTCGGGTTGAATTCAGCAACGAAAGCATTGCTGGTTGCCGGTGTGTTCCCGCTGCCCTCCCAAGTGGTGAACGGCGCATTTGCTGACAGCGGCAAATCGGGGGAGAACGTCGGCCCCGGTGATGTAGCCGTTGCCGCTGGAATCGACCGCCACCGCAACTGCGGCATCCGCGTTCGCATTCTTGCCGACCCCGCTGCCACTTCCGCCGTAGTAGGTGGCGTAGTCGAGCGACTGGCCATCCTCATGCACCACGATAAAAGTCGCGTTGCTCTTCTGATTGGTGCTTTTTGTACCCAGGTCCGTCTGGAATCGGTTCGTCGTACCTGGGAACCCTTGGGCGATCGTGCTCTGGGTCGAACCTGACATGTACGCTTTGCATTCTGGATTCGGAGATTTTCCGCAACCGGGCGGGTAAAGCACCACTCGAGACTCAGTCGCGTTTTCTGAACCGTCGATGTAGCAAGACCAGATGACGTCGGAGCCGGCTGCATTCAGCTTGGAAATGAACCCTACGTTGGTGGACGGAACCCCCTGGTCATTCGTCTGTCCAAACACTCCGCACAAATGCGTCCCGGGAAAACCTGTAGTGGTGTCTGGCCCTGACGAATAGGTCTGGCCGACAATGAATGCCTGGTCTCCGGCATCCACGGCGATTCCAAATGCCAGGTCGCCGTCTCCTTTGCCGACATCAACAGAATCGCCCGAGCCGCCGATATAGGTCGCATAGACGAGAGACGCGGCGTTGTTAGCAGCGGTAAGGTAGTTGAATTTCGCGACGAATGCGTTGGGGTTCTGATTCGGCGGCGAGTTCGCACCCTTCAACGTAGTTTGGAATGCGCCCGGCGTAGTCGGAAAATTCTTCGAGTACGCAACGCCCGTAACGTAAGCATTGTTCGCGGAGTCGAGCGCGACATCCAGCCCGACGTCGGCCACGGTAAGTCCATTGTTGCCAGTAACTCCCGAGAATTGCTCCAGGTTCACCGGGCCATGGCTCGACGCGCCGCCACCGAGATAGCTCGAGTAGATAAGGATCGCCGCCACAGGATCGATCACCAACTCGCGCGAATGATCATATGCGGCAAACTGGAAGCTCACGTCGCGCCGCTTGATTCTGTTTTCGATCGTGCCGTCCTTCGCCAGCACGAACCCGCCGTCGACCGGCGTGCGGCTACCGTCGGCATTGCGCTGATAAACGTTCGGCTTGTGCATCAGGACGACGCCTGCAGGCGTGATTATCTGCAGATTGCCGTCCTTGTCGGCAACCGTGTCTGCGTTCCCTTCGATTGCAAACTTAATCCGTGAGGTATCCGCGCCCGGCGCCGCCACGATGTCGTATTCGAGCGTGTCGCCGATGCCGTAATGGATCACGTCCACTCCCGGATATACGCCCGCGATTTTGACGCGCCCAAAGGTCGGAATGTCTCTATGCCAGTTGGACTTGCCTCCGATCAGGTAGTTCACTCGCCCGGGAAGTGGTTCCAGTCCGGTAATCGCAGGATGAGGATTCGCGCCGACCAGCCGGATTCGCACATCCGACTCGACCAGACGGTCCTCATCAGGCTTGGCAGGCTGAGTCGAGACCGCGAAGGCCGGGCCCTTGTGAATCTGCCCGCCGATCATCGAGATGACCGTGGTCCCATCGTCGGTCAGGAACAACGAATATCGCCCCGAGCGTGACAGATATTTCACGCGCGGGTCGGTCTGCCCTTGGTTCTTCTCGAAGTAGCTCGCCATCGAAGCGATCGAGCCCTTGGCCTTCTCGATAGCGGCCACCTTTTCCGCAGGGCCCATCGATGAGGCATCGGTGCTGCTTGCTATCGCAGGACTCGGCGCCGACGCCGTAATCGCCGCACCTATTTGCGATCCAAACATCACGACCGCGAACGCGACAATCGCGATCGCTCCCATCGATACCGCGGCGATCGTCCATCGCGCGCGCAAGGAAACACGTGAATTACCAATTGCCATCTGATTTTCCCCTCTAAATCCCTCTTGGACGATAAAAGCTACAGCCCGTAGGAGGCGTTCCGGAGGGCACAAACTCCAAGGTTGTGCATTAGTACCATTACGCACATCTAAAGATAAGGAAATTGACCGCAGCGATCCAAAAATGTGCTGTTAGTAGATTTAAGGTGATTCACAACATCTTCGTGCCAGTACTGACAAAAGCGTCATCCAGACGAAGATTGCGCACTATGGCGAGCGATCAGCGCACTTTGCTCCTCTCAAAGGCGCAAGCGACGCGACCCAGAGACCGACCCTTTGCCTCTAAATCATTAAATACTGGGTGCATGGGGTCACCCCTGCCCAAGGAAGTGTGAAACCCAGGCGGGTTTCACATCAAATGGAGTTCTCAGCGCCGGCGTTCTATTTCCCGACGCCGCTCAAATTCACTCTGACTGAGCGATGCTTCGGGTCGCTGCTGGTTATCTCGATCGTTCCGTGCGCCGTGCCCTTGACCCCAGGCGCAAACTGAATCGTCACCGCCATCGTGCCGTGCGGACTCACGATGAACTCCCCTCCATTTACCGGAAACGGTGCGCCCAGCGTGGGCACCGCCGCCACCATCGTAACCGTTCCCGCATTTTTGATTTTCAGCGTGTGCAGCGCCGACTTGCTCCCGAGCGCCACCTTGCCGAACTTGATCGATTTGGGACTCAGCTTGATCGTGCCCCCCATCAGAGGCGTCGGCGTAGCCGACGGTGTCGACGTCGTAGTTGCCGATACGGTCGCAGTCGCCGACGCGGTGCAGTTGGCGTCGACGTAGCAGTAGCCGTTGCGGTCGCTGTCGGCGTTGTCGTAGGCGTGGCGACTATCCCGTCGTAGATCGTTGACCGATTGTTCTGCGCATCCGCCACGTAGAGATCGATGTTGGCATCGACGGCGACCGCGCTCGGCGCACACAAACTGTCCGCGCCGAGTCCGCGCAAATCATCGGGCGCGATTCCCCGATCGCATCCCGACGTCGCGAAGTTGCCGGCGTCGCCCTGTCCTATCGCCCTCGACGCCGCCGGCTGCGCACCGAACGGCGGCTCGTACTCAAGCACGCGATCGTTGTTCACGTCTGCGATCCACAGGTTCCCGAGCACGTCGAGCATCAGTCCCTCTGGTGCGCACAAGGTAGCCGCGGCCGGCGCCTGCGCTCCCCGGTTACATCCGGAAGCCGCGAAGTCGCCCGACTGCCCGAACACCCGCGACGCATTCTGCGTGCCCGCCAGCGGCGCGTCGATTTCGATCACCCGGTTATTGCTCGAGTCCGCGACGAACAGGTTCCCCAACGCGTCGATCGCCACCCCGCCCGGATTGCACATCCCGTGATTACTCGGCGACGGATCCGCACCGATACCGTCGGCGCATACCGTGTCCGAAAAATCCGCGACCGCCCCCTGCCCGTAAGATCGATTCGCGAGCGCATCCGACGCGACCGGCGGATTACCTGCTTTCGCGTACTCGAGCACGCGGTTGTTCCCTGTATCGGCAATATAGATGTTGCCGGCGCCGTCGAGCGCCACCGCCGACGGATTGCACAAGGTCGTCGCGCCCGCGGTTCTGAGATTGCACGTTCTGGTCGTGAATACCCCTGCCTGTCCGTAAACGAAATCAGCCGACGTGTCGCCCGCGCCCGGCTCTCCGCTCGCTCCGTCGAACGGCGTGTTGTACACCAGCACGCGATTGTTGCCCGAGTCCGCCACGTACAGATCCCCCTTCTGATCGACGGCCATCCGCTCCGGCGCGCACAGGCTGTCCGCGCCGAGTCCGGCCACGTCGCCTCCCGCGCGGCCGTTGTTGCATCGGTACGAAAAAAGATCGGGCTGCCCGAAAACGATATCCGCCGGCTGCGCGCTCACGAACGATCCCACATCCTTCCATCCGAGCACGCGATTATTCCCGCTGTCTGCTACATACAGATGCCGTCGGGGCGCGTCTGTCACCGCATCGACCGCGATTCCGCCGGGCGCGTTCTCGCCGACCGCATCGACGTAGTTCGGCGCGTTGTGCGCCATGTCGATTTGCCCGCCGACGCCGTTGGCCACCTTGTTCCCCGGCGAGCTGCCCTCGTTGAACTCCAGCACGCGATTGTTGGCCTGGTCGGCGACGTAGAGATTGTCGAACGCGTCGATCGCAAGCCCCATCGGGAATTGGAGCGATGCGGCGTTCGGATTCTGCGCGCCCGGCCCGATCATCATGTTGAGCAGGTCCGTTCGGTTCAGCGGAACCGGCTCTGTGTACTCGTAAACCTGATGATGCGGTTCCGACGAAACGTAAAAGTTCTGGTTCGAATCGGCCGCGACTCCCGATGGTTGCGCCAGGTTGTTTCCCTGGAAAACCAGGTCGGCCGTGAGATTGTTGGGCTCCCCGAAACCGAACCGCCCATTGTACTCGAGCGCCCGGTTATTGTTGGTGTCGGGGACGTAGAGATTACCCTGGCCGTCGAGCGCAATCCCGACCCCGAAAAACGGCTCCGTGCAGAGCGTCGTGGCCGTCGCGATGCCGCCCTGGTTACATGCTCCGCTGACGAGATCCGGCTGCCCCACAGCCAGGTCCGCCGTCGCGTCGCCGTAGTTCCCCGGCGGTCCCTTCACCGTCGTCATCGGAAACGGCGAGAAAAAAATGAGCGCCCGATTATTGTTCACGTCGGCAACGTAAACATTGCCATTCGCATCGACCGCGATACCCTGCGGACTGAAGAGGCTGTCAGCACTCAGCCCGCCTTCGTTCACCGCATTCGTGACAAAACTCCCGGCCTGCCCGAACACCGCGAACGCCGCAAAGTTGCTCTTCTGATTCGAACTCGCGAGCGCCGCGAACGGATCGTCAAATACCAGCACGCGGTTGTTTTGCGTATCGCCGACGTACACCCGATGCGTTCCGTCAACTGCTACTCCGATCGGCTGGCAAAGCCCCGAAGCATCCGGCGCTGGCGCATTCTGATTGCATCCCGACGAATTAAAATCGGCCTGCCCAATCACCAGGTCCGCCGGCCCGCCGGATTTGAACGCCGCAATACTCTTCCACCCAAGCACGCGATTATTCTGCGAGTCCGCCACGAGGATATGGCCAGCCGGCTTATCGACAGTCAGTCCTGCCGGCGCGTCCAACCCGATCGGATCGACGAAGTTCACCGCAATTTTTGTGAAATCAATCTGCCCGAGCACGCGGTTTGCGATTACGGCGCCGACCCCAGCTCGCAAAACCCCACGCATCGAGGCCAGCTCAAGGGCCGCCGCGACACCCGCGATCAATATGATCCCGCCAGTCCGCAAACCAGGGCGCACGCGCCCTCCTTTAGCGACCCCGGACCCGCACCAACCGGCTATGCTTGGCGAAACGAATGCTAAACGGACGGCGAGGTCTGGCTGTGTGTTAACACCGCGCTAACTGCGTGTTGCGCCCAATCATAGCCGTACAAGGTGCCCTGACGAACGATGCCGCAGTGCCGCAAAGCACCTATTTGTTATTCTTCCCCAAAAAAACTTCTAACAGGGACGAAGTCCCGCATCTTCTCTTACCATCGGGTGCAGGGGTCACCCCTGCCGAAGGAAGTGTGAAACCCACCGCTGGTTTCACATTCAATGAAGTGATTTCCCCTTCCCACCTGTTGAATGACAACGCGCCCCGCCGGGAGGAGACGGGGCGCGTCGATGGTCGTCACGACCGGGAGGAATCGCGAGCTCTACCAATTGTACCCGTACGGCACGCCACCACAGTTCCGCTCGGCATTCCGCAGTTGCGGAATCAGGTCGGCTGCGGCCGCCGGATGGCCGGTGTTGCGATCATGCACGTAGACGTTACGCAGATGCTGCGCCCAGGCGCACGCGCCGCCAGAATACCCGTACGGCATCACGTAGTAAGGAGCGCCTTCAGCGTAGTCATCGTGATCTCCGTAGTTCCGGTAATCGCGGTCGCGATCGCGGTTCCATCGATCGCCGTCGTCCCGACCTTCACGCCAGTCACGATTGCCGTCGTTCCGATTACCGTAATTCCGATCCACGCGGACGTCACGATGGTCCACCGCTACCGGAGCCGGACGCGCTTCGTGTTGATCGCGCGACTCGTTGCGCGGCGCAGGCGCGAAGTTACGAGCGTGATCATTGGAGCGCGCTGGCGCACTATAAGAACGTGACGCCGAAGCATTGTTGCGTGCCGAAGCATTGTTGTGCGATTCCGCTCGCGCCTGATGCGAACCGTTTTGAGCGTTATCGTTATTCTTTGCGGCCGCTGTGATCGGCGCCGCCAGCAGTGCGAAACCAAGCAACCCCGTCATCAGATTTCTTTTGTATTTCATATGAGCACCTGCCTCCTGCCTGATAGTGGGAGCATTAAAGGTGCCAATCGCCTCGACCTCGAAAAGTCCTTGCAAAGCCTTTGGTCTTCAGAATCCGAAAGAAAGAAACCCTCGGGAATAACGGAATCGGCAAATTTGGCATGAACCAATCCGGACAAAGAAAAACGCAAAACCGCATGGGAGAGAGCAGCTTAACGCATGTTCAGACTCCGCCCGCCGGAGCAACCTAAACAAACCGTCCGAATCCAACCGCGAGTTCCGGCTCTCCCGATATCGGAAGACGATGCGCCACTTGATTGGCTCTCAATCTTTCCTGTCCCTGTAAGGGAGAGGATGAAGGTGAGGGTCCTTATGAAGCGCGCATTTGTCGCGCGCGATTCACGATTCTGCCTCCGTCGAGGGATAAAGCAAATTGGTTGCATACTTGAGATTCTTTCTCATGGTTCCGGCAAAACTGCTCGCCATCGAAATGCGCCGGAATAGTACCTCGCCGTCCATGCCTTCCGCCAAGCCTTCCTCGCACTGTGCGGAATGCAATCTCCATCTGCGTCCATCCGGGCGTTAAGCCGACGATAGCGACGCGCGCTTTCGGATTCATGTCGTGGAACGGCACGTAATACGCGGAGAGCGGGCCATCTTGGAAAAGGAGAAATTGATCGTTGACCAGTTCGCTTCTCTCGTAACAGGAGTTCATTTTCTCTCTGAGAGGGAGCGCAACGATCTTGTGGCGATATTCAGCGAATTTGTAGGTGTGGATCATTGGCTGTCGCCTCGGCTTGCGAAATGCCGGGAGCGCTCTGTATTCCGGCGATCGGTGTCGAAGAACTTCTTAAAATTTCCTCCTCGCCTCTTTTCGGTTGCCGTCTCCTTTGCCGCACGTCGCCTTCATAGCGCTGTGGTGCCCGTGCAATTAAGAGGATGCTTGCGAGCTTCACTCGGCGTTGTAGCGCAGCTTTTGAGGAACTTAAAGGCTGAGTCTCGGCCCGGCCTTTGAGCGTTGCCCTTCACCTTGCTCCGCAGAACGCGCCAACCGGTCGTATTTGCGGCGGCAGCAGACAATCGTGCCGCACAAACGTCCCTCACCTTCATCCTCTCCCGACAATTGGAGAGGGGAAGATGGACCCCGGCCGGACAACTCTGGAGGCGAGGGAACCAGCGGGCGCCCTTCTCCCATCAAAAACTTCTAACCGCGACGAAGTCCCGCATTCCGCGGCACTCCCTTTATCTTCCCCCCGCCTTCTGCCCGCCCCCATGCTTTTGTAACCGCCTCGAAGCCTGCTAATGTTCACCCCGAAAAACCGCCTAACCATCGGTACTGGAAAGGAGACCGCGACCATGACCATTAAAGAGCGATTCGGGTTCGTGACCCTGACTCTGGCCGCCGCGCTTGTCGGAGGCGCCATATCCGGCCATATCTTTGCCGCCCGCGCTGTGGACGCCGCCGCTGCCCCCAGAATGATCACCGCGCAGAAGTTCATGCTGGTCGACAGCCACGGCAAGACCCGCGGCGAATTCAACGTCACCAGCAAAGGCGTCGCCCAAGTCGCCGTCTTCGACGGCACCGGAACCCTGCGCGCCGGACTTGGCGTCGGCACCGACGGCGCACCCGCTCTCGGCGTTTACGGTCACGACGGCAAGCCGCGAATCGAGGTCGGACTTACTCGCAGCGTCGCCCGCGTTGTGCTCTTCGACGCCGACGCGAGGCCGCAAGCCACTCTCGGCGTCGCTCCCGACGGCCAGTCCGGATTGGGCCTGATGGACAAGGATGGCAATCCGAAAGCTTCTATCATCGTAGCGACCGACGGCACTCCGACCCTTCGTCTGGGCGACAATCAACGCGGGCGCATCGGACTTGATCTGACGCCCGACGGACGTCCTGGTCTCGCCTTGATCGGCACCGACGGCAAGACCCGCGCCTCCTTGACCCTCAACACCGACGGCGCCGGCGCGCTGACCTTGTTCGACGCCAGTGGAAATCCGGTTAACTCCGTGCCCTGATTGACTCTTCGCCAGGGGCGGCCCGCGATGGCCGCCCCTTTTTTTCTCGCGCATCAAATCAAGGAACTAATGCCACAACGCCCTTCTACTTCGGTCGCCGCACTCTTTCTGATTTGTATATTTTCGGCAGCGCTCTTCGGATGCGGTTCGATCCAGCCTCCGCCGCCGACGCCCGAGCAACATGCCGAGCAGATCGAGCCGATGCTGTCCGCGGCTGGCTTCCGGATGCTTCCCGCCGACACTCCCGAGCGCCAAAAGCAACTCGAGTCTCTCCTTCCGCTCCAGGTCCTGTACTACGTCGGCAAGACCGGCAACCTGCACTACTACATGGCCGATCCGTTCTACTGCAAATGTATGTACATCGGCACCGAGGAGGCCTATCAGAAGTACGAACAAGAGAAACTCAACGAACAGCTCGCCTCGAAGGAAGGCGAGATTTCCCAGCAGAACCTCGAAGCCCAACAGATGGAGCAGATGGACATGCAAGAAGAGATGTTCAATCCTTACGGCATGGGCCTCGTAGGTCCGATGGGCCCTGCGATGTACTGGTGACGATCTGTCCGCCCGGCTCGTCGCATTTGATCGACCGACTTTCTTAATTCTAACAAATGGAGTTTGACGCTTTCCTCGAGCGATGCCGCCGGCAATGGCCCGAGTTCGCCGACCCCGCGCGTCTCGCCCGCTCGACTCATCCCGCCGACCGCTCGCTCTCGCACATCCTCCGCGAGATCCCCGGGATGGCCACCGAGAACAAGCTCCGACTCCTCAACTGCTCCGTCGCCTCGCTCGACCCAGGCGAAGTTTACGTCGAAGTGGGATGCTACAAAGGGGCCAGCCTGGTCGGCGCCGCCGCCTCGAACCCCGATGCGCGCATTTTCGCTTGCGACAATTTCTCGCAGTTCGACGGCGCCGCCGACGCCCTCCGCCGCACGCTCGACGCGCACACCGCGCCCGCCCAGGTCACTTTCCACGACATGGATTTCCGCGACTTTCTCGCCGCCGCGCCATGGCGTCCCGCTCGCATCGGCGCCTACTTCTACGACGGCGGCCATTCTTTTCGCGATCAGTACGACGGCGTGGCGCTTGCTCTTCCGCATCTCGCCGACGACGCCATCGTCATCATCGACGACACCAACAAACGCGCCGCCCGCTCCGCCAACGATTTAGTAGCGCGCGCCGTTCCCGGCTTCGAACTCGTCCTCGACTTGCGCACGTCCCGCAATCACTCGCCAACCTGGTGGAACGGCGTGCAGGTTTTCCGCTACCGACGCCACCCGAACGACGCCGCAATCAAATTCCCGACACCAGGTTTCGCCATCCGCAAATTTATCTACGACGACATCTTCCTGGAAATGAAACACCGCCGCCGATCCCTCCGAAAAAGCATCAAGGACCGGCTACGCACAAAACGTAACTCTTAAAACTGGGTGCAGGGGTCACCCCTGCCGAAGGAAGTGTGAAACCCGCGGAGGGTTTCACATTTAATAGAGGCGTTCAAAACCCGCGTACTCTCCCGCTCAGCATCTCATCCTCCACCGGCGCAGCACCAAAAGGATTCGCACCACTCTCGAACCCCGCTCTCGCGCCCACCTTTCGCACCGGGATATACGCGATCTTCCCGCTCTCCACGCGCGACGCGAAGAACGCCAGCGCCGCCGCCATCGCGGAGTCGCCATGCCGTCCTTTGCCGTCTGCTCCCGAACGCCGCTCGGAAATTTTCGCGACGCCTTGCTCGAGCACGAATGCGCGATGGTCGCCCAGTACATCCGCATCCTTTGGAATTTCGATCGTGCCCGTCTTCGAACGCCGCCTTGTATTGCGGCATATTCTCGCGGTACCACGACTCCGGCAGCATCACCTGCACGATTCGTCCGCCGTAACGCTGCGCCGCAGTCTCCGCCAGGTACTGCCCGTTGCCGCGCGCGTCCATCGCACCGGTAGTAAATCGCGGCAGCCGGTCGGCGATATAGAAAAGCACCTGTTCCTGGTTTCGAAACGGGATATTTCTCAGCTCGACCACGAACGGTGTCCGCCGCATCAGGTTGGATGCGATCTGCAGCGGCCAGATAACGGTCAGGTCTCCCGAGCGTCCGAAATCCTCGCCGAAAAAACTCGCCAGCGTCGGATCGAGCGTCGCGATCACTGGCGCCAGGTTGTCCTCGCACCACGCCTCCGTTTCCGATCGGCGCTCCGCCTCCGGACGTCCCGAAAATTCCGCCGGCAGCTCCCAGCGCAGGATCGGGATACCCGCCTTCATCCGCGCCTCGATCAACACCGAGCTCAGGTACGCGCCCGACGATGCGCGCGGGATACAGAACAGTTCTTCGCCGACGTTATCGGCGTAGTAATCGATAATCTGCTGCCGCCACTCGCGCTGCTTCTCCTGGCTCCACTCGGTTTCGCTCTGTTCGCAGATTTTTCTGTATAGTCCGTCGGCTAGTGCGTCGTCGAAAGTAGTACGATGGAGTGAGTATGGCCTCCTGCCTGCCCTGATCTCACTGACTAGTTCATTGAATGCACTATGCGCGCCGTTGTGAGTAGAGATTATCCGCACCAATCCGCCCCACATGGTAAACGCGAGCGCCGCTTTCAGCAGTCCCGGCAGATCTTCATGGAACGCCGCCTCGTCGATCACCGCGCAGCCGTCCTTGCCGCGCAGATTCGACGGCCGCGACGACAGCGCCACGATTTTGTGCCCCGACGCGAACCGAATCCGGTACGCCAGGATATCCGCGCGCTCGTCTTCCAGCACGATTTCCTCGACCGTCTCCGCCGCCCGATTGAAGCGCCGCGCCCATTTCGCCGCAGCCTCGATAAACTCGAGCGCCATGTCCTTGTTGTAGCCGATATACCAGCCGTCGATTCCGGCCCGCCCGCTGGTAGCAGCGCCGAGCGCCCGATCGGCAGCCTCGGTCCAGGTAATCCCAATCCGCCGCGACTTCTCGATAACCTTCACTTGCGATTGATCGGCCAACCATCGCCGCTGATAAGGAAGTAGTATTGAGAGAGGTTCATTCATTAGCTAATAGCTACTCCGTGAATTATCCTCGCCCCGTTATTTTACGGGAGAGGCGGCCGAGCGAAGCTCGGTAGGTGAGGGTTCTGCGCCCGCTGTCGTTCCATAACCTCTCCTTGTCCGAGGAGAGGTCGGCGGGAGCCGAAGGTGAGCGACGGGAGAGGTGCAATGCCGACAGTACACACCCTTGGATCGCTGCTGTACGCCTGACACTAATGCCGCCGCCATGCACCGCACCTCTCCCTAACCCTCTCCTCGGACAAGGAGAGGGCACTAAGACGGCTGCCGCTCAATGAACGTTCCTTCTCCACTACATCTCCATCAACACAGCTTTGATCTGATCCGCCGCATCCTTGCTCAACCCCTTCTCCCGCGCTTCCTCGACCTTCTTCCCGACCGCCTCGACGCCCGCGCGCGTCCTCTCCGCCCACCTCTGATGCTCCGTTTCCGCCCTCACCAGTCCCGACACGCTGCGCGCGAGCGCCGTGATATTCACCGGTGCGATCGTCGCCCCACCGCTTTCCGCGCTCCCCGGCTCTGTTTCGTTCGCGACCGAAAGCACTTCGAACAGCTGCGTCTGCACCAGCCTCAACAGCGCGGTCTGCAGCTTCGTGTCATCTTCCTTGAATTGCTCGCAAACGATTCGCGCCTGTTCCGTCGCCATCCGTACCGCGTCGAGACGCCGCTCGAACTTCTGCCCGTACTTGTGAATCGCGGCGTGCGAGATCTGAAACCCATTGTCCCCCAGCCACTTCGCCAGCTGCCGGCAGCTATGTAACGTTCCTTCGGTCAGCATCCGGTCGAGCTCTTCTTTCAAATCCGGCGGCAGCTTCTTTATCTTCCACGTCTTGAACGGAATCGGATCGATCGGCACCCGCTTCGGCTTTCCGTCTGTCCCCTCTCCCTTTAAGGGAGAGGATGAAGGTGAGGGTCCGATTAGGGTGTCGCGTTCCGCGCGACCGATTACCTGCCTCGCCCGCTTGGTTGCGGGAGAGGCCGCGCCGGAGGCGCGGGTGAGGGGGACTTCAGTGCGCTTCTTCGGCGCGCGATTCAAGATTCCGCTCCCTTGTCTGTTTTCTTGTCTTCATCTCCGCGCTCACCAGTACTTGCGCGGGCGCGCCACCCCCGCCGGCGACGGGAAATTGTATTCGACGACGTCGACGCCGCTGGCCGTGAGTTTCGCGAACCAGGTCTCGCCCCCCTCGCCTTCGAGTTCGAGCAGGCCCAGGTCGCGCAGGTATGCGAGTTCGCGGCGGACGGTGTTGAGCGACAGCGAGAGCTTGATATCGGCGAGCACCCGCCAGATTATCTGCTCCGAGACCGCTATCGGCCGTCCGGCGTCGATTACGCGCAGCATCCGCCAGCGCGCTTCCTCGCGATTCTTTTGTTCGAGATCAATTCCGTCCGGCATAAAGCCTTTCCTTTACCTCTGCGATTTCTTCGCGCATTTCTTCGCGCATCGCGTCCAGCTTCGCGTCGAGCGTTCCGCTGAACCTGATCCAGTCCTCGCGCCGCACATACTCAAGCGGCAGCGACGCGCGCAGCTCGAACAGCGAGCGTTCGATCTCCTGCCATCGCTCGGAATCGCGCAGCGTGGCCGTGCGATGGCGGTCCAGCGTCGATCGCACGGTCGCGATATTGATTCCCGCCAGCGTCACCAGCGTCAGCACAAAAGTCGCGATCGCTTTCCAGCTCATCGCTCACCTCCGTCGCGATCGCGCATCCGCGGCGGCTCCATCTCGCGCGGCTCCGGCTCGGTCGATTTCTTCAGCATCACGGCGCCGGCCATCGCCAGCAGCACTATTCCGAGGCCCTTGCCGTATGCGTCCGCATCTGCGGGCTCGAAGCGCCGCACATGCCAGACCTGGATACACCAGAACGTGATATATGCGACCGCGCCCACCACCCCGACCACCCGCGCCGCATCGAAGGTGAGATTATCCTTGCCGGTCAGCATATCGGTTAAAAATTTCATCATCGGAACAAAAAGTATCCCCAGATGATACCGGCCACGCAGAACGCAATAGGTATCCACTGAACAACTGAAATAGTAAGTGAGTAACTCATTTGATTAGCCTGTTGTATATGAGAGTCGGCGCGCTTTTCTGTCTCCTCTCCCTGTTAGGGAGAGGATGAAGGTGAGGGTCCTGATACAGCGCGCTCCCTTCAGCGCGCGGATCAGGATTCTGTTTCTTTCGGCCAGTCTGTCTCCTCTCCCTGTTAGGGAGAGGATGAAGGTGAGGGTCCTGATAAGGCGCGCTTCCTTCAGCGCGCGTGTCAGGATTCTGCTCTTTTCGGCGACCTTGTTTTTCCACATCGGAAGGCAAACAGTTCCAATGATGCGCCCGATCGAATCGCCCCAGGAGAACGCACGAAGGCTGCGGTTCCAACAGACAGAAACGGAACGAATTTTGTGGCGCCATCTGCGAGGCCGTCAGATGCGCGACGCCAAGTTTCGCCGTCAATTCCCTATTGGACCGTACTTCGCCGACTTCTGCTCGCCCGAACGGCGCCTCATCGTCGAGCTCGATGGCTCCCAACATGTCGAGCGCTCTGAACAAGACGAAATCCGCACTTCGTTTCTTATTTCGCAGGGCTACCGCGTGGTTCGATTTTGGAATGACCAGGTACTCGAGAATGTTGACGAGGTTCTTTGCGCGATAGACGCGTTCCTTAGCGGTGCGAAGAGAGGATGAGGACGGAAAGAATCGTGACTCGCGCGCGGAGAATGCGCGCTGCATTCGGACCCTCACCTTCGTCCTCTCCCTAACAGGGGAGCTTTGCGTAACCTGGGCGTACGCGTTCAGAGCGGAGACAGAATCTTGAATCGCGCGCAGAATAGCGCGCTGTAAAAGGACCCTCACCTTCATCCTCGCCCTAACAGGGCGAGGAGACAGAAGGACGGCTACCACGGCATCAACCCCCGCAACTTACTGACCAACGAACCCACAAAACTCGATGCGCTCGCTTGCTTCGCGCTCGATTGCTCCCCTTCCCTCGAGGGAAGGGGCCGGGGGTTAGGTTCCACGGACACCGCCACGTTGACGGCGCGCAACTCTCCCCCCACCGCCCCCACAGCCGGCGCGCCACACCCCTTGAGAATAGTGTCGCGCTCGCGCACCGCACTTTTCAGAATATCCACCGTCGCCACGTACGAACGGATCGTATCCGCCGGCGCCGAATCCTCGCTCAGCGATGCGATCGCGAGCGGCGGATTCTGCAGCGCAGGAACCTGGCAGTAAATCGGAGTCGCAACCGGAATCTTGACCATCACCGCCCGCGGCGCGGGCGCCGGCTGCGCGACGCGCGCGCATCCCGCGATCGCAAGCAGGATCGCTCCGCCAAAGCCGTGCATCGGACCGCACAAAATTCCCCGGTTCACCATTTGCCTAACTCCTGCGCCTGCTCGTTGCCCCATTTGATCGCGCCCGCGCAGTCCGGCGCGATTGGCGCATCCTCGATCGCCGCGGCGCGGCGCTCTTCTTCCGACGCCGACGCCGCCGCTGCCGCCGCAACATTGGCCTGACGCGTCTGCGCTGCGGCAGCCGCGTTGTCGGCCGCCGCCTTGAGCGCGGCGACCGCCGCGTTCTGCTGCGCGACGGCCGCTTCGCACGCGGCTTCGGCGCTCTTCAGATCGGCGAACTGTGCGGTCATCGTCGCTACCTCGGCCACCGCCGCGTCCCTCTGATGCACCCGCACGGCGCGGTAAACCAGTAACCCGGCGAGAGCGAGCGCAATCGCAACCGGCTTCCAATAGCTGAGCATCATCAGCGCCGGCATCGCTTCAGCTCTTCACGGCGGCGACCGGGCTGGCCGCCTCCGCGGAATGCTTGGTCACAGCGGCTGCAAGTTTTTCGGTCGCCGCCGCGTGATGCTCGATCGCGGCGGTCGCCTTGCTGGTGGACACGGCGCTTTCAACCGTAGTGAGTCGCGCTTCGATTCCGTGCAGCGCCGCCTCGATATCCGCGACCAGCTTCTGGCCGAACAGCGAGCCGAGGATAAAGCCGGCCAGTCCAACGATCGGGTACGCGCCCGCAGCCATGATTTCGAGAACACTCATCGTGATTCACCTCTCAGTTTCAGTCGGTCGGTTTCGTGTTTCGTTTCTTTTGATCGCCCGCATTCATTCGTAAGCACGGTTCAACCAGCCTTTGAGAAATTCCCGGTCGTCGTCCTTGCGCCGGCCGCGCGCGAGCGCGGCGCTGACGCGGTAGTAACCGGCAGCCTCGGAACGCAACGCCGCCAGCAGCGCGACCGGGTCGACACGCCCGGCTTCCACCGCAGTGCCCGCGCCGATTACGCCGTCTTCCGTCACCGGCCGTCCGCACGCGCGCAGCGCCCGCTGCAGACATTCGATCGCATGCGTGGCTCCCATGTTGACGGCGAGATCGAAGGTCTTGGCCGCGGCGGCGCCAGGCAGTTGCGCAAATCCGAATCGCAACCACCACTCACGCCAATAAATTTTCACCGCCGCGTCGCGCGTGAGCCCCGCGATGTTCAGTCCCGGATGCGTTCGCGCGGAAATTCCAAACTTGGTGGCACCGCCGGGGTCGGCCGGATTCGACGAGTAGCCGCCTTCGTTGGCAAGCACGCGTTCGACGGCAGCTAAAAATTCGGGACTGTAAATGTCAGGTGCGCTGATTGATGGGTCCACGTTTCAATCGCTCTGCGATCGGCGCGGACGTTGGCGGTTGCGCGGCAGCCTGCGGTTCGGGAGCGCGATGCAGCGCGAGCACCTTGTACACGTATCGCTCGGTGCATCGAAGCTCCTGCGCGATGTGCGAGATGCTGACGTGATCGGCTCGCATCGCGACGATTCGCACGCGGCGCCGAAGATGAACGCTGGTCACCGGGATCAGCAGGCGATCGCCACCGAACACGCGCGCCATCGCCATCGCCGCGAGCAGCCCGATCGAGCGCGTGATCTGATCGCCGGGTCCGGGCGCAATCGGGATATAAAGACGACGGCCGCCGAAATCCGCGATCAACTTGTCGGCCGCATCATCACCGATCGAATGACCTATCTGATCGTAAAGCGAGGTCCGCGTCGCAACCGCGAAAGGATTGAATCGCGGCGCCGGCGATGGCGCGCGATCGAGCGCGAACATCCGGCTGGAGCTTCCGTTCATAGGCGGTACGCGACGCGAAGATTGAAAGGGATCGAACCGATTTTGCGATCGCGATCGTAAACCAGCCGCCAGCTGATCTCGTTGTTGTTCTGCGCACAGTTCCGGCAAAGGCCATGATGGCGCATCACGTCGGCGTGCGTGGTGTTTTCATGACACCACAGGCAAGCAACGATGCGACTAGATGCGGTGGGCCGAACCAGAGGGATCGCGGGTTCCATAAATCCTCCGCGCGAGTCGGGGTGTCATTGGACAACGTGACGATGAAGGGAAAGAGCTGAGCTGGACGGCAGGTAAGATCGGACGCGAAATAAAAGGCGCGGCTGCTGCAGGCACGAAGTCACGAACTAGGGTAAAAATGTGCGGGGGGTAAGATTGATATGCGAGCTGTGGGGAGTGAATGCGCGGGGAAACGGCACGGTGATCGCAGGGAAGCGAACGCACTCGCGGGGGTGGGGGATTGGGCTTGAGCTGCGAGTGGTTGGCTTGTGGCGGGATCATGCGCTTTAAGAATCTTATTTCACACTAGGAGATTTATGTCAACTACAGTGGTTGACACCCCATTTCGTTCCCGACTGACCCAGGTGATTCAGTCGTTTGGCTCGGTGGTTGCGCTCGCGACCGCGGTCGGGATCTCGGACAACGCAATCTACAAGTGGCTATCCGGCCGCGGCCAACCGAGCGTCGCGAACCTGGTGGCGCTGGCGCGAGCGGGACGGGTGTCGGTCGAATGGCTGGCGACGGGAGCGGAGACGGCGCAAACGTCGCAGGCGATCACGCGCGCGGTTGAGCACGGCGACTTCATCTTCATGCCGCGCAACCGGATTCGATTTTCGAGTGGGCGCGACGGAATAATTCGCAGCGACCAGGTGGTGGATTCGATTGCGTTCCGCGAGGCGTGGGTCAAGCGGCGGCTCAACACGGAGTCGCGCGACTTGATCCTGATCGAGGTGGTGGGCGATTCGATGGCGCCGACGGCGGAGGATTCCGACCTGATACTCGCCAACCTTGCGGAGCCGCGCTTTCGGCAAGACGGGATTTATCTTCTGCGCCACGACAGCGGGCTCACGGTGAAGCGAATCCAGCGGCGTCCCGACGGGAAGCTGCTGGTGCGCAGCGACAATCCGAAATACGAACCGATGGTGGTTTCGACCGTGAAGATAATAGGACGAGTGATCTGGATTGGCGGCCGCGTGTGAGCGGCGCGCGGACTAACCAGCGTTCGCCCGCGGGGTGACGCCGAACTGTGTGATGAAGAGTGCGCAAGCGATCATCGCAAGCCCTTTGAGGAACATCGAAACGTTGATCGCGCGCATCAGGGGGTCGGGAAGCGTGAACATCGCGGTGCCGTGCACGACGATCGTCACGGGCACGAGGAACAGCACGATCAGCCATCCGCCGAGGCGCGGGCGATAGTTGAAAAGAATCATGGCGGCGCCGACGAGCTCGACGACGCCGGAGATGGCGACCCAGAACGCGCGGAACGGAATCGGCGCGGGCATCAGGTCGATGTAACTTTGCATCGAGGTGAAATGCGTGATGCCCGAGAGAAAGAAAATCAGGGTGAACAGGATGCGGGCGGTGATACCGATGGCGGGACTGATGATCGTCAGGTCGTCGGTTTCGGTTGCCATTGCGCGCACGATAGTGGATCAGACTCGCGGATAGAAGAGTTTTTCTCCTTTTTTCAGTATTATCCTGTGGGCGTGGCATCACGAATTAAAGATGACGAGACTTTGCGGGCTGACCTTGCTGAGGTGATCGAGCGGCATGAGGTCGGGCTCGACCCGGCGCGGCCCGACGCTGTCGCTCGTCGGCGAAAGACCGGGCAGCGCACGGCTCGCGAGAATATCGACGAGTTGTGCGACCCGGGCACGTTCGTCGAGTACGGACCGATCGTGGTGGCGGCGCAGCGCCGGCGTCGCACGATTGACGATCTGATCAAAAACACTCCGGCGGACGGCCTGGTGACCGGGCTCGCGACCGTCAATGGGAATTTATTTGGCGCTGAGAAAGCTCGCTGCGTCGTGATGTCGTACGACTACACGGTGCTGGCCGGCACGCAGGGCCATCAGAACCATCGCAAGAAAGATCGGATGTTCCAGATTGCGCGCGAGTTGCGATTGCCGCTGGTGCTGTTCGCAGAGGGCGGCGGCGGGCGGCCCGGCGACACCGACGGCGGTTTTCACAATTCTCGATCGTTCCACGATTTTCCGAAACTGAGCGGACTGGTGCCTCTCGTGGGTATCACGTCGGGCCGGTGTTATGCGGGCAACGCGTCGCTGCTTGGATGCTGCGACGTGGTAATCGCGACGAAAGGATCGAATATCGGGATGGGCGGACCAGCAATGATCGAAGGCGGCGGACTCGGCATCTTTCGTCCCGAAGAAATCGGGGCGATGGACGTGCAGGTGCCTAACGGCGTCGTCGATATCGCGGTGGCCGACGAATCGGAGGCCGTGCAGGTCGCGCGAAAATATCTTTCGTACTTCCAGGGCGCGGTGAGCGATTGGACGTGCGCGGATCAGCGTCTGCTGCGCAATATCATTCCGGAGAACCGGCTTCGCGTTTACGACGTGCGCGACGTGATCGCGACTATGGCCGATACGGGGTCGGTGCTCGAGATTCGTCGCGACTTCGGACTGACGATGATCGCGGCATTCATCCGGATCGAGGGGCATCCGTTTGGGGTGGTCGCGAACAACCCCAAGCATCTGGCGGGCGCTATAGACAGCGACGGCGCCGACAAGGGTGCGCGTTTCATCCAGTTGTGCGACGCCTTCGACATTCCGATTTTATTTTTGTGCGACACTCCGGGAATCATGGTAGGCCCGGAAATCGAGAAGACCGCGCTGGTGCGGCATTCATCGCGGATGTTTCTGACCGCGGCAAACGCGACCGTGCCATTTTTTACGATCGTGCTGCGCAAGGCTTACGGGTTGGGCGGGATCGCGATGGCTGGCGGGAGTTACGACGCTCCATTGTTCACGGTGGCGTGGCCGACCGGGGAGTTTGGGCCGATGGGACTCGAGGGCGCGGTGAAGCTTGGCTATCGCAACGAACTCGCAGCGATCACGGAACCGGCTGCGCGCAAGAAACGATTCGACGAGATGGTCGCGACGATGTATCAGCGCGGGAAGGCGCTGAACAGCGCATCGCAATTCGGAATCGACGACGTGATCGATCCGGCCGATTCGCGGAGATGGATCGCGGCGGGGTTGAAGTCGAGCGCGCCGCCGGAGCCGCGCTCCGGGAAGAAGCATCGGTACATCGATAGCTGGTAGGTCATCGAGACGAAGCAGGATCGCGACAGAAGCGTGCAACATAACCCCTAACCCTTTCCCATTGTGGGAAGGGGAACCGGATTTTGCCGCGGTCTGGAGTGACTGACAGCTTGAGAAGAGTCATAGAGTCGGGGGTTTGTACTGAGAATGCCGAGTGGGGTATTCGATTCGAGAGGAACCTTTGCGCACCTTATGCGCGTGTGTTCGGAGCAGAAGCAGAATCCTGAATCGCGCGCGAAAAACTCGCGCGCTGTATCCGGACCCTCACCTTCATCCTCTCCCTGACAGGGAGAGGAGACAGAGAGGAGAGTTGATGTGATCAAATCGTCCGAAGAAGTTGTAAACGTTGCGGGCGCCCAGCTGACCATGGTCAAGGGAGGCTCGGGCAAGCCGCTGCTGATCTTTCACGACGAGCTTGGCTATCCCGGCTGGATGACGTGGAACGAGACGCTCGCGCATGACCGCACTCTGTTCATCCCGCTGCAGCCGGGGTTTGGGAAGACGCCCAAGCTCGAATGGGTCAGGACTTATCGCGATCTGGCCGGGTTCTATTCGCAGGCGCTGCGCGAGCTGAAACTCGATCCGGTCGATGTGATCGGGTACTCGGCAGGTGGGTTTATTGCTGCTGAGATGATAGCGGCGGACCCGAAAATTTTCTCAAAGATGATCCTGGTGGCGCCGATGGGACTCAAACCCACCGAGGGCGAGATCATGGATATCTTTCCGATTACGATGCGGACCCATCTGCGGGCGACTGTTGCCGATCCGCATGGCACGCCGGAGTTTTTGAAACTGTACGGCGGCGAGATGACGCCCGAGCAATTCGAGGCGTTCGAGGAAGCGCGGGCGGAGTCGGCGCGAATCGGATGGGAGCCTTACATGCACAACCCTGCCCTGCCCTACTTGCTGCATGGGACCAAAACGCCGACGTTGCTGGTGTGGGGGACGAGCGATCGGGTCGTTCCGCGCGGATGTATCGAAGAGTACAAGAAGGCGATACCGGGAGCGCAAGTTGCGACGATCGAACACGTAGGGCATCGGCCCGAAATCGAAAACTCAACTGAGTTTGTGAAGATAGTCAGTCGTTTTCTCAGTCAGTAACAACTCTTAGGAGTTACCATGAAAGTAGGATATTTCACCGAACGGCCCGTGCGCTGGATCCCCGAAGAAGTGATACTCCGCAACGGCGGACATTTCGCCGTCTCGAATAGCTACTTCGATCGCGAGCGGGCGGCCGAGGACTACAACTACTATATCGACGAGAACCTGTACGCCGAGGAACTCGGCTTCGACATCATCGCCCTGAATGAGCATCACGGTAATCCCTTTTGCATGGGGAGCGTGATGAACGTCGAGGCGGGAATCCTGGCGCGGCTGACGAAGAAGGCGCGCATCCTGCTGATAGGTAATCCCCTGCCCGTGATCAAGCATCCGCTGCGCATGGCGGAGGAGCTGGCCGAGATCGACCTTATTTCGCGCGGGCGGCTGATCTCCGGATGGGTCCGCGGCGCCGGGAGCGAGCAGTTCTTCAACAACGCGAATCCTTCGTACAACCGTGAGTACTTCGAAGAGGCGCACGATTTTATCGTGCAGGCGTGGACGCGGCCCGGGCCGTGGCGCTACGAGGGCAAGCATTTCCACTACCGGCACGTGAATCCGTGGGCGCTGCCGTATCAGAAGCCTCATCCTCCGATGTGGATTCCGGGAACGCTCAGCCCGGAAACGGTGCGATGGTGCGCGGAGAAGGCGTATCCATACTTCGGCCTGGGCACGTCGCTCGGTCCCACCTGCGACTTGTGGGATTACTACGCGGACGAGGCGGCCAAGCACGGATACGAAGCGGGCTCGGAAAATTTCGGCTATGTGCTGCCCACGTTCGTCGCGGAGACCGAAGAGAAGGCGCAGGAGCTGGGCAAGAATTTTCTGTTCGGCGGCGGCCAGAACTCGTTCGCGCGCCCGGAGCATACTCTCCCGCCCGGGTACAACTCCAAAGAAGCGATTCGCAAACTGGCGCATCAGCCGCAAGGAAGCTGGCTCGGGATCAGCGGCGACAAAATGCGTGGGCATACTGAGGACGTCGAGATCGATCCCGCGGCTATCAGGGCGAAGCTGATTCCCGGCTACCAGAAGGCGCAGAAGGCGATTCAGCTCGTGATCGGCAGTCCCAAGTCAGTGATTCCGAAGCTGAAGGCGATTCTGACCGTGCTGCGGCCGGGGTCGCTCGTGATCTTCAGCGTGCAGGGGCCAGTGTCCAACGCGGATCGCCAGACCAGCATGCGTCTGATCGCGCAGGAAATAATTCCCGCGCTTAAAGAACATGCGAAGTCGATCGACCTGGTCGATGCGCTCGAGCGGAAGCCCGGCGGAATCAAGCTGACATCGGGAACCTCGCGGCGTCCGGTGTCGGATCGCGGTCCACTGAAAGAATTGGGGTTGGCGTAGCCGTTCGATCATGAAGAAGGTCCTGATGGTTTGCACCGGCAATATGGATCGCAGTCCGACGGCCGCGATGGTGCTGGCGGAAATGTGCGCGCCGATGTGGGTAACGTCAGCGGGTACGGAGGCGTGGGCTAAAAATCCGGTCAGCCAGGAGCTGGTCGAGGAAGCGGATGTGATTTGCGTCATGGAAGAGGCGCATCGCCGGCATATCCGTGACCGCTTCGGCGAGTTGCACGCGGAAAAAGTCGTGGTGCTCGACGTCCCCGACAATTACGTGTGCTGGGAAGACAAATTGATCCACCTGCTCAAGGGCAAGCTGCGCGAGGCGTTGGGGCTCACCGGATCGCGGCGATAGGGGAAGGGGAAATCACTTTTTCGAATGTGAAACCCGCCATGGGTTTCACACTTCCTTGGGCAGGGGTGACCCCTGCACCCAGTGTCAATCGCAAAGTTGCGCGCAGCGCGCTACTTTGCTCTCGATCGGTGGGAATACTGTTCTCGCTGCGTGTCCGGTTCCCTTCCCGCGGGAAGGGGTTGGCGGTTCGCTTCTTGCCACGCTCGCGGGCACACGAACGCTTACTCGAGGCTGCGACTGCGATTGGTAGCGTGTGAGATTTAGAAGCCGTACTCTTCGAGCAGGGCTTGACGCAGCAGCGTGAAGTGGACCAAACCCGCCTGATATTGGAGCCTTTTCGCCAGTGGCAGGGTTTCCAGATCGAGGCCGTAGCGGTGCGCGGCGCCGAGGACGGCTTTTACGGCTGCCGGCGATTGAACCGTTTGATCACGCGCGACTTTTTTGCGCCGTGGCGGAGCTTCGAACAGGCTCGCCGCCATCTCGCGCGGATAAATCCCGAGACTGACCAGCGCGTCGGCGGCGAGCTCGCGCGGATCGTTCAGATGCGCTTCGTATCCAGTTTGCCGCGAAAGCTGCACGACGTCGTTGCGCGTCGAGAAGAGCTTGGCGGTGACGTGATGCCCAACTTCGTGCAGGAAAGCAGTCGCAATCGCTGCCGGATGATGAGCGCCGTTGAGGCAAATTAGCGGGCGCTTTTCGAGACCCGAATCGCTGCCCAGGTAGAAGCCAAAAACCGCAAGGCCCGACGGCCACGGCATCCTGGCAATTCTGAAATCCGCGCCCAGAACCTGCGCGCGTTCGGCAAATTCCTTCATCGAGCCGAGCCGAACCGGATCTTCGTTCAGATGGGGCCATGCCTTGCGCTTGGCTTCACTGACGATCTCCCTCACTTCGTCACGGCTGAAGCAGCTTCGCAGTGCAAGCCCGTATTCACGACTCCAAAGACGCTTAATTTCGTCTGAAGTAGTGGTAAGTGCAGGCTCGCGCAGGTTAGAGCCCTTTTCAGTAGTGGCGACGATATCGGCAGTCAGGCCGACAATCCGCGAGATCCGCTTCTTGACGCTCATAGATGGATCGGTCCTAATGCGCAATTATTACCGAATGTACAGAATTAATGCTAGATAGGCAGCAAGCGAGCCAGATTAGCCTCCTTTGAGTGCAATCTGCGTTGCGTTTCGAACCTCATCTTGTGTATTAACATCTTGCCCTACAAATTGGCGTAATTGTAACCTTGGTGTTCGGGTTTGACGACCAATTTTCAACTTCTCCACGCGGCCCTCGCGTCGATTCTTCGATTGCATCGGCACTGTAGCGCGCCGCGCTCACCCCCGCGTCGCAGCTGGCAAGCCTCCGGAAGCCGCGCCTCCAATCAAATTTGAATAGCGACGAATTCAGACTGAAATGAAGGAGTACTCATGGAACTGCGACTGTTATCTACCGAAAGTGAACGAAGGATTTTCGCCGCGCGTACCGAGCAGATTCGCGCCAAGCATGGAGTCGGCTTCAAGGAACGCCCGCGCTCGCGACTCGCCAAAATTCATCTGACCTTTGGCAATCTCTACGCGCTGTTCGAAAACGACGGCGACCCGGCCGAGCGAATGATCGCCGGCCTGGTGATGCACGATCTCGAAATGTTTCCACAGACCTGCCCGAAGCCCGACCTGTCGCATCTGCCACCGCGTTCGGTGATCGAAGTGAGCGAGCTGTGGTCATGTGCGATTGGAGCGGGCGCGCTGGCGCGGGCGGGCGCCGCGATCATGGCCGGCCTGCTCGACGCGCAGGCAATTCTTGCTTACCTGGGAGTCAAGCCGTTCGACGGAACTCCGTTTTACCGAGCGGCGGGCTTCGTCAACGTCGGCGAACCGGTCGAGTACCCGTATCTCGAAACGCTCAAGGGCGAATCGATTTGGGCTCAGCCGATGATCTTGGGGGGCGAGTCGCTCGCGAAGCTGACCCGGGTATTTTCGCAACTGATTGTCGAGACCTGCGACGACTATCGCGTGCTGCGCTTCAGAAACTTCCTGAAGGGAAGATCTGCCGGCGGGCGTCCGGCGTTCGTGGACGAAGGCGCGCCGATGATGAGCGCACCGTCGATACACGAAGAAAGCGCGGTGCAGATGCAATGACGCCGGTTTCATTCGAGGGTTCGAGTCTGATCAGTCCAAGCAGCGCTCAAACGAGGGGAACAATGAACTACGGACCGGAAATGGAATCGTCGCGCGAACCGGGTCGCTTCGGCGACGTCGGCACGAATATTCCCGTCAAACTCACCAAGGAAGAATTGCGGGATCTGTCAACCGTCAATTCCTGGCTCGCATGCCTGCACGTCGGCGTCGAGTGGGGATTGATAGTGGCCACGATCTACATTTGCCAGCGGTACTGGCATCCAATGCTGTACGTGTTCGCGGTCGCGTTTATCGGCGCCCGCCAGCATGCGCTGCTGGTCCTGATGCACGACGGCGTGCATTACCGGCTGCTGCGCAATCGAAAGCTGAACGACTGGATGTCGGAAGTGATCCTCGCTTGGCCGCATCTCGTTGCGGCGCGACAGTACCGCAAGAATCATTTCGCGCATCATCGATACCTCAATACCGCGGAGGATCCCGACCTGAAGCGCAGAAAAGGCGACCCCAGGTGGATCTTTCCGCAGGCGATCCCCGAGCTCGCGAAAACACTTTTCCGCGACATGACCGGGTTGAACGCGCCCGCAATGATCAAGCTGGCGGCCTCGGTGGCGTCCGCGGATAAGGTGCCGACAGGGTTTCTCGTCCTGCGCTATGGATTCTACGCGGCCACGCTCGCGGTTATCGCGTACGCCGGTGCGCTCGAAGGATTCGCGCTGTACTGGGTCGTGCCGATGTTCACGTGGCTGGTGTTGATCATGCGCATCCGCAGTATCGCGGAGCATCACGCAATCGAGGGACCCGCGAGTTCATACCCGCTCACCAGGACCACGCATGCGACCTTGCTCGAGCGGATTTTTCTCGCGCCGAAAAACGTCAACTACCATATCGAGCATCACTTTTTCCCGAGCGTACCGTTCTATCGCCTGCCCGAGCTGCATGCGCTGTTGCTGTCGAAGCCGGGATACCGCGAAGGCGCTCACATGACGCGCAGCTACTGGGGAGTGCTCGAGGAATCGGTGGGCCGGACTACGTCGCGTCGCGGCGGCAATCGTGTGGAGAGCAGCACGGAACTCGCGCGCATCGGGCGCGTCGCGGAGGCCACCAGCTGATCAGATCGGCAAGAACATAACTTTCAGTAGGCACGGGCTTGTCTCGATGTTTGCGCACTGCGGTCGCGCGCTTGTAGAGTTACGCTGGGGCGGCAAAACCGGCCGATGACAGCCAGAACAGGGGGGACTCCGTCTGGCGGCGGATTCCGACCCAGTCCATGAATGGCTGTAATCCCGATAACCTACAATCTTAGAAGCCTTATGGTCCGGCGGACGACCTCGCTGATGACCGCGCTTGGAATAGCGCTGGTGGTGATGGTGGTCGTGATTCTGCTGAGCTTCGTCAGCGGCCTGCGGCAAAGCCTGGAACTGGCAGGCGAGCCGGGTCATTGGATTGTGCTGAGCCGCGGCACAAATTCTGAGGGCGAAAGCTACATCCCTCGCGAACCGGCGGACATCCTGCGAACGCGGCCTGAAATCGCGACCGACGCGTCGGGCGCGGCGCTCTTTTCTCCTGAGATGGTGGTTCCATTCAACGCTGCGGTGAACCGTCCGGCAATTCAGTTCAGGCCCGCGTCGTTGCGCGGTGTATCGCCGGTCGCATATCGGATACGGCGCGGGCTCAAGTTGGTCGCGGGTCGATGGCCCGCGCCGGGTCGCGACGAGATGGCGATCGGGCAAAAACAGGCAGCGCGGTTTCCCGAGCTTGGAATCGGCACGACGTTCAGGTACGGCCGCCGCACCTGGACGATAGTCGGGATTTTCGCCGATCGAGGCAGCGCGCTCGAATCGGAGTTCTGGACGGACATAGATGTGCTGCAGCAGGATGCGCGCTTCGAAAACGGCTATTCGTCATTTCATGTCGTGCTGAAACCAGGCACCGAGGAGAACTTTCGAAACGCGCTGACCGGCGACGCGCGACTGACCGTCGATGCACTTAGCGAGCGGGATTTCTTCGCCGAACAGGCCAAGGTCGCCGACCGGCTGCGCCAGCTGGTGCTGATCGTTGGTTTGATCGTGGGAACGGGCGCGGCCTTTGGCGGCATGAACACGATGTACGCAGCGGTCGCCCGGCGTACGCGGGAGGTAGGAGTGCTGCGGACGCTCGGCTTCAGCCGGGGCTCGGTACTCGCGAGTTTTCTAATCGAGAGCGTGATTCTTGGCGTGGCAGGCGGCATCCTCGGCGACATTCTGGCGGTCCTCCTGGGCGCGGCCGCGGGTCTCGACCATCGCCTGATGAGCGTCGGCGCCGTGGTTTTCTCGTCGTCGTTTACCGTGGGCGCGCTGGCAGGCGGGATCGTCGCCGCCTTGCTGATTGGAATTGCCGGCGGCCTGCTGCCTGCTTGGCGCGCGGCTAATCTTCCGATCGTCGAGTCCCTGCGCGAGGCGTAACGCGATGCAAACGCTCCATCTCGTAATCCGCTACGTGATCCGCCAGCCCCGGCGCTCGATTTTGACGATGCTCACCTTCGCGGTCGCGACTTTCATCTTCACTGTGCTCGCCGCGATACCGGGTTCGATCGACATGATTCTCAAAAAAACCGCGGAGACTTTGCGCGTGTATTCGTACAACGCGGACGGGCGTTACCTCGGCGTGCCGGCGCGCGATTGCAGGACGATCGAAAAAATACCGGGCGTGGTCGCGTGTATGCCGATGGTAGTGTTCCGCGCTACGTACCAGCAAGCTTCGGAAACGGTGCAGGCGTTCGCGTTGGATGCGGACAAGGTTGCGCTGATGTATCCCGACTACAATCTTCCGCCGAGCGTACTCGAGCGTTTTTCGAATGACCGCACGGCCGCGGTCGCGGGACGTCTGCTGATGCGCAAGCATGGCTGGAAGATCGGCGACGTGGTCACGCTGCGCGGCGATTCCAACCGACTCGACATAAAATTCACGATGGTCGGCGAAATCCCGGCGAGTAACTATCCCAATTTTTTCATGTTTCGCCGCGACTACCTGGTCGAATCCGAAAAAGCGATCGGAATACCCGAAGAAAAGCATCCCGCGGGATTCCTCGTGAGCCGAGTCGATTCGGCGGTTCACGTCCCGTCGGTCATTCGTGAAATCGACCGCGCCTTTCACAACTCGGACTTCGAAACGGCGTCGATGACTGAGAGCGAGGCGGTTTCCGGGCTGATGTCCACGGTTGGGGACATTCGCGGCATCGTCCACGCAGTCTCCGCGGTGATTGCGCTGACGATTTTTCTTATCGCGGCAAATTCGATGTCGATGATGGTGCGCGATCGATTGCGCGATGTCGCGGTGTTGCGCGCGCTCGGATTCAACCAGCCGTATGTCGCGCGTCTTCTGCTCGGCGAGTGCGCATTGATTGGCACCGTCGGCGGCGCGCTCGGATGCGCGCTGGCGCTATGGCAGTTCGGCAGCGGCACGACGCTGCGTGCAGTGCTCGAAAGTGCGGGCTATCTGACGGTGACCTATGGCGCCGCGCTCGAGGCGCTCCTCGCCGCGACCGCGATCAGTGTGCTGAGCGCCGCGATTCCCGTGTTGGGTGCGATGCGGGTGACGCCGGCCGACGCCTTTCGGAAGACGATCTGACCGGCTCTATCTGCCGACCGCGTGCCTGACCGTGTTGAGAATATAAATGAAGTCGCGTGGCGATCTCACGTCGCCGAGCAGTGCAACCCGTGACAGCATCTCCATCTCGTCGTTCGTGATGTTGTGGATGCGCCTCAACTGGTCGTCCTTGCGGAAATCTTCCCAAGCAGTCTTCGCATCGGCCTCCGGCTCGGGACTGAGAATCGCCTGCGCCCGCGGATTAGCGAGGAAGAACAGCTCTCGACGATCGAGTCCGAGCACTTCGGCAAGACGGGTTACGATCTTGTCCGATGGGTGGCGTTTCGCCGACTCCAGGTGACCGATGTACGGAGTAGAAGTCTTGATGCGACGCGCGACTTCTTCCTGGGTCAGGTCGAGCTGCCGACGCCGCTCGCGAAGTACTTGACCGAAACTACGTTCCTTGAAACGTGCCATCTGATGTGTCCCCTTGAGAAGTTCTTGTGCGGCGTGGGATCAACCGCATGACCCAATCACTTGGGTGAGATTCGACGCTGCCAGTTTGTAGCATCGTACCATCAATAAGGCAAATTCAGCGCGGGAAGTTCCGCCTCCTGCATATCGCCACCTTTTACTAGCGTGGACCACAGGTCCTTGGGGTCGCCGAAAACCAGGTCCGGCTTGGCCGGAATCACGTACCACGCGCCGCCCATCACTTCGCTGTAGAGCTGATCGCGCAGCCACTGGGCCTTGCCCAATATGACGCGGAGATCGGCGACGCGCGGGTCTTTCAGGACACCGGCGATGGCTTCGTGGGTGGTCGCGACGTAAGTGTTGTCGAAGACGCGAGTCGAGTTGGCGATTGCCGACGACGAGCGAAAAATCACCGACGGCTCGTCAATTTCCACCGGCCCGCCAAGGTACATCGTTTCCTGCAAGCCCTTGAGCGGGCGCGCTTGCGGGAATATGTCTTTAACCTTCACTTTGCCCGGAGTATTTAGAATGACCCCGGCTAGCAGCGGCGGCTCGGTGGACGGGATCATCAGGATTACGGAGTGCTCGAAGAATGGATCCTGAAGGTCTCGAGTCGCGACCAGGAAGGACGGCGTCGAAAGGTCGGTGCTCTGTGCGTTTGGTGCGGTGGCCAGGTTCGCAACCAACACCGCGAGCATAACCAGGATGCCTGCGACCGCTCGCGCACGGAGCTTTTTACCGAATCCCCGCATACTATATGTTCATACCGTCAACTCGAATCGACGTTCAACGCCGTCGTCGCGCCCCGCTCACGACATCATCGCTATGATCACCACGCCCCATATAGTCAGCAACGTATTTCCGATCGCATAGGTGACCGTGTAGCCGAGCGCGGGAACCCTACTGCCTGCAACTCCTGGATCGCGGCAGCGCGGGAGTTGCGGTCCGCGTACCTGCGCATGCGCCGAGCACGATCGCGGGTGCGTCTTGAACAAATACTTGCCCATCAGAATTCCGACGATCAGAGGAAGCAGAGTGACTACTACGCCGGCCAACAAAAGATCCGCGCCGGATTTTTCCAGTCCCTCGACGAATACCGGTCCCGACGTAATGCCGATTGCGGCGATAAAGGTGTTGAGTCCCACTGAATCGAGGATCCACAGTGCCGGGTCGGGGACGCGTCCGAACGTTCGATGCACCGACCGCAGCCATCCGAACAGCAGCCCCGCTATCAACGCGCCACCGCTGGTGCTGAGACTGAGCGGGATTCGGCCCGCTTTTACCGACATCGCGCCGATCATGCCGCCCAGCACGATTCCCGCGCCGACGAAAACCATATCGGTCATGTCGGTGGGACGGTCCGCATAGCCCAGATGGCTCGCCGCGCGCTCGACGTCGCGCTTCGCTCCGAGAATATGGAGCACGTCGCCGCGGTCGATTTTCGTACCCGCAATGAACGGCATCTCGTGCCCGCTGCGTATCAGTTTCCTAAGCACCGTACCGTGCATGAACGGCTGCGCCCCGACATGCCTGATGCTTTTGCCAACCAGCGGCTTGCTGATGATCACGACGTCGAGAGTTTCGACGGGAAAATCGAGCAGCTGGGCGTCGTCAACCTCGGGCCCGATGCGAGGGCCGCTTTCGAGCAGAGCGCCCGTGCGTCCTGAGATCGCAACCAGGTCGCCCTGGCGAATTTGGATCGACGGGTCCGGTTCGATCAGGCTCTCGTCGCGCCGAATCCTCTCGACCACTATTCGATCGGTTTTGAAACGCGCCTCGAACTCCGCAATCGTGTCGTTGACCAGTTCCTGATTCGTCACGCGATAGGCGCGAGTGGAGAAGCGCCGGTATGCCGAGATGACGCCCGCCTCATGCTCGGGGCCCTCCCCCATCTCCTGTTCTAATTTCCTGCATTCTTCGGCCAGGTCGACGCCGAGAATCCGCGGTCCAATCGCGGACAGGAACCACGCAGTTCCGACCGTTCCAAAGATGAAGGTCATCGCGAAGGCAATAGTAATTTGATTAGTCAGTTCAGCTTTCTGTTCCGGTGATATCGAAAGATCATTCAGCGCATCGGTCGAAACGCCAATTACCGAGGATATCGTGCTCGCACCGGATAAAAGACCGGCGGCGGAACCGGCGTTGAAGCCGCAGACTGCGGCGGCGCCATATGCCGTCAGCAGGATGACGACTGCCAGGATCACGGCGAAGAGAGCCTGGCGCAGGCCGTCGTTCTTCAAGCCGCGGAAAAACTGCGGACCGACCTTATAGCCGGTCGCAAACAGGAACATCAGAAAAAACACGGCCTCGACGTTCGGCGAAATGTTGATGCGCAACTGCCCGATCAGCAGGCCCACGAGCAATACGCCGGTGACCGGTCCGACGCTGAACGACCTTATCTTCAGCTGTCCGACCCAGTAGCCCAGCGCCAGCGTGAGGAAAATTGCCAGTTCCGGATAATGCCGGAGCGTGACCGCGAGCCAATCCATCCCAATGCCCGTATCTCATCACGCTCCGCCGCGTCCAGCGTTGACCGTCGAAAGATCACAAGCGCCACCGCCCCTTTCGGTATCGAGGCGGCGGCGCTGAGAGTGAGTTCCGGCTAGTGACTGATATCGGGGCCGAAGTTGTCGCCGGCCGGCGCATTGAGAGTGGCGCCGGCAAGGAATGACTTGGGTGGGATTGAGCCGCCCATCATCTGCTCTTTGCCGTCGTACCGCGCGACTCCGAAGGGTGATGCTGAGCTGATTGCCACCAGGTTGCCCTTTTGGTCGAACGCGATTCCGTTGGGCGCGGCGAGGCTCTCATCGGTGGTCTTTTTGTTGACCTTGACCTCGAACGGACTGATCGTGATCTCAGGAGTCGGATCGCCGGTGGTGTTGATTTGGTTAGGGCCAAACTTCACCAGGGTGAAAGGAGCGTTCGCGTTGCTGGACCACAGGTCGCCCGCCGTGTCGAACACCAGCGCCCACGGCGCCTGGATCGATCCCATGCCGTCGTCGTTCAGGATTGCGTCGGGCACGAGCGTATGCAGGCCGCTGCCGACCGCAGGCAAATGACTGGAGTTGAACTCGAAGATGGTCGTGGACGCGTTGTTCGCGATGTACAGATTGCCGTCGTGCAACACGATTCCCAGCGGACCGCTGAACGCGGGGTCGGACGCAATCGTCGTGGTGAACGACACATCGTCGCCACCGGTGGCGAGCTGAGCCGGAGTTATCACGAATACTGCGTTGGCTCCGTTATCGCTGACCCACATGTTGCCCGCCGCATCGAAGACCGCCTGCTGTGGAAACACCAGGCTCCCCGACTTGATCTGGACGTTCGGTGTCGGCGTCGGATCTTTCTTGAGATTCTTGAGCTGCGTTTCGGTGAACTCTTCGATCGAAGGCGGAATCGTGCCACCTGCCGCGACCGTGCCGCCATCGATCACCCACAGGTTATTCTTCGCGTCGAAGACCACTCCCTGCGGCGCGCCGAACACGCTGCTGTTGAGCGCCACCTTGGGTTTCTCATCGTGCGCGCCGTTGGGCAGGCTGCCAAACTCGACGACGTTGGCACCGTTGGCTACCCACAGCGCCTGGCCCGCCAGCGCGGTACCGGCGGCGGCGACGGCGATCGCAGTCGCGGCCAGCAGTGTACGGATTCCCGTCACTATGTAATTAAAGCTAAACTCGGAGGCGCGACGGGCGCCGGAGTTGCGATGGGTCGTCGCCGGGACTTTCTCGATAGTGGTTGTTGCGTACATGGTTTCCTCTCCAATTTGGGTTAGCGGACTCTGTTTGATTGAACTGTTTCGATTCGCCATTTTTCGATCCTCCCAGGATTTTTTTGTCGACGAGCGAACGTTACTGGCGAGCGCTGTTTATGACGATGCGGACTGCGTTAGACATGCGTTGAACGAGCGTATGATTTGCGTTCAGTCTTGCTTTAGGTGAACCTTTGAACTGATTTTTATGGGGACGACGTCAGATCTGCTGTTCGCGCCGTACCGACTCGACCTCCAGAACGAGCAACTCTGGCGCGGCGACACCCTCCTCCCACTTCGCGCAAAGCCGTTCGCGCTGTTGCGCTTCATGGCTGAGAATCCGGGGCGCCTGGTGCTCCACGAGGAATTGCGCAAGGCAATCTGGCCGACCACCTACGTCAGTGAAGGCGTGCTGCGTGTATATTTGCGCGAGGTCCGCGCGGCGCTTGAAGACGACTCGGAATCGCCCCGCTTCATCGAGACTGTCGCGCGCCGCGGCTACCGGTTCCTGCCGCCAGTCGAACGCGTCACACCGGCGGGTACGTTAACGTCGGGATCGATCGCGAACGACGCCACCACGCCCGCCGCGCCGCCTCGCATGGTGGGTAGAAACGCAGAACTGGCGCGCTTGCGAGGCGCGTTTGCGAAAGCCTCACTCGGCGTCCGCCAGATCGTCTTTCTCAATGGAGAAGCTGGCATCGGCAAAACGACAATCGTCGAAGCTTTCCTGAACGAGGCCGCGGAGCACGACCAGATCTGGATTGGACGCGGGCAATGCGTCGAGCATCGTGGCGAGAGCGAGCCGTACCTGCCGATGCTCGATGCGCTCCATCGTCTGGCTCATCACGACGCCGGCGCGCGCGTGATTGAGACGCTGCGCAAGACGGCGCCGACGTGGCTGGTGCAGATGCCCGGGATAATCGACGACGCTGCGTTCAGCGATCTGCAACAGCGAGTCGGCGGCGCCAGCCAGCAGCGGATGCTGCGCGAGATGGCGGATGCGCTCGAGCAGCTAAGCATCCAGCGGCCGGTGGTGCTGGCGTTCGAAGATCTGCATTGGAGCGATCCTTCGACCATCACGTTGCTCGACCTGCTCGCGCGGCGGACCGGGCGCGCGCGATTGCTGATCGTCGCCACCCATCGCCCGGTGGCAATCCTGCCCGGCGAGCATCCACTTCGAATACTCGTGCACGAATTGGCGGGACGATACTGCGAGGATTTGTCGCTGCCGCCGCTCACGCCCGCTGAAGTGGCCGAGTATCTCGGAAATCGAGTCGAGCCGCCCGACGCTGACGATGCGATAGCGCTGGACCAGGCGGCGCGTTCGATTCATCAGCGGAGTGAAGGCAATCCGCTGTACATGGTGACCCTGGTCGGCGCGCTTATCGGCAACGGCCGGGCGAACGGATCCAACGCGCGCTGACAAACGCGCGTCGTTGCGGGAAATGATCGACGAGACTGACAGCGTCGTGCCGGGCAACATCACCGAGATGATCTCGCAGCAATTCTCCCAGCTCGACGCCGAGGAGCAACGACTGCTCGAAGTCGCGAGCGTCGCCGGCGTCGAGTTCTCCGCTGCTGCGGTTGCCGCCGGCGGCGACGCGGCTCTGACGGCCGTCGAGGAACGATGCGCCGCGTTGGCCGGCAGGATGTCATTTCTGCAGGACGCGGGCGACGACGAATGGCCCGACGGCACCGTCTCCGCGCGGTTCCGCTTCCGGCACGCGTTGTACCGGCAGGCAGTCTATGCGCGGCTGACGGCGGCGCGTCGCTCCGGCTTGCATCATCGCATCGGTGAGCGCCAGGAAGCGGCGTTCGGCGACCACGCGGTCGAGATCGCGTCGGAGCTCGCGCGCCATTTCGAGCAGGGCCGCAACTTCGAGCGTGCGCTGCGCTATCGCGAACAGGCCGCCCGCAACGCGCTTCGGCGCAGTGCGCCGCGCGAGGCGATCGAGCATCTTTCGGCCGGATTGGCAATCCTGGGCCGTCTGCCAGAAGGTCCCGAGCGTCTCGAGCACGAACTGCAACTGCGGCTCGCGACCGGCGCCGCCGTGCAGAGCACGAAAGGCTACGGTGCGCCTGAGGTTCAGGAGGCCTACGAGAGAGCCGGCGAATTGTGCCAGCGCCTCGGCGAAACGCCGCACCTCTTCCCGGCGCTGATGGGCTTGTGGTCGTTCGCCGTCGGCCGCGGCGAATGGAAGCGCAGCTTCGATCTCGCCGAGAAAAATCTGCGCCTCGCGCAAAGCATGCAAGAGCCCGCGCAGCTCGCGAGAAGCTGGCGAGGCCTCGGACACGTCCAGTATTTTCTCGGCCGCTTCGACGACGCGCGCGAAAATCTCGAGCGCGCGATCGCGCTCACCGGCGATTCCGAGCCGCGCCTGGACACCTTCACCTACATGTCGAACACCGGCGTCGAGGCGCGCAGCGCACTGGCCTGGACGCTCGAGCTGCTAGGCTACCCCGATCAAGCGCTCGCGACGGCCCGCAAGGCCCTGTCAGTAGCGGAGAAGCTCGGCAACGTCGCCGATGTGATTTACGCGACCTACTTCACCGCCGTGCTCTACGGTTTTCGATTGGAATGGTCCAATGTGGAAAGCTGGTCGCGTCGCACGGTCGAGCTGTCGACTGAACACGGACTGCCGTATTACGTGGCGCTGGGAACGAATCTGCAGGGCACCGCGATCGCTGAGCAGGGCCGCTTCGACGAAGGATTGCCGCTGATGCAACAGGGACTGGCGATCTCGCAGGCAATCGGCGTGGAAGCGGGGCTGACCGGAATCTACTCAATGATTGCTGAAAGTTCTCTTAAAGCGGGACAATTCCGCTTGGCCGCCGACGCGATCGCCGACGGATTCAAGTTCGTCAAGATAAAAGACGAGCATGCGTGGGAGCCGGAGCTGCATAGGATCAAGGGCGAGTTGGCCCTCGAGCAGTTTCGCAAAGGGACAAGGCGTCAAGGGCGTCAAACGCGGCGAGAAAGACGCCGAGGAATCTTTTCTGGCGGCGCAGGAGATCGCGCGCGCAGGGATCGCGCAAGTGGCAGCTCCGCGCCGCCACCAGCCTGAGCAATCTCTGGAAGCAGCAGAAGAAGAAAAAGGAAGCGCGCCAGGTCTTAAACGTCGCCTACGGCCGCTTCACCGAAGGCTTCGATACGACAGAGCTCAAAGCGGCGAAGTCACTCCTCGCGCAGCTTTAAGATCAATCGGCACCTCGGGATTTGTTCAGTTCGACATTCTCAAGTATGTACTCAAGTGATCGGGCACGCGCGCCGAATCAACGGAGGCAGCCATGATTGAGATTGGAGTTTTCCATAACGGTGCCAGCGACCTTCCGATTCTCAAAACGCCGAACGGTATCGCCGTCAACGACGGCAATCTTGCCGAGGTGCACGAGTCCAGTCAGCGCACGCTCGTGAGCCAGGTCCGGCAGGGAATCCTCGCGGACAAGCTCGGCTTCAACTATTTTTTCATGACCGAGCATCACTTCCAGCCCGAGGGCGCCGAGCTCAGCCCCAACCCGCTTCTGGCTGAAACCGCGATCGCGGCCCGCACGCGTCAAATCCGTCTTGGCCAGGCCGCCAACATCATCACGTGGTGGCATCCGGTCCGAATCGCCGAGCAAGCTGCGATGCTCGACGTGCTGAGCGGCGGGCGCCTCGAGTTTGGAATCGGCCGCGGCTACCAGCCGCGCGAATCCGAAGTATTCGGATGGCCGTTCGCAACGATCCAGGACCAGGAACGCAACCGCGCCTACTACCAGGAGGCCTACGACATCATCATCAAGGCATGGACGCAGCCGTCGTTTTCGCATCAGGGACAGTTCTTTACGATTCCGCCGGTGTTCACCAGATGGAATCACCAGCAGACGATCGCATATTTCGCGCGCGGCACCGCGGGCCGGAAGCTCGAGGACGTCATCAAGGTCGGCGGCCCGGATCCCTACGGCGGGTCCAACCCGGTTCTTCAATCGACGACCATCCTCAAGGAGTTGCAAGTATTTCCGCAGCCGATCCAGCGGCCGCATCCGCAGGTGTGGGAGCCTCTGACCACCGAACGTTCCATCAGATGGGCAGCGGAGCGCGGCGTCAATGGATATTTCATCGTCGAGCCGAACTCGCGCCTCAAGAAAAACATCGAGCTCTACTACGACGTGTCGGAGAAATCGAAGTGGCCCGACCGGCTGGGTCGCGGGCAACTGAAGTATGGATGGGATGCGGCCAAGCGTCGCGGCGTCATTACCGGTCGCTACATTCATCTGCTGCTTCCCGGTATGGATCGCGAGCGCGAGCTGAAACGTTTTCGAGAGGCGCTCGAGCTCCAGTGGGATTACTACGGGCCGTTTGGATTCGCGGCCGTGCTCGCGGATGCCGACGAACAGAAGTTTGATCTCGACAAGAAGGTCGATGCCGACACGCTGCTCAAGAAAGAGATCGCGATTTTCGGAACGCCGTCGGAAGCTGCGGCCGCGATCATGCGGATCAAGGAGAGTTGCGGCTACGACGACTTCGCGCTGAACGCGTGGTTCGAGACCGGCGGATTCAGCGGCACCGAGATCGAAGATCAAATGCAATTTTTCGCCGAAGAGGTGAAGCCGATGCTGGCGCGCGCTTGCGGCGGACAGGTCGAAAATCCGCCGCTGGGTCTGAATTTCGAGGAGCCGCGCTCCAAATAGGATGAGTCCGGGCATGCGATGAGTGCAAATCGAAAAGCCGACATGGCGATCGTCGGCGCCGGTATCCTCGGACTCGCGCATGCCTACTTCGCGGCAAAACGCGGGCGCTCGGTCATCGTCTTCGAACGCACTCCCAAGGCCCAAGGCGCGTCGGTGCGCAACTTCGGCGTGATCTGGCCGATCGGGCAAAAGGCCGGTCCGGTGCATCAAATGGCGATGCGCAGTCGCCAGCTCTGGAATGAGATTCTCGACGCCGCCGGATTGCCCTATCGCCCCACCGGCTCGCTGCACGTCGTCTATCATCAAGATGAAGCCGAAGTGGCGCGCGAGTTTTGCGAACGCGGCCCCGGCTTGGGTTACACCGGCACGTGGCTTTCGTCCGCCGAAGTTCTGAACAAGAGCCAGTCGGTAAATCCCAAAGGACTGCTCGGCGGAATCTGGAGTCCCACAGAACTCACCGTCGATCCGCGACTGATTCTCGCAAAGCTGCCCGCCTTTCTCGCCGAGAAACTTGGCGTCCAGTTCCGCTTCGGCGCAGCAGTGCGCTCGATTCAGTTGCCGCGCATCGACGCCGGATCGGAAACCTGGACGGCTGCGCAAGCGATCGTATGCGGCGGCGACGATTTCGAAACACTTTTTCCAGAATCGTTTGCGGCTAGCGGGATCGATCGGTGTAAGCTGCAGATGATGCGCACCGCGCCGCAGCGCGACGGCTGGCAGCTCGGCCCGGCGCTTGCTGCCGGTCTGACGCTGCGGTTTTATCCCGCATTTGGAATCTGCACGGCGACCTTGCCGAAATACAAGCAGCGGGTGGCGCGCGAAATGGCCGACTACGATCGCTACGCCATTCATACGCTCGTCTCGCAGACCGCGGACGGCGCACTGACGCTCGGCGATTCGCACGAGTATGGATTGGCAGTCGATATATTCAACAAAACCGAAATCGACGAACTCGTGATGCGAAACGTGCGCGAGTTTCTGATTGCGCCGGATCTTTCGATCGCCGAGCGATGGTACGGCGTGTACGCCAAGCACCCGGACAAATCGTGGGTAGCGATCGACGCCGCCGATGGAGTTCGCATCGTCACCGCAGTCGGCGGCTCCGGCATGACGCTGTCGTTCGGCCTGGCCGAACAGATGATTCGTGAGATGGCTATATAATGACGCAGCGCTATTCGGGACCGGTGAAGGCGGTGATTCTCGATTGGGCGGGAACGACGGTCGATCACGGGAGCCTCGCGCCGGTCCGCGTGCTGCAGCAGGTGTTCGCGAGCGCCGATGTGCCGATCTCAGAAGAAGAAGCGCGTCGCGATATGGGCGTGCTCAAGAAAGATCACATTCGAAAGATCCTGTTTGCACAAAACGTCTCCAGCCAATGGCGCAAAGCCGCCGGCCACGAACCAACCGAGGCGGACGTCGACAGTCTGTTCGCGAACTTCGTCCCGCTTCAGCTCGAATGCCTGGTCAAATACTCAACCGTGATAGACGGCGTCCCGGAAACTGTCGCGCGACTCCGCAAGCGCGGAATCAAGATCGGGAGCACCACGGGATACACGCGTGCGATGCTCGATATGGTGCTGCGGCCCGCTGCCGAGCAGGGTTACGCGCCCGACTGCGCGATCACGCCGGACGACGTCGGCGGCGGACGCCCGCATCCCTGGATGATCTACGCCAACGCAATCCGCCTGCAGGTCGAGCCGCTCGAGGCCATCGTGAAAGTCGGGGACACGCCGGTCGATATCGAGGAAGGACTGCGCGCTGGCGTTTGGACGATCGGGGTCGCTCGCACCGGCAACATGATCGGATTATCCGCCGAGGATTTCGCCGCACTTGCACCCGCCGAGAAGACGCGACGTATCGAGAATGCTCGTACTCAGCTATCTGCCGCCGGCGCGCACGAAGTAATCGACGCCGTCGCCGATTGCGAGGCCGCCCTCGACGCCATCGAGGCGCGCATCCGCCGCGGCGAGCGTCCTTAGCGATCCTTAGTAGCGCGGGGCGCGACGCGTGATCGGGCCGTCCTCGCTGAGCATGATGTGCGTCAGCGTCTGCTCGTCATGATTCATGCGCCACGAGAGAAGCTTTTGCGCATATTCGAGTACGAGAGGAGCGTAGGCTGGGTCGGCTGCGAGGTTCACGAACTCATCGGGGTCTTTCTCCAGGTCAAAGAACAGCGGCGGCAGGTTCGTGAAATGAACATATTTGTAGCGCGCGCCGCGAATGATGTTCATCGCGCATTGATGCATCGTGAGCCCGAGCGCGCGCTCGACCGAATCGTCGCCCGGATCGCGAAAGTCGAACTCCCAATGCGCTTCGCTGCGCCATCTGATGGGACCGCCGGCGCCTTCGAGGAATGGTGCGAGTGAAGCGCCGTCGCATTGCACTGGAATCTCGGCGTCGATCGCTTCCAGCATCGTCGGCATGATATCGACGTTTTCGGTGAACGACGAAACTACGGTGCCTCGCGCAGAATCGGCTTGCGGGCGCGGATCGCGGATGATTAGCGGGATGTGATACGAGTCGTCGAAGTAGCCGCACTTGCCGATTAACCAGTGGTCGCCGATCTGCTCGCCGTGATCCGACGTGAAGATGATGAGCGTCGAATCCCAGCGGCCTGAGTCCTTGAGAAATCGCACCAGCCTTCCGATCTCCGCATCAACCCTGGTCATCAGTCCGTAGTAAACGGCCTTCAGCCGCCGGAGTCTCTTCTCGTTGTCGGTCGCCCTGAAGACTCGACGCGAAAGCTGATGCGCGAGCCATGGATGCTGACTTGCTTCATCCTCCGGCGTCGCTCGACGGGTGAAACCCGGCACGAGCGCGGGATCGTACATCGAATTGTAGGGCTCGGGAGCGACGAACGGTGGATGCGGCCGCAGCAGTGACAGGTGCGCGACGAAAGGGCCAGTCACATCGCGGATATAGTCGATCGTTTTGCCGACGAGGAACGCGGTGTCATCGAATTCCGCCGGATACCGCAGCGGCTTTGGATGCGCCGCGCCGTCCTCATAGTCCGGACCCGGTTCACGATAGCCGTATGCATGGGTGATGTTCTCGGGCACTTCGAAACCATGGGCCTTGAGCCAGTCGGTCCATGGCGTCGGCGCGCCAATCATCAGGCAGACCGGCCGGATACCCGGCAGCGGACCTTCGTAACTCTTTAGCCAAGGGTCGCCCGCCGCGAGCCCGCGAGGATCCTGGCTGGTGTCGGTGTAGCCGAACAGCACCGGATCGTAGCCGAGCGACGCGGCCTCTTTGGCCCAGTTGGTGTGGCGCGCATCGAGCGGAGTGCCGTTGGTCCCCGAACGATGATTCTGCAGATACATCCCGGTGTGAATCGACGCGCGGCTGGGCCCGCATGGCGCAGCGTTGGCGAAGTGACGCCGGAAGAGGACGCCGCTAGCGGCGAGCGCATCGAGATTTGGTGTGCGAACGACAGGATGGCCTATCGCTGAAAGACAATCGCCGCGCCACTGGTCGGCGGTGATGAACAACACATTGAGCGGCGATGCCATCGTGGAGGATCCGCGGCGGATACTACCGGCGACTTATGCTCTGCGTCCAGCACTCAGGCGGGCGAATGGCGCGCGTGACGGATTTGCTACCGCGCCGCGCCGCTACCAGTTAAGGTCACGGAAAGGATTCCCCGGTTGTGACAACGACAGTCACTCGTTGGCGCTGGAAGAGCCGTGGCAGATGGCACTGGCATTGGCGTGGGAGGCGTATATCCGGGGGCAACATCGGTGTCGGCGCGGTTCTGACGGATTCTAGCGGGCGTGTCGTTGATGTCGGACGAAATCGTGTGTCAGCAGCTCTTCAAGCCGCTTTGGGTGGGGCCGGCTGATGGTAGTCGCGGATCTCTTTGATCTTGCCGTCGACGATCTCCATTACTTCCGCACCGATCGCTTCGATCCGTCCTCGTCCAGCACGGGTTCCCGAAAAAAACGACTCGGCTACTCCATAACCGCTGTTGCCGGTGCAGACTCGTAGCTCACAATTCGCATCAGGAAACAGGGCGAATTCGGTTTCGTATGAACGGCGCACTTCCGCGATGCCGACCACTCGCTTGCCATTCGGAGCAACCAGGACCGCCTCGTGGTGGAAACACGCCACCACGCCGTCGACGTCGTGCCGGTTGAATGCATCAAAATAACGCTTGATGAGTTGCTCTTCCGAAGTCATCTCCTTCCTCCTTGTGCATACGTTCTGCCGCATGCTGGTCACATCGATTCCGCGCCGGAAACATTCGCGTTGCCGCCTGCACTATAGCGGGTCGTCTGGTATCAGGCGTTTTCGTGTGAAAATCCGCATGTTACTGAACAATCACTAACGAGTCAGTCGAAGTTCGGTCAACGGCTCTTGGCCTAGCCTCGGACTGACGCTAAGCGCGTCTTCCGGAATTCCAATCAGCGATTGCCTGTTGCGAAGACGCGATTTAACCAATTGCTTTCCGGCCTCCTGAAGAATGGTGCTCGGCTCACTTTCACTCCGGCGGGCCCGACGGCAAATGCTGGTCAATATTCCCGGCGTTGACAGTCTCGGGTCGCGACGACCCGCGTCTGCGACTTCATCAAACCTATCCGACGTCCACTACTCCGCGTCAGTGTCATGTGCGGATCTGACATCTACCTGCCTAAAACTATTAGAATTTTTACTCTACATACTGTTTGACAAAATTTACGAGTAGATTCTGGTTCCGGTTAGCACGGAGTCTGAGGGGGTGCGCTTTTTCGCGGGGGGTCTGGACCCGCGGCTCAGGTTGCCGAGGGCGAGCGCGGCTTCCCGCGCAGTCGACGCCGTATCACCCACCGGATTGGAGGCAGGGCTCGACGCCCTACCGCCGGCGCATCGCCGGATGATCGCGAGACCGAAGAGACCCGGGAGGACCATTGGTCATGAGCCTAAACAAAATTCCGTTTTTAAAGTTCGGCGGTTCGATGATATTGGCTGCCGTCGTCGTCGCCACTGCCATAGGAGCTGGCATCGCAGCCCTTGGTACCGGCAGCCAGATTCCGCTCTTCGCTCCTATCAACCCACTCAACGCCGCCGAGTATGCGGGCACCGCGACGCTCTTGCAGAGCGGCAAGGTCTTGATCGCAGGCGGCGAGAGCAGCGGGACGGAAACCAATGCGGCGGAAATCTATGATCCGGCGACCGGGATCTTCTCGACCACCGGCAATCTGCATACTGCGCGATTCGGTCATCTGCGGTTCTGCTGGCGGATGGAACCGTGGTGATCGCCGGCGGCGCCAATGCCAGCGGCGTGATCGCATCGTTCGAGATCTACAACCCGACCACTGGCGTGTTCACCGTCGACCGGCACCGAGCATTTGAGCACGGCGCGCGCTTTCCACACGGCAACCGTGCTCGGTGATGGGTTCACCGTACTGTTCGCAGGCGGTGACGGCGGCGGGACCGCCGGCTCCCTAACCTCGTACGAGTACTGGAATTTCTTCACCAACAGCTCCAATGAGCGAAACCCCGGCAATCTGACCGACGCGCGCGAATTTCACACGGCGAACCTGCTGTCGGACGGGTTGACGGTCCTCGTTACGGGCGGCCTCGAGTTTACCGGCACTTCGCTCGCAGACTTCGTCAATCCGGGACAAGGCAATCCAGCCTTCGCGATCATGATGGTGCGGGCGTCGATCATTCTGCAGTCGGCAGAAACGACTAATCCGCGCGTCGTCTCGCAATGCGTCGGAGGAGTAAGCACGCCCTGTATAGGTACCATGAGCAGCCCGCGCGTCGGCCATACGGCGATAACCGTGAACAACGGCAACGACGTTATTGTCGAAGGTGGATTGGGTTTTCCGGAAAACAACACCGGCATCAGCAGTCCTACCGCGACGGTCGATGACTTCAGCTTCAACTCGGGCAATCTTTCGGGCAATTTCAACCAGCTCGCCAACATGAAGACCGCGCGCGCCTTCCAGACGGCAGCTCCATTTTCCAGTAACGACCCGAATTTCAGCGGCGGTTTCCTGGTGGTTGGCGGATGGGACTCGCTCGGCAATCTGCTGAACACTGCCGAGATCTATTGCTGCGGCAGTGGCGGGAACTTCACCCCTGTCACAAATCCGATATCGAGCCCGCGGCTCAACGCGCAGGGCACGCTCCTCGACGACGGAACTATCCTGATAACAGGCGGCGAACAGCCCGCCAGCATGCCGTCGTTCATGCCCAACACAACTATTCCAGCTCTGCCGGTGACATCGACGGCGATCACCAATGCCGACATTTTCGTGTCCGCGCCGGGCAACTTCTTCGCGACCGACTCGATGTCGACCTCGCGCCAGTTTCACACGGCGACCCTGCTGGCCAATGGCAGCGTGTTCATCGCGGGTGGTGAGAATGCGCTCGGCGTCCTCGACACAACTGAAATCTACGACGGATCCGAGTTCACTACGTTCGCTCCAATCGCTTCCAGCGGTTCTCCTGCTCCACACGTTTTCCATACCGCCAACGAGGTTCCTTCCGGCCTATCTCCGGTCACCGGCAAAGAAGGCGTTCTGATAACGGGTGGGATCGATAACTCCGGCGCCGTTCACAACGAAATCCTGCTCGGCATTCCATCAGCCACCAGAGGCCAATGGCAAAACGAAGGGACGTTGAGTAAGCCGCGCCTCGGTCATACTGCGACTTTTGACGGCGTCAAATACCTGATTGCCGGCGGACAGACCAGCGACGGCACCGTGCTCAACACGGCAGACCTGTGGACACCGGGCACAGGCCTGGCGGCGCCGTCGGGGCACACGATGGTCTCGACGCGCGTTTACCAGACGGCAACCGCTATCACCAATCCGTCATGTGAAACCGGCCAGATACTGCTGGCAGGCGGACGCGACACTAACGGCAATATTCTCAATACAGCGGAACTCTATAATCCGGGCTCCGACACGTTCACGGCGACTGGCGGCACGATGACCAGCCCGCGCGAATTTCACAGCGCCGTATCGTTAGGCAACGGCCAGGTGTTGATTGTCGGCGGCGACGACAATGACGGCGCTTTGGCGACGGCCGAGGTTTACAATCCATGCACCGGTACATTTGGCGCCGTGGGAAGGATGCCGTCCGCCAGATCGATGGCGGGGCTTGTGCTCCTGAGCGACGGCGGCGCACTGGTGGCGGGCGGCGAAGGCAATGCCGACATCGTCCTGTCTGACGCGGAGCTGTACGATCCGCAGACCCAGCAATTCACGCCGACCGATCAATCGATCCGCGGCATCGGAGGATTGCAGAATGCCCGCTTCGGATTCACTGCGACTACGCTCGAGAACGGGCTGGTGCTGTTGACCGGCGGCGACGATGCCTTCTTCGACACACTCGCCAGCGCGGAGATCTACGATCCGCGTTCGGGCCCTGTAGCCGCGGGTGCGCAAGCCGTCCTCGCGTCAAGCTCGCAAGGCTCCGGCAAGCGCGGAAAGACGATCACTGCGGGAGTAATCCAGGCGACCAACCAGACCGGCGCAACCGAGCAGTTGAGCTCGGTCACGGTGACGTTCAGCGATCCGGCGGTGTTCTCGTCGATCGAATTGGCGGGCACGCTGAACGGCGGCAAGCATGCGACGACCTCGAAAGCGAAGCCCGCCGCGTCGGTGGAGTTCGCAATCAATCCGCCGTTGTCGATACCGGCCGGAGGCACCGCCACGTTGACGGTGACCGGCAAGCTGGCGAAGGGAAAACACTCTGCGGGCAGCTCGTCAGCACAGCTGGCGACGGCAGTTGCGGTGAGCAGCGGCAACGCCGCGATAGTGACGCAGGGGCTTCCGATCGCGCTTGGCTCGGTCACGGTCCGCTAACGAAAGAAAAAAGGTGAGAGGTCGCTCGCCCGTCGCGGGCGGGCGGCCTTCAAGGCGGACCATTCGGTGAAAACGCTCCTGAAGCGCCCTGCTCTCGGCCTCTCGGCCGGCATCATTGCGCTCGCGATCCTAGCGGGCGTGGTGACGCTGACGGTAGGGAGCGGGCCAATCGGCGGCGTCAGCGCGGGGATCACTGAATTCCTCGGTACGCCGGCACCGCCCGAGTTGTTTTTCCAGGGCAACTTCTACAACGGCGGCGAAATGGTCCATCAGCGATCATTCGCGACGGCGAGCATTTTAGGCGCGCCTGGAATGCTTTCGGGGGTTATCAATCCGGGGATCTTCTTTGCGGGGGGAATCGACACGAACGGAGTGCCGGTCGCTGAGACGGATTTTTTCAGCCTCCGGACCGCGACCTTCGACCCCGGACCTGCCTTGATCACAGCGCGATGGCAGCATCAGGCGACTCAGCTTGAAGACAAGGACAACCGGGTACTGATCACGGGGGGCATCGACGCCAACGGCAAAGTAATCGCGACTGCTGAAATTTACGATCCCACCACCCAGACTATCAGCAACGCGGGTCCGATGGTGTTTCCGCGAGCCGGTCACGTCGCCGTGCTTAACGGTGATGGCACGGTTCTAATCGTCGGGGGCACGGGCGCTGACGGCAACCTGGTCGCGGACGCCGAGCTTTTCGATCCGGGCAGCGCGACTTTCGTGGACGCGGGCAAGATGATTCATCCGCGTATCGGTCATACGGCGCTTCAGATATTCGACTCCAATGACAACGCTACCGGAATTTTTATCGCGGGCGGCACCGACGCGTCAGGTATGCCGGTACCAGAAGCAGAGTTTTTTCCATTCAATCAGAACCCCGCGATTAAATTTAGCCTCTCGCAACTGCCCTACTCCATGTTTCCTTCGGGAAACCCGACAAACGGGACCACCTTCCTTTCCGCGGGCGCAATGATCACGCCGCGCACGAACCATACCGCGGTCGAGGTCTTTGGCGCGCTACGAACGAGCAACAACCAGGTTCTGATTGCAGGCGGAAAGGACGCCAGCGGGACTGTCCTCTCGAGCAGCGAGTTGTATGAACACGGTCGCGATGAATTTCTCGGACGGCCCAGCAATGTTGCATGCGCGCACGATGCATACGGCGACGGGCCTCGCGATCGACAACGCCGCCAGGATCGCAGTGATACTCGGTGGCCTTGGGGCAGGTGGGCAGCCGTTGTCCAGCGCGGAATTGTACGATACTCAGAACAACACTTTTATTCCCGATGGAGACTCGATAACCGCGCTGTTCGGCCAGGCTGTGGCTCCCGTCCCTGGCTCGGTGGCCAGAACAACCGCCAGCGCGCCCCCAGACCAGACATCGTCGAGTTCAAGTGCGATAACTGCCGCGGTCATCGGCGGCGGCATTCAGAGTGTAACCAGCGCCACCGCAACGGCGACCCCGACAGCGACGCGGACCTCGACTGCGACTCCAACTCGTACCGCCACAGCAACTCCTACGGCCACCGCGACCGCGACTCAAACTGCAACCGCTACTCAGACAGCGACGGCCACTCAGACCGCGACCGCAACTCAGACTGCGACCGCAACTCAAACCGCGACCGCAACTCAAACTGCGACCGCAACTCAGACTGCGACCGCGACTCAGACGGCGACTGCCACTCAAAGTGCGACTGCCACTCAGACTGCGACCGCGACTCAGACTGTGACCGCGACTCAGACTGCGACCCCAACTCAAACTGCGACCGCAACTCAGACTGCGACCGCAACTCAAACCGCGACCGCAACTCAGACTGCGACTGCCACTCAAAGTGCGACTGCCACTCAGACTGCGACTGCCACTCAGACTGCGACCGCAACCCAGACTGAGGTATAACCGAGAGGTGTGGAAATAGAGAAAGGGCGATGTAGCCTTCCGGGTTGACGAGACCCAGCCGGGGAACCGGCAGGAAGGAGGACACCGCCGATGCAGAGCATAAACCGAGCAGAGCGCTGTAGGTCAAGAAGGGAGCTAGCGAAGCGCCCACAGTGGGTGACCCTGGAGGAATTTGCTCGAAGCAGGATTCAAAGCTGGCTGCAGGATGTGCTGGAGGAGGAGGTCACCGAGTTGCTCGGCCGGGGCAAGTCGGAGCGGCGCGCGGTGGTGGATGCGCCAGCGGGATACCGCAACGGCCACGGCAAGACGCGGCGATTGTCGATGATGGCCGGCACCATCGAAGTGAAGCGACCGCGAGTTCGAGGTTTGGAACAGCGCTTCGAGAGCAGGCTACTGCCGCTGTTTGTGCGCCGGACCGAAGCGGTCAGCGAGCTTTTACCCCAGCTTTACCTTCACGGGCTCGCCCAAGGAGATTTCGAGCTGGCGTTGCGCGGACTGCTCGGCGACGGTGCGCCGCTCTCGGCATCGTCGATCGAGCGGCTGCGGGCGAAGTGGCAACTGGAGTACGCGGCGTGGCGAAGCCGGCGGTTGGATAAGCTCGAAGTAGTGTACGTCTGGGCCGATGGTCTCTATGTGAAAGCGGGTCTTGAGGATAGCAAGGCCGCGCTGCTGGTGATCGTGGGAGGCTTACGGGACGGGCGCAAAGTGGTGCTGGCGATTGAAAGCGGACAGCGCGAATCGAAGGAATCGTGGGCGCGGGTGCTGCGCGATCTGTTCGCGCGCGGGCTGAGACCGTGGCGGGCCACGGTGGCCGATGGACACTTGGGGATCTGGTCGGCGCTGGGCGAGGTCTTCCCGGACGGCGCAGAGCAACGCTGCTGGAATCATCGGCTCACCAACGTGATCGATCATCTGCCCAAGAAGGAGTGGTCTGCGGCGAAGGAACTTCTGCGCAAAATGCCCTACGCCGTAAGCCGAGCTGAATGCGAGCGGTTGCGCGATCAGTTTGCCACCCGCTATCGGCAACTGTGCCCCAAGGCGGTCGAGACGCTGAGCCGCGACTGGGAGCGGATGGTGACCTTCTATCGCTTTCCGAAGGATCATTGGATCCACCTGCGCACCACCAATCCGGTCGAATCGCCATTCTCAGCGGTGCGGCTAAGAACCGACGCCGCCAGGCGTTACAAGAAGGTCGCCAACGCCGAGGCCTTGATCTGGAAGATCCTGATGATCGGGGAGAAGAAATCCCGCCGCCTCAACTCGCCCGAACTACTCGCGGAAGTTTACGATGGACAACTATTCGAGGACGGAATGCCAGTAAATGAAACCACCCCGAAGCGCCGCGCCGCCTGATCTCGTTTACACACCTATTGCGGTGACCTCCCCAGACTGCGACCGCAACACAGACTGCAACTTCGACGGCAACTCAGACTGCGACCGCCTCTGCCACAGCTACCGCGACCTCAACAACCACTGCGACGGCAACTCAGACTGCGACTACCACGGCGACAGCCACCGCTACTGTCACAGCTACAGCGACGCCGACTTCAACTTCGACGGCGTCAGCCAGCTCGACTCCAACCGCGACCGCGACCTCCACAACCACCGCGACGCCAACTCAGACCGCATCTACCACGGCCACTGCCACGCCGACTGCGACCTCGACATCCACTGCGACTCAAACTTCGACGGCCACCGCCACGAAGACCGCGACGCCAACTGCGACTCGGACCGCGACTGCCACAGCAACTCGGACCGCAACTCCAACTGCGACTGCCACATCCACCAGGACCGCAACTGCGACCGCGACCGCCACGGCAACGGCGACCAGGACGGCCACTGCGACTGCGACCTCGACGGCTACGCCAACTGCGTCGCCAACGCCGGTGCCGGTGAAGCTGAAGATCAAACCGAAGACACTGGATTTCGGCACGGTAAAAGTCGGCGCCTCGAAGACCGAGCATGTGAAAATCTCTAATCCCGAAGGATCGAAGAAGCATCCGGGACTGCCGGTACTCATCGAAGGGGTTTCCGATGTGACCGATTACAAGCTGGTTAACAACTGCCCGCCGACGCTGGCACCCGGCGGCAAATGTCAAATCGACGTGACTTTTGATCCGATGTCGTCCGGAAAGAAGGACGACTCTCTGTCAATCGATGACAACGCAAACGGAGAGCCGCAGCACGTCAAGCTGAAGGGCACCGGCAAACAGTAGTAATAAGACGCCGAGGCTGTTTGGATCTGCCGCTACGGGCGACATCCGTACCTGATCGCTACGTTGCAGCAAGGAGAATTGACGTGTCTATTCGGCGAAACGCGCTCAGCTGCGATGCGCGGGTCTTCAGACGTGAAGGCCGCCGCCGACTAACCAGACGATCAACACGACCACAATCACGAGCATCAGCAAGCCGCCGGGATCCCGGGCCCCGTGATGATAGGTCCGGTACCCACCGCCGCCGCCAAATAGAATCAGCAAGATGATTAGAACCAATAGCATAGCGATTACTCCGCTGACCGCGGGCTAACGCCACGTCAGCTGATTTTTTACCCCGGTGACGCCCTCTGCCGCGGCCGCAATGTCACCGGCGTGCTTTGCATCGCCAGCCGACCGGACCACTCCGCTAAGCAGGACCTTTCCGTGATCGCAATCGACGGCAACCGGGTACTTGTCGGCAACCCCGTCCTCGGCAAGTGCGCTCTTCACCTCGATGATCAGTAAGTCGTCGTGCGCGCGTTCGGCCGGCGAGTTGTAATGGTGCTCGGCGCGAACGTCCACGCGGTCGTTCTCGCGCGACGCAGAGTTCGAGGACTCCGTTGTGCCCGGATCGGCGCGGAGATCGGTGGCCAAAAGTCCGCCGCCAATCAACGAGCCGATCGCGAACGCCGCAAAGAATGTTCTGCTTCGATTTTTTCGCATCGAGTTCTTCCCAAGCCGCGATCAGTTACTGGGAGTCACGGTGGTTGATTCGCTGTGATGCGAACTGGAGCTATCCACGGTGCCACCGGCGCTCGAATCGCTCGAGTCGCGTGTCTTGTCCACCGAAGTGCTGGTCGTTGTAGTCGGAGGAACCACCTGTACTGGCGGAGCCTGGACGACGACTTGAGCGGGCGCTGCGGCGGGAACATAAGTGGTGCTGTCAACTTCCTTGGTGGTGCTGCCACATCCGGCAAGAAAGGTTAAGGCCGCAACACTCACGACGCCGACAGCGAATCGTTGGATAGAATTCATTGCACTGGTTCTCCTGGGTTGTGAATTGGCGACCGGACTATTCGATCCGCCAATTGAAATCAGATCACGATGCTCGTTGCCCGAGTGCGTGCGAGCGCTAGTATCCGCTGGTCTGTGTGACCGTAGTCCTCTGCGTGGTTACGGCAGGATCTGGAACATTGGTCTGGGTCGTAGTAGTGGTTCTGGAGACTTCGGTGGCCGGAGCCGGCTCATCCACCGGCACGAACACGGCGCACGCGGCGACGGATATACTACCAACTAGAATCATCGTTGAAATATACACTGCTCTAAGTAGTTTTCTATTTCTCATACCAAGTAAGGTAGCACGACTAGTAATTTAAAGTTTATTTGGATCATTGCTTAACGTTACTAATGTAACCAAAGCAATCGTATATTCCCGGCGGTTGATGCAAGCGCCGAATACTAGCGGATTCAAGAGGAGGTTGTGCGGAATTGCCAGAGCAGAACTCGGCGGAGGGGGTGGGATTCGAACCCACGAGGGACTTTCATCCCTGCCGGTTTTCAAGTTCGAGAGAATCCCGTCCGGCAGTGTTCAACATGAGCGATACCGTACATTAGTCAGTCCGTCTAGGTCCGTATTGACCGCTAGTGTACGCCGCCTTGGTGGTCAAGGTGGTGGTCAGTTTCCGCGCTCTTCGGTTCGACCGCCGAGGTTCGTTCGACCAGTGGCTGTCAAAGTGCTTGTCAGAAATCACGCTGGCCACTTTACGCGCTGGCTTCCATCTCGACTGCCGCGTGCCTTAGGTCCAAACAAGCCTGCATTCTATCCGCAAGTATCGATGCAGTCTGAGCGGCGTCTTGGGCGCGGATGCATTCTTGACTTCTACCACCCGGACGCCAAGGTCTGCATCGAAGTAGATGGCGCCTATCACGGTCGCCATTGCGGCCGGGATGGCCGGCGCGATCGAGACTTGCGATTGATGGGCGTTGAAACGATCGGGCTTGAGAATAGCGACGTGCCGAAAGCCTCGAGTGCAACAGAGATTGAAGCGCGGCTGCTGGATGAGATGCGCACGGTTGCATTGGCGCATGCTGGGAGGGATCGGCATCGGCTAACCAGCAATGCTGGGCAACATGCTAGACTCGTCGACGGCGCGTATCACGGGCGCCATTGCGGCCGCGATGGGCGCCCCGCGACCGCGATTTGCGAGCGATGGACATTGACACGGTGCGACTCGATAACTCTGACGTGTTAGGCGCGTCGAGCGCGGATGAGATTCGATTGCGCCTGCTTGATGAGATTACCACGTTGCGTCGAGGTTGGATTTGACTCGCTACCCAGCAATGCTGGGAATTCGGATTTGACTCAAGTCGAGCTCGGCGCGCAAGCTGAAAGTATCCATTCATTGCGGATTAGGTGACGTGTGTCCCAAGATGACGGCGAGACAATAATTTGCGATCGCTGTGGCGCCGAGTTGCGAGCGGCCTGGGCGAGCGTTTCCATCGGCGAAAAGAACACTGAAAGCGCTCGCGGCGGCTGCATGAATTGCCTCGTGGTTTACGTGCTGCGCGTCGAGCCGGATCGCCTCGAGCCCCAAGGAAAAACGGAGCGCCCATGACTGAGCAACGAGAACAAGAGATCCGTAACATCCTCTCCCAACTGGACGAGGGTTAATTCGATGACCACTCTTCGGCCTACGTCATTGCAGCTCTTGCTCGTTGCGTCGCAGACCTACTCCAAGACCGTCATTCAGCTAACCACCACGCCGTCAGTCGCACGTCTGGATCGCGCATGAGCAAGAGCCCGAGCTAATCGACCGCGGCGCCCAAGCAAATCAAATTGATAGGCTATCAGTTACGATCAACCGAATAGTCTAAGCAATCATTTTGAACGATTCTGTTGATGCGTTGCTGTAGTTCCCGCTGTAGTGATCGCGAGTCTGCATGGCGGCTGGGTCCCCCTGCTCGATAGGGGTATGCACCACCTTTGCGAAGGTAAAGGGGCCCCACGGCGGCGTTAAGCCGGGGATTGCCGCACAGTCCAGAGAGAGAACCCGAGTAGGCTGGCACGATGGTCGCCGACGCTGCCGGCCTGCCCCTTGAGCGTCTCGACGACATTGCGCCGTCAAGTGCAGGCTACCCACAAACTGGTGAAGCGAGTCATTGACTCTCTGCTGACGAAATCTTCATCAATCATTGGATTCCGAAGAGCCGACTCTCCAGACGGTGAGAGTGTTCAGATTGTCGTTGAGATACGCGAACTGGCTCGCGTGTCCGAGATTTTCAATCGAGATTCCGAAGGGTCCATCGATATTGTCGTCAATCGAAAACTCACTCACGAATTTGCCGCCAACTGTGAACTCAACGATCTCACTCGGCTAGGTTTTATCTGAATTTATCGAATCATTGTTAGCCGCTAAGAGGTCGCCATTCGGAGCGATCGCGAGGCCAAGCGGTCCGCGCAAATGCGAATCCGAGAACACCAATGTACCCTCGCCTTTGTCGGTAGTTTGGCTCGCATTGGGTATCGCGAAGATTTTGTCATCATCCTCAGCAGCCACGTAGAGAGTGTCGGTCTGTTGATTGAAAGCCAGGCCTGCAGGCCCAATCACGACTGCCAATGGATCGGTCGTAAAAGAATAACCGGACGCAATCTGGGCGCTGTTGCTAAGTGTGATTGAGCCTTGCTTCGAGACCGAGAACTCAAGCCGCGTCACCGTGCCTTTGAGCACGTTGGAGACAAACACCTCGACACCCCGATTGTTGTCATTGAGCGCCAGGCCCCATGGACCGTCGAGCTGCGAGGTTATCGAATCCACCACGGTTCCGTTGCTATCGAGGACGAGCAGCGGCCCTCCGGAGACAGTGTGGAATGTGCCATCGGTGGTGGGCACCGAACCGACGAAAACGAACCCCCTCCTACTAACGCCCAAAGCATCTGTGAGCCCGGTCACGGTTCCGGTGTTTGCAAACACGCTGGTCTGCCCGTTGGGCTGAACCCTTAGGATGGTAGTGCCGGTCCCTTGCAGGTTGGCGCCGTTATTGAAATTGGAGACCAAAATATCGCCGGGTTGGGCGCTTCCACGAAAGCCAGACGGCACAAACACAACACCATAGGGATTTTGATCTCCATTCTGTGGGACGGTCGAGACGACCAACGGCAAGAGCTGAGTGCTGAAGCCATGGAACGCATGCGCCTTTGCTTTTGCGCTAAGCAACAACATCAGAGCTACAGCTAGCGCGGCTGGCAAGAGCATCCGGATATTCGCTTTCTTTTCCTTAAATGGTTGCCATCGATCGGACCTGTGGCTCTCTGTGGCGGACGAGATTGCCGAGTCTGCACGTTTCATTGCCTTTCCTCCGTTGGTCTTGAGATCTTGTTGATGTCCCCCAATTTTCTCGCTTACTGGACAACTACTTCGCCTCGCATCCCGGAGGTCTCATGCGGCGCGTATGAGTGTCGCCTGGATCGTGCCCTGGAACAAAATCCAGTCGTTAAGCCGATTACAGAAACAGCGGCTCGAACTCCAGCGAAAAGGTGTTCTGCGCGGTCTGCTGTAAATGAAGGCTCCCCCGCCGCGCCGGTGAGTCTGAACTGGTGCGTGCCCAGGTAGCGGCTTAGTTCCGATTGGAAATCCGGTTGGGAAATCTTCGCAGCGACTTGAGTTGGCAATTCTTGCAATCGCTGGTCGGTTGCGTTCCGGAATTTTGTATCGTCGATTTCCAGTGTGTTCGCAGTTTTTCCGAGCTTTTGACTCTGTGATTCGAGGCGCTTCAGTTTATCTTCCAGCTCCTCGAGCCGTTTTTCGTCCTGCTCGACCCTCCTGCGCTCGGCCGCCTCGGTGCCTCTGAGCGTCTCGATTTCCTGACGAAATTGCACGAGATTGCAGCCTCGCTGCGGTCATCTTAGGCGATTCCGATGCGCGGCGCCATAAATAACTTGAGCGCAATCGCGAGCATGGTTGCTTCAAGGCGTCTTCCGAGTACCAATCCCGATTTTCCCCTCGATAAAATCGCGAATCGGCGAACGCGAATTCACGATCCGCCCTGTCGCTAAACCCGCGCGCGCGAGGTTTGGTTCCCATGGCCCAAAAGTCGAACGGGATACCGACGCTAATCGCGACGAGGGTTAAATGTGGAGTGCAGGGAACTCGTTAACGATGGCCGAGCCTGATCGGTCCGGCCTTCGACGTGCTGGCGCATCTCGATCAGATCACGATTGGCGCGATTAAACGGCTATGCGGTCGGCGGCGGATCGCGGGGCCGAGCTCATCGAAACGCTCTAGTTTCGACGAGAATACTTGTGACCAGTTCTGGGGGTTGCCCCCAAATCGCCGTCGACACGTCGCACCCTATGTATCACCAGATCTGCTAAATACAATTGTACCTTTGTTCATTTCAGAAACGGGCGGCGCGCACGGCAACGCGAGGCTGGGCTGGCGTCGGCGCGATACTGGCGGAACAGTCGCGTTCGTCGGGTGACTTGCGCTCGGAGTCGAAGGTCACCCGCAGCGGGTGGGGTCTACAGAGAGCCATTGGGGTGACATGATGGCTAAGGCATGGAGGTATCTCTATCTGGTCTTTATGACGGCCGGGTGCGTGCTCTCTATCAGGTTCATGATGCTCTTCTGGGAAGTGCCCTGGCCTCATCCGATCCTGACGATTGATGGCCAGAGCTACCTGAAAGGAGCGGCAGGGGCAGGGTGGGCAACCTTGTTCAACTTACATGATCTTTACCATTCGCCGGGGTATCAAATCTATCTCAGGGTTCTCTTTGCTGCCCTGGGCGCACCTGCAGCTGCGATTCATGCTTCAAAGCTTCTGTCACTTCTAATGTTTTTTGCATCGGCGGTGCTGCTGTACCGACTTGGTAGCCGCTGGTTTCAGCCTGCCGTCGCACAAATCGCGACAGCTCTATTCTTGTTCTCCGATTCCTGGAGATACTACTGCAATATGATCCAGTACGAAGTGCTCACAGGGTTTTTGATGCTCTTGTTTCTTTCGATGCTGATGTCAGCTGCACAGTCTGCCCGGTCGCCAAAGATATCGCGGCTGTATGGCATTGGAATGGGCTTTGTGCTGGCTTTCATTTCTCTGATTCAGATGCGATACGTAGCGTTGCTCCTAATCCCGTTGCTGTACTCGGCCTTGATCCAAGGAAAGGGCCTGTCGATTCAGGACTTGCGCCAGAATGGGACTATCCTTTTGACATCGCTCGTACTGCTCGCCACATGGTCGATTGCGCAATCTTTAGGTCAGGGTCGAACCGTACTTTTGATGGAAGGGAGCGCATTCCGGTTTCGTTTGGCAAACAACCCGAACGCAATGGGATACAGCTTTCCGTATCCTTCTGTCGTCGAACCCAGCGGTTGGCAGTTTTTGCTTTCGATGCCTGGGCGATGGCTCTGGCTGATTGGGCAGCGAGCCTTATACTTGTTCGGAATCAAACGCGACATTTGGGCGCTTCCCCCCGGAGGGCTTCAGTAGCGATTCAATCGGCTCGTATTCTCTTATGGACCTGATCAGTGTGATCGTTTTTGCAACCGGTCTAGTCCTCGCTATGAGTGGGGTCCGCCGCAGAAAGCTCAGCTATGAGCTTGAAGCCAGGCATACTCATGCTAGCCTGCGTGATATTGCCAGCTCTCTCCATCTTTGGAAGCAAACGCTTCATAGTCCCTGTGATTCCATTGATCGCGCTTTTTCAGGCATATGCGATTATCGTTTCTGCTCTAGGCTTTTGGTCGA
>CAWILO010000013.1:0-42067 GCA_963836955.1 uncultured delta proteobacterium | reverse complement strand
TGCCGCGGCAGTTCTCATGTCGGAGAAGTATGCGCGCCGATTGGGTATCGCAACGCCGGTCGAGGTCCGCGCGTCAGTAATCTTCTCAGGGCGCGATCGCGCAGCCGACGAACCTACCGCGCTCGAGCGCGTCGCAAAACGCGCGTACGAAATCGCCGGCGTCGGGCCCTCGGACATTGACGTGCTCGAAGTTCACGACGCCGCCGCGCCCGCCGAACTGATCGCATGCGAGGAACTCGGGATCTGTGCCAAAGGTGAAGGTCCCGAGTTTCTGGCGAGAGGAGCCCTGGATCTCGGCGGAGTCCACGTCGTCAATCCGAGCGGCGGACTCCTCTCCAAGGGCCATCCGATCGGCGCCACCGGAATCGCGCAGATCGTGGAAATCGTCGATCAGCTGCGCGGGCGATGCGGCGCCCGCCAGGTGAACTGCGCACGCGTTGGGCTCACCGAAAACGGTGGCGGCTTTCTGGGACGCGATGCCGCGGCGATGTCGGTTCATATTTTCTCGACGTAGGAGAGGCGCGATGGAATACCAGGAGTTGATTGGTTCACGGCGGTCGATTCGCTTCTTCGATCCCAAGCGGCCCGTCGAGCCGGAAAAGATTCAGAAGATTCTGGAGGCATGCCTGATAGCGTCGTGCGCGGTCAACGCGCATTGGCTGCGAGCTATCGTAGTCAACCGCGATGACATTCCCAAGGCCGAGCTGCAGAAGATGAAGAGTCCCACGCAGGCGCTTATCATCGAGCTCGCGCCGGTGCATATCTACTTCTATTCCGACCTGTCGGTAGTGAACCGAAAGAAGGGGGCGCGGCTGAAGGAACTGGTTGACGTGGGTGCGCTCAATGCCACTCACGGATGGAGTCACAAGTTCGTTGACGAACTCGTCTATCCTCAACTCCTGAAACCGCTTACCGAATCGCCGTACTATCCGGTGCTCGCCGCATTCGATTGCGGCGTCGCCGCGTGTCAGGGACTGCTGATGGCGTTCGAACTGGGACTCGGCGCATGCCTGGGCGCATTCGTCGCGCCAATTGTCGCGGAACACGTCAAACCGCCCACCGAATGGATGCCGCTGTACGCGATGAACGTAGGGTATCCGCTGGAATCGCGGGAGGCTGGTGGCCAGCGACCGCGTCCACCCTTCGAGGAACAGTACTTTCTCGGCCAATATGGAAAGCCGTTCCCGCGCGATCCGAAAGTGGTCGAAGAGCTTCGGAGATCAAAGGTGTTGCAGGCGCCGGCGCCTCTGCCCGGACGCAAGGAAGAAGTTCGTAAGATCGCGCGAGACCTGAACCTTCCGGAGTAGAGATGATGGCCGAGCAAACTCTCGAAGCATACGAATCAGTCAGGACTTGGCGGCGCGATCTGAGCAATCAGTGGGGCGGCGACCCGATTGCCGAAGAGCCCGACAAGCTGCAAGCGCTCGCGCGATTCTGTGAATTCGTGGCCGAGAATCCCGATGCGATTATCGCGCGATGCTTTCGGGTACGGAAGTCAGACGGTGAGCAAGTAATCAGCGCCAAATGGCGTGCCCACTACGCTGAGAAGATTCGGGAGTTTCGCGAACAGAACCAGGACCAGGAGTCACAACGCCTTGCCGCCAATGTGCTGAGTTTCCTAATCCACAACGGTGTACTGGTCCAGGTCTAGGAGCTCGGGAAATATCCGTCGGTGGAAACAAAGTCCTTTCTTCTGAGCACACAGAGAAGTCGAGCTAAGGATACCAACCGCGCCATCGTTGCACCTCCACGAGGATAGCCGTGCCAACTGCCAACGGCGGTCAGCTACTTTCTACCGCCTCGTAGACCTTCGTCCTAGCGGTCGAGGCGCTACTGCTATGCCAACTGATTCAACAGACCTCAAGGACACGATCAGGCAATATCTGGATAACCTTCAGCGGGAGGCCGACAGCGTTGCGCTATATCGAGCCTTATCGGTTGAAGAGCGCAAACCCAAAATAGCAGAGGTCTATAAGCGCCTGGCCGCGATCGAACAAGCTCACAAGGATTTCTGGAATCAACGACTTTCCGAGCTTGGTCACCCGATGCCCGAGTCAGGTGTAGGATGGCGCACTAGAATCTTGATCCGGCTGGCCCGCCGCCACGGTCCAGACTTCGTGCTTCCGGTCGTTAGCACACGCGAACAGGCTGATGTCGGGCACTACGATGCTCAATCTGAAGCCGTCGCCGGCGGGTTTAGCGCTGCTGAGAGATCCCACGCACGTATCATCAGAGCAGTCGCGGCTTCCATGCCGAATATGTCAATCGGTCCTCTAGCAAATGCTTTGCGAGCTGCTGTGCTAGGCGCCAACGATGGGCTCATCGAACTTGAGCCTGGTCATGGGAGTGTCGGGAGCAAATCTGGCGTCCCACGCTATCCTGGTTACGGGGCTATCAGGATTGGTTGCAGGCGCCTGCGCGATGGCGATGGGTGAGTGGTTGTCGGTCACCACTTCTCGGGAGAGCCACGAGCCAAGGGTTGACGTTGAAGCTCGAGAACCAGCCGATATTTCCGACGAGGAGAGAGAGCACCTGGCAAATATCTATTCGGCCCATGGATTCAGGACCGATGAGGCTAGAGCATTAGCTGACCGCCTGACTACTCCCAGGCGAGAAGACCTGCGCGGCTATGCTTGGAATGCGGTGCGGCTATGTCGTCTTTTCTTTTGTTTGCAGCCGGCGCTCTGTTTCCGGTGATGCCCTTCTTTTTCGTGTCGGGTACCACAGCCGTAATCGCGAGCGTCCTGATAAGTTCAGCCGTGCTGTTTCTGATTGGCGCGGGGGTAACACTCTTCACCGGGCGAAGCTTCTTTTTCTCCGGAATTCGACAACTCATCGTTGGCCTAGCGGCCGCGGGCGTGACTTATACGCTGGGTCACTTCATAGGTGCAGCAGTATCAAGTTAGGTTTTCCGCGCAGGCCTGCTGCCCTGTCCTCAGGATGCGTTCGACACTCCAAAAGGCTATTTGGCCTCGTTCGCCGCGTATTGTTCCGCGCGCCGCAAAGCGTCCTGCTTGCGGATGGTGCGCGCGCCCAGGAATGGCACGTCGCGGCCGCGCAACATCAGGTTCCAATACAGCCACGGCAACCCGTAGCGCTTCAAGAGCCAGGTGTCGTAGCGCTCAGCGACCGTATTGATGAAAGGAATCGTCGGTGTCGGCTTGCCGGTGTAATCGAACTCGCAGAGCAACAGTTTTCCGTACGCGGTCGTGATCGGACACGCGACGTAGCCGTTATACCGCGCCGTCGGCAACGCACCGCGCATCACAGCGCGCAGATTGCTGACGACCACCGGCGCCTGCTTCAGGGCGGCCGCGCCGGTCTTGGCGTTGGGCGAACTGGCCACGTCTCCCAAGGCAAACACGTTGGGATAACGCTTGTGTTGAAGCGTATATTGATCGACTTCGACCCAACCGAGTCCAGGCTCTGCTTGCGCGGGCAGCGGGCTGTTGCGGATAAATTCCGGCGCGATCTGCGGCGGAGCAACGTGCATTATGCCGTAGCCGATCGTGGTTCGCGTCTTGGCGGGATCGTTCTTCTGGACGAAGACTGCCTCTTTTTTGTCCGGTCGAATTTCCACCAGGTCATGATTGAACCGCGCGTCAATCTCGTAGCGCCGAACGACCGTGTCGAGGACGGCGGCATACTCCTTGACGCCATAAATCGTGGGAGTGGCCGATCCATAGATGACGTTGGCGGAGATTTTGTTCCTGCGGAAATGATCCGCCGCGAGGTACATGATTTTCTGCGGCGCGCCGGGGCATTTGATAGGCGTCCCCGGCATGTGGAACAGCGCTGTCCCGCCCTTGAAGTTGCGAATCAGGTCCCAGGTTTGGGGAGCGTTTTCGTATGTATAGTTGGTCGATACCGAACCATTCCCTACTGCCTCACGCAGGCCCGCAATCGCTTCCCAGTTGAGTTCGAGACCCGGCGCGACGATCAGAAAATCGTACGAGATGCGCGCACCCGAACGAGTCGCGACATATTTGGACTCGGGAGAAATTTCGCGCGCCCAGTCTTTGATCCACGTCACGCCCGCTGCGATGTAGTCGCTCTCCGAGCGCGCCGTCGCTTCTCTGCGGACTGCACCTGCTCCGACCAGCGTCCACAGCGGCTGGTAGAAGTGCTTCTCCGAAGGCTCGATGATTGCTACATCGGATTCGCCCGCGCGTCTGAGCCGAGCCGCGACCATGAGCCCGGCGGTGCCTCCACCAATGATGAGGATTTTGTGACGGTTGTTTTCGGCCATTCTGGCTCCTTTCCGCAGTACCCGCACCCGCGCAATCTCCGACTTCCGGCGCGGCACCGATCAGTGGGCGCTCGAAGCGGCGAGACCTGGATGTGGAGAGTCATGGCCGCTCACGGGCGGCGTGCCCGCGTGTGTAGATCTCCTCACACGACGCGACTGTACTGCCGCAGGCGCGCTCTGGGCGACGGCGGCCCGCTTGAGATCCTCGAAGACCTGCTCCACCAACGACTTCATGCGATCAGGGTCGGGCATCAGATTGGGCTCAGCCATCATCGTGAAATAGAGGTTCTGGTTGTAGCTGATGATCGGCACACCGAACCCGAGATTGGCGCCCAGCGGAAGCAGGCCGACATAGTCGACCATCCGATGGTCCGCAAGGAAAAGCGGCACCAGTGAGCCGGGAACATTGGTGGCGATGAAATTTATTCCGGGCGCGGGCGCCGCGGGTTTGGCCCACGCCGGGATGTATCGCTGCAATGACGCGGCGGCATCCATCCCCGTGGTCACCATTCCCGCAAGCGTCGCGACGATTGCCGGCGGGGCGCTCTCGCTATAGCTCATCAATCGCTCGAGTGCCTGCGGCTCTCCGGCCTCCTTGATCCTTTGAGTCTCCGCGGTCACGAGTTTCAGCCTCGCCACCGGATCCATCGGTTCTGATGGAAGTTCGGGGAACATCATCGAGACTCGATTCCCCAACGCCCCGTTCTCATGGTCGTGGCGCACGTTGACCGGGCATCCAATTCGGAATGGCGCGCCTGGCCGAACGTCGTGATAGCGCAGATAGCGCGCCGCTCCCTCGCTAAGCATCGTCAGTATGACGTCGTTCATAGTGCCGCCGAACGCCGTGCGAATCTCTCGGATATCTGTAAACGACGTGCGCAGCCAGGCGAGCGTCCGCTCCTGGCTCACGAAACTTGCGTTCCATGGTGTCGCCGCGATCGGCCGCGCCATCTGTTGCGCCAATCTGGCGACGGTGCCTGCGTCGGTTCTGAGTTCATCGACCAGCGATCGAACGTTTGGAGCCGCTTGAGCCAGGCGGCGGATTGAATCGACCTGCTGCTGCACGCGATCGAGCGCAACACCGAGCAGCTGTCGGATGGGCCCTGGAAGACGCTTTGGAGACCATGGCTCAACTTTCGTTTCTGCCGCCGGCGGGTCAGGCCGGAAATCCATGACCACGTTCAGCAGCTCCATCCCTGACACCCCATCGACGAGGCAATGATGAATCGACCACATTAGGACCGAGCGATTGCCCTTGAAGCCATTGAACAGGTTCACTTCCCACAGTGGCCGCTTGCGATCCAGCGGTTTGCGGAAGACCGCCATGGCCGCTTCGATCAGCTGCGCTTCGGAAGCATCGACCGGCAGTTGATGATACTTAACGTGGTTCTCGATCTTGAAATCGGGGTCGTCCTCGAGCGTAGCGTGATCAAGATTGAAAGGCACCGGGACCAGGCGCTGACGGTAACGCGGAACCAGATGCAGTTTGCTCTCGAAATGCCGTATCAATTCGGGATACGTGATCTCGTCTTCGAAGAACGAGAACGAGCCGATGTGCAGTGGCCCATTGTGCGACTCGCCGTAGATGAATGTGGCGTCCTGGCCGGTGAGCCGATGGTTCAGTTTTTCGATTGCAATAGACTTTTCAGCCATTGTCGTCTCGCCTCTCAATCCGGTTGCCAAGTTATTTCGCCATTCGTCGCGCTCTCCGCAGTGAATCTAGCCGAGCAGCTCCAGGCAGCCTCGACCACATTCGCGAGGCCACTGCGTGCAGCGAATAATTCGAAGCCCGGGCATCCCAACGCAACGGTCGCGGCGGCCATTTCCGCGTCCACCTGAACCGTCGCGTACTCCCCTTTATCGGGGCAAAGAACCTGCTGTGGTTCACGAAACCGAGAGTAAACGTCGGTCGCCATAGGGCTGAATGGAAACCGTGTCGCGATCACACGCACGGCAGTCATCAAGGGAGTTTTCATGGATTAAATCGCTTCTTTCGAGGGGCGTCACTGCTGACGCGGCGCCTTCGCCCAACTCGTTGTTTTTTCCCAACGACTAGACAGCAAGGAACGCGCCACCGACTGGTCCCAAATCATGCAGGATGACGGGGTTCGAGACTAACCGGCCTGTCACCAAAGGGCACAGGTGGCTCCGTCGGACGCATCCGGCAACCGTTAGCGGAGATACGGATCCTCGCGTCATCGTCGACTGCAACCGCATGTTGGCGATAAGGCCGCTCGGTACGCCGAGTTGCGGCGAGACATGAAGCGGCATGAGAAATGCGTTCTTTCATAGCGAATAGCCCGAGACGGAGGAGCTGCATATGAAGTTCGGCATGCTGCATTTCTTTGAACATCCGGCCGGAGGCAAGAGCGAGCACCAAATATTCAGAGAGCAGCTCGACTGCATGCGCGCGGCCGAGGACATGGGCTTTGACTCCATCTGGGCGCCCGAACACCACTCCACCGAATATGGCTTCAGCGCCTCACCTATGGTCACGTTGGCCGCAGTCGCATCGGTTACGAAACGGATCCGACTCGGTAGCGGAGTTTTGGTGCTGCCGTTCAACGACCCGATCCGTGTAGCCGAGGAAGCAGCGATGGTCGACCTGATGAGCGACGGCAGGCTCGACCTCGGGGTTGGGAGAGGGTTCCAGCCAGTCGAGTACCAAGGTTTCACCGTCGATCAGTCCCGGTCACGCGATATTTTTGACGAAGCTCTCGACGTAATTGTGCGCGCATGGACAGAAGACCCGATAAGCTTCAAAGGCGCTCACTTCGACATTCCCGAGCAGTCGGTGCGTCCCAAGCCCTTGCAGAAGCCTCACCCGCCCGTATGGGTTGCGGCGATCAGCGATCCTTCATTCGAAGTGGCCGGCGCGCGGGGGTTCAACCTGCTCTGTTCGCTGATCTATGGCTTCAAGTCGGCGCGCCTTCGCCAGCTTCTTGGGGACTACCGAGACGCTTTGCGCTTCAAAGGACATAACCCCGACGAGCGCGAGATCGGCGCTCTGTGCATGGTCTATTGCTCCGATTCGACAGAACAGGCTCGCCAGGATTTCGGTGGTCCCGTCCTATGGTACTATCGAAACTTTGCGAACCTCGTAGCTCCGCCGCTAAGACAGCCGCCGCCGGTGGGATACGAGACCTATCCTGGCATCCGCAAGGCGGTGCAAAGCGTGCAGTGGGACGAGCTTCTCAGCAGTGGCACCTTGATATGCGGTAACCCTGCGTCGTGCATCCGGCAGATCGAGGACCTGCGGACGAAGTACGGGTTCACTCAGATACTGTGCTGGACAAGGTTAGCCGGTCTCGAGCACCGAAAGGTTCTGAGGAGCATGGAGCTAATGCAAACTCATGTGATTCCGTACTTCAAACGTCAGGCTCAAGAGAGAGGTACCCCGCGCGTTGGCTTGCGTTCTCCATAGTGACGCAGAGCGCATGCATAACCGGGTGCGGGCACGACGCGCTTGCTCTACAGACCGTACTTTTCGATCTTCGCATAGAGCTTATTGCGGGAAATTCGAAGCAGAGCCGCGGCCTGCACCTTGTTGCCCTCGGTAGCCTTGAGGGCGCGGGCGATCAAGTTGACGCTCGGCCTCGGCAAAAGTGCCAATCGATGGTTCTGGTTCCGGCGCGGGCCTTTCAGATTGGAGCGAAGGCCTGCGCAGACCGAATCCCAGCGATGCCGGCCGGAAGGTCTTGCAGACGGATCATTGGTGAGCGGCCGAAGGTGAAGGCACTTTCGATAGCGTTGGACAGTTCGCGAACGTTCCCCGGCCACGAATATTTCATCATCGCCTCGAGCGCGTCTTCTTCGATACCCCTCACCGCAATTTCGCGGCTGGAGCTTCTCGTTGAAGAACTCGATGAAATGCTCGACCAAGAGCGCGATATCATCGAAGTGCTCCCGGAGCGGTGGCACGGTGAGGACGCCGGCCTGCAGCCGGTAGTAGAGATCCTCGCGCAGGTTGCCGGCGCGGACCGCTTCCTCGGGATCGCGATTAGTCGACGCAACAAGCCGGACATTTACAGGCATCTCTTTCGTCGATCCCACCGGCCGCACCGTCCGTTCTTGCACGGCGCGCAACAGCTTGCTCTGCGTCTCCGGCGCCATCTCGGTAACTTCGTCGAGAAACAGCGTGCCGCCCTCAGCCGCTCGGAAGAGTCCGAGGTAGTCGGCATTTGCACCGCTGAACGCGCCTTTCCTGTATCCAAATAGTTCGCTCTCGATGAGGTCCTTCGGAATCGCGGCACAGTTGAGCGCAACGAACGGGACCGTTGGCACCGCGCCACACTCGTGAATCGCGCGCGCGACCAGCTCTTTCCCGGTCCCGCTCTCGCCGACAATCAAGATTGTGCCGCGGGTGGCAGCCGCGGCTTCGATTCGGTCGTAGAGGTGCCGCATCGATGGGCTGGAACCAACCAGACCGTGAAAGACCCTGCGTCTTTCTCGTGCCACAAGGGTTGCTTGCCGTTCGAGTGCCTGGATGCGCGCGCCCGCGCTCGCCGATGCGGACCGGAAGTATGCGTCGGCCAGCAGGATCATGCGAATGTGGCTCAGCTTGTCGAGCGCCGTGTAGATCTCCAGCGGCGGCGCCGGATCCTTGGGGAAGGCCGTGTAGGCGCTTTCCTCGTACAGATGAAGGGACGCGACGATTTCCGTAAACGGCACGTTGCGTTCACACAGCAGTTCGCCGGTTCGGATGGTATCGATAGAATAGCGATCCATGTCTCCTTCGAGCAGGTCCTTGGTGTTTCGCGAAAAGCGCGTTGTAGAAGAGATCGCGAAACTCAGGCTCCGACAGACTGCGCCTATCGCCAAAGTGAAGAACGTAGAGCTGATACCAGTGCGCTATCACTTCCGCCAGGTGTTCGAGCACTAGTCGGAGCACTGGCCGAAGTGCTTCCAACTCCTCGTCCCACAGTAGTGGTAGTGACGCGGGCCTCCCTCTGAGGGTTGGACACTACTCGCGTCATGCCCCGCGCCAGGCTGGTTGAGATTGGCGTCGTTCAGGTGGCCCTTTTCAACTGTGTCCGATGGAGACATACAGGCGAAATTGCCTCCTTTCGTTCTCCGAATCTTGTCTAAAGCGGACAGCAGCCTTGGCACAATTGCTGCTCATGTTTCGTGCCGGCAGAATTAGCCGACAGTATCAGGTTTTTTCGCCAATGCCACGCGGCCAAAACAGCGCCAGATTGAAAGTAGAAAACAGCCTCTCCCCGACGGTGCTGCTTCTCTCTGACGACCAGGCGTTGACAGACTTCATCGGCCGAATCGTCAAGCTGCCTTGGAAGCTGGTTCGCCACGGAGCCGACAAATGCGGGAGTCGCGAGGTCTCCGCCCAGCCAAATGTGCGACTCGTGATACTCGATGACCAAGCGGTCCTAGAAAACGAGCGCGGCTGCCTGCTCACGCAGATTCGCAAACACTTTTCGGGTACCTCCTTGCTCTATGTCGCCGCGATTCACAGCGATGGCAACGAGAAACGGGCGCGCACGAACGGTGCCCACTACTACGCCTCGAAACCACTCTCGCTCGAACGATTCGGTTACGTGCTGCGGTCCTTTCTGCAGGTACGCCAAATCAAGCGATAAGATCGTTCCGGTGATCTGGTTCGTGACGGATGGCAGGCCCATTACGATGAGCGATAGTCGGTCAAGGAGAAAAATTTAGGGCCATCGTGCCGACGATGGAGTCATTGCAGTGGAAAGAATCTAGAGCAGGGTGCATCCAAAAAACTCGGACGGGGGAAATTGGCGGCTTTCGGAGTCTACTACCGAGAGTCTAAGGATAGAGCAGGCCCGCGGTCGTGAGGCAGGGCGGTAAGTGTCCGGCGATGAAGGGGCCGTAGACCGCGACTACCAGGATGACCGAAGCGAGAACCCAGTAGCCAAGCCGATCGAGCCGCGGCTGCCATCCGATGACGGACGGTGCCTGGACCGTCGCGGTAAACGGAATGTCACCCGGCTCGGTCCTTTTGCCGGCAATTTTCGTCATCACCAGGATGAAGAAGAACAGCATCGCACTCGCGAACATCAGCGTACCGCCGATGCCCGTCATGATTCCCGGAATCTTCCACGCCGCCATGTCGTAGGTGGCGTGCACCATGTCGGTGCGCCGCGGCATTCCCTCCATGCCTCCTGCCATCAGGCCGCGAGAGAAGATCATCACCCCGAAGAAATACAAAAACGCCTGGAACAGTGCGGCGCGCGACGACCAGAGCTCGCGCCGCTCAAGATATGGTATCAGCCAGTAGGCGATTCCCATGTAGGAGAGGGCCACCGCGCAGCCGATAGTGAGATGAAAATGGCCCGGGATAAACGCGGTGTTGTGAATCTCCATGTTCATTGTGTAGCTCGCGTTCATCAGGCCGGAGATGCCCCCGAGCAGGAACGCGATCATCGCCAGCACCTGGGCCGCGACCGAGGGATCGCTCCATGGAATCGTGAAGAACCATCCGATGAGCCCGCTCCCGCCGCGACGGCGGCCCCCGATCTCCAGCGCATACATTACCGAGAACGCGGTCATCAGGCTGGGGAAGAAAATCGCGAAGGTCACGCCCGCAACCGCGAACTTCAGGCTTCCCGAAATGCCCGGATCGACGAACTGATGATGAAAGCCGACAGGTACCAGCAGGATAAAAAGTATAAAGGCCACCCGAGTCAGGGTGTCGCTGAACAGCACGCCGCCGGCCTGTTTGGGAATCAACCCGTACCATGAAACGTAAATCGGCAGCAGCCAGAAGTACACGATCGGATGCCCGGTGAACCAGAACAGCGTGCGATCAAGCATCGGATCGGTGCCCGGAAACCAACCCAGCGACCACGGCAGCAGAAACACCACGACCTCCACGGCCAAGCCGACCGATGCGATATCCCACATCACGTACGTCGCGATCGACATGAAGGCGAGCAGTGGCACTCGCTCGCCCGGATAATCCTTGCGCCATCCGCGCAGTGCAATCAGCTGAGCCGCCGAGATGATCCACGTGCTCACTACCACCAATGCGAGGCCCAGGTAAAATGTCCAGTCGGCCTCGAGCGGCGGATAGAAGGTGTACAGCACCGAGGCCTTGCCGGCGAGCATCGCATACGCCGCCAGAATCGAACCGATGAAGAGCGTCCAGAACGCCGCATGGAGGAGCGTGTTGTTGAGCTTGCGCCCGAGCCCTCGCGCAGTGGTCAGTGCGATGAAGCCGTTGGCGAACGCCGTCGTGAGCACCAGCGCGTTGAGCACGCCATGAATCGTCAGTCCCTGATAATACGACGTTACGACCGGGTAGTACTTGACGACGTTCACCCGCGCATAGCCGAGCGCCTGGCCGAGCCCCATGATGACGCCGATCGCAAGCACGGCGAATCCGAAATAGATGTTCCACTTGATGACGTTCAACTGGCTCTGCGGCAGCGCGAAGCCGGATGGCTCCGATACGACCGACGTACTCATTTGACCACCACCTTACCGGACATCGTGTGATGCAGGCGGCCACAGTATTCGTGGCAGATCAGCAAGTATTCGCCGGGTTTGGTAAAGCGGTAGTCGAATTCGGAAACCTGCCCCGGAATGAGCATCATGTTGACGCGCGTGCCGACGATAAAAAATCCGTGGAATACGTCAGACGAAGTTGCGACGAAGCTCACGTCGGCGCCGACTGGAACGTCGATCTCATCGGGAGAAGGACCACGTCTGCGCGATTAACACAGCCTGATATTTTCCCGGCGCGATTTCCTTCACGCCTATGTGATCGAAAGGCGGCGTTTTGCGCAGCACCTTGCGAAGCTTCTGACCGACGTCGCAATAGATCATCCCGCTATGCGAAGGAAGATGGACACCCATCGCCACGCTACCGTACCCAAGCGCGCACAGGAAAACCACCAGCACCGCAGCGCATGCTGTAAGGAAGGCCCTCTCGTACCGTTCCCTCTACCTGTCCAGCAACATCCAGAACATCACGGCCCATCCCACCGCGAGCACCAGCATGTACGTCCCCAAGATGAAAATCGTACCTGTGGGTGGCGGAAGGTTTTCTTCGGAGAATTCGTCGCGCGGCGTTTCGTCTGCCATGCGCCACTCTCTCTTTTTGTAACGTCCGGCCTTGTAGGAAATCCAAGAGCGATTGGTCCTGAGCTAGGCGAACGACATCCTTCTGAGCGCCGGCAGCAGGCGCATTTCCTCGCTGTCGATCAGGTCGTCGAGCTTGACGGCGAGCACACATAGAGCCTTGCCGGCCGCGGCGACGACTTTGTCCGGATCTTCTTCGAACGAGACTCCCACCAGCTTGGCGATGAGCGAGCGCATCTCGCCGTGGCTCTTTTGATTCGATCCATGACCTCGGCAGAGATGCCGCCTGCACCTTCAGCCCATGGCAGCACCGTTTCGTCCTCGCTTAGCAGATGCTGATTGAGTTGCGGCTTGAGAATTTCCCAGCATCGCTGCGCCTGCGTCCGCATCTCGCGATCAGACGGCTTGAAGCCGAGAATGACGCCCGCGACTGCGGCGTCGAGCAGCGGCATCCCGAGGCTGTACTCCTCCCGGCTCAGTTCCTCAGTGAGGTTTCGGATTCTCCGCGTGTCCGCAAACTTTCCGGCCCGGGTTGCTGACGACTTTTTGGCAGCGCTCATATTCGTTTCCATAATCCTCACCGGCACGACGCTTCAATTTCCAACACGGGCATTGTCATAGCTGTTACGACGAAAATAAACTTCCCGGCCGTCGATAGTTTCGAGAACGCCGTAATCGTTCGTCGGAAAGATAGTGGTGACTCGAACGTCAGGCGAAGGTCCCTCGATTTTCATATCGTGACAGACCTTGTGTACGTATTCCTCGAGCCTGAAGCGTGCGGCGGTAAAAGCCTGGGTTATCGCCAGCGGCAGGTCGACACTGTTCTGCTTGTCAATCGTGAACTCGCCGCCCGACACGTCGAGATGGATTCGAACGCGGCCCGCTTTTTCAAGGACGATGAACCGCAGGTGCTGCAAGCACCTGGTGCATCCGGTGAGGCCGTTGACGTAGTCCTCGAGCGCTTTGACGTGCGCAAGGATCTGCGTCTCAATCGCCTCGGTCATCGCCGAGCCAGATGAATTGAACTGAAGCTGCATTTTTCCCTCCGCCCGATCGTTCATGGGACAGTGTCATCTCAATTCATCGTGCCGAACGCTGGAGGCGACGCGACGCCTTGATATCGGGCGGAATTCGGGCGCCCGCGTGAGCTGTTGTATCCTTCGGACACACCAGCCTGACGCCCTTGGCAACACACTCGCGGTGAAGTCCGATCACAAGACAAAGCAGCGCCAGGGTTTGGTCTTTCGAGCAACCTCAGACCATGTGGAAATCCGATTACGCCACGCTTGCGGCAATTCGATTGTTTTGCGAGATTTCGCGGAGCGTCGGCGGTTCAGCGCCAGTCCAACCCATCCTCCAGTCGTAGCAGGCAGCTACGAACCCAGCGCTGGCCTTCGTTGGTCTCTGGGGCACAAAGGTTGCTTTATGACGGACGCGCCGAGTGACTCGGCGCAGATCGGGGGAAAATATGCGAGCCGGAAGAATTTTCTCGACATTTCTTTGTGCACTTGGCGTGGCGGCATTGTCAATCGGCGGGCTGGCGCGGGCGGCAGACAGCGACGGCGACGCCGCGGTCGCGCTCAAGGAGATCAGAGCCGAGATGCGCCAGATGCGCGAAGAGCGCAAGCGCGACCGCGAGGTAATTCGCTCGCTCGAGGTCAAGGTCCAGCAGCTCGAGACCAAAGACTCCAGGGTCGAGACCACCACCCAGCAACTCCAGAACACCGATCAGAAGCTGAAGGAGACCACGCTCGAGCTTCAGCAGACCAACGCCCAGGTGCAGACCTTGCAAACCAAGGTCAATGCGCCGCTGGCGCCGTCACAGTTCGGCAACGCCTTCGACAGCTATCTCGGTGAGCGTCGGTTCGTCCTGGTCGGCACCTTCCAGGGTTCGTTCCAATACGATAAAGCCACCGCCACGAATACCTTCACGCTCAATTGGACGCCGCAAGTAAACTACGAATTGAACAAGTGGACCTATTTTGTTGGCCAGCTCAGTGGCTCGATAGGCGCCAACGGCGCTTCGACCTTCTCGATGCCGGTCGCGAGCCTCATGATGTTCTTTAACGACTACATGGAACTTTATGCTGGTATCTTCGACAACCCGTTCGGCAATTGGTACGAAGATCGCAGTGCTCCATGGGTAAACCGGTTCGCCACCGCTCCGTTGCCGTTTGATGGCGAGCCCGTTGGCCCTCCAACCGACGTGGGCGCCCAGCTTCGCGGGGGGTATCAATGGGGCGCCCTCGGTCAGGACGCTGACTACACGGTTTGGGTCAGCAATGGACCGAGCTACGATCCCTCGTTGCCCACGGCGGTCATCGGCCAGACACTCAACGCGTTCAACGGCGTTACGCTCAACACGAATGGCAAGGCGTTCGGCGGTCGCTTCCGCTTCTACCCGATCCCCCTTAGGGCCGAATGGGGCCGGTTGCAGCTGGCCGCAGCTACACTCAACGGCAAGTGGCAGAACAATCTCTGGTACAACGCCTGGGGTGTGAATCTAGAGTATCAGAAGGACGCACTGAGCGTTTACGGTTCGTGGCTTACCGCCTACCGGCAGATGCCCATGGGCACGCCCACAGGACATGACAATCGCCAGGGATGGTACCTGGAGGTCGACTATGCGCTCAATCAACTGGCCGCAAAGATGACGATGTTGCCCAGTCCGGTGGAGCAGTTCGTGTCCCGGATGTTGGCGGGTGTGCGGTATTCGGGCGTCAATCAGCGCGCAATCGTTGCATCGGAGATAAACACCACGCCGGCGCCCGGCTTCAACGGTTCGCCGTCGATATTTTCGCCGCACGCGCGCGAAGTGGCGATGGTGCTCGACTACTACTTCAGCCCTGCGATCGTGTGGCAGAACGAACTCGATTTCGAATTGCCGCAGGACGGCGGAAGCCTGGTGACCTTCGGGGGTCCGAAGGGCCTAACGCCCGTGTACAGCCCCTTCGGCACTGCGCACAACGATCGAGCATTCATTACTCAAATTACGGTCGGCTTCTGAGGGCGGGTGCAATCATGAAAAAACTTGCAACCGTACTGATGCTGATCGCGGCCATTGCGCCAATGATTGTCAGAAGCGGCTTCGCCCAGGAGGAAATGAGCAAGAAAGAAAAGGCCGCACTGTTCCGCAAAGGCGCTGAGCTGTGGCCCGTCTACTGCGCTCAATGTCATAGTCCGCGGGCGCCGGGCGACTATGCTTCGTATCAGTGGGATATCCTGCTGATGCATATGCGAACGCTCGGGAATATTCCGCCAAGCGACGCGAACGCAATTCTCGCTTTTCTCAAGGGAGGAAGCTGATAGTTTTCGACGGATACCGTATCGAGCAAGCGACAAGGAGCAAGAAGTGAGCAGAAGGAAAAGTGTCTTCGGAGCGTCCGTCGCGCTGGCGCTTAGCGTCACCGCAGCAGCGAGTGTTAAGGCCGCCGACTTGGTGGCAGCCAACCAGAACTACGATACGTTTTGCGTGAAGTGTCACGGCCCCAACGGCAAGGGCGACGGTCCGGCCGCGGCGACACTTTCGACCAGCCCGCGCAATTTCACCGATTGCGCCGCGATGGGCAAAATTTCCGACGACACGATGTTCAACGTGATCAAGAACGGCGGCGCCGCCAATGGTCTCAGCAAAGACATGCAGGCGTGGAGCGCGGGCTTCGAGGACGGCGAGATGCACGACCTGGTCGCCTACGTCAGGACCTTCTGCAAGAAGTAAGCGCGGCCGCGATGAGCAACAGAAATCCGATCGACGCGATGCCGCGCGACTTGTGGTGGTTCCGCAAGAACGTGCCATGCCTTGATGCGTGCCCGGTCAAGACCGACGCGGGCCGCTACGTTCAGATGATCGCGGAAGGACGCCTGGCGGAAGCATATCGCGTCGCGCGCTCTCCCAATCCTATTGCCTCGATCTGCGGCCGTGCCTGCGGCGCTCCATGCGAGGACGCGTGCCGCCGAGGCAAGATCGACGCGCCCGTGACGATTCGCGCGCTCAAACGTTTTCTCACCGAACAATTCGGCCCCGAAGCGCTATCGCCTAAGGGAATCCGCGATATGATCGCCGGCCCTTCCGGCGACGGCAGCACCACGCCCGGTCATATAGACATTCCCGGCGCACGGCCTGCCGATGCGTCGCATCGCAAAGTTGCTGTCGTCGGCGCCGGCCCAGCCGGTCTCGCATGCGCAAACGATCTGGCGCTGATGGGCTACAGCGTCACGGTTTTCGAAGCGATGGAACACCCGGGCGGGATGCTCCGATACGGAATCCCGACTTACCGGCTTCCCCGCGATGTGATCGATTGCCAGGTCCGCGAGATCGAAGAGCTTGGCGTCGAGTTTCGCTACACGACCCCGCTCCGGCCCGGCTTCGGCGTGCGCGAGCTGAAGGAACAGGGCTTCGAAGCGATCTTTCTCGCCGTCGGCGCGTCGCGTGGGCGCGCAGTGCCGATCGAAGGAAGCGATGCCGACGGCGTGATCAAGGCGATCGACTACCTGCTCAATATAAATCGCGGCTACCGCGTTCCGCTGGGCGGCAAGGTCGTCGTCATAGGCGGTGGACTGGTGGCGATCGATGCGGCGCGGACTGCGGTTCGTGCTCTCGTGCCCGGACTCGTCATGTCCGAGGAGGAAGAGCAGGGCGTCGCGGCCGGCACGATGCGCGTGGCGCTGGATGCGGCGCGCGAGGCGGCGCGACGCGGTGCGCTGGAAGTCACGGTCGCGAGTCTCGAGTCCGGGGCCGAGATGCCGGCGATGAAATCGGCGCAGGGGCGCGAGGAACTGGAGATCGCGCGCGATGAGGGCGTCACTTTTATGCCAGGATGGGGGCCGAAGCGAATCGTCATCCGCGACGGCCACGCAGTCGGAATCGAACTGGTTAAATGCGTCAAGGTATTCGATGAAGCGGGGCGCTTCCGCCCGCAATTCGACGAGAACGATCGGCGCGTCGTTGACGCCGACGCTGTGATACTCGCAATCGGGCAGGCGCCGGACCTGTCGTTCGTCACGCCGGAAGATGGAGTCACGGTCACGCCCGCGGGAACGCTCAAGATCGATCCGGTCACGCTCGAGACCGGCATCGCAGGCGTGTTCGCGGGCGGCGATGCGGCCTTTCCACCGTCGCTGCTGATCACCTGTGCACAGCATGGCAAGGTCGCCGCGCGAGGTATCGACTCGTACTTGCGCGGCAAGCCGCTTGGCCAACCGCGGATGCGCGTTACGATCGAGGAACTGCCGACCGACACGTACAGGATGGCCGAGCGCTACGAGCAAAAGCGCCGCGACATCCCGCTGATACCGCTCTCGCGCCGAACCGGAATAACGGAGGTCGAGTCCGCGTTCGATGCGAGCGATGCACTCGAGCAGGCCGAGCGATGCCTCTACTGCCATATCCATCCGATTTACGACGGTGCGAAATGCATCCTGTGCAACCGATGCGTGGACATCTGCCCTGAGCATTGCCTGCATTTCACGCTTGCGGGCGAGATCGCCGATCAGGAGCGGGTTGCCGGCGTGATGGCGGAAGCGGATACACGCAGCGCGTTTCTCTACGACGAAGCGAAGTGCATCCGGTGCGGCCTGTGCGCGATCCGGTGCCCGACCTCGGCGATTACGATGGAGCGTTTTCAGTTCGAAGAGACGGCTGGCTGATGGACGGCGATCGGCGGAAGATCCTGCGCTTCATCGGCAAGGGATCCGTGTTGGCAGCGTTTCTTGCGCAGATCGGCGCCGCGGGAAGAGCATTTTTTCCCAACGTCCTTTACGAGCCGCCGAGCCGTTTCAAGCTCAAGCGTCCCGACGATTACCCCGACGGCTACACTCTCGACGAAGCGCACCGGCTGTATGTGATTCGTCAGAAGGATGCGTTCCACGTGATTTCCGCGATATGCACGCATCTCGGATGCAACGTGCAGTGGAAGGACACCGAGTTCGACTGCCCGTGTCACGGCAGCCGCTTTCGTCCCAACGGTACGGTGATTTCGGGACCGGCGCCGCGTCCGCTCGACTGGTTTGCCACGACCGTTTCGCCCGATGGGTACCTGGAAGTCGATAGCGCAACCGACGTCGCGCGCGACTTCAGGCTCGTCATCGGCGGAAAAGACAAGGCCTGATCGGTGGGCGACAAGATCAAGGCGCTCTGGCGCAAGACTCTGTGGGCGTGGTCGCCCGATAGCGAGCGCGAGTCGTCGGAAGCGATCGTCAAGAACTTCTGGCTTCACTGGTTCCCGGCGAAAGTGGCGCGCGCCAGCATGGACTGGAACTACTCGTTCTGGTTGGGCACCGCGTCGGCGTCGCTGCTGCTGATCCTGACCGTCACGGGTGTGATGCTGATGTTCTTCTACGTGCCTTCCACCGAGCGCGCGTACGGGAGCATCAAGGATTTGGAGTACGCCGTCAGCTTCGGCCGGATCCTCAGGAATCAGCATCGATGGGCGGCGGAAGGGATGGTCGCCGTCGTGTATATCCACATGGCGCGAGTGTTCTTCACGGGCGCGTATCGCGGCACGCGTGCGGTCAACTGGGTAGTCGGGGTTGTACTTTTTCTGGCGACGTTGTTCCTGTCGTTCACCGGTTACCTGCTGCCGTGGGACCAGCTCGCGTTCTGGGCAATCACGGTCGGGACGAGTATCGCGAAGCAGGCGCCGGTAGTCGGGCCGACGATTCAATTCATTCTGCTCGGAGGTCATGAAATCGGACAGCAGACGCTGCTGCGCTTTTACGTGCTGCACGTTTTCTTCCTGCCGGTGTTCGTGTGGATCCTGTTCGCTTATCACATGTGGCGCGTGCGCAAGGACGGCGGGCTGGCGGCGATCGAGCGCGTCCGCGATGCGCGAATGATGGCGCCGAAAGCGACGCCGAAGACGAAGAGCTACTCGCTGTTTGGAATTACACCAGGAACCTCTGTGCAGGTGATGAGCTCGACGGGCCTCGAGGAGTCCGACCAGGTTTTCTCATCGCCGAACATGGCGCGGCGAATCACGCTGGTGTTCCTGGTCGTGTTCAACATCACGCTGCTGGCGGCGATCCTGTTCAACGCGCCGCTGGAGGGTCTCGCCAATCCGTCGGTGACGCCGAATCCGGCGAAAGCGCCGTGGTATTTCGTGTGGCTGCAGGAGCTGGTGGCCTCGACGACGGTGCGGTTCGGTGGATTTACGGTCAGCGGCGCGTTGCTGGGAGGAATACTGCTGCCCGGATTTCTGCTGGCAGTGTTGACGCTGTGGCCGTGGCTCGATCGTTCGCCGAGGCGAGCAGAGGGGCGATGGCTCGCGCCCGAACGCAAGCGGCAGAACGTAACCTTCGCCGTCGCGACGCTCTTGATCATCATCCTGATCATGGTCGGGGTTTACTTGCGCGGGCCCTACTGGCGGATCTACTGGCCCGGCCAGCCGCGCCCCGAGACGCCGCGGCTCTACTGATATGGCCGACAAGAACGAATCGTTCGAGACGAAGGACTTCGGCTGGATGGTCGCGATGTCGATCCTGTTCCTGGTGCTGGTCGCGGTCTGCTTCTGGCTTGAGTTCAGCACCGATTGGGGACCGTATCAGCGAACGTTTCCGCAACTGCTCGGGCATTACGGCAAAGGCCAGGAAGCGCGCGACTTCCGCTCGGGGATCCAGCAGATCTGGATTCCCAAAATTGGCGTGACCGACCGGTGCATCACGTGCCATCTAGGCTACGAATGGTCGTCGGTTCTTCCCGCCACGATCGCCGAGCCGCTGAAGCCGCATCCAATGAACGACTGGATCGCGGAGCATGAGTTCGCAAGGTTCGGATGCACGCCGTGCCACGGCGGCGACGGAGCTGCGACGACTGTCGTAGGGGCGCATCAGGGCGGCACTGGATGGGAAGATCCGATGCTCTCGAACGCGCTTGCGGAACAAAATGGGCTCACGATGAACGAGATGATCCAGATGCGATGCAATTTTTGCCATCGCCACGACGCCGCCACGCCGGGGATGGACGAAATCAATCTTGCCAAGGTGCTATTCAAAAAGAAAAAGTGCCTGCTCTGCCACGTCGTGGAAGGACGCGGAGGCGCCACCGGACTCGAGCTGACCTACGAAGGCGACCGGAATCCCGAATTGCTGAACTTCTCGCACGTGACCGGCGAACACACGATGTTCAACTGGAACGTGCAACATCTGACGAAGGCGAGCGCGGTTACGCCCGCCACGCCGATGCCCGATTTCGACTTCAAGCCCGAGGAATCGAGAGCGCTGGCGCTCATGTTGCTGAGCTGGCGGCGGCTGACATATCCGCCGGAATATATTCCCGATCCCAAAGTGGCAGCGACCGCGATGCAACCGTCGCCCACTTCAACGGCGACTACGACCCCGATGGCGACGCCTATCCAGCGTTGAGCATTTCGATCAAGTGGTGAAGCGATGAAGCTAAAAGTGTTGGGTTCAATTTTTGCGCTCGGCGCTGCGCTGGCCGTCGCGCAGCCTGCTTCGGCTCCGGGCGATGACGTGGCCGACGGGCACAAATATTTCGTCCGCTATTGCGCGTCGTGTCACGGCACCGACGGCACGGGAGACGGTCCAGTTGCCAAGACCTTGGTCACACCGCCCGCGAATCTCCGCAAGCTGGGTGACAAGTATGGGATGCCGCTGCCCGCGCATAAGATTGCCGAATTCATCGACGGTCGCGATACGCCGCGGGCGCACGGGAGTCACGAGATGCCGGTGTGGGGAGAGAAATTCTACGAGATGGGGGCGGGCGAACGCGGCGAGTATGGGATCGGAACCGCGATGCGATAGACAACACTTTTAACCGCGATTGCCGGCGATTCAATCCGGGACGATGCGGAATACGGGATAGCGCGCAGCCACCTTCTCGAACTCCGCCAGCGGCGCGTCACGGCCGACGTCGAGGTGCGGGCGGGCGCCGGGCGCCACCTGCAGATAGGCCTTGAGGATCGGCGCGCGCCGCGACACCGGCACGTCCGCCCGCCTTATGTCGCGTACCGCCTTTTCCGCCCCATCCGACTGCGCATCGATTTTAGATCCCATCTCTCCGCTCCTTCCGCGGTTAAAGATGAACCAAAAATCCTCTCTTCCTCAATCGCCTCAAACTGTCCAACTTGTGCTGACGGGGAACATTAGCCTGATAACCCCTCGTCAAATGGCGGAAAAGAGTCTAAGGATGCAAACATGTTGCAGGCATGGATCGATGACAGCGGGCGCGGAAAGGAATCTGATAGCCCGGTCTTTGTTCTGGCCGGATATGCAGGTCCGGTTCAGAAGTTCGAGAGGCTTACCGATGATTGGCAGGCGACTATGCGCGAGGAACCGGCTCTTGCTTATCTGAAAGGTAAAGAGGCTAACGCCCTAGTCGGAAACTTCAAAGGTTGGACGCCCGAGCAGCGCGACGCGAAGCTTGAAAAACTGATCGCTTCGATCCGGAAGCACGATTTGATCGCGCTCTCTGTAGCGGTCAACTATCGGGACTTTAACCGGACCCTTCGCGAACCGAAGGGCGTACTGAAAAATCCATTTGGTGTCGCGTTCGCGCATATGGCCGGTTGGCTGATGCATTCCGCCCACGTCAAACCGGAGCGTGAAGAGATCGAGATGATTTTCGATCACGGGGTGCTTGCGCGAGAGAAAGAAATCGAAGACGCCTATCAGGGTATGAAATGGGCGATTCTCAAAGAGGCGATGGATTTGCTGGTTGGCAGGCCGCGCTTTGAAGATGACAAACGACACTTGCCACTGCAGGCGGCCGATCTATTCGCGTGGAACGTGAGACGTGATCTGGTTGAGCAGTTGACGAATGGCAAAAGGTGGGAATCGCCGACGTGGACGGAGTTACGAACGGGTATTAAAGGCATCCCGATATACCTAGGCGGGAAGGAACTAATCGAGTTCAAAAACAGGAACGACGCCGCAACACAGGAACGATTAGCTCGCGCTGGAAAATAAGAAACGTGGCTATCCATGCGCGATACCTGTCCGCTGTGCAGCCACCCGGCACGGCCGGAGGATTTCGTTCGTGGCCTAGAACCGGCGCAGAATTACTACAAACCGCCGCAACCGATCGCGGCCCCGGAGAACATGACACAGGCGAAAGGGATGTCCCGGCATCATTGTCCTGTGAACGACCGTTCGGAAGTGCTCGACTTGAGCCGTGAGGTATTTTCCCGCTCATATCAGCTGGCGGTTGATGACGAAGAAGCGCCTGTACGACCGTCGCAAGATGCGTCCGGAGGACAGCCCGACATTTCGTGTGAAGTATTGATGCAACAGTCGACAGAACCGGAAAACACCTTGAGAAATCAACGAACGGTACCACCCGTTAGCAAAAGGGTGAGCACGCGGCGACCTTTTGGGGCTTCGGTCGCACTGAATGCTATTTCTCCCTACTACACTATGTTTCCGCGGGCATTCCCGATCCCCGTCCTCGAACGCTTCGGTGGCAAGAAACTCCGTGTGTTTGATCCGTTTTGCGGACGTGGAACAACTAAAAGTTGCGGAGACAACGAAAGATGAGGTCGCCGCCTACATGAACGCCCACGAGCAACGGCGCGAATACCGTGAGCAGGGGTTCCTCCGCGAATCGTTCGCGCTCAGCGATCCAGCGCTCCTGCCTCAGCTGTGCCGGGACGTGGCAGAGTTCGATCGAACTCTCACTGAGTGGCAGACGCGTGGGCACGCGCGCGTCCCGTATCTTTTCACAGCGGCGATTGAGCGCGTCACCCACGATACGGCGATACCTGTAGTCATCGAGGCGCTGCTCGGCACGAACGCATGGGTCGTGTGGGGTCCCCACATTCTTCGCGAGACACCACAAGCAGCATCACGCTGGCACGTCGACCTGGAAAGCCAGTACTGGCCGTCGGTCACCGTCGCTGTCGGCTTGAGCGGTTGCTCGGCGCATTCCGCCATCTGGTGTCTACCCGGCACGCATCTACTGACGCGCACGCCTGCCTGGAGTGGAGACGACAGCAACACCGACCGCGTCTTGCGGAGTGCTCGCCGCGCGAGACCCGAGGTTGGCCAGCCCGAGCAGTTCGAGGCTTTCGGAGACGGCCGTTTTTACGTTTTCGACGCCAAGACGTGGCACCGTGCGAGTGCGGACGCGTCGACCAATCGTCTGGTCCTCTTCCTCCACTATCAGCCGGCCGACGCCCGTCGGGTTCCCCTCGTGCTCGACTACATGCGCCATCGCTGGTCACGTGAGGCCGCAGCGTATCTCGCCGGTCCTGGCTCACAACCCGCGACGAAAGTGGCCCGAGTCCCGCTTCGCGAACACGCGCTCGCTGTCGTGGCTCGGCTGAGATGAGCTCCTATTTGGCGAAGCTGAGGGCCCGGCCGACGGTAGGCATCGTGCTGCAGACCGCCTCGCCGCTCGTTGCCAACTCGATGAGCGCAGCCGGCTTCGATTGGCTCGTCATCGACCCAATCAACTCACCCCTGTCGCAGCTCGAATCCTTCGCCATGCAGACGGCGGTGGGCGACGCGAGGCCGACGCCCGTTATCATGCGCGTCGGTGGGCCGACCGACCGAAGCGGTATTCAGCAGGCGACGGATACTGGTGCGGCGGGGGTGCTCGTGCCGAATGTCCGCTCGGCCGCCGACATTGCGCAGGCGCGAAGGCCGACTAGATTCTCTCCGGTTGGTGACCGCAGCCTGTTCGCTCCCGCGCGCGTGCACCACAAGGAAGGCGTGGTCGTGCACTTGCTTCGGGCGGACAGCGACTTCGTGGTCGCCATCCAGCTCGAGAAAGCGCCTGCCGAGTCGTGGGATCGTCTGCTGGAACTCGACTTCCACGTCGCGGTGCTCGATGTGCCGCAGCTTTGCTTGGAGATGGGACTTTACGACGTGCTGCTGGCCACTCCGCCCGCTGGTGACGGCACCCTGGCATCGCGACTCGAACCGTGGCTGAGCGTATACCACCAGCCGTCGGCCGAACTGTCCAGGCTCGTCGGCCACTTTGCGGCGCTCTGCCGGAAGCACGACAAGGTGGCCGGCGCTCTGCTCGGCGATCACCGGGCGGCTTCGCTCTACCAGAGCCTTGGCGTGAGCTTTATTGGCATTGGATCGGACCTGATGGTGTTGATGGAACGTGGGGCGGCCGCCATCGCTAGCCATCGAAACTACGGGGCGCCCCGCTGGCGCCCGGCTCTTCTCAATTGCGACGAGGACAAGCGTCGCTCGGACGCGTTCTGGGAATCGCTTCGGCTGCGTTTGCCCTTCGTGGGTGCGATCCTCACCGATGAGAGCTACGAAGCAATACGAGCTGTGCGTGCGGCCCACGTCGTTCTGATCGACTGCTTCCGCCAGGGTCTGAACACCCCGGCTGCGCTCTCTCGCGCCTTGCGCTCGCTCCACGGCAGCGGCCATCGCCTGGTCCGCATTGGCTCCGCCAATGCGAAGGACACGCCGATGACCGTCGCGGTCGCTCTTGCTCTGGGAGCGGACTCGGTCGTAGCGCCTGTCTCGACTGCCAAGGAGGCTAGGGCCGTCAAGGGCGCCTGCTCGTACAAGGGTGCGCGCGCGCTCAACGTTGGCCCCGAACTCCCCTACCACGTCGCGAAGACGCCGGCTGCCGGCATCGAACTCCTCGGCATTCCGGCATCAGGAATCGAAGAAATGATCGAAGCGGCCGATTTCGTGATGGCATCGACGGCCAACTTTTTCTTAGCTGAGGGCCGCGAACGGGCGCTCGAAATCCTCGCGTCGCTACAGCAGGTGTGCACGAGTGCAGGCAAGCCGTTCTTTGTTCTCGACGATGCACCGCCACCCGAAGAAGCGCCGGCTAGCTGGCTTCGCAGATTCGATCAGCGCATTGCGCTGCCGGCAGCGAGTCCTATGCAAGAGGACACCCACGTTGCCGCTCGCAACGCGCGACTGGTCGATTTCAAGCTGGCCATGCGCGGTGGCGCTCCGTCGCTCGGGCAAGTCGTCGGCGCCGCAAGCCCGGCAGTGGCGGCGGCATACGTTGCCTTTGGCGTGGATTGGATCTGGATCGAGTGGCAGCACTCGTGTCAGGACGCCGTCACGCTGCGCGCACAGGTGACGGCTATCGCCCAGCGTGGAGGTCTCTCCGTCGTCCGAATCGGGGGCGCACACGACAAGACCGGCATCCAGCAATGCCTGGATGCCGGCGTCGATTTCGTCCTTATCCCTTACATCAACAGCGTCGAAGAGGCACGAGAAGCAATCCGACACTGCCTCTTCGCGCCTCGTGGCGACCGGGTATGGAACGGGAGCGCTCTCTCGCGCACGAGGAATACGACTGTGATGTTCCAGGCTGAGACCTCTGCATGCATCGATGCTCTTGAGAAGGTGCTTCACGAGCCGGAGCTCGAGATCTGCTTCGTCGGTCCCGGAGACTTGGCCATGTCGATGGGGCTGCGTACGCGAGATTCCATTCTCCGATTCATGGATGCGGACGAGCTCAAATGGTGCTTCCGCTACATCGTGGAGACCTGTGCCGCCGCCGGGAAGATCGCTGGCGGGTTCACACGCGACGGCAACCCATCGAGTTTACTGTCACACGGCTTCCGTATGGTTGCACTGTCTGCCGACCTCATGGATGCCATGACGGGGGCACAGTCGATCCTGACCGGCACCGTTCGGAGTGGCGGCGCGACGGTCAAGACCGGACCCGGCCTCACGCGTCTTAAGGGCTGGTCGAGAAACCCATCCAAGCTCATCCCGACCCCGGGATTTCTGTACTCGAAGGTCGTTCCGTCGATACTCCGGCACTTGTGGTCAGTCAAGGGCTGGCGGGCCTCCCCCACGCTGGTCCTGCCGAACGTGATGCAAGGGAATCCGCGCGAGACCCAGAACGGGAAGGATCAGCCGTCCCAGGCCGAGCCGACCAGGAAACGGTGATCATCGGCTGCGCGGTCGCAGTCCAAGTGGCGGTGTCAGCCTTGGTCCAGGGGGCGAGGTGGATCGGAGGCGCTCGCCATTTGCGGGGCGAAGGCGTGGCGCAGCGCACCGGCGAGCGTCGCACACTGCGCCGCGGCTAGCAGCGCCATCATCCGCCCGAGCGACGGATGATGTCCGAACCATCGGCGACAGTAACAGATTGAGGTAGAACTTTATGGGCTCCGGCAGGAACGCGCCACCGGATCGACGGCGTCGAGTCAGGCGGAACGTCGCGATGCCGCGACCGTAGTGGAAGTGCTGCCGAAGAAACTGCGTGAATGTGGTGGTGCGCGTGATAGACGATCGCGGAAGGGACGTGCGCCAGAGAGAGTCCGTGTGCGCGCCAGCGATCGCAGAATTCCTTGTCTTCGGCAGTCGCGCTAGGGATGGACAGCGTGAATCCACCGACCGCGCGGAACAGGTCGGCCGCGAGCGCGCAATGTTTGCCGTGAAGAACGGCTCGAGCGCAGTGCCGGTACGGTTGTACTCGTAGACGAACTGCGAGATGTGCTCGCTCGCCGCCGAATAGAGATTGTCCAGTAGTGCGTTCTCCACGCGTCCACCAAGTAGGCGCCGGTCGTCGCATGAGAGTTCGCGCACCAATTCGCCGAGCCAGCTCGCTGCAGGCGTGCAATCATCGTCGATGAAAACCAGATACCGTCCCCATGCGACGGCGACTCCGGCATTTCGCGCGGAGGCAGGGCCTGCGCGCGGATTCCTGATCAGGCTTAGGTCGAGACGGTCTGCATACGTGGCTACAAGGGCATCGAGGGGTTCGGGTCCTTCAGCGACGACGACGACTTCGAACGAGAACGTAGCGGTCTCGAGGCGCGCGATCCCGTCGAGACAGCGCCGCAGCAAGGTCGGCCGCGCGAACGTCGGCACGATTACGGTGGCGATCGGCGGGCTGCCCACGGTACGAGAGTATCACGAGAGGCGTGTCGGCGGCGATTGAAGCCGCGTGCGGGCAGTCAATGATATTATCAACGGTAATGACTGCGGCGGGAACGTTCGACTACGTCGTCGTCGGCGCCGGGACAGCCGGGTGCGTCGTGGCGTCCCGCTTGGCGGCCGCAGGGGCGAGAGTGGCGCTAATAGAGGCCGGTGGTGGGCCTCACCGCCGTCTGCTAGACGTGCCCTTGCTCTCGCTTTGGGCCTGGCTGCGCCAGCCCGCACGCTACTGTTGGATCGATAGGACGAAGCCCCAGGCGGCGCTGGGTGGACGCCGGGTATTCTGGCCATCCGGTCGTTTGGTCGGTGGAAGCTCTGCGATCAACGCGATGATCTACTGCCGCGGCCACCGCGCGAGCTACGACCGATGGCAACACGTGGCTAGCAGCGAATCGGACGCGCCCATTTGGAACTATGAGGCACTCCTACCGTATTTCCGGCGAGGCGAGGACTTCGAAGGAGAGCAGTCGCTTGATCATGGCGCAAGCGGCCCTATCGGCGTATCCGCGTCCCGCTATCCGACAGCGCTAGCCGAGGCCTTCTTGCGTGGTTGTGAGGACCTAGGGATTCGGCGAACCGACGATTTCAACTCGGGTGCGGCACAGGGAGCAGGATATTTGCATCTGTCGCAGCGCAAGGGACGCCGTACAAGCAGCGAGAAGTACTTGCGTCGGGACGGGGACCTCGGACTCCCAACTGTCTTCCTGAGACAGCCGGTCACGCGCATCGTCTTCGAGCAGCGTCGGGCGACAGGCGTCGAGGTCGCCACCTCCACCGGCCACAGCCTGATCTTCGCCGATCGCGAGGTGATCCTCTGCGCAGGTGCTGTGCGTTCGCCGCAGCTACTGATGTTATCCGGCGTGGGACCCGCCGACCTGCTGCGCCGCTTCGAGATCGGCATCGTAGCTGATCGGCCCGGAGTCGGCGATAACTTGCAGGATCACGTCCGGGTACCGGTTGCGCACGAGTGCTCGGGTCGGCGCCCGACGGCGCCCACGGCGCTGATGCTCGGTGCGGTTCGCTACGCACTCACCAGGAAGGGACTATTCGCTTCGAACGTCGCCGATGCAGCCGCGATTCTCCGGCTCGACGCCTCTCGCGAGGTTCCGAACCTGCGTATCCTCTGCCGGTGGCGCGTGCTGCCGCAGCATCCTTCGTGGGTGGTTGATTTCGAAGTGGTCGCTATCGACCCCGAGAGTCGCGGCCGTGTCGCCCTCGCTTCGGCGGACTCCACGAGGCCACCGCAGATTGACCCGGGGTATCTCACGGCGTCAGCCGACACAGCGGTGTTGCGGCGCGGCATCGAACTCGCGCGCGAGCTCGCGGCAACCAAGGCATGCCGCGAAGCCGGAATCGGCGTTGAGGTGTTCCCTGGGAGTGTTACGCGGACAGTCGAACACATCCGTCAGCAAGCGGACACTGCGTTTCACCCTGTCGGCACCTGCCGCCTCGGAGTTGACGCGAGTGCAGTCGTCGATCCGTGGTTGCGCGTCGTCGGAGTCTCCGGCTTGCGCGTCGTGGACGCGTCGGTCATGCCGACGACCGTGGCGGGAAATGCCCAGGCCGCCGTCTATGCCATCGCCGAGAGGGCCGTCGACTTCATACGCGCCGACCGTTGATAGGCGCCCACGCGGACGACTGCTCGGCTTCAGGCGAGTTGTAGCCCTTGATCGTCCTCAGTGCCCCGAAGGCTGCGTTTCTGAGGTCCAACTCCAGCTCTGCGCGCCGGTCGTCGTCGGGGAGCTTCGGCAGCTGTTCGAGCCCGGTCTCGAACTGCGCGACCGCTTCGGCATAGGACCCGCGGGCGGCGCACTGCTGGACTGCAGGTAGGCAATATTCCATCGCCTTACCCGGATTGCCGCTTCTGGCTATCGCTGATCTGACCAAGCCGCTTTCGACGACACTACCGAAGAAACCTACAAGAGAACGATCGGCATCGACCTGGACGGCTTGTACTGGGGAGTGAAGCTCGCGGGCAAGGTGATGGTCGCGCAGAAGAGCGGCGCGATCGTCAACACGGCATCGGTCGCGGGCATCCGGGGCAGCGTCGGATTGTCGGCATATAACGCGGCGAAACATGGCGTGGTCGGAATCACGCGCGGTGCGGCACTCGAGTTCGCGCCCGCGGGCGTGCGCGTGAATAGTGTTTGCCCCGGAATCATCGATACGCCGCTGGTGGCGGCGGCGTTCGGCGCGACCGAAGAAATCCGCGAGACGATGCATCGGTTCCATCCGCTCGGACGGATGGGCAAGCCGGAGGAAATCGCACGATGCGTGTTGTTCCTCGCGAGTAACGATGCGTCCTTCGTTACCGGGCACGCGCTAGTGGTAGATGGTGGCGCGTCCGCAGGACTCGGCAATACCGAAGGCATCACGACGAACTAAGATTCCGCCGAGCACTAAGTGGCAGACACCGGCAGTCCGGTTAGCGATGAGTCCTATCGGTGGCTACTTGGCACTGGAGGAGCGGTCGTCGTTGAAAATTCCGGTCGGCAAGCCGTCGATGCTTTCGAGATTTTTCTGCTGGTGATACTTCACGACCGCGTCGTCGCCGCGTTTCTGCCAGTACTGGCGCAGAGTATCGCGCTCCTCGAGACCTTCGAAGCGCGGCACCGCGTAGCCGCATGAGGTCATCGCAGCTTCGACTTCAATCTCCATGATTTGGCGCACGCCGGGCTCCGCCGGAAACATCGCAAGGTACTCGCTCCATTTGCTATCGCGCGGGTGAATGGCGCGGCCGCGGCCATAAATACGCATGATGCGCGCGGTCTTGTCGAAGGAGCAGAACATCATGGTGATGCGGCCGTTCTCGAGCAGGTGGGCGGCCGTCTCGTTGCCGCTGCCAGTGAGATCGAGATAACAAACGCGCTTATGATCGACCACGCGGAAAGTGTCCATCCCCCTGGGCGAGAGGTTGATGCGTCCCTCGTGCGGTGCGGTCGCGACGAAGAAGACTTTCTGCTCCGCGATGAACGTTTTCATGTCGGTGGTGATGCTCTTGAACCATTCGGACATAGTCATTTCCTCGATGTTCACACCTTTGCGCAAGGTGCGACCGCAGTAAAGGTGGAATGGTTGGAAATCGAAGTGGGAAAAGTTTGAAATCCTGATGCGATAGCGCCATGGTGATCGCACAAGTCAAATCCGGCATAGGAGCAGGCGATTCTTATGAATGAATATGATGGAGTCCTCAAAGGACTCAAAGTGATCGATTGCGCGACCTATGTCGCCGGACCTGCCGCAGCGACTATCCTGTCGGATTTCGGCGCCGACGTAATAAAGATCGAGCGGCCGCCGGACGGCGATTTGTGGCAGACTTTTTCGTCGGTCCCGGGCTATCCGAGCTGCGAGTTCACCTACACATGGCTGCTTACGAGCCGGAACAAGCGAAGTATCGTGCTCGATCTCACCCAGACCGCGGGCAGCGACACTTTGCTGCGATTGGTCGCGGGCGCCGACGTCTTCGTGACCAACTTCCAGCCGTCGCTGCTATCCAAGTTCAAATTGACGTGGGAGGACCTGCGTCCGGTAAACAAGCGCCTGGTCTACGCGCTGCTTACGGGTTATGGCGAGCGTGGTGAAGACGCGGATTCGCCCGCTTACGACGGGCTCGCCTACTGGGCGCGATCGGGTTTGATGACGAGCGTCACCGGCGCCGACGGAACTCCCGCAGGTGCGCGTCCCGCGATGGGCGATCATCCGACGGCGGCGACTTTGTTCGGCGCAATCATGCTCGGACTTTACCGGCGCGACCGGACTGGCGAGGGCTCCAAGGTGAGCACGTCGTTGATGGCGGCGGGCGCGTGGGCGAACAGCGTCGATATCCAGGCGAGGCTTTCGTCAGCGCGATTTCCGGTGCGCAACGCGGGTGAGAGTCCGCTGAATCCGCTGATCGCCGCATACCTGAGCAGTGACCAACATGCGATGATCATCGCGTGCCTCGATCCTGAGCGCGAATTCTCACGGTTGTGCGCCGCGCTGGGAGAAGCAGATCTCGCGACGAGCCCATTGTTCGAGACGCAGGCGGCGAGGAAGGAGAACGCGTCGGAGCTGCACGCGATTCTGCAATCGCAATTCGAGACCAAGCCACTCAGCCATTGGCGCCAACAATTCCGCACCTACGATATCAAGTGGTCGCCGCTGCCGACGCTCGACGAAGCGGTGCGCGATCCACAGATGCGCGACTGTGGCGCGATCGTGAAGGTCGATTATCCTGGCTACGGTTCGATCGAAACGGTGAGCAGTCCGGTGTTTATTGCCGACAGCGAGAAGCGCAAGCCTCAAGTGCCGCCAGAGTACGGTGAGCATACGCGCACGATTCTGCAGGAAGCGGGATTCAGTGCGGGCGAAATCGGGCGCTTGATTCAGACCGGCGTCGCCGTCGCGCGGGATAACAAATGAACGGAAACGTGGAGCCGTGACGCGCTGATAGCCGCCAGATCGCCGAGATGTTTCCCGCGGTCAGGCTAGTGAGGGACTTACACGATGGCATCAGTTAAGAAACTCGATCTCGAGAGAGCGAAAAAAGTCGCGCAGACGGTGATCGGCGACGTCGGGACGGTGGTGCACGGCGCGCTGGTCTTTATCGGCGATCGCATGGGGCTGTTCAAAGCGATGATGGATGCGGGGCCGCTGACGGTCGAGCAGCTCGCGGCGAAGACCGAGCTTAGTGCGCGGTATATTCGCGAATGGCTGGGCGCGATGGCGGCTGCGCACTATGTCGACTATGACGTCAATGCGGATACCTATCTGCTTACGCCGGAATACGCGGCGGCGCTCGCGGACGAGGACTCTCCTTTCTTCATCGGCAGTTATTTCCAGATGGCGCAGGCGGCGGTTTCGGTGGCACCTAAAGTCGCCGAAGCGTTCAAGAGCGGCAAGGGTGTGACGCAGGCCGAATACCCGGTGTCGTTTTTCGAGGCCGCGCAGCGCAATTCACGCACGCGTTACTTGCACAAGCTGATGCGCAAATGGATTCCGGCGATGCCGCAGGTGGTCGAAGTGCTGAGCGCAGGCGGGATCGGCGCGGACGTCGGATGTGGTGGTGGACTGGCTGCGATCATGCTCGCGCAGGCTTATCCCAAGCGCGGATGGTCGGTTACGACGTGCACGCGGAATCGATCGAACGCGCGCGGCGGAACGCGCAAGCCGCGGGTGTCGGAGACCGGGTGTCTTTTGAGGTCGCCAATGGTTCGCAATTGCCGGAACACAAATTTGATTTCATTGCGACCTTTGATGTTGTTCACGACTCGGTCGATCCAGTCGGACTGATGGCGGGAATCCGTCATGCGCTCAAGGACGACGGAACTTACCTGGTTCAGGAAGTGAACGTGTCGGACAAGGTCGGTGAAAATATCCGGCCGATGGGCAAGATGGTCTACTCGATCAGCACGCTCTACTGCATGACGACCTCGCTCGCGTATGGCGGAGCGGGAATCGGCGTCGCGATGGGCGAGAATAAAGCACGGGAACTGGCCGCGGGCGCGGGCTTTTCGCGCTTCACGCGGTTGCCGATCGATGACGACTTCGCGGTGCTCTACGAACTGCGTCCTTGAACTCAGAAAAGACCTCTCTCAGCTAATCGACGATGGGACTCGATAAACTCGTGCGGCGGTGCCACTGAAGAGCGCGAGTTTTTCGGCAGAAGAACAGCCCGACGCGAGGCGTTTGCAAGCATTCCACAAGACGGCATAGCTGCACCAGCGTTTTTGCACCGGGAAATTGCTTTCGAACATGCATCGATCCGCGCCAAATTTATTGACGCAAACCTCGTAGAAAGGCCGCCACGCGGTGGCAATTTCGTCGGATGAGAGCGGCGGGGCAATCGCCTGCGGTGCCTGCCGAGGACGTCGAATCGGCAGCGCTCCGAGTTTCACGTGGACATTGTGATGAGAGGCAAGCGCAGTCATACCGGCGCGCCATTCGGCAAAAGCCTCCGCAGTGCGGCTCGCATAGGGACCGCCCAGAATAGGACTGCCGAAATGGTTCAGGACGATTGGAGTGTCAGGGAAGCTCGCGGCCAGTTCGGCAACTTCGCTCAACTGAGGATGGTAAACCCACGCGTCGAAGGCGAGATCGAAGCGAGCGAGACGTTTGAATCCCTCACGGAAGCCAGCCTCGCCAAGAATCCGGGGACGCGCAACAGTGTTATGCACGCGTTCGTCGGCGTCCCACGCGGTTGAAAACCGGATAGCGTGAAAGCGACCGCCGCTGGCGGCGACATGGGTCGCGAGGATCGGCTCGACGCGCGGTCCGAGAGTCAGATCGACGTTGCCGACTATCGCGGCACAGGCGCGCGCGTGGCCGTAGCCGCCACTGGCGCTCATCGCGGCGACGCCGGTGACGAACTCGGTCTCACCCAGCGAACTAAGTTCCTCGGGACCGTCGGCGCGATACATCGAGTGGCACTCCTCAAAGACGGTCGCGCGGATGCGATGGCCGCTCGAGAGATCCGCGAGCAGCTCGGGGAAGAGGTAAACGTTGCCCGGCTGACTCCACAAATGGTGATGCGGATCGACGATCGGCAATTCAGGCTCGATGATCTCTTCGCGATATTGGGCCAGCCAGGCTTCATCGACGCGGCCAGAAAAATCGGCTCCTGATGGCATCGTTCAAGCTCCCTTTAGGTGCGCGGTCAGCGGCCTTTGAAGACGGGTTTGCGGCGCTCGCGCCACGCGCGATGCCCTTCAGACTTGTCCTCGGTGAGTTGCAGCGCCATGAAGCGGTAGAGATCGGTATGCGCGGCTTCGCCGAGGGGAATGTTGTAGCCCGAGTTGATCGATTCCTTCGCGACTCGCGCGGCCAGTGGCGACAGCGAAGAGACATGATCAGCAACTTTTTTCGCCTGGTCCATCAGCTCGGCATGAGGAACGAGCCACTGTGCGAGGCCGGTTCGATAAGCCTCATCAGCGCGGAGCGGAAAACCCATCGTGAGGCGCATCGCGTGACCTTTGCCGATCCAGCGCGCAGCGCGGATAGCGGCACCCTGCGCCGGCAAGATTCCGAGTGCGACTTGTGGCAGCCGCCATTCAGCGCGTTCCGAGGCGACGATGAGATCGCAGCAAAAGGTCAGGATGCATCCGATGCCGATAGCATATCCGTTGACTGCGGCTACCACTGGTTTGGAAAAGTCCGAGAGCAAACTAATTGGACTCGAGCGGCGGCGCCTGGGCAAATCCTCCAGAAAATCAGCGACCGAATTTTCAGTATGGGTCCGAGGATTCTTGAGGTCGGCGCCGGCGCTGAACGCGCCGCCCTTGTCGTCGCCGGTTAAAATGACGCATCGCACATCGCGGTCTTCTTCCAGTTCCGGGAGGCGCTCGCGGAAACCTCTCATGAAATCAGCGCACCAGGCGTTGCGCGCCTCGGGACGGCTGAGCATCAGGACCGCGACGTGATCAAACTTTTCACAAAGTAGCGGCATCGGTTCCTCCTTCGCGCTAGTTCAATTTCGCGAAAGCTTTATGTATGCGGCGGACGCTGCTGGCGTAGTCCTCGTTGACCGGATTTGGCGCGAAGATCAGGACGTCGGCGCCTTGCTCGCGATACGCGTGCAGCCGCTCGATGCATCGCGACACCGGCCCGACCAGCGCGACCGCATCGGCTAACTCGTTGGTGACGCCGGCGACCATCGCTGCCGAGTCGCGGCGCTTGGAGGCTTCCATAATCCGCGCGGCGGGTTCGGCAAAACCGCCCTTGGAGAAGATTCGATTGTAAAATGGCAGAGCGCCGTAAAAGGCGAGTCCGCGGCGCGCCGCTTCGTAGGCGACTTTCAAGTCGTCGTGCAGGAATACCGGAACGCCGCACGTCATCGTCACGCTGCCGGGCCCACGTCCGTGGTCGCGAGCGACCTGGTTCGCTGCGTCGATCGATTTGCGCATCCGCTCGGGCGAGCACATGTAAAGCATCAGGCCGTCGGCCAACTCACCGCCGAGTTTCGAGGTCTCGAGTGCAAGCGCGGCGAAATAGATTGGGATCGAGTGACTCGGCGAGGGAAATTTCGTCCCGAACATCTCGAGCTCACCGCGAAAGGCTTTGCGAATGACCTCGGTATCGCGGCGCAGGCGATCGCGCGCATTGCCCATTTCGATTCCGCGGGCTTCGAGCGCCGGCCGATGGCTCACGCCAAGACCGAGAATAAACCGTCCCTGTGCGGCTTCCTGAACCGTCTCCGCGGACACCGCGCACAACATCGGCTCGCGCAGATAGATATTGACGATCCAGGTGCCGATGTTGATCCGCTTGGTAGCATTGGCGACGGAGAGCGAGCACATCAGCGCGTCGTTCAAGGCCTCGGGGATAAAGACACCATTGAAGCCGGCATCCTCGGTCTCACGCGCGAGTTGAACGAAGGCCGAGACGCCGGTGAGCGGCGAATTGCTCGAACTCGTAGTCAGGGAAATTCCGGGCCTGGGGGCGAGGGCAATGCCGTAGCCTTTCATAGACGGCTCCTTTTTCGGTTTCGAAAGGACTGTAAATCCACCATGTCGTCAATTCGCAGGAAGTCAAGCTTTGAAGTACAGGCGGAACGAAGTGACATTCGAGTTCGCGCTCGCTAATGAAGTTTCGCCGCGGGCTCGACCCATTGCTGCGCGAGCCGCTCGAGCGCTTCGGGAATTTTGCTGTCGTCGCCGGGGAGACGGATCGAATGGCACGAACTCGGCGACGCCGATTTCGTGATACGCGCGGAGATCCTCGGCGGCCACCTGATTTTCGTACGGCGAGATGATGATTTCGAGTTCGGCGATGTCGCGGCCAGCTTCGGTCATTAACGAACGGAGCGTCGCGATTTTTGCCGCGGCCTGTTCCGGGTTCAACTTGACGCCGAACCAGCCATTGCCCATGCGCGCGACCCGGCGCAGCGCCGGCATGCTCTCGCCACCGAAGATAACCGGCAGCCGGGTGCCTTGCGGAGGCTTGGGAAAATTGCGCACGCCGTCAAAGCGGACGAACTCGCCGTTGAAGCTGGACTTGGGTTTGTTCCACAACTTGCGCATCACTTCGAGATATTCGCAGGTGCGTTGGGCGCGTTTTTCGAAGAGGATTCCGAGTCCGCAAACTCCTCGGACGACCATCCAATGCCGACACCAAGCGCGATACGGCCCGAGCTGACGCGATCGAGACTCGCGATCACTTTTGCGAGCACCAGTGGATTGTGTTCGGCGACCCGGCAGATCCCGGTCGCCAGACGGATGCGTTGGCTAAACGCGGCGGCATAAGTCAGTCCGATGAAAAATCGACGTTGGAGCCGAGCGTCACATGGTGGCTATTGTGGGTGAGCAGGGCGAGGTGTTGTGTCGTTCCAGTCCGTTTTGGTGAGGATGCGTCGGGCTATGCGTATCTGTTCGAAGTGCTCGGCCCACCTGAAGGTTGTCTGCTGGCCTGGAAGCGACCGGCCATTATTGGCGCAATCTATTCGTCGCTTTGTTAGCAAAGGGCTACGCAGTCGCGGTGCTGAATCAAACTACATACGACAAACGCCGGCTTCGGCCGGAAATATTCCGGACGGGAGGTGAAGAGTGATGGGCACGACGGCAACCCGATCGCGCGTTAAGGACAATCAGAATCGCGGCGCGCTGGGAAAATGGGCCGCTTGAGCGGCGCAGCCAGAGGTGTGCGGTCGACAAGGTTGGCAGACTGTCTCACGCGGCGGTCGCGGCGTCTTACATCGCATCGAACGTTGAAGGGATCGCGCACTTTCGGCTTAGCGATCGATGCCGTCGCGAAGTCGCGACCGAAGAAATGAGCGCATCGCGACCGAAAAAAGAAAGGCACGCGGGGCTTCACCATGAAGGCATTTGGCCAAGCGTGCCATCGGCACTCACAACGTGCCGACGAATCTATATTTACTAGCTACGCGCAGCTGAACGCTATTGGTGGTGCGTTACAAGAGGAACGATTTCGAGCTTTTCCCGCCAGCGTTTAACACTCGCGGCCAGTGGTCCCCTCGACTAGTGATCCTGCCGGAGCGATGGTTGGAGCAGAGGTAAACCCTCATGCTGAAACGTCACGTCCGCGCTGCCGGTAAGTTGCAGCCGCTGCACGTCCCGCGAACAGGATTCACACTCTTTCATTACGGTGCGCTCGGCCTATCCTTCCGAATGCTCTTGGCCCTCACCGTAACGGCGGCCGCGATCTTTTACGTCGTCGGCCGGACAACGATTCTGCCCGGGGCCTGGTGAAAGTCCCGTGAGCAGACTCCACGCCGCAGGCGATCCCGTGGTTGAAAAGGCTACGCTAAACGGTCTCGGTCAAGGTTCATGAACGAAACAGAGACCCAATATCCGGACGGGGCCTTTCAGGAACACATCGATCTCCTTCTGCGAGAAACGGTAGTGTCCCAATCTGAGGGTTTGTCACGGAGAATTTCCTTCGTGATTCGCCGCTCAGATTCTTGCACGTGCTGCTCATGTATCATGCAGCAAGCGCTAACTCTTCCCCATCTTCCAACTGCTTGCCCAGAGCTCGAGAGACGTGCCAAAAAGGTAGGCGCAGTTCGTCCGTTCTCCGCTTACGCAGTGAAGGCCCGGAGCGAGTCGAGGCCAACTTTCCAATCTTCAGCACTCAAAGCGGCCCAAGCGCTCGGATTTCTCGAAGGAGGTCGTTCTCATGCAGGTTCGTCCCATCAATCCCCAAACCTGGCTCGGCGCTTTTAACGTCAATCAGGCGATCGAGGTCACCGCCGGCCAGCGCGTGCTTTACGTGTCCGGGCAAACCTCGAACGACGCGAATGGCGCCCCAATGCACGCGGGTGATCTCGCCGCGCAGTTCAAGCTCGCCTGGAAGAATCTGGTCGAGGTCCTCGCCGCCGCGGACATGAAACCGGAGAACATCGTGCGGCTGAATTTCTACACTACAGATGTCGACGGGTTCATGGCGAAAGCTGGCGAGCTGGTGCCGATTTTTGCAAAGGCGGGATGCAAGCCGGTAAGCACGCTCCTCGGTGTCACGCGTCTCTTCGAGCCGAGCATCATGATTGAGATCGAAGCGACTGCGGTGGCCTAAGGGGTGAGGCGCGCTAACTCTGTCGATCGGTGAGTGTCAGAAACCACGCAGATGAAGGCGGCGTACAGTCCCGAGGCTGTCGTAGACAGTTGGAGAGCGCATCGAAGCGTTCTTGGCCCATCACCTTGGGCATAGGGCTTCATCTCAATCTATTAATTAAACCTGTGGTGCTGCCTCGATCGGCACTCCGTCAAGTATCTGGACCAGTTCGCACGCAAGCTGAATTTCGGATTTTGCTAAAATCGCCCACTACCGCCAATCGCGGCGGTCGAAGATCTCGAGGCCGCGCTTGCGTTCCCGAGCAACCACGGCTTCGGCATGGTGATCGCACAACTCGATTTGACGAACGGGCCGGCCGGCTGCATCGATCTTCCGGAGAACTATAGTCGCGCGGTGCACGGCGCAGGCACGGCGCCGGGTAGCCGCATCGCCCGATCTGAACGGCCGTCGGGAGGGGGTTGAGGTCGGGTTCGGGCATCGTCTCGCGTCTTTATCACGATTCCCGCTCTCTGGCAGCTTTCGCGTCACGGTGTACCTGCGTCTATTAATTGGCCCGTCCAGCCGCGATACTCGACAATCTGCTTCCGGGAAGATAGTCGCAATGCGTTGCACGAAGTGCGAGTTCGAGAATCCAGCTGGCATGAAGTTCTGCGGGAAGTGCAGAACTGCTCTTGGCTTGGCCTGCCCGAATTGCTCCTTCGAAAATCCCCCGGGATTTGATTTCTGCGGCCAATGCGCTGCAGCGCTTCAAGGCGACATGGGGACCGCAAAAGCCAAATCGACCCACGAGAGGCCTGTCGCGGCAGTCCGCGTAACGGCGGAGCAAGCCGACGCATCCGCGCTTGAAGGTGAGCGCAAGACGGTCACCGCGCTGTTCGCGGATATCAAAGGCTCGACGGAGCTGGAGCAGGACCTCGATCCTGAGGAGGCGCGGGCGATTATCGATCCCGCGCTCAGGCTGATGATCGAAGCGGTACGCCGCTACGACGGGTACATTGTGCAGTCCACTGGCGATGGCATCTTCGCTTTGTTCGGCGCTCCCGTCGCGCACGAAGACCATCCGCAGCGTGCACTCTACGCTGCGCTGCGAATGCAGGAGGATATGGGCCGCTACTCTGCGAAGGTCGTCGCCGACGGTGGAATGCCGATCGAGGCGCGGGTCGGCTGTAACACTGGCGAAGTGGTGGTGCGCTCGATCACTACTGGTGCAGGTCAGGTGGAGTACACGCCGATCGGCCACACGACCAATCTCGCATCGCGGATGCAGGCCGTCGCTCCGACCGGATCGATCGCGATCAGTGAACAGACGCGCAAACTAGTGGAGGGATATTTCGCACTCAAAGCTATCGGACCGACGAAAGTCAAAGGCGTTACCGAGCCGGTGAACGTCTATGAGGTGACCGGCCTCGGGCCGCTGCGCACACGGCTGCAACGCTCGGAGGGACGCGGTCTGACCAAGTTCGTCGGGCGCGATCGCGAGATGGCGGCGATGGAAGCCGCAGCCGAGCGTGCAAAGTCCGGTCACGGGCAGATCGTGGCCGCGATGGCGGAGGCGGGCACCGGCAAGTCGCGCCTGTTCTTCGAGTTCAAGGCGAAGAACCAGTCGGGATGGATGGTGCTGGAGACCTTCTCGGTCTCGCACGGCAAGGCCTCGGCGTTTCTGCCAGTGCTCGACCTGCTGCACGGATACTTCAAGATCACCAGCGACGACGACGCGCGCGCGCGGCGTGAGAAGATCGGCGGCAAAGTTCTGATGCTCGATCGTGCGCAGGAGGACACGCTGCCATATCTGTTCGCGCTGCTCGGAATCGTCGAAGGTGACGATCCGCTGGCGCAGATGGATGCGCAGGTCCGCAAACGGCGCACGCTCGACGCGATCAAGCGGATTCTCCTGCGCGAGTCGCTCAACCAGCCGCTGATGACTGTGTTCGAGGACCTGCACTGGATCGACGACGAGACCCAGGCGCTGTTGAATCTACTGGCCGACTCGATCGCGAATGCGAAGATTTTGCTGCTGGTGAACTATCGCCCGGAATATTCTCATCAGTGGAATAGCAAGACCTACTACACGCAGCTCAGGCTCGACCCGCTCGGCAAGGAATCGGCCGACGAGATGCTGGCTGCGCTGCTGGGCGATGGCGCGGAAATGGCGCAACTCAAACGCGTGATTATCGAGCGGACCGAGGGCAACCCATTCTTCATGGAAGAGACGGTGCAGGTTCTTCTCGACGAAGGCTCATTGGTCCGCGACGGCAGCACGACGCGGCTCACGCGCCCGCTCGGCGAGCTGAAAATTCCGCCGACTGTGCAGGGGATTCTCGCCGCGCGCATCGACCGGCTATCTGCGGAATCCAAGGACCTGCTGCAAGCACTGGCCGTCATCGGTCGGGAGTTTTCCTTTTCGCTGATTCGAGCCGTCACCGGAAAATCCGAAGACGAGCTCAACCGGATGCTCAATGACTTGCAGCTCGGCGAGTTTATCTATGAGCAGCCTGCGGTGGGCGATATCGAATACTCCTTCAAGCACGCCCTGACCCAGGAGGTCGCGTTTGGTTCTGTGCTGAATGAGCGGCGCAAGGAGCTGCATCGACGGACGGCGGCGGCGATTGAAACTCTTTACGCCGAACGGCTGGCGGACCGCCACACGGAGCTGGCCCATCACTATAGCCGTGCGGGCGAAGCCGCCAAGGCGGTGCAATTCATGCGTCTTGCCTGCGAACAGGCACTACAGCGGTCGGCTTACGCCGAAGCGCTGGCGCATCTGACCACCGGGCTGGAACTGCTCAAGACCTTGCCCGAGAGTCCCGAGCGCGACGCGCAGGAAATCCAGATGCAGCTGGCTTTAGGTGGTGTTTCAATGGCTGCAATTGGCCCGGCCTCCGATCAGGCCGAGGCGGCCAATTCGCGAGCCTATGAGCTTTGCCTTCGCAAGGGCGAGAGTGTCGACCTGTTGCGAGCATTGAACGGGATCAGAGGCGTGTATGCGACGAGGGGCTTTGCGCGCAAAGCGAACGAATTAGCCCGAGAAGAATTGGAAATAGCACGGAGAATCAATGATCCAACCCGGATTGCGATTGCCCAATTCGCTTTAGCATCCAACCTCACCACGCTGGGTGATCTGACACAGTCGCGGCAGATGCTTGAGGAATCGATCGAGCTGTCCCGATCACTTCCGGACGCTCTCAATCTGCAAGCATTTAGAACAAACCTACCCGCCAATCTGGGTCGCACGCTGTGGCTGCTTGGCTTCCCGGATCTGTCCCTTAAGCAGGCACGCGAAGCTGAAATCAGGGGTCATCGGAGCTCCAATCCCTTCGCGAAGGCCATCGGACTAGCGGCTAAAGAAACTGACATCTGGGCCGGCAATTTCGAGTCGGTTCGAGTAAGCGCGCAAACCCTGTTGGAGGCACCGTGGGCGGTGGAGATAAGCCCAATTCACTCCGCACGAGCAGATCTCACGCGCGGCTGGTTGCTGGCCAAGGAAGGGAAGCTCGAAGGGATAGCGATGATCCGCGACGCGATGGCCAGGAGGACTTCGAGCCGCTTTGGCGTCAACCGTTCTCTGTACGGAGCGATGCTGGCAGAAGCATGCGCGTCGGTAGGCCAAATCGATGAGGCTCTGAGTGCAGTTGACGAGGTATTACCTTTCGCGCAGACCGAGGAACGTTACTACGAAGCGGAGTTGACCCGCCTCCGCGGAGAATTGCTGCTGCAGCAGGACGCCTCGAATGGCGCGCAGGCAGAGCAATCCTTCCGCACCGCGATCGAGATTGCGCGCAGCCAGAAGGCAAAGTCATGGGAGCTGCGCGCTACCACCAGCCTCGCTCGACTGATGGGCGATTCCGGCCGGCGCGACGAGGCCCGCGCGATGCTCGCCGAAATCTACGGCTGGTTCACCGAGGGCTTCGACACCGCCGACCTGAA
>CAWILO010000012.1:0-62762 GCA_963836955.1 uncultured delta proteobacterium | reverse complement strand
TACCCCCGAGGGGCGCGTCGATTGGCCGCCTCCTTATAAGGATGCGACCGAGAAATACTCGTCGCAGGTCGTTCTTTCAGGCGCCCGGAGACACCGCGTTTCACTACGACTGATGGTATGGACCCCCGCCCGCTTATATACGGCCTCGCAATGGGCCAAAGATGTGCAAGGCAACATCCAAACAAAGCGAGGAGGGTCCGAAGATGGAAGTTACAACGATTGGGATCGACTTGGCAAAGAGTGTGTTTGCGGTGAGCGGTGCGGATCGCCGCGGGCGGGTAAGAACCAAAGCGGGACGCGCGACCCCGAGATGAAGCAGACTCGTAAGGGCCAGAACTGGCACTTCGGGATGAAACTGCACATCGGCACCGACCCGCGCGGTATCGTGCACAGCGTAACCGCGACCGATGCCGCAGTCGCCGATGTGACCCATGGCTACGAGCGCGAGGTGTTCGGCGACCAGGCGTACTGGAAAGAGGACGACCGCAGGTTCCTTGAGTCGCGCGGGATACATTACCGGATCAATCGCCGTCCTACCTCGCACCGGCCGCTGAGCGGGCGCTGGCGGATGATCAATCAGGTGCGCTCGCGCACCCGCGCTTGTGGCGAGCACCCGTTCCGCGTGCTCAAGCAGTTGTGGGGCTTCACCAAGGTGAGATACCTGGGGCTGGCCAAGAATCTCGCGCGGGCCGAAACCACGTTCGCGCTCGCCAATCTCTACCAACTCCGGAACCTGTGTGTGGCGAATTGCTGATTCTGGCGGAATGCACTGTTGAAGTGCAGACTTGTGAATCGTTCGCACACGGTTAAAGTTCGCTTTGATGAGTTTGCTGTTCAGCTTGATCGCCCACTTGCTGGTGACCCTCGCGCGGCTGGCCAAGCCGGGCGGTCTTAGCGCGGTGGTGGCGGAGTCGCTGGCGGTCAAACACCAGCTGCTCATCCTGAGGCGTGCGCGGCGGCGTGCGCCGTACCTGACTTCATGGGATCGGCTGGCGCTGGGGGTCTGCACGCTTTTGGTGTCACCCAAACGCCTGAGCAAGATGGCTGTGATACTGAAGCCTTCCACCTTGCTGTACTTCCACCGCGCCCTGGTGAAGCGCAAGTATCGCCTGTGCTACAGCCCGAGAAAGCGCCGGCGCCCCGGACCCAAAGGTCCCTCAAGAGAACTCATCGACACGGTCGTCGAGATGAAACGACGCAACCCCCGCTTCGGCTGCCGAAAGATTGCCGAGCAGATATCGAGCGCGTTCGGTATCGAGATCAATAAGGATATCGTGCGTCGCATACTCATCCACCACTACAGACCGCTGCCAGGTGGTGATGGCCCTTCGTGGCTCACCGTGATCGGGCACGCCACGGACAGCCTGTGGAGCGTCGACCTGTTTCGCTGCGAATCGATTCTGCTCAGGAGCTTCCGGGTCATGATCGTGATGGACGTATTCACGCGCCGCATCATCGGCTTTGGCGTTGCCGCGCCTAATCTCGACGGCCCGGTCGTCTGCCGAATGTTCAATCGGGCGATCGCGAAGCAGAGACCGCCGCGGTACCTCTCATCAGAACACGATCCACTGCTTCGCTTTCATCGCTGGCTTGCGAATCTTCGGGTACTCGAAGTCGATGAGATCAAAGCCATTCCCTGTACTCCTCGTTCTCATGCTTTCGTTGAGCGACTGATCGGGACAGTGCGGCGCGAGTATCTCGATCGGACCCTATTTTGGAACCAAAGCGATCTTGAGCGGAAGCTCGAGAATTACAAGACCTACTACAACCAACACCGGTGTCACAGCGGGTTGGCCGGAGCCAGGCCGGCTCAACGCAGCGGCGCAGCTCCTCCTCCAATCGCAAACCTTCAGTCATATCGCTGGCGGTAACACTGCAACGCCTTATTTCAGACCCCAATTGCCGCATGAACTTAAATTCGCCACAGACAGGTCTCAGAGTTTCAATAAATCCCTTCAGCGCTGGCCGATGAGTATGTTCAGTAGTTTTACCAGATCTTAGCTGGTTCTCTATCTCGCCGATGTACGTCTTGATTGCGTCGTCCACTTCGCCTCCCAAGACTTCCCGCCTAAAAATCGCCTGACTGAATTGCCAACCGCCAGAGCGCCGTATGTCCCCTCGCGAATCTGTGATCATGTTGCCTTGTTTCGCTAGAAACTGAAAGTCACGGCGCGAGGCTGGTCTGCCGGTGAAGTGAGTATCACACTCTCCGCGCTCATCACGGTTTTGTTCGAACCCGCCGATCACCTGATAGACAGTCCGCGCGACGTCGTGATTTCGACCTTGGACCCCGACAGCTCTCGAACCATGCAGCTTTCAAAGCCCGCAGCGTTTCGGCGAGCGACGGCTTCTTAGCGCGCCGTGAGCGCGCGCCCCTGATCGCCGAGAAGGTTGATGGGGCAGGCCGTCACGTTCGGCAGATCGAACTGTGCCCGCGGCACTGCAACATCGTCATCGAGCGCGAGCGAAAGCGCGGGCTTGAGATTTCTGATCGGCGGAACGACCGTTTGCGCTGAGCGCGAGAACTTCCTACTATCCCACCGTTCATGCTTGTCTCAGCGCCCGCGGGCTGGTCGGGGACACCCATCCCTCCCCTTGCCTGCGGGCGCACTCACCTTCACTTTCGCGGGTTCCGCGCCCACCATTTGCGACAAGTTTGCGAACTTCGTACGATTCCGATCGGTTGATATCCGATCCGGCGCCAGCGGGTTCAAAATCCCAAGTGTGGGCTCGCTGGCGCACTATCAACTACACCTCGTCTCAAAAAGGAACGGGCCAGCGCAGCGACACGCCAGCCCGCAGCCGACTGGGAACCCTGGGAGGGGCGTCAAAACCAGCCAGCGATCTCCCTGCTACCAAATTGCCGCGCGAGCGTCTATCGCCTTCCAGAATTGGATAGTGTCCTAATTTGGAAGTTTCAAGGCGAGACGGCGTAGGACGGCGATAGCGGTCACTAAATCAATGGCTTCCTCAGAATTCAAAATGCGCTCGTTAACCAATGCCTTTATTGCGCGCGATTCTTCCGCCTGACTTAGAAGCGTCGCTGTCGCGCACAGCAGTCGGAGGTCGTGGTCTACCATGTTCGGTTCTCTCCCTCACGGAACTGATCAATTCCTCGACAGACCATAGCCGATCCGTAACGCCAGCGGATATGGCGGGGTCGAGATCATTTGGGCAAGTTGAGATTTTGGATCGGCGGAACGAATAGCGCTCGTGCCGCTCCAAAATCTTGCTCCGGTATGATCGAAGTATGAACGAACGCTCGGCTACCGACGCACACTGAGCGCAAACGCTTCGCGAAATAACCTTGAAAACATTGACGGAAAGCGACCGACGACAACCGAAGTCATAAGCGAAATCAGACTACGGATCATCAGGTCCCGGGGGGCCGCCTGCCACCTTCTCGCGCGTGCCATCATCGCCGAATCGCGCCGCAATCTGACAATGACTGGCGTTACGCCGGAGCCGTGAGAGCGGCGTCGGGGGTTAGGCTGGGTCGGTGCTCGCCGGAAGGCGCGCGGAAAAAGCCTGACGCCGGGTGGCTCCGGCGAGGTAGGGTGCGAGCACTCACGTCTATCCCCGTGCGAAAACAACGCCCTAGCTAGGGTGACAGGTTGACTAATTTGGCATGCGTCCCAATCGACTCCTGGAGCTTGGCGACCCGCACAATGAGTTGCCGTCCCTGGCGAACCACGAAAGCTTCGCGCTCGAGCCGCGCCAGATGTTCAGTCACTCTCGGCCGCGAGGCTCCGACCAGGTTGCCGATGTCCTTCTGGCTGAAAGATACTCTTAGCATTGTACCGCGCGATTCCTCGATTCCAAAGTCGGAACACAGCTCGAGCAGCGTAATCGCGATTCGTTCGTGAAGGCCGAGATTCATAAAAGTGCTGCTGCGCAGCAACAGCCGATACCATTGCTTCAAATCGTTTTCGTGGAGATGTCTGAAGGCCGACTCGGCGGACTTCTCAGTGATGCTATCGAACTTATCCAGGCTCAGGGTACCGACTCTGCAGTCGTTGTACGCTTCGCATTGGAAACCGGACCGGCTCATCGGCAACGCCGGGAGCTCGGGAATCAGGCCGGGCGCGATCAAGGCGACTGTCACGCGCTCGCTGCGCGCGTTCATGCAAGTAATCCGCGCGATGCCGGTTAACAAAATATGCGCTTCGGAGGCGAGCGCAACTTCCTGCAGGATCACGGCGCGGCGTTTGAAGTTGGTGAGCGTGAGCGCACTCACGAGCAAGGTGAGTTCTGCGGGAGAAAGCCAGGAAAGGGCTTTCAGGTTGTTCAGGTGGTCGAGGTCGGTGTGGCGATTGCTTTTGAGCTCATTCAATGTTGCACGATTCGTCTGATGTCTCTTTCATGTCACGCTCTCGAAGTCCGTTTTCCGCTGACGGACCGAGTTCCTCGCTATGGGTGTTTGCAACTCGCTCATCTTTCGACCTTTCGTTTTTCACGGTTGCTCAAATGCCTTGGCTTCGCCGTCCCACCGCGACTTCCGCTCCAGCCAAGACGTTACACCCGAGCATCGTTTGCTTGAATCATTTTCCAAGCGCCTGTTGAAACCAAAGGATCGCTGCCTCGCCATCCTTGCGGGTGACCTCGTCTACCGCTCTGCTGTGACGGATTCCGTTACGGAGTTCCGGAAGCTGACCGAAACGAACTGCGAGTATTTCTTTGGTCGAAAAGCGTGCCTGGAAGAGCGGCCAGAGGGCCTTGTTCGCTATCGCGTCTTGCAACTCGCGTAAGTCGCAGTACTCGAGCTTGCCCGCGAGCTTCTGGTAGTGTTCGAGATCGAAAGCGGGGTTTCTCTTCGCAGCAGCCTGAATTCGCTCATCTGCCTTTTCGACAATGTGCGAGGGGAGATTCTCATTTGCCTCGTGCAGAGCTTGGGAGATTGCTCCTCTCAGCCCGAGCTCTACCTCTTCGAGCGAGGCATCGAGCTCACGCAGCTGCGGGGAGAGATCGAGACGCTCTTTGATTAACAGATCCTCGATGGCGTTTTGAATCGTGTGCTGCCGCTCGACTAGGAAGGTTTCTAGATCACCCGGCGTGAAGGGATCCCGTAGCAGGATGTCGAAAGCCGAGTGCGATATGAAATGCGATTCCAAGGTAGCCCGGACGGTTTTCTCTCCGCTCGCCGCAATCAGCTCGGGTAGATACTCATTCGGCAAACGATGACGAATAATATTGCGATTCGTGTTTGCGGTCAGCGGGGTTTTGTTCAATATGCTGTCTATCAGATCACCCAGCTGATGCTGTTGACCCCAGCTGCGGGGGACAATGTGGTGGTCGTCCAGATCTCCATATTGTGGTGGATTGCCGGTCATCCAGTCGCGGGCACCACGAATAACAAATAGGTTGAAGATTCCGTTGTAGACCGAGGTGGCACGCCTAGTCTCGGCGCGAAGCTCGAGGTTCCGGAAGCGAGCGCGAAACTCGGCGAGCAGACCGGGTTCGGCTGCATCGTCCTGTAACCAAGCCTTCACTTCGAGAAAATCGCGAGCGCTTGTGGACTCTACCGAGCCAGAATAGCGATTTGTAAACACGCTCGCCCAGTACCAATGTCGGATCTTGTGATGTGCGTCGAGCTGGTTGCTCGAAGGCAGGCTTTGGGCTTGGACACGAAGCGCCGCAAACACTGGCAGGATCGCGACGTAGGGCAGATAGTTTGAAGATATTGCCCCGTATTCCTGCGGGTGGCGTAAAAAGTTGAGCGTTGTCTCCAAAGCGTCCACCGCCTTCAGCCACAACTCCTCGAACTCAGTGGTATCACGGACCAGCACCTCTTTCCGAAGGGACCCGTCGGGTTCTCGTACCGATTTCTGTTGGCCGGGCATGAGGTAGTAAAGATAATTTGGAGAGCAATAGGTCTGACGCAGGATGGACATAACCTGCAGAACGTAGACATTCATCCGATCAGTATCGACATAGTTGAGCTGCGGCTTTGCTTCGTGCCAAAGATCCTTGAGCCTCACCCCTTTGGGTCTCAGTAGGGCATTGAGGAGGTCGAATACGTCGAGGCGGATTCCCCGACTGTTAATCTGCGTGAAGATGTCGCAAACCTTATCGAGCTGCAGCTCTTGGTCCAACTCGATAAATGCAATTTGATACTGCTCGGTGATGCTTCTCAGGTGCTCGCCGAAAGAGACGGCGTTCGCCGCATGGCGGGCGGCCAACTGCGCGGACGCGTGGTCGCCGGTCTCTTTGGCTTCCTTCTCCTTTTCGAGCCAGTAGCGCTCATATCCCTGTACCCAGTTCGCCAAGGCCCAGCCGCTCCGGCCAACCACAGCAAGCGGAAACATGTGCGAGTCGTACTGAGAGACTTCGTCTTGAAGTAGCTTCTGGCTTTGCTTCCTCCAATCATAGTGGAAGGCGTCGTCGTAGGCCTCCTCGAGGAAGCGGTCAGCTCGGATAAAGAAGAAGAAGCGATTGGCCCGGTTCGGCGCGACAACGTCCGGCGCTGCAAAAGCATAATACATCGCCGTTAGCCTTTGCTGTCCGTCGAGGACGATGTGCTCTGGGTTGGCTTCGTCCTTGAATCCATAGATGGGTTCACAGCTGAGGGCATCGAAGTTTTCCTTCTTCCCTTTCCAGAGCAGAAGGCTCCCGATGTAGTAATCGAGGAAAATTGAGCGCATTAACTGGTTGATGTCCTGTGGAAGCCACTCGAACTCCCGCTGGAAATCGGGGATAACGAAACGACCCTCACGTAAGCGACCAACAAGGGTACTGAGGCTTAGGTGATCTGGCTTCTGCGCATCCTTCATTCGGCATTCTCCACAAGGATCTCGTCAAGCAGCCTTTCGGTCTCTTTTTCTGGCGCCAGAATGTCGGAGCGAATCTCATCGAGCGTGCGCAGCGGCTGAGGCTCCGTTTTCCATTCCCGTCTAACTCCTTGATTAGCGTATTTTATTTAAGTATCCCATGTACTTCCATTCATTCCGCTACCGCGCAAGGTTTATTCCTGCCGTGACGAATTCAAGTCGACTTCCTCGTCGACCACCGACTCGCATTCCGACATTACTCTAGCAACGTCTCGGACCCCATCGGGCGTCAACGGTGCTGGATTAAAGAGTTGCCAGAGAAATCGTGCGGGCTTAGTACCTGCAACCCGGGAAAGTTGATTCGGCTTGTTAGTCGCCTCAGCCTTATCGTCGGTAACGAAAATGTCGGGCGCATGAAGCCGCCATCACTGCATGCTGCTGATCGCGTCCGTCACTGCGGCCGGGCGCACGCTTTTCGGCAAGAAGCCCATACATCAGCGAAAGCGGGAGCGAGGTCGCTATCGCAACCGACGGCAATCCAAGTAATCCGTCAAGCCCACGCTGTCGGCACTCATCTTCGACTCCGAGGGCCCTTGCGATTTCCGCGACAAGACTGAGCGACGTCGCAGCCAGAAAATCTTCGAACGGAATTTGAGCGAAGTCTAACCCGTCAGTTTTCGCGAGATTGAAAGCTTGCTGATGTGAGAAAAGCATTCCGGAATGAAATGCGTCCCTTCTGGGAAGCAGCGAGCGCCGCTATCTTCTGCAGAACTGGCAGATTTGCGCTGCCATCTTCGTGTCGTAGTTGATCCAGCGCGAGAGAAAGCTGGAGTACCGCGCCACCTGAGACGTCCCCAGTCGGGATACTGGGGATGTTTTAGAGCCCTACCCAATTCATTCGCTGAGCCCGGTGCCCGCTCGCCACCTATTTGCCACCTTTTAGTTGAGGCTTCACCTTCTCAATCTTCTAAGTATTTGATTTTATTGGTGGAGCTGACGCGGATCGAACGCGCGACCTCCTGAATGCCATTCAGGCGCTCTCCCAAACTGAGCTACAGCCCCACCGAGCGCGACATTTTTCAGCTAATCCGATAGCGTCCTTGGTGTCAACCGAGCGCCCCCGCGGCGTCATTTCAAGCGAAGCCGTAGAGCGCAGCGACATTGTCAGACGTCATCAGGCGACGCTCGTCGTCGGGCACGCCTTCGAAGTCGCGCGCGATTACTTCGAGTGAATTTGGCCAGGTCGAGTCCGAGTGCGGGAAGTCCGACCCCCACATCAGGCTCTTGACGCCAATAAAGTGCCGCGTGACGACGCCGACCGGTCGTCCTGAAAAGTCGCCGAGACCTGCCGCCGGAAATAGTAGCTGGGCGGATTCGCGATCGTATCCTTCTCCAGGTAGCGATACTTCTCAAAAGAATGGTCGAGCCGCTGGAGGAAATGCGGTATCCATCCGATGTCGTTTTCGACCGACACGAACCTGAGTCGGGGAAATCGTTCGAGCACACCGGCGAAGATTATTTCCGTAAGCGATCTCCCGACCGAGTGATGCAATGACGGGTAGCCTTTCATCACGCTTTGAAAATCGCTGCCGCCGCGCCGCTCAGTCAGAATATGAAGGCTGATCGGCGTCTCGAGGTCCTGCGCCGCAGCCCAGAACGGATTGTATGACGGGTCGCTATAAGGACGCTCAGCCGGCGCCGCGCCCCAGATCATCGCGCCGCGCAGGCCCTTGTTCGCCGCGCGGCGGAGCTCCTCGACCCCCGCCAGCGAATCATCGAGCGAAACCATCGCCACCCCCGCCAGGCGCGACGGACTGTGCGCGCAATAGTCCGCCAGCCAATCGTTGTACGCGCGAAAGCACGCCGCACGCAGTTTGCCGTCTTCCATTTGAAACAGACGCATCCCGAGGCTTGGATACAGCACCTCGCCGGAGACGCCGTCGCGCTCCTGATCTTTGATGCGGAGCTCGGGATCCCAGGCGCTCGGACGGACGCCCGGGTAACCGCCCGCCATCTTTTCGGCAAAGTCCTTAGGATCGACGCCGGCGACCGCGAATCCGGCGACCGGGAACGGACGCTGTCCTTCGGCGACAAAGAAATCGCCTTCGCGATTGTACGCATGCTTGACGACGCGCGGCGCGCGCTCGAGAAAGCGCCTGTCAATTCGCGAAGTCCAGACATCGGCCGGTTCGATCACATGCGAATCCGCGGACAGGATTTTCTGCGCGTCCATCGCGGGACCCTCCTGCTACCTATTGGAAGCCTGATCGCCGTTTAGCGCCGGCGACGAATCGGCGTCAAGCGCGCGTCATTCACGGGCGCGATCGAGCAGCTCTCGGGCGGCGCGACGGAACTTGTCGGATACTTCGCCGCCGAGCATGCGCGCGATCTCCTCGGTGCGATCCCCTGGTTCCAGCACCGCAACGCGGCTGCGCGTCGAACCGCGCCGCTCTTCTTTTTCGACCGTGAGATGACGGTCCGCGAACGCCGCGATCTGCGCCAGGTGCGTGACGCACAGTATCTGATGAAACCGCGAGAGCTGTTTCAGTTTGCGGCCAACCACCTGGGCCACCGCGCCGCCGATTCCGGCGTCCACTTCGTCGAAAATCATCGTGGCAACGCCGCGGCGCTGCGCTTCGAGACGCTTGAGCGCGAGCATCACGCGCGAAAGTTCGCCGCCCGAGGCGATTCTCAGCAACGGCATCGCAGGTTGGCCGACATTCGGCGACAGATGAAACTCGACGGTGTCGATACCGAACGGACCGAGCGCAGTGCCGGCGTGCACGAAGCCCGCTTCGTCGGCGCCGAGAGTGCCGAGCCGCGGCTCGAACCCCGGCGAGCGCATGCCGAGCGACTTGAGCTCGGTTTCCATCTTACGGCCCAGTTCGATCGAGGCGCGTCGGCGAATCGCCGAGAGTTTCTTTGCGTGCTCGGTGAGTTCGTCCAGCGCCGACGTCATCGCGGCTTCGACTTGAGCTTTCGACTCGCCGATTCCTTCGAGCTCGCCAATCTCGGCGCGCGATCGCTCCAACGTCTCGATCGCGGTGTCGATTGACCCGCCGTATTTGCGCTTGAGCCGCGTTAGTTCCTGCAGGCGGTTGTCGATTTCCTCGAGACGCGTGGGATCGGCCTCGATTTTTGACGCGTAAGCGCCGAGCGTGCGCGCTGCTTCCTCGAGGTTCGCGCGCGCCGACTTGATCATTTCGAGTGCGTCGCCGAGTTTCGGATCGAGCGCAGCCGCGTCGATCAATCGCGCCTCGGCTCGCGCTACTGTATCTGTCGCTGCACCGTCGGCGCCGTAAAGCGCCTGTTCAGCCTCGAGCGCGGCGGCGGCGAGCTTGCTCGCGTTGGAGAGCACGGTCCGCTCGCGCGATAGCGCTTCATCCTCGCCCGCGACCAGGCCGGCGCGCTCGAGCTCGGTCGCACGGAACCGTGCGAGTTCGAGCAAATCCGCACGTTCACGTTCGCGGCGATTCAGTTCCTGAAGACGGGCCTGGATTTCTTCCGTGCGCGCATAGCGTTCGCGATAGGACGCGAGTTCATCATCAAGGTTTGCGTAACGATCGAGAATCTCGCGATGACTCTCCGCCCGCAACAACGAATGTTGCTCGTGCTGTCCGTAAACCTGCACCAACGACGCGCCGATTTTGCCGAGGCTTTGCACGGTGCCGAGTTCGCCGTCAATCGTCACGCGCGAGCGGCCACCGCCTTCGGCGATCACCCTGCGCACTATAAGCTCGCGGCGGCCGCCGTCGCCTTTGTTCGCGGGCAGCTCAGGCATCGCGGCCTCTCCCTCGAGCTCGAACAATCCCTCGACGACTGCTTCCTTTTCGCCGGCGCGAATCATGTCAGGTGATGCGCGCGAGCCGAGCAGCAATCCGAGCGCGCTCAGGATGATCGTTTTGCCGGCGCCTGTTTCGCCGGAGAGCACGTTCAGGCCGGCGCCGAACTCGAGATGAGCTTCCTCGATTATCGCAAAATTGCGGATGTTCAATTCGAGCAGCATCTGGGACGCGCGCGCCTATCCCCAGTGGAGCTTGTCGCGCCAGATTTCGAAATATGGATGTGCGGAGCGGATCAGCGAAACGAAATGGCGTCCGCGATGAATCTTAATTGTATCGGCGGGCCCCAGCTGCGCCGACTCCTGGCCGTCAACGGTGAATGTCGTGTCGTGATCCGGTGCCTTCACCTGAATCTCGATCTCGTACGAATCCGGCAGAACCACCGGACGGTTGCTGAGCGTGTGCGGACAGATCGGCGCGAGCACGATTGCGTTGAGCGTGGGATACACGATTGGCCCGCCCGCGGAGAGCGCGTATGCGGTTGAGCCGGTTGGGGTTGCGATGATTAATCCGTCGGCGCGATACGAGCAGAACGCCTGGTGGTTGGCGATTACGTCGAGCTCGAGCATCCTGCCGAGCGGACCTTTGCCGACTACCACGTCGTTGAACGCCTGGAACGTTTGTGGGATCTCCTCAGACGCGCGTTCGACGATCGCCTCGAGCATGATGCGTCGATCGACCTCGTAGTCGCCGGCGATCACGCGTGCAAGGGCGGCCTGCGACTCGGCGATCGTCACTTCGGTCAGGAAGCCGAGCCCGCCAAGATTTACGCCCAGGATCGGAATCCCTTGCGACGCGACCAATCGCGCGACGCCAAGCAGCGTACCGTCGCCACCGAGCACGACAATCAAGTCGGCGCGTTCTGCGAGATGATGCCGTTCGACCGGCTCCGCGCCAATTTTTTTCGCAGTCTCAGACTCGGCAAGCGGAGTCTTGTGCTTTGAGCGGAGAAAGCGAGTGAGGGTTTTCGCGATCGCGATAGCTTCAGGCCGGTCGCGCTTTACGACCAGGCCAATCGTCTTTATAGACCGCTTTGCCACCGCAATCAGGTGTCCATCATGCTATGAAATCAGCGGCGATGCGAAAGCCGGGAGTATCCACTCGCGCCCCTTACTTGGTGATTTTATACGCGGTGCCGGCCGCGGTCGGATTCTCCTTCCCATACACAATCGCGACCGAGTTGATGTAATAGCCGGTGGTGGATTCGCTGGTCTGCGACCTGCTCGTGAGCACGACCAGCGCATCAGCGCCAGTTTCACAGGCCTTGCGCTGCACGGCGGGCAGCACGTCGGCCTCGCTCGCAAAAACGTTCCCCAGTCCTTCGACGATTGCGACCTTGCGATAAGCTGTCAGCGGCTCGTGCCGCAACACAGGCATATTGCAATCGGGCGGCTTGGCGGCGCGGCCCGACGGCTCCACCTCCGCCACCGTCACCTGGGGCGGCAGCGAGACAACGTGAGCACATCCCGCGGCGGCAATCGCAAGCACAATCATGATCGCAGTTCGCACGTCTAATGAAGTATCCATCGAAGGGCGTCGCAGGCAAGAGTGTTCGTTGTTCGCCAGAGATTCCCGCCGCTCGCTTTGGGCGTTTAATCATATAAAATCGCGATGCGCTCGCGTCGGTAAATCCCCGACGCGTTAAGGCCGCATGTCACGATGGCAAAGACCGGCAAACCAAGTCGTCCACTCCTCGGCGCGCATATGTCGATCGCCGGAGAAGTCGGCGAGTCGTTGATCCGGGGGAAGCAGGTCGGCTGCGAATGCATCCAGATTTTTACCAAATCGTCGCGACAGTGGGCGTCGAAGCAGTACACTAAAGAGGAAATCGAGCGGTTCAAACACAATCAAATCGAAACCGGTATAAAGACTGTCATTGCTCACGATTCCTACCTGGTGAATCTCGGTGCGCCCGATGAGGCGATGCGCAAAAAGTCGGTCAAGGAATTTATCGACGAGCTGCATCGATGCGAGGCGCTCGGGGTGCCCTTCCTCGTCGCGCATCCGGGTGCTCATGTCGGATCGGGCATCGAGAACGGAATCAAGACGATTGCAAAGTCGATCGACGAAGCGCACGCCGCCTGCAAGGGCTTCCACGTGAAGATAGCGCTCGAAATCACGGCCGGCCAGGGCAGTACTCTCGGCCATACCTTCGAGCAGATGGCGCAAATTTTTGACGCCGTCACCGAACACCAGCGCCTGCGGCTCTGCTTTGACACCGAGCATGCATTCGCTGCGGGCTACGATATACGCACTCCCGAAGGATATGAAAACACGTTCAGCGAACTCGACAAACGTGTCGGAATCAAAAACCTTGTAGCGTTTCATCTGAACGACTCGATCAAGGATTTTCATTCGCGCGTCGATCGCCATCAGCATATCGGGAAGGGATTCATCGGACTCGACGCGTTTCGCCGCCTGCTCAACGATCGGCGGTTTTTCGGCCTGCCGATGTGCCTGGAAACACCCAAGGGACCGGACCTGAAAGAAGACGTCGAGAACCTCGCGACATTACGCAGTCTCTTCACCAACTGACTATTGGCCAATGATTAAGCGAATACTCACTGGAGACCGTCCAACCGGACCACTGCATCTCGGTCATTATGTAGGTTCGCTGCAAAATAGAGTAAGGTTGCAGGAAGAATATGATACCTACTTACTAATCGCCGATATACAGGCACTGACCGACAATTTCGAGCATCCCGAGAAACTCGAAGCGAATATCTTCGAGGTGGCGCTCGATTATCTTGCGGTTGGCCTCGATCCGGACAAGGTGAAGTTCGTCGTGCAGTCGATGGTGCCAGAGCTGACCGAACTGACTATCTATTTCATGAACCTGGTCACGACCGCCACGCTCGAGCGTAATCCGACTCTCAAGGACGAGATCAAGCAAAAGAATTTCAGCAAGGGCCTGCCGGTCGGATTTTACACGTATCCAATTTCGCAGGCTTCGGACATCACGATCTTCAAGGCGCATCTCGTTCCGGTCGGCGAGGATCAGCTCCCAATGATCGAGCAGGCGCGCGAGATCGTGCGGCGCTTCAATCGCATGTACGACAAAGTACTGATCGAACCGAAGGCGCTTGTTGGCGAAGTGGCGCGCCTGCCGGGGACGGATGGCGGCGCGAAAATGTCGAAGTCGCTCGGCAATTGCATCTACCTCGGTGACCCGCCCGACGTCGTGCGCAAACGCGTGATGTCGATGTACACCGATCCGACGCGGCTGCATCCGACCGATCCGGGCCACGTCGAAGGCAATCCCGTTTTCACGTATCACGACGTGTTCAATCCGGATAAGGCCGAAGTCGAAGACCTGAAGGAGCGCTATCGCAAGGGCACGGTCGGCGACGTCGAGGTCAAGGAGAAGTTGTTCAAGGCGCTGAACGTTTTCCTGGAACCGATTCGCGAGCGTCGTACGCAGTTCGCGTCGAAGCCCGAGCAGGTGCGCGAGATCATCGTCGAGGGTACGCGGAGGGGACGCGCCGTCGCGCAGGAGACGATGGCCGAAGTCCGCACTGCGATGAAGATCAGCTACAAATTCTGACCGAGGTTTGTTTACTCAATACGACTTCGCGAAGTAGGCGCGCTCGGCTGCCGGTTCGCCGCATACCAGGCACTTCCCCGCGACGCCGTCATTCGTGAGTGGAATCGCGCGACAGGTCGCCTTGGTTTCCTCGCGAATCCGCGTCTCGCACACCGGATTCCCGCACCAATAGATGTAGGCGAATCCGCCGCCGCCCTCGCCTTCCATGTGTTTGCGAAACGTCGCGTAGTCGTCGAAATTTCTCGTATTCGCGATCATCGCGGCCTTCGCCTGCGCGTAGAGATTTTTCTGGATCTCGCCGAGCAGCGCGGTGACAGTGTCGGCGATCGCTGCGAGCGAAGCCTTGCTCTTTGATTCCGGCCCCGATTTGTCGCGACGCGCGAGCACTGCCTCGCCTGAGGCGACGTCGCGCGGTCCGATCTCGATTCTCACCGGTACGCCCCGCATCTCCCAATCGTTGAACTTGAAGCCGGGCGTCATCCCTTCGCGCTCGTCGATGCGGGCGCGGATTCCCGCTTTTGTCATCGATTCCTGCGCCGAGCGCGCCGCTGCGAGCACGGTCGCGCCCTCCTCGGGTTTGCGAAATATCGGCACGATGACCGCCTGCGTCGATGCGACCGTCGGCGGCAGCCGCAGTCCCTGGTCGTCGCCGTGCGCCATCACGATCGCGCCGAGCAACCGCGTCGATACGCCCCAACTCGTCTGCCACACGAACTGCATCTGATTCTGATCGTCGAGGTAGCGGATCTCGAACGGCTTCGCGAAGTTCTGTCCGAGAAAATGCGAGGTGCCGCATTGCAGCGCACGCCCGTCACCCATCAGACCCTCGATTGCGTAGGTCTCGACTGCGCCCGGGAAACGCTCGGCCGCGCTCTTGCGTCCGACTATCAGCGGAATCGCCAGGAACTCCTCGACGAACTGGCGGTACACTTCGAGCATCCCGAGCGTCTCGGCTTGAGCTTCCTCGGCTGTCGCATGCGCCGTGTGCCCTTCCTGCCAGAGAAATTCTGTCGTGCGCAGAAACAAACGCGTGCGCATTTCCCATCGCACGACGTTGCACCATTGATTGAGCATCATCGGCAGATCGCGATGCGATCTGATCCACTGCGCGAACATGTGGTGGATGATCGTCTCGGACGTCGGCCGCACGATCAGCGGCTCTTCGAGCTCCTTGCCGCCTCCATGCGTAACGACCGCGAGCTCGGGCGCGAACCCCTCGACGTGTTCCGCCTCCTTCTGCAGGAAGCTCTGCGGGATGAACAGCGGGAAGTACGCGTTGCGCGCGCCGGTCTTCTTGATGCGCTGGTCGAGTTCGTCGCGAAGAGCCTCCCAGATCGCAAAACCGTCGGGACGAAACACGATGCATCCGCGCACCGGCGAGTAGTCCGCCAGCTCGGCGCGCAGGCAGATGTCGTTGTACCACGCGGCGAAGTCCTCGCTGCGTGGGGTTACCTTCTTGTCGTTTTGCTTTGTTGGTTTTTCCGCCATTCCTCTTGCGTGACGATTGTGACTATCGTCAATTGGTACAGTCTCCGGATAAAATCGGCTGGAATCAACTTAGTCCGGAGCGTGCCCGAGGTGAAATCGATGAACCTGAGACTCCAAGCCGCCGCCACGAGTCTTGCGATAGCCCTGCCAATGTTCGCGTCAGCGGCGTGGGCGCAAAACGGTGCGAATACTCCGGCGGTGCGCACGATTGAAGTTGACGGCACCGGCGAGACGCGCACCTCTCCTGACACCGCTGATTTGGATCTCGCGATCGATACTCAAGGGAAGACCGCCGAGGAAGCCGCAAACCGCAACGCCGCATTGGCAACGAAAGTTATCGACGCGCTCAAATCCAAGCTCGGCGACAAGGGCAAGATTACCACCGGTGGCTATTCGCTGAATCCCGAGTACGATCAGCGCCCGAGCCAGAAACCCACGATCATCGGCTACAACGCGCAGAACACCGTGACGGTGAATACCGGCGCGTTGGACCTCGTGGGACCGCTCATCGACTCCGCGATTGCGGCCGGCGCTAACCGGATCAATTCGCTCAGCTTCACCGTCAAGAACAACACCAAGGCGCGTGCCGAGGCGATCGCGATCGCAACTCGCGACGCTCGGGCGCAGGCCGACGCGCTCGCAACTGCGCTGAATGTGAAACTCGGTAAAGTCGTCAAGGCGACGACAGTCTCGGAAGCGCGGCCGATTCCGATTCGCATGGGCAGGGCGATGGCGATGTCGGCCGAGGCCACGCCGATCGAACCGGGCGAGGTCACGGTGCCGGCGACGGTTTCTCTCACCTTCGAGATTGAGTAGGTTTTGCTTTTGCGCTACCGACCAAGCGCGCAAATGAGGCCGCGATGCTGAAACCCGGCGATCCTGCTCCTCCGTTCGATCTTGCCTGCGCCTTCGACGGGCGTCTCGCGCGGCTGAGCCTCGCGAAAATTTCTTCCGAGCTGGTTTTGATCTTTTTCTATCCGCGCGACTTTTCGTTCATCTGTCCGACCGAAGTCACCGGTTTCAACAAGGCGCTGAAAGAATTCGCCGCCGAGGAGACGACGGTCGTGGGCGTCAGTATCGACGACGTGGACAGCCATCTGAAATGGGCGCGCGAGCTCGGCGGGATCGGCTACCCGCTGCTCGCCGATCCGGATGGCGACCTCGCGCGCGCATACGGCGTCTTCGACGAACATGAAAAGGTCGCGCTGCGTGCGACGTTCATCCTCGACCGCAAGCGCAAAGTTGTTTTTTCTTCGTCGTGCCCGCTGAACGTCGGGCGCAGCGTCAGTGAGACGCTTCGAATCGTTCGCGCACTTCGAACTGGCCAACTCTGCCCTGCCGATTGGACGCCGGGCGTCGAGTTTGGCCCGACTGACCACGACATCTAGGGCGAGCTTGGCCACAGTCGATCCCGCCGAAAAAAAGCAGCTCTTCGAGCGGCTCTCGAGCATCCGCGAAATCGTATTCGGCGTGCAGGACGGCGTGCTGACGACCGCGGGCGTCCTGTGCGGACTCAGCGGCGCCGTATCCCAGCATTCGCAGGTCGCCCTCGCTGCCCTCGCTTCAACCGCGGCTGGTGCCCTCTCGATGGCTGCAGGAGCCTATCTGGGCGCACGCGCTGAAATCGAGGTGATGCGCGCCGAACTCGAGCTGGTGCGCGCCGAAGCGGCCGATAAGCCATACACCGTCCAGGAAGGGTTGCTCGACGAGCTATGCAAAGAAGGTCTCAGTCGCGACGCAGCCTTTCGCGTCGTGCGGCTACTGAGCACCGCACCACGGGCTCTCACATCGACCGCAGAGGCGAAGATGTTCGGACTCAACGCCCCAATGCTCGGTAGGCCTGCGCTGGACGGACTCGTGATGGGAGTTGCGTTCCTCGTCGGCGCGGTGGTGCCTCTGCTGCCGTACATGCTGATAACAATTCCCCGCTACGACCTTGGCGGCGCGCTCACCGCAACCGCGCTCACCTTGTTCGGCGTTGGATATTTCGAAGGATGGCTGGCGCATCAGCGTGCGCGTTGGCGGTCGGGGATTCGCTTTCTTTTGATCGCGATGAGCGCGGCGGCGGCCGGCTATCTGATCGGACTCGCGATCTCGCCACTCGGCGCAACCGCAGGCTAACCTTGTTCGCGTGAGAACTCCCGCGTACTCATCGCTGGCCGCATTTCTCGCGCACTATCGCGCTCTCAAATCAGTCCCATCGCGGAGTGCCGATGACGAGCGGCTGTTCGCCGAGATGTCGAAGGCGATCGCGACACTCGCGCCCGAAACTCGCGCCTCACTCGATTCTACTGAAGACACCCCCAACGCTAGACGGCATCGCGAGCGCGCTGAGCTCCAGCTCCGCCGCGAACTTGTCGCACGCGCGATCGTCTCGGGCTGAACGATGCTCGCCTACCTCATACGGCGAATCGTCTTCGGCGGCGCCGTCCTCATCGGAACCTCAATCATTACGTTTGCTATCGCGTTCGTCGTTCCCGCTGATCCCGCGATCGCGATGGCTGGAGCGAAAGCCGATCCGCAGACTCTCGCCACGATCCGAAATGAGCTGGGTCTCGACCAGCCGGTCTACGTCCAGTACGCGCGCTACCTCGATCACGCGATTCACGGCGATCTCGGCCGCTCATATATCCGGCGTGAGAACGTGACGCGGCTGATTGCCGATCGCTTTCCCGCGACCGCCGTGCTGGCCGGCGCAGCGATGGCGGTGTCGTTGATTCTAGGAATTGCGATGGGCGCGCTGGCGGCCGCGTACCGCGGACGCGCCGCCGACAATTTGTTGCTGGTTATATCTCTCGCGCTCGTGTCGATCCCGGTGTTCTGGCTGGGCACGATGCTGCTGATTGCCGTCGCCGCCACCATTCGCTCATTTCCGCTGGGCGGTTACAGTGGCGCCACCAGCTTGATCCTGCCGACCCTGACGCTCGCCCTCGGCTCGGCCGGCTACTATTCGCGCGTTCTTCACACCAGCCTGTGCGACGCGTTCGATCAGGACTACGTCCGCACCGCGCGCGGCAAAGGTCTCTCGCGCGTCCGCGTGATGCTCAAGCACGCGATGGCGAATGCGTTGCTGCCGCTGGTTACTCTCGCGGGACTCGATTTGGCCGGCCTGCTCTCCGGCGTCGTTCTGACCGAGACGGTCTTCAATTGGCCGGGAATCGGACGGCTGGCCGCCGAGGCGATCTTCAATCTCGACATCCCGGTAATCATGGGCACTGTGCTTTTCTCTGCGTTCCTGATCGTCGTCGTCAACCTGCTCGTCGATCTGCTCTACGCATGGCTCGATCCGCGCATTCGGCTGGTGGAGATCGGATGAGTCTCCGCCGCTACATCACGTTGGAAACCGTTGGCGCTGCCATGGTCATCGTGCTCGTGATCGTCGCGGTCTTTGCCCCGATGCTGGCGCCGCACGATCCCACGATCGTCGTCGCGCCGACCTTCGGCGATCCGGGCTCGCCCTCACTCAAATTTCCCATGGGCACCGACGAACTGGGCCGCGATGTGCTCTCGCGCATAATCTTCGGCGCGCGAATTTCACTAACCGTCGGCGTCGCCGCGATGGCGGTTACGATGACCATCGGCATCGCAATCGGCTTGTGCTCTGGATTCTTCGGCGGCGCCGTCGACTTTCTGCTGATGCGCTTCACCGATCTGATGCTGTCGTTGCCGCCGCTGTTGCTCGCGATGGCGCTGGTCGCGGTGCTGGGACCGAGTCTGCGCACGATCTTCATCGTCATCGGTCTCGTTTCGTGGACGTCGATCGCGCGCGTGGTGCGGGCGGAAACTCTGACAATGACGCGCCGCGATTTCGTCGTCGGCGCGGAAGCTCTGGGCGCGCCGTCGCGCCGATTGATCGCCCTGCATATTCTGCCCAACGTCTTACCGATAATCATTGTGATGGCTGCACTGCGAACCTCCGACACGCTCCTGCTCGACGCGGCGCTGAGCTTCCTCGGACTGGGTGTCCCACCCCCAACGCCAAGTTGGGGCCGTATGATCGAAGAGGCAACGATCTACTTCCGCACCGCACCGTGGCTCGCGACGTTTCCAGGTCTCGCGATCTTTTACGCCGTACTCAGCTTCAACCTTCTCGGCTACGGATTTTTGCGCCGGCGATCGCAATGATGCGTCGAGTACTCATACCTGCAGTCATTGCGATCGCACTGGTGACCGGGTGCGGCGGCGGAGCACCTCCGCTCAATTTGCCGCCGCATGCGATGGTTCTTCGGCTCGCGGACGCCGACGATGTCCCGACGCTCGACCCGGCCGCCGGATACGACACCGTGTCATGGACTTTTGAGCAGGCAATTTTCGACACGCTCGTGCGGTACGGCGACGGCAACATCGAGCTTGAACCCGATATCGCGACCGCCTGGGAAAGCTCGCCCGACGCGACGACTTTCACATTTCATCTTCGCGCCGACGCTCGTTTCTCCGACGGACGAACCGTAACCAGTAACGACTTCCGCTTTGGAATCGAGCGCGTGCTGAATCCCGCCACCCGCTCCAGGGGCATGGAATATTACCGCAGTATCACAGGCGCGGCCGATTTCGCCGCGCATCGCGCCGCGCGCGTGAGCGGAATCGAGACGCCCGACAACTCGACGATCATTTTCCATCTGAGCGCACCCGACCCGATCTTCGCGCACAAGCTCGCGATGCCGTTCGCGTCGGCCCTCCCGCGCGACATCGCGGAGAAATGGGGTGACGATTTCTCGCGACACGTCGTCGGCAGCGGCGCGTTCATGCTGCGCGAGTGGACTAGCGGGCAGCGCCTGGTGCTCGTGAAGAATCCTTACTACTTCGCCAAGCCGCTGCCGCATCTCGACGCGATCGTCGAGTCGGTCGGGGTAAATCCGGAGCTGCAATGGCTGCGCTTCGACGCCGGTCAAATCGACGCTGTCGTCGACATTCCGCCGGCCGAATTTCCGTATGTCATGAAGACTCCAGCGCTGCGAGATCTCACCCTGGCGAAAACCACGGTCACAACCCGCTACCTCGGCATGAACTGCCAGATGTGGCCGTTTACCGACGTTCGCGTGCGCCGCGCGCTCAGTTATGCAATCGACCGCCACAAACTGATCGCAATATTGAATGGACGCGGCGTCGTCGCGCGCGGCGTCATGCCGCCGAACCTTCCCGGTTACGATCCTGATCTCGCGGGCTACGACTACGACCCGGCGAAGGCGCGCGCACTGCTCGAGGAAGCGCATCTCGCGCACGGCTTCGACTTTGAAATCTGGATGCGCGCCGATCAGACCCTTCTGATGCTCGCGCAATCGATACAGCAGGATCTAGCGCCGCTTGGTATCCACGCCAGGCTGAAGCCGGTGGCATGGGGACCCTTCCTCGAAGCGATTCGCCAGCCGCATACGGTGCAGGCGTTCATGCAGGGATGGGAAGCCGACTTTCCCGATCCCGAGAATTTTCTCGGCGCGTTACTTTCGCGAGCTCAATGGGGTTCCAACAACGACAGCTTTTACTCCAACCCCGAAGTCGAACAGTTACTTCGCGAAGCCGAGCCCATAGCCGACATGAAAAAGCGCTACGCGCTCTACGATCAGGCTGAGAAAATCGTCGTCGCCGACGCGCCGTGGGTTTTTCTGTATTACCCGGTGACGTTCATAATCCGCCAACCATGGGTGCACGACTACGCGATCAACCCAATGCGCCCAACCCGCTTCGAGCATGTCTGGCTATCCCCGCACCCGGAGTAGCGCCATAGCCGATCAGCGCCAACTTGGCTATGATTGAGAGTCCATGAAAAAAGCCAAAATCGCTGAACTACGTAACTGCCTCTCACGCTATCTCGATCACGTCCGCGCCGGTGGTTCGGTGCTGGTTTATGACCGCGACACGCCGATCGCCGAGATCGTGCCTCTCAAGCGGAGCAAGGCCGTGAGCAAAAAGGATCTCGATGAGGAACGCCTCGCTCGACTCGAGCGCAAGGGCGCGATTACGCGGGGCACCGGCGATTTTGCCGCTTGGCTCAAGACTCACAAGCCGATCAAAATTCCGGGAGGAGCCGGCGTCTTGCAGGCGTTGTTAGAAGAGCGAGAAAACGGCCGGTGAGATTCTGGGACTCCTCCGCATTGGTTCCGACATTCCTCGAGGAATCTTCAACCGCACAGGTTCACAGCTGGCAAGCAGCCGATGCTGGCGTCACGATCTGGATGATGACGCGCGTTGAAGTAATCGCCGCCATCGCGAGAAAGAAACGCGAACGGCCGGAACTAGCCGCTCTGTGGAGCCGCGCGATTCGGGAATTGCACCAAGCCGCCTCAACATGGACTCAGATCTCGGATGCCGTGGCCGCCCGCCTCCACGCTGAGCGCATCGTAATGGACCATCCACTTCGCACGGCAGACGCACTCCAGCTGGGTGCCGCGCTGGTGGCGGCAGATGGCGATCTACAATCTCTGGAACTCGTCACGCTCGATCCCAGACTCGCGGACGCGGCGCGGCGCGAGGGCTTTCCCGTCCTCGGTGCGTGAGGAATTTTACGCAGTAGCGGGAGTGCTGGCATCCTGCGAACGAACCTCCGTTAGTTCGCGGCTCGCGCGCGGGAGAAACACCAATCCGATCAGCGCGTTGCACAACATAAACGTTAGTTGCGCTGCCAGGCTGTAGGCGACGATCTTCACTGGCGATGCGTTGCTCGAGAAGAACAGCAGCCACGCCGCCTGACTGGTCCCTAGATGCGCCACCGCAATCGGCAGCGCGGCCGCCAGGAACACCAGCGGCAGGAAAAGCATCAGCTTCACGAACGGGATCGCGATTCCGTACAGTGCGAGCGCGTAGTATTGCGCGACGACCGACGCGAGAAACGTCGGCGCTTTGATCGCGAGCACCACCAGGTAGTCGAGCGGCCGCGCCTGCATGAAAGTCGCGAGCACCGCGCCTGCTCTTCCCGTCTCAACCCAGTTGCGAATCCGCGCACTGCGCCGCGCAATCGCGAAAAAAATCATGATTCCCGCGAGCAGCAGCCATGCCGCGATGTACACGACGCGAAGTATCGCAACTATCCTTGTCTGCGCGTCGCCCACCGGCGTGTAAAAGATCACTCCGAGCGTCGAGAACAGAAAGAGTTGGTAGATCTCGAGCAGCGCGATGAATAGCACCGAGCTGAGCGCGCTCAGGAAGCTGACTCCGGCTTTGCGATGCAGATAGTACGCGACTCCCCCCTGCGCGAGGCTGGTGTTGATGAGCGCGAGCACGTACATGCTCGCGCGTATCGGTAAGATGTCGCGGTACCGCATCCGCGCATTGAAGCGGCGCACCACCCAGGTGAGACACGCAGAATCGATCGCGCAGTAGAACATCGAATACGGCATGAACACTGCCAGGAACTCAAGCACCGGCACCTGTGACAGAGCCTGCTCGACTTTTCGAATCGGGATGCGCCAGAAGATAAGCGCAAAGATCGCGACGGTCCCCAGGTACGGAATCGCCTTGCGCCAGAGCGGTATTGCGCGCGCCGCCGGGACCTCGTCGCGCTGTGTGTCGCCCGAATGGGAAATCGGCCCGGCGCTCATGCGTCGCTCAGCTTGATCGCAGCTGTGCCCATCAGCACCTGTTCGCCGCGCTGATTCTCGACGTGAATCTGCAATTCGGCGCGATTCGCATCCGGATCGACGGAAACGATTTTCGCGTGAGAGGTCAACCTGTCGCCATAGAGCACCGGCTTGGTGAGCGATACTTCGATACGTCCGCCACGAACGAAGCGCATGCCGAAGTTATCCGCGAGGAATTGCGCGATAATCGCGATTGTCTGCTCACCGCCGGCGATCGGCGCGACGAATCCTGCTTTGCGCGCTGCGTCCTTGTCGTCGTGGATGTTGCCGCTCGGACGCCGCCGCGCCGGCCCCTCGATTCCTTCCTGATAGGCCTTCGCCGCGGCCGCATCGAGAAGGTACGGCGCCGACACCAGCTCCGCGCCGATTCGAGTCTCACTGGGCGTCGCGCTCATCGCATCTCCCCCTTGTCGTTCAGCAGCACCGAGGTGATCGCCTGCCGCACCAGCAGTTGATTCGTCGCCGCGTCGCGCGATTCGTATTCCAGCGTGAAATAGAACTTTCCGCGCTTGCGATAGGTCCCGGTGATCGTGCCTTCGGTCTTGACTGCCTGGCCTACGCGCATCGGCTCGTGAAACTCGCACCAGTGCTTGGCATGGACTCCGCCTTTGCCGCCCTTCAGATGAGTGGCAATCAGCAGGGCGTAGTCCTGCAAGCGCATCGTGGGCGACACGATCGCCTCGGGATTTTTCGCGGTGGGAATGAAGTCCGGATTCGTCGCCTTGACCGCATCCGAAAATGCGCGCGCTCGCTCCGATGTGACGACATAGTTAATCGGCCCAAGGCGCATCCCTTGGTGGAGATTCTCGGGGCACATCGCGAGTCTGGTGTCTTCGCTCATCGTACCGATTGAATGACTTTAGCAGGCGTGCAAGATTCGGCGAACTGCAATCTTGAGTGCGATGCCACCCGACAAAGTCGATTACGCGCGCAAAGCGCGGATACATCTAAGCAAGGCCGACCCGATCCTCGCGCGAATTATCGCAGAGGTCGGTCCGGTCGGCATCCAGCCGCGGCGCGAGCGCTTCCAGGCGCTGGCCCGGGCGATCATTTTCCAGCAGCTCGCCGGGGCGGCCGCCAGTGCAATCTACGGCCGCTTCGTCGGTTTGTTTCCCGGCGTGGAATTTCCGTCGCCTGAACAAGTGCTGGCCAAAACCGACGCGGAGCTGCGAGCGGTAGGACTCTCCGAAAAAAAGGCGCTCTATATAAAAGACCTCGCCGCCCACATTCGAGAACGCAAGCTCGACTTCCACAAGTTCCCGACGATGACCGACGAGGAGATCATCGAGCATCTCATCATGGTCAAGGGAATCGGCAGATGGACCGCCGAGATGTTCCTGATGTTCAACCTTGGCCGTCCCGACGTGATGCCGGCCGACGACCTCGGCGTCCAGAACGCAATCAAGCGCCACTACCGGATGCGCCAACGGCCCAATCGCAAGCGCCTGCTGAAGCACGCCGAACGATGGCGTCCATACCGAACCGCCGCGGCCTGGTACCTGTGGCGCAGCCTGAATATCGCGCTGCCCGACGGCGAGAAAAAACCGCCAGCCAAGAAGCTCGCAAATCGCAAGAGGCGATAAAGTTCGTACGGTTCGCTAACCTGGCAGCTTCGGGGATTTGGGCAAGGCTGGGTTCATGTAGTCCCATGGTTGAGCACTCGCGGTGTATATGTCCTGGTTGGGACGAAAGGTGCTCGGATCGTCCAGGCTGCCAGCTCGGATCGAGACGAAGTCAGCGCCGGAGCCGAAGAGCGGTGATCCGCATTCGGCGCAAAAGGCTCGCTTGGTCGTGCGCCCACTGTCGGCCGTAACTTCAAAATACTTGGGGCTCCCTTGAGTTACCTTGAAGGCTGCACTGGTAACACCGAGGACCGCCGAAAAAGCGCTCCCGGTTTCACGCTGACAATCCCGACAGTGACAATTCATTGAGAAGAGTGGTTCGCCTTCAGCGCTGTAACGAATGGCGCCACAGGCGCAACCACCTAAAAATGGACCGCGCATTTTGAATCCTCCTCACAGTTCTCATCGAGGTTGGGCGGGTGGAGCTTACTCCGCCAGCATAGGGTTCGGTTTTGGGAAACCTAACTTTGATAGCGCCTCATCGAGCGTCCGCGCGTCTTCGGATGAAGCTGTTTCGCGCTCGGCCAGCGCATCGACGTGGCGGCGCATCTCTTTGAGTTCCTTGTAGAGATTGCCTGATAAGCGCGCGATCACCACGAAACAAATCCAGGGGACTACGATCAGTCCCACAATCGTAATCGCGATCATGATCCGCCCTTGCGACTCCGCCTGCGCTGCTGCCGCTATCAGTGCCGCGTCGTCGAGACTCATCAGGTCCGCGACTGTGCTTTCCAGGTCGCGCAGCCGCGGCTCGAGGCTGTCGTCGCTGGGCGATGCGGTTCGCAGCGCGTCGAATAGCGGGCGCGCGTCGTTGGCGATTTTCTCGATCCGCTCGGCCTGCTCGCGGCTGGAGATATGCTGCCGCGCGATCTCGATTTCAGAGATGAATCCGCGCTGCTGATCCATCACGATTTGCGACGCGTCGGGCTGCGTGCGTCCCCAATCCATTTTGTAGAGTGCGTTTTCCATCCCCTCGGCCGCGCGCGCCGCCGCGTATTGATTCTCGTAAATTTCCCGCGGCATCGTGCCGAAGTAGTGAAAGGCGCCCGCGATAACCGCGGCTAGAATCAACAAAATTGCCGGCGCAATCGCCGCCATAAAACGGAGCTTGGTAACTATCGTCAGGTTGTTCATGCCGTCTTGCTCCCGCAGTTGCAAAGGATGCCCGCGCCGGACGCAAAAAGGCAACGCCCGATGTGACCCGCCAGCCCGGGTATGCAATAATGCCCGCGATGAACTTTGCCGATCGCCTTGCACAAGCGTCGCGTCTCAAAGACAGCGTCGTGGTGCTCGGTATCGATCCCCAGCTAGATGCGCCTGGAGCGCCCGGAATCCCGCCCGGCTACACGCTGACGCATTTCTGTTGCGAAATTGTCGAGTCGTGCGCGCGCTCTGCCATTGCCGTCAAACCGCAGCTTGCGTTCTACGAAGCGCGCGGGCTCGAGGGGATGCGCGCATTTTGCGAGGTCGTAAAGCTGGCCCGGAAACTTGGGTTGCTTACGATCGCGGATGCGAAGCGCGGCGATATCGGCACCACGTCGGCCGCATATGCGGAAGCTTTTCTTGGCGATGGCGATTTCAGTACTGACGCCGTGACCGTCAACCCGTACCAGGGCAGCGACGCGCTGATGCCGTTTATCGCGAAGGTGAAAAACGGCCGCGGTGTATTTGTCCTGGTCAGGACGTCGAATCCGTCGTCGGGAGAATTCCAGGATCGCAACGCACCCGATCGCCCGATATGGGAGTCGGTTGCGGCGCGTGTCAACGGATGGGGCAGCGATTTTATCGGTACCAGCGGACTCAGTTCGGTCGGCGCGGTCGTCGGAGCGACGTATCCCAAGGATGCACGGCGCGCGCGCGAGCTGATGCCGACGGCGACGATTTTGGTGCCCGGCTACGGCATGCAAGGCGGAACCGCGGAGGACGCGGTCGCGTCGGCGCGCGAGGACGGCACGGGATTCATCGTCAACGCGAGTCGCAGCCTGATGTACGCCTACCGAAAAAAAGACGGCGCCAAGCCCGTCGAGGCGGCCGCCGAGTACGCCGAGGCGATGCGCCTGGAGATTAACGCCGCGCTGGCCGCACGCCGCGCAGATAGCCTGGCGCGGACCGCGTAATCTCTTCGAGTCTCCGACAACAGTTCTACCTGGATGACGCGGTGTGCGCGTCGGCGTTTTTCAGATTCGCCGCCAGGAACTTGACGCTTCGATTCCACGCGTCCTGCGCGTCGTCGGCGTTGTACCAGAACGGAAGCTCCGGGAAGTTGAACGCGTGATTCGCACCTTCGTAGATTTTCATTTCGTGCGGACGATTTTCCTTGGTCAGCAGCTCGTCCAGCTCGTGCGCATCCGCCACCGGCACCAGCACGTCCTTGTCGCCGTGCAGGATCAACGTCGGCGGCATCGTCTTGGCGCCGTCATGCAGGTCCGGAGGAAGTCCGCCGTAGTATTCGACGATCGCGGCGATTTGCGTTGGCTCGAGTGCGCCGGCTGATAGCGCCAGGAACGAACCCAGCGAAAAGCCCATCAATGCGACGCGATGAGAATCTACTGCGGGATTCTCGTCGAGTGCGTCGAGTCCCGAATGAATCTTGTCGAGCCAGGTCGGGAAGTCTTTTATCATCTCCGCGGGACGGCCCGCGCCGACCGCATCGGTCTGGCTGTAGTACTCGATGAATTCGGTGTAGTAGCCCAGGTCCGCAAGCGTACCGCACATCTTCTCGTACTCAACGTTGCCGGCGTCTTTGCGCGGCGACGCACCATGCAGCATCACGACCGCAGGATGTGGCCCGCTGCCCTTCGGCACGCAGTGATATTCCTGTACCGGCTGGCCGCCGGAGGTGAACTCGCCCTTGATCCATTCTGCGTGAGCATTTGAGGCAACGAAAAGAATAACGGCTGCGATTACGCCGCAGACGGCATACAACGAACGCACAATGATTGGACTGGTCGAAAGTTCGCGCTATGCGCGCATCAGCTCGGCTTCGTCGGCAGCGATAGTGGCGTAAACTTCGCGATCGATCCTGCGGTAGCGCTCGAGCGATTTTTCAGCTTGCTCTTCATTGCCCTGCGCTTTGGCGATCTCATGCATCTCTTTTTCGATCCACGACAGATGCCACGATTCGTCCTTTGTGACCGCCTTCAGGACTTCCATCGTCTCCGCGTCGACGTTGGGGAGAGCCATGTGCGCATTGTAGCGGCTCTGCGCGCGCTCCTCGACCACGACCGTCAATGCGAGCAGGTCGATGATTGTTTTGGGCACCCCGGTGCGAAGTCCCAGCCGCCGCTGGTAGCCGTCGTCGATGAGGATAGGCGCGCCGCCGAGGTCCGAGATTCGCTTGGTCCAGAGGAAGGCGTGGCGTGTTTCGTCCGCCAAGTGCGCCGTCATCTTGAGCTGCGACTCGCCGTCCTTCATGTGCCCCAGGAGGTTAAACAGTAGGCGCGCGCCTCTTAATTCGGCGTCACGATAGAAGCTGAAGACGAGAATCTGCTTCTCTGCCGCGGACATTCCAGAGAAATCCATCGTTCCAAGTGATTGAGCGCCCAATACCAATCCTCCGTCAGCCGTCAAAAGACGACGGTCAATGTCTAATAGTATCAGATAGGACGGTTGCGCGTAACTTATGCGATCGGTTTCGCATGGTCAAGAAAACGCACCCTCGCAATGCCCCGCGAACATCTACGCCCGTTTGTCGATGAGGTTGCGAATCCCCGGCGTTGAGAACAATTTATTTATGTCGCGGCGCCGGATTTTGCGGGCTGTCGATCGAAATCGAAGGGGAGCCCGCGCGATTGTCGCGGATGGTGCACGATGCCCTCAGCAGACGTTTATTGGCTCGCATTGAGACGCGCTCGCGGAGTCGGTCCGCGAACCTGCAAGCTGTTGATCGAAAAGTTCGGCTCGCCCGAGAAAATATTCCAGCTCAGTTCCGACCAGATCGCAGCCGCCGGCGTGCCGCGAAATACCGCTCGCAGCATCACCGAGTTTCGTGACTTCGAACCGCTCGAGAAAGAACTGTGCGAGCTTCCCAACATCGGCGCGCGCCTCGTCAAATGGACTGACACCGACTATCCGCCGAATTTGCGCCAAATCGCGGATCCGCCGCCATTCCTGTTCGTGCGCGGCACCGCCACCTTAATCGATACCAACTGCATCGCAATCGTCGGCGCTCGCGCGGCCAGCGACATCGGCCGGCGGATGGCGCAGAGGCTCGGCCTCGAGCTCGCCGCCAAGGGCTTCACCGTCGTGAGCGGGATGGCGCGCGGAATCGACGGCGAGGCACACCAGGGAGCGCTCGACGCGCACGGCAAGACGGTGGCCGTGCTGGGATGCGGCGTTGACGTCATCTATCCCGCGGAGCATCGCAAGCTGGCCGAGGCGATCCTCGAGGGCGGCGGCGCGCTCATCAGCGAGCTTCCAATTGGATCGCAACCGCTCGCCGAGAATTTCCCCACCCGCAACCGAATCCTGTCGGGACTGTGCCTGGGCGTCGTGATCGTCGAGGCGGCCGAAAAGAGCGGATCGCTGATCACCGCGCGGATGGCGCTCGAACAGGATCGACAGGTGTTCGCCGTTCCCGGAAGCCCGCTCAGCGGCAAGACTCGCGGCAGCAACCGCCTGCTGAAGGAAGGCGCGAAGCTGGTCGAATGCGTCGAGGACGTGATCGAGGAGCTTGCGCCTCAGATGGTGGGACGTCCTCTGGCGGCCGAGAGAGCATCTGCGGCGCCCGCCGCACCGACTCCCATCTGGGTAACGTCTAATAAGAGTGTAGGTGCCGAAGCTGCGGGGCCTGAAGAACTGGCAGGAGGCGTCAAGACTCTCGAAGTGGCTCTTGACGATAGCGAAGCTATCCTAAATAATCTAAAAGAGTCTGAAAGACTCCATGTTGATTCGATAATCGAGTCTTCCGGGCTAAATGCCCAAACCGTGCTTAGGTTACTTCTGGAACTGGAACTAGAAGGTCGCGTCACTCAGCATCCGGGCAAGCTTTTCTCGCTTGCATAAGTCTGGCAGGGTGTATGCCCTGTAGGCTCCGGGGATTGCACCTCGCACGGAACCTGCATTGCTGAGGACGGGAGACTGGAGGCACCTAGGTCGGTGGCAAAAAATCTCGTTATCGTCGAATCGCCTGCAAAGGCCAAAACGATCAAGCGCTACCTCGGTAGCGATTACCAGGTCATGCCCTCGGTCGGCCATGTCGTGGACCTGCCCAAGAGCAAGCTTGGCGTCGATGTTGAGCACAATTTCGCGCCCGACTACGTCGTAATCAAGGGCAAAGAGAAGGTTATCGGCGAGATCAAAAGCGCCGCCAAGGGTAAAGATAACATCTTCCTCGCCAGCGACCCCGACCGCGAAGGCGAGGCGATCGCGTGGCATATCGCCGATCATCTCGGCAAGACCAGGTCCAAAGTCCGTCGCGTACTGCTGCACGAAATTACGGCAGCCGCGGTCAAGGAAGCCGTCGCGAATCCCTCGGACCTCGACCACAACCTGTTCGATGCGTACCAGGCGCGCCGCGTGCTCGACCGGCTGGTTGGATACAAGATCAGCCCGTTGCTTTGGGACAAGGTCAAGCGCGGGATCAGCGCCGGGCGCGTGCAATCGGTTGCGCTCAGGATAATCGTCGATCGCGAACGCGAGCGTGAGGCTTTCCGCGCCGAGGAATATTGGACCCTCGACGCGCGCCTCACTGGAAAGAATCCTCCGCCGTTCAAGGCGCGGCTCTACAGCTACAAGGACGATCGCATCGACAACAAGTCCTACAAGCTGCCCGAGGCGCGAGCGCGCGAGATTATCGCGGCCGTCGAGTCTGCGCCGTTCAAAGTCAAAAGTATCGAGCGCAAGGAAGTCCGCCGGAGTCCGACTCCGCCGTTCATCACTTCCCGCTTGCAGCAGGAGGCCTCGCGCAAGCTGTATTTCCAGCCGCGGCGCACGATGCAGATCGCTCAGAAGCTGTACGAAGGCGTCGAGCTTGGCGAGCAGGGTGCGGTCGGCCTTATCACTTATATGCGCACCGACTCGCCGCGCGTCTCCGACCAGGCACTCGAGTCGGTTCGCAGCCATATAGTTTCGCGCTACGGCAAGGAGTACATCCCCGACCAGCCGAACTTCTACAAGTCCGGCAAGCAGTCGCAGGGCGCACACGAAGCGATTCGCCCGACCGCCGTCGAGCGCGACCCCGAGTCGATCGCGCGCTACCTCGACAAGGACGCACTCGCGCTCTACACGCTGATTTATAATCGCTTCTTCTCGAGCCAGATGACGCCGGCGGTGTACGATCGCACCACCGTCGATATCGAATCGGCCGACGCGATTTTCCGCGCGACCGGACAGGTGATGAAGTTCGACGGCTTCATGCGCGTGTACATCGAAGGCCAGGACGAAACCCCCGAAGACGAAGAAGGCACCTTGCCGTTGCTCAGCGAGGGCGAGACTCTCAAACTGCTGGGACTCGATCCGGAGCAGCATTTCACGCAGCCGCCCCCGCGCTACACGCAGGCCACGCTCATCAAAGAGCTCGAGGAGCAGGGAATCGGGCGTCCATCGACGTACGCCGCGATCATGACGAGCATCCTGCGGGTCGAGTATGTCGAGGAAGATGAGAGCAAGCGGATGCGCCCGACGTCGCTCGGCCGCGTCGTCAACGACATGCTGGTCAAGGCGTTCCCCGACATCCTGGAATCCGGCTTCACCGCGCAGTTCGAAGAGGACCTCGATAAAGTCGAAGAGGGCACCGAGAACTGGGTGAAAACCCTCAAGCGTTTCTACGGGCCGTTCGCCAAGGACCTTGCCGACGCCAAGAAGAAGATGCCCGAGGTCAAGCACAAGGGCCTGCCCACCGGACTTAAATGCGAGCTCGACGGCGGAGACATGGTGATTAAGTGGGGGCGCAACGGCGAGTTCCTCGCATGCTCGAACTATCCCAAGTGCACCAACACCGGCGAGATCGCGCGCGACGAGCAGGGCACCATCACGATGAAGGCGCCGTCGGCGCCCGTGCCCTCCGACGAAGTTTGCGAGAAATGCGGCAAGCCGATGGTCAAGCGCCGCTCGCGCTTTGGCGAATTCCTTGGATGCTCCGGATATCCGGACTGCGACGGAATCAAGCGCCTGCAATCCGAACCGGTGAAAACCGGAGTCGCCTGCCCGGAATGCAAAGAGGGCGAAATCCTCGAGCGTCGCAGCCGCCGCGGGAAGATTTTCTACGGATGCGGGCGCTATCCGAAATGTAAATTCGCAGCGTGGAACAAAGTCGTTCCGCATCCATGCCCGTCATGCGGCGCGAACTACATGGTTGAGAAGGACTTGAAGCGCACCGGTGTTACCTGGCAATGCGCCAACAAGGAATGCGGCTATAAAGCTCCCGCGCCCGTCGTCGAACAATCTGCGCCTGCCGCGCCAGCGTCGACACCACCCGCGTAATCCTCGATTCAGCCGTGTCACATTCGCGGAGATCCGCCCTTCACGCTCTGCCGCTGGTATTCATAGTCGCACTGGTAGCAGGATTCGCGCGGCCCGCCAGCTGCGCCACTCCGGTAGATAGCTCCACGATAACTCCACATCAGGAGGAAACCGTCCTGCCATACGTCGCGCGCGTTTACTTCGACGCAAAAGCGAAAGACGGCAGCGATTCCTACTTCGAGATTTTGAAAGACGGCAAGCCTGTCTACTCGCAGAAGGCCAAAAACAAGGGCGAAAAATTCTTCATCGGCACGATGTACAAGGACGACCCCGACGCGGCGCTGGTCAAGATGGGGATGGACATCACCGGCGATGGGCAGCCCGACCTCGTCATCTCAGAGTGGAGCGGCTACGCGAATTGTTGCCTGACGCTGCACATCTTCGAAATCGGTCGGACTTTCAGAAAACTCGGCAGCATCGACGCGGAGTTCGGAGACTCGGGTCCGCACTTCGCGCATCCAGAGAAAAGCCCGGAGACTAAGGCCCTGGTGATTCAGATTCACGACTGGACCTTCGCCAACTGGAACGCCGATTTTGCCGATTCGCCCGCGCCTAAAGTCGTCCTGCGGTTCACCGACGATGGGTATCGCGTCGCACCCGATCTCATGCGTGATTCCGTGCCTCCGGCCAAAGAACTCGAAGCACGCGCTGCCGCGGTCAGAGATTACGCGCCAAGCGCCAAGGGCGGCGCTTGGGCGGACGCCGAGGTCTCGCCGGATCTATGGGGAACGATGCTCGATCTGATCTACGCCGGGCACGCCGACGAAGCATGGAAGTTTCTAGACGCGGCGTGGCCGCCCAAGGTACGCGGTAAGGATGTCTTCGCGCGAGACTTTCGCGCGCAACTCGCAAAAAGTCCCTACAGCAAAGCCGTCATGGCGACGAATTCCGCAAAGCCTCCAGCCGGCAAGAACGATCAGTCCGCTAGCCCGTCACCGACCGCCACGAAGTAGCAGCGGCTACGACGGCCTGATTCTCGCCGATACCTCTTCGAGCCGCCCGCGCAGAAATCGCCGCTCAGGTGCGCTGCCGACGCGAGCCAGAGCCGCGCGATATGACTCGGCCGCCTCGCTCCATCGTTCCATCCGCCACAACAAATCCGCGCGCGCCGACCACATCAGGTAGTAGTCGCGCAGATCGCCACTGGCTGCGATCGCGTCTATCAGCTCGAGTCCAGCCGCGGGACCGTCGGCCATCGCGACCGCGACTGCTCGATTCAACTCGATCACGGGCGACGGTCGAATCGCCCTCAGGGCGGAGTAATACACCACGATCGCGCGCCAGTCGGTCGTGTCGGCGCGTTCGGCTCGTGAATGCGCCGCCGCAATCGCCGACTGAATCGCATACGGCCCGTGCGCGTTAGCGGTGATTGCAGCTTCCGAATGAATCAGCCCTTCCGCGATCTGCGCGCGATCCCAGCGGCTACGGTCCTGCTCCTCGAGCAACACCAGCTCGCCGTTTTCGTCGATTCGCGCGTCGCGCCGCGCGTCATGCAGCAGCATCATCGCGAGCAATCCGCGCGGCTCGCTCTCGGCCGGCATCAGCGCAACCAGCAGTCGCGCGAGGCGAATCGCCTCGGCGCAAAGATCGGTTCGCAACAAGCGTTCGCCGGAGCTCGCAGCATAACCTTCGTTGAAGACCAGGTAGATAACCGCCATCACGGCGTCGAGCCGTTCCGCGAGCAACTCCGCCGACGGCACCTCATACGGAATCCGTGCCGCGCGAATCTTGCGTTTGGCGCGAACCAGCCGCTGCGCCATCGTCGTCGGCGCCGTCAGGAACGCGCGCGCGATCTCCTCGGTCGTGAGCCCGCACAGCGTCCGCAGCGACAGCGCTACGCGAGCATCGTCGGCCAGCGCAGGATGACAACACGTGAAGATCAGCCGCAGACGCTCGTCGGGCAACGCGCCTTCGCTACCGATTTCAGGACTGTCGCCGCCGCTCTCAGTCATGCGGATCAACTCCTCGCGGCGGTCGTTGAACCGGTCCAGTCTGCGCAATCGGTCGATCGCTTTGTGGCGCGCGACGCCGATGACCCATGCGCGCGGATTGTCGGGCAATCCATCGCGAGGCCATTGTTCCACCGCGCTCGCGAATGCGTCCTGCGCCGCGTCTTCCGCCAGGTCGAAGTCGCCAAGGACGCGGATGAGCGTGGCGAGGATTCGCCCGAACTCCTCGCGATAGAAACGCTCAATACCGGCGGCGGTGTTATCCATCGGCAATTCCACCAGCCTGCGGTGGATCCGATGGCAGGCTAGCCGCCCGCCGCGCTAATCGCTACCGCGTTTCTCTCGCCCGCGCGGCCGGCTCATTCGTGATAGATCCACCAGCATCCGTGAAACCGGCCTGACCTCGATCGCATCACCATCGCGCGGAGCAATCTTGTTCGCCCACGTGATCGCCTCGTCCATCGACGCGCACGCAACCAGGTTGAAGCCGCCGGTGACTTCCCTGGTCTCCGCGAACGGTCCGTCCGTCACGACGCGTCCGCCATCTTTCCGCCGAATCGTTTTCGCCTGATCGGAAAGCTGCAGGCGCGCTCCCAGCCACAGTCCCGGCTCCTGATCCAGCATCGCGCGATTCGCGAAGTATTCCGCGCCGACACCCTGATGCTGTCGCATGATCTGCTTGCGCTCGCTTTCTGGCAGGCTTAGCGCAGCGCGCTCGTCCTCGACCGAAGTGAGCATGAAAATCTTCGACGCTGCCTGTCCGAACGTCTGCGAGATCCACCAGAACTCGCGGATCGGCCGGACCTCGTTTACGAAACTCTCGTGAGCACCTTCCATCTTCGCGTACTCGATCGCCTCTTCGTACGAGTCGAAGTCGACAATGTCGAAGCCGCCGACCAGTTCCTTGGTTTCCGGGAACGTGCCGTCGATCCGCAGATGCTTGCCGCCGCGGTTCTTCACGGTGACGGTTTCGCGCTCTTTACCGAGCCCCACCAAAACGTTTATCAACCCACCTTTTCCGCTCCGCAGGCGCGCGCGGAGAAGCTCGTCGACTTTTTTGTTGATGGAACCGGATGCGACGGTTCAATTCGTCCGCGTCGATACTTTCCGATTCTCCGCGCAGCTCTCCGCCGGTGATCATGTACTTCATAGGAGTTGCCTCATGCACTCGACTACATGTTGATCTTCATCACCGCCCGCACTTCAGTGGAGCCGTACTTCGACGAAGGAATCCGCGCGGCCAGCGAGATCGCCTCGTCGAGATCTTTCGCCTCGACCAGCACGTATCCGCCCAGCTGCTCCTTGGTTTCCGCGAACGGCCCATCCGTGACCATCGTCTTGCCATCGCGCACGCGAACCGTCGCTGCCGTCTTGGTGAACTCGAGCGGTCCTCCAGCCTTGCGCTTGCCGCTCTTCATGATGTCCTGCGTGAACGTCGCAAATTCCTGGAAGATTTGTTGCTTCACTGCTTCAGGCCGCGCGTTAACCCCTGCTTCGTTGTGATAAATCAAAAGCATGTATTCCATGACTTGCTCCACGTATCCTCGACTTCGCGAACGGTAGCCGCTGCTACATGTTGATCTTCATGATCGGCCGCACTTCGATCGATCCGTGCTTGGCTCCAGGAATCCGCGCTGCAATCGAAATAGCCTCATCGAGATCTTTCGCCTCGACCAGGTAATATCCGCCGAGTTGCTCCTTGGTCTCCGCGAACGGCCCGTCCGTCACTGCGGTCTTGCCGTTGCGCACGCGAACGGTGGTAGCCGTCGTCGTCTGCTCGAGCGCATTGCCGCCTTTGTTCTTCCCGCTCTTCGTCAGGTCCTGGGTGAAGGTCATGTATCCCTGGTAGATCTCGCCCTGTTCGGCAGCGCTCATTTTTTTGCCGTCCGCTTCGCTGTTGTAGATCAAAAGCACGTATTCCATTGCATTCTCCTTGTTCCCCGATTTGGGTTTTCACTTACTAGTCGAACGGCGATACGCGGGATCGACACTTCTTTCCCGAAAAAATTCCTATTTAGCCGATCCGCACCGGTTTACACGACCGCCGAAAAACGCCACGATCACGTTTCGCCGCATCTACGCCCTCGAGCCGGTTCAGGCGGCGATTCCCGATGACTGAAAGCCAGGTTACCGTTGTCGGAGCGGGACTCGCGGGCAGCGAGGCTGCCTATCAGCTCGCGCGCAGGGGTATCCGGGTCCGGCTTGTCGAGATGCGACCCGTCAAAATGACCGAGGCTCATCAGACGGCGGATTTTGCTGAACTCGTGTGCTCGAATTCACTGCGCAACGACTCGATGGAAACGGCGGTCGGCGTGCTCAAAGAAGAGATGCGCCGGCTTGGATCGCTCGTGATTGCGGCTGCGGATAGCGCACGGGTGCCCGCGGGTTCCGCGCTCGCTGTCGATCGCACCGATTTCTCGCGCGCAATCACCGAAGCGCTCGAGCGGCATCCGATGGTCGAGATTTCACGCACTGAAGCGTTGGAGATACCCGCCGGTCTGACAATTCTCGCCACCGGTCCTCTGACCAGCCCCGAGTTGGGCGAGGCGCTGAACCGCCTGATCGGTCCGCGCAATTTGTATTTCTACGATGCGATCGCGCCGATTGTCGCCACCGATTCGATCGACATGAGCGTCGCGTTCAAGGCCTCGCGCTATGGCAAGGGCGGCGACGATTACATCAATTGCGCGATGACCGCCATTCAGTACGAAGACTTCGTGGCGGCCGTCGTGGCGGCTGAAAAAATCGAACTGCATCCGTTCGAGAAGCCGGTTTACTTCGAAGGATGCATGCCGATAGAGGAAATGGCGCGTCGCGGCCCGATGACGCTAGCGTTCGGTCCCATGCGTCCAGTGGGGCTCTCAGAGCCACGCAGCGGACGCCGACCTTTTGCGGTCGTGCAACTGCGGCAGGACGACGCGGAAGGCCGCATGTACAATATGGTCGGATTCCAGACCAAGATGACCTATCCGGAGCAGCGCCGCGTGCTGCGAATGATTCCCGGACTGGAGAAAGCGGATTTCGTGCGCCTCGGCTCGATCCATCGCAATACGTTTGTCGATTCGCCGCGCCTGATTCGTCCCACGCTCCAGCTCAAGACGGGCGATGATTTGTTTCTGGCTGGCCAGATGGTCGGGGTCGAAGGCTACGTCGAGTCCGCAGCCGCGGGATTGCTCGCGGGTATCAACGCCGCGAACCTGGTGATGAATCGCGAGTTGGTCGTTCCACCGCCCGAGACCGCACTCGGCTCGCTGGTCGCGTATATCACCGATCACACGCGGCGCGATTTTCAGCCCATGAACGCGAACTACGGCTTGATGCCTGACCTGAAGATCCGCGCGCGCGGCCGTCAGAAGAAAATCGAGATGGGCACCCGCGCTCTGGCCGCCATCGACGCGTGGATCGAGCGCGATCAGATCGAGCCGTCCGCGGCTATGGCTCCGCGTGCACTTCGGCTATAGCAATCTGCTGGAGGTCGTTTGCCGATGACCAAAGCGGAATTGATTGACACGATCGCCCGGTCCACACATCAGCCGAAGAAGCTCGTCGCGACTACCGTTGACCTCGCCTTTGAACACATCGCGCGCTCGATCCGCAAGGACAAGCGCTTCTGGGTGCCTGGCTTCGGCACGTTTTCCGTCCGCCGGCGCCGCGCGCGTGCTGGCTTCAACCCGCGCACCAACGCGCCAATGACCATCCCGGCCGCTCGCACAGTAGGCTTTCGTCCCGCGCCGCAGTTAAGGAAGGGGCTCTGACGACGGCCGCATCCAAAGCCGGCGAACGCGATCAACCACGCGTTCGTCCGCACGATCAAACCGCCTCCCGCTCGATCGTTTCGGCCCGCGCGCTAAGTCTAATCCTGCTCATCGTCGCGCTCGCCGCCGGTGGAGCGCTGCGCTTTTACAATCTCGGCGCGCTCGAGATGTCGCCCGACGAGGGCGCGTCATGGGCTGCCGCTTCCGCCCCGACCGCCGCCGAAGTAATCGCGCGCCAACCAATGCTCAATCCCGGCGAGTTGCCGGTGCACGACCTGCTGCTGCATGCTTGGATCGCGATTTTCGGGTCGAGCATGGCCGCGATGCGCGCGATGTCGGCGGCCTTCGGCGTCATTTCGATACTGCTGGTCTATCTTCTCTGCTGCGAGTTATTCACGGCCGCATCTCAGGAAGAATCGGTTCTGACGCGCGACGACGTAAGAGTAATCGCGGCTTTGAGCGCACTGGTTTTCGCCGTGAACCTCGTGACGATCAAATACTCCCGCGAGGCGCGGATGTATCCGCTGATGCTCGCGGCGATTCTCGCCCAGGTAACGATGTTTCTCCGCGCGCTTCGCCTCGGCGGCCTCGCGAACTACATAGCAGTCGCAGCGCTGACCGCAATTGCGGTCGCCTCGAACTTCGCCGCCGTGCTGATACCAGTGACCGAAAGCTTGTGGCTGCTGTATGTGCTCGCGCGTGCAGGATTGCGTCCCGACAATGCGACCGCGCGACGCGCATGGGCTATTGCGGTCGTGCTCGGATTGGGTGGATTGATCCTCGTGCCGAAACTTTTCTCCTCCCTGCACGCCGCTTCGACTGGCAGCGTCGGCGGATGGCGCAAGCCGCCCGCTTTGTACGCACCGTTCGCACTGTTCAACAAGGCAACCGGCAGCTTCGGGTTCCCGATTCTCGCCGCACTTGCGATTTGGGGTGTGGTCCGCGGATGGCGCCGCGAACGCGACGCTGTAGCCTTCGCGCTGCTATGGATGTGGGCGCCGCCGCTGATGATGGTCGTCGCGTCGTACACGATTGCGCCCGTGTTCGTCGAGCGTTACGCGCTCTCGTGCTTCGTCCCGTTTTTCATCCTCGTCGCGCTCGGAATCTACGAGTTGCCCGGCGATCGCGTCCGGCTCGCGGCACTCGCGCTCGCAGTCGCGTTTTCGTTGGGCCATATCATTTCGTACGATCGCAAGCCGCACGACGCGCAATACCGCGAAGCAGTCGCGGCTGCCGACGCCGCGCTCAAGCCCGGCGAGGTCATGACCGTCGTTCCCTCGTATGCGATCGAAGTTCTGCGATACTATCTTCCGCCTGACCACGTCGACCGCGCAGTTCGCTTCGACGCTACAGCGTCCGCTCCTTCGGTGTTGATTGTCGGCGATCAGAATCTCGCGCCTGATGCGGCCCGGTCATACAAAAAGGAATATCCGAATGTGATCGTGCGGCTGCGCGACGTAACGGTGTTGCGAAAGTGAAAAAGTGAAAAGGTGAGTCTGCTATGAGCGATCAGAATCCCGACGATTTGAAAGCCAAGGGTCAGATGAAGGCGGTGTGGGACGACAGCGCCGAAGGATGGAAGCGATGGTGGCCCACCTTCGAGCGCGCCGCGCAGACCGTCAACGATCGACTCGTCGAGTTGGCCAAAGTGCGCGGCGGCGATCGCGTCCTCGATATCGCCACCGGCAGCGGCGAGCCCGCACTGACCGCGGCCCGCGCCGCTGGACCATCGGGGCGAGTCGTCGCCGTCGATATGTCACCCGGGATGCTCGCGATCGCGCGCGAGCGCATCGACGCAGCGGGCCTGAATAACGTCGACCTCGTCGAATCCGACGCCGAGGCTCTTCGCCTCGACCCGCATTCCTTTGACGCCGTGCTCTGCCGATGGGGTCTCATGTTCATGTCCGACCTCGACGGCGTGGTGCGCGGACTCCATCGCGCGCTCAAGCCTGGTGGCCGCTTTGCGACGGCGGTTTGGTCGGTTGCCGATAAAGTTCCGATGTGCGGCATCGCGCGCGACGCGATTCGCCGAATCACCGGCATCGTGCCGCCGCCAAACGCTCCCGATCCAACCAGGCTCGCGGACACCTCGATCCTCGAGCGCGCGCTGAATGCCGCAGGCTTTCGCGACGTGACCTTCGAACGGATGATCGTCACGTTCGAATTTCCGTCGGCCGACGCCTTCGCGGATTTCCGCGGCCAAATCGGCGGTAACCGCGCGACGCTCTCAAAGATGCCCGCCGAGACCTCGCGCAAAGTGCGCGAAGCTGTCGTAACCTCCGCGCGCGAATACGAGACAGCGGGCGGCGTCGTGCGTCTAAGCAACGAGACGATCTGCTTCAGCGCCCGCACGTAGCGGCATCTTGCTCCGCGAATTTCCGCACTGGAAATGCGCCGTCAGTATGGTAAGTAGGTGATCGCTATGGCGCTCGTGCGGGCAGGACGTTGCTCGCGCGCGGCAGCCAATACAATCGCCACCTTCAAGGAGCACTTAGAATGAAAGCCGCAGTTTTCCACGGGCCCAAGATGCCGCTCAGTATCGAGGACGTCGAACTCGATAAGCCGCAGGACCGCGAAGTCCTGATCAAAACCGTCGCCAGCGGCGTATGCCACAGCGACCTACATTTCGTCGACGGTTTCTACCCATATCCTGCGCCCGCCGTGCTCGGCCACGAGGCCGCCGGCATCATCGAAGAAGTCGGCAAACAGGTGACCTACGTGAAGCCGGGCGATCACGTGATCTGCTGCCTGTCAGTTTTCTGCGGCAACTGCGAGCAGTGCATGTCGGGACATCCGAATCGATGCTCGAACAAGGCCGCCACCCAGCGCAATCCGCAGGACAAGCCGCGCATCTCGCAGAAGGGCAAGGCCGTCAATCAGTTCCTCGACATCTCGTCCTACTGCGAGAAGATGCTGCTGCATGAGAACGCGGTGGTGAAGATTCGCGAAGACCTGCCGCTCGATCGCGCCGCACTCATCGGATGCGGCGTCACCACCGGCGTCGGCGCAGTGCTCAACACCGCCAGGATCGAGCCCGGCTCCACCGTCGCGGTCTTCGGTGCGGGCGGCGTCGGGCTCGCGGCGATCCAGGGCGCGCGGATCGCGGGCGCTCGCAAAATAATCGCGGTCGATATGTTCGAGGGTAAGCTCGCGATGGCCAGGCGGCTGGGCGCGACCGACACCGTCGACGCGTCAGCCAGCGATCCCGTCGATGAGATCAGAAAAATGACCGGCGGCGGTGTCGACTACTCGTTCGAAGCGATCGGTCTCAAGAAAGTCGCCGAGCAGGCCTTCAACGCGCTCAAGGCCGGCGGTACCGCGACCGTCATCGGCATGATCCCCGTCGGCCAAAAGGTCGAAATCGACGGCTACATGTTTCTCACCGAGCGCAAACTGCAAGGCTCCAACATGGGCTCGAACCGCTTCCGCATCGATATGCCCCGTTACATCGACTTCTACATGCAGGGCCGCCTCAATCTCGACGACATGATCAGCCAGCGCCGCAAGCTCGAGGACGTCAACGACGCCTTCCGCGCGATGAAAGCCGGCGAGGTCGCGCGCACGGTCCTGATGTTCAACTGATTCACTGAAAAAAGGAGCAATCCAGATGAAAGCTGCTGTCTTCCACGGTCCCGGTCAGCCACTCACCATCGAGCAGGTCGATATCGACGAACCAAAAGTGCGCGAAGTCGTCGTGCGCACGGTCGCCAGCGGCGTCTGCCATAGCGATCTGCATTTCGTCGACGGCCTCTACATGTGGCCGACCCCCGCGATTCTCGGACACGAGGCCGCCGGCGTCGTCGAGAAAGTCGGCTCGCAGGTTTCGTACCTGAAGCCCGGCGACCACGTGATCGCATGCCTCTCGGTTTTTTGCGGTTACTGCGAGGAATGCATGTCCGGGCATCCCAATCTCTGCTCGAACAAGGCCGCCACCCAGCGCGACGCCGGCGACAAGCCGCGCCTCTCGCAGAAGGGCAAGATGGTCAATCAGTTCGCCGACCTCTCGGGCTACGCTGAAAAAATGCTGCTCCACGAAAACGCGCTGGTGAAAATCTCCGACGACGTGCCGCTCGATCGCGCCGCGCTCATCGGATGCGGCGTCATGACGGGCGTCGGCGCCGCGCTCAACACCGCGAAGGTCGCGCCCGGCTCGACCGTCGCCGTGTTCGGCGCAGGCGGAGTCGGCCTCGCGATCATCCAGGGTGCGCGAATCGCGGGCGCGCGGATGATCATCGCGGTGGACAAATTCCCCTCCAAGCTCGAGCTCGCCAAAAAACTCGGCGCGACTCACGCCGTTGACGCCTCCAAGGGCAATCCGGTCGACGAGATCCGCTCGCTCACCGGCGGCGGCGTCGACTACTCGTTCGAGGCGATCGGCCTCAAGGTGGCCGCCGAGCAGGCTTACGAATCGATCGTCCCCGGCGGCATCGCCACCATCGTCGGGATGGTTCCGCTTGGGCAGAAAGTCGAAGTGGACGGCTTCTCGCTCCTGTTCGAGAAGCGCATTCAGGGATGCTTCATGGGCTCGAACCGCTTCCGCATCGACATGCCGCGCATCATCGAGCTCTACCAACAAGGCCGCCTCGATCTCGACGACATGATCACGCGCCGCGGCAAACTCGAGGACGTCAACGAAGCGTTCCGCGCAATGAAAGCCGGCGAAGTAGCACGCACAGTCCTGATGTTCGAGTAAGAGCGCACCAAATCGGATCACAAAAAATAGGGCCGGTCGGATCTCCGATCGGTCCTCCAATTTCACGCAACAGAATCCACTAAGTCCGATTGCCGATCACTGCCCGGCCTGCCGGTCCCTCAAAATCCGCTTCTCCTTCCCACTATGGGAAGGGGGTTAGGGGTTAGGTTGATCGCATCACCCTCGACGCCCGCGCCATCATTTCTTGTCATCCTGACGAAGAGAGCAACGCGAGCGGCAGGAAGTGGCTTCCGGCCTCCGGACAGCTTCGTGAAAGCGAAGCCGGTTCCGGTCTCTGAAATCGCGCAGCGCTCCTAATTCAGGGGGATGAACTTTTCAGCCTGCCCGCACCCACTCCAGACATGCTATCGAATAGCTATGGACAGAATTCATCAGCCGCAGCGAAGACGACCCTAATGGCGCCGCGATGAACCCCGAAACATTAAATCTGACGGAACGAAACTACCCTTGGTGGTCAGACCATCACCGAACCACATCATATGGTATGAATTGCGGTACGGACTACTGCTTGAGCAACTCCGCGATACCCTCCTCAATCGATACGCGCGGACGCCATCCGAGAACCCGTTCAGCCTGCATGCGATCCGCCAGCGTATCGCGCATGTCGCCGGCGCGTCCCTCCCGATGAACCGTCGGCCCCCCGATCATCGCCGCGATTCGATTCACACTGACGTTGTCGCCACGTCCGATATTGATCGCGCGCCCGTCCGCGATTTCGCAGTCCATCGCGAGCATGTTCGCCGACACCACGTCGTTGACATGCGTAAAATCCCGCGTCTGTTCGCCGTCGCCGTGAATCTCGATCGGGCGTCCCTCGCGTCGCGCTTTCAGAAACGCCGCTATCGCCAGCATGTACGAACCGCTCGGCATTCGCGGACCGTACACGCCAAAGTAGCGCAGCGTGATCGTCTGCATCGCGAACAGCCGATGGAACATTCGCGCGTATTGCTCGCCGACATACTTTTGCAGCGCGTACGGACTCTGCGGATTCGGCGTCATCGTCTCGACCAGCGGCATCTTCGCCTGCTCGCCGTACACCGACGACGATCCCGAGTACACGACGCGCCGAACTTTCCGATCGCGCGCCGCGATCAGCACGTTCAGCGTCCCGACCACGTTGGTCATATGCGTTTCGACCGGCTTCGCGATCGAAAGCGGAATCCGCGGCATCGCCGCGACGTGGAACACGGTATCGACACCCTCGAACGCATCGGCGATCGAAGTCGCGTCACGAATATCACCCTCGACCAGCTCGGCGGCACGATTCACATACTCACGCCGGCCGCTGGCAAAGTTCTCGATCACTCGCACCCGCAATCCCGCAGCGATCAGAGCGTCGACGAGATGCGATCCAATAAAGCCCGCGCCTCCGGTCACCAGCACAAGACGGCCGGGTGATTGCGATTGCGGATTTGTGCTCATTGGGAGAAGTGCGCGTACACGCGGATAGGACAAAATTGCGTGGTTTGCATCGCTAGGATAACTTAGTTCGTTACCGCCCGCATCCAACCGGGCATCCAACAATGACCACCGACGCGAACAGGATCAAGCGCCTCAAGGAGTTGCTCACCGAACGAATCCTCGTTCTGGACGGCGCATTTGGCACCTTCGTGCTCGGCGAAAATCTGAGCGCGGCGGACTACGGCGGCGCTCGCTATGAAGGATGCAACGAGAACGTCGTGCGCACGCGGCCGGATCTGATTCGCCGGATGCACGACGGCTTTCTCGAAGTGGGCGCCGACATAGTCGAGACTGCCAGTTTCCAGGCCAGTCCCATCGTGCTCGCCGAATACGGCCTCGAACAGGACGCGCACGAGATCAACCGCATCGCTGCGGTTCTCGCGCGCGAAGAGGCCGCTCGATTCAGTACGCCGGATAAACCGCGATACGTGGCCGGCTCGATGGGCCCGACGACCAAGAGCATCTCGGTCACCGGCGGCGTCACGTTCGATCAGATGCGCGAAGGCTACCAGCTGCAGGCCGAAGGCTTGATCGAAGGCGGCGCCGACATCCTGCTGCTGGAGACCGTCAACGACACGCTGAACTGCAAGGCCGGCCTAGTCGGCATCGAAACTGCTATCGGAAAGCTTGGCGTCGCGCCCGCGGTCGCCGTCTCGGGAACAATCGAAACGATGGGCACCCTTCTCAGCGGGCAGGACATCGAGGCTTTCTACACCTCGCTCGCGCATCGCGATCTGCTCTGGATGGGCCTCAACTGCGCCACCGGTCCCGACTTCATGACCGATCATCTGCGCACTCTCTCCAGCATCTCGAAATTCTATGTCTCGTGCGTGCCCAACGCCGGCTTGCCCGACGAAGAGGGGCACTACAACGAGACGCCCGAGATGCTCGCGGGAAAAATCGCGCGCTTCGCCGAAAATGGATGGGTTAATTTAGTCGGCGGATGCTGCGGGACTACGCCAGAGCACATCAGACTCCTGGTCGAGGCGGTTACTGAAAAGCGTCCGCGTCAGCGCTCGACGCTCAGGCGCTCGGTGGTTTCGGGGATCGAAACTCTCGTCATCGACAACGACACGCGGCCGGTGATCGTCGGCGAGCGCACCAATGTGCTCGGCAGCCGCAAGTTCAAACGGCTGATCGCGGAAGGCAAGTTCGAGGAAGCTTCCGAAGTTGGCCGCGTGCAGGTGCGCCGCGGCGCGCACATCCTCGATGTCTGCCTCCAGGATCCGGATCGCGACGAGATGGCCGATGTGACCAGCTTTCTCGAAATCGAAGTCAAAAAAGTAAAAGTCCCCTTGATGATCGACTCGACCGATCATCGCGTGATCGAAGAGTCGCTCAAACGCACGCCCGGCAAGTCGCTCATCAATTCGATCAACCTCGAAGACGGCGAGGATCGTTTCAAGAAGGTCGTGCCACTGGCGCGCCGCTTCGGCGCCGCGCTCGTCGTCGGATGCATCGACGACGACAAGCAGCAGGCGCAAGCCGTCACCCGCCAGCGCAAGCTGCAGGTGGCGGAGCGATCGTTCAAACTGCTCACCGAAAAATACGGCGTCGAGCCCGAAGACATTATCTTCGATCCGCTCGTCTTCCCGGTCGGCACCGGCGACAAAAACTATATCGGCTCCGGCATCGAGACGATCGAAGGCATTCGCCTGATCAAGAACGCGCTGCCGAATTGCAAAACAATTCTAGGTATCTCAAACGTTTCGTTCGGGCTTCCTGAAGCCGGCCGCGAAGTCCTCAACGCCGTGATGCTCTATCATTGCGTCCAGGCCGGTCTCGACCTCGCGATCGTTAATTCAGAGAAGCTTCACCGCCATCCGTCGATTCCCGAAGAGGAGCGAAAGCTCGCCGAGGATTTGATCTGGTGGCGCGGCGACGATCCGATCGCCGCGTTCGCCGCGTATTTCCGCGCGCGCAAAAGTACCGTCACCGCCGAGGATCGCAAGGCCATGCCGCTCGACGATCGACTGGCGCGCTACATCCTCGAGGGCTCCAAGGACGGCTTGATCGGGGACCTCGACGAGGCACTGGCTACTCGCGGCCCGCTCGAAATCATCAACGGCCCGTTGATGAAGGGCATGGATGAGGTTGGGCGTCTATTTAACGCCAACCAGATGATCGTCGCGGAGGTTCTGCAATCGGCCGAGGCGATGAAGGCCGCCGTCGCGCATCTCGAACCGCACATGCAGAAGACCGAGAGCGCGACCAAGGGCAAGATCATTCTCGCGACCGTCAAGGGCGACGTTCACGATATCGGCAAGAACCTGGTCGAGATCATTCTCAGTAACAACGGCTACCGCGTCGTAAATCTCGGCATCAAGGTGCCGCCCGAGGAACTGATCAAGGCTTTTCGCGAGCATGGCCCCGACGCGATCGGACTGTCGGGTCTGCTCGTAAAGTCGGCGCAGATGATGGTCGCGACGGCGCAGGACTTGAAGACCGCGGGAATCGATTGTCCGATCCTGGTCGGCGGCGCCGCTCTCTCGAATCGCTTCACCCGGATGAAAATCGCGCCCGAGTATGAAGGCCTGGTCGCATACGCCAACGACGCGATGAACGGGCTGGACCTTGCCAATCAGATTATGGAATTCGAACGCCGTGAATCGCTCAAGCGCGTGCTCGCCGAGCAATCGAAAAAGATGCTCGAGGCCGCGCCGAAGGTCGTCGATGCGCCCGCGGACTTGACCCCGCGCACTTCATCGGTGCGGCGCGACGTCGAGATTCCGAAACCGCCCGACCTCAAGACTCACGTGATCCGCAATTACGATCTCGGCGAGATCTTCGAGTTCATAAATCCCAAGAGTCTCTACGCCAAGCATCTCGGCTTTCAGAACTTTGTCGAGGCGTTCGAGGCGGGCGATTCGAAAGCGCGCGAACTTCATGATCGGGTCGAGGAAGTCGCCCAGCAGATTCTCGCGCGCGCCGACATTTCTGCGAACGCCGTATACAGGTTCTTCCCCGCGCAATCCGACGGCGATCGCACCGTCATGATCTATTCGCCGGAAGGCAAAACGGTGCTCGAGTCGTTTACCTTCGGACGCCAGAGCAACCCGCCGCATCTATCTCTCGCCGACTACGTCGCCGCGCGCGATTCCGGCCGCACCGACTATCTGTGCATGTTCGTCACGACCATCGGCACCGGCGTGCGCGCGCTCGCCGAAGAATGGAAGGTCAAAGGCGACTACCTGCGCTCGCATATCCTGCAGGTGCTCGCGCTCGAGGGCGCCGAGGCGTTCGCCGAGCTGCTGCACGCGAAGATTCGCCAGATGTCGGGAATCGGCGACCCGCCCGGGCTATCGCTCAAGGACCTCGTGCAGGCGCATTATCGCGGCAAGCGCTTCTCGTTCGGCTATCCTGCCTGTCCGCGGCTCGAGGATCAGGAACCACTGTTCCGCCTCCTCGAAGTAGAGAAGAACGCGATCGGCGTGCAATTGACCGAAGGCTTCATGATGGATCCCGAAAGCGCCGTCAGCGCCGTCGTCTTCCACCATCCCGAGGCGAAATATTTCAGCCTCTCACCAGCCGACATCGAGCGCCTCGAGCGCGAGTTCGAAGCCGCCGCTGTTAAACGCGCCGCCAGCTGAGAGAGTCGGTCAAGATTGATTTGCTACTGCGTCTTGCTGCGCAGTTCGCGCTCCGCAAGTTCAAGATCCGCTTCGATCATCAATTCGGCGAGCTGTTCGAACTTGACCTTGGGCGTCCAACCAAGTTCACGCTTCGCCTTCGACGCGTCACCGATTAGCAAATCGACTTCCGCGGGACGGAAAAATCGCTGATCGGTTTCGAGATAGTCCTGCCACTTCAGTTTCAATCGATCGAAAACGATTTCGAGGAATTCCTGCACCTGGTGAGTCTCGCCGGTGGCGATTACGTAGTCGTCGGGTTGCTCCTGCTGCAGCATCAGCCACATCGCCTCGACGTAGTCGCCCGCGAATCCCCAGTCGCGGCGCGCGTTCAGGTTTCCAAGTGCCAGCTTGTCCTGCAGTCCCAGTTTGATTCGCGTCGCACTGCGCGTGATCTTCCGCGTAACGAAATTTTCTCCGCGTCTTGGCGACTCGTGGTTGAAGAGAATCCCGTTGCACGCGAACAGCGCGTAGGCCTCGCGATAATTGACTGTCTGCCAATGTGCATACACCTTGGCGCAGGCGTAAGGACTGCGCGGATGAAATAGCGTTGTCTCGCGCTGCGGACTCTCCGCTACCTTTCCGAACATCTCCGACGAGCCCGCCTGGTACAGCTTCGCCGCTCGCCCGCGACGCTTGTTGTGATCGCGCAGCGCCTCCAGCAATCTCAGCGTGCCCAGGCCGACAACATCGGCCGTGTATTCCGGTTGATCGAACGAGATGCGCACGTGCGATTGGGCGGCCAGATTGTAGACCTCGTCGGGACGGACCTGCTCGATGATTCGCCGAAGGCCGGTGCCGTCGCCCAGGTCACCATAGTGCAGTTGCAAACCTTCGGAGCCGCGTCCGAAGCCCTTGCGCAGATGATCGATTCGACCCGTCGCGAAACTCGAAGTGCGCCGCACCATCCCGTGCACTTCGTAGCCCTTTTTCAGAAGAAACTCGGCGAGGTAGGAACCATCCTGCCCGGTCACGCCGGTAATCAATGCTACTTTCGCCATCTCGCCGCCGCGAAGAATATACCATGTCCGCCAGAGGGCAAAAAACCGGCAGCCAGCAGAAAAACAAAAGGCGCGACGTATTTTCGCCGCGCCTCAGCAGCTGCCTCGATCGGTCTGCAGCCGTCCCGGATTCAGTCGCCGCGCACCAGCCGATGTGAATCGCTGTCGAAGTGCTGGGTCGAAAACTCGAACAATTCGGCGTCCTCGATCGCTTCCATCTGATGCACCAGCCCGATCGGCACGTCCATGCATTCGCCCGCGGTCAGTTCGAATTCCTCGATCGTGGCGCTTTCCGGCGACTCCTTGACGCGCACCAGCAACTTTCCGCTGCGCAGGTAAAACGATTCGGTCTTGAGCTTGTGGTAGTGCAGCGAGCACTTCCTGCCCTTGCGAATTTCCAGAATCTTCCCGCAATAGAGGTCGCCGTTTGCGATCCACACCTCGCGCCCCCATCCCTTGGGCACAATCCGGACTGGTTTTCGTGCTCGATTCATCTTTTATACCTGGTGCGGGCGGTCATCTGTTTCGAATCGGACTGGCATGCATCGTAGTTGCTTGCGGCGCTGCAGGAAAGCATTTCGGTGGGAAAATCGTTCAGTGCAAGGAGCAGGAAACTTTTGAACGCGAGCCGAGCTGGATTTTACTGCACCCTAACTGCGATTCGCTGGTTTCGAGGATGATTGGCGCCAATCACGTATCGCGTGCGCAAGGAGCAAGGAGCATATCTCGAGGAGGGGCTATCGGTCCGGGGGCATCAGAGAAGAGGCTATCGTCCACGTCCTTCACCGCGGGATCGGGGTTTTCGCGCCCACCGGTTTCAAGCAAAGGCGGTTATCCAACAGGGTAATTTACATTGAAATGGGTTCGTTCGGAAAAAAACAATAAGCCATTTCTCCCATTCTCCTTGTCCCATAAAATCAAACAATGTTCTATTAAGGCTTCGAGTTTCGATGCCGTTTGGTGCCGTTTTCGTCTTCGGTGATCTTGATGCTCTCAATGACGCGGAGCAGCCGCTAGTCAGGTCACTTCGCCGGCGGCGAGAGCTCCCACGTCCAGCTTGAAGATGGTCACCATCATCAGTTCTAGTTCGGTCGGTTCACTCCGCGAACTATCCTCGCGCATTAAGCGCCGGACCGGCACAAGAGCATCTCCGCAATCAGCCGCTGGAAGATCCGTGGCCTTGCGCGCCGGCAGGTCCCGCTGGCGCAGGCTCAATCGTCGTTCGCGACGTTCACGTTCACAGTCGGCGGCTGCGGCTCGCCCCTGCGCCGGCGCTGCCGACGCTCGAGTTGATCGATGTCACGGCGCATTTCGCGCTTGATTGCGGTCTCGTAGTGCTGGATCGTCTCGAGTTTCGGACCATTGGGGACGCTGAGACGCTGGAGTTCGATCTCGCCGGCGAGCTTTTCCCGCTGACGGACCTTCCGCCTCAGGCGTTCGAGGTTTTTCCGACACGTCTCGAGATGCTCGCGCACGCACTCAATCCGGTCCGGCTTCATCTGGTCCCGCTTCAGCGCGTCGGGCGGAGGGGTGTTTTCTCGAAGCCAGTCCGGCATTTCGTCAAGGAACCACACCCTGAGCCACAGCGCCGGGTTGTCCCCGGTATCCCCAAAGAGTTTATCGAGCGTGTCACAAGTTTCTCGTGAGATCGTGCGCTTGCTCTCGAACTCGAACATCGCATTTTCCACTGCGGACTTTAGACGGCCTATCCCGTTTGCGCTCCTTTTGAGAACTTCGGGTGGGACGAACGGGTTTTTGCCAGCAATCGGTTCGGAGGAGTCGCTGGCCGTTGCGTCCAGGATTCCGGCTCGAGTTTCGCCGAGTTCAGCGCGGTGCACCCGCCGGAGCCGCCATTCCGCCAATGCAATTTGGTCGACCAGGTGGATCTCCGTGTGACCCTCGGGCTCCCAATCCTCACACAGTTCTCTCAAAATCGCTTCAAACTCTGCGGGGTCTTCTTGCCCCGGAATTATCACCTCGTTCGCCCGCAAGCCGTGCGTCAGGGCGTTGAGTCGCGAGGCTTGCTTGCCCTCGGGCGTCCGAGGACCGGTCGATCGCAACGCGTTGCGACGATTCGCTGCGATTTGTTTGGGCGAAGTGCGGTGATCGTTCTTTTGGCCGTTTTCGCGGGCGAGATCTCCGTCAGTTGAATTCTCTCCGTTACTCCGCACAGGATCACCTCGATCTTCTAGACTGCTGTCTCCAGGCGCCCCCTCCTGCGCCGAACTTGGCCCGGCTTGAGCATTTATTCGGTTGGCTTCAATCTGCTGGTTACTGTTCATCTCTGATTCTCCTAGAATGTTTGCTTCGATTTTTCAGACGGATGTGATTTTGCTCTCGCTCCCAGGTTTTTTGCAGCGGAGGTTGACCACTCCGTTGCTTTCCAGTACTGATCTAGTATAGCACGAGGTTAGTGGTATGTCAAGTGATGAAGACCGTCGTAGCCGAGATGAACAAAAGCGGGACTCCTTCGCCGATCGTTTCGCGCTGCTCGTCAAAGAGTTCGGCAGCCGCTACCGGCTTGCCAAAGTCGCGGGAGTTCCGGAATCGACGCTGCAACAGTATGCACAGCAAGAACTGCCTCCACGCGGGGACATTCTGTTCAAGCTCGCGCGCGCGGCCAACGCATCGGTTGAGTGGCTCGCAACTGGCAAGGGTGAAATGAGGCCCGCGGGACTTTTGCCGGGCGTGGCGTTTGCTGATGTCGTTATGGTCGAACTGCGCGACATCCACGCGGCGCTTTCTATGGAACAGATTCACGGATTCCTTCCATTCAGCCGTGGGTGGCTCGAACATCGGCTCGGTATCAGCGAGCCAAAGGAACTCATGCTGATCGAAGCGGACCAGGATCTGCCGCCAGAAATCAGGAAGGCGGATCTGCTATTGGTGGACCGGTCCGCAGGCAACAAGTCGCCGCGCGGTGAGGGTCTCTACGTTTTTTCTGTTTCTACTGGACTTGCCGTGAGGCGGGTCGAGGTTGGGCTCAAGCGGGGCTTCGTGGTTACCGGGCCGGGGTTCTCGGAAGTGCTAGAACCGATGGAGATTGATCGATGGCTTGTCGGCAAGGTGATTTTTCGAGGCGCGAAGATCTAGCGGCACCCCGGATACGGGAAGGCTTTGACATCTCAACGCCGAGTGCACGCAGTCCGCTCGCTTTCGTTGCGGGGCAGGTCAGTGCTCCCATCCCGCGCGGGTAAGTGGACGCGAAAGCTCGCACTTCGGATCTCCCTTTTCGGGACTGTGTCCTAGGTCGCAGCTAGAACAGCGTATAGATGAAAGGCGACACGACGGAGAACTCTGCCACCAGGACCAGCGCACCGAATAGCAGCAGTACGATTATCAACGGCGCAAGCCAAAACTTCTTGCGCTCGCGCATAAAACCCCACAGATCTTTCAGGAAATCGGCCATCAGTATGGATTCTCGATGCTGCGCCGGGCCGATGGACGGTTGCGCACGCGATAGCTCGAGGCCGTCGCGTCCCGCTCGCGTCTCATTGGATCGCCTGCCAGAATCCTCCGAATTATGCCAAGCGGTGTCACGATCAAATAGAAAATTAGTCCGAGAAGGATCCGCGTGTTGATAGCCCTCAGCACACGACCGACGCGTGTCCATAATACATGCACCGTTTTGAGCGCTATCGGCTGTACCAGCGCCAACACCACAAAGACAGCGCACAGTGCCCACGGCCATCGTGCATACGGGCGTCCCTTCAGATATGGAACCACGAGGCCGAAAATCAGCGCGAACATCCCTCCCATGGTCAGTCCGAACGAGCGAAGCTCACTCCTCAAATCTTTGTCCCTTGCTCCGACCACAGCGTCACTCTAGTCGAGGTCGAACTCCTGCATCCAAGATTCGTCCTTCGCCCGGACGGGCTGATTCTGCTTGTCGAGAATGAAGCGCTCGATCACGAGATGGTCCATCTCGGTATGCATAAAGCATCGGTACGCGTCTGCGGGCGTGCATACGATTGGCTCGCCACGGACGTTGAACGATGTGTTCACCAGCACAGCGCATCCGGTGAGTGCCTCGAATCTGCTGAGCAGTTCGTGCAGGGCGGGATTCGTCTCGCGATGTACGGTCTGGACGCGCGCCGAGTAGTCGACGTGAGTTACCGCGGGGATGGTTGAACGCGGAACCTTGAGTTTCTCGAGGCCGGACAGCCCTTCCTGCTCTTGTGGGATGCGGGTCCGAAGATTCTCACGCACGCCGGCGACTAGCATCATATAGGGACTGGAGCGGTCGAGCTCGAAATAATCGGATACGCGTTCGGCCAGGACCGCAGGCGCGAACGGCCGAAATGACTCGCGGAATTTTATCTTCAGATTCATCACGGATTGCATATGCGGATTGCGCGGATCGCCAAGAATCGAGCGCGCTCCCAGAGCGCGGGGCCCGAACTCCATGCGGCCCTGAAACCATCCGACAATTTTTTCGTCGGCCAGCAGCCGCGCGACGTGGTCGTATATCTCTTCGCGCGGGACGAAGGCGCGATAACCCGCCCCAACCGAATCGAGGAACGCTCGAATTTCTTCGTCGCCGTAGCAGGGACCCAGGTAAGCGCCGCGCATCGAGTCGCAGGCAGCGACTGTGCGGGGCCGGCCCTCGTACTCGTGCCAAACCGCCAGCGCCGCACCGATCGCGCCTCCCGCGTCGCCGGCCGCAGGCTGAACGAAGACATCTCGAAAAGGGCTTTCGCGCAGCACCCGGCCGTTGGCGACACAATTGAGCGCGACACCGCCTGCCATGCACAGGTATTCTGCGCCAAGCTCGCGATGAACAGTGTTCGCCAGCTTCAGGACGACCTCTTCGGTCACCAGCTGAATCGAGCTGGCCAGATCCATTTCTCTTGCGGTGAGCGGACTTTCTGGTTTTCGCGGCGGCCCTCCGAAAAGTTCGTCGAAACGGGCGTTGGTCATGCGGAGCCCGGTCGCGAAATCAAAATACTTCATGTTCAGGCGGAAGCTGCCGTCCGGCTTCAGGTCGATTAAACGTTCGAGGATCAGATCGCGATACCTGGGCGTGCCGTAAGGAGCAAGCCCCATCAACTTGTATTCTCCCGAGTTCACTTTGAAGCCGGCGAAATACGTGAACGCCGAATACAGCAGCCCGAGCGAATGCGGGAAATCAATCTGCCACTGCGGCGTGAGACGATTGCCCTGGCCGAGCCAAATCGACGTCGTTGCCCATTCGCCGACGCCGTCAAGGCACAAAACGCCGGCGCTCTCGAAGGGACTGGGGAAAAACGCCGAGGCCGCGTGCGATTGATGATGCTCGGTGAACCGGATCGGCGGCAGGTCGGCAACGCCGCAGCCGGCGATCTCCGCAAGCTCGCGCCTCAGCAGCGACTTGATGAATAGCTTCTCCTTTATCCAGATAGGCATCGCCGCCGTGAACGAGCTTAAGCCGCGGGGGGCCCACGCAAGGTAAGTCTGGAGCATGCGCTCGAACTTGACCAACGGCTTGTCGTAGAAGACAACGCAGTCCAGTTCGCCTACGTGAATTCCGCCCGCGTGCAAGCAGTACTCAACTGCACCGCGCGGAAAACGCGGATCGTGCTTGCGCCGTGAGAAGCGCTCCTCCTGCGCCGCCGCGACAATATTCCCGTCGCTCACCAGCGCGGCCGCGCTGTCGTGGTAGAATGCGGAGATTCCGAGGATCTTGCCGCGCATCGCAGGGCGCTCAGCCATCGATCAAAACGGATAATCGACACCTGTGAAGATCGAAATGCCATGGCTGGCATAGCCGATGTCCAGAAAGCCGACCACGAAAGGCTCCGCGATGGCGCGGAAGCCGAGGCCGCCGGCCGGATGAAACCGGTTCAACGGATTATCAGTAAAGTTGTGGCTCACTTTTCCAAGGTCGAAAAAAGGTGCCAGTTCGAGAGTACCCTTTGTGTTAAATAGCGTCGCGCTGAGAACGCGCGTGCGCAGCTCGGCGTTGAAGCCCTCGATATTGTTGTCCGTGAACCGGGCCGTTCCGTAGCCGCGCTGGGTACTGCGATCAACAAAAAAGTCGCTGCTCTCTCCGCCGAGGCGCGCCAGAGACCAGAATGGAGACTCATTGCCAGCAGGCATGTACTCGACCAACGCATGGGTGGCCAGCACGAAGCGACTGCCAAACGGGAAATAATGACTCAGTTCAAAGCCAAAGCGGGTATACGAAAACGAGCTTCCCAGCCGCCGATCAGCCAGTCCCGCGAAAGCGCGATAGAGGCCGCCCTTGGTCGGTAGGTCGACCGCGTCACGAGTGTCGTATTTCGCCACCAATTCGTTCAAAAACTCGCTGCCACCGTTGAGCCCCTTCAGGTGAGGAAAGAGAGTGCCGGTGAACGGCAGCGAATTGAATGCGCCGGTCGATATCCGAACGTACCGCGGCCGCATTTCCCAGCTGATTTGAAGCTGCTCGCTGATGTTGATGCCAAAAATCGCTTCCAGGTAGAACTGCTTTAAAGTGTAGTTCGTTTGGGCTGTGGGCGAAGTGCTGTTGCCAATGCCATAAAAGCGTTCGGTCGGGTCGTGTTCCCAGAACAGCTCTCCGTCGAATGACCACCAATTCTCGCGCGAACGGCCGGTCGAGTAGTAGAGATCGATTTTACGCGACTTGGTCTGGGTAGCGCTGGCTAGCGCGTACCAATGGGTGTCAGAAGAAGGGTATCCGAGATAACGAAATGTTCCGCCCGGTCCCAGCGTCGAGTTGTTGGTGACGTCAGGTGCAAAGATGTCGCTGATGTGACCGTTGCTGTCGTGCTGAAGGAACGCCACCAACAGACCGTAGGTCGTGCCGCCATTGGGATCGGTCGCCACTTCCGGGATGGGAATGAAAGGCCAACTCCTGGGATCAAGCTGAAATGCGCGAGCCGGACGCGCGAGGAGCGTTGCCGCCGCCAGCAACAGGCTGAATGCGAGGACCAAGCATATCCTTCTTCTCGGAAACGCACGCTCCCGGTGCATGGCACAGATATCCCTCACCGCGCGGAGCTGCAGAAGACCCCTGCCAGCCAATGCGGCCAGGGTGCTGTCCTCTGATGGTGGAAGGCGCTGAATCACTAGATGTGGGTCCTGATTTCACCAACGTATGACACATGTCGGAATCGTAACGCCACCGTGGATCGCCGCTCTTCCGGGCCGCGCGAAAAGGTGATGAACTCAACGCCGCTTGGCGGAACAAGCAACAGGGCACTGTCACTGAATTACTCGAACAATATCGATCGCTCGGGTCCACAGTGGGGCCAGCGTGCCTGAGACAGGAAAGAATGCACTGCTGGTTCTGCTGAGCGTGGCCGTTGGGCTGATTATCGCGGAGATAGCCATCAGACTCGCCGGTATCGCTCCGCCTGAGGTCCGCTGCTATGACGCTCTGCGTGGGTGGCGGCTGAGGCCTGGCGCGATTGGACTACAGCGTTCCGAGGGTCAGGCCGACGTCATGATAAACAGCGGCGGTTTTCGCGGCCCGGAGGTTTCTATTGCAAAGCCGGACGGAGTGGTGAGGATCGCGGTGCTGGGAGACTCCTTCGCCGAGGCGATGCAGGTTCCCTACTCGGAGTGCTTCTCCGCCGTCGCCGAATATGAACTCGCGGCGTGCACGCTGCTCGCTGCCCGCCGAGTACAGGTCCTCGACTTCGGCGTCAGCGGCTATGGAACAGGGCAGGAGTTGCTGACTTTACGTGAACAAGTATGGCGCTATTCGCCCGACGTTGTGGTTCTCGCGTTTTTCAGTGGCAACGACGTCAGTGACAATTCGGCGACACTCGACACTGAATCGTGGCTCAACGGCGAAAAATGCCGACCGCACTTCGCAATCCACGACGATGCTGCCGCGGTTGAGCTCGACGACTTCCGCGAAGATCCGCTCCATAACCTGTGGTGCCAAACGGTCTTCGCTTTCAATCGATTCACGATAATGGACTACCTCGGCCAACCCTTCGTCGCGATCCATGCGGCTCTCGGCTTGGACCATGGCCTCGCAGCCCGAGTCGCAGGTAGCGAACCCGGACTTGACGATGAGATCTACGGTCCGCCGCAAACTCCGCAATGGCAGCAGGCTTGGACGGTCACAGAACGACTGATTACCGAAATGAGTCGCGAGGTAAAGGCACGTGGCGCGTTATTTCTGCTCGTTACTCTGAGCACCCCCGTCCAAGTCTATCCGGACCCGGCTTATCGCGCCAGCTACTTGAAAGCGGTCGGAGCAAGCGACCTCTTCTACCCGGAGCATCGGCTCGACGTGCTCGGCGCGCGGGACGGTTTTGCGGTGCTCAACCTCGCGCCGGTGTTGCAGGCCTATGCAGATCGCTCTCGTGCCTTCGTGCACGGTTTTCCCAACACGCGGAAGGGAACGGGGCATTGGAACGCCCTTGGGCATCGCCTCTCCGGCGAGTTGATCGCTCAGCGAGTGTGCGGGTTGCTGAAGGAGGCACCGAAGTCGGCGGCGCGATAGAGTTTGCTCGCGGTCGGTGATACAGACATCGACGAGAACAGGGCCCCCCTTCTCAAATGGGGGTCACGGATTTGATCGGAGTTATTCGTTCGAGCCGTTAAGCGCCCCGGACCCTAGTCTTCATGCCACGCCGCGAGCGTGCCGATGCCGTTGGTCTCGCGATGGAAGGTTGCGGTAATGAGTTGGCGGGCGCCCGCATAAGTTCCCGCCGCGTAAATCGTAAAAAATTGGCTGCGCATGACGACGTCCGCTCCAAGACGCTGTCCTAGCGGGCCGACATCTGTAAGGTTCATGATGTCGGTGGTTTGGGAGAACGGCCGAATGGCGCGGGCCTCAATAATTTCCTGCACGATTTTCGGATCCTCCATCAATTCCGGCTCCAGCGCTGCCAGCACTTGCGGTGACGCGGTGTTAGCATTCACTTGCGCCGCGGCGCCGGCGCTCATCTGCGTGGACGGGCCGAAGGAGTACGGGTTCACCGCCTGCAAGGGGAAAACGGTCAGAAACGGGCTGACTCGATTGAAAATTGCCTCGTTGAACCCCTGGACCATCTGCAGGTCACTAATCGTCGGCATCGGGCCATAGCGCGGCTGATACGGCGGTCGCAGCCCCAGGTAGAAGTCTGCGCTGCCCCCGCCGCTCGTGTTGGCGCCGCTCGGCGTAATCCAATCGATAATACCTTGAATCAAGTCAGGGTTCACGTCGAGGATCGTGAACAGCCGGGTCACTTTCCCAATCGCGACCACGTTGGGAGTGCCGTTTTGGACCATTGAATTGAGGTTGATCTTGCGGGCTTCATCCACGATCGACAGCGAGACCATGCCGCCCCCGACCGCCATCGGCGGAAACGGTACCGCCCATACGTCGTCCAAGCTTTCAAACGGAGATGTCGTTACTGTCGTTTGCTGCTGCTTAGAGCGTGCGTCGGCCGCTAGCAACGCAAGACCGATATTGACTCCCGACCGCGCCAGATAGCCGGCGCGCAACTGATTGGCCTGATTCTTCGCCGACACGAATCCGAGTCCCGAGGTCATCGCGAAATCCACTACGATCAACGTCATCAGCGCGATTCCCAGCATCACAGCCAGCAGGGCCACGCCGCGCTCGTTCTCTCGAAGCCGCTTTACCACTGCGCGATCCCCACCGACACGATGACTTGGGTCGCGAAGTCCATCACGTGGCCGCCCGAATTGTACAACGGCATGGATGGAATATAGCAGATGCGCGCGAGGTATTCTGATTATCACCGCAGACCCTCGAGCCCGTGGGGTGAGCCCACCAGGGTGTTGGGACTTTTGTTGGAGTCTCAGCAATGTCGGTGTGGCTCGGTATCAATACACTTCAGCGTTGCTGAACGAGATCGCATATTGAATGCTGCCAAGGAAACACAGAACGCAGGGAACCCTCAAGCGCGCAAACTACTGAGCACCCTGAAAGCTGGCCGAAGTTAGCTGAAGTTCGGATTGATCGCGGGGATGAAGCCGCTCTACCAAGTGATCACCCCCTCATCTGCCGTTGGGCAGCAGCCCGTAGACGTCGAGCTCGGTCTCCGTGCCCACGTAAACCCTGCCGTTGGCAATCGTCGGAACCGTGAACTTGACCGCTCCACCGGCCTGGTCGCGATTAGCCGACGCCTGAGTGGTGTCATAGAGTTCGTTCAAATTGGTGTCGAAGGCGTAAAGAACAGTTGGGCTGCTGGACGCGTAACCATCGTCCTTTAAGGCCCACACGATTGCGTCGTGAGAGCCATTGGCCGAGATCGACGGACTCGGCCCTGGAAAGCCGAAGGCTACCGGCGTCTCGATGTTCGCGGTTGACGGGAATTGGCCGGAACTCAGCGTGAAACCCTTGAGAAAGTCGAACTGCGCGCTGAGGTACATTGTGTTGTTGAAGAAAGCGGGAACGGCCCAGACACCACTACCAAGGCGCCAGAAAGCGCCTGCACGATCTGATCATCGTTCGACGGATTGTAACCACCCATCTTGTCGCGGTTGACCAGATAGATCACTCCGTCCTTGCCGGCGGTCACCGCCAGATGGGCCGGCCCGGTGGTCTGGTCCGGCAACACAGCACCCCGGAGTCGCCAAAATCCACATCGTTACTGGAGAGAGAAGCCTGATTGTAGGGCGTGAAGTAGGTTTCGACTGAGAATCCGGAGAGGCGTGAAAAGCGGAGCTTGACTATGCTGTCGCCCAAATCCGGGCCGCCCTGGTTGAAGTCAAAGGTCCCATTGCCTGAAGCGACGTAGATCCTGCCTTGGGGGTCGGCGGCAGGCCCATTACCGCTCTGCCAGATACCGCCGTCACTGCCATTGGGCGTGTCGTCGAACACTTCGGGCTTCCCCAGGTGAGCCGCGTCGTACGCGATCACCAATCCGTGGTACGGAGGGTTGTCGCCGTGCGAGCCAAACGCGAGGTAGATGGACCCATCGGACAGCAACAAGCCGGCCCCCTGGTTCTGGCGCAGCGCATCGAACGGGATCAGGCCGCCGTTGCCTCCCGCGCCTGTCCCGTGCGTCAGCGGATCGATTAAAACAGGGCCGCCGAGTTTCTCCGCACCGGTCGAGAGCGAGAGGGCGTGCAGCCTCTGTTCGTACGAGACCTGACCCGTCCCGGCGTTGACGACCTTGGTCTTGGCCACGACGTAGAGCGTTCCGCCAGTGGAGTCGATGACCGGAGTGCCGGTTATTCCAATCTCCGGGTTATGTCATCGGTCCCGGCGTCGCTGCTGGGCACGCTGGTTACGCCCTCGGCAGGGTTGATGAAGCTCCTCTGCCAAAGCGGCGTGCGGACCAACGCGTCCGAATCAAAGGCGTAAACGCTGTCGTGCTCGGTCGCTACATAGACAACGTTGTGGACTCCGTTGCCTGGAATTTTAACGCCGGGAATGTAAAGCGTGTGTGCCGTCACGAAAACGGCCATCAAAGCCCGGCGGCGCCGAAGTCTACCCGAGATTTTCATTCTCAAATCCTTATTTAGAATTCAGACTCGACCAACACCAAGCAGTATGTACGACAAAGTTCGAACCCGGTTTCGATTCAAACGCGCTTTCCACGACGCCGCACCTCACGCGCCGGGCCCCCAAATCGACCTCCAGAATCGACGCCGAATGATTCCAAATCAGAGGTGTGGGAACATTGACAACACGAACTAGTTTCGATTGACGGCCTGTGTTGAAGGTCGCAATCGAGGGCCCTAAACGGATGTGCGTAATTCGAAGCCAAATGCAGTGGTTTGTTTCTGCGAAGACACTAACTCTTCGATGGCCGCCTTGCCGGAGCTTGCACCGGTGCTTTGACCGGGTCTTCTAATTTGACGAATGCCTCGCCCGCGAGCTTCTCGACCGGAATGCCGGACGCCTGCGACAACCTTAACGCGTCGACAAGGCGCTCTACTCTCCACTCATTGATCCATAGGTAGACCGATTGACGACGAACCCCGCATAGGCGGGCGACAGCAGAGGGGCCCCCAGCGAGCTCGACCGCCGCAGCCACTAGGTTGGGTTTGTTCGCTCTTCGACCTTCCGGCGGAGCGCCGATTTTCCTTCGGCCCATCTGTTTGGAGTGTAGACGCCATCCTGGTGGCGCTCAATCAACCGGCGAGCTCGCGGGCGAATTGTATGGTCCTTTGCACTTGACGTATGGGTTTCGAAAAGTTCGAACTAGAAGCTGGCAAATCCGTCGCGTTGCGACCCAACCTCTCTCAACTGCGCCACTCAAAATTCGTCATGTCCACTTGACGTTAAAGCTCATGTCGAGTATTGTTCTAGGGACAACGCGAGATCTGCTCCAAGGACTGGACAACTAAGCTGTCGGGTTTGGCGTCGCGAACTCCGACCTACAATGAGGTGCAGTATGAACGCTACTGTGAAATGCCGAGACAACTTTCTCTTCGTCGTAGAGGAACGAGATGGTGCGATGGCGTGGCTTCCAGTCCGCCAAATTGATGAATCGGAAGCTCGAGTAATTGGTGGCCGACCAGTCACCGAGATCGATTCAGTACGGGGAACATACGTGGATGAAGAAGGGAACGTCTATCAACTGATGAACAAAGGCGAGACGAAGCCGATTGCGGTCGAGAATCTCCCTGGGACGGAGAAAACCGAAATCGAGGTGCTACTGGAGGCTTCGTTGAACGGAAAGAAGGCCGACGGAAAAGCCGGGGGGCCCAAGCGGCTTCTGCGAAGGAATCGAAAGAGCGGTCGTAAGCAGCAAGCGTTGCAGATGCTGACCGCAAAGCCCGAGGCGCGCGCGGCGGAGGCACCGCTTGCCCTCGAGACGAGCGACTCAACTTTCAATGTCGCCGCTCACGAAGATCCGGTGCGATTGAACCTCCGGCAGAAGCTCGCCGAAGTCCGTCGCCGCATCGGATACGTTCAGAAACGCGGCCACAATGAGCGCCACAACTACAGCTACGTGACCGCCGCCGATATCGCCGGCTCGGTGGGCGACATCCTCTCCGAATTAGGAGTCGTCGTCATCCCCAGACTCGAAGATATCTCCTACGAGTCGGCAATGGCCCGCGGCGAGACCACCCGGATGGCGCGTGTCGTAATGGCGTACACCTTCGCCGACGTCGACAGCGGCGAAGAGATCATCGCGAAAGTTGCGGGCCAGGGACTCGATCCCGGCGACAAGGCGCCATACAAGGCGATGACCGGAGCGTTGAAGTACGCCCTGCTTCAGTCCTTCCTGCTGGCCACCGGCGACGATCCGGAAGATGAGCGGGAAGACGCTCGTTTCACCACGACAGGTTCCGCACGTCTGGTCAGTGCCGACGAGATTGGTGAACTGGAGAGACTGATTGCAGAGACCGGGACCGAGCTGGAGCGGGTTCTTGCTTATTACAAAGTAGCTTCGCTCGGAGAGCTGACCGAAACCGCATATCGGCGCGCAGTCGAGGTGCTGAATCGCAAACTTGCCAGGCGCAGCAACCAGGAGACCGTTCATGCCCAGGATTGAGCGGTTGCGGCAGAACACTCCCGAGTGGCACCGCTGGCGCAGGCAAGGGGTTGGCGCCAGCGACGCTCCGGTGATCATGGGCGAGACCCCCTTCAAGACCCCAAGAACGCTCTGGTCGATTAAAACCGGACGTACGCAGGAGGATCCGGCGGGTCCGGCTGCACGGCGCGGTCGCGACCTGGAGCGTGTGGCAATGAGGGCATACGAGCGGCAGTTTGAAACCCAGATGGAGCCGCTGTGCCTGGTTCACGAACGGCTCGATTGGATGCGGGCGTCGCTGGACGGGCTGAGCTTCGACGGCTCAGTCGTGCTCGAGATCAAGTGCCCGCTGAGTCTTCGCGACCGCAACGCAGCCGCGCAGGGTCACGTACCGACTCATTACTACGCTCAGCTGCAGCACCAACTCGAGGTCTCGGGTGCCGAGGAGGCGCACTACTGGTCGTTCGATGGGAGGGCGGGGTGTCTGGTCAAGATCCGCCCTGACCGAGACTACCTGCAGCGGCTGGTCGATGCGGAGGGGGAATTTTGGCGGCGGGTTGAGGAAAACCGCTGGCC
>CAWILO010000011.1:0-961263 GCA_963836955.1 uncultured delta proteobacterium | reverse complement strand
ACCGAGACGCACAACCTGGCACTTGAGTCTTCGCCCCTTTACGAACCTGTTGCCCAATTGGCCGAGGAGGGCTTTAGCGGGACCATCACAGAACTGCATGCGCGGCTAAACTGCATGATGAGCGAAAGCCTGCGCCGCTCGGTACGCTGGCCCAAGGCACCAAGTGCGCTGGGCAGCGCGCTGCGCCGAATGGCAAGCAACCTCCGCGCCGTCGGAATCGAGATCCAGTTCAGCCGCGCCGATATCAGCGGTAGGCGCGTAGTCTCCCTGGTCTGCCCTGAACCCCGAGAAAGACTGTCAGTTGCTGTCAGTGACCGTCAGTAGCCGTGCCAGCACGACATCCGAAAAAGCCGACCTCCAGGTGTGCCTTGGCCGTTTTCCCACTGAAAATCCGGAAAAGTTACGCGAATCGGCGACCGCGGCTCGCAACTATTGACCACTGACAGCAACTGACAGTCTTTTTCGGGTTTCAAGCCGTCACGCTAAGAGCCTGTTCCAAGATGTGACGCCCTGAGCGGGGGACACAAAAGACAAGACGCGTAGCCTTGACGCGTAGCCTGGTCTTCGCTTCCGAACCCGGAAAAAGATCGTCAGCTCCTGTCAGTGACCGTCCGTAGTCCTGCAGCTCCGAACATACGGAAAGCCGACCTCCCGCCGCTTTTGTGCCGGATTTTCTCTCGGAAAATATGCAAAAAAAGTCTCGCGGATCGGACGACGGCACTTTACCGATTGAGCACCGATGGTAACTGACGATCTTTTTCCAGGAGTTTCTAGAGACATCGCCAGTACCATTCTGCTCACCAAGCCCTCGGCCGTCCACTTAATCGGGTAACTCCACATGACCATCCACGTTCGGTTTTCCGAGGTCCACAAGGTCGCATTTGGTATTGTCAAAGCTCGTAAGAACGGGCTAGCTTGTCCTCGCGCGCGGTTGAAGTCATTTGTGGCTGAACACTACCCGAAGATTCTGCGACTCCGGGAGATCGTCGAAGTCACCAATGTCAGATGGGGCGATACTGCTTCAGGATTTGGGTGCGTGGTGGCGGAACTGATGATGCTCAAATTTCTCGATGTGCTAAAGTCGCCGGGTCTTCGTGGGTGGATGGCTGTTTGATCTGGCGGACGGTTTTGATCCAGCGAAAATCTTAGCATTGCGGTTCCAATGGTCGAGATAATGTGCAGTCGCCCGCTCCAGATGGAATTCTGTCGAAGGCGTCGCGCTGGCTGTGGACAGTAATTCGGCAAATTATCATTTCAGCGAAAAGCACGCCGCCATACGAGACGAACATAGGCCACGCCGTGGCGATCGCCGTGCTTCTGCCGGTGTTAGCCTACCGAATTGTGGGTTGGATCGTTCGCATTTGGTCTAAGCAATTGTGGGACTATGGCCCCGCGCAGGACGCGTGGTCAGCCTATCAGTTGGTCATCGGAAGGACGCCCTATCCTGATTTTCGCAATCCTCCATACCTTCCAAACAATCGGCCCCCAGTATCCCTATATTTGGCTAGCGCTGTAAGCAAAATCTTCGAGCACACTCCGATGGGCACGCTTGAGGCGGGCCGGCTTGTAACGATCTGCGCTACTATCAGTGTCTGCGGATTTATCTTTCTTATTGCCAGACGTCACAACGCCAGTTACGGCGCGGCGCTGCTGGGCGCGTTCATGTTCGCCCTTTCGCCTTTGCTCGAACCCTTCGGCTTTGAGTTTCGTACTGACATGCTTGCCCTAGCGTTCGAGCTAGCCGGCCTGTACCTCTTCAGCCGAGGCGCTGACTGGTGGTCGGTTGCAGCCTTTTCGGCGGCATTCTTCACCAAGCAGAATCAAATTGCCGGAATCGCTGCCGTAGCGTTATTCTGTTGGCTTGACGCTAAGCCCCGCCGCGCACTAAAGCTGGTTGCCGTTTGGCTGCTCTCGATACTCTTTGGCATCTTTGCCCTTTGGTTGATCTTTCCCTACTACTTGCTCAATTCCTTCGGGGCGCTCTCGGGATGGTACGACGCTGCAGCTCCACTGGATTTTTTCTGGCTCACCTCGGAATATAACTTCGCGATTTTCGCTTTGGCTGCAGTCGGGCTGATGCGGGCGTTGCGGGGGAAAGAGCTTTCGGCCTGTTTCTTTCTGACCGCGCTCGGCCAAGATCTAATCTCGTGCCTCCGCTGGGGCAGCAATGTTTACTACTATCTCCCCGCGCTGGCCGCGGCTGCCATCCTGGCGGCCGCGGCAGTCGACCTTCTCCTCTCCTACCCTCGAGGAAAACTCGACAAATGCCTGGTTGCGACAGCGCTCACGATGGCTCTGTTCTTTCAACTCAGGGTTTCGGATGTTCCAAGAACCCAGTCCGGACTGAAGTACATGGTGTCCTCGCTCGCTGCCCTGTCGCGGGGAAGCTTGCCTTGCTGTTTTTCCCGCAGAGCGCCTGCCTGGGATCCTGAGGCGCTGCGCCAGTTGAAGGAGTTGCACGGCACTATAGCCACTGACGAGCCCTACTTGTTGCTAGATTCTGACAACCGCCAGATTGTGTTCCTCGAATTTCTTCTCCTCTCGCCACTCCACGCTCACAAACTGTTCGACGACCGCCAGCTGCTGAGGGAGATCACGGAGCGCAAGATCGCGGCTTTTGTTCTGATGGGCGCGGTCCGATACAGAAATCATGACTTGGTTTGGCCGGAACTTCGAAGGACCATGGCTGCTAACTATCATATAGTACGCGGCATTGGTCCCCCCTACATCATGATTCCCAATAGCGCGCCGAGTAACGGAGGTCACTAGTGTGGTGCCGCGAATTGGTTTTGATTGTTGGATCATTTCGCCCGCGTCTTCACTTGAGAAAGTCATTATGCACCATAAAGTTATTTGCGAGACACAACACTAGTGACTGCGATACTTACGTTGGTTGTGGTAATCTTGGGAGAGATATCACGATACTTCCAATAACTTGTCTCGGGGTTGACCAGGCTTGCAGCGACAGCATCCCGTGGCGTTGATCCGAACGCCAATACTCAGCTCACAGTATCGCTTCTTCTGACGGTAGTATGTTCGCACGGGCCGATGGCAAGCAGACTTGATAGCCTCGGTGGGTCTGCGGCTGCCTAACTTCGTCGGGTTCGCACAGATTAAGCTGGGGCATCAATCATCGCTTGCGCGCGTGGAAGCCGGATCGACCTTGCAGCCATGGGCGAAATAGGACTTTTTCGGCTGTCCTTGCTTAGATTCGAATCTTTGTTACCCTGTTTCGGGCTTACCTAACAGGAAGAAGACCTTCTCTGCGGGTGCTAAGGAAACGAACTCTCGGGCGCGGTGCTTGACGTGACCGGTGAGTCGAGAAGACTGGCGGTTGGCGAATCCGAACGTGCGTAGAGCGAGGCCACCGCGTCGCTATAGATTAGCTTCCAGTCCGGTCTCTCTGACATTAGACGGAAGGCTGGCGACTGGGCCCGGACCATAACGAGATCGTGGGGGTAGATTTTCAGCACCCGCTCGGCTGAAGGGCGGCCGATAGAAAAATCAAGGTAGTCCTCGATAACGTTGGCTGGATATACGGTGTCATAACGGCCATCGATGAACACCTTCGACTGTGGCGCCAAGTGCCAGATGAGGTATTCGCCCCAATCAAACTCGCCTAGCACATTGCCTTGCAGGTGGTGCTGCTTAATAAAGTTAACCGCTCCCGTCGGACAGCGCACGCTCTTCTCCAGCCCTTTTGAAAATAGCCCCGTTGCCCACGCCACCTGAAAGCTGAAGACTAGTAGAATGAGCTGACTCGCCCACCCCAAGCGTGCGCCGACGATAGATGCTTCGGTCCGCGGTCGTTTCCAAGACTCGTGCGCGCGACGTAAGGCGAGCGCCAGATGGTGTGCCAGCGGCACGCTCGTCGCGAGGATTGCCAGTGTCAGGTTACGAAGCGCTGCGAAAGCAGCGGCGACCATCAAGACTGCAACTGCGATGAGGGGAACATCGTCGGAACTTGGTGTGAGTGCGACGGACACCGCAAAAGCCGCCAGCATAGCCACGCCGAGCAATGGAAACGCTACCCCTTGACCTCCCGCGCGCCATTGCGCAGTTAACGCGGGGACCAACGGCCGCCAGTCGAGGATGGCGTAATGCGTGACCGGGTTCGCAAGCGCATGAACCACCGCCTCCCAGGTTCCAACTCCGTACGGGGTTACCAGTGTCGCAAGGGCGGCGAGGGCGGTGGTCAGCCACAGAGCTACCGGCCACCTCCGTCGACCTGTGATAAGTTCTTCAAGTGTGACCGCGGCGCTGAAGGCGGCAAGGGCAGCCAAACCGACTATGAAACCACCATGGAGGTTGGCCCACAGCGCAAGGATCGGAACCGCTAGCCAAAGTTGGCCGGACCCCCGATAATTGCGTCGAGCGAGAAGCGCGAGTAATGCACTCATGAGGGCGAAGGTGAACATCTGCGGCCGGAACTGGAGCTGAGGGCTTATGATCACTGCCGCTGCAATTAGGACTGCAGCCTGAACGGCTAATGGCGCTGCCGTTTCGGCTTCCGCGGCGTTTAGGAAAGTGACAGTGGCGGTCGCGCAAACCAGTTTCAACAGGTTGAGCCCCGGCACGCCAAACCGGTTGTAGAGCCAAGCCATTATCACTTCGCTGAGCCATTCGTGATTGAGCCAGAGGTGGCCCGGCGCCGAGTACGAATAAGGATCATGCTGGACCAGATGACCTTGATTCAAAACTGCCTGACCGAAGCGGATATGCCCCCACAAATCCGGGTCGGCGAAGCGACCCGAGTCGGCTACCATGATAGCCAACACAACCAGCGCCGGTGCTGCCCGGAACAGTGACAGTCCGGTCTCTCCTGGCAAACCTGTGGGCTGCGGCTTCCGGTTGCGTGATTGAGCCGTTACCTTGGACTTTGCGGTTCCGACGATGTCGTCCAGTGCCAAGCGGCTGTATTCTCTTTGGGCTCTACGACGACCCGGCGCGCTGGAAAGAAGGTCGAAACGTAGTGAGCGAACTCGATTACCAATCTAGCAATTCCGGATGTTCGGGCCCCAGTGGCACTAGACGGTAGCGCCTTGTCCATTAGACGAGACAGATCCGAGAGGCCTACTGACCATTTTCCTGTTACACGCCGCTGGCAGGAAGCCTAACCCTATTTCCGGACTATTTGTTGTTGTGAGTTGCTTGCGTGGCCGCCGCGGCGGTCCTCCTGGCGCAGGAGCCGATACGACGACCTCGAACGTCGACAGTAGTTCACCAGAGAATTAATGCAGAAACCCGCGTGGGCGGGCAAATCGTTGCAGTCGTCGCCGTTCTTATTCACATTCGGAACTTGAATCCGGAAGAAGCAAGAGCGGCTTTCCTCTAGAGGGTCCGCCGATCCATTGACCTACTCTACGGCGATGCGGGAGAGCCAAGAGCGTTGATCGCGAGTCCGGCATGCGGTTGCCCGTACCGATCGTTAAGGCTGAGGCCCGTTGAGCCATCACCGTCTCGGACGTAGAGTCGATTTCGTATGGTCTTGCCGTTCGAGTCGAAAAGGTTTAATCCAGCGCCTCCATCCTTTTTTTTTGCACCTTTTGCATCCGTGCCCAGCCCAACCCGCCTCGTCCCGGTGCTGTCGTAAAACACTATATCCGCAGCCCCATCATCCTCAACCCCGATCGTAGCTCGGGGCTTGCCGTCTTTCCCAACTATAACGATTTTCCGAGCGGTTAGCGTATCTTGACCACTCTGGGTGGCCAGAACCGAGGTCGTCGACAAATGGCCTGAGACGATAGCCCCACAGACCACTCCTACTGTTGCGATCAATAAGTAATTCAAACGCAGGTTCATACGATCACTCATCATGTTTGGTTGGGGCACAAGAGGGCGCCACGATACAGCGCTCAAACGGCGGCCGCTTTTGCACTCGCCTTTTTTTCGAAGCGGACCTTCGAGCCGAAGCGCGTTGTCCGCTTGTACCCTAAGGAATCTCTACCCTACCTCTCCGAACTAGCGAGGCCGTGGCTGGAAGCCGCCGCTTGAGCGGGAACCGGCGTTAGCTGCTGTTGGACAAGGTCTCGCATCTCATCGTACTGAGCTGCGCCGCTCAGAAAATAGCCGTTGACAAAAAAACTGGGAGTTCCGTTTATCCCGAGCTTTTTTCCTTCCTCAAAATCGTGACCGACGACCGCCGCTGCCTTTCCAGAATCCAAGCACTGGTCGAAGCGACTTGTGTCCAGTTTGAGGGAAGCGGCTAGGGCCTTGAGCTGTGGCACTTCCAGCTCGGGAGGCGTCTGCGCCATCAACTTGTCGTGATATGGCCAGAATTTCCCTTGCTCGCTGGCACAGACCCCCGCCTCCGCCGCCTTCTGCGCGTGGCTGTGGACCGGCAGCGGAAAGTTCTTGTAAACGATCCGGAGTTTATCGGGGAATTGTTCTCGCAGCTTTTGGAGATTAGGCTCAGTCTGCCGACAGTAAGGACATTCGAAGTCTGCGAACTCGATCATGGTTACATTGGCGTCCTTCGAACCGTAGACAGGGGCATCTCCAACTGACACTTCGAGCTTGGGCGGTTGGAGCAGAATCCTGGCTTTTTCCTTGGTGCGTAACGACGCCATATAGTCCCCAAGGACTTTTCTCTCCTGTGTCCGCACAATTCGATCCGAGATCTTCTGGCGTAGCGCGTCGAATGATTGATTCGCGCCCAGGGTGTCGTAGTAGAATTTTAGCTGGGCTTCGGTTGGAATCTTTATTCGGCTCTTGACATTGCGATCCAGCACCTGATCGACGGTCATTTTTTCCCTGCGAGCCTCATTCTCCAACAGTTCCTGATCTAGAACTTCGCTGACGGCGTCTCGCTCAGCTTGATAGTAAGTATAATCCCCTTGGAGGAGACGCGCAGCCTGTTGCTTACGCACCTGACCGAGAGTGATCTTCTGGCTGCCTATCTCTGCCACCACCTGGCTGCTGTTGTCCACATCCTCAGCCAAGCTGGCGCCAACCAAACCGAAAAAAATTAACCCGATCAAAATTATGGTGGTTCTATACTTCAATTTGCTCACGGACACTCTCTGCTAGGGTCGGTTTAAATGTGCGAAGTTTGACGAGTTAGGAATGGCAGACTATATCGCCGCAGCCGCGAAATTCAAGCTCCATTCCAAATTGCGAAGGAGGCAGGCATTACCGCCGCCGCGTGGGCGGCGGCAATGCCCCTAAAATGGACGCGAGAATCAACTCAGTCACCGAACCCGCAGCGGCAGATGCCATGCCCGGAGCCGTGCAAGTTGATGAATTCGCATTCGTCGAAGAGCTGTGCTTCTTCACCCGAATCGAGAGCAGAATGTTGGAACTCCTCGACCGACGTGCTGGTTACGAACCCAAAGGGCGGCGTGAAGCTCCCCTGGTTGCTCGCCATCGCCTCGGTATGGTTGACCCATGCATGTAGTCCCTCAGCCAAAAACGGAAAGGGATCAGTTGTACTGGGGTAGCAGGTTGAAGCACCCAGCGCCCCCTGAAAGAACGGCCTAACGCCTAGGATCTTGATTACGCCAGCCTCCGTAGATTCGGCGGTGACGAGCGGATTCGAGGTCAGATCAGCTATTACGGAAATGGTTCTCAACGAGTTGGCTGATAGATCGCATTGGCAGCATTCCTGCATTTCCTGGACGTCGTTGAACACATAGATGTTCGCGCATACGTCGCCAAACGCCCCGGTTTCGTAGTTGCCCGCGTTTACGATACGGAGCAGGGCGTCGCCGCTGCCTCCCGAGTGACCCGCTCCGCCGTAGCCGCCCTCAGATTTGCCGAAGGCCGTCGAAGTGTCGTAGTAGCTCAAAAGGTAAACTCCCTCGGTGCCCTGTATCTCCTGAATCTCCTGCGCGAACGCTTGCTGCTGCATTACCCGAAGTCCCGGACCCGCGTACCAGGCCGCAACTCCAAGCAGAGCCGTTAAAGCTAAACTACCGATCCGTTTCATACGTTCCTCCTAAATTCTGTAACCACGTTTTCGGTCCCCCCCCGCACCATGCGGAGGCTCTCCTGTTGGCCCGGCATTTTGTATCACTCTAGCTCCCTTATAGCAAGTGCTCATTGTAACCTTATTCTACGATTCGGCGGCTCGCACTGCCTTGCACCCAATTGACCTGATCGTTCCTTGGCGATGTAACAAGAGTAGCATGCTCGCCTGATTGAAACCGTGCCTCGGACCAGTCCGCGGTAACTCGCCGCGCGTGATTGCCGATCTCAAAGCTGCTGTTATCGGCGAAGACCGGATCGCAGTGAGCGCGACGATTTGATCAACACTCGTCACCGCTTCGTTTAAGGCCTCGCGCCCCCGTTGCGTCGACAGACTGCGATTTCGCCAGACTTAAGTCAAGCGCGCGAACCCGCTCAGCCGCCTGGTTTCGTACCGCAGAGTGATGGCGCACATGCTCTTTCCACCCGCGCTGATCGCTTCCTCATCGTTCCGAGCTTGAGGCGACTCTTGTCGCGACCAGGGCGCTTCGGCTCGCGCTACGGGTCGCGCCCAGATGGATCAATTTTTCGATGGCGTGCACTTGGCGGCTCGATACATCCTAGTTTATCGTGGCCGTAAACTCGCTGGCTTTAGCCACGCGCCGAAGCGATCGAAGCGCGTGAGTTCAGGCGCCACTGGCCCAGCCTAAACACAAGGCCGATCCACGCGACGCGCAAGTTTTGCGAAGACCTGTCTGCGGATTTTGGTCCGCTGGTTTACGTGCGCGGTCACCCGATCATCGATTGGAGCGCCGCATTATTGTCTGCCATCTCGTGGGTAGTCGTTGAAAACGACCCTGTGTGCGACGGACAAAATCGCGGTGAAGTCAGGGTACAGCCCCAAAGATTCTTCGATGCGGTTTCGCGGAAAGTGGCGGAAATGAAAAGGAGGCCACGATGCCTAGCGATGGGCGAGAGCTTCTCCGGCATGATCAGGGTTCGCCCCGAGCTCGCCTGGCAATCCGCGACGGCGACCAGTTTTCAATACTTGAAGAGCGGTTTCGCGCCCTGTAGTTTTACTGTCTGAGCGGGCGGGATGCGGGAGGAGGCAGCTTCAGATGAAGCTTGGTGGGGGTTTGAGGCGGTGGCTAACAACCGGCGGAATGGCCATTTTGATTTTTCTGATGGTAACCGTCGCGCTGCTCAATGGCTGTTGGGAGGTCGCAGGTCCGCTAATTGGGGTCGGCGCGGCGGGAGGTGTGGCGATTGCCACTAAGGAAAGTGCGCTTTCGTCGAGTCAAAGCGCATCGATTGCGGGCCAAAGCGTCGACAGTAGCGATCAGCACCCTGCTGCGCGCTTCGCTGAACCGCAGCCTCTTGATCATGGGAGCGGCCCAGTTGAGGATTCGACGGCCGCGACACTGCCAGCAACTCTACCTGAAAAAATCGCTGCTACCGAAAGTCCGTCTAGAGCGCGCCCGCTTCATACGGCTCAGAGTAGTGCTCGATCCGTCGCGCATTTCGCCGAGCCGCAGCCTCGAAATCGTGGGAGTCGTGTGGTTATGTCGGCGTCTCCCGCCTCTCCATCGTCTGCAACTCTACCGACCGCCGTTGTTGCCAGCAAAAGCCGGTCTGGAGCGCTTCAGCGTCATACGTATCGAGGTAGTACTTGGGCTGTAGCGCGTTCCGGCAAGCCGCGAGTTCCAGATCTTGGGAGTGGCCCAGTTATGATAGCCTATCCCTCTTCTACGCTGCCTCGAGACCTGTCCGCCACCACGATCGTTCACTGATGACAAACTCAGGTTTTCCCATACCGACAGCCGGCGCCGCGATGGACTCAGCCTCTTTTACCCTTACACACAGCTCTCGCGTTCTTGTTGGCCATGGCTACGCAGCCGCGTTTTGGCCCTGCGTGTCGATTCAAGCCACCTCGCCCATGTGGTGCGAGCATCACGCGTCGATACTCGCGGCAAAGCGACCACCGTGGCTCAGCAGGGATAACGCAGGCCACGCTTGCAGCTTTCCGCCTGAGATTCTCGCGCGTCAGCCACGCATGTCAGGCATCTTCATGGATTCCGGAAGTGGCGTTCGAATCTTCCGAGCTGGAACCGAATCGCGGTCGCTATCTCGTGACGGGCAGCGAAACCGACGCCTCCAGGAGCAGCATAGAATTCGGACCTCGCGATCAGTGCCGCCAGGGCTAAGCTCGTCACCATTCCCGCGACAGCGCCCAAGAGGCGGCGACGGCGATAAGATGGTCGGATTTCGTGACCGGATGAACCTATCAATTTCTCAGAATCTGTGGCTTCCACTCAGCAACTATTCCTTATGCTAGACCGGCTGGGGCCGCGCGCCACCATCGCCTCCAACTGACGCCGACGTCGGACGAGCGCCAGAAAAACCGCCGCCCCGTCAAACGACCTGCTGCACTGATCTGATTCTTTGAGTCGCGCCTGCCAGGAACGCGCGGGAAATTTCCGCTATGACCACGCGGCGCGCGCCTTTTCGCGTGGCTATCTAGACGTCCCAGCAAGCATGCCTTTCGCGCTGCAAGGAAAAATTTGTCGGTGGTGCTCAGATCGAGCGCGATGCCAAACACACGGCGCAGACAGTATCTCGCAGATTTTCGTGCCCGCGCCCATGTGTTTAACTTCGACGGCGGATTGGTTCATCTGGAATGCGATCCGCGACACATCGATATTCCTATGAACCTCGAGCAATCATATATCCGGCGGAGGCTGGACAGAATGACGATTGGGCAAGCGTCCTCGAATCTGTGGCGGGCATAAAAAGCTCGAGGTCTACCCATCTTTGCGCGCTTGACTCCGCAAGTTCCACGTTGACCGTCGCGATTCTGTTGGCTGTCGCGACTCAAAAGCGGGGGGAAGGAGCACCGGCGTACCGATTCGCTTGGCATAGAGGATGGCAGGAGCAAGTTGTCGGGGACTCTGTTCTTCGGCAGTGATGCTCGCCGATTCTCTCCAAATGAGCCCACTCACAAACCCGACACAGTTGGCGGCGTCACACGGGAGCGGTGAACATCGGGATGTCAGCTTCGATACACTCGAACCGCCAAAAAGCGGGGTACTCGGATCGGAGTCTCAGCTCGGTTCGAGTAGAAGCGGAATTTCTGATACGCGGGGGCTCGTATCGGTCTTTTCCCCTCGGATTAGAGCACCTTCGATTTTTAGACAAATTTGCGTTTTCGCGATGAGACTCTCGATCGGAGCCTTAGAGCGGGCATACTCTTGCTGCCTGCGTGAATGTTGCCAGCGCCTTCATCTTTAGGAAGCGAACGTTCATTGTCCCGGTGATTCCATTGATAGCGCTTTTTCATGGATGTGCGATTGTCGTTACTGGTCGAGGCCTTTTGGGACGATCGTCGGAATTTGATCGAGGCATCGCCGGGAGCTTGGAAACAGAAAAAGCGGTGTAGCCTTCATTGACGAGACTCAGCCGGAGAACCGGCAGGAAGAAGAACTAGTGCAGCCGATTGATCTCAGCCGGATCCGCGGTCTATCTAGTGCCTATGGAATCTCGCTCGATGGCAGCGGCCAACATCGTTGAATCTGCAAGTGAGAGCGTAGTCGCTGAACAGCTGCGGAGCCCAATAGAGGCGAGCTTCAATTTCTATGGTACCGGACTCACATTGGTGAGCGAGGTTGCCAGTTTAGTCGAAAGCCTCATCAGGGATTTTGCATATTTTGTCGGCCCCGCTCAGCCCGGAGCAATCAGGATTGTTGCTCACGCTAATGATCCGCCCTGGAGCCGCATCCCCGACCGAATCGCCAGCAGTATAACGCCCAACGCGCTCAGCTACGACGATCACGAAGTGCGCTACAACGACTATCATCGACAGGCGCTTGGGAAATACGACTTCGCCAACGAGCGGGGCGAGCTCTGGAGCTGCGATCTCGACCTGCTCTACGAGCTGACCTATCTGATGGCTTTGTCACGGGTGGGCGAGCTCCTCGATCTGAGAGGAATCCATCGGGTTCACGCACTCGGAATTGCCATCGCCGATCAAGGTGCGCTGGTGCTGCTCCCGGAAGCGGGCGGAAAAACGACGCTAGCGCTGGAACTGCTCAAGCGGCCTGCCGTAAAGATTCTTTCTGACGATACGCCGCTGCTCGCGAAAGGACAGTTGTGCGCGTTCCCTACTAGAATGGGAGTTCGCGGCAAAGTGGACGGGATCGGTCTCGAACATCTGCGGACCTTCAATCGCCGCAATCACGGTCCCAAAACGCTGATAGATCTGAGCTACTTCCGCGACCGCGTGATCGATCGAGTATGTCCCAAGGTAGTGATCGTGGGTGCCCGCAGCAGCGGCGCCGAGTCGAGCATTGCACCGATGGGGAGATTCCAAGCGCTTCCGGTGTTGGCCGCAAACCTGGTCTTCGGGCTAGGTCTACCTCAGGTGCTGGAGTATTTTCTGCGTGGGGGAGCAAGCGACCTTTTTCGGAAAGGATCGATCGCATCATCTCGGCTGCTGGCGGCTTTGCGCTTGTTGAGCCGGACCGACTGCTATCGGTTGGTTCTGGGTCGGGACCTGGCCGGCGCCGCCGATGCCATCGAGTCCGTGCTAGCGCCCTGAACTGCGAGCGGACTTGCGAGTTCGCGTTTTTGGGTATGGTTGCAAGGTATACTCGATTGGTCAGGTCATCACGGTTCCACAGCTCACCCGAATTCTGTAAGTACTCAGCAATTGTTGGATCCTGTAACGCGAATAACAGTCTCGCAGTCCGACCGAACACAAATTGCCAGGCCTCCACCGCGCGGTGCAAGCGGTACGTCGAATCTTCCCAGCTTTCTGCCTTAACTAGCCCGAGAGTGAAGTTTGAGAAGCACGACCGCAGCTTGGAGCAACCGCTTCACGCGCTGACTGGAGCCCCCAACCCATGCGGAAGTTCGACTCTGATGCCTGCAGCTTAGCTTTGTCCGAATTTCATCCCCAGAGCGGTTTCATCAGAGCGGGCGTCAGCACCTCCATCGCGACCGCCGACCAATCTTGACTCCCGATCAACCAGTTTGGGACTCAAACGAAGCATGGCAAGGAGCCCCTAACTAGATCGCCTGTGGAGGGTGCGCCGGCTTCTTTTTTCGCGTATTTCGCTTGCCATGCATGAACCGCAGTAGGCATAATCTGGCGCGATTCACGAGGGAGGTAAAGACTTTGCCAAGGGGCAAGTGGCAGACGGAAAACGCAAAGTCTCGTCTCCAGACACATCTAAATTTGTTTGGGTGTCAGGCAGCAAGCACTTTTGCCAAGGGCGGCGCAGCAACCCGCATGACTTGGGTGGCACGCAACGACTTACTAACCCGCACGCGGCACGTTTCCATGCGGCCCGTGCACTCCAACCCACAGTCACCGGACCAATCTGTTTACAGGCTGGTTCTTGAATCGGACGATGCGATTATCAACCGGGAGGGCGCATGGCGGCTGAACTGAAGCAGAAAGACACCTGGTCCGCACGGTGTGTCACGCTGGCGGGACGGCTGCGAACTGGTTTGCCGGTGGTCTGCGAGCGACCGGTTCTCAACCGCTGGTTGATCGAGCAAATCGGACTGGGCGCGTTGGTTGATTACCAGAACGACCGGGCGTTGGTTGATGCGGCCCTCTCGATCGTCTCCGACCCGCCCCATAATCACAGGGTCGAGCAGTCTACGGTAGAAAACCACTCCTGCGATGCGCGCGCTGCGCTCTACGAGCCAATCATCGAACTTGTTGCGGCGAAAGCCGGCCGGATTCGAAAAATGGGTGTGAGCGCTGTGGGGAACCGCCTCCTTCGCCTTGGCCTCGATGAAGCTCTCGCGCGCAATCCAGCCGCGGGTGCCGCCGTGACTGTCAATTCTGTTTGCCTCTGCGCACCATGACGTCGCCTCGCCGAACCCCTCTTGGGTCCTTATCCATAAGTATCGTCATTGTAACTTGGCGGCGTCTCAGCGAGCTCTCGCAATGCCTCGCGAGCGTGCTTAAGGCGGACCTGCCGATGGACGCGGAAATCGTCGTAGTCTGCAACGGCCGTGACCCCGCGACCCGCGAGCTGCTCGACTCTTTCGCGTCTCAAGATACGAGGCTTAGCATCGTCGAAATCCATCGGACCTCGCCTGCAGCGGCCCGCAATAGTGCGCTCGCACGAACGTCCGGTGAGATAGTCTATTTTCTCGACGACGACGTAACCGTGGTTCCCGACCTTTTCACCCGGGCACTCGTGACCTTTGCGGCGCGGTCAGATGCGATGGTGGTCGGCGGCCCCAACCTCACGCCGCTGGACAGTGATACCTTCCAGCGTTGCGTAGGAGAGGTGTTTAGCTCGTTGTTTGGTGCTGCGACGGTGCGCGATCGATTCCGCCGGCGCGGCGACATGCGCCCGGCCGATGACAGCGCGCTGATTCTCTGCAATCTGGCATTGCGCCGCCCAATAATCTCCGAGTTGCTGGAACCATTCAAGGAGCACCTGATCTGTAACGAAGAGAACGTGCTGCTCGGCGAACTCGGCGCGAGCGGAGCTCAGATGCTTCACGATCCCGACCTAATCGTATATCACCGCCGTCGCTCGAACCTGAGAGAATTCTTTGCCCAGGTGTTCCGTTACGGGCGCGGGCGCTGGCAGAACACGTTGGTCGCACCGTCTTCGCTCTCTCTGGCGTATATCACCCCGGCAGTCTTCATCCTGTATCTGATTTCGACTCTGTTGGTGCATAATCAGATCTATCTTGGACCACTGTTTGTCTATCTCGGGCTCCTGCTCGGCGCGTCCGCGTTGGCGACGCTAGACTTGCGGCAACCACGAACGTTCTTTCTGTTCCTCGTCCTGTTCCCAGTCTGTCATATTTCCTATGGCTGCGGATTTCTGTTTCAGATGCTCAGCTCCATTCCGCTCAACGCCGGCGGGCGTCGTGCAGTGTCGCGCATTTGATCAGCTTAAGATAGCGCACTCTAGGAGCTGCTGCCGCCCAAACCCCTGCTTTCACAGGAGCAGTCGTCGCCTCATCAATCAAGCAAGCGATCGATTTGAGTCGAGCCGAGTTACCACCGTCGCGGGCAAGGATCGCGCCATCATCGGCGAAGCCGGATCGGATCAGCGCGCCACGAACCGCCCAGTGGATCCGTGCTCCCCGCTGCAGCACTCGGCGTGCCGCCGCGAACCATCCAACCGACTTCGACCTAGCAGGGTGTTGATGAAAGGGCAGAATCACGAGCTTGGCTTGGTCTGATGACGGTGAGAAGTGAGTATTGAGGTTGCGAGTGGGGTAGTTACCGAATTGGCCGTGGCAAGAGCGGTTCGCTGGTGGCTCGATTCATCCGTCGGGACAGAGCTTCGCGATTCGAAGCAGGTTATAGGCGGCGCCCACCAGGTAGGCGGCGAAGCTGGTCCGCTCCAGGCCCCGATAGCGGGTGCGGCGGAAGTTCCCGACCGTCTTGATCCAACCGAAAATCTCCTCGACCCGCTTGCGGATGCGCTGGCTAACCGTGTATCCCGGCCAACTGGTGGTGCGATGGTCGAGCGCCGAGCCACCCCGCCGCCGCTCATTCTGCGCTAGGTGTGGAGTGACGTTGAGATCGCGACAGCCTGCCACGAACGCGCCGACATCGTAACCCTTGTCGCCGGCAACTGTGATCCGGCTCGACCCGCGCAGCTGTTGAAGCATCTGAAGCCCTTGCTCGCATTCGGCCCGACCGCTGGCCTGACCCACGCGCAGATCGATCATTATGCCGTTGCGATTCTCCATCAGCACGCTCTCGGTGTAACAGAGCTTGGCCTCTTTGCCGGCGCCCTTCTTCGCCAGCCTCGCTTCGGGGTCGGTGGTCGACTGATGAGTCGCGTTCTGGCGCCGCTCGCCGTGGAAGTTCACACTCGGATTGCCCGGATCATCCGGCGGCGTCCGATCGCCGCGCGGCGCATCCTTGGGACGAAAGCTCTTGAGCGAGGCCCACGCCTCGATCAGCGTCCCGTCCACGGTAAAGTGCTCATCGCTGGTCAGCTTCAGCTCGCGCGCCTCTGCTACCACGGTGCGGAAAAACTCGCCCGCCACGTCGTGCTCCAGCAAGCGCGCCCGATTGCGGCTGAAGCTGGAGTGGTCGAAGCCCGGCTCGTCCCAGTTCAGATCCAGGAACCAGCGGAACAAAAGGTTGTACTCCAACTGCTCGCAAAACATCCGCTCGCTGCGCACCGTGTACAGCGCCATCAAGAGCGAGGCCTTCAACAACCGCTCCGGCGGGATCGAGGGTCGGCCCACTTCACTGTACATCTGCTCGAACAGCGCCGAGAGTTCTTTGAGCGCTATCTCGGCCAGCGCCTTGATCAGCCTGATCGGATGGTTGGCCGGGACCCGCTGCTCAGGGTTCACCAACGTCAGCATCGTGGCTTGTGGCCGATCGTGTCCCCGCATCTTCCGCTTCCTCCTCAACCGCACCCCGCATCGCTTCCTTCAACTATACAGATGCCAAACCATTCGTCGATCCCGTCGGCCAGGACTTTTTCAACAGCCTGCTAGGGCGCAAAAACAGCGCGGACCGATCGTCTCCGCCGTTCACTGTTGTCGAAAAACCTGGCTCTCCCCCGGGGGTGGGCGTTTCGATACAATCCTAGTCCCACGCACGCGGCAATGATCAACGAAGAACGTGCAACTGCGAAACAAGCATGGACCTGTAACTGGTCGATGATCGGCAGTTCCGCGCCGCTGCGATGGCGGCGCTGCGATTCCGCAGCAATCGGCATGCTGTTGGTAGCCGCGCTAGCCACGCGCTTGTGGAATTTTTGGTTGCCCCCGGTCGTCGTCTTTGACGAGAAGTATACCGTCGCACAAGCGCGTAACTATCTTTCAGGTATACCCTTCAAGAATACTCATCCGCCTTTTTCAAGCCTCCTGATGGCGTTGAGCATGCGATTTTTGGGAGATAACGCGGTGGGTTGGCGTTTGCCCAGCGCGCTGTTCGGGACCGCGCTGGTGGGCATAACGTACTTGCTCGGTCGCCGCATCTGTGGATCCCGAATCGCAGCTGGGCTGTCAGCGAGCTTCGCGATCTGTGATGGCATGTTCATCGTAGACTCGCGGATAGCGCTCTGGGAAATCTACTATGTCACTTTCGCGGCCTGCGCGTACCTAACACTGTTCACCTTCATGCAGAGCCGCAGGAAATCGGTTCAGCGCCGAGCGCTCGCCTGGATGGGGCTTGCGCTCGGTCTTTGCCTTGCGTCCAAGCTGCTGATCCCTGCGGTAACTTTTGCACTGGTGATGCTCTTCCTGTTTGGTACGTTGCTTAGCGAAAATCGCTCGTCACCCACACAACCGCTGGCGAAGCCCGAGGTCTGCATGCTCATACTCAATTTTGCCAGCGCGCTGGCGCTGGTGGGTGGGTTGAGCGCGTTAATCTATTTTGCGATCTTCCTGCCGAACTACTGGTTCGGATGGTGGCGCGGTGTCGGCGATCAGTTGACCTACTACCATCAAGAATTTCGCGCTCAAATACAATTCCCTAGTGACGGCCATCCCTACGCTTCCCGGTGGTGGAGCTGGCCGTTCATGTTTCGCTCCATCCTGTATTGGAGTGGCCCCCGCTTCTACCCTGACACTCCCGTGCTCTCGATCCGGGCGCTTGGCAACCCCGTGATCTGGTGGGGGGTGTTGGTGTCGGTTCCGTTGGCAGCGCTCAAAGCGATCACGCGCCGTGACGTAGCAATGGTCTTCATCGTGGTTGGATACGCTGGATACCTCGCAATGTGGCTTCCTATCAGTCGCTACCAGTTTGTCTACTACTATATGCCCTCGCTGTATCTCGGTTTTTTCGCGTTGGCCTCGACGGTCGTGGAATGTGCGCTTGGCGAACCAGGTAGCTGGGAGCCGGTCGCGCTCCTCGCCCCCGTGATGCCGGTGTTGGTGTTGGGCGTGGGCCCGGCTTACGGTCTTGGGATCGCCGCTGCGCTGGCGGGCGTGTACCTCGGCCTCCGCTATCAAAGCCCGCGCCATGCCGGAATGTTCGTCTCCGTCGTGTTTGCCACCACTGTCCTCGCCCTGTTTGCTTATTTCTTTCCGGTCTGGACCGGCGCGCCGCTGTCACCGTCTGGCTTTAGGCAGCGCATGTGGTTCCATGGCCCGGGGTTAGCCAATTGGATCTGAACCGGGCGTTTCTCCGTGAAGTTTAAGTACTCTGTGAAAAGCTCGAGCCTCTTGCTGGTGGCGTTGCTGCTCTGCACCGGAGCGGGGACGGCAGACGAGAATCTTCTGCACAACGGCGACTTGCGGGAAGGTACGCTCGATCGTCCCGCTTACTGGCGGGCCGAGAGTCTGCGACATGACTCGAAGACGTTTTTGTGGTCCCACCCTCCAGTTTCTCCGAGCGAGTTGCAGATCACCGGCGCCAAGGCCGATATGGCTCGCTGGAGTCAGACTGTAAATCTAGCGCCTGGCTGGTACCGTCTCTCCGGCGAACTACGTACGGAGAACGTCAATCCCGAACAAGGCAACACGATGATCGGAGTCGACGCCAGCGGAAAAACCTGGGGCTTGCCGATTAAGGTGACCAGTTCCTCGGATTGGAACAGCGGAGCCTTGTACTTCAAAATCGGGACTCTTGGCGAGCTCCAGATCGTATGTGTGCTGGATGCATCGCCCGGCACTGTGCACTTTCGCCGCATTCTCCTGACCAAGGCTTCGGCGCCACCCCGCGAAGCAGATCAGCTCGATCTCGAAGCGATATTCGCAGAGCGTGAGCAACGCGAGAGGCGGGCGATCCCCCGACCATTTGCTCGGCCTTCCGGCAGCCCCTGGACGATGCTGTCTACGATTTTGGTGCTGGCTGCTATAACTCTCTTGGGTTGGTTGGGCTTCAAACGAAACCAGACCGACTGAAGGCCAATCTGTTGGGAGCACCAAAAAGGTCGGGTCTCGGAAATAGCTCGAGGTGCTGGTGGCGCTTTGCTTACGGTGAAGCTGGTTGACTATCTATGGGCCGGGGGCCTAACAACTCGCTCAATCGCCTTGGCTCCGACCCTCTCGCCGACATCGGTCTTGAGGGAACGCTTGCTAAGATAAACCTCAACCAATCTGGCGCTGCCCGAATATGTCCGAGATCACTATCAGGTCGTGCAACGAGGATGTAACCAATGACCTTAAGGCAGTCGCCAAATAGTAGCGAAAGCAAAGACGGACATGCTGGTAGGATCTAAGCGCGAATCTTTCGAACCCGGGGGGTCCACGCTAAACTTCCCACTAAGTGAGGCGAGTCCACCCTCGCGGTTCAACGACGGTCGAGGTCGATAAAGTCTCCAAGCTTTGTCCTGCCGATGAAGGCAGCGCCCACGCGCACCCAGTGCTTGGCCGACTGCTCGGGAGAAAGCGCCCTGACCGGGAAAACTGGGAGTCGCGCGGGGTGAGTTTCTCGGTCACGCGGGGCGAATCACTCTGCGTGGTCGGCGGAAATGGAGCCGGCAAGAGCACCCCGCTCAAGATTGAGGCGGGCATCGCAACCCGACTTCCGAGACGGTTCGGGTGCCTGGGACCTCTCGCGCGGCAGCTTGCGGTGTGGCGGGATCCCACCCATACCTGACCAGGCGCGAGCACGTGTTTCTCCGCAGCACGGTGCTCGGGAATGGCGAATGCGAAAATTCGCACCACCGTGGCCCGGGTGGCTGAGTTTGTCGGTCTTGAAGGTGCGATTGATTGGCCGCTGCAGACCTATTCCAGCGGCATGACTGGCCGGTCGGGTTTGCAGTCGCCGCGCACGCGGATTTCTATCTCCTGTTGCTCGAGGAAGCAGCAGGTTCTGCCGAGCACGGTTTCGCGAACGCTGTACGAGCGCGTTGCGGGAGATCCGGTCGTCCGGCGCGACCATGATCATCATCGTTTCCCTTTGGCTCCAACAACCTCCCGGCGCTTTGCGACCGTGTCGTATTTCTCGGAGATGGAGCGATGAGCGCTTTAGGGCCCAGCGGCGAGGTTCTCAATCAGTACAGACGCGCTCGGCGACCGAGCGATAAAGCCAAAACTCGGGCCGCGCAGAGTTCGTAATTTCACCACGTTCGGATCGGCGCTTCGAGCTCGAAGGAACGGCAGTCTCGCGCTACGTTCCGACTGCTCGCCCTATATCCAGAACGATCACGCGGGAGCCGATTTCGCTGGGGTCGCATGTTACTTCAGACAGCCGTTTTTCATCCGTCTTCCTTCCTCGAAGCGAAATAGTTTCGAAGCGAGCGATGGAGTTCCGGCTTGGAACTATTCCACTCCAAGGCTCCACCGGGTCCAACCCGGATGTCCCTCGTGGGATCAAACTCATGCGCGTCTAGTTTAACCACGTTTCGGTAAGACTTTTTATTTTGGATGTCACCGTGCCACAGATGGAGAATCATCCCGGGAACATAACCTATTCGGCCCTGTGCGTCTTTGTAGAATTCCGTCGCCCATTGACGAAAGTGATTCCTGTGATCGGAACCTACAATACTGCTATAGACGCACCGGCTGTCCCAGTTACCACAAGCTGCATGCGCCATCATGTGGTCACCGTCGCCGGCTACACAAGCCTCATATAGCCCATGGCTCATAAGCAAGTCGCGTCTCGCTGCCCATGCGAAGCCTGGGTGACCATGCCTCGTAAGGCCTATAGGCACTTGTTTGGTTGGTGCTGAACTCAATGCCGACCCGAAACTCTCTGTGAAGGTGAATGAATCGCCGGAAAAGGAGGTTTCCCCCTTCGCCGGGTACACCACCTTTTGAAACGGCTGAACTAGCGCAAAGTCGTCAAGTAACTTGGAGGTGTGAATCAGCCGGCTGGATTCTGGAACAATATATCGCAATCGACCCACGCTACCTTTCGACACCCGGACGGAAGTCCAGAAATTGCGAGGTTGAGAAGCCGTTCCTTTTGCCACATCACATCGGCAGCCCTCAGACGTATGGACATTAGCACCAGGCAGAACGAAAGACTGATTGTCAAAAGCGCATTCTACAGTCACCAACCGGCCCTCCGATCTCTCGAAAGCGGCCTTGAAGCGATGGTAGTTTTCCAACCTGGTGGCGTAAGATTGTGGATTGAAATAACAGGTTACAATCCACAAGTCGTCTGCGGGAGCGTAAGAGTCGGCTCCCCGGACGCCGATCACTTGTTGTCGCTCGCTACCCTTCGTAGCTATGTTTAACGGCGATTCAGGCCCGTCTAGCTTGAAGACCGATGGCGAGAGCAGGATCACGCGATGCCGCAGTGCGCCCACAAACGCAGAAGTCGTAAATGCCAGGTTGGCGAGGTAATGCACCACCGCGAGTTTAAAGGTGTCCCAGGGCCGCAGCCCGATACTCTCTACATCGTGCAGGTATCGGGGCGCCGCCAATAGCAATCCAACTATGGCTGAAAGCCCTATCCAACTGTGACCGGCGAATGTCGCCCAGATCAGCAGCAGCACCAAGGCGTTGATGAGGTAAAAGTCGGTAGCAAACGCGCACACCAAAATAGGAAAGTAACCGGTTTCGAAGCGTCCCACGAGCGTATGGTCGCGGCCGTTTAGCCAGTACAGGAATATTCCGCGGACACCTGTCTTCGCATAAGGATAACCCAGGTGCAACCCCCACCCCCACATCTGCGCAAGAAGGCCCCATAGGGTACGTCTTCCCTTGTGCCTGACGACCGCAGCATTTTCCCGCCACGCCACCCATTTTGGACTGAGCGCTACTCGGAAACACAGGTCAACGTCTTCCCCTTTTGCCGCGGCGGGATCGTACATGCCAACGTCACGTGCGCACTGCTTTCGTATGGACAGATTGTTGTTGGGGAAATGAAAGAAGCCCATGCGAATCGGGCGTTCAGCAATTGGGCTCTGCGCTCCGCTATTCGAGAGGAGAGACAGATCGATAAGCATCGTGCACCTTTTGGTTACTAGGGTTTAACGTGATGAAACCGCCCGTAGTAGTTATCGACTGTGGAACGACTCGGGGCCGGCTGGTGCGTTACCCATCCACCCACGATACCGATGTTATCTGCGCGCAAGAATCCCGCTTCGACCGCAGCCAGCCACTCCGGTTCACTGATACAGTCGTCATCGATGAACGAAACAATCTCGTGCGCGGCGCTCTCGAGGACCAGATTCCGCGCGCCCGGAATATCCGCTCGCTCCAGAAACTGACATCGAAGCGGCAGACGGTTGCTGAATTTTTCAAGTACCGCCTGAGTCTGATCGGTCGATCCATTGTCAACCACTACGACCTCGTCGGGTGCGCGCCGCTGGCGGGTCAGAGACTCGAGCATTTCTGCCAGATCGCCGGCCCGGTTACGGGTGATCACTCCCACAGTGATGCCCAGGTGCTTGTGTGGCGGATCGACCGTGATGGTGTTCGATTCCGTCAGAGCCTGGCACATGAACTGGTGCAGGCAGTGGTAAATGTTGTTGGCCGCCGTTTCGCCCAGGGACGAATCTCCGTGAAGACATCTCCGATACCGCTCGAGTTCGCGCAAGAAGTGCTCGCATTCGGGGTATCTTTGACGCAGATATTCAAACAAATGGCTAGAACTCTGAATCAATGTCCAGTCGGGTGCGCATGCGACGCGGGCTCGGAGAAGGCGCAACGCGCTCTCAATTACCTCGGCGTCGTGCTCTCGATAGATGCAAGGCTGAGAGAGTTTGGTAACCATGCTGCCGTCAACGCGATACATGTGTGCGAACCCGCGAAACATAGCCGCGGCCGTCGCCTGCTGCTCGGCCAGGATGCTTTCCGGCATCTCGAACTCGAGGCTGTCCCCGAAAACGGCGGCGTAGATATTGGCGAACTGTACAGGGTCTAGAGGTATGATCTCGACGAGCCTCTGCTTGCGCGTGGCGATGAACAAGAACCCGCCGGCTGATACGAGCGCAGTCTCGTCAGTTGCAGGCTGCCGCTGCTTGGCATGACGCAAGCGTTGCAGGCCGTCGTACGCAGCCTCTTGAACCTCCAGCAGTGGGATGCGCTCATCGACCGAGAAATAAGGTAGACCCGAGACAAGCGCGATATGCACCGAAGGAATGCTCCTTATGCTAAGCGGCAGATTGTTCAGCGGACCCCAGGCGGCCGAAACCGCCGGCGCAGGGCCCGAGGTCTGCCCGTCATGTAGCGGGTGTGCGGCCGGGACGACAGGCTTAATCCTCAACTTGGGTTCGCGCTCTGCGACCATATCGAAAATCCGCCGACTCAGCGCCAGCTGCAGCGCGAACAGTCGATCCGGCTCGCCTTTGCGAAAAAACAGTGGCGCGTCGCCTTCGGCAAGGAAGGTCAGTTCGGCTCGCTCCCGCGTTTCTCTCGACCAGTCTTTCAGGTCGAGCAGATCCGCTAGCGCGTTCAGTTTGGTAAAAATGCGCTTCCAGAAAACCAACCGCCTCGCGTGCCGCGGATCGGCCATTACAGAAGATCGGAGCAGCGTATTGATTTCGGCCAGCAATTCGCTGGTGGTCACTGCACCAGTGACGATGTCGCGGGGTAGCTCGCCATACAGCGGCACCAAACGAGCCTGCTTGAACCGTACGCGAAATCTCTCCGGAACCGGAAAGCCAGCGGCGATCTCAGAGAGAAAGATCAAGTTAGCTTCCTTCTCCTCCCACGGCCCCAGGAAGGGAAAGATGCGCCGCACCCGTTCATAGGTATGAGCAATCTCGCCTGTCGCCCCGTCGGCGCGGGTAACCTTTTCGTTTAAAACGACGATTAGATCGACGTCCGAAAGCCCATGGGTGGGATGCTTTTCAAAGTACGAACCGGTTCCAAGGATGCAAGATATCGCGGGGTGTCTGGATAGAGCGGCTACTACGCGTCGCACGCCCAAATCATAGATGCGGCTGAATACGGGTTCCAGCGCTGTCTGATTCAGACGCAGAATGATCGATTGCAACAATCGGGTCACGCGCGGGCAGAGGCAGGCGCCGCGGCGTCGAGAAGATTCTGACTCCGCGCGACAGCATTTTGAATCACGAGTAATTTCACGACGCTACTGATTCCAGATCCGGACAGAACCGGTAAACGTGCGTCTTATATCTGGGCAGCGACTTGACTGTCAAGTTGGGAATTCCACACCACTTGCTCTTGTGGCAAGTGTCTTGCTCCCGGACGACCGACCTGAGATTAGGCGTGACCCATCAAGGCTAGGATGGAGGTATGTGCACTTGCTCGACGAGGTGCTGTAGACAATTCGTCATCACCTACGACACCGTGTTATCGGTGGATGCTCGTCGCATAACTGATGCGCCGCGATTTGGGGGACGCCCAATTTCCAACTCCGTCAGGTGCTCGCCCTGTTCGTTGAAACCTAAGGTCTGATTCGTAGAGGCTGCTCATCGTTCGACGTTTGCTCGGGGGGTTCTCCCCTTCCGCGCTCGCTGCATTTTTCTTCTACCGGGCCTCTGCTTCCGAGAGCGCCGCTTCTAGCGAGTCCACCTCTGCCCCTGTGCTCGTCGCAGTATCTGCCTAGAAGAGATTTAGTCCAGTCGTGACCCTGCGTTTCAGTGCCCAGCGGCTCGTTGACAGAGCCAGGAACGCGCGGTATGCCCGCCGCGGATTTCGCGAACAAGATTGACCAGCCGAGTAACGTGCTCCTTGACGATTGCGGCTTGGCGACCGGCCTCAACGCCGACCGCGGATGCGAGCGGGCGGAAACGATTGAACGAGAACTCTTGCGGGTCGCTAGAGTGACTCCAGGATAGGGCCAGAATAGGTTTGATCCTCTCGCAACGATCTTCTGCACGGGTCAACCATGGTCGCGACCGGTGACAGTCCGTGTCGAATCCCACACCTTGTTCGTACCTTAGGTTGTGCAACCCTGGTCTGGGAGCTATTCTACATGGGTAGCTTTTCTCACAGATGACTGGCGCGCTGGGCGACACTGGGGGGCAGTCTCATTTACTTCGATAGTTACAAGCGCGCACTAGATCGCCTCGGGGCCCAATGAGATGAGTGTACTGCACGAGTCGTGGAACTTGCGGTCGCGCTCGTCTTTTTCTACCGACCTGAGCATTGCGCTGCTTGCACTCTCGCTAATTGCGGGGGTCGCTCTCCGGACGGTCAGACTCGATCAGGTACCTCCGGGACTTCACCACGACGAGGCCTGCAATGGTTATGATGCTTACAGCATATTATTGACGGGTCGGGATCACCACAGCAACTTCCTTCCAATCGTTGTGCAGGGGTTCAACGATTACCGGATGCCTCTGTTCGACTACTCTTTGATTCCGCTGGTTGCGGCTTTTGGGCTCAAGCCCCTCGCGGTGCGGCTCGGCGCTGCCCTCTGGGGCAGCATAGATCTCGCCGCGGTAGCTGTCATCGCCGCTTCGACGTTGGGATTGCCAGGTGCGGCGATGGCCGTGCTGCTCGTCGCCTTGTCGCCATGGCACCTTGCGCTCAGCCGCTATGGCATCGAAACAACCGCAGCATCGGCCACGGTAAGCGTTGCCATGGCCTCCTTTTTTCTTTGGCTCAGAAAGAGTAACGGTCGTTGGCTGGTGTTGAGCGGCGTCTTCTTCGGGATATCGCTTTATTCTTATGCAATGACTAGGGCCTTTACGATTCTAATGATCCTATTGCTGAGCTTTTCGTACAAACGCGAGCTCAGCCGCGCCCGCAAGGAAGCGCTTGGGACGCTGGGAATACTTCTCTTATTCGCGATACCTCAAGTCATCCGCTTCCTGCTGTATCCTGCTGAAACCCTGGTACCCTTCAAAAACCTGTCGCTCTTCGAACACGTCGAAGCTCAAGGAGGTTCACTGCTGGCTTTTCTAGGCATGTTCGGCGCCAGCTGTCTCAGCTATTTCACTCCCGCATTCCTATTTCTCTATGGCGATCGTGGCGATCATTGGACGCTCGTTCATCCACCAGGTTTCGGTCAGCTTCTAACAGAACAAGCTGTCTTAATCGCGCTGGCCCTGTCGGCGCTGCTCGACCAACGACGTCGAAAGTTCGCCTTGCTGCTTCTAGGATGGCTGCTATGTGCCACCTTGCCGGCAGCCCTGACCATACCGCTGGGCGCCCAGTGGCCGGAGCCTCCAACAGCGTTGCCGACTCCGTGGATCCTGTTCAATTCCTCTGCGCCAGATCAACCGATTTCGGCTTCGCTGCTGCTTTCTCATCCAGACTCGCGACATGCGGCACTAGCGATGGTCCCTTGGATCCTGCTCTCGGCCCTTGGTTTCGTCGTCTTGCTTGAGTTAACCTCAAAGAATCGACTGCTCAGGGGGACCGTCGTTAGCCTGCTTGTGGCGGCCGTAATATTCAGCGGCGGGAGGTTTGTCAAATCGTACTTTTGGGAGTACCCGACCATCGCGGCTCCCTTCTTTACATACGGAATGGAAAAAGTCGTAGATGCGGTCCAGAAGTATAATCACGGGCAAGGGCCTGCCGTAATCACGTATCGACCAGAGATGCCCTACATCTTTGTCCTGTTCTTCGAACATTATAATCCGATGTTATTTCAACGTGGACCGGTATACTTCGGAGGGGGTGCTTCTCCTCCACCGGTTAACCTGTTCGCCCCGGTAACCGGCTTCGACCGCTACCTCTTCGTCGACCCGAATGGGGCTTTCTCGCTGTTCCAGCATGGAATATTTGTCTTCGCAGCGGATGAGACTCTGCCAACCCGCCCCGCGCTTACCATTCGTTACCCAGACGGAAACGTCGCATACTACGTGGTTGTGAAGTGATAGGACCCCAAACCGGATGGAGTCTCGGCGTCCCCCGCTCACATTTAGACAGCAGAAATCGCGCGCCCGTATCACTTGCCGAAATGCGCGCAACTAACGCGTGACATTGACGATGCTAGCGCCTGGGACCAATTCCCGAGTTTCTTGCTCTGCCGCTAAACCAGTCCAATTTTCAGTGCGAGAGCTACAAGATTGCCGCGTTGGCACTGTGAGCTGGGACGATTCCGAGGCATTGCGATCAATGCGTCCGAGTCCGCCTTCAAGCAGTTTCATCGCAATGATTTGCAGTGGTATCGCCTCCCTTCCGCGCGCTGCTGGAAGCCCTGGTCAATTTGACGCTCGACACGGAGGTGTTGCAACCGGCGATCGTCACGATGGCAATGACGATCGCTAAGAAGGCTTTGAGGTTCATGGCGTGAGTTTTTGGTCGAGGGCTGCGCTTGGACGAAAATAGATAGCGGTCGGCTCCCCCAACAACCGAGCGACAGAGCGGGGATCGAAGAGGGCGCTGCTCTCGGGGCTTTACCTGCAGCGATCATCGCCGTAGCGGCTTTTCCCGCGGCGGCAATCTCGGCTTTGGAGCTCGCGGTTTCATCGACCTGCGCTCCGGAGCCTGTTGCAGCGAGCGCGCCGGGAAGAACGGCGGCGTCCCGAATCTGATCTTCACCCAATCATCGAACTGCCTTTCGGAGAACCGATCGCTCGGTGCTGTAAATAGCGTCCTGTTCGGTTTTGGCAAATGGTCGATAGTCCCTGGCGCCGTCCTACGTCCGATAGACGCTTGCGAAGCGATTTGGTAGGAGAAGGGGCCAGCTGGGGTTGTCACCCCTTTCCCCGTTGGCAGCGGGCTGGCGCGTCATGGCGTTGGCGTGTTGCAAAGGAACTACGCTCAGCCTGCGGTTACTACTTTGAACGCTCCTGCGGCCACGGTTTTTCAGCGATCCATTTCTCGATTGCATCTCGCCGGAAACGGTGGTCGCTGCCGACCTTGAAACTTGGAATTTCGCCCCGCCTAATCAGCTTGTACAGCAAGGTCGGACCAATGCGCAGAAACTCCGCTACCTCCCCGACCGTCATAATATCGCTAGCTGCGGGAGCGTGGCGGGTCTTCACGGTTGGTCCCAAGCGAAGCAAATAATCCTTAGCGGTGGTGGATTTTTGAATACCGTGCAAACTTTCTTTTGGAAGTCTTCAACGCCGTCGCAGAGTTTCATGATCGTCACAAGGCGTTCAATCTGATCGTGAACCTTTTGGCGTCCGAATTCCTTCAGCCACTGATGATGATTTTGCTTCAAGTGTGGATCAATGTTGATCGTCTGCAACTTCTTGCCGACCTCGCCATCTACAGAAGACTCGACCATGTATTGGTCGACAGACAGAAATTCAGGGCGTTCTACCAGCGCCTCACCTCAGACGCATTCGGCGCTTCAGAATTTGCATTCCAAAGATACCGCCTCCGCCAAGGCGCCCCGAAAAAAGCGGTCAGATCAAAGGAATGGGCCGACGAATCCGGGTTCGGGTAAAGACGGCCCCTGTCTTTGCGGCCCTGCCGGGCGAAAGCACAGGCGCAGTGGAGGAATCGACTGCCCCAAATCGCTCCGACAGGGCCGCTTTTCCGCTAAAGAGGACGCCCGTCGGGCTCGGAGTAAAGGACCAAAATGGGCCATTGAGGACCATTTCCGTAATAGCTGACCTGACCTCGAATCCGCTCATCACCAGCGAGTCTACAGAGGCTGGCGTAATCAAGATCATAGGCGTCGGGCCCCAAGCACAGGGGCCGCCCTCCGTCTGCAGGAACAGTTTAGCGTTTCCCAATCCGCTTGCTGAGGGACTGCATGCATGGATTAACCATACCGAGTCGATGGCAAGCAATCAGGCGGGTTTCACGCCGCCCTTTGGGTTCGTAACCAGTACGTCGGTCGAGGAGTTCGCACATTCCGCTCTCGACTTTGGTGAATTAAACCAGCTCTTCACCGAATGCGCATTCATCAACGCGCACGGCTCCGGGCATGGCATCTGCAAATGCGGTCTCGGTGATTGAGTTGATTTAAGGCAATGCCGCCGCCGCGTGGCGGCGGCAACGCCTTCTTCCTTTGCTCCACGCTTGCCCTCCTCGACTGTTTCGAAGAGTGCCTTTCCGCTGCCGACGATCCGATCCCAAGGCGAGCCAGGCCGCTCGTTCTTGCGTCGCTACCGAACAAATTCTTAGGCCGATTTTATGTCCTTCCAGCGGCAGGGGTGTTCGATATCCCCCTGCCGACCATGAGCAGGTCTGGAACGTAGAAGCGAGTCCCGCTCCGGCCGTTCGGCCATTCATCTTGGCGCGGCCGTTACCGTCGAGAACCACCAGCTCGCCAACTGGCATGAATCGCCCTTCCCTTGGAGACTACAACTCTTCTCACCAGATGCCGCTGGCCTCGCGCAATTTCGGAGCCTTTGCGATGAACGGTCGGGTCGAGCCGCCGTCACCTATTGTTATTGTCCGAAATGCGTGGTGCTTGCGCTCGAAAAGCCAATCGTCGGGTGGCTCACCCCGCCTCGAAATCGTCGGGTGGCTCACCCCGCATCGAAATCGTCGGGTGGCTCACCCCGCATCGAAACTCACCCCGCATCGATGTGCTAGAGGGCAGCTGCATCGCGCGATCTGACGCCCTCGGGGACGGGATCGAAGTCAGGCTCGAGCATCGTCCTTGTCTTTGTCACGCCGGAGCTGCGCATGCCTCGCGGGATTTATTTGAACGGTGAATAGCCATTTCGAGGGATTTGTGGCCGGCAGTCACCGGCAGGTAAGAAAAGGCATTTGCCGCCACCAAACGCAGCGGCAATGCCCCTAGCTTGAACGCGAGAATCCGCTCAACCGCCGAGCCCGCAGGTGCAGACTCCACGGCCAGCACCGGTTGTGGTGATGGTGTTACATTTGTTGAAGAGAGAGCTGAGTTCGCCGTTGTCGATTGGGGGATTGGTGAACACTTCGACCGAGGTGCTAGTTACAAACCCAAAGGGCGGAGTGAAATTGGGATTATTGGTGGCGATAGACTCTGTATGGTTGAGCGATGCACTCAGTCCCTGAGCCAGCGTAGGAATCGTTCCTGCGCTGGGGCACACCGAGGGTTGCGCGTGCGCGACGCCTAGTATCTTGATTGTGCCAGCTCCCAACGAGCCTTTAAATGAAGGATTCGACGTCAGGTCAGTTATCACGGAAAGGGTTCTGACTGAGTCGGCCGTTAGAGGGCATTGGCAGCACTCCTGCATCTCCTGTATATCATCAAAAACATAGATGTTCGCGCACACTTCTCCTGCGGAAGCATCGGCTCCGAAGTTGCCCGTGTTCTCGATTCGGAGCAGAGCGTCGCCGGCTCCTCCCGAATGACCCGCTCCGCCGTAGCCGCTCTCGGACTTATTGAAGCTGGTCGACACGTCGTAGTAGCTTTGCAGGTTCGCGCCGCCGGAGTTGGGCAACGGTGTAATTTGTTGCGCGAACGCCTGCTGCGATGTTGCCCGCCATCCCGGGCCCGAGTACCAGACCACAAGCCCGAGTACAGCCGCTATAGTCAAGCCACCGATCCGTTTCATATACTCCTCCTTAGAAATGTTTTCGACCCGCCACTCTTTTTGCTGATGCCGCCAGATAGCTTCTACATTGTAGCATTCGTTGAGAACCCCCAACCATTTTCGTCCCTGATGGTCGATTCCGATCATTCTGGCATTGCAGAGCAATTAATGTGCTAAGGTTCGTGCCCGCGATTTGGTACTCAAAACGCCAGGAAAAAGACAGACTCCCGGCAGTAATTCCAAACTAGCGTGAGCATTCTGTAAAAAATTCCGCCTTGCGAGAACGATTCGTCGCGACCGCTCCGATGAATTGTGGATCGACGTCAGGTTCGAGCATCGTCCCATCCGTTCACGGTGGGCCGCCCCACAAATGCTAAAAACAGGGGGCCCGTAGCGAAATCTTTGTGTGGAGTCCCTACAACAAACGGTACTATCCGTTGTCGACCCGCATCGGTCGGTAGAGCAGAGAAACCATTGTCGACCAAGGCAGCGAAGCGGCTTGAGCAAACGCCTTTGGTATTACAGTTGCCGTCAACGGATGTTAGATTCAAAGCCGCAGGTTCTCCTTCGAGGTAGACTCCCACATCTGCCTCAACGCGCTTGGAATTTCTCTGTGATTGCCGCTCTCAGGAACCGCCATGCCGACCGAGCGAATCTCCGGCGCCGTCGGGGTGGACCAATTCAACCAGTTGCATAACTGGCTATCTGACGGTTGGGAAGAAGCCATACTGCGCCTTGGGTTGTGACGTCCGTAACACGGGTACGCTGGTGGCATACCGTGTCAAAAGGTCGCGCAGCTTGTGAAGTTTGATCTCGTAACCTTTTCCAGTGTCTTTTATCGGTTTGGGCTGGTCTCCGGCCCAGAATCGCTCGCGGCGGTGGGTAGCGGAGCGAAAGCCCAAGCGACGAAGCTTGCGGCCTGCTTTTCGTTGGTGTCGATCCACCCAAGACCCTCGGTTTCTCGAAAGAGCGATCGCGCCGCCACCCGCTGAGACAACGGTATCTCCCCGCTCTCGTACGCATATACCTTCGAGAGCCGCATGCGCCGCCACCCTGGAGGCTTCTTCGCCAGTATCATGCTCGGGGGGATGCGGAATAGCGCCTTGGTCGCCTTCAGCATGGCGGCAAGCCCTTCTTCGCGATACAGCCGGTACACGCGCTTATGGTTGATCCGCCAGCCTTCACGCCTCAGCAGTATGTATATCCGGAAGTAGCCGTAGCGCACTCGCGCCGCCGCGAGGTCACGAATGCGTTGGCGCAGCACGGCCTGGTCGCCACGGATCGACTGGTAGCGGTGCGACGAACGATCAAACCGCAGCGCTACGCATCCTCGGCGTTCGCTCACCCGGTACGTCCACTCCAGGTACCGGACCACTCGCGCCGGCGGCCAGGCCTTAAAGTCTTTTGGCGAGCACGTCCTGCAGCATCAACTTGTCGAGGCTTAAGTCCGCCACTAGCTGCTTGAGCTTGCGGTTCTCCTCTTCGAGCAGCTTAAGCCGTCGAATCTCTTGCACACCCAATCCGCCGTACTGCTTCTTCCAGCGGTAGTAGGTCTGCTCGCTGACACCCATCGCTAGGCAAACCTCGGTCACCGCGGTCCCGGTCTCCGCCTGCCTCAGTGCGTACGCGATCTGCTCTTCCGTGAAGTGGCTCTTCTTCATCGGCATCCCCGCCCCTCCTCGGGGTAGATTATGCCGGATTCCTCACTTTGTCGCTGGACTAAAAAATAGGGAAGACGTCAAAGACGCATAGTGCAGTTTCTGAGCGCTTCTCAAAGTTTCGGTGTCGCCTTGCATCCGACTAATAAAGGGCGGCATGCGTGTCGTACCAGCCCGGTTCCAAGCCTGCCCTGTGCACTAAGCGGCGCGACAAACTCGAGCGAGTAAATAGCCCGTCTTCTCCAAACAGGCGATATAACCTGAATATCTTCTGATATTCTTCAATGGCCTCGACTTCCGTGAGCCAACGTCCCGGCGCTTCTTCACCGAAAAGCCCGCTCGCATCGGATTCGAAGCGATGATCCACATAGTTGCCCTCGCGAGCCGGGAAAGGACAGATTTGCGTGCTCACGTGCCTCTGCTGCACGACCTTGAACTTGCTATATCCCAGCTCCTTCAGCAGCGAGAATTCCTGAAGCAGCCCCACCCAAGAAGTCTTCGTGGATTCCAACGAAATGTATCTCGGCCGCGAGGCTGACTTTCGCAGGGCTCGCAAGCAGAGCAGATCGGCACCCTCGATATCGATCTTGAGGTAGTATGGTACGCCATACTCCTTTAGTACCTGCGCGAAATCCACCCCCTCTACGATAATCTCAGAAGATCTGGCTCCAAGTCTTTCATAGCGGCGCACCCACTCCAGCGAAGTCGTCCCCCATAGGTCATTCGAGTTATTTACGAAGAACCTGACCTGCTGACTAGTATCGGCGATGGCACCGTTCAGTATGGTAAGACGGCCACAATCGACGTAGGCGTTCAGTCTCTTACGCGCAATATCACATAGCTCGGGCACTGCTTCGATCGCCACCACTCTGAAGCCTTTCTTCAGGTAGAATTCCGAGTCTTCCCCAGCATGGAGTCCGATGTCGTAGATCAAGTCCGGCGGAATTTGCATATTAACCTGGATTTACGTTGAAACCTTGATATCAGGATGCCTATAGACCCCCCCTTGTCGCACAGAGTGTCTGGGGTTTTCCCTTCTCTTGGCTGAAGCGGACCCTCAAAGCGCCTTCCATAACTTCGGCCGCGCTGAAACATTGATGCGGCCCATTGTCAAAAGCACTTCTCTGTCCCCGTCTATTCCTCGTTCCATCTGATAGGCACCACCGACCGCTGCTTATCTGCCGGTAACTCCGCGATCTCTTCAGCATTGCTTTTCTAGACTGCTTATCTTCCACTCTGCCTTCCGTAGGAATTTGTTGAGTTGACAAATTTCCTAGATTCTTAGCCTTTTACTAATGCTAGTGGCATTTGGCTTTGATCGCAACTGTTATTGGATGGCCGCCGCACCAGGAATCGTTGTCTAGTGGGTCTAGCAACTGCCGTTGGCGCAAGCCAAAAACAATGCGCGCTGACCAAGGTCTGCGCGCTCTTCGCGATCACCGCTCCAGCGCCTCCCCGCTCGGTTACCGCCAAGCTCAAAAAGTGCTCTCCCCCTGCTCACTAGCGTCCTTCCTCCCGGAAAAAAGCCGACGACGTTCCCAACTTATTCAATTAGCTTATGGCTCAGGCCACTAACGTACTTGCCAGCTTCCTGTGTCCAGTCACTCGGATGCGTCGGAGGGAGATCGGCTAGAGAATGTCGCTCGGGTCCGTGTGGTTTCGCACGACCATGATGGATCCTGTTGCTCTGGAGATCCTCAATAGGCCACGCGCGCGCCTCGCGCGCATGCGGCCATAACGCGCCGCAAGTTGGCTCCACAAAAGAGTCGCGGCCGCTGTGCCGGGTTCTTCAAGATTCTTGACTAACCTTCAAACAGGAACACTTTGTCAGTAGGCTGAAGAAATGTTCACCGACAATGGCGTGCGCAGATTCATATTGTCGGAAAGCTGATTCTCTATGTGGCTCTAGCAGTTTACTAACTACTGCCCTACTGCGAGATCAGTTCGATGCAATCCGACATCGATTCGATCCAGTCGTAGTTGGGTGCGATTCAGAGAGATTTCTGCGGTATCGAAGAAGGCTCTCCCACTAACACCCGTATCAGTCCGTAAATACGAGCACGACTTGTTTCGCCGGTTTTTTGTCCGAGAGTGAGCGCAGTAAGCCGGGGAAAAGTTGGCGATGGCGCACTCGGCGACCGGCGAGCGAAGGCGAATCTTCGAACGCAAGATCACCGAGCTCTCAGGCTGAGTCAGATGAACTATCGGAATTGGAAAAGAAACAGAGGTTACCGAACGGTGAGTTCAACCCCACGATGAAAAATCAGCTGCTGTTTAATCGCCTACATGAAAGCCGAAATCAATCGCGATGCCCGATGGTTGATAGGTGAAGTCTGGCAACCCTTTGGCAGCGTTTATCTGACACGACGGATAGTTGACTGGCTGACCGGTACAACTGTCCGTACCCATGCAGATAAAGAAACCTTCACCAGTAGTATAGGAAGCATGAAGTCCAGTTAACCGATCGGCGCCCCAATCAACTGTCCACAGGTTATAGGACTCATCACCGATCAGAGCTACAGGCGATAGCATGTGGGTGTCATCGAGTCGAATAGAATTACAGCCGTCGAGATTACTGGTCGCCGGGGTCCCGGTAGGAACCGTCTGTGTAAAGCTGTCCCGCCCTAAAACCGTTGCCGCCCGTTCTCCATTGGTTAGCGCTCCAACGGCGTCGGACCCATCTGACCACTGCATGACGCGACCATTTCCAAAGTCGGCGACGAAAATAGAACCGGGCGGATTGATAAATACGTCACTTGGCAGATAGAACGACCCATTCTGCACATTTCCTACACCACCACCACCATTGGGTTCAAAGGTCTTGAAGTTGACCTGTCCCAGCACCGCATATGCTCCAATTCCATTGTCGAAATTATGGTTCCCATCATCCTGAAACATAAGGACACGGTTGTTTGAGAAGTCCGCAACGGCCATCGTGTCGGCTTCGCTGAATGCTAGCCCCCCCGGCGCACAGACTGAGTATTGCGTCACTGGATACGTGTCGTTGTTTGTAGAAACGATCCCGCTACCATCGTTCGCGCGGCACGCATTTTCATAGAAACCGTGACCAGAGCCTCTCGTCAACACCGGAGGGATGAGGCCACTAAAGGACGTGGGGTTTCCGTGGATGTCTGCCCCAATGACCCATGATGCTGACATGCCACTGGTGAAGGGCGGGGCGTAGATTCTGATGTCAGCGCCGTCCGCTACGTACATATAGCCATTGTATGGATTGAACCGAAGGCCACCGGGACCACAAACGCCCTGAGCGTGATTGCAATCGTACGGCGCCGTCTGTCCGTGGCTGGTCGAGTTGGGCTGTCCAATGATTATGTCGGCCGCTTCACCGTTTCCGTTCGTGGGGTAGCCAGAAGCATTCAGTGGGAAAGCCATGATCCGTTCGTCAAACCCATCCGCTACCCAAAGATGGGAGCAATCGAGGGAGATCGCGATAGCGGAGGGAAAGTCAAACGTTCTCGCCGTCACCGCGGGCGGGAATTTAACAGGAGCCGAGATACTGGTGTAACCGAGAACCATGTCGGGGGGTTGGCCAGTGGCAAGGTGCGAGTGCCCAGCCCAGCCTAGAATCCGGCTGTGAATGGCGTCGGCGATGTAGATGTTGCCGTTGCCGCAGGTCGCGTAGGCCGCCCCGTCTGCATACAGCAGCTGCATGAAAATTACACCGACTAGAAAACGCTTCATTCTCTCTCCTCTTTAAGTGCGCGCAATTTTCAAAGAGAAGCCAAAGACTTATAGCAATTTATTTTCAAGTGTCGTGGATAGGCCGTTTAATAGTAATGAGACGACGTGCGGCTTTTAGCCATTCGAGCAGTTCTTGGCGGTCCTCGATGGTGAAGGCAAGCCGAACGAAAGCGATTGGAACAAGTACAATTGTCAACGCAGCGGACACCAAATCTCCAGGGCTAGCAGGTTGGGAACCGCTGGGTGCCATAAATCCCACTGCGGAGATTGCGACGAGGGCTAAAGCAATGCTCGGTCCGATTTCGATAAGCGCATCCCGAAAAGACACTTCAACAACTCGGCACGCGGCTAGCGGTAGGTACCACGCATTCGTGACAATGCTAGCTGCAACGGTTGCTCCGATTACACCTGCGACACCCCAGTAACGTACCCACCAGAGCGAAAGTGCTAAATTCAGTGCTCCTTCGACAATCACTAGAGTCGCAAAGCCGTAGTGACGAGTAGTGGCCGTCAAAGTGGTCGTCGCCGGCCCAAACACTATCAGGAAAAAGAAATATGTTATCTGGAGTGCGAATGTCCAAGAGCCAGGGAACACTCCCGGCCCTGCCCAAACGCGTAATAGAGCAGGACCCAGGAGCCAGAGTAAAATCGCAGCCATCGTGGCATAAGAAAAGGCGAGCCTGGTGCATAGAAACAGACTGTTGCGAACGTCTGTTGTATTTTGAGCTGCGTAAGTCTTGGTTATGGTCGGGGTTATCGCTGCGAGGGCGGCTGCGAACAAACCGGCCGCGGTCATCACGAAACGAAGTGATATTGCGTAAGACGTGACCGCTGCGCCACCGAGGGAATATCCGATCACCAGGTTATCCATGCCCTGATTCAAAATAGTCGAGATCTCCATCGCCAGAAAGCCCGCGCTCGGTTTGGCGATTCGAAGAAGTGTATGAGACGAGAAGTGTGACAGTCGGAGACGTGCTTCAGGCCAGGAACGATAAGCGCACACCCACGCTGTAGCACCCGCAAGCACGCTCACGCCGCCATAAATCGTGGCCACACCTACGAGCCTCAACCTCGACAAAAGAGCGATCGCAATAGCAACGGTTCGGGTTACAATAGCTGCTATCTCTATGGTCTGCTGCTGGTCCACACGCTCGAAACCTCGCAGCACCGAAGCGTATATTCGAAATGGAAGAGATAAAACGCATAGCGAAATAAACACTAGAAGCGCTGTTAAGTCCGCGTTTCCATAGCGAGACAGCATCTGATGCCAGAATAGTGCTGCGAGCACGCTAAGAGCGATCATTAGCGCCAGCGCTATGGCAGTCTGTGTAAAAAAGGCGGTCGAGATTATGAGGCCGATTTGGGGTCGGTTGTTCGTTGCTATAGCCTCTGCAATCCGGTTGGTAACTGTCTGCCTGATGCCCAAATTGCCCACGCTTAGATATGAGCCCAGCGTTGCTATTATGATCCATTCGCCATATTGCTCGTGACCCAGCAATCGGACAAAAAGCGGAACAAGCGCTAGTGGCATAAGTAAACTTAGTGTCCAGTTCAAATAACTAAGCATCAAATTCTTTTTGTTCGACTCTGTCATGGCCCCTGCATGTTTGCGCTCGCTACGCAGAACTTGGTACTGTATGCTGACCATCTGTAGTCAGTCCGAAGGTACTGCCTTCATACTTCAACTCACGCTGTCAACATAGTCCTGCTCGCACCAAAGGGAAGACCTACGCGTCTGGGTCCCTAGTTGAACAGGTGTTAGGAACCAGACCAAGACACTATGACCCGTCCCAGCATTAAGTCTCAAGGGGCGGACCGAAAAGTGTACGGAACAGTCTCGCCGGCACAAGAGTCTCGATCAACCGGGTGATCCACCACGGTAAGAGTGTACATAGGAAGCGGACCCCATTCTTAGACCGAAGCTCTTTGAGACGTAGCGCGGCTCTGTAGATAAAACGCGCCCGACTGTACTGACTGTCATTCATCGCTAACAGTGCAAGATAGGTAAGGGTGGCGACCTGCTCTCTTCGGGCCATGCGTGAAAAAGTCTCACTTTGAGGCCCATATCGCTTCTCGACCAAACGCGCCAGTGTTCTGTCGCCAATGATGCAGCTTTCTAGGAGTGTCGCAAGCTCATTAGTACTATTCTCAGCATTATCTTCGCGGAGATATTCGACACGCTTTCCAAAATTCTCCCGAGGAGTTCTGGCGGTGTAGAGAGCAAGGGGTTCCGGCAGATACCAAAAAATTCCGCACTCGCGCACGAGGAGCCACAAATAATTGTCCTCGTTACCATAGCCTTTGCCAAACTCTTCACAAAAGCCGCCACAAAGATCGAATGTGGACCGCCGCATCACAGTTGCCGATGGCAAAATCGGCCAGCAGTACGACGACAACATTTCCTCCAAAGACGGAGCGTGGCTCAGCTCTTTAGGGACATAAAAAGACTCCTTGATCCGGCCGGTTTTGTCGACTTGAATGACGTCTGAATACACCAATACACACCCAGGCTGACTGTCGAGAACTGGAACCATTTTCGAGAGTTTATCCGGGAGCCAAATGTCATCAGCATCGAGAAAAGCGATGTATTGCCCTCGCGACGCCCTGACACCGGCATTTCGCCCCGCGGCGGGTCCACGGCGTTTCTGATTCAGAACCCTTACTCTGGCACCATAGCCGGCCAATAGTCTTGAGGTACCATCCGTAGAGCCGTCATTAACAACGACCACCTCGAATGATTCGACGAACTCCTGGTGAAGAGCACTGTCGATGGCGCGAGCTATGGTATTTTCGGCGTTCCAAACCGGGATTATGACTGAAATCTTCACAGCCCCTTCTTTGTTACAGCCCCTTCTTTGTCTACGCACGAATCGGAGCTGTCGGGCCTAGCTTCCCGATGCCTCGGTGATATTCTTGCTGGCGACCTCTTTGATCTCGCCGCGAAGCTCCGCTGTTACCTGTATTGTGAGCGAAATTTCCAATTTGAGCTTGCAAAAACAGTTTTTAGCGGGGTAGCGACTACCTTGTCAATGCGCCGCTCGGCTGGGAAGCGTGCTAAATTGGCATGGCTGCGAGCGTAGCTACTAAAATCTCCGACGCGCCGAAAAGTTTAGAATTTTTGGGGCGCGCCTCCGTAACTTTCCGGCATGCTCATGACCTTGGAGGTGTCCAAGGCCACGACTTCTAATTGTTGATTCTCGAGCGTGGTGTAGATTTTGCGTCGACGCTCGCCTATCAGCGCAAACTTCACATTGTGGAGCGTGGATGAGCCCGGCTACTGGCCCCAGGATTACAGCGTTCACTATCGCCGGGTGGCGGTTTAGGCGAGAGCCGGAGGCGAAGAGTCACTCCGTTTCGACCAGTTGACCGTGCACCGCACGCCTTGGTACAAAAGGTGTCGCCTGAGGGCGCAGGGCCGGTTGATTTACTGCTCCGGATGGCGGACGCTTGCCAAATACTTCGCTTTAATCGAAAAGCCACCAAGACGCCGCTGAGACGAGAGGCATTTCGGGGCCAAATGGGACCACTTTGAGCGGCCACGCCACTAATGAGCCCTTTGCCGCCCCACGAGCGCCAGCGGCAAGCGTCACGACCGGCTGCCGCCAGGTAGAAGATGTGGTGTCCACGACTACCAGGCAATTGCTCGACCGTCCGCTATCAATTCCGAAGACGCTGTGTTGCATCGTGCTAACTGGTAAACGGAGAAACGCTTAGTGGACTCAGCTAGAAACAGGCGAGGCCCTTCCTATAAGCCCAGCATATCGGTAGAGCGGGGCGAAAAGCCTCCAGAGTCACATGAGGATTTGTCCGATCAAATTGATCTTAGCGAGCATCTGTTTGCGATCGGACATCGCTGGCTGCTGATTGCCGGTACCATATTGCTTGCGGTGGGTGCGACCTTTGTCGTTACCAATTTCGTGATGACACGTTGGTATCGGGCCGAGGCGATCATTCGGCCTGTTGGCCAGAACGCCATCCTACAGCAGACGACGGGTTTGCTAAGCGGTATCGGCGGTAACGCTATGGGCGGCCTCGTAGCAGGAATTCTGGGCGGAGCGTCAGGAAACGACGCTGACGAATACATACCTATACTTACCAGCTTTGCGTTCACGGACACGCTCGTGAAGAATCATCAACTAAAGGACCAATTGTTGGCCGAGGAGAGAATCTCTTTAGCTAGTCTGACAGGAGACCCGGACTGGGTCGTCTACAGAATACTGAAGCGACGTTTCGAGTGTCATTTTGCCCCGAGCACAGGCAATCTTACCCTGTCCTATCAGGATCAGAAGCGGTCCGAAGCTGAGCGGATACTCGGCTTCTACATCGACGACCTGCGCGAGAAGTTGCGCTACCGACAGGTACGGGACGCAACCGCTGCAGTCGCATCTTTGCAAGAGGAGGCAAAAGCAAGCTCCGATGCACTGCTTCAGAATCAACTTTACGAATTGATAGCAACGCAGATACAACGTCAAAAGCTGGCCCAGGTTCAGGCGGACTTCGCCTTCATTAAATTGGAGCCCCCAACCTCCGAGGACAGACCTTACAGGCCAGCAGTGTTGCTGGATTGTATAATTGTTGGGCTCCTTTCCGCGATTGGGATAATTGCTTGGATACTACTAATCGATCTTCCTTCTGCCAATTTCAGTTTAGGCAACTCTCGAAGCGGCAACAATAAGGAGCACAGCGATGAGCTTTGACGCTCTAAACCGCACATCAAAAGGGTTTGAGACAATTCCGATATTTACCGCTATCAATAGCCGGAAGCGAAGCACTGCAGGTTTGATCGCTCTTTCGCCGATGAACCCTCGGTCCGCCGAGCTCGGGAGAATTTGCGCGAAACTTCTCCGATATGGGTCTATCGCGTTGGGTATTCGGAACCGTTTTGATTTTTTACCGACAACCTGATCTTGAAAAACTAGAAGAGGAAGAAAGAAACTTTGTTGTCTCAAAAGGTATTGTGCTCTATTGAGCTGCCACGCACGAAGTCATTACTACTATTTCGACGGTCGTGAGTGGTCGCACACCAATACGCCTCAAGGAAATCCGTAAGGACATCTAGAGAGCCACTCTCAGAACGATGGACGGCTTGGATACCAAAGTCCATTTGGCAGCGTGTCTAATGACGCTCGACGAGTTCAATCCGGGATGATCCTTAAGACCGACGACCTGAAGTCGGCGCGGTTGGTCAGACCGTCAAGACAGCGGGGGTAAAGCGCTATATTCTATTCTTCTTCAAGTTAGACCCCCTCGCTGCAACAGAGTGAAGGCTTTGAGTTATAGCGAGCGCGGGAAACTTTCACTTCAGCAAGACAGCATTTGCGTTATCCATCGCGATGGTCAAAATGTTATTTGTAGAAACTACACTCAAGGGAGCTTTCACCATCGATTTGCAGCGAATTGAAGACTCACGCGGCTTCTTCGCACGCGCCTTTTGCAAACGCGAATTCGAGCACCACGGCTTGAATCCGACTGTCACCCAGTGCAACGTCTCCTTCAACTCCCATAAAGCCACCCTTCGCGGGATGCACTACCAAGCGGAACCGGTTCGCGAAGTCAAACTGATTCGCTGCACCGCCGGTGCCATATTCGACGCGATCGTCGATCTCCGAGCCGGCTCACCGACTTATCGCCAGTGGACTGGAGTAGAGCTCTCAGCGCGGAATCGGCGCTTGCTTTATGTACCAGAAGGCTTTGCTCACGGATACCTGACCTTAACTGAAAACACCGAGGTCTTCTATCAAGTTTCTGAGTTCTACAGCCCTGGATATGAGAGGGGCATCCGCTGGAATGATCCGGCGTTCCGCATCCAATGGCCGATCGAGCCGCTTATCATTTCGCCCAGAGATGCCTCTCATCCGGATTTTGTATGAGTAAGCGGGTCTTGCTGACCGGCGCGAGCGGTTTCATCGGCCGTCACTGTCTGGCTCCGCTTTGCGCGGCCGGTTACGAAGTACACGCGGTATCATCGCGGGATGGGTCAAAAGAGAGCTCAGAGGCCAAATGGTATCAAGCGGATTTGCTGGACAATGTGCAGCTTGACCAGTTAGTAACAAGAATCAAACCGACCCATCTATTGCATTTCGCCTGGTACGCGATTCCAGGCAAATATCCTACTTCCTCGGAAAATTTGCGCTGGTGCCAAAGCACCCTTGAGTTGCTGCGCTCTTTTGCCGACATTGGCGGCGAAAGAGCAGTATTTGCCGGGACGTGTTTCGAATACGATTCCGGCTACGGTTTTTGCAACGAAGAATTGACACCCTCTCGCCCTTCAACCTTCTATGGCGTTTGCAAAAATGCGACAAGGGAAGTTGTAGCCGGGTTCTCCCGGCAATTTGGCATCAGTTCGGCATGGGGTAGGATCTTTTATCTGTACGGCCCCCATGAGCCCAAAGTCCGCATAGTTCCAGCGGTAGTCTTGGCCCTTTTGCGAGGTCAGAATGCGCCTTGCGGCCACGGGCGCCAAGTGCGCGACTTTCTTCATGTTAAAGACACAGCCTCTGCCTTCGTGTCTCTGCTGCAAAGTGAAGTCGAGGGAACTGTTAATATCGCATCAGGCGAGCCGATCACGATACGGTCGCTCGTGGAACATATCGCGGCACTCCTGAATTCGCGAGATAAGATTGAATTTGGTGCCATCCCTGCCGCTCCGAGTGATCCGCCTATCTTGGTTGCCGATACTCGGAGATTGCGCGAAGAAGCGGGTTGGCAACCTAAGATAAGGCTTCAAGAGGGGCTCGAAGACACCATCAATTGGTGGCGTAAGGTGCTGGCTTCGGGGATCCTCGAGAAAGTCTAGGATATACCCCAGAGATGTGCCGCGCCTCTAAAACGCAGCAACTGCAAAGCCTTCGGAAGTTGCATCTCGAATTGGCCACATTCCTATCAGCTGCGCATTTAGCTACCAAGAGCTTCGATTTGCTAGAGCAGTCTCTCGTATCAGATTTTACTGGGTTTCTTGATCTAAGACCTGGCACCTCCGACTCCACATGATGTCAATTGACTTGGTAGAAGTTTGCTCTCCGCTATGCGAGAAGTTTTTGCCCGGTCGCTTCGAGAAGTCTCCGCACCCTATGACGCAAGTCACCACCATCATTCCTACGTATCGCCGCCCGAAGTTGCTGCAAAGAGCTATCCGTAGTGTGCTAGCTCAAACGTACAATGACTTCGAGATTTTTATTTTCGACAACGCATCCGATGATGATACGGTTGCCGCAGTGCGTGAACTCGCACGGTATGATCCTCGAATTAAGTATTATTGCCATTCACACAATATCGGCATAATCCGAAACTTTGCTTACGGAATGAAGCAGGTATCGTCGCCCTTCTTCAATCTTTTGAGCGATGATGACATCCTCCTACCGAGTTTTTTCGAGACCGCGATCCGATCACTTGAGAGCAATCCTCGGGCCATGCTGTTCGTCGGTGGCCTTATTGAGACAGATTTGCTTGGTCACATTCTGAACGTGCCTTTTCGGGAATGGCCAATAGGACTGCACCAGCCGCCAGAGCTTTTCTTTAACATGCTCTCATCTGGCCCGAATACATGGACCAGCATGCTCTGGCGAAAGGAATTGCTTTCCGCACTAGGTGGCCTGGACGAAGACGTCGGCTTGCCTGCCGACCTTGATTTCGAGTTGAGGGCACTTTCCCGCTATCCGGTCGTGATCGATGACCAGCCCTGCGCTGTATTTGTCGTTCACAGCGCATCGGCGTCGGAAACGCGACTATCGCCTACCACCTTTTCCAAGGCTATGTTGCGGATGGTAGAAAATGTCGCCCACGATCGTCTTCTCGATCCTGTGATGCGTTCACAGATGCTTACGGCAATGAACTCTCGATTTCGCGATATAGCATTCGTCCGTGCTCGCGTAGCTGCAATGCGAGGGCTCACTAACGAGGCTCTCGAGGTGGCTCGAATACTTGAAGGACACTTTTGCGCTCCATCACAGGCCCGGTGCATTCGATTGCTGGCCGACCAGACTTATCTTGGAATTCTAAGCCGCGCTGCACTGGGTTTTCTTCGCGCGCCTCGGCGAGCGCTTCGCTCCGCTTTAGCTGCCCAACAATATCGGCATATCTCGCGCGTCGTGCACGACTCACTAGCGGCCCTGGATCAGCAAGCCTGACACTGCCGCTATCACCCTTTGGTGCGCTCCAAGGGCCGAATCGAGGCAATTCTCTTGCCGCTTCTCTCAAATAGGCAAACCCTTCAAGCTTGTGCGCACCTTTAAGGACTAATAGGAGATCTTCTTATGCGTAGTTTGGTGACCGGAGGTGCTGGGTTCATCGGTTCTCATGTTGCTCGGCGCTGCCTCGACCTTGGTCACGAGGTAGTTGTGCTCGATGATCTTTCCGGCGGATTTGAAAGCAATGTCCCCGCCGACGCGACGTTTGTCCGGGGCTGCGTGACTGACGTTAGACTCGTGACAGACCTGTTCTCACGATACCGCTTCAATTACGTCTATCATTTGGCGGCCTACGCAGCAGAGGGCTTGTCGCATTTCATTCGACGGTACAACTACACCACTAATTTGATAGGCAGTATTAATCTTATCAATGCAGCTATCAACTTCGATACGGACTGCTTTGTGTTCACATCTTCGATCGCCGTCTATGGGGAAGCTCCTTTACCGATGAAAGAGGCGGAAATTCCGAGGCCAATGGATCCGTACGGTATCGGTAAATACGCCATAGAGCTCGACCTTCGCAGCGCCCATGAGGTATTCGGACTTAATTTTATTGTCTTCAGGCCGCACAATGTTTACGGTGAGCATCAGAACATCGGCGATCGCTACAGAAACGTGATCGGAATCTTCATGAACCAAGCGCTTTCAGGCGAGCCGATGACGATCTTCGGCGACGGCATGCAAACTCGCGCGTTTAGTTACGTGGACGATGTAGCCTCGACAATCGCTAGGAGCGTTCAAGTCTCGGAGGCTAGGAACGATGTCTTCAATTTGGGCGAGGATACTCCTTGTACGGTGCTGCGGGTGGCGGAGTTAGTGGCGCGCTCATTCGAGATTGAGCCTCGATTCATCCTCCTACCGGGGCGAAAAGAGGTGGTTCACGCTTATGCTCAACACGATAAAGCACGCCGCGTCTTTGGCGATTTCGCTGAGATGCCACTGGAGGAGGGTATAGAACGAATGGCGCGTTGGGCGCAGCGGCATGGTCCCCGCGTTACTCCGCCTTTTGCCCATATCGAGGTCAGCAAGAAGATGCCACCGGTATGGCTAGATGAATCCGATAAATCACGATGGCAGTAGTGGCGATTGAGAAAATCGAGAGTAGCCGAATCAGCTATGGGGCGGCGGCGAAGCCTGCGAGTAAGGTTCCGGCGGATTAGACTATGGCACTCGTGACCGCGGTAATCCCTACCTTTCGTCGCCCGCGCTTGCTCAAGGGCGCAATAGAGAGCGTCCTAGCCCAAACCTTCGTAGATTTCGAAATTAACGTGTATGACGATGCATCAGGAGATGACACCGCTGCCGTCGTGCAATCCATTTCGAGTCGAGACCCGAGAGTCCATTATTTTAGCCACTCCAAGCGACTCGGCATGATGGCAAACTTTTGTTACGGCGTTGCGCATGTTAAGAATCCTTATTTCCACATCATGAGCGACGACGATTTGCTTCTGCCGGACTTTTTTCGCACCGGAATCGCGGAACTGCAGCGACATCCAGAAGCCATGCTGTTCGTTGGTCGACTCATTCTGGCGCAAACAGAGGGAAGCGTGTTTGGGGTTACCGGTAACAAATGGAAGGAAGGTCTTGAGTATCCGCCAAACACCTTCATCAAGCTGACAGGCGGCCATACTTGGACTAGCATGATATTTCGCCGCGATGTTCTTGACACCATAGGCACACCGGATCCGGAAGTCGGACCTGCGGGCGACCAGGATTTCGAGTTGCGAGTCGCGGCAAGGCATCCTGCCACGATCTCGAACGCGCTTTGTGCTATCTTTTGCGTCCATCCCGCCTCCAGCTCGGTGAGCGACCCAGTGATACCGCTGTTGGACGGAATACCTCGAATAGTCAGAAATGTAAGTCAGGTGATCGACCAAGGCGTTAGCGATCGGCTAATCGCCGCTGATGCGGGCCAGGCAATGCGAACGGCGATGCTCGGCGGTTTACGTAAGCAACTCTTCAGTACCGCTTTGGTCGCAGCATGCCGAGGGCAGCGTGAGTCAGCGTACGCGGCTGCGACCTTCCTTGCAGCGTCGCCTGGATTTCGCATCAGCACAAGTCTCCTCAAGATGCTCGCAAGTCCAGCATTACCGCGGCCGCTTGTGTCCACTGCCTACGAACTGGTTCGCGCCTCACGTCGGGTCTGGAGAAGATACAAATACGCGGATCTGGCAACGGTCGCGTTGAATGCTTTCCGAAAAGCAGGCGCCGCTGGTGGGTCTCCGCTATCAACAGGTTCCTCTGGCGGCTTCCTTTGATTGCAAGATCTTCGTAAAATGAGATTTTCGCTTGTACTAGCTACGCGCGGACGAGTACACGAGCTCCAGCGTTTTTTGAAAGCGTTGGAACGCCAGAGCTATCGCGACTTCGAGCTGGTCGTCGTGGACCAGAACCCAGATGACCGACTCGTACAAATTCTAACTCGTGCCGGAACACGCTTTCCCATAATTCATTTACGTTCTGAGCCTGGGCTCTCTCGCGCACGCAATCTGGGTTTGCAAATCGCGCATGGCGACATCGTGGTCTTTCCTGATGACGATTGCTGGTATCCACCTGATCTTCTCGAACGAGTTCACGACTCTTTGACATGCCGTTCGGACGCCCACGGTCTAACCGGTCGGTGTGTAGATTCCAGCGGGCGTAACTCGCACGGCCGATGGGACACGACTGCCGGCTGGATCACGCCATTTAACTTATTCAAGCGCTGCAATTCCAACACTATCTTTCTGCGACATCTCGTCACTGAGCGAGTGGGCAACTTCGATGAACAACTGGGAGTGGGAGCGCAGACCCCCTGGGGAGCTGGCGAGGACACCGATTACATACGACGAGCGTTGACAGCAGGGTTGATTGTATTTTATTCGCCTGACATTCAGGTCTATCACGAGAACCCCTCGCTATCGCCTGATCGAACTCAACTAGCGCGGAGGCTAGCGTACTCCAGGGGTTTCGGACGAGTACTCCGCAAGCACCACTACCCTTTTTGGTTTGTAGCATATCAGCTCTCGCGGCCACTGGGAGGCATGTTGCTCGCTTTGATACGCGGGCGCTTGGTGCAAGTTCGCTATCACGCGATGACAAGCGTCGGCCGATTTCGAGGCTGGGCAGCACGCATGCCACCGCAATGCTCGGCAAGTAGTAAGCCGGATGAGAGTATTCTGCCACCGCCGCGGGCGTCCAGCCAAAGAACAGTCTTCAAACGGTATGACGGGTGCGAATAGGTATCGATCTGATCTGGTTGGTTCCTCGCTTTGGCGGTGGCATGGCTTCTCACGTCTATGGTCTCCTCAAAGGTCTCGCGGCTATTGACAGTGCGAACCAATATCTTTTGTTTACAACGCCTGCCAATCACGACAATTTCGAGGGTATGCCTGACAATTTTGAGCGTTCCTTGTTTCGGAGGGTTAACCAATCTCTCGCCTCTCGCCTTTTCTCGGAGCAGATCACCTTAGGATGGCATTTATACCGTCATCGGCTAGATGCGCTTCATTCACCAGGGTTTACAATGCCGTTGTTGACTACAGTGCCAAGAGTTTTCACGGTGCACGACCTTAAGGAGTACGCGTTGCCGGATATCTACTCAACCGGCCGACTGATTTTAAGGAAGTATTTTGTTGAAAAGGCCATTCGCCAAGCCGATGCAATTATCAGCGTAAGTAATTTCACCCGACAAGACATTGTCAACCGATTTGCTATTCCGGAGCAACGTATTTCTGTGGTTCATAATGCCGTTGATACTCGTCCGCCAGTCGTTGGTGTTTGTTGGCCAGAGTTCGCGCAGCGGTTGGGGATCCGAACGGAATACGTCGTTGCGTTTAGCTCACGGGACGCCCATAAGAATATTGGGGCATTGATAAAAGCGGTCGCCCGAATTGCCGATCATCTACAACTGGTCGTAGTAGGTCTTTTGCCAAAGGGTCCGCCAGCGCTAACAAGCCTCGCCGATAGCTTGGGAATGGGACCGCGGATAGTGTTTACCGGTTATCTGTCAGAAACCGAACGGACCTTGGTGCTTGCGCACGCTAAAGTGCTGGCCTTTCCGTCCTTGTACGAGGGTTTTGGAATGGTACTCCTCGAAGCAATGAATGCTGGCGTTCCAATCGCATGTGCCGACGTGACAGCGCTACCCGAGGTAGCGGGACCGGCGGCTCTTTTATTCAATCCATTTTCCGTGGCTGACATTGCGTCTGCACTCCAGCGTTTGTTGGTTGATAGCTCACTTAGACAGCGATTGATACTTGCAGGCCGTAAACGGGCACGGGATTTTTCCTGGGAGCTGAGCGCCCGCCAGACACTTAAGGTTTATGAACGAGTGTGTTCACGCAATTTACCCCTAGAGCTGAGTTGAGCGAATGCGCGGACGGAAGCTGGGAGTCGACTGGCGTTTCCTGTAAACGGAGACGTAGTCGGCTTGGGTGCTTAAGTACTCGTAGATCGTCAAACGCAATTTCAGCAAGAGTAGTGCGAAGCATCCGAGAGAACAGCGCTCTGGCAACACTGGCTAAGGAGTGCAGGAAAATTTTCGCTTGGCAAAGGTGATCGACTCCAACTCGCCTCAACGAAGCCGTGAGGGACGCTGTTTCAACACTCGGCTACCGTCTCAGTTCAAGAACCTTTTTCCACTGTCGCTTATCGACCGGGCTACGGGAGTTAACGGAAGGCGCGGCGGCAAGAGCGCGAACATGCCAGAGTTCTCGGGAAGAGTATGCCTACATCGCAAACCTCGGGACAAAAGACGCTTTGAGGGTGCACATTGGGGGCTGCCTCCGATGGGAGTCCTTTCAAGAGACTCGGCTGCAACTGGATCGCTCCAGCGCTGACGTTCCGGATAGTATGCTCGCAAATCCGTCATCGGCTGGCCGCACTTCATTCACGGGTTTGCGCTGCCACTTTTGACTACAGTACTGAGAGTTTCCAAGGTGCACAGCCTCAAGGTGTACGCGTTGCCGGGTATCTGTCCAATCATCCGACTGACGTTAAGGAAGGACTTTGTTGAAAAGGCGATTCGCCAACGGACGCGATTATCAGCATGACTCGCTCTCGGAACCAATGATGATGAGCAAGCTATTCACCTGAGTCTGTAGAGAGGATGGAAAGTCCACTGCTCAGCTGAGCGCACCCAGTGGAACCTCTTATCACAACGATCATCCCGACGTACCGGCGGCCCAAGCTGCTCAGGCGCACAATTCTGAGCGTGCTACAACAGAGCTATCGCGACTTTGAAATCAAGGTCTATGACAATGCCTCTTGCGACGAAACCCGGGAAGTGGTCGAGAGCCTTATGGTGGCTGATCCACGCATCAAGTATCACTGCCATCCCGAGAACATCGGCTTGGTGCGAAATTTCGCCTACGGAATGGAAAGGGTCGTCACGCCCTTTTTCAACGTCTTGAGCGATGACGATCTTGTCTTCCCACATTTCTTTGAAATCGCTCTATCCGCGCTTGCAAGGAATACGGACGCAATTGCTTTCGCCGGAGCAACCATATGGGCCACCAGGGCTGGGGACATCAGCGATATTCCGCTCGCGCGATGGCACGAAGGCGTCTATCGACCTCCACGAGGGCTGTTCGAAATTATCAATAGTGGTCATCCCGACTTCACCGGGACGCTCTTCCGGCGCGAAGTGATGGCAACGGTTGGCACCCTGGATCCTGCAGCCGGCAATCCCTGCGACGTCGACTTCTTTTACCGATGCGCCGCCCTGTGCCCGATCGTCGCCTCAACGAAGCCTTGCGGAGTGCTGTTTCAACACCCGGAAAGGGCTTCAGCCCAGGCGCCATATGCCCCTCTCGCCTATTGGCCGACCTACGGAAGGATAGCGGAGAAGATCGCACACCTCTCTTCGTTGTCCGAAAAGGAGCGTCGTCAAGCTTACGCGCTTATCATGAAACATACGCATAGGAACGTTTTCCTCAGGGGGTGCAAGGCATCAGCCAATGGTGATTCAGGGCAGGCGATGGAGGCGGCAGCAATTCTGCAGAGGTCATTTTCAGACCCCTGGGGAGCCTTCGTCGTTCGGTCACTTTCGGCGTGCTCGGCGCTCGGTCTTGGCTCCTTGTTAACAGAGGTGTCACGGGTTGCGAGCCTCTTGCGGATGAAGGGCCGCCGGCGACTGATTCCCGCTCACATTTTTTCAGGGTGCGCCTCGGCACTGCGCGCGCTCCTGGAGGGCGCGCCGGTCGACAACGCTTAGGGGTTTTGCGTTTGTGATGATTGTGCGCTGTCTCGCGCGCTTACGAGGCCGGTGAGCTCCGACAAAGGACGCGGGTGCGCGATGACTCGACAGTCAGTCGGCCGAAAGGAACAACTTCGAGGCCGGTCATCCCCAATTGACACTCCCGCCGCAAGCGCCTCAAGAGAAGTTCACCATGCGGTCAAAGGTGTTCAGCACCGCGCCGGAATCGCCAGCACAAAACTAAGGACCGCAAGACCTGCCCATGCCAAGCCAACCGCCAAAAGACGAACGCTTGGGGGAGGTCGGATAGCGCCCGCCTTGGTCGCTGGAAAATGGCCTCGCATCGACCGTCCAATGGCGGAAACAGAATTCTCAGCGCCCATAACCGGCGCATCGGTACCCGGAACACAATCTTGAGCAAGCCGATAAATCTGACTAGCGGGCGTCTGCTCGCCCGCAACACGCTCATCAACCTCGGCGGCGAGGCCGTGCCCTTACTGGTCGCGCTGTTCGCACTTCCCGTCCTCATTCATTCGATCGGAGTTGATCGCTACGGCGTGCTAACCCTTAGCATGATGGTAGTCGGCTACTTCGGCCTGTTCGATTTCGGCCTGGGCCGCGCGGCCACCAAGCTCATAGCCGAAGCCGCCGGCTCGGGCCGCGAGACAGATATACCCGGGCTGTTCTGGGTCTCGCTCTACCTAATGCTTGCTTTCGGCGCCGCGGCGGCCGTCTTGGTCGCCGCGCTCGCGCCATGGCTGGTGCTGAGTGTACTCAGGATACCGCCTGCGCTCCGTCTCGAAAGTTTGCATGCCTTCTACCTGCTCGCGTTGTCAATGCCTTTCGTCATCAGCGGCGACAGCTTGGGCGGTACGCTTTCCGCCTTCCAGCGCTTCGACCTCATCAACGCGGTCCGGGTGCCGACGGGCATATTCTCCTACGTAGGCCCGCTGCTGGTCCTGCCGTTTTCGCATCGGCTCGGGTGGCTGGTTGCTGTGGTGGTGGCTGGACGTGTTGTCGGATGGCTCGCGACCTTCATTTTGTGTATACACGTTTTCCCGGCGCTCCGCCATCGACTCCGCTCGCGCCGCGCCACGGTATGGCCGATGCTAAGTTTCGGTGGATGGGTGACAGTGTCTGGCGTGGTCGGCCCGATTATGGTTTACTTCGACCGCTTCCTTATCGGCGCGATGCTGTCAATGGCCGCGGTGTCCTACTACAGCGTCCCGTTCCAGATAGCGAGTAAGCTCGGGCTTCTGCCTGGCGCGGTCGAAAGCGTGGCATTTGCCGCTTTCTCCGGTTCGTTCACGCAAGATCCGGCACGGGCGGCTTTCATCTTTGAACGTGCCAGCCGCTATGTCCTGCTCGCGTTGTTTCTGCCGGTTCTGCTCATTGTAGCGTTTGCGCCGGAAGGCCTTTCGTTGTGGCTCGGTCCCGCATTTGCCGCTCATAGCACGGCAGTCCTTCGGTGGATTGCCGCAGCCACCTTCGTCAATAGTCTCGCAGTGACGCCGTACGGCCTGGTTCAGGCTGCGCACCGCCCGGATCTCACCGCCAAATTGCACCTCGCGGAAGTTCCCTTCTACCTCGCGCTGCTTTGGTGGACGCTTCCGCGCTACGGCATCGAGGGAGCAGCGGTCGCTTACACGGTTCGAGTTGCAGCAGACACGGTCCTCCTGTTCATCATGGCGCGCCAGATTATGCCGCTTGCGGCGTCAGCAGTGAGACGGATTGGGGTGCTCACTTGCGTCTCGTTGCCGGTATTGATTGCCGCCGCGATGCCGATGAACCTCGCGGCAAAATGCTCCTTTGTCGTAATAATGTTGACCGTGTTGATAACGGGCGGATGGAAGGTTCTGCTCGATCCGGAAGAGAAGGGTTTTGTCCGCGACTACCTTCGCATCGTCCGCATTCGCGCGGTGGAGCCCAGAGAATGAGATCGTAAGCTGTCGCGACGATCGTAGGAACGACGCCGCCGAAATCTGGAGTGGCCGTGCCCGAAGTGTTTTCTGGGCAGCACCTTCTGCCAGTCACCGTACGCGGGACTGATGAATCGTCTGGTCGATGCGCTCGGCGAAAGGAAACCTGAGCCATTTAACCCCCGGTACCAAAACCAGTACGCGCTCAACTCCTACGGCAGCCGGAAGGGGAGCGTAGCCGGACCTTCTGGGGAACCTGCGATAGGGCCGGTACTTGGCCGCCGCCAGCCTATGTGCGATCCACTAGCTTCTCGGAAAAATGGCGCGGGGTGTGGCGGGGCTTCGCAACGCCTACATTCTCTCGGTTTAGGTGAAGAGTCTCGGACTTGCGTGTATGAGACCTCCCACGTTGGGGATCTGCAGAAATTGCGCCTGGACACGAACCGTCGGTTCGCAGAACCGCACGCCAGCTCCCGGTATCTATGCGACGCTGGATGTTGAATTCACACGGCGACATCAGTACGACAGCGGCTCTGGGGAGAACGTTGGCCGTTGACTTGGTTATGCGACCCTCTCCTTGACTGAAACGCTGGACCGTCGCTACCACCGAGTCATGCCAGACGAACACATGCTTAGCAATTCCGCTTGGCTGCGCCCCATCCTTCAGCAACTCCCTGTTGCCCTCGATGCCATAGTCCTGCCAAGCGATTTGGTGTTGGACGTTGGTTGTGGTAAGAATTCGCCACTCGGAAAGCTCAAGCATCTACCAGCCCGTATCGTCGGCATCGACGCCTTCCCGGCCGTTGCGACCCAAATTCACGACGAATACATAGTCGGGTCAGCGTTGAGCATCGAGAAAAGGTTTCCTCCTCAATCGTTCGATTGTGTGGTTGCTCTCGATGTCATTGAGCATCTCACCAAGGCGGATGGATACCGACTGATGGAGATGACGGAAAGGATCGCGCGCCGCGCCATCGTCATCTTCACGCCCAACGGTTTCCTCCCGCAGCCGCCCTACGAAGGCAATTCCTTTCAGAAGCATCTGTCAGGTTGGACCGTGGAAGAGATGCGCGGGCAGGGCTACGAAGTCACGGGACTGTTTGGATGGAAACCGTTACGCGGCGGCTGGGCAAACATCCGTTTCCGTCCGCGCCGCTTCTGGCAGGCGATCTCGATTGCGACGCAGCCGGTCGTGAGACGACGCCCCGAACATGCCTTTGCGCTACTGTGCGTAAAGTGTCTTCATTAAGGAGTCTCGGCAACGCTAGATCAGAGCATTGTTCGTTGGTGACAGAACCGGCGCCATTGTAGTTGAGCTCGGCGACCGACCTAAGTCCAGCGCCATTACGCACCAGCGAATCACACTAGCGAATAAAACTTAGTTCGGCTGCGCCGGAACGATGGACAAAGGATTCTAGCGAGAGTAATAAGTTGAGTTGCGTCATTACCCTTCGGGGGTGATGTCCGGTTCGCTGTTGGAATTGAGTAGCGGCATCATTGTCAGTTAAGCGGCTTTCTCGTTTTGGTCAACTCCTGGTCGGGCACTATTAGTATCGTGGGCGCGTAGCGCAGCGATCAAAGCCGGCATCGCGCGATAGCCAGCCAGCTTTCGGAACCCGCGCGCTGCTTCCAACACCCCAGCTGCGGTCCAGCGCAGCACCATGGTGCCGCTCTGCCAGTGTCTGACCCGCCGCCCGATCTCACGCACCCTGCTGAAAAGATTCTCGATCAGCTTGGTGGACGACAACACCCGTTCGAGCTTCTCTGGTAGCCCAAGTCGCATCACGGTGAGTGTTTCTTCGAGTCGCTCGCGCAGCGATGCGGCCGCGCCAGATTATGTAGTAGCCGGCGCGCGCGCCGCGGATCTCGGGTCGCATAGGCCTGACTCATCGAACTGCGAACCGTCGCGCGCAGCCGCTCGGGCAGCGCCTCGGTCACGGCACGCTGCTTGTGCTCGCGGCAGCGTTGAATCAGTGCATGGGCTCCAAACACCTCGACCACCGCCTTGTGGAGCGCCTTGGCCCCGTCGATTACGACCAATAGCGAACGATTGGTATCCAACCCGCGCTCGACCAACTCGGCCAGTAGGGCCCGCACCGCAGCGGCGTTCTCGGTTGCGCCTTCACGCAGTCCCAGTACCTGCTTGGTGCCGCGATCATCAACTCCCACTGCCGCCAGCACCACATGCTCGGCGAAGTGCACGCCAACGATTAGCAGGGCTACCAATGGGAGCTCGCGCAGTTCGCGACTCATCAGCTCCGCCAACTTGCGCTCGGTGCCGTAGACGAAGCGCTCGCTCACCGCGCTCTTGCTGATGCCCCGAGCAGTGATTGCTTTCGGCAACGGTTCCAGCGAGCGCGCGTAGCGCCGGGTCGATACTCCTAGCACCATCTGCTCGACCGCGCGCTGCTCCAGCGGATCGCGCGCACTCCATTCCTGCCAGCTCGGTAACTTGAGTTCGTGACCTTCCGCACTGCGCACTCGCGGCCGGTTTACCGCGACTCGCCTTCCACCCAGCACCAGCGAACTTGCCACGTGTCCCGCGCGCGACGCCTCGCGATCGACCAAATGCGCGTAACGCTCGCCGCACAACGCCACTCGCTCGGCTTCTAACGCTTCATCCACACACGCCAGGCCGGCTCCGATCACCGTCTTGTACAGTGCCTCCCGAACCACTCCTGGTAACCGTAGCCATAGCTGTCCCGCGCTCGCGGATTTCCTTCTATCCGTGCTCTTGGCACTCTTGCCCATGGCGGCTTCCTCCTCTTCCCAACCCGATCTTCTGATCGGGCGAGGTGAGCCGCCACTCAGATTTCAACAACCTTCAGGACATCGCCCTTGATCTTTCTCTTAAGAATAAGGGTCCGCCCTTCCTCGCGTGGCCAGCTCGCGGGCATTCGGCCAGCGTGCGTAGGCATCGGAGCCGATTCGGCAGAGCAAGGTCATCGTTGGTTCTCGCGCGGTCTCGCTCGGCGTCGGTTTGGACTGAATGATCAATTTCCCGTTTCTTCATAAGTGGAGTGCATATGGCAAGCGCGAAGTGAAAACGAACTTCATTCTCTGCCAGATGCTTGCGGATTTCGCCGCGAAAAACCCTTAAACCGCGATTAAGGACCCTAGCAAGTCATCAGTTGACTTAAAAAATCGAGGGCTCGGCTGATCCTGCCTCCTATTCGGCGCTTCCTCTTCAATGAGCGACACGCACAATCTTGTTGTGGTCAGCGACTGCGCCGTTCGCGCCGTTATACAGCAGCGTGCTGGAGGTGTCAGCGAAGCCGAACGTGTTGCCAGACAGCTTAACGCCAACCGGCACCGCATGGAAGGTGTCGGGGTCGAGATAGACGCCGAAATTGCCTTGCGCTCCGACGTCATTGTGGCAGGAGTTCCCTGTCAGGTTGATCTGCGACAGGTAGCCCACGGCACTGAAGCACGCGCCGGCAATACCACTGTAATAGTAGGGCGGACCGATCCGTCGATGGATCGCGGCATTAGCGCCCATATCAAGATCCAGGCCTGAAACCGTGACATCAGTGATCGGGGCGACTGGGCACCCAGGCCAAAACCGATTTGTAGGTCCCCCTTCACCCGAGATTAGAATCGGTGCGGCTCCCCAGGTTCGGCCATACTCGGCATGACCACCTTCGATCGTAACGTGCTGAGGCGCAGCTCCGAACCAATCAACGATCTGGAAGCTACACGCTCCCGGTTGCTTGATGTTGGCCCCGATCACTGTGACGTTCTTGGCATTGCCCGCGATCTGAATCGCGCAGTTGTAGATGCCGCTGCCGCCAGGATTTTGACTGCCAACAATGGTCGGATGGATAATTCTGACTTTGCTGACAGGACCGCCGGGGGCCGAGAGGTTGGTGGTACATGAGAGATTGCCTCCCACCACCGCGATCCCGTCGTCTGAGTAGCCGTTAAGCAATGAGTCCTGCGAGGTCACGTTGGTGACCGCATCGCCCGGCGAATAGGACTCGCCGAAGTGCTCGCTGTCCTCATGGTTGTTCGTATAGACGTTGCTGTCCAACAAAATGGTGTCCGCATCTTCCATCACTCCGATACCGCGAAACGTATTGTTGATGTGGTTGCGGGACAGCGTCACCTGCTGAGCAAAAGTAACCAAGATGCCCATCGGCTCGCCGTTGCCAAGCTGGTTCCAGTTGAAATCTAACCCGTTGTCTATGTTGAGGTCGTGTATGTCGACGCCGGAAATTCGTGCTGCGTGAGAAGTACCGACAATCGCGATTGAATTAAAACCCTTCGGATGCTCGGGCGAGTATCCCGCTTCCCAGCCGTTTAAAATCGTCGCGTTGTTACCTAAGATGCGCGTTCCCGAAATCGCCGTGATCGAGTCCTTAGCATAACCTCGAGCACCAGGCGGCAACCTTACCTCGACACCGGCCTTGATGCTCGCGTTGATCGCAGCCGAGACATCCGTGCCAAAGCGGACGCGCGCATTCTCTGCGCTTACCTCGGCGGCGAGCGTCGTGCGCCCGTGCTGGGGGTCTGTGCAGGAGGCAATCTGCGTCGTTAGAGGAGCGGGCCTCGTGTCTGCGCCTCCTGGCCCTTGTCTGCCGATGAGCTTCACCCTGCTCGCGCCATAGATCGAAATCTGCTGTCCTGCGCACCGCGACGGGTCCATCGCGCCGCTATTCAACGCGAAAGCGGTCTGGCCCGCCCCAATGGTGACAGTACCAATCTGGGCATCAAATCTGCCCCATATAACCGCAGTTGCTGCCGGAGTTCGCGTTGACGGCATTGCGGTAGGCGATGGCGTCGAAATCACGGGAGTAGAGGTCGCGCTTGCCGGGACCACCAACATTAACACGAGCCCGGCGCTGGCAATCATAGCCAGAACTTTGGCTAGGCCGGCGATCACTCTCTCGGTCCTAATATGAATGGCGCCGCGGGTCCAAACGTTCATGCGCTTTTTCCCTACGTAAACTGCCTGACTCGCAAGTAAAGCCGTGGCCCGCAGATTTACACCGCAAACGAACCACAAACCATATAGGCTTTTTCCCGGACAATAATTCTGTATGTCGCCACTTTCGGCGGGAGGTAGAACCGAGAGGTGTGGTATGGAGAAAACGCGGTGTAGCCTTCCGGTTTGCTGAAACCCGGTCGGAAGGATCGGTGGCTAGGAGGAGGAGCTGACCAGAGCGCGGTAGGTCAAGCAGGAAGGTGGCAGAAGGCGTCCAGCCCAGGACGCCGGAGGAATTTACACCGGGCAGGATTCGGAGTTTGCCCCAAGATCTGCAGGAGGATGAGTCCCGGGAGCTGGAGGGCAGGGAAAGGTCGGAACCGAGCGGCTGGCTGGCGGTGGATGCGCCGGCGGGATATTGCAACGGGCACGGAAAGACACGGTCATCGATTACTGCTTGCGTTATCGAAGTGAGCAAGTGTGGTTTGCTGCCACGCCCATAGACGGCAATAGACGCGAACCTTACGCGATCTGTTCGCAAACCGTACCAGCGTTGCGCCATACCCGCTTATCCCAATCAGGCGAACTCTTCAAGGCGCTGTGCCATTCGCAAATGTTTGCGCCGCAGTAGTCCGCTTAAAACATTCGAGCTGGCACAAATGAAAATGGGGATCAGCAGAGAAAACTCCAGCACGCCTTTCACAAACGATATCGAGAAGTCGTCCCGCCAAAATGAAAATGCTAGCTGGGCGCTCAGCATGATGTATATAACCCTAATAAGCGGAACACGGCTGCCGGATTTGATCAAGTTCAACCCAAACCCTACCAGAAAAAATGCACCAAAGCTCCCAAATACTCCAAAATTCGCCATAAAAGAAAGAAATGAATGCACCGTGCCAAGCGGATTGAACAGCGGTATGCCAGCGTCGGTAACGCTCGGTATTAGTGCGAATTTGTTAGGCACCAGCACGGTGGGAACAATGAAAATCAGGTCTCGACACAGTAAATACGGGAATCGGATAAACGGAAACAACGGCTCACGTAAAAAATAAACGAGCGCGATGCCCGCAAACAAGGGCTCAGCGCAGACTATTTCCAGTAGCGTGAAATTGATCGTCTGGCGCATCAATGCCGCAGTTCCGGCAGCGCCAAGGCCGACCGCAAAGAGCAGAAGAGCACTTCGAAAATGAAGGCGTTCAAAGAACACTGATCGATAGACAATCAGCATCATCGCAAAAGTCAAAAGAAAATGACGTTGGCCGATTGACAGGTCTAAGAGTAGTGCACCTACCGCCACTAGCATATACCTATTGATCGCTACCCGCCAAAATCGGGCAGTATGCCCGACCTTAAACTCGAGACAGACGGTATATATAAACGCGACGCACTCAAGAAAATTGCAACAAGCTGCGAACGTCCCCCGAAGAGGATCCGCAAACTCATCGTTCGTGATGCTATATCCTTTGAATAACTGACCTCTTAGAACATAAGCATAAACTGCGCAGGCGGCAATCCCTAGCATGAGATGCAAGACCAGCAAGCGACTATCGAAGTGAAGGTTGGCATATTTTTCCATTATTCGAATACGCAGGTCGCGACTCATAAAATGCCCGAAAACAAAGAACAGATAGAAACATAACGATATTGCCAAGTAGCTACGTAGTGCAGCATAAGGCACTTGGTCATAGAGATCGTAGAATGGTTTCATCGCTGGATTGTAGCTCAGCAATTGATAAGCGCCCACCGTGATTGGTAAAATCCAGTAAAACAAGTAGCCAAATGTAAAAGTGGCGACGTGGTTGACTTCGACGCCCCGCGAGAAGCAAGCTTTGTAGGTTGCGATGGCCGGGACGAGGATGTTGGCGCCAAGCAGGACTGAGATAGTTAAATCCATGGTTGTGGTTCTCTGACCTCACTGCAGTAGCGATAACAGAGGGAGTTAGTATTGTCGTTGGTTCGATGTAGTCCGCGCCCGGTGTTTTGAGTCGGGCGAATTCCCGGAGACAGATTGCCGAGTGCGCTTTGCGGCCCAATCCGCTCGTAGTCCTGACGTCATGCCTCTACCTTGCGGCGCGCGTCATCGAGCGCAGAGGTGTTCGCTCGGGCAGTCTTTTCGCGCAGTCGCCCACTATAGATCTCCGAAAAGGCGTTCTGGCTCGACTTCCTCGCCTCGATGAACTGGACCCGCAGCCCCAACTCGCAGATCCTTGGATCGCGTCCCCTCAACTTTTTCTCCAATGCCGCACGGTAGGTTCCGCTTTTCGCATCTTGTCAGTACCGGACGGCTCTGTAAGGAGTAACTGGCGGCGCGCCAACACTGCGCGTGACGGCTGCAGTGCGCGAATTCTTACGACGAAGTGTGAGGCTCCAAGCATAGTTGTCAGCCTGAAGGTCCGGGTTAAAAACGCTCGTCGCTACGCGGTCGACACTACAACATCCGTCTCCCGCTTAAATCTCCAAAGCTCAAACTACCCTCTCGATCTGACTGAACGGAATAGATTCCTTGAGCTATTCGAGCTTCACCAATAGCCGTGAATCTGGGCAGAGGTTGACTGATATAGGTCTGCGGTGGGCCGAGTAACAGCCTCCCGGTACCACTCCGTCGTCATGCTAATCGCTTCTTCTAAGGCCAGGTGTGGCCTCCAACCAAGTACTGTTCGTGCTCTGTTCGAATCCAACAAAAGGTTAAGTGTTTCATGACAGCTATCATCTGCGAATGAAGGCTCCCAGGAGCCGGCACCCCATGCTGTGATGAGTTTGTCAATGAGTTCTGCAACTGTTACGCCTGAACCCGAAGGTCCGAAGTTCCAGGCGCCGCTGTATTTCTTACCATGGACGTAAAGACACCTGGCAAGCTGCAGGTAGCCAGCGAGCGGTTCTAGTACATGTTGCCACGGACGCACCGCGCCAGGATTTCTCACCATCAAAGGTCGGCTGCTCTGCAGCGCGCGAATTGCATCAGGTACGATCCGGTCCGAGGCCCAGTCCCCCCCGCCAATTACGTTTCCTGCTCGTACGGTCGCAACGGCAGTCGGGCAGAGATCTGATGCCAGAAATGAGCGCTCATAGGCAGCGACTACCAATTCCGTACAAGCCTTGCTTGCGCTATAGGGATCATGGCCACCGAGGGGATCCCCCTCCCGATAGCCTATTGCAACGTGACGAGGCTCGTAACACTTATCACTAGTGACAACCACCAACGCACGCGCCGAGTCAATCAGACGCACTGCTTCGAGGAGATTCACGGTTCCCATAACGTTGGTTTCGAAAGTGTCCGCCGGCTGACGATAGGAGCGTCGGACTAGGGATTGCGCAGCCAGATGAAATATGATTTCCGGGCGCGCCTTGTTTATCGCTCGCCTCAGTGAATCTCGATCGCGCACGTCGCCATAAGACGATCTCATACGGCGGTGGAGGCCGCAAAGAGAGAAAAAGGACGGAACCGTATCCGGAGCTAGCGCAAACCCGGTGACCTCAGCACCAGCTTCCAACAGCCAAGTGGCTAGCCACCCTCCTTTGAAGCCCGTGTGGCCGGTGACGAGAACGCGTCGGCCGCGCCAGAAATTCGGCTCGATTGGATTCATCGCGACCTCGCCCAAGGAGATTCGCCGCAACGACACACTTCGTTGAGCGTCTCCATCTCACGCCATGCATCCGTGCACCGCCAGAAACCCACATGCCGATAGACCGACAGTTCTTCGGACTCTTTTGCCTGCATTAGCAACTCGTCTCCGATGATTCTTAGTCTCTTTTAGTCAGATCCAGCGCTTCCTGCTCGAAGACCGAGAAAAGGCAAAGATTGATCCGTCCCTCGTGGACGTTGTTTTCTCTTTGAAGACCTTGCCATCCGATTTTAAGTCGATGTTCACCACACCGAAGTGAGAGGTGGAATACTCAGGCGAACATGCCCAGCTTGCAATGCCGCTGACGAAACTCGATTGGACGCGAGTAACCAGGCAGCCACGCCATCACGGTAGGTAGCCATAAAACCCAGGCTAGCAAGACGCTCGTTCGCACACATCACACTTCCACCAGAGTCGGTTCGTTTCCCGGTTACTGGCAAAGTCACCGCCCGACCAACCTCCTCATGATGGCTGTTAATCTCAAACATTTCACGGTGAGCGAAGTCAGCACTGGGCTAATGAGCGCCTTTGCCGAACATCACGGCGGGTATGGTCTTCAGCAGAATACTGACATCCTTTCCGAAGGATTGGTCGCGAATGTACTCCAAGTCCATTGTCGTACGGTGCGCATAGTCGCTTATTTCGCTACGGCCATTGACCTGCCAATTTCCGGTCAGACCGGGTTTGACCGACAGAAAGAGATCGGCGTACTCGCCGTACAGCTCGATTTCGGGAGGTACGATTGGTCTAGGACCAACTAAGCTCATGTCGCCTCTGAGCACATTGAATAGTTGCAGCAACTCGTCAAGGCTAGTTCTGCGCAAAAAACGGCCCAGGAGAGTAATCCTGGGGTCTTCTCCCCGAGGCAGCTTGAAATTGTTCTCAATATATCTCTGGTAGAGTATTGGATCTCCTCTTAGAATCTCTTCAGCGTTGGTCACCATGGTGCGAAATTTGAACAACCGAAAGCGGCGCCCCTTTTGACCTAGCCGCTCCTGCTCAAACAGGACGGACCCCCTCGAAGTGAGTTTGATTGCTAGCGCAATCAGGGCGAGCGCCGGGCACAACAGAGTCAGCAACAGCGCAGACCCCAAGACATCGAAGACACGCTTTAACGCCACTCGCAGGACGTTCAAACCATTCCCACCGATCGACAAGACGGGGACCCCAGCGAAGTCATCGAACTCTCGGCGAAAAAGCTGGGCATCAAACATTCCTGGCAAAATATGGACCCGCTTGCCACGCTTCAACATCTGGAGTGCCACAGACTCGATGTCAGGAGCCAAGATGAAAATATCCTCCAGCTCGGGGTTAGCACCGGCCGTGGCCGCGTCCTTTGCTCGAATCTCCTTTATCTCGGTCACCTCATAGCCGATTTCGGGTTTTTGGCGGATGAACCTGGCAAAGACTTGAGCATGTGCAGCGTCGCCAACGATCGCGATCTGGCGGAGGTTATAACCCCGTCGGCGTAGTCCGTGCACGAAAGCGACTACTATTGTGAGTCGGGCGATAAGCAACAAACTCGTGTACAGCAAGAACAATGCTATTAGTGAACGATTGAACGCGCTATATTTGATGGTGAATACCAGAAATCCGATGACCACCATCCAGGCCAGCAGCGCTTTTAAGTAAAGACGCAGAATGAAGTGGAGCGGTTCGGCGCGGTGCGAACGATAGACTCCCAGGTAACGGGAGAGTCCCAACCACGCGATCAACGCCAAGACTACAAACGAAATATACTGGGTGGTATTCTGCTCCGCGAATTTGACAGAGGAACCACGCAGAGCGTGAAAAAGCAAAGGATCGCTCCAGAGCGAGAGCCCTAAGGCCAGCCCAATTAATACCATATCCAGAATTCGGACAAAGCCTTCGATCGCGCGTGGATACTGCCTCAACATCTGCTAACCTGCTTAACAATGCCCGCGTTTATTGTCTCACCAGTTGACTCTTCGCGAACTTGGGGCTGAACTTATCTATCTTGACGCTTTCCTGGTCACCCGTGTCGGCGTAACATCTACCCTAAATTTCATCTGTTCGCGTAACCGATAGTCTCAATTGCTGGAAAACCTCCGAAGTCCAATAGTAGTCCTGACCACTCAATTTCTGCTTCAGGCCGACGGGGAAGGGCAGACCCAAACGTCCAAGTCTATAGCCGGCAAACTTGGCACAAGTTTGCACCAAGGCGTAGGGAATAAGGTGCGCCGAATCTCGCCGACAAAGCTCCCGCAACAGTGCGCGAAAGAAGCGCCAGCCGCGGTCCTTATCGGACTCCGGCGCCAAAAACATTTCTTGGTGGACTCTCCGGATGTAGCCCGTATCGAAGTAGCGGCGGAACTCGGCCTTCAGGCCGTTACAGTGGGAATGCTTGGCCACTGCACCGGCAACGTACGCGATCCGATGACCCCGGCGAAGTAGTTGGGCAACCGCGATTGCATCCTCCGCGATTAACACGGGGGAAAATCCGCCGATCTCATCGAGTGCACGATTCAGATACGCGGCGCAGCTGTCGGAGAAGAAAAAGGTATAAATTCCGAATCTGCAAAGGTCATCGAGAGATCGGATGTGACTCTCGGCGGGATAGTTGAAATAGCGAGGGAACGCCTCGAATATATCGGCATCATCGTGCGGAATCTGGCGCGCGTATGCCGCCGAGGCCGAACCCTCGATCAACGGTGCTATTAGCTTTGTCAGCATGCCTTCGTCGGTAGGATAGGCATCTGGTGTCATCATGACTGCTATATCAGTACCCAAGTATTTGCGCGCCCGTTCTCGCGTGAGCCCGTGATTGAATTCGCGCCGAGGAATGACGAGAGTCTCGGCGCCCAACTCCTTGGCCATCTCGACGGTGCCATCGTTGGACGATGAGTCCACGACCAGAACGCGCGGCTTTAAAGGAGAGTTGACAATATGAGGTAGACTGTGCGGCAGGTGCTCCCTCGAGTTGTAAGCAACAATTGCTACACCTACACTCGCCGACTTTGTGGAATTGGCTTGACTCAACAACCTACCCTGTGGATTTTCTTGCCCCGGATTCACCGCCACACTGCCCAAGGAGCTTGGCCGCTGCGCCACACTTCGTTCAGCATTTCCACCTCACGATAGGTGTCCATGCACTGCCAAAAGCCTTCATGCTGATAAACCGCCAGTTCCCCACGCTCGGACAACTTCATCAGCAACCCCGTCTCCAAAGACTCCTGATCCCCCTCAATTAGGTCCAGTGCCTCGTGCTCCATGACAAGAAACCCACCGTTGATCCATCCTTCATGTACCTGGGGTTTTTCTTTGAATACCCTGACCATGCCGTTTTCGATTAAGAGCTCGCCGTATCGGGACGAGGGATGGACACCGGTAACTGTACTTAATTTCCGATGCTGTCGATGAAACTCAACAAGACGGGAAATATCGACGTTGGCCACGCCGTCACCATAGGTAACCATGAAAGGTTGGCGGTCGAGATACCGCCTTATCCGCTTGAGCCGCCCCCCTGTGTTAGTCTGTTGCCCAGTCTCCGCCAGCGTAACGCGCCAACCGACCTCTTCATGATGATTGTGAATCTCAAGCTGATGCTGTCCGAGGGTGACAGTGAAGTCGCGATTGTGAGTTTCGTAGTTGAGGAAGTAATCACGGATCACGTCACCCTTGTAGCCCAAACAGATCACAAAATCCGCATACCCGTGCTGGGCGTAGATGTTCATGATGTGCCACAAAATTGGACGTCCGCCGATTTCGACCATGGGCTTGGGTCGGTATTCGGTTTCCTCGCGTAGTCTGGTTCCCAACCCGCCAGCCAGAATCACCACCTTCATCTTGATTGCCATGTACCGCTCACCATCCTGCGCCTTCTGGAATGGCCATGTCTTATCGGACTGGAATTTATTTCGGTTGCAGCCGCTCTCACGTTGGTTCCGGTGGTCATGTTTAGGTAGCCAAGGGGCGCCAGATTGCGCTCCTTGACGAGGTTATGAGGACCGCGACGACAGTTGTGAGTGCAACAACGCGACACCGCCTATACCATCTCTAAGAGCCGAAGGTAAGGGAGTATGTCGACGACGACTTCTCCAGCCTCCCACGACAAAGCAGGACCGTTCAGAAGAGAGTCCAGCAAATCAGGTGCTTGGCGACGCCATTGATTCATTAGCTACTTTGTTAACCTCGACCACCCATGGAATTTCGGTAGGGTCACCACTTCCAACTCAGACCAGTCGGACTGAGCGAAGTCGACATCATCAACATCACCCGCACCGAGTGCTGCGCCGGGTCGTAATTGGTGTGGTCCGAGTATTCAACGGCGACCCGACCACGAAAGGTCGCAAGCGAATCCGCGAGCCGTTGAACACGCTCGGGCAACCGGAGCACGTCCAGTGCAACTCCAATGCTGTGCTCCTTGGTCGGGTGGTATGGATAGTTAGGTGGAAAGAGGGTCGGAAAGTCGGTGCTAAGGCTCGGGGCGTGTTCGGTATAGAAAGCACCAAGGTCGACCTTATACCGGTTGTTGATCCATCGCCCCACCTGCAAATTGACCTGACTAGCATTGGGACCGAGCGGGTCCGTCATCAACTGACCGTTATATGTCCAGAACAAGGAATTTACGTGAGTGACGTAGTTTGGCGAAGTAATCGCATACTCAAAGCGCAGATCAGTCCGACCATCTTCGGTAAGACGAGGGACGTACACTCCGCCCTGTTCCGATACCGACAAAAACGGCATAAAACGTCCGACGCCGGGCACCTCGGAGGTCAGATTGTCTGCGCCCACCATCTCCTGGTACACAATCGTGTTTCGCAGCCAGGGTATGCGAAACCTCATAAATAAGCCGCCGCGCGAATGAGTGTTTCCGTTACTTGGCTTGCCGGTATTGAGTCCCGTAAATCGGCCCAGGAAGCCGCCGAATCCGTAGTGATCATTATTGCTGCCACCGAATAGAATGACACGCGTCATACCGAATTCGAGCCACGGCAGCGGCTTGAAGGCGAGAACATGGCCCACGATCCAAGGGCGTGAAACTACCGGAAGCCCGGTCTGGTCGCGCAGCGGGACGCCGAGATTGTCCAATCGACCGTGGTCGAGCTGGCCTATGAAAATTTGACGGCGGGAGGGACCGAGGTAGCGAAAGATCCATGGCAAATAGCTGGGGTGAATGCTCTGCATGCGCAGCGCTGGAAAGGACTGCGCGTTAGCGCTCTGCGATAGGGGCGCGTAGTGGCCCGTACCCCACGCCGTCTCTTCCTGGCCAAAGGAGATGGCGGTATTGCCGAGGCTGACGACCGCCTCTCCACTGATTAGTTGAGCTCGGTTGTAACCGGGCGGCACACCGTGCGTTAGCGGGCCAGCTATCGCCCCTTCGCCATAACCGGTGAGAAAACCCCCGATCCCAACCCATCCGGAGCCGCGCCCGATCTCGTTGCTGCCGGTGGCCGTCGGAAGCCCGTCGTTGTTCGGCATGAGAGGAGTTCCCTCAGCCGCGTCAAGCGTATTGTTATTGGTACGCCAGTAGTGGCGGACGCCACGACTAAAGATGTACTGGGCCTCGATGCGCTCGACAGGATGGATCATCGTCGGCTGAAGGTCTTCGGCGTTGTTCCGAAGCCATCCGATCTCTTCGCCCAGTTCTTCCCGCAACGCGTTGAGCATCGCGTCAGCCAGCGATTCGTGCTGCTCGGCTTCTTTCAGATTGCGCTCGGCTTCGAGCGTCAGGCGAGCCGCTTCGACCCGACTGATTGGTTTGATCTCCGGGAGGTAGCTGTCCAGGTAACCCAAACCGTCCAACTCATCCAACTCGTCGTAGATCGGACTGTCGAGGGGGATGTAAACGACGTAAGTAGAAGCTTCGATAGGTCCGGGCCGGGCCAGCGCAAAACTTACTGCCAGCAAGAGCGCGACACGGAGGAACAGCGTCTGCTTTTGGCGCGACAACACTAGAGCTGCGACCCAAGGATGCCGATTACCGCCAACGCGGTCGCCGAGTTAGCGATAATCTGGGTAACATCTGTGGCATATTTGAGTCCGCTGATGTAGATAAGCTTCTCGGGAACGTAGATTGTATCGCCGGGGTTGAGATATGCGTCCTGCAGGCCGCCGCCTATGGCCGGCAGCAAAGGAAACATCTTTGCCTTTCGCATGTCTCTGTAACCGGCATCGGTAATTATCGCCCCGTCGGCTTTGACCACGAAGATGTGATCCTCATCCGCGCCTTCGGTGGGTCCGCCCGCGCGCTGCAGGTAGTCTTTAACTCGCAAGCCGGGTTCATACACAATAGCAACCGGATTATATACTTGTCCCAGTACGTTGACGGACGAGGGGCGCTTCGGAATGGCTAAGATATCGCTGTCTTCCAGGACCACGTTACTGGGCGACCCTTCCAGATTCTCAAGCGAGTTTACACTAAGTACCACTCGGCCGGTTGCCTGATGGCCCGCCGTATCCGAAAGGACCTTCTCCATATTGGCGAGAGCGGCAGCTCTCTCGGCGTTCTCCGGCTCGCCGGATGCTCGAGGTGTCAATGCCAGCCGGGATACATTCTGCCGCATCCTGGTCAGGCTTTCGTCAAGCCGCTGCTGTTCTGTCTCCTTGATAGATTGACGGACAAAAACCAGCGCCGGAAGGTATGCATCCATCCGCAGTCCGCCGCAGTCCTGCAACAACTGGGAGAGCCGCTCACCTTCTCGAATCGCATATGGACCGGGGCGCATCACCTCGCCCTCGACCTTGACTTCCCAAGTTTTGTGCCAATTTGAAGCTTGCTGTACAAAGAGCTCGTCGTCGCGGCGCAACGGGAGGTCGGCCGCAACGGAACGACTTAGAGCCATTCTCAAATCCACATCGGCGTAGACGTGCTGAGTGGTTGCACCATCGACTACCTGCGTGCGCGCGAGCGTAGCGCGCGCCAGATAGGCGCTGTCCTTGGTGCCACCGGCCTCAAAGACCAGGTCGCTGACGCTCATGCCTTGGGTCAGGGGGTACACTCCCGGCTTGCGGACTGCGCCGCGGATTACGACCGTGGGTGCCTCGTGGAGGTCGGTGTCGCTGTATATGGTGAGTTCGTCACGTGGCCCGAGCTGCAGATTCGCGGACGGCGATTGGATTTCGAGCGCGGTGCCGAGTTCCACGGGGATAAATTCGGTCTTTTCAGTCGGCCCGACTCGGCGGCGAATTGAGGCGTATTCCAGGTAGGTGTGGTCAGCGAGACCTTCACCCGCACCTATCAGGTCGGCCACTCGCATACCCTCGTACCATTGATAGGTGCCGGGACGATTCACGTTACCTTTGAGCACCACGACGTTTTGCTGTTGTTGCAGGACCGGGAAGACTTTGACCAGGTCTCCGTCTAGGATTGCGACCCGCCGCCCACGCAGGTCACTCAGGTCGACATCCAGCGCTACGCTCCGGCGATGCTGCTCCACGCGCTCCACTTGCACCCTTTGAGCGTAGCCGAAGGCTCCAACTCCTCCAGCGAGGCGAAGGGCGCCGTTGAGGTCCTCATTTCCCTTCAGCTCGTAGATTGCCGGGCTTTTTACGTCGCCAACTACTCCCACCACCGGACCTATAACCGGAACGAAAAGTACGTCTCGCGGCTCGAGCTGCAGGTCACCGGACGCGTCGCCCCGGAGCAGCATGCCGTATAGGTCGATACTTCGAACGAGCTGGTTGCCCCGCCGCAACTCGATGTTGCGCAGGCTGCCGACCTTGCTGATTCCGCCGGCCGCGACCAGTGCATTCGAAACATGAGAGAGAGCGCTGACCGTGTAGAGTCCGGGCTGCTCGACCTTGCCCATCACGAACACTTGGATTGTCCGTAGCGGACCCATCGTGACGTTCGCTTGAACGCCTTCGATTTGACCGGTACGACTCTCGATCAGTTTCTTGGCCTGCTCAAAGGTCAACCCGGAGACCGGCAGCGGACCGATGCGCGGCATCAACACCGTACCATCACGCTGGATAGGCAAGCTGAGCGTCTGGTTGATCCGCCCCCAAAGCAGCAGTGTCAGCGTATCTCCCGGACCCAATAGGTAGTCGCCGCTGACCGGGGTGTTGCCGGTCGGCGCGAAAGTAGATACCGGTCCCGAGAAGATAGAATATCCGAATTGTTCAACCTGAGCGGTCGATGGACTAGTCTGATGTTTCATCGGATTCGCCAGGTCATGAAATCGTTGTTCGATCGAGGACAAGTGAGATTCTTTTTCTTGTCTTCTAATTGGGAGCTGGGCCACAGAGCGTCCTGAAGGCTGCCCGGTCGGCCGGCCGCCGATCACCGAAGGAGCTTGACCGCGAGCGCATTGCTGCAGCCGCATTTGCTCGTCAGCGGTTAGTCCCATAGCGGAGGCCATCGATACCGTCTCTTGGTCGCTCATATGCTTGGCCGCCGCTCGAGCGCAGAGCTCCTGGATCTGGTCCTCGGAGAGCTGGCCGTTCGCGTACTGACCTTTCAATTGTTGAGCTTGCTGAAGTTGTTGCGGGGTAACATTTAACTGTTGTGCGGTGGAATCAAGACTGGAACCATCCGGTGCGTCCTGCGCGACCACCGTGCCCGCGGTGCCAAGCCAAAGCGCACAGAACGACAGTCCCGTCGCCATCCATCGCGAGCAGGACCAGGATTTATCTCGCCTATTAGTCATTGCTATCGCCTACCTTGCTATTGTGCTTGACAATCGATCTAGCGTCAGTATATCGATAACCGGATTATCGAAAGTAAAATCCTGTCGAAAAGCGAACGATACAATAAAATTGTTCCAACTTAGAGGAAAGTCACGAATTGCGTGGCGGAAGCGGTCCGCAGCCATCACATTTCTTATGGTCGGCACCGTCACGTCTCTTGGTCCACGGGCGCGAGCGGCCGAAATAGTGTGCGCTGAAGATATAGCGCCTTCGGACATGGTGGTTACGGCAACCGGCACAAGTTCCGTCTGCCACGGATCTTGCCGGGCTCGCAAGCTTGAACTCGTCCGTGGATCGATCATGATCATCTGCGCTCAGCAACCAGTTCCCAAGGGTTACGTTCTCGACAGCATCACGACCAGCCCCTCATGTCGCTGTCTGGGCGATGAGGACAATGCCTACGCAATAAGGCAGGCCGAGACGGAGCGAGGGGAAATTCCGGTTGCGCCGACGCCGGTTCCCTCTCCTTTGCCGGAGTTCTTTCACCAAAACCCCGACTTTCGAATTGGGGATTGAACCGCCTTTGGTTACCCTCGGATAGTTCAACCGGATGCATTTGCCGCCCCTCATTCCCGAGTCTTCGGTTATCCAAAAATTTGTTCCACGCGTCGAATCGAGAAGTACCGGCTGAAGTCGGCCGAATCTTAAGCAAAGTTTTCTTGGAGATCAAGCGTTCCACGCCCGCGGGGGTCGGCAATATTCGCGCGGCAGGCTCAACGGCGGCGCCAATACGAACCCTCTGGCGTTTGAAGCTGCCATGGCGCCCGTAGACAAGGCATCGCCTACACGAACGATTGTCTCCGCGTTGGGCGTGCTGCACGCGCTGGCGCGCCGCGCATTCGAAGCTGGGAGTTGGCACTTTCAGGGGTCGATTTCACGCAACGCCATCTGGAAGATGTCGCTACCCGCGCACGCTCGGTCATCAGACGCCGAACACAGTCTATCCCATAGCGATTGCGCCGCTATGGCAATCCTTCGTCTCGGCAATGCGCTGGGCGCCGTTCTCTCTAGTCATGCGGGGAAGCGCTCTGGCACTCCCCGGGTTAAGGACCAGCTCGCCGCGTGGGTGGTGAAGATGGCAACCGGAGGTATTCGGAGGAACCGCGCCAAGGATGCTGTAGCCGTTCGTCAGAGGCGGCGGCTTCAAGGGCGGAAAAACAGCCGGGCACATGAATGGTCCCAGAATCAATATCGGGGCCAGTTGCCCCAAGTGCGGGAATTTCGTAAAGTGTCATCGGCTCACGCATCGCGCCAGTGGGTCTGTCAGCCCCTCCCGGCTTGGCCCGCTGGCGCCTTTTTGTCTGAGCAGCCTAACCAGAATCAAAATAAGGCGGAACCGTCTTGCGCAACACATTCTTCATCTTTGTGCTCGTAGCGCTCATTCTCGTGCCCGCGGGTTTGTACAAGGCTCTGGCGGATTGTGGCGAAGACTGTTATTCCGCGTATCAGTCCGCCACCAAGGACTGTCAGATGATCTACGGCGAGAATCCTGAGGACGCTGGCGACCTCGCAACATGCGTCCTGAATGCCCGCGATGACTATCGAAGTTGCGTGTTAAACTGCTCCTACCAAGCCGATTAGTTCAAACTGAACCGCTGCCCAGCACCGCTACGCAGATGCTGTCCGAGTTGTAAATTCTTGCTGCTCGCCCTCATCGCGCGGCTCGTGGGAGGAGAGCGGCTGAAATGGGCCAGCCTCTTCAGTTCCACCCGCTCGTCGCCCAACGCAAGACCCCGTCTTCAGTATTGTTCGATCCTGATGCGAGACAGTACCCTGCAGCCCTCTTCCCTGCCGAAAAATCTCGGCGAGAAGGCAGAAAAATTGAGCAGCGACAAGAACAAATTTCGTCTATCTACTAGTGGAGCGGAGGGAGAATCGGCTCGCAAGGGGCCTTAGCGAGGCTGCACATTGTTTTCTCAGACTTGTCCACCGAATTGCGCGATTCCCGAATTTCGGTAAGTTTCGCCAATAAAGACGCATCGTCGCTCTTGGTCACGTTCTTGTGACTAGCCATCTCGGGCCGCCTGTGCGAGCTATCCAAGGGCTGGGTGCGCGGGGCGGGAGGAGCTGAGCCGACAAGGTACAGCCAAAGCACCTTGGCGACGTATCTCTTGGTCTCGGTATACGGCGGGATTCCTCCGTAGCGATCAACCGCTCCTTCGCCCGCGTTGTATGCTGCAAGCAGTTCTGGCAACCCGAAGGTGCGTCCATCGACTTCTTGGCTCTGCTGCAGATACTCGATAAAACGCGCTGCTCCGAGTACATTCTCGACAGGGTCGAATGGGTCAGTCACTCTGAAGCGGAGCGCTGTTTCAGGCATCAACTGCATGAGCCCTAACGCTCCGGCAACCGACCGTGCTCTCGCATCACCATTGGATTCGATCTTGGCTATCGCTCGCAAGAGGTCAGGGTCCAACCCATACATGTTGCCGACGGCGACGTAGAGTGCTCGATCGTCGTACTGAGTCGGGGCTGTGACTCGGTCTCCACCGCATGCGGTTCCGACCTGAACCAATGCGATCAGCCCCGGAAGCAACGCTATGCAGCAGCTTTTCACCGCGAATCGCAGACGGCGGGGTGCCAAGTAGCGCAGCATAGATCGTTTACCGCGACACAAATATCACCAGCGTCGCGGAGCCGTCAATCCGCGGATGCTCCCAATTCGGTAGCGTCAGGTCGGTTGCCAGATCATATAGCGGGACGCTCATGGCCCAAGCTGCCCCATTCGTAATGACAGCCTCTCGCTCGGAGGACGCCCTCCACTCGAGCGAAGTCATCTCGAATCTGTATCTGCACCCGACCCAGGCGGCGCCGGCCTGCTTATATGCTTTTGCACTAACCACGATAACTCGCGATCTCGAGCTTGCTTCTTATGGTGAGAACGGAGGAGCGGAACACCTTCCCTATCTGTAGCGAGAATCTACGCCTTCGCCTCGCGCCCGCACCTTATGCGGACGCGAAGGGAAAAGACGGTGGAAGGGTGGATGGCCGCAGTACTAGGATTTTGTGAGTGAAGCCACGGCGGTCTGGCTACCGCTGACTAGGACTTTTGGCCAACAGACGCGCGAAGTGCAGAACCAACTAGGTGAGGAACGTGTTCCTGGATACAGGTCGCGGTCGGGTGCGCTTAGGGAAGTTCCTTTGTATGCCAGTTTCACGCTCTCACCGGGGGCCCGATGCAATCTCACCAGCAAAACCAGTTCGGGGCACTTAACGCTTCCCGGGCAAGTATATCCCTTGATCAAGCCCAAGTAGTCATTTCATACCTTCCGTATTGTGTTGTATCCAAGCTCTGATCTCGCCGAGCATGAAGCGATAACCGTTGCCGACTCGGAAACTGGGAATCTTGCCGTTCTTGGCGAGTCTATAAATCGTAGAATAATGTACCCTCAACAACCGCGCCACGTCTTTGACCGTAAGAACTTGTGGCGCGGTTGTCGCAGGTTCCGATAGCACCTCTTGTAAATCAAATTTTGGCAAGTTGGGCACAAACGGCTACGTCAGCTACGAAGACATTATCCTGGGTCAGTGAATGGCCGTCGACTATCTTACTTTAAGGCATCTACCATTTCTACATTAGTTCGAACGTTTGTTGTGAGCGTAGCGAAGCGGAAGCGATTTGCGGAAAGGAGAACAAGATCGCCGCACCCAAGCGCAGGAGAACGTGGACAGGCAGTCTGTTCTGCAGCTCTCGCTGACAATGGCGTGTATAAGATGAGCACCCACGGAACCTGGATGGAAGCCACCGCTGTCATCCTGCAGTTGTGAGTTCAACAGAAGTCACCGGCCCGCGATCGGCAGAATCGCCAATAATCTGGTACCTCGACGTTCACCTTCACGATTCGGGTCGTCTACAATCCTCCGGTTGCAGAATCGAGAATAGTCTCGTTCAAGCTGCGGACGCTGCGAGCGCCGGGCGTCCCAGCCGACCTGTCCGCAGTCGCGGCCCTTTCCCTCTGCTCCGGAATCCTATTTTGGTTTTGGCGAAACGGCGGCAGTCAGCTGCTTGACTAGATCCCGACATTGGGCGTCGCTCCAGTCATGCTCGTCTGGGCAGTGGACGCGGAACGAATGCAAGAGTACGTCGTTCGAGGCTGTGGCGCTGACGACACCAGCTCCGGGTGGATTCGACTTGCACGCCACCTGCGGGCTCAAAGCAAATAAGAGCGCCTTTGCGCCGATAGTTCGTGTATTCAAGATGTTCACCTTAGGACATCCAACACATAGAGCAGCTCGCGAGTCGCAAACCACGGGTAGACTAACATGCGAAAGGAGACAGTCAAATCCGAAGGCCATCAGGTTCGTGGGCCCGGACGTGCATGCACAGGAAATCAGCGCGGCAGTTGCAGAACAGCTTGGCTAAATCGGCCGTCAATCACTTGATCTCTCTGCAGTACGCATAAAAAGCCCGGGCCGCCGAAGGACAGACCCAAGATGCAAGCCTACATTACGCTGTGGTGTTTAGGTGTCAGTGGTCCCCGAAGATGTCTGATACCCGGTCGGAGATCCACGCGCAAAGTAAAGCGAGGATGGTGAGTTCACCACCCCCGCTCCGTCCCAGGATTAACGTTCAGAAAGTCTGAGTCCTGATTTATCTCAATCCCTTAAGCATTTACCTCATTCTTAAAAGATCTCTACCCAGTTGTGGCCTTCCAGCCCGCCGAAGCAGAGGGCTTGATCAATACCGCCGGTGTTGAGCACCTGAGTTGTGTCGGTGAAATCTACGGTAACCGTGGGATTTGGAGGTACCGTCACGCTCACGTGGAGCTTCGGAATAACGCCGCCCTGCACGCATGACGGGCCAGAGGGGTTTCCGAACTGCCCGAGACCGAGGGGTGGTAAATCCGAGGTGTCAAAGTTGTCGCACTGACCATTCTCATTAGGATGCTGACAAAAAGACGGAGGTTGTGAGGTAGGATTGGTCAGGCCTGCGTTGGTCTGGGTCAAGATAAGGAATGCGCCCGGCAGTATCGTATGAGGAAAAACCCCAACCCACGGATCCGTTGGGCTTGCGGCTGTTGAATTGATGTCGAAACAATTTGTCGCGGAAATTGTCGTGCCGGTGCCGACTGTGCAGTTGACGGGTGGTGAGGCTTGGTTGAAATCAACCGTGACCGCATTGACTACAACCGACTTAGTCGCCGATGTGTTCTGGATCAAGATGCCGCCACTATCGAAGTCGCCTGTCCCGGTGAACCCGAAGAAGTTCACGCCTGGCAGTCACGCCCGGACTTCCTTCCCAACCGGGAGCATTCGTTGGCGTGAAGGGAGGGACACTGTTGAAGTTGTTCGCGTATGCAACCGACACCGCTATGGGGGGCGGGGGGGGCGGGCCGCACGTGCAGATTCCATGCCCGGAACCGTGTTGGTTGATGAATTCGCATTCGGTGAAGAGGTTGTTAAGTTCGCCGCTGTCGAGGTCGGAATCCTGGAACTCATCGACCGACGTCTTGGTTATGAACCCAAAGGACGGGTTGAAAGTAGACTGATTGCTGGCCATCGCCTCGGTATGGTTGGTCCAGGCATGCAGTCCCTCTTCCGGCGTGGGAAACGTCTCGCTGGTCGGGCAGATTGAGGTCTCCCCGGGACCCGCTGATATCGGCGGAACACCTACGATCTTGATTACGCCCGCCTCCGTAGATTCAGTGCCGATGAGCGGATTCGAGGTCAGATTAACCATCGTGGAAAGGGTCAGCAAAGCGTTAGGCGATAAATCGCATGAGCAGCACTCCTGCATTTCCTGCACATCGTTGAACACATAAATGTTCGCGCATATGTCACCCAAGAGTGCGGGATTGGTGAAATTGCCCGCGTTCACGATACGGACCAGGGCGTCGCCGGAGCCTCCCGAATGTCCCGGCCCCCCGTAGCCGCCCTCGGATATGCCGAATGCGGTCGACACGTCGTAGTAGCTTAGAAGGTAAGAATCTTCGGAGCCGGGAACTGGTTGAATCACCTGTGCGAACGCTGGCCGCTGCGTTCCCACCCAGAGCGAACCTAATGACCCAATTGCGACGGCGCTGAGGGCCACCGTCAGCAGTCTGCTGAACCGTTTCAGACTCGCTTTCATTTTTTCCCCTCCCTCAGGACTAACGCTTCAGTCTGATACTCGCGGACCCGCGCAAACGCGTACTTGTAGACGCAGGTTCACCGTTATAAGTACTAAACGTAGGGAATTAAGTCAATGTCAACGGACAATGAGCGAATCCTATTTCGCTGTGGCTGCGCAGCACAGCTATTGGTTAGCTATTGTCCTTCGCCCTCCACAGAACTGATTGTGCGGCCATCTTGGCAATCGCCTCCTCCTGAACTAACCCCGGCCAGACGATAATCAAGTCTCGCACAAGGAATCGTTATCCTCGCATGCGGACTGCCATCGGCGCGACAGTCACACGCCGCCTGACTTGCTAGTTGAGATTCATGAAATCGGTGGCTTCCGTCTGGTCCGTACCGCCCCCGATGCTGGAGGCAGTACCGCTCGCCGTGTTGTTGTTGCCGCCGCTTACGGCGGAAAAGAGGCCCGGTGTGAAGTTGTTCAGGCCTCCACTTACGCTGGATTCGAAGCCGCCCGCTTCGTTAGTTCGGCCGCCGCTTATGCTGGAGGCGGTTCCACTCGCCTGGTTGTTTACTCCGCCGCTGGTGCTGGCGAAATCGCCTGTGGCTTCATTTCCTGCGCCGCCGCTCACGCTGGCGGCCTCCCCAGCCGCGACGCTGCTACTGCCGCCACTGACGCTGGCACTCGGTCCCTCGATGAAGTTGTTCTCGCCCGCGACAAAGCCGCCGTAGGAGCTGAATATGTGCTGCGGCCCAACCACCAGATTGTGCGGACCACCGCGGAAACCTGCCGGAGGAGACACCGGGAGTTCGTCATAACCAATTATGAGATTGCCGAGCCCGGTCAGGGTGCCGCCGTTGTCATTCGTAAACCCCGAGCCGTCCTGGACGTGCAGATTCACTGCGGTGAAGAAAATGTGCGGCGGCTTCAGGCCGTTGATCGTGTTACGAGTATCGACTGTAACGAATTGACCAAGTGCGAAAGCGTTTTGCGCGTTCGCACTTGCCAGTTGGCTCTGCAGACTACTTACTTGGGTTTGCAACGCGGTCACCTGGGCCTGGAGAGCAGTGGTCACGTTCTTAAGACTATTGATCTGAGCCTGCACGGAACCGGAAGACTTCCCGTTCCCAGCCGCCCGCGCGGGGCCGGCCAGTGCAAGCATAAGTAACGGAGTGATCAGGCATCTCCTGATAATTCTCATCGCGCGCGTCCTCCCAATGAACACAGCTACGACATGGGGAATTTCGATACGGTTACGTTGGCCGGTGCCCACGCTTCACCGGCCTCGCGGATACTATGTTCAAATCCAGCGGAAAGGAAGTGGCGAGCGGCCGTCTCAACGATAGCTATCGCGTCCGCGAGATCTCATGGACGCGACAGCGCCTCACCTGACCAGTGGAGTTATGCCGGTTCGGTGGACGGAGGAGTTCCTGCGGCTATGGACGGCGCTAGAAGCTATTGCTGAGATTCGTTTTGGTGCGGTCCGCCGGTTCGCCAATGACCCACATTGGGTGCTGGCTATGCACGCGGGACATGCTGCGGCGCCATCTCGCGACGCCCGCAATGTTCCGCGTTTGTCCGCAGCGGTATTCGCACCCATCGGCCACGAGCACGTGAAATCTGCCTATATCGGGTGCCACCCGGGTCCGTAGATTGTTGAATCGAGAAAGCCGAGAACCTTGGCACCATAGGGCGGCCTTGGAGAGTAGGCCAACCATATTGCAGTACACAGTCCGCACCGATAGAGACGTTGCCCTTCTACCGGCTCGGGCAGGGGGCCAAGATTCTCGCCCGAGATTTGGGCTCTGATTCTCCCGAGCTCGGAATCGCTAAGCGCTATCGGCATCCGCTTGAAGTTGACCTTGCAAGTTGGATTGGGGCAGTGCATCTGCGGCCTGGCCCTTGACTTCTTCACGTGACCCTTCCGTCTCGTATAGCAACGACCACGCCGTTGGATCAGCAGTCTCGACACGCTCAACCCTTGGCAATCAGGTAAGCGAAGGGAGATGAGCCGAACGGGGGTTTCGTATAACGCTCGACCTTGCGAAGACAACGCCGTAGATTTACCAGCCTGCACGGCCCCGCACAACGACTCCGATTGAGAGATACCCCCTCATTTCGCGCTTGAACGGCTAAAATTTCAAGTCGCAGTCTTATTTTGGTTTCGGACTTGGCTTGAGACGGGCGTCGTCAGATGGAACGCACTGCGAGTTTAGGTAGAGAGACTGCAAGTCGTATTGCTTGTTTTGCTCGGCAATGGGCGTAGAGCCGAATGAACTTCTTCTGGCAATTGGCACCGGAGTTGAAGGTCTCGTAGACGCGCCACTCTGCCAGCGGTAAGGACATGTTGATCGGAGCATTGACGGACCGCTGGGGCATCATCAGATACCAAGCGATAAGCGCGAGCGTGGCAGCGTGGCGGGGCTTCATACTTTCGGCGATTCTTATTCCGGATATGCTTCGTCTAGCGGTAGTTCTAGCCTTTGCAACCACTGCTGACCGCGTCGCGTGGGAACGTGGAGCAACTGGCCCGCAATGCTTTCGGGAAGAATGAAACTGTCGGAGTAATATCGTGTACTGGCGGGATCATCTTTTATTTGTTCCATTCTTCGACTCGCGCCTCCGTCATGAGGTCTCGGGCCAAGAGATACACCAGCGGGCAGCATAAGTCGATCTTTACTTCTGGTTGAGACTTTTCCGCATGCTGGGCAGAACGCTGAAAAACGTATGTCGTCAGGGCCTTTGGACAGGTTAGCGATAGAATTAAGAGCGGTATCTGAGTTGAAGTTGTGGCTGCCGGTGATGGCGCAGCCGGCGTCGTAGCTTGAAGTTCTCAGCTTGATGTTTTCCCTCCGTGTCAGAATGGTTTGACCGCGCCCGAAGTAGACATCGGCCGGGGTCTGGTTATCTAGCAGGCTGTTGAAAAAGTCCTGGCCGACGGGATCGACGAATGGTTTGGCATCTGTATAGTGGAAGGAAGCGATGCGGGGTGCGGTTGAGGAGGAAGCGGAAGATGCGGGGACACGATCGGCCACAAGCCACGATGCTGACGCTGGTGAACCCTGAGCAGCGGGTCCCGGCCAACCATCCGATCAGGCTGATCAAGGCGCTGGCCGAGATAGCGCTCAAAGAACTCTCGGCGCTGTTCGAGCAGATGTACAGTGAAGTGGGCCGACCCTCGATCCCGCCGGAGCGGTTGTTGAAAGCCTCGCTCTTGATGGCGCTGTACACGGTGCGCAGCGAGCGGATGTTTTGCGAGCAGTTGGAGTACAACCTTTTGTTCCGCTGGTTCCTGGATCTGAACTGGGACGAGCCGGGCTTCGACCACTCCAGCTTCAGCCGCAATCGGGCGCGCTTGCTGGAGCACGACGTGGCGGGCGAGTTTTTCCGCACCGTGGTGGCAGAGGCGCGCGAGCTGAAGCTGACCAGCGATGAGCACTTTACCGTGGACGGGACGCTGATCGAGGCGTGGGCCTCGCTCAAGAGCTTTCGTCCCAAGGATGCGCCGCGCGGCGATCGGACGCCGCCCGATGATCCGGGCAATCCGAGTGTGAACTTCCACGGCGAGCGGCGCCAGAACGCGACTCATCAGTCGACCACCGACCCCGAAGCGAGGCTGGCGAAGAAGGGCGCCGGCAAAGAGGCCAAGCTCTGTTACACCGAGAGCGTGCTGATGGAGAATCGCAACGGCATAATGATCGATCTGCGCGTGGGTCAGGCCAGCGGTCGGGCCGAATGCGAGCAAGGGCTTCAGATGCTTCAACAGCTGCGCGGGTCGAGCCGGATCACAGTTGCCGGCGACAAGGGTTACGATGTCGGCGCGTTCGTGGCAGGCTGTCGCGATCTCAACGTCACTCCACACCTAGCGCAGAATGAGCGGCGGCGGGGTGGCTCGGCGCTCGACCATCGCACCACCAGTTGGCCGGGATACACGGTTAGCCAGCGCATCCGCAAGCGGGTCGAGGAGATTTTCGGTTGGATCAAGACGGTCGGGAACTTCCGCCGCACCCGCTATCGGGGCCTGGAGCGGACCAGCTTCGCCGCCTACCTGGTGGGCGCCGCCTATAACCTGCTTCGAATCGCGAAGCTCTGTCCCGACGGATGAATCGAGCCACCAGCGAACCGCTCTTGCCACGGCCAATTCGGTAACTACCCCACTCGCAACCTCAATACTCACTTCTCACCGTCATCAGACCAAGCCAAGCTCGTGATTCTGCCCTTTCATCAACACCCTGCTAGGCTCTCGTGGTACCACCGCGAGTTGTAGTAATCGACGAAACTCGGCCAGGCGCCGGTAGAGCTGCGACCTGGCAGGTCGGAGTTCTCGAGCAGGATCTGGTTGCGGCAAGCCCTCTCACCCTATGACCCAGGGCAAGAATCAAGTGTTCCCACCGCGCCATGAAGAGATTATGCGTCGTCATGTAGCGCCCCGCGAGCCAGGAGCCGAGTTGGGCATAGAGGTAGGACGGCCCATTCTCGCTCAGTCGGCGCGGCCGATGCCGGACTCGGACACGCTTGGTTACGTATCCACAGAAACATTATTTGATTTTCAGTGAGTTAAAAAATGGCGAGAAGATCGCTTTTTTCCAAACGAACCCATTTCTAATGTCGATCACCGGTAGGCCAACACCGGCAGAATAGCGGCGATCGTCACAGAGTGGCCGACGTTTCGTCTCGTGTGGCGCGTTGCCTTTCGGCAAGTCGGCGCGCTTGAACGAGGAACCGACCACGCCTTGGGTTTCGGATCAATGCAGAACCCTCAGCGACCCGCTTACGAGGATCGAAGCGTTCAGTCGGGCTCTCTAGTGTTCATTCGATAGTATCGAATGCGCGTGGTGTGCAGCTTGCTCAAGTCCGCGCCGGTCGAAGGTCATTGTGAGCCAACCATCCGCCGCGGTCTGAGAGTTCGGATCAATAAGAGGGTCAGGCGAACCGATTGACATCGCAAATAGTCGGCTAAAGTATGTGGCCGCCCTGCCGCAATCCTCCGGAGCGCCAACGAGCTCTAACTTCTGGCTGGTGGAATATGACCTGTAGTCTTTTAGAACCTGTTGAAGCGCAACAAGCGAACCACCCACGCCTACTCTGATGACTGCGTCGGATGCTGCTTGGACGCTATAGAATCCCGAGAGGCTGTATGCGCAAGGTGGGGGTAATTTCCTTAGTCCGCCCTCGGACCAGGACATATAAGGCCCAGGGGGAATGGTGATCCATGAATTGGGTGTCAGATGGTACCACTGAAGCGCGCTCGAGCTAAGGAGCATTGGGGGCCGGCCATCGGCCAAGTACTCATCCGTTGCGACCAAACGTGCGGCAAACACCTGCTGCCGCACGTGTAACTCCAAATCGCGTCCCGTTGCGACGACGTCGCGCGCAAGCTCGACGCTCGGAAGCCGGTAGAGCGTTACGCCGCCCGCCTCGATTCCGTCCGCGCCGACCGTCGCGAGTAGCGGAGCCCACGCTTCCCGGTAGCGATCGTCCACGATAATCAAACTAACTCGGTGAGACGCGAGGAAGCTCTTAAGTTGCAATCGTGGTTCGGGCAGCAGGGCCGAGCTGGCCTGCTGGAATGCAAAGAAGATTGGCCAGGATCTGACTTCTCCCGGAGTGGGGCCAATGTAACCGCCGGTGAGCCTGAAATACCAGTCGGTGCGAAGCTGCCACAAGTCGGCATCGCCGAGGTCACCCCACGGAAGCACCAGCACGTTTTCGCCCGGAACGACATACTTGCGATACGAGCCTCCGCGGAAAAACTGCGGAACGGTCAGCGGCGTGGTCCAAAATGACTCGGCAAGATTCGGCAACATCGATAGCACGATCGTCGCCGCGGCGGTCGCTCGCCACATGCGTGAAGTCTTCGACCTATCGAGCCATATTGCGGTCATCACGGCCAGCGCCAGAAACGAGTAAAGCATAAAGCGGCAAGGCAACGCCTTGTTCATCATCGGCAAGAAAAGGAGCAGCCCTGCCGGTGCTGGCGACACTATTCGTCCGCCGACGAGCAGGAACGGACCGAGCGAGAGAACTGCGGCTATGATTGCGAAGAGGACGAGGGTCTTGCCCCATGCGTAGCGCCAGAAGTCGTGTGCGAAGCCCGCAGCTACCAACATGAGAGGAACGCCGATATACCCATTGGCTTCAAAAATGTTGCCTATAAAGCCGCTCGTCGGGGCCTCGAAAGTTTTTAGCCGGCCCAACTCCATGGCCGGCGTCGGCAGCAGGAAATTGAGCAGGTCCGTCGAGAAGAACAACGGTGAATTGATTGGGCCGGCCTCGTATCCCGAGCTGAAAAGGAAATACAGGTAAGGACTCAGTACCAGCAACACCAGAGCGTAGCTCTGAACGAGCGGCTTCAACATTCCCAGCGCCGCTTCATACTGGTCGCCGGAGGTGAATAGCAAGGTAAGAATGGCGCCGATCGCAATGAACATGGTCATGGTCGCAAAGATCTCGACCTCGCAAAGGAACTGGACCAGCAAAGCCAGGGTCAGACCCCCTACCAGCGCACCGCCCTTGACCTCGCCGCGCAAGCCGCGAAGTGCCCACCAAGCAAATAGCGGGATCGGAAATACCGGCAGCAAGGCCAGATGGGCGGCAGCTTGGCCAACCATGTAGGAGGAGAAAGCAAACAGGTAGCCGCCTATGAGCGACGGCCACCACTCGTCTGTCACTTCGCGGCACAGAATGAAGGCAGTCCATCCGGCTAGCGCCGGATAGAGCATGCATAGCACGTTGTACGTGACGGTTGGGCCGAAACCGAGAGTAATTGGAGCAGCCAGGATGCTCATCAGCGGAACGCAGGTGGTCCAGGCGAGATTGACACCCTCAGGCGCAAACACCACTCGACAGAAAAATGGGTTGAGATGATTCGCGATGGCATGCGGCCACCACGCCAGGAACCACATCAGAAGCTGCGGGTCTCGGCCCTTGCCGATTTGGGCTGTCGACAGCTGGCCGAGGGCTCCGCGGCCAAAGAACAGAACCGACGCGGCCGCATACACCGCGAAAGCTGACAGGCCATAGCGATCGCGAAACTTGCGCGCAGATGGCCACATCGCCTGACGGACTGCACCACGCAAGGCGGCAGTGACCTCGGCGCTTCTGCTTGGCTTAGCTAGCTCCACCCCTGCGTCTCAGCGCCTCTGTGCTTAGCCCCCCAACCCATCGAGGAGCACCTTCTTTCAGATTTTGCCTCTTCAAACCCTTGGTGAACCAACCGCAGATCTGGAGCACAACATCGTGGAAGTCGATCGCCAACAAGATCGATAGCACCCAGCAATTTTCGACGTGCAATGCTTTGTCACCATCGAATTCGCTCTTAGATTTCAGTTGCTGTCGAAGCGACCGCAGCCACATCGGTGCGAGCAAGATCCTCGAGTTCAACCTTGCGACAGCGGAGGATTAGCTCGCTGCGCGCGATGTAGGCGGCTTCCTCGACTACAAAACCGTGCCGCGGGAGAATCTCTCTCAGCTCTTCCTGGCTGTAGTGTGTGATGTGCTCGTCCTTGTATCCACCGGGCATTACGAAGCCGTAAAGCGGCTCGATGATGCGCCATCCAATCGTCGAGTAATCGGGCGTGCCGAGGATCAGCCTCCCTCCGGTCCGGAGCACGCGGCGCATTTCGGCGAACAACGATTCGTCGTACGGAAGATGCCCGATCACTTCCTGGCTGATCACGCAGTCGAACGAACCATCCTTGAATGGCAGCGCAAAGGCGGAGGCGTTGACCAGCGGAATCTCGTGGCGGCAAAGAAAGCGAAGTTTGGCGTAGTTGTAGTCCATGCCTGTCACGTTGTTGAGGCTCTGCACGATCAGGCTGGAACCACATCCCACGTCGAGCACTCGGCCCGCGCCGCGCGCCCATAAGACGGTGATGTGATGGCGGCGGCGCTGCCAGTAGCGCTGCGGGGGAATCAGGCTGTCGAAGGCGCGCTCGTCGTAGTCGGCCGAGTCGAGCGAGTTGCGGATTTTCCATAGCGGTATCGAAGAACGCAAAATTTTCCATCCGAAGCTGACGAGCTTGGCATGCGATCGGCCGGCGCCGCGCGGAAAATACGTGAACGGAACCTCGACGATGCTGAATCCGTTGGCGCAGGCTTTAACCAGGATTTCCTCTAGCACCTCGAAATTCGTGGAGGTGAGTTCGAGGTTCGCCAGCACGTCACGCCGGTAAAGGCGATATCCACTGGACAGGTCGCGCACTAGCATCGAGAGCACACGCCGCAGCACCACGTTCAGCAGCCAGCTCGTCGCACGGCGGACGAAGGTGGAGTAGGTGACACCGCCGACCGCATAGCGGGAAGCAATCACGATGTCGCCGCGCGTGCGTGCCCGCCACATCTTGACAATGAAATCGGGGTCGTGCGACTGGTCGGCATCCAGCGTAAGCACATAGTCACCGCGAGCCTCGGCAAAACCTGTTTCGGTCGCGCCCGCATAGCCGCGCCGCCGCTCCGCGACGACTCTGGCGCCAAGCGATTCGGCAGTTTCGCGGGTGTCGTCGCTCGACCCGCCATCCACCACCACGAGCTCATACATAAGGCGCTCGCGATCGAACAACGTAGTGAGCCTCGGGATCAAAGTCCGCAGGTTTTCAGCCTCGTTCACGACCGGCAAAATTACGGAAACGTCCATCCGGGCTCGTTTTCCCTTAGTGCTCGATAGACACGGCATCAGAATCCCTCCCCGGGGAACGACGCAATCCCGAGCGCTCACCTGAAGGCGCACGGCCCTCCTATCCGGATTTTTCGGCACTGTGCACTATGCACCATATTCTGGCGTATTTCCATTTGATCGTCCCACCGCCATCTCGCGAGCACCGCCGCCGCGTTCGCGCTGCTGTTATTCGTGGTTCCAACAAGGCATCGGGGTCAACTCGCGACGCACGATGAAGGGGGACGGGTCACGGCCACTTAGGGTCGCAGTTTGTCGGGGTCGCTTGCGAGCGCGCTTGTGGGTGGTATGCCCCAGGGAGCTACGCGGACAGTTTCGGCGCCAAGACCTCCGCGATGTAATTGCTTGCCGGATGCCGAGATGTCTGAATGACGCAGGGACAGCCGGATTCTCTTGACGAAGGGCTGTCGGTAAAATTTCGAAAATAAGACAGCGGCACTTTTCCGGCGCTGAGTCTCGCGATAGGTGGAATCGGACGCGTTTGTGTAAACGCCCGTTTTGGACACAACCGATGGCTATATCGAGATTAGTACCGCCTTCGCGTATCGTCTAAAGCAAGCCTTACTGCGTTTGCATATCGTTTGGTTTGGTGCAATGTTGACCCGGGGGCGGTGCGGAGAATCTGACTAGGGGAGGAACACATGAAACGGATCGGCACTTTAACCTTGACGGCCCTGCTTGGAATTGCGACCTGGTACGCGGGTCCGGGGCTTCGAGTAATGCAGCAGCAAGCGTTCGCTCAGGAGATTCAGGAGGTTCCCGAGTCCGAGGGTTCTTATCTTCTGAGCTACTACGACACGTCGACTGCCTTCGGCAAATCGGAGGGCGGCTACGGTGGAGCGGGTGCACTGAGCCCGCTGAAAACGCCGATGAGGTCCACGGTGAAGACTACCCCTGAGCGGGAAGATGACTTCCGCTGTTCTGGTGGTACTGAAATGCCCCCACGGTAAGTGTTGGTCTGAGTGATTGCCGTGACCCGTGAAAAGGGCCAAGTTAGTATCCAAGAAAGCAGCCGCGCTGGTTTGCAAACGGCCAAAGTAGGGCCCCAACTATTGATTCATCGCGACCGGCGGGGAGCAGCGCGGTTGCGTGGGCGGCGTTAATCAACACCGCCGCCCGTTGAGCGACGCGCACTGGAGCCTTCTTAGTCGAGGTCGTTAGGTAGCATCCCAATCCGAAACTAGGACACCCGGATCTACGGGTTCCGTTTCCAGGTTTGGCGCGTGGGACCCAATCCCCGGTTCTGGCGTCATGCGCGTAAAAAAACCCGCGAGCCATCATTAATCAAGCAGTTCTCTTGACTTACTCTCATAAGGGAATACTTTACAAATCAAATGATTGTCCGATGATAAGTGGTTCAAGCGCAGATGGAGGCGAGTTATGGCTATTACGCTGAATCACACGATCGTACCGGCGCATGACAAGGAGGCGTCGGCAAAGTTTTTCGCGCACATCTTCGGGCTCAAGTACGAGGGCACGATGGGTCACTTTGCGCCGGTCAAAATCAACGAAACGCTCGCGCTGGATTTTGACAACTGGAACCATTTCGAGATGCACCACTACGCTTTCCACGTCGGCGACGAGGAGTTCGAAGCGATCTTCGGTCGAATCAAAGAGGCTGGCATTCCTTATGGGAGCGGTCCCTTCTCGCAAGAGGATATGCAGATCAACACTCGGCGTGGCGGGCGCGGTGTCTATTTTAAGGATCCCAACGGCCACGTTCTGGAGCTTCTGACCCGTGCCTGATCGGTGAGCCGCCGCCGCTAAAGCCTCATGGCATTGTCATTTGTGGAAATTTGGCAGTCGAGTTCAATACACCGCGTTTGATACAAAGTTGCCGATCGACCTTCGTTGCGCGCTCATCAATTTTCGTTCTGAGAAACTCGCTTCCTGTCGCGGGAATCGTGACAGTTGCTCAGCATCCCGCCCGTCAGACCCCCGGCTACAACCAGAGCGCCTGTCTATCATTTGCTCGTCGGCGCAAGGGCGAATAGACAGTATCGAGTTCAGGAAAGCGTGAACGGGCCTGAGTCTCGTGCCTCCGGCCACGGCTCTTCTGTTTCGAACTCTATTGATTCTGCCTGTTCATCGGGATTCCGCCTTGCGTGATGGCCCCGTTCCTCATCATCGTTTGGCCTTCCTTCAATTGCATCTGTCTCCCGCCAAGCATTATCGTTCCGTCCAGCATCACTTCAGCACCGTTAGATAGTCTAACGTTGGTCTGCATGGGTACCACGACCTTGCTGTCTTTCAGCTGCATCATTTTGCCGCCGCTCATCATGACTGCGGCTGTATCGTCGGGGCATGTTATATCGGTGTGCACGCCGCAACGCGGTTTCGCGATTGGAACGTCACTCGCGGCCGGTGATGACGGGGACCCGCCGCGACACCCACTGAACAGGAAGGCCAACACAACCGTTAGCGCAGCCGTTTTGCACTGGTTAGCCAGAGTTCTCAACCTGATTCTCCCGGTTTCAACCTGCCCATAGGAAGTAGTTTTGTCAACCCCGTGGACGCAAGGGGTAATTTGAGTAATCGCAATTGACTGTAGCGAAGCTCTGCTTTGCTGATTGAAAAGAGAAAATCTGCCGGCGAAGGGTTTTGCGTTGCTGTTGCCCTAGTAGGTCTCGCGCTGGGTTCGTCTTCGCGGGCGTATGGGGAAATTCGACCTCAAGGGAGATTAGGCCACCCGAGTTCTCAAATTCAGTCAAGAGGAGGCTCCGAGGAGGTGAATTGGCACCCGTAGAAATCCATTCACGAACGCGACCCGATCGAGATCATCTATGTGCCCGGCGCCCCCTCAAGGAACCTCTCGCGGTCGACCATCCGGGCTTTTTCTCAGGTTCGTCACCCTGCTAGGCGCTGTGCTCACTGGTGGCGCCACAATAGTGCTTGCGTATGCCTTCCTCAGCGCCATAGCGCGAGCAGCGCGGACAAGGAGTGAGCAAGAGACCGAGCTGACTTAGTGTTGAATCCTGTCGAGGCGTAAGCGGGTTCCTTCCAGACCTCTTTTCGTTGCCCTCATATGGGCAGCCATTGCGATGCATCTGCTACGGGCAAGAAGCAATGTTGCGTGACTCGATTTTCTAAGTAGCTCAATTTCTATTTTGGCAGGCGCAGCCTCCGCCACCTCGCCGACAAAGAGCCTAGAGTAAGACACCGGCATTTTTCCGGGCCCTGAATCTCCCGAGAGCGGAATCGGACCTGTTTGTGGAAACGCCCTTGGTTTTGAACGCAACGGCTAGTGTCGTGTCCCGCAAATAAGTTTTCATTGTTGGATCATTTTGGCCGCGTCTGCACTTGAGAAAATCATTATGCACCGTAAAGTTATTTGCGGGACACGATACTGGCCATATCGAGAACAATACCGCCTTCGCGTATCGTCTCAAGCACGCTTTACTGCGTTTGCATACCGTTTGGTCTGGTGCAATGTTGGCGTGGGGCGAAACGGAAATTCGGATCAAGGAGGAATCTATGAAACGAATCGGCAGTTTGACTTTGGCGGCCTTGCTCGGAGTTGCGGCCTGGTACGCGGGTCCCGGATTCCGAGCAACACAGCAGCAAGCTTTCGCGCAGGTGATGCAAAGGGTGAGTGATGGCGGCGGTGTTTACCTTTTGAGCTACTATGACACGTCGACCGCCTTCGGCAAATCGGAGGGCGGCTACGGCGGAGCGGGTCATTCGGGCGGCGCAGGCGACGCCCTGCTCCGTATCGTGAACTCAGGCAACTTCGGAGTCCTCGCCCCCGCAATGGATGACACACTAGCAGCGCTACCGCCATTGCCAGATGGTGCCCTTTCGGGTGACGTTTGCGCGAATATCTATGTGTTCAACGATGTGCAGGAAATGCAGGAATGCTGCCAATGCGATCTATCCGCCAACTCGTTGAGGACCCTTTCAGTGATAAGTGACCTGACCTCGAATCCGCTCATCAGCAAGGAATCTACGGAGGCTGGCGTAATCAAGATCCTAGGTGTTGTGCCGGCATCCCAGGGGCCGCCCTCCGTCTGCAAGAACAGTGCAACCGTACCCTTCCCGCTGGCTCACGGAATACATGCATGGATCAACCATACCGAGTCGATGGCCAGCAATCAGGCTACTGCCACGCCGCCCTTTGGGTTTGTAACCAGCACGTCGGTCGAGGAGTTCCAATTTGCCCGTCTTGACGCTGGTGAATTTGAGCAGCTCTTCACCGAATGCCAATTCATCAACTTGCACGGCTCCGGGCATGGCATCTGCACTTGCGGGTTCGGTGACTGAGCCGATTTCTCGCGTCTAAGTTAGGGGCATTGCCGCCACATACGGGTGGCGGCAATGCTTTCCCGGCAGTCGACGGCCCCCACTATCTGGACGACGTGACGGTCCCCCGAGACGGGTCAACAAGTTAGCAAAGTGGTACGCGGCAGGCGTTCAACCAACATTTCATCAAATGGCTTGGGTACGGCCCCGCACAGTATACCTACTTCGACGTTGCGACCCGCGTTGTCAAATCCCTGTCCGTATGGTGGCCACGGTTCGTCGGGAGGCTATATGGGTGAGCCTCGAAATTCGGCCACCAGATCGTGCAGCTGTCGGTTTTCGTCGTGAGCTTAGCTGCTCGACGTTAAGGAAGCCGCCGCAAAACTCAATGCACGTCAGCTGGCGGCATGGTCGGCTGTTGCCATCGAGATGGAGGGCTGCTCCGCCACAAGGCGTTCGTCGACAACGCGAATCTATGCGCACACCAGCATCGGCTTCAGCACAGGCAGTTCGTTTGTCACGTCTCATCAGACAGCTTGAACAAACAGCTCGCGCGACTACCCCCAGGAGAAAGACGCGATTTCATCAAAGCGAATACTCTTCGCCGCGATCTGAGCTGTTCCTGGGAGGTTGCCCCGGCGGAATGCGAGGCTCGGGCCGGAAAACGGTGCGGAGCGCGAGGTTCGACCGGCGGCGGGCGTTCAGCGACCGAGGCCAAGATGAGCGCAGCTACCTCTTGCGCTTGATGAATTTGGTCGGCGGCGGCATAGTTTAGGCGAGCCTGCGACCAGCCCATGGAAAGGTGAATGGAACTACCACGTGGGCCGTCCACTGAAAGGATGTCCCACGAGGCTGAATCGATTCTTTAGATGGAACTCAGATTCTCGCAAGTTCACGTCACGATTCTGAACTTCGCGCTGGTCGGCGCGTTGGCGGTCGTTTCGGCGATGTGCGTGCGGAACGTTATCGAGCACACCGTTTCCAATGAACCCGACGCTCACGTGGCCGCGTCCACCAGGGCCGCGGCGGTCACACGGACGCGTGCCTACTACGACGGAATCGTCAAGCGAGATATCTTCAACCTAGTCCCGCAGAACAATGGACCCGCGCCGGTGGTGGTCCAGGACCTGCATCTTAGGCTGATCGGCACTTCGATGCTGAGCAAATCGAAGCCTTACGCGATAATCGAGGACCAGAACGGCAACCAATCGCTCTACCAGGTTGGAGAGGATATTCCCGATGCCGGCAGGCTAGTAAGCGTCGAAACCGATCGAGCGACGATCGATCGCGGTGGCAAGCGCGTCGCGATTGAATTTCGGGACTCGGAAACCCCCCAAGCGGCGCCGTCGCAATTGGGTGGCGTGGCGGGTGCGCCGTTTGAGAGAGGGATTCCCCCAGCAGTGCTGCGCAGAATGCGTGGGGAACGGTCCCGCGCGGACGATTGAGGAAAACAGCAGCGACGGCGATAGAAAACTCGAGCTCGGGAAGCATGACCCAGCAATTTGAGGCGAGCCGCGCCGAAGTCGCGCAGACGATGCAAAATCGGGCGGCGTTCTTCTGGCAGACCCGCGAGTTACCGCATTTCGTTAAGCTAAAGCTACATCCGACATCTGAGCCGGCAACTCTCCGGGCCACTCGAGGGGCGCCTTAGGCGAAAGCGTGATCACGCTGGACCGATGTGACGACGAGAAGGAAATGCTCGAACGTCATTCCCAGATCACGGTACCGGCCCTGACAGAAGAGAAACGCGTATAATTCGAGAATTTCGTCGGGAATCATCAGAGACTGGCTCTCGCGACTCGATGCAATCGGAAAATCCCTCGGATCGCCACCCGCTCTATAACTGCTTAGAGTTACAGTCGGATGAGCCTTCGAGAGGCTACAATTGGCACGTTGAGACTCTGCGACATTGGTTTGAGTCACTGGTCTACCTCCGTTTTTGCTCGCTGAACAGGTATCAGCGGACGCTGATCCGTTGCGACTCTAAAATGTAAAAGACTCCGCTGCGTCAGAATAATTGATAGTGGTTTCAGAAAAAGGCGGAAATCCTGGCTTAGTGGCCGGGGTCCTGTGTTGCTTGCGGTCGTGAACGGACTATTCACCTGCTCGATTGTTCAGGCGGTGCGCTGGAGTCTTCAGGTGTTCGCTGAGACTCTCGCTCGAACGCTTTACCTTCGAATCGGGCCCCTTTGTGTATGCTCAAGACGGGCGAAGCGAGGTCGCCCCAAACCTTTCCCGTGGGAAGAATTTCGATTCGGCGGCTCGCTATTCTGTTGACCTTCACCGTACCGGCAATGACTATCGAGGCGGCGCTTATTTTTTGGGCGGTTACAAAACCGTTCTCGCCGACAGTGATCTTGTCCTGTCCTGTGATCTCACCCTCCACCTGTCCATCTATTGTGACCGGCCCCTCGAAGAACAGGGTGCCGATGATTTCGGTGCCCTTGGCGAGATTAGAATCCTGCCGGATAGCTGACGCGGCCTCAGCAGCTCCATCCGACTTACGTGATTGGCCAGCCCATGAAACCGCCCTCGGTTCGATCCCATGCAGTTCGGGCTTCATCGCTTCTCTCCTTCCAGGCCGCGCGCCCGGAACTCAACTTCGTTTGAAGCGATGCGCTCTTGCCGAGATCTCGCTGAATCGCGCGGTTGGGTAAGATGACACTTCCTCAGCATCGCCGTCCTCCACATCCATCAAGCGCCACGCTTTTTCTTATACCACATTCAGCAAATTTGTCGATCCCGTCGGGTTGACCGGATCATGCGCTAGAGTTATCCGGCAAGGAAGGCCACCGAGTAGTCAAGCGGCCTTTTCGAGCATGCGCCGCTGAACGCGCTGTCAAAAACTCGTCTTCATACGGTGGAGTTCGCAACTGGACCGCGACCAGAACACGATTGCCTCGCGTCTTCTGGGCGCGAGGGTACTGTTTCCACCCGATACACTCGTTGCATCGCCCCTCGATCGCGCTGAACGGAACGAAGAGCTACTCCTCAAGCGTCGAGCGTGGCCAAAAATCATCCTAGCGGGTGGAAGGCGACAATGTTCTCTGCAGTAATTACAGTGGTTCGCTGTCGCAGAAACAGCGCCAGTTCTGAAATCTCCGAGGGAGATCTAGCTTCTCGTGAACCGCGGGTCAGAATCTCCTCTCTGTAGAGAGACGCGCGGAAAAATAAGTCAGTTGATTGTCAATTGAGCGCCACTTGATGCAAGAGCGCCAGATCCTCAAGAAGTTTACCGGCCCCCAGTACCCCCACCTTCAATGGATCATCGCTGACGGTGACCGGCAACTTAATCTCGTTGCTGATGAAAACGTCGAGATTATGCAGAAGGGCACCGCCGCCTGCCAACATGATTCCGTTCTCAGCAATATCTGAGATCAGTTCGGGAGGCGTATCCTCAAGCGCGAGGCGTGTTGCCTCCACAACCTGAGCCAGCGGTCCCACGATGGCTTCCCGAATCTCCTCATCGCTGATTTCGATGGTTTTCGGTCGTCTAGCCGCCACATCCTGGCCTCTAATTTGGACGGTTCGAATTTCAGAATCGGAACTAGCAGAGCCAAGTACGATCTTCACTAGTTCAGCAGTCCGCTCTCCGATCTGGATATTGTGTCGGCGCCTGATCTGCTGGATGATTGCCTCGTCGATCTTGTCGCCCGCAATCCGCAAGGACCGCGAGTACACGAGGCCGCTAAGCGAAATGACGGCAATTTCTGTGGTTCCCCCACCAACATCGATCATCATATTGCCGACTGGCTTTGCTACCGGCATTCCCGCGCCAATGGCGGCCGCAAGGGCTTGGTCTACAAGATAGACTTCTCCGGCGCCGACCGATTTAGCACACTCCACAACCGCACGCTTCTCTAGTGCGGTACTCCCGGACGGTACGCACACCACTATTCGTGGCGCTTTCAAGTTCTTGCGCCTGCAAATTTTCCCGATGAAGTGGCTAAGCATTGCCTGAGTTGAGTCAAAATCGGAAATAACTCCATCACGAACGGGGCGACTCATTGTGATGGAATTTGGCGTTCGTCCCAACATATTCTTGGCGGACACTCCGATTGCCAATATTCGTCGCTCGCCGCTCGAACCCCGGCGAACTGCGACCACCGACGGCTCATTGGACACCACGCCAGCGCCCTTCAAATAGACTAGTGTGTTGGCCGTTCCGAGATCGATTGCTAAGTCCGTGCGGAAGCCACTAAGGACAGACCTGACACTTACCATCCTCCACCCTCCCCGCCTCATCTCGGTCTGCATTTCAGCAAACCAGCGTTAGTTAGCTGCTAGCGAGAATAATGTCATAAAAGAGAACGAAACTGAATGCGCATCACCGAGCGTCGTCCCTCAACCCCGGCAAAGAGCAAATTCTGAGTCTGCTGGACCAATTCACTGGGCCAGCTTCGTTGCTTAACCACTTTGTCGTTCCGGCTTCGCTTCTATTCCGCCGATGTGATTGTTAGCGACGGCACCCACATCAGTCTGCACGTTCATTGCGCGGGCGGCGCCGTTAACTTTTGGAACTTCGAGTGGCGCAGATGATTTGCCGCGGCTTGAGCCAGCGGCATTTCTTCATATCCTCGGCAGTCAAGCCTTCACCCAGCGGCCCTTGTGTGACTCCGGTAAATTCCTGGACGGGCATCGGTCGGCTTCGAGTCCGCGAAAATCGCTTGAACACCGAGTCGCGCAATGCTCGCGTGAATCCTCCTCACCTTGGCGACGTACATGAGCTTCCGACCTTCGCGGTAGCCGACGAGGAGCGCATCGAAGTTGTGCGGCGCCGGGGTTTTAGCCGCCGATCACAAACTCGCGCACTTTGTTGAGGCGCATCTTCTGTTAGGTGCCCGAACGCTTCCCCGGCGGATATGGGCTGTCGCGCCGATTCGCGACAACGCCTTCAAGACATTGTCTGCGTACTGCGTCGATTACCTCAGCGGCCGACGCTTCGAGAGTCTCCGAATATCGAATCGAATCTGGCAACATCGGCATAACTTTTCTGTGCGGTAGCTCACGCCGTTTATCGAGCAGTTCCCACATTGATAGAAGTAGGCCGGTGACTGGCTGTCTGACTCCCCCTTTATCAGTCGGCTGCGGGGCGGCGCTTTACAATGTGCGCTGCGCCGCACCATTTCCCGATTCTGACGAGTATATATCTGGGTGCTTATGTGTTAGACCGCGATCAGGAAGCAGGCTGCGTCGAACAACCGAGGCACATTAGGCTCTTGTAGATCGGAGCCGGGAACCTCGGGCGCACAACCTGCTTTTTCCACATCAGATACCAGCCTGCCAGCGCGACTGGCGTGGCCGGGGTTCATGGCTGATCTAATTCGAACCCTCCATCGCAGAGTTCATGGCCCCGAGAACGCTCGCGCTCGATGAAGACATTGCAGTTTGGCCTGACACAATTCGATCTGTCGGACATGGCGGCGCATACCCGATAGCAAAGGATAGCAAGGGTCTGGGCCGCGACTACCGCGCAATTTGGGGAAATGCCGGGCAAGCTGGCGGTCTGGCAGCCCTCGCGATGCGCCGCTGACTCGATCCCACAGGCGATTTGTAGGGTTCTTACCATAAGTTGCGTTTGACATTCGTATCGCGATCGCTAATAGTCTCGCCAAACAGCATCTAACCATCCTTTGGGAGAGACAAACATGCGTCGGCTTGCTCTGGCATCCGTTTTAGGGTTTTTGGCACTATCCGTTTACGGCATCGCGACTGCCGCGGGGTACTCGGAATGCGACTATCGCCGGGCCGTTCGCCTGCCTCGGCAGCGGGTACGCGAAAATAAAGGACGCCAAGGGTGCGAGCACTTGGGTACCGTCGACGTCCGTTGGTCAGGCCACCAACGACGGGTCTGGTGCCTTCACAGGCATAAGCACGAGCAACACCGCAGGCGTGGCCTGCAGCAGCAAGTTCAAGGGCACGGGCACGATCAATCCCGACGGCACCGGTGCTGCGACCGTAAACTTTAGCCCCATCGCGTCGAATCCCGCGCAATGCCCGAGTAGCGCCACCGTCCACAGTGTTAGCGTGATTGAGTCGCCGAATAGCTTCTACGTGCTCAGCACCGACCCCGACTTTACCGGCTGGCTTCTCTGCACCCGGCAGACGCAATAGGTAAAACGCGGAAACCCGAGAAGGTCCGGCGCGGGACCGGCTCCACGGAGTTCGTCGAACAGAAGACGGTGCCGTTGCTGGCTTGCCCCCTTTTGACATCGGCACCATCAAGTACCAGCCCACAAGCGCGAGCACGGCGGCGTGGCGGTGGTTCATGGCTGATCTAATTTGATTCCCAATGGCGGTGACGACCACAGACGAAATAGAAATCATGCCGCCGCAACCATGACAGGTTCCCGGGTTCGTTCAGGTTCACTACTAGAACATCCACCTGATCACAGAGAGAACACAGAACCTCGATATGCACGCTGGCCGGATCGCTGTCGAAGATCGGGGCAACAGAGAGGATTTTACTTGGCTTCACTGAGCAGTTCTCTCAGCCGACAATATCGATCCGCCGGGCGAACGGCCATGACCAGCGGGTTCTTGCCGTTACCACGCGGAGCTAGCTCGGGCGTCGATAGACGCTCGCGCGGCGATTTGGTAAATCGGGGGCGCTGGCTGGTTCTGCACCCCTTTACCAGTCGGCAGCGGGTTGGCGTCTCGTGCGCTGGCCCGCCTCTTTTTATTTTCCTTTGAAGCGAAGAGAGAGTGAAGGCACGCCATACGTCGCGCCGATCGCAAATCTCAAGGTCGCGCGCTCGCTCGCGCTCGATGACAATTTCGCAGTACCGCCGGCACAATTCGATCCGTCGAACGTGGCGGCCCGCGCCGTCAACCTTATCGGCGATTGGTCGCGCGCAGGAGGCAGCCGCGAGCCTTGCATCGCGAAAACGTAGCCACATCGACGGATGCGAACGATCGTCGGTTCGGGATCGAAATCGGCTTGAAGCATGGCGCGCGACTCACTCGGCCAACACGCGGCTTAAAAGCCAGAGGGCGAGAACCAATACCAGACCGACCACGATGGCTCGGGCGAAAAACATTTGAGGTCCGTACCATCCACCCCTGCAACGGCACCCTTTGGCGCGACACTCTCCCCAACCGTGCTCGGCACCGGAGTGCTCGCACGTACAACCGACGAAACGAGTTTTAAAGTGTTCGCGCAGCGAGGCGGCATAGCGAGGCTTCATTACTCGCGGTTTAACAAATACGATAATGAAAAGCGAAAGCTCGCGCGGGCGGCGGCCTCCATGACGCTAGAAGCGCGGTCGGCCGAGATCTGGCGGCGGGCGAAGAAGCGCAGAAAGCCGCGGGGGCGGGATTACGGCGATGTGGGGCCAAAACCCTGGGAAGCGAGCACTGACTACAAGCTCGGTGACCAGGTAACGATTCGCGTCGAAGAGGGGTTCATCGTCCTTCGCTGCATAAAGCCTGGCAGGAAGGGATCAAACACCCCCGAGCCACCCGTAGCTAGGAGCCACGCCACAGGGGAAAAGTACAGGACGCAGCCGAATAAAATAGTTGACGGCGGCCGAGTGGACTATTGAGAGAGTGATTTAGCAGGGCTGCGTGCGCCAGCGAGCAGAGCCGGTCGGGGCTACTGGCACGCTGGCGCGGATGCATGAACCTTTCAGAACAGTACGAAGTTGGCCGGCTTAGAGCAAACGGCATCTGATGCCGCGGAGAGACCGCGTATAATTAAAGGGCGCGCGAAGAACAGAACCGACGCTGGGCACGGATAAAGGGAAATGCCTAGATTACGTGCAATCATCAAGCTGAAGAAATACTGCCCAGCTCGTTGCAGCGGTTCAGAAACAGTTCCAAGAAAACTGACCGATCTAGAGATCGACCGAGTCAAACGCGAGATCGAAGCGAAGAGCTTTCAACCACTTCCCGACCCGGGCCGCGACGAGGTCTTCTACAAATGCGGATACTGCCATGCCGTATGGAAGGCCAGCAGCACAGATGCGACGAATCCTCGTAGAAGGAATGTTCTTGGAAAACTCAACGGTGAGTGGCAGCCGTGCACCAGCACCCCACCCCTTTAGTACGCCCCATTCGTGTTATTCGCCCCGACGATCGAAAATCTCAAGGTCCTGCTTCTGCCCTGCGGCGGTCTGGGACACGCTCCTTGGCGCCGTCTTCGCGGTTGCCCTCGATAGAGCAATGCCCCTTGAACCGCGCGCCATGCTGAACCGAAAGCGATGGAGCCGTGATATTTCCGCTCACCTTCGCCGAAGCACGGATTTCGATTCGCTGGGTAGCAACGATGTCGCCGTTGACCTTGCCCGCGATGGATACAGATGCGGCGCGTATCGGGGCGGTAACCACAGCGGACTCGCCAATCGTGAGGCTGTCGTTCGCATTGATCTCGCCGCTGACCTCTCCGTCGATTTGCGCGAGACTATCGAAGAAGACTTTGCCGGTGATTTTCGATCCGCGATCGAGATACGCTCTTCCTTCGGACGGAGCGGCCTCATGCGGCATCGCTGAGGGTGACGAGGGCGGCGCTGGCAGCATCGCGGTGAGTTGAATTTTCGGACTCTTTTCCGGTTCTTTCCTGAACAGCGCCATCGCAAAGCACTCCTGCCGGAGCAATCGGCCAATGACCCGCACTGCCTGGCAAGGTTTGAGCTTAGGCTTGGCTATTTAACTATGCAATGTAGCAGTCAAATTTATCGGCACCTTGCCTTCTTGATCGGCGTCTGACCGTTCTCATCCATGACGGTTACCGCAGGCGCCTCGCCGATCAATCTGGTCTATTGTCGCTGCTCGCTTTTGGTTTCAGTGTGGAGTTCTTATAATCCGCGACCGGAAAAGTGCGGTTCCGTGAACATCGCGACCCCTTGAAAAGCGTTGTGAGGAAAATGGGGCTTGATCATGTCGCGACGCGGGAGAATCACCAGCACCGGGCAAACGCCAGCGTATCACGTGAGTGACGTGAGAGTGGTGTCAAACTGAATGCGCATCAGTGTGGGTAAGCCGCTGTGACGCCGTGCATTTGAGCAATCACTCGGCCGACACTTCGCTGCCTAACTCGGTTCAGTTCGAGTCCTGACGGAAGACGATTTCCTGCATTTCTTCATTTCTATCGACTTCGGCCTTTTAGGAACCCAACCAACAATGCCCTGGTTGAATCCCCGACGGACGGCTTCGCGACGAGTGTCTAAACACTAGTTAGATCGTTTCCCTTGACGACCCCAACCGTGAGATTGAATCTGGGCGCGAGCACTCTAGCGAAAGTCCTCGCACCGTTCGGGTGGGCGTTCCACCCAATAAAATCATTCGTTCATCGGGGGCCGATCTCGGTCGTATTGAAGGGAGTGTCGGGGCTGCTGCCGCTAGACGGCGCGGATTCGTACGCGGCACCCGGATTCTCAGGTCCCGGAGGCGTCGGCGGACTGCTGTAAGGCGCGTTCAGGTCGGCTGCGGGAGAAACCGGAATCGAGAAGCTCGGCTTGTAGACCTGGCGAATCTGCGAGGCCGGCATATCGTGGATTTCCTTGCGCCCGAGCGAGTTCACGAATTGCTGACGCTCGTCGAGTGCGAGCTCGCGCAGCTCACTCTTGTTGCGAACGATATGCGGAGTCAGGAATACGATCAGATTGTCCTTCTGCTTGTCGGTCGACTTGTTGCTGAACAGGTTGCCAATCACCGGGATGCTCGAGACGAACGGAACCCCCTGGTTGGTGATCTGATCCTGGCTGGCGAGCAGGCCGCCGATGACCGCGGTGCGATGGTTCTGTATCAGCACTGTGGTCGAGGCGGAGCGGATAGTCGTCGTCGGTCCGAGCGTGTTGGTCTGGGTGCCGTTGACGACGTTGGAAACTTCTTCGTAGAGGTCGAGCTTGACGTAGTCGCCTTCAGAAACCTGCGGCACGATGTCGAGCGTGATACCGACGTTCTGGCGCTCGACCGAATTGAAGATTTGCCCAGGCAATCCGGCGTTGGCGGCAGCCGAGCCGACAAAGGGCAGGTTCTGACCGACGACAATCATCGCTTCTTGGTTATCGGCGGTGAGGAGGGTGGGCGCCGAGAGTACGTTGGCATGAGTATCGGTCTCGAGAGCGGTGATTAGCGCGATATCGCAGGGGACATTCACCGTCGAGGAGGTCGTGGCGGTCCCAGTGACCGTGGATGCAACCGCCCCGGGGATCGAACAAAGGCTCTTCGAGGCGAGGCCGAGGCCAAGACCGGTCAATCCGAGCGGGTTGCCGAGCGTGTTCTGAAGCTGCCCGAAATTAACCGTACCGAAACCGAGCGTGCTGCCGCTGATCGACGTGCTCGCGCTGAAATTGACCCCCAACTGACGCTGGCGCTCGGCGGAGACCTCGACGATGATGGCCTGGACGAAAATCTGCACCCGCGGGGTGTCGAGGTCGTCTATAATCTGCTTGAGGGTCTGCCAGTCCTGCGGCGACGCGCTGACCACCATCGCATTGGTCGCGGGATCCGCGGTGACATTCACCGGATAGGAGAAATCGACGCTCTTGCCGGCGGAACTGGCCGACGCGGGACCAGTGTTGCCGCCCGACGAGCCGCGCCCGCTCATCCCGCCGCCGCCAAAGCCGCTGGCGCCGCCGCTACCACCAAAGCCGCCACCGCCACTGGAACCGCCGAAGCTGGCACTACTGGCCATCCCACCGTATCCGCCACCGCCGAAGCCGCTCATGCCGCCGAAGCCACCGCCCATCCCACCACTGGCAGCGCTGTTGAAGCTGGCACGGCCGAGCGAGCCCTTGCCTGTGGTCGGCGAGAGCGTAGTCGGGCCGCTGCCGCCGTTGAGCAGGTTGTTGAGCACCTGGACCATCTCGAGCGCCTGCGCATTCTTGAGCCGGTAAACGTGGATTCGCGACGTGGAGTTGGGCGGAGTGATGTCGAGCTTGGAGACGATCTCCTGGATCTCGCGCATCTGCATCGGCGGCGCTAACACGATTAGAGAATTTGTACGTTCGTCGGGGATGACCTTGTAGCCGGTCCCGCCGCCGGTCGACGAAGGCGCGACCACGCCCATCGGGGAGCGCCCAGCCATCTGGGCATTCGCGCCGAGACCCTGCACTCTGGCGCCCATCAGCTCGTCGACCTCGGGTGCGAGTTCGCCGGCAAAAGCGATCTTGAGCGGAATCACGGTAACGGTCTGTTGTTCTCCGCGGACATCGAGGGCGCCGATTATCTGGAGCAGTCGCTCGACGTTGTAAGCGTCGTCGGTGACTATGACGGTGTTGTCACTTGGGAAGGCGGCCACCAGGCCGTCGTGCGAGACCATGGGCTGGATCACGCCAATGACGGATGCGGCGTCGATATTCTTAAGCCGCACCATCCGAGTGACGTATTCGTCGCCGCTGGACTCGGCGGGGGTCTGTGATTCGGTAAGCTTGGCGTTCGAGCGGACGTTGCGCGCGGGCTCAATCTTGATAGCCCTGCCGGCCTGAACGGTCGTGAAGCCTTTTACCTGGAGGACGGATTGGAAGATTGAGTAGGCCTGTTCGGGATTGACTTTGCTCGGCGAGATGATAGTGACCCTGCCGCGCACCGATTCGTCGATGATGAAGTTACGGCCGGTTATCTCACTGATGAACTTGGCGAGAACGGGAATATCCACGTTCTGGAAATTCATCGTAATTGTATTCTGGGGAGGCATTCGAGCGGAATCAGCTGCGGCGCTGCCGAGGGCAAACAAGCGAATTAACACAGCGGCGGCTAGACCCGCGACAATTAAACGGTTCATGCGACCAACCTCCGCATATTCGCCCAAACGCTCCAACCGCACTGAGATTAATTCATTGGCGCGTGACTGTGCAACGGCAATGCCGCAATTGCACGATCACTCGGCAGCTATCACGACCCCCGCTCGCATTTGAAAGCTCAAGCGGTTGGTGCTGACCTTGGGGGATTCGATGTTACCCCATCCCGAGAGCGCCTCGAACGAATTGAGCAAGCAGTAGGGAAAGATCAGCTAAGACCAAAGATGCTAAAGAGTATCGAGAGCAGCCGAACAGCGACCAGCTTTTGCTGCGAGGCGGGGCCTAGCGTCAAGTCAACGGATGCTATGCAGCAATTTCGGCAATTTGATTCTGCTTGGTGAACAAGCCGCGAAAAGGCTGCGACTGCCCCACTCGACCTGCCTGCTGTTTCGCGCACCGCGCCCGATGACGAGCTCGTACTTCGCGAAAGGCGGCCTGCCCTATGCTTCGCTGATGCCGTGCTCGTAGCAGCGGTTGCTTACCCTAGTGTCGCCTTCTGCCTGGTCAGCGCCCTGAGTCTGTTCCTCCGTGCAACCTCGCTTCGACCGTCCTCCCTCGCGCTCAGAGGACTACACCAAACGCCGGTCCCACAGCTCATCGCCGCTTAGTCTTCGGGTTTTGGGTCACCGTTGATTGGCATCTAGAGAGCGGCCAACGCTGGAGCAGCCAAGGCTTGCATGAGGAGCAGTTATTGGTTTTCACGGAACCCGGTCTCCGCTTTCATAGCAATCAAGGACCTTGGCGGTGGACCCCCACATTCTGACTTCGCCATGATCGAGCCAAAGCGCTTGTTCACACAAATCACGCAACACCGCGGTTGCATGCGATACGAAAACCAGTGTTCTGCCAGCACTCTTCAAACGTTTTATCTCGTCGATACATTTGCGCTGGAATTGCTGGTCTCCTACCGAGAGGATTTCATCGACAAACAAGATGTCAGGATTCGCTCGCACCGCTACCGAGAAGGCCAACCGCAGTACCATACCGCTTGAATAGGTACGCAGGGGCTCGTCGATAAAGTCTTTGATTCCCGAGAATTCAACAATGGAATCGAACTGCTCATAGGTCCGTTTGCGGCTCAGACCGAGTAGCGATGCATTCAGTAGAACATTCTCGGTGCCGGTTAAATCAGGGTGAAATCCCGCTCCGAGCTCCATTAGGGCTGCAGTCGTACCCACTACCGTCACCCGCCCCAAGTCGGGCGCCGCAAGACCGACCGCAAGCCTCAGGAGAGTGCTCTTTCCGGCTCCATTTGCTCCCACCACCGCAAGGCTCACTCCGGCGGGCACTTCAAAGCTCACATCTTTCAGGGCACAGAAGGTATCCGCCGGCGACCCCGTCAGCCAAGACTTCAATCGGTGTCTCACTAACGTGCGGCCAGCGTTCCGCAGATAGCTCTTGCTTACGCCCTCGAAGCTGATGACCTTCGGAGCGGGCTTCAACGTGGCGAGCCCCTCCTGACGGTCGGCGTCGGTCGGCCAGCGATCCATCGCCTCCCTGTTGCTACGCTGCATGACCATCTCTACAAGTAATCCGCAAGGTCGCGCTCGAGCGATCTGAACACCGCGAGCCCAATCGCAAGGAACACCAACGAAACAACGCTCAGTTGAAAGAGCAACCCTGCCGACGGCGCCTCGGCGTCCATCAGTATCCGGCGGAACGTCACGGCCACGGCCGCGATCGGGTTCAGCGTGTACAGTAGCTGGTAGCGGGACGGAATCATCTCGAAGGAGTAAAAGATGGGTACTAGCCAAAACATGACCAAGCCTGAAGCCTCCATCAGGTAGCGAACATCGCGATAGTAGATATCGAGTGGCGCCGTCATCAGGCACAGTCCACACATGAACACCACTTCCAGCCCCAGGATAGCCGGCAACCAAACCCAGTAACGGTTGACCTGGTGCCCAAATATCAGCAACAGACCGATGAGCAAGGCGAATTGAATTACTAGGTGAAGGGAGGTCGAAAAGACCGAAGCGATGGGAAAGACCGCGCGCGGACACTTGACTCGCTTGATGAGCGATTGATTGTCCAGCAACGAAGTGGTGCCTGCACTCGAGGCCAGGCTGTAGAAGTTAAACGGAACCAACGCACACAGCACGAACAAGGCGAAGTGATGGATGGAAGGATTAGGCAAGATGCGGGTGAAAACGAAGGTCAGTATGCCCATCATCAATAGTGGATTGGCCACCGACCAAGCCACTCCCAACGACATGTTCCGGTATCGAATCCGAAAGTCCTTGAGCACCAGGTTCTGCACCAGGAAGATAAGATTGCTGTTGCGCATGCCATTCGTCCTCGGGGTCAAGTTCGCTATTCTACGAGCAAGTATGCCAAGTCTCTATACGCAAGGCGATTCGCGGGTTCTTTCCATGGTAGGGAGCTCGTCGGCTCGGTGAGGCAAGTTTTCTGGACAGGTCCTGGAAAGTCGAGGTCAAATCGAAGGTGAACCGTATTTTTCACCGCTCGATGCTCGCCGGCGTGCCGGGGACTCGGGCGGCCGCCTTTTCCTCGGCCAGTCGAGTAGGCTGGTTGCACGCTTGTGGTTGCGGTAATGGGTTCGATGACTGAATCTTCCACACGGTCCCCGCGAATCGGCATCGTCACCGATTCATTGTACGAGCGGATTGCGGATGGTGAAGTCCGCATTGCCAATGGGGGTGTTGGGGTCTACATCTATCAGCTCATACGTCATCTTTTTGCGGCAAACGAAGACCAGGAGTACTTCCTGATTCGATTCGGGCGCGGCTTACTCGACATTTATCAACACCCCCGTGCACGCAACATTTTCCTACCCGCCACGAAGATCGACCGAGCGCGGGCGCTCTTGGGCGGTCCGTACGCCAGCGCGGCGCGTGAGCACAACCTGGATCTGGTGCACTTTCCTAACCTTTTGGGCGGCGAGTCGCTGCCATCATGGGTAAAGCAGGTCTCAACTCTGCAGGATCTGACCCCCATCCTGTTCCCGTCGTTTCATCCGAGACACAGAGCTTTGGCGACTAGAATCTTGACGCGCCGCGCACTGCGACGCTCCGATCGCATCATCCTGCCTTCCCACGCCACCGTCCGAGATATCGTCGAGGGGCGGTTCGCACCGGCCAGCCGATGTGTGCGCATTCCGCACGGAGTCAATCCGATCTTCAGGCCAATCAGCACAACTGCTGGATTTGCTGTTCGCTATCAGACCGATCGACCGTTCATCCTTACTGTCGGCGTTCTCGAGCCCCGTAAGAATCACTTGATCTTGTTGGACGTCCTTCGTGAACTGCACCGACGAGGCCACTATCTCGAGCTCATCATCATTGGGCGTCCTGGATGGCGTTGGACGAATCCGCTAACGATTCAAAAGTATCAAGATTTACAGCCTTGGGTCAGAATTCTGACGGATGTGCCCGATTCCGACCTGGTGGAGTTTTACAACCGCGCCGAACTCTTTGTTTATCCGTCGTTCTACGAAGGGTTCGGACTTCCGATCCTGGAAGCGATGGCTTGCGGGACGCCTGTGATCGCCTCAAACGCGTCCTCAATGCCCGAGGTCGGGGGACCGGCGACCCTTTTAGCAGACCCCCGCAGTTCGCAGGAGTTCGTGACACAAGCCTTGCGTATTCTCCAAAGTAAAGCCCTCCGACAGCATCTGAGCGATGCCGGCATTCGTCAGGCGCGGCAATTCACGTGGGAGGCGGCAGCAGAGGCAACTTTGGCTGTGTACCAAAGCGTTCTGGAGCGTTTCACCAAATCCGGCCCGATAACCCTCAATCACGAGACGAGCCGGTTGGCTGACACGCAATTGTCCGATAGGCCTGCTCGATAAGCGCGATCGAGGCGTCGATACTCACTTCCTGAGCGTTTTCTCGAAACCACCGGTGGGTGCGAGAGAGTAGTTCCACGCCGCCCCTGTGAACCTTCACAATTTGCGCGGCGAGTTCGGACGGGTGGATGCTCGCAGCCACGAACCCATTAACGTTTTCGACAATCAGGCTGGTAGCTGCGTTGTCGGGCCCTCGAACCACTATCGCGGGGGTTCCCCGCTCAATCCCTTCTATCACGACAGCTCCATACCCTTCGCGCTCGGAGGGAAGTATCACGCACATGGCCGTGCGCATTGCATCGTCGACTTCCTGCCAGGGGACGAATCCGGGACAGGTGACGATGTCTTCAAGATGCAACCGCGCAACCTCCGCTAAGAGCTTCGAGTGTTCGGGACCATCGCCAAACACGAGGGCTCGAAGACCTGCGATGTACCGTCGCGCGATAGAGATGGCCCCCGGAATCGCAGCCGCGTGTTTTTCAGGAATATGGCGCCCAGCGAATACAACCAGGGTATCTCGTTGCAGCCGAAGGGGCGTCGGCGCAGACGAAGTGGACATCCCTCTTAGAATCACCAGCCGCTTCCGATACCCTTGCTTGCGCAGCAGGTCCGCTGTCAACTGGGAGAGTGTGAAAGCGTGGGTAGTCAATCGGATGCAGAGTTTCTGCACGAGCGCACCGACACGGCCGCCGATAGGGCCGAGATATCTCTTCCAGTAGTTGTCCGACCAGACCTCGATCCAATCGGTTACGACCGGAGGGCCACCCAGCGCACGCACCAGAGAAGCGGAGAGCAACGCGAAAAAAGGAAAGCTGCCGGTCTGAACGATGTCGTAGCGTTTGCGGTTACGCAACAGATGAACCAGGGCGCCTATGCCGAAACGGAGCGGCGGCAGAATTCGCCTTCGACCAGAAGCGGTATATACTTCTAGGCCGCAGTCCAGCGCGACAAGCCTAACCCCGGCGGGAGGGTCGGGTCGCTCATTGGCAGCCCATTGGGTGCGCGTTAGAAACGTGACCTCGTGGCGGGCTGCCAATCGCTCAGCGATATCACGGTAAAATCGCTCAAAGCCACCAATCGAGTGAGGATAAAGGCGGTCATAGATAAGAAGAATGCGCAACCTCGAAGGGGTGTCGGCCCGGTTGTCAGAATCGAGCAGCGGCTCAGTAGTCATTCAGGCGGCCCGTTTTCGGTTTCCAATCTCGTGTATGCGATCGATCGCGCCGTCGATTGGAGCGCCCGACCCATCAGCATCAACGATCGCTCGACAAGCTGCAAGTTCTGCAAGGCCCTGGTCGCGGCGGAACATGGCGACCAACGAGTCAGGATGGCGAACCAATCGCGCGCTCAAGAGGGCCGGATTTGGCTCTGAGACGGCAGAAACGGATCGCACGGGCCAATCACCATTGCCCGTAGCCGGCCGTGATTGGGACCGACCGGCGAACTTGACAACGAAATCACGTCGAGCACATAAGTTGCTCGGGTTGGCAGTGAAGAAAATTCTGGTTGATAAAGAAAAACAAGCGGCCCAAATCCTTAATGAGCTGTTACTCGAACGCAACAATGTAACGCACATCTCTCCGGGCAGGACAGATCAAAATTAGTTTCGCACCAGCCTCTTTCTATTGAGGGGGTGTAGGCTGATGTCGGTGCTTTTTCTCGCCGCCGCAATTTACCTCTATTTATCTTTCCTCGGCTGGGGTTTGACCTGTATCGCGCTACCTCGAACTCTTAGCCAATATCGAGCATGGTTCGCTCCTTGGATCGGAATGATGCTCGCGGCGGTGCTGGGAGTTCGGCTGAGTCGCTTAGGAATGGGAGCCGCCGCTGCAATCTATCCGATTACAGTCGTAGGGGCGGGGTTTGGAATCTGGAGTGCCCTGCTGAAACCTCGATCGCTTCCGAGGCGCGGCATTCCGCTGAGCGCCTTCGTGTTTGCATCTCTGGTCACGCTTCTTTTGGCCTTATATCCGCTGCTCTATCTGCACAATGGCGCGACCACGGTGTCTCTTGGCAACAGTGATCCAGGTTATTACGCCGCGGTTGCTCGTTTCCTGGAGGCTGGAAGCATTCGCCGCCCCCCGGTTTGGAACGTCAGTAAACCGCTAGCTTGTTTAGTCGACTCCGGGCTGTTACCACATGTGCGTCCCGGAACGTTTCTACTAATCAGTCTTCTCGCCGGGCTCTTCCATTTGCAGGCGTATGAGATTTTTACAGTTCTGCTCGCCGTCGTCCTAGCTTTGACAACACCGCTGGTCGGAATCTTCGTCAAGGTTGTAAGCGGAAATCGGTTCGCCGCTCTGGTAGCCCTGTTGATGAGCGCGCTAAGCGTAAATCAACTCTATTTTTTCTATCACGGCTTTGCCGGTCAAGTCTTTGGTCAGGGTTGTTTGATTATTGCGTTCATTCTTCTGTGGAAAGCAGAGAGTGACCAGAAGCATTGGCTTTCGTACGCATTCATGCTGGGCCTGACAGTCTGTGCGATGCTCGAGCTGTATCAGGAGGATGTACCGCTCTTTCTGATCCCCTGCGCAGTTTACTTTATACTACAATTGCTGTCCGCGAAGACGCCAAGGTGGCGTCTAGTGTGCCGATATGCGCTGCCCGTAGCGATCGTGTTTGCCCTTGATCCTTTTGCCTTCTGGTACTGTTTGGTTTGGCTGTGGAGCGTCCGCGCACTGGTAGGAGGTTGGCCGATGATGCGCTGGGCACTTCCTACGGACATCGTCGGGCTCGCTAATGTTCATCTGCCAGGTGTGCGCGAGCAAGTAGTCGCGATAGCCAGTATACCGGTAGCCTGTGTTACTCTTTGGGGATTTATCTACTGGCGCAATCCCCGATTGACTCTTTCAGTGACGTCGGTCGCATTGATACTGCTCCTATATGAATACGGAAGTCGACATTTTTCTTATGGCTATCACAAGCTTGTTGCTGACCTATCGTTCCTGCTGATTGGCGCTTTTGCTGCAGGAGTTGCGCAGCTTGTTAAAGGTCGCGCTGGTTTTCTGGTGCGTCGTTATACAGCTGGTGCGGCACTAACGCTCCTTGCAGTAGTATGCTTACTCACAGCCATGCCGCTGATACAGGCAATGCAGCGCGCGCAACTGTTCGTAAGCCCCGACCTGGTGGAACTGACAGCCATCAAACAGTTGGCAGGAAACAATTCAATTCGCCTCGTTGAAGACAGTTGCTGGCGACAGTTGTGGGCGGTGTATTTTCTCGACCCCATTCCCACTCTGCTGGATAATCCCAGTATCTACTTTACCGCAGCTGGCATTCCCAACACGGACTTTCAGATGCCGATGGGCCCGCTCGCGTCTGCTAACGTTCTCACCCTGGTTTCTAAGTCGGTGTATGGGCGGGCGTACTTCAGTCTGCCAGGGCCGGTGCCCTCATCGGCAGACAAGGTGGTTTTGGTTCATTCATGGGCGGTGGCGCCCAGTTCTGAACAGAAACGTGTTCTTTGGCAAAACAGCAGGTACTTGCTTCTGGGTCCTGAATCCCAGCGGCAGTGGCTACGTCTTAGTGGCCAAACAGCTGACGGATGGATTACGAGTGAAGGTTTAACACTCGACGTACCCGGAGAATGGGTTCGGCTTCGACCTATAATTCAGCTGAGCGGACTCACGACTCTTTTCGAACAACTCGGCGGTAACCTCATTGTAAACACGAAGCTGTATTTAGCAGGGCAGTCGCCGAAGAAAGTTCCTGCAACGATCAATTCATCTGCTGGCCACTACGCACTTCGTGTCGAACTCAATCCAGCAGAACTACCCTCCGATGGAGAGGTTCACCTAAAAATGTCGTTTGATAAGTACTTCGTCCCCATAGAATTAGATTTGAATTCAGACGCTCGCCGCCTCGTAATCAGGATGCCCGAGAAAGTCAGTCTCTTGCAGCAAGCGTTAAGCTATGGGAGTTTCAAACCATAGGGCATCGGAAGCGAGCTGTGCTTACCGACCAGCGCAGGTTGTGGCTCGTCAAAACCAGTGCCGCGCGAATGGAGACGAAACGCGCCGGTCGCCACCGAAAACCTCATACCGGTCTAGACGCGCCGGTCGATGTGTGGTACCGAGGCGGCTAATGGTGAAGTTTCTGACTCAGCTGCTGCTTGCTATCCGGTCGCTGTTCAAGACGCGGACGCGATTTGAAGCCGAGAATCTCATCCCGGTCCCGGCCTCGCCAAGCATGCCATTTCCACCGCTTGCGCGTTCAGCAAAGTTCCTGCTGCCGACTAGCTTGATTACCCCGAGTCCAAGGGGTGAAGAGAATTGCGGATTGGAGGTTAGCTCGGTGATCACCAAGGATGCGCCTCCGTCGAATTCCTGCGGCACGTCGCTGGAAGGAGAATCGCGTCCTGGTAACCGAGAAACACCGGAAATGCCGTTGAAAGAGTGGAGCACAGCAGATGCACAAGAATGGATCGAGCTTAGCGTAGTTATTCCCTGCCTGAACGAGGCAGACACATTAGGTGGCTGCGTGAGCAAGGCAGAGCGAGCGATACGCGAGAATGACATTGCGGGTGAGGTCATCGTGGCCGATAACGGCAGTATCGATGACTCCGCTGACATCGCGAAGCGCATGGGTGTAAGAGTTGTTCCAGTGACAAAGAGAGGGTATGGAAGCGCGCTGATGGGAGGAATCGCTTCCGCCCGTGGCAGATTTGTTATCATGGGCGATGCTGACGGCAGTTACGACTTCGAGCAAATTCCTCGCTTTTTGGGTAAGCTACGCGAGGGTTATGATCTGGTGCAGGGCTGCCGGCTGCCTGTCGGTGGCGGTACGGTTGTGCCTGGAGCAATGCCATTCTTGCATCGATGGGGTGGAAACCCATTGTTTTCGCTGATAGCGCAACGGTGGTTCCACGCACCTGTCCATGACGTCTATTGTGGTATGCGCGGGTTCCGTAAGGACGCCTACGAACGGTTAGATCAGCAGTGCACCGGGATGGAGTTTGCGACGGAGATGATTGTGAAGGCCAGCCTCTTCCGTTTGAAGATCGCGGAGGTTCCGATCACGCTACATCGGGACGGGCGCGCGCAACATACGCGCCATGTCAGGACCTTCCGCGATGGGTGGCGCACGCTGCGCTTTTTTTGATCTACAGTCCACGCTGGCTGTTCTTCATTCCGGGCGCGGTACTCATCTTGCTCGGCTTGATGGGCTACGGGCTGGCCCTGCCGGGCGTCGCGGTCCGTGGCCTGGGGTTCGACGTCCATACCCTATTGTTCGCCAGCCTAAGCATTTTGTGTGGTTATCAGGCCATTCTATTTGCGATATTTACCAAGATGTTCGCGATAGGTGAGGGTCTGATGCCCGAAGACCCACAGTTCGGTCGCTTATTTGATTTTGTAAATCTCGAACGAGGACTTGTTGCCGCCGTTATCGCCTTTCTGATTGGGCTCGGACTATTGTTGGCGGCTGTAAACCAATGGCGTCTGGCCGATTTTGGTCGCCTGAACTACGCTGTCACAATGCGCTGGGCGATCCCGGGAGTGATGCTTACCGGATTGGGCTTTCAAACCATACTGTCCAGTTTCTTTATCAGCATCCTCGGAATGCGTCGGCGGATCATGGACGAGCCCCATTCAAGATAAACTTTGTGCGATACACACGTAGGCAGATCCGCCTCGATGCGATGCGTATGGGCCCTGACCGCGCGCCTTTATCCTAGGTGCTGGCCGCAACTTACTGTTTCACAGCAATTCCACTAACGGCGGCGCTGGCCAAGGTCGATTGACTTTGCGGTGGTTCTCGAAGTCCGGGGCTAGCTTCTGTTCGCAACCCACGGGGTTGGGCGTTTGGCGATCATACGGCGGGCGGACATAAGAGTTAGGAGCGGACCAGAAGGAACGCGTCAGGTATGGCCCAAGCTAGGCCTCGGGCTGTTTGCTTCGGTCTCCTACTTCTACCAATCTAGATCGTGACACGTGTCGAGTCGTCCCTCTCTGGCACAAGACACGAGTCAGGTTCATCCCTCGTTTTGGGTTGCCGGTCGTCACTCTAGCAGCGGTATCGAGCGACGAGCACACTACCTAATGGTTGTCAACAACCCGGCACCAATACTCGCGGGTTGCGGCTTTAGTAGTGTGTTCCGTTTGCTCCTCCTTAAGCGAGAGAGAGTGCTTGCGAGCGCTTAAAGATCGCATCCGCAGGAAGGTTTGCGACGAACTCTCCGAGCAAGTCGTTGCGATAGGCGGCGGCTGCGACGCGCGACGCCGCTGTGTCAGTTGTCGCACCCCGCCAACGGGCGGCCCCATCCGCTGAAGCCGGCATTGTAAACGATGATATCGCGCTTTGCCTCATTGTCGATCTGGATGAATGGATTCGGGTCGCCGTTGCCGACCGGCGCCGGTTCCATCCGCATCGCGGGCGAGACGCGCATGGTTTTGAAGTAGTGGTATTTCAGAATCAGGCGCCCAGGCTCAGCGTCCTTGATCTGAATACAATCCTGACTCGCGCTGACGGAGGCGGCTTTACCAGCCATCAAGAAAGTGTGATCGCCCGCCACGCCATACAGCGCGTAGGGATCGCTTTCCTGAAGTATGACGATACCGGGAACCTTAGATAGATACTGCTTGGCGTCCGTGGACCAGAGGATAAGCGCGCCGACATTGTAGATATCGAGTTGCCTGCGGAACTCCGCAGGTTCCCAAGTGTCCAAGGTGCGGCCGAAAGCGATTCCGTTACCCAGGTTGACGAAGCTAAACGATGAGAATCCTTCGCTGGGCGATGCGCCGATAACTTCGCGACCGCTTTCCAGCGCCCATAACAGCCCGATGTCCGTCTTGAAATACGGCGACACCACACCACCGTTCTCATCGATGGACCATCCGGATTCCAGCACGATTCGCGAATTGTGCCCTGATACTGTCATCCATCCCCGGAGTTCCTGCGCCTGCGGGGGCAGTGTCGCTACGATCGGACCATGGACACTCGTCTCGACCCATAGAGACGCGCCGGACACGAGCGCAAACAACGCGACGATTCCAGCCGCAAACGATCTCACCGCCTGACGCCATGGTGTGGGAATTGGGCGGAGTCGGAGCCAAAATTCGCGCGCGCCCAACGCGGCGAACGGGACCGCAAACGAAAAGAAGGCGACTTCAAACCGTGCAGGCTCGAGGTTGTCGAACAGCGGTATAGCTGATCCGGTATAGGCGAGCACTCCGAAGCCGAAAGTGGCGATGAGCCAGATGATCAGAAACCGCCGCCGCATTTTTCGCGCCCGAAACGCCCCGTACAGAGCCGCGGCGACCATCGCGAGCGGCGGAAAAGGTAGGCGCCATCGGAAGAGAGAACTAAGCCCTCCGCCCACGCTCCGCGAAGTCTGCCACCAATCCGCGAAGTGAGCGCCAATACCTCTGGTGAGCAAGACTGGACCCAGCCATCCCAACGATAGCACGAAAGCCGCAGTGAGAGCGGCGGTGAGAGCGAAGAATCGTTTCGGACTTCGCGACTCTGCAAGGCCCGCGATGGAAGGCGGCACCAGCAGGACTGCGCTCAGCGGATGAAGATATGTCAACATCGCACCGCTGACTGCCAGTAGCACAAATCTGCGCGCTCCTCGCTCGAGTGAGTCGTAAAGCAGCGCGCCCCATGCCACGCATAGAAACGCCGCGGCGAAAAACGTGAACATTCCGGCCCGGATCATCAGCAACCCGGGGTAATTGAAGGTGCCGAAGACGCCGAGCGCCGCAGAGATGATGGCGATGCTCCAGTCGAATCCGAGCCAGAGCGCGGCCCATGCCATCGCTACCGGAACGCATCCTAGCACTGCAATCACGAAAGCTTTGTACAAAACGGCGGCGCGGCTGAAAGATCGCAAGGTCGAAAAGCCGCTGCAGATCCAGAACCAGACCGCGACGGCATCGCCCATCGGTTCGGTCCAGGTTCCGGCAGGATATCCGGCCATCAGGCTGGGGCTATAGCTCCAGAACCTCAGATGGCGCCCCAGTGCCGATGCGCTGAGCAGGCTGCGTGCAAAATGAAGCGCATAGCTGTTCGTGTAAAAGGGCTGACGCGTCAGCCATGAGTCGATCGGAAAAAACTGGCTGAGACCCCAGAGTTGGAGGCCGCAGGCCGCGGCTATCATGGCGATCGCTGCGATGGGAGGCGCAGAAAAGCCTCGTGAGGGCATGTTGCCTGAGACGTAGCTTGCGTCGTTTGACGCAGCCTCACTCTTCTTCTCAGGGCTCCGGTGCGTGGAGATCGGCATTGGCCGGATTGTGGCACGTTTTCGCTATCGCACGGGAGTTCGCTTTATCTCATGGGCCAGGCGAAAAAAATTCGCTGTTTCAGTCGCAAATCAGAGAGAGAGTAAGCGAGATTCATTCTTTCGAAGAGGCGCTGGTCGCCAATCGGGCGCAATCGTTTCATCGAGATGCATCGTTCGGGTATGCAATCTTTCATTTGCACGCAGGATAATCAACAGCCATCGTCCAACCCTCGCCCGGGTTACCCCTGCGCCGTCGGATTTGTTGCCGACCGCCTTATAATAAGGCAGCCAATGCCGCCAGCCTAAACGAAACTCGACTCTTAGGAACCGAGCCCGCACTGCCTTCTCCCTAGAACCGCTCTAGAGGGAGTCGTCTCTAACGGTACTGCTCGACCCATCGCATGAGCAAACCGCTGGCTAGCTATTGGCGGATCATCGAGGAGCCTCGACAATCTGATAACCGGAACTCGTGCGATTCGCGTAGCAGAACGCCGACGGTAGTGTGCAAACGCTGGGAATCGGACCGTTGAGAGCGCAAGTGGTCGAGGGCGACCGCCTATGTCGTGGAGCGTGTCTTGATGAGTACACTGATGGTCTGCTCGGCGCCCGACCTCCTACCAGCAGAATCTTGGAACAGTTGCTAGTGGCAATGGGGTTGATCGGCGCTTCGGAGTGAGCCACTCGTTCAAAGAACACCTCGGGCATAGGGTTATTGAACGACGGATGGTAAAGCCAGATGCGGTCCGCCAGCCACGTCGGGTACAGGTAAGCTTCAGGATAGCGCGGATGCGCTAGGGCGGTTGACCATACGCTTGCAATTACCGCCACCGATATCAACCAGCGATCGAAAATCGCGCCAAAGACTGCCTGCCCCCTCGCAAGAGTAGGAATCGCCAGCGGAATGAACCAGACCGCGTAACGCGCCATGCCGAAGGTGCCTCCGCTGTTGAGGTTGGGAGTCTGAGCAAATGAGCACATGAAGACGCCAGCAATGATCACGGACCCGAGCACCGGCAGGAGCCCCTGGCGATTCCGCACCAGCAAGGCAATTGCCGTTGCTGCGGTCGCCACTACTAGAAACGGGCACCAGATGATCAGTCCAAAGTTAGGGTCGGACAGGAACAGTAAGAGTCGGGCCAGGCTCGGCCTCATCATCAACGCGCCGCCGGTCAAGAACGCGCCAGTGAGCGTATGCAGCCGCATCTCATAGTACAACGGGGCGATGGCCGCGAAGGCTGCGGCCACTAATCCGCCCAGGTACAGGCGCCAATCACGCAGCACCGTCGGCCTGACCATGATCGCAGTCAGAGCGATTATCGGCAGCGCCATCGCAATCGCTGGATTTTGTGTTGAAGCGACGGCGGCAGAAACCAGCGCCCACCATGGTTGTTCGACCATAAGTGTCATAGCCACCACCAGTAGCGAAAACGTAAACACCTCCGTATGGGCTTTGTCGATCCACCAGATGACTGGGCTCAGGAAAATCAGCAGCAGCGCAGGCCAATCGAAACTCCCCGAAGCTACCCATAGGGCGCCAAGCAACAATCCGATATTGAGAAGAGTGAACGCGTGGTAAGGCGGTACTCCAAACAGCCTGAGCAGCCAAACTTCCGGCACCGCCAACATTGAATAGAACCAGAAATGTGCCTGATCCTGCCGCCCGTCGCTACCGGTCAGGGAAGGAAACGCCAGCGACAATCCGTTGAACCCTCGCCCCAGGCCATCGAGTTGTCGCTCGGTCTCCGAACTCTCGGTTGGCGTCATGGCAGGTGGCTTGAACTCGCTGAGCCTAAGCGCCATCGCCATATACTCTCCACCATCGCCCACCCTCCATACACTGGAAGTGAACGCGAGGCAGAGCATGATAATTAGGCCGGTGGCGAGCACCCGCCGACGGGTAGCGATCGACGGCACTTTGGCCGCGACCCCGTCTTCCTGATTAACCCGATCGCTTTTGCGAAGATCCATTCCCTGATCCAAGTACGCGAGAATCTTGAGAAATTAGCCGCAATTGAAAGTCAATCTACATTACTCCGGCTAGGCCTGCTACGTCGCCGGAAACCGGGTGCGCTGGTTCCGGTTGTACGATCGCGATCAAGGGCGTCAGGTCCATCAAACTCCGAAGGAATTCCGCCTTGCGCCCGGCCGGGTCCGATAGCGGAGCATGGAAGATCACCATCGCGATCATTACCGCAATCCAGACGACCATCACGATCCAGAAAATCACCTCGAAGAGCCAATCGACCTGGCGCCCGAAGGTAGAAATGTCGTGCAGACCACAGATGCTCGAGCATTGAAGCGTCACCTCGGAACTAGCCACGCCGATTTGGCTGGCTCAAGCGCGCTTCCGCCGAGCCGTATCTGCACTACGCCGCGCTGTTCGGAGGACCGCAGCGCAATGGTGACACCCGCTGGGAACTCAGGCGCCGCCTACGCTCACTTCGATGCTATCGCCATTTCGACCAAGACTTCCGTAAAAAGGCAGGCGACTTCATCCGGGCGAGAAACGCAGCCTGCTGCCTGGGCTGGTCTTCATGATCGTGATGCTTTCGTGCGATTCCTTTAAATTACGCGCGAGGGTCTGTCGGCGAAACCGCGGACGCCTGAAATGGAACCAGATCGTGGCCGAAATTGCCGCCTCATGATTTTCGTGTCTGTGAGGTTCACGTCTGGAAACCTCGGCCGCTAGAGCAAGTTAACAAAATTCAGCGGCAGGTGGCAAAACGTCTCACGATGCAAGTGTCGTCGTTGCTATATGCTAGTGTCGTGTCTCTCAAATATCTGGATGTGACTGCTGCTAACGAGGCGGAGACCCTAGCGAATTCTCTCTGTGCGTCGCTCGACTGCCCATGTCCGCGCTGCAGATACCTTCGAGACTCGACGCTAGGAGCGAACGTCCGAAGAGAGGTGCAAACGTTTTCAGCCGAGTGGCCATGGCAGGGTTTTGGGTAGCGACAACCCTCTATGGAATACTGAAGAGCAGCATCATTATCTGTTGAGGATCGACAGGCGCGAATTCGTGACCACGGCATCATCGCACGTTCCACTCGTCTCGGTTGTGATTCCTACCTATTTGCGGCCGGGACTTGTACTTCGTGCGGTTCGCAGCACCTTGGAACAAACTGTTCACGAAATCGAAGTAATCGTCATCGTGGATGGTCGCGACGCTGAGACGTCGGCGGCCTTGAACACAATCGCTGACTCGCGGGTTTCTGTCGTTGTACCGGAACGACACTTGGGACAAGCAGGCGCGAGAAACATGGCAATCGGGCTCGCTCGAGCGCCCTGGGTCGCGTTCCTGGATGATGACGACGAGTGGCTGCCGCGCAAGCTGGAAGTTCAACTTCGAACAGCAAAACGCTCACGCCTCACCAATCCAATCGTGGCGTGCAAACTGATCGCGCGGGACGAAGTGAACGAGTTCCACTGGCCGAGCCGTCTTCCTCGGGCTGGGGAGCCGCTTAGCGAATATTTCTTCTGCCCCCGTTTGCCGTTCACCGGCGAGGGCATGGTGATCAACTCAGCTATTTTGACCTCCCGAGACCTTGCATTGCGAGTACCATTCCGCGGACCGATTTGGGATGATCCGGACTGGCTCCTGCGCGCCACGCGAATTCCAGGAGCCGGGCTGGAGTTTGCGCTCGAGATGGAGCCGTTGTTAGTTTGGCACATCGAGAAGAAGCGCGAGCGGATTACCAACAGATTGCTGTGGCGCGACTCATTGCACTACGCTCGCGCGAACCGCGAATTGTTCACTGACCGCTCGTTCGCGGGCTTTGTGTTGCACGTGGTAAGCAGTAGCGCGGCGGCCCAGAAAGACACCGGTGCATTTCTACTCCTGCTGAGAGAGGCTTTCAGCGGTGGCCAGCCGGCGCCGGTGGATCTGCTCGCTCATCTCGGGAATTTCGTCCTACCTATTGCAATGAAGCGGTGGTCTGCGAGGCTCTATGCCCGAATGATTGAGCGCCGTAGCGCGAATGAAAGGCTGACTAGTGCTGGCGGAACCGAGTGAGAATTCTGATAGTCAAAGACTATGGAGGTGGTTTGTCGGGAGGGCGCCGGTCGCTTCTAGATGGCGCTTCACGATCGCGCCCCCCGGCAGTTGCAAGAAGAAGACCAGCGAGTGCTTGCCCCGCTCGATAACCTCCTCCAGCATCTCCACCAGCTCGAGCTTGCCCGAGCGACGAGAATCGCGGAGTTGTCCTTGAGGAACTGCGCGAGACGATTGCAGACTTGTTTGAGCTTGGAGAGAGCGTCGCGAGCACCATCCCCTTGCGCTGGATGCCACTTGCGGATTCGAGTCTGGGCATCGCCTCCTCGACCACGGCGGCATAGAGCGAGGCCTGCTCCCTGGTCAGCGTGCAAAAGACTTTCATCTCGAGCTTGTCAGGAGGTCCGCAATAACCGCCTTGTCGTTCTTGAGGCGGCGCAGGATGAAGGACGCGGTCAGCTTCCTCCAGAGGCTCCGCCGCTGCCTGGTCGCGCCGAGGCCCGAATCGGCACGAAGAAAATTCCGCTTGAACTCGGCCTGAGTGCCGAGCAGCCAAGGATTGAGGAACTCCACCAGCGACCACAGATCGACCAGCTTGTTCTTGACCGGAGTGCCGGTGAGCGCGATGCGATAGTCGCTTTTGAACGCGCGCGCTGCGCGGGCTGTTGGTCTCTGGACTCTTGATGTTCTGCGCCTCGTCGAGAATGATCCCCGACCACGCGAGCTTGGCGAGCGTCGCGAAATCGCGATGTAGCAGGCTGTAGCTGGTGATCACGAGGTCGCGCCCGCAGCGTCGAGGAAGCGGGCTTTCCTCCTCGGCGTGGGCAGGTATGCACCAGTACCGACTGACCGGCGGTGAAGCGCGCCGTCTAGTGCGGCCTCGTGCGCAGCGTAGATTCCAGCGCGACTAGGATCCAAAGGTACATCGTGAGTTGTCCGCAACCGCGGCCGTAGCGAGGCCCGAGCCCAGATGGCACCGAAATGGCACAGATGTGGCGCCGAGTTCGATGCGGTGTATAGGAAAATGGCTCAAATGCGTCCCATGAGTTTTTTCTCAATCTCGCGAGGCATCACCGTGGCAATCGCTGCGATGAGCCTGCGAGGTACCAACACCAAGACCAAAAGTAGGTAGATCTTCGCCCGGACCGGCTTGCGGCGCGCAGCGGCGAGGTATCTGCGGAGGGCAGTCTTGCGGTCACCTCGCCAGTACGCCGACCACGCGCTCCAACGCAGCATCCAATAGAGGGAATCTCCGCTGAAGCGAGAGCCATAACGTTCGTGCGCCGCTTGGTTCAAGGCTCTGGCGCCATCCACGTACCATTGCTCGCGTGCTGGGTTCGGTTCGAACTCACGCCGCGTGAGGACTTCAGGCAAAAACCGGAATTCTCCGTGCTCGCGGGCTCGTATCCATAGATAAGCATCTTCGCAGGCGGTCATTTGCTCATTGAAACCCCCGCAGGCGTCGAACGCGACACGCCGCATGACCACCGAGCTTGGAAAGATGGGGCACTTATGCCCGACGCCATTTAACAGTTCCTCGAATGACGGCGGCGAATAGTTATCGTCGTACAGGCAGAGACTGTGAATTTGTCCGTTGACATCAACTTCGACAACGTCATGATATGCGAGCACAGCATCTGGGGCTTCGTCTAACTGCGGCACGATACGCGCGAGCTTCTCCGGCAGCCACTCGTCGTCCGCGTCTAGAAACGCGATGTAGTCGGCTGCAGCCGCTTTCACGGCGGCATTCCGCGCCGCCGACACGCCCGAAGGCGGCAGGCTAATGCTCCGGATGCGGTTCGCGTAGCTGGCGAGCACTTCGCAGGTGTGGTCTGTCGAGCCATCGTTGACCGCGATGACCTCGATCGGTCCTTCAAATTCCTGCGCGAGCGCGCTCTCGATCGCGCGAGCAATCGTGCGCTCGCCGTTGCGAACTGGAATAACGACCGAGACCCTAGGCTTCATTCACTTAAGACCTGCCGAATGACAGTCGCGCGAGGAACAGAGAGACAACACAAGAGCATAGGTAGCATTCTGAAATTAGTAGTAGGTTTGTACGTCTAGGGGAACGCTTCAATCCTGTGTCGATGGGGCCACCTCGCGCGCGACTCTTCTATCATGTTGCGCTTCGAGGTCGAACCATCATCGCGGCCGATGCCGTGTCCCTTACATCCGAACATCAAACGAACCTTTCGTTCCTCCATTCGCCGTTCGTATAGTGCCCTTCTCATGCCGGATTCCCGCTCGCGGATTTCCGCCGCTTCTGAAATTCCATCGGAACCGCAATTTTAGGGGACTAACCGGCGCCCCGGCATCATGATACCGAGCCGGTGTCCCCGACCCTTTGAAGGAGAACAAAAAGCTCCGCGTCGCGACCGTCGACGACCACGATCACTTCGATGTCTTCGAAGGTTTGTCTCATAGCGCTGCAGACTCCTCGAAGGGCCAGGTTCGCCCTAAGCTAGGTGGGAACCACTACCGAGACCAAGGGGTTTGGTTGCCGCGGTCACGGTCCCGCGCCCGATCTACTATGTGCGGCTAGCGATGGTTTAGCTCGCGGCCGTTCGAGCAGAGCCGCGCGGAGCGCCCCTGCTATGCTGGCCAATTGCGATGCGACCATCAATGACAAATCCCGCCAGACGCACCGGCTGCTCGGGTCCCGTAGCGCAAACAATATCAAGTTGCGGTAAAAGGACAGTGGTTCCGGGATGACGTGGCTCGGACCGCGCCTGCGACGGATCAGACGGTACACGAAGTTACCCCGCCCGTAGTTATAATGTTGTCGCAGAAAGCCTCTCAGAGTCAGATCGTGTTTATGAAAAACGACCGCGCTGGGCACATACGCCATCTCGTATCTGTGGAACCGCCAGCGATCACAGAACTCTTTGTCTTCCGCGGTAGCGCTTGGGATTGAAGTATCGAAGCCGCCAAGCTCATGAAATCGCTGCGCCGAAAGAGCCAGGTTATTCGTCGTGAAGAAGCGCTCATTGGCCCCTCTCAGCTCTTGATATTCCTGGACGTAGGTTGCGATCCTTTGCGTAGCTGTGCTGTACGGGTTGTCCGGAAGACCGTTCATCACAGAGCCGCCCAAGAGACAATCGGGTCGGCGTGTCAACTCGTGTGCCAGCGCCGAAAGCCAACCTGGTGCTACAACGCAGTCATCATCGATGAACGCGAGGAACCGTCCCCTAGCCGCATTGGCCCCATCGTTGCGCGCCGCGGCGGGACCGCCACGCTCCCGCACTACCAGCCGCAATGCGAACCGATCGCGGTAGCCCTCCACAATCGGTTCCAGCGACTCGGGCCCGCCGTCGTCGACGACCACAACCTCGAACCGGTCGGGGTTGTCCGCGAGCATCGCGATTCCCTCCAGACACTCTTTGAGCTGAGCGGGCCGCGCAAACGTCGGAATTACGATGCTAACGATTGGCCGCATCGTTACGGCACATGACGGTTTCCGGCCGGAACCGGAGTCAACCTGTCTTCCATGTCACTAACCACTATCGCAGACCGCGGCCGCTCATCAACCGGATTCGCGCTCGTCTGTATTCCTCGCATGGCGTTCGGGCGAACGAAGGACGTGAAATATCCGATTAAAGCGCCACAGCCATGCCCAACTCCAGCGCCTCGGATACCAAGTGATTCTTGTACCCCTTTCTGCCGACGCTTAAGGAGGATCGTCAGGAGAGCTAAGACCAGGCCAGACTAACCAACACCAAAATTGGCCGCGCCCGCGTCGTCCACCTGAACCTGGTTGCAGTCAGCGCACTCGAGAACCTGACGCGGCGACTAGACGGCAAGCTGTCTCCCTAAACCTCGGACCAGGTCTCGATGCGTCTCGTGCGCGCCTCGCGGGCGTTGCAAACTTTCGTCTGCACGACCTCAGACCCCACTGCTCGATGCAAGCTATGGCCGGGTGATCACAATGCACTTTCAGAGCTCGTGAGCCATCGCACAGCCGCCATAACCTATCGCTACGCCAAGCTTTCATGTAAGTCTCTGCGCGGCGCTGTCGAGCGGTTGCAAATTCGCGCCACACGGCGAAACCCGGAGCGGCGAGGTGTGAACCCTACAACTGTACGAGTTGAAAAAAAGGTATCGAATAGTTATTCATACGATTGAAACATCGACCAAAAGAAAGATGGCAATATTGATGACCACGTGCGCTCCAAGGCGGCTGCCTCACGGGCGAGGCGAGTTGCGGGACCGCGGCTAGCGAATGAGAATTTTCCTCCGCTATCTAAAACCCCACTGGCAAGCCGTGGCTGCAGCGCTACTGCTGGCCGCGACCGGCCAAATCTTCATGATGCTGGACCCGCTGATCCTGCGTCGCCTGATTGACCGTTACGCGACGCAGCACGTGCGTCTGAATGCACAGGAGTTCTTCACCGGCACGACAGTTCTGCTTGCGGCGATGGCTGGCGTGGCCTTCGTTTCGTGGCTCGCGAAGGGCGTCAACCTCGATGTGGTCGCGCGCATCGCGCAACGTGTCTCGAGCCGGATGTACACCGACGCCGTCCGCCACTCGCTGCAACTTCCATACGCAGTTTTTGAAGATCAACGGACCGGAGAGACGACGTCGGCCCATCAGAAGCTCCGCAGCGACGTCGACCGATTCATCGTTGCCGCAGTGAATTCGTTATTCATGTCGCTGGTGGGCGTCTTGTTCGTCGTCGCTTACGCCTGGGTGCTCGGATGGATCTTCGCGGCTGCGTTCCTTCTCGTCGCGTGTATCATAGGAGCCGCCAGCGTAATTTTGAGCAGCAGGCTAAAGCCCATCGAGAGGCGAATTGTCGCGCAAACCAACGCACTCGCGGGCGCGACGGTCGAAACGCTGCGCAACGTCGAACTGGTCAAAAGCCTCGGCCTTGAGCAGCAGGAGATCGCGCGGCTCGACTACAGCGCCAATCAAATCCTCGACCTTCAGCTTCAGAAGATCGGCCATATTCGCGCACTGACTTTCACTCAGGGCATCTGCACAAATCTGAGCCGCGCCGCTATACTGGCGCTCCTGCTTTATTTCCTGTTCACCCAGCGAATCACAGTCGGTGCGTTCTTCTCACTGTTCCTCTACACTTATTTCATCTTCACCCCGATGCAGGAGCTGGGACAGCTCTTCAATCTGTATCGCCAGACGGAAGCCTCGCTCGACAACTTCGCGGTATTCATGGAGCGGCCGCGGGAAACTCGCCCAAAGCATCCCGTTCCGATCGGCCAGCTGCACAGCCTGAATTTCCACGACGCGAGTTTCCAGCATCCGGGTGCGACCGTTCCCGCAGTTAGCGGCGTTTCGTTCGAAGTCTCTCGCGGCGAGACGATAGCCTTCGTCGGCCCAACTGGCTCCGGCAAGACCACACTGGTCAAGCTGATCGTAGGCCTCTATACGCCCCGCTCCGGCACCGTCGAATATAATGGCATTGATTCATCCCGGATCGATCCCGACCGCCTGCGCGAGCACATCGGCCTCGTCACTCAGGACACTCAGCTCTTCTCCGGTTCGGTCCGCGACAATCTGCTCTTCGTTCGGCCCGACGCGACCGACGCCGAATGCCTCGAGGCGTTGGAGCAGGCGGCGGCCCTGCCAATGCTCAAGCGCGTCAACGGCGGTCTCGACACTACCATCGGTGAGGGCGGCGTGAAGGTGTCGGGGGGCGAAAAGCAGAGGCTCGCGATCGCACGAGCGTTGCTGCGCCGACCTGAGGTTGTGATTTTCGACGAAGCCACCTCTTCGCTCGACTCGCTGACCGAGGAGGAAGTGAGCCAAACCATCCGCCGCGTGACCGCGAATCGCCGGGCAATCGCAATCCTGATTGCCCACCGTCTATCCACTGTGATTTACGCCGATCGGATCTATATCCTGGAACGCGGCCGAATCATCGACCAAGGCCGCCATGAAGATCTGCTGGCGCGGCAAGGCCTGTACGCCTCGCTATGGCGGCAGCAAACTGGCGCGACTGCCGCCAGCACTGAAACCTCTATGCCCAACTTGTCGGTCCGTGGCACGTCCGCCGTTTAAGATTCATTCATCGAATCTCTGCAGGGCCTCGCGGTAAGGAAGAAGATTTTTCGACAAGAGGTCTCCGTTTCTGGGCTCAATTTCGATATTCATCCACGTCCACGGCGTCTATGAGCGCGTGACGCTCGAAGCCGCTGGATGAGAACTTACGTCTGCTTTCTGCATACGTTCCAACTCGTGGCGGAGAGCCCTGTTAGCAATTTCGCACCTTCAAGAAGCTCGGGTCAGGGTGACCCGAATCGCCAAACCTTGACGGTTAGGTTGACAGAATTCCTGGCCGCAGTCTTTGTGGTTGTCTTCGTCGGCTACGAGACGATATCAATACCATCAACGAGCCTGCTGACCGGTGTCGATGGCGACTTGGTCAACGTTGGCAAGCCCTCACGGGCGGATCGGATACGCAGATCGAGGAAAGCGTAGCCGAATATGGCACTAAATAAAGACGCAAGACTTCATCTTAGGGCTGAGCGGCTACTTGGAACCAGAAGTGTTCGGAACGCCTCGGCCTTTATAATCTATCTGTCGTTGTCCATCTACTTCTTCGGCGTTCCCGTACTATTCCATCCAACCCAGTTTTACGTTGGGATGGGTACCGACCCGGATATCTTTCTGTGGTGCCTCGTATGGTGGCCACATGCTCTTGCCAATCATCTGAATCCATTCATTTCGCCGACAGGTGCCAACCTCGCTTGGGCTACGAGCATGCCCGGTCCGAGCCTGCTCGCTTATCCAATCACTCGTCTGTTGGGCCCAGTGGTCGCCTACAACTTCCTCTGCTTGCTTGCTCCAACATCCGCCGCCTGGGCTGCATTTTGTTTGTGCCATTATATAACCAAACGATTCTGGCCCGCACTGTTGGGCGGGTATATTTTTGGTTTCTCTACTTACATGTTAGGTCAAATGATCGGCCATCTGTTTCTCGTTATCGTGTTCCCTGTACCGATCGCAGTCCTGCTGGTCATGCTCGCATTAGATCGAGCTATCAGCAGGCGTTGCTTCGTTATACTCTTGACGCTCGCATTAACATTCGAGTTCTTGACCTCCACCGAAGTTTTCGCCAGCGCAATCGTTGTCGGAGCGGTTGCTCTTATATTGGCGTTGCTGATTTTACCCGCAGACAGCAAGCGGCGCATCGGGCTCATGCTTAGACCAATTTGCTATGCTTGCATGATAGCCGCCGTGCTCCTTTCCCCGCATCTCTATTACGTGTTCCTACACGGTGAACCCTTAGAAATAAATTCTGCGCAAAAGTTCTCGGCCGATCTTCTCAACTTTTTCTTACCAACACCCGTGACACTACTTGGTCACAAACAATTTGCCGCCGTGGCTGCTCACTTCAGGGGCAACTTTGCTGAAGCCACTAGTTACCTAGGCTTTCCGCTTCTGGCAGTTTTGTTGGTTTTTACGATCGTATTTTGGTCCAGGTTAGGGACGAGGCTGCTAGCGTTGGCTTTCTTGCTTGTCTGTATATGTTCGCTGGGTCCCGTTCTACACGTAGCTGGCAAACCCACAATTGTGCTACCTTGGACGGTTTGTAAGTGGCTGCCCCTCATTGATCAAGTTCTTCCCGCACGCTTAAGTATGTACACATTTTTGATCGCAGGCATGATGGCGGCGATATATTTGAGCAACCCCGTACACACCGGTGTTGCACGACTGATAATCGGGGGACTCATTGTTCTGTTCCTGTGGCCAAACGTATCTTACTTCAGATCGGTTGGCACATCGGAAGTTGAGACTCCGGCTTTCTTTTTAACCGGGACTTATCAACACTATTTGAAGCGAGATGAGACAGTAATGGTGCTACCTTGGGGTAACCGTGGTAACAGCGCGCTCTGGCTGGCCCAGACGAACATGTATTTCCGAATTGCGGGGGGGTCGGAGCAGCTATCGGCCTTTCTAGGGTCGCATCAGGTGAGCGCAATAATCGTGGATCAGCGTCATCAAGGGTTCTGGCCGAAGCTGCTATCGTCCCTGGGAGTTGCACCGCCGACAGACATCGGCGGCGTGCTCCTCTATCGCGCACCGTCGAGCCTGCCCGCGACCCCATGACCGATGATGGCGCTAGCGTCGTCGGCATTGGTCTCGTTTGGGTGAATCTTAACTTTCGGTACCAGCTTTCGGTGAGGGACTGCACTCCGAAACCGCCGAAGACTTAGGCACCGAAGGGAGCTGCCGCGCCTCCCGTGGCCGGATCACCGGGATGCCATCGCTATGATGGTGTGAGCATCGCAAACGCGCGATTCAATCATGAACGCATTTGACCGCCGCCCCCAAACGGCGGGCGAACGATCGCACAAGGTAGATTGCAACGCCGGCGCCAATGCCGAACAGGGAATACAAGTAGTATAGCTGCTGCAGTAAGAAGCCCTTGACCGAAAGCCAAAATCCTCCCTTTTTGAATAGCAATCGGTAGAGATCTCGATTTAGCCAGATAGCCAGTGCGACTAATGTAGCGACAAGCATCCAGAGCTGGAATCTGAGGACTGCAACCGAAGTTACTATCACGATCGCAAGAGCTACTATAGCGGCTATCCGCTGATCGGCGGAGAAGTTCAGATCTACGGGTAAGCGGTTTCCCTCCAACCAGAGAATTGTCCACGGGATTGCCCGGCCCCGGACGTCCGTGGCGACCAGCGATCCAAAAGTCCATCGCTTCAAATGTTTCACTTGCAGTCCTGGATCCATGACAATCCGAACCCCGCGAGCCGTCATCCGGTAGCCGAGCTCGACGTCCTCGATCCAGTAGCAGTGTTCGTCAAATCCTCCCGACTCGAAAAATAATTCGCGCCTAACTAAGCCGCAGGCGCCCCAGAAGGTCGTCGCATCAGGGCGCGAGCGCTGGTGAAAGTAATGGTGGGAGAGATTCTTGAAGCGGCTGATCGAGGACTTGGCCGCCGGATCATCGTCATACGAACCGATCATAGCACTCACGTCAGTCCGGGACATCGAGGCTTTCGAACGGGCAAGCGCACCGGGAGCGAGCTCTACGTCAGCGTCAAGGAAGAGCAGCACTGGCGCACGCGCCATCTTCGCGCCCCGGTTCCGCGCCGCCGAGGGTCCCATATTCCGCGGCAGCCTGAGCAGCCGCACATTGTAGCGGGAGGCGACTTCGAAGGTTTTGTCCGTCGAACCGTCATCAACGACGATTATCTCGGTATCATCTGAGGCCTGCGCAGTTAGAGCGTCCAGGCATTGTGCGAGAGTCGATTCCGCGTTTCGAGCGGGTACGATCGCAGAGAGCGACGGGATCTGCGACTCCGCTTTCACTAGCACTTATCTTGTCTGCGCTTCATCTGTCGCGCGCGGAAGGAGTCAGGTCGAGCGTCGAAAGACCCGGCAGCTGGCGCTCTTCGTCGATTGCTGTTGGCTGGGTCCTGTACTCGGCAGCCTCGTCGTCCGCATCGCTTTCCAGATATTCGGCGTCGGAATTGACCCGCCAAAGATCGAACGAGCTGCCCATTATGTTTCGCGCCGCCATCAACCCGGTCAGCATTGCATGATCCTGATTGTCGTACTTATGCATCCCGTTGCGGCCCGCCACCTGAAGATTGCTTGTCGCGAGTTCCAGAAAGTCCCTGACCCGGGTCACGTTGGTCTTATAGTCGTGATCGTACATTGGATAGGCCTTGCTTTGGCGAACCACGATTCCGTCGATCACATCGGAGCTTCTCGCAAGCCCGAGCTTAGCAAGCTCCCCCTTCGCCATCGCGACTAGCTGTTCGTCCGTGGCCGACCACAGCGCATCACTCTCGAAACAGAAGTACTCCATTCCAAGCATCGTGAAGCGCGGATCGGGGACCATCTCCGCGCTCCAATTCTTGAAGTTCTGGATCCGCGCCACGTGCACGCGATGGTCATGAATATAAATCCAGTTGTCCGGGAAAACTGCCGCCTGCTTAAGGATCACACCGACGGCAATGAAATCCCGATAGCGCAGGGCCCGTGCACTGGCAATCACCTCGTCCGGCGCTGCCGGATCGAGCGCCGATACCAATTGCGCCAACGGCATCGTCGATATGAAGTGGTCACCTTGATGAGTATGGATGTTTTCGTCGCTCTGGGTCGTGACGCAAGTCACGCGTCCCGCAGCGCGTCCAATGCGAACGATGCGCTCGCCCATCCGCACCTCGCTGCCCGTCTCCTCGATAAGGCCGGCGACTCTCTCCCATACCTCTCCAGGCCCGTGCGGCGGATAGCGAAAGCTGTCGACCAGGGTCTTGATGACCGCTCCCCTGCGAGGTCGGCCCGGTAGCAGACTCCGCATGAGCGAGACCAGCGATAATCCTTTGATCCGCTGGGCGGCCCAGTCCGCACTAATCTCGGAACATAGCACACCCCAAACCTTCTCCGTGTAACTTCGGAAGAAAATTTCGTACAGCCGGCGCCCAAATGCCCGCACGACCCAGTCTTCGAAGCTTCGCACGGGCTCCTGCCGACGTAGTTGCGCCCGCAGATAGCTCAAGAGACAGGAGGCAGCCTCGCGCGGACCAAGCTTTCGCAACGCGTCGAACGGCTCCAGCGGATACTTGAAGAACCGGTCCCGGTAGTAGATACGCGAAAGCCGATGCCGAACGCGCATCCGCTCGCCCATCAACTCGGTCCAGAGTGCCTCTATCTCCGGGTTCTTCGAAAAGAAGCGGTGCCCTCCAATATCGAACCGAAAGCCTTTGTATTCGATCGTCCGCGCGAGTCCGCCCACGTAGCGCGGATCCTGCTCAAGGAGGAGAACCCGATGCCCTTTTCTGGCCAGCTCATAGCCGGATGTGAGGCCCGCCGGGCCTGCACCGAAAATTACGACGCGTTCTGGAGGCTTGGAATCCAAGATGGGGTCTGACCTATTGAGTACGCGTATTCGCTACACCAATGGACAAGAGCCAGTCAACCGCTTGGAACAGCTTGGTTCTGGCATAAAACAGCACCAACTGCTTGCGCGCGAGAAGTTTCGCCGAGTAGTCGCTGTCATAGCTGGCGACAACATGGATCGGTCGAACGTGCTTGTCATGCGAAACACTTCTCGCGATGATTGCGGAAATTGTTTTCCCCCCGCATGCTCAAGTGTGGTTTGTCTTCGTCAGCGGATTGATTCCTGGCTGAACCTGACGAAGGCTGCGAGAACGGCGTGGGCGGATATCAAGGACAGGCGCGCAGCCTGCGAATCCACCGGCGTCGCGCCCGGAGACCATGCGCTAGTATAGTGTCCCATAAATAACTTTACAGACGCGAGTCCATCTGCTATGGTTCGGCCGGAGGTTAGGATGGGCAGGCCGAATACAACGTTGATCATTAGTCAGTCGGAGCGGTCGCAACTGCGCTCGATCGTGCGTTCGCGCAGCCTGCCGCATTCGTTGGTGCGGCGCGCGCAGATCGTGCTGCTGTCGGCCGCTGGCAGCGCCAACCGAGAGGTCGCCAGGCGCTGCGGGGTTAGTGCTCCGGTGGTCAGTCGGTGGCGCCAGCGTTATCAACACCGCGGCATCGCCGGGCTGCACGCGGAACTTCGTTCGGGCCGACCGCGCAGCCATAGCGACGAACAAGTAGCGGCCTTGCTGCGCAAGGTGCTGCACAGCCAGCCTGCCGTCGCCACCCACTGGAGCGTGCGTAGCGTGGCTGCGCATACCGGCATCTCCAAGAGCACGGTCGCGCGCTACTTCGCGCTGTTCGGCTTGCAGCCGCATCGGAGCAAGAGCTTTAAGCTCTCCACCGACCCGTTTTTCGTCGAAAAGGTGCGCGACATCGTTGGGCTTTATCTCAATCCGCCGGACGACGCGCTGGTATTGTGCGTGGACGAGAAGAGCCAGGTGCAGGCCTTGGAGCGCACCCAGCCGGTGCTGCCGATGGGGCTCGGCTATGTCGAGGGGGTAACGCACGATTACTATCGCCACGGCACTACCACGCTCTTCGCGGCACTGGACATCGTTGACGGCGGGGTCATCTCCCAGTGCAAGCCGCGCCATCGCCATCAGGAGTTCCTGAGCTTTTTGAAACATCTGGATGCTAACATCTCGGCCGACCTCGAACTGCACCTGATCGCCGACAACTACGCGACTCACAAGCATCCCAAGGTAAAAGCGTGGCTCGCCAGCCATCGGCGCTTTCACCTTCACTTCACGCCCACCTACTCGAGCTGGCTCAACCAGGTCGAGCGCTGGTTCGCGCTTATCACCCAGCAAGCGATTCGCCGCGGTTCGTTTCGCAACGTCCGTCAACTGGTGGGGAAGATCGACGCCTACGTCGCTCATTACAACGCCCACAAGCGGCCCTTCGTTTGGACTGCCACCGCCAACTCGATATTCGACAAACTCCGGCGCATCTGTAAACTTATTAATGGGACACAACACTAGCAGTCTCTCCAACGAAAACTCCAACGGAGCTCGACCGGAACTTCATCGGGGGCTCGAACGCGAGCGTGGGAGCTTCGAACGACGCGACGACTAGCATGGGTCCGCCGAAATATGACGACGCGCGCTTCACCTTCAAGTGCGCAGCGCGCCAGGAGTTGACGATCCACTTACGGGATAGTTGTGACCGACCAGAGGTCCTGGGTAGAGCAACGGTACATCCGCAGGATTGAGCGCGCTGAATGTTCCGTTCCAGCCAAGAGTCTTTATTTGGCGCACTCTCATTCTCGAGCATCTCAATTGAAACCGAAACCCTTATCGCGGTGACGAGTCGAAGGACTCTGCGAGCACAGCGCGTTCTGATAGCTGGCTGCCGGTTGATACAATCTGCCGCGAATCTCTGTCTGTGGTTGACATCCTAGCGGCTGTCGCTTCTCATACCCGAATCCGGGCGCATCGGAGACGCACAGGGTGTTCCGGACGCCTGGCGCGGCGGTTGAGTTCGAGCTGTCGTCCCTATTGTCGACCGGCGTGATGAAGTCTGGCGCGACTCTCGAGAAGCTCTTTCACTCTATAGGCGATTGTCGTCCCGTGTGATGCAGCCTTGCTCGGGTTTACTCCCGCTGCTTTTCCCACTTTCTTTGCGCGCGCCTCTATTGTACGCAACCGTTCCTCGGGCGACCGCTCATCCTATAGCGCGCGCGCTACGCGTGGCGCATCAATCCTTGCGCTCTTTCGCGCTCACGTCCTTCCAACAGGCGTGCGGAATTGGAAGCTATTGAAGTTCCTTCGTGCAGACCCGATAATGTTTCAACCGTTCAGTCAAGGAGAGCCGATATTGGACCTAAGCACAATCATCACAGAATTGAAGAGCGAAAGAGACAAGATTGGTCGGGCAATTGCTGCTCTAATCGAAACCACCGGTGTGAGTGGCAAAGGTGCCATTCGAAAAGCTGTGCGTAAGAGACAGGGCGGCATTACCTCGGCGGGGCGACGGCGATTGTCACTGGCGATGAAAAAACGTTGGGCGGAGCGGCGGGCGAAAAATTTGTCGGCTAAGGCTGCCGCGCCAAAGAGACGCGGGCGACTCACACCCGCAGGCAGAAAGAAGCTGTCCGAAGCGATGAAGAAGCGCTGGGCGGAGAGAAAGGCAAAAGCTTCCTGAGAAGGTGGTCCCAATCAAACGGTCCATCTGAACCGCGGGCTTTGAGCGCGCACCGAACGCGCACCACTCTTCACTGTCACCATGAGTGATAATCCTGACTTTCAATTTCACGCTGATATCAGCCGCTCTGTTAAGGGTCCCGTCTGCCCGGCTTAGTCAGATAGCTGGTCGATTGAACGGCAGATTATCGTCGGCAATCGGTGGGTCTTGACCTAGCCGAACGCACACTTGACGTGATAGGTCTTCGAACGATCCGGCTGGCTGCAGGCACTATCTGTTCTCTGGGTGAAGCAAAGGTGACGCGGAACGCGCCGAAACGGGAGTTCCAGCTCGTTCGCGCGATCGTCCGCGGCCAGGGCGAAACGGTCGAGGCTCTGTCTGGGGCAACGGACTTCGATTGGCACGCCTTTATCCAGTATGTCGATGTCCAACGGGTCGCATCATGCGTTTTCCATGCGGCACAGAGCCACTCGCTCGCACCACTCCTTCCAGAGCCGGCTGTCGAATTCCTTCGAAGATCGTTTCTCACCCAGTGGCGATGGAATCTATTGCTTCTCGCCCGGGTCGCCGAGCTTGACCAGACGCTTCGGCAGAGCAGGCGCGAGGTCGTCTTCTTAAAGGGACTGCATCTGGCCGAGGAGTACTTCGGGCAGCTCGCCGCCCGACACGTCGGCGACATCGACTTCCTGATCGCAGACCGCCACGACCTTTCCGCATTCGAGGAGATTATTCGCGGCCTCGGATATCGACGCCGCTCCCGTATTCTTGGGTCGCGGGCGCTTATGGCCAGATTCACGCACGACTTCGAATTCGATGGTCCGCTCGCGCCTCTCGACCTTCACTGGGTGCTCCGCCAGCACCCCTCATTTGCTCTGGACTATTCGGACATCTGGCGCCGCAAGAAGCAGGTCCGGGTTCGGAATGTCCACTTTCTCGCGCTCGACGCCGAGCATGAGCTGGTCCTCCAGTTGCTTTCGATCCACGGCGATGTCCAGGTCGGCATTCTTCGCCTCAAGTCCTTCGTCGATCTCTATGCAATCTTCAGCCGGCTCGCCGGGACTCTCCACTGGGAGGTATTCTTCGCGGGGCGCGCCGAGGAACGTCTGCTACGCATCTCGGTCAATGTTCTCGACCTCGTTCTCGACGTCCTCGACTGTCGCGATGAGTTTCCAGCTCTAGCGGAGTCTATCGCGCAGCATCGACGCCATCTTCTCTTCACTGATGTCGATGCGAAGCTGGAACTTCTGAGAGGATCCAGCGGCACGTTTCGGCGCAAGGCCTGGGCCCTCCGCCTCTACGATACTTCGCCGCTACGCGCCTTCTTCTGGTGGGGGCTCTCGCTTCCGTTTCGTCTCGCTGCGCACCGGCCGCCGAGACGATACTTCGCGTAGAGCGAGACTAACAGGTCGCGCGACCGCCGCGTCTCGGACAGAACAATACGACAATGAGGAGCTGAATCAAGGTGTCACAGGTCGCGGCTTCCGGAGCACGCGGATAACGCGTTTCTCTGCACCTGGCTGCCGGAGCGAGGACTCCCCACCCGGGTGGCGCGGCACGCCGCGCCATCTAATGTTTGATTTATTTTTCAATATTTTAATCTCTTTGAGTTGACAATTCTATGCTCTTGTTGTATTTAAACTCTTTACGGAGGTATGACGTGTTATGAACGATCGCGCAAAGCTTCCAAGCTGGGTCTGGACGGTTACCGCTGCGGTCCTCTTCGCGATTGCCTTTGGAGGAGTCGCATGGGCGGAGTGGGGAGATCGGAGTCGGTTTTGGTGCGCTCCAGAACTTGATCCGGGAACTGGGGCCAGCGGCTTGGCGCTTCTGATTGGTGGAGTCTTGCTCGCGCTTGAACGCTACCGCTCGCGCTAGGTTTGAAGCATCTTCGGCCATTGCGGACGATTGACGATGGAGAAGCTCTGCGCATTGCCAATCGCAACCGTTAGGCAACCCGATGGGTTTAGGGGCAGGTTCCTACCAAAAACCTGCCCACCAAACATCGGCATCAGCGTGTTAGCACCGGTCTTCGGATAGTCGGGAATCAAGTGATGCGGCGTGCCAAGGAGCGGAAGCGCGGGAACACTTTGATTCAGGAATCGGCGGAACTAGAGATGAGCGCGCAACCAAAATACTGGCAAGCGAATACTCGTTGCAAGCTCGGAGATTGTAGAGCGATTCGTATCGGAGCGACGCTCTTTGTCCTTCGCTGCGTAAGGGAGGGCCAGAGCGGATCAAAGACTCCTGCGATTCACAATATGAAGCAAAATATTAAAGTACCCGATGGGGAATGCGATTGGATGGTTAAGCGGCTGATGGGTGCACCAGCGGGCCAGAAAAACGGGCGTTAAGCGAACCAGCTAGCGCGATGACACCATGAACGATCCGAGGACTACGAAGTTTGCGGGCTTATGGCAAACGGTCGGCGGCGCGAGATCGAAATCGGGCTGAAAAGAGGCCGGGAGCTAGAGCGAGTGCAGCAATTTTCCTAGAGGCCGTCCGGGAAACCCAACCGACAACCAACTGGATGAAGAATTGCGGGACCCTCACTACGATTCCCGAAGACTGCGCCCCCTACCACCCGCAACCGGTCCGATTTGGCGCGCCGGGGAACGACGGGGCGCCGGGTTGAAACGTAGCCAAACCCAGCTAGCTCGCACTCCTATGAAAACACGGCGGATGAGATTGCACGGCGCCGGGAAATTTTCAGAGCTGGACAGCGCGATGAAAGCCCTTGCGAGGGGCATGGACTAATCTACATCCATGGGATCAACAAATCTCGCGCTTCCTTGCGGAGCTATTGTCTCGGAGGTCGCCTAAGCGCTTGCAGTTTGTCAGCGAATTCTTCCAGAAGATTCACAGTTTCAAGGCATTGGTCGGGCGGGAAGGCGTCAGCCAACCTTACCTGGTTCCTGTGAAGATAGGCTTCGACCGCAACTATCGTATCGCGCTCAGTCTGGATCGGCTGTCCCTACCAAAAATTTCCTCCGAACTTGAATTTGAGCGGCTGAGAGAATCGGTAATGGATGCGCTAAAATGAGAGAGAGATACGATCTGAACCACAAGAGGCGGACCTGATCGAGATCGACAACCTGCGATACAGAGTTTTCAAACGAAGAGGTACCGGCCCGCGCGCAACCGTTGGTCAGCAGGAATCAGGGACGAATCAGGCGGCGAGCCGTTCGTAGCGAAGGTGAATCTCAAACGACTCTTTTGGAGTTTTTGCTACGGACAAGAGGCTCGTGGACCTGTGTCCCTGCGCAACCATCCCCTATGATATCGACGTCTGCACCGAAATTGTGAAGAAATATAGCGTCAGATAAACCGCGTTTTCGCATGTATACAGCTACAGAAGCCGCTGAATTAGCTGGACACCACAGGGCTTGACTTAAGATGGCGCGCTGCTAGGATTGCTGATTCTGGCGGTTGCTCTCCCCCGAGAATCCGGCCAGAGAGGTGATGCCGAAAGGCGGTTGCTTCAAGCCCTCGGAGTTGTGATCCGAGGGCTTTTTTTCGAGATATGCAGCGCGCGCTCTTCGGCTGGTGCTCCGACGCGCCCAACTCGACCAATCCGGTCCACTGCATATGGAGGGGAAGGGCCTACTTCCCGCGAATGTCGTGGCGACCAGATGGCCGGTTCAGCAGGTTTCGACTGAGTGATTTGGAATACTACCGAGAGCTGAATTCCGCTACAAGATGACAACTATTACTAACCGATATGACCTTTGCATTATCTAGCAATCTACGATATGTTATTATAAGTTATGAAGTGATTCTAAATGATTAATAGTTTTACAGTAGTTAATTTAATTTTGAACGATTCATTTCTTGTCCAACGGTGTCACGTTCAGCAACTGGGGGCGGAGGCGGAGCACGTACTGTGAAGGCGTGTAAACCGCAATAGGCCGGAAAATGACGAAGCCAAATAGGCTATGAGAATGATTCTAGGCAAGTGGCTTTTGAAGTGGTCTGCTGAGTCCGCCACCTGATGCGATTCTGCAGAGCCAGTTCTTCGAATTGGTTGGCGCACAGACCGTTTCGAGCGAGCAACGTCCAATGCTCGGTCTGCCGGGCCGACGCCATTAATGTCCCGCGGGATTATCGAGTCTCGCCAAATCGCAGCAAAGCGCAGATAAAAAATCTTTCAATGAGGCGTCGTCTTGGGTCTTCTCCAACGGCATCACAAGCCTTCTGTCATTCTCACGTGTGCGACGCACTCAGTGTGGGCGCCGAGAATATACGAAGGCGCTCGTCGGAGTTGGTCTCAGAGCACCTTGGTCAGATTGAGACTTAAGGAAGCGAGCCGGATGCAGTGCCTGACCGTCAATCGCGTCCGCCGGAGTAGGCGCCGGCCGCACCAAGGTCATAGCGGTTGTGCCTTACCAAAAACTCGTCGCTACCCTCAACGCGCCGTTAGCTTAGCTCTGGCAAAGCGCTCGGAGTTCGCCTTCGGGAGACGCCGGTTCGATCCCGGTGCGGCGCGCCAACATGAAAGCGGACGAAACTGGCAAGGCTGTGCAGATTCCTGCTGAATCAGTGAAGGGGTTCCAGTGCCAAAAAAAACATCTACGACTGTTCCACATAACTGCGTTACGTTTGACGATGGTCGTGGGCACAAGTGGCATGTGCCTTTTTATGAAGCCGGCAGCGTCCCCCGTGTTGGGGAAGAGATTATTCTCCCGAACCCGTCTGGGGCGGACAAACGCCACTCGGTCGTGAGCGTCGTGTATCAGTTCGTTCAGCGGGAGGTACCTGAAGGAGCGATCGGAATCTCTGTTCGAGACGACAAATCGATGTACGCGCGTCTCTTCGATGTGACGGTAACAATTCGCTAAAACCGAAGGCACCACTTGTCCCTGGTCTTCGAGCACCCGCTCCCATCGATCGATCACGGTCCCCGCGGCTTGGTGATCCAGAGAGATTCACCAACCTGCAGTACTTTGCAAACTTCGTCTTGATTGACCACTGGGATTTTCTTGCGAGTTATCCGGCGCTACCGCCATTTTTAACCACTTGCGTTAGACATCAAACGAATGCTAAACAGCTCAGGTGATTCAAATCCTCAGAAAAATAACGAAAAGTTAAGAAAGGAGTACAAGCGCATTAAAATGCTTCCATCAACTTCATCACTTAACGCAGCTACCTGCAGTTGGTCCAGGCCGTGTCCGAAATGTGCACTGCTGGAAGTCATTCGCCATCGTTTTCGCGCATTTGAGGTTAAATTTGGACGTAAACCGGCTCCTGACGAGCCGCTCTTTTTTGATCCACGAAAGAGCCACCCGGTTCTCGCCAGTCAGCCCGAAATTCGTGAACAAATTCGGGTCGCAGCTTCCGCATCGCAGCTAAAGGTCAGTCCCATCCTTCGCCTTCTGAAGCTCGATCAGCACTCCCCTGCAAAGGAAGGAACTGAAGCATGTCAGCGAGCTTTCCGAGGTCACCCTCACGCCAGTGGATTGACGGAACATCGACCTGAGGCGAGACATCAAAGCGCTTGGGAGCTGTTCGTTAGAAACGAGAGCCTGCACCGCCGTTACGGGATCACCGGCGCGGAACTGACGGTCCTCTCGAAGGTGGCCTTGATGGGCGAGGCACGGAACTCGCGCGATTTCCTTTTCATGTTAGCCGCGATTCGAAAGTCGAAGCAGCGGTAGCGAGGCCCGCTCGCTCTCGAGGCTGACGCGAATTGTACGGGCCCTCTGTTCTGAGCGACGAGCTACAGTCCCCGTGGAGACTCATCGACATCGCTCAGCGGACGGCGGCGTAGAAGTTCCCTTTGTGCGACAATGAGCGGCGAAATGCGACCGCCTAGTCACCGGCATCGTCGCGATTGTCGCGTGACATACATCGACGTACGCCGAGGCTATCGGCCACACGCGATCTCGCTTCTGCCTTTCGCCGCATGAACCCACCTGGGCTCTAGATCGGCAGAGCCGCCGCAAACCAAGACGCTCTGACATTGAAATTCAGACACTCAGCCCCAAATTGAGACCGCACCGCAGAAAGTCACACGTATTGTCAAGGCTTAACAATTCGAGTAAACATAAAGAATCAATTTAATACTTGTTGATGGACCAGCCTACCACAACCAAGAAAAGCTTTTCTTTTTCCCTGCACTCTGCTTTCTTCATCATTGGAAGACGGATGTAGCCGTGAGGCAACTTCGGAGCGGTTTGCAGAAAACTGAAGCTAGCTCGCGCGGGAGAGTCATTCGAGGGGAGCGAGTGCAGTCCCGATAGACGTCGTCGAACCTGGAAGAGGTGGAGATTGAAAAAACGAATGGACACTTCGGTTGAGGGCCCAAAGGAATTTTACACCGTCCAGCAGTTGGCTGATCTCCTGCAGCTGACCGAAATGACCATATATCGGATGGTGGCGCGTGGCGACCTTCCCCACTATAAAATTGGGCGAGCGAAACGCTTCCGGTCAGACGATTTGGAGCAATATCTCGCTGATCGTAGGGTACCGGGGTCGGAAAAAGATAGATCCGATTCCGGACTTAACAGCCGCCCCGTCAAAAGGCACACCTAGAAACCGCGCGCTTGATTTCGGTGCTGCGATCGCTGCGCGCGAGGGACTAGCCGTCCGTATGTAGGCCGCTTGATCCGTTTGGCTTAGTGGTTGGTTGCCGGCCCTCCACGATGGATCGATTTCCGGGGCCAAGTAAGGTGCGCGGAGAGATCCGCTCTGAAAGTTGACTAGCGGGGAACATTCTTACTTGCTCCTCTGGTTCTCAACTGGCGCGACGACGCTTCAGATTTTCCTGAGAACGGCGCAGTCTGTCGCCATAGTCCGAGGTGAATCGCGGCTTCCATAAGGTCGCCGACGACTCGCATCGCTTTCATGGCCGTTTAGCGATGCGAGCCACAAACACGATTGCGTCAACGTTGTATTGTCAGTTATATACGCGGTTTAATGCCGAGATCGGAATCGGATCTTTCGGCAGATTTCGGCGGACGCCAAACGGCTGAGCAGCAGGCTTGGACTAAACTCAGACCCAACTCGCAGAGCTCGCGGGAACCTTGACCGATGCCCTTAAAAATTGAGTCCGTTTCGTGGTGACGGCACTACACAGTGCTGATCATTTGAGCTATGTCCTTAATCACGCCAGAAGCGCCAGGTTTTCGTCAATATTGGCGCTATGTCATAGTGCTGCGCGAATTCGCAGGGGAGAAGGAAAGGGACAATGGGTAGAAGTAGAGGTAGAGCAATATGAGCTCCTTGCGAATTGCAGTGCTCTTCGGTCTGGCGATGCTGACAATTGTGACGGCGGCTCCGGCTGCGCATGCGCAAAACGACGTCGGCACGATCACGCAAATCCAGGGAACCGCGAACATCCAACGAGGCGGTGCGACGGTCGCCGCAGCACAGAACATGCCGGTCATGCTGCACGATAAGATTGTGACGGACCCTAACGCGTCGCTGACGATCGGCCTGGTCGATAACAGTTCTCTACAATTGGGCGCGTCGTCAACGCTGACTATAGATGAGAGCGTGCTGGTTAACGGAGTCGGTGCGCCGAGCAAGGTGGGACTGGTGAACGGCGATTTGCACTCCTTGATTGTGGGCGCGATGCGCGGAAGCGGAAGTTCGACCACATTTGAAGTGCATACACCCAACGCCATCGGAGCGGTTCGCGGAACCGGTTTCAATGTGATTTCCAGCCAAGCCCCGCAGTCGAAATATCCGGATTGCTTTCAGTTCACTGAGGTCGATGTCCAGGACGGCACTGTGCAGGTGTGCAATACTGCCACTCCCCCCGATTGCGTGGACGTTCACGCCGGTAAACAAACCACCGTCCCTTGCGGCGGATTCTTTTTTGAGAGCTCGGGAGGATCGGGCGCCCTCGGTCCGACGGCGCTGGGATTAGGCTTGGCGGCCGGCCTCGGTGCGGGTATAGCGGCTGGAGCGGGAGGGTTTAACGGCAGTGGCGGTACGTCGAGCCCCTCGAAATAGTACCTTTCCAGTTGAAGGTGACATGGCGAGGGCGCAATTGATCTAGTTGGCTCCTGAAATCGGTCGCGATTGTGCGCCGTTCTCCCGGATGCAGACCCTAAGGCACCTTCCTAAAATCGCAACTGAATGTCCCAAGTGCAAAACGCAAGTATCCTAAGTTCTGAAACTCGATAGACGCTCGCGCGGCAATTTGGTAATTCGAGATTTGGCAGGCTGAGTTGTGTCTTTTGCTCCCCTCTCGGTCGGCAACGGACTGGCGTTGCGCTGGCTTCTCATTTTCAGGCACAAATCAACCCGTATGCAGAGTTGCAAAAGGAACCACGCTCAGCTTGCGGATACTACTTTTGAACGCTCCTGCGTCCGCTGCTTTTCGGCGACCCATTTCTCGATTGCATCTCGCCTGAAACGGTAGTCGCTGCCGACCTTGAAAGCTGGTATTTCGCCCCGTCTAATCAGCCTATAAAGCGTCGTGTAATGGATGCGCAGGTACTGGGCTACTTCATTAGGGGTCATAATCGGGCCAGGCTCGGCGACGTGGCGGGTCTTCATCGCTGAACCCAATTGAGGCTCATTTGCTCGGCTATCGCGCTCTTCCTCAACACGCGCGCAGACTTACGGCGAAAATCTTCCATATGGTCGCAGAGTTTCATAATAGTGACGAGGGACTCAATCTGATCGTGAACCTTTTGGTGTCCGAAATCCTTCAGCCATTGACAATGATTTTGCTGAAAGTGAGGGTCGGTATTGATCGCTCACAGCTTCTTGCCGACATCGTCATCTATAGTGTCAGCAAACGCCATGACGTATTCTCCCCAACGCAGTGGGCGCGACCCGGGAGAACAATGGATACCTTGGAGCCGTGTTAATGCTCAAGTCCGTTTCGATTGACTACCGATGGCTGAGATGTTGGCATCGCATATTCGATCAATATATGCGATATATGCGATCGACTAGAAATATGATCACGCGGAGTTTGGTTTTCAACTTACCTGGTTGAGCTTCTCAATTTCCGCCTGCAGGTTCTCAAATACGCCAGTACCGAAACGGAACACGAGCGTTGACAGCCGCCGGCCCGGCGACGTACCCTCTCCTCTCAATCGCGGTCCATTCCGACCTTAAAAATGTTCTCGTTTACGATCTACGGCGAAGTTGACCTGTCATGAGGCCGGTGCGGAGCATTCATGCCGCTTAACTTTTTGTAGGCAAACTCACCAAAATGCCATTGTTGACCGTTGTTTGCTTGCTTGACTGTTGTTTTGCTCCATCGATAAAGGACTCTAGTCGGTAGGACTTAAGACGGTTCGATCGGTTGAGGCGGATTGTGGCTTGATTGGTTCGGGGATTCGGCGTCACAGGCGATCTAAAAGAATAGCCGCCGTTTCAAGACGGAAGGGATGGCGGACGCATTGTGTTTGGCATAACCGCTTGGAGGCGGGCTTCGATCGGGGCAGTCGCTGGCGGTCGCTACAAGTTCTGGATTGGGTGCTTGTGCAGGTCCGGGCTGTTTTAGCGGGAGCAGCGGCTCGGCGGGTAGCCCTTTTCATTAGATAGGTTGCGTTCGTTTCTCGTTTTGTCTGCCGGTCAGGTGGAACTGGAATGGCACGATCAGCCTCCGATGAACTCGCGCACCATTGCGCACAAGATTTCAGCAATCCGACACAATCCTGAACAGGATAGTGAACGAAAGAGAGGATGATAAATAGGCCTCTTTTGACGGGCCTTTTTGCGCTGGGGTTGCTAATGCTCGCGGTGCAGACCCGGTCGGCGGAAATCGCAGGATCGGTCACCGACACTCAGAACCGTCCAGTGACCTCCGCGCATGTCAGCGTTAAAGACCAAACGGGCAATGTCGTTGGCAAGGCGGATGCCGACACCAATGGACGCTACTCGATCGGGGGGATTGCGACCGGGGAATACAGCATCTCCCTGAACTTGCCTGGGACCAAGTACCAGGGCCAGACGGTCGAGACCGGCGTGCCGCCGGAAGGTCTTTGCGTTTATTGGATGGTCTCGCAAAGCGCCAGCGCTCTCGCGACCGGTCGCCCGGGCGCGATAGACGGAACCTGCACGTCCCCGAGCGCGGCGGTTGGCGGTGCCACATGGGGTTCGGTTACAGCACGGTCATAGTGGGGAGTCGCACTGAGGGATCTTATCGTAGCGGGGAGTTTTCCGGTGAGCGAGGCTCCGCGAATGTCGTTAGTCTTCGTTTCTGGGCAGGGTGGTTCCATCGATCGGCGGGGCGGCCGTGACATGAGCTTCGCTCGATAAGCGATGGACAAATGGCACGGTTTCGGATTTCGTGTCGAAGCAGCCCTACAATTTCTTTGGTTGAGGTTAGTATCCTAACCCATTCGCAACAGGGCTCAGAAGACTTGATTGAGTCGGGCAGGATCAGTGTGATTTACAAAGAGGTTCGATCCACGTTCAGCGCTCAGAAAACACGGTCAGCAACAATGGGTCCGCTAAGTCTGACTCGGAGTGCAAGAGCACCTAACCCCGGCGGCGTCCCTAGCTTTCGGGTGACGCTTCTTGCTGTGCTGGCCGCGGCGCTCGCTGGGTGCGCGTCGCAGGCGCCACCGGCGCCAGGTAGCCAAGTCTCACCTTCAGCAGCTCAGCTTACCCCCGAACAATCGGATACCGCGCTTGACAAACTCTGGCAGCAACGCGCGAGCGAACAAAAGGACTTAACGATCGGACCCGGCGACATGCTAGAAATTTCGGTGCCGAACGTAAGGGAACTCAAAGACCGTAACGTTCGTGTCGACGGAAAGGGCGACATTACGCTTCCGCTGGTGGGGTCGTTCCACGTTGCGGGACTAACGGAACCGGAGATCATCAACCAGCTGGCCAACGCGCTCCACAAGTATGTATACCATCCGGAAATCAATCTGCTAGTGAAGAGCTATTCGAGCAGGGTGGTGGGGGTGATGGGCGCTGTGCACGCCCCGGGGCTTTATGTACTCAACGGGCCCAGTGACACCGTTCGTGATCTGATCGAACGAGCCGGAGGGCTCAGCGACAACGCCGCGCGTGAGGTGCTGCTCAACCCCGCGCGGGCAGGCTCAAACGATGACTCGATGCTCGCGCAGCAGGCCGCCAACGGCGCGACGATGCCCAAAACGCCCGAGGCCCCGACCGCTGCGCTCGGCGCTGTCAACAATTCCACGCCGCAATCTTCGGGTGCCGTCACCAATACCGCAGTGAAAGGCGACTATACCCCGTGGGTTCGGCCACCCTCCCAGAACGAATTCGATGCCGGCTCCGCATACGTGATCGCTTTGGATGGCGACTCGCCCTACCGGAGATATGTCAATCTCCAGGTACGGCCTGGCGATACTCTGTATGTGCCTCCCGCAGGCCAAACTTCGGTCGTTGGCTGGGTCTATAAACCTATGGTGCTTCCAGTGACTCACGGCTTGACAGCCTTGAGTGCTGTTTCCGCGGCCGGAGGTATGTTGTTCGCGGCGGATCCGACCACGGTGAAGATCATGCGGCACGAACCGGGTGAGCAGACCAAAGTAATCCAGGTAAATCTGGCAGCGGTTCAGCAGGGCGAGGCACCCGACGTCGCCCTGCAGGCGAACGACGTTGTGGACGTTGGATATTCGGCGGTGAAAATTCCCGGATACGCCCTGTACCTCGCGGCGCAGGGGTTAGCTACGATGGGCCCGGCCGCGGCGATGATGAGTGCATTCTGATGCCAGAATCTACAATGTCGGAACCGGGTGACGAGCCTACGCAGGTCGTGCAAGCGCGCTTGATGCGCCGCCCGCCGCGCAATCCAGGTCACATGGCTTGGGTTGAGTTTCACGAATACCGTCGCATCGTGCACAAGCACCTACGCGTGGCGCTTGTGATCGCGGCGGTATGTGTGGGTCTCACGCTGATGCACGATTTGATGACAGAGCCTAGCTACACGGCCAGCACCACGTTGCTCATACGATACGCCCCGTCGCGGGTAATCGAGGACGAAAACCTTTCCTCGACGCAGGACTCGTCTCGGGAACCGTATGATGACACGCAGCACGAGCTGCTCAAGTCAAGCAGCCTCGCAACCCGGGTGATTCTCGACCAAGGGCTAATGAAGCTAGGGGCCGGGTCGTCACCCGCTTCCGGGTCGTGGTTGCCGGGGTGGGGCGTCTTGCGGTCCGCGCTTGCCGGTTGGTTTCCCAGCCTTGCGGAGAAGCACGCCGCTCCGACATTGGACGATCCACTGTCCGAGAGCGTTCCCCGTTCGGTGGTCCAATGGTATTTGGACGCGCTGCGGGTCAAGCCCATCGAAAACACACAATTGGTGCAGGTCGAGTTCACCACCTCGGATCCCAAGTTGTCGGCGCGAATGGCTAATGCTCATGCGCGGGCATTTATTGAGCAGGGAATCGAGCTTAGCGCTCAGGCGAGCGACGAGGCTCAGCGATTCTTGGCCGGCAAGCTCGACGAACTCAAGCAGCGCGTCGAACAATCGGAAGTGGCGCTCAACAACTACCGGCGCGACAAGGGTATCGTCCCGGGGCTGATCTCACTCAACGGCAACCAGGACGTGGTGGTCGAACAGCTCAACAAACTCAACCGTGACCTTCAGGATGCGCACCTCAAGACCATCACCTTGGGCACCCAGCTCCAGCTCGTGAAGGCTGGCCGCACCGATGCCTTGCCCCAGGTGATGGACAATAAGGTTATCCAGGGCTTGAAAAGTGACCTTGACCAGCTCGAATCGCGCTACGCCAGTATGCGCGGCGAGTACACCGATGACTATCCCGAAATGCGAGAGCTCCGCGAAAAGATCGACGGGACGCGCGGGGTTATGGATAGCGAGCTCAAGACCGCGGTCGCGAGCGTAAACGAGCAATATCAGGCCGCGCTCGAGAGCGAACAAGCGATCGCCGCCGAGCTCGACAAGGAGAAGAGCTTTGCGCTGGGGCTCAACGACGCCGCGATCAAATACGTGATGCTTGCACGCGAGGCCGACACTAACCGCGAGCTTTACAACGCCGTGCTCAAGCGGATGAAGAACCTGACCGTCGACGCACACGCGTCCAACACTTCGATCGTAGACGCGGCGCAACCGCCGCTCGCCCCATCTAGCCCGCGCACCAAGCGCGACCTGGTAGCCGCGGGCGCGCTAGGATTACTGCTGGGGATTTGTGCGGCGCTACTCATCGAACGGCTCGACAACACCCTTAAGACCGCCGAGGAAATGGAAGAATATCTGAAGCTTCCCGGTCTGGCGATGATACCTGACTTCACCAACGCCATCTCGCTCGGCGCGCGCTACGGCGCGGGATACCTGACAAAGCCTGCGGTAGCCGAGCTGCCCGCCAATGACGCGCATGGACGTGACCTAGTCGCGACCTACGGCAAATACTCAATACTGGGCGAGTCCTTTCGGCATCTTCGCACCTCGCTGCGCTTGTCGCGGGCGGGGGCGCCGCCGAAGGTGACCATGTTCACCAGTGCCGTTCCCGGCGAAGGAAAGACCACGGTTACCGTCAACACCGCCTCGGTGTTCGCGAAGATCGGCTCACGAGTCTTGATAATCGACGCTGACATGCGGCGCCCGCGATGCCATCGTTTACTTGGTTTGAAAAACGGGGCGGGTCTCAGTGAGGCGCTCACCGGGGCGGGCGGAAAGGAGCTGGTGAATCCGACCCCGGTGGAAAATCTCTTTTTTCTGAGTTGCGGGAAGATTCCTCCGAACCCAAGTGAGCTGCTCGGTTCAGCGCGGATGAAGGATTTCCTGGGGGAACTTTCTGAAACGTATGATTACATCATCATCGATTCTTCGCCGGTGATGTTGGTGAGCGACCCGCTCGATCTTGCTCATGCGGTTGACGGGGTGGTGCTGGTTGTGGCCGGGGGACACACACCCCGCCATCAGGTCGCCGCGGCGTTGGGCCGTCTGGAGTACGCGCATGCCAAGATTCTAGGCGTCGTACTCAACAAGGTGCGGCTGCACAAGGCGGATTACCCGCACTATTACTCGAAGGCCTACCAAGCCTACTACCAGGGTTTCGATAACTTCGAAAACGTAGAGGCCGCGGAAACATCGTTCGAGGACAGTTCTCCAGCGGCCGACAGTCCCAAGCGCGTGAGCGACGGAACCTAGGCGTGCTCGTCGTTTCTTCGTCGACCACGATCCTCTAGCGATGCCGGTAGGTTTGCGACTGCGTGCGCACCCAGCTGATTGATTTGACCGACCGTGCAGTGGTCGGGGGGCTGGTCCTTCTGATCCTTGTTACCCCCCCATGCTTCGGGACGGTTCATCCATGGGCGTATCACACGGCTGAGACCGTGGTCTTCGCTATGCTGGCCGCGACGCTCCTGCGGATGCGAGCGCCGCAACCGGCGATCAAGGGAGCGGCGTCGGTGCTGAGCATCGCGGCACCCGCTGCCGTACTGGCGCTGCTTATCGGTTTCCAGCTGCTACCCATGCCGCCGTCGGTTTTGCACGTCCTGTCGCCGCGAGCATACGACCTTTATCAGCACGCGCTGGATGGGTGGCCGAAAGCGCTTGACTATCACCGGCCGAAAGCAGAGCCGGCACAGTCGGCGACCTACAAGACCCAGCTAGTGGCACTGCCGACGGAAATCGAGGCGAAGAACGGCGCGCCGGTTCCATTCACCTCGAAGCGCGGGAGCCGTGACACGGCTTCGCCGCCCGTGGTAGGTCGCTCCCCGGCGGACCCGGGCTGGTATGGAACTGCTTGGCGGTCGTTGTCGCTGGCGCCCCCGCTCGGGATTGCAAGCGCGCTGCAACTCCTAGCAGCGTTCGGGCTTTTTTTGATTGTGGCGCTCTATCCGGTCGCGTCCGCGGCGACCCAGCGCGACGAGGACCCGCTTACCCGTTTGCTCGTAGCGGTGATCCTGATCAGTGGATTTGCCGTGGCGACTATCGGACTGGCGCAGCAGGTCACCTGGAACGGTAAGGTGCTGTGGTTCTTTGTCCCGCTCGATTGGGGCGCGCCAAACCTGAACCGGCCGCGCATGATGGGCCCTTTCATCGATCCCGACCACTTTGCTGTCTATCTCGCGATGACCGTTCCGCTGTTCATCTCGCGGGCCTGGGGCGCGTTAGCAGGCAACGGCGGGCGGGACCGCGATGAGACGGTGCCGATACTGTGCAGCGCGGCGCTGGTCGTTGTGATGTGCGCGATACTTCTGAGTGAATCGCGTGCAATCTGGGCTGGCACGGTGGTGTCCTGCGTACTGTTTGCTGTTCTGGCAAGTCGAATAAGAACACCCACCGTGTTCCGCGCGCGCGCCGATGGTGCGCGCGCCTGGATGCCGTGGCTGGGACTTGCGGCGCTTGCAGTCGCAGCGATGTCGATCGCTCTGATAGGTTCCGCGGGTAGGGGGGAGGTCGACACGCGGATCGGCCAGAGCGTCGCCGGCGGGCTCGGCTTTTGGTACCGCGTTCATATCTGGCACGACACGCTTCGAATGTTCCGGGACTATGCGTTGTTGGGGGTCGGCTTCGGATCGTGGCCCGAAGTGTTCCCTCACTATCGGACAGGTCCTTGGCCTGACCAGGTTTTTCGTAACGCCCACAACGACTATGTAGAAATTGCGGCGGAACTTGGAATCCTGGGCGTTGCGGCATTCGCAATGATCGGATGGCGAACCGCGCGGGTCATATGGAAGCGATGGGACCGCGTGTCCCCGAGCGCGCAACTGACGATAGCCGCTTTAGTGGCCGGAGTGTCGGTCGAAGCATTCCACGAGCTGTTTGATTTCAGCCTCACCACCCCGGCTATCGGGTTTCTGTTCGCGATCTACGCGGCCTTGATGGTGAGGATCGCGGTCGCCGGCGCGCAAGAAACTGAGTCCTCGAGCCGCGCCCGTGGGTTTGTTCGAGGTGCCGGTCCGTACGCAGCTGCGGCGGCGGGGATTCTGGCGATTGCCTCCACCGTCCAAGGAAGCGTGATTTACCCCTACTATGCGCCGCCCAAAACATTTGATGCTGCGCGCACAATGGTGTTGCTGCATCCGGCCAACGCCGGTCTGCACCTCGCTCTGGCGTCGTGGTACGGGAACTCGCCGGCAGGGCTCGCGGAGGCTGCGCGGGCGGTATGGATCGATCCGCGCAATCCGTTCGCGCGCGACCTCTACGCTCACGGCCTGGCCGACGATGGGCGCATCGCCGAGGCGCTAAATCAGATTACGATCTCAGTGATGTGGGCGCCCAGCTCTAATAACCACATCTACCTCAGCCCTCGGATAGTGCCTTACCTGGCAGAACCCGATCGCCATGCGATCGAACAGGGTCTGGTCGAAGCGGTGGCGCGCGGATACCCCGATGCTATCAGGAGCCTCGGCACATTCTACACCGATACCGAGCGCAGTCTGGATGCCGCGCAGGTCTACGAGCGTGGTGCGGCCTCCGAGCAGGATCCCCGTAGTCGTGTGCAACTTCTGGTGATAGCGGGGCAGACCTATGCGAGCGCGGACCAACTTGACCGGGCGCGCCGCTGCTTTGAGGGGGCCCGCGCCCTACGCCCGGAAGATCCGGAGCCATACACCGCTCTGTTGACCGAGGTGTTTGTCGCACAGAAGAACGTCCCTGACGCCGAGATCGCCCTAAAGGAAGGGCTGGATGCCGGCGTCGACCCGGTTCCTCTGTTTGCAGCGTTCGCGCAGGTTGCGCAGACCTCGGACCAACCCGACAAGGCGCGCGCGGCCTTGGTGAAGATGGTCGAGTACGAGCCGACCTACGACAACCTCCTCCGCTTGGGTTCTTTCTACTTGGGCGACCGCGACTATGAGCGAGCAGCTCAGACCTTTCGGCGCGCCACGGAAGTCGATCCGACGAACCCCCGCGCGTGGGTTGGGCTGGCAGGCGCGGAGGACGGCGCCTACCAATACGTCGCCGCCGACCGCGACTATCTCCGCGCGCGCGCGCTTGCTCCGAACGACGTCGAGGTGCGCGAGAGCTACGCAGCCTTCCAGAAGAAAGTGGCTGCCGGGCGTTCGGATGCCGCGGAGAATGTTGCGCCGGCGCGCGGGGCGGGCAGCGCCAACAAATTGCCACGATAGGTCGTAGCCGTTGCGCAATTTTGGCGAGCGCGGTGTTTCACTGCAGATTGTTTCCTTCCCTCAGAGAAGAACGCCCCGTTTGTCAGCCCAGTCAGCATCTGAGCTCGCGCTTGACCTCGTGGAATTGTTCCTCCGAAACGGCTTAAGCTTTGTCCTTCTCGACGTCTCCGGGCGTGTGGACAATTCGCGAGCGATGTGGATTGATCCCTGAACGACGCCTCAAATCTGACAGGCGGGCGGCTGCTGGCCCGCAACACGATGATCAACCTCGCGGGCGAGGTCGCGCCCTTTCTGGTTGCGCTCGTCGCGTTGCCGATCGTTATTCGCGCACTTGGGGTGGATCGTTATGGTGTCCTCACTCTGTCCATGATGGTGGTCGGCTACTTCGGACTGTTCGACTTAGGTCTTGGCCGTGCCGCGACTAAGTTCATCGCCGAGGCCGTGGCGTCGAGCGAACAGGAAAAGATTCCCGACCTGTTCTGGACCTCGCTGTTCCTGATGCTGGCGTTCGGTGCCGCGGGCAGTGTCCTGGTGGCAGCACTTGCTCCCTGGCTGGTGTACGACGTCCTCAAAATTCCCTCCAGGCTGCGGCCCGAAAGCTTGCACGCGTTCTACCTCCTCGCGCTCTCGATGCCTTTTGTCATCAGTGGCGGCAGCTTGGGTGGCACACTCTCCGCCTTACAGCGATTCGACCTCATAAACGCGGTCCGCGTGCCCAGCGGCATCTTCTCCTATGTCGGCCCGCTCCTCGTGTTGCCGTTCTCACACAGCCTCGGCTGGCTCGTCGCAATGGTAGTGGCGGTCCGTCTCGCCGGATGGTTTGCGACGTTGTGGCTGTGTTTCCGGGCCGTTCCAGCGCTCCGGCGCGAAATTCACCCTCGTAGCGCCGCGGTCCGCCCAATGGTGAGTTTCGGCAGCTGGATCACCGTATCGACAGTGATTGGCCCAATTATGGCCTATTTTGACCGTTTCCTGATCGGCGCGATGCTCTCGATGGCAGCGATTGCGTATTACGCCGTACCCTTCCAGGTCGCAGGCAAACTCGGCGTAGTCTCTGGAGCGATGGAAGGGGTCATCTTTGCCGCCTTCTCAGGTTCATTCGCCCGGAATCCGGCGCGCGCAACGTTAATTTTTGAACGCGCCACGCGCTATACGCTGCTCGCCCTGTTTGTGCCGGTGCTACTCCTTGTCGCACTTGCGCCTGAAGGCCTAGCCGTATGGCTTGGTCACCCGTTCGCGGCTCATAGCGCGGGCGTGCTCCGATGGCTCGCGGTCGGGACGTTCGTCAATTGCCTCGCCTCCGCGCCCTACGGCCTCGTTCAGGCCGCGCATCGTCCTGATCTTACTGCGAAGCTTCATGTTGCCGAGGTTCCGTTCTACCTCGCGTTGCTCTGGTGGATGCTTCCGCGTTACGGGATCGTTGGAGCCGCAATCGCTTGGACGGCCCGAGTGACCGTGGAAATAGTCTTCCTGTTGATCATCGCACACGGCCTTCTGCCGCTAGCAGCCCCCGCTATAAACAGACTGGCAAAAATGGCCGCGCTCGCGCTTGTTGTCCTTGGCCTCGGGGCGCTCCCTATGGACCTCGCTGCTAAAGGTCTCTTCCTGGCCGGGGCGGTAGGCTCATTCGCGCTGCTCAGCTGGACGGTTTTGCTCGACAGCAACGAGAAGGCGGTCGTCCGAGGTTATTTGCACAGCGCTAGTGTCCCCGCAGCAGGGGCGGCCGAATGACGAGCAATCTCGCGTTCGATGACCGTTATCATCGCGCCCCGCGTCGCAAGTTTGTTGCATCTATGGTTCCGAGCAAACTGGCGTGTGTTCGAACCGTCACGACACCTGCAGACTTTCGATGCCGATAATTTGGCGGCTCTGGCAAAACTGGCAGTTTCGCGCGAAGTGCCGTTTCGAGCACACTTCGCATCCAAGGCTGCGTCTTTGATACGACATGAGACGCTCATTGCTGTACATCAAATAGCACCCCTCGCAACCACACGAGATTAAGCTTGCCCGTTGGGCGAACTTGGGCCACGATGTCGGTCCTCAGTATCATAATCAACAACTACAACTACGCGCGATTTCTTCCACAGGCGATCGATAGCGCGCTAGGCCAAACCCGTCGAGACGCAGTCGAGGTAATCGTCGTTGACGACGGCTCGACTGACAATTCTCGGGCGATTCTCGAAAGCTATGGACCAACAGTCCGACGCATTTTTAAGAAAAATGGCGGCCAAGCCTCCGCTTTAAACGCAGGATTCGCAAAATCGAGCGGGGCCCTAGTGCTGTTTTTGGATGCAGACGATGCTTTGTCGCCGGAAGCTGCCGATACCTTACTATCTGCCTGGCACGACGGCGTTGTGCGAATCCATTTTCCGCTAGATGTCATCGATGCCCTCGGTAACCCTGTAGGTAGACAAGTAGGGGGTTCGCCGGTGCCGAGCGCAACCTTAGGACCGTTCGGCGTGGATTCACCCACGAGCGGAAACGCGTTCTCTAAGGCGGTTCTGCAAGGGATCATGCCAATTCCAGAGAGTGATTGGCAAATTTGCGCAGATGGTTTCTTGACGGCCGCGAGCTCTCTGTTCGGAGAAGTGGTTTCGCTGAGTCGGCCGCTTGGGAGATACCGAGTTCACGGAAAGAATATGATCGCGGGCGCACCTGAGGACGTTGCGCAGATCAGACGCGCGATCGTCTGCGACTTCAATCTCCACAGGTCTCTTCGCGCTCTAGCGCCCGATCAGATCGGATCCCTCGAAAAATGGCTCAGCAGGTACCCTCAGCACTGGGTGAGCCGTATTAGCTCCCTTCGCGAAAGCCCCGCGAATCATCCGTGGGATGACAGACTATTTGAACTCACGCGCAGGGCGGTTTCTGCCACCTGGCGACAGCCGTACTGGAACTTGCGGCGAAAGCTCGTTTACAGCGTATGGGTTGTAGGATACAGCATATCTCCCAAACGAATCGCGCAGGCTCTAAAACGGATAGAGGGGCGAGGTAGAAAAGGCCTGCCAGGGCTTTTGCTTGGCCGGTGAATCAATAGCTTCTTCAGCCACCGACTCAAATGCGTGAGCGCGAAAGCCAGCTGTCAGTAGCCGTCTTCCATCCGCGGATGGGATTTGGCGGGTCCGAGGCGGTCGCATTGTGGACACTCGAAGCGCTCAAACGCGACTATCGAATCGCTCTCGTCGCGAGTGGGCGAATCGATCTTCCGAAGCTCAACGCCTTTTGCGGCACCTCGGTCAATCCCGATGAATGCCAGATAGTTGAGCTCAAGTTGCCGTGGTCGCTTGCAAGAGTCGAGTGGGGTGCCGCAATTCGCGGTGCCCTGTTCCATCGTGCGTCGCGTGCGGTATGGAGTAAATACGATTTGTTGATCAGCGCTTACAACCCGAGCGACTTCGGCGTTCCTGCGATTCAGTTCATCGCCGACTTCTCGTGGGACGAGGAATTGCGAACGAAATATCATCCCCCTCCCGGCGGCTTCAAAGGGATATTTCACCGCCGACCTATCCTGCGGCGCGCCTACCTGGCGCTCGTCCGGAGCATTTCCCCACCGTCGAACCGGGACTTCCTCTCTTGCGAGGACCTGATTCTCGCAAACTCACGATGGACAGCAGAAAGGCTACGGATCAGGTACGGCCTCGCGTCCGAGGTTCTTTATCCGCCCGTCGCGACGAATATAAGCCACATTCCTTGGGAGGGCCGGCGCGACGATTTCGTCTGCATCGGCAGGGTTTCCCCTGAAAAGCGAATCGGCCGAATTGTCAGGATTATCGCAAAGGTCCGCCAGCGCGGCTACGCAGTTCGTCTTCGGATAGCTGGCGGTCTAGACGGTTCGCTTTACGCCAAACAGATAGCGTCCCTTGCCCACGAGAATTCTTCTTGGGTAGTTCTTGAGGGCAGTATGACAGCGGACGAGAAAGCCGAACTATTTGGCGGATGTCGCTACGGAATTCACGGCGCGGAGGGTGAGGGCTTCGGGATTGGCGTCGCGGAGATGGTCAAAGCGGGATGCATCACGTTTGCTCCGGTCGAGGGCGGACCCACGGAGATTCTTGGCCACGACGCTTTGCTCTACCATGGCGACGATGACGCAGTAGAGAAGATCTGCGCGGTCCTCAGCCGGCGGCAGTTGCAGGCAAGCCTCTTGGACCATCTGAGGCGGCAAGGGGAAGGGTATTCCGCCGAGCGCTTCATGCGCGACCTCCGCGCCGCCGTCGAAAAATTCCTCGCCAAATCCAGCCTGTCGGCTCGGGTCGCATTGGCCGCTGACAGCCCGGCGCGAACATTACAGGCGCCTCTGTGAAAAAGCTCTGTTTTGTCGTCGCGACAAAGGACCGCCCAGCCGACTTGTGCCGCATGCTGGAAAGCCTCGCAGCGCAATCGCATCTGCCGGATCTGGTTGTTGTGGTCGATTCCAGCGTTATCCGGGTACAGCCAGTCGTTGACCAGTTCCACCATCGGCTACTTTTACAATACCTTCATCACCAGCCGCCCTCCGCCTCGGGGCAGCGCAACGCGGGAATCGAAGCTGTCCCGGCCGATATCGATCTGATCGCCTTCCTTGACGACGATGCAACTCTCGAACCCAATGCCGTGGATAAGATGCTCGCCTTCTGGGACGCCGCTCCCGCCGACGTCGGCGGTGCCGCCTTCAACATGGTCAACCATCCCATCCAGGCGTTCTCGCGGCTCAAGCGCTGGCGCCTCATAAGGGCGCTTGGCGTTTACAGCGGCGAACCGGGAAGGGTGACGCCTTCCGGTTGGCAGACAATGACCGGCTTCGTGTCGAAAAACACCTACGTCGATTGGCTGCCGAGCGGCGCAGTTGCGTGGCGTGCCGATGTCTTGAAGACATGTCGGTTCGACGAATTTTTCACGGGTTACAGTTACCTGGAGGATCTCGACTTCAGCTTCACCATTCGGCGCCGCTGGCGGCTCGCCGTTGTCGCCAATGCCCGCTACGCGCATCACCCGTCGGTTAATCGGCACGCGCGCAACTATGCTTTCGGAAAGACCGAGGTCCGAAACCGCCTCTACGTCGTCACCAAGCACGGTCTCTCATATCGAAAGTGCTGGCTCGGCCTGATGCTTCGGATGGGCATCACGATGTGCCACGCCGCCGCTCGTCTCGAGCGCGGCGCGCTGTCTCGCATGTCGGGCAATTGTGCGGGGATGACTGCCGAAGTTCGGCGGTTGCTCGGGGCACGTCCCATCCCGCGAACGGCGAAGCGAGAGAGTTGAACCGGTGAAAGTGCTGGCTTGTGCTTACGCGTGTAGTCCCTTGCGCGGGTCGGAGGACGGCGTGGGATGGGGCTGGGTGAACGCGATCGCACGGAATTACGAGGTGTGGGTGCTTACCGCTGAGCACCACCGACGTGACATCGAAGCAGAGTTGCGAAACCGCCCGGACTGCTACGACAATCTCCACTTCGTCTACGTCGAGGAGAAGTCATGGCATTATCGGCCGACCCCCGCTTGGATCCGGGTCGAGAACTCCATCGTCAAGCCCGCGATGAACTGGGCCTATCGGTCATGGCTGCGCGGCGCATTCCTTCTGGGCTCTCGCCTTCATCGCAAAATAGGCTTCGACCTCTTCCATCAGATTACATACGTGGGGTTCCGTTTTCCGGGCTATCTGTGGAAACTCGACCTTCCGTTCGTATGGGGGCCTATCGGTGGACTCGAAAACACGCCTTGGCGCCTGGTTCCGGCCATGGGCGTTCAAGGTGCCGCCTATTATGCGGCAAGAAACATCGTCAACTCCTGGCACAAGAGATTTTTACGCGCGCCGCGCAAAGCATTCAGGCGCGCGAGCGCCGTGATCGCGGCCACTTCCGGCATACAGGCCGAAATTCTCCGCTGGTATGGAGTGCCCAGCGAGGTCATTTCCGAGGTGGGCGCTCCAATTGAGGCCGCGAAGGAATTAGCGCTTCGCGCTCCCGCCGAACCGCTCCGAATCGCATGGAGCGGACTTCATCTCCCGGGCAAGGCTCTTCAGTTGCTCCTGCGCGCTTTGCACGCGAACCCCGCGAATTGGCATCTGGATATCTACGGCGACGGACCGTGCCGGGGACAGTGGCAGAGCCTAGCATCGCGGCTTGGCATCGATGCGCGATGCACCTGGCATGGACAGGTTCCGCGTTACGAGGCACTAAACGGACTGCGCCGTGCCCACGTGTTCGTAATCACCAGTCTCAAGGATCTGACCTCGACCGTGATCATCGAAGCTCTTGCACAAGGGGTTCCTGTTATCTGCCCCGACCATTGCGGATTTTCGGACGCCGTCACTGACGAGTGCGGCATCAAGCTGCCCATCCGCTCCGCACGCGAATTCGAGCAACGACTTGCGGGCGCTGTTGCCCAGCTTGCATCCGACGAAGAGCGGCGCCAGCAGCTTGCAGGGGGAGCATTGCGCCGTGCTCGCGCTTATTCGCTGGAGGCTAAGGCCGAGGCGGTCGAGCGAGTCTATCACGACGCCATGAACCATCATCGCGCTCGAGTCGAAGCCGGCGACGTCTCCCGTGGCGGCTCGACGCATGCCACAACTGAGACTGCGGTCGACCAGCTATGACGCGATCGGCGTCAGCATCTCGGTCCCCGCGTACTGTAACCGGAATCATGCTTCCGGTCGTTCCTACACTGTGTTGGGTTGCGCTCTGGGGATCGATTGACACGGGTCCTTGGGATATTGATCTCGACCGGATGCTGAGCGGATGGACAGTCGCGTTCAATGGCATCCGCGCAACGCTTCCGCTCGTGGTCCTGCCGATTTGGATTCTTCATCTGCTTGGCCGCAGCAATACCCGTATGCGCGAGCCGACCCCGCCCGAGTGGCTGTGGTTTCTTTACGGGGGCATCTGTCTCATCGCGAGTATTGGGGTGGAGAACTGGTTTGCGTGGGGCTATTGGGGGCTCGCATTCATCGCGACGCTGGGCGCTGGTGAAATGTACCTGGCAGAATGCGGCGGCGAAATTGCCGGCGCGGCATCGCTCAACCGGCTGAGCTGGGTCACGGCCGCCGTGATTCTTGCGATCGTCGCTTACGTCGGCCGAGGCCATCTCGCAGAGGAGACGAAGCAGGGACTCAGCGGCTATGGCATAAATGTGAAGGTGCCGACGGTTGCGGGCATGGCGATGGTGCGTTCGACCGGGATTTCACGCTTTGCGGCTGCGGTGGCAATCGTTGCATGCGCTGCAATGTGGCGGGCAGAGCGATGGACCCGGGTAGGGTGGATTGCGCTCTTCGCTGGATGCGCGTGGTTAGTTTGGGTGATGCAGTCGCGTGGATCGCTCGCGGCATTCGTGGCGGCACTGGGAGTCGTGATGCTGTTACTGGGAGGTCGCGCACGCACGATCGGTATTCTGACGCTGGCACTGACCGTCGGCGCCATCGGTCTCAATTTCATATCGCACGATACATTGCACTACCTTTGGGGATTCGCAACGCGCAATGACCGCAATCTGATGCGGATGCACGGGCGCATGGGCATTTTCAACAATGCTTGGCTCGCCATCCTGCGCGCGCCGATCATCGGCTACGGGCCGCAAGGGGACCGCCGGATTATCTTTCGGAATGCGCAGAACGGCGTCCTGTATGCGTTGCTATGCGGAGGGTTTCTCGGCGGAGGCGCCTGGACGCTGGGTTTCGCCATCGCCCTTGTATATCTCGCGCGCGCGGCATGGAGGCCGGATATCGTGCCTGCGGATGATTCAATAATGTTCGTGCAGGTCGCCGGCCTGATGGTCTTTTTCACCCTCCGGACGTTTCCCGAGAATACCGCCGCGTTGTTCAGCGTCGACCTGATGCTGCAGCTGCCGGCGATGGTTTACCTCGGAGCATTGATTCGCGCCGCGAATCTTCGAAATGCCCGCCAGAGCGCGGAGACTTGGCCAACGACCCAAGGCGCCGCAACTGTTGCATTCGATGCGCGGGCCTACCGCTGATGATTCGGGTGCGAAACTTTGCGCGCTGAGCGCGCCGAGCAAGGTTCTGTTGTCGTGCTCACACTACAGACTGCCCCATTGTGTCGAGGAACCGACGCCTCATGACTTCCATAGTTAGTGGCGAAATGTCCCAAGCCGAGCGCCAGGTGCGACCCCCGTCGATTGAAATCCTAGGGTGCTCGATTTCCAGGGTGACGATCGATGAGGCACTGAATCGCATCGAGCGCTTTATCGAGCTGCGCGAGGAGCGGTGCCGCTTCGTCGTCGCCACTGGCTTTCACGGAATCTGGGAGGCGCACAGGAACCCGCGGCTGCGCGACGTGCTCAACTCGGCGGATCTCTTCTGCCCCGATGGAATTGCCCCGGTCTGGATATCGCGGCTGCACGGCTTGCCGCTACCGGGCCGGGTTCCCGGCCCCGAATTGCTGGCGGGCTTCGCCGCGCGCGCCAATCGGACGGGTCACCGGAGCTTTTTCTATGGCGACACCGAGGAAACGCTCGCTGCGCTGAAGGAACGATTCGAGCGGCGGCATCCCGGTCACCGCGTGGTTGGAACCCTGTCTCCGCCTTTTCGAAAGTTGGAACGCGAAGAAGAGCTGGCGATGGTGAAGCAGATAAACGAAGCGCGGCCGGACGTGCTCTGGGTCGGTCTCGGCCTCCCCAAACAGGAGTGGTGGATTCACAGCAATCTGGACGCGCTCCGGGTGCCCGTGGTTGTCGGGGTGGGAGCGGCGTTCCGTCTTGTCAGCGGACAGGTGAGACGGGCACCCGCATGGGTTGCCGACGCTGGTCTCGAGTGGCTATGGCGGCTTGCGCTGGAACCGGCGAAGCTGTGGCGCCGTGACCTGGTCGACGGCCCTCGGTTTCTCTATCGTGCGCTCGCCGAGACGCTGAAGATCCGCTTGAGACAGGCTGTCGCCGCACAACGCCCGGAACGTTGAGCGAACCATGACCAGCGGGCTATGGTCAGCTTGATGGAATCTCAGCTCGCTCAGCGTGAAATAAAAGTCAAACCTGTTGACACAATGACGACAAAAATTCTCGTTACTGGAGCTGGTGGATTCATCGGGAGTCATCTGGCCAGCCGTCTCAAACGCGACGGATACTGGGTCCGCGGCGTCGACATCAAAGAGCCGGAATTCCGTCCGTCGGACTGCGACGAATTTCATCTCCTGGACCTTCGCATCTGGGAGAATTGCGTTACGGCGACACGTGACATCGAGGAGGTCTATGCGCTCGCCGCGGACATGGGCGGGATGGGTTTCATCTCCTCTCATCACTCGCAGATCCTCTACAACAACGCGACGATCAACTTTCAGACTCTGGAGGCTGCGCATCGCAACGGGGTACGCCGCTATTTGTACAGCTCGTCGGCCTGCGTCTATCCCGAATACAAGCAGACCAAGACCGACGCAGCTCCTCTTAAGGAGGAAGACGCTTACCCCGCACAGCCGCAGGACGCCTATGGATGGGAGAAGCTCATCACCGAGCGATTGTGCACCCACTATCGCGAAGACTACGGAATCGAGACGCGGATAGTCCGCTTCCATAATATCTTCGGCCCCTTCGGCACTTGGGAGGGCGGACGCGAGAAGGCACCGGCTGCATTGAGCCGCAAAGTGGCGCACGCAAAGCTGACCGGAAATCACGAAGTCGAGATCTGGGGAGACGGCGAGCAGACCCGCTCGTTCTGTTATATGGACGACTGCGTCACCGGGATCTGCAAGGTGATGCGTTCGGACTACCACGAGCCGCTCAACCTTGGGCAGGACCGGATGGTTACGATAAACGAACTTGCCGAAATTGTAGCGGACATCGCGGGCATTCGGATCAGCCGCAAGCATGTGCCTGGTCCGCAGGGTGTGCGCGGACGCAATTCCGACAACACCAGACTGCGCGCGGTCCTGAACTGGGAGCCTGAGATTTCCTTGGAGGAGGGACTCGCGCGTACCTACGCCTGGATTGAGCGGCAGGTGAATGAAAAATTCCGGAATGAATGCATGTCCTCTAATGCCTGATCGCGACGCTTGGGGGCCTGTTTGTTTCAAAGCGAAATTAAGATTGCAGTCGGGTTTTTCCTGGTGAGATTCGCGGCTCACCCTGGCGAACCGGCCCCGCCGCGGAGCATTCCGGCGCCTTCGTATGCGAACGACCGTACGCCACACTGCAGACGGTCCTAACCGCGGCCCCTTATCGGGCGCAATAGCGCAAATAGCTTCAGCGCCCAAGCATCATGCAGGCCTTGATGAGCTCAACCATGTACGACCTTCTAACAAATCCGTGGACGACGGCTGCAATCGCGTTCTTGACAGCGATTGTTACGATGCCTGTGACAACGCGCATTGGCCGGTGGATGCGCATCACCGCGAGGGTAGCCTCGCCGCTCAGCGATGCGCGAGTTCCTGCTACGGGCGGCATATCGATTGTCGCCTCGATCATCGTCGCCCTCGCGGTAACCGGCCACCTGGACTGGTGGATGGCGATCGGCGCCGGGGCGATGCTGATGGTCGGTCTGGTAGATGATGCGCTGGTGCTGAGCCCCGGACAGAAGTTTTTGTGCCAGCTTGCGATCATCACGTTGGCCGCGATCTTCGCGCTGCCACATTACGCGTTCACTCCCTGGCAATTGCTGGACGTCGGGATCACCATCTTCTGGCTAATCGCAACGACCAACGCGTTCAACCTCGTGGACGGACTCGACGGTCTCGCGGCAGGGATAGGAATTATGGTCACCGCTGCGATTGCGACGATCGGCATCGTGCTTGGAATGCCCGCGGTGACCGCGCCGAGCCTCGCTGTCGCGGGAGCGCTGGGGGGGTTTCTTATCTTCAATCTCCCTCCCGCATCGATCATCATGGGCGACGCCGGTGCGCTCCCGATCGGATACATGCTCGGTGTGCTGGCTATTCAAGGAGGAGCACTCGCGGCGAACTCGCGGCTCACTCTGTGGATCTTTCCGCTGCTGGTAATGCTGGTGCCATTGCTCGACGCGGGGATCGTGACGGCGGCTCGGCTGGCCACCGGAAAGGCGATTTCGCGGCACGGATTGGAGCACGTCCACGATCGGCTGCTCTCGCTCGGATTGACGGAGTGGCGGGTTGTCGCGTCGATTTGGGCGGTGGCCGCGGTCGCCGCCGGATGCGCGATTGCGGCGAACCTGTTGCCACATGCGGACGTCGTTGCGGCGCTGCCGTTCATCGCCCTCGCGGCAGCGGTGATTGCGCTTTTCCTCATCGATTTGACCTTCGACTCAAGCCCCCCGAGCGTGGCGTACGGCTACCTTCAGGGGCTAGCACGGTACATTCTTTCTCTCGGCTACAAACGTCGAATTGCAGAGGCGGCGATGGACACCGCGCTGATCAGCGCGGCATACTTCGGCGCGTGCGCGTTGCGGCTTGACTTCAAGTTCACGCCCGAGGTGCTCGCATCGATGGTCCGCGGGCTGCCGTGGGTGATCCTGCTGACGTACCCCGCCTTTCTGCTCGCGGGCGTCTATCGTGGAATCTGGCGCTACGCGGGTCTCACGGACAGCTTCCGTTTCGCCGGCGGCGCGATAATCGCGGGAATCTTGGTGGCGATTGGCTCCGATTTCCTGCCCATCAGGCATTCCGGATCAATTGCGGTGCTGTATGCGCTCCTGCTGGTCAACCTTTTGGTCGCGACGCGGATGTCGTTCCAGGTGCTGCGCAAGCTGATCAACCGCCTCGCGACCGTCACGAACAGGGTGTTAGTGGTGGGAGCCGGAGAAATCGGAACCGTGGCTGCGGAATTCATCTTGAAGGCGCGCGCGCGCTCGGCCCGCGTTGTTGGATTCGTCGACAGGGACGCATTCAAGCACGGCAAAATCTTGGACGGAGAGGAAGTGCTCGGCACACCCGAGGACATCGAGTCCATCCACACGCGGGTGCCGTTCACCGAGATCATCGTGGCCGACGAAGAGCTCGGTGCCGAGCAGATGGAAAGACTTCGCCGCTTTGGGCGGACGCACGGAATACCGGTGCGGAGATTCTCGATGGAGCTGAACGAGACGCAGGAACTCGTGCCACGTGAACCTTCGGGCGTGGGTGCAGCGCCTGGTGCCATGCCGATCGGAGTGGTCCGGCCGATCTGAGTGCGGATGATTCAAGTCTCGAAATTACTCTCAGAGCAACCGGGTCTGATGCCGTGACGAATGCCCTTCGAATTGTCGACGAAGTGACCTGGACCGACCTCGGTGACGAGGTGGTAATCCTCAAGCTCGATACTGGCATCTATTTCGGGCTGGAGCGGGTCGGCGCACGCATCTGGACCTTGATCGCGGACGGCCGAAGGCGCGAAGAGATCCTGCAAACCGTAGCCACCCAATACAACGCTTCCCGCGACGAGGTTGAGCGTGATTTCGACGAACTCATAGATGAACTCTCGAAGGAAGGTCTGATCAAGGCTGCGGCTAAGTTGCCCGCCCACGGGCGAAACAGCAGATGAGCGCAATAGCAGGGATATTCAACGTCGACGAGCGGCCGGCCGAGCGGGCTTCGCTGCGCGCGATGGCCGACGCGGTGCGCGATCGGGGTCCCGACGGTGTCTGGTACTGGACCGAAGGTGCGGCCGGCCTGGCGTTTCGCAAGCTCGCCACCACGCCCGAGGCCATGCACGAGGAGCAGCCCTGGGTCAACGCGGACGCGACCATCCGAGTTATCTTCGACGGACGCATCGACAACCGAAGGGAACTCGCGCGAGAACTGGAATCTTCGGGCGTTACGCTGGATGAACCGACCGACGTAGAGCTCGTCGGACGATGCTTCGAGCTTTGGAATGAGGAAACTTGGAACCGTCTGCTCGGCGATTTTGCGATCGTGGTGTGGGACAGCCGCAGGCGCAAGATGCTGTGCGTGCGCGATCCGCTCGGTTTCAAGCCGCTCCACTACTACTTTAACGGAAAAAAGTTTTTGTGCGCGTCGGAGTTGATCCAAATCCTCGAGGACTCGGAGATCGAGCGCTCGCCGAATGAAGCATTCCTGGGTGAATTCCTGGCTGGCGGTCCTTACACGCGTGAGGAAACCGCCATCTGCGGTGTGTTCCGGCTCGAGGGAGGCTGCTGCCTCGCAGTAGACAGCGGCGGAATCCGAAAGCGGCGATATTTCGATCCCGGTTCAGTCAAGCAGATTCGTCTGTCGTCCTACAATGATTGTGCCGATGCTTTGCGCGAGCTGCTAGTCGAGGCCGTTCGATGCAGGATGCGCGCGCCCGGCGATGTCGCGTCTCAGCTGAGTGGCGGTCTGGATTCGTCGTCGATCGTCAGCATCGGTTGCGACCTAAGCCGGCGCGGGGTGGTCAGCAATCGTATCGAAGCATTCTCGCTTGTTTTTTCGGATCCCAGAGCGGACGAGCGCGAATATATCGAAGAAGTCGAACGCGCCTGGAGCTTTTCCACACATCGCTGCGAACCGTTCGAACCCGAGATCGATTACTTCGCAGACCGCGTGCGGCAGACGTTTGAGTTACCGCGACTTCCTAACGCCGTTATGATGGAAGACCTTGAACGAGCGGTCGCTCGCATGGGGCTGCGCGTATGTCTCAACGGTCATGGCGGAGATCACGTTATGGATGGAAACTCCAGCGACCTTGCGGCGCTGGTTCGTGGCTTCCATCCGATCAGGTTCTGGCGCGCGCTTCGGTTGCTCCGGAGAAACCAGGCGGCGGGCGAGGTCACGCAAGGGATTATCCATATTTTGCTGCGCTCGGGCGTATGGCCGCTCGCGCCAATTCAGCTGCGGAAGTTGGTGCGGCGAGCGCTCGGAAGGGATCACATCCGGACCGATGCGTGGCAAGGATGGCTCGATCCGAATTTCACGCGCCGAATTGCTCTGAAGGATCGCGTAATGGCCGCTCGCAACGAAGTTAAACGCGAAACTCCCGCTGTTCAAAGCATTTACAATCTGCTCCGCGACGGCTGGACCGCTTACGTTATGGAAGGACTCGAACGCACCGCCGTGCGCTTGGGATTCGACTATCGGTACCCATTCTGTGACCGGAGAGTCATAGAGTTCGTCCTCGGACTCGCGGAGGAATACCGCTGGAACCAGGGCCGCCCGAGACTTCTGATGCGCCAAGCAATGCGCCCGCTGCTCCCGCAACGAATCGTGACGCGCCCGAGCAAGGCGCTTTTTGATGATGTCTTTATGCGAGTGACGAAAAATGTAGGACATCGGCTAGCACAAGTCCCGGGACACGCGGAGGTCGAGTGGGTGAGCGCCAAAAGATTCAGCGAGGCATGCGACTCCGCGTGGCGGCTGTACGAGGCGCGCGACGCCAGGTATGCGCACTACATGTGGGCAATATTCGCATTGTTCGGACTGGAAATCTGGATGACCGCTCTCCGCGGACCAAATGCTGATCTATCGATGCGAGCGAGGACCTACTAGACTCAACAATTCGTTTCTGTGCGAAGGCACACTTATCTCGAAAATCGAAGCACTGGTTGCATCGTCGCGCCGTTCTCATGTAGCTTTTGTGGGCGCTGCTAATGATTGGATTGCATGAAGCGAGCTTCAGGGGAGGGTTTCTGTGAAAGCTGACGACAAGCCCGTTTCGCAAGCGAACCGCCCCACTTCTACTCGGCGACGCGGCGATTACGTCAAACCGACGCTGATCCGGTATGGCAACATCGCGAAGATCACCGCCGGTTCTGGATCAAAAGGTACCGATAACGCCACAAAGCATTTTACCTGATCGCAACGCTTCGGAATTTGAATTTCCATCTGTCTTGATCGGTGCCCATCTACCAAATCTACGGCGCGATCTTAAGCTCGGACGCCGCGCTTCCCGAACTCAGCGAAAGCACACGGATCGAGCGGGTAACGGTCCCGGTCGTTTATTCGCGATTCCATACCTCGCGACAGATCCGCTTTGACCCGAGCGCTATCTTTAAGCGGGGAAACCTTGCCAATGGGCAGGAGTGGCTGCTTTGTGCGAAGTGCAAGGACGGGTACCTGCTGCGATTCTCCGAGGTAGCCGATTTCTTCGTCAGCGAGCGTGGCAACAGCATTGAATGTTGCGCTAAGTGGGGAGAAGTTTCACCCGAGACGTTGCGGCATCTGCTCCTCGACGCTGTCATCCCAGACGTTCTCGATCTGATGGGAAAGCAGTCGATGCACGCGACCGCCATTCTAACCGATTACGGAGCGTGCGCGTTTATCGGCCCGAGCGGTACCGGGAAATCGACGCTCGCGGCAAGCTTTGTACGTGCGGGCTTCCCGCTACTGGGCGACGACTGCGTCGTCCTGAGCTGCAGCGACCGGATCCTTCTCACACCCGGGTACCCAGGCACGCGTCTGTGGCGCGACAGCCTCGAGGCACTGAGGATCGACCCAGCTCGGTCCCACGCCATCATGGGCTATAGCTCCAAGCGACGCGCGCTTGATTTCCACTTGAGCTTCGTCTCCCAGCCGCAGCCGCTTACGCGGATTTTTCGTCTGAGGAGGTCCGACGACGGGGACTCCCCTGCGGCATTACCTAGGATTGAACGATTGTCATCCGCTGAAGCCTTCATGGAACTGGCCTCGGCGTCCTATCGGTTCAATCCAACCGACCGTGCCGCCAATCTCCGCCAATTTCACTTCCTCGAGCAGGTCGTCGCGAAAGTGCCAGTGAGGAGGCTCGTTGTTCCGAATGACTTCGTCGCGTTACCCAAGGTACGCGAGATCGTGCTCGCGGATTTGAGTGGTTGCGATCGCGACAACTTCAGACCTGAATCCGGCATGACGTGTTGAACGTGATCGTCAGCCAAACGCTGTGGCCGTTGTTTATGTCGATGTAAGGTGTTTCCGGTAAAAGCTACCTCTAAGGTAGGGTTCACCGGATGCCCAATGCGACCTTTCCCCGTGCGATCTCGCCGCGCGCGTGCTGCGGTCGCTTGCTGGCCCGGAGGAGAGCACGTCGGTGCAGATTAAATTCTCGGAAGTGTGCTGACGGTCGACCTCACCTAGTCGACCTCACCTATAGGTGCCGCCACACTGGTCTTCGCAATGAGAACTGCGTTCGCCCGGATCCGAAAGTTCCGCGCGTTACCCGCTGCGGACTGGATGAGGCTGCCCAGGGTACTGCTCGCTGTGCTTTTGGCGCGAACGAGACTGCTTCTGGTACCGATTGATCGGGTGCGTGATTGGGCTGCCGCACCCTGGCTCGCGGCGCGTATTGTACGAGCCTTGGCAGCCGCAACCGCGCGCGTTCCCGGTGGGCGCAGTTGTCTTTTGCGTGCGATAGAGTGCTGCAGGACACGCGCAGAAATTTTTCCCGAAGCACTACGACATCTGCTTCTCGATGCCGTTATCCCGGGTGTTCTCGATCTGTTCGGAATCGAGTCGATACACGCGACCGCGGTTTTAACCGACTACGGAGCGTGCGCGTTTATCGGCCCGAGCGGTACCGGGAAATCGACGCTTGCGGCAAGCCTTGCGCTTGCAGGATTCCCGCTGCTGGGCGACGACTCCGTCCTGCTGAGTCTGAGCAGCGGGGGCCGAATCGTTCTCATCCCAGGGTACCCGGGCGCGCGCCTGCAGAACGACAGCCTAGAAGCGCTGAAAATCGACACCGCTCGTTCTCACGTCATCGCAGGCTATGGCTCAAAGCGACGCGCGCTTGATCTCCACTCAAGCTTCGCACCCCGACCACAACCGCTAACGCGGATTTTTCGCTTGAGCCGGCAGGGCGTCGCGGACTCCCGTACAGCTTCGCCCAGAATCGAACCGCTTTCCCAGGCCGAAGCCTTCATGGAACTGGCTTCGGCGTCGTGTTGGTTCAATCCGACTGATGGCGCCGCCAATCTCCGTAAGTTTCGATTCATCGAGCTGGTCGTCGCGAAAGTACCGGTAAAGAATCTCATACTTCCGAGCGACTTCGCGGCGTTGTCCGGCTTGCGCGAAATGGTGCTGGCGGATATGAGCGGCTGCGATCGTGAGAGTGCCTAGCTCTCAGGTGCGCGTTGAAGCTCGGAATGCCGTGGCGCAATTGGCGCGGGCATGAGCACAGTGTTCGCTCGCTTTCAAAGAATTCGCAAATTATCCGCAGCGGAGTGGATAATACTGCCCAGGGCGCTGCTCGCCGTGCTTGAAGCGCGAGCGAGGCTGCTTCTGCTGTCGTTCGCTCGCGTGCGCGATTGGGCTGCTGTGCCCGCTCGAAAGAGCCCTTACATCGACGACCCAGCGCTGTTTGCGGCGCGTGTTGGACGGGTCGTCGCAGCCGCAGGCGCGTGCGTTCCGGGCGGGCGCAACTGTCTGGTGCGCGCGGTTGCGGTGCAGCGTATGCTGAGCGGACTCGGTTTACCCAGCGAATTGCGGATCGGCGCGTCAAAGAGTCCGGCGGGCCGACTCGATGCCCACGCATGGGTCGAGTGTATGGGCGAAATCGTGATCGGCGGCGCTTTCGAATCTGGCCGCTACGCTGAGCTCTTTCGTGGCACAGAGTACGACGCTTGCCCCCGGAGCGGTCGGTAACATGGCGACGGGATCGACGCGATTAGAATACCGCTGGCCCTTTATGGATGATATAGCCCAATCGCTGCGTGCCGCGCTGCCGCTCGAGGGGCAGCTGATCGCTGCGTGCAGTTCGACGCCTGCGACCTCTGAGTCGCGTGCCCGCGCGATTGCACTCGCCGCCCGTGATCTCGACTGGGAGCGAGTTGCGTCTGAGGCCGCGGGGCATTTCGTCATCCCTCCCGTGCATAGCTTCCTGGCCCGAGAATGCGTGGAGCGCGTTCCAGCCTACATCGCCGCGTGCCTTCGCGCTGGGAACGCGGCGAACGCGCTCGCGCATCACCGGCTCGCGCGTGAGCTCCTCGCGGTTCATGAAGCGCTCGCGTCGGCCCAGCTTGGGATGCTTGCGCTCAAGGGACCAGCGCTTGCAGTTCAAGCCTTCGGAGATCTCGCAGCACGTCAGTCAGGCGACTTAGATATCCTCATTCGCCAAGGCGACTTGCCGCAGATTAGCAGGGTCCTTGCGGAACGGGGCTATCGCCCCAAGCGGCATCAAGCCGGCGCTCCGGACTTTGGTTTCTTCCGATGCTTCGAGGATCAGTTCGAGAAGCAAGGCGGCCCGTTGATCGACCTGCATCTAGGGTTGGTGCCAATCTATTTTCCCTTCCGTCCGGACTATGAAACGGTCTGGCGCAACGCCGTTGCAGTCGAGCTCGCTGGGCGCTGGATGCATACGCTGGCTCCGGACGACCATTTGATCTTCAGCATCGCGCACGCGACCAGGCACGGATGGGCATGGGGGTCCTTGCGTGCGATGTGCGATATCGCCGCGCTCACCGCCACGGGCCTGGTCGATTGGGAGCGCGACGAGTGGGAGATGGAACGGCTCAGATGCAGCAGGATGCTGCGCCTTGGCGCACTGCTCGCTTACGTGTTTGCGGGTGCGCAGGTTCCCGCAAGCGTGCTCGGGCGTGCCGTGTCAGACCCGCATGCGATGCGGCTGGCGCGCGAGATTGCCAGCCGGCTTTTTCCTGCGCCCGGACTCGTGCCTTCCGTATATTCCGACTTGCTAGTGCCGCTTAACGCGATCGAAGGATGGGAAAAGCGCGCGCGCTACCTCATAGATCGCGGGCTGCGCCCGACCATCGAGGACTGGGAGGCACTGCCGCTGCCGCGCGCGCTCTATTGGACGTATTACTTGACTCGCCCAGCGCGCCTCCTGCTCCTGCATAGTCCCCGGTTGGTGCAACGCGGGACGCAGACTGCGAATTAATGGGACGTACCGCGCGCATCTTCTTCTCTCAACTTGCGCGGGCCACGCGATGGCGTCTGGGCGGCGCGGTTGTCTTGATGGTTGCGTTCTCTCTCACTGAAGGCTTCGGTATCCTGCTGTTGCTACCGACCCTCGAAGCGGCGGGAATGAACCTTGCCGGCCAAGGTTCAGCGGGCGGCTACGCGCGCGTGATCGAACGCGCATTTTCTGCTCTGGGGGTCACTCCGTCACTGGAAATTCTGCTCGCTATGTGGGTGGCGCTGATTGCGCTGCGAACGATCGTCGGCAGGCTGCAGAGCGTGGCGATGTTCGCGGTCGAGCAGCAGTTTGTGCTCGATATGCGTCTGCGGCTCTATCGCGCGATCGCGAACGCTGACTGGCTGTTCATTTGCCGCAGCCGAGCATCGGATTTTACCCATGCGCTGACCGGCGAACTCGATCGCATAGGACAAGCAGCCTACGACATCATGCTTGTTGCGGGAGATATTTTGTTGACCGCTCTGTATTGCGTGCTCGCGTTTCGGCTCTCTGCCGCGATGACCCTGCTGGTGTTGAGCTGCGGTGCAGTGCTCGCAAATCGCTCTCCACGGGCGCACTCGAGCGATTGAACAAGCGGGCCAGAAACAGTCCGATTTCAAGGCCTCGCTATATGCAGTTACGATCGAACACCTCCACAGCCTCAAGACGGCAAAGGCTTGCGGAGCTGAAGAGCGCAACTTCTCGATCTTCGCCCGCTCAAGCCGCGCGCTCGCGGCTGCCGACCTTGCGGCCATCGGCACGGGGGCCGCGCCTTCTCTGAAAGAGGCGTTCAAGTCTCCGACGTGTGTTGTCTATAGCTAAGTGTTTTCTCCTCGCCTCGGCGCGCAGCGGTCGTTGATCTGGATCATCCTTCTCTTCGTGGCCTTGCCATACGTGGTAACTAATTCGATCCTCGGCTCCTTATCCTGGTAGAGAGCCCCGAAGGCTAGGTTGTTGCAAAGGCAGCCGAGGAGTTCTGCGACGCACGATTCGAGCCGGTTGGCATAGGCACGTTACAAGGGTCGATAGCGTCGCGCATACCGCTCGAAATCGAAGTTCCAGCTGTGCTTGCGTCAGGGCCGAACTCCGTGCCCCGGGCCATCAGTAAACGCTGAACCGAGCGTAGAGGGTCGCGCCGCTTCACCCATGCGACACTGTTAGCCCGCTTAGGGGTTCAGTGATTTGATGACCTCCGGGCCTTTCATCGAAATCCTGGCAATGTCTTTGGCAGCGAGCGGCATTTTCATCAGATCCACTGAACGAATCTGGCTGTTCTCGTAAGTTCGGAAATAGAATCGCCTAGCCTTTAGGTCCGCAGCACTCGTCCAGATGGTGCGATCGGAGACGATGTTGCCGTTCGCGTCCTTCTGCTTCTTCGCGGGCAGCGCCTTCAGGAATGTCGAAGTTGTTCAAAATGTGAAATGCCTGGAGCACCGCCTCGGCGCCGGTCCTGGAAGGTAGAACCGAGGTGGTGTAAGCCACGGCCCGGACGAACCGCGACGGCGGAGTAAAATCGCCCGGCATCCCTAGCATCCCGGTGCCCTGGCCAAGCGCGGTCAGGCTGACACCGCCGACTTCTATCGGCGGTTTATTCACCATAGAGAAGTTCACATAGTTGCGCAGATTGGTCATATGCCAGTCGAAGGTTGGCGAATTGGTCATCACCCCTATCACGTTGTCATGAACATGGAGTTTTCCTTCAACGTATTCGATCACGATGCTCTTGCCCGAGGCGTCATGAACCACGAAGTGCACCGGCGGCACGAAGCCCCATTGCTTGAATACGACCTCCGCGACCGCGACACTTCCAATGTTTTGTTTGACCTCTTCGACCGTCGCGAAATTTTCCAAAACCCACGAACCGACCTGCCAGGGTGCAATCGTCTTGGAGGCCTCGGCAGCGTTGTATCTCGCATAGCCGGCGGTAGTGGGAAAATAGAATAAGCCGACGGCCAAGCCCTTCTCATTGAGACCATCGAACAAATACGGCAGCCCGACACCATTGGCACCGACCGAAGCATACTTGGAGGTCCACCTAAGTCCATTCTCGCCCTGTGGCGTGGTACCAGTTCGTGCATAACCGCGCGGCACCATGAGCACGTCCGAGTCGAGATCGACGCCGAACTCCAGTGTGCGCGCGTAGACCACGGTCCCGTCCTCGGCTATGAGCCTGATGCCGGTGCAGGCCTGCCCGATCTTCGCGAACACGAGAGAACACGTAAGGATGGCGACGACATACGTCACACCGCGATGTTTGGCCCTGACGCTGCTGGTGATTTTCATTTAGTGCGTCCTTCCTGCTGACGATGCGATTGGATGGGAGCGAGAAGAATGCCGTCTCGGCATCTGCTCAGGATGCGACTCAAGAACAACAGAGCAAAGAATAAGTTCTCTCGAGGTAAGCCTTGCATTTTTGAGAAATGCAGCACACCCAGAAGCCAGACAACGAGATAAGAGGTCGGGTTTAAATCCGTCATCGCCGGTCTCGGAGACCGACAAAGCTGCAGCCTGATCTCGCTCGTCGTTGAGATTCGCTTATCTGCCTCACTTACATCACGTTTCTATAGCAAATTCGCTCTTGCAGCGACCTGCGACTTAATAGCTCGCGGCTATTAGGTCTATAGGAAAGAAGTATTGGCGCCTGCACGCTGAAAGTTCTAAGCAATAATTTGTGCCCCAACTCAAAATGGGGCATGTTCCGGGGCAGCAGCGGGGGGAGTCGTCCGCGGTGCTCATGGGCATCTCGGGGGAGACTGTTGTGAGAGGGACCCTACCTTCCACGCGCGGGCGGTAGCGATCGATGCGGTAGCCATTCCTAGAGTCCATAGAATGTTCACCGGTCGCGTCGAAGATTAGCACGTGATCTTCGACGCCAGAAAGAATGAAAATGCCGAAGTCGGCATTTTCTTCAGCCAGAATACTGCCGCGCGAATTGCGGACCCTGATGACTCGCGTCGAGCATCTCTGTGGATGCTTGAGCGGAGCGGCGCCGGCAAACCGTCGTGGTTGGTGATGAGAGGGCTATCCGAAGAACAGCTCAGCCCGCCTTCGGGCTCGGGAACTCGTCGTGGTCGCCATCGCGCGGGCGCTGCTTGAGCTGGGGACGTTGAGCGGAGACGAGATTGCGCGATTGCGCGATTTCTGACCGGCAGCGACCCCGGAGAGCGCACCTGTCGCTGCTCAACGTTCCCGTAAACCCTTGTCGCCGGGCCTGCGTCCGACGTTCGACAGATCGAACTGTGCCCGCATTCGCCTGATTTGTCCGTCGCTAGCCAAAGTGTTATTAAAAGCCTACTTCAGTAGAGGACATCCGCAACAAGCGTGGGGGACCAACACGTTGGGGAGGAATCCATGAAACGGATCGGAAGTTTAACTTTGCCGGCCTACTTGAGTGTCTTGGAAACCGTGGCATTGGCAGCGCTTCTTTCCGGCACCTCCCCGGCATGGGCCGCGACAGCTCCTCCACTGGGCCAGGCGGCAAGTTTTGCGGTCCTGGGTAGCTCGACGGTGACCAATACCGGCCCTAGCATCATCAGGGGAGATTTGGGTCTCAGCCCGGGCACCGCGGTCACCGGATTTCCTCCAGGGATCGTGGTGCCTCCGGGAACAACACATATAACTGATGCGGTCGCGCTTGGGGCTCAGACTGATGCCACCACGGCGGCCAATAATCTAGGCAGCCAGGCTTGCGATTTCGGTCCCTTTGGGCCGATGGATCTGGCAGGACAAACACTCCTCCCAGGCGTCTATTGTTTTTCGTCATCAGTGCAGAATTCAGGAGCGCTCACATTTAATGGCGGCCCCACGGATGTCTGGGTTTTCAGGATAGGGTCAACGCTCACGACCGGACCCGGCTCGTCGGTTGTTTTTGAAGGTGGCGCTCAACCTTGCAACGTCTTTTGGCAGGTCGGCAGCTCCGCGACTCTCGATACAACCACTACGTTCGCGGGAACTATTATCGCGCTCCAGAGCATCAGCATGAATAACGGTGTCACCCTCAGCGGTAGAGCCTTGGCGCAGAATGGCGCAGTGACGTTGATTAATGACACCGTCAACGCGACCGTATGCTCCGGTGTGCCGCCTTCGGGCGGTGTCGGGGTCTTCGTGTCCTTTATCCCGTCCACCATCACTGGGGGCGGTAGCTCGACCAAAACCATTACTTTTACCAACACCAACTCAGCTGAGGCCACTTTGACCGCGGATTTCACCGACAACTTGCCGGCTGGCTTGATGATTGCCGGTACACCGAACGTCGCCACCACCTGTGGCGTTGGGGTGCCGACTGCAACCCCGTTCGGCTCCTCGGTGACCTTGCCGAGTGGGAGCACAATCCCGGGCGGCAGCGTTGCCATTCCAGGCTTCTGCACATTAACGGTGAACGTGACCTCGTCGACCGTGGGTAGCTTTGTCAACACGGTGCCGGCCGGCGCCTTGCAGACCACCGAAGGCGCTACCAGCGTCTCGTCCGCCGCGACGCTCATGGTTACTGTGAATATGTTGATAAGCTACTACGACACGTCGACCGCCTTCGACAAATCAGAGGGTGGCTATGGCGGGCCGGGTCATTCGGGAGGCGCCGGCGACGCCCTGCTCCGTATCGTGAACGCGGGCAATTTCACCAACCCCGCACTCAAGGGTGACATATGCGCGAACATTTATGTGTTCGATGATATACAGGAAATGCAGGAATGCTGTTCATGCGATTTATCGCCTAACGCATTGCTGACCCTTTCCACGATAGGTAATCTGACCTCGAATCCCCTCACCGGTGGGTCTTTGGAGGCTGGCGTAATCAAGATCGTAGGTGTCCCGCCGCTATCAGTGGGCCCCGGGGAGACCTCCATCTGCCCGAACAGCGAGACGTTTCCCATGCCGCAGGAACGGGGACTACACGCGTGGATCAACCATACTGAGTCGATGGCCAGCAATCAGGCGGGTTTCACTCCGCCCTTTGGGTTCGTAACGAAGACGTCGGTCGCAGCGTTCGCGAATTCTGTTCTCGAAGCGCCGGAACTTAACAACCTCTTCAACCAATGCGAATTTATCAACCAACACGGCTCGGGGCATGGCATCTGCACGTGTGGGTTCTAAGTTGATTATGTGGCGTCTAATTTGAATTGCCGCTGCCACGTTGGTGGCGGCAACGCTTTCTTCTCGCGTGCCGCGCGGTAGAACCCAACCACCGCGGTTTTGAACGCGCGCCATCATTCCGACAATTGAGCCGTTAACCGTGCCGCTTCGCTACCGTGAGCACGGCGCTGTCGGACCAAACTTTCGGGTGTATTTTAAGCTGAGTTTGCCGAGGAACCTGCTATCGTCGATGTCATTTCCTTCTTCAACTACCAATGGCATCGCGGGTTCAGCCCGAATGGAAGGTTCAACCTGGAAGTTGACTTGATGGATTGGCCCAACTTCGCGAGCTGCTACTTTGACGAACTTGAAGCCGTGCTGAAGCAAAGGCGATCGCCGCGCGCATCTGGAAGCCGCCGCCGCAGCGGATTTGAATCAAACAATACGCTGGCGGCTGATTCGTGCATCGCGCTTTCTTGATACTCGGGGTTGTCGACCTCCTGCTCGGGCCCTTCGGCTCCCTGATGGATCCGCTGGCGAGGTGGACCAGAATGCGCGAGGTTCTCGACTGAGCGGTCGTTACGCCGGTGGCCCGACTCAAGCAGAATTTGGGACGCTTTTACGGCTAGTGTTGTGTCTCAAAAGTCTTAGTAATGCTGGGCCGCCACGGGCACTCCAGGTCGCCGTAAGCCACGTCCGGACCCGTACCGAGCTGGTGTTGGAACTGACCGCGCTGCACCATCAAATTGGCGGGCTGGAGCGCAACCGAGTCTAGCGTTCGGGCTAATAGACTGAGCGCGGAATGTTCAGCGGGTTGTGGGAAAAGAAATAGCGGAGGAGCTGATGGTAAATCGCCGGTTGCTTGGATTGGCTATACTGGGGCTGGGATGTTGTGCTTACGCCGGATGCCGTTCGTCGGGTGCTATTGCCACCGCGCAGACCGGTTTCTCCCCCGCGAGCATCAAGGGCAACTATGGGTTCTCTTTCTCGGCCGCGATTCCTGGCGCGACCAGCGTGGAATTCGTGGGCGGAACGGGAGTGTACCACGCCGACGGCGCCGGCCATCTGAGCGGCACCGAAAGCTACAATTTCACCACTAACGGCGGCGGCCATTCCTGCATCAACGTCGGCATAAGCGGCATGTACACCGTCAATCCCAACGGCACCGGCACTGACTCGATCAACCTTTCGTCTTCGGATCCGCAGTGCTCCGAATCTTTCCAGCAGGCGCTGGTGATCGCGCAAGGCGACAAGGTTGTGAAGGCAACCAATCTTCAGCCCGGTGTGGTACTGATTGCCGGCGAATGGACCCGGCAATAATATCAGCGCCGCGTCAAGCCGGAGAGTGTGCGATCAGGTTGACCGGTGCATTCGGAAAAGGTCATCTTGAACGTCCGCGCCACCCTTTGTGTCTTCCTTGCGCGGATCAGGTTAGGAGAAGCCACAGGGGAACAGCGCAGCGTCGATGACGTCAAAGATCCGCGGCATCTGTGCTCCCTATAAACCCAGCAACGGCCGGAGCTTGGCGGTCACTTCCGCGAGCACGTCCGCGGAAACCTTGGCTACGAACTCTGCTCGTCGAGCCGCCCAGTCCGCGCTCTTGAGATGGTCCGCCAAGACAACGCCGGACAGGGGCAAGTCCGCTGGAAGCGCAACCTCGAAGGGGTAGCCCTTCGCCCGGCTCGTAATCGGACACACGAGCGCCAAGTTCGCCCGACGATTGTACGCTGCGGGAGATAACACGAGAGCGGGGCGGCGTCCGGCCTGTTCGTGGCCGGCTTGCGGATCGAACGTCAGCCAGAGAAGATCGCCGCGTTCAGGTACGTAGCGCGCGGCGCTCACCAGTTCTCGTTGGCTATAGGCGCGCCCCAGTCAATTTCCCCGTGACGGTTCTTCGGCGTGATCCCTGCGACCAGTTCGTTCAGGCTGTACTCGCGACTAGCAGGAGCAAGGACGAGATTTCGCCCGGAGACCCTCACTTCCACGTTCGCCCCTTCATCGAGCCCGACTTCCTTGGCGACGGCTTTCGGGATCCGAACACCCAGGCTGTTTCCCCATTTCGCAATCCGAGCGCGCAAAGCCCACCTCTCTTTCGGGGTCTAAAGATACACAACGGATATACTCCTTAACTCGCCCGTTTTGCAAGCCGCTTCCAGGCATCTGTGGCTAGTAAAAACTCTGAAAGCTACAAAAAGCCTAGAGTTTTGGGAATGCGCCGGCTAGTATCGCCGGCGTGCTTCCGGCTCTTGCGATCGATGGTCTCTCGGCTTGGATGCTGATTCCGTAGTCGGGCTGTTCTTGAACTAGAGAACCTCGCCCTCCGTCATAAGCTATTGCCGAGGTAAGTGGATTTGACCCGCGAGACCGTGCCGTGCAGCACGATCGTAAACTGATTCAGGCCTCGAGCCGCGCCGACGCCCGTCGATTTGTGAGCGCCACTTCGGCCAGGGACAGGCCGACAACCACGGAAAGCGTGCGAGCGACAATTGGGGAGGATCAGGCCGGTGTCACGCGTGGTTGGAGTCGTGGTAGTTGTGCACCAGGGCCAGCGCCCCTCTGGCTTAAGGGGCGGTGGCGCTTGGGTTTGTATCGATTAGTTGGTGATCTCTGGGCCGAAGTTATCGCCAGCTGGCGCGTTGAGCGTCGTGTTGCCGCCGACGAGGAAAGACTTTGGCTTGAGTGATCCGCCTGTCATCTCTTCCTGCTTGCTATAGACCGCTACGCCAAAGGGCGCCGCTGAGCTGATCGCGCTCGCTTTCCGATTGGTCGAGCGCGTGATCAGCGGATCCAGGTCGGGGCCATATTGTTCTTCGGGCTCCGGAAGCAGGCGTGGGAAGCTATGGCAGAGAACCACGAGTTCATGGATCGCGGTATTCAAGGACGGGCATCCCGATCGGATGCCGGCAGGCGTGATGTTCGCCGTGTACCTGTTGACGAGTGGGCGGCTACGGGGTTGACCCGGCGAGAAGTTCTCTCTATCTTTCGCGTGCTCTTCTATCTTGACGCCGACTCCGAGCGAGACCAGGTGGATATCCTGCGCCAGCATGCGCCATCTATACCCAATGTTCAAACCCGCCATTACGGCTCGTCGCTGCGTTTGCTTTCGTGATTTTCGCCGTGTATCTGTGACGAGTGGACGGCTACGGGCTTGACCCACCTAGAAGTTCTCTCTATCTTTACCGCCGGAACTCGTGCAGCCACTTGAGAGGGCCTATCCTAGGCTCTAGCAATGCGCCAGCTCCTAAGCCAATGTTCAAAGCGGCGGCGGTCCAGATTGCCCGGCTTTTGATTCGCTGGCGCTCATCTGTTCGTTAACTCACCCCTGATATGCGATCCCGATCCAAGGCACGAACGTTCGAACGGGTAATTCGTGAGCGGCGACGCATGCTAGATCTCACTCGGGAGCAGCTCTCACGCCACGTCGGGATCTCAGTACAATATGTTGGAATGCTCGAGTCTGGCAGGAGTCATCCCTCGGACAAGATCCTCGCCCGGCTGGCAGAAGTTCTCAGGCTCGACCGCCGGGAGCTTTTTTTTCTAGCCAATCCTCGAGCCCAAGCGCTGTTGAGGCCCGAACCGAAGTCCAATTCGACCTCGTCGTGGGAGGAGTTCCTTGACAACGAGCGACGCCACCCCACCCACAACATCACGAACGAGGAGATGAAGATGCTGTCCGAAGTACCGCTGTTCGGCGAAGTGCGAGTCGCGCGCGACTTCTTCTACATTCTCAACACCGTCCGTCAGGCGTTGGGCCGCTAATCTCATTTAGCCGCCAAGTTCCGCCAACTGAAACTCGCCGGCTAGAGTCTAAGCGAACGAGCAAGTTCCGTTTCCGAGCCAGCAAGCCAGCATAAGATCTGCCCGAAAACCCGGCGCGCCGCTATTCGAACGCTTCGGACGATACTGAGGTAATCACCGTCGATTACGGTCCCACGGACAAAACCTTCGAAGTGGCCCCTATTTACAACGTGCGTCTGCTCAGGTCGCCGCCGAAATGGGACCCTTGACGGCGTGGAATCGTGTAGCGGGGCCTGACTTGCGCAGGGCCAGGACGCGGCAGCGTGCGTCGTTGAGCTGCAAGGTCACTAGCAGGACCTTAAATCTTTCAGGCATCCGGCTCCATTTCGTCGCTACCGCTGAGCCGCTCTCGCAAGTAACCAGCGAAGCCGGCGAGCGCACCCAAGGCGCTGTACAAGTATGCAAACCACGTCATCACAGCGGCCTCAAGCGTGAACCGCCAACCCCTCTGCCACAACACAAATTTAAGGAATCCACGATTAAGAACCAGGAACAACATGATCAGCGTCAATGCGACTGTTCCAACCCATGCGGAGCGAATCGAAAGTGGTGCGGCAAGCAGCAGTACCGAAACCGGAACACTGACCACGTTACTCAGCCTGGTGTTCAGATCATTTTGGAAAATCCGACGCTTTAGCATCAGGTGCGCCCAGGGAATTGCTCGGCCGAAAAAATCGGAGCGGACTAGGCTCGCGAACGTGTAGCGATTGCAATGCGTCAGCTGAAGTTGCTTGTCGAGCCATATGCGATGGCCGGCGCTGTGCATGCGGTAACCGAACTCGATGTCCTCAAGAAAGCGCTGGGCCGGATCGAAGCCTCCGAGGGAGGCGAAGACCTCGGCCCGCACCGCACCGAACCCGCTTGCAAACGTGGTCGCCTCCGAATGTGAAATCTGATGCGTATAGTGATGAAGCAGGTTCTTGTGTATTGGGAAAAAAAATCGGGGGATGGGGTGTCGGCTTGATACGAGCCGAACAGCGCGGCGATATCTGGCCGCCGAGCGAACATTCCCGCAACTCGGCCTAGCGAGTCGGGGCGAATCAGAATGTCGGCGTCGAGGAAGAACAGTAGTGAGCCGGATGCAGCGGCTGCTCCACAATTTCTTGCCGCGGCAGGGCCACCGTTGATTGGCAGCTCGATCAATTTGCAGGGCATCGTGCGCGCGATCGCGCGGCTGTTGTCGTTCGAATGATCGTCAACGACGATCACTTCAAAATCGCAGTACTCGGCCTCAAAAACACTACTCAGGCAGCTGCCCAGTGTGCGTTCGCTGTCGAAGACAGGAACTATGACTGAGATCTTCATTCAACTTCTGCTCTCGGACGCCCGTCAAGCCGAGAACCGGCCCGCATGACGCCATTGAAACTTAAACGACTCACAATTCTTGGCCAGAGTGCCGTGTCGCAGCGGTTCCGACCAATCCAACAGCAATCGATAAGTCCAGGAGCGCCGCGACTGGTAGAAATACACCGGCGATTCGATAAATTCCTCGCGCTTGAGAACTCCATCACGCTGCATCCGCATCGCCAGTCACGTCTTTTGGATAGCTGACATTACGGAATCGACACTGAATTGCGTTATTCCGAGGTATCGAGTTCAAACAGTACGGCGGTCGATAGTAAATGTATGTCCTCGGCTGAAATAATTGCAGTAGATCGACGGTGTCGTCATGGCCATCAGCAACTGTTGGCGGAGTTTCCACGATTACCTATCTGCACATTCCAAGTCCTGGTCTCCATAAAATACCGGAATCGAATTCACCCATGTTTGTCTGAGTTCCTTCCGACGGAGGTTGTTGGGAGACCAGTGAAGCGGGTTCGGCAACACCGCGGCCAACCGAGTCGCCTTTTTCACATTCAGTTGCGATGCGTCCTCGCCGAAGTAGTAACGCGAAGCAGCTTGCACACCGAACAACCCAGGCCCGAATTCCACGACATTGAGATACACCTCGAGCACGCGCCGCCTGGGCAGAGCAATGCAAGCTGCGGCGTGATCCAGAGCTCGTGAAGTTTGCGAATGAAGCTGCGGCCTGGGCATTCGAATAGGTTACGAGCGGTCTGCATGGTGATCGTGCTTGCCCCCGAGGGCCGTCCGCCGGAGGTCCATACGTGGATCTCGCGATCGATTGACTGAAAATCGATCCCAATAAATTCGCCACAGAATTGAGGGTCCTCTGCAACGACGACGGCTCGACGCATCGCTGGCGCGATCGCGCTGAGAGAGACCCATTGGTGTTGGATGCGATAGCCCTGGAAGGATCTGATTTAGCATCAGTGGCGTCACGGGGGGTGCTACGAACCGAAAGACAACGATAAAAACCATTGGCGCCAGGAGCAGAGCTGCGGCCGCCCAGAGCAATATCTTCGCGAGCGGTTGCAGCGATGGCCATGCCGGTTTGGCCTCACCTGGAGCGGTTGCCGGTTCGCTCATACGGAACCTCAACAAATACCGAAACTCTCCGAACATTCGGGCCGAGCCTCGCTAGCAAACCGCCGATAATCGGGTTTGCGATCCGAGTTTAGTAGGCATCTTTCCTGCGGCGCCCAAACGCACACAAAGGTGTCTACAAGATATTATAAATAATATCAAACAGACAGCTTATTAACACTACAACTAATGATGTTCGTGTAGGATATTACTCTCTGTTGTAAATGCATATAAATAATTTAATGAACCTGAGATTTCGATTTCCGAGAGGGGAGCCCACTACGAAATATCAAACTACGGCGGCCGCGTTGGCGATTTGCATGCTGACGATCGGGGCCGCGTCGATGCCGGCTGGCGCGATCACCATCGTCTGCAATCAACAATCGACGTTGCCTCGCCCATTTGACCTCGGCGTGTCAGGCGGAAATATCAACGCGTTCCTCCACCATGGTCGCCAGTGCTTCAGCGGGACGCTGGGGTCGATGGTACAGGACCAGATCAACAACAAATTCATCCTCAGCAACAATCATGTTCTTGCGGACATAAACCTGGCCAAGTCTGGCGAGCTCATCGTGCAACCCGGACTCGTGGACACAGCAGTACCCTGCACGAAGACGCCGGCTGATGCGGTTGCAACGTTCACCCGCACCGTCAAGATCAAGTTCGGAGGCGGCAAGAACACCATCGATGCTGCCATCGCCGCCGTGAATCCGGGAATGGTGAACCCCGAAATCCAGAATATCGGGCCGATCAATAGCACTGTGGCTACGCCCTCGATCGGGCTGGCGGTCCAAAAGATGGGCCGAACGACCTGCCTCACCTTCGGCACGATCTCGTCGGTTTCTGGCAATTTCAAGATAAGCTATGGCGGTGGGGAAAACGCGAAGTTCATCAACGAGGTTGTGATTAACAACTCGAGTTTTAGCAGCGGCGGCGATTCTGGATCACTGATCGTAACGCAGGACAGTTGCCCTCAGGCGGTCGCGCTGTTGTTCGCAGGGTCCGCTGACGGATCGATGACGATCGCGAATCCGATCTCCGATGTGCTGAGCGCGCTTGGCGTGTCGATGACGGGCACTTGTGCGGCGCCGGTGGCCTTGGAGCCCGCGGCGGCCGACGTCCAAGCCGGGGATATTGGCATGTCGAAGGACCTCGTCGATTCGGCCACCGCGGTTCGCGACCGGCACGAGGATGAGCTCATGAAGATCCCGGGCGCGGTCGGTACCGCAATCGGGATCAGCGACCAGCCCGGTCAGCCCGCGATCGAAGTTTACGTCAAGAAGATGACCCCGCAGGCGAAAGCCGCAGTGCCGAAAGACGTCGAGGGCGTGCCCGTGAAGCTGATCGAGAACGGCGGATTCGTCGCTTACTGAGGCCGAACGCCCGAGTCAGAGGCGCGAGGTTCCACGCGCGCCTGCGACGCATCGCGCGCAGCCACGTTTCGCCTGCCTCGCGCATCCTCCGACCATCTAGATTTTTCGCACGACCTCGTCCTTGGTGATCGGGCGGTTGACTTGCGAGCGACCCCGCATGAAACCTAAGAGCGAAGCGAGACGGCGTAGGCTCTGACCGAGACGTCGTTGGATTCGGAGGCGGATCAGGCGTCCCCTGAATCGCCGTAGAAGAAACTCGCGTAAGACATCCTCGTGCTGCGGTGCCGAGTTCAGAAGAAAGTATGCCCGGTTCGATTCATACGCCCTCGACGTTGAGACGCCCTCTATGTTACTAAAACCGTCGCGCTGCCAGGCGAGCATCGGATACGCGCAGTACGATTTGAGGTTATTCGCATAGAAAAGGTCGATTGGGGCATAGGAGCGCTCGACCGCGGCGAACGCCCGCCGATGAATCCCGTACGCGTGAGTCTGCGCGATGGGTGCTCGGAACAGATTCTCACATCGTTCTGCAGGACGGCCTAGGACCACGCCACCAAGGAAGAAAAGCTCCCAATCGGGCACCATGCGGAGCCGATCCAGGACCTCGCCAGCAGCTCGCGCGAGAACCCCGGCAACGTAACGTCGTCCTCGAAGATAAGTGCGGTTTCAGCCCCGGCTGCGGCCGCGCGCCTCACGCACTCGAGGTGGCTGAGCCGACAACCCTCGTGGGGATCCACGTGCGTGATGCCGGCCACACGCTCTACCCGGTCGGCGATCCCGAGAGCGGCGAACTCGCGCGTTGCCCCCTGCCAGCGGTCAGGGCGGCTGTCCAGATTAATGCAGTAGATCGCTTTGAAGAATTCGAAGGGGTCGCCAGTCTTCACCGAACCGGACGTCTAGCCGGACCCCGAGGGGTCGGGCAGGGCAAAACTCTTCTCTTCTTGAAAGCTCGCGCCGAGCGTCCGGTTGATCGCCCGCTTAAGCGCCGCCCTGCGGTCATTCGTGCGTATTATCGAACGCGCGGATTGAATGAACTGTTCGCCGAAGTCGTTGGCAGCTTCGCAGCGACGAACAGCTTCTTCCAAGTCCCATAGAGTCTCGTTGACTTGGCGGAGCTCAGCGGTCGGTTGGTCGAGCTCAGGCGCGGGAGGTATCCAGCGATCGCGCGCGGCCCGTAACAATGCGAGCTCCGTTCGCACGTTTCGCAACGGCAGTTCGGCGGTGAGCCGCTCGCTCTTAATCTCGAGCACGGTGATTCTGTCGAGCAGATCCGCCGGTGCGACATCAATGGTTACTGACTTTGCGGTCCGCGCACCATCCGTCTTCATTCGTGAATCCCCGTCATTAGTATTTCATATCTGCCTCAGTCGCGCTAAAAGGCATTCTCGCCGGATCACACTGCATGCGGCAACGGGCGACAAATGACCGATGAGAATCTGATGCTTTCTGGCGCGACACTCAACCAGCGCGATGCTGTTGAGGCGGTCGTGCTGTTGGCACTAACCTCTCCATCTTCGCTCGATCCAGCGAAAATTGTTGCGGTCATCGATGCGCTGAGGCTCGACGAGGAAAACTGTGCGCTATCCAGACTCGCGCTCTCAGCGCTCGCCGCGATCCTCTATTCTCGTCCCGACCTCGTCGAATCTAAGCTTGTCGACCGACTCGCCGAGCTCGCTTCCGCAGAGTCGCTTCCGGCTGATATCAGCTCGAACGTGGTGCGGCTGTTCGAATTCCTCACCACGAGCCCGTCCGCCTCTCAGGCCTGGACTCGGCTGCGCAGAATCCTGCTAGACGAGCGCCTCGGGGCGAGAACGCGAGAGCTACTGCTTCCCCTTGTAAGTGATTTCGTCCGGCGGCGCGAGGATCTCGTGGGGCTGGATGGAGTCCTCGAACTCGCGGAGTCCGTAGCGCTTCCAGTTCACCGCGCCTTCCTCCTGGATCACGGTGTCGAGCCTTTCGTCTTTTCCACGCCCGAGGCTTTTACGGCCGAGCGGCTGGACCGTGTCGCCACGCTCTTCGAGCATGCCCCGCGCTATCGCTACGTCCTTCACTTCCTGGCGGCGCGCCGATCGCTCCCCGCGGACGTCGAGACTCTGCTGACGCATCGACTCGCCGGGCGCTTCCCGCTTCGCGATACTGCAGAGGCAGTTCTCGTGGATCGTCCGGTTCGGCTTCTCGTCGTTATGAACATTGCTCTCGGTCAGGGGGACGAGATCGTACGACTCGCGCCATTACTGCAAGCGCTCCTCGATGCGAATCCCGCACTCGTCATCACCCTGGTTACGCGGCGCACCTATCTTTACGAAAACCCACGCGTGGAGACGGTATCGATTGAGGACGATGTCGCGGTCGCAGCGGCACTCGCGAAATCGTACGAAGGCGTCATTGAGATCTTTCAACCGGACCGACCCGACTTCGCGTACCGCTTCAAGCTGCACGCCGCCGTCGAACGCTTGATCGTTGAGCGTCGGCCGGCTTTCGTGGTTCTGGCAGAACTCGGCCGAGCCCAAAAGGGGGAACTCGGCATTCGCTCGGAGTTTCTTTACCAGACAGTAGAGCTCTGCGGCCGTAACGTCGCACACTCCTTAGGTCTGGACCAGAGATCATTCAGCAGCATCTACGAGCCCTGTCTTCGGCTGATGGCCGAGCTTGGCTTGCCGCAGCGGGTAGCCGAGGAGATGCCTCTCACCCAGTCGGTTCTCACCGGCGCGAGATCGGCCGATGCCGAGCGCGCGTGGGCCGAGCTCGTGAAGCAAGATTTTTCTGCATCTCGCCGGGCAACCGTTTTAGTGAACCCATTCGGTGGCGCCGCTCCCACCAAGGGCTTCTTTCACCAAGACCGGGTCCTCGCAGCTGATATCGGCGGCCTCGTTGACGAGGGCTATCTCGTAGTCATTCTGCCTAATGGCACTCCTTGGGGCCGGCGCGAAACCATTCTCGCCGTCTTGTCGCATCTCGACCAGCAAACCCTAGCCTCTGTCCGGGTGGCGCCCGATCCCGCAGAGAGCGATCGAGCGACCCAGCTCGACCTCGCCGAGTGGCCCGACCTCGTGTACGCCGACCGGATCATGCGCTTGTTCAAGTACTTCACTACTTACGCCGACCTCGTAGTTACCGTGGAGGGTTGGCTTTCTCATCTCGCTTACAACCTCGGGCGCCCGTTTCGTCTATTCCTCGCGGCTGGATCCTTCACACCAGACTGGTTCCCGTATGGACGGGGGCGCGGACAGCGGCTCGTAACCGCGTTCTCGAAGCGCTGCCGTATCTCTCACGCGGAGTGCGCGCTCCTGCGAGACACCGATTCCCCGCCACTACCACACGGCCCGAGGAAATCCTTACTGGAGCTGGCCCTATCAGGACTCCGCGGCCCCGCCGATGCCGACACCGTCGCGGCGATTCGCCGAGCACTGACGAGTCCGGATTGCGACGTACGAAAATGGGCGGTCGACGCTCTCGGAAGGATCGCGCCGGTCACTGCAAAGAGGGACCTTCTCGCGGCGTTGGAGGATCGGGCCCCTACTGTAGTGCTAGCAGCAGCCGAGGCCCTGCTCGAGGGAAATGTGGACTGCGGCCTCGAACTCGGGCCCCGACATCGCGACCTGCTTCAGATTCAGGTAGATATCGTGCACGAGAACTGGCACGCGGTCGCCGAGGCGGGCCCCGTCGCGTTTCCGGCTCTTTTTCGCGCCGGAAAAAGCGAAAGTTACGTTCTTGCGTCGCAAGCCAAATCGGTGCTCCGCCAGCTCCTGGCTCCTTATCTGCACGGTTGGCCTGGAGAGGTCCCGCACCCCTCACAGCAAGAGCGTTCTTCCGCGCGCCACGCCCTCCCCGATGTCCTCAGGACGGCTCTGACTTGCCCCGAATCGCTGGCCCCCGCGAGCCTCGTGCACCTTTCTGGTGCTTTGCAACTCGATAGGGACAGTCAGGACCTTTGCGAGCTCGCCCTGGCGACGCTGGCCGCACTCCTTTACTCTCGGCCTGATTTGGTCGACCCGTCGCTCGTCGAGCGACTTGCCCATCTCCTGACAAGAAGCGCTCTCCCGGAGACCATCGGCCGGGCAGTTGTGAAGTTGTTCGAGTTTCTTGCAGCGAGCCCGATCGCGCCGCGCGCTTGGACCCGCATTTCCGAGATCCTTCGAGACGAACACCTCGACGCTGGCACTCGCGAACTTATGCTCCCTCTAGTGAGTGAGTTCGTTCAGTGGCGCGAGGACATTGTCGGGCTGGATGGCATCATATCCCTGGCGGAGTCGCCGGCACTCGCCAGCTCCCGGCCGCACCTTTTCGATCAAGGAGTTGAGCGCTTCGTCTTCAGCACGCCTGAGGCTTTCACCGCCGAGCGGTTGCGGCAAATCGCACGTGCGTTCTCGGATGTGCCGCGCTATCGCTGCGTGCTGTACTCGTTGGCCGCTCAGCACTCGCTCACGGCGGAGGCACGCGAGTGGCTCTCGCTCGAACTCGAGGGATGCTTCCCGTTCCATGGGGCCGCCGCGGGGATCCTGAGAGACCGCCCAATTGCACTCTTCGTGGTTCTGAACGTCGGAATGGGACAAGGAGACGACGTGGTGCGGCTAGCTCCACTGCTTCAGGGATTGCTCGATGTAAACCCGGCGCTCTCGATCACTCTCGTCACCTGGCGCACCTATCTTTATGACAACCCCCGGATCACGACTGTGCCGATTGGCGACGACGCGGCGATCCAGGCTGCGCTCGCAGGACTCGATGGCGTGATCGAGTTCTTCCAACCCGAGTGGCCAAGTTTCACCTTCCGGGTCGAGGTTCACTCGGCCGTCGAACGCTACCTCGCCGAGCACCAGCCCGCCCTGGTCATCAGGGGGGACCTTGGCCGAGCCTGCGGGGGGTATGTCGGAAGCCGCTCACCTTTCCTGTACCAAACCGTAAAGATCGGCGGTATCGACATCGCTCAATCTCGCGGGCTGGACCAGTGCACGGTTCGAAACATGTATGAGCCAACGATGCGCCTGCTGGCCGAGTTGGGCCTGCCGCAGCGTGCGGCTGAAGAAACTCCGCTTACTCCCTCGGTCCTGACCGGGACGCGCTCAGCCGACGCAGAGCGACTCTGGGCCGAGCTCACCGCGCAGGAACCAAGCTCCCGAAGGCACGCGGTTGCGATTCTGAATCCGTTCGGTGGCAGCGGCATCACAAAGGGCTTCCTGGAGCAGGACGCGCTCCTTGCGGCGGAGATCTCCGGGCTGGTCGACGAAGGCTTTTTGGTCGTCGTTCTGCCTAACGGCCAGCCTTGGGGCCGTCGCCGCATAATAGAAACTATTCTATCTCGGCTCGAAGCCAGCGTCCGTGCAGACGTTCGGATTGCGCCGGATCCTGCTGAGACCGACGAAGCAGCTAAGGCGGCGCTCTCCGAGCGGTCCGCGCTCGCCTATAACGACCAAGTGATGAGGGTGTTCAAGTACTTCGCCACGTATGCCGATCTGGTGGTCACAGTCGAGGGCTGGCTGGCTCACCTGGCCTACAATCTAGGCCGGCCGTTCCGTATGTTCTTGGCGGCGGGTTCGTTCTCAGCGGAGTATCATCCTCGCTTTCGAGGACGCAGACAGAAGCTGGTCCCCGTTCTTTCTCCAGGTGCCCGCTTTGCACACTTTGAGTCGGCACTTTTGCGAGAAGGAGACCCGCAGCCGCTACCGCACCGCCCGAGAAAATCGCTGCTCGAACTGGCTCTGACCGGTCTCGGTCGCTTCGGAGATGCCCGTGACGCTGGGGCGTTGCGCCGGGCTTTGGCCAGCCCTGATCCAGAGGTCCGGACCTGGGCGATTACCGCCCTCGGGCGCATCGCTCCCTCTGATGCCAAGGCGGAACTGCTTGCCGCTCTCCAGGACCGGTGGCCTGCCGTCGCCCGCGAAGCGGCGCAGGCGCTGCTCCGGGTAGGAGTCGATTGCAGCCGCGAACTCGGCTCACACTACCGCGATTTGCTTCAGGCGTATGTCGACATCGATGGACAGAACTGGGGAGCGGTGGCTCGGCTCGGGCCCATCGTGCTCCCTGCGCTTTTCAAGGCGGCCCAGAGCGACGTCTATGACGTGGGCCATGGCGCGAAGATGCTCGCTCGCGAGATGCTGTCACCATTCGTACACGACGCTCGGTTGCAGAATGCGACTTCAGTTACATCTTCCTGACCGTCGAGCCCGCGGCGCCTTTGGAAAAATCAGGCGGCTAGCCCAGCGGCGTAGTCGTGAAGGTCGTAATCGGGGTGGCCGGCGGCGTCGTGATCATAATCGTGCTGCTCGTCGTAATCGGTGTGCTCGTCGTAACCGGCGTGCTCGTCGTAACCGGCGTGCTCGTCGTAACCGTGCTGGTCTTCGTGGTAACCGTGATCGTCTTCGTGGTCGTCGGCGGTGGGCTCCCGACCTGCGCATACGCTAAGTCCTTCACGGAATATGAGGCTATGATCGGAACGGAAAAAGCTGCGCCGAGAACGAGCTTCTTGAGAAAAGAGCGCCTTCTCGGATCCACGGTTCGAAGCACACGATCAAGCTTTTCGTCACTCATTGGCTCTCCTCCCCGCTTACAGGTTGCGCTATTCTTGGGTCGAGCGCTTCCTTTACGGCCTCGATAACCGTGTCGAGACTGCCGCTATGTAGCACATAAGACGCGGCTTGGTCCAGCATCGCACACACATCTCGCACCCAGTCGCATGCGCCGCCGGCAGGAAGATTAGATTGCGACATGATGAGCTTGGCCATCAAGTACTTCGGGCAAGCCTCAAGCCGCGTGGTTGAACCGTGATTCGGCTCCAAAAAGAGGACGGTGTCTGCAGGCGCGGCATCTATCTGCCACTCAAACCCGAGCTCCGTGGGATCCAGCACGAAGTGGTCCCGCATTTCGGGTGCCCGAGCAGCGAATGGCGCGATCTGCGGAAGCAATGGCACCGCATGCGACCGGACCCAGAATCGGCGGGGATAGGGAAGCACGTCACCATGGCGCAAAAGGACGATGTCGTCACAGTGGACCGCGAATCCTTCGTACAGCAGCCGCGTCATTAGCGTGGTCTTCCCCGAGCGCGCCGGTCCGACCGCCACGAGCCGTTTGCCACCCCAGCTGGCGCAACCCGCGTGGATCTTGGTGAATTCTGGCAGAGCCTCAAGGGCGAGCTCGTGCATGCGCCCGAAGAGTGCTTCCGCGGCGGACCGGGCGTCCGATCGTGGATCGAGTTCTCTCCCGTCCTCCCTGAGGTGATAACTGTTGTTTATGCGCCAAGCCTCGAACGTATGGGATAGGGACACCGGATAGCTCTGCGAAGCGTGCTGCACCAGACCATCGAGCGCATCGAAAAACTGCTGGCAGTCCGATATCAGCGAGAAGCGGCACGCTAGGAGACGAATGGAACGCTCGAACTTCAGCGGACTAGCCCTTCTTCGAAGAGCCTCTGTACACAACCGGCGACTTCCTCCACTGGCGGCTCGGGCAGGTCATACGCGGCCTGGATGAGAGAGGGCAGTTCGCCAGCAGTCACTTGACCGTTGCAAAGCTCAAGGACAACGACCGCTGTCTGGTTCAAATAATGTACACGGTCCTGCTTTGGATCGTATATCACGTAACCGTCGGCGACCTCACTAATCTCGATCCCTTCGGAGGGTCGGGGGCGGAAATTAGAATCCATCGGCGTGGTGCCTCCAACCGGCAGCGTGGCTCGTCTGGTACCTATATATCTTGTGTTTGCGAGTGGAAAGGCCTCCTGTATACGCCGATTCAAGGAACCAAAGCTCGAAGAAGCGCGCTCTACCAAAGGAGGAAGCGAAAGGAACCGATAGCCGCATCGATGGTATGCGGAGACTCATCGGCGCGGGATTGAACTCGGGTTGCAACATGGTTGCGCGATGCGGTGGTCCTAAATTCAATTCTTATTTTATTGAGCGCTTCTTTGCTCAATTGACGCCGGTATTCGTCCGGTTCGTCCTGGGCGGGCCAACATTCCGACAGACCCCCCCGAAAGCTCCATTGGGGTTGATGCCGAATTGCTTTGGGAGCATCTTTCGCGCTTCAGAGCTGAGCGGAAACAGATCGATCTTAACCTCAATCGATGTCTTGCCGCATAGAACGCACTTCACAGAGGTTCTCCGGTCAAGGGAAGTGTCGACACTGCGTCACCGACCGTAGCCGACCTGTTACGCGTGGGACCATCAGCGGCAGGTGCTTATTGCAAGAAAATCTGACGTCGATGGACGCTCGAGGAGCCGATTTGGTAGATGAAGGCGCCGGCTGGGTGGACTCCCCGTTTTACCAGTCGGCATCGGGCCGGCGTGTCACTCAGCTGGTCCGTTTCTTTTCGGGCTACTTCGCGAAGGTTCGACAGGGACGGTATCGACGCGTCGTGCCGGAAAAAATGTTATTGCACTGAAGTTCCTCGAACTACAAACACTACAGTTGCTGGAGTCCGTGAAGGTCCGCCGCCGATCGCAGAGCTCGAGGCTGCGAGCTCATCACGATATTGCAGTGCCGCGAGCACATCGAAGTGGACCAGTTTCAGAATATAGAAATCAACTCGCGCCGTGAGACAATGGTTGCGCTCGCGGAATCGAATCGCGCTAAGATGCCGTGGAGGGCGGCTACCAGACCCTTTATTTTGATCGTGGTCGATCAGGGCAAAAGGTATGTAGGCCGAAGCCCCATCTCGCGCGCCGCGAACGGCCCTCGGGGCGGAGGTCGTTTTGCGGCGCGAGAGATCGGAGAGGCGGGTAACGGAGCCCACATCAGTAAATTAGGGGAGCGTCAACGCTCACTCTGCCCGCTGAGAGGCTCTAGTGTCTCGCCCGCGACCGGTGGTAATGAAAGGTGCGCTAGCAAATAGTTCTCAATCGCTGCACATAGACTCCAGCCACGATTCAGAAGCCGGCTCGCTATCGTGAAACCGCTGGTATCTGTCATTGTTCCATGCTTTAGGCACAGTTCGGTCTTGCGGAAGTGCCTGACGGGGCTAAGGCAGCAAAGTTATCCTGCCGACAGTTATGAGATAATTGTTATCGACAATTCTGACGGCTTCCCCACACTCGACCTGTCGAGTTTTCCAGAAACAAGAGTTGAGTATGAAGCGCAGCCAGGTTCATATGCGGCGCGCAACAAGGGCATCGGCCTTGCGCGAGGGCAGATTTTCGCATTCACCGATGCGGACTGCGTTCCGCGGCTCGATTGGATAGAAAATGGTGTCACACATATACTTAGCCTAAAATGCCCTGGAGTCATCGGCGGACGAATACAGATCACCTTCCGCGACCCAACCGCTCCGTCGATATTCGAACTGTTTGACGCAGCGCTGGCTTTTCCACAAGACCTCTACCTCACCAAGCAACATTTCGCAGTTACCGCCAACATGTTCGCTTCGCGAGAAGTGTTTGAGCGGGTGGGGCCATTCAATTCGCGCCTAAAGAGCAATGGAGATTGGGAGTGGGGTCAGAGGGTCTTTCGGAATAATATTCCCCAACGTTTCGGCGACAACGTTGTGGTCGAGCATCCTGCACGTGCGTCCCTCGGCGCACTGATGGTCAAAGCGGTGCGCCTCGCCGGTGGTGCGGTCGATGTCTCCACTGGCGTCGGCCTGATGCAGGTGCCGCTGGACATATATGGTGAGTTGCGCGTCGCAGCCGCCTTCTGGATCGCTTTAGCTCGCAAATGCCGGAGGAAGCTTCTTTCCTTTACCGCGATTCTCGCCTTTCTTACTTTGGTACGAATCGGCGAAAAAATTCGACTGCGTGCCGGTGGAACTTCTCGGCGCGCCTAAGTAACGTTATGAACTAGCGGTTTCACGATAGCGAGCCGGCTTCTCCTCGATCTCTCAAGTAGTGGATGGACCTCTGTACGTACACGTCCGATTCAAAGCTATTTGCCGTGCAGCTTTTACCGGTCGCGGCTGCGACACCAGAGCCTCTCGGTGGCCAGGATTAGGCCTTGACGCTCCCGAATTTGCAGAACGTGTGCTCCCCTACTCGCCCTCCTTTCGCATCGCAGTTCTCGATCTCAGGATGGAAAACAGGCCGTGCGACCCGTCAAGCAGAGCCTCCAAAACCGCGCGCAAGACCGTTCACTGACCGGGCCCCTACGCATCTCACATTGTTCTGCCGGTGATCCTTCGTCTTACCCCTTAGGTATCCCACTGGCGAGTTTAGTGGCCTCGGGGGTTTGATTCACTTTTCCCTACGCGTCGATGCAGCGTCTCTTATCACAGTTTTTCCGGCCGCCCTCACATCGTTTCGACGGCGCCGAACACCTTCTTGTAGAAATCGATCATCTCGGTCGCGTTGCTGACGCTGAGATTGGGCGTCGCCGCGCATTCACCCTCGGGAATCGGTTTAGCTTTTGCTGGCATAAGTTTCGCCTTGAGCGATTTAGCGTCTCGGTGCGGCCGCGGCGCGTTTGCGGATTTCGCCGAGTGACAGATCTTCATTGTGAGTTGCGATCTGCCAAATGTTGCCAAATGGGTCTTTGACGGTGGCGCGCCGGTCGCCATAGAACATGTCCTGCGCCTCCTCGATCAAGGATCGAGCCCTACTAAGCCCCATAGCGTGAGCGAGGCTGAAGCCGGGCGTACTTCGAGTTGACCGCTCCGGTCCGGCCTGTCTGTCCATCGTGGCTATTTCCGGCGAACGATCCCGCTCACCCAGGCGGACTGAAGAAGAGTCCTTTACCGCCGAAGTCATAGAAGCACCACTGGTGCCCGCGAGCCATCCAGATTTTTCCGAGGCTCGACTATCGCACGCGTTTGGGGTTTCAAGTAGAAACGTGGGCAATTGGAGTCCACTATGAAGTGCGAGGAGTGGCCACGAGTAGCCTAACGGTCTGCTGTGCGCTCGGAATCACCGCAGTCGATGGGGTGATGGAGCCGGTCCCAGCCCGGTCCTTTAGGGCGAGCTCTATATCCTTTCGCAGCGGTCATCGATCAACGGGGTCTTCGAGCTTTCGAGTTAAGGTCTTGCGATCGACGCCGAGAATCGCGGCTGCCTCGCCACGATGACCGTTGACTGAAGCGAGTACCGCGCGCGCGTACTCGCGCTCGACTTCCTCCAGCGCCATGCGCCGTGACGCAAGCTCCTCCAAGCGGGCGGGCGAGTGGTGCTCACCCGTTATCCTGCTCGGCAAGTCGGCTCGCGTAATCTGAGCGGCGGAGCAAAGGATGACAGCCTGCTGAATCGCATTCTGCAGCTCTCGAATATTACCCGGCCATCGATATCGGGTGAGGCAGTCCATCGTTTGAGCGTCCAATTCTGGCGGGACTTTTCCCGCCTCAGCACTGGCACGCACTAGAAAGTGCTTGACCAGCAGAGGAATGTCTTCGGGCCGATCGCGAAGCGGCGGCACCGCCATGGTCACGGTCGCGATGCGATAGAACAGATCAGATCGGAACCGGCCGTCGGCAACGGCTTTTTCCAAATCGGCATTGGTCGCGGCGATAACCCATACGTCGACTGTGGTCTCGCCGGTCGCGCCGAGCGGCCGGACGCGTTTGTCCTCGATAACTCTGAGAAGCTTGGCTTGAAGCGATGGAGGCATTTCCCCGATCTCATCGAGGAAAAGAGTGCCGTGGCTTGCCGCCGCAAAAAGACCGATCTTGCTCTGTTTCGCGTCGGTGAATGCCCCGCGCACGTGTCCGAACAACTCGCTCTCGATCAAACTCTCGGGAATCGCCGCACAGTTCACCGGTACGAACGGACCGCTGCGCCGCGGGCTTAAGAAGTGAAGCGCGCGGGCCAAAAGGTCCTTGCCCGTTCCGCTCTCGCCAGTGATCAACACGCTGACGGAGCTGTCGGCCACCTGCGCGAGCTTGCTTAGCAACGCCGTCATCTTTGGACTCGCGGCGATAATATTTTCCAGGCCGTGATTGCGCGCCAGTTCAATCCGCAGCCGCTTGACTTCATCCCGTAGGTCGCGATTTTCAAGCGCGCGCGAGACGATTAGAAGCAATTCGCCGTTGCTGAAGGGCTTGGTTATGTAATCGAAAGCGCCGAGTTTCATCGATTCCACGGCGTTCTGAATCGACCCGAAGGCCGTGACTATGATTACCGGCAGGTCGGGTGCAATCCGCTTCAGCTCGGCTTGCAATCCGTGGCCGCTCATTCCAGCCATTCGGAGGTCCGAAATCAGCACGTCGGGGGCTTCCCGCTCGACCATCGCCAGAGCCTCATGCCCAGAATTCGCGCTCGGCGCGTGGTACCCTGCCTGGCGCAGAATATCGCACAGAGCACTGACCATGTCGTGGTCATCGTCGACCACAAGCACGGTAGGGTGTTCGCTATGCACGCCGCTGTTCCCGGGAGCCAGGCTCATGTTCGATTATCTCGCTGGTTGCGATGGGAATCGCAACCACGAACCGCGTTCCCAATGGCCCCGAACTGAACGTAATCTCGCCTCCGTGTTCGCGTACTATGGACTGGCTGACCGCCAGACCCATTCCGGTTCCCTTGCCCGGCTCCTTGGTGGTGAAGAAGGGGGAGAAGACGCGATCTTCGTGCTCAGGAGCGACGCCCTCGCCGGTATCTTCGAACGCAAGCGTGACGCGCGAGCCATCGCGATTGCGTTCCGTTTGCGCGGTTACTCGCAGCGTTCCGCCGCTGCGCTGCATAGCATCGAGCGCGTTCATGATCATGTTCACGAACACTTGTTCGATTTGGTCGGCGTCGCATTGTACCAGCAGCGGACTTTCTCCGAGTTGAGCTATGGTTCTCACGTTGCGGAGCGCGGCTTCCGGCGCCAAAAGAGCCAGGGCTCGGTCGGCGATCGTTCTTAAGTCGCAGATGGCCTTGTGCGATTCGCTCTGGCGAGCGTAATCGAGCAACATCCGGAGGATTCGCACAATCCGATCGATCTGGCGGACGATGACGCCCAGCTTTTCGCGGGAGTCGGTCGAAATTGTCTCATCCTGCTGCAGGTCCTCCGCGCGAACGCGTATCACGCCCATCGGGGTACCGATCTCGTGCGCGAGTCCAGCGGCCAGCGTGCCGACCATGGCTAGCCGGTCCGCGCGCTGAAGCTCGCGCTCGAGTTTCAATTCGCGCCGATGCCGTTCCTGGAGATCGGACCGCGCCCGATTGAGCTGCTGATCGAGCCTGCGGAATTCTTCGCTAAGCAGTTCCACTTCGCTTGCTCCGCCCCGAGCGGAATCATCCGACGAAAACTTCATCACTTTCGCCGACAGGTCGGCCAGCGGTCGCGACACGTAGCGCTGCACGGCTAGAGGTATGGCTGTGGCGACAACGCCCATCAGCACGATGGCAACGGCAAACGACGCGATGGATTGCACGCGGCTATCACTTGCCACCTTCGTCCAGTCCTGGACTTCGAGAAGGTATCCAATGACGTCTCCGTCCGGGCTCTTCAGTGGAACCAGTTCGCAGAACCAGTTCTTTCCCTCTTCCGTCGGTCCGAACTCGGCGGAGTGACGTTGCGCGAGCTGCACGTGGGCCGCTGCTATGAGCTCGGGCGGGAAGTTCGGCACGGAGTACCAAAGCTTACCGTCCTTTCGGAGCAGGGCGCTTCTGGTTCCTTCGGCATCCATTTTCCGGAATGCAGCGCCGATTTTGTCCCATTCTTGCGCGTTGACTTCTTCATCAATTGAAGTAGCCAAGCCAGAACTGGCTGCGCGGGCCGATTGCTTCAGCTCGTTTACATAGACGTTGGACCGCTCGACGGTCCAATAGGTGTACGCGGCCAGTACTGGCATTATGCACAGCAGCAAGACCAGCGTCAGCCGAGTGCCGATTCTCAAAGTCTGTGCTCCATTCGACAACGTGCCGCCAAACGCCTCATCCCGTCAGCTCTCGTCCCGACCGAAACCTCAAACGTCTCCTCTCCAGTTATATGCCATCACTCGCGATCAGCCGAACCGCCGCACCGCGAAAGAGTGGGGAATATTGCCTCGGGGAGATTGGGAATTTTGACCCATAACCTCGCGCATTCTCCACAAAAATGGCAAAGAACTCTGCCATGTGAATCCGGACCGTCCATGAGAGCAAGATTTTGCCCAATTAATGCGAGCCTGCAGCCTTTAAGTAAATCTTGGCGCGCAATCGCAACCTCGCGGGTACATTCGTTGCTTATCTTTGTTCCAGAACTCGGCGTCGGGGCGATTGCCGCATAGAGCAGATTCTAGCTGCAGTTTCACCGAACCACCCTCTTGTGCCAAGAGAAAGCCAATTTGTGAAACATTTTGCACTCTGCACGGCAGCAACGACGGATATTGCGATGCTGCCATCCTAGATTAAACTAAGGAGAAGTTAGGAGAAGTTTTGGACAGATTTTGTGTGTTTCAAAATTTTCTTCACTGTGATATCGGTCTACGGCTGCACAGCTGCACATTCTTCCCAAAAGCTGTTGTTTGGCGCACAGGAAAAATCGGGGGAAACGGCGCTGTTACCCTTTAGGAGTGGAATGAGATGCAATTGAACTCTCGGAGAAACACTGAAAGCTTGGAAGGGGTCCGCGTCCGGATGGCAACTTCACAATCAATTCATCGCCACAAGCGAAGTCACGCTGTTGAGAGAATTCTGATTGTCGCCCTGTTGGCTTTCGGGTTCAGTTCACTTCCCCAGGCGTTGTTGACTGCCAGAGCTCATGCGGACGAGATTTCCGACCTGATGAATTCGTCATCAGACCAGTTGGAAAACCCGGACCAGGCTGAAAGCCCCGACGGCAAGCTCAAGTCGGGGCCGGACCCCTGTCTGGCCGGCTTGAAAACTCCGCCGCTAAAGCCCGGGTTACACAGAGTGATTCAACTGGTCAACTGCTCCAACCAGACCGTGTTAGGTACCGCGAACGCGGCTCAACAGAAAGGCGGCCAGGAGCTGCCCGTTTTGCCGGAAGAAGGAACCTGGATAATGCAACCGGTCGGCTCGGCCAACAACGCGAATGTCCTGACCATCGACATTCCGGTAGGGTGGGAGAACACAGTATGCCCGAAAAGCGCACATGGGATGTGCCAAGGTATCATCGGCCCGAGGTTCTGGCCGCGAACCGGTTGCCGTTATGACCTCTCATTCGACAAGGCTCAGTGCGAGACCGGCGGCTGCAGCGGTGCATACGACTGCAGCGCGGCTCGACAGTCGGCTTCAGTCGGCACCACCGTCGCCGAATGGACTTTCAACCAACCCGTTGCGAATCTCGAAACCCTGCCCCCAAATAATTGGTGCATGGGAGACGGTCTACCCCCCCCTGCGCCCACGATTAGTTACTGCGCAGATTTCCCCGATATCAGCGCGGTGGATGGCGCAAACCTCAACATGGACATCGAGCCGCTTAATGCTAGCGCTCATGACCCTTTCGACGTACTCGGTGGCCACGACATCCAGTGGCTGGCCGAACAATACCCGCTGACAAACCACGGCGACGATCTGCGAGCCCATTGCGATGTTGCGGATTTCCAGCTCACCCGCTTGAAGCTTGCAAAGGGTGGTCTTCCCAGGGGGGTCATCGTGGATAAAGCGGGCAACCCCGAGGGGGGGAACAGCACGGTGGCCTGTTTCTCGAATTGCGGGAGATATGCGTACCCGGTACCGCCAGAGGATACCTGCAACGAAAATGCGCCCGGAGCCGCGGGGGCCCTTTGCTTTCGCTGGAAATCATTTTGCCTGGGTGACCCCAGCAAATACGGACAAAAGTGTAAAGTGGACAGCGATTGCCCCGTTTCGGGTGCGTGTTGGGACAATCCGGGTTCTGCTCTCGACCATACGTGTCAGGGCCGAGCATTCGTCAAAGAACATATGTGTGACTATCCGAATACGGCGAAAAACTGTCCCTGGGTCACCTATCCGTACGGCTATATTGACCCCAAGAACATGCAACAATTCTTCAGCACACAGCCTCCGGTCGCAAATTGCAACAAAGTAACCAACAGCAACGCCCCGTTCAAGCCGGACATCTGTATTGGCGACGATACCGTGCACGAGGTAATGCCCAAGGCATACACCTGGCCGAACGATCCTCAAGTCTATGGTGGCGACGCATCGGCCTATCGAGTGATTTTCGCACCCGGGAGCACAAAGGTAAAAGTTACGCCGACGACCACCATTCAGTTCTGCGACCAACTGCCGGGCGCCACCAGCAAAAACGCTGCTGATGATGTATATGATTTTAGAACAAATAAGACTAACTGCGGGAATCCTCTCAACTACGGAGCCTTGTTCGCCGTCGCCCGTCCGAAGTCGCTGCCGTTTCCTGCTAATCAGTGGTCTTGTGACCTCGACCCCACTGGCGCCGGAGACGATGGTGTCATCTGCCGGTGGAACTCGGCTACCAAGGACCCTATTTCCCCAATCAACCAGATCGGCCTTAAGGCGAATTTCAATGCGGCGGGGTCAAGCCTGGGACTGCGCGCGATACCGGGCGTCCAGGTTGGAGACCTGCTGATTGCGTCTATCACGTTTGGTTCCGGTCCAATGGTGACGGCTCCGACCGGATGGGCGCTGGCGCCCGGTCCCACTGGAGGTGCCGCGAGCGTGACCTCAAAGAACGGTCAACAAACGACTGTGTGGTATCACTTCGTGACCAACCAGGAGCCGGCCAATTATATATGGACCTGGACCTCTGCGGCGTTTCCAGGCGGCGGACTGACTGCTTGGCGGGGTGTGAATAGTACCAATCCTTTCGACGGCCCAGCCGTAGTCGCGTTCTCGACGAACAATCCGAGTCCTGTTGCGGTCGCCCCTCCCATCACCACTCATTTCGCGAAAACCCGGGTGCTCAGTATCTATGGTGCGGGCACCGCGGACCAGCCGTCATTCGGGTTGCCCGAGGGACCAATGGGCATCGGAATTGACGAAACTGGAGCAGTCAAGCTGAACGGTGGACCCAAAGGCGGGACCTACTACGCCCATTTGGTAGGCGACCGGATTCAAAGCGAAGCGGACACGGTTGTAGCCCAGTCCGTGAAGATCACCCAGTCCGGGAAGATGCCGGTGAGCAGCGGGCCCGACTGGACCGCTATCAGCATAGTGCTCAGATCACAATAGCCTTGCCGCCCCGGCGTGCAGCTCTCTGCGCTGCCATGCCGGGGCCGCCTGGTCTTAGGCGTTGCCTGATGTGATCGTAAGTAACCAGGTCTGACGAGCTGCCCCCCTCTCGGTTCATTCGCCTCTGCTCGGTACGATAAGGGGATGATACTAGGCTGCGGGATCACCATCGCTCCGAAGGCTTCATGATCACGCTCGACCCTGGGGAGGAACTTGGGACAGTAGCGTCATCGGTGCGGGTCGATGAAATCGCGCCGATATTCTTGCGCCGCCTTCTGGCGTCGCAGAGCAGATAATTGGTCGTTCGCAGAGCGCACAGCGCTTTGCACAGACTAGCAATTTTAGGATTTGGACGACTGGCGCACAGATACTACGTCCTCGCTCTTCGAAGCCTCAGCGCCATCGAGATTTCCGCACTTGGAGGCGTTTATGCTGACGATGGCTAATGAATGTGGCATCCCTTTTCACCAGCAACCCCACCAGTCCCATCGCCCCCGAGAACTGACCAGCGCGCGCGGCACCTCAGACGAGCGCGATGTCGAATCACGCCGCAGTCAAAGGCATCAGTGGACATACCTCTGTAGTTTCCCATTCGTAAGTTAGTAGTCGCTGGCTTTTTGGTTCATTTTTCGATCCACGGTCGGTTCCGATTTCATAGTGCAGTTTTTCGGGTCACCCTTCACCTGCCCCGAGGTGACGAAAAAGTGTTGGTTTTGGATTCGAGGCAATCGAACCAGCGGACGTGCTCGTGCACCTAGACCAATCACACGCGGCATCGCGCACTCGCAATAGCTGCAACCATTGCAGTCGCGGCCGGGATGCTACGCACCGAATCCGGCCACCGAAGACTCAGGACTGGGCGGCCGAGCACGTCTCGCTCATGACCGCCGACGGTGCGCAGCTGCGCGGCCATCTATATGGCAGCGGCTCGATCGGCGTAATCCTGGCGCACATATATCCAGCTGATCAGTCGGACTGGACTGACTTCGCTCAAGTGGCGGCGGACAGCGCCTTCCGCTCGGTTTGGCCCGACACAAGTTAGACGAAAGCTGAGTTTCTGTCGTAACGTGACTCCGGAGGATCTTCCTCCTACGACGGTGACTGACGATAACTGATGATGTTTTCCAAATATTTACTGCGCAAATGAGACGCCAGCCCGAACGGAGGGAGCTAGGCGGCCCGAAGCTTTCTCCGGCACGCGAGGATGCAGAATCATGAAGCTTGCGCGCTCGATGTACAATTACGCAGCCGCAAAGGGGCGGAGAAAGAGTCGCTATATGTGATCGAGACGCGGGAGCGTCGAGTTCCCGCGCTATGGCTATCCACGTATCACCCAGTTTACCAGCGCCGAACGCATGACTAGCAATCACAAGGCGGTGGCGCCATTGCGCGAAAGCGGCCTCCAGGTCAGGCCTTCGCACAGGCGCGCGCTGGCCACCGACAGCGGCCCGCTCCGCGAGGTCGGGGAGGGGCGCTCCGTGCAGGCCGCTAGGAGTGGCGCTCTCTACATTCGACATATATGTATACGAGATGAGGCTACGCGATGATTGTCTTCATTGGGGGAATGCAGCGCAGCGGGTCAACCTTCTCTTTCAACATTGTTCGCGAAACACTGAGACGACGTGCAAGCGTGTATCAGGAGACCACCCCTCACGTGCTGAGCGCGGTCGAGCAAGCTGCGACGAAAACACCCCAAGCTACGCATGTTGTAATCAAGGCGCATTCGATTGATGAACCTAGCCTGGCCGTGCTCCGCATGGGCGGAATTCGTGCGATCTGCACCGTTCGAAGGCCCGAGGACGCGATCGCTTCTTATATCGATGTCTTCGGCGTCAGTTTCGAGGCAGCGCTTGAGGAGTGTCACGAATGGCTCAGGATCTATGAGCAGATACGTTCCTTCGCCCTGACCATTGACTACCGACTAATCGAGCGCTTTTCGCTGTGGGCAGCCTGGCGGATTGCGCGCTACGTTTGCCCTTCTGTGATGCTGGCCGAGGTCGTCTCGACTTGGAAGCGCCACCGAAAATCCGTAGTAAAGGCAGTCACTGACATTATGGAGCCGAACAACCCTGAGGTTCGTGATATCGGGTTTTCCTACTATGACATCAAAACCTTCTATCATCGGCGCCATGTATCATCGATCAGGCCTCGGTTGGCTAAGGCGACCCTCTCGGACGCGCAAATAAGCGATATCCGAAGGCGGCTGCAGGGTTATCTCAGACCTCACGGAAATATTAAGTAGCCGTCTACCGTTTCGTTCGCCAGAGAGCTCGTGGTTTCTTAACCGTGAAGTTAGGGCACCGCCGCACTCGGCGCGACAGACTCACGAACTCGCCGAAGGCGGCTAGATCGGACGGGCTGAGCGCGCCATAGAATTTGTCCGCTTCGGCAGGCGATATCTGAGTTTTAGTGAGAAAATGGGACAGCGACTGTCGAGCGACGGGCACGACTCCCCCATTTCGCGAGCTCGTCATCAGGAATGCCTCTCCAGTAGAGCCAAAGCGAAGGAGACGTGACGGCGGTTCACGCAGCACAGTAATTGTGTTAGCGCCGAGGTATGCTCGGGCAAGTGTTCAGCTCCGGACTCATCTCTCACTGGACACGGACGCGCCGGGTTTCCGAGAGGTGCAAAGAGTCGGCGACGTCGCCGCCATGCCGTTCTGGACCGCCTTGGGTTGGCGTCGATCACGTCGTTATCGGTTGGGTTGGAGCCTACCCCGAAAGCTACGAACGATTGTGGACACCTACAGGAGTGAAGCCACGGAAATCTCTTTCCCTTTCCCGGAGAAGCTGGACAAACCATCGGATGATACGACCGGTCAGTTGCTCATGACGTTCACCAAAGAGGGACTGGATCGGGCCCGCAGCTAAATCCACGGTTGTGGAGAATAAGCGATCGAATCCTTAGCTCCAGGCGACAACGATAATTCGCGGATTTTCCTGGCAGGGAGGGTTCGGTTCTCATGAGACGTGCTGGTTCGGCAAAAGCCGACCGACCAGAAGCACCATACGCGCCGCCGCTCGTCTGATTTTGCGCAATGGGCTCGTAAGCCTCCACGAGAGAGATGAACACGTGTATTGTAGATGACGCTCTGTTGCTGCCAGGCTGGCGCTCAGTTGGTGTATTTGTGCGAGGAGCTCACGTTGCTGCGCGTCGTGATCATCACGAAAGGAAGTGATTTGCCGGTCGCGCTCGGCAAGCATGCTTCGAACGTCTTCGAGCTGCCGCGCGTGCTCTCCAAGCTGCCGGTCACGCTCGGCAAGCATGCTTCGAACGTCTTCGAGCTGCCGTACGTGCTCTCGAAGCTGCCGGTCGCGCTCGGCAAGCATGCTTCGAACGTCTTCGAGCTGCCGTACGTGCTCTCCAAGCTGCCGGTCACGCTCGGCAAGCATGCTTCGAACGTCTTCGAGCTGCCGAACGTGCTCTCCAAGCCGCTGGTCACGCTCGGCAGTAGTGTTCCTCAAGCTCTCGATCTGTCTGTCACGTTCAGTAACGCCGTTTCGAAGGCTCTCCGCTTCGGCCAATGCGTAATTCAGAGAGGTAACCATAGCATAGCGCTCTGCAGCTTGCGCCTGCTCCAACGCTCCACGAGCCCACCAAAGATGATAGCTCACGTACTGATCGGACGGATTTGGCGGACACGAAAAATGTACCGCTAGCTCTGCTGCGTGCTCCTCGGCAACGTAAAACCGGTTCAGCCCGTCGAAGTACACGAACTGGTAGCGACGACTTACAAGCAGGTCTTCCCATTCCGCGAAGACTTCACGAGTGGAGTTGGGTTCGGTCGCTTCAACCACCACGACCCATGGGCGGACCGCCTCAAATGAGAACCCTTCAAGCACCGCACGCTCGGAGCCTTCGACGTCGATTTTGAGAAAATGGACTGTCTCGACGCCGCAATCACTGCAAATCCTGTCTAACGTGGTGCAGGCCACGTTGCCGGGACGCACTTCGCAACCAGCGTCCGCATGAGCCCGGGCGTAAACCGCGTTTGTGGTGGAAAGTCCTGTGTGCACCACTTCGAAGAATGAGATGATGCCCGGCTCGCGTCCTACAGCGGTCAGCAGATTGATGTCGTGGGGGCGGTCGATCTGAAGCTTGCGGAAGTATTCCTCATTGGGCTCGATGTTGATGCCACGCCACCCGCGTTCATAAAAGGCTTTGGTGACTGAATCGTTTACAGGATCCTGCGCGCCGACGTCGATATAAAACCCCTTTTCCACTTCCCGCAAAGTGCGGTAAAGCATTACATCTTCGTGGTTCTGGGCATAGGAGATAAAGCTCATGGCGATTCTGGGAACTCGGAACTCACTTGGAATGCGGAACAGTCAATGCTCTACGTGACGCCGCCAGTTCGATCCTGGGGTTTTCCTTTCGGGTCTAGGCGCTTACTTGCCCGGCGCGGTTTAGTCTCCTGCCGTTAAAACACCATAGGCAAGTGGCCGGTATGTTTGCGGTTCGTATCGTTTTACTGAAACACGGTACAAAAGCATCACATAATAGGCAAGTACGTCGGGCCTTGGAAAACAAATCTGACTGGCAGAGCCGATCGAAGAAACCAAGGAAACGACCGATTCTGCAACGCACGGTTGGCTGCCGGCGAGAGGTCGAGTGTACCATCGCGGCGACGGCTGGCCAGATCCTGATGCAATTGAATCGCGATCGCCGCAGCCTCGATCGGACTGGCGGGGCACCGACTCATCGATGTCCGCGGTGGCAAGAGCGCGGACAGAATCCGAAGGATATGGGATCCGGCGGCTACTCAAGGTGTTATTGGTATGCTAACCGGGTGGGGCCGCTTTGCCGCGATCGGCACTCCTGAATAATCCTGCCAGGAAATCCAGTGGATGGTCGAGCGTCGCGGTCGCCGTGGGCACCGATTTGATCAGGATTCACCAGCCTAGCTCGATTTGATGGAACGACGGCTCCAAAACCGCAATTCCGGGCCGTATCTCTTCCGCGGTAGTCACCAAAGAATCTCGATCATTCTCCTGACCTGAAAAGGGACGCAATCTGCTCCGCGATCCCGTTGACAAGCCAGCCGTCACGGTCGACCACTCCAATTTCCGCCATCGTTGCACCAATATCGTCCACGATCGTTCGCTCCAGGTTGCGTTTGCGCTCCAGGGAACTGACTTCATCAACAAACTCTAGGTATTCGACCGCGGCCCGCTCGGGACTGTGATATTGAGAGATATGTCTGCGCCCGTTCTCACCGATCCCGCGCCTGAGCCCCTCGTTAGCGATGAGGTCGGACAAAAGCGCACCCAGCGTCCTTTCATCCAACACTGGGTCCACCTTCACAGCGCAATCGTTTGGGATCTCTGCGAACCAACCCACGTCTGAAACCACGCACGGCTTGCCTGCGCCAAGAATCCGGCAAACGCTTGCGGAACTTTCCCCCACCGTTGGATACCGAATATCGATTCCGATGTCGATGAGGTGGCAGTAGTCATTATAGGTTTTCCAATCCACATAACCGGTCGCGCGCACGATATCGTCCAATCCCGCGCTGTGCGACTCCCCGCGCAGACTCTCCCCGACCTCTCCAACGAGCAGGTACACAACATCGTTGCGACCCAACGCGCGCACCGTGCGGACAGCCATCTCGATCTGCTTCGCGGAGCTGCCGAAACCCAGCGAACCGATGACCACCCTATCCGCGGGAATTCCATAGCGCCGCTTGAGCTCCTTAGACTCGTTTTGACTCCCGGCAATGGCGACAGGCAAATTGATTTTCGCTAAAGGGAGGTGCGGATGCGATTGGTGCACCAGCCGGCGGGTAAAATCCGAATGAACGATCACTCCGCGCGCATGATCGAGCACCCGCAGGTTAAGCGGATAGCGCAACGGCTCCTGTTCCCAAATCTGCCGCTCGCCGCGCAGCGCTCTCCGGGCAAGTTCGCGGCCGGCGGGTCCGTAATTGTAGGACATCTCTTCTATGTACGCGGCCGGCGAACGTAGCGCTTCGAGGTAGTAGCCCGCAAAGAAATGGTGCAGCCCGAAGTCGTGCATCACGACAATGCCGCTCGTGTCCAGCAGCATCCGGTAGATGTTTTGATGGGCCTGAGAATTGCCCATGTGGTAGATGATCGAATCGTACTTGCGCAGCTCTCGTCGCAGTTTCGGAACGTTCGCGTACCGGTAGATCGCACAATCCGGCAGGTTATCCTCGTCAACCGGACCGTCGACCCACAGATCGATCTCGGCGCGTTTGACCAGCTCCTCCAGAAGCTCCTTGCTGTAGTCGGCGATTCCCGTGCGCTGTGGAGGAAGTGGACTGAAGTAGGCGATTTTCATGACAGCAGCTTGCGCACCACCTTGTCCCAGCCAAGCCTCAAGGAGCCCAACATCTCGAAGCCCCGCCTCCCCAAGGACTCGGCAAGCTCCTTGCGCTCAAACAGCAGGTCAATCTTGCGTGCGATGGTCTCTGGATCGGGGGGCAGAATGAAACCATTGACGCCGTCCTGAACGAATTCGAGCGGCGCTCCGCTATCGTCGAGAGTGAGGACCGGTTTGCTTGAATAGAGAGCCTCGAGGGTCACATATCCGTAGTCCTCAGCGAATGGCCCGAAATAAACCATCCGGGCGTTGGAGTACCACTCGATCAGGTCCTCGTCGCTTAGGAAGCCCGTCAGCTTCACCCGTCCTTCCAAGCCGCGGCGCACAATCAGGTCCCGCAGACGCCGCTCATCGGGACCCGCGCCGCCCAGAACACATCGAGCGGCGCTTTTGACGTGGGCCATCGCCTCGACCAGCAGTTCCTGGCGTTTCAGGCGATCGAGTCGGCTAGGATAAAACACGTAGTCGCCGTAGCTGGTGCATCGCAACGATGCTGCGTTCGGCACGGGATGATACAGGTGCTGGGCAGGGATTCCGTTGAACTGGCGCAGGCGTTGGGCAACGGTTTTGGAGATCGTGTAAACGCGCCTAGCCTCTGGAATAAGCCTCGCGTCGGCCTCGGCGATGATGTCCTTCACCTTGCCGGTTTCATCGTCGTCGCCGAAGTCGCCATATTCCGTCCCGAACAGGTCGTAGGCCTGGCGATGCTGATGGGTCAGCCAGATTACCTTGTTGGGATGTCTGACCAGGTAGGCGGGAAATTTGAGCGCCACCACCATGTCCACGGGCTGACCGTTGGCCGACTTCAAATCTACCATCCGCCACACCAGCATGCTGCGCACGATCTGCGCCGGCGAATGCCATTGAAAAGGAACTGAAACTGTCTCGGCCTCATGGCCCTGGTCAATGAACGCGGCTTTGAGGTTGCTGACCTGCAATTCAGCGCCGCCTCTTACAAACGGCACTTGCGGTGTGCAGATCAAAATGCGCATAGCGGATCAGGCACGGTTGCGGGCATCGCGCGGACGTTCCTCCAGTGCGTCTTCCAGTGCATGCAGGCGGTCGTAAAGAGGGTCCGATTTAATCCTATCGACTCCTGATGAGCCGCTTGACGCCTGCGTGGCAAGCGATACGGATAGCGGCTGCACCGCGCCAATCCGCGATTCGAGCACGGCCACTCGCTGCGCGATTCGCGACTGATCTTCCGCCACCTGGTCAAGGCGATGTTTGAGCTGGGTGATGGCTCGCGTGGCGGCGCCATTGTAAAGGCTTTGCCGCGCGAGCACTTGGTCCATCAGTTCGCGCGCGATGTTCTTTATGAAGACTATGAATCTACCTAGAACCCGGCGATGGGAGGTAAACGGTGTGCTCGCGATTTCGTAGTTTGAGTGTAGGAGAGCGAGTTCGTGTTCGATTGGTCTCTCAGGCGCCGACACGCCGCTGGCGGCGGGGAGGCAGAGAGCGCGCGCGATTCGATCGGGTGAAGTGTCCGCGCGCGTTGTCTGGACCTTGCGAAGGCTCGCGCGCAGTTCGCCGGCGATTCTTTCAACGTCGCTGCTTTGAATGTCGATTGCTCTGCTTTTCCGCATGAGGCCACGACTTGACGATGTCGCATCCGTCCCGCCACCCCCGAGCATTGATATACGGAATGGGCTCTACGATCAATCCGCTAAGGTAGCTCGGTATCTCAATTGAAAGGGCAGAATTGTCCACGGATGCGGCTAAATGAAGTGCTCAATTCATCATTTTAATTCGCTTTGATCACGCTAGCGATATTCAATTTTCCAAAACTCTTTGTGGACGACGAACTTACAGGCTTCGAAAATGGGAAAAAACTTGCCTTACGATGCCTTTTCCGGAAAAACTGATTGGAACTTGATCGACATGAGCAAGTGATGAAATTGCACGAACCTCGACTTAGTTTAAGTGAATCGTCCCCGCTTCACGTCCGCCTTGCTTCACTGGATACTAACTTCGAGATGGGTACCTGTGTGCGATAATGAGAATTCAAGTTAATCAAACGATTCCATAGATCATGCGAAATTCATCACAGTCTAACTTTCGCCCCCGTAAAACTCGGCAATTGGTAAAGCTAGGATTGCAAACTGGTAAAGCGCCTTGTATTAGATTATCGATTTAAATTTTTCTCTGGGGGCTTGATAAAGAAATCAGCTTGACTTGAGACGGCACACTACTCTGCGATTCGATCCTCGTCTCTAAAGCGTGCCGTCTTGTTGAACGCTGGCTCTCGGGAGATCGCAAGTGGTGCGCGCTCGCGAAGTTCAGGCTACACAGCCAGCCGAAAGAGTTTGCGGAACGAAACCGTTGGAGGTAGCGGATGGCGGCACCCAGAAGTTTGGCGGGACGGGCGGCAACGTGGTTACTGGCATATGCGATTTGGCTGGTGCCGGGTGTTGTGTTGGCACAGAGCTTCATCAATGTAACGGGGCCAACAGCATCGGATATAGGAGTAGGAGCGAACGGGAGTGTCTGGCTGACGGCGTCCAACGGGACCATCTGGGAGTATAACGGGACCAGCTTTCAACAGATTGCGGGACTGGCATCACGAATCGCGGTCGATCCCAACGGCAATGCGTGGGTGGTCACCTCGACGGGGCTTATCTTCAGGTACACGGGCTCAACATTTGTACAGGTTGCGGGAATAGCGTCTGACATCGGGGTCGGTGCTGACGGGACGGTATGGGTTACCAACCCTACGGGATTAGTTTTCCGGTATAACGGGACGACCTTTCAACAGATTGCGGGGCTGGCATCACGAATCGCGGTCGATCCCAACGGCAATGCGTGGGTGGTCACCTCGACGGGGCTTATCTTCAGGTACACGGGCTCAACATTTGTACAGGTTGCGGGAATAGCGTCTGACATCGGGGTCGGTGCTGACGGGACGGTATGGGTTACCAACCCTGCAGGATTAATATTCCGATACGACGGGACCAATTTTAATCAGGTGGCTGGGCAGGCGAGCCAGATCTCTGTTGACCCAATGGGTCAGGCGTGGGTGGTTAACGGAGAAGGTTTAATCTATAGGTATGCTGCAGGTATAGCACTACCGGTCGAGGTGATCGGGCCATCAGGCGAAACGGGCTCGAGATCGTTTACGCTTACCTCAGCGCAGGCCAACAGCGCGGTCACGTTCTGGCTGCAAGGTAATCATCTCGGCTACAATCCGAGTTTGCAGACGCTGCCTGCGGGCAAGGCCAGCATTTCGCTTAACGGCGGTCCGTGGCTTGCGCTCACCAACGAGACTGTGACAGTCGCGCAGCCGGGTCTAACTTTTGAGGGGATCGACGGTGGCATATGGGATACCGTCAAAGTTAATATTCCTACCAGAACCCTCGGCGCGCTCGTGGCCGGGACGAATACCGTCAGCTTTAGGATGAACCAGACCGACGGCGTGAGTGCCGGCTTTAGGATTATTGCGTTCAATTTGCTCGACTCGAACGGCAACCAGCTTATCCCGGCGAGGACATTTGTTGATGACGATCCCTCATTATGGACGGCGCCACTCAACGATGCAGCTGATATTTCTGCAGGTCAAAATCTCTGGCATACAGCCATGTTGATTCAGTCACCGCTGAGTTCTTCTCCGATCCGCGCGCATTGTGCCGATTGCCACGCCCAGGATGGTCGCGACCTGAAATACTTCAACTTCTCAAACTACGCGATAACTCAGCGCAGCCAATTTCACGGTTTGTCGCAGCTTCAAGGTCAGCAGATCGCCAGCTACATTCGCGCTGGCATTCCAAACGCGCCGGCGTTTTCGAGTTACGCGCGACCGTGGAATCCGCCCTATCAGCCGGGGCCGGGTCTCAATTCGCATTCGATTGCCGACTGGTCGGCCGGTGCTGGCGTCCAATCGATCCTGGATGTCGATGAGGACACCCTCAGCTACATCTTCCCGAACGGCTTCACCCCAAGCGCGATTCCATCGACGGGAAATATCGACAAGCGCGAGATCCCGATCTTCTACGAGATGCCGACCTGGAACCAATGGCTACCGACGATTTCGCCGATGGATGCTTACCCGAACTTTACATCGAGCGGGCTCTACGGTCGTTACCTCAGCATTCGTAGCAATCTGACCAACAACCAGAAGCCGTACATAACGAACCAAGAGCCTGGCCAAGCTACTTCGGTGTCGCCGTTCGCGACTGATTTATATGATTGGATCTTTACCGATCGGCCAAACCTTGGGCTACCGACCAATGGTAGCTCGACGTGGACTCCAATTTCGAGCAACAACGCGTACGCGCTTGCACATTGGCAAAACACCAAGCTGTGGGAAATGATGCACGAGTTTAGCCTTCAAGGTGTAATCCCACAGAGCGAAGGCTATCACCTAACGATGCCTACGGACGACCGGGTATGGAACGCAGAGGAGCTGTTCTTCACAGCGTTGTTCCGAATCGGCATTCCCACCCAAGGAGCAGGTAATCCCGCTCTGAATAATTTCGCTGGTGATGAAGTTAAAGATACCTACTTTACCAGCGCGTGGTACTATCTACAAATCTTGCTGCATTCAGGACAGCGCATTCGTGGCGGCAACAACCCGATAGATTGGGGCTATTTCTTAACCCATCAAGCCAAGGAACCTGTGCAAATCGCGAATCCTCCCGCCGCAGGTTTTGGCGAATCCGGCTTCTTCACGATGGTGTGGTTGGTCTCCCAAAACGAAAACACGACTGCAATAAGGAACATCGGTGACCAGGTTTACAACGGTGCCGGATACTTGCTGGATCCCGACTACGGCTACGGCCCTGCGTGGGGTGCGGCCCTAGATCAGGTAGTGTGGCCCGAGCAATACGGCTATGGCCAAAACGGGGTATTTGAAAACCTAGACGATGACACCAAGGGGCAGTTGATCGGCACTTTGGCGCAGGCTTGGCTAGCGGAATCGCAGACATGGACCCCCGCGCAATGGGCGACGGCGCACAACGATGGCGGCACACCTTTCGGCGGAACCAACGCCTGCAATCCGCTGGGCTACGCCTCATCGGATGCAGGCAGCCGCATGATGGCGGCATTAGTTGTTCTGAGCAACCAAAGTCAAGCGGTTTTTAGCTTTTCGGATGGCGCAGGCAATGTTCCCGTTGCTACTAGGAACTCGCTGGCTACTTGGGCAGAAACAATCTGGCCTGCGTGCAACTGGAGTCAGTTTCTGAAGTAACGGCGCGATCTTGTCGAAGAACGACAGTTAATTGGATCGCGCTAGCGGCGTGACGTTTTTCTTCGACCGGCCTTTTCGTCGCATGCGGGTGCGGAAGGCGTCAAATGTTTAATGCGCACGACTATGAAGCGTCGTCGCTTCCACTCAGGTCGCTCAAAGTTAACCCTTCGGAAGTTAACCGTTCGATCGTTCAAGGTATGACGGAGCTTTCGTTCGGACGCCACTCTGCCTTGCCACCTCTGCAATTCCGAATTCGCATTCAGCAGTGCAGGGTTCGTAACCATCGATGAAAAGTCCTGTCACTCTTGAAGTTCGCGGCACGCCGCGTTTGAGCGGCGGCGTGGGTGGCGAGTCCCTTCCCACCGCTGGAAACACCGTAGGCCAAAACCGGGTTCGAAGCTTGCCGAAGGAGGCCGTTTGGTCTACAAGGCGAGGTGAGATCGAAAGCTCAAAACGATGTACTCAGCCCTGTTTCAAATGACGGCCTAATGATCGGCCAGGATCGTAATCTCGAGCATGCAACAGAACATCAGCGAGGGGCCCAAGGTCGTATCGGGTGCGGCCACAATGCACCAGGCGTCCGCGGCCTGCCGGCGAGAAAAATCTAGAACTGGAATACCTGCCGAAGGTTGCGAAGGTTCGTCTTGCAAAATGTTGATGGCGAACCGGTTAGGACCGCCTCTTCCAAACCGGGGAATTTCCAAGGACTTTAAAGCCGACAAAACGAGAAGGTGACAAAGACGCGGGCAAATCCATCAAGGCGGCCAATCACTCCCCCATTTATAGAGGACGGATATACCGATGCAATCAGCTTTGTGACATCACGCTTGCGACGCCATGCATCGGAACTGGGTCAAATGGAAATCCTGGCTTAGAGGGTTGTGGACGCTGTTAGAATTTTCGGATTCGCCACTCAGGGTAAGGGTGGGAATGAAGAAGCCCGCTTGAAGAGCCTTTTGGAGCGCTTCGAAGCTGACATTTTGCCATTCGACCGACAGGCAAAATTTCGTATGTTTGGTCAAGTGCTGAGCGTTCTCCGCGCCGGGCAGTACGACCTTGCTGCCATGGAAGGAAGCGGAGTCGCGGGTGGACTCGCCCTGATACTAGGCAGATTGTTGTTCGGCCGCCGTTACGTGATAAGCAGCGGTGACGCGATCGGGCCATTCCTGACAGCGCGTTGGCCTTTGTTCGCGCCGATCTTCAACGGTTACGAACACATTCTCTACCGTCTCTCCGACGGCTTCATCGGCTGGACCCCGTATCTAGTTGGTCGGGCGCTGACTATGGGTGCTCGGCGGGCGATGACCGCACCTGGATGGGCTCCATTTCCTATAAGCGACGAGCAAAAGGCTGAGCATCGGGCCAGAATCCGAGGCCGTCTTGGCATTCCGGACAGTGCCATGGTAGTAGGGATAGCGGGAGCTCTCATTTGGAACGCACGTATTAAGTACTGTTACGGTTTCGAACTCGTTCAGGCGTTCCGACGAATCAAGCGTCTCGATGCGTACGCGTTAATAGTAGGTGAGGGGAACGGCCTGCCAATTCTCAAAGAGGCAGCCGGACAGGAGTACGGCCAGCGCGTCTTTTTCCCAGGTAGGGTTCCTCAGGAGGAAGTTCCGGCGTATTTCTCCGCCATGGACGTGGCTAGTTTACCACAGAGCGTCGACAAGGTAGGCAGTTTTCGTTACACGACCAAGCTCAGCGAATTTTTGGCAGCCGGGCTGCCCGTGATTACCGGTCAGATTCCTCTAGCCTATGACCTCGACAGCGGATGGCTCTGGCGAATTCCCGGAAACGTCCCCTGGGATCCGGTTTATTTCAAGGCCTTGGCTGAACTAGTCACAACATTGAATCGGTCGGAAATTTCCGAACGTTCACGCGCTGCACTTCGGGCGGCGCTGGAATTCGACAGAGGACAACAGGTTGCTCGTGTGACTGCGTTTATCGGCGACCTGCTGGCTCCGCCCGGGTAACGATGGCGTCGCAGCGGGGAGCGGCCAGCGTCTCGGCGCTGATCATTGCGGGTGGAAGCGGCACCCGCTTCTGGCCGGCGAGCCGGGTGGGCCGCCCGAAACCGCTGTTCTCGGTCGATGGCCAGCGGAGCCTACTCGCCAACACCGTCCTGCGGCTCCAACCTCGGGTGCCCCGCGAACGCATCTTTGTGTTGGTGGCGGCGTCGCACGCGAAGGCGTTTCGGCGCGAGCTCACAGGACTCATCCCGGCGCGCAACCTGATCATCGAGCCTGCCGCGCGCGGCACCGCGGTCGCGGTCGCCTACGGCGTGGCGACAATCGAGCGACGGCTGGGCCAAAGCATCATCGCGGTGATGCCCGCGGATCATATCATCGAGCCGGCGGCTGGATTCCGCGCTACCCTAGCCGACGCGATCGCGATCGCATCGAATGAAGACTCTATCGTCGTGATCGGCGTTCCTCCAACCCATCCCGAGCAGGGGTTCGGCTATCAAAGGGTTGGGCGAGCGTTCGGCAAGGGATTCGTCGTCGAGAAATTTATAGAGAAGCCCGCCCCGAAGGTGGCGCGCCGAATGGTGCGGTCGGGAAGCTACCTGTGGAACGCAGGGATGTTCGTGATGTCGACGCGGACGCTGGCCAGCGAACTGAGCGAACATTGTTCTGCGCTCGCGCGCGCCGCGAAAGAACTCGCAGCGAAGCCTGCGGAACAAATCACGCGGCGCTATCAAAAGCTCTCATTCGATTCGTTCGACCGCGAAGTAGTCGAGAAAAGCAGGCGAATCCTCGGGGTGCGTGCGCGTTTCCGATGGCACGACGTTGGTTCCTGGGAGGGGCTGCGTCAGGCTGTCGCAGGCCACGAAGGAAAGGTCCTGCGCGGCGAGGTCGTCGCGCTCGATTCCGATCGCGTCGTCGCGTATTCAGATTCCCGCCTGCTGGTGCTGTTCGGAGTGAGCGATCTGGTCCTCGTCGACACCGGCGATGCGATCCTGGTGGCGGATCGCTCGCGGTCGCAGGAACTGCGCCGCGTGACTGAAGAGTTGGCCCGCCGGCGCCTGCACCATTATCTGTGACAATCGCATCGGCGCGAATCAGTCCAGCGCCTGCGGTTCGCACCTAAGCGCGAGCTTGCGCAGCTCACTTTCGGCTATGCTATTGGCAATCGCGATCGATTCGAGCTTCTATGCGACTGCGGGGTCGCTTCCCTGCCAGGTGGACGACCCATTCTGAAGCCAAGCGCCGACTGCGGCCAAGACCGTCAGTTCGTTGCTGAGGCGCTCCGAGTTGTTTGACCATCGTGGGGCGCCGACTCCAGCGGACGCAGCCAGTTACGCGGTCGGCCAGAATGGTCGAAGAGTCTCGAAGCTCTCGCTCTGCTTGTGCGCGATGGTTTCGAGGCCTGAATCTAATCGTCGGATATCCTCAGCTAAATAGATTTCTTCCGATATTCTGAGGATAAGGCTGCGCACCAATCGAGCAGCGGGTACCACAACCTCATCGCCAGAAATTCGAAACCCCTCCCTTGGCATTCGGATGTTCCGAGGATTCATCGTGCCGAGGCAGCCTGAGCCGGCCAAACTGTTATCGCTCTTGGCTGGATGAACCCCTGTTCTTGCTAGGGAATCGCATGGATTGCTGTTGCCACATTGCGAAACTCGAAACGCTGAACGAGCGGATTTGGAACAACGACCATTTGATTCTGCCGCGCGCCAAATCTTTTGCGATGCTTCGCCACCTGGCGGAAGCATTCGGGCCATCTCCGTTCCTTGCGAAGAGTTGCGCAAAGCGATTCAGCACCCTCCTAGGCGAAGGAGTGACGCGTGTCTATCTGCTGGAGCTACACACCTCTAGGCGACACAACGGGGTTATATTCCGCTAGTGTCCTATCCTGACAGACGATACAGGAACCACGCCGGATGACGCAGGACCGTCGACATACCATGATGATCGCATGCGTAAGCGCTCACCGAAGCCAGAGGCAGAGGCAGAGGACATTAACCAGATAACGGCGCGGATGACGCAGTATATCATCGAGTCGACGGTACCAGCTCCTAAGCGATGAGGATACCCGTAAAGCGCTCGCCCGGGCGCTAAAGCGGCTTGAAGTGAGGCCTTGCCAGAGCCGCGAAGATGAGCAAAGCAGAGCTGAGCAAGAGCGCCAGCGAGGCAGCTATCACTCGCTGGCAGAAACCGCGCTAGTCTGCGTTTTCAGGTCATCATTGCCCTCGTCCGCTGATCTGGATCGCCGTCCCACCGGCAGCCGGGCCTCTCGGAGAAGCGTTCTTTTTCAATCCCCACAGGTTTCCGTGCTCGACGTTTTCAGGGTTTTTTCTTTACCGGATACAGAGATTGAGAGGGGAATTTGGCCTTGAATGGGTAGCTCGTCTCCTTCAAAACCTCCAAAATTTGAAGCATGACAATGGTCTTCCTGCACTTCTTAGAATCTTGACTACAACGTCCCGCTGGCTAATCCCAAAGAACGTAGTCGAACCAAATTACGTATGGACACGCCGTCAGCCAAGCCCACTGTCTCTGGGTACTACGTCGATCATTAAGCGTCGCGATTTGGAACGGTTTCGGTACAGCGGTAGTACTAGTTGCTTCTCGCACTCCAATGACCGCAAAAACGAATCGAACCTCGAGAAGAGGATTGAAACGGCATCTAGCCAACCACCTAGTGTTGTGGTCCCGCAAATGGGTTTTGATTGTTGGACCATTTTGGCCGCGCGTCTGCACTTGAGAAAATCATTATGCACCGTGAAGTTGGTTGCGGGACACGACATTAGCGAGATACCAGCGACTACGGTCGAACCAAACTTTCACAGAGATACCAGACCATGTTGAATTTGCTTTTGTTCCCACGGAAAAATGGCAATCCAGACAATCGCACGCTGGAGCAGGGGCCATCTAAGCCCTACTTTGACGGATTCAAGCCACAGACCGTCTTTAAATGTCCATCGAGCCAATATCCTGGCATTCGAATCTCGAATTAGGACACAACCTATATTCCCAGCGGCTTGCCCGTTTGAGTGACTTTCGCTATGAAAGGAAAGCTTCGAATACTAGCCAGATGCGCTTCCTCCATATCAGCTCGGGAAATCTTTACGGCGGCGTAGAAACGCTGTTGCGCACGCTCGCCCTACACCGTTCGCTTTGCCCCGATATGCAGCCCGAGTTCGCGCTTTGCTTTGAGGGACGCTTAGCCCGCGAACTAAGAGAAGCGAGTGTCCCAGTGCATGACTTGGGGATCGTGCGTTCACGAAATCCGCTTTCAGTACGCGATGCTCGTCAGCGCTTACGAAAGCTGTTGCGAACCGGCGCGTTCGACCTTGTCATCTGTCATATGCCATGGACGCAAGCGATCTTTGGCCCGGTTGTGCGCGCCGAGGCTTTGCCTGTGGTATTCTGGATGCATAATCCCGCCGCCGGACGACACTGGCTAGAACGCTGGGCGCGCCTTACCAAGCCAGATCTGACCCTATGCAATAGCCACTTCACTGCGTCCACTCTGTCGAATCTTTATCGCAACTCGCCGTTCGCGATTTTATATTATCCGGTATTTGTTCATCATTCTGATTTGTCATCCTCGGATAAGCTAAAGGTAAGAGACGAACTGCGGACAGCGCCCGATTCGACAGTCATCATTCAGATGAGCCGATTGGAACAGTGGAAAGGTCACCTGCTTCACATTGAAGCACTCGGAAAATTGCGTGACGTTCCGGCATGGTCTTGCTGGCAGGTCGGCGGTGCACAACGCCCGCGCGAAAAGCGTTACCTCCGCACTATTCAGAAAGCTGTGGAACGCATGGGAATCGCGGACAGAGTTATGTTTCTTGGGGAAAGGAATGATGTGCCTAGATTGCTGCGGGCGGCGGACATTCATTGCCAGCCCAATACTGGCCCAGAACCATTTGGCATAGTGTTCATCGAAGCCTTAGGAGCGGGCTTGCCAGTTGTAACAACTGCGATCGGTGGCGCTCTGGAAATTGTTGATGAGTCTTGTGGCGTATTAGTACCGCCGGGCAACGCGAGCGCACTCGCATTAGCTCTTCGCCATCTCATTAACGACCGAGCGGCCAGAGAAAGCCTCGCACTCCGCGCGCCCGAGCGCGCAAGCCTCCTTTGCGATCCAGCAGCTCGCATGCAAGAGCTTTTCGCGACCCTGTCAGCGCTGACACGCTGAAACTCTGGTGATATAGGAAGGATTGCCGAGCCAATAGCCAATACATATTCTGAGATGAAGGGAATTGGGCAACAGATAAGGCGCTGCCTTTTCAACATTAAGGTCAGTGAGAGTAGCGAAGGCCGAGAAAAGCGTAAGCCCAATTGGTTCGCTCCCGGCTTTCCGCCATTCATAAGTAGAGCCAGCCTATTTGACCTGCTCCGAGAGAGTGCGCTAGGGTTGTACGATTTTCCATGGCTGAAGATAAATTTGCTTCCCGTGCTCGACCGCCAGCCTGTGGAGGCTTGATGGGAATCCGAATGTTGTGCGTATCGAAATCGACTGTTTCAGCGATGGCGTCTGCTGAGCTTCTGTGCCGCCTGTGCTGCTATCCACGCTGATCAAAGTTAGATTTCGTTCTCCTTGGAACTGTCGCTCAGCCAGTGCGATTCGGATCTCGACTGCAGCTTTCGGACAATTGGAAATCGCCTTAAAACGAAAGTCTGCCCGCGGCTGCATAGGAGTTTGCTGAAGGGTTCCTGCGCCCTCGTTGGTCACAAAGTGTGTATGGAACAGCGGTTATTTGGCAAGACCGGTCTGAAGGTGAGTGTCCTCGGGGTCGGAGGATCGGGATTAGGCTTCCGGGATGCGAATCAAGCGACTGTCGCGCGGATTCTAGGCGCGGCGCTGGACGCAGGAATAAATGTGATCGACACTGCCGAGTGCTACTTGGACAGCGAGGAACGAATCGGCAAGGCGGTATCGCATCGCCGCGACGACTATCTTCTTTTCACGAAGTGCGGGCACCGAACGAGCGTTTTCGAGCGACTGCGCTTCTCCGAATGGGATCCCCGGCTGCTTGAGAAGAATATTGAGCAGAGCCTGAACAAGCTTCGCACCGACCACCTCGACCTTGTCCAGCTTCACAGTTGCTCAGAGGCGACGCTGCGTAAGGGCGAGGTTGTCACCGTTCTCCAGAACGCGAAACGGAAAGGCAAAACAAGGTTCATCGGGTATAGTGGTGACAACGACGACGCGATTTACGCGACGGAGTCCGGTGTTTTCGACGCGTTACAAATTTCGGTTAGTATCGCGGATCAATATTCGATCGAACGTGTACTGCCAATCGCAAGAGAACGCGGCTTAGGCGTAATCGCGAAGCGCCCGGTCGCGAACGCAATTTGGCTCAGCAGTCGAGTCTCTGCCGCCGACTACTCGCGGCCCTACAGCGATCGCCTGAAGAAACTCGATTTCGAGTTCCTAAAGAAGCCGGAGGAAGCGTTCGCGATCGCGTTGCGATTTACAATCAGCATTCCCGGTGTGCACACTGCAATCGTCGGGACGACAAAACCGGAGCGCATCGCGAAAAACGCGGGGATCGCTTCCGCTGGTTCCCTCTCCAACACCGAGTTCGACCTGATTCGGAGTCGTTGGAACGAGGTCGCAGAACCGACTTGGGTCGGCGAGCGCTGAGATGAGGCTGGTTCTGGAGCGTCGCCTTCGCGATCCCGTCTTAGTAGGTGACCGGAATAACCAACTGACTCGAACATTAAGTGGAAGACAACGATCGCCAACCCGATGAACAGCAAGCGAGCTAGAGTCGACCGAACTAAGCGAATCTGAATCCCGCAGCCAAAACCGGCTTCAAAAGCAACAATCGCCGCTCAGCGTCCATGGACTACAGCACTCTTAACACCCGCTTAGGCGAACCTTCGAATGGACATACCCGTGTATGCTTCTTCACTTCAATAGATTCGTCGATCAGTTTCTGAAGAGCTCACAGCCAAGTCAAGCCTCATTTTCGAAAGCGTAAACGACCGAACGTGATTATCAATCTGAATGACATTCCGAGCCAGCGATTTCAGTGCGACATATGCGTAGTAGGCACAGGCGCAGCCGGGCTTACTTTGGCATCCGGACTCTTGAAATCCGGCAGATCAGTTTTGTTTCTCGAAAGTGGCGGACTGGAGATCGAGCCCAAAACCAGGAACCTCAACCGTTGCGAGATCACCGATCTCCATTTCGACGGTCATCGTCTCGGCCGATCCAGGGTGGTCGGCGGTGCCACCCAGTGCTGGGGTGGTCAACTCTTGCCCCTCGAGGCTCAAGATTTCGAAAAGCGTGCATGGGTCAACAAAAGCGGATGGCCATTCGGCCTTTCTGAGCTCGAAGGGTATTACAAAAAGGCGTTGCAGTTACTCGGAGCGGACAATCTTAACTTCAACACGGATTTGTTCGAGATCCTCGATATTGCCGATCAGCCCTTTGATGAAAGCGTGTTCCGCGTGTTTTTCTCAAAATGGTCGCCTCACCCAAAGCTCCGTGAGTTGTTTATTTCCGAATTCAAAGCGTCCGTCGATGTTAATCTACTCTACTATGCTAGCCTAACCAAAATACATCTGTCAGCCGATCTGAACAGAGTCACGCAACTCGAAGTTAATAATCAGAAGCTGGACCCATTTCGTGTCGACTGCGCAAAAGCAATTTTATGCCTGGGCGGCATCGAAACGCCCAGGATGCTGCTGGCAAATAACCATCAAATCGAGGAAGGAATAGGAAACAGCCATGGACTAGTGGGCAAATATTTTCAAGATCATCCTACTTTAATGGCTGGCATACTGCATGCCAACGACCCAGGTAGAGTAAATAGGCTATTTGGTCCGAAGTTGCATCAGGATCGATTCTATACGCCGAGAATTTCTTTGACGCCATCAAAGCAGCGCGAGCTCGCCATCTTAAATGCCGCGGCCTTTATCAACATCGGATATCCCATAACCGTTTTGCGGAAACGTATGTTGTTCAACCTGTTCAAGCAGAAGCTGCGTGGAAGCCACATTCCCGTCGCCACTTTCGATAATTTGTCACAATTGTTCCTGAGGTCGTTGTGGCTAGTAGCCCAACGAGAGATCGTCAAGCCGGAGGCACAATTCACTATTACAATAATGACAGAGCAAGAGCCTTCCGCAGAGAGCCGTATTAGTTTGGGAAAAAGCAGAGATCGCTACGGCATACCTCGAGCGAGAATTCAGTGGACGTTGACAGAGAACACCTGGAAAACGGTGCTGTGTTTTGCAAGGTTGTTAAAAGAGCAATTCGAAGCAAGCCAACTCGGCTCCATCGACTTGCTACCCTACATAAAGAACCCATCACCTCTGTGGAAAATCTACCCGCACGATATGTTTCACCACATGGGGTCGACGCGAATGGCGATAAGCTCAGACCAAGGTGTAGTGGATCCGACTTGTAAGGTATTCGGCATCGAGAATCTTTATCTGATCAGCAGCGCTGTGTTTCCGACCAGCGGACATTCGAATCCCACCTTGACGATAGTGGCTTTGGCGTACCGCCTCCTTGACCATCTGTCGCTTTGACTGAAGAAACTGACGGCATCCAGAGAAAAGTTGCGAAAGCGGCGGCGGGAGCGCCTTCTGGGAAGGGATGTAGCGCGATGCCGAGGCACGAAAGAGGAGGTTTTGCGCCCCGTGCCTCGGGCGCGCGGCCGAGAGAAGCGAGTCCGCGGCGGAGCCGGGCTCAACGAAGGGAACTGATCAATGCGCATCGATATGAAGCCGAGTGTGGGCGATATTCTGGGAGGGCGTGCGGCGCTTGGCTACTCGTACTTTCTCGACGCGGGTTCATCGTGCTCTCGTCCAGGATAAGCCAAGATCACTTCCCTACCCCGTCGATCGAAATACTCTGCGGCGCGTTGTCGGCGTTATCGTTCAATACAACGGTTCCGCTTGCTGCGCCCGAGACCGTAGGCGAAAAGGTAATCGCGGCCGAGCAGGTTTGGTTTGGTCCCAGTGCAGTGCAACTAGTAGCAACACTGAACTCGCTTGAGCCTAAAATACTTACGCCCGGGGATTGAAAGGCTATTGCCGGTCCACCTTTCTTGCTGGTATTCGTCAGCTTTAACGCCTTGGCTTTCGAGGCTCTGACCCGGACTTTGCCAAAACTGATGCTACCTGGACTAACCCTCAGAACCGCGGCGACAGGTGACGGGTTGGGCGCGGGTGTCGGTGTTTGGGAAGCGGTCGGAGCAGGCGTTGGCGCAGGCGTCAGAGTGGGCGTCGGAGTTGCCGGTTTAAGAGTTGGCGTCGGAGTCGGCGACAGGCTAGGTCTCGGCGTCGCCGGTCCACCGCCCGGCACGTAGGCTACTATCGCACCCTGCCAACCGAAAGTTTGATTTATAGCGCCGGTCGAACTATAAGTCCCAGTCGCCGCAGTAATTTGATAGGCGGGCAAAGCTTGTAGGTTACTGCCTTCACTGTCTTGGGTTAGAGGAGTGAAACCACTCGAAGGCCACGAATTGACAAGCGGCACTTCAAAAGCGGCTGAATCTGTAGTGCTCGCCACGTTCATGAAGGCGATGAGTAGCTCGACCGCTTGAGTGGTCGCTATGCTGCCTGTATCGAGCGAAGCTGAGCTAGTTGAATTAGTACTGTTGAAAGTGTCTACGGTTGGCGCAGTGCCCATCCCTGTCCATTCTTGAATGTTGCAAACGACCGCGCACGAATCGCTACTGACGCAACTACCGCCTGTATAATCGGCTGTAAAAGTATTCAACCCTCCAGCGATATTAGCAGCGTGCCAAAATTGTGCGTAGCCAGTAGATGCACCGCCTACGTTCAGGTCAGCGGTCCATGTGTTACCGGCTGAATCGCTTATACTAGTAATCGTCGGGGGGCTGTTTGAGCCTGTTGTTCCTGCATTGGTTGCTGCACTGCATTGCATCGTGAGCGTGTCTCCAGCCGTTTCATAGAAAGTAGAGATCGAATTCATCGAGCCGCTGGCGCCGGTCGCATTGTTATCAAATGCAGCCGATTGTAAGAGCTTAGGTGTTCCATATGACGATGCGGGTGGATTCGGCGCACTACAACGCGGTTCAATGGCCTTGAGAGGCTTGAGTGACCCTGCCGTTACCAGTGCGTTAGGTCTGTGCCTGCGCGCGAATCGCTAACAGACTACCACCCGCTGCAGGCCCAGCGCAGGACCTTCCCATAGCCCCAATCGGAAGTCAGTGATTCCGGCAAGTCGGAATGAGAGAAGAGAATATTTTCGATCGAAACCCCGTCGAGGTTGGGTAGTGCCCGGCAAGGCTGAGAACCATATCCAATCGTGAACGCTTGATAGCCCAGCGCTGACAAGCGATCCCAAAGGTTAGCGGTGGTACTTGCGGAACGAGTAAGCATATCTTCACGAACTTCCATTAGTATCGATGGACGAAATCTTTTGAGAACCTCGATTGCGCCATCGACAGCGAGCAGCTCGGCGCCCTCGATGTCCATTTTCATCAAATCGACGGACGACAATCTATTTACAGCGGCGTATTGATCCAGTGCCATCGCTGGCGCCGTCACCGAGGATCCGCCATTCACCATCGCGCTGTACGCACCCAAATTGTGTTCAAAACCGGCGGCTAGCGACAGGGTCAGCTCGGATTCTTCGTTCCACAACGCAACCCGGTTGATGCTTACATTCGTTAAATGGTTGCGTGCGACGTTCGATTCGAGGCCCGCAAAAGTTCGTGGAACGGGCTCAAAACTGTGGACCGAACCCGAACTTCCCACCGCTGAAGATGCGAGTAGCGAGTATTGTCCGATATTAGCGCCGCCATCAATCACCGTCATGCCGGGTCTAAGCATTCTCGTAAATACGTACGCGCTTGGCGCTTCGTACACGCCTAAGAAGTAAATCTGCTGCTGCACGTGGTCGGCAAGGTCGCACTCTATTTCGCATCCGCCTGGGAGGCGAGTAACCATCGTTTGGTTTGAGAGTAGAGCACCCCACTTCTCGACTGTCTGATAAAGATAGCCTTGGAGTCTCCCTGATTTGGCCCATCGCCGCAGCAGCGTCCGAAAGGCAATTTGAATTGGTTCCCTCAGACACGAGGTTGTCATCATCATGTTGTCCGTTTGATAGATTGTCCTCAGCCCGCCCTATCGCCTGAACCCTCTATTTTTCAACGTACTTTCAGCCTATCACACTGCGCTTAGGACTGTCAGTCCGTCGCTCCCACTACGAAACCCTTGGGGTAGTTGGATGAAATAACTTATCGCGTGTCCGTGTTTGATACAGCGTCGTGAAATCGGGGTGAATCACCGGTCCGTACCGAACCACAATTATTCGGAGGCCGTAAGCAAGACGTGACGTGTAGCTGCCACTGTTGGGGAGATAGAAATCACGCGAACACGGAGACTTGTTATGTCCACCATTTTTCGAGCTCCGCCGTCCATCTTCCATTGCAGCACCGAAAAAATAGAGTAGCACTGTGGGCACTATTCCGACCTGCACGACGTTGATTCCGGCGCGAAGGAGCCCGTCCAGCAAAGCCGGTCCGACGAGAATCGCCAAACCCGACCCAACGTCACGGTTGACCTGCCGACCCGGTGCAGAATAGTAGCGTAGGCACGACCCAAGTCGACTATGAAATCATCGTCGAAATCGGTCTCCACCACTCCGCGAATGTCATACTCGCGAAACACTAATGGATTCATCGCACCCTCCTTATACCTAATTCACCGGCGGCCGTGCACGACCCAATCAGCTGCTCCGCTCGCGCAGCGCTGTCCCCTATTTCGTGGGGCGAACGCATCAGCTTCTCGACTTCTTATCGAGCCAACGCTCAATGTGTCCCTTGAGGAATCGCCACTCGTTGCCCACTTTAAAGCCGGGTATCTCATTGCGCTTTAGCATGCGGTAGATAGTTGTAGGGTGAAGGCGCAGAAATTCTGATACTTCCTCGACGGTCAAGATCTCGGAAGACAGCGGCACGGTCGTCTTCATCCCGGCTCCGCCGTGCTGACCTTGCTCGTCTCTGCCGCTCTTCCGGACGTCGTCCGGCGTATGAACGATTTTTGCCGCATGTTTACTCCAAAGAGATATTCGCTGACCGGGGTTAGTCACCTTTTTCAACCCGATGCGAGTCGCTGTTGAAGTGCTGCGTGGAAAACTCAAATAACTCAGCGTCTTCCAATGCCAACATTTGGTGAACCAGTCCCGGTTCAATGTCCATGCATTCACCGGGATTAAGTTCGAATTCCTCAATTTCAGCTGATTCGGGCGAGGCCTTGATGCGAACCTTCAATTTGCCAACGCGCAGGTAGAACGATTCGGTTTTGAGCTCATGAAAGTGGAGCGAACAGCGCCGGCCTTTAGCGAGCTCCAGAATCTTGCCGCAGTAGAGTTCGTTGTTCACGATCCATACCTCGCGGCCCCAACCCTTAGGCTCGACGTGTACTGGTTTGCGAACTCTGTTGTTCATTGGCAATCCTCCCGTAGGCGACGTCTGAATCGCTGCCCGTTCATCAGAAGATAGCACCCGATTGAAGAGAGTCGGCGAGGGGGACCGCCGCGATGCAGGCTGCCGGAATCAGTTCAAAAGTGCCGAACCAGATTCGTCTCCTCAACAAAGCCAGCAGTCTCCGGACGTAAGCGAAGTTGCGGGTAGGTCGAGGACCGTGCCCGACCAGATATTGCTGAGTAAGATTCGCGCCGGTGTCGACGAACCCGAAACTACACACCTGCATCGATACTGCAAACCTAATGAGAAATAGAGCCGTTGCTTTGAACGCGAGCAAACCGAACAGCAGTTGACCGAGCGGATGGCTGCGCGCGCTGCTTGTTGATGCCGTCCGTGGGCTAACAGCTGCCATGACTGCCGAATCTCTCGGGGGCACGTGCGTGGCAAAGCCTGGCGCCGTGCGTCGGAGCCAATCGGCGAGAGGCGGGTCCTCCACCCGGCTATGCTCCGGCCGAACGACCTTAGAGGCTTCCGTGACTGTGCGACGCGTGAATAGTTCCCGAGAGCACATCTGCGCTGACTTTCGCTTGTTTGATTTCAATCGGCTTTACTATATTTAACTTAAATACACTATAATATATTAGGCTTCACAGAGCAATAACTTAAAGGCTTAGCTTTAAGCTTGAACGCAGGGACTTCAGGGGCGCGCGGCACTGAGCTCGCTTGGCGCGAGTTCGCGAACACCTCAGTGGTTATGCGCGCGTTCTCGCTCGGCACAATTCGAGGGTGCATCGGTTTCAGGCCGGCAGGCTGGCAGTAGATCAGCGCTTCAGCGCTCATCCCTCTAAACGCCGCCGGCCGCTTCACCGAACGGCGTGCGAAGCAGGCCGAACCCTTCGCGGTTAGATGGAGCGGACGGGACCTAGTGGATCGGTCGTCGATGGTTCATGCGCAACCTGTCCCCGGTTTTGCGCCCGTTTTCAGACGATTTCCTCCCAATCGCAATTGGCCAAGTCAGCCCACTTCTGTCGGTTCCATCTTGTAAAGTCGTTGTCGTGAACCGACTGAACGTCCATCTCCGGAAACTCAGCTGCACCAACATCGTTGCGCATAAAGATCAAATTGAAGCCATATTTGTGTGCGCCGATGAGCCGATATCCTTTTGCACGGGACATTCTCACAAAAGCTAGCGCGCTTGCTCCGCGAAAGTCGCGAGGAAGACTCGGGTTCTCGGACGCGCCAAATTTCGGATCGTACGGAATGCTTAGGGCGCGATCAGTCCGTATGGCGTTGTTGGTTTCGACGATCAATACCCTCGGCGATACTTCTCCTATTTCCTTCCAAATCCAAAGGTCATTTCCATCAATATCGATAGAGAGCAAATCGCTCTCCCCCTTGACGCCGTTGTTGGCCAAAAGACCGTTGATGTTCTCCCTGGTGATCCAGGCCTTTTGAAACGAAGGAGGAAATTGAAAAGTGAAGGGAACCGTTCGAAAAAACGGATACCCTCGCTCACCCACTCCGCGTTACCATCAAACAAGAATCCGCGCCAACCGTGATGAACGATGCATTCTAAACCGTTCCCTGCGCATAGCTCTACGACTCGTCTATTCGTCACTCCCACGATCGTAAAAAGGTAGAGCAATAGTCCGTCTTCCTCTAATTGGCTGAATACCTGAAATCCGACTTGCTGCAGAGGCAAGACAGCACCTTGTCGAAACAAATTTAACCAAGACGTCACCAAGATCTGCTGTGCTATATCGTTGCTCGGAAACAGAAGCGACTGATTCGCGAATGACTGAAAAAAACGCGAGATAGCAGGTATATAAAAAAGCAAAGGCGCGGGAAAGCAACCTCTTTATAGTGCCTTCTTATCATGGTTAAGATGTCGCGAGGATAGCCCGTGTCCTACGAATTTGCAGGCAGAAGCTACGCCTTCTTCCAACGGTTCAATTTCCGGTTCCAGTCATTCTCGACAATGCTAGCGGCAATGCCTGTCAAACGCGAATAAATTTGATGCCTTCTCGGCAATGTTTCTTGTGACGAACATATCTCATCGCTTTGCAACCATCATCACTCGGCGTTGTCAACTCTTCGAACTACCGGCGATTTCTGGAGAACGATCAAGAACAAAATGGGGCATTTCGCTTGGTCTCGTTAGCAAGTTCGCTCAGGAGAAATCCCCTTTTTTTAAAGCGGTCGAATTCTGCCCCCAAACGGATGGTTAATGCAGCGATTGACCTTGAGCCGTTGTCTCCCGCCCTCAGCGTCCTAAGACGGAACGGAAAAGCCTCAGGCAAAGCAAGTAGGTTTGCAATTTCAGATTGGGGAAAAAACCAACCATGAAGCCGCACTCCCGTGAGAGATCTGACCAGTTAGAGGAATTTGCAAAGTTGTAGGATACGGTTATGGAAACAGACACCATACGTGTCGTATGCCACCATCCCGCCGGGATAAACAACGTGTCGCCCGGTTCCAGATCGGCTATTAGCGGCACTGCTTGGGCGAAAAGCGGAAACTTTTGGAGATCCACGTTGTCGATGTCCGGAATACGTGAACCGTGATGTCTCTCTCCGGCATCGGGATAGACGAATTCCGATTGCGCAGGCGAAAAGACCTTGACCCTCTTTCGTCCATAGATTTGGGAAAGAAAAGTATGGATGTGGCCGTAGTCATAGTGCATGGAAGGAAACGCTCCGCCCGGCCCACCTATTTGTACCTCCGGCTCCCCGCGGCGGAAACGGCTGTACAATTTTCCGGAAAGCGGTCCGTCAAGCCAGTTCGGAAGCGTATATGTAGGCACTGGAACGAGATCGTCTTGCAACTCGGGATGAAGATCTATTAGGTTTTGATTCTTAAGGTATGGAGCCGGCGCCGAAGGTGACGAATTGACGATAGCATCGATCATTTCGCCGAGGCTTCGGCCCTTCTGCCCGTCGCTGGCGTAGCGGCCATCGATCTTCACTTGGGTCGAGGAGTAACGCGTTTTGAAGAAATCGGGCGACCACTTAGACAGCGCGGGCCATTGCGTAGTAGCATCGGTCAAAATCACCGGCACGCGCGGCTCACGATATTCTCGCAGGAATTCCTCACGCGACAAACCGCTCCGGCGTCTAATCTTACCGGTGCGAGCAGCATCGCTCGCCTTCGCATCAGTCCTAGTCGACTCTACGATAATTCGCGTACGCTCGCTTAAATCATTTTCGGTTTCTAGCATATCAGTTAACCTCAAATTTGAATCCCTTGTTAGCAGTCCGACGTCATTCTGAAGAAACTCTTCTCCCACTATTTCCGGTGGAAGTCGTTCTGGTTTCCCGAAAATACTGGCCATAATCACGGCCGACGGCCTCGAGACCCTCCCTCCACACTAGTGAAAAATCGGCGACCCCCCATCGGTTCATCCAGATCGGCGCTTACCATAACCGCTCAATGCGGACTCCTGAGAGTCGAAATAGTATGCCTTAAGTCAAACTGTTCCGAGTATAGTGTTCGTCCCGCCCGACCGATCTGTCTTCGTTTTGCTTCATCGACGAGCAACTCTTGGACTGAACGCGCCAGAGTTTGTGGCTGATTATCTGCGGCCAGGCTCACCGCGCCGTTGCCGACCCAAAGAGACTCTGTGAGATGACCGGTATTGGTTACCACCGGTAATCCATGCGCGAGCGCCAACATGACGCTGGTGCGTCGGCTGGTAATCCCGTCAGGATATGGCTGGAGCATAATGTCGCACGCCGCGACATGGTGCGAGAGCGCCTGAGGACTTAGCTCACCCACGGCGTGTATGCGCGCAGACCACTCGGGTCTGACCGAGAGCAACTCGCTAAGAAACTCCTGACTGTTGCGACCCAAGAGCATGACGGTGCACTGACTATCACTTGCTGCGAGATGGCCTATGCACTCGGCGAGCGAGCCGCGAATCAGACGGCCATAAGTGCCGAAATGGCCGACCACTACCGATCCGCGAAGACCGTAGCGCGCTCTGATCACGGCGCGTTGGCAACAGTCGATTGACTCGACTGGTATCGTGCTCGGCACCGGTAACCATTTGACCGGGGTTGCGCGGCGCGCGATCCGCTTGACCCGATCCGCCCATGCCTGGGTGCTGATGAAAATTCGACTGGCGGCTCGCGCTGCGAGCAGTGCCATCAGGCGATTTACCGCCGCCAAAGCGTTGTGGGCCGCAGGCTGCTTGAATGCGAATGGATATGCGACTTCGTGGAATACCACTGAGATCGTTTTGTGCCGGACCGAGTACAGCCATAGACAAAAGGGCAAATTGAGCGCGCGCCAGCCGAAGGCCTGAGGAACATATTGAACCAGGATTTGGCGTTCCACCTCGCTTCCGGCGAGCCGTGCATTGAGCTCGCGTAGGCTCGCCAAGCCAAAACCCCCGGCCAACTCATGAACCCTGATCGCTCCGCCGATCGCGCGCGGTGCGCAGGCTTTTGGAGCGCAGACCTCGACTTGGTCGCCGGCTAGAGCCAGGCCGTTTGCGACCAGCGCGGTGTAATCCGACACGCCGCCTGGTTGCGGCGGGTACTCGCCCGTGATGATGAACCAATTCACGGTCGACATCGGCCCCAAAGTGGTAGTTGTCTCAAGCGGAGGACCTCCGAAACTCACTGCACTGCGACGCCGGTCAAGGTGAGACGAATGCGCGCAACCCACTCAGCCCGTTGTGATTTCGTCAACAAAATCAAAGCCGCCACCAACCAGTAGCCGCCCGCCGCGGCCGACATCTGCCACCCCATGGTAAACCAATCCGCCGAACCAAAGCGCGTGGCGAAGGCCCAGGCGGATACTCCGTAAGGCACCCCAAGCAGTACCGGTTGAACGAGGGCAAGGATCAACTCCCAGGGTTTAGTTTTGAATAGTTGCGCCAGCAATAGAGGAAGCCACCAGATACTGACGGCGCAAAATGCGACCAGCGTGCCCAACACCGGGCCGATTATTCCGAAGATATAGGTAAATGCGATGCTCGCAGAAAAATTCAGGATCGTTTGTAACGAAGTAATGGGCAAGATGGAACGCACCTGCCCGGTGCTGTTCACCACCCATGTCCACAGCGAAAAAGTTGCGAGCAGCAACGCGTTGACCGCTGCAATTATGGTAAGCGTGTTGCCTCCGTAGCGCGAACCTCCAACCCAGCGCTCGACGAAAAAGTGATTGTAGGCCACGATTGGTACGAGACCGCCAACCGCTAGGATCGCGACTAAGTTGGTCAACTCGATCAGTCGGGCGTTGAACTGTTGGTTCTTTCCCTGGTTGTGTAGTTCGGTCAGGGCAGCCCAGCTCGCTCCGCCGACTGCCTGCAGTTCCCGCGTCGCCATGCTAGTGAGTCTTTGAGTGATGAAGAACGGCACCACCACGGCCGGTGACATTACGTACGCAATGATGATGTTGTCGGTGAGGTAGCTGAATTGGCCGCTGAGGTTGAACACCAACCCCGGCCAGCGAAGGTCCGAGATCGCAGCTTGCGTCGTTTTGTCAGAAGACGCCCGGATTGCGCCTTTGAGTAGCCCGGGCAGTCGAGCCTTTTCGGCGATCGCGAGGCCCAGACTGAAGACCACCATGCCGAGCAGCAACGCGACCGCCTGACCGGTGATACCCCAACCAAGCCACGCGAGACCAATTGAAAGACCGGTCACAAGCGTCCACCGCACCAGCGAAAGAGTGTTTACCCAGTAGCCGCGCTGCTCGACCTGAGCGAGAACGCGAAACGCCGAAAACGGTAGCAGCACGGCGCCAAGGACGCCGATCAGCCAAGCAACTCTAAGATCTCTCACGTAGGGGGAGCCAACCGGGATCAGGTGGGTGATCACTGCCGTGACCGCGACGCCTACAACGATCGTCAGCAGTGCCACTCGCCAGTAAAGGCGCACTCCAGCAAACAGAACCCGGCGCACTGCACCCTCATCCCCGTTGCTGCACGCGCGCGCGAGCAGCGCCTGAATCGCTTCACCAATTCCGAACTCCAGAAGCGCCAAGTACCCGGCCCATTCGACGACCGTCTCAAATGCTCCGAATCGTTCGTCGCCGAGCCAGTGCAGAATCAGTGGCGTCGCCACCATCGCCACGACCAGCGTGACCACAGTCAGAAATTCCTGGCTCAGGAACGTCCAGATGGATCTTTGCGTCCTCCGGCTCATAGAGCTATTTCCCAGCGCCACCGTCGCGCGAGCCCGCGCGCAGAGCTTTTAGAAAACCCGTTCTGATAAGGTGCGTCATTCCCTCCTCGTAGAGCAGCGGTCGGAAAAAGCCCGGATAGTGCTTGCAGACCAGTTTTTCGGTCAACCCTGGCCGCGTGCTCACCAGATAGGAGTCGGGTAACAGTCCGACGCCATAAGCGGTGGAACACAGCGCGTGCAGGGTTTGCTCGCTGACCCAGGTATCGGCGAAAAGTTTCGGATTTTCTAACCAAAGCTCGATCGCCTCGAAGTCAATCGACTCGCGACGAACCAAGAACAGCCCGGAGTTGACGTAAGGATGCGGCACGACTCCCAGCTCGGCTGCGCATTCCTCTGGCGTGAGCGAATACCAATAGTTTTCGTCCCGGTTGTAATAATTCTTTCGCAGCTGGTCGGTGGGCTCACATAGTTCAGCGGGTCTGCGGAAGAACACAATGTCGGAATCGATCGAGATGATGCTGTCGGCTTCTGACAGCAGAAAATAATCCAGTAGTTTACGAGTCGCGACGTTGCGCAGACGATAGCTCTGGCAGCGTTCGAGCCCGCGCGCACTGAGCAGTTCCGAAACATGGACGTTCGACTCTTGGTGGAGGACTAAATGACAATCTGGAAAGTGTTGCCTCAGCGAGTCCAGGTTGGCCGGCGTTAAGCCACCATCATGAATATACAGTGGATAGTCGACTCCCGCGAAGTGATAAAAACTCTTAAGCGCCCATACGATGTTGACCCAGTCGCGCCACCAGGTGAGCACTCGCACCTCGACCGGGCCGCGGCGAGCCGTACGGACGGGTGGCGTATGAAGTATCTGACGTTGGATCCTGACACGCCGCCACGTCGGTCTTAGGCCTTCTCGCCAGGTCCACCTCGCGTCGAGATAAATCGGTTGGCGGGCCGTCCAGTTCCGTAGCGCTGACAACGTTGGCATGTACATTACCTCAGGTCGGCAGTGACTGGGTTAGGGTAAAGAATAGGGGCGACCCGCGATGACCAATCTCGCAACGCCGCGGCGCGTAGCCGCGCACCGGCCATCGATCGACGGGTGTGAGCACGGCCTGATTTAAACATAAGTTCCTTCGGCAGGCCGGTCGAGTTCGGCGGAAGCTTTTATGATCCGGTCGTAGATTTGTTCCAGTCTTCGTGCGGCAGCCGCAGGTTTGAAAGCGGCTTCGAGCAGCTCGCGCGCCGCGCGACGACGACGGTTCTGCTCCTCCGGGTCCAGGAGCAGTTCGACGGTTCGATCGATCAGGCCCTGGTCGTCGTCCGCCAGGGCGGCCTGAACGCCGTCGGCCGCCTGTATCCCTTCGATCCCTTCAGCGGTGGTCACTACCGGAATTCCATAGGCCATGGCCTCGAGCACTTTGACCTTCACACCGCTGCCCCGCTCGGGGGCATACAGAAGCACGCCGGCGTGCTCGAAATAGGGCTTCACGTCGGGAACGTTTTCGAAGATCTCGACGTTGGGCAGATCGAGATAATCCTTGAGCACGGCACGCGCCGACCAACCTACGATCTGGAAACGTGCATTCGGAACGCGCCGACGAATCTCCGGGTAGAGCCTGGTTAATAAGCGCTCGGCGGCGGATCGTGAAGGATACCAGTCCATGGAACCAATGAGACTCACGATAGGCTCCTTAAAACGGCGCTCGTCGGCGATGAACGGATAAAGTGTTAGGTCCAGCCCAATCGGCGCAGTCGTTACGTCGGCCACCGGGTTGACTCTCAGGATCGCTTCTGTCAGTCGCCCGGACAGCGACCGGAAGTACTTAAACGAGTGCAAAAGACGACTCTCAGTACGGCAAAGCAAAGCGTACTCGATTCGGTTCTTGAGATTTCGCGACCGCACACTCAGATCGATTTGAGACAGGTAGTGAACGCTGATCAGAGTTTGATCGACGTGGTCCAGCGCCAACCAGCCGGCCAGCAGTTGCTCGAGATGAAGAATGTCGCAGCCGGATTCGAGGTGACGCTCGATATCGCCGCGCACGTCATCCCCGAGCATGTAGGAGAAGGGCTGCCCAAGTCCCTGCAACTTGCTGCGGATACTCGTCCGGGAAGGGTGCGGGTAGCAGCGCAGATCGCATCGCGACTCCCGAAACAGCTCGGCTGCCTGGGCGACTTCCTCGGACCGGCTGCAAGTAGCGAAGGCCTTGACCCTATGCCCCCGTTCGAGGAGGCCTTGGATGAGCGAATAGTAGACTCGCGCCGCTGCGCTACCGAACGGCAGCGGTGGTTCAAGCATGACGAGGGCAATCTGCAATGGACGCATGTGCTTCAGTTGGCCAAACAGTTCACGAAATCTGCGGCCATGTCCCGCCAGGTATATCGCCGCAGTTGGTCCGCCAGCTGCCGGATCTGGGCGCGGTAGTAGTCCGAATCTGAGCACCAGAGTCTGATCCGGTTGGCGAGCTCGGCGTCGTCGTCCGGATCGTCCAGCAGGAGCGGCTGCAAAATCGGTGGGTAGCGCTCGGCTACGCCCGCGGTCTTGGTGACAAACGCCGGCAGACCGCAACACAGTGCTTCATGAACCGCCAGTCCGTAGGCTTCGTATCTAGTGGGCGCCACCAGCGCGTCAGCAGCAGACAGAAGTTTCGCCACATCATCGCGCCGGCCCAAAAAGTGAATGCTTGATTCGATCCCTATGCTTTGGGCGCGCTTCTTCCATAGCGGAATTTCGGCACCGACCCCCACTACGATTAACTCGCTATGTTCACGCGGTTCCTGGCGGAGTCTGGTCCAAGCCCGGAACAGTGTGTCAAAACCCTTGCGCTCATCGCTCAGCCCTCCGATGAACAGCACGATCTTTTGATCGCGGGACCAGTTGAGTTCACGACGGATCTTAGTACGCTCCTCGGCTACAACCGGCCGGAAGAGATTGGGATCTATGCCATAGTAGATGGGCCGGATTCGCTTTTCATCGATGTTGAGGTTTGAGACCAAGTCCTCCTTGGTGCGCTGCGAATTGGCGACGATCGCCTGAGCCGAGCAAATCACCCGACGCTCCTTTCTCTTTGAAAGGTACCGGTGCAGTTTGTTCTTTTGACGCAACAGCGTCGTTGCGCCGCCGCCGTTCGCATACGCTGCGTGGACGTAGTGTACCCAGTTTACATCTCCCCATTGGCAATTGCCGCCGTTGACTACCACCCTGACGTCACGGTCACGAAGCCGGTTCGCCCACCAGCGTCCAGCGAAGTCGAGCAGAGGTTCGCCGGCCATGTAAGAGTTCAACGGTTTTGGTACCCGGTGAAAGAATATGCGGTCCATTTCTAACAGCTCGGGATCGACCCGATGAGCAACTAAGTGGGTCTCGACTTTGGAGTCGGCGAGGTAACTCGCTAGTGCATAGTTTGCGCGATCCATCCCGCCGGTTTTCACGAAGTCGCCACTGATGAGAAGGAACGGCCTCATATCGAATTTCGTCCCGCGCTTCGCCGAGACTCGGTCAGTGCGGCCGCAAACAGAATGGCGTTTAGCAACCAGAACTCGAGTCCTCGTTGGCCGATGAAGAAGGCGTAGTCGAAGGTGTCAGCCAAAGCGCTGAGATCATACGCGACCATTAACGCGCCAAAGACGCTCAGTTGCGCGTTGCCAGGATCAAACGTGATCCTGAGCGCGACCTTAAGAGCTACGCAGAGCGCCACAAGGTAAATGAGAACTAGCGGTATGCCCCCGTCCAACAACCATCCGGTCCACTGTATCTCGACCCATTGGGGGGACTCGCGAGGTTCAGATGGTCGCCAAAGTATTGATATGTCATTCCCCAACGACCCAGACCTGCGCCGAGGGGATACTCTGGAAGATAGATGTCCAGGGTATAAGTCAGAAAGTGACCGCGGTTCGAGTAGTATACGGCGCTGGCACTCTGGCCGACGAATAGACTGGCGATTCGGTCGCCTACGCTCTTGCGCGCAAGCGACAACGCCAGGGCCGATCCGATCACGACAACTGCCGCAAGCACTGCCACCAGAAAAGTCAACTTGATGTGGCGCCGCTGATTTGCGAACCGTCGGGGTCGTTGCGCTAGCTTCATCTTGAGCGCAAACAGCAGCCCCAGGAAGATTATGAAACCGAAGGCGGCCATGACCAGCATCGACCGCACCTGGGAAAGGCCAATCGCTGCGAGACCAGACACCATGCTGCCGGCAAACAGTAAACGGTACTTGGTGCGAGACTCGGTCACCAACAAGGCCATGCTGAATAGCAACGCGTAAAATCCTCCGATCGCTGCACCGCCCGGTGTGTCGGTAAGCCCCATGGGCCGAAAGACGTTATCGCCATTGTTGGTCTTAATCATGAAGCTCTTCAGGTAGTCATAGGCACCACCCGCGAATTGGGGCGCAAGGGGCGGCTGGAAGTGGCCGGGAAAGAGTACCTGTAGCACGCCGAACACTGAGCTCAATGTGTAAAACGCCCACAAAATGAACAGGGCTCGATACATCGCGTTGGCGTCGAATGGCAGTGTGGGCACCCAGAAAAGCGGTGCCAGAATCGCGACGTAGAGGGCAATCTGTGCGATACCCGCCGCCCAGCTGTTGGTCGTCGGGTTGAATAGGGAGATCGTCAGAACGAGAAGAATCGCCACGGCTGCGACGGCCGACGGATGACGCCGCTTGGCCCAGGCTTGGTGGGCGATCAGCATGTAGATGCTGGCGCCGAAGGCGGCGATTCTGAACATAGTACGCAGCGGGCCCAATTGCGGAACCAGCAACGCTAATTGGCATAGGATCTGAAAGCCTATGAACCGTTCTATACTTTGGCCCGCGCGAACTCGACGCTGCGCGCGCGGCGCGTAGGTGGCGAACTCGGATGCTACTTGAATGCTGAATCCCATCACTGGACTTCAGACCGGCGCGTCCACTGGCGACCGATTCAGGCGGGCAACGCCGTGATCGGAGCCTCCTGCAGCTCGTGGCGGGGTCGTGGCCCTCCTTTGTTCGACCACTTCAACCATCTTCATCTGACTGCGGCCGCACCGAGATCTGCGTACGCAGACGTAACTTCGGCACCAAGTCTCATTCGATCGAAGCGTCGCTCGGCCGTTGCCCTCGCGGCGCTGCCCAGCTTGGCGCGCAACTCAGGATGAGCTACTAGTTGGACAATTTGACTAGCCAGGATCTCCGCCTGACCGGGCGGATGGCTTAGTGCGTCCAGGCCGTCGTTGACTACTTCGCTGATTCCGCCCGCGTAAGCGACGATGACCGGTTTGGCCAGCGCCATCGCTTCGGCGACTACGAGACCAAATGGCTCGGGTTGAGTACTGGCGTGGACAACAACGTCGAGCGCGCGCATGGCCGCGGCCGAATCGGCGATGAAGCCAGTGAATGCCACCCGGTCTGCGACCCCGAGCTTAAGCGCCAGGTCGCGCAATTCGTCGATCGCATATTGGCTGCCGTCCGTTTGATAGAGCTGACCGCCGATAACGTAAGCGCGAATGGGAAGGTTATGCGGAATCTTGGAGATCGCGCGCAGGAAGACGTCGTGACCTTTCCAGCGTGCCATGGCCGCGACCAAACCAACTTTGAGAGTACCGGGAGGAGCCGGGGCCAGGCCCGCGGCTTGGTCCAGATCCTCAATTGGTCCGAACGGCGAAAAGCGCTCGAGGTTGACGCCGTTGTAAATCGTTTTGACACGGAGGCCCTCGCCACACACCACTTTAAGGTCGTCAGCAACGCTGTTGGAATTTGCAATCGCGCCGGCGCAACTCCGCGCGTGGAGGCGAAGCAGCCGCGCCATCACCCGCCGCGAACTAGTGTAGTCATGAATATGCCAAACCACCGGCAACTGAGCAGGTTTGGCCCACATTCCCAGGATATCCATCTTGAAGCCGTTGGAATGGATCAGGTCAGGGGCGATCTTGACGATCGTGCCGCGCAACTCGCGTAGGTAAGCACGAATGCTGAATAGCGCCCTGCCCGTTCTGGCCAGCAATTGTGCGCTTGAGACCTGACGCCCCGCGTTGCCACCAACGCCCGAGTCGCCGAGACGACCCAATGCCGCGGGTAGTCTGACTATCGAAGTCGAGACCATTAGCGTTTCGGCTTCGGCGACCAAAGGTCCGGCGTTTGGGACAATCAGGTGGAGCGACCACTCGGGCTGGTTGAGCCGCAAGCTTGCGAGAAAGTCGAGCAGGCTGCGCTCTGCTCCACCCAACTGGGATGATTGACTCAGGTATAAAATCCGCATACCGTTCCGGCCCCTTTCCAGCTTTCGTTTGCGTCGGAAAAGTCGCAAGGCTAGGTCGACATTAGGCTTCGGCCGCGTGATAGTCTGAGTAGTAGTAATGATAGTGATAGCTCTTTGGGTGCATTCGATTGAGGACGAAGCCGAACAGCTTCGCGTGCGCGTACTCCAAACGCATGCGTGCTGCCTTGATCTGTCTTTTCGGCGTTCGCGAGCTATCGACGACCAGAATTACGCCATCGACTAACGTCGACAGAATGATCGCGTCACTAACTGGAATCAGCGGGGGCGAGTCCACGACGACAAAATCAAACTGGCTCGAGAGCTGACGTAGCAACTCCCCCATGCGCGGCGAACCAATCAGCTCGGTCGCATTGGGCGGCACGTAAGCGCCTCTGGTCAGTATCGACAAACCCTTGACCCGCGACAGCCGAATGAGGCCACCAACCTGAAGCTGTTCAGAGCCGAGCAGCGCCTCGGTTAGGCCAGGACCGGATTGAATATCGAGTATTCGGTGGCACTGGCCGCGGCGGAGATCGGCATCTATCAGAAGTACGTTCGCCCCTTGATAGGCCAGCATTATTGCGGTGTTTACGGCAGTAACTGTCTTCCCCTCTCCGCGCATGGCGCTGGTGATGAGGGTAATCCTAGGCTGGCTCACTGCCTTCGAGAGCAAGAGCCCCGTGCGCAGCGAGCGATAGGCTTCGGCCGCGATCGATTCCGGCCCGCTACCGTTTCTTATCTCTTGTCGCGCTCGGCTACCGGTGGTGCCGCTGGCCATTCTCGGTTGGGATCGCTCTTCGGTTTCGAGCTGTTTGAAGTCGCCTGCAAACTCTGGAATGACCGCGAGATTGGGCAGATGTAGGAAATGCTCGAATTCATCCGGATCGTTCAAGGTGCTGCTCAGATATTCACAAGCCAGCGCCAGCCCAATTCCAAGGAGCAATCCGAGCAGGCCTCCGGCCAAGAGATTTTTCATCTTCTTGGGCGTCGATGGAAAGTTGGGAAACTCGGCGCGATCGACGATCGAAACGTTGGACGCTTCCGACTCTGCTTCGAGGCCCACATCCTTCATGCGCTGCAGCACGCTGCTGTTCAGTTCGCGGTTGGTATCGACCTCGCGCTGCAACATCGCGTATTTCACGGCGGCGTCGTTGAGGCTGAGTGCCTGCTGCTTTTGCTGATCGAGTCCGGCGCGAAGAGCGTTCTCCTTGCCGACGGCGATCTCGTATGCTTCGCGTACGGTATCGGTAATATGAGCAATCTCGCGGTTGAGGTTTTCCTTGGTCTGGTTTGCTTTTGCCTCGAGCTGCATCAGAGGCGGATAGTTGGAGCGGAACTGACCCGACACGCCGGCGATTTCGACATATTCACCGTCGAGGGTGCTGCGTAAGGCCTGGATGGTAGGATTGTTCGCAACCGAAGGCAGCGCGTCGTACTTCTTCTGGTTTATCAGCTCCATCTGAGATTCTAGAGCGATGCGCTCCATCTCGGCGTCGGTCATCTCCTTGCTCAGGTCTCGCAACCGGTCGAGAACCACCGCTTCCTTGCCGTCGAGAGACATCAGGCCAGGTATGATATCGTGCTCACGCCGGTAGTCGTTCAGTTGGGTCTCAGATTTCTCCAGCTGAAGCTTGAGGCCTTGCAGCTTGTTCTCAAGAAATCGCACCACTTCCTGATTGGCTCGATCATGCAGGTCAATATTGAGTTGGGCGTACGCTTCTGCGTGCGCATTGGCCAGCTTTTTGGACAGTTCAGGATCTGGGGTCCTGAACTGCATCTGCATAAGGCTGGTGCCATCTTCCACCGACACCGACAACATCGAGAGGTAGCGGCTAATAAGACCAGAGCTTACTCCAGTGTCATCCGGAGGTCCGCCTTCGCGTCGTATGGGTCGACTGGAAGTGGGCGACGTGAAGAGCGAGACCACACTACTTAGTTCTCGTTCAATCCCGTAACTCAAAATGCTGATTCCCGTATAGCGCTCGAACGTGTCGACCGCACGTGACAAAGGAGGGACTTTCCCGTCGGCGCCGGTAAACGCTGGGTCGCTGGCCAAGTTCAAATTTTCGATTACGCGTGCGGCGAGGCTTCTACTCGTAACTATCCGGGCCTGGGTTCGATAGTAGTTTTCGGAATATCCTTCGTCCCCCGCTGCTGCTCCGGCAAGGGCTTGTTGCCCCAGGATCTCGGGGATCTTAGGCTTGATGAGGACCAGGCTCTGCGCACTGTACAGGGGGATTGTGGTGAAAGTGACGAAGAAGGCAGCAACGAGCGCCAAGACAAATGTCGTCAGGATCAACCACAGGCGCTTTCTGATCAGGAACCAGTACTTCCATGCGTCGAAGCCGCTGCGTTCGTCTTCGATCAAACTGCTGCTGCTGAGATGGCGCGGATAGTTCGGAGCGAGTTGCTGAACGGAGAGCGGATCGAGAGAATGTGTTGGGAGCGGCTGCAGTGTTTGGTTCATTTGGGTATTGCGACCTCAAACTTTGGTTGCGCTAGACAACCTTTAGAATGCTGGCACCCGTCAGACTTGGAATTGAGCAGGCTGTAGAAGGAATAGAGGACCTCTTTCGAGTCCGGATAGCTGACTCCAAAAACACGGGAAGCGGGCCCTCTGACCTTGAGCTAGACATCACAACTTCAACCAATTTCAAGCACTGTTGTGCGATATGGTGACACGATAGCATTTGAGCTTACTTAGAACAACTCTCTTCTCGATATATTTGCTCGTTGCATCTTTCCTATCTTTGTGCCATGGACGAGGCCGACGATTCGGGGTGCCAAGCGCCGCCGCCTGGCCTTCCTGCAACTCCCCCCGGCTCAGTTTGCAAATTGTGTTTAAGAATGGCTAAGGGTCGGTGCGAGTGCGACGCAAGCGGCGTCACCAGACCACCATTCGATGGCCGTGACCCCGTTCGGTTGCGCGTTATGCTGAAGAGAAAGTGTTAATTAAGAGGTAAGGTCAAGGTCGAAAATGAGAGCTCTTTTGATCGCTGGATTTGTCGCCGCGCTAAGCGGCGTGACGCCGATCGTCACAACCGGCGCGGAGGTGCAGAGCGACTCTTCGGGTGTGCTCCACGTCGAACAAGCACCGTTTCACGCCAAGTGTGATGGCCGTACCGATGACTACCGAGCTCTGCAGGCGGCGGTCGACGCCGCGTGCATCACCCAGCGGGCGCTCTTTGTACCAGCCGGAGGCGGCGAACGTCAGGTATGTCTGCACAGCAAACCCCTGGTTGCGCGTTGCAGCCTCCACTTGTTCGGCATCGTCGCTACCTCCCGCTTAGGCGTTTCGAGTCTGCGGCCACTCAACTTCGCAGGCCCCGATCTACTGATCGAGAGCGCTGGTATAGCGGGCATTACGACTGGTCCGCCGCTGGTTGGGGCGGGTGCAAGTTACAAGATAGACGCGAGTAATGCAGTCACCATAAACCTGCGGCAAACCAACACCGCGGAACTCGACGGCCTTAAGACATTTACCGCCGAAGGCGCCTTCATGTTAGCGCCAGGGCGTTCGAACGCGACCATCGTCGCTTCCGACGGAGGCGTCAGCGCCAATGGCGCCACTTTGCCCGGCAAGAACACCCAGGATATGACGCTGTGGATTAACGACGGACATTTGATCGGGCGGCTTCGAATCGAGGGAGCCGTCCACGAACTCGGATACGGCCCAGTCTCTGCAAACCTCATGCACTATGCGGCCCTGACGTACGATGGAAGCAACATTGCGCTCTATTACGATGGCAAGCGCGTCGCCTCGCAACCTGCTGCAGGCAGGATCACGCAAGATATCACCGACGACGTTACCATCGGCGTGATGAACCAGACCGGACCGGAAGGCATGTTGGTGTTTGGATCCGACCCAGGTACGTTACTCGATTCGATCCGGCTATCGGACACTGTTCGATATCGGGGTGATGCGATGCCGGTGCCCGTTCGCGAATTCACCAACGATTCGCACACGATTTCGCTGGTCAATTTTGATGACAACACGCCGGCGGGATTCGTAGTGGTGGAACAGGGAGTGAACAGCAACTATCCCTCGCGGATCTATTCGGTAGTGGAGCGCAGCAAGGATCCCGAGGGGCGCGGAAGCCCGTTCACCGGCGGGGTCTATGTGCACGATCTGTGGTTCCAGGGCGGATTGTGGTGCTGGGAATGCACATTTGAAAGCCGCTTCGACAACTTACTGTTTGAATACGGCTACATGGGACTGGTACTGGCTGGCAACAGCAACGAAGACCAGATCAACAGTCTGTCTGTGCTCAAAGGCGGACCACAAATGCGCTACGGGCTGCTGATGACCACCGCCAACGGCAATCGGGTTGACGGCGCACAGATCGACAGTTCAGTTTTTCCGCTGGTCATACAGAGCGGTGCCAAATCCTGGCTGAGTGATCTGCTGATCACCCCCACCAGTTACAGCAAATACGGGGTTTTGACTTTCTCGGCAGCACCAAGCATTCGGGGTCTTTACTTCGATGAGGAGGGGTCTGCCCCACAAGGCTTCGTGGGGTCGCTGGTTGAGGTGTCGAACTGGTCACCCACGGACCTTTCCGGTCTGGAAATCGATAACTTTGCGACGCGCGGAGCACGCCCCATCATCATTGATGGTTCCGAGCAAGGCTACGGTCTGACCATCACCGGCGGGTACCTCGGCGATTCGGGTTCGCTACCTTCAGTAACGATGAATGGCACCCTTATGTCGCCGATAGTGCTCAACAACGTTCGCCGAGGAGGCAACGGTCCGCTGACAAACAATCCGACCCAAACGATTTCGATCGGCGGAGACGGCTCGGGCCTGGCTGATATCATAGTTGGAGGCCGCGGCCTCGGTTCCGGAGCGGCGGCGCTGCCGCCGTTCAGCCGAGCCAATGACCCGCCCCCAGTCTTGGAGGGTTGCGGCAGCCGTGCAAATCTGACCGAGGGCTGTCGCGACCGCGCGTTCGAGGCGCGCGTGGGACCTGGTTCGACGTCCTGCTTGGTGAAGTTCGGGACGGCTTTCAGGTCAAAGCCGATCTGCGTCTGCAACGATGAGACGAGCGCGTCCGCGCTCATGGTCCGGCCCGAGACCCAAAGCGTGAAGATTTCTAACCTCACCGCGGGAGATGACTTCATGTGCAGCTGCACGGGCGATTAACCGAGCGATCAACATAACGAACTTCTGGTTAGCAGTGGATGTTTCAATAGGTTGTCCGGCGCGGAGGCACTGAGAATGTGAAAGATCTGAATTCAACGACCGCGGATGGACATTCATCACAATGGAGTGTGTCGGAAATTTTGTGTTCGAGCCATACAATGACGCCCGGACAGGGCGGGAGGAAGAAGTATGGCAGCGAGCAGAGAAAATGGAATCGCGGATGAGGTGGTGGATCAGCTTTTGGCGGGGCGCGACCCGGCGACGGTGTTCGAGAGCGGCGGCCTGGTCGATGAACTGAAGAAGCGGCTGGCGGAGAGGATGCTCAATGGCGAGATGGATCATCATCTGGGCGGGGAGGCGGAGGAACAAGCCGGCAATCACCGCAACGGCTACAGCAGCAAGACCGTTCTAACCGACAGCGGCCGGCTGGAGCTTGCGATCCCGCGCGATCGTCAGGGGCGCTTCGACCCGGTGCTGATCGGCAAGTACCGGCGGCGGTTCCCTGGCTTCGACGACAAGATCATCGCGCTGTACGCGCGCGGGATGACCACCCGCGAGATCGCCGAGCATATCGGCGAGCTCTACGGGGCCGAGATCTCGCCGGACCTGGTCAGCGCGGTAACCGATGCGGTGCTCGAGGAGGTAGCGGCGTGGCAGAGCCGCGGCCTGGACTCGACCTACGCGATCGTCTTCTTCGACGCGCTGCGGGTAAAAATCCGCAACGAAGGTCTGGTCAGCAACCGGGCGGTGTACCTGGCGATCGGGGTTCGCTGCTCGGGCCACAAGGAAATCCTCGGCATATGGATCGAACAGACCGAGGGGGCGAAGTTCTGGCTGCGGGTGATGAGCGAACTGCGCAACCGCGGCCTGCAGGACATCCTGATCGCGGTGGTCGACGGACTCAAAGGATTTCCCGAAGCGATAACTTCGGTCTTTCCCAAGACCGTGGTCCAGACCTGCATCGTGCATCTGATCCGTTACTCGATGCAGTTCGCCTCGTGGAAGGAACACCGGGCGGTCGCAGCAGCGCTCAAACCGGTCTACCAGGCCGAGTCGGCCGCGATGGCGCGCGAGCGGCTGGAGGATTTCGACCGCGGGCCGTGGGGTCAGAAATATCCGGCGATCGCGCAGAGCTGGCGGCGCAACTGGGAGCAGGTGATTCCATTCTTCGCCTTCGCCCCCGAAGTCAGAAAGATCCTCTACACTACCAACGCGCTCGAGAGCCTCAACGCGCAGGTGCGCAAGGCGGTAAGAATCCGCGGGCATTTTCCCAGCGAGGAGGCGGCAACCAAACTCATTTGGCTGGTGCTGCGCAAGGTTCAGGCGCGCTGGAAAAATCCGCCGATTTCGTGGCAGGCTGCCAAGACCCAGCTGGCGATCCAGTTCGAGGACCGCTTCGTGGTGGCAGACTAAAATGCGCTCTGTGATACAGCGCCGGATAGCCTCCGCGTCAGCACGCCGTCAAGGGTTCGCGCGCTGCGCGCGCCGGCTTAAGCCGCCCTTGACTGCGACCGCCGCTCCGGCTCAGCAGGTAGTTAGCAGTCGCTTGACACGACTGCTTCGCTCATCAACCACTGGCTCAAACACGAAATTCCTGACAACTCCAGCCGCGCCAGCGTGAGCCGCCTGCTCGGCCCCGTGCCGGACTGTCCCAGCTAAGCACGCTCTCACCGCTGCACCCCCTAAAGCGGTACGAGTACGCCGCGCCCGGCGACGCCCGGCGACGCCCGGCGACCTGCTCCACCTCGACGCCACCGGCTCGGTCGCTTCCACCGCGTCGGCTCGCGCATTACCGGCACCCATCAAAAGCGCAGCCTCGGCGCCGGCTTCGAGGTTTTCCACGTCTGCATCGACCACCATTTGCGGCTGGCCTATGCCGAGGTGGCTGCCCAACGAACGCATGGAAACCACCGCCGCCGCCTTCCTCACGCGCGCTCGATCACTTCGCCGCGCTGGCATCTCGGTGGCCCGCATCATGACCGACAACGGCTCCGCCTATCTCTCCCGACTTGTGCGGCCCGTGTGCTTTCGTCTCCGCCCAAGCCGGGCTATCAGCCCAGGCCAGCGATCTCGGCCGATTTTGGGGGCACCCATCTGGAGCCTCCGATCTAAGACGCGCAGGATCGTGACATCTGCGGAGCGCAGCGGGCGGCCGCAGCTTGCTCAGCAGAAACCTTCAATGCGGCGAATCGGGTATTTCAATTCTTTCCTATTGTACCTTATTCAGAGCCTATTACTTTAATTCTTCTTGACTTAATTTTATAATTAACGTATCTCTTCTACTAACATCTCCTCTTTTGTCGAGAAGACTCGGTGAATAATGGGCAGATTGACGATTTCGCATGTCTTGACCGCCTTGCCTCTTCGGGAACGACCGCGCGAGAGCATGCGAGACGCAAGTCTTTGTGCCGGTCGCGGGCCGCGGTCATCGCCTGCGGGTGGTCGGGCGCTTAGCGTCATCCTCTGGTCGAGTTCAACCGGCGACGGCGCGGCTAGCCTATGTGGGCGCGGCGGGCCAGGAGCGCCACTGCAATGAAATCCCGCGCTCCTCGCGTTTTGCAGATCGGCAAATATTATTCCCCGCATCGCGGCGGCATGGAGACTCACCTCGAGCAGTTGGCGGGCGAACTCAACAAGTTGGTCGACCTTGAAGTACTGGTATCCAATGAAAGCCGTGAGACCACGGTGGAATCGGTAGATGGCGTCAACGTCCGAAGGATCGGCAAGGCTTGGGAGCTCGCCTCAACGCCGATCTGTCCACAGATGACTAAGGCGATACGGAGTGCTCGGGCGGACCTGGTTCACGTTCATCTTCCCAATCCGGCCGCAGTTGTGGCGCTGCTCGCAAGCGGCTATCGCGGGCCAATGATCGCAACTTGGCACAGTGACATCGTGCGCCAGCGCGTTCTGGCGAGACTGTTTCAGCCGCTCCTTGACTGCTTCATCCGGCGTTGCTCTGCCATTATCGTTTCTTCGCCGAACTACTTGCTCAGCTCGCCCGTGTTGTGCGCCAACCGAATAAAGTGTCGGGTGATTCCATTTGGCGTCCCCATCGAGCCGTACCAAAGGGAGTATCCGTCCGCGGTCGCGGCGATTCGTAAGCGGTTCGGGCCGCGAATCATTCTGACCGTGGGCCGTTGCGTCTACTACAAAGGGTTCGAGTACTTGATTCGCGCAATGCTCAAGATCCCGGACGCGCAGCTGCTCATCATCGGTGACGGACCCAGACGCCTCGCGCTCGAAGCCGAGGCCCGTGAGTTTGGATTGGCTCAGCGGGTAACATTCTTGGGCTCGGTCAGAGATCCGGTGCCATACTATCAGGCTTGCGACGTATTCGCGCTTGCCTCGATCGCCCGCAGCGAGGCCTTCGGGATTGTGCAACTTGAGGCGCTCGCGGCGGGAAAGCCCGTCGTCAACACGCTCCTGCCGTCCGGAGTACCGTTCGTTTCAGTGGATGGTCTGACCGGGTTTTCGGTGACTCCCGGCGATGCCGACGCTCTCGCCCGCGCGCTCGGCAAGCTACTCGATCAACCCGCCCTGCGCTCGAAGTTCGGTCTGGAAGGGATTCGACGCGTCAAGGGCAACTTCACGCTGCAGAAAATGATCGATCGAACGCTTCGGTTGTACGCCGAAGTGGTAGAGGGCGAAGCGCCCAAAACGCCGGCGGAGCAACGCTGGAGCTGGCCTCAGGTTACAGTTGGCGGCAGCGCCATGGGAACGATCGCGGTTCAATGACTACTTTGCAAGGAAGGTCGCCGCACGATGACGTCTTATCACGATGACGTCTTATTAGGTAAGGACGCCCACCAGAGGATTCGCGAGGAAAGGAGCTGCGATTCATAGGCATTCTTTAGCTTCCCGAAAGAATGGCTGCTGCAAAAGATGAATTCCACTATCGGCATACTATTTACCTTCATACTGTCCCTTGCGGTATGTCTGATCATTACTCCGTTGGTGCGCCTACTCGCCCGTCGCCTCGGAGCGTTGGACATGCCAGATGCGCGGCGTATTCACGTAGTACCCACGCCGCGTTTGGGCGGGCTGGCAATTTATCTAACAGTGTTAGCCGTGCTGGTCTGCGCGGGGCTCTATCCAAGACTGGGCTGGAGCTTGGACATTGCGGACCCGCGAATTGTCGCGGTCGCGATTGGCGCGACCGCGCTGCTGCTCGTGGGAGTGTTCGACGATGCCGTATCGCTCCGGCCGGCGGTAAAGTTGGGCGCGGAAATCGTAACCGCCGGTTTGGTAGCCTTCAGCGGCTGGCAGATAAAAACCTTACTCGGTTTTGATCTCGGTTCCTTGGCGCCGGTCGCGACCGTGATCTGGATCGTTGCGTTCATCAACGGTTTCAACATGGTCGACGGCCTTGATGGGCTCGCTAGTGGCTTGGCAGCAATGATGTGTGCCACGCTTATCGTGGTTTCACTACGTGCACACGACGTTTCGGCGGTCTTGATTTTGGTATGTCTTAGCGGCGCGCTGACCGGGTTTTTGGGCTACAACTTCAATCCTGCCACCATATTTCTCGGCGACTCAGGGAGCCTCTTGGTGGGTTTCCTCGTAGCTACCTTCTCAGTGAACGAAAGCGCCAAGGGCTCCGCCGCGATTACGCTCTTGGTCCCGATTCTGGCGCTCGGCCTGCCCCTGATCGAGCTCTCGCTAACCATTTTCCGCAGGCTGATGCGGGTGATTCGGGTCGTCAAGCGGGCTGCCGATCGGGACGAGTATGCGTTTCAATTCGGCGGCAAGGCTGCGCTCTTCACCGGCGACCGGGACCACATTCACCACCGACTGCTGGCGCTTGGTCTTGGCCAACGCCAAGTTGCGCTTTTGATGTACGCTGCCTGTTTGTTGGTGAACGCGAGCGCCATCGCGGTCATCTTGCACAGTCAGTCATCGGGCGCGCTGGTCCCGATCATGGTTTGCGCACTGGGGCTCCTTTGTGTTCGAACGCTCGGCTACGAGGAATTGCAGCCGCTCCGCAAGGGGCTTTTCTTGCCGCTTTTCCCAGCGAGCCTTCTGTCCCGCCCTCGGGTGCAGTTCGCTTTCGAGTGGTGCCTCGCGCTACTTGGCCTCGTCGCGGCGAACTTGATCCACGGCTTTGGGGTGTCCGGTTCACTCGATCTGGTTAGGTTCTTGGCGCTGATGGCGCTGGTCGCGGCGGTCCAGGTGAGCGCGCTCGCCGCAGGTGGCCTGTACCAAAGATTTTACGCTTTGGCGAGCGCTGAAGATGCCTTCGTCGCGCTGCGGTCGATTGCCTGCGCCGCGCTCGCTTCGTGGCTGATGGCATTGTCCTTCAGCGAAACCTTCTTCCCTTCTCTGGAAGTCGTGATTTTAGACCTCTACGCACTTGCGACGCTGGTAGTAGGATTCAGGGTTGCCTTCCATTTGATGAACTATGCGTTTTTGCGAGGCACCGAAGGGAATCGGCGCGTTCTGATCTTTGGTACCGGAAGCGCCAGCGTCGCAGCCTTACGTGCGATTCAGGGAACCGTGGCGCTTCAAATGACGGTGATCGGGTTCGTGGATGACGCTGATTCGCGGCGCACTCTGTACGGTTTGCCGATATTTGGCACCGACGCGCTGCGCTTGGTGCCGCGAACTTTCGACGAGGTCATTTTGCCCGAGGCAACCATCACCGACAAACTCAAACCATTGTTCGCGCGCTGCAAGCTCGCGCAGGTATCGCTCAAACGCTTTTCGATCGATTGCGTGGAAGTCGATTTTCCGGCCTACGAAGGCGGCACCAATCGGCTGACTGACGCAGCGAAGGTACTTAGAGGGGCGTCGTGAGCTTTGGTTGCGCTTCCCAACTCGACTTATTTTGATCCACTCGGCGAAACTGCGTAGGCGAAAAGGTTGCTAAGGAATAAAAAAATAAAACATTAAAGTGATGAAACGCGATCAAAGAAAATCGGCGTCGATGTGGGTTCGGCGCGAAGCTCGCTTCGACCGGGGCCCGACGTCAAGATGAATGCCTTCTCCGATGAGCGCGCGCCGGTTCACGATCGGACGTTCGCGAAGGGGTCTGGCCCGATCGCGCACCGATCGCGATCTGAAGCACGGCCGGTTCGGAACAAATCGTGCGCTAAACCCTCATATCTTGAAAAACTAGTGCACGTCGCCCTAGCTCTCGCGCTCGCGGTAGTGACGACAATCGATGACTGGAGACAGCGCTGGAAGAGAAGCTTGTGAATGTCCCGAATTCTCGCATAAGCACTGGATCTTGCCCTCAGCTTCAGCGTTCGAGGCTGTTTCAGGCTGCGGAATTAGTGCGGATCGTTTCTCTTGTCCACCGATATCGGCCCCTAGCGGTGCCCACCCGAATATCGACCCTGTGCTTGCGAAAAGACCCGTTCTTCAGAGCCTCGTCGACAAGGCAATCAAAACCCCGATTCCGCTCACTCAGCTCGTGAAGGGAATCCAGCAACTTGAGTCTCACGATACAACCGGCGCAGACTCTTACTTGTTTGGCGAGTATCGTCGCACCGGTTGGTGGTACTTCTTTCCAGTTGTCGTCGGAGTCAAGACTCCGATCGGGTTCCTGATTCTTGCGGGCTTTGGCATCTTCGCGATCATGCGGCTCAGATCAAGTCCTTGGCAACGGCACCTGACCGTGATTTTCCCCGTCGGGATCATGTTTGTGTGCATGCGTTCTAGAATCGATCTCGGCGTGCGTCACATCTTGGCAATTTACCCACTACTGGCGATAATCGCTGGTTTTGCGATGTCCGAGGTTTTTGTTTTGGCGAGACGAACATCCCGTTCGGTTTTGATCTTGCCAATTATCCTTGTCGCCTGGGCATTGGTTGATTCGTGGATGGCTCGTCAGGATTGTCTGGCATACTTTAACCAGTTGGCCGGTTCCCACCCGGAAAAGATTTTAGTTGAATCAGATCTTGATTGGGGACAGGATCTGTATCGTCTTAGCCGACGGCTGAAGGAACTTCGAGTTGACCATGTGTCAATAAAGTACTTCGGCACAGCACCTCTTGGAAAGGCCGATCTGCCGCCATATTCCATGCTCTTGGCTGATGTCCCCACAACTCACGGCTATGTGGCCGTCAGCGTGCGGTACCTTACCCTGGAATACGCGAAGGATGGCTCGTTCGAATGGCTGAAGGTTCGGAGGCCACTGGAGACAATCGGCAAATGGATACACTTGTACAACTTAGGCCACTAACTCCTTTAAACTTCGCGCAGCGAGTTACGCTGTTCGGTCGATCAACGCCGGGGCGAACTCGATATATCTGCTGGGTGGGGACTAGGTTTCTGTGGAGGGGTTCCAAATTTGACCTTTTCCTCACGTCGACTCATCTCGACGGTGCCATGGGCCTTGCCTTCCTCGGCAAAAGACTCATTCCCTTTAGCGACGTATTGTTCGCGCTAACTGCAGTGGTCTCCCGAGCGTTAAAAGGAAATATCTTGTTCGCCCGAGGGAAACGCGAACTCTTATCAGAGGAGCTATCTCGGTTCCTACTGAAAACTCCAGCTGAACTCGAATTTGGGCGGCTGCGAGAATTGCTGTCGAACTGATGGGCTGAGCTTTAGCAAAGGAGGATTCGCGCTGAAGTTGTTTGGCGGCATCAGCGGATTGATCCTGTTCGCTTTGCTCGCGTTTGCTGTGTACCAACAGCTCGGTGACGCGATCAGACGCAGGGATAAATTCCTCATGCGCGCGATATGGATAGTGGCGTTGGTGGGGGGCGTCAAGACTGCTTCTCTGTTCGTGGTACGAGGGTTTGGCTTCGACGTATATCACTACCTGTCGTGGGCGATTCAAGTCGCGGACGTCGGACCAGCAGGTTACTATCGCCCGGGACACCTTCTGGCGTACACACCTGGTTATCTGTATGTCCTTTGGATTCCCGGCGCAGTAAGTCGAGAGTTGGGGGAAGGCGGACAGATTCTGGTGCGCGTGCCTCCCCTGTTTGCAGACGCCATACTCGCGCTCGTGGTCCTCGAGTTCGTGCGGCGAAGCGGCCAACGAGCGTATGCTCTCGCGGCGATGCTGATGGTTGCGCTTAATCCGGCACTTGTGTTCGACACCGTCGTCTGGGGCCAAAACGACTCGCTCTTCGCGCTCGCAGCTTGGCTGAGTGCAGTGACGATCTTGGAGCGCAAAAATGACGAGTTAGCGTGGGGGCTTGCGGCCCTAGCCATACTCATAGATCCCTTGGGATTTATTCTGCTGCCCTTTCTGACCGTTAGGATGTTGGTGGTCGGGGATCGCGCACTTTTGTGGCGCTCGCTTGGCGTCGCGCTCGCCGTTTTGTTTATTGGACTGGCACCGTTTCAGTTAGGTCATCCATGGACCTGGGTGCTGGATAGTTCCCTCTCGTCCATGGCGGCGTATCGCCATGAGACGGCGGTGTACGCATTCAATTTCGCCACGCTGTTTGGCGGTTTGAACCCTGCCAGCGCCGGGACACTCGCTGGGGTCCCCTACTTTCCGGTCGAAGTAATTTCGTTGACCGTGACTCTCGGATTCGCAGCGTTTTACGTCTATTACATGTGCGATACGTCGGACATTTTTTACTCGGTCTTTCTAATGACCTTTGGATATTTTCTTTTTGCGCTATGGACCTACCCTCATTACCTGTTCGTATCGATCGTCCTAGCCGTTCCTCTCGCGTTGGAGAGTACCGAGATGATGGTGGTATTCTCGATTGTGACTCTCACCTGTCTTTTTAATCTCGCCTACCTTGAACACGCCCTTGCCGCCTCCGGTCGGCTGCTTGGCACAAGGGACGGGCCTTCGATGATTTGCTCCGTGCTCAACTTGCTGGCGTTCGTTGTGGCTGTCCACTTTGGCATCAGGTCCGCGAGGCTGAAGGGTGTCCGAACCGACTACATGCTCGCCAAAGACCCACCACGCGCTCACGATCAATTAGACATAGAATAGAATCTACGGCCACGATATTCTGCAGAGTGGAGCGCCAGGCGGTCGCGGACCGGGACTTTCACCTCAAAGCATCCCCGTAGTGCGAAGTGGCGGAAAGGGCATGGGTAAAAAATTGGACAGACCTCCTGGTATAGGTTGCGAAGGCTGTCTGTGCGATGAAGGTGAACCGGTCTGACCGGCGTCTTCCAAACTTGTCTGCCTCAGCGGCCAGAGGCCGTGAACCGGAAGAGGCTAGGGAGCGCGGATTCCTTTAAGGCCAGAAGCTGTAGTCGGTATCAAAGGCCTCACATACGCGAGCGCCCGGATCCTCCACATCAACAGACGGCCTCGCGCCGAGTCCGGGTGGCATCAGGAATCGTTCCGCACGCGAATTGGATGGCAGCCTGACTCCCAGGCCTCAGCGGCCGCGCTTGAGCAAGCGCCCGGGGCCAGGTTTCACCGTTGATTTGACGCGGACTCTCCCACTGTAGTAGGAGTTGTCGTCGCTCCGCCTGACCGACTCGAATAGATCGTCGCTCACGATGCGAGGAGCGCAAAATATTGAAAATTTAAACCGATACTTTCAGATGAGGCAGTCGGGGGTTTTTGACGAAATGGTTGCGCCGGAACTCGCGAAAACTACAAGAGTCTGGCGCTTTGGAACCGGTACATCGCGTTGATGCCGGTAGCGATTCGGCAGATTTCGAGGCGAACCTCTGGATTCTTTGGGAACACCCCTGAAACCTAAAAGAATATCGGAATTTGCCGCCTCGAAGTTCCACCCGTATGGAACTCATAGGTTCGGTTCAGAAGAATTATCCGCAAACGTCGACCGGTGGGCCTACCGACGGCGTACGGTAGCAGTTCATAGAACCCGGCAAGCCGATCCAGAACGCGCACAACGAGAGATTCAGTGCGCGGTTGCGCGAAGCATGCCTCAATGGCACGTCTTTGTTTCGCTCGACGACGCGCGCAGCAAGATCGAACGGGTGGCGCATCCAATACAATCGGGAACGCCCCATTCGAGCGTGAACAATCTACCCTGAGGAGTCGCGGCGCTCGCAGCCGATGAAGGGAACTCGGCCCTCGCGCGCCGGCCTCTAATCCTAAACCCTAGCGTTCTCGGTCACCCTCAGGCCGAGTGAAGGGGAGCGAAAAACTGAGCTATCAAACCGGAACTGACCGCGGGTCGAAAAATGAACCGAAAGGCCGGCGACCAGTAACTTACGATTGGATGCTAAAAGGGGTAAGACCAGATTTGCTAACGTTCAGGATTGTTCTCGATTCGTCCCACCAGGCATCCCGGCGTGCGGCTGACTATCTCAACGCGCGTCCGACCGTCGCGAAGTAGAGCGGCCACCTGCGGATCCTCATCTGGCGGCGGCGCCACCAAGTAGAATTGGCTCGACGGCGCGGCCCTCATCCACGATTGAATCCTCGTCCATCGGCCGTAGCGATGGGCGAGCGCATCGTCGTCCTCCAGCAGGGGCACTGCGATCCGCCCCGTGTAGATGTTGATCAGCTCCGGTACTTGACTCACGACAACCGCCTTCGCCGGCAGAGTCGCGGCGGTAGCGATATATGCACCGAGTCGCCTCTGCTCTTCATGCGCGAGGCGATCTCCGCCGCGCGCGAGCCGGTACGAAAAACTGGCGAATGAGAGGAGGACCGCCGTGCCGAACAAAGCCAATGCGAGCCGCGCCGGATGGCGCACTGGTAAGCGCGCCAGGTGCATTAATTGATGCAAACCGGCTATAAGCGTCAGAACTACCGGCGCGAACAAGACGATAAGCATCCGGTTTCCGATCCCGCTGAGGTTCCACGGCCAGATGAGTAGAATCCCGATGCTGAGAGCAACGAAAATCCAGAGTCCGATATACTTGCGAATCGTGCGACGCGCCAGATGAATCGCCCCCAACGCGACTAACCCCGAACTGGCAAGCTCCATTGCTCCGAACAGCAAGTGGAATCTCTGGTTCAATCGCGCCGCTTGCGTGCTCCAGAAGAGCGGCATCACCATCGCAGCTATCACCGGATTCAGTTCCTCGGCATTCCTGATGGTCAAGGATATTCCTGTTTGCGGAGTGGCCCATCCGGAGGCGAACTCGTCGCTATACGAGCCGGAATCTGGCGGACCGGCCTGACGGCTGAGCGCGACCGTTGCTGGGGCGATCACGAGCAGGATGCCCGCAATCACCGCCGCGCCGGACGCGAGCTTGCGACGAGGGAGCATCGCTGCCTGCGCGATCAGTGCGGGAAACAGCGCGATGCCATTGCTGCGCACGTAGAACGCGCAGGCCGCCATAGATCCGCTTACGAAGAACACCGCCATCGAACGCCGGCGCGAGAGTTCGCTGCCCGTCATCGCCAGCAACACGATCGCAACCACCAGCGCCGAATACAGGGAATCGCTCATGATTGCGCTGGACTCGGCGATGAGCGTCGGATGAACCGACATCGCGACAACGGCCAAAACCGCGTACATCGGCCTCATCCGGAAGCGAAGCAGAAGGATGTAGCTGAGCCACAGAAAGACGGCCGCCGCCGTCGCCACCACGATACGGGCGAATCGAATATCGCGATTAACCGTTTGTGCGCCCGGCGCCAGCTTCATTGCCCCCGCCAGCGTGAGCGGAAATCCAGGCGGGTACTTGCGCGCGATCGGATCGCCGGGCCGGCTTGGAAGCCGGTAGCCGTTGCCGTCGCGGATCGATCGCGCGGTCACGAAGTAGATTCCGTCGTCGAGCCGCCGCCCGACGTAGCCTGTATCCATACGCGCGGCGCCGACGCACCACACCGCCAGGTAGAGCAACAAAACCCACCCAACGAACTTGCGCTTTGTCGGATGCTCCAACCGACCCCCGCCTAGACGTGATCATTATTCCATTGGACCGAACCAATCCAGCATTTTCGGCCACGGTGTGACGTCAGGGACGTGGCTGCCGAAAATCTCCACTGGACTGACCCGGCCTTGGAGCTGGCCTGTGCGAGTGCGCGCTGGTCGCGTTGCTGATTAGGCTTGCTCTTGCTTTCCGCTTCCGCTTCAAATCGCAAGCAATTTTGGAGCCTGAAAACCTTGCCCTGCGCCAGAAGCTCGTGCCGCAAGTCCCCGGGCCTGGGTAAGGCCACAGAACCCGACACCGTTCGCTTTTCGTGTGGCTGTACTGACACTTCCAGTCGATTCTTGATCCGATCACCATTGTCGACCCGGAGACCGTGATTCGTTGGCACCGGCGAGGAGTCCGGGCGTAGTAGCGGTACAACTCCCTGGGGCATGTTGGCGGTCGTGGGATCAATCGATGTCAGCGACAATCTTGATTCGACTCGGGGGACCGAAAGCTTTCGGGACGGGCCCGTCGCGGTTTGCCTAGAGGGTTTTGCCGAGAAGGTATAGTTTGATTGCGGCTTCGGTCGACCCAAGTTGAGCTCACATCCACTCTCGCGGCAGCTAGTGCCTACTTGACGACGACTGGCAAGAAACTCTTTTAGATCACGAGCCCGAAACCGCTTCACACAGCCAATGACATAGTGCGACAACTCGCCTCTACTGGTAATACTATACATCCTTGGCCACCTCGGAATTCGTGAATGATGCTGGCCTTGCGCCGCCGGGCGGCCCCAACTCCGCACACTCGCTACCGTCAGTCGTTCTAATCGAAGAACCGGTAGTAGACGATTGCGAATAACGCGGTGATGGCGTCACGCCAGCCGATCTTCTTCCCTTCCTCGTAAGTGCGGCCCGAGTACGACACCGGCACCTCGTAGATGCGCCATCGCGCACGCGCAGCCTTTGCCGTTATCTCTGGCTCGAACGTAAAGCGATTCGCCGAAAGCCTGAGATTTACCAGCTTCTCCCGCACGAAGGCTTTCATACCAGTTTCCATGTCACTCAGGTTGAGGTCGCTCACCATATTGGAAAGGAGCGTTACCAGACGGTTGCCAAGGTAGTGCCAGAAGAAAAGCACGCGATGCGGCCCCCCGAGGAAGCGCGAGCCGTACACCATGTCGGCGCGGGCGTCGAGCAGCGGCACGATCATGGTGTGATAGTCCCGCGGATCGTATTCCAAGTCAGCATCTTGCACGAAGACGTACGGATGCGTCGCGGCCCCGAAGCCCAGCCTGAGCGCAGCGCCTTTACCGCGATTGATGGTTTGAAAGAAACAGCGAACGCGCGGATTCTCGAAGGTCCTGAGGAAGTCGCGCGTGCCGTCGGTCGACCCGTCATCGACAACGATCACTTCGACGTCGAAGCCACAGTTGAGCACGCGATCGAGCACGATGCCGATGGTCGCCGCCTCGTTAAAGACCGGAATCACGACCGAGATTTTGGCCGATCCTGACATCATCCGTCGCGCCACTCCCCAGTCTCGATGATCGAAGCCGGACGCACGCGATCGCGCACGATTCGCCGCTTAAGCATCGCGGCCGCGTTCAGACTTGCGCGCGGCGCGCGGGACTCGGCCTGGTAGCTCCGCCACACGCGCAGCCGATGCATGTTCGCTGATCCGTCCATGTTCGTTAATCCCAGCAGATCGAAGTGTCCAAGCCGCACGAGGTTTCTAGGCCGCGAACTCCGACGCGTAAGCGACGACTCGCGCGTGCGTTCATTTTCAAAAAAAGCAGAAATATGGCGGCTCCCTAGCTGCCACGAATATTGAAGGGTGTTAGATCACCGTGAATGAAACCCGCGCGATGCAGTTTCCCGACTTCATCACCGAAAGCATGCACGAGCGCGCGATCTCGCGCCAGCGATTTGCGACGCGAACTCTTGTGTCGCGGCATCGCGCGCTCGACCCGCCGCGTCACGATCCGCCTTCTAGGAGGCAGGGGAGCCCGGAGTCTTTCTCAAGCCCAGACGAAGTGCGTGAAATAGCTGACAGATTGAGCGGGCGTGGCAGTGCGAATCTTGGTGCCGGAAGCATGGAAGTCATTGGACCCTCTAGTCCGGAGCCAGACATCGCAACTTCGACCATTTCAAGCAGTGCCGTGCGATGATGTTAAAGATAGCGCTTGAGCATATTTAGAGCAACTCGGTTGTGAATATATTTATCCGTCCTCTCTTTTCTATCTTCGTGTCGTGGACGAACCCGCCGCTCCGGGGTACCAAGGGCCGCCTAGCCTTCCCGCGGCTACGCTCCGCTGCTGTTGCAAATTGTGCTGAAGAATGTCTAAGGGTCGATGCGGTTGCGCGCGAGCGGTGGCACAGACCGCGGTTCGACGGCCCTAACCGTGTCAATGCGGTGAGTGCCAAAGTGCCGAAGAGGAAACTCTACCTGAGGTATAGCCGAGAGGTGTGGAAATAGGGAAAAGGCGATGTAGCCTTCCGGGTTGACGAGACCCAGCCGGAGAACCGGCAGGAAGGAGGACACCGCCATGGAGAGCATAAACCGAGCAGAGCGCCGCCGGTCAAGAAGAGAGTTAGCGAAGCGCCCACAGTGGGGAACCCTCGAGGAATTTACTCGGTGCAGGATTCAGAGCTGGCTGCAGGATGTGCTGGAGGAGGAGGTCACCGAGTTGCTCGGCCGGGGCAAGTCGGAGCGGCGCGCGGTGGTGGATGCGCCAGCAGGATACCGCAACGGGCACGGCAAGACGCGGCGATTGTCGATGATGGTCGGCACCATCGAAGTGAAGCGACCGCGAGTTCGAGGTTTGGAACAGCGCTTCGAGAGCAGGCTACTGCCGCTGTTTGTGCGCCGGACCGAAGCGGTCAGCGAGCTTTTACCCCAGCTTTACCTTCACGGGCTCGCCCAAGGAGATTTCGAGCTGGCGTTGCGCGGACTGCTCGGCGACGGTGCGCCGCTCTCGGCATCGTCGATCGAGCGGCTGCGGGCGAAGTGGCAACTGGAGTACGCGGCGTGGCGAAGCCGGCGGTTGGATAAGCTCGAAGTAGTGTACGTCTGGGCCGATGGTCTCTATGTGAAAGCGGGTCTTGAGGATAGCAAGGCCGCGCTGCTGGTGATCGTGGGAGCCTTACGGGACGGGCGCAAAGTGGTGCTGGCGATTGAAAGCGGACAGCGCGAATCGAAGGAATCGTGGGCGCGGGTGCTGCGCGATCTGTTCGCGCGCGGGCTGAGACCGTGGCGGGCCACGGTGGCCGATGGACACTTGGGGATCTGGTCGGCGCTGGGCGAGGTCTTCCCGGACGGCGCAGAGCAACGCTGCTGGAATCATCGGCTCACCAACGTGATCGATCATCTGCCCAAGAAGGAGTGGTCTGCGGCGAAGGAACTTCTGCGCAAAATGCCCTACGCCGTAAGCCGAGCTGAATGCGAGCGGTTGCGCGATCAGTTTGCCACCCGCTATCGGCAACTGTGCCCCAAGGCGGTCGAGACGCTGAGCCGCGACTGGGAGCGGATGGTGACCTTCTATCGCTTTCCGAAGGATCATTGGATCCACCTGCGCACCACCAATCCGGTCGAATCGCCATTCTCAGCGGTGCGGCTAAGAACCGACGCCGCCAGGCGTTACAAGAAGGTCGCCAACGCCGAGGCCTTGATCTGGAAGATCCTGATGATTGCGGAGAGGAAATTCCGCCGCCTCAACTCGCCCGAACTACTCGCGGAAGTTTACGATGGACAACTATTCGAGGACGGAATGCCAGTAAATGAAACCACCCCGAAGCGCCGCGCCGCCTGATCTCGTTTACACACCTATTGCGGTGACCTCCTCTACCTAAGAGGCGAGGTTTAAGATGAGATTTCTTTTAGTATCATTCGTCGCAGCGCTAAGCGGCGTGGTGCCAATCGCGTGCACAGCGGTCGCGGAGGTGAGCGTCTCTTCGAGCGTGAGCAACCTCGAACAGGCGCTGGTTCACGCCAAGTGTCATTGGGCGAACCGATGACTACCGAGCTCTGCAGAACGCGGCTATGCTGCGGCACGAACCGGTCCGTGCATATGCGTCAATTTAGCCAAAAACGGAAGTATCAGAAATATCTTGGAAGACTAGGCAAAGAGCAAGCTGGAGCGATGCAAACGGCAACTATCAAAATGCCAAGAGCGCAAAAGTCAAAATCACCTATATCACTCGGACGGGAGGTAAGGGACCCCCGGTCAGTGTATGCCAGCAATCTCCGCGGGACTAAGAGAAGAGTCTGACGCAATACCAAAGAAGTCGGGAACTACCCTCCATGGAGTCGGAAAAAATTCTGATTTTTCGTCTAGGAAGCTTAGGCGACACGGTCGCTGCATTACCCTGCTTCCATCTTGTTGCGCGCGCCTTCCCGCGAGAGGAGCGGTGGGTGTGCACCAACTTTCCGAAAAGCCGCAAAGCTCCGCCGCTCGGTACGGTTCTCGATGGCTCGGGGCTAGTGCACGGATACATCGAGTACCCGGTCGGCTTGCCCAAAATTGGCGAAATTCTCGCGCTCAGGCGGAGAATAATGCAACTTCATCCACGAGCGTTGATTTACCTGCCGGGTCCCAGGAATCTGAGAGGAACCTGGCGAGATGTCCTTTTTTTCAAGGCTTGTGGAATCAAAAAGTTGATCGGCGTGACCCACCGCCGGGATCAGCGGATCAACCGCTGGCTGCCCGACGAACACCGCTACGAGAGCGAAACTGAACGTCTGGCCCGATGTGTGAAAGCCCTTGGCGATGCCATGTTATATCAACCTGCGAGTTGGGACTTGAGGCTGAACGAGCACGAACGAGAGCGAGCCCGCCAACTTCTGGCTGCGTGGCCAGCGCCAAAACACTATTTCGCCTGCTCCATTGGGGGGAAGTCCGACGTTCAGGATTGGGGCAGACCCAACTGGTTGCGCCTGATTAGTAGATTGGGAGCGAGGTGGCGCGATTACGGCCTCATACTGATCGGGGCAAAGGAGGAGTTCGAGCGTAGCGAGGAACTTGGCCGGCATTGGCCGGGGCCATGGGTGAATTTTTGCGGAATGGTGACGCCTCGGGAAAGCGCTGCTACTATGCGCGGGGCGGCCATGTTCCTCGGACACGACAGTGGTCCGCTGCATCTTGCAGCGGCGGTCGGCTTGCCGTGCGTCGCTGTCTTCTGCGCGCACGACAAGCCGGGCGTATGGTTTCCTTGGGGTAGTCGACTAAAGGTAATCTATCATCAGACCGACTGTTTTGGATGCGAACTCCAAGTTTGCTCTAAGTACGCCAAAAAGTGCATAAGTTCCATCACGGTCGAGGAGGTATTATCAGCCATTAACGAGCTGCTGGCATACCCAACGACTCGCAACATTGAAAAGTCGCGTGAAGGCGATGCCCGACCGCCAGGGCAATATTATCCCCCGATCGGGAATTTCCGGCGGTAACGCGGGGACACCTTGGCGCAGCGGAGATTCCTTTGGCGATACTCTCGTGTCGCATACTAACCGTGCTCAGCGAGAAAGAGGTCAGGGGCGGCGTGCCGATTGCGAGGCCGCCAGCGCTCACTTTGAAGAAGAGTATCAGGCGAAGCCTCAACTCTGGAGTCGGTCGCCGCGCCCTGGAAGCGCCGGTTGCTTTCTTCCTGATCAGATGCCTCAGGTTGGTTGATTGGTCCACGACATTTTGACACTTGCTCAATTAACTTTGTAACGTGTTTGGCGCGATCGCCGCGGACTCCGTCGGGGAAGCTCACAGCGACGCGAACCAGCGGGAATAGGAGTGGCGTCAAGGTGGCGCCAGCGCTGCCGCGTCGTGAACGCCATCAGCGGGCCTTTGGTTCTTGAACCGCCCCTCCGTGGCGCGCTCGCCAACACCGCACTGCGGATAGCTCGTAATAGGGCGGCGGGATCACCGCGACTCTCACTTAACGCCCGCGGTCATTGGCCCCCGCAGTTCGAAGTTTCCCTGTATGTCCTCCGCATTGCCGCCCTGTCAACAATCATCCACCCTTCCGCTTGTCATCTGATATTCAGCCGACGTGAGTTTTGAAATGTTTAATTAGAGGAGCTTATCAGTAAAGTGCTTTTTGGCAGTCATCGCCAACGAACGCATAACAGAACTCATCAGAGCGAGTCCCGAAGGCAAGGTCTTGCAATTGCAACGCTCTAAATCTCAAGTCTTGCTTCGCACTGAATTAGCAGCTAGAATCCATCTGAGTAAATCACAGTAAAGCTATTAGGGTTAAAGCCTGAAGAGAGCGGGATGTTTCCTGTTGTTGTGATAGCGGTTTAGTCCAACCTTGGATTTAGTGGGACAAACTGAAAGGAAAAGAAAGGGGAGCCGCACCCTCTTCACATTTCTGAGGATCAACTGTATGAAGATCAGCGCAAGCGATGCATTTCCTTGCAGCCCACTGCACAAGCCCCGGTTTGAGCGTTTCGGTTGGGAGCAGTATCGGCGGATCGGACTTCTACTTGTAGGGGCCCTGATGATTGCAGGCTGCTCCGCTTCGAGCGAAGTAACGAGCAGTCGTGACGCAACAGCCACTCCGGCGGTCAAGGGCGCCGGTTTGGCGCCACAGGGTCCCCAATCGACCGGCATGAGCTATTTTGGCAGTTCAAACGATTCAACACGGCTGGAGGCCATCTGGCAGGCCCGCACGCAGGCTAAGCCGTTTTCGGATTTCCCGATCGGTCCGGGCGATGAGATTGTCATCACCGTTCCTGCGGTAACTGATCTGAGCGACGTCACAGTCAGGGTGTCACCGAGCGGTGATGTCAGCCTGCCTTTGGTGGGACAGATTCATCTTGCAGGACTTACTGAAACCCAAGTCAGAGGCGAATTGAAGAAGCGGCTGACGAATTACATGTACGATCCTCAATTCCAGCTCTTCGTGAAGGAATACCAGAGCAGGCAGGTAGCCGTTATTGGTTCCGTGGCGCATCCCGGCGTCTTCACACTCACCGGTCCGGCAGAGACGATCCTTGAGCTGATCAGTCTGGCCGGGGGGCCAACCATAGATGCTGCTGATAGAGTCATCCTTCTGCCTGCTACGCCGTGGGAGACTTCGCCTGATCCGTACTCACTTGCAGCGGCGAATGATATCGCCGGAGGTGATCCACTTAAAATGGCGCCACCTTTGACTCCCGGCAGAACCACCCGCGAGACTCCCGACCCATCGAGTGGAGCCGTGCGGGAGATAAGTGTTCAGGGCGGGCCAATTATCCCCAAAACGCGAGGCCCTTCAGATTCCGTATTCACTGGGTCAAATGGAAATCCGGTCGTGATTGCGATGCGCAGCAATTCTATGACCGGTTCAAATCGGTTCCTTAATCTGCCTCTGCGACCGGGAGACGTAGTGGTTATCCCGTCCGGCGGTCAGGTTGCTGTAATCGGTTGGGTCTATACGCCCGGCTCTTTTAAGGTGACTTCAGGGCTGAGTGCGCTTTCGGCCATCGGCGCGGCGGGTGGTCCGACGTTTGCCGCGAATGAGCACGACGTTCACCTGCTTCGCAATGAAAAGGATGGAACCACCCGGTCTATTTCTCTTGACCTCGCTAAGGTTAGGTCCGGCGAAGAAGCGGATATAACAGTACAAGGCAATGACGTGATCGAAGTTCCGTACTCGAACTCGAAAATTGTTCCTTACATAGTCTACAACATCCTTCAAAGCAAAGTTGGTGGGGTCGGTTATGCGTTTTGAGGCGCGCCAAACGCAACCATTCGGATCCGAGTTCGGCTACTCGCGATCAGGTTTATGCCTGCAGCCAATTCGCCCGATTAAACTTTAACGGTCTCCAGCTGAAGGTTAAGGACTCAAATATTCTGTTTTTATTATGTCTTCTTTTATCTTCCATTCGCCTTTAAATATCTTCGAATGCAGCTATTAGTGACCAGAAGAGTCTGATTTCAATGGTGGCGAAGGCGGCTGGAACATGAAAGGCGTAGTTCTCGCTGGGGTTAACAGTTCTATTAGCGAGGGCTTCCTTTCGCTCTGCAGAGAGCAGAGCCAGTCAATTCGGGGTCTGATTGAAACACTCGCGAGACCATGGACCAAAATTGCCTCTCTCTGGCTAATATTCTCTTGCGAGGCGCTTGCTCTCGCGGCGCTGTCGATACCGCGCGCGATGTCGTTAAACCTGTGGATCTTCGGAGATCCGGGCGCGATTTTGCCCATGTACCACATGATCGCAAAGGGCTACGCGCCAGGGGTGGACTTTTCCTTCTCTTACGGACTGCTGCCTCTATTGCTTGGTCAAGGCTGGCTCACAGTCTCGGGTTTCACACCAATTGCCTGCTGGTCCGGTATGATTGCGCTGTCGCTGTTGGTCGCGCTGGGGCTAGCGCGCTTCGCTGTGGCTCTGGAGCTGGCTGGACGCGGCGTGATCTTCTTAGCACTGACGCTTCCGTTTTCGATTCTCGCGATATACGTGCACTTTCCGCACGTTTTGGAGGCAGCGGCCATAACGAACGGGCTGGCGGAGCAGGCTCGTGGTCGACGCGATTTGGCCCTCGCGTATGCGACCGCGGCGGTCCTGTGTAAGCCATCGATGGGCTATTTCTTCGCACTAGTGCTCCTCTGCCTAATGATCGCGGGGAAATTCGCCGATCGAAAAGAAGGGCGAGATCTTGCGTTCAGGCTAATACCCGCCTCCGCCATGGGCTTCATTGCAATCGCCACGCTGGCGTTCACCTACGGACCGCGTTCAGTGCTTAACACTCTCTTACCGATAGTAGGCATGAGGACCTACAAGGCGCAGCACTTCGGATTCTTTTTCGGTGATGGCAGAAACTTCTGGCACCCTGCGGGCGTGCGATGGACCTATTACCTCGGAAGCGAAGCGGGTTTCTGGCTGGTGGCCACACTAGTGCTGCTTATAGGAGCCATTTGCTGCGGCGTCTGGCTGTTTCGTGGGTTTGAGGAGCCGAGTTTACGCGCTCGCCGCGCTGAAATGGTCCTGACCTGTGCAATTCTACATTTTTCATTCGTGCTATTTTTTTTCGGCAATCGTGGAACATGGACCTACTACTGCTACCTGCCGGTCATGGGGCTTGCTGTTCTAAGCTGCGTCTGGGACCGTCGCTTCGCGTTCGCGATCGTCGTCCTCGGCATCCTCTCCATCCTAGGGCTGAAGACTAGAGCTACGGTACTCCTGAGTGATTGGCAGCACACCGAACCATCGGAGGAGACAGCCGGACTCTGGGCCTCTCAAACCGAGCGCTCGGAGTGGAACAAGGTGCTCGGGTTTATCGCACAACATGGGAACAACGCCGTTCTGGTCAGCACCGAGGGATCCGCGCCACTTCTTTTTCCCGGCTTTCTGGAACCGACCAGTGGCTACCTTTTTGCGGGCGAGGCTTTGCCGAACGAAATCCAGCGAGAGGCGACCCGCTTCAGCGACGCGCGAATTGTCATCATAGCCAGACCCCAACGCAGCTATGGACTACCTTCTTACTGGCCGCTGGTGGAAAAACAGTGGGCTGCCGTTCACGAGACGTGGGCGGGTGATGTGTTCCAGATCTATACGAAACAGACTTCAGTGGTTCGGGCATCAACTCCTGCTGTTCGCGTCCGCAACCAAACAGTAATCGAGCGTGCCCGAGAATCTACGTGGTCAAGTTGCCGCCCGGCATTCACGGGAGCAAATGAGGGTGAAGATTTCGCACTCGCAGATCATTTTCGCCGGTGAAACCGCTCGGCCTGCCGCTTGACTTAAATCATCTTACTAATATGGTAATCCTCCTCTATTTACGCCAGAAATCATAAGACAGTTCCGGAGCCGGACGGTTTCTTTCGGCTTATAAATCCGCGGCATTGCTAATAAAGTGTAACAAAATATATTGAATGGGATTATAATTAAACAGGGAGAATGCAAAATCCCGCCTTCCAAACCGAGGTGAGGTAGTCGCATGAAGAAAAGTGATCGCAAAATTATGACAGTGGGCGAACTCGCCGCGCATCTTCGAGTTCATCCGAGCACGATCTACAACCTGCTCAAGCGCGGCGAGCTACCCGGCTTCCGCATCGGCACCGACTGGCGATTCGATCGCGAGCAAATCGAACGCTGGCAGACGAATCAGACAAGACCGGAATAAGTGGTGAAGAGTTCCGGGCTCCTGAAATCGAGCGATGGCAAGCAGGTTTCAGTCGGTCTTTTCGCTCATATTGACGTTCCGATTGCTTCCTGAGCCCTCAACGTTTTTGGCGATCACGGCTGCGGGGGATCGTTTCAATCGACGATTGACTGCTCGTGCTGCCAGAAACTCAAACTGGCATTCATCTTCGAGATCGAACGGCCCGAGCTACGGGTGCTTCGACTTTCGAATCGCGGCTAACATGAAAAGGAAATCGCGCGAGTTCCGTGCCTCGCCCATCAAGGCCACCTTCGAGAGGACCGTCAGTTCCGCGCCGGTGATCCCGTAACGGCGGTGCAGGCTCTCGTTTCTAACGAACAGTTCCCAAGCGCTTTGATGTCTCGCCTCAGGTCGATGTTCCGTCAATCCACTGGCATGAGGGTGACCTCGGGAAGCTCGCTGACATGCTTCAGTTCCTTCCTTTGCAGGGGAGTGCTGATCGAGCTTCAGAAGGCGAAGGATGGGACTGACCTTTAGCTGCGACGCGGAAGCTGCGACCCGAATTTGTTCACGAATTTCGGGCTGACTGGCGAGAACCGGGTGGCTCTTTCGTGGATCAAAAAAGAGCGGCTCGTCAGGAGCCGGTTTACGTCCAAATTTAACCTCAAATGCGCGAAAACGATGGCGAATGACTTCCAGCAGTGCACATTTCGGACACGGCCTGGACCAACTGCAGGTAGCTGCGTTAAGTGATGAAGTTGATGGAAGCATTTTAATGCGCTTGTACTCCTTTCTTAACTTTTCGTTATTTTTCTGAGGATTTGAATCACCTGAGCTGTTTAGCATTCGTTTGATGTCTAACGCAAGTGGTTAAAAATGGCGGTAGCGCCGGATAACTCGCAAGGAAATGGCGATGGATAAGACGGAGTACTATAGGTCGCTGGATCCGCAGCGTCGGAAATGTGAAAACGGCAAGGCGGCGGGGCAAAATCGGCTGAACTCTTTCCGGCCGAGACATTCGGCGCAGTGCCGTCGTGATTGTCGCTTGGCAAAGATCGACGCTGAGGCGATCGAGTGACACGGTACGCTTCTGCCTTTCGCCGTATGAATCCACCTGACCCAAGATCGTGATATTGTTCTCCGCTCGGGATATCGTTCTTCGCCCTTTCGCGCCCTTGTGTAAGTAATCAAGCTTCAGGCAGCGGCTTTGCTGCTGATGTGCGCAAGCTGCTCAAGGGCGATGCGCTCGCGCTCGACTGATCGCTAGATCGATTTCAACGAGTAGCGTTGGAAGTAGCGGGGCTCCAATTCGTCGGTGCCGACCCGCAAAAGCGGCGACATTTCTCGGCGCGAAACCAGGATCGCCTCGCGGGTTCGACGACGATCAGATAGCGCGGGGCAATGCTCGGCGAGTTCCCGCGCCAGGCTCCCCGTCGACTCCACGACCATCGATGCGTTCCATAAGTATTGCCAGACCGTACCATCCGGCGCGTCAGCGCGATCGCAGGCTTCTCGACGAACTTTTCGATTCGAAATCCGGCGCCGACCTTCGTGCCGACCTCCTGATAGCCGTGATGGGCATCAGAACGCGCCCTCGGAACCGAATCCAAAGTTGAGATCGTCGTCAGTGAAAGCCACACGTATTGTAAAAGCCTGATGCTTCGAGTATCATTAAAGAATCAAATTGTAAATTAAAGAGACAACCGAAGTGAGCTAGAACCATATGCGGAATTCGACTTTCACCTGCGGATACTTGTAGATGGGCCGCCAAACGAAGCAGAAGTTTTCTTTTTGCCTGCACTCTGCTTTCTTCACAATTGAACCACAGAATAAGGCGCTTGCAACTTTTTGAAATACAGAACAAGGCGTTAGCAACTTTTCACCGGTTTGGAGAAATCTGAAGCTGGCGACCGCGAGAGAGCCATTTCGAGAGGGCGAGCATGGTCCTGGTTGACGAAGTCGAACCTGGAGGAGGCGGAGATTGAAAGAACGAGAAATAGACAGTTCGGTTGAGGGCGCAAATGAATTTTTCACCGTCCATCAGTTGGCTAATCTTCTGCAGCTGACCGAAATGACCATATATCGGATGGCGGCGCGCGGCGACCTTCCCCATTATGCGATAGGGCGAGTGAAACGCTTTCGGTCGGACGATCTGGAGCGATATCTAGCTGATCGTAGGGTATCCGGGCCAGAAAAAGGCAGATCGGATTTTGGATTGAAGAGCCGTCCCGCCAAAAAAAACGCCTAGGGCAAAAAAACGCCTAGGGATCCGCGCTCTGCTTTGCTCATCTTCGCGGCTCTGGCACGGCCGCCCTTCAAGCCGCCGAGCCGCCCTAGCGCCCGGGCGAGCACCTTACGGGTATCTTCGTCGCTTAGATCTGGTCCCGTCGTCTCGATGATATACCGCGTCATCCGCGCCGCCATCTGGTTAATGTCCTCTGCCTCTGCCTTCCGTGAGCGCTTACGCATGCGATCATCATGGCATATCGGCGGTCCTGCGTCATCCGGCCTTTGTCCTGTCTCGTCTGCCAAAATACACACACTTCGGGCCCTCCGCATTAACCGAAATTTCCCCTTTTAATCCTCTCTAATGTTCGCGCCGACACCGGGAAGTTTGCAAACCCGAGTTACCGGGCTGGACCTCTGCGAGCTTCCCATCGGCTATATGGCCATCGCCGGTCGCCAGACAGACACTACCATGGTGATTTCCGAAATCCGGCGTTTGTGGGTCGCCCGCATCAGCCCTCGAAATCCAGACCTACCAACCGCTGTCATGAGGTTGGAAAACATTTCCTGCATAATCACGTCGGCATCGGTTTCATCGATCGGGCGAGCTCACAGGGTATCATTATGGGCCCCGTGATCGGCAAACAGCTGGGGATTTCTCCGGGGCTCAGCGGGATCGCCTCCCCAAAGGAGTCTCAGTGCGGCACCCCATGGCGTAAGCGTGCTCAGCTGACGTGGTTTCACCATATCGTTGTCCATCGCCTCCGCGCAGTTATGGCGGAGCAGCGCGTTTGTGTCCTTGCTGCGGAGCGTAAGGTTTAGGGTTGACTAACGCCGATTGCGGTGACAACGCCTGAGATTTCGGAGAAGAGAGACCGAGGCTTTCCCCAGTTCCGCAGTTGCAAATCCCACGTCCCGAGCCCACTGCTACAGCAGACTGACATTGCGTGATCATGTTACCTGCTTCGCCGTTGTCCAATGGCACCGATGGCAGCCTTTCGACCGAAGTGCTGGTAACGAACGCAAAATTATCGCCTGGGTTATTGCTCGCGATCGAGTCGGCATGGCTAAGCCATGCCTGCAGCCCGTTTGACCCATCGCTGTTCCCCGTGCTGGCGGGCTCCGCGCCCGAGCAAGTAAAAGTGGCACTGGAACCTACGTCTTTACTGGAACCTACGATTGTAATGGTACCTAAACCTAACTTAGGTGATGCGAATAGCGGGTTGCCGGTCAGATTATTGATGGTGGACAAGGTTAGAACTCCGTTAGGGCTTATGGGACAACTGCAGCACTCTTGTAGTTCCTGAGCGTCGTCGAACACATAAACATTTGCGCACAGAAAACCCGTGGGGAGGCCTTCGAAGTTTCCCGCATTCACGATCCTCAACAGAGCGTCACCAGTTCCGCCCGAGAATCCCGGTCCTCCATAACCGGACTCAGATGGCGTAAAGCTGCTCGACACGTCAAAGTAGGCTTGCAGGGTAAAGTTGAAGCCCAGTAGTGGCTCGATCTGTTGAGCTTGTGCTTCGCTAGAACTCCCGACGGGAGACTGAACCACGGGCCAAAGCGCAACGACCCCGATGATCGCGATCACCACCACCCGACAGATTCTCCTGGCAATAGGTCCTATCTCGTCCAAGTCTCCTCCGTGAAATTGTCTTCAAGACGCGTTGTCCGAAGTGCTAAAGGTCTCCGCCCTGCAGTATAGAGTAGACCTCTTTGATTGCAAAGATTTGGGGGGCCATTCGCCAAGTGTGCGCATGCCGCCGAGCGAAGTGTCCACCACCTGGCCAGGCACTCGCGGCTGAAGTCGTCCACCACGCACAGTATACGAAAGCGGCGCCCGTTGCTCAGTTCGTCAGGGACGAAGTCGAGCGACCACCGTTGGTTGATCGCGTCGGGCAGGGTCATCGGCGCCCCTGGTTCCCAGCGCACGTTTGCGCCCCCTGCGCCGGCGCACCATGAGCCGCTCTTCGTGGTAGAGCCGGTATAACCGTTTGTGATTCATCGAGTGGTCTCTCGCGCCAGCACCGAACCGACGTTGTGTCCGCATGCTCGACCGAACGGCTTAGGGTTGACTGCGCCCGATTGCCCTGATGACGCTCGAGATTTCGAGAAGAGAAACCGAGGCTTTCTCCAGTTCCGCAGTTGCAAATCCCACGTCCCGAGCCGCCGCTTCAGAATGGAACTGGCGATGTCTTGAACCTGGAAAAGATCCTCAGTTACCGTCAGTAGTGAATCCTGCCGGCGTGCTACTTAACATTAGCGCATTTTTCCTCATTCTAATCGCTTTAAGTTGACAAATCTATGATTTTGTTGTATCTAAACTCTCTACGGAGGTATGAGGTGCTATGACTGATCGCATCAGGCTTTCCAGCTGGGTTTGGATGGTTGCCGCTGTGACCCTCTTCGTGATTGGCTTCGGAGGAGTCGCGTCGGCCTATTGGGGTGCTCCGGAGCTCGATCCGGGAACCGGCGCCAGTGGCTTGGCGTTGCTAGTCGGTGGTTTCTTGCTCGCGCTTGAACGCTACCGCTCGCGCTAGAGCTTGGAGCGTCTTAGGCCAGTGGGTGACGATTGACGGTGGTGGAGAGCGCTACTTCCTGCCAGTCGGAACTGTCTGAGCGGGTCCTTAAGGGCCCGGGCGGGTCATTTCCGTGGCGTCGCTTCTTGATCGCCCTACTCTTGGTTCCGGAGTTGGTCGCGCTCTCCCGCCCCCTCCCCGTGTCGCTCCTCCCGCAGGCGGCTGCGCCATGGTGGCTCGCGTTCATCGTGGGTCACCGAATGATTGTGGCGATGTTCGTGGCTGCCTTTGGCGCAGCCGTCCTGCTGAGCTGGGACACACTTTTTGAGCTGTTCGAGGCCGCTCCTAGGGCCGATCTGGAAGGGGACTCATATTGGCCAGCATGGCTGGGCTTGCATCTGGTGACCGTCAACGTGCTCGCCAGCGGGGGCCGCTTCGCGCTAGCGTGCGGCGCGCTACGCGGTCCAAATGCAGGCTTGTGGTCGCTTTTAGGCTTGGCACTGCTGGTGGCCGCGATCGCAAGCTGGGGCCTTGCCGTGATGCCGGCGGAGTTTTGGTTCGCCTGGGTCAAGCGCCGTCCCGGTGCGATCGCAGCCGCGCTCATGGTCGGAGCTATCGCCAGGGTCTCAGAATTTCTGACCATGAGGCTGTGGTCCCTGCTGCTCGATTGGAACTTGTATGCGGTTGCTTTTTTGCTGCGAGCTCTGCGCGAGCGGGTCATTGTTGAGCCATCTCTGGCTCGCGTTGGAACGCAGCGCTTTGCGGTTGAAATAGTTGCTGGCTGCTCGGGCCTTGAAGGCATGGGGCTCGTGATCGTGCTGACGGGGATGTGCCTGTGGGTCTACCGAAGCCGGTTTCGCTTTCCGCAGGCATTGTTGCTGATTCCGATTGGAGTTGTGCTGGTCGGTCTGCTCAACGTGGTCCGGATCGCGACGCTGGTAGCAATTGGACAGTGGTCGCCCACCCTGGCTATGGACGGCTTCCACACGGTCGCCGGATGGATTTTCTTCAACGCCGCCTCCTTCGCGCTGTTAGCCATCAGCAGATTCACGCCCTGGTTGTCGCGCGCGCAAGCTCGCGCAGTTGAGGTTCCGTCGCAAAATCCGGCGGCCTTTTACCTTGCGCCACTGCTGGTGATCGTAGCGGTCTCAATGATTACGCGGATATTTGATAGTGGTTTCGACTATCTGTACCCGCTACGCGTGCTGGCGTTCGGCCTCGTTCTGTTCACCTTCCGGGACAGAATCGCCACTTTAAAAATTAAAGCCTCATTTGGCGCAATTGGACTCGGCATCGTCGCATTCGTGCTGTGGATCGTATTGACAACCCGCCACAACGCCGCAACGAGCAGCTTGGCATTTTCGACCAGCCTGTGGGCAATGTCGAGTTGGGCGGCTGCTGGTTGGCTCGCCCTCAGAATCATAGGAGCCGTGATAGCCGTGCCAGTCGCCGAGGAGCTCGCTTTCCGCGGCTATTTGCTACGCAAGCTCGTCAGTAGCCGCTTCGAGGCGGTCTCGTACCGACATTTCACACTCGTGTCATGGCTGGGTTCGTCGGTTATCTTCGCAACCCTGCATGAACAGTGGCTTGCAGGTTTCGCCGTCGGCCTCATCTTTGCGCTTGCCGCGTATCTACACGACCGACTCTCGGACGCGATAGTCGCGCATGCAACGGCAAACGGCCTGCTCGTAGTCTGGGTTCTCACCACTCGAAATTGGACCATGTGGAGCTAGTCGCGCTTAGTGAGAGAATTTGAATGGTTGGTGTGGGCACTAGTCGGAGTTTTCCTGGCTCAGAGCCTTTGATCAGCGAGAATTAGGTCTACCGGCGTGTTGTCCATCAGTGAAGAACACTACTTAGACGAATCGATGCTATGACTGCCGATGCTGCTCGCAGCGAACGAATTATCCAACTAGATGGGCTGAGATTTTTTGCCTTTCTTGCGGTATTCTTTTATCACGCGGCCGCACTACCGTCATGGGCGCCTTTGTGGGCCGGCGTTGATGTATTCTTCGTATTAAGCGGCTTCGTCATAACCAACAATCTGCTAGCTTTGAAGAAACGCGAGCCTGAGCGGTATTTCCGCAGCTTTTACGGCCGTCGCTTGCGACGCATTGTTCCCGCGTATGCTCTCGCCGTCGCGGCTTCGAGTCTCTTCTTCCACTACCGGTGGTCTGAACTTCGCTGGCACGTATTTCTGATATCCAATATTGCGCAGGCCTATGGTTGCGATGTTGGACCCTATTTAACATCCATGTGGTCGCTCGCCGTCGAGGAACAGTTCTATTTGCTCTGGCCACTGGCGCTGTTTCTTCTCACGTATAGACAGGTTCGATGGCTGGCGATGGCGGGCATAATTATCGCTTTCCTGTTACGGGCCGCATTTTCTCACTCATTCGCCGGTACCGAAAAAATTTTCCTTCTGACGCCCTTTCGAATGGATTTGCTACTCTCAGGTGCCCTTTTGTCTCTGACCTGGAGTACTAGGCGCGAATGGCTGTACGCGCATCGTAGGCTGATGGTCGTGTTGATGGCCGCAGCCATCATGATGTTTGCGGTATTGGCGATGCAAGGAGGCTTCGTTCGTGATCGTGGATCGTTGAGTTTTGATATGTTTGGTTACTCACTGATTGCAGTCTTCTCGACGAGCCTCATCGCATTCGTCGCGACCGCCAAGGATACACCGCTCTATCGCTTCCTCTCTTACCGTTGGATAGTCTACCTGGGCACCATCAGTTACATGCTGTATCTTATTCATGGACAGGCTATTCATGTGACTCTCGGTATCGGCCACCCCGCCGTGATATCCCGCACCGTGGCGATGGTCGCCTCGATTGGATTTGCGTCGCTGTCGTGGCATTTTGTCGAGTCACCGATTCTTGCGCGCAAGACTCGAAGGATGACAAACGTGGTGATTCAGACTTCACTCGCGCAACCTCGCGCTTGAGTCTTCACCTCGCTATGAGTCACTTCGAGAGCCGGGATGGTTTTAGCTTAGTTGGCGCGAGCCGCCGGATCCCGGGCTCGATAAACCCATCTGGCTTCACTCGCCCACTTAACGATCGACGAGCGTCCAGAAATCGAATCGGAAGCGGCGTTCTACGTGCTCTCGGAGACCTGCTTGATTGCGCAGAAAACTCCAGCGGGTTCAGAGTTTTCGGTACATACAGCTACTGTCGAGCAGAACGATTCAAATGACCCTTAACTCTGGCTCAACCGCCGGGGCAACGGAAGGTCACATGGACACATCGATCGTCGGGCTCGGCTTTCCAATCGGGAAACTCCGCCAATATCTCTCGTACGCCGCTTTCCCCAAGAACGGTAACGATACGGTCCATCGACAGCGGATGCAAATCGATATAGCCGAATTCTCGTTGACGACCCTTGAGCCGGTTCGCGATAGCGTTACCGAAAGGGATGGTCCGTTTCACAAACCGGGCGATTCTCATCTTGGTCGGAGACCAGAAGAGAAAATGTAGCGACCCAAATCCGCCGGGTTCCAAGTGTGTGATCAGGCCTCTGACGATCTTTTCGACCCGCTTTGCGGGAACGTGCTGAAAGACGATGGTCGAATGGATCAGGTCGAACTTGCCCGTTAGTCGCGCAAGGTCGTCATCCGCCAACACGAGTTCTACGTTTTCGAGGCCAAACCGGTCACAGTTCTTGCGCGTTTCCGCGAGCATGCTCTGAGAGACGTCGGCTCCGACAACCCGCTCGGCAAGCCTGCTCAGCGGTATTACAAGCCGCCCTGTTCCGCATCCGTAGTCGAGGACCCGATGCGGCGCGAAGTCGGGTGCGAAATGTTTGCGGATTAACGAGAACACTTTCTCGATGTGTTGTTGGCCTATCGCGAAGAACTCCTTAAGATGCTCTTCCGACAGCTGCGACCGCCGAAACTGCGGAAATGGAATGACCGCATAATACGGGTCCACCCGCGCAGCCTTCTCATACCCTCGATCCGCGCGCTTTGTTATTACAGTGCTCATGCACTACCTTCTGGCTTGGAAATGTCCTTTATTTTACACCGATTTCCGCTCAGTTTCTAACCCGAACAGCGTCCTTCGGCAAGTTTTTGAGCGGCTGTTGGTCGGGCCTCTGAGTAGGCAATTCCATAAAAAACCGACGAAGATAGATTTTTTTCGAGAACAAGTCGCCCTGAGAAGCGGCCTCCTACCAATTTCCAGTCAATCATAAGTAGAGTTTAATTTCGCTCTCCCGGGCAGTTGCGTTTCCGGTCCCTTAAGCACTGAGAACTTGGCCGGCGTCAAGGCGCCGAGACTGCCATGCGGTCGCGGGTGACGCCATGCCTCGATCTTTTCACGCATCTCGGCAAGCGTGAGGAAGACATGCTCGTTTAGCCATTCGCCCGCGAAGTTTGCTGTTGAAGCTCTTGATCCAGGCGTTCTGCATAGGCTTACCCGGCTCGATGTAGTGCCAGCCGTGACGAACAGTCGCCCAGCGCAAGACTGGACATGATCAATTAGTTTTTCCCGAGGACTTTTCCTACGGATGTGTGGGCCATTTGGTAACCTTGATGCGAACACGAAAGGCGCATTGCTTGGAACTCTTGCGCAAGCGTGGTTGAATCAGTCGATGACGTGGACTCCTTCAGAATGGGGCACCGCGAAGAATGATGACGGTACGCGGTTCGGCGGGACTGCTGCGTGTAACCCTCAAGGTTACGACACGACCGACGCAGGCTCGCGGATGGTAGCGGCGTTGACTGGCTGACCAACCAAAGTCAAATACCCTTTGGATTCAGCGGCGCCGCAGGCAATATCCCGGTTGCCGATACAGACGCTCTGGCTAATTTCGCTGCGACGATCGGCCAGCATGTAATTGGAGTCAGTTTCTGCAATAACGGCGCCTTCCGCCGAAGAACGACAGTCAATTGGATCGCGCTAGCAGCGAGACGTTTTTCTTCGACCGGCTTTTTCGTCGCATGCAGGTGCGGAAAAAGAGTCTAAACATTCCGGACAAGGACAGATTCACCAACCCGCAGTACGTTGCAAACTTCTCTTGATTGCCCCACCGGGATCTGCCTGCGACTTACCCGGCGCTACCGAGTTTTTAGTTACTCGCGTCAGACATCAAAGGAATGCCAAACGGTAGATAGTGGCATCGGTCAAGAGTGCGGGCGAAGCGGAAGGGCTGCCGATCCGTCTAGAACAACAAATTAATTGACGCAACGTGCACCAGGAGCTTCATCGCCAGAAATTTCTGCAAAATCCTTGGCGCTCGGCAGATGGCCCTCTCGGTTTGGGCGCAAAATTGACTTAAAACATCAGGGAATTGTGATTTCTACTAGCGTAGCTCACTTTAAGGCATCGCTTCTTTCACGTTTCCACTATATCGAGAACATGGAATCCGCCTAAGGGGCGACCTTGATCATCATTTTAATTTCGATATTCAATTCTCCAAAACTCTCGCGGCGACGGCTACCGGGCTTCGAAAATGGGAAACAACTTGCCTTAAGATGCCTTTTCCGGAAAAACTGATTGAACTTGATCGACATGAGCAAGTGATGAAATTGCACGAACCTCAACTTAGTTTAGGTGAATCGCCCCACTTCACGTCTGCCTTGCTTCACTGGATACTAACTTCTAGATGGGTACCTGTGTGCGATAATGAGAATTCAAGTTAATCAAAAGACCTATAGATCATGCGAAAATTCATCAAAGTCTAACTTTCCCCCGTAAAATTCGGCAATTGGTAAAGCTAGGATTGCAAACTGGTAGAGCATCGTATATTAGATTGTCGATTTCAATTCTGGAGTTGACCCGCCCATGAAGGGGGGAAGTCAAGCCTCCTAAATCTGAGATTTCTTTTTTTGCTTTCCTGGGTTAGTCCCGTCCGGCGAGCGTTTTCGCGCTCGCCATAATTGCCGTTCAGCCGCAGCGAGAGCGCAGGTCAAGGGCGGCTCGGCCGGCGAGCCCAAAGGCGAGCGAACCCTTGAGGTGCGCTCTCGCTGCGGCGAGCGGACTACGCTTCCGGGACTTAATTCGATTCTTCGAGCGATCTCGCCAGCCGTCCATTCGGGGTCGTTAACGCCCCACATTTCGCTGCGGAGAGCGCTGCCCCAGACGGTTTCTTGGGCTCTTGGGCCCACGGGTCAACAAGGGGTCAAGCGCTCATACTATGATCGCTCGAAAGGGATCGCGTGCTGCTTTCAGCCGGCCACTGGCAGGCGGCCGGCTGGTTTTGGTCGGAGCCGGTAGCTGTAGGTGGTGGCGCGTTTGAAATCGCCTTGCTCGACGCCGGTGCGAGAGACGCTGAAGTCGGTACCGTCGCGCAGCATGGCGAACAAGATGCGGCAGAGCCGATGGGCCACCGCTACCACCGCGGTCTTGTAACCGCGCCGCGTGCAAACCCTGGCGAAGTGCGGGTGCAAGGGATGGGCGGAGCGGCGCGCATGATGTGCCGCCTCGCACAGCATGGCGCGCAGCTCCGCCGAGCCGCGCTTGGTGATATGGCCGTGGGCGTCGCGCTCGCCTGATTGAAAAGTACTTGGGACTAGCCCAGCGTAGCTCGCAGCGTGCTTGGCACTCTCAAAGCGGCTGATCTCGGCGAAGACCGCGATTGCGGTGAGCGCGACGATCGGCCCCACGCCTGGCACCGTTTCGAGCCGTTTTACCGCAGTGCGCCGTTCGCGTGCGCTGTCCCCGAGACTTAGGTCGAGTGCGCGGACCCGCTCGGCGGCCTGGCGCCACACCGCATAGTGATGGCGCACATGCTCTTTGAGTTCTTGGGGGACGAGGTCGCCGTCGAGCAAGCCTTGCCAGTGCGCATCGGTGCGCAAGTTGCCACGGCGCCCGCTGCTCCGTCCGGCTCCGCGCATCAGCCGTTTCACGGCATTAACCTCAGCGGTCTGGATACGAATGAAGTGGCGGCGGCGGGATAACGTGGTGCGCAGATCGCTGATGGCAGGACTGGGCACGTGGACCACCGAGCGATAAAAGCCACGGCGCAGGCCTTCGCACAACTCAAGCGCGTCGCGTGTATCGCTCTTCCGCTCGGGCCGGTGCGCCTTGCGCCTGACCTCATGCGCATCGATAACCACCGGCTTGAGGTCAAGCCGTACCAATTCACGAGCCACGAAAAATGCCGAAGTTCCGGTCTCGAGTGCGACGCTGGTTCCAGCCGGAAGGCCACAGCTGTCGCGCAGCTGCAGCAATCCGCTCGCCGTCGTCGGAATTGCCCCGCGCGCGACGATTACACCCGCGTCGTCCTGCACCACGAAGACACTCTCACGGCTGTGCACATCGAGGCCTACATAGTAGTTGTTCATCTGGCCGTCCTCCGTCCTTTTTTGGGGCGTTGCGTACAACAACCCCGTGGTCTGCTGCGGACCATACCGCAGTGAAGCGCGGGACGGCCCACCCGCCTTCATCGATACGGTTTCGTGGACGGTGTTGGGAGAAAGGAAGAAGGAGGCCCCCCAATGCCAAGAACCCATCCACCGTACGCGCCGGAGTACCGGCGCAGAATCGTTGAGCTGGCGCGCGCCGGGCGGCGCATCGACGAGTTGGCGCGCGAGTTCGAGCCATCGGCCAATGCGATCCGCAAATGGGTCAAGCAAGCTGCGCTCGATGAAGGTTTGCGCACGGACGGACTGACGACGTCCGAGCACGAAGAGCTCAATCGGCTACGGCGCGAGAACCGGATACTGCGCGAAGAGCGCGAGATACTCGCAAAAGCCGCGGCCTGGTTCGCCACGGAGACCGGCTCAGTGCCGTCACGGCGTTCCAATTCGTGAGCGCGAATCAGGCCAGGTCCGGGATTGCCACGATGTGCCGGGTATTGGAGGTCTCCACCAGCGGCTACTATGCGTGGCGCAAACGGCCGATGTCGGGGCGGGCGCGCGCGGACGCGGAACTCAGCTTACGCATCCAGGCGATCCATCAACGCTCGCGTGCAACCTATGGTGCACCGCGCATTCATGCGGAGCTGGCGGCGGACGGGATCCGGGTAGGCCGCAAGCGGGTCGCGCGGCTGATGGATGCGGCGGGCCTTCACGGAATAAGCCGGCGTAAGTGGGTAACGACCACGGTGCGCGACCGCGCCGCGCGGCCGGCGCCGGGTCTGGTCGAACGCAACTTTACCGCGACCGGTCCGAACCGACTGTGGGTCGCCGACATCACCTACGTTCCGACCTGGGCCGGCTTCCTCTATCTTGCGGTGGTGCTCGACGCGTTTAGCCCAAGAGTAGTCGGCTGGGCGATGGAAACTCATCTGCGCACCGAACTGGTGCTGGCGGCACTTAACATGGCGCTCGGGCAACGCCGCCCCGCCGAGGTGATCCATCACTCCGACCAGGGTACTCAATACACCTCGATCGCTTTCGGGATGCGCTGCCAGGAAGCTGGGGTGCGACCCTCGACGGGTTCGGTCGGCGACTGTTTCGACAACGCAATGTGCGAGAGCTTTTTCGCCACGCTCGAATGCGAACTGCTCGAGCGCCGCCGTTTCAAGACCCAGGCCGAGGCACGGATGGCGATCTTCGACTTCATCGAGGGCTGGTACAACCCCCATCGCCGCCACTCCGCCCTCGACTATCATTCATCGATCAACTACGAAAGGATTCAGCAACAACAGAATTTAACCGCAAGCTCAACACCGTCCACCGAAGCGGGGTAGCTCCACTTCTCAAACTACGCGATAACTCAGCGCAGCCAATTTCACGGTTTGTCGCAGCTTCAAGGTCAGCAGATCGCCAGCTACATTCGCGCTGGCATTCCAAACGCGCCGGCGTTTTCGAGTTACGCGCGACCGTGGAATCCGCCCTATCAGCCGGGGCCGGGTCTCAATTCGCATTCGATTGCCGACTGGTCGGCCGGTGCTGGCGTCCAATCGATCCTGGATGTCGATGAGGACACCCTCAGCTACATCTTCCCGAACGGCTTCACCCCAAGCGCGATTCCATCGACGGGAAATATCGACAAGCGCGAGATCCCGATCTTCTACGAGATGCCGACCTGGAACCAATGGCTACCGACGATTTCGCCGATGGATGCTCACCCGAACTTTACATCGAGCGGGCTCTACGGTCGTTACCTCAGCATTCGTAGCAATCTGACCAACAACCAGAAGCCGTACATAACGAACCAAGAGCCTGGCCAAGCTACTTCGGTGTCGCCGTTCGCGACTGATTTATATGATTGGATCTTTACCGATCGGCCAAACCTTGGGCTACCGACCAATGGTAGCTCGACGTGGACTCCAATTTCGAGCAACAACGCGTACGCGCTTGCACATTGGCAAAACACCAAGCTGTGGGAAATGATGCACGAGTTTAGCCTTGAAGGTGTAATCCCACAGAGCGAAGGCTATCACCTAACGATGCCTACGGACGACCGGGTATGGAACGCAGAGGAGCTGTTCTTCACAGCGTTGTTCCGAATCGGCATTCCCACCCAAGGAGCAGGTAATCCCGCTCTGAATAATTTCGCTCGTGATGAAGTTAAAGATACCTACTTTACCAGCGCTTGGTACTACCTACAAATCTTGCTGCACTCAGGCCAGCGTATTCGCGGTGGTAACAATCCGATAGATTGGTCCTACTTCTTAACCCATCAAGGCAAGGAACCGGGTATCACGGGGCTTGGCGAAGCGGGGTTCTTCACAATGGTCTGGCTCGATGCGCAGAACGAAAACACGACCCTGATCAATGGTGGCGACAAGGTATTCAACAGCGCCGGTTATCTGATGGACCCCGACTATGGTTATAACCCAGCGTGGGGTGCCGCGCTTGATCAACTAGTTTTTCCCGAGTACTTTTCCTACGGATGGGTCGGGCCATTCGGTAACCTTGATGCGAACACGAAAGGCGCGTTGCTTGGAACTCTTGCGCAAGCGTGGTTGAATCAGTCGATGACGTGGACTCCTTCAGAATGGGACACCGCGAAGAACGACGACGGTACGCTGTTCGGCGGGACTGCTGCGTGTAACCCTCAAGGTTGCGACACGACCGACGCAGGCTCTCGCATGGTAGCGGCGTTGACTGTTCTGACCAACCAAAGTCAAGTACCTTTCGGCTTCAGCGGTGCCGCAGGCAATATCCCGGTTGCCGATACAAACGCTCTGGCTAATTTCGCTGCGACGATCTGGCCAGCATGTAATTGGAGTCAGTTTCTCCACTAATGACCCTGGCCAAAAGCGACTATCCCGCTCCATTTAGATCCGCTTCAATATAGCCGGGTCGCGGATCGCACCAATCGGCGAAGGTCGGCACCCGGATCGGCGGGTCGTGCGCGGCCCGGCTGCTCGCTCCGCCACACGCCCCTGAGCAACCGGTGCAATTGTCGGGCAGCTCGCTGTAAAACAGCAGCTCGCGACTGTCACCTCGAGCGCGAATTGAGATGTGTGCAATCCGTAGCGATTCGATCCTTGTTCTTTGAAGCGCCTGAGCCTTGTTGAACGCTGGCTCCTGCGGCAATCAAAAATGGTGCCCGCCGCGAACTACAACCCATCAGAAGGGTTTGCGGGGCGAAACAGGAGGAGATAGCGGATGGCATTCACGCAGAAGTTTGGCGGGGCGTATCGCGAGCGAGAAGGCGTGGCTGGCGGTTGATTCAACGGCTAAGGTCCAGGATCCGAAGCCGCAGATCGACAAGGCGGTCGAACTGCAGATCATGTGGGGTACGGCGCTCGGCCAGCTTTGGACAATCGGATCTCATCGGCCGGTCTGTGTAGATTTTCTGGCTTCGTGTCAACATCGGGCAGAACTGACGGATTGCGGTGGCGTGGAAAGCACATTAAAACCTCTACGAGAGCTTTGTGTTTCTGAGACCGCCGCCATGGCGTTGGCGCAGGCCTAAACAGGAATTCGAAATCCCGGTTAGTGAAAGCGGTGCAAAATGGGCGACCCTGAGAAGATTCGGCGCAGGCTGACTTCGGCATCAGTCCGCGCTTCTCTTTTCGCGCTGAGTGGCACGATCGCGATTTTCACGCTCGCGAGCGTATTGATGCCCGCATTGGTGCCTCCCTCTTCGCAATTCGCCACTGATGTTCTCACCTACCACAATGACAATGCCCGGACCGGACAAAATCAGAGTGAACAGATCCTGACACTCAGCAACGTCAACTCGTCTTCGTTCGGCAAACTGTTTGAGCTCCCGGTCGACGGTAAAGTTGATGCTCAACCGCTCATCAAGACCCAGGTAAGTATTCCGGGCCTGGGCACGCACAATGTGCTCTACGTCGTCACCGAAAACGACAGTGTCTACGCCTTCGATGCGAACTATGGGTCAGTGCTCTGGCTGGTGTCCGTGCTTGGTGCGGGCGAAGTTCCTTCGGATGACAGAGGATGCGGCCAGGTAACACCCGAAATTGGCATCACCTCAACTCCAGTCATCGACCCTTCGGCTGGACCCCACGGCACCATCTATGTGGTCGCGATGTCCAAGGATGCGTCTAACAACTATTTCCAGCGTATCCACGCTCTAGATATCTCCACCGGAGAAGAAGAATTCGGCGGACCAGTCACGATTATGGCGACCTTTCCCGGTACAGGCGACAGTAGCGAACACGGACAGGTCGCTTTCCTTCCAGCGCAGTACAAAGAGCGGGCAGCACTTTTGCTGCTTAATGGCACGGTGTACACCACCTGGGCCTCGCATTGCGATATTCGTCCATACACCGGGTGGATCATCTCCTATGCCGTAAATGAAAACACGCTGGTACAAACTTCCGTCTTGAACGTCACGCCCAACGGAAGCGAGGGAGCAATCTGGCAAAGCGGCGCGGGACCGGCGGCGGACAGCCTCGGCAATATTTATTTTCTCGACGGCAACGGTACCTTTGATACGACGCTGACCGGTAACGGATTCCCCAATGCTGGCGATTTCGGGAACGCTTTTCTTAAATTGTCGACTTCGAGCGGATTGCAGGTTGCAGATTATTTCGCGATGTCCAACGCCGTTGAAGAGTCTGCAATGGACCAGGACCTCGGTTCCGGCGGGGCGCTGCTGTTACCGGACATGATCGAAACCACGAACAACATGAACATCACGCGCCATCTTGCCGTCGGTGCCGGCAAGGACGGCAACATATACCTGGTTGACCGGGACAGCATGGGCGAGTTCAATCCCTCGGCGAACAATGCCAACGTCTACCAGGTGCTGACCGGAATACTACCCGGCGGCGAATTTGGGATGCCTGCCTTTTTCAACAATACGCTTTACTATGGCGGTGTTGGTTCGCCACTCTTTGCTTTTGGTTTTTCAAACGCTCGGCTTGCGTCAAACCCATCTTCCACGTCCGAGAGTTTCAGCTATCCGGGCACCACGCCGAGCATTTCCGCGAACGGTTTGAACAACGCCATCGTGTGGGCGGTAGAAAATGCCAGCGGCACCGGAGTTTTACACGCATACGACGCGGGCGACCTGACGAAGGAGCTATACCATAGCAATCCGGTAAGTAACGGCCCGGATAGTTTCGAGGACAACAAGTTCATCACGCCAACGATCGCCAATGGAAAAGTCTATGTGGGCACTCCCAATAGCGTGGCCGTCTTTGGACTAACACCCAGCTTCACCAACGTGCCAGGAGTAGCGCTTGACATCGGGGTCGGTGCTGATGGGACCGTCTGGGTCACCAACCCTACGGGATTAATATTCCGGTATAACGGGACGACCTTTCAACAGATTGCGGGACTGGCATCACGAATCGCGGTCGATCCCTACGGCAATGCGTGGGTGGTCACCTCGACGGGGCTTATCTTCAGGTACACGGGCTCAACATTTGTACAGGTTGCGGGAATAGCGTCTGACATCGGGGTCGGTGCTGACGGGACGGTATGGGTTACCAACCCTACGGGATTAGTTTTCCGGTATAACGGGACGACCTTTCAACAGATTGCGGGGCTGGCATCACGAATCGCAGTCGATCCCAACGGCAATGCGTGGGTGGTCACCTCGACGGGGCTTATCTTCAGGTACACGGGCTCAACATTTGTACAGGTTGCGGGAATAGCGTCTGACATCGGGGTCGGTGCTGACGGGACGGTATGGGTTACCAACCCTGCAGGATTAATATTCCGATACGACGGGACCAATTTTAATCAGGTGGCTGGACAGGCGATCCAGATCTCTGTCGACCCTGTAGGTCAGGCGTGGGTAGTTACCGCAACCGGTTCGATCTATAGGTACTCCTTTTAGGGCCTATTGGGGACTGCACAATATAGCTCCTGGGGAGGTTGTGCTCAATGATAGATGTTGGTGCCCACCTTTGTCCTGATTTTTTTTCTTGTTCGGCCCTGCGCGCCGTCCACTTTCTTGCGCGGACCCAAGGTCTCAACATCTTATCTGCCGAACCCTCACGTCTCGCCACGATATGGGCCATCAGGTCTCGCGCTTCTGCAAAATGGTAATGGGTTGGTGGTTGAGGAACGCGACACTAAAGGCGACTCATTTGACCCAGGCTGAGATTTACGATCCGGCCACCCAGACCTCCAGCCGAACGGGAGACATGACCGCGGCCCGCGAATCCCCGTCGCGACCTTTTTCACAAATGGTGAAGTGCTGATCGCGGGTGGCGGCAGCGACGCTTTCGCTTCGAGTTTGCTCGGCGGAGCTTTATAGTCCGGCGATCGGGCAATTCACCGCGGTAACGGGCGGAATGTCTTCTACTCGGCTGGAGCTCCCTGCCTCGTTGCTGCGCGATGGCAAGGTGTTGATCGCCGGCGGTATCAGTCGAGTCGGTACGCCGACCGCCAGCGGGTGGGCAGTATCGGCGAGAAGGGCTTGAAGATCAGAGACAAGAGGAATTGGATCCATTAGCGCTATCGAAACTCCTACCACAACCACTACGATAGCCAACCCTTTTCGAAAAAGTTAGCGGCCAATGGAGCCGGGGATCCTACCGGAAGAGCTCCCAGCCGATGGAGTAGGTGGCGACATCCCCGTGCAGCCATGCTGAACCCCTGACTTCTACGAACGCCAAGGGACCCTTCAAAACCGCGCGTTCGCACGACCATTTGGCCGAATGGACGTCTTACGTGCGCGGGTCACACCAGCGCGTGCATAACAACGTGAGGGACTGAGAACCCGTGGCCTTCGGGTTCGGACTCAATCGTGAACGTCGCGACTTCCTGAACCTCGGCGAAACCAGCCGCAAGCAACATCCTCTTTAGCGCAGTTCGACCCACCGTCCAGTAAGTTCCGTACTCCCGCCCATCCGCTGTTAATCCCTTCGCGCCAATAAACTCGCAGTACCCTCGGTCGGCGCGTTCCGGATCTTCTAGAAACGCTGTCGAGATGATGGCTCGCCGCTTGCATACGCTGCGAATCTTCTGGATCGCACCGAAAATGTCCCCAAGGTGCAGCAACAATGAACCGCAGATAACGAGGTCAAATTTCCCGAACACCTCATCAAGGTCGTAGATGTTTTTCTGAACGTAATGGACTTCTAAGCCGAGAGCCCATTGAAGCTCACGGAACAACGAACCATCCCATAGGTCTATAGCGGTCACGCGCGCGCGCCGCCTAGCACACTCGAAGGCAAAAAACCCCGTAGCAGTGCCTATGTCCAAGACGGACTGGTCCTTGAGGTCAGTAGGCATTCGGTAGTGATGGACATATTTTGTCATATCGTATTCGCCCTTAACGATAAGTCCCTTCCCTAATTCCAGCTTGTGGTAAGTTCCGTGCTCGTTGACAGCGTCTAGCAGCTGCCGCAGGCGGTTCCGGGATTCCGGAGAGTCATCCATGTGTTAGTGTCCCATTGCCGGGATGAAACCGAAGTTGCTGGGTGGTCTTTTCAGGCCAAAGGGCTTTCCACGGTGCCATAACTGACCAGTTCTGCCTCGCATTGACATAACATACCCGAAACTGCCGCTTTTTCCACCGAATTCTTAGAAACTTATCCCTTTCCTCTCTATCTCGTCAACCGGGCTCGGACTTCGCGTTTGCAAACCGCCTGGTGTCGGTACGAGTGTGAATCAGGATTTAAAATTGAAATCCCGGTCAAGAATGAGGAAACCGATGGAACGCGCCTAGGCGCAAGACGTGGAGCTGCCCAATCCCCCCGATGCAATGGCTCCACATTCTCAAGGGCTGGCGGCGATAAATTGTCTACCGTCCATCCTGCTGTTCTGAATACTCTGTATACCTCGCCCCTTAATTATTGACAGTCTGAGGGACGGGCGCGGATGAATCTGACTGAATGTTTCCCGATCGCCCGGTAGCTTCTCGCCTAGTGTTGCTTTCTCGTCATCACGCAATGGTCGCTAAAACGATATTGAGCATTGGTTCGCAATCAAGCTGACAATAGTCTGTCAGTGTCTGTTTGCGCGGGTATCGGATTCATCCTAGTCGCGATGGGTCTATTCATCGAAACTCCTTCCCCGGCGACGACGGTATTAGAGCTTTTAACCGAGTTCATCGGTGCAGTCTTCTTCTATCCGAATGAGCCGGGCTCCAATTGACTAAGAGGCTCAAGAATATATGAATGACTTTGTGCGCACATTTAGCTAGATGGGTCTTAACGCCCTTTCACTTTTTCCACCAACTTCGAGACACTGCCACTGCTCTAAGTCGCGCTTTACAAAACTTGGTCGACTTGATGCGTCGCTACGACGGTTACGTGGTAAGTCGACCGGCGACGGGTATATGCCGTCTGCGAGCGCACCAATAATGCCGGATCGGACGCCAGCAAAGCTATTCCTGTATCCAAGCTAAGAACTGCGGATGTTGCCAGTCCCAAACCCGCTCCGGATGGGAGTTAATTGAGGGTCGATCGCACCAGTCGAGGGTTGCCGACGAGAGCGCCCCGACCGCATTCATCGCTATGCTCAAGACCAACAGTAATAGTGCGACCGAGATAACCGCTGAACATTCCTGCATGCCGAGCTGCCGATCATCGAGAAAGGCCTTAATACCCAAGATCGTTAGCAAGACAAACCAAGGGATCGCGTCGATTAGGTCTCGCGGGCCGTATGCCCCTCCGCCCCACCAGGGGCCATAGGAGGCAAGGAGGATAGTGTGCAAAACGATGACTATAAGCGCTAAGACTACGAGCTGCCTCCGGCGCAAATCTTGCCAGTATCGGAGAGTGAGATAAAGAGGCAACAAGACGATTGGTACAAAAATAAATAAACCGCGCGACGGGCTGAGCAAGACACCCTCTAGCCTGGTTAGAAACTGGTGCGGGAAAACCAAATACGATAAGGGATAAGCAGCCGCAAACGGAACGCCCTCGAAATACATCATCATTCCCGCAAAGGAGATCGACCACGCGGCGCCGGCAGCTGCGTAGCGCAGAAAGTACGGCGGTCCATACTCGATTAAGACATAGCCAGTTATCGCACCTACAATCAAAGGGGCGCCGGGGCGCGTCAAACATGCCCACGCGAGTATCGTTCCCAACAAAACGGGTCGCCCCCGCTCGCTCATCAGAATCGAGATCGCTAGTGCGATCAGCAGCAGATACCAGGTCTGGGGCCATAGCGTTCGGCTGGCGTCTGACCAGATCTGCGTTCCGAAGGCTGCGCTCAACGCTATCGCGACCGACCATCCCAGTGGCAGCAAGGAGCTGGCGGTTGTGTAGAATACCCAGACCGCAAGCGCGCACAGGAGTGTTGCCAGAATCGTCTGCATTTCCAATTCGCTGCTGCCGCTGTAGATGCGATGTGGCGCCACCCTGAATCCGATGGCGTTGAAAACGGCGACCGCCGGTAGAGAGAGCAGCGCTCCGCCCCAAGGAAAGACGTACAAGAGCCGGCCTTTTACTATGTCAATAGTCCATAAATACCCGTGATTAACGAATGGAATACCCTGTCCTTGCGGCACTTGGTAGCGGATCATGTTCGGTGTGCCGTATTGCAAGATCGCCTCGTCCATCAGAAGCGAGAAGCGGCCATCGGATAGATAATGTACAGGCGATTTATAGAACGCGCACGCAACAAACAGAAATAGCAACAATCCGATTACAAATTGTTTCACCGCTCCACCCACCTACGGCCCGCCGCTCCCGACCCAAATCTGTGCGCTATGCGGCTGTCATTCGGGATTTCCAGCATATGGCCCTCCAACCCTATAGGCCGGACGGTCTCCCCCTGCAAGGCGCCGGGTAAGTTTTCATGGTCTCTCTGGCGGCGCAACGAGGGCCTCGTCGATCGGCGGTTCGGACGTTGCTGGCGAGGCCTCATCGCAAGGCCCACGGGTTGCAGGCGGGGCGGCTGAGGCGCGCGCTTTTCTAATGCTCGCTCTCAGTTCGCTCATTATCTTCTAGACTTTTGCGTCGTTTAAAAGGCGCGAAACCGTCTGACTTGAGCGACACCTTTAAGAAGCTTCAGCACGGACGCCGTCACGAGGCGATCAACATCAATGAGCCCCGTGAGACGCCGATTCAAGCCGTCGAAAACGGCACGATTCAAAAACTCTTCCTCAGCGTCGCTGGCGGTCCAGACCATTATATCAGTTCAATAATTCCGGCCCCCATTGTTAGGATTACGCGCACTTGGATCGTTATGTGCGGAAGGTCCGCTTGAAGGAATGACCGTATGTCGCGGCAATATGATCGGGTATGTCGGCACCAGCGGTAAGGCTGCTCCCGGATGCGCCGCAGCTCCACTTCGCAATTTATCGCCTCAATCCGGATAAAATCTGGTGGAATGCAACGCCGATCGATCCTATATCCAATTTTGATCGAAGGACTAAAGAACGGTTCTGCTTCGTAGCCGCAACATCGGACACCAATAGGATGCGAAACCGTCGCTGTGCGAACAAAGCTCCGTTTCCTTAACTTCTGTAGCAACAAATTAGTCTTATCCCTCTAGAAATCAGTTTGGCGCCGTAGTATCGTTGCGTAGTTTTTTGCTACTTTCCGATGTCAGGTGCGGCGCGAGCCGGGTGTGGAGGAGGCTGGGGAGGAAGTGGGCACAAGGCTATCAATATCGACGGTGGCGCGGTCAAGATTCGCTTTTCTCGCTTTTCTGCGGCTGCCCCCGCTTCTCTTCGCCATTCTGATAATCGCGGCTCTTGTGACTGCTCTCCCCGCCGCCACTGGCGACACGACAGCAGATGGAATTGTCGGCCAAGTCTCGTTCACCATCGGCACCGCGCCGAGCTCTATCGACGGCAATACCTTGAGCGACCCCTGGTACGTGGCGATAGATCCTTATTCGACACCGAACCACGTCTACGTCGTGGATTCGAACCCCAGTTCATCTAACAATCGTGTACTGGGATGGTATGACGTCGCGTCGTTCAAAAATCAGCGTCCCGCCGATATCGTGTTCGGCCAGCCCGATTTTCTCCACACCGGATTCAACAACGGCGTAAGCGGTATAGGACCGGATAGTCTTGGAAGTCCCAAAGGGCTGGCTGTCGACACGTTGAGCAATCTGTATATTGCCGACTCTGGCAACCAACGCATCCTCGAGTTCAACGATCCTTTCCATCTGTACAACCCCGCCAGCGGCCCGCGCCTTACGCCGCCCGGTACCTCACCCGGTTCGGCAGGTGACACCGTCGCGGACAGGGTGTTCGGCACTTGCGGAAGTTTCACTGGACAGAGTTGCGTGACCACATACAGCAACTGCGCGGACCCTTCTCTGTACGGGCTGGGAGGTTATACCGCTTCGGAACTGGCGTTGTTTCAGCAGGTAACGTTTGAACCTGGTACTGACATACCATTGTTTATTCCTGCTGGCTTGGAAGGCGTGCAGGTTGATTATTCGAGGGTCGGTCAATGGCAATTATCCTGCGACGTGGTTACGCACTTGCAGGATGAAATCGCCGCGCCCGCGGCCGTCGCGATCGATCCGGTTACGGGCACGCTATACGCCTCTAACACGGACCCGGCCGCGATCTACGAATACGACACCCCGCTCACCAGCCAAACCGCGACCCGTGCGTTCGGGAACTGCCATCCGGCCGGCGGTTTTGACTTCAGTACCAGTTGTACCACGTCCGATTCCCCAGGGCCCAAGACGCTGTTTGCGCCCAGCGGCATCGCCGTTGACCAGCATGGCAATCTGTTCGTGGCCGACGGTCCGTATCTCGGAACTCCCATAATCCAGGGTCGCGTGATGATGTACTTGAATCCACGCGGTTCTTCGACAGGCTGTAACCCCGGCGGGGACGGCAGCGGGTGTGCCGGTGACACGACCGCAGATTCGGTGTTCGGCACCTGCGGGGGAGGATTCACGACTGAAGGTTGCAGCGGTATCAGCAGTGGATTTCTCGATTACGGGTTCGACCTATGGGACGGTATCGCGGTTGATAAGAGCGAAAACCTGTACGCGATGGATCCAGCGAACTCGCGCGCGCTGCGGTTTTCCAACGCCAACCTGATTCCCAACCCAAGCCCGACTGCAGTGCAGGTCTTCGGCCAGCATGGCAGCTTCACAACTAACTTACCGAACAATGGCGGGCTCAGCGCCGACAGCTTAGGAGTTGACGCCACCGATATCGCCATCGATGGGTCCTGCAACGTGTATATCACCGACGGAGGCAACAACCGGGTTCTTGAATACGACCAGCCGGCGGGACTATGCGGAGGACCGACTCCGACTCCGACCGCGACATCAACAGGAGCAACGTCGACGCCCACTGCCACCGCAACGCCGGCGGCAACAGGGACAGCCACAGTAGTATACACCAACTGTGCGGACCCTTCCCTATACGGACTCGGAGGTTATACCGCTTCGGAACTGGCATTGTTCCAGCAGGTAACGTTTGAACCTGGTACTGACATACCGTTGTTTATTCCTGATGGCTTGGAGGGCGTGCAGGTTGACTATTCGAGAGTTGGTCAATGGCTATTATCCTGCACCGTCGTTACGACAAACCCAACTGCGACTCGAACCGCGACTGCAACGCCAACAGCCAAGGCAACGGCGACCTCGATTCCGACCGCCACATCAACCGCAGCAGCGTCGACGCCGACTGCTACCGCAGTGCCGACGGCAATCCCGACGGCTATCCCGACCGCTACGATAATCTACACCAACTGTGCGGACCCTGCGCTGTACGGGCTAGGAGGTTATACCGCTTCGGAACTGGCGTTGTTTCAGCAGGTAACGTTTGAACCTGGCACTGACATACCATTGTTTGTTCCTGATGCCTTGGAAGGCGTGCAGGTTGACTATTCATTGGTCGCTCAATGGCTATTAAGCTGCACAGTCGTTACGCCACCTGCAACTGCTACTCAAACCGAGACCGCAACGCCGACGGCAACGGCGACCGTTACGGCCGTTGCAACATTTATCAATGTGCCGGGGTTGGCATCGGATATAGGAGTAGGAGCAGACGGAAGTGTCTGGGTCACCAACCCTACGGGATTAGTTTTCCGGTACAACGGGACGACCTTTCAACAGATTGCGGGGCTGGCATCACGAATCGCGGTCGATCCCTACGGCAATGCGTGGGTGGTCACCTCGACGGGGCTTATCTTCAGGTACACGGGCTCAACATTTGTACAGGTTGCGGGAATAGCGTCTGACATCGGGGTCGGTGCTGACGGGACGGTATGGGTTACCAACCCTACGGGGTTAATTTTCCGGTACAACGGGACGACCTTTCAACAGATTGCGGGGCTGGCATCACGAATCGCGGTCGATCCCAACGGCAATGCGTGGGTGGTCACCTCGACGGGGCTTATCTTCAGGTACACGGGCTCAACGTTTGTACAGGTTGCGGGAATAGCGTCTGACATCGGGGTCGGTGCTGACGGGACGGTATGGGTTACCAACCCTGCAGAATTAATATTCCGATACGACGGGACCAATTTTAATCAGGTGGCTGGACAGGCGATCCAGATCTCTGTCGACCCTGTAGGTCAGGCGTGGGTAGTCACCGGAGCCGGTTTAATCTTTAGGGCGAACGGGTTTCCTTGATGATCGCCCATCATGCCATTGGGTTAAGGGGCAATCAGAGAATCATCAGCCCGCGCGATCGAATGGGCCGGTCTCGTGGATCATCCTCTGCTCTTCAGGGGTTAAGGTCACAACCGGACGCCGGTGGATTGCGCATCGGAGCGACGGCCCTGACGAACGTTGCTACACGTTTTCCATGAGCGGCAAGGCACCCAGGCCGCGCAAGCGGCGCGGTGCCTTAGCGCCCCGATCGCGCCTACCGGACGACAGACAGATTCTTCTAGCTTTGAGCGTGGGTAGTTAGTGGCTAAGTAGCGAGAGATGCCCGACTGCAGGGGACCGGGCATGTAAGTAGAGAAACCAAAAGGTATACCTGCCCAACTGTGCCGAGCATGCAGTTCCGCGACCGTCCCGCTAAAGCCCCTGGGGCAGTTCGGCAACAGGTACGTAGAGCGGCGAGGACTCCAGCGCCAGGTGGCGCGCGTCGGTGCGGTTTGACTGGTAAGCAGCCAGGGCACCGCCCGGTTTCATTCCGAGGCTTTCCTCGTACGCATTTGCCCAGATCGCGAAGTCGGCCATCCGCTGCAGCAGATTGAGTCCTGATGTTGGGCAGGTTCATAAGTGCCGTGGTGGCGCCATCGAGCAGTGCACCCAGAATTCTCGGTCGAGCCCTCCTCGAATTCACGCCAGAACTGCGCCTCGTCGCGGCGCACCTCGGGCTTTATGTCGAGGAAGTCAACGATCACTACACGATCGAGTCGGGTCGCGCGGCACTCAGGTCGGGAATCGCATTTGCGGTGGTGTGAGGTTCGATAAAGCGCACTTTAGCCGACACAAGGTCAACTTACCGCTCGCTGCTGGCGCTTGGCGACCAAGGGATCTCCAGAGAGCAGTGCCCAGCAGCGGTGGAACGATTCCTCAATTGACGAATAGTAGATACCTTGCTCTCGGTCTGACGAAGTGTTTTCAAAGAGGTAAATCATCGTCAGCACCGTCAGCGAGTGAACGCAGGTCCTGAAAAGCATTTTCGGCACAGCTGCTTTGGGTCAAACCGGTCTATTCAGCTAAATACTGTCGCTCTTAGGCGCTGACGATGCTGACGATCTTTGTGGGACCAGTGAAGCCGATTTCACCGATATTACGCGTCTGCCTTGGTGGTCCGCACGATTGAAATAGATCTCGATCCCGGTAGGGCGTAAAGTGCCCGTCATGCGCCGGAGAGCGCTACTGAGCGCATTCGGCGCCTTAGGCCACCGCCGCGAGCGCCGAGCGCTGTCGCTCGCGAGCTTGCTCAAAAGAAATAGAAGCTCGCTGGAGGTACCGCTGAATCCGGCAAGAGCCACCTCCCGAAGGGGTTCGTAAACCGGCGATGCCTCGAGAGCGAGATTGCGCGCGTTGGCGCAATTGGCCAGGTAGGCTGCCAACGCTTCCCCTCTTTCCAGCCCCAAAGCCCTCTCACACGCGCTGACCCAAACCGCGAAGTCTGCCATTCTCGGTAGCTGGTCGAGCATGACCGCAGGCAGATTCCCAAGTCCGGCCACAACGGCATCGAGCAGCGCGCCGAGGATTCGCGGTCGTACCTCTTCGAATTCGCGCCAGAACCGACCCTCGTCGCGGCGCATCTCGGGCTTAATGTCGAGGAACTCCACGATCACTGCACGATCGAGAAAATCTGGCCGGGCAGCACCCAGGTCGGGAATCGCGTTGAACACCAGCGGACGTGTCGCATCGAAGACCGCTTCGTCATGATCGCTATAGAGTTCCCGGCCACCGAAACCGCCGCCGGTGGCCAGCCGGCAAGCGGCGTCGGCGAGTTCCTCTGGCAGGTGGCTCAAGTTATCGAAGCAAACGATCCAGGAATTCCTTGCCGCCGCGGTCAGATCGCGAACTTCACGGGGTACGCCCCGCAGTGCCCCGGTGCGCGGGTCTAAAAGCGTGCTTATTATTCGGCACGCGGTAGTCTTGCCCGCTCCCTGCTCACCCTTGGCGACAAGGATGGGGCAGGGAAGGCCCGGACGCAGCGCCGCGACCAGAAAGGCCTTGATGAGAGTCCAGCCCTGGTTGTCGACGTTGAGGAAAGGCATGAGTTCATCCAGGCTTCCGCCGCGCTCGGGTGCGGGCAGCGGCCGGGAGCCGCGCGTGCGATGAAATCTTGGAGGTGGTCGATCTACTATCCGCCACCCTTCGGCATCGATCTCGACCGCCCGCCAGGCGCGGTCGCACAGGTCGAGGTAGAGTTTCCCCCGGTGATTTGCGACCCGCAGATTGATGGGAGATTCCTCACCGTCAAACAGGGCTTTCGCTTCCAACAGGTCCAGCGTGGCGCGGATGGCTTGCGCGCCCGGGCTCTTGCCGGTCTCCCGGTAATAGGTCCGCAGCAGGAAGAGCTGGAACGGCCGGGAGCGGATCGGGCGATTCTCGAAGTGCCCATCGACCCGAATAGAAGCCCAGCCGTGTTGGTCGGGGTCGTGAAAGAGTTCGATTCCACCTTCGAGCACAAGTCCGATCAGTCTGTCCGCAGCAGACCCGCCGTCGCCCCGATCCATGGGCACCGGCGCGCCGAGCATATACTCGATCAAGTCCGATTTTTCATATTTCTCGAGAATCCTGCGCCAGTGTTGCCACGTGAGCGGATCCGCGCGCCTGACCGCTGCGAAGGAGAGCACCGCCTCGGTCGAGACCAGCCGCTCCGGATCTTGCGCGACCAGGGGCTCAAGCTCGCGCAGGAACAGTAGTGCCAGCTCAACTGCGATGCTGCGGGATGATTCGCCTGCCGCGCTCATCTTTCAGAACCAGGGTACCAGCTTCCTGGACTTGGCCCGGTTACAGTGTCGGCACAGGGTCTGCAGATTCGATTCTTCGGTCTTGCCTCCTTTGCTGACCGGAACAATGTGATCCATTTCCAGATTGGTTGCCCTCCTGCATTTTCGACATCGTGCTGCGTCGCGCACCAGCACCGCCGCGCGCATGCTGTCCGGCACGCGCCGGTTGGCAATGCGGTCTTGCCAGCTCGGCTTTTCCAACCCTGCGAAGTCGACGAAGTCGGCGAACGCGCTCAGGTCCAGGGGCTCGGTCGCCCCGATAAGCCGCTCCAGTTTGACGGCACTGTTGGGCAGAAGATTGTTGGTTCGCGCCGAGAGCAGCAGCAGGCAGATCAGGTGGGCCTTGTGGGCGTCGGGAAGCTGACGGAAGCGTATGTCGTTCAACAGATCGTAGGGCAGCTTGATCTCTCTGCGGGTGCGCTCGAACTGGCGGAAATTACGAAATCCGAAAAATTCTTCCATGAAGGTCTATCGTTGGTTGGGCTCGATGAAGTTGATCTTAACGACTGCGACCGGCGGCTTACGGTAGGGTTCGAGGTTGACTCCGCGGAGCTCGGGAACCGCAGCGTAGTCAACCGCGCCTTTGCGCGAACTCTGCAGGACTTCGACGCCACCGCCGTACGTCCGCCTCGCTGTCGCCATCCGCTTCAGCGTTGCGCGCAGCCTGTGCTCCTCGACCGCTGCGCTTTCCAGCCGGAGTCTGACTTCGCGGTAACGCACCGCGACGTGACGCCAGTTTGGATCTGCGCTCAGATCTAGTTCCTCGTTGGCCAGTTCGGGCCAGCGGTTTTCCTTCACCAGGTGCCAGAACTCGGTCTCCGCCTCTATCAGCCTTCTTGCGTATTCGCGGTCAGGACGCATTTCGATCAGGATTCCGTCGGTCCCGTGGAAGGACCAGTAGTGCGCCAACTCTGCTCGAGAGACCTCCAATTGATGCTGTAGCTGCGCGTGGTACTGCGAAGGGATCCGACCTTGCTGTGCTGATGCGCGATCGCGCAGGCTGAGCGGGCATTTAATTTCCAAGACCGTGGAGCCGTCGAAGCTCAGTCCGTCCAGCGACGCGCGCATCCACTCAAACTCTTCGTGGACCAGACACAGTGGCTCCACCTGGATGCCTGATTGTCGCTCGTACGCGCGACGGGCGAACCGCTCCAGTTCGCGACCGCGCCGCGCAGCCGGACCCGCTGGATCCTCCTGCGTACGCCCGGTTTTTATCGACCACAGCGTTCTCGGGGTCTTGAAGGGGGTCTCGCCCATGATAACCGGAGCGTCGCTGGCTCCAATGCCTTGCCGGCGCCAGCGGTGCCATTCGGGTGTGTTCTGCCGCAACCGCTCAATCCTGGGCATGTACGGTCTCCGGGTTGCTGCGCTTAGCCAGTTTGCGATTCAGCACCTCGACCGCGCGCCGGTATGCGGTTTCGGTCAGCTCCCCGAGTGAAGCGACTTTGTAATACGCGAGTACCCTTTCCAGTTCGGTCTCGGTTTCGGCGATGAGTCTCTCCAGTTCACCAATCTCGTCGGCGCTGACCAGACGTGCGGAACCTGTAGTGGTAAAGCGAGTGTCTGGCCGCTCGTCTTCAGGGTCATCACCGGTGGCCAGCAGGAAGGACTGAAGCAGGGCGTACTTCAAGGCTCCGGTCATCGCCTTGTAGGGCGCCTTGTCGCCCGAATCGAGTCCCTGGCCCGCAACCTTCGCGATGATCTCTTCGCCGCTGTCCACGTCGGCGAAGGTGTACGCCATTACCACCCGGGCCATCCGGGTGGTCTCGCCGCGGGCCATTGCCGATTCGTAGGAGATATCTTCGAGTCTGGGAATGACGACGACCCCCAGTTCGGAGAGGATGTCGCCGACCGAGCCGGCGATATCGGCGGCGGTAACGTAACTGTAGTTGAAGCGCTCGTTGTGGCCGCGTTTCTGGACGTAGCCGATGCGGCGGCGGACTTCGGCGAGCTTTTGTCGGAGGTTCAATCGCACCGGATCTTCGGGAGCAGCGACATTGAAAGTCGAGGCGCTCGTCTCGACGGTAGGTGGTGCCTCCGCTGGGCACACCTCGGGCTTTGCGGGAAGCATCTGCAACGCTGGCTGCGTCCGACCACTCCTTCGATACTTTCGCAAAAGCCGCTTTGGCCCGCCGTTTTGTCCGTTCGCCTTTCTTCCCTTCAACGAAGCCTCAAGGATCACCTCGAGCTCGGATTTCTCCCGCCCTGGGAGTTGCTCGACCTCGATTGGCTTCGTCTTGCCCTTGTTCGCCAGTTGATAGACGTTCCCTTCTTCGTCGACGTACAGACCTTCCTTCGATTCCACGCGGGTGACGGGCCGGCCAACCAGGGTTGCCACTTCAGCCTCGGCGGCTTCGCGAACCGCGTACCATTCGCGGATGTTTCCCAGCGAGTCTACGGGCCTGCTCGCGCCTAGCTCAGATTCGTTGAGAATACAGAGGTGACCGTTGAGGTAATCAAGGCTGAATTTCATAGAGTGCTCCTTAGCGGTTTCATCCTGAATCGTTATCAGAATCCCTGAGATCTGGGCTGATTCGTGGGGCCTACTACGATCCTGCAGCACGAAGCCTAGCGCTATCAGTTAATTCTGTCAAGATATCTTAATAGAAAATACTGTCAATCTCGGCGAAGCCAATGCGATGCTGGAGCCCGTTCAGTCATCTTGATAGGTTTTCCTTGGGACCGAACTGAAGGAGCCAGCGGATGGTGAGCAGGAGGAAACAGCGTGATGAGAACGTTGTCGCTCGCGCGGTGAGATTGATCGGGGGGCCAACCAAGGCAGCCACCCTTTGCGGAGTTTCAAACACGTCTATTCATGATTGGATTCACAAGGGCCATGTGAGTGCCCTCAAACACGCCCTTCGTCTATCGCGCGCTTCCGGGATCCCAATTGAAGAGTTCGTGGGCGACGAAGATTCGGAGTCGTGACCTTCTGACTCAGAACTCTCGATTCGCCCGCAATAAGCTATCTGCCAAGCGCCCGCCGCCATCCGCATCAGTCTCTTTCCGCCATTCATTCGGCTGTCGCGCGGTTCCTGGATCCCAATCGAACAGTTCGTCGGCGACGACGAGGAGGAGGCCTGAGTCGAAGGCCGCCCCTTTCTAGCCCTCGGCCTGGTTCGCCACGAAGGTGGTAACATTGCTCCGACCACTGCACGTCTTCCTAAGACCGGGTAGACGAGTGTATATTGAGAGAATGGCGAACTAAAGGCTGGGAATGTGGCGGGTGCCATCGGACCACGGCAATGCGGGTGATGGCGATGGATGCAAATAACGAAAGACCTGGTAGCCGAGACTGGGAGCTCGACTGAATCTGGCGCGCTGGATCGCGCGATCCGAATCCTAAGATGTTTGGATGAAATAGGGTGCTGAATAGTGAGCAGCGACCAGCAGATCGAAGCCAACCGACAAAACACTCAACGGAGCACAGGACCCAGTTCGGCGGAGGAAGGGCGGCCGGAAGACAACAGGCTAGAAGATTCAGGTAATCCTGTGCCGGGTAACGCAGAGAATTCAGCTGACAGAGATCTTGCCCGCGAAAACGGCCAAAACAACGATCACCGCACCTCGCCCAAACAAATCGCAGCGAACCGTCGCAACGCATTGCGATCGACCGGTCCTCGGACAATCGAGGGTAAGCTGGCTTCCAAATTCAACGCGACCAAGCACGGGCTGCGTGCGAGCGAGATCGTGATTCCAGGTCACGAAGACCCCCTGGAATTTGAAGCACTCCTTCAGAAACTCATGGACGACTGGACGCCTGAGGGTCACACCGAGATCAGCCTGGTAAACGAAATCGCGATCGCCCAGTGGCGACTTCGGCGCGCCCACCGGGCGGAGCTCGGTGAAATTCGAGGCGGAATCCTGGACGCAACGGCCAGCGACCCCGCCGAGGTGATTGATTACCGGTTCATCCCTCCCGAAGTTCTCAAAAAGAGCACAAAAGGGATAAGCCATCTAAAATCCGCTGTGGAACAAGCGGTGTTTGAACTCAAGAGCAAGGGCACGGTCTCGCCAGAAACTTGTGACTCGCTTGATAAACTGTTCGGGAAGACGGCGGACAATCCAGCAATGATGCTCAGGGTGTGGTTCCTTGATGAAACGCCGGACTGGCTTCCGAAATCGATGGAGAAAAACACCCCTCTGCCCGACGGGATGAAGCCGGACAAGATGGAGTCCGCGCTTGAGCATCTTGAGATGCATCGGAAAGATCTCGAATGCCTGAGGCGGAAGGTCCGTCAGCGGGAAAAGCTCGCCGGTGAGATTAAACTCCAGCGTCTCAGCGTTCCTAGTGGCCCGGAGCTCGAGCGCCGCCAGCGCTACGAGACGGCAATCAAGCGCGAAATGCACCGGGACATCGACCAGCTCGAGCGTCTACAGCGCCGGCGCAGGGGCGAGCCGCAGCCGCCGACTGTAAACATCAACGTCACGAGCGACGATAACGATTGAGCCTGCCCTCGCAGAACCTGCCGGCGCAAAGGTCGCGGATACCCCGTGGCTGACTGCGGAGATGCTTTTGTGCCGGTTCGCCGGTTAATAGGTGCGGATAGTTCGCGGAACGAACCGACTGATACAGATCTGATAGTGGTATCATGCTTGATATGCATCGTGCCCTTCGAACCGGCAAGCCAGCCCTGACGCCTAAGGAAGGTGCTTTCATCTCCGCTTATCTCCGTAGCGCTAGCAGTGCGCCTTTAGCCTCTGCCAAAGCAGGTTACAAGTCGCCCAAAAAGGGCCCTTCAACTCTTGCACAAGCCGCACATCGCTGCGGAGATAGTAGAGCGGCGCCGAAGGGCGATTCGGCGTGAGAAGGAAAAACTCGACATTCACAAACTGCTTGAGTGGTTGCCCCACAGCGCGACCTTCGACCTGACGACCATCTTCAAGCCGGGAACGTCGGAACTCCTGCCGCCGGCGGAGTGGCCCGACCAGCGTCTGCTCCGGCTGGTTGAGAGCATCAAGAGCACAGAAGACGAAGATGGCACCAAACGAACCGAAGTTAGATTCATATCACAGAATCCAAACCTCGATCGCATAGCCCGCCTTAGGGGCGTCCCGAGGAAGATTCCGGTCATGCCCGAAGATACCCGCAACATACCGCCGAGTCTGATCGCAGCGCTGGCTCGCCGCGCGGAGCCATGGAAAGAAATCGAGAGGGCTATGAACGGTGGCTTGAAACAGAGCAGATAGATGCGCAAACGAGGCAGCAAAAAGACGGAGGCGGTTTCCGCTCGGAAAGCGGTAACTGATCAGACCCCGCCATCGGCGTTTGGCTCATGGCAAAAACTTCCGCGAAATCTACTGCCGGTGAAGTCTTGGCTACTAGCGGACCCGAAGACACCAAAGGCGGTGCCCAACGAACTGATCATCCAGTGTCGGGCATTATATAGAATAATGTTTTATTTTAAGCGACCAGGCTGTAAAGGATGTTTTTTGCCGAACGAACCCATTTCAGGGTAAATTATCCTTTCATGTAGCGGCCTTTCTTGAAATTGGTTGAGCGCGGCAGCGGCCCAATGATCATTTTAAGCAGGTCAATAATATGCCCTGTTGCTGTGATGAAAGCTGCGCCCGTTCCGTGGCGGGGTCTCTAATCTGCGCTTAGCGCTGGGAGATCCGATCCGAAGTCGGCGCAATTCAAAGATCGAAGCGTTCAGTCGAACTCTCTTAGTGTTCAACCGATAGTGTCGAATGCGCATGACGTGCAGCTTGCTCAAGTCCGCGCCGGTCGAAGGTCATCGTGAGCCAACCATCCGCGGTGGTCTGAGAGTCCGGATCAATGGAAGGGTCAGGCGAACCGACCGACAACGCAAATAGTCGGTTAAAGTATGTCGCCGCCGTGCCGCAGTCCTCCGGAGGCCTCACGAGCTCTAGCTTCTGGCTGGTGGAATATGAACTGTAGTCTTTTAGTACTTGTCGGAGCGCGACCAGCGAACCGGCCACGCCTATTTTGATGACGGCGTCGGATGCTGCGCTGACGCGATAGAATCCCAGTAGCTTGTCCACGCAAGGGGCGGGTAGTCTCCTTAGTCCGCCCTCGGACCACGACAGATGAGGCCTGTCGGGAATGGCGATCCATGAATTAGGTGTCAGATGGTACCACTGGAGCGCGCTCGCGCTAAGGACCATTGGAGCCCGGCCTTCGGCAAGATACTCATCCGTCGCGACCAAAACTGACGCAAACACATGCTGCCGCACGTGTAACTCCAAATCGCTTCCCGTTGCGCTGACGTCGCGCGCAAGCTCGACGCTCGGGAGCCGGTAGAGCGTTACACCGCCTGCCTCAATTCCGGCCGCGCCGACCGTCGCGAGTAGCGGAGCCCACGCTTCCCGATAGCGGTCGTCCACGATAATCAGAGTAACTCGGTGAGACGCGAGGAAGCTCTTCAGTTGCAAGGCGGGTTCTGGTACCGCGACCGAGTTGTGCTGCTGGAATGCATAGAAGATCGGCCAGGTTCTGGCTTCTCCCGGAGTGAATGTGCCGACGTAGCCGACAGCGAGCCGGAAATACCAGTCGGTGCGAAGCTGCCACAAGTCGGCATCGCTGAGGTCACCCGACGGAAGCACCAGCACGTTTTCGCCCGGAACGACATACTTGCGATACGAGCCTCCGCTGAAAAACTGCGGAACGGTCAGCGGCGTGGTCCAAAAGGGCTCGGCAAGATTCGGCAACATCGATAGCACGATCGTCGCCGCGGCGGTCGCTCGCCAGATGCGTGAAGTCTTCGACCTATCGAGCCATATTGCGGTCATCACGGCCAGCGCCAGAAACGAGTAAAGCATAAAGCGGCAAGGCAACGCCTTGTTCATCATCGGCAGGAAAAGGAGCAGCCCTGCCGGTGCTGGCGACACTATTCGTCCGCCAACGAGGAGGAACGGACCGAGCGAGAGAACTGCCGCTATGATTGCAAAGAGGACGAGGGTCTTTCCCCATGCGTAGCGCCAGCAGTCGTGGGCGAAGCCCGCGGCTACCAACATGAGAGGAACGCCGATATACCCATTGGCTTCAAAAATGTCGCCTAGAAAGTGGCTCGTCGCGGCCTCGAAAGTTTTTAGCCGGCCCAACTCCATCGCCGGCGTCGGCAGCAGGAAATTGAGCAGGTCCGTCGAGAAGAACAACGGTGAATTGATCGGGCCAGATTCGTATCCCGAACTGAAAAGGTAATACAGGTAGGGACTCAGTACCAGCAACACCAGAGCGTAGCTCTGAACGAGCGGCTTCAACATTCCCCGCGCCGCTTCATACTGGTCGCCGGAGGTGAATAGCAAGGTAAGAATGGCGCCGATCGCAATGAACATGGTCATGGTCGCAAAGATCTCGACCTCGCAAAAGAACTGGACCAGCAAAGCCAGGGTCAAGCCCGCCACCAGCGCACCGCCCTTGACCTCGCCGCGCAAGCCGCGAAGTGCCCACCATGCGAACAACGGGATCGGGAATACCGGCAGCATGGCCAGATGGGCGGCAGCTTGGCCAACCATGTAGGAGGAGAAACCAAACAGGTAGCCGCCTATGAGCGACGGCCACCACCCGTCTGTCACTTCGCGGCACAGAATGAAGGCAGCCCATCCAGCTAGCGCCGGTTAGAGCATGCACAGAACGTTGTACGAGACGGTTGGGCCGAAACCGAGAGTAATTGGAGCGGCCAGGATGCTCATCAGCGGAACGCTGGTAGTCCAGGCGAGATTGACACCCTCAGGCGCAAACACCGCTCGACTGAAAAATGGGTTGAGATGATTCGCGATGGCATGCGGCCACCACGCCAGAAACCACATCAGAGCCTGCGGGTCTCGGCTCTTGCCGATTGGGCCGTCGACAGCTGGCCAAGGGCTCCGCGGCCAAAGAACAGAACCGATGCGGCCGCATATACCACGAAGGCTGACAGGCCATAGCGATCGCGAAACTTGCGCGCAGACGGCCAAATCGCCTGACGGACTGCACGCAATGCGGCAGTGAACTGGGCACTTCTGCTTGGCTTAGCTAGCTCCACCCCCGCCTCAGCGGCTCCGTGCTTAGCCCCCAATCCATCGAGGAGCACCTCGGCGCCTTTCAGATTTTCAGGCTTCAAGCGCGGGGTGAACCAGCCGAAGATCTCGAGCACGACATGGTGGAACTCGATCGCCAACAAGATTGATAGCACACCGCAGCAAGTTTCGACATGCAATGCTTTGTCACCATCGAATTCGCTCGTAGGCTTCACGCTGCGGTCGAAGCCACCCGAGCCACTTCAGTGAGAGCTCGATCCTCGAGTGCAACCTTGCGGCATTTGAGGATCAGCTCGCTGCGCGCGATGTAGGCGGTCTCCTCGATCACGATTTCGCGGCGCCGCGAGCACGCGTCAAGGCGCTGGCCACGAAGAACCGTTGAGCCGATGGCGCAGGGTGAGGTTCTCTAGTTCCAGCACCGCCCGACCACGGCATAGCGCGGGCAAGAACGACGACGAAACGCATGAGCGTAAGAATGTCGGCGATACTACGGGGACTCTTGAAATTAGACTCTTCGGCGCTTAGGAGTTTTTGCTGACAACAGCGATAGGTTCCTTGCCCTTCAGAATCCCGAAGCATTCATTCAACCTTTGGCGCGAATACTCTACCTTCGAAATGGGCCCCTTCGTGTATGTTCAATATGGGCGAAGCGAGGTCGCCGCAAAGCTTTCCCGTCGGAAGAATCTCGACCCTGCGGCTCGCTATAGTCTTGACCTTCACTGTACCCGCGATGACGATCGAGGGGGCGCTCAACTCGTCACAGGTTATTGATCCATTCTCGCCGACCGTGATCTCGTCCTGTCCAGACACCTCGCCCTCCACCTGGCCATCGACTACAACCGGGCCCGCGAAGAACACCTTGCCAATGACTTCGCAGCCCTTGGCGAGACGAGAATCCCGGGTAGTTGGCGACAGCTCATCAGCTCCATTCAGCTCAACAACTTGCGGGGCCGACCATATCTCGTTCCCTTCATTCTGGTACAACTCGGGCTTCATCGCTTCTCTCCCTTCCCGGCCGCCTAGCCAGGACGTAGCTTCGTTAAGAACGATGCCGAGATTCAGTCGAATCGCGGGGAAAGTAAGGTTGCGCTTCCTCAGCATCGCCATCCTCCACATCCATCAAGCGCCACAAGTACTGTAGCATATCTGCACAGTTTGTCGATCAAGGTTTTCTACTGAAACATGCCTTCTAAAAACTCCGAGCTTCTTCTTTCGACTAACGCTCGGTTAATGGGGCGAGGATGAACCTCAGCCAAGCTCGCGCTCGCGAGCCGCCCTCAAAAGCGCGCCAAGACGAAGTAGAGGAAACGGCCTACATGGTTCCCCTAAGGCCGGTCTGGCCGGCGGTTCTAGCACTAACCAGACTCAATTGGGTATCTTCATTAATTTGCTCGTTGCGGGCTTTCCCGCTTGGGCCGGAAACTGGTTCCACGGGGCGCCACGGTCTACGCCCATTGCGCCGCGAACACCGCGGGGTGCACGACGAATGGTGCCTATGGCGCAACGCGAGCGCTAGCGAAAGGACTATAGCCAGGTACGACCATCCTGGTCATTTCTTCGCGCTCAGAGGACCACACCAAACGCCGATCCCCCAACTTATCCCTATCCTAGTCTTGGGTTTTAGAGCCGGTCTTAGAGGTTCTGCCACCCTCTATCGAGAGGAGAGGTAGCAGCTTTTCCAGGCTAAGACTTCCAGTCCACGCGGAGCTTCATACATCGGGACCTGGTCGGCCGTAACGGCCGCGTCAGCTCCTTAAACGACTATCTCCGGACACTGCACCGAGCTGGCGCAGCCGAGCACCGGTAATTCGCTCGAAACCTAGTATCGTGTCCCGCAAATAACTTTACGGTGCACAATGATTTTCTCAAGTGCAGACGCGGCCAAAATGATCCAACAATGAAAACTTATTTGCGGGACACGACACTAGCGGTTCACTCCTACCCGGCCCTTCTGTGGCTTCCGCTGACACCCCTCTTCTTTATCGGCTCCCACCTTCCTTTATCGTCCCGTCTGTCGTTATCATTTGGCCCTCTTTCAATTGCATCTGTTTCCCGCCCAGCATTATCGTCCCGTCCAACATCACGTCTGCACCGTTGGACATCCTCATGTTGGCCTGCATGGGTCCCGTGGCCTTGCCGTCCTTTATCATCGTCATTTTCCCGCCGGACATCATGACGCCGTCCGTGTCGCTCGTCATTGGAGCCTCACCCGCGGCTGCCGGTCCCGGTGCAGGGGTCTGCGTCGTGGTATCAGTCGCTGTTGGCGTCTCGGTCGGGGTAAGTGTTGGCGCCGTTGTTGACGGGGAGCCGCCGCACGCACCGAGTACGGCTGCCAGCGCCACCATCAGTGCTGCGGTCTTGTATCTTTTCGCCGAAGTTCTCAAGCCGATTTCTCCGATTTCAAGTTAGCGTGATTAAAAAGCTCTCAACCACTTTGTGAACCATTAGTTCGCGTTTCAGACGTGCCATCTGCCCCGGACAGGGCGATTTGCAGCCTAGCAAACGGGGCACGAAAAAACAAAATGCGCACAGCCTGAGCTGGTTGCGAGAACGGCTTCATGCAGCTCTGCGATGCGCCTGAGTAGCGGATGCGACGCGCCCTAGCTCGACCCCGCGCTCGACAGGGTGAACTAGTGTTGTGTCCCATTAATAAGTTTACAGATGCGCCGGAGTTTGTCGAATATCGAGTTGGCGGTGGCAGTCCAAACGAAGGGCCGCTTGTGGGCGTTGTAATGAGCGACGTAGGCGTCGATCTTCCCCACCAGTTGACGGACGTTGCGAAACGAACCGCGGCGAATCGCTTGCTGGGTGATAAGCGCGAACCAGCGCTCGACCTGGTTGAGCCAGCTCGAGTAGGTGGGCGTGAAGTGAAGGTGAAAGCGCCGATGGCTGGCGAGCCACGCTTTTACCTTGGGATGCTTGTGAGTCGCGTAGTTGTCGGCGATCAGGTGCAGTTCGAGGTCGGCCGAGATGTTAGCATCCAGATGTTTCAAAAAGCTCAGGAACTCCTGATGGCGATGGCGCGGCTTGCACTGGGAGATGACCCCGCCGTCAACGATGTCCAGTGCCGCGAAGAGCGTGGTAGTGCCGTGGCGATAGTAATCGTGCGTTACCCCCTCGACATAGCCGAGCCCCATCGGCAGCACCGGCTGGGTGCGCTCCAAGGCCTGCACCTGGCTCTTCTCGTCCACGCACAATACCAGCGCGTCGTCCGGCGGATTGAGATAAAGCCCAACGATGTCGCGCACCTTTTCGACGAAAAACGGGTCGGTGGAGAGCTTAAAGCTCTTGCTCCGATGCGGCTGCAAGCCGAACAGCGCGAAGTAGCGCGCGACCGTGCTCTTGGAGATGCCGGTATGCGCAGCCACGCTACGCACGCTCCAGTGGGTGGCGACGGCAGGCTGGCTGTGCAGCACCTTGCGCAGCAAGGCCGCTACTTGTTCGTCGCTATGGCTGCGCGGTCGGCCCGAACGAAGTTCCGCGTGCAGCCCGGCGATGCCGCGGTGTTGATAACGCTGGCGCCACCGACTGACCACCGGAGCACTAACCCCGCAGCGCCTGGCGACCTCTCGGTTGGCGCTGCCAGCGGCCGACAGCAGCACGATCTGCGCGCGCCGCACCAACGAATGCGGCAGGCTGCGCGAACGCACGATCGAGCGCAGTTGCGACCGCTCCGACTGACTAATGATCAACGTTGTATTCGGCCTGCCCATCCTAACCTCCGGCCGAACCATAGCAGATGGACTCGCGTCTGTAAAGTTATTTATGGGACACTATACTAGCGGCCGGTTCTTACGATGATTTCGAGCCGGTTCCCCTCCAATCGACCGTGCGCGGTGACTGCACCCGTCAGGTATCTTTGGCGACCGCTGAGGCTGACAGCACGACGCGCAACCCGCCCGATTCGACGGCGCTAAGCAGAATCGCCACCCGCTCTGCGCCAGAAAGATAGCGCTGGAAAATCGCTTCGAATCCGCGGAAAGGACCGTCGACGACAACCACGCGCTCGCCAGTGCCGAATGGTTTATCGGGAATTTCGATCACGTCGTCCACGCCGCGGCGGCGAATTTCCGACACGATGGTCGCGGGCACCGCCAGCGGATCGGTTCCCGCCGAGACGATCGCGCGCACCCCGGCCATGTACTTTACGTCGAAGTACTGGCGCTGAAGATCGAACTTGGCGAACACGTAACACGGAAACAGCGGGGCTATCGAGACCGCCATGCGTCCCCATCGCGGCGCCTTCGCCTTGAGCATCGGCAGAAATACTTCCGGCACCGCGTTGGCGAGCTGGTCGCGGACCCAGCGCTCCTTACCGGTCTTGGTGCGAATCAGATACCAATCTGTCTCAGATTTGTCGTCCATCATGGTTGGGGCGGCCAGCCTTGGAGATGAAGATGAAAGATACGCAGTCGCGGCCGCTCGACGCGGCAATGCCTTATTCTGCCGGAAAAAAGAAGACGGCTGTAGCATACGCCACAGCCGCCTGGTCAGTCCAATCGACTCCTAGATTTCGTACGTGAAGGTGAACTCCAGTTCGTTGAAGCGCTGCTGGCGGCTGAGCAGGAACGGGTCCGTGTATCGTCCGCTGCGTCCGATAAACCACTGCGAATTCAGACCGAACAGTATGTTGCGTGAGTATCGATAAACGTTGGTGGTCGAGAACTCACCCGCGTTGTCGTCGACGTCCCATAGGAACACGTTGGTGGCTGTCAACTGTCCGTTCATCAGCCAGTTCGTGGCCGCGACAAATGCCAGGTTGGTGATCTCACGCGACTTGCCGACGCCCGGCAAGCCGGGAACCGCGATGCTCTGTGCATCGGCCGGACGGTCCGGTTGCCAGGTCAGCGTGTATTGAGCCGTCAGGAACGTATGCTGCTTCGATATCCACGGGATATAGGTCGGACGGTCGCCCGCGACGATCCACCGCGTCAGTTCCGTCCACTCAGCACCGAGGCCGCGATCGTGTGCGCCTGGGACGCCAATTGCGTGATCAGGCTGATACAGAACGTCGTAACGGTAGACGATGTCGGTCAGGTCCTTGTCGTAATAGGTTCCAGTCAACCCGAAGAACTTGTTGCGGACGATGTCGGTTTCCGAGACGATCTGCAGCGTTCCGGCTTTGGGGACGCCAGGTCGAGGCCTTCCGTGCTGGTATACTCCAGGGAGGATGAATAGCCCCGGGCCTATACCAATCGCGCCGGTCGGTACGGTGAGTATTCCCGGCCTGCAATTGTTGCAAGCGACAGCTTTCGAGTCGCGGAACTCGTACAGGAAGATGAAGCTCGCCTGAAGTCCGTTTCCAATCGGCAGCAGGCTCGAATAGCGCGCTCCGAATTCGCTGTTCTCAATAGAGTTCGACGGCTTCTTGGTAGGACTGGTAAGGCTGATATCGAAAAACTGACCCGAAGTCCTTTTGCCGACTTTGGGACCGACCGGCAGGAAGATCATAGCTTTGTCGTCGGCGTTGGGCAGCTCGTTGACGTTGAGCTGCTGTCCCGCTTGATTGATGCTCAGCGCGAACGGTACGTTCTGACTGCCTAGCGCCGCCGGAACTACCCACGGGTTGCGCGGGTCTGCCTGGATTTCAATCCCGGCCTGCTCAAAGTCGCCGGGGATCCAGAAACCCTCCATCTCGTTGTTGGCGGTTCTCAGGAAGTCGGGCAGGATATAGTTCAGCTTGACCATCCGCAGGTTTGTGCGCACGTCTTCGGCCGATTCCGCGCCGTAGACTCCATGCCATGACGCGTTAACTGGGTTAGTAACTTCGGTTCCCGACAGCGCGTCGGCTTCCGACCAGATGACCTGCTGCTTCCCGATACGTGCAGAGAAGTTGTCGGTAAAGTTCAACTGCGAATAATACTCGCGCAGATCATTTTTGAAATACTCGTTCTGCAGCGATGGGACATTTCCGGAATGCTTGTTCAACTGGTACTGGATCCGGTCCGTGTTGGGCCTCTGGCGGCCAAAGCTCTTCAACGTCCCGAACGCGTCGTACCACGGCCGGTAGAACGCGAAGAAGTCCGCATCCTTCACCAGCAGCGTGTCGAAGCGGCCAAGCAACTTGTAGTTCTTGACCATGTGGTAGTCCGGCCGTATGTCTGCGAGCTGGCGCATCTCGACCAGATCCCAATGATTGAAATCAAAACTGCCGCCATTCATCCCGAAAGACTGTCCGGGTAACGCAAATGTCGACGTGGCGGTTGGATGGATGAACTTGGTTGGCGTCGAGTTGGTACTGGAACTACCTTCGCCCCAACGACCCGCCTCGCGCGTTTCGAAAAATCCAAAAACTGAAAAGTCGCCTTGCGTGATGGTCGCCATCGCGACCGAAGTCCATAGCGTCCCGACCATTGCCACGGCAGCCACCAACAGAGTCCGCCACCGCGTTCCTCCGAATTCCTGATTCCCGTTGTGCATAGTCACCCCCAAGCTGGAGCCCTCGTGGTTACGTCGAACTCCTCGCCCGATTGTTCACCAGGCAGGCGTCAGACAGTCATTCCCCATTCGCGCGTAACGAACCTACGAACGCGGCTTAGCTACCATTCCCCAGCATACTTTGTCAAGAAGGTTGCATGGCCCCGTCATATGTTTGCAACAGTCCGAAAATAACCGCGTGAGATTAACAATACCGTATCCGGTTGCATCAATTCGATTCAGAGGCGCACGGCGCCGCCGCTACATTCGAGCGGGAGTCGGGACTTCGATCCTTCCGGCCGCTGTAGACGGCTCTTAGCACCGGCACTCGCTTGGGCCGGTTGCTCGCGCCGGGTCTGCCTCGCCAAGCATCACGGGGGCGTCGGCTTAACGGACTGACCGCTGGCCGTGGTCATGGACGAGCAGGTGCCCAAAAAACCGGCCTCCGCCTACTACCGCGACCTGCTGTTGCGCGCGATCATGTTGGGCGGCACTTGCTATCTTCCTGAGCAGGTGAATAGAGTCCCGTTTCGATTGGAGGCAATTAGCTGGGTGGATCACCGGATTGCCGGTAAAGCGCGATCGTGAACAAAGAATTACGTCGCACTTGAATTTGTCATCTGATCAGTGTAGGTACGACCACCGAATGCGCGTCCGGGGGGATTTCCGGAGCTTGGCGTGGTTTCACTTGGCTTTGCGGGGAGGAAACGAACCAAATGGTCGCGTGGGTTTTTTAGGCTGATTGGGTCAGCAGACGGGACATCGATTCGACTCGGCGGGGGTAAGACACAATGACGCATGGAAGGATGCAGACGATGATTCAGGGCAGGGACAAGATCTCACTAGCGCAAACAGTGGCGCTGAGGTTTGGGGAGGTCACTCGTCGGCTTTCGCTCGTGGCCGCGGTGTTCTCGATTGCTGCTGTCATTTCGGGGACGGTCGGCACCAGCCACGCCGGAACGCCTCTGAAGGACACGGTCGTGGTGTCAAACTTCGGCGTTCTGTTCGCCGGCAGCTTTCAGACATTTGCCGCGGGTTCGGTCTACAACTCGAAACCAGAATTCTTCGTCACCGGCTCGCACACACTGTTAGGCGCCGGCAACGGAGCGGGCGGTGACGCACAGAGCTCCCTAAACGGTGACATTGCTATAGCGGTGCCGCTTGGCATCGCGGGAGTATTTCCAAATGGGTTCGTCGAGCTCTACCCGTTTGGCGCGAATGGAAACTCGTCTGCTACAAGTATTATTGCGTCGCCTCATGGCGCTCCTGATCTTACCGGCATCAGCCTCGACCAGGGCGTAGCGTTTGAAGACCCGTTCGACAGGGTTCATCCGTTGGGACTCGATATACTCGCGGTCGCGAATTTCACCCCGCCGGTCATTGCTCCGGATCTCCACATACCGGGCCTTGGGTTATGCGCTCCGAATGCGCCCGGCTTCAGCTTGGGTACAATTACGGAGTACGATGCGACCCTTCTCATTCCAGGCGTCAATGACATCCCTCCTCTGAATAATAGTCCGGTAAATGGCACGCACAACGCCACGATCGGTGGATGCGACACCTTTCTGCTCGGTCCGGTCGGCGTCGCGTTTGATAAACTTGGCGACCTGTTCGTCGTCAATGAAATTGGCAAGTACGTAACCGTCTATAAACCAGGCGCGAAGGGCAACGCGATACCCATCGCTTTCATAGGAGCGATTGGCCCGACAGCGGGCGCCTTTGTTGACCCGCTGTTCATCGCGGTCAGCGGGGACGGAAACACGATGTATGTGACAGACGTGGGCGACAACAGCATTAAGATTTTCGATGTTTTTACGAATTTCGAGTTATTTGCTTTCACCGGCACCCAGACCGGCACGATTAGCGGCGGTGCGACTAAGCTGAGGCGGCCGGAAGGAATCGCGCTCGATCCAACCGGCACGCATCTGTACGTCGTTAACAACACTAGAAACTCGTTGGAACAGTTTGACGATTTCAGCGGTGGCGGCAACATTTCTCCGACCCTAATCATAAAGGGGCGTCCTGCTAAGATGAACTTCCCAGTCGGCGTTGCCCTGCCGGCGTTCTCACCGCCGTAACCACTCGCCAGGCGAACGAAACGAAACGGCGAACGCCGAATCCGGAATGCCGGATTCGGCGTTTGTGTTTCTGCATCAAGCTGGCTTCAATCCTAACGCAGATCCTCGGCGAGCGACTCCGCCAGCAATCCATTAATCACGCCGCGAGCCGTCAGGCTCGGGTGATCCGCCTCCACCGCTACCTCACCCTTGCCGGCGAGCTCGAGAAACCGCGCAGTTTCCATGCCCTCGAGTGTAAACCGTACGAATTGGACCGCGCCGATTCTTTCGTCCGACATCTGGCGTTCGTCGAACCTTGCCGCGATCCTCTTCGCTCCGAGCTTCAGCCACAGATGGCGTTTCAGTCCGACCAGACGAACCAACGCGACATCGCGTTCGCGCGGATCGGCGTATTCGATCAAAAGCGTCGCGACCAATTCTCCCGCCGCGGGAATCAATTCGTTGTACGTGTCGATCTCGTGTTGAATCGCCTCGCGCTGCGTCATTTTCTCAGTCCTGATCATCTCTTCGACCTGGTACCGCGCAGGCGCGTTCTCGAAAATAAACGTGAGATGCGATCCGACGTGGAGCCGTCGCCGCGCCTTCTCATGAATAAACAATGGGCGCAGCCGTTCCGCGCACGCGTTCGTAGTCGGCCAACGCAAGTATTTCGTCGAACGTGAGCGGTGGCTTATAGTCGCGGCAGGATCGGGGCGGGGCGGGATTCGGGCTTCGTCAGCAGCATCTGCACGTCGCCGATGTAACGTTCGCGGAAGCCGCCTTCGCAGTAGCAGAGGTAAAACTCCCACATCCGGATGAATTCCTCCGGATAGCCGAGTGCGCGCACGCGTTCGACGTTCTTGAACATCCGCATCCGCCAGTTCTTCAAGGTCTCGGCGTAGTTGGGCGTGATGTCTTCGAGATGGAACAGACGCAGGTCGCTCGAGCGCGTGATCGAATCGCACAGCGCCGTCACCGACGTGATGAAGCTGCCCGGGAAGATGTATTTCTTGATGAAGTCGACGCGCTTGATCGCGCCCTCGTACTCGCGGTCGTTGATCGTAATCGCCTGCAACAGCATCATGCCGTCCGGCTTCAACAACTCGCCGCATTTGCGAAAATACGAATCGACGAAGTGATGACCGACCGCTTCGATCATCTCGATCGACACAGCCTTGTCGAACTGGCCGGTCAAGTCGCGGTAGTCCTTGAACAGCACCGTGATGCGCTCCGACAGGCCCTCGGCGGCGATTCGTTTGACGGCGTAGTCGTGCTGCGCGCGCGAAATCGTGGTGGTGGTCACGCGGCATCCGTAGTTTTTGGCCGCGTGAATCGCAAACCCACCCCATCCCGTGCCGATCTCGACCAGGTGGTCGTGCGCGCGCAGATCGAGCTTGCGGCAGATCCGGTCGACTTTGGCCGTGGCAGCTTCCTCGAGCGTCGCGTCGGGACGCTCGAAGATCGCGCACGAGTACATCATCAGCGTGCGATCGAGAATCAGCTCGAAGAAATCGTTGCCGAGGTCGTAGTGCGCTGCGATGTTGCGCTGGCTGCCGGCCTTGGTGTTGCGATTGAGGTAGTGGAGCAAACGGCGCACGGGATTAGCGAGCCGCGCGAGGCCGCCATCCATTCCCTCCATCACGTCCCGGTTGCGAATCATGATTTGCACGAGCGCGGTCAGATCGTCGGTCGTCCACGAGCCGGCCATGTACGCCTCTCCGGCGCCGATACTGCCGGCGAGCGCGAGGTCGGAATAGAAGCGCCGATCCTTGATCTGGATCGTCGCGCGCAGATCGGCATCGGAAATGTCCTGGCCGAATGGGATGCGTTCGTCGCCGTCTTCGATCACGATGCGGCCGTTCTTGATTCCCGCCAGACGGCTCAGAACCGCGCCGCGCGCGAAACGATCGATGATCGCGGGACGACGCGCCCGGGCCGCATCGACGCCCGACGCAACTATGGAGTCAGATTTAGCCATGCCGACGCATCGATTACACCGCCGTCGAGTCACGGTGCAAGCGCACCTGGGGAAAGGAAATCACTTAATTGAATGTGAAACCCGCCGCGGCTTTCACACTTCCCTGGACAGGGGTGAACCCCTGCACCCAGTGATAAGAAAAGATGCGGGACTTCGATCCTGTTAGGGGGCTGGCTCCGCTTCGGGCTCTGGTTCGCTTGCTGCGACCGCGGCGCCGACGGGGGCGATTGCAATTGTTGTGCGGCGCTGCACTGTCTCGAGATTTTCTTGCGCCTCTCCTTCCAGGACGACGTGAATATCGCCGAACGATCTCTTCCCGCCTGCGGCTTGCGACAGCGTCGCAGGCGCAGGTGAGGTGCTCATCGCGGCGCGGGCATTGGCGACTCTGGCCTCATCGAGCAGGTCTTCGTTCAGCAACTCCGCGGGTACCTTGCGCAGGTCCCAGATGATTCCGCAGTACTCGAGCACCTTGAGGGCGTAGTAGGTAATGTCGATTTCCCACCAGAAAAAACCGTTGCGCGCGGCGGCCGGGTAGTGATGGTGATTGTTGTGCCATCCTTCGCCGAGCGTGACCATCGCGAGCGTGAAACTGTTGCGGCTGTCGTCGTTGGTCTCGTAGCGGCGCCGGCCGAAGACGTGCGCGAGCGAATTGATCGTAAAAGTACCGTGCGCCAGCACCACGGTCGAAATGAAAAATCCCCAGATGAGCATCTGCGCGCCGGTCGTGTGCAGGCCCGGCGCGTGACGTTGGAGTAATGCGCCCAAGCCGAACAGCGCGAAACCGAGAATGGTCGGCACCAGCACGTCAAAGCGATCGAGAAACATCAGCTCTGGAAACTTGGCGAGGTCGCGGACCACGCGCAATTCGGATCGAAAATTAGACTCCGACGTGATCCATCCGATGTGGCTCCAGATGAAACCGTGCTGACGCGGCGAATGAACGTCGGCCGGCTCGTCGGATCGCTGATGATGAAGGCGATGATGCGACGCCCACCATAGCGCTCCGCGCTGCACCGCGGTCGCACCGATGACTGCGAATACGAACTGGCCGGCGCGCGACGTCTTGAACGAGCGATGCGAAAAATATCGATGGTAGAAACCGGTGATCGCGAACATCCGGATGAAATACAGCGCAACGGCGACCGCGGCCGCGGCCGGACTCCATCCGACCCAAATCACACCGAGGCACATCAGATGGACCGCGACGTAGGGGATGCATCGGAACCAGTCGGTCTTCTGCGGCAGGTCGGCGGCGGGAGTGTCACCCGCCGACGTATCGAACCATCGCGCGATCGCAATGAGAAATCTGCGGGATTTACCCACTGTGCCTGACGTCATCCTGTCTCCCCACCCGTGCGCGGAATTCCTGCTTCACGGCGTCTGATGATAATGCCCAGATTTGCGCGCCTATGTGAACAAGCGCGAAATCGCGTCATTTGACGGGCGTAAGCATCTCGATGTCGTCGAATCGGGTGTAGTCGACGCTTCTGCTGCCGTCGGGATGGAACACCAACACGTCGGCGAAGCGCGCGTCCCACTGGATCTCGTCGAGCTCGTAGGTGTAGCGGGCGTGGACGTTCTGAGAAAATGACTCGTCGAGTCCGGTGATCGACACGATGAGTTCGGGCTGGCAATCGGCCATTGACTCGCGCGTCTGGCCGAAGAGTGGGCTGCCTTCGACGATCCGATGGACCGCGGTCCATGACAACGCGAACATCGCGCTGCGACTGCGCGTCATTGTGAGATCGTGGAGGCGGCGAATCGAATCACCTTCGACGGTGGTTTCCTGGCGGGCCAAAACGACGTGGATGTTCGCCTCGACGATTCGGTTCGCGCGCATGTTCGCCGCCCGGATCATCAAACTGTTGGTGCCATCGTACGGACTAATGACGACATAGCGGCTGAATCTCACGCGAGCGGTGGGGCGCGAGAACTTCGAGAAAACCAGGCCAGTCATCAGAGCGAGCGCGAGTAATCCAGTGAGAGCTTCGATCGAAACCAGGATGTTCGAGAACAGCGTGACCGGCTCCATCTTGCCGTAGCCGATCGTTGCCATGGTCTGCACGCTGAAAAAAAACATGTCGGCGAACGAGCCGGAGCGGGCGTTCTCGATGCCTTGGTCGAGGTAATAGCCGAGCGCGAACACGAGGTTCGCGACGGTGAAGGCGGCAGCGATCAGGCCGATCAGCGCGGGCCACGAAGCCGTTACAAGATAGTGGTACAGATCCTCGAAAATGCGGATGTCCGCGCCGCGAATCAGACTGTCACCCTTCATGCTGCCGACTTGAGTTCGTCGCGTCACCATCGCCGAGGAATATAGCGAAGCGCGCACCGCGTCGTCAGCAGGGCAAAGAAGAGAAAAAGGAAATCATTTGATTTGATGACGCGGACTTCGTCCGGATCCTAACCTCTCCTTGCCCGAGGAGTTGCATAGACCGACAGCTTTCTGTCTCCTCTCCCTGTGAGGGAGAGGATAAAGGTGAGGGTTCTATTACAGCGCGTCTTTTTGCGCGCGATTCAGGATTCTGCTTCGGTCCTGAATCCTAGCGCGCGAACGCTACCTTCAATGCGTCTGCCGCCTGGCGCTGGCCCTCTTTGCCCTTGTCGAGGCCGTCGGCGAAGCTGACGAAACCGTGCGTGACGCCTTCGTAGCGCGTGCACGTGACGTTGACGCCCGAGGCGATAAGGCGTCCGGCGAATCGCTCGCCTTCGTCGCGCAGTGGATCGTGGCTCGCAGTCAGGACGAGCGCGGGCGGCAGGCCGCTCAGATTTTTCGCGCGCAGCGGACAGGCGTAGGGATTATTCTTCTCGGCAGTCGTGTCGGTGTAATTTTTCCAGAACCATTCCATGTCGCCGCGCGACAGCACGTAGCCATCGGCCGCGAATTCTTTCTGCGAGGGAGTGTCCAGCGCGCAATCGGTGACGGGATAAAAGAGCAGCTGGAAGGTGATCGCGGGACCGCCGCGATCGCGCGCCATCATCGAGACCACCGCGGCCAGGTTTCCGCCCGCGCTGTCGCCGCCGACTGCGAGCCGGGATGCGTCCGCGCCGAGCGATGCTGCGTTTTCGGCAACCCATTTCGTCGCCGCGTAGCAATCCTCGGCGCCCGCCGGGAAAACGTGCTCGGGCGCGAGCCGGTAATCCACCGATACGACCACGCATCCCGCTCCGTTGGCGAGCGCGCGGCATACGCGGTCGTGACTCTCCAGGTCGCCAAGCACCCATCCGCCGCCGTGAAAGTATACGAGCACGCCCATCGGAGGACTGCCCTCCGGAGTGTAAACTCGCGACGCGATTTGACCCTCGGCGCCGGGAATGTGGCGATCTTCGGCGCGATAGATTGCAGGCGGCGGAAGCGGATTCGCCTCGAGCAGCGCGCGCATCTTGGCGCGTGCCGCCTCTGCGGTTTCCGCGCGCAGGAACATCGGGCCGGCCGCATTGAATACGTCGAGCATCGCTTTCATCTGGGGATCGAGGGCGGTCGTCATTCGAATCTCCTTGGACCGTGCGCGGGCGACGATCCAGAGCTCAGCGAGATACTTAGGTTAGGCGGTATCGAGAGGCAAGCGCCAGTCTGCGCGGGCCTATTCCGCGTAGCGATGAAAGTCTGCCCGCCAATGCGCACGGAACCAGGGGTCGCCGTCGCGCGTGCCGTACACGTCGGCGTTGACCATCATGTCGTCGCCGGCGATACGGCAGTCGAGGTTGGTGCTCTCGTCAACCCGGAAAGTGGGAGACGGGTTGTCGAAGTGAGTCCGGTACTCGTCGAAACTAAGCCGCGAGTGCATCGACGCATAAGCACGGCCGTCGGTCGCAATCGGCACTACAGTGCCGTGCGGATGAATAATCTTTTCGTTCGGCTCGACGCCGGTTTCGGTAAACGTGAGCGTGAACGGACGATCGCCGACTTGTTTGTAGCAAAGACGGTAGGTCTTCGGCGTCCAGAAACCGATCTTGTGCGCGCCCGGCTCGCTCCTGATCCAATCGAGCTGATTGACCTGCCCCTGCCAGCATCCGCGGAACACTGACGGCAACGCGGGAGCTTGCGCCGTCATCGGCGCGACGTTGATCGGCGGTGCCGGCGCCGGGGGTTGAGGTTGTGCGGGCGCGTTCCAATTTGGCAGCAGTTGAATCGTGTTGCCGCCATCACCGTTCGACGGCGCCAGCCTGATTAGCGGCGGCTGACTCGGTGGAACATACGGCTGATTCTGTTGGGCAGGTCCGGGGACCTCAAGCGTTGTCTGCGCGCCGGCAGTCAGACTGCCGATCGAGGCCAGTCCGCAGGCGAGCGCGCACATTATGAAGATACGGGTTCGCATCGAGCAGCTGAGTTTCATTCTACTATATACGTAAGCATTTCCAGTGCCGTCTCATTTTGCGCATCGCGCCGTAGATTGACCGCTAGGCGGCAGCTACCATCGGAAAAAGTTCCAACAGTTTCGCGTCAAAGTTGGCCGAGGAAGATGAGCGATCAAAATGTAAATTTCGAAGCTGCGTGGGCGGTCAGCCAGGCGCCAGCGACCGGACGTCGCGCCCAAGCTCATCGGCTAGCCAACGCGATGCGGCGCGTTATCGACCATTTGGTGCAGGTCGCCGCTCCTGAGGAAGATTTGTCAGCCGCCGCCGACGCCCTGGAGCGCTACGCCAAGCGCTTGTCGAAGTATCCAATTTCGCGCAGCTACGAGGGGTTCGCAGAGAGCGCCAACGCCGGCGATCCCCACGCATTTTTCGATCATAGCCCGCTGATTGGAATCGCAAATCCGCTCGCGCCTCCGATTCGGCTGGCCGTGCTCGGCGACAAGGTCGAGGGACGCGGGACATTCGGCGTCGCTTATGAAGGTCCTCCGGGGCACGTGCACGGTGGATTTCTCGCGGCCGCATTCGACGAGGTGCTCGGGATGGCGCAGTCGCTGACCGGCAACCCCGGCATGACGGGGACACTCACGATTCGCTATCGGCGGCCGACACCGCTGCTCACCGAGCTGGTCTTCGAGGCTTATGTCGATCGCGTCGAGGGACGCAAGATATTCACGCGCGGAACATTGTCAGCCGACGGCGTGCTGACGGCAGAAGCGGAAGGGCTGTTCATCGCAGTCGGCCAGGAACGCTTCGCCGCGATGGCGGCACTCGTCACAGAGCGCGCGAACTCGGCGCACGAAAAGAAATCACCGAAGAAGAATTCACCTCGAAATCCAGAAAGCTAACCGTTGATGCTTCTCTGGCGGTCATAGCCAGAGAGTCAGAAAGGGATTCCGCACGGGATAATCTTGCTCGGTAAGTATCGAGCCCTCGATTCGAGTAGTTCTTTCGCGCGAAATTGTCGGATTATCGGGCTTATTTCGCGACTCCCCGTCCATGGTCTGAATTTTATTCCATTGCTTTTGAGAGAGGTATCGGCGTGATTCAGGCCGAAATCACCTGAATTCAAACGTTTTTCGCAATTGGCAGCGCTCTTGCTGCATCCGAGAGTCACGCATCCACTTCTGCGATCGTCGAAAGCGTCGGCGGCGACCTTGATGGCCCACATGTCGCCGCGCGATTTTCACAGTGGGTCAAAAAGCAACGAGGTAAAGATATGATACTAACCCGCAAAGTATTCGCGGCCAGCGCGCTCGCTGCCTTCATGGCGTTCCCGATTTCCGGTGTCCTGGCTCAGAGTTCAAGCCCCATGAGAGACAGCGGTTCTTCGGCTTCGTCGCCGGCTCAGGGCGCGCAGGTAGATGACGCGACCCTGCAGAAAGCCGCCAAGGCTTACGTCAAGGTCAAACAGATCGTGCATCAAACGAAGCAGACGGACGCGGCTGCTCAACCTGAGCAGTCGTCTGCGCAGTCAGAGAAACTAGCCGCTGTCCGGAACGAAGGTCTGGACCCTCAACAGTACAACCAGGTCATCCAGATGGTTCAGAACGATCCCGGGCTTCAGCAGAAATTCGCGAACTACGTGAATCAGAATGGCGGCGACGCCGACTAAGCTCGGTTCACTGACGCCTTGCAATGGCCTCTCCCGCAATTTCGCGGGAGAGGCCATCTAGCAATCAGTCCGGGCGCACCAAGCCCGACAGACCCGCGAACAGCAACGGCGTGATCGTCCATCCTGCCAGGATGTGCATCCATAGGTACCATCGCAGCAGACGGCTCGGCACTGAGCTTGGATCGCGAGGCTCGCCGCTGCGTGTCGTGCGGCCCGACACGCTATGCCGCGGATTGGGTCGCCAATATTTATCCTGGTGCAGCTCCACCACTGGCAGAAAATTCTCGAGCGAGTAGACCAGCGGATTGAAGACTGGATAGTGCGGCGGCGCTTCGCCGCTCGCGACGAACTCGCGGTACGCGGTTTCCTCGGTCGGCGTGATGATACGCATCCGATAGCCCCATCCAAACAGAATCGTGCCGAGGCCGACGAAACCTGCGATCCACCAGAGCGCTCGCAGCGGCTGATAGCCGAACCCAATGGTATATTGCAGCATCAGGCTCCACGCCCGCTGCGGGATGCTCTCGTGACCGAAGCGCCGCTGCGCGATCTCTTTGGCGATCCGCACTTGCGTCGCACCTTCGTCGCGGCCCATCTCACTCAGCACCTTTGCCAATTGGCGATACGGCTGCGGACGATATTCGGTCGGCTGCAACCCAAGCCATCGGAGACGCGACGGTCCGTCGCTGGGACCGCCGGCAATGTCGCCGTACACGAATCCGCTGAGGATCAGATTTCCGGGCGCGGGCCAGCTCGCCTCATCGTCCCAGATTGCGCCGGCGTGCGCGTCTTCGAGGTCAAGCACGGTCTTCGGCGTATGCTTCACCTCGACCCAGTAGAAAGTTCCGTCGATCGTCGCGCGCTGGGCGTCGAGTTCTCCGTCACCCTTGAATTCGGCGCCGTGGAAACTCAGGTCGTGACCAATCTTCGCCAGCCGCGCGTATACGATCCCGTCGGTCGTGAACCCGTCGTGGAACAGCACATCGCCGCCGACGTTGGCCTCGACGAGATTGACCGCGTCATCGCCCGCATCGAGGATTCGGGCACCGCTGAAGTCGAGCGTCCCGTCGATTCGCGCGCGCATGAAACTGATCGGACCGAAGTCGCCCATGAGAAACGACGCGTCGCCGTGGATGATCGCGAGGTTGCCAAACACCGGACCCGTCCGCGACTTCCGCACGGTGATGTCCTGCAAATGCGCCGACAACAAATTGATTCCTTCGGGAACGTAGCAGCGGATGAGTGTCAGCGGCTTGTCGACAGTGGCGTAGGACAGGTCGAGACTTCCGCTGATTCGCGCGCCTGCCAGCGCGAGTCCGCTAGGATGCACGAATCGCGACGACCTGGGATCGCCGAGTAGCCATTCGATCAATTCTGCGCGCACGGTGCGCTCGGCGCCCCACTTGTCGGCGTGTGCGGGATCGTTGGCTGCGCTGTCGGGATCGTCATTGGGGCCGAACCACGGCACGTCGCGCAGCGGGGCCGCGTGCAGGACCTTCCGCTCAGCGACAGTCAGCGTGGCGGCGAACTTCTCCTGCGCCATCGCATCGAGAGCGGCCTCCGAGCTGTTCGCGTTTCCCGACGCGCCAGACTCGGCACCATGCGCTGCAGCCGCGCACGACAGAGATGCGGCCAGGATTAGAAATGCGATCGCTGCGACGATTGCTTTTCGCTCTATGAACCTTGCGGGGATCAACGCTTCGAGACCGCAGCGATACGGCGGTCGCACGGGGAATATCAGCGGCGAGCCGGAAGATGCAACCCGCTGGCGCCGCGTGAAAAAGGACGACCGCGCCGGTCTGGAAACTTCAAGCTTGAAAGGGTCCGATTTGCTTTCAGCGTCGCGCGGGCTCGAGCGGCCAGGTAAAAGAATCCGGCAGATTGCTTGCGTCGATAAAGCTGTCTGTGAGGATGCGGTGCAGTCGCGCCCATTCTTTCCTGGCCCCGGGATTCGGCGCGCCGTGGGCAAGGTTGTCGAGCTGGAGCGGATCGGTCTTGATGTTGTACAGCTCGTATTCAGCCTTGCCGCCTTCCATCCCGAAATAGACCGCATAGGTCCAGTCGCCTTCGCGAATCGCGCGGATGTGTCCAGCCGGCACGTCGGCCGGAAGAAAAAACAGATCGTCGAACGAGAAGACGGTGTGATCCTGCACGCGGGTCGACGGGTCCTTCATCACGGGCACGATACTTTTTCCCAGCGCGTAGGACTCGGCGTTCGCAACGCCCGCGAGATCAAGAATCGTGGGTAACAGATCAAGGTGATCGTAGAACGCCTCGGTCTCGCGCGGCTCGGGGAAAAGTTTCGGACTGTGGACGATTCAGTGGGATGTGGATCATCTCTTCATACGCCGTGTAGGCCTTCTCGCGCATCCCATGCGACAGGCCGCCCTCGCCGTGATCGGCGAACCGCAGGATCACCGTGTTGTCCATTGGCCGGGTTTCCTCGAGCGTGTCGAGCACCGTCATGATGTGCTGGTCGACCACCTTGTTCAGGTAGGCATAGAAATTCACGTATTCATTGTGCGCCTGCGCGGATTCGAGCGGTGAGAACTTGTTGAAGGCGTCGCGCGCCGCTTTCTGCACGCTGCGCTTGGTCGAGAGATCGTCAGCATAGTTGGGTGGCAAGTCGATACCGAGATTGACGAAGGCGTCGCGCTGGTAGCCGGCGATCTTCCAGAATTGCGGGTAGACGTAAACGTCGTGCGGATTGACCAGCGAGACGAACAGGCAGAACGGTTTGCCCAGCTTGGGTGCGCGATTCCTGAGATAGTCGACGACGCTGTCGCCGAAGCCTGGTGTCTGACCGCGGTCGGACTCATTGCGGCCGTTAACGTACCGTCCATCGTTGTCGGGATTGGCGCCGCCCAGCGTAGCCATCCCGTTGAATTTGCCGAACTCGGTGGGCTGCCATTTCTCGATCGCATTGCCGGCGTCGGGCGGGTTCCATCCTGACCAGCCGTAATTTTCCTCCATCGCTTTGATGTCGGCCTCGGTCCAGTCCTCGCCGCCGTTTCCAATCGCCGCGTTGGAGGCGTAACTCAGGTGCCATTTGCCTTTCCAGACAACTTCGTAGCCTGCCTTCTCCTTCAGCAGCGATGCAATATTCGGCTGGCGGTTCTGATGCACCAGTCCGGGCCACAGGAAGGTCCGCGTCACGCGGTTTATCGGCGCGAAGCGGCCGGTCATCATCAGCGCGCGCGAGGGCGAGCATTGAGTGACCGCGGTATAAGCGCGGTTGAAATAGAGGCCGTGGCGCGTCAGCCGCTGCAAGCCTGGCAGGTTCTTCTCGGCCACCCGGAAGGCCAGTGCATATGATGGCGTTCCTGATCGGTCATCAGGACGACGACATTCGGTGCCTTCGGGACCTCGGCCGTCTCGCTGGCGGAAGCTCGCGCGGTCGCGATGCGCGGAATTGGCGAGAGCGCCGCCGCGATACCAGCTCCGACACCGAGCTGCAATAATCGCCGCCGGCTTATCCGGCCCGCCCGATTCGCCGACTTGGCTGGATCGGCTAGGTACGCGGTATCTGCGGCCTTAACCCTTTTCGCCGGTCGCTCGAGGTCCGAATTCTTATTGTTGGACTTGGTCAAACTGGATTTCTTGCTCAATTCGTCACGTCTTTACTCTGCGAAAGCGTCGCAGGTCAACGCGCAGTGGATTGCAATTTGCGGGTTGACACAAATGGTCCGCGTGAATTATCACGATCCGTACAGCGCGCCGAGCATCTCGCTTCGCCATCGGGCCACCGGAGAATGCCACGATGAAGCCCGCACGCCACCTCCTCTACTTCTTTCTAGCCGCTGCGGCGGTCGCAGCCTCGTTCAGCTTGGTTCGCGCTCAAGGACCCGGTCCGCTCGCCGATCCCAAGTCCCAGAACCAGGCGGGCTTCCCTGCTACTCTCTTTTCGTGGGTGATTCCGCCGGACAATCTGCAGACCCCGGCAAAGATTGCGCTAGGCAAGCAACTGTTCTTCGACGATCGCCTGTCCGCCGACGGCAAGATCTCATGCGATCACTGTCACGCGCCCGCCAAAGGTTTCACCGATCAGCTTCCGACCTCGATGGGTATCCACGCGCAGTTAGGCCAGCGCAACGCGCCGCCGGTTCTCAATGCGCTGTTCAACGTGACGCAGTTCTGGGATGGACGCTCGCCGACGCTCGAGGCGCAGATCGAGGGCCCTGTGACCAATCCGGTTGAGATGGGCATGAAGTCGACCGACGATGCGGTCGTAGCCATCAAGGCCGATCCCCAGTACGTGAAGCAATTCCAGGAAATCTTCGGGCGCGACGTAAACTTCGCCGATATCGAGCGAGCGATCGCCGCGTACGAGCGCACGCAGCTCGCATTCGACTCGCCGTTCGACAAGTTTATCGGCGGCGATCAGAGCGCAATCAGCGATCAGGCCAAGCGTGGATGGTCGATTTTCAACGGTAAAGGCCGCTGCATGTCGTGTCACGGATGGAATCCGACGCAGCCGCTGTTCACCGATCAGAAGTTCCACAACATCGGCGTGTCGGCGCACAAATCCGACTTCGTGCCGCTCGCGCGCAATGCGCTCGACGTTCTCAGCAAAACTGGCGGTGGCTCCGAAGCGATCGACAAGCTCGCAATCGGCACCGACATGAGCGGTCTCGGGCGCTTCCTGGTGACCAAGCAGCCGCACGATATCGGATCGTTCCGCACCATGAGTCTGCGCAACCTGCTTGTCACCCAGCCTTACTTCCACGACGGCTCGCAGGTAACGCTGTGGGACACGATCGATCATTACAACAAGGGCGGAGTGCAAAACCCGTACCTCGACGGCGGGATCGTTCCGCTCGGACTTACCGAAGCTGAGGAAGATGATCTGATCGCGTTCCTCGCAACCCTGACCAGTCCGGAATACGCAGATGCGGCCAAGCAGGAGTTTGACGTCCAGTTCAAGCGATCGCGCACCGACCGGCCGCAACGCGATACTGCCGCCGCCAACGGCGACAAAGGGCGCGGGCCGGGCTTGGCCGGACCGTTCGGCGATATCGGACCGGACCAGAACCTGGAGAATCCGGCGCTGCTCGGCGGCGATTAACCTAATGAAAGAAAAAAGGCAGGCGCGCGATGGCGGCTCGGCATAAAAGCGTCGAAACAAAATACATGGAGGAGCGCGACGCAGTCCTGCGCGGACTCCGCGGTCTCGACCGGCGCACGTTTCTGAAAGTGCTGGCCGCGTCGGCCGGCGCCGTGATGGCGAAGAGCCTGATGCCGCCGCATGCCTTTCAGCTCGTCGAGGTTGCCAACGCCGCGCCGGACAAGGCTGCGGAAACTACCGGGATGGCGGGTAAGCCGCCGTTCACGTTCGCGTACATCTCGGACACTCATCTATATCCGCGCACTCTTAACCAGCGCTTCGTGCGCGGAGCGGTTAAAGCGGTCGAGGACGTCAACGCGCTAGATCCGCAGCCCGACTTCGTGCTGTTCGGCGGCGACCTGGCGCAACTCGGGCGGCGCGAGGAGCTCGATCTCGGCCGGCAGATCCTCGCCGAGCTGAAAGCTCCGGTGAAAATGATGGTCGGCGAGCACGACTGGTTCTACGATCTGGGCGACACCTGGCAGGAGATGTTCGGGCCGCCCAACTACTCGTTTGACTGGAAGGGTGTGCACGTCGTGGTGCTGATGAGCGTACACGAGAAGGATTTCTGGACGGCGCGCAAAATGACGCCGGCCGAGCGGATGCAAACGGTTGCCGGCCTCGACAACGGGATACAGTCGCGGTTCGAAGTCGGCGACGACGAGCGCAAATGGCTGTCCGACGATCTCGCCAAAGTGCCGCACACGACGCCGTTGCTGGTCTTCTCGCACTCGCCGCTCTACAAGTACTACCACAACTGGAATTTCTGGACCGACGACGCCGAGCAGGTGCAGGCGATTCTGAAGCCGTACAAGCACGTGACGGTAATCCACGGCCATACGCATCAGATGCTCTACAACCAGATCGGTAACATCAGCTTTTACGGGATGCTCTCAACGGCGTGGCCGTGGCCATACGCGCCGACCGGATTGCCACCCCTTACGGTCCAGATGAACCGCGCCGATCCGTTTGATCAGTTCGACGGACTGGGCGACGGCCAACTCAACGTGCGTCCCGACGGATTGGCGGACAAGATTTACAACCTGTGGGATCGCAATCCGGTCTCGGTGAAGGCGGATTACCTGACTTCGCACGGCAAGATCGCGCGGCCGCCCGCGCCACAGTTCGCGAGCTACTGAGGGCCGGCTTCCTCCGAGGCGAACATGACCCGACGATGGATCGCACTAGCAACTACCACGGGATGTGCGGCTATCCTCGCCGTCGTCGCCTACGCGCCACGCGCACTTCGCGCGCAGCAAGCAGCGCCGCCGCCTATCCACCAGGTGCCGAATGCAAAAGACGGCGGCGTGGTCGTGATGCTTTGCGACGGCAAGACCAGCATGGAAGTTAAGGGCCTGAAGACGGGCGAGTCGATGACTCACGCGCAGGCCGTCGAAGTCACGCGCGAGTTGATGGCTCAATGGCAGCGCCAGCATCCGAACGAGAAATGGCAGATGGCGCAAACCGACCAGTCGTCGAATCCAGTGCCGGCTCCGTCGACAGCATCGGGCGCGGATGTTGGTGCGAGCAAAGCAGGCGCGGGCAAGGCGCCGTCGAAAGGACTTCAGCAGGGCGATACTTACGCCAGCTTCACCGATCGCGACTACAAGGTCTGGAAGAATGAGACCGACAACTTCGTCGCTGAAGGAAAGCGAATCTTTCACAGCGACAAGGAACTCGGCGGCACGATTGGCGTGAGCTGCGACATGTGCCATCCCGACGCGTCGAATACGCATCCTGAGACCTATCCGAAATACCAGGTACAGCTACAAAAGGTGGCGCTGCTGCGCGACATGATCGATTGGTGTATCGAGAATCCGGTCAAGGGCAAGGCGTTCGATCCCAACGATCCGAAACTACGCGCACTCGAAGCGTACATCCTGGCGCAGCGCAAAGGCGTCCCGCTCGACTACGGCAAGCATTGAGCGCCGCTATCACTATCGACTCGAACGTACTACATCGAGATACGGAGGCTCGAGACGATGGCAGATTCCAGGCGTGGCACCGTGCTGACGACGCTGGCTGTACTGTTCGCAATCCTCGCGCTGACCGACATTCTGAAGCCGTTGCATCTTGAGGGTCCGACCACGGGCCTCGTCTTTTTTGGTAAACGACTGAGCGGAACGCCCGACGCGATTCTCGGTCCGCTGCTCGGAATCATTCTGCTGATTTATGCGGCCGAAATCTGGCGGATGCGCCGCTACGCGCTCTACCTCGGCTTCGCGTACGCGATCTACGTGACGATCAACCTCGCGCTCTTCTCGGCAAGAAATCCGCCGCCAGCCACCCAGGGCGAGATGATCTTCGGTATCGTCTATATCATCGTCGCGCTCGCTCTAAGCTGGGGCACAGCGATACTACTAAAACGCCGCAAAGCCGATCTCTCGTAGAGAGCTACTTGTCGAGACCTACCTTTCTCAGCAATGCGATGAAGCGCGGATTAGAGCGCAGCGGGTCGTAGCCATTGTAGACCTTGGCGTTGGTCAGGCACCCGCTATGGTCCCGGTACGCCTTTTCCAGCAGGTCCAGCGCGGTATTGTTCTCGCCGAGTGCGACGTAAACCTGCGCCGGATAACACGGCGCAACATACATCTGCGCTGGCAGATGACTAAGCTGCTCGATGGCTTTGCGTGCCTGCTCTCGATTTCCCGACCTTGCGTACTCCTTTCCAAGGAGAGCGATAGGTATAGGAAAGGGTCCAACGGCGACGGCCTTTTCAAACGCTTTCAAAGCCTGGCCGTGATTTCCCATGAGGTCGTAAGTGTAGCCGAAACAATAGCTGTAGATGGACCAGTCGTCCGGATTGATCTCCACCGCCTTGCGACATTGCTCTAAAGCCTTCGGGTAGTCTCCTCGCAAGCTGAGCAAGCCACCCTTGACTACATAGCTAAGCGTCTGCAGCGGATCGAGGAGTTGCGCGAGTTCTAGTTCCCGCTCGGCTTCATCGAATCGCTCCTGTAAGTAAAGCATCAATCCGTATCCCCCATGGGCAAGGGAGTTTCCGGGCGCCAACTCGATTGCACGACGAAACTCTTTCTCGGCCCCGACCCAATCGTAATCGTAAAATTCGTGGAGTGTGGCAACCCACAAATGGGCGTCGGCATTCGCGGGATCGAGCCGCAGCGCCGTCGCGAGGAGCGTGTTCCCCTTGGGCATCGCTTCCTGGTTTGAAAGGAAGACGTCCGCGCCAGCGACGTAATACGCTGCCAATCCTACATAGGCTGGTGCATAGTCGGGGGCGATTTTGATTGCCTGTTCGAAATATTCTCTGCCCTTCTGAAATCCATCAGGCGTTTGCTTTCCGAGAAAGTAAGTGCCCTTGAGGCATGCCTCGAGCGCTTCGGGGTTGACTGGACGAGGTTGAGCGAGGCGCGCTTGCTCGTTCGGCGTCAACTCAACATCGATCTGACTGGCAATGGTCGATGCCAGCTCATCCTGCAGGGTCAGCACGTCGCGAGTGTCGCGCTCATAGCTTTCCGCCCACAGATGTTTATCATTGGGCGCATCGATAAGCTGCGCGGTGATTCGCACCTTGTCGCCGACTCGCAGCACCGAGCCTTCGACGATAGTGTTCACGTGGAGCGCCTTTGCGATTTCGGGCAGAGGCTCGCGATGCTCCCCCTTGAATTTCATCACAGAGGTCCGCGAGATCACTCTGAGCCCGCTGATTTTTGCAAGATCGGTAATCAACTCATCGGTCATGCCGTCGGCGAAATACTCCTGCGCCGGATCGCCGGAGAGATTCTCAAGCGGAAGCACCGCGATGGATCGCATACCAGGCGCGCCCGCGCCAGGCCTCCAGCTGGAACCCAGACCTATCCACTTCCACATCGAGATGCAGATGATCAGCAGCGCACCGACGCCGACCACCAGCTTGCGATACGTCGCGATCGATTTCGCGGCGCCTGCGACTAATCCCGCCTCCGACGGAGGCTGGCCGGAGGCGTCAGCCGTCAGCGCATAGGCGCGAATCGGCCGCGCCACATTCTTGAGGTGCTTCTCGCCGAGATCCTGCACGTGGAACTCGGGCTTGTTCCTGATCTCCTCGTACACACGCTCAGAGATACAGCAGCCGCCCGGAGGCGCCAGCTCGTGAATCCGCGAGGCGACGTTCACGCCGTCACCCAGCACGGTCTTATCGGTGAACACGACGTCGCCGACGTGAATACCGATCCGGATTCTCAGTTCACCGTCGGCGAGTGAGGCCTGGATTTCGCGCGCGCAGTTGACCGCATCGACGGCGCTGTGGAAGCTCGAAAGGGTGCCATCGCCGATCTCGCCGACCAGCCGGCCGTTGAAACGCGGCAGGATGCCGCGCAACAACTCACGATGCGCCGCCAGCGCGCGCATCGCCATCGGTTCATCGCGGCCCATGATCGCGGTGTAGCCGACGATATCGCTGAACATGATCGCCGCCAGCTCGCGCGTAGGATTTGCCGCCAAGGTATCGGACGGAATCGCCATCGAGGCCTCCCCTTCGATAGCATCGGTCGAGACGTGGACGGCGGGATTCTACTCCGGCGCCCGCCGCAGCGCGAAGCCCGTTTCGCGTCGGCGGCCAGTTGGTAAGAAACGCCGGGCCAGTCCTTTGTCCGCGGCGCAACTGCTGCTTTTATGGATGGCAACTGACTATCTCGCTGTCAGCCGACAACCCAAATCACTGTCTCTAAAGTCGTTTGCCACACAGGTAGCTTAGTTGCCCAGCAGGCACCCTCCTTGCATTGTTGCCCCACAGGTAACTTGCGGAGGGAACTCAGTTTATGGACAACGAAGCTACCGGATCTCTCAGGAAAGGATGTCTTAACTTCACAGAAGTCACGTCGGTGGCGATCGCTCTGATCTCGCCCACTATGACCGCGGCGCTAATCATCCCACTGATGTACAGCAGCGCCGGTAATGCGAGCTGGCTCGCCTACCTGTTCGGCACCGTGATGCTGCTGTTCGTCGCGTTGAACCTCAATCAGTTCGCGCGACGATCGACTTCGGCGGGATCGATGTACGCCTACACCGTGTTGGGTCTTGGCACCACAGCCGGCGGTATCTCCGGATGGTGCCTGGTGTGGGCGTACCTGTTTATCGGAACCGCAGGGATGACCGGCTTTACAATCTTCGCCAACACGCTATGCGGCATGATGGGATTTCAAGTTCCGAACCTGTTGCTGTTTGCGATTTGCGCCGCAGTCATCTGGGTTCTGGCGTACAAAGACATCCAGCTTTCGAGCATCCTGATGCTGGTGCTCGAGGGCGCGTCGGTCCTACTGATCCTGATGCTGTGCTGGGTCGTGCTCTTCCATCACAGCTTCAAAATCGACACCGCACAGCTCACTCTCAGCGGCGCGTCGTTCTCCGGCATATCGTTGGGCGTGGTTACCGCAATTTTCAGTTTGGTCGGATTCGAGTGCGCGACGGCCTTTGGCGAGGAAGCCAAAAATCCGCTCAAGACGATCCCGCGCGCGGTGATCGTCAGCTTGCTGTTGACGGGCCTGTTCTTCGTCATCGTGGCTTACACCGAGGTGCTGGGATTCGCCGGCTACAAAACGACGCTCGACAAGGTCGACGCTCCGCTCAACGTGCTGGCCGAGTTGGTGAGCATGCCATGGCTGAAGGCGCCGGTATCGATTGGCGCGATGGTCAGCTTCTTCTCGCTTGCTCTGTCGTGCTTGAACTCCGGCGCGCGAATCTTCTACCCGATGGCCCGTCACGGCATATTCCCGTCGGCGATCGGCAACGCGCACGAGACCAACGAAACTCCGCACGTCGCAGTCACGGTTATGGCGACACTGATTTTCCTGGTGCCATCTGTGATGTTGCTGGCGTTCGGAATGCAAATCCTCGACGTCTTCAACGACGCCGGTACTTTCGGAGCGTTCGGCTTCCTTGGCGCATACTTCCTGATTTCGCTGGCAGCACCGGCCTATCTGAGCAAGGCTGGAATCCTTCGCGGCCGCGACATAGCGCTGTCAGGCGCATCGGTCGCACTGCTACTGGTTCCGGCGGTCGGCAGCGTGTACCCGGTGCCGTCGTGGCCAGTAAATGTTTTTCCGTATATCTTCGGGGCCTATCTGATCATCGGAATCGCCTGGATCTTCTCGGTCCACCGGCGGACACCTGGGTACTCGGCCGAAGTAAGGCGCCGCGTGTACAGCGATCACGGCCAGCCAATCGAGGCCGAGGTCAGCACGATGGCTCCGCAGCGGCAGGCGATGTGAGGAAATCCTCGGCGGTACTCGAGAAAGGTCGAACCGGTGTCACCAGAAAAAAATTATGAGTCGATAGGATCAGTGCTGTCGATGTGGCGATACCCGGTGAAGTCGATGCTTGGCGAGGAGGTCGAGGCGACACTCGTAACCGAACGCGGACTGCTCGGCGACCGTGCGTACGCGCTGATGGATCGAGAGACCGGGAGAGTCGTCAGCTCGAAGAACCCTCGCCGCTGGCCGACCCTCTTCAGGTTCAAAGCTGAGTTGATGGATCTTCCCGACATACGCGAACGAATACCTCCCGTGATCATCACGCTGCCCAACGGGACGCGAGTGAGCAGCGAACAGGGCGACGTGGATCGGGTCCTGTCCTACGCGCTCGACAGGGAGGTGTCGCTACTATCGCAAGTGCCGGAGCGAGCCCAACTCGAGCAGTACTGGCCCGACGTGGAAAACCTGGCGCATCGAGAGGCGGTCACCGAAGAGGAGATGCCGCCCAACGGTTTTTTCGACGGCGAGGTGATTCATCTCCTGACGACTGCAACCTTAGCCAAGCTCCATAGCCTTTATCCTGAGGGAAGCTTCGATCCCCTTCGCTTTCGGCCGAACCTGGTGGTGGCTCCCGCTCCCACCCAGTCGGGCTTTGTCGAAGACTCGTGGATCGGACGAACGATCGTGATTGGAGAGCAAGTTCGCTTGCACATACTTCGGCCGACCGGCCGCTGTGTGATGACCACGCTCGCGCAAGGCGATCTTCCCAAAGACCTCGGCATTCTTCGGACCGCAGTACAGGCCAATCGGGCGAAGGTCGGTGTCTATGTGACGGTCGCACATGGCGGCGTCATTCGACGCGATGACCCGGTGACGATCGAATGACGAGAGGAGAGCTGAGCACGGGTTGCCCTGCAGGCAGGATTGGTGTTAATCGACGTTGCCATGGCCGCTGGAGTCGACCCGCCGCTCGAACAGATTCTCGCGACGCTTGGCACGCGACTCAAATCGTTGCGCAGCCAGCACGGATGGACGCTCGAGCAGCTAAGCAAACGGACCAAACTGTCAGAGCCGTATCTTTCCCGGCTCGAAGGAGGGACGCGCCAGCCCTCGCTCGCCGCGTTGATCACGCTCGGACAGGTGTACAACATCCCGATTCGCACGCTGCTCGATGCGGGCGACGAACAGTCGTCGCGATGCAGCGTGATCCGCGCCGGAAGCGCGGTACCCAGGACTGCAAACGGGCTTAGCTATCGGCCGATTTCCGGCGGCGGCATGCTGACCAATCTGCAGGCGATTGCGATCGCGATTCCGCCGAACCGCCACTACGAAAAATTCAACCAACACGACGGTGAGGAATGGCTTTACGTGCTGTCGGGGCGCGTAAAGCTCGTGTTTGAGAGCGAAGAGCATCTGCTGGAAGTTGGCGACGCGGTCCATTTCGACGCTCGCACGCCGCATCGCCTGGCTGCCGACGGCAAACGCGGCGCGGAGATTCTGCTGGTCGCATCGGTGGCCCCGCGTCCGTCGGTCCCGTTGACGTTGATTTAGCGCGATCGCATTACCGCGAGCGGTAGAGGAGCCACGCGCGCTCCGAGATCGCCGCGATATAGAACAATGCGAGCATCGGCGCGAGGTCGCGCACGATCGCGCCGGGAAGTGCCGGTGGCGGCGCGATCGCGAGCGTGATCACGAGAGCATAGTTGATGATCCCGCCCCAATGCCCCAGCCGGCTTCTCACCGGCCCAGCAGCGCGCTGTCCGATAACGACAGAATCGATCACGTACTGGCTGAACGAAAGCGCGATTAGGATCGGTATGTAAAACGGTATCGCGCCGGCCGCCGCTTCGCAGAAAATCACCGCCAGTACGAACGTTACGTCGGCGATTGCGTCGAGCCATCGCCCTCTCCCACTCGCGACACCAAGTCGCCGCGCGATTCGCCCGTCGATGAAATCGCTTCCCGCGGCGAGTATTGCGACTATCGCAAACGCCAGCCGGCCTTGGTGGCCGCGCAGAGCAAGGTTGATCCATACCGCAGCCAGCACGAATCTGAGCGCGCTCAATTCGTTCGGTATCTGCGCGTATATCGAGGAGCCGCGGCGCGGCGTCTGTTGGTCTGTTTCGCTCGCAACCACCGAATGCTCTACAATCGGTCTCTTATGCCCGGAAGAACTTCCCGCACGATTCAGGTCGTCAGCCACGGCCCGTCATGCCTCGACGGCGTGATGGCGGCGGCGGCGGTGGCGCGCTTTTACGATGGACATAGAGTCCTCACGACGCTTGCCGGCAACAACGAGGCCGACCACACACTCCAGAATCTCACGCTCAAGCCGGACGACAGCGGCAGCGAAAATGAAATCTGGATCACCGATTTGTCCTGGAATTCACCCGCGACCGCCGCGCATCTGACAGAGTTGAGCGAGCGCGGCGCGCAAATTTACTGGATCGATCATCATCGCACCGCAGTTTCTCGCGCCGATGGACCCGAGTTCAAGGTTCCCTTCGCCGCGAAAGTTCTCAGCGAACAATACTCGGCGGCGCGCCTGACGTTCAATTTTCTCAAACGCCTCGGGCGCGATCGCGATATTCCCGAGCGTCAGCGCACCGAGTTCGACGCTTTCCAGCCGTTCGTGATGATCGCCGACGATCACGACCGCTGGGTCCACAAGATTCCCGAGTCTTCCAACTGGGCGCTGGCCGTGCAGACGCTCGGCGGCAGCTCGTCGTATCGCGAAATCCTGAAACTGCGCGAGCCGCGGATGAGCCGCAAGCTGCGCACCGCCTTCGAGTCGGGTCAGGATGCGATGCGCCGCAGCCTCGAACTGGCGCACGCGACGATGGTCGATCGCAAGCTCGACAACGGAATCACGGTGCGGACCGCGTGCTGCTTCGGCTACAGCAGCGAAGTGGCGGCGGAACTCTACAAGGGACAGACTCGCACGGTTGTGGCGCTGTTCGATCTGCGAAGCCAGGGCGTCAGCCTCCGGCGCAGCGCCGACTGCGACGTCGACTTGTCGCTGCTTGCGCAACACTATGGCGGTGGTGGTCATGCGGCGGCGTCGGGCTTCGCAATTCCGGATTTGCGGCGCCTCCCAGCCGAGCGACTGGCCGAAATTCTGGGCGATGAGCTCGAAAAGCCGGCGACCTGAACCGTCACTATTGGCTCGACAGCCGCAATAAGCTTGCATTTCCAGTGCGGTATTGCCCTTGCTTCAATTCTGGCGATTTGCCTAGACTGACTGTACGTTCATTTGACTGACTGTCCAGTTTCGCTATGACCAAGGAAGAGGTAATCAAGGAATATCGGGTCCGGGAGATCCTGGAAGCCGCACGCCGCGTGATGGGTCGATACGGTATGCAGGGCACGACCGTCGACCGCGTGGCCGAGGAAGCGAAGGTCGCCAAAGGCACTATCTATCTTTATTTCGATACCAAGGATGACCTGGTCCATGCCGCGGTGCTCGAAGGTTTGCGCGAAATGGTAGCCGAGACGATCGCGTCGGACGACCCTTCGATGCCGCCGCTGGAACGAATCCGCAAGCTCATCCTGGCGCAGTTGCGAATTCAGGCGTCGAACCAGGATTTTCTGAAGACCCTTATCATCGGCAATTCACTCGATATCGAGCTGGAGTCCGAGGCCGGCCGCGAATACATGCGGGTTTATGCAGGCCATCTCGACTTCGTGGCGTCGGTGCTGCAGGACGCGATCGATCGCGGCGCGATTCGCCGGATCGATCCGCAATTCGCGGCGTTCATGCTCGGCGAGATGCTAACCGGGTCACTGCGGCGGCGGCTGCTCAAGCTGACCTCGAGTCCGCTCGAATCCGATGCCGAGGCAGTCGTCGAGCTTTTTCTCAAGGGGATTGCGGCGATCCAATGACGCTGAAGTCTTCCAGAGTTTCGGCTTTCGCCGCGCTGGCCGCAGCGCTGAGCGCGTTGACGATCCCGGGATGCCATCAGCCGGCGGCCGCCGAAGTTGAGAAGGATAACAAGAGTGGGCCGGCGCCGATCGCAATCGCCATGGCCTCGGCGCATCAGCAGAGTCTCGATCGCACGGCCGAGGTGCAGGGCGCGCTGTTTCCGCGCGAGCACGCGGTGATGTCGTCGGAGGTCGAGGGCAGGGTCGCGCAGGTGGTTGCCGACTTCGGCGACAAGGTCACGGCCGGCCAGGTGATGCTGAAAATCAATCCGCGCGAATACGAGCTGCGGGTCGAGACCGCGCAGGCTGCCCTCGATCAGGAACGCGCCAAGCTGGCCAATTCGACCGCGCGCTTCAATCGCGCCAAGGCGCTCAAGCAGGAAGGGACAATCTCGGCCGAGCAGTTCGATCAATTTGCGTCGCAGTTGCGCGTCGATCAGGCCGATACGGAATCGGCGCAAGAAGCGCTCGCAATGGCGCGCAAGAAACTCGGCGACACCGATATCCGGGCGCCGTTCAGCGGCTCCGTGCAAAAGAGGATGGTCTCGCTCGGCGAGTACGTGTCGCCCGGCAAGGAAATCTACGAACTGATCGCGACTGACCCGATCAAGCTGCGATGTCCGATGCCGGAGCGGTTTGTGCCGCTGGCGCGCGTCGGAATGCCGGTGAAGCTCGCTATCGACGCGAATCCCGGCGCGTCGTACACAGGGAAGATCACGCGCATCGCGCCGGCGCTCGACGAAAGCAGCCGCACGCTGCTGATCGAGGCCGAAGTCGCCAATCCCGACGGCGCTCTCAAGCCCGGATTTTTCGCCCACGTGACGATGGACCTCGGCCGCGACCGGGCGCTGTTCGTACCGAGTGCCGCGGTGCTGCGTTACGCGGGCGTCGCGCGAGTCTTCGTCGTCGAGCAAGGAGTGGTGCGTGCTCGCGAGGTAACGACCGGCAGCGTCGTTGGCGATCGGACCGAAATCACCGGCGGACTGAAGGAGGGTGAGCACGTCGCCGTCAGCGACGTCGATCGCCTGGCCGACGGCACCGCGGTGATCGCCAAGGAGCAATCGTGATTCTCGCCGACCTGTGCGTGCGCCGCCCGGTCTTCGCCACGATGTTCGTGGGCGTGCTGGTCGTGCTCGGCTGGTTCTCTTACCAGCGCCTGGGCGTCGATCTTTTCCCAAGGGTCGATGTGCCGACGGTGATGGTCACGACGTTCCTGCCCGGAGCCGCTCCCGAAGAAACCGAGGCGCGTGTCACCAAGCCGATCGAGGAAGCGGTCAACACCGTCAGCGGGATCGACGAGATGCGTTCGACCACGCTCGAAGGTGTTTCGCGGGTCATCATACAGTTCAAGCTCGAGCGCGACCTCGACGCCGCCGTGCAGGACGTGCGCGACAAGATTTCGACGGTGCTCGATCAGCTGCCTGACGGGACCAAGCCGCCGCAGGTCCAGAAGTTCGACCTCGACGCCGTGCCGGTTGTGACGATCACCCTCACCGGCTACCAGAGTCTCAAAGAACTTACCGAGCTTGCGCGCCGGCGCTTGAAGGAACCGCTTGAATCGGTTGACGGCGTTGGCTCGATCGACCTCGTCGGCGGACGCGAGCGCGAAATTCACGTCGCCGTCGACGCAGACAAGCTGCACGCGACCGGTGTGACAATTCAGCAGGTTGGCGCGGCCCTCTCGCGGCAAAACGTCGAGTACCCCGGCGGCCGCATGAAGCAGGGGATGTCAGAGGAGATGCTGCGCACGCTCGGACGAATCACCGAGGTTCCCGACTTCGCCAAGATCATTGTCAGCGAGGTCGACGGGCGGCCGGTCACGGTCGGCGACGTCGCTTCGGTCGAAGATGCCGTCAAGGAACCGCGCTCGCTGTCGCGCTGGGACAACAAGAATGCGGTGTCGCTGGTGGTGCGCAAGCAGTCGGGCGAGAACACGATCGCAGTCGTCGATCGCGTCAAAGAGCGCTACGAGAGGATCAAAGGCACGCTGCCGCCGGGCGTCGAGGTGATCTTCACGCGCGACGCGTCGCACTTCATCCGCGAGGCCGTGCAGACCGTGCAGGAGCATCTCTGGCTCGGCGGGCTGTGCGCCGCGATCGTGGTGTTCTTCTTTCTCGGCTCGATTCGCTCGACGTTGATCGCTGCAGTCGCGATTCCCGTTTCGATCATCTCGACTTACTCGCTGATCCTGTGGATGGGTTTTACGCTCAACCGCATGACCCTGCTGGCGCTGACGCTCGCCGTCGGAATAGTTATCGACGACGCCATCGTCGTGCTCGAAAATATTTTCAGGTTCATAGAAGAAAAGAACATGGACCCGATGTCCGCGGCGAAAGCGGCCACCGCCGAGGTCGGACTGGCCGTCAGCGCGACTACGCTCTCGCTCGCGGTCATCTTCGTGCCGGTCGCGTTTATCCACGGCGTGATGGGCCGGTTCCTGAATTCGTTCGGCCTGACGATGGCGTTCGCGATCATGGTTTCGCTGCTGGTCTCCTTCACGCTCACCCCGATGCTGTGTTCGCGCTACCTGAAACCCAAGGGCGCCGGTGGCGCGAAGCATAACAGTTCCAAGGAGTGGAAAGTTTTCCGCTGGATCGAGGACTACTACGACCTCGCGCTGCGCTGGTCGCTCGAGCATCGATGGGTGCTGGTGGTCGTGTCGATCCTGCTGGTCGTCTCGATTCCCTACCTGGGCAAACTGGTGGGAGCGACTTTCATGCCCGACGACGACTCGAGCGAGTTTGCGGTTAACATCCGCACGCCACCCGGATACTCGCTTGCACATACCGATCAGATTGTCGCGCAGATCGAGGATCGGCTGCGTACCATTCCCGAGATTCGCGACCTGTTCACCACCGTCGGCGACACCAACGGCGACGACCGCGTGACCGTCGCGCAGGTTGACGCGAAGCTGTTTCCGCTCGATCAGCGCCGCCGCAGCCAGGAACTGGTGATGGCCGACGCGCGCAAGCTGATGGACGTGTTCCCGGCGCTGCGCGTGAGTGTCGATCCGATCAAGCCGTGGGAGCAGGGCGGCTACCGCGAAGTCGCGGTCGAATATGACATGCGCGGACCCGACCTCGACACGCTGCGGACCTACGCCGACAGCCTGATGACGCGGCTCAGAAAAATTCCGGGCATCGTCGATCTCGATTCCAGTTACGAGGGCGGACTGCCGGAGCTCCAGGTCAATATCGATCGCACCAAGTCGGCGGACCTGGGCGTGTCGGTGGACGATATCGCGCAGACCATGCGCACGATGGTGCAGGGTGACGTGGTCACGCGTTTTCGCGAATGCCAGGACACCTACGACGTGCGCCTGCAGTTGGCCGACAAGGATCGCAACAACCCGGTCGTCGTCGCGGGGCTGACTATTCCTTCAACCAAGGTCGGACAGGTGCGCCTCGACAACGTGGCGACGCTTACGCATGGGACCGGTCCGGTGCAGATCGACCGGCAGGATCGCCAGCGAAACATCGCGATCGTCTTTAACCTCGCACCCGGCTTCGCGATGAACAAAGTGATGGACGCCGTCACGCGCGAGGTTCACCAGATTCATCTGCCGGCCGGCTATATCACGGCGTTCGGCGGTCAGAGCAAGATTTACGGCGAGATGGTTACCGGCTTCGTGGTCGCGTTCCTGCTTTCGATCATCTTCATGTACATGGTGCTGGCTGCGCAGTTCGAGAGCTTCATCCATCCGATTACGATCATGTTGTCGCTGCCGCTGGCCGTTCCGTTCGCACTGATCTCGCTATTCTTCTTCCGCGAGCACCTGATGCTGTTCTCGACGCTCGGCATTTTGCTTTTGTTCGGCATCGTGAAAAAGAATTCGATTCTCCAACTCGATCAGACGCTCAACCTGCTCCGCACGGGAATGCCGCGACACCAGGCAATTCTGACCGCGAACCGCGATCGGCTGCGGCCGATCCTGATGACTACGGCGGCGCTGGTCGCAGGCATGATTCCCGTCGCGATTGGGCAGGGCGCAGGTGACAGCTCGATTCGGGCGATCGCGTTGGTCGTGATCGGCGGTCAGACGCTGTGTCTTTTGATCACGCTACTGATAACGCCGGTCGCGTTCTCGCTGTTTGACGATATGGAGAATTGGTTCCGAAGTTTCCGCAAGCCTCCCACGCGACTGAAGCTGGTCGAACCGCAGTACGACGACGAGCCCGAACGCCAAGCGATCGACTAGCCGGCGCGCGCTGCTCCATCTTCAATCCGCCTCCTGCATTCTGATACGCTCGCGAAATTGTGAGCGCTGGAGACAAATCGACAATGGGCCAAATCTTGATCGTTCTCGCACTCGGACTTGCCGCCGGCATCCTCGGCGGATTCGTCGGCGTCGGCGGAGGCGTACTGATAGTTCCGGTGCTCGTGCTGCTGCTCGACTTCGATCAGCATCTCGCGGTCGGCACTTCTCTGGGAGCGCTCTTGCCGCCCGTCGGAATCCTGGGTGCGTACGAGTACTACAGGCACGGCCATCTCAATGTCACGTACGCGCTGCTGCTCGGTATAGGTTTGCTGATCGGCGCTTACATCGGCGCGGTGTACGCCGTGAAAATGCCGGCGTCGACGCTCCGGCGCATCTTCGGCGTTTTCCTGCTGATTACCTCGCTTCGGATGCTGTACAAGTAGTTCAGCGCGCCGAGTCGGCAGGCCCGCCTTGCACTGCTGAAACACCGCTACTAAGTTCGCGATATGGACGCGGCGCTCGAAAACGCTCTCAACCTTCTGCTCGAATCCGAGCGCGCCGGAGTGATCGCGCTCGAGGCGTTGATCGCCGACGTCAAACAAGACGAGTTGAAGAAGTTTCTGTCGGGCTCACGCGCGATGGAACAGCGCAACGCCGACGAACTCGAGGCGCTGATTCGCGACAACGGCGGCGTTCCGTCCAAAGGCGTCGGCCCGTTTGCCCGCAAGGTCGCTGCGCTCGATTCGATTCGCGATCGCCTGAACTTGCTGTCACGCGGTCAGGAATGGGCCGCGCGCAAAACCGAAGTCGCGCTCGCACTGGCACCCGAGAGCGGCCCGATACACGACTACCTGACGGCGATGGCAAATCGTCATCGCGCCGAAGTGGAATGGGGCCGCGCCGAAGTAATCCGGTTGATGTCGGCGGGCTGACCTAAGCCAAAACTCCCCGGCGGAGTCCTGAATCGCGCGCGAACAGCGCACTGTACAAAGATCTTCACCTTCATCCTCTCCCTAACAGGGAGAGGAGACAGATGCGCTCGCTACTGCGGACGTTTGGCGACGAAGATCTCGCGATCCCATTTGTCGTTCAATTTGCTCGGCTCGAATCCCGCTTCGCGCAACAGGCGCATCCAGTCGGCGCGCGAAAACAGACCCTCGATATGGCAGTCGTGCACGACGCGCGTGTCGCCGTTGCGTTCGCGCAGCATGATCGCGTAGTCGGTCCGGAATGTCGTGTCGGTCGGATCCGGATCTACCGTCCAATCCATGTAGCGGATGCCGCGACCGTCGCCGTCGTGACCCTCGTGGCTGGTTTCGCCGACGAAACTTTCCCGCACGTAGTCCGGAACGAATAGCGCTACGCCACCTGCGCAACAGTGCCGATACGCGGTGCGAATCGCTGCGGCCAGGTCAGCCTCGGTCGTCATGTACATGATCGCGTCATGGATAAAAACCGCATCGAAGGTGCGCCCTAGGTTCACTGTGCGCATGTCGCCAACATGGTGCTCGCACTCGGGATTGAGCGCGCGGCTGACGGCAATCATCGCAGGCGCGATATCGACCAGCGTCATGTCGAAATTCGATTTGAGATGAAACGCGTTATTGCCGCCGCCCGATCCAAGCTCGAGCACTGTGCGCGGCGCGGGTTTGCACGAGTCGGTCAGAACCTTTGCAAAGAACGCGGCCTCCTCCGCATAATCCGCCGGTGGCGAAAGTAGGTGCCACCAATCGGCGAGTTCGTCGTACAGCTTCATCGCGACGTCTTCCGCACCTTACTTTTTGGCCGGCGGCGCAGGCACTTCCTTCATCCGCGTCGTCGTATCCGAATCGTACTCGAGATGCAGCGCGCGCACGATCATTCCATGCATCCGCCACAACCCGATGACGTAGAACAGCTCCATGATCTGTTCGTCGGGCAGATGACTTTTCAGTGCGGCGAACGTTTCATCTTCGACCAGGTTGCGTCCGACCAGCTCGTCCGTCGCCTGAATCACGGCGCGCTCGACGTCGGTAAACTTGTCGCTGGTGGCCCAGCCTTTTATCGCCGCCAGCTTGTCATCGGAAACGCCAACCATTCGCGCGACCTTGAGATGCTGTGAGTACTCGAACCGCGACTCGCCGACGATTCCAGTGCGAATGATTGCCAGCTCGCGCAGTTTCGGGAGCAGCTTCCGTCCCGGTTGCATCAAAGCCATCAGCGAGTTGCGCGCCTGGAAGAGCAGGTCGGGCACCAGCGCAAACGTCGTCCAATAATCACCGGGAGTGCCGGTGGCAGTTCCCGGCTCGGCGACAGGATCGCGGTCGCCGAAAAATTGCTGGTAGAGTTCCCGGATTTCCGGCGAGGCCTCGGCCTTACTCACCTGGCGTAGTCGTCCCATGATGATGCACTCCGATGCGGATTTTCTACGACACCAATATCGCCGAAGTCACACGGACGCAAACCTCGCGATCCGGATGGAAGTGCTCCGAACGACGTCGGGATTACGGTTCGCTAACTTCTGGGGAGATTGGGCGTCAGTTCAAGTCCGTAGCGTTTGCGCCAGCGCCAAAGCGTCGTGAGGCTGATGCCAGCTTGTTCGCGGCACGCAGACCCGGGCGTTGATTGCGGACAGTCGCGCCGTGGAGCCTTCGCGTCGCCAGGGGCAGGATGTCGTCTGGACGCTCGCGCAAGGCAGGAGCCTGCAAAGAGATCACGCCGAGTCGATAGTACAGATCTTTCGCGGAATCGGGACAAACTGTCGTTGTGGCTCTCTATCGACTACGCTTCGAATGCGTAGGCCGCCTCTTCGTGCTCGCTGAGATCGAGTCCCACCTGCTCCGATTCGCCCTCCACGCGAAGGCCGACCAGCGCGTCGGTTACCTTCAGCAGAATCGAGCTGCCGATAAATGAAAACGCCATGGTCGCGACGACGGCCGTCGCCTGCACGAATAGCTGGCGCGGATTTCCAAAGAATAGACCGTTGGCGCCGGCGGCATTGACCAGCACGCTGGCAAACAACCCAGTCGCGAGCGCACCCCATATTCCGCCGACAGCGTGCACTCCGACGACGTCGAGCGCGTCGTCGTAGCCGAATCGCGACTTCAATCGACACGCACTGTAGCAGAGCGCGCCGGCGACACCGCCGATGACTATTGCGGGGGCGGGGCCGACGTAGCCTGACGCCGGTGTTATCGCGACCAGCCCGGCCACTGCGCCACTCGCCGCGCCCAGCACAGTCGGCTTGCCGCCGATCCACCATTCGGCCGCCACCCAGGTCAGCGTTGCTGCCGCGGCCCCGAGATGAGTCGCGACGAATGCGGACACCGCCAGGCCGTTGGCAGCGAGCGAACTTCCCGCGTTGAACCCGAACCATCCGACCCACAACAATGCCGCGCCGGTGAGGGTCATCGTCAGGTTATGCGGCGGCATCGGCTCGTGCCCGTAGTTGCGGCGCGGCCCGACCATCAGCGCGGCGGCGAGTGCGGCGAGGCCCGACGAGATATGAACTACAGTGCCGCCGGCAAAATCGAGCGCACCCATATCGTGAATCCATCCGCCGACGCCCCACACCCAGTGCGCCAACGGATCGTAAATCAGCGTGACCCACATGATGCTGAAAACCATGAATCCTCTGAATGACATTCGCTCAGCGATTGCGCCGGTGATGAGCGCAGGCGTGATCACTGCGAACATGCATTGGTAAATCATGTACGCCTGATGCGGCACCGTCGCCGAATACGCGGCATACGGCTGTGCCGCACTCACGCCGTTCAGTCCCGCCCATGAAAGTGCACCGACGAAAGCGCTGCCGGGCGCGAAGGCGAGGCTGTAGCCGAACAGCACCCACTGGATCGACACGATCGCAACCAGGATAAAGCTCTGCATCAAAGTCGAGAGCACGTTTTTGCGCCGCACCATCCCGCCGTAAAAGAGCGCCAGTCCGGGAATCGTCATCATCAGAACCAGCGCAGAGCAGAGCAGCAGCCACGCGGTGTCGGCGCCGTCGAACTTAGCCACGCCGGGAACGGCCGCGGCCACAGGTGACGCGAACCCCAGGCATATCGCTCCAGTCAGGACGAGAGAATTGCGCGAAAGCGCGCCGATCGATTTCCGTACCATCTCCAAAGCCTCCGGTCTCGCGAGAGTTTTACGCACGCTCTCGCGGCACTCGATAGCGAGTGAAATTGCCTAAATTTTCAGGGAAAGACAACTTCGCAATTTGAAATCCGAGTGGCGCGAAAAAACCTGGATGGATGAACCGCGGACGCGGGACTTGCCGCCGCGCAGACGGGAAGCGATAATGCTTTACCCCGATGGACGCATAGCTCAGCCCGGTTAGAGCGCTTGCCTCACATGCAAGAGGTCCCTGGTTCGAGTCCAGGTGCGTCCACCAATTATTCTCTCTGAATGCCGTGGAACAATGTACGTGTCAGCGTCCGCCTCAGGGAAGCGGGACTCTCCGCTCTCGATGACACCGCATCCGGTAAGCCGTGGAGAATGAACTGCGAAGCTCAGCACACATTCTTTAGCGCTCGACTTTTACCTGCCCTCAAAGTAGGTAATTCCACGATGATTGCTGCGCGAACGATAGGGATCGTGACGGTGGCGATTGTCGCAATGGCAGCAGGCCGCTCACGCGCCGGCGCCGTCGAACCCAGTCAATTGATCGCGGCCAACGACGGCAGCGAGGCGACCAATGGCCCCTGCGGTTACTATGGGCATCCGCCGTGCAAAATAGATGGCTGGAATGCCTGCGCCCTGCTCACGGCGGACGAACTTGCGGCGATGTCGGGCGAGCCGTGGACGCAACAAGGGAGCGGGCCGATGCGGCCCCTTGCGGGCGCGGAGTTAATCAACCAATGCCAGTACAACGCGCAGGGAAAGCAGGGATACGACATCGAGATAACAATCGTGCACGCGGGCGGACGCGCCCAATTCGATAAGATTGTGCCTGCGCGAGACACCCGAAGCCTGAGCGGTGTCGGTGACGCAGCATACTTGAACGTGGTGTCGGCGGGCGCAAATGCGCTGGTGATCCAAGGCGGCACTTATTTCGAGATCAGGCTGCAAAGTTACAGAGCCAACCCCAATCTCTGCGCGTGGGCGGTCGCTTTCGCGCGCAAGGCGGCAGACAAGATCAAAGCCAAATAAGACTAGAGATCTGAGCGCAGTCGATTGCGGCCAAAACGATAACCTGGGAAATCCGATCGACGGAGGACTTCCATGCTCCGAAGAAAATCGCAACTGGCGGCCATCGTAGTCATTATGGTGGTCGGGTTCCGCACGCGCGCGCAAGCGGCCAACCCGTGCGCCCTGCTCACCGCCGACGATGTTACCGCGGTGTTGGGTACACCGGTGAAGGGACAGGACACGGGCGTCTCGTACGAGTGCATGTACACGAGCGAAAGCCCAGGGTTTCAGGGTGAACATCCGACAGTGACTCTCACAGTCCACGGCGGACGCGCCGACTTCGATCAAAGCGTCAGCATGGGACAACAATACGGTATGCCTTACACCGCACTGAGCGGTTTGGGTGACAAGGCGTACGAGAACAATAGTTGTGGGGAACAATGCGCCCAGGTGGGTGTGATGAAGGGGAAGGCTTATTTCACGGTAATGGTGCAGGAAGACCTCAACCACTCCCGATCGGCGGTCGCGCTGGCGCGCAAAGTCTCCGAGCGGATCAAATAGCTCAACCAATCCGGCGACATAGGACCTAGCACTACGCAAGATGCAAGAGGTCCCTGGTTCGAGTCCAGGTGCGTCCACCAAATAATTCAGCTAGTTAGTCTGGCGAGAGACACATGCGCAGGCTTCGTTGCACGAGGCCTTGCCCGGGGTGGCTGAATGATTCCCTTTGCCGGCAATCCTCTAAATCGCGCGAGCGAAAAGCGCACCAATTTAAATTGGATAGAGTCCAAACGTCGCGATCCGTCTTCTCTCGTGCTCCCGATGTGGCGCCTGGAGCCGTTTCTGCTTGGGCCGGAGAATTTGGACCCTCCGATCAAGCTTGGTCTGTTGCAGCCGGGAATCGCGGATTCACTCGCGAGTGCGGAAGCGCCGTGCATCTTCATGGGTCTCGATGGAGACATCGCGGTCTTTGCGCTTGACGTGTCGGAAGCTGCGGATCCTGCGAACGTTGGGCCGCTGGCGGGACTCGGATATTTCCGTGACGCTCGAGTGGCGGCCCAGATGGTCTCGATCAAGGACGCCGCACTCATCGCGCAGGCGAAGGCGCTTATCGATTGGCATCAGCGCCACGGCTTCTGCCCGCGATGCGGCGCGCCGACGAAACTGATGGACGCCGGTTACCGTCGGCTATGCGACAAATGCAAAGCCGAACATTTTCCGCGCGTCGATCCTGTGGTCATCATGCTCGCGACCGAGGGCGAGGCGTGCCTGGTGGGACGCGGCAAGCAGTTTCCGGCGGGAATGTTCTCCGCGCTGGCAGGCTTTGTCGAACCCGGCGAAACGATCGAGGAAGCGGTGCGACGTGAACTGATGGAGGAGGCTTCCGTAAAAGTGGGCGAGGTCACTTACTACGCCACGCAGCCGTGGCCGTTTCCTTCGTCACTGATGATCGGATGTTTCGCGAAGGCTGAAACCCGCCACGTGAAGGCCGACGAAAACGAACTCGCCGAGGTCCGCTGGATCGAGCGCAAGGTCGCGCGCGAGCTGATCGAGGGAAAGCAGGTGGACGGATTACGGGTGCCGCCGCCGATTGCGATCGCACACCATCTGATCAGGACCTGGGCTCTCGGAGGGAAGTAATTGTGAGGACTACGATCATCGGACCTATTCGAATTTCCGCTTGGCCGAAACTGCTTCGGCATCGGACGTAGGAAGTTGTCGAAACACACTCTCCTCCAGCCGGAGCGCCTTGTTGAAATCCTCGATCGCCTTGAGAACCTCGCTCGGCGGTGCGACTTCGCCGAAACCGTAGTCGAGGCTTATCACGTCTCCGGGTTTTGTATTGTCCAGGACAAGGATATGCCGGACGATTGCATGGCTGGGCTCGAGAGACTGCAGCTTTTCCCGCGCCGCAGTCAGCCGGCTCCACGCCTTCTCCCACCGCTTGAGAGTCGCTGCCATTGAAGAAATTTTACACCACCGAACGCCTATCAAGAACTGGAATCGTGCTATTCAAGTGAGCGAGGCCAACTCCAATGAAATACACACGCATCTACGCTGACGCCGACGGCGAGTCGCATTTGCAGGACGTCACCCCGGAGATGAAGCCGGCTGATCACGCTTCGACGATGTCGGACTGATCGCGGGCAAGGGAGTCGTCTTCCGCGAGACCAGCAGCGACGAATATTTTATCGATTGGCATAACGCGCCGCGCCGTCAGTTCGTCGTCAACTTGAGCGGTGAAGTCGAGATAGAGGTCAGCGACAGCGAGACTCGCCGCTTCGGACCCGGCTCGATACTCCTGGCCGAAGACACTACAGGCAAAGGGCACATCTCACGCGGCGTTGGAAACTCGACGCGACAGGTCCTGTTCATTCCTCTGGCCGACCGAAAATAATTTCGTCCTAAAGAAGCGGGGCGCGGCAAGTGAGCAACGAGATTCCGTCGCGGCGACAATTCGGATGGCGCCTCGCCGTCGCCGCGAGTGTTCACTAGATAGGCCGCCGAGGATTCCGGGTTGTTACACGCAATCCCGGTATGGCATCAATAAGACTCTCTCGCAGGTTTGACGATGAAGTCCTGGCGGATGAGCAAGTGCCTGCTCGCGTCTATCTTTCTCCTATCGCTGCTCGCCACCGCGTCGTTCGCCGCCGACATGGATGGCGTGATGATGCACCACGGAAAAATTATGCTGATGAAAGCGGGTCAGCCCGCGACCGCGTTGGACCATGAAATCAAGATGTCGGACGGCACAACTGTCAGCGTCGGCGGCATCGTCAAATCGAAAGACGGCAAGGAATTCCAATTGCAAAACGGCGAAATGATCATGATGGACGGCCATCTGATGAAGGGCGGCAAGGCAACCGTAATGTGTCACTAAGCCCGCTTCGATGTTCGCACAACAATGAATGAGTCACGATGGACGCGCATCCTGTAAAAGATCGAAAAGCTGCGAGAGTCACCACGCTGCTTCAAGTCTCGCCGCCCTGGAATGAGCCGACCGGACCCTCGCTCGCGGAAAATCAATGGAAGGGACGACGAGCGCAGCCTGCTGCGATTCGCTTGTCACATTGGATCAACATTCCGCTGCTCGTCATCATGGCCGGCAGCGGTCTGCAGATTCTCGCCGCGTATCCGGCACTCGGACCGCGCGGCGCACAATACAAGTGGTATCCGTTCCAGGGCGACGCGCCGCCGTCGTGGCTGCGATTCGGCGGATGGCTCGCGGGCGCGCGTCATTGGCATTTCGCGATCGCCTGGTTCCTGATTCTCAACGGCGCGATCTACCTCATCTATATGATCGCGAGCGGTGAATGGCGGCGCCGCGTTTTCATTCCGACTCGCGACACCTCGAACGCGCTCGCCATGTTCGCTTACTACCTGCGCTTTCGTAAGACTCCGCCGGCCGAGGACTTCTACAACGGTCTGCAACGCATGGCCTATACGTCCGCGATTCTTTTCGGGCTCGTCGTGGTCTTCTCGGGATTGGCCATTTACAAACCGGTCCAACTTTACTGGATAACCGCGCTGTTTGGCGGATACGACGTCGCGCGCGTCGTGCATTTGAGTTGTCTGGTTTTGCTCGCGCTGTTCACGGCGATGCACCTGGTGCTCGTCGCGCTGCATCCTCGCACGATCGTCACGATGGTCACCGGAGGACAGCGTGGCTAGCTTGATCACGCGGCGAAAACTTCTGCTCGGTCTGGCTGCCACCACCGCGCTGGCCGGATGCGACAACCGGGTCGCGTCGAAATTCCTGGCCGGGATGGAACGGTGGAACGAGCGCGTCGATCGCCTGTTGTTCTCGGAGAATCGCCTCGCGTCCGAACCGCCTGCCTCCGAGCTGACACCCGAGACCGATTTCCCGAGCTACTTCATTTCAGACACGATGCCGTTCGCGCCAGACAATTGGGCATTCAAGGTTGGCGGCCTGGTCGCACGGCCGTCGGTGTTCTCGCTCGAACAGCTAAAGAAGATGCCGCAGACGGGAATGCGGATTCGCCATCATTGCGTCGAGGGTTGGTCCGCAGTGGCGGAATGGCAGGGAGTGCAACTGCGTGAGATCGCGAAGATGGTCGGCGCGAGTCGCGACGCGAATTACGTCGAGTTTCAATCGTTCGACAACGGCTACTATTCGTCGTGGGATATCGAGAGCTCGCTGCATCCGCAGACGATTCTCGCCTACGGCATGAATGGACGCCCGCTGTATCCCGATCACGGTGCGCCGCTGCGTCTCTATTCGCCGGTCAAGCTCGGCTACAAGATGGTGAAGTATCTGACCGAAGTCAATTTTCTGCCGACGCGCACTGGCGGCTACTGGGAAGATCAGGGCTACGACTGGTACGGCGGCGTCTAGTCGATTGCGAGGCTGGCGAACGACACCGCCGACTCGCTCTGCGGTTCCATCGCGATTCCATACCTGAGCAAGCGCGCGCTGCGGCCGCGCAGCAACTCGAGTTGCATGTACATCGGGGACAGACCGCAAATTCTCCGCGCGTCGCCATCCTTCATGATGTCTGCAAAGAAGCCGTCTGGATCGCCGCGCCTGATATTCTCGATAAGGCCAAGATCCTCGCGCTGTACGCGTTCCGCCACCGCGCGATCGGCCGCGAACGTGTCGCCGAATTTTCTGCCGACGTGCGCGAAATCTACGCCCGTAAGAATCAGCACTCGACGTTTTTCGGCGTCCAACTCGGACTTCAGCGCCGAGATGAAAGATCCGACCCGGGAATCGCGCGCCGGCACCACTCCGCTCGCGACCAATTCGTGGAATGAGCTGACCAGTATCGGCACGACCTGGTAACCGCGAGCACCGAGCGCATACGCGAGGAACATCATCTGAAATTCGATCGAATGCTCGCCGCGATGCAGAATCTCGTCGGCGAACAGATCGCCGTCGTAACGTGCCGCGAGCCGATCGATAAACGCGCGATCCGTCTCGAGCGCACCGAACGGCGTCGCGTAGTTCTTGCGCGTCGCGCTGAACAGTTCGGGGCCGGCGCCGTAGTGCGAAGTCCCCAGGATCACGATCAACTCGGGAGGATCGTGCGCCATCAGCTCGTAGTACGCATGCGCGTAGGCGGCGGCACCGCGGCGCGGATCGATATGCGGCGCGATCAGGCCCGCGAGCGGCACTGACTTCTTGACCGTGGGAACACGGCCTGGTCCTTCAGGCGGATCGAAGAACGCCGCAAGCTCGAGACGCAACTTCGCGGGGTCTCTCTCGTAACATACGCCCGCCAGCGCTGCTGGACGGTCGGGGCTCGCGAGAAATTCCTCGCGCAGGCGCCGTTCGCGCTCATGAAATGCGGGCGAGTCCAGGTAGTACGCGCGATCCAGCGCCGCGATCAGCTCGTCGAGCTTCTCCAGCGGGATCATCTCGCCAAAGCGCTTGGCGAACGCGGCCTGGATATTTTTCAACGGCGTCACGCCGTCGAATAACGTCACGATGAAGTATGCGCCCATCCCGAGCATGATCGGTTCGGGCGCAAGTCCGCTCGGATCGCGCAAACAGATCAGCGTCTGATCCTGCTGCTCGACCGGGAAAGCCTCGACTGCGCGAATCTTTGGATTTTCCATCACGAAATCCGGGTCCTGAAAAACTCTGGACTGCCCAGAGCGCCGCGTTTACAGATGCTATGGGCTTTGACAAAATCCGGCAAGCTGACAGGAATTCCGCGCCCGAAATCCGCCCTTCAATCGCCATGTCCGATCAACAACGACGCCGCGCCGCTCTGACCCGCTCCCAGCCGCATCGCAAGGCTGCGCCCGCGCGCTCCCGCTACAAAGTTGCGCGCACCGACTCGCTCGCGCCCGGTGGGTCGCTGAAGTTTATGTTGCCGATTCGCGGCGCCGACGAGGAATGTTTTCTGATCAACTTCGGCGGTGAGTACCACGCTTACGTCAATCGATGCCGCCATGTGCCGATGGCGATGGACTGGGTGGACAATCAGTTTTTCGCGGAAGACGGCCGCTACCTGATGTGTCAGACGCACAACGCCTACTACGAGCCGGACAGCGGCGAATGTATCGCGGGACCGCCAGCCGCGTGCGGCAAATATCTTTACCGGGTGCCGACCGAAATCGAAGACGGAGTCGTTTACGCGCGGCCGCCGCAGGACGAATTCGAAGACTGAAGAAAGCGATTCGGAGACTACGGCCTATTCGTACTCGTCGCCGAAGTGCGCTCGCACGATGCGCGCCTTGAGGTACTCAAGCGTGCCGAGGTCCTCGACGATGTCGCCGCCGGTGTCGTAGAAGAACAGCTCTCCGTTCTTCGTACGCCCGACCGCGATTATCCATTCGAGGTCGTCCCGGTCTTCAAGCAAATAGTTGATTGTCTGCGCCACCCCGCGGCCCGGGATAATCGTAATCTTCGGCCTCGGGAGCTTTTCCTTTTCCTGCTTGGGCATCTTTTTGATCAACCCTCTGGCGGGAGGATGCGGGAACCAACCACTCAATTACATTAAGAATGCCCCGCGATCTAAGTCAATAGCGCGTGCACCGCGATCTCAACATGATGCGTATTGGGAAAGAAATCGAACCCGCGTACGCGATTGATTTTGTATCCCGCACCAGCTAGCACGCGCAAATCGCGCGCCAGAGTCGTCACGTCACACGACACGTAAATCACGCTCGCCGCTCGCAGCTTGATAATCGGCTCCATCAAATCGAGCGCGCCAGTGCGCGGTGGATCGAGGATGATGACCTCGGGACGATAGCGCGCACGATGAAGGAAGTCCGCCGTCGCCGACGCTTTCATCGCAACGAATTGTGCGTCGTGAAATTGCAAGCGCGTGGCGTTGCGCCTCGCCGCCACGATCGCGCCCGCATCCTCATCGACGCCCGTCACTCTCGCGCCGCGGCGCGATGCGGGCAGGCTGAAGTTGCCCGCGCCGCAGAAGAGATCGAGCACCGGCTGGGATTCGTGAATCGCCGCCATCTCCATCACGCTCGCGACCAGCTTCTGGTTCTGCGCGCGATTCACCTGGCTGAAAAGATCGGCGTCCACTTCGATCGAGAGCCCGGGTTCGAGCTCGATCGCGATTTCGGTATCGCCGATCGTCGCGCGATTCGCGCCCGACCGCAGCACGATTCCCGCAATCTCGCCGTCTGACTCGAGCACGTTTCGCGCGCGCCTGATGTCCTCGTCGGTAGCCGGCTTCTTTAGATGCGCGACCTGCACCTCGCGCCCGGCATCGCGAACGACCTCAATCTCCTCGACTCGCTTGCCGAGCGAGCGCGCCAAATGCAGTGGCATCCTGATGCCCGGCTCAGCAACCATGCACGAATCGATCTCCACGATCGTGTTGCTGCCCGCGGTGTAAAATCCAAGCACTCCTTTGGCGCCCGCCATCAGCCGGATTCTCGACCGATAGCCGAACTCCGCCGGCGCCGGTTCGACCAGTCCCGCCGGATCGATCTCGACCGCCAGCGCATGGCTCAGTTCTCGCGCGACGACCTCGCTCTTGAATCGCACTTGAGCGCTGTAGTCGATGTGCTGCCAGTCGCATCCACCGCATCGTGGCAGATACGGACACGGCGGGACTCGCCGGTCCGGGCTCGCGCGGATGACTTCGCGAATCTTCGCGACCGAGTAGTCGCGTCGTTCCGAAACGAACTCGACGTCCAGCCTGTCTCCGGCCACTGCGCCCGGAACCATCACGGCTTTGCCGTCCTGACGTCCGACGCCGAACGGCCCGAACGTCATCGCGGTGATGTCTATCTCCGGCATACGCGTCAAGCTTATTCCCACTTCGAAATTCGTGCGACGAGTCATATAATTGATGCGCGCACAGACGTCCGCGCCATCTCATCTCCGCATCATCCGGTAACCGCTTGGCAATCGAGACCGAACTCCGCGAACTAATCGACAGGAATCTACCCGCTGATTCCGCACGCCTCGTGGCCGCGTTCGCCGAGCGCCTCTTCGCGCGCGACTCCGCCGACAATCGTGAGCGCGTCCCGGCCAAGCGGCGGCTCGCTTTGGTGCAATCGGCATTCGAATTCTTTTCGGTGCGCACCGAGCCGGTCATCGCGCGAGTCGAATCTGTCTCGGGTGACGACAACGACACTCTCACCGTCGTCGAGACCGTGACCACCGATTCTCCGTTCATCGTCGACAGCCTGCTCGAATACTTCCATCATCTGGGCGCCACCGTTCGCACGATTCTCCACCCAGTCTTCAAAGTTACTCGCGACAAGGAAGGGCGCATCGCATCGTTCGAACAATCTCTATCCACCGAACGCGGCGAGTCATTCGTTCACGCCGAGCTCGAGCTGACACCTACATCTGAACAGGCGCGTCAAATCGAGCGCGACGTCATTTCGATTCTTACCGAAGTCCACGCTGCCACCGACGACTTCGAAGAGATGACCGGCCGCGCCCTGCAGATCTGCGAGGAGACGGCCGCGATCCGCGAGTTGGTCGAGGTCCGCGACCTCATGCGCTGGCTCGTCCAGGGCGGCTTCGTATTTCTCGGCTTTCGCCGCTATCTGGTGAGCGGCGACGACGGCACCGCCAAATTTGCACTCGATCCCGGCACTGAACTCGGCATCATGCGCGAGGACGATGAGTCCCGGTTTCCCAGTTCCGTGCCGCTCGAGAATCTGTCGTCCGCGCGCCGCAAGCTCTTCTTCGAAGGACCGCCGTTGGTGATCGGCAAAAGTCGCGCCGAGTCGCACGTACATCGCCGGCGCCCGATGGACAGCGTCTCGATTCGCCGCGCTGACGCATTCGGCCACGTCGTTGCCTTCGACAATTTCGTCGGGCTGTTCACCTCCAAGGCTTACGCGGAGGAAGCGCAGCACATTCCGGTTCTGCGCGCGAAGCTGCGCGACGTGCTGGCGCATGAAGGCGCAGCGCCGGGCTCGCACGACTACAAGGAAATCGTTTCCGCCTTCAACAGCTTCCCCAAAGATGAACTCTTTCGCGCGCCGGTCGCCGAACTCCGCGCGCAGTTGCGCCTGATTCTCGACGTCAAGAGCGAGGCCTCGGTGCGGCTCTTCATCGCGCCCGATCTGCGTCACGGAAACGTGATCGCGCTGGTCGTGATGCCGCGGGAGGCGGGTTCTGCCGAGCTCAGTCGTCGTATCCAGGATACTCTCGCCGCCGCGCTCAAAGGCACTCTTGTCTATTTCTATCTGGCGCTAGGCGAGGGCTACACCGCGCGGCTCCATTTCTGTTTCGTTGCCGATCCTCCGAAGGCTCCTGTAATCCGCAGCCTCGAGTCGGCCATCGCCGAGCTTGCAAGACGATGGGACGACCGCTTGCAAGAGAAACTCATCGAGAAATTCGGAGCGCGTCGCGGACGCGAGCTCGCCGAGCGATGGGTCAGCGCATTCAGCGCTGAGTATCAGGCGGCGATCGACGTGTCGCGCGCGGTCGCCGACATCGAAGACGTCGAAAAGTTAATCGCCGGCGGGCGCGATTTCATGGTCGAGGCCGGACGCCACGCATCCGCCAGCGATGCCGGTGGCTTCAGCGACATCAGGATCGTTGGGCTCGGCGATGCTCCGATGCTGTCCGATCTGATGCCCACGTTGCAGAATTTCGGCGTCCAGGTGCTGTCCGAGGACGCCCACGAGCTTCGCCCACGCACCGACGGCAAGGTGACGCGCGCGTACCTGCAGGTTTTTTCTGTGCAAGGACCCGACTCGCAGCCGTTCCAAAACTTTCCCGGCGCTGCGCTGATCGCCGACGCGATCGCCTCCGTGCGCGACGGCCTTGCCTCCGACGATTCCCTCAACGCGCTGACTCTTACTGCGGGACTCGCGTGGCGCGAGGTCGCGCTGCTGCGCGCGTATCTCGTTGCTGCGTTTCAGATGCGCCTGGCACCCGCTCGTCTCGGCCTGCAGCGCGTCCTGTTGCTGTATCCCGAACTGGCCAGGTCGCTGTTCGAGCTGTTCGCCGCGCGCCTTTCGTTCGACAATCCGGCTGCACCCGAAAAAATCGCGGAACTGCGCGAAGCATATCTCGCTCGTCTCGGCTCGATCGAAAATATTGCTGACGATCGCACTGCGCGAGTGCTGCTTTTGCTGATCGAGGCTACCGTGCGCACGAATTTTTTCTGCGCGGTGCCGTCGCCCGATCCATACATCGCGCTCAAGTTCGAAAGTGCTCGCATCACCGGCTTGCCCGACACGCCGCCGCTTTACGAAATTCACGTCAACACTCCGCGCATGGAGGGATGCCATCTGCGCCACGGGAAACTCGCGCGCGGCGGAATTCGCTTCAGCGATCGTCCCGACGATTACCGCACTGAGATCCTCGATCTGATGAAGACCCAGACCGTCAAGAACGCGATCATCGTTCCGTTCGGCGCCAAGGGTGGCTTCATCGTGAAAACGCGGCCGCGCCAACCGCCAAATCCGACGGACGGCGTCGAGGCTTACAAGACTCTGATCAATGCGATGCTCGATCTCACCGACAACCTCACCGACGACGGCCCCGTGCATCCCGCTCGCGTCAGGGTGCTCGACAACGACGGCCCTTATCTGGTCGTCGCTGCGGACAAAGGCACTGCGACTTTCTCCGACATCGCCAATCAGATCGCGATCGAGCGAGGCTTCTGGCTCGGCGACGCTTTCGCATCGGGCGGCGAACACGGCTACGACCACAAGAAAATGGGGATCACGGCGCGCGGTGCGTGGGAATCTGCGCGTCGCCATCTGCGCGAGATGGGCCGCGACCCCGACCGCGGCGCGCCCATCACGATTATCGGCATCGGCGACATGTCGGGCGACGTGTTCGGCAATGGCCTCCTGCGCTCGCGCAACTTGAAGCTCATCGCCGCCTTCGACCATCGCCACATCTTCATCGATCCCGACCCTGACCCTGCCGTCAGCTTCGACGAACGCAAGCGCCTGTTCGAACTCCCGCGCTCGACCTGGGCGGATTACAATCCCAAGCTCATCAGTCCCAGCGGCGGTGTCTTCCGCCGCGGCCAGAAACGAATCGAGCTAAGTCCGCAAGCCCGCGCCGCGCTCGGATGCGACGCCGACGCACTCGACGGCGAGTCGTTGATTCAAACGATTCTGCGGGCGCCGGTCGATCTCTTTTACAACGGCGGCATCGGCACCTACGTTCGCGCCACCATCGAGACCGACGCCGAAGTCGCCGATCACGCCAACGACGCATGCCGGATCACTGCACCTGAACTTCGCGCCAAAATTGTCGTCGAAGGTGGCAACCTCGGTTTCACGCAGAAGGCGCGTATCGAGTACGCGCTCGCCGGTGGGCGCATCAACACCGACGCCATCGACAACTCGGCCGGCGTCGATATGTCCGATCACGAAGTCAATCTGAAAATTCTGCTCGAGCCTGCCGTAGCCCGCGGCCAGCTTACCTTCGACGCCCGCAACCGCGCACTCGCCGCGTGCGCTGACGAAGTCGCCGACAGTGTCATCGCTGACAATCGCGATCAGGTGCTGTCGCTCAGCCTCGAGCAGCTTCGAAGCCGCGCGCATCTGAACGAGTTCCGCGACCATCTACAGGCTATCCACGATCGCGGCATCCTGAGCGGGATGGAACCCGTGCTGCCGCCGCGCGACGTGCTGCATGAGCGCCAAGCACGCTACCCGGGCCTCACTCGCCCCGAGCTTGCGCTGGCCACGGCCTACACCAAGATCGATCTCATCCAGCGGCTTGAGGCCACCGTGCTGGTCGACGACTCGTATCTCGTCGGACGTTTCCTGCAGCCGTACTTCCCGCCGTCGCTCGCGAAGCTCTCTGACATCGGCGCTCATCGTCTTCGCCACGAGCTGATCGCGACGCGCGCCATCAATGAACTCGTCGATCTGGTCGGCTCGACTTTTGTCTTCGGCCATGTTCGCGACCGTGGCGTCGCGGCTGAAGACGTGGTCCGTGCATGGGTGATCGCAACCGACGTGCTTTCCATTCACGAACGCGCCGCGGACCTGAAGCGCAACTCCGCCACGATTGCCGCTCAATCGGAGCTGGAAGCATTTCTCGCGCTCGAGCGCGCGTGCCGGAGTGCTACGGGATGGGCGCTCAGCGAACTGGAACCCGCTACCTCGATCGGCGCCGCGGTGACCCGCTTCAAGCCCGCATTCGAGATGCTATCCGGCGAGTTCGAGTCGATGCTTGCGGGTAGCGAGCGCGATCGCTTCGAGCGCCTCTATCGCGAGCTTCGCAATGACGTCCTGGACGGCGAGCTGGCGCATGGCCTCGCGCGGCTCGCCTTTGCCGATCACATCCTGAGCGTGTTGAGCCTCGGCTTCGCCCGCGAAATCGATCCCGCCAAAACGGCTCAAGCGTATTTCCGGCTGAGCGCGCAACTCAACTTCACAATCCTTGAGGATGCCCTTCAATCGATCGGTGCTGACGACCGCTGGGAGCGGCGCGCCGCAAACGAACTCGCCACCGAACTTCGCGCCGCGCGAATTTCTCTGTGCTGCGCTGTCCTCGACGCGATCAACGACGAGCCCGACATGGACGTCGATGATTCTATCGAGCAGTTGAAGCGGGTTCGCGCCAATCGATTCGCGGAGGTCACGCGCCTGTTCGACGATCTGAAAACCCTTCAGCCGCCGACTCTGCCGGCGATCCACGTCACGATTCGAGCCCTCTCACGTTTAGCCGCATGACAATGCGCTGATTATTTTCTCACAGTGCGGCGCTCGGCAGTTGCGCCGTCGGCTGCATCGCGGATTGCGCCTTAGAATCGACTCGCTCAGCCTGCTCGCGCTCTCTCAAATCCTGGTAGAGACGCAGCGCCGCCGCGACCAGAAACGCAGTGGTCGCAAAGTTGATGCTGATCTCGACAAGATCTGCGAAAAAGATCGTAGACCCGAGAAATCCCGTCACCACCCCCACCGGACCGAACAGCAGGCTCACCATCACGAACGCGCCCGCTCCCCACGAGTTGAATCCCGACCATACCGCGAAAAACACCACGAATCGGATTGCCACTTTGAAGAAGCGCTTGCGCATCAGGTCGCGGCTGAACAGCAGCGCGTGCCAACTATGCTTGTCGTCGAAGACGAGCGCATATTGCGCAAAGTAGAGCCACGCATAGACCAGTGCGGCGATAAAGATCATGAGCAGCAGCAGAATGTACATCTCGGTCCCGACCGGATAGATCTCCGCCTGCTCGAACAAATAAAACGCGAGGCCTGGCGCCAGCAGCTGAAGAAACATCACCCAGATGAATCCCGGGGCGATCTGAATCGAGCGCCGGTAAACCTCGATCGCCTCGTGGAAGACCGTCGGCTCGCGGATTCCCGCGTGGATCCGTTTGAGCGAGCTCAATGTGATTAACGTGACGAACAGCGCGAGCAGCCCGAAGATCAGATGAAGCGTTCCCGTCACCCACGGTGAGAACGGCTGCGGCTCCTGCAACGGCACGGGCGGCAGCGTCGGCTTGGGCGGCGTGTCGGCGCTGTCCACCTGCGTGTAACTGATATTTTGCGCGCCCGGTTCGAAATTCGTTGCGAGCCGATGTTGCAGATTCAGCGCGTCGGGTAGCAGGCACAACGCCGCCGCCAACAGCAACGGCGCCAGCACCACCGCCAGCACCGACCAATTGCCGCGCAGGTCGTTCACCGCGTTGGCTAGGTATATGAAACTGCTTTTGAGGCGGACTGGATTCACGGCGCGCGTAAGAGGTTGGCATCCTCGGACTATCGAGACAAGTCCGCCGCATCGCCCATGATCGCCGATCGCTTCGATGATATAGTGATAGTTACATCCGCACTCATACGGAGAACTCACTCATGGCCGACGACGACCGCGCAGCGAAAATCGAGCATGAGAACAAAATGATGCGCCGCCTGCGCTTCCTGGTCGAGCTGACCTTCGCCACCATCGCGCAGGACAACGACATGACGCTCGAGCAGGGATGGGAACACGTGCTTGCGCTCAAGGGCGCCGCGGTTGCGATGTTTCCCGGCAAGGAAGAAACCTTCGACCTCGTCTATCTGCCGCGCTTCTCGCGGCTACTCGCGGAGCGATTCGGCGCGAATTGAATCTGTCAGGTCGCATCGCGATGCCCGACGGCTCGCTCGTCCGCGGGCACGTCACCTTCACCGATCGAATCACCGCGCTCGAGTCAGCGTCGGTCGCCGACGAAGACTACCTTCTGCCCGGCTTCGTCGATCTTCAGGTCAACGGCTCGCACGGTATCGACGTGATGAACGCGTCGGCGGAAACCCTCGCCACTCTAAGCCGTCATCTGGCGCGCGAAGGCGCCACCGTCTGGATGCCGACCGCCGTCACCGCGCCGATCGAAAAGATCGCGCAGGTTCACGAGTCGATCGCCAGTGCGTTGGAGAATTCGCGCCGCGACGACTCTGCCGAATCCGCCGCGATTCTCGGCATGCATCTCGAGGGTCCGTTCATCTCGCCGCTTCGGCTCGGCGCGCATCCTGCGCTCAACCTGGCGCCGCGCGGCGAGGCCTTCGAGCGAGTACTCGCGATGCGCGCGCTTCGCTTGATCACGCTCGCGCCCGAGTTGCCGGGTGCACTCGACGCGATTAGACGCCTCACCGCGCGCGGCGTGGTCATCTCAAACGGCCATACCAACGCAACGCTCGACGAGGCGAACGCTGCCATCGCCGCCGGCGCTCGCATGTTCACGCATTTGTTCAACGCGATGCGCCCGCTGAACCATCGCGACCCCGGCGTTATCGCCGCCGCGCTTGCACCATCACCCGCATTCGCCGCGATCATCCCCGACGGCGTCCACGTGCATCCCGCGATCCTGCGTCTTGTCTTTAGTGCCCGCGGCAAGGACGGAATGATCTTGGTAACCGACAAAGTCGCGCTGGCAAAAACCTCGGCGTCCGAAAAAAATGTCGGACGCGCCCGCGCGACGATTCGCGACGGCGCCGCGCGCCTCGATGACGGCACGCTCGCCGGCAGCATCATCTCGATGCTCGACGGCGTCCGCGTCATGGTGGAAAAAGCTGGCGTCAGCATCGGCGATGCGGCCGTGATGGCTGCCACTAATCCCGCCAATCTCGTCGGCGCCACTGATCGCGGCCGCATTCAGGTCGGCGCGCGCGCCGATCTGATCGTGCTGAGCCCGGCGCTCGAGCTGAAGTCAGTATTCATCGGCGGTCGCGAGTTAAGTTAGTCGCGGCACTAGTTCAGTTTCGAGATGGGGATTGGGGATGAACTCTTCAGCCTGACCCCGGCAGACTTTCTATGCTACTCGTAACGGTATGATTAATGATGCGCCACGCTCGCAAGGCTCGCCCGAAATCGGGGGAAACCAGCTTGCGGTTGAACCAATTCTTGACAGAACGAAAACTACCCTTGGTGGCGGAGCGGTCCCAACACCACCACATATGGTATGATCCACGCATCCCGGGTTCCCACTCTTGATCGGCGCGTGACAACGGAGCGCGGCCTTAATACTAAAAACGGAGCGAGTCGATGCCGCTGAACAAAGCCTGCGTAGGCCGCGAGTACCCGCCCGTCACCATCAACGTCACCCTCGACGCGATCCAGAATTATGCGCGCGCATACAACGACGACAACCGCGCGTTCTTCGACGCGAGCCGCCCCGACGGCATCATCGCGCCGCCGATGTTCGGCGTGACCGTCACCTGGGATGCCCTGATGAAGGCCATGATGGATCCCGATCTGCACGTCGATCTGCTGCGCCTCGTTCACGGCGAGCAGGACATGCAGTTTCCAAATCCGATTCGCCCCGGTGACATCGTCAGCGCGACCGCGAAAATTATCTCGATCGAAACCAAGGCCACCGGCGAGACCATGACGGTCGAGCTGAATGCCGCCAATCAGAAAGGGCAGCCGGTCCAGAAAACTCACTTCATCATTTTTATTCGAGGCGCTCGCAACCGCGACGCAGCTTCATCGGAACCGCGCGCCGTCGAGCCGGATCGCGGCGAGCCACTCTTTTCCGTCGCGCAAATCATCGACAAGGACCAGACCTACCGCTATGCCGAGGCTTCCGGCGACCGCAATCCTATCCACGTCGATGAAAACATCGCGAAGATGGCGGGCCTGCCCGGCATCATCGTCCACGGCCTCTGCACGATGGCATTCACGTCGAAGGTCGCGATCGACAAACTATGCGCCGGCGACCCGGCTCGACTGAAGCGCCTACGCGTGCGCTTCTCACGCCCCGTGCTTCCCGGACAGACTATCACGACCAAAGTCTGGGCCGACGGCGATCACGACGGCCGCAAAGTTTTCGCCTACGAGACTTTCAATCCCGACAGCCAGGCGGTGATCAAGGGCGGCATCGCCGAAGTCGCAACCTGACATGCCTTCCCTCCCGTGAAAATCACCATCGGCCTCTCGCTTTCCCTCACCGGCGAATACGCTCCGATGGGACGGCAGGCCGAACTGGCGATTCGTCTGTTCGTCGCCGACGCCAACGCGAGCAGCGCGCTCCGCGTCGCCGGCGAGCCGTGCGAATTTGCGCTCGAGTGCCATGACGACGCGAGTGATCCTGTGCGATGCGCCGAAATCTACCGCTCGCTATGCGCCGATCGTCGCGCCGGCATAATCTTCGGGCCGTACTCGAATCGCCTGACCCGCGTCGCTGCCGACATTGTCGAACACTCGGGCCGCATCTTCATCAATCACGGCGGCGCCGGCGACGAACTTTACGACCACGGTTACAGGATGATCGTCGGAGTACTCAGTCCCGCGAGCGACTATTTGCGCGCCTTCGTCCGCTTGCTCGCCCAACTCAAGCTCTGGCGCAAACGCGTCGCGATCGTCGCGTCGAAGTCTCCATTCGCCCGCGCGGTTGCATCGGGCTTCGAACGCGCTGCCAACGAACGCGCCGCTCATCGTCGCGGAGTCCGCGTCCGCGTGAAATGGAATGGCGTCTTCGACCCCGACTCGAGCCCCGCGCGGCTCTTTCCCGCGCTCGCGCGCAACCGTGTCAACGCGCTCGCCAGCGCCGGCAGCTACGAGCACGACGTCGCCGTAATGCGCGCGGTCGCGGCCTCCAGTCTCAACATCCTGGTGCTTGGATGCGTCGCTGCCGGCGTACGTCGCTTCGGCTCCGACCTCGGCGAGCTCGCAGACGGAATCGTTGGGCCCTCGCAATGGGAGGATTCAATCGAGCTCGAGCCCGCGCTCGGCCCGACTCCCGGCGAGTTTGCGCGCCGAATGCGCGCGGCAGGCGCTTTCGATTCCCCCGACTATCCCGCGGCGCAGATTTACGCCGCCGGCCTTTTGACCGCCGCTGCGCTCGCCGCCGCCGGCCGCCTCGAAGACACGATGCTGCGTGACGCATTCTCCGACTTGCGCACCACCACGATGTTCGGCGACTTCTCGATCGATCGCGTCACCGGCCGCCAGGTCGGTCACCAGATGCTGTTGGTGCAATGGCACCGCGGCCGCAAGGTCATAATCGAGCCCGAGTCGCACGACGACTCCCGATCGCTCGTTTTGCCCCCCGGCTTGCGTTTGCTGCTTGCTGGAGTCGAGATGCTTCGACTAAATCGTCGTGACGATTCAAGCGAATCACTCGGCGACGTGGAGTCTGACGATCGGGACCGCAATGAAGATGAGTGAGAAACTGGAATGATCGCTTTCGAGCGCAACGACTGGCAGTTTGATTTCCGCGCTTCCGGCATCGCGATTCAACGCGGTCACGTGCTCTTGTCCCGCGTCGAGCAGTACGACTTCTGGTTCCTGCCCGGCGGCCACGTTGAAATCGGCGAACTGGCCGACGCCGCGATGATACGCGAGATGCGTGAGGAAACCGGCTTGATCGTCGAAATCGATCGCCTCGTCTGGGTTGTCGAGAACTCTTTCACCCTTGACGGCCGCCGCCATCAGGAGCTCGGATTCTTTTACCTGGTCACATTGTCGACTGAAGCGCCACAGCTCGATCTCAGCAAGGATTTCTATGGCAAGGAAGAAAACGGCACGGAATTGATCTTCCGATGGCACCGGCTGGACGCGCTGGCAAACCTGAAACTCTTCCCATCGTTTCTAAAAGCCAACCTGAACGCACTACCCGAGTCGATTACTCACATAGTTCAGAAAGATGATTCGAAATAGCTTCTCCCTGTCAGGGAGAGGCCGCGCCCTAGCGCGGCTGAGGGTCCATTTAAAAAGAAGATTTCATCCGAGGGCACTCAGGCGCTCCGCTTGTCCTCCGGCGCCGCCACTCCCGCCTTTGCCGCGGACTCAATCGCCGCCGATCGAAAGATCCCATGCGCCATCGTCGATTCCTCGCGATCCGCTCGCGCCGCGTAGACCCTCATTCGCGCCTCATGCGCCGATTTGTCGTCCGGCGCCGCCGCGACCGCCCAATCCGCCAGGTGACACGCGAGCACGACTTCACCAGCCGCCAGTTTTTCATTGGCCCGCGCGATCACCGGACCGATTCCGCCCGCGAGCGCCGCGATCTCCCGCGCACGCTCGCCGTCGGTTGCGGGCTTCAGATTCGACGGCGTGCCGTCGTACCATCCGCCTTCCAGCCGCCAGATATTGCGCACGATAAATTCCGGCTCGTCGTACACGGCCTGCAGCCACGGCTTCTCCGCAAGATTCGCCGGCGGCTTCACGGTGTGAATTATCTCGTCGAGCGGCGCGCCCGCATTCATCATCGCGATTGTCTGGTCGTACAGACTCTGCAGGTAGTTCGCGGTGTCGTTCAGCACCTGACGCACGCGAATCGCGCCAAACACCGGGTAACCGTGACCCGGCACAAGCACTTCTGCCCCGAGTCGGGTCATCACGTGCAGCGCCTCGGCCCATTCGCGTGCATAGCGCTGGGCCTTCTGCGGATTGCCCGCGTTGGGCGCCGCCCAGATTATCAGGTCTCCCGTGCACAGCACCTTGCGCTGCGGGTAATACACCCAGCAATGGTCGTCGGTCTCGCCGCGAGCATGATGACATTCGAACTTGTCGTCGCCCGCAACTACATTCAACTGATTATCGAAGTAGGTATCCGGATATACATACTCAGTCGGCCACGACGCTGGCCGGCTGAACTGCCGCGTATTGACTACATTGTTATAGCCGGCGGTGCGCTTATAGCGATCGAAGCGTGCCGCCACTGCACGATGGCCCACTACGCGCGGCCGCGCGACCTTGTTCTTCTGCGCATCCGCGACGATAGCCGGCATCCCGCACGCGTGATCGACGTGCCCATGCGTATAGATCGCAGTGTTCACCCGCTCCGGCGAGAATTGCCGAATCAGTTTCACCGTCGCGTCCTGATTGAAGTATCCTCCGGTGTCGATCAGCACCAGACCCTCGCGCGTCTTGGCCGCAGTCACGTTCGCAAACCATCGGTAAAACATCACGCCGTCGGCGATCTCCTCGTACTCGCCGGTCGGCAGGATCGGATGGAACTGGCGAGTCGTGATCGCGCCGGTGAACATCTTTTCCGATTGATCTCGAATAACTCCCATTGTTTTCAACTTTGGTTCCCACTCGCACGTGGGCCCGAAAAAAGGGGGTTAGGGGTTAGGTTCCTCGATCGGATGCAACTCGCCGATATGCCGAATCTTCTCATGCTCGACCCACGTGTAGCGCTGATGCTGATCGATCAGCCGAGCCTCGACACCCGCCGCACGTGCGCCCTCGACGTCGATCGAATAGATGTCGCCGGTAAATTTAACTTCGTCGGGACCGACTCCAAGGCGCTCGAGCGCTATCCGAAAGATCCGTGGATCGGGCTTTGCGACACCGACGACGTGCGAGTCGATTATCACGTCGAAGAACTGCGCCAGTCCGAATCGCTTCGCGTCCGCTTCGACCTGTCCCTCCGCGTTGGACACGATCGCGAGCTTGTATCCCGCCGACTTGAACGCCTCCAACGCCTCGAGCGTGCCCGGCCGCACGACGCGCCACAGTGTCGCTTCACGATGGATCGCGCCAAACTTCGTCGCGCACTCGACAAACTCCTCGTCCGGAATTCCTGCCGCCGTCATCCATCCGCGAAAAAAATGCTCGTACGCCGCATTGTCGGCTTGTCGGTTCCCGCCGCTCATCAGATGTCGATCGATCGCCGCGCGCCCCGCATATTCGGCGTGCTCGAGTGCAAGCGGATCGAGCCTGCGCCCTTCGCGCGAGAGCTCTCGCGCCAGCAATTCGAAATCCAGGAACGCGAGCGTGCCGCCAAAGTCGAAGAGCAACGCCTTGAGTTTTTCTTTTTTCTTCGATCCCATTCCGCACCAGCTTAGCAGGGCGATGCCGCGAGAGCGCATCTCTGTCCGTATTCGTTGGTTCCTTTCCCCCTGTTATTGCGCAGCCATCCGTCAAAAAGATATGATTTTTCTGGAGATTTCTCCCCCCGCTCCAGCGCGCTCCACAGGAGATGTGATGTTCACCGGAATCATCGAAGACCTCGGCACCGTCGAAAGCCTCAAGCCGACTGACCAGGGCGCGGTAATTTCCGTCGACACCTCGCTCCCGATTTCCGAGATCAATATCGGCGATTCGATCACCGTCAATGGCGCTTGCCTGACCGTGATTTCCAAAAGCCCGGGCCGCTTCGCGATGGACGTCTCGGCTGAAACTCTCCGATGCACCGGGCTTGGCGATCTGAAACCCCGCAGTCGCGTCAATCTCGAGCGATGCCTCACACTCGGCAAGCTGCTCGGCGGCCATCTTGTCTCCGGGCACGTCGACGGCATCGGCCGAGTCGTGTCGATCAAGCCCGAGGGCGACTCAAAACTTTTCACCTTCGAGGTCGCACCCGCGCAAGCGCGTTACCTGGTCGAGAAAGGCTCGGTCGCCATCGACGGAATCAGCCTGACCATCTTCTCTATCAAGGACAACAATTTTTCCGTCGAACTGATTCCCCACACGCTGCGATCGACGACGCTCGGCTTCAAGCAGCCGGGTGACACCGTCAACATCGAGAACGACATGCTGGTGAAGTACGTCGAGAAGATCCTCGCCGTCCGAGCAGCCGCAACTCCCGCGTAGATGCTGAAAACATGAGCTTGATGCAGATACCGCGCAAGATCGAGTACGCCCTGCGGGCGATGATCTATCTTGCCGATCATCCGTCAGGCGTGGCGCGCGGCACCGAAATAGCCAGTCGCGAGCAAATCCCGAAGTACTATCTCGAAAAAGTAATTCGCGATCTGATGCGCCGCGGCCTCGTCCACGCGCGTCGCGGTCCCGGCGGCGGCTACCAGCTCGCGCGCAAAGCCGACACAGTCACGTTTCGCGATATCATCGAGGCGGTCGAGGGTCCGATCACGCTCAACGTATGTACCGATGGCAGCAGCTCATGTGCTCTGCAACCGACCTGCCGCATGTACCGCGTGTGGGAGAAGGGCCAGCGCGTGTTGCTCGAAGTTTTCTCCGATACTTCTCTGGCCGAAATAGCCGCGTCGCGTCCGACGCCGCCCGTGTGTCCTCCCGACGTCGACGCGACCGCGATATCGCCGCCAAGTCCCAGCCCGCGTAGCCTGAATTGAAGAATCCCCCGACTGCGACTTCGCGAATGCTCTCCGCTTCTGTCGTCCTTTTTTCGCGATGGTTCCCCTTCCCTCGAGGGAAGGGGTTAGGGGTTAGGTTGCCCGGATTCCGCTCCTCGCCGGTCCCCAAACCGTGAGCGACTTCGGATCGATCAGTCTCAATGACTTCGTCGGCAAACCGCGCCGCGGTGCGCCGGTCTTCACCGAGAAGACCTTCTATCTCGAGGAATTCTACGGCAAGAGCCTGCTCTTCGCGCTGATTCCTCCCGCCGGACAGCGCATTTCAGATTTCGACTCGCTGGTCCTGACGCTGCGCGAATTGCGCCGCAATCAAACGCGATGCGTCGTCATCGTTTCGCCGAGCGCTCTTCCCAAGCTGATGCGACGGCTCGGCCGCCTTGCTCCCACCGAACCTCCTCCCGTCTTCAATCCATCCGACGGGCTTCGTTCGCGCCCGTATCCGCCGGATTCTGCCGTCGCAGAAATCTGGGAGCGACTCCGCGCCGGATCGATCGTCGTCGCCTCGATGAGCCGCGACGACGCCGACGATCTCACCGTGTTCGCGCGCGAGCTGGCCAGCCGGCTGCGCGTCTTCAAGCTCCTGATGCTCGATCGGCGCGGCGGCCTGACCGACAAGGATGGCAACCGGCTCTCGTTCGTCGAGGAACATCGCATCCGCCGCACGATGCGCAATATCCGCTCACGCGCTCGCAGAGCCATCGTGCGTGCGGCGGTCGACGCGCTCGAAGACGGCGTCGGCTCCGTCAACCTGGTCGCGCCCAACGACGTTTACGAGGAACTTTTCAGCTTCATCGGCGCTGGAACGCTGTTCACCGAGATGCAGTACGGGTTCGTCCGCCCCGTCTCGATCGACGACTTCGAGGAAGTCGAAGCCCTTATCGTCCGCGGTCAGACCGAGGGCCACCTGTTGCCGCGCACTCCCGATCAGATCGCGCAAATCCTACCCTCATGCTTCGGCTACCGGATCGGTGACGAACACCTCGCTGGAATCTGCTCGCTGCTGACCGAGCCCTATCGGCGCGACCGCGCCGGCGAGATCACCGCGATGTACACCCTGACGCGTTTCCAGGGCGAGGGCGTGGCCGCCGTGCTGGTCCGCGAGATTCTAAAAGAAGCCGAGGCTCGCCGCCTCAAATACGTCTTTGCTTGCACCAGCGACGATCGCGTCGCTGGTCTCTTCTCGCGCCTGGGCTTCAAGCGCGTGAGTGCTCGCGACGTTTCCGCAGCCAAGTGGCGTGGCTACGATTCCTCGCGAATCACGAGCCTCAGTATATTGCGCGCCAACCTCGACTGACTATTCCTTGATTAGCTATTAGGTCGCGACTGGCTATTATGACTCCGAAATCCGCCGCTGCGATCGCCGCAGTCACTATACTGATCGCCGTCCTGACGCTTCATCGGCTCGGCGCCGGCGACGTTTGCACCGGCAACGAGGCGGTCGAGGGCGTTTTCGTCCAGCAGATGGTCGAGCACGGTCATCTCTTGTTCCCGGTCGAGAACGGCAAGGTCCCGATGTTCAAGCCGCCGCTGTTCCACTGGACCGCGCTCGCGATCGATCGTATAGCCGGCGTCCGCAAAGTGACCGCCGCGAACCTTCGACTGCCATCCGCACTCTACGCGATCGCCGGCGCGGTCCTCACGATGCTGTTTGCGTACGAAATCCTCGGCCTCGACGCCGCCGTTCTCGCCGGACTCGCGTTAGCCGCGTCGTATCAGTACATCAGCCAGGGCCGCTTCGGCCGCGTCGACATGACGCTGTGCTTCTTCGAAACGCTGGCACTGTTCGCTTCTCTGTGGTGGATGCCCTCCGCCGCGACCTCGTCCGGACGCGCTGCACGATTTGAGTCTAACCTGACCGCGCTCTATCTCATGGCAATTGCGATCGGCCTCGCCGTGCTCGCCAAGGGACCCGTCGGCGCGATTCTCCCGGGCGTTTCGATACTCACTTTTATGATCGTCGAGCGCCGCGCACATCAAATCCCTGCGATGCTCGATCCCGGCGCGATCATAGTCGGCGCCGCGATCGCTTCGAGTTGGTACCTTGCATGTTACTTCAGCGGACGCTTCGCCTTCCTCAATCAACAGCTCGACACCGAGAATGTAGGCCGCTTCTTCGGCTCGTTGGGCGCGATGGCGCCCTGGTATTACCTGAAACCGGTCCTGCTCAACTCCGCTCCGCTGAGCCTGCTCGTACCGATCGCGGCCGTTTATGCATTACTCACTCGATTAGTCACTCGGCCCCGCAACTTGGCCGACGCCGATAGCTCTTCGACACTTCGCGACTCTGACCGCGCGAGCTCCGCCGTCCGCCTCTTCGCGATCTTCTACTTCGCCACCGTCATCTTCTTCAGCATCGCCGCGTACAAGCGCCGCTCGTATTTGCTGCCGGTATGGCCGTCCGCCGCCGTGTTACTCGCATGGTGGATCGTCCCCGTCCCTCGTCCTGCGTATCGCCGCGCCACGATCTGGGCGTTCGCCGCCTTGTGCGCCGGGCTCGTCGTTTTCAACTTCGTATATATTCCGCGGATGGAAGTGCGATCATGCCGCGACGATTCGTTTCGTCCCGCCGCTGAGGAAATCGCGCGAGTCGTCGCTCCCGCCGACCCGCTCTATCTTTACGGATTCCAGGAAGAGATCGCGCCGCTTCTGTTCTATCTCGATCGCGACGCTCCCGTGCTCCAGGGCCGCCTCGGCGACGCGCCCCCCGGCTTCATCATCGTCCCCGCCAACGTCTGGAAGAAGCATCAAAGCGAGGCGCTCGATTTCGAACCCGTCCTCACGTCCGACCACGGCAACCGCCACCTCGTACTAATCAAGCGCGGTAAGTCCTACGCGTCATCCCCGCTTCATCTTTTTGCCGACCGCGAGACCGCCTTGTATCTCTCGCAATCGACCAGGTGATCGTTCACCATCCCGGTCGCCTGCATCATCGCGTAGCAGATTGTCGATCCGACGAACTTGAATCCGCGCCCGATCAGATCTTTGCTCATCGCGTCCGACTCGATCGTGCGCGCCGGCAACTGCCTGAGCGAGCGCCACTGGTTGATGCGCGGCCGCCCATCGACGAATCGCCAGATATATTCGTCGAAGGAGCCGAACTCTTTCTGCACCCTGATGAACGCGTTCGCGTTACCGATCGTGGAATTGATCTTCAGCCGATTGCGAACGATGCCGTCGTTCGCGAGCAGCCTCGTCACGTCTCGATCGCCGAACTTCGCAACTTTGGCCGGCTCGAATCCCTTGAACGCGCTCCGATACGCCTCGCGCTTGCGCAGAATCGTGTCCCAGCTCAGCCCGGCCTGCGCTCCCTCGAGCGTGATAAACTCGAACCACCGCAGATCGTCGTGCACCGGGACGCCCCACTCCTCATCGTGGTACCGAATCGCCAGCTCATTGCGCGCCCATCCACAACGCATAGATGTCTGTCGCCGTCCTTGCCAACAACCCGATTCGATTTGGAAACAGAATCTTGAATCGCGCGCAAAAAGATGCGCTGTAATAGGACCCTCACCTTCATCCTTTCCCTCACAGGGAGAGGAGACAGAAACCTTCCCCCACTATGCGCCGCTGGCGCTCTTCCGTTCCGGCTCCTGCGCTGCCTTCTCCGCGGATTTTTCCGCGCATCGCCTCTTCAGCTCCGCGAACGCGTCGTCAACGAATGCCTTCATCAGGGCCACATCAGGCATCACGCGCGGATCCGCCATCATTCCGAAGTATAGACTTCGATAGTAACTGAGTATTGCGACTGCATACCCCATCGTCGCGCCGAGCGGGACCAACGGTATCATGTCCAGGCATACATGACCGTTTATATATTGCGGCACCTGCACACCCGGCACGTTAGTCGCGATAAAATTGATTCCGAACGCAGGCAGCCCAAATCCACCCGGTCTCGGCTTCCAGTCCGTCCACTTTGCGAGCCGTCCCCCGACATCCATCATCGTGGTCGCGACGCGCGACGCCGGCCCGATCATGCTCGGTGGAATCGCGTCGCCGAGCTGCATCATCGCTTCCAGAGCCTGCGCCGACCCGGCAGCCTTGATTCGCTCGGTCTCCTCGTTGATCAACTTCAGCCGCTCGACGATATCCATCGGCGCCGCTGGTGCGGTCGGGAACATCATCGACACGCGATTCCCCAGCGAGCTTCTTTCGTCTCTGTGCCGCACATTGACCGGACATCCAATACTCAGTTGCTGACCTTCGACGGCGTACCCATGATGTGCCAGGTAGCGCGCGGCTCCCTCCGTCAACATAGCCAGTACGACATCGTTGACCGATCCGCCGAACGCCGTTCTGATCGCGCGAAAGTCCGCGAACGATTGACGCGTCCACGCCACGATCCGATCCTGCGTAACCGGCGTCGAGTTCCACGGCGTAGTTACTATTCGCCGTGTCGCCAGCTCCGTCATCAGCCGCGACGCCTCCCCGATCTGCCGCGCGCGCTCCGCCACCGACGCCGGATCCTCGACCGCTTCCACCGCCGCATTGATCGTCGTGTTGACTGCGCGTTGAATCTGGTCACGCACCGCCTCCGCGAACCGCCGAACGAAGCTCGACGGCCGCGCTGCTACCCACGGCTCCGACGGCTGCGGAATATCTTCGGGCTCGGCGCGAAAATCGTACATCACTTTCAGCAGCTCAACCCCCGACACGCCATCGACCAGGCAATGATGCACCTTCCACATCAGCGCCGTCCGATTCCCGTCCAGGTTCTGAAACGCGTGCAGCTCCCACAGCGGATGCTTGCGGTCGAGCGGCTTCTGGAAGATGCGCATCATCTCGGCCAGCGCGTCCGCCTCGCTCATTCCGTCCGGCAGCTCATGGAGGAACACGTGATTCTCGAGCGAGAACTCCGGGTCATCTTCCATCATCGCATGCGCGAAATTCAGCGGGACTTCAATCAGCCGCTGCCGGTAGCGCGGTACCAGATGCATCCGTTCCTCGAAATGCGCCAGCAGGCCGTTGAAATCGACGCGCCCCTCGAACACGCCGATCGATCCGATATTCAGCGGGCCGCTTTGCGACTCGCCGTAGACAAAAGTCGCGTCCTGCGTGGACAGTCGATAGCTCGAAGTTGATGGAAGGGATTTTTCGGCCATTTTACTCACCTCCAAGCCGGACTTTCCTGGGCCCAGGCGACGGCGGCGATGCCCCGGTCCCAGCGGTGAAAATCCTGGAAATGACGTTGCCGCGGACTGCAAAGCTTGGCAGGCATGCTCTCCAATGTGCAAGCTGAATTTTGTCTCGCGTCGCTTGCCGGACCGCCCGCACTGATCAAGGATAACGCTTCAGGCAGGCGAACAAGTTCCTGTTAGCAAGGCGCAACTCGCGTACCGCCCGTTCGCCGGAGGTTCTAATGGCCGAGCAGATCAAAACCAATCGCCCCTATCCGATCCAGCTCAAACTGCGCGACGGCCGCAGCGCCGAGATCCGCGTGATGGAACCGCGCGATGCTGACAAGATAATCGAGTTCGCCAAGGACCTCCCTGCCGACGACCTGCTCTTCCTCCGCACCGACATCACCGACCGCAACGTCGTCAAAAGCTGGGTCGACGCGATCAAGAACGGACACACCATCACGCTCCTGGCCGAGGTTGACGGCGAGCTCGCCGCCTACGCCAGCGTTCATCTTGAGCAGGCGCGATGGACCCGGCGAGTCGGCGAAATTCGAATCATCACCTCGTCGCGCTACCGCGGCGCGGGACTCGGCCGGCGCCTCGCCGCCGAAGTATTCGATCTCGCACGCTCGCTCGGCCTCAAAAAGATCACGGCCCAGATGACCACCGATCAAACCGCCGCGCGCGCCGCATTCGAGCACCTGGGCTTTCAGGTCGAGGCGATGCTGTCCGACTGGGTCGAGGACCGCCGCGGCCGCTCCCGCGATCTCCTGATCATGACCTACGACGTAGCCGGCTTCTCAGACAGAATCGTAGCCTGACGATCTTAACATTGGGTGCAGGGGTCACCCCTGCCCAAGGAAGCGTGAAACCCACGGCGGGTTTCACATTAGATTGAGTTCCTACGCTAGGGCGCCAATCCCTGCGTCACCACCAAGATCCTGAACGTCCCCGGCACCGGCATCGGCCGCGGATGCTCCGGGTTGGAACCCGGCGCGAACTTCAAATCCGCCGTCGGCAGATAAACCAGCGCGCCGGTTAAATCGACCGCCATCGTCCGCGCACCCAACTCGGTCTTCAGCACCTGCGCGACCTCGAACTTGTCCGGCGACACTTCGCGAAGAATTGTTAAGGTCCCGTCGCCGCAACTCGCGAACGCGAGTCCGCTGCGGAATACGGTCGCGTCGACGAATGCGCCAATCGGAAAATCAGCGACGATCTTTCCGTCGTCGACGTTCATCACTATCAGCTTCTTGTTTCGACAACCGACGAACAGCCGGCGCGTCGCGCGATCCATCGACATCCCGGTCGGCCGACTGCCCGGCCCGGTCGGCCAGCGCGCAATAACTTTCATCGTCTTGGTATCGACCACCGCGACTTCGTCCTTATCCTCGATATTGACGAACACCTTGCCGTTTCCGTCCGCGACCGCGAACTCCGGCGAGCCGCCCAGGTCCAGAGTAGCCGCCGGTTTGCCGCCCGTCGGATTCACGTCGGGCGCGAACGCGACCATCTGATGCGCATCGCCGCACATCACGAGCACGCGATTACTGGCGCGATCGTAGATGATCCCGTCGGCGTCGTCCGCCGTGGCAACCTTGCCGAGCGACGCATTGGTCTTCAGATCGAAAATCTGCACCGACCCGCTGCCGCCGTCGCTGATAAATCCGCGTCCGACGTCCGGCACGAGCGCCACGCCATGAGATCGTTTCTGCCCGGCGATATCCGCGACAACATTTCCCGTCGCCACGTCCACTACCATCGTATGCGTGGTGCGAGTCACGTACAGCAGATGGTCGTCCTTGCCGAGCGTGACGTAGTCCCATCCGCCGTCGCCGCCAAGCTTGAAGACCGCGCTCAACTTGTAAAACGGCGCCGCCACATCCGCCGCCATTGCAATTCCAGCCGCGACGATCGCACCGACAATCACAAAACCAAAAAATCGAACCAAATATTTTTTCATAGTTGTTGCGTCATCATCCCAACTTTTCTCTTTGTGTCATTCCAGAGCGCTTCCCGATGACTCCGCTTCCACCAGCCGTAGCCCTGAGCTAAGCCGAAGGGGAAGAATCCCGGTTCTTGCTCCCGCCTAAGCCCGTAACCCATCCGGCAATCGAAACGATCCATCCTCCTCGCACGGCAACTCGACCACCCGAATCACCGCATCGACATTCAACTCTCCATACAGATGGGGAAACAAGGCGCCCGCCGCTTCTCCATGCGCACCGCGCGGCGCCTCAAACTTCAATTCCACCTTCAGCCGCAACTCATCAATGCACAAAACGACGAGGTCTTTCTGCTCGAGATAAAACCGATTTGCGGTATCAATCACCTGCGACAGCGTCGAGCAATGGATAAATCCCTCCGCTTGCAAGCTAGCAGGCGCATACTTGCCGCGCGCAACAGCATCAGTCCAGGCATTTCGCTTAACGATATGAAAGATCATATTCCCCGCCACTCAACTACGTTCCAAATCGCTCGCAGGTTACCGCTCGTGTCATTCTAGACGGAACGATTCAGAAAAAGAGGTCGCCGACGTAATGCGCTTGTATCTTGAATCGCAGAACCCTCTGACCTACCGGCCGCACTTTGCAGCCGGCCGCCTCTCCCGTGACATAACGGGCGAGGTAAGATTCGCTGCTCTCACGACGACAAAAAAAGTGTGCAGCGGGGAGCGCGACGGATGCGAGCCAACCTAACCCCTTCCCATAGTGGGAGAAGGGGAACCGGATTTCTGCCGCCCGAGAGCAAAGTAGTGCGCTGCGCGCAACTTTGCGATTGACACTGGGTGCAGGGGTTAGCCCTGCCCAAGGAAGAGTGAAACCCACGGTGGGTTTCACATTCAATTAAGTGATTTACCCTTCCCCACCTACGCGCGCATCGACGCGCGCGAGTTGCCGAGCAGAATCTCTGCGACTGCTGTCAGATCGTTATCGTCGTAGTAATCGATTTCGATTCTTCCCGGGTTTCGGCCGCGGCGCTTGAAAATTCTGACCTTGCGCTTGAGCGCGCGTTGCAGGCCTTCTGCCAGGGCGTTCAGATTGGCGTCTCCGGCGGAGCGGGTGGCTGAAGTTTTCGTATTGCGCGGGCGATTCGCTGTCGCCATTTCTTCGGCACCGCGCGAGGAGATTCCGACCGCCGCGATTCGTCGCGCTGCCGATAGCTGCGCCTCAGCCGATCCGAGTGACAGCAGGGGGCGCGCCTGTCCCGCACTGAGCTGTCCCTTTGCGATCATATTCAGAATCGGCTGCGGCAATTCCAGCAGTCGAATCGTGTTGCTGACGTAGGGACGGCTCTTGCCGACGCGCTCCGCGATTTCGTCCTGGGTCAGCTCGAAATGCTCGACGAGGCGGAAAAACGCGAGTCCTTCTTCGACCGCGTTCAGATCCTCACGCACGATATTCTCGACCAGCGACATTTCCAGCGCCGCCCGATCGTCGAGTTCGCGCACAACCACCGGAACCGCTTCCAGACCCGCCGCGCGCGCCGCTCGCAGCCGCCGCTCTCCTGCGATCAATTCGTACCGAGGACCGTCGCCTTCCGGCGCGTCGATTCGCCGCACGATCAGCGGCTCGATAATTCCCTGGCTCTGGATCGCGCGAGTGAGTTCGGCCATCCGCTCCTTGTCGAAGTTTATCCGGGGCTGAAATGCGCCCGCGGTGATACTCGCGACGGGCGCCATCTTGAATGGTCCGTCACCGCCGACGTCCGCGCCGCTTTCAGTCCCCGCCGCCGCATTCCCGATCAGCGCATCGAGCCCGCGTCCCAATGGTTTCCGCATGTCGTCGTCCTCTGTGATTTTCGATCATGTTCGCTTCTCGATTCTGGCATCGCACCGGAATCGTGCTTGAAGCGGGGAACCTAACCCCTAACCCCTTCCCATAGTGGGAAGGGGAACCGGATTTGTGAAAATACTGGGTGCAGGGGTCACCCCTGCCGAAGGAAGTGTGAAACCCACCGCGGGTTTCACATTCAATTAAGTTCCTTCCTCCCCTCCACGCGCGATAATTTCCGCGGCCAGCGCGCGATAACCCTCAGCGCCAGTCGACTTAGGTTCGTATTCGAGCACCGACAGTCCATGACTCGGGCTTTCCGACATCCGTACGCTGCGTGGAATCACGCTGCGAAAAACTTTTTCAGGAAAATGCTTTCGCACTTCGTCTGAAATCTCGTGACTCAAGCGATTTCGCGAGTCGAACATCGTCAGCACGAGCCCCTCGAGCTCGAGTCCGGGCCTCAGCGCCGCCTTGACCTTGTTGATCGTGCCGAGCAACGCGCTCAGACCCTCGAGTGCGTAGTACTCGCATTGCATCGGCACGAGCACGGAGTCCGCCGCGACGAGTGCATTGAGCGTGAGAATGCCGAGCGAGGGTGGTGTATCAATTAGAACATAGTTATATTCCTGTTCCGTCAGCTCCAGGAGCGCTCGCAAGCGTCGTTCGCGACCTTCCATCGTGACGAGCTCGATCTCGGCGCCGACGAGATCGTCACCCGCCGGCGCGAGCGACAACGTCGGGCGCACTTGCCGCAGGATTTCCGCCATCGTCAAACCGCCGACCAGCGCCTGGTAGATTGTCTTGCCCTCGCTGCGGGCGGCACTCACGTCTTCGGGCGTGCTGATACCTGAAGTGGCGTTGCCCTGTGGATCGAGATCGATGAGCAGGACGCGCCGACCGGTATCGGCCAATGCGACCGCCAGATTGATAGCCGTCGTGGTTTTGCCGACGCCGCCTTTCTGATTGGCTATTGCGATTACCCGCCCCACGACCTGCCCCGCAGGGAATTGCCCCTGCACCACCGCAAAAAATGAACTAATCCGGACCGCGCCTAAAAACGTTTCACCTGAAACGTCATGCTCGCAAATCATTAAATGCCCGCGATTGCGAAAGATCAAATCGCGCGATCAGATTCGCACAAGCACTTGAATTATTTAGGTTTTCCAGACGGAACGTTTCACGTGAAACGTTCCTGCGAATGAAGGCGGGCGCTTATCTGCGGATCCAGGTCGCGATTGCGCGGCGCATCATCTGGCGGCCGTGGCGTAAATCGTAGCCGGAGACGGCCCCGTCGACGAGCCCGGCCGCTGCCGCCGCACCGGCGTCGTCGTCGAACTTCTGCTCGGCGCTGACGTAGAGCATCAACACGCCCCCCTCACGATGCAACGCGCGGCCTGCGATCTCAAAAAGCGCGGGCGGATTCGCAACCGCCCGGGAAGTTACCAGGTCGAAGCTGTCGCGGACGTTTAGCGACTCCGCGCGGGCACATTCCACGCGAACGTTTTGCAGCCCCATTTCAATTGCGGCTTCACTGAGGAACGTCGCCCGCTTGCGGCGCGCCTCGACCAGGGTCACATGGGCATTGATCGCAGCGGCAATCACCAGTCCGGGGAAGCCGGCGCCACTGCCGATATCCAGCACGCGATGGGTCCTGTCGAGACGAAGGATCTTCGAGCTGGCCGCAATTGAAATCGGGATGATGCTGTCGAAGACGTGGAACACGAGTTCCTCGGGGTCCCGCGGATGCGCCGTCAAATTGATCTTCGGCCCCCACACGGCGAGCGTCGCCGCCATCCGCTCGATTCGGTCCAGGAACTGGACCGTGCTGGCGACCACGCCGAGCGGCGCGATCGCAGGCGCAAGCTGAGCGCGTACCGCAGCGGCGATCTGGTCGGGCGTAGCCGCCTTCTTTTTTTTCGGTGCAAGCGCTTTGGTTTTGGCCTTTTGTTTCACGTGGAACCTTGGTTTCAGTTCAAAAATGTTTCACGTGAAACGTCGCCATCGTCGGGAATAAGGCTGTATTTTGCTTGATTATTTCCGAAAATGTTTCACGTGAAACGTTTTGGAAGGCGCCTAAATCGCGCGGGCGTTGCGGTCGCGACGGCTCTTGATATGCACCGCCAGAATCGAGATCGCTGCCGGCGTGATTCCCGGCATCCGGGCCGCCTGCCCCAGCGATAGCGGCCGCACCGCAGACAGGCGCTCCGAGACCTCGGTCGACAGACCCATCACGCCTTTGAAATCGACCCACTCCGGAATCGCAGTGTCCTCGAGCCGCGCGAACCGCTCGACCGCTTCCGCCTGTCGGCGAACGTAGCCCTCGTACTTTATCTCGGTCTCGAGCTCCGCGGCCTCGTCGAGGTTCAACCCGGGATCCACGCCGCCCATCTTGAGCAAAGCGTCGTAGGCGATCTCCGGTCGCTTGAGCAGTTCGATCGCACGCACTGGCTGCACGATCGGCGTCGAGCCCGCCGCGACGATCGCCGCGTTGACCTCGTCGGAGGCCGGTATCAGCGCCGCCTTCAGGCGCTCGATCTCACCGCCCACCGCTTCGGTCTTGGCGCGAACCCGCGCGCCCGCCGACGCGTCGAGCAATCCCAGACGCTCGCCAATCGGCGACAGCCGGCGGTCCGCATTGTCCTCGCGCAGCAGCAACCGATACTCGGCGCGCGACGTGAACATCCGGTATGGCTCGCCGCCAATACCGCGCGTGACCAGGTCGTCGATCATGACGCCGATATAGGCCTGGTCGCGCCGCAAAATAAGCGCCGGCTCGCCGTGGACCTTGAGCGCGGCGTTGATTCCCGCGATCAAACCCTGCGCGCCCGCCTCTTCGTAACCTGTCGTACCGTTGATCTGGCCCGCGAAGAACAGCCCGCGCACCAGCTTGGTCTCGAGCGACGGCGTCAACTGCGTCGGGTCTGAAAAGTCGTACTCGATCGCGTAACCCGGACGCATTATCTCGGCCTGCTCGAGACCGCCAATCGATCGCACCATCGCGAGCTGCACGTCGAGCGGCAGACTGGTCGACAGGCCGTTGGGATAAACCTCGACAGTGTCGCGACCCTCGGGCTCGAGAAAAATCTGGTGGCGCTCCTTGTCGCGGAAGCGCATCACCTTGTCCTCGACCGACGGGCAATAGCGCGGGCCCTTGCTCTGGATCACGCCGGAGTACATCGGGGAGCGGTCGATACCGCCGCGAATTATCTCGTGAGTGCGCGAGTTGGTGAACGTCAGATGGCAGGGAATCTGATCCTGCGTGATTCGCCCGGTGCGGAACGAGAACGGCGGCGGCGGCTCGTCACCCGGCTGAATCTCCAACGCGGAGTAGTCGATCGTGCGTGCGTCGAGGCGTGGGCAGGTGCCGGTCTTGAGCCGGCCGATCCGAAAACCAAGCTGCGCGAGATGGTCGCTGAGACCCATCGCGGCGAAATCTCCGGCGCGGCCGGCCGAATAATTCTTCATCCCGATATGGACGAGGCCCTTGAGGAACGTGCCAGTCGTGAGAATCACCGTCGGCGCTTCGAAGACCTCGCCAATCTGCGACTCGACGCCGCGCACCGCGCCGTCCTCGACGATCAGGCGTTCGACGCTCGCCTGCCGCACCTGCAAGTTGGCGGTTCGCTCGAGCACTCGCTTGCTGCGCGCGCGATAAGCGGCCTTATCCGCTTGCGCGCGACGAGCGCGAACGGCGGGGCCCTTGCGCGTGTTCAGAAATCGAAACTGGATCCCGGTTTCGTCGGTCGCCAGGCCCATCTCACCGCCTAGCGCGTCGATCTCGCGGACCAGGTGCCCCTTGCCAATCCCGCCGATCGCCGGATTACAGGACATCTGGCCGATGTGATCGAGGTTGAGCGTGAGCATTAGAGTGCTCGCACCCATCCTGGCGGCTGCCAGGGAGGCTTCGATACCGGAGTGACCGGCGCCGACTACGATGACGTCGTAATTCATGGCGAACAGCGATTATGGCCCGCATCAGCGCATCGCGCAAAGCGTCGACAGCAACTAAAAGTAGAAAATATAGAACTAAACGTAGGAAGTAATGTAGGAAGTGATTGTCTGTGAAACCCACCGTGGGTTTCACACTTCCTTGGGCAGGGGTGACCCCTGCACCCAGTGTCAAGCGCAAAGTTGCGCGCAGCGCACTACTTTGCTCTCGGTCGGCAGTTTACCTCGCCCAAGTTAGGATGTTGCGTTCCGCGCGACTGCTTATCCGCCTCGCCCGCTCGGTTGCGGGAGAGGCCGCGCCCTTGCGCGGGTGAGGGTGCAGATTTCACAGGAGAGGCGGCCGGCCGCATCGCGGCCGGTAGGTGAAGGTTCTGCGGCTGAGGCGCAACGCCAGCTACTTGCCGATGCAGAAGTCTCGGAAGATTGCGTCGAGGACGTCTTCGCCGCTTACTTCGCCGGTGATTGCGCCGAGTGCGGACGCTGCGGCCATTATGTCTACCGCGACGATCTCCGGCGGCATCAGAGAGAGCGCGGAGTTGCGTGCATTCTTGAGCGCTCTCAGAGCCATCGCGAGCGCGTCGCGATGACGCTCGCGCGATATTGCGATTCGATTGTTCGATGTGGCTGATGCCGGATCGACCAGTGCTGAGATTGCTTTCGTCAGTTCGGCGCGCAGCGTTGCTGCTTCTTCCATGTTGATTGCTGAGAACGGGAGAATCGGAAGGTTCACGCCGTGCTCGCGAAGATCTGCGGCTGAGATCGCGGCTGGCAGATCGCGCTTGTTGAGGATTGCCAGGCCCTGGCGGTTGGTCGTCAGCCGAATCACGTCGCGGTCGGCGGATTCGAGCGGGCGCGACGAATCGAACATCGCAATCAGCAGGTCCGCGTCGCGGGCCGAGCGTAGCGTGCGCTCGATTCCGATTTTCTCGACGTCGTCGCCGGCCAATTCACGCATCCCAGCCGTGTCGTTGAGAACCAACGCGTACGGCCCCAGCTGGACCGAGTCTTCGATAACGTCGCGAGTGGTGCCGGCGATGGCGGTGACGATAGCGCGGTCGGCGCCGAGCAGCAGATTCATCAGGCTCGACTTGCCGGCGTTGGGCTTGCCGACGATGGTCGCGCGGACGCCGTCGCGCATCAGGAGCCCGCGCGTGAAGCTGTCGTGCAGGACAGCGACGTCGGCGATGAGGCGTTCGATTTCGGCGGCGACCTCGCGCCGCGACGGCAGGCGGATGTCCTCGTCGGAGAAATCGATCTCGACTTCCAGATGCGCGCGAATCGCGATGACCTGCGCGCGCATCTCGGCTACGCGTGCGGAAAGTGCGCCCGAGAGTTGCTTGAGCGCATTCGCAAGTGCCGAATCGCTTCGCGCGGCAACAATGTCGGCGACCGCCTCCGCCTCGGCAAGATCCATTCGGCCGTTCAAAAACGCGCGGCGGGTGAATTCGCCCGGCTCGGCGATGCGCGCGCCCGCGTCAACTGCGATCGCAACAATTCGGCGGACGACGAACGGACCTCCGTGGCATTGGATTTCGGCCACGTCCTCACCCGTCAGGCTGGCCGGATGAGGCATCACGACTGCGAGCGCGCGATCGATGCGGGCGCCCGTGGTGGGATCGACCACGTCACCGAGGCGCATCGTGCGAGGCGTTAGTTCAGCGGAATGCGCCGGGCGAAAGATCGCGTCAAGGATTTCGAATGCGCGGGGGCCGGAGAGGCGGACGATCGCTACGGCGCCGAGGCCGGGTGCGGTGGCGGGGGCAACGATCGTGTCTGGGAGGTACATAAACAGGGGAACGTATTGTATGTGAAACCCGCGATGGGTTTCACACTTCCTTCGGCAGGGGTGACCTCCTTCGGCTTCGCTCAGGACAGGCTCTGCACCCGGTATCAATCGCAAAGTTGCGCGCAGCGCGCTACTTTGCTCTCGGCCGCCGGAAATCCGGTTCCCTCTCCGTGTCCGGTTCCCCTTCCCTCGAGGGTAGGGGTTAGGTTCCCATTGGTCGCGATGCGGCTTGCGAGCCGGCATGGATACGGTGATAAGCGAACTGATGAAGTTCGGGCGTAGCGCGGCGGTCGTGTTGGCGGGATGGATCCTTCTTGCTCCTTCGGTCGATTGTGCGCGGCGCGGATTGCAGCGGGAGACGCCGCTGTCGCAGTGGGAGAACGTCGATCGTTTCACGTCGCGGGAGAATTGCGAGAGCTATCGCGCGACTGTGATCGACGCGGAGAAGAGCGATAGCGGCAACGTTTACGTTCAGCGGTATTCGTATTCGATTTGCGTGCAGTCGGATGATCCGCGGCTGAAAGGGGAGTAGCGGGAGCGAGAGGCAATTCTCGCCCAGAGGCAGAATCCTGAATCGCGCGCGGAAAAAGCGCTGTAAATCCCCATCACCCGCTCCTTCGGCGCTGCCTCTCCCGCAACCAAGCGGGAGAGGCGGATAATAAGTGGCGCGGAACGCCACACCCTAACTCGACCCTCACCTTCATCCTCGCCCTAACAGGGCGAGGAGACAGAAAGGAACCTAACCCCTAACCCCCTTCCCTCGAGGGAAGGGGAACCGGATTTCTGCGGACCGAGAACAAAGTAGTGCGCCGCGCGCAACTTTGCGATTGATAGTGGGTGCAGGGTCACCCCTGCCGAAGGAAGCGTGAAACCCATCGCGGGTTTCACATATAATCACGTTCTCTCTTTGCGCAGGAGGCTTCCGTTGCCGTCTTGCTCAATGGCTCGCGGTATGGTTCGATTGCGTGTTCGGTAGTCGTTCGAATCATCACCTGAAAAAGACCAAGCCGGAACGAAAGACGCCCGACCTACAACAGACCCGTTCGGTCTGAATACACCTGAGTGAAGCTGGCCCCGTGCAATGAAAAGGACCTACCAACCTCACAACCGCCGACGCAAACGAACTCATGGATTCCTGGCGCGGATGGCTACGCCGGGCGGACGCAAGGTGCTCAAGCGCCGCCGTGCCAAGGGCCGCGCTCGCCTGGCGATCTCGATACCGCCCAAGCAGCCGGGCTAACCTCCGGTGCGCACGCAATTGAGCTTCGCGGCGGCGGATCGGCTGCATCGAAGCGCGGAATTCTTGCGCCTCCAGCGTATCGGCGTGCGATTCCAGAGTCCCCATTTCGTGCTCTATGCGGGTAGCCTGGATAACGAGCCGGCGCGCTCGCGGCTGGGCGTGACGGTGTCGCGTAGAATCGGCAATGCGGTGGTGCGAAACCGGGTGAAACGCCGCGTCCGCGAGATTTTCAGGAAAGAGTTGCGGGCGAATTTGGCGGCCGGGACATCGATCGTGGTGATCGCGCGGGCCGGCGCGGCGACGCTCGAATCGCCGGTTATCAACGACGAACTTACTTTGGCGATGCGCAATTTGAGCGGACGTATCGCCGGGCGCAAATGATGACGCGAGACAACCTAACCCCTAACCCCTTCCCATGGTGGGAAGGGGAACCGAAAACAGCGGTGCGGAAGATTGGTGCGCTGCCGCGATTCGTCGCGATCGGTGCGCTGGCGATTTATCGTGCGGCTGTCTCGCCGCTGATGCATGCGCTGAACGGACCGGCGTGCCGCTTCGAGCCTAGTTGCTCGGAGTATGCGCGCGACGCGATCGCGGAATATGGAATAGTGCGCGGCGGTGCGATGGCGATCTGGCGAATCGCGCGCTGCAATCCGATGGGTGGGCATGGGTTTGATCCTGTGCGGGGCCGAGCGGCGGAGAGGGGCGCAATTCGTGAATAGGAGATACGAAATTTTATGTGAAACCCTCCGTGGGTTTCACGCTTCCCTGGGCAGGGGTGACTCCTGCACCCAGTGTCAATCGCAAAGTTGCGCGCAGCGCACTACTTTGCTCTCGGTCGGCAGTCTCGGTCCGCAGAGATCCGGTTCCCCTTCCCACTATGGGAAGGGGTTAGGGGTTAGGTTCCGTGTATTACCTCGCCCGTTCTTTTCACGGGAGAGGCGGCCAGCCGCATCGCGGCTGGTAGGTGAGGGTTCTGCGATTCAAGAGGCAAGCCTGCCACGTCACCCTCGCCATTTCTTTTCGTCACTTTCTTTGTGTTGTCCTTTTTTGCGTCATTCTGAGCAGAGCGAAGAAACCCGGAGCGCCGCCCTACGCCACAGTGTTGCCAGAATCGCAGAACCGCGGAAAGTGGAATTCTCGAATTTGGACCCTCGCCCGCACCGTGGGCGCGGCCTCTCCCTGACAGGGAGAGGCGAAGGTCGGGCCGGCACTTCGCATGCGACGGCGGCACCCTCACCTGCCGGCCGCGATGCGGCCGGCCGCCTCTTCCGTGAAATAACGGGCGAGGTAGGAAGGAAGGCTTAGGTCATTGGATTCTAGTCGCGTTTTGATCGCGGTCATTTTGTCTATCGTCCTGGTAGTTGCCTACCAGGAGCTGGTACTCAAGCGATTTTTTCCGCCGCCTACTGAGCAACAGCAGCAGGCCGCCGAGCAGGCCAAGGCAGCCAAGGCGGCGCAGGAACAGGCGCTCGGCAACGGACAAGCGACGGCATTGCCGGCAAGTCCGGGCGCTGTCGCATCCATCGGCACTAACGGACCGACGGCTCCAGGAGCGGCCGGGAGCACGCCCGCTGCGACGGGGCAGCAATCGGCCGCGATAGCGCCGTCGGGTGCTCCGGCGCCCGAAAAGACGGTCGAGGTGGATACCGACCTTTACGCCGCGGTTTTCACGACTCATGGCGCGCGCCTCAAGAGTTTCCGTTTGATGAAATACCGGCAGACGGCGGACAAGAACAGTCCGCCCTACGAGATGGTGCAGATTCCGCCGGGGGGACATCTGCCACTCGGCGTCGTGATGACGCGTGAGGGAGAGATCCTCGACGACAGCGATCTCAGCTACGAGACTACTGCCCCTGCGCAGATCAGATTGACAGCGAAGGACGACGCGACGGCTACCTTCACTGGCCACGCGGCGGGCGGCGCTACTATCACCAAGACTTTCACGTTCAAGCCGTCGAGCTACGTGTATTCGATGGACGTTGCGGTCGCGGGCGGTCCGCCGCTGAATCAGATTGGGGTGTCGATGAGCCAGCCACTGACCGCGCATCAGGGGTATTACGATATCCCCGAGCTGCAGGCTGACGTCGGCGACAAGGTAATCACCGAGAACGAGAAGAAGCTGAAAACCCTCAAGCCGGAGGACTCGCTTCGCACGGGGCCGATCACGTACGCGGGCTTCGGCGATCGGTATTTCCTGTCGGTTTTTCTGCCGCTTGATCCGAAGAACGGCACGCTGGCGATGGCGTTCATTGGTGACGAGGCTATCGCGCGCTTGCTATTCGATGGCGCGACGCACTCCCACAATGAAATCTACATGGGGCCCAAGCTGCTCGAGGCGCTGGAGGGGGTAAATCCCGCGCTGCACAAGGCGATCGATTTCGGCTGGGCGGGAATCCTGGCGCTGATTTTTTTGCGCACGCTGAAGCTATTTCACTATATCGCACCCAACTATGGGGTCGATATTATTTTGGTGACGGTGACGATCCGGATTGCGTTCCTGCCGATATCGATTAGAAGCCAGCGCTCGATGATGAAGATGCAGCGGCTGCAGCCGCAGATTCAGCGCCTGCGCGACAAATACAAGGACAACAACGAGCAGCTGCAGAAGGAGATGGTCGATCTCTACAAGCGCAATCACGTCAACCCGCTGGGTGGATGCGCGCCGATGGCGCTGCAGCTGCCGATTTTCATCGGCTTGTACGAGGCGCTGCTGAACTCGGTCGAGTTGCGTCACGCGCCGTTCCTCGGCTGGATAAACGACTTGTCGACACCCGACTGCCTGCATATATCCTGGATGCCGCAACTGCCGCTGACGCATTGCCACGGACTGCCAGTGCTGGTGCTGCTGATGGGTCTGACCAGTTTCCTGCAACAATACATGACGCCGACCACGCCCGATCCGAATCAGCAGCGGATGATGATGCTGACGCCGCTGATATTCACGATCATGCTGATAAACTTTCCGGCGGGACTGGCTTTGTACTATTTTTCGTCGAACCTGCTGGGCGTTGTCCAGCAATATTTCCTCAACCGTGAATTCCAACAATACACCCCGGCTACATGAGCAATATGGATTCGACAGAAGTAACGGCCACCTCGGTGGAAGAGGCGGTCAGAGAAGCCCTCGAACTGCTTGGCGCACGCGAAGACGAAGTGACGATCGAGGTGCTCGCGACTCCGCGTGCGGGAGTGCTCGGACTCGGGGCGCGGCAGGCGCGCGTGCGTGTGACGCGGAAGAGTGCGCAGGCGGCCAACACGCAGGCTCCGCAAACGCGCAGCGAAGGTGCGCCTGACGCGCGCGCTCGCGGGCGCGACAATCAGCGCCAGGGCCGCAACGATGGAAGTTCGCGCGGCGCACGGAATCCCGCGAACGACAGCGATAACGACAGCGGCGTTTCCGGGCGCAAAAGCGCGGACGTCGAGGAGCAGCGCCGCGAAGCGACGGTTATCCTCAAGCAGATCCTCGAGATGATGGGCGAACAGACCGAGATCCGCGAGATAGAAGTGGATGACGAGTCGGTCGAGCTCGAAATAAAAGGCGACGGCTCAGGGATACTGATCGGGCGGCACGGGCAGACCCTCGACGCGCTCGAGTACATCGTGAATCGGATCCTCGCCCGGCGAATCAAGGACGCGGCGCCGATTTCGCTCGAGACGGAATCTTATCGCGCGCGTCGCCGCCAGCAATTGCATCGGATGGCGCTGTCGATGGGCGAGAAGGCCAAGCGCGAGCACAAGCCGGTGCGACTCGATCCGATGCCGCCGCGCGACCGCCGCGTGGTGCATCTGGCGCTCAAGGACGATCCGATGATCACGACGCGCTCGGCGGGCGAAGGGTTATTGCGATCGATCGAGATCGTGCCGACCGATGGCGGCCGGCCTCAACCGCGGGGCGATGGACAAGGACCACGCGGACGTCGTCGCGACACCGAACGGGATAGGGAGCGCGTAGAGCCTGAGCGCGGCAATGAAGCGATCGGCGAGCAGGGCGGATTCAAGCACGGGCAGAAACGGATCGTGTAGCGGCGGAACGAAGGAACTCAATTTTTAGTGAACCCCTCCGTGGGTTTCACGCTTCCTTCGGCAGGGGTGACCCCTGCACCCAGTATTAAGAGAAGATGCGGGACTTCGTCCCTGTTAGAACTTTTTTGAGCGGCAGTGACATAGCAAGCGCGCATCTTGAGTCGCAGAACCCTCGCCTACCGGCCGCGCTGCGGCTGGCCTCCTCTCCCGTGAAATAACGGGCGAGGTAAGAATCGGAAAATAGAAAACGGGCGCGGTGTTTTGGACCGCGCCCGTCTTTGTTACGGACTGTTGTGCTTAGCCGATCGGCTTAGAATGATGCCGCTCGGAACATCGAGTCAGTGGTGAAGAAGTTGCGATCCACTGCGCCCATGTTGATGTACCAGCACTCACGCTCAGGGGTTTCCATCCCGGGCAGATAGCACATCGTCGCCAGGCCCGACTGCACGTCGGTCGAGACCGCGCCTACGACGAACGAACGCTTGAAGGGATAGATAGCAACCTTGGCATCGGGCACGGGACGATCGCGAGTCGCCAGCCAGTAGATGTGCGAGCGGAAGAGATGGCCGGCCTGATCGTAGGTGTCGATGTAAGGTTCGAACCACATTTCGCTGTCCATGAAGATGACGGTGCGCGAATCAAGCGCGTTGATGCGCGAGCGATCGGGCAACGCCTGGACGATGTACATGTGGCGCATTTCCCACGCCTCGGGGCATGCGCTGGCGCCGCCGTCGGTGGGGCATCGCGATTCAGGCGAATGCTCGGCGTGGATCGTCGCGAGCATGTTCTTCTCGCCCAGGAATTTGTAGAGGTACTGTTCGGTCTTGGGGTTGAAGCCCGAGTAATGATCGGGATCCCACGCATGAGCGGAGGTTCCACCCGCGGTGGTCGAGGAGCTCATGATGGACTCGTTGACGCGGCGGATACGGCGTGAGCCGGCGCCAAGGCTCCAGATGTCGTCGCCACGTTTCGGATCAGCATAGCGCCATCGGATGAATCCGGTTCCGCGAATTTCCTGGGGCGCAAGAATCGGGTACAGGCCGAACAGCCAGTAACGTCCGGTGGTCTTGAAATCCGGATCGGTCGGCAGCGGTTCGACTTCGGTACGTCCCACGAGGTCATAGCCGGCGTAGTGGCCGATCTGGAAATATTCGATCTGTCCGGTCTGCGCGCCTTTCTTCTGATACTCGGAATCGCAGTCGTAGAAGCGCAGATCGTAGTCGTCCGAGGTGATCGGGCGGAACACGTTGTTCCAGATGATCTTGACGGCGACGTCGGGGTCGTTGGCGTCGATCAATGGAAACGGCTGACCGGCGACGAAGCCGACGATCGAGCGTTTGTCGCGTGAGAGAACCACCTGCGACGAGTATTTCTCGGTCGCGTCCTTATAAGGAGGCGGCCAATCGACGCGCTGCGTAGGCACGATCTTCATCGTCATGCCGCGCTCGACCTTGTAGTAGACGCCTGGTCCCACGAGGTCTTTAACCTTGGTTGCGTTTTCCGGAGTGATGAAATCACCCGGCTTAACCTGAGCGTACCCTGGGGAGCTGAACGCACCGATTGCGAGCAGCGTCAGGGTCACCACGGTCGTCGAAATCCATGACGACAAAGTCTTCTGCCTTCGCATACATAGCCTCCCGATAATGCACGCGGCGTAGTTGCCGCAGATGTTGTGCAATCGGGACATTAGGGCAGGTCGGCGCAAATCGTCAATAAGAATTGTCGCAAACTGCGACTTACCGCGAATAAACCAATCTAATATTTCAGTGCAGCTAATGGTCGAATCCATTTCTGCCGATCATTGGATGCGTGCTAATTGCCGACTCAAAGTCGGTGTGCGGTCAGGTGAGTCGTCTTTGTAACATCGATGCGAACGGAAGATTTGCGCGGCATTAGCGAGCAAACGACGGTGATTTTGAGAGTCAACTAATATGTGATGGGATCGTCAATTGCTCTGTATCACGATCTACGGCGAGCATAAGTATTATTCTGTTGTCGAAATACGCACGCCCGAAGCAAATAATTCCAAATCGCAGTGCCTCATATGGTGTTTAGAGGCAGAACGAGTTGCGCCGATTTAGCAATTCAAGCTCACCTAACGTGCGTTAGGTAGCTCTCTGGCGGCCGATGCCGCTCACTCACCCAATCCCTAACCCCCTCCCATAGTGGAAAGGGGAACCGAAGCAAGTGGAACGGGCGCGGTACTCACTACCGCGCCCGTCTCGTTTGGACTTAGAACGATGCCGCTCGGAACATCGCGTCGGTGGTGAAGAAGCCGCGGTCCACCGCGCCCATGTTGATGTACCAGCATTCGCGCTCAGGGGTTTCCATCCCGGGCAGATAGCACATCGTCGCCAGGCCCGACTGCACGTCGGTCGAAACCGCGCCTACGACGAACGATCGCTTGAAGGGATAGATAGCAACCTTGGCATCGGGCACCGGACGATCGCGAGTCGCCAGCCAGTAGATGTGCGCACGGAAAAGATGGCCGGCCTGGTCGTACGTGTCGATGTAAGGCTCGAACCACATTTCGCTGTCCATGAAGATGACGGTGCGCGAATCAAGCGCGTTGATGCGCGAGCGATCGGGCAACGCCTGGACGATGTACATGTGGCGCATTTCCCACGCCTCGGGGCATGCGCTGGCGCCGCCGTCGGTGGGGCATCGCGATTCAGGCGAATGCTCGGCGTGGATCGTCGCGAGCATGTTCTTCTCGCCCAGGAATTTGTAGAGGTACTGTTCGGTCTTGGGGTTGAAGCCCGAGTAATGATCGGGATCCCACGCGTGCGCCGAAGTTCCGCTGGCGGTAGACGAGCTCATGATGGACTCGTTGACGCGGCGGATACGGCGTGAGCCGGCGTTGAGACTCCAGATGTCGTCACCACGTTTCGGATCAGCATAGCGCCATCGGATGAATCCGGTTCCGCGAATTTCCTGGGGCGCAAGAATCGGGTACAGGCCGAACAGCCAGTAACGTCCGGTGGTCTTGAAATCCGGATCGGTCGGCAGCGGTTCGACTTCGGTACGTCCCACGAGGTCATAGCCGGCGTAGTGGCCGATCTGGAAATATTCGATCTGTCCGGTCTGCGCGCCTTTCTTCTGATACTCGGAATCGCAGTCGTAGAAGCGCAGATCGTAGTCGTCCGAGGTGATCGGGCGGAACACGTTGTTCCAGATGATCTTGACGGCGACGTCGGGGTCGTTGGCGTCGATCAATGGAAACGGCTGACCGGCGACGAAGCCGACGATCGAGCGTTTGTCGCGTGAGAGAACCACCTGCGACGAGTATTTCTCGGTCGCGTCCTTATAAGGAGGCGGCCAATCGACGCGCTGCGTAGGCACGATCTTCATCGTCATGCCGCGCTCGACCTTGTAGTAGACGCCTGGTCCCACGAGGTCCTTAACCTTGGTTGCGTTTTCCGGGGTGATGAAATCACCCGGCTTAACCTGAGCGTACCCTGGGGAGCTGAGCGCGCTGACTGCGAGTAGCGTCAGGGTCACCACGGTCGTCGAAATCCATGACGACAAAGTCTTCTGCCTTCGCATACATAGCCTCCCGATAGAGTCGCGGCGAAGTTGCCGCGGCCGTTGTGGATTCGACATTAGGGCAGGTCGCACGAATCGTCAATAATAATTGTCGCAACCTGCGATTTACTATGAAAAACACCATTTCATATTTCAGTCAAACTAATGGGTAGGTTCACTTCTGCTGCTGATTCGATGTGCAAAGATTACCGACTGAAACGCCATGAACGGTCAGCTTGAGACTCTTAGTAACGTCGGCGCTAACAGATGATTTACGCGGTATTATTGAGCAAAGGCAGGCGATTTCTGGAGCAAATCAGCACATGACTACACCGTCAACTGCCTTTGCTCAGGATCTGCGGCGAGCATAAGTATTATTCGGTTATCGAAGTACCGGTCCAAGAGGGTAAGTAATCTCAAGTGAGAGTGCCTCACATGGTGTGGTAGGCACAGCGAGTTCAAATCTGCGACAAGAAATTCTGATACAGGGTTCGCCGATTCGACAAATATTCAGCTCGACTGACGTGCGTTAGGTAGCTCGCGCGGTTTGATTCCATCTCATCGACTGCATCATAGCCGGACACTCAGCAATCAGCTTAGGACAGAATTTCGCATGCGCCGTAGGGATCGAGAGAGCAGTCCCGATGGCACGCGCGGTGCTCTGTACGATGGAGTGAACCGACAATGCTGAGCAAGATTCCATCGAGGCAAAGCAAGGCGCGTCGCGCGACGAATGACGTGATGTGGTCGAGCGGCCAGGTGATGGTGCTGATTTGCGTCTCGCTGCTGGCGCTGATGGGGATGATCGCGATCGTCGCCGATTTCGGCTTCATGCAACATCAGAGAAACATGATGCAAACGGCGGCGGACAGTGCGGCGATGGCGGCCGCGGCCGAGTTGAATTACGGCGACATGACTGCGGGGGGCAAAGCGGACGCAGCGACCAACGGATATACCGACGGCCAAAGCAGCGTCACCGTGGCGATCAACAATCCTCCGAGCACCGGTCCGAACTCGTCAAACTCAGGGTACGTCGAGGCGATTGTGTCGAAGCCTGAGCCGACTTATTTTTTGCGAGCACTCGGGGTCAACTCGATCACTGTGTCGTCGCGCGCGGTTGCCTACGAGGGCAACGGCCCGAATTGCATCTACGTGATAGATCCGTCGGCCTCGGGCGCGATGTCGACCAACGGCAACGTCAACATCCAGAGCACCTGCGGTCTGCTGGTGGACTCGAGCTCGTCGAGCGGCATGACCGTTAACGGCAACGTTACGATCAACGCGCCGGCAATCGGGGTGGTGGGTAACTACACCTCCAACGGCAACGTCAGTATTACGCCGACGCCGAAGATCGGGGTGATTCCGGCGTCCGACCCGCTCGCGTACCTGCAGGCGCCGACCGTCGGCTCGTGCGCGCACACGTCATTTTCGTTGAACGGGAACATCGGGAGCTCCGGCAGTCCCTACCAGCTGACGGCAGGCACTTATTGCGGCGGTATCTCGGTCAACGGCAATTCATGGCTGCATTTCAATGCAGGAACGTACATCCTCGCGGGCGGCGGAATGAATATTAACGGCAACGCGACGATGACCGGCAGCGGAGTCACCTTTTACAACACAACCGGGCGGGGCGGTTACCAGGGAATTACGCTGAACGGCAAATCGCAGGCGAACTTCAGCGCGCCGACATCGGGCACGTTGGCGGGAATCCTGTTTTTCCAGGATCGTTCGATTCCGAGCAGCGGCGCGAGCAGCACGATAAATGGAAATGCGAGTTCGACCTTCGATGGAGCGCTCTACTTTCCACCGACCCAGGTCACATACAACGGCAACAGCAGCCTCAACGGCTACAGCATAGTGGTGGCGGACAAACTCGTGGTCAACGGCAACGCGGCGCTCGGCAGCAACTATTCATCGCTGACGAACGGATCGCCGATAAAAGGAACGATCCTGGCCGAATGAACGCTATTCCAAAAGTACCGAAGCTTGAATCTTTGCGCGCGTCACCTCGGATGCGACTACGCGGCGGATGGGCGGGTGCCCAGGCGTCGGTGGAGCTCGCCGCTTAGTGTGCCGTTGCTGCTGATGATGTTCCTGGTGGTGGTGTAGACAGGACGCGCGTTCTATATCGCGATCTCGGCGGCCAATGCGGCGCGCGCGGGAGTTCAGTATGGCGCGCAAAATCTTGGAACCGCGGCCGACAATGCCGGGATGCAGCAGGCGGCGGCCAACGACGCTCCAAATCTCAGCGGCATGACGGCCACTGCGACTCACTTCTGTAAATGCTCCGACGGCACCGCGTCGACGTGCCTGGCGACGGACTGCGCCGGGAGCCATCGATTGTTGTACGCGCAGGTCACCACCAGCGCGCCGTACACGCCGATGGTCAATTTCATGGGAATCCTGCCGTCGATGTCAGTCCCCGGCAATGCCACCATGCGCGTGATCCAATAGTCAGATGAACGCGAATGGCATCGGGCGACTCCGTCGATGGTTACGCGACGCGCTCGGTTGTTCGCCTACGCGATGCGGACCGCGCGGATTGCAGCGGGGACAGTCGATGGCCGAGTTTGCGCTGGTGCTGACGGCTTGCCTGACGCTGTTCTTCGGTATCATCAACTTTGCACTGGCGCTCTACTGCTACGACTTCGTCTGCTACAGCGCGCAGCAGGCGGTTCGGTATGCGGCGGTCCATGGATCGACCGCGCCGACGACGGTGTCATCGAACCAGGTTCAGACTTACGTGAACGGTTTGGTCGTGGGGGCGCTGAAGACGGGATCGATGACCGTCACGACGACATGGATGCCCGACAACAAGCCCGGCAGCGTGGTGAAGGTGGTAGTCAGCTACAACTTTCCGCCGCTGACGAGCCTGGTCTCTTCGGTAACGATCCCGCTAACTCGCACCGCAGCGATGGTGATTTCGCAGTAGGGGCGAGGGGAAGAAGCTCTCCTATTTGGATAGGTACCTGCTTAGGGTTAGCTCGGTAGTGTTATTAGCTGTGCCGACTACAACTATGTTGTCGTCAGTCGGCTGGATTACTACTCCGCTGAGTTCTTGTGTGCCGGCTGGGATAGCATTGACTACTATTCCACCTTTGCCGAAGGTGGAGTCCAGATCTCCGTTCGGGGTCAGGCGCGCCAAGCCGTTGACGGTGGTCGTGCCGCTCTGGGCAAAGGTGACCTGGTTCCCCACTACGACAATGTCGTCGTCGGGCTGAACCGCTATCCCATTTACCAGCGCCTCGATGCCGCTCCCTCCCATGCCTATGTAGTGGAAGGTCGGTTGGGCGAAGGTGGAATCCGCAGCACCGGTCCCGGTGAAGCGAAGCACCTCGGCGGCGGCGTTGTGCCCGCGAGATTCCTCACCGGTGAAGACCTCTCCGCCGAAAAGATAATCGCCGCTCGCCTCGAAGATGCTCGGTGTGGAAGGAGCGCTGCTTCCGGCACTGGCGACGATCGATCCTCCGTTGGCGGTGGATTCGACGCTGCCGTTGGCGGTGAATTGCGCAATCGCTTGTGCGTTGACGACCTGGATTTCGCCGTCAGAGAGCAGGGCGAGCGCGGTACATCCGTGGACCCCGGTTGCGATCGACACTCCATTACTGCCGAAGGTTGGGTCCAGGTTGCCGGCGGAATTGAAGCGTGCAAGCGCCGTCTGGAAAGGCTGGCGCCGCCCGGTTGGTTCAAGCTGCGCGCCGACCAGGATGTCGCCGTTGGGCTCGATCAAAACGACGAGCCCTACTCCAGTTCCCCGATTGCTCAGATCCGCGACCGCGAGGCCATCGCCGCCGAATGCGGTATCCCGGGATCCATTGGGATTCAGACGCTCGACGCCCAAGGCAGTCCCACCGGTGCTCGGATTCGTGACGACTCCCGCTATCACGATCTGGCCGTTGGGCTGTATCGCCATACTGCCACCGACCGGAGGCGATAGGACAGCGACTCCGTTGCTGCCGAAACTCGTGTCGAGCTTGCCGGCGGTCGTGTAACGCAACACTTCGTTGTTTAAGTTCCCCGCCTGGACCAGTACGAGAATTTTGCCGTCGCTTTGCAATTGGACCGCGTCGGGGATCACAAAACCTGAACTGGCAAAACTGGTTATGGTGACGCCGGCTTTGCCGAACGTCGGATCGAGACTGCCCGCCGCACAGAAGGCTAGATTGTGAAATGGCGCCGCGGTGAAGAGGATCGACGCTAGCGCGACAACGAGGCTGGTTTTTCGCATGATTTTTTCCCTCGCGAGTTTTGAGTTGGCCCAAACCGTCCATTCCAACCAGTCACGCGAGCGAAAAGTTCCCGGCGGTTACGGCATAAGGGTCGCTTAACGACCACCAAGCCTGGCGTCGGCCTCTCTTACATAGGAGAGATTTGCATCGACGCAGGCGTTCAGAGCGGAGGCAGAATCCTGAATCGCGCGCAAAAAGATGCGCTGCATTTAGACCCTCATCTTCATCCTCTCCCTAACAGGGAGAGGAATCAGAAAAAAAGATGAATGACATTCATTTTTCTTGACACCGACGCTTGGTTGCGCCATAAACCATCCGATGGCTTCATCCCTGGCAATGCCGACTGGCCGCCGTGAGCGGCAAAAGCAGGATCGCGAACGGCGGATCGTTTCCGCGGCACGGCGCCTGTTCGACCGCCGGGGCTTCATGAACACTTCGATGGAGGAAGTTGCCGCCCGCGCCGGGCTCGCGGTGGGAACGCTCTACAACTATTTCCCGTCGAAGGAACAACTGCTGTTCGCGATCAGCCGGATCGATACCGAGCACCTGCTGAAAATCGGGGAGCGGATTCTCGCCGGTCCGCCGGATGATCCGGCCGAAGCGATCGTCACGCTTACCGAGGTCATGGTGCAGGGGATCACGGCGGGCGAGCGGCGGCTATGGCGCGAGCTGTTCGTGGCGTCGATCGCGGCGCCGGACACGCTGGGCGCGCGGATGTTCGCGCTCGATATGCGGTTGATCGCGCAATTGACGGCGATGATCGATCTGTTGAAAGCGCGCGGGACCGTCGATGCGAGCGTCGATTCGGCGCGGGCAGCGGGGCTGTTCTATGGAATCTGCCTGACCTGGGTAATCGCGTTCGCGACTCGCGACGATCTGACAATCGAAACCATGCGCGCCGAAATTTCTGAAAGTGTGCGAATTACTATCCACGGGATTCTTCCGCGGAGTCCCGCGAAGGAGCGGCTGTCATGATGAACGATCAAGTTTCCGACGAAGTCTCGATCACCGGGAGTGAAATCGTGCCCGGCTGGTACGCGATCGCCGCGAGCAGCGGCGTCGTCCGGCGGAAACCAATCGGCGTGAAGCGCTTCGGCGAGTCGCTTGTGCTATGGCGCGCAGACGACGGGCAGGTCGTATGTCTGCCAGATAGATGCTCGCATCGCTCGGCCGCTCTGAGTCCCGGCAAGATTCGCGACGGCTGTCTCGAATGTCCGTATCATAGCCTTCGCTTCGACGCGTCGGGACGCTGCGTGCGGATTTCCGCCAACGGTGTCGGTGCGCCGGTGCCGGACGGATTCAACCTGCGCGCTCAACGTGCGCGAAGAGCACGGGACCATCTGGTACTGGCATGGCGACGGCGAACCTGCGCGAGACGTGCCCTGGATTCCCGGCGCGAGCGAGCCGGGATTCGGAGCCACGGAATATTGGTACGACGCGCCGGCTCCGTATTTGCGGATTGTCGAGAACCTGGCCGACTTTCACCATTTTCCGATCCTGCACAAGTCGATGATTCCCGGAATCGGCACGCGTATGGACGAGATGGATGTCCATCTGGACGACAAAGTTGTCGTCTTCAGCGCGACGATGCGCCACGAAAACCCCGGCGCTCTCCGGCGCGACGCCAGAATCAAGGCGCGCTTCACGATCCCGTCGATCGCGTTGATCGAGTTCGGCGGCTTCTATGTGAACTATTTCCTGACTCCGATTGACGACACCAACTCCTGGGTATTCGCGCGGTATCGCGGTATCAAAACCGGAAACTGGCTCGGTAGCGCGTTAGGTAAACTTGCCGGCCGCTACGATCGTGGGATCTTCGTGTTGCAAGACAGGCACGTGCTGCTGTCGCAGAAAGATCCTGTCGGCGACATGTCGCATTTCAAACTGTATCCGGCGGATCGAGCGCTCGCACTGTTATGGGGATTGCGCAAGCAGGCGATCCTGGAAGCACGACAGCGCCAGATGGTCCCGCAGAACGATTCGGCCGCAGCCGCGGCTCGATGATCGTCGTCGCGTTCGGCTAGTTCACGCGCGTCATCTCTCGCAGATTCATCCGGGCGAAAGTCGCTCGACCGTCCCGGTTTGTCTCAGAAACGCGTGGGGACTAGCATCGAGCAATCCACCAACCAGTTCGGATCTGCCTGAAATTCGAGGGAGAATCACGTCATGGCTACTGAAAATTCAAACAAGATACTTGCGGCGGGTACTGCGGCGCCGGACTTTTCACTGCATAGCACGCCGGACCAGCTCGTCTCGTTGAGCGACTTCCGCGGCGCTCCGCTGATCGTGGCCTTCTACCCGGCCGACTGGAGTCCGGTGTGTGGCGATCAGATGGCGCTTTATAATGAGGTGCTTCCCGAGTTTCACAAGTTCAAGGCGGCGATCGTGGGTATCTCGGTCGATAGCTCATGGTGCCATGCGGCGTTCGCTCGCGACCGCAAGTTGCATTTCCCGCTGCTCTCGGATTTCGAACCCAAGGGCGGCGTCGCACGGAAGTACGGCGCATATCGGGACAAGGACGGGGTCACCGAGCGGGCGCTGTTCGTGATCGATCCGAAGGGGACGATCAGCTGGAGCTACTTGTCTCCGCTCGGCGTCAATCCTGGGGCCGATGGGATACTGGAGGCGCTCGAAGCGCTCGAGTCGAAAAAGTAGGTGACACGATGAGTCCAACTGCAAGACTCAAACCTCCCATCGGCGAGAATGATCATGTGCAGGGTCCTGCGAATGCGCCGGTCACGATTGTCGAGTATGGAGACTACGAGTGCCCATACTGCGGTGAGGCGTATCCGGTGACGAAGGCTCTCCAGAAACGCCTTGGAGATCAGTTACGCTTCGTTTTTCGGAATTTCCCGCTAAGCGAGATGCATCCCCATGCCGAGAATGCTGCGGAAGCGGCGGAAGCCGCCGGCGCTCAAGGCAAATTCTGGGAGATGCACGATATGCTCTACGAGAATCAGGCTGCACTGGAGCCGGAAGACCTGGTCCGGTATGCGCAGGCACTTCACCTCGACGCGCGTCGATTCGTCAAAGAGATATCGGAGCATCTGTACGCCGAGCGCGTGCGCGAAGATTTTGGCAGCGGGGTGAGGAGCGGCGTCAACGGTACGCCGACTTTTTTCATCAACGGCGTGCGTCACGACGGGCCTTTCGACCTCGCGTCGTTGCTGGCGGCGATCGAGGAGGCCGTCTAGTCCGATGAGAGACACGCTCGCGCCTTTGATCCTGGATTTCCTCGAGTGGATTGCGGCGAGGCCGCGCCCTTACTCGGAGGTGATGGATGTCTGGCGGACGTCGTGTCCGCGGCTCACGGTTTGGGAGGATGCGATCGAGCGGGGATTTATTCTTCGGCGGCACGTCGTCGGCGATGAATTGGTGATTGATGTGAGCGCGCTGGGACGCAGGTTTCTTGAAGGAAGCGGGCGGGTTTCGCCAACCCAGAACCTCGGCCGGCCGCCTCTTCCGTGAAATCTGCACCCTCACCCGCGCAAGGGCGCGGCCTCTCCCGCAACCGAGCGGGCGAGGCGGATAAGCAGTCGCGCGGAACGCAATATCCTAACTTGGGCGAGGTGATCTCAAGCATCCGGGAAAAACAAAAAAGCGCCGAGAGCGTGCGACGTGCATGCTCCCGGCACCGGGCGCTCATCCCCTGTTAAGGAGCGAGTCGCACCATTGTATTGGTGGTGAAGAAGTCGCGGTCCACGGCGCCCATATTGATGTACCAGCACTCGCGCTCAGGCGTTTCGATTCCCGGAAGGTAGCACATGGTGGAGAGGCCACCCTGCATATCGGTGGAAACCGCGCCTACCACGAACGAGCGCTTGAACGGATAGATCGCGACGCGCGCATCAGGCACCGGGCGGTCCCGATTTGCCAGGTAGTAGATGTGATTGGTCCACAAGGCACCCTGGCGATCGTAAGTATCGATGTATGGCTCGAACCACATTTCGCTGTCCATGTAGATAAGCGTCCTGCCGTCGAGCACGTTGCCGGCCTTGCCGAAACCGGATCGCGGTTGGGCCTCGACAACATACATATGCCGCATCTCCCACGCTTCAGGACATGCGCTGGTGCCGTTGTCGGTGGGGCATCGCACTTCAGGCGAGTGCTCCGCATGCGCACAGGCGAGCATGTTCTTCTCGCCCATCATCTTGTAGTTGTACCACTCAGTTTTGGGATTGAAGCCTGAGTAATGATCGGGATCCCACGCCTGCGCGCCGGTGCGGGAACTCATGATCGATTCGTTGAGGCGGCGGATGCGGCGCGAGCCCGGCAGCCATTCCCATGAATCGTCGCCGCGATTCGGATCGGCGTAGCGATAGCGGATGAAACCCAAGCCGCGCGAATCCTGCGGTGCAAGAATCGGGAACAAGCCGAAAAGCCACAAGCGCCCGGTCTTCTTGAAATCCGGATCGATCGGCATCGGCTCGACTTCGGTGCGGCCCACCAGATCGTAACCGGCATAGTGACCGACCTGGATGTACACGACTTGCGAAGTCTGCGCCTTCCCGGCGGCACCGTATGCGCTGTCGCAATCGAAGAAGCGCAAGTCATAATCGTCGCTCTGAATTGGACGGAATACGTTGTTCCAGACGATCTTGACCGCGACGTCGTTATCGTTGGAGTCGATCAACGGAAAGGGCTGCCCGGCGACGTAGCCTATTATACTGCGATGATCGTCGGAGAGACGGACCTGCGACGAGTATTTCTCGGTCGCGTCCTTATACGGTGGCGGCCAATCGATTCGCTGGCTGGGGACGATCTTCATCGTCATCCCCTTCTCGACCTTGTACATCACTCCCGGCGACAGCAGATCCCTGACCTTGGCCGCATTCTGAACCGTGATAAAGTCTCCGGGTTTGACTTCTGCGTATCCGATCGAGCCGATCGACGCGAAGGCAAGAATCGCGAGTAACGCGGCGGTCGTCCTTCCCCATAGCGACGCACGAATCTGTGTTGTCATTTTCCCCTCCTGAGATTTGAGAGCGCCATCCCCAAGCGCTCAGAAAAGACATTAGGAAAACTGCTCTATCAAAGTCAATCTGCTAATCTTATCTGAAACTGACCGCTAAAAAGCAAGTAAATAAGCAATGAAAACTGAGACTGTACGAGAACAGTACAATCAGCCATTAACAATATCGGTTAGTAGCGCTGACGAGTTAGATGCTGAATTCTTATGATCAGTCAGCAAAAATGACTGGAAGGTGGTATTGGTTCATCGGACAAACCGATGCCGACACGCGCTTTAACTTGAGCGGGAGGGCGATTTCCGGGCGATCAGCTATTCGGATCGAGGCCCCACTTTTTCTTGTTCTCGGCCACCTGCTCGGGCGTTGGGTGATCGACCTTCTTGAACGGCATCACCTTGAACTGATCTTTGATCTCGAGAATCGCGTGGTTGAGCGCGATGTCGTCCTTTAGAGCGTCGGGAACTGCGGGCTCTTCGAAAATCGCCTGCCATGGGCATTCGGGCTCGCAGGCGCCGCAATCGATGCATTCGTCGGGATCGATGTAGAGCTGGTTGGGGAATTTTTCCTTGTCAGGGCCGATGTATTCGTAGATGCAATCGACCGGGCATACGCTGACGCATCCGGTGTCGACGCAGTCGCGGCAAAGTCGGGTGATCGTCCAGGGCATGGTTGGCAGCCTCGCTTAAAATCCAGTCTTTATAGTATCTCGATTCGGGTCACTGAGCCCCTATTGTCGAGAGTACGCGGATAACCTATATCGGCACGGCGCGCCTGAAAAGGGCGTCCCGGAGCGAAACGGGATGGCCGGGGAGCACTGTTATCAGCCGCCGACCCAATTAGAATAATCGTCGCGAGGGCGTCGCGAATCAAACGGGAATATAGAAAGATGGGACAAAATTCAAGATCGAAAGCGCGCAAAGCCGGCGTCGCCAAGCGCGCCGCGACCGTGACGTCGAGTGCGGGCAAAGCGCCGCAGACCGGCAAGCGCGTCGAGAGCGATAGCATGGGAGCGATCGAGGTCGCGCATGACCGCTACTGGGGAGCGCAGACCGAGCGCTCGCTGCTGCATTTCGCGATCGGATTCGATCGGATGCCGCGGTCGGTGGTGCGCGCGTTCGGGATTTTGAAGAAAGCATCGGCGGAAGTTAATCGCGAACTCGGCAAGCTGCCGCCCGAGAAGGCCCGGCTCATAACCACCGCCGCGGACGAAGTGATCTCGGGAAAGCTCGACGACCACTTTCCGCTGCGCATCTGGCAGACCGGCAGCGGCACCCAGACCAACATGAACGCCAACGAAGTCATCTCGAATCGCGCGATCGAAATGGCCGGCGGCGTGCTCGGCAGCAAGAAGCCGATACATCCGAACGACGATGTGAATATGTCGCAGTCGTCGAATGACACGTTTCCGACCGCAATGCATATCGCGGCGGCGGAGGAACTCACGCGCGACCTGATTCCGTCAGTGCGAAAGCTGCGCGACGCGCTTGACCGCAAGGCCAAGGAGTTCGCCAACATCGTGAAGATCGGGCGCACGCATCTGATGGATGCGGTGCCGCTGACGCTCGGGCAGGAATTCTCGGGCTACGTCGCACAGCTCGACTACGACTTGAAGCGACTCGAGAGGGCACTGCCGGACTTGCTCGAACTGGCGATTGGCGGCACGGCGGTCGGTACCGGGCTCAATACGCATCCGGAGTTTGCGGAGCGCGTGGCGAAAAAAATCGCGGAGTACACGGGGCTGCCTTTCCGGTCAGCGCCGAACAAGTTCGCGGCGCTGGCGGCGCATGACGCGCTGGTGGCGGCTTCTGGAGTGCTCAAGACGCTGGCTGTCTCGCTCATGAAGATCGCCAACGACATCCGCTGGATGGGCTCGGGACCGCGCACCGGGCTTGGAGAATTGATCCTGCCGGAGAATGAGCCGGGATCCTCGATCATGCCGGGCAAGGTGAACCCGACGCAGAGCGAGGCGATGACGATGGTCTGCATCCAGGTGATCGGCAACGACGTGGCGATCACGACGGCAGGCTCGCAGGGAAATTTCGAGCTCAACGTTTTCAAACCGCTCATCATTCATAATTTTTTGCATTCGACGATGCTGCTGGCGCATTCGTGCGCGTCGTTCAGCAAGTACTGTGTCGAAGGGATCGAGCCGAACCGTGAACAGCTGAAGCGCAACGTGGAAAACTCGTTGATGCTGGTGACGGCGCTGAGTCCGCATATCGGCTACGACAACGCGGCGAAGGTCGCCAAGAAGGCTCACGCGGAAGGAATCACGCTGCGCGAGGCCGCGATCGCGTTGAAGCTGCTGTCGGGAGAGGAGTTCGACCGGCTGGTGCGCGCAGACAAAATGCTTGGGCCCGAAGGCTGAGCCGGAATGTGGCGGGGGATCGTTTTGGCGCTCGCACTCGTGCTGAGCGCGATGCTTTTGCCGTTGCCGGCGCCCGCGCACGCCGCGCAAACTCCGACCGGCATTGCGACCGATACTATCCTGCAACCGCCAAACACCGAAAATGGCCAGCCGATCGAGATCGTGATCGGCCTCCACATCGTGAACATCGCGTCGATCGACGAAGTGAACGAGCAGTTCCAGATGGACGCGTACCTGTTTGCGCGCTGGGTGGACAAGCGGCTCGCTTACACCCCGGAGGGTCCCAACGACCAGGAGCGCAACTACTCGTTCGGGCAGATCTGGATTCCTCAGCTGGAAATAATCAACGCGGCCACACCGCGCATGCGCTACGATACCTCGATACGCGTCGCTCCTGACGGCACGGTGAACTATGCGGAGCGAGACAAGGTGGCTGTTTCGTCCAAGTTCGCACTGAGGCGCTTCCCGTTCGACCGGCAGTCGCTGATTATCATCATTCATCCTTTCCTGGTCGATGGACCTCGCATCGAGTTCAAGCTGGGCGATTACTCGACCTGGACTGCGAGCGAGTTCGAGAGCTACTCGTCGCTGGCGCAGTGGACAGTGACGACGGTCCAGCCGCAGTTGCGCGTCGCCACGACCTACGGGGGCCTGACGATGCCGGAGGCGAGGTTCGAAATCTCAGTGCTGCGGCGCTCGAGCTTCTATTTGTGGAAGGTGTTCCTGCCGCTGCTGCTGATGGTGTTTCTGTCGTGGGCGGTTTTCTGGATCGAGGCGAGCGATCTGTCGAATCAGATCCAGGTCGCGGTCACGACGATTTTGACGGTAATCGCGTTCGCGTTTGCGATTTCCGCGACGATGCCGCGGCTGCCCTACCTGACGTACATCGATGCGTTTTTCCTCGAGTGCTACATCTACGTATTCCTCGCGGTGGTGGAACTGATGACGGTCCATGTGACGCATCGCTCAGAGGTGCGGCGCGATCTGGGGCTGCAGATACGCAAATACTCGAGGTGGGTGATCCCGGCGTCGTTCGTGGTGACCAACGTGATCATCGCGGTGCACTTCCTGGGGTGATTTCTGGTTCCCTCCCACGTAAGCCGGGGGAGGAAATCAGAGGGAATCGGAAAGGTCGAGATTTCCATGGCGACAAACTTCACCTCGGTCATTAAGATTCGAGGTGTCAATCCTTTCATCCTTGTCAGTGCTGCCCGAGCGAATGGCATCAAGCCGGGATGGCGCAAACCGCTTCCGGTTCTGGTGCGCGTCAATGGCAAACCCGCAAATGCGTGGCACATCAATATGATGCCGGTGGGCAACGGAAGCTTCTATTTGTACCTGCATGGTGAGGTTCGAAAGAAATCCGGTACAGAAGTGGGTGATCGCGTGCGCGTGGAGATCGATTTCGACGCGAGCTATCGAAACGGCCCTCAACACAGCATGCCCGGGTGGTTCAAGCGGGCACTTGCTGGGAATCCGCTCGCCATGAAGAGCTGGAGAGCACTAATCCCGAGCCGCAAAAAGGAGATACTCCGCTACTTCTCACGCCTCACTTCGCCGGACGCTTGCGCCAGGAACCTCGCCAAAGCCCTACACGTGCTTTCAGGCGAACCGGGTCGGTTCATGGGTCGCGCATGGAAGAACGGATCGTGAAGGGACTCACATCCTGAAGACGCCGAAGCCTGGATGCTCGGGGATCGGCGCGTTCATCGAGGCTGCGATACCCAGTGCCAGCGCGGCGCGCGTTTCGACCGGATCGAGCACGCCATCGTCCCATAGCCGCGCGCTAGAGTAGTAAACGCTCGACTCGAGCTCATACTTCTCAAGCGTCGGGCGCAGAAATTCTTTTTGCTCCGCGTCGGTCATCGTCGCGCCTTCGCGTTTCAACTGATCGAGCTTTACGGTGAGCAGCGTGTTCGCGGCTTGTTCACCGCCCATCACGGAGATCCGCGCGTTCGGCCACATGAAAAGCAATCGCGGCGAGTAAGCGCGTCCGCACATCCCATAATTTCCTGCGCCGTTCGACGCGCCGATGATCACCGTGAACTTCGGGACCTGCGCGTTGGCGACCGCGTTGACCATCTTGGCGCCGTCCTTCGCGATGCCGCCCTGCTCGTAGCGCTTGCCGACGATGAAACCGGTGATGTTTTGCAGGAAGAGCAGCGGGATGCGCCGCGCGCAGCACAGCTCGATGAAGTGAGTCGCCTTCAACGCGGACTCGCTGAACAGCACGCCGTTGTTGGCGATGATGCCGACGGGATAGCCGTAGATTCGTGCGAAGCCGGTGACGATCGAGGTCGCATAACGCGCCTTGAACTCATGCATCCTGCTGCCGTCGACCAGCCGCGCGATCACCTCGCGCACGTCGTACGGCTTGCGCGTATCGACCGGGATGATGCCGTAGAGCTCGGCCGGATCGTAATGCGGATCCTCGGGCGTGTCCTGATCGATCGAAGCTGTCGTGCGAGGACCGAGATTCTCGAAGATCGCGCGCGCAATCTGGAGCGCGTGCTCGTCGTCGTCGGCCAGGTGGTCGCTCACACCGGACAATCGCGTATGCACGTCGCCGCCACCAAGCTCCTCGGCGGTGACCTCCTCGCCGGTAGCGGCGCGCACGAGAGGCGGCCCCGCCAGGAAGATCGTGCCCTGTTCGCGGACGATGATGTTCTCGTCGCACATCGCAGGGACGTACGCGCCGCCGGCGGTGCAACTGCCCATCACGACCGCAACCTGCGCGAGTCCAATCGCGGACATCCGCGCCTGGTTGTAAAAGATGCGCCCGAAGTGACGCTCGTCCGGAAAAATCTCGGATTGCATCGGCAGAAACGCGCCACCCGAATCAACCAGGTAAATGCACGGGAGCATGTTTTCGATCGCGATTTGCTGCGCGCGGAGATGCTTCTTCACGGTCATCGGAAAATAAGTGCCGCCTTTGATGGTCGCGTCGTTGGCCACGATGACGGTCTCGCGGCCGTGGATTCTCCCGATGCCAGTGATGATGCTCGCGGACGGCGAGTCGCCGTCGTACATCTGGAACGCCGCCAGCGGTGAAAGCTCGAGGAATGGACTGCCGGGGTCGAGCAGTTTTTTTACGCGATCGCGCGCGAGCAACTTGCCGCGTTCGAGGTGACGCTCGCGAGCGGACGCCGGACCGCCCTGCCTAACCCGCTCGATTTCGCCGCGCAGGCGCTTGACCAGCGTGTCCATCGCGTCGCGATTGCGGCGAAACTCTTCGGAGTTGGTGTTCAGCCGCGATTCAATCCGATCCATTTGAGTATCCTTGAGCTGGTTGAGAACCCGTGATGCCTGAGGACCAAAGTTGGGCTAAATATTAGAAAGCTGGCTGGATATTAGCGATGCGTGAACGCGATCTGAAAGCGCTCGAATTCGACAAGGTGATTCACCTCGTCACCGAGCTTTGCGCCTCCGAGCCGGGGCGCGAGGCTACCGCCGAGTTGCGCCCGTCGATCGACGCGGTCGAGGTGCATCGCCGTCTTGCTGCAACATCCGAAATGGTCGAGCTGAGATCGGATGCCGGCTCGATCCCCATTAGCGAATTCACCGATCAGCGCCCCTACCTGCTCGCCGCGGCGCGCGTCGGTGCGATACTCGGTGGCGAAGCGCTGGTGAAGGTGCGCGATTTTATCGTGGGCTCGCGACATGTCAGCGGCTTTCTGCGCTCGCGCGTCGAGCGCTTTCCGCATGTCGCGGCGTTGGTGCAAAACCTGCTCGCACCGAAGGAGTTGGCCGACGCGATGCTCGGTGCGTTGGCCGACGACGGTGGAATCCTCGACGACGCGAGCCCCGAGCTGAAGCGTCTGCGCAGTCGGCTCCGCGACGAGCGCGCCGAACTCGAGGCGCGCCTTCTACGCTCGCTCAACGCGTCGGGCATGGAGTCGTTCGTATCCGATTACCTGGTGACGGTTCGCAATCGCCGCTTCGTGTTGCCGATGAAGCTGAACTACGCGGAACGGTTCGAGGGAATCGTGCAGGACCGCAGCGTGTCGGGAGAAACGCTTTTCGTCGAGCCGATGTGGGCGGTCGAGCTCAACAACCGGCTGATGATGCTCGAGCGGGAAGCCGAGGCGGAAGAAACGCGAATCCTCGCGCGGCTAACGGCGATGGTCGGTGGATACGCGCCCGAGTTGCAGCTCACGTTCGACGCGATGGTCGCGCTCGACGCGCTCAACGCGCGTGCGCTTTTCGCCGAGCGGTTTCGATGCATCGAGCCGCAGCTGGCGGACGAGGGAATCGATTTTATCGGCGCGCGGCATCCACTGTTGATGACCAGCGGTCGCGACGTGATTCCGATCGACGTAAAGATCGGCGCCGGTCAACGCGGCATCGTGATCTCGGGGCCTAACACCGGCGGGAAAACGGTAGCGCTCAAGACGATCGGACTGCTCTCGCTGATGGCGCAAGCGGGGATGCTGATTCCGGCGCTCCCGGGCAGCAAGGCGACGGTTTTTCGCAGCGTGTTCGCCGATATCGGCGACGAACAGTCGATCGAATCCAACCTGTCGAGCTTCTCGGGACATATCGCAAACCTGTCGGAGATAATCAGGTCGCTGGTCGAGCCTGCGCTTTTGATTCTCGACGAGCCGGGAGCGGGCACCGACCCGGCCGAGGGCGCGGCACTCGCGATCGGGCTGATGAACCATCTCGGGACGCGGCGCTGCACGCTGGCGATCGCGACGCATTCTACCGCCGTGAAGCTGCACGCGTACTCGCAAGCCGGGTTCGAGGCCGCCGCGGTGGATTTCGACGCCGATCGCCTGACGCCGCTGTATCGATTGAAGCCGCACACGATCGGGCAGAGTTACGGACTCGCCGTCGCGCGCAGGCTTGGACTGCCCGAGGAGATAATTCGCGCGGCTGAACAATCGATGGGCGCCGGAACTGTCGAGCTGGCCGACGCTCTGAAAAGATTGGACGCCGAGCGGGCCAAGTTAACTGCGCAGGTCGAAAAATTGCGCGAACGCGAGGCCAGTCTCGCCAGCGTCGAGGAAGAGGCAATTCAGGACGCGGAAAAAACGCGCGAGCGCGCCGAGCGGGAACGCAAGCGGCTTTGCGCCGAAGTAGCGGAATTGATCGAAGAACTCAGACGCGACGGCGCGGCGCTAATGGATGAATTGAAGTCCCAGGCGAAATCGCGCACCGACTTGAAGGGGTTTATCACCAAGGCGGCCACGAAACTCGAGACTCTTGCGCCCGCCCCCGACGACGCGCCCGAGTCGGACGCGCCGCTCAAGGTCGGGGATAGTGTCGAGGTTGGCGATATCCGTGGCGAGCTGATCGTGCTCGAGTCGGGGCGCGCGGTGATCAGTCGTGGCGGACTCAGGATCGAAGTCGCGCCCGAGCGGCTGCGCAGGTCGGCGGCGAGCGCATCCGAAAGTCGTCCCGCGCCGGCGAAAGCGACGACCGTCACGTTCAGCGTCGAAGGCGGCGAGCGCGACGAGTTGAACCTGATCGGGATGAGAACCACGGACGCGCTGCGCAAGCTTGAGGAATTTCTCGACACGGCGTTCCTGACCAATCGCGCGGAGGTGCGGATCGTCCACGGAATCGGATCGGGCGCGCTAAGGAAGGCCGTCGCGGAATACCTGGGCAACTCGCCGTACTGCGCGTCGTTTCGCGGCGCAGAACCGCATCACGGCGGCGCCGGCGCGACGATCGTGCAAATAAATTTGTAGCGGCATTGATCGTTGACGACGCCCGCGCGGTCTCTTTTGTGGCATCCTGACAAGAAATGCCGAGCGCTCGAACAATTTCTTTAGCTGATCGAGCGGGTTAGGCGGAGGCTTTGATCCGCCTGAGGGTGCTCCGCCATTGCTCGAACCACCGCCGGAGCCATCGTCGCTCCCGCCCGAATCGCCCCCTAAGAATTTCCCCAATCCTCCGGGGAGTCCTTTCTTGCCAAAGACCTTGCCCAGATACTTCTGACCTTGTGACTGCACCGCGTGATTTGCGGCGCGCTGCGCCAGTTCCGTCACGTCGGGGAGGATGGCCGGCTTGGGCAACTGCCCGGTGATCTGCAGCGGGATGTCGATTTGGCCGTCCTTATTCGCGATGTACGCGACTTCCTTCTTCTGCTCGATCAGTTCCTTGCTGAATTGCGACGAGAGCACGATTCGCGCCGCGAGATCGATGTTCTTGTCCATGTCGAACCATCCGTCGCCCAGCAGATTGTAATCCACCGTCTGCACCTTGATATCGTGCGACGTGATCCGCGGGCCCGTGAGCACATAAGTCAGACTCGCGAGCTGGATATCGGTGTCTGGGTTGGCGAACAACTCGGGATGGTTCTTCACGACCGGATCGGGGACCAGATTGCCAATCGCGGGCAGGTGCTGCACCTTCTTGAGCGCCTGGCCGCCGACGTTGACACCGACCAGCTTGCCGTTGGTCAGCACCAGCTTGCCGTTACCCTTGAGCGTCGGTTTCATCTCGTCAAAGCTGCCAGTCTTTCCCGTGACGTCGATATTTCCGCCGAGCGTCCCGCGAACCGTCCCCGCTGCCTTGGATTTTTGCGAGTCGAGCGCCTGCTGAACGTTCAGATTCGTAAAACTGATCGACGCCGCCATCGGCGCAGACGCCTCCAGGCGCGTGTTGCCCGTCGCGACGATGTTCCCTGAAAATGCCTTCACCTTGAGCACGGCAATTCGCGCGACTTTGCCCTCAATTGCCAGCGACAGGTTCAGGTTTTGATACTGGACGTTGGCGAGGTTGCCCGAAGGCGACGTGATTTGAGAATCGACAGTGGTGCCGGTCACCCCGCCCATCGAAGCCGCGCCCTTGGCGAAAAGCTGGTTGATCTGTTCGTCGGGCGGCCGCGACGGCGCGAGATCGGCCAGACGAATCGAAGACGCCTTCAGTTCGTAGCTCATCACCAGCGGCTGAAACTGGTCGACGTGCGACTTCAATGTCGCCTGCGCCGCACCGAGGTTGAGCGTCAGCGGGCCGATGTCGGCGGAGGTACCGGTGAGGTTGATATTACCGCTGAGATGGCTTAACGGCGGCGCTTTCTGATCGGGCAGAGACAATCCAACATCGGCGAGCGCGACGGTGCCGTTGGCCGACGCCTTGCCGTTTGCGAACGCGGCTTCGGTATGAATCTCGGTCTTGCCTTCCAGGTTGTACTTGCTGAGCCCCGGTAAGGTCTTCGCGAGCGAAGCGATATCGAAGTTGTTGGTGTCGATGCGCGCAGCTGTCGTGCCGCCGCCGATTTTGATATTTGCCGCCTTGGCTTCGAGATCGCCGAGAGTGACGTTGGCAAGCGTCACCCCGACCACGGAGCCGGTCCTCGTACCTTCCGCCGATACCTTGAGCGCCAGGTTCGCGGGCTTGTTGAAAGTGTCTCCGAACGCGATAGCAGGTGTGCTCAAATCGCTCGATGCGTTGAATTTGATCGCATGAATGGTGCCGTCGGCGGTGGCGTCGAGGCTGATCGGGCCGGTAATCGAAAGCTTGGGCGGTATCGCCTTCTCGATCATCGGAATCGTTTGGAGCTGCGTCAGCGTAATCGGGCCGACTTTCGCCGTTCCCGTCAGCGGGATCGCGTCGATGTCGATAACTCCGTTGCTGATTAGCGGCCCGATCGTCGCCGAAAGATCCAGGTTCTGCTGGTCGCTGAGCGCGGCCAGCGTAACCGCGACGGTGAACGGCGCGTTGAATCCGAAGTCGCGCACCTTGAGATCGATAGCCTTGACGGTGGCGCCATTCGGCGAGCCCTCCGTCTCAAACGTCAGAGTGCCGTCGTTGATCGAAAAATTCTGTACGTAGAGCGAGCCGAGCGTGGACGGAGCCTTGCCCGCTTCCGCCATCGGCGAACCCTCGAATGTGCCTTCGCCCTTTTTCCCCTCGCCTTCTTCGGACTCCGTAGACTCGACTTTTTTCCTGCCAAGCGTCGAGACATTCAGCGTGCCGTCGCGAGTTTGAACGATTCGAATCACCGGCTTGTCGAGTACGACTTCGGTGACTTCGATTCGGCGCGCGAACAGTGGCAAAAGTTGGAGGCGGGTGTAAACGTTGCTCGCTTCGATGAACGGCTTTTTCGAGATGTCGGGATCGTCAGCCACCTGCACGCCCGTCACATCTGCCAGGATTCCCCAGCCGAGGCTCACCTTGATGTCGTCGGCGTGCACTTGGCGGCCGAGCGCGGTGCTTACCTTGTCGAGAATAGTCTGGCGGCGCTCGGCAATGATCGAGTTGAGGTTGGTCGCGGCATAGAAGAGAATCGCGCCCGCGAAAATCACGACGGCTCCGACAATTGCGGCGGCGATTACGATGACACGACGCATATGAGCATCCTCACATCAGCCACTTCGAAGTAGTTTCCCGACACGACGGCAAGTGTAGTCGATGCGCGCCAGACGCGCATCATTCGCACAGACGATTTTCCCCGCCGAATAGTTCATACGGCCGCGGTTTGAACCGCTCGCTGTCCTCGGCGTAGTCTGTCTAACACCGCGATAAGTGTCCGGAACCTGCGGCTCCCTCCGATGGCAAAAAAGCGAAAGCATGGCCGCCGAGACAACGAAAACGAACTCGACGGCGAACGAAAGGCGACTAAGGCGCCTGAGCGGATCTTCTTGTCACCATTCAAAGATCTCAAGAAATTGCTCGCCGAGCGCGACGTGTCAAAGTCGCCCGCGGCAATCAAGGCCAAGGCAGCGACTCCGCCGGCGCCGGTTGTGGAAAAACCCGCACTCGTCCCGGATGACGAGTTACTCGACGATGACGCCTTTCTCCGCCGCGCGCTCGAGGGCGTGCGCCCGCTGAACGGAAACGGCAGTCGCGGGTCGCGGATTCCCGTCGAACCGCCGGTCACTCACACGATCGTCGATGAAGACGCCGAGGTAATCGCGCAACTTTCGGACCTCGTATCGGGGCAGGCGCCGTTCGACATCACCGAGTCCGATGAGTACGTCGAAGGATACCGCGTCGGCATCGACCCGCGACTGGTCTCCCAGCTTCGGCGCGGCGAGTTCGCCGTGCAGGCGCATTTCGATATGCACGGCATGATCCAGGGCGCGGCGAAGGAAGCGCTCAAGGAGTTCATCATCGCATCGGTGCGCAAGGGGCTGCGGACGGTGCTGGTGGTGCATGGTCGCGGGCTGCGATCTCCTGGCAGGCATTCTGTGCTGAAGCACGCGTCGGCAGGATGGCTCTCGCATGGCGCGATCGGCGGTCACGTTTTGGCCTTCACCAGCGCGCGGCCCGCGGACGGCGGCGCGGGTGCGACGTATGTGCTGCTGAAGCGCGAAAAGAGTCGCGCGCCGTTCGATATTCTGCAAGGCGCGAAGCGCCGCTAGCGCAGGGAAGGGGAAATCACTTGATTGAATGTGAAACCCGCGGTGAGTTTCACGCTTCCTTCGGCAGGGGTAACCCCTGCACCCGATGCTAAGAAAAAGAAGCTGGGCCCGGTTGCGGGCCCCGCTGTACCTTACACTCTGCGCAGTCGCTAGATCTTCGCCTGCAGGAAGAAAGCGATCACCAGCGCGTACAGGGTCAGCGCTTCGATGAACGCCAAGCCGATGATCATCGGCACGAATATCTGACCGGCGCTGTTTGGGTTGCGCCCAATCGATTCCATCGCCGAGGCGGCCATCCGGCCCTGACCAAGTGCGCTGCCGAACGCTGCGATACCGATGCCAATATTGGCGGCAATCGCGATCAGGCCCGCACGAAGCGGTGCGCCTCCGCCTGCTGCGGTTGCTGCTTCCTGCGCCATCGCAAACAGCGGTGACGCGAGGATGGCCAACCCGGCCATCGTCACTATCGCTCCAATCCGTTGTCGTTGTCGTAACATTTTCTCGATCCTCCTTCTCTTTCGCGCGCTCCGGGTGCCGACACCGGCCACCTCTCTTCCTCTACTACCGCAAATTCCGGGCGGAATCCCTGGCACGAAAAATTTCCTTTCTCTAATGGCCGTGGCTGGTCGCTAACCGTACATAGCTCAACGCGAGTACCACGAAAATAATCGCCTGGATGATGCACACGATCGATCCGAGCGCGTAAAACGCAAGCGGAATGATGAGCTTCGTCAGGCCCGTAAAAATCCCGAGGACGGTGTGGTCGGCAAACATATTCGCGTAGAGACGAATGCCGAGCGAAAACGGCCGGAACAAGTTGTCGGCGAGGTTGATTGGGACCATGAGCGGCGCCAGCCACCACACCGGCCCGATCAAGTCGTTGCGCAAATAGCTCCCGGCTCCGTGGGACAGACCTTGATACACAAAGAAGACGAAGACGATTGTTCCCAAACCGAAGGTCAGATCTGAATTACCAGTTGGCGGCTCCATTCCAGGGATTAGGCCAAAGATGTTGGCGGCTAGAATGAAAACGAAGAGCGTGCCGAAAAATGGAACCCACTGACGGTAGTGATGGGTCTCCAGAACGTCGTGGCAGAAAGTGTCGAACCATTCAACAAAGACTTCCGCGACGGAACGCAGACTAGTACCTTCTTCGGGGACAACAGGATCGCTGGCGGCGGCAAGCGACGCGCGCGCAACAAATCCAAAGACGATGAGGATGCCCATTACGATCCAGGTGCCGATTAGCACCTCGGGGATCCTGCCGCCGCCGATCAGTTCCAGGAAATTTACTGACTTCTGCAAGAAGATTTCTCCGCCGCCGCTGATTCAGTCGGCGCCGCGAACCGAAGCCCGCCCGGTTTCAATAATGATCGCCGCCATCTGAGTCAAGACGCCGATGCCAAAGCCCATCGCGTCAACATGAGCGCGCGTGAAAATCAGATAGACGAGGACGACGACGATCAGCAGCTTCATCGGGATCGCGAGCGCTCCCAGCCTCGCGGCCGCGCCAGAGATTCCCGCACCCGACGCCGCCAGGATCAAGCCGCCGAGGGAAGACAGGATCCATAAATTTGCGATCACGACGGCTCCGCCGAGCAGGCATCCTACCGCCACGGATATCGAGGCGAACAAACCGAGAATCACGGCGCTGACCGCGACGAGTACGACGTTGGTGCGCTGGATGGACGCGATCGTCGGCACGGACCACGAAGACGGCATCAGGTACCGAATCTTTCCGCGGCGCGAGCTTTCGCCTTTGCGGCCTCTTCTTCGCGATTCCTCGACGGCGCATTGGTTTCGAGCGAGCGAAGAAGTCGCGTTGACGCGCCTGCTATTTCGTCAATCGCGGCCATGAACCGGGGCTCGTTTGCCTTCGACGGTTTGCTGAAGCCGCTGATTTTCCGCACGAACTGGAGCGATGCGGCGCGAATTTCTTCGTCAGTGACGGGAGGCTCGAAATTGAAAAGGATTTTGATATTCCTGCACATCGGATTGACCTCGATCATTCGAGATATAAGTAATTCTCGAAAGAGCAATCAAGACTCGCTGTTCTCGCGCTGAAAAAGAGCGAGCTCCTGGATTAGCCGGTAGAAACCGACAAAGACTCCGAGCAGGAAGAACACGAGCGTCAGCCAGGGGTCTTTGTGAAAGTAAAGATCGAGGTAGTGCCCAATTAGTGCGCCGGCGATCATCGGCCATGCGAACTCGAAGCCGATCGCGGCGAACCGCATCATCCTGCCGGTGCTCATCGCCATCTCAGGCTTCTCCTCGCGAGAGATTGCGGAGCGATTCGTGAGCGGCGGCGATCGTGCGATCGATGTCGGCGTTGGTGTGCGCGGTCGACAGGAACATCGCCTCGAATTGTGACGGCGGTATATTTATCCCGCGCTCCAGCATCCCGTGGAAAAACCTGGCGAACTTGCTGGCGTCACAGGTGCGAGCCTCGTCGGCATCGCGCACGCGCTCGGGACCCAGGAACATCGTGAGCAACGATCCCGCGCGATTGACGCATCCCCGCTCGCCACTTTTCTTCAATGCATCGCGAAGTCCGGCTTCAAGCCGTGCGCCGGCGGCGTCGAGGGAGGCGTACGGATTTGTATCCTTGAGAATAGAAAGTGTTTCGAGACCCGCGCGAACCGAAAGCGGATTTCCCGACAGCGTGCCAGCCTGGTAAACGGGACCGATCGGCGCGAGCAAGTCCATGAACTTCGCGGGACCGGCAACAGCGCCGACCGGCATCCCACCGCCAATTATTTTGCCGAGCATAACCAAGTCCGGAGCGATGCCCATACTTTCGGCAACTGATCCGAAGCAAAGTCGGAACCCGGTTATAACTTCATCACAGATCAAAAGCGCGCCCTGGTTGTGCGCGATTTCGGCAAGTGCTTTCAGCGAACCAGGATCAGGATTCACGACGCCCATATTCGCGGCGACTGGCTCGATGATCACGGCGGCGATTTTATCGGGCGCGACGCGAAATAAACCTTCGACTGTCTCAATCGAGTTATATCGCGCAACCATTGTCATCGCGGCGACCGCCGATGGAACTCCTCCGCTGTCCGGTTGACCAAAAGTCATGCCGCCAGATCCGGCGCGCACCAGCATCGAGTCGCTATGCCCGTGATAGCATCCGTCAAACTTGATTATGTTCGGACGTCCGGTCGCCGCGCGCGCGATCCTGAGCGCAGTGAGGCCGGCTTCAGTCCCGGAACTGACGAGCCGGACCTTTTGTGCACATTTGATCGCAGACGAGATCAATTCCGCGAGCTCGACTTCCAGGCGCGTCGGCGCGCCGAAACCCAAACCGTGTCGCGACTGCTCGGCGATAGCACTCATCACGCGTGGAAGCGCATGTCCGAGAATTGCGGGGCCGTAGGAGCAAACGTAGTCGAGAAAAGTGTTTCCATCGGCGTCAGTCAGAGTTGCACCACTGCCACTCTCGATGAAGATTGGTGCGGCGCCGACGGCCTTCCACGCGCGGACAGGAGAATTCACCGCACCAGGAATCTTAACACTGGCGCGGTTGAAGAGTTCATCTGATTTTTTGCGTGACGCCATCGCAATTCTTTGAGGATCCGGTGAGATCAGAAAATATTTTTTCGATCGCACGAAAAATTTCGACTAAGCGCGTCGCCATGCGTCCGAATTGCGCGTGACGCGAAAAAATGCGATCGCGCATGATGGCTTCCAGAGCGTACGTATTCGATCGCATGATCGGCCCGAATTTTCGCGCGATCGGCGCGCGATCGCTCGCGCGCGAAATTTCCTTTTCGATCCGCACGCATAGCGCCGATTTTTTTTCCGCGCTTGTCCTCATCGCGAAATAAGTTTATCACGTTCACTTGGCCGCACACTTCGTACTTACAAGAACCAATCTGCACTGACAGGTTCATCGGCGGCGCGTGAGCTAATGGCTTCGAAGCGCGTGTATATCGCTCGTCTCGACCAGAAAACTAAGCCTAACAGAACCGATCGTAACCCGGACAAGTTGATAGTCCGGCGTGTAGTGCCGTCAAATTGTCGGCTGCAACAAGAGAAAATGTGCTTATCCACAGATGTGGATAAGGTTGTGCGTAATTCGCGCGTCCGTTGATGCTGGCGCGCTTATGCCGGACCGCGGTTTGTGTCCGGTTTTTGCAGGGGGAGACATATGAATGGTTTGTGGCAAAGGGCCGCTGACCGCATGCGTGAGGAGCTCGGTCAGGTCGGCTACGAGACGTGGATCGGACCGCTTAATTTTGTTGCTCATCAAGGATCGACCGTCACAATCGAAGCGCCCAATCGGTTTTTTCGCGATTGGATCAACGAACGTTACCTTAGCCTGATGCGCGCTGCGCTGTCGGCCGAGGCTGGCGAGGAAATGGACGTGCGGCTGACTCTCGGAGAAAATGCGGCGATTGCAACACCGCCGCCGCGCCCAACCAATGGGCATGTAAATGGCCATGGCAACGGAAATGGGAACGGGAACGGCAAAGCGACCGCGGCGAGTCGCTCGGCAGCAGCACCCCGTGGAGATCGGCATCCGACCCTGAACCCGCGTTACAGTTTCGCGGAGTTCGTGGTCGGATCGGCCAATCAGTTCGCGCATGCCGCGGCGCAGGCGGTCGCCAACCAGCCCGGCGAGAAATACAACCCGCTTTTTATTTATGGCGGGGTCGGACTCGGCAAGACTCACCTGGTTACCGCGATCGGGCACCATATCTGGGCTAGCGGCGATCGGCCGCGGAAAGTCTTGTTCATGCCGGCCGAAATCTTCATGAACGAGCTGATCGGTTCGCTGCGCCGCGACAAGATGGGCGAATTCCGCGAGAAATTTCGCCGGGTCGATACGTTGATCCTCGACGACGTGCAGTTCCTGGCCGGCCGCGAGCGCACCCAGGAAGAATTTTTCCATACTTTCAACGCGCTTCACGCCGAGCGGCATCAGATCATCCTGACTTCGGATAAGGTTCCTCGTGAAATCCCGGGGCTCGAGGAGCGGCTGCGGAATCGATTCGAGTCGGGATTGATCGCGGATATCGCGCCACCCGACCTCGAAACACGGGTCGCGATCGTGCAGAAGAAGGCGGTGCTCGAGAATCTGCGGTTGGCGCCCGAAGTCGCGATGTATATCGCGCAGAGCGTCTCGTCGAACGTGCGCGAGCTCGAGGGATGCCTGACACGGCTGGCAGCGCTCGCCTCGATCAACCAATCGGCGATTACGGTCGATTTTGCGCGGCAGGCGTTGCACGATTTGATTCGAAATCACGACGCGAAGCCGGACGTTGAATCGATCCAGAAGACAGTGGCGGAGTTTTTCCATATCAAGTTGACGGACCTGAAGTCGAAAAAGCGCACCCAGCACATTGCGTTTTGCCGGCAGGTCGCGATGTACCTGTGCCGCAAGCTGACCGACAGCTCGTTTCCGACGATCGGCGAGCATTTCGGGCGCGACCATTCGACGGTGATTCACGCGCACAACCTGATCATGCGCCGCGTAACCAGTGATTCGGCATTTCGGCTCTCGATCGAGAAAATCGAGCGCGAGCTTAAATCGATTCGCGCCAATGCGGCGTAAATCGGTGGTGGGGAGGCCGATGTGGAGGAGGCTGTGGAGGAGGTGGGCATAAGGCTATCGACATCGACAGGGCCGGTGCGCTCGAGGCCGGCCCTGTCGATCAGCCGCTTTTCCGCTGACAGCTTTTCGCCAATCGATCTGCTTTCATTTTCGGGCGCTTGTGCGATCAGTCAACAAATCCACAACTCCTACTATTACTGCTATTCTTTTAAAGAGATCTAAGATTAGGAATAGGAAGACGGGCTAACAATTCATGGGACTCTCCATCGAGCGCGCGTCGCTGCTTAGCGGCTTGGGACTGGTCCAGGGAATCGTGGAACGGCGCACGACGGTTCCGATACTCGGCCACGTTCTGATTGAACCAAACGGAAACGCGCTGACTCTCAGCGCGACCGACCTCGAAGTCGGAATTCGCACCCAGGTCGCGTGTTCCGGCAAAGAGAAAAGCCTGACGCTCAACGCGCGAAAGCTTTTCGAAATCGTGCGCGAGACCGAAGGCGACGAAGTCGCGCTGACCTCGCTCGACAACGATTGGGTCGAGCTGAAGTGCGGGCGGGCGAAATTCAAGATGATGGGCCTGGATCCGCGCAGCTTCCCCGCAATGCCGAGCGCAGGCAAGGAATCGGCGCCCGCAAAAAAACAACTGAAGGCCGAACTTACGATTCCGGCGGCAGTATTGGCCGGCATGATCGACAAAACGATCTTCGCGGTCAGCCCCGATGAAGCTCGCTACAACCTGAGCGGCGTGTTCGTCGAGTCTAACGCCCCCGGGTCGGCGCGCATGGTCGCAACCGACGGCCATCGGCTGGCCATGATCGAGCGCGAGGTGCCGGGGTTCAAAATGGAGACCGGCGCGATCATTCCGCGAAAGGGACTCTCGGAATTGCGCAAAATCCTGGATGTCGGCTCCGAACCCGAAGTGCGGCTCAGCCTCGAAGGTCAGCTCGCGTACCTGAAGCGCGGGTCCACGGAAGTCTCGATGCGACTGGTCGAAGGAGAATTCCCCGACTATCGCGGCGTCATCCCGAAGCAGTCGAAGTACAAGATCACGGTCAAACGGGATCTGCTATTCGCGGCAATCAAGCGCGCGGCTATTTTCTCGAGCGAGCGATACCACGGCGTCAAGTTCGCGCTGTCGGCGGGAATGCTTACGGTCTCATCGACGAGTCCGGAAACGGGAGAAGCAAGCGAGTCGCTCGACGTCGATTTCAAGAGCGAAGAATTCGCGATCGGATTCAACGCGTCGTACGTTCAGCAGGCCTTGGGGGTAATTCCGCAGGGGGCGGATTCGACCGTGGAGCTGGGACTCAGCGACGACGTCAGTCCAGGCGTTATCAGAACGGAGACGGATCAGCAGTACACGTACGTCGTCATGCCGATGCGCTTGTAATTCCTCGGTACATCAATTTCAGTGGCGCGGGCCGCCGTGCCCGCGATCCGATCCCAGGGTGCGTGATGGGCCACTGCTTGGGCGGGACTTACAGTCGAATTCAATCGCGGGCACGGCGGCCCGCGCCACTGACGGGCAGAGGTAGTCAGTTGCCAATCCTTACCAGCACCACCTTGTTTCGGAAATTGTAGTCAGACTCCCATGGATATGACGCTTCGCTGAGCTCGATCGTGGTCGGCGTGTCGAGCTTGGGCATGTCGCGTCGGCGGACGATCATCCACTTGGCGCCGCCTTTCGAGATCGCGTCCTGCAAGTCCTGCTTTTTTTCGAACTCCGGGAGTGGCTGCGGCGGATTGAGATAAAACAGTGGCCCCTCAGTCTTGTACAGGACGAGGTGGTCGGTTGAGCCGCCGATTTTGGTCAGCACCGCGTAGCCGAAGGGCTTTTCACCGCGATATGCCTCCGCCGCGGGCATCGCGAAGATATAGATGTAGAACATCGCGAGATAGGCGATCACGCCCATAGAAATCGCGACGCGTCGCGGGCTGAACCGGCGAATCGTATAGATCATGGCGCCGATCGACACGAGCCAGAACACGATAAATGCGGGCTTGGCGGGCAGGTCCGGCAGCGCATCATAGGGGCTCGGCAGAATTGCCCAGGCAGGGACCAGCAAAACAATACCGGCTATCGCGGCGAATGCGACGACCACGTAGCCGAGAATCAGCAGGCGACGGGCGATCATCGAGCGTAGTTCGCCGGGAAACGCGAGTGTTCTCGCGACCAGGATTGCCGCGGCGGGCAGAATCGGCAGAATGTAATAGCTGCGGCGCGATCCTGAGAGTGTGAAAAATATGAAAGTCGCCCAGAAATAAACCAAGGCGAAGCGGTCCGCGCGAGCCGGCTCGGCGCCCGCGCGTCGTAGGCTATGAGTCTCGACCAAGGCCGCCGGCAAGAGCGCCGACCACGGCGCCATCAGGCCGAAGATCACGTAGACATATAAGTAGATGGGGCCGCGATGGTCGAATGGGTGGAAAAACCGCACGACGTTCTCGCGATACACCATAGCGAGGCCCTTTTCGGAGCCCATCATGCGCGACGAAATTTCGAAGGGCAGGTAGTACACCAACCCGCCAACCGCGATGCCGACCGGGGTATACCAGTTGAAGAACCATCGATTGCGCTCGATGAGTTTTCTTACCCGGTCCGCCACCGAGCCGCGGACAATGTCCTGAAAAAACTGCGCCCAGCCGTCGCGCAGACAAGAGTAGACGCCAATCACCAACAGCGGGAGAGCGAATCCGAGCAAACCCTTGGTGAGGGAAGTCGCCGCCATTATCAGCCACAGGCCGACGACCCATATTCCGCCGCCGCGCTCCTCGTTGTGATTGAAGAGCAGCAATGCGGCTAGCTCACCGGTGAGCGTCTCGACGTCGGCGCTGGCGTGGCGCGAAAAGAATACGAAGCTGAAACTGGTCGCGAGAACGACGCCGGAGAGTATCGCAGTGCGAGCGTCGTAGAGGCGTCGCACGAGAAGCATCAGTATCGCCACTGCGAGCAGGCCGGCGATAGCGCACGGCAGGCGCGTGGCAGCCTCGTTGAGGCCGCCTGTGAACGGCGTCGAAAAAAGAACCAGCCAGTATGAGCCGAGCGGCTTGTCGTAATAGACGTGACCGTTGATCGTCGGCCAGAAGTAGTTGTGCGTCACCAGCATCTCGCGCGCGATTTCGGCCCATCGGAATTCCGAGGCCCAAAGCGCTCGTGCACCGAGCCGGGCGAAGAAGAGAATCGCTGCAAGAATCAGGACGCCTCCCGCGTACACGCGGAACTGCGAATCGCTTTGGTTGCCTGCCCGTTGCTGCAATGCGGCGACATCTGGCGAGGGGGAAGCCGAGGCCATATCTGCGAATTGTAACTGGCGCGCTCGTCGCTCTGCCATACGGGGGTATCTTTTTTGATCGGAATGACAGAGAGCGGTCGGGCAGATAGGATGAAAGCAGAAAAGAGATTCATGAGTTCGACAAAAAATCCCGAGAGTCATTCCGGCCGCAAGCCGAACCGTTTGATCAACGAACAAAGTCCGTACCTGCGCCAGCATGCGTACAATCCCGTCGACTGGCATGCGTGGGGCCCCGAGGCGCTCGAGCGTGCGAAAGCGGAGAACAAGCCGATCATGCTGTCGATTGGCTACTCGGCCTGTCACTGGTGCCACGTGATGGAGCGCGAGTCGTTCGAGAACGACGCGATCGCGCGGCTGATCAACGAGAACTTCATTCCGATCAAGGTCGATCGCGAAGAGCGTCCCGACCTCGATCAGATTTACATGGACGCGGTGCAACTGATCACTGGGCGCGGTGGATGGCCGCTGACGATGTTCCTTGCGCCTGATGGACGGCCGTTCTTCGGCGGGACTTACTATCCCCCCGAGGATCGCCAGGGTATGCCGGGCTTCCCGCGCATTCTCGCGGCGGTGTCGCAGGCGTATCGCGACAAAGCGAAGGAAGTGACCAACAATCTCGAGAAGCTCACGGAAGCGCTCGGTGCGCTGACCAACTACGTCCCGGTCGGCGGCGATTTGAAGCCGGGGCTGGCGGCGGAATCGGCACGAGCGCTCGCGTCGCATTACGACAGCATCAACGGGGGGTTGGGCCAGGCGCCGAAGTTTCCGAACACGTTCGTGTTCTCGCTGTTTCTTCGCGTGCATGCGGCCGACGGCGACGAGGCGATGGCCGAGATGGTTCGGCACACGCTGTCGAAGATGGCACGCGGCGGAATTTACGATCAGATCGGCGGCGGATTTCATCGCTACAGCGTCGACGAGCGATGGTTGGTGCCGCACTTCGAAAAAATGTTGTACGACAACGCGCTGCTCGCGCGCCTGTACCTCGACGCAGGTCGCGCGCTGAATGAGCCCGAGTTTCTCAGCGTCGGGCGGGAAATCTTCGAGTACGTACTGCGCGAGATGACGAGTCCTGAAGGCGGCTTTTACGCCGCGCAAGATGCGGACAGCGAGGGTGTGGAGGGAAAGTTTTTCGTCTGGACGCCTGAGCAGGTCGATGCCGTGGTTGGTCCCGAGCTCGGCGCGATAGCCGAGCGCTATTTCGACATCACGATCGAAGGGAATTTCGAGGACGCCAATATTCCGCATCGCACGATCGAGCTGGCCGACGCCGCGCGAATGTTCAAGACATCCGAAGACGAAATGGCGTCGAGGATTCGCGAGATTCGCAGCAAGCTGTTCGCGGCTCGCGAACAAAGGGTGAAGCCCGGCCGAGACGAAAAGATCCTGGTGGCATGGAACGCGATGATGATCGGCGCGTTCGCGGAAGGATATCGCGCCCTGCATGAGCGGCGGTATCTCGAAGCGGCGGAGCGTGCGGCCGATTTCATGATGACGACGATGTGGGACGGGCGCGCGCTCAAGCGGTCGTTCAAGGACGGCGTCGCGCGGCACAATGCGTACCTGGAGGACTATGCGCAACTGGCAGGCGCGATGCTCGACGTGTACGAAGCGTCACTCGACGCGAAATACCTGGCGCATGCGCGGACGCTCGCGGACGTGATCCTCGAGCGGTTTATCGACGAGGAAAAGGGCGGATTCTTTTTCACGTCGGACGATCACGAAGCGCTGATCATGCGCTCTAAAGCCGCCTTCGACGGTTCGACGCCGTCGGGCAACAGCGCTGCGGCAATGGCGCTGCTCAGGCTGCATGGCTACACCGGCGAAGAGCGTTACCGCGTCGAGGCAGAGCGCACTCTCAAGCTGTTTCGCGAATTTATCGAAAAGCAGCCGTTCGGGTTCTCTCACATGCTCGAAGCCGTCGACCTGTATCAGCGCGGGCCGACCGAAGTTGTGATTGTCGGTAAGCGCACCTCCCCTGAACTGCTCGAATGGGTTGAGCGCCTCGGCCTCGTCTACGTCCCGAATCTTGCGCTCTTCGTTGCCGACGACGCCGATGCTCAAACCGGTTTTATCCCCGAGCAGGTGCGCGACAAGCGGCAAATCAACGGTCACGTGACTGCTTACGTATGTCGCGAGCATACGTGCACGCCGCCGATCACGACGTTCAAAGATTTGCAAAAGGAACTGGTCGACTAGTTCCGGGCGATGGACCGCGCGCGCGACCTTTCCGTGGCTGGCGCAAAGCCGACGCCGCATTTCCCGCCAATCGTCGTGAATCGCCCGGCGCGCCGTCCGGGATCGCGGCTGCGGGTGGTTCTGCTCAACGCCGCCGGTGGTCGACGGTTCCACGACATCGCGACATGCCTCAAGCGTCCACCGCTCCAGGACGCCGACGTGATCCTGCTTTGCGAAGCCGATTCAAAGCAGGGAGAAAAGCCGGCGCTAGGCGGCGACATCGCGGCGGAGCTGGCCGAGATGCTCGAGACGAGCTACGCATACGTGCCCGAGTTCGCGCTCAGCCGCCCCGGCAGCGGAGTCGTCGCGCGTTACATGGGCAATGCGATCCTGAGCGCGGCGCCGTTCGAGGACGTGGTCGCAGTCGCGATGCATAAGCCACGCACGCCGTTCATATGGCCACAACGGATGCGTCGGTGGTCACGCACCGGCACGCCGACGGGCTTGGTCACCACGGTGAAATTTGGCGGCCAAGCAGTGACCGTCGGCGTCGCGCATCTGCACAGCCGTTGCGCGCCGGCCGAGCGCGCGCGCCAGATGGCGACTTACCTGGAATCATTCCCGGCGGCGGGCCGCGCGATTTTCGGCGGCGACTTGAATACGACGACCACCGAGCTGTCGAGCCGGGCCTTCCTGCTGGCAACCGCGCGCCAGATGATCACCAATCCGCGCCGGTTCCGCGCGCCGATAGCATACGAGCCACTGTTCGAGCATCTCAGCGAACATGGTCTCGAGATCGAAGGCGTCAATGTAGCCAACCGCCCGACGTTCACGTTTTCCGGGCTGATCCCGCGAGCGATGAGACCAAAACTTGATTGGCTCGCGGTCCGCGAGCTTCGTCCGATCGCAGGAACAGCGGCGGTCGTCCCGCCACGGTCTTCGATTCTGTCGCGCCGCGCCTCCGATCACGATTTCATCACCGTAGATCTCGAACAGTAGCGCGTCCTTCCGCATCGCGACTCTCGCAGACTAGAATTGCGCCGCGCGTCACAAGGAGGCGCCCGCGATGGCATCGTTCAACGGACTCGGCATGCACATGGGTAATCTCGCGATTCTGTCCGACGCTGAGAGCCGCTCGATAAGTCCCGAAAATCCGACCGGCGAAAAGGGCAAGGGTGCGATGGCGATTCCGGACGCGGTGAAGAGTCCGGCGCGGAAGCTGGGCCGGGGATGGAAAGTCGCGCCGTATGTCGTGATCGAGCCGGGTGAAGTGAAGGTGCTGGCCGATATCGCGGGTGCGGGCGCGATCGCACAGATCTGGATGACGCCGACGGGTCCGTGGCGCTCCAGCATCATGAGGATTTACTGGGACGGGTCACCGGCGCCGTCGGTGGAATGCCCGGTCGGCGATTTCTTCGCATGCGGATGGAACAAGTATGCGCAGGTGTCGTCGTTGGCGGTGTGCGTGAATCCTGGCAGCGCGTTCAATTGCTATTGGGAAATGCCCTTTTGGCAGCGATGCCTGATTACTATGACCAATACTGCCGAGACCGCGATGATACTATTCTATCAAATCAACTATGTACTCACTGAAGTACCTAATGATGCCGCTTACTTCCATGCGCAGTTTCGACGCGTGAATCCACTGCCGTACAAAGATGTCTACACGATTGTCGATGGAGTCGAGGGACGCGGGCAATACGTCGGCACGTACATGGCGTGGGGAGTTCACAACAGCGGATGGTGGGGCGAGGGCGAGATTAAGTTTTTCATCGACGGCGACGCCGAGTATCCGACGATTTGCGGCACCGGCACCGAGGATTATTTTTGCGGCTCGTACAATTTCGACGTGGGCAAGGAAAACGGCGGGTATCGCGAGTTCACGACGCCCTACGCAGGATTGGCGCAAGTCATTCGGCCCGACGGGCTGTACGCGTCGCAGCAGAGATTCGGAATGTACCGCTGGCATATCACCGACCCGATCAGATTCAGGCGCGACCTGCGAGTGACTATCCAGGCGCTCGGATGGACCGGCGATCCGCGCAAGGGCGCCGAGTTCCTGCCGCTGCAGGACGACATCGCGTCGGTGGCGTATTGGTACCAGACACTGCCGGCGGCAAAATTTCCGCCGCTGCCATCGCCGGATTATCTGCGGATCGTCTAGCGCCTGTTACGTAATCTCAGGCGGCGGTGCGAGCGCGCCGCGAGCTCTCTCGTAAGCCGCGGCCACGCGTATTATTTCTGGCTCGCCGAACGGGCGCCCGATTATCTGCATCGCAATAGGTAGTCCGTCCGGCGATAGACCAGTGGGAATAGCTATTGCGGGTTGGCCAGTCGTGTTGAAGGGCTGCGTAAAGCGCAGAATCGCCGCGACGACATCGACCCGGTCTTCGCGGTTTTCCAGGATGTGAGTAGTGCCGATCTTCGGTGCGACAATGGCGCTGGCGGGTGCGACCAGCACGTCGTGGTCGGCCAGCACCGCGATCGACTCGGCCAGCGTACGCGCGCGGGCGCGCTGGGCGCGGATGTAGCTGGTCGCAGGCGTCATCATTCCAATTTCGAGAATGCGGCGGACGTCGTTGCCGTAGTCCTGCGGGCGCGTGCGCATCCACTCTTCGTGAATTTCGAGCGCCTCGGCCCAGGTGATGATGCCGTTCATGACGCCGGCCATCGGGAGCGAGGGAATCGTCACGTGATCGACGGTCGCGCCAAGCGATCGTAATGTCTCGAGCGCGGCATTGAAGGAGTGCGCGACGTCGTCGCTCAGTCCGTCGCCAAGCTCGCGAATGACGCCGATTCGCATGCCGGAGATTTCGCTGTCGAGGCCGGCCGAGAAATCGGGAACTCGCTCGCGGCTCGAGGTGGAATCGTTGCGGTCGGCCCCGGCGATTACTTGCAGCATCATCGCGGCATCGCGCACCGTGCGCGTGATCGGGCCGACGTGATCGAGCGTATAGGCCAGTGGCAGTACGCCGTAGCGGCTGACGCGGCTCCAGGTCGGCTTCAGCCCCACGCAGCCGCAGAGCGCGGCGGGAATCCGAATCGATCCTCCCGTGTCGGTGCCGATGGTGGCGGCGGCACTGCGAGCGACAATTGCCGCGGACGAGCCGCCACTCGAGCCGCCGGGAATCCGATCGACCGCGTATGGATTGCGGACGATTCCCCAATGCGGATTCGACGACGTGATCCCGTAGGCGAACTCGTGCAGGTTTAGTTTGCCGAGCAGCACCGCGCCGGCGCGCTTGAGACGCGTCCACACCGTCGCGTCGTGATCGGGTTTGAAGTCCGCCAGAATTTTCGAGCCGCCGGTGGTGCAAACGCCCTTGGTGTAGAGGAGATCCTTGAGCGCAATCGGAACGCCGTGAAACGGTCCGCGCCATTTTCCGGCGGCGATCTCCTCCTCAGCTTTTTTCGCTGCTTTGCGCGCGATTGTATCGGTGACGGTGATATATGCGCGCAGTGAGCCGTCGGTCTGTTCGATTCGAGCGAGGTATGCCTCGGTCAGCTCGACCGGTGAGATATCGCGCGCGCGCAGCTTGGTTGCGAGAGTAGCAACGTCAAATTCGAGCAATTCCTGCAGTGGATTCGACATGGGATGAATCCTCGGAGTGAGTATCGAAGTAGTATTACGATTTGGACTTGGCCAGCCGGTTCGCCTCGGCCACCATCACCGCATAGCCGAAGGGTGGTTCGATCCCGGTAATGCCGATCGACCCCAGGTGCCCGGCCAGCGTCAGCATCGCGCCTGCGCTGTGCGCGATCGAATGCGCGTCGGCGTCGGATATTTCGTAGCCGTAGAGATCGCGCAGGACCTGTTTGACAGTTTCGCCCGTGACCAGTGGCATAGTTTTTTTCTCCGACCGCTATTTCAGTTTGCGCGCCGATTCGACTATCAAGTCGCACACGCGGCCGGCGTCTTCAAGCGCGAGAAGTCGGTAATACTCGGATCCGATCCACTCCGGCGGGAGCGAGGGATTGGTGAACGGCAGATAGCTTGGCTGAAACATCTGCTCGCTGGGCTCGCGCAATTCTATGTGGCGGTGTATGCGCTGCAAGCGGAGTTGCGGAGTATTCAGTCGGTCAAGTAAAACCGCCACCATCTCCGGCTCTCTCACTCCCGACACGATTATCACGCGCTGATTGGTGACGCCGTAGAACGTGTTCGACAGGTATGAATGGAACACGATTGCTTCTGCGATCAGAACCCCGACGAGAATCGCGAGCAGGATCGAGTTGGTGTCGGCACGCTCGGCAAGACTCGAGTCGAGCGGCAACCAACGCATCACGAGCGCGGCAATTCCGACCAATATGATCGCGCCGGCGCGCCATCGAAGCGCCGTAGTGTCGTGCGGGCGACCGCACCAGAGCAACTCTTCGCGCGCGAGCAGATGAGGAGTGACGACGTCGGACGCCTCAGGATCCATCGATCACTTGACGATGCCGGCGGCGCGGATCGACGCGATTCGATCGGCCGAGTAACTCAGGTATTCGCGGAGGATCTCGTCGGTGTGCTCGCCAAGCATTGGAGCGGAGCGGTCGATGGTGCCGGGAGTCACGGAAAACTTCGCCAACATTCCGGTCTGCTTCACGCGGCCCCATTGCGAATGAGACAACTCGGCGATCAGGTCGTTCGCGACGACCTGCGGATCGTCGAACAATTCCCGGAAATGATTTACCCGCGTAGCCGGGATGCCGGCTTTCTTCAACGCTGTCAGCGCGTCGTCGCGGTCGAGCTTCGCAAAATTCTCCGCGAGTACGGTCGCGAGCACGCCCTCGGTCGGCTCCGCTGTCGCGGCATTCCAGTTGATCTTCGACAGCTCGGGCATCGTGTTCAGTAGCGCGTTCCACTGTTTCTCATTGCTTAGCGAGATGAATAGCCATTCGCCGTCGCGGCAAACGTAGGCCCGCGACAGCGCCGAGCGTCCGCGATGCTCAGCGCCGCCATTTTCCATGTCGGGGCGCCCCGAATAAAAGGCGAACTCGCCGGCCTGAAAAGCCATCGCGGATTGCAGCAGCGAGGTCTCGCAGAGTTGCCCGCGTCCTGTGAGTTCGCGCGCCCGCAGAGCGACGACGCATCCAAACGCGGAGAGCATCGCGGCGCCGTAGTCGCAAATCGCGCAGGTCAGGTAAACCGGATGCCCATGGTGGCCGCCCTGCGCCGCCATCACGCCCGAACGCGCCTGCAACAATGGATCGAAGCCGGGTTGGTTGTGATCCGGCCCGCGATTTCCAAACGCGTTGACCGACATATAGATGATGCGCGGGTTGCGCGCCGCCAGGCTTTCGTAGTCGAACCCGAATTTGCGCATCCGGCCCGGCCTGAGATTCTCGACCACGACGTCGGCCTTTTCCGCGAGCCCGTGGATAATTTCGCGGCCTTCTGCGGTTGTAAGATTTACGGAGATGCCACGCTTACCCTGGTTCCAACCGAGAAAGCCGAAACCGAAATGGCGAAACGAGTCACCCTCGAGACTTTCTATCTTGATAACCCTGGCGCCGAGCTGCGCGAGGATCATCGGGCCGTACGAACCCGCGATGTAACTCGCGAAATCCAGCACTGTGACACCGTCCAGCGGAGACCGCTCGCTGATCCGCAAACCTTTCATCGACGATGCGCCGCGCTTTGGCTCTGCAAGCCATTGCAGCGCTGTGCGATCCTCGCCGAGCGTGGGAGCCGGACCGGTGATTTCGCCGGGAGTGTCGTTGAGCAACACAGGCAGACCCATCTGAATCGTGCGGCTAAGAGTGGGGTCGTCGATTTCATGGCGCATCTCGAGCGCTCGAGTCTGCGGATGATCGATGAACTCCTGACGGGTCATCACCGGGGCGCACGGAACGTCGGACTCGCGCAGGATGCTTAGCCATTCGTCGCGGGTCCGAGTGCGGATGATTGGCTCGATGATATCCTTGAGCGGCTGCCAGTGCTCGGCCGGGATTCCCCACGGTGCATTTTCGAAACGCGGGTCTCCGACCAGGTCAGGGCGATCGATAGCGATCGCGAACTTGCCCCAGAAGGTCCCGTTGCCGCACGCGGCGAACAGGAATTTGCCGTCGGAGGCCTCGAGCAAACGATAAACCGGAATCGGGCCGAGAGGATCCTGCGGACCGTGATAGAGGCTGGTCATTTTTTCGTGGCGCAGGATTCCACCGGTCTGAAGCGAGAACGCGCCCGCGAGCATCGAGACTTCGACCGCCTGCCCCACTCCGTCGGCACCGCGCGCCAGGATCGCGGCGATCGCCGCCGTCGCACCCATCACGCCCGCCGAGTAACTCGCCGCTGGAAAAACCAGGGCAACGGGATTGCCGCTGCGAGCCCACTGGCTGCCGGTGATTCCCGCGCGGGCAGCGACCAGGTCGTCGTTAGCGTCGAAGTCCGCGTCGGGACCGTGGCTGCCGAGCGGAGGCATGCTCAGCGCAATCGCGCGCGGATTCATCTGACGAATCGATTCAGGATCGAGGCCGAGGTGCTTCAGCCGCGACGGCGTGAAACCCGTGACGACGACGTCGGCCCATCGCACGAGTTCCGCGACCCGGGCCCGCGAAGCGTGGTCGTCGAGGTCCAACTCGAGCGCCTGCTTGGAGCGGTTCAGGACGTGGAAGTGCGGCGTGCCGCGCTCGCGCGAACCGCCCGGCGCTTCGACTTTGATGGCGCGCGCGCCATTTTCCGCCAGCAGCATCGTGGCGTAAGCTGCGCCGAGGTGAGAGTCGAATTCAACGATATTGATTCCGTCGAGCGATTTACTCATTGCAAAACTGCCAAGCGCGGTTTTTGGAAATTGGATTGTCGTCGAGCGGGGGCGAAAAAAGCAAACGATCGCGCCAAAGCGCGATTATGCACGGGAATTCCCGTCCACGCGGACAATTTCAACTGGCGGACACGTCCGGTTCATCCGCCCTTAATGTCCGATGCATAGGTTCTGCGCGCCGCACCCAAATCCGCGGAATGGACACGACTAACTTCGAGGCAAGATCAAAAGATGCTCAAACGACGACTCATCGTGACCCTTTTTGTAGTCCTGGCCATCGCAGGAATCGGCAGCTCAGGATTTGCCGATCTCTTAATCAACGGCGCCGGCGCGACGTTCCCGTACCCGATCTATTCCAAGTGGTTCGACGTCTACCATAAAGAAAATCCCGGCATAAAGTTCAACTACCAATCGATCGGCTCCGGCGGCGGCATCCGGATGCTCTCGAATGGCACCGTCGACCTTGGCGCGAGCGACGCGCCGATGACCGATCAGCAGCTTTCCGATGCTCCAGGAAAAATTTTGCACTTTCCCAGCGTAATGGGCGCCGTCGTGATCGCGTACAATCTGCCGGGCTTCACCGGCACGTTGCGTTTGACGGGGTCGGTGGTCGCGGACATCTTCTCGGGAAAAATAACGAAGTGGGACGACGATAAGATCAAGGCGCTGAACCCGAGCGCGGCGATCCCGTCGCAGGACATCGTGGTATGCCATCGCTCGGACGGCAGCGGCACGTCCTACATCTTCACCGATTATCTTTCGAAGGTCAGTTCGGCCTGGGCGTCCGATCCGGGCAAGGGTACCGCGGTCAAGTGGCCGGTGGGACTCGGCGGCAAGGGCAACGAAGGCGTGACGGCGCTGGTTCAGCAAACTCCGGGCGCAATCGGATACGTCGAGCTGATCTACGCGCTCAACAACAACATTCCTTTTGCCGAGCTGCAGAACAAAGCCGGCAACTGGGTACAAGCGAGTCTGGCCGGCGTAACCGCTGCTGCGGCGTCATCGGCGGGCAACATGCCGGCCGACTTCCGCGTGTCGATCACCGACGCGCCGGGCCCCGATGCGTATCCGATCTCGTCGTTCACCTGGCTGCTGGTTTATCAGAAGCAGCGGAACAAGGAAGTTGGCGAACAGATCAAGAAGTTCCTGGGCTGGGCGCTGACCGAAGGACAGACGTACGCGGCGGCCCTCAAGTACGCGCCGCTACCGGCTGAAGTCGTGCAGAAAGAAACGGCACAAATCCAGCAGATTCAGGTTCCGTAATCGGATAACTCGCGATCACAAATGCGCGGGCGTCACCGACGGCGCCCGCGTTTTCTTTTGTCGATGCGTCGGGACAGCGCGCTCGATCAGGTGTATGGTCGGATACTGCGATGCGACGAATGCCGTTGACGATGAGAACAATTGCGGCCGCGGCGATCATGATGATGCTCGCGACGTCGAGCGTTTCGCGCGCGCAGAACTACGTGATCGATCAGGGCACCAGCGATGCGCTCACCAGGTATCTCCATCTGAACGACCTGCCGATGGTCACGGCGCAGTTCTCCACCTCTCCGGGCGGCAGCAAGCAGGTGATACTGACCGGATTTGTCGCGACGCAATTCGGGCGGAATGACGCGGAACGAATCGCGACGGCGTACTTGAACGACCCCAGCGTCAACATGGTCGACCAGGTCCTCGTCGATCCTCACGTCGAAGATGCACGCTCGGCCTCGCCGGGTTCGCCGGCCGCGGCGGGTTCGCAATCACCCAACAGTCCCGATCAACTCTGGAACAAGACGATGCAGGGCATCTACCGCAACGGCGGGCAGAGCCCGGCGGGCGGGAACGGGCCGATGCTGCCGTAGGGCGTCGCGGCATCGCAACTTGCGGCGCGCGGCGTGGTAGGATCGCGCTTGACGTGGCCGACAAGGTAATTTACCTGCGCGAAAAGCCGGCATCGCCGGCCGACGAGCGCAACTTTAAGATCAAGTACGCCGAGCTGCTGAATCCTGCGCAGTTTGCCGCCGTGACGCATCGCGACGGCCCGCTGCTGGTCGTGGCGGGGGCGGGATCGGGCAAGACTCGCACGCTGATTTATCGCGTCGCGCGGCTGATTGAGAGTGGCGTGCCACCAGGCGCGATCCTGTTACTAACGTTTACACGTCGCGCAGCGCAGGAGATGTTGCGTCGCGCCGAACAGCTGGTGGGCGATCGCGCGGGCGCGGTCGCGGGCGGAACGTTCCATTCGTTCGCTAACAATGTCTTGCGCCGGATGGGCGCGCCGATGGGCCTCAAGCCCAACTTCACGATTCTCGATCGCTCCGACATGGAAGATGTGATCAACCTGATTCGGACGAGGATGGGACTCGCGTCGCGCGAGCGCCGGTTTCCGAAGAAAAGCACGATCGCCGAGGCGATCAGCATGGCGCGTAACAAGCGGCGCGCGCTCGAAGAGGAAATCGAGATCGACTTTCCGCATCTCGGCGAGCATCAGACCGAGATTCTCGAGCTCGCGAAGAATTATGAAAGCTACAAGCGCGAGCGCGGCCTGCTGGACTACGACGACCTGCTGTATCGGCTGGCGGAGCTGCTCGAACAGCACGAGAACGTGCGGCGCCGGCTGTCGGACAGCTATCGCTACATCATGATCGACGAGTACCAGGACACCAACCTTATCCAGGCCGACCTGGTGCGGCTGCTCGCGATGAGTCATCGGAACGTGATGGCGGTGGGCGACGACGCGCAGTCGATCTATTCGTTCCGCGGCGCCAACTTCCGCAACATCATGGACTTCCCCACGATTTTTCCGGGCGCAAAAATCGTGAAGCTCGAAGAAAACTACCGCTCGATCCAGGGAATCCTCGACGTCGCCAACGACGTGATCTCACGCGCGGGCGAGAAATACACCAAGGCGCTGTTTACGCAGCGCGAGGGCGGCTTTCGGCCGTTCCTGGTGCGCGCGCAGGACGAGCACATGCAGTCGAGGTTCGTCGCGCAACGAATCCTGGAGTTGCGCGAAGAAGGCGTCGAGCTGAGCGAGATCGCGGTGCTGTTCCGCTCGAGCTTTCACTCGTTCGACTTGGAACTCGAGCTGCAGCGGCGCGACATCCCGTTCATCAAGCGCGGCGGATTCAAGTTTATAGAGACCGCGCATATCAAGGACGTGCTCGCGCATTTGCGGGTGATCGCGAATCCGGCGGACGCGGTCTCGTGGCTGCGCGTGCTGACGCTGGTCAAGGGCATTGGGCATCGCACGGCCGAGCGAACGATCGACACGCTGGTGGCATCCGACGATCCAGCAACGGCGGTGGCTAAATTCGCTGAAAAAGCGCGCGGAGGGTCGGAGGGCGGTCTGAAAAGACTTGGCGCGCTGCTGGCGGAATTGCGCAGCGGTGAAAAGCGGCCGCCCGAGCAGATCGCGATGACGCTCGAATACTATCTGCCCGTGATGCGCGAGGCGTACGCCGACGATTACCCCAAGCGCGAGCGCGACCTCGAGCATTTTCAGAATCTCACGGAGCGCTACAAGAGCCTCGAACAGTTGCTGGCCGACATGGCGCTCGAGCCGCCGAGCGATTCGCTCGACGGCGTGCTCGCGACGGATTCCGACGACGAGTACATGGCGCTGAGCACGATTCATTCCGCCAAGGGGCTCGAATGGAAAGTCGTGTTCCTGATCTGGGCGGCAGACGGACGCTTTCCGGGGCCGCAAAGCGTGGGCGACGACGAAATCGAGGAGGAGCGGCGCCTGATGTACGTCGCGAGCACGCGTGCGCGCGATGAGCTGTACCTGTCGTATCCGATATACATGTTCGACCGCACCTTCGGCCACGTGATGGGCCGCGTGTCGCGCTTCCTCGAAGACGTACCGGCAGAGCTACTGCAGACCGCAACGCTGCAGGAGTCTGAAGAGTCCTAACGATGAGAGGACGCCAAAAGTGAATGATACGGTCGATTTGGTGCGGCCGGCCGCGCTGACCGCGATTGAGCGCGACACTTCGGTGATCGGATTCACGATGATCAGCGAAACCAGGACCGGCGCGCTGCTCCGCACGCTGGCAGCTTCGAAGCCAGGCGGCACGCTCCTCGAGCTCGGCACAGGAACGGGCGCATCGGCGGCATGGATTCTCGACGGGATGGACTCTGCGGCAACGCTGCTTTCGCTAGATGGTGAAGCGAAGTTCGTCGAGATTGCGCGGCGGCATCTCGGGCACGACCGTCGCGCCACCTTCCGCGTTGGGGACGGCGCATCACTTCTGGCAGATTTACGCGGCCGGCGCTTCGATTTGATTTTCGCCGATACATGGCCGGGAAAGTTCGAATACCTGGAAGACGCGCTCGCGCTGTTCCGCCCCGGTGGCCTCTATGTAGTCGACGATCTGTTGCCGCAACCGAATTGGCCCGACGATCACGCACCGAAGGTGGCTGCGCTCGTCGCTCAACTCGAGCGGGATCGGAGGCTTACGCTGTGCAAGCTGTGCTGGTCCTCGGGCATCATCATCGCAACGCGCCGCGCAGAGGTGTGATGCTGGACGAGCGAAACATTCGCGCGGCGCGTAACAATGCCGAGTTGTGCGACGCGGTTTGCGCCGCGCATGGGAATCCCGGCGAGTTCCACGACGAGATGTGGCTGAATCGCCGCCAGGTTCCGCGCTTTTATCCCAACGCCGGAACGCTGGCGGAGCCCAGTCAACGGCAGCTCGGTCTGACCGATGAGCTGGTTGCGGCGCGCCTGCCGCGCGGATGGGCGGTCAAAGACAGTTTCTGCATGCTCGAGCTTGCGTCGCGAGGATTCCAGCTGTTGTTCGCTGCGGAGTGGATTTATTTACCGATTTCGCGGATGGGGGCGGTTGCCGCTGAGGGAAAGGCGACGCGATGGGAGGTTGTGCGGGACGATCGCGCTCTTGCGGAATGGGAGTCCGCGTGGAGCCGGGCAGGCGGTGACGCGGGCGAAGACAGAATTTTCGTGCCTGCGCTACTCGATAACAAGGACGTCGCGGTGCTCGCCGGTTATCGCGATGGCCGTATCGTCGCCGGGGCGATCGCGAATCGCAGCGACGGCGTTGTTGGATGGTCGAACTTCTTTGCACCCGCCGCCCAGATGCGCGATCGCGCCGCGGAGTCGCTGGCGACGATCGGCCAAGTATTTCCCGGCTTGCCGATTGTCGGATATGAGCACGGAGATGAACTCCGCAACGCACGTGCGCTGGGTTTCGAGTCGATAGGCCCACTGCGAGTTTGGATGTTTCAGCCCTAGGGCAATCTACTCGCCGATCACTTTGATCAGGATGCGCTTGGGGCGACGGCCGTCGAATTCGCCGTAGAAGATTTGTTCCCAGGGGCCGAAGTCGAGCTTGCCGTCTGTGATTGCAACCGCCACCTCGCGGCCCATCACCTGGCGCTTATGATGCGCGTCGCCATTGTCCTCGCCGGTGCGATTATGATGATAGCGCTCGGGGCTCGGGTCGTACGGCGCTAGCCATTCGAGCCATCGCTTGTAATCGTGAAGGCCGGGCTCGTCGTCGTTGATGAAGACCGAGGCGGTGATATGCATCGCATTGACGAGGCAAAGCCCCTCGCGCACGCGGCTTTCCTTCACCGCCTGCTCAACTTCGCCCGGATGTTCACGAAGTCCATCCGCTCGGGCACCTTCACGGTGAGGTATTTCGTATGCGACAGCATGAGGTCCGCTCTCCTGAATCCGCAGATCGGAGGGTATCAGGTCTTTTCAACTCCGTTCGTTGCGAGAGCGCTTCAGAGAGACAAGATTAGGAAATGACTTTCTGGCAGCGAACTCGCTCTTCTCAGCGTGTGCCTCAAGTACCGTTCTAACTAAAGACGCGGGTAAGTCGAGTTCGCGAGCTAATTTTCCATAGTTGATTGGCACACCATACAGCAGTTCAGCCATCTTCCTGAGCCCGCGCGGTCGCTCAATTGGCAAATCGAGGTTCGCTGGTTCTCGAAGTCTCCATCCGCGTGCAGAGATCTGCTCAAAGAGGTAGCCGTATTGTCTACGAGAAATTATCTCGAGTTCGTAACAGCGGCGCGTGAGCGCCTGGATCGCCACTTTCCATCGCGGCTTAAGTCGGGACAAGCTTAGCAAGGACACCGGCGGCACGATCTCTCTCCGCATGGCCGCTTCAGGTAGCAGCAACTCTGCGGCAAAGCGGTTCGCCTCTTTCTCAATGTCGGCGAGCTGCCCATGCAAAGCGTGATGCATAACCAAATGCCCAATCTCATGGGCGACGCTCCACCTTCTCCTGTCCCCGGTTTTTCCGCCTGAGACGCAGATCACAGGTTTGGCGGTTTCCTGCTCGCCGACCCAATGCGAAAAGGCATCGCGATGTTCGATCTCAACAGGCAAATTGAGGATCAGAACGCCTGCCAACTCTGCCGCTTTAATTAAGTTGGGAATAGGTGTGTCCGGAGGAAATCCGAGTTGTGCTCTCGTTATCGTGGCTGCGACAGATGACGATTCGGACAGACGCGGTAATCTTAGTGAAGGAGAGTTGACTCGTTGCGCCAACGACTGCGCCATTTCGAACGCGAGTTGGGCGTATCTATATGCTTCGGTCCTGCTGCGTATCGCTGCGGTAGCATGAGCACGAAAGAGCAGTGAACCTAAGGGAAAATCTGGCCCATCCTCTCTACGGAAGAACTCAACAGGGAACCCCGTTGCAAGCGCCAGCTGACGAACTAACTGTTCGGAAGGTTTGAGCTCCCCTGACTCAATTTTTGCTATCGCGGCTTGCGCTACATTGATCCGGCCTGCGAGTTCCTTTTGGGTGAGATCCAAGAGCTCACGGATTTGTCTAACTCGCTCCCCATTAATCATCGTCACCCGATTTGTTTTCCTTCTTGAGCTCGTCATCGTCTTTGACAGACATCGGTAAGTCATCACCTTCGGCGACGCCGCTCGCACCATTCTGAGTGCTAAACGATGCGAGCATTTCGTCCATGGGAATTTGCACGGACCAATAGACTTCCGGCTCTTTGCCCCCGAAACGCGGCAAAGCTATTGCCAAAGTGGTAAGCGAGTAGTCTGCCGTAACGTCCCACAACACGACGAGCCTCAAGATTTCCTGCGCAAGCGCATTTGGAAACTGCAACATTCGTTGATCGTAGAATCGATCCAGAACCTCAGACCCAGCCGCTGGCAGCTGGCCTCTAGCGGCCTTTCTGATCCGGATGCAGTACTTCTGGGTCTCTATTTGAAGGCCATTGTTCCCCAGCGGCGCAAGCTCATAGTCCTCCGAGGCGTCCAGATCGCGAACTACGCGGCCAGCCGAAGCTAAATACCGCTTTGCGTGGAAGCGTACCAAATTGTGCGTTAAGCACCGATCAGGTGTTTGTTCCTCCTCTCTTGCGAAGAAAGCCTTTGTGCGCTCCTCACCGAACTTCAGCGCCGCGCAGATTACTTCGAGGATAAGTCGCGCGTCTACCAGCACCTCATCACCGTTTGGTATTCTCATAGTTATATTATAACTACTGAAATCCCAATCCGGTTCAAGCTAGCGCTCGCAGATCTTTCCACAGGGATGAACGGGGAAAAGCGGTCGGCGGATCAGGTGGCGCTGCGGTACGCCTTCGCTGCGTGTTCATTTGACCGCTTCGAACTTGGCGTAGCCTGTTAGGTCCTGGTCTGGGGTTGTGTGCATTGGCATTGAGACTTCGCGTAGGACTGGGACTTTTTCGGTGATTGTGCCTGTGGCTGGGGCGTCTTTTGGGACTGTTATTACTCGGGTGCCTACGAAGCGGACTATTGTTGGGAGCATCCCGCCGGTGTCTGTGTAGCGCGTGTGGGTTGCTTCGAAGACGGTGTCGCTCTTGAAGAGTTTCGAGCCGGCGCGAATCAGGTATTCGTTGTTGCCGAGCGGGCGGACCAGCACCGATTGGCTTATCACATATAGATGTCCGACGGTCGGGCGCAGGAATCCCGGGTAGAGCGGATTCACGCCGAGCCAGTACGGCATGACGATGCCGCGGCCGGGTTTCCACTCGGCGAGTCTGATATGCGCCTCGTGATCGTTATTGCCGAGGATGAAATCGCGGCCAGCGAAGTCGCGCATGATGTCGCGGCTCATCTGATCCTCGGGCGGCGTGGTGATCTCGCCAGTCGGGCCGAAGTCGAGCGCCTTGTCGGGAGTGCATCCGGCGACGACGGTGATGAGCGCTAGCGCGATTGCAAGGAGGATCGTCCCGCCGCGCCGAATCATGTGGTGTATCTCGCGTATATCGCCGGGATTCTGCCGCCGAGCGTCCATTTCATCGGCAACGAGACTTCACGCAGGACAGGAAGCTGGACGACCTTACCGTCGGGGCGCTTGAACTCGCGCCTGCCCATGTACTGAACGATGGTAGGCAGGATTTTTCCGGGTGTCAGATATTTTGTGCGGGTCGTGATGAAGACCGTTTCCTGTTTCACAAGTGAGCTGCCCGCTTCGATCATCCATTCGCCGGGCGTGTCCAAGAGTTTTTCGAGAGTCGCCTCGCTGATGACATAGAAGTCGCCCTCCCTGGGCGCGTTGACTCCCGGCACCAGGATGTTGACGCCGAACCAGAACGGCAGCTTGAGGTACTTGTCCTTGGGCCAATTGGGTGGGCGCACTTCCGCGATTTGATCGTTGTTGCCGAGGACGAATGTACGGTCGCGAAAGTTGATCTCGACGTCTTCGGAGCTGGCGAAGATGCGCGGTGGAGCTTTGAGCGGCGGAGGGCTGGCGCATCCGGCGTAAGTTGCAACGACGAACGCGATGGCGACGGCGGCTGCGGTCCGCGCGAACTGTTCAGGCAGCCTTTTCGTAGTTCGAGGCAATTTCGCGGCCGACCAGTTCGATTTGCTTCGGCCACGCATCGGGTTCCGCGATTGGCCACAGTACAAACTTGTCGAGACCCTTCGCAACATACTCGCCCAGGCGCGCGATGACATCGTCGGGAGAGCCGTAAACAGTGCGTTCGAGGTACGCTTCCGCGCCGCGGCCCATCGCGGCGAGCATCGGGCGCATCTCCTCGAGTGCGCGCTCGCGCGACATCGAGATCCGGCAAAGCAGGATAAGTCCCGATTCGATGTGCGCGTTGGCGCGTCCGTAGCCGGCGGCGTAGTCGCGAATCTTCGCCATGCTGGCGCCGAATTCGTCGGGAGTCTGGAACGATGCGAAGAAGCCGTCGGCCAGGCGCGCCGCGCGTTTCAGCGCCGCGTCGGAGCGGCCGCCGACCCAGATGTCCATCGTGCCGAAATCGTTGTTGGTGCGCGCGGCGGGACGCGGCTCGATGGTGACGTTGTCGAAGTTGAAGAAGCGCCCGTGATAACTGGCGACGCGATCGCGCCATACGGTGCGCAGCACCTCGATACCTTCGTCGAGGCGCTTGCCGCGTCCTTCGAGCGGGATTCCGCAGGCGGCATAGTCGGCGAGATTGGCGCCGGTGCCAACCGCCATCACCATCCGGCCGCCTGACAGGTAGTCAAGCGACGCGAACGATTTCGCAACCATCAGGGGGTGTCGCAGGTTGAGCAGCAGCACGCTCGGGCCGAGTTTCATGCGCGAGGTGCGCGAGGCGAGGAGCGACAGGGTCGCGACAACGTCGAGTTCGGGCGAGGGTGCGAGCAGATGATCGGAGAGCCAGAAGGAGTCGAGGCCCCAATCTTCGGCGCGCTCGGCGACGCGCGCGATGGTTTCCGCCGGGGGCATCCCGAGCCGCCAAAGTCCGAATCCAACTCCGATTTTTACCTGTTTCATCGCCGGCGCTCCCTTCGTTGCGCGCGTTCGCCGATGATAATAGCATAGGCCGCCGCAATGAATCCGAATCGCACGGCATCGAACGGCAAGCCGGTGACCGTGACCCTGTTCGGCACCGGAGATGCGTTCGCGAGCTTCGGCCGTTCACAATCAGGCTATCTAATCGACGCGCCCGGCGGGCGGATCCTGATGGAAGCGGGGCCCTGCCTGATGCAGGCGCTCAAAAGCAACGGCGTCTCGACCGACAGTTTCGACCTGCTGCTTATCAGCCATCTGCACGGCGATCATTTCGCGGGACTGCCGTTTTTGATCCTCGACTACATGTGGGAGACGCGGCGCAAAAAAGTGCTGACGATTGCGGGCCCGTCCAGGCTCGAGGAGCGGACGTGGCAGCTGATGCGCACGATGTTCCCGCATTTCGAGCTCGAGAAGGTCAGGCACAAGCTGAAGTTCGTGGTGCTCGAGCCGGAGAGCTCGACGCGGCTGGGCAAGTTCAAGGTGAGTGCGATTCGCAGTCCGCACACCAAGCCCGACATCTCGCTGTCGTTAAGAGTCGACGGCGGCGGGAAGTCGATAGTTTTCTCGGGCGACAGCGGATGGAATGATGAGTTGGTGGAGTTCAGCGCGGGCGCCGATCTGTTCCTGTGCGAATGCACCTACTACGAGAGTGATCATCTGAAGTTCCATCTTAACTACCCGCTGCTGGCGGCGAATCGCGACAAGTTCAAGGTGCGTCGAATGGTGCTGACGCACCTGGGGCGCGAAGTGCTGAGCCGCGAGGATGAGATTGCGCTGGAAATGGGCTATGACGGTATGAAGATTACGATTTGAGCCCGGGCGCGCAGTCGCGGACAAGGATACTTTCCATGGGCATAGTACAGGGCAAGCGGGCGTTGGTGGTCGGCGTCGCCAACGACAAGAGCCTGGCGTGGTCGATAGCGCAGACGCTGGCGGCGGAAGGCGCCGAGATCGCGTTGACCTACCAGGGCGAGATCCTGGAAAAGCGCGTGCGTCCGCTGGCGGCGCAAATCGAGGCGGACGTAATCGGCGAGCTCGACGTGAATGACGACGCGCAAATCGCGTCGGTGTTTGCGGCGCTCAAGAAAAAATGGGACGGGCTCGACCTGCTGGTGCATGCGGTCGCTTTTGCGGAGCGCGAGGATCTGCGCGAACGATTTCTCACGGTGAGCCGCGAGAATTTCAAGAAGTCGCTCGAGATCAGCGCATACTCGCTGGTCGCGCTTGCGCGCGCGGCGGAACCGCTGATGGAGGCGCGCGGCGGCGGATCGATCCTGACGCTCAGCTACCTCGGCGCGGTCCGTGCGATTCCCAACTACAACATGATGGGGGTGGCGAAGGCCGCTCTGGAAGCCTGCGTGCGCTACCTGTCGGTGGATCTCGGAGCCAAGAATATACGAGTCAACGCGCTCAGTGCCGGGCCGGCGCGTACGCTGTCGTCGTCGGCGATTCGCGACTTCCATACGATGGTGCATGAGGTCGAGGCGCGTTCGCCGCTGCGCCGCGGGATGAAGATCGAGGAAGTCGGCAAGATGGCGGCCGCGGTACTGAGCGATTTTTCGAGCGGCGTCACAGGCCAGACGCTTTACGTGGACGTGGGGTACAATATCGTCGGCGTCTAGATCCAAGGAGTATTCGCGATGCCAATAATCACCGTCCCGCAGCTCTCGGACAACTACGCGTACCTGGTAATCGACGACCCCAGCAAGGAATGCGCGGTCGTGGACTGCGCGGAGGCCGACAAGGTGATCGCGGCGGCGAAATCGCACGGCGCGAAAATCGTCGCCGTGCTGACGACTCACTGGCACGGCGATCATTCCGGCGGCAACAACGACATCGCATCGAAGGTGCCGGGAATCAAAATTTATGGCGCGAGCGCGGAAGGCGGAAAGATTCCCGCGCTGACCAATCCAGTGGCGGACGGCGACAAAGTCAAAATCGGCGGGCTCGAGGGCCGTGTGATCGGAATCCCGGCGCATACCAACGGTCACGTCGCTTATTACTTTCCGCAGCTCGCCGCGGTGTTCACGGGAGACACGATGTTCGTCGGTGGGTGCGGGCGCGTGTTCGAGGGAAAAGCCTCGACGATGGTCGGGTCACTGAAAAAGCTCGCGGCGCTACCCGACTTGACGCAAGTTTATTGCGGTCACGAATACACGGAAAAAAATCTGCGCTTCGCGTTGACGTTGGAGCCGGGGAATGAGGTGTTGAAAAAGAAGCACGACTGGAGCTTGAAGACTCGCGCGGAGAACAAGTTCACGGTGCCGTCGACGATCGGAGACGAGAAGAAGACCAATCCATTTCTTCGCACCGATAGTCCAGAGCTCCGTGCGAATCTGAAAAAGCGCGACCCCTCGGTGGACGACGATCCGATCGCGATTTTTGCCAGGGCGCGCGAACTCAAGGATCATTTTTAGGCTTCGGTCACAAATCTGAAACCATCCAGGGAGGAGGCTTCCTGCTGAACGAAGAGAGCAAAGACAACAAACCAAAAATATGCGGAAAGGAATGTCCTCGCTGTAACGATCCCGACAACGCCTACTGCATCATCCAAATTCCAAAATGGCCCTCATGCCGAACTGCACAGCTGTGGGCTCAATGGGTGCGCGTATTGAACGACATCGCAGTACAGGAAACGCTCGATGGATTCTTTCGCGCGGTCGAGTCGCGGGAACTCGATCGAGTCGCGCCGTTCTTCGAAGAAGACGCGCAGATGTTCTCGCCGCTCGGCACCTATCCGGCGCGGCTCGATGGCCGCGCGGCAATCATGGAGCAGTTCAAGGCGATCGTCGAGGCGCTCAAGCAGATGCCGTCGCCGATCCGAATCGATGCGCAAGAGCAGGTCGTGCGCGAATTCGGCGATATCGCACTGGTGACGTTTCATCTGAAGCTCCCGGGCCCGTTGCATCGACGCACCTTCGTGTTGCGCAAGCGGGAAGGGCGCTGGCGTATCGCGCACGTCCACGCGTCGATAGCGAGAGCGACCTGATCTGATCGCGCACTTTTCTCAACGAGACCTTTTTCCTGAATTACGTTGCTTGACAAAGTACGACCGGTCGTGCTGTTCTGAGCGCATGACCAATCCCCAAACCTCTACCCGTGAACGAATTCTGCATCAGGGGTTGGCTCTGATGAGCCAGTCGGGCCTGGCGGGAGTTACCCTCGGAGTTCTGGCCGACCAGGTCGGGATGTCGAAAAGCGGGCTGTTCGCGCACTTCCGCTCGAAAGAAGATGTTCAGATCGAACTGCTGTCGCATATGGCGGAGTTCGCGGCGGTGCATGTGCTCGAGCCGTCGATGACGGCGCGCGAGGGTCTTCCCCGATTGCATGCGCTGGTTCGCAACTGGTTCGGATGGGCGCAGCGCGCGGGGCTGCCGGGAGGATGTCCGGTGGCGGCAGGCCTGTTCGAGTTCGACGACATCGAGGGTCGCGTCAGGAACAAGATCCTGGAAATGGAAGCGCAATGGCGCGTCCTGCTGACGGAACTCGTTCAGCGAGCCGTCGATCTCGGGCACTTTCGCCACGACCTCGATGTCGATCAGTTCGTGTGGGAGCTTTGCGGAATCTATCTCGGTCATCACGCCGCACATCGATTCCTGCGATCCGGCGACGCTGACAAACGTGCACAGACTGCGGTTCAGGCTCTTGTCGATCGCGCGATGCGACCAGGCGGCGAACGCAAAGTTGCGCGTGGTGCGAAATCCAACAGAACTCGAGCGAAGAATAGCGCTGCTGACAAAACGATCGCGACGAGGAGGCGAAGACCGTGAAACAAAATCGACCACCGCTCGAGATTGCGATGCTGCTTTACCCGGGGCTGACGCTGCTGGATCTGATCGGTCCGCAGACGGTCTTTTCCTGGTTCGCCAATATTCATCTCGTGTGGAAGACCAAGGACCTGGTCTTCTCCGACACCGGTATCGGCATCCAGCCCACCGCGACGTTCGAAACCTGCCCGCGTCAACTCGACATCCTGTTCGTGCCAGGCGGGTTTGGTCAGCAGGCGATGATGAGCGACAGCGAGGTCCTTAAGTTCCTGACTGATCGAGCACCGCACTCCAAATATGTGACTTCAGTCTGCAGCGGATCGTTGCTGCTCGGCGCGGCTGGTCTGCTGAAAGGATACAATGCCACCTCCCATTGGGCGGCGCGCGATGCACTCCGCAATTTCGGAGCAGAGCCGGTTGACGCGCGAGTGGTGGTGGATCGAAACCGGATGACCGGAGGCGGAGTCACCGCCGGAATCGATTTCGGACTGGTGATCCTCGCGAAGCTGCGCGGAGACGACGCCGCCAAGTTGACGCAACTGGCGATGGAGTATGACCCCGAGCCGCCGTTTAATGTGGGGAGTCCCAGGACCGCCGGTCCCGCGATTGTCGAGCAGGCGATGTCCTTCATGTCGGCTCATATGGAGCGAATGGCGGGATAGGTGTCGACGAGATTCTCACGAGTGCGATGCACAATCCGGCGGCAAGGTCGGTTGGTGGTCAAAGATCGGCGCTGAAGATAACTGTCGAAGTAAATCACATTGTCGTTCCCGCCAAGGACGAATGGGCGTCGGCGCGACTGCTCGCCTATGTTTTGGGGCTCGAGGTGGAACCTGAGCCGGATCATCTCGCCCGCGTCCGCACGGGCGACGGTCTGACGCTCGACTTTTCCGCTGAGAAAAGCTTATGGCCGATTCAGTGCGCGCTCCTCGTCAACAACGCGGAATTCGATGCTGCTTTTGAGCGAATCAAAAGTGGAACTATCAGGTTCTATGCTGAGGTCGACGGCACGGGACGCGGCGAGATCAACCGCCTGCACGGCGGTCGCGGCGTGTATTTCGATGATCCCAACGGTCATGTCTTTGAGTTGATCGAGCAGGTTGACTCGCCAGCCTCTGAAAGGCGCATCAAGGCTGTTGCGATAAAGCTGAGTCCCGCTAGAAAGGCTTGATCACGGCGAGCACCAGGATCGCGATCAACAGCGCACTCACCATCCCATGGACGACGCGAAACTCACGCGCCGATGATTGGCTCGGATTGTTCTCGAGGAAGATTATCCGTCGATAAAAGCGGACGTGATAAAAGAGCAGGACTGCCACCAGCAGCAGCTTCGCGTGCAGCCATCCCTGGCGCAGCACCAGGGGATCCATAAGGATCAGCAAAATTCCGAGACCGATCGTGATTGCGGCTCCGAGGTTGGTCGCGCTCTCGAACAATCCGCGCGCCACGCCGAGAAAGCGTTCCTTGGGCAGTCCGACTTCGTCGGGCACGCGCGCGAGCAGGCTGGCGATCATCAGCAGGCCGCCCATCCAGAAAATTACGCCGAAGATGTGAAGTGCGAGAATGAAGCCGCGCAACGCGTACATCGTGTTCCCCCGTTTGCGTCAGACTGTGCGGATGCCGATACCGCCGGTGGTCTCTTGCTTGAGTGGTTCGATACTTGGCATTGATCGGAGTACGCCGGTTGAAGAAAATCCTACGCCAGCCGCGCAGTCAAGCGAATCGGCCGGAATAAACACGAGGTCTTATCGATGGCGACATCGTACGAGGGACAACTCAAACGAAAGAAAATCAGCGCCGAGGATGCGGCGGCTCGAGTCAAATCGGGGGACTGGGTCGAGTACGGATTCGGACTCGGGCAGCCGGACTTGTTCGATCGCGCGCTGGCCGAGCGGGCGCAAAAGCTCGAGCGAGTGAAGATTCGCGGATGCCTTGCGATGCACCCGCGCGCGGCGGTCGAGGCCGATCCCGACGAGCGTCATCTCACTTACATGTCGTGGTACTTTTCGGGACTCGACCGGAAGATGCACGATCGCGGCCTGGCGCATCATATTCCGATGAATTTCGGCGAGGCGCCCGACAACTACCGGCGCTTTATCGACGTCGACCTCGCGGTGTTGAAGACGGCGCCGATGGACGAGCACGGATTTTTCAACTTCGGCCCGTCAGTCACCTATCACAAGGCGATCAGCGAAAAGGCGCGGACGTTGATCGTCGAGACTGACGCGAGCGTGCCGTACGTTTTCGGAATCGAAAACGCGGTGCATATAGATGATGTCGAGTTCGTGCTGGACGCGGGCGCATCCGAGCTGCCGGAGCTGAAAAATCCCGCCGCGAACGTTGTCGATCAGAAAGTCGCGGAGCTGATCGCGCCGGAGATTCCAAGCGGCGCGTGCGTGCAGATCGGGATCGGCGCGATGCCCAATGCGGTCTGCGAGCTGCTCGCGGCGGCTCCGATCAAAGACCTCGGTGTTCACACCGAGATGTTCGTCGATTCGCTCGTCTCGCTTTACGAGGCCGGCAAAGTGACGGGCGCGCACAAAGCGACCAACCGCTACCAGATGACGTACACTTTCGCGGCCGGCTCGAAGCGGATGTACGACTTTCTGAATCGCAACACCGCGTGTTTTGCGGGACCGGTCGACTACACGAACCTGCCGAATCACATCATGCAGAACGATCGGGTCATCTCGATCTGCAACGCAGCGCAAATCGATCTTACCGGGCAGGCATGCTCGGAGTCGGCCGGCACGCGGCAGATAAGCGGCACCGGAGGACAACTGCAATTCGTGCGCGGCGCATACGCCTCGCGCGATGGCAAGTCGTTTTTATGTCTCGCTTCGACCTACGAGCGCGACGGGCGGCGCGCGAGCCGAATCGTCGCGCGAATCGACGAGTGCAATATCGTAACGACGCCGCGCACCGACGTGATGTACGTCGTGACCGAGTATGGGATCGTCAACCTGAAAGGCAAATCAGTTCCGGAGCGGGCACGCGCGCTGATCTCGATCGCGCATCCTGATTTTCGCGACGAGCTGGAACGCCAGGCTCGCGAGTACCGCCTGATCTCGCGCGCGGTTTTCTAGAAGTATCGGCGATCGGTTCAGTGCGCGGGCGAGTTGTCGGTGTTGTTGTCGTCGGAGAACTTGTAGACGAGCTCGTCAGGGCGGGCGTAACCAAGCTCGCGGCGAATGAGGCGTTCGATATAGCGGTCGTCTGAACGCAGCTTCTGAATGCGCGTTCTGAACGCCGCGTTCTCCGCTGCCAGTTGATCGCGGTGGGCCTCCAGAGCGGCGCGATGGCTCTGGAGCGCAACGAGGTCGCGCGGGCCCAGGTTGCCAAGCAAGGCACTTAAGACAAGCATCACGAGCACCCCGCCGAAGATTAGGCTGAGCCACTCGCGGCGGAGTACAAAGCTTAACCGCGTCATCCGCGCAATCGTAATCCAGGCGTCGGTCCAAGTTCAAGAGTTCTAATCTTGAACGACATTCTAAAGACCCGAAACAGACCGGTTCGATTGCACTCTTTCGACTTTAAAATTTCTTTATAAATAACCTTCAAGGCCTTGATTCTGGAATAACATGTTTCTATAATCGGCCCGAACCGATGAGGAATGAACCCTCATCTATAAGAAAAGGCGCTTCTCCAGCGGCAGCCTAGGAAGAGGAGGTACCTATGCCAGTGAAGAGGAAACGGGCCAAAAAGGCCACCAAGTCCAAAGCGATGCTAAAGAGCAAAATGAAAAAGAAGAAAGCGGCCAAGAAGACCAAAAAGAAGTAACTACTTAACGAGTTTACCTCCGGGCTAATGCGCTCGGGGGCTGGCTAAGGCTGCCAGGTTTGCTGCTGGAATAAGCCGAGGCTGAAAGGCCTCGCAACACGGGAGAGCCCCTTCGAAAGAGGGGGCTCTTTCCTTTGGTGGCGCTTGCTTGCGGGCGCGCGCGTTCAACATGATAGGGTTCGATCGCAGCGCTGTTTCGCAAAGCTAATGCTCGAATCAGAAAAGAATTTCGATGCGATCATCGTCGGCGCGCGCGTCGCCGGCAGCGCGGCCGCGATTTTACTTGCACGCGACGGCCGGCGCGTTTTGCTGATCGACAAGGACGTGTTCCCCTCGGACCGGCTCTCGACGCACATCGTGCTCGGTGGCGGAACGAAAGTACTCGAGCGAATGGGCGTGCTCGAAATGCTCGAGTGCGCGGGCGGCGTCCGCTTCGAGCGGATGCGCTCGGTCGGTCCGGACTTCGACTATAGCGGCGAGCTCGTGCGCGACGGCGCCGACGGTCGCGGATTGTGTCTGGGACGCGTGCTGATGGATGCCGCGATGATCGATGCGGCGAGGAGTTTCGAAGCCGTCACGTTTCGCGAACGCTTCAGACTTACCGATCTGCTGATCGAAGGCGGCGCCGTGGTCGGAATTCGTGGCGAGGATGCGTCGGGTATCCACGAAGTTCGCGCGCCGCTGACTATCGGCGCCGACGGGATGCGCAGTTCGGTCGCGCAGATCGCGTCGGAGCGAATCGACGCGTTCAAGCGAGTCGATGTTCCATGTGCGCGCGCATATTACTACGCCTATTTCGAAGGGGTCGCGCGGAAAAACCTGGGCGACGAAGTCGTCACGGAATTCGAGTCCGCGCCCGGCGCGGGCAACCTGGTTTGTCGATGCGAGAATGGACTCACGGTCGCGGCGACGGCGTTCGATGCCGCTGAGATGCAAACTTTTCGCACCGACCTCGCGTCGAATCTTCGCCGCTACCTGGACCGGTCGTTCGCGGTCCGCAAGATGCTCGACGGCGCGACGATGATTAGCAAAGTGTTTTCTTCCGGCCTGCTCAACAACACCTATCGCGATCCGGCGACCCAGGGTGCGATTCTGCTCGGCGACGCGGGTCTGCACGTCGATCCGCTGTTCGGCCAGGGCCATTCGATGGCGCTGATGAGCGCGTGGATCGTCGGCGAGCTCGCGCCGGATTGGTTCGCCGGCAGTCTCCGCAACTCGATTCCCGCGACCACGCTGGCTGAATTCACGCGGCTGCGCGACACACAGTTGATGCCGTACTACAAAGCGAGCGTTCGCGCGTCGCGCGAGCTCGGACTCGATCAGGGCAGCCACTTCGCGCATCGCGCGGCCAGCCGCGAACGATGGGCGGCGGACGAGATGATCAGGTTTGCCCAGATGCTGACGCCGCGCGCCGCGTTCCCGTCGTTCAGATTCGCGCGCTTGATGGCGACCGCGTCGCGGGCCGCATAATTCGGCATTCCGGTGGACGACGTCGAACTCGGCCGCATCCCCGCGCAAAGCGAGCTCCCCGAGCCGGTAAAGTTTGCGTGGCCGATAATGCTGTTGCCGGAACTCTTCTGTACGCCGCGGCATCTTGCACTCGTGCTCGGCTATCTCGCGTCGATCGGATGGGAAGTATTCGTGCCGGATCTGCGCGCTGCATATGGCAAAGGCTCGGCCCCGCCTCTCGAAAAACTTCGGTTCAACGATTTGACGACGCTGGCAGCCGAAGCGCTCGAGGGGATTGGCCGCGACGCAGTCGTGGTCGGTCACGGCGTTGGCGGAATGGTCGCGCTCAAACTCAGCGAGCATCGTCGAGTGAAGGCCGCGGTCGCATACGCGCCGTTGGTGCCGGGCTTTCGCACGCCGCTGGTGGGAGGACTCGCGAATCGCGTCGCGACGATGTTGGGCAGGCCGATCAAGCCGCCGCGCGGCCGAATTCTGTTCGAATTGATCGCCGATTCCGATCCCTTCACTCGCGACGGATTGATCAAGGCGATGGTCCCCGATTCGGGCGCGCTTGCGTCCGATGTAGTTACTGGAGCGATCGAGTTTGCGCCGCCGGACAAAGCGGCGCCGCGGTTCATCGTAGCGGGCGACTCGGACATCTTCGCGCCGCTCGCGCAGACAGCAAAATTTGCGGAGTCGATTGGTGCGAAGCTGGCGAAGATTGCCGGGCGCGGGCACTGGCTGATTGGCGGAAGGGCGCTCGAACGTGCGATCAATGAGACGCAGCGATTCCTAGTGCGCGCGCTCGGCCAGGACTTGCTGTTGCTCTATCCCGAGGAATGGAAAAACGAGCCGGGCGACTAGCGTATGGCCGAAGAGTAAGAGAATGGAAGGCAGGTAAAAATCCATGGCGAATGAAAACGGGCCAAAGAATCTGATCGTCGAGGAAGAAGCCGGACTCGTGACGCTCACGATGAACCGTCCCGAGAAGCGCAACGCGCTGTCGACCGCGATGATGACGGAACTGAACGTCGAGCTTCGAGCGATCGGCAAACGAAGCGACGCGCGCGCGGTGATAATCGCTGGCAACGGACCTGCGTTTTCAGCCGGTCACGACTTGGGCGAACTGAAGGGTCGCGATCTCGCATTCTACCGATACGAATTCGATCTGTGCGCACAACTGATGCTGACGATTCAGGCAATTCCACAACCGGTGATTGCGCGCGTGCATGCGATCGCCACTGCCGCGGGATGCCAGCTGGCGGCGACGTGCGACCTCGTGGTCGCGGGCGAGAGCGCGAGTTTTGCGACGCCGGGCGTGAGGATTGGACTGTTCTGCTCGACGCCGATGGTGGCGCTGACGCGCGCGGTCGGACGAAAGCACGCGATGGAAATGCTGCTGACGGGACAGCCGGTAAAAGCGCGCACGGCCGCGGAATGGGGACTAGTGAACATGGTAGTACCCGACGCGGAGCTAGTCGCAGAGACGCGCAAGCTCGCGATGCAGATAGTAGAGGCAAGCCCGCTGATCATCGGAATCGGCAAGCGCGCATTCTACGAGCAAATCGATCTCGATACGGCGAAGGCCTACGAGTACACGAAAGGAGTGATGAGCCAAAACGCGATGGCGCTCGACGCGCAAGAAGGCATCGGCGCATTCCTGGAAAAGCGCAAGCCAGTATGGTGCGGAAAGTGAGCCGCACCTAGAGTGGTTCCGCAGAAACTACGCTTTCAGTTGTAGAGTGAAGTTAGTCGGATGTCCCGCCTTATGACTTACGTACTCGACTTAGCCGAGATAGCGAAATCCTGAGTCGCGGTATTGCTTAGGTGCTTCTCGATAGAAGAGGAGCACCTCCAGATTGCGGCTTACATGTTCGAGGATCATCAGGTCGCTTTTTCCTGAGGCCTGTCCCTGCCAATGAGTGTGCTGCCAACCAGGTTATCGACGTACTTGGGCTGATTCGCTGCTTTCTTGCGCGTGACGAAGAACCAGACGGAGGAATAATTCTTCGGTTTGAAAACCCCAGTGTTTATCGTGGCGTCCTTTGTGGGGAACAACTCTTTCCAAGATTTGCGAGAGTAGATTTCGCCGACTTTTAGCTTCTCCGACGCGAACTTGGGATTCATCAACGCTCCCCATGCGACGAACTTGGTCTCTTCTTCGCCATCCTCGGTCCGACGGTAGCACGTTCGAGTCGTCGCAAGGCCAGAATCCTGAGTCGCGCGCGTTGCGTGCGCTGAATTGGGGTCCCTCACCTTTGATCCTCTCCCTTTGGGGGAGGGGAAGACGGCGGAAATGGGAGCATGGTATCCCGTATTGATTGGCGGGTCGGCGCTTGTTAGATTTGGCTATGGCGCATCTGGTTAAACGGACTGCGTATAAGAACTGAAGGGTGATTTGGGCCCGCGGAGAACCGCGGGCTCTTTTTTTATCTACTGACTTTAACGGTTTTCCCCAGGAGGGACTTAAAAATGGCGCATCAGGAGCTCCGCGAAGCACTTACCTTCGACGACGTTCTCTTGATCCCTCAATCGTCCGACCTGCTGCCGTCGAATTGCGACGTCTCGACATCGCTGACGCCCAAAATCCGTCTGCGGATTCCGCTCGTCTCGAGTCCGATGGACACCGTCACTGAATCGCGCACGGCGATCGCAATCGCGCAGATGGGCGGGATCGGTTTTGTGCATCGTAATCTTTCGATCGAAGAACAGGCGGTCGAAGTCGAGACCGTCAAGAAATATGAAAGCGGGATGATCGTCGATCCGATCACCGTCAGTCCCGAGCAGAAAATCGGCGAGGCGGTGGCCGTGATGGAACGCTACCGCATCTCCGGGCTGCCGGTCGTGTCGGACGGCCGGCTGGTCGGAATTCTGACCAATCGCGATCTTCGCTTCGAACGGCGCCTGGACAAGCAGGTGCGCGACGTGATGACGAGCAAAGTGATCACCGCGCGGCCGGGTATCGACCTCGAACACGCCAAGGAACTCCTGCAGGCGCATCGGATAGAGAAGCTGCCTCTCGTTGACGATCAGCACCGGCTGCGCGGGCTGATCACCGTCAAGGACATGGACAAGGCGATTCGGCATCCGCATGCGAGCAAGGATCAGTTCGGGCGACTGCGAGTCGGCGCTGCGGTCGGAGTCGGTCCGGAACGCGAGGCGCGGGTGGCTGCGCTGCGGCGAGCGGGCGTCGATGTGATTTGTATCGACACCGCACATGGGCATACGCGCAACGTGATCGATGCGATCAAGGCGACCAAGCGCGAATGGCCCGAGGTCGAAGTGGTAGCGGGAAACGTCGCGACCAGCGAGGGCGCCAAGGTACTGTGCGACGCCGGCGCCGATGCGCTTCGCGTCGGGATGGGACCCGGATCGATCTGCACGACGCGAGTGGTCTCGGGAGTCGGCGTGCCGCAAATCACGGCGATAATGGATACGATTGCGATTGCCGAGCCGCGCAATATCCCGGTGATTGCCGACGGCGGAATCCGGTTCTCGGGCGATATCACCAAAGCGATCGCCGCCGGGGCAAACAGCGTGATGATTGGCTCGCTGTTCGCGGGCACCGAGGAGAGTCCGGGCGAGACGATTCTCTACCAGGGGCGTACATACAAGCTTTACCGCGGGATGGGATCGATCGGCGCGATGAACGAGCGCACCGGAGATCGTTACGGGCAGCTAAACCTGACCGACGGCAAGCACGTGCCGGAAGGAATCGAAGGACGCGTACCGCATCGCGGGTCGCTCGCGTCGAATATCGAGCAGCTGGTGGGCGGGCTGCAATCCGGAATGGGATACATCGGTGCGGCGAACCTGGCGGAGCTGCGCAAGCGGGCGAAATTCGTGAAGGTGAGTGATGCGGGCATGCGTGAGAGTCATGTGCACGACGTGTTTATCACGAAGGAAGCGCCGAACTATCGGCAGTAGCGCGGGCGCGGAGTAGGAACGTCATTAAATGTGAAACCCGCGGTGGGTTTCACACTTCCTTCGGCAGGGGTAACCCCTGCACCCGGTATCAATCGCAAAGTTGCGCGCAGCGCGCTACTTTGCTCTCGGTCGCCGGAAATCCGGTTCCCTCTCCGTGTCCGGTTCCTCTTCCCGTGCGGTAAGGGGGAACGGTCATAAGAACCATCTTTCCCTTCACTGCGTGCAGGGGTCACCCCTGCCGAGAGAAGTGTGAAACCCATCGCGGGTTTCACTACAATTAAGTTCCTCTGCGGGCGGGGGCGGCGGCACGATGGCAGAAAAAAGGCGACTCAGAGTCGGCGTCTTGTTCGGGGGACGCTCGAGCGAGCATGAAATTTCGCTGCGCTCCGCGCTGACGGTAATGTCGGCGATGGATCCCGCGCGATACGAGATCGTTCCGATTGGCATCGGCCGCGACGGGCGCTGGTTCCTCGAACGCAACGCGCTGAAGCTGCTCGCCGAAAAGACACCGCATCTCGCCGCGCTCAGCGCGGGCAGCACCCAGGTAACTCTGCTGCCGCATCCGGAGGGAAAATCCCTGGTCGCGACTCCCGCGGATGGCGCGGGCGGTGATTTGACGCGCACCCAAGATTCGATTCCAGGCCTGGACGTGGTGTTCCCGGTGTTGCATGGCACCTACGGCGAGGACGGCACCGTGCAGGGGCTGTTCGAGCTGGCGGGAATCGCATACGTGGGAGCGGGCGTGCTCGGCTCGGCTCTTGGGATGGACAAGGATGCGCAGAAGCGCCTGCTGCGCGATGCCGGCGTCGCAGTAGTGAAATATTTCGCGATCGATCGCACCGACTATAACGAAACTCCGGAGCTGGGCGCGCGGCTCGCGCGAAAAATTGGCTACCCGGTGTTCGTCAAGCCCAACGCGCTGGGTTCGTCGATCGGAATCAGCAAGGTGAAGCGCGCCGCCGATCTCAAGGCCGCGCTCGACGACGCGTTCCAGTACGATCGCAAGGCACTGATCGAAGCTTCGTGCGAGGGCCGCGAGTTCGAGTGCTCTGTTCTCGGCAACGATCGCCCCGAGGCGTCGGTGCCGGGCGAGGTGCTGGTGAAGGGCTCGTACGAGTTTTACGACTACGAGTCGAAGTACGTCGATCCCGAAGGCTCCGCGATAAAGATTCCCGCCGAGTTGCCGACCGCCACGGCGAAGAAGTTGCGCGCGATGTCGGTGGCGGCGTTCAAGGCGCTGTCGCTGCGGGGGATGGCGCGCGTCGATTTTCTGGCGAGCCGCGATTTGCGCCAGATCTACGTGAACGAGGTGAATACGATTCCCGGCTTCACCGCCATCAGCATGTATCCGAAGTTGTGGGAGGCGTCGGGCTTGCCGTTGCCACAGCTTATCGATCGGCTGATCGAGCTAGCCGTCGAGGAGCGTCGCGAGCGCGACTCATTCAAGATCACTTACCAGCCTAAAACTCCTGGCAAGCCCGGTAACTGAGCCGATGCCACGGCTACTGATTGCGACTACGAATCCGGCGAAACTTGCTGAGTACCGATTGATCCTGCGCGCCGTCGGCATCGATCTCGAGCTGGTGTCGCTCGCGGACCTGCAGATTTCCGAAACTCCCGACGAAACCGGCGCGACTTTCGCCGAGAACGCGCTGCTCAAGGCGCGTTTTTATTTTCAGCGCGCGCGAATCGCGACGCTCGCCGACGATGGCGGTCTCGAGATCGACGCGCTCGGCGGAGAGCCCGGCGTGCGATCGCATCGATGGCTCGGTTCGGGTGCCGACGATTCGGATCAGGCTCTGGTCGATGAGGTTATCCGCCGGATGAAGGGCGTCGAGGCGGCGCGGCGCACGGCGCGAATTCGTGCGACGATTGCGCTGATACACGAGGAGGGCGGCGTCGTCCGCGAGAAGACGGCGGAGGGCGCAATCGAGGGCGTAATCGCCGAGCGTGCGTACCCCGAGATTCGAGCGGGATTTCCGTATCGCGCGGTGCTGGTCATCTCCGAACGCAACTGTTATCTGGGCGAACTTGGCGATGAGGAAGAGGCCCAAGTCAGCCAGCGGCGGATTGCGGTGTCCAGCTTGCGGAGCGAGCTGGAGCGGATAGCCGCAGGCCGCGCCGCCCAACTATGATGATCGAGGAGCGCGGACTAAAATCGCCACGGAAAAGGTGAATGGCAAGCGCAAGGGTAAAGTCGTCGTGCTGCATCTGGCGGCGCGATACCCGTTCGCGGGGGTGATCTGGCAGTTGATCCATCACCTGTTGGCGTTCCGGCAGCTCGGTCTCGACGTTTACTACATCGAGGATCATCGCGCGTACGTGTACGATCCGACGATCGAAACGACCACCACGGACCCGTCGCGCAACCTGAAAGTCCTGGGCGGCGTGCTTGAGCGCTACGGCTTCGGCGACCGGTGGGCGTTCCTGGACTCGGTGAAGAATGAGTACATCGGGATGTCGCGCGAACGATGCATGGATCTGTTTCGCGACGCCGACGCGGTCATCAATCTTTGCGGTGCGACCGAGCCGCGCGACGAGCACCAGCGCAGCCGATGCCTGACGTACCTCGAAACCGATCCGGGAGTTTTCCAGCTCGAGCTCGCGCGCAAGATTCCGACCACCGTGGCCTTCGCCAGATCGCACAAACTGTTCTTCACGTATTGCTACAATATCGGCGCGCCGGATTGCCTGCTGCCGACAGCGGGACTCGATTGGCATCCCACACGCCCACCGGTGAGTCTCGACGAGTGGCATCCGGGCGTCGGACCGGCGGAGCCGTCTACGTTCACGACCGTTGGGACTTGGCAGAACAACGGCAGCGACATGGAAATCAAGGGCGAGACCTACTACTGGTCCAAGCATCTGAATTTTCGCAAGGCGCTCGAGGTCGCGGCGCGCGCGAATCAGCCAATAGAGCTCGCCACCAACCTGACCGAAGGTCCCGATTATGATCGCGCGATCGCCGGTGGGTTCAGCGTCACGCCGGTGGTGCCGATGTCGCTGGATATCGATGTCTATCGCGAGTACATCAGCCGTTCGCGCGGTGAGTTCACGGTGGCGAAAGATATCTACGTGAGGCCGCGCACCGGATGGTTCAGCGATCGCACGGTCTGCTACCTGGCGGCGGGACGTCCGGTCGTCACGCAGAAAACCGGATTTGAAAAGTTCGTCCCTACCGGCGCAGGGCTGCTCGGATTCGATACTCCCGACGAAGCTGTCGATGCGATTCGGAAAATCAACGCTGATTACCCGAGCCACGCCCGCGCCGCGCGTGAGATAGCGGTCGAGTATTTCGACGCGGTGAAACTGCTCGACGAAATCGCGGAGGCCGCGGGGATCTGAACGATGGGCGCGACGCCGCTGCAGCAGATGCTGGGATTGACCGCGGTGCATCGCGACTTGCGCGGCATCGTCGAAAGCGCGCTGGTGCTGTTCGGCCTGCTGGGCGCCTTCGCCGTACGCCGGCGCCGGCGCGCTGTGACCTCGACGACATTCCTGCTGCTGTCGGGCAGCGTGCTCATCGACACCGGCTCGCGCTTCATTCCAAACGAGGACGTCGGCCAGAAGGTCGCGGTCGCGGCGTTCGTGCTTTTCCTGTTCGGCGTGATCCGGCTGGTGCTCGAGTTCGTCGACGCGATGACTCGGCGCGGCAAGGTCCACTTCTCGACCATCGGCAAAGACCTGCTGATGCTCATGTTGTGGTTCGTCGTTCTGATGGCGGTGCTGTACACGGATTTTGGGGTGCAGCCGCTCTCGATTCTGACGACCACCACGGTATTCGCCGCGGTCCTCGGCTTCGCGTTGCAGGAGACTCTCGGCAATATTTTCAGCGGCCTTTCGCTGTCGATGGGACGTCCCTTCGATCCGGGCGACTGGATTCGAAGCGGCACGCATGTCGGGCGCGTCAAGGGAATCGCATGGCGTGCTACGACGATCGTAACCCGCGCCGGCGAGCGGCTCGAGATTCCCAATTCCGTGATTGCAAAGGGCGTGCTGTTCAACTACGCGACCGGCTCGGTGCGCGACGAGATTTCGGTCGGAATAAGTTACGGCGTGCCGCCCAATCACGTGCGCGAAGTCGTGCTCACCCTGCTGCGCGACGTGCCGCAAGTGTTGCGCGATCCGCCGCCCGAAGTTTTGGCGTGGAATTATTCCGATTTCGCGATCGAGTACCGGATCAAGTACTGGATCGCGGACTACGGCGTGCAGGAACACGTGCGCGATCGCGTCGCGTCGAACCTCTGGTACGCGCTGCGGCGCCATTCGATCGAGATTCCGTTCCCGACTCGCACCGTCCATGTGCGCGACGCCGGCCGCGACGAAGACGAGAAGGCCGACGCACAGTTCGAGCGGGAGCTGATGGCCGACCTGCGCCAGGTCGATTGGCTGCGCAAGCTCAGCGACGATGAACTCCGATTGCTGGTACCGACCGTAGAGGTGCGCCAGTTTGGCGCAGGTGAGCTGCTGGTGCGCCAGGACGAGCAAGGCGACTCGATGTTCATCTTGCGCAGCGGAACGGCCGAAGTATTCGGTCACACTGCCGACGGCCAGGTCCGCCACATCGCCAAAATTACTCGCGGAGATTTCACTGGCGAGATGGCGCTGATGACCGGAGAACCGCGCACCGCAAGTGTCCGCGCGATCACCGACCTGGAAGTAATCGAGATGGACCGCGAGGGATTCGTGCGGCTTTTCAAAGAGCATCCCGACGCCGCCGCCGGCATGGGCGACATTATCACTGAGCGAAACCGCGAGCGGCTGGAAAAGCTGGCATCCGGCGATACCCTGGACGGCAGAGGCGGGCCGCATCGATGGCTGCTCAACAAGATGCGCGAGCTGTTCGACTTCTGATCAGGCGATTGCGGTCAGCGCAACCTGAAGCTCGCGCAGATTTCGCGACGGCACCACGGCGTTCACTTCGCGCGCGTATTGTTTGATCGCGCTGTCGCCGGTGCCCCAGCGCGCGGGATCTTCCGGATTCAGCCACACGACGGCGCGGCAGGTCCGCGCGATCTCGCGAATCAAGTCGGCGCGCGCCGGCAGCCGATTGTTGCGGCCGTCGCCCATTATCACGACGATCGTGCTGCGCGTCAGCAATCCAGTTCGACGCTGCCACAGCTCGCCGAGCACGCGCCCGAAATCCGAGCGCGCGTACAGATCAAGCGCGGGCGTCATGACCAGGTGGCCCTGCTCGAAGTCCGCTTCCGCCAGATGGTCCACGTACACGAAACTGCTGACGCGGCGGAAGCATTCGCGCGCGCCCGCCATCAATTCGAGCATCAACTGCGCAGCATAACGGACGGAACCCGAGATGTCCGCGAGGATAACGAGATCCACGTGGCGCGGCCTTCGCGCGCGGAAGTTCAAATCGATCAGCGCGCCGCCGCGCTGCACCGCCGAGCGAATCGTACGCCGGAAGTCGATCCTGCCGGTCCGCGCGAGTCGCAGCCGCCGTCCCAGCCGAATCCGGAAGCGGCGAATCAACGGCGCGAGCGCGTCGCGCGCGTCGTCGTAGTCAACGTCGGAGAGTCTGTCGAAGGGCATCCGCTCGATCGCGCGGAGACGCGCAACGCGTGCGGCGTCGATGCCGGGCGTGGGCGATTCGTCGTGCGAATCCGACGCGCGACTCTCATGGTCGCGCATTCGATCGGAATCGCGCTTTCCATCTTCTGCGTCTTCGCGAGGCGACGTCGTTTCCGTGGATGGTTTCGCTTCCGACGGCTGAGATTTCTTATCGCGATGTCTGGCGAGCGCGGAACCGCGCGGCTCCTCTGGCTTTCGCGGCAGCGGTTCTTCGCGCGGTGACGGATCCTCGCCGGGCCGGCCACGTCCGCTGGCAGCAGAGACTTGATCGCCACGTTGATCGGGATGCTCTCCGCGAGCTGCCCGTGGCGCGGCGAAAAAACGATTGAACGATTCGTCGAAGATCGCGCGGTCGGCTTCGTCTTTGATCAGAGCCGCCGCCAGCGCTTCGTGCATCCGCGAGCGTTCCAATCCAACTGCCGCGACCGCGTTCATCGCGTCGATCGATTCCGCAACCGAGATTCTGACGCCGGCGTCTCGCAACGCGGCGATGAAGCTGACGAGCTGATCGCGAAGCCGGGCCATCTAACAACGTCGCGGATTCATCGCCTGCGTGGCGCGAGCGCCGAGGCCTTCGCCTCCACCTTGGCGCGATCGTCTTCGTGCTTGAGCAGCACGCCGAGCGCCGTGCGCACTGCGTCGGTGTCGAGTTCGCGCACACCCAGCCGCACGAGCGCGCGCGCCCAGTCGAGAGTCTCGGCAATCGAGGGCGGCTTGCGCAGTCCGAGTTTGCGGATCGCGCCGACAAAACGCGCAGCCTCGGCCGCCAGCTTCGCTTCGAGTTCGGGCACCTTGAGCTCGATAATTTTTCGCTCCTGCTCGGTCCCCGGAAAATCGATGAACAGATGCAGGCATCGGCGCCGCAGCGCCTCCGACAGTTCGCGCGCGCGATTCGAGGTCAGAATCACGGCGGGCCGCTCGCGGGCTTTCAACGTTCCCAATTCGGGAACGCTCACCTGGAAGTCGGAAAGCAGCTCCAGCAGAAAGGCTTCGAACTCTTCGTCGGCCTTGTCGACTTCGTCGATCAGCAGCACGACCCGGCTCGGTGACGTGATCGCTCTGAGCAGAGGGCGTTCCAGTAAAAAATCGCGCGAGAAGATGTGCTCGCTCAACTCCTCCCATCGCAAACCCTGCTGCTCGTCGGCCTGCATGCGCAAGAGTTGTTTCTGATAGTTCCATTCGTAGAGCGCGCGAGCCTCGTCGAGTCCCTCGTAACATTGGAGCCGGATGAGCTCGGTGTGGAGAATTTCCGCCAGCACTTTCGCGACTTCGGTCTTGCCCGCGCCGGCGGGACCCTCAATCAGGAGCGGCTTTCCGAGCGCGAGCGCCAGGAAGATCGCCGTCTCGACGCGTTCGTTGGTGACGTAGCGCGCGCGCTTGAGTCCGTCAGAGATCTGTTCGTGCGTGATATTCACGGCGGTCAGCGGCGGTTGATCTTTGGGGCGCGGCGGCGTTCCAGGAAAATTCGTGCGCGATGCTTGAGCCCGTCGCGTTCGTCGCGCGGCGTCGCACGCACCTCCGCGGTGTAGGCCGCCAGTTCCTCGTACAGCCGCTCGACGTCAACTCCGCCGCGGGTCGGCTTCATATCGTCGAGTGTGAGCATCGCCTGCGACATCAGGTTGATCGACGCCTGCCTGCCGCCGCGTTCAAAGCGCAGATGGAGCGCCGCCGCGATCTGATTGAAAGCGACGACAAGTCGTTTCAAATTGTCGTCGGCACTATGCGAGGCAGTCTCGAACATCTCGGCCGCTTCGAAATACGCACCGCGATTGAATGCCGCGATCGCATCGTCGATCGATGCCGATGGGAAATCGTCATTCACGGGAATCTGGAAAACTACAGCGTTTCTTTTTCCTCGACCGCGCGATACTCGGCTTCGCCCAGGGCCTGCGCCTTGCGCGTGCCGTAACGCTCGTAAAGATCGAACAGGCTCGACTTGTGCGGCCGAACCTTGCCCAGCGGGCACTTCTGCCATTCGTCGAGCGACTCGTCGCAGTAGCCCATCCTATTCTCGCCGCACTTGGGCTGCAGGAAAACCGCTATTTCGGGCAGCACGTGCTTGATTTCCGCGCGCATCATCGCGACCATCCGGCGGATTTCCCACTGCGCGCGCACGCACAGGCGCAGATCGCAGATGTGCAACATCTCGGCAAAATTCACCATCACGTGAAAATTCGTCGGCGCTGCGTTGGGCAGCACGAAGCGCGCGTCCTCGGCGGGAATCCCCGCCTTCAACGCTTTCGCGTAAAGCTCGGACGTCTTCGAAAGCAAATCTGAGAATTCATCCTCGAGGCCCGCGCGCGACCACGAATCCGGCAGCACGAAGGCGAGCTTGTCCTGCTTGAATTTAACGTAGCGCTGACTCTGTTGCTCGAAGCTGATTCCAATCCGATGGCGGACGAACTGATGCGACAGCGAGCGCGAGACGTTCGCGATCCCGAACCAGAAAACAATTTGCTCTAGCGGAGAGGCGTGACCGGTCTTGAGCCGCTCGGTGATGAAATCGCGAATTTTCTCGTGAGTAATTTTCTCGGATTTGATTTTGTCCCAGACTTCGATCGGCGTGTCGGAGGAATAGCAGGTGCGGAACGCCGCGTAGAGTTTCTCCAGCGGCTGCTGCGCGTAATCGATCAACTTGACTTGCATTTTCGCCTGATTTTCCACGCGACCTCACGCCTCCCGCAGATGGCCGGGACGCTTTACGCCCCGCCCTTCTAAATCTTATTCCAAGCCGCGGTGCTACTGCATCAGGGGGCGCGCTGCTTAATCCACACCATCTTTCGATTGCGCAATCCATACCGGCTTGCGAAATTGCCAGTTGCAGCCGCCATGCCCGCAGTTTCAGCAATCGACGCCGTCTATCGGCACTTCCTGAAACGATACCTGTTCGCGCGTGACGCCGAAGATGCGCATCGGCTGACGCTGTGGATGCTCTCGGCGATGCCGCCTTTGCCCGCGCCGCGGGACCGGCCTGAGCTGAGAGTCAAACTCTGGGGAATCGATTTTCCCAATCCGATTGGCCTCGCAGCCGGGATGGACAAGGACGCCGTCGCCATCCGCGGATGGGAGACGCTCGGATTCGGCTTCGCCGAGTTGGGGACGATTACGCCGCGCTCCCAACCCGGAAACGACCGGCCGCGAGTATGGCGGGTGCCCGAGCGTCGCGCGCTTATCAACCAACTCGGATTTCCCAGCGAAGGGATGGAAGCGGTCGCATTGCGAATCGAGCGGATTCGCAAGGCTGGGATCTCGATTCGCCTCGCGCTCAACTTCGGTCCCAACAAAGACACCACCGCCGACCGGATTGCCGCCGATTATACCGCTCTGATGACGCGCCTGGGGCCGTTGGCCGATATCGTCGTAATCAACGTGAGCTCGCCGAATACGCCCGGACTGCGTACCTGGCAATCGCCGGAGAAGATGCGCGAACTATTCGCCGCGCTGCGCGAACATGCCGGCGAATCGCCGCGCCGGACGCCGCTGCTGATGAAAATTGCGCCTGATCTCGAACGCAACGAGATGTTTCGAATCTGCGAGACGGCGCTCGCTCTCGGCATCGACGGAATCGTAGCGTGCAACACTACTGTCGCGCGAGAATCTGTCGGCGTCTCGTCGCCGCATCCGGGCGGACTCAGCGGCCGCCCGCTGCAGATTCGCGCGCGCGAGCTGATTCGGGACATCTACACGCACACCCGCGGCAAGATCCCGATCATCGGCGTCGGCGGAATTGCCAGCGCCGCCGACGCCTGGTTGCACATCCGCGCAGGCGCGTCGCTGGTCGAGCTGTACACCGGCCTCATCTACGAGGGTCCGGGCGTGGTCGAGAGAATCAAGTCGGGACTGGCAGACTTGCTCCGTCGCGACGGATTTCGTTCTATTAGCGAAGCGGTAGGTATCGACAGATAGGACTGCGCGAGGCGGAGGCGAATTTGAGTCCGGGTAAACCTTCGGAAACAAAGTTGATTGTCGATGCGCGATGGCTGCGCGAGCATCGCGACGACGCCGATCTGATCCTCATCGACACGCGGCCCGCCAAGGATTTTCACGCCGGGCATCTGAGCGGCGCGCGGCACTTCGATCCTTTCCCGTTCCATCATACCGATACGTCTGAGCGCGGTATCGCAGAGTTCGGCGGGCAACTCGAGTGGATATTTTCGGCGCTCGGAATCAGTGGCAGTGAGACGGTCGTGTTCTATGAGAACGAATCCGGGATGCGTGCGGCGCGCGGCCAGTGGGCGCTCGAATACGCCGGGCATCCACGGGCGCTAATGCTCGACGGCGGGCTCAAGACGATAGCGGGCGAACACCTGGAGACTAAAGTCGACAAATTTGCGCCAACGGACTTTCAGCTTGATGCGCGAGCAGAGATTCTCGCGACCTATCCGCATCTGGTGAGCCAGCTCGGACGTCCCGACGTGCAAATCTTCGACGTCCGCAGCGACGCGGAATATTTCAGCGAACGCATCCGAGCGAAACACAGAGGCGCAATCCCAGGCTCGTACCATCAGGACTGGACTGCGGCGCTCGCCCCCGATGGAACCGTGAAATCTCCCGACGAGCTGCGCGCGCAGTTCGAAGCACTCGGCCTCGATCCCGCCGCCGAGATCGTGCCGTATTGCCAGGGCGGCTACCGCGCCGCGTACGCGTACATCGCGCTCAAGCTCGCAGGCTATCCGAAGGTGAGAAATTATCTCGGGTCGTGGGCAGAATGGGGCAATCGCGACGACCTGCCAATTGAGCATCCGCGGCGCAAGTGAGCGGCATGCGTAATATTCAGACACGCGTTCAGAGACGAAGCAGAATCCTGAATCGCGCGCGAAATAGCGCGCTGCAAAAGGACCCTCACCTTCATCCTCTCCCTTACAGGGCGAGGAGACGGAAATGCCACCGATCCTGATTCTCACCGGCTTCGAGCCGTTTCGCGGCGAGCGGATCAATCCGTCGTGGGAAATTGCGCGGCGTCTCGATGGCGAGGTGATCGGCGGGCTGCAGATAAAGTCGGTCCGCGTGCCGGTCGGATGCGCCAAGGCGGCGCGGCGAATTACCGGCGCGATCGTGCGCTACCGGCCGCGAGCGGTAATTGGTCTCGGCGAGGCGGGCGGCAGGCCGGCGATCTCGCTGGAAAGAATCGCGATCAATCTGGCCGACGAGCGCGGCGCGCTCTCCAAAAAAGGCGATCCAGGATTCACGCCAGTCGTTCGCGGAGGGCCCGACGCGTACTTCTCGCGACTGCCGTTGCGCGCGATCATTCGCGAACTCGATCGCAAGGAGATTCCCGCGAGCGTATCGCTGAGCGCCGGCGTGTATGCGTGCAACGCGCTGATGTGCGCGGCGCTGCACTACCTGCGGCGCAAGCCCGGCGTCCCGGTCGGATTCATCCACCTGCCATACGAGGCGCGCCAGGCCGGACGCCATCGGAGCCTGCCCAGCATGCCGCTGACGCTGATGGAGAACGCAGTGCGTATCGCGATCGCGGAAACCGCGGGCGCTACGCGGTGACTCGTCGCCTCGCGACTACTTGATTGCGACTGCGTTTGGCGGCGAGGCGATTCCGCCTTCCAGGTTCATCGGCACCGACACCAGCATGAATTCGTAACGCTTGTCGGCGGCGCAATCCATCGCGAGTTCCTCGAGGTTGAACTGCTCGCCGATCGGCAGGCCGAGCAGGCATAGCGTGCGGTAATGCAGCGCGCCCTCGTTCTTGAAATCCCACGGCCAAGGCTCGACGGCAGGACAATCGGTGCCAACGGCGGCGACGCGATGATCCCAGAACCATTCGACCATCGCGCGGCTATCGTCGATACCGCACGCCTTGAGCCCCTCCAGCGGCGCCATCGCAGCCTTGTCCTCGGATGACGCGGCCATGTACGCCTGCATCCAGCCCGTGCGAATCAGCAGTATCGTGCCCGGCTTCAGCTCGACGCCCTGCGCGACGGCGGTCTCCTTCAAATCGTCGAGGCTGTACTTTTCCGATTTCAGCGGATCGATCGTGCGGCCGTGCGAGATGCGGTAGCGAAACGCGTCGAGCAAGACGGCGCGGCCGACAAACTTGTTGGCCCACTTGTGGATGCTGAGGCGGCCGGTCGGCCCGTCCTTGATCTCGGTGGATTTCACGCCGTTGTAGAACGCCTTGTAACGCGGGCTGCCGACGTGGGCGAGGCCGTCCCACTGGCTGCCCTCCTGCGTGTTGTAACTGTCGAGCGAGTCGTCGAAACCGAGCAGGCCGAAGCTCTCGAAGCTCATGATGTTGTGCTTGGCGGGACTCCGGGCGAACAGCGGCGGGCTGGCGTAATTGATTTTCGTATCGAGCCGGAAGACGGAGCCCTTGCGCACCAGGCGCGCCGCGTCGATTACGCCTTCCGGCGTCAGGAAATTCAGGCATCCGAGTTCGTCGTCGTCGCCGAACACGCCCCATGCGGATTCTTTCGGCTTATCAGGCGTGACAGGCAATTCTGAAAAGCGGGGAACTTTGTTGAGATCGACCTTGGCCATCACATCAGCTCCTTGGCGAAAAATTGCGATCCTTCACGGCGTCCATTGATAGAGCACGTCGGGCTCGCGCTCCATGCTGGTGGCGCCGTCGGTAAATTCCTTTGCGATGAAGCCGCGCGCCTCGTAAAAGCGGCGCGCAGGAGCATTGCGCTGAAACGTGAAGAGACGAAGTCCGGCGGGGCGCAGATGCTTGGCATGCGCGAGCATCGCATCGCCGACGCCGGATCGCTGATAGTCAGGCGCAACGTAAAATTGTTGGACCTCGTAGCCGTCGAGCACCAGCACCGCGACGATTCTCCCGTCAAGCTCGGCAACCCAGGTCTCGCGCTCCGGCACCATCTGATGGATAACGAACGCGCGAATCTCCGCGTCAGTGCCGACGGTCGGCAGGTAGGCAGCCGCGCCGCGCCGCGAAGCGATGTATACAGTAGCGACATCGGGCGCATCGGCAGCAGTCGCGCGTCGGAATGTGACAGCCATCGATCTGGGTTTCCGTCCGAATACGGTGCGCTGTCAAGTCGCGGCAGAAAGAACGTTATTGAATGTGAAACCCGCCGTGGGTTTCACGCTTCCTTGGGCAGGGGTAACCTCCTTCGGCTTCGCTCAGGACAGGCTCTGCACCCGGTATCAATCGCAAAGTTGCGCGCAGCGCACTACTTTGCTCTCGGTCGGCGCAAATCCGGTTGCCTTTTCCCTCGCGGGAAGGGGTTAGAAGTTAGGTTCCGTGTATTACCTCAGAAACAGAATCCCGAATGGGCCAGCGAAACCTTGGGTTCGAAGCGGCGTACCATTTGTGATACTGAACAGACTGTTGTTTTTTGGACCGGATTGGCCGGAAAGGGGCTCGAATGGCAGAGCAAGTCAGCCGAATATCTTCATCGAGGCGAACCGCACTTAAAAATATCGTTCGGCTGATTCCGGCGGTTGTGATCATGGCGGCGACGCTCAATACGTTGTCGTGCGGAAGCGGCGGGCTGCTGACGCCGGTCGACAGCGGTTCCACGACCCCGACGTCGACGCCGACGACCGGCACGGGAGCGCTTGCATTCGTGACCAACTTCAACGACGGCAAGGTGTCGTCGTTCAAGCGCAATACCACTACCGGCGTACTCACACATTCGGGGCAGGTGCTTGTCGGTGCGAAAAAGGGGCCGCGTGGGGTAGTTGCGGCGCCGAGCGGAAGCTTTCTCTACGTCGCGAACCTGGGCGACGACAATATCTACGAGTTCTCGATCAATTCGACCAACGGAATACTGACGCCGCTGTCGCCCGCGTTTATCAGCAACGGGAGCGGAACGGGGCCCGATCAGCTTGCGATCAATTCCGCGGGCACGTTGCTGTGGGTGACGGGCGCAATCAAGGGACTCGTTACAACTTACGCGGTTAATACCAGTACGGGACAGCTCACGCAGAACAGCTCGCTCGGCGGATTCAACACTCCGTTCGGCCTCGCGCTGCATCCGTCGCTCTCGGTGCTGTACATGACGGATACCGGGACCGGGCTTATCTGGCCGCTGTCGTTCGACAGCAACGGAAAGCTCTCGAAGGGTACGGCGGTGACCAGTCCGGACGTGGCCGCGGTGACGCCGGGCCTGGTCGTGGTGGATTCGGCGGGTGCGGCATTGTTCACCGCGGACCAGAAGACTTCCGAGGTATCGTCCTTCTCGATCACTGCCGGCACCGGCGCACTCACACCTGTCGCGGCGGTCCAGAACAGCAACGTCAACGACGCGCCGGTGGGAATCGGAATCGCGATAAACAACTCCAACGAGTACGTGTTCACCGCAAACCGTGGGATTGCGAACTCGGTGCCCGGGTCGGTGTCTTCGTTCCTCGTCACCAACAGCACGACCGTAATCACGCCACCGGTGACTGTGCCGCAAGCAGGAGGAGCACCCATCAACGGGGCGCTTGGACTGGTGGTGGATCCACAGGGCGTGTTCGTTTATACGACCGACAATTTCGACGGCACTATCTCGGAGTCGAAGATCAAGGGCTCTTGCGGGATTCAGCTGTGCGAAGTCGGGCTGGTATCAGCCGAAAAGCCGGCTAACGCGAATAGCGGGCCGTTCGGGATCACGCTCGCGCAGTGAGATTAAGGCGGGGGTTGCGCCGCAGACGCTTACCTAACCCCTACCCTTTTCCCTCAGAGGGAAGGGGAACCGGATTTCTGCGGACCGAGAGCAAAGTAGTGCGCTGCGCGCAACTTTGCGATTGACACTGAGTGCAGGGGTCACCCCTGCCGAAGGAAGTGTGAAACCCATCGCGGGTTTCACATTCAATTCAGTTCTTAGTCCGATGCTCTTCTCGCCATGCTCTACAATCTTCGCAGGCGAGGGAATCAGAGGCTGAGGCAGGCTTCGGCGGCCAGGGCGAGCAGGCGCTCGCGGATTTGGTGACGCGTCCAGTTGCGATGGTCCCATCGCGCGCTTAGATCGTCGCCGCCGTAGAGAATCTGCCCGAATTGCACGCGACGGAATTGCGCGACGGCGAAGAACGCCGCCGCTTCCATCTCGACCGTGAGGCATCCTTCGCGCTTGCGCGCGAGCATCCTGGCGCGCGTCTCGCGGAACAGTCCGTCGGTGGTCCAGGTCTTCGCGACGATATAGTCGAGGCCGTTGCGCTGCAGCGTTTCCTCGATCGCCGCCAATGCGCGCGGATGCGGCGCGACCTCGCGCGACGGCGGAATGTAATGGAACGAAGTGCCCTCATCGCGAACCGCGGAGTTGGGCACCACGATATGGCCGACTGCGATCTTCGAGTCGAGCACGCCCGCGCCGCCGCACGCGATGAACTTGCGCGAGCCGCGCGCGATACATCGATCGAGCATCGCCGCCGCCATAGCGGCCCCTGTGCGCGGATGCGCGACTGCCAGCCGCTTGCCGCCAATCTCGATCTCGTAAACAGGATGCCGCCCGACTTCGCTGATGGCTTGATCGATCTCGCGAGCGCCGCCGTTGAGGATGAGGTCGTCGATCACGTCCTGAAAGAAAACAGAGGACGCAGTGCTTGGGAGCATCGATGGATTTGTAGATGCGGCGCGGCTCGATGATAGCTGTCGGCGAAGGATCGTATTCGAGGATGGCGAAGGGACGAGTCGCCAGGCGTTTTGGGGTGCGCGCAGGTGATTTGCGGCGTCGGGGTTTCATGAGGGGATAAGAAGTTAGCAAAGCGATACGAGCGAGTCCGCCTCCGATTCCCTCCCACGAGCAGCAACCAGAATTCAGGGAACCAAGGTCCCCCACCCGGCGTGTGCGGACGCGCGCCGGCCTCCTACGACGAACGTGGGAGGCAATCTGAAGATCAGGACTGGGGGATTAGTTTTGGTGTTGATTCTACGGCGGCGGATTTGGCTGCTATCGCTGCGGCTCTTGCGTTGGCTTTTTCCTGGGCCGCTTTCTGGCGCAATTGCAGGAGCATCGCGCGCAGCTTCCCGGGATTTACCGGCTTCTTGAACAGCGCGCCTTCGAGGCCGCGCAGGCGCGAGCGCTTCAGGATGTGATCCTTGTCGTAGTAGTAGGCCGTCATCAGGATGACCGGCAACGACGGCATCTCTTCTTTCACCTTGAGATAGAAGTCGTACCCGTCCATCTCGGGCATCACGACGTCGGAAATAACCGCATCGAGCTTGACGTTGCGCAGGATTCCGAATGCGGCCGAAGGACGCGTGGCGCAGTGCACGATGCATTTCTCGGCGCGCAGCAGGTCGGCCATCGAGTTGACGACGGCGGTATCGTCGTCGAGCACCAGCACCGACATCCCGGCCAGCGGAGATTGCTCGGCAACCAGATGCGGCGCGTCATGGGGCCGCGTATGAACTTTATCTTCGCGCGGAGCCAGGTCGGCCATCCGCTTGCCGGCCAGGTAGTCGCGCGTCTCGTACTCGCCCTTGCGGGCCATCTCATCGAGGCGGCGGACGATGGCCTGCACGCGTTCCAGGGAATTTCGAATCGAGTCGAAGCGTTCGTTCTCGACGACTTTTTCGGACTCGCTAAGGTGCCCCTGGACGCATTGCGAGAGCAGTTCGAGATTGTTGGTGATCGATTCGAGCGGATTGTTGATCTCGTGGGCAAGGCTGACCGCTATTTCGCCGGCGGTCGCGAGTTGCTGCGCGCGGCGCAGACGGCGGATGTCGCGGGCGAAACCGATCGATCCGACTTCGTTGCCCTCGTCGTCGTGGATGAGCGCGCCGGAGATCATGACCGGGATGAGTTCACCGCCCTTGTCGCGGAAGATGGTCTCGAAGCTGGCGATTTTGCCGGAGTCGGTAGAATCCCGCATCGCTTTCATTACGCGGCGCGCTTCATCAATCGACGGATAGATGCGCGTGCAGTTCTGGCCGATCATCTCGTCGGAGCTGTAGCCGAGGCTGGTGCGTGCGCCGTCGTTGTAATAGTTGACGATGCCGTCCTTATCGACGGCAATTATGATATCCGGCGAACTCGCGATGAGACGCTGGAAATACTTTTGATCGAGCAGCAAATTGATAATTCCTTGATAAATTCAGTCGAGCCGGATTATTTCGCGGCGCGAAGCCGGAACTTCGGCATCGCGACTTCATCGTTAAGCTTTTCGAATGTGACTTCCACCGGCATCCCGCACTTTATGTCGTGCGGCTTGACGCCAAGCAGGTTCGAAACGAATTTGCATCCTTCCTCGAGCTCGACTACGACCACGGCGTAAGGCACCTGGCCGGCGAACCCCGGATGGTAAATCTGGTGCATGATATTGAAGCTGAAGACTTCGCCGCGGCCGCTCACCGGGACCCATCGCGAGGCGGTCGAGTTGCACTTCGAGCAGAGGTCGTGAGCGGGGAACCGGAGCGTCCCGCATCCGTCGCACTTCTGGAGCATCAGGCGTCCCGCGCGCGCGCCCTCGAAGAACTCGCGCATGTCGGGAGTGACTGCAGGGACAGGTTTGCTGATTTCAGGCATCGCAGTCTGGCTTATATATTAACTTAGACGTATTAGCGGTTGAAACGATTGAAGCGCACTACGTCACGTCAAGGGTAGTGACAGCGCGAATCACAGCTAATACTACGGTTGGTTACCCAAAACGAGCGTTGAGTGCGTTGCAAGGATACCGCCATTGCCTGAAACGAGTCCAACGTCGTGTTTTGGCACTTGCCGCCGCCCTCCATCCCCACGCATCTGCACGATAGCCTCCGCGACCGGGGTCATCCCCCACATATAGAAGGAGCTGAGCTGGCCGCCGCCGGTATTGACCGGAAGCGAGCCGTTCGGGCCGATAGCGCCGCTGGCGACGAAGGGTCCGCCTTCGCCCTTTTTGCAAAAGCCGTAGTCTTCGAGTGTGACAAGCACGGTGAAAGTATAGCAGTCGTAGAGCTCGCAGAAGTTGACGTCGCCCAGCTTGATCCCAGCCATCTTGAAGGCGGTATCTTTGGCGATCGGCGCTCCGGAAACCAGCGTGTCGAGCGGATCGCCGCCGGGATGACCCTGCCCCATCCCCAGGATGTACACGGGCGGGCACTTCAGGGTCTTCGCGCGCTCGGCGGAAGTCACGATAACCGCAAGACCGCCGTTGGAAACCAGGCAGCAGTCGTAGAGATGGAACGGCTCAACCACCCATCGCGAGGCGTGGTAGTCCGCCATCGACATCGGAGTGTCATGGAACTGGGCATCGGGATTCAAGTTGGCCCAGTTGCGCTCGGATACCGCGACGGCGCCGAGGTGATCGTTGGTGGTCCCATAGCGATACATATGGCGCTGGGCGACGAACGCATACTGAGCGTTGACGCCGAACTGGCCGTAGTGCGCGTTGAGACCCTGGGCGAAGCCGTAGGAGGCTGCAGAGCCGGCGTCCTTGCCCTTGGGCGAAGGTGGACGGAGGGGAGCGTCGGCGAACACGCAGGCGACGACCTCGGCCATGCCGGCGTCGATAGCCTGAGCGGCATGCATAAGCATCGCCGCCGCGGTCGCGCCGCCGAGGTTCATCGTCGCAGTCAGGCGGAGGTCGCGGATGCCCATCGCGTTCTGCAGCGACGTCGACGCCATCGGATTGTTGAACCAGGTGATCCCGGGATTGACGAGCAGGCCGTCGATGTCGGAGCGCTCAAGGCCGGCGTCCTCGAGCGCGAGATTGACGGCCTCGGCAGCGAAGCCGATCGGTCCGGGATGATCGAAGTTTTTACCCATCCGGGTCTGGCCGAGCCCGGCGATAGCGCATTTACCTTTTAAAGACATAGCGCTTACTCTCTTACGCTTTTTTGCGGAGGGCATCCAGCGCGGCGGAGGGGAAGGGTAAATCACTTAATCAAATGTGAAACCCGCGGTGGGTTTCACACTACCCTCGGCAGGAGTGACCCCTGCACCCGGTATCAATCGCAAAGTTGCGCGCAGCGCACTACTTTGCTCTCGGTCGGCGGCAATCGGGTTCCCTTCCCTAGGGATTAGGGGTTAGGTGCCGACTACCAGGCAATAAGCAGGATGCGGGGTTCTGCGGTCGCGCTCTTTTTCGATCACCCGGTGTACGTTGCGATGTACCAGATGTTGCCGAAGGAGTCCTTTATGCCGGCGGCGCGCTCCTGGTAGGGCTTGTTTTCGGGGGCCGTCACCGAGGTGGCGCCCGCGGCCAGTGCTCGCTGGTAGGCGTCGTCTACATCCTCGACGTAGACGTAAATCGACGCGGGCTTTGCGCCCGGGTGGGGCGGGTCGCTGACTTCCATCACGACCATCGAGTCGCCGATTTTCGCCTCGACGTGTGCGCCGTTGCCCATCTTCAGGTGTTCCAGTTCCACCGCGCCGAATGCCCGTTTGACGAGTTCCAGCATATCCAGGCGGCCGTATAGATACGGGCGGACGCTGCCGACTCCGTGGCGGATGTGCTTGTTGGCAGTTCGCATGGGAATCCTCTCAATGGCGGGGTGATGTGGGCTAAAGCTGGATCGTGACTATATTAATTCTGCGCCGGTAGCTGTTGTATCGGGATTAACCCCGCAACGTCCTAATAGTTACTGTATTGCTACCGAGGGGCTTGGTTTACCCGCGCTCCGTTCGTATTCTAATAGGTCGGTTGCCAAGGCTCTAAGCTTAAATCTACAATTAGTCTCGGGAGATTGACGAATGGCCGATCCGCTTAGCTTCGAGGCGCTGGCGAGCAGCGAACATGTGCTCTCCAGCGCGGAAAACTTCGTACTCTACGTGCTGCTCGAGGCTGTTGCCCGGGGTAGAGGTGGCGCGGGCGGTGGGAGCAGGATGCCGCTCAACCTTGGCGTAGTGATAGATCGCTCGGGCTCGATGTACGACGAGCGGCGCCTGGAATTCGTCGTCGAGGCGGTCAAGTTCCTGGCCGACAACCTGACACCGGACGACAAGGTCTCGATTGTAGCGTTCGCCGACAAGGCGAAGGTGCTGATCACCCCGGAGGAAGCGCGCGACCAGGCCGCAATCAAGCGGGCGATCGACGATATCGACCTGCTTGAGATCGGCGGCGGCACGCAGATGGCGCTCGGGATGCGCGCGGCGATCGAAGAGGTCAAGAAAAATCTGAGCCCCGATCGCCTCAATCGCGTGTTGGTGCTCACCGACGGTCAGACCTACGAAGAGACAGCATGTATCGAGCTGGTCGAGAAAAATCGCGACCAGATTTCGTTCTCGACGATGGGCGTCGGCGTCGAGTTCAACGAGAAGCTCCTACAGCGAATCGCGCAGGACTCCAACGGCAAATATCATTTCATCGGCGATCCCGCCGAGATTCCTCATATCTTCGAAGACGAGCTCGAGGGCCTGCGCTCGGTGAGCCTGCGCAACGGGCGAATCGAGGTGACGCTGTCGCAGGGCGTGCAGGTGCGCGAGGCCTTTCGCGCGTCGCCGGAAATTTACGTGCTCGGTACACCGCTGGTCGGCGAGGATCGCAAAATCAGCTACGAGATAGGCGACCTGCAGGCAGGAGTGCCCGGATCGGTGTTGCTGACGCTGGTGCTGCCGCCGCGCAAGCCGGGGCAGGTCAGAATTCTGCAGAGCACTTTTCATTATGAAGTGCCGGGTGGCGGCGAAAACACCGTGGCCTGCGATTTGACGGTTGACTACACGCTCGATCGCACGCTGACCAGCAAGCGCAACGGCCGCGTGATGAACCTGGTCGACCAGGTTTCGATCGCCAAGCTGCAGGCGAAGGCCGAAGAGGAGCTGAAGGCCGGCAACGTCGATCGTGCCACCCGGCTGCTCGGCAACGCGCTGCAGGGCACGCAGCGGATGGGCAACGTCAAGGCAACGCAGGCGCTGGCGGGCCTGATGGATCAGATCAAGAAGACGCAGACGCTGCAGACCAAGGCCGCGAAGACTACGCTGCTGCAGGCGCAGGCGGTGGTGCGCAAGACCCAGATGCTCGATCCGGAAGCGTTGAAGGATTTCCAGAAGTCGGAATAATTTTATCGGGAGAAAAGTAAGACTTAGTGAACGGTAGAGGACAGATACTTCGAACTCACCTGCGAGGGCTCAGACCATGATCAAATGCGGCGAATGCGGCTACGAAAACATGGACGGACTTGATTACTGCGACGGATGCGGCGCCAAGCTCGCCGCCGCAGGCAGCAGCGCCGCCTCGGTTCCTGCTGGAGCTCCTGCCGCCGAGACTAAAACCGAAACGCCGCCGGCTGCGACCGCAGAAAGTATCGACGCCAACGCGACTCCTTCGCTCGCCGCTGATGCGAAGCCGGACGGCGAAATGCCGACCACTGAAGTGCCCAAGTCGGATGCTCCGACGGGTGAGATCAAACCTGAGGCTGCCCCTGAGAGTGCGCCCTCGGCGACGGCTGCCGCCGGTGCACCGTTCAAGGCGAAGCTTTCTGTCGTTCGCGGTGGACGCAAGGGCCAGGAATTTCCGCTCGAAGAGGGCAACAACCTGGTGGGCCGATGGGATCCCGAGACCGGATCGTTTCCGGAAGTGGATCTCGACGCCGACGATCCCGAGGCCAAGATCTCGCGCAAGCATGCGTTGATTCGAATCGACGCCGGCAAGATCACGATCGAGGACATCGGCAGTCTGAACGGAACCTACGTGAATCGTCAGCCGCGGCTCTCGCCGGGAAGTCCCGCCGAGATCAAATCGGGCGACGAAGTGATCATCGGGAAAACGTTTTTGAAGCTGGTGGTAGAACCGATCTCTTGAACCTCCGTTCCCTCCAGGCGCGCCCGGAAGTACGCCGCGTGCGCGGTAGTTGAGGAGGGCTGGTAGACAATCGCCATGAATGCGGGTGAGGAGCTCACCGAGGGCCATCTTCTCGACGGTCGTTACCGGGTCAAGAAGGTGCTCGGCGTCGGCGGGATGGGGCGCGTGTACCTGTCCAACGACACGCGCCTGGCGAACCGTCCGGTGGCGGTCAAGGAGATGATCGTCGGCGACGGAATCCAGGAGAAAAAAGCGATCGAGGATTTCACGCGCGAGGCCAACGTGCTCGCGCGCCTGTCGCATCCGGGCATCCCGACGCTGATCGATCACTTCGCCGAAAACTCGCGCCACTACCTGGTGATGGAATTTGTCGCGGGCGGCGATTTGCAGGGCGTGCTCGACAAGCTGGGGCCCAAGGGCAAAGTCGCCGAGGACAAGGTGCTGCGCTGGGCGCGGCAGATGCTCGACGTGCTCGATTTTCTGCACAAGCAGAACCCGCCGATAATTTATCGCGACCTGAAGCCGGGCAATATCATGATCGACAAGGACGGCCGCGCGATGCTGATCGATTTTGGAATCGCGCGCTTCCTGCCGCCCGGTGGACGCGGCACGCAAATCGGCTCGGTCGGCTACGCGCCGCCCGAGCAATACATGGGCAAGGTCGAGGCGCGCTCGGATCTCTATTCGCTGGCCGCCACGATGCATCATCTGCTGACCGGCCGCGATCCGCAGCTCGAGCCGCCGTTCAGCTTTCCTCCCCTGCGTGCTCTGTCGCCTGAAGTTTCGCCGAAGACTGCAGACGCAGTCATGCGCGCGCTCGAGCAGGACGTGAACAAGCGGCAGGTGTCGGCAAAAGAGATGAAGCGCGCTCTGCCGGAGCCGCCACCCGAGAATAAGTCGGGACAATTGGGCGGGAGCGCGAGCCTTGCGGGTGCGCCGAGCCGTATTTCCACGCAGTCAACCGTTGTGCTGAACAGCTCTCCAACGCCCGAGCCGTCGCGCTTGACACCATGGAAATCGCTAGTATCCAAGCCGCCAGTATCCACGATGCCGACGATCGTGCTGAACGAGCCAGTCGCGGAGAAAATCAAAAACGGCAACATCTCCAGCGCGGGTAGCACGGCGGCAAAGATCGTCGCGCCGCAGATCAAAAAAGCAATCGAGCTGACCGGCAGGGCGCGCAGCATAATCGAACGGCGGCTCAAGTCGCGGCTTTCGTCGCGGTCGCCAAACCCGTCATCGACGGCGAAGACCAAGGAGCTGAATCCTCCTGCGGCCGCGGCGCCGTACGTGTCGCGGTCAGGGTCGACCGGCGAATCGACGCCGGCAGACACGAAATCGCGGACGGGTTCGCGCTCGTCTTCGTCGCGCAATTACTCGCCACCGATTTCGACCGGGCCAGCATCTGACGGACTGTTCGGTAACAGTAAAAACGGCGCCGACCTATCCGTTGCGCCGGCCAAGCTGGTCTCGCGCGGCGACGATATCGAGTTCGGAATTTTCGGGATGCGCACCACGATCGGACGATCGCAGGACGGTGGCGACAAACTCGACATCGATCTGAAGAAGCTGGCGCACAACGGCGATCGCGTGTCGCGACGCCATGCGGAGATAGTGCTGCGCGGCGCGGATTACTTCATCCGCGATCTCGGCAGCCTGAACGGCACTTATATCGCGGGGCGCGGCAAACTCGGACGCGACCAGCTTTACAAATTAAAAGATCGAGACCAGGTGGTGCTCGGTGGTGCTATATTGCAGTTTCGGAGAGGCTAGCGGCGCATGATCACCTGTCCCGAATGCGGCCAAGAGGCGCCCGACGACGCCAAGTTCTGCGATCGATGCGGCCAGGGGTTGTCCAAGTCGGCCGCATCCGCCTCGCAATCGCCGACGCAGCCGACGCCGCTGACGGCAGGCGCGTCGTTGAAGCGCGGAATCGAGATAGTCGCGCTGTCGAGTCAGACGTCGATAGAAAATCGCTACCGCGCAAAACGCGTCCGCGACGACAAAACCGAATCTATCGTATTGCGCGAGCGCTTCGGTCCGAATCCCTCGGCGGAAGTTGTCGAAGAAGCGCCGGTCGTCGAGACGCCGAAGCCTGCGCCGCGGGTCGAGGATCCCAATGGGCCGAGCGCCAAGACGGCGGAGTTGAGACCCCCGGCTGCGCAGACAAACGGTACCGCGTCGCCAGCGCCACAGCAGCACGCGTCGAGCTCGCACGTGGAGTCGTCGAGTGCGATCGCGTCGGGAGAAGGCGCGCAGTCGACAGTCGAGGCCGAGCCAAGCACCGCTGCAATCGAAGAGGCTGCCGAGAACGCATCTCCGGACGAATCGAGCGAAGCCGCGGAAGCGGTAGTCGTAGCCGAAACTCAGGAGGATCTCGAGAGCGACGACGGCGCGCACGAGGATACGTCGCCGCCGGTCGGTGAAGATCTCGGCGAAGTGTTCGGCCGTGTGCTCGCCCTGTCACAGACGATCAGTCATCCGGCATTCCAGCGCGCGACCGAAGGCTTCGCGGAGAACGGCCGCGTGTACCTGGTTTATGCCGACGAGGAACTCAAGCCGATTCGCCGCGGTTCGGGGAAAATGTCCGAGACGGATGCTATCGCTGCTGCGGTGCAGGTCTGCCAGGCGATTTCGTTTGTACATCGCCGTGCGCTGCGCCTCAACGACATCTGCCCCGAATCAGTTGCCGTCGCAAAGGACGGGCGGCTCAAGCTCACGGGGCTGGACTACGTCAGCAACGACAACGAGCTTCAGAGCGAGCCGATTTTCAACGACGGCTACACGGCGCCCGAGATTTATCGGGGCAAAAAGGTGGACAAGCGCGCCGATATTTTTTCGGCCGGCGCCCTCCTTTACACATGGCTCACGGGCGCGAGGATACCCAGCGAGAGTTGGCGCGAGGAAGCGGGTCCGGTTCAGTTCTACCCTCCGCACGTAGTTTCGCCGCGGCTGGAGAATGCGATTCGCCGCGCTATTGCTTTCAATCCCGCGGACCGCTGGCCGAATATCGACGAGTTCAAAGCCGAGCTGATTGCGCTCGGTGGTGCGTTCCGGCTGCGCGCGGCGGCGATGACCGATGTCGGCCGCGTGCGCGAGCATAACGAGGACTCGGTGCTGGCGCTCGAGTACACACGCGAGTCGCTGGTCGAGCCGGCGCAAAGTCATTTGTACGTCGTCGCCGACGGGATGGGCGGTGCGGAGGCGGGCGAAGTCGCTTCTGCAATTGCCGTCCAGACGATCCGGAGTTACATTGAAACGCGGCTTGAAAGCGCACATGGAGAAGTTACAAACGGAGCTGAGCTGCTGACCGGCGCGCTCGAGGAAGCGAATTCCAGGATTATCGATTATGTGGCGAGCCATCCCGAGTCTCGCGGAATGGGTTCGACCGGCGTCTGCGCGCTGGTCACGCCCCCATATGCCGCGGTGGCCTGGGTCGGGGACAGCCGTGGATATCTGATGGAAGGCGCGACGCTCCGCCAGGTCACGAAGGATCATTCACTGGTGCAGCGGCTGGTAGAAATCGGGCAGATAACTGCCGAGGAAGCGCATACGCACGAGCACAAGAACGTGATCACACGCTCGCTCGGCGCGCGCCAGAGCGGTCCGGCGGGAGCGGAGGCGGTCTCGCTGAAGTTCAAGCGCGGAGACAAGCTAATGCTGTGCAGCGACGGTTTGACGGCGCACGTCAGCGACAATCAGATCCACGACATCCTCGGGCGCAACGCCGATCCCTTCGACGCGGCGCGCGAATTGATCGTCGCGGCCAATGCCGGCGGCGGTACCGATAACATTTCGGTGATCGTAGTGTATGCAAGCTAGGCGCAGACGAAGCGCCGGCTTTTGACGATGGCAACCTCGCCCAAAGATTCACCGCAGCAAACCGGGCCGCTCGAGCCCGGCACCGTGCTGCAGGGTCGCTATGCGATCGACCGGCTGCTCGGCGGCGGCGGGATGGGGATGGTCTATCTCGCGCGCGACCAGCGGCTGGCGAATCGACCGTGCGCGATCAAGGAGATGGTCGATCACTTTATCGACCAGGCGCAGCGGATCGAGGCCAACGAATATTTCGCGCGCGAAGCCGACACGCTAGCGCAACTGAAGCATCAGGCGATTCCCGCGATCACCGACCGCTTCGAACTCGCCAACCGCCATTACCTGGTGATGGAGTACGTCGAGGGGCGCAACCTCGAGGAAGAACTCGCGGCGCGCGGCGAGCCGCTGCCCGAGGGCTTGGTGATCGATATCGCGCGCCAACTGTGCGACGTGCTCGCGTACCTGCACGGGCTGATACCGCCGATAATCTACCGCGACATGAAGCCGTCCAACGTGATGCTTAATCCGAATGGGCGGGTCGTGCTGGTGGACTTTGGAATCGCGCGGCTGTTCAAGGCGGCGCGCAAGGGCACGATGATCGGCACCCTCGGCTTCGCACCGCCGGAGCAATACCAGGGGCTGGTCGATCCGCGCAGCGACATCTACTCGCTCGGCGCGACGCTGCATTACGTGCTGACCGGCCGCGATCCGGAAAAATTTCCGCCTTTCAGTTTCCCGCCGGTGCGCGATCTTCGTCCCGGCGTGTCGAGCAACCTGGCGGGCGCGATCGACGCTGCTCTCGGATACGAGATGACCGGGCGGCCGCCGAAGGTCCAGGATTTCCGCGACATGATGCTCTATGGGCGCGGGCTGTCGCTCGACAGCGACCGTGTCGACTCGACCAGCGGAACCGGCGGACTGTCGCAGGTCGAGGCGCTCGATTACGACGAGGCGCCGCTGGAATATCGCAAGCCGCGGAGCCGGCTCAGCCGCTCGGTCGGGTTGTTGGTTTTCCTGGTGGTGCTGGCGGGAGCCGCGTTCGGCGGCACCTACCTCTACTCGAGCCCCGATCTTCAGCTGCGGCTCGGACTCAAGCCTATGTTCGACGGACTGCCCTGGAAGCATGAGGAATTGCTGGCGAAGGCGCGCGAGAATCCACTGGAATTTTCGACGATGACGCTGGCGCTCTCGACGCGCGAGGGCACCGCACTGGCACCGCCGCAAGCGAAATTCAACGACACCGATCTGACCAATGCGCGCTATCTGAAGTGGACCGCGACCTTCAAGAACCTGCTCGCCGGGCTCGAAGGCCGCGACGAAAAGATCGAGGCGCGTTTCTACGATCCGAACGGACTTCAGATCGCGTCGAGCGACACGAATATTTTTGTCGGGCCCGCACAGAAGACCGCGGACTTCAGCGGCGTCGCGTTGATGCCGACGATGACCGACAAGCCCGCCGGCACCTACAAAGTCGCGCTCTACTCGAACGACAAGATGCTGGCGCAGGAAGGCTTCATCGTTAATCAGGACCTCAGCGCGAAGAACGCGGAGGCAGCGGCGGCGGCTGCGGCCGCGGCCGCGGCAAAAGAAGAGCAGCGCAAGCGCGACGAAGAGGCGCGCAAACTCGCGATGATCGATGAGCGCCGCGCCAAGCCGTTGCAGCTCCGCAATATCAGCTTTCTGAACACCACCAAGACCGGAACCGCTCTTTCGGGCGTGACCAACTCTTTCGACGTGTCGAAGGTGCTGTTCGTCGGATGGCAGGTCAGCTTCGACAACCGCCTCTACAAGCTCGAGCCCAATCAGTACCGCGTCGACGCGGCGTATATCGGACCCGACGGACGCACGCTCGGCAGCGTCAACGATTTTCAGCCGGTCTCCCCCAATATGAGGACGGTGACGTTCAGCGGACGCGTCGGCAACTCGCGCGGCGGCGCGTTTCTGCCGGGCACCTACACGGTCAATTTTTATTTGAACGGCCAGTACTTCGGCGCCAAGAAATTCGAGGTGCTCGGCGACGCGGGCGGCAGTCCGTACGCCACGTATCCGGGCAGCAGCGGCGCGATCGGCAGCTCGATGGGCACCAGCTCGATGTCTTCGGGCGGGATGATCGGGCCGACAATCGCGACCGGTACTATCAGCGGTCTTCGCAGCGGCGGCAATCCCGAGCTGGAGCTTAGATTGCGCCCGCAGCCCAACGGCTTCCTGCACGGCGAGCTCGAGATACATCAATCAGGGTTCGGGACGACGCCGATCGAAGGATTCGTGCGCGGCAACCACCTGCAGTTCCAGGTCCCATACGGCACTGAGACCTACTACTTCGAGGGCCAGCGCCGAAGCGATCAGATCAGCGGCACTTTCGAGTCGACGCCGTCGGGAGAGCGCGGCACCTGGACCGCCCAGGCGAACTGACGGCGGAGCAATCCGATCTCTGCTCGCATCACCACAAACATCGCATCTCCAGAATCGTGCTTGAACCCGACCCAAGCACGCGCAATGCTGTGAATACACCATGGCCAGTAACGTTTCCCAGGAAAAACTTCTCTTCTACGCAGCGGCAGGAGCACTCGGCGGATTCGCCGCATGGGGGCTGTCGGAGCCAATCCTCGGCATCCGCTGGGTTTACGGCCGCGACATCCTGTTCGGTGCATTAATCGGCGCGCTGATCAGCGCGTTCCTTGCCTCGATCGAAACGCTCAGCGTCGGCCAATGGCGCCAGGCCGCCCGCAGATTTATCGTCGGCGGAGTGATCGGCGCGGCTGGAGGAGCGCTGGGACTGCTGGTCGGCGAGTTTGCGTTCGACATCTTGGGCGGGCTCAACGGCCGAATTCTCGGATGGGGCGTGCTTGGAATCGCAGTCGGACTCGGCGTTGGATCGGCGTCGGGATCGGCAGCGCGGCGGCGCAATGGCGCGATCGGTGGCGTCCTCGGCGGCGCACTCGGCGGATTTTTCTACCAGAGCCTGACGACCACTTTTCCGCAGGCGTTCGGACGAGCGATCGCGATTATCATTCTCGGCGCGCTGATCGGTTTCTTCATCGGACTGGTCGGCGAGCTGCTCAAGCGAGGCTGGCTGATGGTCGTGCGCAGCCAGAGCCGCAACGCGCGCGAGGGTCGCGAATATCCGCTGATCAAAGGCGTGACGATTATAGGCAGAGCCGAGGAAAGCGACATCGGGCTGTTCGGCGATCAGGCGGTGCTCGGCAGTCATGCGATCATCCGGCGCGAGGGCAGGAATTTCATCATCAGTCCGACCGGCGGCCAGATCTTCGTGAATCGGCAGCAGGTCAATGGCCGCTACGCGCTCAAGAGCGGCGATCGGCTCGAGGTGGGCGGCACCCTCTTCCTCTTCCGCGAGCGGGCCCAGGCGGCGCAACGATAAGAGGCGTGCCGATCGTGGGGAGCCTGCACACCAGCCGAATCGCGCTCCTCGTCACGATCGTCCCGATTCTCGCGGCGCTGTTCTCGGGATGTGCGACCACCGGCGGCGGCGCGCCCGGAGAGGCTACAAGTTCGACGCAAACGCTAGAGTATTATCCGTACCAGGTCAAGGGATACCAAAACAGTTATCCCAAAAAGACCATCTTGATCCTGACGCCGGCTGACGCGCGCGACGTGACTGGCGACGCCGCGCCGCTCAACGGCAATCCTGCTATCGGTGTCATCACAGATCAATCCGGCAATCTTACGGAGCGCTTGTACAGCGCTCCGCTCGGCCCGGTCTTCCAGGCGGCCATCGGTCGCTCGGCCGAGGAGGCGGGCATGACCGCATCGTCGTCCACCGATGTCGTTTACAAACCGGGCATCAAGAACACGACCGAGTACGTGCTCGAGAGCAAAATTCGGCGATGCTGGGTCAAGAAGAATCGCGGCCCCGACGGTCAATACGGTCCGGTCTGGAGGACGACCGCTGAATGCGTTCTCGACGTCTCGATTTACAAGCCGCCGTTCAGCGTCCCGTTCTGGACTGGCACCACGACCGATACCTACTCCGACCCGCCGGTCGGTTCGTTCGGGCTGGGTTCCCAGGACGAAGCCGGCATCTACGACGAGCCGGGCGAGGTGTTGTCGGTCGCGATGACGCGCTCGGTGGCGGCAATCTTCCAGCGTCAGGATTTGCGCAACCTGATGCTCGAGGACGACATCAAATCCCACTAGCCGCACGGTTCCGCGCGGTCTTTGAACAACCGGTATGTTGGAATAGCTTAGACAGAGCGCCGGATAGTCAAATGCCGAGACGTGCGCGGGTGACTTTTCCCAGGTTCCCGCCGCATGACCGCAAAATCCGGATCGCATCGTCATCTACCAAAGAGGAAGCGCGGGATGGAAATCGGATTCGTTGGTCTCGGCAAAATGGGCATGAACATGGTCGAGCGGCTCAGGCGCGACAATCACCAGATTGTCGCCTTCGACCTCGACGACGCCAAACTCAAGGAAGTCTCGACTTTTGGCGCCGACGGCGTCAATTCACTCAAGGAACTGGTCGCCAGGCTCAAGCGGCCGCGCGGCGTGTGGGTGATGGTGCCGGCCGGCGAGCCCACCGAGAGCACGATTAACCAACTGGCCGAATTGCTCGAGCCGGGCGACGCGATCATCGACGGCGGCAACACCAATTTTCACGACGACGTGCGCCGCGCCGCCGTTCTCGCCGGCATCAAGCTGCATCTCGTCGATGCCGGCACCAGCGGTGGCATCTGGGGACTTAAGAATGGCTACTGCCTTATGATCGGCGGCGATCTGGAAATCTTCAAGCGCTACGAACCTATTTTCGAAACACTCGCTCCGCCCGGCGGCTACAGTCACGTCGGCGGCCACGGCGCCGGCCATTACGTGAAGATGGTCCACAACGGAATCGAGTACGGCCTGATGCAGGCGTACGCGGAAGGTTTCGAGGCGATGCACAAGTCGGAGTACAAGCTCGACCTGCCGAAGATCGCGAATCTGTGGGGACGCGGCAGCGTCGTGCGATCATGGCTCCTGGAGCTGACGGCGAAGGCGCTGGAAAAAGATCCCGGCCTCAAGCAAGTCCGCGGCTACGTCGAGGATTCGGGCGAGGGCCGCTGGGCGGTGCAGGACGCGATCGACAAGCACATCTCGATGCCGGTAATCACCATGGCGCTGTTCACGCGCTTTCGCTCCCGTGCCGACAAGGGCGCCGAAGGAACCTTCGGCGAGAAGTTGCTTGCCGCGTTGCGCGACGAGTTCGGCGGGCACGGTTTCCTCAAGGAATAAGCAAATATGGCCGTCACTTCAAACAGGTCCATCGATCTCAATCACCTCCACACCCCGGTCAAGGAACATCATCACTACGATCCATGCATCGTGGTGATCTTCGGCGGCGCGGGCGACTTGAGCCGCCGCAAGCTAATTCCCGCGCTGTACAATCTTTCGCTCGACGGCGAATTGCCCGACAAGTTCGCGATCCTCGGCTTCTCGATGGAGGATCTCGACGACGAGAAGTATCGCGCGTTCGCGCTCAGCGGTATCGAACAGTTCTCGCGCCGCCCGGTCGACAAAGAGCACTGGGCGAAGTTCGCGCCCATGATCTATTTCAATCGCGGCTCGTTCACCGAGGCCGCCGACTATGAAAGGTTGCGTGCGCGATGCGAGGCAATCGACGGCGAGCGCGACACCGAGGGCAATCGCGTCTTCTACTTTGCGATTCCGCCAGCCTTCATCGACACCTGTTCGGAAGGATTGACGGCCGCGGGAATGATTCATCCGCCCGAGGAGGGGCATCCGTTCACGCGCGTCGTCGTCGAAAAACCGATCGGCTCCGATCTCGCGAGCGCGTCGGAAATCAACGCCGAGCTTGCGCGTCATTTCGACGAAAGCCAGACTTTCAGAATCGACCACTATCTCGGCAAGGAAACCGTCGAGAACCTGATGGTGTTGCGCTTCGCCAACGCGATCTTCGAGCCTATCTGGACCGCGCGATTCGTCGACCACATCCAGATTACCGTCGCCGAGTCCGAAGGCGTCGGCACCCGCGCCGCCTACTACGATCACGCCGGCGCCCTGCGCGACATGGTCCAAAGCCACATGCTGCAAACGCTCTGCATGATCGCGACCGAGCCGCCAAATACCACCGGCGCCGAGTCGATGCGCGACGCAAAGCTCGACGTGCTGCGCGCACTGCGCCCGCTCGGCGACGAGGATATCGAAAAATGGGTCGTGCGCGGCCAGTACGGCGAGGGCCTTATCGGCGGAGTTCCGGTCAAAGCCTATCGCGACGAGGAACACGTCGCGCCGGATTCGAAAACCGAGACCTTTGTCGCACTGCGATGCTGGATCGATAACTGGCGATGGGCCGGGGTGCCGTTCTACCTGCGCACCGGCAAACGGCTGCCCAAGCGCTCGAGCGAAATTGCAATCTACTTCAACAGCGTGCCGCGAATCCTGTATAACGCAAACCCGCGTGCTCCGCTGGCGCCCAATATGCTGACGATCAGGATTCAGCCCGACGAAGGTCTCGCGCTGCACATCATGTCGAAGGTGCCCGGCTCGCAGACCAAGCTCCAGCAGGTCAAAGTTGATTTTCACTATGTGACCTCCACTCCGGAAGCGTACGAGACTCTGCTCAACGACGTGATCGTCGGCGACCAGACGCTCTTCATGCGGCGCGACACGGTCGAAGAAGCGTGGAAGTTCGTGCAGCCGATCCTCGATGCGTGGGATCTGTCGCCGATGGATCCCCCGATTTATGCTGCGGGTTCATGGGGACCGCTGGAGGCCGCGCTGATGATCGCGGTCGATAAGCGTACTTGGCGAACGCTATAGGGAGAAGGATTGCAGATGAGCGCCGGCATCACTCTCACGCGTCATATCATGACCAAAAGCGCTACGGCGCTGCCGGTCCCCGATCTCGGTCTCATCATGGAGCGCCTCGAGCTCATCGCCAAGCGCATCACGCGGGAGCTCGCGGCGGCGAGTCTCGGTGGCGAGCTCGGCTACACCGGCGAGACCAACGTGCAGGGCGAAAGGGTCAAGAAGCTCGACCAGTGGGGCAACCAGGTCTTCCTCGAAGCATTCGAGCATGGATACCCGGTGTGCAGTCTCATTTCCGAGGAAATGGACGAGCCGCACCATTACTCAGTCAACTGCCGCGACAATAGCTACTGTATACTCTATGACCCGATCGACGGGTCATCTAATACCGACGTCAACGGCTCGCTCGGCACTATCTTCGCCGTCAAGAAACGCGCGCCCGGCCACGGCAAAGGAATCGAAGACATCCTCGTTCCAGGAACGGCGCAAATCATCGCAGGCTATATCCTATATGGGCCCGCAACGCAGCTGGTATACAGCGCTGGCGACGGCGTCGACATCTTCACGCTCGATCGAACGCTGGGCGAATTCATTCTTTGGAAAGAGAAGGTGAAGATGCCGCCGCATGGGAGTACCTATGCGGTCAACCAGGCCAACGCGGGCAAGTGGCACGAAGGAGCGCGCAAGTTCGTCGCGCATATTACCAGTCGCAAAGACAAACGCACTAGCTACTCACTTCGATACTGCGGTGCATTCGCCGCCGACTTTCATCGATGCTTACTCGAGGGCGGAATATACATGTATCCGGGTGAGGTTGCTGAAGGCGGCAAGGCCAAGGGGAAACTCCGCCTGATGTACGAGCTCGCTCCGCTCTCGATGCTCGCGGAGCAGGCTGGCGGCCGCGGTTCGACCGGCCAGCAGCGCATCCTCGACATCGCCGCCACCGCGATTCACGAGCGGCATCCAATTTACATCGGCAGCACCGAGGAAGTTACGCTCGCCGAGTCGTTCAACGTCGAAGGCTAGAGCAGGATCGGGGTTCGCAATGGATGGGCTCATCCTGGCCGGCGATGTCGGTGGAACCAAAACCCATCTCGCCGTCTATAAGCACTCGGCAGGAACCCTCGAAATTGTGCGCCAGCATCGTTACGCAACCTCGCAGTTCAAGAGCCTCGAGGCGGCGTGCGCGGAGTTCCTCGGCGCGAGCACTAAGGTGAATGCCGCCTGCCTCGGCGTGCCGGGCCCGATAATCGACGGCCGCGCCCACGCCACCAACGTCCCGTGGGAACTCTCGAGCGATTCGCTGTCGCGCGCGCTGAACGGCATTCCCGTGCGCTTGCTTAACGATCTGGCGGCGATGGCTTATGGCATGGTCTATCTGAAGCCTGCCGAGTTCACGGTGCTGCACCGCGCGGAGAATCCGCCGCAACACGGCAACATCGCTGTGATCGCCGCGGGCACTGGCCTCGGCGAGTCGGCGCTGGTGTGGGAGAGTGACAAATACTATGCAGTCTCTTCCGAGGGCGGGCACAGCGACTTCGCGCCACATGGCACCGAACAAATCGAGCTGCTGCGCTTTCTGACCGGCGAGTTCGGACACGTCAGCTATGAGCGCGTCCTGTCGGGTCCGGGACTTTGGAATATCTATCGATTTCTAAGGCGCGAGAGCCGGGCCGCAGAGCCCGCGTGGCTGACGGCGCAAATCGCCGCGGGCGATGCGGCGGCGGCCGTCAGCGAGGCCGCTCTGGCAGGACGCGACCAGGTTTGTGTTCAAGCACTGATAATGTTTTGCGATATCTACGGTTCCGAGGCCGCGAACCTTGCGCTCAAAGTCCTGGCATTGGGCGGAGTATTTCTTGGCGGGGGAATCGCGCCGAAAATTCTGCCGATGCTGACCGCGGGTGCGTTCGTGAAAGGATTTCTCGCCAAGGGCAGGCTGAACGAAATTTTGAAGCGGATCGAAGTCCGCGTCTCACTGAATCCAGCCGCCGGCCTGCTTGGCGCCGCCCACTGCGCCGCCGCGACGTTGTGATCTAGACGATGGAACTAACCCAGGCTGAGCGACGGTTAGTCGACGCCGCGAAAAAAGGGCAAACTTGCTGATTTCAGTTCCCAGGTACCAGCCGAGAACGACCCGGCCAACGGGTCAACCTGGGACGATCTTCGAACTATCAACGCCGATACCATCTTTCAGCTTGTCACCCTGAGCAATCCCGAGTGGTCTCTACAGGGCAAAGGAGTTCAAATAAGTGCCGCCCGAGTCAAAGGTCCGCTGGATTTTGCGTCGGCCGAGATTAAATGTCCGCTTGTGCTCCTTGGCTGTTACCTGGACGAAGCCTTAAGACTGACTGACTCTTCGACTTACTCGATCACCCTGACTGGTACCCACCTCCAAGGCATACAGGCCGACAACCTGAGCGTCGACGGAAGCATATTCCTCGACCACGGCTTCAACGCGGAAGGTCTGGTGAGCTTAATAGGCGCCAAAATCGATGGCGCGCTCATCTGCACAAAAGGCGTCTTCAACGGCGGCCTGAGCGCCGACAGCATGAAAGTCGACAGCGTCGCCTTCAACGATGGGTTCCAGGCCAACGGCGTGGTGAGCCTGGTCGACTCAAAGATCGATGGCCAGCTCTTGTGCACGGGCGGAACCTTCGATGCCGGCTTGGTTGCCGCCTCTCTCAAGGTTGGCGGCGTCTTTTTCAACACCGGATTCAAGGTGAAAGTCGGCGACGTAAACTTGATGGCCGCCAGAATCGATGGCCAACTGGTCTGCGCAGGCGGGATATTCGACGGCTTAAAAGCAGACGGCATGAAAGCGGGTAGTGTCGGCTTCGACCATGGTTTCACTGCCAACGGCGAGGTGAGTTTGATCGGCGCCAAAATCGATGGGGCGCTCGTCTGCACCGGCGGCACCTTCCTCAAAGGTTTCAACGCTGACAGCACCAAGGTTGGCAACGTCGGTCTCAAACGATCGATTCAAAATCACCGGCGTGATGAGACTGGTCGGGGCCGAGATAGACGGCGCACTTATCTGCACCGCCGGGAATTTCGAGGCCGACCTGCTTGCAAGCTCGCTTAAAGCAGGAGTTGTTTTCCTCAACGACCACTTTGCCGCCAAGGGCGTCGTGAATCTCGTGGGCGCCAAAATCGATGGCCAGCTGATCTGCGGAGGCGGGACCTTCGAGAAGGGTCTCCTGGCAGATGCCGTCAACGTCGGCGGTGTCTTTTTGAACCAGGGCTTCAACGCCAAGGGCGATGTGAGTCTGGCGAGCGCCCAAATAGAGACTGAACTTAATTGCTCGGGAGGCACCTTCGAAGGCAACCTGGACTTGAGGAGGGCTCACACCGGCGCGCTCGCGGATGACCCTGCAAGCTGGCCCAAGCCCGGTAAACTCTTCCTCGACGGATTCGAGTACACGGTTTCCTCAACTCGAGGCGTGCCGAGGGACGCCGAACGGCGGCTCAACTGGATTGAGCTTGGACCAAACGGTCCAGACGATCCCTTCATGCCTCAGCCCTACGAGCAGCTCGCGAAAGTGCTCCATGCGATGGGAGACGAAGCCGGCGCGCGACGGGTGTCCATCAAAGAGCGGTGGGAGCTTCGCAAACAAGGCAGACTTGGCCTCCCAGCGCGCGTTTGGAACTGGTTCCTCTACCTGACCGTCGGCTACGGCTACCGGGCATGGCTGGCTCTTCCCTGGGCAGCGGCAGTCATCATCGCTGGAGCACTCATCTTCCAGCCCGCTAAATATTTCTACGTCGCAGACGCAAAGGTTCCACTAGTGGCCAGCGCTCCGGCAGCGGCGCCGCAGAAATCACACCGGTCCAAATCGCGGAGTCTCAGCTGCCGCATCCTTTTCTCTATTCCATCGACGTCTTCCTGCCGTTTGCCGACCTCAATCAGAAAAAACCTGGCGGCTCGACGAGAACAACCGCTTTTTTCTCGCGTACCAAGTCTGGTACCTATTCGAGGAACTGGCCGGCTGGGTATTGACCGGCCTGCTGGCCGCCGCCGCAACCGGTTTGCTGAAAAATTAATTTGCGGTGATATAGAAATGCAAACTGCAATCACACTCCCGACCGGAGACAGAGGTTTATGACCAAGCGAGTTCGAGAGATTCTTGGCTACTACGATTCCGAAAACGGCAGCGTGCGCAACAACCTGTCGCGGATGCTCAATCATGGCAAGCTCGCCGGCACCGGCAAATTCGTCATCCTGCCTGTCGACCAGGGCTTTGAGCACGGACCCGCGCGAAGCTTTGCAATCAATCCGCCCGCGTACGATCCGCGCTATCACTTTCAGCTCGCCATCGATGCGGGATGCAACGCGTTCGCGGCGCCGCTCGGACTCATCGAGGCGGGATTCGCCGAGTTTGTCGGCGAGATTCCGCTCATCCTCAAGGTCAACAATCACGACGTTCTCAACGACGAAAAAGACCCCGCGCCCTCGATGACCGCCAGCGTCAAGGACGCTCTGCGCCTCGGCGCCGCCGCGGTTGGACTGACAATCTATCCCGGCTCGACGCAGGAGAAGTCGATGTACGAGGAGGCGCGCGCGATTGGCGAAGAGGCCAAGGCCAGCGGCCTGCCGCTCGTCATCTGGTCGTACCCGCGCGGCTCGGGCATCAGCAAACAGGGAGAAACCGCTCTCGACGTGGTCGCATACGCAGCGCAAATCGCGGCGCAACTCGGCGCGAATATCATCAAGGTGAAACCGCCGACAGCGTTCATCGAACAGGCTGAGGCCAAAAAGGCGTACGACGCCGCCAAGGTGCCGGTCGAGCCGTTCTCGGCGCGCATCAGGCACATCATGCAGGCCGCTTTCGACGGCCGGCGAATCGTGATTTTCTCTGGCGGCCCCAAGGAGACCGACGAGTTGTTGTTGAATACCGTCCGCGGGATTCATGACGGTGGCGGCTACGGCTCGATCATCGGCCGCAACAGCTTTCAGCGACCGAAGGCCGAAGCGATCGCACTGCTCGGCAAGGTCATCGACATTTACAAAAGCTGAACAGCAATCCGCCTCGGCGGACCACGGTGCGGGTGGAAAGTGAAAAGCTGAAAAAATGAAGTACAGCGAATACCAGCATCTCTTGTTCGAACGGAAGGACGACGGCATCCTGCTCATCACGATCAATCGTCCCGAGGTTCTCAACGCCACCAACAACCGTCTCCATTGGGAGTTGAGCCGCGTCTGGCTCGACATCGCCGATGATGACGAGACGAACGTCATCGTGGTGACTGGCGCCGGGCGCGCGTTTTCTGCCGGCGGCGACCTCGACATGATCCAGCAGATGGCTGCCAGCCCGGACAACATCGGCAAAGCCATGAAAGAAGCCGGTGACATCGTCTACAACATGATCAATCTCGACAAGCCGATCATCTCGGCCATCAACGGCGTCGCCGTCGGTGCGGGATTGGCGGTCGCGTTGATGGCGGACATCAGCATCGCGTCGGAATCGATGCGCATCACCGACGGACATCTGCGGCTCGGCGTAGCGGCCGGCGATCACGCGGTGATTGTCTGGCCGCTGCTGTGCGGGATGGCCAAGGCGAAGTACTACCTGATGACCGCCGATTTCATCGACGGCAAGGAAGCGGAGCGTATCGGGCTGGTGAGCCTGTGCGTCCCCGCCGACAAGTTGATGGACAAGGCGATGCAGGTCGCGCGCAAGCTCGCGCGTGGCCCGCAGCAGGCGGTCAGATTCACGAAGCGCTCGCTCAACAACTGGCTGCGCGTCGCAGGCCCGGCGTTCGACGCGTCGTTGGCGATGGAGATGATGGGATTTTTCAGCGCCGATTTGGCCGAGGGCGTAGCCGCCCTGCAGGAAAAACGCCAACCATCGTTCCCCGGCTTCACGAAATCGAAGGTGTGACGCTCGTACAAAGGTCCTTCGCGCCTCTGTTGATGAGACGTGCATTTTGAAATAGTGTGCATCGCGTTCGTAACACCCTAACCGATCGGGGGAAGAAATGGTCATGAAGAAATTTGCGCTCGTAGCGGCTTCGGCCATGCTCGTGACAACTGTCGCGTTCGCGACGAGTGCGCGGCCTGCCTATGCTGCCAACAAAGTCGATTGCGACGCTGTGATGAACGAGGTCAACAGCGGCAAGCACGCCAAGGATATCGCCACCGACTTGAATATCTCGACCTCGAGCGTCTATCGGTGCAAGCGGCACGCAAAGGCCGCCGCAAAGGCCGCCACCAAGTCTTCGATGCAAGCCAAGACCGGCAAAGAGGTTCCGGCAGCACCTATGGCCGCACCTTCGTCCGCGATGGCAGCGCCTGCAGGAGCCGCTTCTCCGAAGTAGGAATTTGCGCATCGACGTGTCGCGAACCGTCGAGGCTCGCGATGCGCTGTTAGCATTCTCTGTGCGGATAGCGACGGCTTAAGCGATGCCGAAATGCGAACTGTGCGAGCTGCGTGACTACACGCAGCGCTACGCCGACTTCGTTCATCCGTTCAAATTTACGATCCTCGATTGCGATTCGTGTGATACTCCGATGGCCGTCCTGGGGGACCATCGCGCCGTGCCGACCGACCAGGAGCGCGAATTCATGATCGAGGCGCTGTCACTGGTCGCGCGAGCCAAGTACGGCGCCGATAAATTCGGCATCGACGACGTGATGCGGCAGATTCCCAACCATTGCCACATGCACGCCCGCCCAATTCGCCGCTGGCAATATTAGCTGCCGCTCTTCCCGGGCCTCGATCCTCGACATATTACGGCGCGGTTTCGTGTGTTTTACCTATTTGGTATGCGCCGCATCTTGTGCTATATGCGCGCCGGTACGCCGTGCTGTTTGGGGAAACAGCGCTGCCGGTCGGGCAGGCCCCTTGGGGGGCGGCTCAGCCGGGTTCCCTTCAGGAGGTATGGGGGAAAATGGCTAACGGAACGGTTAAGTGGTTCAGCCCTAAGAAGGGCTACGGCTTCATCACGATGGAGGACGGGCAGGAAGTGTTCGTCCACTACAGTGCGATCGACGGGGCGGGGTTTCGCTCGCTCGAACAAGGGGAGAGAGTTGAGTTCGAGGTCGCACAAGGCCCCAAGGGATTGCAGGCGTCGAACGTCAACAAGGGATAGCGCCGGGGGACGTCTCGGGGAAAAGGGGGGTCAAGGTTCGACCGCCGATGACGCGGTGGCGACGCATTCGACCGTGACGTCGGCGTGCCTGCTCGTTTGTGCTAGTAACGGCGCATGAGTGACGCGGTCCCTCTCGGCAGCAGGCTTCGATTCGGCACGATGATCTCGACCTCGAGTCGCGAGGAAGCGACTCGCGGCCTCAAGTCTATCTCGCGATGGGGTTACGAAGTTCTGTGGGCTCCCGATCACGTTGCGTTCACGGGACCCGTCAACGATCCCCTGACCACGCTCGCCTACCTTTCGGCGCTTAGTCCCAATCTCACCTTCGGAACCAGCGTCTATCTGCTGCCTCTGCGCCATCCGGTGCCAGTGGCCAAGATGGTCGCGACGCTGGACCGGCTGCTCGGAGCCGGACACTTCATCTTCGGAGTTGGCGTCGGCGGCGAGTTCCCGCGCGAGTACGAGGCCTGCGGCGTGCCGATCCACGAACGCGGCGGGCGCGCGACCGAGGCTGTTCAGGTGATGAAGCGGCTATGGAGCGGCGAGCGTGTCGAGCATCGCGGCAAATATTTCAGCTTCGACGAAATCAGCATGCAGCCCAACCGAAGACTCCCGGCGGGCCGCCTGTATGGATTGGCGGCCGGGCAGAGGGTCCGATGAAGCGCGCCGCGCGATACGGCGACGGATGGATGCCCTACGTCGTCACGCCCAAGCGCTTCGCCGACGGCCTGGATTTCATCGGCAAGGAAGCGGAGCGAGCTGGCCGCAAGCTGACCGCCTTCGGCACTTGCATCCAGATTTTCTGCAGGCTGGGCGACAGCGTCGAAGCGGCGCACGAAGTCGCAGGCAAATTTCTGAGCAAAAGATACGCAACAGATATGACCGCCGCCGCCAACCGTTACGGCGCGTTAGGCCGTCCCGCAGACGTCGCATCAAAGGTCAGCGAGTACATCAAAGCCGGCGCCCGCGACATCGGAATCGACGCCATCACACATCCGTCAGAGCGCACGGATCAGCTGGAGCAATTCGCCAAAGAAGTAATCCCGCTACTAAGTTTGTAGCCCCGCTCAGTTGAAGTTCTTCAGAATTTCCCTCGCCTCGGCGTACAGGTCGGGCCCGCGATCGCCGGCCTCCGGTTCCTTGAGGATTTGCTTGATCTCGTACTCACCCAGCGCGCGATAGCTTTCGAATTGCGATTCGGAGAACCACTGATCAGCCGTAGTTTCGTGTGGGAAATCGGGATGGCGCCGTTCGTAGTTGAGGACATCAGCGCTTTCTTTACCGGTAATTGTGGGCTTGATCTAGATGAGGCGTCCGTCGGGCTGGCATGGATCCTCAGGACGGTAACGAATCTTCCCGACAGCGCAGTAAAGGGTCGGACCGTCGTCGTTGCGCTTACGGAAATTTGAAAACTCGGCGAACTCGATCGAGATTCCAAGGTCGGTTCTGATTTTCCGAATCGCGTTGCCAAGATTTTCGAACGCAAAGTCGCGGTCTTCGTCAGCATCGATCACCAGGATCGTATGGCATCGCCTCAGCACCATCTCGTACAAGCCCAGGTTTTCGAAATGACCGCCGTCCGACAGGTACACGTGCGGCTTCTCGTCGTTGGTGCGGCCCAGCGCTTCATCGAGCAGGTAGGTGGCGCCGGCCCCGGGGTTGGAATACTTGTAGGTGTCGTTGCCGGCGGCTCCGGGATTTCCCAGCCACCATCCCAGCCGAACGTTGAACAACGTCAGCAGCAGCGACACGATCGACGACGAGTTGTAGCCCATGTCGGGGCTGACCGCCGCGCCGGAAATCGCAGTCGCTGTGCCCAGCGTAATAGGCACAGTGTCGTCGCGCACTCGCTTCCGAATCGGGACGTAATTGTAACGCGCGTACTGCGACGATCGCCGGTAGCCGACCCAGAAACTCCCCGAATGCAGCGGCGTAACGGTGAAGGTCTCGGCCTTGCGTTCCTGCCACGCGAGCTTTTTCGAAACCGGCTCAACCATATTGAGCGTCATGTTGATAACCGGCATCAGCTTGCGCGGCTGCTCGCGCCAGAGGTTCTTCATCGGGATATTGTCGCCCGGATCGAATCCCGTGAATGGATTCGGGTGGCGCGCGCCTTTTTTTCGCGAAGCGCCCAGGTAAGCGCGAATCAGCCGGTTCCGGTACATCGCATGCAGCGAGTACTTGTTGGGGTCGATGAAGACCGACATCACGAGGCCGAGCAATGTCGCAGCCACGATCGCCAGCAGCGCGCCCGCTATCGATACGCCGTGGTACGCCTTTAATTCGCTCGCGATTGAGACTAACGGTATCCACCCGGCGTGGGGCAAGCCCAATATTGCCCCGGCGTGCACGACCAAATAGGTCATCGCATCCACCAATAGACCCGCGGCGATCGCCAGGACTGCGAGAATCGCCACGATTGAAATTGCGCCGAGTATCGGGAGCCCTCGCGGCAGTAATGCCGATGACGATGGTGTCGACTCATTGTCGAGGCGCGCCGGAGTTTTGCTGCTCCATCCGAGATAGGTGCTTGCGATGGTCACAATCGCACCGCCGTATTTGAGCGCCCTGCTCCACCATCCGTGATTCAGCAGCGCCTCTGGTCCGCGCAGAGAGATAAGACCGAGCGCGGTCCATGCGAGGCACGCGATAAGAATCCAGGCGCCCATTCGCGCCCAATACTCGCGGTCCTCGTCGTTGGTCCAGAAAGTTGCGAAGCCCACGAAGAATGTTGCCGCGAGCAGGAACACCATCAGCACCAGTGGCGGCGCCAGGCACAGATAAAGGTCCGGGCGGTTTGCGACGCTGGAGCGGAACCAGGGCCAGACCATGACGGTCAGATAGAACAGCACCATACCTGCGACCGCGCTCAACAACATCGCGATCAAATCCCAACCGTAGAACTTGCGCAGTGATATCGCGCTCGCCATCCATCCAATGAACGTAGAGACTGCGCCGAACGCGATAAATTTGCCGAGCACCCAGCCACTGCCAGGCCTGAAAAGATGCGCGTGGAATATATAAGTCGCGAAGATAAAGGCCGACAACATCAAAGGCATCAGGCACACGCGCAGAAAGTTTTCCCGCCGCCGGTTGCGAAGGAACCACCGCGCCCATGGCGACAAACGCGATCTTTCTTCCAGCTGATCGACATGACCGGGCCGCGCCATCCCCTGGTAAAACATCGCGCACGCGAAACCGAATGCCGCCAGTAGCAGGCACAACCACCCCGCTGCGGCGCGGCTGACGAACTCCGACACCGGATGCAGCAGCACGAGGATCAGGCGGGGCACGGCTAGAAGCGCAATCAGGAGCGGCAGCAGCACGATCCAGTTGAGCAGCAGGTTACGCATATAGATGGCGCCCAGCGTCCAGCTGTCGCCCGAGAACAGTCCAGTGAGAGGAGTAAGGTAGTTGCTGAAATTCCGGAGATAGAAAACCGGATCGGCCTCGGGCTCCAGCTTCGACCCTTGGGGAGTCGTAAGCTGCTCGACAACCTCAGGCAGGCCGCGCTTGCTCCAGTACGTCCAGGCAGCCAGCCATCCACCCAGAAAGCCGCCGCCCGAGACGGTTGAAAGATAGTGGAACTTGGGCAGCACGTCTGCATCCGCAAGTCCTTGCAGCACGCCGAGGCAGAACGTTGCACTGCGAATTCCTCCGCCGGAAAAACATAGCGCCGAAAGCTGCGCACGATGGAGTTCCCCGATCACGTCCGGAAGGATCTTGTCGCCGACTGGCATGACGCCGCCGGCGAATGCCCGGTCGAGCAGGTCGCGATTCATTTCCGCGACCTGGTCGAGGTCGCTCAAATTGTCGGGATTCTGATCCTGCACATGCTGGCTTTCGGGAAAGTTCGCGAAGGCCAGGTAAAGGTTCTTGGTCGTCAGTAGCTGGTTGAGCACGGCGATCGCCTGGACTTCCGCCACCTCGTGCCAGGGCGCCGGGGGGCCCACAGGAGGGAAAATCGTTTTGATTGCATCGATACGGGCAGCGAACTCGGGCGCCGCGCAGACTTTCTGCAATTCGTGTTCGCGCTCGACAATCCGGTTTGCGAGCAGCGAGATATCTACGATGTCTTCCGATGAAAACTGGTAATGATTGGCATCTGCGGCTGGCGGTCGCCTCGAGCCGTCTTCTCGAGCATCCGGCAGCACGGGTGGAACTGCTGTTTCTTTGAGCTCAGCTAGTTCCTCGCGAAGTACCTGCCACAGCGGCAGCGGCCATTCCATGCGGAAGTCCCCCCAGCTCGGATTTACTCGCGACGCTAAACTAGTTTTTTGGCCACCGAATAACTAGAAGCGTTGCTATTTTTCTGGCGGTGGCGCGGGACTCCGCCAGCCGCGATCCCACCGGCCATCATGAATTCTCGGGAACACCGACTTCCGCATCGGCCGCTTGAATCCGGCGGCCGGATAACCCATCGGCACCAATGCAATCAGTTGATACTGCTCCGGAACTCCCAGTAGCGCCTTGGTCTCGGGCTCGCGACTGCTGAGCATCGTGGTCATCGCGGTGCCGACACCGACGGCGCGCGCAGCGAGCATCATCAGCTCGATCGCAGGAAAGATCGACCCATAGGTCGCGCCGAAGTTGAAAAGATCGGCTTCGCTGCCCCGCTCGACGCGCATCTTCGGCCGATCGAGAAAGACCACGACGTGAACCGGCACTATCGCGAGCTGCGCGGCGAACTCGTCTCCCGTCTTGAGCGCCTTGACCGCGCGCGGCGACAGCGTCGTGCGGCCGCGGATGATCGCGCTGTCCTTGTACGGACCCCAGACCTCCTCGTATAGCCGCTGGATTTCGCGACGTGCGGCCGCGTCGCGCACCACGACGAACTCCCACGGCTGCGCGTTGGAGCCCGACGGCGCCATGTTCGCCGTCTCGAGAATTTTGATCAGCTCCGCCTCCGGGATCGGGCGGTCGACGAACCGGCGCATCGTAGGCGTTGAGGTGGCGACTTCAAAGAAATCCATCAGCAGCCTCCGGCGTTGTGACTCTTAGACCATTTCGATCAAAGAAGTACCCGCTGCCAAGCCTATAGTCGAGAAGTATCGGTGGTTCTGGAGCACGCGGACATTAGAAATCGGATTTCTGGCGAGCCGTCTCGATTCGAATACGTAGGAAGATGGCTTTGTGTTTTGCGAAACGTCAATGGTAGCCAGTAATGCTATGAGTCAGCTACCAAATTGACGAGTCAGCCTTTCTGGAGCTGCAGGCAGACTACCGAAGCGCTGGGTGCCGTCGCGCCATCCGATGAAATCATGGAGGACTGCAAATGAGCGATGCAAAGCTTGAAACGGCCCTTTCACTGCCTGGCAACTTCAGATTCGGGGAGGTGTCTAGCCTCACACCATTGAAGATGGCCAGTTCGCCGGCCCCCAGCCTAGGGCCACTAGCCGAATTCGCCGGCACGTTCACGGGCAACGGCTTCAATACTATCTTCCGGCCCAATAGTACCGCGACGCCGACGCCGCTGCCGATTCCCGTCGACGACGTGGATAGTGTTCTCCAACTGAACCTCACCTCTGAAACCCTGTCCTTTTCAAGAGGCCTCGGTTCCGTTCCCAATCGAGGTAGGGTGCAAGGCGACATCTTCCTCAACGGCGTTCCCTACCTGCACACCGTCAGCGACATCACTATCCCTAGCCAACCTACCGGCATCCACTTCGAGCCGGGGCTCTGGATGGTCGTTCCGGCAACCACCAATCCCGCCGAGGTTCCGACGCTGGTGCGTCTGGCGTCGATCCCTCACGGCACGACGCTCGTGGCTCAGGGAACTTCGTCCACCATCGGCGGAAAACCAGCAATACCGGCCGTGGACATCACCCCGTTCGCCACGCTCCTGCCCAAAAACAAGTTCACGATGCCCAGCCAGATAGCGACCAACAACAACGAGTCGCGGATTCCGCAAGACCTGTCTCCCTTCGTCGCCGCCGGCACCATCACGCCGGCCATGTTGACTGACCCCAACACGCTCCTGCGCAATCATATCGCTTCGCAGAACATCATCTCCACCACCGTGATCTCCGTCTCCACCAGCCCGGACGCCCCGATGTTTGGCGGCGGCATTGACAACATAGCCTTCCTCCTGGGCGACCCGGCAGCCAACGCGCCTAACGGGCAGACCCTGAAGATGACTGCGACGTTTTGGATCGAGACCGTCGAGCACGTCATCGTGGTGCCGATCTTCAAGCCCGGCCAGCCGCCGTTGATAGTCCGGGCTGAGACGGGTGATGCCAGGCAACCGGTTTCAAAATTCCTCGTTAACCCGCCGATCGAGATCGCGACGCCGCGCTCGATCACGGTCAAATCGACGCAAATCCAGTACTCACAGCAGGTCTTCCTGGCGTTTGACAGCCTCACTTGGCCGCACGTTTCGGTGGCGACGCTTGTGCCGGAGGAAGCAGTTCCAGTTCCCAGCTCTGCTTGGGCCTGAGGAGCGTGGAGTTCACACGTTTTTGTGTGACTCTTAAACTAGTTCGATCGGACGTTCGCGACGAGCGACCACGCGCCCGACGATCGCGGCCTCGCGATGCCCACAGTTCTGAAGCTCCGCGACCAGCGCAATCGACTGCTCGTCAGGTATCGCGATCAACAATCCGCCTGAGGTTTGTGGGTCGAAGGCAATCGTCGCGATCTCGTCGGCAACTTCGTCGGAGATACGGACGCTCGGCGCATAGTACTCGCGATTGCGCTCGCCGCCGCCGGGAATCATTCCGGCGCGGCATTGCTCGAGCACGCCGGGCAGCAGCGGCAAGTCGGATTCCTCGAACACGAACGTAACGCCGCTGCCCTCGGCCATCTTGAGCGCATGACCGACCAGTCCGAATCCGGTGACGTCGGTCGCGGCGTGAACATCGTATTTCAGCATTGCGGAAGCGGCTGCGGCGTTGAGTTGTGTCATCGATCGGACTGCGGCCTGGTAGGGCTCATCGGCCAGCGCGTCGCGCTTGAACGCGGTCATCAAAATTCCGGTGCCGAGTGCCTTGGTCAGCACCAGCGCGTCGCCAACTTGCGCGCCGACGTTGCGCACGATTCGTCGCGGGTCGATAACGCCGGTGATCGCCATCCCGAATTTAACTTCTTCGTCGGCGACGGTGTGTCCGCCGACGATCACGACCCCGGCCTCGCGCGCTTTGTCGGCGGCGCCGCGCAGAATGTCCGCGAGCATCTCGCCAGGCAATCCGCTCTGTGGCCAGCATACGATGTTGAGCGCGGTGCGCGGCACGCCGCCCATCGCATAGACGTCGGAAAGCGCGTTGGCGGCGGAGATCTGTCCGTAGGTGAAAGGATCGTCCACCACTGGCGTGAAAAAATCGACCGTGTTGACGATCGCGAGATCGTCGGAAAGACGGAACACTCCGGCGTCGTCGCCGGTCGAGATTCCGACCAGCAAATCAGGATGGCTCGGCAAATCGAGCCGCGCGAGGACTGCAGAGAGGTCCGCCGGACCGAGCTTGCCGGCTCAACCCGCAGCCTTGCACCGCGCCGTCAGGCGAACGAGGTCGCCCCGCGAGGGATTGTTGTCCTTGGTTTTGGACATCGCGGATATTGTCGCGCATCGCAGAGTCGAAGTCAGCCGCGTCACAGATTCGCTTTCGTTCTCCTGAACAAAAGTACCGTTTCACGTGAAACATTTTTGTGAAAATCCCCAACGACCATCTAGCATTTTAAGGGAATCCCAAAATATTCCTGCACCGAAATTACAACAGAGCGGATGCAAACCGCAGAATTTTGAGATCGGACCCTCACCCGCGCGACGCGCGGCCTCTCCCTGATAGAGAGAGGCTAAGACGGGGTCCGGAGGCGGCGGGTGTCTCCGACTCTGGTCGTAACGCCGATGTGATCGAAGTGATCGAGCAGCGCAATTGCGAACTTGCGCGATGCGCCCAGCAGATCGCGGAACGTCGCGGCGGTTATCTCGGGATGGGTCGCGAGATACTCGACCAGGCGATCCTTTGCGGCGTCGGCGGCGGTGCGGCTGAAATACAGGTCGGTCGCTATTTTGGCGACGCGGCCTTGACGTTCCATCGCGAGCAGCACGGTTCTCAGATGCGGGAGTTGGCTGGCGGGAACTTTCAGAGCGTCGCCCAGTTGCTTGAGGTCGGGCGGCTGGAACTCCGCGCGGGTCAATGCGGCCTCGATACTCGCGCCGAGCGTTTCGGCGTCACCGCCAAGTTGCACGCGATGGCTCTTCAGGCGGAGCACACTCTCCTCGCGCACGATTTCAGATTCATGACTGAGCCGATCTACAATCGGACGAAACGCACGCGCGCCGATTTCGTAGGGCAGCCGCGTGCGCAGTGCTTCCATGTCGAGGCCCGGCGACAGCGGCTCGCTCCTGTGATGCGTCGCGAGCGCCTCGAGCGCGAAGCGCTTGAGGTCGTCCCACCTGGTACGCGTCGTGAAAGCTTCTTCGTCGCCGACTGACAGCTTGACGAAGCGCGACGCTTCGCGGAGCGCCGCGTCAACCTCCGCAACAGGAATATTCATCAGGGTGGCAATCCTCGTCGTACCGAGCGCGAAACTCTCCTGCAAATTGATCAACGCTTCGAGCGCGGCGGCGCCGGAAGAATCTTTGAGCAACCAGAGATTTGCGCGATAGGTCTCGACCGGCTTTCGAACGCGCCGGCCGAGCGGGTTCAGCACGATACCGCCGCCGAGAGTGCGCGAATTCGTCTCGTCGCGGATAACGAAGCGATCGCCGGAGAGCGCGACGACGGGATCTTCAGTCACGAGCTGCGCGAAGCCGGCGCCTTTGGGCTCAATTGCGCCGGCGTTGTCGAGCACGATCGCTCGCGCGATCGTCTCTGCCGTGCAGATGAACAGCCGCACCCGCGTGTTGTTCTTGAGCGCGCGTTTGGCGGCGGGACGAATCTCGAGCCACGCGTCGAAGCGCGCGGTTGCGGAATCGAGCCGCTCGTCGGCGAGCACGTCGCCACGGGCGAGATCGATCTTTTCGGCGCCCGTGAGGTTGAGGGCGACGCGCTGGCATAGGCCTGCGATCTCCACCGAATCTGAATGCACCTGGATCGAGCGCACGCGGACCTCGTTGCCCGACGGCAGCACGCGCAGTTTCTGTCCGACATGAACTTCGGCGCCCATCGCGGTGCCGGTGACGACGATGCCGTGTCCCTTGATGACGAACGCGCGGTCGAGCGGTAGCCGGAAGACCCCGGTGCCGCGGCGCGCCTGAAAGCCGTCGAGCTGGCGGACAATCTCCGCGCGCAATTCGTCCAGGCCGAGGCCGCTGATCGATGAAACCTCGATGACCGGTGCGCCGGCGAGCGTGGTACCGTCCGCCAGCAGCTCGATCTCGTCGCGCACATCGCGCAGGCGCGCTGCGTCGGCGAGATCGGCCTTGGTGATAACGAAAATGCCGCGGCGCGTGCCGAGCAGATGAACGATGTCGAGATGCTCCTCGGTCTGCGGCATCACACCGTCGTCGGCCGCCACGGTGAACAGCACGAGATCGATGCCGTGGGCGCCGGCCAGCATGTTGCGGATGAACCGCTCGTGGCCGGGGACGTCGACGATGCCGGCGCGAGTGCCATCGGGCAGCGTGAAATAGGCGAAGCCAAGGTCGATCGAGATCCCGCGCTCCTTTTCCTCCTTGAGGCGATCGGTGTCCTGGCCGGTGAGCGCTTTGATAAGCGCGGTCTTGCCATGATCGATGTGGCCGGCGGTGCCGATGATGGCGTGAGTGACAGTGGAGGCCATCGTGTCGCGAATCCTACACCGCGAGCGAGCGGAACCTAACCCCTAACCCCCTTCCCGCGAGGGAAGGGGGACAGGAAAAAGAGCTAGGACATCTGCTTCGTGTACATCTGCATGTCGAAGTAGTCGCGCCATGCGCTGATCTTCGAGCCGGTTACTTCGAACACGCCGGCGACCGGCAGCGAGATCGTTTTGCCGTTGCCAAGGTCGAACACGTCGACGCGCTCGTTGAAGACTACGTTGCCGTTGCTCGCGGTCTTCAGCACTTTGAAGTGGAGCGACTTCGCCATCGGCAGAAAAGTGTTGATGACGCCCTTGATCGCTTCCTTGCCCTTGACGGGTTCGACCGGGATGTTGTGATAGACGGCGTCGTCGGTGAAGAAGCCGAGCAGCTCGTCGACATTCTTGCGCGGCCACGCGTTACAGAATTCGGTCACGACTTTTTCAGCATCGGTAGCCATAGCGATCTCTCCTCTGGCGCAAGCGCCTATTCGTTGTCGAGATAGAAACGGTCCTCATCCTTGTTATAGCCGAACAACTCGGCGTAACGCCCCCAGTTCACCAGCGTCTGAAATTGGCGCTCGGGTTTCTCGGTCGGCAGAAGCATCGCGAGATGTTCGAGCACGACTTCCTTGGTAAGCGACTTATCCGGCTGGCCGTGAAGGAGGCGGATGAAGTAGCTGAAGAGGCCGTGGTTCTTCAACTGCTCGCGCAGAATCAGCTTGCGCTCGTTGATCTTGGCATCGAGAAATTGTTTGCCGAGCGGCTCGAGCACCACGTCGCCCGCCGGAGTTGAAACGAAGCCGAGAATTTCCGCGGCCTTCATCACCTTGAGCAAATCGCCAAATCTAAAATTCAGATCGCGCGCGATCTTGTAGCCGTCCTCGCGCCCGCCGCGATCCTCGAGCAATTCGAGCAGGCCGAAGACCAGCGTCAGCCCGACATCGGGAAGCGGAGTTATGGACGCAGGAGGCATCACGCGCGCTCCTCGATCAGCGAGAAGACCTGGTCGGTAAGGGCGTTGAATGCTTCAGTGCGGCGGTCGCGCGGTCTTGGCAATTCGACTTTGAGATCCTTGACGATGCGGCCGGGACTCGCCGCCATCACGATGATGCGATCGGCGAGCTCAATCGCTTCTTCGATGATGTGCGTGACGAGCACGATATTTTTCACCGGCATGTCGGGCGACTGCCAGATCTCGAGCATCTCTTCGCGCAGCGTGATCGCGGTCAGAGCGTCGAGCGCGGAGAACGGCTCGTCCATCAGGAGTACCTTGGGCTCGACCGCGAGCGCGCGGGCGAAACCGACGCGCTGCTTCATTCCACCGGAGAGCTCGCGCGGATACGCCTCCTCGAAGCCGTCGAGGCCGACCTTGTCGATATAGATGCCGGCGCGCTTTTCGCGCTCAGCCAGCGGCAATCCCTGCGCTTCGAGGCCGAGCTCGACGTTGGCCTTGACCGACAGCCATGGCAGCAGTGCGAACGACTGGAACACCAGCGCGCATTCGAGATTGATGCCATCGACCTGGCGGCCACGGTACAGCACCTGTCCGGAAGTCATCGGCACGATGCCGTTGATGATGCGCAGGAGAGTTGATTTGCCGCATCCCGAAGGGCCGACAATCGCGACGAACTCGCCCTCATCGATATCGAAGTTGATGTCGTCGAGCACCAGCAGCGTGCCCTTGGCATGCGCGAAACTTTTCGAGATGTGTTTGAGCTCGAGGAAGGCCATGGGTCAGGTGAGTCCGAATCGCACATAGTCGGTGACGTTTTCGTTGTCAGTAGTCCAGCCTGTATCTCTCTGTGGCAAGGTTGTACAAGGGCCGCCACATCAGGCGGTTCAACGTTAGCACTACCGCTATCATCGACAGCAGGCTCAGCAGGATCATCACGCCGTTGCCGGATTTGTAGGTGGCTGCGTCGAGCAGCGAGCCGATGCCGAGTACCTGGTGGGTCTGATTATTGTAAACGAAGTATTCGGAAAGGATAAGCGCGTTCCATCCGCCGCCCCAGCCGGTGATGCTGCCGGTGATCAGCGACGGCGTTACGGCGGGAAGGATCAGCTTGCGCCACCGCGCGACGCGGGAGAGCCCGAACGCGCGCGCGGCTTCCTTCAAGTCCTCGGGCACCTGGTTGATTCCGGCAAGCAGGTTGAAGAGCAGGTACCATTGCATCCCGGTCAGGATGAGCACGATAGAGGCAATGTTCATCCCGCCTGCGAACTGGATGAAGGCGGCAACGATGACCGGGAACAACGCCGTCGCGGGCATCGAGCCGACAATCTCCGCGATGGGCGAGAGGATTCGGTTGAAGCGCGCGTTCTCGCTGGCTGCGAGCGCGCACGGCACCGTCCATGCCAGCGAGATCGCGTACGCGATCGTCATGCGAATGGTCGAGAGGACGATCGCTTCGGGGATCTGCTTCGCGTCGGAAGGCCACGGCTGCGAGAGCGTTCTGACCAAGGCGACGAATCCCCTGACCAATGCCCACGTGGTGAAGATCAATATCGCGCCGATAATCAGCGTTCGCACGATCTGTGAGAGGCGCTTGCTTTGTTCGGGCGAGAGCTGGGGACCGCTCGGTAACGCCTCCAGCGTGTTGGCGATAAACCTGATGGGAGGCAACAGGATCGCGCGAAGCGCGCGCGTGACTGCCGGGCCGACGCCGGACAGCGCATCGAACATCCCCAGCGATTGCACCGCGCCGGAAGACGCCGCGAATTCGTACTTGAACTTTTCCGCCCAGGTCGAGAGCGGCTGCCACACGATCATATCCATCGCGACGATGATCGCGAGCAGCGTGAGCAGTCCCGCAGCGAGATCGAAGCTGCGTCCTTTCTCGGAGGCCTCCCACAGAAAACTGCCCAGCCCCGGCAGCCGGTAGCTGGCGGGACCGACCGTGATGATTTCGCACGCGATGAGAAAGTACCATCCTGCGACCCACGACAGGATCGAGTTGTACACCAGCTTCGGCACGCTGGCGGGCAGCAGCAGGCGCTTGAACTTGAGCCATCCGCGCCCGCCGAACGACTCGAGCGCGTCTTTCGAATCCTCGGGGATCGTTTTGACGGCCTCGTAAACGCCGAGCGCCATGTTCCAGGCCTGACTGGTGAAGATCAGAAAGACGGCCGCCATCTCGACACCGAGGCGGCTGCCATGCGCGAGCGCGACGAAGAAATAAACCGCCGCGGGGAAAAAACCGACCACCGGCACCGACTGCGCGATGTCGATGGCGGGAATCAGGATGCGCTCGTAGAGGCCGCCGCGCGCGGCAGCCATCCCGTAGAAGATCGAAAAAACCAGCGCGATGACGTACGCGGCGAGCATCCGGTAAAATGAGCAGAACGCGTAGTATGGAAGCTGGCGGAGCGAGACGGGAACATTGTGCGGGATCAGATGTTGGGCGTGACTACGATACGCGAAGAACAGAGCGATAATCGCGGCGAGCGCGAGGAACGAGAGCGTGCCGTTGATCAGACGGCGCGTGTTTATTTCAAACTTGAACATTTCCGCGTGACCCGAATCTCCCAGCATAACCGCGGCGGCGTTTCGCTCAAGTGCAAATCGCATTTCGGACGCATTAATTTCGGCACGGCGGCGTTGACAACACGCAATCCGGGCAATAGCGAAATCGCGTGAGCGAAAAATAGCAATGGCGGGCGGCGATAGAATTCCAGACGACGAGTGGTCGCTGGACGATAGATCCACCGAGCGCGTCGAGCCGGAGCCGCATCTCGCCGCACCGACGACGGCGATCGCCGCAAACCTGAGCCACGAACGGCTGACGCGAGCAGTCTACGTCGTCACGGCCGAGCATCTCGGATGGTATGCGATCGCGATCTACGCGCTCGTCACGCGCGTGATGGCTCTGGGAGCGCGTCCGCTGGATGCGACGCAGGCGCGCGACGCGCTTGCGGCATTCCTGATTGCGGGGCATGGCCGCAGGGCTTTCGCGTTGTCGGGCTCGTGGGTCACGCTATTGCAGGGCGGGATCTTCGCTGGGGCGGGAGCGACGGACGCCGACTCGCGAATCGTCGTGATGCTATGCGGGTTGCTGATGGTCGCGCTCGGATTTGCGATGCGTCCGGTGCTGGGCCGCGCGGGAGCGCTTGCGTTCTCGGCCTTGATCGCGTTCTCGCCAAGCATCACTTATTTTTCACGCGGCGGTTCGACGGCGATCGCGTCGCTGACCTTCATGCTGCTCGCGATAGTAATTACGGAGAGCATGCGCCGACGGCCGAGCGTGGTGCGGGCTGCTGGACTGGGTATCGCGATCGCGTTGTGGCTCACCGCGGATCCGATTGGCTACGTGACCGCCGCGACGGTGATCGTATCGTTGATCCTGGTCGGTGCAGTGGATGCTGTGCAGATCGATCATCCGCGCTTGCGCATGCGTGTATGGTGGGATCGGCGGCGGGTGCTGGTGATCGTTTGCGCGATCGTCGCAATCAGCCTGTGGGTTTTGCTCGCGACAGCTTTTTTCGCACGATCTTTCGCGCAAGTACTCGAACTCGAGTTACGCCCCGCGTTTGCCCGGCCGTCGATGGCCTTCGCTCCCGCAGTTCGCACAGTGGCTCCGATCCTGGTGGCTTACGAATTCCTTCTCGCAATCCTCGCGATCATCGGAGGATTCGCGATCGTTTCTCGACGTGTCGGCAACCGCTTTGCCGTGTGGTCGGTGGTGTGGGTGCTCGTGAGCGGCGCGCTGTTCGCCTCGCTCAGTGGGGTTCCATGGGACGCGGTCGTCGCGATTGTTCTGCCGTTGGCGATCGTCGCTGCATACGCGGTGGACTGGATGCATCGGTCGGAGCAATGGAACTCGATTCGCTACGCGATTGTGGCGGGCGTCGCGCTGACACTCTACGTTCAGCTCGCCACCAACTTCGTCTATCCAGCGCCTGACACGAGTGAAGCGTCGTGGCGTCGGCACGCGTTGTTGTTCTGGTCCGTACCGACGACCTCGATTCAAACGGTGAAGGAGTGTCAGCGGATGATGAGTGCGGTTTCGCCGAAGGGCGCGACCGCGGTGATTCCCGACGACGCACAGCAGGTGCAATGGTACCTGCGCGATTTGGCGTCGACGGATTCGCCTGCGACGGCGAAACTCGTCGTGACGATCGGCAAGACCCAAAGCGGCGCGGTCGCAGGCAATCCGGACGCGTCGGAGTTTGGATTCGAGGAATGGTGGGCGCCGGACTTCGGGAAACTGACGATCGCAAGCGCGATCCGTTACCTGTTCACACAGCGCGCGTGGAGCGACGTCGAAATACGGGATCTCGAGATCGCTATACAGCGGCCTGTCGGAACGAATTAAATGTGAAACCCGCCGTGGGGTTTCACACTTCCTTGGGCAGGGGTGACCCCTGCACCCAGTGTTAAGAGGAGTTGCCTCGCTCGCAACTAGCGCTGCGCGAGCCAGTGCGACGTATGCACGCGCGACGGCTTGACGCCGGACGGTTTCTTCATAGCGCGGATCGCGCCGATCAGACTTCCCGTGCCTCCCATCAGCCGCCCCGCGCCGCTCATGACTTGCGCGGTCGTTTGCCATGCCTGGTTGCTCTGATTCGAGAGGTGATCTTCCAGCTGGAACTTCTGCTGCGGCGTCAGCGTGTTGTAGCCGCCTTCATAGTATGACGGCGCGTACTGCTGCGCGGCATACTGCGGCGCCATGTTGGTGCATCCCTGCAGGCCCGACAGCGCGAGCGCGACGCTGATTGCCGCGAGCATGATCGCGGACTCGTAAATGTCGGCGCGACGCGCCAGCGCACGCGCAATCACAATCACGCACACCTCCGAGCCTTAAACGGCTCAGTGCTGAATCCCGCGCAGCAGAAACCCTGTCCCCTGTACGAGTTGCCCGGTGGCCGACGTCACATCGGCGCTGGTGCGCCCCGCATTGTTGCTCTGATTGGCCAGGTGATCCTCGAGTTGCATTTTCTGATCGGGCGAGAGCTGGCTGTACGATTGATTGTAGTAGGTGGGCGCCTGCTGCATCGCCGCGCCCTGCGGATTGAATGCGGTGCAACTTTGGATGATCAGCAGCGCCGCCAGCAGGAGAAGTGCAAACACCAGCCGCACCTCGACCACGTCGAGCCGCAAAGATTCCTTGACTCTCATCGCTCTGCCTCCGAGGCCTTTTCGAGTACCTAAATGTACGACCGGTCGCGGAATTGGTTATTAACGGACTGTAATGCGAGCCGCCGCAGAGAGAGCCAGCCGATCACGGCGTGGAGGCGAGACGCGGCTTAATTTCCAATTCGTGAATTATTCGCCTCATCAAGATGCGTGCGCGCGTCTTTCGCAGATTTGCGTGCCGCCCGTGGCTTTGCGATAAACTGCACAGACCGCGCATCGCGTATTTATCCGCGCCGCGCGCAGTCGGATCCCCGTTCAATTCAAGGAGCATCGATGGACGCTGTCGTGAAATTCCTTCAACCCCACCAGCTGCATCCGGTCGTCGATCATTTCACGATGGCGTTGCTGATCGTCGCGGTGCTGATCGATCTTGTCGCGAGCGCCGCGCCCACCCGTATCTGGCTCCGCTACACCGCGCTAACGCTGATGATCCTTGGCGCGATCGCGGCCGCAGGCTCGTTTTTCACTGGCGACATGGAGGCCGACAGAATCTGGAATGCGCTTGGCCAGCCGGCCCGCGACGTTCTGAAAAGGCACGCCGAACTGGGCGAGTACCTCGCGATTACCTTCGGCGTCCTTGCGATCTGGCGAATCATGATCCAGGGGTTCGGCTTCATGGCCGGCTCGCGCGCGATTTATCTCATCGTTGCTGTCGTGGCGATCGTGACGCTCAGCTACTCGGGGCATCTCGGCGGCGTGCTAGTATACGATTACGGCGCGGGCACTGCGCTGATGGCGGCCGCTCCGGTTCCGTCGGAAGGCGCGAGTCCAGCGTCAGCGCCCAGTTCCTCGGAAGCGATTCCGACGGTGTCTGTGCCTACGCCGTTTATGACACCGACCTCGACCCCTCCCGCGGCGTTGGGAACAAGTCCGGGCAGCATGCCGACCGCGACCCCGACAGCGGCGCCGTCGGCCACGTCAACTGCTGGAGCGAGCATGTGATGGACTCGACATCCAAAACCAATCCGGAACAATCGCTCGAGGTGGCAGATCGGCTGTTCAAGGCGATCGAGCGCGGTGACGTCGCGGCGATTCGCGATATCTACGCTCCAGGCGCGAAAATCTGGCACAACAACGACGGCGCCACGCAGAACATCGACGCGAACCTCGCGGTACTTGGCTGGGTGGTCGCCAATATTTCGGAACTCGCGTACACCGAAATTCGCCGCCATGCGACGCCGGCTGGATTCGTGCAACAGCATGTGATGCGCGGGCGAGTGAAGTCGTCGGGCAAGGAATTTCGCCTCCCCGCCTGCATCATTTGCTACGTCGAGCAGGGCCGAATCACGCGCCTGGACGAGTATTTCGATTCGGCGCATATCGCGGTGCTGACAGCGTGACGCGGTCGTAAATGATTCACTGAAAAAGACGATTCACTGAAAAGAGGAGTAGTTATGACCCAGCGTCTCGGTTTCGGCGTGTTCCTCGCGCCCCACCATCCTATAGGCGAGCATCCCACGCTCCAGTTTCAGCGCGATCTCGAACTCGCTCAGTGGCTCGACGAACTCCACTACGACGAGTTCTGGGTCGGCGAGCATCATTCGGCCGGATGGGAGACGATCGCGTCGCCCGAAATGTTCCTGGTCGCCGCCGCTGAGCGCACCAAGCGAATCAGGCTCGGCACCGGCGTCGTTTCGATTCCGTACCATCATCCGTTCAACGTCGCGCAGCGCATCGTCACGCTCGACCATCTGAGCCACGGCCGCGCGATGCTTGGCGTTGGTCCCGGCGCGCTGCCGTCGGACGCGGTCATGCTCGGAATCGATCCGATGACGCAGCGCGATAAGATGGACGAGGGTCTCGGCGTCATCCTGCGGCTGCTCAATGATGACGAGCCGTTCAGCTACACCGGTTCATGGTTCGAGCTTCACAACGCGGCGCTGCAGATTCGTCCGCTGCAGGAAAAAATTCCGATTGCGGTCGCCTCGACGATTTCGCCGTCGGGAATGAAGACCGCCGGCAAGTACGGTGCGGGCGTGCTGTCCGTCGCCTCGTACTCCGAGGAAGGCTTGATGGCGCTGCCGACGCAGTGGAATTTCGGCGAGACCTCGGCCAAGGAACACGGTCAGACAATCGATCGCGCGAACTGGCGAATCGTGATGCCGTTCCATCTGGCGGAGTCGAAAGAGCAGGCGATGCGCGAAGTCGCGGCCGGACTCCAGAAGTGGCAGAACGAGTACATCGTCGGGATTCTCGGCACCCCGCAGCGGCCGACTTTCCCCGACGGTTACGAAGCCGCCAAGCGGATGAGCGAATACGGCGGAGCGATCTTCGGCACGCCCGACGACGCCCTCGAAAGAATCGCGCGGCTGCAGAAACTCTCGGGCGGCTTCGGCACGATCTTGAGCTTCGCGCACGATTGGGTGACGCGTCCGCAAATGCTGCGGAGCTACGAACTGATCGCGCGCTACGTGATGCCGCGATGCCAGGGCCTGATCAAACCGATCGAAGCGTCGGCGGCGCGCGTCACAGCCAACAAGGAAGCGCTGATGGAGAAATCGACCGGCGCGATCCTGAAAGCGATACGCGACTACAACGCGGTGCACCCCAGGCAGAAGTAAGGAGGGCGGAAAGTACCAAATGTGAAACCCGCGGTGGGTTTCACACTTCCTTCGACAGGGGTGACCCCTGCACCCAGTGGTAAGAGAGGATGCGGGACTTCGTCCCTGTTAGAACTGGTTTGGGGAAACCTGTCGCTCTTTGCCTTTGTGTCATTCTAGAGCGAAGCGAAGAATCCCGACTCCTTCTTTTTGTCGATTAGTACTGGGTGCAGGGTCACCCCTGCCCAGCGAGGTGTGGAACCCACGGCTGGTTCCACATTAAATAGACACAGTGCTGGATAGAGCGGCAGCAGTCATCGAAAACGGAATCAAGACGCGACTCCACCTCGGCGCGCAGCTCTACGTCTCGCGCGACGGTAAGACCTTCGGCGATCTCGCGCTCGGCGAAGCGCGCGAGGGTGTCGCGATGCGTCCCGACACGCTGATGCTGTGGATGTCGTCGATCAAGCCGATTACCGCCGTCGCAATCGCGCAGATGTGGGAGCGTGGCAAGCTCGATCTCGACGACACCGTCGCCCGGCACATCCCCGAGTTCGACGCCAACGGCAAGGAGCGCGTAACGATTCGTCACGTGCTGACGCATACCGGCGGATTTCCCGGCGCGGTGCTGCAATGGTCCGCCGACCCCTGGGAGAAAGTGATCGCCGAGCTTTGCGCCGCACCGCTCGAGGCAGGCTGGGTGCCCGGCGAGCGGATGGGCTATCACGTCGCTTCAGGATGGTACACGCTCGCGGAGATCGTGCGGCGAATCGACGGGCGTCCGTACTCGCAATACGTGCGCGAGGAGATCTTCGAACCACTCGGTATGCGTGATACGTGGCTGGGCATGCCGCCGGAACGTCATCGCGAGTACGCAGTCGATCAACGAATCGCGCCGATGCATTTCGCGACCGGACTCATGAAACCGATCCCGCACAACTTTGCGTTGTGGGGTGACAGCGCCGAGGCGCTCGCGATATGCAGGCCTGGCGGCAGCGCGCGCGGACCGATTCACGATCTTGGAAAGTTCTACGAGGCGATGCTGGCCGGCGGCGGCAACATCATCAGGCCACAGACGGTCGAAGCGATCTCGGCGCGGCATCTGGTCGGGATGCGCGATCAGACGCTGGGCTATCCGCTCGATCGCGGACTCGGCGTGGTGCTCGACTCGAAACAGTACTGCAACGGCGCGACGTGGTACGGCACCCGATGCTCCCGGCGCGCGTGGGGTCACGCAGGCTATTTCTCGTCGGTGGGATTCGTCGATCCGCCGAACAAAGTCGTCGTTGCGCTGGTGTTCAACGGGATGCTCGAGTCGCAGGAAAACCGCCACGACGCTCGCATGATTTCCACGCTCGACGCGGTGTACAACGACCTGGGTCTGTAGGATCACCCTGACAACGGTTGTCCGCGCTGTGGAAACAATCCGGCGCGGCTCTTGAAGCTCCGATCCTCCGAGCACACGATAGATATGTGGCGCAGGATCACCTCGCGCCGCATCGATGCCAGCTTCTCGTGAAATCATAATCTCTGAGCGCGCCGCCGAGCGTATCGGCGCCGCTCGCGCATGGCTCGAGTCGCAGCCGCGAGCCGACGAAATCCTCGTGATCGCGTCAGTCAAGGAGGCCGCTGACGACCTGGTGCGCGCGTTCGCGGTTTCGCGCGGCGCGATGCTCGGTGTGCATCGCATGACGTTGAACCGGCTGGTCGGATTGCTCGCCGCCGAGGAACTCGCGGATGCCGGACTCGCGCCCGCGGACGGACTCGCCGCCGAGGCTGTCGCAGCGCGCGCGGTTTTCCGCCTGGTGCCGTCGGGAGCGCTCGAGTATTTCGAGCCGGTATTGAATCGCCCCGGCTTTTCGGGCGCGCTCGCGCGCACGCTAATCGAGCTTCGATGGAACGACGTCGGCGTCGACGAATTGCGCGCGCTCGGCGGCGCGGGCGGGGCGATTGCCGCGACGCTGGCTCAGTTCGACGCCGAGCTGGCCGAGGCCAAGCTGATCGATCGTGCCGGGATGCTGAACGTCGCCACTCGTGCCGTGCTCGCGAGCAATCCACCGCGCTTCGTTGGACTGCCTATACTCCTGCTCGACGTCTCCGTGGACAGCGCGCTCGACCGCGACTTTATTGCGGCCCTGGCCGCGCGTTCGCCGTCGATTCTCGCGACGATTCCCGCCGGCGACTCGCCCGTGCAAACGATCCTCGAAGATGCACTCGGCGTGCGTGCCGCAACATTGACTCCAAGCGTGAACGAAAGCATCGCGCCCTCGCTCGAGCGCCTGCAGGCACATTTGTTCGCCGATACTGCCCCGCCCGAGCGCGACGTGGACGAAACCGTGACGGTGACGTCAGCGCCGGGCGAGATGCACGAGTGCGTCGAGATCGCACGCCGAATCGCCACCGAGGCGCGCCGCGGCGTGCCATTCGATCGAATCGCGGTGCTGCTGCACGATCCCATTCGCTACGCTCCATACCTGCAGGAAGCGCTCGCCCGCGCCGACATCCCGGCGTACTTCGCTCGAGGGACCCGCAGGCCTGAACCGGGAGGACGCGCCCTGCTCGCGCTGCTTTGCTGCGCCTCGGAAAATCTTTCGGCGCGCCGCTTCGCGGAATATCTGTCGCTCGCTCAAGTGCCCGACACCGATCGCCCGACTGACGACCAGCCGACAATCAGCCCGGATGCGGAACTCGCGCCGGCGCCCTTAGAGTCGGATCTCGAAATGGAGAGCGACGCTCCTTTAGTGGACAACTTTGACGCCTCAGATCCAGTTCCGGTGATCGAAGGAACCGCGCGGGCGCCGTGGCGATGGGAACGCCTGCTGGTCGATGCGGCCGTGATCGGCAGCGCGCAACGATGGCGGAAACGGCTGGCGGGCCTGGGCAATGAGCTCAAGGAGCGGCGCAAGGAGATTGCCGACGACGACGCGCACGCCGCGGGACTGGAGCGGCGAATTCTCGACCTCTCGCATCTCGGCGAGGTTGCGATGCCGATCCTTTCGATGCTCGAGGCGGCGCCGCGCGACGCGACCTGGGGCGACTGGCTCAAATTTCTTCGCCGGCTGGTTGACCTGGCGATTCGCGATCACGAACCGGTTCTTGCCGCGCTCGCGGAACTTGAACCGATGGCGCCGGTCGGTCCGGTCGGACTCGACGAGGTGCGTTTGGTGCTCAACGATCGGCTCGGACGGCTGGAAGCTCCGCGCCGAGTTCGCCGCTACGGCGCGGTCTTCGTCGCGCCGCCGAACAGCGCGCGCGGCATGGAGTTCGAAGTCGTTATCGTTCCGGGTCTTGCCGAGCGGATGTTCCCGCGCAAGCTCACCGAGGATCCGATTCTTTCCGACTCGGCGCGCGCGCGGCTGAGCCCGTATCTCGCGCGCAACGAGCGGCGGGTCGGGGCCGAGCGGTTAGCATTGAGAATTGCGGCGGGCGCCGCGCGCGAGCGCGCTATGTTTTCCTATCCGCGGGTCGATCTCGACCAGGGCCGGCCGCGAGTGCCGTCATTCTATGCGCTCGAAGTCCTGCGCGCGGCGGAGGGCCGCCTGCCCGGCTTCGACGAGCTAGCGAGTCGCGCTGCGTCGCAGCCAACGACACGGCTTTCATGGCCGGCGCCCTCGAATCCCGCCGATGCGATCGATGACGCAGAGTTTGACCTGGCGGTGCTCGACAAGCTGGTCGATGCCAATCCACAGACGACGATCGGCGCGGCGAACTATCTGCTCGGCGCCAATGTGCATCTCGGTCGAGCCCTGCGCGCGCGGGCGCGGCGATGGCTCCGGCGATGGACGCCGGCGGACGGGCTGGTCGATCCCGATGCGGCCGCGCTGGCGGCCTTGGGGAAGCATCAGCTCAGCGCGCGTTCGTACTCGCCAACTGCGCTGCAGAATTTTGCCGCGTGCCCGTATCGGTTTTTTCTGCAAGCGGTCCATCGACTGGAGCCGCGCGAGGAGCCCGAGGCGATCGAGACGCTCGATCCGCTCACGCGCGGTGGCCTGTTCGCGGAAGTGCAATACGAGATCCTGTCGGCGCTTCGAGAACTCGACGTGCTGCCCGTCACGCCGGAGGATTTGGAGGACGCGTCGGGGTTGCTCGATGAGCGGCTCGACGAAGTTGCGGCGCGATGGCATGAGGATCTCGCGCCGGCGATCGAACGCGTGTGGCTCGATGGAATCGAGGGTATCCGCGCCGACCTGCGCGAGTGGATGCGGCGGGCGGCCGAGGATCCGGAACATTGGCGGCCCGAGTGGTTCGAGCTCGGCTTCGGGCTGCGCGATCGCGCGCAAGCGGATCCGCATAGCTCGGCCGACCCGGTCGCAATCGAAGGCGGGCTCAGCCTGCGCGGGTCGATCGACCTGCTCGAACGCGACCCAGCGGGGCGAATACGCGTGACCGATCACAAGACCGGGAAAGTGCGCGCCGAGAAGGACTTCGTGATCGGCGGAGGCAAGACTCTGCAGCCGGTTCTGTACGCGCTCGCGGCAGAGCAGGTGCTCGGTGAAAAGATTCACGCTGGGCGGCTTTACTACTGCACCGCGACCGGCGGCTACGAAGAGCGAGTGGTCGAGATCAACGACGAGGCGCGGCGCTCGGCGCGAGATTTCGTCGCGATAATCAAGGATTCGCTGGAAGCGGGATTTTTGCCCGCCGCGCCCGACGACCGCGAATGCGAATGGTGCGACTACAAGCGCGTGTGCGGCCCGTACGAGGAACGCCGCTCCAAGATCAAGCCGGAGGCGCGGCTCAAATCACTGAAAAAGCTGCGCGCGATGCCATGACGCTCGTGAATCCAACAACCATTACCGACCAGGCGGTGCGCGATCGGATTCGCGACGACCTCGACGTCACGCTGGTGATCGAGGCGGCGGCGGGCACCGGCAAGACCACCGCGCTGGTGAATCGAATCGTGTCGGTGATCGGGTCGGGGCGCGGCGAGCTGGCGCGGATCGTCGCAGTTACATTCACCGAGAAAGCGGCGGGCGAGCTGAAGCTGCGGCTGCGCGCCGAGATCGAACGCGCGCGCCAGCTCACAGAGCCTCTGAGCGAAAGCCGGGCGCGTTTCGACCTGGCGCTCAAGCAACTGGAAGAAGCGCGGATCGGAACGATTCATTCGTTTTGCGCCGACCTTCTGCGCGAGCGGCCGGTGGAGGCGCGCGTCGATCCGATGTTCGAAGTCGCGCCTGAGGACGTCGCGGGCGAGATGTTCGATGCCGCGTTCGAGCGATGGTTCGAGCGGGTGCTGGACAATCCGGGCGAGGGGATGCGCCGGCTGCTGCGCCGGCGCGATCTGTCGGCGCGCACCGGGCCGCGTGCGATTGCGCGGCGCGCGGCGCTCGAGCTGATGAACTGGCGGGACTTCGATTCGCCGTGGACGCATTCGCCGTTCGCGCGCGATGCCGAAATCGACGCGATAATCGCGGAGGTCGAGGCGCTCGGCAAACTTTCCGAGCTTGGCGAGGACGACGACTGGCTCGCGAAGAGCCTCGAAGCTATCGCGCGGCCGGTCGCCGAGGCGACCCGGCTGGAGGCGGTGCGCGGACGAGACTATGACGCGCTCGAGTCGGTATTGATCGCGCTTTGCACCGGCCGGCGCTGGGACTGGAAGGGATATGGCGGCGGTTTTGGCGAGGTCGAGCGCGAGGAAGTCTTCCGGCGGCGCGGCGAGCTGCACGAGCGGCTGAAAAAGTTTCGCGACGAGGCGGGCGCGAACCTGGCGCCCCTGCTGCGCGACGAGCTGTGGCCGATAATTCCGATCTACGAGGACCTGAAGCGCCGGGCGGGGCGGCTGGATTTCCTTGACCTGCTGCTGGTTGCACGCGACCTCGTACGCGATAATCCGGCGGTGCGCGCGGAGCTGCAGAGCCGCTTTACGCATATTTTCGTCGACGAATTCCAGGACACCGATCCGCTGCAGGCGGAAATACTGCTGCTGCTTTCGTCGGGCGATCCCGCGGAGACGAACTGGCTGAAGGTCAGGCCGATTGCCGGGAAATTATTTATCGTCGGCGATCCGAAACAATCGATTTATCGATTTCGGCGCGCCGACGTTTCTCTCTACCAGGACGTGAAAAAAAGACTGTTAGAGAATGGCGCCCAACTCGAACATCTGACCGTCAGCTTTCGCGCGACGCCTGCGATACAAACGATGGTCAATGCCGCGTTCGCACCGCTGATGAGCGAGGAATCGGGCACCCAGCCGGCGTACGCACCGTTGATGCCGTATCGACCGGAGCCGCAGACGCAGCCGTCGATCGTGGTGCTGCCGGTGCCGGAACCGTACGGCAATTTTGGCCGGGTGGTCGATTGGAAAATCGAAGAGTCGATTCCCGAGGCGATTGCCGCGTACGCGCGATGGCTGATTCACGAAAGCGGATGGACGGTGACCGAGCGCGAGGCGCCCGACGTGCGCGTACCGATTCGCCCGCGCCATATCTGTATCCTGTTTCGCCGCATGAATTCTTTCGGACGAGACGTGACGCGGCCGTATCTGCGCGCGCTCGAAGCGCGCCATATCCCGCACGTGCTGGTCAAGGGCGGCTCGTTCAACGAGCGCGAAGAAGTGATCGCGCTACGCAACCTGCTTGGCGCGATCGAGCGTCCCGACGACGAGTTGACGGTGTTCGCCGCTCTGCGCGGGCCCGTGTTTGCGCTGTCCGACGCGGCGCTGCTCGAATTCCGCATGACCGTTGGCAGCCTCCATCCGTTTCGCAAGCTGCCCGACGATCTCCCCGACAGTCTCAAGGAAGTGAAAGACGCGCTCGAAGTGATCAAGCGGTTACATCGCGGTCGTAATCGAAGGCCGATCGCGGAAACGATCGCGACGCTGCTGGCGACTACGCGCGCGCATGCCGGAATCGCAATCTGGCCGACCGGCGAGCAGGCGCTGGCGAATATCATGCGAATCATGGACCAGGCGCGGCGCTACGAAGCGCGCGGCGGGACCACGTCGTTTCGGGCGTTCGTCGATGAGCTCGAAGCGCGCGCCGAACGCGACGAGGCAAGCGAGACGCCGATCGTCGAAGAAGGCACCGAAGGCGTCCGGATAATGACGGTGCATCGCGCGAAGGGCCTCGAGTTCCCGGTCGTCATCCTGGCCGATATCACCTGCAACGAGACTCGCGCCGGCGCGTCGCGATATATCGAACCTGCCTCGAAGCTGGCCGCGATGGAACTCGCGGGGTGCGCGCCGCGCGAACTGCAGGATCATTCGGCGAAAGAGCATGATCGCGACGTCGAAGAATCGATCCGGCTGCTATACGTGGCGGCCACCCGCGCGCGCGATCTGATCGTCGTGCCGGCGGTCGGCGACGAAGAGACCGACGGCTGGCTCGCGCGGCTGAATCCCGTTGTCTATCCGGCGAACACGGAGCGGCGGGCGCCGGCGTCGACGAATCCGCTGGGATGTCCCGAGTTTGGCGATGACAGCGTCCTGACGCGACCAGAGAAAGCGCCCGGCAAAGTGAAATCCGTGACCCCGGGATTACATCGCGGGCAAAAGGGCGAGCATAAAATCGTCTGGTGGGATCCGCGCCTGCTGATCCTGAACGTCGAAGAGAAGATGGGACTGCGGCAGGACAAGCTGCTGCAGGCCGACGACAACAAACTCGTTTCGGATCGCGGAATCAAGCTGCACGAGCAATGGAGCGCGAGCCGGGCGGCGATGCTCGCGGCGGGAATTACTCCACGGATAAATGTCGCGACGGCGACCGAGCTCGCGCTCGCAGCGCCGGCCGACGGACCGGCGTCGGCAGAAGCGATCGCTATCGAAGAGACGCGTCGCGACCTCGGCCGGCCTCACGGAAAAAGATTCGGCACGCTGGTGCATCTTACGATGCTGCGTGCGCCGATCGACGCAGACGCGCGCGAGATTGCCAAAATCGCGGCGAGCGCGGCCAAGATGATCGGCGCATCCGACGACGAGATCGCCGCGGCCGCATCCGCCGTCGTAGCTGCGCTCAAGTCACCGCTTATGCGTCGGGCAAAAGCCGCACAAACAGTAATGCGCGAGTGTCCGCTGATGATTCGGCTCGAAGACGGCACCGCAGTCGAAGGGATCGCGGATCTCGCATTCGCGGAAAATACCAGTGATGGCCCGGTCTGGACGGTGGTCGATTTCAAGACCGACGTCGAAGTCGCGCCGCGCCTCGATGAATATCGCGCTCAGATCAGGTTCTATGTGCGGGCGGTGAGGGAGAGTACCGGGCGTCCGGCCAGCGGCGCGATTTTGTGGATATAGGGGAAGGGTAAAATCACTTATCTAACGTGAAACCCGCGGTGGGTTTCACACTTCCTTCGGCAGGGGTGACCCCTGCACCCGGTGTCAATCGCAAAGTTGTGCGCAGCGCACTACTTTGCTCTCGGTCCGCAGTCTCGGTCGGTAGAAATCCGGTTCCCTCCGTGTCCGGTCCCCCTTCCCTCGAGGGAAGGGGTTAGGGATTAGGTTCCGTGTAGGTGAGGGTTCTGCGGTTCCATTAGGCACTTGGTAGCTGCTGCGAGTTTGTGCTGAAATCCCGATGCGAGGAAAATCAACGATGGCTATCGACATCATTTACGGCGAGCGCGCTACTACCGGCGTCGATGCGGATGCTAAAGGCGGCGAGTTGTGGCTTACCGCCGCGGACCTAAAGCGCGTGAGCGGATGGGAGTACAAGCCGCAAGGATTCTGCAGGGGTGACGTCTGCGTCCCGGTGCCCGACGCGCGCAAGAGCGAGTTCGTCGCCGGCGGCCGTAACAACCTCGCGGCCCTGGCGAATCTGCTTGGACAGCCCGTCGTTATCGATACCGAGAATCACGCGTGGTGCTTCGGCGAGGCCGCCGCGGAGCGAAAGCGGATGCTGACCTCGCTCGGCGCTCCGGATTTCACGCTGCCCGATCTCGACGGCAAAGTGCATTCGCTGTCCGAGTATCGCGGCAAGAAAGTTTTCGTCGTTTCATGGGCCTCGTGGTGAGGATGCCGCTTTGACCTGCCAGTCTGGCAGGCCCTCTACGAAGAACTCGGACCGAAGGGTTTCGTGCCCATCGCGATCGCATTCGATAGCGGCGGCAACGCGGCGACTGAGCCATGGATCAAGGCGGCGAAGCCCACCTATCCGTGCCTGATCGATCGGCGCCATATCGTCGCCGAGCTTTACGACATGGTCAACGTGCCCACCGCGGTCTGGATCGACGAGCGCGGAAAAATAGTTCGGCCGAGCGAGCCGGCCGGCGTGACGGACGCATTCCGAAAGATGAACCGCACGAATTTTTCGATTCCATCCGATGCGATGAACGAGCTGCAGGCCAAGCGCAAGGCATACCAGGACGCTCTTCGCGATTGGGTGGCGAACGGATCGAAAAGCCGCTTCGCGCTAAGCGATGCGGAAGTGCTCAAACGGATGCATAAGCCGGACGACGCGCAAGTCCGCGCGGCTGCGAATTTCAGACTCGGCGAATTTCTGTTCGAGCATGGACACGCACAGGCGGCGCAGAAGTATTTCGGGCAAGCCAAGCAGCTGCGTCCGGATAGCTGGAACTACAAGCGCCAGGCGTGGGCGCTCGAGGATCCGATGAAGGCGGGCGGTCCCGAGTTCTGGGCGGCAGTCGATTCGCTCGGGGATGGGAAGTATTACCCTGGGGCGGAGGATATATAGGAAGGGGAATCATTTGATTTAATGTGAAACCCACCGTGGGTTTCACACTTCCTTGGGTAGGGGTGACCCCTGCACCCAGTGTCAAGCGCAAAGTTGCGCGCAGCGCACTACTTTGCTCTCGGTCGGCAGTCTTGGTCGGTAGAAATCCGGTTCCCCTTCCTTCGCGGGCCCGAAAAAAGGGGTTAGGGGTTAGGTTCCGTGTCTTAACTCGCCCGCTATTTCATGGGAGAGGCGGCCGGCCGCATCGCGGCCGGCAGGTGAGGGTTCTGCGATTGCATCACGAAACCTGCGTGCGCACTTTTTGTGTCGTCCTTTTTTTGTGTCATCCTGAGCGAAGCGGAGGAACCTAAGTGAGGAACCTTCGGAACTGACTTTGCACAATCGCGAATTACTTGTTGTTGGATACGGATCGTTGCTTAGCGGCTATGGGTTGCTGGCTGAGCGGCGCGGCGGTACGAGCCGGCTGGTCGCGCGTGACGTTGCGCCTGTTTCGATTCGTAATGCGCGGCGGGGACTGGCGAAGCCGTCGAGTCATGGCAGGTACCTGGCGATGGATATCGAGCCCGTCGATCCCAGCTTGCCAATCGGTGCGTCGATCTCGGCGGATGGCGCTGATGCGGGAATCGGCGGGCTGCTTCTGACGTTCGACCGCTCATACGCGCCGTTGATTGCACGCCGCGAAGAATATGACCCAGACGCATTGGAGCGGTTGATCGAGATTGCGGAGCGCGCCGGCAAACCGATCGGCGAGTATCTGATGGAGATTGCGAGCGGGACGAACTTCGACCTGCTCGCGTACCGAATCACGCTGCGCACGATGCTCGACTACACCTCGCCCGGCTATATTTTCCATCCGGTCGAAATCGACGACGGCCGTATCGCGATAATTGCGATCGGTTCGGGATTCGACGGCAGCGGTGACCCAAGGATTCTCTCGCGACGCCAGGAATTCGGGATGGACCGGCTGCTGTCGCTGGAGGAGTCGATGCGAACCGGGATTCCCGGTTTCGATCGGGCCGGGCAGATAGGATACTACGCCGAGTGTGTTCTCGGCGGATTGCATGGCGTCGAAGTCGGCGACCTGGCGCCGCAATTCGATGCGGACGCCGGCTGGGCGCGCGAACTCGCGGCCCATCTCGGGCCGATCGCCGCGGGCGAGCGCGAGCGGTTTATCGCGGCGACCTCTCTCGACGCTGCGCGCTACGGCGAGCGATTCCCGTCGCGGCGCGCGCCGGGGCTGGCCTCGTTGCTCGAGCTGGCGGGAGTGATGTAGGGGACGCGCTAGGTCGATGGCATCGAAGGCGAATTTTTCAATTCATGTTGCGAAAGAGAATCTAAAATTTTCCGCGGCGCATTTTATCGCCTACCCCGGATTTCGCGAACCGTTGCATGGCCACAATTACCAGGTCGGTGTGTACGTCGAAGGGCGGCTGGCGAAGACCGGCTACGTGATTGATTTCGGGCTGATAAAAAAACTGACCAAGGAGATAGTTGATCGGCTCGATGAGCGTACGATTGTCCCGGCCAACAGCGATTGCCTGACGATCGACGAGCCTGCGAAAGGCGTCGTACGAATCCGCTACGAGAAAGACGTGTTTGTTTTGCCGGCTGCCGACGTGTGTATCGTGCCGATCGTGCATAGCTCGGCGGAGGAGCTCGCGCGGTATATCTGGGACGAGCTGGCGGCGGCTTTGGGCGCGCGCGGTGCGCTGAAACTCGTGACGACGATGGAAATCTCGGTGGCCGAAGGGCCGGGCCAGTCGGCGCACTATCGGAACGCGACCGCCGGCGCCTAGTCACGTTCCCTCCGTAACAGTTACGGCGAGTTTGTTTCGTCTATTCTGTTCACCCACAGTCATCATCCTGTTAACTGCGAGCAAGTCGTGAGACCATTTCGCACGTAACTCCGAGGTCTATCGTTGGGGGTTAGGGAAATCAGGGTGGCGTTGCAACCTAAATTATCGGAGCCGGAGGTGCCTTTCGCGGTCGAGCGGGCGCTGGTCGGGGAGCATCCGGCGATCGTGAACTGCGCGCGTTGATCGAGCGCGTCGCGCCGACCAAGGTGACCGTACTGATCACGGGCGAGAGCGGCACCGGCAAGGAAGTGGTCGCGCAGGCGATACATACGCTGTCGTCGCGATGCATCCAGCCGTTCGTGCCGGTGAACTGCGCGGCGATTCCTAACGACCTGCTCGAGTCCGAGATGTTCGGGCATGAGCGGGGCGCATTCACGGGCGCCGCGGGAACGCGTCACGGGCTGCTGACGACGGCCGATCGCGGCACGATCTTCCTGGACGAGATCGGCGAGATGCCGATCGGGCTGCAGGCGAAGCTGTTGCGAGTGCTCGAGGACGGCGTCGTGCGGCCGGTGGGAGCGGACCGGGGGACGCGGGTCAATGTGCGAGTGATCGCGGCGAGCAACGTCGATCTGGGCGAGGCGGTGGCCAAGGGCAAGTTTCGCGAGGATCTCTTCTATCGCTTGCAGGTAGTGCCGATCGTGGTCGCGCCGGTGCGCGAGCGGCGGTCCGATATCCCCCTGCTCACCGAGCACTTTCTCGGGCGCATCCGCGATCGCACTCCCGGCCGTGAACTCGCGATCAGCCGCGAGGCGATGGTGGCGCTATGGTCGTACGATTGGCCGGGCAATGTGCGGGAGCTCGAGAATATGGTCGAGCGGCTGGCAATTCTGTGCGAGGGCTCGATTATCGACACGACGATTCTGCCGGAGAACCTGGTCGCGGGCGTGCGGCCCGCGACGCCTCCGATCAAAGTGAAGATGAGTGAAGGCGGTCTGAACCTGAACAACTTGGTACGGGAATTGGAAGGTAGATTGATAAACGATGCGCTGAAACAAACCGGGGGAAACAAACAGGCGGCGGCGCGGTTGCTCGGACTCAAGCGGACGACATTTTCCGCGAAGCTGAGGCGCTGCGGCGTGATAGCTCCAGCCTCTTTGGACGACTGCGAGGAAAGCTAGGCTATCAAGGATTTGTATGGATGAAGCAATCAGATCGCCGCAGATAATGGTGGTCGATGACGATCAGGACACCGTCGCAATCCTTGCCCGCCATTTGCAGCGTGAAGGCTTTGTCCCGATAGAGGCCAACTCCGGGGAACAGTGTCTCAAACTGGTTCATGAAAACGAAGTTGACGTGATTCTGCTCGACCTGATGATGCCCGGTATGGACGGCTTCGAGGTTGTAAAGGCGCTTCGGGACAATCCGGAGACCGCTGAAATCCCAGTAATCATGATTACCGCGCGCGACGACCTCGATGCCCGGGCCGAGGGGATGCGCCTGGGGGTCAGCGACTTCCTCGCCAAGCCGGTATTCAGGCGTCAGCTCGCCAGCCGCGTCCGCGCACAGCTGGAAGTTGTCGAGACGTCGCGCAATGCGACGGCGGCGATGGATCGTCTCGAAGCTGCGCGCAAAAATCGCGCGCAGTAAAAGCTGGCTCGCGAGATCGGCAGACCGGCGCAGTGCGCGCGCTGCATCGGAGCGCATTGCGATCCCGTGATACGTTCGACTACAAGTTAGTGGCCCAGTCCTTGCGCTTGGGCGAAATCGGTTCCAGGATCGTCGCTCGAGATGAGCAGGAGGATTTGCGATGAACGGTGAAAGCCGAAGGCCGCAAGCCAACGTGATTGCGGCGCTGACATACCTGCTGGGCTTCGTCACCGGCATAATTTTTCTTTATCTCGAGCCGTACAACCAGGACGAGTTCATCCGCTTTCACGCGCGGCAGTCGATCGGCTTCTCGGTTGCGTGGTTCGCGATCGCCGTGGTCTTCGGAGTATTTATCTCCGTCCTGCCGCATGGGTTGGGGGCGATCCTCAACTTCATTCTGACACTGATCGACATTGCACTTGCCGTGTTCTGGGTCGTCCTGATGTACAAGGCCTACAACGGCGAGCGCTACCGGATTCCCGAGCTGGCCGACATCGTCGACAGCATTGCGGGAACTCCTGCGGCGTAGGATCGCACTCGCGGCGCGCCGATTTCCAGAATTTATTTGTTTGGTGACGTAGTGCCGGTCTTTGCACCGGCGCTGGCGTCTTCGGGCGCGGGGTCGGCGGATTTTCCGTCGGCGTCCAGATCGGCTGCTTTTTCGCTTTCACTTTCGGCGGCAGCAGGCGGTGGCACTTGCGATTCGATGTTCGCGGTGCCCTGCGACGCCAGGCGCAAGCTGGGCTCGCGGTTAATCGCGTCGAGCACGCGGCGCGAAATTTCGTCGGTGATTTGCGGCGCGCTGTAGGTCTCGGCGGGATAGCGGATGACGATTTCTAGGCCGGACTGGCTCAGATGCAGGCGGCTCTGCGGCTTGGGCGTCTCGAGCATGATGTTGAGGTCGCGCTCGAGATGCCGATAGTCGCGCATCACACGGTCGCGATAGCGGGCGAACACTTCGTCGACGGCGTCGAGCAGCCGCTTCTCGGCCAGCCGGTAGTCAACGTCGGGGGCGAGTGTAAGCCGCACCTCGTTCCACACGAAGCTGGTGCCGGGCGCCTGCTTGAAGAAATTGCCCGACGGTTGAAACACGATCGCGTTGGAGAAAACCGCGACGCGCCCGGTGGGCTCGCGATGCGTCCCGGTGCCGCCGAGTTCCATCAGCGAGAGTTTCACCAGCCCGATATCGATCACGTCGCCAGTCACGCCGCCGATTTGCACGCGGTCGCCGGCCTTGATTCCGAATCGTCCGATCAGAAAAAAGTAGCCCGCGATCGACAGGATCACGTTTTGCAGCGCGACGGCGATACCGGCGGCGGCGAATCCCACCACGGTCGCAGCCGATCCGATCTCGTCGGAAAAATTGACCAGCAGGACGATCAGGATCATCAGCCCGAGCACCAGGCGCCGCGCCGCCATTACCTGTCCGCGGCGGCGAATATCGGTCACGTAGCGATCGGTGAGCCATCGCCACACCAGCGAGCCGAGGAAAATCAGCACCAATGACGCGCCCAGTATGATCAAGCGGATGACGAGGCTGCGGAATTCCTTGTTCCAGCGCTGCTCGACCGACGCGTGCCAGCGCGCCACGTTGTTGGTGTAGATGCTGAGCAGCACGATTTGCTTGCTGAGCGGCAGCGCGGCGGCGCTCGCGAGCTTGTGCTTTTCGAGCAGGAGCTCGAACGCCTTCTTGCGGTCCGTCAGCGTCGCGACGTCGGCTGCGCTGGCGCCCTGCGCAAGTGCGTTGCCGCTGGCGTCGAGGCCGGCGATCACCGCTATGATCGACTTGCGGACGGCAGCGGCGCGCGCGGCCAGCGCTTTCGCCAGCGCGCTGTTCTCGTCGAGCGCGTCGAGCTTGTTGCTGAGCGCGAACAGATCGGTAGTAACGCTGAGAATTCCGGTCGGCTCGGCCCTCGGGATTAAGGCGGTTTCGACTGGGGGGGCGGCTGTATGTTTGGCGTTAGTATCGGCGATCGAATGTTCGAGCTCGTCGATTTGAGCGGCTAGCGCGCCGTTCTGATCGGGCGACGCGCTGCCGCTTTCGAACTGCGCCAGCGCCTTGAGCGCATCGGCGCGCGCTTGGTTGAGATCGAGCTGGCTTTGCGTGTCCTGAATTTCAGATGCAATCAGCGCGCGCTGGCGCGCCGGCGCTTTCGCGAGCTGCGCCTGTAAATCCTTGAGACGAGCGCGCAGCACATTGGCGGCGGCGTCGAGCGTCGCCAAAATCTGTGTGATGTTGCCCAGCCCGGCGGCGCCAGACACCGAGCCTGCAGTGCCGATCCCGGCCGAGGCGGGGTTGACCTTGGCGATAAACGCCGCTTGCGCCCGGGCATACTCGAACGCCAGCCGCAGCACTTCGCCGGCTACCTGGCGATCGTCAGCGAAAAAAAGCGCTTCGTCGGGATTCTGCACCAGCTGCGCTTCGACCCCGAGATGCCCGTACCAGTTGATCACGTCGCTCAGGTACGAAATGACGGTGTGCGCGTCGGGAGTCGTCGGTGCCGGCGATATGTTGAGCGAGGCGGGACTCGTCGAGGTCGCTGGCTGCGGGGCTCCGGTTACAGCGGCGGACGGAGCAGCCGACGCGGTTTGCGAGATCGTCGTCGGCTTCGGACTCTGCGCAAAGGCCGGCACGATCGTGGTTGCCAGCGCGATCGCCAGCACGCCTGCGACTGAAAGGCGCAAGCCGTCTGATCGAATCGAAGTCTTACGGCGGGGACGCATCGCAATTAGTCCGGACCCGGAATGCGAGCCAACGAGAACAGAAAAACCTTACCATGCTCGCGAGCGCTAGTTCGATTGGGGCGAGTTAGATGGGTTCCAGGCAATGGCCTCTCTCTATCAGGGAGAGGCCGACGCGTGTCCGCACGCGTCGGGTGAGGGTCCACTTATAGAGATGGCCTTTGCGCAGCTTCCTGCGTTCCAGCGAACTTTTAACCGCTACCAGTCTGCGGGATCGGGGGCGATGCGAGAACCTGGAATTTGGACCCTCACCCGACGCTCGAAGACGAACGTCGGCCTCTCCCTGACAGAGAGAGGCCAGGAAGGAACCTAAGCTTCAGTAGCCGACCGGGGCGCCGGCGCCTGCCTCTGGAGCGAGGTCCGCGTAGCGCGCGGGCGGCGTCCATGGCGTGCCGAGCGCGTCGAACTCGCGCATCAACGCGTCGAGGTCCTTGACGTTGGCGGTCTTGCGGATCAAATCACGCACCATCACCGGGCGCTCGTTCAGGCGCTGCCGCAGCATCGTGCGAATCCCGCGCTCGGCCAAATCGTCCACGACCTTGCGCCCCGGGATGGGCTTGCCGTCGAGCGTGAGCAGCGTGCGCGCCTGGATTTCGGAGAGCGCCGTGCGAAGGTACTCGACGTGCGGCGATTCGTCGGAGCGGATGTAGCGCACCAGGTTGGCGGCGTCGTCCGGCGCGTCGGAAACTTCGGGATCGGACAGGATTTCCTCGGCCCACGCAAACGTCGATGCGGCGAAAACTTCGATCGCGAGCACGTTGGCCATGAAGCGAATCAATCGCTCGACCGGCTCGCCAAGCTCGGGGAACATCGCGGCAGGCTGGCCGCCACGGCGCGCGATGATAGCGGTGTAAATTTCGGGCGAGATGGCGGGATTCGAGAGCGCCGCATCGCGAGCCGCGTCCCACATCTGACGATGGCCGCCCTCCTCGGACCATCCCGCTTCGTCGCGCGCGTGCGCTTCGAACAGGCCGCTTGCGAGATGCGCCAGCGCGGTGCCGGCGGTGTCCTCGCGGATGAAAGTTTTGAGTGGAGGCACCGGCAGCTCGCGAATCATCGCGCCGAAGCCCTCGACGATCGCGATTTCAGAAAGCCATCGCACCATCGGCTCGCGCACGCCCGCGCGCAGCAGGAATTTCACCTGCGCAACGTTGGGCACCTGCGGCGAGACGGTATCAGCCGGAACCTCGAACAGTGCAGTCCCCGAAGTCGCAACATGCTGCTCCTGCCAGGCCTTGATAGCAGGCACGCGAAAAGCAGTCCGCGGCGACCGGTAGTTCCCGTCCGCATCAAAGCCGCCATGGCACTTAACGCCCTTGACGATCAGCGGCTCGCGCGTGGGAACGTTGGCAAGAATTTCGTCGGTAGAAAAGTTCAATCGAGACTCATGAAGCATGGATGGTCACCTGATTGCGAACGTTGCGCCGCCCTTAAGGGACGGCGACTATTGCCTAACATACGTTAGGTTCGAAGAATGAGTCAAAGGGTCAGACCGCGATTCACAATCGCGACGCGGACATTGCCGGTGCGAGGCCTTCAACCGTCCACTCCATTCGCCAGCCGAATGATCGCAGTCGCTTAACTTGGTAAAGTATCGATGACATAATTCCAAATTCGTTTTGAACTGAGACTTCCCGGCAGAACGTCGCGCTGCTCACGGCCAGCGAAGTTTGGTCGTGAAAATTTCATTTGCGGACGAGGAAAGTCGCGCCTGACGTAATCGCAGTTTTGACGCCGTCATTCTGTCCCTGGTTCAACGAGGAATCGTTTAATCGGCGAAAACAGTACGGCCCTCACTATGGAGACGGTTCATGGAACGGGATACTCCTGACAGGAGAGACAGAGCTTTGGAGCGTCATTGCATCCTGACTGGCGAGAAACTGACGCCCGAAAATAACTCAAAAGCCCACGTGCTTCCGAGTGCTCTCGGCGGTCGCCTCAAATCGAAAGGCATTCTCTCAAACGCGGCAAACGAGGAGCTGAACGATAAGTTCGACCTGCCACTTGTGCAGACCTTCCAGCCATTCATGGCACTTTCGGGTGGCTCGCGAGACCGTGGCGAAAACCAGCCTGTTCGAATGACCGACGCCGAAGGCAATTGGCCTGCACCCCGAAAACTCCGCCGAAATGAGGTAGAGTCCGTCGCCTGAAAAAAGACGTGACGATGAAGGAAGCTTCTTAGATTTTCCTATAGACTGCTTCCACACGAAGACCCAAAGATACTTAAGGCGTCAATCGAAAGGGATCTGAATAACCTTGAATTCTGGGCTAGCAACGTCAATCAGGACGTTGAACGGTTCAATGATTCCTTAAGGAAAAAAGCTCGTGGCTATATTGACGCGCGGAAGGACCGCCTTTTGAAAGCACGGGATCAGATTGCTGCACTCGAGATTCCGATAGCGCGACGTGCTGACGCTCCAAAAACATACACCGTTCCAATGGTGAGAAAGAAAGTAACGATTAAAAAGCCACAGCCTTCGGATAAAAGGTTCAACCCGGAACCGACATTGGCGGAAGCTGAATATGAAAATATTCTGGAAATCGTTTCGTCGATGGCACGTGTAATTGAGTGTAGCCCAGAGGTTTTGTCGCTGTTGGATGAAGAAACGCTGCGCACGCTGTTCCGGGTGCAACTCAACGCGCAGTATGAGCGACGAGCAACAGGAGAGACCTTCAATTTTCGTGGCAAGACGGACATTCTTATTCAAGCGGAGGACGGGGGGTAACAGCGGCCATGCTTTTATCGCAGAATGCAAGTTCTGGCACGGAGCGCAGGCCTTTTCTGAGGCGATCGATCAGTTGCTTGGCTATATAGCCTGGCGTGACACAAAAACCGCGATCATTGTGTTCAACAAAAACAAAGACTTTTCCAAGGTGCTCGCGACTGTTCGAGAGACTGCAATGCAGCACCCCAATTTCGAAAGAGAGGAAAAGTCCCCACGTTCGACCGAATATCGATTCGTGTTTCACAGGAAAGACGATCTCGATCGTCATTTCAAACTAGCGGTCTTAGTTTTTGATGTAACTGTACCTTCCGACGGGTAGGTCGTGGGTAAGAGCGAACCCCTTAACCGGTTAAAGAGAAGTTGCGCGATTCTTTATGCTGTCCGGCCAGACACGATGACCGGGAGGCCATCGCTCGGCGCGAATGCTATGCCGCGGCGGGTCGCTTTTGCTTTGTAGCCGCTCACTGGCTTCAATTCTACTCGCGATAGGATTTCTGCGATTACTATTTTCATCTGGTACGTTGCGAACGCTGCGCCGAGGCATCTCCTTGCGCCTCCGCCGAACGGGAAGAATGCGTAGGGGCTTGGGCGGGCTTCCAGGAATCTTTCTGGATTGAACTCATCGGGCTGCGGCCATAGCTCCGGGCGTCGGTGCACCAGGTAGATGCATGGCGCGATTGTCACGCCTGCGGGTAGGTCGTGGCCTGCGATTGTTAGCGGCCTTGTTAGCGTACGGCCGAAGTTTGGGATGACAGGGTCCAGGCGCATCGTCTCGTTGATCACCGCCTCGACGTACTTCAATTTCCCGACGTGTGTCGCACTGAGTTGCTCGCCGCTTAACACTGAAAAAACTTCGGCGCGTGCGCGTTCCATCACGTCCGGATGCGTGAGCAGGCGGTTGATTACCCACGCCATCGTGGCCGCCGTGGTTTCGTGTCCCGCGAGCATCAGCGTGTACATCTCGTCGCGGATTACTTCGTCCGGGAGCGGTTGTTCGTTTTCGTAGCGCGCCAGCAGCAGCATCGAGAGGACGTCCGCGCGTCCCTGGACGCCCTGCTTTCTCCGCCGCGCAAATTCCGCGTACAGGATCGCGTCGATCTGGCGGGTCAGCCTGACTGCTCGTCCCCACGGACTCCAGCGGCCGGCGTCGATGCGCATCGCGGGCAGAGAAAAAAGCGTGCCGAGGCTGCTCGAGTAGAGCGCGAACAATTTTTTCAGTAACGCTCGCAAATCGGCGCCGCTGGCGTCGTCTTCAAATCCGAAAACTGTGCGGATGATCGTTTCGAAAGTGATCGAGCGCATCTGCGGGTGAATCGGGAACGGCTGCCCTATCTGCCACGACGCGATTGCTTGATCGGCCGCCGAGCGCATCGCAGCGGCATGCGAAGCCATCCTCTCGCCATGAAACGCCGGCAGCAGCAGCCGGCGCTGGCGCAGATGCTCCAAGCCGTCGAGGAATAGCGACGACCGCTCACCCATGAAGGCGCCTAGCGGGCGATTGGCCTCGCCAGCATGAAGCGCGTTGGCATCGCCGAGAAAAACTTCGCGGACCGCGGCCGGGTCGCTGGTAAAGACGAATGGCGACACTCCCGGGACTCGCACGGTAAACCAGTCGCCGTAGCGACGCGCGCATTGGTCGAGGAAACGAAACGGATTGCGGACGAAATCGAAAGTCGCGAAGAGTCCCGGGCCGGGCGGCAGCGCGGTAGGCATGGCGCGAGAGTTACTACGGTCGGGATCGCGGGGGAAGGGTAGTTCACACAATCAAATGTGAAACCCGCGGTGGGTTTCACACATCCTTCGGCAGGGGTGACCCCTGCACCCAGTGTCAATCGCAAAGTTGTGCGCAACGCACTACTTTGCTCTCGGTCCGCAAAATCCGGTAACCCCTTGGGGTTTAGGCTTCAAGTTCCTGCGTCACGGCGATGACCGCATCGAGGGTCGCAGTCTTTTGCATCCATGGCGCGGCCTTTGTAGCTTAAGCTTGGATTCCCTCGATGGCTGTTGCGCCTAAACCGCTTACTCAAACTACGCACGAGGTTCATGACTTTTCCTCGACGCGTAAGTGGGTGATCGCGTTCTCGGTGATGCTGGGCACCGTGCTCGAGGTGCTCGACAGCTCGATCGTCAACGTCTCGCTGCCGCATATGCAGGGCAGTTTTTCGGCCAGCGTTGACGAGATCGCGTGGGTGGTCACGTCGTACCTGGTCGCGGCGGGAATCATGATCCCGATGACCGGGTGGATCGCCGAGCGCTTCGGGCGCAAGCGCTACTTCGTCGTGTCGATCACGATGTTTATCGTGTCGTCGGCGCTGTGCGGAGTCGCGCAATCGCTCAACCAGATTGTGTTCTTCCGCCTGATGCAGGGAGCGGCCGGAGCGGCGATGATGCCGCTGTCGCAGGCAATCCTGATGGAGACGTTTCCGCCGCGCGAGCAGGCGATGGCGATGGCGGTTTGGGGAATTGGGATGATGGTCGCGCCGATCATGGGACCGACCATCGGCGGCTATATCACCGACGCGTGGAGCTGGCGATGGAACTTCTATATCAACGTGCCGATCGGCACGCTGGCCGCGTTCATGGTGTATCGCTTCGTCGACGACCCGTTGTACATGCGCAACCTGCGGCGCGGGCGCGTCGACCTGCTCGGGATCACGTGCCTGTTCGTCACGCTCGGCCTCGGCGAAATCGTGCTCGATCGCGGCGAGCGCGCCGATTGGTTCCAGAGCTCGTGGGTGGTTTACTGCACCGCCGCAGCGCTTATTTCGCTCGCGGTGCTGGTCTATCACGAGCTGCACACCGAGGATCCGGTCGTCGATCTCTCGATTCTCGAGAACATGAACTTCACGTTGCCGGTCGCGCTGGTAATTTTCCTGACCTTCACGCTTTACGGCACCGCGATTTTGAATCCCATTTTTCTGCAAGAGACCCTGGGCTACACGGCGTCGAAGGCTGGACTCGTGATGGCGCCGCGCGGCTTCGGCACGATGTTCTCGATGATCATCCTCGGCACCTATGCGCGCCGCGGCGGTGACATCCGGCCGCTGGTCGGCATCGGCTTTATCTTCGTGGGACTTGCGATGTGGGAGATGTCGGGGCTGAATCTCGCCTCCGACGTGCGCCGAATCGTGTGGCCCACCGTGCTCCAGGGCGTCGGCACGGGGCTGGTTTTCCCCGGCTTGTCGGCGGCGGCTCTGAGCTCGATGGAGAAGTTCAAGATGGGGCGCGCGGCGAGTCTTTACTCAGTCACGCGCAACCTCGGCGCCGCGATCGGCACGTCGTACCTGACGACGCTGCTGATACATCGCCAGCAGGTCAATCAGAGCTACCTGGTCGAGCACATCACGGTCTTCACGCTCCCGCATATGCAGATGCCGGGTGGCCTCAACATGGGCCAGGAATTCGCGATGGGGCACAAGCATGGCATGGCGATGCTCTATGGGCTGGTGCAGCGGCAGGCGATGATGCTGTCATTCAACGACATCTACCGAATCCTGTGCGTGCTGATGCTGATCCTGGTGCCGACGTTCCTGTTCCTCAAGCGCGACACTCGCAACCTGCCGGCGGAAGCGGGCCACTAGAAAAGTTTCAGTCTGCTACGCCGCGGCGGAGCGCGATGGTGTCGTCCTCGACGCGCCACCGAAGCGAGCGTCGAGCGTGGCCTGCGCTTCCTCCATCACGTCGCGGACGATCTCTCCTGCCGGCTTCACCGAATTGATCAGCCCCGCGCGCTGCCCGCACGCCATCCCGCCCTCTTCGATCTTGCCCTCGTAGCGCGCCTTCTCGGCCAGCGGGAATCCGTACTCGACCGATTGGATTGGGAACGGCTTGATTTCGGCCTCGCGCCCGACCCACGACTCGGTGAACTTGTTGCGGATGAGGCGGCACGGCTTGCCACTGTGGCATCGCGTGATCGTGGTGCCTTCCTCGTCAATCTCGACGACCTTGTTCTTGTAGTTGGGATGCGCGAAGGCCTCGACCGACGCGATGAAGCGGCTACCCATCCACACGCCCTCGGCGCCGAGTGCGAGCGCTGCGATCAATCCGCGACCGTCGGCGAGTCCGCCGGCGGCCAGGACCGGGACGCGGACCGCGTCCACGACTTGCGGAACCAGCGTCATCGTGCCGATTCGTCCCGTATGCCCTCCCGCCTCGTGACCCTGCGCGATAATGACGTCGACGCCTGACGCTTCGAGCTTCCGCGCCTGCTTCACGTTGCCGCATAGCGACATCACTACGACGCCGGCCTTGCGCGCCTGCTCGATGATGCCCGCGGGATTGCCGAGGCCGGAGACGATGACCGGGATTTCCTCCTCGAAGGTGACGTCGATGAGCTTGCGGACGTTCGAGGCATAGCTGACGACGGTCGCGCTGTTGGGGTCGGCTTTAACTTCGGCAAAAAGAATATCGACGGCAAACGGCCTCGCAGTCATCGCGCGGCATCGATGGATTTGTTCTCTTAATTCTCGCGCGCTCATCGATCCCGACCCGATACATCCAAGCCCGCCGGCGTTGGAGACTGCGGCTCCAAGTTCGGCATGCGCGACAAACCCCATCCCGGCTTGAAACACTGGATACTTGATTCCGAGCCGCCGGCAGATGGGTGTATCGAACAGGCGATTGAAGCTCATTAGCGCACCTCATTTTGCGGCTGGAGCCGCGCGTTGATCTCGCGTGAAAAAGGGCACGGGGGCCAGCGGTTGTCAAGTTTCAAATCGGATCTTAATCGATCGTTCAATGTTGCCCGTCCGCGGTATGCGCGCTAGTTAAGAAGCCGTCTCTGGTGATTGTTACTCTTGGTGGTCTGAAAACGTCGCGCGGATCGAAACGGCCAATTCGGGGGAGTTGACGACCGAGGTCGACGCGCGCATATCCATCGAGCCGCTGCTTGGACTGAGATGTGGAGTGGGCAGGCGGGCGGGCATCGCGGATGCTTAGCGGGCTGATGGTCTGATGAAAAGAGCCGGTGCGCATGGCGCAAGTTTGTATTGGCGCTTTTCGATTTTGCAGCCCTGAATTCGGCGCCGCCGCGCGCCGCGCCTGGCGTTATTGGCGCGACCAAACAGCGATACCGACAGAACGCTTCTCCCGCCCTTCCCGAATCGATTTCGCACACAGCACTCGCAGTTCCAATTCCAAATTTGAAATATCTATCCAACGGCCCCTGACGGTATCCGGCGGTAAGCCGTCGCGCCGATGCGCGTGCGTTCGCACGTCTTCGACCGCGGTATGCCGACCGGAACTCGAAGCCCTGGGAGGTTGAGCTGTGCGAAACGGACCCCTGGTTCATCGACGCGCCCACGCATCGCGATTCGCTTACGGCGCGCCGTCGCCGTTGGAACGTCTGCAATCATTGTCCGTATTCGGCGGCCCGCGGACCTTTTCGCGCCCGTCGCGCACCGTGCAAGCGGAGGCGACGCCGTTCGAGACGCAGCGCCTCCAGCTCGGCAGCCGTTTGCCGATTAACCTGCGTCACTTCCTGGCCGAGCAGCTTGGCGCCTCGATGCGAATCGAGGACGACTCGATCGTCGCACTAGAGCCGCGCTCGAACGAAACGCTGATGCGCGAGCTGGCGCGGGCGATCCGGCGTTTTTCCGCCGAGCGCGCGCGCGAAGCGTGGTGCGAATGCGCGATGGGACTCGATCGGCTTGAGCGCGAGTTCTTTGCCGCGCCGAGCGACGACCGCGGACCCGTTGTGCTGTGCCTGCGATGCTCGTGTGTGGGCGCCGGCCCACTCGATCAGCATTGCGGTAGCAGATGCATCCCGGTCCATCTGGGCGCTGAGGTGCGCGCGCAGCAACTAGAGGGCAAATGTGTCGATGGGGCGTTGACGCCCGACGCGTTGCATCGAGCGGTCGAGAATTTCCGCCTTCACCGAACCGAAGGCGGCCTGCCTCACTATGATTTGGACTGCTACGTAGCAGGCGGCCAGGTAATCTTCACCTGGCGTCCCCTGCCGGCATAGCAACGCGGGCAGGAAGGAAATTTCCGCAGTACTATCCGCACAAAAGCTGATTCACCGAAAAGGGCGCCGCACGACAGGAATGAAATTTTCGTCCAGTCAATCAGCAAAAAGCTGATTCACTGAAAAAAACAGGAGCAGGCGGGGAAGGAAATTTTCGCCGGACTATCCGCACAAAAGCGGATTCACTGAAAAGATCTACATCGCGGAGGCGCGACGGCGGCGCTGTTCCTTGCGGCGGCGGCGCTGGGCCTCGGAACGTTTGCGCTTGCGGCGGACGCTGGGCTTCTCGTAAAAAGCCCGCTTCTTCATTTCTTTGAAAACGCCCTCCTTGGCCAGCTTGCGTTTGAGCACTCGCATCGCTTGATCAAGAGAGCCTTCGACCCGAATTTCCATAGTCCTCCGTCCGTCCGGTGATTAGCCTATCGAGCTTAGGTCCGCCCTAGGTCAGAGTCAACCTGCGCTCTTAGAACTGGGTGCAGGGGTCACCCCTGCCGAGGGTGCGGGGCGAGGAGCCCCGCAATAAAATCGACCAACGTTCAATTCCTCTTCATGCGCACAACCTGTGTCTGGTAATGATCGGGAATCGCGGATGAGCACAGAAGGAGCTTCGACATGGATTTGGGTTTGACCGGGAAAGTCGCGATGGTCACGGGCGCCAGCCAAGGGCTAGGACGCGCGATGGCGCATGCGCTCGCCGACGAAGGCATGTACCTGAGCATATGTGCCCGAACGCAGCAGACGCTGACCCAAGTAGTCGCCGCGCTCACGCAGAGTGGATCGGTGCCGCGGCCGGCGATGGGGTTTGTCGGCGATATCACCGCGCAGGGAAACGCGGAAAAGTGGGTGGATGAAACCGTCCAGAAATTTGGCGGTATCGACGTGCTCGTCAACAATGCGGGATCGGCGCGGCCAGGCGCGCTCGCGGAGCTTCCGGAGTCTGCCTGGCAGGAGCAATTCGATCTGAACCTGTTCGCTCCGGTGCGGTTGGCGCGGTTGTGTGCTCCACACATGGAAAAGCGCGGCGGCGGTTCGATCATCAATATCGGCTCGATCTATGGGCGCGAGTCGGGCGGCCCGCTGACCTACAACGCATCGAAGGCGGCGCTGCATTCGTTCACCAAGATGCTCGCGCGCGAATATGCGCCGAAAAATATTCGCGTCAACACGATCGCGCCCGGCTCGATACTCGTGCCCGGCGGAATCTGGGAGCAGCTCTTTCGCGAGAATCCGGCGTTCGAGAAAGATTTCATAAGCCATGAGATGCCGGCCGGACGCCTCGGCCGTCCCGACGAAGTCGCATACGCGGTTGTGATGCTCGCGTCGCCGCGCGCGAGCTGGATCACAGGCGCGAGCATCCCGGTAGACGGTGCGCAGGGACGATCGATCCTCTGATGACGCCCCGCTTCCTTTTTTTAGAATTTTGTCTCTTGGCTGTTGCTACCGTTTTCGCTGCGGGATGCAGTGCGCCGCTGCCGAGCACCGAGCTTCCGCCCGCGCGGTATATCCAGGCGGCGCCGGAATTTCCCGGCTTTCACGACTACCGCGGAATCGTCGACCTGCCGATCAAAACGTCGGGGATGGATCAATCCGGGATCGCTGACCTGGCCAAGACGGCTCAAATCGATTTCATTTTTCTGGCTGATCGCGTCCAGGCGGGCGACTCCGACTTCGGAATCGCCGGATTCTCGAACGACATTCTTTTCATCACGGGTGGCGCATTCGACGTCGATGGGAGCCGAATAATCGGAGTGAACCTCCATGAGCCAGTAAAGCCCAACCTCGCGCCCAACGATTTGATTTCGGCGATTCACGATCAAGGTGGACTCGCTATCGCGGCGGATCCCGCGAAGTTCGCGTCGTCGGAAGACTGCGCGCTGGCGGACGCGATCGAGGTCTACAACCAGCGCTCGACCTTCCTGGCGCAGAGTCCCACCACGCTGTACCTTCGCGCGATTTTTTTCGGCACCGATCACTTCCTGTCGGGACTGGACCTCCGCCCCGACGCGAACCTCGCGCTCTACGACCGGATGACTGCCGGCGCGCGCGTCTCGATGCTCGCGGGAATGGGCGCGGCCGACAACCTCAACGTGTTCGGCACCAAGGTCGGGACGCTGCCGCAACTTTTTCTTTTCTGCACGACGCATCTGCTGGCGCGCGAGCGCGACACGGCGCCGATTCTCGAGGCGCTCCGCCTCGGGCATTCGTACGCGAGCTTCGACTATCTCGGCTACGTTGGCGCGTTCGCGTTCTTCGCGCGCGTGGGAGATACAACAACGATGATGGGTGATGAAGTGCGGCTGGCTCCCGGACTCGCGCTCAAGACCGAGCTGCCGGCGCCGGCCGATCGAATCGCGATGTATCAGAACGGCGCTGAAGTGGCGTCCGCCGAGAACGCATCGACGCTCGAGTTCGCACCGAAGTCGCCAGGCGCATACCGAATCGAAGCCTACCGCAACGGCAAGATGTGGATCCTGTCGAATCCCGTGTACGTGCGGTGAGTAGCGACGCCGTTATCCTTGTCATCCGTGACCCTGAAAGATTTACGGACGAAGGAAGCGTTTTTGGCGCTGACTACAAAGGGAAATTCTACAAATCTGCGGTGGCCGGCTTCTTGCGTTCTCAGGGTTATGTACCCCAATGGAGGATACAAGAATGCGATCTTTCAAACGCATGGCAATTATCCCGGCAGCCCTCGCCGCGTGCGGAATCGCGACCGGCTGCATCTCCTACCACAAAACCGTGGACGAGACTCAGCCGGCGGTGGTCGAAGCGGTTCCTGCGCCGGCACCAGCGCTAGTTGCGGTCCCAGCGCCCGTCGTGACGGCTCCAGTGACCTCGAGCTCGACCACTACTACCACGACCGATACCGCCCCCGCAGTAGTGGAGCGGCAAAAGACGACTACCTATACGACGCCCTATTAATTCGTCGCCCGTATAGTCCCGTCGGATAGGTCGATCGAGGACGCGCTCTTCGCGCGCGGAGTCCTTCGTTGCGCTGAGAATAACACCAGCGCACGATCGTTGTTTATGTCATTCTGAGCGAAGCGAAGAATCTAGCCGGCAGCTCCGGCGGCTCGCTCCACGCGATGAGCGATGTCAGGCGATCGAGCACATCAGCGGATGCCCGGTGGCGGAATCGACGCGCATGTTGGACACGAAACGTGTGGTTCTGACGCTCTCTTACTTTTCGGTCATGAGTTCCACCGTGTTGCCATCAGGATCCGATATCCACATCTGCCGTCCCCTGCCCTGCTGCACCGGCGCCTCAAGGAATTCGACGCCTGCTTCCTGAAGCGTTCGCCTGGTCTCATCGAAGTCTTCCACTGCCAGCGCCAGATGCGGTCCGAAGGGGCTTCCGGTGCGTTCGGTATGTCCGGGAGAAGCAATCAGATGAAGCTGAGTGTGGCCCGCCGCGAACCAAATCCCGCGGGTGGGTGCGGATACGCCCTTGCTCAATACAACCGCCTCGCGGAATTTCATCGCCCGCTCGCGATCCATCGCGGGGAACGGCACTACCGGGAGACCAAGTAGTTTGCCGTAGAACTCGGACGCGACGCGCGACATCGCTAATCCTAATTGCAACATGGTTCACACCGCGGGTCTTGATCATGCGAGTTTTCTCCTCCGTCAAATTTTCCGATCACGCTATCGAGCACATCAGCGAATGCCCCGTGGCGGAATCGACGCGTACGTCGACTGTGTCGCCAGCGCGGACTCCTTCGATGCCCGCGAAGATTGCCGTCTTGAACTGCGGTGTCTTGCCCGCCATCATGCCGCCGCCGCGCCGTGCCGGTCCTTCGACCAGCACGGGAAACTCGCGGCCGACGAGCGCGCTGTTTCGCGCGAGCGACATTTCTTCCTGCAGTGCGATCAGGGCCGTCAGCCGGCGGCCCTTTTCTTCTTCGCTGACCGAATCGCCGAGCCTGAAGGCGCGCGTATGTTCGCGCACCGAATACTTGAACATGAACGCGGAGTCGTATCCGACTTCGCGCATGACGGCCGTCGTCGCCTCGAAGTCCGAGTCCGCTTCGCCATGAAAGCCGACGATAATGTCCGTCGAAAGCGCGATGCCGGGAATCGCCGCACGCACGCGCGCAACCAGCTCGAGATATTCCGCGACCGTATAGCCGCGTTCCATCGCGGTTAGAATCCTGTCGGATCCAGACTGCACTGGCAGATGCAGTTGCGGCTGAACCTTCGGCTCCGTCGCCATCGCCTCGATAATCGATTCACTCATGTCGCTCGGATGCGGCGAGGTGAATCGAATCCGCTCGATCCCGTCGATTGACGCGATCATCCTGAGCAGCGCGCCGAAGTCGACATCTCCAAAGCGATAAGCGTTGACGGTCTGCCCCAGCAGCACGACTTCTTTCACGCGCCCGGCCAGTTCGCCAATCTCGCGCACCAGATCGGACGGCGGGATCGAGCGCTCACGGCCGCGCACGTACGGCACCACGCAGAACGCGCAGAACTTGTCGCATCCACGCATCGCGGTCACGTAGGCGCGCACGCCGCCGCCGTAGTCGGGAGTTATATCGGCGTAAGTCTCGGCGCGATCGAGGCGCACGTCGATCGACGGATCGTAGCCGGCGCGTCCAAGCATCTCAGGCAGGCGGCGGTAGCTGTCAGGACCCGCGACCACGTCGAGAAACGCCGCCTTTTCCATGATCGCGACGCGATTGTGTTGCGCCATGCATCCGAGCAGCCCGATCTTCACCTCCGGCCGCGAATTCTTCAGACGCGCAAGCTCGCGCAGCCGATGCAGCACCTTCTCTTCGGCATGCTCGCGAATCGCGCAGGTGTTGAGCAGCACGACGTCGGCATCGTCGGCACGATCGGCGCTGACGTAACCAGCGCCGCGCAAAACGGCACTGACCGTTTGCGAATCGGCGACATTCATCTGGCATCCATAGGTCTCCAGATAAACCCGCGGATGCGCCGTATTTGCAGCGCGATCGTTCATGGGACGAAAAGAAATCTTAGGCCACGCAGCCACGTCGATACAACGCGGCACCTTGCCGGGAATCGTCTCGAGACTTAAGTTTTTGCCACGACTCCTATGCCACAGCGCAGGCCATCGTTCGAGCGGATGGAAGCCACATTGCTGGCGTGCCCGAAGTGCAACCGCGCCGTGAAGGTGCGCAAGCGACTTCTGCTCGTTCTGCCCCAGGGCGACAAATATCTCTACGTATGCCCCGATTGCGGCTCGACCTGCGGCGAGACGATCGAGACGCCGCCGCCAGCGGGAATCCGCTGATCGTCGATACCCCTTCCCCCTAATACTGGTGCAGGGGTCACCCGTGCCCAAGGAGGTGTGGAACCCGGGAAGGGTTCCACATTTGATAAGGCGATTTTACCCTTCCCGACCGCGCATGCCGTCGAGGTCGCGAAGTGCACGCTCGAGGATTTCGCGCACCTTCTCGATTCGCTCCTGCGATGCCGTCTCGCCCGCCACTGCGCGGAACGCTGCCTTGACCAGACGCTCGGCAGGACCGCGAATCTCGGCGGCATCCGGATCGATCGCATGGCGCCAGCCGGCCCATCGCTGCGCCCGCCACCAGATTCGCCGAACGGTTTCATCCTCGCGCTTGAGCTCGGCGGCACCGGCGTCGGTTATCGCGTAAACGCGTTTGCCTTCTTTCGAGTCGGACGAAATCAGACCCTCATCTTCCAGTTGCTGCAGCGTGGGATAAACGGTGCCGGCGCTCGCACTGTAGATTCCGCCGGAGCGCTCCTCGAGCTGACGCATCAGCTCGTAACCATGCTTGGGGCCGTCCGCGATTAGCGACAGCAGCGCGAGCCGAACTTCGCCGGGGCCGAAGAATCGCGCCCGCATCCCCATCATGCCGAATTCGCCCCAATGGCCACGTCTTTGAAAACGTCGAGTTCCACAGACCATCATGAGTGACCCTCCGTAACAACGTAATACATGATGGATGGTATATCGTACGATATAGCTGGAAGTCAAAGCTTAGAGCGGACCTTTCGGGCCATCGCTCGACTATTCGCGATGTTCGCTGGCTCGCCCGCCGCTATCCCATCGTGTGCACTGACGCCGGTTCTATCACGTATGTCACTCGCTGCTCGCCCGGCGTGCGAAACGGATACTTGTCCTGATTCAGGTATTTCTTGGCGAGGCTGTCGATATGCGCGTCGGCTTCCTTCTCGTCTTCAGCCACCACCGGGCCGCGTATCCCGAGGTAGCGATAAGCATTGTCGGGATCGACGATCGCGAGCGCTACTTTCGATCCGACTTTCATGTTCTTCGCCTTCACCCGGCCGCGCGCGGTGTTGATGCGGATTTTTCCGTTGGTGTAGTCGAACCAGACCGGTGTCACCTGCGGCGAGCCGTCCGGCATTATGGTTGCGATATTCGCCAGCAGTTTCTTGGTGGTGAGGAGGTCGAGAAATTTCTCGGGAATCTTGCTCGATGCCATCGGCGGGTACTCCTTGCTGATGTCGGTATCGCTCCAGATTAGACGATCGCTTGCGGGAGGCAACTGTCGCGATCGGAACGGATTACCGCTGGCTGTGCGGGAAAATGCGGGATGAATTTGACACCCACATTTGCATGGGTTATTAGCCAAGCCTAAGCTCAGACTTGTCTGGTGGCGCGGGGAGAATGTCCGATTGCGCCGAGGAGTGTTTTTTCGATGGCGTTGTTCACGAAAGAGCCCGAAAAGAATCCAAAAATGCAACCCACTTCGGCGCCGCAAGCGTCGTCTTCTTCGTCCGCTCCTGCCGTATCGACTTCTTCCTCGACATCCACGGTTGCTCCACGAGCCAACGGGCCAGCTCCCGCAGAGGGCCGCGCCTATCTTGACCGTGGATCGAAAATCAGCGGCAAGATCTCGTTCGAGGGTCCCGCGCGAATCGACGGCGAGGTCGACGGCGAGATCAATGCGAAGGACAGCCTCACGATTGGCGAGTCCGCCGTCGTGACCGCGCAGATACGCGCCGCCTCGGTGTCGGTCGCGGGCAAGGTCAGCGGCGATATCGTCGCGACTCAGCGAATCGAAATCCGCCCCTCGGCGAAAGTCAGCGGGAACATCACAGCGCCCGTGCTTTCGGTGCAGGAAGGCGCGCTGTTCGAGGGACATTGCTCGATGCAACCCGAGGGCGTGCGCGAAGATCGCAAAGTGACCGTATTCCCCAAGGAGGACCGCGTGCCGCAGGCCGCCGGAGGGCAGAAGCAGGCCTGAATCGCCCCGGCCGGTTACGCAGGGTAGTCCGCGTTTCTCCGGTTCCTTATGATGGAGACAGGTTCGAAAATCCCCGCCGGGGAGGCGCCGTAATATGCACATCCCACCGAACTGGGGGACGTTTTTTGCCCTGATTGTTTCGTTCCTGGTTTTCTGGTTTATATTCAGCCGATTATTTTTTCGCCCGTTCCTGAACCTGCTGTCCGAGCGCGAGCGCAGATTCAAGGAGTTGAACGATCGCACCGAGGAATTGATCAGGCAGGCACGCGCCGCCGACGAGGAACGCGAGGCCCGGCTCGCTGCGGTTCGGCACGAGGCTATTTCGCGGCGCGAGATCGAACGCCGCAAGGCTGAAGCGGAAGCCGCGCAACTCATGGAAGCAGCCAAGGCTGAGGCGCGCGAGGCGCTCGAGCAGACGCGGGCTAAAATAGAAACGGAGCTCAAGGCGGCAGAGCGCGAACTCGAGCAGATCGGACATAGCCTGGCGGCCGATCTCGCCGAACGCGTGCTGGGCCGGCCCTTGAACGGTGGTGCGGCGACGGGCAAGAACAACTAGACTCGACTGATTCGACAACTGATGAAGAAGTGGATCACATCGGCGGCGATTCTCGCTGCCGCTTTTTTTCCTCGCGCTGCGCTCGCCGCCGAGGACGCTGGCGCGGAGCACGGCTCATGGCTGCTGCTGATGTTCTTCGCGATCAACTTCATTCTGTTCGCGGCGGTGTTGATCTATTTCGCGGGCCCGCCGCTGCGGAAATTCTTCGCCGATCGCGCCGTCACGATTCGCACCGCACTGTCGCGAGCATCGAGCGCATACGCCGAAGCTCAGGACCTGGCCAACAAGGCGGCGGCGCGGATGGCTGCGCTCACCGCTGAGCTGAAGAAGGTGGCGGACGAGCTGGAGCAGGAGACTGCTTTCCAGGTTGGCAAGGTCAAGGAGCTGGCGAGATCGACTGGCGAACGAATCCGTCGCGACACCGAGCTCAGCAGCTCCGCGTTGGCGGAAGCGGCGCGCCGTCGCGTCCGCGCGCAGCTGGCCGAATCCGCCGCAACGCTGGCGCGCGATCTGATCGGGCGCAATTTTCAGCCCACGGACCAGGGCCGGCTTATCGACGGCTTCATGGACAAGCTCGGCTCGGGTGACCAGCGATGAAAGGTTCCCGCGTCGCCCGGCGTTACGCTCGCGCGCTGCTCGACCTTTCGGACAAGGGCAACGAGGAAAAGTGGGGCGTCGAGCTCGAGCGTCTGGCCGCGATGGTCGAGTCGCCTGAACTTATCGAGCGTCTCGCGTCGCCCGAGCTTTCAGAACAATCGCGACAAGAGGCGATGGCGACGATTGCCGAGCGTCTCAATCTCAGTTTCCCGCTGCGCTCCTTCGCAGTCGTGGTCGCGCGCCACGGGCGCATTCGCGAGCTCGGTGCGATAGCGGAGTCGTATCGCGACCAGCTCGATCAGGCGATGGGCCGTGAGCGCGCGACGCTCACCTTTGCGATTAAGCCGTCGGATGCCGAGATAGCGCGAGTGGTTAGCGGACTCGAGCGGATCGCGGCGCTGAAAATTATTCCAACTGTCAAAATCGATCCCGCACTGCTCGGCGGCGTGACCGCAGAGTTGGGCGGAAAAATCTACGACGGCAGCCTTGCAACCCGTCTCGCGGAGGCAAAGCGCCGGCTTGCAGGCTAGCCGGGAACAAACGACATCATATGGCGGAAATCAGACCATCAGAAATCAGCGAAATCCTCAAAAACGAGATCAAGGGTTTTGAGGGCAGCATCTCGGTGCGCGAAACTGGCCGCGTCCTCTCATGCGGCGACGGTATCGCCCGAATCTACGGACTCCAGAACGCCGCCCTCGGCGAGCTGCTCGAATTCCCCCATCAGATGTATGGGATGGCGCTGAACCTCGAAGAGGACAACGTCGGCGCCGTGCTGTTCGGCGATCCGCAGGCCATCCAGGAAGGCGACGAGGTCAAGCGCACCGGCAGAATCGCCGAGGTTCCCGTCGGCGAGGGCCTGCTCGGCCGCGTCGTCAACGCCCTTGGTCAGCCTATCGACGACAAGGGGCCGATCAGATCGACTGAGACTCGCCGCATTGAAATCAAGGCGCCCGGTATCATCCGTCGCCAGCCCGTCAAGGAGCCGCTGCAGACAGGCATCAAGGCGATCGACACGATGCTGGTTATCGGACGCGGACAGCGCGAGCTGATCATCGGCGACCGTCAGACCGGCAAGACCGCAATCGCCATCGACACGATCATCAATCAGCGCGGACAGAACGTTCATTGCTTCTACGTCGCGATCGGCCAGAAGCGTTCGACCGTCGCGCAAGTCGTCGAGAAGCTGACCAGCGCCGGCGCGATGGAGTTCACCACCGTCATCTCCGCGACCGCTTCGGAAGCCGCCCCGCTGCAGTTCATCGCTCCTTACAGCGGCTGCACGATGGGTGAATATTTTCGCGACAGCGGTAAGCATGCGTTGCTGGTGTACGACGATCTCAGCAAGCACGCGCAAGCCTATCGACAGTTGTCGTTGCTGCTGCGCCGTCCGCCCGGCCGCGAGGCTTATCCCGGCGACGTCTTCTATTTGCATTCGCGCCTGCTCGAGCGCGCCGCCAAGATGAGCGACGAGATGGGCGGCGGCTCACTTACCGCGCTGCCCGTGATTGAGACGCAGGAAGGCGACGTCTCCGCGTACATTCCGACCAACGTTATCTCGATCACCGACGGCCAGATAATTCTCGACAAGGATCTCTTCAATTCGAACGTGCGCCCCGCCGTGAACGTCGGCCTGTCGGTTTCGCGCGTGGGATTCTCGGCCGCGATCAAGGCTATCAAGCAGGTCGCAGGCTCGCTCAAGCTCGACCTGGCGCAGTACCGCGAGATGGCGGCGTTCGCGCAATTCGGCTCCGACCTCGACGCATCGTCGCAGCGCCTGCTCGCGCGCGGCGTCAGGTTGACCGAGATGCTCAAGCAGAATCAGTACAGCCCGCTGCCGGTCGAGAAAGAGGTTCTGATCATGTTCGCCGCGCGCGAGGGCTACTTCGACAAACTCGCGGTCGAGCAGATTCGGCCGTTCGAGCTGGGACTCTACGCCAACTTCGACGCGCGCCACGCCGATCTGCTCGCCGAAATCCGGGATCAAAAAGCGATTTCCGACGATCTGACAAAAAAGCTCAAGGCCGCGCTCGACGCTTACGAACAATTGTCCCTGGCCGAGAACAAAGCGGCCGCGCCGGCAACGGCGGCATAGTCGCGATAGCGCTCGACGATGGCATCACTCAAGGCAATCCGGCGCCGGATCGCGTCGGCCAAATCGACGCAGCAGATCACGCGCGCGCTGAAACTGGTTTCGGCCGCGCGGCTGCGGCGCGCGCAGGAAGCACTCGTTAACGCATTGCCCTACAGCGAGGCGCTCGCCCGCGTCGCCGATTCGCTGCTCACCTCGGAAGGAATCTCGGTCGGCCCGGTCGAGGGCGCGCAAAAGAGATCGCTGCTGGTGGTGGTCGCGTCCGATCGCGGACTGGCCGGCGGCTACAACTCGTACCTGTTCCGCGCGGCCGAGACGACGCAGCGCGAAATCCGCGGCAGCGGACTCGACATCGAGCTGTTCGCGGTCGGCAAGAAAGCCGTCGATCATTTCAAGCGCACCGGCGTTCCGGTCGCGCTCTCGCGAGTCGATAATTTTCCGCGCTTGGCCACGATCGCACTCGCGCGCGATATCGCCGCCAAGATGCTGGCCGACTACAGCTCCGGCGCCATCGACGAGGCCGGCATCGTCTATACTCATTTCCAGTCCGCCGTCGTGCAGAAGCCGGTTTACGAGCGTCTGCTGCCGGTCAAGCCTCCGGGCGACGCGGGCATCAAGCCGGGCGCCGAGGTCGAGGCTACCGTCTCGAAATCCGACGCCCCCAAAATCGACTACCTGGTCGAGCCGTCGCGCGAGGAGCTCGTGCCCGTCGTCCTGCGCGGATATCTCGAGGCGAGTGTTTATCACGCGCTGCTCGAGTCCGAGGCCAGCGAGCAGGGAGCGCGGATGACCGCGATGGACGCCGCGACCAACAATGCCAACGACATGATCTCCTCGCTCACGCTCGCGATGAACCGCGCCCGCCAGGCCCAGATCACGCGCGAGCTGATGGACATAGTCGGCGGCGCCGAGGCACTGCGGTAAAATGAGCAAGGCGTTTCCGTCTCCTCTCCCTGGAAGGGAGAGGATCGAAGGTAAGGGTCCAAATTCAGCGCGCGCCTCGCGCGCGATTCAAGATTCTGAGTCTTTTTCTTATCCGGTCCCCCTTATAGGTAATCACCCTTTATGAGTACTCAAATCGCTCCAGGACGTATCAACCAGGTGCTCGGCAACGTCGTCGACGTCGAGTTCGGCGCCGGCACGCTGCCGCCGATTTTCTCCGCGCTGCGGGTCAGCAATCCGTCGATTAGCGACGAGGCCGGCAACCTCGTGCTCGAAGTGCAGCAGCATCTCGGCGAAAACACCGTCCGATGCATCGCGATGGACTCGACCGACGGCCTCGTGCGCGGGATGGAAGCCGCCAACACCGGCGCGCCGATCTCGGTGCCCGTCGGCCCGGGCACGCTCGGCCGCATCATGAACGTGACCGGCAATGCGATCGATGAGCGCGGCCCCATCCAGGGCATCTCGACAATGCCGATACATCGCGACGCGCCTCCGTTCGCCGACCAGGCCCCCGAGGCGGAAATCCTCGAGACCGGCATCAAGGTTCTCGATTTGATTTGTCCGTTTGCGCGCGGCGGAAAGGTCGGCCTGTTCGGCGGCGCCGGCGTCGGCAAGACCGTCACGATTCTCGAGCTGATCAACAACGTCGCCAAGCAACACGGCGGCGTGTCGGTGTTCGCCGGCGTCGGCGAGCGCTCGCGCGAGGGCAACGACCTCTATCGCGAGCTCACCGAGTCGGGCGTCATCTCCAAAACCGCGCTGGTCTACGGCCAGATGAACGAGTCGCCCGGCGCGCGCGCCCGCGTCGCACTGACCGGAGTGACCGTCGCCGAATATTTCCGCGACGTGGAAGGCAAGGACGTCATCTTTTTCATCGACAACATTTTCCGTTTCGTGCAGGCCAACTCAGAAGTTTCCGCGCTGCTCGGACGCATGCCCAGCGCCGTCGGCTACCAGCCTACCCTCGGCACCGACATGGGCGAGCTCGAGGAGCGCATCACCACCACCAAGAAGGGCGCGATCACCTCGGTCCAGGCCATCTACGTGCCCGCCGACGATCTTACCGACCCCGCTCCCGCGACCACCTTCACCCACCTGGACGCCGTCTGTACCCTCGATCGCAAGGTTTTCGAAAAAGCGATTTTCCCCGCCGTCGATCCGCTCGGCTCCACCTCGCGAATTCTCGATCCGCAAGTCGTCGGTGAGGAGCATTACGATGTCGCACGCCGGGTGCAGGCAATCCTGCAGCGCTACAAGGACCTGCAGGACATCATCGCGATCCTCGGGATGGAAGAACTGTCGGCCGACGACAAGATTACCGTCTCGCGCGCGCGCCGCGTCGAGCGCTTCCTGTCACAGGCAATGTTCGTCGCGGAGCCGTTCACCAATCAGCCGGGCAAGTACGTCACGCGCAAGGACACCGTGCGCGGCTTCGCCGAAATCCTCGACGGCAAATGCGACGATCTGCCCGAGCAGGCGTTCTACCTGGTCGGCACCATCGAGGACGCGCGCGAAAAAGCCGAACGCCTCGCTCGCGAGGCCGCGTAATCCTCGATGGCGCCGGCGTTCCCATTCAGACTGGTCACACCCACAGGCATCGTCTTCGAAGGCGACGCTGAAGAAGTGTCGGCGATAGGTCCGCTCGGCGAATTCGGCGTGCTAGCCGATCACATCAACTTCATAACCTCACTCGTGCCGGGAGTACTCGAAGCGCGCATGCCCGACGGCACCGCGATGCATTGGGTAGTATCGGGCGGCCTGGCCGAAGTGAAGAACGGCGTAATGACAGTGTTGGCAAGCAGCGCCGAATCCCCGGAAACGGTGGACGCCGCAGCCGCATCTGCCGAAGTCCGACAAGCGGACGAAAAATTTTCAAATATGAGCTTCTACGATCCCAACTACGCCGCAGCCCAGGACGCCCTGAAGCTGGCCCTGGCCCGAGTAGAAGCCGCCGCCCTGAAAACCGCCACCCGCTAAACTTAAAACCTAAATCCGGTTCCCCTTCCCTCGAGGGTAGGGGTTAGGTTCCGCGCGCGCCGCGCGCACTCTGTCATCCACCGAATCAAGCAGCGCGACGCGAGCGCAAAGGTTGTCATCCTGACCGAAGCGAGCAACGCGAGCGCAGCGGAAGGACCTCGGACAGCTTCGCGCCAGCGAAGCCGGTACCGGTTCCCAGTCGCTGCATCCAACATGTACAACGCCCACTGTCACCGCAGCAGCAAAAGGATCGCGCAGCGATCTCAAAACCGGAACCGGCGGCGCTTACGCGCCGCCGTCCGGAGGCCCGTTCTCTACGCTCGCGATGCCCGCTTCGCTCAGGATGACACCTCTCCTATCCGGTCCCCCTTCCCGCGCGGGAAGGGGTTAGGGGTTAGGTTCCTAGCCTCGAGCGCCACTCGGTCACAAAAGTTCAAGCATGAACTTCTCCGCCTGACGCCGGCGCGCCCGACGTGCTACGCATACAGCATGGACCAACCCTCCGGATGTCCCACACTTGTCGAACTCGGTCGGTCCCTCCGCACTCACAAGGCTCCGCGAAAGCAAAATTTGACGGAACGAAACTACCCTTGGTGTTCTACACTACACAGAACCACAACCGGTGGGCACTGGTTCAGTTTGAAAGCGAAACCAATTCTTCGGTAGTCCATCGGTGATCCGCAATGCCTGCTGCCATCGCTGGCGTCATCTTAACAGTCGAGCAGACGCGCGCGAAGTTGTAATGGACGAAATGGAGCGCGGTCGCGAAGCGGTGATTGTCCAACTTCTTTGAATGACCTGCCGTGAGTCTCGTATACCGCCTCATGTTCTGGCGCATCGTCTGGTTGTGCTTTTCAACGTATGAAGTGTTGATGTGATCGCGGTCCGGATTGCCGCGAACAATCTTACGCTCCGCGCTCAGGCAAATCGCCGGACTATACCGCTTCTCGCCCATGGGATCGGTTCCGTACATTTTGACCAGCATCGCGTAGTCGATGTGGTGCGGGAACGCTGCGTCCACGGCGTTCAGGTAGCAATGAAATCCATCGGTCGTTAGCTGGATCGGATTGGCAACGCGCGAGGCAACGTCCTGCATGAATGCGTAGGCGTCTTGCGCTTCGCGCTTCCCGACCAGCCACGACACCATCAGCTTTGAATCGGCGTCGATTGCAGTCCAAGTCCAAACGTCGCCGAATCCGAATTGACCCTGACGCTCTGCCGGTACGTTCTTTTTTTTCGCGTAGCAGAACGACCAGATTTCATCGGCCTGAATGCGCTGCGACGTAAGGCCGCGAACATACTGATCGTGATACGCCTCGCATGCTTCGCCTAGATCGCCGAGCAGCTTGAGGACCGTATTCTTCGCGACGCCAGTGATACGCGTGATCGCGTTTATGCCGTTCCCTTCAACCAGAAGCGAAACGATCTGCGCGCGCTGTTCAATTCTTGTTCTGTTCATACTGAACAATATACAAGAGCGGTCTAGTAGTGTCAAGCAGACTGAACCAAATGCGAAACCGCTATTGCAAGACCGCTTTTGCAGAGCACAGAGACCCGTGCTATAAAGGCAAGCGTCGGCCTTGTTGGCTCAAGTTTAAGGTTTGATGCTCCCGACGGGACTCGAACCCATAACCTAGGGATTAGTAATCCCTTGCTCTGATCCGGTTGAGCTACGGGAGCCCGATTTTCTTTCGGGCCGCCTGGCGGTGCAAACGTCAGGCGGCTTGTTTATGTAGCCTCCATTGTCCGGTTGGAGTTTGTTCCACGAGTCCTCGCCGTTTCATATTGACGAGCGTCAGGTGCACAACCCTCGCCGGAGACTTATCGTCAAAACCAAATTTATCTCGTTGCAAATACTCCGCGAGCTGTTCTTTAGTTTTCGGCGACTCTTGCAATAGACGCTGGATCGCCAACACGGCAGGCGCATTGGTTCCATCCTCAGCGGTACTGCCAATCTTAGGTTGCCGGACAATTTCGACGGGCGCAGGTTTCAATTCCTCTTGTTGGGCCAACAGGGCGCGCAACTCTTTTTCGATCTCCATAACGATTGTGAGTCGATGTTGAAGTCGATATCTCTCGGCGGAGAACGCCATGAGCTTCTGCTCGATCTGGGCACGTATGTCAATTGCCATAAATGCAACATATCGATTTCTCCAATGGGCGGCAATAGGACTCATTGCGCATACGGTAGCATTCGGCATTGTAATATCGCGAAGGTGGCAATGTTAGAAATTCTACTTGACAACAGGCAGGTCGATGTTCAAGATTGCTCTAGGAACTTGATCCGCTACGCCCGTAGGCGGGCATGTATATAGAGCCTCTGGCCCTTCGGGGTTAGAGGCTCTTTTTTTGGCGATTCCCGTCGGGGCTAAAAATGAAAATCGCGATATTGATCGATGGGGGTAATCTTCGCGTATTAGCGAGGACCGCTGGGAAACATTACGACCCAAATTTTATAGAAAAAGTGGCTCTTAAATGCGCTAAACACGATGAGGAAATTCTAAGGATACTTTACTATGACTGCGCTCCCTACAATGGCACGGTCAAGCTACCAGTCTCAGGTTTGCCGCATGCGTTCACCGGATCGGATGCCTGGCTACGTGAACTATCTCGGAGAGACCTTTTCGCAGTTAGAAAGGGAACGTTGAAGTTCCGAGGTTATAAACCCAAAGCGACTCCAATATCCGCTACGGGGACCACGGACGCTGACTTTGCTCCAGACTTCGAACAGAAAGGCGTGGACATGCGAATCGGCCTAGACATCGCCTTATATTCAGATGCGCATAGCGTGGACCGGATCGTTTTGATTACTCAAGACACCGACTGCGTACCAGCGATGAAATATGCGCGCAAGGCAGGATTGCAGGTGGTGTTGATCAAACTGCCGAATTCAACTTTTGCGCACGAACTACGAGAACATTCCGACCTCTATAGATCGGTCACTTGGCCCTAGACCAACGAGCACGCGCGGCCCTTTGCGCTATCTCGGTGCGTTTTTTCTTGGATACGCCCTTCCATCGCGCCTTCCCACCTTTCAGACCGCCCTTGCGCCCAAGCGCGACAGCGGCAGGGTCTTTGCCATCGTCGGGCTTCTTTGCCTCTACATCTTCGCCGATGGCGATCTGTAGAACTTTGTGCGCCAATTGGTTAGTATCGCGGGGCATGCGAGAGCGCTTCTGCATTCTCTAAGTATGGCACCAAAGAGAAGGAGAGTAAACGATGTCGCATAAAGAGGGTACAGGTTTAGGAATGTTCCTTCTTGCGATTTGGTTAGCGATTTGGCTGGCAATTTGCGCTGTCCTAAGTGCCATATTCTACGTTATCAGATTGTTTCTCATTCGATTTGTTGGTCATTTGCCAGAGGCATTCGCTGATGCTTTCGCCGCTGCGACGGTTGCCAGCATTCCTTGGCTATCCTACCGATTGTGGTAGATTCGGAAACGACGCACGGCACTCCACGCAGCACGACATCATGCTCTCAAATCAAACTGAACCAGTGCCAACCGGTGGTATTAATCGCCAGCTATGAAGCACTCAACCCAAGTCGGCGTGATCCACCAGATCTTCGATGCCATCGATCGCGGCACGCCGCCGATGGCTGAGCGATTCACCCGCAACGACACCTCCGCATACACGTCGGCTCAGCGCGCGGCTCGCGAACGCGATGTGCTCTTTCGGCATCATCCGATCGTCGCCGGCTTCAGCTCGCAGATTCCCAATCCCGGCGACTACCTCGCTGAAGATCTCGCCGTTCCGATCCTTGTCGTGCGAAACACCGCCGGCGAACTGCGCGCCTTCGTCAACATCTGCCGCCATCGTGGCGCTAAGCTCGTCGCCGGATGCGGTAACACCGCGAAGCTGTTTTCATGCCCCTATCACGCGTGGAGCTACGACACCGACGGGCGCCTCGTCGCTATTCCTGACGACTACGGATTCGAAGGACTCGATCGCGCCGCGACCGGTCTCGTCGCGCTCCCGGTCGCCGAGAAGTACGGACTCATCTTCGTGACTCCCACGCCGGGCGATCCGATCGACATTGACGCGATGCTCTCAGGGCTCGGCGAAGACATCGAATCGTACGGCATCGGCAAGTTGACGCATCAGGAGACGCGCGTGGTCCGCCGCCGGATGAACTGGAAGCTGGTCAGCGACACATTTTGGGAGGCGTACCACATCAAGGTGCTGCACGCGCAAAATGTCGGCCCGCTGTTCGTGAAGAATCTCGCGATGTTCGACGCGTTCGGCCGCAACACCCGCTACATAGGCGTGCGCAAATCGATCGAGAAGCTGCGCGATCTTCCCGAAGAGAAGTGGGACCTGATTTCTCACACCACCATCCTGATGAACCTGTTTCCCAACACGATCCTCGTGATGCAATCCGATCACGCCGAGATCTATCGAATCTTCCCGGACGGCGCGCACGTGGGCGAGAGCGTCGCCACTATCAGCATCCTCGCGCCAGAGGCGTCGCCAAAATGGTCGCGCACGATGGATCTGCTGCTCGGCGTGGTCGACCAGGATTTCACGCTGGGCGAGGGAATCCAGCACGGCTTCGAATCCGGCGCGATCAGAAAAGTGATGTACGGCCGTTACGAAAACGCCCTCGAGCATTTCCACCGCTCAATCCGCGAAGCCATTGGCGAAGCGTGAGTTGTCGTGGATCCATGTTTGTCATGCTGACGAAGCGAGCAACGCGAGCGGCAGGAAGGATCTCGGACAGCGGCGCGTGCGCGCCGCCGGTTCCGGTTTTGAAACCGCGCAGCGGTCCCTTGTCTCAGCAATCGCAGTGTCCGACATGCCAATCGGATGAAGCGACTCGAAACCGGTACCGGCTTCGCTCGCGCGAAGATGTCCGAGATCCTTCCACTGCGGTCGCGTTGCTCCCTTCGGTCAGGATGACATTCGGCGAATGGGAACCGCCCAGTGCAATCTCTATTCAAGCGCCGATTCGGAAGACCGGCACTTCGAATTCAGCTCGATACCCGCCTGCCGCGCCCGGTGCTTTCGCGCTGAGGCGCCATATGATTCGACTCCGTGGATCCGAATCGTCGGTCGGCCGGCAATCCGCTGCGATCAGGAACGCGACCCGAATCGATCCCGTCGAATCGCTCATCGAAGTTTGGTCGGCACGCCACAAAATCCGGTCCCAGACGGTCAGATTGTGCCAAAATCCGCGCGTCGTCCGATTGATGCACGCGAGTTCCAGCGCGACCTTTTCTCCGGCCGCCAGCGGCTTGTCGACATGAATTGCTCCGATAAGCGAACCGCCGATCTGCCCCGGCACCGACGCCATCGTGAATCGCGACTCGCCGTATTCGCGCAACCGCTGCCGCATTCGTATCGACCACACCAGCATGACGACGCCAATCAGCGGGAAGATCAGGGAAGGCAGTGCGAAGTAATCGGCGCTTCGGATCGCGCGGTGTGGCGCGATGAAAAAAATCGGGAAGGTCGCGACGCACCACGCAATCGCGATGGTTGTCAGTCGATTCGCGTCGCGCCGTGCCGACGTGCGGACCTCGCCGCTGGCCCAGTCCTCGCGCCACATCCACGGCGCGTCCGGATTCGCCGCGCGCAGTCCCTCCGAAGGATCCACCGCGCGCGCGTGAAGTCGGACCCACCATATCGCTCCGATGCCCGCGCCTGCGCATGCGATCGCGATCGACGACGCCAGCGCCGCCTGTTCCCAATTCCCGTCGCGTGCCCGAGTGACCGCAACCACCGCAGCAAGGAGCGCAGCGATGCATAACGGCGTGCCGAAAAATTTGATGAAGCCGAGGACGAACCGCTCAGGGTATGTCTTCAACTGAGCGCGGCGAGGCGATCGAAGAAGTCCGGGAAGGTTTTCGCGACGCAGCCGGGCTGCTTGATCTTCACGCCGCCGAGCTTGAGACCCGTCACCGCGAAGGCCATCGCGATTCTATGATCGTCGTAGGTCTCGACGGCCGCCGGATGCATCGCAGACGGCGCAATCTCGAGCCCGTCATCGTTCTCGACCACCGTCGCGCCGAGCCGCCTCAATTCGGTCGCGAGCGCGCGGATGCGATCGCTTTCGTGATGCCGGATGAACGCGACGTTGCGGATTTTGGTCGGCGACGACGCGAACGGCGCAATCGCAGCGAGCGTCGGCACCATGTCCGGCATCGAGTTCATCGCGATGTCGACGCCGGTGAGCTTCCCGGTGCCGACGACCTCGACGTGATCAGGATGCCACATGACGCGAGCGCCCATTTGCTGAAGCACGCCAAGAAAACCGAGGTCGCCCTGCACCGAGTTCGAGGTCAGGCCCTCGATTCGCACCTTGCCGCCGACGAGCGCCGCGGCCGCCGCAAAGTAGCTCGCGCTCGACGCATCCGGCTCGACGACGAAACGCTGCGCGCGATACCACTGACCGCCCGGCACAATGATCATTTCGCCTTCGACCGAGCTATGCGCTCCCCACGCCTCCATCAGTCGCAGCGTCATGTCGATGAAGGGTCGCGCAGTGTCACCGACGACGCGGAGCTTGAGGCCGGCTTTCCAAATCGGCGCCGGCATCAGCATCGCAGAGACGAATTGCGACGACGCGCGCGCGTCGACCGACGTTTCGCCGCCCTCGAAGCGCGCCCGCGACGCATCGACGATCACCGGCGGACAATTGTTGTCGCGCTCGCTGTACACGCTCGCGCCCATGCGCTGCATCGCGTCGAGTTGCGGACCGATCGGACGCTGACGCATCCGCTGATTCCCGTCGATGTGAAAGCGCCCCTCGCCGAGCGTGACCATCGCGACGATAAATCGCATCACGGTACCGGCGCCGCCGACGAAAATGTCGCCACCATGCGTCGGGATCGTACCACCGCGCCCGCTGACGGTGATTCGTCGCGCGGACTCGTCAATCTCGACGGTGAACCCCATCACCCGGAGCGCCTCACTCATGTAGCGCGTGTCGTCGCTCAACAGAACCGACTCGAGCACCGAGCGTCCCTGCGCCAGCGCGGCCAGAACCATCGCGCGATTCGTAATGCTTTTGGAGCCGGGCAGCACAACGCGCGCGTCGAGCGGTGCGGTCCTTGGCGTGATTTCGATTTCGTCCACAGGTTTTTCACGAGCTTCTTATGAATTGAGATCAGATTAACCGTGCAAGTTGAGCGGTCACAAGCATGGGTGGATCGCCCACGTAGACTTATATTAGCGGGTCATTGCCTCGTACATGATACTAGGATTAAAGTATCCAGCGTTATTGGCCGTAAGCTCAGGGAGATTGAAAGCCATGAATCTCAACAAGCTGATTCCACCAGCCGCGCTGTTCGCGATGCTCGCACTGTTCGCTCCTCACGCCAACGCGCAGACGATGGGTGAGTACGCCACCGCGACAGCAGGAGTCGCAACCGGAGGCGGCTCGATGGGAACTAACTTTGGGCCCGCTTCGATCGGAGCAAACAGCGTCAGCGGAAGCTCTGGCACCTGGGCTGCCAACGGCCTGGGCGCCAGCTTCGAGGAGAGAGCCGGCGCCGCCTCGGCTTCCAGCGCAGGCGGGGATTTCGAATCTCGAGCGGGTTCATTGACGAGCTCATCGACGGGGGAGCCGCGCTGGCCGCAGTCGCGCTTTAGCTCCGACAACTCAAGCTTCGGGGGTGGTGATTCGTCGAACAGGTTCGGCGATACATCCTCCAGATTCTGCGATCAGGGTCGATTCAACGATCGCAGCGAGTTCTCGTCGTCCGACGATCGCTTTCCGGCCAGTGCGTTCAACGATAATCGCAACGGGCTGGATACGAACTACAACTCGATCAACAAGTTCTGACGCCATCTCAGGAATCGCTAGTGTCGTGTCCCGCAAATAAGTTTTCATTGTTGGATAATTTTGGCCGCGTCTGCACTTGAGAAAATCATTATGCACTGTAAAGTTATTTGCGGGACACGATACTAGCTCTTCTGGGCGAGACTGCGACGCAAGCGCTCCTTGCTGGCGGCCGGCCAGACGTCGTCGATCTTGTAAGCCGTTTCGAACGCGGTCGCGCCCTCCGGAAGTCTTAGCCACGGCAGTTTGCTCCGCGTGAAGATGTGAACGTCAGGTGTGACCGCGTCCGGATTGTCGAGCGTGCCGGCGCGAACGAACAAGGCCGCATCGCCGCCGGGTGCTACCTGATAGCGACTCCACACATAGGTGCCGCACTTGTCACAGAAGAACGCTTCGTGATCCTGACCGGTACCACCCTTGAGTGTGAACGACTTGGGAGTTGCGCCTGTCCTTTCCACGAACTGCTTCTCGATCCAGATATTGACGACAAAGCCGCTTCCGGTGACGCGTTGGCAATCGCGGCAATGACAGGCATGCACGATGAGTGGGCTATTCGTCAGTTTGTAGCGAATAGCTCCGCATGAACATCCACCTTCCAGACTCATAAGAGCCTCCTTGTAACTCATCCGGGACTGCCTTGACCGAGACCTGGCCGATCAAGGCAGTCCCTAGACTTAGCTATTCTTCCTGGTGGCAGACAGCTTCGATGTTGTTGCCGTCCGGATCCTTCACGAACCCGCCATAGTAGTTCGCATGATACTGAGGCCGGAGCCCGGGCTTGCCGTTGTCCTTGCCACCGGCAGGCAGAGCCGCGGCATAGAATGCCTGGACGGCAGCACGGTCCTTGGCGGCGAATGCGATATGCACGGGTCCGTTCGTCTCGCCCTTAGCCAACCACAAGGCCGGCGCGTCCTTCGGGCCGAAGCCTAACACTCCGTCGCCTTCGTACTGCACGCTGAAACCGAGGGGGGCCAACGCGGCGGTGTAGAAGCGCTTGCTCGAGTTGAGGTCTTTCACCTTTACCATGATGTGATCAAACATAACTCTCTCCTTCTCCTGTATTTTCGTTCTTAGCTCTTGTTCCTGTCTTAGTGCCGACCGCGCCACGCGGGCATATCCGCCAGCATCGCTCGCGCCATCGCGTCCGCTGCGGCGGGTGTGACGCCTTGGGACTCGATATAGAAGCGAGCGTTGGTCTCGAGCACCTTCTCGTAGGGCAGCAGTTCGCCACGAGCATCAGTGCAAAAGCGGCAGTACGGACGAGTCACGTCGCCGAGCGCGTAGTCCTCGGGCTTTTCCATCGGCATTCCGCACGAACCACAAGCGGGACATTTTTCAGCCATCGTCTTATCTCCTTTTACGGTTTCACCAGCGACATAAAATGATTCACCAGCGTCTCTCCCTGTTCCGCGATCACAGAGTCACCGGTGGCGAACACGTCCCGATTGACCAGGTAGTGATGCACGAGGCCGATCCAGGTGTTGAAGAGGAGCGGCCGTTCGATCTTTCGGGCGCGGCCGGCTTTGCGTTCGCGCTCAAGCGCCGTGAACATCCGCGCCGACACGGCGGCGTGCAGCATCATCAGGGTGCTGCGCACTTTCGGCGGCAGCATCGGAGCCTCGGTCACCAGCCGCGTGTAGAACGGCTCGAGCTCCTCCAGCACGCGGAGATGAGCCTGCAGGACGGCGCGAAGGCTGAAGTCCTGCTCGAAGGCTCGCCGGAACTCGACGGCCAGCCGACGCCCGAACTCGTCGATCACCGCGATCACGAGGTCATCGCGCTTCGGAAAATGCAGGAACACGATTCCGTGCGACATGCGAATCGACTTGGCGATATCGGCGGTCGTGGTATTGACGATACCCTTGCGCGCGAACAGGTACATGGCGGCGTTGACCAACCGGTCCCGCGTCACCACCTTCTGTTCCCGCCGCGTAGCTGCCTGCATCGTTCGCGCTTCCATTCACTGAGTATCTACTCAGTGAGTATGCGCTCACCATACGACCGCGACGTGATTCTGTCAAGTGGGCGAAAAAGGGTGCGTCGAACTTTCTCAGCGGCAGCGCAGAAAATGAATCCGCTAAGAGTTTAGGTCATCGAGCAGAGACTTGGCGTCGATGAGGTCAGGGGTGTCGAAGCCTTCGGTGAACCAGCTGTAGATTTCGGCGAGCATCGCGCGCGCCTCGTCGCGCTTACCTCGGCGATTGAGCAGGCGTGCGAGGCTCGTCGTCGCGCGCAGCTCGGCGATCTTTGCGCTGCGCTTGCGCGCCGCATCGATCGCGCGCGCGAACCATTTTGCGGCGCCGCTGAAATGAGACCGTCCGAGACGCAGCTCGATTTCTCCTTTGAGTCGGTAGATCTCCGATTCGGCAAAGCCTTCACCTGTGCGAGCCACGAAGGCCATCGCAGCGTCAAGCGCCGCCAGAGCTTCATCGACGCGATCGAATTTCAGGCACAACTCGGCGATCAATGCGGACTGCCACGAAAAAGTTATCTCGGACCCTGCATCGCCCAGCGCGCGGATGGCTTCGCGCAGGAGGTCGATGCCGTGAGGATCGCCGCGCCATGCGTTCGCCCAGCCGCGGGCACTTACGCTCGACGCGAGTTGGGCGCTGAATCCGTATTCGGTAGCGATCCGGCTCATATTGTCCGCGTCAGCTTCAGCGGCTGCGGAGTCTCTGGCCGTCATATGAAGAGAGCCGCTGATATCCGCAACCATCGTGTTCGCGAAAGGATTCCGAAGCGCGTTCGCCTCCCCGGCAGCTTCCTTGATCAGTCTCGACGCCGTGTCCGGGTAACCCAGGTTCCACATGGTTAGAGCTAGTGTGGTGTCCCATTAATAACTTTACAGCAATGTATTGGTCTGTTAGAATGTTGGGCGAGGTAGCGAGGATGGGCAGACCGAACCAGGCATTGCTGATTGGCGAAGCTGACCGCCTGCAACTGCACGCGCTGGTACGTTCGCGCAGCATGCCGCATTCGTTGGTGCGGCGTGCGCGGATCGTGTTGCTGTTAGGCGAGGGCCAGTCCAACCGGGAAGTGGCGCGGCGCTGCGGGGTCAGTGCCCCGGCGGTTAGCCACTGGCGCCGACGCTATCAGGAGCGCGGACTTGCTGGTCTGCACGACGAATTGCGACCGGGGCGCCCGCGCACTCACGACGATGAGAAGGTGGCGGAATTGATTAACCTGGTGGTAAAGCGCAAGCCCGACCACGCCACCCAGTGGAGCGTGCGCTCGGCCGCCGCCATCACCCGCATCCCCAAGAGCACGGTGGGCCGTTATTTCGCGCTGTTCGGTTTGCAGCCGCATCGCAGCAAGAGCTTCAAGCTTTCCACCGACCCGTTCTTCGTAGAGAAGGTGCGCGACATCGTGGGTCTGTACCTTAATCCGCCTGACAAGGCGCTGGTGCTGTGCGTGGACGAGAAGAGCCAGGTCCAGGCGCTGGAACGTACCCAACCGGTGTTGCCGATGGGGTTGGGCTATGTCGAAGGAGTAACTCACGATTACTACCGTCACGGCACTACCACCCTGTTCGCTGCACTCGATACCCTCGATGGCAAAGTGATCACCCTGTGTAAGCCGCGCCATCGCCACCAGGAATTTCTCGCGTTTCTTAATCACCTCGACCGCAGCGTCCCGGCCGGGCTCGACATCCACCTGGTGGCGGACAACTACGGCACCCACAAGCATCCCAAGGTTAAGGCCTGGCTGGCGCGCCGGCCGCGCTACCACCTCCATTACACCCCGACCTATGCCAGTTGGCTCAATCAGGTGGAGCGCTGGTTCGGCCTCATCACCCAGCAGGCAATTCGGCGCGGGTCGTTCCGCAGCGTCGGCGAGTTGGTGCAGAAAATCGACGCCTACGTCGCCAGTTACAATCTGCATCATCGTCCCTTCGCGTGGACCGCTACCGCCGACTCCATCCTCGCAAAGCTTCAACGCCTTTGTAAACTTATTAATGGGACACGACACTAGAACCGCGCGTGCGTAGGCATGGACCCGGTGCCCCGCGCCGCATTGAAAAACCTGCTCGAGGTGGTGTTTCGCGGCTTCAAACTCACCCTGATAAAACAACTTGAAACTAATAGCGTAGTGGATGTTCGCTACGAGTGCGGGCTGGGCGAGCGTTTGCGCGGCCGAGAGCAGCTGCTCTTGAAGAGCCATTGCGCGATCAAAGTCCGCACGGGTCGTGTAGTAGGCGTGCAACCCGAGCCTGGCGCGAATCGCCGCGGGCGTCTGGTCGATGCGTCCGCACAGCTCCAACGCCCTCGCGTAGGACCGCTCTACTTCCGGCACCGCGTAACCATGATGAATGCGGCCGGGTCGAATCGCGCGACGATCTACGGCTGGTCGGAAGGCGGTCAGATGTCTCTGATGTTCGGCGACGCATCCAGAGCGAATCTCGCGCCTTGTCCTGTACGGAACGTATGCGTCGATTAGAGAGGCCCCGTGGGCCGTGAGCAGCGAGAAGTTCGAGCGATTCCTTGCGGCGCTCGAAACCCACTGGGGTGAAGGCATCCTTGTGCGCCTCAATGCGCCTAGCCGCATCGAAGACAAAGCGTTTCTCAAATGGTTTGGGCAACTCGAGCGGGCCGTCGCGAGCCCCAATTCTATCCTCGCCCTGATGCGAGCGAATTACGAGATCGACGTCAGCTATCTTCTGCCTTCGATCGGAGTACCGACCCTGATCTTTCATCGCGAGGGCGACGCGCTTGTTCCGGTCGAAGCCGGACGACTCCTCGCTCGTAACATCCCCGGCGCCAAATATGTCGAGCTGCCCGGCGACGACCATCTGCTCCAAGCCATGGATAAGGACGTACTGGACATCCTTCTCGACCAGCTCGAAGATTCGCGCGCGCGCGACGCTTCGATCGGCCGCTATCTCGCCACATCCATCAAGACCGGCAACTTTTGCGCCTACGATCCCGGCCCCGTGCCTCCCGTTTCCTGGCGTTTGTAAATCTCCTGCCGCTTAAGACATTCGGGCCCCGCCTCGATTTGTGCCGGATGTCGGCACGTCGTGCCCTGATTCGTCACGCCTCCATGTCAGGGAAACGATTCCCTTCAAACGGAGGAAGCAATGAAAAAGGTTGTGATGCTGACGGCGCTGGCTGGGTGGGCGGTAGTAGCCGGCGCGACACGCGTGCTCGCGCAGCCTGGTGCGCCAGGCCTCGCGCAAGTCGTGGCATTGGACGAATGCGATCCGGACTCGTTCAATATGGTGCTGGGGGAGGGAGGGACTGGCTTTTGCCACAATGTCGCGCTGAGTACCTTCCGGTTATGCGACGAGCCTAAGTGAGCTTCTCAATGGTGCCGAGAATGGTGCCCCCGATCCGGGCTGGGACTTCGAACCCGACCGATTGACGATCAAGCAGGGCACCGTCGTTTCAGTGGTTGATCAGGGCGGTGAGCCGCACACCTTTACGGAGGTGAAAACGTTCGGTAACGGATTCCTGCCTCCGCTCAACCCTGGCAGCGCGACCAGCGTTATTCCGGAACGCAATGGCGGCTTTAAGAACATCGCAGTGGCCAGAACCCGAGTTGTTCAAGGCAGCCGTCTTAATGTAATCGGCCTGTCGAAGGGCAAACATCTCTTCCAATGCTGCATCCATCCCTGGATGCGTATGGAAGTGGACGTGAAGTGATTTGGGGCGGCATCCGCGGGCAACACCACTGCTCGCGGATGCTGGACTGGAATACCAGGTCGTCGAGGTGCGAGTCTGGTCAGCGTGACGGAGCTATATCCAGCGATCGAACCTTACGAGCACGGTATGCTCGACGTTGGCGACAGTAGTCGCGTCTACTGGGAGAGGTGCGGTAATCCGCACGGTAAGCCTGCGGTCGTTATACATGGTGGTCCGGGATCGGGATGTACGCCGTGGCATCGCAGGCTTTTCGATCCGAGCGCGTACCGTGTTGTGCTGTTCGATCAGCGCAACTGCGGACGCAGCATGCCGCACGCTAGCGCGCACGACACAGATCTCTCGAGCAACAACACCACGAACCTCGTCGCGGATATCGAGCGAGTGCGGCGGCATTTGGGCATCGAGCGATGGCTGCTGTTGGGTGGATCGTGGGGCAGCACGCTGATTCTTGCCTACGCGGAAAAGTATCCGGAGCGCGTCTCGGAGATCATTTTGTTTGGCGTTACCACCGGACGCCACAAGGAGTTCGACTGGTCGTTTCGCGGCGGAATCGGCGTCCTGTTCCCCGAGCAGTGGGAGCGTTTGCGCGACGCGGTGCCAGCCGCGATGCGAGATGGCGATATCGTCGACGCGTACTATCGGCTGCTGCACGATCCCGATCCCTCGATTCGCGAACAAGCCGCCTTGGCGTGGTGTACATGGGAGTCTGCGACGCCGGCGTGGCCGCCAGTGCATGCGTTGTCACCGCGGTTCAGAGATCCAGCTTTCAGGATGGCGTTTGCGCGTATCGTGACCCACTACGTCCGGCACTATGCATGGATCGAGGATGGCAGCCTGCTTCGCGACGCCTCCGCGATTGCCGATATCCCCGGCGTCATGGTCAACGGGCGCTTTGATCTTCAGGCACCTATCGGCTGGGCGTGGGATCTGAAACGAGTGTGGCCGCGCACCAGGCTCGTGATCGTCGACGACGCGGGGCACGACGCGACCGACGCAGGAATCACCGGAGAGCTGATCCGCGCGACCAACGACTTCGCGAAGCACGAAGCCTAGAACAGCGCGCCGACGAAATGCTCGAGCTCGAGGTTGAGCTTGGTGATGACGCGGTCCGAGCCGCGGGTCAGGCCGATGCCGGGTCCGACGCTGTACTCGATTCCTCCCGGTAGCTCGCCCCTTAGCACCGGGAAGATGTAATGCTGCTGCGTCTGTAGTGGATCGTTGTCGTCGATCAGGCCGATGCCGCCATAGAACTCGAGGCCCGGCGAAATCTCTTTCAGGTAGTTATAGTAGATGCCGGCGGTGTAGCCGAACTCCAATCCCTTGTTCTTGTTGGGTCCAACGAAGACCGCTTTTTCGAATTTCGGATTGAGATCGATCTCGAAGCGCTTGAAGTCCTTCTCGATAATCGGCTTTAGCTCGACCTCGAGCTGGTTGTCGTCGAATTGCGGCGTCCGATGCCACTCCAATTCCAGGTACCAGCCCAAATCGACCGGCAACTCGCCCTGCTCGAACAGGCTGCCGCGCACCCGAAACTTCGAGCCCGCGTACTGAAACGATTCCGCGTTGGGATGCGCGAGATTCAGATAAGCGGCGCCTTCGACGTGGTCGGTGAAGCCGTAAGTCAGCTCGAACGCCGTGCGATACATCGCTTGGCTCTCGAAGTCGCCGCTCGAAGTGCCATCGTGGCCCTGGTTATGACCGCTCGGCACGAAGCTGTTGAGCGACTCCAGCTCGACCATGCCTTTGCCGACCGTCTGATACGGATACACCTCGAACTCCCATGGATCGACTTGTGCGGATGCGCTCGCTGCGATCAGCAAGAGAGCCGCGGCGAGGATGCTCGCGCGCAAGATCATCGCGCGTTCCCTTCGGATGACGCATGCGAGGATTTCTCATCGAGGATCCATCGCGTTATAGCGTCACGCTCGCCGGCCGTCAGCCGCGAGCCCGGATGCATCATGCGGTAATACCAGGGAGGCATCGCGTTGCTCGCGATCAGTTGCGCCATCTCGTCGAGCTTTTGATCCTCAGTGCCTGGATCCGACGTGTAGTCGCTCCACGAGGAAAAGTTCAGCCGCCTACGCCCTTCCTCGACCTCGCAATGAATCCACCACGACCACGGCGCCACCGCGCTGTACCACGGCCATCGGGTCTGGTTGGAATGACAGTCGTAACACCCGCGCCGAAGGGCATCCTTGACGATCGGCGGCGCGGACAAGTCTCCGTGCGCGGCGGGATTTGAACGATGTGGACCCACGAATTGAGCAACCAGGACTGCGACTACGGCTGACCAAAGGATCGCCCCAAGCGCGCGGCGACCTCTTCGAGCTTCAGCGCGAGACAATCTCGCCTTTGACCGCGCCGTGACTGAAGTCGTCGAAGAACGGATACACGCCCGGCGCCAGCGCGGGGATGTACACGGTAATGGTCTGTCCCGGCTGCACGACGCGCTCGCGATGCAACTCGAAGCTCTCGAACTCGATGGCGGCGTCGCCGGCGTTGGTTACCTGCAGTTTGACGGGAGTGTTGGCCGGGAGAGTCAGGCTCGCGGGCTCGACGGCACCGGCATGAAAGCGGAGTTGCGAGGAATCGTCAGGCGCGCGCGCGCCCGATGGTGCAGCGAATACGGCGAGTAGTGCCAAGGAAGCGATCGCGGTTGCGGTGACGGAGGTGGCGTTGCGAATCATCGGGCTAATGCTCCTGAGATTGAGAATGATTCTCAATTACATCAGAGCCTCCGGATTGTCAAGCGGCCTCAAAAATAGATTTCGACGGTCTGTTCAGCACCTAAACAGCTGATTGCAAGATCCACTCTGCGCCAAGACAAGGAATTTGTTGACTAGGGCCGCAGCGGCGGGTAATTGATAGAGCCTGCTTCGCGCGGAGCAGCCGGCCCCTTCCTTTGAAGTAAGGGGGCGGGAGATCGCGTCGACGGGGACTCGTGCGCGATGGAGACGTCGTTGGTCGCAACCAGGTTGTCGGCAAACCGAATAGTCAAAACAGTCGCGGCGTTTGCGCTCGCGATCACATTTAGCTTTGCGATCGCGCCCAACGCTTCGTCGGAAACCAAGCTCCCATTCCCACGACCCGCTTCGATCGAGCCCAACGTCGATTTCTGGGTCAACATTTTTACGGCGTACTCCGACCGAGACTTCATAGTTGTCGATCGCGACAACGTGTGGCGCCAGTACCAGGTTTTTCATCTCCCCGGCGATGGCCAGCCGACGCGCACCGATATCGAGTGGGCGAACAACTACCTTAAAATAAAATATGGCGACATGCTGAATCGCCTTGCGACCGGGCACCAACCTGAGAACGATGAGGAGCGCTGCGTCGCCTCGATGTTCAAGGGCGAGCCGCCGAGCGCCCTTGCCGCCGCCGCACAAAACCTTCGCGTGCAGGAAGGACTGCGCGAACAATTTCACGAGGGACTGCTGCGGAGCCGCTACTACACGCCCACGATGGAACGGATCTTCCGCACGGCGGGACTCCCGCCCGAGCTGGTGACACTGGCGCACGTCGAGTCCGGCTTCCACGGCGCCTCGCGATCGAGCGCCGGTGCGGTCGGAATCTGGCAGTTCACGCGCGACACCGGCAAGCATTACATGAAGATCACGCGCTACCACGACGATCGCCTGAACCCGGAGCGCGAGACATTGGCCGCCGCCAAGCTGCTGCGATCGAACTACGACACGCTCGGCGATTGGCCACTGGCGATTACGGCATACAACTACGGAACCGGTGGAGTGGCGCGCGCGGCCGGAATCTACGGCGGCGACTACTCGCAAATGGTCCAACACTACCAGGGACCGCATTTCGGCTTCGCGGTGAAGAACTACTACGCGGAATTCCTGGCCGCGTTGCAGGTGCATCGCTACGAGGACAAGTATTTCCCGGGTATCGAGGACGAGCCGGGGATTCGGCCCGCGCCAATCAAGGCCGACTTCGCGCCAAGGCGCTCGAAGCGATCGCACACGTCGCACACTTCACATTCGCACAAAACTTCCTCGAAGACGCACACGTCGTCGAAGACCACCCAGACGTCGTCGAAGGCTCAACACGCCGCTCCGAAAAAAACTGTCGCGCAGAAGACCTGAACACCTCAGCATTCACGCTCGACTCAAGATTCTGCTCTCTGCTCCGACTTCACACGTCGCATTCAAGGTGAATATCTTCCGGTTCGAGCTCGATGAGGTTGGGGTCAGGCTCGGCGGCACCTGCGCAACCTAATCGCAGATAGAAATGAACGGTGTTCTCGGAAGGCGTTGCCGATATGTACAGCCGCCTGGCTCCCCTCGCGCGCGCTGTCGCCTTGGCGAGTTCAAACAACTGCGTGCCCAAGCCTCTATTCCGATACGAGCTGCTCACATGAAGGAACTTGAGTTGGAGTTGATCTTTGCGCACGCCGATCCGCTTGCTTTCAAGCACGACGGTCCCAACGAGTTCCGCATCGTCGAATAAACCGTAGAACCATCCACCTCGGTCAAAGCAGTCAAGCAGGATCGGCGTGTATTTCTCTGCTTCGCCCGGCGGCCAGCCGGGGACATCGTGGTGTTGCGCTCTGAGCACCAAAGTTCCGTTCTCAAAATGATAGATGTTGTCTATCACTTCGCTTCGGTCGATATTCCACACTTGCGCGACTTCTTCACGGAGCAGTTCTCTACCGGTTATCACAGATTGTCGCCTTCGCACGCCCAACTGCTTCCGCTTAAGCCGCTGCGCAAACCGCTCCTTAGACAAGTATTCGGTGCGAGGATTTTAACATCGACCGCGCGAGCGGGGCCATCGTCGAATTTGCGGCGCACGCATGGGCCGCGTCTGTTATCGTTGTAGTGATGCCACGCACGGCCGCACAACGATCCCCGCAGCGCGCAGTCCTCACCGAGCGGCTGAAGGAAAGGCTCGGTAACGATCGCCTCGCGCAGCAGGCAATCGCCGCCGTCAAGGATCGCGCGCCCGACGACCAGTTGGCGCTCGCATTTCTACTCAAGCTGGCCGAAAATTCCGGCGCCGAGCTGAAAGACGTACTGCGTGATCGCGCCGCAGGCAGCGATCTGATCTTTTGCCTCGGCTCCTCGGAGCTGATCGCGACGGAACTGTCCTTGGTTGGACCCGAATGGGCGAATATTTTTCTCGACGCGCGCGCCAAGAACATCGACGGGCTGCTTGCGGCGATGCACAAGGAGCGCGCGCGAATCGACGCTGATCGTCAGGCCGCGGCCGCCGCGCTCGGGCAATTCATGCGCCGCACGATGGTGCAGGTGGCGATTGCCGATCTGCTCGACCGCCTGAGCGTCAGCGAAACCGCGCTCGCGATGTCGGAGCTGGCCGATGAGTGCATTCGCACGGCGCTCGAGCTTGCGACCGGATTTCTTGGCGATCGCGCGGCAGCGATTGGGCAGTTTTGCGTTCTCGCGATGGGCAAGCTTGGCGCGCGCGAACTCAACCTCAGCTCGGACGTCGATTTAGTTTACCTTCACGCGTCCTCCGGTTCGCCGGATAGCTCGGAGGCGGCGGCACGGCTGGGCGAATGGTTTACGGAAATTTTGTCCGCCGGATGTTTTCGAATCGATCTGCGCCTTCGGCCTGGCGGCCGTTTCGCCCCGCTGGTGACGCCGATTGAAGGCGCGATCAACTACTACGAGAACCTCGGCGAGACGTGGGAGCGGGCTGCGCTTCTGCGTGCGCGGCCGGTCGCCGGCGCGCTCGAAATCGGACATCAACTGCGCGCCGAGCTGAATCATTTTGTATTTCGCAGCTACCTGGATTTCGACACGCTGCGCCAGTTGCGAGTGATGAAGCATCAGATCGAAGCGGAGCTAAGAACGTCCGCAATGATCGAGCGCAACATCAAGCTCGGTCGCGGTGGAATCCGCGAGCTCGAATTCATCGTGCAGGCGCTCACTCTGATTTACGGCGGACGCGACCCCCGGCTTCGAATCGAACAGACAGTCTCTGCGCTCGAGAAGCTCGATGCGCTCGGTTACCTGCCGTCAAAACGCGCGCGCGAACTTTCCGACGCGTACCTGTTCCTGCGCGACGTCGAGCACAAGCTGCAGGTTGTCGCGGGCCTGCAAACCCATGTATTGCCCGCCGATGATGACGGGATGCGCGCGCTGGCGGCGCGAATGGGTTTCGGCAAGAGGCCCGACACGCTGGAGAAATTAGGCGAGCAACTGAAATCTCATCGCGAACTGATCGAGCTGCAATTCCGCGAGACTCTTGCCGGCGGTGATGAAGAGTCGACGCGCTCGGTCTCCTCCGCGGCGGAATTGGCGTGGAACTCGGCGCTCGATCCGAATTCTTCGACCCGCTACCTGCGCGAACTTGACTTCGCGCGCGCCGACGAAAGCGCGCGTCATCTCGAACTACTCGCGCGCGGGCCCTCGCATGCGCCGACCAGCCCGCGCCGTCGCGAATTGCTCGAGCGGCTGGGCCCGATGCTGATCGACGAGATAAGCAGGCTGCCGGATCCCGACCTGGCGCTGATGAACCTCGCCGAGTTCATCGGAGCGATCGGCGCGCGAACCTCGTTCCTCGCGCTGCTCGAGCAGCATCCGGCGACGCGGCGCGTGCTGCTGCGGCTGTTTGCTTCGAGCGCGTACCTCTCGACGATTTTCATCCGGCATCCCGACATGCTTGATACTCTCGTGCGCTCCGACCTGGCGGCGACCCGGCGCAGTCCGGCTGAATTGCGCGACGAGCTGGCGGGACTCATCGCGGCCAGCCCGGATCTCGAGAGCAAGCTCGACGCGCTCCGCGCGTTTCGGCATCAGGAGTTTTTGCGCATCGCTATCGCTGACCTGGCCGGCGATCTCGAGCTGTTCGACGTCGAGCGCGAGCTTACCTTTCTGGCCGAGACGGTATTGGACGAGGCGATGTCGCTCGCACGAATCCAGACCGAGGCTCGCTTCCCGATTCCCGCCACGATGCGCCTGTGTGCGATCGCGATGGGCCGGCTCGGTGCGGGCGAAATGTCCTACAACTCCGACCTCGATCTGATTTTTGTTTACGACGATCGCGCCGAAGTCGCCGCCGGCAGCCGCGAAATTGCCTCGCGCATGACGCAGAAGCTGATCGCAATCCTCGAATCGCGCACGCGCGAGGGCTACGCCTACAAGCTCGACCTGCGCCTGCGCCCTTCCGGCAACGCGGGGCCGCTCGTCACCTCGTTGGCCGGTTTCCGCGAATATCATCGACAAAGTTCCGCGGTTTGGGAGCGGCAGGCGCTGGTGCGCGCGCGCGTGATAACGGGCGATCGGGAACTGGGCCGCGAAGTCGAAGCGGCGCGCCAGGAATTCGTGTACGGCCGCGGATTGACGCCGGCCGAGGTCGGCGAAATAGCTGCGATGCGCCGGCGGATGGAAAACGAGATCGGCGCTGAGGACAAGACCCGGCTCAACATCAAGCAGGGTCACGGCGGCCTGGTGGACGTCGAGTTCCTCGCGCAGATGATGGCGCTGTCGCATGGCCATCGGCATCCGGAGCTGCACGTGCGCAACACGATCGAGTTGCTCGAAGCGCTCGACCGACTCCACCTGCTGACGCCTGCCGACGCGGCAATGCTCGAAGGCGACTACCGATTCCTGTCGCGCTTGGAAAATCGTCTTCGCATCGAGAGCGATCAGCCATCGTGGGCCGTCCCGACTTCGGTGGCCGGTCTGCGCCCGCTGGCGCGCCGGATGGGATTTGAAGGCGCGGACGGCGCAGCGCGAATGCTCGCCGAGCTGGCGCAGCGCCGCGATCGAATCCGCGCGATATTCGATAGATATTTTACCGCCGAGCAGAAGACGGACTCCTGACTCCCAGCTTCCTCTATTCAAAGTCCAGCTTCACTCCCGCCAGCACATTGATGGTAGGCGCTTTAAACCCGAACGCCTCCGAATAGTTACGGTCCATCAGGTTCCCGACGCGTGCGAAAGCCTCCTCGTTGTGCACAAATCTGAGCGGAAGTCCGAGTGAGTAGGACACGACCGCATTAACCAGATGGTACGCCGGATGATTCGCGACCGTTGAGGTAACTGTAATGTCGTCGCGATCGCCGACGAATATATAGCTCACGTTCGCGGAGATCTTGTCGCGAGGGAGAAAACTCCCGCTCCGCACGTATTGCAGGAGCGCCGACGCCGAATGCTTCGCCACCCGCAACGGCGCCGCCGTCGAACCGAGAGTATCGGCGTGCGTCTCATCGAGCACCGTCACGTTGCCGCTCAGCGTCAGTCCCTTGACGAGCGTAAGGCTCGGCACGACCTCGACGCCTTGCACATCGACGCGCGCCGCGTTGCCCGCTTCCGATCCAAAGAGGCACGTCGGGCATGGAATGGTGACGATAAGGTTTTTCACGCGGCGCGAGAAGTAAGTCGCGGTGAGAGAGGCCCGCTCGCCGAAGTTGGTCGTGAATCCGCCGTCGTACTCGCTCGAAACTTCAGGTTGCAGCTTGGGGTTGCCGAAGTTCGGGAAGAACAGCTCGTCAAACGCCGGCGCGCGAAAACCTTCGCTGTAGCTGCCGCGCAGCGTCGTGGAGATTTTGGTAATCGGAATCGCGACCGACCATGCCGGGCTGACCTCTTTGCCGAACTCGCTGTTGCCATCGACGCGAAATCCGCCCGTCACAAGCACGTGCCCGTTGAAAAAACTCCCCTCCTGCTCGACGTACCCCGCGTATTCCTGGCGGCGTGAGCTAAACAGGCTGACTGAGGTCGTCAAGGGCGGGGGCGGCTTGAAGTTCGCGAAGGTCGAGATGCTGTCCGAACGGACCCATCGATCCTTGAAATCGAATCCTGCGACCGTGTTAAAGCCGGGACACCAATTGTAGACAGCCTCGATCAGCCCGCCACGAGTCTCGTCGGGGATGCGATCGTCTTCGCTGCTGACGTTGCCGAGGTAGGGCGTCGAAGTATTGCGCTGATCCTGGCGCACGAAAAACGCGTTCGCGCGTACGAGCAGCTTTTCGCCGAAGTGATGCTCGACTTCGCCCTTGTACAGCATGAACTCGTTGCGATCGTGCGCGGTCGGATTAAGCAGCGAGCCGGAGAACGCCGAAAAATTGGGCAGGCTGACGTTCGACGCGATGTACCGCGCGAAGCCACGAATCACGGTCTTGTCGCCGAGGTGATAGTCGAGCCGCCCGTTGAGCGCGAGATTGTCGGAGTTGTCGTTGACCGGGCGATATCCCTCGGTCGAGAAGTACGACACCGCGCCCGAGTAGCCGAGGTTTCCATCCGCACCGCTGAGGGTCGCGACTTGCTGGCTGGTCGCGCGATTACCGCCGGCTGAGAGCAGGCTTGCTGTGGGCGGACCCTCGCCCTCCTGCGACAGCACGTTGACGACGCCGCCGATCGCCTGCGAGCCGTAAAGCGAGCCGCCAGCGCCGCGCAGAATCTCGACGCGGTCCAGGTTGTCGGTCGTCAGGTTCGCCAGGTCGAAGCTGCCAGTCGCGCCGGCGTTAACCTCGACGCCGTCGACGAGGATCAGCGTCTGCGACGGAGTCGCGCCTCGAATCGACACGTCGGTGACCGAGCCGGGCGAGCCGCTTTGCGTGACCTGCACGCCAGGCACCTCGCGCAGCACATTCGCGACCCGATCGATTTTCTGCGCCTGGATTTGCTGGTCTTCGACGACGGTGATCGTGGTGCCGATGTCAGCGATCGGCTGCTCGATTTTAGTCGCGGTGACGACCACCGGATTCAGCTTTTCAGGCGTCTCCTTCGTCGGCGCAGTCGTCGAACCTTTCTTTCCTGCTGCCGCAGATTTTTTGGTCTGCGTCTGCGCTGGCGACGACACTGGCGCGGGCTGCTGCGCGTGTGCGATCGGCGCTAAAAGCGCGATCGCAACTATGGTTGACAGAATCCAATTGAAAAACCTCATGAACTCCCTCCGAGTTCAAAGGCTGCCCGCGCGCGCAGGGAGTCAGGCCACAAAAGAAAACCCGACCCCTCGCGAATCGAGGGATCGGGCTTCAGGAAATTCGTGCCTGAGGCCACCCTCCCCGCGGAAGGCAGACAGTTAGTGACCCGGCCGGTCTCCTGGCTTGGGGTTCGTCCTCGGGCCCGCCTTCCCGCCGAAGCGGTGGCATGATGGGCCGTCGTCCCCCCACACAGTTGCGGGGCAGCGCCGGATTTAAACCGGCTTCCCGTGCACCGAGTGCGACGCCGAAGTTACGCGCGGCACCGCATACAGTCAACCCGGGGTCGAGCGCGCGAAATTTTCGTCACGCGCGGCGCGATCGTGTACGCTGGATGATTCGCATGGGCACGATAACGCTAATCGCCGGCGGCGCGCGCAGCGGCAAGAGTCAGCAGGCGTTGAAGCTCGCGCTCCCTTATCAACGCAAAGTTTTCGTCGCGACCGGGCAGGCGCTCGACGACGAAATGACCGCGCGAATCGAGTTTCATCGGACCACGCGGCCGCCGGACTTTCAGACCGTCGAGGAGCCGGTACAGGTTGTCGCCGCGCTCGAGAAGCTCGGCGACAGCGCCGACCTGGTGGTGCTCGATTGCATGACGCTTTGGATTTCCAACCTGATGCAGTTTCATGCGACGGATGACGGACTGGTTCTCGCGGAAGTGGACAAGCTTGCGGCGGCACTGAAGGATGCGTCGTTCGCGAGCATCGTTGTCACCGATGAAGTTGGATCGGGAATCGTGCCGACCGATCACGCGGAGTCGCGTCGTTTCCGAGATCTGCTCGGGTGGAGCAATCAGAAGGTTGCGGCCGTCGCGGACCAGGTGCTGCTGATGGTTGTCGGATTTCCCGTGAAGCTGAAATAAGCGTCACGACATTGTGACGAGGACAGCAATCTCGACCAGCTCTCCGCAGGCGCCGATCAAGTCGCCGGTCACCCCGCCCAGCCATCGCCGGTAGAACAGTCGCATCGTGAACACGATCGCGATCGCGACCACGGTGGCAAGAGCGATCGTGCGCCTCGCGCCGAGCATCAGCAGCGCGAAGATCGTGAAGGCCGCGACGATGCCCGCGCGCGTGCTGAGGATCTTGTTACTGAGTAGCGTCGAGCCTGAGCCGGAGGTCCGCAGATAAGGAAGTCCTGTGGAGACCAGAACCATTGCCCACCGCGCTACCATCGGAGCGATCAGCAGCGCGGCGTAGCGCCGGTGACCGGCGAGCGTCGAGAGCGCGAGAATTTTCAGTGTCAGGTCGAAGAAAATTGCGCTTGCGCCGAACGTTCCGACGCGGCTGTCGCGCAGGATGTCGAGGGCGCGCTCGCGATCGCGTCCCGCGCCGAGTGCGTCGGCGGTGTCAGCCAGTCCGTCGAGATGAACCGCGCCGGTGACGACGGTGAGAGAGATGATGATTAGGACCGAGCGGATCACCTGCGCAAAGACGTGAGCGAGCAGCCAGTCCTCGGCGATGAGCGCGGCGCCGAGGGCGAAACCGACAATCGGGAACCATGCGAACGACGCGGCGACGGTATCCTCCGATGCGCGCTGCTGATCGATCACCGGGAAGATCGTGAGGAAGCTCAGCGCGAGCCGCATCTCGGTGAAGAAGTTGCTAGCGGGCGTCGCGTCGTCGCTCATCGCACTTTGCCGGACACGCCTGCGCCGGCGAAGGTCGCCATGTTGTGCAGCAGGTCGAGCGCGGATTCGATCACGTTCATCGCGAGCGCGGCGCCGGTGCCTTCGCCGAGTCTGAGATCGAGATCGAGAATCGGCCGCAGCTTGAAGTGATCGAGCACGAGCGCATGGCCGCCTTCGGCTGAGCGATGGCTGAAAAAAAGATGCTCGAACAGTCCCGGATGAATTTTCTCCGCGACCGCGGCGGCGGACGTTGCGATATAGCCGTCAACGACGACCGGGACGTTTAGGGCGGCGCCGCCGAGGCACACGCCGGCCATCGCGGCGATCTCGAAGCCGCCGAGAGCGGCAAGTATCGACTCGCCCGAAGCCGTCGCCGCGCGATGAATCTCGAGTGCGCGCGTGACCACCTCGATTTTGCGGCGCACGCCGGCGTCGTCGAGGCCGGTGCCGCGGCCCACTATCGCGTCGGGCGGGATCGCAGTAAGCGCGCACAGGAGCGCGGCGGCGGGCGTGCTGTTTGCGATTCCCATCTCGCCGATGCCGATCAGCGTTGCGCCGCTGTTGGCCAGTTCGCGGGCGATTTCTATTCCTACCTCGAGTGCGCGCGTCGTTTCGTCGGGCGTCATCGCGGGGCCGTCCAGGAAGTTGCGAGTGGCGGCGCCGACGCGACGATAAGTCACGCCCGCAAGCGGCTTGGCGCTGGTATCGATCTTCACGCCGACATCGATGATTTTGAGCGGGTAGCCGAAGCGTCGTGCGAGCACGCTGATGGCAGCGCCGCCGGCGGCGATATTGCGAAGCATCTCGGCGGTGACGGTCTGCGGAAACGCGCTGACGCCTTCGACGGCAACGCCATGATCGGCGACGAAGACGGCAATCGCGCCGCGTCCGGACTTCACCGATTCGTCGCGCCGGATAGCGGCGTAGCGCCGCACGAGTTCTTCCAAATAGCCAAGGCTGCCGGGAGGCTTGGTAAGAGAGTTAAGGCGCGCGTCGGCAGCCCACGCCGCTTCGTTATCAGGCGGACGAATCGAAGCGATAGTATCGTTGAGCAAAGGCATAGCCGCGTGATCGCATCACGCGCGGTGGCCGCTTACAAGGACCGACGGAAATAGCGCCGCCCGACTAAGAAGAGACGCGCGGGAATCGAACTACTCGTTTAGCTCGACGAGCAGCGCCTTTGCTACAGCTGGCCGCTGGGAACCAAGCCCTGGCGAATCGCCTCGACCTGTTCGGCCGAGAAAGGCGAGTCGAAAACCTCGGGCCGCTGGTGATAAACGCGGAAGAGGTAACCGATGTACCGCATTCGTTGGCCCAAGTCGGACCAATCGCTTGCGCCCACGTTGCCTGGTGCGCCCAGGGCCATCGGCACCGAGGCCATCAGGGCGATCAGGTCCGCGTTGGTGAATGGATCGAGCAGGGGCGAGGGCGGCAGCGGGATCGGCGCGGCGAGACTCCACTGACGGCCCGCGATCGTCAGCGTCATCATTTGTTCGGTGACCGTGTCCCGCACAAGCGCGAGCATGCGGACGCGCACCGGCCGCAGCGTGACGCGCAGCATCGTTGCGAGCAAGCGGCGCACGGGAGTCCACCAGCGCGTGGAAGACGGGGCCAGACTCGCGAGAAGCTTGAAGCCCCAGTCGGCCTCGTCGACGACCGGGTCAGTCATCCCGCTCTGGATCTGTGGCTGCAGCCGGATTTGCTCGTGGAATCCGATCTGCACGTTGGCCAGGTATTCGAGCTGCGCGCGCGAGGCCGGATCGGTCGTGAACTTAGCCATGTAGTAGTTGGTGAACGCATCCCGCAGATGTCCCTGTCCGTCGGGCGGTGGGCCAGGACGCAGTTCGTTGCAGAAGGCAGCCAGACCGGCGGCATCCGCGACGGTATCGAGGCCGCGCTCGGCCAGGAAGCGCGCAAACTCGAAGCCGATCTCCTCGAACACCTTCTTGTTGCCGAGTGCGATGTCGCTGCTGGCGGCCTCGAGCCCGTCGAGTGGGCCGTGAATGGTTGTCGCCAGTCGTCCGAGTCGATCGTTGGGATTGAAGAGTCCGCGACGCACAAACCATCGGCCACATTTGTCGGCAATCGCCAGCAGGGGCGTCGGCATCAGCGCTCGCCGTTGCAGGTTGTCGACGAGATCCTCGCCGCGAATCGTGCGACCGGCCTGTTGCGACGCCCAAGCCGCAAAGGTGCACCAGTTGGCGTTGCCGCTCGCGCACCCGCGAAAGGCTTTCGAAATGTCGTAGTACGACTGGGTGATTCGAAGATTGCGGACTATAGGATCGGGCGTAGCGGCGATGTCCTGCACGGCGGTTGGCGTGTCGTACAGAAGCGATGTCATTTGATCAGGCGAGAGTCTATCGCGGATGACGCGGGTGTAGGCGGCCGTCTGCGCGAATCCATTTGATTGATCCGGCGTCGTCGCGTAGGAACTCTGCGCGGGAATCTTTTAGCGGCGCATCGAGTGCGATCAGAAGATCCTTGCCGATGAAGGCGACGCGGGTCGGCGGAGGATTGGGCATCGGCGGCGAAGTTGTGGTCGGGAACCCGCCTTTCGACTCCTGCTGCATCATCAAACCGTTTTCACCGACGGACAAGACGACGTTGTCTAGCTGTCCGGTGTAGCGCCCGGCGTATTCGCCAAGCTGCTCGACGGACATCGCGATCTGTTCGGGCTCCGGCTCCCGATAGCCCAGGAACTCCGCCATCGGATCTTTCGTGACTTCGAGAATCAGCGCGCCGCCTGCGGTCGAGTTGGTGAAAATCGCCAAGGCGAAATCACGCTGGGGATATAGGTTGAATCCTGAAATCTGCCCGAGCGTGCCTCCGCCGTGGAGGACCGTCTTTACGCCGCCCGCCTCGCGCAGCCACCACGACAAGCCCATCGTGAAGTCGAACTGGCCTTTGCAAATTGTCGTTTGCATCGTAGTGAGAGACTCCCGACCTAGAATCTTCTCGCCCGACGCGTTGCGGCCGTCGCCAAGATGGAATCGCCCGTAGCGCACGAGGTCCATCACCGAGGATGCGATTCCGCCCGCGGGCCAGCACGACCGCGGCATCGCCCACGGCGCCAGCACGTAAGTCTGCCCTTTGAGCGAGGCGTGGCCGGCGGCGAACCGATGGTTCATCACGTCGTGCGGAAAAATGAGCGAGCGGCGCAGACCGAGGGGATCGAGCACCAGATCCTTGAGCGCGGCTTCGAAAGTCTTGCCGGTGATTTTCGCGATCAAGTGGCCGGCTAGCGAGAACGCCGCGTTGTTGTACGACCACTGGGTGCCGAGCGGGGTTAGCTGCGGCAGCTCCGCAATCGCGGACACGTAACGCTCGAGCGCGTCGTCGCCGTCGCCAGTATCGAGAAAGTGATCGCCGAGCCATCCGCCGGTATGCGTCATCAAATGGCGCATCGACACGCGCGCGGTGACATCGGAGTCGCGCATTCGGAAGCCGGGCAGGTATTTTCGGACGGGTGCATCGAGCTCGAGCTTTCCCGATTCGACCAGGCGCATCGCAGCCGTTGCGATGAAGGTCTTGGTGTTCGAACCGATCTGGAAGAGTGTCTTCTCGTTGACCGGCAGCGGATTGCGCGAGCTGGTGACGCCGAAGCCGGCGCCGAATTCGCGCCCTTCGCTGTAAACGCCGACGGCGACGCCCGGCACGCTGAGCTGATTCATCGCGTCGGGTACGCGTTCGCAAATCTGCTTGAAGACCGCCTCGCCGTCCATCAATCTTTCCCTCCGCGCGCCATCGGTTTCATTTGGAATTGCCACGATTACGAGCGTTCGGAAAGTACCCGTGTCGCCAAGGTCGTCGATGCGACTTTAGCCAGATTGCCGCGGGCAGCGCCCGCTCCACCAGCCGCGCGCCGGGGTGTCGTGGATGCGCCGCGCGCCGCGGCCCGGAATTGCATCTCGGGGTCTACCGTTTCTTCGCCGGCGGGCCATTCTGGGCCACCGCGGCCTTCACGAGCGCCCTGAACGCGCCCGCGTCGACCTTCTCCCCTTCATGGATGTCGATCGCCCTTCGCGTGTTGCCTTCCAAGCTGGAATTGAAGAGGCGCGATGGGTCTGGGATCCTGGCGCCCTTGGCGAACGTGAGCTTCACGACATTCTTGTAGGATTCGCCAGTGCAGATGATGCCGTCGTGCGACCAGACCGGAGTGCCCATCCACTTCCACTCCTCGACGACGTCCGGGTCTGCTTCCTTGATGAGCTTGCGCATTCTGCTGAGGGTCTCCCCGCGCCAGTCCCCTAGTTCGCGGAACCGCTGGTCGATGAGCCGGGAAGCGTCGTCAACTCCTGCTCCTCGATCTCCCGGGCCGTGCCGGGGCCCTGCCGGGGTCGTCTTCTTCTCGGTCTGCTTCGTGGTGTCGCTCTGCTTCTTCGCCATGATCGTGAGTCACCCGCGCGCTCGTGCAACGCGTGGACTACTCACTCATACAGCTCCCAGACATCATTACACAACAACAGGTAGCGGCCGTTTCTAACGATAGAGTTTTGCGAGTGGCCATAGCTGGTTAATCGGGAACTTGGGGTTGCGGCATAGGTACACTGGGACGTGCTCGTCCGGCATCGAATATTTTGTGCCGACAGTTGCTACCTGCTCGACGCTGTCGAAGATGCGCCTCAGGGCTGATTCCCTTCCTCCAATCGTTATCACTACTTTGCCGTTCCAATCGCGCGGGCCCCAGACGTAGTAGCTCATGTGGCCGCTGACGGCTTTCGGCAGACCGTAACGCGGGCCGAAGAAGTCGATAGCCGCCGCCTCGCCATAGTTCTGCGCAAAGATCGTGGCCTCTTTGCGTTCGTCCGGCGGCAGTGAGTCGTAGACCTTTGCGACGGTCGCGGTCATCTCGGGCCATCCGAACATGTCGGCGTAGGTCTGCGGCAAATTGGCCGTCTCGCGCGTCTCGGTTTTAACGTCAACGCCGAGCACGCGCTGATAGCGGATAAAGGCCTCGACGGGCAACACGGGAATGGTCATCGGCGCGGAAATCACGCCGATGATGACGATGACGGCGGGAAGGGCGTAACGAATCGCGGGACGCCTTTCGCGCGCGTCGATCGATTCGAGTTGCACCGCGCCCGCGCCGAGCAGGACCGGAAAGAACGGCGTGATGTAGTAAACCTTGCCCTTCAGGATCACGAAAGCGATGTCGATCACGAGATACGCAAGTCCGATCGAACGGAACTCTCGACCGCGCGTAGAGAACAGAAAGAAGTAGAGGCCGCTTATCCAGACGACGCACGACGGCGGCAACAGCAGGAGGACTTGCGCACCCATGAAGCTTAGCAACGTGACGGGTGCGTTCTTGCTGCTGGCTTTGACGTTGCTCAGCTCCTCGTACATTGGAAAGTGATGGATCGCCTGCCAGATAAGCGTCGGCATGAAGAGCAATATCGCGACGATGCCTCCGAGCACGAACCATCGATTGAACATCAGCTTGCGTTCGGGGACTAGTGCGAGTCCCACGACGAGTCCGAAGCCAAGGAAGACCATCGATTCCTTGTTCTCGAGTCCTAGGCCGGCCGACGCGCCGAATAGAAGCCACCATCGCGGATCGCCGGTCTTGATCAGCCGAATCAGCGCCCACACACATCCCATCCAGAAGATTGCGTCGAAGACGTTCATCGTGAGCAGGTTGCCGAGTGCGAGGTAGATGGGCGCGAGCATCGCGGATAGCATCGCGAGTACTTGCGCGAAACGTGCGCCGCCGAGCTCCCACGCGAGGAGGCCGGCGATAGCAACCGTCACGCCGCTGGCGAGCGCCGGAAAAAACCGGATCGCGAAAAGCGAGTCGCCCATCGTGGCGCGGCTGAACCTGGCGACGAGCGCGATCATTGGTGGCAAGTCGACGTAGCCCCACGCCAGATGGTCGCCGCACGCGATGAAATACAACTCGTCGCGGAAATATCCGTACGCGCAGTTAGTCAGGAAATGAACGAGGATCGTGAGCGCGGCGAAGGCGCCAACAATGCGCCATTCGGGACGATCCAGTGTTGCCGCAGAATCGCTACGTCGCTGAAAGGCCGGAACTGCGCCGCCCGCGGTCATGACTCATTTACTGGTGGGAGATTCCGCTGCGCCAGTATGCCCCCCATCCGCTGTAGTCGGGCGATTCCTCCTGGCACCATTGCTTGCTTTTGGCGTAGTCCCACGATTTGTCGGTGAGGGGAGTGTTGGGCAGCAGGCGCGCCCAATTGATTTTGCGATTTTGCGTGTCGACGTGGCATTCGAACTCGAAGACCGCGCTGCCGTCGGGATACCGCGCCGATATCTCGAGGTCGGGATGCCGCGAAAAGCTTTGCTGAAAGCGGTTCCAGTCGTATTCGTCGCCGTTGTAGGTGAATTGCGGCTGATCGATGAAGGACTGGCAGACCTTGGCCAAGTCGATGGTGCATCCGGTGTGTTGAAGAATCGAAGACGCAGGCGGAGAGGCTGCGGGCGAGGTTTGCGAGGCGGCAGCAGAGGAGTTCTGAGGCGCGGATGAAGTGGGACTCTGCGAGCTGCATCCAGCAATTGCGATCAGCAAACATGTGATTAGGAATGGTCGAACATTCATAGGATTTTCCTTTGCGAAGCTCGAGGTCAATGTGTCCTTAGCGGCTGACGCTGCGGCTCTCAAGCATGGGCAAACCGGAACCGGCTTCGCTGGCGCGAAGCTGTCCGAGATCCTTCCATCCGCTCGCGCTGCTCGCTTCGTCAGGATGACACAAGCGGTTCAGTCGCGTGAGGGGGGTTTGTCGGGGGAATCTTCGGGGAAGATTGAGAGCCAGATTGAATGGTCGTCGATCTTTTTGAGAAGAGATTCGGCGCTGGGATCTTTTTCGACCGCCGGGCCCTGGCCGCTCCATGAATCAAAGTGGATCAGCGAGCGGGGCGGCAGTCGCTGCGCCCAATCCCTGCTGGCGAGGATAGGACGATCGGGAAACTCGCGCACGTAGCCGATGCATAGATAGGCGATTGGAATAACGTCGTCGGGGATGCTGAAAATTTCGGCGAGCGCGTCGTTGCGCAAGATGCTTACCCATCCCATCCCGAGGCCTTCGGCGCGCGTCGTGAGCCACAGATTTTCGACGGCGAGGCACGCCGAGTAAATCTCGACGTCGCGGATGCTGGTCTTGCCGAGCACGGCGGGGCCGAAGCGATCGGGCTTGCAGGTGACAATCAGGTTGAGGGGAGCCTCGAGAATGCCTTCGAGCTTGAGCGACAGATATTTCTCGCGACGATCGCCGGTGAACTGCGCGGCATTCCTGGCGTGCTCGGCTTCGAACACTTCCTTTACGCGGCGGCGCTGCTCGACGCTGCGCACGACGATGAAGTCCCACGGCTGCGTGAAGCCGACGCTGGCGGCATGATGGGCGGCGATGAGCACGCGAGCGAGTATGTCGTCGGGGATAGGATCGGAAATGAACTCGCGGATGTCGCGGCGGCGAAAGATTGCCTCGTAGAGTCCGCGCTTGAGTGCGTCGCTGAAGGCGTGTCGGTTGGGTACGTCGGTCGGCATCGGGGAAGATCTATCACGGGCGGACGTGCGTTAGACACGTCCGCCCGCTGCAGGAATCAAACGTCAGGCTGCGGCTTTCTTTGCCGCGTCGAGCGCTGCTTCGAAGTTCGGCTGGTTGGCGATTTCCTTGACGTATTCGACGTAGGTGACGTTGTCGTTCTTGTCCACGACGAATACGCATCGTGCGAGCAGGTGCAGTTCCTTGATCAACGCTCCGTAGCTGGTGCCGAAATTCGCGCTGCGCCAGTCGCTGAGCGTGGTGACCTTGTCCACGCCGGCCGCGCCGCACCATCGCGCCTGCGCGAACGGCAGATCCATCGAGACCGACAGGATCTGGATGTCGCCGGGCAGCTTGCTCGCCTCCTCGTTGAAGCGGCGCGTCTCGGCGTCGCATACAGGAGTATCGATCGACGGGATGGTCGTGATGATTTTGACCTTGCCCTTGAACTGATCGAGCGACGCGGGAGCCATCCCCTTGCCGACGACGTTGAAGTTGGGAGCTTTTTGTCCGACCTTGATTTCGGGGCCGACCAGGGTCATCGGGTTTCCCCGCATTGTAACGGCGCCTTTGCGTTCTTCCGCCATGAGCGAAATCTCCTTGATGGGAAATTGAAAATGGAATCGAGGACAAACAAATGTTAGCGGCGTCGAGGTAAGAGGTAAAGGCAGAGTTGTGTGCGGACAGAAGCGGAATCCTGAATCGCACGCAAAGAGATGCGCTGCATCAGGACCCTCACCTTCATCCTCTCCCTCACAGGGAGAGGAGACAGAAACGGACAGTTAGAGTTCGTGGATGACGATCCAGATAAGGCTTCCCAACACGAGGATTGCGTTGATTATGGAGGTCGCAATTGCGCCGGGTGCGCGCTTGGAAGCCGCGCTCAGGTAGCCGGCCGCGTAGATGATTCGCGCGATCACAAACAGCAATCCGAGGGCGACGCCGAAGTGATAGCTCACTGTCAGCGAGAATATCCAGACTGCGGGGATGAAAACGATCAGGCTCTCGTCGCGCTCGTCCGACCATCACGCCTAGTATCGAGTATACGAGCAACGCTAGCAGCGTCACTACCGCGAGTTCGTTAAACCCGCCCATGTGCATCTCCATCACACCTCCCCGTATGTGTGTCGCGGCACCGGCCGCTTGGATGAAGCTACTCGTGCGAGTTGAAAAGCGCGAGAGCGGAATTCGTGAATCAGTGGAATAAGCTGCGGCGGAATTTTGCCTGGCGCTCGGCTTCGAGCTTGTCAGCGACTTCGCGGGCCGGACGCGCCGGCATCCATCCCTTGGTGTAGTCGATTTCTTCCCACGAACGATCGTTGGGATCCCACACGTAGGGCAGTTCGACGATTGTCGCGGGAGCGGTGATCGTCTCGAACGCGCGCATCGCATCGGTGACAATCTGTCGCTGGAGTTCGGGTCGATCGGGCGGCCCGGTCTGATGGCCGAGTGGGAAGTTGACGAACACTGCGCGCGGCGGCTTCACCGACTGAGTGATGTCGAGCGCCGACGTCATGCTGAGCGTGGGAATGCCCGCTTCTTCAACCGCGCGTGCGATCAGTCCAACGGACTGATGGCAGACCGGTCATGCAGGCACGAGGAAGAAAGCGTCGGCGTGCGCGCGCTTTAGCTCGTCAACGATTTGAGGAGCGAGCTCGTCGCGGACTTTGCGCGCCGAATATATTCCACCCATGAAACTGAACACCGGATCGACGAGCTGGCAGATCACTCCGGCGGCCTCGAGTTCGCGCATTCGAGCGAGCGGGAAGACGCAGTTGACGTCGCGCTCGGCGTCGCGAGTCGGATAGCCGAAGTGCCAGACGCTGAGCTCGTCGGGACGCGCGTCAATCGGAATACGACGATACGACGCGTCCTCGCGATGGAAGCGCGGCTGATCGCGATACATGATACCGGCCGAACTGATCATTGCGATTCGGCATTCGGCGATTGGCTTGGTGAGCGGAGTGAATTGCGCCGATTCGTTTTCGACCCACCGATACGGAGTGAAATCGCTGTAGAGGTAGCGCGTGCGAGGAATGTATGCGACCGGCATGCGACACACTCTACTTTGACGATGAACGATTCCGCAATCGCGGTGCGCTGCGTCCAGCGCATGGACCCTTTGGAAGCATTTGTTGGACGCGTCTTTCGACATTGCGACCAAATAGATGGTGCCGTTGGGACCGGAAGTCGGATCGACGACGGGCGTGGAAGTAATGCCAATTTCGGGGTCACTTGCCCGCTTCCCCTGTCAACCGAGGGAACTTCTCCTGGACCAAGCATAGAAATTGGTGCGGGCCACAACATCGGCCCGTTGTCCGCATCGAAGGCATAGACACTATCGTGTTCAGTGACCATATACAGGAAGTTGTGCAGTCCGACGCCTGGTGTTGATACCTGAGTCTTGACGAGCGGCTGGCCGTCCACTTTTCCGTCTACTGGAAGCTCATCGAGCTTGCCAAATGAGGTGGAGTCGATGCTGCTGGCTGTAAGAAGTGCTTTCGCTTAGATTTTGTCCGGAACGGAAATTGTCATTGTGGTAAGTAAGCACGTCCGTCAGGCCGGTCACTGCCCCCGTCGAACCCACTTGTTGCTGTGTTGTGGTCGCCGGGGAACGCCGAGGCTCGATGGGGACTGGTCGCGGACGACAACTCTACTCGAGGTCAGTGAAACAATAGTGGCGAAAACCCGTCGAGTCTTGATACGTGCGCCGCCACATTTCTGCCTATGAATCTGTCTATGAAACATAGACGATAACGCCACGTTGGGAGAATTTCTCAGCCGACACACCACTACTCCTTGAAGGCTCATATCTACGTGTTTTTTTTGCTACCCGTAGACGGCGATTTACCGTACGCCATCTCAATTCGCTGGCTCTTCAGCCTTTCGGAATGTGCTCATGTAATCCCGAATAGGTTTCGCGCGGCCCGGGCTTTCTCGACGGGGCCAAGGAGTGCCCAGCAGCGGTGGAACGATTCCTCAATTGACGAATAGTAGATACCTCGCGCTCGGTCTGACGAAGTGTTTTCGAAGAGGTAAATCATCGTCAGCATCGTCAGCACCGTCAGCATGCGAACACGGGTCCTGAAAAGCATTTTCGGCACAGCTGCTTTGGGTCAAAACGCTCTATTCAGCCAAATACTGTCGCTCTTAGGGCGCTGACGGTGCTGACGATGCTGACGATCTTTGTGGGACCAGTGAAACCAATTTCACCGATATTACGCGTCTGCCTTGGTGGTCCGCACGATTGAAATAGATCTCGATCCCGGTAGAGCGTAAGCTGCCCGCCATGCGCCGGAGAGCGTTACCAAGCGCGTTCGGCGCCTTGGGCCACCGCCGCGAGCGCCGAGCGCTATCGCTCGCCAGCTTGCTCAAAAGAAATAGAAGCTCGCTGGAGGTACCGCTGAATCCGGCCTGAGCCACCTCCCGAAGGGGTTCGTAAACCGGCGATGCCTCGAGAGCGAGATTGCGCGCGTCGGCGCAATTGGCCCGGTAGGCTTCCAACGCTTCCCCTCTTTCCATCCCCAAAGCCCTCTCACACGCGCTGACCCAAATAGCGAAATCTGCCATTCTCGGTAGCTGGTCGAGCCTGACGTTGGGCAGGTTCCTAAGTCCGGCAGTGGCGGCATCGAGCAGGGCGCCGAGGATTCGCGGTCGTACCTCCTCGAACTCGCGCCAGAACCGACCCTCGTCGCGGCGCATTTCAGGCTTTAGGTCGAGGAAGTCAACAATCAGTGCGCGATCCAGAAAATCGGGCCTCGCAGTGCCGAGGTCTGGAATCGCGTTGAACACTAACGGACGTGTCGCATCGAAGACCGCCTCATCATGGTCACTGTAGAGTTCCCGGCCACCGAACCCGCCGCCGGTGGCCAGTCGGCAAGCTGCGTCGGCGAGTTCCTCCGGCAGGTGGCTCAAGTTATCGAAGCATACGATCCAGGAATTCCTAGCCGCCGCGGTCAGATCGCGGACTTCACGCGGAATGCCTCGCAACGCTCCCGTGCGAGGATCTATGAGTGCGCTGATCACTCGGCATGCGGTGGTCTTTCCCGCTCCCTGCTCGCCCTTCGCGACCAGGATGGGGCAGGGCACGCTGGGACGCAGCGCCGCGACCAGAAAGGCCCTGATCAGAGTCCAGCCTTGGTGGTCGACGTTGATAAAGGGCAGAAGTTCGTCAAGGCTTCCGCCGCGCTGCGGTTCGGGGAGGGATTGCGAGCCTCGCGCGCGAAGAAATCTGGGCGGCGGTCTATCTACTATCCGCCACCCATCGGCATCGATCTCGACGGCCCGCCAGGCGCGGTCGCACAGGTCGAGATAGAGTTTTCCCCGGTGATTTGCGACTCGCAGATTGATGAGCGATTCCTCACCGTCGAACAGGGCCTTCGCCTCCAACAGCTCCAGCGTGGCCCGGATGGCTTGCGCGCCGGGGCTCTTGCCGGTCTCCCGGTAATAGGTCCGCAGCAGGAACAGCTGAAACGGGCGGGAGCGGATCGGGTGATTCTCGAAGTGCCCATCGACCCGAATGGAAGCCCAGCCATGCTGGGCAGGGTCGTGAAAGAGTTCGATTCCAGACTCGAGCACAAGTCCGATCAGTCTGTCCGCAGCAGACTCGCCGTCGCTCTGATCGATGGGCACCGGCGCGCCGAGCATATACTCGATCAAGTCCGATTTTTCGTATTTTTCAAGAATTCTGCGCCAGTGTTGCCAGGTGAGCGGATCCGCGCGTCTGACCGCTGCAAAGGAGAGCACCGCCTCGGTCGAGACCAGCCGTTCCGGATCCTCTGCGACCAGCGGCTCAAGTTCGCGCAGGAACAACAGGGCCAGCTCGACTGCGATGCTGCGGGGTGATTCGCCTGCCGCACTCATCTTCAGAACCCGGGTACCAGCTTCCTGCACTTGGCCCGGTTACAACGTCGGCACAGGGTCTGAAGGTTCGATTCTTCGGTCTTGCCTCCTTTGTGACCGGAACAATGTGATCCATTTCCAGATTGGTCGCCCTTCTGCATCTTCGACATCGCCCTCCGTCGCGCACCAGCACTGCCGCGCGCATGCTGTCGGGCACCCGCCGGTAGGCAAGGCGGTCCTGCCAGGCCGGCTTTTCCAACCCTGCGAAGTCGACGAAGTCGGCGAACGCGCTCAGGTCCAGGGGCTCGGTCGCGCCGATAAGCCGCTCCAGTTTGACCGGACTGTTGGGCAGAAGATTGTTGGTTCGCGCCGAGAGCAGCAGTAGGCAGATCAGATGGGCCTTGTGGGCGTCGGGAAGCTGACGGAAACGTAGGTCGTTCAACAGATCATACGGCAGCTTGATCTCTCTGCGGGTGCGCTCGAACTGGCGGAAATTACGAAATCCGAAAAACTCGTCCATTGAGGTCTATCGTTGGCGCGGCTCGATGAAGTTGATCTTCACGACCGCGACCTGTGGTTTACGGTAGGGTTCGAGGTTGACACCGCGGAGCTCGGGAACCGCAGCGTAGTCAACCGTGCCTTTGCGCGAACTTTTCAAGACTTCGACGCCACCGCCGTACGTCCGCCTCGCTGTCGCCATATGCTTCAGTGTTCTGCGCAGCTTTTGCTCCTCGAACGCTGCGTTTTCCAGCCGGAGCCTGACTTCGCGGTAACGCAGGGCGGCGTGACGCCAGTTTGGATCTGCGCTCAGATCCAGCTCTTCGCTGGCCAATTCAGGCCAGCGGTTTTCCTTCACCAGGTGCCAGAACTCGGCCTCCGCATCTATCAGCCGCTTCGCGTATTCTCGGTCGGGACGTATTTCGATCAGGACTCCGCAGGTCCCGTGGAAGGACCAGTAGTGCGCCAGTTCTGCTCGAGAGACCTCCAATTGATGCTGTAGCTGCGCGTGGTACTGGGCAGGGATCCGGCCCTCCTGAGCTGATACGCGATCGCGCAGGCTGAGCGGGCATTTAATTTCCAAGACCGTGGAGCCGTCGAAGCTCAGTCCGTCCAGCGACGCGCGCATCCACTCGAACTCTTCGTGGACCAGACACAGCGGCTCCACCTGGATGCCTGATTTGTCGCTCGTACGCGCGACGGGCGAACCGCTCCAGTTCGCGACCGCGCCGTGCTGCCGGACCCGCCGGATCCTCCTGCGTACGCCCGGTTTTTATCGACCACAGCGTTCTCGGGGTCTTGAAGGGAGTCTCGCCCATGATCACCGGAGCGTCGCTGGCCCCAATCCCTTGCCTGCGCCAGCGGTGCCACTCAGGAGTGTTCTGTCGCAACCGCTCAATCCTGGGCATGAACGGACTCCTGGTTGCTTAGCTTGGCGAGTTTGCGATTCAGCACCTCGACTGCTCGCCGGTACGCGGTTTCGGTCAGCTCTCCGAGCGAAGCTACTTTGTAATACGCGAGTACCCTTTCCAGTTCGGTCCCGGTCTCGGCGATGAGTCTCTCCAGTTCACCAATCTCGTCGGCGCTGACCAGACGAGCGGAATTCGGCGTGTTGAAACGAGCGTCTGGCCGCTCATCTTCCGGGTCGTCGCCGGTGGCTAGCAGAAAGGACTGAAGCAGGGCGTACTTTAACGCTCCGGTCATCGCCTTGTAGGGCGCCTTGTCGCCAGGGTCGAGCCCTTGGCCCGCGACCTTCGCGACGATTTCCTCGCCGCTGTCGACGTCGGCGAAGGTGTAAGCCATCACCACCCGTGCCATCCGGGTGGTCTCTCCCCGGCCTACTGCCGACTCGTAGGAGATATCTTCGAGTCTGGGGATGACGACGACTCCCAGTTCGGAGAGGATGTCGCCTACCGAGCCGGCGATATCGGCGGCGGTTACGTAGCTGTAGTTGAAGCGTTCGTTGTGGCCGCGCTTCTGGACGTAGCCGATGCGGCGGCGGACTTCGGCGAGCTTTTGTCGGAGGTTCAATCGCACCGGATTTTCAGGAGCAGCGACACTGAAAGTCGGGGCGCTCGTCTCGACGGCAAGCGGCGCCTCCGCCTCGGGCTTTGCGGTCTCCATCCGCAACGATTGCTGCTTACGACCGCTGTTTCGATTCTTCTTCAAGAGCTGCTTTGGCCCGCCGGTTTTTCCGTCGGCCTTCTCTCCGTTCAGCGATGCCTCAAGTAGCGCCTCGATTTCGGTTTTTTCCGTCCCGTTGAGTTGCTCGACAGCGATCGGCTTCGTCTCGCCCTTGTCCGCCAGCTGAAAGACGTTTCCTTCTTCGTCCACGTAAATGCCCTCCTCCAGATTGACGCTCGTGACCGGTCGGCCAACCTGCGTCTGAACTTCCTCATAGTCTGCCCTCATGACCCGAAACCACTTCTTCGGCTCGATGCCGTTCTCGATGAGCACACAAAGAAAGCTATCGCGATAGTCCAGGCTGGCTCTCATTTTGTCTCCTGTGCGACGCGCTGTCGCCATTGACGTCACTTGCGTTTGGTTTCCGAAATTTCTTCTTACGCTCTAGTATATTACTGAAAGGTACACTTCGAAGCAATACCTAAGAGGGATATATTGTAGTGAGGGTCGGTGGAGGAGGAGAGCGTGGCCAAGGTTAAATTGTCCGGTTATCGTTGCGAGCGATGCGGACATGAATGGTTGCCGCGAGAAGCCGGCCAGGAACCGCGAGTCTGTCCCCGCTGCAAGTCTCCGTACTGGAACAGGCCAAGGAGGAATCCAAGGCCCTCACGCAAATGACCGGAGTTGCTGCCAGTCAGTCTATTGGTGGATTAAAGAATGGAAGGTGGAGAGACTGGTGGATGCACTAAAGTTGTCGCGTGCATCCGGCATTTCGATTGAGAAGCTGGCCGGCGCGTCATTCGACCCATTGGGCCATGGACCGCAAAGCGGAACCGATCCATCAAAGCGATCATAAAAACATCCCGAAGCGCGCACAGAGAGGCCTATTGAATGGACCGGGTTCGACTCTTCCAAAGCCTAAGTTCCGCGACACCCCTGCCCCTCGCACCGTCTCTTCATCGAGGTCGATGACCGCATAGTGCGGCATTGGCGGCAGGTCGAACCTATGTCGACGGCGGCTGGAGCGCGGGCGCTTGAGCAGCCGCTAGATCGATGATGTCTCGCGGCCAGGTCGCGGTCGCTGGGGCTGCGCCCCAATAGCGTCCGTTCATTGCAAGGGTCGCCGGCCGGATGCCGCGTCGAGCGCTCGACGCAGAATTGCCACCTCTTCAGAGTACTCTTGGGTTTCAATACGCTGTGTAGCCTCGATCTTGCTGAGAGCTGCACGCCAAGGTTCGGCCAGGTCCTGCATGAGTTCAGGCGCAAGCTCAACTAACGATTCACGGATCCTCTCGACCGCTTGCTGGTAAGCCTTGCCGCGCGACACCCTTCCCCACAGTCGCATTTCTTCCAGCCCGGGAATCCGGTTGCTGCGAACTCGCCAGCGCCACAGCGCTTCCAGCCGTTGCTTGAGCAGCCGGAACGATTTTTCCGCGGGCCGCTTATTTTCGAGCTCCCGGCGTTTCTCGTGGGCGCGCACGCGATGCGATGGCTTGCAATACAACTGCGGCCGGCCGCGCCGGTTAATCGCGAACAGCTCGCCACAAAATTCGCATTTACGGTTACGGGGCATTTTTGTTACTATTAGCGTCACTGTAACTAAAATCGTAACGCAAATGCAATCATCGCATGCTTCAGTCCAACCACACTAAAACTGGACAGAGGGGAAAGGTGTAATTGGACCGGGCGCTGCCGTTCGTCGGCGACGAACAGGAGGAGGCCTGAATCTAAGGTCGTCGTTTTCTAGCCCTGATTCATGACGACGAAGATTGCACCGTCAACTATGAGTTGAAGTCGCTGATTGGTTCATGCGCCGCAAACGAGTCTCGCGTACTCAGGGCACGGATCCTCTCACATCTACCGTATCTACCAATGAAACAAGGACCTTCAGCGCCGCCTGGCGGTCTCCCATCAACTCGAGTGTGTCGGCATTGGCCGAGTCCACCAGCAGTTTCACGAGTTTTGTTGGGTCGATCGATCGCTTCAATTTTTCTAGATTGATCTTGAGAGGGCAATCGCGGAGAGATGGTTTTTCCCCGAGATGGTAGCGCCGGTACTCCAAGTGAAGTACATCCTGCCACGTGTCTCTTATTTGGTAGATTCTTTTGATGGACTTCTGCAGCTCCTCAACAAAGTATTTGAGGAGAACCTGGTGATTGTCAAAGTATTGCTTAGCGAGCTGTTCAGCTGCCGCATTTAAAGTGAAGACTTCAATCGCATGGGAAGTCAGATTCTCCTTCCGGCCAAAATCCTGATCAGCATCCAAAGGAGCAAGAATCGCTTCCCGTAGCGCAGCGCACGCACGCTCAAGGTGGAGCTGGCCCTCTAGCTCTATCCGCGGCCATTGTTGCGTGAAATAACTATTCGCCTGTAACTGCAGACAATTTAAGAATGCAGTCTCGCGCACCGAAGCGCGAACGACTTTTTGCACTTTCGCCGCAGGCTCACCCTTCATACGTTTACGGGTCCCGGTTTCGACTCGTTGGGTCAGTGTTCTTAGAATTGTTGGTTCTTTGAGTCGCTCGGCGAGCCAAACCGCATACTCGCTCAGCGATTCAAACTGATTGGCTTCCTCCATCGAGGCAATCACGGCCTGCTTTGGGGTTAGCGATTCCGCAATTTGGTCCAGTCGGTGCCTATTTGTAGCCATTTTCCCCTCCCCGTGCGGAATGGTCCTCGTCCAAGCTAAATTCTGGTGTAACTGGCTGCAACTTAACCGCCGCCTCAAGCGCAGCCAGCCGCTTATCGATTTCGGTCTCCTGGAACGCCTTCATCAGGAGTCCGGTTTGATATCCCATGGCGTTCGCCACCCTTGGATCGAGTTCGCCGCGGCGAAGTTGGTTGATGGTTTCGGCTAGCAGCTTGGCTACGTCTCGAGCGTCACGCAGTCGAGCATCTGGCGTCGTGCTCGGGAGCACGACTGTTTTGTTTCTTAGACCGCCGGTTCGTTGCGCCAATTCCCGCTGAGCGTCGCTTTGGGGATCGTGAAAAAAACAATACGCGGCGCTTGCTATGGGACGTGCCTGACAATGGCTTCCGTCGGGCTTACGCCCTTCGCATAAGCGCGAGTTTGGGTGTTTTCTAACATGCATCCCAACCACCTCCACGACCGCAAGAGAACTATGTCACCGGATTATTAAAAGTATAGACTTTTGCGCGTCCTCTCGCAAAAACGGGTTAAGCTGCTCGGATACTATTGTAAGAGATTGCGTCTTTACCGATAAAGACGGATCGTAACCGATAAAGACGAATCGTAGCTGTATCTTGTGGAAGCATTATATTACATTATGTAGCAATAGCTCCTCTCAATCATCCATTACTTTAGTAATGGGGGGAGGGGTCACCTCATGACAAACAATTTGGGCCGAGCTGGACGTACTCCACTCGTGATTCGGTGGTGGAAAAAGGCATTCCAAAGCGCAAACTAGCTGCCGCAAGGCTGCACTCTCGGCGAATAACGAAAGCAGATCAGCAGCTCGCATTGGCCGTCTTAATCGACGCCCTCAAATAGCGGCTCGTTCGCTCAGGTATGAATCCAGTCGAGTGATGATTTGTGAGACCGAAAGCCCCCGGGTAATTCCGGGGGTTTTCTTTTTCCGGAAACGAATTACGTCAGACGCGGCAGGACCTCGGCCCCGAACCGGTCGAGCGATTTTCGAGCCTTGGCGGGATCTAGTCCCGGCAACTGCGTGACGACGATTAGCTCGGTCATCGGTGTCGATTCGATGATCTCTTCGAGCCGTGCGGCGACATCAGAGGCTGTTCCAAGCACGCTGGTGCGCCTCAGGCGCTCCGGATCGGGACGAATGAGCACTTTGCTCTGGTCGGTGGTGCCGGCCGCGGCGGAGAGCCATTTACCGTAAAGTTCGGCCTGGTACATGAGCGCGTCGCGCGTGTCGCGCCACGCCTGTTCCTCGCTATCGGCAACATAAACGACGCGGCTGTTGACGATGCTGTAGCGCGCGGGATCCTTGCCGCCGGCCTTGAGCGCCTCGAGGTATATGCCGATTTCCTTGCGGCCGCCGACGCATGCGAACGACAGATCGAGCTGGGCAGCGCGCCGAATCGATTTGGCGGCTCCCGCTCCCCACAGCAGTTCGGGATGTGGCTGACTGACAGGCCGCGGCAGCACGCGTGCATCACGGAACTTGAAATACTTGCCGTCAAAACTGAATCGCTCACCGGTCCACGCACGTTTCAGAATCTCGATGGTCTCGAGCGTGCGCCCAAGCCGCTGCGCCCGTGGCACGCCGAAGCCCTCGAATTCCTCGGCGCGATAGCCGAGACCAAGCCCCAGCCGGAGCCGGCCGCCCGAGACCACGTCCACGAACGCCGCGTCCTCGGCCAGCTTGAGCGGATGATAAAACGGCGCCAGCAGGACGTAGGTGCCGATCGTCACCCGGGTCGTGCGTGCCGCGATCGCAGCGGCCGCGGGCATCAGCGCGGGCAGGTAGCCGTCGTCGGTGAAATGATGCTCGGTGAGCCAGATGGAATCGAAGCCGAGCTGCTCGGCGGCCTGAACCTGCGCGAGCGATTCGCGATAGAGGTCACGGAACGACAGCGTCGAGCCGGGCGGATTTCGGAAATCGAGCTGGTAACCAACTTTAACCTTGCGCACGATTCACCTCATCTACGGTCAGTGGGAAAAGTATCCGTACAATGACAGGAAGCCCACCCCGCACCCCAGCGCGGCTGTCATTACCGTTTCCAATCTCCATCGCCGCCAAGGCTGCGCCGCCAATATCAGATACGGCAAAGACATTGAGGTGTAACGACTCGAGTATAGATGCACATCGAACATCGGTAATGCTGTTACGCAGAGCAAGCCCGCGTTGACCGTCAGCCGCTTCAGATCTTCCCGGCTCTCCCAGATCATCCGGAGCAATATCGCAAGGAACAGGACGCCACAACTCAGGAACAGCGATCCAGACAGGTTGCCGTAAATCGGCACTACCGACTTGGCTAGAAATCGATCTGCCATCGACCGCGCAGGATACAGCGCGAAAGCACCCAATGACGCGTTGGCAACAAACGTTAAGCTCACCAAGCCGAGTACCACCTTTATAGGTAACCATCGGGATCGCGCTCCCAACAGGATGAAGCAGATCCCGGCATAGCCAAACGAAGTCAGCCCGTTTACGACGGAGAAACCCTTTGGCACCGAATGTTGCGATGGTGGCAAGAGACCCATCCAGATCACAAATAGCGGTATCGCTACAGCACTCGCAGCGCCGACAAAGATCGTTACTGGTAGGCGCTGCCTTTGATCCATAAGCGCGACCAGCACCGGTACGATAACCAGCAATGAGTAAGGCTGTCGTCCCCAAACCGCAATTCCGAGGCAGACTCCCGCAAAGAGAAACCACAGGAGTACGGAACGGCCCTCATCGAGCGCATCCAGCCCTCTCAATTGCAGATACAGGCTCAGCGCAATAAACAACATGGCCGACATCTCAGACAACGCCAGCCAGCCACCACCCACGTCATCGGCACCGCCAGAACCGAACAACCGGCTACCCAGTACTCGTTTCCTTCCCTTTTGAGCCAAATGACCAAAACCAAGGCGAGCGTTGCCAGCAAGAATACGTTCACGAATCGCATCGCCACTGGCCGCAGGTGCGTCAACGGCTCAAAAATAACTTGAACAATGGCGGACAAGGGGCCCGGAGCCGCGTTCAGAGAGTTGAGGAAGGTTGGTGTGAACCCATATTGGTGCAGCAGCGAGACGTAGTCGGCAAAGTACGTCTCATCGTATAGGAAACGATTAGGCGACATCGCTACCAGCGTGACCAAGGCGAGAAAAGCTACGAGCAGGACGCCGCCTGTCACCCGTATCCAGGTGCTATCTGTCATTCACGCAGGTTAGCAGAAGGGAATCCGTTGGCAGGCGCGAAACACACCGATAGCAGGGTCAAAATATGGCCCTCTTAAGTCGCGCCCTCAACGGATCGAAAGGCCGCCGTCAACGATCAGTTCGGTGCCGGTGATATAGGATGCATCGTCGGACAGCAGAAATACGATTACCTTTGCGATCTCCCAAGGCGTCCCCTGCCGGCGCATCGGGATTCGCGGCGCGACCGCGGCTTCTCGATCGCCGATCGCTTTGCGCACCATCGTCGAATCGATTAACCCGGGCAGAATCGTGTTGATGCGAATGTTGTCGCGCGCGTGCGAGCCGGCGGCCGAGCGTGACAGTCCCAGCAGCGCGGCTTTGGTGGCTTCGTACGAGACCATTGCGTTGCTGCGCAGCGCGGCCATCGACGAGACGTTAACGATCGCGCCGCCCCCGGCCTTCGCGATTTCAGGCACCGCGTAGCGCATCATCAGGAAATGACTGCGAAGGTTGACCGCGAGCATTTTGTCGAACTGCTCAGTGGTGGTCTTCAACAGATTGCCGCCGATTGCGATGCCGACGTTGTTCACGAGCAGATGGAGCGCGGAGAACGCGCGGGTGGTGGCTTCGACGGCGCCGCGGCATTGGTCCTCGACGCTGACGTCGGCAGCAACCGCTTCGGCGCGCCCACCTTCGTCGCGAATCGCGGCGGCGGTCTGCTGCGCCAGCTCGATCGAGCGGTCGGCGACCATCACGGCGGCGCCTTCGCGCGCGCACATTATCGCGGTCGCGCGGCCGTTGCCGATGGGCAGTTTATCTCCCGCCTTCGCGGGTCCGTCTGCGCCGCCTCCAACGATTAGCGCTACCTTGCCTGTCAGACGAGCCATGATGTTTTGCCTCTCGTGGGTTAATCAGCGGCGGGACGCGCGGTTGGAAATCGACGCACGTATTGCAGGAAGCGTGCGAGTGCGCGGTCGGCGTCGATCAGCAGGCCGTCGTGAAAGCGGATGGTCTTCATGATTGGTTCGTCTTCCTGGATGAGGCGGCGAAAGAACGCCTCGCCGATTTGGAGGCGCTGCTCGCGCTCGGCGTCGTTGCCCTCTGACTTGGGCGTGGCCGTGACGGACCATCCGTGGGTGCGGCCGTCGGGCGTCGGTGTCCCGGTCGCCATCGAGAGAATTGCCATGCCGTTGAGGCGGCCGGCCAGCGCGATCGTGTTGGTCCCGGTCACGCGGATTCGCTGATCGAAGACGCCGAGATTGGGATCCTCGAAGCGCACATCGTACTGGATGCGGTAGTCGCCGACTTCGATCGCGTCGGGATCGCAATCAATTTTGAGACCGTGCAGGACGCGGAGATGCTGAAAGTCCATCGAGTTGGTGAACGGCACCCACGGCTCGACCGGCAGATCGAAAGCTTCCGCGGTGCGGACGTCGAGGTCCGGTTCGGCGTAGTCGACAAACTCAGGCACGTCGAAGAGCGGTGTTGCGCCGTTGAAGGCCCAAATCAATCCCCACTTTTCGACGGTGGGATATTTGAAGACGCGCGCGGCCTTGGGAATTTTCTCGGACGCGGGAATTTTGGTGCATCCGCCGTCCTGGCCGTACTGCCAATGATGGAACGCGCACTGGATGTCGTTGCCGAGGACTTTGCCCATGCTCAAGTCAGCGCCGAGATGACGGCAGTACGCGTTCATCACGACCGGCTGGCCGTTCTCGCCGCGATAAGCGATTGCACGGCCATCGAGGAAATCGCGGCCGATCACTTCGCCGGCGCCGACTTCATCGGAGCGCGCGATCGCGTACCACGACTGATGGAATCCGGCGGGCGTTTTGTCGCGGCCGCCGCGTGCTCGAGTTTTCGAAGTGCGAGCGCCGTGCGCGCGCGGTATTGCGGTCGTCGATGCCATCGTGAGGGCCTCCAGCTATCAGAGCGTGCAGCAATCAGGCGGCTGCGGCTACAGATTTCGAGTTGAATTTCGGGAGCTGGACGAAGAACAGCACGCAATCGTCGACGACTTCGAGTTCGCGGCCGGTATCGGCGGGATCCACGCGGAACGCCGAGTGAGTGTTGAGCACTTCGTCGGAGGTAACGTCACGAATCGCGCCGCGCTCGACAAACAGAAGCTCGGGCGCGCGATGCCGATCAACCTTATGGCGTGAACCGCGTGTGGCGCGGATCTGGCCGATGTTTACGGCGCGCTCGCCGAAGGTCGCCATGTGCTTCAGCTCGAATCCGGGGTCATGCGTCGCGAGCCATCCGAAGCCTTCGGGAAAGATGATAACTGGTTCTTCATATCGCGGCGCCGGATACTCGACGGCGCGACCGTTTACGTGCTCCCAAATCGCCTCGTAGCCGTCCTTGCGGAGGACGCGGCCGTCGGTGGTGCGCCGGGTGAAGACGCCGCCCTCGAATTGTCCGATGTCGGATAATTTTTCGTAGCCCGCATTCAACTGCTGATAGCTCATGAAGCCGTAGCCGGCCGACCCGCCCATCTGGAGCAGCAGCACGACGGATTTGCTGGTGTCGGACTGCGGTCCGTAGAAGGTGCCTTCGGGAAAATAGCCGACGGTGCCGGCCTTCAGATCCTTGCCGGGGGCGTAGTTCATCGCGCCTTCGAGGCAGAAACGGACCTGGTCGAAGTTGTGGCGATGGCGCGGCGTGAAGTAGTCGCCCGCCGTTCGCACGATACTCAGTTCGAAATTGTCGGGCGCGCCGGGCGTGCCTTGGAGCAGGCGTTTGAAGTCGATCCCGCCCGAGCGATGGCCCGAAACCTCACCCCATTCGACGTCGGCAGCATGTACCGTTTGCATAGCTGTGGGGTTAGCGCGGGCGTGTGCGCCGCGTCAAGGATTACGAAGCGTTTGGGGGCGATGAGGGTGGTGTTCCTTGAGGATAGCGCCGCAGGCGGCGATGGCCCGGAGGACTCCGTCGGCGACGCGTCCGGTCTTCACGGTCGTCAGGAATTCATCGACAATTTTGTTCCAGGCTCCATCGGGCGCCAAGGTGTGGGTCTCGTGGTCGGCGACGATCTCCACATAACGCTCGCCGAGCGACACGAACAGCAGTATTCGATGGAGTTGCGTCGGATTTGCTATCGCATGCGCGTTGAATTCGCGATGCGCCAATTGCTGAGCGCGAGCATGCTTGACACGGGTCGGTACAATCCGGAGCCGGAGCGGAAGCCTGTCGAGTAATAGCGTCATTGCAATCACGAACCACAGTTGGATTTCGATCACGGTGCGGCTCGAGATATAGGGCCGGAGTAGACTTATAAGCGCACCTAGCAGAATCGCGGCGATTGCGGCCCATGCGACCGGATAGAGCGAGTAGCGATCGCTGACGCGAGTCACAACGACGAACAGGGTTGCCGCAGTGCTACGCCCGACCTCGGCGATCGCAGCATCGATGCGCTCGTGCTCATCGGGCGTGAAAGGACTCGCCAACGCTACCAACTCCCCGAAGCGCCGCCGCCGCCGAAAGAGCCTCCGCCGCCGGAGAAGCCGCCACCGCCACCACCGCCTGAGAATCCTCCGCCGCCGGAATCCCAGCCGTAGCTGCCGCTCCGCCGACCGCTACCTACCGATGAAATGCGTACAAACACAATGACCGAAAACACCAGCAAGGGGAAAAGAAAGAATAACAATATGATGGCGATTTGAACGGCCCTTGGAGGTTGATACGGGACGGAAGCCGCCGATGGCTCCGGTTGGCCTGCTTCCGGCGAGTTGCCGCTGAGCACGCTCAAAATCGAGGTGGTGCCGGCGAGGATGCCGGCGTTGAAGTCTCCGCGCTTGAAGCTTGGCAGGATGTAGTTCTGGATGATCGTCGCGCAGATGGCGTCGGTGAGCGTACCTTCGAGACCGTAGCCGACCTCGATGCGAACCTTGCGCTCCTTGGGCGCCACGATAAGCAACGCGCCGGTGTTCGTTCCTTTCTGCCCGATGCCCCAGTGGCGTCCGAGCTGATAGCCGAAGTCTTCGATCGTATATCCCTGGAGCGAGTCGAGCGTGACGACCACGACTTGTTGGCCAGTCGCGCGCTCGTGATCGGCCAGCATGAGGGTGAGTTCGCCCACGGTAGAAGAGTTCAGGACGCCCGCATCGTCGACGACCCGGCCCGTGAGCGCCGGAAATTTTGGAGTGGCGGCCAGAGCCGACGACGCGAGAGTCAGCAGCAGGACGAGCAACGCGCATCGCGCGCTGGTGACATCCGCCCTTGCGCAGCGAATGCGCATCAGAATTTGACCTGCGGCACCTGCTGGCTTTGCTCGGAAATTGTGAACGTCTCGCGGACCTTCATGTCAGGGTAAAGGATCGACGCTATCCAGCGTTGTGGGATGGTCCTGAGCGCAGTGTTGTACTCCTGCACGGCGAGGATGTAATCGCGGCGCGCGACTGCGATGCGATTCTCGGTGCCCTCGAGCTGAGATTGAAGCGCGAGGAAATTCTGATTCGACTTGAGGTCGGGATAGGCCTCAGCTACCGCGAGCAGGCGGCCGAGCGCGCCGGTGACTGCGGCCTGGTTCTGTTCGAACTGATGAAACGCCTGCGGGTTCGACAGGATGTCGGCCGGAAGCTGCATCTGCGTCGCATGCGCGCGCGCTTCGGTCACCTGTGTTAGTACCTGTTGCTCCTGGTGGGCATAGCCCTTTACGGTTTCGACCAGGTTCGGTATTAGGTCGGCGCGCCGCTGATACTGGTTCAGCACTTCGCTCCAGGCGGCCTTTACATTCTCGTCGAGGGTGGGGATTTTGTTGACGCCGCATCCCGGCAACCCGCCGAGCATCAAGCCAACAACGATCACAAGCGTCAGCGCACGAAAATATTTCGACCGCGTCACGGCGCTCCTTTCTGAAGGTGCACTAGCGCGGGCTTATGCGCTGCGTCAGGAGAGTTCGGCGAGAACAGCGTGGTCAGGCGCCTTCGCGGCTCTTGAAACGGTGCTGATGCGGCTCGGGCGGCATGGTCAGCAGCTCGCGAGAATAGATCTCGCCGAGGTACTCGATGAGATTACGCATCGAGACGACCGCGGTCGGGCGGCCTGCGTCGTCGACCAGCGGAATGTGGCGGAATCCCTCGAGCACCATCTTGCTCAGCGCGAAGGCGACATTCGCGTCGGCCGGAAGCGTAAACGGATCGGCGGTCATCGACATCGACACGGGAGCGTGGACCAGGTCGAGCGGCTGGCCCGCCACCTTCATCAGGATGTCGCGTTCGGTGAAGATGCCGGCGAGGCGGTCGTCCTCCATGACGAGGACGCAGGCGCGCCGCTCCTGCTGCATCAGGTGAATCGTGTCGGCGAGCGTGGTCGAAACGGAAACCATCAGCGGCGGCTGCGAGACAACTTCGCTGAGAGCGGTGTTGGCAAGCGCGGATTCGAGGACCTGGGGTCCTGGATGTTCGTCGTCGAACAGCAGCTCGCGGTCATCGTCGTCGCCAGGCATAGTGAGTCCTCCGATGCGCAATAATTCTGCGATCACACAGCCTAAGACGTTCTGCAGCTTAGAGCAAAGGCTTCGTGAGTCTTCTAGCCGTTGCGGCTTCGTCGCTTCGCGCGATTCGCCCGAGTCCGGCGGATAGCGGCCAGCTTTGCCGGAGCGCATCCGTCCAGGAACACGTCCACTGCGTTCATGAAACGCTCTTCGAGGGACTCGGTCCTGTTCTTCCACCATCCGACCAGCCAGTTCCCAGATATGATCACCAAGATCCCTTCGAGCATCTCGGCGAGGTGCAATGGCGGCTGGTCGGTTCGAATCTCTCCGCGCCGCTGCCCCTCGGAGAATAGCTCTTCGTACATATCGTAAAGTCGCAACGACTTTTCGCGGAGCGCGCCTTGTGGTCCAGTGAGCATCCGGGACCGCGTCGCGACCAACGCATGGAAATCGCGATCAGTATCCCAGTCACGCGCCCATTGACTCATCAAACTGCGAATTCGGTCGGGAACGCTCCGATGGCGTTGCTCGAGCGCGCTTCTGACCGAGGCGATCGAGATATCGAGTTGATCGAGCGCAAACTGATACAGGAGGGCGTCCTTGGTTTGGAAATAATTGAAGAAGGTAGCCTCGCTGATTCGGAGGCACTCGATTATGTCCTGTACGCGAGTCTGCTCGTAGCCGTGTTTCCGAAACAACGAGATGGCAGCGTCGAGAATTGCACGTCGCTGCTCCGCCTTCTTTTCCTCGCGCAAGCCCACGCTCAATGAATTGCATATCGCGAGGAGCAAAGGAAATTGCATCGCCGACAGGCATTCTTCGCCAGCCTGATTTCGAAATGTTCGCATGAATTATAGCGTTTACCCTATTATTCTAGTCTACTATGAAATTGGTCACGCTGGTGATTAAAAACCAGTTGCGCAACCGGCGACGGACGATTTTGACGGTGCTCTCGATCGCGATCTCCCTGTTTGTCTTCGCGGCGTTGGTGAGCATACCGACTCTCGCCTATGAAATCCTTGCAGACTCGGCGTCGTCGCTGAGGATTGCGGTGCACAACAAGGCCGGCCTCGCATACGAGATGCCGGTGGCGTACGCACATCGTATCGCGACCACACCGCACGTCGTGGCAGTCACGCCGGAAAGCTGGTACGGCGGGCTCTATCATGACGAGTCGGATCAGTTCCCCAATGAGGCCGTCGATCCCGATCAGGCACAGAAGGTGTGGCCGGACTGGGGTGTGACGAGCGACCAATGGGCACACTTCCGCAGTCTGCGCACCGCGTGCCTGGTCGGCACTGGGACGATGAAGCGTTTCAACTTTCACCTTGGGCAGCAAATCATGCTGCGCGGCACGGTCTACAGTTTTCCAATCGCTCTGACGATCGTAGGCGAGCTCAAGGGCAAAGCGCCGCCCGACTTCCTGATCTTCCGGCGCGACTACCTGGAGCAGGCGGCGAGGCGCTCCCCGTTCGTCGATATATTCTGGGTTCGAGTTGACGACTCGCGGAACGTGCAGCAGGCGATCGACGCGTTGGACCAGGAGTTTGCCAACTCGGCGGCGGAAACCCACTCTGAATCCGAAGCTGCCTTCCTTTCGAATTTCATTAGTGGCTATCGCATGCTGTTCCGCTTGTTCGAGACCTTGGGTGTTATCGTGGTGATAACAATCGCGCTGGTGGCCGCAAACACGGCGGCGATGTCGATTCGCGAGCGGCGCGGCGAGATCGCCGTGATGCGTTCGATCGGTTTCACTTCGCGCACGATTCTATCGATGCTCCTGTGCGAATCGCTAATCATCGGCCTTGTGGGAGGCATGTTCGGATGTGGCGCGGCCTTCCTGGGACTCAAGGTTGCGTCAGTGGCAATACCTCCACTCAGCGGTCTATCGATGCAGATGCCTGCATTGGTGCTAATCGACACGTTGCTCATTTCGGCGCTGATAGGACTAGTCAGTGCATTAGTGCCCGCCCGCTCAGCGGCGCGCCGTAACATCGTCGACGTGCTTAGGACGGGCGCCTGAGATACGCGGTTGAGCGAGTCCGGTAGCTAAGAGTGCTCGAATCCGCCAATGACAGTGATGTTCGCGGTGCAAAATAACTCCCGAGACTACTTCGACGCCATAATCGCTTCCTCGACGTCGCGCAGGCGATCCTTGCCGAAAAAAATCTCATTGCCGACGTAAAACGTCGGTGAGCCGAAGGTGCCGCGTTCAACCGAGCGATTGGTATTGTCGAGGAGCTCGTCTTTCACCGGCTTGGTCTCGATCAACTCGAGGATTCGCGCAGTTGGCAGACCCGCTTGGTCGAGCGCTGCACGGAACACGTTGGGGTCGTCCATCTTTTTGGGATCAGCCCACATATTGCGGTACATTTCGGCGACGTAGCGCTCGAACACGCCGAGCGACCGCGCGGCGATCGCCCCACGCATCATCGTCAGGGTGTTCACGGGAAAAAAAGGATTGCTCTTAAACCGGGTGATCGAATGACGTTTGATGAAGCGATTCATTTCCAGCCGCTCGTAGTCGGGCTTGTTCTTAATGCCCACGAGACTTTGCGCCGGCGAGCGATTGTTGGTCAGCTTGAAGACGCCACCCAGCAGCACGGGCACGTACTCGAACTTAACGCCCGTGCGCTTTTCGATCTCAGGGATGACGAGGTGGCTCAGATACGCGTTGGGACTGCCGAAGTCGAAATGAAATTCTACCTTGACCATGGTGTCACCACTTTTCTCCGAAGGGACGGATTTCCTGCTCGAAGGTCCAAGCATCGCGCGGCTGCTGGTAAAGCTGCCAATACGCGGCAGCAACGGCATCCGGCCGCATGAGTCGTCCGAGGTCGAGGTTCTTGAGCGCGTCGTCGCCCTCTCGTTCCCTGATTCGATCGCGCACCCAGGCAGTGTCCACGCCGGCATCGATCACGAGATGAGCGACGTGGATGTTCTTTGGTCCGAGTTCCCGCGCGGCGCTTTGCGCAACGGCGCGTAGCCCGAATTTCGCAGCCGCGAACGCCGCGTACCCAACCCCGCCACGCAGACTGGCGGTAGCTCCCGTGAAGAAAATGGATCCACGCCCGTGGGGTAACATCAGGCGGGCCGCTTCTCTGCCCGCGACGAATCCCGAGTAACAGGCCATTTCCCATACCTTGCGAAACACGCGGTCGGTCGTTTCGAGCAGCGGGAAATTTACGTTTGCGCCGATATTGAAGATGCAGACCTCGAGCGGTGCGAGCTTGTCAGCGTCCTGCAGAAAAGCGGTGAGGTCATCTTCCTTGCGCGCATCGAGCGAGCGTGCGGAAATTCTGCCGCCGTTCGCCTCGACCTCCGCAACCAATGGCGCGAGTTTGTCGCCCTGGCGACGTCCCGCGAATACGGTGAAGCCCTCAGCCGCGAATTTTTTGGCGATAGCGCCACCGATATAGTCACCGGCTCCGATCACTGCCGCCGTCGCATTCCTTTTTTCCAAGGATCAATCCTCCTTGACCACCGTCGCGATTCTTCTAGCGACGGGCACGCCTGCCGGCCTTGGCAACCTTGCCGAGTCGCTTGGCCGTAGTTTTCAGGATCAGATCGGAGAAAGTCTCGTCGCTAACCGCACGCGCAAGAATCAGCGCGCCGATCATCGATGAGAATGCCAGGATCGCGTCCTCGTAACGGCGTGAGCGATCATCGCCCGGCATCAACCGAGACAGGAACTCGAGGTCGTCCTTCATCTCGCTGGTGAAAGCGTGGCGAACGCGTCGCGGCTGCCTGGCGATGTCGGTGCCGAGGGCCGCGACCACACAGCCATTGCCAGGTGCGTCCCGATGGGCGGGAGACAGGTAACTGTCAACGATTGCGGGAAGCGCGCCCCGGCCAGGATGGCGTTCCACCGCGCGCCGCCAGACGCGCTTACCCCGCGCCAACGCGAAGCGAATCGCCTCGGCCGCGATGGCCTCTTTCGATCCAAACTGGCTGTAGAGCCCGCCGTGAGTAAGGCCGGCATCCTGGGTAATCGAGTCGACGCCGGTGGCGCCAATGCCGCGCTCGCGGAACAGACGCGCGGCCGAAGTCAGGATCCTCGCGCGGTTCTGCTCAGCCTGCTCTTTCGAAACCCGCATTCCGCCCTACCTCTGTCTTTTGTTGGTCTTGACTCATTTGATTACGATCGTCATTAATATGCCAAACATGACGGGCGCCATCAATAGGCGAAACATGCGGGAGTAACGATGAGCGATTCCACCTCAGTCAAGTCGGACAAAGTGTGCGTCGTGGTTGGCGTCGGCGAAGGCCTGGGCATGGCGCTGGCACTGCGCTTCGCCGCGGGCTACAAGGTCGCACTCATAGCGAGAAGTCCGGAGGTCATTGGGAAGACTGCTACGGAAATCAAGGCAACCGGTGGCGTCTCGCTTCCAATCCAGAGCGACGCCACTGTAGAAGCGGAGATCGCGGCGGCATACGAAACGATCAAGCGCGAACTCGGACCGATCGAAATCCTGATTTACAACGGTGGCCGGCGTCCGATGGGCCGCCTGATGGAAACGACGCCCAAGGTATTCGAGGAAACCTGGCGCTTGCATACCTTCGGCGCATTTTTGTGGGCGCGGCAGGTCGTGCCCGAAATGCTGTCGCGCGACAGCGGCGCGATCCTGATTACCGGAGCGACGGCGGGCGTACGACCGTGGCCGACCTCCGCGGGTTTTGCGCCGGCGAAATTTGCGGTGCGAGGTCTGGCCGAGGTGATGTCGCGCGACCTTCATCCACAGGGGATTCACGTCGCGTACGTAAACGTTGACGGTGGTATCGATATGCCATTGCTCAGGAAGTTCCGCCCCGACTCGAAGGACGAAGACCTGCTCAAGCCGTCGGCGATCGCGGACGCGTTCTGGTACCTAGCGCATCAGGATCGGAGCGCCTGGAGTCATGAGCTCGATATCAGGCCGTTCAAGGAAAAGTTCTAAGCGGAGCGGAGCGCTGCCGGCTACTGTCATGACGCACGATCTGACTTTGTGGGGAGTTGGGACCAGCCGTACGATGCGGCCGCATTGGATGCTGCTCGAGCTGGGCGTGGAGCTCGAGTTTCACGCGATTGGATCGCGCACGGGCGAGACCAAAACCGACGACTTCTTGAGCCTCAATCCCAGGCATAAGATTCCTGTTCTTCGTCATAGGTCTTTCGTGCTCACTGAAAGCGCGGCGATTATTCAGTACCTGAGTGAGACCTTTACCAATCCCGAAGTGATGGCAGCGCCGCGTGATGCTGAGAATCGGGCCGCACTGAACGAGTGGTGCTATTTCATTGTGACGGAGTTGGACGCGGGTTCGCTCTACGTGATGCGGCGGCATGTAGGTCTCGAACACGTCCACGGCGCGGCGCCAAAGGCGGTCGAAGCTGCGAGAAGTTATTTTATCGAGAATGCGGAAGCGATGGCTCCCAGGATCAAAGAATCGGGACCATACCTGATGGGCGACCAGTTCAGCGTCGCCGACATCCTTCTCATGACTTGCCTGGACTGGGCAGTTACCGACAGGATTCCTTTATCTGACACCTTGCATCAGTATCGATCGCGCGTAGCCAGCCGACCGGCGTATCAGAAAGCTCTCGAAAGGAATTTTCCTGCGCGAGGATAGCTCGCGTCGAATCGATTGCAGACGAGGAGTTAAGGAAATGCCTGGTGCGCTTGAGGGAGTGCGAGTACTCGATCTGACCACAATGGTCGCCGGACCCGTCGCGACAATGATGCTTGCCGATCAGGGCGCCGACGTCATCAAGATTGAGTCGCCACACGGCGACCTGATGCGGCATTTCAGCCGCGGACGCAATGGGATGAACGCGTCCTTCCTGTCCTGTAATCGCAACAAGCGATCGTTGGCGGTCGATCTAAAGTCAGCGAATGGTCTCGAGATCGTAAAGAAGCTGATAGCGACGGCGGCGGTCTTCATTCACAACTTCCGTCCCGGAATTGCAGAGCGGATAGGACTCGGCGAAGAGGTAGTAAGAAGTATTCGGCGTGACATCGTCTACGTATCGATCACCGGATATGGAACGGGCGGTCCCTATGCCAATCAGCGCGCGTACGACCCGGTGATACAGGCTATGTCGGGGCTGGCGGATATCCAGCGTGATCGGGACACGGGACGTCCCAGGATGGTGCGAACTATTATCGCCGACTACACCACCGCACTAACCGCCGCTCAGGCGATCACCGCGGCACTCTTCGCGCACGAGCGAACAGGCGTGGGACAGCATGTGCGGCTTTCGATGCTTGACGCGATGATCTCCTATCTATGGCCCGAGGCGATGCCCAGCCTGACCTTCGTGGGCGACGAGACCGATCCCTCCGATGGTGAGATAGGTCCCGATCTGGTGTTCGCGACGCAAGACCGCTACATCACGGCGGCGGCGCTTTCGGACGATGAGTGGGCCGGCATGTGCCGGGCGCTCAATCGGCAGGAACTCATCGATGATCCTCGTTTCAAAACTGCGCGCGATCGATCGATAAACGCGGTCGAGCGTCGCACGATAACTTCGACGGAGCTGGAGAACTGGCGCGCGGACGAAATCCTGCCGCGGCTGCTCGCCAACGATGTTCCATCCGCGCCGGTTGTGAGCCGTTTCGAACTGCTGCAAGACGCTCAAGTCCGCGAGAACCACATCCTCGAAGAGTTCGAGAGCGACGCGTTCGGAAAGGTGCGAATGCCGCGGTCGGCGGCTCGCTTCGATCGCACGCCGGCGCAAGTCCGCAAGCTGGCGCCCATTCTTGGCGCGGACAACGGCGCCATCCTCGCGGAACTTGGATACAGCGCCGCCGACATTTCGCGTCTTCAAGAGAGGCTGGTCGTGCACAATCAACCCAAGAAGGAATCCGCTGGTGGATAAAATGAATCCAGTTGCAGTCGTTACCGGAGTAGGACCAGGAACCGGCGCGGCAATTTCGCGCCGCTTCGCGAGTGGTGGATACAACGTTGCGATGCTGGCGCGAAATCGCGATCGTCTCGCATCGCTCGAGCGTGAGATCCCGAACTCGCGCGCCTACCCGTGCGATGTCATGAACGAAACGCAACTCGACGCTACCCTCGATGCGATACGCACCGAGCTCGGGACGCCGAAGGTGTTAGTCCACAATGCAGTTGGTGGGGCCTTCGGGAACTTCATGGAAATCGATCCCAAGGTCCTTAACCAAAACTTCCAGGTGAACACCATGGCGCTCCTGTACCTGGCGCGACGGTTAGCGCCTGCGATGGTCGCGGCTGGTGAAGGATCCATTGTCGCGAGCGGCAACACCTCTGCCCTTCGGGGCAAGGCCAGCTTTGCGGGCTTCGCGCCGACTAAAGCCGCGCAGCGGATTCTTGCAGAATCAATAGCCCGCGAGCTCGGCCCCAAGGGTGTGCACGTCGCCTACGTGCTGATCGACGCCGTCATCGACCTCGAGTGGACGCGCAAGCGCTTTTCCGACGCTCCCGACGATTTCTTCATAAAGCCTGCCGCAATCGCCGAGGAAATCTGGCACGTCGTGCATCAAGAGCGTTGCGCGTGGTCATTCAATGTAGAAGTCAGACCCTTTCGAGAGACCTGGTGAGTTATAGGTCCTGGATCGACAATACTGAGGAACACTTATGAGTGACTTGCGGATCTTTTCATACCTGCCTAACCCCCGCATCTGGAAGGCTACAATTGCCGCGCGTCTTTGCGGTGTGGATCTCGAGATAAGGGGAAGCTCGCCTAAAGAGCTACAATCCTGGCTGTGGGACTTTGACGCGCGTCCGCTCTCGAATGGCGAGCTGGCAGCGTCTGCCGACACCAGGATCGGTAAGGTCGGCTTCACTGGTACTCTTCACAAGACTGATGCCTTTCTGGAGGCGCAGCCATTCGGCACAGTGCCGGCAGCTTTCAGTCCGGACGGCAAGGTCGGCATTTTCGAGTCGAACAGCATAATGCGGGCGGTTGCGCGCCTCGGTGAAAATCGATTTCCACTGTATGGCCGCAATGCCTACGAAGCGTCGCGCGTCGACAGCTTTCTCGACGCGAGCCTAGTGTTCGCGCGCGATTCGCAGACCTATCTGCTGTCTTTAGTCAGTGGGACTGTCTCGCCTGAGATTCACTCGCGAACACGCGACGCATTCAACGCCTATGCGGCGGGAATCGATCAGGCGCTATCGCCCGATCGCGAGTTCCTTGTGGGCGACAACATCTCTATCGCGGACATCTGCTTCGTTGCGGAACTGAGCCTGTTCTTCAACGAAAAGGCCAGGGCTGGCGAGCTGAAGAAAAAAGGCCTCGAACCGCTTCTGCATGCCGGCATCGACGCTGAATTTCCACGGGCCTTTGCCCACTTCTCAAGACTGAGCACACACTTGGCATTCGCGCCCGACGTGGAGCCGTACCTAAAAAAGATTGAATCAGCGAGCCATGCCGATGCCGCACGATCGGCGGCGCGCTGAGGGAAAGGAAGCTCATCATGAACAAGGTACGTTTCGAAACCGCGGGCGCCCTGGGTCTGCTCACTTTGGCGAACCCGCCGCTGAATCTGTTCGGCATGGAGTTGATAGAAGATCTTCGCGCTGCAGTAACTGCTGCCAAGAGGACGCCGCTCCGAGCTCTGATCGTGCGGGCTGAGGGCAAGGTATTTTCGGGAGGCGCCGACGTCAGTGTTTTCAAAGGAAGGACTTCGACAGAGGCGCGCCAGCTTTTCACAAGCCAACTGCGGCTGATAGCCGACCTGGAGGAGCTGCCATTCCCTACTCTCGCTGCAGTGCAAGGGCTTTGCATCGCGGCCGGTCTTGAACTCGCGCTTGCATGCGATCTGATCTGGGCGGCTGCATCGGCGAGCTTCGGTCAAGCGGAGGCATCGATTGGAACGACCACCCCGCTCGGTGGTGTTCAGCGCCTGGCAGAGCGTGCAGGACCAAGCCGGGCCCGTGAAATCATTTACACGGCGGACCAATACGATGCGGCAACGTTTGAGCGATGGAACATCGTGAACCGGGTTGTTCCCGACGCCGAATTCGAATCGCAGACGAGGGCATTCGCCGAGCGTCTCGCCAACGGCCCGACCGTCGCCTTTGCCGCGGGTAAGCGGATCGTGCGCGCCTATCTCGACGGAGGCGTGCGTGCAGCGGACAAGGTTGTCGACGAGGTGGCGCCTTCTCTCTTCGACACCGAAGACATGCGTGCCGGCGTTGCCGGACTGCTTGAACACGGTCCGCGAGGTTTTCGCGACAAGGTTGTGTTCCGAGGCCGCTAGGAATCAGCTTTTTCGAGTCGACCGCGCATGAGCCGGATCATCGCCTGTGTCGTGGCGGTGTCGTTGAGGCGCGGAAACGGCTCGTCAGGGACAGGCATCTCGAGGAATCGGCATAGCGGCGCCCATCCTTCGCGCACGTCGAACACCAGCAGACGCGCGGGATCGATCGCGTCGCGCACCTCCTGATTGTGCCGCTTGAACACCTCGATTGCATGCGCCTTGTCCTCGAAGCGGTAGTCGAACGTATCGCCGAGGATTCCCTTTCGGACCATCTCACTCTGGAGCCGAACGTTTTCAGGTACGCCATCGGGCGCCGGCGATTTCATCGGCTGGTAAATCGTTTCGCTCATGCTCTTGTACCAGGTTTCCGGATCGCGGACCGAGAGCAGCACCTTCGCATCAGGGTAATGAGCGGCGATCTCGCGCCACCATCGCGCCGCCGGCCAATCGACGGTCGCGCGGAAGCCGCTGAAGATTTCGTCCCAGTCCATAGGATGCCCGAACGCCAGCCGATGCCACCTGGCGACGTGATCGGGGCGCGGAAAAACTTCCATCATATGGTAGCAGGGGCCGAACCCGAGCTTTTCAAGCGCATTCTTCAGGGAGAGCGTGCCGGTTCGTCCGAATCCGGCGCCGACGACCTTCAGTGCCATGAGCAGGACTCCTGGTTAAGCGTTCGAGTCCGTTTACAACAATCAGGTCGTCGATGTCGACTGTACGTGTCCTGCGGTCTTTTACAGCTCCAAGGCGACGACTTTGTCGAGCTTGGGCACCCAGGTGTCCAGCATTTCTGCGAGCGCATTCAGCTTCACGGGTTTGCTTAGATAGTCGTCCATCCCGGCTCTGAGACATCTTCCACGATCGTCCTCCGTTGCGTGTGCGGTGAGTGCGATTACCACAGTGTGCCGGGCGGTTCCTTCGTTCCGTCTGATCTCCGCAACGGCCTGGTAACCGTCCATCTCGGGCATCTCGCAGTCCATCAAAACAATGTCGGGCCGGGCATTCGACACGATCTCCAAACCGCGCCGCGCGCCGTCGACGACTTCCGCAGCATAGCCGAGAACGGAGAGCTGTTGTGCGCCGATCGTTCGATTCACGAGGTTGTCGTCCACCAGCAGCACTCGTACCGCCTTGCGCCATGGCGGCGGTTCATCGCCAATCGGGTTGCGCGGCGCCGCCGCCATTGTCGATCTGCCGACGCGCTCGGTATTTCCGCTTAGCTCGAGCAGACAGCTGAACAGGTGCGACGGACGCGCCGGTTTGGTAATCCATGCGTCCACGACTTCGGTCGCATTTCGCTCGACACTTTCCGCGCTGAATATGATCACCTTGCTGTGCCTTCGCCCGGGATGATCCTTGAACGCCCGCGCAAGTCTTAGCGCACCCATGTCGGGTATTTGTTCATCGATAAGAGCGACGATCTGTTTGTCGTCATCCGCCCGTGCCAGCGCCAGAATATCCAGCGCCTCGGCCGCGGTGCCGACCGCGACGTTCTCGATTCCCCACGAGGTCAGGTATTCGGAGATGATTTTGGCGGCTGGCAGGACTATCGTTCACGATGATCGCACGCATCGCGCCGAAGCCTGGGATGGCGCCAGCAGTCATCCATGGACGAGCGATCTTCGGTCCCTTCTCGAGTCGCGCGGTGAAATGAAAGCTCGATCCTTTTCCGGGCTCACTTTCGAATCCGATTTCGCCGCCCATCTGTTCGGTCAGTTTGGCCGCGATGACGAGGCCGAGTCCGGTTCCGCCGAAGCGCCGGCTGGTCGATCCTTCCGCCTGAACGAACGGCTGAAACAAGCGCGCCTGCGCCTCAAAGGGAATTCCAATTCCGGTGTCGACGACCTCGAAGCGGACAAGCACATCGTCAGCCGCGTCTGCCACGCAGGCAGCTTCGGACTGTCACCTCGCCTCGCTCGGTGAACTTGATCGCATTCGCCACCAGGTTGTTGAGAATCTGGCGCAGCCTGCTCTGATCGCCTTTCAAACCGGTGGGCATGTTCACGTCAACGCACACGGCGAGCTCGATCCCCTTGGTGCGAGCGGCTGCCGCGAAGGAATCGATTAGACTCTCCGTCAGATCGACGAGGTCGAAGTCGAGCTTCTCCAGCACCATCCGGCCGGCTGCGAGTTTCGAGAAGTCGAGTATGTCGTTGACGATTGTCAGCAGCAGCTCACCGCTCGATCGGATGATTTCGGTTTGCCGGCGCTGCTCGGGGGTCAAGTCGGAAGCGACAGCAACTCGCCCGTTCCGATGATTCCGACCAGCGGCGTACGAATTTCGTGGCTCATGCTGGCCCGGAAGTCCGATCGCAGACGGGCCGATTCGAGGGCGAGATCACGCACGAGATCGCGCGCGCGATTTGTCTCTTCTTCGGCGAGTTTGCGGCTGTTGATATTTACCAGCACCCCTTCGTATTGGCTGACGTGGCCTGCGGCGTCGTAGATGGCGCGAGCACTCTGCTCGCACCAAATGACGCTGCCGTCGGGCCGGCGTACCTCCATCTCGAAGTTTTTGACGACTCCTTCACGCTCGATGATCGCCTTGAGCCGAGCGCGCTCGTCCTGCCGCAACCAAAGCTCGGCGATGTTCAGGCGTTTGGGACTACTGCCATCCCTATATCCCAGCATCTCGATCAATGCCGGATTGAATTCGAGAAGGTCTCCTCCAGGTGAAATTCTGAACAATCCCACCGGCACGCGATCGACGAGACTGCGGTAACGGGCCTCCGCACGGTTGCGCTCGGCGCGAACCGCGGAATCGCGCAGCTCGCGCTCAACTGCGAGCGGCAGCCGCGCCAGGTTGCTCTTCATTACATAGTCGTCCGCACCGCACCTCATCGCCTCCACGGCCACATCCTCGCCCACAGTCCCCGAGACGAGGATAAACGGCAGGTCGAGTCCCGTGTCGCGGACCATCTTCAACGCAGCGAGGCCATTGAAACGCGGCATCGAGTAGTCGGCGATGACCACCTCCCAGCCGCCAGCCTCGAGCGCCGCCAACATTGCCTCCGGCGTATCCACTCGCTGGTAGGTCAGCTGGCAGCCGCCCCGGCGCAGCGCCCGCACCGCGAGCTCGGCGTCGTCGGCCGAATCTTCAACGAGCAGTATCCGCCGTGATTTGCTCACGGGCCGTTCCCAAGATCTGGCGGTCTCTCGTTCAGGACCAGCGAGTACAGGCCGAGCTGCAAGACGGCGTCCACGAATTGCTGGAAGTCGACCGGCTTGCGAACATAACTGTTAGCGCCGAGGCCGTAGCCGTTCACGATGTCCTGCTGTTCCTTGGAGGAAGTCAGAATAACCACCGCGAGCAGCTTCGTGCGCTCATCGGCTCGCAGTTTCTTCAACACTTCGAAACCGTCCACCTTGGGCAACTTCAGATCCAGCAGAATCAGTTCCGGCTGAAGACAGGTGTCGCGGCCGGCATACATTCCCGTGCCGAAGAGGTAGTCCAGCGCCTCGACCCCATCATGCGCGACCACGATCTTATTGGTGATATTGTTCTTCTTGAGTGCGCGCATCGTCAGCGCTTCGTCGTCAGCGTTGTCTTCAACTAACAGAATCACTCGCTCTTTCATTCTTGTCCCCTTGATTAGCTTCGAGCGTAAACGAAAACGTCGCTCCCTTGCCTTCTGCTCCGTCGGCCGTAACCCGCCCGCGATGCCGGTGGATAATGCGCTGAACTGTCGCCAGTCCGATTCCCGTACCGGGAAAATCGGCGGCAGCATGAAGCCGCTGGAAAGCGCCGAACAGCTTTTTGGAATGCGCCATGTCGAAGCCCGCTCCATTATCCCGGACGAAATAGACCGGATGTCCGTTTTGATCTGCGACGGCGAACTCAATCTTTGCCTGTGGTTTCCTGCTGGTAAACTTCCACGCGTTGCCGAGCAGATTCTGAAGGGCAGAATGAAGCAGATGTGGATCCCCATGGCCCACGACGTGCTCCTGGACTACGCACTCGACCCGGCGCTCAGGCTCGTTCCGCTGACACTCGGCCAGAATTATGTTCGCCATCGCGCTGAGATCCACTGACTCCATGCGCATCTCGCTCCGCGTCACGAACGCCAACTTCAGCAAGTCGTCGATCAGTTGAGCCATGCGCTGAGTGGCCGCCCGAATCCGCTTCAAGTGGCTGTTGGCCTGCTCGTCGAGTTTGTTCCGCGTAATCCTCCATCAGCGCCGAGCTGAAGCCGTCGATACTGCGCAGCGGCGCCCGAAGATCGTGCGATACCGAATACGAGAACGCCTCCAGCTCCCGATTCACGACCTCGAGCTGCAAGGCATGTCGCCGCTCGGATTCTATCAAGGCCCTGACTTCCTCCTCGGTTTGCTTACGCTCGGTGATGTCGCGCGCGACCTTGCTGAAGCCACGAAGGTCTCCCTTCGGGCCGTACATCGCGGTGACGAGCAGGTCGGTCCAAAATCTGGAACCGTCCTTGCGCACCCGCCATCCCTGATTCTCGAAGCGACCGTTCAGTCGCGCCATTTTCAACTCTCGGGCGGGCTCACCGGCCTCGACATCTTCAGGCGTATAAAAGCGACTGAAATGCTGACCGATGATCTTCGACGCGGTGTAGCCCTTGATTCGTTGCGCACCCTCGTTCCAGCTCACCACTCGGCCCTCAGGATCGAGCATCAGGATCGCGTAGTCCTTGACTCCCTGAACCAGCAGCCGAAAGCGTTCCTCGGTCTGTAACAACTTCTCTTCGGCCCGTTTGCGATCGCTGACGTCGCGGATAGCGCTCGAGACCAGCGTCCCTTCGTCGGTCTCAAGTGGGCTCAAACTGATCTCAATCGGAAATTCGGAGCCATCCTTGCGCAGGCCATAGAGTTCCAGACCGGAGCCCATAGAACGCACCTTCGGATCTACGAAGTATCCATTTCGATGCTGCGGATGCTGGTCACGGAAGCGCGCCGGCACCAGCATCTCGACCGTGTTGCCGAGAAGCTCAGCGCGCGCATGTCCAAAAAGCTTTTCAGTCTGCGCATTGACCAGCGTGATGCGGCCGTCGTTGCCCACGATCACCATCGCGTCCGGAGCCGACTCGAGCAACGCGCGGAACTTGTCGTCGGCGCTCTTGCGCTCGATGACGCGAGCCGGTCTTGCGGAACCTGGTTTCTGAAGGTGGTTCTCTTTCACAGCGCGGGCCTGCTCACTTCATTCTTCAGGCAGACAGAATCAAGATTCATGCCGCGGGACATGGATAATTTGGCCCGCCGCGAACCAACAGAGCGCCGGACTGGCGGCAATTGGATGGCGGTGGCGGCACTAAAGTGGCGCAGATTGAGCGGTACCCACTCAGAGATGCTCGAGACGAACGACCTTAGACTCGAAGGAGGTCGCCTTAGTGCTGCGACATCGAAGCGCTGGAGGCCTGGATGTTTCTGTCTCTGCTGCCGAGCGGCCAAGCCCTCTGGATCATCGCGAACAGGAAAGCCGTCGTCAGCCCGAACAACAGCATCCCATTCAACGCCTCCAAGGCACCCATCAACTGCCAGTGTTCTTGGAGATACAGGTTCGCATGGCCGTACGCCGTCATCGCGCTGATCGAGTAGAGCATCGCGGTCCTGAAATTCGGCAGCGCGCCCAAAAACCTGTATGCCACCGCCCAGATTGCGCCCTCGATTCCATGCAGTACGGTTGCCAGCAGCGCAGTACCGCCCATCACCATCGCGAATTTCTGCAGAAAGCGGCGGCTATCCACGGACTTGCTCAAAGCAGCGACGACTTTTTCACCGATGATAGCGAGGCCGCATACATGAATGACTACGGTCAGGACGATTAATGGAAGACTCCACGCCCAGTCGCCGATCCAGCTGCCGACATTGGTTGGCTCCATCGGTTTCCCCGACGGAGAGTCTACACCGCCGGGTACGCGTGCGACACGTGTTAGTCGGAGCGAAAGGAAGCTCTTGTGCTCGTTGAGTCTGCTACAAACCGCTGGCCATCAAGTTGCGAACCGTACGATTGAATGATCGTTAGTGACGCAACGTGCTTTATAATATCGGTGGAACTGCAAGGATCGTCGAAACCGCAGTTACTTTGATTGATGCTTTCGGCGACATGGTCAGCGATGGGACCGTGGTCGGAACTATCGAAGGAAATAGCCCTGGACCTGTGGCCTTGTTTCCTCAGGCGGTTGGATTCTAGCCACCCGTGGCTGAGTGACCACGCCGGACAGCGTGAAGATGCTGTCCGGCGGCTACGGCAGATGCCGAGTGCTCTGCGCACAGCCGTCGCGTCCGCTGGAGAATCCGACGAGTGCGAGCTGCCAGGTCGCTTACGCCTCCGCCATTGGACCGCGTAGCAACTTGCCGGGCAGTGCGCCGGTATGCTCGTTCTTGCGCAGGACGACTTCGCCGTTGACGACCGTCGCGAGCAATCCGTCCGCTTTCTGCTTCAGCCGCCGCGCGCCCGCGGGCAGATCGTATGTCAGTTCGGGCAACTGCGGATTGATCCGGTCCGGATCGAAAACGATAACGTCTGCAAAGTTGCCTTCCCGCAGCAATCCGCGTCCTTTCAGACCCCAGTGATACGCCGGGACGAAGCTGAGCAGGCGGATTGCCTGCTCGAGAGTGAGCGCCTGCTTTTCCCGCACCCAATGACTCAGCACGTGGGTTTGCAACGATGAGTCCATGATCTGCGAGACGTGGGCGCCCGAATCGGAGAACGTCACCACCGATCGCGGATGCTTCATCATTTCGAGAACGTGGTCCTGATTCTCGTTGACCAAGGTCTGGAGGAAAAATTTCTTGAGATTTTTCTCGAGCGCGAGATCGATCATGACATCGACTGGATCTTTGCCCTCGGCTGCCGCGATCTCGGCAATCGATCGATACGGCGGCGTCGGCCGGTCGAGCGGGAAGATCCAGTTGTAATTCGCGCCGCGCGCTTCCGCCCCGACTGCGCGCTCGTTGTCATGCGATCGCTCGTTGGCAGCCTGCACCAGCTTGCGCCGCGTCTCGGGATTGCGCAGCGCGGCTTCCTGTTCTACCAGCGGCAGTTTACGAATCTCGCGCCACGCCGGAATTCGATCGAACGGCATGTTGGTTTCGAACGACAGCAGCACGTTGAGCGAGCGGCTATGGACCTGGACGAACATGCGTCCGCCGGCCGCAGCAGTCTCGTCGGCGGTCTCGAAATATCGACGCCAATAGTTGGGCGCCCTGCGCGAACTGAACATCCCGAATGTCACCGGCACCGAGCTTTCGATCGCGAGCGACTTCAGCCGGCCCAGGTAGTCGTCGAGACGCGGACCCTCGACGCCGGTGTCTTCGCCGGCGATCTCGAAAATTCCCGCGCCCAGCTCGCCCATCGCTCCGACCAGTTGCCGCACTTCGTCCCACTTGGCGATTCTGCTCGCTACCGGCCGGCCGTCGGGCGTCTGATGATTGCTCGTGCGCGAAGTGGTGAATCCGATCGCGCCGGCGCGAATGCCGTTGCGCAGCTCTTCGCGCATGAGCTGAATATCTTCGGTCGTCGCTTCTTCGTCGAAAGCGCGCTCGCCCATCACGTAAGTGCGGAGCGCCGAATGCCCCATGTAGGCGGCGTAGTTGATTCCTTTAGGCAGGCGATCGACCGCGTCCAGATATTGCGCAAAGGTCGTCCACGACCATTTGATTCCCGCCTGCATCGCTTCCGGCGAGATATCTTCGGCCCGTTCCAGATTCCGCATCACGAGCAATTTATCTTTCTCGCCGCACGGCGCGAGTGAGAATCCGCAGTTGCCCATCACCACCGACGTGACGCCATGCCAGCACGAGCAGGTTCCGAGCGCGTCCCAGAAAACCTGGGCGTCCATGTGCGTGTGCGCATCGACCAGCCCCGGCGACACGATGTGCCCTTCGGCGTCGATCGTTTGACGCGCGCTGTCGCGGATTTTTCCGATCGCTGCGATCTTGCCGCCCTCAATTCCGACATCGCCCTTGTATCGCGGCATCCCGCTTCCATCGACGATCATGCCGTTGCGGATTATCAGGTCGTACATTGTTTTGCTCCTTTTCGGGCTTGCGGTTGGGCTCGAGATTCCGTTCCGATGCTCACCGACTATTTCCGCCCTTCTGGTCAGCGGACAAGATCAACCTACACCCGCTTATTTCAGGATCGAGGGGGTTTGAGCAAGCGGCGCGCGACTGGCTGCGCCGGCTGAAATCCTACGAAACCGCTCGAACACGAAGACGGGTATCTGCCGCGCGGTCTTCTTCCGGTAATCGTTGAAGACTGGCATTTGCTCCGCTTGCCGATTGAACAGCCGCTCCCGTTCCTCACCAGCGGTCACGGTGGCTTTAATCGGAAATTTTTCGGCGCCCAACTCGACGGTCGCTTTCGGATGCGCCTTCAGATTGTGGTACCAATCCGGATTGTTCGGCGCGCCAGCCATCGACGCGATCACGACGATGCGATCGCCGTCTTTGCTGTATACCAACGGTGTCGTGCGTGACTGACCAGTCTTCGCGCCGGTAGTAGTCAGCAGCAGGATCGGTACATTGGCGAACATGCCGCCGACTTTCCCGCCGCTTGCCCGAAACTCGTCGATTACTTTTCGATTGAATTCGCTTCGTTCCGACATCGGTTAAACCTCCAGCAGTTCGCGAGCTTGTTTGCTCGACGCGACTTGATGGCCCATCGCGCGGATCGCCGCGGTGGCGCGCTCCACGATTTGCGGATTCGAGAGCTGACCGTCGCGCGCGTACTGATAGTCCTCAAGGCCGACGCGTACATGCCCTCCCATGCTTACGATAAGCGGCACGAGCGGCAGATTGTCGCCGCCCAGCGTCGCCGCGAACCAGTTGCATCGCACGCCTTCGATCATTTCGAGATATGCTTCGAGGCTCTTGAGCGTCGGTGGCAAGCCAAAGTTCTGTTCGTGGCCGCCTAGGTAGAACTTGAGGATGAGCGGTTCCGTCAGCAGCCCTTGATCCAGAAAAACCAGCGCAGCGCGCAGAAAGCCGGGTTCGAAAATCTGCAAGGTAGGGCGAAGACCCAGCTCTCGCGACATCTCCAGGAAACCCCGGCAGGTTTCGTAGCTGTTCTGATAGACGAAGTTGGCACCACGAATTTTCTTGCTCTCGCGACTGTACGTGGCAAGGTTGACCGAACCCATGTCGGCAGCGCCGAGGTCGGGTTTGGTGGCGGGATCTTTCGCGAGCGCGACGAAGTGACTGAACCGCTCTGCGGGCGTGCCGTCGAACGGAAACGTCGGCCACAGAAGGGGAACGCAAGCGGCGCGAGTGCGGCGATAGACCTCGGAATAGTACGGAACGTCCTGGACCCATCGTCCGGTCTGCGGATCGCGCACATGAAAATGAATCAGCGCAGCGCCGGCTCGACACGTCGCGATCGCGTCGTTGGCAATCTCTTCAGGTGAGTACGCGATATTCGGATTCAGCTCGCGCAGAGCGTTTCCGTTGATCGCGGCCTCGATCATTACCAGCCTGCCCATGAATTACGCTCGACAGCTCACAGATTCTTCAGCGCGTCTCGCCACAATCTCACACGCCGCCCGCCGACGGCAAACATCCGCCGTTTGCCAACGCGCGATCGAAAGTAGCATTAAAGTAGCACTACTGAAGATTCGACCACCTCGAAGCGAAAGGAGCCACACTCTGATGAAAGCCGCAGTATTCCATGGTCCCAATCAGCCGCTGACGATCGAGCAGGTCGATGTCGATGAGCCGCTGGATCACGAGGTCCTCGTGCGCACGGCCGCAACCGGGGTCTGCCACAGCGATCTGCATTTCGTCGAGGGACTTTACCCTTATACCGCGCCAGCGATCCTCGGCCACGAGGCTGCCGGCATAGTCGAAAAGGTCGGCAGGTCTGTCACCTACCTCAAGCCGGGCGACCACGTCATCTCGTGCCCGTCGGTGTTCTGCGGCTACTGCGACGAGTGCATGTCGGGGCATGCCAATCGATGCTCGAATCGCCAGGCGACGCAGCGGCCTAAGGACGCGAAGCCGCGGTTGTCGCAAAACGGCAATCCGGTGCGCCAGTTCAGCGATCTCTCGACCTATGCGGAAAAAATGCTGGTGCATGAGAATGCGCTGGTGAAGATCATCGACGAGATGCCGCTCGATCGCGCAGCGCTGATAGGATGCGGCGTCACCACCGGCGTGGGCGCGGTGCTGAACACCGCCAAGATCGAGCCGGGCTGCACGATTGCGGTGTTCGGATGCGGCGGCGTGGGCCTCTCGGCGATCCAGGGCGCGAAGATCGGAGGAGCACGCAGAATCATCGCGGTCGATCAGTTCGAGAACAAGCTCGCGATGGCTAAGCGCTTCGGCGCGACCGATACCATCGACGCGTCGCATACCGACGCGCTCAAGGAAATCCGCGCGCTGACGAACGGCGGGGTGGACTATGCGTTCGAGGCGGTGGGACTGAAGAAGCTTGCCGAGCAGTGTTTCGACTCGACCAGGGCGGGAGGCACCGCGGTTATTATCGGCATGATCCCGGTCGGCCAGAAGGTGGAGATCGACGGGCCGCGACTGCTCACCGAGCGGACTCTGAAAGGCTCAAACATGGGCGGCAATCGCTTCCGTATCGACATGCCCCGATACATCGACTTCTATCTGCAGGGGCGGCTCAACCTCGACGACATGGTCAGCAAGCGCGCGAAACTCGAGAACGTCAACGACGCATTCGCCGCGATGAAGCGAGGCGAAGTCGCACGCACCGTTTTGATGTTCGACTGAGAACGCCCAAGAATCAGGTGAGAGCTGCCTCGCTATTGGGGTCGCCGGCGATGCGGCTGTGCCACATCACCCGGGGCTCGCTCATGTCCCACGGCGTGGCCCGATGCAGCAGGCATCGATTGTCCCACACCACCGCGTCCCCCGGCGTCCAGTCGTGATGATAGATGCGCGGAGGTTGGCAGGCGAAGTCCACCAGCTCCTTCAAGAACTGCTCTGACTCTGCAGCGTCCATCCCCGGAATATTGTGGGCGTGGCGACCAATCACCAGCGACTTTCTGCCACTTTCGGGATGGACTTTCACCAACGGGCGCAGCGGCACGGGACCGTCGTGGAAGCCGTAGCCGCTATAGTCGCTGCCCTTCTTGGGCTGATGCCCGAGCTTCGCCTGGCTGTAGTAGAGCGAGTGGTGCGCCGCGAGGCTCTCGACTTTCGCGCGGAGATTGTCATCGAGGGCGTCGTATGCGGCCCGCATGTCGGCCCATCCCGTCGCGCCGCCGGAGTTCGGCACAACCTCGGCGGTGAAAACCGCGCCCTTGGCCTGCACCGGCATGTAGGTGCTGTCGCAATGCCAGCCCATGTTGCCCTTGAGCACTTTCAGGACGTCGTTGTCCGGATCGACGATTAGCGTACCGTCAGCCTTCACGTTGCTGAGCGCAGCCAAGGCGAACTCTAGCGGCCCGAATCGCTTGGCGAAGTCGACCTGCTCGTCGCGAGTGAGGTGCTGGCCGGGGAAAATGAGCAGCGCGTACTCGAGCCACGTATCGTAGAGGTCGTGCCACGTCGCGTCGTCGAGTGAGGCGAGCTTCACGCCGGTCACCACAGCGCCGAACGTCGCGCTGAGAGGTTTGATATCAAATGCGCGTGCCACGCGGACCCTCCGAACGATCAGGCTATCGAACCTTTCGTCGAATGGTCAAATCGTCGAATGGTCAAACCAGTCGTTGCCGGGGCTTCCCTTTTGTTTGAAAAAAACTTCATTCGGAACTAGCGTGACGCTTGAACGATCGGTATGTGGAGGCAGCTATGGAACTCCGACCATTTGGTAAGATCGGAATTCAGATCTCCGCCGTGGGTTTCGGATGCTGGGAGATTGGCGGCGGCTACGGCAGCATCGAGGAGTCCGAGTTCATCAAGGCGGTTAATCGCGCGCTCGATCTCGGCATCAACTGCTTCGACACCGCCGAGGCGTATGGTTTCGGCGCGTCGGAAAAATCGCTGGCGAAAGCGCTCGGCTCGCGCCGCAAGGACGCCGTCATCACGACCAAGTTCGGCGTCGGCTATCCCGACGCGCCCAACTACCGCGACAGTACCCGCAAGCGGGTCCTCGAGTCGATGGACAAGAGCCTCAAGGCGCTCAACACCGACTACGTCGATGTCTATCTCATTCACTGGCCAGATAGGGTGACGCCGTTCGAAGAGCCGATGCAGGCGCTCGATGAACTCGTCAAACAGGGCAAGGTCAGGGCGGCCGGTTTATCAAACTTCAAGCTTAGCGAGATCGAACGATGCGCGCGCACGCGTCGCGTCGACGTCGTCCAATACTGCTGGAACATGTTCGATCGCCGCATGCAGAAGGAAATTTTTCCGTACTGCCGCGAAAACGGCATCGGCGTGATGGCTTACGGCTCGCTCGCTTACGGGATGCTGACCGGCACACTCAGCGAGGAAAAGGCTTTCGAGAAGGGCGACTGGCGCTCGCGTCGCGGACAGTTGGGCAATATCAACCTTTTTCAGCATCTTTTCGGCCCTGATCATTTTCTCAACAACCTGCGCGCGGTCGAGGATCTGAAGGCGATCGCGAAGCGCTACAACAAATCGCTGCCTCAGCTTGCGCTGCGCTGGACGCTGACAAATCCCGTAATCAGCACGGCGCTCGTGGGATGCCGCAATCCGGGCGAAGTCGACGACAATGTCGGTGCGCTCGGCTGGTCAATCTCAGACGCCGATATGAAAGAGATAGATGCGGTCTTTGCGCGTCACGGTGCGATCACGATGCCCGAGACGTGGCTCGAAACGGTATAGTCACTAGCCATTGAACTGACTCGTCGCGAATGCGGCGTCAGAGGTGCGGTATGCCGACTCAAAAATTTCCGCCGATGACCAAGAATTTCCCGACCTTCGATTGCGATGCTCACGTGACGGAGCCGCCATGGCTCTGGGAGCGCGCGAAGGACTGGCTGACCAAAGATGAATACGAGGCGCTGAAAAATACCATCTGGTACGACCCCGAGTCCGATCAGCTCATCGTCAATGGCAAGGCCGGCGCTGGAATCGGCTCGCAGCGTATCGGAGGAACGGCCGGGATGGTCAACGTGCTATCGCTCGCGGGCCCCGGTCTCAAGCACGACATTCAGCGCGCGCTCAACGTCCGCAATCTCAATCCCAAGACCGCGCTCACCAAGGAGCAGGCGGCCTACATAGATCACCGGGGCTCCTACGAGCCCAAGCCGCGCCTGCGCGACATGGATGTGCAGGGAATCGATCAGGTGATGATCATTCCCACTGACATCGATACCTATCCGTGGCTGCTGAACGCCGTCGGGGCCAAGGCGATGTGCAAGGCATACAACGATTGGGCGCACGAGTACTGCCAGGAGAATCCAGACCGGCTGTATTTCGCCGCGATGCTCCCGATGCAGGATCCCAAGTTCGCCGAGCAGGAGGTTTATCGCGTCGCAGACAAGGGATGCCGCGTCGGCCTCGTCCGGCCGATCGATGCGATGGGCAATTATCCAATCCAGCCCAAGTACGACCGCGTATGGCACGCGATGCAAGAGACCGGCGTCGTCTACGGGATGCATCCGTTTCCTGCGTTCGGATCGCTCAAGCCGCCGGGCTACACCGAGCAGCACTCGGGGGCCGAGTTGATCTCGCTGACCGCGACCACGTCGGGCCTGCCGCATTCGTTTCTGATCAACGTGCAGGATTTCCAGGCGGAAGCATCGCTGTGGGTCGTGATGACGCTGATGTCGGGATTCTTCGACCGTTTCCCGAAGCTGAAGGCTGCGGTGTTCGAAGCGTCGTCGACCTGGCTCAGTTTCATCCTCGATGAGTGCGACAAGCACTACAAGCTGTATCGCAACGAGCGGCGGCTCCGTCCGCTGAAGAAATTGCCGAGCGAGACATTCTTCGAGCGCTGTGTCACCGGCTTCGAGGGCGACGAGGCCCCGCCGTCACGTCTGCCGGAATTTTACGAGAACATCCTGGCGTGGTCGTCCGACGTCTACCATCACGACGGCGACGATGCGTGGCGCGCGATCGATACGATGCGGAAATGCGAACTGCCCGAGCCGTATCAAGCCAAGTTCCTGGGCGGCAATGCGCGCAAGCTCTACAGGATTGACGCGCCGCAAAGGTTCATCGCGGATCGAGTCACTGAAATCGAGCGTCCCGACTGGTGGCCGACCGAGGAAGAAGTCAAGCGGTCGCTCGACCCTCAAGCTTCCGTGCGACATTAGGGAACAGTCATGGCGAACAAGCGATTTGCAGTTTTCGATAGCGACTCGCACGTCGTCGAGACGCCGGAGTTGTGGAGCAAATACCTGGATCCGGAATACCGCACGCTGGGGAAGTTCGCGCTGTGGCGCGAAGAGGGGAAGCTCGGCTCCTACCTGAAGGTCAACGGCAAGGTCTTCCGCGACACGATGAATTCCAATATCCCGCGCCACGCGATTTGGCGGCCCGGGATGACCTGGGACAAGGTCGGCGAGCTCGATCCTGAAACGCGACACGCCGCGACCGCGGGCGCGTCGAACGCAGAGGCGCGGCTTCGCGACATGGATACGATGGGCATCGACCAGGCCCTGCTCTACCCGACCTGGTTCGCCGAGGGCTTCCATCTGGTGGAGGATCCCGACGTCGCCTACGCACTCGCGCGCGCCTACAACGACTGGATCGCGGATTTCTGCAAAGCCGCGCCCCATCGGCTGTTCGCCGCGTCGATGGTTCCGTTGCAGAACATGGACTACGCCGTCGAGGAGCTTCGTCGCACGTCGAAGATTCCCTGTTTTCGTGCCGCATTCATCCGTCCGATGTTTCTCGAGGGCCACTACTTCACGCATCCGATTTACGATCCGCTATGGGCTGAGCTGGAGAGCCTGGGTACGACCGCCGCGGTGCATCCTGCGGTGGGGATGTGGAATCCGGAGTGGACTTCGCACGGTCCTTTCTTCGAGAAGATAAAGACCCGCCTGCACCATCGCTCGTTCACCACTGCGGAGGGCGGCGGTCCTGCCGCCGGCGGAGGCTCAGACATCGCATTTGGTTTCACCGCGTCACCACCACTTGGACATCCGATCGCGCAGATTCTGGCGCCGTGGCTCGACAATCACATGTTCGTCGCGTCGACGCTGATAGGATTCACCGTGATGCAGCGCTATCCAAACATGAAAATGGTGGTCGCGCACGGCAAGGCCTCGTGGATGGAGGAAGTGTTGGAGAAGATGGAAGCGTCGACGCGCACGATTCCGCTCCTGCACTACTATCCCGTGCGCACCGATACCGAAGAGATGTGGGAAGAGGGAAACATTATGCTCGGCTTCGACGCCGAGGAGCGCCTAATCCAGAAACTTCCCGACGACTTCGCCGAAAAAATCGTATGGGGCTCGCGCTATCCGCATCAGGATACGACCAGCGCGCATGACGCGATCGCGATGCTGACGGCGGCTCGCGTCGAGGAGCCTACTATCGCCAGAATGCTGGGCGGCAATGCGTCGAATCAATTTGGCATCACTCTGGCGCAGAAAGTGGCTTAGGTCCTGGTCGTCCGACGCGCTCGCACGGCTCTGCAGTTTGTCTTTCTGATCGCCATGCTGAATTGACCATATCCGTGACTATGCGGAGTGGTGTTTCGGCGAATACGTCAACTCATACAAGCGACAGGTCGGGGTGATTTCTCATGAGACTGAAAGACAGAGTTGCGCTTATATCCGGCTCGGGGTCTGGGATTGGCGAAGCGACCGCCAAGCGGCTCGCGTTGGAAGGCGCCGCAGTGCTGGTGGTCGATTTGAATGAGGAAGGCGCGACTCGCGTTGCTGGAGAAATTCGGAGCGCGGGCGGAACCGCCGAGGCGTTTCGAGCCAACATCGGCATTCCGGCTGAGGTCGAGGGCATGATCAAGTTCGCGGTCGAGAAGTTCGGCCGCCTCGACATCCTGCACAACAACGCGATTCGCCTCTACACCGGACGCGTTGGTGAGATGACGCTGGAACAGTGGAGGAAGAGCGTCGATATCGGTCTGACGGCGTATTGGTACGCGACGCGATGTGCGCTCGAGGTGATGGTCCCCCAGCGCAGGGGCGCGATCGTCAACACAGGCTCCGTCTCCGGTATCGCGGCGGATTACGGTCTCGGCGCGTACAACGCGATTAAAGCGGGAGTGATCAACCTTACTCGTGCGACAGCGATCGAGTACGCGCGCAAAGGGATTCGATGCAACGCCGTTTGTCCCGGGGCGATCCTGACGCCTCCGATACTCAAATCCCGGCGCGCTAATCCCGAGTGGGGCGCCCGGTCGGAACAGATCATCCCGATGGGCCGCTACGGCGAGCCGATCGAAATCGCCAATGTGGTGCTGTTCCTCGTCTCCGACGAGGCCTCATACGTCAACGGAACCTGCATCGTGGCCAACGGCGGACTGTTGGCGCATACGGGCCTGCCAAGCGTGGCAGGCTCCGGCGCGGACTGGTAAAAAGGGTAGTCCAGCTCAGGAGGATTGCGCGATGGCATCCAGCGTAACCGATCGATCGATCAGCAAAGCGTCCGCAATCGTGCGCCGCGGACGGCGCGCCGGCCATAGCGAAATCGACATTGCCGCGCTGGTCGACGATCGCGCGGGCCGGCTCGATCCCCGCATCTACGAGGATCCGGATATCTACGAGCTAGAGCTGGAGCGTATCTTCGCGCGCTCCTGGCTGTTCCTGTGCCACGAGAGCCAGATTCCCAGGACCGGGGATTTCTTCTCGACCTACATGGCTGAGGATCCCGTGCTGGTGGTGCGGCAGAAGGACGGTTCGGTTGCTGCGTTCCTCAACCAATGCCGCCATCGCGGGATGCGCATCTGCCGCGCAGACTGCGGCAACACCAAGGCGTTCATGTGCTCGTACCACGGATGGACCTACGACATCGGCGGCAACCTGGTTTCGGTGCCGCATGAAGATGATGGCTATCATGGCGAAATCGACAAGACTCAGTGGGGGCCAACGCGCGTCCCACGCATCGAAAATTATCATGGTCTAATCTTTGGCACGTGGAACGAGCGCGCGTCGACCTTCGAAGATTCCCTGGGCGATATGAAATGGTACCTCGACGCCGCCTTCGGCCGCACCGATGCCGGCACCGAGGTGATCGGCGGCCTGCACAAGTGGGTGCTCAAGTGCAATTGGAAGTTCGCTGCCGAGCAGTTCGCATCCGACATGTATCATGCGGACATCAGTCACGCCTCGGCGCTAATGGCGATGGCGCCGGAGGCGGCGCAGATCGACGGACGCACCGCGCTGAGTCCAACCGGGCAAGGCCGGCAATTCAGTTCCGCCAATGGACACGGCACCGGCTTTTTCACGGATGACAAGCAGCCGTTCTTCCTCGATCGCGCCGACAATCTCGCCTTCGAGTACTACTCGGGCCCGATGCGCGAGCAGGGAGTTCGCCGCCTGGGCGAAGTGCGCGGCACCGGCAAGATCGAAGGCCATCTGACCGTGTTTCCGAATTTTTCCTGCCTGCCCGGAATCCGCACGATGCGCGTATGGCATCCGCGCGGACCGGGCGAGCTCGAAGTCTGGGCGTGGGCCTTCGTCGAACGTGACGCACCGCCCGAGGTCAAGGATTCGATCCGCCGCGCCACCATGCGCACCTTCAGCCTGGGCGGCATCTTCGAGCAGGACGACGGCGAGAATTGGCTCGAAGTTCAGCGGGTGCTGCGCGGCTATATGGCGCGTCAGCGTCCGTTCAACATCCAGATGGGAATTGGCCACGAGCTTCACGACAGCGGCGGATTCCCGGGCAAGACCAATCACGTGTATGGCGAGATGGCGGCGCGCGGTTTCTACCGTCGATGGGCCGAGCTGCTCAGCGCGGAGGATTGATCATGGCCGCCACTGCGCATACGCCCGGAAACGAGGCCGCCCCGCCACTCAGCGCGGCTCCGATGGTCGAGCCGGCCCTGCAGCATGCGATCGAGCAGTTCCTGTACTACGAGGCGCGGTTGCTCGACGATCGCCGAATCGACGAATGGTACGAGTTGCTCGCCGACGATATCCACTACTACATGCCGACCCGCTACAACCGGCTCAAGCGCGAGGCCGATCGTGAATTTTCCGGACCGCACGAAACCGCGCTGTTCGACGAGGACAAGCGCAGCATCGCGCAAAGAATCCGCCGGCTGCACACCGGGATGGCGTGGGCGGAGGATCCGCCATCGCGCACGCGTCATCTCATCAGCAACGTGATGATTCGGCCGGGGCTCAAAGCTGGCGAATACGAAGTCGATTCGTATTACCTGATTTACCGTTCGCGCCTGGAACGCGAAGTCGAGATGTTTGTGGGAAGTCGTCACGACCTGCTGCGCCCGGTCGATACGGCGGCGAAATGGCAAATCGCGCGACGTACGATAATCCTCGATCAAGCGACGGTGCTGGCACGCAATCTGAGTTTCTTCTTTTGACAGTCAATCGCGCGTAGCGGAGAGATCTCGGTGGCCTTCGTCAAAGTCTGCGATGCGAACGCTCTCAAGCCCGGAGAAGCGCTCAAGTTCGATGCGCCCCGGCCGATCGCGCTGTTCCGCGTCGATGACGAATTCTTCGCGACCGACGATACCTGCACGCACGCGCAGTCGTCGCTATCCGACGGATATATCGAGGGCGACGTGGTTGAATGCGCGTTTCACGGCGCCAAGTTCTGCGTGCGCACCGGCAAGGTGCTGGCGTTGCCGGCGACACTGCCGCTTAAGACTTTCGCGGTCAAGATCGAAGGCGGTTCGGTTTGGGTGGACCCGGACTGACGGGCGCCGGAAGTCGTTCGCCGACAGTCGCACGCTCTCCAGGGAGGAACACCGCATGGGCTGGCTCGAAGGACAGGTTGCGATCGTCACCGGCGGCGCCTCGGGGCTCGGCCGTGCGATCGTTGAACGCTTTGTGAGCGAGGGCGCGCGCGTCGGGGTGCTGGATCGCGCGAAGGAAAAGAACGAGCAGCTTCAGCGCGAGCTGGGTGACCGCGTGCTCACTGTCCTGGGCGACGTGACTGCGCTCGAGGACAATCGGCGCAGCGTGGAACTCACGGTGAATCGTTACGGCAAGCTCGATTGCTTCGTCGGCAACGCCGGCATCTGGGATTTCTCGACCCCGCTCACTGACCTCCCCGACGACCGCATCGGCGAGGCATTCGACGAGCTGTTCGGCATCAACGTCAAGGGCTACCTGCTCGGGGCCAAGGCTGCCTACCGCGAGCTGGCGAAGAGCCGCGGCAGCATCATCTATACTGTTTCCAACGCGGGCTTCTATCCGTGCGGTGGAGGCCCTCTATATACGGCGTCGAAGCACGCGGTGGTCGGCCTCATCCGCCAGTTGGCCTACGAACTAGCGCCGAAGATTCGTGTGAATGGTGTCGCGCCGGGTGGGATTCCCAGCGATCTGCGAGGTCCGCGGTCGCTGGCGATGGCGGATCGATCGATCGCGTCGCTGCCGCTTGAGCAATGGGGCAAGGCGATGCCGCTGGGGCGGCTCGCGCAGGCTTCTGACTACACCGGGCACTACGTGCTGCTGGCGTCTTACGAAAATTCCAGCAGCGCGACCGGATCGATAATCAACTGCGACGGTGGAATCGGCATCCGCGGTTTCGATCGCCCCGCCGGCGGCAGCGACCTGTGAGGACTTCCTGAGCCGCCTATGACCATCGAATACTCGATCGACCTCAGCTGCCATCCGTCGTCGCGCACTGAGACCGTCCGCGCCATTCAGGTCTTTGTCCGTCGATCGGCGAAGGCTGAACTCCAGTTGGCCTTTCGCCTCCACGGGGACATTCCGCGTATCCGAGTGCCTTCGCCAGACGCGGCTCGCATCGGCTCGCAGCTCTGGCTGCACACCTGTTTCGAAGCATTCATCGCGGTGGAAGGGCAGCCTGCCTACCACGAGTTCAACTTCGCGCCGTCGGGCGAGTGGGCGATGCTCGCCTTCCGCGCCTATCGCGATCGCGGTCCTGTCGCGAGCGAAATGCGTCCGCCGCAGATTGCCGTGCGCGCGACCCAGACTCGGCTCGAGCTAGACGCCTCTGTGCGGCTCGCCGAACTGTCTGCCATCCATCACCATGCTCCGCTCCGCCTCGGGCTCTCGGCCGTCATCGAGGCGAGTGATGGGACGCTTTCGTACTGGGCGCGGTATCATCCGGCCGGCAAGCCGGATTTTCACAACGCCGACGCGTTCATGCTGCGGCTTGAGCCGCCAGGCCCTCGCTGATCTACGATTTGGTTCCGGCACGAGCAGGAGGAGTTGAGAGCCTGATACTCGTGAAGCGACGCGACGCGAACTTCCATTGATCGCCGACTTTCAGATAATCGTCGTCGTAGAAGCCGGTTCCAATCCACTCCATATCGCGCTTCGCGCTGCGTAGTTCCACGTAGCATCTGCCAGTCGCTTTGGTCTTGCTCTGCAGATTCACGACATGGTTGTGGATATAAGGACGCGGCGACGTTTCGCCGAGCGCCTGCTCGTACATCTTGCGCAGTTCGGCGCGGCCTTTGGTCGTTGCCTCTCGCTCACGTCCTTTGATGACAAATTTCCCATCTTCGGTGAAAAGCTCGACCATTGTTTTGAGATCGTTTTGCCAAACGCAATCGCAGTAGCGTACGGGCAGTTCACGAATCGCTTCGCGATCGGCAAGCTCAATTACCAGTTCATCGGTTGTTTTCATCGTTTCACCCTCGGTTCGGTTTCTTGTTTCAGGCCAAGCCTTTGCGGATAATTCCCTTCTCGCAGAGCGCATTCACGCGCGCCGGCGCATACCCCAGGTAATTTGTCAGAACTTCCTCGTTGTGCTCGCCGAGCAACGGCGCATCCAATTCGAGGCGTTGCGGAAACTCCGAAAAGCGAAGCGCAAAACCGGGAACGTCGAAGTCTCCCGAGAATGCGATCGTGGATCGTGCGAACCGTTCCCCGCTCGCGCAGATGCGGATGCTGGACGGCCTCCTCCAGCGACAGAATCGGCGCATGCGGCACGCGATATTCCTTCATCGCCGCCATCGAAACGTCGTCGTTCGGCATCGACTGCAGCCATCCTTCGATCGTCGCGACCAGCTGCTGTCAGATTTATCAGCCGGTCCGCGTTCGTCTTGAAGCGTGGATCGTCCGCGAGCTCGGGACGGTTCATCGCGCGGCACAGGCCCGCAAACTGATGCTCGAGCGGCGCGATGATGATCATGTAGCGGTCCTTGGCCTTGAATATCCCGGCCGGCACCGCATACCAGGAGTGCAAACCGGAACGGGTCGGCTTGATCGCTCCCTTGCTCAGACTGAGCGTCTCGACCCCCGCTTCGTGGTAGTGGAAATAGGTATCGAGCAGAGACAGATCGAGATACTGCCCGCGTCCGGTTCGCTCGCGGTAGAGCAAAGCGGCGCATATCGCGCCCATCGCATGCGCGCCGGTGCTGACGTCTCCGATCGCCGTCATGATCACGTACGGCGCGCCCTCCGGCTCCCCGCCCATCGAAACAATTCCAGCGTAAGCCGCGCCGAGGTAGTCGAAGCCTGGCTCGTTGGCCAGAGGCCCGTTCTGCCCGAATGCGGAAATCGAGCACATCACGACTTTCGGATTCAGCATCTTCACCGAGTCGTAATCGAGGCCGAGCCTGCCGATCACTCCGGGCGCGAAATTCTCGACCACGCACGTCAGTCTGGAGAATCAGCTCCTTGATAATCGCAAGACCTTCGGGCGTCTTGAGATCGACGCAGATGCCTTTCTTGCCGCGATTGTGCTGCACGAAATACCCGCTGCGGCCGTTAATCAGGACTTGCGCCCCGCGCGAAGGATCGCCGGCCGGCGCCATCTCGACCTTGATCACGTCGGCGCCCATTTCGGCCAGCATCAGGGTGCAGGTCGGACCAGCCACGATTTGCGTGAAGTCCAGGACCTTGTAGCCGTCCAGCACGTGTCGAGGTCGATTGTCGGTCATGACCATCTCTCCAATCCCCGCGAGATTTGAGCAGTCAGTCAGCGCGCATCGCTAAACCTCAGGAGGGCCGCTTCATCTGGAACGACGGCCCCGACCATTCGTCCTCGAGGATCGACGGAATCGCCTGCTGAGAGCCTTGGGCCAGGCTTCCCGTTCCCATTCCCGATGTCACCGCGCCATCGACCACCATTGCCTGTCCGCTGACGAACTCCGAGTCGTCGCTGGCCAGGAACAACGCCATCGCGGCAATGTCTTCGGGGCGTCCAGCACGCGGCCACGGCTGGAAGGCGGCGAAGAGTTGCGTGGCGGTCTGTTCGCCGCCCGGGAGGCGGTTGTAGGTCAGCGGCGTCGCGATCAGGCCGGGGCAGATGCAATTGACGCGAATCTTGTCCTTCGCGAATTCGATCGAAGCCGAGCGGGTCAGGCTGATCACTCCAGCCTTTGCCGCACAGTATGCGTGCAGGCCGGCGTGCGCCGCGCAGTCCGGCGATCGAGGCGGTCGAGATGATGGACCCGCCGCCGGTCTTGCGCATTTCGGGAACCGCGTGCTTGATCCCGAGGAATACCGCACGCAGCAGAACCGAGAAGCTGCGATCCCAGTTTTCCGCACTGGTCTTCTCGAGCGGTCCCGACCGCTCCGCCCAGGCCGGCGTTGTTATAGATGACGTCGAGGCGTCCGAATTCCTTGACCGCGCGATCGACCGCGCCCTTGATATTTTCTTCGCTCGATACGTCGGTGAGCTGGAAGACCGCGCTGCCGCCGTTCTCCTTGCAATCGCGCACGGCGGACTCGCCACCCTCGCGATTGAGATCGGCGATCACGACCGCGGCGCCCTCGCCCGCGAACCTGATTGCTGTGGCGCGGCCGATTCCGCTCGCCGCGCCGGTGATGACTGCTACCTTCTTTTCAAGTTTGCCCATGATCCCTCTCCGCGATGGTTTTGAAGCTCGCCTGCTCGACGCGGGCGTTTTTTAATCAATAGTCGGGTAACGCGCCGGCTGCCAAGCGGCGGAACAGGGTTGGAATCCCACTCTGACGCGGTGACTAAGATTGGCGGTGCCAATTCATCCGTGAGGTGCGTGCGATGAAAACGATTATCGGCGACCTACTTACCTGGTCATGGTTTTCCGAGCCGCACGGGTACAATTTCAACAGCCTGCTGATCCGCGATCCGGGTGGGAATCTGTGCATCGATCCGGTGGAGCCGAACGACGAGGTGCTGAGCGAACTCGCTCGGACGGGTGTGAGCCGAATTCTTCTGACCAATCGAAATCATGTGCGGGCGGCGAATCGGATTCGGGAGCGAACCGGCGCCCGTACCGTACATTCATCCCGAGGATGCCGCGTACGCGAAATCGCAGGACGCTGTGATTGATGGTGAACTTCGCTCGGGCGAAAAGATTGGCGCGCTCGAAGTGGTAGGTGTCAGCGGAAAAAGTCCCGGCGAGGTCGCATTCCTGTGGCCCGCGCGAAAAGCGTTGGTCGTCGGCGACGCGGTCATAGGCAATCCGCCCGGGCGCCTGGGCCTCCTGCGGGAGAAGGTAATGGACGATCCGGGGCGCCTGCGGAAAAGTGTCCGGCAACTGCTGGCGCTCGACTTCGACACAATCCTCGTCGGCGACGGCGTATCTGTAATCGGCGATGCGAAGCAGCGACTCAAGGAATTGGTCGACGGATTTCCCAAGTAGGATAGATGGAAATCTCAGAGCATTTAGCGAGAGAGCCACAGAAGCCAAAGTTCCGAGTGTGTAATCGGGTTGGCGCGATTGCGATTTTGGCGGTCCTCATGCTTTCGAATCGGACCGAGGCTCAGTGGTCGGGCAAGGACGGCTGGGTCGAGGAGCCTGCGGCCAAGTCGCTCAACGTCGAGGGAGACCCCGGTCACGCGTACCTTGATCCAGCGTCAGTCCATCGCGGCGATGACGGCCTGATCTACTTCAACGAAAGCTCCAACGTGTCGCGACCTGAGGATATCGGCAAGGTTGGCTACATGAAGGACGCCTACGACTGCGCGAAAAATATCAAGTACATGTGCGTCGAGGTCGGAGACTGGCGCAACGATCCAAAGAGCACGCTCAACGCATCGCATGACCCCGCGCTCTCGGTTTATCGAAAATTCCTGTGTGGCGACGCCGATTCCGCCAAGTGACAGCGATTCCTAAGCCAGACGCGGAAGGACTTTGTCGGTGAACAGAGTGAACGACTCGTGGCTCAAAGGCGCGCATAGCAGATATTCGAGGAACATTTCCTCGCGCAAGCGCATCAGCTGATCGACGACAGCATCTGGAGTGCCGTATACGATCACGCCGTCGAGGTAGCGTTCGGCAGGATCCGCGCTCGACTCGGCCATCTTCGGGTCGATACCTTTTAGCTTCGATGCGTCGGCGTCCTGCGGATGCGCATAGGAGCCGACGACCCATCGCGCGCCGCGGCGCGCGACTTCTTCCGCCTCGCGGGCGGTGTTCGCGATCGCGACGAACCGCGCGATAGGAATCTCGCGTCCCGCAATCGTCCAGCCGCCGCCTTCGAGCCCCGCCCGATACAACTCGTGCTTGCGCGCAATCTCGCGATGCGACGAATGCGGATCCATGAGGATCGTGAAGCCCTTGGCCGCCGCCCGTCTTATCGCTTCTTCCGAAGAGGCAGCCAGCCAGACCGGAGGATGCGGTTTTTGCCGCGGCTTGGGCAGTACCTCGACATCCACGAAATCGTAGTAGCGCCCGTGATGCGTCAGCCGCTCATTGCTCCACGCTTTGAGGACGATTTCGACTGACTCCTGGAAACGCTCGGCGCTTTCTTCGGGCGTAACCCCGAAAGCGCGGAACTCAGTTCGATCGAAGCCGCGTCCGGCGCCCCAGTTCACACGCCCGCCCGAAAAGATGTCGAGTAGCGCGACCTCCTCGGCCAGCCGCAGCGGATGATAAAATGCAGCTAGCGAGACTGCCGTTCCGATCCGCAGCCGCCGCGTGCGTGCTGCCACCTGCAAGCCCATCATGTGCACTGACGGACATACGCTGAACGAATGGAAGTGATGCTCGGCGAGCCACACCGCGTCGTAGCCGGAGGTCTCCATTATTTCGATTCGTTGCAGCGCGCGCTCGTAAACCGTCTCGATCGCGACGCGACGCTCTGGCCAGCTGAAGAATTGAAGAACGCCTGCTTTCATCGCCGGATGCTCTCCGCGGACTCGCGACAAATAGCATGGCACTCGTCATTTTGCCCATTCATCAGATCAGTTCCACAGGCGCTGGCCTTGGGCTGAAGGAATCGTTAGATGCATCAGGGGCGAGGAGCCTTAGTTGAATCCGGTCGAGCGCGCGGGGCGAACCAATATCGAGCTGTGGATTGGCGGCGCGGCAGTAGTCCTGCTGGGACTTTTGTGCCTGCTGGTGCTGCGTCCATTTATTTCCGCGGCGCTGTGGGCTGCGATTCTATGCTTCACGACCTGGCCGCTATTCCTGAGGCTTGAAGGGCTGCTTGGCGGACGACGGACGCTGGCGGCGTTGATCGCCACGCTGTTCCTGGCCGCGATTATCGTCGTGCCGGTCGCGATCCTCGGCGCGACCTTGGCCGACAATGTGTCGGCGCTGATCTCGGCAAGTCAGAGACTCATCCACGAGGGTCCGCCGGGTCCGCCCGACTGGCTCGCGAGCATTCCGCTGATCGGCAGCCATGTCGTCGACTACTGGAACTACCTGAACCAGAGCAGCGCGGTCCGGCTGCAGGAATTGACCCGGCTGCTGCCCGCGGCGAAGACGATCGTCTTTTGGGGCGGCCGAGCGCTCGGCGAGGGCATCTTTCAGATCGTCCTGAGCCTGCTGATCGCGTTCTTTTTCTATCGCGACGGACATGCCGCGGCGAATCAACTGCATGGCGCGCTGCATCGGATCGCCGGCGAGAGAGGCGATCGCCTGCTCGATCTCGCCAGCGCGACAATCCGGGCGGTCGTTTACGGGGTGCTCGGAACTGCGCTGCTACAGGGCGTGGTCGCGGCGATCGGTTTCGCGATTGCCGGAGTCCCTGGCGCCGCATCACTGGGATTCGTGACCTTTGTGCTGTCCTTTGTGCCGGGCGGACCGGTGATCGTCGCGGCGCCGGCCGCGTTGTGGCTATATCGACAAGGCTCGACCGCGTGGGCGGTCTTCATGATGGCGTGGGGAGTGATGGTCGCTATGCTGGACAATGTCGTGAAGCCGTTGCTCATCAGCCGTGGCGGCTCGACGCCGATGATTCTTGTGATGCTTGGTGTGTTAGGGGGAGCTCTGGCCTTCGGTGTTATCGGAATGTTCCTGGGGCCGACGCTGGTCGCCCTGGGCTACAGCCTGCTCGAGCAATGGGCGGTGTCGGCGGGCGAGGGCAAGGAAAGCGGCACGGCGGTCTGAGAGTTCATCCGAAGGCGAGCGCGAGGCTGAACATCAACTGACGGCCCGACGGAGTTGCATGCGCGCCGAACTCTTCGTAGTAACGCAGCGAGAAGAGGCCGTACTTCGTCAGCAAGTTATTCGAGGGGCCTGCAGAATAAATCTGAGAGCGCGTATCCTCAAGCAAATCGATCGTTGAGGAAGCGATTTTGGTCCTGGGGGCCAGCTCTATCTGGTTGTTGGTCACCTGCCACTGCGCGTAGCCTGCTGCGCCCAAGGTGAGCTGCTTGAAAATGTTGCTCTTCAAGTTGAACGTCTTCCCTGCAGCCCACTCGAACGGGACGACATCGCCGAGCGTATAGCTCCTGCCTATTTGCGACCCGTACAGCAGGTAATGAGCATAGATAGAGAGCGACCAGGTTCGCTCGGCGTCAGCATACGCGATACCTCCGAGACCAAAGACACCCGTCCAGTGGCCGTAACCGATGTTGACAGCCTTGTCGGATCTATACGGTCCCGAAGGCGCGAAGAAGCCTGAAGATACGATGGCGTCGAGCTGGCGGAAGTGCCAACCGAAATTCACCGGCTCGACATAGATGTCGCCGATGCTACCTTTGGTAACCCCGCTGGACGTTTGTAACGACGTTAGCGCGCTCGAATCACGATTAAGACTCAGGACCGGTTGCAGGCTAGCAGAACCGCTGGCATCGGCGATGGCAAACGGCACATCGACAAACAATCCATAGGTGGCGCCCAGGACTTTATAGGGCGACGTCCAACCGATGATGTTCTAGTCGACTAATTCGTCGAGACTGCCGCTGCCACCAAGGTCAAGACTGAGACAGATGTGATCGTGGGGGCTGCACTTCAGCTGGCCGGTCGCGACAAAATCACTGCTCGAGACGTGATAGTACGACCAGACATTCGAATAGAAAGTGCCTTCTGGCGCCTGCTGAGCACTTAGCAGACCATTTGTGCCCATCAGCCAGTCGCCGTGTTGAGCATGCGCCGGCTTGGCGAAGAGAATCAAAAAGGCGAGGCAACTTATACCTGCGCGGACCGATCTGGACAGCATCAAATTGAGCCCCGAGGGACTTCTTGCAACAGCGGTGCCACGATGTGGTCATAAAGTTGTCAGTGTTGACCAGCTGTCACGTTCTTATATCGGCAGGATACTGTCACTACTCTGGCAAGACTTTGGCGGTCGCGCGCGGTCTTCTAAGTGCAGAGCTCAAGTTCGAGAGAACTATTCCTCGCCTTGTTGTTCCTGAATCGCATCCAACCCAGGTTCGAAGACGGCATTCCTCTTGCTCCTAGGTGATCGCGATCGTCGGAAGAAAGGACGTTTCAGATGAGAATGAACCGGGTCAGAGTCGGAAATTACAAAGCTATATGTGTCGGCATCATTATATGTTCGCTCCCGTTCGCAAAGATCGCGCGGGCTTGCACGGGGATCAGGCTCACCGCTGAAGACGGCACCGTCGTTTACGCACGCACGCTCGAGTTCAACATCGATCTCGACTCCAATGTGATCATGGTGCCGCGCGGCTATGCTCGTAGCGGTACTACGCCGGACGGCGAGAATGGGCTGAAGTGGGCCTCCAGGTATGCGTCGATTGGCGCCAACGGTGTGGGGCTTCCTTTCTGTTCGATGGTGTCAATGAGAAAGGGTTGGCGGCGGGGATGTTCTATTTCCCGACCATTGCCGGCTACATGCGGTACAAGGTTGCCGAGGCCTCCAAAACCATAGCACCTTGGGAAGTCGGTTCGTGGATTCTGGAAAACTTTGCGACTGTCGAAGAAGTCAAACAAAAAGTCAGGGGCGTTGCGGTCGCAGCGGTGGTGTTCAAGCAGTGGGGGTTCGTACCGCCAGCTCACTATGTGGTTCATGACGCCTCCGGCAAAAGCATCGTGATCGAATACGTGGAAGGGAAACTCCACGTTTACGACAACGTGATTGGAGTGATGACCAACTCGCCGGCCTTCGACTGGCACATGTCCAATCTTCGCAACTATTTGAACTTCTCATTGACCAATGCGCCGGCCGTCGAGGTCGGAGGCGTCAAGCTAACCGGCTTCGGGCAAGGCACTGGAATGCTCGGGATGCCGGGCGACTTCACGCCACCGTCGCGGTTTGTCCGGGCGGTTGCTTACAGCACGGCGGTCTTGCCGTCCAAGACTGGTGAAGAGGCGGTTCTACAGGCGTTTCACATTTTAAACAACTTCGACATTCCCAAAGGCTCAAGCCGCGAGCTACACGAGACGGCGCACGGCAACATCATGGCCGACCACACCATCTGGACCAGCGCCTACGATTTGAGGGCGAAGCGATTCTATTTCCGGACCTATGAGAACAGCCAGATTCGTTCGGTGGATCTGATGAAGATGGCAGTCGATTCGAAGAACATCACCAGCATTTCGATGAAAGGCCCGGAGATAATCAAATCACTGAACCCGTGACGCCATAGAGCGCTCGGCCTTTCCCTGGCAACCGTCGGGACTTTTGTCAGGCAGAAGCCGACGTCGCAGCCGTCCTGTGTAGTACGAGCACAGGACATGTGGCTTCGCGAATCACGTGCTCAGTGACGCTGCCCCGAACGAAATGGTCGAATCCAGTGCGCCCGTGCGTGACCATCACGATCAAGTCCACTTCGAGCTCCGTGGCAGCTCGCACGATATCAGTATCAGGCACACCCGTTCTGACATCGATAACATATTGGACGTCAGGCTTGAGGGTGTCCTGGCCAATTTGTGCGAGTTTGGCCCTGGCTTCCTTCTCCCAGCGCGGATCGGCATCAAAGGGAAGCGGAACATCCATATCATGCGTCGGTACTCGAGCAATGTGCAGTATGTAGAGAGTAGCGTTGCTTTCCTTTGCTAGCGCGCTCGACAAACGCAATGCAGGCGTTGAATTTCCATCGAGCTCAAACGCACACAATATTTTGGTGTATTTCAGCATAGCTACTCAACTCCGAATCGCCGCCTTCCGTCGATAGGCACTAGAATTTCGTTAGCGATCGCCCGGTCGCTCTATCAACCGCGGCCTTGGTAACGGAAAATCCGTAAAGAGCGTCGGCGTATGCAGCGTCGTCATAGGTGTAGAATCGTTGCGCATCTTCCAGCTCAATAATACTCGCCAGGCCCGCTTCATAGCGTTTCTCCGCGAGTTCCAGTTCCGCGCGCGAAGCGGCCAGCGTCTTCTCTGCACGGGAGATGCGCTGCAGAGAAGCTTGCCAATTGAGAAATGCAGTATGAACCTGCAGGATTACTTCTTGCCGAAGATCTTCGATCGCACGAAGGATTGCGTGTTGCCGAAACCTGGTCTCTGCAATTTGGTCCGTAGTAAGAAAGCTGTTGAAGATTGGCCACGTGATTACGATCCCGACGTTGAAATTATTTGCAGCAGGAGTCCCGGTGCCCAATCCCGAATATCCGCCGACTGCATTGACGCTGGGATAGTAGTCACTCTGATACTCGACGATCTTTGCTCCCATAGCCTTTGCCTGATCCTGCAGCGCTATCAGGTCGGGTCGAGAACGGAAAGCCGTGTCGAGCAAGTCTTGAAATGATTCGTGTATTGGATAGTAGGTCAAAATGTCAGCCAGGTTGTATGCCGGTGCCGAGTCGCTGAGACCCAACGCGTTGTCAAGTGCGACCTTCGCATCCTCATCACTATTGCGGGCATCGACCAGATGTAATTGAGCTCGCTCGACCTCGGCCTGCGTAACGTAGGTATCGAGTTGTGGACGAAGACCGGCGTTGGCCTTAACCTGGGCTTCATGCAGATGATACTGGCGCTGTTCGACTGCTTTCTCGTAAACCGTGATCAATCGTTTCGCCTGCAGTAGCGCGAAGTACCGTTGAGATACTTCAAAGATCAGATCAAGCTCAGTGAGCTGTTGATCGGCAGCCGCGGCAGCGGCCTCAAACTGGCGTTCTGAGACAAATCCATGTCGGCGGCCGAAGTCGACAAGAAACTGGGAGAGCATGACGCCTCCCATGTAGTTATTGCTGGTGTTCCATCGTTGCGACGTATCATTTGCGGGCAGGTCGTGATTCGTTCCACTTATTCGCGGAAACGCTCCGTCAGCATTGTAGTACTGTGTATTACCGATTCCATTATCGGTGCTGCGCAAGTATTCGGCGGCGCCAAACAGTTGCGGGCCCAGGTATGATCGAGCCTGGCCGATCTGCTGCTGTGCCGCACTGGTATTGTCCGCGGCCTCCTGGAGTCTGGGGTGATATTTCAGGGCGATCGCAATCGCTTCCTTGAGCGTCACCTCGGAGCCCGGCGCAATTGGCCCTACGGTTGAGTTGCTCGACGGGGATTGAGCCGTTAGCCCAAGGGTCGACGAGTTGACATTCGACGGTATCCCTACCGACGAGTTCGTTCCTGACGTCGGTAGCGTTCCGGTAGATGAAGCCGCGAACTGCCTATCGTCGAGTAATACCGTAGCAGGACTCGCCGCGTTGGCGACTCGATGCGCCGAAAGGAGCGCGCAAGCGAAAAGAACCAGGACTCGCGATGATTCCATTGTTAGCCTACCCTTCTGTTCCGCGATCGATTTCGCGTTGTCGGTTTTGTTTGTTCAGGTCAGTCGGAGCTTTGGACCGGAGCGGATGTCGCCTGCACATCTCCATTCAGAATCCGGCAGTCCACCTGCCGTCCCGGAGTAAGAGTGTTGCTATAGGTCGCGACTACCAGCGAATTGTCCGAGAGGCCCGAGGTTACTTCGACATAAGAGCCAGTGTTGATCCCGATTTTCACCGGAACTTCGACCAGGCGGCCGTTGTCAACGACGAGTAGGCGCGCTGAGTCGCCTGATCCCTGAATCGCGGAGGCCGGGACACTCAGAGCATCAGCATGCCGGACTAGCTCGATAGTTACGTGCGCATAGCTTCTGGGGTAAACCAGCCGCTTCGGATTGTCTATGTCGACCTCGGTCAGCATCGTCCGGGTAGCAAGGTCGAGCGACGACGCATACCTGGCAACGGTTCCCTTGAATACTCGATCCGGAAACTCCGCAAAGCGTAGAGTCGCCGGAGTACCAATATGGATGAACGGATAGGAAGCTTCCGGAACATAGATATAGATACGCAGTTTATCTATCTCGGCTAGTGTCAGGATTGGGCCACCACCCTCGCGGTGCCCTCCTGCTCCCTCGGTAGCTCCTGGAGAGATCAAGCCAGAGGTCTCGTCAACTCCAAGGTCGCCGCCGCCCGCACGGATCAGCGCCCCAGGATCGGCGAATCGGCCGGTAATTACTCCATCAAAAGGGGCGATGATTTTCGTATACCCGAACATCGTCTGCAGGGTCGCAACTGTCGCCTGTGCCTCGCGATACTTAGCATAAGCCATATCTACGTCTTGCTGTGAGATTAACCGCGCGTCACTCTGCTGAACTTTCTTCAGACGATCATAAGTTATGCGCTCGATTTCGAGACTCGCCTGCGAACGCATCAGGTTCGAGCGCAGTTCTGGTACCTCGATTTCAGCCAGTACTTGACCCGTCTTCACCGAGTCACCTTTGTCGACGCTGATGCTCTTCAAATAACCTGTGACCTTCGAGTGAAGCGCAGCTTCATAGAAACCTACGACATCGCCTGGCAGGTCAATACTTTTAGCTATTCCCCCACGACGTGGATGGAAAGCGTCCACCATCGGCCGTTGAGTCGTAGTCATGGGAGCAACTGGCGCATCGCAACCTCCCGCGCATAAAACGGCAATCGATAAGATAGCCGGCACCGCCCAACCAATGTTCCTCACTGCTTTACCTCGTGACCGCTTATCGCTTGTCGTTCTGATAGAGAGCGCATGGACATCGTCGTCAGTTCCTGCCGGGCGTCCGGGCGGCCGCTGCCTGTTCGATCCGCCGATAGAAGAACTCATAAATGCAAGGGACGAGGAAAAGGGTCAGTCCGGTGGAAACTATCAGCCCGCCCACTGCCGCCCTGGCCAGCGGCGCCGACGCTTCGGATCCCTCACCCAGTTTCATCGCGATCGGCATAAGACCGGCCACAGTAGCCAGCGCAGTCATCAGGATAGGCCGCATCCTGATGCGCGCGGACTCGACCGCCGCACGTCTTAGCTCCTGTCGATGGCGCCGTCGTTCATTCGCGAAATCGACCAGCAAGATCGAGTTCGACACAACGATGCCGACCATCACGATGACTCCCATGAACGACTCGATGTTAAGTGTGGTCCCTGTCGCCCATAGTGTCCAGATAACTCCTATCAGTCCCATCGGCACCGCGAACATGATAATCAGCGGGTCAAGGAAAGAGCTGAATTGAGCCACCATCACCAGGTAGAGCAGGACCACTGCGAGTGATAGCCCGAAACCGAAGCTCGAGAAAGATTTCTGCATCGAGCTTACCGCGCCGCGATACTTGACAGAGATTCCAGGCGCCAGGGTCATCTTGTTCACCTCGGCCTGGATCTTTTCCTGCGTGCCACCCAGGTCCTCGGTGCTTGGTGCGACGAGCAGGTCGACTACCCGTTGAATGCTGTAGTGATCGGCTTCAGAAGGATGGAATTCGGGAGAAATCGACGCGACATCGCGTAGTAACAGGCTCTGCGCGTGGCCGTTTTCCCGGTTCACCGTCTCGATCGGAATGTTCTGCAGCACCTGCAGAGAATCAAATCCCTTGTCGGATCCTGGATACTGCACCGTGAGAAAGTAGTCATCCTTGTTCGCGCGATCGATCCAGATCGATGGCTTGATGTACAGGTTTGAGTCGAGCGCCGTGATCACGTTCTGTATTACTTCCTGTTGCGCGACGCCCAGGCGTGCTGCTCTCACGCGGTCGACCTCTATCCTCAGGGTCGGATAGTCCGACTCCTGCGCGATGAAAGTCTGCGAAACCGCCGGCAGACCGTTGATTTTCTCCTGGAGTTCCTTTGCCGTCCTATTCAGCTCGCCGAAACTATTTCCCGCAAACTGAACATCGATTGGAGCCATCATGCCGAGATTGAGAACGGAGTCGATTATGCTGCCCGAGGAAAACAGGGCCCGGGCGTCTGGAAGTTGCGCGGGGAGAAGTTGCTTCAACTGGGCGACGTAGTACTTGGTCGGATTCCGATGCCCGGACTTGAGCGCGACCTGAATGAAACCTGAATCCTGAGCAGCGTTAGGTGAGTAAATCGCGGATATGCTGGGAGCAATTCCGATATTCGAAACAACCATGTCCAGGTCATCTGGCGGAATCACCTTGCGCACGATGGCTTCGATTTGACGCGCCATATCAGTGGTCAGTTCGATACGAGTACCTGCCGGCGCGCGAAAATTGATCGTGAAGGTCCCGGCATCGGTCTCCGGAAACAACTCGGTACCTAGCCGCGGATACATCGCGAGACTAACTACGAACAGAATCGAAACCCCGACGATGACTACAGGCTTATGATCCAGCGCATTTTCAAGCAGACGTTCGTAGCCGGAAGCAAAGCGCTCATACGCGCGATTGAAGGCTGCGAATATACCCGATGTTTCGCCATGTTCCGCCGCCAGCGCCTGTTCGCTGGTGAGAAAACGCGCGCAGTAGATCGGTATTATGCTCATGGCGACCAGGTACGACGCGGCCATCGATAGCACCACTGCCAGCGCCAGCGCGCTGAACAGATACCTGGCCACTCCAAACAAGAACATAACCGGGAAGAAGACGATGCAGGTAGTAACTGTCGAGGCCAGGACTGGAAGGGCGACTTCCTCCGCCCCATCGCGTGCTGCAGCATGCGGTTCCTTGCCTTCCGCCAGATGCCGATTGATGTTCTCGAGTACCACTACCGAGTCATCGACAAGTCGGCCGATCGCAAGCGCAAAGCCGCCAAGTGTCATGATATTGATGGTCGAGCCGTTCAAAAAGAGACCAAATCCACCGGCCAGAATGGAAAGAGGAATGGACAAGAAAATCGCAAAGGTCGATCGGAAACTACCCAGGAATATGAGGATCATCAGAGACGCCAGAACCGAACCGGATATAGCCTCATGTTCCAGACTAGCGACTGCCTGCCGCACGTAGATGGACTGGTCGAAGATAGTCTTCAGTTTCATCCCGCCAGGAAGGTTGAAAACCTTGGGCAGGAGTTCCTTGACGCCGTCCACCACCGAAATAGTATTCGCGCCGACCTGCCGGAGAACCGGGACATACACGGACGGTTGCCCGTTAATTAGCACCTTGTTGTATTGAATCTGAGATGAGTCCTCGACCTTTGCGACATCATCCATCAGCACAGGCGCCTGACCACGTCCTATCTTCACGGGCACGTGGTTAATGTCAGGCACCTTTTCGATCATGCTGTTCGAGTAGATGTAGTAGTCCTTGGATCCGATCTTGACGTCGCCGGCGGGCAAGATGAGGTTGGAGCTATCGAGCGCATGCACGACGTCCATCAACGACAGGCCACGCGCTTGCAGCGCCTGCGAGTTTGCGTACGCCATCACCTGGCGAAACTTACCGCCGAAAGGAATCGGTACGGACGCGCCCGGCACCGTAGCTAGTTGGTTCCGAATGTTGTAGCGCGCCTGATCCTCGAGTTGAGTCTCGTCGTAGTCCTTACCCTCGAGCGTGACCAGCACCACCGGCAGCGAAGATGCGTCATACTGCAGCACCAGCGGCGGCAGCGTGCCCGGTGGCATGATTCCGAGGTCAGCCATCGCCAAGGTTCCCATCTGTGCAGCTGGCCGCCTCGATGTTGGTACCTGGCTGAAAGAACACCTTTATGATGCTAACGCCTGACAGCGATCGCGACTCGACATGCTCAATGTTGCTGCCCAGCGTAAAAAATCGCTCGTAGCGAAAGGTTATATTGTCTTCCATGTCGAGCGGCGGCATGCCCTGGTAGAAGGTAGCCACCACCACTGCCGGGATTTTAATGTCCGGAAAGACGTCGACCGGCATCCGCGTGAACGCAGTTGCACCCAGAATCACAATCACGAGCGCTCCGACAATTATTATGTACGGATTGCGCAGCGAGAAACTTGGCACGATGCAAACTCCCAATCCCCGGCTAAGTGCGCCGGTGGATTTCGACGTTGAATCACAACCGCCCGCGAAAACTTGCTCGCGTGCTAGCGAATCACGAGTCTGAGGTTTGCTTAGAGCGGGTCTTGGCTAGCCGCGCGCGAAGGGAGCAATTTGATTCGTCTTACTATCGGTCGTACGAAAGGAGTCCTGAATCTGAACCCCAGCAATGGCGTGGAAACCTGATCTACCGAGATAAGCTTGAGGTCCTGCGGTAGCAGAGCCCTATTCGCTTCGTAGCCATCCTTAAGATCGGGCAAACGTGACGAATCATCAGTGAACCGCTGCGGCCCGCTGAGAGTCGTACCTACGATGGAGCCGCAGGAGAGGTGTACGTGCGGATGCTGCAATCGAGGCGTGAACGCCACAACGCTTATCGCGACGAGAATCATCGAAACCAGCTGTAAAGGTCGGCGAGAAAGCATCCTGCTGCGCATTTTATCTCATCGCGCTTTAGACGCAAGCGCGCTTCCGTATCACTGGGCCCTTCAGACCGGGTCGAGGCCGTCGAACAGTGGAATTCCGAATGCGCTCTTGCCCAGAAATTCCAGCGTCTCGTCGCTGTCAAAAGGATGGTAGAGGCCGGCGCGGACGTCGCGGAACAGCCGTTCGAGCGGCAGCCGCTTGAAATAAGACGACCCGCCGACGGCGCGAAGCGCCAAGTCTACCACGCGCACTGAATTCTCGACTGCGATCATCCGTGCGGCAACGGCTTTGCGCGACCAGCTCGCCGGATGGTCGGCGTCCACTTCCGCCGCCGCCTTCCACATCGCGGCACGCGCACCTTCTATCAGCAGGTCCATCTCGCCGACTTTGTTGTAAACAGCCGGCAGGTGACTCATCGGATTTTTGAGCGGGAAGCGCGGCCGCTCCCGCATGAACTCGACGGTGAAATCGCGCGCCGAAACGGCGATTCCGATGTACGGCGCGCCGATTGTGAAGGGCGCCTTCGCAAACACCTTCGTGATACGTCCGCTCCTGGAGACCGGGCGCTGCAGTACGACATCCGAGTCGGGCACGAACGCGTCCTTCAACTCGGAGCTGCGCGACGCAGTCGCCCGCATCCCCATCACATGCCAGTCGTCCTTGAAGTTGAGGCCCGGCGTGTCGCGCGGAGAAATGAAGCACGTGATTATGGTCGGCCCGTGCGGGCCTTCCTCGCAGGTCGCCTCGAAAAAGAAATTATCGATCGCCACACTCTGGGTGCCGAATATCTTGCGGCCGTTGACCAGCCATCCGCCATCGACCGGACGCGCCTGCGTGCGCGGGCGCAGCGCAATGATCGCGTTGTCGGGCTCCGAGCCGGACCCGCCACAAATGAGGTGCTCGGCCGCTATCCGGCGCAGCTTGTGTTCGACATTCGGCGCGTTGAACTTGCGATGCAAATCGACCAGTAGCCCGACGGTATTGAAGTGCATGTTGATCGCAAGCGCCGTCGCACCGCATCCTTGCGCCAGACGTTCCTGCGCCTTGATTCGCTCGAGCATCGTGGCGCCCAGCCCGCCGAGGCTTTCGGGAATGATCAGCCGCGTGTAGCCGCTCTCCTTAAGCCGTTCGTAGTTTTCGAACGGAAACGATCCCTCCTCGTCGTGAATCGCGGCGCGCTTGGCGAAGTCGTCGGCCAGTTCGCCCGCCATATCGATGAAGCACTGCTCACGCGCGGTATGAAGCTGATTCATTGGCTCGGCTCTGCCTCAATCTTGCGGCGTCATGCCGGGAATCCACGCGTCGTAACCTGGCGCATAGTTGATGTTGCTCTGCGACGGATTGCGATTGACCAGAGGCCGCATGAAAAGCGGATGCCGCATGCTGCGCACCTCGTGCTCGATGGTGAACAGGGTCTCGCCCGTTTCAGGGTCGGCGAGATCCTTGAACCGATACTGATGCTGGTCGCTTTCTTCCGAGATGAGTCCCTTGTCGAGCAACTTCGCATGCGGACCGGAAAAATCCGCGACGTAAATCTGGATGTGATGACCGTCGTAGGCAGGGATCTCTCGGTCGGTTTCCCGGAACATCAGATATTGCCCGATACCTACTTCGACTCGCGCCGTCCGTCCGCCTCCGTTCTCGCCGGACGCCGTGGCAGTGGCGCCCATCACGTTGCGATAGAACCGCGCGATTCCATCGGCGGTGCCTTTCGGCACGTCGAATTCCACGTAAGCGATTCCGAGCGTGATTCGACCGAAGCGTTCATTGGGCGGGTAGCATCGGATGCGATTTCCCCACGGACAGGTGGCCTCGACGAACTCCTCGTGCTCCTTGAAATCGAAGCGCGTGCCTTCGAGACGTTTGCGAGTTCGTTCGAGGCGGCGAACAAGCGCCTCGCGATTGGGCACGACGATTCCGGTGTGACCACGGAGAACCTGCGCCGGACTCGTTGGAAGATGGAACTGGCTGCGGCCGACGTTGACCCACATATTCGTCGGGCCGGTCATTAGGTATGGATCGCGCGTCAGGCCGAGACCGGCGACGTAGAAAATAGTCGCTTGCTGCTGGTCGGGGACCGTTACGTTGACGTGTTCCAGCGCGACGATGTTGCCGAGGTCTTCGGCAGTTCGATCGAATCGACGCTCCATAAGAGCCTCCATCCGCGTGTTCGACCGGCCGTCAGCCGGGGACCGCGAAAGCCGAGACTACAACATTTGCGCCCGAAAGCGTTACGGTCGCCGCACGCGCACGACTGCACGATCATTTGGGCCGCAACTCATAATAGTCGTCGTCCCCGATCGCGAAATATGTTTCTTCGCGATCGTAGTTCGCGAAAATCTGTTCGAGCTCACGATGTAGCGAGAGCCCATCAACTCCTAGGTACTCGGTGTGCACATATCCCGCATAAGGGTCTTTTGAATTAGCGAGATCGGCGTAAGACTCAGGATCGAAGATGTGTGAGGCCACGTACACGTGCCCGCCGGAGTCCAGTGTAGAGTCGATTTTCTCGCGCAGGTTGTCGCGCCAGTGCGCCCCACCAGGAACCACGAAGTCGTCGAGAATTGTCCTGGCGCGATCTTTCATGGGCGTGTGGCCCAGGCACATGAAAATCAGCTCGTAGTCCATGTCGCCGAACCAATCTTGTTTTCCGAGCGCGATGAAGACGTCGTGGTCGTGAACATGCTGCCCGATTGACGCGAGTGCGGGCTCGGGAAAGAACCTGCTGTACGCGACATCTTTCTGGTGATTGAAATAGAGATTCCACGCCATTATCAGCACAGCGCCCGCAGCGAAGGCCCATCGCGTTCTCTGCGTCGGTTGGCCGCCAAGAAAGCCCACGCAAACAAGTGCTGGAAATAAGTTCAAAACCCAATAGTTCGGAGTCACCGGTTCCCAGGAAAATGCAAAGGCCGACCAAAACACTATTGACGAAACGCTTAGTGCGAACAGCGCGTTTTGCCGCGCGAGCTGCATCGCATGGCGGATTGTTCCCGTAACCCATGCCCAGGTAGCTATTCCCGCGATCAGAAGAATCGCGATACCGCCATAAATTTCGATCACAGTTTTCGCGGAAAACCTCGACGAGAGCATCGGCTCGATCGAGTTGCTTTGCACTATCGATTCAAAGACTCCGATTGCCGCTCGGCCGAAAGAAGTGAAAACGCTGAGCTGCGATACCTGCGGAGGGTGGATCTCTTCCGCGTAGCCTGCTGCCCAACGCAGCATCGATTCGCCGGGCGAAAGAATCCACCAGAACAGAAGGTACAGCGCCAGTACCATCGCAGTGATCGAGCCGCCCCAAGTAACCGCCCGAATAAATCGCAGTCGGAAAGAATCGCGACCAACGAGGAGCAACACGAGGACCGTAGCTGGAACCAGCATCACGGCGCCCTGATGCATTGAGATAGCTGCGATTGTGCATAGCGCAGACGCGAGCAAGCGCAATCCGGTTGGCGGACTGCCGTCGGCTGTGCATCAAATCATTAAGTTGAGGACGATCACCAGAAAAACGATTGGATACGGCCGATTCTGAAATCCCAGGTACCAGAACCATGGCGAAAAAGAGACGAAGAGGACGCTCACTACAGCGAAAAAAGTGCTCCCACTGACCCTACGCAGGAGCAGGTAGAGGAAAAACAGCGTCAGGCAATTGATCAGAATCCCGAACGCTTGGAACGGCATCGTAGTGGGGTGCCCGATCCATTGTGATAGCTTCACAAGCGCGATTTGTAGCGGGTTCCAAAGGATGTGATTTGGTTGGGAGTTAAAGATTGGCTCCGGATCAAGCGCGTCGAGACGATCGGGGAAGCCGTCGATGTCAAAAAGCGGCGGACGGACGGCGAAATAAACCAGCCCAATCACGCTCGCGATCAGCAGGCCGGGTGCCCAATCCTTGAAAGGGGTGCCGATGTTAGATTGCGTTGCGGGATGCATTTCGCGCGTGCGGTTTTTTTGACTTCCGACCGAGGAGAAGATGGCGTATTTTAGTCCGTCCTTGGCTCGATTAAAAATGTCATCTGAGTTGTTCGAATTTTGCTGGTTAATAAACACTAACTTTAGGTTGTTTGTACCATACCCGCCTCATTGCTAAGCTCGCGTCGACTCTTGAGATATCTCGTGGGGTTGAACTCCGAATTATTCTGTTTAAGACGCGAGGACATACAGGAAGATTCGAATAATCGTTTCAGTTCTCGTCCATGCTTTAGTCGGGGGGAATGGCATCAGCAGCATCATCGCAGGCAGCGAAGACCCTCTCGCTTCGTGGGGGATTTCAGGCCGTCTTTGCAACACCCCCGCTGCTCCTGTTCGTTGCGTGGATGCTCCCGGGATCGATAGCTTTCGCAGCTTCATCAATTCTCGAAATTGAACCGCGGTTGCACGCTGACTCGAGTGACGCGCTCGCTTCATCGGATCAAAAAACCGCAACTCACGGGACCGATACGCGTTGTGACGCCCAGAAAGCCTCCGACGATGACGACTCCTCCAACCAGGCCGATGAAACCAGTGCGCAAGCGTCGAACGATGATTCCGATGACGACGACTCCGCCAACGACGTCAAGAAGACCAGCGCGCAGACGTCGAATGACGAAGACGATGAGGCCGACGCTGGGGACCGCGAACACAAGGAAGGCGTGGCTGCATCGAAAGAGAGTTCCGATTGCGCGCAGAAGGATTCAGACTCGGCGGCGGATAAAGGCGACGCTGATGACGACTCTGACGACAGCGCCGCGTCCTCATCTGCGGACGAGACCCGGCCCAGCCTCGAAACGAGAATCAATCGCGAAACTGATTCCGACCACAACGACACGGTGACGACCAGCACGATAGCTGGCGCACTGGTCGACGATTTTTTCGTCGGTCTGCGCAGAGACTCGGTTTCGGCGCACGACCAGCTCGGCTCGGAGCGCGCTGAATCGACCGTAGTTTCAATTCATAAAGACCTGTCGGAAGCGTTTGGGTTGGGCGGCGGTTTCGGAATGGTCCGAACCGACAGTTGGAGCGACTTCGTCGGCTCATTTCAGACAGAAGCGAAGATTCTGGACGCGGACATTACGGCAACAATTGCGAGAGACCTTCTGTTGTCGCAGGCAGCAGCGATTCGGGCCAGAGTGCGGCAGACGGATTTCGGTCTAAGCGGTTCGTACGATCTGACCAAGCAGTTCAGCTCGGACTTCGAATTCCATCACAAGCTATATAGCGATCATAACAGCTCAAACGAATTCGAGTGGACGCCTAAGTATACGTTCGACATACGCGACACCAAGCTCGAAGCGGGTTACAAATTCATCAACTACACCGGATTCGCAAGGAGTACCGACGATGGCTATTGGTCTCCGCAGCGGGTGCTCTCGCACAACATATTCGCCGCGTGGGCATTCGACTGGGTCGAAACCTACGGCCGTCTGGAGTTGTCGGCGGGTCCGGATTTCGTCCGCGAATCGGGGAAGCAATCGAGCGGACCATCAGCGGGTGGCTTTGGTGCTTCAGCGTCGGCCGCATTCGGGTTTCGTCCGACCAAGGACATGCTGATCGAGTGCTACTTCAGCGGAGATAGATCGCCGGGATGGCAATCAACGGCTACCGGTTTGAGCCTGAAATACTTTTACTAGAGCCAGTCAAGCGGGGGATTTACCAGCGTCAAATGGCCGCAGCTATCTCACATACTATAAGCACCGAAACATCGCCCACCACTACGCGACGATCTCCTGCGAATGTTTCACGCGAGATCCTGTACGGGCGCATCGGCCTGGTTCTGTCCGTGGTCGGAACTCTTTGGGTGAGCAAGGAGTTGATCCACGCGTTCAGGATTCGATTCGACGCCGGCCAATTACTTCCCTCGATCGAGGATGGACTGCTGATAGCAATTTTTCTCGCGCTGATTTACGGCAATCTGGTCTACCAGATTGCCCGCGTCGGCTATTTCAAGCGCTTGAGGTCGCATCGGCCAGCATCGCGCGAAGAGCTGGAGTCCATTTACGATTCGGATGCGCCGGCCGTGGTGATTCTCATACCGGCCTACCGCGAAGAGCTTGACGTCATACGTCGAACGCTCATGTCGGCGGCTTTGATGGAGTATCCGGCCAAGAGAATCGCGCTTTTGATCGACGATCCTCCCAACCCCTCCGATCCGATCATGGCTTCCGACCTGGTTGCGACGCGCCATCTAACGCGCGAAATCGAAAATCTGCTGCGAACGGAAGAACGGAAATATGCTGACCAGCTAACCGGCTTCGAGCACCGGCGCGGCGCGGGACCGCTCGACCCCGGCCGCGAGGCGAGACGAATCGCCGGACTGTATAGCGACGCCGCTTCATGGTTGGAGGCTCAGGCTAACTCGTTTGAAGTCCTTGACCACACTGATGCGTTGTTTGTCGAACGCATCCTGCGCGAACCGGCGCGAGCGCATCGCACTCGCGGCGCCGAAATTGCAGCGCGGGCGACTTCTCCGAATACTCCTTTGTCTGAAGCTGAGATGGCTCGTGAATATCGGCGGCTTGCGTCACTGTTCGCGGTCCGGATTACCAGCTTCGAGCGCAAGCGCTTTGAAAACTTGTCGCATGCGCCGAACAAGGCAATGAATCTCAATAGCTATCTCGGATTAATCGGCCGACACTTTCGTGAAGTTATCCGACCCACCGGTCTGCATCTCGAGGAATGTGGTGACGCATCAGCTCAGCTCAGAGTGCACGATGCGGACTACGTAGTCACCCTGGACGCGGACAGCCTGCTGCTCCATGACTATGCGTTGCGATTGATAGGTGTCATGGAACAGCCTGGCAACCGGCATCTCGCGATAGCCGGATCGCCTTACAGTGCTATCCGGGGAAGTTCGAGCAGGCTCGAACGGGTGGCAGGTGCGCAGACCGATGCGCAATGGATCATGAGCCAGGGCTTGACCCACTATCGGGCTGGTTTCTGGGTCGGCGCGAACGCGGTGCTTCGGCGAAAGTCGCTCGAGGAAATTTGCCAGATCTCAACCGAACGCGGATATCCGGTCAGGAAGTATATTCAGGATCGCACTCTGATAGAGGATACCGAATCGACGATTGACCTCATCTCTCGCGGCTGGGCACTCTTCAACTACCCCGAACGATTGTCCTATTCCGCCACCCCGCCGGATTTCGGCACGCTTATCATTCAGAGGCGCAGATGGTCGAACGGTGGATTGCTGGTTCTGCCCAATCTGTTCCGGTATCTCACGAGCTCTCCACGAAAGGCTACGAAGATTCCGGAAACGTTATTTCGTCTGCACTACCTGGTATCGCCCACGACGGTAAATCTGGGGATGCTGCTGCTACTGTGTATCCCGTTCAGAGACGCGGTGCCGAGCGTTTCACTAGTAGTAGCTGCCGCTCCGTACTATATCCTGTACGGCCGCGATCTGGTCGACTACGACTATGACTGGGTCGATGTACTAAGAATTTATGCTCTGAACCTGTTGCTGATCCCGGTGAATCTCGCAGGCGTTGCCCAATCGCTCAAGCAGGCATTCACGGGGAGAGTTGCGGTGTTCGCCCGAACTCCAAAGGTCAAGGGACGAGTTTCGTCGCCACGACGGTATCTCTACTACATCGCGGCAATTATCGTTCTGTCGTGCCTGGTCGCCACGTCGGACCTGTATGCGGGCAAGTGGGCCTTTTGCCTGTTCGGATTTTCCAACGCAGCGTTCTATGTCTACGCGCTGGTCAGGCTCGTAGGTATTAGAGATAGCTGGTCAGATCTCGTCGGCGGAATTGAAGGTCGCCCTGAGATCCTTCAATCCTGTGCACACGAAAGCGAGGCGCAAACCGAACTTGCCGCCGGGGGTTGAGCGGCTTGCCGCGCTCTTGAAATTTCTTTCTCTATTTCTTGTGGCTGTGGTCGCATTCACCGGTACGACCTTAGCCGGCTCTGATTCACCTGGCTCGGATCGACAAAGCGGCCCGGTCAAGGTAGCGATCACGGTTGACGACATCCCGGAGCATGGCGACTTGACTCGCGGTATCAGCCGCGAAGATGTCTCGCGCGGCATCCTGAAGGTGTTGAAGGAGAACGGAGTTGATCGCGCGTACGGATTTACCAATGGCACGTTCATGGATGATGCGCCCGAAGAGATCGACATTCTCAAGCAATGGCTGGTCGCAGGATATCCACTCGGTAATCACACCTATAGTCATCCCGACCTCGACAAGGTCAGTGCGCGTAGTTATATCGCGGACATAGCGAAACAGGACCGACTACTATCGACGCTGGCTTCCTTCTCGCCGCTCATACAGAAACGGCACGTGTTCAGGTATCCGTTTCTGGATGAGGGTAATACCATCGAGAAAAGAGATGCGGTCCGCGCTTACCTGACCAGGAATGGTTACCGAATCGCGCAAGTAACCATCGACTATGCCGACTGGGCATGGACCGATGCCTACGCTCGGTGCGCCGGCAAGCATGACAACAAGAACATCGAATGGCTGAAGAATCACGTCGGAGACAGCGCCGATCGTCATCTGCGCGATTCAGAAAAAAATGCGAGACAGTTGTTCAAGCGCGACATCCCGCAGATCCTGCTGATCCACATCGCCTTGTTCAACACGTTGACGCTGGACAAGATCCTGAAGGATTGGCGTGCGCAGGGGGTGCAGTTTGTCTCGCTCGACGAGGCGCTCTCCGATCCTGTCTACGCGATCAATCCAAATTTGACCTACGAAGGCGGTCGCAGCTTCCTCGAGCAGATCGCGGAGGCTCGCAAGATCGAGATCATCCCGGACGATCCCACCTATTCGACCGAGCGCTTGAACCAAATATGCAAATAGATTCCGAAGCCGGCGAATCGCGTTTCGTTGGTTTGTCGTCTCTAATGCGCGTGCCTGAGACGCAGCACTTCTTTTCAAAATCATAGACAGTGAGTGGGCACCCCGAAAGGTCCGACGGTTGTGCAAATCGACGTAAGGCCTTAATAAATAAGGGCTGGAGGAGGAAGGGGCCCGGTGGCCCACCGGTCTTCAAAACCGGCTTGTTCGGCTAATCAGCCAAAATAGCCAAGAAAACCTTAGGTTTCTCACGGCCCTAGCGACCCCCAATTGGCCGCTTAAGGGCAATTCCGGTCACAAAAACGTATACAGTGCACCTGCCGTTGACGATCTCGGCCCGGGTCAAAGGCGTCGCGCTTCCACCGTCAGCTCGCGCGCCATTTGTTCCTAATCCTGCGCTAACCAACACGATCAGACTTAGGGTTATCGCGCGATAATACACTCCAGTGTCTCATGACCTAGTAGTTGTTGTATGCCGGAGGCGGCGCATAGGTTACCTGGCTCCCGTAATAGTATGGTTGGTATCCGCGCACGGCGGCGGAGTTTTGCCGCGCCTTATCCATAAGGGTTCTGTTCGACAATGGTTGTTGTCTTAGGTTGTGAATTCGCCGTGATCAACGACCCGACTGCCATACCCCCAACGGCACCGAGCGCCGCCGCACCTGCTACTTCGCCTGAACTTGCACCCGAACTCCCACCACCATAGTAGTAGTTATTGTTCCCACCGCCACCGCCACTGCTGCCGCCACCATTGTAGTTGGTGTTGCCCACATTGTTGTTGATAGTGTTGTCTCTTTCGTTACTTAGCTGATTTTGAGTCTTTTCGTTGTTGGCCTGAAGAGTATTAGCTTCATTATACTGAGCCTGTTTTTGAGCCTGCTGGTTCGTATTGTACTCGTTGTAGTCCGCCTGCTTGTTGGACGAACTGGAGCTGCTTCCCGATTCTGAGGGCGGTTTGTTGTAACTGTTATATTGCGAAGACGACTTGTTGTAGTTGTACGAATTCCCGGAATCTGATGGCGATTTGTATTGAGAACTGCTGGAGCTGTTCGGATGCTCCCCTGAGTAGCTTCCGCTTGATGAATGTCCGTAGGAGCTGCCGCCTGACGAGCCGAAACTGCCGCGGTCGAACCCATCCGAGCCGCCACCGCCACGATATCCTCCTCCTCCGCGGCCACCAAAACCGCCGCCGCCATATCCGCCTCCTCCGCCTCCGTTCCACCTGGCCAGCGCATTCGGAGCGTTTACCAGGGCAAGTGCACCCACCAACGCGAGGACCCGCAACGAAAATCTCGCGGCTATGCGCGAATCCAGCTTGTACTTCATGGCTGTGACTCCTTAACCTTCAGAAACTCGATGCGTTTGGCGTCCTTGGGAAGCTGCGGCTCAAAGTGGCTATCTGAAATCTGCTTCGGAAATTTCCAGTTCGAAAGAACGGCAATGTATTCCGGCGATCCCGGCTCAGCTCGGTAGTTGATCACGATTTTGAGCGGAACCGGCTTTCCTGAGCGGTCGAGCCAAAGCTGCAAATCAATATCGCGCGACGAGAAAGCAAGATGATCGCAATCAATCCCGTTGACGTCATTCACGCCCACGTAGGTCCCGAAGATGATCTGTTGCCGATTGCTAGCGAATCGATAGCGGTTCCCATGAAGCATCGCCAGGCGTCTTCCGGCGTGCATACGATCGGCTCGCCTCGTCACGTTGAAGCTGGTATTGACGAGGACCTCCTCAAGGTCTTCGCCGGAATCTACAACGTTCGCGATCCCGTATGCGAAAATCAACGCGCTGTTGGAGAAATTCGGATTTCGGACAACTGAAGAAAAAGCCGATGTCACGGCTATCCTCCGGCGAGATCACGCGCGTGGGCTCTGAAGGCATTTCTGACAATCCGGAATTGCTGCTTTGCTCAGGAGTTCTTCAACTGCGGCTATCTTGATCCTCAGGCCGGCGGTGCAGGTGAGAGAGCCGTTGCTGCTCGGTCCGCGGCCAATGCGGCGCTCAAGGCCATTGCAATTCCGATCGCAGTGCTGCAAGCGGCGACGACAAATTTCAAATTCATTTTTGGACTCCCATGGCTGCAGTCATTCATCAGCCAATTTTCGTCTCGCGCTATGGTGATTATGGGATCATGCCGCATTCGAACAGCTTGTTGGCGACGGGCGCTGCTACTCGATCGATGAACATCCTGCGCATCTGCGGATCGTTGCGCAGAAAATCACGGCCTCCTGTTCCCTCTGCCCCTTCGGTTGACCTCTTTCCTGCCACAACTGTCGCAAGACGAGTTCTGGACTTCTGTGGCCTGTTGCTGCGCGCCAATAGCGTACTGGGCGCTACTGCGCCGCTAGTAGCACGGAAGAGCCATCAGGGCTACGCGCTTCAGTTCGATTCACATTCCTCATGAGTTCTTCTCCTTATGTCCTTTTCGTTCTCGTTGATCACTGCTCTTATGGCCTGTTCGTTAAGCGTAACTCAGCGGTGGCCAATTCCGGCCTCTCAGGCTTCCAACTCATAAGAGTCATGACGCACCAGACCGTCATGGCCGCGTGCAGCACAACCGCCGCCGGCCACAAGACGACACCAACGGGCATCGATCGGATGCCGGCAACACCCAGGACGAGAGCTACAACGACATTGAAAACGACCATTGCAGTGACCAATCCTCTGGCTGCGGTACTTTGCGTGTCATTGCGCGCAAGCCAGCAGGCTATGCCCAGCGTCAGCAGTCCTGCTCCACCGACGCGCGCCACCGTCAGTGCTACGGGCGCCTCGAGCGGAGTACCGAGCAGCAGAGCCCCGGCCGCCGACGGTATACACATCAGCGCCAGGCCGGCCCCTGCTTCGATCGCTGCGGTAGTAGCGAGAAGAGTGTTCACGGCAGACTAGTCCCTCGCTCTGGCTAGTTTCTCCGCGATTGCTTTTCGATCCGAGTCCGTTAATTGCTCCGGCCCCAGGTTAAACGTCAGCTTGTCGATGGTGCCGGTGAAGCGGAACGGCAGTTTATAGTCGTCGTTCACCGCCGTGCGCGTATCGCTCCCGACGTCGAAGGTTTCGTCTATCGACATCAGAAGTGGAATCGTGTGCGGGATCTTCTTTCGAGCTATCTCGCTGCCATCGACAGTCAGTACTCCTTCGCCGCCCTTGCCGGGGCCGGGACCGTCGTATTTGAAATTAAACACCAGCGTATGCTTGCCCGGCTTGAGCGCATCAGCCAATAAGCCCCGGCCTAGCGGTCCACCTTCCCATCGGTAGTGCGTCAGATCGAGAAGGTTGTAATCGAAGACTGGCTTGCCTTTGAGTAGGTAGAGGCCATAACCGCCGAACCGGCCACCCAGCGTCACGATCATTCCTTCGGCGCCTCCCTGCGGGATCGTCACGTCGGCCGTGATGGTGTAGTCCCTGTCCAAAATACTGGGAGCATTTCCGACGGGAATGCCAACACTCTCACCCGCATAGGTGAAAACAGTTTTTCCGGCGACTGCGCTCGGTCGGTGCGTAAGTAGGCGCGAGAAGCCCGTGTTATCTAGCGGCAGAACCTGATATTTCGCAGCCTCACTCAGGAACAACGCCTGCATTTCCTTCAGCTTGTCCGGCATCTTCGACGCGAGGTCGCTATACTGCGAGTAGTCGTCGGCGATGTTGTAAAGCTCCCAATTGTAGCTATTGACGTCGGTCAATTTACCCGTTGCAAGGAGCCAAGGCGCCGCGGGAGGCGTAGTAGATGCGATCCAGCCATCGTGGTAAATCGCGCGGTTGCCGACCATCTCGAAATACTGCGTATCGTGCTTCGACGATGCGGTCGCATTAGCCTTGTCGAAGGTATAGGCCATGCTCACACCTTCTATAGGCTTCTGCTTGATACCATTGACCTCATCCGGCGCCTTGATGCCGGTAACTTCGAGGATTGTCGGAACAATATCAATGACATGATGGAACTGGGTGCGAATACCGCCGACGTCTGTTATGTGACCCGGCCAGCTTATCGCCAGGCCCTGTCTCGTTCCACCGAAATGCGACGCCACTTGTTTGGTCCACTTGAACGGAGTGTCGAACGCCCACGACCAAGCAACCGACATGTGCGGATAGGTCTTGTCCGAGCCCCAGTCCGTGTAGTGCAGTAACTGCAAAGGCATGGGAAGAGTCAGTATGCCGTTGTAGGCGGTCATCTGGTTGTAGGTGCCTTCTAAAGTACCCTCGGCGCTGGTTCCGTTGTCGCCTACGATATAGATGATGAGCGTGTTGTCCAATTTGCCCTCATCTTGGATTTCTTGAATCACCCGCCCGATCTCGTGGTCGGTATAGGCTGCGTATCCGGCGAACACCTCCGCCTCACGCGCGTAGAGTTTCTTTTGCAAGATTGAAAGCGAGTCCCACCTCGGCAGCTTTGCGCCGCCGAACGCGGCTTGTCCGTCGGGCCATGGCGTCAACTGTGTATTTGGCGGGATCACACCCAGCCGCTTCTGGTTGGCGAAGATCACATCGCGCAACTTCTCATAGCCCATATCAAACTTGCCCTTGAACTGATCGATCCATTCCTTGGTGGGCTGGTGCGGCGAATGGGTGCCTCCGGGCACGTAGTAGAGAAGGAAGGGTTTGTCTGGTGCCGCCGCGTTCAGATCGTGCATGTACCTGATGGCGTCGTCCGCCATGTCGGTGGTGAGGTTGTAACCGGGCTTGCCAATCCAAGGAAACACTTGGGTCGTATTGCGAAAGAGGTAGGGCGTCCACTGGTCGGTCTCGCCGCCCATGAAGCCATAGAAGTACTGAAAGCCCATGCCGACCGGCCATTGGTCGAACGGCCCAGCGATACTATATAAAAAGGTTGGCGTGTTATGGTTCTTGCCAAACCACGAGGTGGCGTAACCGTTGTCGCGCAGGATCGTGCCGATCGTGGCGTTGTCCGGTCCTATTATCGAGTCATAGCCCGGATAACCGGTGGACAACTCGCCGATCACGCCCGAGCCCACGGAGTGATGATTACGCCCTGTGATCAGGGCGGCGCGCGTGGGCGAGCATAGAGCGGTGGAATGGAACTGCGTGTAGCGCAACCCTGCCTTCGCGATGCGATCGAGCGCGGGCGTAGGGATGACACCTCCGAACGTGCTCGAAACCCCGTAGCCCTGGTCGTCGGTCATGATGAGCAGGATGTTGGGCGCTCCCTTGGGCGGAACGACGCGAGGCGGCCACCAAGGCGTTGAATCCTTGGCGCTCTCCTTGATTACGCCGCCGAACGGCATCGGCGGCGGTGGGAGCTGCTTGCCATCAAGTGTCACTGTGGCGTCAGGTGAACCGAGTGTGCCCGTGATTTGTTGGGCAGATGCGGACGCGGCCGCAAACGCAGCCAGGCAAACGAGCACCGCAATGAAGCGGTAAGACGTAGATCTGATATACGGCATCGGTCTTCTCACTCCGATCGAACGTTGGGCCTCACCGCTTCAATGCTGAGAGCTAAAGGCGTTTTCGATATCACCTTCCGGAATCAATCCGCTGTAAAGTAAATATTGCGATGCGACGCGACCGGATATTGTACCTTGGTACAATACCAACGGCTGGAAAGGGCGCCGGGGATCACACTTTGGTTTTGGAATCGACGGTGTTGATTTTCGGTGGGCGATTCGGAGATTGGCACATCTGCATATCCTACCAGCCGCGCAACCAGGATCGCCAAGTAGAACTGCCCCGTGATGCCTTCCGCCACCGCTGCGTAGCGGGCCTGAAGAGTTAGCGGAGTGATGTCGCCAAACCCGATGGTCGAGAGAGTAGTTAGGCTGAAGTAGATAAGAACCGGGATCGTCTGCTGCTCGGATGTTGGACCCGCGGCGCCGAAGCTGAAGGCATTGAGTTGCAGGTCGGGGAAGAATGGCAGAGGCTTAACTTCACACTCGAAAACAATAACTGGGTTCGACTCGATTACTTCGCGAACGACTTCAAGCTCCAATTCAACAATGCGCCAATTCGTTCCACGAATGTAGCAAACAGCGTAGCCACAAAGTCGAACCGCCCAGATAGAGCAAAGGGCTTGGTTCGAAAGGAATCACAAATCGTTCTGCAATCGCGGCAAATCCCAGCGTCCAGGCTATGATGCTTTGCCTTCGCCGCTGGGCTAGAAGGGTTTCTCGGTCACCCACCAGCTCATCGACGTTAATGTTGTAGAGGGCCAGCAGAAGCAGGAGCAGCATGGCAAGACTGGATACCAGAGGACCCACTCCAGAATCGCCGATCAATGGTCGTACCAAAAACGCGACGACGGATCGCGACGAGCAGCACAGTATGCCTGCGCGGCGCCAGCGATTGTGGACGGCTTCCCACATCTATTCCAGGACGTTTGCCTTCGACCGTCGTTTCCAGACGAGCGAGCTGTCCGCGACCGGCTGGTTGTATGTTGGCTATCCACTCGACTGACTGACAGCACATTCCGCTCGCCCAGTCGGGGCGCGACTGTTGTACCAAGGTACACTATCGCTCGGCGGTCTATTGAAGCTCTTCAGCGGTGCTGGTGCTCCTTCAGCTGTTTCAGCATCTGGCCGACTTGCGGATTTCCCGGCTCAAGCTCGTCCAAACGCTCCGCATAGGTCATTGCCTTAGCTGGATCTCCCGACTGTTCCAGGAAGACCGCCAGAGCGGAAAGCGAATCGCGGTCGTAAGGATGCACTTTGACGGAGTTCTCCAGCGTCTCGATCGCAGCGCCAGTCTTGCCCGCGTCGTTCAACGCGACCGCATAGACGTAAGCGTAGCGCGCATTGTGCGGATCGTTGCGCGCCGCTGCCGCCAGCATGTCCAGCGCTTCGGCACTGCGCTTCTGACGCACCAGCAGTAGGCCGAGCGCATGCTCGAGCGACGCGTCGTTCGGCGAACGTCGGAGTGCGTCCTTGAGGACGCCTGCGCCCTCGTCATCGCGGTTCCGCGCTCGATACAGGTCGGCAAGGTTGACTGCACCGGGGGCAAAACTCGGGTCGAGCGACAATGAGGTCTTCAGTTCCGCCTCCGCCTTTTCGAAACGCTGCTCTCTCGCATACATCAATCCCAGATTCAGATGAGCCTCGGGACGATCCCCGTTCAATTCCTGGGCGCTGATACTCTCTTCGGTGGCGCGACTGAAAGCAGCAGCAACATCTGTGGGTAACCTGTCCGCGGTCAACCCGGCCAGTACTTCCGCCGCTTCGATCCGCACGGCGCGAACGGGATCGCTGAAAAGTGGCGCAATCGCTTTCGCGCTGGCGTCCGGCTCAGAGTTTGATACGGCGTGCGCCGCAGCGCGTCTCACCAACGCTGAATCGTCGCCGACGCCGATGCGAACCGCCGCCTGTGTCGGAGGCGGCGCATAGCCAGCCAGCATAGAAAGCGCGGTGGCGCGGGCGATCGCCGGCTGTTCGGTATCTGCAACCAAACGCTCAAGCGATTGCCGTGCGCCCGGCGCGCCGGTCGAACCGGCGTCCAATGTTTCAGCGAAACGCTGAAACCCCGCAGGCGCGTGCCCATACCATTTGTTCACAAACTCGGATGCCCAAACGGCCGACTTGTCGGTGTGACAATTCGTGCACGCATTCGGAGTGCCGAGCTTCACCGACAGGTCGGGCCGTGGAATTCGAATACTGTGGTCGCGTCGCGGATCGACAACCATGTACGTGCGCCCCGGCATATGACACTCGACGCATCGCGAACCCGCCGATCCAACTTTGTGGAAATGATGTTTGGGCGACTCATACTTCTGTACGGAATGGCATTGCAGACAGACACCATTGCCTGCTGCTCGAAGCCTGGAACTGTGCGGTTCGTGGCAATCGCTGCACGTGACGCCGGCGTGGAACATCCTGCTCTGGATGAAGGAGCCGTATTCGTAGTCCTCCTCTTTTATCTGCCCGTCGTGAAAATAGTGATCGTCACCGAGCAGCGCCACGCGATAGTCGTCGCCGACGGGCTGGCCATGCACGTAATCTTCGTGAATCTGGCCGCGACGAGCGTGGCATCGCGCGCACATCTGAATCTCCCGCTCGGTTAGACGCTGCGAGCTTCGACGCGCGTTGCCGGTAGCGGGATCAATCGGCCATGCGACGCCTTTGCGTTCATCCAGTGCAACCGTCAAGCCTTCGTTGGCAAGGTTCTGCCAATCGCCCTCCTTCTTCGCCCACTCCACGTGATTGGATCCGGGCCCGTGGCAAGCCTCGCACCCAATATCGATCTCGGCATAAGCGGTGGCAAAGGTCCGCTCCCGCAGGTCGTAGTTCTTGCGCACGTTGGTCGAATGGCAATCAGCGCACATGTAGTTCCAGTTCTGATCGATGCCGGTCCAATGCCGTGGATCTCGAAACGTGATCTTCTGACCTGGATACAGAAAGAACCACCGCTGGCCGCCGCTCTCGCGCGGGCGGCTGTCCCATGCGATACCGAGTGCTTGCAAACGTCCGCCAGGCATCGCGATGAGATATTGCTGGAGGGGATAAACTCCGAACGTGTATTCGATGTCGTAGTCATGAAGCGCGCCGTCCGGGTCGTCAGTACGCACCATGAACTTCGATCCATTGCGGAGGAAGCTTGAAGTGATGCCGTTGTTGTCGAAGCTCGCGTGGTTGAAGTCGCCAAGCACCGTTGAATTCGTAGCCGGTTGCATAGCCAGTTGATGATGCGATCCGCGCCAGAGGGCGTTCTCGCGCTCATGACAGGCCGCACATTCAGCGGCTCCGACGAACTTCGCGATGGGTGTCGTGGGTCTCGTCAACGAAAGTAGCGGAGGCTCGGATTCACGACTCCGTCGCGTCAGGAACGCGGCGGCGACTACCGACAAGAAGACCACTGGCAACAGCCAAGCGAAAAGAGGAAGCCGACGACGCGACTCCGATAACACCACGGACGGTTGCGCTCGCGCCGCAGTCTTTCTGGTCCCAGCAGTGTTCCCCTGCTTGTTCCGGCCCTTTTTCTTCTTGCTCAATGATCAACTCTTGAAAACGAGCTACGCGTGCCGCCGTCTGCAGTCACTGTTGAATCATCAATTGGGCTACCAATGCGCCTGCATTCTATGCCCGAACGCCACTTGTTCCCTAGGGAACTAAATGTGTCCGTATGCGACCAAAGTCCAATTGCTCGATAGCGTCAATGATTTGTACTATTTCGCCACGCTTCGTAGCGATCGCGCCGTGGGAGGAAGGATGGCATCGACCGAAAAGATTCGCGTGGCACCGCAAAATGGCAGCGCGAAGCATTTTCAGAACGTCAGAACTGATGCGACCACGCGACGCGTCAGGGTTGGAATAATCGAAGATGACGAGCACGTGCGCCTGGCGCTCGTGTTTCAGCTCACGACGGCCGGTTTTGAAGTCGCTGCTTACTCCGCTGCCGAAGAACTTCTCAAAGCGGTTGATGCGATCGAATTCGATTGCGTCGTGGCGGACATCTACCTGCCGCGAATGAACGGGCTTCAGCTTCAGGAGGAACTCAATCGCATCGTTCCCTACGCTTCGATCGTTTTCATCACTGGCTATGGCGATCTGTCACTCGGGATGCACGCGATGAGAAAAGGCGCCGTCGATTTCCTCGAAAAGCCGGTGGACGACCAAGCGCTGCTGAGCTCGATAACACGCGGCGTCGATCTCTCGCGGAGACGGCGCGCCGAGCAATCCCAGCGCATCGAACTTGAAGAGCGTCAGAGCTCCCTTACTTTCCGCGAACGCGAAGTATTTGCCCTGATAACCACCGGCTTACTGAACAAGCAGGTCGCCGCGGAACTGGGAACAACCGAACGGACGATCAAGGCACATCGCGCGAGTGTAATGAGTAAAATGGGCGCAGGCTCGCTCGCTGATTTGGTGCGCATGGCTGAAATCCTTCATCTTCATGTCCCTTCGAAAACTGTCGAACTGAAATGATACGACCTATGCGGGATCAAGCTGCGCGCGTCTCGATTTGCCCGCTCGTTTTTTTTCAGCGACCGGGAGTGTGAAAGTGAAGGTGGCGCCGCGGCCAGGGTTCGGCGTGGACCAGATCCTGCCGCCGTGACTCTCCACTATCGAACGGGTGACGAGTAGTCCGAGACCCATTCCTTCGCTCTTGGTCGTGACAAATGGCTCGAACAGCCGGTCAGCGACGGCAGGATCGATACCTTTGCCGCTATCGCACACGCTGACGGCGACCCATCCTACCTTCTCCGGCGCCACCTTGATTGTTACGCCCCGCGAGTCGGATTTGGCTTCCGCGATCGAGTCGAATGCGTTCATGAGCAGATTGAGAACACACTGGTGAAGCTGGATGCTATCTCCGATGACCCGTGCCACCGAAGGTGAAATTTCGATCTGCACGGAGATTTTCCGCGCCGCGGCCTCCGCTGCGGTCAGCTTCACAACTTCCTCTACCAGGGCGCCGATGCCGACCGCGGTTTTATGCTCGTCGTGCTTCTTGAACATGAAGCGGATCCGCCGAACGATTTCAGCCGTTCGCTGGGTATCCTCGATCGCGTTGTTGATCGCTTCCAGAGCCATCGCGGGCTGCGGGTTTCCCTGCTTCAGCAGGCGCGCGAGACCTCCGAGATTACTTAAAATTGCGCCAAGCGGCTGATTGATTTCGTGCGAAAGCGAGGCGACGAGCTCGCTCATTACGTTGCGGCGCGAAGCGATCCTGAGTTCAGTGCGAACCGACCGGAGCGCTATCTCGGATTGCTTGCGTTCGATCGCGCATCCAAACAGTCGAACCGCGATGGCCAGGTGATCGAGCAGTTCAGCCGGCCATCGCCGAGCCGAGCGGAACTTGCCGAAACTCGCTGCTCCGATGACCCGGCCTCCCGCCCACATCGGAATCACTGCCGAAGCCTTGGGTCCATAGCGCTCCACGAAGCGCCTTGCATCCGCAAGTTCAGTCGGAATTTCGGATGAACTCGAAAACGTGATCGGATGACCTGTCATGACCCAGTCGTAAGTCGCCTGGAAGAACTTCGCCGGATCATATTTTCGCGGAAAAGACGGCGAGTTCGCTCGATGCCATGTGTGAGTGGTATGAACGGGCTCACCGGGCGCGTCGCGCTCGTATACAGCGCTCCGGTCGAGATCCAGCGCCTCGCAGATCTTGCCCAACCAGAATTCGATTTCGCGATCCACTGCGTCAGCCGGCGCCCGCGCCATCGCCGCCGATAGCTCGCCCACCAGCGATTCGAAGCGCTCAACCTCCCGCCGTTGGCGGCCGACGCGCGCAGCTCGGTCGCGCTTCGGCCCGATGGTGGCGGTGGTCGGTCGTCGTTGCATCAGTGAGAACTGCGCGTCGGAGTAGGATTCCAGAAACAGGAGGGAAAAATGAGATGCGATTGCGACGGAATGTAGTCCCCTCGCTACGCACGATATAACAATGAGCGATTTCAATGAAGCGGGCGTCGCGAATAAATAGACGCCGACAAATCAAGGGATCATCAAGAATTCACGAAGGAACACCGCTACGACGCGGTCGATCGCGCTTAAGCACGAGAATCCGCTCTTAACCGGGAGTTGTTCCGCGCGCCGCTATCTCCGAGCGCCTCTACCGAAGGCGGCACCAGTGATGCCAACGTCGAAGAGGTTTCAGTAGGGCACTGAAGGCACCGAGGGCAGACTGCTCGCTCCCGGAATTTTCGAGGTCACGCCGCCGGTGGCGTTGCTGACTGCGCACGACGCGAGGATCTCGGTGGCATGCTGCGATACATACCCTTGCAGCATACTGGTTGCGCTCGGCAGAGGAAGGTTCGTGCTGCCGGCGAATGTGGAAGCCGCGGCAGAGATTACTCCAGGGCTGCTCAAGTCCGACGGCGCAGCATTGGCGGGATTCGGTACCTGACTTCCGATCGCCGAGCATAGCGCCTTGTTCGCCGCTGACTGCTGATCGCCAGTGAGCGCTCCCGCGGCTTGCTGCGCCGCTTGCGGCATCGAGCTGCCAGTATCCTGCGCACACAGTTCCGCGGGATACGACACCAACAAGGCAGCGCCGACAATTGCGAAGAGGGCCGATTGCCTGAAACCGCGAGGGGTAAACCATTGAGAAGTGGACAACTTGGAAATCATCGAAAGTTCCTCCTTACTTGCATCGCTCGTTCGACAAGCTTTAAGACACAGCTACAAAGGCAAATTCGGCCGGCTCGGCAATGCCTTGGCAATCGCGCGCAACAAGTCCTTTTCGTCAAAGGGCTTGATCAAGCTCGCCATCGCATGCGCATCGCGCATCATTTGCCTTGTGCGATGATCATCGCGGCCACTAATCAGGATCGTCGGCAGGTGCCGTCCCGACGCATCCAGCGTCCGGCATAGTTCAATCCCGGTCATGCCCGGCATGTAAACGTCCAACAGCAGGCAGACCTCGCCGGGTGGCAACGTGCCGGCGAGAAATTCTTCCGCGCTCGAAAATTCCAGAGCGCTGAATCCCAGGATCCGCAATTGCCTTCCGAGCGCACGGCGCATTGACGCGTCGTCATCTACCACAATCACGGTGGCCGTATTTTTTTTTCGCAACGAACGATACCAAGCGCGCGGAGCGAGTGACGCGGACTATCTGCGTCATCGTTCGCGCACATTGTGTATCGTGCGGCGGCCGCTCGGCCATTGTACCAAAGTACAATATCGCTCCCCGGGAAAAAGGACGACCCTGGCGGCGAGCCAAAAGTAGCATCCGAGGGGAAAATGAATCTCTACTCCAAAAGTATGAAGCGCGCGGCGGTCCTGCTGCCAGCGTTACTCACGGGACTTTTGTTCTCCAGTTGCTCTCAAACCGCGCCACCCGAACCAACCCAGGCAGCGCAAGCACCGAGTCAACCGGCTGCGCCTCCGCCGCCCATGACAAGCGTTCAACCTGCTCAGCCTGGAGCGGCGGGAGGACAGTACGAGGAACCGCCGGTCGTCAACGTGGCTGACCTGCTGCCTGCTGCTCCGCTCTCGGGGCCGGGATATACCGTTCAACCGCAGGCGCCCACTAACGGCGCGATGGGCCAATACACAATCGTGGCCGACGCTAGTGTGTTTCGCGGCGACGCCGGCACTTACTACATCGAAAGCCTCGGTATGCTGAAGATACGTCTCTCCGAGGTCCCCGCGATCGCTCAGCTCGAGAACATAAGTGAAACGGGAGTATTCGCCAAAGCGTTGGCCTCAAGCGCGGAGCGCCCGGTGGCAGATGCGGCAAATATGGTCGTCCATCCGATGGATACTGTCACCGGACTGCCTAGCGGGGTTGGGGAATTGTTCGGGCGCGTAAGTCTCGGCGCACAACAAATAGCTTCCTCAGCCTCCAATTCCTTTGGAAGCGGACAAGCTGCCGGCCAGACTGCCAACGCCACGATCACCGCATTGGGCTATGACGATGTTCGCAGGCAACTGGCGAAAAAGTTAAACGTCGATCCCTACTCTTCCGATCCTATTCTCACGAAGAAACTAAATAAGGTCGCTTGGATCATGTTCTCAGCCCGCATGACAGTGGACGCGGCTATGATGGCTGTTCCAGGCTCAATGATCATCTCGACGGTGGAGTTCGCTGATGATCTCGTCTATCAGACGCCGAAAGCAGACCTCATCATCCTTGTTCAAAAAAAGTTGAAGAACATTGGATTGTCGCAGGAAGAGATTGTCGCCTTCACCAGTAATACAGCGATTCCGCTGAGCCTGCAGGTCAAGGCTGTCAAAGATCTCGAAGCCCTCGGCAACATTCCGGGTCGTCGTGCGGCGGCGGTGCATCTCGGCAACATGATGACGGAGTACCAGGCGCGGTTCCTCGTAACTTCCCTGCACATGCTTGTCCAATGGAGCCAGCAGAGGAGTCCTATCACCAGGATCTATGCTTCCGGCATTCTTGTCGCGCGGGACCAGAATCACCATACGATACTGCCGGCCCCGGTCGACTACTTGTCGTGGACACAGCGCATCGCGGGCTTCGCAACCGATCCGCAGTTGATCGGCATGCAGAATCGTGTCCTTTGGACCACCGGCAAAATGACTCCGCTTGCGCGCCAGCAACTGACGGCCCACGGCTGGTCGGTGCACGAGGGCGAGTAAGCAAAGTAGCGTGCGAAATTCGATTGAAAGGAAGCGACATGACGGAAACCAGGATTGAAGAGGAGATCATGATGACCAAGAGTTTCGGAAAGATAATGGCGAGAGTTATCGGGGTAGCAGGCTTGGCGGCGGTGTTGTTGACTTGGGGATGCTCGACCACGGTCGAGAGTCAGCCGTCGGCAGCGAAGGCGCTCGAGTCGGGTGGCCCGATGCCGAGTTCTGTTACGGGATTTCTCGGTCCCGATGCTTCCAAGTTGGCTCCTGGGCCAGAGGGCGGTGCGGCTCTGGCGTGGATAAATCCAGACGCTCAATGGGCCAGCTATACCAAGATACAACTGATGCCGGTCGAGTTCTGGGCTGCAGCCGATTCGAAAGTATCGCAGGCAGATCAACAAACGCTAACCACATACTTCTACAACGCGCTGCAGACCAACCTGTCCAAAAGCTTCACCCTGGTCGACCAACCAGGACCCGGTGTTATGACTTTGCACGTGGCACTGATGGACGCGACGACTGCTGTGCCGGGACTTCGCACAGTCTCGGTAATAGTACCCCAAGCGCGCGTACTCAACATGGCCCAGTCGCTCGCAACTAACAGTTACGCATTCGTAGGATCCGCCGAAGCCGAGATGAAGGTGACTGACTCGGTCACCGGTGTGGTGCTGGCCGAAGCTGTCGATCAGCGTGAGGGTGGCATGGGAATCAAGAGTGCCGCGTCATTCCAGTGGGGCGATGCCCAGAACGCGATGGACTACTGGGCGCAGAAAATACCGAATCGCCTTTTGCAACTGCAAGGAAAAACTCCTGCGCAGAGTTAATGGGAATCGAAAATGAAACGAAATCCCAAAGGCAAAAGGATCACTACGATGCTTAGTTGGAAAAGCCGACCCTTAGCGATCGCGCTCGTTCTCGGCGCAATGATGGGTGTGTCGCTGGCACGCTCCGCCTGGGCGGAGGACAAGAAACCGAACATTCTCGTCATCATGGGTGACGACATCGGCATGTGGAACATCGGCGCCTACCATCGCGGCATGATGGCTGGCCGGACGCCGAATCTCGACAAGCTCGCGAAAGAGGGCATGTTGTTCACCGACTACTACGCCGAAGCAAGCTGCACGGCGGGTCGGGCGAACTTCATTACCGGCGAGCTGCCCATCCGCACCGGGATGACCACGGTCGGCCAGGCCGGCGCCAAGATCGGCATACCGGCGGAAGCGGTGACCATCGCTACGATCCTCAAGTCCATGGGTTATGCCACGGGCCAGTTCGGCAAGAACCACCTTGGCGATCGCAATGAATTTCTGCCCACCGTCCACGGCTTCGACGAATTTTTCGGCTACTTGTATCACCTGGACGCGATGGAAGACCCCGCCCACCCCGACTATCCGCAGAAGTTGTTGAATGTCGTCGGCCCGCGCAACATGGTTCATAGCTGGGCCACTGAAAACGATGATCCCACCGAGATGCCGCGCTGGGGCAAGATCGGCAAACAGAAGATCGAGGACGCCGGTCCGCTCTATCCGAAACGGATGGAAACAGTGGACGACGAGATTCGCGACCTCGCCATAAAGTTCATGGACAAGGCCCAGAAGGACGGCAAGCCGTTCTTCGTCTGGCTCAACCCAACGCGCATGCACATCGTCACGCATCTTTCGCCAAAGTATGAAGCGATGCGTAATTCGGACAATGGCTGGTCGGAAGAGGAAGCCGGCATGGCTCAGCTCGATGATGACGTCGGCCTGATGATGAAGAAGATCAAGGACATGGGCGTCGACGACAACACCATCGTGGTCTTCACCACCGACAACGGCACCGAAGTCTTCACCTGGCCTGATGGCGGTCAGACGCCGTTCGCGCAGTCCAAGGGAACTGTCCTCGAGGGCGGTTTCCGCGTGCCATGCCTCCTTCGCTGGCCCGGCCATGTGCCAGCGGACTCCGTGCAGAACGGCATTTTCTCCGGCCTGGACTGGCTGCCGACCTTCGTCGCTGCGGCCGGCAACCCGAACGTCAGCCAAGAGCTACTCAAAGGCAAGACGATCGGCGACCGGACTTACAGGAACCATCTGGATGGCTATAACCAAATGGCGGCCATCACCGGCAAAGGGCCGTCGGCGCGTCACGAAATTTTTTACCTAGGCGAAAGCACAGTCGGCGCGGTGCGAATTGACGACTATAAGTATCGTTTCATCGACCAGCCCAACGGCTGGCTGGGTGATAAGACCCATCCGGACGTGCCTTATATCACCAACCTTCGCCTGGATCCCTTCGAGCGGACTGGCTGGCCCAACAATGGAACGAAAGACGGCGCGCAGCAATACTTCGATTGGTTCAAGTATGAGTTCTGGCGCTTTGTGTTCGTCCAACAGTTGATGGGCAAGGAACTCCAGACCTTTCTCGATTACCCGCCGATGCAGCGGGGCGCGAGTTTCAACCTCGACGCGGTGAAGGCTGAGATGTCGAAAAAGATGGCGGAAGCGGAGGCGGCGAGCAAGGGTACCGGTCAGTAACTCGCATGATCTTAGCGACGGGCCCGGTGTCATAAGACACATCAGAACTGACTGGAGGTACTTCAATGGTAAGTCGAAATTCAGGCGCGAAGGCAGAACAAATGGCAAAGCGGATGCTTCTAGCGATTGCAGTGCTTGGATTGTTGACCCTTGGCGGATGTTCGTCATCCACTCCTCCGCCGGCCGAGCAAGCGGCACTAGCTAAGACCGAGCTACATTTCGATATCAACGCGTGCCAGCAAATCGAGCCCGGCCTGTACAAGTGTCCAGCCGCTGACAAACCGATCTGCAACCCAGACTACAATGGCCAGGCTGAATGTGTCCGAATCGGGCCTAAGGGCAGCGTCTTTGTGCAGAGTGGGTTCGCCAACTAAGTCAGGCGTAAAGGCTATGATCGGTAGGGAGATGGAGGAAAGAGCCCAATGCGAACGTTAGTAACAGTAACGCTCGGCGTCCTGTTGCTTGCCTCAGGATCGGTACGGGCCCAAGGGGTCGTGCTACCGTTACCGGCTGCGGATCAACAAAATATAACTGCTCAACTCGGCGCAGGAGTAGTCGGCGCGGCATTGCCCAGCAGCCCCATAAACGATCCGTCCGTTTACTTCCCGCTCCAACCGAAGTCACAACAGTTTCAGGTCGTCGCGGGCCCAAACGCCGGAACCGTTCAGACCCTTGGGCTCTGGCAAGCGAGGCGCCCAGGGGGCAGAAAGGCCTGGCGGTTTCAGATGACTCCAAGCTTAGCGGGATTCATGCGCGAGACCGACACGGGCGACATCATAATGGCCGCGCTCACCGACTCGGGCGAAGGCGTGGTGGTCGTCACGACGCCTGCCAATCCATTCGTACCCAAGGGCATGCAACCGGGTGAAAGCAGAAGCTACACCCAGCAGGTCTCCGTAAACTACCTTGACGATCCGAGCGACCAAAGATATTCAGGGTCAATCAACGGCACCTACACCTACATCGGCACTTACCAGGTGACGGTACCGGCTGGTACGTTCCCAGCAGTGCTGTTTCGCGTCAAGTGCGACGGGAAAGTAGGCCCTGCTCATACGCAGAATACTGGCTACAACTTTTTTGCACCAGGCGTGGGCATGGTCGCGATGATCCTGGAGGAAGACGTGACCGCCTTCTGGCTGTTCAACATAGATAGCACCACCGGCAAGGTACTGATGTCGAAATGAAGAGCGCCGGTCTGTGTGGTTCAAGCTGAAGCGTCGGGCCTCGATGAATTGTAGGCGGCGAACAAGAGGACTATGAGCGATTCCGCCCGCCATTGTCGATCGTTCGCAGCCGCCACCGCGCTTCTCATCGTGTTGGGCGGGCATTCAAATAGTCTCGCCCAACGGACCGCAGCCGCCGGCAACGACGATCAAGCGCTGGCCGAGAAGGAATATGATCCCACCGCAAGCTTAACGCAGTTTAAGATCCAGGACATTTACACGCCAGCCGAGTACGGCACGAACGCGCAGCCAAACACGCTGCAGTCTCGGCCGCTCTTCGCGGTGCGTCCAGAATTGTTCACGCCTCTCGAGCAGCTCATTCGGCCGACCATTCAAATCGTGACTGTTCCTCGTAACAAAGGCGCGTCAACGACTACTGCTCTCGACGACTTCCAACTTCTGGATCTGTTCGTGATGCCCTGGCCGAACGCGAAGGAAACTCGCTTCCGCTGGGGGATCGGACCGTATTTCGTTTTCCCGACGTCCACCAGTCAGTTCACCGGCAAGGGTGCGTGGCAGATTGGGCCGGCCTGGGCCTTCGGCTACCGGGGAATTCCACGGTTACAGATTGCGGGTCTCTTTCAGCAAGCGACGTCGTTCGCGTACTCATCCTCGCATTCGGTTCCGGTCAGCTCGCTCCAGATTCAACCGATCCTCACCTATCAGCTGGATCGCGGATGGTATCTGAAATCGGCCGACGCGACCTGGAAGATCAATTACCGTCACAACACTTCAACCGAAATCCCGCTCAGCGCCGGCCTCGGGAAGGTCTGGAAATTCGGCGCAGGCTACGCAATCGACACATCGGTCTCTGCTGAATGGATGGTCTATCGACAGTTTGATCCTCAAACCGAGCAGTTCACGCTGCGATTCGGAGTAAGCCTGCTGTTACCGCAAGTGGAGCTGTGAGATGGAAGCTCCTTTAGACACCACAGAGTAGGACGAAAGTCCAATCGTCACTGAAATAATGCGATGCAAAGAATCCTGACAAACGGGAATGGCTTACGCCAAGCAGTATCCGGAAAGAATCAACTCCAAACCAACTAGAGGTAAACTATGAAGTCTCAAATTCTTGGTCGAATGTACCTGCTCCTATCCCTGGCGGCATTCGGATGCGCCGGCGCACAGGTTACGCAATCGAGTTCCGCCGCGCCAATCTCCACCTCACCGCCCACCGCAGTGGTTATCTATCCGTTCGCCGCAAATGCTTCTGATGTTTCGCTCAACTCCAGCATCCTTCAGGTGGCCTACAGAAACATGTCTGATTCCAACGAGACTGCGGATCAGCTCCAGATCGCTCATCAGACCGCGCAAAATATCTGCGTCCAGGTAGCAGCAAATCTGACACAAAAGGGCATCAACACTACCTGCCTGCAGCGCGGAGTGCCTCCTACCGGGAGCAACGTACTTATCTTGGACGGCGAGTTCACCGACATAAGCGAGGGAAACCGGTTACGACGGATGGTCATAGGTCTCGGCGCGGGCGCGTCGAAGGTCGACACGGTGGTTCAGGTGATTCAGAAAACTGATCAAGGCTCGACCGAGATTCTCGACTTTGCCACCAATGCTGATAGCGGCTATATGCCGGGCGCAGGAATTACGGGACCGGCAGGTGCAGCAGCAGGCGGCGCTGCAGCCGCCGCATCGCTCGGAGTGAATCTCGCAGCAGGAGGCGTCAAGAACGTTACCTCCTCGACCGGTTATCTGGTGGATAAGACGACTGATCAGATCGTGCAGCAAGTAGTCAACTACTACAATCGACAGGGATGGAATTCCTGAAACGGTGAAAGACATTTGCTGCCAAGTCTGTGGCCAAAGAGAAGTAAGATGTGGATCTCGATTGGAGCTTTTTCTGCAAATACCCTCGCGTAGCGTTCTTAAGACGATTCCTCTTGCGATACTCATCCTGTTGACCCTGGTCACGTCCGCCCGAGCCGCCGGGCTGCTGTTATATGAAACGGGAGCGCCTGATCTCGGCACGGCAAGCGCGGGACGAGCCGCAATGGCCGGCGACGCCTCGACCGTGGCTGCCAATCCTGCTGGCATGACTCTACTCGACCGCACGCAATTGCTGGGCGCAGCTGGTGCACTGCTCCCATTCACAAACTTCGATCTCGCCCCTCAGACGACAACCTCGGGCGGTGGAGGCGGCAACGCCGGGGTGTTCACTCCGATCGGCGGATTCTTCTACGTCTACAAGCTGTCGGAGAAGGTCAGCCTCGGCTTAGCCACTGATTCGGATTTCGGTCTTTCAGGTAACTACGGCAAACCGTGGGCCGGACGCTACTACGTAACTCAGGAATCGCTTATTACTGGCAAGGCCAATCCAAGCATCGCCTATCGCGTGAACGATTGGCTCTCGGTGGGAGCCGGTTTTAGCTTTTCAGTGGGACGGCTCCTGTTTCAGTCGAAGGTTAACAATGTTCTTCCGCGCACGCCGGACGGCGGGCTCGCGCTCGAGTCGTGGGACGAAGCATTCGGCGGCAACGCAGGAGTGTTGCTCACACCAATCAAGAACCTCCGCGTAGGTCTCACCTATCAGTCGCCGATCGATTACAAGTTCGGCTTTCGCCCCCACGTCACGAATCTCGGCCCGCTCCTTTCGCGGCTGCGCACGAGAATCGGCGGAACAAAGATCAATATCCCGATGGAAGTGCCGCAGCAGGTGATGCTGGAGCGGACTCTACGATGTCACGTCCTACTGGAGCCTGATGGGAAACGTCGGATGGCAGAACTGGTCCGCGTTCGGAGAGTTCCCAATCGGAATCTCCTCGGTCAAACAGAAGACCGTCGACGTCAACCTGCACTTCTCGGACACCTGTCAGATCGCGATCGGGCAGCAGCTTCGATTCGGAGAAAGGTGGCTCTGGTCGGCGGGCTTTGCCTATGACAGCTCCCCAGTATCGAAGGCGAACAGGGTTCCCACTCTGCCTCTCGATCGCCAATTGCGATACGGCACCGGCATCCAATACGACATCAACCGCAACGTAACTGCCGGCGCCGCGTGGGAATTCATGGACGCTGGTCCAGGTCCTTACACTGCCCGCCGCGGGCCGCTGGCCGGAACGTTGCAAGGTCATTATTCGACGAACTATCTGAACTTCGTCACGCTAAATGTCATGTGGAAATTCTAGACCCGGCAGCGAATTCGGCCCTGTTCTCTCAAGAGTGTCGCGACCTTGCTCCGCTCGACAATTGATGCTGGACGAAGCGCAGACTCCGCTCGGTTGTTCTCCATTAATCTTGGGGCCCCACGGCGGTCTTCGGGCCGTGGCACGCCGCGACCTTATCGACCGTGGAGCCAAGATCTGACGCGATCTTGGCGTCGCTGAAACCCGCCTGCTCCTGATTCTTTACTGCGTCGCAATCTACTGTGTGTTCGACTCAATGAAGCGCTCGAGCTGTATCGCAGCGTCGGCGCAGGCCAACCGTGGATCGACCGCGTCCTCGCCGACAAGCAGGCGGGCCTCTAAACATGCCGATGTTTACCGAGAACTCAGCTCCGCGCGTATTGATGACACAGTCCATCCACGACAGCTTGCGCGATGCCGCGAGATCATGGCGGCGGGAGAAGACTGGCGCGGACTCGCGGGGTTGGTCGAATGGTCCGAGGCGGCAACCGCGGTGGCGGAGAAAAGGCTCGACGATGCCGACCACACTTCGCGCTAGCGATAGAGATCATTCGTCGATACTCGATGCGGAACCACGAAGGCCCCGCGCTCTCCGAATGGGGCCGCGCGCTGCTGGCGGCGGACCATCGCGATCGCGCGCTTGAGAAATCGTAAGAGAGCCTCCTGAATTTGAGGATTCGCTCATCATGCGGCGAACGACCCCAAGTTCCCCCATCGCACCAAACGCCAAGACTTGCACGGGATAGAGGACAGACTCGGTCCATGGGGATTCGGCGTTTCGAGGGCGGGAGATTTCCCGGACCAACCATCGCATTGCTTCCCTCTGGTCGCCCAAATTCAGCAGGTGGAACTGTGCGTTAATTGTTGCCGAAACAGCAAACCAGTCGTTGATTGCGTCGGCTTCCTGCCAACCGCGCTCCAGCCACTCGAAGCCCTCGCGGAGGCGGCCGATCCCCGCCATGCATGCGCCCATCGTCATCCCCGCCCGCGCGACCATAGAGGCACTATTCAATTGACGAGCTAACTCGACACTGTGCTCGGCGGCTTCCAGTGCAGGTAGTATCTGTGCCTTCCATAAGCATGACCAAGCCCAATTCACATAGAGATTCGCGAGCGATTCGCAGACAGGTAGTTCGACCAGCAAAGACTCAGCCTTGCGAAAGTGTTCTTCCGCCCGATCGAAGTCCATCAAGACGGTATCGTTTCCCAGGATCTCCGCCAGTCGGACATGAATGTCGGTGGCCTTTGCGCGCATCTCGAGCTGCTCGTAGATAGCGAGGGCTTGTTCGAGGCGCTCGACCATTTGCGTTTCTCGCCCTGGCCTGAGAATCGCGGCGCGCACCAGAAGGTCCGCGTGCCTAACTGGATCGCCGCCTTCGGCCTCGAACAAATGCAGCGCGTCTTCCCAACATGACTCCGCTTCGAGCAGCGCGAATTTCGCCGCTGCCGCGTCGCCCGCGCGAACCAGGTATTCGATCGCTTTCGCGGAGTTGGCGCTCTTTGCGAAATGGCGGGCGAGGTCGCGGTATCGCTCTTCAATACGATCGGCATCGAGCCGCTCGATCGCAGTGCCCACGCGCTCATGGAGCACTTTCCGTCGCTCGTGCAGAATCGCTTCGTATGCGACTTGCTGGGTCAGCGCGTGCTTGAAGGTGTACTCGACGTCCACTGCGGCGGGCTGCTCGTAGATGAACTCGGCGGTTTGTAAATCGGCGAGTATCTGTTCCGGTTCGGGTATTCCCGCTACCTCCGCCGCCAATCGGAGTGAAAACTCCTTCCCTATCACCGCCACGGTTTGCAGCAAATCTTTCTCCGCCGGCGGCAAGCGGTCGATGCGTGAGGAGAGCACCGCCTGTACGGTGGCTGGCACCTTCACCTCGCTCATCGCTTTTGCCAACCGAACTGTCCCGTTGCGCGCCAACGCTCCCTCCTCGAACAGCGCCTGCACGATCTCTTCCATGAAGAACGGATTGCCTTCCGTCCGGTCGATGATGAGCTGCTTCAGCGGGATCAGATCCTTCCCTTCACCGAGGATCGAGCCGAGCATTTTATGGGCGGTTTCGCCGCCGAGCGCGTCAAGCCGGAGCTGAGTGTAGTAGGTCTTGCTGCCCCACGAGTGCGTGTATTCAGGCCGATAGCTGACCAATAGCAGCATGCGCGCGGTGGCGATCGAATCGACGAGCAGGTTGAGCAACGCCTGGGTCTCAGCGTCGATTCAATGCAGGTCTTCGAACAGCACCATCAGCGGTTGCTTGAGCGACTCGCGAAGCAGGAGTCGTTTGATCGCATCGAGCGTGCGCCGCTGGCGGATTTGCGCGTCCATCTGCGTCAGCGGTTCCTTCTCCTCGGTCAGACCCAGCAGTGCACACAGGTACGGGAGTGTGTCTTCCAGGGAGCGATCCAGCGCGAGCACACGCCCGGTGATCTTCTCGCGCTGCTTGCGCTCGTCATCCTCGGAGGTGATCTCAAAATAGCTTCGGAGCAGATCGGTTACCGGCAGGAATGCAGAAGCCTTGCCGTGCGAGACCGAGAAGGCCTCGAGCACCATCCAGCCCGCCGCGCTGGTAGCCTTAAATTCGAAAAGCAGGCGCGACTTGCCAACCCCGGCCTCGGCCATCGCGGCGACGATCTGTCCGTGCCCGGACTTAGCCTGCTCCGCTGCGCGCTTGAGCGCGTCCATCTCGGCCCGCCGACCCACGAACTTCGAAAATCCGCGCCCGGCTGCCTGCTGAAGCCGCGTGCGCAGCGGTCCAAGACCGGTCACCTCATAAACGTTGACCGGTACAATCACGCCTTTGACTTTGGTCGGACCCAGCGACTTGAGCTGGAAATACCCCTCGACGAATTTGCGGGTCTGCTCACTGATTGCGATCGAACCGCTCGGCGCGAGCGCCTGCATCCGCGATGCTAAATTGGTCGTATGCCCGATGGGGGTGTATTCGGTATGTCCCTCGCCGGTCGCGATCGAACGCACGACAACCTCGCCCGTATTCACACCGACGCGCGCTTCGATCGGCAGGCTCCCGGCCACGCGCAATCTTGCCGCGTAGCGTTTCAGCTCCTCCTGCATGCGGAGCGCGGCGTAGAGAGCGCGTTGCGGATGGTCCTCATGCGCGAGCGGTGCTCCGAATAGTGCGAAGATGCCGTCGCCGGTGGATTGCACGATGTAGCCGTTGTAGCGGCGCACCGCGTCGATCATCAGCTTGAGCGCAGGGTCGATGATGGCGCGCGCCTCTTCAGGATCCAGGTCCCGCTCAAGCTCCGTCGAGCCCTTGATGTCGGCGAACAGCGCCGTGACCGTTTTGCGCTCTCCATCGGTCGCGAGGGCGTCCGGCTGTTCGGGCGCGACTCGAATATTAGGAGGTATCGATCCAATCTGAGACGAACGGGTAGCGGCGGGTTCCACATTGCCGACGAGTGAGGCGCCGCAGTCTCCGCAAAATCTTGAGGTCTGGGTATTCTCAGCCCCGCATTTCGGGCAGCGACTCGGCAGCCCGCTACCGCATTGGGAGCAGAACTTCTTGCCGACGGCGTTTTCCGTCCCGCACTTCGTGCAGCGCATCGCTACCTTCCCCCGCAGGCAGATGGCCGAGTATCGCGACTGGGCGGGCTAATTCATAGACGCAGACCTCGACAGCGCGTTCGCTGGCGGAGCTTCGCCCTCGCCGGGAAAGCGAGATCATTCGCCGATTTCGTCTTGGGTGATCCGCGGGATAAACCGAAATCAAAAATTGTGGGCATTAAGTGGGCACTCTGGCGAGCGAGAGATTGCGCGGATCGCTGTAAGTACCTAATAAATAAGGGCGGAGGAGGAAGGGGCCCGGTGGCCCCACCGGTCTTCAAAACTGGCCGTAGCGGTGCCGGCCCATTCTGTTCTGTGTCGATCTTGCCTCTGCCGCTCGGGTTCCCTCTCATGCCGGTGCCGGAGAATACCGATCAAAGGCGGCGCGTGCCGACCAATCCATTAGCAGAAAGATTAGCAGAAACGAAAAGAACCTCTCCCGGACCCAGAACATCGCGAGTTCTTGCCCGGATCTCACCCCACTACGCTTTTAACTCGGCGCCGAGTGCGGCGTCCACCTTGTCTGCCGCTTCGCGCTGCAGTCCAGGAAGTAGGTGCGAATAGGTGTCCAGCGTAATCCCTACCGTCGAATGCCCGAGGCGCTCGCTCACCACCTTCGGATGCACGTTCGCCCTGAGCAATTGGCTCGCGTGGCTGTGTCGAAGATCATGGAGTCGAAGATGCCCCAAACCCGATCTTGCAACAACATAAGTGAACGAGTCCGAAAGCGCGCTTGGACGCCAAGGTTTTCCATCGATCGTGGGGAAGACGAGATTCTCCTCACCCCTTCCCTGGCCGAGTGCGAGCCGCACTTTCGCTTGCTCTATCCGATGTTTGCGCAACGCGTCGACGGCGAGTTTGGGTAGGCTGACTATGCGGGCGCCGCTGGCCGTCTTCGGCGCTTTGAAGCGCAACCCCAGAGCCTTTGTTTCCTCAAGAGACCGTCGTACCGTCAGAGCTGCGCCTTCGAAGTCAATATCTACCCATCTAAGGGCGAGCAGCTCGCCCCTGCGCAGGCCCGTGCTCGCGGCAAGTAAAATAGGCGCGTAGAGTCGGGTCTCGCGTGCGGCTTCCAGAAGAAGCGCGGTCTCGTGCTCGTCGATCGAATTCATTTCGCGTCGCTGTGGTTTGGGGGGCTCGACAGCTTCGCAGACATTTTTTGCGCAAAGCTGCCATTTCACGGCTTGTTGTAGCGCAGCTTTTAGGAGCCTATGAATGTGCAGAACAGTCCGAGGAGATAGGCCACTTTTGCCGTCTCGACGTCCGTTCTCCAACGCCGTCGCGTAGTAACTTTGTACGTGGAGGGGTTGCAACTTCGAGAGTTGATGATTCCCTAGAGCCGGAATCAGGTCGCAACGCACGATCTCGCTATAACGCTCGAAGGTCTTCGGGTTCACCCTGGCCTTCGCGTGGGAGTTGAGCCATTGATTTAGGTACTCTCCTAGATTCATCCTGTTCGGCTCGACATACGATCCATTATCTAGCGCACTGAGCAAACCCCTCAACTTGCGCTCCGCGTCCTTCTTTGTCCCTCGAATCGTCTGCCATTTGTAGCGCTGCTTTCCGAGAGCATCTCGCCCTAGATAGAGGACGATGCTCCACGAATTTTTCGCACGTTGCGTTATGTGTCCTTTCACGGTCGGTCAAATCCCTCCCTATGTACATGGCGTGTTATCGCCCGATTGTTTGAGGACAGTTAATGACCTCTGTGCTCTCCACCGCTCTTAAGTCTTGTGCCGCAACCAGCCTTCGATGGTCCCTACATTTGTGCCCAGATTCTTCGCGACCTGAGCCGGAGAGAGACCGGCGTCGCGAAGCCGACGCGCTTCATCTTTCCTTTCCCCATAGACCTTCATTCGACATGCGTTTGAGCACGTCTGACGACTCGAACGATTTCCCGCATCTTCCCGAGAGATCAAAATCCAGTTCTTGCAACCTCGGCACTGGCGGTACCCCTTCCCGCCATTGAGAGCCTCGGCGAGTTGTAGCCACATCGCGCCTAACAAATCTGTGGGTACGAACTGCAGGACAAGGCTGTGAGGTCTATTTGCTTTGTAGTCCCAACGCAATTCCGGAGAGACGCGGCCGCGCATCCGACCACTCACGAGCTCGCGAAGATAGTGCTTTGCAGCAGTCAAAGAGTCACCGGCGGAGAATCCGTCGAGGCTTCGGTTTCGGTAGAGCCTTCGAGCGAGTACAACAAGTGAGATCTCATCCGACGAAAGCTCGTTGTCCTTGGCAGCTGACAGACCTTTCGCAGCTTTACGTCGAGGGGGTGCGGCGGTCATGACCCAAGGAGAATCGGCCACGTTCGGGCGGATGGTCGCCTGAGGACCAAGCGTCTTCGTCCAGGCTACGATCTTCTCGAGTCTTTCGCGATTGCCCTTTTCGGCCTCGTACACAGCTTGCCAGATAGACGCCGCGGAGCGCATTGCCTCGATTTCGGACCGCCACACGGACTGCAATTCTCCGTATGCCGCACCGCCGTCAGGCAGAATTAGCTGTCCGGCACTTTTTCGAAGCGGTTGGTCGAGAACCGCGGTCGTCGACTCGAACAAGAGTCCGTATTGATCCGCGAACTTCTTGATCTCGTCCTTCGTCGGTCGAGTCGAAGCGAATTTCAAAAACAAACCACTGGGAACAGAATATTCTTCCGACTCGTACGAGAAATCCTTTAGGCCGACAGTTAGTACGTGGTATCGGACCGGTACTTTGAGGTTCTTCCCGGAGCGCCACTGATAGCCGCCTGGATATCGGCTCCACTGAAGATCCGCTACCGCGTTCATTTACACTTATTTACAGTAATATTGATTTGAACGCAAACACGCTGCAAGGTACTCTGGGGCTCGAATCGATACAAAACGGAGTTCAATGATGGACGAACGACTGGCTGAATCGGTTTCGAACGCTGCCAAACTGCTCGGAATAGGGCGAGGCTCCGCCTACGAAGCAATCAAGCGAGGACAACTTCCAGCGCTGAAGATCGGTCGGCGGTTAATCGTTCCGCGGAAAGCGCTGGAAAAGATGTTGGAGTCCTCAACACTCAATTTGTCCAAAAAATGAACTGTGAATTCCGCGATGGGGATGTCTATTTCGGTAAATCGACGTTCGACCTTCAAAATTCCAAAGCGATGGATCGAAAGAAAACAAGAAAGTAGCCGAATAACAAGAGATCGGACACGCCGGCGTGAACCCTTGTGCGCGGTAATCGAAGGAGAGCCTCGAAGCGAAAACAACTTTGGAGTCCTCTAGTAAAGACCGCCGGGAACTCCTTATCGAGGCTGCAATATTCTATGCGGGCTTGGGCTGGCCAGTACTGCCGCTGCTCAGTGCCGATAAACGTCCTTTGGGCGCGCTCGTCCCGCACGGGCTCAAGGACGCGACGACCGACATCTCCGAGCTCAAGCGTTTTTGGTCGGTCCAACCTGACGCAAATGTAGGGGTTAGGACCGGCGCCGATTCGGAATTGGTCGTCCTTGATGTAGATCCGCGGCACGGCGGCAATGTTTCGCTGGCTTGGCTGCAGTCCTCGACGGTTTTGCCGCGCACCGATTACAAGCTCGCTGACCGGGTAACGATTCGCGTCGAACAGAAGTTCATCGTCCTTCGCTCCCTGAAGCTTGGCAAGAGCGAATCAAACACCCCTGAGCTTCCCCGCCGAGCCGGGAGCCACCCGACAGGGGAAAAGTACAGGACGAAGCCGAATAAAATAGTTGACGGTGGCTGCGAGTGGACTATTGAGAGAGTGATTTAGCAGGGCTGGGTGCGCCAGCGGGCCGAGCCGTCGCGGCTACTGACCCACTGGCGCGGACGCATAAAGCGTTCGGACACTACGAAGTTGCCGCGCTTAGATTCGATCTGCCGAAGGTGGGACCGGCCGCATCGTGTCGAGCGTGGTGGCGTAGGTGGGCTTCATAGCTAGTCGTCGTTGCGCTGTCGAATCATTTTCAAAATCAGGACTAAATCGCGTGCGCTTCGCGCTTCGCCCAAGAAGGCCACCTGTGAAAGCATTCCGAGTTCTTGGTGGGTGATTCCATAACGGCGGTGAAGGCGTTCATTGACCAGAAACTGCTTCCATCCGCAAGAGGATCCCGATTCGTTTCGGTTCGACTGATCGGGTTGCCGAGGAGAACGACGCCCTCTTTTCACAAGACGAGTTGCTGCCGCGCGCGGTTTGTTGCTCACTTCAACTGGAGCGAGCCCGAGAAAGCGAAGAATCGGATCAAGTTTTATTCCGGCAACGCGGGCGCTTTCCGCAAGCTGCGCACGAGTGTCGCTGAGGCTGGCCTTTATTGGGTCGTTCTTCGATTCATCGAAGAATAGCGGCTCATCGGGTTTCGGCAGACGCCCGAATTTAGCCTCGAACGCACGAAACCGCAATCTTACGATCTCAAGCAGGCCACTCTTGGCATTGGTGGGCTCTGTATGACCAGCAGAAAGTTCAAGCATAGTGTTCATCTCTCCCATCACTCCAAAGGAATTAAGTTTCAATGTCGTAGCAAACTGTCGATCGGATTTGCAATAGCTCATCTGTTGTTGACGAATAAAGCACAAGAGAATTCACTTGGTAAAATCCTTTTTTGACGCAGTGATCCATCTCGGGTTCTGCTTCAGCTGCATCAGGCGGATTCGAGCCTCTTTTCACTCAATTCGTTTACCTAAAACAGTTAAGATGCACCTCGGAAAATCTACCCAAATCCGTCAATGCATCACGGCGAGTCTGCATTAGCAGCTCAATCCATTCGCATTAATCTTTTTGAGGCGCTGAGGATGCCACCCACGACGCGGCGGCGTGGTGTAGCCGACTCTACTTTTCCCTGAAGGCGCGGATCGTCGGTCGCGAGCATGAGCGCGGCCACGTGGCGGTGGTTCATGACTGCCCTACCAAGAAACAGATCTTGATTAGGCTGCTTTGCGGATGTCCACCTCATAGCCGAGCTCTTTGATTCGGCGCATCAGACGTTGGGCGGTTCGATCCCGGTCCAAGGCGCGCGAAATATAGAGGTCCGAGATCGCGATACCGCACCGCGTTGCGAAGGAGATAGTAGGCGGCGGTGAGGCTTGAGGCTGCGACCGCGAGCACCGCTTTTTTAGGACCGCGCCGGGCTCTAAGCCTCAAGAATTGCCCGTGGAGGTAGCTGTTCTTGCTGCGGGTCGCCGCCCACGCGCACTGAACCAGCACCGTCTTAAGCCATGGACCGCAGAGGGCGAATCAAGCGTCGAATTGCGGTACGAAAGAGGCCAATACCAGCGGTGACCACTCAAATAGTGCCTTTGCGCTAAGGAAGGCGTTGAGATAGAGCTTTATCCTTCTTCTCGCTATAAGGCACGCTAAAACGGTGCAGGAGGGGCAGACGTGCAAATCCAACGCACTCAATCTAAATGGGGCTCCCCTGGATTCCTGAGGTCGGCAGTCCTTCTCGGACTGGTGGCGGCAGGCGTCATCACACTCATTGCGACCAAATCTGTGCCGGCAAAACCAGACACCTCCCTCACTTTCGCGAGCCAGCCAGTTTCCCGCACTCTATTGACCGCCGAACAGCGCAACGCGCGGAACGAATATTGGGCCAGTCGGCGCGGCGTGCAATTCGGAGTCCCTCCCGGCGCGTACGCGAGCGCGGTATCCGCAATGCGGACGAATGAAGCCGCCGGTTCATCCAGCGAGCTGGCGGGGTTACTTTCGCTGAGTTGGAGCTTCATCGGTCCTCTGCCGATCCAGAATGTAAAATCGAATTTCGGCGGGACCGTGTTCGGTCCACCGTTCGACGCAACGGGTCGAATCACCGCGATCGCAACAGATCTGGCGACGACTGGCCGGCTATTCGTCGGAGCCGCCAACGGCGGCGTCTGGATGAGTACCGATGCAGGAGCTCATTTCACATCGATCGGCGACAATCTCCCGTCACCCACGCTGGCGATCGGCGCGATCGCGATTGACGCGGTCAATACCAATCCGCCCACGCTCTACATCGCCACTGGCGAAGGCAACAGAAGCGGCGATTCCTACTACGGACAGGGAATTTTCAAGACGACCGACCTCGGCGCTCACTGGACGGCGCTATCGCCCGGTAGCTTCGACCGCGTTGGGTTTACGCGACTGGCGATCGATACTTCAACCAACCCGCCGCACCTGTTCGCCGCCGCAACACCTTTCACGTCTAGTTCAGGCCGGGGCGGTCCCGGTTTTTCGGAGGGTGATCTGAGCAAGGGCGGCCTGTGGCGCTCTACCGATGGCGGCACGAGCTGGACACAATTCTCGGCCGCCACATTCGGCTGCCAACTAGGCGCCGCCACCAATCCCTGCCCAGCGTCAGACGTCGTGATAGATCCGTCCAATCCAATGGTCGTCTGGGTCTCGATCGAATTCGATAACTTGTTCAAGTCCACGGACGGAGGCGGCACGTTTAATCCAGAGTGCTTCACCAATGACGCGCCCACCTGTACCTTTCCGTCTGCGCTCAATCAGCTCGATCGCATTAGCATCGCGGTCGCGCCGTCCGCAGGGAATACGGTCTACGCTATGATCGGTTCCCCGAATGTAACCTCCGAGTACAGAGACTTCCGGGTATCAACCAACGGTGGCGGTTCGTGGACACCTCACTCACCGCCGACGGTCACGCTGTTCGGCACCACGATCGACGGAAGTAGCAGCATGAACTTTTCGCAGGAATTTTATGATCAAACCGCACTCGTGTCTCCGACAGACCCCAGCACTTTCTTTTTTGGCGGCGTTGGAATTTACGAATCGACCAACACTGGAGCGACCTTCTCGTTTCTCGCGCAAAACGGGGGGACTCACTCGGATCAACACGCGCTGGCGATCGACAAGGACAACGACACCGTATATCTGGGCAACGACGGCGGCTTGTTCAAGTTTACGATCGGCGGCATCAGCGGCGGAGCTGCGACATTTACTTCGCTCAACAACACCGCGTTGAGTGCTGCTCAACTTCAGGGAATCGCTCCTCACCCGACTGATAACACCAAGGTGCTAGCCGGGCTCCAGGATAACGGCACGATCCAATACTCGGGCACTCTTCCCTGGAACGCGGTCGAGACGGGCGACGGAGGCGTGACCCTATACGATCACAGCAATCCGACGCTGGCGTATCACACGTTTGCGGCGGGCGGCAGCAAGGTTACTGTCGGAGTGTCTTCTGATGGTGGCTCGACGTGGACTGATTTCTTCAAGGACTTTACAGGACTTGACGCGGGATTTACCTTCTATCCAGCCCTCGCCAGCGATCCCAATAACGCCAGCCATGTGCTCCTGGGAGGCCATCACGTATGGTCGTTGAACACCGGAACCGGCGTTTACACCCAGGAGACCACCCAGGATCTGACCGGCGGATGCGCCAACGGCTCCTGCGCACTGAATGACATCGAGTTCGTGCCTTCGGATCAGACCAGAGCGTGGGCGATCTCGTCGCAGTCAGGTAAATTTGGATTCAAGGTTTTCAACACGACGCAGGCTCAGACGAGCACCGGAGTTACGTGGAACGACGTAACCGGCAATCTCCCGTTTAGTTCCACGGCGACTCAAGCGACCTGCATCGCGCCCGATCCGAATCATACCCAGACGGCATACCTCGGCATCTCTGGATTTACAGCCAAGACCGGTGTCGGACACGTATTCAAAACCCCCGATCTCGGTACCACATGGAGCCGTGCCGATGGCAATGGCGGAGGCTCGCCGCTTCCGGATATCCCAGTGCTGAGGCTCCTCGTTGACAAGGGTGATGCGACCGGCAACACGATATACGCCGCGACCGATATCGGCGTATTCCGCACCACTGACGGCGGCGCCACTTGGAGTGCGTTCAACCTCGGCGTAATTCCGCCGGTTCCAGTGTTTGATCTTGAACAGAACGACAACGGCGTGATCTTTGCCGGGACACATGGCAGAGGTGCTTTTGTATTGATGGGCGCATCAGCGACGCCAACCGCAACAGGAACAGCTACTCAAACTGCTACGCCTACGGCCACAGCAACCGGATCGGCGACGCCTACAGCTACTGCAACCAGGACTGCCACACCCACCGCGACAGCCACTCCGACCGCGACACCCACAGCGACTCCTATCCACGTTCCCGAGCCGCTTAACGTCAGCCCACCGGCAAAGAATTTCGGCAACGTGAAAGTGGGTAAGGTCAAACGCGCAACTCTGACGCTCAGCAATCCGGCCAAGCAGGGGCCGCCGATTACCTTCAGGAACCAGCTGGCAACGGTCCCGGCGACCAACCCGCAGGAATTCGGGTTTCCTCTTTCGGGTGCCACGAACTGTCCTGCGCAACTGTTCCCGAAGAAAAAGTGCAAGCTCATCGTGCAATTTGGTCCGGCCTCGCCGGGTCCCAAATCCTCCTCGGTAACCATCTTTGACAACGCGGGAAACGCGAACCAGGTGATCCCGCTAACCGGGACCGGGAAATAGGGAGAAACGGTCCACTACGAATCTCAAAAAGACGGCGGGCCATAGCCCGCCGCTTTCCATTTGACAGATATGACGAATCTCATACTTTTTGGCGCTTTTATCCTTGCCATCGTGTTGAACATAGCCTTGGGAGGCTTTGCCGGTCCTGCTTCTGTAGAAGCCGACGCGGGACAGGTTTCGCACGCTGGTACGGTAGATTCAGGTATCCGCGGCTCAATGACCTCGGCGTTGGGCAATCCTCCTGCCAATCCGCCCACTTATCAGTGCGTAAAAGTGTTCGATGCAACCGGGAAAGTGCTGATCGCCGAGGGGACATGTTCGGGAATCTACGGCGAATTTCGAGTTCCGCTGCCAGCTGGCACGTATCTCGTCGAAGCGGGGGGCAGATGGGAAAACTCCACTGGCCAGTCACTGCTGAAACCTGAGCGCCGAACTGTAAAGATTCGAAAAGGCCAGTGGGTCGAGATTGGGCCATATGGAGCGAGCGGCCCAGTCCCATGAAAGCATTGCCTCACCGGTGCACTGTCCTTGCCGAAAACTCCGATGAGCTCGGTGGAGACGATGCTCCTTCACCAGGAAGGCAACTCTGGCTGTTTTGGTGTCAATGGCGAGACGCTCTTTGAGTATCTTCTGTTACGCGAGTACAACGTCAAGTCGAAGTAATTCGAGAGCCTAGCCACTCTCGTGGTAGCTTCCACCACCCCGCGGAGAAAGCGCCCTTTGGGCACGCCTCTATGGCGAGCCGCTCTCTGCACGTTTTCACCGCTCACAAGGTTCGCGTCTATGAATTGGCCCGTCCAGTCGAGATACTTGGCCATGTGTCTGCAGGAAGGTAGTAACGCCGCAGTGGGGCCGCATTACCTTTCAAAAGGGGGTGCTACCCCCTATCGGACAAGAGGCCGGCCGCCATCGCAGCGTCGATACGACACCACTACGACACGAGCAATGATGATTGAACTACGATGCAATGAAGTCCCACTGCGCGTGCGACTTGATGTCACTTGCTCAGCCTGCGCGTCGCGGCCGATTAGCTCGGGTCTTATCTCATGCGCGATCCGTATACGCGACTGACGGCGTGGTGGTTTTTTAACGCCGCCGTGGGGCCCCATAACCTTCGCAAAAGGGGTGCATACCTCTATGAGACTAGGAGTCCCGGCCGACTTGCCAGCGTCGATACGATACCACTACGACACCGTAACGATACGACAGACGCGATGCAACAAAGCCATTCTATGCGTGCGACTTGGTGACGCTGCCCTTATGTCACGTAAAAAAACAGTTCTACTTGCGGCGAGGCGGCGCGGCCGATAGCTCGAGCTCATCATACGTGCGCGATCCAGATGCGTGACTGACGGCGTGGCGGTTTAGTCGCAACGGTTCGATTCTCGCGGCGCCTGACAGATGTGCGCGGGTACGGCTCCCGTAATTCTTGAAACTTCGAGTGTCGAAGATGATTTGCGGCAGTCCACTCTAGGTACTCGATTACTGCGATCAGCCGCGCCCTGAGCCAGCGGCAATTCTTCATGTCCTCGGCCGTCAAGCCTTCGCCCCATCGACCTTTGTGTGACTCCGGCAAATTCCCGAACGGGCATTGATCGGTTTCGAGTCCGCGGAGTCGCCTGAAACACCGAGTCCGAGCGCCAGGGCGGCGACCCGTACGCCATCAATATAAGTGGCCCCGAGGAGGTCTGGAATAAGATGATGTCGTGGTTACCGCAGCCGTTATAGAATCATCGTGCCGGTGGCGCAACCGTCCGAGTTCTTCATGGGCCGAGAGCAGATCATCGCGTTTCTTCGGCGCAGGTGGGGTATGGTCATGCAGGCACAGCTTGAGGCGGCGTAGATCCTCCATCGCCGCCAACGCTCAACGCCAGCATCACCTCAGTCCATCCGTCGAAAATCATATCGATGCCGATGAACAGTCCGATGATCGACAGTCCTGACGCCGGCCACGAACTCATAATGCAAAATCCGAGAAACAACGAAATTATGCCGTTCAGGATCAACCATCCCCGGTGATGGATAGAAGTCGAAAAGGCAACAAAGAGTCTGAAGGTGCCGGCGACGATTAGCAGCATCGCGATCATCAGGGTCAGCGTGACCGCAGCGATGCCCGGATGCATGATCATCAAGAGGCCGGTCACTGCGTATAGCAGACCACCCATGAGATTAATGAAGAAGCCGCCCCAGGCGCGTCGCGCGAAGCCGTGAATTATTTCGAACACACCACCGAAGATCAGGAGCCATCCGAGAAAAATCACCGAGACCATCGTCATTAACTCAGCGCTGCCGATTGCGATGGTACCCAGGATGATCAGCGCAATTCCGAAGATCAGAAACCAGGTGCGATGCGCTCTTACTTCTTCGATTCCCAACGGCGATACCAGTAAAGCCATCCTAATCTCCCCTGATTACCTTTAGAGTAACAAGTTGCGGATCAACTGGGGGGCGGCTGCGCTGGCGGAGCAGCCGGCGCTGATTCACCGGTGAAATGCACGGAAATACCGGCGCATTCGAAGTATCCGTTTTCGGTGTAGGGCTCATAAAGAGCGTAGGTGTCATCTGAAACGAACCATACGCTCGTGTTCACGATTGCATCGACCTGGTCGCTATACTTGCGACACGCGGCCGCTCTGAGCCCGCAACCATGAACATGCCGCCATCGTTGCCGTAACATGGCTAAAACTTGATCGCGACCGCTTCGATTTCGACCATCATATCCGGTGAAGCTAGTGTCGTGTCCCGCAAATAAGTTTTCATTGTTGGATCATTTTGGCCGCGTCTGCACTTGAGAAAATCATTATGCACCGTAAAGTTATTTGCGGGACACGATACTAGTGCCTTTACGATAACCGCAGTCGACGCGGGCAAATTCTCTCCAAAAACCTCGCTGCATGCCTCAAGCATATCATTGAACTTGCTCTCATCGGTTATGTAAGTGGTTATTTCGACGATATCGCCCAGGTCGGCGCCGGCCAGATTCTGCACTGCACGGATATTCTCGAATGCCTTGTGGGTCTGCGCCTTGATATCGCCTTTGCCTATAATCGTGCCGTCGGGCTCGACCGCAGATTGACCGGCGGTGTAAATGAACGGTCCACTCTTTTGCCCTCCACGTACGGCAACCTGTCGTCCCAACTCCATCCGGGGTCGAGGACCTCTGGCTTCCACGGTTTGATCCGCACAGGGGCCGAGACGCTTCGGCCTTTGCCGACCGGTACGACCTTGCCCTTGGATTTCGGCGGCGATGTCTGCCGCCTCTTGCTAGTAGCTTTAGCCATTGACCAATACCTCCTGGAGTACTTCCTGGGCTCGCGAAAGGTCGATCACGTGAAACAGGCCGGTTCTGCTTCTTGCATTCAGGCAGTGGCCTTGCGCCGGGATTTCCGTGAGTCTCCGCTTCCGTTCCCCGTATAGACCACACGGCCTCTCCCTACAAGGTTCATGTTGTCTTACTTAGCCACCGCGACAAGAAATATATCGCCCGAACCGAAGGAACCAAGATCTCGTAGTTGTGCCTGTCCACCCTCGTCCGGCGTAGTCCGCTCTGGCCGGGCCAGCCCGACGCCGACTAGCAACGGGCCAGTTAAATCAGTCGATGTAGTTTTCAGAATATCAAAATCAGTCTGCGATAAAAGGAACGGGCCAGCGGAGTGACACGCCAGCCCGATGCCGACCGGGGAAAGGGGGGCAACACCAGCCAGCGCCCCCTTCTACCAATTTACCGCGCGAGCGTCCATTGGCCAGCAGAAATCGGTAGTGTCCTAGTTTGAATTTGGTTTTTTGGACCGAAGGCTTTCGGCGAGCCATTTGCGACCAGCCTTTACTTTCTCAAACCAGGGCTCTGTTAGGGCCTTGATAGCGGTCACGCGATCGCAAGTATCCGCCGCGCTATTCGTTCCACCAAAGCATCTTTCGCCTGAGATGAGAGCCCAGTTAGTAGAGAGGTTGGAACAAGCAAGAGCGCTCGACGATCAGAAGTCGCACAAGCCAGGATGAAGCGTGGCTCACGCAGGACTACGATCTCCAGTCGAGGCGCGCGACGCGAGTTATCAAAAAACTTGAAACCGGAGAGCCCGTTTCGTGGTTCGAAATCAACGACGCAATGACCAGTCCAGAAGAAATACCATAGGATGCTCGGCACATCGGCGCTGAAGCCGACGGCGAATAGAATCACCGGCGCGTTGGCAAGAACGCTGAATGTCCATAGCAACTGCCGGTCGGTGGCGGAGACCAGAAGGCCGAGACACTGACCCCTTTGTTTCGGGTTCGACTCCCGATCCTGCTGGTCGGCACGGCGGGATGTAGCTATCTGCAGAGTAAGCCTCAGAACGGCAAGATTTCGGTGGACGCTGTCTCATGGAAACAGGTCAAGAAACTGGCCGAGCCTGACGCCGGATTGAACGGACACAAGGTGTCGGTGCTTAATCCTGCCGATAAGAGTGTCGTAGCTTTGGGAACTACGGACAGCACCGGCATCGTCGAGTTCGATCTGCCACCGGGTACGTACACGCTGGTCGGCGCGACCGATGTCAACCATCATGGCCTGCTTCCTCTCAAGTAAGTGACGTAACCAGCAGGATCATCACTATTGGTCCACGGTCTTCAATCAACACTGAAACGTCACGTTTGTGGGCCGCCGCCCGCGAGCATGGTAAATCGCCCGGCTGCCTCAATACGAGCACGATGGCAACCGCTCGAGGGTCGTTCGCGCCACGAGAGGGACTCTCGCGACGTGCCGGCAATTGGTCTACAGTTTCGCGCGATGATTCGACTCGAAGAGACACTCATTGTCGATGGGATGATGGCAGCCGCCCTGATTCCCAGATCGATCTACTGAGGACCATGCGCAGGATTCTGTTCAGATTGAACGGCATCGACATCCATAGCTTTCCGGCAATGTTATATTTGGGGCTGCTTGCAGGAGTCCTTGCCGGTGCGCATGAAGCTCGACTTTCCGGCCTGAGTCCCGACCGATTCGCGCTCGCCATTCTGATTTTGCTTGCCCTGGCGCTGGTCGGTCTGCGGGCCCTAGTCGTCCTGACTCATCACTGGCTTTTTCTGCGCGAGGTGCAAAGCACCTGGCGGCGTTCACAGCTTGGGTTTGGAGCGTACGCCGGATTGATCGCGGCGATGCCACTTTCCGTTCCCGTGCTCCGTGTACTGCGTTTGGCGTTCGCCCCATTCTGGGCCGTAGCGATCTGCACCCTGCTGGTCACCGTGTTCTTCATCAAGGCGGGATGCCTTCTCAACGGTTGCTGCTGCGGCCGGGCCACACGCTATTGGTTTGGGCTAGGTTTCGCGGACCATCGAGGGGTACGCCGGAGACGAGTGCCGAGCCAGCTTTTGGAAATGATATTCGCCGCGATGCTGCTGGCGGTGGCGACCTTCGCGCGTGACCTGGAGCCTTTCACCGGTGCCATGTTTCTATCGGCGATAGTTGGCTTGAGTGCGGTCCGCTACATCCTGTGGCAGCGGCGCGATGATGACGACGGCTGTGCGATACGAACCACCTTTATAGCACGGGCCATCACTGCGCGGCTCTCTTCCGAGCGAGTCCCCATCCTGCAACGTTATCTTGAACAACCAGTCACGATTTGCGATATCGAGGCGGACATTTTTCAAGCCGAGAAGAAATCGTTCAGGATGGCGGTGCCGAGGATGAAGACGCCGACCGTGAAAATGCTCTCGGCAAGTTCAGATCACCTTGCGGCGCATCAAGCCGTCAACGGTATTGCGATCCAGATAGCCAGCCCAGACACGGTGGCCGAGACGAATCCTGCGCCGGGCCGAAATACGAAAATCTCCGAGCACGTCACGATTGTCGTTTTGACCTGGAACGGAATCGAGGATAGCCGCCGGTGCCTGGAGTCGATTCGCAACCATACGAATCTCAGTCGCGCCGCAGTGGTGGTCGTCGATAATGGCAGCACCGACGGCACCCTTGCATGGGCGCGCGATCAGAAATGGTTCCGGCTCATCGAAAACGGGACCAACCTCGGCTTCGCGCGGGGCAACAATATCGGGATCGAGTCGTCTCCGATCGATGATGACGTAGTGCTCATCAACAATGACATCATAGTTCAGGATCCGGACTGGCTGGAGCGGATTCGCGAAGCGGCGGAGGCTTCCGAGGTCGGAATTGTCGGATGCCGTATGCTTCAACCCGACGGGACCCTGCTGCATGTCGGGACATTTATCGACAGTGACACTTTCTGGGGTCAACAAATAGGCGCGGGCGAGTTGGATATAGGCCAGTACACGGAAAACCGCGAAGTGCAGGGTATCGTTTTTGCCTGCGCGTACCTCAAGCGGGGGCTGCTCAATGAGGTTGGCCTGCTGGACGCGACTTACGGTTCATACTTCGAAGATACCGACCTCTGCGAACGCGCGCGGCAAGCGGGCTGGAAGATTGTTCTATGCGGTCAGACCACGGCAATCCATCACGAGCACGGAAGCTCGCGCGCGAATCCATCTTTCGATTTCATGGATCGATTTCTTCGCAGCCAGGAGATCTTCCGCCGCAAGTGGGGCGCACAATTCGATCCCGCGAAGACCGGACTCCTATGGCAGTCAATCCTCAACCACCCGACCGGCTATGCCACCAGCAGCCGCTATCTCCTGCGTTCGCTGGAGGAGATCGGCGCCCACCCCAGCTATCGGTACGTGTACGGGGACGGCACGCCGTGGCCACTTCCGGAGTCGCAGGAGTGCGGAGACTATTTGTTGAATGTGATTCACAATCGGCCATCGGATCCCAACGATCCGTGCGTCGTGTACGGTCAGGGCGACGTCTTCTTACGTGCCTCAGCGCAGAGGCGAATCGGCTACACGATGCTGGAGGTGAACGGCTTTCCCGATGAGTGGGTGCGGCAAGCGAACCAGATGGACGAAGTATGGGTTCCCGCTAGCTTCAACGTTGAGGGACTCCGCCGCTGTGGGATGCGCAGGACGGTGCGGGTGATGCCGCTCGGAGTGGACGTCGATCATTTTCATCCTCGCGTGAAACCGCTCAAGCTGCCGTATGGGTTTGTGTTCCTCACGGTTCTGGAATGGGGCGAGCGAAAGTCGTGCGATACCATCTTGTCGATCTTTAATGACGAGGTCAGGCGGTCCGAAGATGTGGTTTTGATCTGCAAGGTGATGAATCGCGACGGCAGTGTGGATCTTCACTCCGAAATCGCGAAGTTGCGGCTAAAGCGAAGTGGCGGGCGCATCCGGTTGTTGCTTAACTATCAAGTCCCTCACTATCAAATGGCGGCTCTCTATCGAACTGCCAACTGCGTGCTGTTCCCGTCTCATGGCGAGGGATGGAACATGCCGGCGGTAGAGGCGATGGCATGCGGTTGTCCGGTTATTGCAACCGCGTGGGGCGCGCACCTCGACTACATGACCGATAGTAACAGCCTGCTACTTCGGAATAAGGGATGCGTACCAGCGGTCGCGAAGTGCCCTTACTATGCCGGCTTCGAATGGGCGGAGCCGGACCCCGAGCATCTACGGCATCTGATCCGCTACGCGATCGAGCATCCGAACGAAATCGGTAGGGTCGGCCGGCGCGCAAGCGAGGACATTCGATCGCGTTACTCGTGGCGGCAGAGCGCCGACCGAATTCGGGATCGCCTCCAGGCCTTGTACGACGGTTAACGATCGCCACGAGGCGATTCATCGGGCTGCGTTGGACCGGCTCCGAGAGGATCCGCTAGGCATAGAGACGACGCAAGACTAGCAGCGCGAGGACCGCGGCCCCCCACCACACACGGAGTGGCGCAAGCGCCAGGCGACGACTGATCTCGCTAACCCCCCGACGCGAGAATGAGCGCGATCGCCGGCAATGTCGGATCGATGTAACTAACTGCCACTGCACCACCGCCGGCCGCAAAAAACCACTAGCGCTAGCCAGTGAAACGGAAGCATAGATATAGAAAGAGCGTCGCGCCATGAAGGTGTGATGGATCCTTACCACCGCTCGATCAGCAGCGCGGCTATCATCCAGATGCCGATGATCGCAAAGAGCGCCCGATACCGCGCTTGCAGCCAACGGACTCTGCCAGCGGTCAGGCCTTTGGCCATCGCTTGCATCGACCAATAAAGGTGCAGGGGGTAAAGGGCGATCCCAGCCACCATCGCGATCGGCAAGATGCCACGTACAGCCAGCACGGCTATCTGGACATAGGCAAGGGTAAAAATGACGAAGCCTGCGATGAACGCCCGGGTCTTCCCGAAGACCACAGCGTTGGTCCTGATTCCGTTGAGACAGTCGCCCTCGTAGTCGCGAACCTCCTGGTTGAGATGCCCTGCTACGAAACACAGTGCGAAGAAGAAGGCGATTGCCATGCCACGGTCGTCGATCGGGCCGAACAGCGAGTAACCGAGCAAAAAGTGCAGGACCCCTCCGCAAAGATGGATCGCCGAACTCAATACGGGAATGCCCTTCGCATGAAATGCGGGCACGGAATAGGCAAAGCTGAGGACCGCAATCGCAAGCGCGATCATCAAGCTGGGCAAACCGATCGCGCCGAACAGCACCAGGCTCGGCGCGAGGAGAGCGATCGATAGCCAGCCCATCTCAACCCGGCTGAAACCATTTGCGGTAACTCTGCTCGCCGGGTCGCCGGGATCGCCGAAGTCGGCTATCTCAGTCAGATCATTGAGTGCGAAGATGTGCGCAACAAGAAGGACGCTCGCACCGGCCAGAACGGCCAGCCGCGCGAGGCTGCTTGCCGTCACCTCTCTCATCGCGAGCGCGGCGCCCAGCATCGGGGATCCCTGCAGGATCAGTACCTCGCGATAGCGGATCGGGCCGAGGTAGCGGAGGAACCGCCGCACCGGCGCCCGGCCCGCTGATTTCTCTTCCGCACACTGCCGCTGGCCCGCCCTCAACGATCACCTCGAATTCCTTGTGCGCTGGCGGGTAGTGGCTTCGGCCAGCCAGCCCTACGTTTCTCATCGCGTGTCCACTCTACGTACAATCTGAGCCACAAGGCGTACCCAAAGTCCTCCGACCAGTAGAACCGCGGTGTCGAGCCGGTGAAATCGTTGTGATACAAGAGCGGCGGATTCTGCCGAACAGATGCGAATCCGTCGTTCGACAGGGTCTTGAGCGTGGCCAATGTTTCCGCCGAAGAAGGCGGGCCGTCTGATCTCTGAAACCTCTGCAGAAGCCTGCCGGCTTCCACCCAAGTCTCCTGTCCTTTCACTGGCGTATGCGACCGCGACTCGGGAAGAGTCAGCACGCACCCGCCCTGCCGGAGTTCTTCCTGCCGCAGAAGCGGGATCAGGGGAGCCACCTTATAGTAAACCCAGATGCGATCGTCGGCGATCGCGCTTTGGAGGGCACCGCACAGCGCGCGTGCGGCTGACGCGTCCGACCTCGCGAGAAGCATTAACACGTGCATCTGGATACCCACGTCGGCCGGATTTGGATCTCTCCCCGGGTCGATGCACTGATATTTTTCACGCGACGACAACCATGTGCGATAAAGGCCATCGGCGGTGCGGTACCGCTTCAGGACGTCCAGCGCTTCCGTAAGCGATCGATCGCCTCCCGGAGCGATCCTCCAGACCAAAGCGGTGTCGTCGGCGTCTGGCGTGATGACGCACCCGAGAGAGGGAATTGTCGGACTATCGGGCCGGCCGTGATACCGAACCAGCCCGCTTGGCTCAATCTGGCCCGCCAAATGACGTCGTGCCCGATCGAGCGTCTCGCCAAGACCGGTGTCGGCGGCCACCGGGGCGAGGAGATCCACCATCACGGAGGTGAGAAAGGTGTTCATTTCTCGCTTGGGGTTCTGGAAGTGCGGCGATGAGGTATACGACGTGAGCCAATAGCCTGCCGGAGCCTGATCGCTGCTCAGGATCGCCACCGCGTGTTGAGCTAAGACTCCGAGACCTTCGTTTGACGCGGGCTCCGCGTTGACTGGAGTTCCGATTGGACGCGGATCAGTCCCGGCGTCAGCCTTCGCGCGCACTGTCAGTCGCCGCTGCGCGATGGGACGGAACTCTCCGCTCTCCGCAACCCGCGCACTAGCCCACAACACATGCTCGCCCGGGCGTATGTTGTCACTGCGAATCACTGCGCGCCATCCCGCCGGACTTGTCTCGTGCAAAGCGGCCTTGACGTCGGAACGATCAAAGAAGGCCGTGGTCACGGCAAGCGGATTGTCGTCCACTGTAATCAGCACCGCGCCGGGTGAAGAGTCGTCCGCGAGCGCCCACCCCTCTATGGCGACTGGAGTGCCGCGGATGACCTCTTTGACATCGCGGCCGTTGGCGCTGACGCGATCAATGTTCCCGCGAACATTGATCAAAAGTTCCATCGGCGCCATGGGGTGACTTAACTCCGCGATGAATGGAGCGTTCGAGACGCGCCAGGCGGGCGTCATCTCGCCGGGACCGGCCGGCCCGGAAAAGATCGCCGCTTCGCTACTGCCGGTGTACCAAAAGGCGCCGACTGCCTGGATTGCTATCGATGCGCAAATTGCTACAACGAAGGCTGAACGTCCCGTCCGGCGCAGGGACGAGATCACCGGCGGGAGCATCCAGACGAGCAGAGGCAACAGGTCCGTCAGAAAGCGCGGGCCCCATGAGAAGCCGGCCCTCCAATCGGTCTTCGCGTAGATCATCAGCTGGGCGATCGAAGCGAAAGTTATGAGAATAGCGAGGCCGCGAGTGCTGCGGTCTCGCAGTACGTGGCGAAAGCCGAATGCGAGGAAAAGAAGGAAGGGCGAGAAGACAAACAATCCCCGTGCCGGGCTGAACAGAAGCCCGGCGATGCCCGGTAACAGATCGTGTCGAAAGAATCCAGGATTGTTGGGCGCAAGCAGCCCGTAACCGCCGGCGAGGTTACCGGTCGCCAGCAGGTTGTATGTCAACACCAGACCAATCGGAAACGCCGCCGCCGCGGCGAAGATCGGGGCGCGACGTCCGGCCCAGCTTAGACCATATAACCCAAGCGCAGCGGCAAGCAGCGCGTCTGGCGGACGATTGCCCGCGATGAGCCCGCAGATAGCTCCTGCCGTGAGCGCCTCCCAAGCGCCGCTCTGCCCCGTAAGAAGGATCAGAGCGCCGACCAACAGCAACTCCGCCAAGCCGTGCTGCCACATCGCTTGACTACTAATCACCCAGGTATTGGTGCCAAGGGCAAAAGCCAGCGTGAGCAGACCAGCGGTCATCGGATCCGATCGGCGTCGCAAAAGGAGGTACATCAGGGCCGCCGTCAGGGCTGCAATCAAAGAAGCAGTGAGCTTCTCCATCACTCTTGCCAGCCTATCCATTCGCTGATCTGACCATCCTCGGATATAGAGATAGCCTACGGCAGGGAGGTATAGCGGAACGACAATGACGGGGAGCACCACCGGGTACAACGATACAGCGTGGCCGTTGCGGCCCTTCAGTATCCAGTATGGGTGAACATGGCCTTGCGCTGTCACGCTGGCGATCGAATCGAGCGTGACGGTGCGGTGACTCCAGATCGCAAACGGGAGGTAACGCGCCGGGTAAGTATCGCCGGCGCCCATGGTTCGCAGGTTTGCATTGTAGAGAATCAGGCAGACGAGTCCCAAGAGCAAGCTGGTCGCAAGGTCGCGGCGCGGCGGAAACCGGTCGCTATCATGAGTCTGTTTGGGCCCCTCGGGCTTCGACATTCTGGCCACCATGCAACGCGAGGCTGTTCGCCGGCAACTCCGCCATCCTCCGCGCGGCACTCTATCATGCGGATGAACCGGGTCTTCGGCCGCCGGGATTGGCTCGCTAACGGCGTGCTCTTCGCCGTCTACCACCTGCACGTTTGGAGGGAACGAGCGCGATCAGTCGTTTGTTACATTGTAACGCGAGACTGAAGCTGCGAGGCCGGTTTCTTACAGCCGCCAGGAGACGGGAAACCTGTCGTCAGGGACGTACGAGCAGATCGCGCCGGTCTTGATCGTGGTGGAAAGCAATCTCCCCAGGTCGGGGCTCTGCACGGAGATTCGCTCGAGCGCCAAGCGAATCGCCCTGGTTACTGCAACTCGGGCGCGTTCCACACTGGAAGCTGCCCGGCGGTCACGGCCACCAAGACCAACGGCGCGACGGATCTCGTGTGCGAGCGCTTCCTTCTCGTCTTCGGCTTTCGCGATGCGTTCCTCGTTGCCGAGTTCGCGGGCTTCTTCGACTTCGTCCTCGAGCTCAATCAATCGGCGCTGATAGTCGGTCTTCGCTTGTGCATCGAGCATCTCGCCTGCGTGGCCTAAGTCGCCCGCCAGCACTCCTGTTCGCGCGAGGTCTTCGGCTCTCTTGGCGTCCACGGCTTCTTCGACTGCTCCGCCTGATAGAGCCGCCAGATCAAGCGCTCGAATCTCCTCACCGGGATGCCCGAGCAGATGCGCGATGTAATGAAGTCCTTTCGCGTCTCTGAGTCGAGCGGTTTTGCCTTCATAGGCGATGGTCCAATAGTCGCCTTCCATCTGGAAAACCGCTCGGCTCTGGGCGTCTGCTGGATGTTCTCCCTTCTTGGTTCGCGCTGGAGAAGGTTGTCTGTCCGCTTCGACCCGCTGAACCCATCGCTCGCCTGCGCCGCATCGTCGATAGATCTCGATCGCCGCGTCGAGTTTCTCATTCGCCCGACCATGCTCGCCCGACGCATTCAACGCCCGTCCCCAGTAATGCAGCGCCTCGGCTTCCTCGAATGGCACATGATATCTGCGAAAGATCTTTACCGCTGTTTCGAACTGCGTCTCGGAGTCTTCGTATTTCCCTTCAGCCGCCGCGACGACAGCCTCTGCCCGCGCGACCTTGCCGGCCAGCCCGCGCCAGTCCTCCCCGTTTCCGAGTATCTCGCGGCACCGAGTGAGATGCTGGTGCGCTCGCTCGGGGTACCCCACCTCAGCATATATTCCGGCAAGCAATGATCCCGTATGCAGTTCTCCTGCGAGGCGCCCTTTCGCTTTCTCGACCGCGAATCGTCCGAGTTGCTCGGCTCCCGCGAGATCGCCCAGAGCCCGTCGAATTTCGGCAAGAGAAGTCGCGTGTATCCCCTGCTCATCGCGGTTTCCGGCTCGCCGGTCCAGTTGGAGCTCAGTGGTTTCTAAAATCTCGGCCTGTTCAAATTCGCCCATCGCAAAGAGCCAGTTGAACGCTCTTCCAGAGGACGACAAACCCGATTCCTCCCAAACGCTCCTTGCTTGAGCGAGATCTCCTGCTGCAATGTGTGCCCTAAGGAGGGTACCTAGCAGTAACAGACGAGGAGTGGTAACGTGAGCAAGCCTTGGCTTGGCAAGTTCGCGGAGAAGCCAGAACGGGGCGTCGGTGGGGTCCAGTAGAGCCAGCCGCAGTGAAGCAGAATTCAAGGCCGCACCGTATACAGAGGCGGCATCGACGAGCCGGTCAGCGCGATTCGACGCTTCATCAACTAGGGTCAGGGCTTGCGCGAGTCGTCCCGCGCTGAATAGGTGGAGCGCGTGCAAACATGCGGCATTTGTCCAAATCTCCTCGTTGCCGATTCGCTCAGAGATGTCCATTGCCCCACGCGACCATACCAAGCCTTCCTCTCGGAGCATGAGCTGTAGGGCGGCCATCGCCATTCCGGCGTATAAGTTGGCTTTGCCCCTCGAGTCCGCTCCCTTACCCAAAATCGCCTCGGCTTTCCGATAATGTTCCATTGCGTCCGGGGGATTACTGATGGCGGACCGCATTGCCAGCGCTGCTCCCATCCGCGAGTGCAATGCAGCGACGCGTTCTGTTTGGCCGGACTCCTCGTAGATCTTCAATGCCCGAGCCAGGTACTCCAGGCCTTTTGGATCTGAGAGATCGGTGACGTACATCAGCGTGGCGAGCCGCTCGAGCAGACGTGCTTGATTCTGTGGGTCGGTGTTGTGCTCCTGCATCAGTCGGAGCGCCGCCTGCCAGCTGAGACTTGCGGCTTCGTAGGCAAACATCTTGTAGGCCGCCTCGCCCGCATCGATCGAATAGTCGATAGCTTTCCCGGCAACGCGGGCAGCTCTAAAGTGATGTGCCAGTTGCGCCCAGTGCGGCTTCAGGTCGCCCTTATAAATTTCTTCGATCGCCGCTCCGATCTCGCCATGCAACGCGATGCGCCGATTCGTTGCCAAGTCATCGTAGAGCACTTCACGGATCAGCGCATGGGAGAACTGCCGGCGCGCAGACCCTGGTGCTCCAGTTCTTAGAACTCCGATCCGTGTTGCTTCATCTGTCTGCTCAACTATCTGCTCCGTCGAGCGCCCGGAAACCCGCTCCAGCAATCGCGTCTCGAACTCATTTCCGATTACCGAGGCGATCGACAACAACGAGTTCGCCTCGTCCGACAGCGCAGCCAATTGCCGCCGGATCGATTCCCGAACTCCATCCGGTATCTTAAAACCCTCGCGATCATTCCCGGCCTGTTCAGACGTTCCTTCCGACTCGAGCAACCGCACCACGCCCTCGACGTACAACGCATTTCCGTCCGTCGCGCGATACAAGTTCGCGACCAGTCTTTCTGGCGCGGGCCGCCCCGTCCTGCTTGCGATGAAGTCTCCAACCTCTGCCTTGCTTAGGCCCGTGAGCGAGAGAGATCGTCCTTCGCGCATCAGATCGCCGACCAGTTTTCCCAGCTGCGCCGACCGTTTCACTTCGGCATCGCGATAAGTGCCGACTATTAGCAGAGGCGCGTCTTTGGCCGCTCGCGCGATGAATCGAAGCATCTGCAGCGAGGGCTGATCTGCGTCGTGAAGGTCATCGACCACCATCAGCAGCGATCCATCGCGCGCCACGTTCTTGAGCAGCGTCGCGACCGCATCGAACAGGAGAAAGCGCGCCGACTCCGAGTCTGTCGTCGCCTTGGCCTCTTCGAGTGACGGCAGTGAAAGCCTGAGCTCCGGAACCAGCCGCGCGATTTCACTTGCGCCGGAACCGAGAAGAGCTTTCAGATGCTCACTGTTGAGATCCTCAACGCATGCGCGGAGTATCTGGATCAGCGGCCAGTACGCCGGCGCACCTCCGCCCTCCCAACATCGACCCCATACCACTCGCGTCCCGCGCGCTGACGCATGGTTGGAGATCTCCTCGGCGAGACGAGTCTTGCCGATGCCCGGCTCGCCGGAGATCAGAAACAGCCGACCGCGGCCGCCAATCGCGCCGGCGAGACTCGATGAGAGTTCAATAATCTCTCGCCTCCGCCCGACGAAGCTGCGGCTAGTCGAGTCTTGGACAGTTGCTTCGGGATTCAATTGCAAACCCCCTGGGATGTCGAAGCAGCCCGAGAAGCAACGACATTCTCGCGTTGGCAGCCGTGTTACAAGATGCCAGATTTTGGGAGCCACCATTAGGCAGATTGTCGTCACGATGGCCGAGCCGGCGATCGGCAAGTCTCGCCTGATCTTCGAGTTCAAGCTCTTCGCTACGACCCTTGCGAGACTGCTCACGAAACGGCCGAAATCAACAATCGATTCACCGAAGGCTTAGAGACACCGCCGACCTCAAGGACGCCAACGCGCTGCTCGACGAGCTGAACAAGTAAACGCATCCGAGAAGTGGGTGTGCCGATATCAGGATAAGGAAACCGGCTTCCGCCGATTTCCGACGCCTCTCGCAGAGCCTTCGCGCCAACAGCGGCCACGTTTTTCGCAGGGACTCGCCGCCGACACGCTCCTAGGATCGCGAAAAAACGATTCTGGTCGGTCGGAGGTTTAACGCCGTCGTGGGGCCCCATGACCTTTCAAAAAGGGGTTGCACCCCCTATCGGGATGGGCGTCGCGGCCGACTTCTCAACTACGATACGACACTACTACGACACGACGACGATACTTGAGCTCGATGCAATCGAAGTCGTTCTGCGCGTGCGACTTGGTAACGATGCACCTATGTCACACTGTCACGTCGAGGCACCGCGGCCGATAGCTCACGCCCATCGTACGTGCGCGATCCAGACGTGCGACTGACGGCGTGGCGGTTAGCTGAATGACGATCCTGGAGTAGGTCTGCGACGGAACGAGCAGGAGCTGCAATGACGTAGGCCGGAGAGTGGTCATCGAATTAACCCTCGTCCAGTTGGGAGAGGATGTTACGGATCTCTTGTTTACGTTGCTCAGTCATAGGCGCGCCGTTTTTCCTTGGGGCTCGAGGCGATCCGGCTCGACGCGCAGCACGTAAACCACGAGGCAATTCACGCAGCCGCTGCGAGCGCTTTCAGCGTTCTTTCCCCCGATGGAACGCTCACCCAGGCCGCTCGCAACTCGGCGCCACGGCGATCGCAAATTATTGTCTCGCCGTCAACTTGGGACACACGTCACCTAATCCGCAATGAATGGATGCTTTCAGCTTGCGCGCCGCGGCCGACTTGAGTCAAGCGCGTTCGGCCAGCATTGCTGGGTAGAGAGAGTCAAACCCTCTCAGAACGGCGCCGCAACGCATTAAATTCCGACAGCAACCGCGATTGAATTTCGACCGCGCTCGATGCCTCAACACGTCATCATTCTCAAGTTGCATCGTCTCAATTCCCATCAATCGCAAGTCGCGATCGCGCCGCCCTCGCGGCCGCAATGCCTGCCGTGTATACGCGCCGTCAACTTCGATGCATAGCTTTGCGTCCGAATGATAGAAGTCCAGAAAAGCGCCAGCCCCGCTGCGTCGATTCAATCGTCGCTCGCTATTTTAACTCAGGGCTCGTTGGACTTGAAGCTGATTATGCCTCACGCAGTTTTGATCGTGTGAAAATTTAGTATGGCCGCAGTAATCACGCTGGCGAGAAACGCGGGGTTTTCCGATCAGCGAGTGTCCAACCCGCGGCGCCAGCCAGAGGGTCAAGCCGGAGTTGCGGATCAGCTCGTCCGTGCCGAGGTCTTCGAACAATCAATAGTGCGCGCGGATCAAAGCTGTCGGACATTCGGCGACGCTTTCTGTGGTGGCTCCCATCTCGACCTTCGGTTGCCCTAGTTTTCTGCGCTAGCGATTCTTAACTCGTCAGCGTCGGATGGAGTGTGGCTTTCTTAGTCAAAAACCACTTCGCACTTCTCGCATTAGCAAATCATTAGCAGAAAGGTCAGTGGGGCTGGTTTATGATTGAAAAAACATCGACAATTCAAAGCTTGGAGGAGGAAGGGGCCCGGTGGCCCCACCGGTCTTCAAAACCGGCTTGGCGACTAATATTGTTGCCGGAGGGTTCGACTCCCTCCCCCCTCCGCCACGGCATCAAACCTTAATCGTGTTCCCGTTGAAGCTGGTGAACGTGAAGCCCGTGTAATTCTCGTTATAGAGATGCGCTTGATCTCTCAGCAGGCTTATCGCGACCGCCTCGCCCAGAAGCATTCCCTGGTGGACGTCCTGGCGCCAGTGGATTCCCGCAGACACACGGCCGAATCCCACGTTCGACGCGAGCTTGTTTAGCTCTCCGCCTACTGTCATCTGGCTGGCATCAGACCCGGTGTAGGGAACCGTACTCAGGCCGTCAGAGGTAGTAGTCACCGGATTGGCGATTACAAAGCTATCATTGAAGAACCATTTGAGTATCGTGACCGCCGCGCCCGAGACCACTGCATGTGCCGCCGGATAGGACGGATGCAACGGGGATCCTTCGGGATAGGACAACGGAATGAAGTAACTGCCGTTGCGACCCCCGCCTCGCGATTGCGCGAAGACCGCTGCGGCTGCCTTCGAGTTCAGGACACTGCTGTCGAGCGGATAGGTCTTCTGATTGGTATTCGTGAAATGGACCAGCCCGGCGATTGCCTCGGGACGCGCCATCCGATGGACGAACCATTTCTGGAACCATGCGTTCTTGAGCGCGCGGGCGAGCACTTCCGCGACCAACACCTGCACCATCGGAATGCCGAAGGTGATGAAGCCGGTTTCGGACTTGAGCGTCGGCGGATAAGGATTGCCCGAATCGAGCGGCGCCCTCATCTTGACCAGCATCAGCGCCGCATTCAGGTACTCCTGGTACAGCACGTCGTTGTGAACATACTCAGCCAGATCGCGCGGGTCGCGGAGGAACCTCAATTGCGAATCCGGACTCGCGCTCTGAAGGGCCACGGGTGCGCCATTTTCAACATTCATCCACGACGAAACGTCGGTCGCGAAATCGCCGGGCAGAATAGTCTTGTAGCCGACGAACGGCATCGCGCCGTAGCTGAACGGCTGAAGAAAAAACTGCGAGATGTACGGACCGATCAGATCGCCGGCGGTGAAGCCGCGAAAGATACACTGGGGCGTGACCTTGCCACCGATCTTCGGGCCGGAGTAAGCGCCCAGACCTGACAATTCCGAAGCCGCAGCCGCAATCGTCGGATCGCTTTCGAACTCTGAGTAGGGGACGTCGCGCGCCAGCGCCAACCAATACGATTCGACCATCTGCGCGGCGAGACCGGGACTGTTCAGCGTGTCGAAGGGCGGAATCGAGTTTTGCGATACATCGTAAGTCTCGAGGTCGTAGGCGAGGCCGGCCTGCGGATCGACCAGCGGTTCGGTACCAGCTAGCGGTAAGGCGTCGAAATCAGAGCGCTGACCGGTTCGAATCGCGTTCAGATAACTTTCGTACACAGTAGGATCGACTTCACCGAATGAGTTGTGCGCGAAGCCCTTGGTGTAGTTCGCGATTCCCGATGGGTACCGACCCTCGTCTCCGTTGTTGGCGTGATTGGGTATCCTGACCTTGAGATCGTCCAAAGCCGCGTTGAAGCGCTTGATGAACGCCTGACCCGGGCGGTCTCTAATGTCCAGGTTCCCGCCACTCTTATCGGAGAGGACATCGGGAATCCGGTGGGCGCTGGCGGTTATCGCGGCGAACGGAACTGTTACGCTCGCGGCGCCCAGCCCTTTAAGAAAAGCGCGACGACTATGCGCAGATCGGGATCGGTTCGGATGTTCGGGATGAGATGAAGAGTTCGCGTCAACGCTAAATTTCGACTTCTTGTTCACTCAAGTGTCCTCGGATTTCGAGATTGGAGTCGCAGTTTTGGAGGTGGAGGGTCATGCCCGAAAAGCACCCGGTATCTCGCCAAAGCTTGTGTTAATCCGGCTCGCAACAACTCTGGTCGCGCGAAATAACGCAAACAGTGTGCCCTGCGTCGAAGGCTGATCTTACGTGCTGAAATCCGAGTTCTCCCGGCAACACGTGTAAAATCTTCCTCGACTGCCGAGCGTAAGTTTTACCGTTGTCGCACTCGTGGTTCGGAGCTGATAGCGCCGCGATAACCAAGGCCAAGCGCTGGCGAAATTCCGGTTGCGTCCCACAGAATTGTAGTTCATTCTCTTGTTGAACTATCCAGTTCTCTAGATGAACTTAGGAGATCGGCGATGAATGACGACTGGCAGAAAACCGTGTGCATCCTGTGCAGTGTTAACTGCGGCGTCGATGTGAAGCTCGACGGCCGCCACATCACGCGCGTGCGTGGAAATCGCGAGCACGTTGCGTCGCATGGGTACGCGTGCGAGAAGGCGCAGCGGCTCGACTACTACCAAAATGGGAGAGACCGGCTGACCTCGCCTCTGCGTCGTCGCGCCGACGGAACCTTTGAGGAGATCGACTGGGACACCGCCATCCACGAGGTCGCAGCGGGCTTCTTGCGTGTGCGGGAAACCTACGGCGGCGCGAGCATCTTCTATTACGGCGGCGGCGGGCAGGGGAATCATCTATGCGGCAGCTACGGAGCATCGACTCGCCGCGCCCTTGGCTCAGTCTTCAGTTCCAACGCGTTGGCCCAGGAAAAAACCGGCGAGTTCTGGGTGGACCACAAGCTCTTTGGCACCGGCCTCGGCGGCAGTTACCAGCAGGCTGAAGTCGCGGTATTCGTCGGGAAGAACCCATGGCAATCCCATGGCTTTCAGCGCGCCCGCCCGATCCTCCGCGACATTGCGGCCGACCCGAACCGCGCGCTCGTAGTGATCGATCCGCGCCGCACGGAGACCGCGGAGATGGCGGATTATCATTTGCGCGTGCGTCCCGGCACCGACGCTTTCTGCCTCGCGGCGATTCTTGGAGTGCTCGCACAAGAAGATCTGATCGGTCACGACTTTATTCGCGACCGCACTGAAAATAGCGATGAACTATTCGCGGCGCTGAACGACGTTCCGGTCGCGGACTACTGCGAGCGCGCAGGTATCGCCGAGGCTTTGGTTCGCGACGTGGCGCGTCGAATCGCCCGCGCCTCGAGCGTGTCGGTGTACGAAGACCTCGGTATCGAGCAGTCGTTGCACAGCACGCTCAACTCATACCTCGAGAAACTTCTCTTCGCCGTGACCGGGAATATCGGGAAGGCTGGCGGCATGAATGCGGGGACGAGTCTGACGGGGATGTTCGGCGGCGCCCTCTCGTCGCAGGTTAGTCCAGTCGGAGGTCATCGCATTATCGGCGGGATGATTCCGGCCAACGTTATCCCCGATGAAATCCTGACCGACCATCCCAAGCGGTTCCGTGCGATGCTCATCGAAGCCGAAAATCCCGCGCACTCGGTTGCCGACAGCACTCGGATGCGAGAGGCGTTGCGGGCGCTCGAATTTGTCGTGGTCATCGATGTTGCGATGACCGAGAGCGCGCGCGAGGCGCACTATGTTTTGCCGTCGTCGTCGCAGTACGAAAAATGGGAAGCTACTTTTTTCGGCGCGGCTTTCCATACCGAGACGGAATTCGCGAACACCTTCACGCTCCGCGCACCGATACTCGATGCGATCCCGGGGACGCTGCCCGAGGGCGAAATTCATCGCCGGCTGGTTCGCGCGCTTGGTGCGATGACTGATGAAGACGTCGCTCCTCTGCACGCGGCCGCGGCCAATGGAAGGACAGCCTTTGCCAGAGAGTTGCCGCGGGTCCTTTCAGAGCGGCCTCATCTGGCGGAAGTGATGACTGTGCTCTTGTATGAGACGCTCGGCCCGACGCTGGGCGCGGGAAATGAAAATGCGGCGTCGGTCTGGGGTATCGCGCACAATTTCGCGCGCAGGTATCCGGAGTCGCTGCGCCGCGCAGGCTTCAACGGCGAGGGCGCGGAGCTCGGCGAAGCACTGTACGACGCGATTTTGAAGAATCGCTCCGGAGTGGTCATGAGTGTCGATCCGTACGAGGAAACCTGGCGAAGAATTCGTGGCGGGCGGATCAATCTCACGATCCCGGAGTTGATGCCCGAACTGAAATCGCTTCGCGACGAACAGCCGACTCGCGATCCAGAGTTCCCATTCGTACTCTCAGCAGGACAGCGGCGTTCATCTACCGCGAACACGATCATTCGCGATCCGCAATGGCGTCCTAAGGATCCAGCAGGCGCGCTCTGGATGAACCCCGCGGACGCCACCGCACTTGGAGTGCAGAGTGGCGGCCGCGTACGCATCATAACGAAGCGCGCGAGCGCCGAGAGTACCGTGATGCTCACCGACACGATGCTGCCCGGTCACGTCGCGCTGCCGAACGGGACGGGACTGTGGTACCCCGACCGCGAAGGTCAGGAATTTCAGCACGGGGTCGCGCCCAATGAGCTTACGGTGACCGAGGATCGCGACTGGTTCGCGGGCACGCCCTTTCACAAGCACGTGCCGGCGCGAATCGAGGCGGTTGCCTGATGCGCCGAACTCGCTTCGACGATTGGCCGTGCCCCATCGCGCGCACGACCGACCTGGTTGGCGATTGGTGGACGCCGCTCGTGATGCGCGAGGTATTCTCGGGGCGTCGCCGCTTCGAGGATTTCCAGCGCTCGCTGAAAGTTCCGCGTGCCGTGCTGGCGCGCCGGCTCGATCGCCTGGTCGAAGAAGGCCTGCTGAAGAAGATCGCCTACGAGGAGCATCCGCCGCGCTACGAATATCGGCTGACGGATAAGGGCCGCGCCTTCTGGGACGTACTCGCCGCGATGTGGCGATGGGGCAGCGACTGGCTATGGGGCGAAAACGGTCCGCCGGTCATTCTAATCGACAGCGAAACTGGCCGCGAAGTTCGGCCAGTGGTAGTCGATGAGAACACCGGCACTCGCCTGACGGGCCGTCGCCTGCGCATGGGCCGCAAGGAAGGCGCCAAGACGCTTACGTAACATTCGTCAAGGGTCCGATTTCAGAATGGGACCGAGCGAGTCGTTGCTGCGATCGACTTTGCGATCGCCCTGCTGGCTTCTGACCAACTGGTAAGTGGCGACGGCCGCCGTGATGCCAGCAAGAAGAGCAACTATCAACATGATGAGCGTTGTCGAGCTCATCGTTTTCTTTACCCCGTCGCCGTTCATTCCTTTGAGCTCTCGAAGACGAGCATATCTTAGGAATCCGCCTCGAACCTTTCCACCGCAGCGTGATAGAGTCGCGATAAGTCCGATGAGAGTCCTGCTGGCGGGCGCGACCGGCGCGATCGGTCGGCCACTAATTCATCGCTTGAGAGAAACCGGCCAGACGGTCTTCGGCCTGGTGCGTTCGACTCAATCGGCGCGCGCACTGCTCGAAACGGGGGCAGAGCCTGTCACCGCAGACGCGCTCGATGCGGCAGCGGTCCACGCTGCGATCGCTCGCGTTCGGCCGCAAGCAGTCATCAACGAGCTGACCTCACTGCCGAGGCATTACACGGCGGCGGAAATGAAAGCGGCGGCCGAGACCGATCGCCAGGTTCGGACCGAGGGCCACGCGAACCTGCTGGCCGCCATCCGCGATACCGGTTTTGTGCACCGTTACCTGCTGCAATCTTCGGGCTTTTGGTACGCGCCGGGCAAGGGCCTCGCCGACGAGTCGGCGTCGTTTGCGTTTGAAGCGTCACCCGCGATCGCCGCCGGGACGCGCACATATGCCGAGCTGGAATCGTTGGCGTTCAAGACGACGGGCATCGATCGCGTCGCGCTCCGTTACGGATTCTTCTACGGCCGGGGCACCTGGTACACGAGCGAAGGCGACATGGGTGAGCAGGTGCGCCAACAACGAGTTCCGATCATCGGCGATGCGCAGGGCGTGTGGAGCTTCGTCCACATCGAAGATGCGGCCGCGGCAACAGTCGCGGCGCTCGAATGCGTCCCGGGCGTGTACAATGTCGTGGATAGCGATCCCACGCCTCAGCATGTATGGTTGCCCGCGTTCGCGCGCGCGGCCGGAGCGCCGGAGCCACTGAAGGTCACAGAGCAAGAGGCGCTCGCCGCATTCGGCCCCGACACCATCTACTACGCGACGCGCCTGCGCGGAGCATCAAACGAAAAAGCGAAGAACGAGCTAAGCTTCAAACCGCGTCGGTTGGAGTGGCTCTAGCGCGAACGAAGCTCGCACTTTCGTGATACTCGGTATAGCGAGGCATCGACGGTGGACCCTCCTCCTGACGACCGATCGCAAGCGTTTCAGCGGCTGACGCGATGGCTTACGCCTAACCGTTCGACCGCGCTCCGGCAGTATCGCTCGCGCGCACGCATCTACGATCTCGAGCTGGCATTGTTCGAGCCCGTGCGCCAGCGCGCTATCGAACTGCTGCGTCTGAAAAGCGGCGACCGGGTTCTGGACGTCGGCTGCGGCACGGGCCTGAGTTTTACTGCGCTGGAAGGCCTGGTCGGTGCGCGAGGTTCTATCGTCGGAATCGAGCAGAGTCCTGAGATGCTCGAGCGGGCTCGTGCGCGGGCGGTTGAGAACAACTGGACTAACGTCACGCTAATCTCGTCCGCGGTCGAGGAAGCGGCTATCCCGCTCCCAGCCGACGCGGCGTTGTTTCATTTCACGCACGACATAATGCGCACGCCGAACGCGGTTGCGAACGTATGCAGCCATCTCAAGCCGGGTGCGCGAGTAGTGGCGGCCGGGCTCAAGTGGGCGCCCATCCGCACGATGCCGCTGAATATTTTCGTCTGGAACGCCGCGTTGCGATCGACGAGCACGCTCGAGGGCCTCGCGCGCCCGTGGAGTCATCTGGAGCCGTTGCTGGCGGAGCTTGAGGTCGAGCAGATGCTTGGCGGCACCGTTTACGTCGCCAACGGCAACGTCAAGTAGCGCGGGACTTTCTGATACTATGACTGCATGGCGTTTGCGAGGCTGTGAAAGTACAGAATATTGGCTCGCAACGCCGCAGGGTTATGAGACACATATTCGCTCTCGCCGCGCTCTTTTCAGTAGCCGCCCTGTTCGGATGCAGCGCTCAACAACCGCAACAACCAGATCAGTCGCAATCTGCCGGCGCGACTCACTCAGAATCGCACCTCGTGATCGCGCCGAAGGTCGTCGACGTGCCCGCGCATCCGCTGCCGTTCAAGGGCAAGCTGCTTTCCGGCGACCCGGCTGAACTTCCGCCCGCGGTCGCGATGTCCTTGTCCGATACTTCGCCTGTGACATTCACCTATCGTGAGGAATTGACGCACGACGACTACCACGTCCCGCTCGCCATTTCTGCGCTAGATCCGGCCAACCTCGTTGGTGCTCCGCTCGGCGACATCGGCGTGACCGCGTTCGCATCCTTGTCGGTAAGCGCCGGCGACACGATACTCGGCGACTACACCGCCAAAGAGCACGTCTCGAAGTCGTACAACATGTATTCGCAGCCCACCCACAAGGAAGTGGACGACGCTGCCCGCGCCGCGGTCCGTCAAAGGATCGATCAAAAGCTCTACAAGGATGAAGCCAGGTTGGCGCAGGCCGCCGCAAACGCCAGCAAATCTCCAACCGCGTCCGTTGGCCAATGAATCGTCGGATTCTGGTAGTCTTGCTCGTCGCTGTCAGCACCGTCGCGACGGGATGCGCCGTTCAGGGACAACCGTTTGAGAAAATCACGTCACCTCCGGGCAACGCGGTGATTTACGTTTATCGGCCTTACAGCTATGGAAGCTCAGCGCTCCGTCCCGCGGTTACTTGCGGTGAAGACACGGCCCGGATCGGTCCGGGCGGCTATCATGCTTTCATCGTTCCGGCTGGCGAGAAGGTCTCCTGCACCATCGAGACGGACACCGCTGACGAAGTCGAGTTCCAGACCGAGCGGCGATCGTACTACATAAGAGAAGAACTTGGATGGGGCTGGCTGACCGCCGTGCCGCATCTCAATCCTGTGGACACTGACATTGCGCAGACCGAGATACAGAGCTGCGTGCTGGAACCTCAGACTCCCCAGACCGCTCAGACCGGGAGCGCGAAATAATGTCGCTCGAAGATGACGTCACACCGGTCCGCGAGAATCATCAGTTCGATCAGGCGCGTCTCAAGCGCTACCTGATCGAGCGGATGCCGAATTTTCGCGGTCCGCTTTCGGTTCGACAGTTCGTCGGCGGGCAGTCGAATCCCACTTTCCTGCTCGAGACTCCGGACGCGCGCTTCGTCATGCGCAAGAAACCGCCGGGCACTCTGCTCCAGTCTGCACATCAGGTCGAGCGCGAATTTCGAATCATCAAGGCGCTGGCGGCGACTGACGTGCCGGTCCCTGGAGTGCACCTCCTGTGCGAGGACGCCGGCGTAATCGGCACCGCGTTCTTTGTGATGGACTTTGTCGAGGGGCGCGTCATGCGCGATCCGCTGATGCCCGACTCGAGCCCGGATGAGCGCGCGGCGTGCTACGACTCGATGAACGACGTGCTCGCTCGGCTGCACAAGGTTGATTTTCGCGCGGTGGGACTCGGCGACTACGGCAGGCCCGAAGCGTACGTCGCGCGCCAGCTCGCGCGCTGGTCCAGGCAGTACGAGGCCTCGAAGATCGACGAGATCCCGGAGATGGATCGCCTGATCGAATGGCTGAACCGGCATATTCCCGCCGCGGACGAGACGACGATCGCGCACGGCGACTACCGCATGGAGAATCTAATCTTTCATCCGACCGACCCGCGCGTGGTCGCGGTGCTCGACTGGGAGCTTTCGACGCTCGGGCATCCGCTGAGTGACCTGGCGTGGGCGAGTCGTCCGTACCATTGTCCGCCCGGCATCGACGGCGTGTTGAGTTTTCAGGGAATGGATCTGAAGGCGATGGGAATACCGAGCGAACATGAATTCCTCTCCGCATACTGCCGACGCGTCGGACGAGGCGGCGTGCCCGATCTGACGTTTTTCGTTGCGTTCTCGTTCTTCCGCGGCGCCGCGATCGCGCAGGGAATTGCGATGCGCGCGAAGCTGGGTAATGCGAGCGGCCCCGACGCCGCTCTGCGTGGCGCAAAGGCGCGACAGACGGCAGAGATGGGCTGGGCAGTCGCGCAACGCGCGTCGAAATCGTGAGCATGGCGGAAATCCTGAACCTCGATGCGGTCGCGCTGTCTCGCGCAATCAAAGCGAAACAGATTTCTTGCGTCGAGGTGATGACTGCATATCTCGATCAGATCGATCGACTTAATCCGCGGGTGAACGCGATCGTTTCTCTTCAGCCGCGCGAGGATCTGCTCGGCCAGGCGAAAACTCGCGACGCGCAACTGGCTCGCGGCGAGTATCTCGGCTGGATGCATGGCTTTCCGCATGCGGTGAAGGATCTCGAGCCGACCAGGGGCATCCGCACCACGATGGGCTCACCGCTGTTCAAGAACTCTGTTCCAGCGGCGGATTCGATCCTGGTCGAGCGAATCCGGAGCGCCGGCGCGATCATTATCGGGAAAACAAACGTCCCTGAGTTTGGGTTGGGATCGCAAACCTACAATCCGGTCTTTGGCACTACGCTCAACGCTTACGATCAATCGAAGACGTGCGGCGGCAGCAGTGGCGGCGCGGCTGTTGCACTGGCGCTCAGGATGGTGCCCGTTGCGGATGGCAGTGACAACGGCGGGTCGCTGCGAAATCCGGCGGCGTTCAACAACGTGTTCGGGTTCCGCACTTCATTCGGCCGGGTGCCGTCGTTGTTCGACGAGGTCTTCATGCCGACGTTCTCCGTGCACGGTCCGATGGCGCGGGCGGTGCCTGACCTCGCGATGTTTCTGTCGGTGATAGCAGGATACGACGCGCGCACGCCGCTTTCGATTCGCCAGGATCCGGCCGAGTTTGCGGGTCCACTCGTGCGTGATTTCAAGGGCGCGCGCATCGGATGGGTCGGAGACTTCGGCGGACAGCTACCATTCGATCCTGGCGTGCTCGAACTCTGCAAGGGCGCACTGAAAGTATTCGACTCGCTTGGATGCGAGGTCGAACCCGCGATGCCCGACTATCTGATCGAGCCGGTGTGGAATAGCTGGCTCAAAATTCGGGCGTGGCGAGTCGCAGCGAAGTACAATCGCGCCTATGCCGATCCCGCCAAGCGCGCGCTGATGAAACCGGAATTGCAGTGGGAGATCGAAAACGGCGTCAAGGCCAGTGCATTAGAAATCGTGGACGCGAATCTCGTGCGGACCGCATGGTATCAGGCGGTGCGCGCATTCTTCGACAAGTATGACTTCATGATCGCGCCGGCAGGCCAGGCGTTTCCGTTTGATGCGACTGTCCACTGGCCCAAAGAAGTCGGCGGCGCGTCGATGGATACCTACCATCGCTGGATGGAAGTGATGATCCCGATTTCAATGTCTGGTTGCCCGGCGCTGAGCGTACCAGCCGGCTTCAACCAACACGGATTGCCGATGGGCATTCAGATTGTCGGCGCCCAATCACGCAGAGATGGCCTGCATGCAGCTCGCGCACGCGTACGATCAGGCGAGCAATTGGGTGACGAAGCACCCGCCGTCACTACTAAGTAGCTAATGAAGTGACTATTGGACTTGAATAGTCAATCGGCTGCGTGCGATTCGGCTGGCGCGGTAGTTGGGCGGCCGAGCAGGCGACGCCACGATCGCGACCATCCCGCGCTCAGCCGGTCCATGTACAGGTAGATTACCGGCGTCGTGTACAGCGTCAGGACCTGGCTTACGAGCAGTCCACCGACGATCGCGATGCCGAGCGGCCGGCGCATCTCGGAGCCAGTGCCTGTGCCGAGCGCGAGGGGCAGGCCGCCGAGCAACGCGGCCATCGTGGTCATCATGATCGGACGGAAGCGCAGCACGCACGCCTGGTAGATCGCGTCGTGGGGAGACTTGCCCTCGCCGCGTTGAGCCTCGAGCGCAAAGTCGATCATCATGATCGCGTTTTTCTTGACGATGCCTATTAGCAGGATGATTCCGATAAGCGCGATGACGCTCAGTTCGATGTGGCAGATGAGCAGCGCGAGGATCGCGCCGACGCCGGCCGAGGGCAGCGTCGAGAGAATCGTGATCGGATGGATGTAACTCTCGTAGAGGATGCCGAGCACGATATAGACAGCGCCCAATGCAAAGAGGATCAGGAAGCCTTCGTTCTTGAGCGAGTCCTGAAAGGCCTGCGCGGTTCCCTGGAATGTTCCGCGGATACCGGCCGGCATGTGAATCTGCTGCTCGGCCTGCGTGATCGCATCGACCGCTTCGCCCAGCGCAACGCCCGGCGCAAGGTTGAACGAGATCGTCACCGACGGAAATTGACCCTGGTGATTGACGGCGAGCGCAGTCGTGTCGTTCGCAAAGTGCGTGAAGGTGCTTAGTTTGATCAGCTGCCCGGTGCTGGAGCGCACGTGGATCTGGTCAAGCGACTCGGGGTTCTGCCAGAACTGCGGCGCGACTTCCATCACGACATGGTACTGGTTCAGCGGCGTGTACATCGTGGACACTTGCCGCTGCCCGAACGCGTCGTAGAGCGTATCGTCGATCGCCTGCTCCGAAAGTCCCAGGCGCGAAGCGGTGTCACGATCGACGACGACGTTGGCCTCGAGTCCGCTGTTCTGCTGATCGCTGCTGACGTCGGTGAGAATGTGAACGCTGCGCAATTTCTTGAGGACCTTGGGCGCCCATTGGTTGAGCTCGTTGAGATCGTCGCTCTGCAGCGTGAACTGATATTGCGCGTTGCTGCCTCTGCCGCCGATTCGCAAATCCTGAACCGCTTGCAGATAAAGATTCACGCCGGGTACGTGCGCAACCTCCTTGCGAATGCGCCCGATGACCAGGTCGGCGCTGATGTTTCGCTCGCTCAATGGCTTGAGGCCGATAAACATGTTCGCGGTGTTGGTCGCGCCGTTGCCGCCGGTGAAAGCGACCACGTTGGTGACGGCAGGATCTTTATCAATCGCGGCGACGAGCTGGGCTAGCCGTTCGTGCATCGCCTGGAATGAAGTGTCCTGATCGGCCTGCACCGCGCCCATCAGGCGACCCGTGTCCTGCTGCGGGAAAAACCCCTTTGGCACGACCGTGAACAGAAAGATGCTGAGCGCGAGCGTCGCGAGCGCAACCACCAGGGTAAGCGGCTGATGGTCGAGCACCCACAGCAGACTGCTTTCGTAGCGCTCGAGCATCCCCTTGAAAAATCGCTCGCTCGCGATGTACCAGCGGTTGTGTTTCTCCTGGTCGTGCGGCTTGAGTAATTTCGCGCTCATCATTGGCGTCGTGGTGAGCGAGATGACCAGTGAAACCATCACGGCGGCCGACAGTGTCACCGCGAATTCGCGGAACAGGCGGCCGACGATTCCGGACATCAGCAAAATCGGGATGAACACCGCGATCAGCGAGATACTGATCGATACCACCGTGAAACCGATGCCCGCGGCGCCCTTGATCGCGGCTTCGAGCGGCGGCATCCCCTGTTCGCGGTACCGCGAAATGTTCTCGATGACGACGATCGCGTCGTCAACTACGAACCCGGTGCAAATCGTCAGCGCCATCAGCGACAGGTTGTCGAGGCTGTAGCCGAGCAGGTACATGACGCCGAAGGTTCCGATCAGCGAGAGCGGAACGACGATTCCGGGAATCAAGGTGGCGCGTAGGTTACGCAGGAACAGGAACACCACCATGATCACCAGCGAGATCGAAATTAACAGCGTCAACTCGACGTCGCGCACCGAGGCGCGGATGGTGGTGGTACGGTCCATGACCACGCTGAGGTTGATCGCGGGCGAGATCGAGGCGCGCAATTGCGGCATCGCCGCGTAAACTCGATCGACCGTGTCTATGATGTTCGCACCCGGCTGGCGGAAAACGATGATCAGGACGGCGGGTTTGCCATCGACCATCCCTGCGGCACGGACGTTCTCGACCGAATCCCTGACCCATGCGATATCAGAAAGCTGCACGCCGGAACTGGTACCGCTGGCGTAGCGAACGATCAGCGGCTGGTAGTCCTCGGCCTTGAGCAGCTGATCGGTCGTGCTCAAGCCCCATGTCTGGTTGTCGTCGGCCAGTTCGCCCTTCGGCCGGTTCGCATTGGCGGCGGCCAGCACAGTTCGCACGTCCTCGAGACCTATGCCCAGGTTGCTGAGCTGACTTGGATTCAGCTCGACGCGGACCCCGGGCAGCGCGCTTCCGCCGACAGTAACCTGGCCGACGCCTTCTATTTGCGAAAGCTTCTGCTCGAGGATCGAATCAGCCGCGTCGTACATCATACCCGGGCGCACGGCGTCAGACGTAAGCGCGAGAATCAGGATCGGCGCATCGGCGGGATTCACCTTTTTATAGGTCGGCTTGGCCGGCAGGTTCGTCGGCAGTTGCCCGGCCGCGGCATTGATGGCGGCTTGCACGTCGCGCGCTGCGGCGTCGATATTGCGGTTCAAGTCGAATTGCAAAACGATGCTGGTCGCGCCGAGGTAGCTGGTCGAAGTCAGTTCCGTCAGGCCGGCGATTCGGCCGAATTGGCGCTCGAGCGGCGTCGCCACCGACGAAGCCATCGTTTCCGGACTCCCGCCGGGCAAGTTCGCCTGCACCTGGATCGTTGGAAACTCGACCTGGGGGAGCGGCGAAACCGGAAGCAGCCGGAACGCGATCGCGCCGGCGAGCGCGAGTGCGATCGTCAACAGCGTCGTGGCGACCGGCTTTCTTATGAAGGGTTCGGAAATGCTCATGAGGCCTGAGCCGGAACCGGTTCCGGAACCACGTCTTTAGTCCGCCACTTGGCGAATCGCGTCGCCATGCGGTCGAAGGTCAGGAAAATCACCGGCGTCGTGTAGAGCGTAAGCACCTGGCTTACGAGTAATCCGCCGACGATCGCGATACCGAGCGGGCGGCGCAATTCCGAGCCGACGCCCGTCCCCAGCGCGAGCGGCAGTCCGCCCAGCAACGCCGCCATCGTGGTCATCATGATTGGCCGGAAGCGCAGCAGGCAGGCCTGGAAGATCGCCTCGCGCGGCGGCTTGCCTTCCTTGCGCTGAGCTTCAAGTGCGAAGTCGATCATCATGATCGCATTTTTCTTCACGATACCTATCAGCAGGATGATTCCGATAAGCGCGATCACGTTAAGGTCGGAGCCGCAGATCATCAGCGCCAGGATCGCGCCGACGCCCGCTGAGGGCAGAGTCGAGAGAATCGTGATCGGATGGATGTAACTCTCGTATAGAACTCCGAGCACGATATACACGGTGACGAGAGCCGCAAGGATCAGCAGCGGCTCGTTGGTCAACGACGCGCGAAACGCTGCCGCCGTGCCCTGGAACGAAGCCTCGATACTCGCGGGCATCCCGATTTCCGCGCGCGCATTGTCGATAGCGGTGACCGCGTCGCCCAGCGAGTATCCCGACACCAAGTCGAACGAGATCGTCACCGCCGGGAACTGGCCTTCGTGATTGACGGCGAGCGGCGTCGCACCCGGTTCGAAGTGAGTGAAGGCGCTGAGCGGCACCTCGCCTCCGGTATTCGAGCGAATATAGATATCGTCGAGCGCGTGCGGATTGCGCTGAAACTCCGGCGCCACTTCGAGCACCACGTGATACTGGTTCAGCTGGGTGAAAATCGTCGACACCTGCCGCTGTCCGAAGGCGTCATACAAGGTGTTGTCGATCAGATTTGGCGTGATGCCAAGGCGCGAAGCAGTCTGCCGATCGATGACGATATGCTCCTGCCAGCCGTCGTTCTGCTGATCGGTCGCGACGTTGTGCAGCGCGGGCAGCGTCTTGAGCTTCTGCACCAGCTTGCCCGTCCAGAGATTCAATTCGTCGCCGCTGGGATCTTCGAGGCTGTATTGATATTGCGTGCGGCTCACGCGGTCCTCGACCGTCAGGTCCTGCACCGGCTGCAGAAACAACGTCATTCCATCGACGGTCGCCAACTTCGGCTGCAAGCGGTTAATGACGGTGCTGATGTCGACGTTGCGCTGCTCGAGCGGCTTCAGATTAATCAGGATACGACCGCTGTTGACGGTGGTGTTGGTTCCGTCGATTCCGACGAACGACGACAGGCTCTCCACTGCCGGGTCCTGCAAGATGATCCGTGCCAGCGCCTGTTGGCCGCGCACCATCGCGGCGAACGATACGTTCTGCGGCGCCTCGGAAACGCCCTGGATAACCCCGGTGTCCTGCACCGGAAAGAAGCCCTTGGGCACGACGATGTAGAGCACGATCGTCAGCACCAGCGTGCCGATCGCGACCATGAGCGTTTCGTACTCGTGCTCGAGAACCCATTCGAGCGTGCGTCCGTAAAATGCGATGGTGTCTTCGAATATCTTTTCCGATTTGCGATAGAACCAGGTCTGCTCACTCTCGGTCGTATGACGCAGCAGCTTCGCGCTCATCATCGGCGTCAGCGTCAGTGAGACGACCGCCGACATCAGGATCGTCACCGCAAGCGTGACCGCGAATTCGCGGAACAGCCGGCCGACGATATCGCCCATGAACAGCAGCGGAATCAGAACTGCGATCAGCGAGACGGTCAGCGATAGAATCGTGAAACCGATCTGCTCGGCGCCCTTTAGTGCGGCTTCCAGCGGCTTGTCGCCCTGTTCGATAAAGCGCGAGATGTTTTCGATCATGACGATCGCGTCGTCAACCACGAAGCCGGTCGAAATCGTAAGTGCCATCAGCGACAGGTTGTCGAGGCTGTAGCCGAGCAGGTACATCACGCCGAACGTCCCGATCAGCGAGAGCGGAACTGCGATGCTGGGAATGATCGTCGCCGACAGGCTGCGCAGAAACAGGAAGATGACCATCACGACCAGCGCCACTGTCAGCATCAACTCGAACTGCACGTCGGACACCGACGCGCGAATCGTGGTGGTGCGATCTGTCAGGATCTGCACCTGAACCGACGACGGCAGCGACGCCTGCAGCCGCGGCATCAGGGCCTTGATGCGGTCCACGACCGCGATGATATTCGCGCCCGGCTGCCGCTGAACGTTGACGATCACAGCCGGCGTCAGGTTCATCCACGCCGCCGCTTTGACGTTCTCGGCGTCGTCTACAGCGTTGGCTACGTCGGAAAGCTTGATCGGCGCGCCGTTGTGATAGGCAACGATCAGCGGCAGATAATCTTTGGCTGTCAGAAGCTGGTCGTTGGCGCCGATCGTGTACGCCTGCCGCTTGCCGTCGAAGTTCCCCTTGGCCTCGTTGACGTTGGCGCTCGCGATCGCGGTGCGCAGATCCTCGAGCGTCATTCCATAGGACGCGAGCGAGGTCGGATTAGCCTGGATACGGACCGAAGGTTTCTGGCCACCGCCGATGCTCACCAGGCCCACGCCGGGTAGCTGCGAGATCTTCTCGGCCAGCCGCGTGTCCGCCAGATCTTCGACCTGGTCCAGCGGCAGTTCTCTCGACGTCAACGCCAGCGTGAGGATTGGCGCGTCGGCCGGATTCGTCTTGCTGTAAACCGGCGGGTTCGGCAGATCCGTCGGCAGGTAAGTCGCGGCCGCGTTGATCGCAGCCTGTACCTCCTGCTCGGCAACGTCGATGCTCAAGTTGAGGTCGAACTGCAATGTGATAACCGAGCTGCCGAACGAGCTGTTCGAGGTCATCTGCGTAAGGCCCGGAACCTCGCCGAATTGCCGCTCGAGCGGCGCCGTCACGGACGATGCCATCACGTCGGGACTCGCGCCCGGATAGAACGTCATGACCTGGATTGTCGGGTAGTCCACTTGCGGCAATGCCGAGACGGGCAACTGCTCGTAGGCGACGAGACCCGCCAGCAACAGTCCGACCATCAGCAGCGAAGTCGCGACCGGCCGGAGTATGAATGGGCGCGAAAGATTCACGGATTGGTCCCGGGCGGCATCGCTGCAAGCTGCATATTGACGTGCGCTCCTTGTTGCAGCTTGTCCACTCCGTCAGTGACGACCAGGTCTCCCGCCGCAAGGCCCTTGTCGATCGCGACGACGTCGCCTTGGGTCGCGCCCACGGTCACTGGACGCATCTCGACGGTATGGTCGGGCTTCACGACATACACAAACGATCCTTGTTGGCTGCGCTGCAGCCCCGCCGACGGAATCAGGATCGTATTGTGGATGGTATTGACCAGCAGCCTCGCGTTTACGAATTGATTTGGAAATAACGAGTTGTCGTCGTTGGGAAAGCTCGCTTTGAGCTTGATCGTGCCGGTCGTCTGATCGATCTGATTGTCGGTCGTCAGCAGAGTTCCAGTGGCCAGTTTGTGCTTGAGGTCGCGATCGTAAGCGGTGACCGGCAACTGCGGATTTGCTTTCATCGCGTCCTGGAGGCTGGGCAGGTCGTCCTCTGGAATACTGAAATCAACCGCGATCGGCTGCAGCTGCGTGATCACCGCGAGACCGGTCGCGTCGGTCGCATGAATGATATTGCCGGCGTCCACCAGCCGAAGCCCGACCCGTCCTGTAATCGGCGCAGTGATACGGCTGTAGGTGAGCTGAAGCTTGGCGTTATCGACGACGCCCTTGTCGCTCTCGATCGAACCGGCGAACTGTCCGACCAACGCTTGCTGATTGTCCAGATCCTGCCGCGCGATAACCTTCTGCTCGTAGAGCTGCTTGTCGCGCGCGAGGAGAATTTTGTTGTTCTCGAGCGTCGCCAGATCTTTCGCGAGCGTTCCCTCGGCCTGCGTGAGCTGCACCTGGTAGGGACGTGGATCGATCTCAGCCAGCAGGTCGCCGGCCTTTACGATTTGTCCTTCGGTAAAGTTTACCTTCTCGAGCTGCCCGTCCACCCGGCTTTTCACCGTGACCGTGTTATAGGCCGTCACCGTTCCAATTGCAGAAATGTACTGGTTCAAATCGCCAGACTTCGCCGCCACCGCCGCGACGGGAATTGTCGGATGCATCGCCGCAGGGGACGCCGCTTCGGAGGAATCCGACTTGCTGCGTCCGATTAAAAAGTAAAGGCCAACGACTCCGACGATCAAAACGACCAGCCACAGACGCCACCGCTCTCCGGCTTTATCGAGCCAACTGCGCACTTCGGCATCCTGCATAAATCGCGCGGCGCCAGGTTTTCCGGTTGTGGGGCCGTCTGAATCCATCATGTTCTCCGTCAAACTCATCTCCAAGCAAGCAAATCCTGATCTTGCCTCTATTCTTGCAATTTTGGACCCGTCAGTCCATATTTCAGGATAGGTCTCTAGAGAACTACGAATCCAATGTTTTCAGGTTTCCAATCATGAGCGTCAAGCGTCAATCGGTTTCGCCACCGGTTCGCCGTAAAGATGGACGTGGCAGACCGTCAACGCCGTTCCTGCGCGAGAGGATCCTTTTGAGTGCGGCAGAACTCTTTGCCGAAAGAGAGTTCGACCTGGTGCTGATTGACGAGGTCGCCGCTCACGCCGGAGTCGGCAAGGGGAGCGTCTACCGTCAATTCAAATCGAAAGAAGAGCTCTACGCGGCTGCGGTGATCAACGGCTTCTCCGAACTCCAACGCGAAATTCGTTCGGCGCTGCCGGCATCCACCTCGATGCGCGAGCAAATCGCGGCTATCGTTCGCCATACTGTAGGCTTCTTCTGGACACGCCGCCAGTTCTTCGCCCTCCTGCGCGATCCCAAGGCGTTGCCGCCCTCACAAGAACGCCAGTATCGTGCTCAACGGAACGATTTGTCGCGACTGATAAGCCAAGCTCTCGACGACGGCTTGCGGAGCGGAGCGATGAAGCCCGGCATCGATACTCGGATGGCAGCGGAATCGCTGCTCGGCATGATCCGCGGACTCAACCGCTACGGCCGCGAGTACACCACGCCCAAGCATGCAATCGAAATCGTCGTGTCGATCTTCCTCGACGGATGCGCCGCGCGATAACATTGCGGCGATTCTGAATTCGAAGAGGCTCATATGCAGGACCTGTTGCCGCTGGCGGAAAAAATCGCCGTGATGCTCAAAGACCGCCACGAGAACATCGCGGTCGCCGAATCGACCACCGGAGGCCTCGTCTCGGCTGCGTTGCTGAGCGTTCCGGGCGCGTCCGCGTACTTCGTCGGTGGCGGCCTCGTTTACACGCTCAAAGCGCGTCGCGTGATACTCGACGTCCCCGATTCCGCGTTCGCGAACATCAAGTCGGTCACCGAAGAGGGCGCAATGATCCTCGCGCGAGCAGCCCGTAAACGATTCGAGGTCACCTGGGCCATCGCAGAGATTGGCGCGAGCGGCCCTACTGGCAATCGCTACGGCGACAAAGCCGGCCATAGTTGTATCGCGGTTGCGGGACCAGTCGAACGCTCGCTCACTGTCGAGACGGGGAGCCCCGATCGCGTCGCCAACATGCGCACGTTCTCCAAAGCGGCATTGAACCTGCTGATTCAAAGCATGTCGTCCGCGTCCTAACCTCTCCTTGTCCGAGGAGAGGTCGGCGCGAGCCCACTGAAAAGAGGTGAGCGACGCGAGAGGTGCAGCGCGGCAGTCGCGGCACGCTGGGAGTTTGCGCGGATCGTGAAGATTTCCGCGCCGTCTTTTTCTTTGTGTCATCCTGACGAAGCGAGCATCGCGAGCGTATGGAACCTCGGACAGCGGCCCGCACTTGTTTGTCATCCTGACAGAGCGACAACGCGAGCGGCAGGACTGGCTTCTGGCCTCCGGACAGCGGCGCGCAAGCGCCGCCGGTTCCGGTTTTGCGTTGCTGCATCCGATCACATCCGCTTGCGCCGCCGCAAGAGCAAAGGACGCTTCGCGATTTCAAAACCGGTACCGGCTTCGCTCGCGTGAAGCTGTCCGAGATCCTTCTCTGCGCTCGCGATGCTCGCTTCGCTCAGGATGACAAGTAGTGCCAGCATTGCATCCCTAATGGCACGCGAAAGCTGACCTGCCCGCTTCACGGCGTCACCTCCGACAGTCGATCCACCTCGCGCAGGCTCGGGAACAGCCGATACCACACCGCCACGATTACCAGCATGCCGACGCCTCCGATCACCACCGCGGGCACCGTGCCGAACCATGTCGCCGTGACGCCCGACTCGAACTCGCCCAGTTCGTTCGATGCACCGACGAAAAGCCTGTTCACCGCGCTGACGCGGCCGCGCATTGCGTCGGGCGTCGCAAGCTGGGTCAGAGTGGTGCGTACGTACACGCTCACCATGTCGGAGGCGCCGAGCACGAACAGCGCGGCTATCGAGAGCGCGAAGTTCCTCAACAACCCAAACACAATCGTCGCGATTCCGAAGATCGCGACGCACGCGAACATCGCAAGTCCCGCGCGCCGCTGTAGCGCTAGCTGGCCGAGCGCAAATCCGAGCATCGCGGCGCCGAGCGCGGGAGCGCTGCGCAAGACTCCCAGTCCGAGCGGCCCGACATGCAGAATGTCGCGCGCATAAACCGGCAGCAGTGCAGTTGCGCCGCCGAGCAGCACGGCGAACAAGTCCAGTGAAAACGCGCCGAGGATCAGCGGCTTGCGCCATACGTACGCAATTCCCGCGGTGATCCGCTCGAACATCGTCGTGTCCGCCTCCGCCTCGTAACCGGCGCTGCGGCTCCGGATACCCATCATCACGATTGCGATAGTCACGAACAGCACCAGGCAGACGCCGTAGTCCATGGCAGGTCCGAGAATATAAATCGCGCCGCCGATCGCAGGTCCTGCTATCACCGCGACTTGCGACGTCGAGGAATTCCACGCGACGGCTTGCGGAAACTGATCTTGCGGCATCAGCAGCGGGACGAAAGACTGCGCGGCCGGTCCGGCAAACGCGCGCGCCGCTCCAAACAGCACCAGCACCGCATAGAACGGCCAGACGACAGTAATCTTCGTCAGCGCCAGCGTCAGAAAACAGCCGGCCGCAATCGCCGTGACGAGATAGCTGATCACCAGCATCAGTTTGCGATCGAATCGATCCGCCAGGTGCCCTGCGGGAATCGTGCAAGCCATCATCGGGAGGAATTGAAAGAGTCCGACGTAGCCGAGCGCCAGCGGAGTCCGCGCGATGCTGTAGATTTGCCAGCTGATGGCCACCGACTGAATCTGGATGGCGAGAATCGCCAGGAATCCTGCGATGAGATAACGACGAAAGTCGCGATGCGAGAGTGCGTTCGAATTTGCGGTCGTCGGCGAGGCAGCCATCTTCGATTTGTCGCAGAGACTTAACGTTTCTATTCGAACCCTCGCGCGGAATCGACATCGTAAATCAGCCCGCGCGTCATTTTGCCAATCGACACTCATCTCGCGTAGGCTCTCGTCATGGACAAGTCGGCAATCCGGACTCACGTCGAGCGGCTCTGGGATGAATCCGTAGTCGCCGAACTGGTCGAGTACATTCGTATCCCCAACAAGTCGGTGGCGTTCGATCGCGACTGGAAAGCGCACGGACACATGGACCGCGTCGTCGCGCGCTTCGAGGATTGGGCGCGCCGCCAGCCGATCCGCGGCATGAAGCTCGAAGTCGTCCGGCTCGAGGGTCGCACCCCGCTGCTGTTCATGGAAATTCCCGGCGACTCCAAAGATTGCGTGCTGCTCTACGGGCACACGGACAAGCAGCCCGAGATGTCGGGCTGGCGCGAAGGGCTCGGACCGTGGCAACCGGTGCTCGAGGGCGACCGTCTGTATGGCCGCGGCAGCGCCGACGACGGCTACGCGATGTTCGCGTGTCTCGGCGCGATCGGCGCGCTGCAGGTGAACTCGGTCAAACACGCGCGATGTGTCGTCATCATCGAGGCTTGCGAAGAAAGCGGCAGTTTCGATCTTCCGCACTACATCGAGCACCTGGCGGCGCGGATCGGGCAGCCGAGCCTGTGCATCGCGCTGGACTCCGGATGCGGAAATTACGAGCAACTTTGGTTGACAACTTCGCTGCGCGGCCTGGTCGGCGGGAAACTCCAGGTCGATGTGCTCACGGAAGGCGTGCATTCGGGCGACGCCAGCGGCGTCGTGCCCGACAGCTTCCGCATCGTGCGCGAGTTGATCAGCCGCGTCGAGGAAGAGGCGACGGGCAAAGTGCTGGGAGCGGAATTCTACGCGACGATTCCCGACGCGCGCCTCAAGCAGGCGGCCGCCACTGCCGCGGTGCTCGGCAACGACATCTACTCGAAGTTTCCATTCATCGAGCGCACGCGTCCCATCAGCAACGATCCGACGGAGCTTATCCTCAACCGCGCGTGGCGGCCGGCCCTTTCGATCATTGGCGCCGACGGGCTGCCGCCGACCGGCAACGCGGGCAACGTGCTGCGCCCGGGCACAGCGGTGAGCTTGTCGCTTAGATTGCCGCCGACGGTGGACGCGAAAGTCGCGTCGCAAAAGCTTAAGAGCGTTTTGGAGAAAGACCCGCCATACGGTTGCAAGGTGACTTTCCAGGCCAACTGGGGCGCCAGCGGATGGGACGCTCCTGCGCTATCGCCGTGGCTCGCGCGCAGTCTGGACGCAGCCTCGAATGACTACTTCGGCAAACCGACTGCCTATATGGGCGAGGGCGGCACTATTCCGTTCATGGGAATGTTGGGTGAGCGGTTTCCGCAGTCGCAATTTCTTATCACGGGAGTGCTGGGACCTCACGCCAATGCGCACGGGCCCAATGAGTTTCTGCACATCCCGACCGCGAAGAAGGTGACTTGCTGCGTGGCGAAAGTGATCGCCGATCATTTCAGGCGCAGTACCAATTGAATAGCTAGTTGAGAGGGAGGTAGCCATGTCGATTCGACTTCGCCAGATTGCGCTGGTCGCAAACAAGCTCGCGCCGGTAATCGATGATCTGAAGGCCGTGTTCGGACTCGAGGTTTGTTACATCGACCCCGGAGTGGGCACGTTCGGCCTTGAGAATTCGCTGTTGCCGGTCGGCAACAACTTCATCGAAGTGGTCGCGCCGATCAAGGAGGGCACCGCGGGCGGCCGTTACCTCAAGCGTCGCGGCGGCGACGGCGGCTACATGGTCATCTGCCAATGCGAAAGCCATGCGGCGCAGCTCGAGCGGCGCGAGCGCGCGCGCGAGATGGGGATTCGAATCGCGTGGGAGCGCGAGAGCGAAGGGTATCACGTGATGCAGTTGCATCCGGCGGACACCGGCGGCTCTTTTTTCGAGATCGATTGGGATTCGAAGGGAGAGCCCGAAGGCAACTGGGAGCCGGCGGGCGGAAGCGGATGGCGCAAGGCGAAACGCACCGAAATCGTCAGCCGATACTCGGCGGTCGAGCTGCAGTCGCCCGATCCCGCGGGCCTGGCGGAGCGATGGAGCAAAATAGCGGGCGCGCCGGTGCGCAAAGACGCGCGCGGCCGCCTCGAGATGCCGCTGGACAATGCGAGCGTTCGTTTCATCGAGGCGACTGATGGGCGCGGCGAAGGCTTGTCGGGGATCGACATGGTCGTGGCGGACCGCGCGAAGCTGAATTCCGCCGCGGAGCGCAGCGGACACAAAGTATCCGACGATCAAGTGACGATTTGCGGCACGCGGTTCTACTTAGTATCGCAATAGCCGGACGACGCTCGCGCGCCGTCGGTACATAACGTTGCGCAGGATGTTACTCATCGCCGGCATCGTGGCGGGCGTGGTGGTGTTGATCGCGGGCGGGCTTGCCGCCTACGCATACTTCAATTTGAGTTCGATCGTCGCGCGCAACGAGAAGCGAATCGTCGCGCGGGTGAGCGACGCGCTTGGCCGCCGCGTCGAGTTTGGAAAAATACAGACGCAGGTGGGATGGGGTGTGTCGGTTGACGTGAGCGGGCTCACGATTGCGGACGATCCGGCATTTTCGACCAAACCGTTCCTCGCGGCCAGCGACGTGTCGGTGGACGTCGAGTTTTTCCCGCTGCTGCGCGGCGAGGCGAGGGTAACCACACTCCATCTGCTCAAGCCCGACATCCGGATCGTTATGAACGCGGCGGGCGAGCTGAATCTTAGCTCGATCGGCAGTCCCAACGACGCACGGCGAAAGGCTGAGCCGGCGCCGCGCGCGAAGAAGCGATCGTCGCTGGCCGACTTGTCGATCAAGGCGATGGACATCGAGGACGGCGCTATCTATTTCAACGACCTTGGCGAAAAGAGGGCCCCGATTCACGTGCATCACTTGGACTTCGACGTGACAAACTTCGACGCCGCATCGGCGTTCGACGTCGAGACCAAATTCGCTTTTCCGGGCGACCAGCAGAGTATCGAGGCGTCGGGAAAACTCGGCCCGCTGCTCGATCAAGGCGTGCTCGAAGTAGCGGGAATTCCCGTCGACCTGAACTTGAAGATCGATTCGATCCTGCTCGACAGCATCAGGCCGCTGGCAGAGGTCGGATCGCACATACCGCCGGCTCTTTCGATTCCCGATCCGGTAACTGTCATCGGGACGGTGCGCGGTTCGTTGGGCAAGCTCGCGATTGCGGTCAGCACCGACTTGACTGCGGACCGGGTCGCGTATGCGACGGTGTTCAACAAGCCGGCGGGAACGGCGATGACGGTGAATGCGAACGGCACCTTGGAGGAAAAGCTCGAGATTGCGAGTGTGAACCTGAAACTGTCCGATCTGGAATTGACGGCGAGCAGGATTTCAGGTCTTTCACCCGGTCCGCAGCCTACGAGTGCGCAGATCGATTCGAACAGCTTCAACCTTGCCAACGTGAGCCCGATGATCGGCGCGGCGGCCGGGTACGATCTCTCGGGCATGAGTGAAGTTCACGTGAGCGCGAAGCTGGCGGGCAACGCGCCGGTGCTTGATGGGTCGGTTACGCTCAAACAGGTTGCGCTGAAGCCGGGGCCGTCGTGGCAGAGCCCGATCAGCGATGTGAACGGCACGATTCGGTTCGCCGACGGGCGCGAAGTGATCGAGCCGACGACATTTACGTTCGGTGGCGCGCACGCGAATCTCGAAGGACAAGTGGATTCGACGAGTCCGCTGAAAGCGAGCTATGCGCTGAAGGCCGACTCGGTGAAGCTGGCGGAGATATTCGCCAACCGTCCGCCCAGCGACATTATCAACCAGCTCGCGGTCAAGGGCACGGCAGACGGCGAGATAACGTTGCCGCGAATCAGCGCGACGATCCAATCGACGGACGGATCGCTCGAAAATGTTTCATACAACAATCTCGATTTGACGGCGGCGTACTTCAACGGCCGGGTGTCGGCGCGTCCGCTCAACGTCGGCGTGTTTGGCGGCTCGCTGACGGCTGATGGGGATGCGGTCCTCGGCGCGGCGCCGACGTTCAACGTGACGCTCGTGATGAGGAATCTGAACATCGAGCAAGGGCTGCGCTCACAAAATATCGATGCTGCCCGCACGGTGCACGGCTTTCTGACCGGCAACGTGGCCGCGAGCGGCAGCGGCGCAGACTGGAATCGAATCAGGCCGACGCTGCGCGGCAGCGGGCGGGTGGCAATCGCGAACGGCAAGCTGGTGGGCGTCAATATCGTGGCCGACGCGCTCAACGCAGTCGCCAAGGCGCCGGGAGTCAGCCAGATCGTGAACGTGGCGTTCATGTCGAGTCATCATGGGTTGCTGGTCGATCCCGACACCGAACTGCAGACGGCGAGCATGACGTTTCAGCAGGTGGGGCCCCGATTCACGACTCACGATCTGTTCGCGCAGTCGCCGGACTACGCGATCACCGGCGACGGCTGGTTCGACATGGACAAGAACATCGGGATGAACTCGGACATTCGGCTCGCGCTCGGCTTGCAGGTAGCGATCCCGGTTTACGTGACGGGAAAACTGCCGGCGGTGCTGGTGTTGCCGGACGTGCCGACCCTGGCCGAGCGAATCGCGATGGGCGCGATCAACACGCCCGGCAACATAATCCGCGGCGGCGTGAACGCGGTAGGCTCGCTGGTCGGCTCCCCGTCGGCCGGCTCGTCGATTCCATCGATCCCGAACCCGATTAACGCGCTGAAGAAACTCTGGCCTTAGTCATCGCCCTGAAAGGAGAGCTTTCCGTAACCTCCGCGCGGGCGTTCGGAGCAGAGGCAGAATCCTGAATCGCGCGCAGAATAGCGCGCTGTATAAGGACCCTCACCTTCATCCTCGCCCTAACAGGGCGAGGAAACAAAACCTCGATCAAGTTACGCAAAGCTCACCTGACAGGAAGGTGAAAGGCTTATGTCCAGCGCTCGAGTCTTTCGCCCGCGATTCAGGATTCTGCGCTTGTATTTACTCAAAGTCTTCACGGGTCCGCACTCCGGCGGACTTCAAGCAGTCCGATTGGGCATCCTGTCACGAACAGTAACCTCTGGAGCGCAGAAATATTACGTCATTGGTGGTCAGGTTGGGTGGCTGAGAGACGCGGGCATAGGCGACGGACTGATCGCTGGTGTTGATACCGCAGTGGATGTTGATGTTCGGTTCGCCGCGGATTGGTACGATAAGTTCCCTGGTAGTATCTGCCGATGAGCCGGCGAAAGTCTTTCTCATCGCGCGACAGATTCTCATCGCGTCGATCGTGCATCCATTCGCCGCCGTGGATGTCTCGGCTTGATTGTCCTGGGTGCTGCATCCCGCGAACGACAGCGTAATCGACAGCGAGAGTATGGCGACTGCGCGAATTCTCACACTCATACTCCGTTGGCTCTGTTGTCGCGTGTAGGACGTGCTTTGGCGTTCAAGGAAGGTTCAGATAAGTCCTATGCGCCATATCTATTACGTTGTTGGGGACAAACGCAGTCATGAGCTTCCGCAGGTCGGATAGCCGAGTTGCCAGAGGCCCGTTGACGTCGAATATTCTCTGCCCGTATTCGGCGATGTCGATCACGATCCGTTCGTAGCGAAAGAAAGCTATCGCGAGTGAATCGACGTCTGCGGGACCGTACCCGATGAAGAACCATTCTCTCTCGCGGGGATCGTTCCAGGCGTCGCCCACACCACCGCCTATGAACATCAAGTCGCGTTCCTTGGGCGCGAGGATAGGGTTATCCCAATCCACGATAGTAAGCTGGTCATCAGAACCGACCAGGACGTTGCCAGCATGCAGATCCGAGTGGCATAGAACGAAGGAAGTGGCTTGATTGTGCATGTGCTGGACAAGCTGATCGGCGCGCTCGACGATAGCGCGAATATCGCCTCGTTTACTCGTGCAAAACGCGGCGGACTGAGCTGCCATCGGGTCGTCGAAGCTGCGCTGTTCCACCTGGCTGTCCAATGCCTTCACGATCGCACGGTAGCTAGGGGAGTAGGATTCGCGTGGCACGAGGCGGGCGAGTTCCGATGGAAGGATGGCAGTATGGACTTGCCGCATCGTCTCGCCAAGCGCGATCCATTGTGACCTTGATAGCGGGGACTCGAAGGCGTTCTTGCCGTCGAAAAACGGGTAGAGCATCCAGTCGAAGCCATGAGCATGGACCCAAAGCTGGTTTGTGCTGGTCGCGATGGGCGCCATGACGCGGAGCAAGCCCTTCGAGCGGAGAAAGGCTGGAACGGTTGCTGCGATTTCGTCGAAGTCGCCGCATCGCACCTTGAGAATGTAGCGGGTGTCGTCGTGTGTAGTGACACGGTACACTGCACTGTTAGCGTCGCCGCTGGGCAGAAAAGACGTCTCGGAAATGCGCAGTCCGAAGCCTTTGAGAACGCCAGCAAAGGTGTCGTCGGAGATATCGAGTTTGGTCAGCACAGAACCTACGCCTTATCAGGAAACAGAGTGAGCCCCCGAGGATGCGCCTTAGTGCGAATTGTGAACCTGAAGGATCCTTCATATCATGACCTGCATAGAACAAGAAAGAATTAAGTGAAAAGAGAAGCGAGGAGAGATTACTATGACGCACCCGATTCGTTTTGGAATTCAAACCGGACAGCAGGACGTGACCTGGGAGCGGATGCGCGACTTCTGGCAAAAGGCCGACGCATGGGGCTACGACTCGCTGTGGGCCTTCGACCACTTCTATCCCATCTTCGTGCCCGACCCGAGCGGACCATGCATGGAGAGCGCGACGCTACTCGGCGCACTCAGCCAGCATACCAGGCGCGCGCGCATCGGAGCGCTGGTCAACGGCAACACCTATCGTAACCCTTGCCTGACTGCGAAGATGGCTGCGACGCTGGACCAGATTTGCGGCGGTCGCCTAAACCTTGGGCTGGGGGCGGGATGGTTCGAACTCGAGCACAATAGCCTCGGCTTCGATTTCAAAACTGTGCCACAACGCCTGGAAGCACTCGATGAGTCATGCCGGATCATCAAGGGGATGTTCACCCAGGACAAAACGACGCTGAAGGGCAAGCACTACAATGTTGTCGATGCGGTCTGTAATCCGAAACCGATTCAGAAAAATCTCCCGCTTATGATCGGCGGTCACGGCGAGCGGGTGCTGCTGAAGCTGGTCGCCAAGCATGCAGATATGTGGAATATGACTAACGCCGACGCGGCCGAGATGAAGCGGCTTATAGGGGTTATCGAGCGTCATGCCGATACGGTAGGACGCGACTCCGATCAAATCGAAAAGACGCTGATGCTGGCGATGTCCTATAACCCGCCCAAGCAACGCGACGAGATGCTTACGGGGCTGATCTCGATGATGGCTCAGACGACGCCGGAAAAAGCGCGCGATCGAATTATTATCGGCAGCAAGCAGGAGTGTATAGACAAGATCGAAGGTTTTCGAAAAGCCGGAGTAACTCATTTCATCTTCATGCAGGCATGGCCGATGATAGTGGAGGATGAGGTGCAGGCATTCGCAGAGGAAGTGATTCCTGCGTTTCGCGCTTAGGCTTTCGCCAGCAGGTGTCAGGGCAATCGAAGATGGAAGCTTCAGTCGCTCGTCAGGCTATTGTCAAAATCCTGGGTGCCGGATGGAGGCAGTTCGCAACCCAGCTCGCCGCCTCCTCCGGCACCCAGGTCTATTCGGATGTCCGCCGACCAGAGCATAGCTAGCGGATGAGCAGGCCCAGGGTGCCGATGATCCAGATCAAGGTTACGACGCCAAATACGATTCCCGGTAATTCTGAAAGCATGCACTGCTGGCTCAAAGTGAGCCCCTCCTTTTCGGCCTGCGGTTTCACGAAACCATGGATAGCCTCGAGCTGTTTCTGAGTGAGTATTGAAGTCATTTCCTTCGCCTCCCGAAGACGAGATTCTGTGTGTCTTCACCCGAGGCGTTAAAAGGGGCTGAACAGCCGGTTCAAAGTGACGGAACGGAGCGAAGGATTAGCGAAAGGAACGGGAAGTCCCTTAAGTCTCTTTGGTGAAATGAAGTAAGGAACGCTCTAGCGGCGGGTTAGTTTGTCGACTTCGGCGAGATCTTCGGGGGAGAGTTTCCAGTTGCCCGCCTTTACGTTCTGGGTGACCTGGTCGGGGCTGGTTGCGCCGGCGATTACGCTGGAGACTTCCGGCTGCGACGCGAGCCATCCGACGGCGAGCTCGAGGATTGTATGCTCGCGGCTGCGTGCGAACTTCTCGAGCTTCTCCAGAATCGCGAAGTTTTCGTCGGTGAGCGCCTGCTGCGCCATCCGCTGAATCATCGAAAGCCGGGTGCCCTTTGGCGGCTCGGCGCCGCGCTTGTATTTTCCCGTCAGAAATCCACTGGCCAGTGGGAAGTAGGGCAGGATGCCGATTCCGAACTGGCGGCATGCGGGGATGAGTTCGCGTTCGATGCGGCGGTCGAGCAGGTTGTACTGATTTTGCGCCGAGACGTACGAGGCAAACCCGCGAGTGTGAGAGATCCAGTGCGCGTCGGCGGCCTGCCACGCGGCGAAGTTGCTATGTCCGATGTAGCGGACTTTGCCGGCGCGGACGAGATCGTTCAGCGCCTCGAGCGTTTCATGCTGCGGCGTCTCAGGATCGGGAGTGTGAATCTGATACAGATCGATATAGTCAGTGCCGAGCCGCTTTAGACTCGCCTCGGCGGCGGACATGACGTAGCGGTACGATCCGCCTTTCATGTAGGGACCATCGCCCATCGCCATCCCGAACTTGGTCGCGACTACGATCTCGCGGCGGCGAGCTCCGAGCGCCTTGCCGAGCAGCTCTTCGGAGCCGCCGCGATTGCCGTAAATGTCGGCGGTGTCGAACAGCGTGATGCCTTCGTCGAGCGCTTTATTCACAACCGCGCGCGTCTGCTCCGCGTCGGTCCTCATGGCGAAGTTGTTGCATCCGAGGCCAACCGCCGAAACCTTGAGGCCTGACTTGCCGAGATTGCGATATTCCATGATGGGGTCCTTTGGCGCGCGGCTTCAGGCAGCCGCTTCCGGCGGAAAGAAAACCAGGGTGCGCACTTCGACGCTTTCGCGGGCAGCGGCGTCAGGCGGGCTGGTGGGATCCTCGAAGGCGGAGTGCGCAGTGAATCGCGCGCGGCGTGCGTCGGAGTCGTAGCACTTGAGCAACAGCACTTCGTCTTTTTGCTGATTTGGAATGTAGAACCATCGATGATTCGGATTGAACGCGACTGAGTACACCTCGCCGTCGCGATCGCGGTACTTGAGCACATGCTTGACGAAGTCGTCCTGCACCATGGTTTGAGCGTCGCACACTGCCAGCGGAGACTCCTGCACGGGTCCGCGAATTGGCCGCCAGACGTTGATTATCGCAAAACGATTCTTGAGCAGCGCGTCGGCCTGATCGGGCAAGAGATCGCGCACGCGCTGCGGCCCCGATTTGAGCGTGTAGTCATTGTGGGCGACCTTGACCGGCTCCTGCGCGCCGTTCTCGCGGGCCTTCGCCATCGGGCGTGATCGCACGTTGTGGTCGAACACGTGGACTTTAACCGCGCCGGTGAATTCCCGGACCATCCGCTGGACTTCCGGATAGTATACTCGCCGCACTTCTTCCGGATCGTAAAAGTTCGCGACCGCGGTGTCCTGATGCGTAACCGCGAAGCCCTGCTTGTCGAGCGATAGTTGCCGCATGATGGCGCGGGCGCTCTGAATCGGCACGGTGAACTTCGCGTACGCTCCCGACCGCGCAGGCGTGCCGGCTGGCGGCTGGTAGGTATAGGTCACGGGATGCTGGTCTTTGTCGGCGAGGTAGTTGAGCACGCCGCTGACGTGATCGGGACTGATGGACATTGCGTTTTCGGCGCTGGAGGTCGTCATGGGGTGTGCACTCCTGAGTTCTTTCATTGTGCTACGGCAGCGCGCGCGGCGGGTCAAGCGAAAAGACTCAGCGCGGGCACGGCGGCGATGAAGATGCCAGTATTCTCCGGATGGCACCGCTGCGCGACATCCTGAAAACGCGGCCGCGGATTTTGTTCGTCGGGATCAATCCGAGTCTTCGCTCCGAGCAAATGGGGCACCATTTTGCCAGCCCCGGCAATCCGTTCTGGCGGCTGCTCTACGCGGCGCGGATCGTGCCCGAAGAACTCAAGTGCGAGGACGACGCGCGGATGGTGGAATTCGATCTGGCGATGACGAATCTGTGCGCACGCGCGACTCGATCGGCGGCCGAGCTGAGCACGGTCGAGATGACCGCGGGACAAAAAAAGCTCGCGACAAAGATTCGACGAGTGCGGCCGCGAGTGGTCGCGTTCGTGGGCGTGAGTATCTACCGCCGATACTTCGGCATCGCGCAAGGCGAGGGTGCGGGTCTGAAGGAGGAGCTGATATCCGGTGCGCGCGTTTTCGTGCTGCCGAACCCGAGCGGCTTGAATGCGAGTTATCCGGGGTTCAAGGATAAGTTGATTTGGTTCGAGAGGCTGCGGAAGTTTGCGGAGTTGGAATCTTGAATCGCGCGCAGAATAGCGCGCTGAAAAGGACCCTCACCTTCATCCTCGCCCTAACAGGGCGAGGAGACAGACGGCCGGGCCGGTTACGCACAGCTCTCCATGACCGGGAGAGGCAGGATCCGGGACTATTCGATTCCGTAGCGGCGGCGTTTGCGCCATAGCGTTGTCACGTTGATGCCGAGGGTGTCGGCGGCTTCTTCGAGCGTGGCGCTGGCAGCGAGCACTCGCGCGATGTGCTCGCGCTCGACTTCGTCGAGGCTTGCGGCGTTGGGGATGCCGGTGAGCGCGTCGGTCGATTCGTGCGATTCGTGGAACAGCGAATCCGGCAGGTCGTCGGGCGCGATCGTCTCGCCGCGCATCAGGACGGTGCCGCGTTCGATCGCGTTGCGAAGCTCGCGCACATTGCCGGGCCATCGATAGCGCGCGAGCGCTGCGGTCGCTCCCGGAGACAGCGCGAGGCCGGGATGAGAATTGCGGATCGCCGCGATGTTCAGCAGCCACTGTGCCAGCGGCAGAATATCCTCGCGGCGTTCGCGCAACGGCGGAACGCGAAGGGTGATGACGTTGAGGCGGTAGTAGAGATCCTCGCGAAAGTGATGCGCGGACACTTCGGCGTCGAGGTCGCGATTGGACGCGGCGATTATGCGGGCGTCGACGTGTATCGTGCGTTCGCCGCCGACCCGCTCGAAGTTCTGTTCCTGAAGAAAGCGCAGGAACTTGGTTTGCAGCGTCGGCGTCAGGTCGGCGATCTCGTCGAGAAACACAGAGCCGCCGTTGGCCGCCTCGAGTCTGCCCGGCTTGTCCTTGACCGCACCAGTGAACGCGCCGCGCATATGCCCGAACAACTCGCTCTCGAGAAGTTCTTCCGACAGCGTGGTGCAATTGACGACGACGAACGGTTTGGTCTGACGCCGGCTCCATCGATGGATCTGGCGCGCGATGACGTTCTTGCCGGTGCCGCTCTCTCCCGTGAGCAGAATGGTCGCGTCGCTGGCAGCGGCCTGGCGGGCCGTCTCGAGCAACCGCTGCATCGCGGGACTTTTCGAGTCGAGCAGCGGCTCTTCGTCGATGGCGCTGCGGAGTGCGCGATTTTCCGCCGTTAGGACGCCGACGTGGAGCGCGCGATCCACGGTGTGCTGAATCTGCTCGAGCGAAAACGGCTTGGTGACGTAGTCGTACGCACCGGACTTCATCGCCTCGACCGCATTTTCGACAGTTGCGAAAGCGGTCATCAGGATCACGAGGCACTCGGGCGCGCGCCGCTTGATCTCGCGGAGCAGTTCGAGGCCACTCATCTCGGCCATCTTGTAGTCGGTCAGTACCAGGTCGAACTGCACCTCGGCGAGCAGAGCCACGGCCTGAGCACCGTTCTCGGCGGAGCGAACCTCGTGTCCGAGCGACTCGAAGAAGGTGGTGAGGCTGCGGCGTATATTGCGCTCGTCATCGACAATGAGGAGCTTAGCCATCAAATCTCCAATGCGGCGGGGATTTCGACGATGAATCTGGCGCCGTGCGAATTGGCGCTTTCGACGAAAATCCTGCCGCCATGAGCCTCGACAATTTCCTTGACGATCGACAGGCCGAGTCCCGCCGATCCTTTTTCGAAGCCGTCAGAACCATATTGCACGAAACGCTCGAAAATGTAGTCCTTCATCTCGGACGGGATTCCGGGGCCCGAGTCGCTGACTTCCAGCCGCGTCGCCTGCTCGGTGCCGAGCGCCGAGACTTTGATCGTTCCACCCGCGGGAGTATAGCGCAGCGCGTTGCCGAGCAAGTTGGAAATCACCCACGAAAGCTTGACCGGATCGCCGATAATCTCCGGCACCGATTCGATGTGCTCCTCGATCTCGACGTGCTTCTCGCGCGCCTGGATTGCGAAGCGCCGGGTCACGTCGGCCGTCAGCTTGGCAAGATCGATGCGCTTTTGCTGGACGGCGATCGCGGAAATCTCGCCGCGCGCTAGGTTGAGCAGGTTGTCCGTGAGCTGGCGCATCCGCGTGCATTCTTCAAGGATCACCTGCAGCAGCTCGCCGCTCTTCGGACTTGATTCCTGAACGTCGCGGCTCAGCAGCTCGGCCGACAGCGCGAGCGACGTGAGCGGAGTCCTGAGTTCGTGCGACAAGGTTGCGACCAGGTTGGTGCGCGCGCGATCCTGATCGCGGATGTAGGTCACGTCCTGCAGAATCAGCAGCGTGCCGAGCGACTTGCCGACCGTATGATGCAACGGAACCGGCTTCAGCACGTAAGAATGATCGCGTCCGCGAACGTGAAGATCGATCTCAGTGCGATGGCCGTCCGGGCCGGCCCGCTGAAGGGTCCGCAGCGCATCGCGAACGCGCAGATAATGAGGATGGTTGCTGCTGAGGTCGTCGAACGGACTGCCCAGTGCGTCCTGCAGATCGACGCCGAGGATCAGCGACGCAATCTCATTTATGTGCGCGACGATTCCATCGCTGTCGATCAGCACGACGCCATCCTCGAGGCTCTCGATGATCGCCTCGGTCTTGCTCTTTTCGTAAACCAGGCGCTCGACGTTGAGCTTGTCGTATTGCTCGAGTCGCTCGGCCATCTGGTTGAATTCGCGCGCGACCGCCTCGAGCTCAGCCAGCGGCTGGGGGCCGAGCCTTACCTGCGACTTGCGCTGGCTGATTCCACGTAAGCGCTCGGCGAGTTCCGTCAGCGGCTTTGAGAGCCGCCAGCCGAGACCCCACGACACGGCGACGCCGACCAGCAGCACGAGCGCGAGGCCGCCGGCGAATTCGTACGCGAGATGCCGGCCCAGTTTTACGGAGCGGCTGTCCGCGCGGAACATCGCCGCTTTGTTCATCGCGATCAGATCGTCGAGGCGGCCGTGCAACTCGGCGAATTCGCGATCGTGAAGCGTGCCGGGCGGCGCGGTGGCGATCTCGGCGAACAATTTGTTGGCGCGCTTCGAGATATCGCCGGCAAGTTCTGGCTCGCCAACTTCAGTAAAGTCGTGATTCTCTACGTCGAGCCACTGCAAAAAGTTGTGTCGTGCGCTGGGCAGGACGTCTTTGCCCTTGCCGTCGTGCTCGGCAACCTGAAGCGTCGTGAGCGCGGCGTGCATGTTCTGTGCGGCCTCGATGCTGATGTAGTTGCGATAGAGGGTCTCGCGGATTGCGCTTCCAAGCGCATAGACGCGCGGCAAGGTGTAGAGTCCCAGCAGAACTACCAACGCGAGCATCAGCAAAGTGCCGTTGCGGATTTGGCGTTGCAGCGACGGCGCGTTCATCGCTCTTCCTCCCGCTCGTCGGTCGCGACGATCTCCACGTCGAGGTCTCTAGCGTCCGTCACCAGCCGCGCCACCACGTCGCCCTTGAACCACCGCCGCCATCGCGGCTGATGGGTCCGGCCGACAATCACCTTGGTCACGCCTTTGTCGTGCGCGAAATCGATTAACGCCTTGACCACGTCGTCGGATTTCAGCCACACGGTTTCGGCGCCGAGGTCGCTGGCTACATTGATGTTGTTGAGCAGTGCGACGAAATCGCTGGTACCGATATTTTTCACCGATTCGGCGGGCGTCTCGATGTGCACCGCGAACCATTCGGCGTTGAGCTGTCCTGCGATGCGTGAAGCCTTGCGCAGCAGCTGACCGGTGTCGGACGCATTGGACGAGATTCCAACCATGATGCGATCGATCACGTTCGCGCGGCGGCCGCCCTCGCGCTTGATCGATTCGCGGTCCAGCCGCTGGCGATCCAGGCTGCGCGCGACCTCGCGCAGCGCCAGTTCACGCAAGGCGTCGAGATTGCTCGGCTTGAAAAAGTTCTTGAGCGCGTTTTCGATCTGCTGCGGCGGGTAAATCTTTCCCTCGCGCAGGCGTTCGCGCAGCGCTTCCACGGGCAAATCGATGTTAACGATTTGATCGGCGCGCGCGAGGAACGAATCGGGCACTGTCTCGCGCACGTCGATGCCGGTGACGCGCCGCATCATCGCGTTCAGGCTTTCGACGTGCTGGATATTGATGGCAGTGATCACGTTAATGCCGGTGCCGACGATCTCCTCAACATCCTGGTAGCGCTTTTCGTGGCGGGAGCCGGGAGCGTTAGTATGCGCGAGCTCATCGACGATTACGACGTCGGGCTTGCGCGCAATGATTGCATCGACGTCCATCTCATCCAAGGTGACATCGCGGTACGTGAGCTTGCGGCGCGGAACGATCTCCAGGTTACCGATTCTCTCCTCGGTCTCGCGGCGATGGTGCGTTTCAATGAAGCCAAGCACGACATCCACCCCCCGATCGCGGAGCTGATGCGCTTCGTCGAGCATCCTGTATGTTTTTCCTACGCCCGCGGCGGCGCCTATGTAGACCTTGAGACGTCCCCGTTGAGGCTGGGGCACAAGATCGAGAAATGCTTCGGGCTCGAGTCGCTTGTCATCGCTCATTCAAGTCCCGGGAGTTGTTCCGCCATGACTTCTCGCGGCGCGATCGAGGGCCAGGTTCAGCAGCAGAACGTTCACGCCAGGCTCCCCGAATATTCCCACCGATCGATGCCGGGTGTTTTCGGCAATCAACTGCCGGACCTGATCTTCGCTTATGCCGCGCGCGTGGGCAACACGTGCGGCCTGCAGCTCGGCGGCGGCGGGACTAATCTCGGGATCGAGGCCGCTGCCTGAAGCCGTGACCATGTCCACCGGCACCTGGTGCGGATCGGTGCCAGGATTGCTCTCGACAAAGTTTTTCAGCCGCAGCTTGACCGCATCGATAAGCGCCTTGTTGGTCGGTCCGAGATTCGAGCCGCTCGAGTTGTCGGCGGCGTAGCCCTTGTCACCGGCGGCGGATGGCCGGGGTTGAAAATAGCGGGGCGACGAAAAATTCTGCCCGATGATGGCCGAGCCGACGACATTGTTGCCCTTGACCACCAGGCTGCCGTTCGCCTGGGCGGGGAAAATTGTCTGCGCGAGTCCCCATATCGCCAGCGGATAGACGATGCCGGTGAGCACGGTGAGCACCGCGGTAGCTATGAGAGCAGTTGTGAACGTTTTCACTGAAAAAACCTCAGGCGAGATGAAGCGCCGCGATCATGATGTCGATGGCCTTGATGCCGATGAACGGAATAATCACGCCGCCGACGCCATAGATAAAAAGATTTCGGGTTAGAATGGCGGCCGCACCGACCGGACGGTATTGCACGCCGCGCAACGCCAGCGGGATCAGCGCGATGATGATCAGCGCATTGAAGATAACCGCCGATAGAATAGCGCTCTGCGGCGTCGCCAGATGCATCACGTTGAGCCGCTGGAGTTCGGGATATTCGACGATAAACAGCGCCGGGATGATCGCGAAGTACTTGGCGACGTCGTTGGCAATCGAGAAGGTCGTCAACGCGCCGCGCGTCATCAGGAGTTGCTTGCCGATCTCGACGACCTCCATCACCTTGGTCGGATTCGAGTCGAGGTCGATCATGTTGCCGGCTTCGCGCGCCGCCTGGGTGCCCGCATTCATCGCGATCCCGACGTCGGCCTGCGCCAGCGCCGGTGCGTCGTTGGTGCCGTCGCCGATCATCGCGACCAGCTTGCCCTGGTTCTGTTCCTCGCGAATCAGTCGCAGCTTGGTTTCCGGAGTCGCCTCGGCCAGGAAGTCGTCGACGCCCGATTCCTTGGCGATCGCGGCGGCAGTCAGCGGGTTGTCGCCGGTAATCATGACCGTGCGCAGACCCATCGCGCGGAGCCGCTCGAAGCGCTCGTGAATTCCTTCCTTGACCACGTCCTTAAGAAAAATCACGCCGAGCGCCCTGGCGTCGGTCGCGACCACCAGCGGAGTTCCACCGCCGCGCGCGATTCGCTCGACGATTCCTTTCAGGTCAGGCGGCGGCGTGCCGTGATTTTCGCGGACGAAATTCGCGACCTGGTCGGCGGCGCCCTTGCGGATTCGCCGTCCACCGACGTCGACGCCGCTCATCCTGGTCTGCGCGGAAAACGGTATGAACGTGGCGCCATCGTCGCCGTCGCCGAGTTCACGGGCGCGCAAGTTGTGTTCGCGCTTGGCCAGCACGACAATCGAGCGTCCTTCGGGAGTCTCATCGGCCAGCGATGCGAACTGTGCGGCCTCGGCCAGCTCGCGCATTTCCACGCCCTCCACCGGGATGAACTCCGCCGCCATCCGGTTTCCGAGCGTGATAGTTCCGGTCTTGTCGAGCAGCAGTGTATCGACGTCGCCGGCGGCTTCGACCGACCGGCCCGACATCGCGAGCACGTTGTGCTGCACGAGCCGGTCCATTCCGGCGATTCCGATCGCCGAGAGCAGTCCGCCGATGGTCGTAGGAATCAGGCATACCAGCAGCGCAACGAGCACGGGCAGCGCCAACCGCGTACCGCCATACAAGCCGAACGGATAGAGCGTAACGACAACGAGCAGGAAGACGATCGTAAGACCCGACAACAGGATGCTGAGTGCGATTTCGTTGGGTGTTTTCTGACGCTGCGCGCCTTCGACCAGCGCGATCATCCGGTCGAGGAAGGTCTCGCCGGGGTTGGCTGTGATCTTCACCTTGATCCAGTCGGAGATAACGGTGGTCCCGCCTGTTACTCCGCTGCGATCGCCGCCGCTCTCGCGAATCACCGGTGCGGATTCTCCCGTGATTGCGGCCTCGTTGACCGCAGCGATGCCTTCGATAACTTCCCCGTCGCCCGGAATGACGTCGCCGGCGGCGACCATTACAACGTCGTCGCGCCGGAGCTGCGCGGCCGGTACCAGTTTCGTTTCGCCGCCCGGGACGATCAATTTTGCCTGGGTTTCGGTGCGGGTCTTGCGCAGGTTATCGGCCTGGGCCTTGCCGCGACCCTCCGCCATCGCCTCGGCGAAATTCGCGAACACGACGGTGAACCACAGCCAGAGCGCGATTTGAAATTCGAATCCGGCCAGCGCCATCCGATGAGCCAGGAAGTCGCGAAGCAAGGTGAACATCACGAGCACGCTGGTGACTTCGACGACGAACATTACGGGATTCTTGATCATCAGGCGCGGGTCGAGCTTGACGAACGAGTCGATCGCCGCACGGGAGACGATTTCGCGGTTCCAGAGTTGGGGAGCCTTTCGATCACTCATGATTGAAACACCAGACCTAGAAGAGTTTCCCGGCCATCATCAGCAGCTGCTCGACGATCGGTCCGAGCGCATCGGCGCAGAAGAAGGTCAGCGCGCCAACGATCACGATTACGCCAATCAGCAGTAATACGAATGGGACGCCGTCGGTCGGGAAAGTCCCGGCGCTGGCGGCAGTGGTTTTCTTCGCAGCGACCGATCCGGCAATCGCCAATGCAGGTATCGCCATCATGAATCGCCCCAGCAGCATTACGAAGGCCATCGTTATGTTGTAGAACGGCACGTTGGCGTTGAGGCCCGCGAATGCCGAACCGTTGTTTGCACTCGCCTCGGTGAAGGCATAGAGCACCTGCGACAAGCCATGCGGGCCGGGATTGGACATGCTCGATACGCCGGCCGGTATCACCACGCCGATCGCACTGGGGATCAATATGACCGTGGGGAAGATCAGTACGTAGAGCATCGCGAGCTTCATTTCCCGCGCTTCGATTTTCTTGCCGAGATACTCGGGGGTGCGGCCCACCATCAGGCCGGCGATAAAGACCGCCAGTACGGCCATCACGATGATTCCGTAGAGGCCAGAGCCAACCCCGCCGAAAATCACCTCGCCCAGCTGCATATCGACCATCGGTACCAGCCCGCCAAGCGGCGTGTAGCTGTCGTGCATAGAGTTGACGGCGCCGCACGAGGTGTCCGTGGTAACGGTCGCCCAGAGCGCGGACTCGACGATCCCGAAGCGGATTTCCTTGCCTTCCATGTTGCCGCCGCTTTGCGTCGCCGAGGCGTGTTGATTGAGCCCCATCATGGCGAACTGCTTATTGCCGTGCTGCTCAGCCCAGATGGCTGGGGCCGCGCCGGCGAAAAACAGAATCGCCATCACGGCGAATATCGCCCAACCCTGGCGGCGGTCGCCGACCATCTTGCCGAAGGTGTGGGTCAGGGCTGCGCCGATCGAGAAGATCGCGAGCATCTCGAGCAGGTTGGTCAGCGGTGTCGGATTCTCGTACGGATGCGCCGAATTGGCGTTCATGAAGCCGCCGCCGTTGGTGCCGAGCTCCTTGATTATCTCCTGCGATGCCACCGGTCCTTCGGCGATCGTTTGCGGAGCGCCCTCGAGCGTCTTCGCATTTACATACGGACTGAAGTTGTCCGGCACGCCCTGCCAAACCAGAAACAGCGAGAAGATGACCGAGAGCGGCAGCAACACCCACAATGTCGTACGCGTGAGATCGACCCAGAAGTTTCCGATCGTCTTTGCGCTGCGCCGCGCAAACCCGCGAATCACGGCCGCCGCCATCGCGATTCCAGCCGCCGCCGAGAGAAAGTTGTGCGACGTCAGCCCGACCATCTGCGTCAGGTAACTCAGCGTCTGTTCGCCCGAGTATGCCTGCCAGTTGGTGTTGGTCGTGAAGCTTGCGGCCGTGTTGAAGGCCAGTCCCGGCGGCACGCCGGCGAGTCCCTGCGGATTCAGCGGCAGATAGTACTGGAGCCGCTGCAGCGCATACAGGAAGATCATCGAGATCAGGCTGAAGGCGAGCATCGATATCGTGTATCCCGCCCAACCCATCTCGACGCTCGGGTTTATCCCGCACATCCTGTAAATCAACCGCTCGATTGGCGAGAGCACCGGGTCCAGGAAAGTGCGCTCATGCGAGAACACTCGCGCCATGTACAGGCCCAGCGGAACGCTGATCGCGGTCACCAGCAGGGAGAACACGACGAGCTGAATAATCGAATTGGATAGCATGCAGGTATGTTCCGACTACCGAACCTAGAATCGTTCAGGGCGCAGCATTGTGTAAATCAAGTAAGCGCCTAGCAAGACAGCGCACACCCCTCCAAGAACCGTTTCAATCGGGCTCATAGCTCGTCGCACCCCCGAACGTAAGCGATTGCAACCGCAAAGAATGCGATGCTAGCGAGAATTGAAATCAAATCCCACATAATAGTTTCCAGACCTAATTGAGTTCAGCGCAGCGTGTTTATCGCGGACGGACTTTCAGCTACCAGAGCGTTCCCCCGGTGACCAGCCTGCGTTTCCGTTCGAGGCGCCCAAGTGCAAGTGCGCCTCCGCCAGCTTGTGCATCGCAGGGCATGGGCCAAGCGCAAATGTTGCGGCCCGCGCGACGGCCTCGTCATGCGGCAGCGGTTCGCCATGGTCGTCAATCGGAGTTAGCACACCACGGCGACCGTCGTTGACGATGAACGACCATTTGCAGCGCGCGCAGTGATACAGGTATCGCCTCGCCCCGAACAGCCCGGGGAGTCGGTCGAGCACTTTTATCGCAAATATATGATGCATCGATGCCGCTGTCAGAGCCTGTTTCATCGAGCTGATAGCCTCCGTCTTTCTCTTCCAGAGGCTCTATCAGCACCGCGCGTGCCAATGCAGGAAACGCGGATCCAGCAGGGCTTTTTGCATCCCTAGTCGTGCGACATTTCAAAATGCATCGTGCCTTCCAATGCAAACCTCAACAAAATGAAACGCAGGTCGCCCTAGAAGGCCGATCTAATCCTGCTTGACCAACAAACCCCGGCTGCGCGCCTTCTCGAAGATCCAGCGGAAGAATACTATCGCCGCCCCGAAGTACACTACGTTTAGTCCTGCGCCCCACCAGAAATGCAGCGGCGAGAATCCTTTGCCGGCCAGAACCTGTCGCATCCCCTCGAACGAATGCGCCGTCGGCATCATCCAGGCGATATCCTGCAGCCAGTTCGGCAGCGACGATATCGGATAGAATATGCACGACACCGGCATCAACAGCCCCGCAAAGCTCCACGCCAGCGCCTGGATTTTCGTCGAGTAGCGAAAGATCATTCCCGTGATTGCGATTCCCAGCGCGAGCGCAAAGAACAACAGGTTCGCAATGTAAGGAATGAACTTCGGCAGCCACGGTAGAATGTCGAACGAGTACGCCGCCCACGCGATCGCCGACGCCGCCAATAGTCCGACCATCACCTTCAGCACGCACACTGCGACAATGCCGGCGATGTATTCCGACAGCATCAAGGGCGTCGAGAACAAGTTGATGAGGTTGCGGCACCACAAATCGTCGATGAATGCGACCGCCATGTCGCGCTGAAACGAGTAAAACATGGTCCAAAGAATTGCGGCCCCGAGCATCAAACTCACGATGTTGGGCGCCAGTCCTTTCCCATGCGTCAGGTAAATCGAGAAAAAGCCCCACATTACGATGTCGAGCACCGGCCACCAGATGGTATCGATGACGCGATCGAAGTTGCGCCGCGCTTCATATACATGCCGTACGATCACGGCGTTGACTCGATGTAGCTTCATGCTGCCTTGCCTTTGACCACGCGCATGAAGACTTCTTCCAGCGCGGGCTCCTCGCGTTCCTCTTCCAGGATCGCCTGCGTGATTTCGATCGGACTGCCCGCCGCGATCACTTGTCCATGGTGCAGAAAAATAATCCGCTTACACATCCGCTCGACCTCGTCCATGTTGTGCGAGGTGTATAAAATCGTCGTCCCTTTTTCGCGCTGAGCCTCGAGCAGCGTGTTCTTCACCTGCCACGCAATCTCAGGATCGAGGTACGCCGTCGGCTCGTCGAGCAGCAGCAACTTCGGATCGTTCATGAACGCCTTGCACAGCCCGACGCGAGTATTCTCACCCGACGAGAGCCCGGAGATGGCCTTGTCGCGCAGCCTGGTGATTCCGAACCGTTCGAGCTGTTCTTCGATTCGCTCGCGCGGCTTCTTCAGGTTGTAGATGCGCGCGAACACCATCAGATTCTCGAGCACCGTCAGCCGGAATGGAAACTGCGCATACGGCGAGGTGAAGTTCACGTGCTCGAGGATTTCCTCGCGATGGGTCGCGATCGACTTCCCGAAAATGCTGATGCGCCCGGACGTCGGCGTGATCAGCCCGAGGATCATGTGAATCGTCGTCGTCTTGCCGGCGCCGTTCGGACCGAGCATCCCGACGATCTCGCCGCGCTCGATCCCGAAGCTCACGTTGTCGACGGCGCGAAACTCGCCGAATGTCTTGGTCAGATTTTCCACTTCTACCAGCATCGAATTGCCTGCCTTTAACGCGTTGCGCGTTGTCGTCCGGAAAAAACAAAACGGCCACGGAGTGTTTGCACCCGTGGCCGTCTTACACGTTCTTATTATGCTATCGAGTCAATGATGACCGAACGTCGCAGACACACCACCACGGGAGTTTCCCCGGGTCCTTTCGATGTTCGGATTCATCCTGATGCGTGCCTTCCTGTGACGTTCGAACTATAACCTTGTAGCAGCTTGCCCGCGTTCAGGCTATAGGCGGATAGGCTCTCGGGAAACCTTTCGCGCGCCGGGAGGAAATCACGATGACTGGACATTGCTTCTGCGGAAGCGTCGCCTTCGAGTTCGACCGTCCGATCACGGATATCGAGATCTGCCATTGTTCGCGATGCCAACGCGCGACCGGCTCCCCGTTTGCGGCTGAATTCCGCGTGCGCGCGGAGAAGTTTCGCTGGCTGCAAGGCGAGGAACTCATCGCATTCTTTGACGCACCGATCCTTCGCGAGCCTCCCGCCTATCGCAGGTCGTTCTGCAAAACCTGCGGCTCACCGGTGCCAGCGGTCTTTGCCGGAAATCCTGTTGTAGCAATACCTACGGGACTGGTTGACGGCGCCGTTCCCGCGCGCGCGGCAGATCACATCTGGGTCGGCAAGAAAGCGAATTGGCTGAATCTCCGCGAGATCGGCGCGCTACCGGAATATGATGGCGATCCGACCCCGGAATCCAGCGCCAGATTGATCGAACCATTGAAACTCAGGTAGTGCTCTTGGTCGCATTGATTCCAAACCACGGCTACCAAACCACCCACGCTGAACCAGAGCACTAGCGATAAGGAGCATCTGATGTTGGAACCAAAGTATGGCGACGTATCGGTAGCGCTCGACGGCAATGTAGCGACCCTCGAGATTCACCGGCCACCGCATAATTTTTTCGATTTCAATCTCATTCACGATCTGGCCGATGCGTTCGAGGCGCTCGACAATCAGCCCGAATGCCGCGCGCTGATGCTCTGCTCGGACGGCAAGTCATTCTGCGCGGGCGCCAACTTCGCCAATCGCGATGCGCAAAGCGGCGAGGCGCCAGCGCGCCCTGGCGAGAATCCGCTGTACATCGAGGGTGTGCGATTGTTTCGATGCAAAAAACCGGTCATTGGGGCGGTTCAAGGCCCCGCAATCGGCGGAGGACTCGGACTCGCGCTTGTCGCCGACTTCCGTGTCGCAACTCCCGAGGCCCGTTTCGCCGCGAACTTCGTCAAGATTGGCATCCACCCCGGCTTCGGCCTGACCTACACACTCCCGCGCTTGATCGGTGTGCAAAAAGCCAGCCTGATGTTCCTAACGGGGCGCCGCATCGAAGGTAAAGAAGCGCTGGAGTGGGGACTGTGCGATCAACTCGTGGACTCCGAGGACCTGCGTGACGCCGCGCTGTCGCTCGCAGAGGAAATTGCGGAGGGCGCCCCGCTCGCACTGTTATCGACCCGAGCCACGATGCGCCAGGGCCTCGCCGACGCCGTCAAAGCCCAGACCGATCACGAATTCAAGGAGCAATCCTGGCTTTTCCGCACCGAGGATCATCACGAAGGCGTAAAAGCAGTAGCCGAACGCCGCCCCGGCAAATTCCTCGGCAAATAACTTCCTCGTGCGATTGTTCCCCTTCCCTCGAGGGAAAGGGTTACTCTCAATAATCCGGTTCCCCTTCCCGCGCGGGCCCGAAAAAAAGGGGTTAGGGGTTAGGTTCCTAAGCACAAAATCAAAGGGCAGCCGGTTTTCCCGACTGCCCTCGATGTTCGATTCGTTCTGACGCTGCGATCAGGCCGCTTCGGCCTTCACTCCGTTGAGCTTCTTCAGCTCGGGCATCACCTCGGCGGCGAATAGCCGCAGGCTCTTCTCGGCGTCCTCGATCGGCATCCCCGCATAGCTGAACACGCCGGTGTAATGGTCGGCGCCGACCTTCTGCCGGATTTCGTCGATCTTGTTGAAGCACATCTCGGGCGTGCCCCACACCTGCAGGCTCAGGAAGTACTCGATCGATGCGCTGGTGTTGCCCTTCAGATTCTTCGCCATCTGCTCGTAGTATTCGTAGCCCTTGGCCTTGCCGAAATGCTCGCTCGCCATCTCGTAATGCCGCAGCGCGGTGTCCCAGTAGCCGCCGATATATTTGACCGCCATCTCACGCGCGCGATCGGCGCTCTTGTCGCAGAACGTCCAGCCGGCCGCGATCGTCGGCAGCGGCTCTCCGCCGTTCACCTGCTTGTAGACGGTGCAGTATTCGCCGAGTTCCTGCGCGACAGCCTCCCACGGCTTCTGCGGAATTATCAGGATGCCGATGCCGAGCTTCGCCATGATTCGCGACGACTCCGGCGAAACCGCGGCCGCGTACGTGCGTCCCTTGAACGACTTGAACGGCTTGGGCCGGATATCGCGGCGCGGCTGTTTGATATACTTGCCGTCGTACTCGCAGTAGCCCTTCTCGAGTCCCTCGAGCAGCATCTCCGCCGATTCGATAAAGCGCTCGCGTGATTCGCCGAGCGGCACGCGGAAGCCTTCGAACTCGATTCGCGCAAGCCCGCGTCCCAATCCTAGAATCATGCGCCCGTTCGACATGTGATCGACCACCGAAACCTGCTCGGCCACGCGCATCGGGTCATGCCACGGCATCACGACAACCATCGAGCCAAGCTGAATGGTCTTGGTGCGGCCGGCGAAGTAGGTCAGGAATTGCAGCACGTCGGGGCACATCGTGTAGTCGTCGAAGTGATGCTCGACGCTCCAGATAGAATCGAATCCGAGCGGTTCGTAGAGGTCTCCGATCCGCAGATCTTCGACATAAACGTCGCGGTCCGAGCGAACATTGTGCGGATTCTGAAAAATAACTGCGCCACCAACTTTCATTCGGGGATCCTCCATCAGGCCGGGCTTTCAGTCGTTCGTTGAGGACATACCGCAACCCGCGTGGTTAAGATTCGATAAAGACTCCAATCACATACCAATCGTTTAGTAAAATTGCAAAGCGGCGATCGTCCATGCCGAATGGCAGGGACTTTCTCTATTTCCTCTCGCTGCGAGGGAGAGGATAAAGGTGAGGGTCCTTGTGAAGCGCGCAGATAATTTTCGCGCGCGACTCAGGATTCAGAGCTCCCCGTACGGACGGTGAAATCACATGATTCATGGAAGCTGTCTCTGCGGCGCGGTCCGCTTTGAATTTACCAAACCGGCCGGCCCATTCGAGCTGTGCCATTGCACGCGATGCCGTAAAGTTACCGGCTCGGCATTCTTCTCCGGACTCTACGTGCGCGTCGAGGACTTCCGCCTGGTCGAGGGCAGGGAGCTGATCACCAGCTACGAGGCGCCGATATTGCGCGAACCCCCCGCCTATCGCGCTTCGTTCTGCAGCCGATGCGGCTCGCCGGTGCCGAATCCGGCCCCCGCATCCGAGAGGACTCGCTGGCGATCGGGGTTGCTCGAGATTCCAGCCGGTCTGCTCGACGACGACCCCGGAATGAAACCGGACAAGCACATTTTCATCGAGGTAAAGTCGCCGTGGTTCGAAATCACTGACGACCTCCCGCAGCTTGATCTGCCGGGCTTGATCGGATTACGCGCCAAAACGAAGATGCCTGAATGATGCGACGAGATATTTTTACCGAAGAGCACGAGATGTTCCGCGCGCAGGTGCGCCGCTTCGTCGACACCGAGATCGAGCCGAAGGTGCCCGAATGGAATCGCGCCGGGATGAGCGATCGTGCGAGTTGGCGCAAAATGGGCCAAGCCGGCTTCGTCGGCGCCAACGCGCCGACCGAATACGGCGGCGGCGGCGTGGATTTCATCTACGACGCCATCGTGATGGAAGAGCTGTCGCGCGTGCGCGCGCACGGCCTCATGATGTCGCTGCACTCGGACATCTGCATGCCTTACATCACGAGCTTTGGCAATGAAGAGCAGAAGCGCCGGTACCTGCCGGGTGCGATCAGCGGCGAGATAATCCTCGCGATCGCGATGACCGAGCCGGGCACCGGCTCCGATCTCGCCGCCGTACAGACGACGGCGCGCCGCGACGGCGACCATTACGTGATCAACGGTTCGAAGACTTTTATTTCCAACGGGCAGATTGCCGACCTCGTAATCGTCGTCTGCAAGACCGATTCGAAGGCAAATCCTCCGCACAAGGGTGTCAGCTTGATGCTCGTCGATGCGACCGCTCCCGGCTTCGTTCGCGGGCGCAAGCTCGACAAGCTCGGGCTGCGCGGCCAGGACACCAGCGAGTTGTTCTTCGAGGATTGCCGCGTCCCGGCCGGAAACCTGCTCGGGATGGAAGGGACGGGCTTCAAGATGCTGATGGAGAAGCTGCAGCAGGAGCGGCTGTGCATCGGGGTCGCCTCGATGGCGAGTTGCCGCCGCACGCTCGAGGACACGATAGCCTACTGCAAGAATCGCCGCGCATTCGGGCAGCCGATCGCGGAATTTCAAAACACCCAGTTCAAGCTCGCCGAGATGATGAGCGAAGTGGAAATCGGACAAGCCTTCGTCGACAAGCTGCTGGTCGCGCATGTGCGCGGTGACGAGATCGTCGCGGAAGTGAGCATGGCAAAGTGGTGGACGACAGACCTGCAGAAGCGCCTGACCAGCCAATGCCTGCAACTACACGGCGGCTACGGCTTCATGATGGAGTATCCGGTCTCGACCGACTACGCAGACGCGGCGGTGCAGTCGATTTATGCAGGCACGAACGAAATCATGAAGGTGATAATCGCGCGCCGCATGGGGCTGGAGACAAGGAAGTAGAACTGCGCGCGGTTCTGAAATCGCGCAGCGATCCTTTGCTGATGTCGTCGAATACAAAAAACGAAAACAAACAACACAAAAAGTGACGACGCCGGACTTTCTTATGCGCCCAGAACCCTCACCTACCGGCCGCGATGCGTCCGGCCTCCTCTCCCGTAAAATAACGGGCGAGGTAATGCGCGCGAAGCGCGCCCTGGATCAGGCCCATCACTTTGATCCTTACTCTCGACACCAGAATGGGATCGCGGAAGCGCGACGTCACAAATTTACCTGCTGGGTTTTGTGACTCTTTACGTACCAGCATGGGTTGTAGCCCATGTGCGGGAACATCGAATTGACGCAGGTTTGGGTTTCCTGCTCACCTGGTTCGTAGGAGGTTTTGCCGTCCTTCTGGGGCACTGCGTAGAACTTGGTGATTTGGATGCTGCTCAACGGCTCGCGCCTTAGCTTCAGCGAGAGGTAGTCGCCGATGTACCAGATGATGAGTAAGGCCACTGCTGCGATGGCTATTCGTTTCAGTAGTCGGGTTACGTCCTGCATTTTGGTCGCAAAAGAAAGACGGCCGGCATCTTACAATGCCGGCCGTTCGGATATGGCCCAGAACCCTCACCTAACCTCTCCCGTGAAGTAACGGGCGAGGGATCAACCGACCTGGCTGCCGACTACCGATACGAAGCTGACGCATCGGCCGGGCGCGCCGCCCAGGTTGTGCGTCAATCCTACTTTCGGATTCTTGATTTGACGCGGGCCCGCCTCGCCGCGCATCTGCAGCCACATCTCGTACATCATGCGCAGGCCCGACGCGCCGATCGGATGCCCGAACGACTTGAGGCCGCCGTCCGGATTCACCGGCAGCTTGCCTTCGAGGTCGAAGAATCCATCCATCACGTCCTGCCACGCGGTCCCGCGCGGGCTGAAGCCGAGATCCTCGTAGAGCACCAGCTCGGTCGGCGTGAAGCAGTCGTGAACCTCGGCCATGCTGATCTGTTCGCGAGGATTGGTGATGCCCGCCTGCGCGTATGCGTCTTTGGCGGTCGCGACGACTTCGCGGAATGTCGTGAAATCGTAATCCTGCGACAGCGGCCCTTCCGCGGGCCCCGCGATGAACGACAGCGCCTTGATGTAGATGGGATTCTTGCAGTACTTGTGCGCGTCCTCGGCGCGGACGACAATCGCCGCCGCCGAGCCGTCCGACACGCCTGAGCAGTCCATGATTCCGAGCGGGTCGGCAATCTTGGGCGAGTTCTTGATGGCTTCGAGCGACACTTCCTTCTGGAACTGCGCCTTGGGATTTTTCGCGCCGTTCTTGTGATTCTTCCACGCGATGCGCGTGAGCACGTCCTTGCCCTTGTCGGGGTCGAGTCCGTACTTCTTGAAGTAGGCGGGCGCCAGCAGCGAGAACGACGCAGGCGCCGTCATGCTGCCCTCGGTACCGTCGTTCGGCGGCGCGTTCATCACCAGGCCCGAGTAGCCCGAGTCCTTGAGCTTCTCGACGCCGATAGCCATCGCGACGTCGAATGCGCCCGACGCTACCGCATAGCAGGCCTGCCGCAGCGCCTCGGATCCCGTCGCGCACATGTTCTCGACGCGAGTCACGGGCTTGTACTGAATCTTGAGCGGCTCGGACAGCGTCAGGCCCGAGACTCCCGAACCCATCGTGCCGAGCCAGTAGGCGTCGACATCGTTGGGCTCAAGGCCAGCCGATTCATAGGCCTGGTAGGCCGCATCGACGAGCAGGTCTTCGGGCCCCTTGTCCCAATGCTCACCGAACTTGGTGCATCCCATCCCGATGATCGCGACGCGGTCCTTGATTCCTCTGCTTGCCATCGATTTTCTCCTCGGCGTTAACGCCTGGGGCGCGCTTTCCAAAAATAGTTGTTGACGCCGTCGGCGGTAAAGAGCCGGCGAAACGTCATTTCGACTTCGTCGCCAATCGCGACCTTGTCGGGCTCGCAATCGGTCATCTCGGCCAGGAAACGTCCGCCGCCGTCGAAGTCTAATACGACGTTAACAGTCGGCGGATTAAGAGAATAGGCGAGCCGATCGATTGCATACGTGGCGATTTTCGCGGTGCGGTCCGCGAATTGGTACGGCTCCATGAACCCGCGCTCATGGCATTTCACGCAGACCAGCTGCGGCGGAAGCTGCGGAGTCCCGCAATTGGTGCATCGCGAGCCGATAAAACCGAACTTCCACTTCTCCGAGCGCATCATCGGCGGTCCCGCAGGCCGATCAGGATCAGGTCGGCGCGGCGGCTCGGTCGGCAGAATCTCGCGCCACTTCAGATAGTTGGCATACGACACGTCGCCCTTGGACTCGATCATGCGGCCGACGGAATGCACCGGCTTGAAGCCGGCGTTGGCGGGCGTGACGCGGAGCAGGATCGCGTCTGCACCATCGGCCACCGTCGCGACCAGAATCCTGTCACCCGGCTTGGCGGACGGCAGCGCCGCGGCGAGCATCAGGCCCGCATGCGCGGCGCCGGTCTGCCCGACGGTCAACGCATACGAATCGGAAAATTTCGTGGGATCGATCTTCAGCGCCCGCGCGATCTCGTCGACGGCGCGAGCGTTGGGCGCGTCGAGGATTATCTTCGACAGATCGCCCGGCGCGACTTTCGCCTTCTCGAGCACGTTCTTTATGACGGTACCAAGCAGCGGAGAATGCGCCTGCGTCAGCGTGAAGCGCTCTTCCCACGAATGCGAAAAACGCTCGCCTTGCGCGCGCCAGGTATCGAGGAACTCGCGCGTGAGCGAGGCGCTCGCCTCGATTTCGGCGATTACGCCTTCGGAACCGAGCACGAAGGCGACCGCGCCGTCGCCGGTGGTCTGCTCTGCTTTGCCCTCGGGCGCCGCCAGCCGGCAGTCGCCGATCGCGACGAGCGCGCGCTTGGCGCCGCCGCTGACGGCGTCGGCGCCTTGCAGCAGGGCAGACATGCCCGCGCGCACCGATCCGGTCATATCGGACGCGCGAATTTCCGCCGGCAGTTGAGCGGCAGCGCCGATAACCGCGGCGCTGAGTTTTTCCGCGTATGGCGGGGTCGTGGTGGCGAAGATAAGAGCCTGCACGTCGCCGGGCGGCGCAGCTTTCAGCGCGTCGCGAGCCGCCTCTACCGCCATCGAAACGCTGTCTTCGTCGAAGCTCGCAATTGCGCGCTCGCCCTTGCCCGCTGGGGTGCCGAGGACGGCGGCGATAGCAGAGCGCTTGAGTCGCCGGTATGGGACGTATGAGCCGTAGGAAACAATTCCAGCCATGACGGGCATTAAAGGCCGAGTCCGGCCACGCGGTCAAATGGAATTGCAATCACTTGATTTAAATGAAACCCACCGTGGGTTTCATGCTTCTTTGGGCAGGGGAGACCCCTGCACCCAGCGTCAATCGCAAAGTTGCGTGCAGCGCACTACTTTGCTCTCGGTCATATAAATTCGGTTCCGCTTGCCGCTCGGGAAGGGGTTAGGGGTTAGGTTGTATCGATTGCGACGCCCGCTCGCGATCATTTTGGTCGCGATAGCCTTGGATCGTCACTACCGCCGTGTTGCCCATCCTGAACGGGAACTTCGGGTCGCGATCCTCCAGCACGATGCGTACCGGGAAGCGCTGCGAGAGACGCACCCAGTTCAGCGTAGTCTCGACCTGCGGCAGGCCCTCGACGGTCGCGCCGTTTTGTTGATACAGCGCCCATCCGACGCCTTGCACGCGGCCGCGAAAGCGCTTGTTGGGATAGGCCAGGATGAAAACCTCGGCGGTCATCCCGGGTTCGATATGCGAGAGGAACGTCTCGCGGAAATTCGCGATCACGTACCATTTGCGGTCGTCGATCAGGCTGACGACCTCCCGGCCTTCGTTGGCGTACTGGCCTTCCGCGATATTGAGATTGGTGACCCAGCCGTTGTACGGCGCGCGGACGTAACAGTAACCGACGTTGAGTTTCGCGTCGTAAACGGCGGCCTCCGCAGCTTTGCGCAGCGCATTGATGTCGCCGTACTGGCCGAGTTGGTTTTGCGCCTTGCCAACGTCAGAGCGCGCGGCCTGGACGGCGGCCTCGGCGGCGCTGACGCGCGAGCGCGCGTTGAAAACGTCGTTGGCAGTGACGAAATGTTTCGCCAATAGCGGCTGAATGCGATCGAGATACTGTTTGTCGTACGCCGCGTCGGCTTCGAGCCGCACCTGATCTGATTTCGCCGTACGGATCGCGTCTTCCAGCGCCTTGATATTGAGCTCCGTCAATTGAAGCTTGGCGACTGCCGAATCGAGCACCGATTGATACGGCCTCGGATCGACGACGAACAGCAGGTCACCCTGCTTGACGTACTGATTGTCGACGATCGGAAGTTCCATTATCGGCCCGCTTACGTGCGGCGCGATCCCGACCGAGTTGGCGCGAACGTAAGCGTCGTCCGTACGCGGATAAATATAGTAGAGGCGCGCGACGTAAAGCCCGACGACGATAGTGGCGATCACGATCGCGGCGCTGAGCAGATGGCCGGCGAATCGCAAGGTCATCGACGATTCACTCGTCTCAATCGTGGTCGCGGTGTTCATCAGATTCGATTGAAGAAGACGAGCCACACGATGCACGCCAGGAGGATCGCGAGGCTCAGGTAAACGATCGGCAGCGGCCACAAGTAGGCCTCGATACGCGTCACCACGAAGATTGGCCGAATCGCAAATGTCAAAATCGCGCCGCAAATCGCGCAAAACAGCCAGCTTGGGAAATTCGCGCCTGCGATATTGACGACCGGATCGCATCCGACGAGCAGCAATGTCGCCGCAATCGGTGGTGCGAAGCTGATTCTGGGCGCGAGGGGCAAACGCATGCGGGAGAGATTCTACGCGGCGGATTGTGCAAAAGCACGTTGCGGGATTCAATGTGCCAAAGCGCAGCTAATGGCAGGTGGGGATCGTCTTATGAAGATCGATTTTGAAATGCGTCGCGCGGGTCGGAAGCTTATCGTCGCAGCACTTGGTCTCGCGATTTGCGCGGGAGGGTGCAGTTATTTTGCCGAGCAGCCCGAAGTGTATCCCGAGAAATTCGCGCCGCCGGAAGCGGATCGGCAATGGACTCCCCGGTCCGGTGCGGCGAGCGAATACGTGATACCGACGCAGTCGCGGCCGCCGAGTACGCTGCCTGAGCCGCACGGGACGAGCGCAGGTAATCAGTACGACCTGCCGGCGCTGATCGATATCGCGCTCACCAACAATCCCGACACCCGCCAGACCTGGAATCAGGCTCGCGCTGCAGCCGCCGCCTACGGGGTTTCGCGCGCGCCCTACTACCCGGTCGTAAGCACGCAGGTACCGGGTGGATACGAGCGCGAATTGTTTGAGCTGCCCGGGCAAAACGCAGTCCTGAAGCAATGGCAAGTAACTCCAGTGATACAGTTCACCTACACGTTGCTCGACTTCGGCCGCCGCAGCGCCGGAGCGGCCGTCGCGCGTCAACAGCTGGCCGCCGCGAACTTCTCATTCAATCGCAAGCTGCAGGACGTAGTGTTCGCAACGCAGCGCGCGTTCTATTCGATCGGCGCCGCGAAGGCTGCTGTGCAGGCAGCGGAACAAAACGTCGAGCTCGCGAAGACCGACGACGAAGCCGTCAGCCGCCGCGTCGATCTTGGATTAGCTACCCAGCCCGAATTGCTGCTCTCGCGGCAGCGCGTCGCGCAATCGCTGTACGATCTCGCCAGCGCGCGTCTGCTGGTGCGCGAAGCGCAGGCGAGTATGGCTGTCGCGCTGGGAGTCGCTGCCAACACGGCACTCGACGTGCCGAGCCTCGACAGTATCCCGATTCCCGCCGGACTCGGTGGCCAAGTGGACCAGCTGATCGAAGCCGCCGTGCGCGCGCGTCCCGATCTGGCGGCCCAGGTCGCTACGCTCGATGCGCGCCGCGCTGCCGTCGAACAGGCGAAGGCTGCATTTTTTCCCGTCGTGGGAGTTTCGGGCAGCTATGGCGAGCAGTCCTGGAATTACAGGTACGACGGCACGCACACAGTCACAGACAACCAGCCGCAATACGCAGCGCTATTGACGATCAACTGGGACCTCTTCACCGGGTTCAAACGCCTCAACAACGTGCGCCAGGCGGAAGCTGATCACGACGCCGCCAGCGCCCAGCTCAAGTCGCTCGAGGTCGATACGATAAGCTCAGTGTGGCGTGCATACTACGAATTCCAGACCGCGCTCAGCCGTTATGAATACGCCAAGGCGCTGCTGGCGGCGTCGCAGGAGTCTTACGACGCGAACCTCGACACGTACCGGCAGGGCCTCAGCACGATCGTCGAGTTGCTCACTGCTGACCGCGACCTGGCGAACGCGCGCTATACGATCGTCCAGAGCCGCGCCGACTTGCTGACGTCATCGGCGGCCGTTGCGTACGCTGTGGGAGCGATCGAGATGGCGCGTCGGTAACGCGTTCGTAACAATACCCGCAAGTTCGACGACGCGATTGCGCTGCACGCAGTCGCGCGCCTGCTTCGACTGACTATCCGCAAATAGCGGAGTTTTCGCGAGAAAAGACCGCCCTTTTGCGAATCGCAAATGATAGAGACTGCGTCGATCGAAAATAGTTGAATCAAATAAAGGCTTCAGTCATTGGCACCAGCCTTGCTCCACCCCTGCTGACGATCTTAGAACGGGAGGCAAGGAAAATGGCTGCTACCACAATTAATCAGAGACTCGCAGGCTTTCAGCAGGTACGGGAGCAGACCGAGACAGTTGCGGCGGATCGCATCGCGCAAAACAGTTTGCTCAGCGAGCTGCCGGGTGTCACGTTCGCATTCCTCACCCTGGCTTACATCGTTCTCTCCTTCGTGAGCCTGTAAGAAGACGTATCGCATACCACGCACGGGAAGGACCCGATCGAGCGAAACGGCTCAGATCCGCTTCCCGGAGCGTTCCTGAAAATTTCCTGAAAGGATGCGCGCGTCGAGGACCACGTTCGAACGATTCGTCTTGGCTCGGCGAACTACAATTGACCCGAATCGCGCGCCGTTTCGATCGCAAGGTTCGCACGCGCGGAAGTGAGTTATTAGTATGATGATGGAAGCAGTATCGTTGCTGGCAGGACTTGCTATTGCGTTTGTGATAATCGCAGGGCCGGCCAAGCCCTTCTATAAGAGACCCCGGGCAGAGCGGTAACCCGCTCGGCGATGCCCGCGGCGCTAAAGCCGCAAACAACTTTCCCGTTTTGCGGGGCGGAGTGCGAAACATCGTCGCGCCTCCGCCCCGTACTCGTTTTTCCTTGCGCGGCATCCTAGACTTGCGCCTTCGCCGCGGAGGTACGTGATGAAGCGAGTTATTCTCAATATGGTTGCGGTCGCATGCGCGATTGCCGTGCCGCAGCTAGCGTGCGCTCAGACGACATGTCCGCCGGCGCTTGCCGTCGAGCAGAAAGCGTCGGCGCCAAGCCCCGATTGGACAGTTACATACTCGTCGTACCCGACTGCGGTTGCGGGCGTCACAATCTTCGACGGTCCGCCCGCCGAGCAGGCGTCGCTCGTGCCCGACAACGAGAGAACGATACAAGACACTGTCATCCAGACCTGGAAGCTGATCAAAAGTGACAGGGGCTACTGGCTGCAGTGCGAGTATGCGAATACCACGGCGCAGATCTACCGGCAATTGCCGTCGAACGTCACGCGATGCGACGTCAGCTACGAGCGCAATGTTCGCTTTGGTGGTGAGGGACGTCGAGTAATCAAGAGCGTCGTCTGCAAATAGCAAATCGCCAATCTTACTACTCGTCCAATAGTAAATCGGATAGTATGTAGTGAAACACGCGCTAATGTCGCGCATGTCTCACTGAGTAGTTCCTGCTATAGCTTCTTTCCGGCTACTGGCTAATCCTCACGTCAACGACTGATATTCCGTTCGCGGCTCGCGAGAGTCAAGAAGGAAATTTTTGAGCTGCGTCAAATTTCTCGCGGCTGCGGGAACCGTCTACGTTCACCGTCGGTTTAGCCACGAGAGCCGGTTACCGGATTCTTGCGTTTTGGCGGGAGACGTCACTCCGCAGGCGTCGAGATCCGTATGCTGGCGAGCCTACGCGACGAGTTTCGATATTGGAGGAATCTCAATGAGCCGTAAAACACCAACATTAATCGGGGCGTGCATAATCACGCTTGCGATGGCCGCGAGCGCATCGGCGCAGATGCCGTCGATGGCGCCGACGCCGGAAGCCAAGAAGACGACGCCCGCCTATGCGCAGACCAACCTGGTCGATTCCGGGAAGCCGCTGAAGGCGAAAGTCCGCGACAAGAATCTGCTCAATCCCTGGGGCCTGGTGCAAGGGCCGACTCCTTTCTGGGTTTCGGACAACAATTCCGGAGATTCGACGCTCTACGACGGCAACGGAAAGATCGTGACGGTCTCAAAGAAGGTGCCCTTCGTCGTGAAGATCCCTCCGCCGGGGATGAGCACCGCGACCGCAGCGCCGACGGGCGTCGTTTTCAATGGCGGAGCGAAGGATTTTACCGGCGATCTTTTCATCTTCTCCACCGAGGATGGAACCATCGCCGGATGGCAGCCTGCCGACGGTGGCGAAGCCGTACGCCACGTGGATAATTCCGCGATACCCACGGCCGCAACCGGCGCGGTGTACAAAGGCCTCGCGATCGCGACGCTTAAAGGACATCAGTTCATTTACGCGACGAACTTCCGCTCAGGCAAAATCGATGTCTTCGATGCCGGTTACAACCCGGTATCGAATCTAACTGGGACCTTTACCGACCCGAACCCGATTGCAGGCTTTGCACCGTTTGGAATTACGCTCTTCGGCACCAGCAATCTGTGGGTCACCTACGCGATGCAGGACGCCAAGATGCACGACCCGGTGCACATGGCGGGCGCTGGTTACATCGATATCTTCTCGACCGACGGTGTGTTTGTGGAGCGTTTCGCGACTGGTGGCAAGCTCAACGCGCCGTGGGGGATGGTGCTCACGCCGGCTAACTTTGGCCCGTTGGGCGGTACCTTCTGGATTGGAAATTTCGGCGACGGAATGATCAACACGTACGACGCGATGGGCAATTCGAAAGGTCAACCGCTGGACGAGAAGGGCAACCCGTTGAATGTTGATGGACTGTGGGCGCTCGTCTTCGGCAACGGTACCAATAACGCGGCGAAGACCTCCCTGTATTTCACGGCGGGACCGAACATGGAGTCCGAGGGAATCTTCGGCAAGTTCGACGTCACGACCAAGAAATCCAAGTCTTCCGGCGGGGGCGGGATGCCAGGTTATCCCGGAATGCCCGGAATGATGTAGCAGCACATTCACGTGCGGCGGACGGCTAGCGGACACTCCTCCAACTTGGAGTCCGAACCGTCCGCCGCGCGATCAATTGGAAAATAGCTGATTATGTTTGCCGGCTAGCGGCCGACGCGGCCGGCCTTGTCGGGAAATGAGCCGAGCTCGACGGCCTTCGCGAATATCTCGGATATCGGCGCGTCGGGCGGTTCGGGCAGGTCGCCTGACGCTCGTGGCCATGCGATCGGCGTGACGGGACTGTTGATCGGTTCGCCGATCTTGATGTGGTAGCGCTCGACCGAATCGTGCGGAAAGCTATTTTTGCGCGTCGATCCATCGCGGAAAAAAATCATCGTATGCACGCGCCGTGTCCGCGGTCCGGTGTTCGGCTTCGCCATATGCACCGTCAGTCCATGATGGAACGCGACACTTCCGCGCGGCACCTCGACCCACACCGGCGGCGTGTCCTTGATCTCCGGCATCTTCAGGATTTCGAGCGCGTCCTCCGGCTTGAAGATGTTCACGAACACCCTCAGCCCCACCGTGTGCGAGCCCGGCACATAGCCCATGCATCCGGTCGCGTGCGACGAGCCGTCGAACGGAATCCACGCCGTGATCGTGTCGGTCTCGACCATCGGCCAGTACGGTTGATCCTGATGCGGATCAGTCAGCCGCCCGCCGGCTTCCTTGTACAGCGCCTGATCGTGCCACAGCCGAAGAGCATCGACGCCTAGCAGTCGCGCCGCCGTCTCGCACACGATCGGATGGAACGTGAGCGGGCGAACCGCGGGCGTATCTTCCCACAGGTTGATGCATTGGATGAACGACTGTTCGTAAGGCGTCTTCTCGCCGAGCTGGCGGTTGTCGAAGCGCTTGCGCCGCGCCACCGCTTCATCGACGGCGGCGCCGTAACGCTCGAGTTCGCCCATGTCCAGCAAGTCGGGCACCACGACGAAACCGTCGCGCCGGAACTTCACGGCATAAGGTGCGATTTTGTCCGCCAGGGTCGTCACGAAGGCATCCTCGATCCAGCTCTCCTCTTACAGCACGCGACGCGAGCCCGCAATTCTCAGAACTCCGCCTTGAAGTTGACGCGATCTGCGCCCGCGTAAGAGAGCCGCTTTGGCCGCACTCGCATCATGCGCAGCGTCGGGTACTTGAAGAACGGCGCTTCGAACGGACTCTTCTTCAGAAAAACCTCTTTCATCGGTTCCCATTCACCGCCGTCACGTGCGATTTCGCTGGCGATTCCCTGGACCAGCATGCGCGAGATCTCAAACGTCTCGACCTTCCCCTTTTCGCGCGCGTCCAGGTAGACCGAGACGTACGGATGCTTGAGCAGATTCTGAAACTTCTCCGTGGCGTCGTTCATGATGAACAACAGATCGAGCTCCGGCGTCTCCGCGAACGCCTGCATCGTCGCCGTCGGCCACTGTTCGCCTTGCGTCACAAGGATCGCGACCTGGACCTCCGCCAGCAGCGCGGCAACTCTGTCCTTCTGTGCAGCTTCCACGTAAGTCTCCTTGGCGAATTGAGTGTCGCGATTTCAACCGCGATAGAAAAACTCTAAGCATCGTCACTGCGATCGAAGCAAACCGCCCGATGTGTCACGTCGGCCCGATTGACACTCCGCGAATCGGCATGGCACGGTCGCTTTTCAGCAGGAACTTGCCCCGATGAAATTCGACAGCCGCGGTCTCGCCGTCACCACCGAATCCGACGACGCCATCCACGCTATCGATCACTTCGCGCACGAACTGATCGCGCTCGGCACCGACGTTGCCGCGGTTCAAGCCGCGGCAGATGCATATCCTGACTGCGCGATGCTGCAGGTATGCTGCGCGTCCATGTTTCTCTATTCTCAAACCACGGCCGGCGCCAAGCAGGCGACACCCTATCTGGCTCGCGCAGAGACTCGACTCGGCGATCTCACCGAGCACGAGCAGGTTTTCATCAACGCGGTAAAAACAGGATGCGCCGGCGATTTCGAAGGCGCGCTCGCTCTCTACGAACAGATCGCCGACCGCTGGCCGCGCAACGTAATCGCGGCCAAGCTGGCCGAGTTCCACTTTTTCGAGACCGGTCTCGCGGGCCGGCAGCTCGAATTGATGCGCAAGGCGGCCGCCGCGAACCCCGACGTGAGCCACGTGCTCGCGATGCATGCCTTCGCACTCGAACTTAACGGCGATCGCGACCGCGCCGACGAGGTTGCGCGTGCCGCTTTGGCAATCGATCCCGAAACGATGTGGGCGCAACATTGTCGCGCGCATGTCTTCGCGGGACAGTCGCGCATCGCCGAAGGAATAACCGCGATGGAAGGCTATGCGCCGTCGTGGAACAAGTTCAGTCACTACACCGTCGCGCACAACTGGTTCCATCTCGCGACGCTGTACTTGAGCGATCTGAGATTCGACGCGGTCCGCGACGCGTATCGAAAGTATATTTGGGGTCAGTCTCCCAATGCGGTCGTCGAACACACTGACTCTATTCTGTTGCTATGGTACCTCGAGCTGGCCGGTGGAAACGTTGATGCACAGTGGCGTGCGATCGCGCCGCACATCCACGCCAACGCTCACGACAATCTTTTTCCATTCCTGAATTGCATCTACTTGTATGCGCTCACCCGCGCGGGCGAGACCAACGAAGTCGCGAGCGCCCTGGCCGGCATGGAACGCCACGCCGAAAAGCAAACCGGCAACCTGGCGCATGTGTGGAAGGAGGTCGGAGTGCCGCTCGCCCGCGGATCTATCGCGTTCGCTGCCGGCGATTACGATCGCGCAGGCGCGCTCCTGCAGCCAGTCCTGGCCGATGCACCGTACGGCGGCGGAAGCGACGAGCAACGCAGCGTATTTGCCGAGTCTCACCTGGTTTCGCTGATCAGGGCCGGCCGCAAGGCCGAGGCGCGCGCAGCCCTCAACGAACATATCAACCGCCGGCCAGAGACCGCCCTCGAGCGCCGCTGGGCCGAATCGATCTAGCCCGCACCTGTTTCTAACAGCTGGATTCTGAGGTCGTCAGCCCATCTTGGCGAGCAGGTCCAACATGTCGTTGGCGTGCTCCTCTTCCACCTTGTTGATCTGCTCGATCAGAATCTTGGTCGTGGGATCGGCGTCGCCGATCCATCGAATGATCTCAGAATAGGTCTGGATCGCGATCCGCTCGGCGACCAGGTCCTCCTTGATCATATCGACCAGCGTCTTGCCCTCGACGTACTCCGAGTGCGCGCGATCGGCGATTCCCTTTGGATTGAAATCGGGCTCGCCGCCGAGCTGCGTGATTCGCTCCGCAACCCAATCCGCATGCTGCTGCTCTTCGTTGGCGTGCTGCAGGAATTCCTCTTTGACCGAATCGGAGCTGATGCCCTGCGCCATATAGTAGTGCCGCTTGTAGCGCAGCACGCAGACAATCTCGGTCGCGAGCACGTCGTTGAGGACCTTCAGCACCTGCTGCCGATCGGCCTTGTAGCCCTCGGTCACGGCGCCCTTTTCCATATTTTTGCGGGCGTTTTCGCGTACCTTTTTGAGATCGGTAAGAAATTTATCCATCTGGAGGTCTCCCTTAGGTGCCTCTTAAGCGTAACTCTTTTCCCGCTTTCGGGGCAAAGTTGGCCGCAGTCGTTCACGGCACGGAATTCGGGGCGATGAAGACCGCGCGGCATCGTGCTAGCTTTGGGGCGAATTCGGGCACACGGAAGCTGTCGATTTGGAACCCCGCATACTCCAACGCGCCGAACACCCCATCTCGCGCCGCGACATCGACGCCAACGTCCTCAAGGTTCTCTATCGCCTGGCAGGCGCCGGTTTCGACGCATACCTGGTCGGCGGCGGCGTGCGCGATCTGATGCTCTCGCGCAAACCCAAGGACTTCGATGTCGCCACTTCGGCCCATCCGCAACAGGTCCGCGACCTGTTCCGCAACTCGCGCTTGATAGGCAGGCGCTTTCGCCTGGTCCACGTTTTTTTCGGCCGCCAGAACGTCGAGGTCGCCACCTTCCGGCGCCAGGCCGAAGCTGTCGCCGATACCGAGGATCCGCTCATTCGTCTCGACAACACTTTCGGCACGCCCGAGGAAGACGCGTTTCGCCGCGACTTCACCGTCAACGCGTTGTTCTACAGCCCGCAGACTTTTCACGTGATTGATTTTCCCGGAGGAGTTGACGACCTCGAGGCTCGATTGATCCGTACGATCGGCGACCCTGAGTTGCGGATGCGCGAGGATCCCGTCCGCATGATGCGCGCGGTGCGATTCGCCGCCAAGCTCGGCTTCGAGATCGAACCTGCCACACGCTTCGCCATCGAGCGCCATCGCGCCGATCTCGCCAAGGCTTCCGTGCCGCGCCTCGTCGAGGAAACCTACAAGACGCTCGGCCAGCCCGAGGCCGCTCATGCGCTCGTTCTGATGGAGGAGCTGGGATTACTCGAGTACGTGATACCAATCCTCGCCACTCATCTGAAGTCGCGCGGCACTACGCTCGCCGAACAGCCGATCGTCCGCAACATGGCCGCGCTTGGCCGCGCCGTCGCTAGCGGTTTCGTCCCAGACCACTCGATTGTGCTCGCGTCCCTGATGCTCGACCTCTATCGCGAGCATCGGCGCGCCAATGACCGCCGCGTCGATCTGCTGGGAGCGCTCCGCGCGCGCGGCTTCGCGCGCGGCGACACCGAGCAGATGCGCCTGATTCTCGAGGCGTTCGAGAATCTTGCGGCACCCACGCGCCGCACGCGGCGTCTGATGCGCCGGCCGTACTTCCCCGACGCGCGGATGTTCTTCGAGATGACCGCGCCGACCTACTCGATAGATTCCAGCCGCATGATGCGCTTCCTCGCGGACCCTGACAGCTTCGGCTCGAATCCGCCGACGCCAAGCAGCAGCGCCGACGGAAATCCCGGCGACGCACCGCCCGCCGGCGGGCGCCGTCGTCGCCGACGGCGCCGCCGCCGTTCGCGTCACGGCGTCGCGCACGACTCCGTCCCGCACGGCGACATGAACGGCGCCGCCGCGGCGTCTCCATCGCCCGATCCGACGCGCCGCGACTAACAAGCTGAAACTCGATTGTTCCCCTTCCCTCGAGGAAGGGGTTAGGGGTTTGGTTTTTCGACACCCATCGACTAACTACTGTCCTTCGATTACTTTTGACTCCACTATGCCCGCGAACAATCTGCGCTCCGATCGAATCTGGATGGATGGCTCGATGGTCCCCTTTGACGAGGCCACCGTTCACGTCCTCACCCACAGCCTGCACTACGGCCTCGCGGTCTTCGAAGGGATGCGATGCTACAAGAGCGACGACGGCCGCTCCGCGATTTTCCGCGCTCGCGAGCACATCCGCCGCCTCATCGACTCCGGCCATATCGTCGAGATGGAAGTTCCGTACAGCCAGGAGGAATTGCTCAAGGCATGCGCCGACGTCGTGCGCATCAACAAGTTCGCCGAATGCTACATCCGGCCGCTGGTGTTCTTTGGCGAAGGTGAGATGGGACTTTCGGCGCGCGGCAACAAGATTCGCGTCTCGATCGCCGCGTGGCCATGGGGCGCTTATCTCGGCCAGGACGGCGTTGAAAAAGGCGTGCGCCTAAAGACGTCATCGTTCGTGCGCTTCCATCACAACTCGATGATGCCGGCGGCGAAGGCCACCGGTCACTACGTGAACTCGATCCTGGCCGGCTACGAGGCCCGTCGCAACGGCTACGACGAGGCGCTCCTGCTCAACACCGAAGGCTTCGTCGCCGAGGGCAGCGGCGAGAACGTCTTCGTGGTTCGCGACGGTATCGTGCGCACGCCGCCGCTCACCTCGGTGCTGGCGGGCATCACTCGCGACGCCGTCATCAAGATTCTCCACGACAATGCGGTCGAAGTGCGCGAGGAATATTTCGCGCGCGACGCATTCTACATTGCGGACGAGGCTTTTATGACCGGCACCGCCGCCGAAGTTACTCCGGTCGTCGAGCTCGACGATCGCAAGATTGGCCCCGGCAAACCCGGTCCGATCACCGCCAAGGTGCAGCAGGTCTTCCAGGCGACTCTGCACGGGCGCGAGCCGCGTTACCGCGACTGGCTCTACTACATTTAATTTTTGCCGAGGGAACTTTCCAGCCGCGCTCGCGGTTAGACCCGAAAGGGGGGCGCCTCGTATGAAAATGTTCACCGTCGGACTAATCGCAATCGTTGTTATCGTCGTCGCAGTCGCGATCCGCCCGCGGCTCGCGCGCGCCGACTTGCTCAAGGAAGGACAGATCGCGCCGCCGTTCACCACCCAGATGGTTACCGGCGAAAACGAAGCCCAGGTCTCGCTCGCCGACTTCCACGGCAAGAAGGTCATCCTCTACTTTTATCCCAAGGATGAAACCTCGGGATGCACCAAAGAGGCGTGCGCGTTCCGCGACGGCTACTCGCGCTACACCAACGCCGGCCTGGTCGTGCTCGGTTGCAGCGTCGACTCGGCCGAGGCGCACAAGGATTTTATCCGCAAAAACGGTCTGCCGTTTCCGCTGCTGCTTGACCCCGACAAGAAGATCGCGACCGCCTACGGCGCCGCGAACGGAATTCCAATTCTCGGCCTCGATCGTCGTATCACATACGTCATCGACGAGAACGGCAAAATCGTGAAAGTCTATCCGAGCGTCGATCCGTCCAGCCACGCGACCGAAATCCTGAACGACCTCGGCGTATCCAACGCCCCGCCACCCGCCCAGGCAAGTCCCGCCGCCCCAGCGTCGAACTAGGAAAGGACTTTCTGCGGATTGTTCCCCTTCCCACCACGAGAAGGGGTTAGGGGTTAGGTTAGCTCGCATCGATCACCACTTCGTTGCTGCACCTCGCCAGGCGAATATCCCAAACTGATCGCGAGCATCACCGCCGCCGTCGCGAGCATTTTCGCATTCGACTCGCGCCGAACCATCTCTGCCAGGCGTTCGATGTGCTCGCCGATCGTATTTGCTTCGTCGATACTTCCTGTCCCGTCCGCATCGAACATCGCGTCGATAATCGGATTCGCGTCGTAGTTCGACTCGGCGAGCGCCTCGCGCACAGCGTGCCGCCAGAACTCACGCGCCTCGACTCGATCGAAATCGACAGTTGCAGCGATTCGCTCGCGAAAAAGAGCGAGTAACGACCGGTAGCGCGCGTTCGCCTCCAGATGCGGTCCGACGCCCTGCGCGTCGAGGAAGTCATTCACCGCGCCATCGGTTCCATATACGCCAAGCGATCCAGCCGCGGGCTCGAGCGTCACAAATTTCTCAGTGTTTGCATCTCCGATTCGTTCGATTCCCAGCGGATACAACCGGCAAGCGAGCGGACGCCCACGATGGATCCCGCACCGCGCAGCCTCGAGCGCAACGCAAGCACCATTGTCGGTGAACTTCAGAATCGATCCGCGCCGAATCGTAAAGCGCTCGATCGCCGCGCGCGTCGATATTCCTGCCGCCCGCGCGAGCCGCAACACATCATACGGCGACAGCGTGATCACTTTGTCATGGCAACAAAGCCCGCAAGCATTGCACAGATACGAGAATGAGCTCTGACGATTCACCGGTGTGAGAAGCTATGATACGAGCATCAGCTCGCCGATATGCAAGCCTCGATGGAATTCAAGCTCCCCGCGCAAGTAAGAAAAAAGGGGAAATGGTTTATCTCGTCGTGTAACTTGCTCGATGTTCATTCGCAGGGCCACACGCGCGAACAAGCGGAGCGCAATTTGAAGGACGCGCTCGCGACCTTTCTGCTCAGTTGTTACGAGCGCGGTACCCTCGAGATCGTACTGCGCGAGGCGGGATTTGTGCCTGCTGTGGCCGCCAGCAGAAAATGAAAACTGCGACACGCGGTCGGAAGGAAGTGACGGTGCCGCTTCCATTTTCGATCGAACGCGCACATCCTCGGGCAGCCTCTGCGTAATCGCGTTCAACACTTCTCCAGCAATTGCAGGTAGCGTTCACGCGTCATTTCTGCGGTTCGCATGCACGACCGAATTATGTCGAGACCGACCTCGTTGTAAGCAGGAATGATAATTGGCGTAAGCGGAAAAGTTCAGGGGCAAAGCCCACATTAACACTTCTAACAGGGACGAAGTCCCGCATCTTTTCTTATCATTGGGTGCAGGGGTCACCCCCGGCGACGGAAGCGTGAAACCGACTGCGGGTTTCACATACAATTACGTCCTTCATGGCCATATCACTTCTCCCTTCCTGCGATACCATCGTCGTGCTCGCGCCGCACACGCGCGCCGGCGCTACCCTGCTCGCCAAGAACTCAGACCGTTCGCCGCTTGAATGCCAGCCGCTGTTTCAAGCGATGCGTCGCGCGCATCCCGAAGGCGCGATTGTCCACTGTCAGTATCTCGAAATTCCGCAAGTCGCCGAGACCGCCGCTGTGATCGGCTCGCGGCCCTTCTGGCTGTGGGGTTTCGAGCACGGTCTAAACGAGTACGGCGTCGCGATCGGCAATGAAGCCGTGCTGACGCGCGAGTCGCTCCCGGCGACGGGCTTGCTCGGGATGGATCTCGTCCGGCTCGGCCTCGAGCGCTCCAAGACTGCGCGCGAGGCAACCGAAATTATCGGCGCATTGATCGAACGCCATGGGCAGGGCGGTTCCGCGCAATACGACGTCGACTTCCGCTACTGCGGCGGATTCATTATCGCCGACTATGCGGAAGCTTACGTGCTCGAAAGCTCTGGCCGCCAATGGATTGCGCGACGCGTCGAGGATCGCGCGTGCATCTCGAATCGATTGACTATCGACGCCGGCAGCTTGAGTTCGCCGGACATTGAAAGCTATGCGCGCGCTCGCGGATGGTACGACAGCGACTCGCCCTTCGACTTCGGCGCCGCTTATTCGAGTCGCAACGCGGGCAAGGACAAAGACGATCCGCTGACCGCGCGAGGACGGCTCGCGCGAAGTCGTGAACTAGTCTCGCGAAACGGCCGCCGCACTATCCGCGAGATGCTCGCAATTTTGCGGGATCATGGCGCGCTCGGGGAAACGCCTCCTGCGGGCGACCCCGCATCGCACGACGGTTGCCCGACGCTATGCATGCACGGCTCTGCCGCCGCGACGACGGCCAGCATGGTCGCCGAACTTCCGGCGCTCGACGCCGATACGATTCCGATGCTATGGGCGTCGCTTGCTGCGCCGTGCACCTCGATTGTGTTTCCGCTGTTCGTAGCCGGGACGCTGCCTCCGGTTCTCGCAGCGGGCGGAGAGAAAGCCTCGTCCGATTCGCCATGGTGGCGCTTCAAGCGGATCCAGGATCTCGTCTCGGCGGCGCCTGCGCAACTGGCGCCGATCGCATGGAAGCATTTTCGGCCGCTCGAGGCCGCGATGCTCGAGCGAGCCGCCGAGGTCGGCCGTCAGGCGCGCAAGCTTGATCCCGCAGCGCGCGAGAAACTGCTGAGCAGCTTCATGGCGCAAAATATCGTCCGCATATTGAACGCGCAGTCGGCCGCCGAATCCGAACTGACGCGCGCGACAAGTTGACAGCGACCATATCGGCGTATTGCTATGAAGCGCGCGCGACGGAGGTCTGAACAAAATGAAGATCGAATATGCTTTGCTCGCCGATGCGGCGCAGGCGGTCGGCGGCAAAGTTTTTGTCCTAGGCGGCGGATGGAACCTGTTTCGATCGCCCAACTATCCGGCTCCCGTTCAGCTCGCGATCGCGATTGGTCTTGGATTCACCTCGAACGAAATCGGTATCAAGTATCCTCTGAACGTAGTGATTGCCGACGAGGCCGGAGTTCCGATCGTCCCGGAAATGAAAGGCCAGGTGGAAACCGGTCAGCCTGCCCCGGACGTCCCCAAGACGGCTTCGGTGAAGGTGCCTGTCGCAATCAATATCAACATGTCGCTTCCCCATCCCGGCACGTATGGAATCGTCGTGACCGCCGGTTCCTCGACCGCGCAACTGTCGTTCGAGGCAATCTTTGCCGGTCAAAAAGTGGAGTTCACGCCAGAGGGCTCCGCGCCAGAGCGCGGCAACTGAGCGCTGCGAGATGGCGGAGAATCTGCGAGCAAAATAATCAGTTGACGCAAAGTGAACAGCGTGGTTAGGTCGTAGGTGATGAATACCTCCAAAAGGCAGTTAATACTTTCTTCAATACTAATCTGCGCACTTGCTGTCGCTGTTGCAGGCTCGGCCTCACCCGTGATTGCCGGACAATCAAAGGTCGCGGCAAAGCATGCGCTCGTCCAGATAATTCGCGACCAGGACGGCAATCCTGTGCCGGCCATCGCCGGCGCGGTACAGACCTTTAACTGGTCTGGGTACGTGTTGCCCAAGTTTGTGACTGGAGTGAATTACACCTCCGCCCAAGGGACATGGATCGTGCCCTTGGTCATCTATGATGGCGTCCAGTCGGCGTCGTCAAACTGGGTCGGCATCGGCGGATTTTGCGCGAACACGAAATGCAATAAAGGTGACAAGACTCTGATCCAGCTGGGGACTTTTCAGGAATCGGACGGCGTATCGGTGGCAAATTATTCCGCATGGTACGAAATGCTGCCGAAGTTTGCTGTTACGATCCCGCTTACGGTGCATCATGGCGACGTCATGACCGCATCGTTGAGCTGTCCCGGCAAATGCAAGAGCAAGCAGAAGTGGACGCTGTCGATGACGGATGAAACCACTGGCAATAGTTTCAGCAAGACCTTCACCTACAAGTCCTCGAAACTCTCGGCGGAATGGATTGAAGAAGCCCCGAGCGACAATCATGGCATCATACCGCTGGCTGATTTTGACAAAACGAGCTTCACCGAATCGATGGAAAACGGTGTCAGCGCCGATCTCAATAACGGCGTCCAGGTCGTAATGGAACAATCCGCTCGTGACGGCAAAGCGACCTCAAATGTGTCCGCTCCGGACTCGACAATGGACGGCTTCAGTGCGTGCTTTGGCACTAACGGCATGCTCACGCCATGCTTTTTTACCCCCTGACGCGGGATCCTGATCTGATCTTCGATCCCTAGCCTGACCGCTCGACGCCTGCTGCCGGGGCTTCGAGACGATCTATTGACAATATTGTAAGTGCGAGTTACAAAATTGTAAGTTGGTTTGTGCATCCGAACGGCAAACGGAGGCAGCCCGCATGGATACTCCCGAGTTGTGGCAGTTCACCAGCTCTCACTTCAACGAGAAGGCGCGCTGGGCGCTCGACTTCAAGCGCGTGCCGCATATCCGGCATTCGCTGGTCCCCGGGTTTCACATCTCCACCGTCAAGCGGATGACGGGCAAGACGCACGTCCCCGTGCTGAAGCTGAACGGCAAGGCGATCTCCGATTCGAGCAGAATCATCGAGGCGCTCGAACTCGAATTCCCCGAACCCGCACTCTATCCCGCCGATCCGGACGAGCGTCGCCGCGCGCTCGAACTGGAAGACTACTTTGACGAGGAGCTCGGGCCGTATATCCGCCGCTGGATTTTCCACGTCATCCTGCCGTACCCGAAGTTTGTGCGCGCCGCCTTTGTCTCGCACGCGAGCCCGGCTGCTCAACTTGCGCAGCGCGCGATGGCGCCCCTCATCGGCGTGATCATGCGGCGGCAGATGGATATCACTCCCGCCACTGCCGAGGTCGCGCGCAGCAAGACGATGGCGGCGATGGATCGGTTGGCAAACGAGTTGCGCCCATCAGGTTTCCTGGCAGGCGATCGTTTCACGGTCGCCGATCTTACGGCGGCGGCTCTGCTCTCGCCGCTGGTCAGACCACCGGAGTTTCCTTACAAGGCCGCGGTTCCAGTTCCGGAGCCGCTCGCGAAGATCAGGGATTCGCTTTCCAGCCATCCGGCGTTCCGATGGACGCTTCAGACCTATCGGCAGCATCGCGGCGAGTCGGCAGAAGTCGCAACTCAGGCGAGTGCCTCTCGGATCAAGGTGCATGCGAGCTCGACCGCGACCAGCGCGCGCCAGTAGCCCCGCTCGGCCAGCGCCTGCCGCTCGACGGCGCCGAAGCGCTGCTGACACTAGGAGCGCGATCCTGGAGGCTGCAGAGCGCCGGCTGCTGGGCGGAGGTCCCGAGGCAATCCGGCTTCAGGAAATCGCCGCCGACGCCGGCATCTCTCATCCCGCGATCCTGCATCACTTTGGCAGCCGCGAGGGTTTGGTCGAGGCGATGGTCCTCCGCGGCATCGCACGGCTTCAGGCGCAATTCCTCGAGGGATGGCCGAGCGCGAAAGAACCCGACATCGAGGGCATCCTCGAGCGCTTTTACGAGGTCGCTTCGCACCGCGGGATGGCACGGATGCTGGCGTGGCTGATTCTTTCCGGACAGAGCTACCGGACGATGAAGCCGGGCGTCCTCAAGCCTGCGGCCGAAAGAATGCATGCCGGCCGCGTGCGCAGAGCGCAGAGCGAAGGACGACCGCCCCCCGAGTTGGAAGAGACGCTGTTCGCTGCCAACCATCTTTTCATTCTCGTGCTCGGCGATTCCCTGTTCGGGCCGAGCATCCGGCGAGCGATCAGGCTCGGCTCGGGTGCCGACAGCACCCGCCGATTCCGTCGCTGGCTAAGCAAAGTTATCGAGCCAATGGCGTCGCCCCGCCCATCCCCCGCCCGTCCCCTGCAGTAAAAGCCACACCAGTACGGAGCGCTCTATCTTATTCCCTCTCCCTGTGAGGGAGAGGATGAAGGGAGGGTCCTTATACAGCGCGCGATTTTTCCGCGCGCGATTCACGATTCTGTCTCTGCGGTTTTCCTCCGAGATTGCCCGCGTGGCACCTCTTGCTCCGCGGTCTGATTGGGCGGTACTCAAAGAGATACCGGTGAACCGTCAGCAGCCGTCAGCAGCAGTCACTGAAACAGGAGAATTTCTAAAAAATGGATTTTACGTGGAGCCCTGAACAGGAAGCTTATCGGATGGACGTGCGCAAATGGCTCGAGGCCAACCGTCCGCAATCTCTTGCCCGGGGTGAGGATCCCGAGGCCGGCGGCGACGACGCGGCGTGGGAACGCCTCAAGGCCTGGCACAAGAAGCTCTATCACGCCGGATGGGCGGGGCTGACCTGGCCCAAGGAATACGGCGGCCGCGGCGCCACCTTCATCGAGCAGGTCATCTTTCAGCAGGAACTCGGCCGCCTCAATCTGCCGATGGGATGCAACGTGCTCGGCGTCATCATGACCGGCCCCGCGCTGATGCAGTGGGGGACGGACGAGCAGAAAAAGCGCTACTTGAATCCGATCCTCGCCGGCGACGAGATCTGGTGCGAGGGAATGTCGGAGCCGGGTGCGGGCTCGGACCTCGCGTCGATCCAATGCCGCGCGGAGCTCAAGGGTGACGAATTCGTCGTCAACGGACAGAAGGTCTGGACCACGATCGCGCACCGCGCGGACTTCGTGCAGCTGTTCGTGCGCACCGATCCCGACGTGCCCAAGCACAAGGGGATGAGCGCGTTGCTGGTCGATATGAAATCGCCCGGCGTCAACGTCCGTCCGCTCAAGCAGATAACCGGCGACAGCGAGTTCAACGAGATTTTCTTCGAAGACGTCCGGGTGCCCAAGGAAAACCTGCTCGGCCCCGTCAACATGGGATGGCAGGTGCTGGTCTCGACCCTGATGCACGAGCGGTTCGGAATCGGCGAGACGCTCGGCGGCACCGAGCAGTTGCTCCATCAGTTGGTCCAGATTGCCAAGGCCGTGCAGCTGAACGGCCGGCCTGCGATCGAGGACAACGATATTCGCCAGTCAATCGCGCAGTTCGCGATCGAGGCGACCGCCAAGAAGTACAACGGCTTGCGCAGCCTCTCCAAGCGTCTCAAGGGCCAGCAGCCCGGACCCGAAGCGTCGATTTCCAAGTTGCTCTCGACTGACCTCGGCCAGCGGATGACCAAGTTCATCACGCGGCTGCTCGGCGAGTACGCGTTGCTCGAGCGCCACACGCCGTTCGCGCCCGACGGCGACTGGATGCGCCGGATACTGCAGTCGGAGTCGATGACGATCGCGGGCGGCACGTCGCCGGTACAGAAGAACATGATCGGCGAGCGCATCCTGCAGCTGCCGAAGGGCTGAGCGTCGTTAGAGAGAAACTTGCGACCGATGACTGGCTGTCATAGGCTGGAAACCTATGGCTGACGCGAAGGAAAAGTGCGGAAACGGATTGCTCGCCAAGGTTTGGGACGGCGTTACCGGTATCCTGACTATCAGCCAGCGGCTCGAGAATCACGCCAAGCTGGTCGATGAGAAGATATCCGGAATCGGCAGGCGGCTGGACGAAATGCGCGACGGAATCGGTAGGCGACTGGACGAAATGCGCGACTCCGATAAGGAAATGCGCGGACTCCTCGTATCGACCAGCAACATGACCGCTGCAAACAGCGCCGGCAATGAGAAAATCGAAAAGCGTTTGGACAACCTTTCGGGACGCTTCGAGAAACTCGAAGGTGTGCTGATCGACCGCGGCGCCTCCCGCCAACGCAGCAACTAGCTTTTTCCCGCACTGCCTAACTAACGTTGCATTGCCTGGAAGATCATTGGGCCGGCTTCGGCCATCATCTCGCTCAGAATTTCGTGTAGCGGCTTGCTTGGGATTGCGAGCTTCTCGGTCAATGATTTCATGACCGCCAGGTAGCGCTCTTTCATCTCGGGGCTGATCGTTTCGAGCCTGACGTTCTCCATCGCGTAGACGAAGCGCGCATGAGTCTCGACGATTTCGATGTCGATGGGATCGGTGAACTTCTTTTTGTGAGCCACGAACTTTACCTCGTCGAGAAACTCAGAACAGGTAGCGGCGGGTGTTGATGCTGATGAGAATGCCCATCGCCGCCATCATTGCGATCAGCGACGAGCCGCCGTAACTCACCAGCGGCAGCGTGATTCCCACCACCGGCAGCATCCCGGTCGCCATCCCGATGTTGACGGCGACCTGCCAGAAGACGATCGCCGTCACTCCAACTGCGAGCAGCGCGCCGAAGCGGTCGCGGGCGTGCCTTGCGATCCACGCGCCGCGCGCAATCACGCTCGCATACAGCGCCAACAAAATCAGTGTGCCTGCCAAGCCGAACTCCTCGGCAAAGACCGCGAAGATAAAGTCGGTGCTCTGCTCGGGCAGAAAATTGAGACGCGCTTGGGTACCTTTCAGAAATCCCTTGCCCAACGGCCCCCCCGCGCCAATCGCGATTTCAGACTGGATGATGTGGTAGCCGGAGCCGAGCGGATCGGCCTGCGGATTAATGAAGCTGACGAGGCGCTGGCGCTGATAGGGTTTCAGATAATGCCAGCTCAGTGGAGCCGCGAGCATCGCCGCGATCGCCAGCAGCAGCATCGTGCGCAAATTCAAGCCGGCGACGAACACCAGCGTAATCGTGATCAAAACAAGGACCAGTCCGGTGCCGAGGTCGGGTTGCTTGAGCACCAGCGCGGCAGGGACGCCGAGCAGGATGAACGGGACGGTCAAATGACGCAGGCCCCATCCACCGCGCGGCGGATCCTCGCGCAGGTAACGCACCATCACGAGCACGACGGCGAGCTTGGCCAGCTCCGACGGTTCAAGATGAAAGAAGCCGAGATTGATCCATCGGCGCGATCCGCCGGTTGCATGGCCCGCGATCATCACGGCGATCAGAAGTCCGACCACCATCACGTAAAATGGGTAGGCGTAGGACTGCAGCGCTCGATAGTCGACGAGGACCGCGATCAGCATCGCGCCGGTTCCGGCCGCGATCCAAATCAACTGTCGAATCACCAGCGGGTCCCACGTCCGATGCGACCCTGCGTACGACGCGCTGATGACGCTGACCAGCCCGATCCCGGCCAGTGCAAGGACCAGGATGAACAGGGTCCAGTCGAAATGAAGTATGAACCTGCGATCGCCGGCCGCCATCAGGGCCGCACTCCTGTCATTGAGATGGCGAGCTGTCTTCGAGCACGCGCGCTATTTCGGGTTTCGGCGGCGGCGGATTGAGCTGGAAGTAGCGCTGGAAGACGTCGTGAATTATCGGGGCCGACGCGCTACCGCCATGACCACCGTGCTCGATGATGCAGGCGGCGGCGATGGTCGGATGATCCTTCGGTGCGAACGCGATGAACCATGCGTGGTCCTTGTACTGTTCGGGCGTATTTTTGTCCTCTTCCTCGCTCTCGCCGACGGGCGCGCTGCTGCCGACGACCTGTGCGGTGCCAGTCTTGCCGCATACGACAACGTCATCGAGATGCGCTTTGTGTGCGGTGCCGCCGGCGCCGTTGACGACGTCAGCCATCGCGTCCTTGACGACTTCCAGCGCGTCGGGGTCGATCTTGATGCGGTTCTCGATTACCGGCGGATACGACTTGGCGATAGTGCCGTCGAGTCCTTCGACGTACTTGACGAATTGCGGTTTGTAGCGGATGCCGCCGTTGGCGACCTGGGCTGCCACCTGCGCCATCTGGAGCGGCGTGGTCGCGACGTAGCCCTGGCCGATAGCGACGGAAAGCGTTTCCGCCGGGTACCATCGCTCGTGAAAGCGTCTCTGCTTCCATGCCGACGACGGGATGGTGCCGGGATTCTCGTGATCGAGATCGATGCCGCTCTTGATTCCCAGTCCGAGCTGATTGGACCATTTCGCAATTCGATCGACGCCGAGTTTTTCTCCGACGTTGTAAAAGTAAACGTCGCATGACCGCACGATCGCGTCATGCAGCTCGATCGTGCCGTGGCCCGAATGGCGCCAGCAATGATACTCGCGTCCGCCGAACCACATCCCGCCGGGGCAGTTGTACGAGGTTTCGGGATTCAGGGTTTTTTCCTCGAGTCCCGCGATCGAGTCGACAATTTTGAAAGTCGAGCCCGGCGGATAGATCCCCTGGATGACACGATTTTGCAGCGGATGATTCGGGTCGGTCATCAGTTCGCGCCACGCCGACGCTTTGACGCCTCCGCCAAAAATGTCCGGATCGAAGGCCGGATGCGAAACCATCGCGAGCACGTCGCCGTTCCTGGGATCGAGCGCGACGAACGCGCCGTTCTTCCCCGACATCGCCTGCTCCGCCGCCTGCTGCAGATTGAGATCGATCGTCATCACCAGGCTTTGGCCGGGCTTGTCGGCAATCTCCTTGAGCACCCGGAGCCGCCGCCCGACGGCGTCGACTTCTATCTCCTGGCCGCCGGCGTCGCCGCGCAGAAAACTCTCCCACACGCGCTCGAGGCCGAATTTTCCGATCTCGTCGCCCATGTGGTAATCGTCTTTCTGTTTCAGGTCGTTCTTCGTCACCTCGCCGACGTAGCCGAGCAGATGCGCCGCGAGCTGGCCGTAAAGGTAGTGCCGCGCGGGAGTGATCTGCAGGCTGACGCCGGGCAGATCGAGTTGATGCGCCTCGAGCGCCACGACCTGCTGCCATCCTAGGCGCTCGGCGACGGTGATCGGCTCGTAGGGCGGACGGCCCGCCTCGTCGGCGTCGGAAATCTTGTCAGCTATCTGATCTGCGCCGGTGTAGCGCTCGAGTCTTTCAATCGTGAGCGAAAGATTATCGGAATCCTCTGGCACGATTTGCGCGTCGAAGGACGGACGCGTGTCGACCAGCGGACGATGATTGCGATCGAAAACCAGGCCGCGCGGCGCGGGCACGCGTTGGAGGCGAATACGGTTGCGATCGGCCAGCTCGACATTCTCCTGATGGTGCAGCACCTGCAGAACATACAGGCGCACCGAGACCAGCCCGAGAATCGCGAACATTACGGCGGTCAAGACCGCGATTCGCGGTTCCAGCAGCGGAACCGGCCGATTAGCTTTGGGGATGTGGAACTTCGCCACTTATGCGTTCCCGATTAACACTACAATCTATTCGCGTGCCGCTCTTACAGGCAATCCCGTCAAACGCTTGCCGGTGGCCAGGATCGAAAACATAAACGGCGCGATTATCGCCGAGATAGTCGCCTGGACCGTCAGTCCCGGGAGCATCGAACCTGTGTTGGAAAGTGCGTTGAACCCGTTGGCGATGGCTATCGTGGCCAGTGCCGACGCGATCACACCGAAAAATACCACCGTCGCACCAAGGAAGGCGTTGGCCGTCATCAGTCGCGTCGAAATCTCGTAGCTCACCAGGAAGACCATCGTCATCATGAAGGCATTGAGGCCGGGATGCGAACCCGCAAGCGCGTCGGTCGCGTAACCCATCGCGAATGCCAGTATTGCTGGCAACACCCCGTGATGGCGCAAACCAAGATCGACGCACAGTATGATGATCAAATTCGGAATCAGCGAGCGAAATGAAACCAGGTGCGGGACTGCGGTTTCGAACGCCAATCCCAGCACCGCGAACACCGAGTACAGCAGGATGAGGCGCAACCGCGTCAGCCCTTGCCTGGGTCGTCGAGATGCGGAGGCGGCTGGGTGACGATCAGCACTTGTTCGAGCTCGCGAAAATCAACCGCCGGCATGATCCTCACTGCAAGAAACATCCCCGGCCCTTCGCGGCGCACGCTCTGGATCGTTCCCACCAACAGGCCGCGCGGGAAAATTCCATCGAGGCCCGAGGTCACGATAGTGTCGCCGGTGCGGATGTCCTGCGAGCGATCCGCGTACTTCAATATCAATCCATCATCGACCACCCCGGCCACGATTCCGCGCGCTCGCGTGCGTTGATCGAAACCGTCAAGCGCCGAGTTGTGATCGTTGATCAGTAGGACCCGCGAGGCGTGCGGACTGACGGTGACGATCTTGCCAACCACGCCCTGGTTCGAGAGCACGGCCATGCCGGGCCGCAGTCCGCTGCTCGAGCCGGTCGCGAGAATCAGGGTGCGCGAAAGACCGGTCGCGTCGCTGCCAACCACGTTGGCGGCAACTGCATTGGTGCCGAGCGCATTTTTGAGTTCGAGCAATTCGCCGAGGTGCTGGTTTTCGACCTCGAGCTCCGCCAGGCGTGCGCGATCGCTCTTTACCCGCGCCAGCTCGTTGCGCAGACGGAGGTTGTCGTCGCGCACATGAAGCAGGTCCATGTAGTCGCCGACGATCGATGAAGCGCCTTCGGTGAGATGCGTGAATGCGGCGTCGATCGGACTGATGACTTCCAGGAATGCGGACTGCGGACGCGCCGCCAGATCGCCCGGATGGACTCCACTCGAAATCAGATGAAGCGACAGAATTAGCAGCACGCCGCTGGTCAGCAGCACGCGGTTACGCCAGAGAAAGCTGCCTCTCACGTCAATACAGCGGGACGCGCCGGCTCAAGTTTCAGCGAATATGCGGCGAGTCGATCAGTCAACGGTCACGTCGCGCAGCAGCGACAGTTCATCCAACACCTTGCCCGCACCCATCACGACCGCGGTTAGGGGATCGTCGGCCAGCGTTACAGGTAGTCCTGTCTCTTCGCGCAGCAGGACGTCGAGGTTGCGCAACAGGGCGCCACCGCCGGCGAGCACTATTCCCTTGTCCACTATGTCGGAGGCCAGTTCCGGCGGCGTCCGCTCGAGCGCGATTCGCACCGATTCCACTACCTGGCGTACCGGCTCCATCAGCGCCTCGCGAATCTCCTCGTCGGTTATCTCGATAATCTTGGGCACGCCCGCCACCAGGTCGCGGCCCTTGATCTCCATGGTCTGAATCTCGTTGCCGGGGTAGGCCGAACCGATTGTGATCTTGATCAGCTCGGCGGTGCGCTCGCCGATCAACAAATTATACTTGCGCTTGATGTGCTGGATGATCGCCTCGTCCATCTTGTCGCCCGCCACCCGCACCGAACGCGAGAAGACGACGCCGGCCAGCGAGATTACGGCCACCTCGGTCGTGCCGCCGCCGATGTCGACGATCATGTTTCCGGCCGGCTCGGTGATCGGAAGGCCGGCGCCAATCGCAGCCGCCATCGGCTCTTCGATAAGATATACTTCGCGCGCGCCGGCCGACTCGGCTGATTCACGCACCGCGCGTTTTTCGACCGCCGTGATTCCGAACGGCACGCAGATGACGATACGCGGGCGCGGACGCACCAGCGTCTTGCCCGAGTGAATTTTCTGGATGAAGTAGCGCAGCATGTTTTCGGTTATCTCGAAGTCGGCGATCACGCCGTCCTTCAGAGGCCGGATGGCGACGATCGAGCCCGGCGTGCGGCCGAGCATCTTTTTCGCCTCGGCGCCGATCGCCAGCACACGCCGCGAGCCGCGCGAATCTTTCTGCACCGCGACCACCGAGGGTTCGTTGCAAACGATTCCTTCGCCCTTGACGTAGATGAGCGTGTTGGCAGTGCCGAGATCGATCGCCAGATCGTTGGAGAACCAACCGAAGATTGAATTGAGGACCACGAGTTTTTGCCCCTTGCCTGCCCAGTTCAGGCCTGGATGCCGGTAAAAAGACCCGGCCCGAATACCACCCCAAGACGCGGCCCAAATGTTGAAGAATCCGATGGCAGAGACGTTTGGGTCCGTCCGACTACCGCTTCGCGACAAGCTAACAGACGACAGGCGGGGCAGCAAGCAACCGGGCACAATTGCTTACGGAAAAGGCGGTCGAGTATGATGGGAATTCAATGTTAGAAGGAATTCGCCGTTACCAATACTCGTGGCAGGTTAAGTCCACCTTCACCGTGCTAGCGATCCTTATGGCGTTCTGGGGTTTCGGTGGCGGTGGAATGTTCAACAACATCCACCCGATCGCGACCGTCAATGGCCGCCAGATACTTGGCGACCAGGTTAACCGGGAAGCCACCCAGCTGCGCGCCGCCGTGCAACAGATCTACGGCGCCAACGCGCAGGCCATGCTCAAGACCATCAATATCCGCCAGGAAGCCGTCGACCGGCTGATCGAGGAGCAATTGATCGGTGAGGAGGCGCGTCACCTGGGCATCAGTATCAGCGACGAGGCGCTGCAGGCGAAAATCGCCAAGGAGCCCGTTTTTCAGCGCGACGGTCAGTTCGATTTCGATACCTACCAGGACGTGCTGCGCAGCAACAATCTGATGCCGAGTGAGTACGAAACCGCGGAGCGCGATCGCATGATCGCCGACACTCTCCGCGGCATGATCGACGCCGGCGTCCAGGTGAGCGACGACGAAGCGCGCCACGCCTACAATCTCCGCAACGAAAAGATCGGACTGCGCTACCTCGAGATCCCATACAGCGATTTCACTACGAAGATCTCGCCGACCGAAAGTCAGATCGCCGATTACTACAAAAAGAACGCTGAGCAATTCCGCGAGCCCGAGCGTATCAAGATTACCTACGTCCACTACGAGCCGCTGGTGCTGGCCGCCAAGTACAATCCACCCGACAAGGACATCCAGGATTACTACAATCGCAACGTGAAGACCCGCTACTCGCATCCCGACCAGGTTCACGCGCGGCATATCCTTATCGAAGTGCCGGCAGGCGCGACCGACAAAGAGAAGGCCGCCGCGAAGGCCAAGGCGCTGGACGTGCTCAAGCAAGCGCAATCGGGCGGCGACTTTACAAAGCTGGCGGCAAAGTATTCGAGCGATGAATCCAACAAGCTCGAAGGCGGCGACCTCGGGACGTTCCCGCGCGGCCAGATGATCAAGCCGTTCGAAGACGCGGTGTTTGCGATGAAGCCGGGGCAGATCACGATGGTCGAGACGCACTTCGGCTTTCATGTCGTCAAGCTCGAGGAGTTCAAGCCGGCGCATACCGATACTCTCGCCGAGGCGAAGCCGAAAATAATCGACGAGCTGCGCACGCAGGCGGGCGCCAAGCTCGGACGCGAGGCGGCGCAGGAAGACTTGACTGCCGCGCTCGCGGGCACGAGCCTGCAGGACCTTGCGAAGAAGCGCGGAATGGACGCGGTCGATACTCCTCTGTTCGCCGCCGGCGAACCTGTGGGCGGCGCCGAGCGCGACCGCGAGCTGATGCAGGCCGCGTTCAAGATGGGAGCGGGGCAGGTGGCGATCGTGCCCGAGAAGGGCGCGCCCTACGTGGTCAAGCTGGTGGTGCGTCAGCCGTCGCGAATCCCGGCGCTCAAGGATATCGAAGCGCAGGTGCGCGAGGCGTTGGTCCGCTCGACGGCCGAGGCCCAGGCGACACAGCAGGCGCAGAAGATACTCGCCACCATCAAGAGCCCGGCTGACTTTGACAAGGCGGCAGGGGCCAACAAGCTCGCGATCAAAAATGTCGATCCGTTTCCGCGCGCCGATCATCGAGTTCCCGATATCGGCGAGTTCCCCGAAGTCACCGACGCCGCCGCGGCGGTGCCGACAATCCCGGGCGTGATTGATCGCGTGATGGAGAATGGCGGCAATTCGTACCTGTTCGAAGTCGCTTCGCGCACCGAGCCGACCGACGACGACTGGAAGAGTGCGCAGAAATCTTTCATGCAGGAGTACGTCGAACAGCGCCGCGCACAGGCATGGACGCGCTTCCTCGATCAACTCAAAGATCAGGCCAGGATCCAAATCGACAGCGACCAGCTCGCGTCGAGCGAGTCGTCATCGTGAAGGAGCACAACGGCCACACGGCGATATCAGGGATGAGTTCCGATTCCGACGAGCCTCCGTCGCGCCACTCAGCTGGCGTCGACACCAACGAGTTTTTCCTTCCCGGCGCGGGAGTCAGCGCGCTGCTGATTCATGGTCTGACCGGGACACCGTACGAGATGCGCTATCTCGGCGACCAGTTGGCCGCGCGTGGCGTGCGAGTGCGTGGCGTCAAGCTGGCCGGTCATGCCGGTGCGCCCGAGGAATTGGGCGCGACCGGGTACGACAACTGGTACGAAAGTGTCGTCAACCGGCTGGAGGAGTTGCGGCAGTTCGGCGAGCCCAATGTGGTCGTGGGACTGTCGATGGGCGCGGTGCTGGCGGCGCGCCTGACCGCCGATCAGCGCGAGTCGGTCGCAGGACTCACGATGCTTGCGCCGTCGTTTTTTCTGCCGACCTCAGTTACCGCCATACTGCGCGGTGTGCGGATGCTCGGCTCGGTCGCCGATCGGTTGTACCTGCACAATCCAGGTGAGTCGGATATTCACGATGCGGCCGCGCGCTCGGTGCATCCTGACTGCAAGCTGATGCCGTTGTCGGCGCCGTTGAGGCTGCTCGATTTATCCGCGGTGGTGAAGCCGATGCTCGCGCGTATCACCCAACCCGCACTCGTGATGCATTCCCGGCGCGATCACACTTGCCCGATGAGGAAAAATGTCGACTACGTTATGAAGCATCTCGGCAGTTCCGAGAAGCGCGCGGTGGTTCTCGATGAGAGCTACCACGTGATTACCGTGGACAGCGAGAAGGAGCGGGTCGCGAGCGAAGTCGCAGAATTCGTCGAGCGGTTTCGCGTCGCGCCGCAAAAACGCGCGGCTGGTTAGAGTCGCGGCGCGAGCGCGTCAGCTCTGCGAGTCGTAATATTCTTCGAGCAGGTACTTCACGTCGGGGCGGCCGAGCACCTCGATAAAGCAGATGTCGTCGTTGGCGTTCAGATCGATGATGACCTGGCCTTCCATCGATTGCAGCTCGACGTAGTTGGCGACCTTCACTTCGGCGGCGGTCGCGAAGCTCGCGCAATTCTCATCGCCACAATCGCAGACCGATTCTATTCGCAGCGCGCGCAGCTTGGATTCCAGCGGATCGGCTCCCTGCTGCTTGAGCAGATAGACCATCTCCTCGAGCAGGTCGGGCAACACGTCGTTCATCAGCGGTGCAGCCATGGCGCTTCCAAGGGTAGTGGATTCGGCACACGGATCAAGTGCGAATCGCCGGCCGCTCGACAACCTGCCTTGACTAGGCAGTCAGCCGTACTTATGCTCAGACTGCGCGCCAAGCGCGCAGGAGAATAAGTCCCGATGTCGAGCGATAAAATCGTTCACGTTACCGATGCCAGCTTCGACCAGGAAGTTTTGAAATCACCGACTCCGGTTTTGGTCGATTTCTGGGCGCCGTGGTGCGGGCCGTGTCGTGCGATCGCGCCAATCCTCGACGACCTTGCGGGCGAGTACTCCGGGCGCCTGAAAATCGCGAAGGTTAACGTCGACGACAATCCGCAGACTCCGGGACGTTACGGCGTGCGCGGCATTCCCAACCTGCTCATCATCAAGGGCGGCCAGGTCAAGGAACAGATTATCGGCGCGGTGCCCAAGGGCCGGCTGGTCCAGGCCGTCGATAGCGCTATCGCGTAAGCGCGTCAGCGAAAATCTCTGTCACTTCGTGGAGGGCGCGCGCAACGCAGCCGGAGACGGCGCGTAGCTCGCGCTCTTCACCGCATTTTGGACCCAGTATTTCATCAGGTCGTCGCGATTGCGCTCGTACGCGAGCTTCGCGTCGCCGGGGATATAACCCACCAGCATCTCGTTGTAGGCCAGCAGCATCGGCACCAGTTGCGAGTTACGCAACAGGGCCGCGTTCGGCGGCAACATCGCCGCCATCAGCATCACGGCAAGGCCCGCAAAAACTCCCGCGATACCCGCGCCGAGGAGACCACCGGCCAGCCGATCCACCGGACTCAAGTGCACGACCTGCGTCAGGCGAATCGCCGACGAGCCGATCAGTTCCACTGCCGTGAAGATCAAAGCGAAGACGGCGACGTAGCCGACCACCGCGCCTGCTGTGTTTGAAAGTCCGAGCTGCGTCTCCGCGAACGTCCCGGCCTTGGTGTAGTAGAGCGACGCGAAATAGACCGCCGCCGCCAGCGATACCACGGATGTGACCATCCGGAGCGCGCCCCTTTGCAAACCATAGATTGCCCCGACCGTGAACAACGCGATCGCAACGTAGTCAAGACCGTTCAGCCCATTCATCCCCTCCACTCCCATGGACAAGCCTAGCTGATGAACGCGAAGCGCGCGACGCATCCACGCTCCTGTACTTGCGCGGCGATATGCTTAAATGGGCACATGGCGCGAGTTTATATCGAAGACCTGTCGAAACATGTCGGAAACGAAGTCACGATCAAGGGCTGGCTCGCGGGCAAGCGCTCGAGCGGCAAGATACATTTTCTGCAGGTGCGCGACGGCACAGGCGTTTGCCAGTGCGTGGCGTCGCTCGGCGATCTCGGCGCGGAGAGTTTTGCGGCGGCCGATCACATGGGCCAGGAAACGTCGCTCGAAGTGACCGGCATTGTGCGCGAGGACAAGCGCGCACCAGGTGGATTCGAGCTCACGCTGAAATCAATCGCGATCGCATCGCCGGCGAGCGACTATCCGATCACGCCCAAAGAGCACGGCATCGCGTTCCTGCTCGACAACCGCCATCTGTGGATTCGCTCCTCGCGCCAGCACGCCATCCTGCGCATCCGCAGCGAAGTGGAAGCGGCGTGCCGCGATTTTTTCCACGAGCGCGGCTTCGTCCTGTTCGACGCGCCGATTCTGACTCCGACTTCATGCGAGGGGACCACCAACCTGTTCGAGCTCGACTACTTCGGCGAGCGCAAGGCTTACCTGACGCAGAGCGGACAGCTCTACGCGGAAGCGGGTGCGCTCGCATTCGGAAAGGTGTACTGCTTTGGCCCGACGTTTCGCGCAGAGAAATCCAAGACGCGACGTCATCTGACTGAATTCTGGATGGTCGAGCCGGAAGTCGCGTACTGCGACCTCGACGGCGACATGGAACTGGCTGAGCAGTTCGTGTCCTACATCGTCGGGCGCGTGCTCGAGCGCCGGATCGCCGAGCTCAAAACGCTCGAGCGCGATACGACCAGGCTGCAAGCGGCCGCGCAGCTTCCCTATCCAAGCATCACCTACGACGAAGCGATCGAGCGGTTGAAAAAGAAAGGCGTCGCAGTCAACTGGGGCGACGACTTTGGCGGCGACGAGGAGACCGCGCTGTCCGAGGAATTCGATCGCCCCGTGATGGTGCATCGCTACCCCACCGCCTGCAAGGCGTTCTACATGAAGCAGGATCCCGCGCGTCCCGACGTCGCGCTATGCGTCGACATGCTCGCACCCGAGGGTCACGGCGAAATCATCGGCGGCGGCCAGCGCGAGGACGACTACGAAACGCTGCGCACCAAGATAACCTCGCACGGCCTGCCGCTGGCACCCTTCGAATGGTACCTGGACTTACGCCGCTACGGCTCAGTCCCTCACGCAGGCTTCGGCATGGGCATAGAACGCATGACCGGCTGGCTCTGCGGGATTCATCACATCAGGGAGACAGTCCCATTCCCGCGAATGATGGAGCGGTTGGAACCGTAGCGGATCAATGAAGAAACACAATCACCTGCGCGGTGGGCGCAACGGGTGACCCCTTGACCCAGTATCAATCGCAAAATCCCGCCGGTTCTGTCCCGGATCCTTCAGTACGCTCGGGCTGATTGATTTTCGCCAAGAATAACGGAAAAAGACAGCTAATGATCCAGGTCTACTTCGAGGCTCTCTACTCGGACCCCGGCCTGTTCGAAGCGGATTACTATCTGACAGTGGTTGGTTTTGACAGTTAGGGAGTAGGCGCCGGGGCTTCGTTGGTTTGAGGTTATCTGCTCAATCGTGTGACCTTTGAGTGTTGCCAGTGCCTTATTCAGTTCGGCTAGAGATTGGGCGACTTCGCGGCCGCGCGGTGTCTTCATGAACAGCGCGTTTAGCGATAGCTCTGCTCCGGGGCCGAATAAGCGTCTTACTCGGCCGCTGGTCAGTGCTACCTGTACGATTGCGCCGAGTCTTAGCTGTAGGTCTGCGGGTACTTCGAGGCTTTCGATCGCCGACTTGAGCGCTGTGTAGACCTCGCGCGCCTGTGGTTCGCTCGTGGCGTCCAGGAACGCCTGGATTTGCGGAATCAGTATGTCGTGTTGGAGGCTGTCGAGCTTTATCGATTCGCCCGCGTTGGGCTGGTCGTCGCCCGCCATCGCAGTCTAGGACTTGGTGCCGCCGTCGTTTTGACCTAGTAGCGACGCCAGCTCGTGCTCGAAGCCGCCTGTCTCGATCGCGCAATGCATCCCGCACTCTTTCGGCGCGCCCGTCTCCCACCACCATCGGCCCGAGCGAGCATCCTGGCCTTCGCCCACCGCACGCGTGCATGGCGCGCATCCTATGGACTTATAGCCCTTATCGTATAGCTCGTTGTAGGGCACGTCGTTGGCGCGGACGTAGTCCCATACTTCGTCTTCGGTCCAGTCAGCCAACGGCGCGAGCTTCACGATACCGCCGTGGTCATGATCGATTTCAATTTTGCGGATATTCGAGCGCGTCGCCCACTGGTCGCGACGTAGTCCTGTAACCCATGCGCTGTAGTTCATCAGCGCGCGGCGCAGCGGCAGCACCTTGCGCACCTGGCAGCATAGCAGTCGCAGATTGACGTCGTTGTAGAAAAGATTGTTGCCGTGCTTGGTAACCATCTGCTGCACGACAGCTGTGTCGGGCATGAAGACTTCGACCTTGATCCCGTAGCGCACGCGATACCTGTCGATCAGGTCATAGGTCTCCTGCGGCATCCGGCCTGTGTCGATCGTGAACACGCGGATGTTGGGATCGATCTTGTGCGCCATGTCGATCAATGCGCAGCCGTCGACCTGGAAGCTGCAGCAAATCGCCAGCTCTTTGCCGAACCGATCGATCGCCCAGGCAAGGACTTCCTGAGGCTCCTTATCATCGAGCTCGACGGCGGCTTCACCCGCCTCGAGTTCGTCCATGATTAGACTCAGTTCGGGCTTTTCGATCTGTTCGTTGAATTGCGGTCCTGCAGCCATGGCGAAAATCCTTGGGCGGGCGGTACCCGGTTCAGGCGGCGGCCTCGGCGCCGGTTGCGTTTCCACTTGCGATCGAAATCAAATCGGCGTCTGCCGTGCGCACGCAAAAGTGCGAGAACGTTTCGTTGGTCTCGCGCCGTTCGAGATAAGTCGCGAACAGCCGCGACACGTAATCTTCAACCATCGGCGACGGCACGCGCCGAATTATCGGCTTGCCTATCGCCGCATCCTTGCCCAGCCCGCCGCGCAGGATAATGTCGAAAGCCTCGAGCGGCTCGCCCGCCGGACCGCGGGTGGTCGTGCCCTGCAGCCCGATGTCGCCGGTCCAGTGCTGTGCGCACGCATGCGGACATCCGTCGAGATTCAGCTTGAGACCGCCAACCCGCTCGCCGAACTGATTCACCAAGCGCTCGATGATGGTCGCGAGCTTGGTCTTGGTCGGCGTGACGGCATAGTTGCAATGCGGATCGCCGATACATCCGATCGACGACGCGTAAAGTCCGTTCGCCTCGAGCGGGAAGCCAATGGCGCCAACTTGCGCGATCACATCGTCGAGCTGCGCCGTCGGGATGCCGGTGATGATGAAATTCTGCCGGCGCGTCAGGCGGATGTCGCCGCTGAACGTAGCCGTCAGCGCCGCCAGTTCGCGCATCTGCCGCCCGCTCATCAGGCCGAGGTAAACCGGGAAGCCGACGTAGTTGAGCCCGGGTTGCTTCTGCTCGCGGATGCCCATGTGGTCGCTCTCGGTCTCGGGCACGGGCATCTCCGCAAGATTTTCGAGCGCGAAACCCAGCTTCGCCTCGACCAGCTTGCGAAATTCCTCGACGCCGTAGTCGTCGATCATGAACTTGAGCCGCGCCTTGACGCGCGACATCCGGTACTCGGTGGTTCCCTGCCACACGTCGATAATCGCGCGCATCACCGGCATCGCCTGCTCGCGCGTAGTGAAGACGCCCAGGTGCCGCGACAGCCGTGGCGTCGAGGACTGCCCGCCGCCTACGCGCACCGCAAAGCCCTGGCGCCCGTCTTTCACCATTCCGACCAGCGCGACGCAGTTTATTTCGGGCGCGTTGCACTGATGCTGGCATGCGGCGATCGAGATCTTGTGCTTGCGCGGCAAGTCCGAGTACTCGCGATTGCCGAAGAAAAATCCCGCGGCCTCGCTGATCAGCGGGGTCACGTCGAAAACTTCGTCAGCATCGACGCCTGCGACCGGGCATCCCGTGATGTTGCGCACGACGTCGCCGCATCCGCCCATCGTCGTCAGCCCGACACTTTTCAGCTTCTCGAGAATCTCGGGGAACTTGTCGAGCGTGATGTAGTGCAGCTGGATATTCTGGCGCGTCGTCAGCTCGCCCTGGTCGCGCCCGTAGTTCTCGGAGATTTCACCGATTACGCGGAGCCCCTCGGCGCCCAGGATGCCGCTTGGGATTTTTATCCGCATCATAAACGTGCCGATTTTCGGCTTGTCGTGGTACATGCCGAACCACTGGAGCCGTACGATATCTTCCTCCGGAAGTTTCTCGTACGAAGTCTCCGCCAGCCGGTCCCATTGCCCGGTCAGCTCGGTGGGAAATAGCTCATGCTTGAGGCGCTCTACGGAATTGCGCTTCAGCACCATTTCCCAAGGTTGCGGCTCCCTCTTCGGCACAGATCGAATCTCCTGCGAATGTAAAAGGTAACTTAGGTGACTTACTTAGTCAATTAAGTAGATGAGTAAGTCGGTCGCCTATTCCACCTATTGTTAGATTATGTTACGTTTACGCCAGAAGTTCACTGAAAAACTGAAAGATATGAAGTTCGGCGTCGGCGTTGATTACTCTCTGAAGGCCCTGCTGCTCCTGGCAGAGCGCTATCCTACCAGCTCGCCTGTGCGAGTCGAGGAAATAGCCGAGACCCAGGATATCCCCGAGAACTACCTTCGCCGGCTCCTAATCGAGCTCAAGCGCGGTGGTCTCGTCGCCAGTCAAAAGGGGCCCAGCGGCGGGTACATGCTGGCCCGTCCGCCGGCGCGAATCACGATGGCCGACGTCGTCGAGATAATCGAGGGCGACTACACCCCGGTCGAATGCCTCGAGGAAAGCTCGTCGACCTGCCCGCGCGATCAGCCGTGCGCGATGCGCGACGTATGGCGCGACGTGCGCGATTCCGTCAACGGCATTCTGCGGGGAGTGACGCTGCAAGCGCTATCCGAAAAGCGCAAGCACGCGATCAACTACAGTATCTAGACATGCACACATTCGCCGCGGCGGGCGCCGCATTCTTGGTCTGCGTTCTCTGGTTCGATTTGATGTTCGACGTGCAGGTGCGAGGCCATTGCGGCGAAGTTCCTGCCGATGCGCTGGCGTCGATCTCCGCCTATTACCGTCGCGTCACGCGGGAAGCATGGCCGATGAACCGCCTTATCGCCGTGGTGATGCTCCTGACGCTGCTCGCGATCGTCATCGAGATTGTGCTGGGCCGGTATCATTGGTGGGTCGGATGGCTCTCGCTGGTTGCAGCCGCAAGCGCGATTGGATTGGCTCGGGTCCGTACGATTCCGAACGCCGCGCGCCTGGGTAAAGCTGCCGATTCACCCGCCGAGCAAAGCCGCCTCGCCCGCGCGATCTATCGAGATCATATCTACTGTCTCGCCGCGATGAGCCTTGTGCTCCTGCTCCAACTGGGAGCGCATTCCCGGCACAGGACGCACAAGGCGGGGCCGGTATCTGAGACACCGCAGTCCGCGGTGCTCTAGGGACGGTTCAGGCAGGCCCTTTGCTCAGATGCTCGTGGACCATCAGCCAGTTGCCCGCCCGTTTCTCGAGTACTGAAGTTCCGCGCCCTGAGCCTTGAGCGGGCTTGCCGCCGATTTTGCCGGTCCAACGGAACGTATAGGTGCAGACGGCGCAGGTGTCGGTGCGGACCAGCCAGCGGATCGGTCCAATCTCGTAGTGGTCGTCTTCGATTGTCGTGAAGTTGTGTTTGATAGCTTCTGCGATTCGCTCGATCCCTGGATGCGACGTACCGTTGCTGAACCAGAAGAGTGCGTCATCCGCGATTAACGAGCGCACCCGGTCGAGGTCGTGCTCGCGGTTCGACCGCTCGTACTCTTTCATGAACTCTTCGACCGACATTTTTTCCTCGCCTCGTCAACGTGGATGCTGATTTGAAAATCCAAAGCGCGTCCGCGCGATATATTCCAGGTTCTGCTGGGCGGGCGCGAAGTTGGGATCTTTCTTCAGCGCCTTCTCATAATAGGTTATCGCTTCGTCGTAGCGTCCGGAGCTCTGCTCCAGGACGCCCATGTCAAAGTTGGCAAATTCATTCGTCGGGAAGAGCGACAGTACCATCGCGAAATCTTCCTCGGCGGATACCGTGCGGCCTGCGCGTTGCTCCGCGATTCCGGCATTCAAGAACTCGAACGCCTGAACGTTGGGTGCTTCGGTGACCGGACGCACTATCGCGAACCCAATCAAAATCGGGGCCACTGCTGCCAGGACGAGTGCGACCGGAAGCACACGCGAGTCGTGATTGGCAATCAGCTCTTCAGGCGCGCGAAAGTACTGGAGTATCCGCCGGGCGCCCAACAGCACGATCGCAATCAGGACGATCAGCAGCAGGAGCGCTTCGTCCGGAATTGCCAACGCCCGGATTGCCCAGGGACTGAGATTCCGGCGCGCCACGAGTTCTTCGAGATCGCAAACGAACGGGGAGACGCTCAGAACAAAAGCCTATGCGTTGTGGGCCGCGACCCCTGCGGCGATGCGTCTATGCTCGATGACGGCGACGCTCACGAGGATTCCGAATAGCTGCACCGTGAATCCCAAAAACATGACCGCGGCCACCGCGATTGACGCCCGCCGCGACACGCCATCGACGGCCAACTCGAATGCCGGCAGCGTCAGCGGCATCAGTAACACGATCGACTCGAGCATGAACCTGGGACCGAACGATAGATCGCCGCTCCAGGTCTTCATCGACGAAATCAACAACAGATGCGCAACCGACGCCACGATCAGCGTGGTCGTCTCCAGCGGCCAACGACGGTAGGCCTGCCTGCCCACCAGCAGCGCGAGAATCAGCGGTGGCGCGAACAGAAAGATACTTAGCCCGGGGCTGACGAGGTAAGCGGCGACCGCCTTGGTAATCTGGGCCACGTCGAGCACGAAACGCGCGCGGTCTTCTATATAGCCAAACTGAAGAATGCTCCCGAACCTCAGGTAGTTGAAGTACATCGAGCCCGCCGCTCCGCACAGCGGCCCCGCCGCGGCGAGGATCGCTCGGCGTATCATTCGCCGCCATCGATCGTCGAAAGTCCGAACCAGCTTCCACGTCGCTGCCACGCTGTAAGCCCACAGGACGACCACAGCGGTCAATGCGTCCGGACGAGACAGGATAGCCACTCCAAGGCACAAGCCCCCAAACAAGGCCCGGCTGTCGAGTTCTTCGATTTTCCTTCCTGAAAAAAACCAGAACGCGAGGATCGCCATCAGCGCGTCGAGCTCGTGCTGATAGAAGTGAGTCGCCTCCGACATGACGAGTGTCGCGAGCCCCGCGCTTATCGCCATCAACAGCGCGGCCCGCGGATTCGGCGAGAGTTGCATGCCGGCCATGAACAGCACGGCGACGATAGCGCCGCCCGCAATCGCGTTGACAATCAGTGATGTCGAGATTACGAGCCGTCCGCCCCAACGAAGCGGCTGTTCCTCTTTACCGAGCTGAGGACCCGAGAGCTGGCCTCCGTTCATCGATCCGATTGCGTCGTCGAGTTTGAGCCCGACATATACGAACGGAAGCGAGACCAACGGCAGGCCCGGCCCCTTGAGCGTGTACCAGGTCCGCCCGCGGCCGAACCGCGCATCTACCATTCCGGGGATGTCAATCTTGTGCCTGAGGATCAGCGCCTGCGCGGTCTCCTCCTGCATCGCCTCGTCAATCGCGAAGAAATCGCCGGGACCGATCGCGAAATAAAAAACCGCGAACGTTATCAGCAGCACCGCCTGCGGCGGCCACCGTCGGAATATTCCGTACAATCGCGTCTTTGCTTCGACTGCGTTCAGGAAAGCTGGCATAAACCGACGGACGATCTGTCTCCTCTCCCTGTTAGGGAGAGGATGAAGGTGAGGATCCTTAAACAGCGCATCTTTTCGCGCGCGATTGAGGATTCTGCTTTTTTGAATACCCGCCCGGACAGTTATGCAAAGCTCTCCTTCGGGCAGACTCCCCTGCGCGCGGCGTCTCCTAACGCCTACTACTTCTTCACGGGACAGACCAAATCCACTCCATTGCCTGACGGGTCCGACATATTGGCCATCGCACCTTTCGGACCGCGCTGGATTTCACCGTCGAGATTGCGGCCCGCATCGACAGCGCGTTTGACCGCGGCCTCGATATCTTCGACCGTGAAATCAAGATGGACCGGCGTCCAGTGGCGTCGGTAATCGCGCGAGATTTGTCCCTGCACTCCCGCCGGAGCTTTCATGATCCAACAGGTCTGATCGCCGAGCTTGACCTGCGCCCAGTCGGGATGCTGTTCCACCACCGTCAGGCCGAGCCCGCGCCCGTAAAACTCGACCGCGCGATCAACATCGTCAACGTCGATGCAGATTGAAAATTCCATTGCGCCTCCTCAGCGGCTCGCCTAGGTCAGCATCCTGCCCCCGTCCACTGTCAGCGTGATCCCGGTGACAAAGCCGTTCTTCATCAGGAACAGAACCGCGTCGGCGATGTCCTCCGGCGTTCCGACTCTCTTCACCGGCAGTCGCGCCGCTTCACTCGCGATGAGATCTTTCTTCCGTTCTCCGGCCAGCTCGTTGATGAGCGGAGTGTCGATGAGTCCCGGCGCAACCGTATTAACGCGGATTGGCGCCAGCTCGATTGCGAGCGATCGCGCGAACGCCTCGACCGCTCCGCACGATGCGGCCCCGACGCTCGAGCTCCCGGTCGGCTTCCACGCCGACGTTCCCGACATGAAAGTGATCGACCCGCCGTTCGTCATTCGCGCGGCGCCGTATTTCGCGGCGTACAAGGATCCCCAGAAGCGCGTATCCATCGCGGGCCGCAGAATCGCGCTGTCTCGCCCGAGGTTCATGCCAAGAGCCACCGACGCCGCGGTAATGAACAAGTGATCGAGATGGCCCAGCTCCGCGAACAGCGCTCGCGTCCCGGCTTCGTCGGCGACGTCGAGCGCTTCGGCGCGCGCCCCGGCTGGAAGTTGCGCTCGCGCGTGTCTCAACTTCTCCTGCGAGCGTCCGGTGATGATGGCCTGCGCGCCTTCGGCGGCGGCCGCCTTCGCGGTTGCAAGCCCGATCCCCGAGCTGCCACCAAGCACGACCACAGTTTTGCCTTCGAGTGACATGGCTATACGTGCACCAGGACTTTCTCGCGCAGATCGCGCATCAGTTTCTGGTCCTGCCCGACCGCGCCGGTAAATATAACCTGCGACGTGCCCCAGGTCTTTGCGCGACGCTTCAGCTCGACGATCAGTTCGTCCGGCGTTCCAATCAACACCATCGGTGACGCGAGTACCTGGTCCGCCGTCTGACCGAACATCTGCGCCATCACCTCGGCGTTCTGGCGGGTGGCGGCGCTCGAGTCGGTAATCGTCGCCATGAAAATAAAATTGCTGACCTTGATAGCCTCAGGTTTTCGGCCGAAGCGCTGGGCCTCATCGCGAGTGAATTGAATTTTCTCGCGGAACGAATCGTCGTTCATGCGCTTCACTTGCTCTATCGAGATATGCCCGGCCTTGCCCGCGTCCGGAATGATGTTGACGTAGTCCGCGTACTTGGCCGCGAGTCGTAGCAGGCCCTTGCCCCCGCCGCCAACGATTATCGGCGGATGCGGCTGCTGAATAGGCTTCGGCCACATGATCGCATCTTTGAAATGATAGAACTCACCGTCGAAAGTCGTCCGCTCGTTCTTCCACAGCGACAGGATGCAGGTCATCGCCTCGTCGAGCATCCGCAGCCGCTCGGTGATCGGCGGGAATGGAATCCCACTCATCTGGAATTCCGTCTCCGTCCATCCTGTGCCGAGACCCGCCACGATCCGTCCGCCGCTCAGCCGGTCCAGCGTCATCAGGCTCTGCGCGGTGATCGCGGGATGACGAAACAGATTGCAGAGCACCAGATGGCCGACGCGGATCTTTTTCGTCGCATCGATCACGGACGCCGCCATCACCATATGGTCAAACGCCTTCGACTTCGGATCGTATTGGCGCTCAGGACCCTCGTTCACAAGATGGTCGGGGAAGACGATGAGGTCGTAGCCGAGCGCCTCTGCGGCTTGCGCGTTGGCGCGATATTCGGCCGGTTCCATGTTGCTAAGCTGAATTCCAATCTCCATTTGTGCCCTCGCGAATTACGGGATTTTGAGTTGGCTAGGCTAGCAAACCTGCCGCGTTCAAGGACATCCGCATTGTGTTCCGCTACTTTCTGACGAACGAACCCGTGCGCTCGTTGATTAAAGGCGGATCGCCGACGACATCTCTCAGGTTGCAGGCTTTGTCAGCTAGCTTGATGAGGCTTGCATGGCGGGAAAGCGTCGCCGCGCGCTCCACTTAAAGGCGTTTGCGTTGGTCCTTCGGCAGCCTCTTGTCGTCCGAGATTCAGCGACCAATTCCGAAACTGTGGGACCGAATTCGCTTTTGGAGCTCCAGCAACGTGGTCTCGGTATCTCCAACCGTGTCGTGAAGAAGATCGGCAACGATAGTCTCGGCGTCGCTGACGTTCACGACGTTCACCAGTAGGTCCGCCACTGCTATCGGATGGTTGATGTACGGAACGGGCTTGGTCCCTTTCCGAAACTGATGCCGATGCTTTTAGGCCGCGAACGCTTCAGGGGTTCGAACGCTTTGTGGTGGGCCTTCGCTCTAACATCGCCTCTCTGAGACCGGCAGCGGCCGAGACATCGCGCGGCATCGCTTCCCGATTATTCTCAGGGCCTGGGTCCGTGTAGTTCGGGTCGTTCGGCGGCGCTTCTTCAATCTTCTGGTTAGGGTTGGAATCTGCCGCCGAGTTTTTTAGCTCGGCACTATCCTCGCGTTTGCGATGTTTTCGCTTGAGCGACTTTTTCGGAGCGGGTGAGACGCCATTTCCGCAACTCGAATCTCCGCTCGGACAGGGGAAAGCACTTAAGGCCTGTCGAGCGGTGGTGCTCGCACTTTGTGCGCGCGCGATTCCTGCTCCTATCGCCAGCACGGATATAGAAAGCAAAATCGCCAACGACCGCTGCAGTGACATGAGCACCTCCCTCCCGAGACTGAAACTCAACATAATCGAGGCCGCGGCGGCGGTCGCGTCGCGCATCACAATCCGGCATCAAATCGCAGCGCGATCTGTGGATCCCGCCGCTGTTCACGGGAATTTCCTTTTTGACGCCTCGAAGTGAGCCATTCATAGCCCACGCCAGCGCTGTAGTACAAGCATTGGCCCTGCCCCTCGGGTCCCCGGACCGATGTTGAGCGGGGCGGCCGTCGATTCCATTTGGAAAACGGAAATCCTGGTTAAAATTGCGGCAGATTCTCGTCGGCGCGTCGCTGTCGATTTCTTTGCTGCCGCTCATTAGAGCAGCGTCTTCGCGAGCTTCTCTGGTTTTTCTCGTATCCAAGCGGACAATTGCCGCATAGATGCGCAGGCCGTCCGGTGCCGTACGGCCCCGATGCCTACGAAATCATCAAACCTTGCATTAGAAATCGTTGAACGGCTGGTTAAAGAATGATTATCTTGATCTTGAGGGATGAATGGGATGACGAGGTTGCGGATTCGCCCTGCATGTGCCCGCCGTTTGAGCCGATGCCCGCGCGAACTGCCTACAAAGGAGACCGATGACTCCAGGTATCGCGCAAGTTTCTCCACGGAATAATCTAAAACCCAAACGACCTTCGCTGTTCGACGCGTTAGGCGAGTTCCGCGTTCCACTGGAAGCCAGCATCTACTGGCTCGGCGCACTCGCGCATCCCTGGCCGCACGTTCGGCCGCACAACGCCAAAGTCGTCATGCTGATTCCCGGATTCATGGCCGGCGACGTGACGCTCGCGCCGTTGGCGAATTTTTGCCGATGGCTCGGTCATCGCGCCGTGTACGCCGGAATCCTGTCGAACTCCGAGTGTCCGCGCGAGACGATGCGCAAACTGAACGCGCGGCTCGCGCTCGCTTACGAAAAATTTGAGCAGCCGATCGTTGTGATCGGGCAAAGCCTCGGCGGCGTTTACGCGCGCGAGATTGCCCGCGAGCACCCCGAAATGGTCGAGCGTGTGATCACTCTCGGCTCGCCAATCAGGCAGCCACGCCGCCACGCCAACCTCGCCGTGCAAGCCGTCGCTCACTCAGTCGCTGCAATTCGCGGAAAGGCCGAAGGATGCCTCAGCGAGGAGTGCCAGTGCGGCCTCTTGTTGAGCGACGAATCTCCTGCCGACGTCCCGACCGCGCACCTGTACTCGCGCACCGACGGCGTCGTGCACTGGGAAAGCTGCGTCGATCTGAGCGGCACACCGACAGTGGAAAACGTCGAGGTGATGGGCAGTCACGTCGGCATGGGAGTAAACGCAGACGTGTACCGAGTGATCGCAGACCGTCTAGCGATGCCGCGAAGGTCGCGCCTCCATTCTGTCAACCCCCGCACCGCCTAACTGGTTTGTCATCCTAAGCGAGCGTCGCGAGCATTCTCTGTCATCCTGTCAAAGCGAGCGACGCGAGCGGCACGAAGGATCTCGGACAGCGGCGCGCCAGCGCCGCCGGTTCCGGTTTTGCGTCGCTGCATCCAATCAGAATTCGAGCCTTGCGCGTATCCGTCAGTAAAGGACCGCTTCGCGATTTCTAAACCGGTACCGGCTTCGCTGGCGCGAAGCTGTCCGGAGGCCCGTTCCACTGCGCTCGCTATTGCTCGCTTCGGTCAGGATGACAAACCAACACAATCGCGTGCTATCCGAGATGCGGCCAAATCAGCAGAATTCAGGCTTTACCATAGACCGGGATGACCGCGCCTGACGTGACGCGGCAATCGTCCGAGCACAGGTACGCGATCGTTCTCGCGATATCCGCCGGCTTCACCCAGTTTTCGTGCTTCGCTTTGGGCATCGCGACGCGGTTCGCTTCCGTGTCGATCGTGCTCGGCGCGATCGCGTTGACCATCACGCCGTCGTCGAGCACTTCCTGCGCGAGCGACGCGGTGAAAGTTGCAATCGCGCCCTTGGATATCGCGTATGCCGCGTAGTCGCCCGCGCCCTGCAGGCCGCTGCGCGACGCGACCGACACTATTCTCCCCCACTTGTTGCGCTGCATTATCGGTACGACCGCGCGGCAGCAAAGGAACGTCGGTTTCAGGTTGAGATCGAACATCGCCTGCCACTCTGGGAGCGTGGTTTCGGCGATCGGCTTGCCGCCCCAGAATCCGCCGACCAGATTCACCAGGATATCGACCTTGCCCCACTTCGACGCGACCTCCGCCACGAACTTCGCCGTCTGCGGCTCGTCGGCGACGTCTGCTTTCTTCAGAAAAATCTCCGACGCCGGGAAACGGTCGCCTAGTTGCTTTTGCAGCAGCGGAACTTCCGCGTCTACGACGAAAGGCACCGCGGCCTTCGCACCCGCCATGAGGAAATTCTCGACCACTGCGCGGCCGAGCGCACCCGTCCCGCCGGTGACTATCGCGACTCGATTTTCAAGCATTTGCATATGAGGCGGATTCTAGTGCGTCGACGCGAAACCGCAAGGCGCGCGCCCAGTCAGAAATCAATTTGCCGAGTCGCTTATTTCAAATTTTCGTTTGCAAAATCCCAGTTGACCAGATTCCACCACGCCTCGACATACTTCGGACGCGCGTTGCGATAGTCGATGTAGTATGCGTGCTCCCAAACGTCGCAGGTGATGATCGGCGTCTGACCCTGGCGAATAGGGCAGCCCGCATCATGTGTCGCGACAACCTGCATCGAGCCGTCTTTCGCGCGCACCAGCCATGCCCATCCGCTGCCGAAGTGGCCGTCGGCTATCTCGCTGAATTTTTTCCTGAATGCCTCGAAACTGCCGAAGCCTTTCTTGATCGCGTCGGCCACCGGCCCCTTGGGTTCACCGCCTTTCTTCGGGCCCATCGACTTCCAGTAGAACGAATGATTCCAGTGCTGCTCCGCATTTTTGAACAGCGGCCCGGGATCCGCAGTCTTGAGGATTTCATCGAGCGAAGCTTTCTCGAACTTGGTGCCTTTTACCAACTCGTTAAGTTTGTCGACGTAAGCCTTGTGATGCTTGCCGTGATGATATTCCAGCGTCTCGGCCGAGATATGCGGCTTCAACGCGTCCATCGGATACGGGAGCGGAGGAAGTTCAAAAGCCATTATCGGGTACCGTCCTTTGATGAATGCAGGGCCGGATTCCGGGCCTGTGTTTCAAGCTTACGCCCGACAGAAAATCCACGCGAATTTTCCTGCCCTCGCGGGGGGCTGTTGCAAAAGCGGCAGTGCTGTGAAAAAGAAATTCCGACGCAGGTTCTAGGGGCGGAATAACTTGAAGGAGGATTACGTATGGATGCTACCCTGATGCTTCTCCGATGGCTGCACTTCCTTTTCGGCATCACGTGGATAGGCCTGCTCTATTATTTCAATCTCGTGCAGACGCCGTTCTTTGGCGAGACCGAGCCGGCGGTCAGAAGCGGCGCGATTCAGAAACTGGTCCCGCGCGCTCTCTGGTGGTTTCGATGGGGCGCAATGGGGACGGTGATTTTCGGTCTGCTCTATCTCTTGATGTGGTGGGGGATGCGCCTGAACTACGCGATGACGCCGTGGACGGTCGCGATCTTCACAGGCGGCCTGATGGGCCTAATCATGTGGGCCAACGTCTGGTTCGTCATCTGGCCGAATCAGAAAATCGTGATTGGTAACGCGGTCGCGATGGCTGGAGGAGCGCCTGCCAATCCCGCTGCTGCTCCTGCGGGACGCCGCGCCGCATTGGCCTCGCGCACGAATACGCTGTTCTCGATCCCGATGCTGTTCTTCATGGGCGCCGCGAGTCACTACAACCTGTTCAACGAAGCGACGCCGGGCGGCATCACGGGCTGGCTGGTAATTTCGCTTATCGTAATTTTTGTCGTCGAGGCCAACGCGCTAATCGGCTCCCAGGGCCCGACCAAGAAGCCGCTCGACTCGATCGGCGGAACGATTACGGCCGGCACCATCCTGTGGGCAGTGCTGGTGGTCGTCATCATGGTGACCCTGCGCTGAGGATCAGTTAACGACACGCTCAGAAGCAACGGAGCCGCCGACAGCCAACGCGCCTCGGCGGCTCCTTAAGTCTCCTCTCCTCTAAGGGAGAGGATGAAGGTGAAGGTCAAATCCTGCGCGCGATTCAGGATTCTGCTTCCTCCTATTGCACACGCGCGAACATTAACAGCTTCACTTCTTCTTCGCCGCTTCGGCCAGGAACGCCGTCAAATCATCGATGCGATTGGCCAACTGCGGCAAAGCACGCATCGCATGCGTTGTCCGCTTGGGCGTGTAACCGGGCGGGTATTTGAGAAACAGCACCCGATCGTAAACCAGCTCTCGCGCCGAGCCTGCAATCGGCGGTCCCTGGCTGCCGGGCAGGTTGGGATCGGGGTTATGACAAACCACGCAGTTCGTCATGTACACGATCCGCCCGCGCTCCGCCAGAGTCATCGGTTTCGACGGACCGCACGCAGACAGCGCCACTGCGAACACGGTCGCGATTGCGATCTTCAATCGCTCTGATGACCTTATGAAGTGGCCGAGGTTTGTTTGCACGGAGCTAGAGTTCGCGGCGTCCACTCAGTGCGCTGGTCAGAGTCGCGGAGTCGCTGTATTCGAGGTCGCCGCCGGCCGGCAGTCCTCGCGCCAGCCGTGTCGTCTTCACGCCGAGCGGTTTCAATACGCGCGCGATATAGAGCGCGGTCGCCTCGCCCTCGACGGTCGCATTGGTCGCGATTATCACCTCGCGCACGACTGCGGGCGGACTCACGCGCGCGATCAGTTCCTTCATCTTGATATCGTCGGGGCCGATTCCGTCCAGCGGCGCGAGCGCACCATTGAGCACGTGATAGACGCCGCCAAAACTGCGCGCCCGCTCGATTGCCATCAGGTCCGCCGGCCCCTCGACGACGCAAATCACTTCGCGCTCGCGCGCCTCGTCATCGCAAATCTGACACCGCGGATGGTCCGACAAGCCGAAGCATCCCGAGCACAGACCGACGCGTTCTTTCATTTCGAGCAGCGACTCCGCCAGCGCAATTACCTGGTCGCGCGGACGATTGAGTAGATTGAACGCCAGCCGCGACGCGGTCTTCTCTCCTATTCCCGGCAGCCGCGACAGCTCTTTGACGAGCCGCGTCATCGCAGGCGGTAGCCCGTCCTGGCGCTTCAGGTTCTCCGCCATCACCCGCACTCCGTCATTCAGTGCCGAACCCGGGAATCTGCAGCCCGCCGAGGGGACCGAGTTTGCTCATCTCGTCGGCGATCAACTTCTGCGCGCGGGCCATTCCGTCGTTGACAGCGACGACGATTAGATCTTCGAGCATCGCCTTGTCGTTGGCCGCCATGATCGCGGGGTCGATTTCTATTTTGCGCACGCGCAGCGTACCGTCGACGACCACCCGCACCATCCCGCCGCCCGATTGCGCCTCGACCGTTTTCGACGACGCCGATTCCTGCATCTCTTTCATGCGCGCCTGCAGCGCTTGCGCCTGCTGCATTAATGCCGACAAATCTATTTCTGCCACTCTGATCGCTCCTTGCCGCAGGCCTTCCCGCGGCAACGTACTACTTTGATTTCGGCTCTCCGCCTTCCCTCGCCGAGGCTTGTGGATTCGGTACTTTCAGTTCCACCAGGCGTGCGTCGAGGGTATCGAACACTCGTCGCACCGCGGGATCCGCAAGCACCGCCTGCCGTTCCTCCGGCGTCGCCGCGCGCAGCACTGCGTCGATCGCCGGCGCGGTCGGCGCAATTTCTCTGATTGATTCGATCGGCTTCAACGACGCCGTTTGCCTTTGCGCGTTCTCCGCGCCAGCCGAATTAATTATTGTAGATGTTTCCCCGCTGCGCGCCGGCGGCAGTTCGCGCGTCAACCCGCTAGTGCCGAGCGGCACTATAGCGCGGCCTTCTCCAGGCTTCGCCGCACCGTTGGCCGAAAGCTCGACTCGAATTGGGCGCCCAAGATGCTCGCTGGCAAGCTCCGCGATCACCGCTTTGTTGTCGTTCAGATAGCGGATGTAGATGTCGTTGCGTGCGGTGACCGTCAGGATATCGCCGTCGAGTGTGAGTCCCGCGCCCTGCTCCATGAAACCGGCCAGCGCCGCGCGACGTCCGCGGATGAAATCCCGAAGCTCGGGAAGTTCGCGCGGGCCATCGTCTTGCGACTGCCCGCGAAGCGGCGCATCCGCCTTGACTTCGCCCTCGACGCGCAGCCGCCGCGCACCGCTCGCTTGTTCCTTCGCCGCGGGCTCCGACTTGGCCGGGCCCCGGCCTCCCGAACCGCCGCCGGCCGATGGCGTCCCCGATGATGACGGCGCCGCCGATCCGATCGCACGCAGCAATTCGTCGGCGTCGATCACCGCCGCCAGCGACGCCATCCGCACTACCGCCATTTCGAGCAGCAGGTCGGGGTAGGGCGATTTAAGAATCTGTTCCTGCGAATCAGCCATCAGGCGAAACAGCCGCATGATGTCTCGCGCGCTCGCGCCTGCGGCCAGCCGCTTCAGCTCCGCGACTTCGTGATCGGGAATATCGTCGAGCGGACTGTCCGCGTCGCCGGCCGGAAGTTTCGCGACCGCGAGATTTCTGAACGTCTCGAGCAAATCGCGACCCAGTGATTCGAGGTTTGCGCCGCGGCCAGCCAGTTCGCGCACGTGCGAGAGCGCCGCCGCCGCGTTCTTCTGCAGAATCGCGTCGGCCAGCTTCAGCACCGTGGTCCGGCTCGCGACTCCGAGCGACGACGCGACCTCGGCCTCGGTCACATTGCCCGACGCAGTTGCGATTGCCGTCTCGAGCATCCGCTCCGCGTCGCGCATGCTGCCGCCGGCCTCGCGCGCGAGCAGGCGCAGCGCGCTCTCCTCGACCTCGACCTCTTCGCGCCGCGCGAGATCTTTCAGCCGCTCGAGAATCGTCAGGTACGGGATGCGCCGAAAGTCGTAACGCTGCAGCCGCGACAGGATCGTCTCCGGCATCTTCTGCGGCTCAGTCGTCGCCAGGATAAACTTGACGTGCGGCGGCGGCTCCTCGAGCGTTTTCAGCAGTGCGTTGAACGCCGAATCGGTCAGCTGATGCGCCTCGTCGATAATGTAAATCTTGAAGCGGTCGCGCGCCGGCCGGTAGCTCAGATTTTCGATGATCGCGCGCGCATCCTCGATCTTGCGGTAAGTGGCGCCGTCGATTTCATTCACGTCGAGCGAGCTGCCGGCGCGAATCTCAACGCACGCAGCGCATTCGCCGCACGGCTCGGCGGTCGGACCCTTCTCGCAGTTGAGGCATCGCGCGAGAATCCGCGCCGCCGTCGTCTTGCCGACGCCGCGAATCCCCGTAAACAGAAATGCATGCGCGATACGTCCCCGCTTCAGCGCCTCGCCGAGCGTGCGCGTCACATGCTCCTGGCCCACCAGCTCCGAGAAGCGCTCGGGCCGCCATTTGCGCGCCAGTACAAGGTGTGGAGTTTGGGAATCGGCCATCGCGAAATCTTTTCGCGGAACTGCCCGTCGAATGATAGCCAGGCACCCCTGCGGCACAGGGTGGCAGCCGGTACCGTTGCTTCCTTCCGGACCTGGCGGGGTTCGCGGCCTTCCCTTGCGCAGGACCCGGCTATCAGCGGCGGGCAGTCCCGATAATTGCTCCAGCGCGCGTTTCTTTTGCGCGCCCTATTACAGTATCACAGCGGCGCTCATGCAACCGCCGTTGACGAAAATGTTTCGTGCCCGCAGTAACTCTATTGTTCCACGCGATGGCGTGCGACTTGCGCGGTTGCTATCACATCATTATGGCATCTCGCGCCGACAAGGTCGCCGTCGGGCTCATCCAGATGAGCTGTGCGCCCGAGCCGCGCCTCAATCTCGACAAAGCAATCGCCAAAATCGAGGAGGCCGCTCGCCGTGGCGCGCAAATCGTATGCACCCAGGAACTGTTCGGCGCGCATTACCCGTGTCAGACCGAGGACCCGAAGTTTTTCGATCTCGCAGAGCCGATTCCCGGCCCCACCACTGAAGCGCTCGGCGCCGTGGCCAAGGCGCGAAAGATTATCATCGTCGCGTCTATCTTCGAGCGTCGCGCCGCCGGCGTCTATCACAACACCGCCGCCGTTATCGACGAGGCTGGGAAAATCGTCGGCCGCTACCGCAAGATGCATATCCCCGACGATCCCCGTTACTACGAAAAATTTTACTTCACCCCCGGCGATCTCGACTTTGTCGCGCATCCGACCTCGCGCGGATCGGTCGGCGTGCTCGTATGCTGGGATCAATGGTTCCCCGAGGCCGCACGGCTGACCGCGATGGCTGGTGCGCAGATTCTCTTCTATCCCACGGCCATCGGATGGTGGCATGGCGAGCCCGAAAAAGTCCGCCCCAAGCAGGTGAACGCGTGGGAGACGATTCAGCGCAGTCACGCGATCGCCAACGGAGTCTTCGTCGCGGCAGTCAATCGCGTCGGCGTCGAAGGTGATCTCGAGTTCTGGGGCGATTCGTTCGTCGCCGACCCATTCGGCGAGATCATCGCGCGCGCCAGCGCCACCGCCGAGGAAACGCTGGTCGCCGAATGCGATCTCGCGAAGATCGAGGAGGTCCGCCGCAACTGGCCCTTCCTGCGCGATCGCCGCATCGACGCCTACGCCGACCTGACCCGCCGCTATCGTTCCTAGCAGGTAACATGAAAGAGGGGGTGGAGCTCCGTCGTATAGTGGTGAGAGTTGAAGTTCACCATTTGCGAGCAGGAGGAACGACCCCGATGCTGTACGCTGGAATAGATTACCACAAGCGGTATTCACAGGTGCACGTGATAGACGAGCGAGGGCGAACACGAGCCACGGCGCGGCTGGCGAACGACTTCGGAACGCTGCACGGGTTCTTCGCGGGGCTGGCTGAACCGTGCCGGGCAGTAGTTGAAGCCGGCTGGAACTGGGGTGTGATGTACGACTGGCTCGACGCGATCGAGAACATCAGCGCGGTTGAGCTGGCGCATCCATATCGAGTTCGAGCAATTGCCGCGGCACAAGTGAAGACCGACTCGATCGACTCGCATACGTTGGCCCAGTTGCTGCGGGTCAATCTGATCCCACGAGCGTACATACCGGGAAGTGAGACGCGACGGCTGCGAGAGGTCGTACCGCCAACGGGTGTTTCTGGTACGCATGCGGACCATGGTAAAGAACCGCATCCAGGCGCTGCTCGCGCGCCATCATGTACCGCTGCCGGCAGTTGAGCGATATCTGGCAAGCGCAGACGCGATTACCTGATCACGTATGACGGGAAAGAATATGGGCCAGGACTCAAGATCCTCAAGGCCCTCGTAGTCTATACGCGAGGATCTGCCAATCGAGAAAATACTCCAATACCACCGTCATTCGATCATCAGGCGTCTTACATTGATTTTCGGCTTCGTATGATAGGGGTGCGCGAGGATCAGGAGCGTGATCGTAGATAACGTGTGGAATCAGGACGAAGAGCAATCAGCCGTCAGACTGGCCGCCGGCAAGAAAACAGTTGAACGATTGAGTTGATCGCTTCTGGTGAGATATTCCACCTGACCATCACCGCCGTCTCGCCGGCTACCGGATGCCCGCAGAGTGGGCACCGCACGTCGCGTGCTACCTCGCATGGCCGCACAATCGCGACACCTGGCCCGGCAAGTTCGACGTTATCCCGCCGATCTACGCCGAGATGGTCGCGAAGATCGCGCGCTTCGAACCCGTCCGCCTGATGGTCACTGACGCCACGCAGCTCGACGAAGTGCGCGCAATGATTCGCGACGCCGCCCGCCGCACCGAAAAAGAAGCGCCCGGCCCGCTGCTACCGATCGACATATTTCATCTGCCGACCAACGACGCATGGGTGCGCGACCACGGCCCGATTTTCGTCAACTGCCTTCCGACTGCGGCGCCCGGAGGCCCAAATCAGATCGCGCTCGACTGGCGCTTCAACTCGTGGGGCGAGAAGTACGGCGCATTCGATCTCGACGACGTCGTCCCGCAAAAGCTCGGCGCGCGGTACGGCTTCGAAGTGATCGAGCCAGGCATTGTGCTCGAGGGCGGCTCGATCGACGTCAACGGCGCCGGCACGGTGCTCACCACCGAATCATGCCTGCTCAACCCCAATCGCAATCCCACGCTCAGCCGCGCGGACATCGAGGATTACCTGCGCACGTATCTCGGAGTGACCAACGTACTATGGCTGGGCGAGGGAATCGCCGGCGACGACACCGACGGACACATCGACGACCTCGCGCGCTTCGTCGCGCCCGACACTATCGTCACCGTCGTCGAGGACGATCCCGCCGATGTGAACTACGCGGTGCTGCGTGACAACCTCGAGCGGCTACACGCGATGCGCGATCAGGACGGCCGTCCCTTCAAAATCGAAACTCTCCCGATGCCCCCCGCCGTCATCCACGAGGGCACGCGCCTGCCCGCCTCGTACGCGAACTTCTACATGGCCAACGGCGCAGTTCTGATGCCGACCTTCAGCGCCGGCACGGACTCTGTTGCCGCCTCGACGCTGTCTCGTCTCTTCTCCGGCCGAGTCGTCGTCGGCGTCCCCTCGACCGACCTGGTCTGGGGCCTGGGCTCCGTCCACTGCCTGAGCCAGCAACACCCCGCACCCCCGACCGTCTGACTCTCCTGTACTGATTCCGGCTTGGGGATGAACAGTTCAGCCTGACGCCCGCGGATTTTCCGTGTTGCGCCGAAGCCATGGACAATCGGTCAACCTGCCGCACATTTTTCTGGTTCGTTCGAATCAGGCCGACTCTCGCCCATGGTGAAGAGCGGAAAACATTTTTGACGGAAAGAAACTACCCTTGGTAGCTGAACAATCCCAGAACCACAGCATATGGTATGTCTGTCGCCTCGCCCTATCAGGGCGAGGATGAAGGGGAGGGGTCATATTACAGCGCGCTATTTCGCGCGCGATTCAGGATTCTGTCTCCGCTTCTGAAGAATCTCCCATTGGCGAATCATATTCTTAATTTCTTTAATATATAACTTGACAGAGTTAATATTTGGATCAATATTCAAGTTCAATGAGGCCACTAATTCTTAAATGCCCGTCATGCGACGGAAACCTGACCGTCGCCCGCCTCCAATGCCCTGATTGCGAAATCTCTATCGACGGCGAATTCGCGCCTCCAGCACTCCTCAAGCTCACCGGCGCGCAAATCGATTTCGTCGAGGTCTTCATCAAGAACCGCGGCGTCATCCGCGACGTCGAGCGCGAACTCGGCGTCTCTTATCCAACCGTGCGCGCGCGCCTGGACGAAGTGATCGCCGCGCTCGGCTACGCCGTCAAATCCGGTCTCGAGGCCCCGACTTCCGACGACGCCGCTTCGCGCCGGCGCGCCGTCCTGGCCGATCTCAAGGACGGCAAGCTCACGCCCGACGAAGCTCTCGCCGCACTGAACGAGCCCCGCACCAAAGAAGACTGAACAATTCAGGCAACTGAAAAAGGAACGGAGGGAATCCGCAATGGCCATCACGACGCTCGACGGAGTTGAATCAATTCGTATTCTGCGCGCAGCCGGGAACCTGAAGGTCACCGGCACCGATCGTCCCGCAATCGAGATCGATTCGGGCGCCGCACCGAGAGTCACCACCAACGGCGGTGTGGCCGAAGTCACGCTCCGCGACAACGCTACAATCGCAGTCCCCGCCGGCGTCACCGTCGAAATCGAAGACCTCGCGGGCAACCTCGACGTTTCCGACCTGGCCGCCCCGTTCGGCGTCACGCGCGTTCGCGGCAATTTCCACGCGCGCCACGTCGGCGCGATCTCGATGCGCGACACCGTCAGCGGCAACGTCACGATCAAGGATGCCGGTCCCGTCGATGGCCTCAAGGTGCGCGGCGCGCTCTCGGTTGAGTCCGCCGGTGCGATCACCTTCAGCCACGTCGCCGGAGAATTCGAATGCCGCGCGATCGACGGCGAAGTGGCGATCGAGAAAATCGCCGGCGGCGCGCGCCTTTCCGGACTTCGCGCCCCGTTTATCGCCCGGGTGATCGGCGGACATCTCGAAATCGAAGACGCCGCCCACGTCGAAGCCGGCGTCGTCGGCGGCAAGGTGCGCGCCACGAACCTGTCCGGCTCGCTGATGATCGGCAAGATTGGCGGCAAGCTCGCGGCCGACACCGTCGCCGGCGACGTCGCGGTCGGCTTCGTCGGCGGCAACGCGCGAATCGCGCGGGTCGGTGGCGCGCTCAGCCTCGAGGATGTGGGCGGCGCCGTCGATCTCGTCGGGCCTTTTCCCGTCGACAAAACCTGGAACGTCAGGAGCCGCGGACGCAGCAATGTCGAAGTGGACGCCAGTGCCTCCATCGAACTCGACGCCTCCGCCGGATGGGGTCGAATCCGCACTTACGGCATCGACGCCGACGGCCTCAAGTGGCTGGGCCGCAATCATATTCAGGGCACGATCGGTCCCGAGCCCGCCACTGGCGCGCGCATGAAACTCGCGGTCGAGACGCGCGGCGCCGACGTGATTATCGCGAGCGCCGATTCGCGCGAGCGCGATTTCTCCGGCCGCGGCTACCGCCCGCGCGCTGGCGGCGCATTCTCCGCGCCGTTCGAGGATTTGGCCGACGATCTGGGCGGCGAGATTCCCGCATTCGTGCGCAGCGTGCTCGACGCCGCCGGCCAGTTCGTGGCCGAGAGCGGCGGCCTGTCCAGCGGGATCGTGCGCGAAGTTACCCGCGACGTGAAACGCAGCGTCAGCGAGGGACTGCGCGAAGTCGAGCGTGCGATCTCTGAAGTCGAAGATGCGGTCCCCGGCGATGTCGGCCCCCGGCTCTCGAAGTTGGGCAAGGAAATCGGCGACCTGGTAGCGGAGGCCGTGCGCGGCGGCTCGCGCGAGGCGCGCCATGAGATGCACGAGCGGGTGCGAAATGCGGCGCGCGAGATGCGCGACAAAATCCGCGAAGCCGCGCGCGACGTGCGCAACCGCTCGCACGATCAACCCGGCAGCACTACTCAGTCGAATACTCAATCGACTACTCAGTCTGAAACTGAGAAAGCATCAAGCAGTGAATCGGCGAAATTCAGGCCCGGTGCAACTGAGAAACTCAGTCGCGACGATGCGATCCTCGAAATCCTCGCCGCCGTGAAAGATGGCCGTCTTGAGCCCGACGAGGCCGACGACCTGATCAACGCCTGGATGGAGGTATCGCGCGGCGATGAAGCCCGCCGATAACTCACTTGGCGGCGAACTGAGTCAGCGACAGAGTATTGCCATCAGGATCTTTGAACCAGCATACTTTGGCGCCATCCGGAGTCGTCCAAACGCCCGCGTCATCCTGCGTCATTCCGGCATAACGCTCGAACTTGATGCCTTTGTTAGCGAGTCCCGCCACGGTCGCCGCTATGTCGGCGACCGTCCATCCCATCGCCGTGAACGGCAAAGGCGAAAACTCCTTCACCTTCTGAATATGCAGCCTGGTGCCTCCAGCCGTGAACACCAGCGCGAACCATCCGTCTTCGATCAGCCTGAGACCAAGCACGTCCGCGTAGAACGCCTTCGCGCGCTCGGGCTGCGTGGTCGCGATCATCGCTATCAGAGGTTGCTCACCAAGCATGTTGAATCTCCTCGAGGCTTGGACCTCGATCAGCCTCGTCAGGTGATTGTATAGCTCTTTTGGGGAGTGGCCGTCTTGCGTTAGATTGCCAACTGATGCCGAAAAAGCGCCACTGGTTTTTTGACTCCTACAAGTACCAGGTCCGCACCGGAATCGTTCCCGAATACGCCGACGGCCACGTCATCAAAACTCATTCGCACCCGTGGCATCAGCTGGTTTACGCGTCGCAAGGTGTGATGACGGTGCGGACGCCGGAGGGTGCGTGGGTAGTTCCAATCCATCGCGGCGTCTGGGTCCCGGCGGGCACGCGTCACTCGATCGAGATGTCCGGAGCCGTGTCGCTGCGAACGCTCTACCTCGTACCGCGGCTTAGCCGCGCGTTGCCCGACAAGTGCCGCGTCATCGGCGTGTCTCCGCTCTTGCGCGAACTGATTCTCCGCATCGTCGAGCTCGACAGCCTGAGCGTTCGCATCCCCGCGCACGCTCACCTCGTTTCCGTGCTGCTCGATCATCTGCACGTCATGCAATCCGACGCGGTGCATCTGCCATTGCCGCGCGATGCGCGCGCCAAGCGAATTGCTGCGATCCTGCAGAAGCAACCGTCCGACACTCGCTCGCTCATCGAACTCTCCAAGATCGCCGGCGCCAGCAAGCGCACCATCGAGCGGCTGTTCAAGTTCGAAACCGGTCTTGGCTTCGGCAAATGGCGTCAGCAGCTCAGGCTCGGTCACGCGCTGCGGCTGCTGGCCGCCGGCGACGCCGTCACCACGGTCGCGTTCGACGTCGGCTACGACAGTATCAGCGCATTCGTCTCGGCGTTTCGTCTGACCTTCGGCAAAACCCCTGGCCAGTATTTCCGCTCGGCATAGTCGCGCCGGTTGTGGCGCTCGCGCGCCCTTTGCTATTGAGGTTCGCAGCCGAGCCGCTGCCTTCGATTCAATCGTCGGGAGACTCGCGCGGAGGACGGTTGGCAGGTCGCTCGATACTCGAGTTCTTCAGAGACGCGCCGTGGCTGACACGCCGGCGCCTCGCCGTATATCCGAAACTGTTCCTCGTCGTTTACGTCATCAGCGCGGTCGTTTGGCTGATGCGCAGCAAGGACCTGATCGATCCCGCGGGACATCCTATTGGCGCCGACTTCATCGACCCGTGGTCCGCGTCGTGGCTGACGCTCCATGGCGCCCCATCCGCCGTTTACGACGTCGCGCGCCTGTGGTCCGTCGAGAGGATGGCCGTCAACTATCCGAACGTCGGCTTCGCCGGCTTTCACTATCCGCCGACGTACCTGCTGATCGTGCTGCCACTCGCGCTACTCCCGTACGCCTGGTCACTGCTCGTATGGACGGTGGCAAACTTCGCCGCTTATCTCGCGCTGATGTGGCAGATCGATCGCGAGCGCGACTCTCTTTGGCTCGCGATCGCTTTTCCCGGCGCTCTCGTCAATTTAACCAACGGGCAGAATGGATTTCTCACACTCGCGTTGCTGGGAGGCGCCCTGCTGACGCTCGAGCGCCGTCCGATTCTGGCCGGCGTGATGTTCGGCCTGATGAGTTACAAGCCGCGATACGGATTGCTCGTGCCGATCTTTCTGCTCGCCACCGGCCGTTGGCGCGCGATCGTATCGGCGTCCATCACGGTCGTTTTGTTCGCAGCTTTGTCGCTCGCGATGTTCGGTGAGCAAACGTGGCAGGCGTTTTTCTCGAGCGTCACCTTCACCCGCCACGTCGTGCTCGAGCAGGGACGGCAGCGGATTCGAGAAGCTGCAGAGCGCCTTCGCGGCCGCGCGCCTGCTGAGCTTCAGCGTCGCGACATCTTACGTCTTACAGGCAGCGGTCAGCTTGGTAGCCGCGATCGTCGTAATCTGGATATGGCGGCGAACCGCCAAGTTCGATCTCCACGCCGCCGCGCTTGCAACCGGCATCCTGCTCGCCACTCCCTACGTGATGGACTACGACTTGGTAGTGCTGGCGCTGCCGATCGCATGGATTGCGCTCGAAGGTGCGCGCAATGAATTCCTCCCATACGAGAAATCGCTGCTGGCATTCGTCTGGCTCCTGCCGCTATTCGCGCGCTCATTGGCTGGTCACGCGATGCTCCCGATCGCGCCGCTCGCGATGCTCCTGCTGCTAGCTGACATAGCCCACCGAGCTTCACTCTTTGAATCGAGTTCCCCTGTTCGCAGTTCGCCTTGACCCTGCGCGTACCGGCATATTATGCAGGCTGGCGAGCCATCCACTATGTGCAAACGCAGCAACGTCCTACTCCTCCTGATCCTCGCGATCGCGACATCCTTCGTCGCGCCGTCGGCGCGCGCCCAGCTTCCGCCCGACGAGATGACGTCGAAAACTCTGCCCGAGCCCGGTCCCAACTGGGTCTTCGTCCTCGACGCCGGCTTTCCTAGCACCAGCACTGCCCGGCTCGACATTATCGACGGCGACGCGCGCAAGATGCTCGGCCAGTTGAGCGGCGGCTATCTCGCCAACTTCGAGATTTCGCCCGACCATCGCGAGCTCTACATGATCGACACCTACTACTCGCGCGGATGGCGTGGCGTCCGCACCGACGTCGTTTCGATCTTCGATCCCAAGTCGCTCAACTTCGAAGCCGAAGTCGAGATTCCGCCCAAGCGAATACTGATCGTTCCCAAGCGCGACACTGCGCGGATCACGCCCGAGGGCCGTTTCATGCTGGTCGCGAACATGACGCCGGCAACATCAGTGAGCGTCGTCGATCTGAAAGCGCGCAAGTTCGCCGGCGAGATCGAGACGCCCGGATGCGTCCAGGTGCTCGCTCCCGGTAATCGCCAGTTCTCCTCGATGTGCGCTGACGGATCGATTCTCACCGTCCAGCTGGACGACGCGGGCGCCGCAAAGGACAAGAAGCAGGGCAAGCCGTTCTTCAATCCCAACAAGGATCCGGTTTTCGATCAGCCAGCCGTTGTTGGCAGCAAGGTGTACTTCGATTCGTACCACGGCGCGATTCACGTGCTGGATCTTTCGGGCGCCGAAGCGATCGCCAAGCCCGAGTGGTCGGTATACTCCGACGGACAAGATAAGGCGTGGCGTCCCGGCGGATGGCAGACGATCGCATACCACGAGAAGCGCGGCTTGCTCTTTGTGCTCATGCACCAGGGCGGCGAATGGACTCACAAGCAGTTCGGCACTGAGGTCTGGGTCTTCGATGCTGCGAAGCAGACCCGCGTCGGCCGCATCAAGCTCAAGACTCCCGCCTACTCGATCTACGTCACCCAAAGCGATAGTCCAATTCTCTGCGCCCTCTCGCTGCTGAAGAGTCAGATGGACGAATACGCGGTGCCCAACGGAAAATACCTCGGCGTCGTGAATCAACTGGGCACGCCGTTCCTCGTGCAAGGACCATAGGGAAACGTGTTTAACGTGGATCCAGCAGCCTCATGGACCATCTCGATCGCGCTGGCGCTCGTGTTCGGCGTTTCGGCGGCGATCAAGTTTGCGGATTTCGACGAATTTCGTGCCGCAGTTGCGAACTACCGGATCGTCCCGGAGAGTTTTGCGATGCTAGTTGCGGCGATCGTGCCGGTCGCTGAAACTGCGGGCGCAGTGGGGATTCTGATACCGCGAACGCATCATGCAGCGGCCGTTATCCTGCTTTTACTGCTCGCTGTCTTCACTGCGGCGATCGTCGTCAACCTGATGCGCGGGCGGTTGCACGTCGATTGCGGATGCTTCGGTCCTGCGCTCCGCCAGCCGCTGAGTTGGTGGCTGCCCGCGCGCAACACGGTTCTGATGGCGCTCGCCGCAATCGCGATGTTGCCGCATGGCGCCCGCACGATGACGCCGCTCGACGTCGCAACCATCCTCCTTGGCGCCGCGACTGTCGTGGTTCTCTACCTAGCCGCCAACTATCTGCTCGCAAACTTACCGCGCTTGCATGCGCTCGAGACTGCCGATGCATGACGCACTCGTCATCTCGCAAATAATTCTGTGGATCGCGGTGGTCGCGTTGTCGGCGATCGTGCTCGCGCTCATTCGCCAGGTCGGCGTGCTGCACGAACGAGTCGCGCCGATGGGCGCGCTCACAATCGACAAGGGTCCCAAGGTCGGCGATAAGTCCCCGGTCTTCGAGCTCATCGACCTTGCCGATCGCCCCGTCACGCTCGGCGCCGCGCGCACCGACGGTCGCAGCCAGCTCCTGATGTTCGTCTCGCCGACCTGCCCTGTGTGCAAGAAACTCCTGCCGATTGCGAAGTCGGTGGCGACGGCGGAGTCGCGATGGCTTGATCTGATTTTCACCAGTGACGGCGAGCCGTCCGAGCAGGACGCGTTCATCGCGCGCCATCAGCTTGAATCGTATCCGTTCGTGCTGTCGCCGGAAGTCGGCATGACGTATCGCGTCAGCAAGCTCCCGTATGCGGTCCTGATCGACGACGAAGGTGTGGTGCGCGCCAAAGGTCTCGTCAACACGCGCGAGCATCTTGAAAGCATCGTCGCCGCAAAGCAGATGCAGCTCGCGTCGCTCCAGGAGTATCTAAAGAGGCAGCACGAACACGCACCGGAGCTGGCCAACGGAGAGAGGGACGCGAAGCATCATGGATAAACTCTTCGAGAGATTTACCCGCGCAGTTGCGCAGCGGAGTTCGCGGCGAAGCTTTCTCGCCACGCTCGGCAAGATGATTCTCGGCGCGTCGATCTTTCCGCTGCTGCCGATCGATCGGGTTGCTGCGACTGCGCACGCCGCCGGTAACAAATCGAAAAACGTCAACGACGATACGACCTGCGATTACTGGAAGTACTGCGCGATCGACGGGTTTCTGTGTTCATGCTGCGGCGGCGGCTCGCACGACTGCCCGCCCGGCGCGACGCCGTCGCCAACCTCGTGGGTCGGCACCTGCCGCCATCCGTCCGACGGCAAGGACTACATCGTCAGTTACCGCGACTGCTGCGGAAAGGCGTCGTGCGGGCGATGCCTGTGCGCGAATACGATCAGCGAGATGCCACTGTATCGGCCGCAGCTCGACAGCGACCTGATCTGGTGCTTCGGCGCTCCGACGATGATGTATCACTGCTCGACCGCCGAGATCGTCTCGGTGAAGTGAAACAGCTTGCGATCGCATTAGCGATCATCACATTCGCAACCGGCTGGATTGCTGATGCGCGTGCCGCAGACACCGACGTGTTCGCCGCGCGATGCGTCATTTGTCATCAGAGTACCGCGGACGGCGTGCCCGGCATCTATCCTCCGCTGGCCGACTCGATTGGCAATGACGTGCGCTTCAAGGACGGACGCGACTACCTGATTCACGTCGTGCTCGGCGGTCTCAGCGGTCCGATCGTCGTCGGGGGCATGACGTACGACGGCCTGATGCCGCAATTCTCGCAGCTCACCGACGCCGAGATTGCTGCGGTGCTCAACGAGGTGTTGACCCATTTCAACGCGTCTGAAATTCCGAAAAACTTCGCGCCGATCACTGCCGTCGAGGTCAAGCGCGCACGCGCCACGCCGCTCTCGCCGACCGATCTGGATCGCGAACGAACCACGCTGATGAACGAGATCAAGCGGTCGCCGACCGCCGCCGAGTCGGCGCGATGAGGTGGCGTAGCGTCGCGAGCGTCGCGACAATTCTGATGCTTGTGTCGGCGCCCGCGTCACCGGAAACCCCCGAGCATCTCTACATGCTGAATTGCTGGGGGTGCCATCGGCCGCACGGCGAAGGAATCTCCGGCACTGCGCCGCCACTTCGCGGTGCCGCGGACTTTCTGCGCGTGCCGGGAGGCAGGGAGTACCTGATCGAAGTGCCGGGCGTCGCGCAATCGGCGCTCGACGACTCAGATGTCGCCGCGGTGATGAACTGGATAATCGAGTCGTTCAGCGCCGACCGTATGCCCGCCGACTTCCGACCCTACACGCGCGATGAAGTTGCGAGAACTCGCACGACGCGCCTGATGGACATCAAGCAAGCGCGCGCGAAACTGGTGGCGGAGATGGTCTCGATGAAAATCCGCCCGCCGGAGAAATAGCGGCGGCTATGACTTGAAGGTTTTGAGCGCGTCCAGGATTCTGGTCGTGAGCTTGGGATTCATCGTCTTGCCTTCGAGCGCCATCGCTTCGAGGATCAGAACCACGATCTGCGGGATCAGATCGTAGTCGGCGGCGGCCGAGTCGGGACGCGGGACAATTCCTTGAACGATTGATCGATGAACTCCGCCATCCGATCGTTCACCGCGCTGACTGACGCGCGCAGATACGAATCGGTTCGGCTGGCGACAACCAGTTCGAGCCACGCGGTCGCCAGCCGGCCATTGGCAATCTCCCACAGCAGATCGATCGCCATAGCCCGCCGATCGTTCTCGTTGGTCAGCCGGCTGACTTTCTCCTTCATCTCGCCGAACATCAACGAGAAAAGGTGCTCGACCGCGCTGGTGAGCAATTCCTCTTTCTTGGGAAAATGGTAGAGCTGCGCACCGCGCGAGAGGCCGGCGCGCTCGGCGATTTCCGAAGTTGTGGTGTTCGCGTAGCCGCGATCGATCAGACATACGATCGCCGCGTCGAGCAGGCGGCGCCGCGTTTCGGCGGTCTTCTCATCCTGCGTGAGCCGAGGCCTGAAACTTTGTCCGGTTGGTGAGGAGGCACCCATCGCGGCGACAATCGTAGCAGACCGGGAATCGTGATCAAGGAAGCGCTGTTCAAGACGAACCGATCGTGAAGTCGTTTGCGTGCGAGAGTGGCGGTTCAGGTGATATGAAGTCTCGATGCCAGCGGCACCAGAGGTGACACCCGGGAGCGCGTTCCGCCCCCTTTTAGTTGAAGGGCGGAATGGTCACTCCGGCGACGCAGCTCGTGTCGGGAGGGACAGTAGGATCAGCCAGGAACTCCTGCACGATCGTCTGCGCGCACGGCGATTGCGGAGTCACCAAATGGCCTATGCCCGGAATGATGATGGCAGTCGAGTTGGGCAAGGTTTTAGCGACGTATGTCGCCCACATCGGCGAGGTCTTACCGTCGAAAGTGCCGTCTATCACCAGCGTCGGAATGCTGCTGCTGGTGACATCTCTTATGGACGCTGACGCCCTGGGAACGTCCCATACCGCGCAGTCTTCAGTCGCGAACGGAAGTTGCGGCGCCTGCGAAAGGACCGTCGCCGGATAGGTGGGAAACGCGATCAGACCTTTCGCGAGTATGTCGGATTGAGGTTCAAACGGAATCCACTCGCTGCAGAACACCCCGTAGGTCAGGCCATAACCTTGAGTGCTCTCCGTCGCCGGGTTTGCCAGTGCGGCACGGTTGGCAGCAATCTGAACCGGGTTCCCATCGACCAACTCCTGGATCGCCGAAGGCACTGACGCGAAGAGTGAGCGCCCGCCTGCGACGAACCAGTTCACGAGCGCACCGCCATCGAGCACGACCTGAACGGGCGGACCACCTGGCGTGTACTCGCTCGTGACGGTTATCGGATTTGCCTCGAGCTGCTGGACCTGACTGGTGAACTTGCTCCGCACGTCTCCGTACTTCGCGGCACAGGAAGGCTGAGCGGCACACGCATCGAAGAGATTGTTGAAGCCTTCGCCAGCACTGCTCCAGGTCCATCCGAGGCTCGCCACGCTGGGAGGCGTGATGGAGTCGATTGTCACGCTCACCAGGTTCTCCGGATGTATGCGCATCAGGGTGAGCGCAACGTAGGTGCCGTAGGAAGTTCCGAAGATGCTCCACTTGGGCACCTTGAGAACCTTGCGCAAATCAACGAAGTCTTCGATGTTCTCGAACGTGTTGTAGGCGCTGAGATCGATGCCCTCGGAGACCAATCGATCGTGGCACGCCTTTGTGGCGGCCACGTGCAGGATCCCGGTCGATGGCGCATCGTAGACGAGGCTTACCGCCTCAGCGTTGAACGCGTCGATTTCGGGGCACAGAAGACTCGGCGTGGCGTCGAGGGTTCCGCGCTGGGCCAGGACGATGAGATCCTGGTTCTGGTTTAAGGTTGGAACAAGAAATTCCACGTCTCCCATCGCATCGCCACCGGGACCGCCGGTTATGTAGAAAATAGGTTCACGCTGGGGAGGGTGGGTTATCGAAGGTATGATCGCGACGGAAATGCTAACGGTTTTTCCGTTCGGCTTGTGACGGTTCTCCGGTGCGATCAATTGTCCACATTGCGCATTGGCGAACGCTGGAGACGAGGCCACTCTCGATGGACACGCCCCAGGCACGAAGCGAGCTTGAGCAACGCCCGGCGGAGTGCCGCCCGAAGAACCTCCGCATGCAGCCGCAATCAACGCTAGAACAGATACAAGAAGTGCAAGGCGCACTCTGCTCGCCAATCGCACCGAACTAGTCTTGCCTCTCCCCAGCATCTGCGGTTGCTCGGTCACATCGTCGTTGCCGGTCACTAGAGTTCGGCGCCACATCAAAAAAGGTGCGTCTCGAACAGATCGAGGTTATCGAACTCCTCATTCAGCTGATCTGGCGGCAACATGCTGGCGGACGTGCCAAATGGGTACGGCGTCAGAGATGCAACGCAACTGGTGTCCGGCGCCATCGGATTGGATAGAAACGACCCGACCACGCTCTGCGCACAGGGCTTCGCCGGCGAATCATCCGGCAATCCGAAAAGGAACAGCGCTCCGTGACCTCCGCCGGGAATGACAACGGTGGTTGAGTTCTTGAGCGTGCCGGCCGCGTATATCGCCCACTGCGGAGACGTCTTTCCGTCAAAGTCTCCAGCCATTACGAGCGTCGGGATACTACTTATCGTGACCTGGCGCACTGACGCGTCTGCTGGTGGGACGTTCCAGACCCCGCAATCCTCAGTCATGAAAGGAAGCCCGGGCGCCAGTGACAGAACCGATTGTGGATAGGTCGGGAATGCCAAAAGCCCTTGAACGAGAATCTGCGACTGGGGTTCAAACGGTACCCACTCGCTGCAGATCACCCCAAGCATCAGGCCGTAGCCGACCGCGCCTATCGCCGCGGGATCAGCCTGAGCGGCGCGAGACGTGGCGATTTGTGTTGGCTGCCCTTGCACCAATTCCTCTATCGCCGAGGGAATTGACGGAATCGCCATAGTGGGAACCGGAACCGAGCCGAGCCAATTGACCAGCGCTCCGCCATCGAGCACGACGGTGATGTTGCCTCCGCCCGGGAACGGCGCCGGTACCGTGATCGTCAGAGGGTTTGCCTCAAGTTTCTGTACTTGAGCGGCGAAAGTGGCGCTGAGATCGCCATACGTGCTGAGACAGTCGGCCTGATCGTTACAGGCGCGGAAAATGTTGTTGATAGCTTCGTTGGCGTTGGTCCAGGTCCATCCGAGCGTCGCCGCACTCGGCGGCACAACCGAATCGATGATCACGCTTCGGATTCCCTCCGGATGGTCGCGCATAATGCTGAGTGCGAGATCCGTCCCGTAGGACAATCCGTAAATGTTCCATTGCTTGATCTTGAGAGCCTTGCGCAGGTCGGCGAAGTCGGCAGAGTTCTCGCTCGTGTTGAAGGTGCTGAGGTCGATTCCCTCTCCAACCAAGCGGTCATGACATGCCTTCGTCGCCGCCACGTGGAGAACGCCGGTCGCAGGATCGTCGTAGCGCAGACCAACCGCCTCCGCGTAGAACTCGTCGATCTCGGGACAGGTCAGCTCCGGGAGTGTGTAGGCAACTCCGCGCTGGTTCATGATTATGAGATCGCGGTTTTGGTTGAGGCCTACGCTGGCAAGTATCGGCGCTTGCTCGATCGCGTTAGCTCCTGGTCCGCCGGCCATGTACACGATCGGATCTGGAGCAGGCGGCTGCTTTTGGGAAGGTATGATCGCGACGGGCAATTGAACATTGCCTGCGCTCCGCTTACTGCGATTTTCCGGGGCGGTGAGAGTTCCGCAACTCGCGTTGAGCTGCGCCAGTTGCTCTGCCTGAGCAGTGGGACATGGCCCCGGTTTAAAAGTGGCTTCCGGGCTAGTTGGCGGACCGCCCGAAGAGCTTCCACCGCAGGCCGCGCATCCGAGCGTTAGTGCAAACGCTAAAGCAAGCGCCCTCCATTGCAGAACTTTCAGAGCCTTCATTCACTCCTACTTTTCGTCTTAAGTGTGAAAAATTTTCCTCTCGGGCTGGAAAGCAGATTGAACGGTTTCGCCATACTCGTTTGATGGTTCTTTATAGTCAAGGGCAAACCTGGCTTTAAAGTTATTTGATTTGATTTCAGGCAGCAGACAAAACGCTGGTCATCGAACCGCACACAGCCGTGATGATTCTCACGATTGAGTCAAGATAAGCGCTGGCTTCACCTTCGGACGCTACTGGCCTTTCAGATATTTTGTTGTAGAGATGGCGCGCATGAAGATTCGGCAGGCCGGGACGATCACTTTCGCGACTGGATGGCTAGAAGATCCATTGCCGCGCTTGCCGGACGTCCTACGCGGTGCGTCGGAGCTCGGCGGCGGTGTTTTCGGCAGCCGCGCGGTGCCTTAACAACAGCGGCCTAAGAAACCTTCAAGCAATGCAGTTGATGTTCGGGCGTGCTTCTACTGGTGATGGCCGGTGCAATCCCACGTCGCCGGACGTGGCGATGCTCAACTTCCGGTTGTCCGACAATCCACAAGGTAATCTGATCCAGCATTGAGAGGCCCTCCACCCAGCCACTGCGGACGAATTTTCTGGTAGAACGCCTACTTCGGTCCGAATACGGTGTTAGCCTGAGGCCTATGCATCACCGCTCGACCGTCGCCTGGCCACGTCGGGAAGCCCGCATCGCCGGCTTCCTGTACCTATTGGTGATCATCCTCGGCGGCTTCGCCGAAATCGGCGTCGCCGCGTTGCGAGGTGTCAGGTCTTTGCTCGCAGATACTCCGACGGCCCGCCTCGCGGGCGGTTAACGAAGCGTCGAAGGCGTTGACGAGGCGTTCAACAATGCCGCGATCGCTCTCGGAGTTCGCCTCGACCGAGGACCGCTGATTGACGCGCCCGAAGACCTCTGGCCGAACGCCAGCCTTCTTGAGGCTGTCTTCAAGGTCCCGCGCCTTCGCCAAGCCGGGCGATGATACCAGTTCCTTGAATCGTTGTAGGACGGTTCCGCCAGTTACCTGAGGCACGCCAAGATCCCCCCTCGATGCATCAGATAACGTCTATCCGAGCCGGCACGGCAGCGCCAGATCGGGAACGACCTAAAATCCTCCGTGGGCAACCAGGTTCAAGGTTGCCCCGACTTTGACTTCGGGGCCGAGTTGGTCCGAGCACCGCTCAAATCGCTGCCAAACGACTGCCGATCACGACCGAACGGGACGGATCACCACCGACCTCGATTCCAACAAACTCCCCGTTTTGCGCGGACGTTGTTGCGTCGTGATCGTTGGTGATCGCATCGTTCATGATATGAAGTCTCGATGCCAGCGGCACCAGAGGTGACACCCGGGAGCGGAGGCCTGACCGGCTGGCGGCGTTCGCTCGCGCAATACACCGACCGGCGCGTGCTGCTGATCCTGCCGCTCGGCTTCGCCAGCGGCCTGCCGCTGCTGCTGACGTTTTCGACATTGTCAGCCTGGTTCGCAACCGCAGGCGTGAGCCGTGCGGCCATCGGCGCGTTCGCACTGGTCGGCACACCGTACGCTCTCAAGTTTCTGTGGTCGCCATTGATCGACCGGTTGCCGCCGCCGATTCCGCTCGGGCGACGGCGCGGCTGGGGCATCGCAATTCAGCTCGCGCTGATCGCCGCGACGCTCGCCCTGGGCTCGTGCCATCCAAAGTCGCAACTCGCGCTGATGGGGGTGCTCGCGCTCCTGGTCGCGTTCCTGTCGGCGAGCCAGGACGTCGTGATTGACGCATACAGGGTCGAGATCCTCACTGACGAGCAGCAGGGGCCCGGCGCCGCGATGATCCAGACTGGGTACCGTATCGGCATGCTGATTGCGGGCGCGGGTGCACTGATCATTGCGGCTCGCTTCGGGTGGTTCGCTGCCTACGCAACGATGGCGGCATTGCTGGGTGTGGGCATGTTCGTGTTTATCTTCGGGCCCGAGCCGACGATTCCACCTGATGCGCAGCCGCATGCGCCCACGGGAAGATTGGACGCTATCCGCAATTGGCTCGCTACCGCCGTTACCGGGCCGTTTGCCGACTTCATGCGGCGTCCGGTGTGGCCGGCGATCGTTATTTTCATCGTCGGTTACAAGCTGGGCGAAGCGATGGCGGGCGTGATGGCGATGCCGCTGTACATCTCGCTCGGGTTCTCACTCAACGAAATCGCTGCCGTCTCCAAGCTGGTGGGATTCTTCGCGACCGTCGTCGGCGCGATCGTCGGAGGCGTGGTGACCTCGAAGCTCGGTGTGATTCGTGCGCTGTTGTTGTGTGGGATCCTTCAGTCGGCCGGCAATTTGTTTTACGTGTTGCAGGCGGTGGGCGGTCATCGCCTCGACTATCTCGCGCTATGCGTCGCGGCGGAGAATCTCACGGGCGCGATGGCGGGCACTGCCCTGGTGGCCTATCTATCCGGGCTATGCTCGCCGGCTTTCACTGCTACTCAGTACGCACTGCTGTCGTCGCTGGCAGCGGTGGGGCGCACGATGGTCGCGTCTTCGGGAGGTGTGCTGGCGGAGAGGCTTGGCTGGGTGCCGTTCTTTCTGCTCGCGACAGTTGCGACTCTTCCGGCGCTTGTGCTGCTCATCTGGATCGCGCGGCACGACCTCACGTTGCTTTCCGGAAACAGGAACTCCCGACGTTTGTGATTCACATAGCGACTGGCATCGGCGCGAATCTGTCACATAGATAACCAACTGCGTCGAATGAACCTTACGTCGCGGGCATTATTCGCCATGTGCATCAATGCGTCTGGTACAGTGCGAAGATGAGTCCCGCTAGAGCATCAGGCGCCCGAAGTTTGCGCGGCCTGAAGAATATTTCCTGGCTCACCGCGCGCCAGCTCGACAAGCTTTTCAACGCGCTGACGATCAACATGGTCGAAAAGCGCGCGATCATCTTTGACGAGAAACATTCGCCCGATTCGGCGTACGTCCTGCTGACAGGAGTGGCGCGAATCACGTGCCGCAATCGCAAGGGTCAACGCACGTTGGTGATCATGGTCGCGCCGGGCATGATTCCGGGCTTCCCGCCGCCGGTACCCGGCATCAGCTACAATTTTCGCTGCGAAGCGGTTACCCCGTGCCGGGTCGGGACGATTGAACTCGAGACATTCGTAGAAATATCGCTGGGAGTCGCGTCGGCAGATTTCAAACGGCTTGCAGCGAGCTACCTGGGCCGCTGGGATTTGGTTCAACTGCGATGCGCCAATTTCATGAGCTGCACTTTGGAAGAACGGTTGGCGCTGATTTTGCTGGAGCTGAGTGAAAATTTCGGTATTGCCGAAGCCAAGGGGATTCGGCTGACGCTGCCGGCCCGCCACAAGGATCTCGCAGAATTGGTCGGCGCTTCCAGGCCCCGGATCACCGAACATTTGATCGAGTTCGAGCGAAAGCATCTGATTGCGCGCAACAGTCGTCAACTAGTTGTTAACCGCGATCGACTGGAAAGCTTCCTGGCGCAGGCTCATCTTGCTGCTGTTGGCGACGACCTCAAACGAATTGCTACGCGATAGCCTGCGCGCCATAGCGCGCATTTGAGCGTTGATGACCGGCGCTGCGCGGGGTTCCTTTCGCTTATCCTGCAAGGTTCTCTATAGCACAAAAAATTGGTCCGGTTGGTGACAGGCGTTTCCTTTATTGGCGGCAAAGGCATAGTGTTTGACTAGTTGTACTGGTGAAAATTTGAATGAAAGAAATAATTCGCGCGACACCGATCTCGACAGGTTGAGCCGACTCAAGGCTCTGTCGTGGCTCTCTCCCTCTGAACTTGGATTGCTGGTCAGCGCGCTGGCGCTGGCAAATTACAAACGGCACGCGATAATTCTGCGCGAGGCCGCGCTCGCCCGCGATGCTCACATTTTGTTAGCAGGAATTGCACGCATCACATGTCGCAATGCGCGCAATGAGCGCGTCACAGTCGCGATGCTCGCGCCGGGACCGATTCCCGAATTTCCCGCGCAGCCGCTCAGCCAATCCGGGTTTCAGTGCGAAGCTTACAACGATTGCCGCGTTGGCACTGTGAGCTGGGATGATTTCGACGGCATTACCGTAAACGCGTCCCAGTCCGCCTTCAGGGAATTTCATCGCAACGATTTGAAGCAGTGGTATCGCCTGCTGCTGCGCAGCTCGAGTTTTCTGAATCTTGGTTTGCACGAACGAATCGCGGTTGCGCTGCTCGAGCTGTGTTCAGACTTTGGAATCGAGGAATCACGCGGCACGCTGCTGCGCGTGTCTTTCAGCCACAACGACATCGCCAACCTGGTCGGCGCGTCGCGGCCAAGAGTTACCGAGCATCTGGCGCGATTGGAGCGCGAGCAATTCGTGATTCGGCAGGGACGACAGATGGTTGTGCAAGTCACCAAGCTGTTCGAATCGGTGAGTCCGCAAGTGGGAGCATATCTGAATTGAGTAACGCCAGCGCAGACCCGGGCAATGATGACCGAGTGAGCGGCGCGGAAAGAATCGGTAAAGGCGTTCAGCGGGATCGAAGAGTTAGCGGGGGAAGCTTTGGAAACTGAGCTCAATTTTGTACGGGTCGAGCTGATCGACGATCCAGCGGCGATAGCCGAATTCGGGTTCGAAGCCCGATGCGAGGGCGACGACTTGATATGTCGTCGATGCGGCGACGCGAACCTCTCGATCGCGGCAATCCTGGTGGTGCCTGCGGGCGGACACGCCCGATGGGCGCTATGCGCCGATTGTTTGCTGGAATTGCCCTGAATCCAGCGCGCCGCGATTAGCAATACAACTGGTCTTGGGCGCGTCGGTATTGCGAAATGGCGCGAATGACCGGAACGTTATGAATCGCATTTTCGATTTGTGGGCAAATCCCGGCGAGCTGTTGCACTCGGTGTTGAAAGGCAGTCTGCTTGCAGACGCAACTGACGAAAAATGGGTTGAGGAGATGCTCGAGCCGCTGATCGCGCCGCGTCGCAGGCGGGGATTCCAAGGCGTCAGAGTGAGCCGGGTCTCAGTCTCCAGGAGGTTGAGAGCGGCGCGCTAGAATCCTCTGGCACTTCACGAGCTCAAGCCGAGCCGCAGGCGAGCGTAAAGTTCCGCGGAATTGTCGAAGTCGATACTGGCGTGCTGCGCGCCGACATTGATGTTCCGAAAAGCGGCTTGAAGAGCGCTCGGCGCGTAAACCGCGTGCGCTCCCGAGCCTGAGAACATCCGGGTCACAGCGCGCCGGCATAGCTCGGCGGAGTAAGCAGCTTGCCACTTTGCGCGCACGCGATGATGGCTGTCGAAGGTCTCGCCGGAGGTCGTCAGGCGATCGAATTCCGCGAGGATGTCGTGCAGAAGCAGGTCCGCCGAATGAATCTCAGCGCCAGCCTCCGCCAATCGCACCTGGGTGGGCCCATGCTCGGATTTTCGCGCACCAGTCAAAATGACGCGCCGTTCTTTGGTGCGTTCGATGAACTGCCCCAAAGCGAACTTCGCGGAACCGAGGACCGCAGTAGAAACCGACACTGACAGCATTGCCTCGGCCGAAAGCCGATACAGATTGGTTGCATGCCTGGCGGCGTGAGGGCTCGCGCCGCGAAACAGCGTCCGCGTATCGATCGTTCGATGCGTCGGCACGAAGAGATCGTGCGCCAGTACGTCCTTGCTACCCGTCCCCTGCAAGCCCATCACGTGCCAGGTGTCATCCACTTCGAGCTCCGCTCGTGGCACGACGACATGAACGAGCGGACCGCGCGTAGCAGCGTCGGCGCATCCGAGGATGACCCAATGAGCGTGGTCGACGCCGCTGCAAAATTGCCATCGCCCGTCGACGCGGAAGCCGCCGTCAACCGCGCTGGCGGTTCCCTGCGACGACAGCGTCCCGGCGACCAGGCCGTCGCGGCCATCGCCAAAGACCTCGTCTTGCGCAGCTTCGGGAAACGAACCCATGCACCAGTGATGCGCGCCCATAACCATCAGCACCCAGCCGCTCGACGGGCAGGCCTCGGAGAGGCAGGTCACTGCGTCGGCGAGCGTGCGCAAGCTCAGCTCGTAGCCGCCGACGCGACGCGGCTGTGGAATTCGAAACATGCCGGCGTTGACGACGGTTGCCATGCTTTCGGCGGTGAGCTTGCGAGCGGCATCGCATTCGCGTGCACGCGCGGTGAGCGTCGGGGAAATCGCGGCGGCGCGGCGCATGATTTCATCATGATCGATCTGCATAGTAACTCCAGTAGTCAGTCCGCGATTCCACTGACTAATCGGATTAGTAAGTTCATCGTGGCGCGAGCGCTTCAAGCGCGCGCTCGTCGGGCACTGCGCGCACCTGGTTGCCGCCAGCCGCATGGCTCCATGCCCCGGCGCTGCCTTCCGGTCTGAGGGGCGTGATACATACGTGCGTCGCGCCGGCCTTGTACTGCGCGGCGACGCGATCGCGGATGGCTTGTTCGTCGCCCCACGCCACCATCGCATCGACCAGCCGATCGCTGCCGCCGCCGGCGAAGTCGGAATCGTCGAAGCCCATCAGCCTGAGACTTTGTAGGTAATTGGGAAGGCCGAGGTAGAACGCGATCAACCCGCGAATTGCGGCGCGCGCCCGGACGGCGTCTTTTTCGAGCATCAGGATCTGTTGCACGCAGATCCATTTTTCGGGTCCTATCGCGGCACGAATCTGCGCGGTCCGCTCTGGAGTAATGAAGGTTGGCAGCGTGCCGTCAGTCTCGGCGGCCGCAAGCTGGAGCATCTTCGGCAGCAAAGCGGCGACGACGATTGGTGCTTCCGACGACGGCCGCGCCGCGCCGTACGGAGCCTCCTTGAGCCGGGCAAGGTAGTCGCGCATGAAGCTCAACGGCTTGGTGTAGGTGATTCCAACCCGCTTCATCATCGGCCCGTGACTGATTCCGATTCCAAGGATGAATCGCTCCGGAAACATTTCGGCCAAGGTGCGGGCGCCGCCCAGCATCGCGATCGGTTCGCGCTTCCAGACGTTTGCGATCGCGGTTCCGACAATCAGTTTGTCGGTGACCGTCAACAGATGTGAAGCGAGTGCGAATGGATCGCGGCCGAAGGCCTCGGGGAACCAGAGCGCAGTGTAACCGAGCTTCTCGATCTTGCGCGCAAATTTCGCGAGCTCGATCCCCGCCATGGAATCCATCAGGGCATCGACGCCCAAAGTGCCGAGATTCATCTTGAAACCTCCACCCGGCCGAACCACCTGTGCCGGCCCTTCCGACCTTTACGCTCCAAGGTCCAGGCAGACAAGTAAATGCGTGACGGGTGCTAACCTGACGAGATACGTTTGCGCTTTTCAGTGCGGCTCTCCGTTATGTTAAAGGAGAGCCGTGAAAAGCGCCATTTTCCTTGCGCTGATCGCCTGCTTGTTTTCATGCGGCAGCGCGGCTGATGAGAACTCCGCGCGGACTGCATGCGGGCCATATGGCGATCCGTCGGCGGCGGTATTTTCCCAAATAAAGCCCGACTGCGGCGAAGGCAAGCTGATCGGTCCGTGGAAAGATGCGGACGGGACTGATCGATATGCTTGCCTCTACGAGCCAAAGTCCGCGGACGCAAATCGCAAGTTACCAATGATCGTATACTTACATCCGTCCCTGTTCTCGGCCGGATGGATTACTCAGACCAATATACTTGACTTCCAGAATTCAGTCTCACTTGGCGACGATCCGAAGAACGTCGGATACATAGTGTTGGCTCCCGAGGGACGCAAGACAACTCACTACTACCCATTTCCAGACGACAAAGGAATTGGATGGGATAACTGGTATCGCCAACTCAACCCGGCGGGTGACGTAAAAATCGGAAACACGACCTGGCGGGAAAACGTGGACGCGGCTGCGATCGATCACTTCATCGCGGCAGAGATTACGACCGGAAAGGTCGACACCAACCGGATTTACGTATCTGGATGGTCCAATGGAGCCGCAATGGGTTTTCTGTACGCGGTGAATCGTCCGAACATCGCGGCCGCTGCGGTATATTCCGCGCCTAATCCATTTGGCGCATTCGACGATCCTTGCGCGCAACGACCTGTCGCTGGAGTGCCGAAGGATAACAGCGAGATTCAGATCTTCAATCCCGCCGCCAAAACAATGCATGTCCATAATGCGTGTGACGTCGGCGGCATTTGCCCCAACGGTGAACAATTGGCGAGTGAATTAAATGTAGCCGGCGTGTTCGTAGATGACGTGATCCTCGACAATCATCATAACCGGGTTTACTCGTGTACCGATTCGTGTGGCACCGATCCGAATGCTCCCAGGAAATCAACCGCGACTGCGGCGGGATCGGTGGTTGGTCTTGGCAATCACATCAGATGGCCAAAGGAATGGACGACGGCAATGCTGGATTTTTTCAGGCAGCATCCGCTGAAGAATTCGCCTTAGAGAAATGGCGAGTCCGCGTGATTGTGCTAGTCAGAACGTGGTCGTATCGTCGAAAAACGAGGTAGCCGAGAGCATGCAAACGAAGTCTGCCAACGAAACCGAATCAACACTGCGGTCGCCGGCTGAACTAATCGATCTCGAGTGCTACCCGATTCTCAATTTGAGCAGTGACGCGACGCGCGAATTGACGCGTCATTGCCGCGAGCAACTCGACCGGAGCGGCGCGTGCGAACTTCCGGGATTCCTCACGCCTGAAGCAGTTGCGATGCTCGTGCGCGAGGGTGATTCGCTCGCAGCGAGTGCGTATCACAGTGTCGTTACCGGCACGCCTTACCTGGAGGTGCCAGATCCTTCGCTACCGGCAGATCATCCTCGAAAGTTCTTCGAGCCGACTTCGGTGGGCGTCGTCGCGTACGATCAGTTTCCGCCGGACTCCGCGATGCGAAGGCTGTTCGAGTGGGATCCGCTGATGGAATTCATCGCGGCGGCGCTCAAAAAAGATCGCCTCTATCGCTACGCCGATCCGATGGGCGCGCTCAATCTTGCCGTGATGGGGGAGGGCGAACGCCTGCACTGGCACTACGATCAGACCGACTTCGTCACGTCGATTGCGCTTCGACCTTCCGAGGCGGGCGGCGATTTCGAATACGTCCCGCTGATTCGCAGCGCCACCGATGAAAACTATCCACGCGTAAAGCGGCTGCTCGAGGGTTCCGGCGAAGGCGTCGTGCGCGTCGCGATGCATCCGGGAACGTTGCTGTTGTTTGAAGGACGCAACTCGATTCATCGCGTCAAGCCGGTGATTGGCCGCACGACGCGGCTGGTTGCGCTGCTCGCGTACGACACCAAGCCCGGAACGCGGAGCAGCAAGGGGCTGCAGATGGCCCGCTATGGCCGCACCGCGTAGTAAGTCCAAGCCGCGACGGCGTCGAGGACTGACTCGCAAAGGGCTCGTCGCGCCGGCCGAGACTCGCATCGAGAAAGATTTGCTGGGCGAACGCGCGATTCCAGCGGACGCGCTGTATGGAATCCAGACGGTGAGAGCTGTCGAGAATCTGAGCTTCTCCGGGCGTCCGCTTAGAAACTATCCCGATTACATTCGCGCGCTGGCAATCGTCAAAAAGGCCGCCGCACGCTCGAATCGCGACGCGCGCGTGATTGATGCGCGACGCCTTGACGCGATCGAACACGCTTGCGACGCGCTGATTCGCGGCGAGTATCTGGAGCAGTTTCCGATCGACATGCTCTCAGGCGGCGGAAGTATCGCGGTGAACATGAACGTGAATGAAGTGATCGCGAATCTCGCCAACGAGCATCTCGGCGGCGCGCGCGGAACCTATCAACTCGTAGATCCCAAGCTGCATGTAAGCGCTTCGCAATCGACGGCGGATGTTTGTCATACGGCGGTTCGGATAACGGTACTGAGTCGCTCTGGCGGATTGGCGCGCGCTCTCAGTAAATGCGTTGCGGCATTTCGCGCCAAGGCCGCGGAGTTACGGCCGGTCATGACGATCTCACGTACCTGTCTGCAGGATGCTTCACGCGTGTCGCTCGGCGAACTTTTTGACAGTCACGCTGAAGTGATCGCACGACGCGCGGGCGAACTGTCGCGGAGCGTGCGAGCGCTCGCGCAGATAAATCTGGGAGGCACTGCGATTGGCTCCGGGAGCGGAGCGTCGGCGATCTACCGGCGTGCGATCTTGAGGCGGTTGAACGAGATCGTCCCGCAGAAACTTTCTTTGCGGCGCAATCTTTACGATGCGGCGCAGAATATCGATGATCTCGCGGCAGTGTCCGCGCAGCTCGCTATGCTTGCCGAGGTGTTGATCAAGATAGCGCAGGATATGCGCTTGCTCGCCTCGGGTCCGGAGGGCGGCTTCGGCGAAATAATTCTGCCGGCGGTTCAGGAAGGCTCGTCGATGTTCCCCGGGAAAATCAATCCGGTGATTCCGGAGACGATGCTGCAATGCTGCTTCCAGGTATTGGGATGCGAGCGCGCGACGCGGTTGGCGCTCGAGCGCGGCGAGTTGAACCTGAACGTGTTCGAAGGCGCCGCGGCTGCAAACATCTTCGACACGATCGAGATGATGCAGCGCGCGATCACACTTTTTGTCGAGCGATGTGTCCGCGGAATCGTCGCGAATAAAAAGCGATGCCGCGAACTGGCGGCGGGCGCGCGGTACTAACTGGATTCGGCCGCGCTCGTCGCCCTCAGTCTAAAGGTTGTACTTGTAGTCCTGCTCGACCGCCTGGTCGACTTGCCGCGCAAGCTCCTCGCTGCCGCCAATCTTTGCCGTCAGAATTTTCCCGAAGGAAATTTTCTGCCGCTCCTGCCACGTCTCCGGTTTCCAGAGTTGCGAGCGGATGAAAGCCTTGGCGCAGTGGAAAAAACATTCGCGCACGGTGAATCGAATTGCCAGCAGCGCAGGCGCACCGCGGGCGGTCAGACGAGCCAGCAATTCAGGATCGTTGCTTAGCTCGGCGGTGCCGTTGACACGAAAGGTCTCATCGGTGCCGGGAACGAGAAAAATTATTCCGACCTGAGGGTTGGCGAGGATGTTCTTGAGACTGAACATCAGCCGATTGCCCTTGCGTTCAGGAATTAGAAGCGTGTGTTCATCTTGGACCGTAACGAAGCCGGGACCATCGCCTTTGGGCGAAGCGTCTTCATTACCGTTGGCGTCAGCGGTCGCTAGCACAAGAAACGGGGATCGGCGGATATAGTCGATCGCAGTCTCATCGAGTGCAGAAAAAAGCTTCTTCGGAGTCATCGGATTCGGATCGCCGATGATCGCCTGCAGCTGAGCGACTGTTTCAATTCGATCGTCGCGAAGATTTTCCATTTCGATGATCCTCCGAATAGTCAGTCTACAATCACTTCGATCTCTCGATCCCATACTTCCATCGACTTCGCGATTCCAGTCTCCAGCGTCGGGAACGGTTCCGTATAGCCGGCACTCCTCAGCGCCGAGAGCTCGGCCTGCGTGAAACTTTGATACTTGCCCGCCAGGTTTCGGGGAAAAGGCACATACTCAATCTGACCCGTACCCATCTGCGCGATTATCGTCCTGGCGACGTCGTTGAAACTGCGCGGCTCTCCAGTGCCCACGTTAAAGATGCCGTTGCGCACCGGACCCTCTGCCAACGCGAGGTTTACGCGAACCACGTCGCCGACAAAAACAAAATCGCGACGCTGCTCGCCGTCGCCGTATCCATCGGTGCCCTCAAAGAGCTTGGCGCGTCCGGTCGACTTTAACTGCCGGTACAACTGATACACCATCGACGCCATTTTCCCCTTGTGGGACTCGCGCGGACCGTAGACGTTGAAGTATCGGAGACCGGCTACGGTACTTTCAGATCCGGCGGCAGCGACGCTGCGGACATGATTGTCGAAAGCAAGTTTGGATAGTCCGTAGAGGTTGAGTGGACATTCGTTTTCGCGGGACGGAGCGAAAGCGCTCGATGAGCCGTACACGGCGGCGCTCGAGGCGTACACGAGCGGAATTTTCCTCGAGAGCGCGAAATTCAGAATCAATTTCGAAAACGTGAAATTGTTTTCCATCATATAGCGACCGTCGTCGCAGGTGGTGTCCGCGCATGCACCTTGATGAAAAATCGCTTCGATTCGGTCGGGAACAAGGTTGCGCTCGATTGCTCGAGCGAATTCTCCAGGCTGCATGAAGTCCGAGAACCGCAGGTCGCAAAGGTTGCGGAAATTATCCCCCAGACGGTCGACGACCAGGACGTCGGTCACGCTCTTCGCATTCAGGGCTTCGAGCAGGTTACTGCCGACGAAGCCCGCGCCGCCGGTGACGATGATCATGGGTGACCTGCTTCGCAGTTGCGAATATCATCTACATAGCTTCCCATAACTGGATTCATTGTAACTGCTGATCGGGCGTTCGATCATCTTCTGCGAAAGCGGTTTTCTTCGAGCCGCGAACCACAAACTCAATCGTCTCCAGCGGGCGGCCCGATTCACGAGCTATAGAAAGAGTGTGCGCGCCGGGCGACGGAGTCCAGAGGAATGTACCGCGAACCGCTGCCAGCGCGTGACCGTCCAGGATCCACAGCGAATCCTGCGCGCCTCGGCTCGCCTCGAAAATGACGCGCTGCGCGCGCGAAGGAATATCGGGATCAATGGCAATTATCGTACCTGCAGCGGGTGAGAGAATTTGCGGGTTGGCATCGTCGAGACCGCTTAGCGACGAAGCCGGCTGGGTATCCGAGACAAACCATTCCGGCCGCGGTGGTTCAACCGCTCCGGGAAAACTTACTTCGCTGACCACGACATTTTGCGGAGGCCGGATTTGACCGCTGCCAAAACGGTCGTGCAGATAATTCATCACGTTGAGCCAGGTTGGCGCGGCGCCAGTAATTCCGGTCACGTCACGCATCGGCACACCAGAAGAATTGCCGACCCAGACCGCTACCGTGAATTTGTCCGTGTAGCCGACGCACCAGTTGTCGCGCATGTCCTTGCTGGTGCCGGTCTTGACCGCACTCCAATAGCGAGTGGCGATACTGTTTTCCAGTCCGAACGTAGTACTACGGCTGGCTCTGTCGGATAGTATGTCGGAAATAATGAATGCCGCCTCAGGTGAGTATATATGGGTCGACGATTTAGTAATGGCCTCAGTAGTCAATCGAAGATCTGAGTACTTTCCGCCATTAGCAAGTGTGCGGTACGCATTAGCCAGTTCCCACAGCGTTACGTCGGCCGATCCAAGCGCCAACGCGGCGCCGTAGTAGTCGCCCTCCTCGACGAGGCCGTTGAAACCAAGTTGCCGCAGACAGTCGGCGAAGGCTTCGACCCCGATCATGTCGGTCGTTCGCACGGCGGGCACATTCAGCGAAGACGCCAACGCGGTACGCATCGAGACCAGGCCTCTGAACTGACGATCGTAATCGAGGGGGCGGTAAAGTCCGCGCTGTTCGGGTAACTCGAGCGGAGTGTCCGCGATCAGCGAAGCGGCCGTGAGCAAGTGCTTGTCGACTGCCAGCGCGTACAGGAACGGTTTCAGAGTCGATCCTGGCTGGCGCGGCGCTCGAATAGCGTCGAAATCAGGCGCATTCGACAGATTGCCCGCGCCTCCCACATACGCCCACACTTCCCCGGTGGCATTTTCGATAACGATCACGGCGGCATCATCAACCCGTCGGTCGCGAACATCGATGATCTGGCGATGGAGTGTGTCGATGACGAAACGTTGGAGTTCGCGATCGAGTGTGCATCGTACGGAACCGGTCCCGTTGCGCAACATGCGCTCCGCGAGATGCGGCGCGAGCGCGACTCGCGCGTATTCGTTTCCGCGGTTTGCGAACGCACGATCAAGTGCTATGCCGACGGCGTCCCGCGACGGGCCTGACGATCCCACGGAGCGGCTCAGCGCGTCGGCGCGTATCGCGACAGATTCGCGACGTGCGTTCGGTGCCCGGATCAAAGCGGCAAGCACCATCGCCTCGGCAGAGTCGATCCCGTGTGGCGCCTTGCCGAACATCACGCGCGACGCTGCGGCTATTCCCTGCAACTCTCCGCGATAGGTCACCAGGTTCAGGTAGGCCTCCAGGATCTCCGGCTTCGACCATCGACGCTCGATCGCGATCGCGGCCGAGATTTGTCTGAATTTCCTGAGAAGTGATTTGTGCGCAGATGTGCGTCCGAGTGACGGCTCGACGAGCGTGGCGAGTTGCATCGTGATTGTGCTCGCGCCCCGGCTATGTCCACCGACGACACAGCGCGCCGCCGAACTCACTAGCGCGATCAGATCAACGCCCTGATGGCTCCAGAAGCGATGGTCCTCGGCGGTTATAATCGCTTGAGTGAGTGCGGGTGAGATTTCATCGAGATGCGTCCACTCGAACCGTCGGCCGTGCGAATTGATCCGCAATTCGTGAACCGGGTCGCCATTGCGGTCGAGCAACTGTGCTTCCGACGGTTGCCAGCGTGCGCGCACTTGGGTGAACGTCGGCATCGTCGGTCCGCTCATCGCCAGCACGAGCGCAATGATGCACGCGACCGGAACGCCGAGAGTTGCGATGCGACGTAGCATCTACGGCGCGACCTCGAATGGAGAATTGGGAAGCTCGCCCAACATTTCAGGTTCGTAAAGCGCTCCGACATGGGTCGCAGGCAGTTTGAACGTGCCGGATTGATTGAGTCGCATCGTATACTCGATCTCGAACGTCCCTTTCGGCACGTAATCGTAGTAGGCCCGGAATGCGTCGAAGGCGCGTTCGGAGTAGATCGGCCACACGTAGTTCTCGGTGTCGACTTTTTCGCCGGAGGTTGCGATCTCCGAATCGCGACTGAGCCCTGTACCCAGATGTGACGCGCCGGCGGGGATCGGATCGTTCACGACCACCCACGTCATATCAGTTTGTGCCTCGACCTTAAGATGCACTCGCACGAGGTCGCCACGTTTCCACGCCTTGGGGTTTGCGTTCTCGACCGGCAGAAGCGTGCGCGTGATTCGGTAGCCGCTCGAAAGTGGCTGCGTTATCGGAACCGCCGCGAGCGCGCGAATCTGGACCCACGGATTCCCGCTTCCAGTATGGTCGATCTTAAGATCGGATCCGGTGGATGGCCAATCGAACGCCAGAGTTCCGCCATCCGGGTCGTTTGCCCAGTTCAGCTTCTGGATCGAGTTTTGAATTGACGCGCTCGTGATACCGGCGACCGGGGTCGCTTCGAAAACAGTAGCGAACTTCTTTACGGCGATCGTGCCCCATGCGTTGGTAATCGTTTCGGTCCACGCGCCGCGCGTTTGCAGCGCCAGCGCACCCCGCATCACGAGCGGCAGGTCGTCATGCCACAAGTTGTTGTCAAGCAACAACAAAGTGAGTCGCACCATGTTGCAATCGGGCGAGACCATCAGCCACCACATCTGGTTGCGCACGTCGCTCGACAAGTGCATCGCCGTCCCTTGCTGATTGAGGCGGGCGCGCATGATTTGCTCGGCGTCCTTGAGGCGGTTCTCGCGATCCGGAATCTGCGGAACGCGAAGCAGAATACTCCACCAATCGATCACCGCTGAATCAGGCCAGAGGTTAGGCTCGATCGTAATACTGCTGATCATAGCGGGATCAACGTGACCCACGCTGGCTAGCGCATCGATCGCCGCAAGTTTGCGCAAGGGCAAATCGGCGGCCAGGATTGGGCCGTCGCGTACGATCTTGCCTTCGACGAAATCGCTCAGTCCCTTCTCCAGGGATGCCTCGGACTCAGCAGGAATAGCCAGTCCCGCTTCGTGAGCAATCGAAATGAAATAGGCAGTGAGTACATCACTTCCATTAGTCATTACCGGAAAGTACTTGAGCAGTCCGTCGGAGTCGGTATACGACGGCAAATCGGCAATGATCGCGCTCCAGAGTTTAGGATCGCCGAGCGCGACAGCAACTGACACGCGCTGCTCGAGGCATCCGTATGGATACACACGCATCCAATCGCGTACCCCGCTGAGTCCGGCGGTAAGCGAGGGGCTGAGCGCGACCTGCAGGCCACCCTCGCCAACGACCGCGTCAGCCGGCAGCCCAACCGGCTGAACGATTGGTTTTTCGAGTCGCAACAGCGTGGCCTGAAGCGTCTGGACCGGCACCGCCGGGATTACGCGCTGCGTGATCAACAAGTGGTCAGACGGTCCATGCTCGACGCTCGCATCGACGTGATACTTGAGTTCCCTTGCTACGGCGGGCACGTCGACGGTCCACGAGACAGTCGTGCCCTGGCCGGGAGCGAGTGCGAGCTTTCGCGGCGGCGGGACCTGGGCGAGTCCGTCGATCTTCGCTTTCACGGTCGCATCGAACGCATGGTCGGACGCGTTGCGCACGGTGAACTCGGCCGCAAATGAGTCGCCGTCTCGGATCAATGGCGATACGCCCGACAGAAGCATCAGATCCTGCGTCGAGCGGATACTCGCGAATCCAGTCCCAAACTGATCGGGACCGGAATCAGCAATCGCGACGATTCGGAAACTGGTCAGCGAATCATTGAGCGGCACCTCGACCGTCGCGTCGCCATTCGCATCGAGCGAGATGGACGCTTTCCACAACAGCAGTGTGTCGAACAGCTCGCGGGTAATCTGGCGGCCTCCTCCACCGCCGGGCGGGATTGCCTTGATTCCGAAGTGGCGCTTGCCAACGACTTCCATTTCGGCCGCCGAGGTTTCGATCTGGTACGAGCGCCGGCCCATCATGGCATTGAGCAGTTTCCAGCTGTCGTTGGCGCGAAGTTCAAGCACGCCCTCGTCAACCGCGGCGACCGCGATTGCTGCTCCCGGAGCCGGCGCCTTGTCGTCGAAGGTTCTCACCGAAATCTTGACGAGCGCTTTGTCCCGGACATGATAGACGGATTTTTCCGGCGCGACTTCGACATTGAGTCGATGGTCTCGCCATCCCACGCGAATTTCAGTGATGCCGAGCTTGAACGCCGGTTTTCCGAGATCGATCATCGCCGTCGGTTGCACGCCAGCGACCCGGCCGCGAACCGCCAGCACCGATACGAACACGTTAGGCGCCCAATCGCGCACCGGGAGCGTGATGACGGGATTGCGTCCCGACAGATGAACGATCGATGCGGCCAGGACGCCTTCGCGCTCGACCGTGACCAGCGCGGTCGCCTCCGCAAACGGCATCCGTACCTGGAAGCGCGCGACTTCGCCGGGCTCGTACGCAGGTTTCTCGGGAAGAAAATCCATGCGGTCGTCGTCGCGGCCCGCGAACCACTCGCGATCATTTCCCGGAATGAAAATTTCGCTGTTCGCCGAACTCGAATTGCCCGAGTCGTCTGTCACCGTGGCCTGGATAATCGCCTCGCCGGTCACCGACGGTTTCGCTTCGCACGAAAGTCGTCCTTGATCGTCGGTGACACCAGAACACAATTCGCCGGCGAGTTTGGTTTCTTGAGTGTTCTCATACGCGTAAAATCCGCCGACCAGCCGTTTGCGAAAGGAATATTGCAGCCGGCTGAAAATATCGACGCGAACCGGCACGTGCGCGACCGCCTTGCCGAAATCGTCGACGACCGCGAGATGTGCGCGCACGACGCCGGGGGACGACGCCCAATCCTCGACCTGGATTCCCACCAGCCGCTTTGCTGGCCACACGATCACGTTGTTCGATACCGTCTGACTCTCGCCATTGGGGTCGCGATATTCGAGTTCCGCATGCACCTCGACCGGCGTCGGCTGGCGCGGTATGTCGCTGATGTCGGTACGTGCGCCGCCGGCTGCGTCCAGCGTGAGGTCCTTGCGCTGATGCACGCCAGGATTCTGTTCGCCCTCCGCCCCTTCCGAGAATCCCTCGCTGTGAACGACTCCCGGGGTCACCACGCCATTGGCGAATGTGAAATCGTCGAAGTCGGTAAAATGCGGAGACGCGTTTTTGCGGATCTGACTGCGAAGCTTTACTGGAAGCCCTTTGGCTGCGCCACCCGACAGGTACTCGGCGCTCAGATCGATCGGAATCTCGGTCACGGCGACCAGCGGCTGCGCAGGAACTTTGATCGCGGCCTTCATCAACGGGATCCGAAATTCCTCGACGCTGAAACTACCGGTGGTCAGTTCCTGCGCTGATAGATCAACCGAATTTGACGCATCAGGAGCAGGTGAAGGAGTCGGTTGGGAACTTTTGCGACGCGACATCACGACGCTGTAGGTGCCGAGCTTGGCAGCTTGCGGAATCTGCCATTCATTCTCCGCGCTGCCCGACTCGTTCCAGTTGAGATCGAAATCGTAGTGTTGATCGCCGCCCGCAAAGCGGATCGAAATCGTGTCCGGAAGATTTTCCTTCGGTACCAGCGACAATCCATCTACTGTCTTGGCGCGGATGAAATGCTTCATATGAACCGTCTCACCGGCGCGCAGCAGCGTTCGATCGAAAACCGTGTCGGCGATGTATGGGGACGGCTGATAGTCAGTCGGCAGATGAAATCGCCACGCTTCGATTCCCTGCTGCCAGCTCGAATGCACAAAGCTGAAGTCTTCTCCTGAGCGCGCGGTGACAAGCAGGCCGCGGCCCAGCCCGCTGAGCGCTTCAACCTGGTTGGAGAAATAGTCGCTCTCGTGATCGGTCTGGGTAGAATCGCATTGCGGAAGGTTCGCGAACGCCGCCGACGTCGGTACGAACGCGAGGCCGCGCGCGTCGGTGCGACCCGTCCACAATTCCGTTCCATGACAATCGGCCACTGCAACGTCGGCGCTGCGGACCGGCCGCCCGCTCTCGAGCGCCGTCACCCACACCAGCGAGTTCGCCTGGCCCTGCTTGAAATGAACCGCAAGGTTGGTGACGAGGGCCGCGGTCGGTACGTACATCGGCTTCGGAGCGCCGAGCAAAACAGTTCCGAGGCGAGTGCTCTTCAGCTCGACGATATAAAGTCCCGGACGTTTGAGCGGAATCCCCATCACCTCGAAGGCACTGGGCCCGTTAGGCTTCGGCATCGAGAATTGCCTCGCGCCGGCCGCCGTCTCGCCGCTGAACACAGACTCCGCGCGCTTTGCTTCGGCTACCCGGTTGAGCCACGAGAGGACGTCACCCGCCTTGGGTCGTGGGACGCGCCAAAGCGTCGCCTCGATTCGAGTCAGCAGGTCGCGCACGTTGAAGCCCGCTGAGCTCTCCGGCGAACCGCCCAGCTTTAGTTGATCGCCGGCGATTTGCGCTTCGAGATTTCTCACGGTTACCGGCAAAAACGGATCGGCTTTCTCGATAATCCCAAAGCGCGCCGAGAACTTGGCCAGCGGTGGAAATTCACCGGTCTCGATCGTCATCGGGAAACGTGACGCATTGGCCAGCTCGCGCCCCGAGTTATCGACCAGTTTCGGCGGTATCTCAATTTTGTACGGCGACGATTCTTTAAACGGCCCGTTGAACGACAGCGACGACACCTCTCCTGGATCACTGATCACCGCGAACTGCCGCGCCGCGTCCGGACCGACCAGCGCGATCTGCTTTGCTTGCGCCGCCGAAATAGGGGCGGAGAACGAAAGCGAGATCGGCGTCAACGGGATGCATCCGGCTTTCGCGCTTTCGCGCTCACACTGTATTTTCGCCTGGAAAAGCTTGCGCGTCTTGTAGCTGATCGTTTGATCCTGGCTGGTCGCGATTCCGCTTTTCGATTTGATTCCCTTGCCCCAGATCAGGGTCACCGCCGTGTTGTTTGGAAATCGCTGCCTGGCCTGCAGGATAACAACCGGCTTCTTCGCGGTGAGATTCTCAAAGCGCTTCATCAGGGTCGCGCGGTCCGCGCCGCTCATGATCATCGCGCCAATTCTTTGCGGCATTCCCTCGACCGAAAAGCCGGCGTGCTCGATAATCGACGCCGGGTCCGGCTCAGTGTCGAGCACCAGCACAAACGCCTGCACCTCATCTATATCGGTGCTGTCCGCCCACGGCCGCTGATCGACGATCGACGGGCCGCCGGTATCGAAAGTGAATGACCGCAGATCGGTCAACTCCTTCCCCGCCAATGACTTCAACCCCGCGCGCAATTTGAAACTGCATCGCACCCCTGCCGGCAAATCGTGATCGAAGTCGTACGACCAGTTGCGGCTATCGATCCATCGCGCCGCACCGCGCTCAGAGCAATTGATTTCGAATGGGGCGGTCGTGTCGCGCGGATCGCCGAGCGGGACCATCGGCTCGGAAAATCGCGCGGTCACTTGACGGACGCCCTTCACCGTTCCCTGCGGAGAGAAGCGCGCCACCGACGGCGATCCTCCGTCGGCCGCCGCCGGCTCGGTGAGGAAGACGGCCGGGCATATGACCATCGCAACTGTGCAAACGCGCGCAATCCAAAACGTGAGTGGCATAAGCCGACGAGCATCCGATCGCAAGCTATTGATAGGAATTCCTCCCACGGGCAACGGCGTACACTTGAGCCGCCGACATCCTACTGTGTAACGCAATCACGTGCCAGAATGGCGCGGCGTCTTACGGCTGTAAGCAGCAAGTGAAGTCGATCGCATCAACTTTCCCGGTAAAGACGCGCCGCTTTGGCATGGCGTTGCGCGATCTCCTTGCGCAGAGTGGCGGGCTTGAGCACTTCGATCCACGGCCCCATGCTCATTATCCAGTTCGCCAGTTCCGTCGTTCCGCGGACAGTCATCGTCATGATCGTCGTCCCGTCGCGGCGATGAGAGAAACGTTGGCTGCGATGAATCGTGCGCGAACGCACGTAAGCTTCCGTCTGTGCGCTATGAATTTTGAGTTCGACCCTGGTTTCGGGGCCTTCGACAATTCCGAATGTTCCTTCGGTTTGCGCCGCGGGATCAAAGCCGCGCGGATAGACGAAACGCGTCGCGGTCCCATCGGGTTCGCGGATAAATTCCACCGAGCGGATTCGCTCAACCGCGAGATAAATGATCGCGCTGCTACGATGGCTGTGGCCGAGGAGGTAGAGACCGCCGCGATACGAGATCAACGAGTATGGATCGAAGTCGTGTTGGCGTCCCTCGCCGGTCAATCCCGCGTAGTCGACTTTAATTCGAATCTGATCCAGCAGCGCTCGCAAGATTACATCGAGTTGCTCGCTGAACTCACCGTAGTCCTTGGGCGCGTATGGGACCGCGTAAAATTTCCGCTCGAGGTCGGACAGCCGCGTCTGCTGGGTAAGGCTCAGGTTCTGATAAATCCTCTCCCACAATCCTTCGACGCCTTCCTCCAGCACGGTGCCCTCGAGAAACTTGAGCACCGTCAGCGAGAAATACAGCAGCGCGACCTGGTACGAAGATGCCTCGGCGGCTTTCATCGAACTGACCAGCCGAAGTTTGCGCTCGGCGCCAGTGCCGACAACTTCGACTAGCGGACTGCCGCGCCAGTCAAGCAAATCGCTGCGCAACACCGACACGTAGCGGGCAAGTGTCCGCTCCGAAATTTCCAGGCTCTCCTCGATCGCTTTGAAACTCCAGCCATACGGCTTCGAGAACAGCTCGATAGCGATTCGTGCCAGCCGAATCGCGGCGCCGTAAGTGGGTTTGCGTCGAATCTTTTTCATGATCGCGGCTGCTGTGAACGTCCGCTCGATTCCATCATCTCACCCATCCGATGACAACCGTTGTCAGCGGAGCGATGTAGGTTCCTTAAAGCCGACCGGCGATCCATAGTTGTGCCGCGCATGATTCGTCTTCATTATTCAAATCGCCTCGAAAATCTCATCGCGCCGCTTGCCGACGCGGTGTCTAAGAGTCAGAGGCGCGAACCGCTCGAGCCCGTCTCGATCGTCGTACCCAACCGGATCGTCGAAGAATTTGTCCGCTACCGACTCGCCGAATCGAACGGTGTCGCAACAAATCTGAATTTTCCGTTCCTGCGGAAGTATCTCTCGGAACTTCTGGAATCGAACGACAAGAACCTCAAAATTCTGGACTCCGACGAGCTCCAACTGATCCTCTTCGAGTGCCTTCGAAGTACCAGCCATCGCGACGACCCCAACCTGGGGCCGGCGCGCGACTACATTCACGCGGGATCCAAAACTGATGCCGATGTCGAGCTCAGGACGATGCTGCTTGCCGGACAATTGGCGCGGTTGTTCCGCGAGTACTCGATTTCTCGGCGTCTGATAATCAAAAAATGGCGCGCGGCCCGTCCATCTGACGTCGACTCGATGAGCGAAACTGAGCGATGGCAGCGGCATCTGTGGTTGTCGGTATTCGATTCACACGGCCGCGTGCGCGAACGATTGCTTTCGCACCACGAGAATCGGCTGATGCTATTGCCCGATGGGTTTGAGTCGAGCGATAGCGAGCGACTCAAATCCGCATTGCCGGCGACGCTTCACGTCTTCGGTTCTTCTTACGCGGGAAGTGCCTTTGCGGAGATTTTTGCGAGGCTCGGCACCCTTGGCGATCTTCGGATCTACGCGCTCAATCCGTGCCGCGAATTTTGGGACGACCCTGACACTTCACGTCGCGGCGCGTTCACCGCATGGGCTCATCGCCAGGATAAAGTCGGTGAGAAACTCGCCGAGTCTGAGGATCCTTTCTCGTTGAACGAGTCGTCAGATCCACCCGCTCTCCGGCTCTGGGGGCGGCCGGGGCGTGAATACGTTCGGCTGCTCAACGAACTGTCGCAATGCGATTTCGCACCGCTCTTTTCCGATCCAGTGTCTCGCCAACCACCAACGCTGCTCGAAGCTCTGCAGCGAAGCATCCTCGACCGCGAACCGCAGTTGGCGAACGTCGAGGATGACGCGGGCAAGCCCTGTGAACCACGAATCCGGTTCCTTGCCTGCCCGGGTATTCGGCGCGAAGCCGAAATCGTCGCGAACGAAATCTGGTCGATCGTTCGCGACAACGAGAAACTTGCCGTCAGCGGCGGAGGTGAGCGTATTCGGTTTCACGAGATTGCGCTGCTGATCCCCGACGCAACAGTTGACGAGTACCTTCCACATATCGAAAGCGTTTTTCGAAAGCTGCATCGAATTCCAATCGATCTCGTCAGCCGCAGTGTCGCTGGCGAAAGCCGCGTCGCCGAAGCCATCGAGTTGCTTCTTGCGCTGCCGAGCGGCCACTTCTCGCGCGCGGAAATGATCCGGCTGCTGACGCACCCGGCTTTAAGCGACGAAACCCGAATCGAAATCGGGAAGTGGCCGCGGTGGAGCGAAGCGCTGGGGATTTTTTTTGGCGCCGATGACGACGACTTGAAGGACACGTACATTCCGCGCGGCCTCTATCATTGGGATCAGGCGATCAAACGCCTCGCGCTCGGCACCATGATGACTGGTCAGCACGACGGCAATCCCACATTTTACGAGACCTCAGCGACGTCCCCCGGCTACCTGCCCTTTGAAGTTGCGCAGGATGAACTCGAGACTGCCGCGCGCTTCATGCGCGTTGCTCGGTCGCTTATCGACGATGCGCTCGCGATGCGCGACGCGCGGCTCACGCCCCGGCAATGGTCGCGGATGTTCATTGAATATCTCAGCACTTACCTGCGCCCGGCGAGCGCAATCGATGAACGAGTCAGAGACAATTTCCTCGAAGCGATCGATTCCATTGGTGAATCGGAACTCAACGTTGGCCCGATCTCGTACGCATCGGCGCGCGAGATGATCGCAACTCGAATCACCGATCTCGAATCGCGTCGCGGGCAATATTCCGGTCGAGGTGTCGCAGTCGGATCGCTATCCTCGCTGAGATCAATCCCATTCAAAGTGATCTTTGCGCTCGGCCTGAACGAAGCTTCCTTTCCTGAGCGCGAACATCGCGACCCGCTCGATTTGCGGACGTTCAAGCGCGTCGCAGGCGATGTGACTCCGGCCGAGCGCGACCGCTACCTGTTCCTCGAGACGATCCTGGCGGCGCGCGAGCGGATCTTCTTCTCTTACGTCGATCGCGATGCGAAAACTGGCGACTCGCTCGAACCCTCGTCGGTCATACACGAGCTGCAATACATCCTGCGCGGTTTTGTCGATGAAAAAACGCTCGCAATGCTGATGGTGAAACATCCGGTCAGCAGATATGACTCAAAATACTTTCCCGAATTTGATGGTGGCGCCACTCCGGACGTGCATCGTGAGTTCACAAGCTTCGATCACGATGCTCGTCGCGGATCACGGATGCTCGCGCTTCGACCGAAAATCGAAGCTGCTGCAGCTTGCCGCCCCAAGCCGGAGAGTGATCGCCTGCTGGATCATCTCGGTGACGCGTTGCGCGAGCGGGTCCAGGAGGAATTGCAATTCCCCAGATTCGAAACGCCGTCAGTCGCGACAAGCCACGCATCGACGGACGAGATCGCGCTTCCGATAGCCGCAATCCGAAAATTTCTCGAATGTCCATTGCAGGGCGCGGCGCGTTATTCGCTCGGCATGCTGGCAGACGAAGACGCGCCCGAGCAGGCGGAGGATGAGCCGATCAAGCAATCGCGACTCGATCGCACTGTAATGTTGCGCGACGTTTTTTGGAGCGCGGGCGGCAGGCCCGATCTGCTCGATGAAGAATACGCGCGTCAGATTCGGATCGCGCAGGCCAATGGACGCGCCGCCGCGGGGGAATTCGCAGATGCCGCAAGGTCGGCTGACGCTTCGGCGCTCCGAAGATGGATTGCGCATGCTTCCCAAGCCGGCGTGATCGATTTCGAGACGTGGGACGACATTCGAATCGGTCGCGCCGACGAATTCGCCGAGAGCGGCGAGCTTTTTGCGCCAATTGCGCTGACCGCAAACGTTAAGCGTCACGACGGAACGACCGTGACGCAGCGGGTAAGTCTTCATGGAACGATTAGCGGCGCATCTGCCAGCGCCGGCGCCGCGATCAACTGCGTGCTGCACAAGAACATCAAGCTGAAGGATTTTCTCCCGCCGTTTCTTAGCGCAATCGTTCTCGCCGCTGCCGGAACGAAACTTCCCGAAGACTTTCGCGCGATCGTGATCGGAACGGAGTCGACAAATCCGAAAGAATGGATTCGCGAGTTCCGGCCCATGGATCGGGAGTCGGCGCTCGGCTTCCTTACTTCGGTGATTGGCGATCTGCTCTCGACGGGCAACGACTACTTCCTGTCGATCGAAGCGGTCGAAGAGGTCGTCAAGGAATTACGCAAGCCCGAGAACAGTCGCGACCTGGTCGAAGCCGTCGAGCGCACCTTGCTCAATGATTTCGCGAAGAGCAGTTCCGAGTACGGGCCGGTTCGCAACGCTACCAGTTTCGATCCGCCAGATGAGCGGAAAATCGCGGAAATCTTCGAGCGTCGCTTTAAGCCGATGATCGGAATATTCAAATGAGCACGTCCGCTCCCAAAGCCAATGTCGAATACTATCGGCCCGCGATTCTCGAGGAGATTGTCGGCCATGGGCACAAGGTCATCGACGCCAGTGCCGGTACCGGCAAGACGTTCACGATCGAACATATCGTCGTCGACCTTCTCCGCACCGGCGCGGCGCTGCTCGATCAAATTTTGGTCGTGACGTTCACCGAAAAGGCGACAGCCGAACTGCGCTCGCGAATCCGAGCGACGATCGAGGCCGTGTTATCCGGGCAAAGCCAGCGCTCCAAGCACGCATCGGAATCCGAGCTGCTCGGTGACGACGAACGAGATAGACTTAAGGCCGCGCTATTTTCATTTCATCATTCGCCGATCCACACAATTCACAGTTTTTGCCGGCGAATGCTCACGGAGCTCGCCTTTGACAGTGGAGTGCGTTTTGGAATCGACCTTACGAGCGGCCGTCTCGAGTTTCACACGGCCCTGCGCGCTGAGCTGCGCGAGCGGCTGAAGTCGGACGTTCGCGTCCAGCGGCTCATAGCCGACTGGCTTTCGGACGAACGAAACACTTCGGACAAGCTCGAGGAACTGCTCTGGCAGGCTCACGCCAAGCGGTACTTGCGAACGGCCGGGCGCGAACTCAACCGGCAAGCGTTGTTCGATCTGGCGGATGCATTCGATGCGAAAGAGCTGGTGGACGCCTTCCAGCTCGCGGCCATCACCGACGATGCGAGGCGCGACGCGATTGCAGCGACAGCTGAGCTCGAAGCGCTCGTCAATCGCGCAAATGGATCTGCCGCGACGCTGGTCGAAATGCTGTGCGACTTCGACCTCGATCGCATCTGCGATCCAAAGAGTGCGCGACGCATCCGATCCGAAACACGGCCGACTTTTCCCGACATGATGCCGGACGGCGTGCGCAAATTCGTCAACGCGGGAAAGCGGGTGCAGGCGGCCCTGACTATCGAGCAACGCATGGTTGACGATCTGCTGCCGGCGACAGTCGAGCGAATGGACGCGCATAAGCGCGAGCGCGGAACGCTGGACTACGAGGACATGCTCGCGTGGCTCGCAGACGCGCTCGACGGTCCTCGCGGCGAATCGCTCGCGGCGACTCTGCGTGAGCGCTACCGCGTAACGCTGATCGATGAATTCCAGGATACCGACGAACTTCAATGGAAAATCTTTCGACGGGTATTCGTCGAAGGCGACGGCGGCAACACTGTGTACGTAATCGGGGATCCCAAGCAGGCGATCTACGGATTCCGCGGCGCCGACGTTCACGCCTATCTCGAAGCGCGTGAGCAACTCGCCAAATCCGGAGCGGATGTCGTTCACTTGCGGGAAAATTTTCGCGCGACGGCAGATATGATCGACGCGTGCAATCTGATCTTCGATCAAAACGCAGCGCCACCATTGTTCACTGGCGAGATCGCCTACAGCCATCCGGTGAAATGCGGGCGTCCGGCTCTGCGAGCCGTCGCGCCGGACAATCAACGGATTGTTCCCGTGACACTTCTGGAGTTCCAACCTCGTGACGGCCGGTACAAGTTTTCACGCCGGATGCGCGAAGCTATCGGTTCACGAATCGCACAATCGATACGCGAAATTATTGCGGAACTGGATCGCGTGATTGAAATTCGCGAGGATCAGCAAACTCCACGCAAGGTTGCGGCCCGGGACATTTACGTCCTCACACGCACCAACCGCGACAGCGCGGAAATTGGCAAGTACCTTCGTCAGGCGCGTGTCCCTTTTTCATTTTACAAACAGGACGGGCTGTTCCAGACCCGTGAGGCCGCTTACATCCTCGACTTGCTGAGAGGAATTGACGAACCCGGCCGGCGGTCGAACCGGCTCAAGGCGTGGGCTTCGCCATTCTTCGCCGTCGAATACGGAGACCTCGCTCGGCTCGACGAGGAACGCGGCTCGCAAGCGATGCTCGATCGACTGTTTGAATGGCGCACACTTGCCGAGGCCGAACGGTTCGCCGACCTGTTCGACGCCTTGCTCCATCAAAGCGGACTCGTCGAACGTGAACTGCTTCTGTCAAACGGCCGCCGCGAGCTCACCAACTACGAGCACATCTTCGAAATTCTCACGACGCAAGCATCGCGGCGTGGAGTCTCGCTCGGGGAGATAATCGAATTGCTCGACTCATACATCTCGGAGCGCGCTACGCCGGACGGCGACGATCCGAACGTGCAGCGCTTCGAAGACGATCGCGACGCCGTGCAAATCATGACGATCCACAAAAGCAAAGGACTCGAAGCCGACGTGGTTGCTCTCTACGGCGGATTCTTCGCGAACACTCAGCCCGATCCGGTAAGCATCTACCACCACGGAAATGAGAGGCGGCTCGCGATTGGCAAACGCGCGCGAGACATGGAAAAGCCGGCGATCGACAAAGAGCATGATGAGGAGGATGAGCGACTGCTCTACGTCGCGCTGACCCGGGCGCGCGCAAAGCTGATACTGCCCTACGTCCCGGCCGGAACGCTGACCAGGGATCTCTCGGGTTCCTACGCGCCGCTGAACGAGCGGCTGCGCGCGCTCGATCGCGAAGCTCGATGGGGAACGCTCTTCACGACAGAAATTGTAGCCGTTCCAGGACCAAGTGATTCGCGGGACCAACCAAAGAAAGTCGAAACTGTTCCTGACGAGAATGAAATCTGCAATTGGCTCGCGTCGTCGTCCCGGCCCGTCGTCCCCGAGTCGGAATTCACAGACCTGTGTGTAAAGCATCGAGGCCTCACAATCGAGTCTTACACGTCGCTTCAAGCTGCCGAACCTGAGGACTTCAAAACCAGCATCGATGCGATCGAGGCGCAGGCTGACAACCTCGATTTGCCGGGCGGGCGGCAAGTCGGCATTTTCCTGCATGAGGCAATCGAAAAGCTGGACTTCAAATCTTTTGGAGATTCTCCTGACCTGGATTCCTGGATGGCGCGCGACGATGTGCGCGAGTTGTTTGCCAGCTCCATGCGACGCCACGGCGTGAGCGATCCTCGATGGCTGGAGCGCGGACGCGAGATAGTTTTCAACGCGCTCACTTCACGCATCGCGCTCGGCGAGGGGGTCCTCGAAGGTGGTCTGTACCGGCTGCCCGAAGTCCGCGAAATGGAATTCGCGTATCCGATTCCCGAGAAGCATCACACGTTGCTTGGCGACGGGCCCGACGGTTCATGGACTGTCGGTCGAGGTTACATAAAGGGATTTATTGACCTGGTATTTCGGCGCGACAAGCTGATGTATTTCGCCGACTGGAAAGGCGATCTACTGCCGTCGTACGAGCCTGCCGCAGTCGCGCGACACGTCGACCGTCATTATAGTTTGCAGGCCCGGATTTATTCCGTCGGTATCGTGCGCTTGCTCGCAATACATACCGAGGGCGACTACGACGCGCGGTTCGGCGGTCTCTTATACGTCTTTCTTCGAGGCATTTCGCGGAGCGATGGTGGGAAAGCCGGACTCTACTTCGCGCGACCATCGTGGAATGAAATAGTCAGTTACGAATCCGAATTACTGAATTGCGAAACCAACTCCGGGCTCCAAGCTTGAAAGATAGATACTCACAACTCGGAATGGATACCGCGTGCCGGCGGTTTGATTCAGCCAGTGATGGCGACCGTTCCGCATTCAGCGCTCGCATGCGCGCGCTCGAATCCTCCGTGGTCGGGCTCAATCTTACTCCCGAGTCTGTGCATCTGGCGGCGGAGCTGGCTGCCCTTGAACCCGCTCTGGAAGGCGAAGAGCGAACAACGCTCATCATCCTCATTCTCGTCTCGCTTGTCGCGCTTCAGGAGGGAAGCACCCGCTTTCCTGTAACCGGCCACCTTTCGCGAGACCCGATGCGTCGTGTGCTCGGTTCGCTGTGTGCTAACGCCTTTGGTGAAGACTCGTGCGACACGATAGCCACTTCGATAGAAGCACTCGTGCGATCGAACCGTGCTTCCGCAGTAATCGGTCAAAGCGAGACCGCGTACAAACCGTTACTCTACATCGCGCCTTACATAGTCCATCAGCGCGTCCGTCACAGTGAAAGTGAATTGGCTATTCGACTCGCTGCTCTATTGACTATTGGATCGAAAGGACAGGTGAGTCCGGAACAACTCAGTCGCGCGCTCCAGGACGTAATTGCCCGACCAATGATTGTGAATGGACGGCAGATTGTGATGTCTGATGAGCAGTGCAAGGTAGTCGCCGCGTCGGCGCGCGCGGGACTCACTGTTGTTTCGGGCGGTCCCGGCACCGGTAAGACTTCGATCATCGTCGCGATCATGCGGCTGATGGTGCGACTCGGGATCGATCCCTCGCAGATTGCCCTTGCTGCTCCGACGGGAAAGGCCGCGTATCGGATGGGGGAGTGCATCGGCGAGTCGCTAACGCGAATTGAGAATCGGGACGGTGTTGATCAGGCTCTTCTGGACGCGCATCTCGAGCCGGCGACGATTCATCGGATGCTCGGCTACTCACCCGATTCGGGGCGCTTCCGCCATCATTGTAACAATCCGCTGCCGGCCGAAGTGGTTATCGTTGACGAAGGATCGATGCTTGATCTCACCTTGATGGAGCGGTTGACGAATGCGATTTCGCCAGGCGCGCGGTTGATCCTGCTCGGTGATGCGAATCAGTTGCCGTCGGTCGCCGCGGGCTCCGTCTTTCGCGATCTCGTGCCGTCTGCGGTTGATGGTCGGGACGCTCTCAATGCAGCATCGATGCGCCTCGAAGTGAATCATCGGATGAGGACTGAAGATGACGCCGGGCGATCGATCTTGCTCACAGCCAGGTCGATCAACGATGGCGACATCAAACTCCTTTATTCAGTCAACGACTCGAATGCTCCCATCGTGGTCCGGCGCGCATCGCCGGACGAGATGGTCTTCGCGGGCGTCGAACTTGTCGCAAGCTCGTCGCGCGAACTCGGCGCGTTTCTGGATCGCTGGTACTCCGATCGAGTCCGCGGCGGCGGAGAGATCGCGGACTTGGTTGCGCATGTGTATGTCGAACGCGAGGGCTGTTTCGATGATGCCGACTGCGATCGATTGCACCGCCTTTTCGCGCACACCGGAAAATCGCGCATCTTGTGCGTGACCCGTGTATTCGAAACCGGCAGCGAGCGAATTAATGATCGCCTGCATTCCCGCGCGTCCGAGCTAGCGGGCGTCGGAGCACAGCGCGCCCCATTCGTAGTTGGCGAGCCGTTGATCGTGCTGCGCAACGACTACGAACGCGGGCTCTTCAACGGCGACAATGGAATCAGACTGTGGGTTCGCCGCGGCAATGGATCGCAAGTTCCGATGGCGGTATTTCCGCGCGGCGACAACTTCGTCGCGTTTCGATTCGATGCGCTGCGCGAATCCGTCGCGCTCGCCTATGCGATGACAGTGCACAAGGCGCAAGGGTCTGAGTTCGATTCGATCGCGATTGTTTTACCTGAGAAGCCCGTCGCGGTTTTGACCCGTGAACTCATCTACACCGCCGTCAGCCGCGCCAGGACGTCGGTCGTTATCGTTGGCGACGAAGCGACTCTCAACGATGCGATCGCCACTCGGGTTGAGCGATTCTCCGGACTCGCCGAAAAGATCAACTCAGCGCTCGCCGCTTAGTTATTCCTTCGGCGAGTGCGCTATAAGGAAATCGCGAACGCGTTTAACCGTCGCGCCAATCACGTCCGGCGTCTTCCAGTTCTCGATGAGTTCGGCCTTCGGCGCGAGCGCTGCGATCTCCTTCGACGTTTCCGTCGGATGATAGTCGTCATTGCCGCAAAGAATCAGCATCGGCGTTTTGCACGAGCGCACGAACTCGCGCGAGACGTTGAATACGAAATCGCCGCCGTACATTCGATCGCGGAATTGTCGCAGCGCGGGGTCGGTGAGGTTTGGACGCTTCAGCTTCAGCGCCTCAGCCCAGGTGTCGAACATCCTGAAGAACATGTCGCGATTGCGCGGGCTGAGTCCGATCGGATTCTGCAGGATCGCAGCGCTGACTCGTTGCGGCGCAGCTTTGATCACACCGAGGCAGTAAGACGATCCGATGCATCCGCCCATCAGATAGCATTGCTTGATTCCAAGATGGTCGAGCAGAGCGATATGATCGCCCGTATACGTGTCCCATCCATCGTTGGCGCTGATCGGTCCTGACGATTTGCCGGCGTTGCGCTGGTCCATCGCGATCACGCGGAAGTTGGCCGCGAGTTCCCTGGTTGGATCGAACGGGCTGTTGGCCCAGAATTCGATACTCGAGCGCATTCCGCCGGGCGCAAATAGTAGAATCGGATACCCACTTCCATACTCTTCATAGTATATCGATACATCGTCGCGCTTGAACGTTGGCATCTTCAGACTCCTCGCGAATGTTTAGACTGGCGCTCCACACATAGATCAATCATTCAGTAATGGGAGGACGCCGATGTTGCCACGGGCGGGCGTTCTCGAATGCGGCAGCTAGTGACAGCAGATCGAACTCGCCGTTGGACCGTCCGACCATCTGAAGTCCAATAGGCAGTCCCGCACGGCTGAAACCCGCGGGAATAGTAATTGCCGGTTGTCCGGTCGCGTTGAATGGATACTCAAATGCTATCCAAGTCCATAACTCATCGAGATACCGTTCCGGAGTCGATGGAAAAGTACCATTTCTCATCGCAGTCATCGTCATCGTCGGCGTCAGCAACCCGTCGTAGGGCTCGAGCCGCTCGACAATTGTGCGAGCGATGTTGTGCATCGTGGCGAGGAGGTTTACGTATTCGGCGCCGCTCACCTTGCGCCCGAATTCGTACATCTCGCGAACGACCGGATCGATCGAGTCGGCATTGACGACCGGTATTGCCGCGATCCCCACGCAGATGAGGATTCGCGTGCAGTCAACAAGCATCGCGCCGGGATCTAGCTCTATCGGTTCCACTCGATGTCCCATTTCGCGGATCGTTCCGCACGCAGACTCGAACGCCGTCGCGACTTCCGGATCGACTTCGCCAAGTTTCGAGGTCGCGATTGAAGCCAGTCTCAGATTCCTGGGCACGACTCGCACGGCTTCCTCGAACGGACGCGCCGGCGCTGGGGCCCAGTACGGATCGCCGGTCGCGGGACCCGCCATCGCGTCGAGCATCATCGCAACGTCGCGCACCGACCGCGCAATCGGACCGCGCGTCGCGTATCCGCCCCATGCTTCTCCCCTATGCGGCGCATAGGTTATCCGCCCGCGCGACGGCTTTAGTCCGACCACTCCGCAGTTCGACGCCGGGCCTCGAATCGATCCGCCGCCGTCGCTGCCCTCGGCCAGCGGCCCGAGTCCTGCAGCAACCGCCGCCGCTGCGCCGCCGCTCGATCCGCCGGCGTTGTAGCCGCGATTCCAGGGATTGCGCGCAGTCGGGCACAAGCCGCCTTCGGTCGTGGGCCGTCCACCGAATTCCGGAGTGGCAGTCTTGCCGAGCAGGATTCCGCCGGCCGTTTGCAGGCGCTCCGCGATCACAGCGTCCTGCGGCGGAACCGAGTCGGCGTAGTTGTGCGATCCGAGCGTAGTGCGGATTCCGGCCGTCGGCGTGAGATCTTTGAGAGAGTAAGCGACGCCATATAGCCGCTTCGGTGCCGCGTCCAACCGAGACGCCTCCAACCGCGCAGCGTCGGCAATCGCGCGATCGGCGGTGACCGTCATGTACGCGCCGAGCCCAGGATTCATCCGTTCGATTCGCGCCAGGTAAAATTCCGCCACTTCACGCGGGCGCAATTCTCCTTTCACTACCAAATCGCGCAGTTGCCAAGCTTCGATAAACGGATCGAACATAGTAGTAACTCGTATAGCTACTAACTACTGTGCGGTTAGTCCGCCGTCCACCGACATTGAGCATCCAGTGACGAACGATGCGGCATCGGAGCAGAGCCACACGACGGCCTCGGCTATTTCCTCGGGGCGAGCTTTGCGGCCGATCGGTTCCACTTCGTCGAGTCGCGCCGCCAGCTTCGGCCTTCCCGCGACCATGCCTTCGACCAGTGGAGTATCGACAACTCCCGGGCATACATCGTTGATTCGGATTCCCGAGCGCGCGTACTCGAGTGCCGCGCATTTGGTCAGTCCGACGACTCCGTGCTTGGCCGCCGTGTACGCGGGCATCGAATGCGATGCGACCAGTCCTGCGGCCGATGCAGTGTTGACGATTGCGCCGGCTCCTTTCTGCGCGAGGAACTGACGTATCTCAGCACGCATGCACAGCCACACGCCCTTGAGATCAACCGCGATTATCGTGTCGAACTCCTCTTCGTCGTAGTCCGCCGTCTTGCGTTGAGTGCCGGCGATTCCAGCGTTGTTGAAGGCGCAGTCGAGTCGTCCGAATGCTTTCACCGCCGCGGCGACCATACCTTCGACGTCTGCAGCGCGTGACACGTCGCATCGCACGAAACGCGCCTCGCCGCCGGCGTCACGAATTGCGCGGACGGTCTGTTCTCCCGCCTCTTCTGCCATGTCGGCTACGATCACGCGCGCGCCTTCGGTGCAAACACGATTGCCGTCGCTCTGCCGATTCCCGACGCCGCGCCTGTAACCAAAGCGCTCTTGCCAGCTAGTAATGCCATCGGATTACCTCCTGACTTCGCTGCGATTGTGCCACCGTCGCTCGTGATCTACCAATATGTTGCAGCGCGAACCAGCGAACGGGTCCCGGAGGAATCACAATGCTTCGTAGCGAGAACCGAATTCTAACCACGCACGCCGGCAGCCTGCCGCGACGCGAAACTCTGACCGCGATGCTGGTGAAGAGCAGTCGCGGTGAAGAGGTCGACCGTGCCGCGATGCTCCGCGAGATCGAAGAGTCCACCCGCTACGTTGTACAGAAACAACTTGAAGCGGGAATCGACGTCGGCAACAATGGTGAGCAATCCCGCGAGAGCTTTTTCACCTACGTGCAGCATCGAATGACTGGCTTTGGCGGTCGAAGCGAGCGGCACATCATGCGCGATATTGTCCGCTATCCGACGTTCCTCAAGTTGAGGGCGCCGATGTTTCAACGCACGATGGTCGATCTGCTGCACGCGCCGAAGGCGATTGGCGAGGTCAAGTATCGCGATCACGTCGCCGTCGATCTCGAATGCGCCGACACGCTGCGGATCTTCGACGATCAGCCCGAAAAATTTGTCGAGCCTTTCATGACCGCACCGTCGCCGGGAATAATCGCGTCGGCAATGCTCAATGAGTATTACGAGAATTATGAGAAGTACGTAATCGCCGTCGCCAAGGCATTGCATACTGAGTATGAGTACATAGTATCCAAGGGATTCGTGCTGCAGGTCGATTGCCCGGACCTCGCGATGGAACGGCACACTTCGTACGCGGATCGCCCGCTCACCGATTTTCTCGAATACGTCGAACTGAACATCGAGGCGATGAATCGCGCGCTGCACGGAATCGCGCCCGATCGCGTTCGCATGCACGTATGCTGGGGCAACTACGAAGCGCCGCACGATCTCGACGTTCCACTCGCCCAGATTCTGCCGCTACTCTACCGCGCCAACGTCGTTGCTCTCGTGCTCGAAGCCGCCAATCCGCGCCATCAGCACGACTATCGCTGTTTCAAGGAATTTCCGCTGCCCGATCACATGAGCCTCGTCACCGGCGTGATCGATACCAAGACCAACTATGTGGAACATCACGAGGTTGTCGCCGACCGCCTCGAACGTTTTGCAAATGCGATCGGTGATCCGCGCCGCGTGATGGCGGGAACTGACTGCGGCTTCGAAACCTCCGCCGGGCTCGGCGAGGTTGCCGAGGAAGTCGTGTGGGCAAAGTTGCGTGCGATGCGCGCGGGCGCCGATCTCGCTTCGCACCGCCTGTTTCACTGATGCGTGCGGACGTTCGGCTTGTCAGCTATGCCACGGCTCCACGAGGATCTTCGCGTGCGTCTCCGGTGACGCGAGATCCTCGAACGCCTTCGCCACTCCTTCCACTCCCACCTTGCCGGTGATCAATGGGTCGCCGATGACGCGGCCTTCCGCCAGATGACTCAGCGTCGCGGCGAATTCTTCGGGCGAGTAGCCGAGCACGAACTGGATATTCAGCTCCTTGCTTATTCCCGTGAGCGGTTCGATCTGGTCCCGCTCCATGCACACGCCCACCACCACGATTCGCGCATGTCCCGGCGCCGCTGTCATGATTCCTTCGATCACGCCCGGCACCCCGACGCATTCGAAGATCACGGCCGGCCGGATTGCCGGTCCCGGCATCCACGGCGGCAGCATCGGCGCCTTCGACGGATCGCTGTATGCCGCCATCTGCCGCCAGCTCTCGTACGGCGACTTCTCCCTCGGATCGACGACGAAGTCTGCGCCCATCTGCTGCGCCAGTTCGCGCCGTCGAGGAGAAAAATCCGCCGCTACGATCGGATGCACTCCGCCAAGCTTGAGCGCCGCGATCACCGCAAGACCCACCGGTCCGCATCCGATCACCAGCGGTGCGTCATCTTTGTCGAGTCGCGCTTTCTGCACCGCGTGATAGCCGACCGCCATCGGTTCCGTCAGCGCCGCGCGCTCGGTGGAAAGCCCGTTGGGCACCTCGAGCAGCAGAAACTCGGTCAGCCGCATCAACTCGCCGTAGCCGCCGGGATTTTCGTTCGAGTAGCCGACCGCCTCGACGCCGCCAGCTTTGATCAGCACCGGCATCGCACATACCCGCGTCCCCGGCTTCAATCGCTTTTGCGTCTGTGGCCCGTAGTCGACCACCTCGGCGCAGAATTCGTGACCCATCACGATGTCGCGATTCAGATCCATCGGGAACGGCGCGCCGGCTTTGCGCGACCCCTCGACCATCTTGTCCGCATGCTTCAGCGCGTGCAGATCGGACCCGCAGATTCCGCACGCGAGCGTTTTGACCAGCGCCTCACCCGCTCCAGGAGCAGGAGTGGGGACGTTATCGACGACGAGTTTTTTGTTCCGCATTATTGCTGCGCGCATAGTATGTCTCCTAGATCTCCCGCTATTTTAGCAGGGTTGCTACATCGCTCGTAAAGTCCCGCATCCGCCACTTGAAAGTGCCTGCAGTCGCTGTGCAAATGCGGTCGATGCAGGAGAGACCTCGCCCGTTATTTCACGGGAGAGGAGGCCGACTGCGCAGCGGTCGGCAGGCGAGGGTTCTGCGGTTCAAGCACTAACTTTTTGACCTCTTGCGTCCGCGAGACTAATCGTGTTAGTTAAATGTCTATGCTGATTAGCCACACAACCAATCTCATTCTCGCGGCGGCAGTTCTGACGATCGCGGCACCGCAACCCGCGCGCGCCGATCAACCTTCCGCGAGCGCTGCTCCGTCAACCCAGTTCCTGAAACTTCCCGACGGACAAATCGCTTACGACGACTCCGGCGGCAACGGCCCACTCGTCATCTGCGCCCCCGGCCTTGGCGACGTGCGCGAGCAGTATCGCTTCCTCGCTCCGAAACTCGCCGCCGACGGCTTTCGCGTCGTCACGATGGATCTTCGCGGACTCGGCCAATCGAGCGTCGATTGGCCCGAATATTCCCCTGCCGCGGTTGGCGCCGATATCGTTGCGATGATTCGTCATCTCGGCGCGAGCAAGGCGTTCATCGTCGGTAACTCGATGACCGGGGGATCCGCTGTATGGGCCGCCGCCGAAGATCCCGATCACGTCGCCGGTATCGTCCTCATCGATCCGTTCACGCGTGTGATTCCGACCTCGTCGTTCCTGTTGGCGTTTCTCAAAGTCGCGATGATGCGGCCGTGGGGCCCGTCTTTCTGGTCGATGTATTACGGCTCGCTGTACAAGACCGCGCCGCCCGCCGACCTCGATTCATATCGCGCCGCACTCGTCGCAAATCTCGAGGAGCCCGGCCGCATCGAGGCCACCAAGGCGATGATCTTCGCGTCGCAGGCACCGTGCGAGGCGCGGATTCCCAACGTTCACGCTCCCGTGCTGGTCGTGATGGGTACACGCGATTCTGACTTCGACGATCCTGCCGCGGAGGCCGTCTGGGTCGCGACTCATCTGCACGGAAAAAAACTGATGGTCGATGGCGCAGGGCATTACCCGCACGTCGAGTATCCCGATATCGTCGCGCCGGCCGTCGCCGGCTTCATGAGGGACGCCCAGGATGGCGAAGCGCGTCGGAATTGACAAGGACGCGGTCATCCGCGCCGCCGCGAAAATCGCCGACGACGACGGCTGGGACGCCCTGACGCTCGCTCGCGTCGCCAAAAAACTGCGCATTCGTTCGCCTTCGCTTTACAACCATGTCGGCGGCCTCGAGGCGTTGCGCCGCGAGCTCAAGCTGCTTGCTCTGCGCGACCTCAACGCTGCCCTGGGCCGCGCGACGATTGGCAAATCGCGCGACGACGCCGTCCGCGGTCTCGCCGCCGCGTATCGCACCTTCGTCAAGCGCAATCCCGGAACTTACGCGGCCACCATGGTTGCCGCGCCCAAAAACGATCCGCCCCTCGAAGCCGCTGCCGCCGAGGTCGTCGAGACGATCCTGTCTGTGCTCAGCGGCTACGGGTTGAATCGTGGCGACGGGATTCACGCCATCCGCGCCCTTCGCAGCGCCGTGCACGGCTTCGCCGCCCTGGAAATTGCGGGCGGATTCGGCATTCCGCTCGACGTCGACAAGAGCTTCGATTGGCTGGTGTCAACCCTGCTCAATGGTCTCTCGGTTCCGCGCTCGCAACGATCCTCGTGAACTGCAATCGCGCAAAAATTTTCACACACGCCGAGTAGCTTCTGACTCGGCTAGTTGCTACAAGCGGGCAACGTCGAGAGCCTGCGGGTAGACCCGCAGCAGCCATGGGGTGGATTTTATGGCTGAACATACCTCCGCTAAGAGCCAGGCGGGTGCGTGCGCAAACACTTCTCAGCAAACGCCTGAAACGGCCGGGACGCCCAAGTCTCCGGGACGCCGACGCTTCATCGCAGGACTCGGCGCGGCCACTGCGGCCGTATCCAGTGGAGTCCTCGCTCCTCTCGTCGCCGCATCCTCCGCCAGCGCCCAGAATTTACGAACGCAGTCCGACTTCCCTTCCCACCCCGGACCCCCGGGATTGCCGGGTGGTGTTACCCACGAAAGGTTGGCCCAGGCATTCTCGATACGGGTCAGCGAAGCGACCCAGGACGCATTCGCCGGGCCTGCGGTTAACGCCAACAACGGCGATCCTGCCCGCTATCACGACCAGGGCGGCACCTACACCAAGGGTCTTCCGCACGACAGCGTCGGACGGGTGGATCTGAACGCCTTCGCAACCCTTACCAATGCGTTGGAGACCGGCGAGTTTTCGGATTTCGAAGCGATCACCGTCGGTGGCACGCGCACGCTCAACGGCCCGCAAGGTGGCCTGGCCTTCGACCTCGAGGCGCTCGACAGCGTGCAGTTCGGCCAGCCGCAGGTGCCTCCCGCCCCCAGAACCGCCAGCGACCAGAACGCCACGAGCTGCTCGAACATTACTGGGCTTCGCTGCTTCGTGACGTGAACTTCACTGACTATGGCTCGAATTCACTGGTCGCTCTGGCAGCGGCGGAAATGGGATCGCAACCCACCTATTTTGGGCCGAGAGACGGCAGCGGCCATGTCACACCGAACTTGTTGTTCCGGGGCGCCTTCCCCGGCGAGACGCTCGGACCTTACATCTCTCAATTTTTCATTAAGCCGACGGCGATGGGCGCCCAACCGATCAGTCAGCAGTTCACGACCTACCTGCCGAACATCGATTACATGGCAGAAAGTCCCAACGGGTTCACCGACTGGCTGACAGTCCAGAACGGCAATGTGACCGGCCTCCACAATCAGGTCGATCCGACACTTCGGTATCTGCGTAATGGCCGGGATATCGCGGCCTTTGCTCACGTCGACGTGCTCTACCAGGCCTACTTCACCGCCTTCCTCGTCCTCACCACGATTGGCGCGCCCCTAAATCCCGGCAACCCCTATATCGGCTCGAAGACGGAAAACGGCTTCGGCACCTTCGGTGGCCCCGATTTCGCCGGCACCCTCACCGAAGTCGCGACCAAGGCTCTCAATGCCGTCTGGTATCAGAAATGGTTTGTGCACCTCCGTCCCCGGCCGGAGGCCATCGGAGGCATCGTCCACCTGATCAAGACCGGGCAACAGGCAGAAACCGATGTCACCCTCAGTCCGGTGATCCTGAACTCCCAGGGACTTCTGCAGAGTTTCACCAAGTATGGGACGTGGCTGCTTTCGCAGGCCTATCCCGAGGGCTCGCCGACGCATCCGTCCTACCCGACCGGACACGGCGTAGTGGGAGGCGCTTGCATCACAGTGCTGAAGTTCTTCTTCGACGGCAGCTTCGTGATTCCACATCCGAAGGTGCCCTCCGACGATGGGCTTTCGCTGCTGGACTACACCGGCTCCGATCCGGGCGAGCTAACTGTCAACGGTGAACTCAACAAGCTCGGACACAACGTCAGTTTCGGTCACGGCATCTACGCCGGCATCCACTGGCGCAGTGACACCGACACCTCCCTGTTGCTGGGAGAGGCAGTAGCGCTAAGTTTCCTGAAGGACAGGGCCCGAACCTACAACGAGCCATTCACAGTCCACCTGACCAAGTTCGACGGCACAACAGCAACCATCTCAAACAGAGGCAACCCGTGAGAACGAAGCCTCCGGCAACAACACTAACACCGCTTCTGCGTGCGGCGGCGCGCCTTTCGGTGCATCGGCTGGCACCGCAGTCGCGCATGGAGGACCGTCATGGATCGTGTGTCTGATTCCAGAATTTCGTGCTGCAGACTCATCGTCGTGGCGATAATTGCGGCAGTCGCAAGCCTGGGAGCAAGACCGGTGTATGCCGCCACTTTGACTGTTACCAACACCAACGACAGCGGCGCGGGCAGCCTCCGCGATGCGATGACGGTTGCGAATTCGGACAGCGGCGACACGATTAATTTCAACATTCCCGGTGGCGGGCCCTTCATTATCACGCTGGCTTCGACGCTGCCGGCGATCGCCAGCAGCATGACGATCAGCGGGCCGGTTTCCTCCCCGCCGCAAATAATCGTAAACGGCAACCACGCCGTGCAGCTCATGCTGGTAAACGCGGGAGCAACGCTCAGTTTGAAGTATCTGACTTTGTCGAACGGCAAATTGTTGGGCCAGCCCGGCGATCTATTCGGGGCTGCGATTTTCAACCAGGGTGCGTTGAATATTGCCAACTGCACGTTTTCGGGAAACAGCCTCCGGGGGATCCGATGCCGCCACTGAAGCGCTGGGCGGTGCGATTTCCAGTTTTGGCCCGTCCGTCTCGCTAACGGTCGTCAACAGCACATTTACCAATAATCAGGCAGCAGGCTTCAACAGCGCTGTCGGTGGTGCTGGAACTGCCCTTGGCGGCGCCATCGGTGCCACCGGTTTTGTTTCGATAAGCGGCAGTACCTTTTTGAACAATCAAGCCTTGGGCGGGACTGCCCTGAGAGCCGGCCAACCCGGCGGCAACGCCGTCGGTGGCGGAGTCTTGACATCCGGTGGCCAGTCGACCGCCATCGTCAACAGCACATTTTTCGGCAATCAGGCTACCGGAGGTGCAGGAAACGGGAGCGACGGTGAGTCGCTAGGCAGTGCTATCTCAGTACAGGGCGGACCTGGGACGATCACCAGCAGCACGCTAGTGGGCAACGTCGTCAATGGGCCGCGTCCCTTCGGCGGCGCGCTCGATGCCGAGGGTAACCCGGTGACGTTGAAAAGCACCATCCTGGCGAACAACCTGACGAACAACGCGCCGAGCGAATGCCTTGGAGCACCCACCGACGGGGGATATAACCTAGCCGACGACAGCTCTTGCTCCTTCACCATGGGGACCAGCCAAGTCGCATCAGCCAGTGCGATAGGCGTTGCATCGGTACCGGCGGATAACGGCGGGCCGACAAAAACGATCGCATTGGCGCCTGGAGGCCTCGCGGTGGACGCGATTCCGCTGGCGGATTGCACGGATCAATCTTCTCCCACGCCGCAGCCGATCGTGACCGACCAGCGGGGGCTGCCGCGGCCGGACTCGGGCGACAATCCCCCGGTCTGCGATATCGGCGCCTACGAACTGCAGGACTCAGTTGCTTTCGCGAAATTTGCGGTTCAGGCCGTAATTCACCGGCCGGACGATTTTCTCGTGCTCGGCACCTTCACGCTGGCCAGCAGTTCAATGATAGATCCTCCGACCCAGACGGTAACACTGATAGTGGGCGCGGCGTCGGCGGTGACGATTCCCGCCGGGTCGTTCAAGAAGTCGACAAAGGGCGTATATGTCTTCAGCGGCACGGTCGATGGGGTTCTGGTCGCGGCGGCGATCACGCCGCTGGCAAAGAACGCGTACGGATTTTTGATCGCGGGCGACGGTCTCAACCTGGCGGGCATCATCAATCCCGTGACCGTGATGCTGCAGATCGGCAACGCAACAGGAAGCCAGAAGATAAAGGCGCTGATTTTCTGAACGCCGGCAGCGTTTTTCGCTTTCAGAAACGCGTACGGCTAACGGCGGCTCTGTCCGTGCAGTGCGTGGCGGTTTGTGATCGATTAGTTTCGGTTCATTCGTAACTATTACAGACAGCAGCCGAACCGGTGCGCATCATGAGCGGCAAGCCGCTGAAGTGAAATAGTGCCGTCATTCAAGCGGCGAAGCGCCTTCCGAGGGTGGTTTTTCGGCATTAAATACATCGGCGGCACCATCTCGTTGTCGGTCTTGTCGATCAGATAGGTCGCAACCATTGGTGCGGTGCCTCCTAGCAGTGCCATGCATAGGTTGTGGCTTAGTCCTACTCCTGTGCATCGCACGTTGGCGGGGAATGCCTCGGCCGCCGTGACGGGCGCGACGCCGTCGAAGGTCGCTATCAGCAATGCGAACCCCACTTGTCCAAGCAGGGGCACGTGGAACATGGGATGCCACAGCAGGTTGAACAGCGGCCACGCGAAAATGATGATCGCGCCCGCCGACAACAGCAGTATCGGCTTGCGCCCGAATCGATCCGACAGCGCACCCGCCACCGGCAGCATCACCACCGCCGCCGCCATCACAGTTTCCTGAAGGACAGGGCCAGAACCTACGACGAGCCATTCACCATCCACCTAACCAAGTTCGACGGAACAACAGCAACCGTCTCAAACAGAGGTAACCCGTAGAAACGATCCCAGCTTGATTTGATTCCCGCCTACGACGGTGTCGCGATAGCTCTCACTTGGGCAAGGGCTCCTCCTCGAGACCCGGTAAAGGAACGGTCAATCGTGCGCGGTGTCGTTCACGGTCGGATTCCCTGACACATCATCGTTGTTTGCACGCCAATAGCCAACCAATGTGCCGATAACGGTCCATCCGAGAATTGGAAAGCCGAAAAGGTTAATAAAGAAACCTGAGTCGCCGGAGAACCAAAGCGAATTGCAAAAGGCTAGGTTGACGGAGAGGGACGCTCGACCGCAGAGGTATTCGGGCCAGAGTGCCAGGGTGGCAAGGATAACCGTTCGGAGAGATGGTAGCATAGCCAGTATCCGCGAGAGCCGACATGAATGCCGCGAAGCCTAATCCCGCGCCCACCAGAGCGAAGGGCAAGGCCCTAAGCAATATCGCCCGAACGATCGTTCGTTTCTTCACCTTACTCGGACAGCGGGTCGTGCGCGGTTTCTTTCAGACTTAGCACGAAGATCGCCGATACGATCGCAGCTGCTATCAGATACATCGGCGGTACCATCTCGTTGTCGGTCTTGTCGATCAGATAGGTCGCAACCATTGGTGCGGTACCTCCTAGTGTCGTGTCCCGCAAATAAGTTTTCATTGTTGGATCATTTTGGCCGCGTCTGCACTTGAGAAAATCATTGTGCACCGTAAAGTTATTTGCGGGACACGATACTAGCAGTGCCATGCATAGGTTGTGGCTGAGTCCTACTCCCGTGCAGCGCACGTTGGCGGGAAATGCCTCGGCTGCGGTGACGGGTGCGACGCCGTCGAAAGTCGCTATCAGCAATGCAAACCCCACTTGTCCAAGCAGGGGCACGTGGAACATGGGATGCCACAGCAGGTTGAACAGCGGCCACGCGAAAATGATGATCGCGCCCGCCGACAACAGCAGCATCGGCTTGCGCCCGAATCGATCCGACAGCGCACCCGCCACTGGCAGCATCACCACCGCCGCCGCCATCCCAATTGTGTTGATCGCGAGCGCCCGGCTCTTGGCGACTCCTACAATCTCGGTCAGGTATGTCGCCGCATAAACGAACATGAGGTAGAAACCTACCGACTCGAGCACCTTGAAGCCCGCGACTTGCAGCACGCGCCGCCACTGCGTGCGTAGCACTTCGCCGATTGGCGGCGGCGCCACTCGCGGCACGTCGTCGGCATTCTGAAGCTCGCGCCGGATATAGTAACCGGCGATTCCGATTGCGATACCGGCCAGGAACGGCAGCCGCCATCCCCACGAGGCTAGCGCGCGCGGTGACATCGTCGCCGCAACCACAGCCCCGACCGCCGATCCCAACATCACGCCCGCAAAAGCAGCGGCCGCGCTGAACGCGCCCAGCAGTCCGCGCCGATTTCTGGCCGACCCCTCGACCATGAACACGACCGACGTTGTGTACTCGCCGCCGACGGAGAGTCCCTGGATCAATCGCATGACGACCAGCAGGATCGGCGCCATCACGCCGATTTGCTCGTGAGTCGGGAGCAAACCGATAAGCACCGTCGGCACCGCCATCGCGACCACCGAGATAGTCAGCGCGATTCGACGCCCATAACGATCGCCAATCTGCCCGAACAACAGCGCGCCCAGCGGCCGCATCACGAATCCCGCGGCAAAGACTCCGAACGCGTCGATCAGCGACGTCGCCTTGCTGTGCGACGGGAAAAAGTTCTCGCCGATCGCATACGCGAAGAATCCGTAAATCGAGAAGTCGTACCACTCGAGGATGTTGCCGGCCATGCCGGCGATTGCCAGCCGCCGCTGCGACGTTCCGGCCCTCTCTTCCCCCACCGTCATCCTCCTGCGCCGCTAACTCTGTTTCGGTTCAGTGCCGAGACGATAAATTCCCGACTCATCGACCACGAACGCGCCCGGGCCACAAAACCATCCGTCGTGCGCCGCCATCACGTGATACCAGTTCGTCTCGCCGTCGGCCCATTCGAGCTCGAGCGTCGCGCCGACAAACTCCTGATCGGCCAGCGTGAGTGCGACATCTTCCAGCCGCGCCGCAGACTCAGGAGCAACGGTTCCCGACAGGGATCCTTCGGCTAGCACGTCGCTACCGTCGCCGTAGCGAACGACGATCATCGCGCCGTCCGTCGGTCGCGACCATAGATAGCGCTTGTTCACCTCGCGATCGACGCCGATCACCAACGAACGCGTCGCACGCCGCCATCGCCATATCACGTCGAGTCGTACCGGTTGCCGCGTTTCATTGATCGCAACGATCGGAAACTCCAGCCGCGATCCTGGCGCGAAGATAGTGCGGCGAATCGAGGTCGTCACGAGCACCGGGCGTGACGCCGCCTTGAGCGCGGTGTACGTCGCCTTCGGCTTGCGATCGACGTCGAGCAATCCACCGCCGGCCCATCCCCACCAGTCGACGAAGAAGTGCCATCTGATCGCCATGAAGGGTGCCCCGCGATTCATGCGCATCCACTCGGTCTGATATTTCGCCAGGAACGCGCCGTATGCGTCGGTCGCGATTTGCCACTGTTGTAGGCCAGGGTAACGTTCAGGCAATCCCGCAAAACTCATTGTCGATGGCCCGAAAGATAGTCGCGAAAGCCAGTTCTTGAGCTGGAAGTCGTCGGGAGGCCAGCCCTGATCGTTCCATCGATGTGAATTCGGACCGAGCGTCCAGAACCCATATTCGCTCACGAACCACGAGCGCCGCTTGCGTACGTCGTAAACATTTCCGCCGGAAAGCGAGCCGTCATAGAGATGCAAATCGTCGCCGATCCCCGACGCGCGATGGATATGGCGAATCGGTTCGACTTGACGCAGCGCGCGCTCGAGCGCCTCGTCGAGGATCTGGTTGTCGGGGTCGTAATCCTCGTCGGGCTGTTGGTCCGGGATGAACATCGCGGCCGGTTCGTTGTGACACGCCCAGTAGACGATCGACGGATGGTTCCAATACGTGTAGGCCATCTCGGCGATCTGACGGCACGCATTGTCGATGAAGCCGGGGTTGGTTTTGCGCCCCGAATCGTAATGCCACTGCAGCGCGAAGTCCTGGAAAATCAGGATTCCTTCTTCGTCGGCGGCGTGGTAGCAGGCGGGACATTGAAGATGTCCGTGCACGCCGAAGCTGTTCAGGTGCGCGTCGGCGGCGAGGCGCATATCGCGGCGGTAGAAGTCGGCGTCGACGTCGGCGAAATGTTGTCGCGGAATGTAGTTGGCGGCCGGCACGAAAACCGGGCGGCCGTTGACGACCATCCGCTTCGGGTCGCCCTCGACGCGCGCATCTCTCAGCCCAAAGCTGTCCGCGAGTTCATCCGAGATAGAGTCGCCGACGTTCACAGCCACTTTTATTGCGTACATTGCCGATTGCCCGAGATCTCGATGTGAAACTGGCCACCACATGCGCGGATCGGGGACGCACAACCGCGCGTCGATACGATTGGAGCCGGGACGCAGGCGCGCCGTTATCCAGCCCTCGTGAAGCTGGTCGCTGTTGGCGCTCGGTGAGATTCCAAATCCGATCAATCCTTCGAGCTCCGACTGACTCTCGTTTGAAATCACAATTGCGAGATGAACCTCGCCTTTGCGGGAATCGATCGGCGTCACGAACACTGCGTCGATTCGCGCGATCCCGGTTCCGCGCAAGTGCACACTGCCGGTTATTCCGCCGGTCGTCATCGATTGCGCGAGCCGCGGCGTCCATCCGGGGGTGTTGAGTCCGGGCAGTCCGCCCGGCCGCGAGTCGTGATACTTGAGCGTGCCCTTGATGAAGCGCTTCGGATGCGCAAAGAACGGCTTGTCGGGCGCCCATTCCTCGAACGGGTCCTGTACGCGCACCGTCAGCACCGAGCCAGGCTTGACGAGACCAGTGACGTCGAAAGCGAACGGTGCGAAGTAACCCTGGTGATGGTCGAGGTGCAAATTGTCGAGCCATACGTCGGCAAGATAGTCGACGGCGGCGAACTCGATGCGGCATCGCGGCGAATCGATCGGCGCGAGGCGGCATCGGTAGTAAACCGGACCGAAGTGAGCGGATAGGGCGGGTTCGAGGCCATAGTTGTTCGGCACCATGACCCGGTCCCAATCGGAGTCGTCGAAATCGGGACCGATTGGCGCGACGGCAGGATCTTCGGGCATCGCGCGCCGTCGCCATTCCTCGTTCAGGGCTACATCGTGATGATCTACCGCGATCGACCGCGAGCTCGCGAGCGGCGGCTGCGCGATTACGCTCGCATCGGCGGCGATCGCGTCAGCTACCGCGGTGAATTGCGAATGTTGCGAGACGGGAGCCGCGCCCGGAATTCGATCTGCGGTAATCTCGATTCGCAGGTCCGCCATCGAGGGTCATTCAAGCGTGACTTCGTCGCCGAGCGAGATAGTTCCGCCGCTGGCGATGGTCGCGTATGCGCCGAGATTTTGCGCGGCGTCGCGCACGATTGTCCGCAACACCGAGGGATCCTTGCGCAGGTTCGGCTGGTCGAGCGTCGGTATGACGCATCGCACGGTCGGCATCTCGAGCTTGATACGCGTTGCGCCGATTCGGACCGTTCGTCCCGACCATTCGGCTTCGACCAATCCTTCGATCCCCTTCGCCGTCTCGACCAGAACGTTGGGGCGAAACCGGCGCGAGTCGAAATCGGCGGCAGGATTGCGGCTGGCGAGTGCGCTCAACGACGCGGTGGTCAATAGATGGAACGGAAAGGCGTCGAAGAAGGTGCCGAACGGCGAAGTGAATTCCAGAATCTGCGGCGGCAGCGTCGAGAGATCGGGCAACGGTTCGCTGTCGAGCCGGCCGAAGATCTCGCGCATCTCGGCGGTAAAGTCGGGATTGTCGGGAGCGGCGCGCCGGAGGAAGTCGCGCTCGGCCGGCGGCTGGATCGGCCAGATCGAAACGCTCCGCCCAAGCATCTCGGAGAGCTTCGCATTGGCCTCGGCGGAGTCGGAGCGAAAGGTCGTCCCGTCGGGAAGCGTGATTTGCGCGGGCGGCGCATCGTCGCCGGAAGGCTCGCGCAGATACACGGCGGTGCAGCGCAGCAGCGTTGGCAGCTTGCGGGCGTTGCGGATCTCGCCTGCCTTTTCGTCGCGAATCGCCCATCCGCGATCACCGTAGACTCCACGGGTGCCGACGCTCGCACGCTGCAGACGTTCCCCGGCCATCGACTTGACCGGGTAGCGCCAGATTTCCTTCACCGTGCCGATTTTTTGCATTGAAAATCCCTCGACCTCAGATGCTACGCGCTGTCAGCTCTCCCGAACAGTTAGGACACACGTGCTTCATTTCGTCCGCGCAGTCGGGGCAGAAGGTGCACTGAAATGAACAGCACTGGGCAGGAGCGGGCGGCGCCAGCGCTTCGCCGCATTTCTCGCACTTGTCCTTGACCGCGGTCATCGTCTTGAGCAGCGCGGAGTTCTGTTCCTCGCGCTCCGCGCCGGCAAGCAGGGCAGCGCGCGCCTTCGCGTTGCGTTCGTTCGCCGCGAACGCTTGATAGATCCCTTACCTCCGTGCTCGAGCCGCGCGAGAATCACCATCATCTCGCGCCGCGACTTGCCTTCGAGCAGCGATGCGATCACTCGGTCGGGGGACAAATCCCTGTCAGCCATTTTTGTTTCTCCTGTCTCAACTCCACACTTCGTTGGCTACTTCGACGACCAGTCTCAGTTTTGCTTTTTCATCTTCGAGTGACAGCGGATTACCACCGACGGTGCTGGCGAAGCCGCATTGCGGTGAGATGCCCAGATGTTCGAGCGGCACGAACTTCGCGGCCTCGTCGATGCGTAGCTTCACGACGTCCTTGTTTTCCAACGCCGGCGTCTTCGAGCTGATGAGGCCCAGGCGCACGAACTTGTCCTTCGGCATCAATCGCAGCGGCGAGAAATCGCCGGCGCGCGGCGAATCGTATTCAAGGAAGAAACCGTCCACCTTGAGGTCGTTGAACAAGCGGTCCGCGATCGCTTCGTAGCCGCCCGCCGCCATCCATCGCCCGCGCAGATTGCCGCGGCATAGATGCATCCCAATCGTCATGCCTGGTGGACGTTGTTCGAGAATCCGATTGACGGCCTCGATATACAATCGTAGCAGACGCTCGGGGTCTTCACCGTGCTGGCGAACTTTCGTGCGGACGTTTTCGTCACAAAGCATCGCTTGCGGCACTTCGTCGAACTGCACGTAGGTTGCGCCGGCGCGATCGAGGCCGGCCAGTTCACGTTGGTAGATTTCGATCAGATCGGACCAGAATTTATCGAGCTCCGGATAAATCTTCGGATCGGCGCATTCACCAAGCCGGAAGAAATGGAGAAAGCTCGGCGCCGGCATCGTGACTTTGGGCGTGCGAGTGGTGTTGGGCCGGACGAACTCGAATTCGTTGAGCGTGATCGGGCGCGGACGGCTGAGTCGTCCGACGGCGAAGCAGGTGTCCCAGCGTTGCGAGTTGCCGGCGGCGTCGCGAAATTCGAAGATCGATTGGCGCGATTCCAGTCCGTCGAGTGCGCTGACAAAGCCGGTGGACCACGCGACGCGGCGGAACTCGCCGTCGGTGATGGATTGGAGGCCGGCGTCCTCTTGCAACCGGATCGCGTCGACGATGCATCGCTCGAGGATCTCGCGATAGTGGGGCTCGGCGAGATTGCCGCGGATGCGCGCGCCGAAAGCGTCCTTCAGCTCGCGTGGACGGAGCAGGCTACCTACGTGCTCGGCTCGAAACGGGGGATTCAGCTTCAACCCGCGTTATTTGGCACCATTTGCGAGTGCCAGCAAGCGCATGGCGCGAGGTGTTCGCGGCGAACAGCGACGGCGTATTATATTGCCTGCATCGCGCTGTAATCGTGAAAGTAAAAGCAGCAATCGCGAACAAGGCCGGCGAAGCGCTCGAAGTCACAAGCGTTGACCTCGAAGGGCCCAAGGCCGGCGAGGTCCTCGTCGAAATCAAGGCGACCGGAGTCTGTCACACCGACGCTTACACGTTATCGGGCGCCGATCCTGAGGGGCTCTTCCCGGCAATACTCGGACACGAGGGTGCGGGCGTCGTGGTTGAGACGGGCGCGGGAGTGACGACGCTGAAACGCGGCGACCACATAATCCCGCTCTACATTCCGGAATGCCGCAACTGCCCCGCATGCCTCTCCGGCAAGACCAATCTGTGCACGGCGATTCGCGAGACGCAGGGCCGCGGCGTCATGCCGGACGGCACGAGCAGATTTTCGCGCGACGGGAAACCGCTACATCACTATATGGGCACATCGACGTTCGCGAACTTTACCGTGGTGCCAGAGATAGCGCTCGCCAAGGTTCGCGAAGACGCGCCATTCGAAAGGATTTGTTACATCGGATGCGGTGTGACGACCGGGATCGGCGCGGTCCTGAACACCGCGAAGGTCCAGGCGGGCGACAGGGTGGTGGTGTTCGGGCTTGGGGGAATCGGCCTGAACGTCGTGCAAGGTGCGCGGCTTGCGGGAGCGTCGATGATCGTCGGCGTCGACCTCAATCCCGCGCGCAAGGCGATTGCCGAGAAGTTCGGCATGACCCACTTCGTAAACCCTTCGGAAGTCGAGGGCGAGTTGGTGCCGCATATCGTGAACCTGACGCGTGGGGGCGCGGATTTTTCGTTCGAGTGCATCGGCAACGTCAAGTTGATGCGCCAGGCGCTCGAATGCTGTCAACGCGGATGGGGCACCAGCGTGATCATCGGCGTCGCGGGTGCGGGGCAGGAGATTTCGACGCGACCATTCCAGCTGGTGACGGGCCGCACGTGGAAGGGTACGGCGTTTGGAGGTGCGCGGGGACGTCGCGACGTACCGAGAATCGTCGATTGGTACATGGAAGGCAGGATCAATATCGACGATCTGATCACGCACGTGATGCCGCTCGATAAAATCAATGACGCTTTTCACCTGATGCACGAAGGCAAGTCGATTCGCAGCGTGGTGACGTTCTAAAGAGTGGGGTGGAAGGGCAGATGCCGGAAGAGATCAAACGCGCACTCACTCTAATCTTTGCCACCTGCGCAATCGTGCTGATGGGATGCTGGTCGCATGAGACGCAGCAACAGAAGTTCATGGACGCGATGAATCACGGCAATAGCGCGCAGGCCAACCAGATCTGGCTAAAGATGGACGCCAAGAGCCGCGCTGATTTTTCGCACAACCAGGGAATGTCGCGGAACGTGTCGCCTGACGACGTGAAGAAGCAGGTGATGCAACACTACCAGGACAAAATCGGCGGCAACGAAGACAGCGACGAAACGATCGAAAAGCCGACGCCGAACGTCCATCTCGGCGGACTGGAGAGTCTGCCCGAGTATTGGGCCCGTCGGGCGCGCCGCCGCAGAGCGTGACGGTGCCGACTTAGAACGAGCCGTCCAACTGAGGCTTGCGACGATGGAGTTTGCGCTCACAGCCGAGCAGAAGCTGCTGCAGGAAACGTTGCGCGATTTTGCGCGGCGCGAGTTGCTTCCCAATTACGCGTCGCGCGACGCCGATGCGGACCTGCCGTCGGCGCTGGTGAGAAAACTCGGCGAGATGGGCGTGCTTGCGCCGATGGTCGATGCGCGATTCGGCGGTTCCAGCCTCGACTACGTGTCGCTTGGAATCGCGCATGAGGAAATTGCGCGCGGCGATTTCAACGCCGCGTACGTGCTGCTGATCGCGGCGCTGGCCGGGGCGATAATTTCTCGCAGCGGCGACGCGCGTCAGCAGGCCGCGTGTCTTCCGCCGATTTGCCGCGGCGAAATTATCGCGGCGTTGGCCGTGACGGAACCCGGCGGCGGCTCAGACGCGGCGCATATAATGATGCGAGCGCGTCGCGACGGCGACAATTACGTCCTGAGCGGCGAGAAAACTTCCATTTCGTTTTCATCCTCGGCCGCAACCGCTCTCGTGCTGGCGCGAACCGGAACGATCGAGCAGTCGGCGCGGGGCGTGAGCGCATTCTACGTCGACCTCAACTCACCGGGCGTATCGCGCACCCGCTTTCGCGATATGGGCTCGCGCGCAATCGGCCGCGGCTCGCTGTTTTTCGACGGTGTACGCGTGCCGACGGCCGGTCGCATTGGCGCGGAAGGCGCGGGCTTCATCGAGGTGATGCAGGGATTCGACTTCAGCCGCTCGCTAATCGGCCTGATGTGCATCGGCGCGGCCGAGCAGAGCGTCGAGGAGACTTGCGCGTATGTCGCAGAGCGCCAGGCGTTCGGCGCGCCGCTCGCGCGATTCGAGGGAGTGTCGTTTCCGCTGGCGGAGGCTGCGGTTCGCCTGCGCGCCGCCCGCCTGCTGTGTTACGAAGCGCTGTGGCTGAAAGACCGGGCGGAGCCGCATGGATGGCTCGCGGCCGGAGCGAAGTGGCTCGCGCCGGAGTTGGCCGCCGACGTCTTGCATCAATGCCTGCTGCTTCACGGGCACCTGGGGTTCAGCCTCGATCTGCCACATCAGCAGCGAATGCGCGACGTGATCGGGCTCGAGATCGGCGACGGCACTGCGCAAATCATGAAGACATTGGTCGCGCGCGAGATTATCGGCAAGGCTGCTCGTCCGTACTAGAGGTTGCGCTTAGATGGCGGAATCTAAATGGCCGATCACCTGGGATGCGCGATGGATTTGGGCCGGGCCTGCGCCTTTGCCGGTTTCGCCGATCGCCGCGGCTGGAATTCCGCCGAAGGAAACCTGGAATCGATTCTGCTGCCTGCGGCGGACGGTTCAACTCGAATCGATTCCCGCGTCAGTTCCCGCACGAGTGACGGCGGACTCGCGCTTCGTGATGTTCGTCAACGGCGTCGAAGTAGTTCGCGGACCGGCGCGTTCGATACCGGAGCGACTGGCATGGACCGAAATCGATCTGGCGCCGTATCTTCGCGTCGGTCGAAACGCGATTGCGGCGCTGGTGCGCTTTTATGGATTGCCGGGACCGTGGTGGCGGCCCGCGACTCCGAGTTTCCTGCTGGGCTTTGGATCGTTCGCGTTTGAATCGCCCGGCATAGGCGTGACTTCCGATGCATCGTGGAAGGGTCGAGTCGCCCCGTACCGGCAAGATGTGGTGCGCGGGACTGCGCTGCCGGTGCCTCCGACCGAGGTCCTCGATGGCGCGGCGATTCCCGATGGATGGAACGACGCAGGGTTTGACGATTCCGATTGGCTGGCGGCGATCGAATTGTCGGCTGGCACTTTTTCGCACAATCGAACGCGAATCCCGGTCGAGCCCTTCACCGCGCCCGAGCCCGACGAAATAGCGCTGCTGACTTCAATTCCTATCGCGTTGAGTGAACTCTCCCGCCGTGGGGTCGCGGCTCTCATCAGCGACGATCCGAGCGGTGCATATCCGACGGCAGAGCAGTCCGTTGACGGTGCCGACACGATCGTTAATTTCGACGCGGGAATGATCACGCTGGCGACGCCGTGGGCCGTGGTTCGCGGTCCCGTGGGTTCCACCGTCGATGTGTACTGCGGCGAGGACCTGCGCGCCGACGGCAGCGCGGAAACGAATCCGCGACAGTTTGCGATGCGCTACATCCTGCGCGGAGGCGGCGCGCCAGAGCGGGTCGAGTCCTACGAGTCGGTGGGCTTCCGCTATCTCTCGATCGTCGCGCGTGGTGGCGCACAGATCGAATCGGCCGGCGCCACTGAGCGGCGCTATCCGCGCGGTGACGAGGCGTACTTCGAATGCGACGATCCGGCGCTTAACAAAATCTGGCGGGTTGGCGCGCGCACGCTGGAACTCTGCTCGACCGACGCCTTCATCGATTGTCCCGGCCGCGAGCAGCGTGCGTGGCTCGGCGATTCTTACATCCACGCGCTCCTGACGTACACGACCAACACCGATTGGCGCCTGGTGCGCCGGCATCTGCGAATCTGTGCGCATTCGCGACGCGGCGACGGTCTGCTCGCGATGGCCGCTGCGTGCGACTTTTCGATTTCTTCGACCACCATTCCCGATTACTCACTGCACTGGATTCGCGCGCTCGCGCGATACTTCGAATATTCCGGCGACGCCGCGACGGTTCGCGAGCTGATGCCTACGGCGTCCGGCATCTTGTCGGCCTTCGAGCGCTATCGCTCACCTGACGGAATGATTCGTGGAATGCCGGGATGGATTTTCATCGACTGGGCGATGACTGAGCGATCGGAAGTTACCGGCGCGCTCGACGCGCTCTATGCTGCGGCCCTCGATGATTTCGCGTCGCTGGCAGATACCGTCATGTCGGATCATCATGCTGCTGCCCATGCCAGAGAGTGCGCTCAGCGGACGCGGCGCGCGTTCGATTTGCTGTGGGACGAGGCCGCGGGCGTGTACGTGGACGCCGCCGATCGACACGGCCCTCGAAGGCGCGTCAGTCAGCAGACTAACGCGATTGCGATCGTCGCGGGATGCGCCCCGCCGCAGCGGTGGCCAAGGATGCTCGATTACATTCTCGATGAATCGCGCGTCGTCGTCACGCCGACGATTTCCGACAACATGGCTGCGTACCGCAAGCAGCGCATGGATCCGGCCGAGCACATGGCGTTCGACGTCGAGCACAACGTCGTCGCGGCGCAGCCATTTTTTTCGCACATCCTGCACGACGCGATCGTGCGCGCGGGCCGTCGCGACTTGATTCCTGCGCGATGCATGAAATGGTGGCCGCAGATCGAACGGGGCGGCACCGCGTTCGAGGAATACTGGGACGCGCGCGCCGGCACTGGGAGCCGATGCCACGCATGGTCGGCGACACCGACCTACGATTTGACAACTTGGGTACTTGGCGTTCGGCCGGCCGCGCCCGGCTACTCGCGCGCGGAGATCGCGCCGCTGTTTGGATCGCTCAGGCATCTCGAAGGACGCGTCCCAACTCCACACGGGCTGGTCGAGGTGAATCTGGATCGCGAAGCCGGTGGTGAAATCGCGATTCCCGACGGTGTCACGGCGCACGTGCGATTCGACGACGCGCCTCTCACCGGCGGCGAATTCGGTCCGGGACGCCACCGCATCTCCCGTTGACGCCTGCCCGTCTGAGAGTGGTAAGGATCGGGCGGCAGTGGATTTCTGATGTCGATGCTCAGTCCATATCGCGTGCTCGATCTCACGACCGAGCGCGGCCTTCTATGCGGCCAGATGCTCGGTGACATGGGCGCCGACGTCATCAAGGTTGAGCCGCCGGGCGGAAGTTCCGCGCGAGCGATTGGTCCGTTCTACAAGGACGCGCCGCATGCGGACCGCTCGTTGTACTGGTGGGCATACAATCGTAACAAGCGCGCGATCACGCTCGACATTGAACGCGACCGCGGCCGCGATCTTCTGCTTCGCCTCGTCGAGCGCGCCGATTTTCTGATCGAGTCGGATAATCCCGGCTACCTATCGCGGCACAATCTCGGTTTTGTTGATCTGGCCAAGGTGAATCCCGCGCTGGTCTACGTTTCGATCACACCGTTCGGACAGGACGGACCCAAGGCGACATACGCCGACAGCGATCTAATCATCATGGCCGCTGGCGGACCGCTGATACTGGCTGGCGACGCTGATCGGCCGCCGGTGCGTTTGAGTATTCCGCAGGCTTACCTGCACGCATCCGCCGACGCCGCCGTGGCTGCACTCGCGGCTCATCACGAGCGAACGCGCTCCGGACTTGGGCAACACATCGACGTCGCTGCACAGCAATCGATTGCGATGGCGACGCAGTCGTACGTGCTTGCGGCTCCGCTCCGTTCGACGGAGGCGAAAAGGTTATCAGGCGGTATAAAATTCGGCCCGCTCGATATTCCATTGGTCTGGCCGACTAAAGACGGCTACGTCGCGATGACCTTTCTGTTCGGCTCGGCGCTCGGTGTCTTCACGGTAGAGCTCATGCATTACCTCTGCGAGCAAGGTTTTTGCGACGAAGCCACGCGCGACAAAGACTGGATCGCGTACGGCGAGCAGCTTTTCAGCGGCGCTGAACCGCTGTCGGAATTCGAGCGCGTCAAGGAAGTCGTCAGGGAGTTCACGCGCAGTTACACCAAGATGGAGTTGCTGCAGCTTGCAGTCGAGCGCGGATTTTTAATCAGCCCGGTCACTACCGTCGCCGAAGTGGTCGAGAGCCCGCAATTCGCTTCGCGCGACTATTTCCAGAACGTCGCCCATCCCGAACTCGGCGAATCATTTCGCTACCCGGGACCGTTTGCGAAATTCAGTGCAACGCCGATCGAATATCGACGCCGCCCGCCGAGTGTCGGGGAGCACAACTCGGAAATCTACCGGGACGAACTCGGCTTGAGCGAGCGCGAGATCGGCGAACTCGTACGTGCAGGGATCATCTGATGCCGAACAACCTGCCGCTCAAGGACGTCAAGATTTGCGACTTCATGTGGGTCATGGCCGGTCCCGCGTCGACGCGAATTCTTGCCGATTACGGCGCAACCGTTGTGCGAATCGAGTCGCCCTCGCGAATCGATACGGCGCGCACTCTCCAGCCTTATCTCGACAACAAGCTGGGTCCCGACACCTCAGGCCTGTTCGCCAACTGCAACGCCGGCAAGCTCGGAATCTCGCTCGATCTCGCCAACAGCGCGGCGCGCGCGGTCGTGCACGATCTCGTGCGATGGGCCGACGTCGTCACCGAGTCCTTCTCTCCCAAGGCGATGCGCACGTGGGGCTTCGACTACGAATCGCTGCGCAAGGTCAACCCTGATCTCATCATGCTTAGCTCATGCCTGATGGGTCAGTCGGGACCGTTGGCGAAAATCGCGGGCTTCGGAAACATGGCAGCGGCGATCGCGGGATTTCACAATCTTACCGGATGGCCCGACCGGCCTCCCGCCGGGGTTTTCGGTGCATACACTGATTACTTGTCGCCGCGTTTCACCGCGACGGCTATTCTCGCGGCGCTCGATCATCGGCGACGCACGGGCCAGGGCCAGTATATCGATCAGTCGCAGGCTGAGTGCGCGATTCATTTTCTGGGTCCCGCGATTCTAGACTACACGGTGAATGGCCGCGTCGATGGACGGGTGGGGAATTCCGACGCGGCGTTCGCGCCCCACGGCGTCTATCCAGCCGCCGGCGATGACCAATGGGTCGCGATTGTCTGCCGCAACGATGACGATTGGCGCCGCCTGTGTGGTGCAATGGAAAATCAAGATCTCGCCCGCGACTCTCGCTACGCGTCCGCCGCGGGACGCTTGGAGCATCGCGACTCCATCGACTCATCGATCGCAGCCTGGACCCGAGGACTCGAGCGCGACGCGATCGAATCTCGCCTTCAGTCGCACGGAGTTCCAGCTCATCAAGTGCAGAACAGCGCCGACGCGTATCGTGATCCGCAGTTCGTGCATCGCGGCCATTTCGTCGCGCTCGATCATCCAAGCCTCGGCAAATTCACGGTCGAAGGTCCTCGCGCAAAATTGTCTCGTACCCCGGCGACCGTCCGCCGTGCCGCTCCGTCACTGGGCCAGGACAACCAACACGTGCTGGAAAGCATCCTCGGCTACGACGAAGCGCGAATCAGCGATTTGGTGGCGTCCGGTGCACTCGGCTAGCCGCATCAATCCAGCGTCCGTCGCGCGCCGTACCTAAAGCAGAAGCCGGCGCAGATGGCTGCCGATAACAGGATGTCCGATGAAGCACTCGTGTCCGCCATGGCCGTCGGCGATCAGGACGCCTTGGCCACGCTGAATCAACGCTACGGCCGAGCACTCAGCGCAGTCGCAGACAGAATCCTGCGCGACAAGGCCGACGCCGAGGAAGTCGCGGCGGATGTGTTGTGGCAACTCTGGCGCGAGGCATCGCGTTTCGATCGCAGCCGCGGCTCGGTCGGAGCGTGGATCATGATGACGGTTCGAAGCCGAGCTATCGATCGTCTGCGTGCGCGCAAGGCTCGCGAGCCTCGCGGCGCCGATCCTGTCGAGCAAATCGCCGCCAATGATCCATCGAACGAAATTCACAGCGCGGAGCGACGCCGCAAGGTGGAAATCGCGCTCGCGACTCTGAGCGACGGCGAGCGCGATCTGCTGCGGCTGGCATATTTTTCCGATCTCTCGCAGTCCGAGATCGCAGTGCGCACGAACATTCCGCTCGGAACCGTAAAGAGCCGTATGCGGAGCGGTCTGATAAGACTCCGGGATGCGCTTCGCGGGAGTGTCGAATAACCAGCGATGGATCACGCGGAAATCAAAGACCTGCTCCCGCTCAAAGCGCTCTCGCGGCTCGACGGCGATGAGGCGCTCGCGGTCGACGAGCATCTCGCGGCAGGATGCGACGAATGCGAACGCGAGCTTGCGTCGTTTGTCGAAGCGCTCGCGGCGATGGCTATCGTGGAAAGCGGCGGCGACGGTCCCTCCGATCGGATCTGGAGTCGCCTGCAAGCCCGCCTCGATGCTGCGCGTGACGATTCGCAACGTCCATCGCAACGGATTGGAGGTCGGGCGGTGCGTGAATCCTCGCGGCCGCGCGGCTTCGCGATGCTGGGCTCGGCGGCTGTAGCCGTGGTCGTTGCGGTCGTAGTCAGCTCAGCCTTTTTCACCTGGCGACTACGCAGCGTCACTTCCGAAACTTCAAATGAGATCACAGCGCTCACCGCGAAAGTCATCGCGCTTCAACGCGACCTCGATACCACCGGCGACCAACTTGCCGCGCTTGAGACCAAGGTCACTCAGACCACCGACTTGACGCTGGCCAGCCTCGGCCCTGACGCGCGAGTGGTCCATCTGGCCGGTCTTCCCCCGGCACCGTCCGCTGCTGGCGTCGTGGCGCTCAATCGTACCGAGGGCGCCGCGATACTCCAGGTGACTGGCCTTCCGCCGACACCTGACGACAAGCAGTACGAGGTCTGGTGGATCGGCGAAAAACAGGGTCCGCTGGAGGCGGGATTGTTTGAACCTTCGAGTCACGGCGCGACCATCGTTTCGCTCGACCTGCCGCCGCCGGGAGAAATTGTGCTCGCGAGCGCGATCACGCTCGAGCCACGCGGCGGAGTCGAGAAGCCGAGCGGCGCGATGTACCTGAAAGGCGATTTCCCTCGCCGCTAACAAGAGTCACGCGCGCAATCCGATTCGCATCGCGCTTCGTATATCGGGCATGGAGCCAAACGAGACCGCCTTCGACCTGGATCGTTACCTGCGCGTTTGCGGCGCAACCAAGCCGGAATGTTTCGATTGGGCTGCGCCCCAGCCGCGGCTGGGCGACGACGCACTGTTCACGATCGCCTACATGATGGACATCGAGTCCCACACCATCGTCTACCTGCGCGATTTGTTGTCCACGCGAGTCGTTCGTGACAACGAAGTCACTGCGTTTCTGTCGTGCTGGGCCTACGAAGAATTTTTTCATTCGCTGCTGCTCCGCCGCTTTCTCGCGACGCAAGGAGTTGCGATCGACGATCAGCGTTTTGCCGATTTGCGCAGCAGAACCAGTCTCGCCGATCGCGCGATTCGCCCCGGTATCGCGCTCTTGTCGCGCATGACTCGTCATTTCCCCGCCGTGCATATGACGTTCGGCGCGATTAACGAAATCTCTACGCTGACCGGCTACCAGTCCTTAATCAGCCGCACCGATTCCGTCCGCGACCACTCTGGCAGCGCTCGTCCACTGCTGACGACAATTCTGGAACGAATCATTAAAGATGAACGCCGCCATTTTGCTTTCTACTTCAACCAGGCGCGCCGCCGGCTGCGCGCGCCAGCCGCCCGGCGGATGACCGCATTCCTGGTGCGAAACTTCTGGACGCCGGTCGGAGTGACCGTTCGTGGCGATCCTGCGATGCGCCGCGTATGCGCCTACCTCTTTCCTGGCGAGAGCGGCGTCGAGCGTATGACCGCGGTCGATAGATCGATCTCGCGCCTTCCGGGTCTGGAATGGTTTGACCTCGGCGCGCGCTATGCCCGACGCGTTCAGGCGAACGCGCCGCGAATTTTCTTTCCGACTGAGGCTCGATCCAGCGGCTACTAAGGTCGTTTGCCGCATTGAGCGAGTTTCTAGTATTCGGGGGACATGTTCACCGGCATCGACCACGTCGTGATCGTCGTCGACGAACTCGAAGCCGCGATTGCGAGTTATTCGCGCGCGGGATTCACCGTTGTTCGCGGCGGAAAACATCCGATTGGCACTCACAATGCTCTGATCGCATTCGCCGACGGCAGCTATTTCGAACTGATCGCATTCCTCAAACCGAACACCGGACATCCCTGGCAGACGGCGCTCGACAAGGGCGGCGGCATCATCGACTTTTGCATGCGCACCGACGACCTCGCGGCGGACGTCGAGTCGATGCGCCGCGCAGGCGCGAAGATTGGCGATCCGTCGCCGCTCACTCGCGATCGTCCCGACGGTTATCACCTGAGTTGGATGCTCGCGATTCCGGAGCCTCCCTTCAACGGACAGGTACCGTTTCTGATCAAGGACGACACGCCCCGCGACGAGCGCGTTCCGCGCGAGCGTTCACATCGCAATGGCGCAACCGGTATCCGCACGCTCGCAATCGCGGTGGATGATCCAGGGCTGACGAGTCGCTACTACGCGCGCGTGCTTGGACGCCCTGGCGCGCCCGTCAATCGCGCTGATCTCGAGGGTGCTGGCGTCGCCTTCACGATCGGCCCGAACGAATTGCAGTTACTCGCATCGAAAACCGAAAACGGACCGCTGGCAAATTGGATTCGTGCTCGCGGCCAATCTCCCTTCGAGGTCGTCCTCGCAACCGCAGCTGACGCGACGGCTCCCGATCCCGCGCTCCTGCATGGCGCGCGCATCAGGTTCGCACGATCGAAAGGAGCGAGCTGATGGCAGCCGGTAAAGTGAGTTTCGGTTTTACGATTCCACAGCGCGGGGTGTTTTTCGGCATCGCAACCTGGCCCGAGATGCTCGCGATGGCGCGTGAGACGGACCGAATTCCGCTGTTCGACTCCGTGTGGGTGGGAGACAGCGTCATGGCGAAGCCGCGACCCGAGTCTCTCTCGTTGCTGGGAGCGCTCGCCGCATCGACCTCGCGCGTGAAGCTCGGTGTAGGATGCATGGCGAGTTTTCCGATCCGCGATCCAGTTCTGTTCGCGTATCAGTGGTCAACACTCGACCTCGTGTCGAACGGCCGCATGCTACTCGCTGCGTGCACCGGAATTGTCGCCGGTGGTGTCAGTGCGAAGGAGGGTAGCGTGTTCGGAGTTACCGACAGGCAGCGCGGTAACCGGATGGCCGAGAACATCGCGATCTGCCGTCGTCTCTGGAGCGAGGACGACGTCAGCTTCACAGGCAAGTACCGTTCGTTCAATGGCGTCACGATAAAGCCTCGCCCCGTGCAGCAGCCGTGCCCGATTTGGATCGCAGCGAATCCACCGCCTGCGCAATCCGAAAAGCCGATGCGCCGAGTCGCGAAAATCGCCGACGGTTGGATGACCGTGCAGATCTTTCCGAAGATGTTCGCATCCTTGCACTCGAAGCTCGCGGAGTGCCTGCGCGCAGAAGGCAAAGACCCGGCCACGTTCCCCAACATCGCGTACCACAACGTCAATATAAATCCCGACCGCGCCGCTGCGCTCGAAGAGTCCAGGCACTTCCTCGACGAATATTACGGCCCCGTCTTCACTCCGCCGATGGTCGAGGCGTGGACCGCGGCCGGCACTCCCACGCAATGCGCCGATCATTTGCGCGAGCTGATCCGCGACGGCGCCAAGGCGATCACACTAAGAATCACGTCATGGGATCAGCGCGGGCAGTTCGACCGCCTGGTTAATGAAGTGCTGCCGCGCGTGAACGACTAGCCGCGCGCTGGCGGCGGTATCGACATTCTTGTTGTAGTAGTATCGCCATTCGTGATGATTCCCTCCGGCAAAATCCCTCGCGTCGTTATCGCGGCAACCGGCAGTGGCGTGGGCAAGACTACTGCGACCGTCGCGCTGATCGGTGCGATGCGTGCGCGCGGGCTCAAGGTCGCAGCGTTCAAGTGCGGCCCCGACTACCTCGATCCCACCTATCATGAACGCGCAGCCGGAGTTCGCTCGCATAACCTCGACAGCTGGATGATGGATTGTAACGCGGTAGTCGCGACTTTTGCGCGCGCGTCCGCCGGCGCCGACCTTGCGGTGATCGAAGGGATGATGGGTCTGTTCGATTCCGCGGCGCCAACCAGCGAGGAAGGCTCGACCGCTCAGATCGCGAAGTGGCTCGACGCGCCGGTGATCTTAATCACCGATGCTTCGGGCGTCGCGCGCACGATCGCCGCGGTCGCTGCTGGTTTCGCGCGTTTCGATCCCGCCGTTCGCGTGGCCGGTATGATCTGCAATCGCGTCGGTTCGCGCGGACATCTCGATCTACTGCGCGCCGTCCGGCCCGAGATTCCCATTGTCGGTGGCTTCCCAGCCATCGCCGATCTCGCTTTCCCTGAGCGTCATCTCGGCCTCTTGATGGCCGATGAATCGACAGTGCCGCAACGATTGATCGACGGATGGAGCCGCCTTGCTGCCGATTGGCTGGACCTCGACGCCATCCTCGAAATCGCGCGCTCGGCGCCCGCCCTCGAAGTTGGTAGCGCGTCTGACGCGACCAAAGTTGATTTGCGTTCAGGATCGCGCTGCCGAATCGGAGTCGCGTATGACGCCGCGTTTCATTTCTACTATGAAGACAATTTGAATCGGCTCCGCTCGCTCGGCGCCGAGGTCGTCAACTTCTCGCCGATTCGTGATCGCGAGCTGCCCGAGGTGGACGGACTCTACTTCGGCGGCGGATATCCCGAGGTGTTTGCCCGCGAACTGTCTTCCAACGGCGCGATGCTCTCTGCCCTTCGCGACTTCGCTGCTCGGGGCGGCGTGATCTACGCTGAATGCGGCGGTCTGATGTACCTGGCGCACGCTATCCGCACTCTGGACGGCGCGCAGTGGCCGATGGCTGCGATCATTCCCGGCGTCGCCGTGATGTCCGACAGACTGCAAGCGCTGGGCTACGTCGAAGTCGAGACCCGCGCCGACTCGATACTTGGTCCGGCGCAAGCACGATTCCGAGGGCATCAGTTTCGCTACTCGACGCTCGAGGCTGCTCCGAGTGCGGATCGAATCGATACCGTCTACAAGGTGGCGCCGCGATGGGGCGGCGCGCCATTCGCGGAAGGCTACCGCGTCGGAAATGTTCTCGCTTCATACGTTCACGCGCACTGGGCATCGAATCCGTCAATCGCCGAGGCTCTCGTTGGCTCGTGCCTTCGTTCGCGCTTCGCGAGACAACCGGCTGCGTAGCGTCTAGAATTGCCGCCATGAGTAGTGACCGCTCAGAGCAAAGTCGGGACAAGGACCGGTCCAGGATTCCCGACGATTTTCCCACCGCACCGCTGACGCTCGAAGGCTACTTCATCCTCCATCAGATGTTTCGAGTGCGGCGCCGCGAACTGCGGATGCTCGAACCTCTGAAACGCACCGCCGCTCTCAAGGACGCGTCGAGGCTGTTCGGCGAGATGTCCCGGCGCGAAGACGGTGAAACCGCGCTCTTCTCGATTCTTGGTCACAAGGGCGATCTGATGGTCGTCCACTTCCGCCGCAGCATGGAGGAACTGGGCCATAGCGAACTGGCCGTCGCCGGGCTCGTTCTCAGCGACTATCTCGAACCGACCACGTCGTACCTGTCGGTGATCGAAATAGGCCTCTACGAAGCGACCGTCGCGCTGTATCGCCGCCTCGCCGAGAATGGCATCGGACCTCATTCGCCGAATTGGAAATCCGAAATCGAGTCCGAGCTTGCCCGGCAGCGGGAGAAAATTTCGCCGCGGTTGTTTCCGAAAATACCGGCGCGGCCTTACTTGTGCTTCTATCCGATGGACAAAAAGCGCGATGGCGCCGATAACTGGTATCGGCTTCCGATCGAGGATCGCCAGAGTCTCATGCACGACCACGGCATGGTCGGGCGGCGGTTCGCCGGCGAAGTGACGCAGATTATTTCGGGCTCGATCGGATTCGACGATTGGGAATGGGGCGTCGATCTTTTTGCCGACGATCCGCTCGTGTTCAAGAAACTTGTTTACGAGATGCGCTTCGACGAGGCCAGCGCGTCCTATGCGAAGTTCGGCCCGTTTTATCTCGGCATCCGCCGCGAAGCCGCCGAGCTCGGCAAACTCTTCAGTATCTGATCGACAATTCACAGGAGATTTCGATGATCACCCAGGGCGACGACTATCCGATTCATCAGACGCCAGAGCCGGTCCAGCAGGTCTTCACCAGCGACCGCAACTTTTACGATCGATTCTTTTTCAACGGTTACTTTCGCGAGGGCGAGCCGTACTTCGCCGCCGCGATGGGAATCTATCCCAACGTCGGGATCATCGATTGCGCGTTCAGCGTCGTCGCCGGCGGCGTGCAACATTGCGTGCGGGCATCGCGAGTACTCGGCGCGGAGCGGACGGACACGCGAGTCGGCCCGATCTCAATCGAGATCGTGCGCCCGATGCGCTCGATGCGCGTTCGCGTCGATCATGAAACCGTAAAAGCCGACCTGATGTTCGAAGCCCGCGCCGGCGCGATCGAGGAGCCTCGGTTTTCACGGCGAGCAGGTCCGCGGCTCATCATGGATCTCACGCGGTTCACGCAGCACGGCGGCTACCGCGGCAGCCTCACCGTCGCGGGCAAGACCTACGACGCGAAGCCGTCGCGAGTCTGGGGTTCGCGCGATCGCTCGTGGGGCGTGCGGGGAATCGGCCCGCAGGATCCCGCGGGAGTGCCATCGCCGACGCCTGTGATGGGCCAGTTTTACTGGCTATGGTCGCCGACCAATTTCGAGGACGTCTGCACGCATTGCGACTGCAATGAAAACGCCGACGGCTCGCGATGGCACCAGTTCGGCGCCGTCACGCGCGCGGAGCCCGCCGCTCCGCTCGATCTCGCAACGGGCGTCGACTTCAATATCAACTACGCTCCCGGCACGCGCCACGCGAAAACCGCCGAGATAGTTCTGCGTTCGCCGCAGGCCGGCGAAAGCCGCATCGAACTGAAGACGCTCTACAACTTCTATATGCAGGGCATCGGCTACTTTCATCCCAAGTGGGGCCACGGAATGTACGTCGGCCCCGACGTTTCGACCTACGAGTCGTTCAAAACCGCCGAGGTCAACGAGCGCGATTTGATGCATCAGCACATCCAGGCCGTGTGCCAGGCGAAGATGGGTTCGCGCGAAGGGATGGGAATTCTCGAGATGGCAATCCTTGGGCCGCACGAGCGCAGCGGCTTCAAGGAATTCCTCGACATGCACAGATAGGGGATCAGTCCGCCGCTTCGGTCAGTGCTTGAGCTTTCCGAGCATGCGCCCGACGAATCCTTCGGGCTTCTTTTCTTCTATCGGCGCTGGTTCGCGGCCTTCTTTGAGCGCCGCGAAGATCTCTTCGACTTCGCCGTCAACCGGGAATCGGCCGGTGCTCGATTTCGAGAAGACCAGACGCCCGTTCACGATCACGTCGAACTGACCGGATTTGCCGGCGGTGATTTCCGCCTTTTCGCCGAACGTGGAATCCAATGATGCGGCCAGACTGGCCGCGCGCGGCTTATAGCCTCAAGCAGAGCAGTAGAGAATTTCTGTAGCCATACTTAAAGCCTACCCGCCGCTCTCACGCCGCACAAACTACTTGCCATTGGGAATATCGACGAACACGGCCGCGGCGACGACCGAAGACCACAGCCCGTCGCGATCGCCAATCGCCGACTGCGTCACGTTGCGCGTCGTTACGATCTTGTCCGACATGCGCCACAAGTCCTTGCGCTCGTCGTAGCTCAGGTTCGGATCGAAATCGACGCCGAGAATTGTCGCCAGCATCATCGCCGCGAGATCCTCCGCATAGTCGCCCGCCTTCTGATCCGTCTCTCCCGTGCTGTGATGCTCCGACAGGTATCCGTACTGCGCGGGATTGCTGGGCAGCGCGACGCCCACCGACGACGCTATCAGCCGATGCGGTTCGTTGGTCGCGTTGTCGCTCATCACGGCAAAAACGATCTGACCCGGAGTCAGGTACTTGAGGCCTTCCTGCTGACTGAGCAGTTTGCAGTTGGGCGGGAAAATCGATTTGACGCGTACGAGGTTGAACTCGGCGATTCCCGCGGAACGCAGCGCCAGCTCGAAAGAAGTCAGCTTCTCGCGATGCCGGCCCACACCCTTCGTCAAAAATGTCCCTTTCGGGATCGGCCCCATTTACTTTCTCTCCGATCGATTGCGCGGATGGCCGCGGTTGATTGTCACAACTCCACCTGGCTTGCGACGCTCGCGAAGTCCGTTACACCGCCCCTTTCTGGCCCCGCTTTCTTTTATACGAATCCGCCCGCCAAACGCTACGCTAAACAGTGTTCACCGGCGAATATTCGCCAAACACCTTGCGCATCGCGTCCGAGATTTCCCCCAGCGTGCACCACCCGCGCACCGCATCGACGATCGGCGGCATCAGATTTTGCCCGTCGCGGGCCGCCGCCTCGACTCGCGCGAGCGCCTTCTTCGCCGCCTCCGCGTTTCGTTCCGCCCGTACGCGCGCGACGCTCGCCTTCTGCTTCTCCTCGAGCTCCGGCTTGACCCGTAGAATTTCGCCCGGCGGTTCGCCGCCTCCGGTGAACTGGTTGACCCCTACGATAATTCGCTGTTTCGTTTCAATCTCGCGCTGGTAAATGAACGCGGCGTTCTGGATTTCGCGCTGCATGTAGCCGCGTTCGATTGCCGCGACTGCGCCGCCGAAGTCGTCAATTTTCGACAGGTACTCGACCGCTTTTTTTTCCAGCTCGGTCGTTAGCCGCTCGACATAGTACGAACCGCCAAGCGGATCGATCGTGTCTGCGACATCCGACTCGTGCGCGATCAGTTGCTGCGTGCGAAGCGCGAGCAGCACCGAGGACTCCGTCGGTAGCGCGAGCGCCTCGTCCTTGGAGTTGGTGTGCAACGATTGCGCTCCGCCGAGCACGGCGGCCAGCGCCTGCATCGTCACGCGCACGACGTTGTTGTCCACCTGCTGCGCGGTCAGCGTCGAGCCGGCGGTCTGCGCATGAAACCGCATCATCATCGAGCGTTCGTCCTTCGCTCCGAAGCGCTCCTTCATTATTTTCGCCCACAACCGCCGCGCCGCCCTGAACTTCGCAACTTCCTCGAAGAAGTTGTTGTGCACGTTGAAGAAGAACGACAGCCGGCTCGCAAACGCGTCGATTTCCAGGCCCGCCTTCAGGGCCGCGTCAACGTATGCGATCCCGTCGGCAATCGTGAACGCGAGTTCCTGCGCCGCGGTCGAGCCGGCCTCGCGGATGTGGTAGCCCGAGATCGATATCGTGTTCCAGTTCGGAACTTCCTTCGACGCAAAACTGAAAATGTCCGTGATGATCCGCATCGAGCCGCGCGGCGGATATATGTACGTCCCGCGCGCCACGTACTCCTTCAAGACGTCATTCTGGATGGTGCCGTTGACCTTGTCCCAACTGATCCCGCGGCGCTCAGCCACAACCAGGTACAGCGCAAGCAGGATCGACGCCGTTGCGTTGATCGTCATCGAGGTCGAGATCTTGTCCATTGGCAACTCGGCCAGCAGTACTTCCATATCCGCCAGCGAGCAAATCGGGACGCCCACGCGTCCGACTTCACCGTCTGCCAGCGGATGGTCGGAGTCACGGCCCATCTGCGTGGGCAGGTCGAACGCCACCGACAGCCCGGTCTGACCCTGCTCGAACAGGTAGCGATACCTGCGGTTCGATTCCTCCGCGCTGCCGAAGCCCGCGTACTGGCGCATCGTCCACAGCCGTCCGCGATACATCGTCGGCTGCACGCCGCGCGTGAATGGATACTCGCCCGGGAAGCCGAGGTCGTTCACGAAGTCGAAGCCGTTCAAGTCTTCGGGGTTGTACTCGCGCTTGATTTCGATTCCCGAGCTGGTGACAAACTTCGGCTTGCGCTCGGGTCCGCGCTTGAGCGACGGATTGAGTTTGCGCTCCTCCCAGTTCTTTCGTGCGTCTTCGATTTTGGGATCGTCTTCAGGCATCGTAGCTGGCCTCGCCTACTCGATAACAATCATGAGTTGGCCCTTCTCGACGGCCTGGCCCGCGACCACCTTCACTTCCACGACCTTGCCAGCCTTGGGCGCTTTGACTTCGTTTTCCATCTTCATCGCTTCGACGACAACTATTCCCTGGTCCGCTTTTACCTCGTCGCCCGCTGCGACCAGCACGTTGACCACCCGGCCGGGCATCGCGGATTTTATTTCCACGCGGCCACTGACTTCGCGCCGCTTGCCGGAAGCGCGGGCCGCTCGTCGCGCGGCATCGACGACCGTCAGCCGCGTCGATCCGGTGCGCGACGCAACGACAGTATCTTCGCCATCGCGCGCGACATCGAAATCGAAGGAGCGGTTATTGACGATCACCGAAAAGGATACTGGCCCGACCCGGCGCAAATCGGCTTCGAAGCTATTCTCACCGAAACGAATCGCGAACGAGTCCCCGGCGAGCTCTTCAATCTCGATCTCGTGTTCCTGACCGTCAAACGTCGCGAGGTATCGCATCGTTAGGAGTCCCGGCTATCTCCGCAGCATGTCGAGGCGGCCGATCATCCGCCATGCGGACGGCTGCGCCGCCGCCACCGGCTGCGCTCCGGCACCATTGCTGTGATTGACGTTTTTTTGGGCTGCGATGGCTGCGAGGAAAATCGCCGCCAGCTCCGCACCGCGCGGCGCGGCGCCGTTTTGATTCGGGTGGTACTCGTGGCTGATAAAATTGGTATCGAAGTCGCCCTTCAAAAACCTGGGATGCGTCATGATCCAGCGGTGAAAGTCCAGGTTGGTACGGAGTTCGCCGGCGATTACGAATTCACCGAGTGCGCGCCGCATCCGGTCGATTGCCTGCTCGCGATTTGCGCCCCAGACCGCCAGCTTGGAGATCATCGGGTCATAAAAGACCGGCACTTCGGCGCCGGCATAAACACCCGCGTCGTTGCGCACGCCCGGACCGTCGGGAAACCTTAACGTCTCGATCTTTCCTGGCGCCGGTACGAAGCCGGCCGCCGGATCTTCCGCGTAGATTCGGCACTCGATCGCCCATCCGCGCTGCGTGAGATCCTTTTGCTTGAACGGCAGCTTCGCACCCGCGGCGATTTCGATCTGCGCGCGCACCAGGTCGATGCCAGTCACCAGCTCCGTCACAGGATGCTCTACCTGGATGCGCGTGTTCATCTCGAGGAAATAAAAGTTGCGTTCCGCGTCGACCAGGAACTCGATCGTTCCGGCGCTGACGTAGTTGACCGCCTTGGCAGCGCGGACTGCGACCTCGCCCATCTCGGCGCGCATCTTCGGGGTGATAAAGGGCGACGGAGATTCTTCGAGGACCTTCTGATGCCGCCGCTGAATCGAGCATTCGCGCTCGAAAACGTGGACGATGTTGCCGTGCGCGTCGGCAAGCACCTGCACCTCGATATGGCGTGGCTTCTTGAGAAATTTCTCGACGTAGAAGCGTCCGTCGCCGAACGACGACTTGGCCTCGCTCGAGACCGTGCGCACAATTGACGCGAGGTCTTTGGCATTCTCTACGAAACGGAGTCCTTTGCCGCCGCCGCCTGCGGCCGCCTTCACCATTATCGGAAATCCGATCTTCTTCGCGATCGCGGCTACTTCGGCTTCGGTCTCCAGCGTCCCCGGCGAGCCCGGCACGACTGGCACTCCTGCCGCTGACATTAATTTGCGTGCCTCGACTTTGTCGCCCATCCGCTCGATCGCTTCGGGCGGGGGACCGATCCAGGTAAGGCCTGCATCCTCAACCGAGCGCGCAAACGCGGCGCGCTCCGAGAAAAAGCCGTAGCCAGGATGAACCGCGTCGGCTTTGAGGCGTTTCGCAGCTTCAAGAATTTTCGCGGTATTGAGATAGCTCTCGGCCGCCGGCGCCGGGCCGACGGGGTAGGCATGATCGGCTTCGCGCACATGCAGCGCTGCGCGATCGGCGTCCGAGTAGACGGCGATAGATTCGATGCCCAACTCGCGGCAGGCGCGGATGATCCGCACCGCGATCTCGCCGCGGTTGGCGATTAGAATCCGCTTGAACATCAATCTTTCCCTGGCGCCGGCCATCTTCGGCCGGGCTCTACGCTCTCCAAATTGTATACTGAATCCAGCCGACGCGAGCTAACCGGCGCGCGGCGGCCAAGCATGGCGCATCCTCAAAGTGGGATATTGCCGTGCTTGCGCGGTGGATTCTTCTCGCGTTTGTTCGCGAGGGCCTTGAGCGCGGAGATCAGCCTGGGGCGGGTCTCGCGCGGCATGATCACTTCATCGATATAGCCAAGCTCTGCGGCCTTGAACGGATTCGCGAAAGTTTTGCGATAATCCTCGGTCAGCCGCGCGCGTTCGGCGACCGCGTCCTTGGCTTTGGCGATCTCATTGCGGAAAACAATGTTGATTGCCTGCTCGGGGCCCATCACTGCGATCTCGGCGCTCGGATAGGCAAAGTTAAAATCGCCGCGAATATGCTTCGACGACATGACGTCGTACGCGCCGCCATACGCCTTGCGCGTGATCACCGTCACCTTCGGCACCGTAGCCTCGCAGAAAGCGTAGAGCAGTTTCGCGCCATGCCTGATAATTCCGGCGAACTCCTGCGAGGTGCCGGGCAGGAAGCCGGGCACATCGACGAAGGTGACGAGCGGAATGTTGAACGCGTCGCAGAACCGGACGAAGCGCGCGGCCTTCACCGACGAGTCGATATCGAGGCATCCCGCGAGAAAAGCCGGCTGATTCGCAACCACACCCACCGAGTAGCCGCCCATCCGCGCGAACCCGATCAGCATGTTGTGCGCGTAGTCTTTCTGCACTTCCAGAAAATGGCCGTCATCGACCACGCGCCGGATGATCTCGCCCATGTCGTAGGCCTTGTTGGGATTTTCGGGCACGATCGAATCGAGCGCCGCATCGCTGCGAGAAGGATCGTCACCGCTGGCGACGAATGGCGGGTCTTCGACGTTGTTCGACGGCATGTACGAAAACAGTTCGCGGATCATCGTGAGCGCGCCGGCGTCGTCCTCGGCCTCAAGATGGCACACGCCGGATTTCTGGCTATGCGTATCGGCGCCGCCGAGCTCCTGCATCGTGACTTCTTCATGCGTGGTCGCTCTGATCACGTCGGGGCCGGTGATGAACATGTACGACGTGTCGCGCACCATCACGATGAAGTCGGTCATTGCCGGCGAATAAACTGCGCCGCCTGCGCACGGTCCCATGATTGCGGAAATCTGCGGAATTACTCCCGACGACATCACGTTGCGCAGAAAAATATCCGCGTAGCCGGCCAACGACACGACGCCTTCCTGGATTCGCGCGCCGCTGCCGTCATTGAGCCCGATTACGGGGCAGCCGGTCTTCACGGCGAGATCCATCACCTTGCAGACTTTCTCCGCGAACGCGCCGGACAGGCTGCCGCCGAAGACGGTGAAATCGTGGCTGAAGATGCATACCTGCCGCCCGTCGATCGTGCCGTAACCCGTCACGACGCCGTCGCCGGGGATTTTTTTCTCGGCCATGTCGAAGTCGGTGATTCGGTGGGTCTTGAACTTGTCGATCTCGACGAACGATCCGCGGTCGAGCAGAAACTCGACTCGCTCGCGCGCGGTCATGCGGCCCTGTGCGCGTTGTTTTTTGACCCGGTCCTGGCCGCCGGCGGCCTCCGCCTCGCGGGTGAGTTGCTGAAGTCGTTCGAGATTTTCTTTAAGGTCCATCTGTTAAAACCACGGTAAAGCAAGATACACGGCAAAAAAATGGCGCTCACAACGCGCGCCACCGGCAAGATAGATACCGTATGTACGCGGACGGTTAAAGCGCCCGGAGTAAGCGTGTGCGAGACCTTTGCATTACCGGCAAGGCCAAGCAGAGCGGAGGCGGAATCCTGAATCGCGCGCGAAAAAAGTCGTGCGCTGCCAATGGACCCTCACCTGTCTCCTCGCCCTAACAGGGCGAGGAGACAGAAGTTTACGCAAAGCTCTTCTTACAGGGAGAGGGAAGAGGCCGCGGCTATTCGGAGGTGTGGGTTGGGAAGCCGGAGAAGTCCAGTTTGTCGCCGGGCTTGATTTTGTTTTTTGCGCAGAAACCGGCGTTCACTTCGAGCACATATTCGGAGTTACCTTCTACACCGAGCAGCTTGTCGGAGAAGGGCTCCGCGTTCGCGACGATTCCGGTCACTACGCCGGCCGAGTCCGCGAAAATCATGTCGAGCGAGATTGGCGTGTTGTGCATCCAGAAATTCCGATGCGTCGCATCGGGGAAAACGAAGATCATCCCGGCGTTGTCGTCGAGATGCTTGCGATACATCAGGCCGAGCTCGCGCTGCGCTTCGGTGTTCGCCACTTCGACCGCGACCCTGGCGCGCGGCTTGCCGTCAGGACCGACGATTGAAACGCAGGGACCGCGCGTGCATCCGAGCAAAGCGAACAGGACGAGCACGAGCACGGGCGGGCCGAACCGGATGCGCAAGCGACGATGCAACTCTCCTCCCATGCCTCGCCGCGAATCTAGCGCGTCGATGAGTCGCAGGAAATCAGAGCAGGTTCGCTTCGGGCGAGATTTCCTCGAGCTCGCGTCCCGACGTTTCCGGAAAGAACCACAGGATCGCCGGCGCGATCATCCAGAAGACGGTCAGGTAGCAGACCGCTTGCGAGAGGGAGCCGGTGAGATTGTAGAGCACGCCCTCGAGGAACAGGCCGAGTGCGCCGCCGGTGGTTCCGGCGATAGCCAGCGCGCTGCCGGCGGTTGAACGATACGAGGTTGGGAACAGTTCCGCGCTGTAGGCGTTGAGGATCGTGCTGGCTGCGATATCGAAAAATGTTTCCAGGATCCACGCGGGTATGATTGACCATCCCGAGGCGGTGTACATCCAGATCGTCAGGAGCGGAGACAGGAACAGGAATGCGGCGCCCATCACGCGCCGGCCGTAGCGGTCGCTCATCCGGCCGGCGACGATCGAGCCCATTATCGCGAGTCCTCCGCCGCAGAAAAACAGCGCCGTCACGTTGGCCGGTGACCAATGGTGCGCGTCCTGGAGAAATTTCGGAAATAGAAACCCGGCCGCGTTGCCGCCCATCGATCCGAGAAACGCGATTGACAGCATCATCGCAAGACGTTTGGGGTAGGCGGTGTATAACTTCGCCATCGGTTCCCAGATCTTTACCGGCTTCAGCCCTTCGAGTTTCTCTTTCTCGAAACGCGCGCTTTCGGGCAGCACGTGTCGCAGCGGAATGACTACCGCCAGTGGTATCAGCGCGATCGCATACATCCCGCGCCAGCCGTAAGGAATCACGTTGATGAATGCGAATACGATCGCTGCGAGGCCGTAGCCCACCGACGACACCGCGCTTAGCAGCCCGATGGCCCAACCTCGATAGGCCGCGTCAACCTCCTCGGCGACGATCACCATCGCGATCGCGGCTTCGGCACCGGCGAATGCGCGCGCGATTATTTCGAAGGCGACGAAGCTCCGCTCGCCAGGCGCGATCGCGATAAGGCCGGTAAAGACCGTGTAGCCGACCACGGTGTACAGCAGCAGGCGGCGGCGCCCGAAGACGTCGGCGAACGGCGTCATGAGGAGAGACAGCAGGTATCCGAGCCGGATAATCGAAAGTACGGAGCCGAGATGCGATTCGGCAATCTTGAGGCCGGCCTGGATTTGCTTGAGCGCGAGACTCAACAGCGCGCGGTCGTACTGATCGAAAAATCCGGCGGTCGAGGCGATCCAGAACACGCGGCGCTGCCGCTTCGTAAACGGCGGCGTCCTGCCCAGGAAGCCAAGATGGATACTTTTGCGGTCGCCGTCGTCGGATGGGGGCTGCGCGGCGACATTCGGATCCAGATTGAGGGCAGGATCAGTCATGAGGATTCAATCGATCGCTAGCGGCAGCGATTCGAGGCCGCGCAGAAAGTACGATCCCTTGTACGTCGGTTTCATGGCGGGGTCTTTCAGCCGCAGGCGCGGGAACCGCTCGAGCATCGCTTCGAACGCGATGCGCGCCTCCATTCGCGCCAGCGGCGCGCCGATACAGAAGTGAATTCCCTCGCCGAACGCGACGTGATCATTCGGGTCGCGCGTGATGTCGAATTTCTCGGGATCCTTGAATTGGGCGGGGTCGCGATTCGCCGCCGACACGATCATCATCGCGAACGCGCCTACCGGTATCTCGGATCCTCCGAGCTGCACGGGTTGCCTGGCAAATCGCACCGTTGATTGCACCGGTCCATCGTAACGCAGCATCTCTTCGATCGCTCGCGGCAGCATCGCGGGGTTGCGCTTGAGCGCGTCGAATTGATCGAGACTGCGCCCGAGCGCGAGAGTGCCGTTGCCGATCAGATTGGTCGTCGTCTCGTTGCCCGCGACCAACAGCAGCGTGACGAAGCTCAACAAATCGGCGGCCGACATCACGTCGCCTTCGTCGTGGGCGGCGACCAGCGCGCTAACCAGGTCAGGGCCGGGATTGGCGCGGCGCTTCTCGATTTCCGCGGTGAAGTAGTCGCCAAGTTCGTCGATCGCGCGCACCGTCTCGGGCGGCGGCGGACTGCCGGGGACATTGTTGTCGCCGCTGATAATAGTATCGGACCAATGCTTGAACCTGGCGTTCAACTCCGGCGGAACACCGAGCATCTCGGCGATCACAGTAACCGGCAGCACGTTGGCGAGGTCCGCCATCACGTCGAACTCGCCCTTCGCCTCGACCTTGTCGAGCAGGTCTTTTGCGATCTCGCGGATGCGCGGCTCAAGTTCGCGGATTCGCCTCGGTGTGAAGTCACGAGCGACCAGCCGGCGCAAGCGCGAGTGTTGCGGCGGATCGGAACCCAGCATGTTGCGCGAACCCTTGAAGCGGCCCTCGTAAACCTGCTCGGGCGGAGGCGGTGGCTGTTGGCTGGACAGGTGATCGTGATCGCGGAGCCCGGCGGTGACGTCGGCATAGCGTGCGACCAGTGCGAACGTCATCGGGCCAACTGTGACGATTGGCGGCGGTCCCGCCAGCAGCGGAGCATAGTGGGGATAGGGGTTCGCTCGGAACTCGGGATCCCAGATGTTGAAATATACTTCGGCCACGATTGATGCCCCGTTCAGTCTGTTGCCATCGTAAGAGTCGCCAACCCTCGAAGGAAGTACGAACCTTTGTATGTCACCGGCGCCGCGGGATCCGGCAAGCGCAGGCGGGGGAAGCGCTCGAGCATCGCGCCGATCGCGATGGCACCTTCCATACGCGCCAGCGGAGCGCCGATGCAAAAATGGATTCCCTCGCCGAACGCGACATGGTCGCGAGGTGCGCGCGTGATGTCGAAGCGATCGGGATCCTCGAACTGGGCCGGATCGCGATTGGCCGCGGCAATGATTATGAAGCAGCCGAGATTTGCCGGCAGGTCGGTCCCGGCAAGATTCATATTTTCCCTGGTGAAGCGAATGGTCGACTGCACCGGTCCGTCGAAGCGGAGGATCTCCTCGATGGCGGCCGGCATCAGATCCGGGCGCTGTCGCAGCAGATTCATCTGCGCGGGATTGCGTCCCAGCGCGAGCATCCCGTTGCCGATGAGATTCGTCGTCGTCTCGTTGCCGGCGAGCAGCAGGAGCAGCACGAACGCGAGCAATTCGGCGGCGTTCATCGCTTCGGCATCGTCGTGCGCGGCGACGAGAGCACTCACCAGGTCGGTGCCGGGATCCGAGCGGCGTCGCTCGATCTCTTCGGCGAAATAGTTGCGCAGCGCTTTGGTCGCCGCATGAAATTCCTCGGGCAGTGGAGTCCCGGGCAGAGTGTTGTCGCCGGTTACCACAGTATCAGACCAATGCTTGAACTGTTCGTAATGGTCAGGCGGCACGCCGAGCATCTCCGCGATAACCATCACCGGCAGCGCGTTCGCCACGTCGCTCATCACCTCGAGCTTGCCCTTGCGCTCGGCAGCATCGATAAGATTTTTCGCGATCTCGCGGATTCGCGGCTCGAGTTCGCGGATTCGTCGCGGCGTGAAATCGCGCGAGACCAGGCGGCGCAGGCGGGTATGCAACGGCGGATCGGAAAACAGCATCGTGCGCGCACCGCCAAACGGTCCCTCGTTCGCGGGCTCGTTTGGATCGCGCGGGCGCACGCTCGAGAAGTGCGCATGGTCGCGCAGCACGGCGGTAACGTCGGCGTAACGGGAAATCATCCCGGTGGGTCCGAACAGATCAAGAATACGCGGCGGGCCTGCGAGCAGCGGCTTGTAATGTGGATATGGATTGGCGCGAAACGCCGGATCCCATGGGTTGAAGTAGATACTCTCTGCGGCCTGGTTCATCGTGACACTTCCTTTTCGTAGATATCAGTTTGCCCGCGCCGCATCTCGCGCACTGCACCCACGGGCGCTGCGCACAAGGATGCATTTGCAATGCCACCGCGTGTCTCTATGCAAAATGCGCATTTCCACTCCGCGCATGTGCATCAATGCGACTGCACGCAGTCCCGCGATGTCACTTGAGTGCCATGTCGAGACGGTTCAGCCCGCGCAGGAAATACGAACCCTTGTAAGTCATCGCGGCGTCGGGATCCTTGAGATGAAGATGCGGGAATCGCTCGAGCGCGCTGCCGATCGCGATCGATCCTTCCATCCGCGCCAGCGGGGCACCGATACAAAAATGGATTCCCTCGCCGAACGCCACGTGGTCGTTCGGTTGGCGCGTGATATCGAACGTCTCGGGATCGGTGAACTGCGCGGGATCGCGATTCGCGGCGGCGATGATCACGAATGTGCCCATCCCGGCAGCAATCGGCGTCCCGCCGATCACCGTGTCTTTGGTCGCCGTGCGGAACGTCGCTTGCACCGGGCCGTCGTAGCGGAGCATCTCCTCGATAGCACCGCGCATCAGCTCGGGCTTCGAGCGCAACGCGTCCATCGCGGCCGGATTGCGCCCCAGCGCGAGCATCCCGTTGCCGATCAGGTTCGTCGTCGTCTCGTTGCCGGCGAGCAGCAGCAGCACGACGAATTGCAGCAACTCGTCGGCACTCAGCGCCTCGGCTTCATCGTGCGCCGCGACCAGAGCACTGACGAGGTCGGGTCCGGGATTCTTGCGACGGCGCGCGATCTCGGCGATGAAGTACGTCTTCAGCTCGGTGAAGGCGGCCTTGATATCGTCGGGAATCGGCATCCCGGGCAGAGTGTTGTCCGACTCGATTATCTTGTCCGACCAATTTTTGAATTGCCGGTATTCCTCAGCCGGCACGCCGAGCAACTCGCTTATCACCATCACCGGCAGCGGATTCGCGAGATCCGCCATCACGTCGAACTCGCCCTTGCGCTCGGCGGCATCGATAAGATTTTTGGCGATCTCCCGGATGCGCGGTTCCAGCTCGCGGATTCGTCGCGGAGTGAAGTCGCGCGAGACCAGGCGGCGAAGACGGGTTTGCGTCGGCGGGTCGGAGCCCAGCATCGTGGGCGCGTCGCCAAATATTTTCGTCTGCTCGTCGAATCCGATGCCCTTGGGCTGGACGCTCGAGAACGTTGCGTGGTCCATCAGGATCGCTCGCACGTCGGCGTAGCGCGCGGCCAGCGTGAACTTGAAGCCCATGTCGATGAGTCGAGGCGGTCCCGCGAGCAGCGCGCGATAGTGCGGATACGGATTGGCGCGGAAGTTCTCGTCCCACGGATTGAAGTAGAAATCCTGCGACGTTTGCGTTTCGATTGCTCCGCTCATTGTCAGATAACCTCCCGCTTCTCGATTCGTCCCGACGATTCCAGCTCACGCACCAGAGCGGCGCCGACATGCTTGGTTGCTTCCAGACTTCGCACAAACTCCGGCGGATCGATTTCTCCCGGCGCAAACAGCACGCGCTCGAGCGCCAGTGCCTCGAGTTGTCCGAATACGATGCCGACCAGGTCGTGAAGTTTGTCTTCCCGGTCGGTGGGCCAATCGAGCAGCGCCGCCATGCCGATGCGAAAGCCCTCGCCGAATCGCGCGCTCGCGGCGTGAACCGCGTCGTTGAGCGCAGGATCGGTGCGGCTCGCGACCACGAGCTCCAGCCACGCGTAGAAAGTCGGCCCTTTGAACATCGGCCACATCGCGTCGATCAGCACGGCGAGGCGATGCTCGCGAGTCCCTGACGGCGGTTCTGCGACAGCGGCGCTCATCTCGCGCAGCCGAAGTTCGAACACGTGCTCGAGCGCTCTCACGACGAGCTCGTCTTTTTTTGGAAAATGATGGAGCTGCGCGCCACGTGAGACTCCAGCGCGACTGGCTATCTCGGTCGTCGTGGTGCCGGCGTATCCGCGCTCGAAAAGGCAGGCCACGGTAGCGTCGAGCAACCGCCGCCGCGTCTCCGCGCTGCGCTCTTCCTGAAGGGATGACATCTTCTATTAAGATCCTCCGCCGTTCTGGCTATCGCTAACATACAGGTTTGATTGTTACAAGCAGACCTGATTGTTTCTGTTCCGGGCGTGACTATAGATAGGTTGCTGATGGATTTAGCTATGATTTTTGAGGATTTAGAGCGAAATCGAACTCGATCGCGTCGCGATTGCCAGGATCTCGCTGATAGTCGACGACCAGAGACGCTCGCGATCCGAACACCGCATCGGAGTCGAGATACTTGTCCCCCGCGATATACAGCGCGGTCGTCAACGTCTCATATTGCGGTGCGGATATCCGGAAATGGATATGCGCCGGGCGCATCGGATGCCGTCCGATTGCGTTGAGCATCATGCCGACGGGCCCGTCGCTCGGCACCCCGTAGCTGGCGGGCTTCACGGAACGAAACTGGTATCGCCCTTCGGCGTCGGTACGGAATCGCGCGCGCAGGTTCATTTCCGGCTGCGCGTCATCCTGGACGTCGTACTTGCCGTTGGGCGCCGCCTGCCAGACGTCCAGATACGCGCCGGCGATTGCAGCACCGGCGATCGAAGACACTCGTCCGCGCACTACGATCGGCTCGCCGTCGACTCCGCCTGAAATATCGGAATCGCCAGGCAAGTCAGGCGCGCCCTCGCGAAAGAAGGGCCCGAGCAGACTCGATTCGGTCGCGCGGCGAGAGCGATTCGGATTGGCCATCAGATCGACCAGCGCGCTCAGGCCCAGAGTGTCCGAAAGCAGGATAAATTCCTGGCGCTTTTCGTCGGTGATATTCCCGACCGCGGTGAGAAACTCGATCCCGGTGCGCCATTCCTCTTCCGACAGGCGCACCTCGCGCGCGAAGTCATGCAGATGGTGCAGCAGGGCCGTCATCACCTGCTTCAGGCGCGGATTTCCGGTTTCTGAAATTCGCGCGACCGCAGTCGCGGTGAGATTGTCCTCGGTGAGATTTTGCATTTGGTGCCGCCTCCGATCGCGCGTGCTCAGCGGCCCTTGAATTGCGGCCGGCGCTTTTCCAGGAACGCGCGCACACCTTCGCGATAGTCCTCGCTGTCGAAGCATCGCGCGACCATCGCGGAAACGGCCTTCGCGTCGCGGTCCTCGCGATCTTTCAGGCTCTCGCGAATCGCCAGCTTGGCGGCAGCCATCGTGAGCGGCGCGTTGGTCGCCATTTTGAGCACGTAGTCGCGGACGTTCTCCTCGAGCTTTTCCGCATCGACAACGCGATTGATGAGTCCCATCTGCAGCGCTTCTTCGGCGTCGAACAGCCGCGCCGACAGCAGGATGTCGCGCGCGTTGGCAGGGCCGACGGTATGCGCGAGCATGTTGACGCCTTCCAGCGGATACGCGAGTCCGAGCCGCGCGGCAGGAACGCCGAAGCGCGTGCCGCGGGCCGCTATCCGGATGTCGCAAGCGAGCGCCACCTGAACACCACCGCCGATGCACACGCCGGAAATCATCGCGATGATCGGCTTGCGGCACTCTACCAGCGCGGCGATCGCGCTGTTGGGAGCGTCGCGATAGGCACGCGCCTGCGCCGCATCGGCGCGCATCGCAGGGAACTCCGAGATATCCGCGCCCGCGATAAACGCCTGCGGGGTACCGCCGCGCATGACGATCACACGAATCGCGTCGTCGCTCGCCAGTTCCGCGACACCTTCCGCAATCCGCTGCCAGGTCCTAAGATTGAGGGCGTTGCGAACTTGCGGCCGGTTCAGCACCAGCCATCCAATCGGCGCCTCGCGGGTAACTAACAACGGATCGACTGAAGTTTCATCCTTCACGGATTTCGTTCCTCTGGCAAAATTTATGACGATAATCGAGCGGGCTTCCAGTGGGGATTTTGAGCACATTTGTGCGCTGGACGAAACTGTCCATGGACGCCAGCCGCGACGCAGACTAATCGGCGAGGCCCTCGCCAACGGCCGTATCGCAGTCGCGCGCGTCGACGACAACGTCCGCGGCTACGTCATCTGGGACGATAAATTTTTCGACCAGTTTTTCGCGCGACTGCTGATGGTGCATCCGGATTTCCGCCGCCGCGGACTCGCGACTGCGCTGATGCGCGCGGCCGAGCTCGATTGTCAGACCGGCAAGCTGTTCACGTCGACCAACCAGTCGAACCTGCCGATGCAGCGGCTGTGCGAGCGATTGGGATTCGTCAAGAGCGGCTACATCGAGAATCTCGACGAAGGCGATCCGGAACTCATCTATGTGAAGATGCTCGCGCCGGTGCCGGGCACGCCGCCTCGCGACTAAGGTTAAACCGGTCGAAACACGAAGAAGTCGACGGGCTCGGTGACCGGCTTGTGTAGCGGCGCTGTCTTCGCAAACTCGCGGAGCGCAGCCAAACCCCGCTCGAATTCACGATCGGATAGCTGCACCAGAATCGAGTCCGCGCGATAAGAGATCTTCTCCGCATACGCATTCCAGCTCTCGGCCGCTTCGCTCGCGACAAGTTCGTGGCGGGCGATTCGAAAGCCGGCGAGCGTGAAAGTCGATTCGAGGAAAGCCTCCGATTGCAGGACGCGTGTGAGGATCGCGCGGCTCTTCGGGAAGAACTCGACGTAGGCATAGTCGTCGATTCTCTCCGCAGCGCCTGCCCGGATACATAAGAAGCCCTCTCGGCGGATCACGCGGCGAATCTCCCGGGCGGCAAGCTCGGGACGCTCGAAGTGATGAAACGCCATCGAGATGAAAACCATGTCCACCGACGCGTCGTGAAGCGGCAGCGATTCTGCCGACGCGCGCTCGTAGCGAACCCGCGACGACGCTTTCCTTCGCGCCTGAGCGAGCATCTTCTCTGACGGGTCGATTCCGACGACGCTCGCCTCGAAGTATTCCGCCAATGCATTCGAGTACCGACCGGTACCGCATCCAAGGTCGAGAATTTCCGAAACCGATCCTTTCGGTACTGACTGCGAGATGACATCGAGCCAGAAGGCAAGCGCGCTCGCAGAATAGCCGCGCCCTGCATCGTAGGCCGCAGGCATTTCGGTTTGGTCGTAATTCACGAACTTCCTACATTTTTGCGATCACGTCGTCGTGCAGTTTTTCCAGGCCGCGGGTCAGGCCTTCCGCATCGAATGCCGGCGGCGCGATCACTACTCGCGACACTCCGATCGCTTCGAGCGCCTTCAATTCCTCGACGCGCGGGCGTCCCATGCATGACAGTTCGATCTTGCTGGCGTCGCGGCCGGCCTTTTCGGCCTCCGACTTCATCAGCGCGAATAGTTCCTTGAGCTTGGGGATGTCCGCCAGCGCCGGGAAGAAACCGTCGCCGTAACGCCCCGCGCGTTTCGCCGCCGCGGGAGAATGACCGCCGACGTGAATCGGCACACCGCCCTTCTGCACCGGCTTCGGATAGCACTTCACCGGCCCGAAGTTGAAATGTTTGCCGTGGAATGACGCCGCGTCCTCGCTCCACAACGCGCGCATCGACTTGATCGCCTCGTCGGTGCGGGCGCCGCGAGTATGGAAGTCCAGCCCCAGCGCGCTGAACTCCTCGGCGAGCCATCCGCTGCCGATTCCCAATATCGCGCGACCTCCAGACAGCACGTCGAGCGTCGCGACTTCTTTCGCGACGTACAGCGGATGCCGTTGCGGAAGGATCAGCACGCCGGTCGCCAGCTTGATTTTTTTCGTCACAGCAGCCGCGAACGCGAGCGGCAGCAGCGGATCCGGAATCGCAACGTCCTCGCCGCCGGGAATCTTCCCGCTCGACGAGTATGGATAGGGCGACTTGTAGTCCTGCGGAATGACGACGTGCTCGACCGTCCAGAGCGACTCGACGCCGCATCGCTCGGCAGTTGTTGAGAGAAGCGTGAGCAGGGCGGGGTTACTGAACGGTCCGGAGTTGACGAACATCAAGCCTAATTTCATTTTCGGCTACCTCGTTGTGGGATGCGGCGATCGATCGATTGTTCGCGCCTACTCTAACGCCACGAGATTGCGGATGAAAAGTCGATTGTCGTCGGAATCGATGTGCAGCGGGAGAGGCAAGAGCTCCTTCGCCGCGCTCAGGTTAGTACAAAAAAGACGACACAGAAAATGACTATGCGAAGTTTCGTGATGCGATCGCAGAACCCTCACCTACCGGCCGCGATGCGGCCGGCCGCCTCTCCCGTGAAATAACGGGCGAGGTAAGAGGCGGTCCTCAACCGCCGAGCGCGGACGCTCGTCTACCTCTCCCCTCGTGGGGTGAGGGGAAGAAGGATTCCCTTGTTCAAAAATCGCGGGCGCGTTACTTCTTGAGTCATGGATATTGGAAAAGTTGGCATCTGGTTCTTCCTCGACGCGATGACTGCGCCCGAGAGCGCGGAGTTCGCCAAGCAGGTCGAGAAGAATGGCTACAAGGCTCTGTGGATCCCCGAGGCCGTCGGCCGCGAGCCGTTCGCGCACGCCTCGTACCTGCTTAGCCATACCGATCGCCTGTCGATCGCGACCGGCATCGCGAACATCTGGGCCCGCGACGCCGTTACGATGGCGGCCGCGTCGAAGACCGTCGCCGAACTTTCCGGCGGACGCTTCCTTCTCGGCATTGGCGTCAGTCACAAACCGCTCGTGACCAATCTGCGGGGCCACAGCTACGACAAACCCTACAGCTACATGAAAGAGTATTTGCCGAAGATGAAGGGCGCGCTCTACATGGCGCCGCCGCCGAAGGAGCCCGTGCCGGTGGTAATCGCCGCGCTCCATCCCAAGATGCTTGCGCTGTCGGCGGCAGAAGCCAATGGCACTCACACTTATTTCGTTCCGCCCGAGCATACCGCGAAGGCGCGCGCGCAAATCGGACCGAATGCGATGCTGTGTGCGGCGCAGGCCGTCATCCTCGAGAGCGACGCGACCAAAGCTCGCACGGCGGCGCGCGCCTACATGAAGACCTATGTCCCGCGGCTGCCCAACTACACCAACAACCTGAAGGCGCTCGGTTGGGACGACAAGGAATTCGAAAACGGATGTTCCGATCGGCTCGTCGATGCGATCGTGGCGTGGGGCAACGAGGAAAAGATTCGCGATCGAATCGACGCGCACCTGAAGGCCGGCGCCTCTCACGTCTGCATCTTGCCGCTGCGCGCCGACAGCGCGCCGCAACCCGACCTGCGTGCGGTGCAGGCGTTTGCTCAGCGCTGAGCCGTCGTCGATGCGCCGATTTTTCTTCGCGCTGCCGGTGCTCGCCCTCGCGATAACCCTCGCCGGATGCGCGTCGCATGACGAGCAGCAAGCCGAGCAGGCCGAAGCCGCGGCGGCCAAGGCCCAGCAAGCGGCGGAGCGGGCAGAACAGTCCGCGGCACTGGCGACCGAGGCTGCCAACAAGGCGACCGAGGCGGCAGATCGTGCGACCAAGGCGGTAGAAGAGGCGACCCGGGAAATCAACCGCGTCGCCGATCACCTGGATCAAATGGAACGCGAACGCGAAGCCGCACATGGGCGCCGGCTGTCGCACGTGACCAAGGCGTCGCGGAGAGCGGCAGCCGCGAAGGCTAGAGCGTCGGCGTCACCCGCGGCGGGAGCTGACGCGGCAGCCGCGGCAACTCCGTCGACGAGATAGCGCGCGCATCGATGTAACGCAGTGGCTGAGCCAATCAAATCGCAACCAGCCCGCACGCCGACCGAAGCCGACATCCGAGCTGAGAATCCTTCTCCGCAAGTCCGCCGTCACACCTGGATAAACATCGCCGGTCCGATCGCGGCGGTCTTCCTCGGAGTTTTCGCCGCTGCGATGTACCTGCGGCCGGTCGATGTTCTCCGCTGGATTCAGATTTCGCGCCTGGGATGGTCCGGGGTGACGCAAAACGATCTTGCGCTGAAGGACGGCCTTATCAGCTACCTGATCACCGGCGGCTATTCGGGACAGGAGCCGGTCGTGATGATTCACGGGCTCGGTCCCAACGCGGCGCTCGTGTGGCGGGGGATCATGCCGCCGGTGGCGGACGCCCACTTCAAGGTGATCGCGCCGAACCTGCCCGGCTTCGCGTCGTCGGATCACAAGCAGGTGCAATATTCGATCGCGTACCAGGCCGAGGCCGTCGCGCAGATGATCGACGAGCTGAAGCTCGATCACGTCAACCTGGTCGGCAACGACCTGGGCGCCGACGTCGCGCTCTACTACACCGTCGAGCATCCCGACAAAGTCGAGCGGATGGTCCTGGTGTCGGGCGGGCTCGTGGGTGCGCGCGGCGCGGAGAAACTTCGCAAGGGGATGCTGCCGACGACGGTCGAAGCGTTGCGCGAGCAGGTCGAGGCGAGCTTCTTCGATTTGCCTCCGATGCCAGATTTCATTTACCAGCGCATGATGGAGGAACTCAGCGGCGACGTTCAGGCCGAGACCGACATGATCAATTCCGTGCCTCGCGACGAGGCGCACATCCGCTCGAAGCTGGGCCAGGTGTTCAACACGCTGACGATCATAATGTGGGGCGCGAAGAATCCGTACTTCTCCAGCGCCGAAGGCGAGGCGCTGCATGCGGCGATGCCCGGATCGGCGACGGTGGTCTTCAAAACTTCCGGCCCGTATCCGCAACTCGAGCATCCCGACGATTTCGCCGAGTCGCTTATCTTTGTAATCAAGCAAGAAGAAGGCGGCCGGTAGGTTAGGCGGATCGGCTGCGCTTCCCTTGTTGAGGGACGGAAGCAGAATCCTGAATCGCGCGCAAAAAGATGCGCTGTATAAGGACCCTCACCTTCATCCTCTCCCTAACAGGGAGAGGAGACAGAAGGGGTCGTCAGGGAGGAGCTAGAATGTCAGCCGAAGAAAACAAAGCGATCTTCATCCGATTTGTGAGAGAGCTCGGCAAAGGCAATCTCGCCATCATCGACGAAGTGTGTTCGCCCGACTTCGTATTTCACTCTCCGAACTTTCCCAACTGGCCACGCGGGCTGGAAGGCGCGAGAAGTCTGGTCGTCGCCGGACGGGATCTGGTGTCGGATTCTCAAACGAAGCTCGATGACATCTTCGCCGCCGATGACAAGGTAGTGATACGAATGACTATGCGCGGGACCTATATCGGTGGAGACCTACCCGGCTTCCCTAAGAAGGGTAAAAAATTCGCGATGGGTGGTGTCGCTATTTACCGCTTCGTCGACGGCAAAATCGTGGACGACTGGGGCATCCAGGTGACGTGTCCTACTGACACTCCTTGGGGTTAAGCGAGTTCTATTAGTGGCTCGTGAATATCAGCAATTAGTGGGCGCGCGCGACCTTAGACAAGTCGCACGCGCCCAATTGATGTAGCGATCACATCGAATCCCAGAATACACACTTGTGGTCCGTCGCAAAGGTAGTCTCGACCATCGGCGTCGGCGGTATCAGCGATTGGAACTCGTCGGTTACCTTGCTGTAAGTGGGCAGACTGGTTCGGACGCTGAGTTCGGGTTCAAGGTCTTCGCGAACTGGGTCCAGTAACTAACCATCGCGTCGGATAGCTGCTGCTGCGCCGGAGTGAACGGCGCGGGAGTCCCACCTACGGTGAACAGGTACTGAACCTCAGCAGCGTGATAGGCACCTAGCGGAAAAGTCAGTCCCGGGATAGAAGACTGAGCCGGCGGTGCGTTCTCGCCTTTGAACTCATAGGCATAGGTCGTCACGAATTGCGACAATAGCTGGTCGGCGTTGCGGGCAGGACAAGCGAAGATTCCGTCGGTACCTGAAGCACCTAATGCCTCGGGGCCGTTTACCGCATTGGGAGGGTTATCCGGATAGAAACCTGGACCTATTAGGTTCAGTTCGAGTCCTGCTCGCCACAGGGCCCCTTCCGCAGCATCGTACTCCGCGGCTGTAGCGAGCAAATTCCCCAGCGCGTACTGCTCGGCTACGAAGATCCTCCATTCATCATGATTTGTTCCTGAAATCACCGGCACTTGATTGAATGTGCCACTGGTGAATGCCTGAGTTGGTGTCTGAGTCAGCAGGGTTCCATCGACGAACGGATAAACCACCCCTGCCTCTACGGCCACCAATGCCGAGGCGGCCAAACCGCGCAGACAAGCAGAAGTGCTGCATCCCAGGAATGCCGCTATGGCGTTACCGCCAGGAACCAGGCGAGTGCCCGGCGATTCCCCAACCGACAAAGTAACGATGTCGTTGAAGTAGTCCTGGAACTCGACGTACGATCCGCTTTCCGCTATCGCACCACGGAACAAATGCGCCGCAGTTGGAGACGCAAGCTGGGAGTAGACGCTCTGCCCGCCTGCGGACTCGCCGAAGATAGTTACTCGAGTCGGATCGCCGCCGAAGCCGGCAATGTTCCTGCGAACCCACTTGAGCGCCAGTTGCTGATCCATAAACCCATAGTTGCCGTTCTCATGACCTTCGGCATCTATCGCGGACTCGGCAAAGAATCCCAACAAGCCCAGCCGGTAGTTGATGGTGACGACGATCACACCCTGCTTCACCAGCTGCGTGGGGTCGTAGAGGTCGCCGCCCCCGCTGGTGAGCCTGCCGCCATGAATCCAGACCATCACGGGCAGGCCATGCGGAAAGTCTCACCTATCTTCGCTGCGGGACTGTGCCCGAACCTCATGACCAAAGTGGTCTTGGGGAGTGTAGACATTCAGGGACAGGCAATTCTCGCTGCCGGTCGGGCCGGGCTGCGTGCACTCACTGCCAAACTTTGTCGCTTGCAGAAAGAAGTCGTGAAAGAAGCCGTACGGCTTCGGCGGCGTCCAGCGCAGAGCGCCGACCGGCGGCACCGCGTACGGGATGCCGAGAAATTCGTTTACGCCGTTCATCGATGTGCCGACGACGAATCCGCTTTGAGTGAAAGCAAACGGATGATCGAATGGATCGTCGGCCGACGCGGTCGTTACCGAGCCGAGCGCGATCGCGCAGACAGCAGTCACTGCGAGTAAGAGTGTATAGGCGAGCCCCCGAAGTTTGAGCCACTTGATCGCCTGCTTGCAGTTTTTCATCGCTGATTTCCTCCATCAGCTTTTGGGAGCGTGGCCAGAGACCCCCCCCGACGACGCCCGATTTTCAATGAAATTTTGAGATTGTAGAGTATTCCTCCTGCTAATCTACAAATTGTGTTCTTCTAATACGCTCAGAAAGCCTTTGGCTGCAAGATCCTTTTTTGAGCGCCGACGTTCAGCCAAGCCAGCGCCACCGCCTTGCGCGGAACGTGGTCGTCTGCGATAAGCGAGTTTGAAATTTCAGCAAGCGAGGAATCGACAACGATGAAGCTCTACAACATGAATCTCTCTAACTTCGCCACCAAGTCCCGGCTCGTAGTCTACGAAAAGGGACTCAACATCGAGATGGCGCCGATTCCGGGCGGCGATCTCCATTCTCCCGAATACGCCAAGGTCAATCCGCTCGGTAAAACCCCGGCGCTCGATGCCGACGGCTTGGTTATCCCGGAGAGCGAGGTCATCAACGAGTATCTCGAGGACAAGTACCCGACGCCGCCGTTGCTCCCGAAGAGTCCTGAGGGCCGCGCCAAGGTGCGAATCTTCACCCGGTTCCACGACCTGTACCTGGAGCCTCCTCTGCGCGCGCTGTTTGGACAAATGAATCCGAAGACTCGCGACGAAAAAGTCGTGGGTGAGAAAGTGACCGACCTCAAACACCGCATGGGCCAGCTCGAAAAGATGCTCGCAGATGGCGGTTACGCGTGCGGCTCCGACTTCACTCTTGCCGATTGTGCGCTGGCGCCCACGACGTTCTTCATCACCAACTTGGGGCCCGCCTTCGGTATCAAACCGTTCGACGGGCATCCGAAACTGGCGGCATGGTGGACGCACGTGCAGTCACGCCCGTCGGTGAAGAAGGCCCTCGGCGAGATGGGTGAAGCGCTGGCAGCGATGCAGCGCGGCGGGCGATAGCTGGATCTGCTCGCGATTTTCGATAGCTAAAAGAAAAGCGGGAGCGTCCGCCACGATGCTCCCGCTTTTTGCTACTGCCCGCGACTGCGCAGCATCGCGGATAGTGCGGCGGCGCACCAGATGGCCTCGAGCACGACGAATGGCACGAATCCAATCAGGTACGATGCGTAGCAGGAGATCGCCGCGCCGATTGCGTTCATCGCCTGGTACGCGCGTGATTCTGAATCGAGCATCCCGAACAAATTCATGAAGAACGCGATCAGCAGCAGCGCGACTCCGATCGATCCAGTGATTTCTGATATCGACATTTCCCATCTCCAGGTCGCTGTGGCAAAAGACCTGCAAGGATGAACTGACTATGTCTTATCTCGATCGCGACGGTGTGTGCATCTACTACGAGCAGCATGGCGCCGGCCCGGCCGTATTGCTCTCGCACGGCTACAGTGCGAGCGCGCGCATGTGGCAAGGTCAAATCGACGCGCTGTCGGAGAATTACCATCTGGTCACGTGGGACATGCGCGGCCACGACCGTTCCGACTCGCCCGACGATCCCGCGCTCTATTCGCACGAGGCCACTATTGCGGACATGGCCGCGGTGCTCGACGCGTGCGGCGTCGGTCGCGCGGTCATCGCGGGCCTGTCGCTCGGCGGCTTTATGTCGCTGGCGTTTCACTTGGCGCACTCGTCGCGCACGGAGGCGTTGATGCTTTTCGATACCGGCCCCGGCTACAAGAAAGACGACGGGCGCGCGGGGTGGAACCGGCTCGCGAACAGCATGGCGGCCGCGTACGAGAAGAACGGGCTCGCAGCGGCAGGTACAAGTGCCGAAGTGTCCGTCGCGCGCCATCGCAGCGCGCAAGGCCTTGCGCATGCTGCGCGCGGGATACTGGCGCAGAAGGACGGACGCGTGATCGAATCGCTGCCGGCAATCGCGGTGCCGACGCTGGTGCTGGTCGGCGAAAATGACGCGCAGTTCCGGCCCTCGGCCGATTACATGGCGGCAAAGATCCCAAGCGCGGAAAAAGTAATCCTCGAGCGCGCGGGTCACGCCGCCAATATCGATCAGCCCGCCGCCTTCAACACCGCCGTGAGTGGCTTCCTCGCCCGCGTGACAGCGTAACCGGTCGCTCAGAGTCGAATCGCTTCGTCGTCGCTTCGCTTCTGGAGAACGGTGCCGAGAACCGGCAATATGTGATTGAGTCGCCAAAATCGGTGCACCGTCACATTGGCGACAAGTTCGTAAACCTGCTGATCATGTAGGCTCGCCCGAGTTTTTTTAGGACTGACGCAAGAATGGCTGTTCCTCCACTTTCTGAAGTAAATCGGAACCTGTTCAACAAGCTTATCGATCATCACATCCGCTTTTCGCTGGCCAAGCTGCGGGTCGATTTGTCGAAGCATGACTGGTATCGCGCGACCGCGCTGGTAGTGCGCGACATGCTGGTCGAGAGAATGCTCGCGACGCGTCAGCGTTTCGATCGCAATGGTTCCAAAAAGCTCTATTACCTGTCGCTCGAATTTCTGATCGGGCGTTCGCTGGAAAATAATCTTTTCAACCTCGGCATCATCGACACCTGCCGCGACTTTCTGGCCGAGAACGGAATCGACCTGCAGATGCTTTTCGACGAAGAGCCCGACGCGGCGCTGGGCAACGGCGGTCTGGGACGACTGGCCGCATGTTTTCTCGATTCGCTGGCGACGCTCGATCTGCCGGGCTACGCGTACGGAATCAACTACGAGTACGGGCTGTTCCGCCAGGAAATCCGGGGCGGCTACCAGGTCGAGCGGCCCGACGCATGGCAGCGTGAAACCTCGCCGTGGCTGGTGGCGCGGCCCGAGCAATCGTGCCGGATTCCGGTTTACGGGCGAATCGAGCATCGCATCGACAAAACGGGCGAATACAATCCGATCTGGGTGGATTGGCGCGTGCTGGTTGGGGTGCCGTCCGACCTACCGATCGCGGGATTCGGCGGACGCACGGTCAATTACGTGCGTCTCTACTCGGCCGGTGCGTCAGATGAGTTCGACATGCAGATCTTCAACGCCGGCGACTATATGAAGGCCGTCGAGCAGAAGATGCTCTCCGAGACCATCTCGAAAGTGCTGTACCCGTCCGACGCCGTGGCCGCCGGCCGCGAGCTCAGGCTGCTGCAGGAATATTTCTTCGTGGCCTGCGCGGTGCACGACATAGTACAAGGATTCGTCGCTCGCGGTGAAGACTTCAATGATTTTTCCGCGCAAGTAGCTATTCAACTCAACGACACTCATCCTTCATTGACTATTGCGGAGTTGATGCGCGTTTTTATCGACGAGTATGATCTGGAGTGGCCAACAGCGTGGGAGATTACGCGCGCGGCGGTCGCATATACCAATCACACTCTGCTGCCCGAAGCGCTGGAACGATGGCCGGTGAGCCTGCTCGAGCGAGTCGTGCCGCGTCATCTGCAGATCATCTACGAGATCAATCGGCGTTTCCTGGCGGACGCGGCGACGGTCTGGCCCGCCGATCCCGAAAAGCTCAAGCGCGTATCGATCGTCCAGGAAGGTTACGAGTCACAGGTCCGCATGGCGCATCTGGCGATCGTCGGCAGCCATTCGGTGAATGGCGTGTCGAAGTTGCACTCGGAACTGGTCAAGACCCGCCTGGTTCCTGATTTCTATCAGCTCTGGCCCGAGAAGTTCAGCAACAAGACCAACGGCGTCACGCAGCGGAGATGGCTGTTGATGGCGAATCCCGGTCTCGCGAACCTGCTCGACGCGACGATCGGTTCGGGATGGGCGACTGACCTCGAGCAATTGAGTGCGGTCGAAAAATTCGCGGACGATATCGAGTTTCAGCGCAGCTTCAGGGCAATCAAGCGCGCGAACAAAGAACGGCTTGCGAGAATCGTGAATCGACTCGCTGCGGTGGACGTCGATCCCGCCGCGATGTTCGACATACAAGCCAAGCGGATCCACGAATACAAGCGTCAACTGCTGATGGCGTTGGGGGTCGTGCATCAGTACCTGCGGCTGGTGGAGGACGGTGTCGAGCCTGCAGTGCCGCGCACCTACCTGCTCGCGGGCAAGGCGGCGCCGGGTTACTGGGCGGCAAAGATGATCATCAAGTTGATCAACAACCTGGGCGAGGTGATCAACAACGATCCGAAGACACGCGAATTGATCAAGGTCGCGTTCCTGCCGGATTATCGCGTTTCACTCGCCGAAAAAATCATTCCAGCGGCCGACGTTTCCGAACAGATTTCCACCGCCGGCCGCGAGGCATCCGGCACCGGCAACATGAAGTTCGCGATGAACGGGGCGCTGACGGTGGGGACGCTCGATGGCGCAAATATCGAGATTCGCGAATCCGTCGGCGCGGAAAACATATTTATCTTTGGCCTGACCGCCGAGAAGATCGAGGAAATGACGGCGAAGGGTACATACCGGCCACGCGAATACTACGAGAGGGACGCGCGACTGAAACGAGTCCTCGATGAGCTGGCATCCGATCGTTTTTGTCCCGCCGAGCCGGGGCTCTTCAGGTGGGTTCGTGACGCGTTGGTCAATCGCGATGACTACTTCCTGATGGTGGATTTTGGCGCGTATATAGATATCCAGTCGCAGGTCTCGACTGAGTACCAACATCCGGAAGTCTGGACGCGAAAGGCTATACTCAATCTGGCGCGGATTGGTGCATTTTCGAGCGATCGGGCGGTGGCGGAATACTCTCGCGAGATATGGCATCTCGGCCGGTCGTAGCCCGAGCGGCGCACTCGAAGGAGATTTCGAATGAGTAATTTGTCGATGCTGGAAGAGACCAAGCCGCCGTTTGCACAAGTCCTCGGGGTCAAGTTCCTGAGCGCCAGTCCGGAACGGATAACGGCTGAAATCGTGGTGCGCGAGGATCTCTGCACCACGCCCGCGGTGCTGCATGGCGGAGCGATCATGGCGTTTGCCGACACGTTGGGCGCGTGCGGCACAGTACTCAACCTGCCTCAGGGCGCGGGCACTACGACGATCGAATCAAAGACAAACTTCCTGGCGCCGGCCGCAGTTGGGACGAAAGTAATCGGCGAATGTACCGCGATACATCGCGGGAAACGCACGATGGTTTGGCAGACACGCGTCACGTCAGAGCAGGGCAGGCTAATCGCGATGGTCACGCAAACTCAAATGGTGATCGAGCCGCGAGCGTAACCGGTCAGATAGCTCTCGAGCTATGCGAACAGCATTCTTCTGAGCGCCGGCAGCAGGCGCATTTCTTCGCTGTCGATCAGATCGTCGAGCTTCACCGCGAGAGCACACAAGGCCTTGCCCGCCGCGGCGACAACTTTGTCCGGATCCTCTTCGAACGAAACTCCGGTAAGTTTGCCGATCAGCGCGCGCATTTCGCGGTGACTCTTCTTGATTCGATTCATCGCCTTCGGAGGAATGCCGCCCGCACCCTCAGCCCACGGCAGCACGGTCTCGTCTTCGCTCATCAGATGCTGATTAAGTTGCGGCTTCAGAATTTCCCAACATCGCTGCGCCTGCGCACGCATCTCGCGATCCGACGGCTTGAAGCCAAGAAAGACGCCGGCCACTGCCGCGTCGAGCAGAGGCATCCCGAGCCTGTATTCTTCGCGGCTCAGCTCTTCGGTGAGGTTCCTGATCTTGCGCGTGTCGGCGAACTTCTCGGCGCGCTTTGGCGACGATCTTTTGGCAGCGGTCATATCTTTTTTTCTGTTCCGCACGATCTGCTCGCAATCGATCGCGACTCATCCGCGCAGACCCGCGAGACAGCCGGTAGTTTCGAGGACTGCGTCCACCGCGCGCTTGTCGCCAAGCGCACGATACTTCTCGCGCAACGCTGCGAGCGACTTGGCGTGATACTTCTGCGGTTTCTGGGTCCAGCTCTTGCCGGCCAATTCGACGGTGAACTCCTCTTGGCCGCTTGCGATCGCTTGAGCGTTCGCCACCGTCCACGGCATGAAGAGTGTGCCGACCTGACGTTCAAGCAGCGGCGTCAACGTCGGAGCGAGTTTCGTCCATGGCTCGAAGTCGCCCTCGTTTTCGGGCCACAGCATCCGATGTATCCACGCCAGCAGGTTGGGCGAGGTCGCGTTGATGATCGCTCCCGGCGTCGGATCGGTCCATGCGTTGTAGAGCTGCCCCCACATCGCGAAGTCGGCGAACGCGGGACGTTGGCCAAACAGATACGCCCGCTGGGAAAGATGAGCCTCGAGGATCGGAAGGGTATCGCGGAAGGAGTCCTCGATTTGCGGCGCTGTCACAGAATTCGAACCGACGAACGACATGCGGCTAACCATCCGTTCACGAACCATCGCGACGGCATTGGCAAGCTGCGCATCGTCGACCGTCGGCATCATCGATCGAGCTATACGCAAGGCGCCCGATAGCTGATCGGCCTCGCGCGCCCATCGATAGTGGAACATCCACTTGTTGCCCCATTCATCGCCGAACTCCTCGAGCAGAACCGAAATGAAATTCGCGACCGGATCGGCCGGATGAATCGAGGGCTCCGGATGGAGCGCGTCGACACGCTCGATGATCGGCGTGGAATCCTGGATGCCCTCGTTCTCGGGGGTGACGACCAGCGGAACCAGCGGGAGCTTTGAGAACTTCTGATACTCGCCTTCGGTGTCGAGACTGCGCGGGATCCACCGATGCGGAATTTCCTTGTAGCGAAAGTACGATCGGACTTTCACGGAGTACGGCGACAGTTCGATCCCGTGGATACGGTAAACGCTGGTCATGTTTAATCCTCGCCGCCGAGTATCGCACAGAGCGGGCGCGCTTTGTAAATCACGCCTGAGAATCCGCCCAACGAACTTGCGATGATCACCATCGACGACATCGAGCGCGGACATTCATCTGTGTGATCGCGGAGAGCGATGCTCAGATCATCTTGCTTTCGATGATTTTGCACTATATAGCTATTTTACAAGAGTGAGAATGCTCGAAAGAGCTATTAGGGATAATGTTGAGCAAAATCACGTTTCAGACGGCCATATGGTTAGGTTTTGCGCTACTGGTGTTGATGGGGAGCTCCAGCTCGGATGCCGGCGCCGCATGTCGCAAAGACTACTGGGTCTCGACCACCGGCAACGACGACGGAAGCGGCAAGGTTGATGATCCTTTTCTGACCCTGGATCGCGCCCGGCAAGTCGTCAGGCAGAACAAACGCAAAGGACAATGCACCATCAACGTTAATGTCGAGGCCGGCACCTATGCGCTCACGACGCCGCTGGTATTCGATTCGTCCGATTCAGGGTCTCGAGGCGCAAAGGTTGTCTATCGGGCCGCGCCGGGTAACAGCTCACCGGTGATTATTTCCGGCGGTATTCCGGTGACCGATTTCAGCTGTATCTTCAACATCTGCACCAGCCCCGTGACGGGTTTGCCTGCTGGATTGATGCCGCGCCAGTTCTATGTGAACGGCCAGCGCGCTACTCGTGCGCGCTCGAACACTGGCCAGTTGTTCAACGCAAATTACGAAAGCGTGGAGAATGGCTATAAGCAAAAAATTCCACAGTCCTTCACCCATCCGGAATTGATGGAGGCGGTTACTATCACGCAATGGAAAATGATGCGGTGTCCGGTCGCGAGCCTGACCGGGAATACCCTCATCATGCAAAATCCATGTTTCACCAATGCGAATACTTACGTGCCTCCGGTAAATTTTCAGCTCCTGAGCTGGCTCGAAAACGCGCCGGAACTGCTGACGGTACCTAACACGTGGTATCTCGACCCCTACAGTCAGCGGTTGACCTACCTCAATACCAGCAGTGGTACTCCTCAAAACGCCGTCCTGCCGGTACTCGAGAATTTGGTCGAGGTCGTGGAAACGCCCGACAACCCGGTTTCAGATATAACCTTTCAGGGTTTGCAGTTCTCTTATGCGACCTGGTTGGAACCCAACACCGACAATGGCTATGTAACCGACCAGAGCAGCTACATACTAATGGGCGGCGGATATGAGCCAAACAATAAGATTGGCCATCAGCTGATCACCTATAAGACTCTGGGTAACGTAACCCTTCAATACGCACACAACATTACGTTTACCGGAAATACCTTCAGCCACCTTGGTGGAGTGGCTCTCGATTTGGATACGGGCAGCCAGGCCAATACGATAGTCAACAATACCTTCACCGACATCTCATCGACGGCACTACAGGTTGGCGGACTGTCTCCCATAGATGCACGGCCAAACCGTGCGCAGAAGACCAGCAACAACCTGGTCCAGAACAATACCGTTTCCTATACGGGCGTGGACTACTACGACACAGCCGGAATGTTCGTAGGCTTCACGACTGGCACGCTGGTCACACATAACACCATCATGCACACGCCATGGAGCAGCCTCGCTATCGGCTGGGGATGGGGACTGCTCGACGATCCGAGTTTCCCAGGTCTGCCGGATGCCATTCCGGGAATGTGGGGCGACTACGAGACGCCGACGATCGTCAGCAACAATGAAATCAGCAGCAACAAATTTGATTCTTTCGTCGAGAAATTGTGGGACGGCGGCGCGATCTATACCAACGGTTCGCAGGGGCCGAACTTTAAGAATGGCTTGTTGATCAAGTTGAACGTCGCGGAAAATAAACGGCCTGCCGGGGGAAGCAACATTTATTACACCGATGGCGGAAGCCAATACGTAACCCTGCAGCAGAACGTGTCACTCAATGACCCGGTCGGAATCGCCGATTTTGGTCCTTGCTTTGGGCCGTCCTCGATTCCTCTTCCATTCTGTGCCTTGACGGGCGTTCCCTATGGTTCCGACTTTGGCGGATGTCTGCCGGTAGGAAATCTCACCTACATAGACAACTACTTCCTCGATCCGATTGATTTTTTTGGCCCGATAATTTGTCAAAACACTTATATCCCGCCATTCCCGGTCAACGTGACGATAAAGAACAAGGGTCCAATCACATCAGCGTCGCAGGTCCCGAGCTGGATACTCAATCAGGCCGGGGTTCAATGATGTGTCAGCTGAGATTCCTGCTCAGTCCGCGATCACGATCCAGGTGGGCGCATGGTCGCTCGCTTTTTCCCAGCCGCGCACTTCGCGATCGACCCCTGCACTGACCAGACGCGCCGCCGCAGACTGGCTCAGCAGCAGATGATCGATACGCAGGCCGGCATCGCGCGCATAGTTATTTCGGAAGTAATCCCAAAACGTGTAGATGCGCTCCTCCGGATGGAGCTTGCGCAGCGCATCGGTCCAGCCCATCGCGACAAGATTAGCGAACGCGCTCCGTACCTCTGGCAGAAAGAGCGCATCCTTGAGCCAGTGTTCGGGCTTGTAGACATCAAACTCAGTGGGGATGACGTTGTAGTCGCCGGCGAGCACGACCGGCTCCGCCGCGGCGAGTAGTTCCTGTGCGTGTTTCGTCAGGCGTTCGATCCACCGTAGTTTATATTCGAACTTCGGGCCGGGCGCTGGATTGCCGTTGGGCAGGTAAAGGCATCCTACGCGCACGCCATTGATCAGCGCTTCAATGTAGCGACTGTGTATGTCCTCCGGATCGCCGGGAAGGGCGCGACGACTCTCGACAGGATCGGCGCCGCGCGCGAGGATTGCGACACCATTCCAGCTCTTCTGTCCATGCCAGATCACGCCATAGCCGGCCTCGCGAATAGCGGCCTCTGGAAATTTCTCCTGCGGTGCCTTCAACTCCTGAAGGCACGCAACATCCGGCTTGGATTCCGCCAGCCAGCGGATGAGCGCCGGTAGGCGAGCACCGATCCCGTTGACGTTGAAGGTCGCTATCTTCATTCAAAAGTCCGTGACGAGCGCCAGAACAAAACCTGTCACATCGCGCTGATGGTTTGTAGACTTAGCTTGTGCCGAAAGAAGACGCTACCGAATTGCTCTCGATCAACGGTCACGAGGTCCGTGTCTCTAACCCGGGCAAGCTGTACTTCTCGAGGCAGACGAAGCTCTCAAAACTGGATCTCGTTCGCTACTATTTGTCGATCGCGCCGGGCGCGCTCGCCGGAATGCGGGACCGTCCTCTAGTCCTCAAGCGATACGTCAACGGCGCCGAAGGTGAGGCGTTCTATCAGAAGCGCGCACCAACGCAACGCCCCTCGTGGCTGCGAACGATAACGCTCGCGTTCCCTTCGGGGCGCACTGCGGAAGAAATCGTAGTCGATGACGCGGCCGGGCTTGCATGGATCGTCAATCTCGGATGCATCGAGCTGCATCCGCATCCGGTGCGCTCCGGCGATCTCGATCATCCCGACGAGTTGAGGGTCGATCTCGATCCGGGTCCCGGTGTCAGTTGGGCGGACGTGCGCACGGTCGCGCTCGAGGTGAAGTCGCTCCTTGATGAGATGGGCCTTCGCGGGTGGCCCAAAACCAGCGGGTCGCGCGGGATGCATATCAATGTGCGGATTTATCCGCGATGGACCTTCGACGAAGTGCGTCGCGCGGCGCTCGCTTTGTCGCGAGCGGTCGAACGTCGCGCGCCAACGCTGGCCACATCGAAATGGTGGAAAGAGGAGCGGCACGGCGTGTTCCTCGACTACAACCAGAACGCGAAAGATCGTACGACCTGCTCGGCATACTCAGTGCGGCCGGTTCCCGACGCCCGCGTCTCTGCGCCGCTTCACTGGCGCGAGGTTCCCGACTGCGAGCCGTCCGACTTTACCGTGCTCACAATTCCGAAACGTTTTCTCGAGATCGGCGATCCGCAGGACGGTATCGACGGAGCACCCGGCTCGCTCGAAAAATTGCTCGAGCTTGCGGCAGGAGACGAGGCCGCCGGCCTCGGCGACGCGCCCTGGCCGCCGCATTTTCGCAAGGCGGAGAGCGAGCCGCGCCGGGTCGCACCCTCGCGCGCCAGATCGGTTGCAAAGGCGCCGCGGACGAAAATGCCGCTGATCGTAATTGCGAACTCACCAAGCAAGGAGGACGCGCTTTCGGGTCTGGAAAGATGGAAACGCAAACATGCCGAGGCGACGAAGCTCCTCGCCGCCGATGACGTGCTGGTCGATTCGATGCGCGGCAGATCGTCGACCTGGACGCGGATCCGAATCAATCTGCGCCATGTGCCCGAAGAGTTGCGGCCTCCGAATGAAACTCCCGATCCTGATGACGACCCAACTCGCGAATGGCGCAAGTTACGCGCGTCGAAGAAAGACACGTGAGCCCGTGTGACCTACAGGTCTCCTGAAAAGATTGCTTTCAGCTCGTGCGGCGGAACTACTTCAAGCTGCGCGTAAGTGCAATAGCGCGGATTCTTGTCGGTACGCCATCTCCGGAACTACGCCATATGACGGAAGCGAGTGCCCTGCATATGCTCGTACGCGACTTCCACCACCAGTTCTGGTCTGATCGGCTCCCACGATAGATCCCTGCCCTGGCTCCAACGGCTCTGGCCTCCCGGCATCCGATGCGTTGCGTCGTTTGAAGTCGCCGCGGCCCACGACTTCCACGGATGATCCGCGGCCCACGACTTCCACGGATGATCAATGAGAGCGTCGCGACGATAGGGAGCCAGAAATTTCACCAGCTCCTGGCGCCTGGTTTGCGTGAAGCTCGCGCACACGCCGACGTGTTGCAGCGCACCCGCATCGTCATACAGGCCGAGCAGAAGTGAGCCCACCGCCGTGCCCTCACCGCCTTTGTGCCATCGAAAACCGGCCACGACGCAATCGCAGTCGCGCTCATGCTTGACCTTGAACATCACGCGCTTGTCAGGTTGATAGGTGCCGGAAATCGGCTTGGCGATAACCCCGTCGAGGCCCGCGCCTTCAAAGCGCTTGAACCAATCCGATGCGACAGCGGGTTCACGCGTTGCCGGAGTCAGATGGATTGGCGGCATCGCGCTGGCCAGAATCGACTCCAGCTTTTCGCGCCGTCGCTCGAACGGTTCGCCGCGCCAATCGCGATCTCCTTCGCACAGCAGGTCGAAAAAGACGATCAACGCCGGACTTTGCCGCGAAAGCAGCTTAACTCGCGAGGCCGCCGGATGAAGCCGAAGCTGCAATTCCTCGAAGTCGAGCCCGTCGTTCCTTGCGATAACAATTTCGCCGTCAAGAACGAATCGAGCGGGTAGCTGCGCACTCAGAGGCTCGAGCAACTCGGGAAAGTATCGATTGAGCGGTTTCGCTTCGCGGCTCTGAATGAGGATTTCGTCCCCGTCGCGGAAGATCAACGCGCGAAACCCGTCCCACTTCGGCTCGAAGATCCACGTCTGGCCCGCAGGCAGGGCGTCAATCCGCTTCGCAAGCATCGGCAGAATCGGCGGGTTCACCGGGAGATTCACGTTTTCAACGCTAATACCCTCAGAGAAACGAACCAACTGCTTCCTGTCTTAGCGGCAGCCGGATAAGACAGCCACCCTCAATGAGGCATAGCGATCTTTCGCAGTATGTAGATTTTACGCACTCGCGGTTTGAGACTCGAAGCGCTGCGACAGCTTCATTGATTCATTCAATGCGGCGCGAGTTTTGCTGTATTGGGCAAATGACAGGAGGTCAGGAGGTGGCTGTAGGAACGCTCATAGTCAACGCTTACCGAGACTACAGCAGCAAGCGCTCAGCGCTTCTTTTGGATCCCGTTTTTCGCGGCAAGGGCATTCCAAAAGGCCGACGTGAAGCGATTCTATTGATTCCGGGCTTCACTGCCGGCGACTGGACATTCAAGACGATGGCGCGATGGCTACGCCAGATTGGTTACCGCACTCACCTCTCGGGAATCAACCTCAATGTCGGATGCCCGCAGCGCAAGGTCGAGCGCATGCTGGGGCGTTTGGAAGATATCTCGGAGGATGCTGGAGGCCGGATTGTTATCATCGGTCACAGCTTGGGCGGATTGGTTGCCTGCGCTCTCGCTCGACTGCGTCCTGACCGGGTCCGCCATGTAATCGCGATTGGTTCGCCGCTCCGCAATGGATGGCAGGCTGTCACACCCGAAGTACGGCCGGCGCTGTTCGCGATTCATTCATTTTTTCAGAAGTTCATCGAGACGCAGCAGGGCTGCGGAACGGAACGATGTACGTGCAACTTTTCCAAGGAAGCATACGGAGCTCAGTTGCCGCCCGGCGTCCGCTTTACTTCGATCTATTCTCGCCAAGACGGGATAGTTGATTGGAGGTTCGCCACCACCGAGAACGGCGATAGCTACGAAGTCGACGGTCTGCATACCGACCTTGTGGTGAATGTCGAGGTGTACAGGATCTTGAGCAACGTGCTGGCCGGCTATCCGCGAGAGGTCGTCAAGCTCCGCAGCATGGCCGCCGCCGCCTCGGACATCAAGAATGGAAAGACCGCCACCACGCGAACTCCAGCCGATCCGTTGCAGCTCGCGAAGATCAATCCGACTCCCGCCCGTTACCCATCCTAAGTTTCTCTAGACAGGACCCGAATCTGCGAACTTCGTCCTGGGGGCTTCTGTCCAGGAGCCGTTGTGACGGTTTAAGGCTCCCGTCCGCTCTATACACTGCCAGACCTTATGGATGGAGGCCTGCAATGACATCAGGTAGTGCTCGATCGTCGCCGCGTTCTTCCGCTCCAACATGCGTGTGTGCTGCCCGTGAAAATTGGTTACGAGGGGGATAGGTGAAGCGGTTCATCACGCTCCTGGTGGTGGCGAGCCCTTCGCGCCAATCGAGACACTGACAAAAATCGCTAGTTTAGCCCATCTATTGTTCATCCCGGTGCCGGGCGTTCATTGGGCGGCGTAGCAGACGAACGTATCGGCCTTGTCGAACGCGGGGTCATGCGCCGGATAGCACGCAAGCTTGGCATCCAGACTCTTCGTCTCCGAGCCCGTGGTTTCCTTGCCGCTGAACGTCCCGGTATAAGGCGCAGTATTACGCAGCACTGTGACGGGCGCATTGGATTGGCCGGAATTGCCTGAGAATCCTAACCCGCCGCCTAACAACTGCGACAATCCGTCGATTCCTTGCGCGTGTGAGGGACCCGGCAACATTAGACAAGGCAGAAGAAGAAGCGCTGTCGCTCCGACGAATACTGCAGATCGCGTAATTCCCATATAGCTGGAAAAATTCGAAACTCGCGTCGTCCAACTAGAAAGACGAAACGCTCCCGCGCGGGTTACAAGAAATATGGTGCGGACTGAATCTTCAGCGTTGTCCATGCCCTCCGTAGTGAACTTGACCCAAAAATCAACTGGTCGGAAAATCAAAAAGAGATAATCCGTTGAACCATGGAGGATTTATTGTGCGAATCGCGTGTTTATCGGACGCTGTCCACATCGGGATCAGAGCCCTCGCAGGGGTAGGTTTGCTTCTCACCGCCAGTGGATGCCTTGCCACCCGCTCTTGGGTCGATGATCAGCTGCGCCCGATAATGGGACAGCAAGAGAAGCTCGAAACCCAGATGAATAATCTCCACCTCGAGCGAAAGCTGGTCCTGGATTCGAGTACGGGGCCGACCTTCGCGACCGGATCCGCTGCCTTGAGCCCGAACGCTAAGCGCGAAATCGATGCATTCCTCGGAGATGTAGAGGGACCGACCGGCTCCGGGCCGTCGGCGTCAGAGCGCGTCTTCCTGGTCGCCGGGTATACCGACGGCGTCGGCCACGAGGATTACAACTACGAGCTCGGACAGCGGCGCGCTACGAGCGTCGCCGGATATCTGGTCGGCAACAAGGGCCTCGACCCGACCCAGGTTCGCGTAGTTTCCTACGGCGCGACCAAGCCGGTCGCCGACAATAGCTCACCGAGCGGTAGGCGTAAGAATCGCCGGGTCGAGATTCTCGTCTATCAGGAAAGGATCGCGACCGGGAGCTGATTCGTCGGGCGCCTCGCGAATTGGAGTCGGCCTTCATCGGGCCGGTTGCGCCGAGTTCGATCAACAGGCGAATTTACGGCGATGATCCATGGACCTGTCCAAATCGCGCTTTGGTCAGTTAGCCACGGTCGTGTACTCTCGCGTCGAGGTTTCCAATGAACACGCGAAAATGGAATTACACGAAGGGTCTGCACGACCTTGGCAACAGCTGTTACGCGTACCTGCAGCCTGATGGCGGATGGGGTTGGAGCAACGCAGGCCTCGTCGCCGACGGCGGCGAGTCGCTGCTGGTCGACACGCTGTTCGACCTGAAGCTCACCCGCGAGATGCTCGACACGATGCGTCGTGCAGAGCCGAACTCCGCGGCTCGGATTCGCACGCTCGTGAACACGCACTCCAATGGCGATCACTGTTTCGGCAACGAGCTGGTCAATGGTGCCGAGATCATCGCGTCGAAAGCGTGCGCCGAGGAAATGGCTCACGACGGCGGTGTCGGCCGGCTCGCCGAAATGAAGCGCAACGCGAGCTCGATGGGGGAGGCGGGAAAATTCTTTGCCGATATCTTCGCGCCGTTCGACTTCGAAGGTATCACGGTGACGATGCCGACGCGGACCTTCGAGCGCCGCTTGGAACTGCGCGTTGGCAGCAAGACCGTCCGCCTGATCGAAGTCGGTCCGGCACATACCCGTGGCGACGTGCTCGCGCAGGCCGTCGAGGATCGGGTCATGTACACTGGCGACATCCTGTTCATCGAGGGCCATCCGATCATATGGGCCGGGCCGGTGCGCAACTGGATCGCAGCGTGCCAGCTCATCATCGACTCCGACGTCGACGTCATCGTTCCTGGGCATGGGCCGATCACCGACAAAAAAGGAGTCGCGACGCTAAAAGGTTATTTCGAATACATCGAGCGAGAGGCTCGACGCCGCTATGACTCGGGCATGTCGGTGCTGGAGGCGGCGCGAGACATCTCGCTAGCCGATTACTCGTCCTGGGGCGATGGGGAACGCATCATCGTCAATGTGGCATCGCTGTATCGGGAGTTCTCCGCCGGCAAAGTCGAGTCGAACATTGTCGAGCTGTTCACCATGATGGCGCAACTCCGGCGCGACCGCCGGAAGTAATAACCGTCCGATTCTCCGAGGTCTCCGAAAATCGAGAGACTGGATCGTGGTCCAAGCTGGATTTGAACTCTTTACCCCTCACTCGGTATTGCTCGGGGAATTGTCCGCGAATTTAGGCAGGTATTCTGGCCGGGATTAAAGCAGCAGTGCCGGAGAGAATCTTATTGCCTGGAATTCGCCTCGCATTTTCGGATCCATTCGATAGCGATTCTTCTTGACCGTCAATTTACGGTTCAGATCCGCTTTTTGGTCGCGGCCAGCGTCAGGATCGCAGGCTAGCCTGAATTTTTACCGAGTCGATGATGAAACGGCGATGTTCGCGCGTCACGACGCCTTCAGCAACGAGACTCTTGAGGCACTCGCTCACTTTCGGCCGTGAGGACTCCACCAGGTCCGCGATGTCCTGACCGCTTAGACCCAGATCTATGATCATCGCGTGGTCGTCTCGCTGACCGAGCCTTTGGTTCTGTCTGGCAAACCCTCGATATGGACGTAATCACTCTTAAGACATGAGGGGTCGGTCTAGAAGGCTGGACTTTTAGACGTCTCCGCTGTTCAGAAAAAGCAAGGGGGAGGGAAACGACGATGAGCGAGCAAGACGAAACGCGTGCGAACGACTTGATGATATGACGCCACTGGTGGTGGCAGTGGCCGACAGACTTGCTACCGCTTGCTTCACCACGGTCCTCAACTCGATCGTTTCTGGGCGCACTGCAGAGAAGACCGCGTCAGGCGCGATACGCGCGATGTACAGTCGATGCACGCTCGCGAAGGTCGCTCTCGTGCTTGATCAAAGCGAACCGAGAATTTCACGAAGTCTAGAGATCAGCGGTCCGAAAGAATCCCGACTTGCGACGGGCACTGATACTTCATTTTTCAAGACGGTGACGAAGCAGACGCAATCGCCGTGCCGGTCCGATTGCAATCTACTGCTAACAAAAAGAACATCTGCGCGACTTTGTGGAAATCCTGGCAGAGTTACAGTTCCGTTAATTCAGATGTCGTTCGCTGCGGGTATCAAATGAGCGCGGTACAGTCGGTGTCGATATGTCAGGGCAGCAGGACGACAACACCGTATGGAGGTACGGTGACCTGGCCGCCGGTAAGTGCCGTTTGAACGACGGAGACTTGTTGTTGTCCGGAAGGATTGTTGGAAGTGACGTCATTGGTGGACGTAGGGGCGGGAGCGGAAAGCGTGAGGACGCGCGGTGGCGGCGTTCCGCTGGATGGCAGGCTGATTGAGATCTGGCTGGGTGTTGAATTAGCCGAAACGATTGCCATCGACCAGCCGGAATTGGAGAGAAAGGCGGCGGCTGTGATGCTGCTGGCAGCGGTCCCCGCCGCGGTCACCGGGTAGAAGTCACCTCCGATAGCGCTGTTGAGCATCTCCACTGCAAGTCCAGTCGGCCGCAGACTTACATTGCTGGCAAGGCTGTTGGCCACGCCCCACAGCATCATGTTTCCGACCGACGAAGAGATGGTGTAGTTGTACTGAGCCAGGTCATAGACCATTTGCCGGGAGACTCCAGCATACATTCCCGAATCAGGCGGTCGGCCAAAGCGGTACCGGATGCCATCCCGGCGACGTAGGGGTCGCGTTGCGATTCAGGTGCGTTGCCGTTGAAGGTCGATGCGTTCACTTCGTAAATGTCGACGCTCTTCTTCAACGAAGCGGTGACTGCCTGAAGACCTGAAATGTCGGGCGGCTCGTCGCTCATCGTGAACATGTTGGCAAACGCGGTAGCGGGAGAGTCAGTAGCGTTGAGGGAGTAGAAGTAGTACGGCGCGACATCGACTGCATCGGCTTCGGGCGCATTGATGATCGCTTGCTGTCCGACCCATGGGTTGACGAACTGACCATTGACTACCAGGTGGAGAGGAACCGACGAACCCGCGGCGGCTCGCAACAAGGTAAACCCGCGGTTCGCCGCCTGTGCCATTACGACAGGATTCTGGATACCAGCGGCGCGAAACACGGAGTTCCAGTTCTCATCGCCGAACTCAACCACGATTTCACCGAAATTGTAGGTCTGTTGCGCTCGTATCAGATACTGCCCAAGCGCGGTGAACTCAGAGCTGTAGAGCGTGGTCGGCAGTACGATCCAAGGCTTCGCGCCGATCTGCTGGCATAAACTGAGAAAGTCGGGCAGTGAATAGAAGAACCACTGTTGATCGTCCGCAAGGTCGGGATTGTAGCGAGTAGGACTACGGCCGAATGCGGAGGCGAGTCGATTCGACATGGTATCGCCTAGCTGTCCCTGCCAGTCACGCAGGTAGCCAGGACGCAGTTGGTTCAGGGTGTTAATTACTTCCGGACGCCACGCGCCTTGCGTTAGATCGTTGACACTCCCAAGTTGAACGTCATCAAGATGAACAGCAGTACCGGTGGAACCATTGGCCAGGAATTGAAGATCGAGCGGTCCGGGAGAGCCGCCGTCGACGGCATTGAAGTTGAGTACGAACTGCTGCCATGCGTTTGTAAGTGTCACCGATTGCGAGACAAACGGGACGCTCCCGTTAACTCTGCGAAAGGTTACAGACAGGTTCGCGCCGTTTACGGTCGTTGCGCGAGCCCAGAATGAAAGTTGCCACGAGCCTTCAACCGGCAGGAAATTCTGCCCGTTGATTTGATAGCCGTCGTCCAGATAGGAATCGAGTTGGCTCGGCTTGCCCGACTGCAAAACCATCTCAGCTACTGAATGTCCGGGACTGCCTGGTCGTGAATCGCTCGTATCGATCTGGCAGGTCGAGGACGAACCGATCCACCAATTGGCGGGAGGCCCAGAAATCTGCGTCTGCGAAATCGAGATAGCGTCGCCAACCGCAAGCGTCGGCGCCGGCGCGTTGGTCGTAAAGGAGGGAAGCTCGTTGCTGTCACTCTGAAGGGATCCCGCGATCGTGCCCGAAACTCCGGCCGATTGACCGCTGAGAACCTGGAAGGTTCCGTCTTCCCAAAAGCCGTCGGCGCGACCGAGCCACGACTCATTGTCTTCGAAGCCTTTCGAGTTCGCGCTGTTCACAATGACGATCGCGCGGTCGTTGGTAGGCTCGAATCCAGGATTCGGGATCACATTCGAGCTAAACTGCTCCGCACCCCATATCGTCCAATAGCTTAGGTTCATGCCGATGCGCGGGATATTCTTCAGGGTCGCGGTTGAACCGACGCTCAAGGATATCGCCGCAGAGGCAGTAGGAACCGGCGTGGGAGTCGCCGCCTGCGTGGGAGTTGCACCAGTCGTGGCGGTGACGGTCGCCGCCGCGTTGCTGACGATTGCGCCGATGCTGGCCGAACCAACCGTACTCCCGCTCCTATTGTATCCTCGGCAAATCAGAGTATGGGAGCCACTAGCGAGATTGCTGGTGTTCCACGGGTTCGAAAACGTGAAGCCGTTCACAGCCGAGTACGTCGGTGAAGTCGCAAGCCAATTCGAGTCGACGAATAGATTTTCAAAGGCCACCTGCGACGAATTCGAGACACAGGTGAAAGTAACCGTTCCGGCTACCGACGCTCCGTTGCTCGGGCTTGTGATTTGAACAGCAGAAACGGGGGTGGGAGTTGCTCCAGGAGACGCGGTGACAGTTGCAGCCGCGTTATGGACAGTCACTACTATGCTGGTCGTACTTACCGTCGTGCCATTGGTGTAACCTCGACAAACCAGGGTATGAGAGCCATCTGCGACAGTGTTAGAGTTCCAGGCGCTCGAAAAAGTGAACCCGTTGGAATTCGAGTACGTCGGTGAAGTCGCAAGCCAGTTCGAGTCGACGAATAGATTTTCAAAGGCCACCTGCGACGAACTCGACGCACAACTGAACATTACAGTCCCCGCGACGATAGCTCCGTCGCCGGGCGACGTTATCTGAACAGCAGAAGCAGGCGTCGGAGTTGCTCGAGGAGACGCGGTGACAGTTGCAGCCGCGTTATGGACAGTCACTACCACGCTGGTCGTACCTACGGTCGTGCCATTGCTACTGTAACCTCGACAAAGCAGGGTGTGGATGCCATCTGTGACAGTGCTCGAGTTCCAAGCACTCGAAAAAGTGAACCCGTTGGAATTCGAGTACGTCGGTGAGGTCGCCACCCATTTCGAATCGACGAACAAATTCTCAAAGGCCACCTGCGACGAACTCGACGCACAACTGAACGTTACGGTTCCTGCGACGGTAGCTCCGTCGCTGGGCGACGTTATCTGAACAGCAGAAGCAGGCACAGGTGTGGGAGTAGGAGTTGCAGCACCATTGCCTACGCGCGCCAGATCGCTCTTCACGCATCGCGCGCTCGACACACGAGGGTGAAGGTCCAGTTCCGTTCCCGTGAGCTTTGGCGTGAAGTGCAACGACAGCATGTCGTCGTTTTCGCTCGTCGGAATGCTAAGGTAGTGTATTAGCCGCGCATCTGCTTCCACGTTGCCAAACAACGCCGTGCAGTCTCAAGCGGGGGTAAGCGGCTGCCTTCCTGCTCGATCAGGTAAAATTCCACTCCTCCGACGCTCTCGGCCGCCTTAAAGATCTCGTCCCACGGCGTACCGCCTTCGCCGAACAGCACTCTATAACCACGCCACAGCCATCGCGACCAATCTTTGCAGTGAATGCTCTTGATTCGCCCGGGATTTGCCCTGATCCATGCGACGGGATCCTGTCTTGCGGCCATGCAGCTACCAACGTCGAACTGGAGCATGAATTCCTTGGGCGTATGAGCCGCCAGCACGTCCATGGGACGCTGGCCATTTACCAACGACCATTCATTCTCGTGGTTGTGAAATCCGGAGCTCATTCCCAGCGGCGTCAAAGTCTCCATGAATCCACAGATCCGCTCGCAAAGCGCCCTCCAGCCGTCAAGGTCCGCCACCGGACCGGAACCCGCCATCACGACAAGATCCCAGAATCTGATTCAGCTCAATTGCCTTGTTGAGGCCATCGGGCGTGAACGACTCCTCACCGCTATGGGTTGAATTGCACCGCATACCCAGATCGTCCGGCTGCCTGCGGACCTGTTTCGCCTCAACGGTGGTCCACAGAAAGTACGGGGCGTAGAATTCCACGACCTGATACCCCATCTTTGCCACGGCGGCCAGCGTGCCTGGCAGATCCCGTGTTAATTCGTCGCGGACCGAATACAACTCCAACCCAACGGGGATTCTCTTTGTCGCCGATCGCGAGGCCAAGGGAGGCGTGTCTTTCGCGGTCCAAAGCACAAAACAGAGTAGGCGCATCGTAGGCGGTATGTCCAAGTAAAGTCGCGATCCCGTTCGGTACTCATTTGTAGTGAAGCGGGGGAAAAGACAAACGCGCCGCGCAGCAGGTGCTAAATTGGAAGGTGTACTTTGCCAGCACGGGCGCGCTCCCCGGCACAGCAACATTCGATCAGGCAATCGAGCGGCTGCTCACAAAGAATTACAGGCGCGAACGCAACGACTTACATTTCCTACTACTAGGAGTAGTTATAGTTGTACGGTGTGTTGAGGCCCGAGCTCCGAAAATAAAGAACTCTGCTAAGACTCGATTCTTGTTAGTCCCGGACTCTACTGATAAATGCGCAGAAATTGGAGACGAAGAAGATATTCGATGCGCCTACTACGGCAGGACCAATGGCAAGATCGTCGCCGGCCTTCCGTTTGGGCTCGATTCTCTCCGTCGAGAATCGAGCCGGTGCCCCTCTCAGCCATTGTCGCCGAGATTGCGTTCGCTGGGACATCGCTTTTGCTGCAACGGCTGTGCTCAAGCTGCGTCTGTGACTGAGCTCGCGATGCCCGGATAACGAATGCACGAATTTAACGAAAATTGATCTCCTCGAGGCCGCTGGACTGCCGAAGCGCCAAGCCAGTCGCACTATGTGCGACCTTCGATGCCTCACGCCGCCGCAACGTCTAGCTGTCGCTCGATCCCGCCCCCAGTCTTCGCGAGGGCTTCAAGCCTTCACTTCGCCGCGCTTTTCCGGCCATCTGCTAGTTTGTCGCCGCCGGGAAACATCGACGACGCCAGACTCTGAGTTTTCAGGGATAGCCGCGGGCGCGATCGCAGGTCAAACAACGACTGTCTCGCACCAGAGCAACCGCGTTCGACACGCGATAGTACAAGCGATGCCAGAGATTCGCAGCCAGGCGGCGAATCTGGCGCGCCGCCTGCTCGCATCGGGCCCCCCAAATCAATCACATGCAGCGCATCCGGGTGAGGAACCTTTAAGCACGCTGGAGAACAACGACACCACCGCGCACTTTGGACGCGACGCGATTTCGCGCGAGAAGCGGCTCTGTTCGACCAACTGGAAGTATATAATTATGGTTTCTCGAAGGAACTCGAGGAGCTCGACCAATCTGAACCGCGCCGCTCACCTGCCGGCGATTTCAGCAAGGCGGCTAAATCCACAGACCGGGGAAGAGGCAGGCATAGTGGCGAACAGGATTACCCAAATCGATCGCTGGCAAATTTCGCGAGTAGCAAAACGTGCGGGTGCATCGTCAAATGCTTCGGCAGGCGTGAGGCTGTACGAGAGCGTCGGCGATTCTGTGATGCAGGGCGAACCGATCTTCGAAATCCACGCCGAAAGTGATTCTCGGTTCAGGCCGCGCTCGAATACAGCAATTCTGAACGACATCTCATCACTTACGACGAAGGTTCTTAAGCCGACGCCAGTCGTTTCAGGCTGTCGGATTCGCCGATCACCACCAGCAAATCGTCGGGCTCGATTCGTGTTTCGGGACCGGGAATCATTTCGAGCCGTTGATCGTTGCGCTTCATCGCCACGATTCGAAGCCGCGGATTCTCCCGTTCCACTGCCGAGATTGTCTTTCCGGCCGCTGGGCTTTCCCGCGAGATCCTGATCTCCTCCAGATCGACCTCGGACTCGCGGCCAGGCACCGACAGTTGCAGAAAATCCACGACCGACGGGCGCAGGATGCTCGCCGCGATTCTCAGTCCAGCCCAGTGGTAGGCCGCGACGACCTGGTTTGCTCCCGCAAGCTTGAGCCGACGTAACCCAGCATCCGAATCGCCGCGCGCGTAGATCAGAATCTTCGGGTTTTTCTCCCGCGCTGAAAGCGTGATGTACACGTTGTCTGCATCCGACCCAGTCGCGACGACTATTGCGCGGGCCGAGCCGATGCCGGCATCTTCGAGCACCGAATCTTCCAGCGCCGATCCCGCTACATGCAGCGCGCCCGCCATGTCCATGTCTGCTTGCTTCGTGGGGTCCGACTCGATCACCACCATCGGCACAGTATTGCGCGTCAGCTCTTCGACCACCGCATGGCCGAAACGGCCGTAGCCGCATACGATTACGTGTTCCTGGAGATTGTGAATTCTACGACTCATTGCGGTCTTCCCGAGAAAGTCTCTAAGGCGCCCTTCAACGACCAGTTCCCCGATTACCGTGAAGAGGTAGATCGCACTTCCGACTCCTGTGACTATCAGCCCAATCGTAAAAAGACGACCGGCCGGGCTGAGAGGCTTTACCTCCTGGAAGCCTACAGTCGAGATGGTGATGACGGACATGTAAAAGGCATCGAGAACCGACATGTGCTCGATCAGGATGTAGCCGACGGCGCCGATTACAGTCATCAGCGCGACTAGAGATACAGCAAGAGCGAATCGACGAGTTGGGGTCATTCCGTAGGAACCGCGAGATCCTTGTGAGGCCAGTGCGGAGTCCGAAAAATCCGGCCAAGGATCGCATGTCGCACCTCAAATTAAAACGGCTCCGGGCAAAAGCGCGCATTCTTCGAAGATGATGTCTCTACGGTGTGTCGTTCGGAGCCACTTGCGGCACCTCGCTGCCTCCTTTCATCACAAGCTCACCGCCCAAACGATTGATTTCACCATTAGTCATTCTCGCGATCTCTGGCACGGCTGATGCTCCTTCTTGAATCCGAGAGCCCGATGCGAATCGAAGGGAGAATCATGAGTCTCATCAACAAATGGAATCCTGAAGCCAACCTCGAGCGGATGCAGTCCGAGTTTGACGAGCTACTTGCAGACTTCGGCGCCGAACATCGCGCCGCAATTGGATCGGCCATTAGGGGAGACAAATTCGTTGTACGCATCGATTTGCCCGGAGTCGATTTCAAGAACATCAGCCTGCACGTCGCCAATGGTATGCTGAAAGTTAAGGCGTCCCTGTTTCGCAACCGAATTCGCTACGGCTCGTTCGAACAGTCAATCAACCTGCCCGAAGGCATCACAGCCGAGAACCTCAACGCCGTGCATCGCGACGGGTTACTCGAGCTCAGCGCTCCAATGCCCAAAAAGTCTCCAGCCAGGGCCATCAACATTGAGGTTGAGGCAAATACGCCCGATAATGGAAATAGTACCAAATAACCGAGCGCACTCGGCGTGAATTGAAAGAGATGGCCGCAACCTTCACGAGAATACTGTGTCCGATTGACTTCGAGCGTGACTCGATGGACGCGCTTGAGCTCTGCTGCCAGTTGGCAAAGCAGAACTCCGCCATAGTTTTCCTTCTTACCGTGATCGGCGCGCCGCCCGCCGCCGCGATGGAACTGCCGCCGGTCCCAATGGACCCTGACCCTCCCTACGCAGCGGAATGCCTCCGCGGGCTGGAAGCACTTGCGCAGAAAAAGCTGACAGGAGTTTCGCATGATGTTTTCGTCGCGAGCGGGAATGCTGCGACCGAGATTCTCAATCTAGCCGCCGAACGCGGCATCGACCTGATCGTGATGGGCACGCACGGCTACAAAGGTGTGAAGCGTTTTCTGCTTGGGAGCGTTGCAGAGCGCGTCGTTCGCGAATCGCGGGTTCCAGTCCTGACGCGATTCATCCCAAACACGCTGATTAAAATTAAAGCGGCTTTTCGGATGTGGCTACTTTGAATGCGCCGTCAGAACCGGCGTCGGTGATTCTCGCACGACCCGTTCGGCTACGCTGCCCAGGACCAGGTGACTCAATCCCCTGCGGCCATGCGTGCCCATCACGATCAGGTCTGCGTCGAGACCCCGCGCGGTATCGAGCACTCGCTCGGCAGGATCGCCGCTTATAACAAATCGTTTCCTGGCGCATGTTAGCGGGAATCCAATCCCGCGCGAGCTTCTCCAGATGCTCGCGGCAGTCCTTCTCGAGGTATGGGTAAGGATCCATCGGGATTGGCTGGAAGCCGACTGCACCGGCCGGCACAGGGGCGACATTCAGCAAGTAGATCTTCGCATCATTCTGTTGCGCGACCTTAAGTGCGATTGCGAGAGCCGCCAACGAGTGCTCCGAAAAATCGATCGGGCACAGGACCTTACGAAAGAGCTGAATCATCGGTGCCTCCATACCCACATCGGTGCGTTACTCCTCGACCGACTCCTTCAGTTCGTCGGGCGGCGTCCACACGTGGCGCGATGGTTCGTCGACTTCTCCCTCGCCCGGGCGTCTCCGCTCGTTTCGCCTCTTCTGGCAGTCGATGCAATGCGCGGCGAAGGGCAAGACTCGCAGGCGCTTGATCGGGATCTCCCGCTTGCATTTCTCGCAGATTCCATAACGACCGCGCTTGAGGCGGTTGAACGCGTCATCTATTGCCCGCAATCTGTCTTCGCATCGTTCGATCAGCCCCGCATCGATCTCCACTTCTTCGAGCGAGTGGGCCAAGTCCAAGCCGTCTGCCGGCAGTTCCAAGGCGTCGGCTTCCTCTTCCTTGCGGAGTACACGCACGCGAGCGGATGCCGCATCTCGCGCCCGATCCAGGATCTCGACCAGATTCGTTCCTCGCGCATCTTTTGCGATTTTCTTTGGAGTCCTGGTTTTCCCGCTAGTCTTCATAGAGTCTCCCAAAGGCGCTTTGTTAATCCTCGCCCTGACAGAAACGAAGCAATTCGCGGACCAGCAAATGAATCGCAAATCGAGCCGGGGAACTCATCAAGCACCGGAGGAAATGGCGCGATCGGATACACCGTCAGGTTACCACCGTAACCTAATGCCGCATTCGACATTCAATCTGTCAATTTGGGAGCTCCAAAGCTCGCGTTTCGGCTTGGCACGGAAGCCGCTACAGGTCTTCGAGTTAGAGCCTGGAGTGAGGCCCGGCAAATGTACGAAATCGAATACAAATCCAAATTGATGTCGCCCGCGGACGCGGTCGAGTTGATTCCGTCGCGAGGTACCCTTTCGATGGGTATGGCGATAAGCGAGCCGCCTGCTTTATTGACGGCACTCGAAGATCGAGTGAAGGCCGGCAAGATCGAGGAGCTTCGCGTTTACTATTCGCACTCGATCGCGGCGGCCGCCTTCACGATTCTCAAATACGAATACATGAACGTCATCAAGCCGCATCCGTTTTTTCCGACTATCGTTGAACGGCGGCTCTTCGAGCTGGGCCAGCAGGACAATCGCCGCGTCGTCTTTTATATGCCGGGAAATTTCAGCGCGATGCCGCGTACATTGGCCGAAATAGGAATCGATGCATTTGTCCTGATGGTCGCTCCGATGGATAAGGGTGGATTCTTCAGCTGCGGCACCAACTCCGACTACACGATCCCTACCGCACGGACCGCAAAGAAGCTGATCATAGAAGTGAATCCCAGGATGCCGCGCGTATTCGGCGACTCGTCGGTGCACATATCGGAAGTCGCGGCGATTGTGGAAAACGAAAGTCCGCTGTTCTCGATGCCTTCACGGCCGTTGACGCCAACGGACAGTGCGATTAGCGAGCACATCATTGGGATGATCCCGGACCGCGCTACGCTCCAGGTGGGAATCGGTGGCGTACCCAATGCTGTATGCGCGGCCCTTCATGGCCACAAAGATTTGGGCATACACACCGAGCTGATGATGCCGTCTTTGGCGGCGCTGATTCAGTCCGGCGCCGTCACGAACAAATATAAGAATCTGAATCGGTACAAGAACGTCTATACGCTGGCTGCCGGCGATGAGGCCTTTTACGAATTTCTAAACGACAACTCGAGCATGGAGGCCCGCCCCGTCGATTACGTGAACGACCCGAGCGTCATCGGACAGAATGATCTTGTAGTCTCGATCAGCGCGTTTCTCGAGGTCGGGCTGGACGGCGAGGTCAACTCCGAAGCGATCATGGGCAAGCAGTACAGTGCCCCGGGCGGCCAGTTGGACTTTGTGCGCGGCGCTCAGCTATCCAAGGGCGGCAAATCGATTCTCGCCGCGTACTCGACCGCCAGCAATGGCGCCGTCTCCCGCATCGTGCCAAAGATCGAAGGGCCTGCTACCGATCCTAGAACCGATACCCAATATGTCGTTACTGAATATGGGGTGGCTTGCCTTATCGGCAAATCGACCGCGCAAAGAGCCGAGGCATTGATCGCTATAGCACATCCGGAATTCCGCGAGGGACTTCTTCTCGGCGCAAGGCAATTGGGTTACCTGTGAACTGCTTTTGGAGGAATTGAGATGAAAGAACTGAAAGTTCGCGATGCGATGACAAGCGATCCTACCACCCTTAAACGCAACGACAAACTTACGCTTGCGGACGACATCATGCGCCTGGGGCGGGTTCGCCATTTGCCCGTTCTCGACGATGACGGCCAGACCCTCGTCGGCATCGTGACCCAGCGCGATCTCTTTCGCGACGCGCTCGCGCAGGCGCTTGGCTATGGGAAGCACGCTCAGCGCAAGATTCTCGACACGCTCGCGGTCAAAGATGTGATGGCCACCGATGTGGTCACGATCAAACCAGATGCTCCCCTGGTCGAGGCCGCGAAACTCCTTACGGAGCGAAAGATCGGCTGTCTTCCGGTGGTCGAAAATGGACGCCTGGTCGGCATTTTGACCGAGGGTGACTTTGTCGCACTGATCGCGCGGAACCGCGATTTCAACTGAGCACTCTAAGGGGCCCGATTATGGTAGGTCTGGACGATTCTCCTTCCAAGCATCGTGTGGTTACCGCAACGGCGCGGGTGGCCGCCGCAGTACTAATGTCGATGGTCCTCGGAGTTTGCACGCGGCCCGCTGCAGCTCAGTCCGGAAAACAGGATTACGAAAAGTACTGCGCAGACTGCCATGGGTCTGGCGGTAGGGGTAACGGCACCGCACTCGAGACCATTCCGATGAACCCGCCGCCGCCCGACCTCACTCAATTGACGAGGAGCAACGGCGGGAAATTCCCTTTCGACGACGTTGTCGACACGATCGACGGCCGCAAGAGTATACCGTCGCATGAGCGGCTCCAGATGCCGTTTCTCGGTACAACCCTTCAGAAACCCGGTCAGGAATTCACACCTGACAGCGATGCGGCGGTAAAGAAGAGAATCGAGGCGATGGCTCAATACGTCGAGAGCCTTCAGCAGAAGTGACGACGCCCCGAGCGCCGGGTCCAGGGCCGGTCGCGGCCCTTAGGGGTTCATGATCTGGTTGGTTCCGGCGACGACCTGCAGAAACGCTCTCAGCAGATCGGTCGTGGTGACGATGCCGATCACTGAACCGTCCTCCATGATGATCGGGAGTCCGCCGACCCTATGCTTCAGCATCAGTCGGGCCGCGTCTTCGACGGTGTTGTACGGCGTCAGAGTGACGAGCTCGGTACGCATCGCGGCATTTGCACGTGTCGATTCCAGGTAACCGGTGTATTCGCGCAGGTCGCGTTCAGTCACTATGCCGACCAGCCGATCACGATCCACCACTGGCACGCGCCGGAAGCCGCCGGCGTCCATGATGCTCTTTGCCCTGGACAAATTGTCGTGCGGATGGATGGTTATCGGGTTCGAAGTCATCACGTTGATCATCTGCATAATTCTGTTCCTCCAATGCAGTCAAAAGAGTAGTTTGCAAGTCGCTTGCCATTAGCTTTTGACCTCCAGGAAGAAGGCCCTCTCATTGAAGGGTGCCATTTAGCTCCATCGACCTTTCTGAGTGGTGCGATCGGATACAGATCGCCGCTTGTCTGCTGTTCAATACGAAATTGCGAGAGGCAAATCTGGAGGCCGAGCAATGGCACGGCATTGGCTAGTGTCCTGAGGGCAACGTGAAAACGAAGGAGCACTTTATGGAACAGAAATTCCACAGAATCCTATGTCCGGTGGACTTCGACGATAACTCGATGAAGGCACTCGATACCGCCGCGGACCTCGCACGCGACAGCAACGGCACTGTCTTGGTGCTGCACGTGGTTCCGATGATCATGGAGCCAACCGGAATGCCGGTTTATGTAGATCTTTACAAGGGACAAGAAGAGGCTGCCCGGACCAAGCTGCTCGAGATCGCGCAAAAGCAACTGAACGGTCTCAAGTACGAACTCCTGATTCATACCGGCGAGCCGGCGGGTACCATCTTAAATGCCGAGAAGAGAACGAAGGCCGATCTGGTCGTCATGGCCACGCATGGGCGCCGCGGCTTCAAGCGCTTCCTGCTGGGCAGCATCGCCGAGGTCGTCCTGCGCGAATCCACCTGCCCCGTCCTGACCGTGCGTTGCACTCCGACCCAGAACGACATGGTCGCCACCTGGATGACGAAAAACCCGGTCACGGCGACTCCTCACGAGAAGCTCGCTTCTATCGCGGCAAACATGCACGCCGGAGGCTTTCGATGCGTGCCGATCCTGGGTGATGGCGCTCCAGTCGGTATCGTCACCGACCGCGACATCCGCCAGCATACCGGTTACCTCGATCAGACCGAGGCGTTCAAGGCGATGAGCGAGCCGCTGATAACCGTGACGCCCTCCACCGATATTCGGGAGGCTGCACGTCTGCTGCGTGAGCGGAAGATTGGAGCGCTGCCGGTGGTGGAGGATGGCAAGCTCGTCGGTGTGATAACTACTGACGATGTGCTCGAGGCGTTGACGCAGGCCGACCACCGCGAGTAGCTGAGAGCACTTCGTGGAGATCGGCGAAATGACGCAAGGACGCAGAACGCCGAGGCCGGACGGCCTTCGACCTGGCGGCGTCCCGCCGCTGGTCGAAGTGATGATGCGGCCGGGTTTCTATCCGGCTTCTCCGGGACACGTCGAACTCAAGCAGACGCACATATCATACGTGTTCCTCGCTGGTGACTACGTATACAAAGTGAAGAAGCCCGTCCATTTCCCGTTTCTCGATTGCTCAGAGCTCGCCAGCCGATTTCGCTACTGCACCGAGGAGGTGCGTCTAAACGCGCGTCTGTCGCCGCGTGTGTACCTGGGAGTGTTCGCGATTCTGAAGAGTGCTGACTCGTTCATGCTCGGACCCGGGGTCCATGCCGAGCATCCCGAGGCCGTCGAGTACGCGGTCAAGATGCGCCGCCTGCCCGAGGAGCGAATGCTTGACCAGCTGATCGCCTCGGGTAATGCCGACAGCGCCTCGATTCGCGCGATTGCGAGACGCATCGCGGAGTTTCACGCGACCGCCCCATCGAACCGTGGATGGACTTACGGATCAGCCCTGTCGATCTGGCGCGATATCATAGAGGACATCGCACAAAACAAGGATTTCGTCGGCCGCACCCTTCGCAAAGACCAGTTCACAGCGATAGACGGTTTCTGCCGCGCGTTCGTAAATAGTCATTGGAGAGCGCTCAATGAGCGAGCCCTCGAAGGCCGCGTCCGCGAAGGCCATGGCGACTTGCGCGCCGAACATATCTGCCTTGATGGTAACGAAATTGATGTGATCGATTGCGTAGAGTTCAGCGAACGACTGCGCTACTGCGACGCTGCTTCCGAGATCGCATTCCTCGCAATGGATCTCGATCGACTTGGCGCGTCTCGGCTCGCCGACGAGCTGGTTGAAGTCTACGCCGAAATAAGTGGTGATGAGGACCTCGGGGTGTTCGTTCCGTTCTACAAGTGTTATCGCGCATGTGTGCGCGGCAAAGTCGAGAGTCTGAAAAGCCTCGAGCGCGAAGTGGGTGCCGCGGAAAGAGAACGCGCCGGTCAACTCGCAAGCAGCTACTTCGAGCTGGCGTCGCGCTACGCGGCATGTAGGTCGCCGGCTCTGATCGTGGTATGCGGGCTTTCGGGTTCGGGCAAATCGACCGTTGCGCGTCTTCTTCAACATCGCAAAGGTTTGAAAGTGATCAATTCTGATCGCGTCCGTAAGCGCCTGGCAGCGGTCCCCGCCCATGAGCACTCTTTCACCGACTATGGCGCGAACATATATTCCGACAGGTTTACGAAAATCACCTACGACACGATGCTGGCCGAAGCGGAGAGCCTCATTCGCAGCGGCTGTGGAGCAATTCTCGACGCCACCTTTAAGGCGTCTGCCGAGCGTCAACTCGCGCTTTCTCTCGCGAACCGGCACGGCGTGCCCGTGCTCTTCGTCGAATGCGTTGTCAGTGAAGAAGAAGCGATACGCAGATTGGAACGTCGCGGATCGGCACAAAGTGAAGTCTCAGACGCCACGCCAGAGGTGCACCGAAGGCAGCGCGCGGAGTTCCAGCCGATACACGAGATTCCGCCTCGAAACCACCTACGCCTCGATACCACAAGAGAGCGCGAACGCCTGGTCGCCGAAATCGAGGACGCACTCGAGCACTTGGTAGCGACTTAAGATACCGGGCAACCAATGAGTCCGTATCTTCCAGCAGGAGCGGTACTATGTGCCTCGGTGGTTTTCTTTACCCTGCCGTGGACGCTGCCGGCCTCGTGGTACAGGGCGCTTTTCTATCCCGGCGGCAGGCCGAACGCGTTTACCAGACGGCTCAACTCCGGACAGGCGCGGTTAACCGCGCTTGGAGTTTTTCCGGCGATGTTGGTCGCCCTGGAAACGAGAGGGCGACGAAGCGGCCGGGCATGCCTTGTCCAACTGGTCGTGGCGCGTGTCGGCGCGGAACGATACCTGGTGTCGATGCTGGGTGAGAACGCCGACTGGGTGCGCAACGCACACGCCAGCGCGGGCGCCGCGGTGCTGCGCTACGGAGCAACGGAAAACGTGAGACTTGAGGATGTGCCGGTGTCGCGGCGCGCGCCAATCCTGAAGGCTTATCTACGAGTGGCGCCAGGCGCTCGCCCGCACTTCGACGTCAGCCGTGACGCTCCGCTGGCCGAGTTCGAGAGCGTGGCTGCGCGCTATCCCGTATTCCGTATCGTCCCGCAGTGACGCCGGCAACCGCGGTTCAAGTGTCGCCTATCGCATCGCCGTTCGACGATCCTGAATCGTGTTGAGGTAGGCGATTATTTTGCCGATCACCTCGCCGATGCCGTATTCACCCCTTTCGCCCTGGCCAAGCTCGTAAAGCTTCTCTCCCCAAACCGGCATCTCGTGATTGCCGTGAGCTCTGGCCGTGTCTCGACCGTCGATCAGTTCGGCGATGCGATGCGCTGGCAGCGGCATGCCGTACTTGTCGCCGAGCTTGCGCAGATTTGCCGGCGGCGTGACCAGGCTCTTGGCGACGGGACCGTCTCCGAGCCCGTCCGTTCCATGGCATGACGCGCAGTAGCGGACGAAATACTTGTGCCCATCGGCCACGTCATTGTCCGCAGACAGCGCAGGCTGCGTGACCGACAGCGCGGCACCCAGTATTAAGATTAGACCCAACACTTTTTGCTTCATCGATTCACCATTTAATTTGAAATGCTCAACGCGCGATAGGTGTCGCACTCGAAGTCGGAGTCGCTGTTGACGTAGGCGAACGCGGTATCGCCGCCGCAGCCACTTCGGGATCTGGAATGTATTCCGGTGGATACGTGAGCCGCCGCCAGCTGAGCAGCATCAGCGTCAGCGCTCGCGACTCCTCCGGCTTGAAGTTGTAGTCGGGCATTTGAGTGGAGGGCGAGACTGCGCTTGCCTGCGTGAGATGCTGCACGTTCCAATTGAAAAACGTATGCGCGCCGTTCACGTGCGCGAAGTTCAGCAGCTCGGGATTCCGGTCGCCTTCATAGGTCAGCTCAGGTCCGGTGGCGCCGCCGCGTCCTTCTACGACGTGGCACAGCAGGCACTTCTTCTTCTTGAAGAGCACCTTCGCGAGGTTGATCTCGTCCATCCCCGGCGTCGCGGCATCGTGGCGATGGCAGAAGTTGCATCGCATCTGGATCATCTCGTTCATCGTGAGCCCGTTTTGCGCCGCGAGTGCGTTCGAGAGCATCGGATCTTCCCATCCACGTCCGCCCTGATGCGCTCCTACGACAGTCGTCGCAGCTCCGTCGCCGCCGTGACATGGCGTGCATCCGAACTTTGCGAACTCATGTTTCGTCATCCAGTCATTCATCGGATGCGGCGTCAGCGGCTCGGCGATCGAGGCGGGAAGCACCGACGACCACTCGTAGCCGAGGTGGCACGTGATGCATCGGTCGGTCACGCCGATCTTCGGAATCCAGATTTGCTGAATCCCCGGCTGGAAGTCGCGCGCTTCCTGGCCTTTGCCGTAATGTCCGAGCAGTTGAGGAAATTTGCGCTGATAGGATCCCCATTCGGTGCTGAACTCACGCCAGAAGCAGACCACGACCAGCACCAGCAACAGAATTGACATCGCGACCATCCAGCCGAAGTCCTTCGTCTCAAACGATTCTTTCTGGTCGGGCATATCAGTAGAGTCGCGGCGTCTCGGGGCGAGCCTGGCCGGGCCAGTAGATCCGCCAGTAGGGACCGCGCAAATAAACCCCGACCATGATCAGGATGATGATCGTGAGCGTCGCGACGGCGAAGGTTGCGTTCTGCCGTTTGCGCTCGGGCGCAAGCCATCGCCCTTCAGCGCGCAGTGGCGAACGATCGAGCCACGGCCACAGCGTCAGCACCGCGAGCAGAAATCCCGGCAGCAGTATTCCGCCCAGCAACGCGCCGCTCACAGTGAAATCGCCGAAACGAACGGTCGTCGACGCCACCAGCTCCTGCAGCCAGACGAAGTACCACGGCGCCTTCGCGGGATTCGGCGTCACGGAAGGATTGGCGAGACCCTCGAGCGGCGCGTTGAACAGGATCGCGGCCAGCAGCGTGACGTTGAACATGACCAGGAAAACCAGCGCGATTCGCCGCGACATATTCGGCGACGAGAAAACCTGGTCGGACTCTTCGAGCCCGGTCGAGCTCATCACCTGCACGGAGGTGCCGGGCGTAAGGCCAAACAGCGAGTAACTCTTCGTCTTCGGGGTCGCCTTAGGCACCATCACGCGCGCGTTGCGAATTCCCTCGACTGCCGCCAGGCCGCCGTCCTTGCGGACGCGCCACATGTGATAGGCGAACAGGATCCACACAAAGACCGGCAGGAAGAAAACGTGCAGCACATAGAATCGCAACAGCGTTTGCTGTCCGATTTCATGGCCGCCGAGAAGAAGGAACTGAATCGTGGGTCCGACGAATGGGGCTTGCTTCGCGATACTGGTGCCGACTGTGATCGCCCAGAACGCGAGCTGGTCCCACGGCAGCAGGTAGCCGGTGAACGACAGGAACAACGTCGCAAGAAAAAGAACGACGCCGACCACCCAATTGATTGCCCGAGTGCCGCGGTAGGCGCCGGTGAAAAAAACTCGCGCCATGTGGATATAGACGACGGCGACCATACCTTCCGCCGCCCATCGATGCTGATTTCTGAGCAGACGGCCGAAGCTGACGGCGTACTGCAAATCCTTGATGCTGCCGTATGCGCGCTCGGTGGACGGCACGTAGAAGAACATCAGCATCACGCCGGTAACAGTCAGGATGAGCAGCAGCGACGCCGATGCGGTGCCCAGCCAGAACGAATAGTTCCAGTCCATGCTGGCGCGCGCGACTTTGGCCGGGAACCAATGCAGCCAGAAGTTCTTGACGATCGCTTCCGACGACTCGCGCTCGCTTTCGGGCGACCATGCCCACGAAGTCTTGCGCCACAGCGCCTTGATCTTCTCGCCACCGATCAGGCCTTGCCTTTCCCGCCGATGACCAGCCTGAAGTCGCGCGCGACGTCGCTTGCGCTATCAACTTCCAGGTACCCATCGGGCGATACCGTCGTCGCAAACCAATCGAGCGGACGCGGCGCGGGTCCCGAAATCACCGTGCCATCGGGACGAAAGCGGCTACCGTGGCACGGACAGTCGAACTCGGTGTCGCGCCACTGCACGTTACATCCGAGGTGCGTGCATATCGCGGAGATCACATGGAACGCATCTTTCTGACGAATCACGTACAGGCGATGCGCTTCGTCGAGCGTGTAGCCATCGGGGTAATCGTCGGGACGCTTGAGTTTGAAGCGGCTCGGCGGCTCATAGAGCACGTTGGGAAAAAATGCGCGGCCTGCAGCGCCGATCTGGGCAAGGAACGCCGCCAACACCGAGCCCTTGCCGATGAAGCGTAGGATCTCTCGCCGATCGCCGTCCATCAGCCAGCAGTTTCCTCGAACTGAAAGCGCTCCATCGTAATTGCCGAGGTCGGACAGCGCGTCGCGCACAGGCCGCATCGGATGCACTTCGCCTCGTCGTAGAGAAAGGCACTACGCATCTGCGCTTCCGCCATCACGCCTGCAACCCGCTCTTGATCGGCGATTTCATCGGCGAGCGTGAAATGCAGGCAATGCTCGGGGCAGATGTCCACGCATCGATTGCACAGGATACATTTCGCGCCGTCGTAGATCGGATGGATATGGCAGTAGAGGCATCGCTCGGCCTGCTCGCGCGCATCGTCCACAGTGAAGGTGGACTCGACTTCCGTGATTCCTGTGCGGCGCGAAAGTGGCACCAGCGGAATGTCGCGATGCTTCTGCTCGTAGCGATCAACCATCTTGTAGGTGTCGGTCGGCAGTTCTTCGATCGTGACGTGCATCCGCGGCTGGCCAAGCGGCTTGCCGTGCAAGTAAGCGTCGATACCGCGCGCAGCGACCTTGCCGTGCTGCGCGCATGTGATCAGCAGCGACGGCGGAAAGGCGGCGTCGCCGCCCGCGAACACGCCTGCGATACCGGTCTCGAGCGTGATTGGATCGATCTTGAGCGTTCCCGCCGGCGTGATCGGGACTCCATCTTCGGGCGTGACGAACGAGAGGTCCGGCGCCTGCCCGATCGCCAGGATCACTGCGTCGGCATCGACGACGCGTTTATCGTTCTCGTCGAACTGCGGGCGGAAGCGGCCGGCGTCGTCGAATACCTTGACGCATTTCACCAATTCGATTCCGGCAGCGTGGCCGTCGCGGATGACGATTCGCTTCGGACCCCAACCGGGCAAAAACGTAACTCCCTCTTCGCGTGCGATATCGAGTTCCTCGCGGCCTTGCGCCGATTTCATCGCCGGCATCTCGGCGCCGGACTCGAGACTAGCGACTGTTACTTCAAGCGCACCGCGACGCGCCGCTTCGCGCGCCGCATCCAGCGCCACGCGCATCGTGCCGGCCGCGACGCTTTGCTCTTCCTCCTCGGACATGACGAGTCCGGGCACGAGTGCGCGCACTGCGGTCCGAGCCGCATCGATTGCGACGAGTCCACCGCCAATCACGACGACCTTGCCGCCGAGCGGAACCCGGTAGCCGCGATTTATGTTGAGCAGGTAATCGATCGCTTTGATTACGCCATCCGCATCGCTGCCTTCTATAGGCACTGCGCGTCCGCGCGAGGCGCCGACTGCGAGAAAGATAGCTTCGTAACCCTGCTCCTTCAGCTCGCGAACTCCGAAGCCGGGTCGGAGGGGTGTCGAGTAGCGAAATTCGACGCCAAGCTCTTCGATCTCGCGCACCTGGCAATCGATCACGTCGCGTGGCAGCCGGTACGCGGGAATTCCATATCGCAGCATCCCGCCTGCGTGTTCCATCGCTTCGAAAACCGTCACGCTGTAACCCATCAACGCCAGATCATTTGCGCACGCGAGGCCCGCCGGCCCCGCGCCTACGATCGCGACTTTGCGCTTCAACCCGCCAGCGGCAGGCCGTGCGCCCGGAAGATCGATATGACCGGGAGTTGTGCTGCCGCCGCCCGACGGTCCCGCAATCATCTCGCGCACGCCCTTGGATGACAGCGCTTCGGGACCGAATTGCTCGGTGAGGAAGCGCTTGAGTGCGCGAATCGTCACGGGCGCATCGATCTTGCCGCGGCGGCATGCGTCCTCGCAGGGAGCGGCGCAAGCGCGCCCGCATATCGAAGCGATCGGATTGGGCGAGCGCGCGACGCGATAAGCTTCAGCCAGACGTCCTTCAGCAATCAGTTGAACGTAGCGGCCCGCGTCGGTCTTGACCGGGCAAGCATCAAGGCACGGCACGTTCTTGCGAAACCACCACAGGTCACGCGGCGTCGCGTCGATCAGATTTCCCTCGGTCACCTTACTTCACGCAGAACGTTCTGATGTAGGCGACGAGGTCGTGAATCTCAGTGTCCTCGAATCCCGCGCTCCACGCCTGCATGTCTTTGCTGAGACCGTTGGCAGCGCCGCCGTTCTTGATCACATTGAACATCGTGTCGTCGGAAATTTTGCCCATCGCGGCGCAATCGGTGAAATTGCGCGGGCTGGTGGAAAGTGTCGCCGCCGCGGGGCCGTCGCCCTTGCCGCCGGGGCCGTGGCATTTCACGCAAAACGTATCGTAGTTCTGCTTGGCGGCAGCCGTGTCGGCCGCGCTAACACTCGCGGCCAACACGACAGTCAGCGCCAGCGCCCCGAAGGCTCCCAGGATTGTTTTGGTGCAGCTCAATTTTTTCTCCTCGTTGGTTGCTCGATACAGGACCATCAGAAACGACTCAGCTTCCTCCCTTGAGATAAGCGAGAATTGCGTTCGCATCGCCTGGCGGAATATTCCCGAGAGTTCGCATGTGCGCCATCACGATGTCCCACTGGTACGAAGAATATTCGCCGGGTGCCCGCGGGCTATGACACTGGGCGCAGTACACCGGCCATAGCTGAGCGCCCTTGCGGAACAGCTGCGCCTTTTCCTTTTTGCTCATTTCCTCTTGAGCGTGGGCCGCTCCGGCAATCACGGGCATCAGCGCAGCGAGCGCGAGCAATACAGTTGCGATTTTCTTCATCTGCCCGCCTCCTCCTCAGAATCCGATCGTCAACTGGCTGATGAATGCGCGGTCGTTGTGTGCGGTGCCGAATGGGCTGTAAACGGGGGTCGCGCCTTGCGCGCCGCCGAAGGTGACGAGGCTTCCACCGTCTTGCGGCAATTCGAAATCGAGTTCGTTCTGCCATACGATCGCGGGGCCGAAGTAGTAGTCGAGCACGGCCGCTACTTCGCGCGCATGCGGCGAGAATATCGACGGCGACCCGTTGAAGCCGGGAGCCGGCGTGGTGTTGATTTCCGATGCGACGATTGCGCGCTGATTGACGCCCGAGTAGCGCACCCCCGCCATCATCCTAGCTATGAACTGCTCGACGGGCCTGGGCAACATCGTCATCTTTGCGGCCAGCTGATTGAGCGCGTAATCGACCTCCAGGTACCAGCCTTGGCGATTGTCATGACCGGTAGGCGTGCCCACTGGCATCTGCCGATACGCCGTAAGCCACGCACCGTACACGCTCAATGCATCCTTCTGATACTCGAGATTCACGCCCCACGCGTTGTACCAAAGATTGTTCTGCCACTTGCCGTTGAGCGTGGTCGCTGCGAGCTGCAAACGACCCCATTCGGCGCTGAGCGGAATAGGATAGAAGCGGAAGCGTGCGCCGAACGCCTTGCCGTTGGTATTGAGCGTGACGCCGTTGAACGCGTTGAGAGTCTGGCCGATGACCGGAGTGGGCAACGAGGCATCGTAGCTGGGTCCGTTGCTGACCCAGACGGTGTAATCGACGTCCTGACCAAGTGCGCCCCAATTGTAACCGCCGCGAAGTTGAGCGCCCACGTCGGTCGGGGGGCCGACCGGCTCGCCATCAAAGGGCAACGGCGCGGTGGCGAATCGATTAACCCATGGAGCGCTTCGGTCCTCGTACCAGTTGCCGAACGGGTTATCGAAGATGCCGGCGTAGAGCTCCATGTAGTCGTTCAGGAACATCATGACGGCCGCGACCGGCATCGTGAAGGTCGAAGCGCCGTTTTGACCGATCGAGCCACTGAGCTGGCCCACGAAATACGTCCACTTGTTCAACTCGTAGTTGATTTGCGGCGTCCAATTGAGGGTAAAGGTGTTGGTCGCCGTGGCCTTGTCGTACTGGAAGGAGCCCGCGAAGGTGCCGGTAACAAGAAACCGGTGCTCACCGAGGTAGCTGTCGAAAGCCTCGCCGAACTGCGACGGTGCGATCGGCGCATTCACCTTCGTCTGTAGAGACTGGACCTGCTGATTGGTCTGCTGAAGCTCGAGCGTGGTCTCCTTCAGCTTCTGATTGGTGTTCTGGAGTTGCTGTGTGGTGGTCTCGACCCTCGAGTCTTTTGTCTCGAGTTGCTGGACCTTGACCTCGAGTGAGCGAATTACCTCGCGGTCACGCTTGCGCTCCTCGCGCAGCTGACGCATCTCGGCCCTGATTTCCTTAAGCGCGGCGGCATCGGTAGCGTCGCTGTCGGCCGCGCGAGCCATGCCCGCCAGTGATAACGCCGCGACCCCGATTGCGAACAAAAATGTCGAGAAAATTCGTCCGGCTCCCATAACTCCCCCGATCGGCGCCGAGTCGCTCGGCGCATCCGTCCCAGAGCAACAGTTGTGCCCTGATGACCAATTTCGGCGTCCGGACAACACCCAGAGGTGTCACGGCCTGCTTCGACCGGAATATCTACCGTCCTCGAACACCTGGGGGAGGTTCCCCGGACTCTTCGCGAGACTTCTGGCAAATCAGTCAGTTTCTCGGAAGCATCGACGCTACCGATTCCGAAGTAATCTGACGGAAATGTTCCCTCAAGAACAAGATGATCGACCGCTTCGTCTCGAGATGAGTATCGCCGCCACCATCCGACCGTGTCACCGCAACTGTGTTGCCAAGGGGAGCAGGCTGTGTCCGAAGGATACAACAGCTCAGATTGCGGCCCGAATTCCGCCCGATTATCGGGCGTTCCATCGCCGCCAGCGTCCGGCACGAACAATGGATTAGAGAGTATTCAACGTTCCACTGTCCGCAACGATTGGGAGAGGGAAATGCAACTTCAAATCAGTTCACCCAATTCCACGATGACCGAAGCGATTGAGACGCAGATCCTTGCGCACGTCAAAGGGCTCGAAGACTACGTCAACGGTCTCACCGGATGCACCAGGTGCCTGCAGCATCTGCGGTTCATCGTCCTTGAAAAAGCGGGCCGCGTTCGAATCCATCTCGACGTGTCGGGCGGCGAGTTCACGATTGACAAGCAGAACAGTGTCGACCTGCCGCTGGCGATAACCCAGGCTTTCACCGCGGCGCGCGCCAAACTCGAGGAATACGTACACAAGGTCCGTCACGATATGAAAATCGAGGGACCTTCGCCTGACGTTCGAGTCACCACCATCTTTCCGACGAACGATTACGGCGTTCTCGAAACTATCGATGGACGGGAAGTTTATTTTCGTCGTAACAGCTATGACAATGCCCGTGTTGGACATTGAAGCGTCGTGCCGGTGAGGATTATGGAAACGAATATGAGCGCTGCCAAAAAGTCGTCAGCAACCTGGGCCGGAAAGTTTGCGGACAGGCGCAAAATCCGAAACCTCACTGAGGAACTGAGCCGGGAGGAGTACAGCCTCGGGATGCCGCTGCTCGACGCCGCTGTCGCGGGCGTCATTCTCGGCTTCAAGCCGTCGGATCGCGAGATGCGTACGCAGGCACAGCGATGCTGGGAAATTCTCAAGCCGCAACTCAATCAGCATCTGCTAAGCGAGGACGAAACGGTGCTGCCGTGGGCGGAAGGCGCGGGCGGTATCTCTGCCGAGGTCATGAACCGAATCAAAAAGAGCCACCACGAAATGCGCTCGCTTATCGGCAAGCTGATCGGAGTGTCATTCGAAAATGATCCGGACAAGGTTGTCTCGGTGGCAGGCAAGGCGCTGTGCGCACTTGCGGTCAAGCTCGACGACCTGATCGACAGTGAGGAAGTGCGCCTGCTGCCAGCGCTCAGAAGGATGCTGTTTGTCTCGCTCAGCGATTAAACGGATTCCTATAAGGAAGGCACTAAAAGGAAGGCACTAAGATGAGTGAGTATCAAGGATATCTAATCGAGAAAGATCCTGAGACTGGACGGTGGCAGATTTTCTGGAAGGGGAAAAAACAGGCTGTTGAGTTTGAAAAGGAATCGCAGGCCGAAGAGTGGATCGACGAGCAATTTCCGTCGCACAGGTTCTAGGATGCCCGTCAGAAACGTCGTTGCCGCCGGATAGCGCAGGCTGTGAAACGGAGCGCACAGCACCAAGCGCGAACGTTGACCCGACCTCTTTTAGCTTCATCGATTCAGCCACTGCTCGAGATCAGAAGACAATCAATGGCTTCATGACGCCATCCAGTTTCTTGTCCATCACCTCGAATGCTTTATCTAGCGCTTCAAATTCAAATGTATGCGTCGTCATCTTGGTGGGATCGACGCGCCCAGTCTGAAGCAGCCGAATAAGGCGCTCCATGCGGAGTCGGCCGCCTGGGCAAAGACCGGTGCGGATGGTTTTTTCCGCCATGCCCACGCCCCAATCCAGACGCGGAATTGCAACGTACTCGCCTTTCCCGTGATAGCCCGCGTTGGAAATCGTGCCGCCGGGTTTAGTCACCTTGATGGCGTTCTGGAGAGTCTGCTCACTGCCCAAAGCCTCGATCGCCGAATCCACACCTTCGCCGTTGGTTAGTTCAGCGATACGAGCGGCTGCGTCTTCCTTTGCGTGATCGACGATAGCGTCGGCACCATAGGTGCGGGCCAGCTCCTGGCGTTTGGCTACGGAGTCGACCCCGATCACGAGGCCTGCGCCACGCAGCCTGGCACCCGCGACTGCCATCAGTCCGACCGGGCCTAACGCGAAAACTGCGACGGTTCCTCCGATCGGAATTTCGGCATACTCAGCTGCCATGAAGCCGGTGGACATCATGTCGCAGCAGTACACGGCTTTCTCGTCGGGAACGTCGGGCGGAATCAACGCCATGTTCGCGTCGGCCTCATTGACGTGAAAATACTCGGCGAAGACGCCGTCCTTCACGTTGGCGAACTTCCAACCGGCAAGTGCTCCACCAGACTGCGAGGAATGACCCGCTTGGGAAGCTGGGTCGCCCCAATCTGGAGTAATCGCGCCTACGACCACGCGGTCGCCGGGCTTGAACAACCTGACTTCCGAACCAACTTCATGGACTACGCCAACAGCCTCATGACCCAAAGTTAAATTCTGGCGGGGACCGATAGCTCCATGAACGGTGTGAGAGTCCGACGTACAAATCAACGCTCTTGTGGTCTTAATAACCGCGTCGTTTGGCCCAGGCTTCGGAATTGGTTTGTCCACGAACCCGACACTGTCCAACTTCTTCATCACGAATGCTTTCATTGCGGTAGATCCTTACACAGCCGGGTGGAGGCGAATGCGTCCGCGATTGATCGACAACAGCACTTCAAGCACTAGTTCGCCCAGCTTGCTATTCCTTCCGCCGCGCAGCGGCCTCGCCGCCTCGCAGGCCAGATCGTCGAGCGTGAGCAGACCGACCAGTATTCCGTTCCCGTCGATAACTGGAACACGCCTGGTGCGATGCTGCCGCATTAGCTGAGCCGCTGAATCGAGCTCGTCTTCAGCTCGGCAACACACCGGCGTTCGCGCCATCGCTCGTTCGACAGGCAACTCCGAAAGCGGCTTGTTCTGAGTATAGGCGGCCATGCAAACGTCCCGGTCGGTTAGAAAGCCGACAGGCCTGCCTCGCTCGTCGACCACTGGGACCGCACCGCAAGGGGTGTCCCACATTATTTGCGCCGCTTTATTGAGCGGGTCGCGTGGGCCGCAGCTTATAACCTCACGATTCATGATCTGTTCGACGTTCATCACGATTCCTCCGAAGAGAAAGGACCACTCAACCTATTGCAACGAGCATCACCCGTGCCACGGCAGTCAATACCGAGTTCTTCGCCGAAGAATATTATCCAGATAACAACAAAACCCATGGTTCATTTGTTGTCACTTGAGAGGGGCGCGTGCGAATGCGTTTGTTTGCGCGAGGCGTGGGAACCGACAATTTGAATTGACTGGAGGTAGTGAATTGTATGGGCGACACTATCGCTCACCTGATTCGGGTTTCCACTCCCTTCAGGATTCTGCCACATCTCCCATCCCCACACCGGCATGTCACGAGGGCCATGCGCTACTGCGTCGGCGCGGCCGTCCATGAAACGCGCGATCTTGTCCTCGCGGAGCGGATCTCCGTATTTCCTGGATAGCAGACGCAAGTCCGCTGGGGGTGCCGTAAGCTCATGCTCCAGCGGTCCGTGCCCGTCGGCGTTAACTCCATGGCAAGCCGCACAATGTTCTAGATACAATTCTCGACCTTTGCGTATATCGTTGCCCCAGACAATCGCGGGCCTGGTCAGTAGTAAACACGCGAACAACAGAATGAGATGAAGCTGAAGTGTGCTCTTTCTGGAAATTAGGTTCATAACTCAGGCTCCGCAAATCCTGCATTCAGGCGGTTGAGGTTATCATATTCAGGTTTGAACTTTCAGGATCGTGGCGTTGAAGCGCAACGACTAACGGCTTGAAATGGTTCCGGCTCCGGAAAATGCCATCGCACCCGATGACTTGCCGTTCGTGATTGGGGAATCGAACAGCCTGAGTTGATTCATACACCTGAATCCAGAACGTGCTGAGGTGCTGCAAACCCCAAGGAGGCATAATCATCCCTCTCCGCCCTGTTTTTTTGAAACGTTCTTTTTGGTTGACAGGGCGTTCTCTATTTCCGGCCTTCCCTGAAGGCGGAGACCTATAGCCTTTTCAGAACTATGTAGGAGCTGAGGCTCGTCAGCCGCGGAAGCATCTACCCATTTTCTGTAAATCCAGGCCTGGATCAGCATTGCCGCAATCCCGTTGATCAGGAACACATGACTTACTCCGAGATAGGTTACCGAAACACCTGCCATGAGATTTCCGAGTGACAGGCCACCTCGCATCGCGAGCATATAGAGGCTCGAAGTTCGTCCCCGAATGTGGTCGTGAGCTGTGTACTGCAGGATCGAGTTCGCGGAAATGTTGCTCGCTGTCATCGCTGCTCCGCAAGCACCAGGAGGCCGCTCAACAGCGGAAGCGAACGGTTCACCGCGACCAGCGAAAGAAGAACGCCGTACAGAACAGCAGCCCCGGAACATAGCTTGACGCGATCGACGTGGCCTTCGACGGCTAGAATCCCTGTTGCGCCAATCAGACCGCCCACTCCGAATGCAGCGATTGCTTGCCCAAAATGGAGGGCGTCGGAGTGAAACACCTGTTTAATCAAGACAGGGCTGAAGGCGATTAGAGGACCACATAGAATGCTCGTGACGAGGACCGTACACAGCGCGCCCAGAAGTCTTGGTTGGCGTCCGATCCTGCGGATCTCTGCGAACCACGGTTGACTGCCGCGCATACCAAATCGGCGGTCGACCTTGTGTGGCACTTGAATCCAGTAGACCGTGAGGAGCAATGGAATGTAGGAGAGCGCGTTCGCCCCAAAGCACCAGGCAGGTCCGTACCGGGCCATCACCACGCCGGCAATCGCCGGACCCAGCACCCTCGATAAATTGAACTGGGTGGAATTCAGAGCGATCGCGGTTCCGATCTGGTTGGGAGCGACGATTGACGGCACGATCGACTGGAAGGCGGGCATCGAGAGCGCATCGGTGATGCCAACTACGAGCGACAAGCCGATAATAATCCAAACATGAATTGTTCCGGTCAGAATCAACAAGACCAGAAGGATAGGGCAAAGCATCTGGATCGCTTGGAAAAAGAAGATGACTTTTCTTCGGTCGCGCCGGTCCGCCAGGACTCCTCCCAAAAGGGTCAGAATCCAGACGGGCGCATCTATCGCGAAAGCGTCGAGACCTAGTGTCGTGTCCCGCAAATAAGTTTTCATTGTTGGATCATTTTGGCCGCGTCTGCACTTGAGAAAATCATTATGCACCGTAAAGTTATTTGCGGGACACGATACTAGTAGAAACGAAGAGCCACTCAAGCTCAAGATCAGCCACGGCTCGGCTATCTGCTGCATCCACGTTCCGAGGTTGGAAAGAAGACTGCCTGCCCAGAACGAACCGAACCTTCGCGTCAAAAGTAAGCGGAGCGAATTAAGCAGCGAGTGATTGTGAACCGTCGCACCACCCGCCGAAGTCATTCGCTGCTAGGCGCCGATGCGCTGCGGTAAGAACTCGCCGGGGAAAGATGACACGCACGCCATCACGTGCGTAATCGCATCGGTGTCGTATTCGTCTCCCGAGCGGTACGTTTCGAAAAACGAGTTCAGTCGCGTGACGCGCTCCAGCCTCGCGTCAACCGCTTGGAGGCCGAGGGACACGCCAAAGTTTGTGAACGCAAACTTGACGGAAGGCACTCCCAGCTCGCGGCAGAAGTATCCCGGCGGATCGATCCACATGCGGTCAAGAATGGCGAGACTCCGCTCGCGGTGAACAACTGCCCAAGGTTCTTCGGGAAAGAAGCTCGTCATCCAGAGCATCATTCCAAGACCGAGGTCCTGCGTGATGACAAGGTCTCGGTAGCTTCGTTCGACGATGGTTTTCATATCTCGGATTTCGCTCGCAAGCGCATCTTCGTCAAGCAGCCGGTAGACGACATATCCGTGGAACGGATCGAGCGCGCCGAGTCCGAAACCCGGATACGGCGCGCTTAAATCCTCGAGCATCTTCCAGTGTACGCCATGGCCCGGAATTACGAAGGCAGGATGAATGTCCTTCACCAATTCAATCGCTTTCGCGCGATATTCAGGAACTATTTTGCCGAGACGCGTCAGCGCGAAAATCCACATCGCAAGATAGTGAAAGTACTGGCCGTCGCGATCCGGAGCCTCGCCGATTCGAAAACCTCTCTGTCGGCCGAGAACACGCTCGACATCGGCGACGACGCGCTGAGCTTCATCGAGGAACTTGTCCTGCTTAAGTTCGTGGTAGAGCGAGACCAGCAGCACGACGCCGAAAGCATCGGTCCATAGGTATCGCATGCCGTTGGGCCAGATGCTTTGTTCGCGCATCCAGTCGAGCTTGCGTAACACATTCTGGACATTCGCCGTCATGTGCGTTTTCACGGGCATCTCTCGTGTCGAGTTAGACGCCGAACGGATAGGTTTCCGGGACGCCTGGCGCGACGACCGATGGGAGCGGCGAGACCGCGCGGGTTTCATCAAACCAGATGTACTCGTCGAACTGTCTCGGCAAGCAGGCCTGGAAATAGTGGCTTTGGAGTTCGGATTCGGGTCGATAAATTACGCCGATTGCGCGCTCGAGGCGGGCGGCTTCCAATTCGTCGCGAACCGCCTGTCGTACAGGGTCTCTAAGGTGCAACATGAAGGCTTTTACCTCGGAGTCGTGACAGAGGCGTTCATAGCTGGCTTCGTGCGACGGCCTTACGCGCTTGATCTCCATCGGCCCGTCCCAGTCCGAGGCGGCGGCGACGGTTCCGTGGTCAGTACCGAAGCCAACCAGGTATGCCGAATCGGCGAATCGCGCGCGGGACAGTTGTCCGACGTTATGCTCACCGCGCCTGCCCATCTCAGTCGCCGACGCGTCGCCAACGTGTGAATTGTGCTCCCACACGATGCCCCTGCTGCCCGGACCGTGGAATTCCAGCAACCGCTCGAGCGTGTCGAACATATGCTGATCGCGCAGATTCCATGACTCGACGGACCCGTAATACATCACGCGATAGTAGCGCTCGGCAGCCGCAACGAGGCGGGCGTTCTGCGCCGCATCGAAAAAGCGATCGCCGTCGCGCTGCGAATACTCGATCCGCCGATTCAGCATGTCGCGCAGCATCGCGACCACCGCGGCTTCGCAGTCTCGATAACGCCCGCTCAGCACGGCCCGACCATATACCGCGGGATCCTGCTCCCACGGACTCAGGGATCCGTACCGGCTTCGCGCAACCGCCGCCATCTTAGGATCGACGCTGTTCAAATAGGTGATAACCGCATTGATCGAAGTGAAGAGGCTGTACAGATCCAGTCCGTAGAAGCTTGTACGGCGCTCTGGTTCCGATACCTCGGCATTCCAGGCGCGGAGCCACTCGACCAGATCCAACGCCTCATGGTTTCGCCACATCCAGGTCGGAAACCGGGCGAAGGCTTTCCATTGCTCCTGCCGTACCGGGGCATGACGTATGTATTGGTTGATTCGCGCGGCGTCGGGCCAGTCAGCTTCGACAGCGACGAAGTTAAAACCGTGCCGCAAGATCAGCTCTTTGGTGATTCGGGCACGCATCCGATAGAACTCTGAAGTTCCATGCGTCGCTTCGCCGAGCAAAACGACTCGCGCATCGCCTATCCGCTCCATCAAAGAACTCACGTCGGCCTGTTCGATGTCCGCGATTGGCGAGGCAGTCTCGCGGATGAGCTTGGCGATTGTCGCGGGACGGCTGCGCTGAGTGGAAGGGCGCGCATCGTTTGCGACGCCAGCATCCCAACCCTCTGCTCCGATCAGTGGTACGAATTGAACCTCGCCAAGATCCTCGTCATCGAACTGGTCCTGGCTGGTCCGGGTAACTCGAACCAAACGTTGCAGTCGCGAGGTCTCGCCCACTGGTATGATGAGCCGCCCGCCGATCGCAAGTTGTTGTAGCAACGCCTTGGGCACCTGCGGACCGCCTGCGGTCACGATGATCACATCGTAGGGAGCATGCTCCTGCCAACCCAGAGTGCCGTCGCCATGAAGAACCTCGACGTTCGAATACCCGAGACTGTCTAAACGTTCCGTCGCCAGCTTGGCTAGCTGCTCATGCCGCTCGACGGTGTAGACCTGCCTCACCACAGCCGAGAGCACGGCCGCCGCATATCCGGAGCCAGTGCCTATCTCCAAGGCACGATCGCTCGCGCGTGGCTGGACGCTTTCGATCATGAGCGCGACGATATACGGTTGCGAAATTGTTTGGTCTGCCTCAATCGGCAGAGGCGTATCCCGATAAGCGAACTCAGCGAGCTCTTCCGGCAGGAAAGCTTCGCGCGGGACACGCCGCATTGCCTCAAGCACCGCAGGATTGCGCACTCCGCGGGCGGCAATCTGATCGCGAACCATCCGAAGCCGTTCGTTTGTCAGGTCAAGCATGATGGCTCCTCTGTTTTTACTTCCGCTTTCGCGTCGATTGGCAGGTCTCCACGGTGGCCAGGAGGCTGCCATCATCGTCAGACCACGAAAATTGTGTGCTGCCGCCAAACGCCTTCTCAACCTCGCGCGCGATGCGGTGCGCGAGCTTCTGAGAGGTCGTCAGGACTTCGAGCGTCTTGCCATCCCAGTTGGTTGATACGATCCGTCGCTCAGGCTGCGTAAACTGCGCGCGCCGCTCGACGTTGGCGATGCGGGCCGAAACGGCCTCGACACTCGCACTATCGCCGACCGCGATCAGCACCCGGCCGTGGTATTCGCCGGCCGCCGCCTGCGCACATCCCGGGCATGTCACCCAAGGGGCCTTGTCGATGACCTCGCGGGCCAGCCGCGGGCCACGCCGCCAGCTTTTTCCGGAGTACACCGCGCCGCATCGATCGCAAATCGACGGATCGCTGAAATTTTGCTTTTGGGCGACCAGCGGACTCTTGTCCGAGCGTGACCCACGTCGATCCAAACTTCGTACGAGTCCCTTGTTCATCGAAATCTCCTCGCGGCCGCAGGGAGCGAACGCGGTTGGTAGTGAGCCATCTTCTTGTAGATGGCCATGACGATCCGATAGAAGCGCTCGCCCGTAGCGTCCGGATATTCTTCGCGAGCGCGAGCTTTTGCGCGCTCCCACGCTATTTCCTCTTCCGGGGTTCTGACGACATTTACGAGCATCTTCCGAGTTCTCGAGGTTCTCTTAGCTACAGCCGTGCCAAGCCGGGCCAATGCTAACGAGACCAGCTTCCGCAACATTTGTTTTCAGCGGAACGGGTTTTCATTCGTCGCGCTATCGGAACGGCCATCACCGATATGACGATAGCGCCACCTTCAGATGTTCACTGGGTCCATAAGCAACAGAGGTCAGAGGTCGATGGAGCGATCGGCTACATCACGTGGCGGGAGTTTGAGTCTCTATTGCCTAGATTTGAATGGCGCGCTGCTTGCTCCAGTAAGGCAGTGACGAAAAAAATTGAATGGAAACCACCTCGGAGAATCGGAGATGAGTGACGAAACAAGCCCGGCCCGGACGGAGAGTCGTGAGATGCTTCGAGAAATGCTCTCTCGGATGCAGGACGAACCCGTCACAGGATAGAAGACCTGCGACGGGATCAGGCGCAAGAGTCAGACGAGTTGGATTCTGCAAGTTCGACCAGCGATATAGAAACTCGTGCAGGACTCATCGGGCGGGCGGAAGAGAAACTTCGGCATCTTGATGAAGCGATGGTGCGCCTTGACGCCGGAAAGTACGGCCGACGTCTAAAGTGCGGCGGCGCAATTCTGATCGAGCGTCTGATGGCGATTCCTTTCGCTTCGTACTGCGTTGACTGCCAGAAAAAGCTGAATCGCGTGGAAGGCGGATGGGGCCATGCGCCTTATGATCGTCAATGGACCGCATCGAAGGTGGTGGGTTCTTCACCGCGTCCCGAATCTTGCTTCATCGTGCGCGGCGAACCATCAACCACTAGTGCAAGCGAACCTGCCCGACCGGTTCAGCTCAAAGATAAAATTTTTGAAGCACGGTCTGCCTAAGAAACGCGCCGGGCTAGACCATCGCGCGGCCCGACCAGGGGTGCGACGCTAATAGGGGATTTCGATGAAAGTCGAACAGCTAATGACTCGTGAAATCGAAGTCTGCAAGGTTCACGAAACGCTCAACCGAGCCGCCCAGTTAATGTGGGAACGCGATTGCGGTTTCATTCCAGTGATCGAAAGTAACGGCGATGGCGGCTTGGTCGGCGTCATTACCGACCGCGACATCGCGATGGCCACATATGTCCAAGGCAAACCGCCGCTCGCGATCCCGTTATCGCGCGTAATGTCCCGCAAGCTCATATGTTGTCACGTCGAGGACGATATAGCGCAGGCCGAAGCCCTGATGAGAACAATCAGGTGCGCCGCCTTCCGGTGGTCGACCGACGTGAACACGTCGTCGGAATCCTGTCGCTCAACGACATCGCTCGCGAAGTCCGGCGCGAGAAGGGAGCCGGCCGAAAGAGGAAGGTCGGCGGCGAAAGCTCGCGACAACACTCGCGGCGATCTGCCAACCTCGTCTCGTTTACGAGAGCAGTCCTACGGTGGACCTGGAGTATGTAGAGTGAACCACTATAGGCGACGCTCGAGAACGGTTTAATTCATTCGCCAGTTCGAACCATCTTGACTGGGGCGCTCGGCTTGGCTTGGCGGTGTAGATGGCGCGATCGGATACACTTCACCTCCGTTATGACATGGCACGACAATAGCTAGTTATAGCTGAGGTAGGAGAATCACAATCGTGCTGATCCGAGAACTAAGCGGGAAGGAAAGCTTGGACCTGCTGGCACGGTCGCGTCTCGGAAGATTGGCGTGCGCCCGCGGGACCATGCCATACATCGTGCCTCTCTATTTCGCATACGATGATGAGTATCTATATAGCTTCGGTACCTTCGGGCAAAAGATCGAATGGATGCGCGCTAACCCCAATGTCTGCGTCGAAGTTGACGAGGTGGTGAATCCGCAGCAATGGGTAAGTGTTGTGATCTTCGGCCAATTTGAGGAAATGCCGGATCTTCCCGAATGGCACGGCGCTCGCGAATATGCCCGCAAAAGACTCCTTGAACGCAACGCAATCTGGTGGGAGCCCGCTTATGCGAGATCGATAGTCGGCGGTACAGAACGCCGGCTCGCGCCCTGCTTCTACCGCATTCACATCACGCAGATTACGGGTCATCGCGCCACCCTTGAGCATGTGACACCAGCGGGCACAGGTCCATCGAGAACCGCTCCAATCGACGGGGGATGGTTACGAAAAATCATGCAACAGGTCCGGTAGCAAGCTTGAGGCATCGCGAAACGATCAAACACGATCCGCCTCTACTTTACAGTCCGTACTTTTCGATCTTTGCGTAGAGCTTCTTACGCGAGATTCTAAGCAGAGCAGCGGCTTGGACCTTGTTGCCATCGGTACTCTTGAGTGCCCGTGCGATCAGTTCGCGCTCTGCCTCGGCAAAGGTGCCGATCGACTGCTCAGGTTCTCGCACAATCGTTTTCATGTGGAGCGGATGTTTACTAGGCCGATTCTCCGAGAGGCCGGCGGGAAGGTCGTGAAGCGGTATCATTGGTGAGCGTCCGAAGGTGAATGCAGCCTCGATGCAGTTCGAAAGTTCGCGAACATTGCCGGGCCAGGGATATTCCACCATTGCCGTGAGTGCATCTTCTTCGATACCCCGCACCGGAATGTGCGGCTGGAGCTTCTCGTTGAAGTACTCAATGAAGTGTTCGACCAGCAGCGGGATATCCTCGGACCGCTCTCGCAGCGGCGGCACGTTAAGAACGCCGGCCTGCAATCGGTAATAGAGGTCCTGGCGCAAGTTTCCCGCGCGAACAGCTTCCTCGGGATCGCGGTTTGTCGACGCTACAAGACGCGCGTCTACAGCGGTCTCCTTGGTCGATCCCACCGGTCGAACGCTTCGTTCCTGTACGGCGCGCAACAGCTTACTTTGAGTCTCCGGCGCCATTTCTGTGACTTCGTCGAGAAACAGCGTGCCGCCTTCGGCCGCTCGGAAGAGTCCCAGGTAGTCGGCATTTGCACCGCTGAACGCGCCCTTCCTGTATCCGAACAATTCGCTCTCAATGAGGTCCTTCGGAATAGCGGCGCAGTTGAGGGCCACGAACGGGGCCATCGGCACGGCACCGCACTCGTGAATCGCACGCGCTATCAGTTCCTTCCCGGTTCCGCTTTCACCGACAATCAGGATCGTACCTCGGGTCCCCGCTGCGGCTTCGATGCGGTCGTATAGCCGGCGCATCGCGGGGCTGGAGCCAACCAGGCCATGAAAGATGCTGCGGTTCTCGCGCGCAAGCAATGTTGCTTGCCGCTCTAGTGCCTGGATTCGCGCACCCGCGCTTGCTGATGCGGACCGGAAGTAGGCGTCCGCCAGCAGGATCATACGAATGTGACTCAGTTTGTCGAAGGCCGTATAGATCTCGAGCGGCGGTGGCGGGTCCTTGGGGAAGGCGGAGTAAGCACTCTCCTCGTACAGATGGAGAGACGCGACGATTTCCGCAAACGGCACGTTGCGCTCGCACAACAGTTCGCCGGTTCGGATGGTATCGATCGCGTAGCGATCCATGTCTCCTTCGAGGAGATCCTTGGTGTTCCGCGACAACGCATTGTAGAAGAGATCGCGAAACTCCGGCTCAGACAGACTCCGCCTGTCGCCAAAATGGAGAATGTAGAGCTGATACCAATGCTCTATCACCTCCTGCAAGTGCTCCAGAACTAAGCCGAGGACCGGACGGAGCGCTTCCAGCTCCTCATCCCAAAGGAGGTGGTAGTGGCGTGGTGCCCCTTCCGGCCGTTCCGGCCGATTCGTTTGGTCCTTTTTCGCTGTATCCGATGGAGACATCTATGAAAGATTGCGTCTTTTTGCGCGGCTAAAATCGCCTAAAGCCGATCCCGGCTTTGGCACATTTGCTGCTCCGGTTATCAATTAGAGCTGCCGGAAACAGTACCACGCTTCTTCGTGAATGCCACGCGGCTTCAATGGATTCGATTGAAAATGAACAGCGATTTGAAAGATGTGCGACTTAGGCCCGGCGCGCTGCTCCTCTCCGATGACGATGAGTTGGCGGACTTCGTTCGCCTGGTCGTCAAGCGTCCGTGGAGGCTGGTTCAACAAAGAGCCGACAAATTCATGACCCGCGAGGTTCTCGCTCAGCCAAATCTGCGCCTCGCCATACTCGACGATCAAGCGGTCAATGAAAGTGACCGTGGACGATTGCTCGCGCAAATTCGTAAACACCTCGCGGGAGTTTCCTTGCTTTATGTCGCCGGCAGCCAAAGCGACGGCAACGAGAAGCGTGCGCGCGCAAACGGCGCCCACTATTACGTTTCGAAGCCATTGTCTTTCGAACGATTCGGGCAGGTGCTGGAATCATTCTTAAAGGCGCAACAGGTGGACGGACGAGCCGCCCCTTCCGCAATCGGAAACCTCAGTACAAAAGTGAAAGAATCGAGCGTCCAGAACCCAGCGCCGACTGACGCTGGAATCCGTCGTCTCTGGTTGGAACTGAATCGCGAAGATTCGAGGCTGAGATCACGCCTGCTCGACGCGGCGCTCGCGGGGCTGCGCCTTGAGCGCAATCCGGAGTCGCGTGAGCTCAGGCAAGACGCAGCTCAGCTTTGGGCGACGACCGAGCCTATCCTGTCCCATCACCTCGATACTGAAGACAACGAGCTCCTGCCATGGCTAAAGCAACATGGCAGTCTCTCGCCGGAAGCGGGGCGAAAGGTCCGCGCGTACCATGACAGGCTGCGAACTCTCATTGGCGTTATGGCCAACGCTGGCGCGGACCGTCTTACCGAGCCACAGGCTCGTGAGGTGGGGCGAGCGTTGAGCGGAATCGCGGTCAGCCTGGATGATGCGATCGATGACGAAGAGCGCCGCCTCTTCCCGACGATTCGGAAAGCGCTCTTCGGGACTGACCATCGCACTTGAAATCAACAGATCAACAGATCGGATGCGAAGCTACCCTTGGCTTCCGCGCTAAGCCCCGCGGGGAGGACTGCGGAATGTTGATTCAAACGGACTCACGATCCACGAGCACGCCTCGCAACGGTGCGATCGGATAAAGTTTTTTGTGAAGGATCGTCGTAAGTCCTGGATCTTCTTTGGCATAACGAAAGCAGAACTCTACTGCATATGAAGGTGCCGCAAATCAGAAGACTATGGCCGTTTGCCGCCGCGATACTAATAGTTGCCGGCGGTGAGATCTGGTGGATGACCGGGAGCGTACGGGCGACTCGATACGTCACAGCGCGGGTGGATCGCGGTCGGTCGTCCGTTCTATTACAGCGACCGGCACCGTCAATCCCGTGATCGTTGTGCAGGTAGGTACCTACGACTCGGGTCCGATTATTGCCATCTACGCGGATTTCAACTCGCCGGTCAGAGCAGGGCAACTGATCGCGAAAATCGATCCCCGACCCTTCACACTCAAAGTGCATGAGGCTCAGGCCGCGCTCGGCAATTCCCAATCACAGCTCGCCAAAGACCAAGCGGACTTGGCTTACAAAAAGCTCCTGTTCGACCGCGACAGCAAGCTCATGGCCGAAAACGTCATCTCGCAAGACACCCTCGACAATGCGCGCAGCGCATACCAACAGGCAGCCTCTCAGGTTGCGCTGGACGGCTCGATGGTCAGCAGCAGATCGCCAACCTCGAGGAGGCGCAAGTCAATCTCGACTATACGAACATCATCTCCCCGGTCGACGGCACGGTGGTCTCGCGCAATGTCGACGTCGGCCAGACCGTCGCCGCCAGCTTTCAGACCCCGACGCTGTTTCTGATCGCCAAGGACCTGACGCAGATGCAGGTCGATACCAATGTGAGCGAGTCTGATATCGGCGATCTGCGAGACGGAGAAACTGCGGACTTCGGCGTTGACGCATTCCCGGACCGCGTGTTCGAGGGCACCATAGGGCAGGTACGCCAAGTCCCGATCAGTATCCAGAACGTCACGACCTACGACGTCGTCGAGAACGTACCCAATCCTGAATTCCTGCTGAAGCCCGGCATGACAGCAAATGTGACAATCGTTTCTGCACGTAGGGACAATGTGCTTCGCCTTCCAATTCAAGCGTTACAGTTCTCGCCGACGTTCGCGAAGGGTAAATCCGCGAATCCTTCAGCTTCGCGCGAAAAGCGAGTCTGGATAGCGGACGGGAGTGCAATCAAACCAGCATCGATCGTGACCGGACTCGACGATGGCCACTATGTCGAGGTCATGGGCGGCGAGCTCAAGCAGGGCGACTTGGTCGTAACCGCGGAGTTGCGTTCAGGAGATACGAGTCCCACGGCATCGCTCGCGGCCTCATCATCTCCGCTCCGGCTCGCGCATTGAGCATCCCGATCTCGGCGGTTATCGAGATTGAAGGCCTGAACAAGACCTACCGCATGGGTGAGGTCGAAGTGCAGGCCCTGCAGAACGTCTCGCTTCGCGTTGAGCGCGGCGAGTTCCTTGCGATCATGGGCGCGTCGGGTTCGGGCAAGTCGACTCTGATGAACATCATCGGATGCCTCGATCGTCCCACCGGTGGCCGTTACCAGCTCGAAGGCGTCGATGTCGCTCACAGAGGAAGAGCTGGCGGCGATCCGCAGCAGTCGAATTAGCTTCATCTTCCAAACCTTCAACCTGCTCGCGCGAACCAGCGCCATCGAGAACGTCGAGTTGCCTCTCTTTTACCCGGAGCGCAACCTCCATGGCGAGCAACGCGCCGAAGAGCTGCTCGAAATGCTCGGGCTCAAGGGGCGCGAGAACAACAATCCGAATCAGCTCTCCGGAGGCCAACAACAACGTGTTGCAATAGCGCGCGCGCTAGTTAACCAGCCAGCGATCCTGCTGGCCGACGAGCCCACTGGAAATTTGGATTCGAAGAACTCCGCCGAGATCATGGAGATCATCAGCCGGCTTAACCACGAGCAAGGGATAACGGTGCTGGTGGAAGTCGATTCGGTGCAAACACAGGTCCAGCGATTGTTGCATCGGCGTCATCGCATCGGTCCTCGTGAGGACGACGACTTTACCGTCCGCAGTCTCAGCGAAATCGCGCAAGCCTCGGAAAGTGCCAGCGCGGTGATGACGCTGCTGCTGGCTGCGGTAGCGTCGATTTCGCTGCTGGTCGGCGGGATCGGAATCATGAACATCATGCTGGTATCGGTTACTGAGCGAACGCGAGAGATCGGAATACGCGTGGCGGTTGGCGCGCGTCGGGTGCAGATACTTCTTCAGTTCCTGGTCGAGTCCGCGCTGCTCAGCATTGTGGGAGGGCTCGCGGGTGTTGTGCTGGGAATTGCAGCTTCCAAGATACTGTCTGCGCTTGCGTCCTGGCCTACCCTGATTTCACCAGTCGCAGTGTTCGGCGGGTTTGCTTTTGCAGCGGCGGTCGGGCTGTTCTTCGGATGGTATCCGGCGCGCAAGGCATCAAGACTCGATCCCATCGAAGCGCTCCGCTATGAGTGACCGCTTGGGTGCTTAAACACTTCGGATCTACTCGAGATCCACGCGCGATCGGATGCAGGAGTTAGCGTGAGGGTGATAGCCATCCTCGGCGAGCTTTATAACCGATACGTCCCGGGTTAAGGTTTGAGCAACTATACTTGAAAGCAGATGGTTTCTTCGCCAATCCCCGCCGCTTCGGCTCACGTCTCGTTTTCGCGACCGACCGACGCGACGGTGATGGTTCGGTTCGCGGGGGAGTGGCGTCTTCACCTCGCCGGCGTCTCCGATGTGCCGATCGAAAGGGTACTCGACACTGCACCACCACCTGCGCGAATAACCTTCGATGCCAGCGCTCTGCGCGAGTGGGGAAGCGGGCTCGTGGCCTATATAGAAATACTGATGGAAGCCTGCGATGTGCGCTCGATTGCCGTCGATCGCGGTGGCCTGCCCGACGGCGTGCGACGCTTGCTGGATTTGGCGCGAGCGGTGCCCGAAACCGAAGGCGCGCGCCGCGAGGTTCAGCATCCGAAGATTCTCGAGCGCGTCGGTACGGTCAGCATCGTTTACGAGCAATCGGTCGCCGACTCGCTGGATTTCATCGGAGAAGTCATCCTTGCGTTCGGCCGCATGATGCGCGGGCAGGCTCGCTTTCGCAGGTCGGACTTGATGCTCGCAATTCAGCAGTGCGGCGCGGACGCGCTCGGAATCGTAGCGCTAATCAGCTACTTGGTCGGAATCATCCTGGCGTTCATGGGCGCGATCCAACTCCGTCAGTTCGGCGCTCAAATCTATGTTGCAGACCTGGTCGGAGTCGGGGTCACGCGCGAGATGGGCGCGATGATGACAGCGATCATCATGGCCGGCCGCACCGGAGCCGCGTTCGCGGCGGCGCTCGGCACGATGAAGGTGACCGAGGAAATCGACGCGCTCTCGACGATGGGAATTTCGCCGCTCGAGTTTCTCGTGCTGCCCCGCATGATCGCACTGATATTGATGATGCCGCTGCTCTGCCTCTACTCGGATTTGATCGCCATCTTTGGCGGCGCGACGATCGGATCGCTGATGCTCGGTATTTCGCTGACTGTCTATTTGCACGAGACTGCCCGCTCGATAACCGCGGGTTACATAATTGGCGGACTCGTTAAGGCCACCGTTTACGGCGCGCTGGTGGCGCTGTCCGGATGCATGCGCGGATTTCAATGTGGCAGCAGTTCATCGGCGGTGGGCGAAGCGACCACCTCGGCGGTCGCGACCGGAATCGTACTCGTCGTCGTTGCATGCGGCATCTTCGCGTTCGTCTACCACGCGCTTGGTATATGAACCCGGGTAGCGGATGACGAAATCGATCGAAGCAGGCGCGACACCCGCGCGCACCGGCACCTCCGAGGCGCGAATCGAAGTGCGCGATCTTACCATGGCGTTCGGTGACTTTGTAGTGATGCGCGACCTGAACTTCATCGTGCGCCGCGGCGATATCCTCGTGGTGATGGGTGGCAGTGGATGTGGCAAGTCCACGTTACTGCGTCACATGATCGGACTGCTCGAGCCCGTACGCGGCGAGATCCTGTACGAAGGACGGAGCTTCACCCGCGCATCAACCGAGGAGCGCCAGCGTATGCTGCGGCGCTTCGGCGTAACCTATCAGTCCGGTGCGCTGTGGAGTTCGATGACGCTCGCGGAGAATGTCGCATTGCCGCTCGCCGAGTTCACCGATCTGAACGACTGGGAAATTCGATCAATCGCAAGGCTCAAGCTCGGATTGGTCGGGCTAAAGGGTTTCGAAGACTATTATCCGAGCCAGATAAGCGGCGGTATGCAGAAGCGCGCCGCGCTGGCGCGTGCGATGGCGCTGGATCCGGACGTGCTCTTCTTTGACGAGCCGTCCGCGGGACTCGATCCGATAAGCACTCGACTTCTCAATGAATTGATAATCGAGCTCCGCGACAGTCTGGGCGCCACGATTATGGTCGTCACGCACGATCTCGCAAGCATCTTCATGATCGCAAACAACTCCGTGTTCCTCGACGGGATATCGCGCCGGATGATTGCGCAAGGCGATCCGCGCGAACTGCGAGACCATTGCGATATTCCAGCGGTGCAAAAGTTTCTCCGCCCGAACTTCGAAAATCGCGCAGAGGCTCGGACCGATGGGTAGGCGCATAAGTCCGACACTGATCGGAGGGTTCGCGATCGGCGCCATCGCGATCGTCGTCATCGCGATCGTCGCGCTTGGTTCGGGCCGACTTTTCCGCAAGACCCGCGAATACGTAATGTACTTTTCGGGCAGCGTGAACGGTCTGCTGGTCGGCGCGTCGGTAAAGATGGAAGGTGTGCCTGTCGGCGCTGTCAAGGAAATTCGGCTCGGCTTCAATCCGCACGGCGAGCCGGTCGAGGAATTTCCGACAAAGGTAAAAATCGCGGTGATTGTCGAACTCGACGAGACAATGTTGCGCGCGCGCGGCGTTCGCAACACAGATTTGGCCGACCCACAGCATATCGAGCGCGCCGTGCAGCACGGGTTGCGCGGCGTGCTCGCGATGGAAAGTCTTCTCACGGGGATTCTGTACGTAGACCTCGAGATGCTGCCCGACACCCCTGCCAACTTCGTGCAGCAGCAGAACGACGAGTACGTTGAAATTCCAACGATTCCGACGGCGCTCGAGCAGGCCCAGGTTACGGTCACGCAGATTCTTGAGCATCTGCAGCGAGTCGATTTCGACAAGACATTGTCTGACCTGAACGCGACCCTGGAGGCGCTGAAAAAGTTTACGAGCTCGCAGCAGTTGCAGGATGCGGTGGCCAATCTCGCAAAGGCTTCGGCCGAGCTGGCCGCAACGGCGTCGAGCATTCGCCGTCTCGCCGACAACATGAACGCGCAAACTGCCCCGTTGGCCAAGAGCTTGCGCCAGACGGCGGACAAGGCAAATGTGACTCTGGCGCAGGCGCAGGCCGCCCTCGCCAATCTCCAAGCGACCTTCGATCCGCAGGCGCCGCTTGCCTATCAGCTCACCCAAACTCTGATCGAACTGTCCCGTTCGGCGCGCTCGATGCGCGAGCTGACTGACTATCTCGAACGCAACCCAAGCTCAATTGTGCGCGGCAAGTGACTGAGCAGCGAGCAGCCGCGAGTTCAACCCTGCGTGCGCGATTGTATAGGCATACTCTGCGAGCAGAAGAACTAGTCAGGGAACGAATCCACCACGCGCTCCGTCACTCTGGCAAACTGAATCGGTTGCGCTGACAATCAGCTTCAGTGACGCCGCTGGAAAATGCCGAAGGTGTTTCGCCGCCGGCTGCTGCCATCTCGCGCTGGCGGAGCGAACCGTTCCGGCTGTTCTTTCCGCTAGGCGTTTTCTTTGCGTGGATCGGTGTCGGCCACTGGCTACTGTACGCTACCGGAGTCACGACGACCTACTCGTGTCGCTTTCACGGCTTGGTGCAGATGCAGGCGTTCATGATGGCGTTTGCCATAGGGTTCCTTCTCACGGCGCTGCCGCGCCGCACGCAATCGCCGGTAGTTGGACGAATGGAGATGGGAGCGTTTGCGGCGGCGTTGATTACCACTACTGGCGCCGCGATTATCGATTGGTGGATTTTAGCTGAAATCGCTTACGCCTTGTTGTTCGGACTGCTTATCCAGTTTGCGCTGCGTCGATTTCTGACTGGCGAAGCGGGAAACACAGACCGGTCGCGAAGAGGTCTCTCCGCTGCGCGAGCAGATCGCGTACCTGAGCCGTTTGATCGGCATCCTCGCGGTGGCGATCGGAGTGATTTTCTTCGCGATCAGCCGCTTCCTCGGTGTTCCTTTCTGGGAAGATTTCATCTTCGCCATCGGTATCATCGTCGCAATGGTGCCGGAGGGGCTGCTGCCCACGTTGACGCTCGCGCTGGTTCTCGCCACGCAGCGAATGGCCAAACGCAACGTACTGATCCGTTACCTGCCATCGGTGGAGACGCTCGGATCGACCACCGTGATTTGCACCGACAAGACCGGCACACTGACACAGAACCGGATGACGGTAAGGCGCGTATGGCTGGGCGCCGGTATAGAGTGCTCGGTCCGAAGCTCGCGTGACAGCTGCCGCGGCCGGATCAAACTCAATCCTCGAAGATGCCTCCCCTCGGGACGATCTTCGGGATCTCGGAGGAGCGCAAAGCTGACCGTGATGACGATCAGAGTAGGCAGTACGCCTCCCCATACGAATACATCTCCGAGTTCTACCGGCCTGTGCGCGGAGATTTGGTCCTGAACCCGGTCGACGAGCGCTGTCCTTACTGGGCGCCCTGGCTGGAACTGAGTGAGCGATACTACGAAGCTGACGCGGCCACACTCGCCGCCTCTCTGATTGCAGAGCCTCCGCGAGGTTACGAAAGCGGCTCAGATCACTTCTTCCGGCAGTCGAGCCGCACCCTGCTGGAGAGCATGCTTGGAGTTGCGACCCCCAAGGAACCGCGGAGCATTCCCAAACTGCTGTGGGAAGATAGCCCGGCACTGGTCGGTTTGACCGACGCCGCGCAAGCGTAGATTCCGGCGTTGTCGGCCGCTGATAACTATTGCCTCGCTATATTCTCAACGGTGATCAGCAGTCCAGGCATCACTCGCAGAATTCCGAATAGCGACGGCAGTCCTCGATTGATTAGATGAACGCCGTGCGCTGCCGCCAAACCATTTTCTTGAGAGCTTCGCTCAATCAACTCAAAAGGCACAAAGAATGATGCCGGATGAGTTTCAGGCTTCTCCGCCCGATGGGACTCTGCCGGAGCGGGCAAGTTGCCCAGTCGGATGCGCTTCATCTCATTCTCCAGTTCTTGGCCTATTGTCTCCGCTTCGATCTTTTTGGCATCGGCTCTAGCCCTGTCGGCATCTGCTCTTCCCTTCTCGGCAACGTTTTTTGCCATCTCAGCGTCGCTTCTTCCCTTTTCGGAACTTCGGTTCTGCCAATTCAGTGCCAGATCGATACACGTGTGGACAGCGGTTCCTGCTAGGACAGGCGCAGAAATCACGCCGACCCCGCACGTAGCGAGTAAACCCAACCCGCCGACGAGGAAGCCAGGAGCCGTTGCAAGAAAGTCCACCGAGCCTGCGGCAACCCGAACAGTCGGCATCACGGCATCCGCACCAAAGGAGCGATTTGCCGCCGAAAGCGATGTGATGAGTTCGGTCAGCGCTAATGAGGTGGCTGCGACTACGGAGAGCGGCAGCCCGCCATCGGGGGCGACGCGCATCGCCGGGTGGTTAAATCGAACAAGAAATTCGCGCGATTCTAGCAGACTGCGGTCAAAAGGCAACATTCCGCTTTGGACGAGCTGAACCATCTCTTCGTCTGAAGGATCGATTCTCCGTAAGAGGTGGGGGAGCAGCTTGGCGCCATTTTGAGTCACCCACGAATCGGCCTCTTCCGGAAGTCCTTGCTCGGTGTCTCCGCGCAAGAGCGGCGGTCTATCGTCGCCTATCGCCGCCTCGCGAATGATCTCAAGCCGATCGGTCTCGGTAAGTTTAAGAATGATCTCTCGCAGTACTTCACTCGGCATGGCGGCACCTCCGGGACATGATTCCCCCTGACTTCTCGCCGACAGCAATATCCGTGTCGATATGATCCCGAGTAGCCACCGCTGAGTATTTCAGAAAAAACGCAACCGAGCGTGCGCTAATCGGTTACATGGGTAACCCATCTTGTTGAATGAAACATTTGGAGTGCGCGAGCCATCCTGATTGCATCTGAGTGAGCTATATTGCAACCATGGCCGCTGTTCGCGTATCCACCCGCCGAATACTAGAAAGCCTAAAGAATATCTCCTGGCTTACGGCGCACCAGCTCGACAAGCTCTCCAACGGGCTGACGGTCAGCGCGGTCGAGAAACGCGCGATCATTTTCGATGACAAACATTCACTCGATTCCGCATACATCTTGCTGGCAGGCGTGGCACGAATCACATGCCGCAATCGCAAGGGTCAGCGCACGTTGGTGATTATGGTTGCGCCCGGTTTGATTCCCGGCTTTCCGCCACGGGTACCTGGCTTCAGTTACGATTTTCGCTGCGAAGCGGTTACCCCGTGTCGGATAGGGGCGATCGAACTCGAGTCGTTGATCGAAATATCACTCGGCGTCTCTTCGGCGGACTTCAAACGAATGGCGGAAAGCTACCTGGGCCGCTGGGATTTGGTTCAACTGCGCTCCGCAAATTTCATGAGCTGCACTCTGGAAGAGCGGTTGGCTCTGATTCTGCTGGAATTGAGCGAAAATTTTGGAGTCCCCGATGGAAAAGAGATACGGCTGACAATACCGGCACGGCACGGGGATTTGGCTGAGCTGATCGGCGCCTCGCGCCCCAGAATTACCCAACAGTTAGCTTTGTTCGAGCAAAAGCATCTGATTTCGCGCAACGGTCGCCAACTCGTTCTCAATCGCGATCGATTGGAAAGTCTTTTGGCGCAAACTCACAATTTCTGAAAATTAGCGTGGTATCGCTTGAAGAAAAGTGTTGCGGAGTTTGCAAGCCCCGGTGCAGGGATTAAGCGGGTGGCTTTCTCCTAGTCATCTCAACGGCCTCGAGGGCACAGGACAGGTTAGAATTGAGCGACGCCCGCCGCGCCGGTCTGGTCAGGGAGTTTTCCTTGGGTGTGACTGCCTGTTGGTACTGGCGGAAAGGGGTCCAAGAGTCCCCGCCTCTGCAAGCCACTGGTCGATCGATTCCACCATGAATCGCCAGTCGCTCCCGACCCGGAAGGCCGGGAGCTGATTATTCTTGAGTAGTCGGTACACAGTCGACGGATGTACCCTGAGGTACTTCGATAGTTCCTGTACCGTGAGCACCCTGCTCTTCAGGAATTCGATACTATTCATCCAGCCACCTCGACTGCGAATTGACTCTCTCTGTTCTGCCAATTCCGCGCTAGCGTCGGATGCCGCGCCTCGTTGGATCCGAACAAATAGGGGTTCCCTCCGAAGCTGCTCTTTTTTCGCTACGCGGGAAAAGAAAGCCAGACGGCATCGCCAGAATGGCGCGATGTCACGGCTAACGCAAAACAGGAAAAGAGTGCTTATCCACAAGAACGGTGCAATGGTTGTCTTGGGCGATGCAGCTTGCAACTCGCCGCGGCCTCAATCGAGGGCGCTCCGGTCACGCGCGAGGCGCGCTGATTTGACGAGCGTCGGGGAGTAGAAACGCAAACCAGAATTACCATCTGAAAGCGAGCCCCACGTTTGCCCCATCATGGGGCAAACACAAGAAAAAATCCTTTGGCTTACATGGGAAAAATGGTGGAGCAGAAGGGATTTGAACCCTCGACCCCTACGTTGCGAACGTAGTGCTCTCCCAGCTGAGCTACTGCCCCATCCTGTGGCGAAACGCGATTACTATTGTGAGATAACCGACTTCAAGTAGGCTCGCAACCTGTCGGCCAGGTCCGGGCGTTTGAGCCCGAAACCGATTTGCGCCGAGATAAACCCGACGCGATCGCCCAGGTCATAGCGGACGCCTTCGAACTCATAGCCGTAAATCTTGCGGCGCGCGGTCAGCGCCATCAGCGCGTCGGTCAACTGAATTTCGCCGCCGGCGCCCGGCTTGCCCGCCGCGAGCAGCTCGAAGATGTAGGGCGTCAGCACGTAGCGTCCCATGATTGCGAATTCGCTCGGCGCTTTTTCAGGCGCCGGTTTCTCGACCATCCCGCGCAGTTCGTAAGTCCGGTCCCCGACGCTTTTTGCATCGACGATGCCGTACTTCGAGATCTCGCTGCGCGCGACTTTCAGCAGCGCGACTACCGGCGCGTCACGCGTCTCGGCCACGTCGAGGAGTTGGCGCAGGCATGGCCGCGGGCAATCGAAGATGTCGTCGGGAAGCATCACGGCGAACGGCTCATCGCCGACCGCCTCGCGCGCTTGCAGCACCGCATGGCCGAGACCAAGTGGATGCCGCTGCTCGGCGGTCGTGATCCGCGCGGGACTGTTGCTCCGCCGGATGAGTTCGAGGATGTCCCGCTTGCCGCGCTCTTCAAGATGGCGTTCGAGCTCGAGGTTCGGCTTGAAGTGATCGACGACAGTCGTCTTGCCGGGACTGATGACGAGAATAATTTCCGTGATGCCGGAGGCGACTGCTTCTTCGACCACCACCTGGATTGCGGGCGTGTCCACCACCGGCAAAAGTTCCTTGGGAATCACTTTCGACGACGGGAGCATCCGGGTGCCCATGCCGGCCGCAAGGATAACCGCCTTTTTTACTTTCATAGCAGTGCAAATTTCCGGGTTGGAGGTGTGCTCAGATCTTCGACTCGCGCGCTTCCTGTGCGGATTTGCATGCGATGCAAAGCGTGGTGACGGGGCGCGCCTTCAGCCGCTCGATGCCGATTTCGCCGCCGCATTCCTCGCATCGTCCGTACGAGCCGTCGTCGATTCGCGCGAAGGCCTCGCTGATCTTCGTGAGCAGCTTGCGCTCGCGATCGCGCATCCGGAGCAGGAAATTACGATCCGATTCGAGCGCGGCGCGATCTGTCGGGTCGGCGTAGGCCTCTTCCGACTCGTGGTTCATGGTGCCGACCGCGCGCTCCGATTCCTGGAGAATGTCGCGTTTGCGGCCTTCGAGCAATTTTCTGAAGAGCTTGAGGTCTCTTTGCCTCACGGTTGAACTATCCGATGCGAACCGAGTTTTTGATTCTATCGACGCCCTGCTACCATGTAAAGGTTGCGCGATGAAAACGGCTTATCTCGACGCGTTCTCCGGTCTCAGCGGCGACATGATCGTCGGCGCAATCCTCGACTGCGGTGCGGATTTCGGCGAATTCGAGCACGCGATCAAGTCGATGCCGCTCGCAGGTTACCGGCTCTCGACGCGGCGCAAAGTCTTGAGCGGCATCTCGGCGCTCAAGTTCGACGTGGAGGTGACTGAGCCGCAGCCGGAGCGTCATTTCGGCGAGATTCGCGCGCTGATCGACGCGTCGGCGCTTGCCACTACGATCAAGCATCGCGCGATCTCGATCTTCGAAGTTCTCGCGCAAGCGGAGGCGAAGATTCACAACACGACTCCCGACCGCGTTCACTTTCACGAAGTCGGCGCGGTCGATTCGATCATCGATATCGTCGGCACGGCATGGGGACTCGAATATCTTGGGGTCGGCGACGTGATCGTATCTCCGCTCCCGATGGGCAACGGATTCGCGCGCTCGCAACACGGAGTCATTCCAGTGCCGGCGCCGGCGACGGCGGAGTTGCTGTCAGGATTCCCGCTGAAAATCGGCGACGGCGCTCATGAGATGGTCACGCCCACCGGTGCGGCGGTAATCCGCGCGCTCGCGCGCCCGGCGGCAATACCGCTTGCATTCGAAATCGAGAAAATTGGCTACGGCGCGGGCTCGCGCGAGCTGGAAGATCGGCCCAACGTGTTGCGGCTGATGCTCGGCCATGAGCGCGCCGCGTTCGACAGCGACGAGATGGTCGAGATCTCGGCGAATATCGACGACCTCAGCCCGCAGATTTACGATCACGTGATGAATAGGTTGTTCGAGGCGGGCGCGTGCGACGTGACGCTCACGCCCACGATGATGAAGAAGGGCCGCCCGGCGGTGGTCTTGGGTGTGATCGCCGAGGCGGCGCGTCGCGATGCGATTGCGGAGATTATCTTTGCGGAGACTTCCACGATCGGGTTGAGATTTCATGCGGTCGCGCGGCTGAAATTGCATCGCGAGATTCGCGAGGTCGAGACGCGATGGGGCAAGGTTCGCGTCAAAATCTCGGGTGCAAATGGCGGCGCGCCAACGACGATTTCGCCGGAATATGACGACTGCCGGCGAATCGCGGCGGAGCACAAAGTGCCACTGCGTGTGGTGATCGAAGAAGCGCGAGATGCCGCACGAAAGTTAGCATCACTCTCCTGAAAAGAGTCTCCTGAAAAGAATGAGTTCCGAACGCCTGCACATCAACGAGATATTTTACAGCATCCAGGGCGAGTCCACGCATGCGGGCCGTCCATGCGTGTTCGTGCGACTGACCGGATGCAACCTGCGATGCAAATGGTGTGACACCGAGTACGCATTCTACGAAGGCCGGCAGATGCAGATCGCGGAGGTCGCCGAAATAATTCGCGGCTACCGATGTGACCTGGTTGAAGTGACCGGCGGCGAACCGCTGTTGCAGGAAGGCGTGTATCCGCTGACGGCTGCCATGCTCGCGTCGGGCGCGACGGTGATGATCGAGACGTCAGGCGCGGTTGACGTCAGCCGGCTCGATCCGCGCGTCATCAAGATCATGGACCTCAAGTGTCCGGGCAGCGGCGAATGCGAACGCAATCTCTGGACCAACCTCGACCATCTGACAATGCGCGATGAGATCAAATTCGTCGTCGCCGATCGCACAGACTACGAATGGGCCCGGGACGCGATCGTCACGCGCGATCTCGCGCGACGCGTTGGAGCGCTACTGCTGAGCCCGGTGTTCGGGCAACTCGAGCCGGCCGCGCTCGCGTCGTGGATACTCGAAGATCGATTACCTGCCCGAATGCAATTACAGATGCACAAACAAATCTGGCCGGGCATCTCGCGCGGCGTGTGATCGGGCGTCTGCAGAGGCAGAATCCTAATAACGCGCGCTGCACAAGGACCCTCACCTTCATCCTCGCCCTAACTGGGAGAGGGGAAGACTTATCGCGAAGGCGCTGCGGAATGCTGGCGCACGGGATCGCCTGACAGCAGTTGTTGCGATTTTCGCAGCGCCGCCTCGGTTTCACGCAGCAGATCGGCGAATACTTCTGCCGCGGGCTTGATCTCGTGAATCAGTCCCGCGCCCTGCCCGGTCGGCATGAACGTGCGATTAGGATCGACGTCGGCGCCGCCGCGTCCGGTGTAGTTCATGACCCCGTTGCGCGACGAGGTTTGCGCCTGTAGCGGGAAAGGCTGAATCTTCGACGGATCTTTCTCCCACTCGAGCGCGTACTCGGTGCGAATGACGCGACAGGTCTTGCCGGTGTAGGCGCGCGTGCGCAAGGTGGAATCTTCGTGCGCCTTGACGATCGCGTCGCGATAGCCTGGCGCCGCCTGCGCCTCGGGAGTAGCGATAAAGCGCGTGCCGATCACGACGCCCTGCGCGCCGACCGTGAGGGCAGCTGCTATCTGCCGGCCGTCGGCGATTCCTCCTGCGGCGAGCACCGGCAGCTTGATCGCGTCGATCATCTGCGGCACCAGCGAGAGCATCCCGATCTCGCCGGTATGCCCGCCCGCCTCGGTGCCCTGCGCGACGACGACGTCGGCGCCGGCCTGCTGCGACTTGACGCCGTGATGGACCTTGCCGCACATCACGACGATCTTCATCCCATTGTCGTGCATCACCTTGACGAATTCCTGCGGCACCGAGAGTCCGGCGACGAAGACTTTGATCTTTTCCTCGATCATCACGGGCACATGCGGACGCATCATGTCGGGGATCGGCGCGAGCAGATCGACGGCGAACGGCTTGTCGGTCAGCTCGCGAGTCCTGCGGATTTCGGCGCGCAGCTCGTCGGGGCTCAGCGACGCGGCGCCAATCACGCCAAGTCCGCCGGCGTTGGAAACCGCGGCCACCAGCTTGTGCATCGCGACCCCGCCCATCCCGGCGAGCAAAATCGGATACTTGATTCCAAAATAATCGCAAATCGGCGTATGCAGCATCGAAACGTTCTCCAGTGGTGAGCCGTCTGTGCGACTGGCTCCTGATGACTTCTTAGTCTGGCCGATGCGGCGCGATCAAGCTGTCGCGGTCAGTGGCTCCGCGGGTTTGGGTGATGCATAATCGCGTTCGCGCGCGGAGAGGTGGCCGAGCCCGGTTTAAGGCGCACGCCTGGAACGCGTGTAGACTCGAAAGGGTCTCGGGGGTTC
>CAWILO010000010.1:0-510652 GCA_963836955.1 uncultured delta proteobacterium | reverse complement strand
CGTCGCAAGATTCAGGTCCGCTGCTCTGGCTTCCCAGTACCGATCTTCGTCAGTCTCTCTGATCCACCCAACCATGGGCATTACCAAGTACTCCGCGTGACGATGAGAATATCGTGCGCATTGCCGGAGACATATGATGGCACGGCGAATATCAGGCTGAGCCTCATGTTCCGGAGGTCAGCCATTTCGCCTAGCAGATTCTGTTCAACGACAGTGGGTAGGTCTGGAATCGTGGGGAGCAATGGGCGGTAAAGGCCTTCTACTCGTTCAATTTTCGAGCAGCCGGTAAAAACATCCGGATATCCGTAGTTCACAGCGCCTCGGTTTCCGGGATTACCTGGATGGCCGGGATTTCCCGGATTGCCTGGATTCCCAATGTTGCCCAAGTTCCCGAGATGCATGTTGACCACCATGTCTTTGTAGAGTTCCCCAACGTAGGAACCGGAAAGCTTGTGAACGTGTTGACCGTTCAGCTGACCGAGGGGCTCCCCGTTTAAGGCATATACGTAGCGGTCTCGCCAAAATCCGATCGCGCTACCTTGATTATCGTATATATAGTTGGTCATCGAGACCGCCCTATTCGCGAACGTCTTCGATCAACGTTGTGTTACCATACGCTAGGTGACAAGCGGTAGAAATTCCACGATTGATGCAGACGATCCCCGGCTGAGGGCAGCCGACCTTTCGGAGTCGGAGTTCGTTGGAACACTCGACCTCCACCCGGATAACAACGCCGACCAGCTTCTTTACGCTTACAGAAGCGAGTTTCCTTCATGGGCCCACCTTCCGGTTCAGCCCTTTCTTGAACCCCACGCCGGCTACGTGCTTCGTTACAATCCAAGTTTCAACCAGCGCCCTTAGTATTCCTTGGTTTCGAAGACAATTTGGTAGGAATTTTTGAGCACGATACTTTGGCAATCGATCAGAGCCATCGAGGAAAACATTTGAGCGGTGAACTAATACTGGCGGGCTTCGCTCAGACACCCTGGAAAGATCTAAAGAATCGGAAGGTCACTCAGGCCGGTGGAGGGGCTCTTCGTAGCGCACACAGATTTGCGAGGAAAATAAGGAAGCGTCGAGACGGAGAGTGAAAGCGGTCTAGTGACAACGATCGAATTCCGGCGGGAGCCCAGGTCAGCTGCGATTGATGGCCGGATTGCGCCTGGAAACTCACGGCGGCGATTCAGCCACGATTCAAGAGGGCTTGGGTTGTGCTTTGCGAATGCGTCGTCGATTTCGCTCAGAGATTTCGTTACGAGGCAGCTCGCGCTTGACAAACTCGGACAAACTCGGACAATCCGCGACAGATCGACGAATGGCCACCGAAATGAACCTTCAAAGCCTTATTTTCTTGAGTTTTGGAGCCACCCGTCGGATTCGAACCGACGACCTGCTGATTACGAATCAGCTGCTCTACCAACTGAGCTAGGGTGGCTCTCCATCGCTTCGTCCCGCTGACGGAAATAGCAGATTAGCGAACCTGGCGCTGGCGAGAAAGACTCTCCTTACCGTCGCGATCTGCATCTCTCATCGATTCTGAACATCGCCGAATTTTGACGTCGTTGCCTCGTGGCGGCTGCGGGCGCATCGTCAGTCTGAGCACATCGTCGAGTCACGTGCCATGCCGGTTCCGACTTCCATCAACTATGGCAAAATTGCCTCCGGATCTGACGATTCGCGGCGCGTAGAGCCCGCGATCGCAGTCGCGCTGGTCGAGGGTCTGCGGTCGATGCGTGCTCGATCCGTGCTCGAAATCGGCGCCGGCACCGGCAACTATACAGAAGCGTTGACGGCGGCCGGATTGTCGGTAGTCGCGCTCGATCGTTCGCCCGCGATGATCGAAGTCGGCACGCAGAAGACATCCGCGCGCTGGATTCGTGCCGACGCGGGTGCTGTTCCGCTTCGCGCGAACTCGATCGACGCGATCGCCGGGGTCAACGTGCTGAACCATTTTCCCGCTATGCCGGCGGCTCTCGCCGAATTCAGACGGGTTGCACGCTGCGGCGCTGTGCTTCAGGCGGTAGTCCGCGAGAATCTCGAGACGCTTTGGTATCGCCACTATTTTCCGGAGATAGACGATGTGCTGTTGCCGCTTCATCCGACGCTCGGGAGTCTGATCACCGGGATGTTTCGTGCCGGATTTTCCCGCGTCGCGGCAGCGAAGATCTTTTACTCGGAGCGGGGCGATCTGACTTTCGAGGCGGCGCGCAAGCGACCTCATCTACTGTTCGATCCCGGTTTTCGCGCATCGACCTCCGGGGTTCGACAGTCGAGCGCAGGAATTGCCCGCGGACTGGCCGAGCTGGAACGCGATCTCGACTCTGGTGCGTTCGCGGCAATCGCGGCGCCATTCGAAGTTCGCCATGCAAACGTCGCCGACTGCGTTGTGATTACCGCGCGCTAGTTCGAGCGGACCGCGGGAATCACCTCTTCAGCAAAACGCTGAACTTCGTCTGGATAGAACGGCCGCGGCAACGTGAAGATGAAGTGCGTCACTCCCACTTTCATGTAGCGATCGATCGTCTCCAGGCATTCTTCACGCGAGCCGATCATCATCTGGCGGCGAGCCTGCTCAGGCGGCATGCCCGAAATCGCCGTGATCCTGCTGAGCGCGGCCTTCTCGCGCTCCGCCGGCGCGCGATAGGAGAGGCCCATCATGATCGTCTTTTCAATTTGATCGGTGTCCCGACCCACCGTATCGCCATGCCTCTCGATCACCTTCAGCAGTCCCGCGTATCGCTCCGCGCTCGCATTCGGCACGTTCCACATATCGGCATGCTTGGCGACGATTTTGAGGAGCACCTTCTCGCCCTGGCCTCCGATCATTATCGGCGGATGAGGCTTCTGGATAGGCCGCGGATTGCAGACCGCGTCGGTCACGTTGTAGTGGCGCCCGTGCAGAGTGGTTTTCTCCTGCCCGAACATCCCCTTGATAATCTGGATTGACTCGTCGAGCGCCTGCAGCCGTCCGGGGATCGTCTTGAAGTCGATGCCGAAACTGCGATGCTCGAGCTCAAACCATCCCGCGCCAATCCCCAGGTTGAGGCGGCCATCGCTGACATGGTCGAGCGTCGCCGCCATTTTCGCCGTGATGCATGGGTTGCGATAAGTGTTGCCGTTCACGAGCGCTCCGATTCGCGCGCGTTTTGTCTGCTGGCTCAGCGCGGTGAGCGTCGTCCATCCTTCGAGGCACGGACCCGTCGGGTCAGGAACGAAGATTGGATAGAAGTGATCGTAGGTCCACAGCGAGTCGTAACCCCAACTGTCGGCGTTGTGCCACAGCTCTTTCAGGTCTTTCCATTCGACGAGTTGCTGACCGGTTTGAATTCCAAATCGTATCGGATGCTTTGCCATCGCGAGCCCTCCTGAACGCGATCGTCTAACTCGCGGCGAAACGATCGCGCGTCCATTGCGTGAGCACCTTCATCAGGCGCGGGCGCGGATCACCGAGATGCGCCTTGGTGCCGCCGGTGCGCATGAAGTGATCCGCGCCTTCGATGAAGGCGAGCGTCTTGTCGCTCGCCCCCGACGCTTCGAATTCGCCGTGCACATCGGAAATAAAAATGTCCTGATCGCCGTTCGCGCCGACCACCAGCGTAGGCACTGTCACCTTGGGCAGATTGGACGCCATTTTCGCCAGCGACGACAGCCCCGACCAGGTCGATAGCCACGCGTCAGGCGTTACGATTCGACCCAGGCCGAACGGCGAGTAGTTGGCGAGGTCGGGCCGCGGCGAGATGATCGATCCGACGGCGCGCTCAGACGCATCGATCGAAAGATCGAGATAGTTGAGGTTCGCCTGCGTGCGATAAACGATCATGTAGCGCGGCGCCATCGCTCGCCGCGCCACGTGATTACGATTGTCGGCGCTCGACGCCGCGAAGTCCGGCGCGCGCATCGCAGCGCGGCCGTAGTTCGCTTCCGCGATATGGCGCCGCGCGATCGCGTCGATTCGTGCACATCGCGCGTTTTGCGCCGCGCGATATCGCTCGACGAAGTCCTTCGAGTAGCGGCTCTCCGCCGGCGGCGTCTTGAAGCCGTTGCGCTCGTCGTACATATCGAGCGATGGATCGCTTGCCAGAGGATCGGACTCATCGACGACCGCCGCGTCCAGGCACGACATCAGGACCATCCCCTGTCCCGGATGCGCGGCGAGCGCGACATATCCGTCGGCAGTTGGCAGATCGAACTTGTTCAGATCAGGTGGACCGCCGCCGGGCGGCGCTATCACGCGGTGACCGGCGGGCGTGCGCGCTTGAGCGTCGTAGTAGGCGAACAGCGAGCCGCCGCCGGAATTTCCTAGCATCACGATTTTCTCGAAGCCTTCCTCTTCGCGCAGGAATCGAATTCCGGCCGCGAGATCGAGCAGGAGATTTTCGTGGAGCATCATCGCGTCGTTGTTCAGGTAGCGCGTGTTGAAACCGAACGCGGCAAAGCCGGCGTCGATCCAGAACGGAATGGAATAGTGCGTGCTGAAGTCAGCGCGCGGATGCGCCATGATCACCACGGTGCGCGGCTTGCCTTTCGCCGGCATGTAAAGAATGCCGCGCGATTTGCCGAAGTCCGCAGCGTAGAGCTGAACCGGCCGTTGGCGAACCGACGGATCGATATCGCCGAAATCAATTGGGTACCTTATCTGGTAGTCCGCAGGGGCCTTGGGCATGTCACGATCTCCCGCACTCGCGCACAAATATCAAGGATGGCGCTTGATCTTTCCGATACTAGTTCCGCGTGTAGCACAACGATGGTTAAAAAATCACCGAAGTCAACTTCGCGTTAGTTATTCTTTTAACGTTTCAATTCGCCAATCCAATCTACGACCGGAAACTCTGTGTCTGATGGTTTTTATTTGACTGACTGCAAATCGCCGAAAAATTTGACTTAGTCTCGCGCGAGGGTGAATGTATCTGCCCAAGCAGACCGATTTGGCATCGTCTATTGCATCGTCTTGCTTGGAGAACGCCACGACGAGCCGCGTGAGTGTTCGGGAACGAAGGATCGTTTCGCGATAGTTCGTTTGTGAGCCCTGGGAGGGGTTATGAAAATTCGATTCGTGTCGCTGGCCAATAGGCTTCAGCACAGGCGACTGTGTCTGCGAGCGATTGCGTAGCGTGAAGCGATGCTAAAGCGGCGGGACGCATCGACAACGCATCGTGCGAGGTTGGTCCTTATCGCATCAACCACATCGATCCTGGCGACGTCCGCGATTCTGTCGTGCGCGGGCAATCCCGGCGACTCGAGCAAGGGAACCGATCCGAGCGCATCATCGAGCGGTGAGGCGCCCGTCGCCGCCGCGCCGGTTGTTAGTGCTCCGGCGCCTACACCAGGAGTCACGAAGCTGGATTTGCGATCCCCTCTGCTGTCGGGGAGAAACTATCCGCCAGATACCACTAACTACGCGAGACCGGCCAGACCTGGCGAGAAGACGCCGTAGCTTGTTGCGCGTCTTTAGCTGACCAAGGAGCCGGAGTGGATCTTTGAAACACTTTTTTATCCCCTCTGCTGTCGCGGAGAAACTATCCGCCAGATACCACTAACTACGCGAGACCGGCCAGACCTGGCGAGAAGACGCCGTAGCTTGTTGCGCGTCTTTAGCTGACCAAGGAGCCGGAGTGGGGAAAATAAGTATCTAATCAAATGCATTCCCGACGTGTGCGGATTTCACACTTGTCAATCCGCCCACCTTCCCGGTGCTAATCAGTCCCGACTCGGGCGTCGACCTGACGGTGCAGTTCACTCCGACTTCCGCCGGGCTAAAGGCGTGCACGCTGGAGGTAGCCACGGACGATCCGGTCAATCCGATGGAATTCCTGCCTCTCGTCGCTACAACGCCGACGGGTCCCACGCAGTTGACCTTCTCGAAGGGACTTACCTTCCCGCCGACGGTGATTCAGCAGGATGCTGCTTGTCCTGCGACGCTGGGTGTTCCGGTCGTCAATTCCGGTTCGTGCCCGGTCAGTATCGCCTCGGTGACGCTGAATAATCTGTCGGCTACGCCGGCCGACTATTCGCTCACCGGAGTTCCGGGCCTGCCGTTAAATCTCGGAGCGGGCCAACAGCTTGGAGGCGGAGACCTTGACGTAATCTTCGAGCCATTTGCCCGGGCTCGCACGAGTACCGGCACAGTGGACGTGGAGTTCGAGAACGATCCGATTCTTCACACCCTCACCACGGTCTCGGTGCCGTTCTGCGGCGAGGCCGTGGCTCGCGGTTTGCGCGTGCTGGTAACTAACGGCGGCGTTCCGGTGTCCAACGTGAAGCGAATCGACCTGCAGAGCGCGTTTGGACCGGAACAGCCGAATGGAAACTTCTTCACGCATCAGACCATCAAGAACGCGGCATTGCAGTCAGTAACCGGCACGCCGCCATGCCCATCGTTCATGTTCAATGCGGAATTTGGCGGTATCACCAATCCAATACAGCTCAAGGATGGTGAGTATCGGGTCAAGGTCGAGATCAAGGTCGGCAAGAAGACCATGAAGAAAGTCGTCCGCGTGCTTATGGATGGATGCACCTTCCTGCCGAATGTCGTAGTCGCGTTCTGATCCTGTAGCTGAGGGAACAACGGACGGCCGCGAGGTAAAACTCGCGGCCGTCCTGTTTTCTTACCGGCCGAAAGACAGTCTCGCCGCGCCGGAGCGATTCTGAAATTCTGACCTGCACCAATCGGTGAGGGCTTACTCTCCGATCGCTGTCGTGTAGAATTTCAAAGATCGAGGTGGGACTAGTTTGAAGACCGGAATCATCGGCGCACGCGGCGCTGGTAAATCGACCGTATTTCACGCGCTGACCGGGCTCGCGCCGATTCCCGGCACGGCCGAGGGGCGCAATCGTGCGCGCCCGGGACAAATCAAGGTCGCGGATCCGCGTCTCGATTTTCTTGAATCGGCATACGGCTCGAAAAAAAAGGTCCCGGTCGAGCTCACGCTCCTCGATTTCGCGCCAAATCCGAAGGAGCAGAAAGAGGGCGCCGCGCTCGATCCGAGTCTGCTGCCACTCGTGCGCGACATGGACGCGCTGCTGATCGTCATTCCGCAATTCGGCGGCATGGAGAAAGACCTGGTCGCGACGCTCAAGGGTATCGAGGGCGAGTTGATATTCGCCGACTTCGACCAGGCCGAGCGCCGCCTCGAGCGGCTGAAGAAGGAGAAGGGCAGCGACTTCGAGCGCGCGGCGCTTGAAAGAGTGATCGCGTGGCTCGGCGAAGGCAAAGCGCTGAGACTGCTCGAGCTGACTGCGCAGGAGACACAGGCATTTTCGAGTTTCGGGTTTCTGTCGCGAAAGCCCGCGCTGGTCACCGTCAACTGCGAAATGGAACGCGCCGCCGCCGACGTGACCGACGCCGAGCACGCCGCCGTTCGCGCGCATGGACTCGAGGTGTTCAGGCTCGCGGCGGCGTTCGAGTCAGAATTGTGGGAGCTCGACGAGGCCGGCCAGAAGGAAATGTTGAAGGATGCCGGCCTGGACGCTCCCGCGCGCGATCGGCTGATCGGCGCGCTCTACAATCACCTCGGACTAATCACTTTCTACACCGCCGGCGAGCCCGAGGCGCATGCATGGTCGCTCCGCCGCGGCGAGTCGGCGCTCGACGCGGCCGGCGTCATCCACACTGACATCGCGCGCGGTTTCATCCGCGCAGAAGTTGTCAGCTACGAGGATTTCTTCGTCCACAAATCCGACGCGAAGGTCAAAGAGGCGGGAAAGCTGAGACTCGAAGGCCGCGACTACGTGATGCGCGACGGCGACATGATTCACATCCGCTTCAAGGTCTGACTCGGCTACGCGGGAATGCGCCCGAAGAAGCGCAGCGCGTTGTCGGCGAGGATCGCACGCTTCTCATCGTCGGACAGTCGCGGATTGTTCACTACCAGCTCGGCGGCGTCGGGAAATTCGGCGTCGAAATGGGGATAGTCCGACGCCCACATCAGGCGCGGCACGCCGACCAGGCGCATCGCTTCGGGCAGCATCGCCTCGTCGGGGTCGAACGTAAAGAAGCATCTCTCTCCGCGCATGTGCTCCGACGGCTTGCGCGTCAGATGCGGCGTGTGACGCGCGAAGTGCTTGTAGTGTCCGTCCATCCGCTCGGCCCACCATGGCACCCACGAGATTCCGCCCTCGAAAAACCCCAGCCTGAGCTTCGGATAGCGCTCGAACAAGCCGCCGCCGACCGCCGCCGCCATCACTCGCATCTGATGCCAGACGTGCCCGGTCAGATGCATCATGAACTTGTTGTTGCCGACATCCTCGCGGCCGGGCGCGAACGGCGGACGATCAGTGCCGCCGTGAAAGCAGATCGGCAAGTCGGCGTCCTGCGCGCTCCGATAGAGTGGATCGAAGTACGGATGGTCGGGCAGCATCCCGTCGAGATTGCCGAAGGTCATGATGCCGACGGCCCACGGCTCGCGCGCCAGGTACGCGACCTCCGCGGCGCATCGATCCGTCTCGCGCTGCGGAACGATTCCGACGGCTTTGATTCGCGCCGGGAACGCGCTGCAATACTCGCCGACCCATCTGTTGTAAGCGCGCGCGAGTGCGGCCTCCATCGCGGGATCGCTCGCGGCGCATACTGAAGTCGCGACGGTCGCGAAACAAACGGCGACGTCGATACCCTCCTTGTCCATATCGCGGATGCGCTCGGCCGGATCATAGCCGCCTGCGGGCGAAGCCAGTGGATGATTGCGGCCCGACGGCAATTTGCCCAGGCCGGGTACTTCGTTCGCCTCTCCCAGCGGACGTTCAGCTGATCTCCACTTCGGGTAAAGTGCCGGAACGATCCCGAGATTGCCGGCACCCACTCGAGAAAGAAGTGCGTCGGCGGCCGCGCGGAATTTTGGATCGATGTGCGTCGAGTAGAGCGACGCGGGCTCGGTGATGTGGCCGTCCGCGTCGATAATTTTGAATCCCGCCAATGCCATGACTGAAGTTGCGCCGATTGTGGGGGAGGACAGCGGGCGCTGTCAACGCGCGGACGCAAAAGATGCAAAGACGCCTGCGCGGCGGGCGGCAGGGGTGACCCCTGCACCCAGTATTAAAGAGAAATCGCGAAATCGCACGGACGCGCTCTCGCTCACGAGTTCAGGAGGAAGGATACTTCAACAGGGCGAAGAAAGTTGCCGGCGCAGAGCGACTCGATGGACCTGCGAGGCGCCTCCGCGCCGGCATCGGACACGGGACCTTTTTGAAGTCGCGCCTAGTCGCGCGATTGAGCGGAAATATATTCCGTGATCCTATGAATGTAAACGATTTGAATTCGCATCCTGTTGATAACGGAAAAACAAAGGCGCGGAGCGCCACGGGGTTGCCGTTTTGCTCCGCGCCTTTCAGCAATCAATCAGGCTCTTTAAGCGTGTGCTTAAGGAGCTGCGGCCACCATCGCTTTCACCGTGCAGAAATCCTTGTCGACGGCGCCCATGTTGATGTACCAGCATTCGCGCTCGGGCGTGTGCTGTCCGGGCAGGTAACACATCGTCGAGAAGTTGCCCTGCGTATCGATCGACGCCGCACCGACTACGAACTCCCGCTTGAACGGGTAGATCGCGACGCGCGCATCGGGCACCGGGCGGTCACGATAGGCCAGCCAGTAGATGTGCGTGCGCCACAGATGACCCTTCTGATCGTAAGTGTCGATGTACGGCTCGAACCACACTTCGCCGTCGAGGTAGATGTCGGTCTGCTTGTCGAGCGCGCTCGGATTGTTCGCATCGCGCCGCGGCGTCGCCTCGACGATGTACATGTGCCGCAGTTCCCACGCCTCGGGGCACGCGGTCGCGCCGCCATCGTAAGGGCAAGTCACTTCGGGAGAATGCTGCGCGTGCACGCTCGCCAGCATCTGCTTCTCGCCCAGGAACTTATAGTCGTACTGCTCGGTCTTGGGATTGAAGCCTGAATAGTGGTCAGGATCGTAGCTCTGCGCACCGGTGGCGCTGGAGAGAATCGACTCGTTCAGGCGCCGCACGCGACGGGTGCCTGGAGTCCAGTCCCAGCTGTCGTCGCCGCGCTTGGGATCGGCGTATCGATAGCGGATAAGTCCCTGGCCGCGCGCTTCCTGCGGGGCAAGCACGGGATAGAGACCGAACAACCAGAGGCGTCCCGATTGCTTGAAGTCCGGATCGACCGGCAGCGGCTCGACCTCGGTGCGTCCGACCAGGTTGTATCCGGCGTAGTGACCGACCTCGATGTCGTCGATCACGCGCTGCTCCTGCCCCGGGCGAACGTACTCGCTCTGGCAATCGTAGAAGCGCAGATCGTAGTCATCACTCGAGATGGGCCGGAACACGTTGTTCCAGATGATTTTCGTCCCCACATAGGGATCATTTGAATCGATCAACGGAAACGGCTGTCCCGCGACGTAGCCGATCATGCTGCGATGATCGTTGGTCAACCGGACCTGCGACGAATACTTTTCCGTTGCATCTTTGTACGGCGGCGGCCAATCGACCCGCTCGGTCGGGACGACGTTCATCCGCATTCCATGAGTGACTGAGTAGAAGACACCGGGCGACACGAGGTCTTTGACCTGCGCCGCGTTTTCTGGCGTTATGACGTCGCCTGCCTTCACTGTGGCGTTAGCTGATGCCACGATGAGACAAAGCCCGAGCGTCAATGTCCCGACGCTCAGCAACGTCTTCCCCAAAGCATTCCTGACCATTACTTGGACCTCCTGTCCCTTAACATCTTTAAGCACTCCGATTTTGGGTCGCTAGATTTTCGGGAGTCAAGTGTGTAACCCCCGGCATCAGCAGAATGTTCCTTCTATTTGGGGGGCCGGAAAGACGCGGGGCGACGCAGCTTTTGTGCTGCATCGCCCCGTCGATCGGTCAGAGGGGCATAAGTCCCTGATTTATCGGACTAAATGGCTTACGGAGCCGCCTTCACCATCGAGTCGGTGGTGAAGAAGCTCTTGTCCACCGCGCCCATATTGATGTACCAGCATTCGCGTTCGGGTGTGTTCTGGCCGGGCAGATAACACATCGTGGCGAAACCCGACTGCACGTCATAGCGGGCCGAACCCACGATGAACTCGCGCTTGAACGGGTAGATTGCCACCTTCGCGTCGGGCACCGGGCGGTCGCGATACGCTGCCCAGAAGATATTGGTGCGCCAGAGCGCGCCTTTCTGGTCGTATCCATCGACGTACGGCTCGAACCAAACTTCGGAGTCCATGTACACGACGGTGTTTTTATCGAGCACGTTGCCGGCCTGGCCGACGGCGCCATTGGGAGTCGCCTGCACGATGTACATATGACGCATCTCCCAATCCTCGGGACATGCTGATGCGCCGCCGTCGGTGGTGCAAGTTACTTCGGGTGAATGCTTGGCATGAACGACCGCGAGCATCTCTTTCTCGCCGAGGAACTTGTAGTTGTAGTACTCGGTCTTGGGATTGAAACCCGAATAGTGATCGGGATCGAAGGTCTGCGCTCCGGTCGCGCTGCTGTTCAGTGACTCATTCAAGCGGCGGACCCGGCGACTGCCAGGATTCCAATCCCAGGTGTCGTCACCCTGCTTGGGCGACGCGTAACGAAACCGAATCAGGCCCTGGCCGCGAGCTTCCTGCGGCGCGAGCAGGGGATACAGCCCGAACAGCCACAGGCGGCCGGTCTTCTTGAAGTCGGGATCCACCGGCAGCGGCTCGACTTCGGTGCGGCCGACCAAATCGTAACCGGCGTAGTGGCCGACCTGGATGTCGTTGATGATCTTCTGATCATGGCCCGGATTTACGTATTCGATCTGGCAATCGAAAAATCGCAGGTCGTAGTCGTCGGTGCTGATCGGGCGGAACACGTTGTTCCACATAATCTTGGTGCCGACTTGAGGGTCGTTGGTATCGATCAGCGGGAACGGCTGGCCAGCGACGTAGCCAATCAGCGAACGATGGTCGTCTGTCAGGCGGACCTGCGACGAGTACTTCTCGGTCGCGTCCTTGTACGGAGGCGGCCAGTCGACGCGCTCGGTGGGCACGATGTCCATCTGCATTCCGTGCGTCACCATGTAGTAGACGCCCGGCGACACGAGGTCTTTGACCTCTGACGCGTTCTGCGGGGTGATTACTTCTCCGGGCTTAACTCCAGCCCGGGCGGTGGCGGCGAACAGACCCACGCTCATCACGAGCGCGCCGACCCCCGCTAATTTCCATGCGGTGCGGGTACAACGAAAAAACATTTCTGGGGAAACCTCCTGGCGACTGCGAAAAGGCAGCCCTGACAGAATTAGTTTAACCAGCGCATCACACGGCTGCGGATGAGACAACTGAAAATGATAACTTTATCTTCACCTTGAGTCAGTGAAGATAAGTTCTTCTAATTTATTGGATTGCCAACATTAATGTCCTAAGTGTCTGATTTTGCGTCGGAAATGTAGGACTCGGCAAAGCCGAAAGCTGACGAGGATAGCTATTCGTAGCGTAGAGCATCGATCGGATGGAGCAGGCTAGCTTTGCGCGCCGGGTAGTAGCCAAAGAAAACTCCCACTGCCGCCGAAAAAACGAAACCGCCGACCACTGCCACTGGCGAAACGAGCGTCGGCCAACCCGCCAGCGCCGAGATAAGCTTCGACACCAGGATGCCCAGCACAATCCCCGCGAACCCGCCCATCAACGACAACATCATCGCCTCTACCAGGAACTGCAGCATGATATGAATTCGTCGCGCGCCGATCGCCATGCGGATTCCAATCTCGCGCGTCCGCTCCGTCACCGACACGAGCATGATATTCATGATCCCAATTCCGCCGACCAGGAGTGAGATCGACGCCACCGCCGCGAGCAGCAAGGTCATCACGCGGGTGGCGCTCTCTGAGGCCGCCGCTATCTCGCTGAGATTGCGCACGGTGAAGTCGTCGTCCTGTTTCGCCTGGATATGATGCCGCTCGTGCAGCGTATGCGTGATTTGCGTCACCGCGTTGTCAACTTGTTCCGAGCTGCTCGCCTTGATGTACATAGTGTTCACGACGCCGGTGATTTTCGGCGCGCTGCCGAACGGGCTCGCTGCTTCGGTGCTCGAGCTGTAAATCGAATTGGTTGTCGGCACTGACGCGTAAGGATTGGACGCGCTCGCCGTCGCTGCCGCTGCGGGCGACGATTGCGCTGACGGGGACGACACTCCCAGCACTTTGCGCTCGGCAGTGTTGAACGGGACGATCACGACGTCGTCCTGGTCCTGCCCGTAACTCGATTGTCCCTTGACCGAGAGCACGCCGATTACTTTCATCGGGAAATTTTTGACGCGAATCGTCGTGCCCACCGGATTCTGTCCCTCGCCGAAAAGATTGTTCACCACAGTCTGACCGAGCAGGCACACTGCCGCGCCCGCTTTTTCTTCGGAGTCGGTGAAGATGCGTCCGATCGACGGCGGCCAGTCGCGGATCGCAAAATAGTTCGAGGTCGTGCCCTGGATGTTCGTGCTCCAGTTGCGATTTCCCGAGACGACCTGCGCCACCTGACGATCCATATACGTCACCAGCGCGACCGGACCTCCGGTATGCGCGATCGCCTGCGCATCGCCAACCGTGAGCGTCGAGTTGCTGCCGAGGCCAGCGCGGACACCGTTGGCCGTAGTCGCGCCCGGCAGCACTACCAGCAGGTTGGTGCCGAGGCTGTTGATCTGCGCCTCTACTGATGAGCGAGCGCCGTCGCCCACCGCGACCATCGTGATCACCGCGGCGACGCCGATAAAAATACCCAGCATCGTGAGCGCAGCGCGCAGCTTGTTGCGCTTGATCGCGCGCCCCGCCGCGACGACAGCCATGCTCGCGAATGTCCACGCTTCATCGAGGAGCGACGCCGCCTGCTTGGGCGATGGCGCTGCCGCCAATTTGCCTGCCGCTTCGCCGCGCGCGCCTGCCCCGTCTTTTCGGGTGTCCGAGATAATCACGCCGTCGCGAAAGGTGACGACCCGGTCGGCGTAGGCTGCGACGTCGGCGTCGTGCGTGACCACGATCACCGTGATTCCCTGCTTGCGATTGAGGTCGGTGAGCACGGCCATTATCTCGGCCGAGTTGGTCGAGTCGAGATTTCCGGTCGGCTCGTCGGCGAGCAGGATCGACGGGCGATTGACCAGCGCGCGTGCGATCGCGACGCGTTGTTGCTGCCCGCCCGAGAGCTGATTCGGATGACTCTGCTCGCGGCCCGCGAGTCCCACCAGCTTCACCAGGTCGCCCGCACGATTCTCAGCGTCGGCGGTCCAGGCAGAGTAGAAGAGCGGTAGCTCGACGTTCTCGAGCGCCGAGGTTCGCGACAGCAAATTGAAATTCTGAAAGACGAATCCAATTCGACGGCTGCGGATCGTCGCCAACTCCGACTCGTCCAGTTGCGCGACGTCCTCGTTCTCCAGGACGTAGCTTCCGCTTGTCGGACGATCCAGGCATCCGAGCATGTTCATCAGCGTCGATTTGCCCGATCCCGACGCGCCCATCACCGCGACGAACTCACCGCGCTCGATCGTCAGGTTGACGCCGCGAAGAGCGTGAACCTCGACCTCGCCAAGCACGTAGGTCTTGGTCAGATCGGCCAGTTCAATCACGGTGTTCATCGATCGGATCACCGCCCGACTAGTGGGGCATGTGCATCATGCCGGTCATGGGGCTGCCGCCGGCGCCGCTGTGCGACCCGGTGCCATGCGCCGTGGCGCTGCGAACTTCGTCCGTCACCACACGATCGCCCGGTTGCACGTCGCCCTGCGCGACTTCGACCCAGGTTCCGTCGCTGAGTCCAGTCGTGATCGGCACCGGCGTGACTTTCCGGCTCGCAAGCACCCAGACTCGCGTCTGACGCCCCGACGTTCCATCGATCGCGGCAGAATCTGCAGGCGGCTGTCCCGGTGGCGCGAACCGCAGCGCGTCGATTGGCACGCGCACGGCCTTGTCGCGCGAGGCAGTGACGACGTTCACATTTGCCGTCATGCCGGGCTTGAGCAACAGCTCGGGATTCTCGACACTCACCACGACGTCGTAGGTCACCACGTTCTGGACGGTGATAGGCGCCTGGCGAACCTGCGCGACGGTGCCCTCGAAATCGCGGTCAGGAAACGCGTCGACTCGAAACGTCGCCTTCTGTCCGGCCTTGACGTAGCCGATATCCGACTCGCTGATGTTGGAGTCGACCTGCATCTTGGTCAGGTCCTGCGCGATCAGAAAAAGTGTCGGAGTCTGAAAGCTTGCCGCGACCGTCTGCCCGACGTCGACGTTGCGCGAGACAACCGTGCCGTCAACCGGCGACACGATATTGGTGTAGTTCAGATTGACCTCGGCCGCCGCGACGTTGGCCGTCTGCTGCTGGATATTTGCGCGGTCGAGCTTGACCTGCGCGACGTCCATCTGCCACGCGCTGTACGCAGAATCGACGGTATCCTTCGAGACGGCGTCGGCCTTGAACAGCGCCAGGTTGCGCTCGTAGGTGACCTTCTTGTAGTCGAGGTCGGCGCTGTCCTTGCCCAGTTGCGCGATAGAGTTCGCCAGCGTCGCATGCGCGATATCGACCGTCACCTGGTACGGGCGCGGATCGATTTTCGCAATCGATTGCCCCTTCTTTACGGGCGCGTTGTAGTCGGCATAAATCGCGGTGATCGGCCCCGACACATACGTGCCGACCTGCACCGTGATGACCGGATTCACCGTTCCAGTGGCAGTGACGGAGCGCACGATCGGCCCTTCGGTGACCTTGGCGGTGACTATTCTCGGCGCGGTGGTACTGCCGGTGAGGAAATACCAGCTCGCCACGACCACCAGCCCGCCAATCGCGAGCATCCAGGCGCTATTCTTCGAGAATTTCATCGGCGGTGCTCAATTATCATCCTGTCATTCATATGTTTCCAGACACTCTTGCCTCTTAGACGTAGCGCCGCTGCGCAGGTTTCGACGGCATAGGTGGAGAGGTCCGGGCCGAGGCTTCGCTCGGAAAAACGCCTATCTGACTTGAGCAATTTCCTGCGACCCTAGTAACGTGTCGGTCATGCCTCAACCGCAACAGCCGCCTCCGCTGGCAGGGATAAAAGTTGTCGATCTTACTCGGTACCTGGCCGGTCCGTTCTGCACGCAAATACTCGGCGACTACGGTGCGGAGATTCTGAAGATCGAGCCGGTCGAAAATCCGCGAGGCGAGCTGGGCGATAGCAGCGATGGGAAGAAGCCGGACAGCTACTTTTTTCTTTCCGCCAATCGATCCAAAAAAAGCATCCGCCTCAACATCAAGAAACCCGAAGGCCACGAAGTCCTGACGCGCCTGATCGACGCCGCCGACGTGCTGGTCGATAATTTCCGCCCCGGCGTAATGAAGGCGCTCGGCCTCGACTATGAAGCGCTCGCGCCGCGCAATCCGCGCATCATCACGTGTTCGATCTCGGGCTTCGGCTCGAGCGGCCCGCTGCGCGATTTCCCCGGCTTCGATCAAATCGCGCAGGGGATGTCCGGTCTGATGAGCGTGACCGGCACCGTCGAGAGCGGGCCGACGCGCGTCGGCATAGCCATTTGCGATTTGCTCGGCGGAATTTTCTCGGCGCAGGGAATTCTGCTGGCACTCGAAGCGCGCCATCGCGACGGCCGCGGCCAGCGCGTCGAGACCTCGCTGCTCGAGTCGATTGTCAGCATCCTGACCTGGTCGGCGGGAATTTATTTCGAAACCGGCAAGACACCCGCGCCTGCCGGCAACCATCATCCGCTGTCGTCGCCGCACGGCGTCTTCAAAGCGTCAGACCGGCCGTTCAACATCGCATGCGGCAACGAAGCGATGTGGAAAAAATTTGTCGGCGTGATCGGCCGGCCGGAACTCGCCACCGACGACCGATTCAGGAGCAGCGGCCGCCGGGTGAAGAATCGCGCGGCGCTGACCGAGGAAATAAATCGCGCGATCGCGAATCAACCTGCCGAGCATTGGATTCAACAGCTGAATCGCGAAGGCATTCCGTCGGGTCCCATTCTCACCATCGAGGAAATGTTCAAGCATCCGCAAACGGCGGCCCGCGAGATGCTGCTAAGGCTGCCGCATCCGGAACTAGGCGAGTACCTGACGACGGGGCTGGCTGCGAAGCTGGAATCGACGCCGGGCAAAATCACGCGCCCGCCGCTGGTCGGCGAGCACACTGACGAAATCCTCGCAGCACACGGCTACTCGGTGGATGACCTCGAGCGTCTGCGCACCAACGGCATCATCGCCTGACTCCGCTCTGGACCCTCTCATCTAACCTCAACCCGCCCACCGTCCAAGCGCCACTCGACCGTCGTGCATCTTCGCGCGAGGGCGTCGTCATGCGTCACGATCACCATCGCGCCCGGATACTCGACGAGCGCTTCCTCGAGCCGCTCGATCGCCGGCATGTCCAGATGGTTGGTGGGCTCGTCGAGGACCATCGCCCACACCTGGCGTCCCAGCCCGTACGCCATCGCGAGCTTGCGCGCCTCGCCGGGCGAGGGCGCCGCCGACTCGAGCAGCCTGTCCGGATCGACGCCGAGCGCCGCGACCAGGGTCAGCACGCGGCCGCGTTCGCCGGCCTTGAGCTCGCGGACCTTGTCGAGCATCCCGATACCGTTGTGCGCGGTGAGTTCCTGCGGCAGATACAGGATTCGCTCGTGCGCGATATGCGCTCCTCGCAGCATCGCGGCGAGCAGGGTGCTCTTGCCGATCCCGTTGGGGCCGGCAACGCGAATTTTCGCATCGCGCAGCACCGCGAGATGGATGTCGTCGAGCAGCCGCGCGTGACCGGCCGATATCGCGGACTCGTCGAGCGTGAAAACCTTGGCTGCCGGTGCGGGCACGTAATCGACAAAGATCGAGCGTCCCTTCGTCTTGCGAAACTTGTATTCGCCTATCTTGTCCGAAACACGATCGACACTTGCGCGCAACACAGCCGCGTCGCGCGAGATCCTCTCGGACGCCATCCGGGCCTTGCCCTTTGCAAACATGCTGGTCGCGTCGTGATCGCCCCGGAACTTCATGCGCTTGCGCGTGCCGGCATTTGCTTCCGCTTCTGCCGACATTGCCAGGCGCCGTTTGTCGGCGAGCCGCCGCGCGAGATTCTCCCGCTGACGTTTGAGCCGTTCGTATTCCGCGTGACGCTCACGCTCCTCGGCTTCCCACGCAAGCTTCGCGTCGGAGTAGCTGCCGCGCCAGATGCGCGCCGCGCCGTCGTTCACGCGTATCGTGTAGCCCGTGATTCGATCGAGCAAAGTGCGATCGTGCGAGACGACGATTCCGACGCCGCGAAACCGCTCGAGGCCCGCGATCAACAGTTCGCGCGCCTCGACATCAAGATGGTCGGTCGGCTCGTCGAGCATCAGCACGGCAGGCTCGGCGCCGAGCGCAGCCCCGACCTGCCATCGCTTGCGCTCACCGGGCGACAACGTAGGCCATCGCACGAGAGCCGCCGGATCGAGGCGCAACTCGCCATGAATTCTTCTCGCGACGCCATCGGTCGCGCATGCAAACGCCGCAATCTCCGGCGTCAGCGCCTCGACGGTTTGCGCACACGATCGAATCACAGCGCTTGGCGGATCGAGGTGGACTCGACCCGCGGTCGGTTCGAGCTCCCCCGCGATAAGCCGCAGCAGCGTGGTCTTGCCGGCGCCGTTGGGCCCGACGACTCCCGTCCATCCAGTGGCGAGCGTGAGCGTCACGTCGCTCAGAGTGGAAACGGAATCGGTATATGAAAAAGAGAGACCCGAGAGTCGCACAAACATAGTAACTGCTCCACGAAAATGCCGCGCGCGAAGAATCGCCGCGCAAGCGGTTGTCCGAAGACACGAACGAATGGAGTAGTTACTTCCGCACGCCTTGAGGTCTCCTTTGGGGAAGATCAGAAAATATCCGGGAAAGGGAGAAGAATCAACTGATTTGCTCTCAATGGTGTCGATGCGCGAGTGCGTCGGGATTCGCGACTCGTATCGGCGTTCCGTTTGCGAATGCCAGCACTGCCTCTAGCGTATCGACATAAAATGCGGTCAGGCCCTCGCGCGTGACGTAACCCAGATGCGGCGTGACGGTGACGTTGTCCATCGTTCGAAACGGATGGCTGGGTGGGGGAGGTTCTTCATCAAAGACGTCGAGTCCGGCACCCGCGATTCGCCCTTCGCGCAGCGCCGCTACCAGGTCGGCCTCGACCACGATTGGCCCGCGCGAGGTGTTGATAAGGTATGCGTCGCGCTTCATCAGAGCGAGTTCGCGCGCCGTCACGAGGCCGCGAGTGCGATCGCTGAGCCGCACATGAATCGATACGATGTCAGCGAAGCGGAACAAATCGTCCTTCTCGACGCGCTTCGCTCCGCCCGCGATCGCCTTATCGTCAGTAAGGTTCTGACTCCATGCAATCACCGGCATACCGAAGGCGCGTGCGTATTCAGCCATCCGCGAGCCAATTCTGCCGAGCCCCAGAAGGCCGAGCGTGCGTCCTGCCAGGTTCACTCCGACGGTGCTCTGCCACAGGCCGTCGTGCATCCGGCGGTTCTCGAGACTCATATGCCGCACGGTCGCGATCATCAAGCCCCAGGTCAGCTCCGGCGTCGCGTTGTTGAGGCCGGCGTAAAGAGGATTCGCGAAGTTTGAATGAGAGACGATCACGCCGTGCTGGGTGGCAGCCGCCATGTCGAGGTTGGGCAGGGACATGCCGACGATGGTGATCAGCTTGAGATTCGGCAAGCGCTCGATCAGGCTGCGCGGCAGACTCATGCGCTCGCGAATAGTGCATAGGACGTCGAAGGGCTGAAGCGCGACCGCGGCTTCCTCTTTCGTGAGATGACGGTCGAAGACGATAAGTTCCGCCTTGCCGTCAAGCACAGACCAATCGGCGAACTGAAGCGCAACCTTAGCGTAGTCGTCCAGGATAGCTACTTTGATCATGCGACTGGGATCCTTGCAGACTTAGCCTGCGTTGCTAAGCGCCTCTGATGTGTAGATCGGTTGTCTTAGCATGAGACGTGGATGCGACAGGGAGTTAGAAGCGGCTGCGTGGAAAAGCCATGGATGCCAGATGATCACATCGCCCGGCTCGCCAGTCAGCTCTATTACCCGCACCGGTATACCGCGGATCACGCCGCCTTCGACCATGAACCGTCGCACGCGATCGACGTCGCCGTCGCGTGACCAGAGACCGCGCAGCCATGGTTCGGCGCTCTTCAATGCTCTGCGCACGTCGGCAGAGCGCCCTTCATCCGTCGGGTCTAACTCTGCGGCAAAGTCCGCGACGATACGATGCGATCCCGCCACCACCACGGTGCCGCCGCCTCGTTCAGGCACCGAGGCAAGATCGGTGAAGACGACGACGCCCGGAAGTTTCGTCGACGACCGCATTGCGTTCGCGTCGAGATGCCATGACGAATGCGGTACATCCCACTTCCGCTCGGTAGGAAAGGTCACGAGCGGCTGACCCCATCGTGGAGGACGCTTCCATACACTTGGACCGAAAAGATCGTCGAGCGCAGAACAGACAACCGCGCCACCCATCGCAGCGAAGGCTTGCGATCGAGTAGCAGCCTGGATGCCGGTAACTCTTTCGGAGATCCAGGTCTCAGGCGCCTCGCGATAGATTCCATGACGCGCGAGCGCGCTCCAAAGCAGATCGCACATCTGGTCAACGTCAGCGGGAGCGATAGCCGAGCGGAGCCGAACCAGTCCGAGATCGCGGAACTCATCGCGTTGTTCAGGAGTAAGCATGACCTCAGTCACTCTTTCGGCTGGTCGTGCGCGATCAGTGACTGAACACTGACCCAGTCATCATGTTGGGGTAGTCCCTGCGAGACGAATTTTATCTGCTTATCGTTCTGGATCTGAAGGGCGAGCGCACTCTCTGACGTAGTACCATCAGCGAGTGCCGTAGCGATCCACGCTCTACCGGATCCGTCGGTCTCAATCCGGTAAGTGCCCCGGACAGTGCCTGCCTCGCCAAGGAAAATCTGCCGGTCTGACAGATTGCCTTGCCCGTCGAAATCGATTTCGCCTTCGCCGATTTTCGGACCGCCGGCAAACTTGACGTACGGTTTGACCGTCGAGGTGAGCCGATACTTTCCGCTGACGCTGGCGTCTGAGTAGGTGACGGCCTCACGACGCGCCGCCGATGCGCATCCCGCAATGCACGCAACCAGCGCCAAGATCGAGAGTTTCATGAGATGCCCCATGCGCATCCGTTCTTAACACTAAGGTGCAGGGGTTAGCCCTGCCCAGGGAAGGAGTGAAAAATGAAACCCACGGCGGGTTTCACATTCAATCAAGATCTACAGACTCTTCAGGAACTCTATCAGGACCTGATTGATCTCTTTGGGGCGTTCTTGCTGTACCCAGTGGCCAGCTCCGGAGATTATCACTTTCTTTTTCAGATTCGGCATGAACGCGGCGACCGACTCGTATCCGCCCGGGATCATTTTGCCGACAACGTCATGCTCACCGGCGGCGAACATCGCGGGCTGGCGCAGCTTTGCGCCGTCGAGGAACGGAGTCAGCTCCCAGTTGCGATCGGCATTGCGATACCAGTTGATCCCACCGCGAAAGCCAACCCGCTTGAACTCGCCGGCAAAGAAATCCAGGTCGGCTTCCGTCAGCCATGGCGGCAGCTTGTCCGGAACCATCCCGGTCTCGATAAACTTTTTCGTCTTGGGGAACAGGAACGAGAACTCGCCCTCGCGGGGCGCATCGCCTGATGCGGAGTAAAGAATCATCGACATCGAGCGTCGCGGATCGGCGTCGAGTTCCTTCTCGACCTTACCCGGCTCCTGGAAATACAGCTGGTAGAAATTCTGATCGCCGGCCAGAGCCTTCATGCCGTCAGTCGGACGCATCGGAGTGCGCGGAAAATAGGGAACGCTGAGCAGCGCGATCGCGGGGAAGATGTCTGGACGGAGGATCGCGGAGTTCCACGCTACTGGCGCACCCCAATCGTGACCGGCGATGACTGCAGACTCGACGCCGAGGCTGTTGACCAGCCCGACGATGTCGCCGACCAGATTCAAAATGTTGTACGACTCGATCGGCTGGGGCGCGTCGGTCTGTCCGTAGCCGCGTTGGTCAGGCGCGACGACGCGAAAGCCCGCCGCGGCGAGCGTGGGAAGCTGATGCCGCCACGAGTACCACGACTCGGGCCATCCGTGGCACAGCACTACGAGCGGGCCCGCGCCCTGCTCGACGTAATGCATCCGGATGCCGTTGGTGTTGACGAATTTGTGCTGCAGTTCAGACATCGAAAGACTTCCTGCCGCGGGGGCGGACTACGAATGCTTGACCTTTTTTATTTCTTCGGCCATTTCGGGGACTGCTTTGAAGAGATCAGCGACCAGGCCGTAGTCGGCGACTGCGAAAATCGGGGCCTCTTCGTCCTTGTTGATCGCGACGATGACCTTCGAGTCCTTCATCCCGGCTAGATGCTGGATCGCGCCTGAGATTCCGACCGCGATATATAGTTCCGGCGCGACCACCTTGCCGGTCTGCCCGACTTGCAGATCATTTGGGACGAAGCCCGCATCGACCGCGGCGCGTGACGCGCCCATCGCTGCGCCCATCTCGTCGACCAGCGGCTCGAGCACGGTCTTGAAATTTTCGCCCGACTTGAGGCCGCGGCCGCCCGAAACGATTATCCGCGCTTCGGTGAGCTGCGGGCGATCGCTCTTGGTCGCATTGAACGACACGAATTCCATCTTGAGCGCGGCCGCATCGATCTCCGCATCCTGCTTTTCGACCGGCGCAACGGCGTCGCCCGGCTTGGCGGCGTCGAATGCGGTCCCGCGCACCGTTAGTACTTTGATCGGACCGTCGAGCTCGACCGTCGCCATCACGTTGCCGGCGTAGGTCGGACGCACGAAGGTGTGGTCGTCGCCGATCGAAGTGATTTCCGACGCCATCGGAGCGCCGAGACGCGCAGCCAGCCGCGGAAACAGGTCCTTGCCAATCGCAGTCGCAGTCGCGAGCACAAATTCAGCGTTTTCTTTTTTCGCCAGTGCGGCAAGCGCTTGCGCGTGCGCGTCGGCGAGGTAGTTCTTCAACGCGGGATGCGCCAGTGCGATCACCTTGGCGACGCCGTACTTTGCGATCTCGCCAGCGGCGGCCTCAGGCGCATCCCCTGCGACGACTGCGATTGCTTTGCCGCCGCGCTTTTTCGCCAGGTCGAGGCCCGCGTGAACGGCGGTCAGCGTGGTCTTGGGGAAATGTCCCCCTTGATGCTCAGCGAAAATCAGAACGTCACCCATATCAATTCACTCCGCGTTCGGGATGGTAGTAGTCGTAATCAAATAACTTTGGCTTCGGTGTGAAGGACCGCGACCAGCTCCTGCACCGACGCGACCTTGCGGCCGGCCTGGCGCTTGGGGGGAGCGGCGAGAGTTTTTATCTTGAGCTTGGGAGTGAGATCGACGCCGAGGCTGTCGGCCGCAAACTCCTTCAGCTCTTTCTTGCGCGCCTTCATGATGCCGGGCAGCGACGCATAGCGCGGCTCATTGAGGCGAAGGTCGGTGGTGATGACGGCGGGTAGCTTGAATGCGATCGTCTCGAGGCCGCCATCAACTTCGCGCACGACGGAAGTCTTCTCGGGGGTTATCTCAACCTTGGATGCGAATGTCGCCTGCGGCCATCCGAGCATCTCGGCGAGCATCTGGCCGACCTGGTTCGAGTCGTCGTCAATCGCCTGCTTGCCGAGGATGATGAGGTCGGGCTTTTCGTCGCCGGCGATTTTCGCGAGGATTCGCGCGATCGCGAGCGAGTCGAGCGCGGCGTCGGTCTTGACCAGGATTGCGCGATCGGCGCCCATCGCGAGCCCGGTGCGGAGTTGCTCCTGCCAGGTGGACTGGCCGACGGTGACGAGGACGACCTCGCCGGTCTGCTTCTCCTTGATGCGGAGCGCCTCTTCGATGGCGATTTCGCAAAACGGGTTGATGACCCATTTCACGTTGTCGGTGGCGATACCGCTGCCGTCGGGGAGCACGCGGATGGTGGTGGCGGGATCGGGGACGCGTTTGATTGGGACCAGGATTTTCAAAGCCTTATAACTCCACGCATTGGTTCATGCATCGATTGATCTGGAACGGACAAAGTTGCCCAGGGAATAGAGCCGACAAACGCAAATTTTCTAACAGCGGCCCGCCAGTCAGTCAAACCATACTAATGGCGGGGGTAGGGTGCAAAGGTTCGCGGCGACGTTCCGGAGCAACGAAACCGTTTCTAAAGCGGAGGACCGTAGCGGCGCCATCGTTTGATGATCCCGACGATCGCCAGGATCGTTCCTGGAGCCATCACACAAGCCCAAATGATCAAGTACGGACGAGAGAATATTGCGGCCCCAAACATCGGGTACATTCCCAGCAGGACGAATAGCCAGAGTGCCCCCATACGTAGCGCTACACCTAGGAGTCTTGGAGGCCTTTGTTTCGCGTAGTACGATCCACCACGCCGAAATTGCTCCAATATTGTTGGATGGTCCATCGAGCGTCGCGAACCTCCTCTGGCAAACGCAACTCAATCGGCTTCAGCCTGCTCGGATTGAACGATACTAATGGCCGCGTCGCTGCGCAAAGGTCCGCCAGCTGGGATTCTTGGCTTCGCTCTAGAATGACATAAGGACAGGAAGGGTCGCGTAAAGAATACGGACGCAGAAACTTGAATCGCGCGCGAAAAATAATCGCGCGCTGCACGAGGCACCTCACCTTCATCCTCTCGCTAATGGGAGAGGGGAAATGCAGCGGCGGTCGATGCTCAGGAACCTAACCCCTAAACCCCTTTTTTCTGGCCCTCGATGGAAGGGGAACAATCGCGAGGCGAGGATCGGCGCTCTCTCCCCAAACCTGAGAGCGAAATGTCGTTCTCGACATTTCGCGCTTATCATTGGGTGCAGGGGTCACCCTGCCCAAGGAGGCGCGGAACCCACGGTGGGTTCCGCATACAATCGTGAATCTATTCGTTGTAGCCCAGGCGGTGGGATAGTTCGCGGCCGGCATCCAGGAGGCTTGGTGCGATTTCGGCGGTGATTCGTTCCGGGCCTATGCGATAGGTTGGGCCTGCTACTGTTACGGAGCCGACTACCGAGCGTGTGTAGTCGCGAATCGGGACTGCTACCGACGACACTTCTTCGATGAACTCGCCTGAGTCGACGGCGTAACCGTCGCGCGCGACTGCCTCGAGCTGCGCTAGCAGTGTTGCGCGATCGATGATCGTGCGATCGGTGAACCGCTTAAGCGTCTCGGGCATCGCGGATTTGAGCTGCCCTTCGGCGTCGAAGGCGAGATGCGCCTTGCCGGCTGCAGTACAATGAAGCGGGAGCGTGATTCCGATGGGCGGTGTGATACGCACGGCGCGATCCTCGGCCTCGGCGGCTTCGAGCGGCACGACGCCTTCGCGGCGGACGATCGCGACGTAAGCGCTTTCGCGGCATTTGCGCGCGACGTCGGTGAGAATAGGGCGCGCTTGCCTGACAAGGCCCATATGATGGATGTAACGGCGTCCGAGATGCAGGCACTTGATGCCGAGGCGATAATTCTCGGTCGCTTTGTTTTGCTCGATGTAACCGCGCGCTTCGAGCGTCGCGAGCAGTCGAAAGACGTTGTTCTTATGCAGCTTGAGGCGCTTGGAAAGTTCAGTTACGCCGAGTTCGTCGACATCGCCGAAAAATTGTTCGAGGACGTCGAGCGCGTGTGCGACGGACTGGATGACGTAGTTGGTTTTATCGCGTCTGACCATTTTTTTCAGTGACTAACGATTTCCGCACGACAATATGTAAAAGTGTTTTACTTTAAGCGACGCGCTCGAACCGTGTCAATGTTGCTAACAAAATTCGAGCAAAATAGCTCTTAACTAGTTGATATTTAACGATAAAGTTAATCCATCAACAGCGCGTCAAAACAGGATTTCACTCATGCCGAGACAACTTCCAGCAGATTTCTTCAGGCGGATCGATGACGACGATGATGAGGTATTCTACTCGGTGCCGAGACTCGTCACGCATATCGACGACGGTGCGATTGCGAAGGTCGGTGAGATTTACGCGCAACTGCTTCCGCAGGGCGGCACGATCCTCGATCTGATGAGCAGTTGGCGGTCGCATCTGCCGGCGTATCTGCGGCCGTCGCGAGTGGTCGGACTCGGGATGAATCGCGCGGAGATGGAAGATAATCCGTCGCTGACTGAGATCGTGATTCACAATCTGAATCGCGCGCCGCGGACGCCGTTTGCCGATGCCGAGTTCGACGGCGCCGTGGTGACGGTCTCGGTGCAATACATGACGCGGCCGATCGAGACGTTCGCGGAGGTCGCGCGCGTGCTCAAGCCGGGCGCGCCGTTCGTCGTGACGTTTTCGAATCGGATGTTCCCGACCAAGGCAGTTGCGATCTGGCAGAATCTCGACGACTACGACCATGGCAAGCTGGTCGTCGGCTACTTTATGGAGAGCGGCGCGTTTGAGAATATAGATTTCATCGACCGGAGCGCCGCGACCACGCCGCCATCGGATCCGATTTGGGCGGTGGTGGGTTACAAGACACGCGAGGTGCACAGTTGATAAAAAATCGCGGCATGCGACATCTGGCGCTCAAGGTTTCCGACGTGGAGCGCGCGAAAGACTTTTACGCTCGCGTGTTCGGGATGAAAATCGTCTGGCAGCCCGACCCGGACAACGCGTACCTCAGCTCGGGATGCGACAATCTCGCGCTCCATCGCGGTGAGAGTAAAAAAACGGCGGGCAACGCGCAGCGCCTTGACCATCTTGGATTTATCGTGCCGACAATCGCCGACGTCGAAGCAGGGTACGCGTGGGCGAAGAGCGTCGGCGTCGAAATCGTGCACGAGCTCAAGCACCATCGCGACGGCTCGGTGTCATTTTACATTCGCGATCCGGACGGCAACGTGATCCAGGCGCTGTACGAACCGACGATCAGCCCCCAGTTTTTTCAGTAAAGTCTTTTCAGGAAAATCAGTCCTTACACTGCGACTAGCTCCCACAGGAGAAACCTCATGACGCTCAAAGGGCGCGCTACCGCCGAAGCTACGGCAGCATACGCGAGCCGGTTTCCGCAGCTGCCGGGAAATTTCCGGCCGGCGCTGGGAGTGTCGGTTTCGTCGATCGGAATCGGCACGTACCTGGGCGAACCCGACGACGAGACCGATCGCGCTTACGAAACGGCGATCAAGGCAAGTCTGCGCGGCGGGATTAATCTGATCGACACCGCAGTGAACTACCGTTTCCAGCGCAGCGAACGGAGCATCGGCAAGGCGCTGGGCGAGCTGGTCGCGGCGGGCGAGATCCAGCGGGAGCAGGTAATCGTCGCGACCAAGGGCGGTTACATCACGTTTGATGGCGAGGTGCCGGCGAATCCGCGCGCGTGGTTCGAAGAGCATTACGTGAAGACGGGGATCGTCGCGCCCGCCGATTTGGTTGACGGGTCGCATTGCATGACGTCGAAGTATATCGGCACGATGCTCGAGCTGTCGCGCAAGAATCTCAATCTCGAAACTATCGACATTTATTACATCCACAATCCGGAGACGCAGCTCGAAGCCGTCGATCGCAAAGAGTTCCTGAAGCGAATCGCGACGATTTTCGAATTCCTGGAAGGAGCGGTCGCCAGCGGAAAGATCGGCGTGTATGGGACCGCGACGTGGAACGGTTTTCGCGCGGCGCCGACTGAGCGCGGATGGTTGTCGCTCGACGAGCTGATGCGAGTCGCGCGCGAAGTCGCCGGCGACGCGCATCATTTTCGCGCGATCCAGTTGCCGTACAACCTCGCGATGCCGGAAGCGGTCACGCGCTCGAATCAATTCGTGCACGCCGGCAAGGCGACCCCGCTGGCTGGCGCGAAGGCATTCGGCCTCGCAGTTTGCGCGAGCGCGTCGCTGCTGCAGGGGCAGCTATCGCGCGGGCTGCCGCCGATAGTCGCGAATGCGTTCAGCGGGTTCGCGACGGATGCCCAGAGATCGATTCAGTTCGTGCGCTCGACGCCGGGCGTGGATGTGGCGTTGGTCGGAATGAAGTCGGTCGATCACGTTCGCGACACGCTAGAGACCGCGCGTAACCTGCCGGCGACACTCGAGGAGCTGATGCGATTGTTCCAGCATGGCGACGAGGGGGAAGGGTAAATCGCTGCGGCTCCGGGTTCGTGTCAATCCTGGGAGTGAGACACCGAAGCCCCGACGCCGTGTTCGTAAACGAGTTCTCCCCCAGTCTTGCCCTGGTAGAGAAGCGCGCCCGCCGCGACTATTGCAACAACCAGGAACGCGATTCGGGTGCGTTCAAAGCGGCTCGACAATTCGAGCAGCACGCGCCATGCGGCAAGAATCAGAAACGCGTACATCAGGTAGTGCCCGAGAACGGCGTGTGACAGGTAATCGCGGGCGCCGTTCGAGGATGCAAGAATCTGCTGCGCAGCCGGCGACATCGTATCCCAGAGGCGATCGGCTTCGGCGTCCCCGGTGAAATATGACAGGACGTTGGCGGCCGCTCCTCCGATCATCAGCAGGAGAGAAGTGCTGCGGAGCTTCTGGCGCCAGACTGATACGCCCGCCGAGTTGCGCAAGAGAAGGATCGCCGCGGCGGAGGCTATTTCCGCGGCGATCCCGAAGGTCAGCAGCGCGATCGTGAAGTGATCGACGATGGGATGGAGGTGATACGTGCTGACCAGTTGCGCAAACATGAAATCACACCTACTCGACGACGTTGACCTTCATCTTCATATTGCCGTGGCCGGTGCCGCAGTAGTGGTCACAAATCACGGTGAAGTCGCCCGCGGCGTCGGGAGTCACAGCGATGTCGGCGGTCTTGTCGGCGGGGATGTCAGTGTCGATCTTGAGCGGCTTCGACATGAAGCCGTGCACGCGATCGGCGCTGGTCAGCCTCAAGATAACGGGCTCGCCTTTCTTGAGCGTGATCTCATTGGGCGTGAATTCGAATTTCTTCGCCGTGATCTCGATCACCTTCGGATTGTCGTTCGCGTGGGCCAGGTTGGTTTTCGGCGCGAGCGCGGCCAGCGCGGCTCCGCAGGCGGCCGCGAAGAGCATCGTAGTGACGATCTTGTTCCTGATGATTGTCGTTTTCATTTTCTTACTCGTCCTTTGCGTCGTTGCCGCCGTGTTTGAGCATCTGATCCATTCCGACCGTGCCGGAGAACTCGGCGGTCGCGAGCGCGATTTCCTCGAGTTGCAGATCGCCGCCGTCGGCGTTGGCGTTGACGCGCCGGAGTCCCAGGTCCTTGAATGGCTGGGCCTTGTCGAAGGGCATCGGCTTTTTCACCGGCGTGGTCGCGGGATCGGGGAACGCGAAGATCAGCGAGCGCGCCGCGTACATTTTCGTGGTGCCGGCCTGGTGGAAGTTCTCGCGATGAATGTGGCCGTAGAGCACGGTTACGTTTTCATACGGCGCCAGCGCATTCATTGCGTCGTCGCCGTCGCTGGTGAACCATTCCCATTCGGGCTTGAGGTCGAACAGCGGACGATGGGTGAACACGATGATGGGCGCGGTCTTCGGAAAGCGCGCGAGGTCGGATTTCATCCAGGCCAGCTGCGCGGCTCCCACCTCGGGACGTCCGGCGGACACGTTGTCGAGCGCGATGAAGTGCACGCCGCGATGGTCGAACGAGTAATTCGTCGGCCCCATGAATTCGCGGAACATGTCGCCGCCGTCGAGCGCGGCGTCATTCTCGCCCGGCACGACCTTGATTTGCGCGCCGCCGATTCTGCCCGAGATCTCCTTGAACAGCTTGAAGCGTTTTGCGTGCTCGTCGGGAGAGTCGGCGTCGTGGGTCAGATCGCCGGTGACCATCACCAGATCGGGGCGATTCTTCAGCCCGTTGATCGTGGCGACCGCGGTCTCGAACGCCTTGGTGCCAAGCGGGTCGGGCGGTCCGTTGAAGCCGACGTGCGTATCGCTTAGCTGAACGAATGAGAATGGCGCGGGCGCTTCGCCGTTGAGCTCGGCGAGCGTGCGCGTGACAGTGTCAGCTCCGGCTTTGCCTACGAGCGCAGGAAAGACGCTGTAGAGCGCTCCGATACTGAGCGAGGTTCCCGCAACGCGCAGGAACGATCGACGATCAAATTTGGTTTCCATCCAAGTCACCTTTCGCGCTGATGAGCGCTTTCACCGTGCATGACTCGATGGCCGAGCGGAAATTCCCGCGATTGAGCCTCAAAAGCAGTCGGGAATAAGATTGGCGCGCTCGTAGTCTGGAACTAAACGGGGACCAGCGGGCGAAAGAAAAGCGATTGCCTGACGAAACCAAAGCCGTTGATTTCGACCGCACGTTCCTGCCGCATATGGATGCCGCGTATAACCTCGCGCGATGGCTGGTGCGTGACGACCACGACGCGCAGGACATCGTGCAGGAGGCCTACCTGCGCGCACTCAGGTTTGCGGGAGGATTTCGCGGCGGCGATTCGCGCGCGTGGATTCTCGCGATCGTGCGCAATACGGCGTTCACGTGGCTCAAGCGCAACCGCGGATCCGATCCGCCGACCGAATTCGACGAGAAGGTGCATGGCGGGTCCACCGAGGAAACCGGTCTCGAGGCGGACGCCGTTCGCAAGGCCGACGCTGCGATGATTCGTGCGGCGCTCGAGGAGCTGGCGGACGAGTTTCGCGAGGTGATCGTGATGCGTGATATCGAGGGACTTTCGTACAAGGAAATCGCCGATGCGGCCGACGTGCCGATCGGGACCGTGATGTCGCGCCTCGCTCGCGCCCGCGGGAAGCTCGCGCGCACGCTCCAGGAACGAATCAAGCAAGAGCGAGTCCCGAAGGAGCGATGACGTGAACTGCGACGACGCGCGGGTGCTGATGCATGCCCATCTCGACGGCGAACTCGATCTCGCTGCGGGGTTGGAAGTCGAGCGGCATCTCGAGGAATGTCCGCGATGCGCGCGAGAATACGCTGCGATGCGCGAGATGCGCGCGCGTCTCAAGGATGAGGCGCTTCGATTCGAGGCTCCCCCGGCATTGAAGGAAAAGATTCGTCGCGCGATTCCGGCGTCACCGTCACCGTCGCGCGCGAATGGGTATCAGTCGCGGCGCGGCGCATGGTTTCCCCGCGCGTTCCGAATCGCGATACCGATGGCGATTGGCGCGATGCTCGCGCTGGCCATCCTACCGGTCGCGATGCGGCCGGGGGCTAACCAGCGCCTGGCGAGCGAAGTTATCGACAGTCACGTTCGCTCGCTCATGGCGGGGCATTTGATGGACGTTGCGTCGACCGATCAGCATACGGTTAAGCCGTGGTTCAACGGCAAGCTGGATTTCTCGCCGCCGGTGACCGATTTCGCGAAAGAGGGATTTCCGCTGGTAGGCGGGCGTCTCGATTATATCGAAGGCCGGCCGGTCGCGGCGCTGGTCTATCAGCATGGCAAGCACGTGATCAACGTTTTCATGTGGCCGAGCACCGGCGACGCGACGAGCGCGGAGAGAATCGAAACCGAGCATGGCTACAACGTCGAGCAAATGATGGTCGCGGGAATGAATTGCTGGGTGGTGTCGGATTTGAATCAGCAGGAGCTCGACAAGTTCGCGGAGCTAATTCGCGCCAAGGGATGAGCGCATTTTTCTCCCGAAAACAGCAGTGAACAACTCCCGCATTCACGGGTTGCGCAGGTAGGGCGCGGCTGAAAGAATGCATCGGTTGCCGCCCGTCCATTTAGGCGGCCCTCCACCTGCCGATGCGCCGCGTCGAGACATTCTTCATCGTTATAGCAATCGCCTTTTATGTCTGGTTCCTGACGCACTACGGACCGGGACAGGTGATTGGCTACGTCCGTATGGCGGGATGGGGCCTGGCGCTGACGATTTCGCTCGAGGCGCTGGCGCGAATCGCAAACACGCTCGGCTGGCGGATCACGATCGAGAATTATCCGCCGAATCTCAGGTTTATCGAGCTGTTTGCGGCGCGGATTGGCGGCGAGGCTATCGATTACGTGACGCCGTCGGCGCAGCTCGGCGGTCAATTCGTGATGGCGGTGGATGTGCGCGAGAAATTGCGCATGCCGGTAGGGCTGGCAACCGTGGTCGTCGCGTCGTTGGCCGAGGCAATCGGGCAGATCGTGTTTATCTCGGCAGCGCTGGCGGTTTCGCTGCGCCTTATCCCGGTCGCCGCAGGCCTCTACTGGGCGATTGTGGGCGGGTTCGCGCTGGCGGTGGCGCTGGCGAGCGGCTTCTTCTTTGTCCAGATGAAGCGGCCGTTTTCGCATCTGTGGCGTGCCGCGACCAAGTTCGATCTTAAACGAATCAGCACCGACGAAATCCGCGAGTCCGCAGAAGAAGCTGATGCGGTGTTGCTCGACTTTTACGGGCGCCATCGCGGGCGATTCGTGGCGTCGTGCTTGTGCTACGCGGTCGCATGGAGTCTCGGGCCGCTCGAAATATACATTTTACTACGCTTGCTGCATCAGCCAGCGTCGTTACAGATTGCGCTGCTGGTCGAGGCGGTCGGACTGCTGATCGAACGCGCGACCTTCCTGATTCCCGGCAAGCTGGTAAGCCAGGAAGGCGGCAAGGCGCTGATCCTGGGCATGCTCGGCTATCCGCCCGGAATCGGCTTCGTGGTCGGGTTTCTCCGCAGAATCAAGGAAATGGTATGGGTGTTGTTCGGGCTGCTGAGCCTGATGATACATCGGATGGTCGTGCAACAGCGCGGTGATATAACGGGCGCCGCGGCTGCAGGGCGCGACTCTGTGATGAAAATGCAACGAGCACAAGGAGAGCAATCGCTATGAGGAAACTAACCGCCCTGGTTGCGGGGATGACGCTCGCAATGACCGCGCTGCCCGCGGCCGCCGGGGTCGTCATCACGCAGAAGCAACACGTGACGAGTGGGACCAACTCTCGCGACGCGACGCAAACAATTTCCGTTCAGGGTAACAAGCAAAAGATGGTGACCGAGCGTCACACGATCATCACCGACCTCGACAAAGGGATGATGTACGTACTCGATCCGACGCAGAAGACCTACTTCGAGATAGAGTTTCCGCCCAAGGGCCAGATGGCGTCGATGATGGCGGCAAGCACCAGCGCCGCGATGAACTTCAAGAAGGCCGGCACCACGCGCGAGATCGCGGGCTACAAGTGCACGGACTACAACGGCGGCGGTCACATGATGGCGGGCGACTATACGGTCAAGGAATGCTTCTCGACTGTCGCGCCCGGCGCGGAGGAGTTCGCGTCATTCGAGAAAAAGATGGCGGACAAGCTCAAGGCTGCGGGCAGCGCTCCGGCCACCAGCGGCGAGATTCCAGGCGGCGTGCCGCTCGCGTTGGACTCTTCGATGAAGATGGGGAACGTCTCGATCCCGGGGATGGCGCCCGAGCAGGCGGCCAAGATTAACGAAATGATGGCGAAACGTCCGCCGGTCGTGACCAGCACGGTGGTCCAGAAGATCGAAACGAAGAAACTGGTGGATAGCGATTTCGTGATTCCTGACGGCTACAGCAAGCGGGAACTGCCGACCGCACCCGCTGGCGGAGGCATGATGAAGATGGCGCCGGGCGCGATGAAGCCGCCGGCAGCAGGAGCATCGCCGGCCGCGCACTGAGCCGCTCGGGGCCGGCGAGCGCGCGAGTTGAACACAAAAACGAGCGGGGTCCGTCGTGGGCCCCGCTCGTCGTTTCGATCTGACGCGAAAAAATTACATCGATGCTTACTCGGACGGCTGCTGCCTGGGTGCATTGAGCGCCGCGCACGCATCCCAGATCCACTTCGCTGTCGAAAGTTCGTCCTCGGCAAAAAGCCGCAATGCTTCCTTGGTCGAGAGATCTTCCTGCAACAGTTCGGCGAACTCGCAGATGGGTTTGATTGCATCTTCGGGCTTGCCGACGCGCTTGGTGAAGTTGAGCAGCTTCTCGGTGTCGGGAATCGACGGATTGCCAAGGTAAGCGGTGAACTTGCGCCCGTCCTCGGTCGCCATCGCACGCTTCTCACCGCCGAGTTCCGCCAGACGCTGCGCGAAAACCCTCGAGTGATACGCTTCGCGCTCGGCCACAATGCGGATGCCGGTGCGGATGCAATCGGTGGTGCAGACTTGAGCCCAGGCAGCGAATGCTTCGCCACCGTTGGCCTCACCCGCGCGAACCTTATCGAGAAAACTGACGACGGCTGCGTGTTCGGATTTGTAGGTGCGGCCAAAAGCTTTGAAGCCCGCGCTGCCATTTCCATTGCTCATGGACGGCCCGGCTTCGAGACAGGTCATCTCGGACTCGAACGTCGACTGCGAAATAATTCCACTGCGGTAGGCTCTCAGCAGTTGTTTGAACTCAAAATCGCGGCTCATAGGTGTTCCTCCACGTTGGTTAAACCTATTAAACGAGCGTTCAGTGGTTGAGAATCGAGAGCATAAGGCGGTGTCCGCGGAATTGTCAATTGCGAATATTCCCGCCGCTGCGCGCTGGCTTCGATTCGATTATTGCCGCATGATTCCCGAAGCCTCGGCGCTTCGCGCTGTTTAAGAGGCCACGCTTTTTTCGAGGTACACGCGATGAGTGAAATCAAGCATAGTTTCGTCAGGGCCAACGGCATCAAGATGCACGTGGCGGAGACCGGCGAGGGCTTTCCGGTAGTTTTTTGCCACGGCTTCCCCGAGATGTGGTACTCGTGGCGCCATCAGATGAAGGCGCTGGCGGAGGCCGGCTTTCGTGCGATCGCACCCGACCAGCGCGGCTACGGCGAGACTGAGTCGCCGGAACCGATCGAGGCGTACACGCAACGCAAGCTGGTCGGCGACATCGTCGGCATGCTCGACGCGCTCGGAATCGGCAAGTGCGTGATCGTCGGTCACGATTGGGGCGGCATGGTCGCGTGGAATACCGCGCTGATGGCGCGCGACAGCGTCGAGCGCGTGATCGGGGTCAACACACCATTCATCCCGCGCTCGCCGATGAAGCCGACGGACGCGATGCGCGCGATGGCGGCGGGCGGCTTCCACTACATTCTCTATTTTCAAACGCCGGGTGTGGCCGAGGAGGAACTCGAACGCGATGTCGCCCGCTCCCTGCGTGGCTTTTACCAGGATCCGCCAGAAATCGATCCAACCGAGATTCGCAAGTCCGTGCCCGGAGTGTTCGGACCGGCGGGAGGTGGACTGCTCGATCGATTTTCGGATCGTCCCCATGGGAAGTTTCTCACGGATGAGGACTTTGAAGTCTTCGTGCGCGCGTTCAAGAAGAGCGGCTTTCGCTGCGGCCTGAACTGGTATCGATGCATCGACAAGAACTGGGAGGAAAGCGCCGGTCAGATCGATCGCGTCGAGCAGCCCGCGCTGATGATCACCGCCGAGCGCGACGTCGTGCTGCGTCCAGAGATGGCCGAGGGGATGACGACCTGGGTGCCGAACCTGCGCAAGACCGTGCTGGTCAAGGGTTCGGGGCATTGGACGCAGCAGGAAAAGCCGGCCGAGGTGAATGCGGCAATCCTCGATTTTCTTTCGGATCTGAAAAAGTAGAGCGCTATTCCAAAGGCGGCGGCGAAACGCGTTCGCCATTTTTCAGAATCAGGTACTGACGATCGGGCGCGTCGCAGGCTGTGTCGGTCTGCACGATTCGCGCGCCGTCCGGCGCATACTGCAGGATGTACGACTTGCGAACGCCGGCGGTGATATTGGGACCGGTCCGATGCGGCATCAGCGATGAAAATACGACGATGCTCCCCTCGCGGACCGGAACTGCTAGCGCCTCGGGACCGTCCTCCTCGCGGCAGACATAGCCGAGCTTCGACGTGCGATGCGCCAGCGTCCCGCGCAAATGCCCACCCGGAATCACCCAAGGGCAACCGTTGTCGAGAGTGGCGTCATTGAGAGCGAGCCAGCAGGTCAGGTAGGCCTGCGGTTCGATGTAGGTGTAGCCGTTGTCCTGATGCCACGGGAACGGCTTCGGATACTCGGGCTTTTTGTACACGGCCTGATCCCAGTATAGGCGCACGTCGGGGCCGATGAGATCATGGCAGAGGTCCTGAAAGACGCGGCTCGCGGAGAAGTCGCGCAACACCTGGGAAAGCCGGACAAGATGCACGGTGAAAGTGATTCCGTCGGCCTTCGCGATGCCCATCCGGCCGTCGGGTCGCGAGCGCAGGAATTCCTCGGCCTTGGCCTCGAAGGGATCGATCGCCTCGCGCACGCGCACGATGTCCGCCGGATCGATCGCATTTTCGAGCGCGAAGAAGCCGCGCTCGTTGAACGATCGCGCCTGCTCGTCGGTGATCAAGCGAAACGGTCCACGCGCCGGCGTCCAAGTGAATCCATGATTCATCGGATGCAGCGCAGGGTCCGTGTCGCGAGTCGATGAAAGTGTGCTCACGATACTTCAGCTAAAGTGCGATTCGCCTCCAGCACGAGAGCGACTGCTTCCTTTAGATTTGCGCGAGCTTCCGCCAACGTGCGCCCTTGCGTATTTGCGCCGGGCAGTTCTTCGACAAATCCGATGTATCCCTCGCGCACCTTTTTGAACACGGCAGTCAGTTTCATCGTTTTGCCTCGCGCGACCCGTGTTGCATGATATCACGACGCGATCACTTCGTGCTGACGCCGGTGGATTCTGCGACCAGCTCTGCGAGGTCGCGGACTCGCATGCTCTCTTCGAGCGAGCGTGACTTGACTGCGTCTTCCATCATCGTCATGCAGAACGGGCATCCTACGGCGACGCATTTGGGCTTGGCCTCCTGCAATTGATCGAAGCGCTTCTGATTGATGCGCGTACCCTCATGCTCCTCCTTCCAGAAGCATCCGCCGCCCGCGCCGCAGCAGAACGTGCGATTCTTCGACTGCTCGACCTCGGCCACTTCGGCGCCAGGAATCGCGCCGAGCGCACTGCGAGCGCTGTCCCATTTGCGATTGTGACGCGCCATGTAGCATGGGTCGTGATACGTGATGCGCTCGGCGATCTTGCCGCGCGGCTTGAGACGTCCCGCCTGGATCAACTCGTCGATGAACTCGGCTTCGTGCAGAACCGTATAGTTACCGCCGAAATCCGGATACTCATTCTTCAAGTTGTGAAAGCAATGCGGGCATTGAGTGACTATTCGCCGCGGCTTGTAGCGATTGAGCGTCTCGACGTTCTGGGCAGCGACCGTGGCGTAGAGGTATTCGTTGCCGAGGCGGCGAGCCGGGTCGCCGGTGCAGATCTCCTCGCGTCCTAGGATCGCGAACTTGACGCCGGCTTGTTTCATCAAGCCCGAGAACGACTTGCTGACGCGTTGGTTGCGCTCGTCGTACGATCCGGCGCATCCGACCCAATACAGCACGTCTATTTCTGACGGATCTTCGAGCTGGGCGATCTCTGGAATTTCCAGTCCGTTCGCCCATTCGGCGCGCTTTTCCTGTGCGAGGCCCCACGGATTTCCCTGGTTCTCGATTCCCTTGAAGGCGCCCGTCAACTCGGTCGGGAACCGCGATTCCATCAGGACGTCATAGCGGCGCATGTCGACGATTCGCTGAATGTGCTCGATGCTGACGGGGCATCCTTCTTCGCACCATCCGCAGGACGTGCATCCCCAGACAGCCTCTTCGGTCGCGACCTGCGTGATCATGTCGGGGCCGTTCCACGCGGGCGTTTCGCTTTCGTTGCCCTCACCGTTCTTGCTGTTCGCTTTTGCGGCGAGCAGAAAGGGCGCCTTGTCGAGCAGATGTTCGCGCTGTTCGATCACCAGGTACTTGGGATTCAGCGTCTTGCCGGTTGCGACGGTAGGACAGTTGATCGTGCAGCGTCCGCACTCCAGGCACGAGCCCATGTCGAGCAATTGCTTCCACGTGTACTGCTCCACTTGTGAGACGCCGAACGTTTCCGCGTTTTCGAAATCCTTGATCGGAGCAAGTCGTCCGCGCGGGCCCATGTTGCGGAAGAAGAGATTCACCGGGCCGAAGATCAAATGACGCAGCTTGGTGAACGGGAAACAGAACAGCAGCGCGTACACGAACAGCACATGCACCAGCCACAGCCATCGATGGTAAGTGGCTCCGGCGCCCATCGCGCCCTCGATTCGGCCCACCACTCGTCCCACGTATGCCCATTCGTGGAACGCAGGATGCGCCGCGTTGATCCTTGCGCCCTCGAGCATCAGGCCCGTAAGCGCAGTCAGCACCATCATCGACATCGGGAACCAGTACCCGAGCCGGTTCTCGAGATTGTCGCGCATTTTCTCGGCGGGCGGATCCTTCAGCAAAGTGGGCTTGCGAACCGCACGCCGCGCGCCTTCCATCAACACGCCGAGGATCAGCAACAGGAAGAAGGTGTCCATCGCGGCTTTGAAGTAGAGGTAGAAGTCGCCGTAGTAGAAGTAGAAATCGAGGCCGAACAGATCGAACAAGTCGCGCACGTCGCTGTTGATCGCGACGATCGTCGTGCCGATCAACAGTCCGACGAATGCGACGTAGAACGCGTAATGCATCCAGCCCCAGGTCTCGCGAATAACGTTGCCCTGCCCGAACGAGTCGCGCAGTGAGAGCAGCAGGCGCTCGATTGGATGATCGAGGCGATTGTCGAATGCGCCCAGACTCACGAGCCGGTACCACTTCAGCCCGGCGTAAACGAATCCGACGATCAGCAGCCCGAGCAGTCCGTACATCAGCACGATGAACGGAACCGGGACGTTCCACAGGATCTGGCGGGTGACTTGCTCGTTCATTTGGGCTCCATGGACAAAAGCCGGGTCGCAGGCGCCTGTAACCAGACTCTTAAATCAGACCATCGCGGATGAATTCAATCCATCGCAACCGTCCTCGCAGACGCATGTGATCTAAAAGCCCAGGACGCCGCGGCTTGCGGGGAATTTTGTGGCGAGCTGATGGGGATAGTTGTTCTTCATCTGCTGCGCGACCTGCTTAAACGCCTCGACGTTCTGATTGCTCGGCGGCAGCGGGGCGGGCAACGTCGTCGCCTGCTCGACGATCACGCCGGGATCTGGTGGCTGCGGGCGGTCGAGCCGCGCTGCGGCGAGGTCGAGGATATCGGCGACGCTGCCGACGAGCGCGCGCCTATCCACCTCCGGCGAGTAGCCGCCGCCCATACCGAACTTTTGACCAAGGAATCTGAGAATCGAGGTGTGATCGAAGTTTGCATTGCTAACCGAACCGGCGGAAACGAATGGCGATACGATCACGGCCGGTACGCGAATTCCTGTCGTCGGGAAGGGCGTGTACTGTCCCGCCGGCGCTGCGGTTTCAACCGGGATCGGCTGCACGTGATCGAAAAGGCCGCCGTGTTCATCGTACGTGACGATCAGAACAGAGTTGCTCCAATGACGGCTGCGCAGCAGCGCGCTGTACACGTCCAGCATGAGCTGCTGTCCACCCGTGACCGACGACGGCGAATGATCGTCCCCTCCGCCTCAGCGTGAGGTGCGTCGGTGTAAACGGGTTCGATGAAAATCACTTGCGGGAAAGTATCGTCGCCTTCGAGCTCCATATCGGTCGCGAACCGGTCGAACTCGCGGAAGCTGTCGCTGGTCGCAATTTCGGGGAGCCATCGCGGCATGATGCTGAAGAAGGGGAAGAAGCCCTGGTGATAGACGCGCCAGCTTATGCCGTGGGTTTTCAACCAGTCGTAAGCGAGCACATGATTCGGGAGAGTGTTCACGTTGCCGTCAATCAGCGTGTACCCCGCCATGGCCATCAGCCGGTTAGGCTGCGTGCTCGCGGGGATCGGCGAGAACCAATGGTCACAAATCCGAAAGTTGCGCGCGAAAAAATCCAGGATTGGTACCTTGTCCGGCGTCTGATAGCGCATTACGTCTGAGTTGCCGCTGGCACTCGCGATAAACCCGTCGAGCGCAAATCCGTTTGCGCCGACCTGGCCGAGCTGCGTCGCGATGTTTGCGCGCTCGTGCGGTGGATCGGGGAACCGCGGTTCCAGCAGCGGTCCGGGCTGATACTTATCGCCATCCCACGTGTTCGCAACCGCATTGAGCCAGGCTTGATCGTCGCGCACGCCGTCGACCTGCGCGTTGCCCCCGTATGCCGGCAGTCGCAGGTAGCCCAGCATGTGATCGAAGGAGCGGTTCTCCATCATCAAGATGAGAATCGTTTTGATGAGCGAGATCCGTCGGCATGGCATTCCTCCCAGGAACCTAACCCCTAACCCCTTCCCATTGTGGGAAGGGTAACCGGATTGGAAAGAGGAACCTAATCCCTCCGCTTCCCGTAGTGGAAGGGACCGGAATGGAAAGAGGGCGATTCAGTCGTGAATGGTGAGGCGGTCCTGCTCGACGTCTTCGAACCACGACGCTAGCGCGTTGGTCATCCTGGAGACGCGGTCGGGCTGGCGTGAGGCCAGGTCGTTGCGCTCGAAGGGGTCGCTTACGATGTCGAAGAGTTGCGCGGGCGGGGGCGCGGGTTTGAGGCGTTCCGGCTCTGGAGCGCGCACGATGTCGTGGAAATTTTCCGGGTTGTACTTCGACTGGATGTCCATCGCGAGGTCATCGTTCGATACCTGCATCAACTCGCGGATCGCCGGACGCACTAGTTTCCATCGACCGTCGCGCATCGCGGCGTTGCATTCGCCGTCGGGCGTGTAGCGGTTCCATTGCCAGAAACGCTCGGTCCGGACCTTGCCGCGGTCGCCTCGCAGCGTTGGCATCACGTCGATTCCGTCGAGCTTGAGGTCGTCCGGGGGCTCGGCGCCGGCAATCGCGAGAAGTGTCGGCAGCCAATCGGTGAAATGAATCATGTCGTGGACCTGCCGGCGTCGGCCGAGTCCCGCCGGCCATCGAATGACCATCGGGAGCCGGATTCCGCCTTCGTACACGAGCGTCTTCGCGCCGGCGAAGCCGCAGTTGAAGCGGTCGGTGCACATCTCGCCCTTGCCGCCGAACTGCGGTCCGTTGTCGCTCGAGAACATCACGATCGTATTGTCGGCGCGGCCAGATCGGTCGAGCGCGTCCAGCACCCGGGCAATCCCGCGATCCATGCATTCGATCATCGCGTAAATTTGACTAACTGCGGAGGTGAAGTTGCCGCTCGCCTTGTACGGCGCGGCGTCAGCCTCGGGCGCTTCGAAGGGAAAATGCGGTGCGTTGTATGCGAGATAGAGAAAGAAACGGTCGCCGCGATGGCGCCGGATGAATTCGGTCGCCTCGTCGGTAAAGACGTCGGTTAGATAGCGGCCGTCCGCGCGCGAGATCGAACCGTTGCGATCGAGATTCCACTGATAGTACGGCTGCCAGCCGCCGGAAAATCCCGCGAACTCGTCGAAGCCGCGCCGATTCGGATGGTAGCGCGGATCGTACGCGCCGTTGTGCCATTTGCCGACCAGGCCGGTCGCGTAGCCCGAGCGTTTCAGCAGTTCGGCTACCGTCAACTCGCGGAGCGCGAGACGGTCGAGCCCGCGCGTCTCGAGCGTATCGATAACGCCCGTGCGATGCGGATACCGGCCGGTCATCAGCGAGGCTCGCGCCGGGGCGCAAACCGGAGAAGCCGAATAGTGCTGCGTCAGGCAGACGCCTTCGTTAACGAGCTGATCAAGCGTCGGCGTGCGCGACGCGCCATAGTTGAAGCATCCGAAGTCGCCGTAGCCCATATCGTCGGCGAGAATGAAGACGATATTCGGTCGGTCGGGCATTGACCCGAATTCGTAGCACAAAATCACTTCATTTAATGTGAAACCCACCGTGGGTTTCACGCTTCCTTGAGCAGGGGTGACCCCTGCACCCAGTGAGAAAGTGAGAAACGCATAGTTGCGCGCGGCGCGCTACTTTGCTCTCAGGGGCGGGGGAGAAGGGGAATGCCGCGCGGGGCTATTCGCGCTCCTGGAAGCCTTCTAGGTTGCGCGATCTGCCGGTCTGGCGCAGTTTGCGCAGTGCCTTAGCCTCGATCTGGCGGATACGCTCGCGGGTGACGGCGAACTGCTTGCCGACTTCCTCGAGCGTGTAGTCGGTTTTCTGTCCGATGCCGAAGCGCATACGCAGGATTTGCTCCTCGCGCGGCGTCAGCGTCGCGAGCACCTTGCGCGTCTGCTCGCCGAGATTGCCCTGGATTGCGGCCTCGACCGGCGAGGGTGCGAGCTCGTCCTCGACGAAATCGCCGAGCGAACTTTCTTCTTCGTCGCCGATTGGCGTTTCGAGCGAGATCGGTTCCTTGACGATCTTGAGAACTTTCTGGACCTTGTCCAGCGGCATCTCCATCTGCTCGGCGATTTCCTCGGGCCCGGGTTCGCGGCCGAGCCGTTGCACGAGCAGGCGCGTGACGCGGAGCAGTTTGTTGATCGTCTCGACCATATGCACCGGGATGCGGATGGTGCGGCCCTGGTCCGCGATCGCGCGCGACATCGATTGCCGAATCCACCAGGTCGCGTAGGTCGAAAACTTGTAGCCGCGCTGATACTCGAACTTGTCCACCGCGCGCATCAGGCCGATGTTGCCTTCCTGGATCAGATCGAGAAAGCCAAGACCGCGATTGGTGTAGCGCTTGGCCAGGCTGACGACGAGGCGAAGGTTGGCCTCGGTCAGTTCCTTTTTCGCGCGGCGGCTCTTGTCCTGCCCCGCAGCGATCGTCTCGAGCTTGCGCGCGTATTCCTCGCCGTCGTCCTTAGCCTTCTTTTCGACTTCGCGGATAGTCTTTTGCGCGAGGCGTATTCTGGCCGCGATGTCGAGCAGGTTCTCGCGGACGTCGTTTACCTTGAGGACATGGCGCCGGTCCTCGGCCTCGGCGGCTTCCTTGAGCAGGTGCGTGCGCGAGCGGCCGGTTGCCTCTTCATATTTCGCAATCGTGTGATGCGCGATGCGGTACTGCTGCAGGAAGTCGCGCATCTCGCCGATGACGGCTTCCATCAGGCGGCGCGACAATGCCATCCCGCGCAATTCTTTTTTGACGCGCTCGTTCAGACGCTCGAGGTTCTTGTCGAGTTTGGGCTTGCGGCGCGGACCGGGCTTGTTGCGGAGTTCTTCTTCGATCGTCTCGATCTTGGTGCGCAGGTCGGTGAGCTTTTTGGTCGCGACGCTCAGCTTCTTGAGCTGGCGCTCGTCGGCTTCGGGTCCGCGTTCTTCGTCGGGATCGTCGGGAGTTTCGGCGGCGTCCTCGAAAACGTCGCGCAGATCGGCTTCGCCCGCCTCGACCCGCTCGCCCACTCGAATCACGAAATCGAGCGCGATCGGCGAGCTCAGCACTTCTTCTTCGACTTCGTTCTCGCCAGCCTCGATCCGCTTGGCAATTTCGACTTCCTGCTCTCTCGAAAGAAGCTGGAAGTTGCCCATCTCCTTGAGATAGAGCCGGACCGGATCCGACGACTCGCCGAGCGAATCCGCAGCCGGAGGCGCGGCCTCGGGCGCTTCCTCGGGCTCTTCCTTGCCGTCGACTTCGACCTCGTCGGCGCCTTCGGTCGGGACTTCCTCGAGCACCTTGATATCAAGGTCCTCGAAGCTGTCCAGCGCTGCGCGCAGATCGGTTGGCGACGCTACATCCTGCGGCAGGTAGTCGTTAACCTGCTCGAAGGTCAGGTAACCCTGTTCGCGCCCGAGATCGACAAGACCCTGTAGGTCTTTACCTTCGTACTTCTGCTTCATCGTTTTGCTTCCGTTTTGCGCGGGCGTTAGACGCCGATGCGATGCACGAGAATCGGCGCGCAATTCGGCCGTCGTCGCGACCGCGAGCCGGGAATCAGGTAGCCTCATTTATACAGACGAGAATACAAAGGCAAGAGAGCGACACCAAACGCCCACTCTAGAGATCGCTGCCATGGGAGTCAACTAAACATATCACCATCGCCCGAACGATCATTGGGCGAATCACACTCTGCCGCGCGGCCTTATCGCGATTTCGCGCTCGTCGGTGGCCGCTACAAATATTATACGCATCGTTTGCCGGTTTGGCTGCATCGCGGGCCGATACTTTTCGTTCGCCCCGGAACCGAAGTGCAGATGAGTACCCGCTGGAAATCGCGGGTGAGCCTCTCTATTCTCGACGCTGCTCCGCTCCCGTCGAGAGAATTTTGGCACTAAACGCGATAATCCTGGCGCTCAGCTTCGCGATAATCCTCGTAGGCTCGGAACTTTTTACCAACGGAATCGAGTGGGCCGGGCATCGATTGCATATTGCGGAGGCAGCGGTTGGAAGCCTGCTCGCCGCCGTCGGAACTGCCCTGCCGGAAACGTTCATCCCAGCGGTCGCGCTGCTGACGCGCGGTAACTCGGTGGGCGCCCACACCGCGGTGGGTGTCGGCGCGATAGTCGGCGCACCTTTGATGCTGTCCACGGTGGCGCTGTTCGTCATGGGCATCGCGGCGCTCGCCTATCGAAAGCGTCGCGGACGAATCGCACTGAGAGTGGTGCGCGAGGACGCGCGCCGGGACCTCGCATTCTTTTTTCCAGTATTCTTGTGCCTTTTGATGGCGGGCACACTCGATCTTGGCGCGACGCTTCGCCACGTCCTCGCCGTCGCTTTGCTGATAGTTTACGCGAGCTACACGGTTGTGATGCTGCGGCTGAAGCGCGCGGACGACGCGGAGGTCGAGCATGGGCTCTATTTTGAGTCGATTTTCCGTGGAAATCCGCTCGAGCCGAGCGCAATGGCGACCGTCGCGCAGGTAATCGTCGGTGTGCTCGCGATCCTGATCGGTGCGGTCGAGTTCGTCGATAAAATCATCATCTTCTCGGCCCACGCGCATCTGAATCCCGGCGTTCTCTCGCTCATGCTGAGCCCGCTCGCGACCGAACTGCCCGAGAAATATAACTCCGTAGTCTGGATACGGCAGGGCAAAGACCATCTCGCGCTCGCCAACATCACGGGCGCGATGGTTTTCCAGTCGTGTATTCCGGTTGCGCTTGGGCTCGCGTTTTCGCCGTGGCATCTGACGAGCCCCGAACTGCTCGCGGGATCGATCGCGCTCGCCTCGGTGGTTATTCTCTTTTTCAACCTTCGCGACTCGGAACTCGGAACGCCGACGCTGATGATCGGCGGAGCGGCGTACGCAGTCTTCATTGTTGGTCTCGTGTACCTCGGCACGCTCTGAAATGTGTCCGGAAACGCGTTGTCAGATGTGACGGCGCGGGTGCACAATCGAGTAACGCGGATCGCGATGACTACCTACCAGGAAATCTCGGCGCAATTTTACAGCAACCGCTTGCTATTCGGTGATCCCGCCGATCCTGGTGTGGTCGCGGTCGAGGTCGCGTCGAGGACCGAGATCGACGTGTACAAGCGCCTGTCGGGCAACCTGACGCGCGAACGGCGTCCGATCCGGCTGTTTGCACTCGTCGAGGACCTGGCCCTGCTCGAGGGTTTCACGGCTCCGTATGAGACGCGCACGCTCGAAGGCGATTTCCGCTACCGGGTGCTCGTCACCTTCGGATCGATCGACGCTCTGGAAGCCGCCAAGCGCCATCTCAGGAACGTGACCGACAAAGCACCCAACGCGCCTGACGCGCCGTATCTCGTGCTGGCTGATCCGGTCGAGCAGCATCTGATGCTGACCGGGACGACGTTTTTCATCGGGATGGATTTCAGCGAGCTGCGCCGCCTGCAACTCGATATCGAAACCTACATCTCGCCGGGGTTTGAGTTTCCGTCGGCGTCGCGCGAGGGCGATCGCGTTATCGCGATCTCGCTCACCGACTCGACCGGATTCGAGCGCCTGCTCAAAGGCACCGAGATGGACGAGCGCGCGATGCTCGAGGAGATGGTGCGCATCGTCCAGGAGCGCGATCCCGACGTTGTCGAAGGCCACAATCTGTTTCGCTTCGATCTCGAATACCTGGAAGTACGAGCGCGCCGCCATCGGGTGAGACTAAAGCTGGGGCGCGACGGCGGCGAGCTTCGCGCGCGTCCTTCGCGGATGCAGATCGCCGAACGATCGATTGCGTACCGCCGCTACGACATAACCGGTCGCAGCATCATCGATACGTGGATCCTCGCGCAGCACTACGACATCTCGAGTCGCGAGCTGGAGAGCCTGGGACTGAAACAGCTTGCGCAACACTTCGGGCTGGCGCGTGATGACCGCGTTTATATCGATGCGTCGAAGATCAGCCACTACTTCGCACACGAACCCGAAAAGCTTTACGAGTACGCGCTCGACGACGCTCGTGAGACGCGCGCGCTCGCGCAGACCCTCTCTCCCAGTTACTTTGTGCAGGCGCAGATATTTCCGTACTCGTACCAGAGCGCGGTGCTGCGAGGAAATGCGACCAAGATAAACGCACTGATGATGCGCGCGTACCTGGCGGCGAGGCACTCCATCCCAGAGCCTTCACAACCCGCGCCGGTCGCTGGCGGATACACGGAGGTCCGTCGATGCGGCGTCGCACACGGGGTTCTTCACTGCGACGTGACCTCGCTGTACCCGTCGTTGATGCTGCAATATCGGCATGCGCCGGCGGCTGATCGTCTCGGCGTGTTCCTCAAGCTGCTCGGCGATCTGCGTAGCTTCCGGGTGCAGGCCAAGGCGCTCGCGCGCGAGCTCAAGGGGACGGAGCGGCGCAACACCGACGCGCTCCAGCAGACCTTCAAGATTCTGATCAATTCATTTTACGGCTACCTGGGCTTTTCGCTCGGCCATTTTAATGACTTCAACGAGGCCAACGCATTAACCAAGCGTGGACGCAACCTGATTCAACGCGCAGTAGCGGAACTCGAGGAACGTGGCGCGCAGGTGATCGAGGTCGATACGGACGGAATATATTTTGTGCCGCCCGCAGATGCTGCGGATCAAGCAGGCGCAGAAAGGCTCCTGGAGCAGGTTGGATCGATCATGCCCGAAGGAATACGGCTGGAAATCGACGGCCGCTATAGCGCGATGATCTCGTACAAGATGAAAAATTACGTGCTGCTGGATGACGCAGGCAAGATGACGATCCGCGGTTCAGGGCTGCGCTCGCGCGGACTCGAGCGTTTTCAGCGCCGCTTCATGGAGCAGATGTTTCGCCTGCTGCTGGAGGATCGGCGCGACGAAATTCCGAAACTCCACGACGAATATCGCGCGCGTCTCGCGCGGCACGAAATCGGAATCGCCGATCTGATGAAGACCGAGACGCTGCAGGATTCGCTCGACACTTATCGCAGCAAAATCGGCGATAACAGCCGCAATCTCGCGGCCGCCTACGAGCTGGCGCTCAAGGCGGAGCGGCCCTATCTGGCTGGCGATCAGATTTCATATTACGTCACCGGGCGCCGTGCAACGGCGAGCGTGAACGCACTGGCGAAGATGGCAGCGGAGTACGATCCAAACGATCCCGACGAGAACGTCGAGTATTACCAGTTCAAACTGGCAGACCTCTTCGAAAAATTTCGGATTTTCGTCGAGCGCCCCGGTCTGTTCGTGCCGGTCACGGAAACCGACGACAATCCGGCTCAGCTATCGCTGTTCGGCGCCCCGCCCGCCAAAGCCGAAGAACCGAATGTCGAACCCAAAGAACAGACCGTCGAACAGGAAAGCTAGCGCGATGGCCGATTCAACATTCTGGGAGAGAATTCGCACGGCCGCGCGAAACTCCAACCGAGCGTATCTGGCCACGACCGACAACGGCCAACCCAGGGTCCGCGTGGTGTTTCCTGCGTTCGAAAATCGAATCCTTTGGATTGCGACCAATCCGAACTCCGCCAAGGCGCTGCAGATCGCGCGCGATCCCAGAGTCGAACTTTTCTACGAAGTCGGGGGCGAGCGTCCCATCACTCATCTCACCGTCACTGGAAAGGCGCGACTGACCGATGATCTCGAAGAAAAGATTCGCGTATGGAACCTGCGGATCTTCGGATACGACCTCAGGGAGTTCTGGCCGTCGGGACCGGATTCGAAGGACTTGTCACTTATCCATATCGATCCGCTGCGAGTTGAACTCGGTACGCAGCCCGCGATGTGGCAGGGTCAAAAGCCCGAGGTGTGGCGAGCCTAGCGGCGGATGCCCGATTTGATCGATACTGCCCTTTTGCGGAGGACAACGATGGCCGACGAAAAGCAGCAGCTCGATTGGGACAAGATCAAGAAATTTTCGAAGCAGGTGTCCAATGACATCGGCGCGGCGATGCTTGGTGCGCTGAGCTATATCGGCGATCGGCTTGGAATCTTCAGTGCGCTCGCCGGAGCGGGTGCTGTCACGAGCGCGCAGCTTGCGGAGAAGACCGGACTCAGCGAGCGCTACTTACGCGAATGGCTGGGCGCGATGACGGCCGCCGGATACGTGAATTATGACGTCTCGGCGAAGACCTACGCGATGCCGGTCGAGCACGCGATGGTGCTGGCGCGCGACGACTCCCCGTTTTTCGCCGGCGGGTTCATCGAAATGATCGTCCCGCAGATGTCGATTGCGCCGAAGGTGCTGGAGTCGTTCAAGAACGGACGTGGCGTGTCGCAAAGCGAGTATCCGCCCGAGACGTGGGAGGCGATGGAACGCTCGTCAGCCTCGATGTACCGGCATTCGTTGATTCGCAAATGGCTGCCGGCGATGCCGCAAGTTGTCGCAAAGCTGACCGAGGGCGGCTCGTCGCTTGATGTTGGCTGTGGCAGCGGTCGCGCGGCGATCGCGATCGCATCGGCATTTCCCAAGGCCAAAGTTTTCGGCTTCGACGCGCATGCGGGCTCACTGGAGCGGGCGCGTGCAAACGCGAAAGCCGCAGGCCTCGGCGACCGAATCAAGTTTGAAGTTGTCGATTGCACCAAATTGCCGGCCGCGCAATTTGATTTCATCTCGACCTTTGACGTCGTGCACGATTCCGTCGATCCGGACGCGCTACTGAAATCGATTCGTGGCGCGCTCAAGCCCGACGGAACTTTCCTGATGGTCGAAGTGAACGTCTCGTCGAATCTCGAAGACAACATCAACCCGATGGGCCGGATGATGTACTCGATGAGCACGCTGTACTGCATGACGACATCGCTCGCGCACGGCGGTGCTGGGATCGGTGCGTGCATGGGCGAGGCAAAGGCGCGCGAACTGGTCGCGGCGGCAGGGTTCAAGCATTTTCGCCGCCTGCCGATCGACGATTTGTTCTCGGCGCTCTACGAAATTCGCGCGTAGCTCATCATCGAAGGCGCCGCTGGAAGGCATCCTGAAGAGCGGGCAGGACCGCCTGCCAATCTGCAACCAGACCGATATTCGCGCGCTCAAAGATCAGCGCGTCGGCATCGTTGTTGATCGCGACAACGGTCTGCGCGCGCTTGAGGCCGCAGGTATGATTGGGCGCGCCACGAACGCCAACCGCAATGTAGAGACGCGGATCGATCGACTTACCGGTTAACCCGACCTGCAACTGCCGCGGCACCCATCCTTGATCAGTGACTCGACGCGTCGCGCACATCGCGGCGCCGATCACTCGCGCGAAAGCCGCAACTTTCGCGACGCCTTCAGGTCCGCCGACACCCGTGCCGATGCCAACGACAACCTCCGCGCCTTCGAGCGGCACGATCGTGGGATCGAGAGTCGAGTGCGCTTTTACGAGCCGGCTTTTCGGCGGGCTCAGCTCGACACGCGCGGTCTGAATCTCAGCTTGCTTGGCCTCGGACGGCGCCGCGAGTTCGAGTACGCCCGACCGCACCGTCGCCATCTGGGGAAACGTTTTCGAGTAAATCGGCGCGACGATGTTCCCGCCGAACGCCGGCTTGAGCGCGACCATCCGATTCTCCGAGTCGAGCTCGATATCGATCGCATCACCGGTAAGCCCAAGGTTCAAACGCGCGGCCAGCCGAGGTCCCCAGTCGCGCCCACGCTCGGTCGCGCCAATCAAAATTCCCCACGGCGCGTTCATCGAAACGACCTTCGCGACGGCTTCGGCTGCGGCCTCGGGAGTATACGGAGTCAAGACTGGATGCTCGACTGTTAGTACCTGGTCAGCGCCGAAGCTCGCCAGAAGCCCCGCGTGTCGAGAGATTGCGCCGTTGAATCCCACCGCGACCAGCGCGCCGCCCAATCGGGACGCGAGCTCATCACCGCGCGAAAGCATCTCGAGCGTGCCGCGTGTGATGCGGCCTTCAAGGTCGAGCTCGCACGCAATCCACACGTCGCGACCGCGCTTGCTCGCGCGTCGCGCCGTTCCGATAGGGCGGCGATTGTGGACGCGCGGTTTGAGTGCGCCGATTGCGTCGAGCGCGGAAATCACTTCGGTCGCGGCGCGTTCCGGATCGGCCGAATCGATAAATTTACATTCGGTCTTCGGCGTCGTGACGACGCGAACCTCCTGCACCCAGGTCGGCGACCCTGCGAGTCCAAAGTCTTTCGGGTTCGAGCCGAGTTCGGCGGCGCGCACAGATTGAATCGGCCTGGTCAGTGCCTCATCGGAAGCGCCGGGCTTTACCTTGACCGGCTGAGCGATACGCTCGGCGCAAGTGATGACCGCCGGCATCTCGGCCTCGACTTCATCGAAACCTTCATCGCTCTCACGCTCAGCGCGAAGCTTGCGGCCGTCGATCGCCAGCTTTCGCGCGCCCGTGATCTGCGCGGCGTCGATGAGTTCCGCAATCTCGGGACCGACCTGTCCCGTTTCCGCGTCGAGCGAGTACTTGCCAAGCAGGATTAGGTCGAAGTTTCCGCGCGCGAGCCAAATCGCGAGCGCACGTGCCGTCGCGAGAGTATCCGCACCCGCGAATGCGCGGTCTTCGAGATGCACAGCGCGATCCATTCCCATCGCGAGCGCATCAACGAGAGCATTGCGCGCCTGCGGCGGCCCCATCGTGACGACAGTGGTCTCAGCGCCGTGGCGATTTTTCAGCTCGACGGCGAGCGAGATCGCGCGCAGATCGAACGCGCTGATCACGTTGGGCCCGTCGCGCTTGATAGTTTTGGTGATGGGGTCGAAGTTGGCTTCTTCAATCAGCGGTATCTGCTTGATGCAAACGGCAATCTTGAGCACGGCGCTACTCCTCGTCCCGACGAGGCTAGTTGAGCGCGTCACGAGGATGCAACAAAGCGCGAGGTGCTTACGGGCGTCGATGCGATCAGGTAATTTCGCGAGGTGGGTTTGTATCGACTCGCGGCTGTCGCTGCGCTCTGCGCGTTCGCACTGGCGCTCGCCACGCCGGCGCGCGCGGCCAATATGAGAATAGTATCGCTCGCGCCTAGCGTAACCGAGACTCTGTTCGCGCTCGGCGCTGGTCCCGACGTCGTCGGCGTCTCGCAGTATTGCGACTATCCGCCTCAGGTGCGCGATCTGCCTCGGGTCGGTTCGTTCCTGACCCCGAATCTCGAAGCGATCATCGCGTTGCGCCCCACGCTGGTCGTCGGCCTGGAACTGTCGTCGGACGTGCGCCAGATTCGCGCGTTGAATTCGATGGGCTATCCGGTGCTGCTGGTCAGCGATGATTCGTTGCAACAAATCGAAACCAGCATCGAAAAGGTCGGCGCGCGAATAAATCGCGAGGCCGAAGCGCATCGCCTCGTCGCGCAGATCCAGGCGCAGATCTCCGCAGTACAGAATCGCCTCGGCAATGTGAAGCCACTGCGCGCGTTGATGCTCGTCGGCCATCAGCCGATCGTTGCGGTCGGTACGGGCACTTATCTCGACGAGCTCATGCGCATCGCGCGGGCCGACAATATTGCGGCGGCGGTCGGAGAGCAGTGGCCTCATCTGAGCATGGAGTTCATCATCGCGATGCGTCCCGAGGTCGTCCTCGACGGTTCGATGGGGTCCGATCCCTCGTCGTCGAATGACTTCTGGGGAAAGTATCCGACGATTCCCGCGGTGCGCGACCATCGCGTGGTCGGCTACGCGGAAGATCCTATGCTGCATGCCGGCCCGCGCGTGGGACAGTCGCTAGAGATAATCGCGCGCAAGATTCATCCCGAGGCATGGAATCGCGCCGACGTCGGTGCGGCCAAGTGAACGCGCCCGCAACGAGGCCTGCGCCCGCCTCGCACCTGACGCGCAGCCGGCTGTTCTCAACACTCGGCGCGCTCACAGTATTGCTGATCGTTTGCGTGGTCGCGGGCGTGCTTTTTGGCACCGCGCACATCAGCCTTGCGCGCGCTTTTTCCGATCCGGACAGTCCCGATCACGCGATTTTCTTCGGCGCTCGATTGCCGCGCGTACTGATGGGTGTGATCGTTGGCGCGATGCTGGCTGCGGTCGGAACGGCTCTGCAAGCGCTCGTGAGGAATCCCCTCGCCGAGGGAGGCATCCTGGGAATCTCCGGCGGGGGCGCGCTCGGCGCGATACTCGCGCTCGTTATGTCCGCGAAACTCGGCGGCGGCGAGGCGACCGTTCCGCTCTGCGCGTTCGGCGCGGCTCTCCTCTCGACCGTGGCGGTTTACCGGCTCGCGATGGTTGACGGACAGCTCGAGCCATTCACGTTGCTGCTGGTCGGCGTCATTTTCAACGCGTTCTGGGGCGCGGCGATCATGCTCGTGAACAGCGTCGTCAATTACTACTACGCGCACAGCATCCTGTTCTGGCTGATGGGCAGCCTCGAAGCGCCGACCTATGGCGAGGCGGCGATGGTCGCGGGCCTGGGATTGGCGGGCTTCGCTGTCCTTATGTATCGCGCTCGCGATCTGAACCTGCTGAGTCTCGGCGACGAGTCGGCGGCCGAACTTGGGGTCGACGTCGATCGGCTTCGCCGCACCATCTTCGTCGCGACTTCGGTCATGATCGGCGCGGCGGTTTCGGTCAGTGGAATCATCTCGTTCGTCGGATTGATCATTCCGCATACTTTGCGCTTGATCTTCGGCGCGGATCATCGGCTCCTGCTGCCGGCGTCGCTGATCGGCGGCGCCGCATTCATGGTCGTGGCGGACTTAATCGCGCGCGTCGCGATCGCGCCTGCTGAGATTCCAGTCGGCGCGATCACCGCGCTGTGCGGCGGTCCGTTCTTCATCTATATGCTTCGCCGCGAAGGCCGGAGACCGCTCTCGTTATGACGACACCGCGAGACACCGTCGCGATGCGTGCGAGCGAGATTCGCGCCGGATATCCGGGCGTACCCGTTCTGCATGGCGTCTCAATCGAAGTGGCGGCCGGCGAAATGCTCGCGATCGTTGGTCCGAACGGGGCAGGCAAGTCCACGCTGCTCAAGGTACTCGGCGGCTCGATCAGGCCGGATGCGGGAAGCGTCGAACTTTTCGGCCGCCCCCTCGATTCGATTGAGCGTCGTGAATTCGCGCGCACCGTCGCCTCAGTGGGCCAGGAAAACGCGGTCGCGTTTCGCTTCACGGTGCTGGAGATCGTGCTGATGGGGCGCGCGCCGCATCTCGGCGCCTTCCGCTTCGAGAGTCCGCATGATCTGGAAATCGCGTCCGCCGCGCTCGGGCTCTTCGATCTTCGCGAGCTTGCGGCCCGTCACGTGCAGGAGCTGTCCGGCGGCGAGCGCAAGCGGGTGTTCCTTGCACGCGCGCTCGCACAGGAGCCGAAGATTGCGCTGCTCGACGAGCCGACCGCATTTCTCGACCTCAAGCACGTCGCGGAAATCTTCGCGCGCTTTCGCGAGCTGTGCATCGAGCGCGGCATGGCCGTGGTCGCGACACTTCACGATCTCAATGCCGCGGCGCTTTATGCCGATCGCGTGCTGCTTCTCGCGGATGGCGCCGCCGTGGCGTGTGGAACTCCCGCCGAAGTTTTGACGGCTGACAACCTCCGCCGCGTTTACGAGACCGACGTGTATGTCGGGCGCAATCCCTCGACCGGTGCGCTGATTGTTCTGCCGGCCGCACTTCCCAATGCTCGTGCTTAAGCGTCGCGGAACGGCCAATTGCCCGATTCGCCGCGCGCCGGTACGCTGTAAGTAGATGTCTTCTGCGACTGACTCTCTGAATCTCGTTTTTGACGCCGACGATACGCTCTGGGATTCCAATATCCATTTTCTCGAGGCGTTCGATTCCTTTGCTGCGGCGGTCGGCGACGCCGGCCTCGGAATCTCGCGCGTCGAGATTCACGCTGCCGTGCGGCGCGCCGAAATCATGCTGATCAAAACGCATGGCTACGGCCGGCGTCCCTACATCAGGGCGCTGCATCAGGCGGCGGCCGAACTTGCGCCTGCCGGTAACGATCGCCTGCGCGAGGATATCGAGCGGATCGGTGCGCATCTGCTCGAGCGCGAATGCGCGTTGCTGCCCGACGTCGAGCCCACCCTGCAGGAGCTTTCGCAACGCCACCGCCTGCTGATGTTCACCAAGGGTCAGCGCGACGAACAGTTACAGAAACTCGCGCGCTCCGGTCTCAGTGCGCTCTTCGATCGCGTCGAGACTCCGCGCGAGAAAGACGTCGACGCCTATCGCCGACTCGTGCAAGACGCCGATCTCGATCCCGCGCTGACTTACATGATTGGAAACAGTCCCCGCTCGGACATCAATCCCGCCGTCGCGGCCGGTCTGCGCGCCGTTTTCATTCCGCATCCGCACACCTGGGAACTCGAGCACGAGGAAATCAACCAAGCCGGCGACAGGATTATCGAACTAACCTCCTTTCGCCGCCTGGTCGAAGTATTCTAGTATCGATATTCCGATGTCCACTGCCGAACTAATCGACGACTTACCGCCGCATCAGCCGACCGCTGCGCATGCCGGGCGTGCAAAGACGAAGCCGCCCCTGGCGCTGCGTCCGTTGCATCGAATGTGGCGGCGGACGATCGACGAGATTAAAGTGTCCGCGCTTGACCTGCCGGTGCGCGGATTGCCGCTCGCATTGCGCGGACTCGTCGCGTGCCAGATAAGCGACTTCCACGTCGATCGCGACGAAGATCTCGAGCGCCTTACGCTCGCGGTCGAAGCCATCAACCAGCAGCATCCCGATCTGATCTTTCTCACCGGTGATTATTTCTCCGGGCCCGACACGATGCATCGCTATCTCGGCGCGTTTCGCGACGCACTTAGGAATCTGCGCCCGAAATCCGGCCTGTTCGCGATTCTCGGCAATCACGATCATTGGTCGTCGGCGGAGCGAATCACCGAGGCGCTCAAGCGTGCCGGCGCCGACGTGCTCGCCAACGACAGCCGCCGGCTTATGCTTCGCAACGAGAAACTCACGATTGTCGGCATCGACGATTTGTGGTCGCGGCGCGCGGAGCCTGCGCGCGCGTTTGGCGACGTCAACAGCGATGAATGCACGATCGTTCTCGCGCACAATCCCGACACTGCATTGTACACGCGTCATCTGAAACCGGGCGTTATGCTCTCTGGTCACACCCATGGCGGCGTCGTGCGAATTCCGTTTTATGGATCGCCGCTCAAATCGATCCTGCGCATCGGCAAAGAGTTCTATTCGGGCCTGAACCGTTACCAAGATTTTTACATCTATACAAATCGCGGTCTGGGCACGTTCTGGCTTAGGATTCGCATCAACTGTCCACCCGAAGTTTCGCGCTTCTCGCTGACGCCTCTCATCGACGCAGCACCCGTCGAGAAATCAGACTCGAAAGCTAAGCTCCATCCGTTGAAGCGAGTCCGCCGGCGCCGAACTCTGCGCCCCGTCACTCATCGACCGCATCGCAAGCACGTCTAGCTTAGAGTCCTACCGATGCTCGATCTCGCGATCGTCGGCGCAACTGTAGTGACGCCCTCGAGCGTCGCTCCTGCCGATGTTGGCGTGGCAGGTGGGAAGGTCGCGAACATCGCGCCGCCTGGCGCGCTCGAATCTGCGCGTCGCACCATCGACGCCCGGGGGATGCTGCTTATTCCCGGCGCCGTCGATCCGCACACGCATCTCGACGCCGAGATGTTCTCGATGCACACGATCGACGACTTCGAGTCGGGCACTGCTGCCGCAGCCGCCGGAGGCGTTACGAGCATCGTCGACTACGCGTTCCAGGCGCAGGGCGATTCGCTCGCCGATGCGATCGAGAAATGGAGCGCCAAGGCACGCGGCCGCGCGATCATCGACTACGGCTTTCACGTTGCGTTGCTCGATCCGACGCCCGAAGCGATCGCCGAAATACCGCGAATAGTCGAGCGCGGCGTCACCAGCTTCAAGATCTTCATGATGATGGGTTTCGAGGCTCGCGCGCGCGATTACCTGCGTGCGTTCAAAATGGCTGGTGATAGCGGCGCGTTGCTCGCGATTCATGCCGAGGACGAGCACCTGATCGGATATTGCACCGAGCGTTTGCTCGCCGCGAGCAAGAATGACGTGACGCACTTTGCTGCCAGCCGGCCGCCGCTGTCCGAGGCCGCTGCAGTTCGTCGCGCGCTTGCGATGACCGAGTTGTCCGACGCTCCCGCCTACTTCGTGCATCTGTCGAGCCGCGATGCGATCGACGAGATACGCCGCGCGCGTGCTCGCGGCCGAGTGGTGCTCGCCGAGACGCGGCCGATCTACCTGTATCTGACCGAGGAACGCTTCCTCGAACCCAACGGCGCGAAGTACGTCGGCTACCCTCCGCTCCGCAGCGCCGAACATCGCGACGCGATTTGGGCAGCGCTCGAGGACGGCACCGTCGACGTGGTCGCGACCGACCATTGCAGCTGGTCGCTTGAGCGCAAGATTTCCGCCAATCGCTTCACGCGGATGGTGCCCGGGATGTCCAATCTCGAGACTCTCGTGCCGATGCTCTATTCGGAGGGCGTTGCGAAAGGCCGCCTCTCCATCTCGCGATGGGTCGATCTAACCGCGACCAACGCCGCGAAAATCTTCGGCATGTATCCGCGCAAGGGCGCGATCGTCGAGGGCGCCGACGCCGACCTGGTGGTCTTCGATCCGGGTCGCAAAGTTGTAATCGACAGCCGTGAGATGCACTCGCGCTCCGACTACGATCCGTTTGAGGGATTCAAAGTCACCGGCTGGCCGAAGATGACAATCTCGCGCGGCTTGCCAATCGTCACCGATCGCAAGCTTGATGCGCCCGCCGGACGCGGCGAGTTCATTGCGCGCGAGCGGTTCTCGGCTGGCTGGCGAAGCCAATAGAGAATCAATCGATGGATGCGAAAACTGTCGCGCTCGCGGGCGGCTCGGGCTTTATCGGTCGCGCGATCGCACGGCGTCTGCTGGCTTCCGGCCAAAACAAGGTGCGCGTGCTCACGCGAAATCCGGAGTCCGCACGTGCGCGGCTCGACGTGCCTGGCGTCGAGTTCGTTCGCGCAGATATCGGACAACCCGCATCGCTCAAGGATGCTCTCACAGGCGCGAACACTATCGTCGACGCGATCCAGTTCGAGGGCTATCCCGTCGAAAATCCGCGACGCGGTCTCACCTTCGAGCGAATCGACTACGGCGGCGCGGTCGCTCTCATCGACGCCGCGAAGCAGGCTGGCGTCGAGCAGTTCATCTACATCAGCGGCGCCGCCGCCGACGAGAACAGCACTCATCCCGGCTTTCGCGCCAAGGGCCGCGCCGAGCGCGCCATCCGCGAGTCGGGCCTGACCTGGACGATCTTCAGGCCGTCGCTGGTGTACGGGCCTGAGGACAAAGTCGTGAACGGTCTAGCTCGTGCCCTGCGTTTCGCTCCGGTCTTCGGAGTGCCGGGCACCGGCAAGCAGAAAGTTCAGCCGCTGCTCGTCGACGATCTCGCCGCGTGCGTGACGCTCGCAGTGTCGGGCCGTGGCCGCAACGGTACTTACGAGATCGGTGGGCCGGAGCTGATGACGTTCGACGAGATGATGCGGATCATCATGGACGCAAGCGGACATCGCCGCCCTCTGTTTCATATTCCGGAAGGTGTCATGCGCGGCATCGGCGCGCTGCTCGAAAAAATGCCCAAGCCGGTCTTGTCACGCGACGCGGTCACTTTCGTCACGGCTGACAACGCGTGCGACGTCAAGCCGCTCGTCGATGAGTTCGGAATAAATCTAACGCCGGCTCGCGTCGGGATGGCGTATCTCGCAAAAAAGTAGCCGCGCTAAAGTCTTCGCCAGCCGGAGCCTTCGTGGCCGAATTGGAAAAGCTCCGGATGCGTGATCTCGGCGAGAATCTCCAACGACTCGGCAATTCGCGGACCGGGTCGATTGAAATACTGGTTGCCGTCAGCCATGAAGACGTGCCTCGCGCGCACTGCCTTGAGTCCGTTCCACTCGGCGCGATTCGTCAGCGCGGGCAGGTCCTGCGCGGCGCGATCCATGTTGAAGCCGCATGGCGAAATTAGAATCACATCCGGATCTTTGGCCGCCAGCTCGTCGAATTTCATCCACGGCGAATGCTCACCCGCGACTCCGAAAAGATTTGATCCGCCGGCCATCTCGACCAGCGTGGGCATCCAGTTTCCCGCCGCCATCATAGGGTCGATCCACTCGATCGTCGCGACGCTCGGTCGATCCGACACGCCGCGAGCCTTGTCCGCGATCTCGCCGAGACGTGCACGCAGCCGCTTGATCAGTTCCACCCCGCGCGCGTGCATTTCCAGCGCGTCTGCTACTCGCTGCATGTCGATGAAGATGTCGTCGAGGCTGTATGGTGCGAGCGAAACTATCTTCGGCCGCGCGCCGAGCCATTCAGCCACCGCCGCTTCCACATCGCTCTCGCTGACCGCGCACACTTCGCATTGAGATTGAGTGACGATCACGTCGGGCCGAAGTTCGCGCAGTTTGGCGGCATCGACGCGGTAGACCGAGAGCGCGTCGCCCACGATCTTTTTCACGCGCTCGTCGATCTCGGCGCTGGTGCCTTCAGGATTGAACTTCGGTTCCGTCAGCGCAGGTAGCCGCACGACCGACCAAGGAAAGTCACATTCATGCGAGCGCCCGACCAATTGATCTTCAAAACCGAGCGCGCAAACTATCTCCGTCGCGCTCGGCAGCAGGGTTACGATTCGCGGCATATGATTCAATTCTTGATTCCCTGTCGGCTGCATTCCTTGATCTGGTCGTTGCCCACTTCGGCGTCCATCAGCTTGAATCGCACGCGGCTGCCGGCGAGCCCGGTGGATTCGACATCCTCTCTGATGAAGTATTGTTCGCCCGCGTGCGCGTCAAACTTTAACTGCGCCGCAGCGTCGTTGGCGGCCACGCATGTGACCGGACCGCTGTCCGCGACGAACTCGTAAAAGCCAGCCATCTCTAGTTCGATACTGTCATGACCGCAGGTGATCATCGGGTTCGCTTGCGAACTGAGCAGCCCGTACGGCCGATAAACGTAGATGACGCTCTGCGACGCCGGGACCGGAACTGGCTTATACGCTTCGCCCTGCGCGCCACATCCGGCGAGCATCATGCAAGCGAGAATTACGATCAACGCATGAATCATTCATCGCTTCGACGCGCGCACGTAAAGGAACAGCGGGATGTGATCGCGAAATTTCTGGAAGGCCTCCGGATACAGTGCGCACGCGGACTCGGGTGCACGCGGCTCGCGGATCTCCTCGAGCCGCAGACCCGCCGCGACGGTCGGGTTGATGTAGTCGGAGGGCGTGCGATCGAAGCGCGGCACGCCGAACTCCTCGACCTGCGACGCGTTGGGTGCGTGACCAAACTTCCAGCGCTCGATCCACGCTTCGTCGTTGAAATAATCCGCGACGGTATATTTGATTGCGCGCCCCGAGTCGTCTCTGATCCAGCCCATCCCCTTGGTCGCGAAGCACGGATGCAGGATGCTGAACGCGAGCGTTCCACCCGGACGCAGCACGCGGGCGACTTCTCGCATCGCACCGGGAAAATCCGGACCGTCCATCATCGCCATCGTCGAGATGACCGCGTCGAAAGATCCGGATTTGAACATTTCCAGGTTACTGAACGACGCGCGTTCGTAGCGGATTCCCAGCGGCTCGCGAGCTTCCTCTTCGCGCGCAGAGTCGATCATTTTGCCTGACAGATCCACCCCAGTCATGCGAGCGCCGCGCCGCGCGAACATCCTGGTGTTGTGGCCCTCGCCGCATCCGGCATCGAGCACGATCTTCCCGCTCAAGTCGCCGGCGAATTCCGCGAACGCGGGATTGTTCCAGTGCTCGCGAAAGATGTCCCAGCGGTTTCGAACCTGGTTGGCCCACACATCCGCATTGCGATCCCATTGCGCGGCAACATCAGACTCGCGAATTTCGGGCGGCATTGTTTCCCTCCTGCGCGCAAATGCGATGCGCTGAAAAAATGCGGACGAGGAAAATCTCGTCCGCTGAGGAACCGGTTTTGGCGGATGAGCAACCGCAACGCGATCGTCATCCTGAGGGTTTGGCAACTATATGCGCGTTGCTCAACGTTGACAAGACTGCAGCGCGCCCCGATCGTGAAACGCATGACGCACGAAGTTTCCAGCGCTCCGGTCGACGGCAAAGTTGAGGCGGTCGGTCTCGATTTCGGCACCACCAACAGCGCGATCGCGATCGTCGGCGCGGACGGTTTTCCGCGCCTGGCGCAGTTTCCCGCCGCTGAGGGTGGCGATCGGTCCGAGACTTTTCGCTCGATTCTGTTTTTCGAAGCGCCCGAGGAAACCGGCGGCACCGATTCCGCCATCTCGGTCGGCAACGACGCTATTCGGCGCTACCTTGCGGCTGCGGCCAACGGACGCCTCGTGCAATCGCTCAAGTCGTTTCTGGCGGACAAGACTTTCGAATCCACCGACATCATGGGCGAAACTTATTCGCTGGGAGATCTGATCGCGCCGATCATCAGCGCGCTCCGCGACGCGGCGATCGCGCAGTTCGGTGAGTTGCCGCCGCGAATTGTCGTCGGCCGCCCGGTTCATTTCGCCGCTGCCGGCAATCCCGACGAAGCGCTGGCGCGGAGCCGGCTGGATATCGCGATTCGCCGCGCTGGATGGAACGACGTCGTGTTCGAGTACGAGCCGGTTGCAGCGGCGTACGACTATGCGCTTCGAATCACGCACGACGAGACGGTGCTGATCGCGGACTTCGGCGGCGGCACCAGCGACTTCTCGGTGCTGCAGCTCAAGCCGCGAACGGCGGCGATGCATGGTGCGGCGCGCTACGAGATTCTCGGCAACGATGGCGTCGGCATCGCGGGCGACGCCTTCGACGGCCGCGTGATGCGGCACCTGGTCGCGCCGGCGCTTGGCCGCGGCACCAAATATCGCTCGCCGTACGGGATGGTGCTGCCGGCGCCGACCTGGCCGTACACGAAGCTCGAGCGATGGCACCATCTGTCGTTTCTGAAGGCGCGTGCGACGATGTTGAGATTCGAGGAGCTGAAGCGCGAATCGTTCGAGCCCGAAAAGATCGCGGCGCTGATTCATATCGTGGAAAACGATCTCGGCTATTTCCTGTTTCGCTCGGTCGAGAAGACCAAGCTCGATTTGTCCGCGCTCGAAGCGGCGGCCTTCATGTTTTCGGATCCGCCGGTACTGATCGAGAAGATTGTCGGGCGGCCGGACTTCGAAAACTGGATCGCACGCTATCTCGAACAGATCGCCGGATGTGTCGATCGGCTGATGAAAACGGTCGCGCTCAAGCCCGAGGCGATCGACAGCGTGTTCCTGACCGGAGGATCGTCGTTCGTGCCCGCGGTGCGGCGCATTTTCATCGAGCGATTTGGCGCTGATCGAATCCGAATGGGCGACGAGTTCACCTCGGTCGCGCGCGGCCTGGCGCTGCGTGCTCTCGACGCTACCGAGTGAGAGCGCGCACCGTGGCGGTCGCGAAGCTCGCGAAACATTTACCCATCGCAGACTGTGCGCCTCACGCCTTTCTTCACGCGCGCGGGACTTATTTCTGGCATAAGCCCTGCATCAGTACATCGAAAGGCAATCAGCCGAGCGCCGCAGGTGCCCGTGTAAAAGTTGCCAACACCCAGGAGGTAAATTTCATGAAGCGACTAGTACTCACGTTGGTAGCAGGCGCATTCGGTTCGCTGTTGGTGCTTCCGCTGGCGCATGCAGCGGACTACGAAGACATGAGCAACGATGCCAGCGCCATCCATCAGGACCAGCGCGACATACGTCACGACAAACGGGAACAGCGCGAGGATTTGGAACACGGCAATTTCGGCGCGGCGGCTCGTGAGCAAGAGGATATCGAGCAGGACCGTGCGCGCGAGAACGCGACCAAGGAAGATCTGAGGAACGACATTTCGAATCGCAACCACGACGACGACTGGGCCCGCCATCATCATCACGATGACAACGACTAGAGTCTGAAGGCCGCAAACCGCGCCGTCGAGAAATCGGCGGCGCGGGTTTTTTATGCGCGATCTTCCCGCGAATGCTTGTCTCGCGCGGATCGCTCACAACAGGAGGGCAAGCTGATGAACTCCTTTTCTTTAACGTCGATGAAGTCTGGTGCGGGATTTTCTCTTTTGGTCGTATTGGCGACGTTGCTTTCGGGTTGCGCCAAGGTTGCGGTCACGCCGGAATCCATACGGCCGCCCGATCCTGCGGTTGCCGCGAACGCGATCGAAGCGGAACCGACATTTCCCGCGCAGATCGAAGTACGCGATTTTGCTTTTTCGTCATCGTCAGTTACCGAGAATCGAAGCCCAATTCATCGTGCTACCGATCTCGTGCGCAGCAGTTCAGCCGATAGCCGCCGCATAGAAATCGGCCGCGATGCCGCAACAGAGCTCTCGAATCAAACGGTGAAACGACTCAGCAAGATGGGTCTGCGGGCGACGCGAATCGCCGGCGACAACGACACTTCTCTTTCAGGTCACTTTCTTCTTGTCACGGGACGTCTGGTTGAGGTTGACGAAGGCAATCGCTTCACTCGCGTCGCGGTTGGTCTTGGCGCCGGAGAGTCGCGCCTGGCGACCGAGGTTCATGTGTTTCGCGTCGTGAACGGCGAAAAGGCGGAAGTGCTTGCGTTCACTACTCACGCCGACAGCGGCAAGATGCCGGGACTGGCGGCTTCGATGGTACTGGGCGAATTGGTGCTAGGCCCGATTACTGCGATCACGGCGATTGAGGATGCGGCGTCGAGCGGGCAGAAAATCTACAGCTCGCAGATTGAGTACCTGGCCGGCGAAACCAGCGATCAGGTGGCGCGATATTTCTCGCAGTACGCCGCATCAGAAGGATGGATCCCGCCGAGCAGGGCGAAGTCGGTTCGTCTGGCCAGCTAAGCTCCGATCGCGCAGATGTCCCCACCCGAACGCTCCCCCTGGAACGGGGAAGGAATCAGAACGGACGAAGGTTCAGGCGAGAGCGTGGGGGTAGGTCGTTGTGAGAGTTGGCATTTCGAGGCCTAGTTGTTCGCAGCGCCTCGACAGCATTGTTACGTACAGCTCGGCCAGTTCTTGGTTGTCGCGCGACTTCAGGCCGTAGCGGATGCAGTCGTAGGTAAAGCCGGTGCCGGGAGGGCCGAAGAAATTCACCGCGCGCGGGATCCATCGGCGCAATGCGGTGTTGACCGACTTGACGCCGAAGCGCTCGACCGCGTCGCCGAGCTGCCGCGAGGCGAATATTTCGTGGTCGGCTTCCTCGTCGAGAATTATCTCGGCGGCGCGCGCATGCGGCGCGTAGCTGGACTCCTTGTAATTCTCGCCGATCATGATGAGGCCGGTGGTGTCGAGACTGAGCGACGCCATCAGGAGGTCGAGCTCGCCTTCGGCCCTGGAAGCGAAATAACTGGGCGCATCGAAGGAGGGCGCCTTGATCACGGAAATCATCGAGCGGTCGGCGGCTTGCTGCGAAACGCCGAGTTCCTCGAGCGCATCGTAGATAAGCCGCGCGTGCTTCTTTTCTTCGGCGAAGTTCTTCTCGACGATCGGACGCAGATCGGGATTGTCGAGCGTCGCGAGCGCGCGCTGGTAGCCAAGAGCGGTGAGCTTCTCCGCCATCGCATGCGCGGCGAGCAGCCGCAGCAGCACCTTGGTGTAGTGCGAATCGACGCGGCCGTCGTTGAGCGCCTCGACGTTCAGCGATCGCGGCGGAAACTCGCGCCGGATCGGCATCGTGTGTTACCTCAGCTCGCGGCGCGCGAGGGCAGGATGACGGTGGCGGAGCCGGGAGTGGTTTTTTCGCCCTTGGCGTTTTCGAGCCAGATTTCGCAGTCGACCATGTGATTGCCGCCCTCGGTGTATTTCTTCGAGACCTTGCCGCGCGCGACGACCTTGGTCCCGGGCTGATCCATCCCGCGGTATTGGACGCCGAGCTTGCGCAGCCATCCATGCTCGCCGGCGAAATCGGTCATCAGGTGTCCGAGGAACGCGTTCTTCAACGCGCCGTGCAGGATAACGCCGGGCAGATTGTTGCCGAGCGCGAAATCCTTGTCGTAGTGGATTTGATAGAAGTCGCCCGACGCGCCGGCGTACCTGACGAGCTGCTGGGTGGTCGGATTTTTTTCGAGTGGACCGATCTCGGTGCCGACTTCGACATCTTCGAAATAAATTTGCTTCGCCATTGTTTGAATCCTTTCGCGAACCGCTAGTAACGAATCCCGGTCGAGCGTTGAATGACGCAGACTTCGCCGAACTGGTTGGTGTAAGTGGTCTCGACGACGGTGAAGACCATCGGGCCGAGGCGACCGGCGGCTTCGCGCAAATCGACGAGCCTGGACTGCACAGTGATACGGTCGCCGGCGCGAATCGGAACGAAGTACTCCCAGTCCGAGCCGCCGTCGAGGCCGCGGAAAGTGGGCATCTCGAGCTTGATGTCCGGAATCGGCGCGCCCATCGAGCGGCAGAAGGTCGGCGGCGCGATCATGCCGCCGTGGCGGGTTGTGCGCGCGTCGCGCTCGCTGTTGAAGAGCGGATTGCGATCCTCGATCGCCTCGGCAAAGCGTCGAATCGCGCCGCGCTCGACCTCGTAAGTCCGCGGCTCAGAGACCTTGCCGATTTGCTTTCGAGCTTCGTCGGTAACGTATTTGTTCGCCATTTTTTTCAGTGTCCCCGGTTTACGTTTTCGGCCTGCTTGAGTTTTTGTATTACCACAGGCGCGGGCGACGGTATAACGCTGCGTCGTTTGCGATCGAGATGCGCGGGATTAGGATGGGTACAGAGCCCACGTCGCGACGCGACGGCATGCGGAGGATTCCAAAATGGCCAAGCTCAGTGCGGAACAGATTGCCGAGAAGCTGAAGGCGTTGTCCGGTTGGGAGTACAAGAACAACACCATCAGCAAGACGTTCAAGTTCAAGGAATTTCTGCGGGGTATCGAGTTCGTGCAGAAGGTCGCCGAAATCGCCGAGGCCTCCGACCACCATCCTGACATCACGATTAACTACACGCGGGTCACGTTCTCATGCACGACACATGACTTTGGCGGAGTGAGCGACAGGGACTTCAAGCTTGCGCAGAATATCGAGATCGCGTTCAAGGATCTCGGCGAGTAGCGGCGGGACTCGGTTACCATCGGCTGCGAACGTCCGCACCCAGTTCGAGCAGATCCAGTTCCGCTTCCAGTTGGTGAAACGCCGCTTCTCCGATTACACCCGCCGCCCTGAGTGCATTCAGCCGCTCGCGCGCGGCGGCTCTGGCAGCGGTGCGAATCGCAATCTCCGCTTGATGCTCTCGCTCGGAGTGTCCGACGGAGCCGTCGACTTTTCGAAGCACGTCCGTATATTCCCGACGGACGGCAGCCGCGGCGTCGTTGTCGTCAGGAACGGTGTCGCGATTGTCCAGCGTCTCGAGTGCCGCCTTGAACATCTCGACGCGGCCGGTACGGATTTCGTTGTCGTCCGATGGTTCATCGTCCAACCCAAACCACATCACGAGTGCCCGCACCGTGAGACCCTGCACAACCAGCGTCCCCAGCACGACAGTGAAAGCTGTCAGCACGATCAGGTCGCGATAAGGGAAACTGGGCGTACCGCCAGATCCGTCGGGCAACGCAAGCGCGGCGGCGAGAGTCACGATACCGCGCATGCCGCACCACGCGGCCAGCAGGCTCCGGTTGAACGGCGGCACCGCCAGCGTTCGCGGAGTGCGCCCCCCGAAGACGCGGTTCGCCAGACGCAACGAGACGTTATAGCTGATCAGCCAGCCAGCTCGTGCGAGGATGACCGTTACCAGTATCGCCGTCGCGAAGACGACGTAGTGAACATGGGGCGTACGATCCAGCCGATCCATGATCGGCCCAATTTGCAGACCTGCCAGGATGAACGCCAACGCGTTGAGGACGAAGACCGCCAACTCCCACACCGCGTAGGAGGGGACGCGGACCGCGGCAGGCATGCGAATGGACGAGCGGCGCGACAGTACTACAGCGAACGTCACGACCACGAGCACGCCCGACAATGACAGCCGATCGGCCGCGATCCATGCGCCGGAACGCGCCGATGAATTGCATGACGATCGAGCTGGACACGTCGGTAAAACGACTCACGATGTTCGCGTAGGTGAACGCAAACAGCGTACCCATCGCGACGCTGCCGACCAGCACAAACGCCAAGGTTGATGCCACAGCGATGGCATTGCCGGTGTGTGCGACCGCGGCACCCACGGCTAATCGATAGATAAGCAGTGCGCTGGCGTCATTGAGCAGACTCTCGTCCTCGAGGATCGAGACGAGGCGATGGGGAAGCCTTACTTCCCTGAGAACTGCGGTCGCGGCCGCGGCGTCGGGGGGAGCGACCGCAGCGCCCAGGGCAACGGCGGCGGCCCATGGCATGGCCGGGACGAGCCAACGAGCGACCAGAGCGACGGCAGCGGTGGTCACGGCCACTGCGACAAAAACCAGGCCTGCAACCGGAATCCAGTTCTGGCGGAGATCGCGTAGCGAGTTGTCAAACGCCGCATCCATCAACACCGGAGCGACGAACAAGGCCAGCGCCAGATCAGGCTGCAGTGAGATTCGCGGGCCGTGGGGCAGAAGCGCTATGAGCACTCCTCCTAGTGCAAACAGTGAAGGAGAGGGCACGTTGATCCGGCGCGCGAGTGCGGCCAGCAGCACTGCGCCCAGGAGCAGAGATAGAGTCCACAGCAGAATGCTCATGGCCGGTTCACAGCCGGTGGTAATCTGGCTTCGGTAGTACAGCGATCAGCGGGCTAGCACAATCCAGGCGGCGGCTGCTGCGGCTTTTTCCTCCGCGCTCCACGGCTTGCCGACGGAGCGGCCAAGGTCGGTCACCGCGAGCTTGATCGCATCGGGCGTTTTGCCAAGCTTCGCGGCTGCGCTCGTGAAGACCTCGGACTCGACCATCGTGACGGCGGCGATGCGCATCGTCTTTGCGGCCATCGCGAGTGCGTGCGGAAAGAGTTGGCCTTCGCGAGCGTGTGCGCGCATGTGAGGATTGCGAATCGATTCAGGATCGGTGGCGCTGCCCGCGACCAGCGCAATCCCATGTATTGAGGACGGTGTGCGCTGAATCTCGCCGATCAGCTCGCGCAGCGCGGAGAAGGCGACGCGCTCGACGGCTTTCAGAGCCTTCGGCACGATTTGCGCGCTCTCAGCGGCCGGCAGCTCGAGATCGGCGTGAAATGGCTGATAGGACTCGGGGATCGCAGGGTCGAAGAGTTGCAGGCTCTTGCGCGACAACACACGCGGTGCGGACGCCGGCCCTTCCATCACGACCGCAGTCGCGCGTCCGGTCTTGACCCGAAATCCGATCGCGATTCGAGGCGATTTTTCTTTCGACGCCATCGCCTTGTCATTACATCAGCGGGATTTCCAGATCGAATACTTCGGCGGCCAGGTGCCGTGACCACCCGGATACTTCGCATGCATCACGCTCTCGATGCCGAACTCGAATGGAAGTTCATCGTGAGTAGTGGTCATCCCGCGGCCGACGAGATCCTTGCGGACGGCTTCCATGATCGCGTTGCGGTCGATGAAGCTGGCACGACCCATCACGAGGAACTCGTCGTCCACGTCGACCGGCGGGAAAGTGTGGAGCGCGTAACGGCCGTCGCGCCGGAGGTCGGCGCGCTTCGGGGTCGGACCTATCAGAGCGTAGAGGTGGCCGTCGACGATAGTCGGGCAAATCGGATGGAGGCGCGGCGCGCCGTCCTTGCGCAAGGTGGCGAGGAAGGCGAGTCCAACGCCGAATTGATAGAGCATCTTACGCCCGGCGGCAGCGATGTCGGGCGCATCGTTTTCGAAATCGATCCAGGTCGCCATCGTAATACCCTCCCTGAGAGCGTATGCGGAGTGTGTAGTGAAGGACCATTTTCGCTCTTTCTTCGCTTATGTCAAGTGCGAGATTTGTGGCGATGGTCGCGATTCGAAATGGTCGAACAGAGGTGGAAGGAGCGAGTCATACCGTCTGTAGGTAGTGGGCGGTTTTGAATTCAAGGGATGATCGCCGCGATTTCTTCGATGCTCCAAACATGATCCGAGACGCCTGACGCCATCGCGGGCGTTTCAGTCTTTAGCGTCTGATGAATCCGAGCGAAATTATAATACATGTAAAAGAGCGCGACGGCGTGAGCGTGGTTCTCGACTTTCTTTGAGAACGCATTGGTCAGGCGCGTGAACCGGCGCATTCCCATCCGCATATTGAGATTCTGGCGCTCGACAAAGCTGGTCGAGATGTGGTCGCGATCCGGATTGCCGCGAATGATTCGGCGCTCGGCACTCCAGCAGATCGACGGACTATATCGCGTTTCCGCCATCGGATCAGTGCCGTACATCTTCACGATCTGAGCGTAGTCAATGTCGCCTGCGAACGCGGAATCTACGGCGTTCAAGTAGCAGTGATAACCGTCCGTCGATAGCTGCACGCGACTGGTGAGCCTGCTCGCCACGTCGCGCATGAACGTCATCGCAGCTTGCGGGCCGCGCGTGCCTACCAGCCAGCAGGGAACGAGTTTCGTATCAGCGTCGATTGCCGTCCAAGTCCACACGTCGCCCTTTCCGAATTGGCCCTGATACTCTGCGGGGACGTTCTTCGCCTTGGCGTAAACGAAGCTCCAAATTTCATCGCACTGGATTCGCTTGCAGGACAGGTTGCGGAAATTCTCGCTCTGATACTCAAGGCAGGCTTCGCCAGCATCTGCGACCAGCTTGAGCACGGCGTCTTTCGATGAATGCGTGAGTCGGCAAGTCGCGCGGACAGAATTGCCTTCAACCAAGCACGCGATGATTTGCGTACGGCGTTCGATGGACAATTTGTTCATGTCCATTATTATGCTTGCTCGGGTAAGCATTGTCAAGAGCCGCTATTAGAAAAGGAATGCGGGCGTAGGTTTTGTCCCTTACGCCCGCATTCGCTTACTTCCTTCGGAACAGAGTTCAGCCGGTGGCTTGTTTCCAACCTGTGTGATGGCGTAGCACGTAAACGCTCTCTTGTTTAGCGCGCTTGTGCGGTTCGGCTAGGTCGTCCGCTATGTTCAACAGTTTGCTGCGCGCTTCTGGACCACCTTGTTTTGCGGTCAGCGTAAGCGCGCGAACGAGCATGTCCGTTGGCTTGCCCAAGGCTTCAGTGTGGCCGTTCTCGATACGGGAAAGATGTTCCGGGCTAACTCTGATTAGTCGCGCAAAGCTCTGCGCAGGCAAGCCCGCATATTTACGCAGGAATCGAATTTCCTTTCCTTTGAGTAGTCCAGATTTTCGGACCAACTTATCCGCAATGCATGCCTGAAGCTGTGCTGGCTGCGGAATAATTGGTACCTCAACGTGGCACTTTGGACAGGTGAATACATCGATTCCCGATAATAGTTCGTCGTCCAGCCCGCTAAGTTTATACAGGTATGGATGCTCCGCCGTGGCGCGCCGCTTTTGCATCTCAACCTTGCAATAACTGCATTTCATTTTTCTAACCATAACAACTACCTCCAAAGTCTATTCAATGTTCACCGATTGTGAACCGTCACTAATGTCATACAACTACCTTGGACTTCGAAGATTGCGGCCATACGTCTGCCATCTACTGACTTTCCCGAAACCTTGTACCTCCATTGCCCATCAACTTTTCTGTGGCTGCTAACCCGTCCAGCGAGCATGATCAAATGTTCTAAATCTCCGTCGCTGAATCCTCGTTCCAACATTCTCTCCTCCGCGTATGAAGACGGGATATAATCATCGTCGGCCCACATTTGGCCGATTCTCTCCATTGCGGTTTGATTACTGAATGCACGCGACGCATCAAACGGGATCACCTTCCCCATACGCTCTCTCCCCACCCCAGGTTACGGCTCCTCCCACACCGCCCTTAGAGCGTGTTTCTTGTTACTTGATGTTTTATCAAGTTCGACGGTGGCCGTCAAGTGACCGACAAATGGCCGTCGTGAGGCTGGCGGATCGAAAGAGAACTAGCGACTCCAGCGAGTCTTTGCGGCTTTCCGTGCGATTGCTGCTCTCTTCTTTGCGGTGAGTTTAGCGGCTCGCGCTTTACCACCCTTCGATGCGCCGAGTGCCGACAGCGCCTGCGCATGCGGATTCTTGCCCTCTGCGGGCTTCAATACGTCACCCGTCGCCTCTTCGACCAGTCGGAGAGCATTCTGTACGAAATCGGCGCGCTTACCGCCTCTGCTTGCTCGGGAAGGCATAGCGATAGTATGACATTGTTCATCTGAGAAACCAAGCGAGTATCAGACCCACCCCGAGACCTACACAAAAACCGTGAAACCACAGATCAACTTGCAACAAGTCGTTCGCATACTTGCCCGAGTATCCGCCGTTGGAGTGGTCATTGTCGGAATCGTTTCTCGCTTCGATCCCCCTACCGCCGTCCGGCTCGCGTGGTGGGTTGTGCTTATTGCCTTGATCGATTTCGGTTTGTATTTGCATGAGTTATCGTTTCAGTATGAAGGCGGCGCATGGATGCTCTTAGCGCTGTTCTCATTTTTGGCTTTCTTGTATCTTCAATCGCTCGCCCAACGTCTCGATTGTCCTCCGATCGAATATCGCGGCAGATTGATCGCGTCCGCACTGCCATCTCCAGACAACCCTTGCCTCACAATGAAAGAACGTTTGATGCGTACAAGCCAGCAGGAACAATTAAGCCTTTCCCGCCAGAGACGGTTTTTCTTTTCCTCGGTTCCGAAGCATCGTACATACAGACGCAAGGTCGCTGGCCCATCGTTAATGACAAGGGGCAGGTTCTTTTGACAGCAGATTTCGAGGAAAAAGGACTTTCTGTCACTACTCAGCTTTATGACGAGCAGGGAAATTTGCAGGCTACTGTCGATAATAACGATGTTGACGTGCTCAGTGCGGACATCTGCGTCAGGCGGCCCGATTTGAGCACTCTGATTATCAGCGATCGTTCGACTAAGCAGGAGCGGCTCTACGTTCACTATTTGAATCCACGAGCCGTGGAATTCAGAGGACTGCTTCGCTACCCGAATTTGCCCGATGTAGCGATCACGAAAGAAGCCATAAAGTACGAGCAGGTTTCCGTAACGAGAAGCTGCCTGCCCGCAGCCTCTCCGGACGGCATGATAATGATTTACTGATGGGACCAATTCAAAACCGCCCACTACCCGTCTGTTGTGGTTTTGCGACGGCTCCGCCACCAAGGGTAGCTTCGATCCGTTAAAAAAAATTTTCCGCGAGAAGCGGGCGTCGCCCGATTTCGGGCGAGTGTGTTCGGGCGAGTGTGGTGAATGCAGACGGGTTTCATCCAGCATCCGTAACACAGAAAATCCGGCGGGGTCAGGCTGAACAGTTCATCCCTGAACAGGCCTGACCCGTGGAAGGGGGACCGGGAGTGGAGAGTGCGCTCGCGTTGCTCGCTCCGTCAGGATTGCAAGACTGCGGTTTCAATTCTTGCGGGGGACGAAGTATTGGGTGCCGGCGCCGGCGCGATCTATTTCGCGGATTAGTTCGCCGAGGTCTTCGGGGTTCGCGACGAAGTCGATTTCGGAGGTGTCGACTACCAGTAGCGGGGCTTCGTCGTAGTAGAAAAAGAAGTCGCGGTAGGCGGACGACACGCGCTCGAGATAGTCGAAGCTGATGTAGCGCTCGAAATCGCGATTGCGCTTGCGCAGGCGCTCGGCCAGAACCTCGATCGTCGCGCGCACATAGACGACCAGGTCGGGCTTGGCCATCTCGGCGTCGAGCAGCTTGTACACGTTGTCGTAGAGCTTGAGCTCGTCGGGCGCGAGGTTCATCGCGGCGAAGATTTTATCCTTGGCGAAGAGATAGTCGGCGACGATGGCCTGCGTGAAGAGATCCTGCTGCTTGAGCTCGCGCTGCTGGTTGTGGCGGGTGAGCAGAAAATAAAGCTGCGCGGGAAATGCGTACTTGTCGGGATCCTGGTAAAAGCGCGGCAGGAACGGGTTGTTGTCGGCGTCCTCGAGAATCAGGCGCGCGCCGAGCTCGCGCGCGAGCGCCTGCGCGAGGCTCGTTTTGCCAACTCCAATCGGGCCTTCGACTGCGATATAGCCGCGCCGGCGCATCGGGACTCGATTGTGGCACTAGCTCATCGCGGTCGCGAGCGTGGATTGCCCACGGCCCACGCGATCACTTGCGATGCTTCTTGGCCTGGTCGCGGAGTTTGCGAACCTGGTCGTCGGGCGCGCCGCCGCGCTCTTCCAGGTCGGCGGCGGTGTCATAGTCGGGCGGAGTCTTGCGCAGATACACCTCGGCCAATTCGAGGTTGGCGACCTTGTCGTCGGGATAAACGCCGATCACGTCGTTGAACAGCTTGAAGGTCGCATCGGGCGTGCCGGCGGCTTTGGCGGCGTCGTTGATCTTGTGCATCATCGGGTCGGCCTCGGGCCCGAGCGTGTCCATCTTGTGGGCCCTGGCCATGAGCATCGCGGCGCGGATGCCCTGCTCGTAGGTGTTGATGGCATCGGCGTACTTTTTATCCTGCATCTGCTGGTCGCCGAGTTTTTCGATGATCGGAATCGCATCCACCAGCGCGTTGACCGCTTTTTCACGAGCGGCCGGAATCCTGGTCGTCACCATGATGTCCTTGAGCTGAGCGACGCCCTCCTCGACCTTGCCCGCCTTGATCTTGTCGAGCGCCTGGCCGGAAGAATTAGCCAGGTCCTCGAGCTGCTTGTAGAGCCGGGCCTTGTCGAGGAGTTTCTGATCGGTGGGATCGAGTTCTGAAGCTTTCTCGTACTCTTTCCCGGCTCCTTCCTGATCGCCCAGCGCCGCATCTATAGCCGCGAGCGACTTGTGCGCGTCGAGGCTGGTGGAGTCGTCCTTTATCGAGATCTCAAGTTCTTTTTTGGCGCCGTCGAGATCGCGCTTTTCGAACAGGTCTTCTGCTTTGTACAGATGTTTCTTCGCCTCGGACTGGCATCCGCTGAGCAGCGGGAGAGCCAGCAGTACGGGCAGAATCATCGCGCGGGCGATAGCTGTTCGCATCGGAATGTTCCTCTCAGGAGAGCTTTGCATAAACCTTCGCGCACCTGCTCAGAGCAGAATCCTGAATCGCGCGCGAAATAGCGCGCTGCAAAGGGACCCGCACCTTCATCCTCTCCCTAACAGGGAGAGGAGACAGAAAGTCGGTCAGGTTACGCACATGTTCCTCTCAGGGTTCCGCGAAATCCGGATGAGTCTTTAAGCAATGGCGCGGAATTGTCAAGGCAGATTGCGACGTAGCCGCATGCGCAGACGCTGAACGGGACTGCGTCGCGGCTTAGTCGGCGGGCATCGGCAGCGGGAAGTGCACGCGCTCCTTGGCGACGCTCAGCAGCTCGACCTCGGCGCCGGCGCGAGCGAACGCACCGATAATTTCCTCGACCAGCCACTCGGGAGAAGAGGCACTCGCGGTCAGGCCGAGCGCACGCACACCCTCGAGCATCTCGGGCTCGACGTCGGCGATCGAATCGACCAGGAAAGCGCGCGCACCGCGCATCCGCGCGACCTCGACCAGCCGGTTCGCATTCGAACTTTGCTTCGAGCCGACGACCAGCACCGCGTCGCTGACCTGCACCAGTTCCTTGACGGCGTTTTGGCGGTTTTGGGTCGCGTAGCAGATGTCGTCGGTCTTCGGCGCCTGCATCGAGGGGAAACGCTGCTTGAGTGTCTCCATGATCTCGCGGGTGTCGTCGACGCTGAGCGTGGTCTGGGTGACGGCCGCGATACGCTCGGGATTCTCGACCTCGACGGTTTGCGCCTCGCTCACGCTGCCGACCAGCACCACCTTGCCGGGCGCGACGCCGAGGGTGCCCTTCACTTCTTCGTGGCCGGCGTGCCCGATGAGGATCACGGTGCGGCCCTCGGTGTCGTATTTCTTGACCTCGAGATGGACCTTGGTGACGAGCGGGCAGGTAGCGTCGATAACGCGGAGCGCGCGATCCTTGGCGCGGTCCCATTCGCTGGGCGCGACGCCGTGCGCGCTGAAGATGACGCGCTGGCCGGTGGGAACTTCGTCGAGGCTCTCGACGAAAATCGCGCCTTCGCGTTCGAGCGCTTCGAGCACGAAGCGGTTGTGCACTATCTGATGGCGCACGTAGAGCGGGCGTCCGTAGGAGCGCAGCGCGCTGCGGACAGCCTCGACCGCGCGATCGACGCCGGCGCAAAAGCCGCGCGGCTCAGCGAGAATGATCTTTTCGACCGAAGTTTCGCCCAACGCCATCCTACCTTTGTAACTGGTAACTGTCCGCCCGGTCAATAATGCTCTGGTCCCTCGCCTGTTATTTCACGGGAGAGGTCAGGTGAGGGTTCTGCTAAGCGGCTGGGTTTCTACTCCAACGCGGGTGGGTGCGAGGTTTGGCAGCCGATCCATACTTCGCCGCCTTCGAAGTGTTCTTTTTTCCAGATCGGTACGATTTCCTTCAGCCGATCGATTGCGAAGCGGCACGCCTCAAACGCTTCTGTGCGATGTGGCGCCGAGACTGCAATCGCCACTGACGTTTCGCCAATCTCGACGACGCCGACGCGATGCGCGATAGCGATGCGCGTGATTTTCCATCGGCGGCCGGCCTCGACCGCGAGCTTGCGCATCTCGGACAGCGCCATCGGCTCGTAGGCTTCGTACTCGAGGCGAATCACGACGCGGCCCGCGTTATCGCGGCGAGTCGTGCCGGTGAACGAGACGATCGCACCGGCGGCAGGGTCGGCAACTTCGCGCTCGAGGGCGGCGACGTCGATCGGATTGCGGCCGATTGTGATTTTGCCGACGTATCCGGGCGTGTCAGCACCGCCGCTGACAGGCGGGATGAATGCGATTTCGTCGCCCTTGCGCGGCTTGAAGCTGCCTTCGACGTATTCCTGGTTGACGGCGAAGCCGACGGAGTCGTGGTGTCCGCCGAGCTCCGGAAACTCGAGCACCATGTGGCGCCAGATTTCCGCGACGGTAGTGCCGTCGGGAAACTCGCGTGTCAGCTCGGCCGTATGGGCGCGTTCGCGAAGCGTCGCGAACAGCTTGATCGTGTACTGATTCATTTTTTCAGCAGATAAGCGATGTGGCCGAGCTCGGGGATCAGTAGCTTCTCCATCGCAAGCCGGCACGCGTCGGGCGAGCCTGGAAGCGCGGCGACGAACTTGCCGTGGCGCACGCCGGCAATCGCACGGCTCATCATCGCGGCCGGGCCGATTTCCCGAAACGAGAGCATCCGGAACAACTCGCCGAAGCCTTCGAGCTCCTTCTCGATTATCGACTTCACTACTTCCGTGGTGCCGTCGCGCGCCGTAATACCGGTGCCGCCGTTGACGACAACCGCGTCGACATTTTCCAGGGTACTGACCAGCGCGGCCGAGATTTTCTCACGATCGTCGGGAACGACTTCGTAGTAGGCGACCTGGTGACCGGCTTCCTCGAGCATGGTGCGGATAAGCTGGCCGCTCTCGTCGGTTTCGGGAGTGCGCGAATCGCTGGCGGTAATAACGCCGACCTTGAGATTCACCCGCGCGTGTCGTTCGTGCTCGTGGACCGACATAGGAATCAGGATTACACAATCCCCGATGGCATTATAAGCAGTCCATGTGCCCGATGCTCGCGCGGAACGGCAATGATCTTACTTCAATTCGCATCATCGGTTATGGTCGGTTTAAGCATTGATCGAGGTCGCGACGAAAGCGGCCGAAAGGCCGACCGGAATTAACATCCTCAGCGCAGGCCGCGCTCGAACTCGCACTCGCGGGCATTGAAGGAGGGTGTATGTTGAACGGAAAAGGAAACGGGGAGGTCGTTGCATTAGGGTTCACCGCAGGGTTCATCGGGGCGGCGGCCGTGCTGCTCGTCGCGACCCTTGTGTTCTACAGCGGGATAGGCCCGGCGCTCGGGGTGAAGACGCCGCTGTCTCTCGCGCCGCCGCAAGTGTACAGGCCGCTGGTCTGGGGCGGTCTTTGGGGCATCCCGCTCGCTTTTATCCTCAGGCGGCTGAACGGTCATCACTGGACCGTCGGGTTCCTATATTTCCTCGCGCCCGTCGCCGCGCTCTTTCTCATATTCCTGCCGATGCGCGGGTTGGGACTTTTCGGCCTCAACGGCGGGCCGGGCATCATGGTGAATGCCCTAATCGTTAACGCGCCCTTCGGGATAGTGACGACGCTAGCTATCGCAGCCCTTGGCGGGCAAGGCGTGTCGTCGGCAGAGGCCACGCCTCAGCTTGTCCGCCCTGCGAGTTACTAGTCCCGGAACCTCAAGATGGCCAACACTGCCAGCCGAGGCGCTAGTTTCTTTCGCCCGAAAATTATCCTGGTCGTCATCGCAGTCGTCGTGATTCTCTACGGAGCGCATCGCATCGGCGCCGGACCGTGGTTGACGAACGCGCTCGACTGGATCCGCGGACTGGGTCCGCTGGCGCCGCTCGCGTTTATCGCTATGTATATCGTTGCGTGCGTCGCCTTTATTCCGGGATCGATACTTACGATTGGCGCGGGCGTTATCTTCGGCGTCGTGCTGGGATCGATCTACGTGTCGATCGCGGCGACACTCGGCGCGACGGCGGCCTTTCTAGTCGGGAGATACCTGGCGCGCGGTTGGGTGAGCGCAAGACTCGAAGGCAATCCGAAATTCAAAGCGATCGACGAGGCGGTCGGCAAGGAAGGATGGAAGATAGTCATCCTGACTCGGCTGTCGCCGGTGTTTCCGTTCAACCTGCTCAACTACGCGTATGGGCTGACGCGCGTGAGTCTGCGCGACTACTTTTTTGCGTCGTGGCTCGGGATGATACCCGGCACGGTTCTGTACGTGTATATCGGCGCGCTCACCGGCGACGTCGCGCGCGCAGCGGGAGGGAGCGCCGCACGCACGCCCGCAGGATGGGCGCTCACGATCGTAGGATTCGTCGCGACAATCGCGGTGGCAGTGTATGCGACGAGAATCGGCGCACGGGCGCTGCGAAAAGACGTAGCGAGGGATACATCGATGGCATCGCACGCGCTGAAACATGAGCCGCTCGACGAATACAACCTCGCGCTGACGGAAAATCTCCATCCCTCGGGATGGGTCAATCCCACGCCGGCCGATCGCTACAACATGGTGGTGCTAGGTGCCGGGACTGCGGGCCTCGTGACGGCGGCGGGCGCTGCAATTCTCGGTGCGAAAGTTGCGCTGGTCGAGCGGGACCTGATGGGCGGCGATTGCCTGAACTTCGGATGCGTTCCGTCGAAGGCGCTGATTCGTTCGGCGCGCGTGGCGGCGTCGGTTCGCGACGCGGCTCGCTTCGGCGTCGAGGTACCGCAGGGCGTGCGCGTGAATTTTCCGGCGGTGATGGAGCGGATGCGCAAGGTTCGCGCCGAGCTTAGCCCCACCGACTCTGCCAGCCGATTTCGCGGGTTGGGCGTCGACGTGTTCATCGGCGATGGACGTTTCGTCGCGCCTGACGCCGTAGAGGTCGATGGCAAGCGGCTACGTTTCAAAAAAGCCGCGATCACCACCGGAGCGCGCGCGGCCGCGCTGCCGATCCCGGGGCTCGCGGAGGCAGGCTACCTGACCAATGAGACGGTCTTTTCGCTGACCGAGTTGCCGCGGCGAATCGCAGTGATCGGAGGCGGGCCGCTCGGATGCGAGCTGGCGCAGACCTTCGCGCGATTCGGCGCGCAGGTTTGTTTACTGGAAGTCGCGCCGCAGATCCTGATTCGCGAGGATCGCGACGCCGCTGAACGAATCGAGCGCGCGATCGTTCGCGACGGCGTCGAAATCGTCACCGGATGCAAAATTTCGGGCGTCGAGCTACGCGGCAATGAAAAAATTCTCTCGACCGAACGCGACGGCGTCCGTCGCGAAATCGCCACCGACGAAATATTGATTGGAGTCGGGCGAGTGCCGGCGGTCGAGGGCTTGAACCTGGAAGCCGCGATGATCGAATACGACAACCAAAACGGCGTGAAGGTCGACGACTACCTGCGCACGACCAATCCGGTGGTGTACGCCGGCGGCGACGTCGCCTCGCCATTCAAGTTTACTCATTTGTCCGACGCGCACGCGCGCATCATCATCCGCAACGCACTATTCTTCGGTCGCCAGCGCGCGAGCCAACTGACTATTCCATGGTGTACCTATACCGATCCGGAAATTGCGCACGTCGGCCTGTACGAAGCCGAGGCGAAGCAGCGCGGAATCGAGGTCGCGACCTTTACCCAGGATCTGAAGGAGGTCGATCGCGCAGTGCTGGACGGAGAAACCGACGGCTTCGTGAAGGTGCACGTTCGCAAGGGGAGCGATCAGATTGTCGGTGCGACGATTGTCGCGAGCCACGCCGGCGAGATCATCTCGGAGCTCACGACCGCTATCAAAGCGGGCGTGGGATTGGGCACTCTCGGTGACGTGATCCATCCCTACCCGACGCAGGCCGACGCGATTCGCCGCGCCGCCGGTCTCTACTCGCGGACGCGGCTCACGCCGTTCGTCGCGGGTTTGATGAAGCGATGGTTCGCGTTCACGCGATGAGCTAAATCAGTCGCGCGGCTAGCGCAGGCGCAGGTTAAACGCCTGCCGCCCCTTCTCACCGGAGCGGACGTCGAACTGAACTTCGTTGCCCTCGCGCAGGTCGTCGAAATAGACCTTGGGCGATAGCGCCGAGCGATGGAAGAAAACTTCGTCGCCGCCGTCGTCCGCGATGATAAAGCCGAAGCCCTTGTCCTTGACCACCTTCTTGATTGTGCCGAACACGCGATCCTCCGCCGAACAATTTTTTGCCGCGCCTTGAGCTTACGACGCTGACAATTTAAGTAAAGAGCGTACTCATCCAGGCGAAGCAGATGCTCAAGGCTGTCACACTGAAAGAAATTGAAAGAATTTTCGCCGTGATCGATCCGATGGGAATCTCGCGCGAGTCGGTGGAGATCCCGCTGCGCACCGAGCATCCGGGGCGCGTCTCGATTTTGAAAAACGGCAAGCTGGAGATAGCCGTTGAGCGCGACGGCGACTTCGCGGACTGGATCACGAGTCTCGAGGCGAAGATTCGCGAGCTGATGAAGCCGGAGGCGGACTAAGCTCGATCAGCACTGCGCCGTGATCGACGGTCTGTCCTTCTTCGACGCGAACATGCTTCACCAGCGCCGCGCTCTCGGCGGCGAGCGTCGTTTCCATTTTCATCGCTTCTATCACTACCATCGGCTGCCCCGCCTCGACCAAATCGCCGTCGCGCACCAATACTCTGAGCACCTTGCCGGGCATCGGCGCCGTGATTTCTGCGGCTGCGAGACCGCGCGCGCGGCTGCGTGAAGCCGCTTCGGCCGGCTTGAATTCGAAAGACGCAGGCCCGACTGCAACGAAGATCGAGTCTTTTCGACGCGCGGAGAAAACCGGGTAATGTCGGCCCTCGATCGAAAGAATCCCGCCGCCGTCCGCGCTTGGCGCGAACTCCGCGGTGACCTCGCGGTCTCCGATGCGGGCACAAATCGTGTTGCCGTCACGCGCTATCACGTCGGCGTCGTATTCGCGCTGGTCGCCGGGGCGCGTGAGTTTCATCGGCGCGATCTCCAGAGCTCGAAGTTGTTCAGCGCGTCCCACGGTGAACGCCGCGTGCGGGTATTTCGCGTCGCGCCGTTTTCCGGCTGCGGATCGCTCACGGTGATCGCAGCCGCGACGATTGCCGCGTCGATTTCCGCCGGGTCGATCTTCCACGCTGAAAAAAACGAGTCGATAAAGTGGGTGGAGAGTTTGGCGTCACGAAATTGCTCGCTCAAGATGATGTCGCGCAGATAGGACGCGTTGTTGGTCACGCCCAGCAACGCGAATTCGCCGAGCGCGTTGATGAGCCGGCCGCGCGCCTCCTCGCGATTCGCGCCGTAACAGATCAGCTTGCCGAGCAGGCCGTCATACCACGGCGTCACCTCGGAGCCGCGCGCCAGATGCGAGTCGAAGCGCACGCCGGGGCCGCCCGGAACGCTCAGATGAAGCACGGTTCCGGTCGCGGGACGGAAGTCATGCTCGGGATCCTCGGCGTTGATTCGGCATTCGATCGCGGCGCCGCGCGGAGCCGCGGGTTCCGCCACCTTGCCGCCCGACGCGATTCGCAACTGCTCGCAAACGAGGTCGCAACCGAAACGCATCTCGGTCACAGGATGCTCGACTTGCAGGCGCGCATTCACTTCGAGGAAGTAAAAGTTGTCGCCCTCGAGCAGGAACTCAGTGGTGCCTGCGTTGGAATAATGCGCCGCGCGCGCCAGTTTCAGCGCCGCGTCGATCACCTTCGCGCGCGTCTCGGCGGAAAGTCCCGGCGCCGGCGACTCTTCGATAATCTTCTGATGCCGCCGTTGGATCGAGCAGTCACGCTCGCCGAGAGCGACTACCGCGCCGTGCTCGTCGCCAAGAATCTGTATTTCGATATGCCGAGGATGCGCCAGGTACTTTTCGACGAAGATCCGCCCGTCGCCGAACGCCGCCTTCGCTTCACGCGCAGCCGCTTCCAGAGCGCTCTCGAGCTCCGTGGCTTCCGCCACCACCCGCATCCCGCGTCCGCCTCCTCCGGCGGCAGCCTTGATCAGGATCGGGTATTCGACTCGTGCGGCGAACTCGCGCGCCGCCGAAATTTCCGCGGTCTCGATTCCCGGGACCACCGGGACTCCTGCTGCGACTGCGATTCGCCGTGCCGCGACCTTGTCGCCCAGCGCAGCCATCACCTCGGGGCGCGGCCCGACAAACACGATCTGTGCGTTGGCGGCAGCCTGCGCGAACTCGGGACGCTCGGAGAGAAATCCGTACCCCGGATGAATCGCATCGGCGCCAGACTGCTTTGCGGCCACGATTATCGCCTCGATATTGAGATAGCTCTTCGCGGCTTCGGCTGGTCCGATGAGAATCGCCTCGTCAGCCGCGCGGACGTGTGCGCTTTTCGCGTCCGCCGCTGAATAGATCGCGACGGTTCTGAGGCCGAACACGCGTGCACTGCGGATGATCCGAAGAGCAATTTCGCCGCGATTTGCGACCAGTAATTTCGTGAGCCGCGCCATCGACTCGACGAAGCTAGCACAATCAATTGCAACCGGCGCGCCCGTCGTATAATTCCCGACGAGGCATCGCAGGCCATGAATCGCTACTTCGAAGACTTCACCACAGGCCAGACTTTCAAGCACTGGCCCGGCCGCACGATCACCGATTTCGACAACACCTGGTTCACGCTGATGACGATGAACACCAACCCGCTGCATTTCGACGCCGCGTACGCCGCGACCACGCAGCACGGCCGTCCGCTCGTCAACGGGCTGCTGGTGATGGCTACGGTGGTCGGCATGAGTGTGAAGGATGTGAGCGAGAATGCGATCGCCAACCTCGAGTATGAATCGGTGCGGCACACCGGGCCGACGTTTGCCGGCGACACACTTTACGCCGAAACCACGGTGCTCGAAACGACGGCGTCGAAATCGAAGGACGATCGCGGCGTCATTTACGTCGAGACGCGCGGACTCAATCAACGCGGCGAACAGATAATGATCCTGCGCCGCAAAATCCTGGTTCCGCGACGGCCTGCCTGAGCCGTTTCATGGATCATCTCTACTTCGTCGTTCACACGCATTGGGATCGCGAGTGGTATCAGCCGTTTCAGCAGATGCGCGCGCGTCTGGTCACGATGGCGGACCGCATGATCCCGCTGGTCGAGCGAGGAACAATCCCGTCCTTTCACTTCGACGGCCAGACTATCGTGCTTGACGACTATCTCGAGATGCGGCCGCGCGCCGGGCCGCGGCTGCGCAGTTTGATTCGCGCGGGCAAAATCCAGGTCGGGCCGTGGTACGTGCTCGCCGACAGTTTCCTGGTGAGCGGCGAGTCGCTCATTCGCAATCTTGAAATCGGCATGGACATCGCACGCCGCTTTGGCCGGCCGCTTGACGCCGGCTACCTGCCTGATCAGTTCGGGCACATCGCGCAGATGCCGCAAATTCTCGCCGGCTTCGGATTCAAGACCGCGGTGTTATGGCGTGGCGTCGGCGCGGACGTGAATCGCAATCGCTTCGTCTGGGAGGCTCTCGACGGGAGTTCGGTGCTGACGGTTTACCTGCCCAACGGTTATTCGAACGGCGCGAATCTGCCGCTCGAATCGGTGGACAGCTTCGTCGCGCGCGCCGAACAAATTGCGCGCCGCGAGCGGGAATTCGCCGCGGGCACGCCAATCCTCGTGATGAACGGAACCGACCACGCCGAGCCTGATGCGCGGCTATCCGCGCGAATCAACGAGGCGCGCGAGATATCGGCGATGACCTTCGAGACGGGCTCGCTCGAGACCTACGTGCACCGACTCGCCGAACTTCCGCTCGACGGCACGCCTCGCCATCGCGGCGAATTGCGCTCTCCCCTGCGCTCGCATCTCTTGCCCGGCGTTACCTCGGCGCGCTTGTGGATCAAGCAGCGCGACTTCGAGAATTGCCGCGCGCTCGAGCGCTACGCCGATCCGCTCGCTGCGCTTGCCAACGCACTGGGACGCGGCGCCGGCCTCGACGCATTCCTCGAAATGGCGTGGCGGACCGAAGTTCAGAACCATCCGCACGATTCGATTTGCGGATGCTCGGTCGATCAAGTTCACGTCGACATGCGTTATCGATTCGACCAGGCTGCGATGCTCGCCGAGACTGTGGTGCGCCGCGCCGCCACGGCATGCCTCGATGCCCGCAACGTCGACGCGTCTGAGATCGCGGTCTTCAATCCGTCGCTCGCCCGCCGCGCGCTCGTGAGCGGCGAAGTCGAAGTTGCAGACCCGTCTGCGCGCTATGCTGTCGAGACTGCCGACGGTCGGCGCATCGCAGCCACGCTCGACGTTGCTCGCGCAGGTCGTGCGCTCGATTCCGACATGCCCGCCGCAGAATTCAAATCGATCGTCGGCGGTTTGAGCCAGCCTGCCGTGTTCGGCCGTACTGTGAATCGCTACGAGATTGCTACCGCACAGGACGGCCGCCCGCAGGTTAACCTCTTTATGAGCCGGGCTGCGTTCAGCGATCTCGATCTCGACGAATTCAGGCATGCGGTTCGCAATCGCATCCCCGATTCAGGCTTGGTGCGAATCCATGCGACGGACGCCGCGCGAGGCACCGTCAGTTTTGTTGCCGACGATCTTGCGCAAACAGGATTCAGCTTCTATCGTCTCGTTCGCGACGACTCCGCCGCGATGCCGGCGACCCCCGACCGACATGCGTCGATTGACAATGAATTTTTCCGCCTGACGCCGACGTCTCGCGGCCTAGAGATTCGCAATCTCGCGCGCAACGCGGCGATGGAACTGTACTTTGAAGACGACGGCGATCGCGGCGACGAGTACAACTTCGATCCAGTCGGTAGCGGCGCACCAATCGTAAATCCTGCCTCGAGTTCCGCGAGCGTCGTCGACAACGGCCCGGTGCGCAAGCGCCTGAAGATGTCGCTGATGTTCGAAGTGCCGGCGTCACTCGCGGCAGACCGTCGCGAGCGCTCGCAGCAATTCGAGCAACTCGAGGTCGCACTAACAGCGACGCTCTACCAGGGTCTCGACCGCGTCGATTTCGTCGCCGATGTCACCAATCGATCCCGCGATCATCGCCTGCGCGCCGCCCTGCGGACGCCAATCGTCGCGGCAGACGCCGTGCACGACACGAGTTTCGGCATGCTCCGGCGTTCGTTCGCGCCGTCGGAACCGCGCGGCACCGAGCATATCTACCCAACGGTGCCTCATCGCTCGGTGACCGCCGTTGAGGGCGGCGAGTTTTCGGCCGCGATTGCGAGCCGCGGCATCCTCGAAGTCGAGGCGCGGCCGGAGCCCGCGGACAATAGGACTACGATTCTGCTGACTCTGCTGCGATGCGTTGGGTGGCTGTCGCGTTCCGACCTGGCGACGCGGCGCGGAGGAGCGGGACCCGAGCTGGAGACGCCGGGTGCGCAGGAACTGGGCGAGCATCGCTTCGAATTTGCCGTCGCGACTTTTCGCGGGAGCTATCTCGAAAGCGATTTGTTGCAGCGGGTCGAGGCCTACACGTCGCCGCCGCGCGTTTTTTCCGGCCGCCGCGGCCAGAGCGATTCAGTCGACTCATTGGTGGCCTGTGACAATCCCCGAGTAATTTTTTCCACTGCGCGGCCGCTTGGCCGTCCCGGCTCTTACAAAGTGCGCGTCTATAGCGCTTCGCCGAGTCCCGAGACCGCGCGGTTCGCATTTGTGAGTGGCTGCCGCGCGCGCCTGGTCGATCTTGCTGGACGTCCGGTGAAGCGCGCCGGCATCAAGCGGTCGCGCGGCGGCGCAATCACGCTCGAGTTGAAGCCGTTCGAGCTGGTCACGTTCGAACTGCGCGCCCGGCATGGGATGAGATGAAGATTTTTTTGAAATTGATCGTCAAAAGGGATTGATCGACGACGCAATTTCACTATGGTGTTTGATTCGAGTTTGTTTTCGGAATGCGCAGTCGAGGAAATGAAACGAAAAAAATCGTCGTGCGTACCCATTGACGATCGAGATTAGTGACTTGAGGAGCGCTAGCGGAATAATGAGCGAGAAAATCACGGTCCGTACCGTGTACGACTTCCCCGTCGCCGGTCACCTGTGCGACGACGGAACCGTGCGTTACATCAAACTGATCCGCCGCAGCGGCCAGCAGCCCGAAGGCACCTGCCAGCAGTGTAAGACTTCATTTCAGTATCGAAAGCCGAAGCCCTCGAAGACCACGCGTCATCCCGACGGCGAGGGCATCGTCCACTTTTAGATCGATCTCTCTAAAGATCAGCCCGGCGACTTCGCGCGACGCCCGTCGTTGCCTGCGCGGTGCTGCTTCACCAGCATCATCGGCGGACCCTTGTAGTATCGCGCCGCTTCGTCGCCCAGGAAGGCCCATTCGTCGTTCGGATCGAACCACGCGTGTAGCTTGGGCACGAACGCCGAGACGATCACGTTGAGCCATCCGAAGTCCGGTCGCACTTCGACCCGCATCGCCTCGGCGCCGTATGACGTCCACACCGCGTTTCCCGGGTCCATCTGCACGCTGATCGCAAATATTTTTGGGCCCGGCGCGCAGTTGAAGACGTGCAGCGGACGACTCACGCCTTTGTCGCCGGCGCGGAGAAAAGCCTGGATCGGAAGCACGATGCTCGCACCTGCCCAGGTGTCGTCGGGGATGCTGACCACGTCGGACTGCTCGCTCTTTTGCCCGCCGGAATTGTCGATACAAGTCGCGGCGCCCGTCTTCAGATCAACGTGAGCGCGTTGCAGGATCGATCGGTCGGCGTTGTAGAACGTGTGATCGAATTCGACCAGCTTCGGCGGCTCGCCGACTGTTCCCACCAGCAGATGCGCGGTTTCGACGTCGGTCTGACCGTCAAAGTAGCCATTCTCGCCGTGGAGCGTCGCGCCGTCGGCGGTGGTGTCTACGCGGTAGCGGCTGCGCCCGATCGCAGCGCCGGTGGCGGGATTCAGAATCGCAAAATTGGTCGGCGGAAAGCTGAGCGAATTTGCTGGAAACGCGGGCCGCGCACAGGCCAAGGTAAGCACTATCGCAAGAGCCGTGATGATCTTTTGTGGATACCGGACTGGATTCATCCTGTGGTCCAATCGTTCCGCGAACCTCGCGATTCCCGGCCGGCCCTTGCCATCGGGCCACTGTCTGGAACGTTGTTCGCGTCTCGACGTACTACTTACAATTGTCTTTGTGACGATAGAGCAAAACAACCCCGCCGGGCTTCCTTCCAGCACGACCGAATCGCCCTCTACACTCGTGCGCGAGGGTCGCTATCTATGGATCCTGCTCGGCCTGCTGATGTCGGCGACGGTGTTCGAAGGCTACGACGTCACGATTTTTCATCTGTGCACGCCTGACATCGCGCGCAGCTTCCATCTCGACGATCGCGCGGTCGGCCTGATGGCGTCGCTGGTGCGTTTTGGCGGGATGCTCGCGGTTTTCGTCGTGATGCTTTCCGATCGGATCGGCCGCAAGCCGGTGGTTTCGGCGACCGTCCTCTTTTACACGCTGTTCACCCTGCTGACCGCGATGTCGCGCGGGCTGTGGTCATTCACGATCTTTCAAAGTTGCGCGCAAATTTTTCTTTCCGCAGAATTCGGCGTCGCGATCATCATGATCAGTGAGGAGTTTCCCGACAACTCGCGCGGCCGCGGCGTCGCGATGCTGCATGCGGTCGGCCTTATCGGCGTCGTTGCGGGCGGGCTTCTGTACGGATACGTCGCCGACTCGCGATGGGGTTGGCGCGGGATGTACTTCATCGGGATTATTCCGCTGCTGCTGGTCGCATTTCTGCGCCGCGGGATTCGTGAGACCTTGCGCTTCGAGGCCTTTCGCGACGCCCGCGCGAACGCGCCTGCTATCGCCGCTGGAGCCATCGCGACGCTCCGACACCTGGTGGAGCCGCTCAGGGGACCGTATCGCAACCGGCTCATCCTGGTCGCGCTGCTGTGGAACTGCGTCGGCCTGGTCGGCGCACCCGCGGTGACCTTCTTCAGCCTTTACGCCAAGCGCGACCATCACTGGACGTCGGCGGAAATCGGGCACGCCGTCGTGCTCGCGTACGTTATTGGAACTCTCGGGATCGTGCTCGCGGGATGGATGCTCGACCGGGTGGGGCGCAAGCTGACCACCGCGCTTTCGTACCTGGTCGGCGCGGTCGCCATCCTGGCGCTGTTCCAGACTTCGAGTCACGGCGCGATCCTGACCTCGATGGTCATCACGGTCGTCGCGTTCCAGGCCGCGCGCACAGCGACCGCGACTTACTCTGCCGAATTGTTCCCGACCGAGATTCGTGCGACCTCGTACAGCCTGACCGTGCAACTGCTCGGACAGCTTGCTGCGCTGACGACGCCGCTTATCATCGGCGCGATGTCGAAATCGCTCGGCGGACTTGGCAACGCGGTCGCAGTGGTATCGATCGGGCCGGTAATCGGCGCGTTCCTGATTTGGAGGTATGCGCCGGAGACGCGCGGGATGCGTTTGGAAGACCTGTCGCCCGCAGCCGCGGGCTGACCGATGCTCGATACCATCTTCGGCGCCAACCCCGACATCAAGCGCGCGCAATCGCAATGCGCTCGCGCGCTGTTCCGCGTGGGCGTCAGCGCGAACGTCGCGACGATTCTCGCCGCGCTCGCAGGAATCGCGTCGGGCATGGCGTTCGCGCGCGCCCACGTGACCTGGGCGATCGTCGCACTCGCGGTCAGCGCGGCATTCGACGCGCTCGACGGCACCATCGCGCGCGAATGCGCCGCGCCCAGCGCGCTCGGCGGCGTGCTCGACCTGTCGGCCGATCGCGTCGTCGAGGCGTGCGTAATCGTCGGTATCGCGTGGCGCGATCCCGCCCTCTATTTCCCGGCGCTGGTCCTGGTCGCGACCTGGTACGTGAACATCGCGGTATTCCTGGCGGTAGGCGCCGCGCTGGAAGGCCCCAGCAAAAAGCTAATCGAGTACCCACCCGGAATCCTCGAGCGCACCGAAGCAATAATCTTCTTCATAGTGCTGGGCCTGCTGGAAGCATCGCCAATAACCCGCCCGATAGGTCCGATACTCTGCTACGCGATGGCCGCGCTCGAAATCGTGACCGGCATCCAACGCCTGCAATTCGGCCTCCGAATGTTGCGGCAGGAATGATCGTGCGCGTGATGTTTTCTGCGATCGGAAAGATGTAGGCTTTGGCTACATCGAAAGGGGGGCACTTATATTGAAGGCCAGAGCCAAAGTACTCGCACTAATCGCATTCGGCATCGCCGCACTCTCAATCGCGGGTCAGGCTGTGGCGGGACCGAAACCCAATCTCGTCATCACAAAGTTCGGACTCAAGTCGTGGGGTGTTTGCGCGCCCGGAAAGACCGTTTTCACGTTTGTGGCGGCCGTCAAGAATGAAGGTCCCGTGAGCTGGCCACCCAACCTTCAACCGGTACTGCTCGTAAGAGACCTGCATCCGGGTGTGCTCGACAACTGGGGCACAGGAATCGGAATCAATCCTCCTCTCGCGCCGGGCAAGTCCACGACGATTGTCGTCGATATGGGTTACTACGCTGCGATTCCCACGCACATGACCGCCGATGCGCCCCATCCCTTCCAATCTTCCGTCGGTCCCAGCGCCTCCGATCAGTCCGGCACTTTCACCCTGCATCCCGGGCCCGGACCAGCGGTCTGGCATGGCAAAAAGGTGATCATGGTCGGAGCGCCGAAGGGCTGCCCCAAGTAAGACTCGCAAGCGCTCATTCGTAAACACCGTCGCCCCTACCTTGGAGCCGGTGTAATATTGCGCAGTTTTATTGTGCGTTGATGGCTGATCCAACTGACGGAGGCCGGTTGCCCACTTCGCCCGATACTACCGCCAGCAGTCCTGCTCACGAGCTTGCCGCGATCATGTTCAGCGACGTGGTGGGATATACCGCGATCATGGGGCGCGACGAGAATGAAGCTCTCCGCGCGCTGGAGACGCATCGCGAACTGCTGCGCAGCTTGATGCCGAAATACAACGGCCGGATGGTCGGTGAGATCGGCGACGGCACTCTGACTGCGTACCATAGCGCGATCGACGCGGTGAACTGCGCGCGCGAGGTGCAGTCCCACCTGCAGGATCAACCCGAGTTGAAGGTGCGAATCGGGATTCACCTTGGCGACGTGGTGTTCTCCAACAACACCGTACTGGGTGACGGCGTCAACGTCGCATCGCGCATTCACTCGCAGGCGCCTCCCGGCGGCATCTGCGTCTCGGCGAGCGTCTACGACGAGATTCGCAACAAACCGGGAACGCAATTCAAGGATCTCGGGCAGCGAAGACTCAAGAACGTGTCGCGCCCGATACGCGTCTATCAGCTCATCGCCAGCGATCGACTCCCGCATCCGGCAGAGGAGAGCGCGAGGCGGCGCCGCAACGCGATCACCGCAGGCGCGAGTGCTGCGATACTGGCCGTGCTTACCCTGCTGTTCGTGCGATCGAGAAGGCCGGCGCCCGCATCGCCTCCGCCACCGAGCGTCGCGAAGCACATGATCAACTCGATCGCGGTCCTTCCGCTCGACAACTTTTCCGGCGATCCGAACCAGGAGTACTTCGCCGACGGCCTGACCGACGAGCTGACCACCGATCTCGCGACTATCAGCGCGTTGCGAGTGATCTCGCGCGGCTCCGTGATGCAGTTCAAGGGCGAGCACCGGCCGCCGGCGCCGGAAATCGCCAGGCGCCTCAACGTCGATGCGGTGGTCGAAGGTTCGGTTATGCGGGTGGGCGACAAGGTGCGAGTCACCGCGCAATTGATCGACGCGCCCGCCGACCGGCATCTGTGGGCGAAGACTTACGAGCGCGACTCGCGCGACGTTCTTGCGATGCAGGATGAGATCGCGCAGGCGATCGCGCACGAGGTCAACGTCGAGCTGACGCCGGCCGAGAAGGCACGTTTCTCCAATTCGCGCGCGGTCAACCCGGAGGCCCACGACGCGTACCTCAAAGGCCGCTATTACTTGAGCAGCCCGACCGAGGAGCGGGTCATGAAGGCGATCGAGCAGTTCGAGCTGGCCATCAAGATCGATCCAGACTTTGCTCTGCCTTACACGGGACTGGCCGACGCCAATATCTGGGGCGGCGATTGGTATTTTCCCGAAGCCGATGCGATGCTCAAGACGAAAGCCGCGGCCGAGAAGGCCCTGCAACTGGACGATAGCCTCGCCGAAGCTCATTTCTCCCTGGGCGCCATCAAGGCTCAATACGACTTCGATTGGCCGGGCGGCGAGAGTGAGATGCTCAAGGCGATCGCGCTTAGTCCCAACTACGCCTATGCCCACGATCAGTACGCCACCTACCTGTCGCTTCACGGGCGGCTTGACGACGCCCTGGCTCAGGCAAAGCTCTCGGCTGCGCTCGATCCTCTCTCTCCTGTGACTCCGGTCGATCTGGCCGTTCCGCTTGCCTGGCAGAACAACTACGCGGCAGCGAAAGAGCAGATCCGCAACGCTTTGGAATTAGATCCGAACTCTTTCTTAGCTCAATGGTTTCTCGGATGGACAGATCTCCAGGCAGGCAATTTCAAGGAGGCGATTCCGGAATTGGAGAAGGCACGGGCGATGGGATCGCCGAGCTTCGTCGTGGGCTATCTCGGGTACGCCTATGCGAAGTCCGGCCAGCCCGACAAGGCGCTAGGCTTGATTGCGGAACTCAATCAGATGTCTGCGCATCAGTTCGTCCCGTCGTTCTCCACCGCGATAATCTATGTAGGCCTCGACGATCGGGAGCGGGCGATGGACGGCCTGGAAAAAGCCTACGAGGATCGCTCGCAATGGTTGCTGTGGCTCAAGATGGACAGGATGTTCGATCCAATTCGTTCCGACCCGCGCTTCATCGAGCTACTGAAAAAAGTAGGCCTCGACAAGTGATACGGCACCGTCACTGACTTCGACGATAACGCGGGACAGTTTTTCTTAATACCAAGGTGCAGGGATTACCCCTGCCCAAGGAAGCGTGAAACCCACGGCGGGTTTCACTTCCTGCCTACTCCACCGTCACTGACTTCGCGAGATTGCGCGGCTGATCGACGTCGGTGCCTCGTTCCACCGCGATGTGATAAGCGAGCAACTGCAGCGGCACCGTCATCAGCACCGGGGTCAGCATCCGATTCGTCTCCGGCACTTCGATTATTTCAGCAGCGACGCTTTTCAGCTCGGCGGTCGCGTGATTGGTCACCGCGATAATCCGGCCGTTGCGCGATTCGACTTCCTTCAGATTCGACATCGACTTGTCGAACAGGTCGTCGTTGGGAATTATCACCACCACCGGCATCTTGTCGTCGATAAGCGCGATCGGCCCATGCTTCATCTCGCCCGCGGAGTAGCCCTCGGCGTGGATGTAGGAAATTTCCTTGAGCTTGAGCGCGCCCTCGAGCGCGATCGGATAGTTGATACCGCGTCCGAGGAATAGGAAGTCCTTCGCCTGCGCGTACTTACGCGCGATCTGCTGGATATTCGGCTCACTCTCGAAGATCGTTTTGATCTGTCCCGGAATCGCGAATGCCGGCAGCAGAAGGTCGCGAGCAACGGAGTCTGAAATACGGCCCATTCGCGCCGCCAGGTGAATCGCGAACAGGTAGTAAGCCTCCAGCTGCGTGAGAAAGCATTTGGTGGTGGTGACGCTCGTCTCGGGACCGCATCGCGTGTACAACTGTGCGTCGGCCTTGCGCGCGATCGACGAATCCACCGTGTTGGTGACCGCCAGCAGATGCGCCCCGCGCGCGCGTCCTTCTTCCATCGCGGCGATCGTGTCCGCGGTCTCGCCCGACTGCGACACGGCGATGATCATCGTGCGGTCGTCGATCGGCGGCTGCCGATAGCGGAACTCCGATGAGTAATCGACCTCGACCGGAATCGCGGCGAGATGCTCGATCATGAACTTGCCCACTTGCGCGGTGATCCACGACGCGCCCGCACCCAGCATCACGATTCGCCCAATCGCCGCAGGACCGCCCGCCGGCAGCAACTCACCTTCGAAGCGAACCGTCGACGAGCCGCCATCCGCCCGCCCGGCCATCGTGTCGATCCACGCCTGCGGCTGGTCGTTGATCTCCTTGCGCAGGTAATGACGAAAGCCGGCCTTGGTCGCGGCGACGGCGTCCCATTCGACTTGACGCGGTCTGCGAGTGACCGCGGTGCCGTCGAACTTCATCAGCCGGACGGCGGTCGCAGTGACCTCGGCCAGCTCGCCGTCCTCGAGGATCATCGCGCGGCGCGTGTGCTCGAGAATCGCGGGAATATCCGAGGCGACGAAATTCTCGCCGTCGCCGAGTCCCAGCACCAGCGGCGTCGCGGTCTTGGCGGCGACCAGCCTGTCGGGTTCGGTCTCCGACAGCACGACGATTGAGAACGAACCGCGAAGCCGCAACACGGCCTCGCGCACGGCCTCCGTGAGTCCGCGACCGCCTTTGAGCTTCTCCTCGATCAGATGCGAGATAAGCTCGGTGTCGGTCTCCGAGCTCAGCTTGTGACCGCGCGCGAGCAGTTCGGTGCGAAGATCGATAAAGTTCTCGACGATGCCGTTGTGAATCACCGCGACCGGGCCGGCTTTGTGCGGATGCGCGTTCTGCTCGGACGGGCGGCCGTGCGTTGCCCATCGCGTATGCCCGATTCCGATGCGGCCCCGCAGGGGAGAGTCGGCCAGCAGGTGGCGCAGGTTTTCGAGCTTGCCCTTGGCGCGGCGAATCTCGAGCTTGCTGTCAGCAATAGTTGCGACGCCGGCCGAATCGTACCCGCGATATTCGAGGCGACTGAGCCCTTCGAGCAGGATTGGGTAGGCCTCGCTCGGCCCGACGTATCCGATTATTCCGCACATGTCCGCTTCGCTCCTTTCTCCGCAGATGCAGAGAAGGTTACAGAGTTATCCGAACCCACACGGACGGGGCGAAACGATAGCGAGCTGATTTGTGCTGGAGAGTTTAGAAAATCACGTCAGAGCCGATGCTCTGCCACTCGAGGCGTTTTTTGTCACGCGGTCACCCGCGCGGTTTTTTCGCCTCTATCGACTGTGGAGCCGGGAAGCCATCCGCCGAATCTTTCGATACTGCTTCCACCTCGTCAACTCACGCGATGCGCATGAGTCCTGGCGCTACTCTCAATTTTTTTCTATCGCCTCGACCGTCACCTCGTTGGGTCGATTATTCCTTTTCAGGAAACCCGGTTCAAGGCAACGCGATGACCTCAATGATCCTTTTTGCGCTTCAGGCTGCCGTCGGGGCTGTCGTTGTGGCGCTTGCGCCAGGTTGCCATCCAGCCCGGTTTTTCGCGCTGCGGATGATGCGACATCACGAGCGCGCCGTCGGGCACCTCGCGAATGATGGTCGTCCCTGACGCAACGTACACGTCGCTGCCGATTTTGACGGGCGCGACCAGTTGCGTGTCGCATCCGACCATGCAGCGATCGCCGATCTCAGTGTGATGCTTGTCGTAGCCGTCGTAGTTGACGGTGATGACGCCGCATCCGACGTTGGTGTCGGCGCCGACGGTAGCGTCGCCGAGATAACTCAAGTGACTGGCCTTGGTGCCGCGTCCGATGCGCACTTTTTTGGTCTCGACGAAATTGCCGATGCGATTGTGTCCGAGGAGTTCGGTGCCGGCGCGCAGGTTGGCGAACGGACCGATTTCGGATTCCTCGCCGATGGCGCAATCTTCGGCGCGCACTCCCAGCTTCAGATGGCATCGCGGGCCGATCGTCACGTTGCTGAGCCATGCGGTGCCGTCGATTCGCACGCCCTCGCCGAGCTTGCACGCGCCGAGAATCTGGACATTGGGACCGATCACGCAATCGGGCGCGATTTCGGCTTCTTCAGAAATGTAGGCAGTCAGCGGATCGACGAGCGTCACGCCCGATTGCATCAGCCTTCGATTAACGGACGTACGAATTTCCGCTTCCATATTTGCCAGCTCCTCGCGCGAGTTGACGCCGGCAAATTCCGCCGGGTCGCCAGCAACCCACGCTTCAATTTTCTCGTTTTCACTGCACGCACGCGCAATCGCGACGATATCCGTCAGGTAGTACTCATCCTGGGCGTTGGCAGGTTTCAGTTCCGCAAGCGCAGACCGGAGCAGGACGCTATCGACCAGGTAACAGCCGGTATTGATTTCCTTGATGGCGCGCTCGGCGGACGACGCGTCGCGGAACTCGACGATTTTTTCGACCTTACCGGTCGCATCGCGAATCACACGGCCGTACGCGGCCGGATCGTCGAGCATGATACTGATGAACGAAAGCTTGGCGCCGCGCTTTCGATGTGTGTCCAGAAAGGCGCGCAGAGTTGACGACTTGACCGCAGGCATGTCGCCGTAGGTGATGAGCACGTCGCCAATGAAGTTTGCTGGGATCTGGCCGAGGCCGCATCGCGCGGCGTCTCCGGTCCCGCGCTGCGGCTCCTGGAGCGCGAATCGCGCTCGGGAAGAGCTGACAGCCGCTTCGACTTCGCGAGCCTGATGGCCGACGACGATCACAATTGGATCCGGCTCGAGTTCGGAGACGGCGCGAACTGCGCGCGCGATCATCGGTTCCCCGCCGAGCTCGTGCAGGACCTTCGCGCGCTCCGAGCGCATCCTGGTTCCTTTGCCTGCGGCGAGGATGATTGCGGCGATGCTCATTGTAACTACGCGCTATTCGTAGTCATCGAAGTTCGAGACTTTCCAGGTGTCGGCGTCCTTGCGCGCGGTGATCAGCCAGTTGCGATTGAAGGTGCCGCCTTCAGGCACGTCAATCGTCGCGCGAAAGAGGAACTCTATGTGATCGGTACCGTCGCGCTCGGCGGTCAGTTTGTAGTGCACAACGGGCTTGCGGGTGTTGGCGTCGATTTTCTGATTGCCGATGAGCTGCATCTCATGATGAAGCTTGTCGAGCGCGAGGCCGGTGCAGAATGGCTCGGCCGCCTTAAGATCGATCGCCACATAATATTGGTCGATGAAGCGATCGACGACACCGCGCGCACTATTGGCGGGATGGCATCCGGTGGCGACGAGAGAAGCGAACGCCGCGATGAATAGAAGTTCGGCGCATCGATCAGAGAGCTGGAATTTGCGGGTCATGATTTTTTCTTAAACAGAGCCTCCAGTTTGTCCTGCGCGCCGGTTTTTTTCGCCGCCGGCTTCGCTGCCGCGCCGCCCGGGATGAAATATTCGCAGAAATTGAATCGTTCCTTGTCGACCACCCGCTCCGCCATCGGCTCGCGGCAACTGTTGTTGTAGGCCGGATCGTAAAATCCGCAGTTGCGGCAAGAATGCAGCGCGCGGCCGCATCCGGGACACTCGTCGCGAAAACCGATGCGGTCCCCGGTGACGACTTCGATTTTCCGGCCGCAATGCCAACAGTTCATAGCGAAGCGTCTAGTTCTTCGTGCGGCATGGTGCCCCGCGGGACTAGATTGCGACTGGCTTGGAAACGTACGCTTTTTCAGCCGAATCGCCGCTGATAGCATAACCGCTCAGATGGATGCGCGCGAGATGATGGCGGTGGAGGTCGAGGCGTTTGCGGCGGCGCTGAAGAAGGCGTCGCGTGCCGCGGACAATACGGTCACGAACTATCGCCGTGACCTGCTCGGGTTCCGAAGTTTTCTGCTCGATCGGGCAGCGATAGTCGGCAAGCGAGTCGATGAGATCGACATCGCGAGCATCACGGCGGACCATATCCGCAGCTACCTGGCTGAATTGATGAAGACCTCGAAACGCGCCACCGTCCAGCGCCGACTCAGCGCGATCAAGGCATTTTTTCGATATCGCGAGACGACGATCGGCGCGGCCAGCCCTGCGCGATCGATTCGCTCGCCTAAGAACGAACGACGGCTGCCATCGATTTTGCAGGAAGGCGAAGTTCGCCGGCTGATCGAAGTATCGCCCGACGACACGAGTCCCGCGGCGATGCGCGATCGCGCGATTTTCGAGACTCTGTACTCGTCGGGGCTGCGCGTCGGCGAGCTGGTCGGACTTAACTGGCGGGATATCGACGAAGAGCTGGGGATGGTGATGGTGCGCGCGGGCAAGGGCAACAAGGATCGGCTGGTGCCGCTGGGTGAGCCTGCGCTGGATGCGCTGAAGGCGTGGCAACGCGCGATGCCGGTGGCGTGGGAGCAAGACGGTCCGGTGATAACAAATCTTCGCGGCGGCAGGCTGACCACGCGCAGCGTCGAGATGATCCTGCAGCGAAGATTGGAGGCCGCGGGCGTCACCGCAGGCGTTACACCGCATGGGCTGCGTCATTCGTTCGCAACGCATATGCTTGGCAATGGAGCTGATCTCAGGTCGATACAGGAAATGCTCGGCCATGCGAGCCTGACGACCACGCAGCGCTATACTCATGTCAGCGTGAATCATTTGAAAGAGGTTTATAGACGTGCCTTTCCACGAGTCTGACAGGGGTATCGAGCCGGGCGCTGAAATTCGCCACACGACGATTCTGAGCGTGCGCCACGGCGGGCACGTCGTCATGGCGGGCGACGGGCAAGTGAGCGTTGGGCAAACGATCATGAAGAGCAAGGCGAAGAAAGTGCGCCGGCTGCATCAGGATCGCGTGCTGGCGGGGTTCGCGGGTTCGACGGCGGACGCGCTGACGCTGTTCGACAAGTTCGAGTCGAAGCTGCAGGAATACAATGGAGTGCTTCGTCGCGCGGCGGTCGAGCTGGCCAAGGACTGGCGCACCGATCGAATCCTGCGGCGGCTCGAGGCGATGCTGGTGGTGGCGGACAAGGAAAGCTCGCTGCTTATTTCGGGCGTCGGCGATGTGCTGGAGCCTGACGATGGGATCCTGGCGATCGGATCGGGCGGCAACTATGCATTGTCGGCGGCGCGAGCGCTGGTGCGGCACGGCTCGGGGATGACGGCGCGCCAAATTGCTGAAGGCGCGATGAAAATCGCGTCGGAAGTCTGCGTTTACACCAACGACAGTTTTGTCTTCGAAGAATTGTAGCCACGAGATCTCGGGAAGTTTCCAACCGATGGCAGTTCCACAAGTCATGACGCCGCGCGAGATCGTCTCGGAGCTCGATCGCTATATCGTCGGGCAGCACGAGGCGAAGCGCGCGGTCGCGATCGCGCTGCGCAATCGATGGCGCCGGCAGAACGTCGCGCCGGAGCTGCGGGACGAAATCGCGCCCAAGAATATCCTGATGATCGGGCCGACCGGCGTCGGCAAGACGGAAATTGCGCGGCGGCTGGCGCGGCTGGCGCAGGCGCCGTTCGTCAAGGTGGAGGCATCGCGCTACACCGAGGTCGGCTACGTCGGGCGCGACGTCGAGTCGATGATTCGCGACCTGGCCGAAATCGCGGTCAAGATGGTGCGCGACGAAGCGCGCGACAAGGTTGCGGTCAAGGCGCGCGAGAACGCCGAGGAGCGATTGCTCGATATCCTCTTCCCGGCGCCGACGAAAGTCCGCCGCCCCGCGGGTATCACGCCGGAAGGACGTATCGAGGCCGTCGAAAACGACTCGCACAAGGACACGCGCGAGAAATTGCGCAAGCTGCTCAACGGCGGCCATCTGGACGATCGAGAAGTCGAGATCGAAGTCAGCGCGAATGCCGCGCCGAATATCGAAGTCTTCACGCCGCAGGGCATGGAAGAGATGGGCCTCAACATGAAGGAGCTGATGAATCAGCTCATGCCCAAGAAGACGCGCACGCGCAAAGTTAAAATCCCCGAGGCGCTCGAGCTGCTGACGGCGGAGGAAGCGGCGCGGCTGGTGGATATGGAAGCGGTGGCGCACGAGGCGATCACGCGCGCGGAGCAGTCGGGCATCGTGTTTATCGACGAGATCGACAAGATTGCGGGGCGCGAGTCGCACGGTCCCGACGTCTCGCGCGAGGGCGTGCAGCGCGACCTGCTGCCGATCGTCGAAGGGTCGACGGTCAACACGAAATACGGCGCAGTGAAGACCGATCATATCCTGTTCGTCGCGTCGGGGGCGTTTCACACGTCGAAACCCTCGGACCTGATTCCCGAATTCCAGGGGCGCTTTCCGATTCGCGTCGAGCTGAAGGCGCTGACGCGCGAAGACTTCATCCGGATTCTCACCGAGCCCGAGAACGCGCTGACTCGGCAATACGTCGCGCTGATGGAGACCGAGGGCGTGCATATGCGCTTCAGCGAGGACGGAGTGGCGGCGCTGGCGGAGATCGCGGCCAAGGTCAACGCGCGCTCTGAAAATATCGGCGCACGGCGGCTGCATACGGTGCTCGAGCGGCTGCTGGAAGAGCTGTCGTTCAACGCGCCGGAGCTACCGGACCGGGAGCTGACGATCGACGCCGCCTACGTTCACGGACGCCTCGATCCGATCGTCAAGGACGAGGACCTGTCGCGCTATATTCTGTAGTTCTCGCTCAATCGTTACACTCGTATTAAGCGCAGAGCGGGCGATGGATTGCGCCGCGCTCGCAATACTGTTTTGATTTCCTTTTTCGGGTTTCCGTTTCAGCGAGGTTCTTTGAGGAATGAAAGAGGCCACCCACAATCGAGCCGACGTGCTCCTCGAGGCACTGCCGTACATTCGGCGGTTTCGCGGCAAGACGTTCGTCATCAAGTACGGCGGGCACGCGATGCAGACCGAAGAACTGCGCGAAAGCTTTGCGCAGGAAGTCGTGCTGCTCGATCTGGTCGGCATCAACCCGATAATCGTGCACGGCGGCGGGCCGCAGATTACAGAACTGATCGGCAAACTCGGGCTGAAGTCGCGCTTCGTGCGCGGAATGCGCGTGACCGATCCGGCGACGATGGAAGCGGCCGAGATGGTTCTGCAGAGAATCAACAAGGATCTGGTCGCGACGATTTCGCGCATGGGCGGCCGCGCGGTAGGGCTGTCGGGCAAGGACGGCGACCTGATCAGATCGCGTAAGATGCGGATGGTCGTCACCGACGATAACGGCAAGCGCTCGCGCGTTGATATCGGGCTGGTCGGCGAAGTCGATCGGGTGAATCCGGAATTGCTGCGCACGCTCGAGGCTAACAATTTCATCCCGGTGATCGCGCCGACGGGATTTGGCCGCGACGGCCAGACCTACAACATCAACGCCGACGTTGCCGCGGGCGAAATCGCGGCTGCGCTCAAGGCCGAAAAATTAATCCTGTTGAGCGACGTCGAAGGCGTGAAGGATAAGGACGGCAAGTTGCTCTCGACGCTCGATGCTGCCGAATCCCGGCGGCTGATCGCGCGCGGGGTGATCCAAGAAGGAATGATTCCGAAGGTCGAATGTTGCATCGAGGCGCTGAATAAGGGCGTCGCGAAGACCCATATAATTGATGGACGCGTCAAACATGCAGTGCTGCTCGAAATCTTCACCCGCTCCGGTATCGGCACCGAAGTGGTCCACCGCCGCGCGAAAGTGTCGGCGCTGACGGAGACTGCTCACAGGGTGCAGGGCGGCAAGGCTCGATGAACAACGCCGAGATAATAGAGCTAACGCATCGACACATGGTCGATGTTTACGGATGCCTTCCGCTGGCGTTCGCGCGCGGGCATGGCGCGTACCTGTATGACGCCGACGGCAACCGCTACCTGGATTTTTTCTGCGGGCTCGCGGTCACCAGTCTCGGTCATGGAAATCCGCGCGTCGTGCGCGCAATCAAGGAGCAGGCGGATAAGCTCACGCACGTTTCCAACGTCTTTCACACCGAGCCGACGGCGAGACTGGTCGAGCGGCTGGCGAATCGTTTCGGCGACGGGAAAGTCTTTTTGGGAAACTCCGGGGCCGAAGCGAACGAGGCTGCGATAAAGCTCGCGCGGCGATGGGGCAGCAACGCAGGCGGCGGACGCTTCGAGATTTTGACGACGCTCGGGTCGTTTCACGGCCGCACGCTTGCAACGGTCAGCGCGACTGGCCAGGAACGATATCATCAGGGGTTTCAGCCGCTGATGCCGGGTTTCAGATTCGCGACATTCGACGATCTCGCGGCGCTCGATCGCGCGCGGCGCGACGAAACCGTCGGCGTGATGGTCGAACCGATACAGGGCGAGGGCGGCGTGGTCGTGCCGCGCGCGGACTACCTGAAGCGGCTGCGCGACTGGTGCGATCGCAACAAGCTGCTGCTGATCCTCGACGAAATACAAACCGGAATGGGGCGCACGGGACGCTTCTTCGCCTACGATCACGCGGGCGTCAAGCCCGACATCGTGACTCTCGCGAAGGCGCTCGGCGGCGGACTTCCGATCGGTGCGATGATCGCGAAAGCCGAGATTGCGTCGAGCTTCACGCCCGGCAGTCACGGCAGCACGTTCGGCAGCAATCCGGTGGCGTGCGCAGCGGCGGTCGCCGTGATCGACGCGCTCGAGCAGGACGGTGTACTGGAAAATGCGACGAGCGTCGGCGGCTACATGCTGGAGCGGCTCGGCAAATTTGCGCGCTCCTGCGATCGAATCGTGGAAGTTCGCGGACTCGGCATGATTATAGGCGTGGTGCTCAAGCATGACGCGCGTCCGATCGTTGACGAGTGCATCAAGAATCGGCTGCTCGTCAACGGCACCGCGGGCAACGTGTTGCGCCTGCTGCCACCGCTGAATCTCACGCGTGAGGAAGCAGACGCCGGTCTCGCGATTATCGAGAACGCACTCAAGAGCGTGCCAGTCACGAAATGAAGCGCGATTTTCTCGATCTCAATTCGCTCTCGCCGGATGAACTCAGCGGACTGCTCGCGCTGGGCGCGCGGCTCAAGGCCGAGCTCAAGATAGGACTCGAGCATCCGTACCTGCGGGGCAGGACGCTTGCGATGGTTTTTCAAAAACCATCGCTGCGGACGCGCGTCACGTTCGAGACTGGAATGGCGCAGCTTGGCGGGCATGCGATTTATCTCGCGCCGAATGATATCGGTATTGGAGAGCGCGAATCGGTCAAGGACGTCGCGCGCAACATCTCGCGAGCCGTGGATTTGATCATGATTCGCACTTTCTCGCACGAGACCGCGGTTGAGCTTGCGCGCGAAGCCACCGTGCCCGTAATCAACGGGCTCACCGATTTGCTTCATCCATGCCAGTTGCTCGCCGATCTGATGACGCTGCAGGAACGATTCGGGCGCGATCTCAGAAAAGTCCGCGTCGCGTTTGTCGGCGATGGATTCAACCTGGCGCAGAGCTGGATCGAGGCGGCGTCGCTCGCGGGTTTCGAGCTGCGATTGGCCTGCCCCAAGAGCTACGAACCCGAGAAGTCTTTTATGAATCGCCTGCGTAACGAGGAAATCGGCACACTCACCGACGATCCGGCCGAGGCGGTGAAGGACGCGGACGTCGTGTACACCGACACATGGACTTCGATGGGCCGCGAGAAGGAAGCGGTGCAGCGGCGCCGCGACTTCAAGGGCTTCCAGGTCAACGACGCGTTGCTGAAGAATGCGCGCAAGGGCGCGATCGTAATGCACTGCCTGCCGGCGCATCGCGGCGAGGAAATTACCGACGACGTGATCGACGGGCCGCGCTCGGTCGTGCTCGATCAGGCCGAGAACCGGCTGCATGCGCAGAAAGCGGTGATGGTCTGGCTGATACGTCCTGAGATTTTGCAGACTTCGCCGTCACCGGCGTGACGGCCCAAGAATCGTGGCAACCGAGAAAATAAACAAACTGGTGCTCGCCTACTCGGGTGGTCTCGACACGTCAGTGATGCTGCGCTGGATCAAGGATCGCTTCGGATGCGAGGTAATTGCGTACTGCGCCGACGTCGGGCAGGGCGACGAGACCGAAGGCCTCGAAGAGAAAGCGCTCAAGACCGGTGCGAGCAAACTTCATCTCGTCGATCTGCGCGAGGAATTCGCACGCGACTTCGTCTTCCCGATGCTGCGCGCGAACGCCGTGTACGAGGGCTACTATCTACTGGGCACGTCGATCGCGCGGCCGGTAATCGCCAAGAAGCTGGTCGAGATAGCGCGCGAGGAAAGCGCCGACGCTGTCGCTCATGGCTCGACCGGCAAGGGCAACGACCAGGTGCGATACGAGCTGACCATCGCGCGGCTCGCGCCGGATCTGAAGATCATCGCGCCATGGCGCCGGACCGATTGGCCGTTTGTTGGCCGCGCCGACATGATCGCATACGCCAACGAAAAGAAAATTCCGGTGCCCGTCACCGGCGAGAAGCCGTACTCGATGGATCGCAACATGGTCCATGTCAGCTACGAGGGCGGCATCCTCGAGGACCCGTGGCGCGAGCCTTACAACGACATGTTCCGCCTCACCGTGTCGCCTGAAGATGCGCCCGACAAGCCGGAGTACGTCGAAATCGAGTACGCCGGCGGCAATCCTGTCGCGATCAACGGCGAGCGGCTCACGCCCGCGCGGCTCATTGAGCGCGCCAACGAAATCGCCGGACGCCACGGAATCGGTCGCGTCGATTTGGTCGAGAACCGCTACGTCGGAATCAAATCGCGCGGTGTCTACGAGACTCCCGGCGTGACGATCCTCTTTCACGGGCATCGCGCGGTTGAGCAGCTCACGCTCGATCGCGAGGTGATGCATCTGCGCGACTCGCTTATCCCACGCTACGCGGAAATGGTGTATTACGGATATTGGTTTGCGCCCGAGCGTGAGGCGCTGCAGGCGCTGATGGACGAAACGCAGAAAAACGTGAACGGTGTGGCGCGGCTGAAACTCTTCAAAGGCGGCGCGTGGATCGCCGGCCGCAAATCGCCGAACTCGCTGTACGATCCGAAGATCGCGAGCTTCGAGGAGGCGGGCGGCTACAACCAGGCCGACGCCGACGGGTTCATCAAGCTCGCAGGCGTCAGGCTTCGAGCGCTGGCTCGTGCGAACACGAAGGGCGGATAGAGTTGGGTAAGGTCATCCAGTTCAAGCCACCGCGAACACAGCCCAAGCTGGTGCCTCGTCCACGCACGGGAGATTGCGATCACTGCCATCACAAGATGGACGTCCACATCACGCATCCCGACGGTTCGATGAGTTGTGCGGCGCGTGGATGTTCCTGCCAGTTGCGGCCTCTCAATTGATTCGCCCGTCGCCGATCACTCGACTCGTTCCACCCTGAAAAAGTGAAAGTGCGTCGCCAGAAGAAGAACGCCAAGGCCGCGTCGGTCGGCAGCGCGGCGCTCAATCTGATCCGTGGAAGATTTACGCACGGCCGCATCCCCGAAGTCGAGGCATTCACCGCGTCGTTGGCCTTCGATCGGCGGCTGTTTCGCCACGATATTCGCGGATCGATCGCGCACGCGCAGATGCTCGCGAAGGCCGGGCTGCTGAAGGCAGGCGAGTTGCGTGCGATCGTCGTCGGACTCGAGCGCATCGAAAATGAGATCGCGCGCGAGCGCTTCAATTTCGATATCGCCGACGAAGACATCCACTTGGCGATCGAGCGACGGCTGATTGCGCTGATCGGCGAGCCCGGGCGCAAGCTCCACACCGGGCGCTCGCGCAACGACCAGGTCGCGCTCGACATGCGGCTCTATCTCCGCGACGAGATCGCCGGTGTAATCGCGCTGGTTGCGGAGCTTCGGGCCGTACTCATCCGGCTCGCGAGGCGTCACGTTGCGACGATCATGCCCGGCTACACGCATTTGCAACGCGCACAGCCCGTCACGCTGGCGCACCACTTGCTCGCCTACATCGAGATGCTTGGCCGCGATCGCGAACGCTTCGAGCAGGCTGCTGTGCGCACCGCGGTCATGCCGCTCGGCGCCGGAGCTTTGGCTGGGACGACGCTGCCGCTGGATCGCCGGATGGTCGCGCGAGCGTTGGGTTTCAAAACGATCACCGCGAACAGCATGGACGCCGTTTCGGATCGTGACTTCGTGGTGGATTTTCTTTCGGCCGCCGCGCTCACGCAGGTGCATCTTTCGCGGATGAGCGAGGAGATAATTCTCTGGACTACCACCGAGTTCGGATTCGCGGCGCTTCCCGACGAATTTTCGACTGGCAGCTCGATGATGCCGCAGAAAAAGAATCCAGACCTGCTCGAACTGATCCGCGGCAAGACCGGCCGCATTGTCGGCGATTTGGTCGCGATGCTGACAGTGTTGAAGGGCCTTCCGCTCGCATACAACTCGGACCTGCAGGAAGACAAGGAACGCGTGTTCGACGCGCTCGACGCGCTGAAGCCCGCGCTCGATCTGATGGCGAAGTTGTGGCCGAAACTGCGCTTTGACGGGAAACGAATGCGGGCGGCGGCGGGTGGATTTGCGCTAGCCACCGACCTCGCGGAATACCTGGTGATTCACGGCACTCCGTTCCGCCGGGCGCACGAAATCGTCGGCGCGATAGTGCGCCAGACCGCCGAAGCGGGGATGACGCTCGAGGATCTGGGTATCGCGGAGTTGCGGCGGCATTCCAATGCGTTTGGCGCCGACGCGATCGCGATCCTTCGAGCCGAGAACTCGGTCGCCCGGCGTACGATCGAAGGCGGTCCGGCGCCGTCCACCGTCAAGCGCCGCCTCAAGGAGCTCGGATCTCGATGAATCGGGAGACCAATCGTGCGAAGTGGTTGACGTTCGTGCTCGCGATTGCTGGGCTGGCCAGCGCGCTATTTCTCGCTTGCGGAGTAAAGTCGCAGCCAATCCCGCCGGAGGCGGCGCGGCCTGAGAAAATCGCCAGTCTCGAGGCTGCCAACGCGAAAGAGGGAATTCGGCTGACCTGGGATCGCCCCGAAAACTACGCCGGCGGCGCCAAGATGAAAGACCTCGGCGGCTTCTCGATCACGCGTACCCAGGAGGGCAAGCCTTCCGAGAAAATTGGCGACATCCAGGTGCATGACGAAGGTCGCTTCCAGGTACAACGCACTTTTACGTTCATCGACGGCGCGACCGTCATGGGCAAGACCTATCACTACCAGGTCACTTCCAGCACCACCGACGGTTACTTCAGCGAGCCGTCAAACGATGTGACGATAGTGCGCAAAGCCGCGTCGGCTCCGCCTAACCCGGAGACTTTCGTCGTACCTACGCCGGTGCCTATTCAATAATCCTTCGCGAGCTGTACAGCGGCGAATGCCCGTTTATTCGCCCGGCTGCGCTATGATAGAAACGAAAGTTCGCGCAATTGCACCGCCGTCGAGCGGAGATAGCGGCCACGTGACTGAAGCCACACCGCAATGAACTACTTCGAATATCGCAACGATCAGCTTTGTGCCGAGGACGTGCCGCTCGCCGACCTGGCGCGGCGAATCAACACGCCTTTTTTCGTTTATAGTGCGCGCACTTTGAGGCGGCACTTCCGGGTCTTCGACGAAGCTTTCGCCGGCACCGACCATTTGATCTGTTACGCGATGAAGGCGCTCTCGAATCTGAGCATCCTGAAGTTATTCGACTCGATGGGTGCGGGATTCGATATTGTCTCGGTGGGCGAGTTGATGCGATGCCTGCGAATCGGCGCTGACCCCCGCAAGATCGTGTTCTCGGGCGTCGGCAAGACCGACGAGGAGATCGCAGCTGCGCTCGAAGCTGGCATCCTGATGATCAACGTCGAGTCGCGCCCTGAACTGCATCGCGTCGCCGAAGTCGCGGGCAGGATGAAGCATCGCGCGCCGGTCAGCCTGCGCGTGAATCCCGATCTCGATCCGGGCACGCATCCGCACATTTCCACCGGCCATCGCGACAGCAAGTTCGGCGTGCCGCTCTCGCAGATCGATGAATACTATGCTGAGGCCAGCGCGCTGGCGCAGCTTGAAATCGTCGGCCTGAGCACGCATATCGGCTCGCAGATAACTGAGATGACGCCTTTTGCCGAAGCGGGACAGAAAGTCGCCGCGATTGTCGGACGACTACGCAGCGCGGGAATCGCGCTCGAGTATCTTGACCTCGGCGGCGGTCTCGGAATTCCCTACCAGGAGCAGCCGCCGCCGCCCTCGGAATACGCGCACGCCCTGTTGAAGCCGCTCACCGGTCTCGGGCTTAAAATAATTACTGAGCCGGGACGCGTGATGGTCGGCAACGCGGGCGTGTTGGTAACGCGAGTCCTCTACAACAAGCAGACCGACGTGAAACGCTTCGTCGTTATCGACGGCGCGATGAACGATTTGATCCGTCCGGTGCTGTACGAGGCGTACCACGAAATCGTTCCCGTTGATCGCCGCAAGCCCGGAAAGATCGTCACTGCTGATATCGTCGGTCCCGTCTGCGAGAGCGGCGATTTCTTCGCGCGCGAGCGTGAGATGGCTGAGCCCGAGGAGGGCGACCTGCTCGCCGTGATGAGCGCCGGCGCTTACGGCTTCGTCATGTCGTCGAACTACAACAGCCGCCCGCGCGCGCCCGAGGTGCTGGTCGACGGCGCCGACGTCCACGTGATTCGCGAGCGCGAAAGTTTCGAGGAGCTGATCCACGGCGAGCACATAGTCACGCTCAAGCCGGTGTGACAGCGCACAAACGCGATGGCAACGCTCGAGTTCACCAAAATGCACGGATGCGGCAACGACTATGTTTACATCGTCGCGATGCGCGCGCGCCCGGCCGATCCGTCCGCGCTCTCGATCAAACTTTCTGACCGCCACTTCGGTATCGGCGGCGACGGTCTGATCATGTTGAAGCCGTCGAGCAAGGCCGACATCGGAATGGAGATGTACAACGCGGACGGAAGCCGCGGTGACATGTGCGGAAACGGAATTCGATGCCTGGCGCGCCTCGCCTTCGAGCGCGGCTTCGTGCGCCGAAATCCGATGGTTGTCGAGACGGACGCCGGCCTCAAGACGGTCGAGTTGCGCCTTGAAGGTAGACGCGTAGTCGGTGCGACGGTCGATATGGGCGAGCCGATTCTCGAAGGCCGCGACATCCCGGTCAATGCCGACGGCCGAATCATAGACTACCCGCTCGATGTCGCAGGCAGGCACGAGTCGATCACGGCGGTATCGATGGGCAATCCGCACTGTGTCGTGTTCGTCGCCGATGACGGTGTCTTCAAGCTCCAGGATCGCGACTTCGCCGGAGTGGGCCGGACGTTCGAGCATCACCCGTTTTTCCCCCGCCGCGTGAATACCGAGTTCATCCTGCCGCTCTCGCGGCGCAAACTCCGGATGCGTGTGTGGGAGCGAGGGTCGGGCGAGACCTGGGCCTGCGGCACTGGAGCGTGCGCGGCGGTAGTCGCCGCAGTTCTGACAGATCACTCAGAGCGGACTGCGACGGTGGAATTGCGCGGCGGCAATCTTGAAATCGAATGGCGCGCCGACGGCGCCGACGCAAATCATGTTTTCATGACCGGCAACGCCGTCGAGGTTTTTCGCGGCGCGGTCGAGCTCGGCGCAGACGAAATGGTCCCGGTGAGTTAAGTAAGGCGGGAGGCCTCGAGCGATGTTCAAAGGTGTACTGACTGCTCTAGTCACGCCGTTTCGCGACGGCGAGGTGGACGCTCCGGCGTTGCGCGACCTTATCGAGTGGCAGATTCAGAGCGGAATCGACGGGCTGATCCCGTGCGGCTCCACTGGTGAATCCGCAACGCTCTCGCATGCCGAGCACGACAGCGTAATCAAGCTCACCATCGAGCAGACGCGAAAGCGCGTCCCTGTTATCGCAGGTACCGGCTCGAACTCGACTGCGGAAGCGATCCGCCTGACCGCGGCCGCGCGCGAGATGGGTGCGGACGGCGCGCTGCTGCTGTCGCCGTATTACAACAAGCCCACGCAGGACGGCATCTTCAGGCACTACAAGACAATCGCTGCGAGCGTGGACCTGCCGCTGTTCATGTACAACATCCCCGGCCGCACTGCCTCAAACATCGCGCCGGAAACCGTGGCCCGGCTTGCCGAAATCAAGAACATCGTCGGCATCAAGGAAGCGTCGGGATCGATGGATCAGGCGTCCGATATCTTGAAGCTGTGCGGCGACCGAATGACGATTCTGTCCGGCGACGACGCGCTCACGCTGCCGCTGATCGCGCTCGGCGCCAAGGGTGTGATCGCCACCTGCAGCAATGTAGTCCCGCGACAGATGCGCGAGCTTGCGGCCACCGCGCTCGCCGGTGACTTCGCGAAGGCGCGCGAGATCCATTTCCAGCTGCTGCCGCTGATGCGCGCGCTGTTCGTCGAAACGAATCCGATTCCCGTCAAGCAGGCGGTCGCGTTCATGGGCAAATGCGCCAACGAGTTGCGGTTACCGTTGGTGCCGATGACCGCGGGTCCGGCGGATAAGTTGCGCCTCGCGATGAAGGAACTCCGACTCATCTGATCGCCGGCGATGGCTGAGCCTTACTACAAGCAGCATTGGGTCGATATCGACGCGGACCGCCACAGCGCGTACGACAAGATCCTTGCCTATCACCCTGCGATGGAGCCGCTTCTGCGTCCGCTCGATCTCAAAGCAGGTCTGCGCGTGCTCGACGTTGGCTCCGGACCCGGCCACACGACTCTCGAACTTGCACGGCGCGTCGCTCCCAGCGGCAAGGTGACCGGGGTGGATATCAACGCCGAGTTCGTCGAGCGATCCGGCGCTCGCGCGCGCGAAGCCAGGCTGCCAGCGGATTTCGTGCAGAGCGCCTTTCCGCCGCTCCCGTTTCCGGATGCTTCGTTCGACCGCGTCTGGTGCAAAAATGTTCTTGAATATGTCGATTCCGCAGCCGATACTGTCGCCGAAATGGCGCGGGTGACGGCCCCGGGCGGAGTCGTCGTCGCCGTCGACAGCGACTGGGATATGCTCGCACTCGATATCGGTCCCGCGGCGCGCGAACTCAGCGATCGAATCCTGGCCGCCTCCAAGACGATCGCGATCAAGGAGCCGCGGATTGGACGCCAGCTTTATCGGCTGTTTCGCGCAGCCGGGCTTGGCGACGTGAAGGTCGAGATTCATGCCGGCGCCGACACCGCCGGACGCTCGATGCCGATGCTGAAGGCCAGCTTCGCGCGCTATGCGCGTGACTCCGGCAAGATCGCCGATGCCGAGGTCGAGCGTTGGTTCGCCGATATCGATCACGCCGTCGCGGGCGGATCGTTTATGTTCGTGTTGCCGCAGTTCGTGATACGGGGAATCAGGAACTAGCAGTCGGGGTGCGATCGCGAATCTGGTACGGGGGAAAAACCGATGACCTTTGCATGGCTCGCATTCTTTGACGCGATGTTGGCGATCGCGATGATCGCGGCGGGAGTCGTCGGCGCACATTTCCGCTTCCTTGCGCCGTTCATGGGGTTCCAGCTGTTCGCGGTCGGGTTCCTGCTGAGCATACTGGGTTCGCTCATCGGTCTTCTGGCCATCTTCCTCACGCGCAAGCCCCAGAACCGGGCCGGACGCAATCGTGCCGTCGTCGCGACGGTGATATCTCTCGCTATCGCGCTGCCTTTGATCGCGCTCACACTTCGCGGAGCCAAAAATCCCCCGATCAACGACATCACGACCGATTTCGACAATCCGCCTGAGTTCGTCTTCGCCCAGAAACTTCAGCACGAGCCGAATCGCGACATGAAATACGACAAGGCGAAGTATGCCGACCGCCAGCTTAATGGTTACGGTACGATCGGTCCGATCAAAGAACGCCTTTCACCGGCGGATGCATTCGCGCGCGTAACCGAGGTCGCCAAGGCCTCGCCGACGTGGACGATCACCTATACCGATCCGGCCACGAACACGCTCGAGGTCGTCGCGACTTCGCGCCTGTTCCATTTCGAGGACGACGTCGTTATCCAGGTCAGACCGGCTCCCGACGGCCAGAGCTTGATCGAGATGCGTTCGAAGTCGCGCGACGGAATCGGCGATCAGGGCGTCAACGCCAGGCGTATCCGTCGCTTCTTCGACCGTATCGTGCTGGCCCGCGACGCCAAGGATCAGAACCCCAGCGATGAGGCGGAACAGCCTTAAAGACGCTCGGCGCTACTGCTTGAGCGCGCGAATCGTGCGCATCACGGCTGCGTTGCGATCTTCGTTGACGGGATTCGTGAACACGATCGCCGTGCCGATTCCCGGCGCGCATAGCTCCTGGAGCCGCTCGCGAACCCGCGCCTCCGAGCCGACCAGCAGCGTCGCATCGATAAATTCATTGCTGACCGCCGCGATTGCCGCGTCCGCATCGCGTCCCGCCGCGCGAATCGCCGAGATTTCCCGCTCGAAGCCCGCATGCGCCATCATGTTGCCGTAAAACTTCAATGCGCCGTAGCGTGACAGCAGCTTGCGCGCCGGACGACGAGCGGCTTCGAGATCGTCCGAGATAAATGCGGTCGCAAACAGTGTCGGCTCGATCTGTTTGACGTCGCGGCCGCCGATCTTTGCGCCCTCGGCTAGTTCGCCGAGCGCTTCCTTCACCCGAGCCGGCGGAAAGAAGTTGAAGATGACCCCGTCGCCGATTTCGCCGGCCAGCTTTACCATCGGGCGCGACACCCCCGCCAGATAAAGCGGCAGCTTCGCGCTGACGCGCGGGCCCGTCTTGCCGCCTTCGAGAGCGGCACGCAGGGTTTTCACCGTCTCGCGCATCCTGGTCAGCGGAACTCCCATCTCGATCCCGAGCGCCGAGTTGCCCTCGCGATGCCCCGTGCCGAGGCCGAGGATAAATCGTCCGCCGGTAAATTCCTGTACCGCTGCGGCTTCGTTGGCGAGCAGATTCGGATGACGCAGGTAAATATTCGTGATCGCCGTGCCGAGCTTGATCCGCTTGGTATTAAGTCCCAGCGCGAGCGAGCACGCCAGCGAGTCGTTGTTGGCCTCGGTCATGAAGACACCCGAAAAGCCTGCGGCCTCCGCCGCCCGTGACCATTCGATCAGGCGCGCCGGCGGGCTGTCGGGAAGTATCGTGCAGGCAAGTGCGATTTTGGCCATGATAAATTTTCCTTTCGTCTGACTCCTCGCGACACTTTCACCTGGCTGCGGTTTCCGTCAAGCCGTGTGCCGCTGAGAACCGGAAGTCGTTCTCCCTCACTGGACTTTTTTGGCCGTCGCATCTACAGATAGGCGGGATTGGAAACGATGGGGCCGTTTTCCTTTTCACCGGTCACATCTCAAACCGGAGGACGAGTGCTATGAGACGAATCGGTGTAGCATTGCTGGCGACAAGTATGCTGATGACGGCGGCGAGTGTTGGATTCGCAAAAGATCTCACTACCACGGGACTCGAAGAGGCCTTCATCGACGCGGTTGGGGTTTGCGGTCCCTCCAGCAACGTCGCGGGTTCACTCGGCAGGAGCGAGGATCCGCAGGTGAAGATCGAGCTGCGCAACGCGTTGATTACCGAAGCGGCCGACGACGCCGCCGCGGTCGCGGGCTCCAACAAGGCGCACAGCGACTGCGTCCGGAAGGATCTGTCGGCGCGCGGATACACCGACACCGATATGGCGGCGCTGCCTTATTGCGTAAAGCACGATTGGCCCGATCCGTTCACCAGCCTGGGCACCTGCGTGAAGAGTCACAGCCGCCTCGAAGGCGCGATGAACAAGAAGTAGTCGCGCACCCATCGCTCGCATGAGGATTCGAATACCGGCGCGCTCCACCCGCGGAGCGCGCCGGCGTTTTGCGACTCCGCGTGCCGTTTTCCGAGTCCGCTCACAACTGGTAGTTGATCTATTGATGCGTTCCGACCGTCATCGTCGGTCCCAGGCGGCCGCGCTTTTCGTTATTGTTGGATCTGTCATCAGCGGATGCGCGACGCGGGTGCCAGAACGACCGATCGCCTACGTTCCGCAGGCGAATGTACAATTGGTTAAAGGCGCGGACAGAATCCCCGTTGAGATCAAAGTTGAAGATCTGCAGCCAAGTGAATCGATCAACCGTCTTGCTCTTATGGTTGATCGTACAGACGAACTCCGCTTCCGCGTCAAAGAGGCCGCGGACACGCTGAAAGCGGCGACAGAGACCGAATTGAAAGCGCGCGGGTTCAATATCGGCTCTGGCGGCGCCGTGATCACGATCAAAATGGTGCATTTCGAAGCAAACTACCAAAGTGAGGACTTGGGGTTCGTCACAACCGTGCGAGGTAGTCTTTTCATGCGCGTTCAGGTCCAATCGCAAACCGGCAAGGTGGTATATTCAAAGGAAGTAGAAGATCAGGCCCACCCCCATCAGCGGATTCTTCCTGTGGCGTCCAGCCACGCAGGAGCTCCAAGAATCACTCGAGGACGCGTTCAAGGGATTGTTCGACGATCCCGCATTCACGGCCGCGATCCTGGCGGCGGGTCAGCCGCCTCCTCCGCCCGCAAAGCCCGTCAGTCCAGGCCGTATCGCCGGCGCTTTCGCCACAATGTCGCGACGTTGATCCCGAGCATCTCGGCGGCTTCTTCGAGTGTCATCGCCTGCTCTAGCACGACTTCGATGTGGCGGCGCTCCATCTGCTCCAGCGTGTTGCTGTGATCGAGCTTGCCCGGTGATGCGAGGATTTTGTCCGGCAGATCGCTCAGGTTGATCGTCTCGCCGCGGCTCAGGATGACCGCTCGTTCCATCACGTTGCGAAGCTCGCGGATATTGCCCGGCCACGTGTAGGACACCAACGCTTCGCGCGCCTCGGGTGCGATCGAATGCGCGGGCTTGTGATGGGTCTGCGCGGCTTGCGCGGCGAAGTGCTCTGCCAGTTTCAGGATTTCTCCGGGCCGGTCACGCAACGCCGGCACCTGCAATTCGATCACGTTGAGGCGATAGTAAAGGTCCTCGCGGAAGCGCTTTTCCTTGACCAGTTGTTCGAGATTCTGATTGGTCGCCGCGAGTATCCTGGCGTCCACTTTGATTGTCTGTGCGCCGCCGACCCGCTCAAACGTTCGCTCTTGCAGAAAACGCAGCAGTTTGGATTGAACCACCGGCGTCAAGTCGCCGATCTCGTCGAGCAGCACCGTTCCGCCCTCCGCCGCTTCGAGCCGCCCTGGCTTGTCCTTTATCGCCCCCGTAAACGAGCCGCGCACGTGCCCGAACAGTTCGCTTTCCAGCAGATGCTCGCTGAGCGTCGTGCACGCGACTTGCACGAACGGCCCGTCCTTGCGCGGGCTCAAGCGATGGATGTACGACGCAAGCATGCTCTTGCCGGTGCCGCTTTCGCCGGTGATCAAGGCGGTCGCGTCACTGTCGGCGACCTGCGCTGCCGTCTCCGCGAGCTTTCGCGAATGCGGACTGTAGGTGAGAAATGGCTCAGGCTCGGTCAGGCTCTCGATGCGATCGCGTAGCTCTTTGTTTTCAGCGCGCAGCTCGTGCACCTCGAGCGCACGCGCGACAACTTGGACGATCTGGTCGGCTGTGAACGGCTTGGTGACATAGTCGTATGCCCCCAGGCGCATCGCCTCGACCGCGTCGGGAATCGAGCCGAACGCCGTCATCATAACCACGGGCAGGGCAGGATTGAGCCGTTTGATAGACTCGAGGAGCTTGAGCCCGCCCATCCCCTCCATCCGGATGTCGGAGACGACAACTGCGGGTGTCGAAGGCCCGAACAGTTCCAGCGCATGCTCCGCGCTTTCCGCGACGGTCACCTGGTGACTCGCGGATTCGAGGCTCGCCGCCAAGGTGCGGCGAATATTGCGGTCGTCGTCGACGACGAGAATGTTAGCCAAGCGTATCCTCGACTAGCTGTTCAGGTTTCATTCTACTGCTCCGCTGGATGACAGCATCAATTTCAAATCACAGCTCATTCTATTGCAAGTTGCAGGATTATAACTCCTGAGGTCATTGCGATTCGCACTTACCGAGCCAGGAAAGCAAGCTAAATCCTCGCAGAATCATTGCGGTCTGCATCTTGCACACTGAAATACTGTAATCGCCGTCGTTTCGGCGTTTGCTCAGGGAGATTTCATACTTGGCAGCCACTCCAAAAGCCCTCGGCGCCGAGCGGCCTCAACCGCAAGCGACCTTCGGCAGACAAACCAAAGCAATCGTAGTCACCACCGGGATGCTCGCCTTCATCTCTTTCTGGCGCGCCTCCGCGATCGTGCTGTGCGACCTCGCCTCAACAGCTTACTACATCGGCGGCATTGTGGAGCAGGCATGCGGACGCTCCGCACCATACTTCATTTTAGCCGTCATGCTGTTCTCGTATGCGGTGCGCGCCGTGTACGTGGAATCGTGCTCGATGTTCACGCGCGGCGGCGTCTATCGTGTGGTCAAGGAGGCGATGGGCTCGACGCTGGCGAAAATCTCGGTGTCGGCCCTGATGTTCGACTACATCCTGACCGGGCCAATCAGCGGCGTCTCGGCCGGCCAGTACCTGGTCGGTTTGATCAACGAGCTGCTCAAGCTGGCCCATTCGCCAATTGTTCTGCCCCCGGATTTCACCGCCGCCTTCTTCGCGATCGCAGTGACCGTATATTTCTGGCGTCAGAATATTCTCGGCATCGAGGAATCGAGCGGCAAGGCGATGCGGATCATGCAGGTCACGACCGTTATGGCCGTGCTGATGATCGCGTGGTGCGGCGTGACGATTTACATGCGCGGCGCGCATCTGCCGCCGTTCGAGTTGAAGTTCACCGACGATTCGCTGGGATGGCTCAAGCACTTTCCCGGTGCGCGCACCATCGGCACTTTGGGAATTCTGATCGCGTTCGGCCATTCGATCCTCGCGATGTCGGGTGAAGAATCTCTCGCACAAATTAATCGCGAGATCGAGGCGCCCAAGCTCAAGAATCTCCTACGCACCGGCCTGGTCATCTTTATATACAGTCTGCTGCTGACCTCGCTGGTGTCGTTCTTTGCGGTCATGATCATCCCGGACAGCGTTCGCATGTCCAACTACGGTGACGATCTGATCGGCGGTCTCGCGATGTTCATGGTTGGTCCGCTGTGGGCTCGAATCGCTCTGCGGGCCTTCGTCGTCTTCGTCGGATTCCTGATTCTTGCTGGCGCAGTTAACACAGCGATCGTCGGTTCGACCGGCGTCCTTACCCGCGTTGCCGAAGACGGCGTGCTGCTCGACTGGTTCCGCCATCCACATAAGAAGTACGGCACCAACTATCGCATCGTGAATATGGTAGCGATGCTCCAAATCGCCACTATCGTGTTGTCGCGCGGCGACATGTTCGTGCTGGGCGAGGCGTACGCCTTCGGCGTCATCTGGAGTTTCGTTTTCAAAACGTTGTCGGTGCTGATTCTGCGCTACAAGGACCAGTACCATCGCTTGTGGCGGATGCCGCTGAATCTGAAGTGGATTCGCCCGGGCGGCAAGGATTTTCCGCTCGGCCTCGCTCTGACATTCACGGTCTTGTTCGCGACCGCCGTGATCAACCTGTTCACCAAGCAGGTCGCGACGATCTCAGGCGTCAGCTTTACGCTCGCGCTGTTCGTGATTTTCGAGATCTCGGAAAAAATCAACGGCCAGGCCCAGCATGCGTACGGTGAGGAGCCCGAGAAGTTTAATCTGCAGCTGGTCGAGGAAAACCAGGTCGAATCGATTCGTCTTGGCCTGTTCGCCACGCAGAAGAAGCTGATCGCGATCCGCGATCCTAACAATCTCGCACATTTGCATCGCTACCTGTCCGAGCGCGACGACGCCGAGTTGATCGCGCTGACCGTGCGAACCGAAAAGGGACTTGCCTCCAGTGACGGCGGCCAGATTTTCAGCGACGCCGAAGGAAAGTTGTTCAGCAAAGTCGTCAAGGTTTGCGAGGATCACGGCCGCGCCGTCACGCCGCTGGTAGTCGTCTCCAACGACCAGGTCTATGCGATCGCGCGCATGGCGTTTCTGCTCAGCGTCGATGAAGTCGTCATGGGCGTGTCCGCGCGCTTCAATCCCGACGTCCAGCTCGAGAACTTCGCGATGCACTGGGGGTCGCTCGGCGACTCGGACGAGCATCACGTAAACGTGCGCGTGCTCTCCGACCAGCAGGACATCCGCGCCGAGATCTGAACCGAAGGTCCCATTCTCGTGCGGTTTGGTAGCAGGTTTTGCGTCGGCTATCATGCAGTCATGGCCAGGTTCTCTCGACTCTTGATCGGCATTTTGATCGCGACTCTCTTGACTGGGACCGCATTCGCGCTGAACGGTGAGAAGTATCTCCCGGAAGCGAAGGTGACACTGGCGCAGGCACGCGAGACCGCACTAAAGACCTACCCGGGCAAGATTGTCTCGGAAGAACTCGAGGAAGAATCGGGCGGCAGCGGACTCCGATACTCTTTCGTCATTCGCCATCATGCGGCCAAGCATGAGGTCGGAATCGACGCGAAGACAGGAGCCGTGCTCGAAAACTCGGTCGAGGGCAAGAACCCCGACTGAAATCTCGACACTTCGATTTCATGAACGCCTCACCGCCTTGGGTGGCGATGCGACTCACGCTATGATCGCTCCTTCCAGATGAAGCCATGATCGCAATTGTCGATTACAGAGCCGGCAACTTGACCAGCGTTCAGCGCGCGCTCGAATTCCTGGGCCATAAGTCCGAGATTACCGATCGCGCCGAACGTATCGCCGCAGCCGATCGCGTGATTCTTCCGGGCGTCGGAGCAGCCGGCGCCACGATGGAAAATCTGCGCGCTCTCGGACTGGTGGAGGTTCTTCGCAACGACGTCGCCCGCGCCGGCAAACCGTTCCTCGGCATCTGCATCGGTATCCAGGTCCTGCTCGATCGCAGTGAGGAGGACAGCGCCGAATGCCTCGGCATCGTCGCGGGCAGAGTCGCTCGCTACCCGCGCTCAATCGACGGCCGTCCGCTCAAGGTCCCACAAATCGGATGGAACCGCGTGCGCCAGACGCGACCGCATCGAGTTTTCGCGGGCGTGCCCGACAATACACACTTCTATTTCGTCAATTCGTACTATCCGATCCCCGACGACCCTTCAATTGCAATTGCTGCCTGCGACTACGGCATGCCGTTCACCGCGGCGTTCGCACGCGACAACGTGCTCGCGACTCAGTTCCATCTTGAGAAGAGCGGCGCTGCGGGACTCAAGTTGCTCGACAACTTCTGCCGGCTGAGTTACTGAGATGCTCGCGAAACGAATCATCCCATGTCTCGACGTTCGCGACGGCAAAGTCACCAAGGGCGTGCAATTTCTCGAGAACGTCGACGTCGGCGATCCGGTCGCGATGGCGCGCTACTACTACACTGAAGGCGCCGACGAGATCGTCTTCTACGACATCACCGCATCCAACGAGCGTCGCGGCATCATGCTTGATGTGGTGCGCGCGGTGGCGCGCGAAATTTTCATTCCTTTCAGCGTTGGCGGCGGCCTTCGCACCCTCGAGGACATGCGCGCCGTCCTGCTTGCGGGCGCCGAGAAAGTCTCGATTGATTCCGGAGCCGTCCGCAATTCGGCGCTCATCTCAGAAGGCGCGCGCGCGTTCGGAAGTCAATGCATCGTGCTGTCGATGCAGGTGAAAAAAACTGGCGTGCGTGCCGACGTGCCGACCGGTTACGAAGTCGTGATCGACGGCGGGCGCCAGCCCACCGGCCGCGACGCGCTGGCATGGTCGCTCGAAGGTGAGCGCCTCGGCGCTGGCGAGCTGTGCATCAACTCGATCGATCGCGACGGCACCAAGCTCGGCTACGATCTCGATATCACGCGCCGAATCAGCGAAGCAGTTTCGATTCCGGTGATCGCATCCGGCGGCGCCGGCGAACCTGCTCATCTGCGCGAAGCGTTCACCACTGGCCTGGCCGACGCCGCGATCGTCGCGTCAATCGTTCACTACGGCGAGCACCCGATTCCCGCGCTGAAGTCGTATCTCAAGAGCAACGGCGTCGAGATTCGCGACGCCGTCACAGTCGATCTGGCCCCGCAGTGAAAATCGCGTTCGTAGTTTCGGAGTTCAACTCCGAAGTGACCACGCCGATGGAAGAGCGTGCGCGCCGCCATGCCGAGTCGCTCGGGGTCGAGGTCGCACGCGTGGTCCACGTTCCAGGCGTGTACGACATGGCGCCGGTCGTGAAAGCTCTGTTGCAGCGCAAGGAAATCGAAGGCGTGGTGATGATCGGCGCGGTTATCAAGGGCGATACCCGCCACGACGAGCTGATCTCGCACGCGATCGCCGGCGCCGGAATCAAACTCGCGATCGAGTTCGACAAACCGGTCGGGCTCGCCATCACGGGTCCCGGCATGACCGACGAACAGGCCGTCGCGCGAATCGACAACGCCAAGAACGGCGTCGAGGCTGTGGTCCGCGTCGCGCGCGCTCTCAAGGAAATTCGCCGCTGACGTGCCGGCCCTCCACAGGTGTTAAGAAACCGCTCCGCCCCTCGTTGAGAGCATCGCCGCGACTGCTTATACTCTTCCACGTTGGTGTTGAAGATGATGGCTGAGGCGGATGGCGGGGGCGAGACTTTTTCCACGCGCACGGCTGCGAGGATTCTCGCAGTCACGCCTGAGCGTATTCGCTATTGGGTCAAGCGCAATCTCGTGCGTCCGCTGAATTCAGGCGGCCGCAAATATCGTTTCGCGTTCAACGATCTGCTCGAGATGCGCCTGGCCAAGGAACTGCTCGGCACACGCCAGCATATTGATCCGATCCAGCGATGCCTCGAGCGCGTGCGCGCGCTCGTCGATCCGGATCGCTCCGTCACGTCGCTGAAACTCGTCAACGACGAAGGCCGCATTGTAGTGCGCGATGGCCCCTCGCTGATCGAGGCTGAGACGGGGCAGTTGATCTTCGACTTCGAGCGCAGCTATCAGCCCGGCACCGTCGAGGACGGCTTCGGCCCCGCCCGCGTGCGCGAGCGCTTCGAGGAGGCGCGCCGAATCGCCGACGAGGATCCGCTCCGTGCGCTCACCATCTACAGCGAGCTGGTCGGCCGCGAGCCCGGCAACTTCGAGGCGCATCTTCGTCTCGCCACGCTGCTCGAACGCGAAGGCGACCTCAGCGGCGCGCTCCGCCATCTGCTCGGCGCGGCCACGATCGTTCCCGCCAGCGCCGACGTGCACCTGAAGCTCGGCCTGCTTTATCGCAAGAAGGACGAGCTGCAGAACGCGCTGCGAAGTTTTTTGCGCACCCTCGAATGCGACCCCACCAACGTCGAGGCGCATCGCAACGCCGCCGAGATGTACGAGGCGATGGGCCGCAAGCGCGACTCGCAGCGCCATCTAAGCGCTATCCATCGCTTGATCAAGGGCGACTGACAGTTCGATCCCGCCGCGCTCGCGCCGCATGTTGAATCACTACAACTGGCGGCTATAAGCTCGCTCGTATGCCGCGCGATTCACTGAAACCGATCGACATCCTGCGCCACGAACTGAAAGCGCTGCGCTTTATTCTCGACAATTTTCATTCCGGCAAACTCGCCGCCGACGGACTTCCGCCGCGCGAGGACTTTCAGTCCGCGCAAGGGCGCGCGCTGTACGATTCGATCGTCAAGGCTCCCAACCGCGACTACGCCGAGCGCACGATCGCACTGCTGGAGCTCGACGACGTCGATATCGATTCGTTCCTGCACCTGAGCGGCGACCACTACTACACCTATCCCGCGCTCGTCCGCGAGCGCGCGGCCGCGATCCGCACAGGCAAGCTCACGGTCGAAGGCACGTGAGTCGTTCGATCCCCAACGAGATCCACCTGCTCCTCGATTCCGCAGGCGCGTTGATCGTCTTCCAGGAAAAAGGCGCGCCATGGGCCGGGGTGCTCGCGTTCTCGAGCGAGGACAAGGCTCGCGAGTTCTGCCGCGTCAGCAATCTCGATGCTGCCGAAGTCGCCGCCATCTCGACTACGGATTCGCAGGCCGTCGCCGGCCTGATCGCATCAATCAAGTGGCGTGCCATCCGCAATCTTCTGCTCGATCTCGACTACAAGACCGGCGCTTGCACGCAAATCGATTTCGACGGCGACTCTTTCGGTGTAGTGACGGCACGACAATTCACGCCGCCCGCTCATCACTAGATCTGTCCCATGCCATCCATCCGCGAGATGTTGCCCGAAGAAATCGAAGAGGCGCGCCGCCGTCTCGCGGGCATCATCAAGCCGACTCCGATGATTCGCAGCTCGACGCTCGATCGAGTCGTGGGCGCTGACGTGCATATCAAGCCGGAAAATTTGCAGAAGACCGGCTCGTTCAAGATTCGCGGCGCCTACAACCGGCTCGCCACGCTCACCGACGAGCAAAAGTCGCGCGGTGTCGTCGCCGCGAGCGCCGGTAATCACGGCCAGGCCCTAGCCTACGCCGCCACGCGTGCGGGCGTCAGCGCGACCATCGTGATGCCGACGACGGCTGCGATCGCCAAGATCGATGCGACTCGCAGCTACGGCCAGTCGGTCGTGCTCGAAGGCGTCGACTACCAGGAGGCGCGCGTGGCGGCGGCGAAGACGTGCGCGGAGCGCGGCGCCAATTTCATCGACGCGTACGACGATCCATTTGTAATCGCGGGGCAAGGCACGGTCGGATTGGAAATCGCCAACGAGATCACACCCGACGTCGTCATCGTCCCGGTTGGCGGCGGCGGATTGATCGCGGGTATCGCCGCAGCGCTCGCGATACGCGCACCCAACGCGGAAGTCATCGGCGTCGAGGCCGCAGGCTCGCCGCAGCTGTCCGCGAGTCTTGCCGCCGACGCGCCCGCGTCGATCGGCCGTCCCGTCGACACAATTGCAGACGGTCTCGCCACCGGCCGCATCGGCGCGATTCCGTTCGAGGTGATGCGCGGTCGCGTCAAGCGCGCGGTCACCGTCGACGATTTCGAAATCGGTGAGGCCGTCCTGCTGATGCTCGAGCGGCTGAAGCTTCTCGCCGAAGGTGCGGGCGCCGCGTCGCTCGCGGGAGCGCTCAAACTCAATGACGAGCTGAAAGGCAAAACCGTGGTGCTCGTCGTCAGCGGCGGGAATATCGATATCAACCTGCTCGATCGGATCATCGGCCACGGACTGGTGAAGGTCGGGCGGCTGTTTCGAGTCGCCGTCGATTTGCGCGATCGCCCGGGCGAGCTTGGCAAGCTGGTATCGGCGATCGCGGCGACAGGCGCGAACGTCCGCGCGATCGATCACGATCGGACTCGACGCGACGTAGCGATTGGCGGCGCGCGCGTGATGCTCGAATTGGAAACGCGCGGCCCGGCTCACATCGAAGCAATCCGCGAGCAGCTCAAACGCCACGGCTACAACTTCGAAGTACCAGCCCTCGGTTAACGAAGAACTTAATTTGAAGTGAAACCCCTCCTGGGTTTCACACTTCCCTGGGCAGGGTTAAACCCTGCACCTTAGAACTAAGAAGGATGCGGGACTTCGTCCCTGTTAGAACTTTAGTCGCGTAGGAATTACCATCGGGTGCAGGGGTCACCCCTGCCCAGGGAAGCGTGAAACCCACGGCGGGTTTCGCGTAAGATTAAGTTCCTGTGTTCCCGGTATTCTCTACGTGAACATTGACGCGATGCCGGTGGGCTTCACCGTCTTGCCTGCCGGTTTCATCGAATGCGCCAGGTCTTCGAGCTTTTGTTTGAACGCTTCCATCTCGGCTGCCTGTCTCGCTTCGAAAGCTGCGGCTTCCCGCGCGCGTTTGCGCTCGAACGTCTCGCGGTCGGTACGACGCCGATTGTAGAAGCCTTCGAAGGTCTCCTTCACCGCGCGGACCATCGCGCTCTTCGGCACGAACGAGCCCGAGCACGACGGGCAATGGAACACGACGCCCTGCTCGAACAGCCGATATGGAATCGTCCACGGCTCGTTGCAATCCTTGCAGATGACGGGAACTTCCCACGCGAGCGGATTGAACTCCGCGCTATTCACTGAAGTTGCCGCGGGCGCTGCTGGAGCCACCGCCGCTGGTTTGGGCGCGGCCAACGGCGCAGGCGCTGGTTTGGGTGCGGCTGCGACTGCTGCGCCATTGGTCGCGGCTTCCGCGGCCGCAGGCTTCGCTTCCGCGCCGCCCTCTTTGCGAAAGCGCGACGGCGCGTCGTCAGGGAACGTCGTCTCTGGATGCAACTCGCGCGCTCGCGCGAGCAACACTGCCTCGGTCTCAAGGTTCGCGGGATCGGGGATGCAACAATCTACCGGACATACCGCGGCGCACGCTTCATGGTCGTGGAAGCCGACGCATTCGGTACATTTCGACGGCACGATATAATAAATGTCCTGCGCGATCGCGGGACTGGTCGCGCCGTTTAGTTCCCATGACACTCCGCCCGCGTAAATCGCGGTGTTCGGACACTCGGGCTCGCACGCTCCGCAGTTGATACATTCACTCGTGATCGTCGTCGCCATCTATGTGGACCCCGGTCTCTTGCCGAAATGAGTTGTGATCGACTTCAAACTCTAACAACGCTGATTTCGGCGGGCAATCGGTCGCCTACCTGGTCGTGTCTGCATGGTATTCGAAGTGGATCAGGTACACCTTCTCGCCCGGCCCATGCTTGGCCACCTTCAGGAGATCGACAACGCCCGCGAAGCCGGAGAGTCTCGCCAGTTCGGGCGTGATGTCCGCCAGCGTGATGCGCTTGACCGAGGTCACTTCGATGAACCCGGCGCCGAGTCGGTAGTGTCCTCCGACTTTGACGTGCGCGCTGCGCCAAATCCTTATGCTGCAGGTGATTTCGCCGCGCATGATTGGTTCGCGAAGTCGCTTCGTAAACGTCATCGCCTATCCGTGACAAGGCTGAAGACGTTACGCAACCGCGACTCGGTCGCCGTCGCGCTTTTCGTGGCGCCGCGCTTTTGACTATGCTGAGCGCGAAACCGCGGTACGCACGAAGTTCGATCACGAGCGCAGGAGTGTCGCACATGGATCTTCAATTCACGCCAGAGGAAGAAGCGTTTCGACAAAAGGTCCGCGGCTGGCTCGCCGAGAATATGCCGACCAGTGGACTCTCCGCCGATCGCGAAGGCCGCGACGACAAGACCTGGCTCGCGAAGGCCAAAGCATGGCAGCGCCGGTTGTACGAGGCCGGCTACGTCGCGCTCGCATGGCCGAAAGAATACGGCGGGCAGGCGATGGATCCCGTGCGCCAATCGATCGTCAACGATGAGATGGTCCGGGCAAAGGCGCCGTATCTCGTCGGCGGATCGGGACTCGGGATGCTCGGGCCGACGCTCATCTCGTGGGGCAACGAAGAACAGAAGCAGCGTTATCTGCCGAAAATTCTCACCGCCGAGGAAATCTGGTGCCAGGGTTACTCCGAACCCGGCGCTGGCTCCGACCTGGCGTCGCTGAAGACGCGCGCGGAAATCGTCGGCGATGAATTCGTCGTCAACGGTCAGAAAGTCTGGACCTCCGGCGCACAACACGCCGACATGATGTTCTGCCTGGTGCGCACCGATCCCGAGGCGCCCAAGCATCGCGGGATTTCGTACATCCTGATCGACATGCACGCGCCCGGAATCACCGTGCGTCCGCTCGTGCAGATGACCGGCGATCGCGGCTTCAACGAAGTCTTCTTCGACAACGTCCGCGTGCCGCGCAAAAATCTCGTCGCCAAGCTCAACGAGGGATGGATCGTCGCCAACGCCACGCTCTTTCACGAGCGCAACATGCTCGGCTCGGCCAGCGGCAGCGAGCAGCGCTTCAACCGCCTGCTCGCGCTGGCAAAGTCGATCCAGCGCGGCGGCCGCCCGCTCACGGAAGACCCGGTTTTCCGGCAGCGGCTCGTGGACCTCGAGATTCGCGTCGAGGCGATGCGCTTTCACTCGCTGCGCCAGCTCACCGATCAGATTCGCGGCAAGAATCCGGGCGTCGAGGCGATGATCAACAAGCTCGTTGGTACTGAGCTGAATCACGACCTCGCCACTGCCGCGATGGAGGCGATGGGCGACTACTCGATGCTCTCGCGCGACGACGAGGCCGCACTCGACCACGCTTACTGGCCGTATGAGTGGATGTTCTCGCTGGGGCTGGTGATCGGCGGCGGCACCTCGCACATCCAGAAAAACATAATCGCAGAGCGCGGCCTCAAAATGCCGAAATCCCGCTGAGCCGCCCTACCTCGCCCGTTATTTCACGGGAGAGGTCGCGGACGACGAATAGTCGGCCGAGGGTGAGGGTGCAGCGGGGCCAGCTGATTCAAAGGACCAACTATGGATTTCGGACTAAGCGAAGAACAACAGCAGCTCAAGGAAAGCGCGCGCGCTTTTCTAAACGGCGAATGCCCCACGACGTTCGTGCGCAAAACGATGGCCACCGACGACGGCTATCCGCGCGAACTCTACGACCAGATCGCGAAGCTGGGATGGACCGGCCTGGTCGTTCCCGAGAAATTCGGCGGCGCCGGACTCGGGATGCTCGACGTGGCGATGGTTCTCGAAGAGGGCGGTTACGCTGCGATGCCGGGGCCGTTCCTGTTCTCCTCGGTGCTCGCGGCCAGCGCGCTCAACCTCAGCGGCTCCGAGCCGCTCAAGTCAAAGTGGCTTACCGATCTCGCCGAGGGCAAGGCAATCGGCACGGTCGCAGTGGTCGAGAGCGCCGGCAGCATCGATGCGCGCGACATCAACGCAATCGCGATGAAAGGCACCGCCGGATGGAGTCTCAACGGCGCCAAGATGTTCGTGCCGTATGCCAACGTCGCCGACTTCATCGTCGTTGCTGCAAAAAAAGACTCTGACACTTTTCTGTTCGTCGTCGATACAAAATCGCCGGGCGTGAAGATTCGCTCGCTCAAAAATCTCGATCTGACGCGCCGCGTTTCGAGCGTCGAGCTCAAGGGCGCTCCTGCCGAGCGGCTTAAAGGTGGAACCGATCTGTTCGCGAAGCTGATCGACGTCGCCGCGATCGCCGTCGCCGCCGACTCGCTTGGCGGCACCGAGCGCGCGCTCGAGATGGCCGTCGATTACTCGAAAGTCCGCGAGCAGTTCGGCAAGCCGATCGGATCGTTCCAGGCGCTCAAGCACGCCGCCGCCGAAATCGTCGCCGACCTCGAGCCCGCACGCGCGATGCTCTGGTACGCCGCCTATTCTCACGACACCGGCGCCGCCGACGCCTCGCGCACTGCTGCGATGGCGAAGGCGCGACTGTGCGATATCTACAGCCGCGGCACCGACCGCGCCGTTCTGATGCATGGCGGAATCGGCTTCACCTGGGAGCACGATATGCATCTGTGGTTCAAACGCGCGCGCTTCAACGAATCCTACTTCGGCTCGCCCGCGTTTCATCGCGAGCGCGTCGCAATCCTCGGCGCGTATTGAGGCGGCCAATCAGAAAGTGAAATTCGATATCTTCTACCAGCTTCCCGAAGCCGCCAATCAAATCACGACCGAGCGCTATCGCGAATTAATCGCGGAAGCGGCCGAGGCTGATCGTCTCGGCTTCAATACGGTGTGGCTCGCCGAGGTGCATTTTGCGCCGCGCTTCTCCGTGATGCCGACGCCGTTGATACTGCTGGCTGCGATCGCGGAGCGCACGACCAACATCCGTCTCGGCATGGCCGTCAACCTGATGCCGCTGCATCAACCGGTCCGGCTGGCCGAGGAGATCGCGACGCTCGACGTGCTGAGCGGCGGCCGCGTCGAGTTCGGCGCCGGCCGTGGCGCGTTTCCGCTCAACTATCGTGGCTACGGCGTCGATATGGCGGACAGCCGCAAGCTGTTCGTGGACGGACTCGAAAAGGTCAAGGCGGCGTGGACGCAGATGCGCATAGACGGCGTCGAAGTCGTCCCGAAGCCGATTCAAAAACCTTATCCGCCGATACGACTCGCCGCCAACAGCGCCGACACCTTCACCTTCGCGGGCGCGAACCGTTATCCAATCTTCGCCGGCGGCCCGGTGAATCCAATTCCAGTGCTCGCCGAGCGGCTAAAGATTTACGAGGACGCGCTAAAGAGCGCGGGGCACGAGCGTCCCGACGATTGGCTGGCCGCGGCACTGATGGTGTTCGTCGGCCGCGACCGCGCGCAGGTAAGAGCGACTATCGAGCCAAGCCTGCGCAACTACTTCAGCGCCGTCGGCGAAATCATCGAGCCCGAAAGCCTCGCCGCCGGCGCGCAGGCGGAATTTCAGAAAGTCCGCGACCGCCTGCGCACGATCGACTACTCGACCGTCGATTCGATCATGGGGATTTTTGGCGACCCCGAATATTGCATCGACCGAATCGCGCAACTGAAAGAGCAATTCGGTTTCTCGCGGCTGGTGTGCTGGTTCGAGATAGGCGGAATCAGCGGTCACCAGAACGTGCTAGCCGCGATGCGCCTGTTCGCTGACCGCGTAATGCCGAAATTTCAGTGACGCGGCGCCTCTGACGACATCCGCACTGCGCGCAAAATATCGGTCTTCGTCACTATTCCCTGCATCCCGCCGGCATCGTCGGTTACCAGGAGCATTTGCGCCCCGCGCTCGCGCACCAGCAGTCGCAGCGCCTCGCTGAGATCGCAGTCCTCCGTCACGCGAATCGCACTACGGTCGGCAAATTCGCCGACGGTGATTTTGTTCCAATCCTCAGGCGCGACTCGGCTAAGGTCGGACACCGAAATCGTTCCCGCTATTTTGTCGCCTTCGTACACCGGAAAGATCGTGTGCCGGTGATGGGCCGCGACGCTCACGACGAATTCGCGAATCGTTGACCGGGCTTGCACGGAGATTACGCGATGCTGCATCACGTCTCGCACCGCCATCCCGGATAGTTCCGCGAGCTTGGCGGTTTCGTGAAGATGCTGATCGCCGGAGACTGACGCCTCGCCCGAGATTGCATACGCGACCGCGGCGCCGATGAGGCTCGGGATGATGTACGAATGGCCGCCCGTGGTTTCCGCGACGAAGACGACTGCCGTGAGCGGAGTCTTGTATCCAGCCGCGATGAACGCCGCCATTCCGACTGCGGCGTATAGATCGTGCGTCGGCGCGTGAACTACAGATTGCGCGTAGGCGTTACCGATCGCGCCTCCAACCAGCAGCAGCGGCACGAACATCGCGCTGACTCCTCCCGAGCCCAGCGAAAAGATCGTCGCGAGCAGCTTCAACGCGGCGAACGCGAGCAGCACTTCAGTTGGAAGCGGATGCTTGAGCACGTAGCGCACGGCTTCGTAGTTGGGGCCGATCGGAATGAGCGGCCCGTCATAAATCGTCACGAATGCGAGGCCGCACAGCGCGGTGCCTAGTCCGCCGATCGTCAGCTTCAGCCAATGCGGTATCCTGCTGGTTACGGAAAACATCCGCACCCGGCGAAACGTGATGTCGAAGACGATTGCGATTAGCCCGATGCCTGCGCCGAGCAGCGCCGACCATGCGACGTCGATTGCCCTGAAGCTGGTGCTACCCGCGAAACCGAACAGCGGCTGCGCGCCGACTATAGACACCAGCGTCGCGTAAGCGACCACAGACGCGATCAGCGAAGGCAGCAACGCTTCGTGCGCGAGGTCGTCCTTGTACGGCATCTCGAGCGCGAACACGATGCCGGTGAGCGGAGCGCGGAAGACAGCGGACATGCCCGCCGCTGCGCCGCTAATCAACATGATGCGGCGGTCGCGCGCTTCCAGACCGAAACGGCGCAGCTTGGTCCACAGCCACGATCCGATCGCACCGCCGCTGTAGATGCTGGGTCCTTCGAGCGCCGCACTCCCGCCCGAGCCGACTGTTGTCACCGCCGCGAGCAACTTCCACCAGAACGGACCGATGTCGATGTCGCCCTGATGCTCGTGGTACGAGCGGACGATTTCCTCGGTCGAGTGTTCGTCGGGGTCGGGCGTGCAAAATTGCATTATCAGGCCCGTCACAAAGAAGCCGGCGACCAGCCCGGCCACGATTGCCCAATGATGGTTAAGGTAGTAGGGAAGTACTGCCGCCCAGATGATATCGAGAATGAGAACGGCGATGCCGGTGATGATGAGACCGGTCAGGATCCCTATGACAGGCGCGACGAGGAGCCACTTCTGGATGTCGTGCGAGTATGTCGCCGCCAGGTCTTCATTGACGAGAGCCGTGTATTTGCGCAATAAGGGATGTTTCAGGAAACTCGAGTCCAGGAAGCTCGCTAAGATACCCAATGACGCGGTCCTTTCCCGATATGGAATCGGCTCGAAAAATCATGTTGCAATCTGATGCATCAATAGCATGTATCGGTAGCATGTGTCGGGGTGGCACATGCGTGGCAACCAATGTAGCAGGGCTGCCACAAGCGATCGTCTCTGGAAATTAGAAGTTTTGAAGATTGAGAGTTGTGCGCGGGATGGGAGTGACGTTCAACATTCAAATCGGGGATTTACGGGTCATCGAGGGTTTCAATTATCTTCGCAACGTCATACGTCAACTAGGCATGTCGTTCCTCGTCTTGTCATGACCGAAGATAATGCTCAAGGAAATGGCACGGCAATTGGATCACTAGTCATCAGGATTTCACCGCGACTCATCCAGGCGTCGTAAGTTGTAAGTTATGAAACCGGCTGCCAACGGATTCGTCAGGTGACGGGGACTATGAGCGACCAGGAAAAGGATCAAGAAAAAGAACTCAGCCAGTTAAACCCAGCGGTCAGGATTTTTCTCGTCGAAGATAATCCGGACCATGTTTTTATCGCGCTCACCGTAGTCAGACAGGTGCTGGGCGACGATATCGAATTGGTGCACGCGCAAAACGCCGACGAGGCTTTGCTCATGATCGCCCAATTCACCGAGCAGGACCGCCCTGACTTGTTCCTGGTGGATCTGCGCCTGCCCGACAACGGAGGCTTCTCCGTGCTGCAGGCAGCGCGCGCGAATGAGGCGCTGACGACGGTGCCGATGTTCGTGATCACGAGCTCGCTCTACGATCGCGACATTGCAGAGAGCTACCAGCTTGGCGCCTCTGCCGTACTATGCAAGCCGCTCTCGCGCGCCAAGTTCCGCGACGAGCTGGTTCGAGTCGGCGCGCTGCCGGTCTCGCAACGACCAGCCGATCCGGCATATCGCCACTAGTCAAATCGATTTCTCTCGCGGACGGGCTGTGAGTCACGCACTCACGGGCCGTTCGATTTTGTGGGCTTGACCCTCGCGCCAGCAAATAGGATTCTCGCTGACGGTCTGCCCGGCAGCAGGCTGAACCAACATTGCGGCGAGAATCATCGCACAGGAGTTGCCGTGAAACCCTACACATTTGAGCAGAGTAACGCGCTGATGGAGCGCGCCAAAAAAGTTGTTCCCGGTGGAATCTACGGGCATCAGACACCGTTAGTGCTGACCAAGGGCGCTTACCCTTCATTTTTCGCGCGCGGCGAGGGTTCGCATATCTGGGACGTCGATGGCAACGAGTACATCGACTACATGTGCTCGTACGGCCCAATAGTGCTCGGCCATCGGCATCCCAAGGTCGATGAAGCCGCGCGCCGCCAGATGGATCTCGGCAACTGCTTCAACGCGCCCGGCCCCGTGTGGGTCGACCTCGCGGAGCATCTCGTCTCGATCACGCCGTTCGCCGACTGGACGGTGTTCGCGAAAAACGGTTCCGACGTGTGCACCTGGGCGACTGAGGTCGCGCGTCAAGCGACCGGGCGCCCCAAAATCGCGATGTGCTCGGGCGCATACCACGGCACTCATGCATGGTGCACGCCAGCGCCCGCCGGAGTGACGCCGGAGGATCGCGCGAACGTGGTTTATTTTCGATTCAACGATCTCGAGAGCCTCCGCCGCGCGGTCGAGGAAAACAACGGCAAGATCGCGGGCGTGATCGTCTCGCCGTTCAAACACGACGCCGGCCACGACTCGGAGTTGCCGGTCGAAGGATTTCTGTCAGGCGTGCGCAAGATCTGCGACGACAACGGCATGGTCCTGATCCTTGACGACGTTCGCGCCGGCTTCCGCCTTCACATGGGCGGCTCGGGCGAGCTTTTCGGTGTGCGCCCCGACCTCGCGACCTACTGCAAGGCGATAGCGAACGGCTACCCGCTGGCCGCATGCCTCGGGCGCGACAGCTTGAAGCAGGCGGCGCAGGAAGTGTTCTTCACGGGATCGTATTTCACCAGTGCCGTGCCGATGGCTGCGAGCCTGGCGAATCTCAAGGAGCTGCAGGCGAGCGGCGGAATAGAGAGGATGCGCACGATTGGCGAAAAGCTGCGCACTGGTCTGCTCGCTCAGGCGCGAAGCGCCGGGCTCGAGGTGACGTACTCCGGGCCGCCGGCGCTCCCGTACATGACGTTCAAGGCCGACGCCGGTCGTTTCGATCGCGCGAAGGTGTTCTGCGGCGTGTGCTCGCGCAGCGGCGTGTATTTCGCGCCGCGCCACAACTGGTTCATCTCGGCCGCGCACACGGAGCGCGACATCGAGCAGACCCTGAACGTCACCGAGCAGGCATTCGACGCCGTGCGCAAGCAATTTGGCGCGTAGCGGCTACTCGATGCTCAGGAATCGGTAGACCAGTTTCTGGAAGTGCTGGATGCCGCGTTCGCGCGACAGCATCAGCTGCCCGTGCTCGATCGCACCCGAGCGCAGCCCGCGCTGCACCGATTCGCAGAGCACGACGTCTTCCCGCGTTACCAGATCGCTGAATTCGACGTACTCGCGCATCTGCTCGTCACTCAGACTGTCGGCGAAAAAGTAGTCCACGGTCTGCCGCGTGTGTCCCGCGTCGATCGAGACGGCGGAAATCACCTGCATGCTCGGCGGATTACCCGAGAGCGAGAACATCACGTTGGGCCACAGCGTTGCGTAAGTTACGCCGCGGCGTGGCGATCGCAGGATCGGGCCGTAATAGGTCGAGTAGTACTCGCGATCGGTATCGACGCGATAATTGTCGGTGTCGATCACCTGCGAGAACTTCGGATGCGCGATCGGGCAGTGGTAGCATTCGTTGAAATTCTCGACGACGACCTTCCAGTTCGACGCCATATCGTAGTGGTCCCGCCGCAGCATCTTCATTTGCGCCAGATCGATTCCCGCGCGCTCGAAGATGGCCGGTAGTTCGCCGATCACGTCGCGCAATGGAGCGGCGTCTCGAGAAGGGTTGACGAAAATCATAGGCCCCCACGTCTCGACTGCGAACGCTGCGAGCGAGAGGGTCTCCTTCGCGAACGCGCGCTGCTCATTCTCGCGCGGCGCGGTGCGCAGCGTGCCGTCGAGGTTGTAGGTCCATGCGTGATAGTGGCACTGAAGCGTCCTGCGATTGCCGGCGCATTCGAGCACGACTTCACTCCCGCGATGACGGCATACGTTGGCGAAAGCACGAAGCGCTCCGCCGGTATCTCGAACGATCACGACGGGCATATCGCCCAAACGCGTCGTGAAAAAATCGCCGACATTCGACACCTGTCCGGTATGTCCCACGTACTGCCAAGTGCGATGGAAGATGCGCTCCTTCTCTGCCTCAAAGACTTTCTCATCCACGTACCAGCGAGCAGGCAGCGTATCGCCGCGTTCAAGCGCGCTCGCAATTTTCGGGTCGCCGTAAAGTTTTAAGGCCATGGTATTGAGGATTCAGGTTTTGAGAGGGAACAATCAAGAGCGGACCTCGCAGGCCCATCAGCGCGGCTAATTTGACTTCGTTGGGATCGGCGTTAGAGTCAGTGTGTAGGGCTCAATAGCGTGTTGAGTCCGAATTTGATCCAGCCCGACCGTGGTTCTTCCACTCGCCTTTAGCCACGGCTTCGCTCGACCAGACATCTAATTTCCGTTGAAGGCCTCGGAGAGCTGTTTCTCGAAACGCATCGAAGTGTTTCGGGTTTCGGGAAGTGCCATGGCCCGTGAAGAAATCAGCGACCAGTATCTGCAGCACATCATCGATGCGTCGCATCGGAAGTCCTTCGATCCTTACAAGGAGATCGATTGGCGCGTTCCCTTTGACGACTCATATTTCTACATGCCGCAAGAAATGGTTTCGTTGTACGGAACGACGCTCTGGGACCAAATGACCCGGGAGCAGAGGGTAAGGCTTTCGATGCACGAGGTCTGCAGCGCGTTCGCGACCACGATCTGGTTTGAGAATCAGCTCTGCTTCAAGCTCATCGACTACCTGATCAGCACGAGCCCGCTCGATCCGCATTTCTATTGGATGCAGATCGAGGTGGCCGACGAGTGTCGTCATTCCATGATGTTTGGCGAGGCAATCAGGCGCTGCGACGTACCGTGGTACAAGCCGCGCTTCTCGAGGCTCATCACGTTTTTCAGCAAGTACCTGACCTCGAGAGTTGCGATGATGCTAAGCACACTCGCCGCTGAGGACGTCAGCGGGTATCTGGACGGCCGCATCGCGCAGGATCCGGAGTGTCATCCTTTGATGCGCGAGTTGTCGAAGATTCATATCTTCGAGGAAGCGCGGCATCGCGGCTATGCGCGCGAATATCTCAAGCAGAACTGGCCGCGGGTCGGCAAGCTCGCGCGCTCGATGGCGCGGCGTTACGGGTTGCTCTCGACCCGGATTGTAATCTGGCAATTGGTCCATCCGGACATTTACAAGAACCTTGATTTGCCGCCTGAAGCGATTGAAATGGCGAAGAACAATCCGCACCAGGCACGAATCAGACGCGAGATGTCGGCGGCGCTGGTCGAATTTCTGGTCGAAGTCGATATCGTCGATGAGAAAGTAGCGCCGAAGTGGCGTGCGGCCGGCCTGATGGCCTGAACTTCCCCGACTCGAACCGCACCTATTTTTTCTGGATACGCTGCTCTATCCGCTCTTCAGGCCGCGGAGGATGTCGAGACGCAGCTTCAGTTTTTCGCCTAGCCACAGCGCGTTGACTGCGTGATCGGTGTAAGGGTCGGTAGTCTCTGGATGCACCAGGATGTTCAGGCCGGCGCGATTCAGCATCAGCCACGGTACGATTTTGGCGAACTCTTCGGGATTGAATTTTACCTGGTACATCGATTGCGGATGCGGTCCCACCGGCCCGTCACGCCATCGGCCCTTCTCGACTTTGAAGCCGCGCTCGAGCGCTTCGCGGATACGCGCGGCGATGTCGCGTGACGCATCGTCGTAGTAGATGTGCGCGTGATAGCAACTTATGATTGCAGGATCGATCGTATCGGCCATGTTGATGACTCCGATTACTCAGTCTTCTATATCGCAGGAGCTCGGGATAAACGAACTCATCGCGGCGCGTGCCAAAACTTGGCGCGGCTGTCTGGTTGCCTGGAAAGAATTTGCGGTTGCGGTGGTCGAGCTGGCCGGACTCGTCGCCAGCCCGGTCTTTTGGAGATCGAAGGCAGGTCGGGGCGATGGTCATTCGGTGCTCGTGATTCCCGGATATAGCGCCCGGGACCTTCACCTGGTTGTGATCCGTAACTGGCTTCAACGCATGGGCTATCGGCCGGTGAAATCAGGGCTCGATTTTAATCCGGGATGGTCAGACGGAATCGTCGAGGAATTAGGCCAGAGGGCGGAGAGCGAATTCCGTCGCACCGGCCGCCGGGTGACGTTGATCGGGCACAGCCTCGGCGGTCTGCAAGCGCGTTCAGTTGCTCAGCGCCGACCACATGTCGTGCGACGCCTGATCGCGCTGGGAGCACCGTTCACTTTTGCCGCAGGTACGGTACCGTCCTCCGTCGCGCTCGCGTCGATTTACGTCGCGAAAGATCTTCCCTACGAGCCGAGGGCTCGCGAGAGCCACGCCGAGAATATCGAGATCCGCGGCTCGCACGGCGGACTGGTCGTCAATCGGAGAGTCTAAGCTCTCCTGGCCGACCTGCTCCGCGCGCCGGATTTGTCAACGTAAGAACTACATCCGCTCCAGAACTATCACCGGGATCTGGCGCGTCGTGCCTTCTGATACTCGTTAAAGTTCGGCATCACCTTGGCCTGCGCATCGAACAGGCGCTGGCGCTCGGGATCCTTGGTGATAGTAGCCTTGGCCTGGAATTTTTCCTTGCCGATCTCGATCGTCGTAGTCGGATGCGCCTTCAGGTTGTGATACCAGGCGGGATGTGTCGGGAAGCCGCCCTTCGACGCGATAATGACGATTCGATCGCCGTCCTTCGTGTACACGAGCGGCGTGGTAAACGGACGGCCGCTCTTCGCGCCTGTCGTCGTCAGCAGAAGCAGGGGAGCGTTGACGAACGGACCGCCCAGAACCTTGCCGCCGTTGGCGCGTAACTCCTTCATCAGACCCTGGTTGAATTCGTGCATCGCTTTTTCGTTGAACTCAAGCATAGGGTGTCTCCTTCTGTTCGCAGATAAATTTATGCTTGATACCGATCCGAGCGAAGAGGTCCTACCAGACAAATGTGCCGGCGGGCAGGTCAAGCAGGACGCGGCCGGCGGCTTCATAAACCGAAGGCTGTACCACGACGTGGGCGGTGACGACGTGCGCGTCGCGGAAGCATCGTTCAAGCGCACTCGATTCATAAATGGCGGTCGCTCCACCGGCGTTGTACATAAGATCGACAGCTTGCGCACAGCGATGAACCGCATCGACCGCCGCGAGCCGCAGCACTGCGAGTTGCTGTGGCAGTAAAGGATTGCCGGCGCTGACGACCTGCCAGACCTCGTCGACGGTCTGATGCAGAAAGGCACGAGCCGAGCGCACGATCGCCTCGGCACGGGCGATATCGATCTGTAGTGCCGGTCGCTCGCGCAAAGAGCTCATCTGCCCTGTGGGGATTTTCGTCCGCGCGAGATCCTTGAGCGCGTCGATCGCATGGCGGGCGATGCCGAGCGCAACGGCAGCTTTGGCGACCGCAAAACTCCCGATCAACGGGAACGCAAAGAGTGGCCCCGAATCCGCGGCCTTGCCCAGATCCATCGGCTGCGCGAATCCATCGGCGACGAATAGATCCTTGATCGTAAAATCGTGGCTGCCGGTGCCGCGCAGGCCCGCGACGTACCAGGTGTCGAGGATTTGGACCTCTGCGGCCGGGACCGCGACCTCCATCATCACGGGAGCGCCGCTTGCGCCGATGACGGGTGCGTCATTCTCAAAGAGCATCGCGCCGAGGATGAAGACGTCGGCCTGGTGGCATCCGCTGCCGAATGGCCAGCGGCCGGCGAGGCGGTAACCACCTTCAGTCCGCCGCATCTGGCCGGTCGGTGCTATGCTTCCGGCGATGATAGCGCGCGGAATCGAGGCGATGAGTTCGCGGGCGCCAGGCGCATCGAGGAGACCCGCCATCAGGCCGCTGTCGAACGCGATCATTACGTTCCAACCGGTTGCGCCGTCGGCGTAGCTGATCTCTTCGACCGCCCGCAAAACCTTTGCAATCGGGATCTCGCGTCCACCCAATGCAGCGGGACACCCATAGAGAAAAGCCCGCTGGAGCGGAGCGCGTCGAGGACCGGCGCGGCGAGTTTGCGGCCGCGCTCGGTCTCGTCGGCATGAGCGCGAATTAACGGTAGCAAGTCGCGAGCGGCGGCAGCCGGGTCGGGGTGCTCGACCTGATTTAAATCTCGGGCCACTTGTTGTTCCATGGACGCGCTTGTTCGTACGCGTACGACGCTTGCAGGACGAGATCCTCGCGATGGCGCTCCGCTACGATTTGCAAACCGCAGGGCAGGCCGGAGTCGGTTATGCCCGCGCGCACCGACGCGCCGGGATGGCCACTCAGGTTGAACGGATAGGTGAAGACCACGGCGTTCAATGGCTCCTTGAGCTGCTGGCCGTTGATCTCGGTCGGCATCGGACCCTTCGCGGGGAACGCCTCGGTCGGCAGCACGGGACATAGCAGCAGGTCGAAGCGTTCGAACACGCGCTGGCACCAATCGTTGAACTCGCGACGGCGTCGATACGCGGCGCCCATATGCTTCCACGTGACGCGGGTCGCGCCTTCGGTGCCGGTGGCGAACGCGCGGCCGAAATTTTCGCGATCGCGCTCGAGCCATTCGTGCAGCATCGCGTATCCCTGCCCCGCGCCGACTTGCATCCATGCGCGGCCGGTGTCGGGGACGGGATCGTCGATCGTCGTCACGTCGTGCCCCAGGTCCTTGAAGATGGCGACCGCTTTTGCGATTTCACACGCCACGTCGCGCTGCACCAACTGGCCGAAATCGGGATGAAATGCGATGCGAAGTTTCTTGGGGATGCGATCGAGGATCGCCTGATATGAAATTCCCGGATGCGGCAGCGAGTCGGGGTCGGCCGGGTGATAGCCGACGACCGCGTCCATAAAAAGCGCGGCGTCGCGGACCGTGCGTGTGATCGGACCATGCACGGAAGTGTCGTTCCATTGTTGCATCCCGAGCGTCGGGTCGTTCGGAATCCTGCCGTAGGTCGGCTTCAAGCCGAAGCATCCGGTGTAGCACGCGGGGATTCGCACCGAGCCTCCGCCGTCCGAGCCGGTTGAGATCGGCACTACGCCGGCGGCGATAGCAGCCGAAGTGCCGCCCGACGATCCGCCGGGCGTCCGCTCGAGATTCCACGGATTGCGAGTGACACCGAACAACAGATTCTTGGTGAACGCCGTGTAGCCGAACTCGGGCGCGTTGGTCTTGCCGATCACTATTGCGCCGGCCGCCTTGAGCCGCGCGACCTGGATCGAATCGGACTTGGGCATGTTGTCCTTGAACGGTTTCGAGCCGAACGTAGTCCGCAGACCGACGGTGTCCTCGAGTTCCTTGACGCCGAGCGGCAACCCCGCCAGCGCTCCGACTTCCTCGCGCCGCCCGATCTTGTCGTCGAGCGCGCGCGCCTCGGCCATCGCGTCATCGGCGCGCAGCGCACAAAACGCATTGAGCTTGGGATTGGTCTGCCCGATTCGTTTGATCGTCAATTCCATCAACTCGCTCGGCTTGAGCTCGCGCTTGCGAATCATCGCAGCAAGTTCATGCGCTGGCTTCCAATAAAGTTCGCTCATGGCGGGTACCTCCCGGGCCGGGACGCTCTGGCGAAACTTACTACGACGAGCCCGGAATGATAAAGCGCGAAAGCATGAAGGCGCGTTGCAGCGTCGCGGTTTGACACCCTAACAGACGTTAGATAGATTTTTTGACAAGTCAGTGCGAAGTGTTCCGAAAAATTCAACCGCGCGCGCCAACGCCAAGGTCGTTGACCTGCGGCGGCCTACCGACACTCGCGACCGCGTGCTGCAGGTGGCGCAGGCGCTGTTCGCCGAGCGCGGATACCGCGGCACCAGCCTGCGCGACATCGCAAAGCGAATCGGGATCAAGGCGCCTTCCCTGCTGCACCATTTTCCGTCGAAGCAGCAGCTCTACCTCGCGGTGCTGGACAAGATGTTCGAGAGCCTCGAGGATGCGGCCAACGCGATCGCGTGGGGGCGCGAAAGCCGGCAGGAGCGGATGCGCCAGGCGGTCGCCGACACGATCGATTTTATCGCGAGCCATCCGGACTTCGTGCGGATCATGTGGAAAGAGATGGCCGACGAAAGCGGAGTCGGGCGCCAGGTGCTGAAGCGGCGGCTGCCGCCGCTCTTTTCCACCGCGGTGAATTTTATTTTTCGCGGGCAGCGCGACGGAGAATTCCGCACCGAAGTCGATCCGCTGCATTTCATGTGGAGCCTCAACTCGATCACGATCGGATACTTCACCACCGCAGCGATGATCCGGCGGCTGTGGAACATGAACCTGCTCGAGCCGGCGATGATCGAGCGGCGCAAGCGCGAAGTGATCGACATGGTCGAGCGCACGTTATTTACGACAGATGCACGGACACCTGAAAACATCCACGAATAGATACTGAAAAAAGCAGGTACTGAGAAAATGAAGTTGGGAACTTTTTATGAGCATCAACTGCCGCGTCCATGGAAGGAGGGCTCGGAGCTTAAGCTGTTCCAGGACGCGCTCGACCAGGTTGAACTCGCGGACCGGCTCGGCATCGACCACATGTGGGAAGTCGAACATCATTTTCTCGAGGAGTACGCGCATTCGTCGGCGCCCGAGATTTTCCTGGCGGCTGCCAGTCAGCGAACCAGGCAGATACGGCTCGGTCACGGAATCGTGCTGCTGCCGCCGGGATACAATCATCCGGCGCGCGTTGCGGAACGGATCGCAACGCTCGACCTCGTGAGCGGCGGACGCGTCGAGTTCGGCACCGGCGAATCGTCGGCGGAGCTGGAGCTTGGCGGCTTCCTGATTCCGCGCGCGGAGAAGCGCGAGATGTGGCAGGAGTCGCTCGGTGCGATCGCGCGGATGTTCGTCGAGGATCCGTTTCTCGGCCATGAGGGCAAGTACTTCAAGATGCCTGTGCGCAACGTGGTGCCGAAGCCGGTGCAGAAACCGCATCCTCCGCTTTGGGTCGCGTGTTCGCGGCGCGAGACGATCCACCTGGCCGCCAAGCTTGGAATCGGCGCGCTCACGTTTGCGTTCGTATCGCCGGAAGAGGCGCGGCTGTGGGTCAACGACTACTACACGACGCTCGAGAATGAGTGCGAGCCGATCGGATACGCGATCAACCCGAACATCGCGATCGTCACCGGCTTCATGTGCGACGACAATGCCGAGCGGGCGCACAAGATGGGCGAAGAGGGGCTGAAGTTTTTCTCGTACGCACTCGGCCACCATTACGCGTTCGGGCGGCACGAGCCCGGCAAGACGAACATCTGGAACAATTTTAAATCCAGCCCGATAAATTTGCCGGGTATGGACGGCTCGAACTCATGCATCGGATCGCCCGACCAGATTCGCACGCGGCTGCGCGAGTTCGAGGAGGCCGGCGTCGACCAGGTCGTGTTCATCTCGCAGGCGGGCAACAACAAGCACGAGGACATCTGCTCGTCGCTCAACCTGTTCGCCGAAAAAGTCATGCCCGAGTTCAAGGAGCGCGAACAAAGAAATGCCCGGCAGAAGGCCGAGCGAATCGCTCCGATCCTTGAGAAGGCAATGAAGCGCAAACCCGAGCCGAAAATTCCGAAGAGCGACGGCCCGACCGTCGTGCAGGCCGGGATGCTCGTCTAAGTCAGCCGCGAATTGATGAAAGGCCGTCCGGAGCGGGGCGGCCTTTTCATTTTCGCGTTAGTCTTTGACCGGCGCCGTCGGCGGAGGTCCGACGCGAGTGTATTTCACCGGGAATCCGTGGCAATCGCCTGGATTCACCAGTTCCTCGCGGAAGTTACTCGCGTCGCTGACAATTATTCGTGCTTTTACCCATCGCGCCTGCTGGAATCCATGCTCGGCGCAAATCTGATCTGCCTTCACGATGCCCGGCACGTTTTGATCGAGCGTTCCCTTCCACACGACCTGCCCCGGCGGAATATTTTTATTGCCGTCTATCAAAGTCGCGACGTAGTTGCGGCCGCGTAGCATCGGGTCCAGACCGATAAACACCCGCAGCGGACCGCCGGGATAAGTTGCCATCCAGTTTCCGTTGAGCAGCCGCGCCGCGTTCATCGGAGGCGGTGGCGGCTGCACGGGAGCAGGCGGAGGCGTCGGCATCGAGGGCCCCGGCGATTGTTGAAACGACTGCGAGTTGCATGAGGACGTCACGCACGCGAGCAGAATCGCCAACCCCGCGACGACGGTGGGCGAAGTTAGTAAACCGTGACGATGCATCCTCGGACGCAGCATAGATCCCCTCCCGCGCATACAGACTGAGCTGCGGCGCAGCACAGTAGATTGCCGCACCTTGAGCAGGAATACGAGTGCTGACGAAGTAGATAGTGAGGCGCGACCGAATGATTGCGCCCCTTCAATTTGTTCGCTACATCAGTTGGTATGCGCGCGCGACGTTCTCGCCGAGGATCGCGCGGCGTCCCGAATCCTTCATCGGCGCGATCATCCCCTTGAGCTCTTCGAGGTAGTTCCCCGGATGATCGGGATGCGGATAGTCACTCGCCCAGAAGAACTTGTCTTCGCCGACGATCTGCATCATCGCCGCAATCGTACGTTCATCAGGATCGGCCGAGATGTAACACTGGCGCTTGAAGTAGTACGACGGTGACTCCTTGAGCCTGACCGTCGCGCCGAGCGTAGTCCCGTTGAAAATGGCGTCGCCACGATCGAGAAAGTAGCCAATCCATCCTGCCTGCGATTCGAGCACTACCACGCGCAGTTTCGGAAACCGGTCGAACACGCCCAACTGGAAGAACGTTCCGAATGCATGCTGCACGCCTTGGCCCGCGAACAGATCGAAATACCACGCCGCCCATGAGAAGTTGTCGTAGCGGTGATGTATCCCGAAGCTGGCCGGTTCGAAAGTCGGATGAATCGCAAGTGGGATGCCGAGATCCTGCGCCGCAGCGAATACGGCATCGTGTCGCGGATCGCCGTGCGGCACGCGGGTAATTGTAAACGGGCAGACGAATGCTCCCTTGCATCCGTCCTTCACCGCACGTTCGAGTTCGCGCGCAGCTTCGGCGGGGTCGCCTAGAGAAAGATGCGCGATCGGGATCAATCTTCCGCCCGAATCGCGGCAGAAATCCGCGATCCAGCGGTTGTAGGCGCGGCAGTATGCGGCCGAAAGCTCGGCGTCGAAAAGTTCCGCTTCCCACAACAGGCCGATAGTCGGATAGAGAATCGCTTTCTCCATCCCTTCCTGCTTGAGCAACTCGAGCCGCTCCTTCATGTCCATGGTGCCGAAGGCGGCGCCTTTGAGGTAAGTGTCTTCGGCTTTCGGCGCCAACATCCGCACCTGCTCGGGCTTGGACTCGCCGCGCGTCGCGGTCTCGCGCAGTTTCCTTGCCTCCTCGACCTTCTTGCCCATCCCGCCGAGCGAGCCAAGTAGGCCGGGCTGCGTCATCTTGGCGCGCTTGCGATCGATCTCGAGATACTCGAAGCCGTCGTCGCCGACGCGAATGCGCATCGCGCGCTCGCGATACTTGGGATCGATGTACTTCTCCCAGAGATCGGGCGGTTCGAGAATATGTCCGTCGCAATCAATGACCAGTTCTTCCGTCTTCATACTCTTTGCTCCTGCATTACTCAGTAGTCATGCAAATCCAGGACTGAGTAGTTGGAAACATCTACTGACTAGTCAGCATCAAAAGATCGCGAGCGGATTGACCGGCGACGCGGTGCCGCGCTCGAGGATCAACGGCGCCATCGAGAACATGAACTCGTTGCGCCCCAATCGCGCGCTGGCCGACGACACCGCGTCGAGGTCGGCGTTGTCGATCAGATGTATTCCCATCGCGACCAGAGTGCCGACGTGAACCGGCAGCGCGACGCCATCGTAGCCGCTCGGCACGACGTCGCTGACCGCGTCACAGCCGAGAACTGCAACGCGCCGCTCGTGGAGCCAGGGCAGACAGGCGGCATCGAGGCCGGGCAGGCCGACCCTCATGGGATCCCATCCACCTTTCGCCTTGCGCATCGCCGCGCGGCCGGTGCGAACCAACAGAACGTCGCCTTCCTCGACGTGGACGTGCTGCGCTTTTTCGGCGGCGTCGAGATCTTCAGGCAGGATTTTCGCGCCCGGCTCCATCCATTCGATTTTTTTCAGCCGCGGGATATCCAGCAGGACGCCGCGGCTGACGATACCGGCGCGGGTGACGTCGATCGCGCATTTTTTCGCGCCGTGCGATCCAACCTCGCTAGCGTCGAAGCCGTTATACATTTTGTTCTGCCAGAACACGTGACAGAGCGCGTCGATATGCGTATTCGCCATTCCATGCGGCGCGATCGCGAAATAATCACCCGAGTAGGGGAGCGCCTGCTGGGCCGAGTCGATGCCCGCCTGCACCATCAAGTGAGTGACCGGATTGGGATTGTCAGGGGCGGGGATGGTCGCGAGCGGCAATGCCATCGAGACGCTCTCGCCGGTCTGCACGAGGCGCGCTGCGGCCGCGAGCTTCTGTTTGGTGATAAAGTTCAGCGCGCCGCGCTGGTCGTCTTTGCCCCAGCGCCCCCAGTTGCTGAGCTTCTCGAACAACCCTTTCACATCAGAAGGCGAAAGTTTCTGCGCCATGATAGTCTCTGCCTAAGGGCAGCGTGCCTGAAAAATTCGTATAGCATGCCCGGCCTCAGGCCTGTCAATTGAACGATCGGTATGTATTCGCGGGAGTGAGCGTTGGGTAACGACTACATCGAAGCGGCGCGCGTTTTTCACGAAGTCACCAAGCATTCGTACACCAGCGTACGGTCGTCGCCTCACTACCTGGATTGGGACATCAAGCCGCTCCCATACAAGATTTATCCTGGCGCAGCGTCTGTAGCCTTGCCGCGCGACTTGAGTCTTTCCCCGACGCCGGCGTTGGCGGCGCTGTCGTCGTACGTGCCGGCGGATTTTTCCGCACCCATCGAGACCTCTGCGCTCACCCGAATCCTGTTTTGTGCCGACGGCCTGACCCGACATAAGCGGCTCGGCGCCGACGATTATCATTTCCGCGCCGCGCCGTCGGCAGGCGCGTTGTATCCGATCGAAGTTTACGTGGCGGCCGGCAACGTCGAGGGCCTTGAGACGGGCCTCTACCATTTTTCGCCGGCTGATTTGCGGATGGCCGGACTGCGACGCGGTGATTGGCGCTCGTACATTGCGAACGCGGCCGCGAAACGCCCTTCGATTCTGCGCGCGCGTGCCGTGATCGCGTTGTCGGCGATTTACTGGCGCAGTGAATGGAAGTATCGCGCGCGGGCGTATCGATATTGCTACTGGGACGCGGGAACCCTGCTCGCGAATCTGCTGGCAGCTGCTGCGGCCGAGGAGATTTCCGCGGAGGTGATCACTGCCTTCGAGGACCCGGCGCTCGAAGCTCTGCTCGGAACCGACGGCGAGCGCGAGGGAATGATCGCGCTGATCGCGTTAGGACGCACCGACGAACCTGCGCCGCCGTCGCCTGAAGTCGAGCCGCTGGCGCTCGAAACGATTCCGCTTTCGTCGAATGAGGTCGCGTACCCCGACCTCGTCAAGATACATCGCGAGTCGCGGCTGCTCACGGCCGACGAGGTCGCGACGGTTTCCGCCGCGAAATTGGATTCAGCTCCGCCACCATCAAACGCGAACGCACTTCGTCTCGAAACCGTAACGTCCGAGGATTCCAGGGGACTCGGCGAGACCATCCTGCGGCGCGGATCGTCGCGAGCATTTGCGCAGGACGCGATTTCCGCCGAAGAACTCGCGACCATCATGGCCGCGTCGAGCGAGCATCCGCAGGCTGACTTTCCGGCATTGACCGACACCTATCTAATCGTGAACGCGGCAGAAGGATTGGAGCCTGGAGCGTGCTACTACAATCGGCAGTCTCGCGCGTTCGAGTTGTTGAAGGCGGGCAATTTCCGCGGCGAGGCCGGCTACCTGTGTCTCGAACAGCCGCTCGGCATGGATTGTTCTGCGCTCGTCGTTTATATGGCCGACCTCGAGCGCGCGCTGAACGCGCTGGGAAATCGCGGCTATGGTGACGCGCATCTCGAAGCAGGAATCCTTGGAGGCCGCGCGTACCTTGCCGCGTATTCGCTGGGCCGCGGCGCGACGGGACTCACTTTCTACGACGACGACACGACCAAATTTTTCGAGCCGCACGCTAAAGGAAAGAGTCCTTTGTTGATGGTAGCGCTCGGAGTTCCACGACCGCTGACGAAATCGTAACCGGCTCTAAGAATCGCGCTGCGTACTTTTCGCGATCGCCTATGTTCAGCCGGTTCGATCTGGTTACTCTTTCGCAGAGGTTGATAGTTCCATGAAGCTGCCTGAGTTCCACGATTTGGACCTGAGCATCGCTCGAGCCCGTATCGCTCTATCGCTGATTGCGATGCTGTCCCTGTACATCGATCCCAGCACCGCAGGTGGCCTCTTCCACCTGAACGCTTACGCGCTGACGACCCTGCTCTGCCATCTGGCGTACAGCGTTGGAATATACTTCGCGCTCAGTCGCCGACTCGCCGATGGGAATCTCCAGGTGCTTTCAACCGCGTTCGACCTGTTCTTCGCGACCGCGATCGCATTCATAACGGAAGGCCAAACGAGCGCTTCGTACGTATTCTTCGTGTTCGCGATCGTCGCTACCGGAAGCCGCGCGAGGACGCGTCCAATAATAACTGACGCTTTGCAGCGTCGCTCTGTACTTGCTCGTGATAGTTCTGACGAAAGGATTGACCAGCGTCTACGATATGCGCGCCGTTTACCTGGCCATCGCGGGATATTTGATTGGCTTCTTTTCGCAGCAGCGTGCCCTGTTTGAGGCGCAGGTACGCGAACTAGAAACACGCGCAGAGCGGCAATCGATCGCACGGTTTCTGCACGACGGTTACGTCCAGGCACTGGCTGGAGTTAACCTGCGCCTCGAGACCTGCCGCGCTCTCCTGAACCGGGATCGTCCGCAGGATGCGCTCCTGGAAATCACCGATCTGCAAACCGGCGTCGCCCGAGAGTACGACGCGGTGCGAATCTATCTGCGGTCGCTCGCGGGAATCGACCAGGGGCCTCGCGGGGAACTGGCCGCGCGGAATTCCGATCCAGGCTTCGAAGTTCGAGCCGCATTCAGCGGTCGCAGTCTTCTCGGCGAGCATGTGCTGCAGATAATGCTTGAAGGCCTCCGCAACTCCAGAAGCCATGGATTGGCTAATCTCGTAAGGATCGACGTGCACGAGGTCGAGGACAAGGTTTCGACTACTATCGAGGATGATGGTGTGGGCTTGTCTGACTCGTCGTCGCGGCCGTGGGCAATCGCTTCGCGAGTCGCGGAATTGGAAGGGCACATGAGCATGCACAGCGACGGCCGCACGCGGTTGCAAATCGAACTTCCGAACAGCTAGGCATGGCAACACCTTTGCATCTTATCATTGCCGACGATCACGCTCTCTTCCGGCAAGGGCTGAAGTCCTTGCTCTTGCTTCAACCAGACACCGAGGTCGTCGCTGAAGTTGAATCGGCAGATGAAGTAGGTCCGGTCGTTTCCGCCACGGACTGCGACGTCCTTCTACTCGACCTGCAGATGGATCGCTGGATGATGGACGACATCCCGCAACTCAGCCGTCTGACCAATGTGATCGTACTGACGGCGAGCGAAAGTGCCGAAAATGGAGTCAGAGCTTTGCGACTCGGCGCCAAGGGTGTTGTGCAGAAGCGATTCGCGATCGAGACACTGATGATGGCGGTACGATCTGTCGCGGATGGAATGGTCTGGATGCCGCCGACGGTGCAAACGGAATTTGCGAGACAGGAAAGCTCGAGCGGCAAAGAACTGACGCCGCGCGAATCCGAGATTGTCCGCTACGTCGCCTCTGGTCTGAGGAATGTCGAAGTCGCCGAGCGACTCTCGATAACCGAGAGCACTGTTAAAACCCACCTCAACAATATCTTTCAAAAGCTCGGCCTGCGCGATCGTCTCGAGCTGACGCACTACGCGATCAAGACCGGAATGGTCGCGGTAATCGATCGCAATCGCTGACCAGCTGCTCGCAGGTGATGCGCATATGACAGGCATTGCCAATCGATGTGGCATCGGCATTCTGCCCGGATTTTTCGCAACGGCCGCGATAACTGCGAGTTAAGCGAAAATTTAAAACTCAAGGTTGATCGCACTCTCCATCGATAGTTCTACGACCTGATTCGTCGTTGGATGGACTCGGGATTTTTGCCGCCGAGGCATACGTCTTGCTCCAAGGCAACGCGCCACGCACAGGCGCGTAGCCAACACAAAATCAAATCTTGGAGGGAGACGATCGATGTACTCAGGAGCAACTGGATTGTGGGAGAGAATCCGCGAAAGCTGGCGTGACCCCATGGTCCGTCGCAACGCCGGGTACTTGATGGCCGGCAAAATGATCGGGCTGGGGCTCGTGCTGCTGCTTATTTCGAAATGGTATCTGCCTTCGACGGCGTACGCGGATACCGCGCCGGCTTTACCGCCGCCGCACATCAACGCGATCAACACGGTGTGGACGCTGGTAGCTGCGTACCTGGTTTTCTGCATGCAGGTCGGCTTCGTCATGCTCGAGTCGGGATTTGCCCGCTCGCGTGAGACGGTCAACATTCTGGTCGAAGGTATCGCCGACACCTGTATCTGCGGCGTCACCTTCTGGCTCTGGGGCTTCGCCTTCATGTTCTGTCCCGGGACGCCGTGGATCGGCACGACCGGCTTCATGCTGCACGGTCTCCCTGCCACGCATGGCACCACCGGAGTGCCGCTGCTCGCATACTGGGTCTTCCAGTATGCCTTCGCCGACACCTGCTCGACCGTAACCTCGGGCGCGATGATCGGTCGCTGCGACTTCATTGGCGACCTGCTCTACAGCGTCGGCGTGACGGGCTTCATCTATCCGATCATCGGTCACTGGGCATGGGGTCCCGACGGATGGTTCGCGAACATGAACCCGGTTAACTTCCACGACTTCGCCGGATCGACGGTCGTGCACACGATCGGCGGGATGATCTCGCTCGCCGGTGCAATCGCTCTCGGGCCTCGGCTCGGTCGCGTCTTCAAGCGCGACGGCGGTCAGCCGATGAAGCCGCACGATTTGATAATCGGCGCGACCGGCGGTCTCATCCTCTGGTTCGGATGGTACGGATTCAATCCGGGCAGCACTCTCTCCGCCATGGACGCACAAGGCATCGGCCGCGTCTCGTTCAACACGACCATCGCGGCGTGCTCGGCGGGTCTGACCTCGCTCTTCTATTCGTACTTCAAAGGACAGAAGTGGGATCTCGCGCTGACGGTCAACGGCTTCCTCGCCGGACTCGTCGCTATAACCTGCCCCTGCTATTGGGTCGATCCGGAGGGTGCATTCCTGCTCGGAATCGGCGCCGGCATCGTGGTGGTCTGGGGTATCGACCTGCTCGAATACCTGCGCATTGACGATCCGATCGGAGCCGTTCCGGTCCACATGATCGCGGGAATCCGGGGCACGTTGTCACTAGGGCTGTTCGCGGCCGGCAAATACGGCGCGCCTACTGCCATGGGCGCGGACACCAGCAGCGTCGTCACCGGCCTCTTCTACGGCGGCGGCCTCGGCGTTTTGAAAGCTCAGATGATTGGCAGCTTCTCGATCACGATCGCTACCTTCGTGGCCTCGATGGCCCTGACGTACGCGGTGAAGTGGGGCTTCAGACTCCGTATTCCGACCGAAGGAGAAATCGAAGGACTCGACTTGCACGAGCACGGCTTCCCCGCATACCCGGAATACGTCGTCACCGGCGACGACGGTTGCCCGAAGACGATAGACGACGTACCTGTCGGCAGGCGCACCTTGGCCCGACCCTCCAAATCCAGGAGGGCTGCTTAGGAACCTGCGCGATGTGGACCGCAGCACGGAGACTTTACGGGAGTCATCCATGTGCCTGGATCAAACGGGCCGGCCTCAGTCGGAATCAGCCACCGACTCGAGGCCGGCCCAGAGCGACTAACCGGAGAGCTTAAGCCCTGATGACTGCCAGATAAGCGGATGCCTGTAGTTTGGGCAGGTGCATTGCATTTTTCATCAATATCTATTCGATTTTGAAATGGCACTTTTCCTGCTTTACGCCTCCAGACGCTCCCGCCCGTAACGGAAGCGACGCGTGCGCGCGGCGGACAACCACCTCCGCTGCGAAATCGAAGGAGGCAAGATGGCTGAAGAACAGAAAAAGATGGTGCCAACCCTCGGCTTGACCGGAGTCACGGTCAATGCGATGGCGCTCATCGCCCCGGGAGCATTCCTGTGGATAACATTTGTCGTCCAGGCCGGATACGCGTATCCGTCGGGCGTCGCGATGTGGGCCGGTATCTTCGCCGCTCTGATGCTCGCGTACGCCACCGCGATCTCCTACTCGGAGCTGGCCAAACTGTACCCGGGCGCGGGCAGTTCCTATTTCTTTGCTGAGCAGGCATTTCTCAGCAAGACGCATGCGTACAGGTTCGCGCGCATCGCGAAGTTCACAATCGGATGGGCCTCTCATCTGTATTACTGGGTCTACCCGGGCGCCATGGTCGCCACCATCGGGATCATGATCGGATATATCGTCGGCAACTTCGCGCCTGACACCATCAATGCCGGCACGCCGGGCCCTGTATTCATGGCGCTGGTCGCGATTGTCGCTGCCTTCGGAGTCGCATACATCGCGTTTCGCGGTGTGAACGGCTCGACGATGGTCAACATCGCGATCAACGGTATCCAGATCACTGCGCTGCTCTTCTTCTCCGCATTGGCGATCGCGTACCGGCTCGGACACCCGGAAGGCTCGATGGGTCTTGCCCTCGATGGCACCAAGAAGGTGTTGCATTACGCTTTGGCAGGAGACACGCCCGCACATCCTAATGCCTTGTCGGTCATCGCGCCGCATAACTTCAGCTACGTGATGCTGCAGGCCACCATCGCGATCTTCCTGCTGGTTGGTTTCGAGTCAGTGACCGCACTCGGCGAGGAAGCGAAAGACCCCAAGCGCGACATCCCGCGCGGCGTTCTGCTCTCGCTGACGATCCAGGGCTTGTTCTGCTACATGATCGAATACTTCGCCGCCAACTATTTCATGTCGAGCGCTTACAGCCTTGCCGACGCAAAAGGCTCGGCGGCTCCGATCGGCGACATGATGACGATCATCGGAAATGCGCTGCTCGGCGGTCACGGGCAGGCGTTCATGATGCTCGAAGCGCTGACCGTGTTCCTCGCGCTTATCGGCACCACGCTCTCCTGCATCAACACCGGTGCGCGCGTCACCTACGCGATGGGCCGCGACGCGGAAGTACCAGAGCACTTCGGTCTGCTGCACGGCGAAAATCTGACTCCTCATCGCACCATCTGGACGCTCGCCGCCATTTCGGCAGTGCTCGGCGCTTACGCAGCGCTTTATTTCTTCGCCGGTGGCTCGGCACCGGACGACAAGACGATCGCCACCCTGCCGCATAACTTGTGGTACTCGATCGGAATGAGTTCCAACGCATCTCTGACTTCGCTGCCGAACGGACTGGCGTTGGTCACTCTGATTTCGAACTTCGGAACATTTATCGTCTACGGCTTGACCAACGTGTGCTGCATTGTGGCGTATCGTGAACATCATATGTTCCACGGCATGAAGCACATGGTGATACCAATCTTCGGCGCACTCGCGAACTTCGCCTGCATGGCGTTCTACATCATCGGCCCGATCGAAGGACTCGGCAGCGTGAAGGAACCTCTGATGGCGGTCGCAATATCCGTGATTTGGGGAATCTACGGAGGAATTTACTTCATACGTAACTCGAAGAAGAAGGGCAAAGAGACGATTCTCGTAACCAAGCCGGCCTGATCCAGGCGCTGGTTTGGCGAATAATCCCTAGGGCGAGCCGCGAGCGATCGCGGCCCGCCCCTTGGCCGTTTCAAAAACTTCACTCTGAGAGTGCCAAACGGGTAACGCACTGCAAATGGATTCGTCGCCCTCCGCTCCTCCTTCGATGGAGCAGGCTTTCGAGCTGGCGCTGCTGTCCGATGTAGGTACAAGGCGCCCCGACAATGAAGACTCGTGCGGGCACTTCATCGAGAGCCCCGACAGCGTCGTGTTTGCGATTGCCGACGGCATTGGCGGCTACGAAGGCGGCGAAATCGCCAGCCGGATGGCGGTCGACATAACTCTTGAAGCCTACCGCGAAAGCCCGCCGGCCTGGGGCGCCGCCAAACGGCTCTATCGCGCGATCACCCGCGCCAACATCGAGATTCACGACAAGCGGCTGACGGTGCCGGAACTCGCCCGGATGGGGACCACGATGACCGCAGTTGCCGTCGAGAAGGGCATGCTGTCGGCGGTTCACGTCGGCGATTGCCGGCTGCATCTGATTCGTCACAGCCAAATCTCGGTCGTCACCAAAGATCACACGATGGTCGCCGAACGGGTCCGGATGGGCGTGATGTCGGCGGAGGGCGCAAAGACTCATCCCGAGCGCGGTATGCTGCTGCGCAGCCTCGGGCGTGAGCTGATCGCGTCGATCGATCGGATCTCGCTCCCACTCCTCGAGCGCGATCGGCTGATACTGTGCAGCGACGGACTCTACAATGTCCTCGAGGACAAGGAACTGGAATCGCTGACGCGCGACGTTGACGCCGAGACGGCATGTCGCAGCCTGATAGATCATGCCAATAAGCGCGGTACCGCCGACAATCTGACTTGCGCCGTTTTCAGAATGACCTCGCACACCGGGCACACGTTGGCCACCGGTGGATGGCGCGAGCGCCTGCGCGGATTGTTCGGGCGATGAACCTTTTGCGCCTCGCGCTTTGAGAATGAACTGTTCAGCCTGCCCCGGGCGGATTTGGCGTGCTACTAAAGATGCTATGGAAAACCGTCAGCATCCTCCGTATTCGCCACGCGCGTCCGAAATCGGGCGACAACGAAACCGGCTTCTGGCAAAAACAATTTTTGACGGAACCAAACTACCCTTGGTGGCGGAGCTGTCCCCATACCGCCACTAGTGGTATGAATTGCTCCTTCCAGCTTCACAACGTCCGCGTAGTAGTTCCCTTCCATTGCCTGCGCGTCGGATGTTAACGTCCGCTGACCGCGGTTTTCCCCAAGACGGTCCTGAAAAATGCGCGAGGTCAGCGTTGGCGAAAACCTCGATCAATACAAATTGATCGAGGTGATCGCGCGCAGCGGGATGGCGTCGATTTTCAAAGCCATCGATCAAATCGACGGCAAAACCGTCGCCATCAAAGTCCCCTACATGCAGTTCGAAAGCGACGTGGTCTTCTACGGCCGCTTTCAGCGCGAAGAAGAAGTCGGACGCCGCCTCAACCATCCCGGCATCGTCAAGGTCCTCACCCCCAAAAAGAAGAGCCGGATGTACATCGCGATGGAGTACGTCGAGGGTGAGTCGCTCCGCGCGATCATGCGGACCGATGGTGGCCTGCCGGTGGAGAAAGCGCTCGATCTCGCAAAACAGTTGGCGGAGACGCTCGTGTACATGCACGGCGAAGGCGTCGTGCATCGCGATTTGAAACCGGAAAACGTCCTGGTGACCGCAGAAGGCCGGACCAAGATCATGGATTTCGGAATTGCGCTGGACGAATCCGCGCGGCGACTCACATGGTCGGGTCTGTCATCGACCATCGGCACTCCGGACTACATGGCGCCCGAACAGGTCAGCGGTCGGCGCGGCGACATTCGCACCGACATCTATTCGCTGGGCGTGATTCTCTACGAGATGCTGACCGGCCATCTGCCGTACTCGGGCCCCAACGTTTACACCGTGATGCGTTCGAAGACGGCCGAAGATCCGCAACCGCCAAGCGCTTTCAAGCACGATCTGGATCCGCATCTCGAGGAGATAATCCTCCACGCGATCGAGCGGTCTCCACGCGACCGCTATGCGAGCGCAGCCGAGATCCTCGAGGATCTGCGCGATCCGTCGCGCGTGGTTCCCCAGAACCGCGCGGCGCGCCTGCATCCTCGCAGTCTCGCGATCCAACGAATGCGCCGCACGCTTGGATACGTCGCGTTTTTCACAACGCTCATCGGGGCGTTTTTACTTTTGATTTGGTTCGCAAACCGTTACCCGGCGTCGCCGACACCTCCGCGCCGGTCATATCGAGGGCAGTCGAAATGATGCGGAGACGATCGCAACTCGGGTTGGCCGCCGCCATCTTCGCCGTGCTGGCGTTATTGTCGTTCTCGCCGTTGGCGCACGCACAGACCGCCGCCTCGTCGCCTCCGCTGGACAATTCGCTGAACCTCGCATGGCTGCTGATTGCCGCATTCCTCGTGATGTTCATGCAGCTCGGATTCGCGATGCTGGAGACGGGGTTCACGCGCTCCAAGAACGCGGTCAACACCATGGCGATGAACTTGATCATCTACCCAATCGGCATCATCGGCTTCTGGCTTACCGGATACGGCTTCATGATGGGCGGCGTCGCGCATTGGCCGTCACTTGGCATGGCCGCGATTGGTCATCACGAACTCTCAATCACGATCGGCGCGCATTCTTACGGGATTCTCGGGTTCAGCAAGTTCGCGCTGCTCAACGTCAGTCGCGATCCCGCCAGTCTCGGCATGTTCGTATTCACGTTGGTCTTCATGGATACCTCGGCGACCATTCCGACCGGCGCGATGGCAGAGCGATGGAAGTTCAAAGCGTTCTTCATCTATGGAATTTTCATGTCGATGTTCCTGTATCCGTTGTACGGCAACTGGGTATGGGGAGGCGGATGGCTCTCACAGCTCGGTGTGAATCTGGGATTGGGCCACGGTCATCTCGATTTCGCGGGATCGTCGGTCGTGCATATGACCGGCGGTGTAACCGCGCTGGCCGGCGCCTACATGGTGGGTCCGCGCATCGGAAAGTTTCGGCGCGACGGCGCGATCGGCGCGTTGCCGGGGCACAACCTGCCGATGGCCGCGAGTGGAACTTTGATTCTGGCGTTCGGATGGTTCGGCTTCAACTGCGGCTCGACGCTCGCTGCATCGGATCCGCGCATTGCGATCATTGCGGTGAACACGATGCTCTCCTCTGCCGCCGGCGCACTCGCGTCGCTGCTCTACCTGTGGCATCGCTACAACAAGCCCGACATCGCGATGGCCTGCAATGGCCTGCTGGGCGGACTCGTCGCGATCACGGCGCCGTGCGCATTCGTCACGCCAGCGGCGGCGGTTTTGATCGGCACAATCGCGGGACTGCTGGTGGTGTGGGCGGTGCTTGAACTCGAACGCCGCTTCCGAATCGACGATCCCGTCGGTGCGGTCGCGGTCCACGGCGCATGCGGACTGTGGGGTGCGCTGGCGCTCGGCCTGTTCGCCGACGGAACCTATGGCGACGGATGGAACGGTGTCGCGGGGCCCGTCACCGGATTGCTCTATGGCGATGTGGGTCAGTTTTTCGCCCAGTTGATCGGTGTTACGGTGAACGTCGTCGTGGTGTTCAGCCTGGCGATGCTGTTCTTCAAGATCGTCGAGCGCACGGTCGGCAATCGTGTGCTGGTGGAAGTGGAATGGTCGGGACTCGATGCGCTTGAGATGGGAAGCGACGCCTATCCGCATTCGTAATTGGCCGTTGGCCGCGGCGTGCGCGATCGCGTGTGCCGCACTCGGGGTCGCATCTATCGCACACGCCCAGGTCGGCAAGCGCTACTTCATCGAGCCGATCGTCACCGAAGACGCGGATCCCAGCAATGAACTCGAACTGCAACCCGGCTGGAACAAGACGCGGACCGCAAATATCTATTCGTTCGAGTTCTCGCAAGAGAAGCGGCTCAGTCAAAATGTGAGCGTCGAAATCGGAGATGTGATCAACCAGGTTCCGCCCCGGCATGGATCCGACGCCCGCGGCCTGGGCGCACTCGAGCTTTTGCCCAAGTGGGCATTCTTCACCTCGGTCGAACACGAGATGCGCTTTGCGATCGGCGGCAATTTTTTTGTGCCGGTCGGCGACCTCGACGCTGGCGCGCCAAGTCATACTCGCGGCGGGCCGATGCTGATGTATGAAAAGGGGATGGGCGATTTGCCCAACGAGGGGTTCGCGCTTTATCTGCGCCCGTTCGCGTTCCTCGGCGACTTCGCCTATCTGCCGACGTGGGGCGGTCCCGAGAACGGCCAGTTCATCGCGGATTTCTGTCTCTCGTATCAGTTCTACTATCTAAGGGATTCAGGAGTCGCGCTTCCTTTCGCGTCGTTCTTAAGCCGGCTCTCGCCCTTCGCGGAATTCAATTGGCAGCAGATCGCGGTCGGCAAACGTTTCAACACACCGCCCGATTTGCGTATCACGCCCGCGCTCGCGTACGGCATGGACCTCTGCCAGCTCACGATCGGCACTCAAATCGCGCTCACCCACGAGGCGAGCCTCAACAACCAGGCCGCCGTGATCTTCTTGCTTGACGTCTATATGGGGAAAGTCTGGCCGAGTTTGTTTCATTGGACCCCGTTTTGAATTCTCAGGTGCCGATTGTCTGAAAGTGCACAATCTCGGCGCATGATCAGAGTGATGGTAGAGAATCCCGCCTTTGAGAAGGAAAAAGTGCCCGCGCGGCTGGCATCTGCTGAGAGAAGCGGCTTCGGCACAAATGGTTTGCCACCTGAGCGATCATGCCTGCATTGCAAAATAGCAACCTAGGTTTGTGGGCATTCCTTGGCTTGAACCTCTATTTCGTCGGTTCGTGGCACCTGGACCTTAACAAACTCATATTTTATTCAGTCAAATCCTTATAAACACTTGACACAGTTTTGATTTCCTTCTATCTTCATCGACACTCGACGAGGATAACCTTATGAAATTCGGCGGTGATTCCCCCGAACTCGATGCGATCGACCTGCAGATTATCGGCCTGCTGCAGGAGCACGGTCGCATTCCGCTCGTCAAACTCGGAGAACAAGTCGGGCTTTCTGCGCCGTCCGTGAACGAGCGTGTGAAAAAACTCGAAGACGGCGGAGTCATCATCGGCTACCACGCCGCCGTCGATGCGGCTCGCCTCGGCAAGGACGTCACCGCATTCATCGGCGTATCGATTTCGCATCCGAAAACAATTTCGCTGTTCGAGGAATCCGTCGCTCTGCTCGACGACGTGCTCGAATGCCATCACGTCACCGGTCAGCACACGCTGATGCTGAAAGTTAAAACCGAAAACACTTCGTCGCTCGAGCGGCTCATCAGCGCGATCCGCTCGATCGAGGGAGTGGGGCGGACGGAGACGATGGTGGTGCTGTCGACGCACACCGAGCGCGGTTTGATTTCCGTGCATTCGAACGGCGACTCGCACGAGCCCGCCAATGGCAGGCGTCATCGCCACGGCTCCGCGAAATCCGCGCCCCCGGATCCAAGGCGGGTGTCATGATGCACAACTACCGAAGCATTCCCAAGGCACAGGGTCTTTACGATCCTGCCAACGAGCACGACGCGTGCGGCGTCGGTTTTGTCGTCAACATCAAGGGCGAGCGCTCGCACGACATCGTGGTCAAAGCGCTGCAGGTGCTCGACAACCTGACTCATCGCGGCGCGTGCGGATGCGATCCGCGGACGGGCGACGGCGCCGGAATCCTGATGCAGATTCCGCACGACTTTTTCGCGAGCGAGGCGACCAAGCTCGGCTTCAAGCTGCCTGCGCCCGGAGAATACGGCGTGGGCCAGGTTTTTCTGCCGCTCGACGCGGTCAAGCGCAGGGAATGCGAGGACGCATTCGAGCGAATCGTCAACGAGGAAGGACAGCGCCTGCTCGGATGGCGCGACGTACCGGTGGTCGAATCCGCATGCGGCGATATCGCGCGGCGTGGGCTGCCCGCAATCCGCCAGGTCTTTATCGCACGCAGCCGCGAGGTGAAGGACGTCGAGGCGCTCGAGCGCAAGCTGTACGTGATTCGCAAGCGCGCAGCGTCCGAAGCGGAAAAACTCGGACTCTTCGATCCGGAATTATTTTATTTCTGCAGCCTCTCGGCGCTGACCGTCGTTTATAAGGGTCAATTGATCTCGACGCAGATCCCGCAGTTCTTCCCCGATCTGCTCAACGACGCGGTCAAGACCGCGCTCGCGATGGTCCATCAGCGCTTCTCGACCAACACGTTTCCGAGTTGGGATCGCGCGCATCCGTATCGCTTCATGTCCCACAACGGCGAGATCAATACGCTGCGCGGCAATATCAACTGGATGCATGCGCGCGAGAAGCTGTTCTCGTCGCCGCTGTTCGGCGACGACATCAAGAAGCTGTTGCCGATCGTCGAGCCCAACGGCAGCGACTCCGCCACCTTCGACAACTGTCTTGAGCTGCTGGTTCGCACGGGACGCTCGCTGCCGCACGCCGTCATGATGATGATCCCGGAAGCGTGGCAGAACGATCCACAGATGAGCGACGGCAAGCGCGCGTTCTACCATTTTCATTCATGCATGATGGAACCGTGGGACGGTCCCGCGTCGATCGCGTTTACCGACGGCATCAGGATTGGTGCGGTGCTCGATCGCAACGGCCTTCGCCCGTCGCGCTACACGGTGACCAAGGACGGCCTCGTCGTGATGGCGTCGGAGACCGGCGTCCTCGATATCGCGCCGGAGAATGTCGCGCTCAAAGGGCGGCTGCAGCCGGGCCGAATGTTTCTCGTCGATACCGCGCTCGGCAGAATCGTCCAGGACGAAGAGATCAAGCAGTCGATGGCGGAGCGACAGCCGTATCGCGCCTGGCTCGATCGCAGCCTGGTCACGCTCGAGTCGCTGCCTCATGCGGATGGCGCGCCCGCGGTTGACTACTTCGAAGACGCTGAGCTGCTCAAGCAGCAGCAGTCGTTCGGCTACACGATCGAGGATCTGAAAATGATCCTCGCGCCGATGGCGACCAACGGGCAGGAGCCCGTCGGCTCGATGGGCACTGACACCCCTCTCGCTGTCCTGTCGAACAAGCCCCAGCCGCTCTACAACTACTTCAAGCAATTGTTTGCGCAGGTGACGAATCCGCCGATCGATCCGATTCGCGAGGAACTGGTGACCTCGACCGAAACGACGATTGGCGCCGAGGACAATCTGTTCGAAGAGTCACCGCGTCATTGCCGCCAACTTCAACTCAAGCAGCCGCTTCTCACCAATGAAGAACTCGAAAGGATCAAACGGCTGAACGTCGAGGGTCTGAGAACGATCACGCTCTCAACGCTGTACCGCGTCGGTGACGGTGAAGTCGGACTTCGCGCGGCGCTCGATGCGCTTTGCAAGGGCGCTTCCGACGCTATCGAATCCGGTTACACGATAATCGTGCTTTCGGATCGTGGCGTGAACGCCGCTCAAGCTGCCATTCCAGCGCTGCTCGCGACGGGGGCCGTTCATCATTACCTGATTCGCGATGGGACGCGCACCCGGGTCGGGCTCGTTGTCGAGTCCGGGGAGCCGCGCGAGGCGATGCATTTCTGTTTGCTGGTCGGCTACGGCGCGGGCGCGGTCAATCCATATCTCGCGTACGCGACGATGGCGGGGATGATTCGCGACGGTCAGCTTAAGGACGTCGACGAAGACACCGCGGTTCACAACTTCATCAAGGCGCTCGGCAAGAGCATCACGAAAGTCGCGTCCAAGATGGGGATTTCGACGACGCAGAGTTATCGCGGCGCTCAGATCTTCGAGGCGATCGGATTGGCCGAGGATGTGATCGACAAGTACTTCAGCTGGACGCCGTCGCGCGTGGCCGGCGTCGGCCTCGACGCGATCGCGCGCGAGACCGCTGAGCGTCACACCTACGCGTTCAAGGTGGCGGCGAATCTCGACGGCGATCTCGACGTCGGCGGCCAGTACCAGTGGCGCCGCGGCGGCGAGTTCCACATGTACAACCCGAACACGATCGCGCGGCTGCAGCATTCGGTGCGCTCGGGAAATTTCCGGCTGTTCAAGGAGTACACGAAGGCGGTTGACGAGCAGAGTCGCTCGCTCGCCACCCTGCGCTCTCTGCTGAAGTTCAATTCCAGCCGGCCGTCGGTACCGCTTGACGAGGTCGAGCCGGCGAGCGAGATCGTCAAACGGTTCAAAACCGGCGCGATGTCGTTCGGATCGATCGGCAAGGAAGCGCACGAAAATCTCGCGATCGCGATGAACCGGATCGGCGGCAAGAGCAATACCGGTGAGGGTGGCGAGGATCCCGCGCGCTTCGTGCGCGATGCCAACGGCGACTTCCGCCGCAGCGCAATCAAGCAGGTGGCGTCGGCGCGCTTCGGCGTCACCAGTCACTACCTCGTCAATGCCGACGAACTTCAGATCAAGATGGCGCAAGGCGCCAAGCCGGGAGAGGGCGGCCAGCTTCCCGGTCACAAGGTTGACGACTTCATCGCAAAGATTCGCTACTCGACGCCGGGCGTTGGATTGATTTCTCCGCCGCCGCATCACGACATCTATTCGATCGAAGATCTCGCGCAGCTCATCCATGACCTCAAGAATTCCAACAATCGCGCGCGCATCAGCGTCAAGCTGGTCGCCGAGGTTGGTGTCGGCACTATCGCTGCCGGAGTCGCCAAGGCGAAAGCGGACGTCGTGCTGATCAGCGGCTACGACGGCGGCACGGGAGCGTCTCCGCTTCAATCGATCAAGCACGCGGGAATTCCGTGGGAGCTGGGACTCGCCGAGACGCAGCAAACTCTCGTGATGAACGGTCTGCGCGGACGCATCAACGTCGAGACCGACGGTCAGCTCAAGACGGGTCGCGACGTCGCAATCGCCGCTCTGCTCGGCGCCGAGGAATTCGGATTCGCCAGCGCCGCTCTGGTGGCCTCGGGATGCATCATGATGCGTGTCTGCCACCTCAACACGTGTCCGGTCGGCATCGCGACGCAGGATCCTGTTCTTCGCGCGAAATTTGCAGGCAAGCCCGAGCACGTCGTCAACTTCATGATGTTCATCGCGGACGAGCTGCGCGAATACATGGCGCAGTTGGGCTTCCGCACGCTCGCGGAAATGGTTGGCCATGTCGAATGTCTCGACGCTAACGAAGCGATCGCACATTGGAAGGCGCGCAACGTCGATCTGGCCAATATTCTTCGCCGTCCCGATGTCGGGCCCGACGAGCCACTGCATTGTATTGAGCTGCAAGATCACGGCCTCGACAAAGCGCTCGACAATCAAATCATCGAGCTGGCAAAGGACGCGCTCGAGCATCGGAAGCCGGTCGAAATTCATCTTCCGATTCGCAACGTGAACCGCACTGTCAGCACGATGCTCTCGGCGGAAGTGTCGCGGCGGTTCGGCGCGGAAGGATTGCCGCCTTACACGGTTCAAATCCATCTCAAGGGTTCGGCGGGCCAGAGTTTCGGCGCATGGCTCGCGCCGGGAATCGCGCTCCATCTCGAGGGCGACGCGAACGACTACTGCGGCAAAGGACTATCAGGCGGATTCATGTCGGTGCGTCCGCCAAAAGAAGCGACCTTCAAGGCCGAGGACAACATCATTATCGGCAACGTCGCGCTTTACGGCGCGACCGGCGGCGAAGCATTCTTCCGCGGCGTTGCAGGAGAACGGTTCGCGGTGCGCAACAGCGGCGCGCACGCCGTCGTCGAAGGAGTCGGCGACCACGGATGCGAGTACATGACGCGCGGGCTGGTCGTGGTCCTCGGCAAGACCGGCCGCAACTTCGCCGCGGGCATGAGCGGCGGAGTGGCGTATGTCCTCGACGAAGACGGCTCATTCGCATCGCGTTGCAACACCGGAATGGTCGAGCTAGGTCCGATCGGCGACCACGACGAGCTCAAGCAGTTGCACGCGCTGATCGTGCGGCATCAGCAATACACGCAGAGTGCAGTTGCACGGCGAATCCTCGACAAGTGGGACGAGTATACAAAGAAGTTTGTCAGAGTGTTGCCGACTGAGTATCGCATGGTGCTCGAGCGCCAGCATCTGAACATGGATTCCGATCTCGCGCGGCTGGCCGCAGTTTAGCCGAGTGAGTAATCGACTGACTAATCAGAATCGAGCTGAAGCAGGGGAGATCACGGCTTTCGATGGGTAAGATCACGGGCTTCATGGAGATCAAACGCGAGACTCCTTCGCGGCGTCCGGTCGGGGAACGCCTGAAGGATTGGCGTGAATTCGATCTCAAGATGCCCGAAGACAAGCTGCGCGCGCAGGGCGCCCGCTGCATGGATTGCGGAATTCCCTTCTGCCACAAGGGATGCCCGCTGGGGAACATCATTCCCGACTGGAACGATCTCATCTATCGCGGCAGGTGGCGCGAGGCGATCGATCGGCTGCACGCGACCAACAACTTTCCGGAGTTCACCGGCAGAATTTGCCCGGCGCCGTGCGAGGAAGCCTGCGTCCTCAATATCAATAACGATCCGGTAACGATCAAGCTGATCGAAAAGAACATTATCGATCACGCGTGGATCGAAAAATGGATCACTCCGCTGCCTCCCGCGCGCAGGTCGGGAAAGCGCGTTGCCGTCGTCGGCTCGGGACCGGCAGGGCTGGCGTGCGCGCAGCAACTAACCCGCGCGGGACACTCGGTGACGCTTTACGAGCGCTCCGATCGCGTCGGCGGATTGCTCACGTACGGCATCCCCGACTTCAAGCTGGAAAAATGGATCGTCAACCGGCGCGTCGAGCAGATGAAAGCCGAGGGCCTCGAGATTGTCACCAACTGCCGCGTCGGCTTGGACATCCACGCTGACGAGATGCGCTCGAAGTACGACGCAATCGTGCTCACGATGGGCGCGACCAAACCGCGCGACCTGCCGATCCCCGGACGCGATCTCAAAGGAATCCACTTCGCGATGGAATTCCTGCCGCAACAGAACAAGCGCAACTTCGGCGACGCGCTCGATCCAGACTCGGAGATCAGCTCTAACGGAAAGCGCGTCGTCATCCTGGGCGGCGGCGATACAGGGTCCGATTGCCTGGGCACTTCGAACCGCCAGGGCGCGATCGTCGTGCATCAATTCGAGTTGCTCCCGATGCCGCCGGAGAAGCGCACCGCTGAAATGCCTTGGCCCGAATGGCCGATGATCATGCGCACCTCGAGCTCGCACGAAGAAGGTGTGCAACGCGACTGGAGCGTGAACACGAGCAAATTTTCCGGCGAAAATGGCGTGGTTAAAAAACTCCACGGCGTGCGGCTCAACTGGAAGCAGGACAACGGCCGCATGGTGATGGAGCAGATTCCGGGCACCGACTTCGAGATCGAGTGCGACCTCGTACTGCTCGCGCTCGGATTTCTCGGACCCGAGCCCGACGGCATTATCTCCGAGCTCGAGCTCAAGCTCGACGCGCGCAGCAACGTGCAGTGCGAAAACTATATGTCGAGCATGCCGGGCGTCTTCGCTGCCGGCGACACCCGCCGAGGACAATCGCTGGTGGTGTGGGCGATTTGGGAAGGGCGCGAAGCCGCGCGCGCGGTCGACGCCTACCTGATGGGCGAAACATTCTTGCCCTCGAGTCCCGAACTCTGATCGCCGCATAGCTGTGAGAGGAGGCGACGGTGATTCGTCTGTACGACTATTTGTCATCCGGCAACGGCTACAAAGTTCGCCTGCTGCTGACGCAGCTTGGTATTCAGTTCAAACGAATCGAGCTCAACATCACGAAAGGCGAGACGCGCACGCCGGAATTTCTCCGCAAATTTCCGAACGGCCGAATTCCTGCCGTTGAACTCGATGACGGTAAACTACTGTTTGAGTCGAACGCGATCATAATGTATTTTGCGGATGGCACGCCGTTCATACCGGTCGATCGGTTCCAACGCGCGCAGGTTCTTCAATGGCTGTTTTTCGAGCAGTACAGCCACGAGCCGTACATCGCGAGCGTGCGGTACCTCGTGATGCATCCCGATGTTCCGGATCCTCGCCGCACTATTCTCGACACGATGATGCGCCCGCGCGGATATGCTGCGCTCGGCGTGATGGAGGGGTATCTGAAGTCGCGCGAATGGTTCGTCGGCGAGCGTTACTCGGTTGCCGATATCGCGCTCTATGCGTACACGCATGTTGCCGATGAAGGCGGTTTCGATCTGGCGGGCTATCCGGCGACTCGTGCATGGCTCGAGCACGTGAAATCGCAGCCTCGGCACATTCCGATTACTCAGAGCTGAGAGTCGCGAAATTCAGCGGCGCAGGCCCATCGCGTCCAGCTTGCGAATTGCCCAATTAATTCTGTCCTCGCCCCAAAACGGTTCGCCATCGACGACGAAGGTCGGCACGCCGAAGATCTTGTCGCTATCGGCCTCGGCGAAGCATGCATCCAGATCGGCGCGCGCGTCGGAGTCGGCGTAGCGGAGAAATTCCGTGGGCTCGAGACCGACTTCGGCAACAATTGCTGAAATCGCATCACGGCTCTCGACATCGAGTTCCTGTTTCCAGAATCGATCGAACACACGATTCGAGTACGGCCGGAACTGTCGATTCTTCGCGGCGTAGATGCCGCCATAGAACGCCAGTCGCGCGCTGAAGATCTTTTTCGGCGGATAGATGACGAGTCCGCGCTCCTTCGCAATTCGGCGCGCGTCAACATAAAGATACCGCACCTTGCGACGGTCGGCGTCCTCGCGATCGAGCGGACCATAAACTTTTCGGATGTTAACCCCGTACGGAATGAAGCGCACACGCACATTGTGGGACAGTTCGAGATCGTAGGCTGGCTGCATCGCGAGGTACGAGTACGGACTCGTGTACGCGAAGTAGAACTTGATCTCGTGAGCGGTCACTGGGACGCCATCGCGAGGAAGTCGGCCAGGTGGACGACCTTTATTTTCGAACCGCGCCGGCGAAGTTCGGCGGCGATCTGAAACTCGCATCCGGGATTCGCAAGCACGACGTAGTCGGCGCCCGTGGCGGCAATGTTGTCAGCTTTGCGCCGAGCCAATTCGCGCGCCATTGCGGGCTCGGTCAAGTTGTAGGAGCCGGCCGAGCCGCAGCAGAGGTCGGCCTCAGCCATCTCGACGATTGTTACGCCCGGAATTGAAGCGAGCAGTTTGCGCGGTGCTTCACGTACGCCGAGTCCGTGCGCGAGATGACACGCGTCGTGATAAGTGACGCGGCATTGAAATTCCCGCTTCGGACTCGCGGGCGCGTCGAGCAGCAGAGAAGCCAGGTCGCGAACTTTCGAGGAAACCGCGCGCGCGTCTTCCGCGAATTCCGGTTCGTCTCTGAGCATGTCGCCGTATTCGGCAATTGCCACCGAGCACCCCGACGCGGCCGAGATGATTGCATTGGCACCAGATTGTTTCAGAGCGCGAACGTTCGCGCGGGCAAAGTCCCGAGCTCGCGACTCGTCACCGGAATGCAGATCAAGCGCTCCACAGCATGAGGTTGGCTGGAGCTGGGCGACGCGATAGCCGGCACCGAAGAGAAGACGTTCGCTGTTGAGATTTTCCGAGTTCGCAAGTACTTGCGCGACGCATCCGTGATGCACGACGACGGTGGGTGCGTCCGCGCGCGGGACGACGGTTGCCCCGTCGGCCAGCGGTTGGGAGCCGGGTTCAAGTGGTGGAAGGAGATCGAGCCAATCGCGAGCTATGCCTGGCGCAATGGCTTTCAGAGCAGGTCTCAGGCCAAGCCGATCGACAAGCTGTAGTGGTGCCAGCAACATTCGGAGACGATTCGGGTACGGGAATATCGCGCTGACGGCGCGCCGCTTCAGCTTATCCATGAAGCTGCGGCGATGGTTGCGCTCGACGAATGAACGCGCACCTTCAATCAAACGTCCATAATGAACGCCAGACGGGCAGGCGGTCTCGCACCCGCGACATCCAAGGCACATATCGAGATGCCGCGCCGCGTCGTCGTCGAGTTCGATGCGGCCTTCGGCGAGCGACTTCATCAAATAGATTCGGCCACGCGGCGAATCCATCTCGCATCGCGTAACAATGTACGTTGGGCACGCCTCGGCGCAGAGCCCGCAATGAACACAGTCGAACAGCAGCTCGTAGTCGGTGACGTCGCGAATCGGATTCGATGTCGGGACGCTCGCTCCGGTCATCAGATTCCTCCGACGAAGCATCCGGGGTTGAAGATCCCGGCCGGATCGAAGGCCGCCTTGAGGCGGCGCATGAGTGCGAGCGCACCGTTATTCGGAGTGTCGAAAAACTCCAGAGAATCGCGGATGGCGGGCGCGGCGGCGAGCAGTCGAAGATGCCCGCGCGCGGAGCGTGCAGCTGCACGCCATTGCGCGACGGTTTTTGCCACAGCTTCCGCTGAGGGTTCACCGGCCGAGACTATTTGTGCGACGCCGGAGCCGGCGTGAGCGCGAAATTCCGCTTTGCAATGCTCGAGCACTCCTGCGAGATGCACCGGTGGTACCGCTATTTGTGCGGACAGGGGAGCCGAATAAAAATCGATATCGCGCAACATCTCGTAGCTCCTGAATGCACCATCGCCGTCCAGTATTTCGCCGCGCGTGCCTGTCAACTCGATGATCCGCTCAGCCTGGTAGCCGATTTCCTCCGGCCTTCCAGAGAAACCAGCTAGAACCAAAAATTGGTCGGTGGAACTAAAGCGAGTTGCGAGCCCTAGACTGAGTATATCGAGATTACTCAGTGGCAGTGCATCATTGAGTATGAAGGCGGCGGCGAAGGCTTCCGATATGCTCGCACAGCGAATAGCAGCCAGACAGTAGTCAGATGGAATCGGGCGCACCTTAAAGGTCGCCTCAGTTACTATTCCAAGTGTGCCGAACGATCCGTTCATCAGTTTCATCAAATCATATCCAGCGACATTTTTGACTACGCGGCCGCCTCCGTGGACGACTTTGCCGCCGTGACCGACGAAGCGAATTCCAATCAGCAGGTCGCGGGAGGTGCCCTCCGACAGACGCAGTGGGCCCGAGTGCGAGGCGCCGATCAACGAGCCGAGAGTTGTCATCGCGGGGTTGCATGGATCGACGGGTAGCCGCTGCCGGGAATCTGCCATGGCGGCATTGAGTTTGCCGACAGTCATTCCCGACTCCGCGACGACTGTCATGTCGTCTGGCTCGTACGCGACGACCTGCGTGAGCCGTGCCATCGAGATTCCTAGTGCGACAGGAGAGCGCCGAATTCCCGCGAGCGAACGCGCCGCGCCAATCGGGGCCAGCGCAATCCGGTCCGTCTCGCACATGCGGACGATCTCGCAAATCTCCTCGACCGAAGCGGGCTCGACGATCATTTCCGCGGCGCGCGTCTCGGAACCGAGCGGTGCGCGGACGCCGTCAGCACCGACGATCGAATCGAGCCGAGTCGCCAGATTTGAGGATGCAGTGGCAGCCACGATTTTCGCTACAGCGACTAGATCGGTACCTGGCGGCGCGGCGCGGCAACCTCGACGCATGCGCCGGGCTGCGGAATCACTTTGCCGGGATTGGATCGTTCCAAGGGATCGAATACGTGGCGCAACTCGGACATGACGCGAAGATCGTCCGGCGAAAACATCAGCGGCATCTCGCCGATCTTCTCAACCCCGATTCCATGCTCGCCGGTCAGGCTCCCGCCCATCTCGAGGCAAGCCTTGAGGATATCGCGTCCCGCCTCGATCGCGCGGCGTACTTGATCTGGTTCGCGCTCGTCGTAAAGAACGATCGGATGCAGATTGCCGTCGCCGGCGTGGAATACGTTGCCGATGCGCAAGTCGTAGCGGCGGCTGACGTCGGCGATCACGCGCAAAATCTTCGGCAAACAAGTTCGCGGAACCACTCCGTCCTGAGTCGCGTAATTTGGCGCGAGGCGGCCGACGGCTCCGAAAGCGCGTTTGCGCGCCTTCCACAGCAGCGCCCGCTCGGCTTCGTCACGCGCGAGCCTGACGTTCGACGCACCCGCAAGGTACGCGGTCTTCGCTACATCATCGGCATAGGCCGTCAGTCCAGCTTCGAGACCCTCGAGCTCGATGATGAGCACCGCGCCAGCATCGAGCGGGAGCCCGACATGGAACGCCTCCTCGACCGCGCGAATGATAAGCTGATCCATCATCTCGAGCGCGGCCGGCACAATCCCCGACGCAATTATCATCGAGACCGCCCGCGTCGCGGTGTCGGCGTCGGGAAACGTGGCGAGCAGCGTGCGGTGGTTTTCGGGCTCACGCATCAGTTTCAGAGTTGCGCGCGTGACGATCCCGGCGGTGCCCTCAGCGCCGACCACAGCGCCGACCAAGTCGTAGCCGCATCGCTCTTCCGCGGGTCCGCCCAACTCGACGACCTCGCCATCAGGCAGTACGAGTTCGAGCCCGAGCACGTGATTGGTGGTCACACCGTATTTCAAGGTGTGCGGACCGCCGGAATTCTCCGCGATGTTGCCGCCGATCGTGCACGCGACCTGCGACGACGGATCGGGCGCGTAGAAATATCCCTTCGACTTGACGGCGTTGGTGACATGCAGATTGACCACGCCGCTCTCGGCCACAACGCGCCGATTGTCGAGATCGATTTCGACAATCCGGTTCATCTTCGAAGTACAGATCATCGCGGGCGCGTTGAGCGGAAGGCATCCCCCGGAAAGGCCGGTGCCCGCGCCGCGCGGAACGAAAGCAACCCCGCGGCGATAGAGTGCAGCGAGCACGGCACTCAACTGCGAAGTCGTGCGCGGGAGCAGCAGCACGTCGGGCGCGCTTTTTTCGACGGTCCATCCGTCGCATTCGTAAACTTTAAGCTCGGTCGCGCGCGAGACGATTCCGTCGGCGCCCAGAACTTCGCGAAGCTCGTCGAGCAGCTTTTGATCAATGGAACTCATCTTATCGCGATCGCGCGTTCAATCCCCACAACTCTACCACGACCAACGCTTTTGCGGTTGATCCATGGCGGTCATAATAGCAAGGTTCGATTTCAGCAACCTTGGCGAACGATTGGAAGGAGAAACACACGTGGCGGAATCATTTCCAGAACTAAGGCCTGCGGCGCGGATTCTGCTCGGTCCGGGACCATCCAACGTCAATCCGCGCGTGATGAAAGCGATGGCGTCGCCGGTGGTCGGGCATCTCGATCCCGATTTCCTGAAGGTGATGGAGAATATCAAGCAGCTGCTGCGCATCGTCTTCCGCACGAAAAACGAGATCACCTTTCCCGTCTCCGGCACCGGCTCGGCGGGGATGGAAACCGTGATGGCGAATCTGATCGAAGACGGCGACGAGGTTGTGGTCGGCGTTAACGGCGCGTTCGGCACACGGATGGCGGAAGTTGCCTCGCGGCTCGGCGCCAAGGTTCACAAGGTCGAAGCGAATTGGGGAACGATCGTGGAGCCGGCGCAAGTCGCGGCCGCGCTGAAGGCGTCTAAGAGTCCGAAGCTGGTCGCAGTGGTTCATGCTGAGACTTCGACCGGGATACATCAGCCGATCGAGGAGATAGCCGAGCTGGCGCGTCGCCACGGTGCGATGATGGTAATCGACGCGGTGACGTCGCTCGGGTGCGTGCCGGTCGAGATTGACAAGTGGGGAATCGACGCTTGTTACAGCTGCACGCAAAAGGGAATCGGCGCGCCGCCGGGGCTGTCGCCGGTGACGTTCAGCGAGCGCGCGATGGAGTCGGTGCGTAAGCGCAAGACGAAGTGCCGCTCATGGTATTTCGACGTTGCATTGATCGAACAATACTGGGGACCCGACAGGCTGTACCATCACACGGCGCCGATCACGATGAACTACGCACTCTACGAGGCGCTGCGAATCGTCGTCGAAGAAGGGCTGGAAGCGCGATGGCGCCGGCATCGCATCAACGCGGCCGCGTTCCAGGCTGGCGTGCGCGCGATGGGCCTGCAACTCGCCGCACAGGAAGGGTACAGGCTACCGCAGCTCACGACGATTACGGTGCCGGCGGGAATCGACGATATGAAGGTGCGCACGGAATTGCTGCGACTGTTCAATATCGAAATTGCGGCCGGGCTCGGGCCGCTGAAGGGCAAAATCTGGCGCGTCGGTTTGATGGGCGAAGGTTCGCGCCGCGAAAACGTGATGCTCGCACTAAACGCGCTCGAAGAAATTCTCGGCTCGATGGGATTCGAGATCGCACGGGGCAGGGGGCTGACGGCGGCCGACGAGGCTTACAGCACCGAGGGATCCGGAGCCGGCGAGCCGCCCGCAGAAGCACCATGAAGATGTACGATTTCACGCTGGCGCCGAGTCCCCGGCGAGTGAGGATCTTCCTCGCGGAGAAGGGGATCGACGTCGAGCTGGTGCAAGTCGATATAATGCGGAACGCCAACCGAACGCCGGAATTTTACAGGAAAAACCCGCTCGGCTCGCTGCCGATTCTCGAATTGGACGACGGCAGTTGTCTTTCGGAGAGCGTAGCCATTTGCCGTTACTTCGAGGAGGTTCAGCCGGAGCCGCCGCTATTCGGCGTCGGCGCGCGCGAGAAAGCATTGGTCGAGATGTGGAATCGGAGAATCGAGATCGAAATCTTTGCGCCGGTCGGTCACGTATGGTCGCATCTGAGCGCGGTCGCGGAGGGACGGGGGCGCCGGATACGGGAGTTCGGCGAGATTCAGAAGCGCGTGGCGATCGATCGCATCGCATGGCTCGATACTGAGCTTCGGAATCGCGAATTCATCGCGGGCAACAGATACTCAATCGCGGATATCACCACGCTCTGCATGATCGATTTCGCTCGCACAGTTGATATTCGGATTCAGCCGGAACAAACGAACCTCGCGCGATGGTATAGTACTGTGTCCTCACGGCCGAGCACGAAAGCATAGTCAGTGACTATTACGAAATAGTCACTGCATTAGCCATTCGATTAGCTACTCTTCCGGATCCTCCGCGTCACCGGCGCCGTTGGATCCGTTGCCGTTGGCTTCGTCTTCATCGCGCTCCGCCATCCCTGCCACCGCGCGGACGCGTTCTCCGCCCTCAAGGCGCACCATGTGAACGCCCTGCGCGTTGCGGCCGGTGATTCGCACTCCCTTGACGGCCAGTCGAATCACCTTGCCGCCGTCGGTTATCAGCATCACCTGATCGTCGATGCCGACCTGTCGCACGCTAATCACCTTGCCAGTCTTCTCGGTCACGTTCATCGTGATGACGCCCTTGCCGCCGCGATGCGTCAGCCGGTAATCCGAGGCGGGGGTGCGCTTGCCGTAGCCGAGTTCCGAAACGGTGAGGAGAGTTTCGTCGTCGCGGACTGTGGACATCGAAACGACTTCGTCTTGTACCAGGATTACGGTCTTGCCTTCTTTGACCGGTTGCGACTCGAGTTCCATGCCGACCACGCCGCCGGTGGCGCGGCCCATCGGGCGCGCTTCTTCTTCCTTGAAGCGAATCGCCTGTCCCTCGCGGGTCGAGAGCACGATTTGCTGATTGCCGTCGGTGATGCGCACGTCGACCAGCGTGTCGCCGTCTTCGAGATTGATCGCGATGATTCCCGTCGAGCGAATATTTTCGTATTCGTCGAGTGCGGTCTTTTTCACGCGGCCGCGGGTGGTCGCGAAAAAGACAAACTTACCGGCGGTCTCGCGCGGCACGGGAATGAACGCGGACAGCGTCTCGTCATTGGCGAGGCTAAGCAGATTCGCGATCGAGCGTCCCTTGGCAGCGCGTCCGCCCTCGGGCAGTTCGTACGCCTTGAGCTCGTAAACCTTGCCGGCACTGGTGAAGAACATCAGGCGGTCGTGCGTCGAGACGCGCTCGAGATGCTCGACGAAATCCTCTTCCGCCGTGGTCGCGCCGATTTTGCCGCGGCCGCCGCGCTTTTGCGTGCGATAGAGCGAGAGCGGGGTGCGCTTGATGTACCCGCCGTGCGTGACCGTGACGAGTTGATCTTCTTCGACGATCAAATCTTCGATCGAGAACTCGCCCTCGGCTTCGATGATCTGGGTGCGGCGCGGATCGGCGAATTCCTTTTTTATTTCATCAAGCTCGCCTGCGATCAGTTTCAATAATTCTTTTTCGTCGGCGAGAATTTTCTTGAAGCGCGCGATTTCGGCGACGACCTCTTTGTGCTCGGTCTCAATTTTCTCGCGCTCGAGCGAGGTGAGACGGCGCAGCGTGAGATCGAGGATCGCCTGCGCCTGCAGCTGCGAGAGGCCGAACTGTTTCATCAGCCCGGAGCGTGCAGAGTCAGCATCCTTCGACTTGCGAATCAGACTGATAACCGCGTCGAGGTTCTTGAGCGCGATCAGCAGGCCGTCAAGGATGTGGCGCCGAGCCTCGGCTTCCTTCAACTCGAAGCGCGTGCGCCGCGTCAGCACTATCTTGCGATGCTCGAGGAACGCGACGAGCATCTGCAGCAGATTCATCTCCTTGGGACGGCCCTCGTGGATGCCGAGCAGGATAATGCCGTAGCCCTGCTGCATCTGCGTCAGCTTGTAGAGCTGGTTGAGGACGATGCGCGGCTCGGCGTCGCGCTTGAGCTCGATGACGACGCGCATGCCGTCGCGATCGGACTCGTCGCGGATATCGCTGATGCCTTCGATGCGCTTGTCGTTGACCAGCTCGGCCATCCGCTCGATCATCCGCGCCTTGTTCACCTGGTATGGGATTTCGCGAATGATGATCGACGCCTTCGAGCTGCGCTTGTCGGTCTCGATGGCTGCCAGAGCGCGCATCGTGAGCGTGCCGCGCCCGGTGAGATACGCCTGCCGAATCGCCTGGCGACCGAGTAACTGCCCACCAGTCGGAAAATCGGGCCCCGGTATGATGTCGAGAATTTCCTCGTGCGTGATCTCCGGCTTGTTGATCAACGCCAGCAGCGCATCGCAAACCTCGCCGAGATTGTGCGGCGGGATGTTAGTCGCCATGCCGACCGCGATGCCGTCCGAGCCGTTGACGAGCAGGTTCGGAAACTGTGCCGGCAAGATGTCCGGCTCCATGTGCGAGCCGTCGAAGTTCGGGACGAAATCGACCGTGTCCTTGTCGATGTCGGCGAGCATCCGCTCCGCCAGCCGCGTCAACTTACATTCGGTGTATCGATACGCAGCGGGCGGATCGCCATCGACGGATCCGAAATTTCCCTGGCCGTCGATCAGCAGGTAGCGAAGACTGAACGGCTGCGCCATGCGAACGAGAGAATCGTAAACCGCCATGTCGCCGTGCGGATGATAGCGCGCGAGCACCTCGCCCACGACGGCGGCGCACTTGGTGTAGCGCCGATTCGACAGCAGGCCGGTGCGAAACATCGCATACAGGATTCGCCGATGCACCGGCTTGAGGCCGTCGCGAATCTGCGGAAGCGCGCGGCCGATATTCACCGACATCGCATAGTCCAGGTAGGACTGGCGCATGTCGTCTTCGATATTCAGCAGCGCGGGTTCGTTGCGATGCGGTTCGTTCCCGTTAGTCTCAGCCATTGATTAAGACGCTCCCCACGAATTCCGAGCAGCCGTGAACTGAAAATTGTCTAGCCGCATTCTCTCCCAAGCACCGTCCATTCCTGGATTTTCCGCAGCAGCTTCTCGCGATGGAGTTCGCGACGATGCGGCATCAGATCGTACGCGAACGAATCTTCGGGATGCGCAATGCCTTCGAGGTCCAGCGCCACGCCCAGGTTCTGCTCCGCGTCACGCGCGTCACGCTCGCACACGGCGCAATTCGTCACCATCACGCGGATTTCTTCGTGCAAGGACTCCCTCGATGCCATGCGATGCGTTGGATTTGCGCATCAACCTCGTGCGCGGCTCGTCAGATGTCGAGGTTGCGGACGTTGAGCGCGTTCTCTTCAATGAACTGACGCCGCGGCTCGACCACGTCGCCCATCAACGTGCCGAAAATTTCCTCGGCTTCCTCGCGCGACGAAATCTGCACCCGCAGCATCGCACGCGTCTCCGGATTCATCGTGGTCTCCCACAGCTGCCCCGGATTCATCTCGCCCAGCCCCTTGTAGCGCTGGATGTCGACGCCCTTTTGGCCCGCGCCGAGCACCGCCTCCGCCATCGCCTTGAGCGTCTCGACCGTGGACTCGCCTTCGCCAACTTTCAATTTGAACGGCGCCTTGATCGCCGCCAGTTCCGGATCGAGCCGGCGAATCTCGCGCAGCTCGCCGCTATGCAACAGCGTCAGGTCGACCACCGTCGGCCGAGTCGCCCCGTTTTGCGAATGACTGAAGACCGCGCGCCAATGCGCCTCGCCGTCGGGCTCGAGCTTGTAAACCAGGTTGTCGTTCTTCGAATCCTTGCGAATCGCCTCGGCCATCTGCTTCGCCGCCTTCTCGGATTCGAAATTCTCGTCGCTGATCGTTTTTTCCGACGCCAGCTTGGCAAGCGACACGACGATCGAGCGCTCTTTTGAGCGCCGCTCCAGCGCCTCGAACATCTTTTCGAAGAACAACGCTTTGCGCACGACCGTCTTCAGCGCAGCGCCTTTGAACTCCCGCGCGTCTTTACCCTTGCCGGCCTCGAAGGTCACGGCCTCGGCGCCAAGGTCGGTCAGGTAATCCTCCAGCGCCGTTTCGTCCTTGAGGTAGCGTTCGGTCTTGCCCTTCTTGGCGCGGAACAGCGGCGGCTGCGCGACGTAGAGATGGCCGTTCTCGATGATCTCCATGAACTGGCGAAAAAAGAACGTCAGCAACAGCGTCCGGATATGCGAGCCGTCCACGTCCGCGTCGGTCATGATCACGATCGTGTGATAGCGCAGCTTGCTCAGGTCCTTGTCGTTGCCGATTCCCATCCCGAGCGCCGTGATCAGGATGCGCAACTCCTGCGACGACAGCATCTTGTCGATACGCGCGCGCTCGACGTTCAATATTTTTCCGCGCAGCGGAAGGATTGCCTGCGTCTTGCGATCGCGGCCTTCCTTCGCAGTCCCGCCTGCCGACGCGCCCTCCACCAGGTACAACTCACTCAACGCAGGATCGCGCTCCTGGCAGTCCGCGAGCTTGCCCGGCAGCGAGCCCGAATCGAGCGCTCCCTTGCGCCGCACGAGCTCCTTGGCTTTGCGCGCGGCCTCGCGCGCGGTGGCAGCTTCGACCGCTCGCGCCACAATCTTCTTTGCGACCGGCGGCGTCTTTTCGAGGAACTCGCCGAGCTTCTCGTTCACCAGTCCCGAAACGATTCCTTCGACTTCGGAGTTGCCGAGCTTGGTCTTGGTCTGTCCTTCGAACTGCGGCTCGGCGATTTTTATGCTGACGATTGCCGCGAGACCTTCGCGCGTGTCGTCGCCCTCGAGCCGCATTTCCTTATTTTTGAAGAGGCTGTTCTTGGTCGCGTAATTGTTGATCGTTCGCGTCAGCGCCGACTTGAGCCCCGACAGATGCGTCCCGCCCTCGGCGGTATGAATGTTGTTGGCGTAAGTGAAAATCACCTCGTGGATCGCGTCGGTCCACTGCAGCGCGACTTCGACGTCGACGCCCTCGCGCACGCCCTTGAAGAAAATCACGTCGTGCAGCGCTTCGTTGCTCTTGCTCAGCGTCGCAACGTACTCGGCGATTCCGCCCTCGTAGTGAAACTCTTCCGCTTTGTTGATTCGTTCGTCGCGCAACCTGATCCGCAGGCCCGCGTTGAGGTACGCCATCTCGCGCAGGTAACGCGCGATTATTTCGTACTTGAACTTTATCTCGGGAAATATCTTCGAGTCGGGCGTGAAGGTGGTCGTGGTGCCTTTGCTGTTGGTCTTGCCGCGCTCTTCGACCTTGGTTTTAGGAATCCCGCGCTCGTAGCGCTGGAAATAAATCTTGCCGTTCTTATGAACTTCGACTTCGAACTCGTCGCTGAGCGCGTTGACGACCGACGCGCCGACGCCATGCAGTCCGCCTGAGACTTTGTAAGCGCTCTTTTCGAATTTGCCGCCGGCGTGCAGCACCGTATGCACGACTTCGAGCGCCGAGCGCTTTTCCGTCGGATGCATGTCGACCGGGATTCCGCGGCCGTTGTCCTCGACCGAAATCCGATCGTCGCTGAGAATCACGACGTTGATCTCGGTGCAGTGACCGGCCAGCGCTTCGTCAACCGAGTTGTCCACGATTTCGTTGACGAGATGATGCAGTCCCCGCTCGGCCGTGTCGCCGATGTACATCCCGGGGCGTTTGCGAACCGCTTCGAGTCCTTCCAGTACCTTGATGGACTCGGCGCCGTAGCCGTCGGACGATTGCTTATTTGCCATAGAAAAGGACGAGCGATGAACTACCTTTCCGCATCCCCACCGCCTGTCCAAATTGTATTTGTCTATGGCAATAAAGTAAAGGACATGGAAGCGAGTCAATGCAACTAATCAAACAATATTTGAATTGGGCGCATGTTGATACAAAAGCTGCCACTCGATGGGGGTTTTTCAGCCTATCGACTCTAGGGCACTACGGTCTTTTATCAAAACGGAGCAAGGCCACTAACAGAACACCATTCTGTGAAATTAGATGCCCACAGTTCGCTTCGGAAAGCGGCTGAAATCAGCCCGCAATTTTTACTCGCAGGCGCGCTGAATTCCGTCGAAGAATTGCCACCACATTTCGAGCGAGCGCTCGACCGCGGCCCATACTTTCGCCCGCTCCACCTCGCTCATCGGCGTGTGGCTCAAGATGTTGTCGCCGACATCGCTGTGATCGCGATCGGCGATCTCATGCACGTCGAAAAACGCGACCTGCTCCCGCGAGAGTCCGTAATGCTTTTCGAGCGCGCGCGCGAACGGTGCGAAGTTGCCCGGAACCTGGCCTTCCGCCGCCAGATTGATTGCCCCGATTCCCTCCGCGAATGAGCGATCCTTGGTCGAGAGCTCGAACCAGTCGATCAGCGCCGCCGTCGAGGGAAACGCCTTGCCGTGAATCATGTCGTCGCGGCTAAGCCCAAGTCCGAGTCCGAGGCGAATGAACAACTCGGGATGCGGTGCGCTGCCGGAAATTTTGCCGGTCTCCTCTTCGTACAGGCTTTCCGCAAGCTTCACGCGCTCCTCGGCGTTGACGCATCGCGAATGCAGCGCGCTCAACGCCCGCGGGAATTCCCTCACCTGCAGGAAAAATTGAGTCGCGAAGTTGCAGAGTCCCGTCTGCGAGACTTTACCCTCGGCGATTCGATGCCAGATCGGATGTCGCCCGAAGGACCGCCGCTCTTTGACCATCGCGAAGATCTCGCGCACGAAGCCATCATTCGCAGCCATGGCAAAACCTCATACCCGCGAATGTACGAGAGCGCGCATGTAATGTGAAGCGAAGCGCGGAAGATAGGGTGCGGGGCGAGCAGCCCCGCGTCCTAATCGACCTGGCGCAGCTCGGCCAGCAATTCCCGAGGCCCGATATAACCGACTTTGCGCTGAGCCACCTTGCCCGCCGAATCGATCAGCATCGTCGTCGGCACGCCCTGGATTTCGAACTTGTTGGTCAGTTCTTCGGTTTTCTTGTCCTGCGCGGTGAGATTCGCCTTCATCCGCACGAAGCGACTGGCCTCGCTGACCACGGACGGATCGACAAAGGTCGAATGCTCCATCTCGCGGCATGGGATGCACCAGTCGGCGCTGAAATCGATCAGCACGGGCTTCCGCGATTCGGCTGCCGACGCCAGCAGCTCGGAATTGAACGGCTCGAACCGAAGTTTCTCCGGCGCCTGTCGCGGATAGAGCATGAACGCGAGCGCCGCCACTGCGACCAATCCGAGCGCCGACCTGAGCACCAGGAACGGACGCCAGCTCCTGCCCTCGCGCGAAATGAAGCCGAGATAAATTCCGACGCCGGCCGCATAGTACGGCAGGATCCGGGTCATCAGATTGTTCGGCACGACGGGATCGAGAAAGTAGAGCGCGAGTCCGACCAGCACGAAGCCGAAGAGATGCTCGACCCATGTAAGCCATTCGCCCGACCGTGGCAGGCGGCGGATATGCCCGGCCGCCATAGCCAGGCCTATGTACGGAAGGCCAAGTCCAATCGCCAGCGTGAAGAACAGTGCGAAGCCGAAGAGTGCGCTTCCGCTCCGCTCCACCATCAGCAGCAGGCCCAGCACGATCGGCCCGATACACGGCGCAGCCACCACGCCCATCCCAAGGCCCATCAGCAGCGCGCCTGCGTATCCAGGATGAGCCGCGCCCGCGCGCTGCAGCATCCATTGTGGCGGTTGCAGGACGAATAGGCCGAAGCTCGAAGCAGCGAGTATCAGCAGCATCATGGACAGCGCGACCAGCACGAACGGATTGCGCATCGCAGCGCCGAACAATCCGCCCGACATCGCTACCGCCACTCCCACCGACGAGAACATCAGCGCGATTCCAAGCACGAAGACGATCGCGAGATACATCACGCGGCGATGAGTGCCGCCCTGGTTGCCGAAGTACGCGATCGTCACTCCGATCAGTGGATAGACGCACGGCGTCAGATTCAGCGCGAGGCCGCCAAGAAATACTGCGAGGAAGCCGAGGAACCATCCGTGATTTGCAAAGATGCGTCCCAATGCGCCGTCGGAATCATCGCCGCCACCGATACCGCCGATGCTCGCGCCTCCCGCGCCCATTGCCTCGACCGCTCCCGCTGCCGCTCCTGGAGTCGCCAGCGCGACCGTCGTGCTGACCGACGCCGGCCGTAGGCATTCGTTGTTGTTGCAGCCCTGGTAATCGACCGTAACCGTCAGCGCGTCGCCCGGCTTCGGCGCAAAGTCGGCGGTCGCTTTGAGCGGGACTTCAAACTTGATATCGCCGCCGAAGACCGAAATCTTGTCAGCGCCCGCAATTGCGAGCGTCATCGTTTCCGCGGGCGGATACTTGATCGCGCCCGGCGTCACGCTGACCGGCCCCTTAACGTCGAGCTTGGTCGGGATGTAGTCCTCGGTGAACGGCTTGTCCGAATTGATATGCCATCCCTCGATCACCTGCGCGGCGATCTTGAGAGTGCTGACGCCGCCGGCTTTCAGCGGAGGATCGATCGTGGCAGAGATGATTTTGACGAGTTCATTCGCTTTCGGCGTCGCATGCGCCATCGGCGCGCAAATCACGAAGGCAAGCGCAAAGACAATCGATGCGATCGAGTCGCGCCATAACGGACGCTCCTTTGCACCACGAGGGACCAATCGGAATTCGCGCGAGATCATTTGTCAGTAGTTAAAACAGCATTGGATGAGCGCTGGTTCCACCCGGCCGTCAGCATCTATTTGGCAGCAGCGCTCTGCTTGCTGTTGGTCGAAAGCGGAACCGATCCCACGATTTCCAACCCGTAGCCAGGCAAATTGGCCAGCCGCGGAGTCGCGTCGGACATGATGATCATCTTGCGCACACCCACGTCACGCAGAATCTGCGCGCCGATTCCATAGTCGCGGAAGTCCGCCTCGGGCGTGTTGGCTCGCGTAGTCGCCCGGCTCGACGGACGCCCGCCGTCAAAATCCGACGCCAGCGCGTTGGACTCGCGCTTGAGATACAGCAGGACGCCTTCGCCCGCGGCCGAAATTCGTTCCATCGCGGACCGTAGCAGGTTCCGCGTGTTGCGCACCGAGTAGCCGAACACGTCGCCGGGCAGGTACTCGCGATGCGCCCGCACGAGAATCGGCTTCTTCGGATCGACCTTGCCCATCACCAGCACCAGGTGCTCGGTGTAATCAACCAGGTTGCGATACACGAGCGCGCTGAACTCGCCGAACGCGGTCGGCAGCTTGGCCTCCGCGATCCGCTGGACCATCGTCTCGTTGCGTAGCCGGTACTCGATGATGTCCGCGACCGTGACAATCTTGAGTCCATGCACTTTCGCGAACTCGACCAGGTCGTCGCGTCGCGCCATCGTGCCGTCATCTTTCAGAATCTCGCAGATGACGCCCGCAGGCTTCAGTCCCGCCAGCCGCGCGAGATCTACCGCACCTTCGGTCTGCCCGGTGCGGACCAGCACGCCGCCGTCGCGCGCGCGAAGCGGATAAACGTAGCCGGGCGTGATGAACTCCGCGCCGCTGGCGTCCTCGCGCACCGCCTGCAGAATCGTCGTCGAACGATCCTGCGCCGAGATTCCCGAGCCCGACGCTCGCCGCGCGGTGATCGCCGTCGTGAACGCTGTCCCGAGCGGCGCCTGGTTGTCGCCAATCATCATGCTGAGCCCGAGCCGGTCGATTCGCTCCGCCGACATCGGCAGGCAGATGAGCCCGCGCCCGAACTTGGCCATGAAGTTGACCGCTTCGGGCGTGGCTTTTTCGGCTGCCATGCACAAGTCGCCCTCGTTCTCGCGCTGCTCGTCATCCATCAGGATGATCATGTGGCCGCGACGCGTTTCCTCGAGCGCTTCCTCGATCGAAATGAACGGCGCGCGGGCTTTCTTGCGAGGACTTATCTCACCAAACATTTTGCGACTCTCGCTAAACTCTTACTCAACTATATACCGCCAGCCAAGCACCCTCGAATGGGTAAGATGCTATCTTGTACGCCGTGGCGGCAGAAATCACGACGGCGGTCCTGCTGGCGGCAGGCAGGGGCAAACGGCTGGGCGACTTGACCGCGCAGACGCCGAAACCGCTCCTCGATATCGCCGGTTCGCCACTGATTTCGCACATCGTCGACGCCCTTGCGGCCGCAGGACTCGCGCATTTCATCGTCGTGACGGGTTACCTGTCAGAACAAATCGAAGGATGGGCGAAAACCTGCGAACGTGAAAATCCGGGAATCAGCATCAACACCGTCAGGCAGCCGGAATTGAACGGGACCGGCGGGGCGATGCTGGCCGCGAAGGCGCACCTCGCCGGCCATCAGCGCTTCGTCTTCGGATGGGGCGATATCCTGATGGACCGCGCCAACTATCCGCGCTTCATCCAACATGCGCGCAACGACGAGTACGATTTGATGCTGGCGGTGAATCGCGTCAAGGATCCATTTCGCGGCGCGGCCGTTTACGTGACCAAGCACATGATAGTCGAGCGACTCGATGAAAAACCGGCGCCGGGAACCGCGAAGACCGAATGGAACAACGCGGGACTCTTTGCCAGCAGCCAGCTGATTTTCGACTATCTCGCGCGGCTCAAGCTGTCGCCGCGCGGCGAGCTCGAGTTGCCGGGTGCAATCGCACAAATGATCGCCGACGGCCGCGTCGTGCGCGCCGTTGACATGCGTGGCTTCTGGAGCGACGTCGGCACGCCGCAAGATCTCGAGGCAGCGCGCGCGTTCTTCAAGCCGAAAAGGAAGCGGCGATGAGTCTGCCCGACGGATGGGACGTTCGAGAGTTGGCGCGAGCTACTCGGCTCGCCACACGAGTTCGCACCAGTGCCGACAACGATACGCGGATCTTCGCGGCGCGCGCGCCCGGTCGCGTCAATCTAATCGGCGAGCACACGGACTACAGCGGGTTGCCCGTGCTGCCGGTCGCGATCGATCGGTCCACGATTGTCGTCGCCGCCGCGAACACGACCCGCGAAATTGAACTTATGAACGCCGATGCTGGATGGCCATCACGTCGCTTCGCAATCGAACGGCAGATTCCACCGTACGAAACTGGCGATTGGGCGAATTACGTGAAGGCCGCGATCCAGGGGGTTATCGATCATTTTCCGGCCGGAACTAAAGTTGACAACAAGCGCGGTGCGTCGCTGGTCGTCGAAGGCCGCGTGCCACCGGCCGCGGGGCTGTCATCGTCAGCCGCGCTCACGGTTTCGACCGCGCTGGCGTTCATGGCGGTCAACTATCTCGCACTGGACCCCCTCGAAACCGCGACGATGGTAGCGCGCAGCGAATGGTACGTCGGGACGCGGGCTGGCGGGATGGATCAGGCAGCGTCGATTCTAGGGCGTCGCGACCACGCGCTGTTTATCGAATTTGACCCGCTGCGAGTGCGCGCGGTGAAGATGCCGGCGAACGCTGCGCTCGTCGTGGCAGACAGCCGGGAAGTCGCGGACAAGTCCGGGAAGGTGCGCGCGGAATACAATCGACGCGTCGTCGAATGCGCGTTGGCGGCGAGGATTCTCGGGCGCGCGCTCAAGCTCGACGGCGTGAAGATCCTTGGCGACGTGATTCGCGCGCTGCCGGAGTGGAAAGCGGCGGACCTTGTCGCGACGCTCGCAGCGGCGTCGCCGGCGCGGCTCGGTTCGGATATGAAAGATGCGGCGAGCATCCTTGGCGTGTCGCAGCCGGCGCTCGATGCGGAGTTGCTTGGCGAGGGAGCGGCTCGAATCGCGCTGGATTCAAACCGCCCGCTGGAAGTTCTGAAGCACGCGCGATATGTTTTGAGCGAGACCGAGCGGGTGATTCGTGCGGCGGACATGCTTCAAGCGGGGCGCCTCGATGAAATGGGAAAGCTGATGAACGCGTCGCATCAGAGTCTTGCGAAGGACTTCGAATGCAGCACGGAGCGGCTCGACGCTCTCGTGGAGTGTGCGCGACGCGGCGGCGCGCTCGGTGCGCGGCTGACCGGCGCGGGTTTCGGCGGATCGATCGTCGCGTTGTGCGACGCGGCGAGCGCAGACGCGGTGATCGAATCGATCGATCGCGGATATTACGCGAAGCTCGGTTTGGGCGCGCCTGAAAGTTTTCGGGCTGTGTTGCATGCCCGCGCGGGCGCGAGCGTGATTGATATGGCGGTTAACGCTTGATGCGTAGGATGCGGGCGGAGTGGGGCGGGAGATCAATCGTATCGAAGATTTCGATTTTCTCGTCGACGGCGAGATCGAGAGCCGCAATTTCTCCGGCGCCTAATTTAAGATCCGAGGTTGGCACGTGCGCGGGCGTGTCGCCGCGATTCAGCAGCATCGCGATTGCGCCGCCGGCGGCACCTTCACTGATCAGGCCGCGAACGTCGCCGCTGGTCATCAGATCCAGCGCGAGGACCGGTTCGCGCGCCGCGTTGGAGTCGATCTCGGCGGCGATTTGAGCGACTGCGCGAAACAATTTCCCCGCTTCGGCGTCGAGCAGGCTCATGTCGTCCGAGATCAGGAGCATCCCGCCGCTGGCGACGATGGTCGCGGCCAGGGCGGCGCGCTCATCGCCGGTGAGGCGGGTTTCGCGCGCGCGGAGCATCAGGCAGTCGGGGTCGTTGAGCCATAGGCGGCGATGCATGAAGCTGCGCGCGATAATCGCGTCGAGCGCGTAGACCGTTGACGGGTCGCCTGCTCCGGAAGCGGTCGAGCCCCAGAACGGCGAAACGTCTGGACCTATGCGCATCCCGTCCACGATGCCGACTGCCTGGCCAATCGGGCAGCCGCATCCGAGGATGAACGCGTCGTCGCCGGCGCCGGCGCGAATCGCCTCGAGGCCGTGGCGCAAGGTCTCGCCGCGCGTGAGATTTGGATCGTGACGGCGGCCGGGTGCGGCGGCGGCGTAGAGAAAATCGAGTTTCAGATACGAGAAGCCGAAGTCGCGGGTAAGTTTCGCGAACAGGTGGCGCAGGTGCGCGCGGAATGCCGGGTTGCTCGGATCGAGCGCGTACGCGAACTTGTCGTCGCTCGCAGTCCAGTTCGGGTTGTGGCCGGCGCGAACGGGTTCACCGGTCTCGGTGCGGATGATGAACCAGTCCGGATGCACGAGCATCAGGCGCGAGTCGCGAGCGGCGAGAAACGGCGCGGTCCAGATACCGGCTTTGAAGCCGGCGGCGCGAATCTCGCCGGCGATTCTTTTGAGGCCGCTCGGAAACTTGGCGTTGGTCGTGTCCCAATCGCCGAGTGCGGATTGAAAACCATCGTCGAGTTGAATCACGTCGAGCGGGAACAGGGAGCGCATCGCCTCGAGCGCTTTGATGTTGGTGCGGAGCGCGTCCTCGGTGATGGCGTGAAAGTAGTGGTACCAGGAGCACCATCCGCGCTGGAACGGCGCGCTGACCCGCGCATTCATCCATCGGCCAGTCGCGTCGGCCCATCGCGCGGCAAGGCGTGCAGCGGACTCGTCGGAGGCGGCGATGAACAGTGGATCGAGTTCGCGATGCCCGGCCGGCGCGAGCGTGACGTCGTCGAGGATAGCGCGCGCAATTATTTTCTCAGGGTTGGAGACGGTGAGAGTTGAAAGTGAGTTGGCGGCTCCGATGAATCCAGCCAGGACGCGTTCGGCCGCATCGCGACTCTCGACGATCGTGAAAAGTTCGGAGGTTTGCGCCTCGGGAAATTCAGGCGGACGTGTCGGTTCGCTCTGATGATTGAGGCGCGTGATGAAATGCGCGGAATCGCGCGGGTGAGTACGCGACGCGTCTAGATCGTGGCCGCCGGATGCGCTCCACGATTGGTAACCGTGCTTGAAAAATCGGCCTGGTGCCGACGGTGCGAAGCCAGTTGCGACTTCGAAGATCGCAGAATTGAGTCGAATCGTGTCAAGTCCCCGATTCGAGATGGTTGCGCGCACGATGGTCCCGCCGAGCGCGTGTTCGAGGCGCGCAGAGATGCTGAGGCCGTTGAGCGCGGCGGCCGTTTCATTCGTGGCGAGATCGAGTGCGCGTGGATTGCCGGTGGCGTCGATGAAGCGGACCTGGATTCGGGAGAAGAATGCGTTCGTCACACGGGTGAGGGTCGCAAAGAGATGAGGTTGCGGCAAGGCGCTCGATTGATGAAATCGGCTCTGGCAAAGTAGGAGGGGATAAAAAATTCTGAGTGAGCGAGCGTTGCACCTCTCCCGGCGCGACGTTGTCTCGCCGACCTCTCCTCGGACAAGGAGAGGTTACTATCGGGTCAGGGAGACAAAGAGTTATCGATACTGTTCCTGAGATAGAGGCCGTTGAGGCTGACGAGGCGGGCGGGGACGTTCCCGCGCAGGATAGCTGGAGCGGACGGCTGACGGCGTTCCGCGCGTTGCGGCATCGCAATTTCAGGCTGTTCTTCGTCGGTCAGCTAATCTCGCTGATCGGCACCTGGATGCAGATGGTCGCGCAGGCGTGGCTCGTGCTGAAGCTCACGAATTCGTCGTTGATGCTGGGCGTGGTGTCGTTTGCGGGCTTCATGCCGATCGTGCTGGTCGCATTGTTCGCCGGCGTGGTGGTCGATCATGTCGATCGGCGACGGCTGATAATCGGCGCGCAAACGTTGTTGATGATCAGTGCGTTCGTGCTGGCAGGATTGACGTGGACCGGCGTCGTGCGCGTTGAACACGTGATCGCGCTGGCTGCGCTCAACGGTTTCGTCAGCTCGTTCGACATGCCGGGGCGGCAGGCATTCGTGGTCGAGATGGTGGGGCGCGAAGACCTGGCCAATGCGATCGCGATGAACTCGATGATCTTCAACGGTGCGCGGATGATCGGGCCGGCGATCGCGGGCCTGTCGATTGCCGTGATCGGAGTTGCCGGCTGCTTCATGCTCAACGGCGTCAGCTATCTCGCAGTCATCGGGAGCCTGTTCCAGATGGAATTGCCGCGGCGCGAGCGGCGCGAATTCGGCGCCACGATGATGCGGCAGGTAAGACTCGGTCTGGCTTATGTATGGCGACATCGCCCGACCCTATGGCTGTTGGTGCTGGTCGCGATCAACATGGGGATTGGGATGCAGTACTCGGTGCTGATTCCCGTGTTCGCGCGCGACCTGCTGCACGTCGGAGCGCATGGCTACGGCTTTCTGATGGCGGCGCAGGGGCTGGGCCCGGTGATCAGCGCGATCGTGATGAATTCGCGCTCGACGGCTCCCAAAGCATTGCGGCAGAACCTCGTATTCGGAATTTTCTGCATGGCGATCGCCACCGCCGGATTCGGCGTGTCGACGTGGATGTCGATTTCGTTGCTGGCGCAGTTGTTCATCGGTGTGGGCCTGATGAATCACATGGTGACGACCAACACTCTGCTGCAGATGTTTGTGTCGGATGAACTGCGCGGGCGCGTGATGAGTATCTACACGCTGTCGTTTATCGGCAGCGCGCCGCTGGGGAGCCTGGCGGTCGGCTATATCGGGGAGCATTTCAGTCCGCGCACGGCGGTGCTGTTCTGCGCGGGGTTCTCGTTGCTGTGCGGATTGATCTTGTTGACGAAGCTGAAGTTGATCGCGGATGCACAGGAAGGGATAGAAGAAGCGACTTAATTGAATGTGAAACCCGCGGTGGGTTTCACACTTCCTTCGGCAGGGGTGACCCCTGCACCCAGTTTTAGGACAAGATAGCGGTTGCGCCGGTGCGGCGTGGTCTTTGATAATCTAGCCGCCGTGGCTAGACATTCGCGAAAACATAAGGATGCAGAGGTCGACTCGCGGGCGGAGTTGATTCGAGCGGTTCCGCCTATCGACGAATGCCTGCGGGCGGCCGAGGCTCATCCTGCGCTGGCCGGGTTCGGCCGGAGCTACCTTAAAATCATGGTACAGCGGGCGCAGGCGGAGTTGCGTGATGCGATTCTTGCTGGACGTGGCTCCGAGACGCGTGATCGGGCGGCAATGATCGATGCTGTTGTGCGCGCGGTCTCGCGCGCTGTCGCGGCGGACGAGCCGGTTCTTAGGCCGGTCGTCAATGCGACCGGAGTCGTGCTGCATACGAATCTTGGGCGTGCGATTTTGGCCGAGTCGGCGATCGAGGCGGTCGAGATGGCGGCGCGATCGGCGGTCAACCTCGAATACGATCTCGCGACTGGCGCGCGTGGCGATCGCGATTCGATCGTCGAAAGCGAGATTTGCGCGCTGACGGGCGCCGAGGCCGCCACCGTGGTGAACAACAATGCCGCGGCGGTGGTGCTCTCGCTCAATTCGTTGGCAGAAAAGCGCGAAGTAATAGTGTCGCGCGGTGAGATGATCGAGATTGGAGGATCGTTTCGATTGCCCGACGTGATGGCCAAGAGCGGCGCGATTCTGCGTGAGGTCGGGACTACGAATCGGACGCATCCGGCTGACTATGCCGATGCGATCGGTCCCGAGACGGCGCTGCTGCTGAAAGTGCATCCGTCGAATTATCGCGTGGTCGGATTCACCAGCGAGGTCACGCTCGAAGACCTGGTCGAAATCGGGCGCGCGCCCGGAATCGACGTGATGGAGGATCTTGGCGCTGGTGCGCTGATCGATTTGACGGAGTACGGAATCCCGCGCGAGCCGATTGTGCGCGATCGAATCGCGGCGGGCGCCGCGCTCGTCACGTTCTCGGGCGACAAGCTGCTGGGCGGTCCGCAGGCGGGAATTATCGTGGGCCGGCGCGCCGCGATCGAACGAATCAAGCGCAATCCGCTGAAGCGTGCGTTGCGATGCGACAAGCTGACGCTGGCGGCGCTCGCGGCGACGTTGCGGCTGTATCTTCGCTCGGGCGACCTGGGTGAAGAACTGCCGACGCTACGACTCCTGGGACGTAGTGTCGGTGAGATTGGCGCGATCGCGCCGCGTGCGCGCGAGATCGTGGCGGAGAGGCTCGGCGGCGGCTATATCGTCGAGATCGTAGAGGCGACCTCGCAGGTTGGATCGGGTGCGATGCCGGTCGAGAAATTGAAATCGGTCGCGTTGCGCGTGACCCATCCGGAGAGATCCGCCAACGCGATCGCCGCGATGTTCCGGCGCGCGCGAATTATAGGGCGGGTAGTCGACGATTCGTTCCATCTCGATTTGCGCACGATCGAGAATCCGGCAGTATTCGCGGTCAAGCTGGAAACTGCCTAGCAGTATTGTTAAAGCTCGCGCGCAGGAGCCGTTGAATTCCATGAAATTCGGAACATTTCTGTATCAGACGTCGCCTAACAGTATCGCGTCGGTCGCTCGCAAAGCCGAGGAGAGCGGTTTCGAATCGCTCTGGATTCCGGAGCATATTATTTTGCCGGTAACCTACCGTTCGCCCTATCCGTATTCATCCAGTGGAAGGATGGGCGCGCCGCCGGAGACGCCGCTGCACGATCCTCTGCTGGCGCTGGCCTACGTCGCCGGAGTCACCACCAAAATTCGGCTGGCGACGGGAGTATTCGTGCTGCCGATTCGCAACGCATTCACGACTGCGAAAGCGGTCGCAAGTCTCGACGTGCTGTCGGGCGGGCGATTTATATTCGGCGTCGGAATGGGGTGGCTCGAAGAGGAGTTCGAAGGCGTCGGGATGAACTTCAAGGACCGCGCGCTCCGCACGCGCGAATATATCGCGCTGATGAAGGAGCTGTGGACCAAGGATTCGCCGGAATTTCACGGCAAGACCGTCAGCACCGAAGGATTCAAGTTCATGCCGAAACCGGCCCAGAAACCGTATCCGCCGATCGTGTTTGGCGGCAACACCGAGCCGTCGCTCAAGCGGGCGGCGAAGCTCGGCGACGGGTGGTATGGAATCGCGGAGGCCGACGACAAGATTGCGGCGACGATCAAGCGGCTGCGAGAGCATGAGCGCGCCGCGGAGCGGACGACGCCGCTGGAAATTACGGTGAGCAGGCTGCGCGAACAATTGAAGCCGGGAGATATCGAGCGGTTCGCCGAGATGGGTATATCGCGAATAATTGTCGGGCCGGCGCCGACCACGCGGGAGCATCTCGCGTCGATGGAAAAATTCGGCGCCGAGGTAATCGCAAAGCAGTGAGCGCTCGCGGGCAGAATCGGAGGGCATGCGTCGCGGCGGCAGTTGGCGTGTCGCAAACCGCGCGGATATCATCGAAGATTACGCCGGAGGATCGCTTAACGACATGAAAAGGTGCCCGCGCTGCGATAAAACCTACCCCGACTCGGAAACGTTTTGCGACGCTGACGGCAGCGCACTGGTCCAGGCAGGTCCCGCCTTCGCAGAAGCCGGACGTGAGGCTGCCAGCGAGGGCGAGCAAGTCGAGTGTCCGGTATGTGGCGGCAAGGCGCAGCCGGGCGAGTTGATCTGCAATTTCTGCGGCGCGCGACTCGGCACGGAAGCGGCCGCGGAGCCGTACACGCCGCCACCGCCGGTGGCACCGCAACGGCCGCGAACCTCGACCACAGTGCGGCGCGATCCCTCGCCGTCGATGAGAATCACGGGCCGGATGCCGAACGACGACGGCGACGAAGATTCGGGCCGCGGGATGTTCGGCGTGCTCGGGTATCTGATCGCGGCGATCGTAGCGCTCGGCGGCGGCGCGTGGCTCGCGATACATCTCAGCACCAAGGGCGCGGAGCAGCCGGTGGCGAACGCGTCGCCGTCGGCGGTCGCGTCGTTGGCAGCAGCACCGGCGCCCGCTGGGCCGATCGTCGCGCTGTCGAAGGCGATGGGAGTGCAGGTGACGGGAGAATCGGCGGGTGCGCCGGAGCGCAACCAGGAAACCGCGCGCAAATTTTTCGAAGATCACAAGGACGCGTTGCTCGAGAGCTATGAGCATGCGCTGGCCGGCGACAGCACTCTGCGCGACGCGATGGTGGTGAGAGTCAGGGTGCTGCCCAACGGCAACGTGGACGAGGCGTCGGTGCGGACCTCGACCAATCCGAATCCGGCGTTCGACGCGGAAGTGGTGAAGGACGTTTCGGGCTGGAATTACGCGCCGTTCAGCGGCGGCCAGGTCGAGATCGATTACCCGATAATTTTCACCAACGATCCGACGACCAAGGATGCGCTCGAGTCGGCTCTCAGCTCGAAGCTGGCAGGACTGAGCCCGACCGAGGCGCCGGAATTCGCCAGCGCGCCGCCGTCGCCGGCCGCGTCGGAAGCGGCAGCGCCCCCTTCGCCGGCATCGGAGAAGACGCCAGTGGCAGTCGCGCCGCCGCCTGCGCCGGTGGTGGCGCCTCCACCGCGCCGGCATCATGTGGCGAGTCGGCCGCCTCCGCCGCCGCCGATGACCTTGCAGCAGCGGGTCAAGCAGGTGCTGTCGTCGAATCCGAGGACGCGGCGAGTTGACTGCTACACCAGCGGCAGCACGGTGACGATTTTCGGCAAGGTGTTCGACTCGAGCGCAAAGCAGTATGCGGAGAAAATCGTGCGCCAGGTGCCGGGAGTCGGCAACGTAGTCGATTCGCTGACGACCGATGAGAGCGACTGGGCAGCGCGCCAGGCCGCGATCGCGTCGCAGCTTTATGCCGCGGGGCTGAATACCGTGACGATCAAGGTGATCGGGCATGACGCGTATCTTGGCGGCACAGTCAAGACCGACCAGCAAAAGCAGCAGGCGGTGATGATCGCCGAGAGCGCGTCGCCGGTGCATGTGCGGACGAATCTGATCACCGTGGTGCCGGGAAACATGTTTGGATTCTGATTTGCAGCGCGAGGCGAATTGGCTTTTCACTGGATGTGAATAATCCCGCGCGGCGTGATACTATTGACACGGTTCGAGCCGATCGCTTATATGGCGGAAAGAGCGCGGCATAGGCCGCTCCCACCAGGAGGACTCAATTTTCCATGGCTGATGCAGCACCGACTACACCGAAAGAAATCTTTGCGGCTATGCCCAGTCGCTTCAACAAAGATGCGGCGAAGGGTTTGAATGCGACTTACCAGTTCGACCTCTCGGGCGACAACGGCGGCAAGTGGCACGTAGTCATCAACAATGAGACGTGCGAGGTCAAAGAAGGACCGGCGGCTTCCCCGAGCATTACGATTTCGATGACCGCGCAAGACTACGTCGATATGACGACCGGCAAGCTCAACGGCCAGGTGGCCTTCATGAGCGGCAAACTGCGAATCGCGGGCGACATGGGGCTCGCGCTACGGATGCAGAGTCTGTTTTCCTAAACCGTGAGTTTCAGATACCAATGAATTGAACGCCGGCCGGGCACATCCACCCGGTCGGCGGAAAATCCGCCTGAAAGAATCCCTCATCAAAATCATCCCAAGCCGAAACGCGCCGATAAAATTCAGATTCGGTACGCAGTCGAGACACAAGCTTATCCACTGATTAACGATCCCAGGCTGCCGCGAGCGCGAGCGCCGATTACTGTCAGTTACATAGATTTCGGAAACTAAAAATTCTGTTTTTCAAACAGTCCTAAGCAAGGAGGACAAATCAACGTCACAGGAAGAGAGAACGCAAATGAGTTCCGCGGAGTTTGAGGGCGACCTCAACAAGGAAAGCGGAGAATCGACCGAGAACGGCCAGGACAACGATTCGCTGGCCTCAAAACTGTCGAAGGAGCTCAGCAACTGGCGGCGCAAGCGGACCTCGTCGCGGCCACGGCATTCTGACGGACCGAGTCAGAACTTTCAGTCAGAGCCGGCCCGCACGATCAAGGTACGCGGTCACGAGACTTTGGTAGTTCGCAAACCGAAGCTCGCCGGCAAGCCCCCCACGAATACGAATCACACACCAAATAATCAGTAATTTTTTCACTTTCTCGCTGGCCGTGGTGGTGGGGTTAGGCGTGCGGAAGGGCTAGGAGCGGAAGACTTCGACCGGCATCTCGCGCGATGCTTGACGGGCCGGATATACGGTCGCAAGCAGGCAGAGAAGCATCGAGACGATCGCGACCGCGGCGAAGTTCGACGGTGCGACGGCGATCGGCAGCGTCGAGATGCCGTAAATTTCACGCGGGATGTGAATGAACTGGTAATGCGCCAGCGCGAAGCATCCTGCGGCGCCGAGAATTAGTCCCGCGACAGTTCCCGCCGCGCCGACGATCATTCCCTTCATCACGAAAATCATGCGCACGTCGCGGCGCTTCGCACCCATCGCGATCAGCACGGCGATGTCCTTGCGCTTTTCCATCACGACCATGATCAGCGTCGCGACCAGGTTAAACGCGGCGACCCCGATCAGCATCATGAGCACGAGCGCGTACACCTGCTTGAGGAGAGCGAAGCCGGCGGCGGCAGATTCGTTGAACTCGATCCAGTTGCGGACGCGATAAGGATTAGGGAACAGCTTGCGGACCGCGTCGGTGACGGCGTCGGTCTGGTCGAGGCTGACAAGATGGATATCGACGCCGTCGACGCGTCCGGTGCGGCCGAAGAAATCCTGGGCGTGCGCGAGATCCATGAAGACCATGTTGGTATCGACGAAGTTCATGCCGGAATCGAATATCGCGCCGATAGCGAACTGGCTGCTCTTGGTGGACAGCGACCCGTCCGCCGAGATAATCGGCGCGACCATCCTGACTGCGTCGCCGAGCTTGGCCTTGAGTTTCTTCGCGAGGCTGACGCCGATCGCGAGCCCGGGCGCCGACGTCGCAGGAGCGGTGCCGACGGCGGGAACCGGGAAGGTTTTCAAGAGATCGTCGAGACTGCCGGCGCTCATGTAGCGGCCCCATTGATCGCGCACGACGGGATTGGTCGGCTCGACGCCGCGCACGACGACACCGCCGATCCCGCGTCCCGAGCTGAGCATTGCCTGGCCGACGATATACGCGTCGGAGCCGTTGACGCCCGGCACGCTCGCGACCTTCTTCTCGATGTCGGCGTAGTTGTCGATCGAGCCTTGCGAGTTGAGAATCTGGACCTGCGGGCTAAGTCTGAGCACGCGATCCTTGAGGTCCTGCTCGAAGCCGCCCATCACGGAGAGCGTCATGGTGAGCGCGGCGACGCCGATCATGACGCCGACGGCGGTGAAAATTGTCGTGATCGAGATGAAGGCGTCCTTGCGGCGAGCGCGCAGATAGCGGAGCGCAATTTTGAGTTCGTATCGCACGACGACCAGCGAGAGAACTCAGAATATCACGTTCTCTTTCTTTAACTGCTCGATTTCGCCGGCGCTGAGCGAGAGCATCTTGCCGAAAACTTCGTCGTTGTCCTGGCCGAGAGTCGGCGCGGCCGAGCGAAGCGTGCCGGGCGTGCGGCTCATGCGATGCTCGAGGCCTTCGTACGGCGACGGGCCCATTTCCTTGTGCTCGAGCCAATGCCAGAAGCCGAACGCCTCGAGGTTGTCGTCCTGGTGGATATCGACGCAGTTCTGGACCGGATAGGCGGCGACGCCGGCGGCCTGCAACTTCGCGGTGAGGTCGTGCGCGTTGTGAGTGCGCGTCAGCGAGCCGACGAACTGATCGATCGCGTCGGCGTTCTCAAGTCGCGCGGGCGCGGTCGCGAAGCGCGGGTCGGAATCGGCGGCGAGAACGGTGAGTATCGCGCGCCACTGTTCGTCATTCGCGACGGCAATCGCGATCCATCGCTCGTTGCCGTCCTCGTCGGCGCATCGGTAGGCGCCGTGCGGAGCGTAACGCGCGGACGCGTTGCCTCGCGGTTCAAGCACGCGGCCGGTCGCATGGTAGTCGATCTAGCGCGGGCGCAAGATTCTGCATCGCGGCCTCGTACTGCGACATGTCGATGTACTGGCCCTTGCCCGTGCGGCGGCGATAGTCGAGCGCGGCGAGGAGCGCGAAAGCGGAAAAACGCGGCGCGATAAAGTCGGTGTATGCGCCGTAGGGCGGCGTGCACGAGCCGGGGCAGTAGCCCGAGATGTAGTAGAAGCCCGACAGCGCCGCCATCAACTGGCCGAAGCCGGGGTAGAGCGCGTTGGGTCCGGTCTGCCCCTGCATGCAGGTCGAGAGCATGATCAGGTCGGGGCGCAGCTCGCGAAGTTTTTGGTAGTCGAGTCCCCAGTTGCGCATCGCCTTGGGCGTGAAGCTCTCGACGATTATATCGGCCCACGGCACCAGGCGCTTTACGATTTCGCGCGCTTTGGGCTTGCCTAGGTCGAGCGTGATTCCTTTCTTCGAGGTGTTGTAGCTGGCGAAGAACTGGCTGCTGTTGATGCCGGGCATCGCGTCTTTCCACGGAGGACCGAGGCGCAGCACGTCGAGGTGCGAGGCGGACTCAACGCGAATCACGTCGGCGCCGTTGTCGGCGAAATACTTGGTCGTGATCGGACCGACGCCGACCCAGGCGAAGTCGAGAATGTGAACTCCTTCAAGTGCGAAACGGCTCATCTCGAATTTCCCCTGGCTAAATCGAGCCGGTGGCTCGGAGGTTGTTCAACCGCTCAGGCGTGAGGCCGAGAAGCGTGCGGTAAATCTCGTCGTTATGCTCGCCGACTCGCGGTGCGCGCGTCGTCGATCCGATCGGCGTCGCGGACATTTTCGCGAATGGTCCGGGAAACGTGAGCGTGCGGCCGAGAGTGTCGTGCGGCACGCCAATCCAGAAGTCGCGCGCCTTGAGCTGATCGTCGGAGGCGACGTCGGCGACGTTCGCGACCGGAGCGAGAAAGATGCGCCGCTTGAGTCCCTGCGCGTAGATCTCGTGCTTGGTCATCGTGAGCAGGAAGCGCTGGATCGTGGTTTCGAGATCTTCGATCTCCTTGTGGTCCTGCTCGGTCATCTTCATGAAGACGCCGGGTATCCACGAAATCCAGTCCTTGGTGCGCATCCATTCGGAGCCGAGGCCGCTTTCGCGCATCCACTCGATCAGCGCCTTGGTTGAATTGCCAAAGGTCGTGCCGCCGGAGATCAGGATCGAGATGTGACCGTCCTTGCAGTCGTAGACCATCTTGCGCCGCGCGTCCGCCGAGCCGACGAAAATCCCGGTGCGCGATAGATGGTTGCCGTGCAGGAACGGCATCGCCTGTTCGTTCATCAGCGTCCACACGATGCAGGCCTGCATGTTGACGACGATGCGCTGGCCGAGGCCGTCGATCTGGCGCGGGTAGTGCGCGAGGATCATCGAGACGGCGGCTTCGGCGCCCGCGTGCAACCCGGCTTGCGGCAAACTCATCTGGAGCGGAGGCTTTCCCTCCTCGCCCATCAGGTACATCATGCCGCCGGCAGCCCACGTGATGATGTCGGCCCAGTTGTAGTCCTTGCCGGGACCGGTGTCGCCGAACGGCGTGATCGACGCGTAGATGAGTCGCGGATTTTTCTTTGCGAGCGCATCGTAGCCCAGGCCGATGGAGTCGAGATAGCCGAGCGGATGCGACTCGACGAGGAAGTCCGAATGCGCGGCGAGATCGGCGACGAGTGCGCGCCCGTCGTCAGAAGCGAGATTGGCGGTCACGGATTTTTTGCCGGCGTGATACGCGATGGAATAGAGGCAGTGGTCGGCGTCGACTTTGTCTTCGAGATACGGCGGGACGCGTCGCGTCGAGCATCCAATCGGCGGCTCGACCTTGATCACTTCGGCGCCGAGATCGGCGAACATCTTGCCGCACAACGCGCCCTTCTCGTCGGTCAAATCGAGCAGTCGAAATCCTCTAAGCAACTCTGATGGCATCGATAAATAAACCTCGCGGAACCGCCCGCGCAGTCCGCACGCACGTGAGTCAAGGAATTTTATATCCTACAGCAGCAAAGATGTAACGGCACGGCTGACAGCAAAGAAGGGTATTCGGCGCGCTATTCGTGCTGGCGGGCGTGGCGGGCGGCGCCGATTGCAGTGGCGAAATCGGCGTGCTCGGGGATGACGAAGCGGCGGCCGAACGGGAAGTCGAGGCGCTTCATCTCCTGCATGAATCGGAACAGGCGCGACAACTTGCCGGTCAGCACGATGTTTTCCTGGCCGCACGCGCGGGCGCTCGCGAGCGCCAGCACGCCGATCGATTCGACGATCATGTTCATGATGGCGAGTGCCTTGTCCTCGGGCGTCGCGTCGGCGCTGATCTTGCCGAAGTTGGCGGCGGTGGTGGACGGCGGCAGGTCGCCGATCGCGCCGCCGGCAATGTCGCGAACGCTGAGATCGATGCGGCGCAGGTCACCCTTGCGCGCGAGTTTCTCGAGCCGCTCGATGGTCGAGACGCCGAGCATGTGCTTAGCGAGTCCGAGCAGCGTGCCGCCGCCGACTCCGGTGCCGCTGAAGTGCGCTATTTTGTCGCGAGTCACCGATACGATCGCGGTGCCGGTGCCGAGCGAGACGACGAGTGCGCTCTCCTTGCCGGCGAGCGAGGTGCCGCCGATTCCGATCGCAGTGAACTCGTTGACCTTGACCACCGGCCTGCCGAGCAGAGACTTGGTGAGCACGCGCGAGCCCGCGCCGGTGGCGGCGACACATTCGACGTCTTCGAGTTTGATATTGAAGTCGGCGACGAGTTTACCGAGCGCACCTGCGGCTGCGGCGACCGGGTCGTTGGCCTCGATCGTGACTACGTGCAGGCCGCCGTTTTCGAGGATGACGGCGTCGGTGGTCGAGCCGCCGATATCGATACCAACGATCATAGGTGGTGCCGGCTCCTGTCCAGCCCGTCATGAAGCTAGATCAGCGGCGGCCACCTGCGCAACGACAGGGCAACCCCGAGATACCGAAGCCACCGTCTCGCGGCGGTCAGTGAGGCTTAGAATCAAGTGCGCAGAGCTAACGCATCGCGCTGGCCAGGTGTTCAGGCCTTGCCAGCCGGACCTGCTGCTCCAAGATGTTCATACGCTCGGCGAGCGCGTCAATCTGCGCGTTCTTTTTCTTGAGCGCGTCGATCTGCTTTTGTTGCGACGCAATCTGGTCATCTTTCCGCTCGGCCTGTGCGGTGAGGATCCCGATCTGCTCAGCTCGTCGCTGATTCTCCTTCGTCTGCTTCTGCACCTCGTTGAGGAGCATCGAGGTGAGCTTCCAGTAGCTCACCGACTCGACCTTGCCATCGGCATCGCGAACCACCAGTTCCGGATACACCCGCGCAACCTCCTCCGCGACCAGGCCGTACTGCGTTGTCCCGTCCGGATCGTCCTTGTAGCGGAAGGTCACCGGACGCAGCTTCATCAGACCCTCGCTCGACCGCCCCATGTCGTGAATATCGCGCTTGTAGCGTGCCGACGACTTCACGCAATCGAGGTGACCGGTGCTTTCGGCCAGTACTTCGCAACCTTTCGTCTTCTTGTTGCCGAAGAATGCCGGCGACATAGGCGTCGGTCTGCGTGCCCTGCGTGCCGATGCGGATGGTGTTCGATTCGCCCGCCACACCTATGTTCCCGATGTCGATGTTGTTGCTCCCGGTGGTGAGACTACTGCCTGCGTTGAAGCCGACCGCGATGTTGCCATTGCCCGTGGTGTTGCCCTCGAGGGCGCCGGCCCCGCTAGCCGTGTTGTTCCCGCCAGTGGCGTTGTCCAGGAGGGCGTACCACCCGGTGGCCGTATTCTCGACACCCGTGGTGTTTACGTTGAGGGCCGAGTGCCCGGTAGCGGTGTTCTCGATGCCCGTGGTGTTGCTGAAGAGGGCGTCCCAACCGGTCGCTGTGTTGGCGTTGCCCGTCGTGTTGTGGGAGAGGGCGACTCCCCCGGTGGCCGTGTTCGCGACGCCTGTGGTGTTGTCCAGGAGGGCGTTCCAACCGGTGGCAGTGTTGTCGCTCCCCCCGCTGTCGGCTTTGAGCGCATCGACTCCGAACGCGCTCTCATTGGTCCCGCTGGCGAGGCCGTTATCGAGCGCGCCCGTACCGTACCAGGTGCAATTCGTGCACGCGGCGTGAACCACGGTGGCCGCGCCGAACAGCGCGAAGACGATCGCCGCGACACCTCTCGCCCATAAGCCCCTGTGTCGTGTCACTGCCATTTTGCGATCCTCCTTTCGGCGCTCTTGAGAACGGTCTGTTGACAACCGATATCTTAAGCCGGCCGAGCGGTCACTTGGCCGGCGCGTCGCAGAATATCTCGGGGTCCGTCGCAACGCGAGATGGCCTCAATGGCAAAAAACAATGCGGCTGGCGGCCTGGGAAGCTACTGCCGAACGAACTCCGCGAGCCGGGCGTCCGACCGCGTCAGCGCGGTCAGCTCAACTCGTCGCGGCGACGCGTCAGCAGGATGGCGGAAGCAATCGAAACGCCGAGGGCGACCGCCGCGTACCCAACCATCAAGAGCAGCCCCTCGGCATCCTTGTAGTCGTGATGCTTCATATCGAAGAGCAGCAGATTGAGAAACACATAAGTCGCGTACGCATGCGACATCGGCAGCGCGTAACGTTTCATTCGCCAGATGCCGATCGCGTAGATCGCCAGGAACGCACTAAACAGTGGTGCGATGATCAGATCCGCGGTGCCCGTCAGCTTGGCGCCGAAAAATACGAGTCCTACCCCCGGCGTCTTCGAAAGCGGCTTGGTCAGGTCCGCGATCGCCAGAAGGCCGAATGCGATCGCGAATAGCGTTAGTGGCAATCCTCGTTTGCCATGCTCCATGGCGGCGGTCTCCTCATCATCTCGAGTTGCGGCACCCTATCTCCCCTTCGGTCAAGCTGCAAATTGAAGGTAATGACACCCCTCTCCACCGGCGACAAAGCAGGCGCCTTAGCCGGCTGGTGTGCTAGGTTTTGAAAATGGCACGGCGCAAAGCCGATTCGTCGCAGAGTCTGTTTCCACCGCGCACGCCGCTCAGCCAGCCGCTAGCGGACCGGATGCGTCCGCGCATGCTCGACGAAATTGTCGGCCAGGAGCATCTGCTGGGTCCGGGAAAGTTCTTGAGCCAGATGGTCGCGGCCCACGTGCTGCACTCTCTGATCCTGTGGGGACCGCCAGGCACGGGCAAGACGACGCTCGCGATCGTGCTGGCAGAGCAGTCGGGCGCGGTGTTTCGCAAGCTAGCGGCGGTGACGTCGGGCGTCGCCGATCTGCGCGAGGCAGTCGAGGCGGCGCGCCAGGATCTCGAGGCAGGAAAGCGCACCGTGGTTTTCATCGACGAGATCCATCGATGGAACCGCGCGCAGCAGGACGCGTTTCTGCCGCGCGTCGAGAGCGGGTTGATCACACTGATCGGCGCGACGACGGAGAATCCGTCGTTCGAGGTCATCTCGGCGCTGCTTTCGCGGATGCGGCTGCTCGTGCTGCATCCGCTTTCGGAGGAAAACGTCGCGACGCTGGTGCATCGCGCGCTGGCCGACAAAGAACGCGGACTCGGCGCCTGCTATCTCAAGTTGGGCGTCGGCGCGATGGACGAGATAGTTCGATACGCCGGCGGAGACGCGCGGCGTGCGCTCGGCACGCTCGAGATTGCAGCGGAGTTCGCGCAGAACGTGGGCGCGACGATCATCACGCCCGAGCACATTCGCGAGTCGGCGCAGCAGAAGGCTCTTCTCTACGATCGCGCGGGCGAAGAGCACTACAACGTCGTCTCAGCGTTTATCAAGAGCATGCGTGGCAGCGATCCCGATGCCGCGGTTTACTGGATGATGCGGATGGTCGAGGCGGGCGAGGATCCGCTGTTCATCGCACGGCGGATGGTGATCTTCGCATCGGAAGACGTCGGCAACGCCGATCCGCGCGCGCTGCAAGTAGCAGTCGCGGTCAAGGACGCGGTGGACTTCGTCGGGATGCCGGAAGGTGTGATCCCGCTCGCGCAGGGCGTGACGTATCTGGCCAGCGCGCCGAAATCCAACGCGTCGTATCGCGCGATGCGAGCGGCGGGCGAAGATGCAAAAACGCTGGGAGCGTTGCCGGTGCCGCTACATCTGCGCAATGCACCGACGCCGATGATGAAGGGACTCGGCTACGGCAAGGACTACCGATATCCACATGATTTCGAAAACGCGCTGGTCGCGCAGAATTACCTGCCCGAGGAAATCGGCGAAAAGATTTACTACGAACCGTCGGAGCGCGGATACGAAACGAGGATCCGCGAATTCCTTGCGCGTGCGCGCGAGTCTCGCAAACCCGCGGCGCGGCGCAAGCCGGACGGGAAAGACTGACAGGAAAAAAGCGAACCGCGAGAACCGGAGCGCGTCCGTTCTCGCGGTTCACAAAAGTCAGGCCGTCTATTTCGCGCCGAGAACTGCGTCCTTCAGCGCTTTGGCCGCGGTGAAGCGAAGCCGGGTGCGCGCCGGAATCTTGATCTCCTGACCGGTGGCGGGATTGCGGCCCATCCGCGCCTTGGTCTTGCGCTTGCGGAAGATACCGAGGCCGGCCAGCCGCAGCGATCCTTCCTTCTTGAGCTCGCGCACAATCAGTGCGTTGAGTTCCTCGAGTACGGCCTTCCCCTGCTTCTTGGTGAGTTCGAGCTTTTCAGCCAAATGGGCTGCTACCTGCGACTGAGTCATCATCCTCCTCCTTACGTCCCGGGTTTCGGGCTTTCAGTGAGCGTGAACGAGTGGCGCGAGAATTTCAAGTGCGAACGGCACGAAAATCGGCTTTTTTTCTAGGAATCGTGATGGTTTTTGCACAGGCTGTTCACGCCGGCATTCAGCCCCAAGGGTTTTGCGCTTGAGGATCTTGCAGACTTGCGCGTTTGCGCCGTCAGTAGCGGACTTCGACGAGGTACAGACCGCCGGGCGGCGCGTTCGCTGGAGCATCGTGTCGATTCTTACCAGCGAGAATCGTCGCGATTTTCTCAGGCGTGAGCTTGCCGCGTCCGACATCGATCATCGCCGCCACCATCGCGCGCACCATGTGCCGCAGAAAACTCGTGGCCTCGACGCGGTACACAAGAATGTCGCCGTCGCGAGTCCATTCACTCGAGATAACGCGGCGGATCGTGGTTCTTACTTCGGTGCCGAGAGAGCGGAAGGCGGCGAAATCGTGCTCGCCGACAAAGATACGCGCAGCACAGTTCATTGCGACAAGATCAAGCTGATCGCGAACCAGCCAGCTGTAGCGATATTCGAATGCAGACGCGACCTTGCGATTCAGCACGCGATATTCGTACACGCGCGAGCAAGCCGAGCGTCGCGGATCGAAATCCTCCGGCGCGGGCGAGATGTCGAGGATAACGATGTCAGCCGGCAGCATCGCGTTGAGCGCGCGCTGCAATTCAGCGGGGTCGAACGGGCGTGGAATCGAAATCGAAGCAACCTGTCCGCGCGCGTGCACGCCCGCGTCAGTCCTGCCCGAGCCGTACACGCGAACGGGGCCGGCGAAGATTCGCTCGAGTGCCGCTTCAATCCTTCCCTGGATAGAATCGTGGCGCGGCTGCAGCTGCCATCCGGAATAGTTGCTGCCGTCGTACTCGAGCGTAAGCTTGAGGACCATCGCGCTCGGCGTCAGGCCAGAGACGGCGAGCTGAGCGCCAGCGTCTCGGCGATCCAGAGCGCTCCCAGAGCCGCGAGGCGCGTATTGTCGAACACGCACCAAAGCGAGAGCGAGTCGGGGCGCGTCTCGACGCTGACGACGATCGCCTCCTGGCCCACGGCGTCGATCACGCCGAGCGGCTCGCTCTCTTCGGCGATCAGAATCCCGGGCGCGACTCGCAACAGTTCGACCGGGTCTTCGCCGTTGCCGCGCGTATCGCGCGGCCGCTGGATATCGATGGTCAACGCAGAGCCGTGAAGGACGGGAATCGCGACGACCTGTGCGGAAAGCTGAGGCGCCTTGTCGAGCAGCGTCGCAACTTGCGCGGTGATCGCGGTCGCGAGCGAGCGCTCATGCTCGCGGATGAAGGCGTTGAAGCCGCGCTGGACTTCGTCGTCGTCGAGCTCGAGCCGCGCGCTCAGCAGATCGGTGGTCTGGTCAACGGTCGCAGTCAGCACGTCACGGCCGCCGGCGCTCGCGCCGAGCATCGCAGTCGAGGCGACAAATCCACCGCGGACGCTCAGCGCTTTGAGACAGGTGGCTAGCACGTGCGCGGCGGGATGAGGAATCGCGAAGACTTTCGCCTTGTGCAGTTGCGCGATCCTCTCGCGCGAAGTGAGTCCCGGCGCGACCATCGGCACGTCCGAGGGCGAGCGATTCGCCGCACTCAGATCGATCAGAACCGGTCCGGGCTGTGCGGCGACAATTTCGGCGGCGCGTGGAGCAGGGACTGCGAGAAAGGCGATATTAAAATCCCGAAGGTCGGCAGGACTTTCGAGCGCGTCGACCAGGCGTTCTTCACCGGCGGCGTCGACGGTCTGCATCGCTCCAGCTTCGGTGGCGAAGAGTTTCAATTCGCTGAGCTGGAACCCGCGCGCGGCGATCAGTTCGATGAGCTGATTGCCGACCGCGCCGGTGGCGCCGACAACCGCCACTCTCGGCTCGCGGGAAATACTCATTCGTTTTCGTTTTCGGTACTTTCGATCTTTTCACGCACCAGACGGCCCATCGCCTTGCATCCGACGGTCTGCGTTCCGGCCCCGCCGTGAAGATCGCGAGTGCGATAGCCGTCGCGCACAACGGAATCGACGGACTGTGAAATCAGCTCGGCCTCGGAGCGCATCCCGAGCGAATGCTCGAGCAGCATCGCAGCCGACAAGATCGCGGCAAGCGGATTGGCTTCGTCGCGGCCCGCGATGTCTGGTGCGCTGCCATGAATCGGCTCGTACAGACCGACGCGGAAACCCGCGCTGTTGAGTTCCTCGCCAAGCGACGCCGACGGCAACAGGCCCATCGAGCCGGCAATCACCGAGGCCTCGTCGGTCAGGATGTCGCCGAACATGTTCTCGGTGACGACGACGTCGAAGTCCTTGGGACGCCGGATCAAATGCATCGCCATCGAGTCCACCAGCTGATTCTCGAACGCGACATCCTTGTATTGCGCGCTCAGCTCGGTCGCGATTTCGCGCCACAAGCGAGAGGTCGAGATGACGTTGGCCTTGTCGACCGAGGTCAGCTTCTTGCGGCGCTCGCGGGCCAGCTCGAAGCCAAATTTGAGCACGCGGGTAATCTCGGCTTCGGTGTAGAAGCAGGTATCGACCGCTTCGCGGCCGTCCTTCGAGGTGCGCTTTTCACTCGGCTTGCCGTAATAGATGCCGCCGGTAAGCTCGCGAATGACGACCATGTCGACGCCGCCGATCACTTCGGGCTTGAGTGGCGACGCAGCCATCAGTTCCTTCACGGCTTTGACTGGACGGAGGTTGGCGAAAAGTCCCAAGGCTTTTCGGAGTCCAAGTAACGCCTGCTCCGGGCGCTTCTCGGCGTTCGGATTGTCCCATTTCGGTCCGCCGACGGCGCCGAGCAGGATCGCATCGCTGTCCTGCGCGAGCTTGAGCACCTCGTCTGGAAGCGGAGTGCCGGCGGTGTCGAGTGCGTGACCGCCAATCAAGCCCTCCTTGAACTCGAGATCGACCGCAGATCGGCGTGCGATGATCTTCAGGACCTGGAGGGCTTCGCCTACGACCTCTGGGCCGATGCCGTCACCTTTGAGAACTAGAATTTTATAGCCCATCGAAAGCGCTGAACGCCTGGACGTGAATGATCGGGAGGAGCGTCAGACCGTCTCAACCCGTCAGTGTGTTGCCTCGAAAATTAAGAGAGCAGCTCGGCGCGATGACGCGGTAGCAAATCTCGCCTTAACGGCGGGAGCCGTCGGAAGCCGCACATCGCGCAGGGTGAAGAGCGAATTCAAGTTCAAACCAAGCTCCCAAGCAATTAGCCCAAGTGTGATGTTGCGGCAAGCCCCATAACGCTCTCACGGTACGTCGGTGGTCGGCTTCAGCGGAGCGTGTGTGCGCGCCTTCAGCCGGTTGAGCGCGTTTATCAGCGCGAGCGCACTGGCCATGACGATATCGCTATGCGCGCCCTGGCCGGCGACGGTCACACCGTTCTCGCGAATCATGCAGCTCACTTCGCCGAGCGCGTCGGTACCGCCGGTAATCGCTTTTACGGCGTAACGTTCCAAGGCAGGATTGATCGCGGCGATTTTGTAAATCGCCTTGTAGCACGCGTCGACCATCCCATCGCCTTCACCCTCGGCCGAGCACTCCTTTCCTTGCACGCGCATCGTGACTTCCGCGTGTGGCGTGCTTTTGCTCGACGAGCCAACTTTCAAATCGACCAGTTCGAAGTGATCGACGGTTCGGCGCGCCCCCTCGGTGACCAGCGCCAGCAGGTCGTCGTCGTACACGATTTTCTTTTTGTCGCAGAGCGCCTTGAACTCGGCGAACGCCTTGTTCACGTCGACGTCGTCGATATCGACGCCAAGTTCTTTCAGCCGGTTGGTGAAGGCATGACGCCCCGAATGCTTGCCGAGCACCAGCTTGTTCGACGGGATGCCGATATCCTCGGGCTTCATGATCTCGTAGGTGAGCTTGTACTTCAGCACGCCGTCCTGGTGGATTCCGGCTTCGTGCGCGAACGCATTGTCGCCGACAATAGGCTTGTTGGCAGGCACCGACTGTCCGATGACTTGCGAGAGCAGGCGCGAAGCGGGGTAGATCTGGCGCGTGTTGACGCGCGACTGCACTCCCATCAGGTCGCGGCGCGTCTTCATCGCCATCACGACTTCTTCCATCGAGCAGTTGCCCGCGCGCTCGCCGATCCCGTTGATCGTGCATTCGATCTGACGGGCGCCATTTCGCACCGCGGCCAGCGAATTCGCGACGGCGAGGCCGAGATCGTTGTGACAGTGCGCGCTCCAGATGACTTTGTCTGCGCCGGGAACTTTTTCGCGCATGTACGCAAACATCCGGCCGAATTCCTCGGGAATCGCGTGGCCGGTAGTGTCGGGCAGATTGATCACGGTGGCGCCGGCGCGAATCACCTCGCTGCAAACGTCGACCATGTAGTCCCAGTCGGAGCGCGAAGCGTCCTCGCACGAGAACTCGATGTAATCGAGATGCTTTTTCGCGCGCGTGACGGCCCAGGTCGCGGCGTCGAGCACGTCCTCGCGATTCATGTTGAGCTTGTACTTGAGATGGATTTCAGAGGTCGCGATGAAAATGTGAATCCCGGGATGTGCGGCCTTGTCTACCGCGCGCAGCGCGGAATCCACGTCCTGCTCACCGGTGCGCGACAGGCTCAGCACCACCGGCTCGGTGACCGCCGATGCGACGCGATTGATCGACTCAAAATCTCCGGGTGAAGAGACGGCGAAGCCCGCCTCGATGATATCGACGTTGAGCCGCTCCAGTTGCCGCGCGAGCGCGATCTTCTCCTCGACGTTCATAGTGCACCCGGGCGACTGCTCGCCGTCGCGCAGAGTCGTGTCGAAGATTCGGACGTAGTCGGTGTCGTTCAGGGCCGTGTTCACGTGTGCCATCGTCATTTCTCCCGCATCATCGCCGCGGGCTCAGCGTGCCAATCGTCCACCGAGAGCAGTGAAAAAGAAAACGCCCCGGGCGGCTTCGATCGGCCCACTGCCCGGGGCGTGTGTCTCAGTTTAATCAGGCCGTTAGACCTGTCCGGACGCGCGCCTGGCGTGAGCCCCTGTAAGGGCCAGGCTAAGCAGCAGCTCCGGTAGCAGGTTGCAATACATCGTGTACGGATTCTAAGCGGCGGCGGAGACCTCAGTCAAGCTGGTATGTCTCCGCAATTTCAAACTTCGTCGCAGCTGCTATTTCACCGCCTCGCGACCCATGCGCTCATCGAATTCCTGCGCCACCTTCTCGTCGTTGGCCATCAATTGCTCGCTGTCGAGCTCGGCAAACGCCATCACGCCCATGCTGGAGTAGGCGCGGCGAATCTTCGGACCCCAAAGACCGATGTTCTTGATGGTCGGCACGATTCGCGAGAACAGCCGTGATTGGAACTCGCGCATATCCGGCGATGCATCGACATAGCTGACGCATTGCTCGACCGGCAGACCAACCGCTTCCCACATCTCCTCCGAGCGGAAGCGATCGCGCATCAGGTATGAAGCCTCGACCGCAAATTCCTCGCGCTCGTCACGCTCCGGTTGAGTCAGCTGAGGATAGTAGTCGCGCAAAGCGAGCCGGCCGAAGGCTACGTGCCGCGCTTCATCCTGCATTACGTATGCATTCACGGCCGCAGCCAGGGAATTCTTCGCAGTGTCGCGGATGCCGGCGAAGGCCGCCAGAGCGAGACCCTCGATCAGCACCTGCATGCCCAGATAGGTCATGTCCCAGCGCGAATCGCTCAGCACGTCGTTGAGCAGCCGTTTGAGTGGGGGAGTGATCGGATAGGCAAGATCGAATTTTTCGTGAAGCAAGCGCGAGTAGGTCTCGACGTGACGCGCTTCATCCATCACTTGCGTCGCGGCGTAGAACTTGGCGTCGATGTTAGGTACTTGCTGCACGATTTTCGCCGTGCAAATCAGCGCTCCCTGTTCGCCGTGCAGGAACTGCGACACCGACCATGCCTGCTGATGGCGCCGCAGCTTGGCTTTCTCCTGCCGGGTCATTTTGTTCCACATGTCGGAGCCGAAGATCGAGATGCTCTCGTCGGGCAGTTCCTGCGGGTTTTCAGGATCGAGATCCTGCGACCAGTCGATACGCGTGGAGGTGTTCCATTGCAGGTTCTTGCCCTTCTCGTAGAGCTTGCGAAGATCGTCCTTGCTTTCCTGGTATTCCCATTTGAAGACCGTGTCGAATCTGCCGGGCACCGCCCATTGGCCTTCTCCGCTGGGGATCACATAGCGCGAATTTGTAGACACGGGCATGCTCCTTACGAGGATCGCGATTCTCTGAATTCGGATCGAGTGCTCGTTTCCGAGTTAGTTATATTTTCAGTATTCCGTTGCCCGCGCAGGAGTAAACACCAACAAATCTGCGCGACGGGCCTGGGTAGACGGAAGATCGCCTACCGCTGAACCGGCTGATGGTCGCGGAGGCTGCGGGTGCGCCTGGCTTCGTCGGCCTGCGGCGCGGCGCCATTGGCGTCCTGTGATTTGCCCGGCACCGGGCGCAGGACTGGTACCTTGGCGCTCAGTCGTTCGCCGCGCAGCATCAGCGCGGGACCTGAGAGCACGTACGCGGTTGAGAACAGGAAGGCGGTAAGCTGAGGCATCGCGAACAGCATCGCGGCGAACACCATCATCGTGACAACCAGCTCGACCTGCGCGCGTTTTTCGAGTTTGACCGTCTTGAAGCTGGGGTAGGGCACTCGCGAGATCATCAGGCCGCCGAGTGCGAGCGTGATCGGCACCATCAAGGTACACAGCGCGCGGGGCGAATCGATTTCGAAGTAGCTGTAAGCGAGCGACATTCCGGAGATCATCACGGCTGCGCCAGGCACCGGAAGGCCGACAAAGCGGCTCTTGTCCGCCGTCGCAGTCTGCACGTTGAAGCGCGCCAGCCGCAGCGCGGCGCACAACACGAACAGTCCGCTGACGCCGATTCCGAGCGAGCCGATCGGTTTCAGCGCCCACGCGTAGGCCAGCATCGCGGGTGCGACGCCGAACGCGACCACGTCAGAAAGGCTGTCGTACTCGACGCCGAACTGGCTCGAGGTGCGCGAGGCGCGCGCGATACGTCCGTCGAGTCCGTCGCACACGAACGCGATCACGATCATCACGGCGGCGACTTCGAAGTGTCCGCTCACCGCGGAAACCATCGAGTAAAAGCCCGACAGCAAGCCGACCGAAGTGATCGTCGCGGGCAGTAAAAAGACGCCGCGCCGCAGCGGGCCTTCCGGTGTAAATCCCGGTTCGCGAACCTGACCCGAATACATTGCCATCCGCAGGCGTTCTTCGCGGGAGCGGCGGGAATTGCGGCTCATGGTTCGATTGCTCCGATGACGGACTCTCCGGCGCGAACTCGCTGTCCGAGTTCAACCGTGACCCGGTATTCGGACGGAAAAAAGTGATCGACGCGGCTTCCGAACATAATCAGACCAATCCGCTGACCGATCTGTATTCTATCATGCGCACGAATTCGGCAAACAATCCGCCGGGCGAGATATCCGGCCACCTGTAGCATCCCGAAGATGCGGCCAGCCGCGTCGGTTATCGCGATCAAGTTGCGCTCGTTGTGCACGCTGGCGTCGTCGCGAAACGCAGCGCGGAACTCGCCCGCCGTGTGCTCGACCATCGTCACCACGCCCCCAACCGGTGCGCGGTTCACGTGGACGTTGAGGGGAGACATGAACACCGACACACGATGATAGAGCCGGCCGGTCGAGCCCGGAAACGAGACATCGGAGATGTCGGTGATCTTGCCGTCGGCGCCTGAAACCACGACGTTTTCGGTACGTGGCGGGTAGCGCTCGGGATCGCGAAAGAAAAGCGCAATCGGAATTGCGACTATCACCAGGGTCGCGCCGACCGACTTGAGGCCGACGACAATCAAGATGAATCCAAACGCCGCCAGCCCGAGCGACATCGCCGCACCTTCGGTTGCTATTCCGATTGCGCCGGCGACGCGCGCGAGAATTGCGCCCGGCATCGGGCGCCCGCTGTCAGTCTCGCCCGCCACGGCGGTCTAGTTCTTGGACTTGTCGACCAGCCGGTCGCTCGCGAGCCACGGCATGAACGCGCGCAGCTTGCGTCCGACTTCTTCGACCGGATGCGCGGCGGCTTCCTTGCGCAGCTCGCGGAATCGCGGCAACCCCGCCTTGTAGTCGCCGATCCATTCGTTGGCGAACTTGCCGGACTGGATATCGGCGAGGATTTGTTTCATCGCCTCGCGCGACTGGGTGCCGACGACTTTCTTGCCGCGTGTCATGTCGCCGTACTCGGCGGTGTTGCTGATCGAGTAGCGCATGTTCGAGATTCCGCCCTCGTAGATCAGGTCCACGATCAGCTTCACTTCGTGCAGGGTCTCAAAGTACGCCATCTCGGGCGCGTAGCCGGCCTCGACCAGCGTCTCGTAGCCGGCGCGAATCAGCTCGGTGAGTCCGCCGCAAAGAACGGACTGCTCGCCGAACAGGTCGGTTTCGGTCTCCTCTCTAAACGAGGTTTCGATAATCGCCGCGCGGCCGCCGCCGATCGCGCTGCCGTACGCGAGCCCGACCCTGGCGGTGTCGCCCGAAGGATCCTGTTGCACGGCGAGCAGGCACGGCACGCCGCGGCCCTTGGTGTATTCGGATCGCACAAGATGGCCAGGTCCCTTCGGCGCGATCATGAAGACGTTAACGTCTGCCGGCGGCTTGATGAATTTGAAATGGATATTGAAGCCGTGACCGAAGGCCAGGTACTTGCCCTTGGTGAGATGCGGGGCAATCTCGGCCGAGTAAATGTCGGAGCCCATCTCGTCCGGCACCAGCATCATGATTATGTCGGCCAGCTTGGCGGCGTCGGCGGTGTCGAACACCGGCAGTCCTTGTTTGATCGCCTTTTCGCGTGAGGTCGAGCCCTTGCTCAGCCCGACGCATACGTCCATCCCGCTGTCGCGCAGGTTTAACGCGTGCGCATGTCCCTGGCTTCCAAAGCCAATGACCGCGATTTTCTTTCCCTTCAGCGCGGACAGGTCTGCGTCGCGGTCGTAGTAAACCTTCATTTGAATATTCTCCCGAATTTTCCCGCTGTCAGATTATTCAGACTCGCGCGCCCGGCGACCCTGATGATTGTCGTGATTCAACTGGACCGCACGCGCCATTGCGACCTTGCCCGAACGGACCACTTCCTTGATTCCGAGCGGGCGCACGATCGCGATGAACGCCTTGATTTTTTCGTTGTCACCCGTCAGCTCGACGGTGATTGCGCGCGGACCGATATCGATTACGTGCGCGCGAAACGCGGCGACGATCGAGTCGAGCTCGGAACGGGTGCGCTCGTCGACCGCGACCTTGACGATCACCATCTCGCGCTCGATCGTCTCGACGTCCTTGAAGTCGGTTATCTTGATGACGGAGACGACCTTGTTGAGCTGCTTGTTGATTTGCTCGACGATCTGATCGTCGCCGGTGGTGACCAGCACGATCCTCGACACTGTCGGATCGAGCGGATCCTCGTTGACGGTCAAGGACTCGATGTTAAAGCCGCGGCCCGAAAACAGTCCGGCCACGCGTGCGAGCACGCCGAATTCGTTTTCTACCAGAACCGATATCGTATGACTTGTCATGCGGTGGAGTGCGCGCGCTCATGGCCCGGACCTGCCTGCGTCAGCGAGCCTCTTGTTGGTAGCGGCCCAGAATCGCCATCATGCGATCTTTCGAGGCCAGCTTGAGCTTCTGGATGCGCTTTTCTTCGAGTTCCTCTTCGTTGGTCAGGTAATGTTTATTTCTAAAGACTTCGAGCTTTTGTTTGAGCGTTTGATGCTCAGTGTAGAGGGACCTCAGTTCCTCGTCGTGGGTCAGATGCTGCCGAATGAGTTCTTCCTCTCGATGCTCCATACGCCCTCCGTGCCTAAGCCTGCCGGATTTTTCGAAGTGGGCTTGAACGTAGCCTCCGGCGTCCTGATGTATAGCGGCTCCAGCGAAGCCGCTCGATCCATTTCACCACGGGTAAACCGCGCAGCGCCAAGTACCGCGACGCAAACTCCGCGCAAATCGAGCTCCCCTGTTTCGAAGACCGCCACCCTATGGCCCCGCGATTCCACAAGGGCCGCCGCATCCTTCGCTCTTTGGTCACCGACAAACATGACGTCCCCGGTGATGCGCGATGCCAGGTGTTCGAGCGCGACTACCACTTCCTCTGACAATTTCTTTAACCCATCGGTCACGACCCCGTAAAGGGCCGCGTAAACTTCACCCTTTCGAGCATCCACAACCACGCAAATCTGCCCGCCCGGATCGATATTGTTGCGCTCGAGCGCCGCTAACGCCATCGCGTCGAAACTGGGGACGCCGATGAGCGCGCATCCCGACGCCATCGCGATTCCCTTGGCGTAGCTCAGCCCGATGCGCAGTCCGGTGAACGATCCCGGCCCCGTTCCGACCGCGATTGCGGCCACATCGTTAATCGCAAGTCCCGCCGCGCCAAGGAGTTCATCGACAGCGGCGGGTAATTCGGAGCCATGTGAGGTGACCGGATGCGCCACCGATGCGGCGATCTTGCCGCCGGCAATCAAAGCGAGGCTGGCGATTGATGTGGAGGTATCGAGTCCCAGGACCGGGCGCGACGCGGCCGCATTTTCGAGCAGCCGATTAACCCTGCACAATACGCGAGATGTCATTGAAGATTACAAACGCCATCAGCGCCACGAGCAAAAATAGTCCCACCTGGAGCATCGCCTCGCGGTAGCGAAGTTCGAGCGGCTTGCCTTTAATTCCTTCGAAGACGAAGAACAGCAAGTGTCCTCCGTCTAGCAGCGGCACCGGCAGCAGATTTATGATGCCGAGCTCGAGGCTCAGCATCACGGTGAACATCGCGAGGTTCGCGAGCCCCGCATGCGCCTCTTTGCCAGCCATCTGCGCGATCATGATTGGCCCGCCGAGCGCGTCGCGCACGGGCGTACTGCCGCTGAAGATGCTGGCGATTCCCACCACCATCTGCACCGTCATCTCGACCGAAGTCTCTCCAGCCTCTTTGACGGCGCCGAGCGGACCGTAGCGTTTGGTTATCTCGTCACCGCGCGGCTGTACCCCGATCACCCAGGTGGTCGCGTTAGTGCCATAAATGGTCTTCTGATCGAGCCGGGTGGGCTTGATGATGATCTTGTTGCGCACCTGCGGACCGTTTTCCGTGCGAACGATGTCGAGCGTGACCGGTGAGCCGTCTCCCGCCTTCACCGTCCTGGAGAAATCGGCCCACGTTTCCATCGGCTGGCCATTAACCGCGAGGATCTTGTCGCCGGTGCGAAGTCCAGCCTTGGCCGCCGGGAGATCTGGTGTGGTTTTGCCGACAACCGGCAGCAACTGCGGCACGCCGGTCATGAAAACGAGCGCGAGCAGAATCGGCGCGAAGACAATATTGGCCACCGGTCCCGCCAGTACGATCAGAACGCGCTTGCCGAGCGACTGCGTCGGGAACGCACGCTTGCAATAGGCCTCGACCAGCGACGCGGGCGGACGTTCCGCCAGCGATTTGATCGCGTCGTCGACTTTGGGATGACTGCGAACTTCATTGATCAGGAGTGCCTCGTCGGGTTTGATCTCGCGCCCGAGGACTGTTTGCGCAGCGCCGGCGCCCGACTCGGTCAGGCGTTCTGCAATCGCGCGCAGGTCGTTGTCGAATCCGGAGCCCACCTGAACGGAGCCGCGCTCGCGCGCGGCCGCAATCAGATCGAGTCCGACCTCGTGAAGATACATCGTGAGCTCTTCGGGCTTGGGCTCTTCGCCGACTTCGTCGCCAAGCATCCGGACGTAGCCGCCGAATGGGGTGGCGCCGACCGAGTACTCGGTCTCGCCGCGACGGAATCCAAATAATTTTGGGGGATAGCCGATCGAGAATCGCAGCACGCGGACTCCCACTTTCTTCGCCATCGCGAAATGGCCCGCCTCGTGTACGATCACCAAGACGGCGAAGACCAGAGCTGCGTACAGAATCGATGTTATCATTTAGTTCCCACCGGAGGTCCCTCTTTGCGGCCAGTACCCAAGCGTGAAAATGCGGCCGTGGAAAGCCGCATCATCGGAACCAATAGTAGGCGAAAAACACCGCGAAGACCAGTGAACAAGTTCGATCGAGCAGGCCGCCATGCCCAGGAAAAATCCAGCCTGAATCCTTGACGCCTGCGGCGCGCTTCAAGGCCGAACCGGCCAGATCGCCCAGCTGCGCGAGGATGGAAATCATAGCCGAGAATAGCAGGGCAGGGGCCACATGCCACGTCCCGCCGCGGAGGTCAAACAGCACCAGACCGGCTAGCATCGTGGCGATCAAGCCGCCCACGGCGCCTTCGACCGTCTTGTTCGGGCTGACGCTGGGCGCGAGCTTGGTCTTGCCCATATATCGCCCGACGAAGTACGCGCCGCTGTCGCTCACGACCGCCAACAAGATGACCATCAGCAGCATTCCGGCGCCGCCTGGACGATTGCGGAGCAGCGCGAAATACGGGAACAGAAAACCAACGTAGGCAGCGCCGATGAAGACGAGTCGAGGGCCTCTGAATGCACCCGGGACACCGGCGGCTGCCACTCGCATGACCAGCCCCAGCATCATGAGGATCACGATCAGCGGCACCAGCCATCCGACGACGCCCAGGTCGCCGCCGTAGAGAAGTCCGAACAACGGCACGCCGCCAACCACCGCGAACAGCGGTATCGCGACTAGGTGCATCGCGCCGGTCATCTCGGCGACTTCGTAAAATCCCCAGATGCCGACGATCGCGATGAAAATCGTGAAGAACCAGCCGGGCGCGTAAAGTACCAGCGCTCCCACCGCGGGCAGCAGCACCGCGGCTGTCAGGAGCCTAGTTCTGAGCACGCAGACGGGTGTCGGAGCCGTTCGAGATCGCGCCGAAGCGGCGCTCGCGAAGCTGGAAGGCGGCGATCGCGCTCAGGAACTCGCGCTCGCGGAAATCGGGCCACAGAGTGTCGGTGAAATAGAGTTCGGTGTAGGCGAGCTGGAACAGAAAAAAGTTGGATACTCGCAGTTCTCCCGAGGTTCGAATCAGCAGGTCGGGATCGGGAAGCCCAGTAGTAGTCAGTTCGCGCGCCACCAGTTGCTCGTCGATTTGGTCGGGCGAGATTGAGCCGTCCGCCACTGCGCGCGCGATCGATCGCGTTGCGTTGACGATATCCTGGCGTCCGCCGTACGACAGCGCGAGCGCTACCGTCATCCCGCGATTTTCCCGCGTTGCCGCGACCGTCTGCGCCAATGCCTCGCGCACTCGCGGCGGCAGGCGCTCGGTGTCTCCCAGAGCCACCACGCGGATGTCACGTTTCATCAGGCGCTTGGTCTCGGTGATGAGATAGCGATGGAACAGCTGCATCAGGAAGCTGACTTCGGTGGTCGGCCGGCCCCAGTTCTCGCTCGAGAATGCGTACAGCGTCAGGTACGGGATGCCGAGCTCGCGCGCCGCATCGACCACGGAGCGCACCGAATCCTTGCCGCGGCGATGGCCTTCGTGGCGCGACAGCCCACGCCTATTTGCCCAGCGGCCGTTGCCGTCCATGACGATCGCCACATGACGCGGCATCCGCGATGGATCCAAGGACAAGTTCGGGAAATCGCTCAGTGGTAATGAGATGGGCACTTGAGATTCAGGCTTCACCGAAGGTCGCGCCGCTCAGACGATTTGACAGGCGAGCTCATACCTCCATGATTTCCGCTTCTTTGGCGGCCAGTACTTTGTCGATTTTTTCGATGAACTCGGTCGTGTAATTCTGCACCTTGGTTTCGCCGGCGCGCATCTCGTCCTCGGTGGCCTGCTTTTCCTTGTGCAGTTCCTTGAGCATGTCGTTGGCGTCGCGGCGATGGTTGCGGATACCGACGCGGAATTCCTCGCCAATTTTGCGCACGTGCTTGACCAGGTCCTTGCGGCGCTCCTCGGTCAGCTCGGGAATCGGAATCCGGATTATCTTGCCGTCGTTCATCGGCGTCAGGCCTAGGTCGGAAGTCTGGATCGCTTTTTCGATATCGTGCATCGCGCCCTTGTCGTACGGCGTTATCACGATCAAGCGCGGTTCCGGCGCGGCCAGTCCTGCCAACTGTCGCAGCGGCGTCTTGGAGCCGTAGTAGTTTACCTGGAGATTTTCGACCAGCCCGGTTGAGGCGCGGCCGGTGCGGACTCGGGTGAGTTCGTGGCGAAAGGCCTCGACGGTCTTTTCCATTTCCTTGCGCGCTTCTTCGATTGTGTCCGTAAGCATGCTCACGGTGCGCTCTCCACTCGGGTCCCGATTTGCTCGCCCATTACAGCCCTTCTTATATTACCCGCTTTGCGCAAATTGAACACGATGATCGGCAGGTGATTATCCATGCACATCGAGATGGCCGTCGAGTCCATCACCTTCAGGTTTTTCTGCAGCACCTCGATATAAGTGAGCCGGTCGAAGCGCTTGGCCCCCTGCTCGCGCATCGGATCGCGGTCGTAAACGCCGTCCACCGTATGGCTCGCCTTGAGGATCACCTCCGCGCCGATTTCCATCGCGCGCAGGCTGGCCGCCGTGTCGGTGGTGAAATAGGGATTGCCGGTGCCGGCGGCAAATATGATGACGCGGCCCTTTTCGAGATGGCGCACCGCGCGACGGCGGATGTAAGGCTCGCACAGCGCCTGCATCTCGATGGCCGACAGCACGCGAGTGACGACGCCCACATGCTCGAGCGCGTTTTGCAGCGCGAGCGCGTTGATAACGGTCGCCAGCATCCCCATTTGGTCGGCGGTCGAGCGATCCATCCCGCGCGACTCGTAGTCGCTGCCACGAATGTAGTTGCCGGCGCCGATTACCATCGCGAGCTGAACGCCGAGCGACGCGACTTCCTTGATTTCCAGTGCAATCTCGGCCAGCGCGTCGAGATCGAGTCCCGACCCCTGCGCGGGAGCGAGCGCCTCGCCGGATAATTTGAGCAGGATACGGCCGAAGCGCGGCTTGCAATCTGAAGCGGTTTGGACTTCAGCCATCTTTCTGGATGCTCCCGCGATACATCCGAAACAGCTCCCGATGACTCAACGTAACCCCTTAACCCCTTCATTGAGGGAAGGGGAACAATCGCACTGACAGGCCTACGCCGGCACAGCCTTGGCGTCCATCGCTTCGCCCAACTGGTAACGCACGAAACGGCGCACGTCGATCTTCTCACGCATCTGGATGGTGGCCTCGCCAAGCAGGTCGTTTACAGTCTTGTTGGGATCGCGGACGTAAGCCTGCTCGAGCAGGCACGCTTCCTTGTAAAATTTCTCGATCTTGCCGTCGACGATCTTCGCCACGACGGCGGGCGGCTTGCCCTCGGCCTGCGACGCGTAGATTTGCCGCTCTTGCTCGATAACGGCCGGCGACAGTTCCTCGCGCCGCACGACGCGCGGATTCGCGGCAGCAACCTGCATCGCAAGTTCCTTCACCAGTGCCTGGAACGCTTCCGACTTGGCGCAGAAATCGGTCTCACAATTAACTTCGATCAGCACGCCCAGCTTACCGCCTGCATGAATATACGAACCGACCGATCCTTCGGATGCAACCCGGCCGGCGCGTCCGGCAGCCGCGGCGATTCCCTTCTCGCGCAGCCATACAACGGCCTTTTCGAGATCGCCGGCAGCTTCGGCCAACGCGCGCTTGCAATCCATGATGCCGGCGCCGGTCTTCTCGCGCAGTTCTTTAACCTGGTTCGCGCTTAGTTCCATGACAATTCCTGAGTTGAGCTAGTATTCTTGGCCGGTCGCGCTACTGCAAGCGACGGCCCACAGTGACCGGCTCCGTTTGATACAGAATTCGAGATTATCGACTAGACCGCGCTTGGAGAATCGGGCGCCGATGATCCACTGTCTGCTGCGGCGCCAGCGTCCGCGCGAATATCCTGCTGCCCCTTGGCGCGTTCCTCGGCAATCTGCTTGCCTTCGATAATCGCGTCGGCGACGGCAGCGGTGAACAGCTTGATCGCGCGGATAGCGTCGTCGTTGCCCGGAATTCGGTACGCGATCAGGTCGGGGTCGCAGTTGGTATCGACCACCGCGGCGACCGGGATACCAAGGCGGTTAGCCTCCGCCACTGCGATATCTTCCTTCTTGGTATCGATCACCCAGAGCGCGTCCGGGAGCTTGCGCATGTTCTTGATGCCGGCGAGCGTCGCCATCAGCTTCTCGTGCTCGCGCGCGTTGTCGCTCATCTCTTTTTTGGTGAGCGCGCGAATCATTTCAGGATCGGCCATGACTTCTTCGAGCTTCTTGAGACGGTCGATCGAGGCGCGGATGGTCTGGAAGTTGGTGAGCATCCCGCCCAGCCAGCGGTTGTTGACGTAGAACATCCCGCATCGCTCGGCCTCTTCCTTGACAATGTCCTGGGCCTGCTTCTTGGTGCCGACGAACAGCATCGTGCCGCCGGCGGCGGCGAGGTCGCGCGCGAAGTCGTAGGTCGCGCGAAACATCTTCACGGTCTGCTGAAGATCGATAATGTAAATACCGTTGCGGGCGCCGAAGATGTACTGCTTCATCTTCGGGTTCCAGCGGCTGGTCTGATGGCCGAAGTGAACGCCGGCCTCCAGAAGCTGCTTCATGCTGATTTCAGTCATAGAATTTTGTTCCTGCCTCTTGGCCCGCGATGGGGCAAACTGGAAGTATTATCAGGCCGCGCGGCTCTAAGAAAGCGTCATGCCTTTGTTCATTTTCCCTTCAGCCGCCAATCGTCACTTGCGACGCAGCCGGCATTGATCGCGCGCGCTTTTCCCAACGCAGGGTCGGGGGGCTGCCGTTTCTGAAAACGCCGGAGTTTGCCCGTGGTGTCGAGCTCGACCGGGTCCTGGTTCTTGTCCTGAAGCTCTGCCAGCGCCTTTTCGCAACTCTCCGAAGTCGGGAAATTGGCGACCGTAATCCAGTGCGAAAGCGGAGCCTCCGAATCAACCGAATGAAGGACCTTGGTGGAATCGGGCGGAATCATCAAAAACCAACCGACGAAGGCGAGCGCCGCGAAGTGGCGGCTTCCCAGGTTGCTCACGCGGCAAGTTATACGCCTCTAGCCGGGGAAAAGTCATCGCGTGCCGCGGCGAGCGTCGATGGCGGGCACGGCGGCCCGCCCCACTGGAATAGGTGTTTCAGTTTTTGTAGTGGGGCGGGCCGCCGTGCCCGCCGCTATTCGCTCACGCGCCTACCTAATCTCTGGGCCATACCCACCGATACTTGTTAAGTTCGGGCCACCGCGTCCACGGATTCCCCAGGATATAGTCGAATTTTTGTTCCAGCTCCTTTTCATCCCGGACAATCCGATCGAAATACTCGTCTTGCCAGACTCGCCCATGGCGCCCATGCCGCCGCTGAATCGTATGCGCCGAACGACTTCCAGGAGTGAATAATCTTCTCAAGAGGCTCTTCATCCAGGATTCTCAGCAGGACGTGCACATGGTCGTTCATGACCACATAGGCGTAGAGCTCGTAGCGTTGCTCGTGCCTATGATGCAGTTCCGCCGCGATCAAATCGCGCTCCGGCGGTGATAATTCTGTGCCTGCGGTAAGCCGCCAAGTGACGAAATAGATAGCGTCGCGCTCGCGGTAATGGGGCAGGCGCCTGAGGTAGAAGTGAGATGAGCCATTCATAGGTAGGCGGGCACGGCGGCCCGCCCCACTATTGCCGGCCCCACTGGTCAGCCACCAACTACGCGTTCATCGATTCGAGGAATTCCTCGTTGGTCTTGGTCTTGTCCATCTTGTCGATGAGGAATTCCATCGCTTCGACTGCGTTGAGCTGCGTCAGCAGCTTGCGCAGGATCCACACGCGATTGAGCGTGGCGCGCGGCAGCAGCAACTCTTCCTTGCGTGTCGAGGAGCGCTGGATGTCGATGGTCGGGAAGATGCGCTTCTCGAGCAGGCGGCGGTCGAGCGCGATCTGCTGATTGCCGGTGCCCTTGAACTCTTCGAAAATAACTTCGTCCATGCGGCTGCCGGTATCGACCAGCGCGGTGGCGATAATCGTCAGGCTGCCGCCGTCTTCGGTGTTGCGCGCGGCGCCGAAAAATTTCTTGGGCTTGTGCAGCGCGTTGGAATCGACGCCGCCTGACAGGATCTTGCCCGACGGCGGCACCACGGTGTTGTACGCGCGCGCCAGCCGCGTGATCGAATCGAGCAGGATGACGACGTCGCGTCCGTGCTCGACCAGCCGCCGCGCTTTTTCGATTACCATCTCGGCCACCTGCACGTGACGCGTCGCCGGCTCGTCGAAGGTCGAGCTGACGACCTCGCCCTGCACCGAGCGCAGCATGTCGGTGACTTCTTCGGGCCGCTCGTCGACCAGCAGCACGATCAGCACGATCTCGGGATGATTGTGAGCGATCGCCTTGGCGATCGCCTGCAGCATCATGGTCTTGCCGGTGAACGGCGCCGCGACGATAAGTCCGCGCTGGCCTTTGCCGATAGGCGCGACCAGATCGATGATGCGGGTGGTCAAGTCCTCGTGATTGTATTCGAGCTTGATGCGCTCCTCGGGATAGAGCGGGGTCAGGTTGTCGAACAGGATCTTGTCGCGCGCCTTTTCAGGGTCTTCGTAGTTGATCGACTCAACCTTGAGCAGGGCGAAGTAGCGCTCGCCTTCTTTGGGCGGCCGAATTAATCCTGAAACAACGTCGCCGGTGCGCAGATTGAATTTGCGAATCTGGCTCGGCGAAATATAAATGTCGTCGGGACCGGGCAGGTAGTTGTAGTCCGGCGCGCGCAGGAAGCCGAAGCCGTCGGGCAGGATTTCGAGCACGCCTTCGCCGAGGATCGAGCCGTTCTTGGCGGCTTGCGCCTGCAGGACTGCGAAAATCATCTCCTGCTTGCGCATGTTGGTGGCGCCGTCGACATTGAAGTCGCGCGCCATCTGCGCCAATTCCGTAATCTTCGCGCGCTTGAGCGACTTGAGGTTGAGCACCCCTTCGTCGCTGATCACCGGCGCCGGTGGCGGAAGATTCGGATTGCTATCGAGATTTACCTGTCGTGGTGTTCCGTTGGATGAACGCGGGTCGTCAAAACGGCCCTCGTCGTTCTTCGCAACGTGTCTGCCCTTGCCCATATGCCTTCCCCGCAACCTGGACTCCATCATCTTTCTTTATTGCTGCAGGTCATCGCGACTAAACGCGTGCGCCGCAGGTTATGGACGTTTTATTCGAATGGCCTCCATCGACAGGAGATACCATCATAGATTCTTGAGTGCTCAAGCGGTCGGGATTCGGAACAACTAACGCCTTGAGTCGAGTTCGGAATTACGGACCGCAGGGAAACGGGACTATTAAGCCACCCACCCGTTTCAGCGTCCTCAGTGCGGAAGCTCAACCAAAACGCTACCCAAGCATAGGCTCGATGTCAACGGGGTTCAGGTAAGTTCGATCCATCGGCGGAGCTCGCGCGCGTCTGCCGCGAACATCTTGCGCGTCAGAAATTCGACGAAATCGATCGGCAGCGGCGCTACAAATTCGAGTTGCTTGCAGGTTCTGGGATGCGTGATCGAAAGCGCCAGCGCATGAAGCGCCTGTCGTTGAAAGAATCCACCGGGTGCAGCCTTGCCGCCGTACAGAGGATCGCCCAGGCAGGGATGACCGATCGACGCGAGATGCACCCGAATCTGATGCATCCTGCCGGTGTCGGGCTTCACCCGCACCAGCGACGCGCCGGCATCGTCGGAGTCCGCGGGATCGAATCGCGCCAGCACCATCAGATGGCTGACCGCGTCGCGCGGGGCATGCGACCGCACCGACATCCGCTTGCGCTCCACAGGATGACGCCCGACGGGACGCTCCACAGTCAGCCGATCGCGCGCGACGATGCCCTTAACGATCGCGAGATAAGTTTTCGTGACGCGGCGATCCTTGAACTGTCGCGAAAGCGCGGTGCGCGAAAACGGTGTGCGCGCCACGACCATCACGCCCGACGTGTCTTTGTCGAGGCGATGCACGATGCCGGGGCGCAGCACGCCGTCGGGCTCAGCCATTGCGGCAAGCTCCGGAAATCGCGCGAGCAGAGCGTCGACGAGCGTGCCATTGGGATGCCCGGGCGCGGGATGCACAGTCATGCCGGCGGGTTTGTTGACTACGATTATTTCGTCGTCGGCAAAAATCACCGAAATCTCGGGCGCGTCATCTTCCATGCGATTTGAAGGATCGTAAGGCTGTCCGGCAGGCGATGCGGCGACGTCGATGCGATCCCCCGTTCTAACCGCGCTCGACGCGCGCGCGGCTGCGCCGTTGACAGTAACCAATGCCGCTTTGATCATCCGCGCCACTTGCGAGCGCGAATATTCCGGCGCCAGGCGTAGCGAGACGAACACGTCCAACCGCATGCGATCATGCTCGGCGCCCGCGGTGATTGTCGTAGGCAGAATCACGAGTGCGATTTACCGCATCGGCGCGGAGATCACATCGTCGAGGGCCTGGGTATCGGCGGGGGATACGATGGTGGAGGAGGCGTGGCATCCGCGGGAGTATCGCAGTGCTCGGTGCTGGTCGTGGCTATCGCGATGCCGTAGGTGGTCTTCTGGCAGCCGGGATCGGGGTCTCCCGTCTGTCTCGAATAGACCCAGCATCCGGCGAGAGCGGTCGAGAACAGCGCGACGATTGTCATCGAAAGGATCGCTTTCATGTGAGTGGCACCTCCGATGAGTCTCCACTTGCGACGGCAGCTGCGCCAGCTTTGCGCGCGGGCCATCTATTCGAAGCGATGCGGCAGCGGATGCGTCTTCTCGTACTCGCGAATTCGATCCTCGTGCGCGAGCGTCAGCGCGATATCGTCGAGACCCTCGAGCAGGCACTTCTTTTGATGCGGTTCGATATCGAAATGCGCCGACCAACCGAAGTCGTCGGACACCGTCTGCTTTTCGAGATCGATCGTGAGCCGGTATGCCTCGTAGTCGCCGGTCGCGCGAAAAATATGTTCGACCTCGTCGGCCTTCAGCGTGATCGGAAGAAAACCGTTCTTCAGACAGTTGTTGTGAAAGATATCGGCGAACTCCGGCGCGATCGCGGCGCGAAAACCTGCGTCGTCGAGCGCCCACACCGCATGCTCGCGCGAACTGCCGCAGCCGAAGTTGTTGCGCGCGACCAGGATCGACGCGCCCTGGTAGCGCGGCTTATTCAACACGAAATCCTTGTTCTCGCTGCCGTCGGGATTGCGCCGCCAGTCGATGAACAGACCGGCTTTAAGGCCGGTGCGCACCACAGCCTTCAGAAACTGCTTTGGGATGATCTGATCGGTATCGACGTTGGCGCGATCGAGCGGCGCGACCATCCCGGTGAAATTTTTAAACTTCTGCATGTTTCTCTCCCAGGAATTTATACTGGATGCAGGGGTCACCCCTGCCATTCGCGCACGTCGACGAAGTGACCTGCGATCGCCGCCGCCGCCGCCATCGCGGGACTCACCAGGTGCGTGCGTCCGCCCTTGCCCTGACGCCCTTCGAAGTTGCGATTCGACGTGCTGGCGCATCGCTCGCCCGGTTGCAGCACGTCGGGGTTCATCGCCAGGCACATGCTGCATCCCGATTCGCGCCACTCGAAGCCGGCTTCGGTGAAAATTCGGTCGAGCCCGAGACTCTCCGCCTCGGCCTTGACCTCCTGCGAACCCGGCACGACCATCGCGTGCACCGTGGATGCAACTTTGCGGCCCTTGACGATACCGGCGGCAGACTTGAGATCGCTCAGGCGCGAGTTCGTACACGATCCGATAAACACCCGATCGATCTGGATGTCCTCGATTTTCGTGCCCGGCCGCAGCGCCATGTAGGTGAGCGCCCGCTCGACGGTCTCGCGCTGTTCCTTGTCGCCGATCTCGGCCGGATTCGGCACGCTTCCGCGGACGTCGGTGACCATCCCGGGATTCGTGCCCCACGTCACCTGCGGCGCGAACGTCGCTGCGTCGAACACCACGCTGCGATCGAACTTCGCGCCGTCGTCGGTGCGATACGTGAGCCATCGTTTGGCGAGTTCGTCGAACTCCTTGCCGGTCGGGATGTAACGACGGCTGCGCAGATAGTCGACGGTGGTCTTGTCCGCTGCGACCATCCCGGCGCGTGCACCGCCTTCGATCGACATGTTGCAAACTGTCATGCGCTCTTCCATCGACAATGCCTCGACAGCCGAGCCGCGGTACTCGATCACGTGGCCGGTCGCGCCGTTAGTTTTGATTCTGCCGATGATGCCGAGGATTAAATCCTTGGCGCCGACTCCGGTGCCGAGCTTTCCATCGACGCGAATCTCAAACGTCTGCGGCCGCTGTTCCCAGAGGCATTGTGTCGCCAGCACGTGCTCGACTTCGCTGGTGCCGATCCCAAACGCCAGCGCGCCGAACGCGCCGTGCGTTGCGGTGTGGCTGTCGCCGCAAACGATCGTCATGCCGGGCTGCGTCAGACCGAGCTCCGGCCCGATGACGTGCACGATTCCCTGCTCGCGCGAGCCGATATCGAACAGCTTGAGTCCGAACTCCGCGCAGTTGCCGCGGAGCGTCTCGATTTGCAGTTTCGAATCGGGATCGGTAATCGGCTTGCTGCGATCGGTCGTCGGCACATTGTGATCCTGCGTGGCGTACGTCCGATGCGGTGCGCGGACTTTGCGTCCGGAGCGCCGAAGTCCCTCGAACGCCTGCGGCGACGTGACTTCGTGAACCAGGTGCAAGTCGATGTAAAGGAGGGAGGGCTCGTGCTGCTTTTCGCGGACGACGTGGTCTTCCCAGATTTTTTCGAACAGAGTTTTTGCGGCCATTGCGTTTTCAACTCCCGCCGCGTCGGCGGCGTAACAACTTTATTGCGAAACCTCGATACCTCAAACCGCAGCCGCCCGCCCATTTTTACCGCGCGAGTAACGTTCGATCCGATCGGACAGCTTGATCGCGAACTCGCTGAATGAAACCAGCTCGTCGCGCGAGAATCCCGTCCAGATCGCCTCGATCGCCGCCTGGCGCGACGCCCGCAGCTCTCCCAGCGTGCGCGTTCCCTTTGCCGTCAGCTTGTAACTTCGGTTCCTGCGGTCAGCCCGCCCAATCGCGGCCGAGACCAGCCCGGCGTCGAGCAGCTGGCGCAATATTTTGGACACCGCCGCCGCCGAGCTGTCGCGGCTGCGAGCAAACATCGACGGAATAAAATGGTCGGTCGAGATTTCCTCGAGCACGCGCCACTGCTCGATCGTGATCCCGGCGTCACGCGCCAGCGCCTCGCGCCGGCGTCCGAAGATTTCGGCCAGCGCGGTCATCGCTTCGATCGCGCGGAAGATAGGATCGCGTCCAACTGCTTGCATCAGGCAAGATATTAACTATAGTTAAGCAATCTTTGCAAGCAGGGTATAGCCGCCATGTCCAAATTCTTCGATCAGCTGACTCCCGAACTGACGGAATTCATCTGCGCGCAGCCGGTCTTTTTCGTCGCCACCGCGGCGCCGGGAAGCCGCATCAACCTCTCGCCCAAGGGCATGGACACCTTCCGGGTGCTGGATGAAAAGCGCGTCGCTTACCTGGACCTCACCGGCAGCGGCAACGAAACTGCTGCGCATCTTCTCCACGACGGACGCATCACGCTCATGTTCTGCTCGTTCGACAGGAACCCGGAAATCGCGCGCATTTACGGGCGCGGCGTCGTGATTCATCCGAGTGACGAGCGCTGGCCCGAGCTGATTGCGAAATTCCCAAAGCTTCCCGGAGTGCGGCAGGTGATGGAGATTCGTGTCGAGTCGGCGATGACCTCATGCGGCTACGCGGTGCCCCGAATGCGCGAGATGACTGGGCGCGACACGCTCGAAAAGTACTGGCTTAAACACGGCGAGGACGGAAAAGAGAAGTACTGGCAGACCCACAACCTGCGCAGTATCGACGGCCTGCCAACGGGGATGCCTGAAACCAGATCGCGAAACCGTCACTGACGCTCGAATCATTTGATTCGTCGGGACGGCGCGGCGCGTTCTGCGCGTGCGAGGCCGCGCGTCACCGCTTCGTCGCCGAACTTCTTCGCCACCGAATCGAGCGCGCGATTCAACCGGTCGCGCTTGCGATCCTCCGCTGGGGCCGATTCGAACAGACCGAGCTGCGCGGTGTCGACGCGTTCCAGATGATGCATCTGGATGCCGGCCAGGCGAATCTTGTCTTTCCCGTCAACCTTCGACAGCAACTGCGTCGCGATACGCGAGATTTCCGGCCCATCGTTGGTCGTGCGCTCCAGCGAGAAGCTGCGAGTGATAAGTGGATAACGCCCGCCGCCTAGAGGACGCGCCAGTTTCAGCTTGAGCGTCACCGTCCGGGCGCGCACGCCATCAGCGCGCAGCCGGCGCGCGATCGCGTCGCCATGCGCGACCAGCACGCGCCGCAATTCAGTGGAGTCGAGTGCCAGGTCATGCGCGAAAGTGTTTTCCTCGCCGTACGACTTGCGCTGCCAGTCGGCGACGACCGATCGCGTGTCGTTGCCCGAGGCCAGTTCATGCAGATGCGGTCCCATCGAGCCAAACATGCTCTTCAATTCCGCCGGGTCGCGCCGCGCCAGATCGCCGACCGTCTTGATTCCGCAATCATGCATCCGCGCGAGGGTCACGCGTCCCACACCCCACAGCCTTTCGACCGGCAGCGGGGTCAGGAACTCGCGCAATTTTTCAGGCCCGACCATCAGCAATCCGTCGGGCTTCGACATGTCGCTCAGAATTTTCGCCGCCATCTTGGTCGGCGCGACACCCACGGACACGACCAGTCCGGTTTCCTCGAACATCCGGCGCTTGAGATCGCGCGCCGCATCCATCGGCGGTCCCGAGTAGCCGCTCGGTGCCGGTCAGATCGATAAACGCCTCGTCGAGCGAGAGCGGTTCGACGACCGGACTGAAACTCTCGAACACGCGACGAACCACTCGCGAGATCTCCATGTAGCGACTCATCCTGCCGGGGACGAAAATCGCCTGCGGACACAGCTTGTGCGCCTGCGCCGTCGGCATTGCGGAGCGCACGCCGAACTTGCGCGCTTCGTACGACGCCGACGTGACGACGCCGCGCGCGCTGCTCCCACCGACGATCACCGGCAGGCCGCGCAGAGCGGGATTGTCGAGCACTTCGACCGACGCGTAGAACGCGTCCATATCGGCGTGCGCGATAACTCGCGGCCACTGCGCCGCGCTGCTGACCACGAGAGCCTCGGTTGTGCTCATGGTTTTCGTCCGTCGTCGGGATCTTACTTCAGCGGCGAAAGTTTTGCGAAGATCGCATCCACCGCATCTTCGCCGCTGCGCACGCAATCGGGAATCCCGACGCCGCGATAAGCCGCGCCCGCGAGTGCAAACGACGGAATCTCGGCGACGACGCGCTCGATCTCCGCGACCCGCGCCAGATGCCCGACGTCGTATTGCGGCATCGAGTCGGGCCATCGGCGGACTTCCGCGAATCCTGGCGTCGCCCTCACTCCCAGCAACGTGCGGAACTCTTCGCGCACGGCGGCGACCATCTCGTCGTCGCTGAGACTCATCATTTCGCGGCTCATCTCGCCGCCGACGAACGCACGCGCCAGGAGTTCGCCGGCCGGCGCGCGTCCTTCGAACTTGAAGCTGGAAAAGCTGCCCGCGATTATTCGCCGCCGCTCGATTGACGGCACCACGAAGCCGAACGCTCGCGGCGGCCCCTCGAGGTCGCTCTCATGAAAAGTAAGGTTGACCGTCGCCGCCGACGCATAGCTGATCTCGCCGAGCATCTTCGCTGCAGCCGGCGCAAGCGGCGCCATGATTCGCGAGGCCGCGTACGCCGGTGCCGCACAGATCACCGCGTCGGCTTCGATCGAGTCGCCGCTTGCGAGCGCAAGGCGCCATACGTCCGCACTTCGCGACATTGCGACAACTTCCGAGCCCTTGCGAATCGACGGGGCGAGCCGTGCCGTGAGCGTCTCGGGCAGCGTCGCCATTCCGTTTCGGAAACTCTGGAACAGGCTCCATCGCGCGCCGCTCACGTCAGAACTCTTCGAGGCCCGCGCATTTTCCGCCGCGCGCATTCCCTTGATGACGCTGCCGTGGCGCCGTTCCATCTCGACAAAGCGCGGCATCGTCGCCGCCATGCTGAGACGTTTCGGATCCGCGGTGTAGATACCGCCGGCGAGCGCCTGCGCAACGCGCTCGAGCACCTCGCGTCCCAGCCGGCGCGTCACGAATGATTCCAGGCTCTCGTCGTTGTCGCTCGTGCGAGCGGGGATGAACGGTTCGATCGCGATCCGCATTTTTCCAAGCGGCGAAAAAAGCGGGCTTCGGAAAACCGGCCCGAGATGCGCCGGCGCCAGCAGCGAGAACCCCGCCGGAATCTCGACCAGCCGCCCGGCCCGTACCACGTACGTCTTGCGATAGATCTCGCGAGTCGGAATCAGCTCTGCGCCGATACCAAGTCGCCGCGCCAGCTCGGCGGCTGCGACTTTTTCCGACAGGAACGAATCTGCGCCCGTCTCGATTACGAATCCGTCGCGTCGAATCGTCTCCAGCGCTCCACCGCATCGCGCGCCGCGCTCTAGCAGTTCCACTTCGAGCGGGAACTCCCGCGCCGCCGCCAGCTCGCGCAGCCGATACGCCGCCGCAAGGCCGGTGATTCCGCCGCCGATTACCGCAACTCGCTTGATATGTGGGTCGGTGCCCGTTTGAGGTCTCCCTCGAGTCGATTAGTGCACGTGCGCCGCCGCGATCGACGCCATCATCTCGATGAACAGCGGATGGTCCCCGACTGTCGGCGCGCGTTCCATCCTGACTCCCGCATCACGCGCGACATTCGCCACTTCGATATCGAGATCGTACAGCACCTCGACGTGATCGCACAGGAATCCGATTGGCACCACGACTGCCGTCTTCGCGTCGAGACTGCGAAGCGTTTGCTTGATATCGGGTTCGAGCCACGGCTCGCGCGGACTGCCGCTGCGGCTCTGATATGCGAATTGCCACGTGTCGATCCCAAGTTCTGCCGCGACCATCCGCGCCGACTGTGTAAGTTGCTCGACGTACGGTCCAGCCTGCGCCATCGCGAGCGGAATACTGTGCGCCGTAAAAACCAGCCGTGCCCGCGATCGTTCAGGAAACTCCAAGCGCGCGAACGCCTCGCGCGCACGCGACGAGACCGCCGCAACGAACAGCGGATGATCGTGCCACGCCTGCGGATAAACAACCTCGGGCGCAGCTTCGCCCAACTGAGCGCGCGCGTCGTTGACGGTTGCCTGGTAGCGCTCGAAGCTCGCTTCGCTGCGATGCGCCGCCATGATGAATCCGAGCACGCGCCGCGCTCCGCTGTCGGCGAGCATACGCATCGAGTCGGCGACGTAAGGTTCCCAGTTGCGCATCCCGACCGCGACCAGCACGCTCGCGTTTCTTTTCGCTAGCTCCGCGCGCAGAGCAGCCGCCTGCCGCATCGTGAGATCGCTGTAGGGCGAGCGCCCGCCGAGAACGTCGTAGTGATGCACGACTTCCTCGTAGCGCTCGCGCGGAATCGGGCGGCCGCGCAAAACACTGTCGAGGAACGGCCGCACCTCGTCGGCGCGCGTCGGCCCGCCGAAACCGATCATCAGCACCGCGTCGCATTTTGCCCTCGCGGACATCGCTTCAGCGCGCGCTCATCTCGTGAACCGCATCGATCAGCGCAATCACGTGATCGACCGGCGTCTCGGGAAGGATCCCGTGGCCGAGATTGAAAATGTGTCCGGGACGCCCGCCCGCCTGTTCGAGAATCGCCCGCGCGCGCGTGCGGATCTCGGAAATGTCCGCGAACAGCGCGATCGGATCGAGATTGCCCTGCACGGCGACGCTGTAGTTGAGGCGCGCCCACGCGTCCGCCAGATCGACGCGCCAATCCAGACCGATCACGTCGCCGCCCGCCTCGCGCATCAGCTCGAGCAGATTTCCAGTCACCGTACCGAAATGGATCACAGGCACGTCGACGGGAATCGCCGCGATCACCGACGCGGTATGCGGCAGCACGAAGCGCTGGTAGTCGTCCGGGCCGAGGCTGCCGACCCAGCTGTCGAAAATCTGCACGATGTCGGCGCCCGCCGCGATTTGCATCTTCAGATACTCGGCCGTGACGCGCGCCAGCATCTCCATCAGGCGATGCCACGTCTCGGGCTGCGTGTACATGAAAGTCTTGGTCGCCTGGTATTGCCGCGACGAGCCGCCTTCGATCAGATACGACGCGAGCGTAAACGGCGCGCCCGCAAATCCAATCAGCGGAGTCGTCGCGCCGATCGCGCGATGCACCAGTTTGATCGCGTCGCCCACGAAGCCGAGAGCCGACACATCGACTGCTGGAATCCGCTCGAGGTCAGCCTCGATGCGAATCGGGCGATCGATCACCGGCCCGTCGCCTTTTTCGAAATGCAGGCCGACTTCCATCGAAATCAGCGGCAGCAAAATGTCGGCGAAAATAATCGCCGCATCCACCTTGAGCCGATCGACCGCCGTGACCGTTACCTCGGCGGACAGTTCCGGCCTTTTGCACATCTCGAGAAAATCGTGCTGCTCGCGAACGCGGCGATACTCCGGCATGTAGCGACCCGCCTGGCGCATCAGCCAAATCGGAGTGTAAGGCGTCGCCTCACGCCGGCACGCCTTCATCATCGGATGCTCGGCGAGCGGAGAGCGCGGCGCTTTCGAAATCTCTGCTCGGCGCGGATTCGGTGGCGCGCTCGCTTCGATGCGATCCACGTTCGCGCGCTTGGCGATTAGAATCGAAGCTGCCTGCGCCGCCTCCTTAACCAAGTGGCCGAGCTTCGAATGCTCCGGCTCGAAGTCCACGCTAAGTCCGTACGCGCGAATCTGTTGCGAGCAAACCGGCCCGATCGAGCCTACCGCCATCCGCGAGAATCCGCGCTTGACTTTGTCGCAGATTCCCTCGGCGTCCGCGACCTGAATGACGTTCGTGACCTGGTTCGAACTCGTAAAAATTGCGACGTCGGCCTCGCCCGCCGCGATCGCTTTCAACGCCGCTCGCAGCGGCGCGCGATCTGCCGGCAGCGTCCATCTATAAACGGGGACAATCGTAACGCGCGCGCCGCGCGCCTCGAACCCGGCAGTCAGCTCATGATTCGAGACTCCGTATTCCTGAATCGCGACGCGTTTACCTTTGAGCTCGACCCGCGCCGCGAGTGCGCTCAGCACTTCGCGCCAGGTGTTTGGCTCCGGCACGACGATCGACGGTTCGAAGCCGAGATCGCGCATCGCTCGAATCGGTTTCGGCCCGCGCGCCACGGTTGTGATCGCGCTGAGTGCCGCGACCAACGACGCCCGCTGATGCCGTGTTTCCATCGCGGCGAACAGGGCGCGCGTGCCGACGCCAGTCATGAAGACGACCGCGTCGAAATTGCCGGCGAGCAGGCGGTCGGCGAAATCCAGCGCCGCGTGATTGTCCTCGAGCGGTACTTCGCGCATTGCCGGCGCGACTATCGCGACGCCGCCGCGACGCTCGATCATCGTGGCGACCTCGGCCGCCATCCGGCTTTCGAACGCGACGACGCGCACTCCGCCGAAGCCGGGCGTGACTTCCGCAGAACTGGTTTCTGTCTCCCGGTCCATGAGGGCTCGCATCGTTAATCTTGCCGCGTCCACGGCACCCCGTCCACTCCCTCGATCTGACTTGACGCGCTTAGCAAAATACATTATTTTCACGATATTGTGAAACTTGTGAATCGAGAGAAAACCCGCGCCGGGTTCGTCGAGCGCTTTGCGTCGGTGCTGACCGAGTCCGGCTTTCCGCGGATGCCGGCGCGCGTGTTTGCTGCGCTGCTGGCGACCGATTCGGGGCGGCTTACCGCGGCTGAATTGGCGGCGCTACTGCATGTCAGTCCGGCTGCGATATCCGGCGCGGTCTCCTACCTGGTTCAGGTCAACCTGGCCAGTCGCGAGGCGAAGCCCGGCTCGCGACGAGAACATTACCGCGTGCATAGCGAGGTCTGGTACGAAGCCATCGCCCGCAAGGACCAGGTGCTCGACCGATGCGAGCGAAGCCTGCGCGAGGGAATCGACGTGGTGGGACGCGACACTCCCGCCGGCGGACGGATTGCCGAGACGCTCGCGTTCTTCGAGTTCATGCAGATCGAGTTGCCGGCGATGTTGGACCGGTGGCGCGCGCGCAAAGCCGAACTCGCTGTTGCCAATTCGAAGCGCCCAACTCCATCGGCGCGTTCAAACAAAAGCCATGCGGCGTGAGCGATGAGCCAACTGAACATCAAGGCTTTCGCTGGAATGCTGCAGCTTCTTGTCATGCTGGGGTTGATGATTTTCCTGCCCGCGTGGACGCTCGACTACTGGCAGGCGTGGGTTGTTGTCGTGGTTTTTTTCGCGTGCACGCTCGCGGTCACTCTCTACCTGATGAAAAATGATCCGAAACTCCTCGAGCGGCGGGTAAAAGCGGGCGTGGGCGCCGAGCAGGAGCGGAGCCAGAACATCATCCAGGCCTTCGCCGCGTTAGTATTCATCGCGATTTTTGTTGTCTCCGCACTCGACCATCGTTTCTCGTGGTCCACAGTGCCGCCAATTCTGATAGCGCTTGGCGATATCATGATCGTACTGGGATTCTACCTTGTATTTCTTGTGTTCAGAGAAAACACCTTCGCCTCTGGAACGATCGAAGTCGGAGCCGAGCAGCGCGTGATCGCGACGGGGCCGTACGCGCTGGTGCGTCATCCGATGTACATCGGCGCTCTCGTGATGCTGGTGGGCGTTCCGCTCGCGCTCGGCTCGCGGTGGGGATTGTTAGCAGTCATTCCGATGATACTGGTGCTCGTCCTGAGACTTCTGGACGAGGAAAAATTCCTTGCCAAGAATCTCGCGGGATACTGCGACTATCAAAACCACGTGAAATACCGTTTGCTGCCGCTCGTCTGGTAACTCTCGCCCTTAAGCTATGTCCCGCGCGCGCTGTCTTTGCGCTGCGCGACGCGCGTGTTACCACATCCAGCAGGAGGTGCGCGATGAATCGACGTATTCTGTTAGCGGCGGCTGCTGTTCTGCTTTGTTTTGCATTCGCGAATTCCGTTCGCGCTGAGCCCGCCGCATCGCCGTCGTCCTCCGCGAACAAGTTGCAGGCGTCGATCGATTCAGCACGCGAACCTATCTTTGACGGCCTCGGCAACCTGCATCATCCTGTCACCACGACAACCAATTCCACCCTCGCCCGGCAATTCTTCGACCAGGGGCTGACGTTCGTTTACGCATTCAATTTCGACGAGGCGGCCGGTTCGTTCGAAGAGGCAGCGAAGCTCGATCCGGGAATGGCGATGGCTTATTGGGGGATCGCGCTTGCGCTCGGACCGAATATCAACGAGCCCGAGGACATCGATCGCGGAAAGATCGCTTATGCGGCGATCGTCAAAGCCAAGTCACTCGAAGCGGGCGCCAGCAAGCCCGAACGTGACTATATCGACGCACTCGCCATGCGTTACGCGCCCGACGGCAAGATGAACGACGCGCTGCAGCATGCGTACGCGAATGCGATGCGCGAGGTCGCGCGCCAGAATCCCAACGACCCTGACGCCGGCACGCTGTTCGCCGAATCGATGATGGATTTGCATCCGTGGGGACTCTGGACTCTCGACGGCAAGCCGGTTGACGGTACGCCCGAGATTGTCGCGACGCTCGAGGGCGTCATCGCGAAATTTCCGAACCACATCGGCGCCAATCACTATTACATCCACGCCGTCGAAGCGTCGCTCGACCCGGGACGCGCGATGCCCAGCGCTCAGCGCCTCGGCAAGCTTGCGCCCGCCGCCGGTCATATCGTGCATATGCCGTCGCACATCTACTTCCGCACCGGAGATTACGAAGCGTCGGCCACAGCCAACCTGCGCGCGATCAAGGCGGACAAGGTTTACCTTCGCGAGCGCAACCCCAAGGGCGCGTACCCGATGATGTACGTGGCGCACAACATTCAGTTCTTGTGGGCGTCGTACATGATGGAAGGCAACAGCCGCGGCGCACTCAAGGCGTCGCGCGAGCTCGACGGCGCCGTCCCGCTAGCGACTGTCCGCCAGATGCCGATGGCGGAATTCATGTTGCCGACGCGATATCTTACCGAAGCTCGCTTCTCGCGCTGGGACGCGATCCTCAAAGAGCCGGCGCCGGCTGCTGATCTGAGCTACACGACTGCAATCTGGCACTGTGCGCGCGGCCTCGCTTTCGCGGCGAAGAATCAGCCCGACCGGGCAATGAACGAAAAGAAAAAGCTCGACGAAATCATCGCTGCGACTCCGTCCGATCGGATGTTGGGATTCAATTCGATGAACCGGGTGCTCTCGATCGGATCGGCGACACTCGCCGGTGAGATCGATTCCGCGCAGGGCCATCACGACGACGCGATCAAGTATCTGAAGGACGCCGTCGCGATCCAGGACTCGCTCAACTACGAGGAGCCGCCGGCCTGGTACTATCCCGTGCGCGAAACTTTGGGGATGGAATTGCTCGCCGCTGGCAAACCCGCGGACGCGGAGCAGGTCTTTCGCGACGACCTGAAGCGGAATCCGGAGAATGGATGGTCACTCAACGGACTCTCGATGTGCCTTCGCGCGCGTAACGCATCGGACGAGGCGACCAGCGTCGAAACTCGATTCAAGAAAGCGTGGGCGCACGCCGACGTGACGCTGCCGAACTCCGCTCCTACCGCCGCGACCGCTTCGCGCTGATTCGCATGATGGGCGGGCGCGAAACCGCATTGCCCGTTTTGCGATTGGTGTGTTAGCTGTCGGTTGTGGCGAGCAGGCTTACACCACGTGGAGAATCGAAATGACTAATGGAATGCGTAATAGCATCCGCCAACTGCTCTTCCCAAGTGTGGTTGCATTCATTGCAATCGCGTGGATCTCATCGCCGGCGCGGGCGCAGGTTCAACCAGTCGCGACGAGCAACGCCGAGAGCGCGCCGATTCCTGCGTCGCAGATCCCTGCGGACATCACCGCGGCGATCAACTCGCCCGAGCGGCCCGCCGCCGACAAGGCCCTCGACGCGGGACGCAGGCCGGATCAGATCATGGCCTTCTATGGCATCAAGCCCGGCATGAAGGTCGCCGATGTTTTCGCCGGCGGCGGCTACATGACAGAGTTGTTTGCGCGAATCGTAGGACCGAGTGGCACCGTGTACTCGCAGAACGGCCCGTTCCCGGTGCAGTTCAAGAAGATCGAGGATTCCTGGAACGAGCGGCTCAAGGAGCCCGCGCTCAAGAACGTCGTCAAGGTGAGCAAGCCGTTTGACGCGCCCGATCTGCTGCCGGTGCCGCCCGATTCGCTCGACGCCGTGATTATCCATCTCAACTACCACGACATGGTTGGCTTCAAACTTAATCGCGAGAATGTGAACGCTGCGGTGTTCAAGGCGCTCAAGCCCGGCGGCGTTTACGGGATCGTCGATCACAGCGCCGCGCCGGGCACCGGAGATACGCAGACCACCACGCTCCATCGAATCGATGAGGATTTTCTGATCAAGGACATCGAGAAGGCCGGCTTCAAACTTTCCGGAGCGTCGAGCGCGTTGCGCCATCCTGAAGACGATCGCACCTGGATCGTGTTCAAGCATCGCGGTCAGACCGATCGCTTCATGCTCAAGTTCACCAAGACGCCGGCGGTCGCAGCGGGCGCAAGCGCTTCGGGAGCGGGGCAATGAAAGTCGGCCTGTTCGCCATGGGAATCGGACCAGGCGCGCGTCCCGGCACGATTCGGAAAATCGCCGAGGAAGCAGACCGTCGCGGAGTCTCGACGCTGTGGGTTGGCGAGCACGTCGTGCTCTTCGATCGTCAGAACTCCAAGTATCCGTACGCAGATAGCGGCGCATTCCCTCTGCCCGGCGATGTGGACTGGCTCGATCCGTTCATCACGCTGACGTTCGCCGCTGCCGTGACCAAAACGATTCGACTCGCGACGGGAATCTGTCTCGTGCCCGAGCACAACCCCGTCGTACTGGCCAAGGAGGTCGCGAGCCTCGACCGGCTCTCGGCAGGACGATTCGCGCTGGGCGTTGGGATTGGATGGTCCGCCGAGGAATTTGCGGCACTCGGGATTCCATTCGAGCGGCGAGCGCAGCGGACACGCGAGTACATCGAGGTGATGCGCCGTCTGTGGACCGACGACGTGTCCAGCTTCCACGGCGAGTTTGTGAATTTCGATGCCGCGAAGAGTTTTCCGAAGCCGGCGCGCGGCGGCAAGCTGCCGATAATCTTCGGCGGCGAATCGACGCCCGCGTTGAAACGCACGGCAGACATCGGCAATGGATGGTTCGGCTTCAACGTTGGGCCTGACGACGCCGCTCCGCTGGCGGACAAGCTTCGCGCGATGGTCAAAGCCAACCGCCGCGACCCGGGCGAAGTCGAAATCATCGTGAGCCCGTACACCAAGAAGATAACTCCTGACGATTTGAAGAAGTACGGCGCGGCAGGCGTGAACGAACTGGTGATAATCGCCAATCCGCCCGAAGATGAGTCCCAGATCGCCGGATGGATCGAGCACCTCGCGCGTGATTGGGTCGAACCCGCCGCGAAAATCCGCTAGCGCCTAAGCCGCTGACAGGATCTCGCGCGCCTTGCTGAGGTCAAGCGCGATCTGAGCTTTGAGCGCGTCGGCATTTTCGAATTTGCGCTCGGGACGGATTCGCTCGATCAGCTCCAGCTTGATTCGCTTGCCGTAGATGTCGCGCGAGAAATCAAAGATGTGCGCCTCGATTGACCGCGCGCGCTCCGAAAACGTCGGCCTCATCCCGACATTGGTAATCGACGGGTACGCGCTGTCGTCCAGGATGACGCGCGTGGCGTACACGCTGTCGGGCGGAATGCACTCCGTTTCGCTTTCGAGATTCGCGGTCGGAAATCCGATCGTCCGTCCGCGCTCGCGTCCGCGCACCACGCGGCCGCTCAGAAAATGGTATCGCCCGAGCAGCCGGGCGGCGCGGTGCAGGTCGCCGGTAGTGATCGCCTCGCGCACCTTGGTCGAACTGACTTCGATTCCGTCGACCTTGACCGGCCCCACCACCGTCGTATCGAAACCCAATTCGCGCCCAAGTTCGACCATAACGCTCGCATTCCCTGCGCGATTATGACCGAAGCTAACGCTGTGGCCGACGACCACTTCCCGCACCCCGATTTTTCCGCGCAGGTAGTCGCGCACGAAATCGCGCGGCGAGAGCAGGCTCAGCTCGAGCGTGAATTTGATCACGATCACGCCGTCGATGCCCGACAGCCGCAGCATTTCGAGTTTGTCTTCGGGAGTCAGGATCAGCAGCGGCGCGCGCGCGGGAACCAGCAGCTTGGCCGGCAATGGATCGAACGTAAGCGCGAACGCGGTGCCGCCCGCCGCGCGAGCGCGATCGATTGCCGCTTTGAGAATTGCGCGATGCCCGAGGTGGACGCCGTCGAAATTTCCGATCGCGGTGACCGGGTACGGATGGCGCGGGAGCGCTTCCAGGTCGCGAATTATTTCCATTCAATCGTGCGCGCGGACGCCGCTCTAGTCGGTCTGGAGATCTTTCATCATCGTGTTGGCTGCCGTCGCTTCCGGAGTTCCCGCGTGATCGGTGACCAGCTTCTGCAGGGTCAGACGCGCGTCGATTCGATCGTTCAGCTTCACGAAGGCCTGCGCCTCGCGCAGCAAAGCGGCGCTCGCATATTTGCCCTTGGGAAAGCGCATCACAAGATCGTTGAACTGCAAGATCGCCTGGTCGTAGGCGCCGGTTTCGAACAACGCGTTGGCGGCGAAGTATTCGGCCGGCTCACTCAGCGGGGATTTTGGATACGCGTGCTGCAGCTTGGTGAACTTGGTAACTGCGAGCGGATACTTGCCCGCCTTCATCGCGTCGAGGCCTTCGCGATAAATCTTCACACCCGGCTCGCCCGAGGACTTGGCAGCCTCGATTTCCTGGTCCAGCTCGTTCGGCCAGGTCGCAGGAATCTCGGCCGGCGTCGCGGACGGAGCCGGACCTTCCGGCGGAGTCTCTGCCGTCGCCATTCCCGTCGCGGGCACACCGCCGGTTGAGTCTGCCGGCGCACCCGGCGGAGGCACCGCGCCTGGAGTCGCCGCCATGCCGGCCTGTAGCGCCTTCACCTCGGCCTCGAGGCTCGCGACGCGATCGTTCACCCCCGACGCGTTTCCGCCCGCGGCGCCCGCGCCGTGCTGGAGTTCTACGATCTGATCGTTCTGCCGTGCGACTTGCGCCTTTAAGGCGTCGATTTGCTGGCGATCGCTCGCAATCATCCCGCGCAGCGTGAACTCATTTTGATTGAGCTGCTGCATATCGCTCGCTTGCGGACCGCATCCCGCCAGCGCGACCGCCGCAGTGAATGTGGCGATGCCGATCAGCCAGTTCGTGTTTCGCACGCGTCTAATCCTTGTTTGAGATCACTGTAATCTGCTCACCGAAAAGTGATCGCGCCGGTTCTGCTGCCAGCAACTTTCGTCGTGCTCGGTGCAAAGTGGAAGCTCCTTGCCGTAGCTGATGGTCGACATTCTGCTGCCGCTTATTCCGAGCGTTTCCAGATAATCCTTGCCCGCCTGCGCCCGCTTGGCGCCCAGCGCGATATTGTACTCCTCGGATCCGCGCTCATCGCAATAACCCTCAACCTGCACCTTGGTATTCGGATGCGCCTGCAGCCAGCTCGCGTTGGACTTCAACACGGGGCCGTCCTGCTCCTGGATACTGGAATCGTTGTAGCCAAAATGAACGTCGCTGAGAGGACCACCTTTCCCGATTGTCCCGTTCTCCCAGTCTTCCATCTTGGTGCCACTCCCGCCGGTGCCGTTTTCACCAAGTCCATTTGAATTGGAATTCGTATCGTTGACCGGCGCCGGCTTCTTCGACGAGCAGCCCATCGCCAGCATCATCCCCACCACTACTATCGCCGCCGCCTTCGCTATTGCCGTGCGACTACTCACCCAACCACCCCGACCACGCTGGACAGGAATCATTGCCATTACCCTCCGTCAAAGCGGAAATAATTTTCCGGTTGCTAACCATCAGTATATAGATTCGCGAGTTATGAGACCGAGTCGAGCTGAAGGCCAAATAGCGTCCGTCCGGCGACCAGCTCGGATACTCGTTGGAGCCATTGCCGTCCGTCACTTGCACGGGATCCCCGCCGCCGATCGAGATCGTAAAGATGTCGAAGCGTCCGTTGTTCCGGCTCTGGTACGCGAGCTTGTCACCCTTGGGCGAGAAGGCGGGCGTCGTATTGTAATCGCCGCTGAAGGTGATTCGCTTCGGCGCACCGCCCGACAGGCTCATCGTGTAGATTTGCGGCGTGCCCGATCGATCCGACGTGAATGCCAGCGTGCCGCCGTCGGGTGAAATCGCGGGACTCACGTTGATTCCGCTGGTATCAGTGAGCTTGCGAATCTCCGCGCCCTCGCGCGTCATCAGGTACAGATTGGTGACGCCGTCGCGCTCGATCGCCGCGACCACCTGTTCGGCGTCGGGCGAGAGCGTGCCGCCGATCACGCGGCCGTGGGGGCTTTCGAGCCTGGTTTCGCGCGCCTCCTTGAGGTCCGCCAGGTACAACGCCGGCTCCATGCTCTTGTACGAGAGATACAACACGTAGCGCGTGGTGCGATCGAAACTCGGAAACAGATTGATCGTCGGATTGTCAGTCAGCTTGAACAGGTCCTGTCCGTCGATCGTCTGCGTGTAGATTTCCTTGAAACGCCCGCCGCGCGTCGATACGAACGCGAGCTTGGAATCGAACGGACCCTTCTGTCCGGTCGTCGCTTCAAGAATCGAGTCGGCGAATCGGCGCGCCATCCGCGCCACGTCGTTCGGGTCGCCGCTGTAGTTCTTGCCCATCATGCGCCGCTGCTGCGCGACGTCGTACAGGTAAGCAGTCAGCTTAACGCCCGAGCCAGAGGCATTGACCGAGCCCTTGACGACGAAGTCGGCATTGATCGATCGCCAATCGGCAAAGTTGAACTGCCCCAGCTCGAAGCCCGACGATTGCGGATCCTCGATGTAGGCGTGCGGATCTATAATTCTGAAATAGCCCGAAAGCTCGAGGTCGCGCCTGAGCGTGCCGACGAACGAGTTGCCGATACTGTGGTCGTCGTCGCCGCCGAGACTCTTGAGCCCGGAAACCGCGATCGTCGAGAGCTGACCGCTCGTCCCCGTAATCGGCATTACGATGGGCGCCGCACCTGCCGTCGGCCCTGTCAGCAGCGCCAGCGTAAAAGCGATCGCGCAGATGAGCGCGGAAGCGCGAATTGCCAGCTTCATACGTTCAGCGCCGGCCTCAAGCCTGGTAGATACATACCGGGAAAAGACATCCGCACCTCCTGCAACCTGCCCACCCTCAGGACTTGAGTTCGCCGAGTTGGAACACTGCTTCGATTCCGGAAGAAAACTGGTCGCGAAATTTTTCCGGTGGCGCGGGAAACGGTGCTGCCCGCCGAATCGCGCGAATCACCGAATCATCGAACGCCGCGTCGTTCGAAGTCGTGCCGATTTTCAACCCGGTCAACGTACCGTCGGGACCAATCGCGAAATTCACAGTCGCGGTCAGATCGTTGGAACCGCCGGTAAATGTCCACGCCTTCTTTATCTGATCCTGCACCGTCTTATAGTACAGCAGAAATTCGGGGTCCTTAAGAATCCCCGCGCTGCCCTCGCCCGGGCCGACTCCGTAGCCTTTTCCTTCAGATGCGTTGGGCGCGACGACCGGCCCTCCCCCTTCTGGGCCCTTGTCTGCCATCTCGGTCGTGTCCGTATCATCGTCGTCGCCCTCATCTTCAGACTCGGCCTTAGCGAGATCTTTGATGTGCTGCGCGAGCATCTTTTGCTTCAGCTTCGCCAGCCGCTGCGCGACGCTCGGCGTCGACGCGATCACGGCCTTCGCCACCGTCGATTCAGGCTTGGGTTTGCGGCTGGCCTTGTCGGGCGTCGGCTTTGGCGCGGCGTGTTTCTTCGGTACCTTCGTCGGCTCCGGCGTCGGCACTGCCGTCGGCTCGATCGTCGGCGCGGGCGTGGCTTCGAGTGTTGGCTCGGGCGTGGGAGTCGGCGTCGGTTCGTCGCTCGGCTTGGCGTTTATCCTGAGCGCGTTCTTCTCATCATTTTGTGCGAGTTCGGGTTTGGGCGGCTCAGTCTTGACCTTCGATTCCTCGGGCTTCGGCGCCGGCTTCGATTCCTCCGCCTGATGCCGATTGATTCGCGGCAGATGCGTCCCCAAATCCCCGGCGGGAATATTGTCCACGATTTTTACCGTGTATGCGGGCGGCGCAGCTTCTGCCGGATGTAAAAATCTGGGCGCGACGAAGAACACCAGCGCGAAAATAGCCGCATGTCCCAGTGCAGAGACAAAAATCGCCGCGAAGTATCCAACTCGCGACGGCTTCTCGTCATCGTTACGCTCCGACGATGCCACTGTTGGCGCTCACTTCGGGACGGCGCTGCCTTCAGTGGGCATCTCCGTCACCATCCCGACGTTTTCGATTCCCGCGGCCTTGATCGCCGCCATCGTGCGGATCACCTGCCCGTACGGCACCTGGTCGTCGGCGCGGATGAACACCTGGCGGTCGGGACGCTCCTGCGCGATCGCTTTCAGCTTGTCGGTCAGGTCATTCGCCGAGAGCTTCGCGTCATTGAGATAAATCTGGCTGTCCTTCGTGATCGATACTACGAACTGCTCTTCCTTGCCGGGCAGCGCCTCGGCCTTGACGCTCGGCAATGTGACTTCGACGCCTTGCTGGATAATCGGCGCCGTCACCATGAAGATGACCAGCAGCACGAGCATCACATCCACCAGCGGCGTGACGTTAATCTGCGAGACCATTTGCCCGCGCTGTCCTGAATCGAATGCCATCGATGTGTCCCGCCCTTACGAAAGGAAATGACGCTCGGCGATATTCAAAAATTCGGCAGTGAAATTATCCATCTCGGTCGCGAGCACGCGCACTCGCGCGATAAAATAGTTGTAGAACATTTGCGCCGGTATCGCGGCAACCAGTCCGACCGCGGTCGTGATCAGCGCCTCGGCTATTCCCGGCGCGACCGCCTGGATACTCGACGTATGCGACGCGGACAGCCCGAGAAACGCCGTCATGATTCCCCACACGGTGCCGAACAATCCGATAAACGGACACGAAGAACCTGTAGTCGCGAGGAACGTGATCCCGGATTCGAGCTTGGTCAACTCGACGTTTTCCTGGCGCTTCATCGCGCGCATCACGTTCGCGATTCCGCCGAGGTCAGTCGAGAAACCGCTGTCGGAGCCCACCGCCTGGCGCTTGGCGCGCGTAAGTTGCAGCAGTTCCTGGTAGCCGGCGCGGAAGACCTGCGCGACAGGACTGCGCTTCAGGCCGACGCTCGCGGTATGAATCGCGGCGAGATTTTTCGACTCCCAGAAGATCGCGATGAACTTTTCGGACTCGCGTCGCGCGCGCGAAATCTGGATCAGTTTGTAAAGGATGACGCCCCAGCTGCCGACCGAAAACGCGACCAGCAGCCACAGCACGGCCGCAACTACCGGGCCCGTGCCCAGTACCAGTTCCACCACCCCCAACCCGCCAGCACCGCTCACCTGATGGAGCATAAAACCGCCATGAGACCCAAGAATCGAAACATTATAAGGGTATCAACCGAGTCAAAACTAGCTTGTTCCTCGTTTACTACGAATACCAAGGTGCAGGGGTTACCCTGCCGAAGGAAGGTATGAAACCCACCGCGGGTTTCATATTCGATGAAGTGATTTACCTTTCCTGCTCCCCTGCCATTCGCGACCCTTCTCGGCGTAGAATCTGTACATGGGACCCGGACTCTTCTAAGGTTCGGGCCTGCTTTCTGGCACCTAAAGGAGGAATCGAGCGGTGGCGATAAAAGTCGGGATTAACGGATTCGGCCGCATCGGCAGGATGTTTCTGCGCGCGGCGCTGACCAAAAAGGACATCGAAGTCGTCGCCGTCAACGACATCACCGACGCGCCCACCCTGGCGCATCTTCTCAAGTACGATTCCATCCACGGCCCGCTCCGCCACGAAGTCAAAGCCGAGGGCGGATTCATCTACCTCGACGGCAAGCCGTTGCAGGTGCTCGCCGAGCGCGATCCGGCCAAGTTGCCATGGAGCAAGCTGGGCGTTCAGGTGGTCATCGAATCGACCGGCTTGTTCACCGCACGCGACAAAGCCGCGATGCATCTGACGGCCGGCGCCAAAAAAGTCGTCATCAGCGCCCCCGCCGACGGCGCCGACGTCACGCTATGCCTGGGCGTCAACCATCACGTTTACGATTCGAAAAAGCACGACGTGATTTCGAATGCGTCATGCACCACCAACTGCCTCGCGCCGATCGGCAAAGTCCTGCACGAGAGTTTCGGTGTAACGCACGGCCTGATGACCACGATTCACAGTTACACCTCAGATCAGATGCTGCAGGACGGTCCGCACAAGGATCTCAGGCGCGCTCGCGCGGCTGCCGTGTCTATGATCCCGACTTCGACCGGCGCTGCGAAGGCAATTGGTCTCGTGCTGCCTGTGCTCAATGGCAAACTCGACGGGATCGCGATTCGAGTGCCGACGTCAAACGTCTCGCTGGTCGACTTGACCGCGACGGTTGAGAAGGACGCGGACGAAAAAGCCGTCAACGCCGCGATGAAAACGGCGGCCGACGGCCCGCTCAAAGGGATTCTCGCTTACAGCGAGGCGCCGCTCGTCTCGGTCGATCTCAACGGCAATCCGCATTCGTCGATTTTCGACGCGCCGCTGACCAAGGTAGTCGGCAAGCGGCTGGTCAAGGTCTTCTCGTGGTACGACAACGAATGGGGCTACTCGAACCGGCTCGCAGACATCGCCGCGTTCGTCGCGGACCAGCTTTAATCGCGGCCGCGCCCGAGCAGACCGGAGATTGAGCCGCGATGCCCGTCGTTCCGATCACGCGCCTTGAGTTTCAGAACAAGAAGGTGCTCGTGCGATGCGATTTCAACGCGCCGATCGCCGAGGGCAAAATCCAGGACCCGGCGCGAATCGACGCGAGCCTGGATACCATTCGCTACATCCTCGAACACGGCGGCACCGCCGTGCTCTGCTCTCATCTCGGGCGTCCCAAAGAACGCACGCCTGAGCTCAGCCTCAAGCCGGTCGCCGAATATCTGTCAAAGGTGCTCGGCCAGAAGGTCGCGCTGGCTCCAGACTGCATCGGCGATCATACCGGCAAGATGATCGATGTGCTCAAGGCGGGCGATGCGATCCTGCTCGAGAATCTGCGTTTCCACAAAGAAGAGGAAGCGAACGATCGCGACTTCTCGCACGAGCTCGCGCGGCACAAACAGGTTTACGTGAACGACGGTTTCGGCGCGGCGCATCGCGCGCACGCTTCGACGGTCGGAGTTACGCGATTTCTCGCTGAGCGCGCGGCGGGATTCCTCATGATGCGCGAGCTGGACGCGCTGCGCGCGGTCACTGAGAATCCTAAGCGTCCGTCGGTTGCGATAATGGGCGGCGCAAAAGTTTCCGACAAGATCGGACTGATCAAAAATCTGCTGACCAAAGTCGATTCGATCCTGATTGGCGGCGCGATGGCCTACACCTTCTTGAAAGCTCAAGGCGTAGCAGTCGGGCGCTCGCGCGTCGAAGACGACAAGCTCGAGCTGGCCAAGGAGTTGCTCGCCGAGGCTGCCGCCAAAGGCGTCAAGATAGTCCTGCCGACGGATCATGTCGTCGCGGGCGCTCCTGAAGCCGACGCGGCGCCTCATACGGTCACTGAAATTCCGTCCGAGATGATGGGCCTGGATATCGGGCCGCAAACCGCCGCCGCGTTTATCGCGGAAATCTCGCGCGCGAAGACCGTCATTTGGAACGGCCCGCTCGGATTTTTTGAAATTCCGGCGTTCGCGGCCGGCACGATGCGGGTCGGCGAGGCTCTCGCCAATCAACCGGGTGTTATTTCGATAATTGGCGGAGGTGACACCGCGGCGGCGCTCGCGCACGCACCGTGGGCCAACAAGTTCACGCATATCTCGACCGGCGGCGGCGCCACGCTCGAATTTCTGGAAGGACGCGAGCTGCCGGGAGTGAAGGCGCTCGAAGCCTGAAGAGGAAGGACGCGCGTGCGCAGGAAATTAATCGCCGGGAACTGGAAGATGCATCTGCTGCCGGTCGGCGCTCGCGCGCTTATCGCCGGACTCCGGGAAGAAATCGATTGCGACGCTGCGATTCTGGCGAAAGATCGCGACGTGATGATCGCGCCACCCTTTATCTTCATCCCGGCTGTTGCGCAGGCGCTTGCCGGCTCGTCGATCCTGTTGGGCGCGCAGAACATGCACTACGAGGACAAAGGCGCATTCACCGGCGAAGTGTCGCCGGAGATGCTGAAAGCATACGGCGTGACTCACGTTATCGTCGGCCATTCGGAGCGCCGCCACATTTTTCATGAAACCGACGAGATGATTAACAAGAAAGTCCTGGCCGCGCTGAAGCATCGGATGACGCCGATTATGTGCGTCGGCGAAACCCAGGATGAACACGACAACGGCTGCGCGCTCGACGTCGTCCTGCGCCAGCTCCAGCGCGGACTCGAGGATGTCGGCGACGATCATGTGCCGCAGGTGGTCATCGCCTACGAGCCGGTGTGGGCGATCGGCACCGGGCGCACTGCGACTCCGGAGCAGGCCGAATCGATCCACGGAGCGATTCGCGGCGCGATTCTCGAACGCTACGGGCGCGAGCGTGCCGATGCGGTGCGGATAATTTACGGCGGCAGCGTCAACGAGGAGAATGTTGACTCGCTCGTGTCCAAGCCCGATATTGACGGGGCTCTGGTTGGCGGGGCAAGCTTAAAGGCTGACTCGTTCGCGCGCATCGTCAGGGCGCGTACGCGCTGAAGAATACAAAATGGTTTCAATTGTCGTTTCGATACACGTGATCGTTTGCGTCGCCATGTGCGTTATTATCCTGCTCCAGCAGGGCAAGGGTGCGGAGGTCGGCGCCGTTTTCGGCGGCTCGAGCCAGACCGTGTTCGGTGCGAGCGGGGCCGGCAATGCGCTGACAAAGGCGACGTGGGCGCTTGCGACAATTTTCTTCGCGACGTCGATCTTCCTGGCGCTGGCATCGGCGCGGCGTGTGACCGGCAGTATCTTCGATCGGCCGTTTTCGTCGGCGCCATCGAGCGTGATGCCGGTATCGAAGCAGGCGCCCAAGAACGCAAATCCCGCGGCGCCCGCTCCCGCCGGTCAGCATCCCGCGGGCCCTGCGACGCCGTCGTCGACGAAGTAAGCGCCGAATTTTTCGCGGTCGCGCCGGAGCGCTCAGACCCCTCGACCTCGCTCCGGTCCGGCACGCACGATGCGCGGGTGGTGGAATGGCAGACACGCCAGTTTGAGGGGCTGGTGGTAGCAATACCGTGCGGGTTCAAGTCCCGCCCCGCGCACCAGAAACACAACAGCGAAGCCACTTAATCTAACGTGAAACCCGCGGCGGGTTTCACGCTTCCTTCGGCAGGGTTAAACCCTGCACCTTAGTACTAAGAGAAGATGCGGGACTTCGTCCCCGCTAGAAGTTGTTAGGGGGAAACGTGTCGCTGTTTGCGCTTGTGTCATTCTAGAGCGAAGCGAAGAATCCCGCTCCTTCTTACCTCGCCCGTTATATCACGGGAGAGGCCGGCCGGCCGCATCGCGGCCGGTAGGTGAGGGTGCTGCGAGCGCATCACAACAGCCTACCTGCTCACTTTTTGTGTCGTTCCTTTTTGCGTGACCTTCATTTGTGTCATCGTGTGATTCGGGGGCAATGAAGACGACATCAAGACTTGCGATCGCTGCGGCTCTCCTTCTGATGCTGTCGACCTCGCTTAATGCGGGCACTCTTCGAGTCGGCATTCTCGACCACAACGCAAGCGACTCTGCCTTTAGAGAATGGTATTGCGATGCATCGGGTCAGTCGGTGAAGGTGCCTGCAGTGGTGCAATGCGCTAGCGCCAAGTTCCAGCAGTGCGGCGCTTGCGCCATGGTTGTCGTCCAAAACAACTCCGGCGTTTCGGCCGAAGTGAAATTCGAGTTCACCGATGCGGGTTTTTCGGAAGATATCTTTCCCGGAGCGGGCATGAGAGCCGGACCCGCCTGCAAAAGCTCGGATGGCGCCGCCGGCCGACCGTTCGCCTACGATTTCGACTGCGACACGGTCGCTCCCGGTAAGAGCTGCATACAGAATATCCAGTTTTGTCCAGACCGAGCGGGAACCATCCGCGGCCAGGCGAAAGTAATCGCGACCGCATATGGCAGACCGCCGCAAACGACGACGTTCGATCTGATCGGCGAGGCAATTTACAGCCCAGAGTTGCAGGCGGCGGATGAAGTGCGGCGTTCGCCATCTGGACGAACTCATGAAAATCCCACACGTAGCCAAAGTCGATCTCGATCCGAGGGACCACGATATCTTCATCAACGTGGAGGTCGAGGAAGACGCGAGCCTCGACAAAGTTCGGCGTGTGCTGCCGCCGAAAATCGAGGGCTACGAGGTGGAAGTGACCAGGTACATCGAAGAAGGCGTGGCGTACTAGCGGGACTCCCGAATGCCGCCGAGCGTCAGTTGGCGGGGCGGTTGCGCCGCTGGCGGTGGTTGCAGCATGTAGCGATCGTGGATCGGGAAGCCGTAGCGCTCGCGGATGCGGTTGAAAATCACACGCATCCGATCGTCGTAGGCTTGTGGGACGTACTCGGCGCGGCCGTAGAACATGTCGATACGCTCGGCCAGATGCGGGAAACGCTCCTTGACGAATGGAATGAAGCGGCGCGCTGCCGCGGGCTTCAGAAACAGCGAACGCCACCATACTCCCGACGCTTCCGCGCGACGCGCGCCGCGAATCACACTCTCGATCGCCGCGGGATCGTCGGTGAGGCCGGGAATCATCGGCATCATCAGAACGTTGCATCGGATTCCGGAGCGCGCCAGCTCGAACATCGCGCGCAAGCGCAGGCCCGGGCGCGGCGCCCGCGGCTCGAGGATTCGCTGAAGCTTTCGATCGAGAGTTATCAGCGAGAAGTTCACCGACAGCTTCGAGCGCTTATTGATCTTCTTCAATAGATCGAGGTCGCGAACAATCAGGCTCGACTTGGTCGTGAGCGACAGATCCAGCCCCGAGAGTTGCGCGAAGATTTCGAGCATCGAGCGCGTCAGCCCGTACTTTCGCTCAGCGGGCTGATAGGGATCGGTCGCGGTGCCGATCGCGATCGCGTCGGTGCCGATCGGCGTGCGCGAGAGGGTGCGCGCCAGCACCTCGGCCGCCATCCGCTTGACGAAAATTTTGCGCTCGAAGTCCATCGGATCGCGCAGCTCGAGAAAATCGTGCGTGTAGCGCGCGTAGCAGTACACGCATCCGAACTCGCATCCGCGATACGGGTTGATAGTCCATCGAAACGGCATCCGCGGACTGTCGCATCGATTGAGAATCTGGCGCACCGGCATCTCGATGAACTCGACGCCGCGGGTCGCGTCGAGGTCTTCGAGCGGCGGTGAGGGGAGCGGCAATGTGGCGACGGCTTTCATTTGACGGCTAACTATCTTCGCTTTTCTTTCGTCATTGAGTCAAGGGGGAAGTATAACGGACTTGACACCATGAGGCAACCGAGCGATCAAATGACGAAGACTTGACTTTGCCGGTTATTAGACGTATTAAAGTTACGTGGACTGAACCGTGCCTTTAGGCCGGTGTAGGTCTGCGCTGCGCGCCCCAGACTTAGGGTCTGGGGCGTTATTGCTTAGGGCCATTTGACGATTCCGATGACTCCGCCCCTTAGCTGATTTACGGGGATCAATCTCGCCTTTCTGAGTTCCTGCCAAGTTCGTTTAGGTACAATCGGAACGATCCGTTTCGGTGGTGGAAAGATACGGCGGAACGCCGCGTATGCGTCTAGATCGGCCAACTGAATAAAATATGAATGCGCCGAAGAACGCGGCACAGGATCGTCCAGCAACAAGCGAAATGGCAGTCTCAAGACTCCCGTACCAAATCTACTCCCAGCAGCGCCAGCGCGGCGCGCCTTTCTAGACCAAGTTCTAATCGAGGCACTATCGCCCTCATCATGCACGATCAGAATCGGCTCGTTATTTTTGGTCGCAAATCTCTCCAACCGTTGTAGCAGAAATTCCCATGCCTTCAGGCGTGGATCGGTTCCCTTCGGCATATTCGTCTTGTCGATCAGAACCGCAAATACTTGGACTCCTAGCTTGTGTTGGAGTCTCATAAAGGCACGATAGATTTTGAATCGTTTCAGTTCGCTGAGTTTGAGCGTGGCGAACGCGCCACCGTTTCTTAACTAGTCATTGGCTTTCACTTCTGCGCGCACCGGAACCTTGAATGCATCTCGGAGGTAGCGGCGAAAATCGATCACCTGGTCAAAGGTTGAGGGCCAATCCGAGCTGTCCACGAGCACACAAGCCAAGGTGAATGTCAGCGTGCCACCCTTCCGAAAGTCGCCAATATTCCCCGATTCATCTATGTAGGCGAAATGCACCAGACGCATCTAGCGTCAGGGCGCGGTTAGAGCAACCGTCTGGGCCGCTTTGGTGCCTTCTTGCGACGTTTAGATTTGTGTTTCGCGGGATTCACCGGCGGAGTTTTCAGCATCCGCGTTAACACTTCCTCGAAACTCAGAGGATGCGTGACAACCGGCTTGTCATCTTCTCTTTTGGGCATTCAGCCACCTCACCCGCCGCATAAATCCAAACTCCAATTGTTTCGGACTGGACGCATGATGCAGAAGCGTTCGCCAGTTCGGACGCCTCAGCATCCTCTTAGAGCCGTGATGAAAATGTCGGGGTCTTTGCGATGATTGAAACGCCACTGAAATTCGTTCAGGTACAACGGGAGATACTTCTTGCTCACATTGTGATAGGTGCCGATGATGCCGCGTTTCAGCAATGCCCAGAATGATTCAATATTCTGCGTGTGAATCTCGCCGCGAACGTACTCGCCTTGGCTATGCTTCACGACCTGATGCTTGCGTCCGTACACTTCGATGGCGTCGTAGCCCTTGTGTTCGTCCGTCGCGACTAGCTCGACCTTATCGCTCACAACCTTGTTGACGAATCCGGTAAGCGTATCGGTATTTTCGATCATCTGACAGACCACGTTGCCCTTTCGGGAGATTGCGCCGATCACGCCGACCTTGCCGGAGCCGATGCCGCCGACTTTGTACGGCGTTTTCTTGTTCGCGTGGCGATTGGCGTTCTTGCCGCCGATGTACGTCTCATCAACTTCAACTTGACCCATCAGCGGGCCGAACTCTGGATTGTCAAGCATCGCGCGGACGCGATGGCAAATATAGAAAGCAGTCTTGTATGCCGTTTCGCGTCCGTTCTCTTTGAGCATCCGCTGCACCTGCATGGCGCTCATGCCCTTCTTGCTCTGGCAGATCAGGTAGATGACTTCAAACCAGACAGGCAGCGGATAATTTGTATTCTCGAACACGGTGCCGACCAACGGCGAAAAACGGTAGCCCTGCTTCTTGCAGACCTTCACTTCGCCAGTCTGCTTATCGACGGTTTCCGCGCCACTCTTGCAGACCCAATTCCAAGCGCGATGCTTGATTTTGAATACCTTGTCGTTTCCGCACCGCGGGCAACGGACGCCATCGGGCCAACGGAGATTGACCAACAGCGCCATGCACTTGTCTTGCGTGTCGAACTCTTTGTGAATCTGTTGAAGGCTAATCATGAACGGACTTTACACCAAACGGCGGAACGGTGTCAAGTCCGTCTATTGCGGGGGTTGCTGTTGCGTGAAGTTCCGTACGGCTTGATTTTCCATAGCTTGTCTCATCTGTTGGTCGCGTAATGCCGATGTTGCAGGTCGAACACTGTCTAACTTAGCAAACAAAACGTTGAGCTTTTCCATGAATTGCGCCTCAGCACGGAGCAAGTCCATTCCTAATTTGTCCCTCTGAACGTTTAGTGCTTTCGAATCTTCGAGCGTGAGATTCGGTTGTTTCATCGCTTCATTGAGTGGGACGAATTGATAGACGACTGAACACACTTGGTTTTGCGCTCCTGTAACATCGGTAATCGCGCTACCCGTCTCGATATCATGAAGCATTGAATCTACTTTGTTCCGGTACGCCTGATCTGCATCCTGAGCGCCTTTCAGCGCGTTCAACAAATCCGCATTCTTTGTTTCGAAACGTGCCGGTTTCGTCTTCCTGAGGCGCGCATTGTCAGCCTTCAATTTCGCGTTTTCATCTCTCAAGCTTATCAATTCCGTCGAACTACTTGGCATTGAGATCGAGCGACCGACTGATGCGGGGACGTTCTGCTCAAAATAGGGAGCCACTTTTGGTACAGCCATTAGAGTAAAGGCGATCAGACCAAAACAGACCAACAATATGTCGGGCCATTTCATGACCGACCACCACTTTTGAAAGAAGCGGAAGGCCCATCCGATGTAGGTAACAACGAGTAAGGGGATATACAGAACGTTGGCGATTTCAGACCAACGCGATAGTGTCTCCACGCCGAAAGTATCAGCAGGCCAGTCCTTGGTGTCAAGTCCGTCATATTTCCCAGTCAAGGGTGCCGAGTACCAAAAATGGACGCAGAATCTTGAATCGCGCGGAAAGGATGCGCGCTGGATATGGACCCTCACCTTCATCCTCTCCCTCACAGGGAGAGGAGACAGAAGGACGCAGACCTCTCGGCCGCCAGCGCCGCTATCAGCCGCATCTTCTCGTCCATCGAACAGACCTCCCGCCACGGCATCGCTTCCTTCCTCCTGCGGTGACATTCAATCTGTTACCCATCCTGCCGGTCTGTACCTCTGGTTCCCTCCCACGTTCGTCGGGGGAGGGTTAGGGTGGGGGACATATTGCGGCGCGATTGTCTGATGCGCCGCGACTTTGGAATCCGGAGAATTTTGTCCCCCACCCGCCGCTCGAAGATGAGCGTCGGCCTCCCCCGACGAACGCGGGAGGCAAGGTTCTGGACTCGACGTGCAGGTTACGGCGTGGGCGGGGGGAATTGGGTGCGTAGGAAAGCGTCGAAGGCTCGGTCCGGGAGGATTCGTCGCAGGCCCATCAGGAGGCGGGCGGCGAGGGTCACCTTGTAGCGAGTCTTTGGGCTTGTCGATGTGATCGCTTTCTCGATCACTTCGGCTACCGCCTCGGGCGGGGCGGCGAAGCGGGCCATCGGGCCGCCTTCGTAGGCTTCGCGGATTTGCTTTTCGAGCACCACGTTGAAGGCAGCGTAGGGGGAATCCTTGGGCGCCGCGATGCTGCCGACGGCGGTGTCGCCGAAGCGTGTTTTGATCGGGCCGGGCTCGATGACGATGACGTCGATGCCGAAGCCTTTCACTTCGAATCGCAGTGCGTCGCTGAGCGCTTCGACCGCGTGCTTGGTTGCGTGATAGTAGCTGCCGCCCGGGAAGGTGAGCTTGCCGCCCATCGAGCTGAGGTTGACGACGCGGCCCCATCGCTGCCGGCGCATCGCAGGCAGCACAAGCTTGGTCATCGCGATCAGCCCGAACACGTTGGTCTCGAACTGGCGGCGAATGTCGGTCATCGGCACTTCCTCGAAGGCGCCTTCGAGGCCGTAGCCGGCGTTGTTGATGAGCACGCCGACGGCGCCTTCGGCGCGCTCGACGGTTTGCACGGCCGCGCGCATCGAGGCTTCGTCGCATACGTCGAGCGCGAGCGTTTTGCATCCGCGGGAGGCGAGGTCCGCGATAGACTGTGGGTTGCGCGCCGTGGCGTAGACGTTCCATCCGCTCGACGCGAGCCGCTCGGCGGTGGCGCGGCCGATTCCGGTCGAGCATCCGGTGATTAGAACTGCTTTCGAGATCGATTCTGCCATCGGTGTGCTCCGGGTTTTGTTGCGCGATTGCGGCGTTACGGGCTGCTAGATAGTAATCGGATAGCGCGCGATGAAGAACCTCTCCCCTGGCCCCTCTCCCTTCTGGAGAGGGGAACAGAGCGCGGGTCGAATAAGATTTTTCTGGAGGAATCGCGATGGCGGACAATGGACGCGGGTATCGTGAGAAGTATGGCGAGTGGGTTCTCGTTACGGGCGCTTCGGCCGGGATCGGGCTTGAGTTTGCGCGGGCGCTTGCGCGCGAGGGCATGTCGATAGTGCTGACCGCGCGGCGCGAGGATCGGCTGAACGCGCTGGCCGCGGAGCTGAAGGAGAAGCATCACGTGGATACGCGCGTGGTCGCGGTCGATCTCGCGGCGGCGGACGGCGCGGATCGGCTGGCGGATGCGGTCGCGGATTTGCCGATCGCATTTCTCGTCAACAACGCGGGCTTCGGCTACGCGGGCCGTTTCGACAAGCTGGCGACGGACAGGCTGCGCTCGATGGTGGTCGTCAACTGCGTTGTGCCGGTGGTGCTGACCAGCCGTATCCTCCCCGCGATGGTCAAGCGCGGACGCGGCGCGGTGATAATAGTGGGCTCAGTCGCGGGACGTCAGCCGCTGCCGCTGCATGCGGTTTACAGCGCAACCAAGGGATTCGATCTGCTGTTCGGCGAGGGCTTGTGGGGCGAGCTGCGCGGCACGGGCGTCGATGCGCTCGTGATCGAGCCGGGGCCGACGCAGACCGAGTTTCAGTCGGTCGCAGGAGAGAGCGTCGGGCCGGATCATGGGGAGCCGGCGGAGAATGTGGTGCGGGTCGCGCTCGACGCGCTCGGCAAGCATCCGAGCGTTATCTCAGGGTGGTTTAACTGGATCCGCGCGAATGCGAGTCGCATCGCGCCGCGCTCGACGGTGGCGATAATCGCGAAGAAGGTGATCGAAGGGCAGACTCCGTTGGAGTTGCGGTAGCGACCAGGGGGTTGTTCGAACCGCGGAACCCTCACCGCTGGCCGCGATGCGGCCGGCCGCCTCTCCCGCAAACTGAACGGGCGAGGTGAATACGCAGAATCCTGAATCGCGCGCGGAATAGCGCGCTGTAACCTGACCCTCACCTTCATCCTCTCCCTTCGGGAGAGGGGAAAAACAAGCTAGGGGATTATCGCGAGGTCGTAGGCGGGGGGCAGTTTTTCCGTGATTGTCGCGAGCGATGATCCGCAGTCGGTTGCGCGAACGATTGCGCCGTCGTTGCATACGGCGAAGAATCCGCCGTCGTTGTTCTCCGGATCGGCCTTCAACCGCATCACCATCCCGCGTCCGAAATTCTGTTCGGTAGAGATCGGCGCGAAACTCTCACCGCGATCGTTGCTCCGGAACAGCATCGCATCGGGCCCCGTCGGTCCTACGCGCCAGGTGGGCGGCGGGCCCATCGCAGCCGCGGTGAAAATGTCGTCGCTGTCCGGCGCGCTGACGAGCAGCGGGATTGTGTACGTGCGGTTGAATCCACGCGTGACGTGCTCCCACGACTTGCCGGCATTTTGCGATAAGTAGAATCCGTCACCGGTGGTGGCATAGAGACGGCGCGAATCGCGTGAGTCCACCGCGACGGTATGAACGTCCCAATAGAGGCCGTCGTTGAGCGGTTCGAATGACGCACCGTCATTGAGCGAGCGAAAGATGCCGCCCTCCTCGACGCCGACGTACATCGTGGACGGCTCATGCGGATCGAATGTGATCGAACGCACGTGCGGGATATGCGGCGGCGGCGGAAATGTCCATCGCTCGCGTCCCGGAATTTTCAGGAACCCGTCGCATTCCTTGAAAGTGCGGCCGCGATCGTCGCTGCGGAACAGGCGCGCATGCGACGTGCCGAGGAATACGCGATCCTTCACGGCGGGAGAGGCGGCCAGCGACCAGACCTCTTCTTCGCGAGCGAGCGGAGGAGTGACGTCGGTCCAGGTCCTGCCGCCGTCGGTCGAGCGGGCGAGGGTGCCCTTGCCGCGGATGTGCTCGGTCGAGCCGGCGTAGATGAGATTGGGATCGACAGCGTCCTGGGTCATGCACCATACGGCCGACGGATCCGCGAGCACCATCAGCGGAGTCGCACCGCGCGCGGGATCCAGAATCGCAATTCCCTTGGCCGTCCCGATGCAGAGTCGCATCCCCGGTTCACCTCCAGTGGCGCCAGAATCGTAGCGCAAAGGAATCGCGCGTAACAGCGTGCGGGGAGGGGGAAGGGTAAATCACTTTATTGAATGTGAAACCCGCGGTGGGTTTCACAGTTCCTTCGGCAGGGGTGACCCCTGCACCCGATGGTAAGAAAAGATGCGGGACTTCGTCCATGCTAGAAGTTTTTTTGGGTGTCATTCTAGAGCGAAGCGAAGAATCCCGATCCTTCTTACCTCGCCCGTTATTTCACGGGAGAGGCGGCCGGACGCATCGCGGCCGGTAGGTGAGGGTTCTGCGGCGCATCACGAAAGCTTCTGCGTGTGAGCATCTTCTGCTCGACGCCTCAGCTTGATACAGAGACGCCAATGAAGCGCCATCCCGTCATGCTCGTGATCGTCGCCTGGGTCCTGATGATTCCGCCGATCAGCGTCGACAACAAAGTCGATCTGCGCGCGCCGTTGTCGAAATGGAAAAAGGGCGTGACGTTCGATTCCAAAGAGGCATGCGAAAGCTCGCTGCAAGACGCAATTAAAAACCCGATGACGACGGCCGAATATAAGGAAGCGTCGAAGGCGACGCTGAAGGCCAAAATGCATCCGCTTAGCCAGGCCGAAATGACGAAACGGACGGCGGAATCGGTATGCGTCCCGGCCGACGATCCACGCCTCAAAGCAAAGTAGTCGCGTCGCGAAGAGTTCAGGTCAGCTTTGCGCCGACCTTGAGATCGCCGGAGGCTGCCAGCTCGGCGGGTGCGACTTTCCTGGGATTCGGATCGATTCGCGCCCGCCTCGTCACGATCGTTCCGCCCGCTAGCGCTATCCGCATTCCATTCGCGTCGATGGCGACTATTGTTCCTGGTTCGGCGTCTGAGCGACTTGCCGAATAGTTGGCCTCGTACAGGCGCACGCGTTTGTCGCCGAGGCTTGCGAATGCGCCCGGCTGCGGGTCGCATCCGCGGATCAGGTTGAAGACTTCGCGCGCGGGTTTTGCGAAATCTATCTTCGCGTGCTCGTCGCGGCATGGCGGCTCGTAGGTCGCCTTACTCTCATCCTGGACAATCGCCGGTGCGTTGCCGGCTTTGATCAGATCGACTGCCTCGACCATCGATTTGATGCCCATCGGGAAGAGCGTGTTGAAATAGATCGAGCCGACGGTGTCGTTCTCCGCAATCGGCACGCGCTTCTGAATCAATATCGGACCCGTGTCGATGCCCTTGTCGGGCCAGAACCACGTCACCCCCGTCTCCGCGTCGCCCCGGATGATTGCCCAGTTGATGCCGCTGGCGCCGCGATGTCGCGGTAGGAGGGAAGGGTGAAAGCAAATCGACTTGTAGCGCGGGGCGTAGAGAATTCGTTCGGGGACAATCAGAGTGACGAAGGCGAGGATGGCGAGGTCGGCGTCCAACGATAAGAAATGCTCGAAGGCGGTCGTTCTTGAACGACTTGGGCTGACTGAGCGGCAGGCCCGTCGCGCGCGCTTTGGCCGCCAGCGCGTCAGGCTTTCCGGCGGGAGGATCGGGAGGTGCGAAGACGTGAACGATTTCGTCGCCGTGATCGATCAGCGCCGCGAGCGCGTTTTCGGCAAATGCAGCTTGTCCGAGCAGTGCGATACGCAACGTCGTGATCCTCCGTAGTTATTTCGCGCCTTTCTGCTGCCACGCTACCAAATCAAAAATAGAGTTGCACCATGAAACGATTGTGTGAGTCGATCCGTCTATTCAACTGGTTGTAGGCTTCAAAGATGCGCAGTCTTGGGATTTCAACGCTCGTCGCCGCGGGGATACTGACGACCGCGGTATTTGCCGCGACGGCGAGCGATCCGGCGTATCAGCCCATGCCGGCGCCGGGGAATCACAACGAGTCGCTCGAAGTCGCCTCGCGCGCCAGCAGGACGACGCGCACATTTGTCGTGCACGTACCTCCGGGATTCGACGGCAAATCGAAAGTGCCGGTGGTGATCATGCTGCACGGCGCGGGCGGCAGCGGCGAGGATGCGATCACCCAGACCGGATGGGACGCGAAGGCTGATCGCGAGGGCTTTGTCGCGGTGTTCCCCAACGGGACTCCGCTGCGCCCGGCGTTGCCCACACGGTTCATGACGAATCCGCCGCTGTGGAACGACGGCTCCGGCCGCGGCGGAATGACCGTGGACGACATCGCATTTATCTCGGCGATGATCGACTTCCTCGAGGCGCACTACGCCGCCGATCCGGCTCGAATCTATTGCACCGGCTTTTCCAACGGCGCGTCGATGACCTTCAGCGTGGGTCTGAACCTCTCGAATCGAATCGCGGCGATCGCACCCCTCTCAGGGCATCTTTGGCAGCCGGGAAAGCCGCTGGCATATCCGGTTCCGCTGCTTTTCATCATCGGCAGGGACGACCCGCTCAACCCGATCGCCGGCGGCAACGTAAAACTCCCGTGGGGAATCACTCAGTACCATCCTCCGGTCGAGGATTCGCTCAAGGAATGGGAACGGATGCTCGGCTGCGGTCCTGAAGTGGACACGGCTCGCGGCAACGGCGTTCGGGAAATCATTTACAACAAGTGCGTCAAGGGCGGAGAGGTCGTTTACTACACCGTCCGAGGACTGGGGCATGTGTGGCCCGGCGGACGGAATCAGCTTCCAGAAAAATGGGTTGGCGCGCCGAGCGACAATCTGAACGCGACCGACGTCATCTGGGATTTCTTCAAAACGCATCCGCGGACGCAAGCGCCTGCTACGATCACGAAGAACGATTGACACGGTCGGTCGCGGGCCGCTTTGATGAGCGATCGAATGCTTTTCACTCGACGGCTGTCTGGAATTCTCTCGATCCTCCTGGTGTTCGCTTTCGTTGCCGCACCGGCGCGCGCGCAAGACGGTGCGGAGACCCATCGCGGGCGCGGCCGTATCGTCGTGCTGATTGTGTGGGACGGGCTGCGGCCCGACTTCGTCACGCAGCGCGATACGCCGAATCTCTACCGGATGGCGCGCGAGGGCTCGCGCTTCGACAAGCATCACTCGATCTTCCCGACGCTCACGATGGTCAACGCGACCGCGCTCGCAACCGGAGCGCCGCCCGGTATCAACGGACTCGAGGGCAACACGTTCTATTTGCACCCTTCCGCCGATGCACCGCCGATGCCTGTCGTCGACAATGCTCCATTGGAGACCAAGCCCGGGACGCCCACGATTCCCAAGGACTCGAAGGGTCAGATGGTGTGGGCCGAAGGCGCGAAGGCAATAGTGAGTTTGAACGGGGCGAATGGATTCAAGGGACGGCTGATCGGGCTGGACACGATCACGCAGGAAGTTGCGCGCGAGGGCGGCTACGTCAGCGTGATTGGCAAGCAAGGGCCGACGGCGGTGTTCGACAATCGCGTCGAGACCATCGTGGACGGCAAGGATATCGTCGGCGAGCCGCACAAGGATTACCTGTTCGCGTCGGACGACCTGGTCGAGCCGGCGTCGATGAGTCAGAAAATAAGTGCCGCGATGCCGCCCGACTCGAAAACTGCGGTGGCTGACGAACAGCGCGATTTGTATTTTGCGCGGCTGGTCGTCGAAGACGCCTTGCCGGCGGCGAAAGCCGCGGCGGATGCGGGGCGGCCGGCGCTGGTCGTCTTCTGGCAGCATAATCCCGACCTCACGCAGCACGTTGCAGGATTGGGCACGTTGCCGGCGATGGAGGCGCTCAGCCTGTGCGACAACAACCTGTCGCGGGTTCGCGCGGCGATCGACGCGCTGGGAATCGCAGACAAGACCGACGTGATCGTGGTCTCGGACCATGGCTTCGCGACGATCAAGTTCCGAATCGTGCTGTCGGAGATGCTGGTGTCGGCGGGAATCAAGAAATCGCACGACAGCACCGACGTGATCGTCGCGCCCAACGGTGGCGCGGACCTGGTCTATCTGTCGCCGACCGATTTCCCCACGCTCGAATCGCGCCGCGCGGTGCTGCAGAAGATTGTCAACTTCGCCGAGGCGCAGGAATGGTGCGGACCGATCTTCTCGCGCGAGCTCGCGACTGCGCCCGACCAGCCGATCCGCGGCCGTCGGCGGCGCGCGCCGAAGCCCTACCTTGGATGGATCGACGGAACCTTCAGCCAGCGCGTCGTCGGACTTTACAATCAGGCGCGCTCGCCCGACCTGGTGATTTCATTTCGCGAGGAGCCCGACGCCGACAACAAGCACCTTACCGGGCCGGAGAATCCCGCGTTCCTGATCGGCGAAATCGGACAGGTCTCGACGCCAAACAAATCCGCCGACCTGGTGCATCCGGTGAAAGGCGTCGTGTACGCGGACACCGGGACCAGCAAGACGTTCACTACCGGCATGGGGATGCATGGCGCGGCAGGCGAGCGCGAGATTCATAATTTTTGCGCCGCGAGCGGCCCGGACTTCCGGCGCGGGTTCGTCGATTTCAATCCAACCGCGAACACCGACGTCGCGCCTACGATCACGCAGATTCTCGGCACGCTGCCGAATGTCGGTCCGGGCGCTGTGGCGCCCGCCGGACGCCCGATGGCCGAGGCGCTTACCGACGGCCGCCATGGAGCGGGAGGATCGCATACGCAAACGATGACGGCGGACCTGATGCTGCAAGGCGTCGAAGCGATGACGACAATTCGCGTCTCGTGGATAGGCGACGAGCCGTACCTCGACAGCTCGACAGTCGAGCACAAGCCGCTCGGCAGCTCGCCGTGATGGGCCAGAATCAAGGAATGTAATCGTATGTGAAACCCGCCGTGGGTTTCACACTTCCTTGTGCAGGGGTGACCCCTGCACCCAATGACAAAGGATAAAGATGCGGGACTTCGTCCCTGTTAGAACTTTTTTGGGGCGGAGGCTTGGGTGAGGATCCGAAACTTACCTCGCCCGTTATTTCACGGGAGAGACGGCCGGGCCGCATAGCGGCCGGTAGGTGAGGGTTCTGCGGATCAAAATGAAAGTGTTCTACGTCGCTGCTTGCTTTTTGATTTGTCTCTTCGGTGTCATTCTAGAGCGAAGCGAAGAATCCCGGTTCCTTTCTTAGCTCATAATCAATCCATCGCTGTGATCGAGCGGCCTCGTGTCTCCGGCAGTATCCAGACGAGCAGGGCGCCTAGCGTTGAGAAGACTGCGCCGAGCGACAACGTCGCGCCGAATCCGAATCGCGCGCCGAGTGTGGCGATCAACAGCGGCGTGAAGAACTGGAAGCCCCGTGTGACGTTCAACAATAATCCGAGCGACGTGTTGCGGATTCGCGTCGGCAGTAATTCCGCGATCATCGGCGCGATTCCCGCCCAAATGCCGGTGCCGAAGCCCGCGGTGAACATCGCGGCCGAGATTAGTCCCGGCACTGCCACCGCTATGTTCCATAGGATGGTCGACGGGATCGTACCTGCCGCCATCAGCAGTCCGTAGGCGCAGAACGTGGGCCGGCGGCCGAACCTGTCAGCGACGCGTCCGAACGTCAGGTAGCCGAGCACGCCGCCAATCTGCATTTTGATCATCAGATGGCTCGCGCCCGCCGCGTTGAGTCCGCGCTTGAGCTCCAAGTATCCCGGCATCCAGGTGTATGTGAACCAATACGCCTCGGAGTTCAGCAGGACGACTACGAACAGCAGCGCGAAGATTCGCCAATGAACGAGAATTGCGCGCAGATCGACGCCATGTTCGAGGTCGGTGCGCGTGCGGCGCCAGACATCGCTCTCCGGCATCCACTTCAGCACGGCGGCGACGACGAATATCGCGGGCACGCCGGAAATCATGAACGTCAGACGCCATCCGACCGCTGGTGCGAGATAGCCGCCCGCTGCCGCAGCCAGCAAGACTCCGAGCGGCGCACCCGTCTGCACGTAAGCCGCGTATCGCGCGCGGCGGTCGGCCGGAACGCTCTCGGCGACGATGCTTTGTCCGGGGGCCCATCCGCCGCCCATGCCTAGCCCGGTTATCGAGCGAAAAATCAGAAGCTGGGTGAGAGTGTGGCTGAATCCGCATAGCGCCGTGCCGACGCCATATATCGCGACGGTCGCCGCGATCATCGGTTTTCGCCCAAAGCGGTCGCCGAGGAAGCCGAAGATGACTCCGCCGAGCGCCGTCATCAGCAGCGACATCCCCAGAGCCAGGGAAGACTGCTTCGGCGTCAGATGGAGCTCGCGCGCGACCGGGACCAACAGGAACGAGTAGAGGATCAGATCGTAAAAGTCGAAGATCCAGGCGGCGAACGCGAGCGCGACGATTCTCCGATGTATTAAGCCGGTCTCGCGCTCATTCATCAGGAGTTCGCGCGGAGTGGCCGCGTCGGCAGGCTCTGACGCGGCTATTTTGGCGACTTTCTCCATGGCGTCGGGTATGGTTGGCTATTCTTGCCAGTTGCGACCGTCAAGGGAATGCGCCCGGCGGCGCGTCATCCGCATCCGCATTTCGGAGGACTGAATGTTCAGAAGGTTTTTTCGATGGATTTTACGCACGGTGATCATCGTCGTGGTGCTGTTCACGATCGTCGCGGTCTCGGAATACATCTCGCACCGGGTCCAGCCGAACTCTGTGCTCGAAGTCGATCTTGACGGACCGGTTGTCGAGCGTGGTGGCGGCGGCGTTCTCGGCCTGCTGAGCAAGCATCAGACGGCGCTCAACGTGCTGCGCAACTCGCTTGACCAGGGTGCGAAAGATCCAAAGATCGTCGGCCTGGAAATCAAGGTGCTCAGCCCTGAGATGGAGCTGGCGCAGGCGCAGGAGATAGTCGCGCTCATCCAGTCGTTCAAGAGCCACGGCAAATGGACCACCGCGTATATCGAGACTGCCGGCGAATCGGGCTCGGGCAATCTGCCTTATGTCGTCGCCAGTGCCGCCGACGAAGTCTCGTTGATGCCGCAGGGAGATCTCAACCTGATGGGAGTGCAGCTGCGCGAGCTATTCATGCGCGGCACGCTCGACTGGCTGGGGATCACGCCGAACTTCGCCTCCGCCGGCCAGTACAAGAGCGCGGCCAATATGTTCACCAACAAGGACTACACGCCGGCGCAAAAGGAAGAGGATGGCGCGCTGGCCGGGAGCTTGTTCGATCAGATCGTCGCCGCAATCGAAACCCAGCGTAAGCTGAGTCCCGACGCGATCAAAGGTTTGATCGATCAGGCGCCGTTGAACGCGGACGCGAGCCTCAAGGCGCGGCTGGTGGATCGGCTCGAATACGAGGACGAATTCAGCGAGCGCGCAAAAAATCACGGCGGCTCGAAGCACAAGATTGTCGACTACACGAATTACGCACGCGGAGGGCTGCTTTCCAGCTTTGACGGCGGAGATGAAATCGCCGTGATTTACGGCGAGGGAGAGATCCAGCGCGGCAGCGAGGGCATCGATCCGTTTTCAACTCCCGACGGCACCTCGATGACCTCCGACGACATGACCGCCGCGTTCAAATCCGCGCGCGAGGACGACAACGTTCGAGCGGTGATCCTGCGGGTCGATTCGCCCGGAGGCTCGATGCTCGCGTCGGAGCTCATCGGGCGCGAGGTCGAACTCACGGCAAAGAAAAAACCGGTGGTCGTCAGCATGTCGGGGTACGCCGCGTCGGGTGGGTATATGATTTCGATTCCGGCGGCGAAAATTGTCGCCGAGCCCGGCACGATCACCGGCTCGATCGGAGTACTGGGCGGAAAGTTCAACGTCTCGCCCGCCGCGCAAAAAATCTATGCGAACACCAACGCGGTTAGCCGCGGAGCAAATGTCGGGATGTTCGATATGTGGACCGACTTCACGCCGTCGCAATACAAGCAGTTCCAGGACGAGATAATGCGCGACTACCAGTACTTCCTGAAACTGGTCGCGGCCGGCCGCCATATCACGGTCGAGCAGGCCGACGCGGTCGCGCAGGGACGGGTCTGGACGGGAGAGCAGGCGATCAAGTTGAAGCTGGTCGACTCATTCGGCGGACTCGACGAAGCGATGGCGGCCGCAAAAGGGCTCGCGCGCCTTGCACCCGATCAGCCGGTCGGAGTAATCGAACTTCCCGAGCAGCCCGGCCTGCTGCAATCGCTGTCCAGCGGTAAGGTGGTCTCGTCGATCACGCAGCGCCCGGCGGCGCGGCTGGTCGAGCCGGTCATCGAGCTGATTCGCCTCGCGCTCAGCGGTCACGCGATTTTCAGCGCCGCGTATTGTCCGGTGGTGCCGATGCTCTGATCGCAACCAAGGCTGGAGGAACGCAAGTGGATTCGCAACTCGAAGGATTTCTCAATGTGTTGGCCGAAGCCGAGCGCGCCGGCGGCCGCGTCCTGCACGAGCTGACGGAGTTGGCGCATTCGCTAGAGCTGCGCGAGATGCTCAAGAAGGTCGGTCACGACGAAGGCTACTACGCCGGTGAACTCGCGGCGCACGTGCGACGCCTTGGTGGGAGCCCGTCGACGAAGACGGGAGACTTTGTCGAGAAGATTCGCGCGGTCGGAGATTTTCGCGCCAAGCTCGAGCTGCTGAATCGCGGGCAGCGATGGGTCATTCGCAAGATCGAGGAGAACGTCGCGACCGTCGGCGATCCTCCGCTCAAGGCATTCCTGGTCGTGATGGCACAGGGACATCGCGTCAACATCGGCGCGCTCGAAGAAGCGCTGAAGGAAGGCCTCGCCTAAAGGGGAACGGGGCAAGTCACGTGCGGCAAACAATAGTAGGTTTGTTGATGGTCGCGCTGACGGCGGCGGGCTTCTACTGGGTGGGGCGGCGCCGTTACAAATGTCCGTACTGCGGACGCATCGTCAAGTACGACGACATCAACTGTCCGCATTGCGGCAACGATATGAAGTACCGGCATCGCGCCGGTCCCGAGGCGGTGCCCCGGGATCTGCGGCCTACCCGGCGCCGTCCGGGCGGCGACCGCTCGTCGCGGCCTTGAGTGCGGCTGCGGCACGGCGCAAAAAAGTCTGAATCTGGGTCTTCGAGTTGATCGGGAGGCGAATGAAATCGTCGCCAACTTTCAGATCGGCGAAAAATCCTGCCGGGTCTTCATGGAAATGCAGAAAGCCGATTGAGCCACAGTAGAACGCCCCGCGCTTTTTCTCCTTGAGTCCGCCGAGCCGCCGAATCTCTTCAAGGATTGGCTCGAGCTGGTCGAGCGCCTCGGGTCCCGCGTGTTTCATTGACTCGTCTCCCCGTCGTGTGGCTATACCAAGTAGCTATCTACGAGTTTCCCAGCTCGATTACGTAGCCGTCGGGATCGGCGAGGTACGCATACGGGGAGCCAGGTGCGTGCTCGCCGCGGCTTTGCAGCTTTCCGCCGGCATTCTCGATTTGATGCACCATCTCATCGAGACTGTTTTTTGGGATCGAGAACCCGAAATGCGAAACGCCGCCTCCGGCGACCGGATCGTCCGCCCTTGCCTGGCACAGGGTGATTGTTTCGTCCACGCTGGGCGAATGAATGAAGACCAATGTCTTTCCTTCCCAGAATTTTACCTCGAGACCAAACGCTTCCTGGTAAAACTTGAGCGATCGACCGATGTCCCTGACGTTAAGATTGATGTGCCTCAAGCCGCGCGCTTTGATCATCGCTATGCCCTCCTGATTCCAGGTTTGGCTATTCGAGTGACTATCTACGCCAGTAGCTACATGCCTTGCTGCGCGTGATGGCAGTCGGAGCAGATTCCGTACAGTTCCATCTTGTGGCGGGTCAGCGTCACGCCGAGGTCGCGCGCAACGATGTTTTGCATGCGCTCGATCGCGGCATTCTCGAACTCGATGATCCGGCCGCATCGCTCGCAGATGAAATGATCGTGATGGCGCTCTCCCACCGCTTCGTAGCGCGCCTGGCCCTCGTCGAAATGGCGCTCGTACAACAGCTCGCATTCCTTGAGCAGGCGCAGCGTCCGATAAATCGTCGCGTAGCCGACGTGCGGGTTGATCTTCTTGACCTCGGCGTACAACTCCTCGGCGCTGATATGATGACCGTGCTCGAAGAATACGCGCGCGATGTCGTCGCGCTGACCGGTGGACTTGAGCCCGCGTTCCTTGAGGCGGGTATGGAAGGTTAGCATCCGCTCTTCGGCGCTGATCGCGGGCTTGCGATCGATTACGGTGTGGCCAGGCGTGGCGCTTTCGCCGGGACGCGGCATCTCAGCACTCAGGATGGGGCGTCTCCGAGGTGAACGACGCGTCGCGCCGCGGGGGACAGATACAAGGATTCGAGATCGCGGGATCGCAGCGCCTCGGCAATTACTTCAAGCTGCTCTGCGGCGGGTTGATCGCGATCGATGATGACAAGGTTCTTGTCGCGCAATCGGCATGCGCCGCCACGCGTGCGGTATCCGATTTCTCGCATGATCTTTTCGCGACGTACCTCGAGCCCGACCCGCTGCGCCGCCTCGGCCAGCTCGTCCACGATTCTCATCATCCGCGCCTCGCTAAGTTCGCTCATTTCACCCGCCTGCTTGCGTCTGCGCCCGCGCTACCTCTTGAGGCTCCACCGCGCGGCATGTTATCGCGGTAATCAACGCGGAGGTAACGCGCTTGATCAAGAAAATCCTTGTCGGCATCGACACCTCCGAGCATTCCCGCAACGCGCAGTCGTACGCCTTCTACTTTGCCCGCATTTTCAATGCGTCGCTGATCGGATTGCATGTCGTCGATATCGTGTCGATCGAAGGCTCGTTTTTCCATGATATATCAGGTTCGCTCGGGCTGGAACCATATCTCGATTTCTCGTCCAAGATGCGCGAGGTGCTGACTGCCCGCGGCCGAGGCGTGCTCGACGAGTTTGCCGCCGCCGCGCGCCGCGAGAACCTGGCGGTCGAGACCGTGCTCGACATGGGAATAGTAGCCAACCAGCTTTGCGACCGGGCGCGCAGCGCCGACCTCGTGATGATCGGGCATCGGGGGGTCAACGAAAAATTCTCGACCGGGCTGCTGGGCTCGACGGCGGAAAGTGTCGCGCGCAAATCTCCGCGGCAGTTGTTCATCTCGCCGAATAAGTTTCGCGAGGTCAAACGCCCCGTGCTGGCTTACGACGGCAGCGAACGGGCTTCGCGCGCGATGCGCTCGGCGGCAGAGGTCGCCAACGGCCTCGGCGTTCCGATCACCGTCATCACCTGTGCGCGCGATCCCAAGCTCGGCGAGCGGACGCTGGCCGAGGCGCGCACTTACTTCGAGAACTACACGCCGAAGGCCGAGTTCAAGCTGCTGCAGGGTCACGCCAACGAGGAGATCGTGAAGTTCCTCAAAGAGCACGACGCCGACCTGCTGTTCATCGGCGCCTACGGGCACAGCAGGATTATCGAGATGGTGCTCGGCTCGACCACCGAGTTCGTGCTGCGCAACTCGCCGTGCCCGGTGTTTCTCGCGCGCTAAATTCGCCTCGTCCTATGAAGCAAAACATCTACGATGACCCGCGATTCCTCGAGGGTTACCGCACGTTGCCACGCGTCGGTGGCCTGAGCGCGGCGTCGGAATTCGGGGCGTTCAGATCGATGCTGCCTGCGTTGGCGGGTCTGCGCATGCTCGATCTCGGATGTGGGTACGGATTCCTGTGCGACTACCTGCGCAAGCAGGGCGCCGCGAGCGTGGTAGGCGTGGACATCTCAACGAAGATGCTCGAAGTGGCGCGCCGCGAACACGCTGATCCACAAATCAGTTACATGAACTGCGCGCTTGAGGACGCCGAATTTGTCGCTGGCAGCTTCGATCTCGTGACTAGCTCGCTGGCGCTGCACTACGTCGAACACTACGAGCAGGCGTGCGCGAACGTCGCGCGATGGCTCACGCCCGGCGGTACTTTCGCATTCTCGGTCGAGCACCCAATCGTCACCGCCGACCAAACCCACTGGTGCCTCGATGAAACAGGTCAGAAACGCCATTGGGCGGTCGACAACTACCGCTCCGAGGGCCGGCGCGACATGCACTGGTTCGTCGACGGCGTCATCAAGTACCATCGCACGCTCGAGACTTATCTCAACACGCTCGTCGATCGCGGTTTCTCGATTGCCAGGGTGCTCGAGCCCGACGCACCTGCGGAGTTCGTACGCGAGCGGCCCGAACTAGCCGAAGAATCCGGCCGCCCGCTCTTCTTGCTGATCGGCGCGCGCCGCCTTGCCTAGGCTTGTGGCTCTTCGCCGCGCTGGCGGATGAACCGGCCGAGCAGCAGGCGCATCGACTCAATCGGCTGTATCCCGATCATTGGAAAGTCGCCCAGGATAAACGTCGGGTAGCCGAGCGCCGAGAACTCGTCGGCCTCGCGTTTGTGCTCGTCGAGGCGCGCGCTCATCAGACCGCTGTCGAGCGCGTCGCGGAACTTAGATCGATCGATGCCGGCGCGCTCGGCAATCGAATAGAGCACGCCTCGATCCGCGATATCGGCGCCGTCGTCGAACGCCGCCCGAAAGACCGCATCGTGATACTCCCGGAAGACGCCCGCGTCGCGCGCGACTTCCGATCCCTGCAGCGCCAGTGTCGAATCGATCCAGCTCGACGGCGGCGCGACGCGAATGCCCGTCTCCGCCGCGACGAACAACACTTTCTGGCGCTCGCGCTCGCCCAGCACGCGGCCGGGCTTGGCGCGAAAATCGCGCATCGCGATCGGCACGCCCTTCCACAGCGCCTCGAAGCCGAGCTCTTCCTCGAGCGGACTGACGATTCGCCACGCGATGTAACACAGCGTCGAGGCGTAGTCGAAGTAGATTGGAATCCGGACCCGGTTCATCTCAAATCGCGCTTACCTTGACTTCGATAATCTCCCGTTCAGGCATCTGCCGCAATTGGCGCTTGCGTGGCTCACGCGTCGCGCACATTCTTGATTCACAATGGCTTCAAATCGTCGGCCGGTTCTCAAGATAGGTGTGGTTGATTTCGGCGTCGAGACCGCGATGCTGCCGGGAGGCGTGCAGGTCGATCTCCCAGTCATTCGCCATCCCGGAGCGAGTGCTATCGTCGCACTTTATCCCGACATGAATATCGCGATGCTGCGTCAGTATCGCCACACCATGGACGGGTTCATGTGGGAGATTCCCGCGGGATGCCGCAATGCCGGCGAGGATTCTCTCGCATGTGCGCGGCGCGAACTCGGCGAAGAGGCGAGCGTCGCGGCTGCGCGATGGGACCATCTCGGGTCGATCATTACGATTCCAAGTTTCTGCGACGAGCGAATCGAACTTTACCTGGCGCGCGAGTTGTCGGCGGGAGCGGGTACGCTCGATCACGACGAGGTGATTTCAGTTAGCCGCGTGCCGTTGGACGAAACCTTCGCGATGATTCGCCGCGGCGACATCGTGGACGCAAAATCAATCGTCGCGCTCTACCGCGCCCGCGATTTTTTAGAACTGGAGCGCCGCGGCTGAGGAGGATCAATCTGTGGCAATCGAAGTACTCGGCGTCGAGCATATTGATCTGACAGTGAACGATATCGCGCGGTCGCGAGCGTTCTACGACAAGGTGCTTGGAGAACTCGGCTTTCGGAAATTCGAGGGCGACGACTATATCCACTGGGCCACCGCGCAAATGACACTGGCGATTCGCGACGCGTCGGCCGCGAACCGGGACGCTCGCTTCGACCGCTATCGCGTGGGGCTTCATCACCTGGCATTTCGAGCACGCTCGCGCGCCGACATCGACACCTTTCACAACTTCCTCGAGCGCGAGAAAATTTTCGTGCTCGACGCTCCCGCCGAGTATCCGCAATACGGGCAAAATTATTACGCCGTCTTCTTTGCCGATCCCGACGGCATGAAGCTGGAACTCGTGCACTATCCTTGGGGTTACTGGAAACGGGCGCAGACCGCGGGCAACGATCCGCGGCCGCGCTACGAATCGAAGTAGGAAACCGGCAGATGCGATATCGGCGCGCGACGGCCTACGCTTACCGGCGTATCCGTAGCGTGCCAGCGGCGTCGTGCGCCGCCCGCTTACTACTGGATTACGACTTCGTCAGGGAAGAGAAACGTGGTGGCGCCGTCGTCAAATTGCACCAGGTACATGCGCCGGTCCAGATTATTAACCTCACGCAGGATGCGTGGTTGTTCGCTGAATCGACTGCGCCCTTCGTGGTCGCGCACGGGTCTCTGCAGCTTGCAATGTCTTCCGACTGGTCCTTCTGTGTTAATGCTCGTCATCATATATTTACCCCTCCTCATCCTCCCGGTGTTCAGGTCATCCTCATCCCGATTGTCATACTAGCAAGCTTCGGGCCTAATATTTAGACGTCTGGGAAACATTCCTGTTTCATTTATCCAGAGCTGTGGAAAAGTACAGGAACCAACGATTTTCTGGTTTTTCGGCGAAATTTGACGATCGGCGACCTTTGTCGTTGCCTCATTCGAGGAAATGCAGTGCCTGAATTCGGGCAGCTTATTGCCAAATTCGCATCGTGTTATTGAGATGATGCCCGCGAACATAAATCGCGAAAATTCGCATTCCACCTAGTTTCCTATAGACGAAGTCGGCGCAGGAAAAAATTACCCAAATGCCTACAATCTACCCGTTGGTTATGGGTCGTCGCGCGATGATCGCGACGGAGCACTATCTTTCCGCAACTGCCGGCGCGCGAATCTTCGCCCGCGATGGCAACGCCATCGACAGTGCCGTCGCCGCTACGTTCGTCGAGGGCGTCGTCAACCCGCATATGCACACGATCGGCGGCGAGGCTCCCATGCTGATTTATTCAGCAACTGCCCGCCGTGTGGTGGCAATCAATGGCAATATGACGGCGCCGGCGCGCGCCACAATCGCGCACTACCGCTCGCTTGGAGTTGAGCTGATCCCCGGCGCGGGCCTGCTTGCCGCCGGCGTCCCCGCAGCCTTCGACGCGTTAGTGACTGCGCTCCGCGACTTCGGGACGCGGTCGCTCGCGGACGTTCTCGAGCCGGCACTGCAGCTCGCGGGTGAAGGTTTTCCCATGCATGTCGGACTGTCCGGCGATCCTGACTTACCTGACGAAGCTGTCGCTGGTGCGGGCGCGTCTCTCCGCAGCAACGCCAAGCGCTTCCTCACCAAGTGGCCGTCTTCGGGACGCGTCTATTTGCCCGACGGCAAAGTCCCGGCGCCGGGAAGCGTGCTCAAGAATCCGGCGCTCGCGAATTTCTTCACGCGCCTGCTGGATGCCGAGTCGGCCGCGAAGAATCGCGGTCGCGAGGCCGGCCTCGACGCCGCACGCGAGCGCTTTTATCGCGGCGACATCGCGCGCGAGGTTGTTGCCTGGTCCGACGCCAACGGCGGCTTGCTCGCCGCCTCTGATCTCGAGCGCTTCACGACTCGAACGGAATCTCCAGTGAGCGCGGACTATCGCGGCGTCACCGTCTTCAAATGCGGGCCATGGTCGCAAGGCCCGGTATTTTTACAGCAGCTAAAGTTGCTCGAGGGCTTCGACCTCGGCGCGATGGGCCACAATTCTGCCGACTACATCCACGCCGTCATCGAGTCCGCCAAGCTGTCGTTCGCCGATCGCGAGGCGTACTACGGAGATCCAGAATTTGTCGACGTGCCGATATCCGGGCTGCTGAGCGATCGCTACGCGGCGATTCGTCGCGAACTTGTCGATCCAGCGCACGCCTCGATGGATCAGCGGCCCGGCGATCCGATTGCGATGCGTGCGTTGCGCGACGGTCCGGCAAGCGAAGCGCGGCCATGGGGTGCGGGCACGATTCACGTCACGGCTGCCGATCGCGACGGCAACATGATCGCCGTCACGGCGAGCGGCGGATGGATTCCCAGCTCGCCGGTGATCGACGCGCTCGGCTTTCCGCTCGGCACGCGGATGCAAACATTTTATCTCGACGAGCGCCATCCCAATGCGCTCAAGCCTGGCAAGCGCCCGCGCACCACGCTGTCGCCGTCGCTCGCGACGGTTAAAGGCGAGCCGTATCTCGCGTTCGGCACGCCCGGCGGCGATCAGCAGGATCAATGGACGCTGCAGTTTTTCCTGAACGTGGTGGATTTCGGGATGGACCTGCAGGCGGCAATCGAGGCGCCGAAATTCTCGACGCCGCATTTTCCCTCGACCTTCTATCCGCACGACAACCGCCCCGGCGTGTTGCGTATCGAGGATCGAGTTCCCGCCAATGTCCGCGACACTCTCGCCGCGCGCGGCCACAAGATCGAAGTCCGGCCGTCGTGGTCTGAGGGTCACGTGCTAGGTGTTCAGATCAATACGAAGACGGGAGTGCTGACAGGCGGCGCCGATCCGCGCGGCCAGGCGCAGCCGGTAATGCCCGCTCAAGTGATCGGCTGGTGAATCAATGCGTACACTTGCAATCGTTTTCGTCGCCACATGTTGTGTCTTCGCACTGACGCCCCGGACAGCTTCCGCAGATGGCGGCGCAGTGACCGGCTTTGCGTTTGTGGATTCTTCAGTGACCGGGATGGGCTCGCAAGCCAAGCTCCCAGCGGGCGCCAAAATCTACCCGCCGGGATCGAAAATCACCGGCACCGAAGGATGCCCGACGAACCGCTACCACACCGACGGGATGATAGTCGCAATCATCGACTACCAGGGCCGGCCGACTGCCGCCAACATCACGCTGACTGAACATCCTGCGACCGGCGGAAATTTCGAGCGCGCCCCTTACTACATCGACCTCAACGCCGGCCGCACGCTCCAGTACCTGGGCCCAATCTTCGACAACGGCACCTACGACGTGAAGTTCAGCTACAGCTACAACCTGCGCAACGCCAAAACGTCGTCGACGACGCTGACACTCGCCCGCAGCTGTCACTGAGAATTAAGGTATAGTCCGACGCGAGAGGGCTGGCCCCCGCGCTTTCTCTTGCTTATGATTCCCCAGTGAAAAACGATGATCAGAATCGTCAAAAGTGCGGCGATCGGGATTGCGCTGCTCATGCTAGGCGCGGTTCGCGCGGGCTTTGCGGCCGATGCTAGTATCGTGTCCCGCAAATAACTTTACGGTGCATAATGATTTTCTCAAGTGCAGACGCGGCCAAAATGATCCAACAATGAAAACTTATTTGCGGGACACGACACTAGCGGTCCCGTGAAAATCGATACCGCAAAAATCGTCGATCTCACCTATACCTTCGATGCTTCGACGATCTACTGGCCGACTGAAAAAGGCTTTGTGCATCAGTTCGAGAAAAACGGCGACACGCCTGAGCACTACTTCTACGCGTCGGCGAACTACGCGGCGCCCGAACACGGCGGTACGCATACCGACGCGCCGCGCCATTTCAACCGCAATGGGACCACGCTTGACCAGGTTCCGCTCGCCGATTGTATCGGGCCCGCCGCAGTGATCGATTTTTCCGCGCGCGCCGCCAACGATCCGGACGCGATGCTCACCGTCGACGACATCAAAGCGTACGAAGCCGCCAACGGTCAGATTCCCGACGGTGCGATCGTCGTCGCGCGCTCGGGATGGGGCAAATATTATCCCGACAAGAAACGCTACATGGGCACCGACAAGCCGGGCGACGTTGCGGGCCTGCGTTTTCCAGGCTATTCGGCGGAGGCGGTGGATTTCTTTTTGAAGAATCGTCGCGTCGCGGCAATCGCGATCGATACCGCGAGCATGGATCCCGGCAACTCGAAGGATTTTCCGGTGCATCGGCTGTGGCTCGGCGCGAACAAGCCCGGTTTCGAAAATATCGCTAACGCAGAGAAGCTGCCCGCCAAGGGCGCGACGATATTTTGCATCCCGATGAAAATCGGCGACGGGACTGGCGGGCCGACCCGCGTTTTCGCCGTACTGCCGTGACGGTTGCGCCCTCTCGTGAAGACTAATATTCGTTTATGGCCTCGCGGTAATTTCGGACATAGGTAAAAATTGCATAGAACGTTCGATGCTCGATCTGGTTGATCGATAGCGCATAAGGTAGAAAACTAGGCGGCGGACAAAAGAACTCTCCTGCAAACGGCTGGGTAAATTTCCCAACAATTGCAGGCATGAAAACTGCTCATTGTGGAAGGAGGAAGCTCGTGCGGACAAATGTGGCGATGTTGATTAAGGGTCTGTTCGCGGCGATTGCAATAGTGGTGGTCATGGGATGCTCGGGACAGCCTCTCTCGACACGTGAGAAGGGCACGTTTATCGGCACGGGTCTCGGTGCCGCGACCGGCGCGATCATTGGCGCTGCAGTCGGCAACCCCCTGGCGGGTGCGGCAATCGGCGGCGGCGTCGGTGCGCTCGGCGGATACGTGGTCGGCAACGAGATGCAGAACAACGAGAACGCCAACGCTCAGACCCAGGCGCAGATTCAATCGCAGCAAAGGGAACTGGAAAATCAGCGCCAACAGATTCAGCAATTGAAGAGTCAGAGCGAGACCGAATAGCTGAGGGAGCAGGGCTATGCGTAAACACGCGATCGCGACAGGTTCGCTTGCCGTTGCCGCGCTTTTCCTCGTAGCCGGATGCTCCGGGGACCCGCTTTCCACACGTGAGGAAGGTACTTTGGGCGGTGCCGGTATCGGCGCGGCCACCGGCGCTATCATAGGCGCTGCCGTCGGCGCACCGCTGGCAGGCGCTGCAATCGGAACTGCTGTGGGAGGAGTGGGCGGCTTCGCAGTCGGCAACGCGATACAGAACAATCAGAACGCCAACCAGCAGACGCAGGCCCAAGTCCAGCAGCAGCAACAGGAGCTGGAACAGCAGCGTCAACAGATTCAGCAATTAAAAGGACAACAGGAAACCGAATAGGTCCCTCTGACGTATAGACGGTGGACGATGGAGGTTCTCATATGCGCAAAAGTATTGGAATTATCATGAGTTTGGCGCTGGCGGGAACGCTGGTTCTTGCGGGATGCTCGGGGCAGCCGCTCACGACTCGTGAAGAAGGCACTCTGGGCGGCACGGCACTGGGCGCTGGCGCGGGGGCAATCGTAGGCGCGGCCGTAGGTCATCCACTCGCGGGTGCCGCAATCGGCGGTGTTATGGGCGGCGGTACCGGCTACGTAGTCGGCAATTCTATGCAGAATACGCAAAATGCCAACGCGCAGACCCAGGCGCAGGTGCAGCAGCAACAGCAGGAAATCGAGAATCAGCGCCAACAGATACAGCAACTCAAGTCGCAGTCGGAAACCGAGTAGTCAAACCGCCGCGACCTGACCAAAGTAAAGAGCGACGCCGCACCCGGGCGCCGCTCTTTTTCTTTTCTCGGCCCTTTACGCCGGCTTGCACAGCTTGCATGCTCTTAGCCCGGCGTGTCCCGCGCATTTTGCATCCGCATAGATCAGCACTCTCGACGGATCCGCGCGCTGCGCCGCCGAACATTCCGGCCGGCAGAAGATTCCAGTGCGTCGATGGCCCATCACGGCGCGCGACGGCAATCGCAGGTCGCGACCGACTTCGAAGCCCTCGGCGCGCAGCAGCTTGATCTTGTTGTCCACCCCGCCGCCGTAGTTGCCGATCGTTCCGTCGGAGCGAATCACGCGATGACACGGTACGAAAATCGGAATCGGATTGGTCGCCATCGTAGTCCCGATCGCGCGCTGTGCATCCGGATTTCCAACCGTCGCCGCCAACGCGTGATAAGTGATCACCGCGCCGGCCGGTACCTTTCGCAGCAAGGTGTACGCGCGGCGCTGGAAGTCGCTCTCGACCAGGCTCAAATCCACCGGCTGCGTAGTCGCTTCGAAGCCGCCTTCGAGCACGCGATCGATTTCCGCCTCGATCCGCCGCGCACTCGCTTGATTCTCGATCAGATCGAACTTCTTGCGCAGCATCGCGAGCGTCCGCTCCGCGCCGTCCGTCCACAGGAAGTGAATCGCCGCAAGACCGCGGTCGCTCTCCGCAACCAGCAGGCGGCCAAGTGGCGACGGGATCACTCCCACCCGAGCCTGCGGCCGCCGCAGCACCTGCATCGCGCGTTCGATGCGCGGTCGCGCCTGTCCGATCATCGTGTCGAGCACCCGGTCGTCGATCGGCGCACTTTCTTTCACTCGCGTCGCCATTCGATTCGTCTTCATCTTGATTACTCTTCGAGCCTCAGTTTCTTCATCGCTTGATACACACTCGCCCGCGCGCTCTCGGCCGAGCAATTCAGCGCAGTGCCGATTTCCACGTATTCGAGCCCCGCGAACTTGCGCATCATCAACGCCTGTCCCTGCTTGCCGGGCAGCCGCGCGATTGATCTCTTCAAATGAAGCGCGCCTTCAGGCCCGCCATTATTCGAACCGCGATACTCCAGCACGGCGTCGTCCGAGGTTTCGTTCGAGATGACGCGTCCCCGGCGCATCCTGTCTCGCGCGCGATTGCGGCAAAGATTCGACGCGATTCTGAAAACCCAGGGCCGCAGCCCGTCCTCCGACTGCAGCGTCGGATAGGCGCGATAGGCGCGCAGCCACGTTTCCTGGAACAGATCCAGCGCGTCGTCGCGATCGCCCGTCGAGCGCATCAGGAAGCGCATGATTTCGCGTTCCATGCTTTTCACCGCATCTTCAAATGGCGGCGGCAGCTTGAGTTTGAACGTGGGCATCGCGTGCGTCAGGCCAGGCCGGCCAGCGAAGTCACCAAGTACCACAGCGTGATCGATCCGAAAACCGCGCCGAGGATTTCCTCCAGGATGCACGCCTGGGCGGGGCTGATGCCGGCGCGGATCTCACTGTCTGCGTCGTGACTCGCAATTTCGGCAAAGCGCGCCTCGTCAACTTGAACAATCGGTATCATCGTTTTGTGCTCCTGATATCTACAACCCCGCTCGAGCCGATTTGTGAATCGATCCGGCGGCACCGATCTGCAACCAGTTCGCTGCATTTGACCGCCGCCGCGATCCTGCAATCATTCGGTCAGCCATCGTGCGCGGGAGGGTCTATGGATCCGACTTTCTGGATCGCGTTGTGGGCGGTTTTATTCTTCGGCAGTCATCTGATCATCTCGTCGTCAGCCGTTCGATCCAGGTTGATCAATGCCGTCGGCGAGCAACCGTATCGCGGCATCTATTCGCTGGTCGCCGCCGCGACTCTCGGGCCGCTGATCTACGTGTTCGCGCGTCACAAGCACGCCGGTCCAATCCTCTGGTATCTGCGTGGAGTCGCGCCGATTCGATGGCTCGCGTGGCTGCTGATGCTGGCGGCGCTCATTGTGTTTGTCGGGAGTTTCATCACGCCGAACCCCGGAGGGATCGGCGCGCCGTCGGGCGGCACTGAACCACGCGGTCTCCTCAAGATCACGCGGCATCCGGGACTCGTTGGATTCAGCCTGTTTGGAATCGCGCACATGCTGATGAACGGATGGGCCGGCGATGTGATTTTCTTCGGGATGTTTCCAGCGCTCGGAATCCTCGGCGCGATGCATCAGGATCAGCGCAAGATTCACGAGCTTGGCGAGCGCTATCGCGAGTTCCTCGCGAAGACCTCATTCATTCCGTTCGCTGCACTAATCGCAGGACGCGCCCGATGGACTCGCAACGATATGCCATGGGCGGCAATCGGCGCAGGCATAGTGCTGACGGTAGCGCTAGTCGCGCTGCATCCAACAATCTTCGGCGGCAACCCGCTAGGCTAGAGCGAATGCCGAATCCTAAACCCTCCTCGGACAAGGAGAGGTTAATTTTGTCTCCTCTCCCTGTTAGGGAGAGGATGAAGGTGAGGGTCCGCTTGCAGCGCGTCTTTGTGCGCGCGATTCAGGATTCTGCTTCTCCTGAACACCGGCTGGGTGCAAAGCTCTCTCAGACAATGAGCGGCTAGGAACAAGATCTCTTTGAGGAGAGCGGAAGCCTGAAGATACGCGCGGCGTTCGCGATTATTTTGGCTCCCAGAGCCATCGCTTCGACGCGCCGAAGATTCGCGAGCACCTCGAGCGTGCGCATGACGTACGCAGGCTCGTTGCGCTTGCCGCGATACGGCTCGGGCGCAAGATAGGGCGCGTCCGTCTCCACCATCACGCGGTCATCCGGAACAATCGTCGCAGCTTCACGAATCGGCGCCGAATTCTTGAACGTGATGATTCCCGAAAACGAAATGCAGAATCCGAGCGCCAGGAACTCGCGCGCCGCCTTAGTATCTCCGGTGAAGCAATGGATCACGCCGCCGCGCGACGGAATCCCGGCCTCGCGCACGATCTCGACGAGTCGCTGCTCCGCCTCGCGGCAATGAATCACGATCGGCAAGTCAAGTTCCGCGGCAAGCGCCAGCTGCGCCCGCAGTGACGCTTCCTGCGCATCCGGCGGCGAGTGCATGTAATGGAAATCGAGGCCGCTCTCGCCGATCGCGACAACTTTTTTCGATGCTGCGAGCTCGCGCAACTGCGCGATCCGTTCAGGCGTGCAATCGCGCGCGTCATGCGGATGCACACCGACCGCAGCGAACACGTTCGGGTGCCGCTCGGCGATCTCGACGGTCAATCGATCGTTCTCTACCGGCCCGATCGCGCCGACCGAAATGATCTGTGCGACCCCGGCCTCGGATGCGCGCGCGATCACCGCCTCGACGTCGTCGCGGAACTTCGTGTCCGCGAGATGGCAGTGCGTATCGACTATCATCACGAGCGGGCTTTCTTGTCGATTCTTGGGAACAGCGGCGTCGTCGGATTTACGCGATGTCCCGCCTTGATGCCCTCGCCATACGGTGCGGGCGCCAGTTTCTCGTCGACGTTCAGCAGACCGAGAATCTTTTTCGACGTCACCGGCATGAACGGCTCGAGGCTGTCCGCGACGACGCGCAGTCCCTCGACCAGGTTCGCCAGGATCTGCGCGACGCGCGGCAGCTTGTCGGCGTCCTTGGCGAGCGTGAATGGCGAGGTCGCGACTATATACTTGTTCGCGGCGTCCAGCGCCTGCCAGATGGCTTCCAGAGCGCCATTGAATGCGAGTTCCTCGACCAGCGGCGCGATTTGCGAGGGTATCGAAGAGAACGCGTCGGCGAGCGCCGCGTCGAGCGCGTCGTCACCCACGCCCGCCGTCGCCGTGATCTCACCCTGGAAGTACCGCGCCGCCATCGACAGCACGCGGCTGGTCAGATTGCCGAGGTCGTTCGCCAGGTCGGAGTTGTAGCGATCGATCACACGCTCTTCGGTGAAGTCGCCATCGAGGCCGTAGGTGAATTCGCGTAGGATGAAGAACCGCAAAGCGTCGGGGCCGATGTTTTTCTGATACGCGACCGGATCCTGGATATTACCTGAACTCTTCGACATCCGAGAGCCGCCGAAATTCAGAAATCCGTGGACGTTCAGATGACGAAAGAGTGGTAAGCCGACCGACAACAGCATCGCGGGCCAATAAACGGAGTGCGTCTTGAGAATGTCCTTGCCGATGAAGTGCTCTGTCACCGGCAGGATTGCCGTCAGTGACGCGTCGTCGGTGTTCGGCAGCTCGCTGATATACGCCCAGAAGGCGTCGTACCAGACGTAGGTGACGTACTTGTCGTCGAACGGCAGCGTGATGCCCCAATCGAGGCGCGCCTTGGGACGCGAGATGCAAAGATCCTCGAGCGGGTCGTCGAACATCCGGAGCGCCTCGTTGCGATAGCGCTCAGGCCGGATGAAATCGGGATTTTTTTCGATGTGTCGCCGGACCTGCTGGCGATATTTTTCGAGCTTCAGGAAATAATTGCCTTCCTTGATACGCTCGACAGGAGTGTTATGCACCGGACAGATGTTGCCTGGCAGCAATTCTTTTTCGGTGTAAAAGCGCTCGCAGCCGACGCAGTAAAGCCCCTCGTAGTCCTTGAAGTAGATATCGCCGCAATCGTACGACCGCGCGAGCATCTTCTGCACGAAGGCCTGGTGGACGGGATCTGTGGTGCGGACAAAATAATCGTAGCTGATGTCCAGCCCGGCCCATCCTTCGCGAAAGAGCGCGCTGATCTTGTCCGCGAACGCCTTGGGATGCAGCCCGGCCGCTTCCGCCGCGCGCTTGTTCTTGTCGCCGTGTTCGTCGGTGCCGGTGACGAAGGTGACGTTTGCCGTGCCGAGCTTGCGACGCTGAAAGCGCGCGAACGCGTCGGTGGCGAGCACTTCGTAAGCGTGGCCGACGTGCGGCGGGCCGTTGCTGTAGATGATCGCAGTCGTGATGTGGATGCGCTGTGCCATCAGGAGATCGAGGATAGCGGGAGACTCGATGTCGCGCGACTGCCGTGCGGGCGTGGCGCCCAGCTACATCGATTCAGCCTCGCAGGTAATCTGCGGACCCGAATTCTGGACCGCGTTGAATCCGTCCTTGTTCTTGCTGTAGCAGCCGAAGAGTCCGCCGAAGACGCCGAAAGTGTCCGCCGCCAATCGTGATCGCCGCGGTAAAGCATCCGGTTGGAATTGAATTCCCGCCGGTTCCGTCTGCCGCCGCTGTGCCGTTGACTACCGTCGCTGTGAACGACTGCTGAGTGACGATCGTGCCGTCGGAGATGTTGAGGAACACCGTGCCGAGCGCGTGGGTCGCGTCCGTGAATTTGATTATTCCGGCCAACCCGGCCAGTCGTTGCAGGTCATCTTCACCGGCGCATTTGATCGAGTAACTGCGCGCGGCGTTTTTTGCATGCGCCGGTCCTGCGATCAGCAGGATGACGGCAACCGAGAGCATCAGTACGAATCCTGAACGGTTCATAAAGATCCTCCTACGCACTCTCGTTGCGAAAAATTTGTCTGGTTGAGTTTCACTCATGTCATAGCAGGGTTTCTCGGTAAAGCGGGTCGATTTGCGTCGGCCTCAAACCACCGATGCCTCGACATTTGCTGATGCGCTGGTCAGCGATCAGGCTGCCGCACGACTATCAACAACGAGGCGCGGATTGCGGCAATGGGGCGATGAATGCTGCTGTCTCGACGCAAGACGCGCAATCGCGGGACCTGAGAGGCTATTTGAATCTGCCATGCGGGCGGAGCACCGCTGATTGCCGGATTGACAGTATGGCGGCGCAATGAGAGAGTTGGGCGGACATTTCGTAGTTCGTTGACTAGAAATTTGCCAACGCGGCCAGAACGCCGTGGTGAGGGGTCCATGGCAGATCGAATTCGGAGCTTTGCGTTTGGGGCAGTAGTACTGCCGTTTCTGTTTCTGGCGATTCCAGGTTTTGGCGCGCGCCAACATTATCATTGTCACCACGACCGCCGAGAGCGCACCTTTCCCCGACTGCTCGCTGGACAGTGCAGTTCTGGCGGCCAATACTGGCGGAACCGTTCAAGGGTGCGTCGCGAGCCCCGGAACCAATCTCATCGCATTCTTTCTGGCCGGCACCTACACGCTGGACGAGCCGCTCTTAGTCACTGATTCAGACCTGACAATCCAGGGTGTTCCCTTCGGCTGCTCGGGGGTAGGTCCCTGCGGCGTCGTGATCAATGGCGCAAACTCCACCGGGATCATCGACCATGAGGCCGGCAAGCTCACACTAAGTGCGCTGACATTGGAGAACGGATTCGCACTTGCGGGCGGCGCCATATTCGAAAACAGCACCGAACTGGATATCGATCATTGTCTCTTCAATGGCAACGTGGCGAAGAATGACGCTGGGGTAAATGGAGGGCTCGGCGGGGCAATTGAAATAAATAGCGCTGGCCTGACCGTCATCGTCAACAGCACCTTTGCCAACAATACCGCCGTGCCTAATCCGAACATGGTCAGTTTCGGCGGCGCCATCAAATGCTTCAGCCTGACTAACACCCTGAAGATCAGCTTCAGTAGCTTCTGGGGAAACAGTGCGCACACGGCGCTGACCGCTCTTCGAATCCCATGCCTACCGTCAAAGCTTCAATTTTCGAAAACGCCCTCACGGGTGGCAACTGCACTAACCATGTCACCGACGTCGGCGGATTCAGCATCTCCGACGACGCTAGCTGCAACACCAATCACGACGGCAGCCCCAAACAGCTCGTTGCGAGCGGGTTGGCTAACAATGGCGGACCGACGGACACAATAGCGCTCCAAGGTGGCGTTCTGGCGCTCAATCTGATTCCAGTGGCGATGTGTACTGACCAGACGTCGCCTACACCTCTGGCAGTGACGACGGATCAGCGCTTCTTCGGCCGTCCCGATCCCCTGAACGTGACCGCCTGCGACAGCGGCGCGTATGAGGCAGGCGCGCAATCGCCAGTCGTTATCAACGGCACGCCGAAGCTGCAGATCGCTACTTCGACCACGCCAAATTCAGACAAGATCAATCTGAATCTGAATTTTACCCTTTACCCGGTGCCTGCAGTGGCTTCTCCGGCGTGTACCGGAGGTGACGACGCGTTCAAAGGCATCTCTCTCGAGCTGTTCGAAGGCACTTGCGCGACTTTGAACATCACGCCCGGACTGGCGTTGGATCTGTCTCCCTTCGTCGAGCACACGATTAATCATCACAACTACGGGACTTTCGCCGGCAACGTGATTTCTGGAGGCACCGTAACCGCCGCGCTGACGGAGTCGACGCTGATCCCCCTGGGTTCGTGCGGTCAGTTTACTCTGAACGTCGAAACCTTGGGTCAGAATGCGGCCGCCCTGGATCTGGACGACGGTAATCCGTACGCGCTGTTACTGTTCAATGGATTTGATGAGCAGGCGTGCGTCGACATTCCGATGGCGCTGGTCGGCAAACAGATCGATCCACCGCGCCGACTGACCAGGCGTGGACGGCGGCGATAACGATTAGCCGCTTCCGCCACAGGAAGTAGAACGAAATGCGGGCGGGGTGTCGATGACATCCCGCCCGCTGCATTTGGCGGCCGAACTAAAGTCTCCGCAGCGCTTTTAACTGTGGCGATAAGGACGGGAGCTACTGCGGGCGCGAGGCGACCAGGTCTTCCAGCGTCACTTCGACTACGCCGCCATCTTCCTCGCGCTGGATCAACACTGTCTGCTTCAGGATGTTCTGGCGGACCACTTTGCCGTCGCCCTTGACGCATTGCACGCGCTTGCCGAGGTTGGGCAGCGCGCGTTTGAGTTCGACGTAGGTCGCGTATTCGTAGCGCAGGCAGCATTTCAGCCGCCCGCACATCCCCGCCAGCCGCGACGGATTGAGCGCCAGTCCCTGCTCACGCGCCATCTTGACCGTGACCGCCTCGAAGTCGCGCAGCCAGCTCGAGCAGCATAGCTCGCGTCCACACGGACCCAGACCGCCCGTGACCTTGGTCTCGTCGCGAGCGCCGATTTGTTTCATCTCGACCCGAACCCGCAGCGTGTTGGCCAGGTCGCGTACCAGGTCGCGGAAATCGACGCGTCCTTCGGCGACGAAATAGAAAGTGACCTTGCGCCCGTCGAAGGTGTAGTCGGCGCTTACCAGCTTCATCTGGATCCGGCGCTCGCGAATCCGCTCCACGCACAGGCGGCGCGCATTCGCCTCGCGCGAGAGGTTTTCCTGCTCGGTGTAAAAATCGCTGTCGCTTGCGACACGGATGATAGGACGTAGCGCTTTGAGGTCGATCGTTTGCGCGGGCTCGTGCGGCTCTATCTCTACCGTGCCGACTCGAGTGCCCGCCTCGCTCTCGACCAGCACGCGCTCGCCGCGCCGCAACTCCCGGTCGCCGGCCAGGAAATTATACAGATGGCCGGTCTGCTGCAGACTGACCGCGACGATTTTCGGCAGCGTCGGTGCGCCTTCAAACGGATCGATGTCTGCCACTATCTTCTACTCACCCCGCATCGCATGGCCGGCGATCGTCCACCAATTCTCGGCCTGCATCCGGGGATTCGCATTTTCCCCGACCGCTTCGGTCGCGCGCACCGCCGCGTCGATACATTTGACCAGCGCGTCCACCCCCAGACTATCTGCCAGGCTCACCATCTTCGACCGTGATTCGGGCGGAAACGCCACGAAATCGGTCTTGAGCAGTTTGTAGCATAGTATTTCTTCGAGCAGTCTTGCGAGCAGCTCGAAATTGCCGGCCGCCGCGTCGCGGTTGGCGAAAAACTCCTGCGCGAGCGACTGCGCTCGCGCGAAATCGATCGATTTTGCGGAGCTGAACGCGTCGAGCAGCGCTTTCATCGGCGGTTCATCACCGTCCGCCAGCGCGATCGCATTTGCGGCACTGCCGCGCGCCAGCAACGCGATCGCACTCGCGCGCGCTTTGTCGGTCACACCGTGCTCGACAAGTATCGCTTCGAGATCGGCAACCTGCAGCGCCGGGAATCTCACCGTGCGCATCCGCGATCGGACCGTGTCGAGCAGCGCCCGCTCGCTCGCCGTCACCATGATTATAATCGAGTGGCCGGGCGGCTCTTCGAGCGTCTTCAGCAGCGCGTTCTGCGCGGGCTCGCCGAGCACCTCGGCGTCGTCGATTATCGCCATGCGGACCGGGGATCGCGACGGCCGGATTCCAAGCCGCACGATCATTTCGCGGACCTGGTCGATCAGCACTTCGGAACGGCCGGCCGCCCGCGAGATATACGTGAAATCCGGATGCACTCCTGTGGCGATCTGCACGCATGCGGAACAGCATTCGCATCGCGGCCCGTCCGAGTCACCCGCGCGGGCGCGCGTACGCTCGGTCTGCGGCGCCAGGCGGACGGGACACCGCGCCACGGTGCAGCAGAAATTCTCGCCCGGCGATCGCTCGCACATCATCGCGTGAACGAGGCTGGATGCGACCAGCGCTTTGCCGACCCCGCGCGGCCCCGCAAACAGATAAGCGTGCGAAGGACGGTTGCGCAATTCGGCGAGCAGCCGCGTCGCAATTTCGCGATGCCCACGGATCGAAGTTAGCGGCATGACGATTCGATCATCGGCGCGCGAGCAGCTCGTCCACCGCGCGTTGGATATCTGCCGTGACTGCTGCCACCGGCCGGTCCGCATCGATCACGACCACCCGCGACGGCTCAGCCTTCGCGATCGCGAGAAAGCCGTTGCGTACCTTGCGATGGAATTCCGCGCGCTCACCCTCGAAGCGATCGGAGCCGCGGCCCGTGCCCTTCGCGCGCGCTCGCGTGCGCTCGAGGCCGGTCTCGACCGGCAGATCGAGCGCAATAGTCAGATCGGGCGTCACGTTGTCGCTCGCGAGCCGATTCAATTCGCCGAGCAGCTTGAGATCGAATCCGCGGCCGTATCCCTGGTAGGCGGTGGTCGAATCCGAATAGCGATCGGAGATCACTATTTCGCCGGCTTCCAGCGCCGGCCGCAGTTTCTCACGAACATGCTGCGCGCGATCGGCGAGGACCAGCAGCAGCTCTGCGGCCACGTCCAGCGAGACCGCAGGATCGAGAAAAATCGCACGAATCGTTTCCCCGGCCCGCGTTCCCCCTGGCTCGTGGGTGACTGTCACGCGCCGCCCGCCCTTGCGGATCGCATCGCCAAGGATCGCGGCCTGTGTGGTCTTGCCACTTCCTTCAACGCCCTCGAGCGTGATGAATACCCCATCCGCCATCAGTTCCGTCCCCTCTCCCTGTAAATCGTCTGTCTCCTCGCCCTGTTAGGGCGAGGATGAAGGTGAGGGTCCTTGTACAGCGCGCTTTTTTGCGCGCGATTCACGATTCTGTCTCTGTTCCGCGCCGTAGTCCCGGGTGATGGTCCGCTTACAGCGCGCGACGTTTCTCGCGCGCCACTCAGGATTCTGCCTCTTTCTGCGTTGCGTTTATGCAAAGCTCTCTCAGCCGCCAAGATACCAGTGCGTCAGTTGCGGCTGAAAGAGAGCGAATGCCCCTGCAGCGAGCGCCAGGTACGGACCGAACGGCACCTCGGTCCGCAAGATCGAGACGTCCGCTTCCTCCCGATCGGTCGCAGGGTCGCCGAGCGGACCCGGCGTAGTCGAACCGCCGCCACTGAGCGCGAAGGCTATTCCTCCGATCGCGCCGATTACCGAACCGAAAAACAGAGTGAAGAAAACTCCCTGCCAACCAAGGAATGCGCCGACCATCCCGAGCAGCCACACGTCGCCAAGTCCAACGCCCTCACGCCCGCGAACGAGTTGGTAAAAGTAGCCGGTGCCCCACAGCACGCCCCCACCCAGCAGGATCCCGATCAGCGAACTTTTCCAGCCGACCTCCGGCATCAGCATCGACGCCGCGATGAATCCCACCAGCATCCCGGGCCAGGTGACGATGTTCGGAATCAGCCGCCAGTCATAGTCGATGAACGCGACGACCCAGAGCGCGGCGCATAGTACGAAGCGTGCGATCGCATCGGGCAGCGGAAACGCGAGGTAGAGATACAGCGCGGTGATGGCGAGTCCGATTTCAGCAAGAAAATGTCGGAACGGAATCGGCGCCCCGCACATCACGCATCGCCCGCGAAGTCCGAGGTACGCGAGAATCGGGATGTTCGCCCACCATGGAATCGCGCGCTCGCAACTCTCGCAAAACGAGCGCGGCGAGACGATCGAAAGATCGCGCGGCAGCCGGTACGCAATCACTGAAACAAAACTGCCGACCATCGCGCCAAGGATAAAGGCGAATGCGGCGCCGAGTCCGGTCGGCATGTCGAAGGTCATCGCGTCACCGCCTTTCCTGCTTTGGCCGGAGCCGCCGACACTACGCTGACGATTAGCGTGCGCTCGCGCGGCCCGTCCAATTCCACGAGCATCACGCCCTGCCATTTGCCGAGCGCAAGCTTGCCGCGGCGCACCGGGATATTGATCGAAGTGGATAGCATCACCGACAGAATATGCGCCTGCGAGTTGCCTTCGCCATGCCTGTACGCATTTTCGCGCGGCACTATTTGTTCGAGCTGCGCGAGCATATCGGTCGTCACGTCGGGATCCCAGTTCTCGGAAACGATCACCGCGGCTGTAGTATGCGTGACAAAAATATTGCACAGCCCGCTGCTCGCCCCGATTTCAGCAATCGCATCGTTGATCTTGTCGGTGATGTCGATCAGCTCGACGCGCGCTTTGGTCTTGATCTTCAGATCGACCATGTGACTATTTCTGCGCGGCGCAGAGATCGACCGTCAAATCGTAAGTGGCCTTGATGCCGCGATTCAGATTGTCGACCGACAGCCGCTCGTCGTCGCCGTGAACGCGCGAAAATTCCCCGTTGGCCAAAATCACGGGAACGAATCCGTACGCCGGGACGCCTTTGGCGCGCAGAAACCGCGAGTCGGTGCCCCCGGTGGTCATCCACGGCACGACTATCGAGCCTTTGAAATCGCTGGCGACGACCTGCTTGATCGCTTCCGACGCCTCCCCGGACGTGGGCGACGGCGGAGCATCATCAGGCCGCTGGATATAGTCGATCTTGAAGTCGCCTGGGCCGAGCTGCTCGCGAAGATGCTTCATGAACGTATCGGCATCGGTGCCCGGCAGCAGGCGGCAATCCAGTCCGGCCTCGGCGACCGTCGGCACGACGTTCACCTTGAATCCCGCGTTGAGCATCGTGAGCGAAATCGTATCGCGCATCAGTGCCTGGATGTTGTAAGGGCTGAGCACGCCCGCCGTCGCAGCCTGCGCCACTCCCGGTTGGTCGAGATGCGCGAGTTGGAACGACGCGGGAGCCGGTTCCAGCGGCGCGATCGATACCATCGCGTCGGCGAAGATTTTCGTGATTCGGATCGGCGGCTGTTTTTCCAGCAGTCGATGCAACGCGTTGATCAAAATGAGATTCGGATTGTCGGGCTTCGGCACCGAACCGTGTCCGCCTTTGCCGCGCACCGTGACGTGAAGCCAGTTCACGCGCTTCTCGGAAACCGCAACCTGAAACGTGACGCCCTTGATTCCAAGCCAGTCGGGAGTCCCGCCACCGCCCTCGTTGAATGCGAACGCAGGATCGATCGCGTCCCAATGATTTTTCACCATCCACGCCGCGCCATTCTCGCCTCCCGCTTCCTCGTCGGGATTCACCATCATCTCGACGCCGCGCTTTAGCGCCACGCCGTTGCGCTTGAGTGCGAGCATCGTCATCAACGCCATGATTCCGTGCGCCTTGTTGTCGATAGATCCGCGCGCCCAGACATAACCGTCCGCGAGATCGGCGCTGAACGGCGGATGCGTCCAGTTGGCGGCGACAGCGGGCACGACGTCAGCATGCGACATCAACAGAAGCGGCTTCACGCCGGCGGGCCCGGGGATTCGCGCGACGAGAGTCACCATTCCGGGCTTGCTCTCGAAAGTTTGGGTGGCGATTCCTTCCTTGTCGAGAATCGATTTCAGATACACGATCGCAGCAGCGGTGTTGCCCGGCGGATTGGTCGTGTCGAAGCGCAGATAAGTGCGGAAGTAGTCGAGCGCCTCGGAATTGATCTTGTTCCAATCGATTTGCGGCGCGGTCTGGGCGCGCGACGCAGGCGCGTGAGCCGAAAAAACGATCATCGCGACTGCTAACGCGATTATTGAACGGCTAAATCGCACTAGAAAATTGAGTCTCTGCATCTGGATCCTGTCGACTCGGGTCAGCGCTGGCATTTCGGACAATAGAAGCTCGCGCGCTGGCCCACGACCACATTTTTGATTGGCGTCGAGCATGTGTAGCACGGTTCGCCTTCGCGGCCGTACACGCGAAGGCGCGTGACGAATCGTCCGGGCTGTCCGCGCGAATCGCGGTAGCTGCGAAACGTGGTGCCGTTGCTGCCGATCGCTGCGCGAAGAATCACTGGCACGGCGGCCGCGATCTTTTCGATCTCGAGCCGCGTGACGCGTCCTGCACGTCGCGTGGGCCGCACGCCCGCCCGAAACAAAATCTCCGACGCGTAGATATTGCCGATACCGGCAACGATTCGCTGATCCATTATCAGGTTCTTGATCGCTGCCGTCCGGCCGCGGGCCTTCTCGGCCAGGTAGTCGGCGTTGAATTCGCGCGACAACGGCTCCGGGCCGAGACCTTTCAGTTCCGCCGTGGAAGCCAGCGCGGCGCGCGGGACAAGACTGACCATCCCGAAGCGCCGCGGATCGTTGTACACCAGGCGCGAGGCGTCGTCGAGCAACAACTCGAGATGATCGTGGCGCGGATCGAAGTCATCGGCGCGAAAGCCGTCGTAGCGATGAGTCAAACTGCCGGACATGCCGAGGTGCACGAGCATCACGTCGTCGCCGTCGAGCTCGACGATCAAATATTTCGCGCGCCGCGACACCTTCACGATTCGCCGGCCGGCTATCGCAGCGCCAAAATCCACGGGAACGCGACGCCGCAGCCGCTTCTCTCCGATTCGCACGCTCACGATCGTCCTGCCGACGGCGGTGCGAACCAGTATCCGGCGCAGCGATTCGACTTCCGGCAGTTCAGGCATCGCGAATGACGATCCTGCCGCCCAGCTCGTCGCGGAGCGCATGCGCGAGTCTCAGAAAGTCGGGCACGCCAAGCTTCTCAGCGCGCGTGGCCGGATCGATGGCCGCGCGCTCGAGGGCGCGCACAGTCTCCGCGCTCTCGATCTCCAGCAAATGGCTAAGCGCGTTGCGAATCGTTTTCCGCGGCGCGGAAAACGAGGCGCGCACCGTCTCGAGCACATCGCGCTCATCTCCAGTCGCAAACAATGGCGTCGTGTGAGGTGTGAACGCGAGAACTTCGGCGTCAACCGTGGGCCGCGGATGGAAGCTGCCGGCGGCGACCGTGAAGTGCTGATCGACTTTCCAATACAGCGCCGTGAAGACACTGAGCGCGCCATACGCATCATCGCCGGGAATCGCGCGTATACGCGCCGCGACCTCGCGCTGAAACATCAGGACCATTCTCGAAATCATGCGCGAGTTGTCGGAAAGGCGCCGCAGGATAGCCGCCGCAACATTGAACGGAAGGTTGCCGATTACTTTGACGGGAGAATCGGTGACGAGCCCCGCGAGATCGAGTGTGAGAAAATCCGCGTTGACGACGCGAACGCTCGCGTCGGTGGCGAAGCGCTCCTGGAGCCGGCCCGCAAGGCGTGAATCAAGTTCCACCAGCGTCAGCGAGCGTCGTTGACGCTCCGCAATTTTCTCTGTCAGGATGCCGAGGCCCGGACCAATCTCGATAACTCTGTCCAATTCGGATAGCTTCGCCGCCGCGACAATTCTATCGGCGACGCCGCCGCTGGTGAGAAAATTCTGGCCGCGCGATTTCGCCGGCCGCACGCCAGCTCGCGCGAGTGCGGGTGCGGGCTGCGACGGCGTATCGTCGAGCGAGCGCGATTTTCTTGCAATCTTCATCGGCGCCGAATCACAGCGCGAGGTTGGCTTCCGCGTCGATACTCAACGCGTCGCGCTCGCCACGTAGCAGGCGGTAGCTGCCCGCGAGCGCGATCATCGCCGCATTGTCGGTGCAGTACTTGAGCGCCGGTGCGACCAGCCTGCGCCCATCTGCAGCCGCCGCCTCGGCCAGCTTGTCGCGCAATCTCGAATTTGCCGCGACGCCGCCGGTCAGCGCGATCGTGTCCGTGCCGAGTTCGCGCGCGGCTGCGATCGTCGGCTTCACCAACATGTCGACCGCCGCCTCCTGAAAGCTCGCCGCGAGATCCTCGGGTCGCGCGCGGTGGCCGTTCTCAGTCGCCAGAATCGTTGCGACCGCCGTCTTCACGCCGCTGAAACTGAAATCCATCGGCGCACCTTTGACGTGAGCCCGCGGGATTCTCACGCTCTTTCGATTGCCGCGACGCGACATCTCGTCGATTGCGCGACCGCCCGGATAGCCCAGCCCCATCAGTTTCGCGACTTTGTCGAACGCCTCGCCGGCGGCGTCGTCGCGCGTGCGTCCGATGCGCCGGTAACGCCCGAAATCCTCGACCGCGAACAGCGCAGTGTGACCGCCCGACACGACCAGCGCGAGATACGGCATCGCAATTCGATTTTCGAGCAGGGGCGCAAGCAGATGGCCTTCGATATGATTGACGCCGACCATCGCGATACCGCTCGCCTGCGCCAGACCCTTCGCGAACATCAGGCCGACCAGCAAGGAGCCGACCAATCCCGGGCCGCGCGTGACTGCGATTCCCTCGATGTCGGCGAGCTTGCAACCTGCCGCGTCGAGCGCGCGCTCGATGACGGGCGCAATCGTGACGACGTGATTTCGCGACGCGAGTTCGGGCACGATGCCGCCGTATGCGCGATGGATGTCGTCCTGGTTGGCAACGGTGCTCGAACGAATGTCGGCAATGCCGGGCGCGGTTGTCTCCAGGACTGCGGCGGCAGCGTCGTCGCACGAAGATTCAATTCCGAGTATCAGCATCGCAAGTTGTGGCGGACGCTCTCGACGTCGCGCGAGGATTCAAGACTAGCCAGTGGCGAGTGCAGCGGAAAGGAGTGCCAGCGTTCAGTCTGCCGGTGGCGGTGGCGCCGATGCGGGCGGCGGTGGCGCGGGCGCTTCGTCCGGCGGCGGCGGAGGGTCGGACTCCGCGGGCGCGGGCTGGTCGAGACTTCCGGCGGGCGCGACGGTGGCAGCAGCCGGCAGGAATGCGGACACGCGCGTGACACCGACTCGCGCCGTCAGGTTGCCCGGACTTGCGGTGAGGGCCTTCTGATAGGCGACGGCTGCCTCCGCCGATTTTCCCGACTGTTCGAGACTCGTTCCTTCGAATGCGTACGCTTCGCCGAGCCACGCGGGATTCGAGGCGAGTCCGATTTCTGCGCGTTTGAAAAACGTCTGCGCCTGCGCGTAGTTCCCGCGCGCGACGTATGCCCGGCCGAGGTAGAAGTACGCGTACGAGTTGCTTGGATCGATCGACACCGCATGCGCGAGCTCGCGAATCGCATTGTCAACGTGTCCGCGCTCGAGCTCAACGCGCTGCTGCTCGGTGATTCTCAGAGACGCCGCGCGGGCGGGTGTTGGCGCAGCCGCGATCAGCGGCGCCAATGACAAGTCACTGATTTGAGGAGTCGTCGCGATTGAGCCGACGTCAATCGCTGGCGTGATTTCGGCCGGCGATGATGCGGCCGCAGGCATAGCGGCGGGCACGGGCGCACGGGCGCTTGATTATCGGTGGAGGTCGGCTGCCCGGCTGGCACCGCGACCCACTGGCCGGGATTTGGATTGGAGTTGGCCGCGGCGGGGCTCGGCGCCGCGAGATCCTGCGCCGGAATCGATTCTTCCTGAAGCTCCGCGAGGAGTATCGGTTGATGCTGCGACGCGTTTGCGGAAATCGGCAGCGTCGACAGAAAAATCGCGAACGTGAATGGGACGAAACGCTTCATCGCGAACTAATCATTCGGATCGGCGACGGGATTCGGCGCCTCCGGAATCTTGTGGTCCACCGCCGTCAACGCCGCCGCGGAAGTATGATACGGGCAGTCCAGGGTTGGCGCCATCCCTTGCGGGTACACGCCCATCATCGTCACCGGGCAATAGGGCGTCGCCTTGTAGCCAGTAGTGGGATCGACTTTCACCTGGACGATTCCCGGCGGGGCGGTGAAATCGAGCGGTGGGCGCGCTGCGGTTGCCGCTTTCATAAAAGCCGTCCACGCCGGCAGCGAGGCTTGCGCACCCGTCAGCCCCAGCTCTTCCTTTTGATCGAAGCCGGTCCATACGACCGCCAGCAGGTTCGGGGTAAAGCCCGCGAACCATGCGTCCTTGGCGTCGTTGGTGGTGCCGGTCTTGCCGGCCGCCGGCCGCGTGAAACCCATCGAGCGGGCGCCTGCGCCGGTGCCGTGATTGATCACGTTTTCCAGCATGAACTGCATCATGTACGCGAGCTCGGGCGATATCACCTGTTCGGCGGCTAGTTCGTGACCTTCGATCACCTTGTTACTTTCGTCGACCACGGACGTAACGGCGTACGGCTGGATTTCCATCCCGTCGTTGGCGATCACGGCGTACGCGCGCGCCACCTGCATCGGCGAGACTTCGATTCCGCCGAGCACAATCGACGGGTAGGGCGGCAAGTCGCCAAAGCCAAGCTTCGACGCCATCGCGCGGATTCGATCCAGTCCGACACTGTTGGCCAGCCGCGCCGTCGCGGAATTGAGCGACTCGCCGAGCGCGAACTCGAGGGTGACGTGTCCGAAGAATCGATCGCGATAGTTATTCGGCGTCCAGTTCATGTCGCCGTACTGCCAGGTAAACGGCGCATCCTCGATGTAGGTAGTCGGCAGGAACTTCTCGGCTCCTCCCGACAGCGTCTCGTCGAAGGCCGCCAGGTATGTCACTGGCTTGAAGACCGAGCCCGGCTGACGTTTGGACTGAGTAACGCGATTGAACTGGCTCGAGCGGTAGTCGCGGCCGCCAGCCATCGCGCGAATCCTTCCGCTCTGCGGCTCGAGTGCGATCAGGCACGACTCGAGCCGTTCCTTGGCCGCGCGCCGGGCCAGCTTGGGATGCTTGGTTTCCAGTTCGCTGAGATTGTGCGCGATTGCGTTCTCGGCGAGCTTTTCCATGTGCACGTCGAGCGAGGTGAAGATGCGCAAACCCTCGCCGCTCAGCACTTGCGGCGGGTACCGCTCTGCCAGTTCCTTCTTCACGAAATCGACGAAGTAGGGCGCGTCGTTGCCCTCGGCGTAAACTTCCCGCGGACGCAGCGGCTCGCTGACCGCCGCATCGTAAGCGCTTTTGTCGATGTACCCATCCTGGAGCATCGCGGCCAGCACCTCGTCGCGTCGCGGGCGCGCGGCTTCGGGATGGTGCAGTGGATTTAGTCTATTCGGCGAACTTATCAAGCCGGCGATAGTAGCCATTTCGCCAATAGTTAGATCGCGCGGCTCCTTGGAAAAGTAGTACTCAGATGCTTCCCAGACGCCGTATATACCTTCCTGCCCGCGTTGCCCCAAATAGATATCGTTAATATAGTTTTCGAGGATTTCATCCTTCGAGTAACGGCGCTCCGCGATGTACGCCATCATCGCTTCCTTGACCTTGCGGCTGTAGCTTCGCTCGCGAGTCAGGAAGAAGTTCTTCATGAGCTGCTGGGTGAGAGTCGAGCCTCCCTGGCGCACGTGCCCCGAGGTGAAATCGATCCAGGCGGCCTTGATCGTGCGAACTATGTCGACGCCGTGATGCTCGTAGAATCGATGGTCTTCCGCAGCGAGGATCGCATTGATCATCGTCGGCGGAATCTGGCTCAGGCGCACGAGCCGGCGCTGTTCCCATTCGCCTTCGAAAATTCCGCTGATGAGTTCGGGCTCGAGCTCGATCGAGAAGATCGGTTTGTGGGTGACCGGGTCGCGCATCGAGTCGATCGTATCGTCCTTGAGCGCGAGCTCGACGAATTGGCCGCCGAAGTTGCCGTAGGGATACGCGAAGCTGTGCAGAAAGATGTCGAGCTTGCCGCGCTTGCGATCGTAGCTGTACTCGCCGCGCGTATTGACCTGGCCCGGATCGACCGGATGGTAATTCAGCCGCGCGAGACGTTCAAAGAAACCCAAGTCCTGTAGATTCTGGCCGGGGTAGATGAGGATGGAGTCGGAATAAATGCGCGACGGGATGTTCCATCGCTTGCCTGAGAACCGCGCGACGACTTCGTTCTCGAGCTGATTGTAGTAGCTGAAGAACAGCCACAACGTGGGAGGCGCGGCGAACAGGATCAGCGCGCCCACGCCGATCAGCGCGAATTTCAGAAGTCGTTTCGGGGACATCGGAAATCCGTCCCCTGTTCAGGCCTCCGGTTTGACGGTCACGTACACGGTCGCATCGCCACGCCTGACGAGCAGCAGGACAACTTTGCCCTTGGGGCTCGACTTGAGCGCATTCTGGTACGCGTCCACATTTTTGACGGCCGCGCGATTGACTTCGATGATCACGTCGCGCGCGCGAAGGCCGGCTTCGTCGGCGCGGCTCCCTGGCTGAACCGACGAGATGACGACGCCGCCGGGCGCGTCGAGGCCGAGTTCCTTGGCCAGATCGGGACTCAGGTCTTTTACGTGAAGGCCAAAGGGTGACACGGCGCCAAGGTCAGGCTTTGCCGATTTTTCCTCGGACGCGACGATCTCGGGCTCGCGTGACTCGGTGATCGTGACCGGCAGCTCGATCGTCTGCTTGTCGCGAATCACCTTGAGCATGCCTTTGTGACCAAGGTCGCTGCGCCCGACCAGCAGCGGCAATTCGCGCGAGTCGTCAACCGGCTGATTGTCGAATGCGATGATCACGTCGCCGCGCTTGACGCCGGCCGCCTTGGCCGGTCCGTTGTCGAGCACCTTCGCAACCAGCGCGCCACGTGAATCCGCCAGCCCCAGCGACTCGGCCAGCTCAGGCGTTACTTTCTGGATGTACACGCCGAGCCAACCGCGCACGACTTTGCCGGAGCTCTTGAGCTGCGGCAGCTCTTCCTTGACCAGGTCGATCGGAACGGCGAAGCCGATTCCCATGCTGGCGCCGGTATGCGTGTAGATCGCGCAATTGACGCCGATCACGTCGCCGTGCAGATCGATCAGCGGGCCGCCGGAGTTGCCGGGATTTATCGACGCGTCAGTCTGAATGAAATTCTCGTAGTTGCCGGGAATGAAACGACCCTTGGCGCTGACGATTCCGGCCGTCACCGAATGATCGAAACCGAACGGGTTGCCTATCGCCATTACCCATTCTCCAACGCGCAGTTCGTCGGAGTTGCCCAGCGGCGCAACCGCCAGGTCGTGCTTCGCATCGATCTTCAACAGCGCGATGTCGCTCTTCTCGTCATGCCCGACAATCTTGGCGGTGTAGTTGTGGCCGTCCTGCGTGGTCACGGTGACAGTGCCAGGATTCTCGACGACGTGCTCGTTGGTCAGGATGTAGCCGTCCTTGGTGATGATGAAGCCGGAGCCGAGCGCCTTGGAATGCGGCGACTCTTCGAAGGGGCCATGCGAGTGCGGCGATTCGAGCGGGCTGTGCGGAGAATCTTGTGGCGGCGACTCGAGGCCTTCCGTGGGTTCGTCGGGTTCTTCGGTCGAGATGTTCACGACGGCCGGGCTGAGCCTGGCCGCGAGATCGACGAAGTCCGGCATCGTCTGCGCCTTCGGCGCGTGCGCTGGATCGGCCACTTCGGTCCAGAAGTGCGGTGGCGCGGGCGGTGCGGAATCGGCGGCACGCGCCTCGATGCGAGCAATCAACGTGAATGTCGCGACAAAAATCGCGACGCCTAGAGCGGCGATGGGTCCAAACAACTTATGCGTCATGTGTGATTATGCGAAGACTGCTGCTCAGCGTGCCGGCTGTCTTGCCAATTCAACGTACTTCATTTGCAGACTGGAAAGAATCTCTTTGAGCAACGCTTGTTCGTGAGGATCGAGATTTCCGCGGGTCTTGTCGCGCAACATCGCGATTATGTCGATCATTTGCTGCGCCAACAGCAGGTCGCGAGTCACACCGCCGCTCGACGGATCCGGAACTTCGCCCAGTGCCGCCAGCGCCTGCTCTGACAGGCTCCATAGAAACGCCGCGAACGTCAGCTCGGGCGGCGGTTCGCTCGATTGACGACTCGTCGCGGGCTGCTCGGCAGCAGCTTGCGGCTTGGACGACGACTCGGGACCCGGCGTCGCAGGCTTGGATTTTATATCCGGCGCCTCGCTGCTTTCAGGCGGCGTATCGCCGCCTTCCTTGGCGTCGCCTTCAGCCGAGAATCGCCGGCGATCCTGGACCTTGAATCCGCGCTTATCTTCAGATTCTTCCATCGCTCGCACCGTTATCCTTGGCCAATCTGTCCAGTTGTCATCTGCTCGAGCCGGCGGATTCGCTCTTCGATCGGCGGATGCGTCGAGAACAGGCGCGAGATTCCCGCCGCGCTCAGCGGATTGACGATAAACAGATGGGCCGTCGCCGGGCTGGCGTCCAGCGGCATCCGCTCGTTGGCGGCTTCGAGTTTGCGCAGGGCACTGGCCAGGTACAAGGGATTGTGAGTGAGCTTGGCGCCGCTCGCATCGGCCTGATATTCGCGCGTGCGCGAAATCGCAAGCTGGATGAGGGTCGCCGCGATCGGCGCGAGTACGCCTGCGATCAGCAATCCCGCGATGCCGCCTTCGCCGTCGTCGTCACGGCTGCCGAGTCCGAAAATCGCGCCCCATCGAATCATCGAGCCAATCATCATCACGGCGCCGGCCAGCGTTGCCGCGATCGAGCTGGTCAATATGTCGTGATTGGTGACGTGCGAGAGTTCATGGCCGATGACGCCCTTCAACTCCTCGCGCGTGCAGATTCGCATGATCCCGCGCGTCACGGCGACGGCGGCATGATGCACGTTGCGGCCGGTCGCGAAGGCGTTGGGCGTGTCGGAATCGATAAGGTACAGACGCGGCATCGGGATACCGGCCGAATGCGCGAGCTCGTTGACGATCGAATAGAGCTCCGGCGCCGACGACGCGTCGAGTTCCTTCGCCCCGTATGCTTTCAGCACGATCTTGTCGGAGAACCAGTAGCTGAAGAAGTTCATCACCGCGGCGATGACGAAAAAGATCACGACGCCGTGCCTGCCGCCGATCAGCCCGCCGATTGCCATCAGCAAACCGGTCATCAGACCCAGCAGCAGCGTCGTTTTCAGGAAGCTCATGGCTACTCAGTGTATTATTTTTGGCACTGCTCCACAAATTTTGACAAAGAGTCGGCAACTTCCTGTACGCCTATAGAATCGATGGGGTTGCGCTGGAGCACGTCGATTTGGCCTCCCACCGGACGCCATCGCGTGGGATCGGTCGGCCCGAAGATCACCACGCCCGACGCGCCGATCGCGGCCGCAAGATGCGACACTCCCGAGTCGTTGCCGACGAAGGCCGATGCGATGCGAGCGATGGCCGCGACTGTCGGCAAATCGAGGTGCTTTAGCATCGGGGCGCCGGACTCGCGAAAAATCGGCTCCAGAGAAATCTCGGCGGGACCGAGGATGACCGCGACGTTTGCGCGATGAGATAGCATCGACGCAAGCGCCGCGAATTTATGCGGCGGCCAGTTCTTGGCGAGACTTCCGCTACCGGGAAAAATCACAATCAAGTTCGACCTGTTGATATTCGATTGCTGCAGCGCGCGCGATGCTGCTGCGATGTCGTCTGGAGTCGGTTCGAGCCTCGGACGCACCGGCGAAACGGTCTCGTCAATCGCGCGCAAATAGGCCGCTGATACGTGGCCATCACCGTCGGGGCGGAACGGATGGAACGAGACTTCGGCATCGGTCGCCGCCGTCAATTGCGCGCAGAAACGCGCGTCGTCAGAAGCGAAGAACGAGTAGATACGATCGAAGTCAGCGAAAAATCGACGCGCACCGCCAGACGTTTCGTCGGCGAACAATTCGCCAACCTCGCGAGCATCGATCGAATGAGCACGCGCGACCACTGTTCTTCCGGCCGCGAGCTCTGCCAATTCGAAGCGCGCCATCAGCTCGATAGAAGCCTCGCGATGCCGCTGAGCGATAGCTTCGAGCGCCGGCAGTAGGCACATCAGGTCGCCGAGCGCGCCCGGAAAGATGACCAGCACGCGTTTGATCGGGCGCGCGTTGTTCTTATCCAGCGGCATATCTACAACCCAGCAACCTTCGCCTATGAACCAACCTGCTCGTCAACATTCGCAACCGGTCACATTTTCCGGCTAGAATCCAGCTTATGCCTATCAGCGTCGCGCAATCGCCCCTCGAACTTATCGGCAACACGCCCGTGGTGCGGCTCAATCGCATTCCCGGAAAAAACGACGCTGAAATATGGGCGAAGCTCGAGAATTTCAACCCCGGCGGCAGCGTCAAAGACCGAATCTGCCTCGCGATGGTCGAGGCGGCGGAGAAAGCGGGGCGGCTGAAGCCGGGCGATACGATCGTCGAGCCTACTTCCGGCAACACCGGAATCGGCCTCGCGCTGGTCGCTGCGGTGAAAGGCTACAAGCTGATTCTGACGATGCCCGACACGATGAGCGAGGAGCGGCGATCGCTGCTGGTCGCCTACGGCGCCAAGCTGGTGCTGACGCCGGACACGCGCGGGATGCATGGCGCGATCGCGAAGGCCGAGGAGCTGTGCCGCGAGAATCCCAGCTACTTCATGCCACAGCAGTTCAGCAACGCCGCCAATCCTGACATCCACTATCGATGCACCGGGCCGGAGTTGCTCGAGCAGTTCCCGCGCATCGACGCGTTCATCTCGGGCGTCGGCACAGGTGGAACGATCACGGGTGCGGGTCATTACCTGCGTGAGCATCTCGACAGAAAAGTGTTGATCGTCGCAGTCGAGCCCAAGAATTCGCCGGTGTTGTCTGGCGGTGAGCCGGGCTTTCACAAGATCCAGGGAATTGGCGCCGGCTTCGTGCCGAGCAACCTCGACACCAAGGTTTACGATGAGATAATCGCCGTCAGCGACGAGGACGCGACCCTGTTCTCGCGCCGTCTCGCCCGCGAGGAGGGCATCCTGGTCGGCATCTCGTCTGGCGCGAATTGCTGCGCGGCCTTGCAGATCGCCAAGCGCCTTGGCAAAGGCAACGTCGTGGTCGTAGTCTTCTGCGATACCGGCGAGCGATATCTGACGACCGATCTTTTCCAGGCTGAAGGAATCTAGCCGCAGCGGATTCGAATGGACACAAAAATCCTGGACGCGAAGCTGGAACGGATGCGCGCGATATTTGCGCCGATGCGCAGCCTTATCGTCGCGTTCTCGGGCGGCGTCGATTCCACCTTTGTGCTGAAAGTCGCGCACGACACGCTTGGCGATTTCGTGCTCGCACTGACGACGACCTCGCCCACGATGCCCGACGAGGATCGCGACTCCGCGCTTGCGATGGCTAAATTGATTGGCGCGCGGCACCTGGTCGTCGAATCCAACGAGCTCGAGATTCCGGGCTACGCAGCCAATCCGCTGAACCGATGCTACCTGTGCAAGCACAACCTGTTCACGGTTTGCGAGGCAAAAGCCGGCGAGCTTGGAATCGACGAGATTGTCGACGGCCTGAACCTGGACGACCTGCACGACTATCGGCCCGGCATGCAGGCCGCGAGCGAGATGCGCGTGCGCCATCCGTTGGTCGAAGCGGAGATGACCAAGGCCGACGTGCGCGAGCTCTCTCGCGCGATGGGATTGCCGACCTGGGATCGTCCGGCGTCGCCGTGCCTGTCCTCGCGGTTTCCATATGGAACCGAAATCACCCTTGCGGCACTCGAAAGAGTTGCGGCGGGCGAGAAGCTGCTTCATTCGATGGGCTTTGCAATCGCGCGCGTGCGCTACCATGGCGACGTCGCGCGGCTCGAACTCGAGCAAAGCCAGATCGCTAGAGTCTTCGAGCCGGGAATTCGCGAGACGATCGATCGCGAGTTCAAGAAGATCGGGTTTCGATTCGTCGCGATCGATCTAAAGGGCTTTCGCTCCGGCTCACTCAATGAAGGCCTGGTCGTGAACGCGGTAAAGCCGGCGAATCCGATGCGAGCGCCGCGCGATCAAGCCTGACCGTATGGCGGACCGCGCAACCGGGGATTCCGCGCGGCTGGGCGACTTGCGATCTTCTGCTCGTTCCTCCGACGCACGAAATTCCACCGGCAGCCTTGCGATTGCCGCCGTCGCCGCTGCGACCTCAGCGTTGCTCTACGAACTCGCGGCCGCGGAGCCGCGGCTATGGCCGTGCGCGTTGCTGGCACCGCTGCTGATTCTCGCGACGGCTCCAGAAATCCGTACCGAGACTGCCGCGCAGCTTGCGTTCGTTGCCTATCTCGTAGGAAATCTCGCGGCGTGGGGTGGCGAGAGTTTCGCGGTGCCGCTGATCACGACGTTCGCATCGCACGTGGCGGGCGCGATCGTGTTTGCGACCTTCGTGGCGTGCGCGACCGAGGCAACGCGTCGATGGTCGGGGGTGCTCGCGGCGCTGGTCTTCCCGACCTTCGAGACCGCCTTTTATTTCACCCTCGCCGGACAGTCGCCTCACGGCACATGGGGCAGTCCCGCTTACTCGCAAGTGGATTTTCTTCCGCTGCTGCAAACTTCGTCGTGGATCGGAATGTGCGGCGTGATGTTCATCATGTCGCTGCTGCCCTCAGGACTGGCGGTGGCCTGGTATCGGCGCCGATGGAACATGGAATGGGAGGCTCCGGCCATGCTCGCTGTCGGCGTGTTCGGCGTGGCTGTGCTGTTTGGCTGGATTCGACTGATTCGGACTCCCACCACTCCATCAGTACGAGTTGCGATGGTCGCCAGCGATTCGCTGCTGCCGCAGTCGGAGTCCACCGACGTAAAGGATGCCGCCGATGTTGTCGCGTTGTACGCGAAATTGGTGCATCAAGTGGCTGACGGACGTACTCAAGTCGTGGTCATGCCCGAGAAGATCGTCGGAGTCACACCCAGTTACGAACTGGATGTCGTCAATGGATTCGCGCGAATCGCCAGCATGTCGCACATGTGGCTGGTGGTCGGCTTCAACCAGATTGGACGTACGCCGAAAAGAAATATCGCGGTAGTCTTCGGCCCCGACGGAAAGATCGTCGCTTCCTACTCTAAGCATCACCCGATTTCGGATCTCGAAAGTGACTACAAGGCGGGCTCGCAGCCGGCGATTTTCGACGCGCCATGGGGACGCACTGCCGTTCTGATTTCCCAGGACCTGGATTTTCCCGATACCGCGCGACAGCTTGCGGCGAACGACGTGCGCATCGTGATGGCGCCGGCGTCGGACTGGGCCGGCTCGGAACTGATTCATCAGCGGATGGCGGTCGTGCGCGGCGTCGAATCGGGTTTCTCGATCGCTCGGGCGGCGCGCGGCGGAATGCTCTCGGCGAATGACTCCCGAGGCCGTCAGATCGCGGCGCTTGCATGCGCACGCGGCGGAAACACCTTGGCGACGGCCGACCTGCCGCTCGGCACGGGTAAAACCCTCTATTCGCGCACCGACGATTGGTTCGGTCATCTCTGCGCGATGTTCACGATACTGCTGATGCTGCGGCTTGGCGTGAGTATCTGGTATGCCGCGCGAAAGCGAAAACTTGGCGCTGCGAATCGGGTAACGCCGTCCGGCGTCGTATCGGTTGATGTGAAGTCAGGAACGCCGCACGAGAAGGAAGACGAGGAACGAATTTACCGCCCCCTGACTCGCCCGCCCGACCAGTCTTAGACGTTAAAACCTTTTAGTTTTCTCGCAGGAGCGCAGTGAGGACTCGACTCGATGCTCTGTCGAGCCCGTCGCCAGGAGGGTGGCGACCGCCTTTATGAACTTCAACTGATTGAATTGCCCATCCGGACCGACAGGCAGCCATGACGATAGAGCAGCGTGCCAAAACGGATGGTACAAGATGATGCTATTCCTGTTCAGGATCCCTCCGAGATAACTGAACGATGATCTGCTCATAACCAAAATGTCGGCGGTGGCTAATTTACGCAAGCAATCGATCGCCGTTTCATTTATGCAGTGAACGAGATTTGGCAGCACACCAAATTCATCCAATCGGCACATCTCCGGATTGAGAACGGTGGGAGCGCTGATTCGATTGAAGATCCCATGATGATCTGGCTGGACAACAAATTCCTGGGTGGGGACCTCCGTGTGAAGCTCCATCAGGTAGTGGATCCTAAGCGTTCCGAGTATACGCGCCAGGTTTTGCGCGACGTTTGTATAGTAAGCGTTCGGCAGCATCCGATCCGAGTCCAGGGCAAGTTGCTCTCCCCGACGGACATGGATGGCAATGCGCAAGGCGCGGCCCGCGTGACTAGACGAAGCGAACGGCGATATCTCCTTGCATACTTCGTAGCAGTCGGGGAAACGATCAGCGATTCCGTACGGCAGAGCCAGTCGCACGAGGATCGGCCTTCCGCCCGTCTCATTTCTATCGAACATAGCGACGAGCTGAGGGAGTGCTTTCATTGAAATGTCAGGCAGGTTTATTTGGTGGAAGTCGTCCGTGGGCGAGACGTCAGATTTGATCCGAAAGAGATCGTTGAACTCATGATGAAAAGCTGGGTCGCCGGCATTCCTTTCCAAAGCGGATAAGCCCTGGTAGCCAACCAAGCCTAGCGGCGTATGAAGATAAGAGGCCCCGACAAGTCGTGAGACGGAATATATTCCGTAAATCCGTTGGAGCTGGGCACCGACTCCATCAGTCTTTTTGGTATTGTCGTACGTAAGTACGAGTTTCTTGTGTAAGCCGGATAGGCCGCGCCCGGAAATCGCGAGGCGGAATTTATTCCATAAATTCATTGCCGATGAGTTCCCGAGCCATCGACAGACTTATCGCAGATCAGCCGGAAGCTTAAACACCGGCGCTTGATCCTGCTTCAGGAAACCTCTAAATGTGCGGCGCACGAATTTTTTCAAGCTACAAGGAATCTGTGATGTTGAAGTTTGAGGATATCGATCTCGATCGCATGATCGAAGAAGTTCTGGCCGGAAAAGAAATCGGACGGGAGACCGCCGCGGCAATTCTGAATTGCCCCGATGAGCGGCTTGGCGATTTGCTCGCCGCGACGCGAACCGTACGCGAGGCCGCATTTGGCCGCCGAGTGAAGATCTGCATGCTGCGCAACGCGCAAAGCGGTATCTGCGCCGAGGATTGCTCATACTGCTCGCAATCGCGCATCTCGAAGGCCGAGATCCCGGTCTACAAGATGCAGAGCGTGCCCAAGTTGATCGAGGGCGCACGTATCGCAGTCGAAAGCGGGGCGCGCCGCTACTGCATGGTCTGTAGCATGCGAGGTCCGGCGCGCAACGATATCGAGCATCTCGGCGAGGCGTGCGATCGAATCCGCGCCGAGTTGCCGGAGCTCGAGCTGTGCCTGTCGATCGGCCTTATGGATCGCGAGCATGCCGGCGAGCTCAAGGGCGCCGGCGCAGGATGGATAAATCACCAGCCGCCGCTTCTATCCGGAAATCTGCACGACCCACACGTATGACGATCGAGTCGAGACAATCGAGAATGTGCGCGCCGCGGGCTTGTCGACATGCTCGGGCGGGATAATCGGGATGGGTGAGACCGACGACGACATTCTCGATCTCGCCTACTCGAGGCGGCGCCTCGCGATAGATTCGGTGCCGCTTAATTTTCTGCATCCGATAAAAGGAACGCCGCTCGAATCGAAGCGCGCGCTCACGCCCGAGAAATGCCTCAAGGCCGCGTGTCTGTTCCGTCTACTCAATCCGCGCAGCGAGGTCCGCGCAGCGGGCGGCCGCGAGCTGAACGTTGGCGCACGGCAAGCAGACTTGTTCAGCGCGGTGAACTCCATTTTCGTGAAAGGCTACCTGACGACCGCAGGATGGGACTGGTCGCGAACCCGCGAGCTGATCGAGCGCGCCGGCTACGAACCGGAGCCGACGTAGTTTGGGACGCGTCGGATTCTAGCCTGCGCCGCCGGTCTAAATTGTCATCCTGAGCGAAGCGAGCAACGGCGAGCGCAGAGAATGGGCTTCCGGACAGCTTCGCGCACCTGTTTGTCATCCTGACCGAAGGGAGCAACGCGACCGCAGTGGAAGGATCTCGGACAGCTTCGCGGCAGCGAAGCCGGTTCCGGTTCCGCATCTCTGCATCCAATTAGGAATCCGTAGCCTTGCTCGAGGACTTCTACCAGGACCGCTTCGCGAATTCGAAACCGGAACCGGCGGCGCTCAGGCGCCGCTGTCCGGAGGCCAGAAGCCAGTCCTGCCGCTCGCGGTGCTCGCTCTGTCAGGATGACAAACAGATGGGCCCTCGGTCCTGAGGCCAGAAGCCAGTCCATCCCTCGCGTTGCTCGCTTCGTCAGCATGACACAAAAAAATGGCGCGCGGACATTGCAAAGACGGAGATTCGTGCGCACTAATTCGCTATTCGCGCGGCGACAATCGCCTCGACGATCGCCAAGTCTGACGGCGTCGTGATCTTTATGTTCGCGGTCGAGGCTTCGACCACTTCGACGCGAACTCCCGTGCGTTCGACCAGGTGCGCGTCGTCGGTCGCTACGATCCCTTCGCTGACTGCGCGCTGATGCGCCGCTACCAGCACCTCGCGGCGGAAAGCCTGCGGAGTCTGTGCTTGCCACAATTCCGCCCGCGCGACAGTCGCCGCGATCGCGCTGTCGCCTTGCGCGACGCGCTTCAACGTGTCCGCAACCGGTATCGCGGCGATCGCACCTCCGGCTCGCGCCCCTGCCGCGATGCACGCCCCGAAAATCGCCGGCGTTGCCAGCGGGCGCGCCGCGTCATGGATGATTACAAGCTCGCTCTCCGAACTAGTCAGTCCGAGCGCGATTCGAACCGAATCCTGACGCTCGAGACCGCCCGGCGTGATTTTGACCGGTACGTCAACCCCGGCAGCGGTCACTTCGGCACGCGCCGCATTCTCAAATCCCTCGGGCACGGTGATGACAAGCTCGCAAATCGAACTGACTTGCCGGATGGCATCGAGCGAATAGGAGAGCATCGTGCGGCCGCCAATCTTCACGAACGCCTTGGGCACGCCTGATCCCAGCCGCACGCCGCTGCCCGCCGCGACGATGATCGCCGAAACCTTCATCGCAGCGAGACTCGCATACCGAATCTTCACCTTCAACAAAGTGCGGGCCGCGACAAAAAGAAAGGCCGGGAGAAAATCCCGGCCTTCACTCACGATTGGATTGATGGCGGCCGCTAGTTCGCGAAGATCGTCTTCAGCTCTTCCATGATTTTCTCTTCAGGATGCGCCTTGGCGATCGACAATTCCTTGACGAGCAAGGATCGCGCCGTGTCGAGCATCTTGCGCTCGCCGAACGACAATTCCTTGTCGCTCTTGAGCACCAGCAAGTCGCGCAGCACTTTGGCAATTTCCAGCGGAGAACCGGTCTTGATCTTCTCGGTGTATTCCCGGTAGCGGCGGTTCCATGTTTGCGTATCGACCTCGACCTTGCGCTGACGGAGGATACGGTAAATTTTCTCCACCATATCTTTCCCAATCACGCGCCGAAGTCCGACCGACTCGACGTTCTCGGTCGGGATCATGATAGTCATCTTCTCGGTGCCGAGGATTCGGAGCATGTAAAAACGTCGCTCCGTCCCGGAAATGACTCGCATCTGGATGTCTTCGATGACGGCCACCCCATGGGCGGGGTAAACCACCTTTTCACCTTTCTTGAACGGCAAATTCATTGCGGTAATGGCACTCGACAGCAGGCCCTAGATTTCGGACATGGTTGATGACCGCGCAGTTCTCTGGTTCATCACGAGTCCGATCAGCCTGGAATGTAGAGTCATTATGCCACATAATTAGTTTATTTGTAACCCCAGTATCAAAAGGAAACTAAGATTTGTCGTCGTATAGAACAGCGTTCGAGCCCAACTGGCGAAAAGATCAATCAAAACGTAGCTCCATGATGATCGCGTCTTCACCGGGGCCGTAGTAGTGCCGCCTCAAACGCCGTTCTTCAAATTCAAACTTGCGATAGAGCTGCCTCGCGGGCAGGTTCGATCGGCGAACTTCCAGCGTAACCATGCCTGCTCCTGTCGATCTTGCCTCGTTTATTGCTTCGTTCATCAGCACGGTCCCGATTCCGAGGCGGCGCGAGTCCGGATGTACGGCGACGTTCAGGATGTGGCATTCGTCGGCAATCAGCCAGCGGCACAGAAAGCCGGCAATCTCGTCCCCCGACGGCAGCGCGACCATGATTCGTGAGAACGGCAGGGTCAGTTCACGTTGAAAGGACGCCAACGTCCAAGGGGAAGGGAAGGCCAGCCGCTCTATCTCGATGATACGGGGCAGGTCGCGACTTGTGGCGTCCCGAATGTGGATCGCCATCTCAACCAACTCAATTGCGTCGTCGGCGCGAGTTAGGCGCTCGAAACTTTTTCAGGCGGCGTGCTGAAACTGAGCCGCCTCTGCTTTGAGAACGATGACCTCGAGCACTTTGTCACGCATTCGATGCTTGAACGCACCTACCGGCTTGGCGAAATCGATTCGGGTCGTGAAATCAGCCGGGAACGAGGACGAGACATACGAAAGCCTGCGGATAGTCTCGCCGCGCACACTTGCGCTGATCACGAGCACGTTGTCGCCGAGCATGATGCTGTAATCGTAGTTGGGCATCTCGTCGGGCAGATTCCACAACCGCTTGAGCGATGACGGCGGCAGCTTTCGCGGCATCTCGAGCCGTACCAGGTACGCGTTGGCATACTCGCCGACGGTGTAAACCGATCCGTAGCGGCGATCGCGCTCGGTCTTGTCCTCATGCATCGTGCCTTCGAAGCCGTCGAAGGCCACTTTGCGCTCCGTCTTCCTGCCTGCTCCTCCCGCACGCGCTAGGATAGATCCGAGAGGTGCTAGCGCCAGCCCGTACCAGCATCCTCGATACGTCAGCTCACTGGCGGGCTTGGCGTGAATCACACCCTCGCGCAACCGCCACGCAGCCTCGCCCGCGGCAATCAGTACGCCCAGCATGATCCATCCGCCGGTGCTTTGCGAAAAGAGTTTGTCGCCGAGCACCACGACCGCGAACCCGTTCAGTAGCGCTGGATAAAGAATCAGATTCAGAATCATGTTGAGCGCGGTCGAGCGGACTCTCGAAAATCCTCCGGTGGTGCCGACCGCGTCTTCGAGTTGCGTCTTCACGCCGTCGGGCATCGCGCCGAGCACCGGCTCCGCCAGCCGAAACGCGATTTGGACAGGCACCGGTGCCGTGCGAACCGGCGACGCATCAACTGAGGCGAGCACTGCATCGAAATCAGTATCGAGCTCGCCGGGGAAGTGTTTCTCGCCGACCGGCCCGGGCAACGCGCCGATATCTTTTGGCAGATGCATCATGGCGAGACCCGCCGCCGCGACCGGCGCGGGCGCCGAGGCCGCTGCGGCCGGAGCTGCTGGTGGTTTGGCCGCCGCCGCCGGCGCTGGCTTCGGCGTCGCCGCGACTGCCGCGCCATTGGTGGCAGCTTCTGCGGCCGCAGGCTTCGCTTCCGCACCGCCCTCTTTGCGAAAGCGCGACGGTGCATCGTCGGGGAAAGTAGTTTCAGGATGTAATTCTCGCGCACGCGCGAGCAACACAGCCTCGGTCTCGAGATTAGCCGGATCGGGAATGCAGCAATCTACCGGACATACCGCGGCGCACGCTTCATGGTCGTGGAAGCCGACGCATTCGGTGCACTTCGAAGGCACGATATAATAGATGTCTTGAGCGATGGCGGGACTGGTCGCTCCGTTCAGCTCCCACGGCACTCCGCCCGAGTAAATCGCCGTGTTCGGACATTCGGGCTCGCACGCTCCGCAGTTGATACATTCACTCGTGATCGTCGTCGCCATCTCGCAACCGGACCTCAGTTAAATGATGTTGGAAAACCTGACACGGAAAGCCCGCAACAACATTGGCTTGCCGAGGCTGACCATAGTCGCTGAAAGTTTTGTCTGTCAATCATACTCATTTCAATTCATCTAATAGTGTAGCGCGCGTGATGTTCCGAAGAGAACCGCCGTGGATCATTAACCTTGCGTTCGGAAACGGGTTTTGCGACTATTACCCCGATTACTCGTTCAGCCCTGACTATTGAATTTGTACTAGCAGTGTACAGGGACTGGCTGATGACTTGAACCACTGGAGGAAAGCTTGGATGAAGACAATCGTAAAGTTGCTTAGTGTCGTGGCCGTGACTGCATTCGTGTCTGCGTGCGGTCCTGATATGAAGACGATCAACAATGCCAGCGAGCGCGCTGAGGCGGATGCCACCAAGGCGGAAGCGTCGGCCAACGCGGCGGAAGCGTCGGCCAACCAGGCTGCGACTGCTGCTCAGCAGGCCGAGACGGCAGCGAGCGGTGCAGAGGATGCGGTTCGTCGTGCGAACGACGCAGTGTCGCGCCTCGAAGCAGCGTTCTCAACCTCGGTTACGAAGTAATCGATCAGACCCGGCTACAAAACTAGCCATTTAAAGCGGTGGCGGAAGGATCAAGCTCCTTTCGCCACCGCTTAGTCTTGTCCGCAAAACCGACTGTTCGGTTCCCCTTTTTCCTTAGCGCGGCTGACGATTACTGATCGGTCGAGTCTGCCGCGTTGGGATTCGCCGCATGCCTTAGCGCTTTTCGCACCCGCTCGCGGATAGTGTCGTCGCGCTCGATTCGTCCTTCGAGGTCTCTGAACTGCGCAACCGTTAGACCCTGTTTCGAGGCGGCCTGCTCGACGGTCAGATTGTGATCTTTCTGCATCGCCTCGTAAACGTTGATGTACTTGTCGACCTGGCTGGTCGGCACATCCTTGTCATCGTCGCTATCATCCTGGGCGACCGGAGCCGTCGGTGCGGCTGCGAGTAGAAGAGCTGGCCATTGAGTTTTGCAGTTGCCGGCTGACGCAGGCGGCGCCGACCACGCTCGCGAAGCCGGAAACATCCCGATTGCCGCACAAATTATTGCCATCATCGCGATTGCCGCGCCGGAGCGCTTGCCCGCAAAAGGCTCGTTGATTTGATACACCTTGAATGGCCTCCGCAAGAAATTCCAGCTAGCCGAGATCCTCATCCTTGCACGCCGCGCGAACTTCATAAAGATAGTCAAATTGGACCAAGGTCCTCTTGCATCGCTTGCTGCAATGCTTAAATTCGAAGCGGTCCGCTACCGCCGATGTGGTGGTGTGCCGGGTTGAATCCAGGGGCGAGAAAACCAGACGGAGATTTGACTACATGCCAGCCAAAACGGTTGAGCTGCACGAGAGAGCGCGGGTGGGAATTGTCAGGGGAGCGACGCTAGTGGCGGAGGCCGCGCGCGTGACGCTCGGTCCCAAGGGCCGCAACGTGATGATCCAGAGGAGCTTCGGGTCGCCGACCGTGACCAAGGACGGCGTGACCGTGGTCAAGGAAATCGAACTCGAGAACCGCTTCGAGAACATGGGCGCGAAGCTGATTCGCGAGGTCGCGCAGAAGACCTCCGACGTCGCGGGCGACGGCACCACGACGGCGACGGTGCTGGCGGGCGCGATAGTGCGCGAGGGGATCAAGCTGCTCGCGGCGGGATTCCCGGCGATGGAACTGCGGCGCGGAATCGATGCGGCAGTGGTCAAGGCGGTCGCGACTATCAAGGAGATGTCGCGGCCGGTAAAAGAGCGCGAGCGGCTGGAGCAGGTCGCGACAGTGTCGGCGAATGGCGACAACTCGATTGGCAAAATTGTTGCCGACGCAATGGACAAGGTAGGCAAGGAAGGCGTCATCACGGTCGAAGAGGCGCGCGGCCTCGACACAGTGCTCGACCTGGTCGAAGGGATGCGCTTCGATCGCGGCTACCTGTCGCCGTACTTGGTCACCAATCCGGACAAGATGACGGTTGAGCTCGACGAGCCGCTGATTTTATTTCACGAAAAGAAAATTTCTAACCTGCGCGAAATCCTGCCGCTGCTCGAAAGTGTGGTGCAGACCGGACGCCACCTCCTGATAATCGCCGAGGACGTTGAGAGCGAGGCGCTCGCCGCACTGGTAGTCAACAAACTTCGGGGAACGCTCAAGGTCGCGGCGGTCAAGGCGCCGGGCTTCGGCGATCGACGCAAGGAAATGCTGCAGGACATGGCGATTCTGACTGGTGGCACCGTGATCGCCGAGGAGCTCGGCAGCAAGCTCGAAAACGTCGATATCGCCTCGCTCGGCAGGGCCAAGAAAGTTCTAATCGACAAGGACAACACAACAATCGTCGGCGGCGCCGGAAAAAAGTCGGAGATCCAGGGACGGATCGAATTGATCCGTCGGCAGATCGAAGAGACCACCTCCGACTACGATCGCGAGAAACTGCAAGAGCGGCTGGCCAAGCTCACCGGCGGCGTCGCTGTGATCAGAGTTGGCGCGGCGACCGAAGTCGAGCTGAAGGAAAAGAAGGCACGGGTTGACGATGCCGTCCACGCGCTTCGCGCAGCGGTCGAAGAAGGAATCGTGCCTGGCGGCGGCGTCGCACTCGTGCGCGCGATCGATGCGGTGAAGTCGCTCCGACTTGACGAAGACAAAAAGGCTGGGGCGCAAATCGTTGCGGCTGCGATGGCGGAACCGCTCAAGCAGATCGCACGCAACGCCGGTCACGAACCCGAAATCGTCCTCAACGCCGTGCTCGAAGGCAAGGCTGATTTCGGTTTCAACGCCGCCACCGAAGTTTATGAAGATCTGGTTAAGGCGGGCGTCGTCGATCCTGCGAAAGTTGTGCGCACCGCACTCGAGAACGCGGCCAGCGCCGCGTCGCTTATGTTGACGACCGAGGCCGCCGTGGCCGAAGCGCCGAAGAAGCCAGCGCCGATGGCGGAGATACCTGGCGGCGGAATGGGCGGCATGGGTGGCATGGGCGGAAGCGGCATGGGTGGTATGGGTGGAATGGACGACTTCGGAGGCGACGACTTCTAATCGTTCGTGAAGGTGCTGTCGGGAACGAAAACGGGAGTTTGCCGGGAACAGGACGCTAAGTGAATCAAATAGTCGTTTTCGCGTTGTGGTTATAGTCACATTGTAAACTGTTAAGAGTAGCTACATACAACTCTGCCGAACACGAAAGGATTAGCAAAGCGACCGAATATCCCGCTGTGAGTGGACGTAAATGGACTCGACATCATTCGCTCACAGATTACTTTTAGTCGCATGTTCATAACACGCTATTGCGACGACCTAGATACAAATAGCCAGTCGGGTCAATAGTACTTGCGGTAGCAATTCACACAAACGAGGCTTGCATAGCGCGGGGAGTTTGTGAGACAAAATGAAGGTCTTAATGCGGGAGCCGTGAATCACTTAGCCAATGCTCCTGCGCATTCCTTAGGAGGAAGAAATGGAAGGGTTAATGAGAAAATCTTCAAAACTGGTTGGTCTTGCCGGGGCTGTGTTGGCCCTTTCGTTGCTCGCGGGATGTTCGTCGAACGAGCCGGATCCGGCGCAGCGCGCAGTCAATGCAGCGAATCGCGCTGATCAGGCTGCGGCCCGTGCAGACGCCGCGGCGCAGAAATCTGCGGCGGCTGCGGCGCAGGCTCAGGCAGCGGCGAGCCGCGTTGAGCAGGCGGCCAGCGATGCGAAGGCGGCTGCGGACCGCGCAGAAGCGATCGCGTCGAAGACGATGACCGAGCATCATCCGATGCATCATCGTCGCCATCGCAAGGCAGCCGACAGTGGCGCGGCTGGTGGTGACGCGGGTGCAGCGCCCGCACCGGCAGATAGCGGCGCGGCTCCAGCAGCACCGGCTCCTGCGACTCCGTAATTTCGCTCAGGCTTGATACTTACGAGGGCGGTTGCATCAGCAGCCGCCCTCGTTTGCCTTTCCTTTTCCCCGCCGGACTGATTACTCAGTTGCGGTAGCGGTTTGTCCATTTGCCGGCGTGCATACGCCGGTTCGCGAGCGGGCCGAGTAGCTACTCACCCAGCGAAGGTGACTATTACTTTCAGTGATTCGGGCTTTTGCGCCGTCGCAAATGCCTCAGTGATCTGCGCCAGCGGAAACCGATGCGTCACCAGTTCGGCGGCATTGATCACGCCGCGCTCGACCAGCGTCAAAGACTCGCGCGTTTCCTCCGGCCCGCATGAATAGCTCGGAACCAGCCGGGTCTCATTGAAGTAGAGATCGTGCGGCTTGACCAGCAGTTCGTCGTCGGGCTGCGTCGCCGTAAATTGGACGACAGTCGCCCCCTTTCCAGCCGCGCCGATACCGGCTGCGATCGCTTTCGAAGTGCCAGGTCCGACGATCACTACGTCGGCCATCGCGCCGTTGGTGATTTCGCGCACCTGCTCGATCAGATTGTCGCCCTCGACGACGATTCCGCGATCGGCTCCAAGCTCGATCGCGCGTTTTGCGCGCGAATGGAACAGGTCGGCCCCGATGATCGTCGCGGCGCCGAGATGCCGCGCCAGCTTCACATGCATCATGCCCATGATGCCCAGACCAATGATCAAAATTGATTCGCCGGCCTTCAGGCCTGAGCGCTTGAGCGACTTGACCACGCAGGCCGCCGGCTCGATCAGCACGCCGTCGGCGTCGGCCATTGAGTCGGGGAGCAGCAGAGTGTCGCGCTGATTGGCGGCGCTCACGAGAAAATATTCCGCCATCCCGCCCGGGACGATGTTAGTAGCGCGCCAGGTCGCGCACTGCACGTATTCGCCGCGCCGGCATGCCGCGCATTGAAAGCAGGGCGCGTGATGATGCACGAAAACGCGCTCGCCGGTCTTGAATCCACGCACCGCCGCGCCAACCTTCTCGACCACACCGACCGGTTCGTGGCCGAGCACGAGCGGCGCCTTGCGCTTGATGTACCAGGGCATGATGTCGCCCGAGCAGATGCCGCACGCACTCGTGCGGACGAGAATGTCGTCGGCGCCGACCTCGGGGCGGGCGTGTTCCTCGACGCGGATGTCGCCGAAATCGTAGAGCCTGGCTACCTGCATAACCTCACCACCATGTTAGAATCGCATCATGCCACGGCCGAAATGCCCGCCGATAGCTGCCGACATAATCGCCGAGATCGGCGACAAAGTCGTTCTGATCGAGCGTAAGAATTTTCCGCCGGGATGGGCAATCCCCGGCGGATTCGTCGATTTTGGTGAGACCGTCGAGGATGCGGCCGTTCGCGAGGCGCGCGAGGAGATCTCACTCGAGGTGGAAATTCGCGCGCTGCTCGGTGTGTATTCGCGGCCTGACCGGGATCCGCGCGGCCAGACGATCACCGTGGTCTATGTGGCGCGCGCATCGGGCACGCCACGCGCCGACGACGACGCGAAGACCGTCGCGCTGTGCGATCCACGCAATCCGCCAAGTCCGCTTGCTTTCGATCACAGGGAGATTCTCGCCGACTACGTGCACTGGCTCGACACTCGTGAGTTCCCCGCTCCGTGGCGCAAGCACTAGGACGCCAGCCGCCGAGTTTCATCGCGAGTTGAATGCATTCTTATGCGCGCGCGGAAGATCAGCGCGGCGCCGAGGTACGCAGCCAGCAGCACTGAAAATCCTGGATGGGGCACGGCCTTGATCAGAGCAGTCGTGATGCAAGCGACGAGTATCGCGGCGCCTGCGATCAACGAAATCTGGCGGGCAGCCCCGTGTTGCCGGAAACCCGACCACGCGGCGAGTATCCCGAACAAATGCAAGGGCAGCAGCAACAGCGTTTCGGGAATCCACGCAAGCGGCGACATCAGGAGCGCGAGTGCGACCCATAGTCCGAACACGAGACCGTCGAGATCGTCGCGTGCGCGGCCGGTTATCGTCGCCATCGCAGCGATCGGGAGCAGTGCAAGGTCGATTAGCGCGGTGAGCGCCAAGACTGCGAAGAGCGGCGCTTCGATGATCGTAGTGCCGGCGAAGTGCGCGACGGTTTTTCGCACGAATGCCAGCACGGTCAGTTCGGCGTGACCGACGATGTGATAAGACACCGGCATTTCCAGCGTCGCCAGTTCGATCCAGCGAGCAGGATTCGTCAGCAGCACGCCCGCGAAAAAGAATCCGATCGTCCAGAACAGCGCGCGCCAGCGGCGACCAAACAAAAAATATCCGGCAGCTCCGGCGGGATAGAGCTTCAGCAATGCCGCGAGCGCCATGCACAATCCCGCGGCGGCCGGCCGCTCGCGTCGCGCGCAAAACCATGATGCTGACAACAACGCCAGCAGCATCGGTGTGACCTGCGCCGCGACCATCGCGCCGGCGAACTGTCGCGACAGCATCACCAGCGAAAGCACGATGATCGTAGCGCCGTGCCGAGCGGAGGAGCGTTCGCGCGAGCCAGCATCAGCACCGCGGCGACCACGCATAGCATCTGCACGGCCAGCCAGGTCCAGAATGCGGACTCCTGATCGAGCCGGGTGAGCGGAGAAAATACCTCGACAAAAAACGGCGAGTAGTTGCAAAAGCGCGGACGCGAAAGACGGGGCCGCAAATCGGAAGGCACAGTCGATACCACCCACGGATCGCCACCGCTCGAATAGTCAGTCCACCAGCCGTAAAAGATCGCGAAATCGATATCGTCGTAGCGGTGCGAGACTGCGCGCAGGCGTTGGGCAAACGAGATCGCGGCTACGATCGCGAGGATCGCCGCCGCAGTCGCGGTAATCGGAAGCCCCCGGATAGAGGTGCGCGAACCTGTCGGCTCGGCCATCGACGCTAGCGCTTGAGCTTCGCGACGGCGCGCTCGATACGATCGAACGCCTCGTTCAGATTCTTCACCGAAGTGGCGTACGAAAGCCGGACGTGATCCGGGGCGCCGAAGTCGTTGCCACCAACCAGCGAGACGTGCGCCTCGTCGAGCAGAAATGCCGCCAGCTCGTCGCCGTCGGTGATTTTCTTGTCGCCGAACCTGGTGCCGAGCAACTCCGACACGTTTGGAAATGCGTAGAACGCGCCTTGCGGTACATTGGGCAGCTTGAAGCCCGGGATGCGCCGCACGCGCTCGACCACCAGCGCGTTGCGCTCGCGGAACGCTTCGAGCATCGGCTTGAGCTCGTCCTGCGGACCGGTCAAAGCCTCGATCGCCGCTACCTGCGTGATGGAATTCGGATTGCCGCTGTTCTGGCTCTGCAAGCGCCCGGCAGCCGCGATCGCTTCTTTCGGGCCGGCCGCAAATCCGATGCGCCATCCCGTCATCGCGTAGGTTTTCGACAGTGAATTAAACACGATGCCATGGGACTTGAGCCGCGGCTCGAGATGAAAAATGTGAGGCGCGAGCCCGTCGTAAACGATGTGCTCGTAAACGTCGTCGGACATCACCCAGATGTCAGTGTCGACCAGCACCCCGGCGATCGCAGTGAGCTGTTCGGGTCCGTAGACGGCGCCGGTTGGGTTCGACGGCGAGTTGAGTATGATGCCGCGCGTGCGCGGCGTAATCGCGCGGCGCAACGCCTCGGGCTCGAGCATGAAGCCCGACTCCTCGGAGCAGGGGACGAACTTCGGCTCGGCGCCCGACAACGAAACCATCGCGGCGAAACTCACCCACGCCGGTGTCGGGATGATCACCTCGTCGCCCTCGTCGAACAGCGCGGCGATCACGTTTGACTCGGCCTGCTTGCATCCGGCGGACGCGATTATTTCGTTCGGCTCGTAGTCGAGATTGTTGTCGCGCTTGAGCTTGAGCTTGATCGCATTCTTGAGCGCGGCGGTTCCGCTCACCGGCGTGTACTTGGTCTGACCCGCAGCGAGCGCTTTGCCCGCGGCCGCCTTGATGCGCTCCGGAGTGTCGAAGTCGGGCTCGCCGGCGGCCAGCGAGACGACGTCGATTCCAGCGAGCTTCATCTCGGTGGCGCGAGCGTCGGCAGCTAGGGTGGCAGACGGTTTGATGGCGGCGATTCTTCGATTAACTTTGATCATTTGGCAAATCCGGATTTCGAATGAACGGCGTTCGGGAGCCGCGAACGAGGACAGATTGTATCTTTCCCGACGACTTGAAAAAACCGCCCGATGTTTTCAGGGCGCGCCGTTCAGCCGACCTTGAGCTTCGCGCGCAGCCGCTCGATAACGAGTTCCGGCACCAGCTCCGGCAAGCGCTTGCCATATCCGGCGACTTCCTTGATGAGATGCGAAGAGCTGAAGAACAGCCGCGGATTTGAAAACATAAAAACCGTCTCGACGTTCGGACTCATCTGCTTGTTCATCTGCGCCATCTGCAGCTCGTAGTCGAAATCCGTCACGGCGCGCAGCGAGCGGATCAGCACCTTGGCGCCGATTCGTTCCGCGTAATCTACCGACAGCCCGCTGAACTTGTCGACGCGCGCGCGCGGTTCGAGGTCACGGATGACTTCGCGGATTATTTCGACGCGTTCGTCGCCGGAAAACAGGGCCGCGTCCTTGTGCGGATTGTAGGTGACCGCGACGATCACTTCGTCGAAAATCGCGACGCTACGCCGGATGACGTCAACGTGACCGTTGTGGATTGGGTCGAAACTGCCGGGGTAAACGGCGATCAGCGGGGTACGCTCTTTGCTTTTGGTCATTTTCCTTAGGCTGTCACTCTACACTCGGCGCCGGAGCGGGTCGCCGGTAAAAGGCGATCCGATGATCGCCGATCGTTGCAACGAATGCGCGCTCGTGCGCTTTGGGAGCGGGCGATGCCGCGGGCGCGCGTTTCGATTGTTCCACTACTATCCATCCGCCGGGTGCGACGAGCTGGAATTCACCGAGCAGAGCCAGGACTTCGGCGCTCATATCGTCCTTGAAAGGCGCATCAACGAATACCAAGTCGAAGGACTCGCGTGAGCGTCCAAGCTCGCCGAGTGCGCGACGCACGTCAGAGACGACGATGCGGGCGCGATCGGAGAGTTCGAGCTGTGCAAGATTGGCGCGAATTGCGGCGGCCGCATCGCGCGAGGAATCCACGAACGTCACTTGTGCGGCGCCGCGCGACAGCGACTCGATCCCCAGCGAGCCGCTACCGGCGAAAATATCGAGAACCTGCACCCCGGCGAGATCCATCCGCACCGTGAGTCGCGAGAAAATCGACTCGCGGGCCCGCGCCGACGTCGGCCTTGTGTGCAAGCCGCGCGGCGCTTTCAGCCGCCTGCCGTGAGCTTGTCCCGCAATAATTCGCATCGCGCAAGGTTTCCCGAGGCGCATGTCGATCGAATCCGCCCACGCCTCTTGCCTCGAAGTCGCGGACGATAGATAACCCGTTCTGCCCGCACCCGCAAGTTCGCGGTCGGATTGAGCGGCGAAGGTTATGCCTCTGGCGGATTGACGAAATTTTAGCTAGCAATCATTAGATTCCCGAACTCAAGAACGTCGGTGTTGAAGCCTCAGTAATACTTCGTCATGCCCGAAAACGATCAGCCCAAGTTTTCCGACGCGGCGCTCGATGAGTACCGGCAGCTGCTCGGCCGCTATCCGACCCGGCAGGCAGCGTTGCTGCCGACGCTGTGGATCGCGCAGCGCGAATTCGGATGGCTCAGCGATGCGACGCAGGACTACGTCGCGCATCTGATGGAACTGCCGCCCGCGCACGTGCGCGCGGTGGTTTCTTTCTATACGATGTTCCATCGCAAACCGGTCGGTCGCTACCTGCTCGACGTCTGCACGAATCTTTCGTGCCGGCTGCGCGGTGCCGACAAAATCGTGGACTGCATCCGGCGCCGGCTGAAAATCGAGATGGGCGAGACGACCCCAGACGGCAAGTTCACGCTGGGTTCGGTCGAATGCCTGGCTTCGTGTGGGACCGCGCCGATGCTCCAGCTCAATCAGGACGCATTCGTCGAAAATCTCACCGAAGAAACTACCCTCAAACTGATCGACGAGCTTGCCAATCGTGACAATTGAGTTAATCGCCGGCGCGATCAAAGCGATTCTGATGATCGTGCTCGGATTGAATCTGTCGCTGTTTCTGCTCTACTTCGAACGCAAGGGCAGCGCGCTCATCCAGGATCGAATCGGATCGAATCGCGTGACGATTACCGGTCTCGGCAAGCGCCTGGGGATGCCCAACCTCGGAATCATCAATACGACGATCGCCGACCCGGTCAAAATGTTCACCAAGGAGGATTTCGTCCCGGCCGGCGCGGACAAGTTTCTGCACACGCTGGCGCCGTTCCTGGCGTTGTTCCCGGTGATGATCACGTTCGTCGTGATCCCGTTTGGCGACACGATTTCGATTGCGGGACATCGTATCGGTCTCGAAGCCGCCAACCTCAACGCTGGTGCGCTCTACCTGCTCGCAACGATCGGCCTCGGCGTGTACGGCGTCGCGCTCGCGGGGTGGTCCTCGAACAATCGATGGGCATTGCTAGGCGCGATTCGTGCGACGGCGCAGATGATCTCGTACGAGCTCGCGATGGGACTCGCTATCGTGTCGGTCATCATGACCTTCGGCACGTTGAACCTGCAGGAAATCGTGCGCGGGCAGGGCGGCGTGTGGTTTGGATTTTTGCCGCGCTGGGGAATTTTCGTGCAGCCGCTCGCTTTCATTTTGCTGCTGGTGGCGGGCGCCGCGGAGTCCAAGCGCATCCCGTTCGATTTGCCAGAGAGCGATTCTGAGCTGATTCAGGGTTATTTCACCGAATACTCGGGCGGCAAGCAGGCGGTCTTCATGCTGACCGACTTTGCCGAGCAGGCGCTCGTCGCGATGCTGCTGACCACGTTTTTCCTCGGTGGATGGCAGGTTCCGTGGCTCATGCACGACGGGTTTCATCTACCCGGCGGCGCATTTATCGCCGTCCCCGCGCTCGTGGTTTCGATCCTGGGCGTCGTGGCGTTCCTGGTGAAAGTCGTCGCGCTGTGCATCTTTCTCGGCATGGTGCGATGGACTCTGCCGCGCTTCCGCTACGATCAGTTGATGCGCCTTGGATGGAAGGCACTGGTGCCGCTCGGATTGCTCAACGTGCTGGTGACCGCATTCGTCGTGGTGGCGACTGGGAGAGTCCAGTGATGCCGCCGTTCCTGTACATTTTTCTCGGCGCGTTGGCGATTGCATCGGCGCTCGGAGTGATCGTTCAGCGCAACCCGATCCATTCGCTCCTCGCTTTGATCGTAACGTTGTTGACCATCGCCATCTTGTTCATCGGCGAAGACGCTGTCGTGGTCGGCTTCCTGCAAATCATCGTCTATGCGGGCGCGATCATGATTTTGTTTCTGTTCGTGATTTGGTTGCTGAATCTGCAAGTCGAAACGGGGCCGACCGGTCATCTCGCGCTCAAGTTGTTCGGCTCGCTTGCAGCCGCACTGCTGGTGACTGAACTTTTTTTTATTCTCGCTCCGCCGCATTTGCAGGTGAAGTTCACTCACCAGCCCGTCGGCTACGGTTCGCTCGCCAGCCTTGCGGGCAAATTGTTCACCGACTACCTGGTCGCGTTCGAGGTTACCTCTATTCTGCTACTGGCGGCGGTGGTCGGCTCGGTCGCACTCGCACGACGCCTGCCGGCAACCGTTGAGCAGCCAGACGTCGTGGAGAAGATCGCGTCATGATACCGCTCACCTACATGATGTCGTTGAGCGCGATCATCTTCGCAATCGGCGTCGCCGGCGTAGTTATTCGCCGTAATATTCTCGTGATGTTGATGTCGATCGAGTTGATGCTCAATGCGGTAAATCTCGCTTTCATCGCGATCGGCAGCCGGCTCGGCTCGATGGACGGCCAGGTGATCGTCTTCTTCGTGATGACCGTTGCGGCCGCTGAATCGGCGGTTGGGCTGGGAATCATGATTTCGATTTTCCGCAATCGCGACACTATCCACGCCGACGAACTGACCTTGATGAGATGGTGACCTGAAGCAATGACGGTTGAGTTTCCAGCACTCGCGCTAATCCTGCTGTTCCCGGCGCTCGGCGTCGTATTCAACCTGTTTTTCGGCGCCAGGTTTGGGCGAGGCGCAGTCAATGTCGTCGGACCGGGCGTTATCTTCGTCGCGTTCGGCGTTGCGACATGGGCGTTTCTGACGCTGCTCGGGAAGCCGGCCGGCAGCACGCTGACTGCACATCTGTGGGGATGGATCGCGGCTGGCCACTTTCACGCTGACTTCGGACTGCGCGTCGACGCGTTGTCGGGCGTGATGGTGATGATAGTCACTGGGGTCGGCGCACTAATCCATCTTTACTCAGTAGGATACATGGCGCACGACGAGGACTTCGCACGCTTCTTTACCTACATGAACCTGTTCGCACTATCGATGCTGATACTCATTCTTGCGGACAACTTACTAATGATGTTCGTCGGATGGGAGGGTGTCGGACTATGTTCGTACTTGCTAATCGCATTTTGGTACACGAATCCTCAGTTTGCCTATAACGGCCGCAAGGCATTCGTCGTCAACCGAATTGGTGACGCCGGCTTTCTGCTTGGAATGTTCACCATTGTCGGCACCCTCGGCGCTCATGGCGTATGGACGCTGGACTTCGTCGAGCTTCGCCAGCATGCCGAGTTGCTCGGCGTCGCCGGCGCCACTGCGGCCGCGTTGCTGCTCTTCATCGGCGCGACCGGGAAGTCGGCGCAAATTCCGCTGTATGTATGGCTGCCCGACGCGATGGTTGGCCCGACCCCTGTCAGCGCGCTGATCCACGCGGCGACGATGGTCACCGCCGGCGTCTATATGATCGCGCGACTCGGTTTTATCTACACGATGGCGCCGAGTGCGCTCGATCTGGTTGCGACAGTTGGCGCTGTCACTGCGCTGTTCGCGGCGACTATCGCGATTGTCCAGCCTGACATCAAGAAAGTGCTCGCGTACTCGACCATCAGCCAGCTCGGCTACATGTTTCTCGGTGTGGGCTCGGGCGCATACGCGTCGGGTATCTTCCACGTCATGACTCACGCGTTCTTCAAAGGCCTGCTGTTTCTGTGCGCCGGCTCTGTTATTCACGCGCTCGGCGGCGAGCAGGACATGAACAAGATGGGCGGATTACGGAGCAAGCTGCCGATTACGTTCTGGACGATGTTCGTTGCGACGTTCGCAATCGCTGCCGTGCCTCCGTTCTCCGGCTACTTCTCCAAAGATCTGATCCTCGAAGCCGCGTACGACTCGGGACATACCGGGCTCTGGTTTCTCGGCGTGATCACCGCCGGACTCACGTCGTTCTACATGTTCAGGCTGATCTTCATGACGTTCTTCGGCGACTCGCGCGTCGATTCCGACAAGGAGCATCACATCCACGAGTCGCCTCCGGTAATGACTATTCCGTTAATCGTACTGGCTATTCTCGCGACGGTCGGCGGATGGGTAAATCTTCCCAATGGGCTGCTTTGGGGGAATGCGTTTGTCCGATTCCTCTCGCCAGCCGTCGGCTCTTTCCATCCGCTCGTCGAGGCGAGTCGAATTTTCCTAGACCTGCCGCTGGTCGTCTCGATCATCGGAATCGTGCTTGCCTACGTCTTGTATATCCGATTGCCGGGAATTCCGTTCCTACTGGCATGGCGGCTCAAACCTGCCTATGACTTGCTACTCAACAAGTACTACATCGACGAACTGTATAATCTGATCGTCACGCGTCCGCTGTTCTGGATATCGAACAACGTACTCAACCGTGCGATCGACAGCTTTGCGATCGACGGCGCCGCCAACGGCGCGGGGCTTGCCGTTCAGACTTCGGGCCAGGTGGCACGTCGCGCTGAAACGGGCAACGTCCAGCACTACGCATTCGTTTACCTGCTGGGCGCGTTAGGCATCGTGGCTTACTACCTGTTCCTGGTGATCGGCAGATGAACGGCGGCATGCTCACAGCTTTAATTTTCCTGCCGCTGATCGGCGCGCTCTTCATTCTGATGCAGAGCGAAGAGCGTGCGATCTGGAATTCAGCATTCATCTTTTCGCTGCTGCCGCTCGCGCTCAGCTTCTACGTCCTGTACGAATTCAACCCGCAGCTCGCGGATTACCAGTTCGTTGAGCAATACGACTGGATTCCCGCATTAGGCATTACCTACCATATAGGTATCGACGGAATTAGCCTGTTCCTGGTCCTTCTGACTACTATTTTGATTACTCTGTCGCTGCTTTACTCGGGCGGCGGCGATATCGAAGAGCGTCCGCGTGAATTCTGCTTCTTCATGCTCGTGTTGGAGACGGGTCTGCTCGGCACGCTGCTCGCAGTCGATCTGTTCCTGTTCTACGTGTTCTGGGAAGTGATGCTGATCCCCATGTACTTCCTGATCGGCATCTGGGGACACGGACGCAAGATCTACGCCGCCATCAAGTTCGTATTGTTCACGATGGTCGGCTCGTTCCTGATGCTGGTCGCGATTTTGTACCTGGTGTACGCGGCGCATGTGCATTTCAACCGCACCAGCTTCGACTTGCCCCTGCTCTACCAGGTGCCGCTCACGGTTACCGAGAGCCGCTGGCTGTTCGCAGCGTTCGCGCTCGCCTTCGCGATCAAAGTGCCAATGTGGCCAGTGCATACGTGGCTGCCGGACGCCCACACCAACGCGCCCACCGCGGGCTCGGTCATCCTGGCCGGCGTGATGCTCAAGATGGGAACCTACGGATTCCTGCGCTTCGCCATTCCGCTTTTCCCGACCGTGGCCGCCGAAGCGATTCCGCTGTTCATGGCGCTGGCCGTAATTGGAATCATATACGGTGCGCTGGTCGCGATGATGCAGCCCGACTTGAAGCGCCTGATTGCGTACTCGTCGGTTAGTCACCTGGGGTTCGTGATGCTCGGAATCTTCGCGCTCAACCCCGAGGGGATCGACGGCGCGATTTACCAGATGCTTAATCACGGCGTTTCCACTGGCGGATTATTTTTGCTGGTCGGAATGATCTACCTTAGGCGCCACACGCGCGAGATTTCGGAGTTCGGCGGTCTGTGGAAAAGCGTGCCCGTTTACGCCGCGATCTTCATGGTTGTGATGCTCTCGTCGATCGGCCTGCCCGGGCTTAACGGCTTCGTCGGCGAGTTTCTAATCATGCTCGGCACGTTCCTGCGAATCAGGCTGGCTACCGTCTTCGCTGTTGTCGGCGTGATCCTGGGCGCGCTCTACATGCTGTGGACTTACGAGCGCGTGATGTTCGGGCCGATCACCAAGGCTGTAAATGAAACGATCCGCGATCTGACCGGTCGCGAGATTGCCGTGATGGTGCCGGTGATCGCGTTGATGCTGTTCATGGGACTCTTTCCGCGTCCGCTGATCAGCCGGATCGAACCGTCGGTGACTGCGATGCTCGCAAGAGCCAATGTCGCGCAGGCGCTTCTCGAGCACGAACGACAGCCGAATCGCATCGCCACTGTTTCGAGCTGGCGTACGCCAATTGGCGAACCTGAAATAGCGGCGGTCGCACGATGAGTCCCTTCAACCTGGCCGCGATCAATTTTGTCTGGCTGCCAATCCTGCCGATGGTCGTGCTGGCCGTGGCCGCGACGGTGGTGCTGTTGGTGGGAGTGCGGGTCGATGACACCGAGAGCGAGGGGCTGGGCCTGCTGACGCTGGCGTCGTTGGCGGTGGCGTTCGTGTTCACGCTGGGAATCCTGGGGCAAAACGGCCTCGCTTTTGCCGGCGCGATCTCGATCGACAGCTTCGCGGCGTTCTTCGAGCTGGCGATTTTGATCGCCGCGATGTTCACGGTGATGATGTCGCTCGACTACGCCGCCGAAAATCATATTCCCGGCGCCGAATACTATTCGCTGCTGTTGTTTTCCGCCCTCGGCATGATGCTGATGGCGACGGCCGGCGACCTGATCGTCATCTTTCTCGGTCTCGAGACGATGTCGATTCCGGTTTACGTGCTGGCAGGAATGCTGCGCCGCAACGCCAAGTCGAATGAAGCGGCAATAAAATATTTTCTGCTCGGCGCGTTCTCGACCGGCTTCCTGCTCTATGGAATCGCGCTGGTGTACGGCGCTACGGGCTCGATAAAGCTCGGCCCGATTCACAGTGCGCTTGCCTCGGGAGCGATGGAATCGAATCCACTGCTGCTCCTCGGAATCGGCATGCTGGTGATCGGATTCGGCTTCAAGGTCGCCGCCGTGCCGTTCCACATGTGGACGCCCGACGTTTACGAGGGTGCGCCGACTCCGGTGACTGCGTTCATGGCGGTGGGCGTAAAGCTCGCGGCGTTCGCCGCATTTGTTCGCGTTTTCCTGGTCGACTTCGAGTCCGTCGGAGTGCACTGGCAGATGGTGTTGTGGGTAGTCGCGGCGTTGACGATGACGGGCGGGAATCTAATCGCCGTCGTCCAGACCAATATCAAGCGGATGCTGGCGTACTCCGCAATTGCGCACGCGGGCTACCTGCTGCTCGGCATGGCGGCCGGAGTGCGGTCGGGGCCGGCGATTCTGTACTACCTGCTTGGGTACGCATTCACGAACCTGGGCGCGTTCGCAGTAGTAATTGTGCTCGAACGACGCGGCGAAGCAGGTAATCAGATTAGCGATTTTCGCGGCTTGGCCGCCCGACAGCCATTGCTTGCCGGCGCAATGGCTATCTTCATGTTGTCGTTGGCCGGAGTGCCGCCGCTCGCCGGCTTCGTCGGCAAGTTCCTGATTTTCAGCGAGGCGCTACATCAAGGATACGTCGGACTGGTAATAATCGCAGTACTCAATAGCGTAGTCTCTGCCTATTACTACTTCTATGTGATGGTCGCGATGTTTATGCAGGAGGGCGGTGTCGAAGTAGAGCGACTGAGTAATCGGCCCGCGCTGGTCGCGGCAATCGGACTGGCAGCGCTCGCTACGATCCTGATTGGAGTTTATCCCCAGCCGTATATTGCGTCGGCCGCAAACGCATTCGCCTCGGCCAACGGTTCCGGCGGAATCCACACCGCGCTCGACCAGTAGCCTCGACCCATCTTTCCAGCGCTTACTTGTGCCGCGGAGGTTTCTTCGGCGCCGGCTTCTTTGCGGCCTTCTTTGGCGGCTTCGCAGTCGCTTTCGGCTTGACCGGCGCTTTTGCCGCGTTCTGTTTGGGCGCGACGGCAGCTACCGCTCTGCCCGACTGACTATTCGCAGTGCCGGCGTACGCGTCGGCTTCGATCTCGATCATCATGTCGGCGTGGGCCAGCCGCCGCACTTCGACCATCGTCGACGCGGGAGGCGAGTCGGCGAAGAATTCCTTATGCGCGCGCGCCGCTTCCGCGAAACGTCCCATGTCGGTGACGAACATCCGCGTGCGAATCACGTGATGCATCCCTAGACCCGCGCGCTCGAGCGCCGTACGAATATTGCTGAGCGCCTGGCGAGCCTGCACGTACATCTGGCCGGTGCCGACGATTAGCCCGCGCTCGTCGGTGGCAGTGGTGCCTGAGACGGCGACGATATCGCCGGCCCTCACCAGCCGCGAGTAGCCGACGATTGGTTCCCACGGCGTGTTCGTCGAGATTCGCGAGATCGCGCTCATCGTAAATCTCCCTCCCCCGCGAGCGAAGTCCCGGATGCGCGCGAGTCTGTGCTCAGCTATTGCCGCCGGGATAGGTCTCTTCCAGCTCGCGGGCCACCGAGCGCATCGGCGGACCTACCAGCCGAACCGAGGGCATCAGCCACTTGAGAATGCGCGCGATCGGTCGCACAGCCGCAACCGGACGCTCCATGCTTCGCACCATGTCGAGTTCATGCTCGACGATTTGAGAATTATGCCGATTTGCGAGCCCGATGCTCGCGAAAATGTCGCGCCGCTCTTCCACCCGATTCCCTCCACATCATCCGCCCGCCCCCGAAGGCGCTAAATAAAGATCGCCCAATACTGATGGAATGATACAGATGCCCACGAAATAGTCAAAAAATTTCTTGCGCTACCCAAGGCCATAGCGCACCAGAAGGGGCGTTGGATACGAGGCGAAATCCGCGCTTGAAGTTGCGCCGCTCCTATCGTATTCTTGGCGCGTTTCGAGTTTTTGCGCTCAAGTGAAAACCGAGCACTCAAGGAGAAAGCGATGCGCAAGGTCCTGCTTCTAGCACTGGTTACGATGTTCTTCGCCACGGCGTGCAATAAATCCGAAGAGACGGCTCCTGCGGCTCCGGACGCTGCCGCTTCCGCGGCTGCTCCCGCGGCTATGGCCAGCGATGCTGGTGCCGCCGCGTCCAGCGCCGTCGCCAGCGACGCCGCAAGTCCTGCAGCCGCTGCCAGCGCTGCGCCGTAATTCACTTCGTTTCCTGGCGAGTTCCCGCGCGCCGTACAGAGCCGTCGGCGCGCGGGAGGCTCGCTGACCGCGCGCTCCTCGGCAGGAACTCACCGAGCCCCGTGACTCGGACCTCGCAGGGTCCGCGTTTGAGTTCGCCTCGCATCATTTCGACCACTCAAACCTACTGCTCTTCGTCAGGCTCTTTTTCGTATCCGCCGCCGCCCGGTCCCGGGGTTGCCGACTCGGTGTGAGGTTCTGAGCTTTGCGTCGGCGCTTCAGGCGCCGCGTGATGCTCTTCGCCTCGAATTATCTCGGCCGCGCGATGCGCCGTTTCGCCTGCGAGCTTCCTCAATTCTTCGGATTTGCGCGCCAGGTCGGCGGTCGTGCGCGACAACTCTGACTTGAGGTCCGCGGTTTTCTTCGAGTATTCCGCCTTCAGCTCCGCGACCTTCGCGAGTGCTTGCTGACGGAGCGCGTCGCGCTTGCGGGCATCGCCCAGCGCACCCTTTAGATCCGACGCAAGCTTCCGTCCCTGGACGCGTAGCGCCGCAATTTGCGTCGCGAGTTGCGCGCGCGCCTTTTGCGCTTCGCTTTTGACGCGCGCCTCGATCTTTCGCGCCCTGGTCTCGCGCTCGAGTTTGACCCGCAACGTCTTGACGGTCTTGCGCAGCTGCTCGAGCTGCTTGAGCGCGGGATTGACAGCCTTCTTCTTCCCTTTCGCGGTCTTTTTCTTTGACGGCATCAGTCGCCTCCCGTTGCAAAGCTTTGCATTGCCAATTCCCAGCTAAGTCCGGTTCGCGGATTAGATCAACGCGGATCCCAGCCTGGGTTTTTTCAGTGCTGCTTTTCCTTGCTGCGATAGCTACGATGCGTTCGCGATGGCGAGCACACTCCCCAAGCCGGCCCCTTCCGCCCAGCAGCTTAAGCCTGGCCTTTCGCTGTTCGACTCGGTGACCCTGGTCGCCGGCTCGATGATCGGGTCGGGCATCTTCATCGTGTCGGCGGATATCACGCGCCAGGTCGGCACACCTTTCGCGCTCTTGATGGTCTGGCTGGTCGCCGGCGTGATGACGATTGCGGGCGCACTGGCGTACGGCGAACTCGCCGCGATGATGCCGCAGGCGGGCGGCCAATACGTTTACCTGCGCGAGGCGTACGGCGGGATGTGGGCGTTCATGTTCGGATGGACGCTGTTGCTCGTTATCCAGACCGGCACGATCGCTGCGGTAGCGGTAGCGTTCGCGCGATTCGCCGGCGTAATGTGGCCGGTATTCGGCTCGAATCTCTGGATAGGCGCCGGAGGCGCCGGACTGTCGGGCGAGCGCGTCGGCGCAATCGCAGTGATCGCGTTCCTCACGGCGGCGAATCTGCGCGGCCTCGACATGGGGAAGTGGCTGCAGAACTCATTCACCACCGCGAAAATTCTCTCTCTATGTTTGATCGTCGTCGTCGGATGCTTGCTTGCTCCGAATCCCACGGCCATTCACGCCAACTTCGGCAGCTCGACCGCGTTTTTCGGCACGCCTTCCTTGTCGATTGCGGGAGCGGGCGTGTTCGGCGCCGCGATGGTCGGGGCGCTGTTCTCAGCTGACGCGTGGGCGAGCGTTACCTTCGCAGCTGCTGAGGTGCGCAATCCCAAGCGCGACCTTCCGCTGGCGCTCGCATTCGGAACCGGCGTGGTAATCGCGCTCTATATCCTCACGAACATCGCTTATCTCTGCGAGCTTCCCGCGTCGGGAAGTGCGGATGCAGCAACCGTTGTTGGGCGAGGAATCGCGCATGCGGCGAGCGATCGAGTGGCCGCCGCAGCGATGCAAGTCGTGTGGGGCGGTGCGGGCGCGAAGATTACCGCGATCCTCGTGATGATCTCCGGCTTCGGATGCGCCAACGGATTGATCCTCACTGGCGCGCGCGTCATCTATGCGATGTCGCAGGACCGCGTCTTCTTCGCCGCTGCGGGACGCCTCAATCGAGCGAGTGTGCCCGCCGTAGCGCTCGTGATGCAGGGAATCTGGGCCGCGGTTCTGACCTTGTCGGGCACTTATTCCGAGCTGCTCGACTACGTGATCTTCGCACAGTTGATGTTTTACGTGCTGACGGTGTCGGCCGTGTTCGTGCTGCGCCGCCGCCTTCCCGACGCACCGCGTCCATACCGTGCGTGGGGATACCCAATAGTGCCGGCGCTCTACGTCATCGCCGCCTCGGCCCTGATGGTCGATCTGTTGATTCTGAAACCGCACTTCACATGGCCGGGACTGCTAATCGCGCTCAGCGGCGTGCCAATTTATTACTGGCCGACCGCGCGCTCCCGCCTCGCGCAACGCTAGCTACTGGCCGTTGTCTCGCTGCACGTCTGGAGTCGAATTGTCGGTGCTTTGCTCGGGCGTGGCGATGGGCGCGCCCGCCTCTGCGCAGTCGGGCTGAGAAAGTTTGCCGCTGCGAAACTCCTTCACGATCGATGTGAGGATATAAGCACTGCGCTCCGCCGACTGATTACCTGCGAGCTTGAACAACTCGGCTGCGTTGCGCGCCGCCTCGGTCGCGTCATGATCATTCTTCCGCAGCCCGTAGATCTGAAAAACTTTGCACAACGATTCGATTCCGTCCTTGCGGTCGCCTTCCGTAATTGGAGCGGCCGACCCTTCAGCCGCCGGCGCGCTGCCGCTCGATCCGCTCGTCCCGCCACTAAGGCCGCGCAGGATTCCTCGCACAAAGAAAAAGGTCAGGAACAGAACGACTGCGCCGGCGATCGCGCGTCCTGCTCTCTGGCCCGGTGACAGCTCACTCCAGGGGATCCATTCGAATCCGCCGCCCTTACCCTTGCCACCGTCAATCGGTGGTGGCGTGTGAATCAAGGGCGCGCGAATTTCAGGCTTGAACGGTTTGGGAGGCGGCGGCGGCGACGATCTGACGTCGCGTATCCCCGATGAAGAAACAGGGTTGCCACTCGGCTTCGGCGGTGGCGATGTGGGATTGCTTGCCGGCTTCGGCAGCGGAGTAGCGCAGTAACCGCAAAATACTGTGCCCTCCGGATTATCTTTTCCGCATTGCCTGCATGCAGGCATCAGATCACCTTGGCCTCTTCAGGCACCAGTGAAGAAATCCCTCGAAACCAGTGAAAAGCGAAAAAGAACGATAACTACCTTCCCCGCCCCCTCTTCCCCATTTATCATGAAAGTTTAGCTCGCGCGACGGGGCACAAGCCAAAATCGACGACACTACAGATATGAAAGCTACAGCCGGGACGCGCAAAGTCAATATGGCTGGCGAAAATTCGCTTCCCGTCAGATTTGCGGCTCCAAGCTATTTCATTATCGCCAGCTTCTGATTCGCCGGACGCCCCAGGCATCTCTGCAACCACTTCTGCGCTGTCGGAGTCGCCGAAAAATCCAGTTGAAGGTAGGGCGCAATGCTCATAACGGATGCCACATTCAGGTCCGCAATAGTGAATTCTTTCCCGAGCAGATAGTCGGATTTGTGCAAATGATCGTCGAGCACGTTGAGTGGCGTCTTCAGCGCCTCGATTGACGCGAGCGCCACTTTCTCGTCCTTCTGTTCGGCCGGCAGCATTAGTCGGTGCATAAAAATGTCGATTAGCGGCCTTTCCACCTCGGTCATGCCCCAGAGGCTCCACTGGTAGCATGCGCCATGGCCCTCGGCGGTCGAGGGCCACAACGGACTCTTCCCGTATTTTTCCGCGAGATACAGATTTATCGCCATCGACTCCCAGATGATCGTCCCGTTGTCGTCAAGCGCGGGGACATGCCCGTTCGGATTTATTTTCAGGTATTCCGGCTTTCGTGACTCGCCCGCAGTTCCCACCAGCACTTGCTCGTAATTGACGCCGACTTCCTCCAATGCCCACAGACTTCGGCCCGCGCGCGACATCGCCGACCCGTACAATTTGATCATGCTCGCTCCTCCGGTTTTTCCGGTCAGTTAACGTTTGGACGCGATCGACTCGTTGCGCGCGCTGCGCAGATGCATTCTCATTTCGCGCGTGCAACAATCGATCGCGATGTCATTAGGACACGCCAGAGTTGCGTTGGCAATTATCGCGACGCTGCTGTTCGCATCCGGTGTCGCGCATACACAAGAGGGCACGGTCCCGATGCCCGATGCTTCGTACGGCGACAGCGCCGCCACCTATCCATCGCCCACCGACCTCGCGATGCCTCCGCCCGACGATCCGACTAACCCCAATGTCGTGACGATTCCGATTCCCGGCGGTGGCAATATCACCGTGGACGGTCCCGATGCGCCAGCGGATCCGCACCTGCCAACCCTGCCCGGCTCCGAATGGGGCACGACAACGCAAAACCCATACTCCCACGACGTCGGCCCCATCGGTCCATAGGGGTCGAAAAGCGCCTGAAGCGATTCAGTACGCGGCCTCCAGGATGCGCACCAGTTGCTCCAGCGTTACCTCGGCGCCGACTGTGTTTGCTCGCTTCACTTCTTCGAGCACCGTTCCCGCGATTCGCGAGATTTCCTCGCGCGGTACGCCCACGTCGCGAAGACGCATCGGCACTTCGAACTTGCCGATGAACTTGGCCGTCCGATCCGCGCATTCCAATGCGGCTGAGCGTGGATTTCGTTCGTCGAAGCGCACGCCGAATCCTTCCGCGATCGGTCCGAAGCGATCCGCCGCAACGTCGGCCATGAAGCGCATCACGTGCGGCAGCGTGATGCATGACGTGATGCCATGGGGGACGTTCCACATCGGTCCGATCTGATGCCCCAGCGCGTGCGAGATTCCGCCGCGCGTGTTCGACATGCCAAAAATCGACAGCCACGCTACGAGCTGGCACTGCACGCGATGCTCGAGTTCGTCCTCGCCATGCGTTTGCAGCGACGGCAGCAGATGCGCGTTCAGCAGCGCGATCGCCCGCGCCGCGAGTGTGTCGGTGACAAGCTGATGCCGCGTCGAGTACGAGCCTTCCACCGCGTGATCGAGCGCGCGCATCCCGGTCGACGCCCACAGCCACGCCGGCGTCTCGACGGTCAGCGCCGGATCGAGGATTACCGCCTTGGCCTGCAGGCGCGGGTCGGCGACTCCGCCTTTTACCTTGGTCGCTTCGTCGGTGACGCCGCCTGCCGGCGTGAACTCGCCTGCCGACAACGTGGTCGGAATCGCGATGTGCAAAATCTCGCCTCCGGCAGTCGATTCGGCCGCGGCCCCGGCGAAATCGATGATGCGCGAGCCGGCGCGACCACCCATCAGCTGCCACGCCGCGTTCTTCACCGTGTCGATCGGACTGCCACCGCCGAAACTCACCATCGAGTCCGCGTTGACGCGGCGCGCCTCTGCCACCAGTTCGGTAACAGTTTGCGACGGCACATGCTGAGCGGCGCCCGCGAACACTCCTGCAATGGCAGCACCGCCCGCACTGACGACCTTCTCCAACAGTTTCGAGCGCCCGAGCGTCTTGCCGGTGACGATCAACGCGCGTTTGGCTCCTCGTCGCGAGAGCTCGCGCCCGAGCGATTCGACCTTGCCGGCGCCGAAGACAACGGTCTCAAGTCGCGTGAAATGATATTCGCCCGAAGTCTTATTCATTTTTTTATCCTCTCAGGAAAACACAAAGAATGAGCGGACTGGTTGTAGTGATGCGATCGCAGAACCCTCACCTACCGGCCGCGCCGCGGCCGGCCGCCTCTCCCGCGAAGTAACGGGCGAGGTAATAAAAGCGGGTTTCTTCGCTTCGCTCAGAATGACACAAAAAATAATTTCGAACAGGGACCCTACGAGAAACTTCGCCCGCATTTTGCTTAATACTGGGTGCAGGGGTCACCCCTGCTGAAACCCACGGTGGGTTTCACATTCAATAAAGCGATCTACCATTCCCCGACGCCGCTCAGCTGACCCAGCCGCGGTCCTGGAATCTGATTTTAAGCTGCTCCGAAATTGCGTCGGCGGTCGCCTTAGCTCTTCCCTCGAGTGTGTTTCTGCCGCTGGTCTCTCCGTAAACTTTCATGCCGCCGACAACAATCAGGCCGATCGGATTGCCGGTGGCGATTGCGATAGCGGCCGGCGCGGCAATTCCCGGAGTTTTGTTTCCTGAGGAGCTAAGGGTGCCCGACCCGAGCTTGCGCCAGCCCTGGGGCGTCACTGCGTATCCTTCGACGACCGTGTCCATCTCGGACGTTCCCGCACCGAATCCAATGATGAACCGACTGGCGGCGCTGCCACTCTGCGTCGAGACAAGATAGCCGCGGATCACGCCGTCGCCGACCTGCGGCGATGCTCCCGGCCCGGCCTGCACAGCAGAAAGTCCCATCGCCTGGATATCCGCAACCAGCTCCTGCGCGATAAGGGCGCCGTACTGACGGCCCTCCTGGATTTGTTCGGCGGTCGGTGGCGTGCTCGGCGCACCGACCGCGCTCCCTATAGAGGAGTCAGCGGGGAGGTCGGCCTGCGTGGCGACGAAGTTGTAAACCCAGATCTGATTAGGCTTCGCGAGCCCCGGGCTGCTCATCGGTGTTTGCTGGGTGACGTTGGTGGAAGCGCACCCGGCGACAACGACCAGCGCGAGCAGACAAAGTGCCATTCGGATACACGACTTCATCGCAAACCTCCTGTTCACGTTAGCGACCTACACCGCCCGTATGTGGGGTTACAGCTTCGGAAACGAAGTTGCAAATTCGAGATCACAAGCGAATCTCGCGCTCGAGCCAGGGGATGCTCTCGCCACGCTTGCGCCTCCAGAACAGGTCTTCCCAGACGTAGCTGACGGCCAGCGTCGCCCACTTTCCGTAGCGGCGGTTAAGATCAGCGAGAATCTTCGTAGCGGGCACGAGCCGGCGTCCGTAGAAAATCCGCGAGTAGATCTTCTGCTGCCACGGCGCGATGTGATGCATCGGGCCGCAGCGGTGGCATGCGGGAAACAACAGGATTTGCGCGGTCTCAGGACCAACTCCATGGAGCTTCATCAGTTCGCGCCGCGCAGGCTCGAGTTCCATCGAACGGAGCGCGGCCTCATCGATCGTGCCATTCGCGAAATCGTCGGATAGACGCTTGATGAAACGCGCGCGATATCCGACCTTGAGCGCGCGAAGCTCATTCTCCGACACGTCGCGCATGTCATCCGGCCGCCATATCGCATAGAGGATGTGCGAATCGAACGCGATTCGCGTACCGAAGGCATCCAGCAGCGCGCTCATCATTTGCACGGTCCGCCGGACAGTCGCGTTCTGGAGAACGATCGACACGATCATCAACTCGTAGAGACTCAGCGGGATCGCGCCGCGGCTGCCGCGCCATCTGCGGAAGATAGGCGCGAAATGCCGATCCGCTCGTGCAGCCCGGTTGAATTCCGACAGGTCGGCATCGAGATCGAAGCGCCACGATATTTCTGCCCGGATAGCGTTGCGATGCGGCGAGTTTGCGTTTGTGGAATACATCGACGCGGATTTTCGGCCGCGCCGCAACACCGTCATTTGCGATTCGAAGCCCATATACCGATGCACCAACGCGCATAGCGGTCCAGAATTTCCCCGGCTCCCAGGCGTCGAGCGGAGCAGGAAAGCGCGAAGGCTTGTGAAAGGTACCGTCAAAATGAAAAGGCGCGCGTGGCTCCATGGCGAAACTCGACCGCCGCGTAAAAGTAAGCGACTTCATAGCATCGCGATTCTGGCACAAAGCCGAAAAAAGCTGGGTGCAGGGGTCACCCCTGCCGAAGGAAGTGTGAAACCCATCGCGGGTTTCACATTCAATAAAGTGATTTACCCTTCCCCGTAATCAGGGCCTGATTAATACGACGGTGCCGTCGGGGAGCAGCCGCTTGAGCTCTTCGATATCTTCGTCATCAACCGAAATGCATCCGGTGGTCCAGTTGATATCGCCGCGGTTCAGAAGCGGGTTGTCGCTGCCATGGATACCGATTCTTCCGCCCACGCCTACAGGATGGCCGTCTTCCTTCGGCAACTCGCCATCGTTACGTAACTGCAGATAGCGCTCGCGGTCGATCTCGTTTGGATAGTTCAGCGTTAGGAACCAATCCCAGCGCCGGCTGGGATGCTTCTCGATGATCGCGTAGACGCCTTCGGGCGTGCGCCGGTCGCCTTCCCAAAGTTTGGTGCCGGGCTCGAAGCTGCGGCCGAACACGGCATGGTAGGTCTTAAACATCCGGCCTTTGTAATAGACGATCAGCTGGTGGTGCCTTTTGAAAATCGTCACAGACCAACTGACCGGCTCCATGAACGAGAAGTCGTGAGTCGCTTTGTAGAGAAGCTGCCCGGGTGTCGGCACCTTGTCGGTCCGCACGCCGTCGATTTTCACCTGCGGAAGAGGAGTGGGCGTCGCCGTCACAGTCGGGGTGGGAGTGGCGTTGGGATCGGGCGGCTCGGGCGTCGGCATCCCCGGATCGACGTATTTCACCGCCCGTGGATCGTAGGGCGGAGGCGGCGGCTGCGTACCAGCTTTCTCTGCATCGCCGGCAGTGACCGGCTGATCCTCGAGCATGAGCGCCGCCGAGCTTTTGTACTGCCGGGCCTGCGCCGCGCCCGTCGAAATTATGATCGCTGCTGCCAATGCGGCGGTGATCGATCCAACAATCCTGCCCATCAGCTCCAGTAAAGCTCCAACATCGCGGTTACTGCATCTATTTTGGGAACGCTTGGGGTGAAGGTCAATTGTAAAGTAGCGTCAATCTGCGATTTGTCGCCGATTTAATCCTGGGAGCATTCGTTCGATGGACAACAATCTCGCGCGCGCGATGGCCGGCCTGACCACCGGGATATACGTATTGACCACGCAGGAGAATGGGCGATGCCACGGGATGTCGTCGTCGTGGGTCGCGCAAGTCTCGGGCGAGCCGGTGATGTTCACGGCGGCGGTCGATAACTCGCACTTCAGCAATGGTGTGATCGCGAGGACTCGAGTATTTGGATTGAACATCGTGGGACGCCGTGGCCGCGAGCTCGAAGACTACTTTTACTCGGCGCGAGCGCGTCGCGACAACAATCTCGACACGATCGAGTTCGAACTTTCGCCGACCCTTGCGGTGCCGTGGCTGAAACTCGCGATGATCGCTATCGAAGCCCGCGTCGTGGAGAGCCACCTCGCCGGCGACCATACGATTTTCGTCGCGTCGCCGGTCGGCGTCCGGGTCGGCGCGAACGATCGGCCGTTGACGTCGCTCGATCTCGACTATGTTTATCTCGGCGGCAAGCAAGTCGTCGCGCGCGATCGCTCGGGATGGGACTAGCAACCATGGGAGATTGGGAAGGCGGGCACGGCGGCCCGCCCCACTCAGGCGCCGCCCGCCCCACTCAAGCTTTGACCGGCAGGCCACCGTGGGGCGGGCCGCCGTGCCCGCCTTCCCAAGCTTTGACCGGCGGCAAAATCGTCTGATAGCATCGCGCGCGCGGAGAGTGTTTGGATGGCAATCGAAAAGAACGAACTGCGGCGCGTGATGGGTCATTTCGCAACCGGCGTTACCGTGATCACGTCGATTCGCACTTCGGGCGAGCTGCATGGCCTGACTGCCAACGCCTTTACGTCGGTCTCGCTGGTCCCGCCGCTGGCGCTGGTGTGCGTGGACAAGAAGGCCGAGAGCTATCCATGCTTCGAGGAGAGCAAAGTCTTCACCGTCAATGTACTCGCCTCCGACCAGGAAGCGTTGTCGCGCAAGTTCGCAGTCAGCGGTGGCAACAAGTTCGAAGGCGTGAGTTACAAAATGGGTGCGAACGGCGCCCCAATCCTCGACGGTGCGCTCGCCTATCTCGAGTGCAAAGTGACAACCGCCATAGACGGCGGCGATCACACGATTTACATCGGAGAGATCGAGCAGGCCGCGACTTCGGAAGAGGGTAAGCCTCTGCTGTTCTTCCGCGGCGGATACCGCGAGATCGGTGATTAGAGCATCTGCGCCAACGTGAGTTCGCCGGCCCGACTACCCGGAATCAGCGTTTTCCTGCCATCGCATAACGAGGAAGGCAACGTCGAGCGCGTCGTGCGCTCATATCTCGCGGAGTTGCCGCGCGTTGCCGACAACTTCGAGGTGATCGTAGTTGACGACGGCAGCCGCGATCGCACCGGCGAAATAGCTGAGCGCCTCGCCGGGGAGGATCCGCACGTCAAGGTCGTTCGTCATCCTGTCAATCGTGGATATGGCGGCGCCGTGATCTCCGGAATCCGGGCTGCGACTCAGCCATACGTGCTGCTGTGCGACGGCGATGGGCAGTTCGATCCCTCAGACCTCGAGCTTCTGACGCCGTTTGTCCCGGAGTACGACGTTGTTGCAGGCCGCAGAGCGCATCGCGCGGACCATCTGATGCGCAGAATTAACGGCAAGGCGTGGACGATCCTGGTCAGGACTTTACTCGGTATCACGATCAGCGACATCGATTGCGGGTTCAAATTGTTCAAGCGCGAAAAGCTCGAAGGGATGGAATTGCGCGCGCATGGCGCGATGATCTCGACCGAATTGATGGCGCGGCTGGCAGGACGTAACGCCAAGGTAAAGGAAGTAGACGTGAAGCATCTGCCGCGCCTGACCGGCGAGCAGTCGGGCGCCAATCTCAAGGTGGTTGCACGGGCGTTTAAGGAACTAATAGCGCTATATCGCGAGTTAAGGGCTGAGAGGCACGCTGGCGGATAGCTGCCGACGTAGCGTTCATGGGAGGAGATAGACGCCGACGCAAACCGGATAGGGATAGACCGATTGCGTCATCTCCCAGCGTCCGGCGGTTTAAATTAGCGCGCTGATATGCGAAGTTCTTGCTGTCACCCCGATGGCACAGGTATAGCAATACCCTTAATAGTCACATTGCGGTCCATTAAGGACCGCCCAGATCAAGGAGATCCAAGAGTATGAAGCGCACCCTTTCAGTCCTTTCCGCAGCCTTCTTCGCCGCCGCGTTGGCGATGCCGGCCTTCGCGCAGGCGCCCGCGGCCAGCTCGAGCATGGCAGCCCCTGCCGCCGAGTCGAGCATGGCAGCTCCGGCCGCGGAAGCATCGCCAGCCCCGACCAAGCATCATCATCGCCATCATCACAAGGCAGCCGCGACAGGCGAAACCGGCGCGACTGGCGCGACCGGAGCCACTGGTGAGACGGGAGCGACGGGAGCCACTGGCGCAACTGGCGCTACAGGCGCAACCGGCGCGACTGGAGCACCCGCTCCTGCCAATCCGTAGTAGTTGACGGACAGTTAGACAGGGCGGCCGTGCGAAGCGGCCGCCCTGGTTCGAATCACCGCCAAACCTGCGCTGCATTGCTGGTGGAGCTGGTCTGATTTTTTCGTTCAGTCGGCCGCGCCAATCCGGATTTCATCGCGTTCGCAGTGGGCGTGACGCCCTCTGTTGCCTTGCAGCGTTGAAAACTCGCTGCGCGCTTTTTATATAGCGAAAATTCCTGCTAGCATCTGATTTCTTCCTGCGGGGGACGTGGGCCGCAGGGGAATTAGGTCGTTGAGCTATCGTCGTTCGAGCATTTGTCTCTTTGCTCTGATCACACTGGTATTCCAGTTGCCGACCTGCGCGCGGGCGAGCGAGAAAAGCAGTTCATACGACGAACAGGTTTGCGACCCGCTGGCAGACTACTTTCTGGGCATGGAAGATTATCCCGAGGCAATCCGCCGTCATCGAATCGTGATAAACGACGATCCCAGCAACGCTCTCGCACATTACCACCTCGGTTTCGCGTACGGCGTCGTCGGACAGCATCGCGAGGAGCTCGCCGAGTATCAAAAAGCGATTGCGCTTGGGCTCGACGATTGGCAGCTGTTCCTGAACCTAGGCCTGCTTTACCTCGACAGCGGGCAGACGCGCGACGCGACTGAAGTGCTGCGGCTGGCGGCGCTGCTGGGACCGGAACGGCCGGAGACGCATTTCAACCTCGCACTCGCGTACGAGCGGCGGGGAGCCCTCGCACAAGCCGAGCAGGAAGCGCTACTGTCGCTGCGAATCGATCCGAGTCAACCGGATGCGCGCAACACGCTTGGCGCAATCTACGCGGAGGAAGGCAATTACGTCCGAGCGAGCCAGGAATGGAACGAGTTGGTTGGTGAGATTCCAGATTACACGCCGGCGCGGACCAATCTCGCGATTCTGCAACACGTCGAAAGCCGCGGCTCAAAGAGCGCGCCCGACTCGAGCGGTTTCATACGCCTTCCATAGGCGTCGGGAATCGGAATAGGTCAGAGGACAAACCGGATGGTGGAATTGGGTAGGTGGAGGCGGCCGATCGTTAATCTAAAATCGGTAGGATGCTTGGGCGCGGCAGCGATGCTGAGCGCCGTTATTGTCTTCGCGGCATCGCCTGCGGGCGCTACCGCGCAATGGCGCCGGGTGCATAAGAGCGGACATTCGAAGCGGTCTGCGCGAGCAGCGACCGCCGGAGCCCCGCTCTACAAAGGCGCGTTGCTCGAGGATGCGGACAGCGGCCGCGTGCTGATGGCATACAACGCCGACATGGAATGGCCACCGGCCTCGATGGCCAAGATGATGAACCTGCTGATCGCGCAGGAGCACATTAATGCGGGCCGTTTCAACGGCAATGATCCGGTCAGAATCTCGGAGCGTGCCGCGCATACGGGCGGTTCACGCGTAGGCTTGAAAGAGGGCGACGTCTATCCGCTGCGCGAGTTGATGAAAGCGGCGCTGGTCAAATCGGCCAACGACGCCGCTGTCGCCGTCGCGGAAAAGATCGGCGGGTCGGTCGAGGCGATGGTCCGCATGATGAACAAGCGGGCGCAAGAACTCGGGATGAATCATACCGAGTATCAGACCGTCGATGGACTCCCGCCGCGTCCGACCCATGATGCCGATCGCACCACCGCGTACGACCTCGCCACGGTTGGCCGTGCGATAATCCGCGAGACCAATCTGCTGATGTGGTCCGGCCAGGAGAAGATGGATTTCGACAACGGCGTGGCTATCCTGAACAACACCAATCATCTGATCGGGCATTTCGAAGGATGCGACGGGCTCAAGACTGGATTCACGTTCCAGGCGGGGTTCAACGTCACCACCACCGCCAAGCGCGGCGACATGCGCTTGATCGCGGTGATTCTCGGAGCGCCCTCGAACGCGCAGCGTTTTGCGCAGGCGGCGAAATTGATGGAGTGGGGCTTCGATCAATTCACCTCGGTGGCGCTGCTCCGATCTGGCCAGCCGCTCCCGGTTCACGTTCAGGTGCACGAGGGACCGCTCATTCAGCCAGTAGCAGGAAGCGATCTCAAGCTGGTAGTGCCGAGGTCCGATACCGCCGCGGTAAGGCTCGTGTACGATATCGCGCCGGCAATCGATGGGCCGGTAACGACCGGAGAACCGCTTGGGCGAGTAATCGCGCAGGACGAGGGGCAGGCAGCAACCGAAGTGATCGCGATAAGCCCGATCGCGTTCACCGCACCGCATACACTAGGAGGCGAGGCGTACAACGTATCCGCGCCTCCGCCGAACAATCCGAGTCAGGAGAACCAATGAAGGTAGCCTCGAAGCAGCGAAACCGGCGCAATCGTAAACTAGCGCGCAAGAAAAAGAGCGATCCGCATCAGGCGAAGTCTCGCCTGCGCAAGATGCGCCGCACAAGAATCCGCGGCAAGTAGCTCGCGCGCGCATCACGATGTCTTTTGGATGGGCGGTCCTTAGAGGCCGCCCATTTGTTTGTGATGCTGGGAGACTCGCGATGATCCCGAAATGTTGGCAATCGGCGCGCCCGAAATTGACAAAGCCCTCGGGGGTCGGTTAACAATGTATGTGCCCCTCGGATCGACAATCTCGTACAGCGGAGAAAGTTTCTGGCCGACCTCTCAGTGATCGCCGTCATACCGGCGCGGTATGGATCTTCCCGCCTGCCCGCAAAGGCGCTCGCGGAGATCGCAGGGGTGCCGATGGTGGTGCGGGTGTGGCGGCAGGCGCGGAAAGCAAAATCGATTGCGCGCGTGATCGTTGCGACCGACGACGAACGAATCGCGGCGCCCGTGCGCGCGGCCGGCGGCGAAGCGATGATGACCTCGCCCACGCATGCGAGCGGCACCGACCGAATCGCCGAGGTTGCGTCGAAAATCAACGCAGAAGTCTATCTCGGGGTGCAGGGCGACCAGCCTTTTATTGCTCCGGAGGATCTCGACGCGCTCGCCGCGGCGATGCTCTCCGACGCGTCGATTCAAATGGGGACACTCGCCACCCCGATCGTTGACCTGGTCGAGTGGGAAAATCCGAGCAAGGTGAAGGTCGTGTGCGGCGCCGACGGGAACGCGCTATACTTTTCGCGTAGCTCGATTCCATACGCGCGTGACGGCGGGATGCCTAAACAGGCGCTCCGCCATATCGGCGTTTATGCTTACCGGCGCGACTTCCTCATGAAATTCGCCAGCCTTCCGATGGGTGTGCTGGAGAGCATCGAAAAGCTCGAGCAGCTGCGTGCGCTCGAGCATGGCTACACGATCAGAGTGGTGAAGTCGGTGGCGCCGTCGCTGGAAGTAGATACGGAGGAAGACCTGGCGCGGGCCCGCGAAGCAGTGGCGGAATCAACTCGTTGAGGATGGGGAGGGATTCGACGTGGAGAGGGGAAAGACAAAATTTATTTTCGTAACGGGCGGCGTGGTCTCGTCGCTCGGCAAGGGACTGGCCGCCGCGTCACTCGGCGCGTTGCTCGAGGCGCGCGGGCTCAAGGTCACGATGCTCAAGATGGATCCCTACATCAACGTGGATCCCGGCACGATGAGTCCCACGCAGCATGGCGAAGTATTTGTAACCGACGACGGCGCGGAGACCGATCTCGACCTCGGCCATTACGAACGCTTCGTGCAGACGCCGATGGGGAAGCGCAACAACTGCACCACCGGTCAGATTTACGACACCGTAATCCAGAAGGAACGGCGCGGCGACTACCTCGGCGCGACCGTGCAGGTGATTCCGCATATCACCGACGAGATCAAACGGCGCATCCTCGCTGCCGCCGAGGGTTCAGATCTGATCATCGTCGAAATCGGCGGGACAGTTGGCGATATCGAAAGCCTGCCGTTCCTTGAAGCTGTGCGCGAATTCCGCTGGGACCTCGGCCGCGAAAATGTGTTGTACGTGCATCTGACGCTCGTCCCGTATATCCCCACCGCTGGTGAGCTCAAGACCAAGCCCACGCAGCACAGCGTGAAAGAACTGACCGGGCTCGGGATTCAGCCCGACATCCTGCTTTGCCGATGCGATCGGCAACTGGAAAAAAAGCTCAAGGCAAAGATCGCGCACTTCTGCAACGTCGAGGAAAATTGCGTCATCTCGGCGCCGGACGTGCCGACAATCTACGAAGTGCCGCTGCGCTTTCATGACGAGGGTTTCGATCAGCGCGTGTGCGAGAAGCTCAACATCTGGACCGGCGCGCCGAACCTCTCGAAGTGGCGGCGAATCGTCAAGACCGCGCAGAATCCCAAAGTCACCGTCAACGTCGCGGTGGTCGGCAAGTACGTCAACCTGCAGGATTCGTACAAGAGCCTGCATGAGGCGATCGCGCACGGCGCAATCAGCAACGAGGCGCGGGTCAGTATCGACTACGTCGATTCCGAAGAGCTCGAAAAGCAAAACGTCGAGGAGCGGCTGGCACAGGCGCATGCGATAATCGTCCCCGGCGGCTTCGGCGAGCGCGGCACTGAGGGCATGATTCGCGCCGTTCGCTACGCGCGCGAAAACGACGTGCCGATTCTCGGCATCTGCTACGGCCTGCACATGATGGTGATCGAGGCGTCGCGCGATCTGCTCGGTTTCAAGCGCGCCAACACCTCCGAGAACGCGCCTGACTCACCCGACGCCGTCATCGACATCATGGAGTCGCAGAAGGACGTGTCGAAGAAAGGTGGCACGATGCGCCTCGGCGCTTACCCTGCGGTGCTGCAGTCGGGCTCGCTGGCCGCGTCGCTGTATCGCAAGGCGCGCATCTCGGAACGCCATCGGCATCGCTTCGAAGTGAACAACGCGTATCGCGACAAGCTCGAGAAAGTCGGGCTCGTCGCAACCGGCACTTCACCTGATAACAGCCTGGTCGAGATAATGGAGCTGAAGGGGCATCCATGGTTTCTTGGCTGCCAGTTCCATCCCGAGCTGAAGTCACGTCCGCTTGATTGTCATCCGCTGTTTCGCGGATTGATTCGCGCGGCGGTGCAGCGCCGTTCCGAGCTCGCGGTGAAGCGCCCGAAGGTGCGGGAGCTGCGATCGGTTTCGTGAGCGTGGCCCAGGTCAAAGCCGGCGACGCCGTATTTGGCGGGCCGGAGCTCGTGCTTATCGCGGGTCCATGCGTGATCGAGAGCTACGAATCATGCGTACGGCACGCGACGCGACTGGCTGATATCGCGCGTCGCGCCAAGATGCCGCTGATTTTCAAATCGTCATTCGACAAGGCCAATCGCACCAGTCACACCTCGTTTCGCGGCCCCGGCTTGACTGAAGGACTGGAAATTCTGGCGCGTGTGAAACGCGAGGCGGGCGTCGCCGTGCTGACCGACATCCACGAACCGTCGCAAGCCGCGGCGGCAGCGCAGGTCGTCGACGTGATCCAAATTCCCGCGCTGCTCTCCCGCCAGACGGATCTGATCGAGGCGGCCGCGAAGACCGGATGCGCCGTTAACATCAAGAAGGGGCAGTTCCTCGCGCCGTGGGACATGAAGGCGGCGGTGGCGAAGGCGGAAAGTGCGGGTACACGGCGAATAATTCTGACCGAGCGCGGTTTCTCGTTTGGCTACAACAATCTCGTCTCCGACATGCGATCGCTCGTGATAATGCGCGGCTTTGGCTACCCGGTCGTCTTCGATGCGACCCATTCGGCACAGCTTCCGGGAGCGGGCGCCGGCGGCGAGCGCTCGGGCGGTCAGCGCGAATTCGTCGCACCGCTCGCGCGTGCTGCGGTGGCTGCGGGAATCGACGGAATTTTTATGGAAGTACATGAGGACCCCGACCGCGCGCTCAGCGACGGTCCCAATTCATATCGGCTCGACGACCTGCCGGCCCTGCTCGACACGCTCAAACGAATCCATCGCCTGTCTCACGTGGCCGACTGATTTGCGCTAGCCTGTTGGTGTGGGATTGGGCGCGTGGCGGTCAAATTGTGAACGCGAGTTTACGTCGTTTTGCAAGTATGGTGCCGACGAGCTGTCCAGTTTACTTGAAAAAAAACGCTTGATACCGTGAACACTAGAGAGGTTGTAGTTGAGTCCGCGTAAAATCGCTAAGGCGCTGGCCGGTTTCGGTGCGATCGCCCTGATTGTACTGCTAGTCGCGACCGTCTGGATCGTGCGTCATCGGACCTCCACCCAGGTATTGCAAACGGCAAGCGGGCTGGTCCCCGGAACTCTCCTTCGGGCGCATAATTTCCACTGGACACAGATGAAAGCCGGCGAGCGGCAATGGGTACTGACCGCGGGCGAGGCGGACTACTCGGCTGACAAGACCATACTGAAGCTGACCGACGCCGTGGTCACGATGGTCTCGTCGGACCGCAAACCCGTAGTGGTCAACTCACCGCACGCGGATTTGACCTTGAATGGGAATCACGTGGTTCGCGCGTATTTGACCGGCGGCACCATCATCCACTTCGGCGATTACGTTCTCAGCACGGATTCGGCGACCTTTATGCCCGATGACGACAACGTCGAAGCCCCTGGTCTGGTGACGGTGATCGGCGACGGACTTAAAGTGACCGGCGTCGGATTGAGCGGGCATCCCAAGACGCGCGTCTTCCAGCTTCATACGCAAGTTCAGACTGAAGTGATGCCGAAGAAAGATAGTGAAAAATCCAAGCAAAGTTAGCCGCGCGTCGCGCCTCTTCGCGTCGGCGATAGTCGCAATCGCGCTTGCATCACCGGCCTGGGCCCAGGATGGCGTCAACACACCGATTTCGTCACCGGATTCGGCGCCTGCAATGGGTTCGGGGACGATTGGCGATTCGATACGCAACGGACCTGCGAACCCGACGCCGCCAGCCCCCTCGGCTTCGGCGCCGGCCACCAGCGACGATACGAGCGGCGATTCAATCAGCGTGACCGGCGGAGTGCCGGGCGCGCCGCCGTCTGCACCTGCGTCGGACACGCAGGCACAGCCAGCAGTGGTGACGGCTCCGCCCGAAGCTCCGCCTTCAGCACCAACCATGGCGACGGCTCCGGCTGAAGCTCCACCTCCGGCGCCGATCGTTGCGGCTCCGCCTGTAGCGCCACCAGCGGCTCCTGCCGTCGCAGTCGCGCCCGCACCCGCAGAAGCGCCGCCCGCAGCGCCTGCCGTAGCGGTCGCGCCTGCTCCGGCAGCGCCCGTTGTGCCCGACGTGCCGGTGACAGCAGCGGATGTCGTGCCCGCCGCGGCTCCTTCTATCGCGACGACGACCACGACCGCTCCGGTAGCTCCTGTGGCGGTCGCTCCGGTTGCGCCGGCAGCGGTAGCGCCGGAATCCACACCAGTCACGACAGCCGCGACTGTTCCGCCTGGCGCGATCGCGCCGCCGATGACGCTCGCGCCGCCGCCGGCCGACAGTGCCGCATCGGAACCTCCCGCGGTTCCAGCGAGCGCTCCCGAAGCCGCGACGCCTCCTGCCAGCGCACCGCCGCCGGCAGCGGCAGCGGCGCATCGCAAGACGCCCAAGACGACCAGCACTGACACCACGGTCGCATCAAATCAGCCGGCCCAGGGCGGTGCGTTCGCGGGAATGCAATTCGGCAACAACAAGGCGCCCATCTACATAAAGTCAGAATCGATGTCGCTCGACTACCAGAATCATTCGGTCCTGTGGACCGGGAATGTGCACGCCAATCAGGCCGACGCGCAACTTACGAGCGATCAGCTGCGCGTGAATTACTTCGACAAAGACTTCAAACAGATGAAGGACATGGTCGCCGACGGCAACGTGCGGCTCAGCCAGGGCACGCGGTGGGCAACCGGCAAGCACGGCGTCATGGATCAGACCAAGCGCACGGTAACCTTGACCGGCAGTCCGGTCGCGCACGACGGCAACGATCAGATCACCGGCTGCAAGATCACGGTATTTCTCGATACCAGCAGGAGCGTCGTCGATTGCGCTCATGCCGTACTTTTCCCGCATACGGACCAATCGACGGGTGCGAGCACGGCGCCGGGAGCGACGGCGGAACAGTAAGTAACTCTGCGATGGCGCTGGAAGTAAAACTCGGACAGGATCTGCGGCTTCGCCAGCAACTGGTGATGACGCCGCAGCTGCAGCAGGCGATCAAAATTCTGCAGCTGTCGCTCCCGGAGCTGGAAGCGATCGTGCAATCGGAACTCGAGCAGAATCCGATGCTCGAGCCGCTCGATCAGAGTCCCGCCGAAGCCGCCTCTGAATCCGAGATGACCGAACCCGAAGCTGCCGCTCAAGCCGATGGCGAGCCGCTGCCGCCTGAGGCTGACGGCGCCGCGAGCGCGAATTCGGACGACGACTGGGAGACAGGTTCACGCGAGGAAAAGCCCGCGTCCACGGTCGAAGTCGAAGCGCGTGACGCCGCACTCGAGATCAAGGAACTCAACAATCTCGAAAAGCTCGACTGGCGCGAATACCTCGAGACCTATTCGAACAACTGGCAGGAAAGCACGCCGTCGGATTCCGACGACGACCATCGCAGCGCGCTGGAAAACACGCCGCTGCGCCGGAGTTCGCTCGAAGACCACATGATGTGGCAGCTGCGGCTTTCGAATCTCAGCGAGCCCGACCAGCAAATCGGCGCGACCATCATCTACAATCTCAACGAAGACGGATATCTAGAGACTCCGGTCGAGGAGCTGGCGGCGCAGCTCGAAGTCGCGCCCGCCGAAGTCGAGCGTGTGCTCACGCGAGTGCAGCGCTTCGATCCGCCTGGCGTCGCGGCCCGCGATCTTCGTGAATGCCTGCTCGCACAGTTGCAGAACCTCGGGATGGAAGAATCGCTGGCCGCGCGAATCGTCAGCGGTCATCTCGATTTGTTGGAAAAGCATCGCTACGCCGAAATCGGCAAGGTGCTGAGCGTGCCGGTCGAGACGGTCGGGCAGGCGGCCAAAATAATCTCGCTGCTCGAGCCAAAGCCGGGACGCGACTACGGCGGCGACGAGCCGACGTACGTGGTGCCCGACGTTTATATCCACAAGGTCGGCGACGACTACGTAGTCACGCTCAATCGCGACGCGGTTCCGCGCCTGCGCCTGGCTGGTTACTACCAGCGCGTGCTCAATGACGTGGATGTTGCGCCCGAAACCCGCGAGTACTTGCAGGAACGGCTGCGCTCGGCTCGCTGGCTGGTCAAGTCTATCTACCAGCGCCAACAGACAATCTTCAAAGTCGCAACTTCGATCGTGAAATTCCAGCGCGCCTTCTTCGATCACGGTATCAGCCTGCTGAAACCGCTGGTGCTCAAGGATGTCGCCGAAGATATCGGGATGCACGAATCGACGATCAGCCGCGCGACCGCCAACAAGTACGCGCATACTCCGCAGGGAATTTACGAGCTGAAATTTTTCTTCACCTCGGGGGTGAAAGGCGCCGGCGGCGAAGACGTGAGCGCCGAGACCGTCAAGGAACAGATCCGCGGGATGGTGACGGCGGAGACCCCGCAAAATCCGCTGTCCGATCAGGCGATCGCAGAGATGCTGCGAGCCAAGCAGATCAATATCGCGCGACGCACCGTCGCCAAGTATCGGCAGGCGATGGGAATTCCGCCGTCGGCAAATCGCAAACAGATCGGATGAACGCTCGGGCGGGAACGCGATGAGTAAAATCGACAGGAAGGGCAAGCGTGGCCGGGCCGAGAACCGCAAAGTGCGGCGCGCGGAGCGAATCGCGAACGCGCCGGCCACTGAAGTGACGGTGACGTTTCGGCACGTCCAGCCGACCGATGCGATCAAAGTGTACGCGGAACGAAAATTCGCGCATCTTGGCAAGCTGATCAAAAGGACCTGTCAGGTTCATCTGATTCTCACGGTTGACAAATATCGGCAGCACGGTGAAGTTACTGTCAAATCGGGGCGCCTGTCGGTGGTCGCGCAGGAAGAAACCAAGGATCTCTACTCTGTGATCGATCTGCTGACGGACAAGGTCGGACGGCAACTGAAAAAGAATCTGGAAAAATTCAAGGCAAAAAAAGTCAGATCGCCTTCGACCGGGGAGGTTCTGGCCGCCAGCGAGGAAACTTGATTAGCGGTGGTTTCCTGGCTGCGAGTTCGCGAACTCGCGCACATTTGAATTTCGATTTTCACTTTTCACTTTTTCACTGGATCTGGACGCCTAAATGAAAATTACCGATATCCTCAGCCCGGACATGGTCATTGCCGAATTGAAGGGCACTACCAAGCCCGACGTTTTGAATGAACTGGCGAAAGCTCTCGCCGCGAAGCATACAGAGATTAAGCTCAGCGACCTGACTGCGGTGCTCGCGGAGCGCGAACGGCTGGGCTCGACGGCGATTGGCGACGGAATCGCAATCCCGCACGGCAAGCTGCGCGGTGTGACGAAGATAATCGGGGCCTTCGGCCGCCATGAGGCAGGCGTCGATTTCGATTCGCTCGACGGTGGTCCGTCGCAACTGTTTTTCGTGCTGGTCGCGCCTGAGGATTCCGCCAGCCTCCATCTGAAAGCGCTCGCGCGCGTCTCGCGATTGCTCAAGGAATCATCCTTCCGAAGCCGGCTGCTCGCGGCCAAGGACGGAGCCGAACTGTTTTCTCTGATAAAGGACGAAGACAGCAAGTACTGAGACGACCAATCGCGCCCGCCTCTAGCGCGGCACGAACCCAGAGCCCGATGAGCTCGCCTCAGCCACCTCGCCTGATAATAGTTACCGGTGTCTCAGGATCGGGGCGCGCATCGGCGATGCGCGTGCTCGAGGACCTGGGCTTCTACTGCATCGACAATCTCCCGGTTGCGCTGGCCCCCAACGTCGCGATGCTGGTGGCGGGACGCGATCCCGCGCTCAAGGGCGTCGCGCTGGGAGTTGATTCGCGCGAGCGTCTGTTCTTCCCGCAGTGGCCGCGGATATTCGCGGAACTCGATGCCGCTGGAATCCATCCCGAAGTGATTTTTCTCGACGCGTCCGACGACGTGCTGGCGCGCCGCTATTCGGAGAGCCGCCGTCCGCATCCAATGGCCGGTAGCGGGGCGACCGTTGCCGAGAGCATTAGGCGCGAGCGCCTGGCGCTGGCCGAGATGCGCGAGCGGGCCAATCGGGTGATCGACACGACCACGCTCACGGTCCACGAACTGCGCGAGGTGGTCACGGCGGCCGTGTTGGGTGCGGCGGCAGGATCGCGGATGTCGGTGTCGCTGGTCTCTTTCGGTTACAAGTTCGGAATGCCGGTCGGGATGGACGTGGTGTTCGACGTACGCTTCATTCCAAATCCATTCTTTGTTCCCGATTTGCGGCCGTTGACCGGACTCGACGCGAGCGTGCGCGAGTACGTGATGGCGCAGCCGGAGTCGCAGCGTTTTGTCGACGAGGTCGGGCGCCTCTTTGATTTCCTGATTCCGCTGTATCAGCGCGAAGGGAAAAGTTACCTGACGGTCGGTCTCGGATGCACCGGCGGACGGCATCGCTCGCCCGTACTTGCGCGCGAGTTGATGAAGCGGCTGGAGAGCGGCGGTTTCGCAAGCAGCATCCGCGACAACGACATCGCGCGGTAGATGCCGGCGCGCGGTCAGTTCATGATGCTGCCGCAGTCGACGTTCATCGTCTGACCGGTAACTCCGGCCGACGAATCCAGCGCGAGGAACAGCGCGACACGCGCGACTTCCTCCTCCGTCGCCATTCGGTTCATCGCGGCCTGCGACAGGAAGCCTGCTTTGATCTGCTCGTACGGCTGCTTGAGCGCCTCGGCTCGGGCACGCATCACGCGCTCGATTCGTTCGCCCTCGATTGCGCCGGGGCAAATACAGTTGCATCGGATGCCGCGCTGACCCCATTCGCCTGCCACCGTTTGCGTTAATCCGATCATTGCCCACTTCGCCGCCGCATACGGCGAGCGCATCGGGTAGCCGCGACGTCCCGCGCCCGACGAGATGTTGATGACGTTGCCGGAGCGTTGCTTGTCCATCATCGGCAGCACAGCGCGAGTCGCCAGCCACGTTCCAGTCAAATCGATATCGATCGTCTCCTGCCATTCGGCGAGCGACATATCGGTGATCCGTTTGGTCGGTCCCGAGATGCCGGCGTTGTTGACGAGAATGTCGATGCGTCCGAATGCCTTCATCGTCTCGGCGGCCATCCTGGCGCAATCCGCTTCCTTGGAGACGTCGGTCGTAACCGGGATGGCGCGGGCGCCGAGGCGCTCGAGTTCAGCGCACGTCTGTCTCATCGGTTCGATCGAGCGTGCCGCCACGACGATTTTCGCGCCGGCTGCGCCGTACTTCAGCGCGATCTGTTTGCCGATTCCGTAACCGCCGCCGGTGATGATTGCGACTTTGTCCGAGAGTTCGTTCATGAAAGTTTTCCTTGCGAATTTGGAGATAAATGCGCTGCGCCGACTTTAGTAGCATCGCGACTTGCCTACAACGCGCGCGCGAAGCCTTGTCACAGTCCGCCGCGGCCAAATATCATGAAAGGCTCATGGCCGCGGTAAATCCAATCGGAACTCAATCAGAAAAGCCGGGCGCCGATGGCTCGATGCTGATGAACGTCGTGAAGATCGCGATCATCGCGATCCTTGTCGGCGGTTCGATCTGGCTTCTGATCGCGCACTCCGAATGGTTCAGCAACCCCGCACTGGTCAAATCCCAGGTGATTCAGTGGGGCGCGTGGGGACCGGTCGTTTATATGCTGCTGTACGCGGTGGGACCGTCGTTTCTGGTGCCCGGCGCGGTGATGACGATAGCGGGCGGACTCGCGTTCGGGACCAAGTGGGGCTCGGTGTATTCGCTAATCGGCGGCGACATCGGCGCCCTAGTCGCGTTTGCGGCGGGAAGATTTCTCGGCAAGTCGTTCGTCGAGCGGATAGTCGGCGAGCGATTCCAGTCGATGCTGCACAGAATCGCAAAGCATGGCTTCCAGATAATCCTGTACTTGCGGATGGTGCCGGTCATTCCGTACAACGCGCTGAACCTGCTGGCGGGTGCGTCTCCAATCACGTTTCACGATTACTTCTGGGCGACGATGATCGGTATGATTCCGGGGACGATCCTGTTCGCCTTTCTGGGCGACGCACTTTGGCATCCGCTGTCGCTGCGCTTCTTTCTCGCGCTTTTGCTGATCGGCGCATCGGTCGGATGCGGTGAGATCTACCGCCGCTGGTCGCGGGTCAAAATCGACGAGTAGCTGGACTGACTCCCTTCCGTGCTATCCATTTATAAGTAGCCGACTCTGCTCGCTGGCGCCGATCGTTTTCGCGCAGCGGGAATCGCCGTAATGGAATCCAAGCATCACCATGACGCCCGGCCGATAACGCTCGAAAACGCGAGCGCGACAGAAATGTCGACCGTCGAGCGGCTCAAGCATTCGAGCGAAGGACTCTTTTACGTTCACTCAACGCACGAGAGTCGTCATACGATGCGCTCGGAGATCGACGCCCTGAGCGCGCGGCAGGCGGAAACGATCACCGAGCATGCCAAGGAAATCGCCAAGCATTTCGGCATCTACAAACAGCGCGAGCGCAACGAAAGCGGCAAGAAGGACGGCGACTTTATTTTTATGGTGCGGGTGAAGAATCCCGCGGGTGGCGAGCTCACGCCGGCGCAGTGGCTCGCGCTCGACGCGGCCGCGGATCGCTATGCCGACGGCAGCCTCCGGCTCACCGCGCGCCAGGGAATCCAGTTCCATTACGTGCGCGGGCGCAATCTGTCGGCGCTGATTCGCGACATCAACGCCAGCCACCCCGACAATGGCTACCAGCTCACGACACTCGGCGCGTGCGGGGACGTCAATCGCAATACGGTCGCCAGCCCGATCGACGACCTCGACGCCGAGCTTCCGCTCGATTCGCGCGAGCTCGCGCACGCGGTGGCACGTGAGATGGCGCCGCGGAGCTCGGCCTACTACCAGGTATTTCTCGCCGATCAGAAGAGACAACAGATCGCGCCGCTCAACTCGGAAGAACCGATCTATGGCGCTCAGTATCTGCCGCGCAAATTCAAAGTCGGCTTTGCGCATCCGCACGACAACAGCGTCGATCTGCTGACGCAGGACGTTGGATTCCTCCCACGCGTCCACGGCCGCGAGGTCAACGGCTATGACCTCTACAGCGGCGGCGGAATGGGCGCGACGCACAACCAGCCCGATACGATGCCGTTGCTTGCAATTCACCTGGGCGTCGTGCGACGCGACCAAGTGGTGGACACGGTGCGCGCGATCGCGACGCTTCAACGCGAGCATGGCGAGCGACGAAACCGGCGCGCGGCGCGATGGAAACACACGATTCGCCGCATCGGAGTCGACGCAGTCAAAGAGACTCTGCGCGAACGCTTTGGAATCGAACTCGCCGATACCGCGCCGGTTCCATTGCCGCCGATACGCGATCACCGGGGATGGCATCGGGAAGCTGGTGGCGCCGATAACTTTTACACGGGAGTTATGATTCCGAACGGACGCGTACGCGACGAGTCGAAGGCCCGCTACCGCAGCGCGATTCGCCGCATCGTCTCGGAGCTGCCGGGAATCGGCATTCGGATCACGCCCAACCAGCATCTGTTGCTGGCCCACGTTCCGTCGGCACGTCGAGAGTGGATCGAGCGGACGCTCGCGGAACACGGCGTGCCTTTCGACGGCGAAGTGCCACCGATTCGGCGGCTCGCGATGGCGTGTCCGGCCAAGCCGACCTGCGGCCTTGCGATGACGCATGCAGAGCGCGTGCTGCCGCGCTATCTTGCGGCGCTTGAAAATGCGGGGCTCGGTGAGGTTGACGTGATAATCCGGATGGCCGGATGTCCTAACAGTTGCTCGCGTCCGCCGACAGCCGAGATCGGGATTATAGGCTACGGGAAAAATGAGTACGTGCTGCTGGTGGGCGGCGCTCGCGACGGCAGCCGCCTCGCGCGGGTGCTATACCCGCGACTTGGAGAGAGGGAGTTGATCGAAGCGCTGAAGAACGTTGTGACAGCAATCCGCGACCGCAATCCACGTGGCCTGCCGGCGGGCGACTACCTGGATCAGTCGTCTGACGACGATCTCAAAGCGCGCTAGTTGCGGTTACGATCAAATGGATCGGTTCGCACCTGGACTACGACAGAATCGACGCAAGGACGGTTGAGTATGGAGATTAAGCCAATTCGAAGTAATGCAGACCACGAGAGGGCGCTCCTCGAGATTCAACGCTTGTGGGGTGCGAAGGAAGGAACTGCGGAAGGGGACAGACTGGACGTTCTGGTGACACTAGTCGATGCCTACGAGGAAAAGCATTTCCCAATCGATCCGCCCGACCCGATTGAGGCGATCAGGTTTCGGCTAGAGCAACAGGGACTCGACCCGCGAGCATTGGTGGGCGTGATCGGTGGTCGCAGCCGAGTGTACGAGGTGATGCAGCGCAAGCGTGCGCTGTCACTGGAGATGATCCGGCGCCTACACGACCGCTTTGGAATTCCGGCAGAAGTGCTGATTCGCCCCGTCCGTGCCGGACGCCGCGGTAGCGCGGCGTAACCAGCTAAGTGCCGGATTCCCAGCTTGCCAGGTACTTGCGCTGTTCGGCGGTGAGCGTGTCGATCTTGATGCTCATCGCGGCCAGCTTCACTGCGGCGATTTCTTCTTCGATTTCGACTGGCACTTCGTGAACCTTGACCGCGAGCTGCGCGCCCTTCGCTACCCACTCTGACGCCATCGCTTGCGTCGCGAAGCTCATGTCCATGACCTGCGCGGGATGGCCTTCGGCGCATGCGAGGTTCACCAGGCGGCCTTCGCCCAGCAGGTAGACGATGCGTCCGTTGGACAGATGGTACGCGTCCACGTTGCGGGTGACGTCGCGCTCGACTTTTTTCGCGGCGTCGTTCAAATAGGCGACGTCGATCTCGATGTCGAAGTGGCCCGAGTTGCTGAGGAACGCGCCGTCCTTCATCAGCGTGAAATGCGCGGACGTGAGAACATGCTTGTCGCCGGTCGCGCTGACGAAAATGTCGCCGACCTTCGCCGCCTCGATCATCTTCATGACGCGGAACCCGTCCATCGCAGCTTCCAGCGCGCGAATCGGATTGACTTCCGTGACGATCACGTCGGCGCCCAGGCCGCGCGCGCGTGACGCGATGCCGCGGCCGCAATAACCGTAGCCGGCGACGACAATGACCGAACCCGCGATGAGCACGCCGGTGGCGCGGATGATGCCGTCGAGCGTTGACTGTCCCGTACCATAACGGTTGTCGAACAGATGCTTGGTCTGCGCATCATTGACCGCGACGATCGGAATCTTGAGCGCGCCATCTTTCGCCATCGCGCGAAGCCGGATTACTCCTGTTGTCGTCTCTTCCATGCTGGCTCTGACGTCGTCGGCCTGGTTGGCGAACTCGGTATGGAGCAGGCTGACGAGGTCGGCGCCGTCGTCCATCGTGATCGTCGGACGGCGTTCGAGCACCGCGCGCAGATGACTGTAGTAGGTGTCGCGATCTTCGCCGTGGATGGCGAAGGTCGGGATGCTGTACTCCTCGACGAGCGCGGCCGCGACGTCATCCTGGGTCGAGAGCGGATTCGACGCGCACGCGAGCACCTCGGCGCCGCCCGCCTTCAGAGTGCGGAGCAGGTTGGCGGTCTCGCAGGTGATATGCAGGCATGCGCCGAGGCGCTGGCCCTTGAGCGGCTGTTCCTTGGTGAATCGCTCGCGCAGCCGGCGCAACACCGGCATCTGCTTGTCGGCCCATTCGATCCGCTTGCGTCCGGCCTCGGCGAGTCCGAGGTCATGTACGTCGAAGTCGCGCCCGCTTCCGTTGGCGCGGGATTTAGGAAGTGCTTTGGAAACTGCCTTGAGCTTTCTTGCCGTCGTGGCCATCGTAATTCAAACCCCGTCTTTTCAAGAAAGTTACTGTTTAGTTTAGTGAAGCGGCGAGCAGTTGCTATCAGCTGCGGCCATTGAGACCGAACGCGTTGCGCAGTGTCTCGGCCATATCGACGCGCTCCCACGGGAACAGTCCGTCATGGGGATTGCGGCCGAAATGCCCGTAGGCGGCGGTCGGCTGATAGATCGGGCGCTTCAGGTTCAGCGTCTTGATGATGCCAGCGGGCCGGAAATCGAACAGCTCGCGCAAAGTCGCTGAGAGTTTGTTCTCAGGCACGATGCCGGTGTCGAAAGTGTCGACGAGCAGCGAGACCGGCTCGGCGACGCCGATTGCGTAGGCGACCTGGATTTCGCATTTCTTCGCGAGCCCCGCCGCGACGACATTTTTTGCGACGTGACGCGCCATGTAGCATGCTGAGCGATCGACCTTGCTCGGATCCTTGCCCGAGAACGCGCCGCCGCCATGCCGGCCGTAGCCGCCGTAGGTATCGACGATTATTTTGCGGCCGGTAAGTCCGCAGTCGCCATGCGGTCCGCCGATGATGAAGCTGCCAGTGGGATTGACGTGATAGACCGTCGAGCGCGTGAGGTACTGTGCGGGAATGGTTTTCTTGATCAGTTCCTCGATGATCGACTCACGGATTTTTTCGTATTTAACGTCGGGCGAATGCTGCGTCGAGACGACGACCGCGGTGACTTCGACCGGGCGGCCGTCGACGTAGCGCACCGTGACCTGGCTCTTGGCGTCGGGGCGCAGAAAATCGAGCTGACGGGTTTTGCGGAGCTTGGTGAGATTTTCCATCAGCCGATGCGCCATCGCGATTGGCAGCGGCATTATCTCCGGCGTCTCGTCGCACGCAAAACCGAACATCAGTCCCTGGTCGCCCGCCCCCTGTTCCTTGTGGAGGCCTTCGCCCTCGGTGACGCCCTGTGAAATGTCGGACGACTGCGGCTCGATGGCGGTCAGGACGGCGCACATGTTGCCGTCGAAGCCGACCTCGAAGCTGTTGTAGCCGATTTCGATCGCGGTCTGTCGCGCGATTTTCACGTAGTCGGGTTTCGCGCGGCTGGTTATCTCACCGGCCAGCACGATCAGCCCGGTCTTGGCGAGCGACTCGAGCGCGACGCGCGAGTTGGGGTCCTCAGTCAGCAGCGCGTCGAGGACGGCGTCCGAGATCTGGTCGCACATTTTGTCCGGATGGCCTTCGGAGACCGACTCGGACGTGAACAGGAAATCCTTAAGCGGCATTGTTGGCGATAGCTCCTTGGAAAGCGCCTTTTGGGGTTCTCAATCGCCCGTCGCAGACTGGAATTCAACTTATGCAGATGGCGCGGGCGACTGAGGGCTTCAATTGAGTTCTGTTCCAGAGGGTCAGCATAGCGCCTGCCAGACAACGTGAAAATCGGAAAAACGGCAGCACGCCTCAAGATTTTTTGAGTACTGAAGGTATAACTGACCAATCGGACAGAAGCAAGATAGCGGCCGCGATGGAGCAAACCTGCGGCGCGATCATTCTTCCCCAAATCGTTCGTCGAATAGCGTCTGGACCGCTTTCAGAGCTTCGCGCGCGTCGGTTCCTTCGGCGCGGACTTTCAGCTTGGATCCTTGCGCCGCGCCGAGCATCATCAGGTTCGTCATGCTCTTGGCGTTGACGAGGTCCGTGCCGGTGCCAATCATGATCTTTGAGGCGAATTTTGCGGCCGTCTGCGCGAGCGCGGATGCGGCCCGCAGATGAAGTCCGAGCCGATTCTTCACCTCCACGATCGCCTCCGCCACATTCACGACGCTTACGATAAAGGTATCGCCGGCTTCGGTAAACGACCGCGCACGATCAATCCGCTTCCGGAACTGTCTGCGGCGTGTGAGAAAGCTCGACGCCGCGCTGGCGACCGCTCACTTCGTCGCCGGCGTGATACTCGAGCGGAAGGAACATCAGCGACGATGCGAGCGCCAGAAGTCCCATCACCAAAAAGGCCGGCATGAAATCGTGCGTCGAGAGATGAGACGCGCCGCGCGCGCCCAGACTCATATGCAGCAGCATCGCGCCGAGCGCCACGCCCAGGCTCAGGAACAGTTGCTGCGCCATGCTCGACAGAGTGCTCGCGCTGCTCATCAGCGGGTTGGGCACGTCGGCGTAGGCCAGCGTTCCCAGCGCGGTGAATTGCAACGAGCGGAAGAATCCGCCCGAAAGGAGAGCCAGCACGATCAGGAAGTGGGGCGTTGTCGGACGGAATAGCGCGTAACTCATCATGATGAAAGCGCTGAGCACGCCATTGGATATCAGGATCGTGCGAAAACCCAGGCGGCGAATGATAGGCGTCGCCGTCGCCTTCATGAACAGCGCGCCGGCCGCGCTGGTGAAGGTCAGCATTCCCGAGGCGAACGGGCTGAGTCCGAAAACCACCTGCAGAAGCATCGCCAACAAAAATGGCAATGCGCCAATGCCCATCCGAAAGAGTCCGCCGCCCAGCGTCGACACCAGGAAGGTCGGGATTTTCATCAACCCCAGGTCGACGATCGGATAGTCGATGCGCCGCGAGTGAAGAATATACAGCGCCATGCAGATTCCGCCGGCGGCCATCACGCACATGATTATGCTGGCGGGTATAACGCCGCGGCCGATCGACTCGAAGCCGGAAACCAGTCCCGCCAGCCCCAGCCCGGTAAGCAGAAAGCCGCGGAAGTCGAGCGGGAAGGTCTCTTCCTCGCGGATGTTGGGAATGTACCAGGTGACCAGCATGATACCGATCATGCCGATCGGCACGTTGATGAAGAAAATCCAGCGCCACGAATAGTACGTCACGATGAAGCCGCCGACTGGCGGGCCGACCACCGGCCCCAACACCGCGGGCACAGTCAGGTAAGACATCGCGGTGACCAGGTCGGACTTGGCGATGGTCTTCAGAACGATCAGACGGCCGACCGGGACCATCATGGCGCCGCCGAAGCCCTGCAAAATACGCGAGGCGACCAGCTCAGGCAGCGATTGCGACAATCCGCAGAACACCGAACCGGTCGTGAAGATGATGATCGCAGCGCGAAAGACTGTACGCGCGCCGAATCGATCCGCCATCCAGCCACTGATCGGAATAAAGACGGCGAGGCTCAGCAGGTAGGAAGTGATCGCAAGATTGAGCTTGATCGGATCCTCGCCCAGCGACTTGGCCATCGCGGGCAGCGCGGTCGAGATGACCGTCGCGTCGAGCATCTCCATGAAGAGCGCGCAGCCGACGATCATCGGGGCCAGGAACTCGAGCGCGGAAATTCTGGAGGAACTCTGACTCATCGCAACAGACTACGCATGGACACCAACCACGATATGGAAATCGGTAAAACCGGTAAACCGACGGCTCGATGCAGAGTGCATTGCGTCAGTTGCCATTGCGGCCGGACGCAGACCGAACTGCCGCAGCCTGAGCCTTGATGTCCGCGGTGAACAACTCGCGCAGACGCGCTTCGATTTGCGAGTCGCGAGTGGTGCCCTCGCGCTTGCGCCACGCGCGCAGCGGGATGACCGCTTTGGACATGTTGCGATGGCCGCCGGCGCTGCCGATATCGGCGAACAGATTCTTCACCATCTCGCCCGCGTTGTTGCCGCTCATACCGTGGTTGCGCACGCTTATCACCAGCTTGCCGTCGAGTTTGCCGGCAACCGCGACCCATGACACGCCTTCGAACTGCAGGCAGAAGTCCGCCATCTGCACGATCAGGTCGTCGCGCTTGACGGTGCCGAGGTTGAGCACGACCAGGTGATCCTTGACGACCATCCGTTTCATCGCGCGCGCCAGGATATGTGCGAAACCAAGCGGCAGCTCGGGGCGATCCATCTGCCGGAGCATGCTGTAGTTGGCGAGCGGGGTGAGATGAGCGAAGGCTTGCAAGTCGTCGTCGGTCACGCGTCGCGACAACGCCAGGGTGTCGCTGCGAATTCCATAGAGCAGCGCAGTCGCCAGCCGCTCGCTGATTTTCTCGTCAGCCGTGACCAGGTACTCGGTCATGATCGTCGCAGTCGCGCCGTATTTCGTGCGCACATCCTCGAACGGAGCGGCGCCGCAGGGGTAGCCGGGATGATGATCGATCGCGATATCGGCACGCGGGATTTTTTCGCCGAAAAATGGAGGCTGAACATCGACCATCGCAATCTTGTCGAACGCGCGGAGATCCTCGGTCGTGGCCGGCTGTATTTCAATTTCCAGCAGATGCACCATGGTGAGGTTTTCCGGCCGCGTTACGGGCTTGAACGCGAATAGCGGTGTGGTCTGCTTGTTGCGCCCCAGCAGAGTACGAAGAGCTATCCCGCTCGACATCGCGTCGGGGTCCGGATCGTCCTGCAGCACGATCGCGACGCGATCGCCCTCGCCGACCATCGCGCGCAATTCCTTGAGTTTCTGTTTCGTGAGAGCCTGATCCATAAAGTGAGCAATCCCGGCGCCGCTCGTGCGGCGACGGGAGAAGTCAGCGGTCTAATCGCGGACAGTCCGAATGCGGATGCTTGAGGCGCGGCCGTCCAGAATAATGGGACCGGGGGTCCGAAAATGAAGCCAGTCGATCCAGCGTTGGCGAACGGTCGTGGAATTCATCGGTTGTCGGGAAATACCACAGCGCAAAGAGTTGAAGCAATGATATAGAATAACAGCCGGCTATGGACTCTCCGAATTCACATTCTAGCAAATTTCACTGCGCGATCTGCCGCCGCGAATTCGCCGAGTGGTTGCTTCGAATTTCCGTAGAAGATACCGCCGGCTTTCGCCAGCAGGCCTTTATCTGCGGCAATTGCGCGGTTAAACTGCGGCTCGCCTCGGAAAAAAATCGCGACCTCCAGATCGATCCGTGGATACACGAGGCGGTCGCGAGCGTGCTACGCGGAAAAAATCCCGACAAGCCGGAAAGCTAGGCGAGTCGGACAAGGAAGATAATTCAATCGATGGCGGATGCATCGAGATCCGGCCGATCGGATAGGTCCGATCGGCAGCAGGGCAACCCCGGCGCGGAGCTGTGGCCCCGTGAAGAAGCTCGGCGGCTCGCAGAGCGGGTCGCAGCGTACGAGCCGGCGCGTCCCGTAATTTTCCAGAGCGGTTTCGGACCGTCGGGACTGCCGCATCTCGGCACAATGGCGGAAATTCTTCGTCCGTCGTTCGTGCGCAAAGCGTTTCATCTGATTGAACCGTCGCGGCCGTCGCGCCTGATCGTTTTCATCGACGATCTCGATGGACTCCGCAAGGTGCCGGAGAATGTGCCGAACCGCGAGGACGTCGAGCGGTACCTCGGCATACCGGTGTCGAAGATCCCTGACCCCTTCGGATGTTGCGCCAGCTTCGCCGATCACATGGTCGGGCTGCTCGAAGGATTCCTGGCGCCGGTCGAAGTGGAGTACGAACTGGTGCGCGCGGCCGAGATGTATTCGTCGGGGCGCTTCGACGAAGGGCTGAAGCTGATCCTCGAGAAGCACAAAGAGGTCATCGCGATCATCGTGCCGACGCTGCGCGACGAGAATCGCGCAGGATGGTCGCCGTTCATGCCGATCTGTCCCAAGTGCGGGCAAGTCGTCGAAAGATCGGTGACGGCCTATCACCCCGAGCGCGCGTCGATCGAGTTCACCTGCGAAAAGAGCGCGGGTGGCACGCGGGGATGCGGCTACAGCGGCGAGCAGTCGGTCCTCGGCGGCATGGCGAAAGTCCAATGGAAGGTCGATTGGGCGCTCAGATGCTATGTGCTCAAAGTCGATTACGAGCTGTACGGAAAGGATCTCACCGACTCGGCGCGGCTGTCGGCGCAGATTCTGCGCGTGATGGGCACGCGCCCTCCGCTGGGATTTCCGTTCGAGATGTTTCTCGACGAGGAAGGGCACAAGGTCTCGAAGTCGGTGGGCCGCGGCGTGACGGTCGAGCAGTGGACGCGCTACGCGCCGATCGAAGTGCTCAAATTTTTCCTGCTGCTCAATCCGCGTCGCGCGCGCAAGTTGTTTCTCGAGGCGATCCCGCAGTATGTCGACGAGTACCTCGACGCGGTGCGCGAATACGCGGCGGCGTCGGAAGAGCAGCGGCGCGAATCGGTGCTCGAGTTCGTAATCCAGAGCAAGACGCCAAGACGATTCAACTCGCAGCTCAGCTTCGGTCTGATGATGAACCTGGTCGCGGCGCTGGGCAGCTCGGATCGCGATTTCATCTGGAACTACATCGTCCGTTATGACGCTTCGATCGCCGGCGATCCGGAAACTGAAGCGATGGGCCGGGCGCTGATGGAATGCGCGCTAAATTTCTACCGCGATTTCATAGAACCAACGAAGAAGCCCTACACTCCCACCGATGCTGAGCGCGAGCAGCTGAAAACTCTTGCGGCGTACCTCCGCAAAAATCAAAATGCGAGCGCCGAGGAGATCGAGAAGAAGATTTACGATCTCGGCCGCGAGAATTACGACAAGCCCGGCAAGATTTTCCCGCTGCTGTACCGCTCGATTCTAGGACAGGAGCGCGGTCCGCGACTCGGCGCGTTCATAAGACTCGCCACCCCCGCCCGCATCGGCGAACTGCTCGAAGCAACGATCGCACGCTCAACCTAGCGATTTGGGCGTTCCCGGGTGTGTTGCCCTATGGCGGATCCGCTGTTAGCTATTGCCACAAATCGCATCCAAGAGCATTGGGAGGATCCGCAGATGGCAATCTCAGCCGTGATAACATTTCGCCCCCGCGACGGTCGACTAAGCGAGCAGATGGAAAACTTAAAGGGAATAAAGCGGCTGGTGGAACGCGCAGGCGGTACTTTCAGGGTTCATCGTCAGACCTTTGGCGCGCAAGCCAACACTCTCGTAGCGGTGAGCGAGTACAAGGACTGGAGCGGTCTCGCGAAGGTTCGTTCCGACCCTGAATTCTTGCAGACTGTCGAACGCATCCGTTCCGCGGCTAATCCGGCGGCCGACATCATCGCCGGAGATCTGTACGAAGAACTTCCGGTCTGATCGTTTGCGCCGGATCTAGACGAATTCGGCGAACACCGAATCGGCCATCTCGAGCCCGCGATCCGTCAGCTTGATTCGGCCCCTATCGAGCGTCAGCAACCCGTTGTTGAACAGCGGGCTGGCTACGCTGCCGAAGATGCATTCGAAGTTGCGGCCGAAGCGCTGGTGAAAATCGGCCAGCGCGAAGCCTTCGCGCAGCCGTAGATTCAGGAACACGAATTCACTCTGCGCGGTGGCGTCATCGATCATTTCGGCGCCTGCTTCTCCATTTTTACGCTCTTCGATCGCAGCGATGTAGCGTGCGGGGAGTTTTTCGTTCCACCATCGCTTCCGTTGTCCGCCGTGCCCGTCGCCTGCATAGCTATGAGCGCCTGCGCCGATTCCGAGATACGTCTGGCCGCGCCAGTACGTCAGGTTGTGGCGAGCCTCGTGGCCAGGCGCCGCATAGTTGGAAATTTCGTACATCGCGTAGCCGCGCCGCGGAATTTCCTCGCGCACCGCTTGATACATCGTGGCTTGCTCGTCGTTCGCGAGCTGTTTGATTCGTCCACGCTTCAGATCTGTAAAAAAGGCAGTGCCTTCTTCGAAGGTCAGGTTGTAAGCCGAGATATGATCCGGCTCGAGCGCCGCCACCGACTCGATATCGAAGAGAACGTCAGCAACCGTCTGTCCGGGGACCGCGAAAATCAAATCAAGATTCAGCCGATCGAAGCCTGCCCGATGCGCCATATTCGCCGCAGCGCGGGTCTCGTCAGCGGAATGGATGCGGCCGAGAAACTTGAGCGTCGCGGCATTGAACGACTGCGCTCCGAAGCTGATTCGGTTGACGCCCGCCGCGCGCATCCCGACCAGTTTCGCCAGGTCCACCGTGCCAGGATTCGCTTCGAGCGTTATCTCCGCGTCAGGCTCGATACCGTAAACGCGATTGGTGGCATCGATTATCTCGCCGATGGATTTGGGATCGAACAGCGAAGGCGTTCCGCCTCCAAAAAAAATTGTCCTGATACCCTGGCCTGCGTACGATGAAGAGTTGGCGCGGTGTTCAAGCTCCGAAATCAGCGCGCGAGTGTAATCCGCTTCCGGCCACGACGCCGCCGCGTGCGAATTGAAGTCGCAGTAGGGACACTTCGATTGGCACCACGGAATATGGACGTAAAGCGAAAAGCTCACGCGACAATTGTAGCGCGCCTTGGACGCCCGCTACTACGCGGTTGAGACGGTCGCTATACTCCATCCGTCAGAGGTACCTTGTCCGAAATAGCACCCAATCGTCAGGATCCCAGCGAGCCTCGCGTCAAGCCGAGCCCCGAACTCGCCAGCGCAAGCGGATCGGGTGCGAGCCGCGCCGGCACGATTGCCGCAGGCGTGTTGCTCAGCCGGATCGCCGGCCTCGTCCGGGACAGCATCTTCGCGCATTACCTCGGCGACTCGGCGACGGCCGACGCGTTCAAGGCGGGCTTTCGCATCCCGAACATCCTGCAGAACCTGTTCGGCGAAGGCGTCCTCTCGGCATCTTTCATCCCGGTTTACGGAAAATTGCTGGGCGAGGGCGACAACGAAACCGCCGACATGGTCGCTTGGGGAGTCGGCGCGATCCTGACGCTGGGCGTGTCGGTGCTGGTAGCGATCGGCGTGCTTGTGACGCCCTATCTCATCGACGTGATCGCTCCGGGCTTCGAGGGCGACAAGCGCGATTTGACGATTCAGATCGTGCGCATCCTGTTTCCCGGGGCGGGATTGCTCGTGATGTCGGCGTGGTTCCTCGGCGTCCTGAACAGTCATCACAAATTTTTCGTCTCGTACACGGCGCCCGTCGCGTGGAACGTCGCAATGATCGCGGCTCTGCTCTACTACGGGCCCCGCCGCTCGCAGGACGGGCTCGCGATCGCGATCTCGTGGGCGTCGGTCGTCGGCTCGGCTTTGCAAATCCTGGTACAGGTTCCGCAAACGATGGCGCTGCTGAGGAAGCATCGCATCGACTTCGCACGGGTCGCCGAACCTCTACGAGCTGTGTTTCACAATCTGACTCCTGTCGTCGTTAGCCGCGGCGTCGTCAACCTGAGCACCTACGTGGACAACGTGCTCGCGAGCCTGTTGCCGACCGGCGCCGTCGCGGCGCTCAACTACGGCCAGCTGCTCTACATGGTGCCGATCAGCCTGTTCGGATATTCGGTCGCCGCGTCGGAGTTGCCGGCGATGTCGCGGGCCGCGGGCGCGATGCCCGAGCAGATGAGCGTGATTCTGCGCGCGCGGCTGAACCGTGGACTGCGGCAAATCGCGTTTCTCGTGGTTCCATCGTCCGCCGCATTTTTGATTCTGGGCGACGTGATCGTCGCGATGATTTATCAATCCGGCGCGTTCACACGTGCCGACGCCGTTTACGTGTGGGCAGTGCTCGCAGGCTCGGGCGTAGGGTTGCTTGCAGCCACGATGGGCCGTCTGTACAACTCGGCGTTTTACGCGCTGTTCGACACGCGCACTCCGCTGCGATTCGCGTTGATACGCGTCGCGCTGACTCTCGTGCTCGGATATCTGTGCGCGATTCCGCTGCCGCCCATGCTCGGAATCGCGCAGAGGTGGGGCGTGGCCGGACTGACCGTGTCGGCGGGCGTCGCGGGATGGGTCGAGTTTGCGATGCTGCGATGGGCGCTGAACGGGCGTATCGGATGGACCGGGCTCGAGCGTTCGTACCTGGCGAAGTTGTGGGCGTTGGCTCTGGGAGCAGCCGCAATCGGATTCATGATGAAGCTCAAGATGGCGGGATTCGGGCCGCGCATCCAGGGGCTGGCGATTCTCTCGACTTACGGCGGCATTTACCTGTTCGGCGCCTGGATGCTCGCGATGCCGGAGCTCAAGCAGTTCACCGATCAAATCACGCGCCGTTTTTTGCAGCGTCCGCCTTCGAACTCATCCGCTCAATAGTCGCGGTGGTAGAGCGTCCGCCCAGCAGCGGCGCGAGCGCAACCCTTCCTCCGCGCGACTCGACGAACGCCTGACCGTCAACTTCCTTGCCGCTCCAGTCCTCGCCTTTGATCAGGACGTCGGGCTTGACCGTGCGAATTATTTTTTCAGCGCGCGTCTCGTCGAACACGACTACGTAGTCGACCGCTTCCAGCGCCGCCACGATTCTCGCCCGTTCCGCCACGGGATAGATGGGACGCGAATCGCCCTTGAGACGCCGCACGCTGCGATCGCTATTGAGTCCGACCACCAGTACGTCTGCCTGCGCGCGCGCAAACGCGAGAATCTGGATATGTCCCGCGTGCAGCAAATCGAAGCATCCGTTGGTAAACGCGATTCGCCGGCCGGCTCGCCGCTCGCGCTCGAGCGCCGCTTTGAGTTCGTCCGCGGAATGGATTTTGCGCTCGTAACTGGCGTGCGCAGGACTCAATGCGCGCGCGAGATCTTCGCGCGTGATCACCTCGGTGCCGATTCTAGTCACTTCGATACTCGCAGCCAGGTTCGCGATCGTCGCCGCGGACGAGAAGCCAAGTCCGGCGATCGAGAACATCCCGAACACGCTTAACACCACGTCGCCTGCGCCGGTCACGTCGTAAACCTCGCGCGGGACCGTCGATACGTAAGTGTCCTTGCCGCCGCGCTCCGCCAGGTACATCCCGTCGCGATCGAGCGTGATCAGGCATGCCTCCAGGCCGAGCTTGCGCACGAGAGATTCGGCCGCTTTGCGCCACGCGCCGCGGTCGGTGAGCCGCATGCCGGTGGCGACTTCGGTCTCGTGACGATTGGGCGTGAGCGCGGTCGCGCCGCGATAAATCGAAAAGTCGTCGGTACGGCGTGGATCGATTATCACCGGGATACCGCGCGCGCGGCCTCCGTCGATCAGCGCGCGCAAAACGGGCGGCGTCAGAATGCCCTTGTCGATGTCGGAGATCAGCACACCGTCGCAGTTGCGAAGTTCCGACTTGAGGCGCGCGATCAGCTCTCGTTCGCGCGGCGGCTTCAGCGGGGTCGGGTCTTCCTCGTCGACGCGCAGCAGTTGCTGGGTCGCGCGATGGGCCGCCTGCACGGAACCGAGCATTCGATCTTTGACAATCGTCGGACGGTCGGGATCGATCAGAATCGAGCGGGTATTGATTCCGAGATCGGTGAAAATCTCGCGTAGCAGGCTGCCGTTGCGATCTGCGCCCACCACGCTGAGCGCACTCACGTCGGCGCCGAGCGCGCGCAGATTCGCCATTACGAAGCCCGCGTTGCCCGGCTTCTCCTCGCGGCGCTGCACGCGCAGAATCGGGATTGGCGCCTCGGGCGAGATACGGGCGACGTCGCCCCACAGGTAGCGATCGAGGATCACCTCGCCAGCCACCATCACGCGCAACGGTTTGAGCGCCGGCAAGCCGTGCTCGTGACGCGCGGGTTCAGGATGAGCAGGAGAGGGTGTTTTGCGTCGAGCCATGATGCGGGCATCTTACGCCGCCGCGCCGCCGGCGTTAAACCGCTCGCTCGAATCGCTGATTGAGTTCGTCGAGGCTCGCGACGAACCACACGTCTTTGCCCCTGTTCGCCTCGTTCACAAAGGCGCGCAACGCGGAGCTTGCAGCCAGGAAGCCAGAGATATCGCCGACAATCGCAAGGCGTCGCCGATATTGCACGAATTTCTGGATCAGCTCGCCGGCGACGCGCGTTCTCAACTGGAAGAACTCGTCGCCAAGGCACTCGATCGGAATCACGATCAGCGTCGCACGATTCTCAAACGTCTTGCCGATGAGGTCGACGGCGTCGCGATAGGTTTGCAGCTTCGCCCCGTCCGGCACGCATTCGAGAACGCGCAAGCCGTTAAGTTCGTAAAATTTGGTCGAGAGCATTGCAGCTCAGCGGATAGCGTAGCCGCCGTCCACGTACACGATCGATCCCGTCACGAAGTCCGACGCGTGCGAGGCGAGAAATACCGCCGCGCCAGCCATCTCCTCGGGCTTGCCGAAGCGGCCGGCCGGCGTGCGCATGATTATTTCCTTGAACATCGGTCCGCTCTGCGCGCCCACTGTCATGTCGGTTGCGATCCATCCCGGCACGATCGCGTTGACCTGGACGTTGTGTGGCGCCAGCTCGATCGCCATCGTCTTGGTGGTCTGCACCAGCGCGCCCTTCGCCGCGGCGTACGGAATTCCGGCCTGTGCTCCGAACAACGAATACTCGCTCGCGATATTGATTATCTTGCCGTGCTTGCGGCCGACCATGAACCGCGCCGCAATCTGCGAAAGAAAAAAACATGAGTTCAGGTTGGTCTCGATCACGCGATCCCAATCCTCGGCCCTGAACTTCAACGCGCTGCGCATGATCGCGATTCCCGCGTTGTTGACGAGAATCGAGAGCGGTCCCATCCTGCGCTCGACTTCCTCCATCGCGGGGAGCAAATCGTCGCGCCGCGTCACGTCGAGCGGTACGGCGATTGCACGCACGCCAGCTTTCGCGAGCTCGTCCACCACCGCGCGATTTTTCTCTTCGTTGCGCGCAAGGATCGCGACTGACGCGCCGGCCTCGGCAAATCCGAGCGCGATTCCGCGTCCGATGCCGCCGTTGCCGCCCGTAACGACGGCGACCTCTCCGCTCAAATCGAACATTTTCGGCGCAGCCATTTTCACTCCACCTCGGGCTCTTTCAGCGGATGAAAAAACCGCCGTCGACTATAATATCCGCACCGGTAACAAAATCCGACGCGTGCGACGCCAGGAACACCGCCGCTCCCGCCATCTCCGACGGCTCCGCGAAACGGCCCGCCGGCGTCCTCGTGATCATCTCTTGTTTCACGGCCGCATATTTCGGATCGCTGCGAATCCAGTCGGTCATGTCGGTCGTGGTCCAGCCGGGCGCCAGCGAATTGACCTGGATATTGTGCGGCGCCAGTTCGATCGCGAGGCATCGCGTGAGCTGCAACAGTCCGCCCTTGCTGACACCGTACGACGGATATATCGGCGTGCCCTTGAAACCCCCGACGCTCGCGACGTTGACAATCTTGCCCGCCTTGCGCGCGATCATCGACGGCACCGCATGCTTCGAAAGCAGGAAGCACGACGTGAGATCGGTCTCGATCACCGAATCCCATTCCTCTTCCGTATGCTCGAGCATCCCCTTCAAAATCGCGAATGCCGCGTTGTTTATCAGGATGTCGATTGGTCCGAGTTTCCGCTCGACTGCTTCCAGAGCCGGCTTCAGCGCTTTGCGCTGCGACACGTCGAGCTTGAGCGCCATCGCCGGCGCGCCCATCTGCTCCAGCTTCGCGAGCGTGTCGCGATTGCGCACCTCGTTGCGCGCCAGAATCGCGACCGACGCTCCCGCTTCCGCCAGTCCGATCGCGATCGCGCGGCCGATTCCGCCGTTGCCTCCGGTAACCACCGCGACCTTGCCGCTCAAATCGAACATCTGTGGGTTCGCCATAACTCTTCTCCTGCACGAGCGGTTGGACAGCGAATGCTCTGCGCTTCTATATTGGCGTTTCGCACAGGCCGCAACTGAATGCCACAGGCGCGTGTGTGCGGTTGGCACAATCTCCGACGAGGAAAAATCACGACGATGGGACTACGGACGGCTGAACAGTACAAAAACTCGCTGCGCGACGGTCGCGCGGTTTTTTTTCGCGGCGAGAAAGTCGCGGACGTAACCGCGCATCCGGTGATTGGAATCGCCGTCGAGCATGCGGCGCTCGACTACCGCATGGCGCACGATCCCAGGTATCGCGAGCTCGCCGTCGTGAAAGAGGGCGCCGACGAGTACAGCCGCTACTATCATATTCCCCAAAATGGCGACGACCTCCTGAAGCGCAGCGCCCTGATCGCGGCCTCGACCCGCGAGGGTGCGACGCTGGTCGTGTTGATCAAGGAAATCGGCACCGACGCTCTGCTCGCGCTCCATATTATCGGTGAACGGCTCGCGGCTGCCGGCAAACCCGAATATCGCGAGCGCATTCACAAGTACTATCGCAATTGCCGCGACAACGATCTCGCTGTCGCCGTTGCGCAAACCGACGTCAAGGGCGATCGCGCGCTCGGGCCAACGCAGCAGGATCATCCGGATTACTACGTGCGGATCGTCGAGGAGCGCCCCGACGGTATCGTGGTGCGCGGCGCTAAGGTCCACACCAGCGTCTCGACGAATACAAATGAGGTCATCGTGCTGCCGACGCGTGCGATGCGCGCCGAGGACAAGGACTACGCGGTCGCGTTCGCGCTGCCTATCAACACCCCGGGACTGACACTGCTCGCGTCGCCGCACGGAAGCTCGCACAAAAACGATTTCGAGCATCCAATCAGCGCGCGCCACAAGATGATGGAGACGCTGACGGTCTTCGACGATGTGTTCGTGCCCAAGGAGCGCGTGTTCCTGCAAGGCGAGATCGACTTCGCCGGCCTGCTCGCGCTGACCTTCGTGCGATTCCATCGCTTCACCGCCGTGTCATACAAACTGCCGTTGCTCGAGCTGATAGCGGGCGCGGGTCACGCGGTCGCCGAGGCCAATGGAATCTCGCGCGCAGGTCATGTACGCGACAAGCTGACGCATCTCGCTGCCTATCACACCACCGTGCGCGGGCTGATCGAGCATGCTGCCCGCACCTGCACCTACGAGGACGGTGTCGCGGTGCCTAACACTCTCCTCACCAACGTCGCGAAGTATCACTTCGCGCACAACTACCATCAGGCTGTGCAAATCGTGCAAGATCTCGCCGGCGGTCTGCTGGTAACAGGTCCGGCCGCAGAAGATCTCACGAGCGAGGCGACCCGCGCCTACGTGCTCAAATACATGGGCGGCGCGAAGGGCTTCGACGCTGAGAGGCGTCTCAAGCTGCTGAACCTGATCGGCGATCTGACCTCGTCGGATTTCGGCGGCTACCAGGAAGTGCTCGCCGTGCACGCCGAAGGCGGCTTCGAGGCCGAGAAGCTCCAGGCCTACCGCGAGTACGACTTCAAGACCGTCGCCGCGTACGCACGCAAGCTCGCAGGAATCTGACAGTCGTGGTGAGGCGCTAAGCCCTGAGTCGCGTCTCGAACTCGACCAGCAGCTCGGCGAACTGCTTGGGCGCTTCGCCAGGCATCGAGTGCGCCATTTGCGGGAACGACCGGTAATCAATCGTCTGGCCCGCGAGCTTGACCAGTTCGCATACGCGCTTTGCCTGCACGTCCGAGGCGGCGCCCATAAGGTGACCGTCATTCTCATCGACGCGGCGGAAATGGTGGGTATATAGGACCGGGCATTTGACGCTGGCCAGCATCCGCGCATGGTCGCAGCTTGCGAACACCGTGCCCTCCCAGAAGGCCCGCGCCCACTCAGGATCGTATTCCTTCATCCGCTGCGGGATTTGGCCGTCGCCGCTGAACATCATCGGGACGATAGCATTCGCCAACCAGCCGGGTAGTTCCGTCTTGGCGGCTTCGAGCATTCCCTCCCAGTTGCCGACGCTCCACTGATCGCCAAGGTATTTGCTCATCAACTTAAAGATCGGCCCGATGGTCTGAGGCATAGGCGGCCCACACGAGGTGTTGACCTCCGAGCTGAAAAGCGGCGGATCTTCGTAGACTGCGCCGCGGATCGTGCCGGGCGTCGCGTACGCTGAGAGCCATGCGGAAATCACGCCGCCTGACGACAGCCCACTGACAATCACCGGGCGCCCGATCGCCAGCGCGATGAAGCGCACCAGGTCGTTGCCAAAATTGTCAACGGTATACCGCCCCGGTGTCCTGCTCGATCGTCCCTGCCCCCGCAGGTCAACCGCGAAAGCCTGGAAGTGATCCTGCAGCAGGCGCATCGCCTCTTCATAACCCCACCACGACTCCGTCTGCCCGGGGATCAGCAACAACGCCGGCTTGTCATGCTGTCCCGCGACTGCGTAGTTGATTACGGCCTCGCCAGTGTCGATCGTTTTTTCCGCAAAGGCGTGAGCAACGTAGGTTGCCTCCGGATTGCCGGGGCCGAACTGAGGCGCCTTCATGAACCGGTCTCCGTCCTTAGCGGTCAACGATCACTTGGTCGAACAGGCTTACTTCTCAGTCCTCAGCTCGACGGTGTTGCCGTCGGGATCGAGGATCCACAGCTGGCGGCCTGCGCCCATGTTTGGACCCTCGAGGAACTCGATTCCCATTTCCTTGAGCGAGCGCTTGGTCTCGTCGAAATCCTCGACGTCGAAGGCGACGTGTGCGCCGAGGGGATCCGGCTTCTGGCCGCGGTTCTCGCTCGAGATGATATGCAGTGCGTTGTTGCCGATCCCGTACCACGCGCCGCCGAATCCGAAGTTGGGCCGGGGGATCCGCTTGAGGCCGACCACGTTTTCATAGAAGGCAGTCGCCTTCTCTACGTCGCTGACCCGGAACGCCGCGTGATTGAATGCCTTCAGCTTGATCATTGTGAGTTCTCCATCCCGCGAATTTTTCTAATGCAGTTCGCCGCCGCCCGCGACGTTGATCGTCTCGCCGGTAATGTTATCCGCGCGGCATAGATAGACCACCGCCTCGCCGATATCGGCCGGGGTCTGCTCGCGCTTGAGGAAGGTGTTGCGCGCGACATATTCGTCGAACGCCGCCTCGCGATTCACCCCGTATTGGGCGCCCACCATCGGATCGAGCACGTCGCTCCACATCGCTGTGCGCAGAAATCCCGGGCATACGGCGTTGACGCGAATGTTCACCGGACCAAGCTCTTCCGCGAGCGATTGCGTGAACCCGACCACCGCGAACTTGCTCGCGCAATATGCCGCCGCACCGCCGTGACCGGTCTTGCCCGCCACCGACGCGATATTGACGATCGCGCCCTCGCGCTGCTTCGCGATATGCGGGATGCACGCCTTGGCGCACAGGAATGGGCCCTTCGCATTCACCGCCATCACCCGGTCCCACGCGTCTTCGGCAAAATCGCTCACCGGGCCGACCGCGATAATCCCCGCGTTGTTGACGAGGATATCGATCGCGCCAAGTTTCGCGACGACCTCCGCCGCCATCCGCTCCAGGTCGGCGAATCGTGTCACGTCGGCGAGTACCGGAATCGCTTTGACGCCCAGTCTGGCGACTTCCTCGACCGTACGATTCAGTTCGGTTTGCGCGCTGAGGTTGTAAGTGAGCGCGCGGTCCGCCGGATTTCCGAGATCGACCAGCGCGACGTTTGCTCCCGCCGCCGCCAGCTTCAGCGCGATTCCGCGCCCAATTCCTCGCGCCGCGCCGGTGACGATTGCATTCTTGCCCTTGAGTTCCATGCCATTCTCTCTAGCACGCCCGGCGGGAATTACGGTAAGGCGCCTACTCGAACGCGTTTTCACCCGTGATATCGCGTCCGAGAATCAGTGTATGCACGTCGAAGGTGCCCTCGTACGTGTTCACCGTCTCCAGGTTCAGCATGTGACGGATCACCGGGTATTCGTTCACGATTCCGTTGGCGCCCAGCATGTCGCGAGCGTCGCGCGCGATCTTCAGCGCCTCGTTGACGTTGTTTCTTTTGGCGAACGAGACGTGCTCCGGCCGCATCTTGCCGGCGTCCTTCAGATGCGCCAGCCGCAGGCAAACCATCTGCGCCTTGGTGATCTCCGTCAGCATCTTCACCAGCTTCGCCTGCACCAGCTGATAGCCCGCCAGCGGACGCGAAAACTGCTTGCGCGATTTCGTGTAATCCAGCGCGCAATGGAAGCATGATCGCGCCGCGCCAATCGCGCCCCACGCGATTCCGTAGCGCGCCTGCGTCAGGCATCCAAGCGGACCCTTCAACCCCCGCGCTTTTTCAAGATGCGCAGTTTTGGGAATCCGCACATCTTCGAGAATCAGTTCCGACGTAATCGACGCGCGCATCGAAAATTTCCCGTGGATGTCGCGCGTCGAGAATCCCGGCGTCCCCTTCTCGACCAGGAACCCGGTGATGCCCTCGTCGACCTTCGCCCACACGATCGCGACGTCGGCAATCGATCCGTTCGTGATCCATCGCTTGGTGCCGTTGAGAATCCAGCCGTCGCCGTCGCGCCGCGCCCGCGTTTCCATCCCGCCCGCGTCGGATCCGTGGTCCGGCTCGGTCAGCCCGAAGCATCCGATCAACTTTCCCTTGGCCATCTCGGGCAAGTAGCGTTGCTTCTGTTCCTCGCTGCCGTTTGCATAAATCGCGTACATCGAAAGCGCACTTTGCACCGACGCGAACGATCGCAATCCCGAGTCTCCCGCCTCGAGTTCCTGCATAATCAGACCGTACGCGACGTTATTCATCCCCGCGCATCCATAGCCCTTCAGGTTAGCTCCGAACATCCCTAGCTCAGCCATTTGTGGTACGAGATGCATTGGAAAGGTTTCACTCGCAAAACTGCGCTCGATCAGAGGCAGGATCTCGCGATCGACGAACCGCTTGGCCGTGTCGCGCGCCATCCGTTCCTCTTCGGTCAGCAGGTCGTCGAGGTGAAAGAAATCGAGGTCTCTTAATAAATCCGACATCTTGCGCTCCATACCATTTTTGAAGGCTGTTTTACTTCGAGTTTCTGTCCGCTAACCGCCAGAATTCCGTCCGAATTGATTGTTCTCTCGCTGACCGAAATCATGCCCCTGGTATTGCACCCTCTTGACCCGCGCCCGTTCGTTCCGCACGCTGATTCAGGGTCCGAAATTCTCTAATCAAGGCTACTAGTTGCCTCATGTTTGGGTATCACGTAGCCTTATACGTCAAGTCAGCAACATGCACATTGAAACGCTAAAGGTCTTCTGCGACATAATCGAGAGCGGAAGCTTTTCTTATGCCGCATCGCAAAACTTCGTTACTCAATCGGCGGTCAGCCAGCAGGTCCGAAGCCTCGAAGAGAAGTACGACTGCCGATTGATAGAACGGGGACGAGCCGGAGTCAAACCGACTCCCGCCGGACAGATTCTTTACGCCGCGAGCAAGGAAATCGTCCGCCGCTTCCTAGAATTGGAGAATCGTCTGCGCGAGATCGGCTCTGTAGTAGCCGGATCGATTCGCGTCGGCACCGTTTACAGCGTCGGTCTGCATGAGCTGCCGCCGTACCTGACCGAATTTCTGCGCAACTTTCCGGCCGTCAACGTACATCTGGAATACCTGCGCTCGAACAAAATTTACGAGGACCTGATCGAAGGCAAAGTCGATCTGGGCGTCGTTGCCTACCCCGCCAAGCGCAGCCAGATAGTCTCAGTGCCGTTTCGCCACGACGAGTTGGTGCTGGCGGTGCCGCCCGACAATCCGCTGGCCAAGCACACCAAGGTCAATGTCGGGCAGTTGCAGGGTCAGAAGTTCGTCGGCTACGAACGCGACATTCCGACCCGCAAGGCCTCCGACCGAATCCTGCGCGAGCACGGCGTCAAGCCGACTTACGCGCTGGAGTTCGACAACATCGAGACCATCAAGCGCGCGGTCGAGATTGGCCTGGGATGCGCGATCGTGCCGCGGATGACGGTCGAGAACGAAATCGCGCGCGGCACCCTGCGGATGCTCGAGTTCCAGGAAGGGACTTTCCTGCGTCCTCTCGCGATCATCTACAAACGCGGCCGCGAGCTCTCGCCGGCGGTGCGCAAGTTCATCGAAGTGCTGACCACCAGCAACATCGTGCCCCGCGCGCGTGGCGACAAAACGATAGACAAGCCTGAGCGTCCGGCACGCGGCGAGCGCGCGGAACGCAACAGCGACTCGAGCAACTCGGATCGCGCCGAAAAGGCCGAGAAAACGGCATAGCCCGCCAACAACAATCGACAAGTGACGGCCGGGTCTTAGCGACTCGGCCGTTTTTGTTTCTCGCGCGACTTTGCTGGCGCTCCGCAGACGCGTCGATTAGATAACTGCGACAGAGGACGGCCATGACATCCGAGGCGAAAACTCTGCTCGATTCGATTCGCGAACTCGCGCCGTCTATCCGCGCGCGTAGCGCGGAAATAGACGCCGGCCGCCGGTTGCCTCTCGATCTCCTCGCGCAGCTGACCTCCGCCGGATGCTTCCGGATGTTCGTTCCCAAGAGTCACGGCGGCCTCGACGTCGACGTCCCCGCCAGCATGGAAATCATCGAGACACTCGCCACCGCCGACGGTTCCACCGGATGGGTCGTCATGATCGGATGCGAAACTCCGATGTTCCTCGCACTGCTCTCCCGCGAGCATTTCGATCGCCTCTACTCGAGCGGACCCGACGTGATAATCGCGGGCGCGTTCGCGCCCCGCGGCCAGGCCGAGCTGATCGACGGCGGCTATCGAGTGAGCGGGCGATGGGCCTTCGCCAGCGGATGCCAGCACAGCCAATGGCTCTTCGGCAATTGCGTGGTGACGGAGAACGGAGCGCCACGTCCCGGCGCGATTCCAGGCGCTCCTGAAGCGCGTGCGATGATGTTCGCGCCGTCGAAGGCGCAAATCCTCGACACTTGGAAAGTGAACGGCCTGCGTGGCACCGGCAGTCACGACATCGCGGTGGAAAACCTCGAGGTGCCAGCGGACGACACGTTCGATATTTTTCTCGGCCGCTCGTGCATCGCAGGTCCCACGATGGCGGAGCCGCTGCTCTATGCCGCCCTGCATATCGGCGCCGTCGGGATCGGAATCGCGCAGCGCGCACTCACCGAAATAGTCGCGCTCGCCAACACCAACAAGCGCCGCCTCTATGCGAGTTCGTCGCTCGCCGACGCTCCTCTGTTTCAATATCGGGTCGGCCATGCGGACGCGAGCCTGCGCGCCGCCCGCAATCTTCTGCGCAACCAGGCGGAAGCGGTCTGGAATTCGGCGGTCGCGGGAAATCCAGTTTCGCTGGACGGTCGGGCGCCAGTGATGGGTGCGATAACCTGGGCGGTCCACACGTCCGCCGCCGTGGTCGATTCCTGCTACAAAGCGGGCGGCGGCACGTCGCCATACGACAGTTCCCAGCTCCAACGCTGCATGCGCGACATTCAGACGTTAACTCAGCACGCAGCCGTCGCGGAGTCGTGGCTGACGACGGCCGGCGCATCAATCCTCGGTCGCACGACCGGCTTCAGCGCCTAGCCCAATCTCAATTTCATTGCCACAGGCGGGCCGAGTGATAGCCTGAACTAATGGCACAAAAAATCGGATTCGTCGGACTAGGCGCGATGGGACTGCCGATGGCGACGAACCTGCTCGCCGCGGGATACCACCTGATCGTTTACAACCGCACCGCATCGAAAGCCGAACCGCTCGTGGCCAAGGGTGCTCGTCGCGCGGAACGAGCCGGCGACGTAGCGCAGCCCGGAGGCATCGTCATCTCGATGCTGGCCGATGACGCAGCGGTCAAGGCGCTGATTACGGGTCCGGATGCGCTCGCCGAACGTCTTGCGCCCGATGGAATTCACATCTCGATGAGCACAGTATCGCCGACGACCACCCGCGAACTCGCGGCTTACCACAAGAAGCATGGTAGCGTCCTGGTCGCGGCGCCGGTGTTCGGACGACCGACAGCCGCACAGGCGAAGCAGTTGCAGATCTGCGTTTCGGGGCCTGCTGACGCCAAGGGAAAGGTGAGGCCGATCCTCGAGGCAATGGGGCAGGGGATATTCGACTTTGGCGACAACAACGTCGGCGCGGCGAACGTCGTGAAGCTCGCGGGCAATTTCATGATCGCTGCGGCGCTCGAGTCGATGGGCGAGGCGGTCGCGATGATGCGCAAGAGTGGAGTCGATCCCGTGGCGGCGCTCGAGATGCTGACTAAGACGCTCTTTGCGGCGCCGGTTTACCAGGGTTACGGGCCCGCCATCACTCATGGGCGATTCGCGCCGCCGGGTTTTCGGCTGCCGCTCGGACTCAAGGATGTTAACCTCGTGCTCCAGACGGCGGCCGAGGCGCTCGCGCCTATGCCCACAGCGAGCCTGCTGCACGATCGATTTATCTCGGCGATTGCCAAGGGGCGCGCCGACCTGGACTGGTCCGCGATCGCTCTGGGAGCGGCCGACGACGCCGGACTGAAGGAATCGCGCTAGAGATTGTTTGCGGCTATGCGCGTGACCAAGTACGTCCGTCAGATTTCAGCGCTGGTTGTCACCATTGTAGCGATTCTCGCGTTCGCGCCGCCGTCGCATGCGATTGATTTCTATGAAATCCAGATCTACGACACCGACACTGCGCCCGTCGGTCATCTGACGCTGGAGCTGCATTCGAACACGACCTCGACCGCGACCGGGAAGTTGGCGAAGAGCCAGATGGACGTGTACCAGATACACGAAACGCTCGAGGGGACGTACGGAGTCGTGCGCTGGCTGGAGATTGGGCAGTATTTCGCCACCGCGAAGCTTTCCAACGGCAATTACGAGTACTCGGGCTCGCGCACCAAGGTCCATTTCGGTATCCCGCAGACCTTCGAGTGGCCGGTGCAGTTCGGCGGCAATATCGAGCTCGACTACATGCGGCGTGCAGCCGAGGAAAATCCGTTCACGCTCGAACTGCGGCCGATCGTCGGCGGGAGCTACAAGGGATTTCGGCTGGTGGGAAACTTCGCGTTCGTGGATCCGTTCAGCGGTCCGAAGGCCCATCACGGATTTCAATTCAATCCTTCGGGCATGCTGGTCTACAAGCTCAACAGCTGGCTTTCGCCGGCGATCGAATACTACGGCGACATGGGATCGATTCAGCCGATGGAGAAGGTGCAGGACCAGCAGCATTTCATCGTGCCGACGCTGAATTTCGATTTCATTCCGCAGCTCGAGCTCAATCTTGGCGTGGGAATCGGAGTGACTCGCGCAAGTAACGGGATATTTCTCAAGTCGATTGTGGGCTGGACGTTTTAGGCTTGGGGATTCCGGGAACGCACCGGAGATTCATCGTTGCGCGGTCAGCGATGCTAAACTATCCTCGATCCACGCGCTCGGCGCCTTCAGATGTCGTCTCCGTCACAAGACAAGCGATCTGACGAGAAACTCGGGCAAATCCTGGGTCGGGTTGGCTCACTGCGCCTGCGACTCAACTCGCTGGCGTTGCAGCATGCGATTTTCTACACGCTCGCGATTGCGATCGCGGGCGGCGCGGCCGTCTTTGCAAGTGCATATTTGCTGTCGCCGCTGGCTTTCCTGGTCGGCACCTCGGTGCTGCTGATTATCGCAGTCATGGGCATCGCGGGTGCGATTGCCGCCGGGTGGCGAATGCGCACGAGCGCGGTGCGTGCCGCGGCAATTGCCGACGATCGGGCGGAGCTGAAGGGACGTCTCTCGACGGTCGTCGCGCTCGCACATGAAGAGAACCGAGGCACGCTGTGGTCTTACCTGGTTGAAGATACGCTCGGTTACCAGGAACAATTTGCAGCCGCACGGATCGAGCGTCGCCGCGTGTCGCGTGGGATCTATGCGCTTGGCGCAGCACTCCTGCTGGCGGCGCTGGCGTGGCCGATTTCAAAAATCAGGCACGCGCCACAAATCATTCCCGGCGGCGAACAGGACGATCTGACGGTCGACCTGGACGACCTGCATTTGCGGAGTGCCGAACCTGGTGATGAATCCGGGATGCAGGTCACGGCCGACCCGGCGACCATGCGCCGGCTCGAGGAAAAGCTGGCTCGCGAGAACGCCGCGGGTGGCGAGACGGGCGGCAATTCGTTGAATCAGCTGGTCAATCGAGCGCGCGACATGGCCGGGAATCTGCAGAGCAAGCTGACCGGACAGCAGATGGCTTCGAAGCAGCGGCTCAACTTGCGCCTAGCCGATGCAGGCAACGATCAGAATCAAAATGAAATTCATCGCGCTCCCGATACGCGGAAGAATCGGCACGGCGAAGTCGCGGGACAGTTCAAGCAGGATCAGCCAAAATCCGGTCGCGAGATCGATTTGCCGCGGGAAGACGATTCGCGCCAACCGAATTCGCAGCCTACCGGCGGCAATGGCGAGGCGAGCGTTGAATCCAATGCAGGCAAGGACAACCCAAATCCGGACGAAAGCGCGACCGATCGCAGCATCCAGCAAAGCGGTGAGAACAGCAGCAACGGCGGCGAGGCGCACGGGATCGGAGCCGATCCTGACAGCCTGTTCGGCGCGCCGGCAGCGTCGAAGCTCGGCACCGAGGGTTTCGAGATAGCGATCGAAGCGCGACCGGTAGATCACGGTGCGAAGGGCGCCGGTCGTGCCTACGTTCCGCCGAAAGTGCGCACTCCGCTCAGCCTGAACCAGGAACCGGACGAGCCAGTGGCGCGTGCGGCAGTGCCGGCCGAAGATCGAACTACAATCAAGCGGGTATTTGAAAGATGAGCGACGTGCAGGCGGAAACGCCAACGGTGGCGGATTTCGCCCGGACGTTTCGGCGGATCCAGGCCGAGATCCACAAGATGATCATCGGCCACGAGCAGGCCGTCGAGGAGTTGCTGTCGGCGCTGTTCGCCGGTGGTCACGTGCTGATCGAAGGCGTCCCCGGCACTGGCAAGACGACACTGGTCAAAACGCTGGGGTTGGCGCTCAACCTGAGCTTCAACCGAATCCAGTTCACGGTCGATCTGATGCCGGCGGATATAACCGGCACTCGCGTAATTTTGTCGGGCGAAGACGGACGTCGCGAGTTCACGTTTCAGCCGGGCCCTGCGTTTTGCCATATCCTGCTGGGCGACGAAATAAATCGTGCGACGCCCAAGACGCAGTCCGCGCTGCTCGAGGCGATGGCCGAGTTGCAGGTGACGGTGTCGGGCACGACTTATCGTCTCAAGCCGCCTTACTTCGTGATGGCGACGCTGAATCCGATCGAAATGGAAGGCACCTATCCGCTGCCGGAGGCGCAGCTCGATCGCTTCCTGTTCAAAGTACGTTTGAACTATCCCGACGAAAGTGAGCTGACGCGAATCATTACATCGACGACCGGGCCTGAAGAGGCGGGGATCGAGCCGATTTTCCACGCGGCCGAAGCTCCCGAGCGAATCGAGGGACTCAAGCGGCTGGTGCGCGAGGTGATGGCTGCCCCTGCCATGGAGATCTACGCAGCGCGGCTGGTACGCGCGACGCAGCCGCAGAACTCGCGCTTCGTGACCGACGAAGCCAAGGCCGTGCACGACGAGATGGTCAACCGCTACGTGATGTTCGGCTCGAGCCCGCGCGGCGCGCAGGCGCTGATCCTCGGCGCCAAGGTGCGGGCGCTGCTCGACGGTCGCGCCAATATCGCGCGTGAAGATATCGAGCGGGTGGCGGTCTCCGCGCTCGCACATCGCATCATGCTTAACTACGCCGCGCTATCCGACGGAATCGACGCCGCGCACATTGTCGAACGCGTCATCAAGTCGGTTCGCGCCGCGAAAGTATAGGCCACCGACGATGCTCGAGGCGCGCGCTTTCGAGCCCGAATTTTTGCGCAAGCTCGACCGCCTGGTGCTGGGTATCAAGCGAGCCCGCACCGTGCGCGCGGGCCAGCGTGCGCTGGGCAGAGTCCAGGGACTCGGAATCGAACCGGAAAATTTCAAGGAGTACGCACCCGGCGACGATTTGCGTTTCCTCGATTGGAACGCGTTCGCGCGGCTGGACGAATTGATGCTGCGAACCTATCGCGCCGATCGCCAGGTCGAGGTCACGTCGCTGGTCGATGCGAGCGCGTCGATGGGATTGCCCGAACGCGACGACAAGCTCGGGCTCGCGCTCGCGATCGGCGCGTCGCTGGCTTACATCGGGATGGCGGACAACGACGCGGTGCGAATCGGCACGTTCGCGATGCATCGCGGGACGATGAAGCTCGAAGCGACGCCCTTTCATCGCCGCCGCGAGTCATACCTCAATTTCAAATCGTTCGTGACCTCCGTGAAAGCGGGCGGCGAGACCCGCCTGGGCGCGGCCGTCGATCAATTGCTGCTGCAGCGCCGGCCGGCGGGGACGGTTTTCGTCATTTCGGATTTCCTGGTCAACGAAAGCGACGCCGAAGACGCGCTCAAGCGGCTAGCCGCCGCGCGTCACGAGGTAAAAGTTATCCACGTGATGGGCGAGCAGGAGAGCACCGCTGCTTATCCGTCGGGACTGTTCCGAGTGCGCGACGCGGAGACCGGCGAGGTCCGTGAGACGGTGCTCGGGCCGGCGATGGTCGCCGCGTTGCGGCTCAAAGTGCAACGGATAGCCGTGCGCATACGTGATATCTGCACGATGCACGCGATTACCTACGCGCAGGCATTCGGCGCGGTCAACCTGGAAAGCTTTATGGAGCGCGAGCTCCCGCTGCTGGGAATTGTGAGATAGCCGTGGGTCTCCTGAATCCGCACAATTTTATTTACGGGCTCAGCATCGCGCTGCTGGTGTTGATTTATCTGCGTTCACGATCGCGTCCGACTATCGAAGTGTCGAGCCTGATGCTGTTCGAAGAAGCGCCAGCGCCAGTTGCCAGTGTGCGGCACGTGCGAATCGATCCGCTGTTCTGGCTCGAGATGGCGACGCTGGCGGCGCTAACGCTCGCGATCGCGGGATTGTACGTGATGAGGCCGCCGTCACCTGGTCACGGCCGCAGTCACGCGTTGGTGTTCGATCTCGGCGCCGGCATGAGCGCGCGCGACGCGTCCGGCACGCGACTGGACCAGGCGCGCCGGGACGCGATGGAAATAATCGATCAAGCGCCGGTCGGAGACGAGTTCGGGGTCATCGGATACGCACTCGAGGCACAGGTACGTCATCCGCAGACGGCCAACCACGCCGATCTGCGCAAGGCGCTCGACGAGCTGGCGCCAATGGCGGTGCCTGCTCGTACGGCGGCTCTCAGAGCGGCGTTGATTCGTGCGCGCGGCGCATCGGAAATCGATCTGTTCGCGGATCGGCCGCCGGCGCCCGCGATTCTGGCCGACGTCGCCTCGACGGCGCGCGTAAATTTCCACCAAGTCGGCTCCGGCGACTCCAACCTGGCGATCGTGTCGCTCGATCCCGGCATCCCGGGCGCGACGCGGGGCCGCGCCGTCATTCGAAATTTCTCCGCGCGGCCGCGTCCGTGTGAGCTGGCGATCGATCTCGGCAACACCGAGCAGTTTCATCAGACGATGATGCTCGCGCCGCGAGAACAGATCGTTGTCCCGTTCGGACCGATCCCGACGGGTGGTGTGCTGCACGCGCGAATTCTGACGCCAGACGCAATCGACGCTGACAACAGTCACTATGCGTACGCGCCGTCCGATAACGCGGCGCGGGTGCTGGTGCTGTCACCCGACGGGGCGGTGCGCGACGATATCGCGCGCGTGTTGCTGGCAGTAAACGCGAACTTCCAGATCGAGACGGCCGATCCCGCCAAATATCTTGCGCAAGCGAATGCGTCTGGCGCGAGTGCGAAGCCGCTCGAACTGGCTGTCATGCACGACTGCTACGTGCCCGCGATCGCGGCGGCGTCCACGTTGCTCATATATCCGCCGCCGGCTGCGAAGAATTTGCGATACCCGGCCGGGATCGCGATCTCCGTCGATGGAACGCTGGCGAGCGCCGATATTCGCAGAGACGCGACGGGCGAATCGACCGGTGGCGGATCTCTGGCGCTGGGTGCGACGCGAATTGTCGCGATCCCCGAATGGATGGATATGATCGCGAGCGCGACGGGTCCTGGTCATTCGTCGATTCCGCTCGCCGCAGTCGGACGCGCTGCGAGCGGTCCGGTCGGGGTACTCGCGTTCGACGTTCGCGATCATCTCCTGCTTGCTCCCGATCATCTCGACGCGCTGGTGCTGATGGTCGACCTGGTCAAGCAACTGACCGCGCCGCGCGATATTTTGATCGTGTCGACGGGCGCGGACGTGAGCGTTCCGGCGACTGGAACGGCGCGCATTACCCAGCCCGACGCCAGTGTGCGGACTGTGACGGCCGACAAATGGGGCCGTGTGCGAATCCGTCCGCTGCAGGCCGGGCGCTATACTATTGAGTCTGGAGGCGCGACGACGCAGGTTTTGGCCAACTACTACGACGCGGCAGAGTCCGACCTTGGTGCAAAACCGCAGGCCGAGGCGAGCCCGCCCGCGGAAAAATCCGCTACCGCGTCGAGCGCGCAATCGGCCAAGCAAGTGCAGCCGCTCATTTTCATTTTGATAGCACTGGCGTTGCTCGCTCTGACGATTGAGTCTGCGATGTTAATTAGCCACGCGGGCCGCTGGGGGATGCGCCATGTTTGATCGGCCGCATCTGCTCTGGCTGCTCGTGCTGGTGCCGCTCGCCGCGACGCCGGGAATTCTCGCGATGCGCAGTGGGATGCGACTGGCGGGCGCCGCCGCCGCGACGCTTCGCGCGCTGTGCGTCGCGGCTCTCGTCCTGATGCTCGCCGGATTGCGCATTCCCGGGCGTATCGCCGCACAGAGCGTCGCGGTGGTCGCCGCGCTCGATGAATCGCGCTCGGTGTCGCCCGACCAGCAGGAGTGGATGCGCACACAGGTCGAGCAGTTGAAATCCGCGATGGCGCCGACGGATCAGCTTGGGATTGTCGGGTTTGGCCGCGACGCGCGGCTACTTGCGCCTCTGACCGATCCGCGACTGCTGAAAAATTTTGGCGACGGCGCCGACGGAGGCGCTACCAACATCGCCGGCGCGCTGACCGCGGGTGAAAGCTTGTTCGCGCCGGAAGCGGACAAACGAATCGTGCTGCTGAGCGACGGCAACGAAACCGAGGACTCCGCGATGGCGGAGGTTCCCGCGATGCTCGAAGATGGTGTGCGGATTTTTGCCGCCGCGCCGCCGCCGTCCGGCACTGAGAGAATCGCCGTCACCAATTTCAATTCGCCGGACGCGGTCCGCGCCGATCAGCGCTTTGCATTCAGAATCGACGTTGAGAGCGAATCGCAGTCTCCTGTCTCCGCGACGCTCAAGCTCTACCGCGACGGCGCCGCGGTTGGTGCACAATCAGTTTCACTGAAGCCCGGGCTGAACCGGTTCGAGCTGCCATACCGGCTGGAGCGCGCGGGCGCGTATCTGATGAGCGCCGAAGTCTCGATTGCTCCACCGCGGGTGGCGCTGAATCCGCGGGTCGAGGCCGCGATCTCGGTGACCGGCGCGCCGCGGATTCTGATCGTCTCGACCACGCCGCCGGAGAGTCTCGTGACCGCGCTCAAGATGCGCAGCTATGCAATCGACTTCGTCTCGCCGCGCAGCCTGAGCGAGCATCCTGCCGACTACCTGCCCTACCAGCTCGTCATTCTCGACGACGTACCCGAGGGTACGCTGACACCCGGCGCGCAGCATGCGCTCAATCGCTACGTCGCCGACTACGGCGGAGGACTGGTCGCGACCGGCGATACATTGCGCGAGGAGAAACTGGCGGGCGGTGAGTTGGAGAAGGCGTTGCCGGTGAAATTCGTACCGCAACCGCCGCCGCCGTCGCGCGAGCCGATCGCCGTCTATCTATGTATCGACCGATCGAACTCGATGAGTTACGACTCGCGCTATCCCGCGGTGCGCGACGGTGAACGAATTCGCTACGCCAAGGAAGCTGCGATAGCCCTGCTGCGCCAGCTCGACGATACTGACTTCGCCGGCGTGATCGCGTTCGATTCGCAGCCGTACGTACTCGCGCATCTGCAGCCGCTCGGCGAGGACCGCGGCGAGCTCGAAAACCGTATCGACCGGCTGCAGCCCGGCGGCGGCACCGACTTCAAGGACGCGCTCGAAATAGCGGAACGCGAGATCCTGCAGAGCGGCATCCCGGTGCGCCAGGTGATTCTGCTCACCGACGGCGACACCAATCGCCAGTATCACGACCACGACGACATGATCGCGGAATTCGCGCGCCAGCACATTCCCGTCTCGACTATCCGCATCGGCCCTGACCTCGCCAATCTGCGCTTGCTGCAGGACTTTGCGCAGGCCACCGGCGGCGTCTTCTATCGCGTGCAGGACATCGAGAAGCTGCCTCTGCTGCTGGTCGGATTGACGCGCGAGGCGATGAACCGGCGTAAGTCGGATCGCACCACGGTCGAAGCCGGGGAGGCGACCGCGATGCTCTCCGGCATCAGCATCAAGGAGATTCCGCCGATAGATTTCTTCGCCGCGACCGAGCCAAAGGAAGGCGCACAGGTCGCGCTCAAAGTCGCTCGCGCCGACAAATCTGCGCCGCTGCTCGCAGCGTGGCAATACGGACTCGGCCGCACCGCGATTTTCGCCGCCGATCCCGATTCGCTGGCAACGCTGAGTTGGATCCGCTGGAACCGGTACGCGGAATTCTGGTCACAACTGGCGAGCTGGACGATGCGCCAGGGCGACTCCGGGATGTTCACGATGCGCGTCCACGGCGCACCCGACGGGTCGATCACGGTCGAGGCTGAAAAGGCCGATCCCAATCCAGTGAGCAACCTGGTGTGCCGAATCACCGGGCCGGGACGCGCGATCGACGTTGCGATGACGGAGGCCGACGCCTCGATCTATCGCGGCGAAGTTGGGCCGCTGCCGCGTGGCAAGTACGTCGCGACGCTAATGTTCAAAGCGGGAGACTCAGAAAAAGTTCTCGAGCAGCGCGAATTCGCCGCCGCCGGATCGATTCCCGCCGACAGCGCCGAACTGCGCATCAAGCCGCCCGATCTCCAACTGCTGCGCCGGCTGTCGTCCGCGACGCACGGCGCCTTCGACGCGCCCGCCGCGACCATCGTTCGTCATACGGGCCAGACCGTCGCATTCCGCCGCAGCGCCGATCCGTGGCTGATCCCGCTTGTAATCATGTTGTTCCTGGGAGAAGTTTTCGTGCGTCGCCGCTATCTCGGGGATTGACGATGGAGCAGATTAATGAAAATTTCCGCTGCCAATCTTCCTCATCTGATGGCCACCGCCGTTGTCCTGATAGGCCTCGCGATCCCCGTCTCCAACGCGATCGCCGCAGCGACGCCTCGCGACACCGACGCCCTCGCCAAGGCCACTTACATCTACATCGCGACGGTTCGCAAAGACGGCAATCAGAGCAAGGCCGCGCCCGTTTGGTTCATCGCGACCGCCGACAACCAGGTTTTGATCGAAACTTCGCCGACCAGCTGGAAGGCCAAGCGAATCAAGCGCGGCAGCCCGGCGCTCATCTGGATCGGCTCGCGCACCGGCCCGGCGTTCATCGGCAAAGCGGAAATCGTCACCGACAAGGCGCAGCAGGATCAGGTGATCGCCGAGTACCCCAAGAAATATCTGCTCGCACGAATCGGTTTTGCGCGCCCCACTCGCGCCAAGCTGGATTCCGGCCAGATCGTCGTGATTCATATTGAACCGAGCCGAGATCTGCCCGACGGATTCCAGTCCGCGCCCGGAACTCCGGCGCCAGCCTTGGACGAGAAGGCAAAGCCCGGTAGCGCCCAATAGAACGTGTCTTGAAATTGGGCTGCCGATAGGCCACCATCCCGCCCTATGCGTGTATATAGACTGCTGATGGCTTTGGTGGTCACCGCACTGCTAATGAGCGCCAACTGTTTTGCGGCTGACTTTGGCTCGCTGCACATGTCGGAGTTCGATTTGCTGACGCCGGCGCCACATCAATTCGACATCGAAGCCGACGATACCTACCAGTTCCTGGTCGGCAACAACACGCTGCGGCGGCGAATCGATCCTTCCGCCTCCTCTACGGTTCCCAACGGTTGGAACAACGCGATTAGCTAGCAGAACGATATGGGTGTCTCGCAGATGCAGATGCCCGACGCCCTGCTCAGCTACTGGTTCAACAGCGATAACGCGGCGCAATTCCAATTTCGATACATAGCTCCGTACGGCAACCATTTTTCCACGCAGAATCTTTATTTCGGGGAACGGTTCTCACCCCGGGTCAGAAACTGAATCCCGGTGGCACGCGATGGTACACGTTCGGCGGATTCTACGAGCGCCGCTTGACGCCGCTGTACCAGGATCGCGAACAAGGGTTGCCGACCTTCCTTAAGGGATGGGACCTGCGCGCAAAGATCGGACTCGAATTCACCTATAACGACTTCCGAATCAACGACGGCAAGCCAAATTTCGGCGCCAAATCGCAGTTCGAGGCGCGTATCCGCTTCCACGAGAAGGGGCTGCCGATACCTGTAATTGGCCTTGAGGCGCGGCGATGGCTGGCGCCAAACTTAGCGCTCGAAGCTACGATGCAAGGCTATTGGGTCAACAAGTGGATCTCCGGCCGCAGCGAGGCCGGCGCGACGGTTTACGACTCGCAATCGGGCTTCGAGACCCACATGCGGCTCGTTTACTCGAACGAGCGATGGCGCGGGTTCTCTCCGTTTGCCGGCGTGAACTATTACTACGCGAAGTACACGCAGACCGGATCGACCGTCGGCAACTTCCTACGCGTGCAGATGATCGGCTCCGAGCTGGGCTTCAACTTCAGCATCTGATCGTCGCGTGAAATAGTCGCTGGCCTCAGCCGCGCCGCGGAGTAAGATCGATATCGTGGCGAAAGACTCCGCATATGCGCTGATCAAATGCGCGCTCAATTGCCGATGTCCGGTATGCCGCAGTGGCGCGATTTTTCGATCACACTTCAGGATGAATCGCGAATGCCCGCGATGCCACGTCGTCTTCTGGAAGGATCCCGGAGAGACGCTGGGCGCGATGTATCTGGACTTCGCAGTGGCGTCCGGCTCGTTCCTGATCTGCTGGGCGATTCTCGCCCTCGCCACGCATCTCTCTGACGTCGTCCAGGTATTTATTCTCAGCGCGATCGCCGCCGGCAGCGTGCTGCTCTGCTACCCACTGACGCGCAGCGCCTGGACCGTGCTGGTCTATCTGTCAGGCGGGATCGAGCGCCCGCGCCTCCGCACCATCCAGGGCGGCAAGAAAGCTTCCTAACATCTTTCCCCTCTCCCCGTTAGGGAGAGGATAAAGGTGAGGGTCGAATTAGGGGGTGGCGTTCCGCGCCACTGATTATTTGCCTCGCCCGCTTAGTTGCGGGAGAGGCCGCGCTGAAAGCGCGGGTGAGGGTGCACTGCGGCGCATCTTTTTTTCGCGCGCGATTCAAGATTCTGTCTGAAGGACTGTTACCTAGATACGAATCTCGAGCGCGCCGCCAGCTTCTCCTGCATATGGCTCAACCGCTCGGCGGCTGCCGCGATCGTCTCGTCGCTCTTCGAAAACGTGAATCGAATCTTCCGATGCCCCAATTCCGGCCGATGATAAAAGCTTGAACCCGGCACCGCCGCGACTCCCACCTCGTCGAGAATGAAATCCGCCGCCGCGAAGTCGTCTTTGAACCCGAGATTGCCAATCTCCGCCACGATGTAATACGCACCATCGGGCTTGCTGCATTCCAGACCCGCCCGCGCGAGCGCCGCGTACAGCGCGCCGCGCTTGCGCTCGTACATCGCAGTCAGCTCCGCATAAAACGACTCCGGCAGCCGCAGCGCGACGGCGCCGGCTTCCTGCAGAGGATGCGGCGCACCGACCGTTAGAAAATCATGTACCTTACGAATCGGCGCGGTTATTCTCTCGCTCGCGATCGCATACGCCAGCCGCCACCCCGTTATCGAGTACGTCTTCGACAACCCGCTGATCGTAACCGTCCGCTCTGCCATGCCCTCGAGGGTCGCGATCGAGATGTGGCGCGCGCCGCCGTAAATGATGTGCTCGTAGATCTCGTCGGTGATCGCCAGCGTGTCGTGCCGGCGGCACAGCGCGGCGATCGCTTCGAGCTCGGCGCGGGTGAACACTTTGCCGCTCGGATTGTGCGGCGTGTTGATCACGATTGCCTTGGTGCGCGGACCGAACGCGGCTTCGAGCTCTGCCCGATCGATCGAAAAATCCGGGTCGCGTAGCGCCACGTAGCGCGGCGTCGCGCCGGCCAGGATTACGTCAGGCCCGTAGTTCTCGTAGAACGGCTCGAAGATAATCACCTCGTCGCCGGGGTTGATCACCGCCAGCATCGTCGCGACCATCGCCTCGGTCGCGCCGCAGGTCACCGTGATATTGCGGTCGGGATCGCACGCGATACCGTTGTAACGCCGCACCTTGTCGGCGATTGCGCGCCGGAAGTTCGGCGAGCCGTGCGTGATCGCATACTGATTGTATTCCTCGTCGATCGCACGCTTGGCTGCTTCCTTGATTTCGGTCGGGGCCGCGAAGTCGGGAAATCCCTGCGCCAGGTTAACCGCGCCGCAGCTCAGCGCTCGCCGCGTCATCTCGCGAATCACGGATTCGGTGAATAGTCGTGTCTTGGCGGATATGTCAGTCGGCATGATTCTGCGCAATCGTCCCGCGCCTGGAACTTCGATACGCGCGGCGACTCGTCCGCAGTCTAGCCGCGCATGCCAGCGCGCGACAACTTGCCGGATTCAAATGAAACTCGAACTTGAAGATTGCAGGTAGAAGTGACTTCGGTGACAGATCAGGTCAGAAAGAGGAAAGAACGCGGCGCATGAGGACGCCTGCTAATCCGCTCCTTCTTCTTCGAGAACGCCGGGCCCCTGGCGCAGCCGCCATTCGTCGATTACCTCGACGTTGAAGCGCCAGTCGCTCCCGATCTTGAAACCAGGCAACTGTCCTTTCTTGAGCAGGCGGTAGATCGTCGAGCGATGCACCCGCAGGTACTCGGCCAGTTCGTTGACTGTCAGCACTTTCGTCGAGGATGGCATCTCGTTCACTTCCTCTTTAATGCGCCTATCCGTTCTTAGGCTGGCAAATAAGCTATCACAAAAGTTGAACTACGCTATAGACCCTCTTATTGGACTATTTTTGGCGTAAGGTCAAGTGTCGGTAAGATATACCGAGCCTCATTGTGCTATTCAGCACTGAATTGGGGCTGTTTTTGTGCTTCCGAAACGATCTAGCCGAATAGTCGGGTGGCCGCTTCCCTGAGCTCCGCACGATGGTCGGGGTGTGCGATCGCTATCAATTCTGCGGCGCGCTCGCGATGATTCTTACCCAGCAGCCGCGCGATTCCGAATTCAGTCACAACGGTGTCGGCGAAATACCTCGGCACCGTCACCAACGCGCCGGCTTCGAGTTGCGGCACGATACGCGAGATCGCGCCGCCCACCGCCGTCGATTGCAGCAGTGTGATCGCCCGTCCGCCCGGGCATAGAAATGCACCAATATGAGTCTCCGGCTGCCCGCCGGTTCCATTCATCATCCGTGCGCCGAGCACACTCTCCGAATTTATCTGACCGGTCAGATCGATACTAAGTGCGTTGTTGATCGACGTCTGGCGATAGTTCGCGGTTATCGTCCCGAGCTTGAGCACGTACTCGGGATCGTAAATCTCGAACGCCGGGTTGTCGTCGACTATCCGCAGGTCGTCGGGATCCGAGCCCGACCACGCGACCGCGACCGCCTTGCCGCGATGAATCGTCTTGCGCCGGCCGTTGATAATCCCCGCGTCAACCAGCCGCGCGATTCCCGGCGCGACCATCTCGGTATGCAGCCCCAGGTCGTGCTTGCCGTCGAATGCACCCAGTCGCGGCATCTGCGAGCTGGGATCTCCGACTCCGATTTGAATCGTCACGCCGTCTTCGAGCAGTTCGCCCAGGCAACCAGCGACCGCCTTGAACTCCTCGGGCGGCGGGGTAAGCCCGAGCAGCACGCGCAAATCCGCAAGTGGAGTGCGTTGCAGATACTGAACGATAGGCCAGATACGCTCGACTCCGACTTCGGCGATAACCGCGCGGATCCCTTCGCGCTTCTCGGCATCCATCGCTGCCAGCGTGTTCTCGATCACCGCGAGGTCGGGCGGCGGCGGAGTTCCCTCGACGAAATACTCGAACTCCGAGACGTGCATGTACACGTCGCCGTATGTCCGCGTCATGCTCGCGTCAACTTCCGCGATCGCGTGACGCGCGCGGCGCGCATACATCCGCTTGTTCCACTGATGCGGCCCGAAGCTGACGAATCCCTTGGCGTTGGGCGTCGTAACGTTGACGAAAACAAAATCTATCGGCTTGTCTTCGCCCGGCCGTTCGTCGTGCGGCTTGAAGCCGGTCGAGAATAGATTGGGCAGGTACGCGGCCCCATGCCGGTCATGCACCCGACGGCCCATGTTGCCGATGAACAGCTCGAACTCGATCCTGAACCGCGACGCCACCTCTCCATTCATCCATCCCGGATCGATCAGCGGCGACGACATCCGCAGATCGACGACCCCATCGAGCTGCTTGCCGCGCGCCGCCAACGCGCGCTGCATCACGGTTCCCGCCGCAAGCGGGAAATCCACCCGCATCCCCGGCTTTACCATCGCGGCCGCCTCGTCCGCAGAAATCGTGCGCGATCGGTAGTACTCCTGCCAGTTCATCTGAGCGTTTCCTCTCGGCGAACAGGTTCTTTGAATCGTCACAATGGCCCAACTGGCCAACGCTGGCAAACTTGTTCGCTCCGACCCGAGCGGTTAGCTTTCGAGCATGCTGATTCCCGACGGCGAGTTTCGCTACGACATCCGCCGCGCCGGCGAGGTGATCGCCGTCGAGACTGAAAGCCTGTACGGCGGGCTGATTCGCGGCGTACGGCGTCCCGTAAGCGGCTCCAACGTCTATGAAGTCGAAGCCGACCTCGACGACGCCGGGCTAATCCGGCGCGTGGTCGTGAGCTACAGCCGCGGTCCTTTCACGCGCGATGCGACCTACGAAGCCGCCGATAATTTTTTGCGCGGCAACGTGAGCGCGATGGGTGGGCGCAACGATCTGACCACCAAGCTCGGACGCTACGGCGAAGTGGATGCGGACCTGATAGTCTTTCGCGCGTTGACCATCGCGCATATTCGCGCGCGCAGGCAGTCGCGATGGACCGGGCGGGTGGCAGCGATCGATCCGAACACCCTGGTCGCCGCGACCAGCAAACAGTCATGCCGCCAACGCGGCAACGATCCTCATTTGTGGATCTACGAGCCGCGGATGGGCGACGCCGAAGAAATCGAGATCGACGACTCAGGACCGGTACTACGCCGGCGAGATTCGCGCGGCGTAGAAACCGTGCTCGTCTCCCCCATTTAAAATACTGGGTGCAGGGTCACCCTGCCCAAGGAAGTGTGAAACCCACGGTGGGTTTCACATTAAATAAAGCGAATTGCCGGTTGGGAGGCGTACTTTACGCTGCGATCTTCTTCGTCGGCATCTTGCAGTCGCCGTCGAACTGCGCACCCTCGTTGAGCACCAGGCTCGGCGTGCTGATCGTGCACTGCGCTCGCGCCGTCGACATCAACTCGACGCGTTCGCGCGCCGTCACTTCGCCGCTGAACGCACCCGCGATCGTCACCTTGCTTGCCGAGATCCGCGCACTCACCACCGCACCGCTCGCGATTATGATTTCATCTCCGCTGATCTCGCCTTCCGCTTCCCCGTCGATTCTTACCGGGCCGCGAAAGTTGAGTTTCCCCGAGGCCTTGGTGCCTTTTCCAATTCGTGACTCGAATCCCGTTTCTTCGTTGAGCGCCATAGACTGATTGCCTTTCCCGATTTGGGGTTTCACTATTGCGGGAATACGCGCGCACACGCAATCGCGCCGATGAGATCACGAATGTTAACGAAACATTACCTAGCGTGCGGTAACTGGCTTGCACGCGTCATGTCGCGCGGCGCAATGTTTTCGACCAGAGAGACGCGGAGTAAAAAATGAATCGCAAATCCAATCTGCTGCGCGAGCATGGACCTGAACGCGCCGGCGGCCAGGGACTCGACCCGCATCAGTATGATTCCGGCGACGCGACGATCCTTGCGCTGCTGGCGGAGACTCCCGCCGCCGATCACGTCGATCTCGTGATCACCTGGCGCGCCGACGCTTATGAGGTGTGGTCGCGGCGCGGGATGATTCGATTCAAACGCTTCGCCGACGAACGCGGCGCGCTGTCGTTCGAGGTCGTCGAGCAAATCGGCAACAACCCGATCGCAAACCAGGATCCGTTCATCGTCTCCACCATCGACGAGGAACTCGACGCCGCCGCGCGCTGCGGAAATCGCACCGACGATCCCAATCACGCATTTTTCGAACCCGACGTACTCAGCCATCCTTGCGCGTACGAGCGAATCGCTCAGCTCTTCGACAGTCCGCGCGCTCCCGATCTGATCGTCAGCCCCAAGGCCTATGCCTACGGTATCCAGCCGGGGCAGCATGGCGCGCTCGACGTCGTGCAATGCCGCGCGCCGTTGGTGTTCAGCGGCCCGGGTGTCCGCCGTGGACTCTTCAAGCTGGGAGCCAGGCAGGTCGATGTAGCCCCGACAATCGCGCGCCTTGCAGGGCTGCCGAAAATCGGGGGCCGCGACGCGTCGGGCTCACCCGCCGAGGTTTACCTGAAGCGCCAGGACGGCCAGCCGCTCAAGGAAATAATCGCCAACGACTCCAGACCCACTAACGTTTATATGTTTTTGCTCGACGGACTGTCGCATTCTGAGCTGCGCTATCAGCTCGACAACAACCGCCGCGCGATTCCGAATCTCGCAGGCCTCGTCGAGCGCGGTGCGATGCTCTCGCATGGGTCGATCGTCAACTTCCCGAGCATCACGTGGCCGAGCCACTCGACGATTCTGACTGGTGCATGGTGCGGGCATCACGACGTCGTGAATCCCACGTTCCATTTGCGCGAGCATCGCGAGACCGTGCCGATCCAGGGCAACATCTTCGAGACCGAACGTTATCTGAACCACGACGTCGAGACGCTGTACGAAGCTTTCAAGCGCGCCGGTGGCGCATCCGCGATCACGGCGTCGATCCATGAACCGCAGGGACGCGGCGCCGATCACGCGGTATTCGAGCGGCGGATCGTCGGCGACAAGGCGCGGCTCAAAGCGCTGACGGCCGAGATGGTTTCCGACGTGAGCCCGCGATGGGCTGCGGACAACATGCCTGCGATGACGCGCGAAGAGATCGTCGACATCCGCGGGATGGCGCAAGTGATCGAGCTCTTCGACCATTGTGACGACAAGGGGCCCGTATTCGTCGCGCACGAGTTCGTGCTGACCGACGGCGCCGGCCATGACTACGGCCCGCATCACGAGGGGCTGCGCGAGGCGCTGTATCGCACCGACCAGCGAATCGGTGCGGTGCTCGAGATACTCCGCGCGCGCGGCCTGCTCGAATCCACGCTGTTCGTCGTCACTTCCGACCATGGGATGGCGGCGCAGCGGGTCGATTTGAAAGCGAATCCGGCGCGCGAGCCTGAGCGGATGGGAATCCAGGGCGTGTTTGCCGAGCCGATGATCTATCTGCGCGATTTGCGCGTCGAGATCGAGCGCGCGCGCGACCTGCGCAGCATCCGCGTCACCGTGCTGGACAACGATTTCCTGCCCGACGGCGAGCATCCGCCGATTGCCGGCGCGCGCGTGACGCTGTATGGACGTGGTGACGCTGTCATCGCAGAAACGCGGACGCCGGAGAGCGGGCGCGTCGCGTTTGCGACGCCCGCCGACGTCTCCGACGCCGAAATGACGGTGAGCGTCGAGCTGAAGGGCTTCAACCGCCGCGCGATGCATGCGGATGGCGCCTCGCTCGCGAAAGACATTCGCCAAATTCTCTACGCGAACCTGAATTCACAAAAGTGATGCGCGAACTAGACGGAAAAATTGCTCTCGTCACTGGCGGGACGCGCGGACTTGGCCGCGCTATCTCGATTGGGCTGGCGCGGCTGGGCGCGACGGTCGCGATGAACTATCGGCGCGATGAAGCGAGCGCCGAGAAGACGCTCGACGAGGTCCGGGCGATCGCGCCGCGCTCGATACTTATCAAGGCTGACCTCGAGGACGAGGCGCAGGTGCGCGCGATGGTGACGCGGGCCGCGACGGAGCTGGGCGGGGTCGACATTCTGATTGCGAATGCGGCGGCGACCGCGTTCAAGCCGCTGCTCGAGACCAAGCCGCACAATCTCGCGCGCACCTTTGCGCTGAGCGTCAACGGATTCGTTGCTGCGGTGCAGGAAGCGAGCAAGGTGATGGGCGAAGGCGGGCGCGTGCTGATGATTTCCGGGATCGACTCGATTCGCAATCTGCCCGGCCACGGCGTGCTTGGCGCGGCGAAGGCGGCGCTCGAGAGCATGGTGCGCGACTTCGCGTTCGAGCTGGGCCCGCGCGGGATCACGGTCAACGGGATGAACGTCGGTTACATCGACACCGACTCGGCTCGCTTCTACGCGAACTACCTGGGCTACCCGTACGAAGATTTTCAGCAACGATGTGCCGAGCGCTCGGCGCTGAAGCGCCTGCCAACCCTCGACGAGATAGCGGCATTCGCATGCCTAATCTGCCTACCGGCCGCCAGCTACCTGACCGCGCAGACGATCATGGTAGACGGTGGCTTCACCCTAAGCTTCCCCGGCGTGAAGTGAGCTGACCCGCATCATTGAGGTGCGGCAGTCGACGTGGACTCCATTCGCGAGGTCACGCGAAGAGCGCCCGGATTTGCGAGGCCTATAGTGATCGTTTGCCCGGCCCATGATGGAGCGATCACTCCGATCGAATAGCCGTTACCGATCGTGTTTGCCACTTGTTCGACCGCGGCGACAAAGCCCTTGCCCTTGTCCTGCGCCAATTCCGAGCCGACGAAATATCTTCCAGTGCTCGGCGCGGACAATGCTTCCAATGCTTTCTCATTCATTCCGTCTGGGTCGTCATTGCCCAGCACAAATGACCTCATGGAGATGGAGCCTTGTTCCTGGCGCGCATTCAAGTCGCCGAGGCCTATCGCGTAGATTGCAACGCCGTCCTTCTTGGCTCGGGCGATCACTTCGTCCGATTCAGTTCTGCTGGTGTTGTCCAGTCCATCCGTCACTACAATCATTTCGCGATTCGGGTAGTGCGATGACTCGATCACTTCTAGCCCTCGATTGATGCCGTCATAGAGCGGCGTCTGACCGTATGGGATTTGCTGAGGTATCCGGCTTACAGCCAACGCGTGATCAGTTGTGAATGGCTGAATCACCCTGATGCCGCGGTCTCTATCATCAGGATCGCCTAAAGGGTGGCCTCCTACAGCAATCGCCGCGACCTCGTCGCACTTGTTCAATTTCATTATCGCGTCTGCGATCTGCTGACGCACGGTCTGCAGGGCGGCCGGATCTCGTACGACCAGCTTGTTCACCATGCTGCCGGACTCGTCCACAACGACCACGATCGATTGTGGAACGTCGCCCTTGCCCTCGCGAAAATATTTGATCGGTCACGATTGACCACCGGCGTATGCTGTGAAATCCGACTGCTTCAGATCGCGCGCTGGATTCCCAGTGGCGTCGATCACGATGACGGAGTATTGAAGGTAGCCCTCCTGCGACGCAACGTCCTGCGGCGGCGTGTCAGTTGGTGCACAGACGTTGAGCGGCGCGCTGATCTGCTCGGGAGTCGGTGCGACGGCGCGCGGCTGAGTTGACGATGCGCATCCAGCGATTGCGAGCATTGCTGCGGCAACTCCACAGCGCCAACCTGTCAGCATGACTGCGAGATTACGCGAGTAGACAGATGGCCGGCAACTTCCTGAAAGAAGCCGACATCTTCGGTAAGCGATGGTAGGCTGCTGAAGCACGGAAACAGACGTGTGCATTCAGCAACTGGAGCATGACGTCAGCACAGAGAAATTGCGGTTGCCTTCCGTGGGTCTGACGTCGGTTCGCCGGCGTCAGGAGACCCAGCGCCATTGTGAAAGCAGGGCCAGGACTGCGCCAGCGCTGCCCAGCGCGCCAATCGAGATCAGGATGGTCGCGGTGGTTTCCTGCCACGCTTTCGCCGCCAGTCCTGCGCCGGCGATCGGGAACACCTTGCCGGTGCCATACACCGCTGCGAACAGCAGCCCGACCCACTGCACGTAGAGCGCGATCCACAGCGAATGGCCGATGGCGCCGCCCCATCCGGTCGAGATCGCCAGATGCGGAAGCAGCAACCCGAAGGCGATCAGAGCGAGGCCGCTTTCGATCGCCGCCAGATGCGCCGACAGCCCTATGCGCGGGCTGCGGAACCTCGGGATGGCGAAGCCGGTGAGCAGACCGAGCATAAAGAGCAGCGCGCCCGTGAAGCACAGTGTCGAGGAAAGGGTTTCCATTGTGATAGTCTCCCGAAGTTACCGACCCACGGTCTGTAAGTAGGGATTTACCGACTCTGAGTCTGTTTGTCAACCGGATAGGGAGAGAAGATGACCAGCCAGGCCCAGCGGCGCGCCGCCACCATCGCCACTATTATCCGCGCGGCCAGCGAACTCTTCACCGCGCGCGGTTTCGCCGCTACCAGCATCGACGATATCGCCAGCCGCGCCGGCGTGGCCAAGGGCGCCGTCTATCATCACTTCGAGTCCAAGGAGCAGATCTTCCAGCGTGTCTTCGAGCAGATGACCGGCGCGCTGGCCGCGGAGGTCGCGGCAACCGCGGCTGCCGGCAAGAGCACCCTCGACCGCTTTGAGCGGGGGACGCTCAAGTATCTCACCTCTATCGCCGGCAATAAGTTCCGCCAGGTGCTGCTGATCGACGGACCCGCCGTGCTCGGTTGGGAGAAGTGGCGCGAGATCGACGCGCGCTACTTCGGCGGCGTGATGGAGGCGCCGATCGACGCACGCGTGTCGGCGCGCGAGATGGCAGCGATAGGCAAGCTGATCGCCGGTGCGGTCAGCGAGGCGGCCCTGGTCTGCGCGACCTCTGACCATCGGGTGCGCGCCGCGCGCGACTTCACCTCAGCGCTGCTCAGGATGCTCGCACCATTCTTTCAATGAACGTGAGAACTTTTTTCGCGGCGTTTCGTTTCTTCTTACGATGTAGTTTTGGCGCGCGCGATTGCGTCGGCGGCGGCGCCGACTGCTTTCCATCCCTCGGCAGGAATGTAGTTCATTTCGATTCGGGTGCCGTCGGGATCTTCACAGACCATCGAATAGTAGCCGGGCCAGAACGGACCGGGCTCGGCGGGAGATGTGATCTTGGCGCCGATCTCCTGGAGCATCGCGTAGCACGAATCCACTTCTTCGCGGCTGCGTGCGCGGAATGACAGGTGATGCAATCCGGTGCGGAACTGCGAGAATCGGTCGCCCGCTTGCGCGCCGTGAATGATGACGAACATGTATTCGTCCGCGTACCATCCGACGACCAGCGGAAATTCGACGTACCGGCGCATCCCGATGTGCGTCATCAGGCGGTCGTAGAACTTTACGCATTCGTCGAAGTTGCTGACCGTCAGCGTGATGTGCCCAAAGCCGGAAAAATCCATTTTGAGTACCTCCGCGTCAGCGCACTTAGCGCGCGGTGGTTGTGATGCGGATGTTGCCCCATTTGCCGACGGCGCCCTGGCCGTGGCATGAGGCGCTGCCCTTGCCGGGCACGATGTCTTTCTCGCTCATCAGGCCGAGCGCGAGCGTGCACGGACCGAGCTTGAACGGGACGTTGGAATACTGGCGGACCTGCGCGCCGTCAACAGAGAAGGTCACGCGGTCGGCGGCGGAATCGTACGCGATTTCAAAATGATGGAGCTGGCCGGGCGCGGTCGCGTCGCGAATTTCGTCGAACAGGCAGAAGTGGCGCGGGCCGTGCGCGGGATCGACGAGCGGCACACCCGGGAATGGCAGCTTGCCGTAGACCGTCGCGATCGTTTCGTTGCCGACGAAGAAATCGAGCGCGGCGCCGGTCGAGAAATCGAGCACGTTGAACGACACGAAGCCGTCGTAGAGATCGCCGGGTGCGCCGGAGACGATGGTGGCGGCGAGGTCGATCGAAAACGCGATCGTGCCGCCGTCGGGGCATGCGAAGGTGCGCGTGCTGAAGTACATGTGCTTGGCGTTGTCGAGAAACTGGATGGTGTCGTGACCGCGGGTGTAGGGGACGGCGGCGACGCGAAGGAAGCCGTCCTGCACGATGACGACGGCGTCGGGCTCGCGATACTGCCAGAAGCCGCCGTCGGGCAGGGGGAAACCCGCGAGCATCCAGTCGCCCTCGCCAGTGACGACGGAAGTGAAGTTCGAGTACGCGATAGTCTGGTTGGCAGATGGGGCTGCAGTCTTGCTCATTAAAATGCGATCCTACTGAAGAGAGAAGAGCGGCGAAAGGAAGAGGATTTAATCACCTGCGCGGTGGTCGGCAGGGCTGAGCCCTGCACCCAGTGTCTATACCGAAAAAGTTTAAACGGGGCGAAAGGGCGCATCGTCGCTGTGCGGGTGATTGCGCGGATTTGCGGCTGAGGAAAGAATTACGGGTAGCACGTCGATTGCGGAGGGCTTCCATGGCGGAGAAAACCAAAGACTCGGATCGCGCGCGGCAGGCCGACCAGGCTACACATCGCGCGCGGCATCCTCACAACGAAAATTTTCTAGCTCAAAGCGGACTAGTCGCCGTCGACCTCAAAGCGGAGATTGCGCGGCTCAAGAGCGAGCCGGCGTGGGCCGGCGGCGACCGTCATGGCAGCTCGCTGGTCAAGGGCGACGGGATCAACGTGGCCCTGATGGTGCTCAAGAAGGGCGCGAAGCTGCAGGAGCATCACACGCGGGCGCCGATCTCGGTGCAGGTGATCGAGGGCCGGATCAATTTTATCGCGAAGGGCAAGACGCAGGTGCTGACGGCGTCGATGCTGGTGGCGCTGGATCGCGGAATCGAGCACTCAGTCGAAGCGGTCGAGGAGAGCGCGCTGATTCTGACGGTCGGCGGAGAGCAGATGTAGCCGCGATGCCGTTGTACGACCGGATTGGAGTTGGTTACGACACGACCCGGCAAGCCGATCCGTACCTGCTGTCGCGACTGATGCATCATCTGCGACCGCGCGCGAGCAGCCGTTACCTCGACATCGGATCGGGGACCGGGAATTACACGATCGCCATGCGTCAGGCGGGCGTGCCGATTCGCGGACTCGAACTTTCGGCGACGATGCTTAAGCGGGCGAAGGAGAAAGGGCCGGCGATCGCATGGACCAACGGGCGCGCCGAGGCGATCCCGTTTGCATCGGGCAGCTTCGACGGCGCGACCTGCACCTTCGTGCATCATCATATGACGGACCCGGTCGGGGCGTTCAGGGAAGTTCGTCGCGTGCTGAAGCCGGGCTCGCGCTTCGTGATTCTCAACGGCACCGCCGAGCAGATGCGTCATTACTGGCTGAACGATTATTTCCCGCGCATGATGGAAAAGGCGACGGCGCCGTACCTGCGATTCGTGACGGTCGATGTGCTCGAGTCAGCGGGCTTCCGAATCGCATGCGAGGAGAAATACGACGTCACTCCGGACCTGAAAGATTTTTTTCTCTGTTGCGGCAAGCTGCAGCCACAAAGGTACCTCGACCCCAGCATCCGAAGCGGCATCTCGAGTTTCGCCGACGCTCCGGATCAAGATGAAATCGCGCGCGGAGTGCAGCGCATCGCCGACGACATTGAATCGGGACGTATCAGGGATGTGATGCGCAAATTCGCGTACGACGGCGGCGATTACATGTTCACCGTCGCCGAGCGGTAGCGCGAAATCTCATACGCGGTCGCGGAGGCCGCCGTCCACTGCGATGGATTCTCCCGTCACGAAGCCGGCCGCGGGCGACACCAGGTAGAGCAGGGCGCCGCCGAGCTCGTCGGGCTTCACGAGACGATTGTACGGCAGGTACTTGAGGAGAGTCTTGCTGAACTCGTCGTCTTTGTTGGCGGGACTCGATTCGTCGTCGAGCCATCCGGCCTCGATCGCGTTGACGCGAATTCCCTTGCGCGCCCATTCGAGCGCGAGCGCACGGGTCAGGTTCAGGACTGCAGCCTTCGCCGCGCAGTAGAGCGCCGCGTTGGGGACGCCACGTTCGGCGAGCACCGAAGTCATGTTGACGATGACGCCGCCGCCGCGGGTCAGCATCACGCGCGCGCCTTCCTGGCACGACATCCAGACAGTCTTGAAATTGTTCTCGATGATCTTGTCGAAGGCGGTGTCGTCGCCGGCTTCGGCAGGTCCGTAGTAAGGCGTGTCGAGCGCATTCACGAGGATGTGCAATCCGCCGAGCTCCTTGGCGGCCAGGTCGGCGGTGGCGGACACGTCGGCGCGCGACGCTGCGTCCTGCACGCGAATCACCGGCTTGGTGCCGGCGGCACTCACCAGCTTGGCGACTTCCTTGAGCTGCTTGTCGGTGCCGGGCTCCTGCGAGGCGATGACGATTTTTGCGCCGGCCTCGGCCAGAGTGACGGCAGCCGCGCGGCCGACGGAATGTTCGGCGCCGACGACCAGCGCGCCTTTGCCTTCGAGCGAGAAATCTTTGGAAGCTTCTGACGAGGCCATGTCTGCTCCAGGGGGGTTTTTCAGGGTTCAATTCTTCAATTCATCTACTGCGAACTCACAGGCGACACACCAGTCGGCGCGATACCGCCGGCGAGGCCGCCGCCGTCGATCGCAATCAGTTCGCCGTTGACGTGATTCGACGCGTCGGAGGCGAGGAACACCGCAAGCGGACCGAGCTCGCTATCTTCGCCGACGCGGCCGATCGGAATGAATTTGCCGCCCTTGAAAAACTGCATCATCGCTTCGTTGTGCGGGAAGATGCCGGGGACGATGCAGTTGGTCTGGATGTTGAACTGCGCGTACGTCAGCGCCATCGAGCGCGTCAACTGGATCGTGCCGCCCTTGGCGCAGGCGTACATGAAGTTGTGCTTGCCGCCGCGGAGCCCGTAGCCCGACGCGACGTTGATAATCTTGCCGCGGTTCTGCTTGACCATCTGCGGGGCCACTGCGCGGCATCCGTAGAACTGGCTGCTGAGGTTGGTGTCGATACCGCGGCGCCATTCCTCGTCGGTGATTTCGGGAAGCTGCTTGCCGGCGCCGCCATCGCCACCGCCGGCGTTGTTGATCAGGATGTCGATCTTGCCGAACTCCTTCAGCGTGGCTTCGGCGAGCGAGTTCACCTGCGCGGAGATGGTGACGTCGGTCGGCACGATCAGGCATTTGCGGCCGGTTTGTTTGACTGCCTCGGCGGTTTCGTCGAGCTGCGATTGAGTGCGCGCCGCGGCTACGATATCGGCGCCCGCCTCGGCAAGCTTCACCGCCATCGCACGGCCCAGACCGCGACCGGCGCCGGTGATAATTGCGACTTTACCGTCGAGCTTGAGAGAGTCGAGAATCATGGCATCACCTCGATCGAGCGCCGCACATCTCTAGTTTTTCACTTCAATCGGACGCGACGCACACAATTTTGCTAGCTCAATAACATAGCTGCGACGCAGCGAAAATGACGCCGTTGAAGCCATGCTTTTGACGGCGGTCGCTGGCAGGCCTTATATTGACGGAATGGGAGTCGTGAAATGGCGATGAAGATCGTGATGTTCTCGGACTACATCTGTCCGTTCTGCTACGTCGGCTTTGAAACGATTCGAAAGCTGAAGCCCGAGTTCGATCTTGAGCTCGAATGGCGCGGCTTTCAGATTCATCCCGACTGGCCGGCCGAAGGAATTCCCGCCGAGAAGGTGCACGGGCTGGGAGACTCGGCCTCGCGAAGTCGCGCTCTGGGAGCGGATCAACGCGATGGCTGAGGCGGTAGGATTCACGATGAAAGCGCCAACCGTGCTGACCAACTCGCGCGCTGCGCTGGCGGCCACCGAGTTTGCGCGCGAGTCGGGCCGCGACGAAGCGCTGGAAGAGCGAATCTATCGCGCGTACTTCAACGACGGCGTGAACATCGGCGACGCTGCGACGGTCGCAAAGCTCGCGGCAGAAGTGGGACTCGACGAGGGCGAGGTGGCGGACGCGATAAAATCGCCCAAGTACGAAATGAAGCTGAAGAACAATTCGTTGGCGGCGCATCAGCGTGGAGTCAGTGGCGTGCCGACGTTTTTCATCGGCGAATATCCGCTGGTGGGAGCCCAGAGCCTCGACGCAATGCGCTCGATTCTGAAACGCGCGACCGAGAGGTTCGCGAGCTGACGGCAACGCGAATCTCTTAATTAAATGCGGAACCCGCCGTGGGTTCCGCACCTCCCTGGGTAGGGGTGACCCCTGCACCCAGTACTAATCGCAAAATGGCGAGGACGTCATTTTGCTCTCAGGTTCTCTTTCCTGTGTCTTTCAGTTTTGTGTCATTCCGAGTGAAGCGAAGAATCCCGGTTCTTTCTACGGTCCGAGATGTACGTGCGCAAGGTCGCTATCATGAGCGCGGGTGTGCGATGTATAAGCCGCGGCCCATCAGGCCTTCGGTGTCGTAGCGCACGTCCATGTTTGCCGACTCGAATGCATGCGTCATCTCGTCGCGCGTGAACAATCCGAGCTCGAGGCGCTCGCTGTAGTGCTCGACGCCAGTGGACGTGCCCCTTAGATAGTGCAGCGACAAGACGGACAGGTTGCCTTCCTGGCCGCTGTGGCTCATGCGGCAGACCTTGTCGGTGCCGATCTCGCCGGCATGAATGAAGGTCCCGCCGGGTTTCCAATCGTCTGGAGTCAGCCAGGGCTCGACGATCAGCGCGCCGCCAGGTTTTACGTGACGCGCCATGCAAGCGACCGCGCGATTCATGCGATCGACCGTGCGTACGTAGCCGATTGCGCTGAACAGGCAGGTCACTGCGTCGTAAGTTGTCGACAGATCGAAGTTGGTCATGTCGGCGCGAGTGTACTTGCCGGCAGGATTCTTCACGCGCGCGGCTCGCAGATAATTCTCGTTGAGATCGATACCGTCGACCGCGTAGTGCTGCTTCAAAAATTTATCGTGCTCGCCGGTGCCGCATGCGACGTCGAGAACTGTGCGCGCTCCCGGCGAGGCTACCGCGATCACGGCGCGCAGGATCTCGCACTCGCGCACGTAGTTTTTGAAGTGATAGATGGCGTCGTAGAGCTCGGGACTTTCCAGGAACATCGGTCCAGCGTAGCGATTTCGCGCGGCGGATTCACGGTCGCCGGGTGTGGTAAGAATCATGGAAGGATGGACGCGCGCAAAACAGTTCGCCTCGACCTGCGCGGGGTCAAGTGTCCGCTCAACTGGGCGCGCGCGAAAGTGCGGCTGGAGCAGATGACGCGTGGCGATGTGCTCGAGCTGACGCTCGACGATCCGCGCGGCGCTCGCGACATCCCGGGCGCCGTCGAGGCCGAGGGTTACGTGATGCTCGAAGTGACGGCACGCGATGGTATCTTTCACTTGCGCATCGAGCGATAGCTGTTTGCGAATTCCTGAACGAGCGCTCATCACAATGGTTTAGCGCGAGCGTTCAGGGCTGGTTTGCATGACGCGTGCTTTCGCGTTAGTAATCACCTTTAATGCGTGTAAAAATCGGCGATGTTCGCCTGTTCTTCGATGTTGAAGGGGCGAAGTTGCGGCCTGACGGCGCGACGATGCGCGAGGTGCCGACGGTTGTCCTGCTTCACGGTGGACCCGGCTTCGATCACTCGAACTTCAAGCCCGACTTCTCTCGATTGACGGAAATCGCGCAGGTCGTTTATGTCGATCATCGCGGCAACGGCCGCAGTGATCGCGGCGATCCGGCCAAATGGAATCTCCCGCAGTGGGGCGACGACGTGCGATCGTTTTGCGAGGCGTTGGAGATCGAGCGGCCGATCGTGATGGGCATCTCGTTCGGCGGCATGGTGGCGATGTCGTACGCGACGCGCCATCCCGATCATCCGGCCAAGCTCGTGCTCAGCAGCACGGCGGCGCAAATCCGCCAGGATCGATCGCTCAACATGTTCGAGCGGCTGGGTGGGGCGGAGGTGCGCGAAGCGGCGTTGCGATTTTTCGAGAATCCCGGGCCGGAGACGATGCCGGATTTTCAAAACAAATGCTTCCCGGTGTACACCAGAACTCCGATGGGACCTGAGTTCACCAAGCGCGCGGTGACCAATTTCGATCTGACCGTCGAATTTTTCAAGCACGAATCGCACACCTTCAACTTTCTGCACGACCTTGGGCGGATAAAATGCCCGACGTTGATCGCGGCGGGCGAGCTCGACCCGATCACTCCGGTTGCCGACGCCAAGGACATCGCGGCGGCGATGACGCCGGGTCTTGCGCGCCTCGAGGTTTTCGAGAACGCCGGTCACGGAGCGCATCGCGACCAGCCGGATCGCTTCTTCAAAGTTCTCAACGAATTTATCCAGGCGTGACGAGAGCGCGATGGCACGGCGGTACTTCACTCCGCGATTTTTCGAATTCCTCGAGGAACTGAGCCGCAACAACAATCGCGACTGGTTCGTGCCGAACAAAGAGCGCTACGAGCGCGACGTGCGCGAGCCGATGCTCGCATTCATCGCGGATTTCGCGCCGCGCCTGCGAAAGATCAGCCCGCGCTTCGTCGCCGATCCACGCCCGACCGGCGGCTCGATGATGCGCATCTACCGCAACCTGCGCTTCTCGCGCGACAAGACGCCGTATCACACCAACGTGTCTGCAGCGTTCGGTCATCGCGACGGCGCGCACTTCAACTCGCCGTCGTTCTACCTGTCGTTGTCGCCGGCGGAAGCTTTCGCGGGTGTCGGCGTTTGGCATCCGCGGGCGGACACGGTCGCCAAAATTCGCGACGCGATCGCAGCGCGGCCTTCGAAATGGAGGAGCGCAATCAACGATCGAAAGTTCAAGGCGCGATTCGAGATGATGGGCGACACACTGTCGCGTCCGCCGAAGGGCTACGATCCTGAGCATCCGATGATCGAGGATCTCAAGCGCAAGGATTTCGTCGGTGGCACGCAGTTCACACTCAAGGAAGTTTGCTCGGCGGAGTTCATGGATTTGTTTTCGGGCGCATGCGCGTCGTCGGTGCCGTTCATGAAGTTCCTCACGGAGGCGATGGGGCTGAAGTGGTAACCCTCTGTCTCCTCTCGCTGTATCAGGGCACGTAGAAAAAATAATCGGCTGCATAAGAGACTCGCGCCTGAGCACCTTTGTGCGATTCTTCACAGCCGTTAGCGGGAGCTTTACCGCCTTTCGTCTGCAGGCGCTGGATGCTGGAAACATTCTTCATCGCGCCGTCGCCCGTGTGACCGGTCGCGGTCAAAAGTAGCCACGGAATCGATTCCGGATCGGGGGTAGCACTGGCTATAGGTCTCGCGGTTACCCGGCTGCCGTCCGACCATTGCCAGGTTGGCCCGGCGAAGTGAGACCCGACGTTTCGTCCGGCTTCATCAAAGAGCTGGGCATCGGGTCCGCTGAGAATCCATTTTGATCCATCGCAGGTGTAAATTTGTTGCCCCGATGCATGCGCATGCACCAGCAGGTGTTCGCCCGTGGGCGGCTTGAGAGAGTCAGGTGCCGATGGCTGAGTCTGACCCTCTGCGCTATGCAACTCGACCGCTACTGCCGCAAAGAGAACAGCGCCGAACAGGATCGCTCGCCGCCCGCCAACCGTCCTAATGAAGTAATTCCACATCGCGCGGTCTCGAGTCAGGCAAGTTGGGAGCATCCTGTGTGTTGATCATGCGATAGGGTAGCACGCGTGAGGCGCCGGCGTCAGGCTGAAAAATTCGTCCCTCACAGAAAACCGGTGCTTTGCTCGACGACGGCACCAACTATCTGGCAGAGGCAGACTCTTGAATCGCGCGCGAAAGAGCGCGCTGTAAAGGGACCCTCACCTCATCCTCTCCCTAACAGGGAGAGGAGACAGAAAAAGGCGCGCTTGGTTTGATTGGCTAGGACGGAGCCTTGTTGGCGGGATAAACTCATCGCGATGCGATGCTCTAGTTGCGGGACGGATAATCCGGGCGGGATGAAGTTCTGCGGCAGTTGCGGGGCTGCGTTGCGGAACCGATGTTCGCGGTGCGGGTTGGAAAATCCGCCTGAGTTCAAGTTTTGCGGCAAATGCGGCGCGGCGCTGACGGTGGCTCGGGAAGCCGTCGCTAGCGCGAAAGCTTCTGCCGCGGCAGAATCCGCGACTCGCGAGCCCGCAGTCCGGGTCCGGCTCGAGGCGCCGGCTTCGGACGAGTCCGGCGGCGAGCGCAAGACCGTAACCGCGCTGTTCGCCGACATCAAGGGGTCGATGGATCTTATGGAAGATCTCGATCCCGAAGAGGCTCGGGCGATTATCGATCCGGCGCTGAAGCTGATGATCGACGCGATGCATCGCTACGACGGGTACATCGTGCAGTCCACCGGCGACGGGATCTTCGCGCTGTTCGGCGCGCCGGTCGCGCATGAAGACCATGCACAGCGCGGACTCTACGCTGCGCTGCGGGTGCAGGAGGACATGGCGCGCTACTCGGCGGGCCTGCGCGCGGCGGGTAATCCGCCGGTCGAAATTCGGGTCGGACTCAACACCGGAGAGGTGGTGGTGCGCTCGATTCGAACAGACGACGCGCACACCGAATACACGCCGATTGGGCACTCGATTAACCTGGCGGCGCGGATGCAGACGCTCGCGCCGACGGGTTCGATCGTCATTACCGAGCAGACGCAGAAACTCACGGCGGGCTATTTCGACTTGAAGCCGCTGGGTGCGACGCGAATCAAAGGCGTCAGCGATCCGATCAACGTGTACCAGGTGATGGGAATCGGTCCGCTGCGGACGCGCCTGCAGATGTCGGCGTCGCGCGGGTTGTCGAAGTTCGTGGGCCGGCGCGCCGAGCTGGAGCAGCTCGACAACGCGCTCAAGCTCGCTCGCGGCGGGCACGGTCAGATCGTCGCTGCGATGGCCGAGGCTGGAATCGGCAAGTCGCGATTGTTCTACGAATTCAAAATGCGATCGCAGGGCGAGACCCTGGTGCTCGAAGCGTTTTCGTTCTCGCATGGCAAGGCGTCGGCGTACCTGCCGGTGGTCGATCTGCTCAAGAGCTATTTTCGAATTGCCGATCGCGACGATGAGCGCACGCGGCGCGAGAAGGTCACCGGCAAAGTGCTGGCGCTGGATCGCGCGCTCGAAGATACGCTGCCGCATCTGTTCGCGCTGCTCGGAATTCCGGCAGGCGACGCCCGGCTGGACGAGATGGATCCTTCGATTCGGCGCCGGCGCACTCGCGAGGCGGTCAAGAGTCTCATCGTTCGCGAGAGCCTGAATCAGCCGCTGATTCTCATCTTCGAGGACCTTCACTGGATCGACGCGGAGTCCGAAGCGCTGCTGAACCTGATGGCCGACTCGATTGGCACCGCGCAAATCCTGATGATGGTCAACTATCGGCCAGAGTATCGGCACAACTGGGGCAACAAAAGTTTCTACACGTAGTTGCGGCTCGATCCGCTCGGACCTGAGAATGCCGCCGAGCTGCTATCGGCGATGCTGGGCGATGAGGCCGCGCTCGATCCCCTAAAGTCGATGATCATCGAGCGCACGCAGGGCAATCCATTTTTCATGGAAGAGATGGTGCAGGTGCTGTTCGACCAGGGCGTGCTGGTGCGCAACGGTGTCGTGTCGCTCGCCAAGCCGCTCACGTCGATCCAGATACCGTCGACCGTCAAGGGTATCCTGGCCGCGCGAATCGACAAGCTCGGCGCGGCGGACAAAGACTTGCTGCAATCGCTCGCGGTGATCGGCAAGGAATTTCCACTCGGGCTGGTGCGGCGGGTGGTTGGCAAGCCCGACGATGAGCTTGCGCCGATGCTGTCGAACCTGCAGATCGCCGAGTTCATCTACGAGCAGCCGGCGTTTCCCGAAAACGAGTACACCTTCAAGCATGCGCTGACGCAGGAAGTCGCTTACGACTCGGTGCTGATGGAGCGGCGCAGGACGATTCACGAGCGCGCGGCGAATTCGCTCGAGGAGATCTTCGCGGCGACGCTGGACGATCATGTGGCTGAGCTGGCGCATCACTATAGCCGCAGTGCCAACGCGTCGAAGGCGATCGAATATCTGCGGCGCGCGGCCGAGCAGGCGGGGGCGCGATCGGCGTATAACGACGCGATCGGGTACGCGCGCGAGGCATTGCGCTTGATCGACACGACGCCGGAATCGCGCGAGCGCGATCAGAAAGAGCTGAAGATCCAGATGATGCTGGGGCCGCTGATCGTTGCGGTGCAGGGATTTTCGTCGCCGGAGCTGGCGACCAACGTCGAGCGCGCGCAGGAACTTTGCCGCCGAGCCGGTGAGACGCCCGAGATCTTCGGCGTGATGGCGGCGCTGTGGAGCTTCAATCATGCCAACGGACAAATGCGCGAGAGCCGCCTGCTGGCGGAGCGATTGCTCGTGATGGCGTGGCGCATGGAAACCGATCTCTCGACGGCGGTCGCGCACAACGCGATGGGGGCGTCGCAGCTCTGGATGGGCGAGTTTCCCGCCGCGCGCGAACACCTGGAGATTTCAGCCCAGCTCTTCGACCGCGACCCTCAGCTCTACCTGCCGATGATGCAGATCCCGGTCACGCCGTCACGCTGCAATCTTGCATGGGCGCTTCACATGAACGGATTTCCCGAGCAGGCGAAACGGCGGATGGATCAGGCGAACGAGATGGCCATGCAGCTTCGCCGTCCCTTCAGCGTCGCGTTCGCCAACCTGTACGCGATCGTGCTGATGCATTTCCGGCGCGAGTATGACGACATACGGCCCCGCTCCGAGGCCCTGATCGAACTGTCGCGAGAGAACGGACTGCCGTTCTGGCTGGCGGCGGGAAAGATGTGCCTGGCGTGCACGATTGCCGGCGAGGGCCGATTTCGGGGCGACGAAGCCATGATGATGTCGGGACTCGCGATGCTGAAAGAGTCGGTGGAGATCCTCGCCGCCAGCGGCTCCGACCTGATCTACTCGTTCTCATTTGTCCTGCTGGCGGAAGTCTACCTTGGAATGAAGAATGCGGATGAAAGTCTGCGAGCTCTCGACCAGGTTGCGCAACGGATCGAGGAAAAGGACCATCGCCTGCTGGAAGTTGAGGTCCACCGGCTTCGCGGCGAGACGATGATTCTGCTTCCCGACGGCGCCGCCGAGGCCGAGCGATGCTACCGGCGCGCGATCGAGATTGCGTCACGCCAGCAGGCGCGTTGGTGGGGAATCCGCGCCGCGACCAGCCTGGCAAGGCTGCTGGCGCGCACCGACAGGCGCGATGAGGCTCGCGCGACACTGGCGCCGGCGTTCGCGCAATTCACCGAGGGGTTCGGTACGAGCGATCTGCGCGAGGCGAAGGCGCTGCTCGAAGAATTAGAAGCGTAAAGCGTCGCGCCTACAGCATGCGGCCGATCTTTTGACGCAGGCGGCCGAAGAATCCAGCGCGAGCCACTTCTGCCTTGGCGACGATCGGAATCGTCGATTGCGGCTTGCCCGCGAGCAGAACCGTGAGATTGCCAACCTGATCGCCGGGATGAACGGGGGCCACCAGGTACCGTACCGACGGCTCGAATTGCACGGTCACCCTGGTTTCTTCGCCGCGTCCGAGCGTGAAGACTGCGGCGCCGTCGGGGCCGATCGCGACCGTATCGGCGACGCCGTCGTGCACCGGTATTTTCGCGGGCATCGCTTTTTTCAGATCGGGCCGGTAGCTGACAAAAGTACGAAACGCCCAGTCGATTAATTTTTCAGTTTCAGTGCGGCGTCGTTCCGAGCTGGGCGCACCCATCACGGCCGACAGAAGATTCATCCCGTCCGACGACGCTGACGCGACCAGGTGATAGCCGGCCTCGTCGACGTGGCCGGTCTTAATCCCGTTGACGCGCTTGTCGTAGAACAGCAGCGTGTTGAAGTTGGGCTGCTTGATCTTGTCGAACGCGAATTCCTTTGCCGATGTGTATTTGAGCGCTTCCGGATGATGATTCACGAGCGAGTGCGCAAGCGCCACCATGTCGGCCGCGGTGGTGAACTCGCCTTCTTCGGGCAAGCCGTCGGGATTGTCGAAGTGAGTTTCCTTGAGCCCGATTTCCTTCGCCTTGTCGTTCATCATCTGGGTGAAGGCGTCGGTACTGCCGCCGATATATTCCGCGAGCGCCACTGCCGCGTCGTTGCCCGACGACACCATCAAGCCGTAGAGGAGATCGTTCACTGGGACCTTTTGTCCCACGCTGAGAAACATCCGGGAGACGGTGTCGTCCATCGAGAGCCGCCACGCCTTCTCGCTGATCGTGACGTCGGTGGCCGGCACGAGCTTGCCCGCGCCCATCGCGTCGAGCGTGAGGTAGAACGTCATGATCTTGGCGAGGCTCGCGGGCTGCATTTTCTGATGTTCGTTGTACGCGTAGAGCACCGCGCCGGTGTCGGCGTCGATCATAACCGCGGCCCTTGCGTCGAGCGCGAACGGCGCCGGGCGGTCTCCGAGCACGTGAATTGAGGTCAGCGGAACTGCGGGTGCTTCTTCGGCGGCATGGTTCGACGCGGTCGGATGGCGGTGAATCACCCGGGCAAAGCTCGGACTGGAACCCGCAGCCAGAACTGCGATTGCCGCGAACGCAACAGTCTTCGATATTGAAATTTCCCGCACGCCCATCGCCATCCACCTCGAAAGACTACACCAGAAGCTACGGCGCGCGACGTTCGTGGGCAAGCCGGGGCGGTCTGCCGAACTATGTTTCGTCAACAACCTGCATATTCCCTTTTCCTTCGTTGGGGCATAAAGGAAACTGAGCCCGAATGGACGTTTCCGTAATTTTGCCGGTTGTGAACGAGGCCGAGAACCTGCGGGTTTTGATTCCCAGGCTGACCGCGTTGCTCGACCGCGAACGGCTTACCCACGAGATAGTGGTGGTGGACGGCGGGTCGAGTGACGGTACTCGGGAAACAGCCGAGGCTCTGGGCGCGAGAGTCGTCGCGGAACGCCGGCGCGGTTACGCGGGCGCGATGGAGACTGGCTTTGCCGAGGCTCGCGGCGACTATGTGCTTACGCTCGACGCCGACCAGTCGCACGACCCCGATTTCATCGTCAAGATGTGGCGTGCCCGAACGCATGCCGACATCGTGATCGCGTCGCGCTACGCACTAGGCGGCGTCGCCTATTCGGGCTTCGTGCGCCGCGCAACGAGTTGGATGCTGAACGTGGTGCTGCGACGCATGCTCTCGATGCCGGTACGCGACATGTCGAGCGGATATCGCTTGTACCGGCGCGACGTGTTGGCGAATCTCGAACTCGCGGCGACGAACTTTGAGGTACTCGAGGAAATCCTGGTCAAAGCCTACGCCAGCGGATTCAGCGTCGTCGAAGTTCCATTCACGTATTTTCCGCGCGGCGCGGGCCGCTCGCACGCGAAGCTCGTCAGCTTTGGATGGATGATACTGCGTTCCTCGATCCCGCTATGGAAAATCCGCAACTCGCTGAAGTCCGCCGACTATGACCAGCGCGCTTTCTACAGCCTGATTCCGCCACAGCGCTACTGGCAGCGGCGCCGGCATCACATCACAGTCCTGTGGGCGCGCGGCGCGGGCCGCGTGCTCGACGCCGGATGCGGTTCCAGCCTGATCGTGCAGAGCCTGAACAACGCGATCGGGATGGACCACAACTACGCCAAGCTTCGATTTCTTCGGCGTCACGAGATTCCGCTGGTCAACGCCTCCGCCTTTGCGCTCCCCTTCAAGACCGATTCTTTCGACTGCGTGATCAGCTCTCAGGTTATCGAACATATTCCGTACGACGAGTCCATTTTCAGCGAAATGTGCAGGGTGCTGAGGCCCGGTGGCATGCTGATACTCGGGACGCCCGACTACGCGACGATCGGATGGCGGATTATCGAACCGATTTACGGCTTCCTGATGCCCGGTGGATACAAGGACGAGCACATCACGCATTACACGCTCGAGCGGCTGCGCGAGATTCTTTCGCGCTATGGAATCGCGATCGAGGAGACGGCCTACATCGCGCGCAGCGAACTTATACTCCGGTGTCGCAAAGCTGAAATCGCGGGACGTGGCGTGACTGACGTAAGCGCGGATACTTCGACCGCAGCCTGAATGAGAGCGAATACGATGAGAGAGCCCTACATATCGAGACTTGCCGGAATCGGAGCTGTCGCGATCCTGGCGGCGATCGCGACTTGCACAACGTCGTGCTCGAGCAAGCCGCAGCAGCCGCCGGGGATGGACCTGGCAAACATGCAGATCTTTCCAGCTACGACCACGTTTTGCGAGATCGATGCGGTCAAGATGTGCCAGGCCGAGGGAGGAGGGTCCACGACCACGGAAGCGTCGTCGCAGCAGGCGGCGATGCCGAGTTCGTATGGACCGCCCAACGCGCCCGAGTCGATCGAATTTCAAATTCCCGCTGGGCAGGCTATCAAGCTGATGTGCTATTACGATCCGCAACACAGCTCGGTCTATCGGGCGGATGCGACGGCGGAGTCGCCGCTGACCGGTAATTCCGTCGATTACATGAAGAAGCAGGGATTCTGCACCAACAAATAAATCGGGCGGCCGTTGGCGCCGTCGAAGAGGAAATTCGAAATGCCAAAGGTTCAAGTCGGCGAAGTGAATCTCAACTACGACATAGCGGGGAAAGGTGAGCCGCTGCTGATGATCATGGGCCTTGGCGCCAGTTCGGCGGTGTGGGATCCGGAGCTTATAACCGAACTCGCGCGCGCGTTTCGCGTAATCACATTCGACAATCGCGGCACCGGGCAGAGCGACAAGCCCGACGCGCCGTATTCGATCGAGATGTTTGCCGATGACGCGGCGGGGCTGCTCGGTAAGCTCGACGTTAAGCGGGCGCATATCTTTGGCGTCTCGATGGGCGGGATGATTGCGCAGGAGTTCGGTCTGCGGCATCCGGGTCGGACGGCGACGCTCACGCTTGGATGCACGACGGCGGGTGGCACGCACTCGGTGCCGCCACCGCCTGAATCGTTGAAGGTTCTAACTGCGCCGCGTGAAGGAGTCTCGCCGGAGGAAGTCATTCGGCGCGGATGGCCGCTCGCGTACACGAAGAAGTACATCGAGGAGAATCGGGCAGGGCTCGAGGCCGGGATTCCGCGCCTGCTCAAGCATCCGACCCCGCCGTTTGCGTTTCAGCGTCAACTCGAAGGGACCTACACGCTGAAGACTTTCGACCGCTTGCCGCAAATCAAGGCGCCGACCCTGGTCGTGACCGGCGCGGAAGACGTGCTGATCCCGGCGAAGAACTCCGAGATAATCGCGGCGCAGATACCGGGAGCGAAATTGCACATCATACCGGGCGTGGGACACGCGTTCATGGCAGAGGGTCGCGACGCATTCATGAAAGTATTTTTGCCGTTCGTGAAGTCGCATCCGATGACCGCGTAGAGCTGATTCTCGCAGCAAAAGCTTGCACGGTGGGTCGCGGGCAGCATTAATCTCGTACGTGCCTTCGTTCTACGACTTCGCGATCGTATGCCAGTCGCTCAGCCAGACTCAGAGCCGGCTGCAGATGGCCGAGGAGGTGGGGACGTTCCTCGCCTCGCTCGAGATCGACGAAGCCGAAATCGCGGCGCGATTCATGGTCGGGCGCGCAGTCGAGCAGGGTGAGGAGAAGCGCCTGCAGATTAGCGGCCGCGCAGTCTGGAAAATCGTCGCCGAGATGACGGACAGCGCCGACCAGGGCGAGGACATCTTTACGGCCGCCGAAGATTTTGGCGAGGTCGTGGAGATGACGCTCAAGCTTCGCGCGGACGAACCCGAACCGACACTTACGATTCGCGAGCTTAACGAAAAATTCGCCGAGATCGCCGCGATCGAAGGTCGCCACGCGCGCAACCGCAAGCTCGACGCGCTGCGCGAGCTGTTCGCGCGCGCATCGGCGTTCGAAGCCAAGTACATCGCGAAGATTCTGATCGGCGAGATGCGCCACGGCGTGAGCGAAGGGCTGATGCTCGAGGCGATTGCCAGGATGGCCTCGCGTCCAGTCACCGAAGTTCGCCGGATTCACATGCTCGAGGCTGACCTCGGCCGCGTGGTGCGAATAATCCGTTCGCCTGCCGGCGCGGAAAAATCAGGTAGCGGCGAAACTTCACCGACCTCGCCCGCTGCGAAGCCGCTCAAGCCGATGCTGGCATTTCCTGTCGCAGACATTGCGGAAGCATTTGCCACGCTCGGCCCGGATCTTTCACTCGAGCACAAGCTCGACGGCGCGCGCGTGCAGATTCATCACGCGGCAGACGGCAGCGTAAGGATTTTCTCCCGCAGACTGAACGAGATTACCGAGAGTATCCCCGACGTCGTCGAGACTGTGAATCGGATCGGCACGCGGCACGCCATCCTGGACGGAGAGGTGATCGGCGTCGACGCGTCGGGACGGCCCGCTGCATTCCAGGATCTGATGCGGCGATTTGGACGCACCCGGGACGTCGACAAGGCACGGGTCGAGCAGCCGTTGAAACTGTACGTGTTCGACGTGCTGGCGCTCGACGGCGCTTTGACGATCGATCAGCAGTGGGCGGACAGAATTTCCGCGCTCGAGGAGCTGAAGTCGTCAGCCGGGCTGGAAATTGTCGAACGAATCATCAAGCCGGACCTCGCCCGCGCCGAGAAGTTTTATGCTGACGCGATTGCGGCCGGATATGAAGGCGTGATGGCGAAGTCGCTCGCGAGCGCGTATACGCCGGGCGCGCGTGGCCGCGGATGGCTTAAGATAAAGCATACACGCACCCTGGACCTGGTGATCGTCGCGGCAGAATGGGGATACGGCCGCCGTCACGGCTGGCTTTCCAACTACCATCTCGCAGCGCGCGACAGGAGTGGAGGGTTCGCGATGCTCGGCAAGACTTTCAAAGGCTTGAACGACGAGCAGTTCCGCGCGATGACCGAACGGCTGCTCGCGCTCAAGACTGATGAGGCGCACGGTGTCGTGACGGTTCGTCCAGAGGTCGTGGTCGAGGTTGCGTACAACGATATACAGCGCAGCCCGAATTACGACGCCGGGATGGCGTTGCGATTTGCGCGAATCGTGCGTATCCGCGACGACAAGGCGCCGGAGCAGGCGGATTCAATCGATACTGTAGCTGCGGATTACGAACGGCAGACGATAAAGCCGATTGCCGGCAAAGTCTGATCCTTCACTGTTACGCGTCGCGAATCAGTGATGATGATGTTGGACGTGGTTGGGCTCGTGCGCGTCGCTCAGCGCCATCCCGATAGCTTCAATTTCTGATTGGCCGAAATCCTCGAGTACAAAGGCTTCGACTCCGGAGTCGGTTTCGACACGCTCGTACAGGTCGCAGCACCACCAATCGGGACCGACCTGGCGCGTCCGGAGAATGAAAACGTTGCCACCAACCACTTCAACCCGTTCCATAAAAGCCACCTCCCTAACTCGGAATGGCCGCAGGTGCCGGGGGATTAAGATAAATTTTTTAGCATAATCACGTCAGTAACGCTAATGGTGCAAGATGCATCGATCGACGCGAACTTGGCGGGAATTAAAGGAAAAATCGTTAACGTTTGGTGCGTGTCGAGGCGACCCAGGCGGTCAAAGCATCGGTCGTCGTCGGGAAGGCGAGGTCGTGCCACGGGATGTCGTCGGGCGCGAAGTAGTGGATCTCAGTCGCCTCGTCTGAGAGCGAAGGAGGTTCGTTCCCTGGATTGGCTAGGTAGACCACTACCGTCAGCGCCGGGCTCATCGAATCGGTGAACACTCCCAGTAGCGGGCCGAGTGCGACGCGCATCCCGACTTCCTCGCGCGTCTCGCGAACTGCGGCATCGGCGGCGTTCTCGCCGAAATCGACGTAGCCGCCTGGGAACGTCCATTTGCCGACGGCGGGCTCGATACCGCGGCGAAGCAGCAAGACGCGTCCGGCGTCGATAACGAAGCATCCAGCGACCAGCTTCGGTCCCGGGAAGAGCACGAAGCCGCATCGCGTGCAGACTTTGCGCCTGGCGTTATCGGGCATGATCAAGCGCGACGCCATCGCGGCACCGCACAGCGGGCAGAACTTCACCTTGGCGGGATAGTCGCGCTGCACGCGATGGTTGGGATGAGCCGCGTGGTCTTTCATCGAATTAAGCGGTGAGTCGGCGGACCAGCGCCTCAGCGATCAGCACAATCATCGCGCCGATTAGCAGATACGGATTCATCGAGACGCGGCGCTCGAGCGTGGCGCGTTCGGTCGAGACTTCAGCCGGAGAAGGATTGAGACGCCCGCCGGTCGCGGATGCGAGATGCTCGAGGAGGCCGTAGTTGGGCTCGGGGCGCGGCAGTTCGGCGTTGACCGACGGACTGACGGTGAATGCGAGCGGCGGGAACTTCTTGTCCTTGCCGGCGGGCGAGCGGACCTCGAAGTAGTAGTTGCCGGGCGCGGGCGCGTCGATCGAGCCCGACAATTCGCCGACGACTTCTTCGTTGAGCGCGGTTTCAGTCCTGGTCCCGTCGGGCCGCGTCACGAGGACTGTCACCAACCGCGTCGTGTTGCCAGGCTCGGCGCTGTAGTCGGTGAGTTTGATATTGATGCGACCGGCGTTGTAGCCGAGTGCGACGTCAATCTTGGGTTCGGCGGGCATCTCCGGCGTCATCCAGGCGAGCAAACGATCCCACAGCGGCTGAAAAAGATTCGCAGTGACCCATGTGCCGGACCATCGCCCGCTCGCGTCGGTCGTAACCGCCATCACCTTGCCGGCGCCATACTTCCAGCTTGCGATAACGGGTTCGCGCGTGCCGCTGCGATCGACGTACATGCTCATCGTGGCGCGCGGCTTGATCTCGGTGGAGACGTAGCCGAGCAGCGGCGGGATCTTTCGCGAGGCGAGATCTTTCAGAATCGCGTCGGTGCTTTCGGTGCGCGGCGTGAATTCTTTTTCGACCATCGTGGTCTCGCCGCCGTGGGCCTTAAAGTCTTCGACGAAAAGCTGCGGCAGGTTGTTCGGGCTGTCGGTCTGGTAATAGGAACCGCCGCCGTACTTGGCGATTGCCTGGAGCAGGTCCACGTTGGCTTCGGTGCCGACCGCGACCGTCGAGATCGTCGTGTCGGAATCATGATGCATCCGCGAGACGAGGTCGTAGTACATCTCCGCGGTGCCGCCCGTCTCGCCGTCGGTGAGGATGACGACGTGCTTGACCTGCGCGCCACTGGCGCCGAGCGTGCGTTCGGCCTCGCGCAGCGCGGGAATCAGGAAAGTCTGGCCATGCGCAGAGAGCCGGTTGATCATCTGGTCGAAATACGCGCGGCTCTGGCCGACCGATTGAAGCGGAATGACGACGAACGGTTGCGAGTCGAATCCGATGACGCCGATCAGGTCGTTGTCCTTGAGCGTCCTGGTCACCGTCTCGGCGGCGGCTTTCGCGTAAGTGAGTTTGTCATTGCGGCCCATCGAGCCCGACTTGTCGATAACCAGAACGAGCGCGCGTCGCTTCTCCTTATGCTGCGGCGGCTTCATCGTCACCGGCATCACCGGCGCGAGCGGACTGTCCGCGTAACCGCCAAGGCCGAAACTCGAATCGCCGCCGACCATCGCGAGCGATCCGCCACGGCTAACGTATGCCGCGAGCGCGCCCTGCGCGGCGGGCGCGATACGTTCGCTCGGCACGTTGTTGATCAGCACCGCGTCGTAACCTGCGACCGAGCCGTTCCAGGCCCCGCCGGCGATCGGCACGACGGTGGGCTCGAGCCCCATGCGATTGACGACGGTGCCGAGATAGTTCGCGTCCTTCGCGCTGTCGGTGAGAATCAGAACTTTGCGGCGCGTCCCGACTCCGACCCATCCTTTGAGCGAATCGTCTTCGAGATACGCGTCGAGCGCAGGATTGTCGGCTTTGAAGGTTGCCTTGTACGAAGCGAGGCCGACGGTCTCGGTATGGACCGGGAAGTCGAAGCGCTGCGAACCGCGCGCAAGCGTCACCTTGCGCTCGTCGATTTGAGCGCCGTCACGATCGATAGCGATCGTCCCGGAGACGGGAGCGTCGTTGAGATTTTCCAACGTGACGCCGAGCGCGAACGGAGCGGCCTTCTCGAGCGCGGGTGGGAGCGAGAGCGCCGTCATCGCGACATTGGGAATCGAACGCGCGCCCGGCGGCGTGAAAATGTCGAGGCGAATCTCGGCCGAGACAATCGCGCTGATTGCGCGCTCGGCGTCGCCGCGATTTTGCCATCCGTCGGTCACCATTACGGCCGGACCGCCGTGCGCGTCGGGATCCGCGGCGACACGATAGAGCGCGCTCTCGAGATTGGTGGCACCCGGTGCGCATTCGACGCATCCGGTTCCGTTGGCGAAGGCCGATTCGACCGCGCCGATCGATTGCTGCGCAGCGCTGGTCGCGAACATGTAGGCGGGATCTCCGGCGCGCAGGCCAAGGTCGTCGCGCAGGAGTTTGAGCGTCCATGCGCGCATCGCAGGCGTGATACTCGCGCTCGCATCGACGATAGCCGGTCGCGCAGCACCCTCGGAATGCATCACCTGCTGTGGATTCGCGAGCGCAACGACGAACAGCGCGAGCACTATCGCGCGCATCAGCGGCGCGAATACGCGGCGGAGTTCGCGCGCATTGATCAGACCCCAGAGCAGAACTATCGCGGGGATCGCGAGCAGGTAGAGCACCTCGCGATGAGCAAAGGTCAAATCGTGGGGCATGCCTGCGGGAATCACGGCACGGCCTCGACAATGCGGCGGCGGCGTCGATAGACGATGAGCGCTTCCAGAGCCGTCAGCGCGATAATCGCGAAGAGAATGTAATCGCCGAGCGAGGACTTTTCCAACACCGGTTCGGCTGAGGAACCCGAATTTGCGGCTTCGACTTTGAGCGGCGGCGAGCTGGAAAGATCCGACTCAGTCAGGTCGGCAAGATTCACCGCGCGCGGCGTCTGCGCGCCGCCTGGACCGACCAGCTCATAGACTCCCTGCTCAGACACGTCGGTGAAAAGCGTGCCCGGATGAGTGGCGATCTTCTTCCCTGACGGTGTAATGACGCGCTCGACACCGGCCGGCACCAGCCATGGCTGTCCGGTGCGGTAGCCGCTGCTGCTCGCACCCAAGCCGGCGAGATAACTGATGGCGTTGAGCGTCAGCACCGACATCGGAAGGTTGCGCCGGCCGAGGTAGGGAAACGGATTGAAGCCGGTCGCGACAAATCGATGCGCACCGCGCTCGCCCTTCAGCACCAGCGCACCGCCGTCGCCACCGACCACCTGGCTCATCCACGGATGCGTCCCGAAATATTCGCCGCCGCGCAGACTGAGCAGGCGGAAATTCACCGAGTCGGTGAGCGTGTCGGTCGTGCGCCACCCAGCAATCTGGACCTTTGCGGTGGGAGTCACCGTCAATCCGAAAACGGGATCGCCCGGCGGCGGCATCACCAGCATCGTGTTCACGCCGGGGAGTTCCTTGGGCGTGGCGTACTCAAAGATGGCGAGATCGAAGTTGCCGAGTTCGCTGGGCGAGTAGGCGTCGGGGCTTTTGGCGGTGACCTCGACGCCGGGAATCGAATTCAGACCGTCCGCATCGGCAGGAGTCGGGCTGATGAAGAGAATCGAAACGTTCTTGACGGAGCCGGCCGTCGCGTAGGCAACGTTGTCGAGCGCGAGCGCGTCGTCGGGCGCGAGTTTCGCCTGGTAGATGCGCGCGGGCGGGATCGAGGGGAATTCGAGCGTCGCAGTCTCGCGCGCGCCGAGCGCCTCCCTGGCGTGGGCGACTTCCTTGCCGTCTCCGGTCACGACGAGTTCGAGATTGCGGGTCTCGGGGCTGAAGTTGGCGATCGTTAGGCTGGCATGAAGGCCTTCTGCGCCAAGGGCTTCGCGCCGCAGCGAGAACGAACCGATCGCGTAGTTCGCGACCGCGTCGGCCACTGCGATCGGATGAATTCGTGCGGGAACGGGGGCGGCGAGCGCGTCGGCGCCGGCGAAGATCACTTTCGCGACGCGCGCTTCCGAGGCGAGGTTGCTGAGAAAGTTCTCAAGCGTCGTCTGATCGTTGGGCGCATCGGTCGGCTTGATTCGCGACAGTGCAAGCCGCGCCTCCGTCAACGTGAAGAACGGCGGCGCCACGCGGCGCGGTTGCGGCGCGGTGACGTAAATTGAGATTTCGCCGCCGCCGTCTTCGGCGGACAAGGCGGCGTCGAGCTTTTCGCGCGCCACCTCGAAACGGCTCTTACCCGCAGGTGTCAGCGCCTGCATAGCGGCGGAATTGTCGATCACGACTGCGAGCGGCGCGGTTTTTTTCCAGATGAACGGACCCGCCATCGCGAGCACCACGAGACTCAGGATCAGAACCTCGGCGAAGAACATCCAGTCCAGCCGCGGCCATCCACCGAAACGCTCGCGCCGAAAACCGCGCAGCGCGCGAAACGCCAGCACGCTCGAGACCGTTACACGCGACGGACGCTCCCGCGCCAGGTAGGCGAGCACCAACGCCGGTACGAGGGCGAAAAATACGAGCGCGCCTGGATAAAGGAGTCCCATCGGATAGCTCTTCAGTGCGCCATGCCGAGATCGCGCACCGCGCGGACGAAGAACTGCTGGAAGTCGTTGTCGGTCGTGTAGAGCGAGTAATGCAGCCCGCGCTTGACGCAGAACGATTTTATTTCGCGCGTGAGCCGCAGCATCGTCTCGCGATACTGTTTGCGTTCGCGCTCGCCGATCGATACGCGCAGCCGCTCGCCCGACTCGGAATCGACCACCTCGACGTCGCCGTCGAGGCCTTGCCCGTTGAGCTCGCGGCCGCCAAGAATCTGCACGGCAGTCAGATCCATCGAGGCCGCGGTGAACATCCCGAGTCCCTTCGTGACCGAGTTGAGCAGCATCAGAAAGTCGGAAACGATAAACACCTTGCCGGCGCGACGGATTGCGAGCAGCTCGGTGGCCAGCGAAGTCGCGAAATCAAACTGTCCAGACGGCTTGAGATCGTGAAGGCGACGCGCCAGCTCGACGATTCGATGGCGCCCGTTGACGAACGACGGATTGATCGCGCCGCCTTTGCCGCCGAGCACGCGCAACATTACGCGATCGCCGCTCGCCAGCGCGACGTAGGCCAGCGCGAGCGCAGTCAGGATTGCGGATTCGAACTTGTGGTCGCCCGCAGGATACGCCATCGACGCGCTCGCATCGACGAAGATGTACGTCAGCAGGTCTTCCTCTTCCTGAAACAGCTTGATGTAGAGCTTGTCACTGCGCCCGTAGAGTCCCCAATCGATGTAGCGGAAGTCGTCGCCGGGCGAGTAGTGGCGATAGTCGTTGAACTCGAGCGACGAGCCGCGCTTGGGCGACAGATGCATCCCCCGGCCCAGGCCGGCGTAGCGCTGGCGGGTTCTGATTCTGAGCTTTTCGAGCCGGGCGAGAAATCCCGGCGTAAACTCGTCCGGCAGTCCGAACATCGGCTACGTGCGCGGCTTCTTGAGCCGCTTTATCACCTGCTCGAGGATCGATTCGGAGGAAACACTCTCAGCCTCGGCCTGGAAGTTCAGCAGCAAGCGATGGCGCAGGCAGGGGACGATGGCGTCATCGATGTCGTCGTAACTCACGCTCACGCGGCCCGCGAGCAGTGCGTTCACCTTCGCGCAAAGAATCAGCGCCTGCGCACCGCGCGGACTCGGCCCAAAGCGCAAGTATTGCGAGACCTCGGGAATTGCGCCGGGACCGCCCGGCGTGCATCCACCGATCACGCTGATGATGTAGCGCTCGAGCGGCTCGGCCACCATCACCTCGCGCACGAGAGCCTTGAGATCCTCGATCGCCGCGGGCGCTCGCGACGGTTCGAACAGCGGCTGAATCCGGTTCTGCGCGGTGCCCGTGGTGCGGCTCAGGATTTCGCGCAACTCGTCGGGCTTGGGCGAGCCCATCACGACTTTGAAGATGAACCGATCCATCTGCGCTTCGGGCAGCGGATAGGTTCCCTCGAGCTCGATCGGATTTTGCGTGGCGAGAACGATGTACGGCGGATCGAGAACGTAGGTCGTGCCGAAGACGGTGACCTGATGCTCTTCCATCGCCTCGAGCACGGCAGATTGCGTTTTGGGCGTCGCGCGATTGATCTCGTCCCCGAGCACCATATGGGCGAAGATCGGGCCCGGTTTGAACTGGAACTCGCGATGGCCGTCGGATTCCGTCAGCACCTGAGTACCGATGATATCCGAGGGCATCAGGTCGGGCGTGAACTGGATTCGTTTGAAGCTGAGCCCGAGCGTCTCGCTGGCCGCCTTGACCATCAGGGTCTTGCCCAGTCCGGGCACGCCTTCGATCAGAATGTGGCCGCCGCAAAACAGCGCGGTCAGCATTTTTCGCACGACCTCACGATGGCCGACGATCACGCGCGCAACTTCATTCTCGGCGCGCGAGAAAATCTTGCGAAAATCCGCGACCCGCTGGTCGGGTGAAGCTTGTTGAGGAGCCGCTCCCATCCGTTGTCCTTCCTTATCCTGAAATCTATCTAGTGAATCATGTCGCGATAGCGCGGCGGCACCAGTTGTCGTTCGTCGGGCGGCGCGTCGTCGTTGGTCGGCGCCAGCGGAGCATTGACGTAGGCCGTTGTTGCCTTGAGCCGATCGGTGTCGAGTACCGTTTTCCCGCCGTTCCCCGGAGTGGGAGCGCCGGGCAGCCGGAACACCACGTAGCGCGCGTCTTTGATATCGAGCGTCGAGCCCTTTTCTCCGGGTTTCAGGAAACGCTGCGCATTGGTTGACGTCGGCATCTCGCCGAGATGCGTATCGCCGAGGTTCGAGCCCAAATCCTTGTTGTTCTTCGGATTTCCGCCGGCAGCCGGAATATTGCGATCGCCGTTGGCGCCCGGCTTCGGGATGTTGCCGGCGCGGTTGGGATCGGGCTCGCTGCCGCTCTGCTTGTCGTTTTTGTCACCGGGCTTGTTGGCGCCGCCTTTATTCTTGTCGTTGCCGGGCTGGTTGTCAGGGTCGGGATTTTTTGCGTTTGCGGTCTCGACTTGCGCGTCGGCTTTGGCGAGTTCGTTCTGGAGTTGGATGCTGGTTTTGTCGCGCTTGTTCTGATTGTTCTTGTCGTTTTTAGCCGATCCGGTTCCACCGTCGTTCTTGCCCGAATTTTTGCCGGTCTCACCTTTGCCCGAACCCGGGTTGCTGCCACCGGGATTCTGGCCGGCGCCTGTTCCGCTCTTGCCTTCGCCGGTGCCTGAGGCCGTCGATTTCCCCTGGCCCTGGCTCTTGCCGGTGCCTTTTCCGCTCTGCGCGCTGGACTTGCCGTTGCCTTGATTCTTTCCGGACTGGCTGTTGTCGCGCTTTTGAGCCGCCTTATCAGCCTCGCGCATCGCTTCCTCGATGCGTTTCTTTTTCTCTTCGGGTGGCAGCTTGGAATTCTCCAGCGCATCAGCGGCAGCGCGAACCTTATCCGCCAGAGCAGTATCGTCGGAACTGCTCGATGTCTTGGCGATCTCCTGTGCGATCGCGCGGAGCTTGGCGGCTTCGGTGTTCTCCGGCGTCGGCGCGCGCACTAATCCAAGAGTCGCAAGCACCATCGCAATCGCAACCACACCTGCAAAAATCGACGAGCGCTTGAGCGGCTCGCCAACTTCGAGTGTAAATTCGCGGCGAACGTCAAAGCCGCGGAACAGCGCGATCGCGCGCCGCCACAGGACCGGAAACAGTGGCGTGCGCCGCGCGCGACCGCTCTCCGGCGAAGACGGATTAGCCAAGGTCGCGAACGTCACGATTTCCTGATCGCAATCCAGGAGACTGTCGATCTCGGCGGCGGCGGCGACAAAGTCGTTGGCACGTCGATACGCGCGAAATGCCATGACTGAGCCGACCGCTAGCACCACAAGACCCACGCCAATCAACGCGAGACTTAAAGCAGCGGCGCGATCGGGTGCCAGCGAGTATCCGTATTGCGCCCAGGTCACGTCGCCAATCGGTTCGAGCAACACTCCCAACGCAATGGCGGTGATGGCGGGCGCGACCGAACACAGCATCGTACGGATAGCGGCTAGCCGCGCGATTCGCGCACTGGCGCTGCCGATTGTCTCGACCGGGTTGTCCATCAGGAATGAAATTATAGCGTACTTGACCCAGATGCGACCGTCCAATCGGCCGCCCGAAGCCCCTTATCTTATCGGCATTGCAGCGGGTTTACCCGCAGCCGGTTTCCGTTCTAGTGCGATCGCGCGCTTATGCTCATCGAAAGACTTCGAAAATACGTGAGTGCCGCCCTCGCGCGCGACAAAATACAGGAAATCGGTTTGGCTCGGGTATAGCGCGGCGTCGATTGATTTGAGCCCGGGATTGGCGATTGGCCCGGGTGGCAGGCCGGTGAAATCATAAGTATTGAAGGCCGACGTTGTATGAACCGCGCTTGCGGCCGATTCTTTGGCACCGTCAAGTTGGTACTCGGCCGTCGGGTCGGATTGCAGCGGCATATTGAGCCGCAAGCGGTTGTAGAACACGCCGGCGATCAGCGGACGCTCGCCGGGCGCTTTCGCCTCCTTCTCGACAATCGAGGCCATCGTGACCAGCTGGCGCGCGTCGAGGCCGACCTCAAACATCCGCTCTTCCACCTGCGGCGTCAGGACCTGGTAGAATCGCGCGAGCATCGCGGCCAGCACGTCGCTGGTCCTGGCGTGCGGCGAAAATCTGTAGGTCGCGGGGAACAGGTAGCCTTCCGCGCCCAGCGGCATCAGGCCGAGCGCGCGCACCATCGGACCGTCGCGGGCGGCATTCTCGAATTCGTCCTCGCAGACCAGGCCCGTCTCCGCCAACCGCTCTGCTATCTGATGGACCGTCAGGCCTTCGGGAATCGTGACGGTCACGACGACGAAATCGCCCTTGACCAGATGGCGCATCACGTCAGGAATCCGCTCGCCGCCGTGGAAAGCATAGTCGCCCGGCTTGATCTGGCGCGCGGTAAGGCTCAGGTGGCCGTAAAGTCGGAGCGCAACGGAGCTTCGAACGACGCCCACATCCGCCAGCGCCTGGGCCACCTTCTGAAACGACTCGCCTTTTTCAATTGTAACCTCGCGCGGCGGAGCGAATCTTTCGGTGGGACTAATCCAGTAATATGAGAGCGCGGCGTACGACGCGCCGACGACTATCGCGATGACGAGGATTGCGGCTGCGAGCTTCATCCAATCAAGATTATAGTCCGCGCCGTAATTTTGCGTCAGCCACGGTCGCTGCGCGGGAGTTTGTCGGGATGCGCTTGCATCCAGCCTTCGAGGATTACCGCCGCCGCCAGCGCGTCGATGCCTCTCTTGCGTTTACCCTTCCCGACCGGCATGTCGGCCAAGCGATCGCGGGCCTCGAAGCTCGTCAGGCGCTCGTCGAACATCTCAACTGTGATTCGAAGCTCGAGCGCCAGGTGTGCGGCGAACTTCCGCGCGGACACAGCGGCAGGGCCTTCACTGCCGTCCATATTGAGCGGTAAACCGACGACGATAATTCCCACGCGACGGTCGCGCAGCATCGCGGCAATCGCCTTGATGTCCTTCTTCAGCGCGCGCCGCTCGACGATACCCAGCGGACAAGCGCCCATCGCGGCGGCGTCAGCGACGGCAACCCCGATTCGCTGACTACCAAGATCAAGCGCAGCAATTGGCATTCAGGCTACCGTCCACTCGTCGCGTGCAGTTGATACTCACGGTTCATAGACGGTTTTCCGCGTCGGCTTGAAGAGTAACAATTTTCCAAACGGTTGGTACTATACGTGCCACATGCGTTCATTGACGGTTTGGATCACGAGGTTCGTATTGGCAGTTCTGCTTTGCCCCGCGTCGGCGTGGGCTTGGGGGCTTGATGGCCACAAGATCGTTGCGGTGATTGCGGCGGACAACCTTACTCCCGCGGCGCAGAGTCATGTGGCGAACATCCTGGGCGTGCCAGCCGATCGGCGCTCGATTGCAGTTGCGATGGAGGCGGCTTCGATTCGTCCGGATACCGAGTTCCGCGATGAGGACAGTCGGACTGCGCCGTGGCACTTCATCGACATCTGTCTGCAAGACCGGCGCGCCGACATTCCCGCGCGATGCCCCAACGGAAACTGCGTGACCGGGAAAATCGACGAATACTCGAAGCGCTTGAAAGACGGAAACTACGACCGCTGGGGCGCCAAGGGTGACCTGGCGTTCTTGATTCACTTTGTCGGGGACGTCCATCAACCTTTGCATTCGGCGAACGACGCGGACCGTGGCGGCAATTGCGTCACCGTCGATTCGCGCGCTCGTGCGGACAATCTCCACTATGCGTGGGATACGACCGTCGTCCGCGGCCTCGAATACAGCATCGATTCGGGACATCCCGAGACGACCGCTCATAAGTTGGAACAAACGTATGCGGCTGAGAAGGACGCCGACTCGTGGATTGCCCCCGACGATATCGCGTGGGAATCGAATCAAGTGGCGCGTTCCGACATCTACGCCGCGCTGCACGTCCCGATCGAACCATGCCAACCCGCAGCCGATCTATGCGTCAATCCTGCAGGACGCGCGGTCGAGCTCGACTCTTCTTATTTGGAACACGCTGACGCGGTCGCGGGCCATCAGCTGGCAAAAGCTGGATTCAGGCTGGCGAGTCTTTTGAACGGGATCTGGACTCAGCCGGTTGGCCCGAACGACGTGACGAGCGCGACGAATCCCGTCCTCGCTCCACGTCCTTCAACGAAAAACCCCGTCGAGCAAATAATCGGGAATCGACGAAGCAGGATTTACGCGTGGCCTGGATGCGGAACCTACGACAAGATGGCGCCCGAGAATCGAGTTCTGTTTCCGAGCCGCCAATCTGCTGAACAAGCGGGGTATCGAGCGGCTCGAAATTGCCCCTGACGAGATTCGCGCCGAAGCCGCTTCTCCTTGCTGATATGTGCCCCCGGCGGTGATATGTCTGTGCCTATTGTAACCGGAGACGCATCGATTCGTGTCCTTGCCGTAACCGGAAGTGCGAATCGGGGACATTCTGGGGTTGCGTTGGGTAGCCGAATCACTTACTTTCGCAGTCGATGCTTACTCGGGGGAGAAGCTTGAGGGAATATCCACGCGCGCTGACCGGACTGGTCGTCGCGATGATCGCCACCGCCATGGCGTTGTTCCTTTTTTTTCAAGCAAAACAACAGACTTTCTCCTCACCGCTCGACTCGCTCAGTTCCCAGATGGACGCCGGCAAGGACGGCCCTGAAGTAGTCGAGCAGCCCGAGTCCGCCGAGCCCGCTCCTCCGTCGATCACGATCAGCACGACGCTCGACCGCACCGCGCCTATCGAGAGCTATCTTCGCGAAGCCGGGATGGAGCGCGAGGACGCGCATCAATGGGCATCGTACATCCAGCGCATCATCGCGAACCGATATTTCTACAGCGGGCATCCGCTGACGCTCTACAAGGATCCTGAGACTGGCGAGATGCGCGGCCTCAAATACGATCTCGACGAAAAGACGACGATGACGGCGGCGAGCCTCGGAGCCGGCGTGTTGAAGGCAGGGCTGCGGCCGATCGAGTATTTCATTCGGCCGATCAAGCTGACGTTCGCGGTCAAGGATAACTTCCAGCGCGCGGCCGCCGAGAACGGGATCCCGAAGCCAATCGTCGAATCGCTCCAGGATGCGTTCTCTGATCGCCACGATCTCAACCGGCTCGCGCCCGGCTCCGCGGTCAAGTTGATTTACCAGGAGAAGGTCAGCCGCGACGGCTCGTACACGCTGGTCGGCGACGTCGAGGCGGCGCAAATCCGGTTTGGCAGCCGCACGCTGACGGCAATCTCGTTCCTAGACGAGCACGGCCGCTCTCATCTGTATGATGAAAAAGGCCACGCGCTCGGCCCGCAGTTCCTGAAGTTCCCGCTCAATTTCCAGTACATTTCGTCGGGCTTCACGTTCCATCGCTATCATCCGATCCTGCATCAGTACCGGCCGCATGTTGGCGTCGACCTCGTAGCCAAGTACGGCGAGCCGGTCAAGGCTGTTGCTGACGGCAAGGTACAGAGCGCGGGGTGGCAGGGCGAACTCGGCAACTGCATTCGCATCGAGCATCAGCACGAGATGGTCAGCATCTACGGTCACCTTTCGAAGATCAGTTCCGACGTGAGGCCTGGCGCCTTTGTTCATATGGGGCAAGTCATTGGGAATGTCGGTTCGACCGGTCTCTCGACCGGGCCGCATCTGCACTTCGCGATGGAAAAAGCGGGCGCTTGGGTGAATCCTCTCACCGAGAAGCTCGGCGAAAATCACCAGGTTTCGCCTCGGATGAAGGCGATATTCGACGACATCAAGGATCGCTACCAGTCCGCGCTGGCCGAGTTGCCTGACCTCGGCAGCCACTTCATCGCGAGCGACGAGCGCAAGCCCGCGATCTCGAAGTTCGCGGACATGTATCACGTGACGCTCGACCACAGCCCGGTGAAGAGCATGCATCTCCGAGGAATGTCGAGCAGCCGGAATCACAGGGGCCTCGAATCTTCGGGCTCCGACAGCGCGCTTTGATCTGAACTTCACGTCGTTCGTCATGTTCTCCCGTCGGCATTGCTAGTTCGCAGCTTCCCGATTAATCCTGAGATTTCTGCAATGCGCGAGCATCTCAACACTGACTTCTTCACGCCTGCGATCCCGCGTGCCGTTGGGCATCGTGGCAGTGCGGGGACACATCCTGAAAATACTCTCGAATCATTTGCCGCCGCTGCTACGACCGGCGTTGAGTATCTCGAATTCGACATCCACCGTACCCGCGACGGCGAAGTAGTCGTGGCTCACGACGCGCATCTGGAGCGAAATTGCGGGATTGCGGGCGTCATCCGCGAGATGACGTATGCGGAACTCGCGCAGGCCGACGCGGGACAGATGTTCACGCTCGACGGCACGAGCTTTCCTTTCAGGGGCAACAGGATCAGGGTGCCGCGGCTGTCAGAAGTGCTCGCGGCGTTTCCGAAGCTGCGGATGATAGTCGAGATCAAGCAGATCGCGCCGAGCGTCGTCGTGCCGATGCTCGCGCTGCTCGATCGCGCCGGGATGCGCCGGAATGTGCTGGTCGCCAGCGAGCATCAGGAACCGCTGGACGAAGTCCGCAAGCTGGCGCCGGAAATTCCGACCAACTTTTCGTACTTCGAATCGGGCCTGTTCATCCAGGCGATGGGAACGCGCGACCGCAACTATCGTCCGCCCGGCGACGCGGTCCAAATCCCGCGCAGCTACGAGTCGTGGCAACTCGTCACGACCGACAGTGTTGAGTTCGCGCATCGCATGGGGCTCGAAATGCATGTCTGGACGGTGAACGACGAAACCGAGATGGCGGAACTGCTCGACATGGGTGTCGACGGACTGATCAGCGACTACCCGGCCCGCGCCCTCGACGTGATTCGGAGACGCGAGGCCTCGCGCCGCTGACGCGCTCTTTTCTTTTCGGCAGGCTTTGCCAGTTTGGCGCGGGCTTTGTTACGATTCCGCCCGCTCGTCGAAAATACTTAGCGGGAGCAAAAAAACTATGAAGCTCGACACTGGTCTCTCGACGCGCAACTTGCGCGATGTTCCGGCTGCGGCCCGCGCGGCAGAGGCAGCGGGATTCGACGCCATCTGGATTCCCGAGGCCGGCAACGACGGGTTCCTTCCAGCCGCGCTGATCGCGGAGCACACGAAGCGAATCAAAATGGGGACGTCGGTTGCGATTGCGTTTCCGCGCAGCCCGATGATTACCGCATCGACCGCGTGGGATCTCGCCGGACTGTCCGAAGGCCGCTTCATCCTCGGGCTCGGCACGCAGGTGAAGGGTCATATCGAGCGCCGCTACAGCACGAAGTGGGAGGCGCCGGTGCCGCGTCTGCGCGAGTACCTTCAGTCGCTGCGCGCGATTTTCAAATGTTGGTCGGAAGGGGGAGCCAAGCTTTCGTTCCAGGGCAAGTACTACAACTTCTCGCTGATGACGCCGTTTTTCACGCCGGCCAAACACAACTTTCCGAACGTACCGATCCACATCGCGGGCGTGAACGAACATATAATCCGGCTCGCCGGCGAATCGTGCGAAGGCCTCCATGCTCATCCGTTCAACTCGCCAAAGTATCTGCGCGAGTTCGTGCTGCCGAATGTCGAGAAGGGTCTGAAGAAGGCTGGGCGCTCGCGCAAGGATTTCGAAATTCAGTCCACCGCGTTTGTGATCGTCGGTCGCAACCAGGACGAAATAAAAAAGACACGCGAAGCGGTCCGGCAGCAGATTTCGTTCTATGCGTCAACGCGAACCTACAAAATCGTGCTCGACATGCACGGATGGGGCGACGTCGCGCAGCGGCTGAACGAAAAGGCGGCCAAGGGCGAGTGGGTCTCGATGGCCAAAGAGATCACCGACGAGATGCTCGACGTGTACACGGTCTCGGGCACCTTCGACGACATCGCGGACAAGGTGAAGGAGCGTTACGATGGACTGCTCGATCGGGTTGCGTTTTACATTCCATATCGCGCGGGGACTGACGACGCCGAATGGACAAAACTGGCGAAGCGATTTAATGGCTGAGTTCCGCCATACTCGTGATACATTGGTCCGCTAACAAGGAGAAAACTTCCGATGGCCAAGGCAATGTTGAAAACGATGGCGGCGATTGCGGTCGTGGCGGCGTGCATGCTTTCCGGTGCGAATCGAATCGCGATGGCTCAGGGAGCAGCCCCGGCGGCGCCGGCGCCCGCGATGGACGAGCCGGGGACCAGGAGCTTCACGCTCGTTTCGGTCGAGGTGGATGACACGAAATTCTGGCTGCCCAGCGTGATCGCGGTCGAGCAGGGCGACAAGGTTAAGCTCACGCTCAAGAACCAGGTGCCGGGCGCGTCGAATCAGCACGGCTTTACGATTCCCGGATACAACATCACTGAAGTTGTGACGCGCGGCGAGCCCAAGGTGGTGACGTTCGTCGCCGACAAGCCCGGAGTTTTCCAGTACTCGTGCCAGTTGCATCCCGCGCATATCGGCGGCTCGTTGATCGTCGAACCCAAGAAGTAGCGGGCGCTGTCGAAGACGCGAGAGATTGACCTGCGCCGCACCGCGTAAACCCGATGCCTCGGTCGCGCGAAAGGGCTAGGCTTGATCGCGCATGCGCACGGTAGTCCTCTATGCGCGATCGCCGGATTGGCGCGCGGTGGTAGAGCGCGCCGACGAGCTGATGGCCTCGTCGGATTTTCGCGTACTCAAATCTGAAGCGCGCACGCTGGCGGGATTCCTCGAGGTCCCCGGCGCCGGAAGCGCCTTCATCAAGCGCGTCGAGGTTTCCTCGTGGAGCCGTGGCGTGTACGCGCGACTTCGAGGATCCAGGGCTTCACGATCGCTCGCCGGCGCGGCGATGCTAAAGGAGCACGGCTTCGCGCATCCGGAGCCGCTCGCAGCGATGGATTTGTACCAGGCGGGCGCGATTCAAGCGTCGTATCTCGTCAGCCGCGCACTCACGAACGCCGACTCGCTTAGCCGCTTTATGCTCGGGCCTGGGGAAATCAAGGGACGCAACGTGCATCGCCGCAAACAAATTTCCGATGCGGTGGCCTCGCAAATCCGGCGCCTGCATGAGTCCGGGCTTTATACGCGCGACCTACAAGAGACCAACATCATGGTCGAGGAAAACGAAGCCGGCGGATTCAAAGTGTACTTTATCGACCTCGAGGATTTTCGGCGCGTCGCGACCGTCTCGCGGAATCTGCGAATTCTGAATCTGGTGCATCTCGATCGCAGCATCGGACGATTTCTGTGTCGGGCGGCGCGGCTCGATTTTCTCTACTCCTACCTGGGCCATCGCCCGGATCGCGTGACCGCGCGCAAGATGATCGCTGAAGTCAAAGCTGCGCGCGAATCGATCGATCGGCGCAAGCGTCGTGGCGTTCCGGCCGCCGAGCAAGTCGTGGCGCCGCTCGCGGGAGGAACCCCGTAGTGCCTTTCTCGATCCGCATCCGCGAGTACGACCATCACACCGAGCAGGTCCACGCCGCCGGCGGAAGCTGGGTGCGCGACGTGATGCTCGGGTTGAATGACGGACTGGTCGCGTCGTTTGCGGTTACGTCGGGTGTCGCCGGCGCGTTCGTAACCGGTAATGCAGCGATGATGGCGGGACTGTCGGAGATGCTTGGCGGCGCAGTCGCGATGGGGCTCGCAGCGTTCATCTCGGCGCGCTCGCAGATCGAATTCTATCAAAGCGAGATAGAACGCGAGCGCGAAGAAATCCGGCGATGGCCGGAGCGCGAGCGCGAAGAGATCAGCACTATCTACCGGAAAAAAGGATTCGCGGGGCCGCTGCTCGATCAGATCGTAGCGCACATCACGTCGGACCCCGAGCGATGGAGCAACGTGATGATGCGCGAGGAGCTGGGCTTCAACGAAGAATCCTTCGACAGCCCAATCCGCTCTGCATTCGCCGTCGGGCTCTCATACCTGTTCGGCGCGGCGGTGCCGGTGTGGGCATACATTTTTTTCGAACCGGGCCATGCGCTGAAAGTGTCGGCAATCTCAACCGTCGTCGTGTTGTTCCTGGTCGGCGCGCTGAAGACGATCATCACCAGCCGTTCGTGGTGGCGCAGCGGACTCGAGAGCATGTTGGTTGGAATTGCAGCCGCGGGCGTAACTTACGCGGCCGGCCGTGCGTTTGGCGCTCGCTAAATTTCAGCGCGAGCCCTTCAAGCATCGATCAGAATATCGTCGCCGTCTGCTTTAACCGCATAGCATCCGAGCTTGACGCTTGCGTCGTCGAGGTTCGCGCCGGTCGTGATGTCGTACTCCCAACCGTGCCATGGACAGGTGATCGTGGTGCCGTCGAGCTCGCCTTCGGCGAGCGGGCCGCCGCGATGCTTGCAGGTGTTGTCGATCGCGTAGAATTTTCCGCCGGAGTTGAAGAGCGCGATCTGTTTGCCGCCCGCCTCGACGAGTTTGCCGCTGCCCTCGGGCAAGTCCGCTACCTTCGCAACTTTGATGAAGTTTGCCATCCGGATTCGCCTCCGCTCAGGTCGTGTACTCCGCGTTGATACGCACGTAGTCGTAGCTCAAGTCGCAGGTCAGGATCGTGGCGCTCGATTTCCCCAATCGCAAATCGAGTAGCACCGGAAATTCGCGCTGCTTCATCGCAGTACCCGCGTTAGCGAGCGCCTCGGTGAGCAACCGGCCGTTCGCCGCAACTTTCACTCCGCCAATCCAGAGTACCAGCTTGTCGGACTCGAGGTACGCGCCCGACGATCCAGCCGCCATCAGGATTCGGCCGACGTTGGGATCGCATCCGAAGAAAGCAGTCTTGACCAGCGGCGAGTTCGCGATTTGACGCGCCGCGCGCTCGGCGTCCCTGGAACTGCGAGCGCCGCGCACCTCGACCGTGACCAGTTTGGTCGCGCCCTCGCCGTCGCGCACGAGTTCACGCGCGAGCGCTGAAGAAACTTCCTCGACCGCGCGATCGAAGGTCGCCTGATCGCGCGCGCCGAATGCGCGATTTCCCGCCGCGCCGCTGGCCAGAATTATCACGGTGTCATTCGTAGACATGTCGCCGTCCACGGTGATCGCGTTGAAGCTCGCCGGTAGCGCGGCCTTCAGCGATTTTTTCAGAGAAGAAGGAGCGATCATCGCGTCTGTGACCAGGTACCCGAGCATCGTCGCCATTTTGGGAGAAATCATGCCGACGCCTTTCACCGCGCCGGCAAGCGTGATCGTGGCGCCGCCCGCCTTGAAGGTGGTCGAGGCGGTCTTCGGACGCGTGTCGGTAGTCATGATCGCCTGCGCGAAGTCGGCGAGCCCGTCATCACGCAGCGAACGCACGGCCTCGGCGGCGCCGTTTTTGAATTTCTCGAAATCGAACAGATGGCCGATCACACCGGTCGAGGACGGGACGACGAGTTCGGGCGCGCAGCCGAGTAGTCGCGCGACTTCCGCGCAAGAATCGCGCGCGAGCCGCATACCGGCTTCGCCGGTGAAGCTGTTGGCGCATCCCGAGTTCGCGACGACGGCTTGCAAACGGCCCGACTTGACGCGATCCGCCGTCACATAAACCGGCGCGGCTTTCACCCGATTGGCGCTGAAGACCGCCGCTGCTGCGGCCGGGCGATCAGCCGAAATGATTCCCAGGTCGAGGGCGCCTGCCTTGGTCTTCAATCCTGCGCTGACGCCTGCGAATCGAAATCCGCGCACGGCGGCGGGTTCGAGTGCGACTTTCATCTAACCGCGAACTGCGTCACTTGCCGTGGCAGCGTTTGTACTTTTTGCCGGAGCCGCAGGGGCACGGATCGTTGCGGCCGACTTTTTCGACTTCGCGCTTGGTGGGCGTTGCAGCTTGAGCCTCGGTCTCGCCGCCGTGGCTCATGACGACGCGTTGCGGCTTGGGCTGCTGGATCTGTTCGACGTCCTGCTGGCGCTGCACCTGGACGGAGAAAACTTTCTCGACCACGTCCTGTTGCATCACCGCCATCAGCGCCTCGAACATCGTGAACCCTTCTTTCTGGTATTCGACGAGTGGATTCACCTGGGCATAGCCGCGCAGCCCGATTCCCTCTTTCAGATGGTCCATCGCGAGCAGATGGTCCTTCCAGAGCGAATCGAGCGTCTGCAGCATCACGATCTTTTCGATCTGGCGCATCACCGGCTCGGTGAATTCGGCTTCGCGCTGATCGTAAAGTTGACGCACGCGTGCGGAGGCAATCTCGATGAAGTCGTCAGAGCCATGGATTGGCTTGCCTTCGATCTCTAGTTGCGCGTTGAAGCCGGGACGGAACTTGAACTGCTTGAAAAACGCGTCGTCGATCGCCTTCCAGTCCCATTCGGCGGGATCGATTTCGTCATTTGCGTGCGCGCCTGCGATTTCCTCGATCAGCGCGTCGCACATGTCGAGCACGTCGTCCTTGAGCGACGCGCCGCTGAGCAGTTCGCGCCGGCGATGGTACACCACCTCGCGCTGCTTGTTCATGACGTCGTCGTATTCGAGCAGGTGCTTGCGGATGTCGAAGTTATGCGCCTCGACTTTCTTCTGCGCGTTCTCGATCGCTTTCGAAATCCATCGATGCTCGATGGGCTCGTTGTCTTCCATCCCGATGCGGCCCATCAGGCCCTTGAGCCGGTCGGCGCCGAAGATGCGGAGCAAGTCGTCCTCGAGCGACATGTAAAATCGCGACGAGCCGGGATCGCCCTGGCGTCCCGAACGGCCGCGGAGCTGGTTATCGATGCGGCGCGACTCGTGACGCTCGGTGCCCAGGATGTGCAGGCCACCGGCCTCGAGCACTTTCTCGCGCTCGCCTTTGCACTGTTCGACGTACTTCGCGAGCGCGGCCTGGAAATTCGGATCGGCCGGATCCTTGGTGCCGACTTCCGCCGCAGCCATGAATTCCGGGTTGCCGCCGAGCACGATATCGGTGCCGCGGCCGGCCATGTTGGTTGAAATCGTGACTGCGCCGAAGCGCCCTGCCTGCGCGACGAATTCCGCTTCGCGCTCATGGTTCTTCGCGTTCAGCACGTAATGCTTGACGCTGGTCTTTTTCAGTTTCTCGGCGACGCGCTCGGATTTCTCAATCGACACGGTGCCGACCAGCACCGGCTGACCCCGTTCATGGCAGTCCTGGATTTCCTGGATCACGGCGTCGAATTTCTCGCTTTCGGTTTTGTAAACGACGTCGTGATTGTCGATGCGGATCATCGGCTGATTGGTGGGAATCACGACCACGTCGAGTCCGTAGATCTCCTTGAACTCGACCGATTCGGTGTCAGCCGTGCCGGTCATCCCCGACAGCTTCTTGTACATGCGGAAATAGTTCTGAAACGTGATGGTCGCGAGGGTCTGATTCTCCGACTCGATCTTGACGTTCTCTTTCGCCTCGACCGCCTGGTGCAGCCCGTCGCTCCATCGCCGCCCCGGCATCAGCCGCCCGGTGAATTCATCGACGATGATCACCTCGCCTTCCTTGACGACATAATCGACGTCGCGCTTGAACAGCGTGTGCGCGCGAAGTCCCTGGTTCGCGTGATGCAGCAGCAGGATGTTGCGCGGGTCGTACAGGTTCTCGACGCCGAGCAGCTGCTCGACGCGGGTGACGCCTTCCTCGGTGAGAGCGACCGTGCGCATCTTCTCGTCGATAGTGTAGTGCTCTTCGGGCTTGAGGCGCGGGATCACGCGATCGACGACGTAATATGTGTCGGTGGACTCTTCGGACGCTCCTGAAATAATCAGCGGCGTGCGCGCTTCGTCGATCAGGATCGAGTCCACTTCGTCCACGATCGCGAAGTTGTGCTCGCGCTGGACGTAGTCCTCGATATTGAACTTCATGTTGTCGCGCAGGTAGTCGAAGCCGAACTCGTTGTTCTGGCCGTAGGTGATGTCGGCGCGGTAGGCGACCTTGCGCTCCTGGTCGGTCAGGCCGTGGACGACGACGCCGACGGTCAGGCCGAGGAAGTTGTAAATCCGGCCCATCCATTCGGAATCGCGCCGGGCCAGGTAGTCGTTGACGGTGACGACGTGCACGCCGCGTCCCGAAAGCGCGTTGAGCACGGCCGGCAGAGTGGCGACGAGAGTCTTGCCCTCGCCGGTTTTCATCTCGGCGATCCGCCCCTGGTGCAGGATCATCCCGCCGATCAACTGGACGTCGAAGTGGCGCTGGCCGATGGTCCGGCGGGCGGCCTCGCGCACGACGGCGAAGACCTGCGGCAGGATCTCGAGCATCGTATCCTCTCGCTGCTCGCGCTCTTCGATAGCGCTGATTTTCGCCTTCCATTCGGCGATCTTCGCGCGCAGTTGGTCGTCGCTCAGCGCGGAGATTTCGGGTTCGATCCGGTTGATCTCGTCCACGTCAGGACGGAGGCGTTTCATTTCGCGTTCGTTCTTCGAGCCGAAGATTTTCCGCGCGACGAGAGAAATAGCTGAAGCCATCTTATATGAGCGAATTATGCGGCAAGTTTGAGATTAAGTTCTGGATGAGCCAGGGCGATGAGGTTCGACCGATGACACCGTGAACAACTCCGCAGTTTAGCTGGAAATCATCTTATCGCGAAATCGGGGGATTGGAGAGAGGGCAAATCAGCGAAGCGATCTGCGGTACTGTCTCAATTTCCCCTGGGACGCGGTTCGTCGTTGTGCGGCAAGCATTTCGCCGCACTCATTCTTGCTCCAATCACAGGGTCGTTAAGAAGCTGGCGGCGCTCCATCTCGCACCGTTCCTCGGTCTGATAACGGCAAAAGTGGAAGCGGCCACGGGAGCAGGAGCGGCGTCCGCACCTCCGCTTTGATCCGGCGCTTTCAGTGGAACCATCAGGTACCAGCCCACAAGCGCGAACGCAGCAGCGTGATGCGGTTTCATCAAGGGACAGTGAGATTACGCTGCGAGGTCGTCCAGCAGCAAACCGAAGATTGGACGCTCGTCGTGGCGATTTGGTAACGGGAGAATTACATCGGCTGGTTTACCTGGCCCGTTGCTATTCGGCGTCGGGCTAGCGCGCACGGCGCTGGCCCGTTCTTTTTTCGATCAACGTAAATGCAGTGTTACGGAAGGGACCAAGCCGACAGAGAAGTCGGCACGCGAGCGGGAGAGTGTTTGCTAGGCGGGGCGTCATGACCGGATGGCCTATTCTTCGGCAGTAAGCTAATCCGGGTGAGCGACTCCACAGTTCTGCTGGAAATGATCGGGGATCAGAGAGGGCGAATGATGGCGGTTGTGCCCTCGGTTTCAGACGCTCTCGCCAAGTCCGTCAAAGTCGAAGGGTCAGGCTCCTATGCGCACATAACTCCGAACTTCACCTATGACGGCAGCCCCGCGATTGAACTAACGGGCGAAGGTGAAGATAACGTCGGCGGTTCGTTCATCTTCCAAGGGGTAAAGGAATATAGCGCAACTAGTATTTCCTGCACCGCGCCTGATGGTACGGCAGGGTTTCAATACGATCTTATAGGCGCCAATTCGGTCAACACTTACAAAGGCTTCGACCAGATTTTTCTCTCTGCGCCGCCATCTTCAACCAACATTGAGTGCGCCTCAAACACGACCGGCAGTTTCGGCGGAACGACTCAATACAACGTGAATGGTGGAAGCGGCAAATTCCAGGCAGCGTCCGGTACCTACACCGAAACTTTCAGCGGGACGACTCTGGCCGCGCCCGGGTCCCCCGGAAGTGGACATTTTGGCGCTACGCAATTTACCTCGACCGGCTCGGTAACGAAGTAGACTTTGCGTGCGCGTCGTTGGGCAAGTTGATTCGCGGACGCTCGCGGCAACCGTTTAATTCGGCTCTTACTGTGACTGCCGCGGGTGCGAGGATATATTGGAAAGATCGGGATTTTTCGCTTCGCTCAGAATGACAAAGAGCTAGCGCTCGATGCGGACGGCGGATTCGACTTGCGGGCCGAGGAAGCGCCGGCCGACGCGGACGAAACGATCGGGGGTCTCGGTGACGAAGAAACTCTGACCGCCGTCGCCGCCGCGGCGGGCGAGCTTGAGATTTCGCAGGCGGTCGCGCACGTCGGTCGCGGTCGCCGTCGCGGAGTCCACTATCTTCACGCGCGGCCCAAGAATCCGCGCAAACAGATCGCGCAGCAGCGGGTAGTGCGTGCATCCCAGTAACAGCGTGTCGATGCCGCTCTGCTTGAGACTCTCGAGATAGTGCGCGACGGTCAGCTCGGCGACCGTATTGTCGGTCCATCCTTCCTCGGCCAGCGGCACCAGCAGCGGGCATGCGCGCGTGTAGATTTCGGCGCGCGGGCTAAGGCGCTGGATCGCGCGCGTGTACGCGCCAGACGCGATCGTCGCCTCGGTGCCGATCACACCGATCTTTCCGCTGCGCGAGGCCTTGGCTGCCGCGCGCGCGCCCGGCTCGATGACGCCGATCACCGGGACCATCGTGTCCGACGCGATCGCGTCGAGCGCGACTGCACTGGAAGTGTTGCACGCGACCACCAACATCTTGATTCCCTTGGCGAGCAGGAAGCCGGTGTTTTCTTTCGAATAGCGGACGATCACCTCGTTGGATTTCGTGCCGTAGGGAAGACGCGCCGTGTCGCCGAGGTAGATGAAGTCCTCGTTGGGGAGGGCCGCGGTCAGCGCTTTGAGCACGGTGAGTCCGCCGATGCCGGAATCGAATACGCCGATGGGCCGGTCTATTGCCGCGCGCGCGCCGCGAAGAGATCCGTTCGAAGCGGCGATCGAGGTCACGCGTGGCGCGGTTTTTTTGCGAGTCGTCATTTCAGCCGCGCGCGAGGCGCTCGCCGATTGTAGCCGGTCGCACGGGCGCTGCGCCAAAGACGTGTTCGTGAATGCTGGCCGGTTCCATGCACAGATACGAGAGGATTTCCGCGCCGGCTCTTTTGAAACGATCGGCCAGCGCACGATAAAGACTCAGGCGCAGCGGCGTGAAGGTCCGGAAGCGGCCGTCGGCGGCGAGCACGTCCTCGCCACAGAGCATCGGATCTTCGGGGAAACGGCTGCGCGCGGTGCTGCGCAATCGAGGCGTCATGCGGAGACCGCCCATGCTGATGAACGAAATTTGTTTGGGCGGAACGACGTCGAGCAGCTGGTCGATCAATTGCAGGTAGTCGCGCTCGGCACCGGCATAAGCGATCAGCGGATCGAAATGAAACGCGACACGGTAGCCGGCGTCGAGCACGGCGCGCGCGGCCGCGATTCGAGCCGCCGGCGAGGCGGTCAGATGTTCGGAGCTTCGATAGACGGCATCGGGGGACAGCGTCCATGAAACGAGCACGCGGCCGCGCGGATCGACGTCGAGGAGATTTTCGATTTCGTCGGTTTTGGTTTTGAGCTCGAGCGTCAGATTTTCGCGCGAGACAAAAAAATCGATCAGGTCGCGGCTGATCGAGGTGATCGAATCGAACGCCAGCGAATCCGCGAGCTCACCGGTGCCGACGCGGAAGCTGCGCCCGCGAGCATTGGCGGCGAGGCGGTCGAGCTCGTCGAATGAATCGGCGAAATTCGCATAGACCTGGAAGGCGGGATTGTCGGCCAGGTACTCCTGCAGAAAACAGTACGAGCAATCCATCGGGCAATTCGACGCCAGCGTGAGCACCAGGTATCCGCAGCAGGCGAACTTTGAGGAACCCGCGGGACACGGCATCAGGAACGGAGTCTTGCGGCGGGCGATCACGAGACGGCGTTTGCCCGCGCCGAACGGATCCGACACGCCGGATGCGGGCCGGGAGGCCTCGCGCGCATCGGCGACATGCGTCACAGGCAGATCGCGCGGAAGGGCGCGGAGGACGCGTGTCGCCAACGCAGAGTCGGCGCATCCGTGCTCGACAAACACGGCGTCGAGATCGAATTTTTTTTCACCTTCCATACTTACCGCCGAGCATTTCGACAATCCGGCTCAAACCCGGGCGCGAACGATTAAGCGCTTCGAGCAGGTTGTCCAGCTCGGCGGCGCTTCGCACCCGGAGCGAAACCGTGACCTCATCAGAGCCAAGGTCTTTGGGCAAGGCCATCGAAATTCCGCGCGGGAGCTTCAGTGCCGCGATTTCAGAACGGAACCGCTCCTGCATTTCCTTTAGTCGAGGGTAGCGAAGCGTTCGCAATGCTTCGATCAGCGCGCTCGCGCGCGACGGAGCAGAGCCGGGGCCAGTGGCGATGCGCCGAATTTCGGGCCGTTCGAGAATGGCGGCGACAGTGATACGCTCGCGCACTGCGATTTCGTCGAGCATGTCGAGCGCCGTCACCAACTGCCCGGTGCGAAGACGCAGTATGTGCGCGATGTCGAGAATCGCGACGCGCGACGGGGGATCCATCGCGAGCCATCGCTCGAGATGGCTCGGCGGCAGTCGTCGCTCGACCGCGAGCTCGCGAATCTGAGCGTCGATCTCGTCAGCACTCATGTTGAATTTCGCGGAGCATGGATCGCATTGATTTGATTGCGCATCCGAGCTCGGCGAGTCGCCAACTGTGCGCATGATCGGCGACCCGTTCGTACACTCGTGCCTGATCGATCTTGCCTCGTCGCACGAGGCCGCCGGCGTAGATGCGGCATTTCTCGGCGAGTACTTCGACTACTGCGGCGCGGCGGGTCGGCGAGAGTCGGTCGGCGGCGAGCAATTGCGTGAGCGAGAGAATGCGGAAGCGATCGATGGCGGGAGTCGTCGCGGAGAGTTGATCGTCATGGCCAGCGCGGCGCGTCACCAGCGGTTCGTTGAGCAGGCCGGCTTCGCGGTCGATAAGGATTCGGAGCCACAGATCGTAGTCCTCAGCCGCGGTCATCAGCTCGTCGAAACCGCCGCACGCGCGGAACAGGTCGGTGCGTATCATCACCGACGATATGCTGATGAGGCAGGTGCGAAGCGAGTCGACGAAAATATCCCCGCCGCGCTTGCCATGACGAGTCCCGGGATTCACGCGGCGCCCGTCGCGAATCCAGATCTCGTTGGTTTGCGAGATTGCGCAGCCCGGATTCGCGCGTGTGAACGCAAGGTGGCGCTCAAGCTTGGTCGGCGTCCAAAGATCGTCGGAATCGAGGAACGCGATCAGCGGCGCCCGCGCCAATGCGACGCCGCGATTCCGCGCGGCAGCCGGACCGCGATGCTCGATGCGCTCGACGCGGATCTTTTCGGCGAGGCGCGCCAGAAGTTCGGTGGTTCCATCGGTCGAGCCGTCGTCGACGATGATCAACTCGAAGGCCGGCGACGTTTGCGCGAGCACGGAATCGATGGCCACGAGCAGCATCGCGGATCGATTGAAGGTCGGGACAATGACCGAGACTTCGGGAGTCATCGCGCCTCCGCGCGTTTGACGGGATCGGAGCGATCGACGGCGAGGATTCGGCGGCGCAGCGCGTCGATTCCCTCGCCGGAAGTTGCCGAGCAGAAAATCGGCGCAACCCGCATCGCGTCGAAGCGTTTGAGCGCGGCCGCCCGCTCCGAGCGTCGCAACTTGTCGCATTTCGTCGCCACGGGAATCACCTCAATGCCGCGATCCGCGGCCATCGCCGCCAGATCGAGTTCGTCTTGTTGGGGACCGCGACGGCAATCGATGAGAATCGCGATGGCGGCGAGATTGACGCGGCCGTGAATGTATTCGTGCATCATGGACGCGATCTTCGCCGCTTCATCATGGCTCATTTTTGCGTAGCCGAAGCCGGGCAGGTCGCATAGCGCGAGCGTGTCGCCCACCGCGAAGAAGTTGAGGCATCGCGTGCGCCCCGGAGTTTTGCTGGTGCGCGCGAGTCCTTTGACTCCGGCGAGTGCATTGAGCAACGAGCTCTTGCCGACGTTGGAGCGGCCGGCGAGTGCGACCTCCGCGCGTTTCCATCGCGGGCATCCGTCGAGCGCGAATGCGGACGTCACGAATTCTGCGGTGAAGCGAATCATCAGCCGGCGAGCTCGATGCGCGGAGGCGTGACATTGGTTGCCTGAGAGTCGAGGCGGGCGAGCTCGGCGGTCAGCGCGCTGCGAAACTCGCGGAGTTTGATTCCGCGATGACGGTCGGGATACGGCGCGAGGAATTTCAACGCGGCGCGCAAATGCAATCGAGCGCTCGACAGCTCGCCGTCGCCGAGCTTGTGATTCGCGACAGAGGCGCGTAGCAGCCCGAGGTAGAAGTCCCAATCGGCGGTGTCGTCCTCGAGCAGGTTCATCGCGTCTTCCATTGCTTCGTGCGCTTCGAAAAATTCACCGCGATTGAACAGCTCGACGCCCAGGGCAAGTTGCGCGTCGATTTCGTTCATCGTGATGCTCGCGCTGAAAAAGCTTCAGCGGCTCAAGGTTCGTCGTCGCTGTCGGCCTTGTCGACGGTCTTGATATTGAGCGTGTGCTTCAGAGTCTCCAGCTGCGCGACGAAGATGCCGCGAATCACCTGCTTGATAACGCCGTCGGGCACCGGCAGTGGCTGCAGCATATGCGTGGTTTCGTGGTAGTCGATGAACGTGCTCGCGCCCTCGTCGCCAAGCTGGTAGACGGCCTGGGTATCGAGCAGCGGATTGTTGACGGTGTGATAAACGATCTTCTTTTCGTCGGGCAGGTACTCGAACTCGAGCTCGGTGGTGATAGTCTGTCCGCCCGGTCCCGCTATATCCATGTCGACGGTTTTTTTGTTTCCGCTTTGAGATACGACGCGCACCGCCTTGACCTGATCGCTGTGAGTATTTTCGATGTTGCGAATCGCGTCGAAGACGGTCTGCTCTGGGGCCGGGATGCGCGCGGTGAAATCCGCCTTCCAGATATCGCCATCATGTCCGATGTTCTCGGTGAGTAATCCGGCCTCGCGCGCGCGATGCATTTGATAGTAACGCCATCCGACGATCGCGACGACGGCGAAAACAATAACTCCGGCGAGGATTTTGAGTGCGGTCTTCATCGAGTGTCGCTTTCACCTCGGGCGTTCGAATGTACCTACGAGTTCGGCAGTCGCCAGAACGTGACCTTTCATCGCGGATTCGAGCGCGGCCGCGTCCGCCTTGTCGCCGGGGTTCAACGTCGAGTCCAGCGCGAAGAGACGAAAATGATAGTGATGCGTTTTTCCCGGCGGCGGACACGGGCCATTGTAGCCGACACGCTCGAAGCTGTTGATTCCATTCGTCCCGCCGCCCGGAATTTCCGCGCTCTGCGGCAAGCCTTCGGGCAGTGAATTTACCCGAGCCGGAATATTGTACGCTACCCAATGAATAAATGTTCCACCGGGTGCGTCAGGATCGTCGACGATTATTGCGAATGCTTTTGTCGCCTGAGGCGGATTGCTCCAGGCGAGCGCGGGGGATCGATCAGTACCAGCACACGTGAAGTCGGCGGGAATTGCGGCCCCCTGAGAGATGGCGGGGCTGGTAAGTATTACTTGGGCTTGGGCGCGGCTGGTATAGGCGAGGCTGAGCAAAAGTGAGATTAGGGTAATTGATATTTGCTGGAGATTTGGCATACTTATGATCACTTCAAGACTCGAACGCACGGTTTAGAGTCTTGACGTGCATTTTATATCGAAAACTCGGAAAGAACCGATGAGTTCACATATAACGAGGGGAGAAAAGAGCGAAAAGTATCCGAAATCCTCTTAAGCTGCTCTTGACCCCCATCGACCGTTTTGAGACTTTCAAAGAGACTCATGGTGGGCGTAAGGGGCGGATGAATCATAAGTTCGATGCGAAAACGGGCATCAAATCCAGGCAGTAGGCGGCAGACGGGGCTTACGTTACCGGGAGATATCATGGCTAGTGAAACCAAGTATAGCTTGCCGCGCGTGATGACGGTCAAGGAATTGTCCGAATATCTGCGCGTGCATCCATCGACAATTTACAAGCTGCTACGGCGCGGCGAACTGCCGGGCTTTAGGATCGGCACAGACTGGCGTTTCAACGCCGAAGTGATCGACCGCTGGTGCCTGGAGCGCAATATGAAAGCTCCGGACGGCGGCCCTTCCAGCCAGAACTGACGCTGCGATCGTAGAGTCGCACGCGTCCGGCGACGGCCCGGACGCTAACGCGGAGTCATCCGCGTCGGCATAGAGTTACGCTTCGATCGTGGTGCGTCCGCATCTCGCGCGACATCACACCCTTGACGTTGGCACCCGCGGTGCCTCACCATACCGATCGTTCAGATGATATCACCAGCTCGCAAAAATGCGGCGGCGCCAGCTCCGCAGCCGGTTCGTCGGCGCGGCTCGCTTGACCAGGTGTTGATCAACGCGGCGATGGATCTGTTCGCTTCGTACGGATATCGCGGCACCTCGCTGGCGCGAATCGCACGGGCGGCGGGCGTGACCAAGGGCGCGCTGTACTGGCATTTCGCCGACAAGGAAGAATTCTTCATCGCGGTCGTGTCGAAGGTACTCGGTGAATGGGAACTGGTATTTGAGAAGTCCGCGCGCGCGACCAGCGCGGTCGAGTTCCGCGCCGAGTTCGGCCGGATGTTCGACACGATGGCGGCGCTCAACGAAAAAAATCCTTGGGTCAGCCGGCTGCTGCTGATCATCGCGCTCGAGTCGCACAAGATTGGTCCGCGAGTGCTGCGCTCGATGCGCAAGGCTAATCTGCACGGAGTCGCGAGTTTCCGCGAACTGGTCGAACACGGGCAGCGGCTGGGGATTTTTGACGCCGAGCTCGATCCGCATTGGGCGGCGACGCAGATTTTTTCGAGCTACCTGGGTCTCGCGATGCTGTGGTACCTGCACGGACCGCGATTCGATCTGCGCCGCTCGCTGCGCCGCCAGGCGCGCGAGTTCATGCGCCAATGGAGTGTCGCCAAATGAAGGCGGGACTCATCTACGAGATCGAGTCGGTGAAACCGCACGCCGCCGATCACGAATATCGCGTCTTCTGGGAGACGATGGAGCAGATCGAGCTGGCCGATCGGCTCGGCTTCGACTCGGTGTGGACCGTCGAGCATCACTTCCTGAATGAATTTTCGTACTGCTCGGCACCCGAGGTTTTCCTCGCCAGCGTTACGCAGCGCACCAGGCAGATTCGCGTCGGTCACGGCGTCGTCGTGCTGCCGTTCAGCCATCCGATCCACGTCGCTGAACGGATCGCGGTGCTCGATATCATGTCGAACGGACGCGTCGAGTTCGGCACTGGTCGCGCGACCACGATGGACGAGCTGCTCGGCTTCGGCGTGCGTCCCGAAGAGACGCGGCCGCGATGGGCCGAGGCGGTCGAGGCGATCCCGCGGATGTGGCGCGAGGATCCGTTTACGATGCATGGCAAGTACTGGACCGTCGATCCGCCGGTCTCGGTGATTCCCAAGCCGATTCAGAAACCGCATCCTCCGATATGGGTGGCGGCGACGAATCCTACTACGTTCGAGCTCGCGGCGGAGCGCGGCCTGGGTGTGCTTTGCTTCACGCTCGGCGTCGAGCTCGCGCAAGTGGCGGAGCGAATCAACATTTATCGCGAGGGAATAAAGCGCGCGCGGCCGGTCGGGCAGACGATAAACAACCAGGTCTCGATGAACATCATGGGCCTGGTTCTCGACGATCCCTACGAGGCCGAGCATCTCGCGCGCGAAGCGGTGCTCTGGTACGTGCGCAAGGGCTTCGAGCTCGTATCGAGCGTGGCGCAGGCGAGCCAGAGCGACGACTCGTACAAATATCTGAAGACGGCGGCGAAGTTCGATCCCGCGAAGTTTACGGCGGACTACTACGACTTCCTGAAGGACGGCGACCTGATCGCAGTCGGTGCGGTGGACGAAGCCGTGCGCGTCGCGCGACGTTACCGCGAGCTCGGCGCCGACCAGGTTTTATTTTTTCTGCAGTACGGCGGTATCCCGCACGATCGCATCATGAAGTCGATCGAGCTGATCGGACGTCATGCGCTTGGCGAGATTCATTCGTGGAAAACGCCGGGCGGCCTGACGGCCGCACAACCCGCCGCGCGCCCGGACGCGGCTCACGCCTGACAGACCGACGGAGGGATCGTTAATGGAATTTGCGCTGCAGTACGAGATTCAGAGGAGCCGGCCGCATTACCCCGGATTCATGTACGACATCTATCACCAGGCGACGGAGCAGGTGAAACTTGCGGACCGCCTCGGCTACCACTCGGTCTGGACCGTCGAGCATCATTTTCTCAACGAATGGTCGTACTCGTCGGCGCCCGAAGTCTGGTACGGCGCGCTCAGCCAGGTGACGACCCGGATTCGGCTGGGCCACGGCATCTGCCTGTTGCCGATTCCATTCAATCATCCGGTGCGCGTGGCGGAACGAATCGCGGTGCTCGATATCATGTCGAACGGGCGCGTGGAATTCGGCTCGGGCCGATCGATCACCGAGCAGGAACTCGGCGGCTTCCAGGTCAACCCGGAAGATTCGCGCGCGATGTGGGAAGAGGCGGTCGCTGCGATCCCGAAAATGTGGATGCAGGAGACGTTCAGTCACGACGGCAAGTTCTTCAAGATGCCGGAGCGCGAGGTAATCCCGAAACCGATCCAGAAACCGCATCCCCCGATGTGGGTGGCGGCGACGCAGCCTTCGACCTGGGAAATCGCGGGTCAGAAGGGAATCGGCGCGCTCGGATTCGGAATTTCCGAGCCGGGGATGCTCGACAAGCTGATCGCGATCTACAAGAAAGCGATTAGCACCTGCGAGCCGGTGGGAGCGTTCGTGAACGATCGCACTGCGGCGGCTACAGTCTGCGTATGTGCGCCGACACGTGAGGAAGCCAAGGTGATCGCGAAAGATGCGATCGACTTCACCACACGCAAAGCGGCCGAGCTGTTCACGCCGTTCGCCAAGCAGGAAGTGAAGGGCTACGAATACTACAAGAAGATGGCGGAGCAGGCAGTCGCGATCGGTGACTACCGTCTGTCACTGGCCGATCTCGACAAACGAATCGAAGCAGGCGCCGTGATGGTCGGAGATCCGGAAGACTGCCTGAAGGTCGCAAAAATTTACGAATCAGCCGGAGTAGATTTGATCCTGATGCTGGTGCAGGTAGGCGCAATCCCGCACGAAAAGGTGATGCAGACGATCGACCTGATCGGCAAGCACGTGATGCCAAAGCTAAGCCAGAGCTCAAAAGCATTCCAGGAGGAATCCGCAGCAGCAGCCGGCGCGCGTTGATCTAAATCGCGACAGACGGTGAGTGGAACGAGGTCGGTCCGAATCTTACCTCGCCCGTTATTTCACGGGAGAGGAGGCCGGACGCATCGCGGCCGGTAGGTGAGGGTTCTGCACGCTATCGCTTAGCAACTGACTGATCTCGTGCGCAACACTTTCAGTGTCTCGCAATACGTCACTGTTCCAGAATCTGACGACCCTGAAGCCGCGCTCTCCCAACAGTCGGGTTCGCGCATCGTCATAGCGCTTCAGCCGGTCCGCATGCTGTTCTCCGTCGAGTTCGACGATCAATCTAGCTTGGATGCAGCACAAATCGACGATGAACGAGTCGATTGTAACCTGTCTGCGGAATTTCCAGCCGTTGAGTTTCCGGTTTTGAAGGACCGACCGCAGCCGCTTCTCGGCGAGTGTTGAATCGCGGCGGAGTGCGCGCGAACGAGCGAGCGGTTTTTTGGCTATAAGTCGCGGCGGTGTTAGGTCGGCCATCGCTCTAAGATCTCACGCTCGTGACGGATGTGAAAATGGCGGGCGATCCGGAACCCTCACCGCTGGCCGCGATGCGGCCAGCCTCTCCCGTAAAAATAACGGGCGAGGTAATTTCCACGCCGCTCCAGCGCGGAGGGCTACCTTCGCGAACCTGGCGCTGGGCGCGGATCTACTATCTGGCGGCCGGTTGGGCGCACCTCTAGCGCACAGCCGAAAAGGGAGTCGTCCCGGACGAGGCTTACTACCGCATCCGCGATTTCTTCGGGCTGGATTATTTTCGTTGGCATCCAGCTCTTGATGCCGAGTTTCGCGGCCTGCTCGAGTCCTCTGCGCACCAGCGGCGTATCGACGACTCCGGGGCAGATGCAGTTGACGCGGATTTTCCGTTCCGCTTCCCAGAACGCCAGCGAGTGCGTGAAGTTCACGACTCCGCCTTTCGCAGCGCCGTAAACTGCGTCCTGACGATGCGGATACAAGCCCGCCATCGAGGCCGTGTTGATGATGACGCCGCCGCCGTTCTTTTGCATCAGCGGAGCCGCAAGACCGGTGCCGAGAATCACAGCCTGCAGATCGATCTCGATCACCAGGTGCCATCGCTCCGGCGGCGCCTCGGGAAAGCCAGGAGCGCCGACGCCGATGCCGGCGTTGTTGTGCAGAATGTCGAGGCGGCCGAACTTCGAGACGGCGGTATCGAGCATCCGGCGCCCGTCCTCGAGCTTGGTCACGTCCGCCTTCACGAAAACGGCGCGACCGCCTGCGCTTTCGATTCGCTTGACGGTTTCAGCGCCGCCAGCTTCATCAAGATCGGCGACCACGATCGCGGCGCCTTCTTTCGCCAATCGCTCCGACGTTGCGCGCCCGATTCCCGATGAGCCGCCAGTGATGACGCCGACTTTTCCTTTGATCTCCATTGCGCGATCCTCCGTCCGAATTACATTCGATCACTAACCGACGCTTCCCACCAGCACGCCGACGACCAGCCCGGCGAGCACGTAGGCCGTGAAAGCAACATACGTCCAGTCGCGCTCCCGGATGAAGAGGATGAAGCAGAACGCGACGCGCGCGAGCGGCACCAAGGTCAGCTCGAATAGCCCAATCGTCAGAACCGCGTGCGGATTGCCTTGCCGAATCCGGTCAAGCAGCAGACTGAACTTTTCCTTGCCGATCAGGTGGCCTTGTTCCACTGCGTGGTAGCGGTCGACATAGTAGTCAGGCGCAAAAGTGTATGTCAGGACGAGTCCGGCAATCAGGGTGACCATCGCGAGGATTAGAATCGTCCGCAGCAGGATCGGCGTCCATTCCCTGAGTATGCGGTCTTCTTCCTGCTTCGGCATGGTCTAGATTCCCGACACCGCGCGCCATCCCATTTCGGCGGCTATCAGCAGAAGAATTATCACGAACACGACCCGAAGTGATTCGACCTTAAGATGCGGCAGGACGCGGCTGCCGGCGAGCGCTCCGGCGGTGACGCCGATCGCGACTGGCGCCGCAATCGTCGTAGACACGTCGCCGCGCGCTAGGAACACGAGAGCGCCCGCGCCCGCGGTGACGCCGATCATGAAGTTGCTGGTCGCGCTCGAAATCTTGAGCGGCAGGTGCATGACGTAGTCCATCGCCATTACCTTCAGCGCGCCCGACCCAATCCCCAGCAGACCCGACATCAGGCCGGCGACGACCATGAGCGCGCCACCCTGCGGTACTTTCACAACTTCATAGTGGACCGGGTTGCCGCTGAGGTCGGGCACTTCACCAGCGAGTTCGAGCCGCTCGGCGAGCGGGTCGCCCTTGGTCAGGATGTCGTCGCCGCGCTTGGAGATCGTGAAGTATGCGGACTGGAGCATCATCGCGGCGAAGAGCAATTCGAGCACCACGGTCGGCACCACGCCGGCGAGATACGCGCCGATCACGGCGCCAGTAACAGTCGCGCACTCGAGCACCATCGCGACTTTCAGGTTGGTCCATCCGTCGCGCACGAACGCGACGCTGGCGCCCGCGCTGGTGGCGACGACGGAGATAAGGCTCGCGCCAACGGCGACCTTCATCGGCATGTGCGCCAGGATGACCAGCGCGGGCACGATGAAGACTCCGCCGCCGAGGCCCGAGATCGCACCGACGAAGCCCGCACTGATCGAAAGCGCGAACAGGTTAATCAGGATTTCAAGCAAACACAGGCTCCGGCTGCAGACATTCCGCGCAATCGTAGTTTGCTTCGAATAAGAAAGACAGACGCGCCGAGCGATCGGCTAGACGGGACGGGGGTTGAGAATCTCGAATGTGCGACGAGGACTGTTGCGCAGACCACGCTCGATGTCCTCAGTTATCTCGCGCACGGCGCGGATCGGCTCGGCTGCGCGCCAGATTGGACTGCCGATAACGACGTAATCGGCGCCCGCGCGGATCGCATCGGCAGCCGTGATCGCATCCGAGGCCGGGCTGGCGACTTCGCGCAGCCGCACGCCCGACGTTACGATTATGAATCGGCGACCACAGGTGTTGCGCACGCGCGTAACTTCATGCGGCCAGGTGACGACGCCGTCCAGCGAGGCGTCGGCGGCGAAGCGCGCGATTTCCGTGACGCGGTCGCGCGACCCTTGCGTGCGCGGCGTCGAGTTCGACGACTTCAAATCCGCGAGCATCGCCACTGCCAGGATACTCGGGCGGCGAAGTCCCTCGGTCCTGCAGATGCGCGCGACCTCTGCCCGCGTCCGCGTCATCATCTCGGTCGAGCCGCATGACGAACCGTACGGATGGATATCGAACATCTTGACGCCGAGGCGAGTCGCCTCGACGGCGGCGCGCAGCACCTTTTGCGGAGTGTCGTGGAATTTGAGATCGAGAAAAACTTCGGCGCCCCGCCGGCGAATCTCGCGAATGAAATCGGGGCCGCCTCCGATGAACAGTGCGCGCCCGACTTTGAACATCCCGACCACTCGCGCCAGCCTATCCACCAGCTTGAGCGCTCCATCGCGATCGCGCAGGTCGAGCGACACTATCAGCCGCTCTCGCAGCGCGCCTTGTCGCATAAGACCCGAAAATGGCCAGTACTGGGTCATCGAATCCCTTTATCGCGGGCAATCCGGCCGGCTTGATTCATGAAAATATGCCGATTGCAGTCGAAGTCAAGGAACTGAAAAGTGGCAGTGCGGTTGACGTTGGGATGCAGTGCGGAGACTGCGTCGCCGCGACTGCACTAACGAGCGCATGGTCGCAGGAATCCGCACGAATACACAGTTTTTCGCGCTAGTGAGTCGCGGCATCGGCCTTGCTATTAGGGGTCAGGACTCGAAAATGGCACCGATTGTCTTAGTTCCGGCAACTACGATAGGTCAAGTACACGGACCGGCATTTCCGGCCCCAGGTGAGGCAGGATGTTCGGCATCTTTTTAATCGCACTAATCATCTACGCTGTCGTGCAACATCGAAAACGAAAACGTCTCCGCTGGTTGAAGTGGGGCGACCGCGACTGGTCGAAGTACGATTGGTCGAAGTACGACTGGGCCAAGCATGGCGACTGGTCGAAGTGGTCGCAGGACTGGTCGAAGTGGAAGGACGATGCGAAAGCGTCCACGACCGCTTCGGCCGAGCGCTTCGCGAGCGATCTCCATTCCAAAATAAAGCGTGACTTCGATTCCAAGATGGCGCGCAAGTTCGAGGCCAAGGCCGAGCGCTTCGAGCGCAAGATGAAGGCGCGCTTCGATCACCAGACGCAGAAGTACGGCGGCGTCAGCATGGATCCCGCGCAGGATTTGCCGCCGCCACCGCAGTTCAAGAACGACGCCGAGCGCCAGACCTACGAGCGCGCGCGCAAACGCGCCCAGGCCGAGGCGGGATTCTTCATCCACCTGATGTGGTACGGAATCATCATCGGCTTCCTGTTCATCATCAACCTGATAACCAGCGGTTTCGGCGGATATCCGTGGTTCATTTGGCCGGCGCTGGGCTGGGGATTCGGAATCGCGAGCCACTTCGCCGCGGTGTACGGCTGGCGATGGGTCCATCAGCGGGTCTTCGAGCCGACGATCGCGCGCGAAGTTCAGCGCGAAGTTTTGCAGGAGAAGGAACAACTGCGCACCGAGAAGCAGGCGTCGCTGGACGAGTTGACCGCGACCTTCGCCCACGAGATCCGAAATCCGATTGCCGCGGCGAAGAGCCTGGTGCAGCAGATGGGCGAGGATCCGACCTCGCACGAGAACGTCGAATACGCCAAAGTCGCGCTCGACGAGCTCGCTCGCGTCGAGCGCAGCGTGTCGCATCTGCTCAAGTACGCCAAGGAAGAAGATTACAGGTTTGAAAATGTAAATCTCGCCTGGGTGCTCGACGGCGCGCTGACCCAGATGCGCAGCAAGCTCGAGGCAAACTCGGTGGCGGTGTCGCGCGCGTATCTGAGCGGTCCGACCGTTCGCGCCGACGCCGACAAGCTGCGCCAGGTTTTTTCTAACATCATCGACAACGCGATCGACGCGATGGAATCGACGACCGGCGAGCGCCGGCTCGAGTTCGCGATACAGAACAACGGCGCCGGCATGGCGGCGGTCAGGATTCGCGACAATGGCTGCGGTATCGCCGACGACAAGATCGCGAAGATTTTCAATCCGTTCTACACCTCGAAGACCAACGGCACCGGACTCGGCCTGGGCGTCGCGAAAAAAGTAATCGACTCGCATCGCGGTACGATCGAGGTGCAAAGCAAAGTAGGGAATGGAACTGAATTCGTGCTGGCGATTCCGCTCAGCGATGCGGTGCGCGACAGCGCCGATCAATCGAGCGCCGACGATGTCGGCGAAGCGGCCACGGAACCTGCGCCGCAAAACGACGCGCAAAACAACGGTGGCGGCGCTGCGACCACCCCGATCGTCCAGCTCGCAGCGGGCGCGCCATCCACTCAGACCTCGAGGCTACGCAATTGAAAGGCCGATTGCTGGTAGTTGACGACGAGCGCGGAATCGTCATCGCGCTCAAAGGGCTCTTCACCAAGGAGGGCTACGAAGTCGAGACCGCGGAGTCGGGCGAGGAAGCGCTCGAGAAGGTCAAGGCCGGCCTGTTCCACGTGATTATCACCGACCTCAGCATGAAGGGGATGAGCGGGCTCGAATTGCTCAAGTACGTTCGCGAACTCGATCCCGCGTGCGCCGTGCTGATGATCACCGCGTTCGGCACGCAGCGAATCGCCGTCGAAGCGATGAAGGCCGGCGCCGAGGACTACCTGCCCAAACCATTCGACAACGACGAGCTGCGCCTCAAGGTGCGCAAGGTGATGGAGACGCAGCTGCTCAAGCGCGAGCACAACCAGCTGCTCGAGCAGGTGCGCCTCGAGACCGGAGTTTTCGAGAACATGGTCGGGCGCTCGCGCGCGATGATGCGCGTGTTCGAAACGATCGACAAGGTCGCGCCGACCGACGTCACGGTTTTGATTCGCGGCGAATCGGGCACCGGCAAAGAGCTCGTCGCGCGCGCGATCCATTTTCGGAGTCCGCGCGCGCGCAAGCCGTTCATCGCGGTCAATTGCGCGGCCTTCTCGCGCGAGTTGGTCGAGAGCGAGCTGTTCGGACACGAGAAGGGTGCCTTCACGGGCGCCGTCGCGCGTCGCGAGGGAAAATTCGAAGCTGCCAACGGCGGCACGTTGTTCCTGGACGAGATCGGCGACATGGCGCTCGAGACGCAGGCCAAATTGCTGCGCGTGCTGCAGGAGCAGGTGTTCGAGCGGATCGGCGGGAATCAACCGCTGAGCGTCGACGTGCGGATAATCGCGGCCACTAACCAGGACCTCGAAGCGATGATAGCTCTGGGCAAGTTTCGCGAGGATCTCTACTACCGCCTGAAGGTTGTCGAGGTTCGCGTACCTCCTGTGCGCGAGCGGCGCGAAGACGTTCCGCTGATGGTCCAGCATTTTATCGCGGAGGCATGCCAACGTTTCTCCGCGCCGGAAAAACAGCTCACCCCGGAGGCCATGCGCGCGTGTGTCGAGGCGCCGTGGAAGGGCAACGCGCGTTCGCTCAAGGCGGCCATCGAGCAGGCGGTTATCCTGTCGGCGGGCGCCGAGATTACCGCGGAAGATCTTTTTGCCGGCTCGGAGCCGGATGCGGAACACGCCAGCTCGCCGGCATCGGCTACGCCGAATCATGCGCCCGCGGCCGGCGACAATGGCGAATCGACGCTCACGTTTCGCGAGGCGAAAGAAAAATTCGTCGGCGACTGGGAACGAGACTTTTTCGTCCGCGCACTGCGTGCGACCGGCGGCAATATCTCGCGCGCCGCGGAACGGACCGGGATGTATCGGCAGAGCTTTCAACAAAAGATGCGCGAGTTGGGAATCACCGTCGCCGATATCGGGCCCGCGCCCAAAAGCGATGCGAACTGATTTCGCGCAGATGCGGAGACGATAACCAATGAACTCCACTGAATCGCAATCCCAAGGCACCACGCTCACGACGATGAAGATTCATCCTCCGCTGCTGGCGGTCGCGCTTATTCTCGTCACGCTGCTGCTGCATTTCATGCTGCCCGAGGAGCGCTCGGTGGGATGGTACCAGGCGATTGGCCTGATCGTCGTCGTGGTCGGCGCGGGACTGAGCAGTTTTGCGGCCGCGATTTTCCAGGCGCGCGACACCACCAGGAAACCGTGGGGTGAGCCGACCGCGTTCGTCGTGCAGCCTCCATTCACTTGGACGCGAAACCCGATGTACCTGGGCATCGTGATCGTGTTGCTGGGGCTGGCAATCTTCTTCGAATCGATCGCGATGCTGCTCGCGCCCGCGATTTTCTTTGCGGTGATCGATCGGATGGTCATTCCGCGCGAGGAAGAAACGATGCAGCGGCTGTTCGGCCAGGACTACGTCGCTTACAAGGAACGCGTCCGGCGCTGGATTTGAAATTTTAGCAACAGTCGGCTGCGCGAGCGGATCGCCTCGCGCCCGAAAGGAGAAACGAAAGTGTTATCAAGATTGTTCAGATTGATCGGAGGAAAGTTCAGCCGCTGGATTAAAGCGCGAGAGGCGCGCGACCCCGAAGCGGTGTACGAATCCGCGATCTCGGATCGGGTGCGTCGCTACCATCAGCTCAAGACTGCGGCCGCCGGCGTCATCTATATGCGCAACAAGCTCGAGCGCGAGCTGCGCGAAAAACTCGCCGAGATGAAGGAAGTCGATGAGGAAGCGGGGCAGGCCGCCGATATGAACGAGGATCAATGCGCGCTGATTCTTATTCAGCGCAAGCACGTCCTCGACGGCGATTGCACGCGTCTGCGCGAAGAGCTCGGCGAACTCACTACTGAAGCCGAGGAGGCGAAAAAGAATCTGATCGCATTCAAGGGCGAGATCGAAAAGCTCAAGATCGAAAAGGTGCGGATGCTGGCGCGGCTGAAGAACGCGCAAGCTCGCGTGCGAATCCAGCGGGCGCTCGAGGAGATTTCGTATGACGACGACGTCCGCGCGCTCGAAGAGGTGCGCGAGTCGATTCAGCGGATGCTCGCGCAGGCGGGCGTCAATCACGAAATCGCCGGCTCCGAACTCGGCGACAAGCTCGAAGAAATCCGCCAGCGCAATGCCGAGGCCAAGGCCCAGGCCGAGCTGGCCGACTTGAAGCGCAAGCGTCGTCCGCCGCTGGCCCCGATGGATATCTTCACGGCCGCTGCCAACGCTGCCGCCAACGGCGACAACAAGCACCCGAACTAAATGGAGACGCGAACGATGCGGCGCATAGTTATCTTGATGGCAATGAGCGCGTTGATCGCAAGCACGGGATGCGGTCCGCGACCGCATCCCGAGGGTGCGTCGGGTCCGGGTAAATCCAGTGCGTCGTTGAATGACTTTCACGGCGTATCGGCAAACAGCGTCTTTGGTTCGGTCGATATAAAGGAGACGGCCGATCTCTGCGCCGGACGCGTGCAGCTCGCGCAAGGCGCCGCGACCGTCAACGATACCTGCTTCACCGGCGACACCAATGTAGTGCTGTGCACCGACGCGTCCTCGGCGAACGCGGTCCAATGCGCCGCCGCCAACGGCAAGCTCGTGCTCGCCGGCAACGGCAGCGATCTGATCAACTACGCCCGCGTCCGCTGATCTTTCTGTCTCCTCGCCCTGTTAGGGCGAGGATGAAGGTGAGGGTCCCTATACAGCGCGCATCCTTCGCGCGCGATTCAAGATTCTGCTCTCCCTTCTCCTACCGGCGGAATAGCGTCGAGTCCGCGATCGGCAGACCCAGCGCATACCTCCGCAACCAGTCGAGCGCGACCTGCGACGTGATCAGCTTCACCCAGTCGCGAGTCCCGCGGAACTGATATCGCCGCGTGAAGTCTTGATCGTCCGCTGACAGCGCGATACACACCGTCCCGACCGGCTTGTCGGGCGTGCCCCCGTCGGGACCCGCGATTCCCGAGGTCGCAACCGACACGTCGGCGCCCGTGCGCTTGCGAACTCCCTCCGCCATCTCGCGTACGCATTCCTCGCTCACCGCGCCGTGCGTTTTCAGCGTCTCCTCCGAAACGCCGAGCACTCCTGCCTTCACGTCGTTGGAATACGTGACCAGGTCGCCCTTGAAGTATTGCGAACAGCCGGGAACGTTGGTGATGCGATGTCCGATCAGTCCGCCGGTGCATGACTCGGCGACCGACAACGTGAGTTTCTTTTCGACGAGCAACCGCCCGACGACTTCTTCCATCGAGACGTCGCCTTCCGCGTAAATGAACTGCGAGATTTTCTCGCGCACCCGATGCGCTAACTCGTCGGCCTTGCGCTCGACTCCGCCCGGCTGCCCTTCGACTCTGATCTTCAGCGAGATCTGCGGGAAGCTCGCGCGAAACGAAACCTTGGCCTCTTCCGGTTTGATCAGTCCCGCCACCGCTTCGTCGAGCGCCGACTCGCTCATCCCGAACGTCTGGAAGATGCGCACTGCGTAAACCTGGTTGGTCCCGCGATTCGCCGAGATCCACGGTATCACCGTGTTTTCCATCATCGGTTTCATCTCGCGGGGCACTCCCGGCAGCACGATCAGATGCGCCGTATGGCCGCCGATCGTCACCGGTATCCGAAAGCCCGGCGCCGTGCCGAGCGGATTCTGGATGACCGTCGCGCCCTCGGGAAAAAGCGCCTGCTTGAGATTGTTCTCGGGCATCGGGCGCCCAATAGTCGCGAACAAACGCTTCATGTGCTCGACAGTTGCCTCGTCGCGCCACAACTTCACGCCCGCCACGCGCGCAATCGTTTCGGTAGTGAGGTCGTCAGCGGTCGGCCCGATGCCGCCGGTCGAAATCACAACGTCGCCCATTCCGATCGCCGTGCGCCATGCCCACTCCAGCCGGTCGGGAACGTCGCCGACTGTCAGCACCGTGACCAGATCGATTCCAATTTCCGCGAGCTTGTCGGAAAGATAGTTGGCGTTGGTATCGACCACCTTGCCGGTCGTGATTTCATCGCCGGTCGAAAGAATCACCGCGTTCTGAATCATTCGGGAACTCCTTACGGAAGCATACGCTCAGAGCACGCGCACGATCACTTGCAGCACAATATTCGCATAAATCGCCGCAGCCAAATCATCCAGCATCACGCCCGCGCCATTGCGCATGCGCCGGTCGATCAGGTTCGCCGGCCACGGTTTGATAACGTCGGCCACCCGGAACAGCAGGAATCCCAGCATCAACCAGCCGAATGTGATCGGATTGCCGAACATCGTCGCCGCCATACCCAGAACTTCGTCGATCACGATGCGCGAGTCGTCGTGCGTTTCGAAAATCTTCTCCGCCCGATCGGAAATCCAGCACGAGATCGCGAATGCGATCGCGAACACCAGAATGCAGAGCGCCGGCGAATGCTGCCACAGCGGCCCGAACACCAGCCACACGAAGACCAGCCCAACCACCGAGCCCGTCGTGCCCGGCGCAATCGGAGAGTAACCGGAATAGAATCCAGTGGCGAAGAAGAGTATCAGTGCGCGCATCGGTTAAAGGATTTCGGGAAAATAGCACGGCATGTCGCTGCGCGTAAGCGAGACCGCCTGCGCGGGCTTCCTACTCCAAGCGCAGTTTCCGCTCATTGCTCAATGCGGAAAGAATTTCGCTCTCAGCTTGATGGTGAATTAGCCCCACGCGAATCAGCTTCCACGCTTAGACGAACAGGTCCTCCTGCCGCACTTGAATCACGATGTCACATCAGATGGGAATTAGAGTTTGCAAAGGTCTGCTATGCGGACAAACAGACACGGAATGGGATCGTTTTCAATCTCGGTGAGTTTGCCTTGACAGCTTGCCAGCCCCGCAGCCGATGATTTTGGCCCAGGAGGAGCCTCACGATGACCATCACCATTACCGCCTTTGAACGGTCACCCGATGGCGGCAAGGGACTGGCGCGCGATACGCGCGTTCGCTGGGCGCTTGAAGAAGTGGGCCAACCCTACGAGGTTCGCCTTGTTTCGTTCCGTGCGATGAAGGAACCCGCGCATCTGGCGCTTCATCCTTTCGGCCAGATTCCGACCTATGAGGAAGGCGATCTCGCCCTGTTCGAGACAGGGGCGATCGTGTTCCATATCGCCGAGCGCCATGCGGGCCTGCTGCCGGACGATGCCAATGCCCGGGCGCGCGCGATCACATGGATGTTTGCCGCGCTCAACACGGTGGAGCCGCCGATCCTTGAACGCGAAACCGCCAGGCTCCTGGAGGGCGACAAGACCTGGTATGAGGAGCGCCTGCCTCTGGTCGACGATCGCGTCCGCGACCGGCTGGACCAACTTTCCGGTCGCCTGGGCGATGCCGACTGGCTCGATGGTGCGTTCAGCGCGGGCGACCTGATGATGGTGTCGGTGCTGCTCAGGTTGAAATCATCGGGCATTCTGGACGAATATCCGAACCTGGCCGCCTATGTCGCCCGCGGCGAAGCGCGGCCCGCCTTCAAGCGGGCTTTCGACGCTCAATTGGCGGTTTACACCGGCAAGCCACCGACCGGCTGATTGAGGTCCGTCCTGGGCTCGAAGTCGCGCTTTGATTTGATCGCGCCACGGCGACTCCGCAACGAACTGATCACTCAGATAACCGCTTAACGGCTTGTGCAAATCGAGCCGCCCTTCCTGAACCAGCTTCAACGCAGCATACGTCGTGAGACATTTGCCAAGCGAGGCACCTTCGAAGGTGGTGTCGTCGCGGACGGGACGCCGACTGATCGAATTGGCTACGCCATAGCCTCTAGTCCAGGACACTTTTCCATCACTAATCAATGCGACGCTCAGGCCGGGAATATCGTCGCGCTTCATTTCCGTTCGGATGAACGCATCGAGCTCCGTTAGCTTTTGCGCAATCGGAATTTCGGCATTCGGGGAGAATGGGATCGGTGCGGTCTCGCCGCTCGGCGATTTCTCGAAGGACGAACTGATGAACGCTATCGACCGCGCGAGCAACCTATGTCTCAATCTAGTCACTCTTCATATTGAGCGAACCGCCGACGCTAGGCGCCCGACCTCTGACAGAACCGCATTGCGCTGGTCATCCGATTCGCGAGCCTCGGCGTAATAGGTCGCCACGACGATTGGCGCGCGCATAGGCGGCCAGATGACGGCGATATCATTGGTCGCGTTGTTCGCGCCGGAGCCCGTTTTGTCACCGACCCGCCAGCCTTTCGGCACGCCGGCTCGCAACCGCCTATCCCCGGTCTGGTTGGCGACGAGCCACGCCGTCAGTTGCTCGCGAGACGAAGTGGATAGCGCGGTCCCCAAAACGGTTTTGCGCAGAGCTTCGAGCATCGCGACCGGGCTGGTGGTGTCGCGCGGATCCCCGGGTTTGGCCTCGTTCAACTCCGGTTCGCGGCGGTCGAGCCGGGTGACGCTGTCTCCGAGCGACCGTACGTATGCCGTCAGTTCCGCCGGTCCGCCAAAACTGTCGAGCAGAAGATTCCCAGCCGTATTATCGCTGACGGTCATCGCGGCTTCGCAGATTTCGCCGACAGTCAGGCCGCTCTCCCCGGCGTGCTTCTCGGTTACCGGGGAATAGGGAACCAGGTAATCTCTCGCATAGACGATCCGGCGAGTGAGACTTTCCTGCTTGTGATCGACCCGCGCCAGGACCAACGCTGCGGCGAGGAACTTGAACGTGCTGCACAGGGCAAAGCGCTCGTCACCGCGATGCGCGATCACACTCGCGCCCGCGCCATCGAGAACCGCGACCCCAAGGCGGCCGCCATGTTTCCGTTCGAGACCGGCAACCCTGTGTTGCAGATCTCCGCCCCAATCATCAGATCGCCGACGACCATGGTGCTTGTCCGTCATCACCCTTTCTTACCAGTCACGATGAACATCACCCACGCAGCGAAGAAGCGGCCCGCGTCGCTTCTCTCCAGAAGTTCCAAGAGCCAGGCCCTCTCTTCGTCGGGGCTCACGATGCCTTCGTCGGCGGCATGCCCCGCGCCCAACGTAAGATCGAGCAGCCTGTCAGCAACCCGAAAGTCCTGCACCGTGATCGGAAGCGCTTCGACACGTACTTCTTGCAGGTCACCATCCCGAAAAAGTACGGGGACCCGACGGCCAATCCATCCATTCCGAATTTTCCCGCAGATGAGATCAAGGATCTTGCGCGTAACCGCCTGGTCATTGGATTCGATGGCGACCAACCCCCAATCGCGGTCGACAATCTGCACTGTTCCGCCCGGCTTAGTCACACGAACCATTTCCTCAAATGCCACGCGCGGATCTGCAAGGTGTTGTAGGACTCGATCGGCTCGCGAAGCATCGAAAGTGTCGCTGGAAAAACCAATGTGATGAGCTTCACAAACCACAAACTTCGGAAACGAAGAAACGTCTTTGGCCCGTCGCCGCGCCTCCGCGATCATCTCCTCGCTGTAGTCGATACCCACTACTTGACCGCGAACTCCGACCAACCGCTTCAATTCGTATGCGTCCTGGCCAACGCCACACCCCACGTCTAGAACTACTGCTCCGCGTTTCAGCCCCAGAGCGCGGTAGGAGCGCGCTTTCACGTCATGGAAGTGAACGCTCGCCATCTCCAGATAGGATACCGCCGTATCCGCGTGCTCGCGCATCCAGGTTGCCCAAAACATATCCGGACAGATTTGTGTTGGTTTGTGAGTTCCCTTCCGTTCCACCCGAGCGCCACCTCTATACGAACGCACATGCACACGAGGCTCATATCGGCGTTGGAGCACGCGCAATTTCCGCTCCATTGCGCAGAAGCGGTTGTTTGAGGACGCAGCTATTAGACCGAGATCTCCTTCATTCGGAAGCGGCTCAAAACCTCTTCTGATCCCCAACAAACGATATTGCGCTTTACCAAGCCGTCCATCGTCATCTCAAAGTCTCGACGGTTAGTCCGGGATGGTCGCGGCTAGTAAGCGGTGCTGCGGCGCGCCGACTCTACGAGCTTCTGAATCTCTTCCTCGGTAAAGCCCGCGAGGAGTCGGGATTCGCGAGCGATCGCCACCAGGCTATTGTCGTCCGCCGCGATATCCTCGCTCGCCCGGCGACGCCCCCGATAGTTTAGCTCTGTATCGAGGCCATCCTGAAACGCCTGCGCGGCGGCCAGGCGTTCGGGATTTCCCTCGGTTAACTTGCGCATCCATTTTGAGCCCATGCGCACGTGCGTGATTTCATCGGCAAGCACGTAGTCGACGGCTTTTTCGATAATCGAATCACCGTTTTTCTGCGCAATTCGAATCAAATGTTCGAACACATCGCAGGCCAGCCCCTCGAGTCCACGGTTGATCCCCGCAACCCGCGCTGCGGGATCATCAGTGAGCGTGCAGCGCCAGAGCAGATCCGTCTCGACATAGTCACCGGGTGTCGCGCCCATGTATTCCACGAGGCGACCGAAAATCTCGGTATGCCGCGATTCATCCCAAACCTGGCGTGCCATTTCGAGTTGGAATTCCCACGGCGCGTCCGGAAAGTCGAATAGGGTGCGTCCCGCCGCTTCCATCGCTTGGAGTTCGCCCGTGTAAATCGTGTGGAGACGCGCGCGGAGCGCTTCTTCGTCGAGCGTAACGATCACTCCCGTCAATCCCTGCTCGCCCCGAATCGCCCGCATCTTCTCCACGCTCATCGTGATGAAGTTGTCGGGACGTCCAAGGCGGTCCGCGGGAATCATGCGCATCATGAAAAATGTTCCTTGACCAACGGTTAGCAGCCTCTACCGCTCGAAGCGAGCGGTAGAGATTGTCTTTGCCGGGTATCGCGAACGTTCGTAAGCGCCGCCATGGAGACTCGAAGTGTTGCGACAGAATATTTCATTGGCGCGCGCAAGCGACGTTTCTGTCCGCCGACATGATCTTCACGTAGACTGCTCCCGCCAGCCTTGCGCGACTTACGCTGCCGTCGAGCCCGGTCTCGAAGACGATCCGTTCGCCCGCAGACCTGAACCTGTCGACCACGAAGGCGTTCGGGTCGTCGGTCGGCACAAGTTTCTGCGCGGCGGCGGGCGCCGCCGGGATTCCAAACGCGAGCGAGCCCTCGCGCCACACTACGTCAATCCACACTCCCATCGCCCTCCACGCGCCGCAGATGATCGGGTAGCGGAACCGGCTTGGGCGCGGCGTGGACTGCAGTCCGACAGGCAGTCAGCTTGTAGTCAAGGTAATAGGATCTTCTTCGGCGCCGACCTCGACCGACGCGACGCCGTCGATCGTTTGCGCGACTCCGATCACCAGATCGTCCCACGGCGGGACCAGTCCCGGACCACTCACGCGCACGCATCCGCCTGAACAGTTGACCGACATCTGCGCATCGCGAATTTTCGGATGCGTTATCAACGCCGCATGCACCAGCGCCGCGATCGCGGCGTCGCGCATCAATTTCGCCTGCTCCGGGGTGCCCTCGCTGTCGATATGCGTAGCGAGCGACGCAAGGCAGTTCGCGTGCGATGCCAGCGAAACGCGCGCCGTGTTGATAACCAGGTCGTAAATCGCGGGGTCGTCGATGTCCTGTCCGAAAAGAGTTTGAATGCGGGCCTTCACTTCGACGTCGAAATCGCGAATTCGCTTGTCCGCTGCCGATACAGTCAGATTCTCGTCCTTCGCCACCTGTTTGGCCCGCTCGGCCACCGGAGCCGTCGTGCGCACCCTGATACCGTAGCCGCCTTCCGGCACAAAATTCGCCGTACCGCGTCCGGCGACGACGATCCGATCCTGCGCCGCCTCTTGCAGAAAGACGGCCCGATAGTACGCCGCGAAACGGCTGCTCTCGGTTTTCCGCTCCCAGAAGCGGGGATTGTGCACCTCAAACCATTTCATCTGCTCGGCGCTCACGTTGAAGCGCTTCGCGGTCTCGGCGATCAACTGCTCACCGGTCTGGAACCGATAGCCAAGTTCCCGCGCCGCGAGTTCGCCAAGCTCGATACCCCTGCTGCCTATCTGCTGACTGATCGCGATAACCGCCATCGATGCTCCCCAAAGCCGACGAGGTTTTTAGTCGTTCGTTGATCCCCGCCGCCATCTTAGGTTCATGATCGCAAAAAGGGCAAACCAGCCAGCGATGGAATCGCTGTCGAGGTGAAGATAGGATTTCCGCGGCTGGAACGAACGATGGAAGCAGTTACAACACTCAAACGCGGCGCGAAGACGCCTGCCCTCGACTTGACGCGCGAGCTGGAGCTCGCAAAGAAAGCTGCGCGCGCGGCCGGCGAGATCCTTCGCACCTATTGGAAGCTCGAAGGGCTCAAAGTCGGATCGAAGGGACGTGACAATCCTGTCACGCAGGCGGACCTCGAGGCGGACAGCGCAATCAAGAAGGCGCTACGCGATCCGTTTCCCGACTACGGATGGCTCTCCGAGGAGACGGTGGACAACGACGACCGTCTGAAATGCCGGCGCGTATGGATCGTCGATCCGCTCGACGGCACCAAGGAGTTCATCAACGGCATTCCGGAGTTCGCGGTCGCAATCGCGCTGATCGAAGATTCAGTGGCCGTGCTCGGCGTCACCTACAATCCCATCAAGCGCGAGATGTACTGGTCGGCCCGCGGCGTCGGATGTTACCTGAACACGCGCCGCGTGCGGGTCACGAGGACGCGAACGCTCAAGCGCGCGACCGTTCTTGCCAGTCGCAGCGAGACGGCGCGCGGCGAATGGCAGGCATTTCACGGGATGCTGAAAGTGAGCCCGACTGGCAGCGTCGCCTACAAGCTCGCGATGGTCGCGGCCGGCAAAGGCGACGCGACGTTCACGCGCTCGCCAAAAAGCGAGTGGGACATTGCTTCCGGCGCAGCGCTGGTCGTCGAGGCCGGCGGCACGATCACCGACATCAAAGGTCACGAACTTCGTTTCAATCAGCGCAACGTGAAGGTCGAAGGGCTGATCGCGGACAACACGATCCTGCACGCGGCGTTGATGAAGATCGCACCCAAACCCTGAAAAGACTTACGGCGCGGTCGAGGCGGCCGCGATTTCATAGCGCGCGCGGCCGGGCCCCGTCTCGGGCAGAAAGTACATCGTCACGATCGGCAGGAACTGGAAGATCAGGAAGCCGAGCATCACGGTGCGCAGTCCGATATGCGCGGCGAGCGCGCCGCCCAAAAACGGCGAGATGAACGCGCCGAAATAGCCGATCGCCCAAACGAAACCCAGTGCGGCGCCCACGCGCGTCGGAGTCATGCCGGGCAATTCCATCATCAGCGTCGTGATCGCGGCGAGCGATCCCGCCGATCCTATCCCGACCAGTACCAGCGACAGCCGAATCCACATCGGATCGGGAAACGAAATCGCGCCGGCGCATCCGAGCAGCGTCGCAAATGCGATCGGCCACGTGAACGGCTTGCGCAGTCCCGACATTCCGGTGCCGATTCCGCCTCCCAACGCCGCGAACAGTCCGGTGAACGGCAGCACCTGCGTCATCATCGAGGCCTCGGCCAGCGACATACCACGGTAAGTGCGGAAGAACTCGGGCAAGAAGGCCGTGTAAATCTGGAACACCCACATTCCGCCGAACAGCCCGCCCGCGATCAACAGCACGTTGCGCATCCTCGCGATTTCCATCAGCGCCGACCCGCGTTCGGCGGGCGCTTCGATCGCACTGGGCGTCGGCACGCTGGTTTCAGTACGACGCTCGCGGCCGAAGATCGTCCACAACAGCGCGACTCCCGCCGATCCGACGCCGTACCACATCAAAGTCATCCGCCACGATGCGACCGCCGCGAACAGCACCGGTGTCAGACGGAACACGGCGGTGAGTCCGACGTATCCGAAGGAGAAGTTGATCATGTTGATGTACGGCCATTCGCCTTCGCCGAACCATTGCATCGTGAGCGTGCCAGGCGGCGCGATCACCAGTCCATAGCCGATTCCCTCCAACACGCGGCACGCGAGCAGCGCGATAAAACTCGGTGCATAGCCGCTTGCAAGCTGTCCGACGGCCATCAGCCAGATTCCGATCACCAGGGCACGCAATGCGCCGATCCGTTCGGCGACCACCGCACCGAGCAGCGAGAAGATTCCGATGCATAGCGCGATGATCGAGATGATCAGGCCGGCGTTACCGAGCGAGATTTTGAGTCCGTTCCTTATTTCCTGGAGTATCGGCGCGGGTCCGAGCCACGCGAACGACTGTGCTGTCAACAAGAGTAGCAGCAGGGCTTCGATTACCCATCGGTAGGGCGAGAGTTTGCTCATAAGGCTCATGGATCGATCGCGCTCCTGTTCGTGCTCACGGTATATCGCGAGTCACCGCCGGTGCGCCACCCGAAAACTGTTGCGGCGTAACGTTGCGGTTCAGATCATCTGCTCGCCGCTGGCCCATCGCAGGTAGAAAAATATCCCGAGGCCGTAGACCGCCGCGATCAGATAGAAGACCGCGCTGAACGACTTCGTCGCCTGCACTATCAGGCCGGTTGCGGCGACGCCGATGATCCCGGGGATAGTAGCGATGGTGTTCGAGATTCCCATCAGGATTCCGGCGTAGGTCGGGGCGACGTCGAGATGATTGACGCCGAAGGCGGCGGAACCGATCCCGTTGGCCGACGCCGCTATCGTAAGCATTGCGACCGCCATCACCGGCGAACGCGCGGCGGGCACTGCGAGCAGAGAGAGCGCACCGATCGTAAATGCCGCGGTCTGCATCGACTTGCGCACCGTCCCGACGCTGAAGCCGCGCACGATAAGCGTGTCGGCGAGCCAGCCCGAGAAAGTTATCGTGAAGAACGTCGCGATCCACGGAATTATCGAATAGACGCCGACGCGCTCCAGCGGCACGTTGAAGGTGTGATGCAGGTAGGTCGGCAGCCAGAGCAGCAGAATGTTGAAGCCGAAGTTGCTGCAAAAATGCGCGACGACGATCGCCCACACGGCCTTCTCGCGCGCGATTGCCGCCCACGGCACTCGAAGCGCGCGCGGCTCGGCGGTGCGCAGGGACGTGACCAGTTCAAGCTCGGCAGCGCTGATGCGCGACGAGTTCTCAGGCCGGTCTGCAGCCACGTACATCCAGATCGCCACCCACACCGCGCCAAGCGCTCCAGAGATATAGAACAGCGCGGGCCATCCGAAGAATTTGATAATCAGCGGGCTCGCACTGAGCGCCATGACGGTGCCGACGTACATCCCGCTATAGTTCACGGATAAGACGCGCGCGCGCTCGGTCGGCAATGTCCATCGAGCAGTCAGGCTGTGAATCGACGGGAAGTTCACGCCCTCGCCCAGCCCCAGCAGCACGCGAGCCGCGAGCAGCGCGGAGAATGTCGCGGCCGCCGCGATGGGCGTTACGAAAGTTGCCAGCGACCAGATCGCGACACCGGCCGCCAGAACACGATGGCCGCCGAATCGATCGGCCATCCATCCACCGACGAGCTGCGTCCACAGATATCCCCAGAACACCGCCGACAGGACGAGCCCCTGCGCGGCGGAGTTGTATCCGAATTGGCGGGCGAGCGGGATTATCGCGACCGAGATGCTGATGCGATCGATGTAGCAAAGCGCGGTGCCGAGAGAGAACAGCGCGACGACCGTATAGCGTTGCGGCCATTGCGGAATTCCAGGCAGGGTATCGCGCGCAGGTGCAGGCTCGCCCATGACGCAGTCGAGCTTAGGCTCCGCGATGCGCCAAAAAAAGACGCGAGAGGAAATCCTCTCGCGTCTCAAAGCTGTCGTGCTTTCTTACGGTCGAATATTCCCGCGGATACTTCCTACCTGCCGACCGCGTGGCGCACGGTATTCAGGATGTAGATAAAGTCGCGTGCTGAACGCACGTCGCCCAGCAACGCCACTCGCGACAGCATCTCCATCTCGCCGCTGGTAATGTTGTGAACGCGCCTCAGTTGATCGTTCTTCTTGAAGTCGTCCCAAGCCGAATCCTCGTCGGACTCGACCTCGGGATTCAGCAGCGCCTGCGCTCGAGGATTGGCGAGGAAAAACAGTTCCCGGCGATCGAGGCCGAGTACTTCCGCCAGGCGGGTTACGATCTTGTCGGAAGGATGGCGTTTGCCCGATTCCAGGTGACCGACGTACGGGGTTGAAGTTTTGATGCGACGTGCGACTTCCTCTTGCGTGAGGTCGAGTTGGCGTCTGCGATCGCGAATGACCTGTCCGAAATTACGTTCCTTGATGCGTGCCATGGATCCTATTCCCCTTGTTTGTGCCGATTTTGCGCGGTCAGTGAGTTGATCGCGCTCTCATCAGAAAGGTGATATTCGACACTTACAGTTAGTACCATCAAAACGACTTTAAGGCAAACATACCGTTGGCGAATTTGTCGCGACATCTTCAACCGCGCCATACGGTTCCAGATTGCCTCATCCTACAAACTGTTAGACTTCGCGACTTTCGAAATATTCACCGAAAGTAGGTCTTATCCTGCGAATAAGACCTATTCATCTCATCACTCGCGTCACGTCAATTTCCGTATGGATTCCGTCCATGATTCAGATATATCGAGAAATCTGCGATGCCTTGATTGGGACGCGGCGGAGTCTTGAAGTGCGCGGTAGCGCCGCGATGGAGCCCGTCAATCGAAACGATTTCTTTGCCGATCGAATGGCCGTCGCGATCGAAATAACGGACTTCGACCTGGATTGGTCCGGTGTCGTCGCCGGTATTGCGAAGATCGCCTTCGACCAGCACGCGGTCGCCGCCGCGCACCAGCCGAGCCTCCTTAACCTTGACCGGTTCCACGCCGAGCAGCGAGTAGAACACGTAGCCCGCGAAGCATAGAGCGCCAAGCAGAACGATGAGCGCGCCCGTGCGCATCCGTAGCACCGTCTAGTACGATCGCGGCAGGCCGAGCACGTGCTCCGCGATCGAGTTCAACACCATCTCTTGCGAGACCGGTGCGATCTTCAGCAGGCGGCATTCGCGGAAATAGCGCTCGACGTCGTAATCGCGAACGTAGCCGTATCCGCCGAGCGTCTGCACCGCGCGATCGCACGCCTCGAACGCGGCGTCTGCCGCGCGCAGCTTTGCGGTGTTCGCCTCGGCCCCGCATGGCTTGCGATTGTCGAATAGCCACGCGGCCTTGAGCATCATGAGTTCGGCCGCTTCGAGCTTTGAGTATGAATCGGCGAGCGGATGGGCGATTGCCTGGTTCTTTCCAATCGGACGGTCGAAGACGATCCGTTCTTTTGCATACCTGACTGCTTTTGCGACCGCCGCGCGGCCGATTCCGATCGCTTCGGCTGCAACCAGGATGCGCTCGGGATTTAATCCGTCGAGCAGGCAATGAAACCCGCGGCCTTCGCCACCGATCAGGTCCGACGCGGAGACTTTCAAGTTGTCGATGAACAACAAGTTGGTGTCGACGGCGGCGCGGCCGAGCTTATCCAGCTCGCGAATTTCGACGGCCGACGGTTCGAGCTCGGCGAAGAACAAGCTCATGCCGTCGGTCTTCTTGCTGACCTGCTCGAAGGGCGTGGTACGCGTGAGCAACAGCATCCTAGCCGCCTCGCGTGCTTTGGTGGTAAAAACTTTGCGGCCGTTGATTATGTAATTGTCGCCGTCGCGGCGGGCCGCGGTCTTGATGTGCGTTATGTCGTTGCCGGCGTCGGGCTCGGTGACAGCGAACGCGACATGCATCTCGCCGCTGACCACCTTGGGCAGGTAGCGGAGCTTCTGCTCCTCACTTCCATGGAAGACGAGCGGGCTGACGCCAAAGATCGACAGATGAACCGCGCTGGCGGCAGCCATCGCACCACCCGACGCTGCCACCTCGCGCATCACGAGCGCCGCCTCGGTGATACCAAGCCCACTGCCGCCGTAATGCTCCGGAATCGCGACGCCGAGGTAACCGGCGGCGGCGACTGCGTTGAAGAAGTCGTGAGGAAACTCGGCGCTGCGATCATGCTCGCGCCAGTATTCGTCCGGGAAGTTCGCGCACAGGGCGCGCACCTGTCTGACGATCTCTTCCTGGGCCTCGGTCAAATCAAAATTCATATATTGCAACCTGCACGATCTAAACTACACGCGCTCTCCGCGCGTTGTGGATATTAGTCAATATCGGGATTCACGATCGAGCGTTACACCTGATTAACTACGCGGCAAATGCATCATATACGGGCATCACCATTCTCTTTCTAACTCTCTCGATCGTCAAAATTCACGGCAAACATTGAGGAATTCGAACGTAGTTCGATCATTACGCCGGTATGAATCTTGAAACCAAGGCAGCCGGTTTCATCACCGTAGCCCGCTACGTGTGGGCGCAGGAAGCCGCGGCTACAGGTCGCGCATCTCGGAGGGAGGGATTGTGAACAGAAGGAAAACTACGCGGGGCTTTGTCTGGATCCGTCTGGTTACAGGCATCGCAGTGATTGGACTGCTAGGCAACGCGAAAGCCTGGGCAGAAACCACCAAGAAACATCACCACAGGGCGGTTAGCACAACCACTACAACAGTCGTCACGAGCGCCAGCGAGGAGCAGCGGCTCAATGCGTTGGCGGGCCAGGTGAACAATCTGCAGAAGCAGTCCGACGACACCACCAGCGAGGTAAAGAAGATAGAGGCGGCGATTACAGTCGGGGTGCCGGCGCAGGCCGACGCCAAGCCGGCCACGATCGGCGAGCACGTGGGCCTGGTCGAAAAGGACGTCACCGACATCAAGAAAAATCTGTCGGACAACCTGGGTATCAGCGTGCACGCACTGGTGGATGCGGGCTACGAGCATAACTTCAATCAGCCGACCGCCAACGTCAACGTGTTCCGCGCGTGGGACGAGAATGGATTTCAGCTGACGCAAGGCAATCTGCACATCGAGCGCGACGGGACGGTTGGTTTCGTGACCGACATCAACGTCGGCCAGGTCGCGAACTCGATTTCGTCCGTTACCAACTACTCGAACGTGTCGAAGGTCGGTGGCCAGTGGATCGATCCGACGCAGTACTATCTGACCTACACCGCGCCGGTCGGATCGGGCATCAGTCTTGAAGCCGGGCGTTTCGTAACGTTGCTGGGCGCCGAGATCATTCCCGTTTACAACAACCAGAACTTCAACGAGAGCCGCGGCCTGCTGTTCAACCTGGGCGAACCGCTGACTCATACCGGCATTCGCGCCAGCTACACGTTCAATGACTACGTGGCGGCCACAACAGGTCTGAACAACGGCTGGGATGACCCGGCAGCGACCTCAAACGGCGGTCCAAACTTCGAGGGTGAATTGACGCTCAACAACAAGGACAAATCGATAAGCCTTGTTGTCAACGGAATCGTGGGTCCGAACGTTCAGCCGTCCAACTCGGGCGCGCACAAGTCCAATTCCAACCTCGGCGCGATCGATCCGATCGCGACCTGGAAACCGTCGTTCGTCCCCAACCTGACGCTGCAGGCCGAATACCTGTATGCGTCGCAGGACGGTCCTGTGATCAACGGTCATAGCGCGTCATGGCAGGGTGCGGCGGGCTACCTGGTGTACGATTTCACTCCTGCGCTTGAGACCGCAACGCGCGCTGAATTCTTCGACGATATGGACGGGGCACGCACCAACCTCCAAGCACAGACGCTGTGGGAAATAACCCAGACGATCAGCTACAAGGTTCCCAAAGTGACGGGACTGCTGGCGCGTCTGGAATACCGGCATGACAATTCGAGTCAGAACTCGTTTACGAACAACAACTTCATCAACCCGGCGACCGGCGCGCAGCATCTGTGGCACGGCCAGGACACGTTGGCGGCGAACATCATTTACGCCTTCTAGGGGAGGAGCTTAGAGAAACAGACGCGCAGCGATGCGCCAAGGCGGCGGGTCCGAAGAACCGGACCCGCCGCTTTATCTTTACCGGTGCCGCCGCGTCGCTTTGGCGCGCTTTTTCTACGGTTTCAATCTGTCCACCAGTCATAAACGGTTCAGTCGACATTGCACCGATGCCGTTCCAGCGAAGATCGGTGACTCGCGTGACCAACTCGTTTCTCGATATTCGCCATCGTTACTGATAGGAAAAGGAAGTGCGCTTGGCCAAACAGGCTGGGTCGAAATAGATCTGCGACGATCGATGCGCGTTCTGGAGGACTAGCCGAACTCGCGGAGAAGAAGGATAGGCCTTTACGACCGATACATTCTGCCGCACGTTATCGAAATCACGATGCGCCAGAAGAATTTCTCCCCGTTTCGGGAACGCACGGCAGGCGCCGCGCACGGACGAGTACTGGAGATCGGGATCGGATCGGGCCTCAACCTCTCATCATTTCGCCCCGATATAGAAAGTGTGTGCGGAGTTGATCCCTCGGCCGGACTCCTGGCCAAGGCCAGCCAGCGCGTCGCAAGTGTCGGATTTCCGGTGCGTTTGCTCGAAGCTTCCAGCGAGAAATTGCCGCTCGAAGATCAGAGCTTTGATACCGTCGTCATGACCTTCACGCTGTGTTCCATCCCTGATGTTGGCGCAGCTCTCCTCGAGATCCGGCGCGTTCTCAAACGCGAAGGCCAGATGCTATTTGCGGAGCATGGGCGTGCGCCGGATCCAGAGGTGATGCGCTGGCAGGACCGGCTCACGCCAGTCTGGAAACGGATCGGCGGTGGCTGCCATCTTAACCGGAAGGTTGATGACCTTATTCAAGCTGCCGGATTTCGGATCGAGCGACTTAGTGCCGGGTACCAGAAATTTGCTCCGCGCCCGTTCTCTTTCGTTTACGAAGGCAGCGCTCGCCCGGTTTGAACAGACCGCAGCGGCGAAACAAATCGTTCTTTCTTCAGGAACGCGCTGGATGCACGCGATCGATGCGTGATAGTTGTGTCGCGCGCCGCTCATGAATCACGCATCCGCCGTCGTAATCCTCGCCCTGCTGCTGTTCGGGCCACTGCTTGTCACGACAATCGAGCACAATATCGAGGTTTATTGCCTCGCACTGGGCGTGCTGGCGACGCTGCTCGGGGCCGGTTTCACGTGGGAGCTGATTCTGGAGGCGCTGCACGAGCCGGTCGCTATCAGCATCGCGGTGATCGTCGCCGCGTTGGTGTTTGGATGGACACGGCCCGCGCTCGACCGCGTTTTCAGGCATCTGCGCAGGAGGGTGTCGCGACCGATGCTAACGGCCGCATCGATCTTCGCGATCGCGTCCATCTCGAGCATCATCACGGCGATCGTCGGAGCAGTGGTGTTGGTCGAAGTGATCGGTCTGCTGCATTTCGCGGGCGCGAGGCGGGTGCGCGTGACGGTCGCCGGATGTTTTGCGATCGGCATGGGCGCGTCGCTGACACCGTTGGGCGAGCCGCTCTCGACGCTCGCAGCGCGCGCTCTCGATCTTCATTTCATGGGACTGTTCGAGTTGCTGGCGCCGTGGGTATTTCCGGGCGTGGTCGCGAGCTCGATCGTGGCGGGCGTATTTGCGCGCGGCGAATACGAGAAAGCACCCGCCGGTGTGCACATACACCAGTCGTACGCGACGATTTTCGTTCAAGCCGCCAAGGTGTTCGCGTTCATCGCGGGGCTGGTGATGATCAGCAGCGCTTACGGCCCGATCGCGAACGAGTACGTCAGCAAGATGAGCAATGATCTTCTGTTCTGGGCCAACACCGTGTCCGCGGCGCTCGACAACGCGACCCTGGTCGCGCTCGAGGTCCACAGCATGAGCCTGCCACGAGCGCGCGAGGCTATCCTGTCGCTGCTGGTCTCGGGAGGGATGCTGATACCGGGGAACATCCCCAACATCGTCAGCGCTGGGGCGCTCAGAATCGGCAGCGCGTCGTGGGCGAAGGTCGGAGTGCCGATGGGAATCGTCATGTTAGGCATTTATTTTGCTGTAATAAAATTAATTGGCTGATTTGGGGAGAAATAGTTGCACAATGCACGAGTTCCCTCGCGCATGAGGGAGTCATTGGCGTTTGATGCTGCTCGAATATGAGTCAAGTGCCCGTTCGACAGTCGAGGTCGTTGCGTTAACTGGGGTTTCGTGACAAAAAACCGCTTCCAGAGAGAGATCAATCAGAGAAGTATAAACATGCCGCCCGGTTAAGCGGCCAGGAGGGTTACGGGTTCGATGACGCCTAAACAAGTTCTGCAAATGATCAAGGACAAGGGCGTGGTGATGGTCGATGTGAAGTTCATCGATCTGCTCGGCACGTGGCAGCATTTCACTGCCCCGGTCTCCGAGTTCAAGGATGAAGCGCCCTTCGATGAGGGCCTCGGTTTCGACGGGTCGTCGATTCGCGGCTGGCAGGCGATCGACAACAGCGACATGCTGGTGATTCCCGATCCGGATACGGCGGTGCTGGATCCGTTCACCAAGGATCCGACGCTGAGCATCATTGCCAACATTTCCGATCCCATCACGCGCGCCGACTACTCGCGCGACCCGCGCAACATCTCGCGCAAAGCCGAAGCCTACTTGAAGACTACCGGCATCGGCGACTCGGCGTTCTTCGGACCCGAGCCGGAGTTCTTCATCTTCGACTCGCTGCGCTACGACACGACGCAGAATTCGAGCTACTACTACATCGATTCGAACGAAGGTAATTGGAACAGCGGTCGCGAGGGCGGGGTTAAGGAAGGCGCGAACCTCGGCTTCAAGGTCAAGAACAAGGCTGGCTACTTTCCGGTGCCGCCGGTGGACACCCTGCAGGACATCCGCACCGAGATGGTGCTCGAGATGGAGCGGGTGGGCATCCGCGTCGAGAAACAGCATCACGAGGTCGCCACGGCTGGCCAGGCTGAAATTGACATGCGCTTCCAGACGCTGACCAAGATGGCCGACTGGCTGACCTGGTACAAATACATCGTCAAGAACGTTGCGGTGCGCCATGGGATGACGGCGACCTTCATGCCCAAGCCGATATTCGGCGACAACGGCACCGGCATGCATACGCATCAGAGCATCTGGAAGGGTGACACGCCGCTGTTCGCGGGCAACGGCTACGCCGGGATGTCGGAGACTGCGATGCACTACATCGCGGGTATCCTGCATCACGCGCCGACGATCGCGGCCTTCACAAATCCGGGGACGAACTCGTATCGCCGGCTGGTGCCGGGCTTCGAGGCGCCGATTAACCTGGCGTACTCGTCGCGCAACCGCTCTGCCTCGGTGCGAATCCCGATGTACTCGCCGTCGCCCAAGGCCAAGCGAATCGAAGTGCGGTTCCCCGACCCGACCTGCAATCCGTACCTCGCGTTCTCTGCGATGCTGATGGCGGGAATCGACGGAATCCAGCGCCGGCTCGATCCGGGCCAGCCGCTCGACAAGGACATCTACGCACTCACGCCGGCCGAGCTGGCCGAGGTGCCGAGCATGCCTGCGTCGCTCGAGGAATCACTGGGCAACTTGAAGAAGGATCACGAGTTCCTGCTCAAGGGCGACGTGTTCACCGAGGACCTGATCGAAACTTGGATTGATTATAAGATGGCGAACGAAGTCAGCGCGATTCGGCTGCGGCCTCATCCGTACGAATTCGCGCTCTACTACGACGCGTAAGCACACCACTGCGCGTCGATCAAAACGAGAGCGGCGGGCCTAGCGGTCCGCCGCTTTTGTTGCAGGTTTTATACTCGAGCACTGCGGCCGGGAAAACGAATGTTTTGAGCTGGGTGAAGTCTAGTTTGGGGAGAGAACCATGACCCTGGCCACTCCTCTCGCCGCGGTAAGCACCGCGGGGACTTGTCCCCAAAACGGAGATAACTAGGCGATTTAGGACGACGCCGGCCGGCCGGTCCGTCAAATCGAGCGGTTTGATCGCCACGCGCAGGCCGTGATTGCTCGAGCAGGGCCGGCAGGCCGCGCGCCTGGGTGCCAACCATCGCCTGATAGCTCACGAACGTATGTATGCAATCGTGAAGCCGAAATTCTCGATGCCCGCGCCGCGTACGCCCGCATCGAGCGCGTGCTCAGAGAATACGCGCGAATTGCCTCCACTGACATCGCGCACGACTACGACGAGGGCGGCAATCTGCTACCAGTGGCGAAGATACCCGAGGGCATCCGGCGCGCGCTGGCCGGTGTCGAGGTCACAGAGCTATCCGGCGACGGCGAGCAGATCGGCTCAACAAAGCTCCTTTCGCACAGAAAGTGCCGGCGCTGGATTCGCTAGCGCGGTATCTCGGGATGTTTCAGGACGGGCGTCGTCGTCAGCGCTGGATTGCATATCTCGGTGCACCTGAGGGAAGCGCGTGCGCAACAGTCGAGCGACGAGATTCCGTCGCGGCGGCAATTCCGAGGCACGCAGGTCGATTGAAAAAAGAACGGGCCAGTGCCCTACGCACCAGCCCGACGCCGACTAGCAACGGGCCAAGTAAACCAGCCGATGTTCTTTTTCAACTACTGGATTGCCCCGCCAGCGTCTAATTCTAGAACATCGTCAGAATGACGCCAGCCTGAGCTTTCAAGGACGCCACTCGCCTTCAGCATGGCTGAAATGACGCCAATGCCCAGCGTTTGAGGTTCAGCGCGTTCTGAGCTTCAATAGACTCAAGTACTCTGGTTCTCCCTGATCACGGTATAGGAGCGTGTATACACCACTTAAGTTGTAAGGAGCCGACGGCAGGGTTTGTAAAACACAGACAGGGCGATGGTACGCGAAAGAACCGAAGACGAGTGTCACCTACGGTGATGTGGCATCCTCACGAGATCACGAGTCGGCGATGGGGGTCGTGGATCACTTCGATGCATTGTGCATCACATTTGCAAAAACCTGAAAATTCACGGTTGATCTAAAATTCGGGCCTGATCTTGAGAATGTCCCGACGCTGAATGCGACGAACCGTGCGATGAAGAAAAATCAACGGTTGGGCGAAGTCGCCAGAGCGACCCGCGAGGTCAGGGGGTTATCGCAACGCGAATTGGGGCGTCTGGTGGGGGTAACCTCTTCGCACGTTGCTTGTATCGAGGCTGGCAAGCGGCGGCCTTCGCATTCCCTCCTATTTCGGTTAGCTCGTGCTCTCAAGTTGAACAGACGCGAACTGTTCTTGCTCGCCTATCCCGAGGTGACACCGGCCATACTGTCTCTGCCGCCAGCCGCGAACCGCGAGGCCTCGTGGCGCCAATTTGTCGCAGTCTCGGGTCGATACTCTGTAACTCCCAAGGAACTGATAGTCCTGCGGAAAATATCTCGTCTGGGTAAGATTTCGCCGAACGCATATTTCTATATTTTGAACTCGATAAGGCAGTCCTTGGAAATAGACTGACGTCGACGCGACACTGTACGACGCGACACTGTACGAGGTGGGATTCCTTCTCGTTGGAGACGAGGCTCGTACGTCTGGCCGCTCTATTCTCCAGCCCCGGGGAGGCGCGCGCGGGCGACTTCAAAGCGAAGAGCCTTGAGTCCTCCCACCACGCGGTGCATGGCGCGAGCCTCTCTAGTGAGAACCCGTGACACCTGCTCGTTGAAGACGCGCTCGGCGGCGATCATTGCCATTTCGCTTGCGCCCTCTTCAATCGCGTCACCAACGCCCCTCAGCTCGGAGACAAGGGCGCTGCGATCCGCTTCAAAGCAGGTTCAGACGGTTCGTCTGTACTTTCAGCTATTCCCTGGTGTTCCCCATGAAAAAGCAGCCGCTTCCCGGATCTCCCGGTCGGTTGGAGCGCAGATATTTTTGTCTCATCGCTTCGCAAGAATTCCCGCCGCTGGTTCCACCGATTACAGATCCACCCTTCGAGTCATACCAAAAAAACCACCATCGATTTTGTGACATCGGGCGAACACTGTTGAAGCAGGTACCGCTCATTATGTTGGCGGTAGGAAACGGCCAATGTTCAGGATAGGCGTAGCCATTTCCGGTGATACGGCAATTGTTGGCGGATGGATGGTAGTAGCAGGCTCCGGGATGTGAGTACATGGCACTGCCCAGCCAGTCTTTGCAACCATACTCGCTATTATAGTTGCCGACTATGAAAGTAGGGCCACCTAAAGGCGGAGTCACAGTATAGTACCAGCTACCTCTCGCCCATGATAGTTGCGCCGACGCGCTGACTATCACCAGTAGTACCGCGACGAATACAAGCCCACGTCTCAGAAATCTACACATAGGCCCCCCTACGTTTAGCTTCGCTAGCGTAACTAGCGACCGTTTGTACTTTGGATCTGCTTGCTACGCAGACCTGACGTTCTCACCGATGCCTTCCTGCAAGACGTCTTGGCGATATGCAGGACATGTCGTTAGCCGCTCTTAACCAACACGCGTCATCACTTCCTTTCACAATTCAATTTGCGTGCCGTATAACGGATCAAATCAAAATCAGGATTTCTGGCCGGCGAGTATTCATTGTAAAGGGCAACGGTGCGCAGGAGTGGCCGAAGGCGTCTCAAGGCTGATCTGGCTTGCGGGAGCGCCAGCGGTTAGACGATCGGCTCGCGTCAAGATCCTGTCGGAGTGACATTTTGCTGGCGCTCCGAACTTGAATGTCTCAGACTTTTTGGGCTTGCTTTTCTAAAACAGTCGGACGAGGTTTCGGGATTAGATGAAAATCCAAAAGGCCCCGGCGTCAACTGATCCGTCTGGTATGGTGTTGATGGAGTAGTCATTTGAGATGATTTCTCGATTTATTAGCCGATCGGAACGACTCGTGTTTTCGGTGCCGTCTCTTTTGAAATGACACCTGTTCCGACCGTTGGATATGATTGCGTTACAAATTTTGGAAGAAGGGTCGTACTTCAATGCGGAAGAGACGCGCAGACGGTCTGGGATTTGAACGGCCAAGTGCCTCTGTGCTCTCAGTTCTGCTACGCGAGAGGCCGCTCACCGAGAGGCAACGTCAGGTGCTCAGACTACGCTCTGAGGGTCTGTCTTGCGGCACGGTGGCTAAGCAACTCAAGATCAGTTCCGAACGCGTGCGTCAAATTGAAGCTCGTCTCCGTACGATGGCTCGCTCATTGCGGTAGAGTTCATGCTTTCGGACAAGCCGATTGCGTGATCGCCGCAGCACAGGCAAGCCGGACGTTCGAAAGGTTAGGCATGCGGAGCCGAGCGTAGCTAACTAGACATTATGTCGAGTGAAGATGACTAGCTGCCTACTTTTCTAACCATTTCGTTATATGGGGAACACATTAAGAAGCTACGCTGTAGTGCCTGATCGCCAAACATATGAGAGGATGCATGCTCTGTCGTTTACAGGTGGCTACACGTGGCGCGACGGTTTCACGCTCGAATACGGCTGTTGATACCGTGTGGTGCTACCTGAGGCGCGCGTTGGTAGGGGAGAGGCACGAACATTGAGAGACATGGAATTTACTGGCGACAATACGGCAGAGTCTGCCGTTAGCGTTCGGTCGTTGCGACGGTAAAGGGGGATTCTTCATCCGATGAGAAACATCGTCCGTAGGATTGAGGCGCAAGCAGACAGACTCCCTTCAGCGAAGGATCTCAAGCGTGTTGGCACTAACGGTATTTTGGCGCTGATCCATGACGCGATCGGTCACCTGGTTACTCCGGTGCACACCATTCCAAAGGTAATGCCCATCCTCGAGCAGATCGCGGACGTGCTGACGATCCAACAAGTTCTTTTGAGCGAGGTCCTGAAGAAGGACCTAGGGTTGAAGGAGGCGGTCTCCTCCAGGCTAGAAAAGGTTCCTTCGTTGTCGCATTCGGTTATGCGACGCGATTTGCACTTTGAGTCGGTCAGTACAGGGTATTGTCTCCTGTATGCGGCTGGCGGTGGGATTGAGGCTGAAGACCTTGGAATTCATTGGCAGTCGCAGGCGCCGGGCTTTCGACGATCGAGTCGGCGACGCCCTCGTGTTCGAACGGGCGGCGCCCAAAAGAAAAGCGGCGATCCTCCAGGAGATCGCCGCTTGTACAATTCCAGAATCGCGCGCTTACTTGCCGACGATGAACACGCAGCTGGTCGTGCCGCTGCCGCCGATATTCAGCATGGCAAATTTCTTCGCGCCCTCGACCTGGTAGTCGCCCGCGCTATCAGTTATCTGGCGATGGCAATCGAGCATCTGGCGCACTCCCGTCGCGCCGACCGGATGGCCCGCGCCAATCAGCCCGCCGCTCGGATTGATCGGCAGCTTGCCGCCGAGCTCGATCACACCTTCCTCGACCGCCTTCCACGACTCACCCGGCTTGGTGATTCCGAAATGATCGATCGCCATGTACTCGGAAGTGGTAAAGCAGTCGTGGGTCTCGATTCCCGACAGCTCGGCCGCCGATCCGATCCCTGCGCGCTTGAACGCGTCGAGAATCGCCTGCCGCGTATGCGGCAACACGTAGGCGTTGTCGCGGCTCTCTGCCACCTTGGTGTCGAATTCGAGCGGCGCCGTATGATGGCCCCAGCCGAGGATGCGCGGGATGTCCGCGAGCTGCTTGCCGTTGCGCTTGGCCCATGCGCTCGCGAATTTCTCCGACGCGAGGAACAGCGCCACCGAGCCGTCGGTGACCTGCGAGCAATCGCTCACTTTGATTCGGCCGCCGATGACCATGTTGAATTTGCTTTCCTGCTGCGCGTGACTCTCGCTCATGAACCAGTTGCGAGTCTGCGCGTTGGGATTGCGCTTGGCGTTGGAATAGTTCACCGCCGAAATGTGCGCGAGGTGCTCGTCCTTGAGGCCGTAGCGCTTGTCGTACTCGTCGCCGAGCCGGCCAAACAGTTTCGGAAACGGGAACTCGATTCCCTTGGCCTCGCGCTCGTACCACGCCGCCGTGCCCAGGTAGTCGCCGCCGGTCGTCGAATCTACGGTCTTCATTTGTTCGACGCCAACCACGCACGCCAGGTCGTAGCGCGCCGCTTCGATCTCCGCCGATGCCGCGATCAGCGCGATCGATCCCGACGCACACGCCGCCTCATGACGGCTCGTCGGCAGCCCGGAAAAGGTCGGATCGATCTCGACGAAAAACGCGCCGATATGTCCCTGCTTGGCGTAGAGCTCGGCCGCGAAGTTGCCGACGTGAGCGGTTTCTACTTCACGCGGCTCGATCCTGGTGGCTTCGAGCGCGCCCAAAGTTGCCTCGCGCATCATCGCCACGAAATGCTTTCCTTCTTTCGACCAATTACGGGCAAAGTCGGTTTGCGCTCCGCCCAATACGTACACCGGCGCTGGTTTCGTCATCACGCGCTCCTATTGAGTCTAAAGCTAATCATCCAACGAAGGTTCGGCCATATTCGAGTACGCCGCCTGAAAACATTTTAGCACCGCGCGATGCCGCTTGCTCGACGGTGGCGGGAACCTTCAGTTTCAGCTTTTGCAGCATCGCCACCGTGTTCTTCGCGCCAAGCAAATCGACGATTGCCGTAGGCGGCGCCCAGTTGAAGCCGAACGACATTATAGTGTCCACGTCGGCGGCGCTCGCGGCCACTTCGCCTACCCGATTCAGCGCGTAGCTGACGTAGCCAAGCACGACGCGGCGGCATAGGTCGGCATCGGCACCTTTGGCTTCCCCGAGAACATTCAACGCTTCGGCGTAGCGGCCCACGCGATGCAACTGTTTCATCTCTTCCACGAACGGAATCGGTGCCGGCTTCTCGAACTTCTCGTGAGCGCCCGTTTTGGGATCGAGGGTGAAAACGTCCTTGCCCGCACGACGGTAGAAGCCGCCACGCTCGGGCGTCTTGTCGCCGAGGCATCCCTTCGCCAGGCCGGCATTCATGTACGCCGGCATCGCGAACGATTCGTGCGCCTCGTCCTCACAATTCGCATACACGTTATCGACGATCGCCTTGTGCACGTCCCATCCCACGAGATCGACCGTCGCCAGCGGCGCCATCGCGCGCCCGGTATGCGGCCCGATCAGATAGTCGATGTACCCGACGCCGTGCTCCGCGGCGAGCTGCGCAGTTTCGTTCAGAACCTTGAACCCGACCCGATTGCCGACGAAGGCGGGCATGTCCCTGGTGACGATCACCTTGCGGCCCAACCGCTTTGTCAGCATCGCAACCACGTTCTTCACGACCACGGGATCGGTATCTGGTCCCGGAATTACTTCGGTGCCGACGATCACGTGCGGCGGATTGAACAGGTGGATCCCGAGAAAGTTGCGGCGAAACGAATCGCTTCGTCCGCGCGCCATTTCCGCGATCGATAGTCCTGAGGAGCCGGTCGCGATAATCGAGTCGGGACGCCGGCTCTTGTCGATCAGCTCGAAGAAGTGTTTTTTGAGCGGTAGATCTTCGGCGAGAGACTCGAAGACGATCGCAGCCTCGCCAACCGTGCGTCCGAGATCGGCGTCGTAAGCGCCGAGCGAGATCCGTTCCGCGATCGCTTCTGCGCGCGCGTCGTTCTGCGCGTCCGTCAGTCCTTCTGCGGCTTTGCCCGGCGACCGCGCGAGCATCGTGACGCCGTATCCTGCGCCGGCGAACACGCATCCCGCGCCAGCGCCCATCGTGCCGTTAGCGCCGATAATTACGACCTTGTTGTTGTCGGCCAAGTGCTCTCCGAATCCTCGTGGAATTGTATTTACAGTGCAGCCGCGGGCCGCGTGAAATGTTAGCCGAGGGCCGCAATCTATGCCACAGGCGGAATGCGCCCGTGCGCTAAGGTCATCTGCTACCGAGCGAAAGCCTGAGCCAGGAATTCTTTGACGCCGGCGCGTCCCGTCATGCTCAGCCACACCGGCCCGGAGTTTGGCGCGACTTCGATCCTGAACTCGAAGAATGGGCAACATTTGCGCTCGAAGGAAATCCATTCAGCCAGTTGCGCCAGCGGCATTCGCTCGGTCGAGATTTGAATCGCGACGCCGTCGGCCAGTTCGCGCTTGCCGACCGCCGCCGCGGCGACCATCTTGCGCAACTCGCTGTAGCGCGGGCGATCGTTCGCGGATATCGCCTCGAGGTCGCAGGCCAGCGGAATTTCGGCCGCGGAATTTTCGGCATTACAGCAAGCGTCGTTTGCCATCTGGATTCATCCTCTAGGGTTCATGCCATACGCGTCCCGCCGAGCGAATCAAGTCGTCGGCCTCTCTAGGTCCCCAGCTCCCAGCGGGATACTCGGCCACTGGCACGCGTGCGGGATCGCTCCACGAGTCCAGTATTCCCTGTACGAACTGCCACGATCTCTCGACGAACGGCGCGCTGATGAACAGCGTATGGTCGCCGTCCATCACGTCGAGCAGCAGCCGTTCGTAACCTTCAGGCGAGGCGCCGTCACCGAACGCGGCATTGTAGCTGAGATTCATCCGCACCGGCTGCAGCACGAGGTCCAGCCCCGGCCGCTTGGTCATAACGTCGAACGAAAAACCTTCGTCCGGCTGAATTCGAATCGTCAGCGCGTTGGCGGGAACCCGGTTGTCGCGATTGAACAGAATTTGCGGCACGTCCTTGAACTGCACGTAAATAGAGCTCGCCCGCCGCTTCATCCGCTTGCCGGTGCGAATGAAAAATGGCACCCCCGACCATCGCCAGTTGTCGATGTACGTTTTCAGCGCGACGTACGTCTCGGTGCGCGAATTGTCGGCGATACCCTGCTCGTCCATGTAGCTCGGCACCGGCTTGCCGTTCTCGTCGACGCCCGCGGCGTAGCGCGCACGCACCGTGTACTCGCGTGCATGGTCCGGTGTGATCGGACGAAGCGTGCGCAATACGTTGAGCTTCGCATCCCTGATCGCCGACGAGTCGAGCGACACCGGCGCTTCCATCGTGAGCAGCGAGAGCGTCTGCAGGATGTGATTCTGCACCATGTCGCGGAGGGCGCCCGAGTGATCGTAGTACGCCGCGCGGCTTCCGACCCCTTCCGCCTCGGCCACCGTGATCTGCACGTGATCGACGTTACGGGCGCCCCAAAGGCGCTCGAAAATATTATTCGAGAAGCGCAGCACCAGCAGGTTCTGCACGGTTTCCTTGCCAAGGTAGTGATCGATCCGGAAAATCTGCGACTCGTCGAGAAATTTGACCAGCACGCGATTGACTTCGAGCGCGCTCGGCAGATCGTGGCCGATCGGCTTCTCGACGACGACGCGGGTGAAGTTCGGCGCGCCGGGCGCTGCGATAAGACCCGCTTTCGCCAGCCGCTCCACCGACTCGCCAATCGCCTCGGGCGGGATTGCGAGGTAATAGACGCGGTTGGGCGGGATCCCGCGCGCCTTTTCCAGAGCTTCAAGTTTAGCTTTAAGTTTTGCGAAACCGTCCGGATGGTCAAGGCCGGAGAGATAGTCGAGGCCGTCGGCAAACGTCTTCCAGCAGGCCTCGTCAACTTTCAGGCGCGAGAAGCGCACCGTCCAATCATGTGCGCTCTTGCGGAAATCGTCGATCGACATTTCGCGTCGCGCAAATCCCAGCACCGCGCTCTTCGGCGACATCATGCCCTGGCCGCATGCGACCAGGTTATACAGCGCCGGAATCAGCTTGCGTTTCGCTAGATCGCCCGATGCGCCGAAAATCACGACCGTGCACGGCGGCGCCGGTTGCGCCTTTTGTATCGTCAGCAGATTGTCCATGTTTGTGGCCATCCGTATAGGATAAGATTAAGTGACGCGCGGCCCCACTGGTAACACATGGCGATGCCTGATAAGTCTGACACGTTTCCGATCTTCATGAAAAAGCCGCTCGCCCGAATTCCCCGCATGACCTCCGACCGCAACTCCTGCACAAACATCGCAAGCGCGGCGGCTAGCTGATGCCTGCAGCGAAAACCCTGGCAGCCGGCGGTTCGGAGCCCGCTCAGCTCGGCGAGTGGATTCCGGTGGTCCTGTGGGGCGTGCTTATCTTCACGCTCTCGACCTCGGCGTTTTCCGCCGCCAACACTGCCCGGATCATCGATCCGGCGCTACGCTGGTTGATCCCTGGGATCACAGCCGCGTCAGTCGACGCCTGCCATATGCTGATTCGCAAGGCCGCCCATTTTACCGAATACGGCATCCTCTTCTGGCTACTGATTCGCGGTCCGATGGCGGAGCGGCCGTACCTGGCGTTGATGCTCTGCGTCGTGTACGCGCTAACCGACGAGGGTCATCAGGTGTTCGTCCCCGGCCGCACCGCGTCGCTATATGATGTAGCGCTCGACTCGACCGGCGCGCTCTTCAGCCATTTCCTGACCACTGCAATAGCCGAAATCGCATAGCTTCTGTTTCCACTCCCTGTGAGGGAGAGGATGAAGGTGAGGGTCCGATTAGAGCGCGCGATTTCTTTTCGCGCGCGATTCAAGATTCTGCATCTCCTTCAGGGGTTACCCGTTCGATTCGTCGAGCGTTGCGGTGATCCGATCGACGCGTCCGAAGAACGCGCGCAGATTTTTCATGTCGGATGGAATTTTGAGTTCGCCGGTAAACGCCACGTAGAACAACTGCCCATAGAGCGAGAAATCCGCCAGCCCAATCCTGCCGGTCAGAAACGGCATGCTCGCGAGTTGCTCTTCGAACGGCGCCAGGGCGGCGCGCGCACGCTCCCAGTTGGCCGATTGATCCGCAATTGTGCGATCGACGAAACCCGCGCCGTACTTGCGCTCGCGAATCAGACGCCAGAGCGCCGCGCGATCCGGCCCCTGTCTGCTGTAATACGCAAGCTCGTCGGCCAGCGCGACGGCATACACGCTCTCCTCCAGATGGTTGTCGATAAAGTCGGCGAGCACCAGATGCATCCCGCGCCATCCGGACGGGAAGATCGTCGGTTCCGGATAAAGCTCCTCGAGTCGCGTGGCGATTTTCGCGGAGTCGACGATTGTCTCGCCGTTGTCGAGCGTGACCGCCGGCACCATTATCTGGCCCGAGGCGAGCAGCAATTCCTTGCGCTCGAGGTAGTCGACCTCGACCACTTCGAACTCGACGCCCTTGAACGCGAGCAACTTGCGCGACTTGGCGCAGAATGGGCTGCCGAGAAACTGGTAGAGCTTCGCCGCCATCATCGTGCTCCCGTAGTTTTCGACTCCGATGCTCGAAGCGCCAGTAAAATTTCGTCGAGATCAAGATTGGAAATCGAAGCGCGCACGACATCGGCCGCCGCGAGATCGGCCGCCACCGTCATCTGGCATAGAGCCAGCACCTTCATACCCGCGCGATGCGCCGCCTCGACTCCGGCCGGCGTGTCTTCGACCACCAGGCATTCGTAGGCCAGAACGGGATCACGCTGCCGGAGCAAAAATCCGATACGCCCGAGAGCTGCGATGAAACCGTCGGGCTCGGGCTTGCCGCGCTCGACGTCCTCCGCCGCGATAATGTCGAGAAACAACTCGCGAAGCCCGGCGCGGCGCACAATCGCCTCGGCCTCGGCGCGCAGCGTTCCGGTGGCGATCATCAGCGGAAATCGTTGCGCGCAATCCCGCACGAATTTCTCGGCGCCCGGGTAGAGCACGTCGCGCTCCGCAACCATCGCTTGATAGACGCCGGTCTTGCGCGCGATCAGGTCCGCAACGTGCTGTTCGCTGGCATCCTTGCGATTCTCGCGCAACACAGCGGCGAAGCAGTCGCGATCGTTGAGCCCAATCAGCCGGGCGGTGTAATCGTCAAAGCCAATTTGGATTCCGTCGGGACGCAAAACTTCGTTGAATGCCGCGAAATGCAACGGCTCGGTATCGACGAGGGTTCCGTCGAGATCGAATATGACGGCGCGGATCACAATCCGCCTAAGTTGCCATGCTCGGTTTGTGCTTGGAAGAGCGGGGCGCGAACAGTGCCACGATTTCTCGCTGACGCGGCTCGCCACTGACTAACGCGCGCCCGTTTTCGATCGTCATGTCGAGTTCGCTGCGGACGCCGAATTTTCCCGGCAGATAGATTCCCGGCTCCACCGAAAAACACGTGTTGTCGATGAGCGTGCGGTCGTCCAGCGTCTCGAGCGAGTCCAGGTTCGCACCGGTACCATGCACCTCGCGGCCGATCGAATGGCCTGTGCGATGCACAAATGCGTCGCCGAGGCCGGCCGCCTCGATCACTGAACGCGCCGCCCGATCGGCTTCGCGGCCGCTGACCGGCTCGCCGGCTGCGACTCGACGCTGAACCAGATCGACCGCAGCGTCGCGGGCGCCTGCGACAATTTCGAACACTCGCGCGTGCTCGGCGGGAACCTTGTCGCTGGCGAACGCGACCCATGTGAAGTCGGCATAGACACTGTCGGTCGCCGGCTCTTTGGCCCACAAATCGAGCAGGATGAAGTCGCCGCGGCGAATCGCGCGGTCGTGTTTCGGCGTCGGGCCGTAATGCGGGTCGGCGCTATGCTCGTTGACGGCAACAATCGGCGGCGCGTGGGTCGTCAGGCCCTGCGCGGCGAATCGCGCCATCACGGATTCCTGCACGGAGACTTCGCTGACCGGTCGCCCCGCCACGATCAGCCGCGCGATCTCGTCAAAGGTTTCGTCGACGATCGATCGAAGTGCGCGGGCCGCGCGCTGATGGCTGGCAAGTTGCTCGCGCGTCAAGGTTGCCTCAAAGTGCTGGATGAGATCCGCCGCGCTGACAACCTCGATTCCCATTGCGCGGACGACTTCGACCGTGCCCGCATCGACGCGCGACACGTAAGGAATTGCGCATCCCGGCGAATAGTCCATCGCGATTCGCTGGGCGCCGCCAAGCGCGGCGCGCAACGCGGCAAGCATCTCGTCGTGCGAACGATAGACGATCTTCTCAACACCCAACGCGTCGAGCCGATGCGCCTCGACTGCCGACACGATCGCTCGCGGCTTGCTATCGGCCGGCACGTAGCAGAACCATCGCCGGGTGGCGATGCCGTCCTCGGAAAGGCCGAGGATTCTGTACGCGAGCGGGTCGCTCAGCCGGAAGTCGTAGAACAGCCATCCGTTGAGTCGCGCGTCGCCGAGCGCGCTTGCGATTTCGTCGAGCCGCGCCGTCACGAATCCACTTTGAAGCGCGCACCCCACGCGTGCACGCTGACCGGTTCGATTTTCACGATTGGATTTTTCTCCGGCGTCAGGCTCATCCCCCGGTACAGCAGGTATTTGTCGCGCAAATGGCGCAACGCGACCATGTACTCCTCGGGGTCTTCGACGACGCGCGCGTTCCCACGGATCATCACGTACGCGAGTTGCGACCAGTCTTCTTCGTAGTGATCGATCACGATTGCGACACGTGGGTTGGCCGCGATATTACGCATCCGCTTGAGTGCGAGCCCGCTTTGACGCTTGGGTTTCTCGTCGATCGCGAAGTAGATGCGCTCGCCGTCGAACCAGTAGCACAGCGGGACGTTGTGCGGTGCGCCGGTAGCGTCGGCAGTTGCCAGATGCGCGAGGCGGGCGGCGGCGACGAATTCCCGCAGATGCGGATCGCCAAGCAGAGCGAGATCGTTGCGTCGAGCGGCAGGATCATTCCCGGACGCGATATTTTTCGCTTTTGTTGATGTTGGCATCACCGTTTCTCCAGCCGGTCTTTCTCCAGCCTATCCAGCGCGCCGCGCGCGGCTCGCGCGAGCGATTCGTCGGAGCGGTCGGCCGCCGCGGACGTGAGCGCGGTCACAGCTTCAGCACTGGCGCTTCGAATATTGCCCAGCGCCGAGGCTGCTGCCCGACGCACGCCCGCATCAGGATCGGACTTCAGGCAATCGAGCATGATTCGCACTGCCGCCTCGGGCGCGTCGCGGAGGCGCGACAGTACCGCCAGCGATGCGAGCCGCACGTGAACATCGGAGTCGTGCACAGCGCGCTCGACGACAGCGAGCAGTTCGGGGCCGCTGATCTCGAGGTCGCGGATGCAGTACAGCGCCATCTTGCGCGCGTTGTGATCGCCGTCGGCCGCGAGCTCCAGCAGACGCAGGCTTATCTCCGGGAGATTTTCGCGTCCGAGTTGAACCATCAGGTTGGTCGCCGCCCACCGGATATCGCCGTCCTCGTCGGACATCGCCTCGCACAGCGCGTCCGCGGAATCCATCGGAAACGCACCCGCACCGATTTGAGCGAGCGCGTATGCGGCAGCCCATCGCACGCGCCGATCGGCGCTTGCGACCGACTCGCGAAGTTTTTCAATGACGAGCGGGTTGCCGGACGCGGCCATCCCCGCGAGTTCATCGATCGCGCGGCGTTGAACAGCTTTGCGCGCGTCGCCGAGCTGCCGAACCAGGCTCTCAACTTTTGTGGCGTCGCTGCTGCTATCAGAGAATTTCAATTCACACCTGCGATCAGATGCACGAGATTGGAGAGTTCGCCCTCGCCGAGAAAGAAGTTGCCATTGTCGTTGTTGAAGGTTTTTGTGACCGCATGCGAGACAGATGCCAGGTCGAGTGACTTGCCGCGAAGTTCGCTTTCGAGCTCGGCGATTGCCGGAGAATTGGCGATGAAATCTCCGCTGAGACGAAGGGCCTCGATCGTTCGGTCGGGATTGAGAGCGACAGCTGCCTCGATTGCGCCGAGTTGCGACGCGATTCGGTTCGTATGCGTCATCGACGGTCCCGCGACGGGGAGGTGCAGCCAGTTCGAGCCGGCGAGCGCGCGTCCCCGGTGCTGCGCATTCGAGGATTCGATCGCGGTCAGCTCGCGGCGTCGAGTCGCGCCGAGCGAACTTTGATAGCCGGACGCGATCGCGCCCGCGAGCTCGTCGAAAGAAATGTCGCGAGCGAGCTCGCGCACCACCTTGGTGGCGGACGTGGGGTCGTACATCCGACACGACAGCGAGCCGTCAGGGTCGATGCGTTCGAGGTCGTGCACGAGTTCTTCCATCCCGCGATTGTGCGCAATCGACGCCTCGAACAGCATCGCGCCCGACGCATCAGTCTCGAAAGTGCACATGGCAATCTCGCGCTGCTCAAACGTTATCGCGTCGCGGCCGGGGTAGAAACAATCGACCCCGAGCGCGCGCATCCCAGCCAGGATTCCGCGGGCATAACGATTCATGATCTGCTCGGGCTTCAGGCGCGCGTCGACTTCCCTTAGCAGCGCGGTACGAGTCGGGAGAATGAGCGCCAGCCCGAGCCATCCCTGGCCCGCGCCGACGACGCGGCCACCGGTCAGACGGCGCATCACGTTGATTCCGTCGCGCTCGGGCGGTCCGCAAAACAAATGATAGCGGCCGATCGAGATTGCGCGACCCGGCGACGCGTAGATCAGCAGGACCGGCGCGGTCTGGCGCGTGGCGATCGCGTCGAGGAAGTGGAGCTCGAGGCCGAGGAGATCCTCCGGAGCAAGGGCGGGCGCGAAGATTAGGTCGAGATCGGCCACATAGTAGATCGTATCCGCGGAGATACGGCAGGGCCAGCGCTCTACATCAGCGCTGGTTGTTGCCGGTGGTCTCGTTACTCGCGCGACTTGTGAGCGGCCTCGATCGGCACGATCTCGAGCGTCCGCCGCTCAGTGCCTCGAATCACCGTGACCGGCGTGTGCACTCCGACCTGGCTCATCGTCAGATGACGCTGCAGGTCGTCGATACCGGCGATGGGTGAGTCGCCAATCCTGATGACGAGGTCGCCTTCCTTGACGCCGCCGACGGCCGCGGGGCTGTTGGGCTCCACCGACGCGACGCGAACTGCGGTCTCCGCCGGCAGGCGATAGAAGCGCACGAAGCGCCGCGGCAGCTCGACATTGTGGCCGGCGACTCCGATGTGGCCGCGACTAATCTTGCCATCCTTGATCAAATGACCGGCGACCAGCTTCGCGCTGTTGATCGCGATGGCAAAACAGATTCCCTGCGCCGGCAGGATGATCGCCGTGTTGACGCCGATAACTTCGCCGCGCGAATTGACCAGCGGTCCGCCGGAATTGCCTGGATTCAGCGCCGCGTCGGTCTGGATAACGTTATCGATCAATCGACCCGATCCCGCGCGCAACGATCGTCCAAGCGCACTCACGACGCCCGCAGTGACAGTGCATTGGAAGCCGTACGGATTGCCAATCGCGATCGCGAGCTGACCCACCCGAATCGTCTGCGAGTCGCCTAACGATACAGCCGCCAGTTTCGATCCGCTGATTCGAATCACGGCGAGGTCGGTCTCGGGATCGTCGCCGATCAGCTCCGCCTCCGACTTGCGCCCGTCCGAAAGCGTGACCGAGATTCGCGACGCGCGATGAACTACGTGGCTATTGGTAATAATGTATCCGTCGGGTGCGACGATGAAGCCCGAACCGCTGCCAGCGGGCACATCCGGCCGCCGGGAATCGCCGGCCGCAGAGGAATGTGCAACTTCGATATTCACCACCGCCGGGCTGACAGACTCGGCCGCGCCCATGACGGCGCGCGAATACGCGTCGAACATACGGTCATCCACATGATCGTTGGAGGAATCGTGAGAGAACGGACGGCCGCTATCGAGGGCGGCGCTATCCGAAAGCAATTTCAAAGATGAACGCATCGTGAATACTCCAGCGGAGTAAAGATAATCACGATTTACGAGTTGTGACGGCCGTTCAGACGTTGTTCGCCCGGCTCAGTTAATCGCTGAATCGTGCACGAACCGCGGTCCCTCTTTTCGGTCTTTTCGGTGACGAAAAATCCGGTGGAACCAGCAACAAGAGCGCAATCACCACAGCGCCGAACGCCAGGTAGCAGGCGATGAACACCTGCGCCGGAAAGTCATAAAAGATGAGCGCATGGGCCCAGTGACCCAGGAAGGAGCCCGGGTAGGTGGTCTGCCCCGCCTTCTGACGCAACGAATTCTCGAGCGTGGATAGAGGACAGGTAATCTCGGTTAGAGCCTCGACACACACTGCCGCGATCGCCACCAGGTGCAGGAGGCGAAACCAAAGGTTTCTGACCCATCTCCATCCCAGGATGCCGCCCGCCGAAATCAGAACGACGCCAAGTACTACAAAACCGACGTAGAGGAGATGGATCAGGACAACGAGATCGGCGAGCACACCGAACGCCACAAGACCGTCCCTCTACTGCCCGCCCCAGGCCAACCGCTCCGCCCGATATGGATCGTTTTCGACCCGGCACTGATTGTCGAACATCATGGTGGCCCGCTGTTCGACCGAATACGCCGGCCAATTGGGGATGCCCTCGTTGTTCGGATTTCCCGTGCGTGCGAACGCGAGCCAGGTGCGACTCATCTTCTCGGCCAGTGCGAAGCGCGTTGGCGAATCTCCTGTCAGCCCCGAGGTTTGCACGGTGTCGAAGACAAACGGGATCTCGAGCGCGTGCGGCGATTTGAGCTTGCCGTCGAGCACCGGCGTCTCCCACGTGAACATGTACACGAACACCGGAGCCGCGTGTTGCGCTACCTTGCGGTCTGCCGTGACGAGCGACGGGATTCGCATCGCATGGTCGGTCGCGATCGCCAACACGAGGTCGCGCATCGAATCGTCGGGTCGCGCGCGCCTGTAAGGCTCGATGATGCGGTCGGCTTGCTCGCCGACGAACATCTGGACGCGCTGACGCATCGAGGCCTCGTCCAGTCCATCGAGCCACGGCGCGAGCCCGAAGAACAGCGTCATCTCATCCTTGTTGGTGCCGATCATCAGCGGCAAGTTAGCCGAAATTGCCGGGGCAGTCGGCTCGAAAGGACCACCGGGGAGATGCTTCCCATCGACGACCGGATTGAAACCGACGCGCCGGCGATTAGCGAAAGACATCATGCTGACTTTCTTCAGGACGCGTGCTTGAGCCTGTGCGAGCTCAGGCGCAGGAACCTGGCGCAACTCGCTCACCTTGTCAGGGCTGAGGTTTAGCTCCGCCAGCAGTTGGCGCGCCGTCTCGGTCGCATCGTCGCGACTTGCCATTTGCACCGCCGGTCCGCTTTGAATGATCGCCTTGTGAAACAGACCGTGCGCCGCCGGCATCGCCATCAGAACGCTGACCTTCGCGCCGCCTCCGGACTCGCCGAAAATCGTGACGTTGCCCACATCGCCGCCAAAAGCTGCGATGTTATCGCGGACCCATTCGAGTGCAGCGACGATGTCGAGCATGCCGGCATTTCCTGACGCCGCGAACTGTTCGCCACCACCGAATTCGCCCAGGTGGAGGTAACCGAACGCGCCGAGCCGGTGATTGATCGTCACGACAACGACGTCGCCCTTGCGGCACAGATTGGTCCCCTCGTACCAGGGCGAATCGCCGGAACCTGCGATGAACGCGCCGCCGTGGCACCAGAACATTACCGGGCGCTTGCGTCCGTCGTTGACCGCGTGGGTCCAGACGTTGAGCACGAGGCAATTCTCGCTCATGGGCGGCAGGTCGCGACCTGCGAACAACTTCAGCAGCGCGGGTGGGAGAGCGAAGGCGTTGTCGTCCTGCATCGCGCGATTGCCGAATTCGAAAACGTCGCGAACGCCGGTCCAGCGCTGGAGTTTTCTCGGTGGAGCAAATCGGCCCTCGCCTTCGGGCGATTCGGCATAATGGACGCCTTTGAAAACGTTGATGCCGTTTTCGGCGATCCCGCGAATTTTTCCGCAATTGGTTTCGACAACAACGTGCTGTGCCATGTCCGAATGCCTCCGTGTCACGAAAGCTATCGCATCTGCTGTGAGTTTCAAGCTGAAGCAGCAAGGAGGGCGGCTGAACCGCAGGCTGGTTGCGAGTCATTCATCCTTGCGCTTGAATCTTTTCCCTCACTTGGGTAACGCTCGATAGGTTCCCCGATCGCTCGGTACGCATCTGAACTTTGGGAGTTTGCGCGATGAGTGACACTGACAAAGTTTCGTCCACCACCAACGGCACCCAGGAATTTGATTTTGACCCCGAGGCGCTTCGCGCCAAGTATCGCGAGGAACGCGACAAACGCATCCGCTCCGACGGTAACGAACAGTACGTCGAGGTGAAGGGCGACTTCAGCCGCTATATCGATGATCCCTACGTCGATCCGGGCTTCACCCGGGCGCCGCTTACCGACACGGTTGACGTTCTGATCATCGGCGGCGGATTCGGCGGCCTGCTGGCAGGCGCCCGTCTGCGCGAGGCCGGGGTGCAGGATATCCGCATCCTCGAGAAAGGCGGCGACTTCGGTGGCACCTGGTACTGGAACCGTTATCCCGGTGCGCAGTGCGATATCGAGTCGTACATATATCTGCCGCTGCTCGAGGAGACCGGCTACATCCCGAAGGAGAAGTATTCGTTCGCGCCGGAAATCCTGGCCCACGCGCGGCGTATCGGCGAGAAGTTCGATCTATATCGCAACGCATGCTTTCAGACGCAGATCAAAGCGATCACCTGGAATGAAGACGAATGCAGGTGGACTGTTACCACCGACCGCGACGACCGAATGAGCGCCCGCTTCGTCGTCATGTCCAACGGTCCATTGAACCGGCCCAAGCTTCCCGGGATTCCGGGCATCGACAGTTTCAAAGGCCACACCTTCCACACCAGCCGCTGGGACTACGGATATACCGGCGGCGATACCAACGGAAATTTGCACAAGCTCGCAGACAAGCGCGTCGCCGTGATTGGCACCGGCGCGACTGCGGTCCAATGCGTGCCGCATCTCGCCAAGTACGCGAAGCAGCTGTACGTGTTCCAGCGCACGCCCTCCTCGATCGACGAGCGCGGGAATCGTCCGACCGACCCGGAATGGGTAAAGACCTTGAAGCCGGGTTGGCAGAAGCATCGCATGGAAAATTTCAACGTCCTGGTCACTGGCGGCTTCCAGGAGACGGATCTCGTCAGCGATGGATGGACCGACATTATCCGCAACCTGGGCGGACTGCTCATCGCGCGGAAGCAAGATTCCGCAATATCGCCGGAAGAGGTCGGACGCCTCGCTGAGATCGCGGATTTCAAAAAGATGAATCAGATCCGCGCGCGCGTGGATGCGATCGTCAAGGACAAGCGGACCGCGGAGGCGTTGAAGCCCTGGTACCGTCAGTTCTGCAAACGCCCGACCTTCAATGACGAGTATCTCCCGGCGTTCAATCGGCCGAATGTGACCCTGGTGGACACTAAGGGTCGCGGCGTCGATCGCATCACGGAGAAAGGCCTGGTCTTCGACGGTGTCGAGTACGAGGCGGACTGCATCATTTTCGCCACCGGATTCGAAGTGGGAACGGCGTACACTCGGCGCGCGGGCTTCGAGGTTTACGGTCGCGGCGGCAAATCGCTTACCGAGCGCTGGTCGGATGGTCTCAAGACGCTGCACGGCTTCTGCAGCGTAGGGTTCCCGAACTGCTTCCACATGGGCATCACCCAGAATGCGTTGACGGCGAACTTTCCGCACATGCTCGAGGAGCAGGCCCGGCACATCACCGAACTTATTCTGCGCGCGAAGTCGCAGGAGGCGCGACGCATCGAACCAACGCCCGAGGCGGAAGCTCAGTGGGTCGCGACAATCAAAGAGAAGGCGATGAACAATCAGGAGTTCCTGGAGGCGTGCACCCCCGGCTACTACAACAACGAAGGTAAGCCGGAAAAAGGCTTCGGACTGGCGGGCGAGCTATACGGCGGCGGTCCGGTCGAGTTCCACGAGCTCATCAAGAAATGGCGTGAAGAAGAAGAGATGAAGGGGCTGAAATTCAGCTGACGTCTCGCGAACGGCTAACGACGCGCCGGCGGAATTGAAGTATTCGGAGGAGAATGTGTCATCTACCTTCGAAAAACTTAACCTCAAGAACCAACGAGAGATAGTTGTGCTCAACGCCCCAAAGAGCTTTGAGCATGAACTGTCGACACTTCGTGACGTTACCATTCGGCGCGACCTGCAAGATCTCACTGAAATTGAATTCTCGCTTGCCTTCGTCACGAAGCGACGAGAAGTCGAGAGTCTCGGAAAGACCATAGCCAGGAAGGCCAAGGGCGATGTTATGGTCTGGTTCGCGTACCCGAAGGGAACTTCCAAAACGCACAAAAGCGAGATCAACCGCGACAACGGCTGGCAAATTCTGGGCGAGCTGGGATTTGAAGGTGTGAGGGGTGTTGCGATCGACGATGACTGGTCGGCGATCCGCTTTCGGCGGGCAGAATTTATCCGGGAGATGAACCGCGACAGGAAGCATGCGATGACGGCGCGGGGAAAAGCGCTCACCGCCAGGGCATCCGGCGGGAACTGAGTACTCAGGCAGTCGTTAGCTGCCGATCTGAAATCGTGGGCGCGTTCATGTCGGTGACGCCAAGCCAGAAACGGCGAAGCGTTATCTGATGGCTCAGCGCGAAGGACTCGAGCGCCGCGAGCTGCGTAGCGGAGAGCTTCTCTTGGGCAATAACGATTTCATCGAACGGCGTGCGCGCCATGATCTCACCAAGATCATCGAGCGACCCCAGCACCGGGTAGCCGTGAAATAGTTTGCCGTGTTTGAAACTGTCGTCGTCCAATAGTCCCAGCAGTTCCACATCGCCTCTGAGCGTCGAGTGCAAATGTTGAACGGCCGCCGCGCCGCGCGCATCCGCGCCTACGATCACAAGGGCGCCTTGCCGAGGACGCCAGGAACCGCCCGACCCGCTGGAATACGTGGAATGACCAGCGCGTTGCGACCAGGAAATTGAACGGCAACAGCACGAAGACAACAGCCGCCGCACGTGAAATCGGAATCGGAAGAAACGCCGACGCGAGCTTGACAGCGAGGCCCGCGATCATCGCCGCCAGAACGAATCGCACGCCTTCAGCCAGTCCGGTGTAGCGCCATATCCCGCGGTAAACTCCCGCCACCAGGAATGCGCCGCATCCCAGCATCAGGACCCACGGCAGCGCGGCAGTCATGCCGTTTACCTGCGCGACGCTCAGATTGAAATCGAATCGCAGGATCATCGCGCCAAAGTAAGCCGCCGACACCAGCGCCATATCCAGCACCAGCTCAACGAATCGCCGCTTATACCCGAAACTCAGGATGATACGCGCGATCGCGGGCAGGTCTTCGATCTGGCCCGGAGCTTCCCCGTCGAACGATCGATCCATCAGGAACAGCGCGACCAGCGCGAAGAACAGCACCATGAACGGAATCAGCAGTACCGCGTCGTAGCCCGGAACCAGGCTCAGCGCGATAGCGCAAATGCCCGCGATCGCCTGCAGGCCTATCAGCGTGGCAGCCGCGACCCGAGACGACATGCCAAGGCGAGTCAGCCGATGGTGCGAATGATCCAGGCCGCGCTTCGATATCGGATTTCCGTCGCCAGCCTCGTTACCGTCACCGTCACCGTGTCGAGCAGCGGAACCATCAGCACCAGCAGAGGCGTCGCGAGGCGCGCCGGCAAAGAACCCTCGCCGAAACGGCTTCCCTGGATCGCGAGCACTCCAAGCACGAGCCCAACCGCAAGCGCGCCTTCATCGCCCATGAAAATGGATGCGGGGGGAAAGTTAAAAATCATGAATCCAGCCAACGCACCGGCCAATCCCAGTGCCGCCACCATCGTTCCATTGTGCTGATGCAGTCCGGCGACGGTCGCGATACTCAGGGCAGCTACAATTCCGACCCCTGCGGCAAGCCCGTCGACGCCGTCGATCAGGTTGAACGCGTTAGTCGCGGTGATCAGCCAGAAAATCGTCAGTGCGATATTGAGCGGGTGGTAGGGAAGAATATCGAGATGAGGGCCCCAGCCGCCAAGGATGCAAATCGCGACCAGTTCCAGAATCAGTTTATGCCGCGGACGCAAATCGATGATGTCGTCGAGCAATCCAACCAGGCACATCGCGAACGCAAACGCCGCGAGCCACGGCAGACTGTGGTAGGGCAATCCGGACAGAATGCCGACAAATCCGATCGACGCTATGAAGCCTGCCATTACGGCCAGACCTCCCAGCAACGCAGTCGGCTTGGAATGCGGGCGATCGCTCGAGGGCTGTGCAACGATTCCGAAACGCATGCCGGCCGCTTTTGCCAAGGGCATCGTCGCTGCTGCGACAAGAAACGCTGAGAGCGGTGTGATCGCTATTTCAACGCCGGTGGTCAATCGAATTTGCGCCCGTCTTCCCCGAAAAGCTCCGGATGCCTAACTTGGCCATGTATACGCGTCGTCAGCAGACTATCGTCGTTCGGAGGTTAAGGCCAAACGCGTAATTTCGCAAATAAATCCGCAAATTACCGCTCGAAATTAGCAAACCAGACCAACTGAAAGCCATGACGCGCTCATGCTGACAAGTATGGCAAACGTGAGCACATTAAATTCCCGGTCGAGCAAACATGACAGAGTATCAAAGCTACGTCAAGGTAGGCTATATCTATTTAACGTATGTGTAAGCGCGTTCACCTTGTCCAATCGGCAATCTCCAAAGCTCCCGCGACTATCGGTTCGAAAAGATCTCGGCCGACTAGTCGGCGTGAAAACCGGAGTCGAATGCGGCACGATTCATTGAAACTGACAGCCGGTTAGCATGCCGCCCCAAGACACATGCCCGGTCGCATCTTATTGTCCAGTAAGACAAGCTAGAGCCGACCGGAAAGAGGTAGCAATTCATGCCCTTTGATGTGTGCGTCGTCGGCGGATGTGGTCATGTCGGTTTGCCGCTTGGGATCGCGTTTGCGATGCGTGGCCAGCGCACGGCAATATTCGATCTCGACCGCGAAAAAGTGGCGATGGTCGGGCGGGGCGATATGCCCTTTATCGAGGAGGGCGGCGCGGAGGGACTTCGCGACGGGTTGCGAAGCGGCAAGCTGGTAGTCACCGCGAATCCGGCGGTGATCGCAGAAAGCGACGCATTGGTATTGGTCGTCGCGACCCCGATTGATAGCCACCTGTCGCCATCGTTCCAGGCGATCGAGGCTGTTTTGTCGTCGTATCGAGAATACCTGCACGATGGTCAGCTCGTGGTGCTGCGCAGCACGCTGTATCCAGGAACTTCTGCGCGCGTCGCGCGATGGCTGACGGAGAACGGGCTCAGCGTCGACGTAGCGGTGTGCCCCGAGCGGATCGTACAGGGCCACGGCCTGCGCGAGATTTTCGAACTGCCGCAAATAGTCTCGGCGCTTTCGGCCGGCGGACTGTCACGCGTCCGTGAGTTGTTCGGCGTTCTCACCAACGACCTGGTTGAGATGAGTCCGCTGGACGCCGAACTCGCCAAGCTTTTCACCAACGCCTGGCGCTACATCAAGTTCGCGGTTGCCAATCAGTACTACATGATTGCGACGGAGTTCGGCGGAGACTTTGACTCGATCTTTCGGGGGATGACGCACAACTATCCTCGCGCGAAAGATCTCCCCGAGCCCGGGTTTGCCGCCGGTCCGTGCCTGTTCAAGGACACCATGCAGCTTGCGGCATTCACCGAAAATCGCTTCTGGCTGGGTCACGCGGCGATGTTGGTGAACGAAGGCCTCCCGCAGCACATGGTCAATCTGCTCAAGAGATCGGAGCCTGAACTTGCCACCAAGACCGTGGGAATCCTTGGGATGGCGTTCAAGGCGGAGGTCGACGACTCACGTGACTCGTTATCGCTGAAACTGAAGAGCCTGTTCGAACTCAACGCCCGCGCGGTGCTTTGTTCCGATCCCTACGTGGGTGAGCCGGGGTTGGTGCCGGCCGAGGAGCTGATCGAAAGGTCGGACATCGTGGTGATTGCAACGCCGCATAAGATCTACAAAGATCTCAATTATCGTAATAAGCACGTGGTCGACATCTGGAATCTGCGTGGCGAAGGGCGGAGCGTCTCCGATGCATGACACGGCCGTTTGTGGCCGCCCCGGAACCGCATCCGACGCTGTGACTTGCGGGCTGAATCGACCTGCCGATGGCTGAGAACGACGCCGCCGGGCTGGCTCGGCTTTACCAGGTACGATTCGGGCCGGCTGAGGTTGCCAAAAAAAATCGCGTCTGGGCGATCCTCTGCAAGGACTTCTTCAGCCGTTTCGTAAAACCAACCGATCGTGTGCTCGAGGTTGCGGCCGGCTATTGCGAGTTCATCAACAACATCGAATGCGCCGAGAAGTATGCCCACGACGTAAACCCCGACGCCGCGCGATTCGCGGCCAGCAACGTCAAGCTGATAGTTGGCGACTGCCGCGATATGTCGGCGCTGCCGGCCGCAAACTTTGACGTGGTTTTTGTCAGCAACTTTTTTGAACATCTAGCCAGCAAGCAGGACGTCGACTGCGTGCTGCAACAAATCTTTCAGCGTCTTCGGCCCGGCGGCCGGCTGCTCGTGCTCCAGCCCAACATCAGTTATCTTGGTCCACGCTATTGGGACTTCTTCGACCACATCACGCCGCTGAACCATCTCAGTTTGAACGAGGGCTTGTTGAAGAATGGCTTTCGCGTCGACTTGCTGATTCCGAAGCTGCTTCCATACACCTTCAAGTCGAGATTCCCGACTGCTAGATGGATGGTGCGCGTGTACTTGAGGATTCCGCCGGCGTGGTGGCTGCTTGGTAAGCAGATGTTCGCAGTAGCAGTAAGACCCGAAAGTTGAATTCGCCGCTGTCGCCGCAATATTACAGTTTGGCGCGAAGCGCACCCGACGGAGATGTAACGAATGAAAGTTTGTGTGACCGGCTCAGCCGGCTTCATCATGGGATACCTCGTGGAAGACCTGCTGGGGGCAGGCCACGAGGTTGTCGGTATCGACAACTTCTCGAAATACGGCGAGATCACCCGCAGCTACGACACCAATCCTCGTTACAAATTTATTCGCGGCGACGTGAAAGATGTCGAGCTGATGAAGCAGGTCGTCGCCGATTGCGACATCCTGATTGCGGGCGCGGCGAAGATTGGCGGGATCTCGTATTTTCATCAGTACGCGTATGACCTGATTGCGGAAAACGAAAGGATCGTAGCTGCGGCATTCGACGCCGCGATACATGCGCATCGCGCCGCCCATCTCCAGCGCGTTGTGATCGTGTCCTCATCGATGGTCTTTGAGAGTGCGACCGTATTCCCGACTCCTGAGGGCGCGCAACTGAGCTCGCCGCCGCCGGTCTCCACTTACGGATTTCAAAAACTCGCCTGCGAATATTTCGCGCGTGGTGCATGGGAGCAATACAAACTCCCTTACACTATCGTGCGTCCTTTCAACTGCGTCGGGATCGGCGAGAGCCGAGCTCTCAATGCGCCGGAAATTTTGTCGGGCAACGTGAAACTCGCGATGAGCCACGTGGTTCCTGACCTCGTGCTCAAGGTTCTCAGCGGGCAGGATCCGCTTCATCTGCTCGGTTCAGGCAACCAGGTTCGGCATTACACCTATGGCGGCGACGTTGCGCGCGGAATCCGCATCGCGATGGAGAGTCCACGAGCAGTCAACGAGGATTTCAATATTTCGACGGCGCAGTCGACTACGGTCTTGCAGCTCGCTGAATTGATCTGGCGGAAGATCAACAAAGGCAAAAAATTCAGCTACGTCTCCGACCCGCCTTTTCCTCATGACGTGCAGATGCGAGTACCGGATGTCGGCAAGGCGCGCGAATATCTGAAGTTCGAAGCGACGACCGACCTTGGCGCGGTTCTCGACGAAGTAGTCCCGTGGATTGCTGAGCAAATGAAACTTGGCCGGATGTAAGCGTTGTTGCTCAGCATCGTAATTCCGGTGCGCAACGAGGCCGAGAATATTCAGCCGACGCTCGCGGCATTGGCGGACGCTGTCCACGTCCCCGCCGAGATTCTTATCGTTTATGACGAGGAGAGCGACCCGACGCTGCCTGTCGTGCGCGCCACGACTCCTCCGCCGTCAACCGAGTATCGGCTGGTGCGCAACACTCTTGGGCGCGGACCCGCGAACGCTCTGAAGGCGGGATTCGCCGCAGCTCGCGGCGAGGCGCTCGTCGTCACGATGGCGGATCTGTCCGACGACTTGCCCGCGCTGGCCACGATGCTTGCGCGTTTCGAGCAGGGCTACGACTTGGTCAGCGCATCGCGCTACATGCACGGCGGCGAGCAGGTTGGCGGGCCGTGGTTGAAGGGGAAGCTCAGCAATGCGGCCGGCATCTCACTGCACATGTTCGGGTTACCTACTCACGATCCCACCAACAGCTACAAGCTCTACCGCACGGAGCGTCTGCGCCAGCTCACCCTGGAAAGCGCGAACGGATTCGAAATCAATCTGGAAATAGTCGCGAAGGCCTGGCAGGCGGGATGGCGTATCACCGAAGTGCCCGCGCGATGGGTGGATCGTGTCGCGGGCCGTTCGAAGTTCAAGCTGATGCGATGGCTGCCGCGATATATGCGCTGGTACGCGTACGCGGTGAGCGTAGCTTTGTCAGGGCGGCGAGGATCCGGCGACCGAGCTTGAATATGCGAGCGACCGCGTCTAAGGCGGAGTGGTCGCCGGCGCCTGTGGCCGATGCTTGGCGATACTGCCGCGGCCAGTCTGGCCGCCGTTAAGCGTGTCGAGATTTACCTGCGCGACTCTCAAGTTTGGATTTAGCTTGAGGGCCTTCTCCCACGCTTCTTCGGCTTCGTCATAACGCTGCAGATCGTTCAGCGCCATGCCCTTGGCGTTGTAGAGCCTTGCGTTGGAAGGGTCCTTGACTAATCCGGCGTTGGCGGCGAGGAGCGCATCCTCGGAATCGCCGACACGCAGATACACGTCGGCCAGCTCGATGAAATTGCTGCCCGACGGATTAAGCTCGGTCGCCGTGTGGTACATGTCGATCGCGGTTGGGCCGTCGCGCAGCACGCCGTAACAAAAGCCGAGGTCGACGTAGGCTGAGTCGTTGCGAGGATCGATGCGGAGGGCGGCGTGCAGCTTGTCCATCGCCTCGTGAATCTTCTTAGTATCGACGGGATCGGAGTGCCCTGCCTGCTCGACCAATTTTTCCGCCTCGGCAACGACCGCGTCCGATTCGGCGCGATTCGTTTCGAGGGCGAAGCTCGATGCGGCGATCGCCACGAAACCCGAGGCGGCTATCACGACGGCCAGCAGAAAAGCCACATTTACTTGTAAGTTATTGCGCAATCGTTGGACAAACTTCACGCCGCTATTCACCCCGATACCCACTGATAATAAGCGCCTCAACCGAATTGGCAAGAATGAGATCACCCACCCAAGCCGGCGACGTTGTTTCGCGCGGGCCGCTCCGATAACTATGGGCTTGTGCCCCGCGACTCGTTCAATCGTGAGATAGACTACCTGCGGTTATCGGTAATCGACAGCTGCAACCTGCGCTGCGTTTACTGCATGCCGCTCGAGGGGCTGCGCTTTCTGCCCAAAGACGAGCTGCTGACGCCGGCGGAGTTCGAAACCGTCGCGCGCGCCGCGGTGAGCGTTGGCTTTCGAAAATTCCGGCTGACCGGCGGCGAACCCACGCTGCGGCTTGACCTGGTCGAGATAGTCGAGCGCCTCGCACGCGTGCCCGGAGTTCACGGCCTCGCGCTGACGACCAACGCACTCCTGCTCCCCGAGCTTGCGCCGGAGCTGAAGCGTGCGGGGCTGAATCGCATCAACGTGCATCTCGACAGCCTGGACCCGGCGACCGTCGAGCGGCAGATGCGATGGGGCAGCTTCGAGAAAATCTGGCACGGGATCGTCGCCGCCGAAGAGGCGGGGCTCACGCCGATCAAGCTCAACTCGGTCGTGGCCGCCGGCTACAACGAAGCCGACGTCGTCGAGCTGGCGCGGCTGACGCTCGAGCGCGACTGGCACGTGCGATTTATCGAGCTGATGCCGCTGGGTGGCGGCGAATGCGCAACGCTCTCAATGAAGCGCTACGTCTCCAACATCGAGACGCGGCGCAGAATCGAGGTGGCGCTTGGCGCGCTCACTGAAATACCGTCCGAGAACCTCGCCGACGAATCGCGCAACTTCCATCTTGCGGGCGCGCGCGGCGTGGTCGGCTTCATCAGCCCGGTCAGCGAGCCGTACTGCGGGACCTGCAACCGGATGCGGCTGACGGCAGACGGAAAATTCCACCTGTGCCTTCTCAACGACGACGAACTCGACGTGCGGAAAGCACTGCGCTCGAATTCGAGCGACACGATCGCCGACGTCGCGCGAATCCTCAAGCGCGCGGTGCAACTCAAGCCGACAGGCCATCACCTGCTCGAAGGCCGCTCGACGCAAGACCGCTCGATGTACCAAATCGGCGGGTAACCTTTAGATCTACCCGATTCTTTTTTTGCTGGTCTTGCCGACCCTATTGAGGTAGGAGTCGAACCGACCCAAACATGGCTACTGAAGCACAGATGCAAGCGGCGCGCATCGGCGGGATGCGTGTGCATAACGCTCCTATCCAACTAGTGGATTACAGCGCCGAGTGGCCTGCGCTCTTTATCCGCGAGGCGGGACGAGTTCGCGCGACGCTCGGGCCGCGCGTCCTGATGCTCGAGCATGTCGGTTCCACTTCGGTTCCGGGACTCGCGGCCAAGCCGATCATCGACATTATTCTTGCCGTCGCAGATTCCGCCGATGAGTCGGCATACGTGCCCGCGATGGAATCGGCGGGATATGTGCTGCACATCCGCGAACCGGAATGGCATCAGCATCTGCTGTTCAAGGGCCCCGATACCGACATCAATCTCCACGTCTACTCGTTCGGGTGCCCCGAGATAGACAAGATGCTCATGTTCCGCGACTGGCTGCGCAGCAACGACGCCGACCGCGAGCTTTACGAGCGCACCAAGCGGGAGCTGGCCAAGCAGACCTGGAAGTACGTCCAGAACTACGCTGACGCCAAGACGACTGTCGTCGCAGAGATTGTCGCACGCGCCAGCGCCGCCCGAGGCAGGAAGGGCGATGCGAGCGTCCGATGAATAGTGGCGCAAAGCGCGTTGCGTGGGCGTCGGTCGGCGTCGCGCTGCTGGTTCTCCTGGTTTATGAATCCGGGCCGATGCGAGTCGCTTCCGACCTGCAATCAGTCGGACGGGGCCTGATCGTTATCATCGCGCTGGAGTTCGTCGTTGACGGATTCCACAGCCTGGCATGGTGGTTCACGTTTCCGCCCGAGACTCGGCGCGGAATGTACTGGACATTGTATTTCGTGAGGCTTGCTGGCACGGCACTCAACCAGACGATTCCTGCCGCGTCGATGGGTGGCGAGCCGGCCAAGGTTTTCCTGCTGGAGCCGCATTTCCCGGTCGCGACCGCGATTGCTACGGTCATAACCTCGAGCCTGATTTTCAGTCTGTCGAAGGCGGTCTTCATCGCGTTCGGCATGATCGTTACCTGGCAGCGGGTTCAGTTGCCGCACGGGTTTGTGGTCGCAGTTGTGATCGGATTCCTCGCGACGCTCTCAGGCATTCTCACGTTCCTGTTTTTTCAATTGCGGGGAATTACCGGCGCAGCGAAGAGCATCATTGCCCGATTGCCAATCCCCGACCGATGGATCGAAAGCCTCGAACGCCTGGCGCCCGGCGTCGACGACGAGATCCGCGCGTTCTATCGCTCCCGCCCGCGCGACCTCGCAGGGGCAGCGCTCTCCCATCTGCTCGCTTTCATCTGCGGAATAGTACAGGTGTGGCTGCTGCTCGGATGGCTGGGACTGCCGCGCAGTTTCGCCACGAGCCTGGCCATCGACTCGTTTTCGATGCTGCTGGGCTTTGTGATGTTCGCGGTGCCGGGCGCGATTGGGGTTCAGGAGGGCGGCATGCTGCTGGTCTTCGCAGCGCTTGGACTGCCGGCGTCAGCAGGGCTTGCGACCGGTATCGCGTTCCGGCTGACGTCGATCGTCGGAGCGGCGGCGGGTTTGCTGACTTTTGCCGCGCTTAAGGGACGGAAGTTTCCGGAGCTAGTTGACGGCTAGTCGATCTCAAGGCTTTGGATATCCCCCAGGCTGCGTGAATGACGGCTGTAACACCGGCCCACGCGACAGCCAGGTAAAACGAAAGCGCAGGCGCGCCGAGAAAAAACCCGGGCAGAAAGATCCACGTATAGATGTTGCGGCGGCCGGCGATGAGCCGGAAGCGGGACAAGAACGGGGTCGCGTTGTCGACGCTGCGGCCCCATCTTACGTCGGCGATCGAGTACACGATGTTGTCGGTCAAATCGAACGCGACCATTATCAAGGCGGCGATCCAGGCAAACGGCGACCCGTTCGTGGAGAGAAAGCGTCCAAGCGCCAGCCACCACGAGTTCTCATAAAAGAAATCGAGGATGTGCTCGTACTCGCCGGCCTTCGAGGTTGTGCGCGTGATGCGCGCGAGCTTGCCGTCCACACCGTCGAGCACCTCGACAAAAATCGCGAGCAGAACTCCCACTCGCAGCCATCCGGTCAGATAGAGCGCTGCGACCGCGAAACCCAGCACGGTGCTGACGAGAGTGACCTGGTTGGCGGTAATCGCAGTGGGCGCGAGGCGTCGAACGAGCAGGTTTTCAAAGAACGGATCGAAGTACTGGGCGGGCAGTTCCAGCGTGCGCCGCTGAATGTAGTCGAGGAGAATCCGCCAACCTTCCTCGACGTCAAGGTCGCTTGAGATTCGGCGCAGATGCAAAGGGACCTCGCCGTGCATCGACTCCCAGTACGCCGGCAAAGAGTCGGCCGCGACAACGTCAATGCGGGCAGCTTCAGGATTTGGGGCGTCGAGCGATTTTGCGTGGATGAACGCCGCGGTTTCGGGCGACGCGCCTGAGCGCGAACTCAACATGACGTCGGTGGTCTGCACGGTGAGCCACCCCAGAAGTCGTTCATCGATCAACAGATCGGCTGCGACGACGATGAACCGATCGCGAAGATGAGCGCGCGCGTCGCGCATCATCTCCCACGCGTCAGCTCCCGAGGCGTCGTGATAGCTAATGTGTTTGCGCATGCGCGTCGACGGCGGCGGCAATCGCAACTCGGGATGCTTCAGAACCAGGATGTTCTCGACAGCTTCCATTTCGGAAAGCTGACGAAGCAGCCGCTCGAGCAGGGTTATTCCGCCGACACCGCGCAGCGGATTTGCGGTCGCATCGGGGCAGACTACTACGGCTTGAAGCGGCGCGGGCGCGATCGGCCGCGAGGCATTCTCGAGGCCGTCGGCGTCGGGATAAGGCTCATGCATACCGCCGATCGTCCTAGTGATTCCCGTTCAAAAGGACGCGCTCTCTCGCCTTGCGACCGCTGCGCCCGATGCCGGAGGCGAGCGAAATGCTGCTGCGCAGGCTCTTTAGCGGTTCGCCGAGCGAATGCGAGATCATTCGCACGCAGCCCAGGCAGCATCCCTCTTCGCACGGCTTATGGCGGTTGTTGCTGCGGAGCTCTCGAAGGTCCATCTGCGCGAGTGGGAAATTATAGCCACGTTGCTGCGCGCACCATTGCACGCCGCCCTTCGAGTTGACGTACAGGAACTTGAACCCTGCCATGCATTTCCACTTTCGCGAGAAATCTCCCAGCAGCATCTCCTGCAGATGCTCGCCGTAGAAGTTCATTCCGTCGAACACGCCGTAGCGCCGAAGAATATCGAGAAACTTCTCGCCGTGAATCGCGATGCGTCCGCCACGGCCATGCATGATAGAAAACCCGAAGGCGAACGGAAAATCCTTCACCATGTCGCGAAAGCGATCGTAATCGGGAAATGTTTCCTCGTTTAGCACGGTCTGCACCTCGACCTGGAAGCTGGCGTGCTTCGCGAGCAGCTCCATCTTCGGCAGAAGCGACTTGAGCGCCTTAACCGACCGCGGCGACGGCTCGATAGAGTCAACTGACAACTGCATGAAGTCGAGCCCGGAGTCGTTGAGGCGCTTGACACTGCTCTCGCCCAGAAAAAATCCGTTCGTGATGACAGTGGCAACGTTCGAGCCGCCGCGCTTGGATTTGGCGTGCGCGATCAGATCGCTCAGGCCCGGATGAAGCAGCGGCTCGCCGCCCAGGAAGTCGTAAACCAGCACGCCCAGCTCGTCGAGCTTGTCGACGCGGGCCTTCAGCTCCGTCAGCGGAACGATCGGACCGCCCGGAGTGTACTCGTCGCAGTAGTCGCAGGTGAGATTGCAATCATCAGTCACTACCACCTGGGCGTACATCGGGCGCGAATCCAGCACGCGCTTGGCGCCGGTAAGCATGAACTGGCTATCGACCGCCATCACGACCTCCAGCAAAAGGCGAGCAATCTTGCCGTGCTCGCACTAGCATACGACGCTACGTAAACCCATCAGTGTGGTGGAGATAGCGGATTTCCGCTCGTCGAGCCAGCCGTTCGGATGGCCCGTCAGCGTTCTTCGCCGAACAGGAAGATAGAAACCGCGATCATCGAGAACATGAAATTCGGAATCCACGCAGCTACCACCGGCAGGAGCAGTCCCGAGCGGCCCAGCGCCGACGTGATTCCGAGCGACGTCCAGTAGGCGAAGCCGATGATGATTGCCAGCCCGAAGCTGCGACCCAGGCTCAGGTTGCGTGGCAGCGGATCGAGGCTCAGCGCCATCCCAAGCGCGGCCATTATCAGGCACGCCAGCGGCATCGCGTATTTCAAATCGCGATCGACCACGTACCCGCCCGGGTCGAGCCCCTTGCTGCGCAGGTCCGCGATGTAACGATCGAGTTCCCACAGGCTGAACTCCTCAGGGTCGAAGCGCAGCAGGCCGAAATCGGCGGGAGTGAGTCCAAGATTGAGTCGCGCGGCGTCAGTCATCGTCACCGCGCCGCCCTCGGCGACCTGGAAAGAATTCAACCCGCTCGCAACCCACGCATGACCGTTCCATTTCGCATTCGCCGCATGCACGAGATCCTTGAGTCCGAAATCGTCGTCGAGCTGGTAGTGGGTGATACCTGAGAGCTTCGCGTCTTTTTTGTCGAAGTTGTCGACCGAGATGAATCCGTCGCGCACGCGCACCCAGATGCGCCGGTTGGCGAACACCGCCTTGAGCTGATGCTTCTTGAGTTCCACCGCGTAGATATACTTCGCCTCGCGGGTCGCGGCGGGGACGACTGTCTCGCTGATCAGAAAATCAAAACCCGAAATCAACACTGCGACCAGCAACACCGGCACGGCCATTTCGAGCCGGCTGATGCCGAGTTGTTGGCATGCCAGCACCTCTCCCGATCGATTGAGCAGGGCGAAGCCGAGCAACACTCCCGCCAGGCTGGCGACCGGCAGAACCTGCGAGACGATGAGCGGCAGCTTGAGCGCGAAGTACTCGAGGCCCAACAATCCCAGCCCGCCGTAGCGGATCAGATCGTCGAATCGATCGAACATATCGCCGAGCAGGTAGGCGGCGGTGAAGGCAGCCAGGCAAACCATGAACGGGCCAAAGAACTGGCCCGCGATAAAACGATCCATCACCGGCGAAAGACGCGGTCGAAGTCTCATGCGGCCTGCCTGCTTCGTTCGTAGCGTTCGACCAGATCCCAGATGACGTCGCCGGGGCCGCGGCCCTGGTCGCCCTTGTCCGACGCCGCGCGATAGAAGAACCAGAACGCCAGCGCCATGAATACGATGTCGGGGATGCTCATCGCGATCCACGAATCGAGCTTGCCGCGCTGCGCGAGCGTCTCGCCTACGCGCATCAGCGAGTAATAGAGAAAGAACAGCGCGACGCTGACGCCGAAGCGCTCCGAATGGCCGCCGCGCGCCGGTTTCAGCCCGAGTGAGATACCGAGCAGCGCGAACAGCATCGTGGCGAACGGGACGGTGAATTTGCCCGCCAGCTCGGTCTCGGCGGCGTAGTCGGGCTTTCCCTTGGCGCGCGCGGTTTTGATATCGGTGCGCAGTTGCGAGTACGTCATCTCGCCCGGATACGCGTCGGTGATGCCGAGCGACGCTTCGGGACTGACGCTGAGATCGTAGATCTTGAAGCTGGTCACGTGCGTCGAGTTGTCGGCCGGCTCCACGCCGAAGATCGAACCGTCGAACAGCCGCAGCGTGACGGACTTGTTCTGCGAGTCGGGCAGCATCACGCCATGCTTGGCGATTATCGTGTTCTGATTGTGCGGATCGCGCGCATCCGAAATCATCACGCCCTTTAAACTGGAATCGGTATCGGACATCTCGTCAACGTAAACGACGAGGCCGGGAAAATTGCTGTTAAAGATTTTTTCCTTCAGCCCGGCGCTGGTCCGGGTTTGGCTCAGCTCGTAGAGCTTGTCGCGCAGATTGGAATTTGCCCACGGCCGCAGCGAGAACGCGAAGTAACTGGAAATCGCGTACACCCCCAGCGCAACCAGTAGCACGGGAACCGCCAGCCGATACAGGCTCACGCCGCACGCACGCGCCGCCGTCATCTCCTGGTCGCTCGACATCCGCCCGAATCCCATCAGCACGCCCAGCAGCACCGCCATCGGAAACGTGAGCTCGAGGAACGCCGGCATGATGTACCCGATGATCCCGACCACCTCGCCCAGGCTGACGCCGTGGTTGACGACCATGTCCATCAGCTTGAGGAGCTTGCCGGTGACCAGCGCGAACGTCAGCAAGCCGACGTCAACGGCGAAAGGCGCCAGCACTTCGCGCGCGACATAGCGGTCGATAATGGCAAAGCCTGGGATTGCGAGTCTCACAGTTAGATCGGCGCGGGCCGCATCCAAGTTTAGACATCCCGGCGCACGATTGAAACTTCTGTCTCCTCTCCCTGCTAGGGAGAGGATGAAGGTGAGGGTCCGGATACAGCGCGATTCTTTTGCGCGCGATTCAAGATTCTGCCTCTGCTCTGCGCGCTACTTGCGCGACGCTCTGATACTATCGCCCCCGATGAGAGATTTTCGCGACAAGGGCCGCAATCCGCGCTTCAATCGTAACGCGCCGAGACCGCCGCGCCGTGATTCGCCCGCGTCCCCTACCAAACCTGCGATGGCGCCAGCGCCCGCCCATGATCATCGTCGTGAAGATGCGAGCATCCGGGACACGCGGCGCGCGAGCGGCAACGATCGCGAAATAGTGTACGGCGTCGAACCAATTCGCGAGCTGGTCGCGGCTGCGCCCGCCTCGATTCGAGTCCTCTACGTGAAATCAGGCGACGAGCGGCGCTTCACTGCTGAGATCGATCTCGTCAGAACCGGCGGAGGCCGCGTCGAGTTCGCCGACGAGGCTGGCTTGGAACGACTGGCGGGACCGGCGGCACGGCACCAGGGTATCGCAGCCCTGATGCGGGAGTACGAGTACGCAGCCATCGAGCAGATTCTCGTCGAGCAGCCCGATCCGATCGTGCTGGTGGACGGCGTCACCGACCCACGCAACCTCGGCGCCCTGATGCGCTCGGCGGAAGGGGCCGGCGTCGGCGCGATTGTCATTGCCAAGGACCGCACTGCGGGCATCACGCCGGCGGCGGTCAAGTCGTCAGCCGGCGCGTGGATACATCTGAAGATCGCGCGATGCGGCAACGTGGCGCGCACGATCGAGCAGCTCAAGGAGGCTGGCTACTGGACTGCGGCGCTCGCGCCCGGCGGCGATACGTCGATCTACACGCTCGACACCTCGCGCAAGCTCGCGATCATCGTCGGTTCAGAGGGCCGCGGCGTTCGCGACATCGTCAAGAAGGGCGCAGACTTCATCGTCGACATCCCGATGCGCGGCAAAGTCGGTTCGCTCAACGTGTCAGTCGCGGCCGCAGTGGCGCTGTTCGAAATAGCCCGCCGCCGTTCCATTGCGAGTACCCAACCGCAAAAGTAGCGCGCGACCCAATATGTACATAAGGCGCCGACACTGCCTATAACTCGGGTTGCGCGAAATCCTCTTCGTAAAGCGGGCGACCCGTATTCACACTCCGACGGTTGGCCTTCGCGCACCTGAGGTGAATAGTGAGCCGAGCCGCTAATTCTCAATCAACCGCCTTCGCCCCAAAAACGGCAACTCTCGTCGTCGCCGCTTTGTCGTTCGCGATCCTCGCGGGTTCCGCACATGCCAAGCCTGCGCCTGTGTGCGTAAATGTAGGCGGCACCGGTGGATGCCTCGCCACGATTCAGGCCGCCGTCGATTCGATTCACAAGTCCGGGACGATCACAGTCGGGGCCGGTGCGTTCGTCGAGAACATCAACATCGCGGGCGGGAGGAAGATTGTAATCAACGGCGCCGGTCCTCAAACCGCCGGCGTTACCGACATCCGCCAACCGTCGATGGGCACCAGCGCTATCACAACCGCTGGCGGAAGCACGCTCACGTTGAGCTCGCTGGAGGTCTCCGCATCCACCGCGCCCAAAGGCGGCTGCATCCTGGCCAACGGCTCGCTGACATTGTCCAGCGTAATTGTGCTGGGCTGCACGGCCAACGGCGGAGCGTCAGGCAACGGCGGTGCAGTTTTTTTCGCGGGCTCCGGCAAACTCGCCATGAACAACACCGTTATCGAGAACAGTATCGCGTCGGGCAGCGGCGGCGGATTATATTCCGCTGGTGCTGCCACGATCACCAACACTCAGTTCAACTCGAACTCGACCACCGGCGGTGACGGTGGAGGCGCGAACTTCACCGGCGGCAAGGTGTCCCTGAACAACACTTCGTTCATCAACAATTCTACCAACGTTGGAAACGGTGGCGGGGTAAATCTATCCGGCGGCGCGCTGACCGGCGCCAATCTGACCTTCCAACACAACATCGCCAATGGAAATGGTGGACAACTGATGGTCGCGGGCGTACCGCGACGTTGAACAACTGCACCCTCGGCAAGGGGAGCGCGGGCGGCAACGGCGGCGGTATCGACGCAAGCAACCCGGGGTCGGTGAGCATCAGCAATACCATCCTGGCAGAGAACCTGGTCAGCGGAACCGGGCCCGATTGCTCGGCCGGCCTAAGGGGTTCAACCTGATTTTTTCGGAATCCGGATGCGCCGTCGGCGGAAATCTGACCGGAGTAATCACCGGTACGATTCCGCAGTTCACCGGGATCACATGCCTCAACGGAATCGTCTGCGTCGAAGAGATCGCAAACTCGAGTCCCGCCGTTGGCGCTGGTAATCCCAAGAAGCCCACCGGCAGGAAGGGCACGTGCACCAGGCTCGATCCACTGGTAACGGCGCGCCCGACCGGGAATTGCGATATCGGCGCGTTCCAGGTTCCATGATCCGGCTGCGTGAGACTAAGCGCGTCGACAGCCGGCACGCCTGACCCGGTTCGAATCTAGCGCGATTTTTTCTTCGCCGATTTTTTCTCGGCCGGCTTGGCGCGGGTCGTCTTGCGTTCGTCGAAACCGGGATACTTGCGCGCGAGCGCCTTCTTGATCGTGTTCATCCAGTTGGATTCGAACTGGCTGGCGATTTTTCTCATCCCGCCGACCTGCTGACTGGCATGCTTCATTTGCGTTTTCAGCAGCAGCGCCCCCTTGACGAGATCCGGGTGTATCGCGTGTGCGTTGAGGTCCGACAGCGTTTTGGAAATGAGCTTCAACTCTTCCTTGATCCGGTCCGCGTAAACTCTGGCCCATTCGAGGTCCATCAGGGCGCTACTGGTAGGCTTGGCTTTTGGCATGACGAACACTGTCCCCTATCAATAGCTGCGGTCGCAAGTATCGTGATGTCACTTGAGGAACAATGACGCCGAGTCTTCGCGCCTAGCTGACAAAAAATGAGATTGTTCTCGATGTTCAGGGTTGCTCGCGCGCGATCACCAGCTTGGTCGGCGGATCGAGAAGCGCAGGGATTGCGTCGTCCCAGCTGACTACCTTGCTGGTGACGCGGGCGGGCTGAATTTTTCCAGTACGCGCCATCTCCAGGACTTCGGGAATCACCGTCCTCGGATGGCCGCGACCGGTGACGAACGTCATGCCGGTTACGTACATGTCGAACAGCGGCATCGGCGTCGTCTCGCCCGGATGAATCCCGCAATTGGTGCAGATTCCGCCGGGCGCCGTCGAGCGGACCGCGCACAGCAGTCCGGCCTGCGTGGCGCACGCCGCAACCGTGATCGGATATGGCCCCATCCGCTTGGGCGGTGCATTCTCGCGCACCGACGCGCCAAGCTCTGACGCGAGCTTCAGCCTTCCCAAGTTGTCATCGACGTAATCGACTCGCGACGCGCCACATGCGAGCGCGATCTGAATCGCGTACAGCCCGATACTGCCGCCGCCAACAATCAGCACCGGCGCGCCGGGATTGTCACGAAGCATCGGCGCGACGGTCCGCCACGCGTCGGGAATATTGTCCGCAGCGCTCGCGACGTCGGCAGCGGCGATACCGTCGGGCATCGCGACCAGCATCGCGTCGGCGTATGGACTTTCATCAGGTCCGAGAGCGCACCGCCGAAATTTCCGCCGCGCGCGCCGATTCCGTACATCGGAGTGCCGCGCACGCGCTCGCAATTCCCGGTGAGTCCGCGGCGGCATCGATCGCAAGTGCCGCACGAAATCTGAAACGACGGCACCACCCGGTCGCCCGGCTTGAACGCCGTCACGTGCTCGCCAACCTCGACCACGACGCCGACAGATTCATGTCCTAACGGAAAGCCGCCGCCAAACATCAGCGCCTCCCCGCGCAGGAGCAATGTGTCGAGGTCGCAGGTAGCAACCGCAAGCGGCCGCACCAACGCCTGGTCGGGCGCGTCGATTTTGGGCGCGGCAACCTCGCGCCATTCCAGTTGTCCGGGACCAACGAAATTCAGTTCGCGCATCAACTGTCCTCCTTTCTGTCTCCTCGCCCTGTTAGGGCGAGGATGAAGGTGAGGGTCCTTTTGCAGCGCGCATTTTCTTGCGCGCGATTCAGGATTCTGCCTCGGCGACGACATCAACCAAGGACCGCTGCGCGATTTCAAAACCGGTACCGGCTTCGCTGGCGCGAAGCTGTCCGAGATCCTTCCTGCCGCTCGCGTTGCTCGCTTCCTCAGGATGACAAATAATGCAAATCACGCCGCAAAGAGACGCTTGTGTATGCATAATCGCCAAGCGAAAATGCATAGACAATGGAATGGACCGACCTGCGCTTTTTCCTGGCCGCCGTGCGCGGCGGCAATCTTTCGGCTGCAGCGCGGGAGTTGGGTGTCAACTATACGACTGTCGGACGCCGGCTCTACGCGCTGCAACATGGGCTCGGCGCCACGCTAATCCAGCGTACGCCCGACGGGCTCACGCTCACGCGCGCCGGCCAATCGGTCAAAGAGCTGTGCGAAAAAATTGAAACAACGGCACTCGAGATCGAGCGGCGCGCCGCCGGGCAGGACCGCGAGCTTGGCGGCACCGTCCGGCTGACTGCGACTGAAACGCTCGCCAGCAGATTTCTTATTCCCGCGATGGCCGCGCTGCGCAAGCGCCATCCCGAGCTCGAGATCGAATTGATCTCCGATTTTCGTCTGCTCGACCTCTCACGCCAGCAGGCCGACCTCGCGATGCGCAATGCGCGCCCGGCCGACCCTCGCCTCGTATGCCGCCGCGTGGGCGGCTTTGCGATCACCCTCTACGCTTCGCGCGCCTACCTGTCCGCTCGCGGCAGGCCGCGGCGCGGCGGAGGACTCGCGGGCCACGACCTCGTCTCCTGGACGTACTTGCTGCCCGCAGTTCGCTCGCAGTTCCTGGGCGAGTCGGTGAGCGACGCGCGAATCGTCTTCCGCAGCAACAGCACGCTCGCGCTTGTGCATGCGGTCGCCGAGGGATTCGGAATTGGTTTCATCCCGTGCTACCTGGCCGACGAGGATCCACGGCTCGTGCGGCTTTGGCCCGATATCAGTCCGCATATGCAGAAGCTATGGCTCATCCATCACGAGGATCTGCGCCGCACGGCGCGGATCAAGCTGGTCTCGGACGCTATCGCCGCCGCACTTCACCGCGAGGCAAGCGTGCTGCGTGCAGAATCGCCCCGCCGCAATGCAAGAAGCAGACCCTGAAACGCCGTTTAGCTTGACAGTCGCCACGGCTGCGAATAGCTTTTCCTTCTTAACGTGTTTCGTCGTTTGCCGATGTAGCTCAACGGTAGAGCACCTGATTTGTAATCAGGTGGTTGCGAGTTCGATTCTCGCCATCGGCTTGGTCGGCATTATCGCCTTGGCGGGAGAGGTTCCCGAGTGGACAAAGGGAGCAGACTGTAAATCTGCCGGCTTATGCCTTCGAAGGTTCGAATCCTTCCCTCTCCACCAGTATAATGATGGGTTCGGATGGATAGGGAGTGCGGGAATAGCTCAGTTGGTAGAGCGCGAGCCTTCCAAGCTCGGGGTCGCGGGTTCGAGTCCCGTTTCCCGCTTTTTTCAGTGAATCGAATCTAGCAGTGAGTTTTATCGAGAGTGTGTTTTATCGATTGTTTGCGCGGATGCCCATGTAGCTCAGTCGGTAGAGCACTTCCTTGGTAAGGAAGAGGTCACGGGTTCGAATCCCGTCGTGGGCTTTCCAGATTTGCGCGAGTTAACCGGCGACATAATTTTTCGAAGGCGGACGAGAACACAATGAGAGATCTGATTTCACTTTCGTGTGAGACCTGCAAATCACGCAACTACACGACCACCAAGAACAAGAAGACGCAGACCGACAAGTTTGCGATCAAAAAATTCTGTTCGCGATGCCGCGCCCACACGGTACACAAAGAAGGCAAAATTACTTAACGAGTAGAGACGCTGGCCGCTACTCTGCGGTAGAGGCGCTGGCACTTCATGGGTACGGGTAGATACTAAAACACGGGTCAGTAGCTCTAATTGGCAGAGCATCGGACTCCAAATCCGAGGGTTCCAGGTTCGACCCCTGGCTGGCCCGCCAAACTTACGAAATTACACGGTTCTTGCGTTAGGCACGAAAAATGGATAGTCTGAAAAGTTACTTCAATCAGGGCGTAAGTTTCGTCAGAGAAGCGTGGGCGGAACTTGCCAAGGTCCATTACCCCTCGCCCAAGGAGACCATGCAGGCCACGATTGTGGTTGTCGGTCTGACGTTTGTGATGGCTTTGTGGCTCGGAGTGATCGACTTTTTTGCGGTTCGCGGCGTGCAGATGCTGCTCCGCTAGGACTAAACGACGGCTGATTCAGATGACTGAAACGATCTCCGAAACCGACAAGCCTGCCGAAGCCCTCAAGCCCGCGGAGGCCGCCAAGCCCGCGATGAAATGGTATGTCGTCCATACCTACTCGGGCTACGAGCACAAGGCCAAGGCTGCGCTCGAGGAGCGGGTGCGCTCGCTCCACAAGGAAGAGAAGATCGGCAAGGTGCTGGTGCCGATTGAGCGCGTGCAGGAACTCGGCAAGGGCGGCGCGCGCAAGGTTTCCAGCCGCAAGTTTTTCCCCGGCTACATCTTCGTGCAGATGGTGCTCGACGATGAGACCTGGCACGTAATCAAGAACACTCCGAAGATAACCGGCTTCGTCGGGCATTCTACCAACCCGCCCGAAGTTCCGATGTCCGAGGTTGAAGAGATCGAGCAGCAGATGGAAGAAGGGGCGCTCAGGCCCAAGCCCAAAGTGCTGTTCGAAGTCGGCGAGGCGATCAAAGTCGTCGACGGCCCTTTCCAGGACTTCAACGGCACCGTCGAGGAAGTCAAGCCGGAAAAGGGCAAGGTCCGCGTTCTCATCTCGATTTTCGGCCGCGCAACTCCGGTCGAGCTCGACTTTGTGCAGGTTGAGAAGGCCTGAAAACAACAGTACTCGATTCGCCGAGACGCGCGCCCCAATGCCGCGCGGGCGGCGTTCGCGACTTAAGCAACTGATTCTCTGGGAACGAATTTAAAGTGGCTAAGAAAGTAGTCGGATCGATTAAGCTGCAGATTCCGGCCGGCGCGGCGAATCCTTCGCCGCCGGTGGGCCCCGCGCTCGGCCAGCGCGGCGTCAATATCATGGAGTTCTGCAAGGCCTTCAACGCCCAGACCCAGAACATGCAAGGCCTGGTCATCCCGGTGGTAGTCACCGTGTACGCCGACCGCTCGTTTACCTTCATTACCAAGAGCCCGCCCGCGTCGATTCTGCTGCTGCGAGCGGCGGGAATCGAAAAGGGCTCGCCGATGCCGAACAAGAACAAGGTCGGCAAGGTCACCCGCGCGCAGGTCGAGGAAATCGCCAAGACCAAGTTGAAGGATCTGACCGCAGCCGACCTCGCTGCGGCCGTCAATACAGTGGCGGGCACGGCGCGCAGCATGGGCATTGAGGTTTCGGAATAGAGGCTGAAAAAAAGATGGCCGGGAAGAAATATAAAAAGGCACTGGAAAAAATTGATCGCGAAAAGCGCTACACGCTCGAAGAAGCGGTCAAGCTGGTGGTCGACAACAAGGTCGCCAAGTTCGACGAGACCGTCGAGATTGCGGTGCGGCTCGGCGTCGATCCGCGCCAGGCCGACCAGAACGTGCGCGGTACAATCGTGCTTCCGCACGGCACCGGCTCGACCGCGCGCGTGCTCGTGGTCGCCAAGGGCGAGAAAGAGCGCGAGGCTCGCGAGGCCGGCGCGGACTTCGTCGGCGGCGAGGAAATCATTAAAAAAATTCAGGAAGAGAACTGGCTCGACTTCGACCGCGTTATCGCCACGCCCGACATGATGGGCCAGGTCGGACGGATCGGCAAAATTCTCGGACCCCGCGGCCTGATGCCCAATCCCAAGGTCGGCACCGTCACCTTCGACGTGGCCAAAGCCGTCGCGGAGATCAAGGCAGGTAAGGTCGACTACCGCGTGGACAAAGCGGGCGTCGTGCACGCGCGCGTGGGCAAGTTGAGTTTTGGCGAGCAGAAACTGCTCGACAACGTGCGCGCGCTGCTCGGTGCGATCGTTCGCTCCAAGCCGGCCAGCGCCAAGGGCAACTACGTTCGCAGCGTCGCGCTGTCCTCGACGATGGGCCCCGGAGTCCGCGTCGATACGGCGCAGGCGGCGCCCAAGGCGCTCGCGGCGGCGGCTTAGTCAGAATGATCAGGTTTTCGTTCGTTGGAGCTGGATCGGTATAATGAAGAAATCAGAGAAAACCGCGCTGGTCGAAGATCTGGCTGGTAGTTTCGGCCGCGCCAGTATTGCGCTCGTGTCCGAATACCGCGGGATGACGGCGGCGGAATCGACCGAGATGCGAAAAAGGCTGCGCGCCGTGCGCGGCGAGATGCGCATCGCGAAGAACACTCTCGTACGCCACGCAATCAAGGGCACCAAGTACGAGGCGCTCGACAGCAACCTCGGCGGACAAGTCGGGCTAATCCTCAGCTACGAAGACCCGGTCGTACTGGCGAAGACGTTCACGTCGTTCGGGCCTCTGGGCGAGAAGCTCAAGCTGCGCGGCGCCGTGCTCGACGGCAAGGCGCTCACGCCCGCGGAAGTTCAGGCGCTGGCGACGTTACCGTCGCGTGAGGTGGTTTTCGGCCAGTTGCTCGGGATGCTCAATGCACCGGCGACGCAGTTGGTCCGCCTGCTCAACGAGCCCGGCTCGTACCTGGCGCGCGTGATCGACGCGATTGGAAAGAAGAACGGCGCCGGTACGGCGGTTCCTCCAGTTGCGGCTTCATCGGAACCTGCGCGTGAAGCACCGGCGGCTCCGGCAGCCCCGGCTGAGGGCTGAAGAAAAAAGTTGATTTTGTTTTTCGTTGCTTGCGGAACACAAAAGCGATGCTTAAGTTGTTTGATTCACTTGACTGATTGAAAGAATTCTGGGGCGCTCCCACAGGCCTCCCCCGGATGCGAGAAACAAGGAGAGAAGGTAAATGTCAGAAGCACAACTCAGCCGCGATCAGGTGAAGGATTATCTGAAGAACCTGAGCCTGATCGATGCAGCGGCTCTCGTCAAGGAACTCGAGGCCGAGCTCGGCGTATCTGCCGCGGCTCCGGTCGCTGCAGCCGCTGCTCCGGCGGCAGGCGGCGGTGCTGCCGCGGCGGCGCCCGAGAAAGAGGAGTTCAACGTCGTGCTGACCGGCTCCGGCGACAAGAAGATCCAGGTTATCAAGGTCGTGCGCGAACTGACCGGACTCGGCCTCAAGGAGGCCAAGGACCTGGTCGACGGAGCGCCCAAGGCGGTCAAGGAAGGTGTCAACAAGGCCGAGGCCGAAGACATCAAGAAGAAGCTCGAGGCAGCCGGCGGCACGGTGGAGCTGAAGTAGGAAGGATTTAGTCTTTTTGACGCACAACAAAGGATCGGGGAATTCACAGGCGGCGGGGCTCGTTCGCGCGCGCAGAATTCAACCGGTCTTTATCAATGAAGCCGTGGGCACGGGGGAAACCCTTGCGCCCGCGTTCTCTATTGCTTCACGGCGCGCCGAAGTCTTGGCGCACGCACAGTGAGGTAGCTGATGGCTCAGGTTCATGTAACTAGCAATCTTCGCATTCGCCGCTCGTTCGGCAAGATCAAGAAGATCATCGAGATTCCGAATCTGATCGAGATTCAGAAGCGCTCGTATGACGATTTCCTGCAGGTCGGCGTCTCGACCGAGGACCGCTGCGACGTCGGCTTGCAGGCGGTCTTCAAGTCGGTCTTCCCGATCAAGGATTTCAACGAGACCGCCTCGCTCGAGTTCGTCTCGTATGAGCTCGGCACGCCCAAGTACGACGTCGAGGAATGCCATCAGCGTGGCATGACTTACGCGGCGCCGCTGAAGGTCAAGATTCAGCTCGTCATCTGGGACGTCGAGAACGGGCGCCGCTCGATCAAAAACGTCAAGGAACAGGAAGTTTACTTCGGCGAGATTCCGCTGATGACCGGCAACGGCACGTTTATGGTGAACGGCACCGAACGCGTCATCGTGTCGCAGTTGCATCGCTCGCCCGGAGTGTTCTTCGAGCACGACAAGGGTCGAACGCATTCGACCGGCAAGCTTTTGTACTCGGCGCGAATCATTCCTTATCGCGGGAGCTGGATCGATTTCGAGTTTGATCCGCGCGACGTGCTGTACGTGCGAATCGACCGGCGGCGCAAGTTCCCGGCGACTGTGCTGCTGCGCGCGCTCGGGATGACCACCGAGGACCTGCTCAACTACTACTACAAGAAAGACGTCATCATCCTCGACGCCAAGCAGTACACCAAGCAGTTCGTGCCAGACCATCTGCTGGGCTCGCGCGTCAGCCGCGACGTCAAGGATCCGAAGACGGGCGAGGTTATCGCGCGCGAGGGCCGCAAGTTCAACAAGGCTATCGTGCGTGCGATGGAGCAGGCGAAGATCACCGAAGTTC
>CAWILO010000009.1:0-290197 GCA_963836955.1 uncultured delta proteobacterium | reverse complement strand
CGCTCTCGGAGCCAACCCACGTTACTTCAGCAAGCGCGCAGGTGCGGTGGCAGTTTTTGGAAGGAACTTCTCGTACCAGCATTCGAGCAACATATCCGATCGTTCGCGATACGATTTACAGAGTAGGTGCGACGGCGGTCGTCTCGCATTTTGCTTCTTATGGCGGTGCGTGGGCGGCCGCGAGACCTGAGTCCGGAGCGTCATCGTGACAACCTCCTCGTCGGCGTGGCTGTCGCGTCATCAGCCGTTGGTCTTCGCAAATTGGCGTACTCCACGAATCGTACAGAGCGCATTGACGACGGCGATACGCGGTATAAGCTGGCTTGTGCTCCGACCCGCGCTCCGTCGTCTGGCAGTCGAAATCGGCGCGCCGATGGTCGATACCATGCGCGTCGCCGAGCTCAATCTAGGAGTCTGGCCAGAATGGTTTCGCCCTCCGGCGTCCGATGATCCACCGCGTTCGCAGATGTGCGGCTTCGTTTTCGACAACCTCGATGCGTCGGTGCCGCTTCCACCTGACGTCGAATCCTTCCTTGCCGCAGGCGATTCACCGATAGTCGCTGGCTTTGGCTCTGCTGCGAGCCTGCACGCGAGGGATCGCTATCTTGCCATTGCAAGTGTTTGTGGAAAACTCGGCCGCAGTTGTTTACTGATTGGTCCGTCGGCTGACGTGGTCGCCCGTACGCCGACTGTAATGGTTGTTGCTTCTGCTCCATACGCAAGAGTGTTCCCGGTTGCTTCTGTGGTCGTCCATCATGGAGGCTTCGGCACCTGCGGGGAGGCACTGCGCGCCGGTAAACCTAGTCTCATCACGCCATTCGGCTTCGATCAGTTTGACACCGCGGCCCGGGTGCAGAACCTTGGTCTAGGCCGCTGGTTGGCGGGCGAAGCGAACAGCGTCGCACTGATAGCCGCGGCACTCGATTCCATTTTGTGCGACGCGTCGCTCGCAGCCGCGACGCACGACGCGGCCGTGAAGATGCCGCGGCTCCAGACGGTGCTGATCGCGCCGCCGAACTCATCGAGACACTATAGTTTCGACGAGAATACTTGTGACAAGTTCTGGACCGAAACCAACCCAAGATTACGGAACGCGCCGCGGTGGACCTCACCCCCCGTCGACTCCGCCAGTCGCGTCTGGTTCCCTTTTTCAGTTTATTTTCGGAGGGGACGGTCAACCAACCAAGAAGCAGTGAGCGCGACCGGGAGCTTGCCCACCATCGACTCCGCCAGCTGAGTACCGTTCCCTTTTTCCAGGAACCTCGGATGGGGCGGTCAACCCCGCTTCATCGTGCTACGAGCTGGTGCGATCTTGTTCATCGGTCAGCGCTCCAAACAACCACGCTTTGGCCACTCTCCAATCGCGCTTGACCGTTTCTGGCGAGATTCCTAGGAACTCCGCGGATTCGTCGACACTCAATCCGCCGAAGTAACGCAATTCTACGACACGGCCTTTGCGGGCATCGATCCTGGACAACGAATCGAGTGCCTCGTCCAGTGCCAGTAGTCCGATGCCGCGGCCGGGCGCCCCCAACAGCACGTCATCCAGCGGCACGCGCACCGCACTGCCGCCCCGCTTGGCATACCCACGGCCGCGAGCATGGTCCACCAGAATTCGCCGCATGATTTGCGAACAGAGCGCGAGAAAGTGGACGCGGTTTTCGCAGCGAATGCCACCCGCTCGAATCAACTTGAGGTAAGCCTCATTGGCCAAGGCGGCCGACTCCAGCGTCTGGCCGGGTTGATGACGACGCAGGTGCTGCCTCGCGATTCGCCGCAGCTCCGGGTAAAGGAGCGACATCAAGCGGCTGAGAGCTTCTTCATCTCCCTTGCCCCAGGCAGCGATCAACTCGCTAATGTCTCGCGAACCCTCGACGGCCATAGGGCCGATCCTATCACAAAAATATTTGGCGCCTGATGACCCTTTTTTCCGCGGGTTCACGGAATACAGGTAGGAGGAACCCAATATGAAAGTTCTAGCATCACACACAAAGAGGAAGCCGATTTTGATTTCTCTGCACCTGCTCGGCGCGCTCGCACTTGCAACCGTGGCTATCACGTCCAAAGCGGCTCTGGCTCATGAGGGTGAAGGCGCCTGCTCGAACGCTTCCCTGAAGGAAACCATCGCGTTCTCATGCAGCGGAACCGTTGGCATCACTTCCACTAGCACCGGCGTCCCGGCCGCCGGAGTCGGGGTCTTTACGTTCGATGGAAAAGGAGGCGGCGCTGGAACGCAGACAGTCATCGCGGACGGCGCGATCTTCCTGGGCCCTTTTGCCCCATTCACCGGCACCTATACTGTCAATCCGGATTGTACGGCTTCGGCAACGTTCAGCCCTGCTGGAGCGCCCATGACTCACTTCGATATCGCGATCTTCAAGTCAGGGTTTTTCGGCGTAGAAACCGATGCGGGAACCGTGGTCTCGTGCGTCCAAAACAAGATGTGACCTGCGGATGAGCCGATCTTGATTTCCTCGCGCATGCTACAGATTCGCCCGGATAACCTTTGTTTTGGAGAAGACGACATGAGTATTGAATTCGAAAAGGAGAACATCATGAGACTGGCGCTGAACTCGGCACTCGGCGCGCTCGTACTGGCAGTTGTGGCTCTAACGCCCAAGGCGGCTCTGGCTCATGGGGATGAACCTATCGACGGGAGCTTTGCGGTGTCCATCGCGGCCCCTTCTGTTGTAGTCACTTGCTCCGGTGGCGGCATCCCTATTCAAGCACAAGGTATCGGTAGTGTGTCGGGGCTGGGTCCTCTATTCCTCAAGATCATGAAGTGTCTCACCTTTCCGGGCGGAGCCCCTGTCGGGACGTACGCAGGAACTACCGAGATGACCGTTAGCAACGGAGACACCCTGAAGGCGACGTACGAAGGAACGCAAGATTTTAGTATGGTCGATGGAGATGGTTTCGGACCGTTTCAGGGTACGCTCACGTTTACCGGGGGAACGGGCAGATTCAGCCACGCGAGCGGCGTTCTTAGCTTTACCGCTATCTCGAGCGGCAGCGTGAACGATGCGAAAGCAAACGGCCAAGCTTACTATTTGGTCCAGGGAACTATGAAGCACTAAGTGCTCAAGTGGCTCCGGAGGGCCGGTACGAGCATTTCGCATCCTCGCATTGGCCCTCCGGCGTCGAAGCTTCAAGCCATCTCCCTTTGCTATTCCCGGCACAGAATTGGCACCGCGTTTTATGCGGACGAAGGAACTGCGTCGGCCCGCGAAGACGAGCGCTGGCCGCGGGATTCACAGAATCGGGATCCGGTACAGGTTTCGCTGAATGGTACCGCGATAGAACGCGTAAACGTCGGGCGATGGACCGAACGCTACCGGCCAGGCGGGAATTCTGCGCGCTCCGGGCAGGCGAGCTATTTCGTCCTCGGAACGAAATCCTCCCGCTGGGATTCGCGGCAAAATCTGGTCAGGTGCCAGCGGAACAATATAAGTCGCATTCCCAAAAAATGGTACAAACCCCACGTTCTTGGGCAACCCTGGGCTTGACCATCCGAAGCCGACCCAGCCGACGCTGACCGGAGGTTTCCCATCCAGCGGAAAAGCCTGTCCAGACGACGGGCCGTTGCCCGGAAGTGGAGCCCATGCCGAGATCCATCGGCCGTCCGGCGAGACCGTCCACAGCACGAGAATCTCTTGTTCAAGCGCCTTCCGCATTCCGGTTCCGTCGGCTTGAACGCGGTAAACAAACCCGGGGCTCCCTTCCATACCTCCTTCTTGGGAACTCCCTTCGGCGCGGCGGCGGAAGAAGATTTCGCCGCCCGGACCAAATCTGGGCGACCCACCCAGCACGTTGGGGATCCGATGCGGCGGCGAGCTTCGGTCCAACGGTGCCAGCCAAAGCCGCGGCTTCCCTTCACCATCCGCAGTCTCCATCACAACCTGCCGGCCGTCGGCGGAGATGTCATAGTCAAGCGCCTGAAAGCCGCGCACCAAGGGCTCCGAGCGTCCGGATTCCAGGTCAGCTACCCACACTTCACCCAGATCTCTGTACACTGAGAATTGACCCGGAGGCTCCCTTACGATCCGGTACAAAAGCTTTCCACCGTCAGGTGTGAATTTAGGTTGAGCGGCATTGCCTTCCAGAGAAATCTCCCGCTCGCCCGCGGCATCGTGAAGCCACAAGGAGGTGTTCTGGAGCGACACGGATGTAACAAAGGAGCGACCGTCTTCCTCCATGGCGATGCCCTCCTCCTCGGTCGGGCCGGAAGTGATCTGCTCCGGCTGGCCATTGGGAAGACGCTGCCGCCAGATGTGATTGGTTCCGACGGCATTGGAAGTGAGATACATCCATTTGCCGTCGGGCGACCACGCGCCAGAGGTGCAGCCGCCTCCGGGTGGCCCCACTTGGCGGCCTGGAGAACTGCCGTCCGCAGGAACCAGGCGGCAAGGCTCCCACAGGTGGTCTCCGTCCATTTCCACCAGGAGAACCCATTTCCCATCGGGTGACGGATAGGAGCGGTGCGCCATGCCACCGTCATCCGCGGGCGAGTAAACATCATGCGCTTCCGCGCGGCTCTCCTCGGCCGCGACGATCCCCATGTGGACTCCCTTCTTCATCTCCGAAAACATCACTTGTCGCGGGCCGGTCCAGACCAACCCGGAGGCGTTTTTCAGCAGGAGTTGCGGATCGCCGCCCAGCACGGGAACCACCCAGGTGTCCCAGTGAAAAGCTGGATCCACAGCAGTATATGCGATGCGACTGCCGTCGGGTGAAAAAGCCGGGCTCATTTTGTTTGAGCTGTCATGCGTCAGTTGTACGGCCTCGCCATCGGGAAGTATTTTGACGAAGATCTGGCCACGCCCTTGGAATGTAGAATTGCCGCGTATAAAAGCGAGCATCCGGCCATCCGGCGAAAGCGCCGGCTGCGTTACTGAGTCGGGGAACTTGGTGAGCTGAACCCACTGAGAGCGGTCGAGCGGACGAGCGGCGCCGCGCATCCAAAGAGCGGAGCCGATAGCAAGCACTACTAACGCGGCCGCGCCGATTGCGGCAGCTCGCCAGCGATTCCATCCTCGCTGCTGCTGCTCGATTGCTGCGCGGACTTCAGCAATACCTTGCGGCCGCTGGCCAGCATCCTTCTGCAGACATTGCCGCAACAGCTCGCGTACCTTCGCGGGGGTCTTCGATGGCAGAGCATCCCAGTCCGGCTCGCGTTCCAGCACGGCCGCAATGGTGTCCTGGCTCGACTCGCCCTGAAAGGCGCGCTGGCCGGTGAGCAACTCATATAGGAGGCATCCGAACGCCCAGATGTCCGTCCGCTCGTCGACGTCTGTGCCGCGTGCCTGTTCCGGGCTCATGTACCCCGGCGTACCGACAATATGCCCGGGGAGGCTCTCCGAGCCACTTTTAGTCGCAGCTTGCGAGAGATCCTGATTCTTCTCCGGCCCCCAGATCGCTTTTGCGAGGCCGAAGTCCAGCACTTTCACCCTGTCTTGGGGCGTGACCTTGACGTTGGCGGGTTTCAGGTCACGGTGAATGATCCCGTTTGCGTGCGCCGCTTCCAATGCTTCCGCCACTTGACGCGCGCGATCGAGCGCCTCCCCGACCGGTAGCGGCCCGCGTAGGGTCTCTCCCTCGACCAGTTCCAGTACCAGGTAATCGACGTCGCCGGATTCTTCGAGACCGTAGATGGCGGCGATGTTGGGATGATTCAGCGAAGCCAGCGCTCGCGCCTCGCGGCGGAAGCGAGCCAGCCGTTCCGGGTCGCCCGCGAACTCATACGGCAATGTCTTGATAGCGACATCCCGCCCCAGCTTGCTGTCGTGCGCCCGGTATACCTCTCCCATACCGCCAGCGCCCAGCAGAGACACTATAAGGTAGGGTCCGAATTTCCGGCCCAGCAGAGACCCGCCTGACGTCGGCGTGACCGTTATGTCCTCAATCGCCGGTCGCTCCAGGAAGCTCCCGGCTCGTCCTTCATTCGACAGCAACGACTCGACTTGCCGGCTCAGCTCGGCGTCTCCACCGCATGTTGCATCGAGCCATGCCTGGCGCTGCTCCAGTGGATGTTCCAGCGCCGCGTGGAAGAGTTCCTCCACTCTCCGCCAACGTTCCTGAGTCATGGTAGGTTCATCGTCGCTGTTTGCCAGTCATACGACAACAACCGGGTGGTTCGCCGAGAGACCGGGCAAATAGGAAGGTAGCGCAGCCTTTTCAGGGCTCTTGGCTTTCAGGAGACTGCGCGACCTATAAAATGAGCTCTAGCCGCCGGCAAACCGTCGGGATCCAAGTCGAAGCGGTGCCCATAGAATCGGACGGCTCACGCGAAAAATCGTTAGCCCAATCGCGGCGGTCGAATATCTCGAAGCCGCGCTTGCGTTCGCGAGCAACCACGGCTTCGGCATGGCGATCACACAACTCGATTTGACGGAACGGCCGTCCGGACGGGATCGAAGTCAGGCTCGAGCATCCTCTCGTCCCTACTAACTCAGATTGCGCGATATGAAACAGATGCCTCGCCGCCCTAATCGGGTGCCGACGTTGGATCGCCCGCGCGCATTCTGCCCTCTCTGAGCCAGCGGCTCAAAGAGGGTGGCAGTTCCGCGTTGACCTTGCGTTCGTAGAGTTCGAGGTCACTGTCCGTCAGGACGCCAAGCCACCTGTTGTTGGTGCCACGGAAAAGGAAGGTCTCGTGACCGTTCCTGAACGCGCGCTCCGCGCCGGCCATGAGCACTCCGCCATCACGCTTCATCGCCTCGAACGATGCGGCTTCGACCAGCTGTGGCCACAACTCGTCGGGCGTCTCAATGCTGAGAAAGTCAGCGATCCGCTTCATCTCGCCCGAAAGATCGGCCTTTAAATCGTTGTAGTGGACAAAAAGAAGATTGGCTCGTTGCCGCTCGGACCAGAACGACCGTTCGAGAGCAAAGAAGCCGTCCGACGTCGTCCTGGTCATGCTCGGGTCACCATCAGAGATCCAGTGATGAAAGAATTCGCGCGCGGTCGTCGGCGGCCGCGGAATAGGACGTCCTATGGTTTCGTCAGCCATACCGATCGCATCAAAGTTTTCCCAAGCCGCAGGAAGGAAGCTGTTGAAGTGATTGAGGAGCGACATGCACGCGTCGCGACCGTCGCGCCCAACGTGGATGTATCTCACCTCGTCATGGATTGGCAGCGCGTCGAACGGCAGATGAGACTTCAAGAATCGTCGGTGAGTCTGCGTCTCAATCAATGGAAGAACCACTTCGATCGGCATTTGGAACCGGCAGTCAAGCCACGGTGACAATTCCCCCAGCGGGCGCGGCTGCGGAGATTGGAAGATGAGCAGATTGACGATCTGCTGCATCCAGGTGGTGCCCACCTTGGGCGCAGTGGCAATAATGACGTCACCCTTGCGCGGTTTGTAGCCGGACCACTGGCGACTGTCGGAAGACCAATCCCGTACGACGTTGGTAGGTGCGCGGCTCAACATCGCAACTCCTCCTTAGGTGTACCCTCGCGCCACGGTACGCTCGCCGTCAAACGTTTGGGCACCAGCCCGCCGTACATGGTGGAGTTTGGCACGGTGCCCAGTAGCCGCATGCCCGATCTAGTTCGAGGAAATTTACCGACTCCTGCAAGAAGATTTCTCCGCCGACTTACCCAACGGCACGTGGTTGTCGACGACCTCGCTCTCGTTGACGGCGGCACTCTTCCGGGAAGGGGAGCTCCCGAATTCCACTGGAATACGCCGCGCAAGGGCTCAAACTCGGCCCCGTCATCTTTGACCTGTGATCGGAGCGTGTCGTGCGCGAGTACGTGGACTGAGTGGCCTCGAGCTATGAGTCCCCGCACCAACGCACGCTCTGGTGGGAAATTACCTGCGCCGTCCCAGGTCACCAGCAGAATTTTCAACGTTGGCCCTCCTGTTCACATTGCCACGAGGAGTCGGATCGTCACGGCGACTCAGTATATGGTGGGCGGCTTGGGAACATACATTCCTAATGCGACGGCATCCAGCCAGCCAAATCATCTCCAAGGTCCGAATTCTACTCTGAACCCATCGCCGCATCAGCGTCGACCTGCGCGCGCTTCAGCAGGAGAGCCCAGGGCGCGAGAAGCAACAGCAGGACGGCGGTGACACGGTACACGTCGTTATACGCGAATATCCAGGCCTGCGACTTCAAGGTGCTTGCAAGATGATTGGGTGCGGACAGGGTCGCCAGAAGTTGCGCTTCGTGGAGCTGGTGGCGCGAAGTCAGCAGATTGGTTGCGACCGCGATTCCGGCCGCGGCGCCGGTATTGATCATCATGGAGAACAGGCTTGCTGCGAAGCCCATTCGCTCACGGCTGATCTGTCCGATGCCGAGTGCGGTAACGATCGGAAAGATCGCGCCCAGCCCGAGACCGAAGAGAAAGATTGGCAGCAGCACTTCGCTCTCGCGCACACCGATCGTCCACTGCGACATTCGGTACGCCTCGAATGCGCCAAGCAAGAATCCCGCGCACACCAGCGGTCGCATCTCGAATTGGCGGCGTGACAGTTGTCCTACCGCCAGCAGAGCGACCACCACCCCGAGTCCGCGCGGCGCAACCGCGAGCCCGGCTCTCAATGCGTCGTAGTGCAAAACGTTTTCGAGGAACAGCGGATTCAGAAGATTGACCGTCCACAGCGCAAGGCCCTGAAGTGAGATCAACACCACCGCGATCGAGAATCCCACGATTCCGAACATCCGCAGGTCCACGATCGGCTCCGGAAAGCGCAACTCATGAATAACCAGCGCGACTATCGAGAGCGCCGAAAGCGCGGCTCCGTACCTGACCCACGGGGCCGCAAACCAACCGTCATGTCCGCCGCGTCCCAGAACGATCTGGAATAGTCCGAGCGCTGCCGCGATCAGTATGATCCCGGCATAGTCAACCTTGCCGCTGCCGCGTTGCTCTCGCAGATACCCCGGATCGTGCACGATACGCATAGACCATCGACGCGGCGAACGCGCCCGTCGGCACGTTGATGTAGAAGTTCCACCGCCAGCTCCAGGTCTCGGTGATCCAGCCTCCTAGGGTCGGACCGATAACCGGCGCGGCCATCATTCCGATCCCGAAGGTCGTCATAGCGAGCGTGTGCTCCTCAACCGGGAACGTCTCGAGCAGAATCGCCTGCGACAACGGCATCATCGCTGCGCCGGCCGCGCCCTGGATCACGCGGAACACCACCATCTGGCCGATACTTTGGGCGAGCCCGCAGAGCGCCGAAGCGGCCACGAACAGCACGACCGAGATCAGCAGGTAGCGCCGGCGTCCGATCCGCACCGCGATCCATCCGCTCATCGGAATCATCACGCTGACCGCCGCCAAGTAACTGGTAACGACCCAGCTGATCCGGTCGACGCCAACGCCAAAGCTTCGCTGCATGTACGGCAGAGCGACGTTGACGATCGATCCGTCTAGAATCGTCAGGATCGCGCCGAGCAATACCGCCGCCGCGACCAGCCACTTGTGCGGCTGAGGTTGTTCGGGCGTTACCTCGATCGAGGCAGCAGTCGCGGCGGCGAGGACTGGTTCGGAGTCCATACTCGCGATCGGTGCTGCCACTTAGAACAACCCATGGCTGATGGCCTTCTTTCGCCGGCTAATTGCACGTGGCAAGCCACCCAAAGTCGCTCTAATCGTCGCCATGCGCAATCTGCTTGCTGCGATTTACTCAGTCGCGAAAAATCGTCGACCTTTCGTCCGGTTCCTCAACCCTCAACCCGTTCCCATCCTGAAAATAGGCTCTCCCAATGAAAAAGTTTGATCGAATCCACGGTCCTAGTTTTTTGGGTTTTGGGTCCACTAGCTGGATCCGGCTCCTAAGTGTTGCGGAACTCGTGACTGCCGAGGTCTTTATCTGGCACTTTAGACATGCACCTTCGTCATCTGTTTCTCCATAAAACCTTCCACCCGATCACATGCCACATCGATCTGGGCTTGTGGTCCACTTAGCAGTTGTCGGCTTCGAGCTACCACGACGTTCGGATCTTCATTAGCTTCAACCTCAAGCAGATGTGACAGCGCGAGGATGCTCTTTTGATTTCCCGTCAGCGAAGGAAGCAGCGTCGGCGCCCTAGTAGAAAGCATACTCGACGAGGTGGAGCTTGGGATTGAGGGCGGCGTATCAGTTCGGGCGGAAGATAGCAGAATCCCTGCAAAAGTATTGGCGTTCCGAGCTCGCTCTGCCAAGTAGCCGAGACCCCATAAGTCGCTCATGTACTTGAGGAGACTTGTATGGTCAAAAACGGTCTGACAGACGATGCCCTTGCCGATCCATGGAGACGCGAGTACCGCCGGTACCCGAACTCCCAATTGCAGAAAGGAATATTCTTCGTGATGGTAGTCTGGTGCGACGCAGCCCGGCGGCTCCACGTGGTCGTAAAAGCCCCCGTGCTCGTCGAAGAGAATGATCAGCAATGTCTCGTTCCAGAGCGGTGAGTTTCTGCGGAGCGCGTTGTAAACGTTCGCTATTAGCGCGTCGCCGCCGAATACGTCATGGGGAGGATGATCGTCGTTGGGATTTGGAGGAAAGTAGGCGGGCTCGATGAACGCGAAGCTCGGAAACACGTCGGGGTCCTGGGAAGCGGCGTCGCTGTAAAACTCACTCATGCGCCTGTGATAGTAGACGTTTTGCGGCTCTCGCTGGTGTACCAAGAGAAACGACAGTGGAAAATCATGATAATAGACCCTCCAAGTACGTTTCGCCTCGGCTAGCCGGTCAAAGATGGTAGACTGGTCGTACCAATGCAGGTCAGCTGGGAAGTAGCCTTCCGGCATTGACACTCTGCCTAAAGAGGTCCCGCTCATCGCGAACAATCGATTCGTCCAGGTCGGTCCGGGAACCGAAGCGTGCCAGTGATCGCATATCGTGAACTCGCTCGTGAGTTGATGAAGTGCCTTGAGCGTTCCAAACTGATGATATCGCATGATTTCCTTCAACACTTCGTCATCTGAAACCTGATACGATGTGCCATAATCGCTCACGAAGCCACGATTAGGAGCGCCGCTCTGGTCAGACGCGAGCTGCACCATTACGTGCTCGAGTTCGTGGTGCGGATCCGGCACCACAAATCTGCCCGCACCTGGTTCCTGCCTGTACGTCTTTCCCCGAAAGCCATTTTCATGAACTGGTAGTGGGTTCGAATTCACCCCCGCCACGTTGGGGCAATCTCCGAGAATATGGTCGAACGATCGGTTTTCGAGAAGAAGAAGGACGACATGCTCGATATTTGGCGCCATAAAAGACCTCGATTTGGCTATCTTTACACCCTCGCGCGTCCGCGATAAGTGGGCAGCCCGAAGTCGGCAAGCATGGAGCATCACCTTGGTGCTGCACGCCTTCATAGGACGAGGTTGTTGGCCAGGAGGGCGCTAACGTACTTCAAAGTCCGTTTTCTGAGGTGAACCCGACTCGCCGCCTGAGGGTGTGTCGGAATTACTCCGACGGTTCAGTCAAGACGGTCTCGTCGGACGATTACCTTGAACCGAGCAGAATCAAACTGACCCACTACCGAAATTCCGGTTGTACTTGCATCCGCGACTGACAACTAATAGTTGTGGTCTTGTGTGAGTCCGCCGCGCCCATCTCGACAGGCACTTCTAGTCGAGAAAGGTGAAGTGATGCCGAAATACAGATCAACGATTATCTCGATATCGACCCTGCTGATCGTAAGCGGCTGTACCCCGAATAATCAGACAGTGCAGCAACAGCAGAGATGCACTGTCGGCGATCAGCACCCATGGTGTTTGCAGTTGGCCCAGACCAAGCCGCTCGGAGCATCTCCTTACGGATTGGAATCGACTGCTCCGGTCAATCCCGAGATGGAGGAAGACCACACGCCCTATCCGAGAAACCCTGCCCTGCCGCTCATCACTCCAGGCATTGGACCAATCATGCCAGGGATCTGAACTCGACAGTCGCCGCCTGCGCTACTCGTTCGTTATCAGCAACCAGAAAGCGAAGCACGAGTTGGGCGTTGACGCGAATACCGGCGCGCTACTGGAAAACTCCGTAGAGGGCAGAACTTCCAACTGAGCTGCGGCCCCGCATCACCCGCGGCGCCTCGCCCGCGCCCTCAGCCGTTCCAATTCTACGGCGCCCAAGCGGTTGACCGGATAGAACAGGCGTTGTTCCTGGCATTCCCCAGAACGATTGCGGCGCCCGCGACTATTTCGGTTGGCAACTCGAGTTCACAATTCCGGGTGCGGTAATCGCGATCGTGTCGCCCTTATAGACCCAGGAGACCGCGTCGATCACCGGCCCCGAACAACCGGGCCGAGGAGGACCTAGAATAGCCGTCCAAAGACCATCAGCCGCCTGGGCCTTGTAAGTCCCGACTCCGGAAAAAGGGCAAAGCTTCAAGTTATCCTCTACGTCCGTTTCGATGGCTGAGACTCCCCCGGAACCTGGTTTCGAAGGCGCGAGCGCGGGATTGAAACCCACCACCGCGACTCCGGCTCCACCTTTTATCTGGTACGCGCAGGCAATAGCTCTGATCGTCGGGCCCGCCGTCTGCTGACCGCAGCTACCTGAACCAACAATTCCTGACGAATTGCTGTAGACGAACACCAATTCCTTGGAGGTTCGATTAAGCATTAGTGAGACAACCGACGCGGGGCAAAGCGCGGGATTGTTCGCAGCTGCTTGATAAGAGATCGCGGCCGATTTGAGACCGGCAAGTCCGTTTCCAGCATCGGCTATCTGGCCGGTTCCACTCTGATAAACGCAAAACGCAGGGCCCGTGCCGCCATCGTCGACAGACAGTACCGCATTGCTCTGCGTAATTGTTCCCGCCTTATCGATCACGAGGGTAAAGATACCGCCGACATGAACGCTTTCGTTGGTGCCGGGCGCGGCATATCCGGGCGAGCTCGAATCGAACTGGCAGCCGTACTTGCCGCGAAGCGAATTCCGCGATGAGCCGGCCGCAGCCTCAGAACCCGAGTCGGCTCGCGCTATCGCAACGCCGACCGCAACCGACAGAATCAGCAGTGCCGAGGAGGCCTTAACGAGAAGTCTTCTCATACCGTCCGTCCTTTGAGTGCGTATTATACTTCAGTACCTGATTAGTAACTCATTTGGTGGGGTTCGCTTTAGGTAGATGAATCCCGCTGCATCCGCGAGCGAGCGCTGTCGGGAGAAGGAAAAAACGATGTCGCGCATGCTTCTTCATGTTCGTCGCCGGTACTTTTTCTGACCGTCACCACGATAGGTATTCTAGTCTGCTTGCAATTTGCGCAAATAGGGCGTCAAGCATTTCAAATGATCATTGAAACAGTCAACGGATTCGTGGCGGCTAGATTCTCTCGGCCGTCCGTATGCAACACGAATCGTGCTGCAGGGAGTGCGAGGCGAGGCGGCGGTCGTGAATCAAATCGTTTAGCGCTACCTGCGGTCGACTGTGTGAGGCTACTCGAGGAAGACCTCGGTCAGCAGGTGTGTGTTCAAAGGTGGTAACGCGACACCTGCCGCTACCGGTTCGTCTCAGACTGGATCGACCGATATTCGAGCGTGCCGAAGCCCGCTGGTCGAAGCTGAATCAGTGGCTGTGTAACCCCTGACGGCTCAGTACCCAGCGGCGGGTGTGAAGTCCTTGGACAGCGGTCACACCAGCGCGCCACGCGTCAAGGTTGAGATCTCGCAGATCGATGCCATAGATCTCAATCCCTGAATGGCCCTTGCCAGCGGCTTCTTTTTGCGTGTTCTAAGTAACGGAGAAAATCACTTTCCGGTAGGTGACGCGGCCAAGTCAAATACCCCCGCCGGCCGGTTTGTCTGGTCATCGAATCGGCCGAATCTCGGCGGGCGATGGAATCCCGAAATCTTGGGGGATAGAGCCTGCGTTATCGCCGGATCTCATGCAGACCACGAGAAATTCTATGCTGTGACTACCCTTTGACAACCCCTCCCACCCACTCGTCAGATAACCGACCTCGGCATCCCAAGCGCTCGAGAAGTCGCGACGCTCGGACGCTGGCTCCTTCCGGCAATAGAGCTGTTTCTTGATAACGGACGTCGCGGGGGTCAAAGCAAAGCTTCCCACGACTTCAGCCTCTTGGGTCCCGAGCAGAATCCAACCAACCTCCGGCGGTCGTTGAACCAAATCTCTGCAAGTCTCCGTTGATTCATTTATCCTCAAAGGCGGCCCCTGCATGCCAGCCCACTGAAGCCTTAGATCCGGAAGGTTTGTTAGCCGCGTATCGGCTCGGGCCGTTATGTCGTGGAATAGAAAACTCGGGACCCAGGGCAGGTTCAGTTCCAAGCGCTCGTCAATATAGTCACGATAAAACAAATCCTCGCGGGTGATACCTGGCGAGCCTATGTCCAACCCAAGCTTGACCCAGTGGCGGATCCGGCGAATCACTCTTATCGGTCCGGCTTTATACGCGAGCACCTCGCTACCGATTTTGTGCTCGCTGAAATGAATCCTGAAGAGGCCAAAAAGGCGGGCTTGGACCATGACTTCAAGTCCGCGCGCAATGTCCGGACTGACCTGATGCCCGCGTCCGAGAAAGGCAAACCCGTCTGGCAGTTCATTTTTCAATTCCAGGCGGTAATGATCGCTTTTGACCAATCCAAGCTCAGGATCGTAATCCACGTAATTCATGGTGCTCCGCATCGGCGACGCAACCGCTGCGATATACGCGTAGTGGGTTGCCCCGCCGAGCGAATCATGAACCGCAACCTCGAGAGTTTTCGGCGGAAGAGCGTCATCGTTTGTAGTTCGCGGACCCAAGTCGGAGACCATCAGAACCACTTGATCCTCAGGGCCAAGAAATTCAACTTCGTTCTCATGCATCGCATGTGGCCCGCTGGGTAGGACAAATCTTCCGTCAGGGAGCATCTCGTCCACTTGAAATGGAATGGGTTCCAATCTGTCGCCGTGGAACGCCAGCACTTCCAGATGGTCCTCGCGCTGGCCAAGTAACGAGCGCAGTTGAGAGCCTTGTAGCACAACAGGTTCCCAAGTGCGCAGACCCCCGATAGCGAGCGACGCTTGAAGCAGCATCGCCAGAGTAAAGGCACCCCGCATTAACATTCTCGCGGCTCCGTTCCAAACCGCCTGCGCGTCAAAACTTCACCCGAACGGACAAAGGCAATTCGGTTCAGCCAAGGGCAGATTATTGAGATTTGCGGCAAAAAGAACCTTAGAGGACTGTGCTCACTCACCGGTGGCAAGTGCTGGCATCGTCCAAAGAATGAGTTCGCCTTCGGTTCGGGACGAGTTCAGTCGTCAATCTTGAATTCCGGTGTCGCGAGAGTGCGGCAGGGTTGTCGCTGGCGATCTAGTTTGTTCCGAAGTTCGTGCCATTTCTTGTTGCAGAATTGCGGAGCGGGTATCGCCTGTCTGCAATTTCCCGGTGCTGAATGCCAACCTCAAGCGATTCGGACTAGTTTTCTCTATTGTTTGGCGCGAAGGCGGCGATTCTTCACGCGCATAGCCTCGCGCAGCGAAATAGCGGCGCGGAAATTCGTTCGCCGCACCGATCAGATCGTCCTTGTGATACGGGTAAAAGCTGAGCAGCGCGGGAAATGCGCCGTCCGCGTCCGGGCGATAGAGATCCGCCGCCAATGTCGCACCGTCGCGCAGTGGAATGAAAAGGTTGCGCTCGACTTTGACCTGATACTTCTCATTTTCCATTTGTCCACCCTCCGCTCTCAAGCGCCGTGCTTGCGTTGTGCGACCTTCCGCCGCCGAGCTTCGATCTTGCGCCGGGCAGGGTCAAGGGAAATGGGCGAGTTGTTGCTGAGAACGCAAAAATCGCGGACTGGAGGGCGCGGCAAGATAAATTCGAACCGCCGGTCTCGTTTCTGGAACTTCTGCTGCTGTCCGCTCGAAGAACCAGCCCACGGCGATGGCCCCCCTTCGCAAAGGTTGCTGAACCGCTCAACATGGCCGTTCTGCCGTGGCGAGCGCGGTGCGGCAGGGTGATCTCGGACCCCGATTTCGCGAATGCGTGATCAGTTTGGGATTGAGGCGGCTTTTTGTTACTCAACTGTATAGGCAACGATCAAACGCGATGCCGTTCTTCGACGCGGTTCGAAGAGGAGTTGATCCATGGCTGACTCAACTGGAATTGGCAAAGTGCTGCGCGACATAACGCAAGCATATGTTGACGGCCTCTCGACGGTCGGTGGCGCGATCAGTGATCTCGCTAAGCGCCGCATACCCGACGGCGAAAGGCAGATGGAGCACTGGATCGGAGTTGCCCGCGCAGCCAAAGACGGTTACGTAGCAGCAATCGATCAGGGCTTCGCCATTTGGGAGCGTCGGATTCGCCAGACGATGGCTCCAGCGCAGTCGTCCTCCCCCGGAAAGGAGTCGAAGAGCGACCAGAAGGCTCCAGCCAGCCAAATCGATGCGTGGCTCAAGGAGTGGCGCAATGCGAACGAGTCCTTCATGCAGTCGATTCGCGAAGGCGGACTCAGCGAGGAGGCTCTCAAGCAAACCAGGGAATTGCGCAAGACGCTCGAGGATGGCGTAAAAAATTTGCAGAAGCTATGGCAGTCCTCGAGCATGAGCGGCCGGAAATGAGGTCGGCGGCACTGAGTGCTGCCAAAGCCATTTGCAGCGGGTAAGGCGCGCACTGTGACAGGAAGAGGTTAGCTCGCCCCGGCATTTCGCGATCCGGGAGGTCAAGCCGATGGCGTTCACAATTCGAGCGGACAGTTTTCGCTTCGGCAAAGAGCTCCGAAAGGGTGTTGCTGGCAAGCGCGTCTTGATAACGGGCGCAGGGAAGGATCTAGGGCTAGGACAGGCCTTCGCCTTGTCGGCTGGCCTCAACGGAGCTGCCGCCGTGGGCGTTCATTTTCACAGCAGCTATGTAGATGCGTTCGATCTGGTCAAGGCGCTGCGCGATGAAGGTGTTAGCGCATTTCCGGTGCAGGCAGACGTCACCAACATGGGCGATCTGTGGGCGATGCGCAGCTACGTGATCGAACAGATGGGAGGCCTGCCGCCGAACATTGTGATCTGCAATTCGGGGCTGACCGAGAAGGGATATGCCTTTGGCCGCGCGCTTCGGGAGATCCCAGACGAACAGCTCGCGATGCGCCGCGCACGAGTTCGCCAGCAATTTATCGATAACCTGGAACAGTCGCGAATCGTGCTCGACACCAAGATAGACGGCTTCCTCGCGATGACCCATCTATGGGCGGGCGAGGCGGTTTACCACCAGGAATTTTTGCAGATCATTTATATTTCGTCGCGCATGGCTATCGATCCAGGGCCCACAATTCCGGGCTATGTGATCAGCAACTGGGGCGTGCTCAACTTGCCCAAGACGCTGGCGATCAATCTCGGCCGAAATGCAAAGTTCGTAAGCACGGCATGTGTACTGCCGCCTTTCGTCCGCACCGGCATGACCGAGGAGTATACCGACAATCCAGATGTCTTCGGACGCTGGCAGCCTCGCATGCTTGAGACGCATGAGGCGGCGAAGGCGTTTATGCAGTTGCTGAGTCGCTCAAGAGAGGAGCTTGATCAGGGGATCTTCGAGCTCATGGTGGACGGCACCGCAGCGGATATCCGCTTGAGCTGGAAAAAGGTCCATCTCGACCTTCGCGAAGAGCCTCTGCAATGGAGCGAAGGCGCCGTTCTCCGTTTCTGAGCTGCCGGTGCAGAAAGCTTGACGAATCGCCCGTTGGCGGGTGTATCGTCCGTGCCTGGGGTTTCGGTTCCTCCACAACCAACGGCCTAGAAGAGCGCCCATCCGCAACCAGGAGGGGAAGCCAATGGCAGATCAGCGAAATTCTCCTTCCGATCCATTGTCATCGTGGCGGGAGTGGATGTCACAGTCGGAGAGCCGGCTGAATTCCCTCTTCAACGAGATAATGGCGACCGACGGATACAGTCGCGTCATGGGTGGCTTGACCAAAGTGTTTGTCTCCATGCAAAAGAGCATGAGTGAAAATATGGAACGCTATTTCACGGCGCTCAGTCTCCCGACACGCAGCGATGTGATCGACCTTGGGCAGCGGCTGTCGATGATCGAGTCGCGGCTGCTTTCCATCGAGACCAGCCTCGTAAGGCTCACCGGCCCAGCTACGCCGCGCGACGAATCGACGGCGGCAGCGCCTCGACCGCCTCGCACCAGAAGACCTTCGACGGGGCAAGGAGAAGCGCGGTGAGCTCAGGTGCGGCGGCCACCGAGGCGTCGATCGGAGAGCTAGTTCGCGAGGAAGTTCGCCGGACTATTCAACGTAGCATTAAGGGACTCAACTACTTCCTGTCGGACGATCCCGCACTCGGCCTGACTCCGAAGGACACTATCTATCAACGGGGCACGCTGGCGCTCAACCACTATCGGCCGCTCGCCAAAGAAGTATACCGGGTACCGGTGCTTTTTGTAATGTCGCTGGTGAGCAAGTCGTACATTCTCGACTTGGCTCCCGGACAGAGTTTTATCGAGTTCCTGCTCAAGCAAGGCTACGATGTGTACCTGATCGACTGGGGTGTCCCGCGTCCCGAAGATAGCCGCCTGAAGCTCGACGACTACGTCCTCGATTTCATCCCCGATTGCGTCTCACGGATCCTCGGCGATAGCGGCGAGCGAGACCTCTCGATTATCGGATACTGCATGGGCGGAATGCTCGCGCTGATATACGCAGCCCTTCACCCGCAAGGCCCTCTCCAGAATCTCGTTTGCCTGACGACGCCAGTCAATTACGACGGGATGAAACTGATGCGCCAGTGGACCGACAAGCGCTACTTCGACCTCGATCGCATCGTCGATACATTGGGCAACGTGCCACCCGAGCTGATTTTCGCATCGTTCGATATGCTGAGACCGGCGGCACGTATCGCTTCGCAAATTCGCCTGTGGGACAACATGTGGAACGACGACTTCGTGAAATCTTATCGTATGTTCGATCGTTGGGCGGCCGACCAGATCCCGTTCCCGGGCGAATGTTTCCGCCAAACCACTAAGGAGCTGATGTGGGACAACAAGCTGATCAAGAACGAGCTTGTACTGGGCGGACGGCGAGTAGATCTCAAACAAGTCGTGGTCTCGTTCCTGGCCGTGATGGCCGAACACGACCATATCGTGCCTTATGAGTCGGCCCGGGAACTCATCGCTCTGATCGGCAGCGCTGACAAACGCGACATCGTGCTCAAAGGAGGCCACGTGAGCCTGGTAGCGGGACCCAACGCGATCCGGCGGCTTTGGCCCGAATTGGACCGCTGGCTCTCGGAGCGATCACTATGAAATCTGAAACTTCACGCAGCTATCCACGCGAAGTAGACCTCAACGGCAGAAGCGTAACCTTACGCTACATGAGTGACGCCGATGGACCGGTGGCGCTGGCTTTCGCGCGGGCGCTCCCCGCTCATGACCTGCTCTTTTTGCGCCGCGACATTACCCAGCCTGAGGCAATTCAGATCTGGCTGAGTGGTATCCAGCGCGGCCGCATCATCAGCGTGCTGGCTGAGTGCGACGGCACGGTGCAGGGCTACGCGACTGTCGACCGCGGCGAGCTTTCATGGTCGCCGCATGTTGCCGAGTTACGTGTGCTCGTATCTGAAGCGATGCGCGGCAAAGGGCTCGGACGGCTGCTGACCCAGGAGGCTTTCGCCATTGCGCTTGGCCTCGGCATCGAGAAGATTGTGGCGCACATGACGGTCGACCAGAAAGGCGCGATCGCGGTTTTTGAGGGTATGGGGTTTCGACCCGAAGCCCTGCTCCGCGATCAAGTGAAGGATCGTGAGGGCCGCAAGCACGACCTCCTGATACTGGCCCATGAGGTGGCAAAGTTCCAGGCGCAGATGGAAGCCTACGGCGTCACCAAGGCACTCGAAGACTAGTGGTGCTCGGACAGTCTTGGGTTCCGTCGGAACAATTCGCTTCAAATAGGCTCTTGAGGATCCGCGCGCGCAAGAGTCCTTCTTACGACTCTCCCGGAATCAGTAGCGATCCGGACATCGTCCTCTATTTCGGCGGCGGTGCGGATTTGACACGTTCGGGTGCATCCGACGATTCTTCCGGGAAGAGAGGAACTTATGATGCTCATGACGCGCACAACACAATTGACGTTTGCGGTCATAGTGGCCTCCCTTTGGATCTTCGGACGCGCGCAACTCTCCGAGGTCTCGGCGGCCGCCAGCGCGAGCGCTCCAGCGATGAGCCCGGCGCAGGCCCTCGCACGACTCATGGCGGGCAACCAGCGCTTCCAGAACGACACGACCGGCCATCCGCTCCTTCGCGCCAAACGGCGCGCGGAACATGTCGGCGGTCAAGCGCCGTTCGCGGTCATCCTGTCTTGCTCGGACTGGCGCGTGCCGCCGGAGCTGATCTTCGACCAGGGGCTTGGTGGTCTTTTCATGGTGCGTTTAGCTGGCAACACGGTTACGCGCGCGGGCCTCGAGAGCATCGATTACGCGATCGATCACCTAGGCACCAAGTTGATCATGGTGCTGGGTCACGATAGCTGTGGCGCGGTCAAAGGCGCGCTCGCCGAGTGCGTGAGCAAACCCGCGGCCGGACTGCCCGAGATCTTTGCCAACATCTGTCCGGCGGTCGGCCAGGCGCGCAAGGCCGGCGGCGACAATCTCGAATCCAGCACGATCGATTTAAACCTGACCAACCAGGTGGGAATACTCGAGCTTTGTTGAAGCGTTTTGGAGATGCGAAATAGAGAACATTCTCTTCTAGAACGGGGGTCTTACGTAGACTGCTCCGCCCCGCGCGCGCGGTGTATCCGCAGCGTCGCAAACCGGTCAATACAATGTGCGCGCCGCCATCACGCGGCACAGCGTCGCTGCTACGGCTTGGATTGCAGGTCGCCCTTGGCGGTCGCCAGGTCAACCGGAACCGAGACGTGCTCGTGCGCGATCAGCCACTTGCCTTTGACCTTGCGGTAACCGTCGGTTACGCGCAGGGTCAGATCGAGCTTGTTACCCTTGGCGTCGGTGCACTCGATGCGCTGGATGCTGTGTCCGTAGGCGAGGCGGCCGCCGACTTCGACACTCAAGTCGCTGACCTCGATTGTCGGATTGTCTTTGCATCCGCCAAGGAACCCTGTCCAGTCCTTCTTGTAGGCATCCCAACCCGTGTACTGACGCGGCGGGATCACGTCGAACACGACGAGATCAGGGCTGTTGACGTAGCTCGCCATGATCTTGTCGATGTCCTTGGCCTTGACGGCGGAGACGAAGGTGTCTTCCAGCGCTTTGATCTGCGCCTGATCGTCGCCTTTGGCCGCCGCCGCGAGAGCGATCGCGCCGAGCAGGACTGCCACTGCGATACCGAGCAACACAGCTGTTTTCTTCATGATCCTCCCTCCGTAGAGCGAAACGACGGGCGGCTGCGCTGCGTGCGCGACTGAAGCTGATGCCGCCGAAACTTATTTCCTCGGCTTGATGTTCACACCCTGGTCGGGGTCCAGGCCCATCGAGCGTTTCGATGCGTCGAACCGCGGCTGCATTATAGCATCATCCCCGCCGAGCTCGCCCGAGTAGCAGCGGTACTCGAGCATCGGCTTTCCTCGGAGGTCTTTTCAGACCGCAGGATCGCCTTCCAGTCGGAATCCGATCCGCACTTCCACCTGGAAAGTCGGATCGCCCGCCTTGTTCAGCGAGCCGCGAATATTTTTGACCTCGAACCAGTCGATATTCCGGATCGTCTGGCGGGCCTTGGTTATTGCGTTGCGCACCGCCTGCTGGACACTGTCCTCAGACACGCCGACAACCTCGATTATCTTGTACGTCTTATCCGGCATCGGACTCTCCTTGCGTGATGCGCATCGCCTGCGCGACGCGCCGGCTTTTTGGCCTCTATTCCGAATATCTGCCGGCGCGCAACTACGGCGCCGGATCACGGTCGCTGGCGACAAGAGCTACGACACTGCCGCCTTCGTGGCGAGCTGCTGCGGTTCAATGTCACTCCACACGCAGCACAGAATGAGCGTCGTTTTCGGCTGAGAGGAAGTGCAGCAGAGACTCATTGAACATGACTGGATCCTGAAGGAACGCGAAATGACTTACACCTTGGAGGATTAACTCGGCGGAACTGGGAATTAGCGCGGCCATGTGATCGGTGTCCTCGCGCTTGATCGCCTCATCGTGATCCCCATCGACGATCCACGTCGGCACCTTGATATGGATCAATTGATCGTCGGTAAAATGCGGCTCGGTCGCCCACATTTGCTCTATGTTTGCGAGGAAGGCTTTGAACTGCGTGGGGGTCGGCGAGAGTTGGGTGTACTCCTTCGCAGCGCGTTGGATATAGGCGGTGAAGACCGGGCTCTTGCTCACATCCTTCACACCCGATGGATTGGAATTCGCGGCAAATGCGAACAGTCGTGTCAGACGGTCCGGATGATGTATCGCGATATCGAGGCCAATAATCGCTCCGTCACTCCATCCGATCAGTGCCGACTTGCGGATATGCAGGTAGTCCATCAACCCGAGAACGTCTGACGACATCAGATCATAACCGATTGGCGTATCGGTTCGTGTGCTGCGTCCGTGGCCGCGACTATCCAGAACGATCACGTGGTAGTGCGCGGCGAGGACGGCCACCTGCGATCCCCAGTACTCTGAATTCGCCAGGCCACCATGGACCAGGATGACTGGCGCACCGTGACCAAACTCTGCGTACCACAAGCGGACGCCGTTGACCGGCGCGATGCCGCTAGTCTCAGGCTTGGGTAGCACCGCTGTTGGTGGCAGACGCAACCACAGGTATTGCGTGCCGGCGGGCCGCGCGACAGCGGGCGCAGCGAACATCAAGAGGACAATGAAGAGGCAACGCATTTGATGCATGATTAGCTACTCGGCGGCACCGGGCCGCCAATAGTCTCGAAAAAGCAATTACCACAAACTCCAAACCTTCGTCTGATGTTCGGCGTCACCAAATTCCGCGCATCAGCAATGGCGAACGAAGGGAACCGGAGAGATCCGAAGTAGAGCCGAATCCTAGGCGAACAAATTCTCTCCAGCACGGATGCTTTTATTCGGACCGAATAGTTCGCCAAACTCGGGTTGAATACCGCCCCTCGAATCCTGAAGGGTCTCGGGGGTTCGAATCCACCCCGCTCCGCCACCGAGTCCCTATCTAGCCGCGGTACTCCACCCGAATCACCGAATAGCCCGCGCCAGCGGCTTCTTTTGTATATGTGTGGTAGCGGAGAAAACGACTCTCCTGAAGATGATCGGCAACTCGCGGCCAAAGTCTCTGTTGGCAATTTTGGCGCGACCGTTTGGGATCTGAGAGACGGACGAAGGTAACGTGAAAGTGTCGGGTTTGCATTGACTAGCTTGTTCCGATCGCTCGTTCCTGCTCGCTCCAAAGCAGAGGCAGTTCGATCCGTTCTGTGAGAGCCTTCGCGGTAAGTTCCGCTGGCTGGTGACCGGTAGCGATGGCCTCGACAATCCTGGGAGCCAGGAACGCCAACCGAGTCAGGCGTCGGACACCTTGCGCTCGAGTTCAGCGATCTTCCTTCTCCGGTGCATACTCGGCTGTTCACTTGATAGTGACAATCTGAGAAGGTGCCGAAAACGCAAGCGAGTTACTTGGACTCGATCTCAAAAGGAGGACGCTATGGCGAAAGCTGATCAGCTGGACGACCTCTTGGTAAATGTGAGCGAGCTTGAAACGTTCCTGCACACCTTCCTTGGCAAGCTTGATCCGAAAAAGTTGAAGGCCAACGAGGATTTGACACCATACGTGAAGCAATCCGGGCTGCGACTGCCGCCGGCGCTCAAAGGGGCGAGCATCACTTGGGAAGGCTCGGGAGAATCTCATATGGCGGTACCTGGTGGTGACGCGCAGACGCTGGTGTTTGCGCATCAGGGCCACCCGGACGCAATCGGCCTCGTCATCAAGTGCGTGAAGGTCGGGAAATGGTCGGTCTGCCTTGAATGCGGTTGGATCTGGTGCCGCATCGTGGTCACCCGCCGTTTTTAGCCGAGCGGCCCGTTTTTTCTTCTCGCACCATCTGATTTGCACGCAGGCAATCCCTGACTTCGCCCGCACTTGAAACTACGGCGACTTTTGCGCGCCTGGAGACACCGCGTTTCGCGACGACTGCCTGCTGGAGCAAGGACTCCCCACCCGCGATCAAGAGGCTCATGCAACTTTCTCTGAAGGGTTACTGAGCTGCGGCGGTCGTGCCTTCGAGCAATCGAAGAGGGTTCGCGTGGTGAGCATGGCGACCAAGATGCGCAGTAGTCGCTCGGCGACTGGGCGCAGGGCGCGGCCATGAGTATGACCGCGCTGGCGCTGCGCGGTGTAGTAGGTTTTGCTCGGCAGGTCACCCATTACTGCCACGCGTGCACAGTGATACAGCGCCTGGCGAAGGCGGCCGTTGCAGGCGTAGCGCATTAGGACAGTGCGGTGCTTGCCACTTTGTTTGGTGATGGGCGCGATACCGGCATGGGCGCGCAGGGCATCGTAATTTCGTTCGGTAAGAGCGGTGCCGGCCTCGGCGATGATCGTGGCGACTGGAAGCGGAAACGGCGGAAGTGAGGAAATTGGTGCGCCAGCGAGCTCGCCCTTAACGCCGAAGGGACAATTTTGAACCCGCTGGCGCGAAGCATGAACCGATCGGAATCGTACGGAGTTCGCAAACTTGTCGCAAATCGCCGAGATGCGCGCGGCGGGCGAAGGTGAGGAAAAAGCGGCCAGGGTTGTGAATAACCGATCCGACGCCGACTTGCTTTGCTCGACCGCTCGCCGCTAGATTGAAGCTCAGCGGAACGACCCACAGCGGCATCCGCAGGCAAAGCAAGGCAGGACGAAAGCCAAAGCAAAGCCGAACCAAACGACACGACGCGTCATCGACACGTCACGGCACGAAAGAAAGCGCCGGTTCTCGAAAGAGAGCTGGCGCTTTCGTTTATCAGGCGACGCGCAATCGTGCTGATCAAGAGATAAGCGAAACTTTATTCGTCGCTGGCTGCCTTGCGACGATCGCGATAATCGGCGATCGCCTTGGGCAGGTTGTAGAGGTACTCAAGAAGATAGTCGAGGAACGCCACCACATCGCGTGCGTCCGCTGCGGCGGCACCCTCACTTTCACCATCTGGGTGCGTGGCATCGTTGCCCAGCAATCGTACTTCGTCGGACCACTCGCGCATGAGCGGCGGCAGGACGCCCGTATTCGCAAGATTCTTGATCTCCTCTTTGAGGTTGTTGCCCTTCGCCCCCTTATCGCGAAGCGCAGCTTGCAGGGCGGTGCGGGCCATCACAGCGGCCGCGTCGCAACTTTCGTGTTGGAGGCTTCGGTGCGCCTGCTGCCAGCAACGCCTTACTTCAGGCGGCCAATATTCAGGCGGATCAGGTACGCGCAACGGAAATGGCTGGACGCGACAATCGTGTAGTCCCTGCGATCCGCCGTACTCGTAGGCGGACCACAGCACCTGGACGTACCCTGCGCAGTTGACGCATTTGAGGGTGTCAAAATTGATCGCTTTTCTGGAGTTCGGCTTCTTCTTGTCGGCGTGAAACACGGTCTCAAACTTGCCGCGTTCGTTACAGAAAGGACACTCGATGTCGTAGACGGCTAGAGTGTCTCCTAACTGTCCACCACCCTCGCCCAGTTCCCACCAGCTGTTCATGTAATCGGATTTTAGCACTCGGTGAGGGTGAGAAGCAGGCGCCTCAGCCGAAATGAAGCGGCGGGCGCGGAAAAGGAAACGGCGAAAGTGAATCTGCGCGGCGGCGCGATGTTCCTCCGGTTCCCCAGATGATCATTCTCCGCGAACACACAGAAGTGATGATCGTCTGTGCGAACCCCTTCTGCGCCAGTGGGTTCCGCACACCAGGCCAATGAGCATCTGTGGGATCGATGATCATCTGTGCACAGATGATCATCCCGGTTCGCGGGTCGGATGCGCGGCGGGGTGCGCAGATTGCCCATTTGCGATGCCCGAGCCGAGTACGAAAACGTGCTATTTCAGTACCCAATGGCAGTCACAATGGCAGTCAAACCGGTCCACGCCGTCGAAAAACCCTTCGCGCCCGGAGGGATTCGAACCCCCAACCCTCAGATCCGAAGTCTGATGCTCTATCCAGTTGAGCTACGGGCGCTGGCCAGGCTGAAGCTCGAACGTCACGAGTCTAGGCACGCCTTGGATGAGGCGCAACCAACGCGCGCTCTTGAAGACCGGGACTGTTGACTCGCATCTTGCCGCGTTGAAATATATGACTGACTGGTCAGTTTATGAGCAGAACAAGCACAAATTCGGCTAGAATTCCCAATGGACGTCCGTTTCACGTTCACGACGAGCAGGCCGCCAAACGCGAACGTATTCTCGCAGCCGCGTTGAAACTCTTCGCGCACGAGCCCTACCAGGCCGTCACGATGGACCGCGTGGCCGAGGCTGCCGGAGTCGCCAAGGGGACGCTCTATCTCTACTTTCCGTCCAAGGACGCGCTCTATCTCGGCGTTTTGAGCGACGGCCTCGACAGTGCGTATCGCAGCTACCAGAGTAGCGCCGATCCCAAGCTGCCGGTGGTCGAGAGGCTGCGGCGCTCGATCGCGGTGACGGTGGAGTTTTACGATCGGCGACGCGACTTTCTTCAGTTCTTCGCGATCGAGGAACCGCGGCTGGCGGAAGCGCGCAATCGGATCATCGAGGGCTCGCGCGAACGCGGCTTCAATTTTTTCGCGTCGCTGATCGAAGAAGGAATCAGGACCGGCGTATTCGCGCGGGTCGATCCGCGCCTTGCAACGTTCACGATCCAGGGCGCGATCCGATCGCTGCTGTTGTACTACGGCACCAGCCGCCCCGTATCAGAGCTCAGCCGCGAGCTTGGAAACCTGATGCTTCGATCGCTCGGCGCAGACCCCTCGCAGCACTTCAAGCCGGTACATCCGCAATGATCCGAACGATCGTTCGCCGGATCATTCGGCTGGCAATCCTGGCCGGTGTCTGCGCGGGATTTTACTTTTTCGGCCGTGCTTACTTATGGCCGCCTGAGGATCGTTCGACGATCAAGGTCGTCGGCATGATCGAAGCGCCCGAAGTGAATATCACCAGTCGCATCGCGGGACGGATCAAGCAACTCGATCTGATCGAGGGCGACCGCGTAAAGAAGGGACAGGTCGTGTGCCTGATCGAGGATATCGATCTCAGAAATCAACTCGCCAAGTCGAAAGCCGATCTCGCTCATTCCGAGGCCGACCTGGCGCAGGCGCGGCGCGATCTGAAGCGCGACGATCAGCTCTCGAAGGAAAACGTGATCGCGACCAAGGTTCGCGATGATGCCATCACCACCGTCCAGCAGGACGAGGCCAACGTGCTGAGCGCCGAGGCCAATGCGAAGCTCTATGCCGATCAAATCGTCGATACCGAAGTAAAATCGCCGGTCGACGGCGTCATCGTCAGCAAGGCGCTCGAAGTCGGCGAATGGGTCACGCCGGGCGTCCCGATTCTGACCGTCGATGACCTCTCGACGATCTGGGCCCGTGTCGACGTCGAAGAAACCGACCTTGGTTCGCTGTACATCGGCAAGTCGGCGCAGATCGAACTCCCGACCACGCCGCCGCAGATTTTCACCGGTCGAGTCATGGCGATCGGGCAGGAAGGCCAATTCGCAACCGAGCGCGACGTGCGGCGCGGACGCCAGGACATCCGCACGTTCTACGTCAAGGTCCAGGTGCTGCAGGCCGAAGGCGAACTCAAACCCGGGATGACCGCGGAAGTCACTTTTCCGCGAAACGATGGAACCCGAGTCACTAGCAATACGGACCAAAGACCTGACTAAGCGCTTCGGCGGTTTCACCGCGGTCGACAAGGTCAACTTCGAGGTGCGTCGCGGCGAGGTCTTTGGATTGCTCGGGCCCAACGGCGCCGGCAAGACCACCGTCGTGCGGATGCTCACCACCCTGCTGCCGCCGAGCGATGGCCAGGCGTTCGTGGCGGGATTCGACGTCGCGCGTCATCCGCGGCAGGTGCGCGAGAACATCGGCGTCATCCCGCAGGCACTCACCTCGGATCTCGATCTCACCGGCTGGGAGAACGTAGATATCTATGGCGAGTTTTTCGGGCTGTCGCGCCGGGAGCGCCGCGAACGCGGGCATCGGCTGCTCCACATGGTCGGCTTGACCGAACGCGCCAACGATCTCGTCGCCACGTACTCGGGCGGGATGCGCCGACGGCTCGAAATAGCGCGCGGGCTGATTCATTCGCCCGACGTGCTGTTCCTCGACGAGCCGACTATCGGACTTGACCCGCAGAGCCGCCGCGCCGTGTGGGACCTGCTCGAGACGCTGCGCAAGGAAAGCGAGATTACAATCTCGCTCACGACGCATTACATGGACGAGGCGGAGTCGCTATGCGATCGGATCGCGATCGTCGACGGCGGCAAGATAATCGCGCTCGATACGCCGGTCGGTCTCAAATCGATGGTGCCGGGAGCGGACCGGATCGACCTGGTGGTCGAAAAAAATCCCGACGCTATCGCCGAGATGTTGCGCCCGATGCCGTATCTGCGCGAGGTTAATCGTGACGGCGGCAACCGCCTGCAGCTTTCCTCCAACGACGGCGCGCACGCCATTCCGAAAATTCTCGAGGCCATCGACCAGGCCGGCGACCGGGTGACCTCGATAACCGTGCAGAAACTTTCGCTCGAAGACGTCTTCATCCATTTCACCGGGCGCACGCTCCGCGACGAGCCGGCCAAGAAGGTCAGCCTGTTCGTTGGAGCCGGGATGCCGCAGCAGCGCTGAGGAAACGGAGATGTTCGGGCTGAAGTTCCTCGCAATCATGCGCCGCGATCTGAAGAAGCTGACGCGCAATCCGATCACACTCGTCTCGGTCATCCTGATGCCGATCGTTTATCTCGTGATAATCGGCAACTCGTTCCAGGGCCAGCTCAAGCATCTGCCGATTGTCATCGTCGAGCAGGATCACGGAATCTACGCGCGCCGAGTCGTCGAGCAGTTACTCGCGCTGCAGGCGGGACCGAAGACCGTCGACGTCACCTTCGAGAGCGACCCGGGCAGCGCCGTCGACGAAGTTCGCGACGGGCTATACAAAGGCGTCGTCGTCATTCCGCCAGACTTCAGCCACGACGTCGCCGAAGGCCGCATCGCGGAGATCGGTCTGTTTACCGACAACGTCGACAGCATCAGCTCGCAAACGCTCGAAGGCGTGCTCGATCAAGCCGCCGCGACCGTCAAGGTTGCGTTCGTCACCGCGCGCGAGCCCAAGCTCAACGACATCTCGCTGCGCCCGAGCTGGCTGTTCCCGTACGTCGACTACGATCGATCGCTCATTCCCGGCGTCATCGTTATGGCCATCTTCATGGGCTCGCTGATGTCCGGGGTCTTCAATTGGGTCATGGATAAATTCATGGGCGTCACCGAATGCTACCTGGTGACTCCGCTTTCACGATGGGACATTGCGGGCGGCATCCTCGCCAGCGGCGTGACCGTCACCAGCATCGGCGGCGTCCTGGTGTTGTTCCTGGGACTGTTGATCACCCGCGGGCACCTTCTCGGCGGACCCGTGGCGCTCCTGATGCTGGTCGGAATAATCGTAATCAGCGCGACCGGCTTACTCGCGATGACGTTCTCGATGCTCGGACGCGCGGGCCATCCGCGACTGGTCGGCACGTTCTCGGGATTTCTGAACGTGATCCTGTTTTTCCCAAGCGGCGCGATCTACCCGGTCGAAAGTTTTCCACCGTGGCTGCGAGCCTTCGCGCACTTCAATCCCGAAACTCATTCAGTGAGCGCGATAAAGCAGATCCTCTTCAAAGGCGCAGACTTCAGCGCGGTAAGCGGCGACATAGCATTCCTGCTGATCTTCATGGTCATGATGCTGGTGCTGGCCAGCGTATCCTTCAAACGCACTCTGTAATTTTTTTGCTTTGCCTTTCTTCCCCTCTCCCGGAGGGAGAGGATCGAAGGTGAGGGTCATTGTTCAGCGTGCGATTCGTATCGCGCGCGATTCAGGATTCTGCTTCTCCCAAGAACAGACGCACTTCCGGCAACCGCCGTTCAGCGCCCCAGTGCTTCGCCGATCACGCGTCGAAGTTCCACAATCGAAACCGGCTTCAGCAACGACAGGGTTGCACCGGCTTCGCGTGCTGCTTCGTATAGCTCGGGCGTGTTGTGTCCGGACATCACGATGATCGGAGTAGTCGCCGATTTCGCGCGCATGTGACGGATGATCTCGATGCCGCTCGAGTCAGGCAGGCTCAAGTCTGTGATCACGAGATCGGGCGATTCCGCGTCGATAATCTGGATTGCTTCGGTCGCGTCGAATGCGCCAATACATCGATCGCCGGACCGCTCGAGCAGGCGAACGTACGCATCAACCAGATCGCGTTCATCGTCCACGATCAGGATTTTTGCCTGTGCAGCCACGGTGAGATCTATCAATGGCCCGATTGATTGCTTCGCGCCGCGGCGATTTGCGGCGGCGCAGGAGGCTCATTTCGCGCCGGCAGCACCAGGCGCCCTGAGGTCGAATCGCTGATCGTCGGTAGCGTAATGGCGAAAGTGGCGCCCTTCCCTGCCACCGACTCAACCGCGATGTTGCCGCCGTGATCCTGCACGATCCGTTGGCTCAGCCACAGCCCCAATCCAGTTCCCTTGGGTTTGGTCGTGAAGAACGGCTGAAACAGTTTTACAAGCACGTCGCTCTCGATCCCCGAGCCGTCGTCCGAGACCGTCAATCGGAGATGGCCGGCGCGCCCCGGCGCCGGGGACGTTTCGATGCGTATCACGTGCGCACCCGCGTCGCGTGCGTTCAGGATAAAGTTTATCAGCACTTGCTCGAGGCCGGTCGGCTCCGCCATCACCGGCGGCAGCGAGCGATCGAGGCTCGTTTCGTATCGCAGCGCTCCCGCCCGCGCTTCTGCGCCGACTATCCGCATCGCCTCTTCAACCGCGACGTTCATGTCCACCGGATGCCGCGAGCCGGGACGTTGTCGCGCCAGTGAAAGCATGTTGTGCGAGATGCGGCTGGCGCGTTCGATATTTTTCTGCAGCACGAGCAGGTCATCGCGGGTCTGGGCGCCGAGATCCTGGTCCGTCGCCAGCATCAGCTCGATTCGCGACGCCATCACCGCCAGCGGGTTGTTCAACTCATGCGCGATGCCCGCCGCCACGGCGGCCAGCGCGTCCACCGTTTCATTGCGGCGTGCCTCGCGCTCCATCGCCCGGCGCTCGGTGATGTCGGTGACGAAGGCGATCACAAGCTTGCCGCGATGTGTATGCACCACGTTGAGACTTATCTCGGCGGGAAATTCGCTGCCGTCTTTTCGGCGTCCCGCAATCTCCATTCCGCGGCCCATCATGCGCGACTTCGGCGCCGCAAAAAACGCGCTGCGATGTGCCTGGTGGCGTTCGCGGAAACGCTGCGGCAGCAGAACTTCGATCGGTTGCCCGACGAGTTCCATCTCGTGGTAGCCGAACAGTTCCTGCCCGCGGGGATTCAACTGACGAATCATCCCGGCACTGTCCGCGGAAATAATTCCCTCGACCGACGATTCGAAATAACCGCGCGCACGTACGAGCGCTTCCTCGCGCGCCGCGACCGAGATCCGAATCGTCTTCATGTAGCGGGCCGCAACCAGGTAGAGCAGCAACGCGTTCACGCTTACGAACATCAGACGATTGAGCGTGTACGAATGCGCCGGCATGAGTGACAGCACCCGGTCCGAGACTGCGACCCAGATGAGTCCGCCAAGGGCGTAGTAAAGCGCGATCCTTATCGGGCGGCTGCGGACCATCGACACGTGATTCAAAACGCCGTGTTCCGTCAGCTTATGCGTGTCGTCGCGAGCCATCAGGTTGAATACTTTAGCGTTCCGGCGGGCGGCAAGGTAGCGGGTCAAAAGGCCAAAGTGCCAAATAAAGCGGCCCTCCGAGCAAATGAGGCGAACCGCGTCGACGATGGTTGTGATCAACGCTCGACGTTCGAAGCTGATGCGAGGCGGGATTCGTGCGACTCGTGCCGAGCGGTCGCGCTGACTACCAGGCGAAGTGGCTTGCCGATGGGGGTGGTGACGTACGCGACGTTGGAAACGGTGCCGTCGCCGTCACGCATCGGCAGAATCGTCATCGCAACTTCAATTTCAGTACCGTCGCTGCGAACCTGATGCGTCGGGAACCGAGGCACGATTTCTCCTGCCAGTGCTCGCTCATGAGAACGGCGGATTTCGTCGCGCCGCGCGGTCGGCACCAGCGTCTCGTTAGCGCGGCCGGCCATCTCGACGTCCGAGTATCCATATATCTGACGCGCCGCCAGATTCGTTGCCGTGATTGTCCCGGCTGCGTTCACACTATGAACACCGTCCGGAATCGAGTTGACGATCATCGTCATCAGCTCGTGGAGATCTTCGCGCCGCTTGCTCTCCATCGCAGCACCCGTCACCGATACGAGCTCGTCAAAGCCGTCCGGCTTGAGCAGGTAGTGATACAAGCCGTATTTGAATGCGCCCGCGACCACCTCTTCGCCGCCGTTACCTGTAAGCATAATGACCCGGCTCCGTGGCCATCGCTCACGAACCCGCTGGAGGACCGACAATCCGTCGCTCCATCCAAGCCAATAGTCAGTGATCACGATATCGCAAAGGTCGCGCTTGAGATGCTCGTTCAACAAAACCGGATTGTCTGCGGCCAGAATCTGCGCGCCCGGGAACGCGCGCCGCAGCCTGGCCTGGATAACCATCCGATCAGTCCGGTTGTCTTCCACCAGCAACAAATTCATTCGAATCCTCACGCCACCAGCCACGCACTCGCAGCAAGCCACATCAGGTGGAGCAATCCCTATGCCGACACCAAGTTGAATTTGTGACTTTCAGAAGAGGAACAAGAAGGCTTAAGAATTGCGATCAGATGACCGCCAGAAGCGCAGAACGCTCAATCGATTGTTCCGCAAATGATCAGAGCGCGTCCCGCAATGACACACCTATCGCGTTACGACCCGACGCATATTCGCGCAAGGCTTTGCGCTTTCGCCCGTCGGCATCGCAACGCGCACGTCGCGGACCTGGACTCTCTAGCGCATCTTCTTCTGTGCCGTCGGTGGCTTCTTTGCCTTCGGCGGACGACCGCGACGACGCTTCTCGACTCCCGTCGCTTCGAGCTCGTCTTCGTCAGGACCGAACGCGCTGTCGACTTGCACGTCGTCGTCGGCGGCGGGGACCCGCTCGACGTGTTCTTCCGAGTCATCCGGGTTGCTGAGCTCTTCGGTCCCGGACCATCGGCCGCCGAACGGCTTGGCCGATCCGCTCTGGCCGCTGCGAGCTTCGGTGTTCGCCTCGTTCTGACAATCGACGCAATATTGCGCGAACGGAATTACCTGGAGCCGCGCCAGCGGGATTTCGTCGCCGCATCGCGCGCAGGTTCCGTAGACTCCTGCTCCGAGCCGCGCGATTGCCGCGTCGATTGCGCTCAGACGTTCCTGCGCGCGGTCGAACAGGGCCGCATGCGTCTCGACTTCGGACAGCGATCTCGCCACATCCATCTCGTCGGCTGGCGGCTGCCCGCCGTTGCGAGCCTGTTCACGCATCAATTCTTTTACCCGGGCAAGCGTATCGGCGCGCTCTTTAGCGAGCAGGCGCTTTAGGGCGTCGATCCGTCGTCCGCCAGTGTTAACTGCGGATGCCATCTTGGTCTTCTGCCTCTTGCGATTCTTCGTCGGTGGAGTTTTAGTTCGAGTTTTCGTTTTCATTGGTAACGACCGTCTGCGCACCGTCGATACCCGATCGGTCCGCATTTTAATATCAGCATTGATCGTGCCTCACGCCACCATAAGAAGATCGAACGAACTCAATACTCTTGCTGAGCAACATTCGAGTCCAGTAGCTCCATATACGGAAATTGCTTCAAATTGGGTTGCCTCACGGGCGTTTGCCGCTGCCTGGACCGCGGCAGTTTAGCCGGATCCGGTCGCCGCTGCGAGAGCCTTTTTTGTGATCGAATCCGCACCGCTGCAAAAGTCATTGCACAGCCGACAATCGCAGTGATGCCGCACAATTGAGCAGCATCCGGCGTCCTCGGCACCGTAAATCTCCAAATTCCTTAGGATTTATACTTTAGCACGCCGTACCAGAGTTGGCACAGACCATGCTGCCATGCAGAAGTTCAATTCGGTGCAGGGAGGAGGTCCTATTAGTATGTCCGCATCTGTTTCAGAACAGGTTCAGTTCGGACCTTCGAGTCAGAATCGGGTTATCGACGAGTGCGCCGGCCCCGATCCGTGGCTGAGCGCGCGCTTCGAGCCCGATTTTCTGGTGCCAGTTCAGTTCTTCGATTTGACCCGACGCAGGTCGATGCTCGACGGCGAGACGCGGCTGGTCTTCGCGGTCCTCGAAGACGCGGTCCGATGCTTCGTGAAAACCGTAAACTCATCGCTGCGATGCGACCGCGATCAATTCGACGAGGTTCAACGCTGGTTCAACGCGGACGCCGGAGTCCGCAGTCCTTTCTCTTTTGAATACGTGTGTGACGTGCTCGGAATCGAGCCCTCGCCATTGCGCGCCCGGCTCGGATTGCTGAGCGTCAACGATCTGCCGACCAAGCAGATGCGTTCGGTCGGCCGCCGGCAAGTCGTGCGCGCGGGACGCTCATCGCGCAAACGGTCCGCCGGGGGGCCCGGTTCGTCGGCCCGCGGGGTGGGAATACGGGAGGGTGCCAGCCTCTGAAAGAGTGAAAGTCAGTCGCCGCCTGATTTTTTCACGTGCCCGGCGATAGTGTTATTCTAGTGCGCAGCGGCGACGATCTGCCGGTGCGACGACGATGAGCATTTCGCTGGGAAGATTCGAATTCCGTATTTGGGGAAATCAGCTCGGTGTTTTTCGAGACCGGTTGGCCGCGGTCGCCCCACCGTCTGAACCCCACGAGAGCGCGGAAACTTACATTCTGTCGCGCACGACTGACACCGCCAACGTGAAGATTCGCGCCGGCCTGATCGACATCAAGCTGATGATCGAACAGCTCGGCCGCCTCGAGCGATGGCGTCCCGTGCTCAAAGGAGAGTTCCCTCTGGATTCGCGCACGATCGTCGAGCAGGTGTTTCCCAATCTCGGCGTCGCGGCTCCACACATCGAGCAGCCGTCGTACACTTACGATGAATTCATGCGCGACCTCGTGAAGCCGAATCGCGATCTTGCGCTGGTGGACGTGGTCAAAGTCAGGCAGCAGTTCGAGTCCGCAGATTACACCGCCGAGTTCGCCGAGGTTGAAATCGCCGGTGGCGCGAAATCCGAAACGGTCGAGATAGAATCCGACGACGCCGCCGCGGTGCTTCGCGCGATTGCAAGGCTTGGCCTGAACTCTCATGCGAATATAAACTACGTTCGTCATCTGAAGTTGATGACAGGAATGGCGCCGCGCACCGGCGCCTTGGCGCAATAGCGCGGCCGAGCGTAGCCCCGCGACGCTTGACAACAGTATGGCAAAGGAAATCGAGCGCAAATTCCTGGTTCATCCGCGCAAATGGAGCGATCTTGGCCCCGGCCTCGCCATTCGTCAGGGGTACCTGTGCGCCACCAAGCAGTCGTCAGTCCGAGTTCGCACCTACGGCGATAGCGCCTTCGTGACGATCAAGGGATCCACGTCGGGCCTCACTCGCGACGAATACGAGTACGAGATTCCGCTGGCTGATGCGAACGAGATACTGGACCACCTGTGCGAGCATCCGCCAATCGAAAAAACGCGCTACCGAATCGTCTATAAAGGCCATACCTGGGAGGTCGACGAATTCGGCGGCGCGAACAAAGGCCTGACGGTCGCCGAAGTCGAGCTCAAGGATCCGAAAGAGCACGTTGAACTGCCCGACTGGATCGACCGCGAAGTGAGTGGCGATCCCCGCTACTTCAATTCGAATCTATCGAGCAAACCATTTTCAACCTGGAAATAATTCACAGCTGAATGTTGTGGTGAGGAGTCGAAAATCAGTGAAAGTCGCTGACTTGATGACCCGCGACGTGCGAGCGTGCACGATTAACGACTCGTTGAACGCCGCCGCCGGTATAATGTGGGATTACGATTGCGGATGCGCGCCGGTCATCGACGGGCACGGCAAGCTCGCCGGAATCGTCACCGATCGCGACATCTGCGTGGCCGCATACACCCAAGGCCTGCCGCTCGCTGCGATTCCCGTGGAGCGCGTGATGTCCGCCAAGGTGATTACCTGTGCGCGCGGCGACGATCTCGAGGCCGCGCATCGCCTGATGCGTACGCATGAGATTCATCGCCTGCCCGTGGTTGACTCGCGCGGCCGATTGACCGGAATCCTGTCGATGAGCGACGTAATCCACCATGCCCGCACGAATCACGATTCGCCCGATCACGTCGCCGAAATTGCGACGACCTTCTCCGCGATTCGACGCCGGCGGGAGCCCGCTGCCGCATCTCAGGTTTCATCGAATGGAGGTTCGCCCGCCCCCGAATCATCCAAAGCGCCGAAGAAGGCCGGCGCACGGAGAAAGAAACCCTCCGCGCCTGACCCTCGCTAGACGGTCGGTCATTGCCGCGTCATCCGACTCTGCGCATGAAGCCGTCGCTCTGGTAGACTGGCGCAATGGCTGAAGGGCAGCCGCGAATTACCACCGCTGGCACCCGCGCCGCCGCCGTTTACAGTTTGATGATCGGCGGCCTGGTGCTGCTGTACCTGTGGATTCGCTCGTACGGGGAGACCCTGGGTGCGCCCGTTCCCACCGGGACCGCGATCTTCGGCTCGGCCGCGTCGCGCTCGAGTCAGGGCGACCTGCTGCACGTGCTGCTTGCGCTGGTGGTGGTGATCGCTACGGCGCGCCTCATGGGCTCGATCTTCCGCAGCGTCAGCCAGCCGCCCGTGGTCGGCGAAATTATCGCTGGAATCGTTCTCGGTCCCTCTCTCCTGGGGCGACTGTTGCCGGCCGCGGAGCAATATCTCTTTCCGGCGACGGTAGGCCCGTTCCTCAACATAATCGCGCAAGTCGGCGTCATCCTTTATATGTTCCTGGTCGGGCTCGAGCTCGACCCTGCCCTGCTCCGCAAACGCGGCCATAGTACGGTCGCGATTTCCCACGCGAGCATAGTCGCGCCGTTCCTGCTCGGCGCGACGATCGCGCTTTACCTTTATCCAAAGCTCTCGACGCACGACGTGCCGTTCACGTGCTTCTCGCTTTTCCTCGGCGTTTCGATGTCCGTAACCGCGTTTCCAGTGCTCGCGAGAATCTTGACCGATCGCAGGATTCACAAAACCCACATGGGCGCGATCGCGCTTACCTGCGCCGCCGTCGACGACGTGACCGCGTGGTGCATGCTCGCGTTCGTCGTTAGCGTGGCGCGAGCGCAGGCAACCGGAGCCGTGGCGACGATCGCGATGGCGCTCGGATTTATCCTGCTGATGATCCTTGTGGTGCGGCCCGCGATGGTCCGCCTGTCGCTGCTCTACGGAAATCGCGGGCGGCTGACGCAGGGCGTGATGGCGTCGATATTCATCGCGCTGCTGATCTCCGCTTCCGCCACCGAATTGATTGGCATCCACGCCGTGTTTGGCGCGTTCGCACTCGGCGCCGTGATTCCGCACGACAGCGGGATGGCGCGCGAGCTGACCGATCGCCTCGAAGATATCGTCATCGTGCTGTTGCTGCCTGCCTTTTTCGCATACACCGGCCTGCGCACGCAGATCGGGCTGGTCAACGGCTACGAGCAATGGATGATGTGCGCGCTGATCGTCATCGTGGCCTCCGCCGGCAAATTTGGCGGCAGTGCGATCGCGGCGCGAATCACCGGACTCAACTGGCGCGACGCGTCTGCCCTCGGCGTGCTGATGAACACGCGCGGCCTGATGGAATTGATCGTGCTGAATATCGGCCTCGAGATGAATGTCATCTCGCCGACCCTGTTCGCGATGCTGGTGATTATGGCGCTGGTCACCACTTTTGCGACCACGCCGATCCTCGCTCTGATCACGCGCCGCCAGGTTCCGGATATTCAGCCGTTCCCGGAGCTCGGCACGTTTTCGCCCGAGCCTGTGGTCGCGCCACAAGCGCCGATTCGCGCACCGCATCCCGCGCCGCGGCCTGCTCAGCCGCCCCCGCGTCCCATACTGGTTGGGACCGAACACAGCGCGATTCTTGTGCCGGTCTCGAACCCTGAAGGCGTGGCCGTGCTCGTCGAGCTCGCGCTCGCGGCGACGCCCCATGACGCGCCGCCGCCGCGGGTGCTCGCGCTGGTGAAGACTCCGCCCGGCGGAGTTCGATCGGGATTGCGCGAAGCCGACCAGCGCGTGCCGCCCCGCTCGCCCGCGCTGGGCGCGGCGTTGGACCTCGCACTCGCGCACGGCAACATCATCACGCCGCAGGCAGTCTGGACAACGAATCCCGCTGAGGACATCCTGGCCTTCGCAAAGGAGCCACAAATCGGATGGCTCCTGCTGGGATCGCATCGCGCGGTCTTCGGTTCAGACTTTCTGGGCGGCGTAGTCCGCGAAATTCTGGACAAGGCCCGCGCGCTGCCGGTTCACGTTGCAGTCGTTATTCACGGCGGTGAACGGCCGCTCGACCGCGTGTTTGCAGTAGTCGATCGCGGAACGCACGGACGCGCGGCGCTCGACCTCGCATTGCGAGTGGCGATGCGCAAGAAGTCCGGCCTGCACGCGGTGCTGGTGCCCAACGACGGCCCCGAAGAGGACACCGAACTGCTCGAGTTGATTCGCGACGCCGGCCACGCGCTCGGACGCCGCTTGCATACCGACGTGCTAAGCGCGCCAACCGCAGCTCAACTAGCACGCCAGACGCCAGGCGGCCTCGTCGTAATCGCAACAAATCTGGCAGACAAGGTCGGCCTCTCACCAGAAGACGTAGCCGACGTAAAACGCTGCGTCGTAGTAGTCCAAGGCTCAGAAAGCGCCCCCGCAAGACTAGGCGCTCGCACGATCGAGCATCACCGAAACGTCAAGCCGTAGCGATTCTGGATGCGTTGTTCTGACGATGCCGGAAACCCTAACGCGTGTCCCTTCCCGATGTGGGCAGGCGAGTATCTAGCGGTTGACGAGGACGCACGTTTAGGTAGCGATATCTTTTGCCCGGAGGGTTTCAAGGTGAGCGCGCTTCAGCAGTCCAAGCTCAGGGTGGATAGGGCAAATGAAAAGTTGATGGCGTTGGAAACGTGAGATCCAATGCGCTCGGAAAGCTGCCTTCAAGGTGGCTGCCGAACAGCCCGACCTCAATGCTCCCGATCCACTCTTTGAATTCATGTGGCAACTTCGCGATGAAGCGCGCCTGCTCACCAGCGAGTTCGCTCTGCATGCTCGCACCGCATTGGATTACGTCGTCTTTGCGCTCGCTTTGCGTGACACTCGGAGCGAGCAGAAGGGCACCCAGTTTCCGATTAATGAGGGGCCGGAAGACTTCGCTAGAAATAGAACCGGCTGCCTCAAGCATCTCACGGATGAACACGTCACAATGATCGAGAACTTCCAACCCTACAAAGAATTTCGTCTGCGGCCCCTGTTTACCCTCCACAGGCTTTCCAACAGAGACAAGCACCGCGAGTTCGCTCGCATCACGTTCGGCGGAATGAGATGGCAAGACCCAATACTGCAGACAAGCCCCCCTTCCGTCGGTATTACCCATATTGAAATGAATATTGGCCGCACTTTCGAGATACTGCTGTTCGAGGGTGGACCCGAAATCGAAGAACTTTCGAAAGCGCTCGCTAACATTCTCTCTCAGGTGCGTAAGATAGTTGATTATTTTGATGGGGTCCTTGGGTAACACCAAAACCAGATACCGGCCTGCCAAAGTGTAACGTTACGGAACTTACGTTCCCGTGAACTTCGGCGTATTCGCCACGTAGGAAGGGGAATCGTGGACGTGGCTAAGTCTCGCGGGCTAGCGACTCCTGCGTGACTTCCTCGACGCCGAACCAGTTATAGAAGAAGCCTCCGATCGCTGCGCCTGCTATCGGCGCTACCCAGAACAGCCATAACTGCTCGAGTGCCCATCCGCCGACGAACAGCGCCGGCCCCGTGCTGCGCGCCGGATTAACCGAAGTGTTATCCACCGGGATACTGATCAGATGAATCAGCGTCAGCACGAGACCTATCGGGATTGGCGCAAAGCCGACTGCTACGCGCTTGTCGGTCGATCCGAGTATCACGATCAGAAACATGAAGGTCAGCACGAATTCCGCGACGAATGCTGCGCCCATGCTGTAGCCGCCCGGCGAATGCGCTCCGTAGCCATTGGATGCGAAACCGTTGCTGAGATCGAATCCCGCGGCGCCGCTCGCGATCACATACAGCACCGTCGACGCGAGGACCGCGCCGATCAGTTGCGCGATTATGTATGCTGGGACCTCGCGCCCCGGGAATCGCTTGCCCGCCCACAATCCGATCGTGACCGCGGGGTTGATGTGGCATCCCGAGATCGATCCGATCGTGAACGCCATCGTCAGCAGTGTCAGGCCGAACGCAAACGCCACTCCCAGGAATCCAATTCCAACCTTGGGAAAGCCTGCAGCCAGCACCGCGCTGCCGCATCCGCCGAATACCAGCCAGAAGGTGCCGATCAACTCCGCTGCAAAGCGCCGCGACATACTCATGGCTGAAACCTCCGACGTTCTCCACGTAACATCGGTTCAGCGGTATCGCGGCGCGTCATTAAACGCAACCGGACCAGACCAGTCGAATCAAATCGCTACTTCTTGATCGCCTCGACGGAATCAACGGCGCACGAAACAAGCGAGTTTGCCCGCCTACGCTAGTGGCATCCGAACGCGTCAGTGCCCATCGATAACGGGGCTATCGTATTCGGAGATACCGTAAGAGTTGAACATGTCAGCGTTGCTGGCCCCTGTATTGTTCCTTGATTTGTATTCAAGGTCGCGCTGACACTCCACGTTCCGGGGGCCAGCGTTTCCGGAATCGTTCCCACGGCGCCCACCGTTCCGATTTGAGGCGGACCCGACGGCGGTAATGCATTGACGAACGAGATACTCAGATTTGAGTCATCCTGCGCATGCGTACAGCCCGAACCTCCGGAGTTCTGATCGTTGAAGCAACCGCTGCCACCCACTTGCTGGCCAGAGAAGCTCACGGTCCCGCTGAATGGGACCGTGTGCTGTTGCGGATCACTATTCGCAGACATGACAAACCAGCTTGCGGCAATGCTGATGCCCCCAGGTCCGGTCCCAGTCGAGGGTGGTGTCTGTGCGGCTACCGAAAGTGGGAAGGGAGCGCTGACTTGCACGACGGAGTTAGCTACGGTAAACGCGACCGCGCCAATGTTGTTGGGGGCCGATACCGTCACACCGGTTATCGCATTATTGGTCCAGTTTCCGAGCACTTGGTTCGCCAACGCACCAAGGCTGCCACCCTGCCAGGAGATCACGCCCGAGGGGCCAAGAACGGCATAGTTTCCATCGGCACTTAGAAAGTGAGCTCCATTGATGTTTATCGTCTGCCCGTATTGAACCGTAGTCAGTACATTGCCGTTGGTGTCCGTCACTGACGATATCGTTGGACTGTACGAGACGAACACAGGAACTGCATTGCTCTGCTGAAGCGCTGAATTCTGGACGACAACGTTCTGGAGTCCGAGGCTAAGCGAGATGGGCGCGGTTGCCCAGATGCCCGTGTCACTCAGCCAAGTTGGATTAGGCGGGCTGCTGACCGAGGTCGTAGTTCCGCCGTTTACCCATTGGACGGTCCCGCTACATGAAGCTGCCGAATCATTTGTCCAAAAGTGATTGCCGTAGATGGCAAGGGAACGCCCAGGCGGTACTAGCGGTACCGTCTGAGCCAGGCCGTTAGACCCTGCGATATAGCCATAGCCGGCAGGACTGCTAGTCACGAAGATCTGTGGCGACGGGCCGTTAGGAGGAGGCGGAGGAGGAGGTGTAGCAAGGTTGACGAACTTGAAGACCTCCCAGGCGCCTTGCTTCACCGCGTCGGTATGGATCGGAGAGGTATTGGGTCCACCCATCCCGCCACCGCCGACGGCTGTCAGAAATCGACCATCGGGTAGGCTGATTGTGGCTTGATTGTTCGGCAAGAGGTTCACCCTGAGCGTTTCCCAAGGCCCCACCGCCTTCGCATCCGTGTGAATGGGTGCCGCGCTGCTGTTGGGCCCGCCAACACCACCACCGTTGACTGCAGTCACGTAGTTACCGCTCAACGTTTTCAGGGCAAACTGCGTGAAGCTCGAGTTGAGCCAGATGATCGTGAACGTTTCCCAAGACCCCGCAACAGACGCGTCGGTATGAACCGGAACAGCCGCGGCTCCTGTGTTTGGACCTCCCAGTCCGCCGCCGTTGACCGCAGTGAGATAATTTCCGTTCGCGGTCTGGATCGCAGCTAGGGTACTCGGGGCGGCTGCTGAGCGTGGCACGGCGAAGAGCAAACGGCGCTAACGGCAAGCAACGCGGTGATCGTCAGCCGCAACAGACTTGCGAGTTTCATGGCCCCCCTCCATGCCGAAGTGGCGTTCGCTACGGCGAGAAAAGGCTAGTTGATTTGCGCCCGTACCGGAAGCCGATCTTACTGAATGTAATCTTTGGTGCGTCTGACGGAATTCTGGGCCTCCGCCCGTTCGGTATACAGGGCCATTTAAGAGCGAGAACCGACATCTCTTGATCTAGACGTCTGGACCTTCAGCTCTTGCCTGGTACGAGGAGATAGCTACTTCTTGATCGCCTCGACGTCGATTGAAATCGCAACCTCATCACCAACCAACACCCCTCCAGACTCGAGTACCTTGTTCCAGGTCAGGCCGAAATCACTGCGCTTGATTTTCGTAGTCGCCGATGCGCCCGCGCGCGTGTTGCCCATCGGATCGTGAATCGGCGCCCCGTTTGACTCCACGTCAAGCACGACCGGTTTGGTGACGCCATGCAGCGTCAGGTCACCCGTCACCTTCCATTTGCCCGGCCCGTCAGCTTCGACCTTGCTCGATTTGAACGTGATGGTCGGATACTTCGCGACGTCGAGAAAGTCCGGACTCTTCAGATGACCGTCGCGCTTCTCGACCCGCGTATCGATCGACGACGCGTCGATCGTCGCGTCAATTTTTGCCGAGGCCGCGTCGTTGCCGTTGGCGGTGATGGTGCCTGAGGTCTTTTGGAACTGCCCCTTCACGTTCGAGATCATCATGTGGCGCACGGTGAACTCGACGTTGGTATGCGCGGGATCGATCTGCCAGGTGTCGGCATGCGCGAGGATGGGAAGCGCGACCACGACCGCTATCGTGATTGCGGTTTTCGAGATCCAGGATTTCATAGAGGGGCTCCCTTCGGTTGAACGGTTGAACAATATGAATGCGGTATAGAACACGCGAAGTGGGCGTCTGGCAAGGAGGAATCTACGCGGGGTCGGCGTCCTTTCCGACGGACTTGAGTCGCGTCAGCAGCACTACCCCGGAAATAAGAATGACTGCGCCGCAGATGACAACCGTCTGCATCGGACCGAGGTGCGAGCCCATGTAGCCGACCTCGAGCGCGCCGATCGGAGTCATCCCGACCGCGGCAAGCTGATAGGTGCTCATCACGCGTCCGCGCAGATCGTCGCTGACGAACAGCTGTACCAGGGTATTGTTGCTCGCCCTAAAGTTTGTAAGTCCCGCGCCGATAACGAACTGAGCGGCGAGAGAAAGTGCTATCGAGCGCGACACTCCGAAGACCACGATGCCGGCCGCGGAAAGAAAAAGTCCGGCGATGAGATTATTTCTGATTCCTCGCGTCGTAACACGCGACGCCAGCGTCGCCGCACCGACCACTGAACCGAGTCCCTGGATCGCGACCAGGAATCCGTAGGTGCGCGCGTCGCCATGCAGCACGTTGCGCGCGAACAATGGAACGAGCACCAGGTACTGGTAGCCAAACCCGTTGGTCACTGCAGCCAGCGCCATCTGCAAAAAGATCGGCCGGTTGTTCCATACATACGCGAGGCCTTCGCGCAGTTGATGAATCATCCGCGTCCCGACTCCGGCGATCACGCGCGCGGGAACGTCCATCTGCGTCAGGCTCCAGATGACAGCGAGAAAACTCACGCCGTTCAGGAAAAAGCAGGTGCCGATGCCGAGCCATGAGATCAGCAATCCTGCCGCCGCGGGACCAAGCATGCGCGCGCTGTTGAACATCATCGAGTTCAGCGCGATCGCATTGGCGAGATCTTCGTAGCCGACCATCTCGACCACGAACGATTGCCGGCCCGGCATGTCGAACGATCCTATAGTGCCGTTGAACGCGGCCAGCAGGATCACGTGCTCGACGCGAACGGTGCCGGTCCAGGTCAGCGCCGCGAGCGTGAAGGCGCTCAGCATCAGCAGGATTTGGGTCGTGATTATCAGGCGGCGGCGATCGAGGCGATCGACCACCACACCGGCGAACAAACCGACCAGCAGGATTGGCGTGAACTGCGCGAACGAAACGACCCCGAGCATCATCGACGAATTCGTCAGTTTCAGCACCAGCCACGCCTGTGCGGCGCTCTGCATCCAGGTGCCGGCGAGCGACGTGAGCTGTCCGAAAAAATAGAGACGATAGTTGCGATGGCGCAGCGCGCGAAACGCGCCGTGGCTCTCGCTCGGAACTTCGTCGGGCAGTTGGAGCTGAGAAGGCTGGCCAGTCTCCACCGCGGGCGCGGCGTCGCTCTCAGGCACGACGCGCCGATTTGTTGGTAAAGTTCGCGATACGCTCGCGCATGTCGGGACCGACGCCGGGGTTTCGGTACACCTCGTGCGCAAGGCCGGCGCCGAGCGCCAAGCCGTCGGTCTCGATCAGCAAACGCTTGTTCGCGCGATGGCTGAACCACGAATTCGCGAGGATCGTATCGGCCAGCGCGCCAAGTTCCTTGTCGAATGAATCATCCGGCACGCAAATGTTCGCGAGGCCCATCGCGGCCGCCTCGACGCCGGAATAGGTGCGGCACGTCAGCATCATCTCGCGCGCCTTGGACGGACCGACGCGTCGCGGCAGCCGCTGGCTCATCCCCCAGATCGGAGTCAGCGCCCATCGCGCATGAGTATCGGCGAACTTTGCCGACTCCGCCGCGACGATCAGATCTCCCGCCAACGCCAGCTCGAGCGCGCCGGTGTAGCAATGTCCATGCACGGCGGAGATGACCGGCTGCGGCAGGTCGGCGAGCCGCTCGATCGTCTCGGACTGGAAGTTCGGCTTGGGCGGCCGCTCGCCTTTCGCGATGTCGGCGAGATCGTGACCGGCCGAGAAGCACTTGCCCGCACCGCGCACGACGACCAGGCCGATGCGCTCCGTCTGGCGCGCGATTTCATCCACGTGGGCGCACAATTCGATAAACATCTCGACGTTGAGCGAGTTGAGTTTCTCGGGGCGATTCAGCGTGAGCGTAGCCAGACCGTCCCGGTCTTCGCGAAGCACTAATCCTGCCATGATTGTCCTCCGATCGAGATCGGAGACTAATCAGCACGCCGCAGGTTCGCAAATATGCCAGTCCGAAATTCATCCGGGCGTTTGACAGATCGGCCGATCTTCAGTACAGATTGAGTGTGCTCAAAACTGAGCATGCTCAGTTTGTAATCGATGATGTACGAGAGTCCCAGCCGAATCGAACGCAGCAAGCGCGATAAGTTCGAGCGGATCAAACGCGCGGCGCGGAAATTGTTCGGCCGCAAGGGCTTCGAGGCAACCACCACTCGCGAAATCGCCGCGGCCGCCGATATCGGCGCCGGCACCCTCTTCCTTTACGCCGGCACCAAGGAAGATCTGCTGGTGCTGCTCTTCCGCGAGGATATGAGTCGCGTCGTCAGTGACGCCTTTGCCACGATGCCCGCGCGGCCGCTGCTCGACCAGGTGCTGCATCTGTTCGGTGCGATGATCGCTCTACACGAGCGCGATCGCGGTTTGGCGCGGGTGTTCGTACGGGAACTCCCGTTCGTCGCGGATCGACGTCATGGTGTGGCCGAAATGATGACGACGATATACGCAGGGATCGCCAACCTGGTCGAGCAGGCGAAGTCGCGTGGCGAACTGCGCGCGGACGTGCCAGCGTCTCGCCTCGCGCACAGCCTGTTCGCTCTCTACTTCTTCCAGTTGCAGCGATGGCTTGGCGGCGATCCCATCAACAGCCGCGAACGCGATGAGGCGCTGCGCGCCGCGCTCAAATTGCATCTCGACGGTCTGCGGAACGAGCCTTTTAAGACACTGGCAAGCAAAAAATCCAATCCGGTTCGACGCGCGGCTTCCATCGTCGCGGCGCGGCGGAACGGACGGGGAGGTCGCTAAATGGGCGCACGCACCGGTCGCGAGTTTCTCAAGGGACTTTCGAAGCCGCGCGAAGTCTGGGTCGGCGACGACAAGGTGACGGACGTCGTGTCGCATCCCGCGTTCGCCGGCGCCGCACAAACGTTGGCCGAGATTTTCGATCTACAGCATCAAGCGCGCGACGTCTGCCTGATGCCGGATCCCGAAACCCGCGAACCAATCGGCGTCAGCCACATGATTCCCCGCTCACGAGCCGATCTCGAACGGCGACACGCGTGCCTGCAGAAAATCTCTGAGTTCACGGTGGGCGTGATGGGCCGCACGCCCGACTATATGAATGTTACCTTCGCCGGCTTCGCGGGCCGCGCCGACGAGTGGGCTGTCAACGGCAACGACCGCGGCGCCGCGAACCTCGTCGCGTATCAGAAGTTCCTCGCGCGCAACGACGTCTCGCTGACGCATACTATCGTCCATCCCACTATCGACAAGTCCAAGGGCGACGTGCCCGAGCCTGGCAACGAAGTCGCGCTGCACAAAGTCGCCGACACTGCGCACGGAATCGTGGTGCGTGGAGCTAGGATCCTCGCGACGCTGGCGCCGTTCGCCGACGAAATCGCGGTTTACCCCGCGATACCTTTGGCCGAAGGCACCGAGGCTTACGCGCTGTCCTTCTGCGTGCCGATGGACACGCCGGGACTGAAGTTTATTTGTCGCGACAGCTGCTCGACTCCTCCCAATCGCTTCGATCATCCGCTGTCGAGCCGCTTCGACGAGCAGGACGCGTTCGTGATTTTCGACGACGTCGAGGTCCCGCGCGATCGCGTTTTCATCAATGCCAACCGCGACGCCTACAACACCGTGATGACCACCGGCTGGTATCCGAACATCATGCAGCAGACGATGATTCGGGCGCAGACCAAGCTCGAGTTCGCGTACGGGCTGGCGAACCGGATGGCCGAGGCGATCAACGACGTTTCGCCCGCGACCAAGCAGATGCTCGGCGAAATCTGGACCTATGCAGAGTTCGCGCGCGCCGCGATTCACAGCGCGGAGGTCGAGGCGTTCGATTACGGCAACGGCGTGTGGTTTCCCAACGACGGTCCGCTCGCGGCCTTGCGCGCGGCGCTGCCGACCTGGTTCCCGCGCGTCGGCGAGATCATCACGCTGCTCGGCTCGCACAACCTGCTCGCGGCGCCGACCGAGGCGCAGCTCCACGATTCGAAACTCCGCCCTCTCATCGACAGGTACCTGCGCGGCGCCGGCGATGTGGGCGCCCAGGAACGCGCGCGAATCTTCCGGCTGGCGTGGGACTTCGTCGGCAGCGCGCTGGCCAATCGCAACGAGTTGTACGAGCGCTTCTACCTAGCCTCAGGAGCGCGAAACTATCAGTTGGCCCAGGCGCTCGCGCCCAAGGAACGTGCGCGACGGCTGGTGGACGAATTGCTCGGACTGGCAGCGCGCGACGGTCGTGCGCAGGCGGAGACCGACAGAAAAATCATAGGTCTGCCGCGAACCGCTGCCGAATTCGGACGAAAATAGGAGGTCAAATCAAATTCTCGACTGCAGTCAGAATTGACTTTAGTCATGAACGTCGCTAAGCCAGCCTTATGGAACCGCAAACAAGAGTCTGTGCACAGTTCCGCAAAATCGATTCAACCGCGGGAGGGAATCTCGATGTTCGTCCGCAATTGCTGGTACATGGCTGGCTGGAGCCGCGACTTTGCGCGCGATGAGCTGAAAGCGGTCACGATCCTCAACGAGCCGATAGTTATCTATCGCAAGAATGACGGCGGTCTGGTTGCGCTTCAGGATCGATGCTGCCATCGCTTCGCGCCGCTTTCGCTTGGCCGTCTCGAGAACGACGATCTTCGATGCATGTATCACGGCCTGAAATTCGCGCCGTCGGGTAAATGCGTCGAGATTCCCGGCCAATCCAAAATTCCGCCGCAGGCGTACGTGCGCGCCTATCCGATCACCGACAAGTACAGCGGCGCGTGGGTTTGGATGGGGGATCCGGCGATGGCCGACGTGTCGTTGATTCCTGAGTTCGTAGGAATCGACGATCCGAAGTGGTCGATGTTTCCGGGCCGCATGGATTACAACGCCAACTACATGCTGATCAATGACAACCTGCTCGACCTCTCGCACATTCCATTCCTGCATTGCAAAAGTCTTGGCGCGAGCCTGACGCCCGAGGGCGTGTTCCGACCGGTGGTAACCAGGCTCGAGCGATCGTTAAGGATTCAGAACTGGCTCACCGCCGAACCGTCGCAAATGATGGCTTCGATCCGGGGCATGAGGACGGAAATCTGGCAAACCTACGACTTCGTCGCTCCGGGAGTGTTTCTGCTGCGCGCGGACTTCTATCCGCTGGGAACAGCAAAACGCTTCCCTGAAACAGAACCTTCTGGTGTCGAGCCGCTTCATCGCCAGTTCACCTGTCAGGCAGTGACTCCGCTGACGGAAGATCGGACCTGCTACTTCTTCGCCTATGGGCCATGGCGACAGGAAGCCGAGTTAGCAGAGACCTTCTATCAACTCGGCCTGAAGGCGTTCAACGAAGACCGGACGATGATCGAAGCGCAAACAGCGGAACATCAATCTGCCCGGCAACGCGGCGATGCTCACTACCGCATCGGACGGCGCGCTGTCGCAGTTCAGAAGAATGATGGACAAGTTGATCAAGGATGAGGCGCAGGCGATTGCTGCCGGACCGTCATCGCTCGCCAGGGAGGCGCGTGCCTGATGGCAGCCGCTGGCATCGTGGAGGTCGTCGGTCGCGCGGAACGCAACAAGCGCGACAAGCGCGCCCGACTGATCGCGGCAGCGCGAAAACTTTTTCGCACCAAGGGCTTCGAGCAGACCACCACCAGCGAAATAGCCGAACGCGCCGACGTCGGGAAAGGGACGCTCTTCTTTCACGCGCGGTCCAAGGACGAGTTGCTGGTCATGGTGTTCCAGGAGGATATGGGCCGCACCATCAACCGCGCTTTCGCGACCGTGCCAAAGGCGCCGTTGCTCGACCAGGCGATGCATGTGTTCAACGCGATGCTTAAGCAGGATCAACGCGAGTTCGAACTGGCGCGGATTTTCGTCAAGGAACTCGCGTTCGTGAAAAGCGATCACCACGGTATCGACGCTGTCACGGAAACGTTCTTCAGCCGCATGAGTGTGCTGATCAAGCAAGCCCAGGATCGCGGCGAGATAAAGGCTTCGGTTGATCCCGCGCTGCTCGCTTACAATATGTTCGCGCTTCACTTTTCCTTCCTGGTCGTGTGGCTCGGCACCCGCCTGCGAACGCCGGATCCGGCGAAGCCCTCGATGCGCCAAATGCTCGAACTGCAACTTCTCGGATTGCTCCAATCACCCGCGGCTGCAACACCGCGCAGTCGCAACGCGAAACTGTTGGAGGTTAACAAATGGAAAGCGCCAAAGTAGCCGGCGTCGACGTATCGACCGAGCATTTCATCGACGGCAAGCGGGTCGGGTCAAAGCAGAAGTTTCAGGTCTGCTCGCCCATCGACGGAAAACATCTCGCTGACGTGAGCGCGGGCGGCGCTCCCGAAATAGACGCGGCCGTGGCTGCGGCGCGGCGCGCGTTTTTCAAGTGGGCGGGCCTCGGACCCGACGGACGTCATCGCGTGCTGAAAAGGTTCGCCCAGGCGATCCTCGATCATGCGAAGGAACTCTCCGCCGTCGAGACGGCCGACAATGGATCCCTGCTGATGGGCAATCTCGCGCGCGTGATTCCGCGCGCCGCACTCAACATCGAATTCTTCGCGGACCACGCGCTGAAGCTGGGTCACGAGCAAATCGATTCGCCCGAGGCGGTCAACTACGTGCGCTTCGATCCCGCCGGAGTCGCCGCATTGATCACCCCGTGGAACGGCCCGTTCATGCTGACGACGTGGAAGGTCGGACCCGCACTCGCCGCGGGCGACACCGTCGTCGTCAAGCCGCCGGAATGGGCGCCGCTCACCTGCTCGATGATGGCGGATCTCGCGACCGAGGCCGGCATTCCCGCAGGCGTTCTCAACGTCGTGCAGGGTATCGGCGAGGAAGCGGGTGCGGCGCTCGCGGCCCATCCGGATATCGACCGCCTGAGTTTCACCGGCTCGACCGACACGGCGAAGTTGATCGGGCAGTCCACTGCACGATCCCTCACGCCCGTCAGTTTCGAGCTCGGCGGCAAATCTCCATACATCGTGTGCGCCGACGCTGACCTCGACGCCGCCGCGCAGACCGCCGCCGGACAGTACATGAACGCGGGACAGGTTTGCCTGGCCGGTACTCGCCTGCTGGTCGACGCCTCGATTGCCGACGATTTCCAGCGCCGGTTCCGCGCGGCCGCGGCACATATGACAGTCGGCGATCCGCGCGAGAAGAGCACGCGCGTCGGCCCGCTAATCACGCCCGAGCATTTCCGCCGCGTCGAAGGATTCGTGGATCGCGCACTAAAGTCGGGCGTCAAACCGCTGTGGGGCGGCAAACGTCACAGCGCCGGCGAGCTGTATTTCGAACCCACGCTGCTCGAGGGCGCACGTCAGGACATGGAGATCGTGCAGCGCGAGGTATTCGGTCCCGTGCTGACGTGGCAGACTTTTCGCGACGAGGACGAGCTGATCGAACTCGCCAACGGAACGAATTACGGTTTGGCTGCGATGGTCTTCAGCAAGAGCCAGGAACGCGCGATGCGAATCGCCAGCCGCGTCACCGCCGGCACCGTGTGGGTGAATTGCTTCTTCGTTCGCGAGCTGGCCGCCCCGTTCGGTGGCAGCCGCGACTCCGGAATCGGGCGCGAAGGCGGCAACTGGAGCTTCGATTTTTACTGCGACGTCAAGAACATCGCCGTGCTGAAAGGATCGTTTGCTTAAACTCTTTCGCGGCACTAACTACTGAGTAGTCGGAGAATAGACAATGAGCGTACTTGACGGGCCGAGACAGGAATGGCGCCGAATCCTGCACGAGGGACAGCCGAAGTGGGTGCGTCCCGACGGTGATCGCCTTGTGCTCGGCGACGGCCGCGATATCGCGGACGCCGAGGCCACGTATTTGCCGCCGTGCGACCCGACCAAAATTCTGTGCATCCATTTGAACTACGATTCCCGACGCGTCGAGTTCAAAGCGCCGATGCTCGAAACCCCGACCTACTTCCAGAAGCCCGTCACCGCACTTAACTCTCACCGCGGCGTGTTATGCCGTCCCGCGGGACACAAGTATCTCAACTATGAGGGCGAAGTCGGCGTTATCATCGGCAAGCCGACGCGCAACGTCAGCCGCGAAGACGCGTGGGACTATATCGCCGGATTCGCGCCCGCCAACGATGTCGGATGCCAGGACTACCGCGACACCGATGCCGGCTCGATGCTCCGCGTAAAGGGCCAGGACGGCTTCTGTCCGATCGGTCCCGGAATCGTCAGTGGCGTGGATATTCGCAAATCCACTTTGCGTACTTATATCAACGGCAAGATGGTCCAGGAGGGATCAATTTCGGAAATGCTATTTCCGATTGACTATATACTTGCCGACCTTTCCCGCTTCATCACCCTGCTCCCCGGCGACATCATACTATCGGGCACGCCAAAGAATTCACGCCCGATGAACGTCGGTGACCAGGTCGAAGTCGAGGTCAGCGGCCTCGGGCGCCTGTCGAACAAGGTGGTCGAAGCCCCTGCGCCCGCGCATCGAGTTGGCCATCAGCCGACAGATACGGATTCTGTGCGACGCGTCGCGCTCGGTTCCGACTGGACTCGTACGGACGCCCGCTAATCGTGAAATCAGGTTGGACGACTGACTAATCATCTGAGATAAGTGAACCGCATCGCTTGGAGGAAATTATATGGTCCAGGTTACTGAGTTAGGCTACATGGGACTCGGGGTGAAAGATCTCGACGCGTGGAAAAACTTCGCGACTGGTATAGTCGGCCTCGAGTTGGCCGATGAGGGCGAAGCCGACCGATGCTACCTGCGGATGGATTACCTGCACCATCGACTCGTGCTGCATGCCGACGGCAGCGACGACCTGGCGTACATGGGTTTTCGCGTCGCAGGCGCCGACGAATTCGCGCAAATGCAGCGTCAGCTATCCGAAGCGGGAATAAAGTTTCGCGTCGGTTCCGTAGAAGAAGCTGACGAGCGTCGCGTGCTCGAAGTTCTCAAGCTGCACGACCCTGACGGCAATCCGGTCGAGATTTTTCACGGTCCGCTGACTCAATTCAGCAAGCCGTTCCATCCTGGTCGTGCGATGCATGGACGTTTCAAGACTGGCAGCGGAGGATTAGGTCACTGCATCGTGCGCGAGGGCGACGTCGATGCGGCCCAGCGCTTCTATGCTCATCTCGGAATGCGCGGCGGCGTCGAGTACAAGTTCGGCGGCGGCAAGCGGAGCGTCGGGCTCGTCTTCATGCATTGCAACGAGCGCGACCACACGGTTGCCTTCGGAATTCCGGGTGGCGATCGCCGACTCAACCACATCATGCTCGAGGTGGATAACCTCGACGACGTGGGCATGACTTATGATCTGGTTCGCAAGAACAAGATCCCCGTGACTATAACTCCGGGCAAACACTCAAACGACCACATGTACTCATTCTATTTCAGGAATCCTTCGGGATGGATGTTTGAGTACGGATGGGGCGCGCGGGCGGCTACCCATCAGTCGGAATATTTCGGCGAAGACGTTTACGGCCATCATCCCGAAGCAGGCGGATTCGGGATGCCGGAAGGGAAAATGTAAGCGGCGTCCCTTCGCCTTGTGTCGCGGCAATCGATTCGCGTATCTGCGAACTGACTGAACTTTTCAGCCTTACGCTGAAGCGCCCGCGATGCTAACTCTTCGCTATGGTAAACAGCCACGATGGCTCTTGCTCGCCCGATCGCCGGAAAAGCGGCTGCGGTCTTGGCGTTGCTTCAAATACAAATTTTGACGGAACGAAGCTACCCTTGGTATTTCATCCATCTCAAAACCGCAACCTATTGTGTATTGCCGCAGTTTGAAACGAAATGATGAACCTTGAATCCGGAATGCAGACCGATTAACACCTGATATACAAATGGAAAATCTTGAAAATTTCCGTAAAGAGACGCGCGCGTGGCTCGAGACGAATTGCCCTCCCGAGATGCGCCGTCCGACGCAAACCGAAGAAGACACCTGCTGGGGCGGACGGCATTGGAAATTCCAATCCGAGGCACAGCGCCAGTGGCTCGAGCGCATGGCGAAGAAAGGCTGGACGGTGCCGGAGTGGCCGCGCGAGTACGGTGGTGGCGGACTCTCGCGCGACGAGGCGAAGATCCTGCGCCAGGAAATGCGCGCACTCAACTGCCGCTCTCCGCTCGACAGCTTCGGTATCTGGATGCTCGGCCCCGCCTTGCTCAAGTACGGCTCTGAAGAACAGAAGCGCGAGCACCTGCCGAAAATTGCCCGCGGCGAGATTCGATGGTGCCAGGGTTACTCCGAACCTGGTTCCGGCTCCGACCTTGCGTCACTACAGACCCGTGCTGAGGACAAGGGCGATCAGTTCCTCGTCAACGGCTCGAAAATCTGGACCTCGTACGCAGACAGGGCGGATTGGATTTTTTGTCTCGTCCGCACCGACCCCAACGCGCCCAAGCACGAAGGCATCAGCTTTCTGCTGTTCGATATGGAGAGCGCGGGCGTCTCGACCAAGCCGATCACTCTGATCTCCGGCGCGTCGCCGTTCTGCCAGACATTCTTCGACGATGTGCTTGTGCCCAAGGCCAACCTCGTCGGCAAGCTCAACAAGGGCTGGGACATCGCGAAGTACCTGCTGACTCATGAGCGCGACATGATCGGCGGCATGGGCACCACGTCGGAGAACCGCTCGCTTGGGCAGATCGCGACCGATACTGTCGGGACTGACAACGGCGTGCTCGCGGATACCGTGCTGCGCGGACAGATCGCGGCCCTCGAGATAGACGCCCTCGCCTTCCGCCTCACGATGGATCGCGCGGGCGACATGGCCAAGGTCGGGCAGGCTCATCCCGCCGTATCGTCGTTGCTGAAATACTACGGCACCGAGCTCAACAAGCGCCGGATGGAATTGGTGATGTCGGCCGGCGGCACGGACGCGCTGGAATGGGAAGGCGAGCGCTCGCGCGAAGGTCGCACCGCGCGCGCGTGGCTGCGCTCCAAGGCCAACTCGATCGAAGGCGGTACCAGCGAGGTTCAGCTCAATATCATCGCCAAGCGAATTCTGGGCTTGCCGGGTGCGTAGCCGCAGATGGCGCTAGTTCTGAACGACGAACAGACGATGCTGCGCGACAATGCGCGCGGCTTCCTGGCCAAGAATGCGCCTATCGCGCACCTGCGCGCGCTGCGTGACAAACGCGACGCCGACGGATTCTCGCGCGAGCTCTGGAAAAACTTCGTCGAGATGGGATGGGCCGGGATTCTCGTTCCCCAGGATTACGGCGGCCTGGGACTCGGACACGTCGAGGCCGGCGTGGTGGCTGAGGAACTGGGTCACACGCTAACGCCCTCCCCTTTTCTTTCGACCGCCGTTCTCGCCGCAACCGCGATCGCTCGCGCCGGCACCGACAAGCAGAAAGAAAAGTACCTGCCGCAAATCGTCGCCGGCGATTTGATCGCGACTTTGGCTGTCGACGAAACCGCCAAGCATCATCCGCAAAAAATCGCGATGCCCGCGACTCGCGCCGGCAACGGCTTCAAGCTCAACGGCGAGAAGACCTTCGTGCTCGACGGTCACGTTGCGAATCTTCTGATCGTTGCCGCTCGCACCTCGGGTAAAGCCGGCGATACTTCCGGCCTCACGCTCTTTCTGGTTGACGCGCGCGCTCCGGGAGTTCGCTTTGAGCGCACCTCGACGGTCGATTCGCACAACGCCGCGCGAATCACGTTCGAGGACGTGAACGTCGGCGCCGACGGCGTGCTCGGCAAGATCGATGCGGGCTGGGATGTCCTCGAGGGTGTGCTCAACGTCGGACGCGCCGTCGTAGCGGCGGAGATGGTCGGCGTCGGTGAGGAAGCGTTCAGCCGCACGGTCGCCTATCTGAAAGAACGCAAACAATTCGGCAAAGCAATCAGCGAATTTCAGGCCTTGCAGCATCGCGCCGCTCACCTCTACTGCGAACTCGAGGTCACCCGCTCGGCCGTGCTGAAGGCGCTGCAGACGCTCGACGATTCTTTCGACAAGGCCGGTCCTATTGTATTAGTGGCAAAAGCTCGCGCCGGTTTGAGCGCCACGCTCGCGGTGCAGGAAGCGGTCCAGATGCACGGCGGCATCGGCATGACCGACGAATTCGACATCGGCTTGTTCATGAAGCGGGTTCGCGTATGCCAGGAACTGTTCGGCGACTCGAACTTTCACGCCGACCGGCTCGCCCGCCTCAACCGCTACTGACGCGCGCGAAATTTCACTTTCGTTTTTGTGAAGGGGTAATCCGATGAGCGATTCGCCTCATGTTGGTGATCGAGACTCCATCACGGTCGCAATTGTCGGCGCGGGCGAGATGGGCGCCGCGGTAGGCCGCCGCCTGCGCGAAGCGGGTGCGCGCGTTGTAACATCTCTCGAAGGCCGCAGCGCGGAAAGCGTCGCGCGCGTTCGCGACGCCGGCCTCGAAGTAGTCAACGACGACGATTCGCTCGTGCGCGACGCCAGCTTCGTCCTTTCGATCGTTCCTCCAGGCGTCGCGGTCGAAGTCGCGAAACGTCTTCGCGGTCCGGTCAGCCGCGCCGACGAACCCCCCGTCTATATCGAGTGCAACGCGATCTCGCCCGCGACATGCCGCCGCATCTGCGACCTGTTCGACGCCACGAACTTCATCGACGCCGGCATCATTGGCGGACCGCCGGTCGCGGGCACTCAAGATCCTGCAAAGGGTCCGCGCTTTTATGCATCAGGCCGCGACGCTTATCTGCTGACTCGTCTCGCTGACTTCGGTCTCGAGATCGCGCTGCTCGAGGGTCCTATCGGTGCCGCATCCGGCTTGAAGCTCTGCTACGCGGGGCTGACCAAGGGCTTCACCGCATTGTGCGCGACGATGCTGGGCGCCGCGGAACGCGAAGGCCTGACGGACGCTCTGCGATCTGAACTCGCGCGCAGCCAGCCGAACTTCCTCGCGCGCGCGGATCGCGCCGTTCCCGCGATGCGTCCGAAGGCGTACCGATGGGTCGCCGAGATGCAACAGATCGCTGAGTTTGTCGGACGTCCCGACGACGGCGCGACGATTTACGAGGGTGCGGCCCTCTTCTATCGACGAATAGCCGGGCCAGCTTGACACTCCTCGGCTCTCCAAATCACGGCGTGGTTGCAGACGCGCAGACTGAACGCGGCTGGAAATTGGCGTCGAGCCCCGAGACTCTGGCCGAAATGTAACACTCGCACGAGGAGGCCTGTTAATGAAGCTAAAACACTCAGCGCTCGTGATGGTCGCTCTATTCTGCGGTGCGCTCACGTCTGGATGCGCGCAAACAGTCGAAAGTCAGCCGAGCTCCGTGCAGCAGAGTGCGTCTGGTCAGCCCGCTCCGGTATTGAGTGGATTCTTCGGGCAGGATGCGTCCTTGCTGCAACCGGGCACCGGCAACCAGGCCGCGATGGTGTATATCAACCCAAACGCGCAATGGAGTCAGTACAACAAGATACTCCTTCAACAGGTCGAATTCTGGGATGACGCCAATACGAAAGTGTCGGCGGCGGATCAGCAGATGTTGGGGGAATACTTCTACAACAAGCTCAAGGAAGACCTGTCCAAGTATTTCACCCTGGTCGATCGGCCCGGGCCGGGCGTGCTCGTGCTGCGAGTCGCAATTGTCAACGCGACCACGGCAACGCCTGGTTTGCGTACCGTGTCGGTGGTTGTTCCACAAGCCAGAATACTGAATGGAATACAGTCGCTTGCTACTGGCAGCTATGCATTCGTAGGATCCGCCGAAGCCGAGATGAAAGCGACAGACGCGACGACCGGACAGATGCTGGCTGGTGCGATCGACAAGCGCGCCGGTGGGATGGCAATCAGCCAGGCGGCGCAGTGGCAATGGGGCGACGCGAAAAGTGCTATGGACTACTGGGCGCAAAAGATCACCACTCGCCTGCTCGAGCTGCAGGGACGAGCGCCGGCCGGGCAATAGGACTATGAGCGCTCCAACGCGCGGCGTCATCCGTTGCCATGCCGCGCGTCATCGGCGACGGCTCTTTCGCTTCGGTGCCGCGCTTCTAATCCTGTTGGCAGACTGTTCCATCAGTCGCGCCCAGCAGACCACCGGTAGGTACCGGTGACGAGGAACTCGCCGAGTCAAGATCGCTCAGTGATTCTGAGCATGCATAAGAAGTGAAATAGAGCTGGAAAGATACATCGCAAATCGAAAGAGGAGACGTTTTGAAATCAAATACTCTTAGAAAAATGTGTGCCCTACTGGCTATCGCGGCGTTCGGGTGCGCGGGGGCACAGGTTACGCAACAGAGTTCCGCGGCACCGATCTCGACCACCGCTCCCACCGCTGTTGTCATCTATCCTTTTGCTGTAAACGCGTCCGACGTGTCACTTAACTCCAGCATCTTTCAGGTGGCCTATCGAAACTTGTCTGACTCCAACACCAATGCCGAACAGCTTCAGCTCGCTCACCAGACTGCGCAAAACATTTGCGTCCAAGTCGCTGCGAACCTCACGCAGAAAGGCATCACAACCACCTGCCTGCAGCGTGGAGTTCCTCCGACTGGAAGCAACGTGTTGATTCTCGACGGCGAGTTCACCGACATTAGCGAAGGAAACCGGCTTCGGCGGATGGTGATCGGCCTGGGTGCGGGTGCGTCGAAGGTTGACACCGTGGTCCAGGTCATACAGAAGACCGATCAAGGCTCGACCGAGATCATAGACTTCGCCACTAGCGCTGACAGCGGCTACATGCCGGGCGCAGGAATTACCGGACCTGCAGGCGCGGCCGCCGGCGGCGCCACCGCGGCCGCAACCCTCGGCGTGAACGTCGCCGCAGGCGGCGTCAAGAACGTCACATCCTCTACCGGTTACCTGGTTGACAAGACCACCGACCAGATCGTCCAGCAGGTCGTCAATTACTACAACCGACAGGGATGGTCATCCTGAGCGGCGCCTGAGCCTTAGTCGCGATTCAAACTAAGTGGGTGAGCTATGGAACTAAACTTCAGCACTGAGCGTAACTGTCGGCAATATGTAACCACCCCTCTTGCGCTTATCTTCCTACTGGCTCTTACTCTTATACCTGGTTCTGTGGGCGCTCAGGACCTTTACGTTTATCCTTCTAAGGGCCAGAGCCAGGCGCAACAGGACAAGGACCGCTACGAGTGCCATACGTGGGCTGTAAAGCAGACAGGTTTCGATCCAAGTAAGCCGCCGCCTCAATCCTCAAATCCTTCTGCGTCGCAGTATCAACCTTCGCAGCCCCACGTGCTCAAGGGCGCTGCCCGTGGCGCTGCCTTGGGCGTGGTCGGAGGCGCGATCGCTGGCGATGCTGGCAAGGGCGCTGGTGCGGGCGCTGCAATGGGCGGCATGGCGGGTGGTTTCCGCCGACGCGACGAAAGAAGGCAGCAAGCCACCTCGCAGCAAACCAACGCGAACGCCGCTGCGTCCAATCAACGTACTTCATACAACCGCGCGATGGCTGCGTGTTTGCAAGGACGTGGCTACAACGTGAACTAGGCGCGATAGGTCTAAAGCGAGTTCACGACGGCCGCGAAGCGCCGGACGCCTTCTGCGATTTGCTTTTCCGGCAACGACGCGTATCCCAGCAGCAGGCCCACCTGCTTCGGCGGGTCCAGATAGAACGGCGCTACCGGGTACACTCCAACGCCCGCGCGCGCCGCACGTATCAGTAACTCGCGCGTTGTCGAGGCCGGCAGGTCGCGCAGCCATAGCACCAGGTGAAGACCGGCGTTGACGCCTGTCACCTGTGCGCGATCGCCCAGGTGGCGCTCGATTGCCTCGAGCATCGCAGCACGCCTAACCGCGTTGCGCGTGCGCATCCGATGCACATGTCGTTCGAAATGGCCCTCGCGTATGAAATCGACCAGTGCAGCCTGCGCGAGAGTCGGACCTCCCGTGTCCATCAGCCCCTTGACCGAGCGCAGCGGCTCGATAAGCCGCTCCGGCGCAATCATGTATCCGAGCCGCAGCGACGGAAACATCACTTTCGAAAATGTCGCCGCATAAAGCACGCAGCCGGCGTCATCCAGCGCGGCAAGCGCCTCGATTGGCCGGCCCGAGTAGCGATATTCGCTGTCGTAGTCGTCCTCAAAGATGCACGCCCCCGCTCGTCTGGCCCATGAAAGCAGTTCCAGCCGCCGGCTGAGCGGCATCACCGCGCCGGTCGGGAACTGATGCGACGGTGTCACGATGGCCAGCCTGCTGAGCGTCCGCTTGTCGGCCAGTTCCTCGGTGCGCAATCCTTGCTAGTCCACCGCGATCGTTTCGATCTTCGCACCCGCCGCGCGCATCACGGTGCGCGCGCCGCGATAGTGCGGCTCTTCCATCAGCACGACGTCGCCGGGATCGATGAGCAACCGCGCTACCAGGTCCAGCGCCTGCTGCGACCCATTGACCACGACTACCTGCTCGGGCGAGCACGAGATCGCACGAGCGCGACCGACGTAATCGGCGATCGTCTCGCGGAGCGCCGGCAGTCCCTCCGGCGGTCCATAGTCGAGATCGCGAATCGTAACGCGTCGCGCGCGCCGCGCCATCACCCGGCACCACGTCTCGTGCGGAAAATCCGTGAACGACGATGGGCCATACCGGAAATCGTACGGCAGCACGTCGCGCCGCGGCTCCCATGTGAACTGCACGCCTTGCGACGCATCGCGCACGCGGCGCGCGTATGCCGAAAAACGCGCCGGCGTCGGCGTCCGCGCCGCAGGCCGGCGACGCGCGGCCGCAGTCGTGAGATGCGGTGGCAGTGCGCGCGCGACAAACGTGCCCGCGCCCTTGCGCGCAGTCAGATAGCCCTCGTCGAGCAATTGTCGATACGCCATTATCGCGACGTTGCGCGACACGCCCAATTCAAGCGCCAGGTCGCGCGTCGCCGGCACTCGCCCCGCCGCCGGCAATCGCCCGTTCAGGATCTGCGACCTCAGCGCCCGGTAAATCTGATCGTATAGCGCGCCGTCCGCATCGAGCTTCAGGAACATCTGGATACCTCTCGCATACGACCGTACTCCGCGTGTCCGCATCCGGGAAAGTGGATCCTTTGATATTCCTGAAAGTGGAACTATCTATAGTCCACTCGCAATTGCCCGCGATCACATGATGCTCCTGCAAGCGACGAATACTCCCGAGCGGAGAAAAAGGAATCACCCGATGGACGCTGTCGAACAACTACCCGTAACGCAGACGCAGATGGTTCTCTCGAGCGAGCCTCAAAAATAACCCCAAACATTTGCGCAGGAGGAAAAACGATGAAGCTCTATTACTCTCCGCTCAGTGTGTACAGCGCGAAACCTCGGATCGCGATGTACGAGAAGGCGATCGCGCACGAAACAAAGTTGGTCAACTGGACTCCCGCCACCGGATGGATCAAGCCGGAGGAACTGCCACGGCTCAATCCGAAGGCGCAGATTCCGGTGCTCGTCGACGGCGACGCGGTGGTCCCTGACTCGACGATCATTCTCGAATACCTCGACGAACGCTTCCCCAAGCCTGCTCTCTTTCCCGTCGGTCTCGCCGAGCGCGCGCGATGCCGGGTACTCGAGGATCTCGGCGATACGCTGCTGGCGCCCAACCTCGGCGTGCTGGTGCGTGAGGTGTTTCTGAAGCCGGACCGGTCCACGCGAGACAGCGCGGCGGTAGCGCAAACGATGGCTGAGATGACGCGCCAGTATCAGCGCCTCGATCGCGAGTTGACCAGGCGCGACTACCTGTGCGGCGAATTCAGCGTCGCCGACATCTCGTGCTTCTCGCCCATTAACCTCGCCTCGCTGATGGAAGCCGCGCCACCGGATGAATGCGGCAATGTAGCTGTGTGGCTATCGCGAATGCGCAACCGGCCGAGTGTGTTGCGCTACCTGGCGGAGTTCGCCGACGCGATCAAACAGCTGAGCGCACCAGCGTCGGCAGCCGCACACGCATAAGTAACCGCCGGCCAGCCTTTGAAGACATGCAGGGTGAGCGACGAACCTCTCTGGTTCTCGCTCACTCTGCTTACCGACCACCACCCGGTGATTCGGTTTGCACGGGCGCGACGACCGTTCGATGATTCAGGGTCATGGCAGCCTTTCTTGTCGATGGACCAAAGATGGCATCGAAATCATTCTTGTTCGCGCATGGCGCAGGCGGACCGATGGATTCGTCGTTCATGCAGCGCGTCGCTGAAGGAGTGGCGGGTTCGGGCGTTCGCGTGATCCGGTTCGAATTTCCGTACATGCAACGCCGGCGCAAGACTGGCAAAGGTGGGGCGCCCGATCCCCAGCCGGTGCTGACGCGATCATACCTCGACACGATCCTGGAACTCGGCGGCGGCGCCAGGCTTGTGGTCGGCGGGAAGTCACTTGGCGGCAGGATCGCGAGCATGGTCGCGGACGAAGCCGCCGTTCTCGGACTGGTATGTCTCGGCTACCCGTTTCATCCGCCCGGCAAGCCGGAGAAAACTCGAACGAAGCATCTCGAGAATCTGCGGACGCCGACGCTGATCCTTCAAGGAACGCGCGACCGCTTCGGCAGCCCGGAGGAAATTCGCGGCTACAATCTATCGCACGCGATCCGGATCGAGTGGCTCGAAGACGGCGATCACTCCTTCAAGCCGCGTGCGCGCAGTGGCCGCTCCGAAGCCGACAACGTCCGCGCCGCCATCACGCTCGTCACTGATTTTATCGCCGCGCTTTGATTCACGGTCAGTTTCTTTCTGTGCGACGCTCCGACACGGGCTCTTTGCTTGAAACCTTTTCGCGATCGATGCTCGAATGCTGCGATTCGCTGCGCGCTTCACTGCGATCTCGATTGTCGTCAGCTCGTGCTGCGTGCCGATTGCTCACGTAGTATGAATTTCCATAGCTTCGCGGGTACGAATAGCCACTGTTATAGCCACTATAGGGATAGGAGCTTCCATAACTGCTGTAATTGCTATTGTAGCCGTTCGAATAACCTGGACCACCGCCGAAGCATCCCGCAACCAGAGTTGAAATCAAGATACCGCCCAGGGTCATTACTAGTGTTCGAGAATTAGTCAGTTTCATATATTACCGTAAGTTTCGCGAACGTCTTTCAAAGACGTTTCAGTTTTCGTTAAGGTCCGCGCGCCTCGTGCTTCGTTTTTCGCGGCCTCGATCGCTGCCGCATTCGCACTCCGATCGAGTCCGCCGTCGCCGTAGTGCCGTACGTGGTATCGGTCTGAATCGCCTATCTCGCCGCTCGTTGAGGCGTAGTTTTCAGTCCATTCCGGGTGATGCGAGGTCACCCAGCCGTGCTGATTCTGCAGCCACCAACCAGCGTCATGCCATTGCTGATGGCTGTCGTAGTCGCCCCACGCTTTCTGCCACGGCCTGGCCGCGGCCGGCGCTGCGACTATAAGAATCATCGCTCCGGTTAGCGCGATCGCAGCCAGAGTGTTCCGGATCCGATGCAAACGAGGTCGTCCCATAGGGCCTCCCTCAAGCCTTCCTGTCTGACAATTTGTGTTGGTCTAGCGGAGCGTGGTCAAAGGCGAGCAGAAGGGCCACTGGCCGGGCTGGATCAAGGTCGGGCTTGCTTCGTTTCGCGATTCCGACAATTAGAGTTTATCTCTCTAATGAGAAGTCTGTCAAATTAGCTACCCTAATCGGTTAATGAGTATGTAGTTAGTATACTCAGCTAAGTAGACCAAGAATAGCCAGTTACTATTCAATCTCGTCGAGTATCGTTGGCTATCGCTGCTGAGTCGGCGGTTCGAAGGCGCTGATCGGAGGTGGCTCGCCGACAAATTTCTCGACCTGGACCAGCGTCGTCTGCGCGCTCGGGCCCTGTGCCAGACGCGACGTCCCTTTGTCGAGCGTGAGAACGTTCGGGTTACCGTGCTTGTCGAGACTGCCAATCACACCCGGTTCGACCGGGTCGTACCAGGCCCCTGTCGAGATTTGAATTACCCCGGCACGGATGTCATCGGTGACCACCGCTCCGGCCAGGATTGCGCCGCGCTCGTTGAAGACACGAACGACGTCACCGTCGCGAACCCCTCGCGCGTCGGCGTCGCCGCGATTGATTCGCATCGGCTCGCGCCCCGCGACTTTGCTCTCCTGGCTGACGGGTCCCATATCCATCTGGCCGTGCAATCGCGTATTCGGCTGCGTGGTAAGAAGGTGCAGCGGAAATTTGCGCGCGACCGCGCTGCCCAACCATTCGGCCGGTTCGAACCAGGTGGGATGTCCCGGACAATCCGCGTAATTATAGCTCGCGATCTTTTCCGAAAAAATTTCGATTCGTCCCGATGGAGTCGGGATCGGATTGCTGTCTGGATCGACTCTGAATTCCTCGAACAGCACGTGAGGCTTCGATACTTCGGGAAGTTGCAGGTAACCGCGCCGCCAGAATTCGTCGAAGCCGGGCCATTCCATCTCGTAGGAAATCGCATGCTCGCGAGCCGCGTCGTAGATATGACGCAACCATTCCATCGTGTTGCGCCCTTCTGCGAACGACTCGCGAGTTCCAAATCGATCTGCGAGATCGCTGAAGATCGAAAAGTCGTCGCGTGCCTCGCCAACCGGCGCGATCGCCTGCTTCATCGCTATGATGAACCTGTCACGCGCACTTGCGCCGATATCGTCTCGCTCGAGTGTCGTCGTCGTTGGCAGCACGATATCGGCATGACGCGCAGTCGCGGTCCACCAAGGATCGTGAACGACGATCGTTGCAGGCCGCCGCCATGCCCTGATCAACCGGTTGATGTCCTGATGATGGTGAAACGGATTGCCGCCGCACCAATAAACCAGATCGATATCGGGGTAGACGAGGTCCTGTCCATTGTATTGGAACGGCTGCCCCGGATTGAGCAGCAGGTCCGCGATTCGAGCCACCGGAATGAAGCTACGAATCGGGTTGTGGCCCAGCGGCAGCGTAGGTATCGGCATGTGAGGCTGCAATCCGGCGAGGCCCTCCATGCTTCCATAGCCGAAGCCGATTCCTGCGCCCGGCAGTCCGATCTGTCCGAGCACTGCCGCCAGCGCAATCGCCGCCCAGATCGGCTGCTCGCCATGATCGCTACGCTGCAGCGACCAGTTGACGTTGATAAAGGTCCGCGATGCCGCCATCTTTCGCGCCAGCTCACGAATTCTGTCGGCCGATATTTCGCTCAACCCTGCTGCCCACTCCGCCGACTTCGCGATACCGTCGTCGGCTCCCAGCAAATAGTCGCGGAAGCGATTGAACCCTGCGCAGTAACGCGCGAGGAAATCCGCGTCGTGCAGTCCCTCGACGACCAGCGTATGCGCCAATGCCAGCATCAGCGCGGTATCGCTATGCGGCCGCGGCGCAATCCATTCGGCGTCGAGGAAGCCGGCCGCATCGTCGCGCATCGGACTGATATTGCAGAACTCGACGCCGGCCGCCTTGACCATCTCCAGCCAGCCGCGAGTCCGATGCTCGCCCACACCGCCGGGCGTGACCTGCGTGTTGCGAATCGGCACTCCGCCGAACATCACGACCAGGTCCGCATGCTCGGCGATACTCTTCCAGCTCGTGCCGGGTCCGTTCATCGCGTGCAGGCTGCCGAGCACGTTCTTGACCAGCACTGCCCCCGCCGCATTGCTATAGGTGTCGCGCGCGCCGGTGAATCCTCCGATGCCGCCGAGGAAGCGCTGGAGTTGCGTCCGCGCATGATGGAACCGCCCTGCACTGCTCCATCCGTATGACCCGGCGTAAATTGCCTGGCTGCCGCGCTCACCAATTACGCGCTTGATTTCATCGGCTATCAAATCGAGCGCGCGTTCCCAGCTAACCGACACGTAACCATCGGCCCCGCGCCGATCGCGAGCGCCACCCGGCCCGTTCTCGAGCCATCCGGCACGGACTGCGGGTTTTGCGACGCGACTGCGATGATGTACGGAGTCGGGAATCGATCTCAGCATCGGCGAGGGATCCGGATCTCTCGCGAAGCCTCTCGCTTCCGTCACGCGGCCTTCGACTACAATCGGTTCGAACGCGCCCCAATGCGAACCGTTCAACGCTTGCGGCGCGGCAGGAATATTCTTCGACATCGACTTCGACTGGACTCTTTCAGTTGCACCGCGAGCGGCTCAGGTACCAGCAAACTACCGGGCGCGGCCCTTCGATTCAATTTGACGAATCCATCGTCGTCGCGTTGGTGTTACCTGTCTACTGGGACCAGGGTGATACGTCCGTGATCGCCGATCCCGTGTCCGGCGGAAAGATTGGCGCGTAACTGCTCCAGCGGTAGAGCGCCACCGACATCACCGCGTACATCGCGAGAGTAGCGACAACCACCGCCGAAAACGTCATGATCGTTTCCACTCGTTCCTTCAGGTAACCGAGGCACCGAGAGTTTCTCGTGCATCGGAAGAGATCACGCTTACCAATATAAGTAGATTTCATAGCAGCAACTCCTACATATGCGGCGTGAAGGACGCCTGCACGGTAAGGTGCGCCGCTTTTTCACTTTTTCACCCTTTCACTGCAAAGAGATCGCGAAAACTGGGGTTCACCACAACGTAATCGTCGTCAGCCTCAAGCGGCGACAACCGAAGATGCGGGTTCGATGCTGATCACGATCGACTTCGACGCCGGGGTGTTACTGATTTCCGCGACGCTCCCGAGTGCGACCAGCGGATTCGACTCCGGATAGTATGTCGCCGTACAGCGCCGAGGAATCTTGTATGGGATCACGTTGAAGTCGCGAACCGTGCGACGCTCGCCTTCGAAGTGACTGGTAAGGGTCACCAGTTGCGGCTCTTTGAGTCCGGCTTCCGCCATGTCGTGGCGATTCATGAAAATCACTCGACGGCCGCCTCGGATTCCGCGGTAGCGATCGTCCAGACCATAGATCGTCGTGTTGAATTGGTCATGCGATCGAATTGTCATCATCAGGTATTGATCGGACGCGAGCTGAATCTGCCTAATCGGGTTGACTGTGAAGTTCGCCTTGCCGGTGTCCGTTGCGAACTGTCGATGTTTTGCAGCGACCGGAGCGTAAAATCCACCCGGAGCGCGCACCCGCTCGTTGAAGTTTTCGAATCCGGCCACCACCCTCGACGCGCAATCGTGAATCCGGTCGTAGTCGAGGAAATTCGTCCAGTCGACATCGCCCTTGCCGCTGACAGTCGCCGCGGCGATACCGGAAATTATCGCAACTTCGCTCTTGATATGTACCGACACCGGCGCAAGTACGCCGCGCGACGAGCTAACCACCCCCAACGTATCTTCCACCGTCGTGAATTGCTGCCCCGACGCTTGCATATCGATTTCTGTGCGCCCCATGCACGGTAGAATCACCGCCGTCGCGCCGGTCACCAGGTGATTACGATTCAACTTGGTCGAGATGAAAGCCGTCAGCCTACACTTGCTCAGCCCGCGTGCGACCACGTCGGTGTCAGGAGTCGCCGAAAGAAAATTGCCGCCGAGACTTACAAACGCCTTAACCTTGCCGGCGTCCATCGCGCGGATAGTCTCTACCCTGTCGTAACCCTTCCGGCGCGCAGGCTCGAACTTGAACTCGGCTCCCAGGCGGTTGAGGAAGCCTTCATCCATCTGCTCCCAGATACCAATCGTCCGATCGCCCTGGACATTACTATGTCCGCGAACGCATAGGACTCCCGCGTTTGGTTTTCCGATATTCCCGCGAAGAAGAAGCAGGTTGACGACTTCGCGAACGTTTTCAACTCCGTTTCGATGTTGCGTCAATCCCATCGCCCAGCAGATGATCGTGCCGCGCGCCTTGGCCGCGACTTCGCCGATTTCAACGATCCGCGCGCGAGCAATGCCGCTCTGCTCCTCGATCTGTCGCCAATCAATTGCCCTTACGTGCTCGCGAAATTCGTCGAAGCCATGGGTGTGCCCGCGAATGAAATCCCAATCCAACACTGTGCCTGGCGACCTGTCTTCGGCCTCGAGCACTGTTTTGATTATTCCCTTCAGCAGCGCTACGTCGCCGTTGATGCGAACCTGGAGCAGGCTATCTGAAAGCTGAGTTCCGGCGCCCAACAGACGAAGCGGTTCTTGCGGATGTTTGAATCGAAGCAAGCAGACTTCTGGCAGCGGATTGACGTCAATTATCGTCGCCCCGTTTCGCTTCGCGGCCAGCAGCGACGTGAGCATGCGGGGATGATTCGTTCCCGGATTCTGACCGATCGAAAAGATAAGATCGGCGTGCTCGATATCGCTTATCGTCACCGTGCTCTTGCCGACGCCTAGAGTCTGGCTCAATCCCCAACCGCTCGATTCGTGGACATGTTCGAGCAATCGGGCAGATTGTTGGTGCCGTATAGCCGCGCGAGTAGCTGAAAGAGGAAGGCCGCCTCGTTGGTTGCCTTGCCGGAGGTATAAAAAACTGCTTCATCCGGCGACCCCAACTGGTTCAACTCCTTGCCTATGGCCTGGAACGCGTCGCTCCACGAGATTGGTTCGTATTGAGTTGCGCCCGGGCGGAGAACCATCGGACAGGTCAAACGTCCCTGGCGATTCAGCCAGTAGTCTGACTTTTCACTCAACTCCGCGATGCTATGTCGGGCAAAGAATTCCGGGGTGATACGCGCAGTGGTCGCCTCGTCGGCCATCGCCTTGGCGCCGTTCTCGCAGAACTCAAACGGATGGCGGTTGCCGTCCGGATCCGCCCACGCGCAACTGGGACAGTCGAATCCGGTCTCCTGATTCACCGCGAGCCACGCGCGAGTCATCCGCATCGGTCCCATCTCGCTCAACCCATAGGCCAGCGAATGCAGTATCGCGGGAATTCCCGTTGCTACCTTGGGGATGGCCGTTGTCTTGACTTCGAGCGCTTCGGGTATCTGATCCGATACGACACCATGACCGGAGCTGGATACGTTTCCTTCGGCGTCCTGGGTACTTGCCATCGAATCTCCTGCTGGTTCGGCTACCGCTCAGCGACTATTTCCGACAGGAACCAGGTTCGGCGCTCGGTCTCATCGATCCAGTTCTCGATCAGGCTGGCGGTGGCGACGTCGTCGTACTGCTCGCAGAGTTTATGAGTGGCGCGCATCTCTCGCGTCAAATGCCGGTTGTCTTCGCGAAGCTCGGTCAGCATCGCCATCGGCGCGACGAATTCGGCGTTGTTGTCTTTCAAACGTTGATGCTCCGCGATGTCCCTGATGGAGTGCAGCGTCGTTCCGCCGATCTTGCGCGCCCGCTCCGCGATGTCGTCGGTCATGGCAAAGATTTGAGTTGCCTGTTCGTCCAGAAGCAAGTGGTAGTCGCGGAAATGCTTCCCGCTCATGTGCCAGTGGAAGTTCTTTGTCTTCATGTACAGGACAAACACGTCGGCGAGTAATTTGCGCAGCGCGCCCGAGATTTCGACCGTCGCGTCGCCGCTGAGGTCGGTTGGCGTTTCCCAGAAGTTTTTTATTCGAGCTGCGGAACTGGTTTTCATGACTTATTCTCCTTTTGATTAATTTCGCCGGATTCTATCGATGTGACGTCCGGAGTTTCGCCACCGCCACCGCAACCTGGTCGCCATACTGAGGATCGGCCTTGCGAAAGTTCGCGACCGAGCGTTCGATGATGTCTTCGCGGCTGACCTTCGAAAGGCTCCCGGCAATATTGGCGATCAATCTCTGCCTTTCTGCTTCGCTCATCAGGCGGTAGAGATCGCCGGCCTGGACGAAATCGTTGTCATCGCGATGCAGCACGGGCGCATGATTTCCGGTTAGTCCTTCGCTTTCAATAGGCGCCCACAGCGGCTGGCCAGTTTGTTTCGGCCCATCAAAGCTATTGGGCTCGTAGTTCTTCTCGCGCCCACTGTTGTCGTCCACGCGCATCGAGCCGTCGCGGCTGTAGCCATGCACTTTGGCCGCATGCGGACGATTGACCGGCAATTCCATGTGATTCGCGCCGAGCCGGTAACGATGGGTGTCGCCGTAGGAGAACAGGCGTCCTTGCAACATCTTGTCGGGGGAGGGACCGATGCCCGGCACGAAGTGCGCGGGATTGAAGGCCGCCTGTTCTACTTCGGCGAAATAATTCTCGGGATTGCTATTCAATACAATTCTGCCGACTGTTATCAGCGGGTAGTCGCGATGCGGCCAGACCTTGGTCACATCAAATGGATTGAAGCGGTACTTTGCGGCGTCGGCCGCCGGCATGATCTGAATTTTGAGCGTCCACGACGGATACTCAGCGCGATCGATCGCGCGCAACAGATCGCGCTGATGATAGTCGGGATTCTCGCCGGCAACACGCGTCGCATCCTCCGCGGTCAGGCATTTGATCCCCTGATCAGTCTTGAAGTGATACTTCATCCAGAAGACCTCGCCGCGCGCATTGACCCACTGAAAAGTGTGCGATCCAAATCCGTCCATGTTGCGAAAGGTCGCAGGAACGCCGCGATCGCTGAACAGAATCGTGAACTGATGCGTCGCTTCGGGACTCAGTGAAAAGAAATCCCAGATGTTGTCGGGTTCCTGGATGTTGGTGTACGGGTCGCGCTTCTGCGAGTGGATGAAATCGGGAAATTTGAGCGGATCGCGAATGAAGAAGACCGGCGTGTTGTTGCCGACCAGGTCGTAGTTGCCGTCCTCGGTGTAGAATTTGATCGCGAACCCTCGAGGATCGCGTAGCGTATCGGCCGAGCCCTTCTCTCCCGCGACGGTCGAGAAGCGGATGAATACCTCGGTTCGTTTTCCGACTGGTGCAAGGAATTTTGCCCTGGTCCACTGCGTCACATTTGCGAGGACCTCGAAATAGCCATAAGCACCCGAGCCCTTGGCATGCACGACGCGCTCAGGAATTCGCTCGCGGTCGAAGTGCGCAAGTTTCTCGATCAGGTGAAAATCCTCGATCAATACCGGACCCGCGGCACCCGCGGTCCGCGAGTTCTGGTTATCGGTGACGGGCGCGCCACTTTCGGTTGTCAGAATCTTCTTTTCCATGTTTTTTTCAGCTGGACGGCAACCATCTATCCGGCGTGAGGATCCGCCGCTTCTCTGCGTGATGCCAATTACCAAACCCAAACCGGTTGAAGCGCTTCGTCAACCTGCTGCTGAGCGACCTGCTGCCCGCTCTTCATGCGTTCCACGAGCTGATCGATCTGGTAGCTCTTCTGCGCAAAGGCTGGATTGTTCTTGTTTCCCTCGTGGGCTTCGCGCTGCGCGGCCTCCGACGCCTGCTGCAGTTCAGCAATCGTCTCGGAGTCGGGCTGAGCGACCGGGTAATTTCTGGAAATTCCCACCGAGCCGGCCAGGACCGGCGTCGACAGAGCCAACGTCACGATCCCAGCGGCGAAAATTGTTGAAAGATCCTTCATGATACCTAATCTCCTGCTTTAATTTTTCGACCGGTTCGGGAACCCTACGCCCCTCGAAGTTGCCGGCCGTTCATCAGTGAAGGCGTGAAAAATGACCGCACAGGAGTGTGCTGATATTTGCGCAGGTGGTACGATCCTCTTAAGGCGCGGCTGACCGGAAATCGGCCTGATCGCGTAGAAAATTCAGATGGCAACTGAGACGCGGACTACTACTCGATCTGCCGCGGCTGTCGCCCGCGAGCCGGCGCCCGTCATCCGTCCTGCACAAAAGGGTGTCTTCCGCAAAGAAGGCGAGTATTGGACCGTAGGTCTTAGCGGGAAACCCTTTCGTCTAAAGGACACCAAGGGCCTCGGCTACCTGGCTCATCTGCTGCGTCATCCCGGCGTCGAATTCCACGTACTCGACCTGGCGGGTGGAATCGCAGACCAGCCCAACGACGACGAAACCAATCAATCGACGCATGGCCTGCCGCGCGGGGAAGACGATCTCGAAAAGGCCGGAATCCATGTCGCCAGCCTGGGTGACGCGGGCGAGATGCTCGACGATCAAGCCAAGGTCGCCTACCGGCGCCGGCTCTCCGAGCTGCGCGAAGAACTAGAAGAGGCAAAGGAACTCGGGAACGTCGAGCGCGCCGAGCGGGCGGAAGAGGAAATTGACGCGCTGACTTCGGAACTCTCGCGCGCGGTGGGTCTCGGCGGACGAAATCGCCGTGCGGCTTCTGCCTCAGAACGAGCCCGCCAGAGCATCACCAAGACGATCAAGGCAGTGCTGGAAAGAATCTCGCAGAGCTACACCGCGTTGGGAGATATCCTGTCGCGATGCATCAAGACGGGCACCTTCTGCTCGTATCAGCCAGATCCCGAGTTCCCGATTCTATGGGAGTTCGGCGTAGCAATTGTCGATGCAATCGAACAGCCCAGCTCCAACAGTGACTCTGCTCCGGCGCGTGCGGATCATTCGCCGCGCTCGGCGCCGGTGTTGGAAGTTTCGCCGTTCTCGCTCGCCGAACGAACTGCGTTTGTGGGACGGGAAGCCGAGCGCGCCATGATTCGCGCGGCGATCGATCGAGCACTTGACGGACACGGATCGCTGATCATGCTCGGTGGCGGACCGGGTGTGGGCAAGAGCCGCCTGGCGATGGAGATGGGCGAGTACGCGTCGCGCGCTGGCTTTCGACACCTCGTCGGGCATTGCTACGAAAGAGACGAGCCATACCCCTATCTACCTTTTGTCGAGATTATCGAAAGCGGTCTGGCGCAAGCGGCGAGCCTGGAAGAATTCCGTCGGCGGATGGGCGAAAATGCACCTGAATTCGCCCAGTTGGCGCCGCGCCTTCGGCGAGTTTTTCCTGACATTCCTCAACCATTGGAGCTGCCGGCCGCGCAAAAGCGTCGTTATCTTTTTCAGAGCGTCTCCGAGGCACTAAGGCGCGCCGCTCAAACACGTTCGCAATTATACATACTCGAAGACCTGCATTGGGCCGACGAATCCACGCTCGCGCTCCTGGTTCATCTCGCCAATCGCGTCACCCAGCTCCCGGTTGTGTTTATCGGTACCTATCGCGACGGATTTTCGGAGCACAATTCCGCGTTGGTCAGAACCCTGGAAGAGCTGATTCGGACGGGCGTTCGTCCGCTGAAAATCGGCGGTCTAACAAGGGACGCCGTCGCCGAGATGTTGCATTCTCTGAGCCTGCGGCAACCTCCCCAAAATCTGGTGAATCTTATCTTTGAAGAGAGCCAGGGGTATCCATTTTTCGTCGAGGAGGTGTACCGGCATTTGGTCGAAGAGGGCAAAGTCTTCGACGCGGCCGGCCATTTCCGCGCTGACGTCGAGATCGACGAGATCGACGTTCCGGAAAACGTGCGCTTGATCATCGGACGTCGTCTGGAGCGCTTCGACGAGAACGAAAAGCGCGTGCTCGCGGCCGCGGCGATGATCGGACGCAATTTCAGCTTCCGGCTTTTGACGGAGGTCAGCCAAATCGACGTTGACGAGCTTTTCACCGTCATCGAGAAGGCGCAGCAGATGGGAGTAATCGTCGCCAGCGCCGAGGGACCCGAGAAGCCTTTCACCTTCGCCCATGAACTCGTGCGTCAGACTCTTGTTGCCGGCATCTCGACGCCGCGCAAACAACAAATGCACGCTGCAGTCGCCGGCGCGATCGAGCTGATCTATCCGCGTTTCATCAACGAGCGCGCCGGCGAGATCGCTGACCATCTACTCAAGGCAGGATCGTTCGCGGACACCCGAAGACTGGTCCGTTACCTGACGCTCGCGGGGAAGAACGCGCTCGAGGCTGCCGCATTCAAGGAAGCGCAGCGCAGTTTTCGATCCGCCTTGTCGCATCAAGGCGCTCTTGATCCGAGAGAAAAAGCTGAGGTGTTGGCAAGCCTCGCGATCACCGAGCTGAGTTTTGAGCATTGGGACGGGGCAGTCGGCAATCTTCAAGAGGCGCTCGAGATTTATACCAATCTCGGCGACCGCGAGATGATCGGCAAGAGCTTTGCCGAGTTGGCCGATGCCTTCATCTGGGTTGGGCGCTTTCAGCAGGCGAGCGAAACCGCGCGTCGCGGGCTCGATTACCTTGGGACAGAAGTCAGCGCTGACCGTGTGCGTCTGCTCGCCGCCTTGGGGCAGGCTCTCGCAGCGGCCGGCCGCGAGCCGGCTTGCGCGGCGCTGAAGGAGGCGATGGACATTGCGGCGAAGCTCGACGATCGAAAGCTCGAGGCCAGAGTGCTCGGTGCCCGCTCGATAGTAAATATGCATTTCTTCCGATTGAAGGAAGTCGCCGCCGACGGACTTCTTAGCGAACAGCTGTGTGGTGCGGAATCGCCTCCGTGGCAGCGCGCCCTGCAACTGCGAGTTCTACATCAGGCATTGTTGACTCTTGGTCGCCTGGACGAGGCTATCAGAATAGCGGAAATGCTTGAGCCTCTAGCAGCCAGGATAGGGCAAGCTTATTCCATCGCGCTTTGCCTGAGCACACGAACCTGGCTCGAATTTGTTAGAGAGCCTAACTTGACCAAACTGGAAGCCGGCTTCCAGGAAGTGGCGAAGTCCGACGCGAAGGCGAGGTTCCCCTTCTGGGCAGTACTCTCCGAGGTACAACTAAGCGCGTTGGAATTTGTTCGCGGTGACTGGGCGGGCGCTCTATCGCATGCTCACACCGCCTCACGTATTGACCCGCAACTTAGCTCAATCCAGGGCTTCGGCGAGGGAGCTCTCTTTCGGCAGCTGGCATATTCCGGCGACCGCAACGGTGCATTGGCATTGCTTGAAAGGCATCGCGCGTCGCTGCCTGTCAGCGGCCGGGAAACCGTCAGGGGATCGTGGTGGATGCTCGCGTTGGCTGTCGAGGGCCTTTTCATGCTCGGCGAGCGAGAGCAAGCCGGACAGCTTTACCCGCTGGTTCGCGAGTTGATCGACACCGGGGCAGTAGTAGTTTGGCCGATACCGCGCTACACGCAGACTGTCGCGGGCCTCGCCGCGGCTGGGGCACATCAGTGGAAAGCCGCCGAAGATCATTTTCAGGTCGCAAAGCGGCAAGCTGATTTCTTCCCGGATCTCCCCGAACAGGCTGAGATACGCCGTTTCCAGGCGATGACGCTGCTCGACCGCGGTGCGTCAGGTGATCGGGAAAGAGCTCAAACACTGCTTGGCGAGGCGCTCCGGACCTACACGCATATCGGAATGCCCCGCCATATCGAGATGACTCAAGCCCTTCTGCGCTAGGCGTGGGCCGGCGCTCCAATCTGCTTGTTAGCGGCGTCGTTCTTGTCGAGCGACCCATTGCGGGCGGGCGGCGCCATGAATTCGGGACCGACTGGATCCTTCACTGTGTCGCGGATGATTCGATCGATCTCGCGCATCGCGCTGCTGTCGAGCATCCATCCCATCACGTCGCTTACCGGGTCTAGCTGATCCGGATGTCGTGCGCCCCATAGCGCGGCCGTGACGCCCGGCTGATCGAGCACCCATCGCAGCGCGAGGTGGATAACCCGTTTGCCGTAATTTTTCTGCGCGAATTGATCCAGCAGCCTCACGGCCTCCAGGTACTGCTGGAATCGCGGCGGCTGGAATTTCGGATCCGTTTTGCGCAGGTCGTCGCCCTCGAATTTGGTCTCGGGCTTCATCCGTCCGCTCAGCAATCCGCGGCAGATCGCGCCATAGGCGAGGACCGCGATACCTTCCCACGCACAGTGCGGCAGGACATCCTTTTCGATCTCGCGCTCGAAGAGATTGTAGGGAGGCTGCGCCGAATGAACCGGAGCGACTAGCCCGAATTCTTTCATCTGTGCCGGCGAGAAATTGCTGACCCCAATCGCGCGAATCTTGCCCTGCTCGTAGAGCGAGGCCATCGCATCGGCGGTCTCCGCAATAGGTGTCATCGGATCCGGCCAATGCACCTGGTAGATGTCGATAACGTCGGTCTTGAGCCTTTTCAGCGAGGCGTCGATCTCCGCGAAGATTCGCGCGCGCGTCGCGTTGCGGAACGGCTCGCCGTTGCTCCAGTCGAGTCCGACCTTGGTGGCGATCACCACGCGCTGTCTCAACCCGTTTGATGCGAGCGCCTTGCCTACGATCTCCTCCGACCGCCCGAAACCGTACACCGGCGCCGTGTCGATCAGTGTGATTCCGCGATCGATCGCGGAATGAATCGTGCGGATTGGTTCCTCTTCATCCGTGCCGCCCCACATCCATCCACCCATCGCCCAGGTGCCGAGTCCGATGCGCGAAAATTCAAGATTCGCGCCGACGATTTTTGCGGTTTCCATATATTCTTCTCCTTTCAGGATTGGCTTGGTTTGCCCTCGACCGGTTGCACCGGCTCGCCGTCGCGCGCCGCTTCCCCTACGTTCACTGCGATCTCTTCGCCCGCGCGCAGGTCGCCGTTGACCTCGACCGTGTAACCGTCGTCGTGGCCGAGTGTCACCTCGATCAATCTCAGATGGTTGTCGCGCACCACGGGCAAATAGATTTTGTCGTTGCGGAATATCAGCGCGTCGTCGGGCGCCGTCAGTCTCGTAGTTGTCACGTGAGCGGTTATCGTCATGTTCGCGTACATTCCAGGCAGCAGTGACCGATCCTGGTTTGGCAGATCGACCTCGACCAGCATCGTGCGCGTGGTTTGATCGAGAGCCTCCGGATGGCGCGTGATCGTTCCGGCGAACTTTCGATTCGGGAAATCGCTGACGGTTACGATCGCTGGATCGCCATCCTTGATAAACGAAGCGATGCTTTGCGGCACATACGCATAAACCCTGAGCGGCGACAGCGTGGCCAGCGCGACGATGGGTATGCTCGGCGTCGACGATGGTGTCGTTGCTTGCGGTATCAATGTACCGGGATCGACGTACCGCGCCGTTACGATACCGTCGAAGGACGACTTCAATACCTCGTATCCTTGCAGCGCGAGTTGTTGCTGATACGACGCCCTCGCCTGCAACATCGCGGAGTGCGTCTCGTCCGCGGTTTGTTGCGGAACCACCTGCTCGTGAACCAGCTCCTGGTTGCGGATGTCGGTAACGTTTTGAATCCAGTAGAAGGAACGCGCATCGGCGACCTGCTTGTCCGTCTCAGGCGATTCGATAAGCGCGATAACCTCTCCGGCTTTGACGTGATCGCCCTTGTCCACGTTGATGGTCTTCATGTATCCGGCGACCTTCGCGTAGACCGGAGTCTCGATGTAGCCGTGGATGCTGGCCGGAAGCTCGATCGTTCGCGACGCACCGCCGCCCGAGATTTGCGTCACCAGCACATGCGGTCCGAGCGCGATGGTCTGACCAAGTTGCGCCGTCTGCCGTTGGATGAGCTGTTGCCGTGCCAGCACGAATCCCCCGGAAACGCTGAAGGCAATAAACACCGCCGCAAACAACACGATCCCGAGTAACCGCCCTGACCTGGATTGATTGTGGATCTCTTGTGGTGGCATGACGATGGAACTCATTGTTCAGGCTCCTGGCTCTGCGATCGCTTCAACACGTGCATCGCGTTGTTTCTTGGTAATGAGAGTGCGACTGAAAATTGAATAGACCGCCGGCACCACGAACAGCGTCATCATGGTTGCGGCAAAGAGTCCGCCGATGACGGCCCGCCCCAGCGGCGCGTTTTGCTCCGATCCCTCGCCCAGCGCGAGCGCCATCGGCAGCATCCCGAGAATCATCGCCAGCGCCGTCATGATGATCGGCCGGAAGCGGACGTGGCCCGCTTCGATCGCAGCCTCGACCGGCCCCATCCCTTCCTCACGCATCTCGTTGGCAAAAGTGATGAGTAGGTTGCCGTTGGCGACGCCGACGCCGACCGCCATGATCGCGCCCATCAGCGACTCGACGTTTATCGTCGTGCCCGTCAGCACCAGCATCCAGAGCACGCCGGCCAAAGCGCCCGGAACGGCCACTATGATGATGAACGGCTCAAGCCATGACTGAAAATTCGCGACCATCAGCAGATAGACGAGGACTATCGCGAGGATCAGCCCGAGCCCCATCGTCTTGAACGATTGATTCATCGCCTGGCTCTGTCCGCGAATGACGACCTTGGTGCCGGCCGGCAGTTTGCCCAGACTGTCTATCGCCTTTTGAACCGCGCTGGTCGTGCTGCCAAGGTCTCGTCCCTGGACGCCACAATCCACGTCGATAACTCGCTGCACCGTGTAATGCGCGACCACCGCAGGGTCGTTACTGTGGCTGATCGACGCGACGTTGCCGAGAAATTGCGCCTTCGGTCCTACCGTGCCGTTGCTCAGCGGCGTGTTATCTGTCCCGTTGGTGAACGGCGTGTAGGTGGTGCCGTCGGTGAGCGGCGCATTGGTGCTGCCGTTGGTCAGCGGCGTGTTGGAAATCTGATCGATAGACGCAGTCGTCTGAATGGGCGCCTGGGTCACGACGTTGTAATTGACGCCGTTAACCGGATCGAGCCAGTAGTTCGGTGAGATAAGGGTGTTGCCGCTCAGCGAAGACAGCAGCCCCGACGCGACCTGCTGCTCGGTTACGCCGAGCTCGAGTGCTTTGGCGCGATCGACCTTGACCTTGAACGACGGGTAGTCCAGCGGCTCGGCAATCCGCATATCGGTGACGCCCGGAATCATCGCCATCTTCTCCGCGAGGCGCGTGGCGATCTGATAGTCAGCGTGGAGGTCGTTGCCGTTGATCTGAGCGTCGATCGCCGCGGGCAACCCGAAGTTCAGCACCTGGTTCACGATATCGGCGGCCATGAAGTAGCCTTCGACATTGGGGAACTTGGTGCTCATCATTTCCCGGATGCGCTGCTGGTAAACGGCCGTCGGATGATGCTTCGGCTTGAGCTGGATCAAAATCTCGCCGTCCTGTGGACCGATGTTATCGCTCGGGAAAAACGCGATTGCGTATGGTTGCGGCAGATCGATGTCGTCGCTTATCTGCTGCAGCTCGTCGGCTGGAATTATCTGTCTGATCGAGCGCTCGATGTTGTCGACAATCACTGTGGTCCGCTCGATCCGCGTGCCGCTCGGAGCACGCACGTGAAACTTCATCAGTCCGGCGTCAACCGTCGGAAAGAAATCTTCGCCCGTGACGTACAGCAGCGGGATCGTTCCGACGATCATCAGCGCGGCACAGGTCAGTGCGAGGCTGCGATGCGCAATGAAGGTACTCACCGCCGATACGTAATGCTGGCGGATGCGCTCGAAGCCTGCTTCGAACCCTTGCAGGAAACGCCTCCAGATTCCGGTGCCTTGCACCTCCTGGTGTTTATCCGGCAGCAGGTAAGACGCCATCGCTGGGACCAGCGTGCGCGACAGCAGGTAAGAGGTCAGCATCGCGAACACGACCGCCAGTGCCAGCGGAGTGAAAAGAAAACGGGCGACTCCCGTCAGCAGCACCACTGGAAAGAACACGATGCAAATCGAAAGCGTGCCGATGAATGTCGGCGTGGCGATCTGATGCGCACCGTCGAGGATCGCGACCAACAGCGGCTTGTTCATCGCGTGATTGCGATGGATGTTCTCGATCTCGACTGTCGCATCATCGACCAGCATCCCGACCGCGAGCGCAATTCCGCCCAGCGTCATCGTGTTGATCGTCTGGCCGGCAAGATGCAGGCATGCGATGGAAATGAGGATCGACAGCGGGATCGACGCGATCACGATTAGCATGCTCGCGGGCGATCCGATGAATATCAGCACCATCAACGCCACCAGTGCCGCCGCAATAACCGCCTCGCGCACGACCTCCCACAGCGACGCGCGAACGAAGGCGGACTGATCGAAGGTCAGTGCTACTTTCAGGCCCTTGGGCGCGACCGCAAGAATGTCCGGGATACGGTTTCGTACTGCGTCGACCACGCTCAGCGTCGAAGCCGCCGCGTGCTTGATCACCAGCAGAAAGGTCGCAGGACGCCCATCGATACGCACGACGTTGGTCTGCGGCTGATGCGTATCGCTCACCGGTGCGACGTCGCCGAGAAAGATCGGGATGCCGTTGACTACTTTGACCGGCAGCCGGTTGAACTCCGACACCTTGGTCGGATTCATGTTCAGGTCGACGTCGTATTCGTAGTTGCCCATCCGAGCCGTGCCCGACGGGATGACCACGTTGGTCGTCGAGAGAGCATTGCCGATATCCACCGGTGACAGGCCGTTGGAATAGAGCTGCTTCGGATCGAGGTTAACGACGACAGCGCGCTGAACGCCGCCGATCGGCGCGGGCGACGAAAATCCAGGTATCGTAAATAGTTGCAGGCGAATGAAATTCAGTCCGTAGTCAAACAGCTGCTGCTGCGAGAGCGTATCGCTGTAGATGTTGAGCTGGGCCACCGGAACGTTCGCGGCATTGTAGGAAATGATATTCGGCGCCGTAGTACCCTGGGGCGCCTGCCGCAGGATTGTCTCCGAGACTGAATCGATCTGCGCGATTGCGGCGCCAATGTCCGTGCCCGGCTGGAAATAAACTTTGAGCACGCCGATGCCGATGATCGACTGCGATTCGATGTGCTCGATCCCGTCGACGGTCGTCGAATACGCGCGCTCGCTGATGATCACCAGCCGGCGCTCCATATCGACTGCGTTCAGCCCAGGGTAGCTCCAGACCACCATCACGACCGGCAGATTGATGGCGGGAAAAATGTCCACGTTCATCAGCGTGAACGACAGGACGCCCATCACCAGCATCAGCAGCGCCATAACCGCCACTGAAAGCGGACGCCTCAGAGCCAGTCGAACGATCCACATCATGGCTGAACCCTCCCTGGGAAGCCCTCAATCGTTCATCGCGCCGCCTGAGTCTTCAGTCTTGAAATCAGGCTCGTGGGTTGAGAATTCCCATGAACCCGCGCCAGGCGTTCCATCTCGCTGATCACGCTCGAGAAATCCTCGTCGCCATCGACCGCCGTCCGCGCTGCGTTGATCTGATACGCGGCTGCCGTCGCTGGCATCGGCACGCCCAGTTCGGCTGCTTTGCCGAGAATCAAGCCGAAGTCCTTGTGCATGAGCCGAAGTGGGAATTGGGGTGAGTAGTCGTCGCTTTCAGCACGAAGCAGCTTGTTCTGATGTGCCGGCGACACGACTGCGGTCTTGGCGAGTACTTCGAGCAGAAGGTTGCGCTCGAGGCCGACCTTTTCACCGAAGGCAACTGCCTCCGCGATTGCCTGCATGTTCAGACCGAGCAAAGCGTTGACCACCAGTTTCATCGAGGTCCCGGAGCCGCTCGGCCCCAGATGGAAATACTGTTTTGCCAGGGCGACAAAGATAGGTTTGCAGGCGTCGAAGACGTCCGCGTCGCCGCCACCGAGAAGCGTCACAGTCCCCTGCTCCGCCGCGGGCGTGCTACCGGAAATTGCAACATCCAGCACTTCGATCCTGCGCTCTATGCCCATCCGATGGAGCGCTCGCGAGGTGTCCGGCGAAACCGTGCTCATCTCGATCACGACAGTGCCGGGGTTCGCGCAAGCCAGGACTCCTTCCGGACCCTGGTAAACGCTCAAGACCGCTTCGTCGTTGGGCAGGCACGAGATGATTACTTCTGATTTCCGTGCGAGCTGGCGAATGCTGGGCGCCGACATCGCTCCGTCAGGAACGAGCGCGGTCGCTTTACGGCTCGTGTGATCGTACGCGATAAGCTTGAAGCCGCTATTCAGCAGTCTGCGCGCCATGCGCTGTCCCATCGCGCCAAGCCCGATGAATCCAATCGTCGAATTTTGCGAAATCATGTGATGCCCTCCCATGTGACTGAAATTTCTAGAGAATCGAGAATGCAATCAGCATCGAAACCGTCGTTACTGTCATTAGCGCCAGACCTAGCAACGCCAAGACGAGCGCTGTCGTGTCGTCGTCGTAAGAGCCAAACGGATTCGTGCGCGGGTAAACTATTTTCGTATCGCGAGGCGCAACCCTCGAAAAATGCTGGCAATTCATGGCTAATTTCCGTTCCATTGCCTTCAACCTCTAATGAATGGGCGTGAAAAAACGCCGCACGATTCGCGTGATATTCGATCTCACACCCCATTCAGCGAATGCCCCGATCGAATACGCCTTCGGACCTGCCCAAGGAGTCGGGTGCAATCAGCGTCGGGCTGCTCGGCGAGATTGCGGGATGACTCCAGGGCTCGATGAGTCCGACGGGCGCCGGCGGCGCGTACGCCGGTGGCAGCTCGGGATCGACGGGCTGCTCCGGCGCCGGAGCCAGGGCAGTGCCACCGAACGATGGCGTCGCGTCGTCCCACGGCTCGTCAAAGTCGGGAGCCATAGCCGATTCGGATCCATCGTTTGAGAATTCAGGAGCGGCGACGCCGTCGGTCTGTGCGAAGACAGGTCGGAAAAAGACCAGCGTCGAAACTGCGGCAAAGATCGCAACGAATGTTTTTGTTTTCATTTTTCTGTCCTCGATCCCTTTGAGCTCAGCGCGCGGGCGCTAAGACGAATTCGGTAATTTGCGGCGGCGAGTTGAGATTCTCTCTGAACGCAAAACGACGAATCAGATGCCCTGCGCCGTCGAACACGTCGGCGAAGCCATGACCCGGCCCGGCAACGTCGTCGAGCTTTGCGCCGTTCTGAAACGCATAAACCGCAAGACGGCTTCCGTTGATCTTCGCGATTCCCAACGGCGAGTACCCTTCCGGAGCGTCAGGGTCGCCGGGTGCCCGGTCGACGATGCTCGAACTGTGCGGCTCGGCGCGCCAGGAAGCGGAATCCAGATTTACGACCTTTGCGCTGACCGTCATGTCGGACGCGACCGAAGCGGAGCCCAGCAGGAAAGCGCCGATTGACGTGATTAGAGCAGTCTTGAAACTTTCCATGGCTCGTTCCTCTCGCGTGCATCCGAAAGATCTTGGCGGCTGCAATCTCCACTGCCGAAGGCGTGAAAACCACCCGCACAGAATCGTGCGCTATCGATCGTGATTAGTGCCGGCAAAACTGACCCAGGGTCTGGAGTGAACCCCGAAAGCTGGACAGACAGGCAGGAACGAATTGGACCGGGCGATGGGCTTATCGGAGGATGGGGCATGGCTCGGCATCGGAGTTTCGGTTCGGAGTTCAAGCGTCAAATCGCCAAAGAGTTTCTCGACGGCCGGGCGGGCCTGCATGAGCTGGCGCGCCGGCATAGTCTGTCGCGCAATCTGATTCGGCTTTGGATCCGCAAGTACGAGGCCGGCGAGTTTACCGACGAGCTGGCCGAGGCAGTTCACATCGCCGAGTACGAGCGCAAGATCGCGGAACTCGAGCGCAAGGTCGGCCAGCTGACGATGGAAGTCGATCTGCTCAAAAAAGGGGCGCAGTTGGGACGCCAGCCCAACGAAGGGAGCTACTCCATTGTGAGCGGCCCGAAACAGTCTCCATTGCGTGGGGATGCCGAATCATGAAGCTGGCGCGCTCGACTTACTATTACCGCGGCCGCCGCGATGCGGCGGAGAAAAAGGTTCTGCGCGACCGCATTGAGGCGCTGTGTGCCGAGTTCCCACGCGACGGCTACCGGCGTATCACCCACCAACTTCACGCCGAGGGAATGGTAGTCAATCACAAGGCAGTTGCGCGACTGATGCGCGAAAGCGGCCTCCAGGTGCGACCGTTGCGCAAGTTCGTACGCACCACGGACAGCGACCACGATGGTCCGATCTTTCCCAACCTTGTCCGTGGCCTTCGCCCGACCGGTCCCAATCAGCTGTGGGTCAGCGACATCACGTATATCCGTATCGCGGCCGGCTTCGTCTACCTGGCAGTGATTCTGGACGCCTGGTCGCGCCGCGTGATTGGCTATGCGCTCGGTCGGCAGATCGATACGCGGCTTGCTTTGGCGGCGCTACGCGCCGCGATCGAAACCCGACAGCCACCGCGCAATTGCATTCACCACTCCGATCGCGGAGTGCAGTACGCTGCCGAACCCTATCGCCGGTACTTGCCGATCATGGCCTGATCGGTTCGATGAGTCGCCGCGGTAATCCCTACGACAACGGCAAAGCCGAGAGCTTCATGAAGACGATCAAATGTGAGGAGGTCTATCTCAGTGACTATCGAACTCATGCCGACGTGATCGCGAGACTTCCGCGCTTCATTGACGAGGTATACAACACTCGCAGACTGCACTCGGCACTCGGTTATCTTTCGCCGGTGCAGTTCGAGGAACAACACAATCACATCCTGGTCCAATCTTCCGCCTGAGGACTGTCCAATCGATGGGGTTCACTCCAGTCGCCGATTGAAAAATGACCCACCCCGACGTGGGGTACTCCGAAGCGGAGGGCCTCATGTTGGTGGCGGAGGAAGCGGTGGAGATCCGGGTCTTGAGACTGCTGGGCAAGAGCATTCGGGAGATCAACACGGATGCTCGATGTCTCGCGGAACACGGTACGTCGTTATCTGCGCAGCAACGGACTGCCCCGCTACGAGCCGTCAGGATCGCTGTAATACATTGAGGTTGAAGAACCGTGATTGGTCGCCCGCACCAGTACGATTCCTACCGCCTTTAGGCGCTCGTACGTTGTGACTAACTCGCCCATATCGGCGAAGGTGAAGGTGAGATGGTCGAGTCCGGCGGAGTTGGGCGGCCGTTCGACGGTGCCGGGCCGCGCTACGATAGCGATCCGGTGGTTCTGTTAGTCGTACCAGAGGAAGGCAAGGAATGCGTTGTCGAACGCGACCTCGGCTTGGAGCACAGTGGTGTACCAGTCGACCATCGCCTGCAGCCTGTAGTGCGCAGAACTGCGCGTTCCAACTCGAGCGGCGGCCTCGCCACTAGTGAGGCGCAACCCGGCCACGCTACCTCGATTGCAAGCGGCAGCGGTTCAAATTCGCAAGTAGTCATTTCAGGGGGCACAGGGAAAGCGCACGCGATGTCTGGCGGTCACGCCACCGCTAACTCCGCGGCCAACTGCGAGGTGATCGCGACTGCCTCCAACAATGGAACCACCGTCAACGACTGCCTTGCACCTCGATCGAAAGCGGTGGGCATCGCCGACGATGGTGGAAATGCTCACGCAGAGACCATCGGTACTTCTTGTGAAGCTATTGCAAATGCGAGCGGAGACGGTTCAGACGCTGAAGCCTTCTGCAATAACGACGGCAGCAAGGTGACCGCGACAGCCACCGGCGGCGGCGTTGCAGTCGGCTCCGACAACCAATCGCCCCAATGTATGCCCCAACGGTGGCATGGCGATGGTCATGAGTCCCGCAGGCAACTGCTTCTGACGCGCCAGGTCGTTGCTGCCGAGAAAGGCCGCGGCGAGATGGTGTGCTCGTTTCACCTCCTTGCCCTACCGCCTCCCCTCGGAGTTACCACGCCGTTCTTCGGATGGACTTCTTCGGCGTTGCTCGTCACCTTAAGCGTGCCGATGTCGGTCAGCTGCTTGGTCGCCATCAACGGCGCAAAATCCACGACGATCCTGCATTCCTGGTTGCTTTGAAGCACCTGCCCCTGCTTGCACGTGGTCATGGTCTGATCCACGAAATAATCGCCGCCGCTGATCGTGAAGCTCCCGAGCACGACCGGGATCGCTTCGTTTCCGTGCGAACGCGCTCGCACCAGGAAGGTTTCGTGACGCGTGGTGCCGACCAGCGTCATTCCGAACGAGTGCCCTCCGGGCGAGATTGTCGGATTTGCTGGAACGGGTGTGGGGAACGATACGGCCAGCTTAAAGAAGGTGCCGAAGCCAAAATCGCCATTCGTGCCCCCGATATCAGTGGTGCCATAGAAGTTGCCGTCGCTAGCCTGGATCACGCCGGCGTCAGGTAAAGCGCCGTCGAGGCAATCCGTAGAGTTCGGGTTCTCCTGGGTGCAGAAAGAGTAGAGCGTGGTAAGCGTGCCGGAAGGAGTGAGCATGAATGCCGTGCCATCTCTATTGTAGTTCCCGAATTCACCTCCGACCCTGGTGGTGCCGTAAAAATTGCCGTCGCTGCCTTCGATCACCGCGCTGGGGTCCGCGCCGTCGGGGCAACTAAAAGTATTCGGGTCTCCCTTGCTGCAGAACGAGTAGAGTGTAGTGAGCGTGCCGGAAGGAGTAAGCCTGAACACCGACCCGTCGCCATTCATGCCGCCGCTGGAAGTCGTGCCGTAAAAGTTGCCGTCGCTGCCTTCGATCAGACCGCTGGGCCCGTCGCCGTCCAGACAGTTGCCAGTGCTCGGGTCCTCCTCGCTGCAGAACGAGTGGAGGGTGGTGAACGTCCCGGACGGGGTGAGTTTGAACACCGTGCCGCCGCTGATCGTCGATCTGCCGAATTGCCCCCCGACTGAAGTGATCCCATAGAAGTTGCCGTCGCTGCCTTCGATCAAGCCGCTTGGCTCTTCGCCGTCCAGGCAAGTGATGGTGCTCGGGTTCTGTTGGCTGCAGAAAGAATAGAGGTTGGTAAGCACACCCGAACGGGTCAACTTAAAAACCACGCCCGCAGGTCGTGCTCCGCCAAACGCGTTCAGGCCGCCGCTAAAAGTTGTGCCGTAGAAATTGCCGTCGCTCCCTTCGATGATGCCATCAGGCTCTTCGCCATCGAGACAATTTTCGGTGTTGGGGTCTACCTGGGCGCAGAAGGAGTACAGAGTAGTAAACGTCCCGGAAGGAGTAATCATGTGAGCCGTGCCGGCGGAAAGTCCACCGCGATCGAAATTCACGCCGCCAGTACCAGCGGTGCCGTAGAAGTTGCCGTCGTTGCCCTCGATCACTCCGCCAGGCCCGGCGCCGTCGAGGCAATGGCCGCTGTTCGGATCCATTTCGGGGCAGAACGTGTGCAGGGTAGTAAGCGTACCAGAGGGAGTGAGCTTGTACATCGTGCCACCACTGGCATTGCCATATGGTCCGGTGGTGCCATAGAAATTGCCGTCCCTGCCTTCGATCACGCCATTAGGCGTTTCCCCGTCGAGGCAAGCGCCAGTGCTATGGTTCGGTTGGCTGCAGAAAGAATACACCACCGTTTCGGTTACGGTCGGCGGCAAGGAGGTGGCCGCAGGCGCGTCAGCTGCCGACGCCCGCTTTGCGACGGTGAATGCCGCCGGAGAAACGCAAAGCACCGCGACCGCGGCAACTACCCCGACACAGATTCTTCCAGACAACGGGCTCATCAGAAGACAGGTGACCTCTTGCCCCGACGGTGGTATCGGACCACACGGCCCATAGTAGCGCACCGTTTGACGGTATCGAGTGGTTTCAACTCTGCCTCCGCTAACGACCTGTTAGCATCCAAGCCCGTCAGGCATTTTGAAGGCAGGCCCTCGAAGAATACAAGCTGTCGATAGCCTACAATCCAAATTGCTGTGTCAGCCTCGATCCTCGCGAGAGCTGCAATGAGTCTGAGTTCTGTTTCCGCAATTGCCAACGCTCCCCAATGAATCGGGTAAGAATCTAGCAGGGTTCTGAATGGATCTCAGCGAAATGCTCCTGGACAGAAAGAAACCGTGGCGAAGATCCGCGGACCCAGCAAAATCGCGCCCGGATAGGGTTTGCCAAATTCCGGCGATTTGCGCCGCCAGAGTAGTTATTCGGGTCCATGCAAGATCGCAAATCGCGGCAGACGCGCGCTTTTCGTGCGATTCTCGGAGATGTCCGAAAACCGAGAGACTTGGATGGTGGAGGAATGCGTTAGATTGCTAATTTGAAATAGGACACTAGCCGATGCCGCGCTGCGTTTAGAGGGAGTACGGCGCGGTCATTAAGATTTTCATCAACCCCCTTTTACCGCGGCTCTTTCGAAGATAGCCTTCTATGCTCAGAGGGGACCCAACCCGGCGTGGGGGACACGACAAAAATTTCTTTGGAGCATTGCGCGATCCATGAACAAGCACATCAGCAAGCATCCCGAAACCAAACATCTCGCCAACGACGTGGTTCATTACCGCGAGTACAAAATCCTGCTGCAGCCGGATCGATTTACCAGCAAGCACGGCTTTATCGAGTTCTGGGAGACCGCAACCAGGACTCTCAAGAAACTCGGTCTCAAAGTGGATCTTGACGAGCACGCCTACGATAGCCAGGTTCGCGAAGTACTCTTCTATGACACTCCGCAATTTGACCTCTACAACAATCATTTCATCCTGCGAAAGCGCACCTTCTACGACCAGGGATGGCCTCGCCCTGACCACGAGCTGACCTTCAAATTCCGCGCCCCTGACCTCAAGGCCGCCGCTGCGGTTGACGTGCGTCCGCAACTGGGAGGACACGACGAGGTAAAGTTCAAGGAGGAGTTGTTGCTCGAGCGCGATCGCCTGGGCGGGATGCGCAGCGTTTACTCGCATGGATGCGTGCTGACATCACCCAAAATTGAACTGGATCGCGGCATCGAGGACATCGCCAAAGCATTCCCGACCCTCAAGAAGATAGATATACGGCCGAGAACCAAGATGATGCTGGTTAACAACGTCGCCGTCGAGGAGGTGCAAAATACGATGGGCAAGATTCACTTCGGGCACCACTTCAAGGGCAAGACCACCATCGCGATCTGGCGCAGCCGCGCTCTGGAAAAGTCCCTGTCGGGGGAGTTCGCCTTTCAGTGTAAGTTCGATCGCATCGACGAGGTGAGCAAGGAGTCGCTCGAACTGTCCGAAGAGTTCTACAAGCGCGTCCAGCTCGATTGCGCCGAATGGATTAAACTCGGCACCACCAAGACCGCGATGGTGTACGGGCTCGGAGACAGTCAGCAACTGAAGAACCGCGAATGAGAGGACACTGGAGGAATTAAACAGAGTCGGAAACATCAGATGAGGAGGAACGGTCCCATGCGCAAGCTATTGTGCAAGCGAGGAGTCGCGATCTTCGGAATGATGATTCTCGGAATTTCAGGATGCAGTATGTTTTCCGCATCGAACGCCCCAGTGGACTGCGACGCAGTAAAGAATCAACAGCAGGCGGGTCTCTCTGACGCCAAGATTGCTTCGGATCTCGGCGCTACGGTCGATCAAGTCGCAGCATGCCACGGTCCGAAGACCGCAGCAGGACCCCAGGACTAGTCAGGGTCAGGGCCTGACTTCAACTAGCTGAGGTCTGCGCCACGGCGCGTGAGCGCGATCGCAGTGCCGACCGTGAGCGCGACAGCGCCGATCAAATACACGATCGCGAAGATCATCGCGCCCGGGGTCGACGGCGCAGGATTTCGGATCGTGAAGAGCGTGACATTCAGAGTCACGTACGCGGCGTAAATCCAGGCAACTGTCACGGTGTAGCGCTTCATGCGCCAGATTCCGGCCGCGTAGAAAAGCAAAAACGCTCCCACCAGAATTCCCAGGATTGTCGCGCTCGACCCGGTATGACGCACGCCAAGAAAGACGATACCGGTCGGCGGCATTTTCGACTCCGCCAACTTCTGTCCGGGCGTCGGCGTCGAGGTGAAAGCCTTGAGCACGTCCACGCCCGCGGCCAGCACCAGCAGGACCACCATCGCCGTGAGGAATCCGCCGCGCCTGGTCCGCATATAGTCGCCACGTATAACCAACTTCGCGTCGCTCAGGAAGAATGTTCTTGAAAATCGGGCGCGCCCGACGGGCTTCGCCAGCGTTATGCGACGGCTTGCGTTTGTAGAGTGATCTGCTCAGGGTTTGCGACCGCCAACTTCGAGCGTACAATCGAGCGCCATGTGGCCAGGTCGCCGCGACGTCGGAGACAAATCAGAACACACCCTCGCTCGTAGCTATCGGAGGAGACCCTAGAGCAACGGCTATGGCTGGCTTCGCCAAACCGGAGCTCCGCCTCGCGCAAGCGCCTGGTTGGTTCGACCAGCTTGCCGCGTTGCTCGCTCGCGAGCTTTCACCCACCTCGCGAAAATTCCGCACTGCGCTTCGCCTCACCACGATTGCCACGCTCGGCGCCGGCCTGATCGTGAGTTGTCACGTCAACAACCAGCTCGGCACGTATATCGTGTGGCTCCTGGTCGGCGCAGGACCAATGATGTCTGCTCGCAAAGCGACTGCGTTTCTAGTCGCCGAAGGGATCGCGCTCGCTACATCAGTGGTGATGGCGGGGATATTGTCGGAAACGCCATGGCTGATGCTCCCGTTTCTCTTCGGGGTGATTTCGTTCTCGACCTATTTTGGAACAACTCGCAACCTCGGCGCCGGACTCCTCCTCATCCAGGTGGTCTGCCTCGATACCTTCTACAGCGTCATGTTTGCTCCCGGGGAGATCGGTTGGAGTGCGGCCGGAATTTTCGGCGGCAGCGTGATCGCCTTCGGCGCCCTCGTCCTGTTCGACAACTGGCTATGGCCCGATCGTGGCGAAGAGATCCTGCTGGAATCGCTGGGAGCGAGCGTCGCGCGCGATCGTTCGCGGCTGCTCGTGGCGACAGATTTTTATCTGGACCACCTGGGGCCCAGACCGCCTCTGCCACCGCCGACTACCGATCTTCCCGCACACATGGCTCTGCTGAATCGCGCCGTGGCCGAGGGTGTGTCCGCACATCGCCAGGCGATCCTGCTTGCGGCTGTCACGCGCGTGGCGCGCATCGGCCTCGAAGTGGATCGCCTGACCTTCACGGTGCGCCAGGACGTTCCAGCAGAGATTCGGGAAATGGTACGGCCCGAACTTCAAGCGTCGGTGGAGGCGATTGCGACGGTGTTGGACGAGATCGCCCGCGAACTGCCGACGCACGTCGCCGTTGGCGTCGACCAGACGCCTCCCGCCTCGCGGACTCGCGCGCGATCGGCGCTAGACAGTCTGAGCGCTCGCGTCATCCAGGTGAGGCCAATATATATCTCTAAGGCGAGTCCGGCGGACATCGAGAATTTCGCATCCTTCACCGATTCACTGGCCCTGCTCACTGATTATCTTGAGCGCCTGCTGGATGAGCCTCCGCAGCCGCCTTCTGCACCATCGGCGAACATTGCCGCTGCGCGGCCCAGCGACGGGCTGGATCCGGCGCTAGTCCGCTATTCACTGAAAGTCGGTGTCTGCGTTGTGATCGGCTTTGTGATTGGCCTCATCACCCAGCGCGCCGATCTATCTACAATCCTGACGACGATATTGATAACCGCGCTTCCTACTTACGGCGCGGTCCTGCGCAAGATGATTCTGCGGATCGTCGGCGCGATAATCGGCGGACTGGTTTCTCTTCTGGCGATCATTATCGTCACGCCCAACTTCGAAACTCTTCCGGCCTATCTGCTCGCAATCTTCATCGTCTTCTATATATCCGCGTATTCCTCTCTCACCAGCGGACGAGTTGCATACGCAGGAAAGCAGATAGGCACGACATTTGCGCTGGTGTTCGCCGGCTTGAGTCCTGCCCTCGACGTCTATGAGCCGCTCTGGCGAATCTGGGGAATTTTGCTTGGCACGCTGGTCGTGGCAATCGTCGCGCTCGTACTGTGGCCCGAATATGCCGGTGATTCCCTGTTGCCGAAACTCCGGAAAGTTATTCGCGACACTCTTGCGATGGTGCCCGGCGGCTCGGCTGCGAACACCGAGAATGCGATCCAGCAGGCTAACTCGGCGACCATGCGCACCCTCGCCGAAATTCTGGAGGTCGCGGACGATGCGCAATTGGAGGGCCGCACCAGCACGGTCAACCATAACGCGATCGTTGAGGCGGCCGGAGCGCTTCGGCGCATCGCGAACCGGCTGGCTTCGACTACAGCTGATCGCATCGCCACTCCCATCCCGCAACTGGATACGGTGACCGAATCGGCACGCGAGGCGGTGGTGGATGCAATTCGCGGACGCCTTCAGTCCTGGCTCGACTTCTTCAGCGGTGCTGACAGCCTGAGCTCCGCAGCCGCCCAGACTACTGCGCGAGCACTATCGACCGATGATCTGAAGGCGCCGCTCGAGCAGTTCAGCTCACGACTCGAGGATCGAGAATACGCGCGAATCGAATCGTGGACTCTCGATCAGCGACGCGCGGTCCTCGCAGAATTGCACTCGATGCGCCGTCTCGAATACCTCGTATCGCAGTTGAATCGATGGCTCGCACAAATTCCGGGCCCAGCGTCGATTCCCGTGCACTAAGCGCGCGAGGCATCTGAAATCGTTCGGAGCTGCGGAGCGGCCGCTCTTCGGAGATTCCCTTGTGCGACCTGCTCCAACTATTGGGGCCCGGCGAACGCCGCCCGCGCTGCCGTCCGGTATCGCTTGGGCGCGTTGCCTGTCACACGCTTGAAGGCGCTTTCGGAAGTGTAGGCCGAGCGTTGGTGCGAGGGCGCAAACCGACATCGCCCAGACTGGTGTCCAGGGAGTCTCGCAGCCAACCAGTTTGGCTCGATGGTGCTCGGCGTGATGCCGCACGCGGTCGATCCGCAAGCTGCAGATCGTCTCTTGAGCCTCAGTGAACAGCTACTCGGACTGGAGCGATACAGCCGGCTTGAGCGCCATCGCGAAAGACCGATCTCCTCGACATTCAGAATGCGGATTGGTTGCGTCGCGTCGTAGCGATCCGCGCCATCGCAGCTTGACTGCGGCGAACCGGTGAACTGAAGTCTCAGTAATGGCGCCGAGCGAAGTCCAAATGTATTCGGACTACAAAAGTCCGTTCGCCTACCTGGCGTTCGAACCCGGACTCGAGTTGGAGCATCGCTACGACGTTCGAGTGCGCTGGATACCTTTCCAGCTGCGGGTAAAAGACAACCCGGCCGAATTTGAGAGAATCGTTGCAAAGCTCCTGTGAGGTGAACCAGTCATGGATAATTCGTCTAGCAAGCCTGTTGCGGTCGTTATTGGAGTTGGCCCTGGCCTTGGCGCCGCCCTCGCGCGTCGGTTTGCTGCGGCCTACCCTGTCGCGATGCTCGCGCGCACAGCGGACTATCTGAAGGGACTCGCCCGCGAGATCCGCGGTAGCGGGGCCACTGTTCTGGATCTCCCTTGCGACGTCGCCGATCGCGCACAGATAAGCGAAGCGTTTCGCACGATTCGCAAGGATCTCGGCGAGCCCGAAGTACTCCTCTACAACGCCGGCACCGGCACGTTCGGAAATATCACCGAGATCACGCCCGATCAGTACGAAGCAGACTGGCGAGTCAACGCCTTGGGGGCGTTTGTCGCAGCCAAAGAAGTCGCGCCCGCCATGATTGCGCGAGGACATGGCACGATGCTCTTCACAGGTGCGACGGCAGGAGTGAAGGCTGGGCCGAAGTCAGTATCGTTTGGACCCGCGAAGTTCGCGATGCGCGGCTTGGCACAATCACTCGCTCGCGACCTTGGCCCGAAAGGTATCCACGTCGCGTGGATCAACGTGGATGGTAGCATCGACATCCCCGGAGCGCGCGGACTAAAGCCCAGCCTCAAAGACGGCGATTTTCTCAAACCCGAAGCGATCGCAGAGACCTACTGGCATCTCGCGCACCAGGATCCAAGCGCGTGGACGATGGAACTCGAAGTCCGTCCCTTCAAGGAAAAATTCTGATTGCGCATCGAGACAGCCAGCTCCGCGATGGAAGCTCGTGAATCAGTATGCGCGGGGAATTGAGAAGTCCTGCTGGCGGCCGCGACGGAAGCTCCAATACATAAGCTCCGCCGAGCCCCACCAAACCATCATGGTCGCGAGACAGTAAGTCCAGGGCGATAATCTGACTATGCTATCTACCCACTCAAGCGGTGCAAACGATAAGACCGCGAGCCACGTCGCAATCGTAATTGCGAAGCCTCCCATCAAAGCCGCGAGCTTGTTTCTCTCGAGTTCGTCTACGTATTCGATACACTTGGGGACTTTCGCCAGTTCGCAGGTTTTCCGTCGAAGCTCACGAGTTGCCTCTTCATGCTCAGGGCAAAGAGCCGGGTTTCGGCGCTGCGCACGGATGATGAACAAGTAGGAGATAGCGCTGAAGAAAGCCCACGCCACGGCGGATATCGGTCCATAAAACCATACGGAACGAGCGCCGAGAGAATCGATCCATTCGGATGCGAAAGCCTGCATCCCCGTCCAGACCAGAATGATGATCGCAAGACCGGCGCTGAGCGCGGCAACCCGCTCTTTTTCGAATGTCCTCTTCATCGCCCCCGTCTGCGTGCGCGACTAGTTGCCTTGTGCCATTAAGGGTCGGATCAACTCTCCTTCGACAGCTGCCTGACCCAGTGCAAGCGCTACGGTCTCATCGCCCTTCAAGCCGCGGGTGATCTCGCAGTTGATTCCATCGTCAAGTCCGAGTTTCACGGCGACCAGGTGAATTCGATTGTCCTGCACGATCGGGACATAGACCCGTTCGCCGTTGAAGATCAATGCCTGGTCCGGGACCTGCGGTGCGCCGTTCGACCCTTTGATGGTAATAGCGACGTTGGCGTACATCCCCGGATACAACGAAAGATCCTGATTCACCAGGTCGACTTCCAGGAGCATCGTTCGCGTCCCCTGATCCAACGCGCTCGGGTGCCGCGTGATCGATCCGTTGTAGTCGCGGTTCGGATATTCGTTGACAGTGATTACCGACAGGTCGCCGTCATGTACCAGTGGAGTATACGTTTGCGGCAGATACACGTAGACGCGAAGCGGGGTCAGGGTGGCTATCTCATAGATGCTCGGATTCGATGTACTGGAGGCGGACGCCGTGGCGACGAGCGCTCCCGGGTATAAGTTGCGCACGGTGATCATCCCGTCGAAGGGCGCGTAGACACGCTCGTACTGCTGCGTAGCAACCAGAGATTTCCAGCTCGCCAAATCCGCGAGCATAGTCAGATGGGTTTCATCAGCAGTCTGCTGCGGAATAACGGACTGCGACAGGAGAATCTGGTTGCGATCGTCCGTGACCTTGGCAAGGTCGTAGGTCGCTTTAGCGTTGCGGACCTGCTGATCGGTCTCGGGCGATTCGATGGTCGCGACCAGCTGGCCCGTCTTCACCCGTGAGCCCTTGTCCACGAACATTTCTTTCACGTATCCGGAAATTTTTGCGTAGATCGGCGTCTCGTAAAAGCCATGGATCTCACCCGGCAGAATGATCGTGCGCGCGGCGGTTTCTCCGTGAAGTTTCGTGCAGAGAACGGTACGACCTCGCGCCGCCGCCTTTTGCAGGTCGTCACGCTGGGAGCGGAGGGAAAGCTCGCGCGCCAACACGATTCCCGCTGCCACGATCGTTGCGACCAGCGGAAGGGCGATCCACTTGACGTAAAAGCCGAGACGGCTGGCAGGGGGTGTGGTGCCTGGTTCAGCCATGGAGTCCTACATCTGCTCTTCTTTGGCGGCCTCGGTCAGAGCCAGCGTCCGGCGCATCCGCGCGTCGCGCTGCAGCTTGCTGACCCGAGTGCCCCCTACGAAAGAATAGACTATCGGAATCACCAGCAGCGTCATGAATGTGGCAGCTATCAGACCACCGATCACCGCGCGCCCGAGCGGAGCATTCTCACCGCCTCCGGCGCCAAGCGCCAGCGACATCGGCAGCATCCCGAGAATCATCGCGAGCGCGGTCATCAGCACCGGTCGCAGCCTGGTGGTGCCCGCCTCGATCGCAGCGGTCATGGGATCGACGTTCTCCTTCTCCATGTATTCGTTCGCGAACGTTATCAGCAGGTTGCCATTGGTGGTCGCAACACCAACGGACATGATTGCTCCCATCAAGGACTGTACGTTAAGAGTGGTGTGCCAGATCACGAGCATCCACAGCACGCCCGCTAGTGCACCCGGCAGCGCCATCATGATCAACAGCGGGTCGAGCCACGACTGGAAGTTTATCGCCATCAGCAAGTACACCAGCACCATCGCGAGAATAAGCACCCCTGCCCCATCCCGCTGAACGCCTCGCTCATCGCAGCGCTCTGACCGCGAATCTGGATCGTCGTACCCGGTGGGACGTCCTTCAGTGTGCTAATCGCCTTCTGCACGTCCGCGGCGACTCCTCCCAGGTCGCGGCCTTCAACGCCGCAGTTCAGATCGATCACCGGCAACACGTTCATGTGTGCGATTCCCAGTGGCGTCACCGTATGCTCGATCGACGCGATATTGGACACAAACTGAGTCTGCGCGTTGTTGGAGCTGGTGTTGCTGTAGGCGCTGTTGCTGCTTGCGAGATTGGGATTGATCGGAGTCTTCAGGACTTCATCGAACGAGCTGACTACGTGCTGCGGCGTCTGTACCGCCACGCTGTAATTGACGCCGGTGTCCCAATCCAACCAGTTGTTGGGAGCCACAACGACGCTGGATGCGAGCGAATTGAGCAGATTCTGCGCCGCCACGTTCTCGGTAATCCCCAACTGCAGCGCCTTGGCCCGGTCGATGTTCACCCTGAGCGTCGGATAGTCGAAAGTCTCCGGTATTCGCACGTCCACCGCGCCCGGGATTGTTTTGACTTTGGGCAGCAACTCGACCGCGAGTTTGTACGATGAATACGCGTCGCGGCCTTGAATCTGAACGTCTATCGGCGCCGACAGGCCGAAGTTGAGGACCTGGCTCGTGATGTCCGCGGCCTGCGAATAAATCAGAACGCCGGGCATTTGTTCGTTCACCGTTTGACGTATTTTCTTGATGTATCCCAGGCTCGGATGGTGCTTCTCCGACAGTTCGATTTGAAGGTCGGCGTCCTGCGGACCGATGGTGTCGGTCTGGTAGAAGAGCAGCGCCCAGTACACCGGCAAGCCGATATGATCGGTCATCAGTTGCATTTCGTTTGGAGGAATCACGGAGCGCACAATGTTCTCGACCTTCGCCATCGTCCGCTCGGTTTCTTCGAGGCGAGTTCCGGCAGGCACCCGCACGTGCAGCTTTATCTGACCCGCATCGACGTACGGAAAGAAATCCTGCCCCACCGCCATCAACAGCAACAGCGACGACAAAATCACCGCGCCCACGCATGCGAGCACCAGCCCGCGATGGTTCAGAGCGGTCGTGAGCCCGCGCCTGTATCTCTCTTTGGAACGTTCGAAAAACCGGTCGAACCGCTCCAGGTACTCGCCTACCCGTCCGCCGATTCCGTGCTCATTGGGATCTTCGGGCAACAGGTTTATCGCCATCGTCGCGACCAGCGTCCGCGAGAGCAGGTATGACGTGAGCATCGCGAAGATCACGGCCATCGCGAGAGGAGTAAACAGGAACTTCGATACCCCTCTCAGCATCGCGACCGGCGCAAAGACGATACAGATGCAAAGCGTCCCGACCAGCGCCGGCATCGCGATCTGATGCGCCCCGTCCAGAATGGCGACCGCCAGCGGTTTACCCATCGCATGATTGCGGTGGATATTCTCGATCTCGACTGTCGCGTCATCCACCAGCATTCCGACTGACAGCGCCAGCCCGCCCAGGGTCATGATGTTGATCGTCTGCCCAGCCACGTGCAGCGCGGCGATCGAAGTCATAATCGCAAGCGGAATCGACGTGATCACGATAAGAGTGCTGCGCCACGACCCCAGGAACACGATCGTCATTATCCCAACGAGCACCGAAGCGATGAAAATTTCCTGGAAGACGTCGATCAGCGATTCTTTGACGAACAGCGATTGATCGAAGGCCAGGTAAATTCTGGTTCCCTTGGGTGCGAGAGCCATGATTCGCGGCACGACTCCCTTGACGTCGTTGACCACGTCAAGCGTCGATGCCGAGGCAAGCTTCAACACGTATCGGAATGACGCCCGCACCCCGTTTACCCTTGCGATGTCGGTCTGCACCGCATAGCTGTCGCTCGCGGGCGCCACGTCGCCGACGAAAACGGTGGCGTTGTTCTGATATTTGAGCGGAATGCGGTTGAATTCGTCAGTATGAATGGGGCTGCCGTTCAGCGTGACGATATATTCGTAGTTACCGAACTTGGCAGTACCGCCGGGCAGAATGATGTTCGATGACTCGAGCGTGTTCAGCACGTCCTGCGGTGAGAGCCCTTTCGCGTACAGTTGTGCCGGGTCGAGGTTGAGCATCACCTGCCGCGTCGCACCGCCGAACGGAGCCGGGCTCTGCACTCCCGGCAGCGTGAACAGGAACAATCCGACAAAGTTGAACATGTAGTCGTAGAGCTGCATCTCCGTCAGCGTCTCGCTGGTGCTGACGACGTCGATGATCGGGACGTTGGTCGCGTTGAAATCTAGGATCGTCGGAGGCGCGATGCCTTGGGGCAAAATGTTTCTGATCGCGCTGGTGACCGAGGACAACTGCGAAATCGCAAGCGCGGTACTTGCGTTCTCTTTGAAATAGATCTTGATCAACCCGATCCCGGCGAAGGAGTTGGACTCTATATGATCGACTCCGGTGACGGTCTGCGAGGTCGCGCGCTCCGTGATGTTGACGATGCGCTTCTCGATCTCTGGCGCTGACATTCCCGGGTAGTACCAGACTAGATTGACCTCGGGGATGTTGACCGCGGGGAAGATGTCCTTCGACATCGAGAAGAAGGAGTACAGGCCAAACAGCATCATCAACGCAGCCATCGCGATGATGGTGACCGGACGCCTCAGAGCGAGTGCAACAATCCACATATTGAACCGACCGCGGACGAGTGGCGCTCGGCCCGCTTAGCTTCCATGAAATCGCGCGATCCCGACTGACGCAACCAGATTTGTACTCGAACGCTTTTGAAAACTCGGAAATACGCGTGTTCAACGCAGGAGCGTAAAGAAAATAAGGATTGTTCCTGGCGTGAACTCCGGGATGCATCAGTTGTCGAATCGGTCGGGCTTGACCTCGAAAATCACTATCCGTGGCGCTGCACGCTGGACATTTCCGCTGCTGGGAGCCGGCGAGATGGTCGGCTGTGTGCGCACGAATGTGCACGCCGGGTCGTCGTCCGCCGGAGCTGTCACCTTAAATCGAGTCCTGTCGCGCGCTGCTATATCCGGCGGCCCGCACAACAATCGATCAAAGGCGCAAAGCTGACCTCCGCCGCGCAGACCTCAAGCGGCCTCTGAATTTGTGCTTCTATCGACGTTTCCGGAACCTGCGGGCGGAGCCGCGATCGCAACCATTCAACAGGTTTCGCGAATCGGGCGATTTTCTGACCGGCACTTGGACCAGCTAGCTCGATAGCGAAGTGGCCAAGCGCTGCGTTTACGTGCCGGACGCCGAAATTCCGAAAGAACATCTGCGAGCTAAAGATGAGGATCACCAGGTTCATGATTTTCAAATCACCTGCTCTATCTGATTTAGTTGAGCGAGGTCTCCGTCAGCGTCCGAGCGGTCTCGCAAATCGCGACTGCTTTGGCCGTTCGCGAATCAATCTTCGTCGCTATCTTCGATGGTGATGGTCATTTTTCTACCGCTGGCGCTTGTATATACAAGACTTGGACCATATCAATCGGGTGGCACCCAGATTGCTGAACCAGAGTAGGCAATCAACATGAAACATCCGCAGGATGAGACCCAGATGACGCCGTGTGACAGCCCTCTGCCCGAGCTCGAGGTTCCGATGATCAATACGATGGTGGCGTGTCTGGGGATCGAACACAGAAAGTTGAACGACCTGATCATGCAATTGGCTTGCGCTGCCACGAGGCTCGCCAATGATCCCGGCGCGGTTACAGCAAAGGAACGGGCTCTCCAGGTGAGGGACGAGATACAGCACGCTCTACGGTCGCATCTGCAAATCGAAGACGGGCTGGTCTCCTGGGGGAAGGCGCATCACGCAATCCCAGGCGCTCTGCTCGGTATCGTGAAGAACGAACGTCTAGAGATGCGCACGTCGATGGCCGCTTTGCGCGGGTTGTCGTCTGGCGTAGATCACGAACCGCAAACGGCTGAAGACCGCAGCGGCTTCTTACAGACGTTGCTGGATTTGGCCCGGACGCTCGACTCGCACGTCGAGCGCTACGATGCGGAGGTCCTTCCCTCGATCCTCCGCGCGTTGCCCCACCATTAGCGCGGCGGCCTGAGCAAAACACCGTGTATCGAAGTGTTACAACTCCAGTGAGGACAACGCGGCCACTAATCCGCAGTCAGGCGGGAGAGATGTTGCAAAATGCCACCGTCCGAACGGTTGCGGAAACGCTCGACGGAGCTTTAGAAGAGCTTGTGGAGCGTAGTGTGCTGACGGAGAGTTAGTTTAAGTGGCGCACCGACAACAAGTCCGAAGCGTCGAAGCAGAGAGGAAATTCGATCTTAGGGAGTACAGACATGCGAGAAGCGGTCATCGTATCTACAGCCAGGACTCCGATAGGTAAACCCTACCGCGGCGCTTTTAATGACACGGAGTCGCCGTCGATGGCCGCTCCTGTAATTCAGGAAGCGGTAAAGCGCGCGCGGGTCGAGCCCGCCGAAATCGATGATCTGATCATGGGCGCCGCGCTGCAGCAGGGGACGCAGGGCTACAACGTCGCGCGTCAATGCGTCGTCGCCGCGGGGCTAACGATTGGCGTCGCGGGCCAGACCGTCGATCGACAGTGCTCTTCAGGCTTGATGAGTATCTCGATGGGCGCCAAGCAGATCATCGCCGACGGGATGCAGACCGTCGTCGCCGGCGGCCTCGAATCGATCAGCCTGGTGCAGAACGCGCATATGAACTCGTACCGGCAGGCTGATCCGATCGTGCTCAAACGCGCGCCCGCGATTTACATTGCGATGATCGACACCGCCGAGGTGGTCTCGAAGCGCTACAAGATCTCGCGCGAGGCGCAGGACGAGTATTCGTTCAAGAGTCAGCAGCGCACCTTCGCCGCCCAGGAAGCCGGCCGCTTCAACGACGAAATCATCACAACTACTGTTGACCAAACGCTTCGACGACAAGAAAACTGGCGAGACCACAAAGCAACAGGTCACTCTCGAGCGCGACGAATGCAATCGGCCCGGAACCACGCTTGAAGGGCTGGCGGCTCTTCCGCCGGTGAAGGGGCCGGGCGGATTTATCACCGCCGGCAACGCGAGCCAACTCTCCGACGGGGCCTCGGCCTGCGTTCTGATGGAGCGCAAACAGGCCGAGCAGCGCGGGCTGCATCCGCTGGGAATTTATCGCGGGATGGCGGTCGCCGGAGTCGAACCCGACGAGATGGGAATCGGACCGATATTCGCGGTTCCAAAGCTGCTGGAACGCAACGGGCTCAAGATCGACGACATCGGCCTGTGGGAACTCAATGAAGCCTTCGCCTGCCAGGTCATCTACTGCCGCGACAAGCTCGGCATTCCCGATGAGCTTCTCAACGTCAACGGCGGCGCGATTTCGATTGGTCATCCTTATGGGATGAGCGGCTCACGCATGGTCGGGCACGCGTTGATCGAAGGCAAGCGGCGCAAAATCAAATACGTCGTCATAACCATGTGCGTTGGCGGCGGCATGGGCGCGGCCGGGCTGTTCGAAGTCGCCTGAACCATTTTCCAAATCGCTCTAGATTAGTAGCGGTGCACACTGACCGCTTCGTCGAGAGTTCAACGCGAGAGATAGCAAACAATCAACGGAGGTTATTTAAAGATGGAAGCCAGCGGCGCGAATCAATGGAAAATTGGCGACGTTAAGATCACTCGAGTGGTCGAGTCGGAAGGACCTTGGGACGGTACATTTATTTTGCCCAACGGAACCGCGGAGAACGTCCAAAAGGAAAGTGACTGGCTATACCCGGCCTTCTCCGACCAAGACGGCAAGCTCCGCATGGCCATCCAGGCGCTGGTGATAGAATCACAGGGCAAGCGCATCATTGTCGATACCTGCATCGGCAACGACAAGGTGCGTTCGAATCCCGAATGGAACAAGCTGCAATTGCCCTTCCTGCAGGACCTGCAGAAAATCGGATGTTCCCGCGAAGCGGTCGATCGCGTCATTTGCACACATCTTCATATCGACCATGTCGGCTGGAACACTATGCTCAAGGACGGCAAGTGGGTGCCGACGTTCCCCAACGCCAAATACCTGATCGGTGGCACCGAATGGGATTTCTTTTCGCGCGCCGCCGACCCGTTCCTGAAGGACCCGGTCGACGACTCGGTTCGTCCGGTGATGGCCGAGGGGATGTCGGAACTGGTCGATAACGGGTACCGGATCACCGATGAAGTCTGGCTCGAATCGACGCCAGGCCACACCCCCGGTCATTTTGCGGTGCGCATCTCCTCCAAGGGTCAGAACGGGGTCATCACCGGTGACCTGATGCATCATCCGATTCAATGCCGCTATCCCGAGTGGGATGACAATTTCGACACCGACGGGCCGATGGCAAAGAAGACACGGCGGGCGTTCTGCGAGCGTTACGCCGACTCGGGAGTGCTGGTGTTCGGGACCCATTTCGCGCTGCCGTCGCCAGGCAAAATCTCGAAGAAGGACGACTCCTTCCGCTTTTCGCTGGCCGGATAAGAAATACACCCAGCGGCGACGCGACGCGCGCGGAGACGCTTGCCGATCGATCACAGCGCTCGGGGACTAAGAAGTGGCTCAACTCTTGTATATACAAGAACTAGTGGCGGAAAAATGAATAACTTCATTGAAAATAACGACGACCAATTCGCGAACGGCCAAGTCGGTTGCGATTTGCGAGGAAACTCGGACGCTGCGGAATCGGAGACTCAGCTCGATCCGGTTAACGTTATCCAACAGTATCCAAATGCGGCGCCGGAAGAATTTCCCGCTCCGATCGGCCAGCTTCTAGGTCTGACAATCACGAGTAGCGGTGCTGGTCGAGCCACGGTCGAATTCCAGGCAAGCGAACGGTACGCGAATCCGATGGGAACACTTCATGGCGGAGTGCTCTGCGATCTGGCAGATGCCGCGATGGGTGTTGCCTACCTCAGCACCCTCGCCGAAGGCGAGACGGCCACCACCATCGAATTGAAAATCAACTTTCTACGGCCAGTCTGGAACGCAAAGCTTCAAGCTGAAGCGCGAGTAGTTCGGGCCGGCAAAGTCGTGGGCCTCATCGAATGCGACATCCTTGACGAACGGCAGCGGCTGGTCGCGCGTGCCTCCAGCACCTGTATGACTCTTCGCGGACGCCTCGCCGAAGGACGCGAGTTAACGATGACCCGAAGCACACCAGGCAAGTGAGGACGAGATGATTGCAATAAGCCCTGACTACTTTAAGCGGTTAATAAACGCGGGAAACATCCAAGTCGTCGGTGAAGACATCCCGCCTGTCAAAAGCATCTTCAATCTCAAGAGCGGGGCGCGAGCCAAGCTAGTCGATCGTAGCGGTTCGATGGTGATCGTCGAGGTCGAAGATTATCGCTCCGATTGGATCGAATGGAGCGAGGTCAAAGCAAGGATCGCGGCACAGTGACACCTACAACAGGAGTAACGACTGTGGGCAAATTACAGGGAAAAGTGGCGGTCATTACTGGTGGCACCACAGGAATAGGGTTCGCCGCAGCGAAGCTGTTCGTCGAAGAGGGTGCCTACGTCTTCATCACGGGCCGTCGCCAGAAGGAGCTTGACGAGGCGGTAAAAGCCATTGGAGACAATGTAACCGGCGTCCAGGGAGACGTCTCCAAGCTGGCTGACCTTGATCGCCTCTACGAAACCGTCAAGGCAGAAGGGCGGCGAATCGACATTGTCTTCGCCAATGCCGGCTTCGCTGAGTTTGCCGCCTTGGGCAGAATCACCGAGGAACATTTCGACAAGCTGTTCAACATCAACGTGAAGGGGGCGCTGTTCAGCGTGCAAAAGGCACTACCGCTGATGAACGACGGGGGTTCCATCATTCTCACGGGCTCGGTTGCTAGCATCAAAGGCACTCCCGCCTTCTGGGTCTACGGCGCGACCAAAGCCGCCATCCGCAATTTCGTGCGAGCCTGGACAACCGAGCTGAAGGACCGCCGCATCCGCTCAAACGTCCTCAGCCCGGGTCCGACCGAAACACCGATTGTGGACCATCAGCCTCCCGAGGCTATCGCGAGGATCGTATCCACCATCCCGATGGGACGCATGGGCTCTCCCGAGGAGATTGCCAAGGCCGCGCTATTCCTTGCCTCGGATCATTCCAGTTTCGTAACGGGCATCGAACTATTCGTTGACGGCGGCAGAGCGCAAATCTGATCGGGAGCCGCGCTGCCTCGCTACTTGAGCGAGCATCATGAACCCGCTCATGACAAAAGCGTTAGAACCGGAGTGCGTACGACGAAAATGAAAAGCCTGACGACTCTGCTATTCGAAGTTAGTGAGCATATCGCGTACATCACATTGAACCGCCCTGCAGCGGCCAATACGGTGAGCCTGGAATTAGCTCAGGAACTCGAAGAAGTTGCGCGCGAATGCGACGAGAGCAGCAGCGTGCGTGCAGTTTTGCTGACCGGTGCTGGACGGATTTTCTGCGGCGGCGGGGATAAGTCCTTCGCGGCGCAAGAGCCAAACCATGTGCCAATCCATCTCAAGCGCGTGAACCTCTTCTTGCACAGCGCTATCCAGTGCTTCGCAAGGATGCACGCACCAGTAGTAGTGGCGGTGAACGGCCCGGCCGCCGGGTACGGGATGAGTTTGGCGTGCGCAGGCGACATCGTCCTCGCCAACGAGTCCGCGCGTTTCACGATGGACTACTCGCGAGTCGGCTTAACGCCTGGAGCCTCCTCAACTTATTATCTGCCGCGAATCATAGGACTCCGCCGTACGATGGAACTGGTGTTGACGAATCGAACTTTAACCGCGCACCAAGCCGAAGCAATTGGCCTGGTCACGCGGGTAGTGCCAGATGACCAACTGATCGCGCAGGCGGAATCGATGGCTAATGAATTGGCCCATGGCCCCACGCGCGCTTACGGAGGGGCGAAACGCCTGCTGTACGGCACGGCCACCAATCCTCTCTACGAGCAGATGGAACTCGAGAACGAATCGATCGCGGAGATGGCGCGCAACGCAGATGCGCAGGAAGGCATCGCAGCATTTCTGGCCAAGCGATCACCGCAATTCAACGGCCGCTAGGGCAGCCGCGCGAGCACGGGCGGGGGACTGGCAGGGGAATAGCAAAAGGCGGTCGGTAACAACAGGTTGGCCAGAGGGCTGCCTACGTGGCAGTCTATGCCTATGCCTGACTACAGCTTGTTCGGAGACGAGCACGTCCGTCAATACGAGGCGACCGGCGGTAAGACCGGGCACGATTGGAACAACACCAGTGTTCTGGTGCTGCATACGATCGGGCGGAAATCTGGCGAGACGAAAAAGTTCCCGCTGATCTACGGGCGCGACGGCAACAACTATCTGATTGTCGCTTCGAAAGGTGGCGCGCCCGACCATCCTGGGTGGTACAAAAACCTGCTCGCCCACCCCGATGTGAAGATCCAGGTGTGGGACAAAGTGATTCCGGTCCGGGCGCGGACTGCGACGGCCGAAGAAAAGAAGCGCGTCTGGCCGGTCATGACAGCGCAGTGGCCCGACTATGACAAGTACCAGGCCGGAACGAAACGCGACATCCCCGTGGTGCTGCTCACGCCGCGCTAGCGGCTTGACGCGAGCGTTCGCTCGCTCAGCGGCGAGCGCCTAGGGATGTTGAGTAGGCCCCTTTTCGGAACGCCGCGACAATTTTTTGCATCTTGACGATCGAGTTCGACGCAGCCGCCGCCAGGAACACAACGAGCCTCAGCTCCGGGTTATCAACCACCGAGAACATAGTGTTCTCGACGATCATTCGTCCGACCTGCGGATGATCGTAGGCGTTGCGGCCCTCGGTCACGCGCGCGAATTCCCCAGTCCGAGTATGGATGGCTCGAGATTGAAGCGTTATAGGGCGCACCCATGCGAAAATCGCACAGCCCCAGGTTCTGCGAATAGCAGGACACCCATGAGTAAGCGAAGTCACTGGTCGCCTTGATTCGGCCGGCGAGCACGTCCAGCCGCCCGTCCAGCAGTTGCTCCTCTATCGCTAGATTGTCCAGGCGCATCGTCGGATGCCCGAACTCCTGCTGCACCTGGAAGAAGTTAGGTATGTCGCTTGACAGATTGTTGCCTACACGTTGAGAAGCCGTGGCCAGGAAATGGGTGTGGCTCAGACCCAGAAGTTTGTCGAAGTCGAGGTAGATTGCGAGTCCGAGATCGTGTGTGTAGCGCAGTTTGTGCAGGTCACCGCCAGTCGGATTCCCGGCCGACTCCATCATGTACAAGCCGGTGAAGTCGATGCCGTCATTGTGCAGGGACTGTCGCAGACCGCCCCATCCACCCGTCAACGCGGTCTGCCTCTCCAATTCATTTGGATCTGACCAGGTGGAGGGATCGAGTAGACCCCATCCACCGTCGAACTCAGGCGCATGCATCCATGGTGTCGTGTATGCGTGGACCGGCACCGCCGACATGATGATCATGGTGATCCACAGGATCTGACCTGACTGTCTTGAGCTGGCGTACATCGGCGGAACACCAGGCGACGGCTAACACATCTACGTAGTTGATCCTGGCTCCTTTCGCGCTCATCGCAGTGCGCGTTGTTTGCTTTCTCTATGAGTTCGGGAAGGATGAATCCTGAATCTGATCATAGAAGTTGCTGCGCTTGTAGTTGCGAATGAAATGCGAGCAGATATCTTCGTTGCAGGTGCCCTCGGTCGTCTGGGTCTTATGCTCGAAACCACCGAGAAAAGCCTTTGCAATATCCTGTTTGAAGTTGATGCGAGGGTATTGATCGACGACCTTCTTTCTCAAATCTTCCGGAAAGTGCTCATAACCGATACCGAGCACATCGAGTCCGACACCGTTGTACAGAAGCTCCACCTCGATTGGTTTGTACGCTGCAATTCCCGGAGTGGTATGCAAAGAGATTGCGTCCCAGGCCACTTGAATCCGGGAAGCTGGGACCTCGTGGCGCTCAAGGAATTGCCGAACGGCGTTTGCGCTGTCCACCTCGAACCGGTCATCAGCGCTGCTGAATTTCTTCAGCAGGCCGAGATCATGAAATGCCGCGCAGACGAACAGCAGCTCCACATCGAACGGTTGTCCGGTCTGTCGTCCCAGCTCGTTGGCCCAGAAAAAAACGCGATGAGAGTGGTTGAAAAGGAGCGGAGTGCTGAATTCATGGAGGAGCCCGGTTGCTTCCCGAGTCAGCTGCGTGTCCGGAACGTCTGGTTGTACTATCTGGAACTTCAGCGCTGGGGTCGGAACAGGCAAAACGATCCTCGGTCGCCTGAAAGCAGGTCTTGCGTCTGTCGTACTGGCGTCCGCGGGTTTGACCGAACTGCCGGTCTGAATCGCTGAATCGGTAACGCTCATGGTGTTTTCTCCTTCGACATTATGCTGCCAACTGCAAAGTTAGATTTGGTTCTGCGCTCGAACCTATCAGGCAGCAGCTAGGACTTTGCCCGGGTCGATACCCAGTTGCTTCGCGAGTCCGCTTCCATATTCGGGGTCCGCCTTGGCGCAGAGGCTAACCCAGCGCAGCTTAATTTCCTCGGGCACGCCGGCCATCGCGCGGGCGGTGTTGGCAAACAGACGCTCCCTCTCTGCTTTGCTCATCAGGCGGAACAGGTTGCCGAGCGTAATCGTCGCTGCCCTCGCGCGGGTCATAGCGGTCCGCGTCGCCCGAGATCTTGAGCGGCGGCTCTTTAAATCGATGGTCTTCCACCGGTCCGCCGAAGGTATTGGGCTCGTAGTTGACCGCGCCGCCGTAGTTTTCGTCGAAGCGCATGAAACCGTCTCGGTTATAGGTATGCACTGGGCAGCGCGGCCGGTTGACCGGCAGTTGAGTGTAGTTAGGAGAGCCGAGGCGATAGCGGTGCGCGTCGGCGTAGGAGAAGATGCGGAACTGCAACATTTTGTCGGGCGAGAAGCTGATGCCGGGCACTGCGTTCGATGGCGCGAATGCCGCCTGCTCCACCTCGGCGAAGTAGTTCTCCGAGTTTCGATTGAGCTCCAGGATGCCAACCTCGATCAGCGGATAATCCCCATGCGGCCAGACCTTGGTCAGGTCGAAGGGATTATAAGGCGTTTTCTCGGCATCCGTTTCCGGCATGATTTGAACATAAAAGCGCCATTTCGGATAATCACCGCGCTCGATCGCGTAATAGAGATCGCGCTGCTCGCTGTCGCGGTCGCGGCCGATGATCGCAGCGGCTTCTTCGTCGGTCAGGCACTGGATGCCCTGCATGGTCTTGAAGTGGAACTTGACCCAGCAACGTTCGTTCTTCTCGTTGATGAAGCTGTAAGTGTGCGAACCGTAGCCGTTCATGTGCCGGTGGCTCTTCGGCAGACCCCGATCGCCCATCATCCAGGTCATCTGATGCACTGTTTCCGGCAATAGCGAGAACCAATCCCACACAGCCGTGGGGTTGGGGCGCAGGTTGGTCTTGGGATCGCGCTTCTGCGTGCGGATGAAGTCGGAAAACTTGTAGGCGTCGCGGACCCAGAAAATCGGCGTGTTGTTGCCCACCAGGTCCCAGTTGCCTTCCTCGGTATAGACCTTGATCGCGAAGCCGCGAAGGTCGCGCTCGGCATCCGCCGCTCCGCGCTCCCCGGCGACTTTCGAGAAACGCACGAAGCACTCGCTTTGCGCACCCGGCTGCGAGGCCTTGGCTTTGGTGTAGCGGCTGATGTCGCCGGTGATCCTGAGCGTACCATACGCGCCAGAGCCCTTGGCGTGGACGACGCGTTCGGGAATGCGCTCACGATTGAAGTGGGCGTGCTTCTCGAACAGCTGCCAGTCCTGGACCAGCAGCGGTCCGCGCGGACCGGCAGTCAGCGAATTCTGATTGTTCGCAACCGGCGCTCCGCTCTCAGTCGTCAGCGTTTTTTCTTGCTTCATTTGAGAACTCCTTATCAATCAGCATTTTTCATTTGCGAGAGAACGTTGTGCCGTACCACTGCGTACGCCTCACTCATTCGCGTCTGCGACAGTGCCGTCGACGTCGGGGGAGATCTTCTGGCCGTGCCAGCGCAATTGCTCGAGCGCGTTGGTGTCGTCCTGGATGTCGATGGTCACCGGCAATGGCCTCAGTTCCGCACCATGTGATGCGGGTCGATGACGAATTTCTTCGCAGCGCCCGAGTCGAAATACCGGTAGCCCTCGGGTGCCTGTGCGAGCGAAATCAGCTCGACATTGACAGCCTTCGCAATCTTGATGCGGTCATGAAGGATCGCCATCATCAGGCCGCGGTTGTATTTCATCACTGGCGTCTGACCGGTCGTAAAGGAATGGGATTTGGCCCATCCGAGTCCCAGCCGCATTGTGAGGTTCCCGCGCTTCGCGGCTTCGTCTTTTGCGCCGGGATCTTCGGTGACATACAGGCCGGGAATGCCGATCGCTCCTGCCGCGCGGGTCGCCTCCATTAGCTGGTTGAGTACGACTGCCGGCTCGTCCTTGCCGCCGTGTCCCTTGGCCTCGAAGCCTACGCAGTCGACGGCGCAATCCACTTCCGGAACCCGCAGGATTTCCTCCAGCTGTTCGGTGATTGAGCCGCCTTTCGAGAGGTCGATTGTTTCGCAGCCGAACGAGTGCGCGTGTCCAAGCCGTGCCCGATTGAAGTCCGAGACGATCACCACCGCCGCGCCGAGCAGGAATGCCGCGGATGCGGCCGCAAGTCCAACCGGGCCTGCGCCGGAGATGAGCACGGTCGAACCAGTCGTCACGCCTGCGCTGACGCATCCGTGATAACCGGTCGGCAGAATATCGCTAAGGCAGGTAAGGTCTCTGATTTTCGCGAGCGCCTGATCCTTGTCTGCGAACCTGAGCAGGTTCCAATCGGCGTAAGGCACCATCACATATTCGGCTTGTGCTCCGACCCTACCACCCATATCGACGTAGCCGTAGGCGCCACCCGCCCGCGCCGGGTTCACGTTGAGGCAGACGTCAGTGCGGCGCTCCTTGCAATTGCGGCACCGTCCGCACGCGATGTTGAACGGCACCGAGACCAGATCGCCCTTGTTGATGAATTCAACGCCGCTGCCACATTCGATTACTTCGCCGGTAATTTCATGCCCGAGGACCAGTCCGCGCGGCGCTGTCGTGCGGCCGCGGACCATGTGCTGGTCGCTGCCGCAGATGTTGGTCGTGACGGGCTCGATGATGACGCCGTGGTCGATTTTCTTTCCCTGCGGTGTCTTCAATTCGGGGTAGTCGATGCTCTGTACCTCGACTTTGCCCGGCGCGAGATAAACCACTCCGTGATTGGAAGCCATGAGAGCCTCTCCTTTGCTGTATTGTCGTACGAACCTAAATCCGAGAGTTACTTCGGCCAGAAAACGTGTGCGCCGCTAACTCTGGTGGATTCCTGTTCTCGCCCGGATCCGACTGATTGCATGCTCATGAGCCTTGGGTTTCCTTCAGGTCTTCGGGGAATACGACGCAATCACCCCCGGCCTGCCATGTCACCTTCAGCAAAGTGCGATCGAGGTTGCGCATAACCCTCATAATCGCCACCCGTTCGCTGGGAAGATGAACTTCGCCGCTGCGCGGATCTCGAACCACTCTCCTGAGAGTTGCTGTAGTCATGACCGTGTTCACCCCGGTTTTGAATGTCGGAACATTCATCGATAGAGGCGCGAAAAATGACCGCACATTTTTGTGCGCTCAATGGGCGAACTCACTGATGCGTTGAATCGCAATCAGGAGTCCGAGTCGCGCTGGTTCAGGAAACGAGGTCGCTCAGCATCTCCTTACGGGCGGACAAGCGGGTCGATGTCGTAGCTGTAATCGCCTTGGAGATCCGTGTCTTGACGCCGGAAAAAGCAGCGGCTGGGCAGAACCGTGCAGGCCCAAATCTATTGCTCTGAGGGGTCAGGTCGCCCATCACTCGCCGTCTATCTTGTCAACAAAGCGCCAAAGGAGCATCGTGATTTTCGCGAACCAATCATCTGGGGAAGGTAGGCCAACATCGGCCTTTTGTGACGCCCCAATAACGTTGTCGGCTGCATTTCCAGGTGAGCCGGCGCGGATTCGTCGCCCGTTAGTCTCTGGTCAGAATTGGGCGATCCCGATGATCGTTACCGGAACATACGATCCGTATCTCGTCGCTCTGTCTGTTCTGGTCGCCTGCGTCGCGTCTTACACCGCCCTCGATCTCAGTGCGCACGTGGCGCCCGCCCGGGGATTTGCACGTCGCGTGTGGCTGGCGGCTGCCGCGCTCACAATGGGAGGCGGAATATGGTCGATGCATTTCGTCGGCATGCTCGCGTTTGTCATGCCGACACCAATGTCCTACGACATCGGACTGACCATCCTTTCGCTTGTAGTAGCGATCTTCGTAACCGGCGGCGGCTTTTACGTCATTAGTCGCCAGAGCGCATCGCCGCCTCATCTCGTTCTCAGCGGCATCTTCATGGGACTTGGCATTGCCGGGATGCATTACACCGGCATGGCGGCGATGCGGGGGCACGTCGAACTCAGCTACGACCCGCTATTCGTCGCGCTCTCCCTGGTCATAGCGATCGGCGCGTCGACGGTGGCTCTCTGGCTGGCATTCCGAACCACGGATCTTGGGCAAAAGCTCGTTGCCGCGGTAGTCATGGGCCTGGCCGTTTCCGGTATGCACTACACGGGGATGAGAGCGGCCATTTTCACCCGCTCACGGGCCGCTTCACGAGGCCCAAGTAAACGCAGGTCTCGATCAAACTAATCTGGCGCTGGCGGTTGCCGGCATTACATTTATTATTTTGGCTTTCGCGTCGGTCGCCTCCCTGCTCGAGCGCCAGCGCGCCGAAGAAGCGCTTCGTCAGGCGCAGGCGAACCTCGCGCACGTCGGACGCGTGATGACTCTGGGAGAGCTGACGGCCTCGATCTCCCACGAAGTTAACCAGCCGATCGCCGCGATCGCCACCAACGGTCAGGTTTGCCTGCGATTGCTCGCCCTCGAAACGCAGCGCCCGGAAGAGATGCGAGCCGCCTTGGAGCGCATTGTCAGGGACGCCAATCGGGCGAGCGAAGTGATCCAGCGGATTCGTGCACTCTCCAAAAGGAGCGAGCCGCAGATGGTATCGCTGGACATCAACGATGTCATCCGCGAGGCTATCCTTCTCGTACAGCGTGAGGTGCTCAGCCATGGGGTGTCGCTGCGGACGGAACTCGCGTCCGGATTGCCCCCGGTGTTAGGCGATCGGGTTCAACTCCAGCAGGTGGTTATCAACCTTCTTATAAATGGTGTTGAAGCTATGGCGCCAATCACCGATCGTCCCCGCGAGATCGGTATTCGATCGCAGCAGCACGAAGGTGGCCAGGTGCTCGTGGCGGTGTTGGACTCCGGCATCGGGCTTGACTCCGAGACCGCGGAACGGCTGTTCAGTGCCTTCTTCACCACCAAGCCGAGCGGCACGGGAATGGGACTGTCGATCAGCCGTTCGATCATCAGGGCCCACGGTGGCAGGTTGTGGGCATCGCCAAATACGGACCACGGCGCGGCTTTTCAATTTACCGTACCGACTAACGGCTCAGGCGTATCGTGAAAGACGTAGACGCGATCGTCTTCGTGGTCGACGATGATCTGTCGATTCGGGAGGCGATCCAGAGTCTCGTCAGGTTGGAGGGACTCCGCGTCGAGACCTTCGCAACCGCGCAAGACTTCCTGAGGCGCAAACGACCGGACCTGCCCGGATGCGTGGTGCTCGACGTGGAGCTACCCGGATTGAGCGGCCTCGATCTACAGCGCGAACTGGCCGCGCTTGGGATCAAACTTCCGATCATCTTCATCACTGGTTACGGCGACATCCCGATGTCGGTGCGCGCTATGAAAGCCGGGGCGACGGAATTCCTTACCAAGCCCTTCCGCGATCAGGATCTTCTGGACGCGATTCAACAAGCACTTGAGCGCGACCGCGCGGCGCGGCGGCACTCGAAGGAAATTGCCGAACTGCGCAAGCGTTTCGACGCGTTGACGTCGCGCGAGAGGGAAGTGATGAGCCTCGTTGTCGGCGGCTGGCTTAACAAGCAAATCGGCTTCGAGTTAAAGATCAGCGAGATCACGGTCAAAATTCATCGCGGCCGGGTTATGGGTAAAATGGGCGCACAGTCCCTGGCGGAGCTGGTCCGGATGACAGAAAGGCTGGAGCTTCCGACGGTGACGGATCAGTCCGCTAAAACCAAGTAATACCAACGTATAACTAGTTTTCGATTCGCGGGCGGGAATACATTTTCTTTCGGGAAGATGATTTCCGGCTATGAACACACCGAAAGAAAAAAATAACCAGGCTCTAGTCGCGATCGTCGATGACGATCAATCTTTCCGCGAGGCTCTCGAATTTGCTCGCGTTGATCGGATTCCGAACTGCGATCTTTGCTTCGGCCCGGGATTTCCTCGACTCGCCTCAATTTCGAAACGTGTCCTGCGCGATCCTCGACGTCTCGATGCCTGGGATGGATGGCCTCGAGTTGCAACGGCACCTCGTTGCAACGCATCCAATCCCAATCATCTTCATCACGGATCTCCGGGACGGAAAGACACGAGAGCAGGCGGTTCGGGCGGGAGCGATTGGCTTCTTGAACAAGCCTGTTAGCGAAGAGACTTTGATCGACGCTCTGAATTCGGCGCTTCGCGTATAAGAAGCAACGAGACTGGCGGCATCTATGAGTTGAGTTAAGAGTCCGAGAAAATTCGCGCACTGTGGTCCCTGTTGGACATGATCCCTTGCAAGCGGAAGGGGTAATCAGATGGAAACGCAGACTCAGTATCGTGATGTGAAGACCGCCGTGGCAACCGTGTTTCAAAGCACCTCGCCCGAGCAGGCGATTTTCCGCAAAGAAGGCGAGTATTGGGCTATAGGTTACGGCAAGAAATCCTTTCGTCTAAAGCACACTAAGGGACTCGGGTACCTCGCCCATCTCCTGTGTCACCCTGCGGTCGAATTCCACGTGCTTGATCTGGCGGAAGGAATCGAAGGACAGCGCGACGATTCCGAAACCAGTCCGTCCGCACAGGGCTTGCCGCGCGGGGAACAGGACCTGGAAATGGCTGGGATCCATATCGGCAATCTGGGCGACGCGGGCGAGATGCTCGACGAGCAAGCCAAGGTCGCTTACAGGCACAGGCTCTCCGAGTTGCGCAATGAATTGGACGAAGCCAAGGAAGTCGGAAACGTCGAGCGCGCCGAAAAGGCGGAGCAGGAAATCGATGCATTGACCTCGGAACTCTCGCGCTCCGTCGGGCTCGGTGGACGTAATCGGCGGGCTGCGTCAGCCTCCGAACGAGCCCGACAGAGCATCAGCAAAACGATCAAGTCGGTAGTGGAAAGGATCGCGCAGAGCGATGCTCGGCTGGGAGATATCTTTTCGCGCTGCGTCAAGACGGGCAACTTCTGCTCCTACGAGCCAGACCCGGCTCTCCCGATTGCGTGGGAATTTGATGCTATCGAGCCAACCGAGCATCCAACCTCAAGTGGCGAGTCCGCTCCCGCGCGTGCTGATCATCCGCAGACTTCACCGGCGGTGCTGGAGGTCTCTGCGTTTTCGTTCGCGGAACGAACCGCTTTTGTGGGACGGGAGTCTGAACGCAACACGATCCGCGCGGCAATCGATCGCGCGCTGAGTGGCCACGGAGCGGTCGTCATGCTAGCGGGCGGACCCGGGGTGGGTAAAACCCGGTTGGCTATGGAGATGGCGGAGTACGTATCGTGCGCTGGCTTCAGCTACCTGGTCGGGCACTGCTACGAAAGAGACGAGCCATTTCCGTTTCTCCCCTTCGCCGAGATCCTTGAAAGTGGTTTGGCGCAGGCCCTGAGCCGGGACGATTTCCGCCGGCGGATGGGGGACAATGCGGCCGAACTAGCCCAGATCGCTCCAAGCCTTCGACGAGTTTTCCCTGATATTCCGCAGCCGCTGGAACTGCCGTCGGCGCAGCAGCGCCGCTATCTTTTCCAGAGCGTTTCAGAGGGGCTGGCGAATGCGTCTCAGACACGTTCGTACGTGCTGATACTTGAGGACCTTCATTGGGCCGACGAATCCACGCTGTCGCTGCTGATTCATCTGGTCAATCGTGTAGCGCAGCTTCCAGTCGCAATCATTGGGACTTATCGGGATGGATATTCGGATAACAATCCCGCGTTGGTCAGAACTCTTGAAGAGCTGATTCGGATGGGGATCCGTCCGCTTAAGCTGGGTGGCCTCTCAAAGGACGCCACCGCGCAGATGTTAGGCCGGCTAAGCCAGCGCCAGACTGTGCCGGAGAGTCTGGTGAGTCTCATCTTTGAGGAAAGCCAAGGATATCCATTCTTCGTCGAAGAGGTGTACCGGCATCTGATCGAACAGGGGAAGGTCTTCGATGCGGCCGGCCAATTCCGCACTGACGTTGAGATCGATGAGATCGACGTTCCAGAGAACGTGCGGTTGATCATCGGCCGCCGTCTTGAGCGGCTCGACGAGAATGAAAAGCGGGCGCTGACGGCCGCTGCAGTGATCGGGCGCAGCTTTAGCTTCAAGCTTCTAACTGCCATCTGCGAGATCGACGTTGACGAACTTTTCACCATCGTCGAGAAGGCGCAGCAGATGGGAATAATCGTCGCGAGCTCCGAGGCGCCGGAGAAGCCATTCACCTTCTCCCATGAACTTGTGCGCCAGACGCTGCTGGCCGGCATCTCCGCTCCCCGCCGACAACACCTACATGCCGGCGTCGCCGACGCAATCGCGCGGCTCCAACCCGTTGCCGCCAACGAGCGCGCTGGCGACATCGATATTCACCTAGTCAAGGCGGGATCGTTCGCCGACGGAGCCCGATCGATCGTCTGACCGCGAAACTTGAGATTGGCCTCGGGCAGCTGTCGAAATACGGCCAAGCCGGGCGATCCAGCTTCTGGGAATCTGTCGTTGATAATCACTCTCCTCTCCGCCCGGTTCGTCGAACCCGCATCGCAATGGCTACCGCGAACACTCACGCCTGGGTCGTCAGTGGTCTCGGCGAGAATGGCTTTGTCGCGCTTTATTTGTACCCGCAATGATATGGATTGAGGTCCACCGAATGAGGCTCCCGAACAGCGCGCACACTTCCCGGCCCTGGCGGATCCACGAGCTCACGCGCGACTTTCGGCTTGAGGATGTCTGGGAGCTGCCGGGGGTGGGCGGCCCGGACGCCTTCCCCCGCCTGGTGCAGCTGATGGCCTCGCGCGAACCGTCGCAAAGTTCCTCCGTCGCCGTTCGCACGCTCTTCGCCATCCGCTGGAAGATCGGCGAGCTGCTCGGCTGGGACGGCCCGGGCGCCGGCCTCGGCTCCAGGGTGCCGACGCTCCGCGACCGGCTGCCGGCAGATCTGCGCGACGCCCCATCCGGCCCGGACTTCGACGCGCTCCCCTTCACCTCGCTGTACCTGCTCGAGGACGAGTGGGCGGCAGAGATCGCCAACCGGACCATGCACGGGGTGATGCACATTGGCCGGGTCTCGGACGAGACCGGCGGGTTCCGCGCCCACATGGCCGTCTACGTGAAGCCAAACGGACTGTTCGGTTCCGCCTACATGGCCGCGATCAGGCCGTTCCGGCACCTGATCGTGTACCCACCGATGCTGCGAGAGATGGGGCGAAACTGGCAGACGGCCGGTGCAGTGAACCGTTTCGGATAGCGCAAAGAAACCTGCTGGGGGTCCCACTCGGCCCCCCGCTCGTCTCCGGTCCACTTCTTCGGCTGGGAGATCCTGACCTCCCAGCCCGACGTGATCCATCTCGAAGGGTGTCGCCGCGAAGCGCGGCAACGTTTTCGCACCAGCGAAGAAAAGGCGGGAATTTGAGGCGAAGGTGCGTGCGAAATCTGCACACTACCTTTCCCTTTTCGGTCAGCGCGTCGCGCTCGCCGATCTTCGAATTCCCCCGCAGGTACCTGAATTGCATCATCGGAGAGCGGCAGCGGCGTAGCGGAGCGGTGGAAACGCCAATCCAGGAGCGGAAGCCGCTCATCTTCGCAAGTGGCCGATTCTGCTGGGAGAAAGAGTGGAGCGGGCGACCGGGGTCGAACCGGCGACGTCCAGCTTGGGAAGCTGGCATTCTACCGCTGAATTACGCCCGCTCTGACGCGAGTCTAGGTTCACCGGACTGGAGTGTCAATTCGATCTGCCGTCACTCGGCTGCGCAACGGTCTCGCGACTGCAAGTATGCCTCGCGATTGACTTTGATCCCGCCGATCAAGCAGAAACTCTCACGTATGCTTCAACAGTTTACCCTCGACGCGACGCCAGTGTCCCGACCTCTGTCGCATCGAGCGGTTATCTCGCTCGTCGCGGTGTGCCTGACATTCACGTCGGCTGGCTGTTCTTTTTTTCATCGATCGACCAAGCCGATTCCCAGTGATGCTCCGACGCAGCAGCAGATGGAGAACTACGCCGCACAGCAAACTGCGCTTCGTAGAGACGCGAGCCTGCCCAAGGAAGAATTGCAGGAGCATTGCGAGCAGCTCGCGACCGCAACGCCGGGTGTGGAGGAGCTTCGGTCCAACAACGGCTCAATCGAGAGCCGTCAATGGACGCTGGTCGCGAATGGCTCCGCGCCGCGGTGGGCTTTCGTCAGGACCAAGGACAGCCCGCCCGACGGATGGATGCCCAAGCCTGGAATCGCCAAGCTCAATTTCCAGCCGCCGGTCGAATCCGCACTGGCGCCAGGCTCCAGCCGCTTCCTCGCCTACGCGCCGCTCGAGTCGAGCGCCCCGGACGACAGCCAGAAATCCGCCACGCTGAGAGAGGTCTTCGGCGAATCGCAAGGCAACTTTACGTGGCGCGGACGAAAGTTCAGCTACACCCTGACGCCAGACCTCCCGTGCTTTCCGCATCTGCAGTGACGTCGTTTTGTCGAGTCTGGAAATGAGAGGCGCGCCGCCGACTGACAGCGCGCCTCTCTCAATCTCGAAAAGAATCTGAATGCTAGTCGGGATCCGAATCCGGGTTCGGCGAGATCGTGCCGAACAAACCGTCGTTTTCGTCGGTAGGTCCGCGCAGACCCGCCGTGAAGTAGAGCGTATCCGGCGGCGCGTTCACCGCGGTCTGCCCCTTCGGCCCGCTGAAGGTCAGCGCCCACAATCCTGGGTTCACGGTCGGACGTCCAAAGCGGCCTCTCAGCACGCCGCGAAATTCTCCCGACTCCGGATCGTACGCATTGATGAAGCCGTTGCCGAAGTTGCCGATCAGAATGTCATTCGCGAATTCGCCGAAACTCGCCGGCGCCAGCGCGACACCCCATGGCGCATCGAGAACTCCGAACTGCGCAAAATGCCGCAGCAGATGACCGTCGGTGTCGAACACATCAACGAAGCCCAGCCCCGGGAAGCGGACAGGATCATGCTTGGCCGCATCCTGCAGCGCGTAAGTAACCCACAGTTGGCCGTTGATGTTCTGAATTCCGAACGGTGCAAAGAAATGACGGATAAATCCGGGATCGCTGAAAGAGCCGTCCAGCGTCGCGGGCATGAAGTTCGTGTCGAACACGTCGATCTTTCCGGTGCGGAAATTCGTCGCATACAGAAATGTCTGCCCCGCCGTTTTCCCCATCGTGCTCGTTCCCATCGCGAGGCCCTTGTACACAGCGCCCGCCGCACCACCTCCTTTTGTGCCCGCCGAATTGTTCACGACGATAACCGCATCGTCGGACACGCCAAGATTGGGAACCGGAGTTCCATCCGGCTCAGGTATCGCCTGGTTCCAGGCTTCGATCGTGCCGTCTTCCGTCGCGAAAATGAAAAGCGCCGGTCCGAAAGTCTCGATGTCAAACCCGGGCGTCTTGGTTAGGACGGTCAGGTTCGCGACCTGGCCGGTCGGCGCGCCGCCGTTCCCTCCCTTGGTTGGATCCGTGGGCAGCGGAATATCGACGACCAGCGGAGTTGCTGGCGCAGGGAACGGCGTTCCCTTGCCATCGTACAGAGTCGTCACTCCAGCGTTGTTATCGGAGACCCAGAAGGGGCTGAGTCCCGGGATGAATGAAATTCCCCACGGATTTTTCAAATTCGGATCGGTAAAGTTGGCCGGGACTGTGCCGTCCGAAACCAGATTGGTTTGCACGTAGAAATCGTCTTCGTCAGCACGCGCGTAGCCGGCCATCGCCGCCACGATCAACGCGCTCCCGAGCAACGAAACGAATCTCCTCCTGCGTATCATCGCTTTGTACCCCGTGATTTGGATTTGAGTGTATTCTGTTCGCCTTGGTGGTCACGCTCGCGCGTTGCGCGACTCGCCTCGCTCCAGAATTCGCGGCTCATGATCTGCGCCGTGTTACTGAGCGTCAATATGAAAAATGAGACTGAGTATTTGCGGGGTCGCCGGTTGTGTTTACTGATTGCTAGACTCGATACGTACAGTCGCAATGACTAAATCGTTGAAGTTGACGCGCAAATTCTACGCCCGCCCCGTGCTTGTCGTGGCCCGCGAGTGTATCGGCAAAGTGCTCGTACATCGCACTGCAGATGGCGTCGCGGCCGGCCGAATCGTCGAGGCCGAGGCGTATCGTGGTCCGCTCGATCTTGCGGCACACAGCTCGCGCGGACTGACCAGGCGAACCGCTGCGATGTACGGTCCGCCCGGACACGCGTACGTGTACTTGCTATACGGAATCAGCTGGGCGATGAACATTGTGACTACAGCGGACGGCAAGCCGCACGCAGTACTGATTAGAGCGATCGAGCCGCTACGAGGTATGGACCAGATGGCGCGGCGGAGGAATAAATCTCCGGATTCGCGTGAACTGACTAATGGCCCCGGCAAACTGACTAATGCATTGGCTATTACGGGTGCTGACTACGGGCGCGACTTGTGCGGCGGACAGCTCTACCTCGAACACTCCGAACTTGCCGTGGGAAAGATCGGCCGCTCGCCAAGGATCAACGTCGATTACGCCGGCAATTGGGTTTCGAAGCGATGGCGTTTCTACGAACGCGGTAATCGCTACGTATCTGTCGCGCCACGCGACTAGCGGGCCGGAGCGTTCGGCGCGCCAGCCTCTGATCGGGACATTACGACCACATTCTTGAACCTGGCAACGACGACTGGGTAATCATGGCGAATCTCGGCGACCTGCGCGGGCGGCGCTGTCGGCGAAACGACCACCACTCGAGGGGCCTCGCCCTCCGTTCCATGAAACGGGATTCTAACTACCTGGACGCCGTCCCGATCCGCCATCGAAGTGTAATAGCTAACGAGATAGTAATCGTGACAGGCGCCTATGCGATGGTCCACGCCCGCTTTGTTCAGCGCTACCTCACACGCGTCACGCCAGCGATTGTCTCCTGGTCTGAAATCCCCCGACACCCGTAATACAGAGAGACTTACTATTGCGATGATCGCGATTGCTCGCAGATTTCGCGACGGCAAAGACTCAATGCCTATAGCAGTGAGTATAAACAGCGGAACGAAAGAGGATATGAGGTAGCGCGTCACGAGCATCGGAGTGACCAGGTACGATCCGGCGAACAGTATAATCGGCGGGACGGCGATCCAGAGCAAAATCAATACTGCTTCATCTCGATGCGACCGCCACAGCCGGATGCCTCCGACGATCGCGAACAGCGCAAACAGCGGAAACACCCAGCTACCGAGTCCGCTCTCGAACGTTGCCAATGGCTCCCAGGGCCCGGGCGGCTTGATCCAATCGTAGTCGCCCCGCTTCACGCCTTCGACTCCGTATCGTAAACCGGCATAGAAAGGCAGCAACACGACCATCGCGGCAACGATAGCCGTCGCCATCAGCCACGGTGCTGCGCTCCCGACTCGTTCGTCACGACGCGTATTTGCCAATATCAAATACGCAAGCCAGATCGCCTCCACTACCAGGACGAGAGCCGCGGTGAAGTTGGTAGCTACTGCAAGCGCAGAAAAAACTGTGAGGCCGGCGTAGTTCGCCAGCCCTCCCAGCCGCCGCGCGCGAAAGAGAAATATTGCCTGCGCGAGTATCCACGCCTGCATCATCGAATACATTCGCGCCTGCCGAGCTATCTCGACCGACGGCAACGCGACCGCGAAGATGAGCGCGCACAGCGCGGCAACCATGTAAATCCAACTCTCATACCTCGCCCGTTCTTCCACGGGAGAGGCGGCCGAGCGCAGCTCGGCAGGTGAGAATTCTGGGCCTCCGCCGCCAGCAAGCAATACTTCCACCGCCAGGAAGAACATCAGTACGATCGACAGCGAGCCGATCAGCGCCGGCAGCGCCCGCATCGCCGCTTCGCTCTCGCCAAAAAACCGCATCCAGCCGTGTAGCGCGAGTTCGTGAACCGGGAATTTTCCCGAATCCAGCTCATGCTGCACCCGCAACACTCCGCCGACGCTTGGCGCTGCCGACTCGGCCCATGCGAGCGATTCGTCTATCGACAGCTCGCGAGCGCCAAGCCGAAAAAATCGCAGGATCGTGCCCAATACGACCGCTGTCAGCAGGACTGCCGCCGGTCCTCGCCAGCCGCCTGGCAGAAAGTTGCGCTTCATCGATCAGTTGGACGCGCGGAGTGGTTCCATGAGCTGTAGGGCTGGACCTCTTTGGAAATTGCGCGGCGCGCCTGTTTCGCGTCTACTATCCGCGATGCCGACCCTCGTGCGACGCCCTTTCCCGCTCGCAATCATAACCGACTTCGGCTACCGCGACCATTATGTTGGCGCGATGAAGGGCGTGATTGCGACGATCGTGCCGGGCGCCACCGTCATCGACATCGGTCACGGCATCCCCGCGCAGTCGATCGTGGCCGGTGCGATCGCTTTGCGCGAGTCCTGGACCTTCTTCCCTCCGCGAACGGTGTTCCTCGCGGTCGTTGATCCGGGCGTCGGCACCGCGCGAGCGCCCATCGCTATCGACACCAGCGCCGGCGCCCGCTTCGTGGGACCCGACAACGGCCTCCTCTGGCTCGCCGCTGAGCAGGCCGGCATCAAGCGAATCGTGAAACTGACCTCGCCCCGCCATCGTCTAACCAACGTGAGTGCAACCTTTCACGGCCGCGACATCTTCGCACCTGCCGCGGCGTATCTCTGGCGTGGTGTCTCGATTTCCACGCTCGGGCCTACACTCCGCTCGATCGAGCGTCTCGATCTGCCGCGCCCCGTGGAGTCCCCGCGCGAGTTGCGCGGTGAAGTGATCTACGTCGACGGCTTCGGCAACCTTGTGAGCAATATCAATCGCAAAACCGCCGAGCGCTTCGGCTCCCGCTTTCGCCACAAATCCCTTTCAGTTAGGATCGATGGTGGCGCGGCGATGAAATTATTTGATGCTTACGGCGACGCGCCCAAAGGTGCTCCGCTCGCAACATTCGGCAGCTTCGACCTGCTCGAAGTCGCGGTTCGCGATGGCAACGCGGCCGCCCATTTCGCCGCCGGACCTGGCTCATCGGTATCCCTAGTCGGACGCGCAGACCCAAAATAATATGGATGAAATAGTCACACACCGGGACGCGCCCACCGTCCTGACCGACATTCCGCGCTACACCGCTCCCGCTGAGCCTGCGGATCGCGCGCTCGACCGCCCGCGTATCCCGCCGCTGAACATCGCGCTATTTTTGCTGACCCTCCTGACCACCACCACCGCCGGCGCGTACATGAACGGCGAGAGCGTCTCCTTCGCGCATCCATTTCTCGCCGTTGCCGCGTTGCGCTCGGGACTCTCGTTCTCGATTCCACTCATGATGATTCTGTTGGCGCATGAGATGGGACACTACCTGACTTCGCGATACCACGGCGTCGACGCCTCCTTGCCCTACTTCATCCCGGCGCCGCCGTCGTTCATCATCGGGACGTTCGGCGCCTTCATTCGGATGCGCACGCCCGCGCGCACTCGTCGCATCATGTTCGACATTGGCGCGGCCGGACCGTGGGCGGGCGTGATGCTCGCGATACCCGCGGTTCTGATCGGCCTGTATCTCTCGGATGTGACACCTCTGGACAAATCAGCCGGCGGCCTCGAGCTGGGCAACTCGATCCTGTTCCTGGGTCTTTCGCACCTGGTGCTGGGCGTCGATCCTTCGACCGTCAACGTCAATCTTCATCCGATCGCATTCGCAGGATGGCTCGGGCTGTTTGTCACGACGTTGAACCTGTTGCCGGTCGGACAGCTCGACGGCGGCCATGTGATCTACGCGCTGTTCCCGCGCCGCCATCGCACGATCTCGGTGCTGTTCGTCATCTCGTGCGTGTTGATGGTGCTAGTGCCACTGGCGCTCGGGGCGACTTTCTGGGGCGGTTGGCTCCTTTGGGCTGTCCTGTCGGTCGCGCTTGGATTGGGACATCCGTCTACGATCGATCGCGACACTCCTCTGAATCCGGGCCGCGCTCTCGCCGCATGGGCAACAGTCGCGCTGTTCATCGTCACGTTCAGCCCGGTCCCGCTCGCCTTCGTGCCACCCGAAGCGCCCATCCCGACGCAGGAGAACAGTCACAGCCAGGAAATAATGCATCACGCTCCGCACTACGACGAAATGCTGCGCCACATTTCTCGTGTGCGAATCTGAGCGAGCGATCGAGGGGGAACCGCATTGGCCGAAGGCCCGAGTACACCGACTCCGCAGAACAAGACCACTCGCCCGAGTTGGGACCACTACTTCATGACGATTACGCGCGAGGTCGCCGAGCGCTCGACTTGCCTGCGCGCCAAGGTCGGCGCCGTGATTGTCCGCGACCGCAGCATTCTGGCGACGGGCTACAACGGCTCGCCGGCGGGATTGCCCCATTGCACCGAAGTCGGATGCCTCATCTACGAATCGCGCACGCCCGACGGTGAAATCGAGCAGAATTGCTATCGCACCATCCACGCCGAGATCAACGCGATCTCGCAAGCGGCTCGTAACGGCGCCGCGATTCGCGACGCCGATATCTACGTCACTCATACGCCATGCATCCACTGCCTCAAGGTGCTCATCAACACCGGCGTCCGCACCGTGTACTACGCGCGGCCGTACAAGCTCCACACCGTCGCCGACATTCTCAAGGGTGCAAGAATCAAGCTCGTCCAGGTCCCGGCCGAGGATGCCGCCGCAGGTACTCCATGACGTCCGGCAATCCCGCGTCCACGCCATCTTGCGGAATCTGCGCGATGATCGATCGGATCAAGGCGGGCACCTTCCGCGATTTTATCGCGGAGCTGAAAAGCTGCTACGTGATCCTCGGCGATCAGCAATTCTACCGCGGCTATTGCGTGCTGTTGGCGAAGATCCACGCGACCGAGCTGTACCTGATGCCTGACGATGACGCCCGCCTGCTGTTCGACGAGATGCGGCTGTCAGCCGAGGCCATCGCCGAGGTCGTCAAGCCGTGGAAGATGAACTACGAATGCCTGGGCAACTCGGAACCGCACGTGCACTGGCATTTGCTGCCACGCGACGTGAATGAATCCGCCGCAATGAAACGCGGGCCAATCTGGCTGCGCGCCGAATCCGAACGAAAGGTGATGCTTGACGAAAATGACCGCAGCGCGCTCATCGCCTCGCTCCGCAAAGAACTTGCCGTCCGGTTTTCTGATGCGCGCATACCGCGCGACTGACAAGATCCATCGCGCTGCTTTCGTTCTCGCGTTCCTCGGAATACTCGCCTCAGCATGCAAACCGCACGCGCTCCCCGACGCGACAAGTCCGGCGGCGCAGGTCTACATCACGCGATGCGGGAATTGCCACGTGCCATACAATCCCCATGAAATGACGGCCGCGATGTGGGACACGCAGGTCACGATGATGGAAGTGAAAATGCAAGCCGCAGGACAGACCCCGCTGACTACCGACGAACGCCAAGCGATCCTCGAATACCTCAAACGCAACGCAGGCACCGAATAGCTGATTACCTCGCCTGTTACTTCACGGGAGAGGCGGCCTCGCGCAGCGAGGCAGGTGAGGGTTCTGCGGCTTGTCCCTCGAATCCTTTCTGTCTTCGCGCCGTGATGCTAAACCCTCATCCATGGCGGAAGAACTCTTGACCATCAAGCTCTACTACGACTACAAGAGTCCGTTCGCGTATCTCGCGATGCACCCCGCGTACGCGCTCATGGAATCGCATCGCATCCGCCTGCACTACATCCCGCACGAACTCAACATCCGCAGCGCCTTTGGCGGCGAACTCGATGAGCGCACAGAGCGCGACTGGCGCAAGGTCCGCTACCTCTACCTTGACGTGCGGCGTCATGCGAACGAACGCGGCATGATCATCCGCGGACCGCAAAAAATCTTCGACTCGAAACTGTCGCTCATGTCGGGCTTGTTTGCGGACAAGCACGGGCTCTTCCGCCCTTACTCCGACCGCGTCTTCGAGCGCTTCTTCAAACGCGAGCTCGACATTGAAAATGCCGCCGCGCTGGCCGGCGTGATGAAGGAATCCGGCCTCGACGCCGACGCGTTCCAACGCTACACACTCCACGACGGTCCGCGCGAGCTAGCCGACGCATTCGCGGCCGGCGATCGCGACGGTGTATTCGGCGTGCCGACTTTCATCGTCGATGGCGAACCATTTTGGGGCAATGATCGTGTCGAATGGGTCGTCAAGAAGCTCGACGCGATGGGCCTACGGAGATAGCCGTCGATGACCGAGTACCAGTTTTACGCGCTGATAACCGTAATTCTCTTTTTCAAGATGTTCGCGAACTCTGTCGTTCAGGGTATCGGACGAGTGAGTAGTAAAACGTTCGTGACCCCGGAAGACGCCAGCTTCTTTGCGCAAACCGCTCCTGCGCCGGATGAAGCGCCGATCGTCAAGCGCGCCGCGATGGTCTGGCGCAACGACCTGGAGAACATTCCGATCTTCCTGTTTCTCGGATTGATCTACGTGACGCTCGGATGCTGGCCGGCAGGCGCGTTCATCTATTTCACGATCTTTGTCCTCGCGCGGATTCTCCACACAATTGTGTATTTGAATGGCTTGCAACCGTTGCGAACGATTTTTTTCACCGTCGGAACGACGGTCTGTTTCATTCTTTCCATCCATATTTTGCTGGCAGTGCTATAGTGCGATGAAACCAATTCCAGTCGGCAGCAAGGGAAGCTACTCGAAGACCGTCACGCACGCAGACCTGGCGAGCAGTCTCGACGAGTCGCTGGCCGCCGTTCTATCCACGCCCACCATGATCGCGATGATGGAACAGGCCGCCATCGAAGCCATCAAGCCGTTTCTCGACGCCGGTGAAAGCTCGGTCGGCATGTTGATCGAAGTCAGTCACACTGCGGCGACGCCGCCCGGTCATCGTGCCCGCGCTGAAGCCGAACTGACCAAGGTCGAAGGCCGCCGCCTGGAGTTTTCGGTGCGCGCGTTCGATGATGTCGAGCAAGTCGGCTCCGGGACCCATCGACGCGCTGTGATCGACGCCGCCAAGTTCAACGATCGCATCAAAACCAAGCAGAAAAATTAGCGCGCAGGACACCACGATGGCTGACGAAATTTTCGACCGCAAAGAGGTGTACGTCGGGCGCGATTTTGGCGGCATCACCTATGACATCACGCCAGATCTGGTCGCGACGTATATCGCCGGCACTGGCGACGACAATCCATGGTACCGCGAGCGCGCGCCGCTCGGCGGCCCCGTCGCTCCCGCGCTGATTCTTCACAGCGCCGTTTACCATACGCTCGGATGGTATCTGCCGAACATCTACGGCAACCTCCACGCGCGCCAGGAATGGAGCCTGTTCGCGCCCGTGATGGTGGGCGAGCGGCTCACAACGCGCTCCGTGATCGTCGATCGTTACGTCAAGCGCGATCGCGAATACGTAGTGAATGAGGTTCTCGTCAGCAACGCGTCGGGACAAATCGTCTCGCGCAGCCGCACTCACCAGAGCTTTCTGCTGCCCGAACAGACCAAGCAGGGGTTCGTCGTCGATCGCGCGCGCGAGAAAGACTCTTCTCGATCGTTCAAAATCGGCGAGCGTGGCGGCGATCCCATCGACGCTCCGATGCGCAAGATCACCGAAGACATGTGCATGGCTTTTTCAGGGCCGGCGCTCAGCTATCACAACAATAAACAAAAGGCGGTCGAGCTGGGATTTCCTGAAATCGTCGTGCAGGGGATGCTCTCCGTGTGCCTGGTCGCCGAAATGATGACGCGGCGATTCGGACTGGGCTTCCTTCACGGCGGCAAGATGGATCTGCGGCTCGTCAACGTGTTGTGGGGCAACGACCTCACCGGGCCAAAGGGATTGATCGTCGAGCGTCGGGCCGAGGGCAAACGCTCACGCGCTGAAGTCGACGTCTGGTGCGACAAGGCCGATGGCACCAAGACCATCGTGGGCAGCGCCAGCGCGCTCGAACTGTAAGGTCACTCGCTCGCGCCCCTAGTCAACCGTGCGCGCGAAAATAATTCTCGCCTGCGCCGGACTGGCGTCTCTGCTTTCCGCGGGATGCGCCAATCGATGTGACTACGCGAAAACCAAATGCCAGTACCTGTGCAATCGCAACTACCAGACGTGCGAGCTACATGGCAACGACGAATTCTATTGCCGAAACGAAATAGGTAACTGCATGTCGGAATGTGACGTCGATCGCAGCACGTGCCATTCGTGGTTGTGAGTATTGGAGTGACTATTGCGCCGCTGTCAGCGCTTCGACGTCGGCGACCGACTTGGGCGTCGCGGCGGTCATCACTTCGTGACCGTCCGGCGTTACCAGCACGTCGTCCTCGATTCGAATCCCGACCCCGCGAAAACTGTCGGAAACTTCTTCGTCGTCGGGATCGATGTACAATCCCGGCTCGACCGTAAGCACCATCCCCGGTTCGAGCACTCGCGACGCGCCGTCCATCCGATACAGCCCGACGTCGTGCACGTCCATCCCGAGCCAGTGACTCGTGCGATGCATGTAGTAGCGCCGGTACGCGCCCTTCTCGATTATCTCGTCAGCCGATCCGCGCAGGATTCCGAGCTGAAGCATGCCGTCAACCAGCACGCGCAGAGCGACTTCGTGCGGATCGTCAAAACGCGCGCCCGGTTTGATCGTGTCGATCGCCTTGAGCTGCGCGTCGAGCACTACTTCATACAGGCTGCGCTGCAAACCAGTGAAGCGCGCGCCAATCGGCGACGTGCGCGTGATATCGGCTGCGTAAAAATCGTATTCCGCGCCCGCATCGATTAGCAGCAACTCGCCCGTACGCATCTCGCGATCGTTGTTGATGTAATGCAGGGTCGCCGCATTGGGTCCCGACGCGATGATCGACGGGTAGCTCGGCCCGGTTGCGCCCTGCGAGCGAAACGCGTAATCGACCTCCGCCTCGATCTGCCACTCGCGCATCCCGCCGCGCGCTTTCATCATCGCGCGCTTGTGCGCGTCGGCCGAAATCGCCATCGCGCGGCGCATCGCCTCGAGTTCCGCCGGCTCCTTCTTTAGTCGCGCCTCGTGAATAATTTCGCGCGGATCGATTATCGATGACGGCCCCACTCCGATTCGCGGCCGCATCGCCTGCGCCCATCGAATCAGTTTCAGCACCCGCTCATCCATTTTTTCGTTCAGCCCGAGCGGGTAATGCACGCGGTCGCTCTTTTCCAGATAGCGCGGCAGAATTTTTTCGAGCTCGTCGATCACGTAGGCCTTGTCGGCCCCGTACTCGATAATTGCGCCCTCGATTCCAGCGCGCCTGCCCGTCCAGGTCTCGCGCTCCTTGTCGCGCGGACGCACGAACAGCACGAACTCGCCGTCCGGATGCCCGGGAGAGAGCGCGGCGACCGATTCGGGCTCCGCGAATCCCGTCAGGTAATAGAAGTCACTGTCCTGCCGATAAACGAACTCGACGTCGCCTGAGCGAACTGCGATCGGCGCGCTCGGCAGGATCGCAGTTGCGCCCGGCGCGATCGCGTCGAGCATGCGCTTGCGCCGCGCGCGAAAATTGTCGCCGTTGCCGTTAGCGCCCATCGCAATCCATTACGCCACGCAGAGGCCGCTCACGCCAGTAGCCCGCTGTCATGGCAGTCCCGCGCGCGGGACCTCGACTTGCGTCGTCTCGATTCGTCCGCCTCGCGTCGCGCGACATTTCTCGGGATCGGAATTCGGCGCAGTCGCGACAAACAGCGTGCGGCCGTCGGGACCGCCAAGCATGCATGCGAACGCATCCGTCTCCACCTTGATCCGCTCGACAACCTCGCCGCCCTGCTTCACCCGAATCACTTCCGACGACGTCGGACACGCCACCCAGATTGCATTTTCGGCATCGAGGCAAATTCCGTCCGGCAGGCTTTGTCCCAAATCCGCCCATACGCGCCGATTGGCGAGCGATCCGTCCGCGGCGATATCGAACGCCGTCAAACGCCGCCCGAACGTCTCGCCGACTATCAGCGCCTTCCCATCCGCCGTGATCACCATCCCATTGGGGAACATCATCTCCTCGGCCACGACGCGTGCGCCGCCGTCCGGCGCGGCCATCACCAGCGTCGTCCCGCGCGGAGTCTCGTTCTTGTGCAGATCGAATCCGAAGTTGCCGACGTATGCGCGACCGCGCGCATCGACCACCATGTCGTTGCAATCGAACGGCGCGAGCTTGGTCATATCCGCGGTCATCTTCAGCCCGTCGCGATCCAAACGCATCAGTTTTCGATCCGTCATCGACACCACGAGCATCCGGCCGTCCGGCAGCCATCCCAGTCCCGACGGCCGTGTCGGCACCTCGCAAACGACCTCTCGCTTACCCGCCATATCGACCGCGACCACCTGATGTGCGTGCATGTCGGAGAAATAGAACTTTCCATCGTACCATCGCGGCCCTTCAGGAAACGCCAGCCCGTCGACCAAAACTTTCAGTGTGCGCATTGGGATTTGAACCTCTAGTCCAACGCCCCCTTCGCGCGCAGCGCCTCGACCTCCGCAGCGGTGTAGCCAAGCAGTCCCGTCATCACCTCATTGGTATGCTGCCCGAGCACGGGAGCCGCCGCTTTCACTTCGCACGGGGTGCCGCTCATCCGCCACGGGATTCCGCAATGCTGCCGTTTTCCCACTTCGGGATGCTCGCGATAGACGAAGTACTCGCGCTCTGTAAGATGCGGATCCTCCGATACGTACTTGCTATCTGCGCATGCGCCAGCCGCGACACCCGCCGCTTGCAGGGTTTTTACGACATCCGCGACCTTCCGCGTCGCTGTATACTCACTGACTATTGCTTCGAGTGCGTCTTCGTTCTGTTTGCGCGCCGCGAGAGTTTTGAACCGCGGGTCATTAGCTAGTTCCGGCGTACCTATTGCTTTAGCCAGTCGAGCCCACTCCGCATCATTGGCGCATACTATCGCGACCCATTGATCGATCGTGACGTCCAGGATTTTCTCCGGCAGATCGAGGCACTTGAACAGTCCGTGCGGTGCGATTTGCGGATCGCGATTCCCCACTCGCTCCGGCTCGCGCCCGTTCATCGTGTATTCCAAAATCCCTTCTGCCAGCAGGTCCATCGCGCATTCCCACTGGCTCATGTCGATATACTGTCCCTCGCCCGTTTTCGCGCGATGGAACAGCGCGCTGATTATCGCGAACGCGCCATGAACTCCCGCGTTGGGGTCCGCGTAGCTGAATCCCGCGTGCATCGGCGGAAATCCCTTATAGCCAGTCAGCGCTGACAATCCTGACAATGGAACCTGCGCGGGTCCGTACGCCACGTAGTCCTTGTACGGTCCGGTGTCGCCGTAACCCGACAGAGTAATCATTACTACATTTGGATTTACCTTCTTCACCGCTTCGTAGCCGAATCCCATCTTCTCGAGCACGCCGGCCGCGAAGTTGTTAATCACTACGTCGCTCTGCTTGATCAGCCGCCACGCCGCTTCCTTCGCCTCGGGATGCTTGAAATTCAGCGACAGCGATTTCTTGCCCTGGTTGTATTGGTTGAAGTAGCCGGACTTGTTGATGCTGTTGAAGACGCCGTCCGGCCACGGCGGCAACTGCCGGGTCACGCACGGCCGCGTTTTGGTCTCAATCCTGATCACCTCGGCTCCAAGATGAGCCAGCTGCAGCGTGCAGTACGGTCCCGCCCAAACCCAAGTGAAATCGCAAATTCGAATTCCCGACAGAGGAGGCTTCGCCATTTCTAAATCACACCCTTGCGCTTGAGTTCGCCGAGCCGCGCCTGCGAGAGCCCGAGCTGCTTGCCGAAAACTTCCGCGTTGTGCTGCCCGAGCGTCGGCGCGGGGCGCCGAATCTCCCACGGCGTGCGCCCGTACTTGAGCGGCGCGCCCGGATACTTATGCTTGCCCGCGACCGGCTGCGCGATCTCGACGAAAAATCCGCGCGCCTTCAGATGCTCCGAGTTGAGCAGGTCGCCCATGGTCGACACCGGCGCAAAGGGCACCCGCTTGGCCTGCGCCTTGCGATACAAATCCAGCACCGTCTGCTGGCTGACCCATTCTTCGAGCATCGGTTTGAGTGCGTCCCAATTCAGCGCGCGCACCAAACGATCCTTGAAGATCTCCATGTCCGCCCATTCGGGATTTCCCATGATTTCAACGAAATTGCGCCACTGATGCTCCTCGATGCAGCACAAATAAATGTACCCGTCCTTGCACTGCATCGTCTCGACCGGCTGCAGCGGTTTCTGCCCCAGGCGCGTCGCGACCATCTTCATGTACGGCCAGTACTCGAACGTCATCTCGAGCATCGACGTGATCGATTCCTGCACCGAGACCTCGATATGCTGCCCCGCGCCGTCTTGAAGCTGTGCGAATGCGGCCGCGACCGTGGCGGTCGCGCCATGCACTCCGCCCTGGTAGCCCGCCTGATGTCCCGCGGTCTTGAGCGGTGGCAACTCCGGATGCTCCGGGCCGCCGCCGTTCAGCACGCAGACGCCGCCGGCGCACCAGATCGTCAAATCCTCGGCACGGTAGTCGCGATACGGCCCCGTCAGTCCGAACGGCAGTATCGACGTCATGATCAGTTTCGGATTCGCGCGCCGCATCCGCTCGTAAGTGAGCCCGACGCGATCCATCTCGGGCGGCGTGACGTTGTGAATCAGGATGTCGGCGCCCGCGACCAGATTCTCCAGGATCTCGAAGCCCTCGGGCTGCGTGATATCGAGCGTGACGCCGCGCTTGTTGGTGTTGAGATAAAGGTACAGTCCGCTGGTTTCGGGATTCGGTTTGTCGCCGGGAAACGGCCCGCGCGTCCGCGCACGATCGCCAACGCCCGGCCGCTCGATCTTGACGACCTCGGCGCCGAGGTCGGCCAGCAGCTTGCTGCAATAGGGCGCGGACACCATCTCGCCCACTTCAACGATCTTTAAACTGGATAAAGCTCCCGCCATTCCTTTTTCCTTCGAATTACCTCGCCCGTTATTTTACGGGAGAGGCGGCCGGACGCGCAGCGGCCGGTAGGTGAGGGTTCTGCGATCGAGAATCGCATCTCACTCGGGAAACACCTGCCGGAACGGCTTCACCTCGACGCGCGCGAACACGCCGCTCGTCGTATACGGATCGCTGTTCGCAAACGCGATCGCTTCCGCCTCACTTTCCATATCTACGATAATAAGACTGCCAGTGCCGTCGGTGAATGGCCCCGCTATCTTAACCTTGCCGGCTCGAACGAGCGGCTGAAGATTCTCGAGATGAGCCGGCCGCACCTTCGGCCGCAGCGCCGCGCCGTCGGGTCCGTCATGGCCGATAATCACGAACAACATCGCATAATCCTTCTGAAGAGATAAGCCAGAATGAGCCGTGTTAATTAGCACGGCAGGCCTGATCCCGCAAAATCGCCACCACCAACGCGGTGCCCGTTCCGCGGTCGAGACTTGGTCTGACCGTGATGGTAAGGTTCACGAGTCCGTGAAGAAAAAAGCTGTGGCGATGAGGTAACAGCACAAGTGATCTTTCGCGAACTCAATCACGGCAAGTGCAAGACCTACCTGGCGATCTCGGAATCGACTCGCAGGGCCGCCATTATCGATCCCCTGCGCGACAAGGTCGAGCGCTACCTGGCGGTCCTCGCCTATCATGGATTGCGCCTCGACTTGATCATCGACACCCACACTCATGCCGATCATCGCAGCGGCGCGATGGAGTTGGGCGTGCTGGCCGATGCGCCAGTCGCGATGCATCGTCTTGCGCCGGCGCCGCACGTCGGCATCCACGTCGAAGACGGCCAAACGCTGAAGGTCGGCGGCGAGGAACTTCGCGTGTTCCATACTCCGGGCCACACTCCGGATTCGATTAGCATTCTCGCGAAGGACCGCGTCTTCACCGGCGACGTTTTGTTCATCCACGGCACCGGTCGCGCCGATTTCGCGGGCGGCGACCCGGGCATCCAGTACGATTCGATAACGCGCAAGCTGTTCACTCTCCCCGATGAGATCCTGGTTTTCCCCGCGCACGATTATCGAGGGCACACGCAATCAACTATAGGAGAGGAGAAGCACTCGAATCCGCGGCTGGCCGGCAAGACTCGCGACGACTACATCAAGCTGATGAATAACCTCGGCTTGCCGCTGCCCGACGGCATCCAGGAGTCGCTGCAACCGAATGAATCCGACCTCGACGCGAGCGCGCTCAAGTTCCCGACGCTCGCGCAACTCAACCAGGTGCGTCTGTTGAGCACAGCGGAGCTGCGCGATCGACTCGCGAGCTCGAATCCGCCGATGCTAATCGACGTGCGCGAGGAAGATGAGTACCGCGGAGAGCTGGGTCATATTGCGGGCGCTCGCCTGATCCCGTTGAAGGAACTGCCCGAACGGACGGAAGAGCTTGCAAATGCGAAGACTTGTGACATCGTCGCGATCTGCCGCGTCGGAGTCCGCAGCGCCACGGCCGCCGCGATCCTCACCGGCCTCGGCTTCGAGCACGTCTGGAACCTGAAAGGCGGCATGCTCGAATGGAAAGACGCGCAGCTACCCGTAGAGCGAGGCGCCTGATCGCCCTTCTACCTACACTTGATCCTTATCCAGCGCCGAGCTCCACTTGCGCGACGCGCGACCTTCCCAGCCGCGCTTGTGATACGCGTAGCCTACGATTAGCGGCACGGCGATCGTCGCCTCGCAGTACACCATCTGCTCGTAGGTCGTATCCACCTTGCCCCAGCTGCTTGCCTCTTTGAGCGTGCTGCCCGAGAGCGCGCCGTCACGCACATCGGCCACCGTGATCTGGATCGCGTACTTATGCATCGGCACGTCATGCCCCAGCACTTCGGCCGCGACCACGATATCCTGCGCGAAATTTTTCGGCACGCCGCCGCCAATCATGAACAGGCCGGTGGTCTCGTTCTTTACCTTGAGGCGCGTCAGCTCGTAAAAATCCTTGGCGCTGTCGATCGACACCTTGGGTTTTCCGTGACGAGCCGCCTGATGCGCGACGAGTCCGAATCCCGCCGAGCAGTCGCTGAAGGCCGGGCAGAAAATCGGCACTTCCTCGCGATATGCCTCGAGCACGATGCTGGCGCCTGTTTTCGCTCCCGTTTCGGCCAGGTACTTGCCCATCTCGCCGACGAACTCGCGCGAGGAATACGGCCGCGGCTCAAGGCTGTCGGCGATTTTCTGCGTCGTCTCGTCGCACACGCGCAGTTCATCTTCGTCGATTAGCGTGTCGTAAATACGATCGATATGCAGCTCGCGCAGCTTGTCGTCGTCGAGCCCGTACTTGAAGCGGTCCTCGGCCATATAGTGCTTGAAACCGAGCGCCTCGAAGAAATCCTGATCGACGATATTCGCGCCGGTGCTGACGATCGCATCAACCATGTGATTGCGAATCATGTCGGCGAAGACGCGCTTCAACCCCGCGCTGATAAGCGAACCCGCCAGGCACAGAATCACGCCGCAGTCGCGATCACGCAGCATTAGATCGTAAATCGTCGCTGCGCGATGCAGGTCGCGGGCGCTATACGCCATTTGTCCCATCGCCTCGACGATCGCCACGACACTCTCGCGCGTGATATCGACGTGTTCGATCGGTTTTTTCAAAAGCTCCGATTTGACGGTCATTACACTTCCCCGCAATGTCTTCGATTTTATTGGCCGATAGTACGCATCGGCCAGGTTGTACGCTACTTGACCGGACCGATTCCGCCCAGCCCCGTCCAGTAAAACATGAAATATAGCGTGCCGAGCCCGATCAGGAACGCAAACGCAATAATATCCGCGGGCGTCACCGGGTACTCGATGAACGTCGTCGGCTCATGACTGAATCCGAAGCCGCGCGCTTCCAGAGCCATCGCCATGTTGTTCGCCTTGCGCAGCGCGCCGATGAAAACCGGGATCACGACCGGCACGTAGCGCCGCACCCGCTCAAGCGGCCCGCCCTTGTTGAAATCGTAGCCACGCAGCGTCTGCGCATCGACGATCGTAACTGCAGAGTCAATGAACAGCGGGACTAACCGGAATGAGAGCGAGATCGCGAAGCTGACGCGATAAGGCACTCGCATCCGCTGCAGCCCGTAGGTGAACTCTTCGATCTTGGTGGTCGAAAGAAACAGCACCGACGCCGCCAGCAACTCCGCCAGCTTGATTCCGCGCCCGATGCCGAACTTGATCGAAAGCCATGTGACAACAAGCTTCACCGGATGCCCGCCCCAGTGGAGCACGCGCGAGTAAGGGCCAAGCGGGAGTCGAATCGAATGCGGTGCGAGATGAAAGAGCGTCAACGTGAACAGTGGGACTCCGCGCTGGTAGAAAACCATCCACATGAGCGTCGTCGTGAAAATAAGAATTACGAACAGCCAGCGCAGCCGATAGAAATTCGGCCACGAATCGGTAAGCTGCGCGATCCACAGCATCAGCACCCCGATCGGGAACAGCATCACTATCGGGTTGTCCACCCAGTACACCGACCAGAACATGATGAAGAGCGCGAACACCTTGACCGTCGGATGCAGCCGATGAACAAACGTGCCGCGATCGATGTACAGATAGATCGGCATCAGGCGCGTTCCTTCACTCCCTTCACCCACGCGACGAATTCGTCCGTGGTCAACGCCAGCGTGCCGAAGCGGCGGCTCAACTCGGTGATTTCCGGCGCTCGAAATGACGACGACCGCAGCAGCTCCTCCTGCATGAAAAACTCGCGCACGCCGCCGTCGAAAATCTTGACGCCCTTGCGCAGCAGCACGACGCGCCGCGCGTACTCGGCCACCAGCCACGGCGTATGCGTGATGATCACGATCGCGATTCCGGCCCGATTGAGGTCGCGCACCAACGCCATCATCCGGAGTTGCTCGCGATGGTCCAGCCCGGTGGTCGGTTCGTCGAGAATCAGCATCCGCGGCCTCAGCACCAGCACGCTCGCAACCGCCAGGCGCTGGCGCTCGCCCTTGCTGAGCAGGAACGGGTCGCCCTGACGCTCGTCCTGCAGCCCCACCGCTTCGAGCGCTTCGTCGCATCGACGGCGAATCTCGTCGGCTGGCAAACCAAAATTGCGCGGGCCGAACGCCACTTCCTCTTCGACCGTGGCGGAGAAGATCTGATGGTCCGGATTCTGGAAAACGTACGCGACCTCGCGCGCTGTCTCCGCCGCGCGCATCTGCGAGCGATACTTGCCGTCGATCGTCACGCGGCCCGAGGCAGGCTGGAGCAGCCCGACGATATGCTTGGCCAGCGTGGTTTTGCCTGAACCGTTTTGCCCGACAATCGCCAGGAATTCTCCGGCTTGGACTTTGAGATCGATCGAGTCGAGCACGCGCGGTCCGCCTGCGTAGCTGAAGCTCACATTCTCGATTGCAACAAAGGCCGGGGCGGTGTCGGTATTTCCAGCCGGCTTCGACTCCGCGGATTCGCGCGACGTGGCAATGTTCTTGTAGGTGGTCGCGGCGACATTCGGATACGCACGCACGATTGCGTCGTAAGCCTGCTCGACGCTTTTCGGCTGTGCGGCGATTCCGAGCAGCTCGAGCGCGTGACCCAGTCCGGGCGGGCGGACGCCGCATCCCCTGAGCATCTCCGTGCGCGAAAATACTTCAGCAGGTGGACCGTCCGCCGCGACTTCTCCTTCGCGCAAAACGACTATCCGATCGGCGGCGCGCAGCTCCTCGGATTCATGTTCGACTACAATGAGACTCAAGCCTTGTGCGCGCAGCCGGGCAATTAACTCGAAAACTTCTGCCCTGCCCTCGGGATCGAGATCGGTGGTCGGCTCGTCGAGGACAATTACCGACGGGCGCAACGCCAGCACCGACGCGATCGCCAGGCGCTGCTTCTCACCACCAGAGAGCGACATCGGATCGCGATGCTCGAAGCCGCGCAGCCCGACCGCTTCCAGCGCGGGCATGATCCGCCGATCCATTTCGGCGCGGTCCATGCCGACTTGCTCCATCGCGAACGCGACTTCGTGCGCGACGTTGGTCGAAAACAACTGCGACTCGAAGTCCTGGAAGACCATGCCGACTTTCGGCGCGACTTCGCAGACGCGTAGATGCTCGATCGACTCGCCTGTGATGCGGATCGCGCCGTGGAAGTCGCCGTCCTCGAACTCCGGCACGATGCGATTGAGGCATTTCGCGAGCGTCGATTTGCCCGCCCCCGACGCGCCCATCACGCCGATCATCTCACCGGCGGATTGCGCGAGGCTTACCGCCCGCAGCGCGGGCCGGTCGCCGCCGTGATAAGTGAACGTAACTCTCTGGACGGAAATCGCGTGCCGGACTGGAGTCTCTGAAGCAATTTGCGCTTCGGTCTTCACATCATGAACAGGCCCGCGAACGCCAGCAGCAGAAAGGGTCCGACAATTATGGCGACGGGTTTATCGTACGGTGCGACATTCATCCACGCCGGCAGAAACTTCGGCGCCCAGTATCCGGTCGAAAGCAGATTTCCAAAAATCCACGCTCCCGTCTCGCCCACTATCAGCAGGGCGAAACCGAAGGCTCGAATTCCCACCGGCTTCAGCTTCACCTCAGGCATCACGTCATTGTAAAGCATCCGGCCTCTTTTGACCCGCGGATAAACGGCGGCCAGGATGAACGGCGAGAGCGCAAGCGCCGACACCATGTTGTTGAAGATGATCACGTTGCCGAGCATAACGAACGGCCGGATGACGAGCACGTTGTCGGCCCATCCCACCAAATCGGCACAGAGCACGCTCGCGGCAAGGCATGCGACGACATACTTGAGAATCCCGAGCGGTGAGCGGCTGACGGGACTCTGGCCGCGTCCGATCAATTCCCAGACCTTGTACGGAATCCATCCGTAGGCCAGGTTCGCGAAGAATCCAAAAATGTCGCCCGGCGATACGCCGCCGAAAAAATCGCCGATCATATTTCCGATAGCGGAACCCCACGCGGCCGCGGGACCAAACAGGAACGAGCAGACCACTGGAATCGCGTTGGCGGGACGAAGTTCGGTGACGCCGGGAATGAGAGGGACGACCTTGAACGGCACCAGCACTGCCGCGTAGAGGGCGGCGGAAATCGCGCACAACACGACCATCCGCGTGTTCCGCCACATCAGACGAAGATCACTCATCGCAGCACGCGCGTTACAATGCGGCCGCGTCGTATGCCTGCTATACGGATGAAATGATCGACAGCCACGTTCATCTCGACGCTGACCAGTATCCCGACCCTTCCGGCGCAATCAAGCGTGGACAGGATGCGGGAGTGTCGGCGATGGTCGTGCCGGGAGTGGGTCCGGCGTCTAATCGCAAAGTGCTCGAGCTGGGGCGAAAATATCCGCGCATCATTTTTCCGGCATTAGGATTCCATCCCGAGCGACTTGAACATAGCGAAAAGGACGCGCTCGAGGTGCTCGAGATGATCGCGCGCGAGCGGGACTCGATCTGCGCGGTGGGTGAAGTAGGACTGCCATGGTACGGCAATCGCGCGCGTGATGCCGACGTGTCGGACGCGGCGAAGTTGACGCTCGCACGCTTCGCGCAGGCCGCAGTTGCGCTCGATCTGCCGCTTATACTGCATGCGCCGCACGAACGCGCCGGCGAGGCGCTCGCGATAATCCGCGCGGCGCGAGTGACGCGCGCTGTCTTTCATTGGCACAAGTCCGACGAACAGACGACCCGCGCAATCATCGACGCCGGCTACTTTATTTCGCTCTCGCCCGAAGTCGCGTATCGCGAGCGCGATCAGGATCTCGCACGGATGCTGCCGGCGAACAGGATGCTCGTCGAGACCGACGGACCGTGGCCATACGGCGGCCAGTTCGCGGGACGCTTGACCGAGCCGGCAATGATCAAGGAAGTGGTCGCCGCGATTGCGCATCTGCGATGCACTACATTCGAAGAAATCGCGGCAGCGACAACGGCGAACGCGCGAGCGTTATTAGGGATCAAAGAGTAAAATTAAATTTCCGTGAAATCCGCATCGACCGTGGATAAAATAAGTTGATATGCCGATCTACGAATATCGTTGCGATAAGTGCCGCAGGACGACCAGCGTGCTGACCACCCGCGTCAGTGAAAAGGTCGAGGTGGTCTGCGCGCATTGCGGCGGAAAAAAAATGAACCGCCTGATGTCACGGTTCGCGATGCCGCGGAGCGAGGAATCGCGAATGGAGTCGCTCGCGGACCCGTCGCGGATGGGCGATATCGACGAGAACGATCCCAAGAGCGTCGCGCGGATGATGAAGCGGATGGGCCAGGAGATGGGCGACGAGTTCAGCGGCCCCGAGTTCGATCAAGCGGTCGAGGAGATCGAGAGCGGCGGCGATTTGGGTGACGACGGCTCTGACGACGATGATCAGTAGGGTGGTGCGCTAGCCGCAGAACCCTCACCTACCGACCGCGTTGCGGTCGGCCTCCTCTTCCGTAAAGTAACGGGCGAGGTAATTCTTAATCCCCTTCGAGCATTACTATTGCTGCTGCTGCCATGCCGTCGCCGCGGCCGAGCGCGCCGAGGCCTTCGGGGCTTGACGCTTTCACGTTGACGCGCGATTGATCCGCGCTTAGTGCGGCGGCAAGTCGTTCGCGCATCGCGTCGAGATGCGGCTTCAGCTTTGGTGCTTCGGCGAAAATTGTCAGGTCGGCGTTGCCCAGCCTCCATCCTTGATCGCTCGCTTCTTTCCAGACGACCGTCAGCAACGCGATCGAGTCGGCGTTTTTGTAACGCAGATCATTGTCGGGGAAGTGACGGCCAAGGTCGCCGGCGCCGATCGCGCCGAGGATCGCGTTGGCCAGCGCGTGCGCCGCGACATCCGCGTCCGAATGCCCGCGCAGCCCCTTCTCGTGCTTGATCTCGACGCCACCGAGGACGAGCCGCCGGCCCGCTTCGAGCGGATGAAAATCGAATCCGTTGCCTACGCGATAACGCGTCGCCATCCCTCTAACCTTCGCTCGTGAAGCCCGACGGGCGCACAACTCGCGCTGCGCCCGACTGCGTTGACAATCGCTATATCAGCCGCCAAGCTTTTCTCATCGCCCGTCAGGAGGATCGCCAGCGATGCCCGCATTTGCCAAGAACCCTAAATTCATCATCGGCACGATCGTGATCCTCTGGGTGCTGTACGTCCTTTACGCGAACTTTCAGATCGATATGGTCACGTTCTACCTGCTGCCCTTTAACATCCTCAAACTACAGCTCAGGCTCTCGGCAGTGATAATCGGCGCCGCAATTTTCGGGGCGGTCGCGACGATCGTGATTCATTGGTTGTGGGTCCGGCCCTCGAATAGTTCGTCTGCCGTATCCGCGCCTGTCCCACCGTCCGCTCCCAGGAGCAACACCGTCGCCTGAGCGCCAGCCTTCATCAGGGTTTCAGTTGAGGGACCGATCAGCAAACCGTCGGCGCGCGACAGCGAGCTTAGAATTCCCGAGCCCTGGTTGCCTGTTGGCGTCGCGAGCCAGCCGTCGCCATCGCGCTCGAGCTTGACCCGCACGAACTCGGTCAGGTCCTTGCTGACCTTGATATCTACGGCGCATCGCGCCCGCACTCGCGGCAGACCGACGTGCCGCCGCCCACTCATCTTGAGGATCGCGGAGCGCGCGTACAGATAGAAGCATACGAGGGTGGACACTGGATTTCCCGGCAAGCCGAATATCGGGCGGTAGCCGACGGTGCCGAACTTCAGCGGACGCCCCGGCTTCTGCGCAACGCCGTGAAAAAGCTGGCGCATCCCGAGCTCGTCGAGTGCGCCTTTGACGTGATCGAACTGGCCCACCGACACGCCGCCGGTCGATAGCACCGCGTCGAAGGTCATCGCCTCGGCCAGCCGCTCGCGAATCTCACGCGCGTCGTCGCGCGCCACCTTGAGGATTACGGCTTCGGCGCCGGCCTCGCGAATTGCGCCAGCGAGCGCGTAGGCGCTGGAATTGACGACCTGCGCGCCGGTCGGCACTTGATCGACGTCAACGATCTCGTCCCCGGTCGCAACGATCGCGACGCGCGGGCGTCGAACGACTTCGACCATCGCGCGATTCACCGACGCCAGCATCCCAAGGTCCGCCGGCGTCAGCGTCTTGCCCGCGGACATCACGAGTTCGCCGAGTCGTAAATCCTCGGCGCGCGGCCGGATGAAAACGCCTCGCTCGACCGAGACGAGAACCTCGACCTGGTCGCCTCCGCCGCGCGTCCGCTCGACCGGTACGATCGCATCCGCGCCCTCGGCTATCGGCGCCCCCGTCATCGTGCGTGCGGCCTCGCCGGCGTTGAGGCGGCGCGTCGGCATCGCGCCGGCGCCCACGGTCTCGACGACTTTCAATTTGACCGGACTCGCCTCCGACGCCTTCGCGAGGTCCGCGGCACGTACGGCGTAGCCGTCCATCGCGGAGTTGTCGAAGCCGGGGATGTCGCGCGACGACTTGATCTCTTCGGCGAGCACGCGGCCCAAAGCCTCGAGGATTGGAATCCGCTCGACGCCGAGTCGAGTCACGTTTTCGAGGACGATTTGCAGAGCCTGGTCCGCGCTAATCATGCGAAAGCAAGGATACGCGGCTTTCGCTCGCGATTGAACCGCGCGTCAGCAGCTCTGCCCGCTGCTCCACGAGTCCGCGCGATCGTCGTCTACTCGTCAGTAGTAGTCGTCGTACGCGTGGTCGTGACTGACGGCGCGGGTGCTACCGGTGCGGGTACGACCGTTGTCTTATACGGAGGTCCCCACGCGGTGTACGGCGGGTTGTAATCGGTCGTTGTCTGCTTCTGTACTGTGCCGTTACCGTACTGCGTTGTGACTGTCGTCGAGTTCGCGGTCGCCGGCACCGTAGTCAACGCCGTTGGCTCGTGGACGACCTTAACTGGCGGATTGTATGCAGCCGTCTCGGTGTCGTAACAGCCGATCAAACTTACTGCCGCCACGCCGATAAATCCCGCTATCAAAGCGCTCCTGATATTGATGATGGTTTTCTTCATGATACCCATCATCGCAATTGATGTGCCGGGAAATAAGAGCGGGAACGGGTTGCCGGTTAATCCTGGCGGCGCAATGCGGGATTATTGACTCGGAAAATTTTGCCGAAGACTCGATGGCCTCACAGAATCTTGCGAACCCAGGAAGAGGGAGCGGCAAGGATTCAGATGGAACTGGAAAACTTAAAATTCGACGTGCTGCGCGCCGGCGTGAGGCTCGGTATCCATCACCGGGACGCGGACGCTGTACTCATGCTCGTCTGGAGGAACGACGTCGCTCAACAATGCCGGGTTGAGCTCGTGCAGGCGCTCCAGTGTGGTCCCATGATTGAGGGCGACCCGGCTCAGAGGAGTCCCGCCGAGCACCGGCAGCATCTGATACGTCGGCGGCTCGTCGAGCTTGATCGTGCTGATTCCGTAGCTGTCCGCATGATGCGCGATATACGCCACCGCCATGAAACGTCCCAGCAGCCCGCGCGTCCGTCGCGGGAGCCGGCGGCCAAACTTCTCCATGTTGGGACCGCGCAGCGACCAATAGCGATCGATCGCCCTGTCGCCGTTGTTCCACGCGACGAGCGTCATCGGCCAGTCATCTCCCGCTTCGTCGTGCAAGGTGGCCAGGTACTCGGCGGCCGCCTTGGTGGACATTACGGGGTCCCGGCGCTCATCGACGTAGTTGTCGATTCTGAGGCCGAAGCGTTTCGCGGTGTCGGTATTGAACTGCCACGGACCTTTGCCGAGCTTGGTAAATTCGCTTTCGGCGAAAGCAAGGTACACCAGGTCGTCGGGGAGACCGTAACTCCGCAGTACCCGGACCATGTCGCGCAGGTAGGCGTGACTGCGATCGAAGGTATCCTGCAGCTGGTCAGGAGCGTGTAGAAAATCGGAAACGTAGCGACGGACAGACTGGTTAAGGAGGATCGGGAACGGCGGAACCGGCCGAGGCATCGGAAGCACGAATGGCGACGTGACCGGCCGAGCACCCGCTTCCGCCGGAGTCTCGAGCTCGAAACCGCTGCTTTGGCCGATAAGGCTGGGCGACTGGCTGTCGACCCCCAAGGGAGCGGCCCCGTCGAAATCCTCAGCGAATGCACGCGTCGATGCCCATCCGGCGACAACCATGGCCGCCATCAGGGCAATAAAAACTCGATAGCTATTCTTCGTCCTACGCATTCTCCCCCGAGAAGTTGACGTAAACCGTACCGACCGATACGACCGGGATCAACCCCGTCGGCGGTGCATAACCTATTAAAAACTCTAATGTTGAATGCCCTATTCCTTAATTAGTGCTTGCAAATACTGACAAATTTTGACGCCTAGAGGCGGAAATATTCGTTACGTCAATTTCAACCGACTTAGTTCTTTGTGTTACGTTGGAACCACCCGAACAGCCTGACCGGGGATAAAAGTTTGAATCTCTGGCACGACATTATCGACAGCCTGACCGACGCGATCATCGTGCTTTCGCCCGCGATGGAGCCCCAAGTCGTCAATCCAGCCGCCGAGACGATGTTCGGGGTGTCGCAAGTGAGCGCCTCGACGGTGGCCGATCTCGTGCGCCAGAACGACTGGCTGGGCCGGATGGTGGGTGCGTGCCTCGAGAGCGGCCACGATCTCGGCGACATGGAAACGGTGCTGACCACCGGGCCCCGCGAGCTGGCGGTTCGTGTCGAGGTGTCGCCCCTGCTGAACGCCGAGGGACGCCCCGGCGGAGTCATCATCCTGCTTCACGACTTGTCGCACGAGAAAGGCGCGGCCGAGGCTGCCGTCACCGGAGATTTGAGCCTGCGGCTGTCGCCCGCCGGGCTCGCCCACGAGGTCAAGAATCCGCTGACCGGCATCAAGGGCGCCGCCGAGCTGATGGCCGGGATGTTTCCCGATGACGGGCGCGCGCAGCAGTACTGCAGCGTCATCCTCGACGGCGTCAATCGGATCGCCTCGCTCGTCGAGCAGGTGCTGATGGTCAGCGGGCCGCAGCGATTGGTGCAGGAGCCGGTCAACATACACATGGTGCTGCATCAGGCGATGCGAATGGCGGGACTCTTCCCGCAGCCGCCTGAGGGAGTCGTGGTGCACCAGGATTTCGATCCCAGCCTGCCCGACGTGGTGGGAGACGCGGGTGCGTTGGAACGGGTTTTTCTAAACCTGATCAAGAACGCGACGGAAGCGATCGGTCCGTCGGGCGCGATTCAACTCCATACGCGAATCGAGCGCGAGTTTCGGATGACCGCCGAAGGGCGACGCCGCCAGTTCCTGCGAGTCGAGATCAGCGACAACGGCGTCGGCATCCCCGAGGATCAGCTGGCGCAACTGTTCACGCCATTCTTCACAACGAAGCCCGCCGGCACCGGCCTGGGGCTTGTACTCTGCCAGCGAATAATCGCGCTACACGGCGGCCGACTGTGGGCGCAGCGCGGAGGCGTGAAAGGCGCCGGCCCCGGCAGAGACGGCATGACATTCAAGGTGACACTCCCAATGATGCCATCAGCAAAACGCCCGCAATAAAACCTCGTCAGCGAACAATCCGGTTCCCCTTCGCGCGCAGGCCCGAAAAAAGGGGGTAGGGGTTCGATTCTGTGCGCGCTCGCGCGCACCCTGTCATCCTGAGCGAAGCGAGCAACGCGAGCGCAGAGAAGGATCTCGGACAGCTTCGCGTAAGCGAAGCCGGTACCGGTTCTTCACACGCCGTCTTCCCCACGACTGTTCAGGGATGAACCGTTCAGCCTTACGCCCAATCGCCCCGCGTGTTACCTGATCGGGTATGGTCACATCCAAGATGCTGAACGCTCGCGCTCCCGCCCCAAAGTCGCGCACGAAGACTCAGTTGGGCGACAACGATAGCGCTCCGGGAAAACAATTTTTGACGGAACGAAGCTACCCTTGGTAGTGCCCGCATTCCATAACCACATGGGATTGTATGATCGCTCTCTTTTCTGGCCGATCAATCAGCTAGAATTGAAGATGGTGCCCCGTGCAATGCGGAGATTTTTGCGACCCTTCCAGCCCATTGGCGACAAGATCGCGCTTACTGTTACGATTATAGCCCGTGAGCACCACGAGCATGGGCGTTAGCGCTCCCAACCAGAACTTCGCCGAACGCGTGAAGGAGCCGGGCACCGGTGCTGCCATCCTGATCGCCGACGACGATCCCGCAATCCGCCTCGTTTTGAGGCATCGGCTCGAAGCCGACGGCCATCGCGTCGACGAGGCAGTCGACAGCGCGGCCGCGCTCGCTGCCCTGCGCAGCAATCGATTCGACGTCGCGCTGCTCGACATCATCATGCCCGGCACCGGCGGACTCGACGTGCTCTCTGCTGCGCACAGCGAAGGCGTCCGCACTTTGATCATCGTGATCACTGCCGCGAGCACGATGAATAACGCCGTCGAGGCGATGAAGCGCGGCGCTCACGACTACCTCACCAAGCCGTTCGCGAATCTCGACCTGGTCGCAGCCGCAATCAAGCGCGCGGTGGAAGTGGGCGCGCAGGCCGCGGATCTCAACCGTTTGAAAGACGAAGTGAATCGCCAGCTAGTCGGCGGCGAGATAATCGGCCGCAGTTCTGCGATGCAGGAAGTGTACAAGCTGATCGGACGCGTCGTCACCAACGATGCGACCGTTTTGCTCAGCGGCGAAAGCGGCACCGGCAAAGAGCTGGTGGCGCGCGCGATCCATTTCAAATCGGCGCGATGGCGCTCGCCGTTCGTCGCCGTCAACTGCTCCGCTATCCCGCACGGCCTGCTCGAGAGCGAGTTGTTCGGCCACGAACGCGGCTCATTCACCGGCGCTTCCGAGCGGCGGGCCGGCAAATTTGAGATGGCCGACACCGGCACAATCTTCCTCGACGAAATCGGCGACTTGCCGGTCGAGTTGCAGCCCAAACTGCTGCGCGTGCTGCAGGAGCGGGAGTTCAACCGCGTCGGCAGTGTCGAGACACTCAAGCTCAAGGCGCGCGTGATCGCGGCGACCAATCAGAACCTCGAGACGCTCGTGGCCGCGCGGAAATTCCGCGAGGACCTGTACTTCCGCCTGCGGGTGATTCCGATCCAGATGCCGGCGCTGCGTGAGCGGCGTGAGGACATTTCCGAGCTGACCGACTATTTCGTCTCCAAAGCGGTGCAGGAGATGGGCGCGCGCGCGACCACGATCAGCCCCGAAGCGCGCGCCAAACTCGAGTCCGCAGAATGGCCGGGCAACGTGCGCGAACTCGAAAATGCCGTCATGCGTGCCGCTCTGCTGGCGCCGGGCACGACGATTCGCGCCGACGATATCGAGCTAACGCGCCCTGGCACTAGCGGCGCCGGAGCGAGTGCGGCGGCCGACGGCGGCACGCTCGGCGATATCATCTCGGGGCGAATCGCGGGATGGTTCGACTCGCCGGGCGGCGATGAGCCGCGCGATCTCTACCATCGGCTGGTGGCGGAAATCGAACGCCCGCTGGTCGAACTCGCGCTCAAAAGGGCCGGCGGCAACCAGGTGCGCGCGGCGCGGATGCTGGGGCTCAATCGCAACACGCTGCGCAAGAAGATCACCGACCACAAGATCGTACTGACCAAATTTCCCGCCGGATGACGCGGCTTCCCTCGCACTTTTACGCGATGGTCGATCCCGCCGGCGGACATGAGCCGGTCCTGCTCGCCGAGACTCTGCTCGAGGCCGGCGTACGAATCATGCAGCTGCGGCTGAAGGATGCACATGGACGCGATTTCCTGGCGGCGGCTCGCACCATCGCCGCGATGTGCCGCCAGCGCGGTGCTATCCTGATCGTCAACGACCGGGTCGATATCGCGATGCTCGCCGGCGCCCACGGAGTGCATCTCGGGCAGGACGATGTTCCGCTCGAGGCCGCGCGCCGAATCGCCGGCCCCAACATGATGATTGGAATCTCGACGCACACTGTCGAACAGGCGCGCGCGGCTGAAAATGGCGGCACGGATTACATCGGGTTCGGCCCGATGTATCCCGGGGGCCTGCGCAACAACCCGGCAGGGATGGGCCTCGACAATCTTCGCGCCGTACGCGCCGCCGTTAAGCTTCCGATCGTCGCGATCGGCGGGATCACCGAAGCTCGCGTCGCGGAAACGCTCACGGCAGGCGCAGACGCCGTCGCGATCATCACCGACGTCGTGAATGCGCCGGACATCGGCGCCAAGGTCCGCTCGATCCTCGCGCTCGTCCGTAACTGATTCTCGTCGAAGGTATGGAGTCGGTTTAATGATCCGTAAGGGTCGGTCATACTTTCATACATGAAGAGTATGAAAGCGCGCTTTGCCGAGCGCGGCCAGGTTACTATTCCGAAACAGCTACGCGAAAGGCTGGGAATTAAGCCCGGTATGGTACTCGAGTTCACCGAGGAGCACGGAAGACTGATCGCAGTCAAAGGCGTCGGCGTCGATCCGGTTAGCGAAGTGTTCGGATGCCTCGGCATGACGCTCAACACTAACGCCCTGATGGCGCAGCTTCGCAGGCCGAAGTGATCACCGCCGACCGTCTGCTTACCCGCGATAGGGGCTTCTACCGTCGATATTTTTCGGGTCTCCGAATAGTAGATCCGACGGCCGAACGTTAGATCTCAAGTCGCCCGACTCGTTTGGACCAAGGTCCAATTTTTTGTATGTAGGCTTCCTGCAATAGCGGCGGGAGTAACTGTGCAATCGATCAAACGAAAGTTAATCGGCCTGTACCACGAGATGGCTCCGCCGATCTTTTTCTTCTTCACCGCCTTTCTGCTGATCGGCGTATTGTTCAAGCTGTTCGTTGCGCAATACGCGATCGAGTTTTCCGCTTTCACCAAGGCTGCCATCTCGGCACTGATCATCGGAAAGGTGATTGCGCTCCTGGACTGGGCGGAATCGAGCCGCCGCGCGGACAGCACTCATCGCCGCATCGTGGTGGTTGCCGCAAAGACTCTTCTCTATGCGATTGTCGTAATCGTGATCGGAATTGGGGAGAAGATTTTCGAGGCTTATCGCAAGGCCGGCAGTCTCGGAGAAGCGGTCTCCAATCTGATTGCCAACGCCAACTTCGACCGCTTCATGGGCCTGGTCCTGCTCGTCAGCATGGTCGTCTTCACGTACCTCGCGATGCAAGAAGTCGAACTCGCGATGGGCAAAGGCGCGCTGTTCCGTCTTTTCTTCAAACGCCCCACCCCGATGCCCGACAGCAGTCTTCCGCGCACGCCGTAAACCGCAGGGCCCGGTCTATGCCGTGGCGGGGATGGGTGCTGCGGGCTGGCGGGCTTGCTCGGATTCGAACGAGCGGCACGAATAGGACACAGCCGCGCCGACCAGGCACATCACGACGAATACCTCGAAGGCGGGCACATAGCTGCCGGTCAGATCGTAAATTTTGCCCGCGCCGACCGGGCCGACGAAGGCGCCGAGCGTGTTGAAGATGCCGACGATGCCGCCGATCGAGCCGAAACGCTTGAGCCCCAGCGACTCCGCCACCAGCATCGGGACCAGCACCAATGGCGCGCCCAGCGACGTGCCGAAGATCAGCACAAACGGGACCAGCACGGCCGTCCGCGCCGCGCCGAATATCAGCAGCATTCCGACGCAGGCGGCGAGAAAGTTGAACGTCAGCGCGATTCTGGCGCTTACCCGATCCGCCAGCAGGCCCATGCCGAGCTTGCCAAAGGCCGCGAACACGTACACCAGGCTCATCATGCCGGCCGCGAATGACGCCGTGTAGCCGAGCTCCGTAAGATAGGTGATTAGATGCAATCCGGAACCTGCCGCCACAGCGGCGAAGAAGAACGACGCCGCGGCAATCATCCAGAATGAGCGGCAGCGGAATGCCTCGCGCAGTTCGAACCCGGGCAACGCGTCGCTCGCTTGCGCGACGGTGACGCCCTCGGCCTGCGGCGGTCGGGTCCTGACGACGAGGATTATCAACGGGACAACGATGACGAACATCGGGATCGCGAGCGCCACGTAACCTGCCCGCCATCCGCCACGCTCGATCGCGAAGCTCCCCACCATCGTCATCGCAGCACCGCCGAGCGAGGTGCCCGCGAACGTCAGGCCCATCGCAAGCCCGCGCCGCGCGCCAAACCAATTCGCGATAACCAGCGAGCACGGGAGCAGTGTCGATGCGCCGATGCCGACGCCGAGCAGGATGTAGGCGCCGAACAGCGGACCAAATGAATCGACGCGGCTGGCTATAAGAAAAGAGACGCCGGTCATGATTGCGCCGGCCACCATCACGACTCGCGCCTCGACGCGGTCGAGCAGCCATCCGATAAGCGGAGCGCTAAGCCCCGCGGACAGCGGCAACGCAGCGCCCTGGAGCGTCGAGAGTTGCGCGCGCTTCCATCCGAAATATTTCAGCAGATGAGGAAAAAACAGGCCGCCGGTGTTGTAGCCGGAGCCGAACACGAACACCAGCACGACGAAGAGGCTCGCGACGATGATCCAACCTTGTCGTTCCCGCTGCGTCATCAGATGTCCTCTGGATGAAACTTATAGCGACACGACAGACAATCGTCGAGCGTGAAAAGCGAAAGCCTCGACTGTTGCGGAGCAGGCGGCGGTGGTCGATTATTCGAGCGCGGTCTGCGGGATATACCCTTCGAGGCCGCTCTTCATCCGGATTCTCATGTAGTTCAGAGACACGCCGACGATATGAACGTTATGGCTCTGGTGAACATCGGCGAGTTTCTTCGCCCATCGATTTGGCTTATCAAGCACCGCGGCGTCGTGAGTCAACACGAAGACCTTGTCGGTCGGCTTGACGAGATCCACAGCTGACGGCTCGATGTAGCCGGTCTGCCCGTTCTTGAGTTTCGCTTGTAGAAAATAATGCGTCGAGCCAGTCACCTCGACGAATTTGCCCGGCGACAGTTGCTCGATATGCTTGCTGCTTTTCGCGGGCTCGGAATAGACGGGACCGGCCTGGATCACTTTCAACCGCGCCTGCGCGGGTTCGATCTCCGGCGCGCTGACAGGGTTCTTACTCGACGCGTGATGCAAAGGAGACCTCGGTCTCATCCAGGTCGTTCCGCCTGCTGCCGGCGCCGACGGAGTCTTCGCTGAGGCTGGGGAATTGGCGGGAGCGGCGCCGCTGGGGCCTTCCGCAGGGACGATCGAAGTCGAGGGAACGTCTTCCTCGCCGAGTCCGGCCGCGAGAGCCGGCGTCGACCACGCAAGCATCGCCACGGTCGCGGCCATCAGAGCCATCATCCGCGCGGAACGAAAATCACGATGAACCATCTTCCTACTCCTCCCCTCCTCAACTTGCGCAGCTATTCTAGCAGGCTCCGCACACGGTACATCGCTCGACGTCGCACGGCGGACTCTGATGCTCGTGATGCGCCTTCTTTCGCTCGGCGAGCAGAAACCATTTGTGAATGTGGTGATCGATAAAGTCCCACGGCAGCAGCTCGTCGTGGACGTAGTGGCGCGTCACGAAAAAATCGGGGTCGGGCAGCGACGAATTTTCGCCCGACTCGACTTCGCGATGAATCTTCGACAACTCGTGCCAGATGGGACCTGAGCTTTCACATCCCACGGCTTCGAGCCGTTCGAGGATACCGCTGACGCGGCGATCCCCTCGCGAGACCATCGTCTGGAAATACGCTTCGCGCGGCGATTCCGCATCGAGTTCGACTTGCCCCAGGCGCGCGAGGCGTTGGCGCAGCATCGCGACCTTGCGCTTGATCGATCGCGCGTCCTCCATCGGATCCCATTGAAACGGCGTCCACGGCTTGGGCACGAATGGATTGAGCGACACGGTCACGGAGCCGATACGAGTGCGGCGCGCGCGGGCGCGCTCGAGCACCTTGGCGACCAGGTCGGCAATCGCGAGCACGTCTTCGTCGCGCTCCTCGGGCAAGCCAATCATGAAATAAAATTTCAGATTGCCGACGCCCTCACCCAGCATCATCTCAGCCGCGTGGAGGATCTCGGCCTCGGTAAGATTTTTGTTGATGACCTTGCGCATCCGCTCGCTGCCAGCTTCCGGCGCGACGGTCACGCTTTGGTTTCCGCCGCGCGCAAGCGCAGACGCGAGCGCCGGCGAAATGCAATCGGCCTTCAGCGACGACGGCGACAAGCGTCCACCGCGATCGACAACCGCCGATGCGATCTCGGCGACTCCCGGCACGCTCGCCATCTCGGCGCCTACGAGGCCAATCACCTTGCGCTCGCCAAGACCGCGCTCGGCCTCGGCGATTAGAGTTTCAGGCGCGCGATAACGAATCGGGCGGTACATGAAACCTGCCGCGCAGAAGCGGCATCCCCACTGGCATCCACGGCTCGCCTCGACCAGGAACATGTCGCCGAAGACAGACTCCTCGGTGAGAATCAACGATGAAGTTGTGAAGCGGTTGAGATCGCGAATCAGTCGTCGATTCACCTGGCCGTTGCCAGGGCCGCTGTATTTAACGGTCGCGAGTCGGCCGGCGTCGTCATAAACGGGCGTGTAGAAGTCGGGGAGATAGGCGCCCTGCACCGATGCGAGCTCGCGCAGTTGATTCGGCGAGCCGCGGGTCGCGTCCCATCGCTCGATGAACTCCGGCACCATCTCCTCGCCCTCTCCAATCAGAAACAAATCCATGAAATCGGCGATCGGCTCGGGATTGAGAAAAACGGCAGAGCCGCCGGCAATGATCAGCGGAAAATTACGGCCCGCGCGATCGGCGCGACGAGCCGGAATCCCGGCCATGCGAAGAACGCTCAACACGTTGAGGTAGTCAGTCTCGAAGGAAATCGAAAACGCCAGTATGTCGAAGTCGGAAAGCGGACGCCCGCGTTCGAACGAGACGAGGCGCTCGCCGCCATCGCGGAAAGCCTCGCGCTCGTCGGCGTCGGGCAGGAACGCGCGATCTGCGGCGACCGACGGATCGGATTCGAAGATATGGAAGATGGCCTGGAAGCCGAGATTGGCCATCGCGAGCCGGTACGTGTTCGGATAGATGACGCAGACCGAAATGTCGCCGCCGGGTTGGCGCGGGTAGAGCACTTTTTCGCGCGCAATGCGCTCGAGCGCTCGCTTACGCGGATACATTCGCCAACTCCGACATGATCATACAGAGTATCGCCGCGCGGATAGGACGCTCAAGAGGAGGGTCGAAGTCGCTGGGAGTCAGCGCTTCCACGCCATGTACGCGAAAAACTCGGGCGGCTCTCCTCTGAGAATGCCCGAGGGCTCGACCGCCATCAGCGCCTCGCGCACGTCGCGCTCGAACGCGTCGACGCGGTCGCCGAGGATTCGCCGGCTGCAGAACGACATCGAGAAGAGATTCCCGATCATCGAATCGACAGTCCATTCGACGTCGAAGGACTCCTGGTAGCGGGCGACGTCTTTGAAACGCGAACGCGCGATGTACGCATCGTGACGCTCTTCCGGCGGCGGCCCCGGATACTCCCACGACTGCTCGCGGTCCGGAAGATAGCGTTTCAGCACCGCATTAATCGCGGCGCGCCACGGCGTCGGCGGCGGACGAGGAATCGGAGCGCCCTCGCCCACCACCGCGATGCCTCCGCCGTCTGTCACGAGATCGTAGAGCGCGTCGAGCGTGCGCGCGCGATCCATCCAGTGGAACGAGTTGCCCATCGTGACGAGGCGGAACTGCCCGAGTGCGGGTGACAGATCTTTCGAGCCGCCGAATCGCCACTCGATATTGTTGACGCCGCGTTCGCGCGCGATGCGCTCGCCTTCCGCGCGCATGGCGTCATCGGGATCCATCGCGACGACTTTTTCGAACAGATGCGCCAGCGGAATCGCGACCGGACCCGGACCGCAACCGAGATCGAGCAGCCTGCCAGTGCCATCGAGTCGAAAATGATCGCGAATCACCGTGACCAGCGACGGCGGGTACACCGGGCGATAGCGCGCGTAGTACCACGCGGTACCCTCGTAGATCGTAAGGTCGTACTTTTCGGTTTCGCTCACGGGCCGGAACGGTTACTGCGCGATCCTGTCCGGACTCGTGTAGACATTGAAGCTGCCGTCGCGAAGAAAGCCGACGAGCGTCGTGCCGATCTCTTCGGCCAGCTCGACCGCCAGCGACGACGGCGCCGAAACCGCGGCCAGAATCGGGACACCAGCCGCCGCGGCCTTCTGCACGATCTCGAAGCTGAGCCGCCCGCTCACCATCATCAGGTGATGCGCCAACGGCACCATCGCATTCGTCAGCGCGTATCCGATCACCTTGTCGACCGCGTTATGACGCCCGACATCCTCGCGTATCGCGATCATCGTGCCCTCCAGCGAAAAGATCGCGGCGCCGTGAAGTCCGCCCGTCGCTGCAAACACGCGCTGGCCCTCGCGGAGTTTCTCCGACAGCGCCAGCAGAGTCGCGGGCGTGACGCGCGCAGAGTCCGAGGCAGGAGCGACGCGGCGGCGAATCGAGTCGATGCTGGTCTTGCCGCATACGCCGCAGCTCGAACTCATCACGAAGTTGCGCTTGAGGCGGCTGCGAAGTCCGTCGGCGGGCACATTCAGCACGATGTCGATTGCGTTGGGCTCGGGCGCGCCCTTTCGTCCCCGCACCCGCCGAATCTCGCCGAGCTCGCTCGCGTCGTTTATGAAACCCTCGGCGAACAGAAAGCCAGCGGCCAGCTCCTCGTCATGCCCCGGCGTGCGCATCGTGAGCGTGAAGCGGCGGCCGGCGAGCCGAATCTCCAGCGGCTCTTCGACTGCGAGTTTTTCGACCCGTTCCGAAGTCTTGCCATGATGCCATCTGAGCGCGCGATGCTCGCGGACTTCGTCGATAGCATCAGCGCTCGGCTCATCAGCGAACGAGCTGTGGGCGGAATCGGTCTTCATCCTTCGCCGACTTCTTCCGCACTGGGGACGGACTCGGTCGCGATAAAGTAAATCGCTTCGCGGACGATCTGACTCAGCTCACTCCCGCCATTTTCCACATAGTCAACGATCTCTCGGCGCATCCGGGCCTCCCAGAAATTGCGCAGATGGTTCGCGATTTCCTCAACCGCTTCGCCATGATCCGGAAAGCCTGCAAAGTACGCGCCGATATCATTCGCCATCATGACCAGGTGATGAATGTCCATCGAATGACTATCGGGACTGGCTATCTGATTCGTCTCATCAGTATGTAAGCGTCCGTTACCGCCGCGTTCCGGCGCGACCTGCACGGCGGTCACTTTGAACTCGGGACAGTTGGTCGCCCAATCGGAGTGCTCAGTCATCAAATCGTTGGTGCGCGATTCCGGGTGATGAAACGTCGTGTAGACCACGCCCGGCTGGACACGCTCCGTCACCAACGCCCGCAAGCGCGTTTCGCCTCGACGCGCCTGCACCCGGACCCATTCGCCATCGCGAACCCCGCGTAGTTCCGCGTCGCTCGGATGTATCTCGAGGCGATCCTCGGCGTGCATCGACGCGTTCAGCGTCCGCCGCGTCTGAGTACCAACATTGTATTGACTGAGTATTCGGCCAGTAGTCAGTATCAGCGGATACTCGGAGTTGGTGCGTTCCTCAGTCGGTACGTACTCAGTAATCGTGAACCGGCCTTTGCCGCGCACGAAGTGGTCCGCATGCATCGTGGGAGTGCCCGCTGGAGCGTTGTCGTTGCACGGCCACTGCACGGAGCCGAGCCGCTCGAGCTTTTCGTAGCTGACACCGGAAAAAGTAGGAGTCAGCCGCGCGATCTCGTCCATGATTTCCGACGGATGCGAATACTTCATCGGATAGCCGAGCGCGGTTGCAAGCTCGCAGGTGATTTCCCAATCTTCCTTGCCGGCGAGAGGCGCCGCCACCTTGCGCACCATCGAGATTCGCCGCTCGCTGTTCGTGAAGGTCCCATTCTTTTCGAGGAACGATGAGCCCGGCAGGAAAACGTGCGCATACTTCGCGGTCTCGTTGAAAAACAAATCCTGCACCACGACGCATTCCATCGCACTGAGCGCCGCCGCGACGTGATGGCCGTTCGGCTCCGACTGCGCAACGTCTTCGCCCTGCACGTAGAGGCCCTTGAAGCTGCCTTCCACCGCCGCATCGAACATGTTGGGAATGCGCAGGCCCGGTTCAGGATCGATACGCACGCCCCACGCCTCATCGAAACTCGCGCGCACCGCCTCGTCGGAAATGTGCCGATAGCCGCTGAACTCATGCGGGAACGAACCCATGTCGCACGAGCCCTGCACGTTGTTCTGGCCACGGAGCGGATTCACGCCGACGCCCGGCCTGCCAATATTGCCGGTCGCCATCGCGAGGTTTGCGATTCCCAGCACCATCGTACTGCCCTGGCTGTGCTCGGTGACTCCGAGGCCGTAGTAGATGGCGCCGTTGGGAGCGCTCGCATACAGGCGCGCAGCCGCGCGAATCTTGTCGGCAGGCACGCCAGTAATTTTCTCCATCGACTCCGGCGAGTTGCGCGGATCCGCGACGAATTTCTTCCACGCCTCGAATTCGTGCGGATCGCATCTGGCTGCCGCGAACGCTTCGTCGGTGAGCCCTTCCGTGACTACCACGTGCGCAAGCGCATTGATCAGCGCGACGTTGGTGCCGGGACGAATTTGCAAATGATACGACGACTGTACGTGTGGCAGCCGCACAATTTCGGTGACGCGAGGATCGACGACGATAAGCTTGGCACCCTGCCGGATTCGACGCTTCATCTGCGCCGCGAACACCGGATGCCCCTCGGTAACGTTGGCGCCGATCACCATGATCACGTCGGCTTGCATCACCGAGTCGAAATCCTGCGTCGTCGCCGAGGTGCCGAACGCCGTCTTGAGTCCGTACCCGGTCGGCGAATGACAAACGCGCGCGCAGGTATCGACGTTGTTGTTGCCGAACCCGGCGCGCACGAGCTTCTGCACGAGAAAAGTTTCCTCGTTGGTGCATCGCGAGGACGTAATCGCGCCGACCGCGCCGCGTCCGTTCTGTTCCTGGATACGCTTGAACTCCGACGCCGCATATTCGATCGCTTCGTGCCACGAAACTTCGCGCCACGGCTGGTCGATCGATTTGCGAATCATCGGCCGGGTGATGCGATCGGGATGCGTCGTGTAGCCCCACGCGAAGCGCCCCTTGACGCATGAATGCCCATGATTCGCCTGCCCGTTGGGATTCGGCACCATGCGCGCGACCAGGTCGCCCTTCATCTCGGCCCTGAACGAGCATCCGACGCCGCAGTATCCGCAGGTCGTGACGACGCTGTGATCCGGCTGTCCAAGTTCGACCACCGATTTCTCCATCAAGGTCGCCGTCGGACATGCCTGCACGCAGGCGCCGCATGAAACGCACTCGGACGCCGAGAATGGGCCGTTCTGTCCCGGCGAAATCACCGACGAAAATCCGCGCCCGTCAATCGTCAGCGCGAAAGTCCCCTGCACTTCCTCGCACGCGCGCACACATCGCGAGCACACGATGCATTTCGACGGATCGAAAGTGAAATACGGATTCGACTGGTCCTTCTCCGCGTGCAGATGGTTGGCGCCGTCGCCGTTGCGGTAGCGCACCTCGCGCAGTCCCACCGCACCCGCCATGTCCTGCAGCTCGCAGTTGCCGTTGGCCGGACACGTGAGGCAGTCGAGCGGATGATCGGAAATGTACAGCTCCATCACGCCGCGACGCAGACGCGCGAGCGCAGGACTCTCCGTGCGCACCTTCATGCCGGCTCGCACCGGAGTGGTGCATGACGCCGGGTAGCCGCGCTGACCCTCGATTTCGACGAGGCACAGCCGGCACGAGCCGAACGGCTCGAGCGAATCCGTCGCACACAGCTTCGGCACGTGGATTCCGGCCTCGGCGGCCGCGCGTATCACCGACGTCCCTTCAGGCACCGCCACGGGGCGTCCGTCGATCTCCAACATGACTTCGCTGCCGCTGAGGCGTCGCGGTGTGGCAAAATCGTTATCGCTGCGCGATCGCATGGATGCTCTCAGCTCCTGATGTCGAAATCGTCAGGCCCGCGCCGATAAACGCAACGTCGTTGGCTGCCAGACCGAAATCCTCCGGAAAATACTTGAGCGCGCTGAGCACCGGCAACGGCGTGAGAGCGCCGAGCGCGCATAACGATCCATATTTCATCGTGTCGCACAGATCGCGAATCACTTCGAGATTCTCGCGCGGACGCCTGCGATTGACAATGTCGTCAATCACCTCGGTGCCGCGAGTCGATCCGATTCGGCACGGCGTGCATTTGCCGCACGATTCGACCGCGCAGAATTCCATCGCGTAGCGCGCCATCCGCGCCATGTCGACCGTATCGTCAAACACGACGATTCCACCGTGACCGAGGATTCCGCCGCGTGCCGCGATCGATTCGAAGTCCAGCGCTACGTCGAGCATCGACTCCGGAAAATATGCGCCCAGCGGTCCTCCCACCTGCACGGCGCGAATCGGCCGCCCGCTGGCGGTACCGTCGCCGTACTCGTGGATAAGCTCACGAAGTGTCACGCCCATCGGCACTTCGATAAGCCCAGGACGTTTCGCGTTGCCCGCAAGTTGATACGGTATCGTGCCGCGCGAGTTTCCAGCGCCATAATCGCGGAAAAATTCTCCACCGCGTTCGATGATCACTGGCACCGTCGCGAACGATACGACGTTGTTTATCAGCGTCGGCTTGCCGAACAATCCTTCGATCGCGGGAATCGGCGGCTTGAAGCGCACCATCCCGCGGCGGCCCTCGATGCTTTCCAGCATCGCGGTTTCCTCGCCACAGATGTACGCGCCCGCGCCAAGCCGAATCTCCAGCTCGAACGACTTGCCGGTACCCAGGACGTTCGCGCCCAAATAGCCATTCGAATAGGCAGTCGCGATCGCTTCGCTGAGTGTGCGACGCGCGTGCGGATACTCAGATCGAAGATAGATGTATCCCTGCGTCGCGCCGACGGCGAGCGCCGCGATCGTCATCCCTTCGATCAGCACGAAGGGATCTCCCTCCATGATCATGCGGTCGGAAAAAGTACCGGAGTCGCCTTCGTCGGCGTTGCACACGACATACTTCGGCGAAGCCGGTGCGTCGGCCGCCGTCTTCCATTTGATGCCGGTAGGAAATCCCGCGCCGCCGCGCCCGCGAAGACCCGACTTCGTGACCTCCGCTACTACTGCGTCAGCGCTTATCTCGATCGCGCGCTTCAGGCCGCGGTATCCACTGTGCGCGACGTAATCCTCGAGCGACACCGGGTCGGTCACCCCTGCGCGCGCGAACGTCAGCCGGGTTTGCGATTTGAGCCACGGTATCTCGTCGGCGACGCCCAGGCGCAGCCGATGCTCGCGGCCGTCGAGAAAGTTCGAATCGAACAGCGATGCGACGTCGCGCGTCGCGACCGGTCCGTATACGATCCGCCCGCCACTGGTCGCGACCTCGACCATCGGCTCGTGCGAGAACATTCCGCGCGAACCGTTACGCACTATCTTGACGTCCAGCTTGCGCGACGCTGCTTCAGTCCGAATGGCCTCAGCGACCGCGTCTGCTCCGAGCGACACCGCGCTCGAGTCGCGCGGAACATACACCACCGTCGTCATCTGGAGCGCCCCGGTGTAATCGCTGAAAAAATCTCGTCGAAGCGTTTCGGATCGACGCGGCCGTAAATGTCGTCGCCGACGACGATCGCCGGCGAGCACGCACAGTTGCCAAGGCAATAGACCGGCTCGAGTGTGAAATCGCCGTTGGCGCTCGTCTGCCCGAAAATAATTCCAAGGCGCGCCTGGATATGCTCCGCCAGCGCGACCGCGCCCATCGCCTGGCACGACTCGGCCCTGCATACGCGGATGATCTTGCGGCCGGGCCGCTCGGTGCGGAAATCGTGGTAGAAGCTGATGACGCCGTGGACCTCGGCGCGCGAAAGATTCAGCGCTCGCGCAATCGCCGGCACCGCCTCGGCCGGGATATAACCGACGCGCTCGCTCACCGCGTGCAGCACAATCATCAGCGCCCCGGGCTTGTCGGCCAGACCGGCGACGATTTCGTCGATCACCCCCGCGTCCCAACTGGCGCCGCCATTTCTGGTGTTCTTTGCGTCCATCGAAGCCACTATCAAATCGCTATACCACGATTGATGCTGACAGACACGAACCTTCGCTGAAACTACGTCCTTTCCCGATCTTGATCCGCCCGGTTGCATATTGCAACCTGACAGTTGCTACGCGCCTGGGAGGTTCAGATGATCCGCAAATTCAAGTTCGAAGACGAAATGCACGAGAGTCTGCAATGCGTCCCGATGGCGGTGCGGCGCAAGCTCGATCGCGTCGGTTTGAAAATCGGACTCGAACAGTGGAAGTCACTCGACCTCGGCGAGCGGCTCGCCATCTGCCATTTCCCGGTCGCATCTGCCGAGGAATGCGACGGACTATCGGTATTCATCCGCGAAGCGATGCGACGCCGATTCGGCGTCGAGCCAAAGACCCTGACCGACGCGCAAAGAGCCTCGGCAGAGCCGCCAGCGTCGCCCCCTTCTCGAGTGGTGACGCATGCGCGAGCGGCAGGCTTCGATCTCAGTGACGCGATCTGGTCGCGGCTGGACAGCGACGAACGATTCGCTTTGATGAAAATGGCCGATGCAGAGACGCCAAGCCACAATCTCGCCGCAGCCCTGAAAGAATTCAGAATCCCCCGCGATCGCGCCAGCTGATCACCTGATCAACCGCGCGCGAAGTGATCGAGGAGTGCCCGTCCCTTGCCCAATTTGAAACTGTGCCTGAGCGCCGCCGTCACGAACCGTTTCGCGCCGCGGACTGCCTCCTCGAGGCTCGTCCCGCGCGCCAGGTACGCCGCGATCGCCGCCGAAAATGCGCATCCTGTTCCATGCGCACCGCCGCCCGCGATTCGCGGGCTCTTGAGCTCGATAAAGCGGCGACCATCGTAAAATAGATCCGTCGCCGAGGTCTTGTCCTTGCTATGCCCACCCTTGATGACGACCGCTCTTGCGCCGAGCTTCATGATCTTGACTGCGGCCTCGCGAATCGCCTTCTCGGAGTCGATTCGAATGCGTGCTAGCACTTCGGCCTCGAGAATGTTGGGTGTGACGATGCGTGCGATGGGAATCAGACGCTTCCGAATTGCACGCTCCCCTTTCGGCCCAATCAACAGCGCTCCGCTACTCGACACGATGACCGGATCGACCACCGGTGCTGGTAGTTTGAGCCGCTCGATCGCTCGCGCCACCGCCTTGACGATCGTGGCGTTGGCCAGCGCGCCCGTCTTGACCGCTCTGGGAGTGCATTCGAGGGCAAGAGTGTTGAGCTGCGCTTCGACCATCTCGGGCGACACGTTCTCGACGTCCGCCACCCGGGAACTGTTCTGCGCGATCACCTCGGTAATGACCGAGTAGCCATACACACCCAGCGCGGCGAAGGTTTTGACGTCGGCCTGGAGTCCGGCACCGCCGCCAGGATCGCTTCCGGCGATAGTCAGTGCGACGGGATGTTGCGAGTTGCGAGAGGCCAAGAATGGGCTCTGATGCGTTGTAAAGATCTTATCTAAAGGCGCGATTGAGCGAAAGATCCAAGCTTAGTTGATCCGTCATCGAACCGCGCGATACTTTCCACCTGAGATACAATCAATGCTGGGAGGCATATGGCAGTAAGAGGCGAATCGGAATTTCTCAATCTTCCCTTTCAAGAGAAGCTGGAGTTCCTTTACGGCCTGCCTGCGCGCCAAAAGCGCGATCTGATCCTGTCCGCTCCAGAAGCCGAGCGCCTGGTGCAATCGTTTTCGCCCGAGACGCTTTTCTACACGCTCAAGGAAATCGGCAGCGCCGACGCCGGCGACCTGCTAAGCCTCGCGATGCCCGAGCAGGTCAAGTCGTTGTTCGACCTGGATTGTTGGAACCGCGACCGTCCCAACGTGCATCGCATGCGCGAGTGGATCGAGGCGATGGCCGACGGTGGACGGCGCAAACTCGCCGACGCGCTGATGGGCCTCGACATGGAGATAATGTCGATCCTGCTGCGCGGCTACATCAAGGTGCATCGAATCGACGACGCGGCCTCCTCGCCGGACGCGACCGCGAATCGCTTCGCCCAGTACGACGAAAATTACCTGATCGAGTTCATCCGCCACGACGCTATTTCTCAGCACATCTCGGATTTCATCGAAGAGGCGTTCGAGCGCGACTACAATTACTTCGCCGGCCTGATGGAGGAAATCTATTGGGGCGTCGAAGCCGAACTCGAGGAAGAGGCCTACCAGTTCCGGCGCGCCCGCCTGAGCGACCGCGGCTTTCCCGACTTCTTCGAGGCGCAGAGTGTGTTCGCGTACATCCAGCCCGCGCAGTTCCTGAAAATTCGCGCCGAGTATGAGCCGCCAAGCCGCGCCGATCTGCCCGACGATACTGAAGTGATCGCGCCCGAGATGGCGCCCGCGATCGAAGACGGAGATTCGTCGCTGTTCAACACTGCGCTCACCGCGGGATTCGCGGCGCAAGGCAAACGCCAGTTCCGCAGCGAGATGGCGATGGTCAGCAACCAGGTGCTGGTCGCCCGCGCGGTGGACTTCGGCGATCTCGAGGCCGTGCGCGTCGCGGTCGAGATGACGCATCACTATTTAAATCTGGCGCTGGAGCATCTGGCGGGCGGCGATCTGCAAAGCGCGATCGAGCATCTCCGCGATACTCATCTGAAATTGCTCTTTCGCCTCGGGGTGAGCTTGACGATCGATTTGCGCACGAGCGCCGAGTTGACGCTCCGGAAACTTGGCCTCTCCGCGGTCAAGGTCCGCGAGATTTCGTACCTCGACTCGCCCTATCGAGAGGCGCTTGCCGGCTTCATGGCGCGACAGCCGCGATTCTACAGCGGTCTGGACGGCAGCGGCGCGGTCGAGATGCGGGATTTCAGCAGCATGCGCGATCTGCATCTCAGTTACGCGATTCTCGACCAAATCGATTCGGCGGCAGAATTGTTCCGCGCGCTGTTCGCAGTCGATATCGCGTCGCCGAACTTCCGCGTCCAGATGGCCGCGCGCGAAATCCGCCTCAGTCAACTTGTGTTGACCGGGCTCGCGCGGCTGGCGCTGGACGACCGCCTCACGATCGATCCGATCGAAGGCAACCGGCTGGCCGCGTTGCGTGCTGCGATCATGACTGGCCAGCCCGGCACCTTTAGCGACGAGTTCCGCACCAAAGTGCATCAGGCCGTCGCCAGTCGGATGGACGAAACAGCGCAACGGCGCACCGCAGATTTCCTGAATTCATGCATGAACCTGCTCGAAGAAGAATTTGCCAACCTGGGTGGCGAGCGGGAGATCGATCCGCGCTTTATCGAGAGCGTGCTGGTACGAATCGGCTGAGCGAGTCACGTGGCAATCGACACGTCGAAGGCCGAATGCAAACAGGAAGCCGGTGTCTTTGCGCCGGTGATAGACCGTACTCGCTGCGAAGCTAAGGAAGACTGCGTCGAAGCTTGTCCCTACGACGTCTTCGAGGTGCTCAAGCTCGGCGACGACGAGAAACGAGCGTTGCCGCTAGTGTCGAGGTTGAAGGCGTGGGTTCACGGCAATCGCCAGGCCTTCGCGGTGCGCGCCAATGAATGCCACGCGTGCGGCCTTTGCGTGAGCGTGTGCCCCGAGCACGCAATCAAGCTGATGCGAGTGGCGAGCCCTGCCTAGCGCGCGCCACCGCCGTCGGCGGCAAGCGTGACGGTGCGATTCGAGCCGTCACGATCCAACGTCAGCGTAACGGTTCCATTTTTGAGCTGCGCAGCTTGACGGTTGAAGTCGTCGAGCGACTTGACGTTGCTGTTGCCGACCTTGACTACGATATCGCCGCGAGCCACCCCCGCCGTTTTCGCCGACGAATCGACTTCCGACACCAACACGCCCTGCTCACGGGGCTGTCCGAACGCGCTCGCCAGATCGGGAGTCAGTTGCTCCACCGTCAGTCCCAGTGCATGCGCGGTGTCGGGGATTTTTCCGCCGGCACCGAGTCCCAGCGTGGGCGCCGACTCGAAAAGCTTGCTGTTGACGTAGATGGGCGCGTTCGTTCCGGTCGCCAATGCGATCGCGTCGCTCGGCCGGCAGTCGATCGAGTAGCGGCCGCCGTCCATGTAAATCGTGGCGTAGTAAATCTCGTTACGCATATAGCCAATCACGATTCGATCGACGCTGTTCCCGGTCTGCCCGATGATCGACCGCATCAGATCGTGCGTGAAAGGCCGCTCGGGTTTGATTCCATGCAGCGCGAGCATGATTGCCTGCGCCTCGCTCTCGCCGATCAGGATTGGCAACGTGCGCGACTCGGTCGAGTCGAGTAGCAGCACGTAGTTGGAGCCGGTCTGATCGTCAAATCCGACCCGCTCTACCTGGACTTTGACATCGTCAGGTGAAAGTTCCGCAGTCGCGGACCGGCCGCTGGATGGCGACCGGCTGCATGAGCAAGCCGCCACGACGGCTGCCAGAAGCAGCAGGCAGAGATGTCTTCCGCCTACAGCCTTCATGCTCAAACTGTACGCGCGTCATGCATCTGACGCCAAGCACACATCAGCCGCGGAACTCGCGCGCCACGATATAGAGTTCCGACGAGCCCGGACGGCTGGCTTTCGTCCGCGTCACCTCGACGCTGCCGAAATGACGCTTGAACAAATCGACGACGTCCTTGAACTGCGCGCCCATGAAGACTTTCACGACCATCGCGGCTCCCGGCTTGAGAGTTGCCTTCGCGAACGTCAGTGCCGAATCTATCAATTCTCGCGACCGTGCCTCGTCGCGCATAGCAATCCCGGTCAGTTTCGGCGCTAGGTCGCTGGTCACCAGGTCGGCGCGTCCGCCAAGTTCGCCCTGCGCACGTGCCGCGACGGCAGGATCCAGGACGTCACCGACGATCGTGATCGCACCGGCTGGCGCGTTCTTCACCTGCGCGAGATCGACACCCACGACGCGTCCGCTCGTCCCTGCCGCATTCACCAGGATCGCGAGCCATCCGCCGGGCGCACATCCCAAATCGATGATTCGCGCACCTCTGACGACGAGCCGGTTGCGCGCAATTATTTCCTCAATCTTGAACGCCGCCCGCGACGGCAATCCCAGCGCGCGCGCCTTGCGATAAAATCTGTCGTGTGGTTCGTAAGTCGCCACAAATCACGCGCCTCGATTCTCGCTCGCTTTGCCGCGCGCGCCGGAGTCGCTATCTTGATGGACTCCGCCCGGAAGTTTTGAAGCTGCGACGGTCACCGTGAAGCTCGACGATTTGAATCCTGAACAGCGCGCCGCTGTGCTGGCGCCCGACGGCCCGATACTCATCCTCGCCGGAGCCGGCTCGGGCAAGACCCGCGCGCTGACTTACCGTATCGCCCAGATCCTGGCCGAGCGCAAGGCGGTGGTGGGCGAGATGCTGGCGGTCACGTTTACCAACAAGGCCGCCAACGAGATGCGCGAGCGGGTCGCTTCGCTGCTTGGCGACGACACGCGCCTGCCGTGGGTCAGCACGTTTCATTCCGCGTGCGCGCGAATCCTGCGCCAGGAAGGTCATGCACTCGGCTTCGACCGCGATTTTTCGATTCTCGACGAGGGCGATTCGCTAACTACGATTCGCCGCGTGCTCGACGACGCTGCGCTGGCCGACTCGCCTCCGCTGGAAGTTGCGCGTGCGCGAATCGAGCAGGCCAAGAACGAGGCTATCGCCCCCGAGGAGATGTTCGCGCGCGCCCAGCCCGGACGCGAGACCTCGATCGCGCAGATCTACCGGCTCTACCAGGAACGGATGCGCACGATGAATGCGATGGACTTCAGCGATCTGCAACTGCAGACCTGGCTGCTGTTCCAGCGCTTTCCTGAAATCCTTGAGCGATGGCAACGCCGCGCGACCCATCTGCTGGTCGACGAGTACCAGGACACTAATCGCGTCCAGTACCTGATCGTCAAGGCGCTCGCGGCGCGATCGGGAAATCTGTGCGTGGTCGGCGACGAGGATCAATCCATCTACCGCTGGCGCGGCGCCGACATTCGCAACATTCTCGATTTCGAGCGCGATTACCCCAACGCGCAGATTTTCAAGCTCGAACAGAATTACCGCTCGACGAAAACCATCCTCGCCGCCGCCGGCGCCGTCATCCGCAACAATACCGAACGCAAGGTAAAAAACCTGTGGACCGAAAACAGCGACGGCGAGCCGGTCACCTACTACACCGGCGTCACCGAGCGCGACGAAGCTGACTATATTGCCCTCGAAATTGCGCGGCTGACGGGATCCGGTGGCTTCAGGCCTGCCGACGTCGTCGTTTTCTACCGCGTTAACGCTCAATCGCGTGCAATCGAAGAGGCGCTCGTGCGCCGGCGAATCCCCTACTACGTCGTCGGCGGCGTGCGCTTTTACGAACAGCGCGACGTCAAGGATCTGCTCGCCTACCTGCGCGTGCTCGCGAATCCAGCCGACGCCGTAAGCCTCGAGCGGATGGTCGGCACGCCATCGCGCGGGATCGGCGCGAAGTCCTTCGAGGCGATCACCGAACTGGCCGAGCGCGAGCACATCACGCCGTTCGAAGCGATGGGCCGGCTCGAAACGTATTCTAAAGTCGCGCTACGAATCGCCAAGCAGGCCGGGATGCTCTATTCGTGGATGCACGATCTTGCAGGCCGCGCGTCGGAGTTGAGCGTGCGTGGAATTGTCGAAGAAGTCGTGGCGCATAGCGGCTTCGAGGCGTATCTGAAAACCCTCGACGATTCTGCCGCACGGCTGCAAAATCTCGCCGAGATGCTTTCCGCGGCCGGCGCCTTCGACGCCGAGAAATCCGGCGGTGGTCTGTCCGAGTTCCTTGAGAGGGTTGCGCTCGTCAGCGACAGCGAGCAGATCGATTCCAGTGGTGGACGCGCCGCGCTGATGACGCTGCACACCTCCAAGGGCCTCGAATACCCAATCGTTTTTATCGCCGGGATGGAGGAAGGCCTGTTTCCGCACAGCCGGTCCGCCGATATCGATGAGGAAGTCGAGGAGGAGCGCCGGCTGTGCTACGTCGGCATGACTCGCGCACGGCAATTGCTTTACCTGACGAACACGCTCTCGCGGGAACTCTACGGCGTCCGCCAGGAGTCGCGTCCGTCGCGATTTCTGCGCGAGGTCGATTCCAGCTTGATTCGACGTATCGCGCCGGAACGCCAGACCTCGCCGGTACGCCCGCTGTCGCCGCGCCAGCCTTACGTCGATTTCGCCGACAGCCAATTGCCCGACGACGAACCCGGCCCCGGAGCCGACGGACTTTCGATCGGCGCCCGCGTAATTCATCCGACCTTCGGCCGCGGAATCATCCGGCGGCGCGAGGGACGCGGCGACGGCGCCAAGGCGTGGGTTAATTTCGAGCGAGGCGGGATTAAGCTGCTCGTCCTGAAGTTCGCAAACCTGAGGTTGATCGGAGACTGATCGCGCCGGTATCATTCCTTAGAATGCGAGCCGTTGCGCTGGTGGCCAGCGCGAGCCTTTTTCACCGAAAACCCTGGAAGTTCATGAAGCGCTTCATCGATATCGCGACTCGATTCTTCCCCGCCCTGCTGCTGATTGCCTTCGTCGCCATACCTGCCGCGCATGGCGCATGGACCGAGGATGAATTCGAGAGACGTCCGCTGTACGCCTATCCGCTCCCTCACGGCAAAGACGATATCATCGGCAATCTCATCACGTACCAGATCCAGAAGGGCGATACCCTGCTCGACGTCGGGCGATGGTTCGGTGTGACGGCCAAGGAAATTTCCAATGCCAACGCCGGTATTGACTGGTGGGCACCGCCGGCCGGCAGAGTGATCATCCTGCCCGACGAGCACATTCTTCCCGATACGCCGCACGTCGGGATCGTAATGAACATCCCGGAGATGCGGATCTATTATTATTTCCCATCGCCGACCGGACCGCTCCACCCCAAAGGCAAGGTAACGCCCGCGAAGTTCGCGCCCGGCAAAAAGCACTCGGGTGGAGTCACTCCGACGGTGGTGTATTCATTCCCGGTCGGTCTTGGACGCTTCGATTGGAAAACTCCCGAGGGAGATTTCACCGTCCGCGGCAAGACTCGCAACCCGACCTGGGTGGTACCGCAAGATATCTACGAGGAACACCTCGAGCGTGACGGTGAAGCCGAGCACGTGGTCTCCGGCGACGATCCTGACAATCCTCTCGGCAAGTACCGAATCGAATTGACGCTGCCCGAGTACGCGCTGCATGGCACCAACGTGCCGTGGGGCGTCGGGATGGAAGTCAGCCACGGATGCATCCGGCTGTATCCCGAGGATATCGAGCGCCTGTTCAACAAGGTAAAAATCGGCACGCCCGGGATGTTCGTCTATCAGCCGGTAAAGTTCGGATGGCGTGGCGACGCACTCTACGTCGAAGTCCACGAAGATCTCTACGGCAAGTACGCCGGCCTGTGGGCATACGCGCAAAAGGAAGCCGATCGGCAGGGACTGACAGATCAGATCGACATGCAGAAGCTCGAAAAGGCGGTCGAGCAGAAGACCGGCGTCCCGACGTACGTGATGCCGGGCCCTGCTCCCGGCAGCGCCAGCTAGTTCTTTTTCTTCCCGCCAGGAGCCGCATTCGGCGGACTCGCAGCGGCTGCCGGCTTTTTCACCAGGTAGAAGTACCGATGGCCCAGGCCGAACGGCCCCGGCCATTTCAGCCGCCGCACGACTTCGGTGCCGGCGATCGCGTCGCTCGCAATCGTATACTCATCCACTTTCTGCGACGTGATCATCGGAATTCCTGCTTCTAGTTTCATCGTTTCAATCCCATGCTTTGGATAGCGATATAGATCCTCGCCGTTGAGCGAGTAGCCGGCATCGATCGCTGAGCGGGGAACTCCTTGACGCTCCAGTTCGTTGCGAGTCGCGAGCACTACCGCCATTCCACGTTGATATGCGTACGTCCCGCCGAGCGACATCAGTCCCATCGCGAGCGTCATCGCGAATCCCGCAGCCATCACCATCCTGCGTCGAGGCAGCGGCGCCAGCGCAACCACGATCGCGGCGGCAGGAACCAACACCAGGTAATAGCGGTCGTTGTAAAACCACAGCGGTACCGTCGCCGCCCAATAAATCAACGCCGCTATGATTATCGCAGCGGCACCGCGCCCTAGATTTCTGAAGATTTCCTCGAACGCGACGATAAATCCCGCCGTGCCGACGCTCGCCAGCGCCAGGAAAACGTACTGCCAGTCTCCGTCCCACGAAAAACGATTCGGCAGCCCGCGCAGTATGAGCACGTTATGCCATCCGCCGAAGCAACTGTATTCCGGCGTCACCGGCAGCCGGTTGTCCAGGTACATCAGGATCACTGCGGTTGCGAAAATTCCTGCGCTCCCTATCGCCACGCGAGGCCATCGCGGCGTCGTAAGCTGCAAGATCGCGAGCGGCGACAGCACTGTGCCCAAATAAAGCGCCGGGCCGAGCACCCCGGCGCGCAAGTAGTTCGCCAATGGCACCATGAAAATGTAGTGAAAGTGATTTTCGTCGAGCCGCATTTCCCATGGCTTCGCACTTAGGACCGTCAGCCAGATCCACAGCCCCGCACAAATCGCCAGCGCCACGCCGAACGGCACGAGCATCTTCAGCAGTCGCGCGCGATCCGCTCCAGGCGTTCGCAGCAGCCCCGCGTCGTAGAGCAGCATCGCACCGACGCAACCGGCTATCGCCATCGCGCCGAACGGCCGAATCATGAACGCGATCACCGCCATCGCCGCCGACACCCACAGCCACAACTGCGCGCGCGGTCCTTCCGCCCTGGCGAACGCCAGGTGCGCCGCGACCATCGCCGTCAGGAACGGAATCTCGGTCATGAACGAAAAGCTGAGGAACGTGAAGCAAGGATTGCAGATCAGCAACCCGGTCGCCGCCAGCGCCTGCCATCGCGGCGCGCCGCATCTGATCGCGAGCGCATGGAACATCAGTCCGCATAGCACCGCCAGCATCACCACCGATATTTCCAGCGACACCGAGTTCGCGCCGAATGCGTGCGACCACGCCACGCCGTAGACGACCTGTGCTATCGGCATCGCCTGCGAGAAGCCGGCAAACCTGATCTCGCCGGTGCGCAGAAACCGCCGCACGGCCGAGGCGTACAGCCAGCTATCCGCCACCGGCGCGTCGGTCAGCGGACGCAGAATCAAAAGCGCGAACACGTACCATCCAATCACCGCCGCTGCCGCGGCCAATCCTGCGCGCCTCATCGACTTCCGCCTTGCTCCGCTTTTGACCTATCCCTTATACTTCGAAAATTGACCCGGCACATCGGATTGCGCCGAATTCAAGCGAAACACACACGATGCGACAAGTAGCATTTCATCGTCCGTCGATCGGACCCGACGAGGAGCGCGAAGTACTCGACACGCTGCGCTCCGGATGGATCACGACCGGCCCCAAGGCCAAGCGCTTCGAGAGTGAATTCGCCGGTTACGTCGGCGCTAAACACGCCCTGGCCCTTTCGCATTGCACCGGCGCGCTTCATCTTTCGTTATGGGCGCTTGGCATCGGCCCCGGCGACGAGGTGATCACCACGCCGTTCACCTTCACCGCGACTGCCGAGATTCTCGGCTACCTCGGCGCGCGTCCGGTGTTCGTTGACGTCGATCCCGGCACCTTCAACATCAATCCCGCGCGCATCGAAGAGGCGCTCGAGAGCGGCGCCAACCGGCGCGTCCGCGCGATCCTGCCCGTGCATTTCGCCGGCCACGCCTGCGACATGGATCGAATCCTCAACATCGCGCGCAACTACAATCTCAAGGTTGTCGAGGACGCCGCGCATGCCGCCGGCTCCGCGCGTCACATGGACGGCCGCGGGATGGCGAAAATTGGTACCATCGGCGACCTCACCTGCTTCAGTTTCTACGCGACCAAGAATTTCACCACTGCCGAAGGTGGCATGATTACCACCAGCGACGACGCGCTCGCCGAAAAAATCGCCGTCGCCAGTCTGCACGGGATGAACAAGGACGCGTGGAAGCGCTACGACAAGAGCGGCTCGTGGTATTACGAAATCCACGACATGGGTTTCAAGTACAACCTCTCCGACGTGCACGCCGCCATCGGCTTGGCCCAGCTCAAGCGCGCTGACGACTTCATGCGCCGACGCGCCGAAATAGCGCGCGCCTACAACCAGGCCTTCCGCGCCGAGGACGCCCTTCAGCCCGCGTACTCCGAGCCCGGCATCGAGCACGCCTGGCATCTTTACGTGCTGCGCATCCGCTCGGAGCGCCTCAAGCTCGGCCGCAATCAGTTCGTCGAGATTCTGCGGGAGCGCGGCGTCGGATGCTCGGTGCACTGCATTCCGCTGCACACGATGCATTATTATCAACGAATGTACGGCTACCGCGACGGCGATTTCCCGGTCGCGGAGGACATCTTCAGCCGCTGCCTCTCGCTTCCGGTTTACGCCGCGATGACCGACGATGACGTCGCCTACGTAATCGAAACCGTCCTCGCTATCGCGCGCGAAAACCGCCGATAGCAGGGTGTTGAGCTGATGATGAATCCTTGCGGGGAGACAAAGACGGGCCAGGTTGTGATTTATCAACAGCCTGCTGACCCAGGAGAACAACTGTGCGTGCACTTGTAACCGGTGGCGCGGGTTTCCTCGGCTCTCATCTGTGCGAGCGCCTGCTCAAGGACGGCCACGAGGTGATCTGCCTCGACAACTTCTTCAGCGGCAAGCGCGCCAACATCATGCACCTGCTCGGCAACAAGAACTTCGAGTTCATCCGCCACGACGTAGTCGAGCCGATCCTGCTCGAAGTCGATCGCATCTTCAGCCTCGCATGCCCCGCGTCGCCCGTGCATTACCAGTACAACCCGGTGAAGACCATCAAGACCTCCGTGATGGGTACGATCAACATGCTCGGCCTCGCCAAGCGCGTGCGCGCGCGCATCCTGCTCACTTCGACCAGCGAAGTTTACGGCGATCCCGAGGAGCATCCGCAAACCGAATCGTACTGGGGCAACGTCAATCCGATCGGCGTGCGCTCATGCTACGACGAGGGCAAGCGCGTCGCCGAATGCCTCATGATGGACTATCACCGGCAGAACAACGTCGACACCCGCATCGTGCGCATCTTCAACACTTACGGCCCGCGGATGGCGATTAACGACGGCCGCGTGGTCTCCAACTTCTGCGTCGCTGCTCTGCGCGGTGAAGATCTCGAAATCTACGGCGACGGCACTTCGACCCGCTCGTTCGCATACGTTGACGATATCATCGACGCGATCGTGCGGATGATGAATCAGGATACACACATCGGTCCGGTGAACATCGGCAACCCCGACGAATTCACGATTGCGGAACTCGCCAAGCTCGCGATCGAACTCGCAGGCAGTTCATCGAAGGTCGTCATCAAGTCCCCGCGCGCCGACGATCCAGTCCGCCGCAAACCAAATATCGAGTTGGCAAAAAAAGTCCTCGGATGGGAGCCGCATACCGCGCTGCGCCCCGGTCTCGAAAAATCGATGCAACATTTCCGCGAGGTGCTCGGCCTTCCGCGCAAATAGCGAGACGCGCTTGCGATTCGCCCAATCCGGCGAGAGAATAATCTTAATTCCTGTCTGCGCGATTCAACACCCCATCATGAATCGAAATACTGCGCGAGCTGCGTTCCCCCTGCTGTTGTCCATCGCGATCGCAGCATGCTCCGCGACGCCGCCACCCCCAGCTCCCGCCCCGGAGCCGATCGTCTATATGCCGCCCGACCCCAATCCGCCGCCCCCCGACGAATGGAATCTGCTGCCCGACCCGACCACCGGCCAGGTAGACGTCTATCACGAAGGCGGCTACGTCGGCTCAGTAACCGGCAACGAACCCGCCGACCAGGACCCGCCCGTCCCCCATCCGGTGGCAACCCCCGCAGACTAACTCTTTTCTCTTATCACTGGGTGCAGGGGTCACCCTGCCCAAGGAAGTGTGAAACCCACGGCGGGTTTCACCTTAGATTAAGTTCCCCTTCACTCCTTGAGCAAATTCCGCGCGATCACGACGCGCTGGATCTGCGACGTGCCCTCGTAAATCTGCAGCAGCTTCGCATCGCGCATCAGCTTCTCGACCGGGTATTCCTTCATGTATCCGTAGCCGCCGAAAATCTGCACAGCGTTGGTCGTGATCTCCATCGTCGCGTCGGCGCTGAAGGCCTTCGCGTAGGCCGAAATCGTGTTGGCGCCCTCGCCGCGATCGACCAGCCACGCCGCCTTGTACGTCAGCAATCGCATCGCTTCGATTTGGATCGCCATGTCGGCCATCATGAACTGAATCGCCTGGAAGTTTGCGATCGGCTGCCCGAATGCATTGCGCTGCTTCGAGTACTTCAGGCTTTCGTCGAGCGCGCGTTGCGCAATCCCAATCGCGATCGCGCCAATCTCCGGCCGGCTGTGATCGAACGTCGCCATCGCGTACTTGAAGCCTTCGCCCTCGCGCCCGACCAGCGCGCTGGCTGGAATTCGCACGTCTTCGTAAAAAATTTCGCCGGTGTCGGCTGCGCGCTGCCCGAGTTTTCCATGCATCCGATTGCGCGTGATCCCCGGCACGCTGGACGGAAAGACGAAGCACGAGATTCCCTTATGCCGGAGCCGCTTGTCCGAGGTTGCAAACGTGACGTACCAGTCAGCGCGCGACCCGTTCGAGATAAAATGCTTGGTGCCGTTCAGGATGTACTCGTCGCCCTCACGCCGATACGACGTGCTCATCGCGGCGACGTCCGACCCCGCGCCCGGCTCGGTTATCGCGAATGCGCAGAACGTCAGCTTCTTCACCAGCTGCCCCAGGTAGGTGCGCTTCTGCTCCTCGTTGCCCGCGATCAGAATCGGCAGCGTCGCGAGGTCGTTGGCGCCCACCGCGTTCGAGATACCCGCGCATCCGTAGTTGAGCTCCTCGACGATCAGGCTGGTGTCGAGCACGCCGAGTCCCGGCCCGCCCAGCTCTTTCGGCACGCCGAAGTTCATCAGGCCCGCCGCGAACGCTTTCTCGCACACGTCGACCGGGAATATTTCCTTCTCGTCGTATTCGCGCGCGCGCGGAATTATTTCCTGCTCGGCAAACTTGTGTGCCAGCTCTTTCAGTTCCCGCTGTTCGTCGGTCAAATCAAAACCAAACATGTGTATTCTCCGCGATCACCGTTAACCGACCGCGCGATGCAATGAAAGAGGTTCGCGCCCCCGCGTCGATTCGCCTTGAAAAACCGCGCGCATGTCGATACGAGGGTAGTTGAGTTTGAACTCTCAAGGAGATCCACGATGCCGATTACTGTGATTGCGAAACTTAAAGTGCAGCCCGGCAAGGAAGCCGAGTTCGAGGCCGCTGGCAAGCAAATGATCGCGACAGTCAAAACCGCCGAGCCCGGCACCCTGACTTACATCCTGCACAAGAACACCAAGGACCCGACCGAATTCGTCTACTACGAGGTCTACCAGGATCAAGCTGCGTTCGATTCCCATGGCAAGACCGATCACATGAAAGCGTTCGGTGGAAAAATCGGCGGCCTGCTCGCGGGACGTCCGGAGATCGCGATACTCTCCGAGGTCGCCCGCAAGTAGCAACTCCGCGATTATCCCCCTTCCCTCGAGGGAAGGGGTTTGGGGGTTAGGTTGCCGAGGTTGCGAACGGTTTTGCCACACTTAAAGTAATCGTTTAACTTTAATCTCGATGCGTTCCACCCTCGCAATTCTCGGCGGCCCTCCGCTTCGCACGCGCCCCTTCCCGTCGTGGCCGGTCTTCGACGCTCGCGAGCGCGTCCAGCTCGAGGACGTCCTCACTTCGTCGAGCTGGGGCGGCTACCCCAGCCCCAATCGCAAGGCTGCCGAGTTCGCCGCCGCTTTCGCCAGGTATCAAGGCGCGCGTTTCGCCATTCCGACGACGTCCGGCACCAGTGCGCTCGAAGTCGCGCTCAAAGCGCTCGGCATCGGCGCCGGCGACGAGGTCATCGTTCCCGCGATCACTTTCGCCGCGACACCCTACGCCGCCGTCGCGAGCATGGCGCGTCCGATCTTCGCCGACGTCAATGCCTCCAACGTATGCGTCGATCCTGAATCGGTGGAACGCCTCATCACGCGTCGCACCAAGGCCATCATCCCCGTGCACTACGGCGCGTCGCTCGCCGATCTCGACGCGCTCGCGGAAATTTCTCGCGCGCACTCGATTCCGATCGTCGAGGATTGCGCCCACGTGCCGGGCGCTCAATTCCGCGAGCGTGGCGTCGGCACTCACGGCGTCCTCGGATGCTTTAGCTTTCAGTCCTCCAAGCCGATGACTGCGGGCGAAGGTGGAATGATCACGACCAACGACCCCGAGCTCGAGCAGCGATGCCAGTCGCTGATCAATTGCGGACGCCGCCGCCCCGGCGACACTTTCGAAGGCCCGCTGATGGGCGCGAACTACCGGATGACGGAATGGCAATGCGGAATTCTGCTCGCGCAGCTCGCGCGATTGCCCGAACAGATCGAGCACAAGAGCCGCGCGGCCGTGCGCCTGCGCGAAGGACTCGCCGCCATCAAGGGACTAACGCCGGTTGCGCACGATCCACGCGTCACCCGCGAAGTCATCTACGCGTTCATTTTTTTCGTCGACGAATCCGCGCTCGGCGTGTCGCGCAATCGTTTCGTCCGCGCACTTCGCGCGGAGGGCATCCCGGCCGGCGTCGCCAACGATCCGGTGTATCGCTCCGCACTGTTCCCGCGCGAGTCCGATGCCTACCGCAAAGCCTGCGAACTCGCGGGCGCGAGCCCCGAGCGGATCGCGATTGATTGCCCCGTAGCCGAACGCCTGTTCGAGCATGTCATCGTCTCGATACCGCACGAATGCCTGCTCGGTCGCGACCGCGACGTCGACGACATCGTTGCCGCAGCCGCGAAAGTGGCTTCCAGAGTCAACGAGCTGGCCGGAGCCAATCTGGATAGTCGCTCATAGGTTTTTTCATGAGTTCATTCTTCGCAGGTGCCGCGCGCATAAAGCTCGACCCGCCGGTCGGCCTCGCGATGCTCGGTTACGGCAGCCGCGTCGGCCGCAACGTCGGCGTGCACGACGACCTGGCCGCCCAGGCACTCCTGCTCCATGACGGCAGCAATAAAGTCGCGATCGTCGGCGTCGACCTGCTCGCGCTAGGGGTTCGTATCGCCGACGATATCCGCGAGCGGGTCGCCGCGAAGACCGGCATTCCCGCCGACTCGATCCTCGTTTGCGCTACTCACACTCACTCAGCGCCCGCATTCAACATCTTCGCAACCCCTCGCGCCGACGCGAAGCCCGCCGACGGCCGCGACCTCGAATGGGAGCGCGCGCTGCCCGAAAAAATCGCGTCCGCAATTGTTCAGGCGAACGAACGTCTCGAGCCCGCGACACTCCGTGCCGCGACCGCCGCGTTCACGCTGGGAATCAATCGCCGCCTGATGCGCCTGCATCGGCAAATTCAACTTGCGGCAAATCGTTCCGGTCCTGCAGACGCCGAGGTCAGCGCGCTCGGTGCGTATCGCCCGGACGGCACTCCGATCTCGTTCTTGATGAACTACCCGTGCCACGGCGTCGTGCTGTGCGAAGACAACCTGCTCTACTCGCGCGACTGGCCCGGCTTTGCGATGGACGAGATCGAAAGCGCAGCCGGAGGCTCGCGAGCAATTTCGATTTTTGTCCAGGGCGCCACCGGCAACATCGATCCACGCAGCCGCGGCAACTTCGAAGTCGCCGAACAATATGGCCGTGCGATGGGCCGCGCAGCGTTCGACGCCCTCGAGCGCGCGCCCGCTATCTCCAGCAGCAGGATCGCCGTCCGCAGAATCGCCCTCAATCTCAAGCTCAAGGATCTGAGCAACGACCTCGCCATCGCTCGCGATTGCGCTGCGCAGACCCAGGCCTCGCTCGACAACCATCGCGGCAGCGACGGCTACCAGTTGAAACGCTTGCGCGACCACCATGCACAGTCCCGCGCTGCCTTGACCGCTCTGGAAGCCATCGAGGAACAAAATCGTCGCGACCGCCGAGTCGACATGACGCGCCGCGAACTCGCGACCGCGATCTCAATCGTCACCATCGGCAACCTCGCTATCGTCGGTATCCCCGGCGAGCTTTTCGTCGAGCTCGGCCTCGCGCTGAAGGCGAACCCGTACTTCGCGCATACTTTCGTCGCCGGCTACTGCAACGATCTGATCGGATACATCCCCGTCCGCGCCGCGTATGCCGAGGGTGGTTACGAAGTGGATACGGCGCGAATCGCCGCAGGCAGCGGCGAGCAGATCGTCGAGACCGCCCTCTCCGCGCTCACCACGATGCGCGCATAGCAATGCGCGAGATTCGGCATCGCGAACTTCTGCTGATGCGCACCTTCGGCGTGCAAATCGTCGACGTGCTGCCGTCGCGCGAGTACGACACCGCGCACATCCGCGGCGCAATTCACATCCCGGTCGGCCGCATCCTGCGCGACGCACCCAAGTTGCTCGACCGCAAGCGCTCGGTCGTAGTCTACTGCCGCGATTCCTTGTGAGACCTAAGCGCGCGGGCTGCGGCGCAGCTCGAAGTGCTCGGATTCGCCGACGTCCGCCACTACTTCCGCGGCAAAGTCGATTGGATCGTTCGAGGATTGCCGACCGATCCGCCCACGCCGCTCTCAGAGCGGATGCGCGCGCTTCGCTACTTCATAAACAACCTCGCACCTGGATTGCGCTCGTTCTGGATTCGTTATTCAGATCGCGTGCGTGTAGCAGAGTTCATGCGCGACGACCTCACGCACCTTGGCCCGGACGACTCCGTCCCGCCGGCCTCTCCCGATTCGCCAACGCCGCGCGCCGCGGTGCTCGATTCCGACGGAGTTATGCTCGGCACGATCGAACAAGCAGAAGCCGCGCCGCGCGCGCTCGACGCGATGAATCCCAATCCGCAAACAATTCGTCCCGACATGACGCCGCGCCTGGCCGCCAACCTGCTAAAGTCGAATCCGTATTTGATGGTGTCAACGGCGAAGGGCAAATACCTCGGCCGCTACATCCCGAGAGACTGAGCTCTACCGCTCGATCACTCCATCGCCCGAAATATCCAGACGGTATGCGACCTCGCGCGCGAGCTCGTCCGGCCGCGCGCGATAGTATTCGACCTGCGGCACACCCGGAATCGCCGCGACAACGTCGGCGACCGACGCCGGGATGAAACCATGTCGCACGAAAAACTCGCCAGCGTCGGTGCTGAACAGGTACAGGTGACGCGCGCCGCGCGTGTGCGCGGCCTTGCGTGCCGCGGCGATCAACGCGCCGCCGATTCCACGCCCGCGATGCGATTCATTCACGTACAGCGAACGGATCAGCGCCGCGTCGATCTTCGACTCGACGCCGATCACGCCGACGGCCTCATCGCCGACATACGCAACGAGATAACATGCGGCCGGCCACTCGATTCCGTCCGTCATCATCCCGGCGCGTGCGAGCATCTCGCGCACCCGTGCGAGGTCGCGCGTCTGCTCGACTACGAGCTCGCCAGCGCGATGCTTGCGTATCGCCATGCCTGCTGTTCGTGAACTACTTCTTCGGCGGTGGGAAGAGCTGCACGCCGGCTTCGTCCACGACCGTGATTGCTTTGACCGGACACGAACGAGCCGCCGAGACGACTATCGAGTCGTCGGCACCCGACGCGTTGACAACTTCGGACTTGCCGTCGTCGCCGAGTTGAAACACAGCCGGCGCCGTTTCCACGCAGTCGCCGCTGCCGATACAGCGGGTCTTGTTCACAGTGATCGAAAGCTTCGCCATCGCTACCTCCGCATTCTGGATGAACAATAGAATCCGCGCTTGGCGCGCCGCAAGCAGTTCGATGTTTCAATCGTTCCGCATCGCGCGCTCGCGATTGAATCCGCACGCAGCACTGCTAATACTCATTCGCGATGGGGCAGATCGCCGGCACCGGAATCGACGTCATCGAGGTCGAACGCATCGAGCGCGCGCTCACGCGGCCCTTGACCGGCGAGCGTTTTCGCGCGCGCGTCTTCACCGCCGGCGAGATCAAGTACTGCGAGTCGCGCGGACGTCCCCGCTACCAGAGCTACGCCGCGCGTTTCGCCGCCAAGGAAGCAACGATGAAGGCGTTGGGCACCGGATGGAACCGCAACGTCGGATGGAACGAAATCGAAGTCGTGCGCGAGCGCGGCAAAGCGCCGACCATCGCGCTGTCAGGCAAGGCCGCCACGTTCGCGCAGAGAAAACAGATCACGCGCTTTCATCTGAGCATCACGCACACCACCGCCCAAGCTATCGCCCATGTAATCGCCGAGAGCTGACGTTTTCTCTATCGCGATTGTTCCCCTTCCCTCGAGGGAAGGGGTTAGGGGTTAGGTTGCGCGAATCAGAACCGTTCCGGACGCTATGGAGATCCCGTCAGCGGCTTGGCTCCGCTTCAGTTGCCCGCTTGCGCTCCCACCTCTTCGCCACCATCTCGTGATCCACGAGTTGGCCGGCTTCAGTCTCTTCGAGCGCTTGCTTAATTTCGCCGACGAACCATTCCTCGTAGTCGAATGAGCCATTCATGGGAACTTGAGCTCCGAACCTCGAAACGCCCGTTACTTCGACGCAGCCGGCGACGGCGCTGCTGCCGGCGGTGGCGGCTTTGCCATGTACAGCGGCGCGGGTTTGTTCAGTTGAGCGAAACTGAAGTCGCTCAGCGAGTAGACCGCCTTGCTCGCACTCGACGACGCGTAGTACTCCGTCCGATTCGGCGGCTCACCGGGAATCGGCGGCGCCGTTTGCTTGACGTTGATCTTCGCGAGCTTGACCGTCGCGAGATCCTTGCCGTTCTTGCCGACCAGCGTGAGTTCGAGCGCTGGATTATCGAGCCCGAATGGCTGCGCACTCGGCATCGGATCGGCGATGATCGACGTAGCTTTCAGATCGCGCAACTGGTTGAGCAAACGCTCCACCACCGGCACATCGGCCTCTGTCGTCTTGCCCCCGGCTATCACGTTCCAGTCCGTACCTGCGCGCTTGAGCGTGAAATCGCCGTCGCTGTTCTTGACGATGACGCTCTGAACCGTCTCCGGATCGACTTTCACAATCGTGCGATCGCGAAGGTCCAGCATCGACTTGTCCAGGCTGGTCATCACGTATCCGGCGACGGCGTAAACCGGAGCGCGTTCTCCGCGACGCACGTAGATACCGCTCTTCCCCTGCTCGTTCTGCTTGAAGCCAAACAACATCGATTGCTGCTCGCCGCTCTTGAGCACCACCGTCGCCGTCAGATGCGGTTTTTCGAGTCCGTACTGATTAACATTGCCGGGCGCGTCGGCCACGAAGTCGGACGCCCGCGCATTGACCAGCGTGCTGAGCGCAGTGCGGACCGCAGTGTCGTCGGCCGGATATGGCGCGGGCTTGACGATCTTCCAATTGTCGCCGTCACGATCGATCTCCACCGTCTGTCCATTGTCGTGCGCAATGATCAACTTCTTGACGTCGTCGACCTGGAACGCCATCAAGTCGCGCAGGCGCAAGTCGTTGACCGTCTTGTTCATCCCGGACGAAAACACGCCTTCGGTCAGCAGCACGGCAGGACTGTCGGCGAGCTTGACGTAAGCGTTGAATCCGATCGGCGTCGATTTCCCGATTTCGATCGCCGGCAAGGTTTTCTTGTCGAAGGTGGTGACGATGACGGTCGTGGTCGGCGGCTTGAGCCCGAACCGCGCGAGGTCAGTGGGATTCTCGTCCGCCGTGCGAACCACGCTGCCGTCAGCGATTGCGCGCGCGAGATTGTTGGCCTGCGTCTGATCGGCGTCGGCTCCGACAGGCTTCAGGAGCTGCCACGGCCTACCCTTGTCGCGCTGGAGTACGATATCCCGATCGGAATAGCGAAGTTCAATTTTGGCGATATCGTCCTGCTTGACCTCGAGCAGTTTGCGCTCGGCCTCGGTCGTGGAATAGCGGCCGACAATAAACGCGTAGCCGCCCACGATCGCAAACAGGACGAGTACGATAATAGTGTTGCGCAGGCGCATCGGACTTAAGTCGCAGTAAGGGGGAGCCTCAGTTGCGCCGTTCCCACCACACCACGATCCCGGCAATCAGCAGCATCTCGGGCAGGAACAGAACCGCGAACGCAAACACGATCGAGAATTGCCCGGTGGTCAGGCGAAAGCGCGACGCGCGCAGCGAGCGCGGCCTGATCGAGATCGAGTTTTCCTCGCCCGTCAGCCAGTCGGCGCTGTTGATGAAGAAGTCGCGGTTGAAGAACGTCGCCGCGTATTGATTGTCGGCAAACTCGGTGCTGCCAAACACCACCATCCGCGCGTCGCCCTTGCCAAAGCCGAGCTGCTCCAGGTTGCCGTCCACCGCCATCACCACCGTGATTGGCCCGCGCGTGTCCTTGGCAGTGAGTTCGGCCTTCTGTTGCCTGAACAGCGTGTCAAGATCGACTTCCGCCCACGACGTATCGCTGGTCTTCGCGATCGGAGTGACAGTCAGCCCCGGCTTCAGATTGGGTTCGGGGCTAAGCGATCGCGACATCGGGAACACGGTGCGCTGCTTGAAATCTTTGGTAATCGGATGCTCACCGTAGTTCTGCACTATCGGATTCAGCCCGAGAGCGGGGCCTTCGAACAGCCTCACCACCTGGTCCACCACGATATCGTTGCCGACCTTGACGCCCCAATCGCCCGCCAGCTTCACCATCGCGTCTTCGTCGATTGGATTATCCGGACGCTGCGGCCGGTACATCGCGATCACGCGGCCGCCACGCTTCAGGTAGTCGTTCAACGCATCGATCTCGTGCTGGCCGAGCGGCTTAATCGGTCCCGCGACCACCACCAGGTTGGCGTCGTCGGGCACCTTGGCTAGTTGTGCGAGCTCGAGCTTGCGAACCTCGTAACCTTCGCCTTCCAGGTCTTTCTTGATGGTGCCGTATCCGGTCGGATTTTCAGCATCGTCGGGATCCGCCTCGCCGTGTCCGTCGAGGAACTCGATTACTTTCTTGCCGCTCTTCGTCGCGCGAATGATCGAGTTGGTCAGCGCTTCCTCGTTGAGCTCGGTGACATTGGTGCCCTCGCCGGTGTCGCCGCCGTACTGCAGATGCGTCGTGCCCATCACCGAGACTTTGAATCGCTCTGCGAGCTCGGGATGCTTGTCGGGATCGACCAGTTCGTAGCTGACCTTCGGCGAGTAGTACGCATAGGTCTCGTAGAGTTCGCGCGCGGCAGGATTCTCGCCGCCCTGAAAGAAGCCGTAGAACTTGAGCGGCTTCTTCAAATTCTTGACCACGTTTATCGACTGGCTCGAGAGGCTGTAAACCTTCTCGGTCGTCAGGTCCAGGCGCGTGTGATGGAGCGAAGAAATGTAGTTAATCGCGACCAGCAGCCCGATGAACGCGATCGAGTAGATGGCGGCGTTGGCGCCGTAGCGCGCCGAGCGTCCGGTCGTGATCGTGGAAAGCTCGGAACGGCTCGAAGTGATCCACAGGACGATCGCGAAGATGCCGCAGACCAGGTTGACCCATACGAACAGCCGAAAGCCGCTCGAGATAAAATAGTCGACCAGCCCGAATGAGAGCAGAACCAGGCCGAGAATTCCGTAAAGCGCCGCCGATCGCCGCATCCGCCCCTCTACCTTACCGCCAACGCGCCGACTCGACCGAGCGTTGGGTCAAGAACAGCGCCACGAAGATAACGCTCAGGAAGTAAACGATGTCGCGAGTATCGATGATGCCCGTGACCATCTGAGCGAAATGATCCGGCAGCGAGAGATACCGCAGCAACCCCGACAATGACGTCCCACCCGCCTGCGCCGGCCACGAGATAACGAACAACAACAGCAGCAGGCCGAAGCAACTGATCGCTGCGATGATCTGATTCTGAGTGAGTGAACTGGTGAACAGTCCGATCGAAACGAATGCGACCGCGAGGAACGCCAGGCCGAGATAGCCGGAGAACATCACGCCGACCTCGGGATTCCCGAAAGCGACGAGGATCAGCGGGAACATCCCGGCCAGCCCGATCATGATCAGCATGAAAGCCGCGGCCGCGATGAACTTGCCCGCGACGATCTCGCCGGTCCGGATCGGCGCTGTCAACAGGAGTTCGTAGGTGCCTGTTCGCTTCTCCTCGGCAAAACTGCGCATCGTGATCGCCGGCACCAGGATGACGAGCACGATCGCGAGATTGTGCAGCATCGGCTCGATTACGCGGTCGTTGAGATTCAGGCGCTGCAGAACCTCGGGATTCTGCATCGCCGAGTATGCGGTCAGCGTCACCTCGAAGTAGCGCAGCAACGCGAAGAAAAAGAAACCGCCCAGCAGCAGGAACACCGTCATCACGACGTAGGCGACCGGTTGCAGAAAATATCCCGCGAGCTCCTTGCCCGCGATTGTCAGAGAATTTTTCATTCAAGCGGCACGGGTGGCCTAGGTATGGCCCGCACCAACCTCCTCCAGCGTTTCCTCGGCAGTCGAATCGTCGTGACGCTCCTTGGTAATCGCGTTCAGGAAGATATCCTCGAGCGAGGTCCCGACCGGCAACTTCTTCAGATATTCCTCGAGCACGACGCGGCCGTCCGCGATGATCACGACCTTGTCGCAGATCTGAGAGACCTCAGGCAGTATGTGCGTCGAGAGCACGACTGTTCGATTCCCTGCCAAGTGATGGATCAGGCCGCGAATCTCATGAATCTGGCGCGGATCGAGACCGATGGTCGGTTCGTCGAGCACCAGCACCGGCGGATCGTGAATCAACGCCTGCGCCAGGCCGACGCGCTGCCGATAGCCCTTGGAGAGCTGGCCGCAAATTCGATGCGACATGTCCGACAGTCCGCAAACTTCGAGCACGTGCTCGAGCGCGGAATCGATTTTCGCGCGCGGGACGTCACGGAGTTTTGCGACGAACCTGAGATAGGCCTCGACCCGCATGTCGGGATACAGCGGCGGATTTTCCGGCAGGTAGCCAATCTTGCGGCGCGCTTCGAGCGACTGCGAAAAGATGTCGAGTCCGTCGATCAGCACGGTGCCCGCAGTCGCCGGCATGTAGCCGGTAATGATGCGCATCGTGGTGGTCTTGCCCGCGCCGTTGGGCCCGAGAAAGCCGAGGATAGAACCGCTCTCGGCCTTGAACGATACGTCTTTTACCGCGACAAAGTTGCCGTAGGCTTTAGTTAGGTTTTTGACCTCAATCATTCAGAGTCGTCCAGCTTTCCAGAGCCATCGAGATGGCGCCGCCGGTTGATCAAATTGACGAAAAGACCTACCCGGCAATTCGATCGAGCACAAGGCAACCGACTAATTAAACACACCACGCCAAACTGTCAATACGATGATCTGGCGTCGCAGATTAAATTTCGATTTGCTTGCTCGATGCTTTTGTTTTGAGAACGGTATCGGATAGTTTCGATTGATGGCCGCAGAACGCAAGCAACTGATCCTCGTTGACGGTTCCGGGTATATCTTCCGCGCTTTTCACGCGCTGCCGCCGATGAATACCTCGCACGGGCTGCCGACCCAGGCCGTGTACGGCTTTATCCGGATGCTGCTGAAGCTGCTGAAGGACGTGCGCCCGTCGCATATCGCGATCGTTTTCGATTCCCCGAAAAGAACTTTCCGCGACGACCTGTTCGCCGATTACAAGGCCAACCGTACGGAAGCGCCAAACGATCTGATCGTGCAGATCCCGTATATCCATCGCGCTGTCGCCGCCTTTCGCATCAAGTCCTTGATGGTCGAGGGCTTCGAGGCCGACGACGTGATCGGCACGCTCGCCAGGCGCGCGTCGAAAGACGATTTCACCGTCACGCTCATCACGGCGGACAAGGATTTCATGCAACTGGTCGGCCCGCACGTCACGCTGTGGGACACGATGCGCGATCGGCGAATAGCAGTGCGCGACGTGAAGGAGCGCTTCGGCGTCGAGCCGTCGGCGCTGGTCGACATCCAGGCACTGACGGGCGACACGATCGACAATATCAAGGGCGTGCCGGGCGTCGGCGAGAAAACTGCGGCGGCGCTGATTCAGAAATTCGGCGGGATCAAGCAGCTGTACGAGAACCTCGATCGGATCGAAGAGAGTGGAATTCGCGGGGCGAAAAAAGTCGCCGGCCTGCTCGCAGAGCATCGTGCGGCGGTCGATCTCGCGCGGAAACTGGTGCGCATCGAAACCGACATGCCGCTCAGCGTCGAGCCGGCCGAATTCGCGTGGCAAGGCGTGGACGAAAAGCTGGCCGCGGAACTGCTGCGCGAGTTGGAGTTCAATTCGATCATTCGCGAGATATCGCCGTCGCAGGCGGATCTTCCCGGTCTCGAATCGACAGCGAAGCCGGCATCGACCGTCAGCGGAAATGATCTTGCGCAAGCGCTCGAGGCTCTCGCGGGCGCGCCTCGAATCGCAGTTGACCTCTCAGCCACGGAGGCCGGTCGCGAGAGTGTGCAGCTCGCAGGCGCTGACAAAACCTTCGTGATCGAGCAGGACGGGATTGCCGCCGCCGCGACGCTTCTCAGCTCCGAGCGCCCGCCCAAATCGTGCCACGACCTCAAGACTCAAATCGAAGCGTTCGCGCGTCACGGAATCGCGCTCAAGGGCGTCGATTTCGACACGATGCTGGCGGGGTTCCTTATTAACTCAGGACAGGGCGAGCCTTCGCTGACCCAGTTGTATCACGAGTACCTGGCGCCGCTCGGCTCGAGCAATCCGCCGGGCACCAACGCGGACCTCGTGAGGAATCTTCGCGAAGCGCTGACGGCCCGTCTGGAAGCCGACGCGCTCACGTCGATGTACAACGACATCGAGATGCCGATCGCCCCGATACTGGCGGCGATGGAGGCCGAAGGAATCGGAATCGACGGCGACGCGCTCAAGATCATATCGAAGGAATTTGCCGACCAACTCGAGCGGCTCGAACACGAGTGCTACGAAATGGCTGGTCGCGAGATCAATCTGAACTCGCCTATTCAACTGCGGAAGCTGCTGTTTGAGGACCTGAAACTTCCGACCAAGGGGCTGAAAAAAAGCACCAAGAGTGGATTCTCGACCGATGCTGATACGCTCGAAAAACTCGCGGCGGTGCATCCGCTACCTCGAAAGCTGATCGAGTACCGCTCGATTTCGAAATTGAAATCCACCTATGCCGACGCTCTGTCCGAAGTGATTCGCTCGGGCACCGGCCGAATCCATACAACCTGGCATCAGGCGCTCGTGCCCACGGGGCGAATCAGCTCGAGCGATCCGAATCTACAGAATATCCCGAGGCCGACCATCAGCGTCGAGGGCCGCCGGATTCGCCGCGCGTTCGTGCCCAAGCCGGGATCTATCTTCGTGTCCGCCGACTACTCTCAGATAGATCTGCGTGTGCTGGCGCATCTTTCGGGCGACAAGACCCTCGTGGACGCGTTCAACACCGGCGAGGACATTCACATTCGTACCGCGACCGAGGTGTTGGGCGTCACGCCGGACAAGGTCAGCGCCGAGGCACGACGGCTGGCCAAGGTGATAAACTTCGGAATCATTTACGGCATGGGCCCGCAGCGGCTCGCAGGCGAACTCGGGATTGCGCTGTCGGAGGCCTCGGATTACATCAAGCGCTACTTCGAGCGGCTGCCTGGAGTTCGCGCATGGCTCGACAAGACGGTCCGCAACGCACGTGCGACCGGCTACGTAACGACGATGTACGGCCGGCGGCGCTACTTGCCCGAGCTCAATGCCCAGCCGGGCGGGGCCAGGGCGCAAGCCGAGCGAATCGCAATCAATACTCCCATCCAGGGCACGGCGGCAGACCTGATAAAACTCGCTATGATACGGCTGGATAGGGTCCTTCGAGAGCGAGGGCTGGGCGCTCGGATGATTCTGCAGGTACACGACGAACTGCTGCTGGAAGCGCCCAAAGCCGAGTGGCAAGAGGCGGCAGATCTGGCAAAACGCGAAATGGAGGGGGTCGCTGACCTTAAAATTCCGCTGAAGGTGGACCTGAAATCCGGTCCAAACTGGGCCGAGATGAGCGGTGCGGCATGAATAATTCGCTGAATTTAGTCGCCCGCAACAGCGTCTACTCAAGTTGAGAACTCCAGGCCGCCAGGACGGTGACGAAGCCGAACTTATCGAACGCTCCCGCAAGGGCGATTCGGCGGCGTTCGGCGTTTTGGTGGAACGGTATCAGCGCCGGGTGGTCGGAGTCGCGTTGGCGGTGGTGCACAACCAGGATGACGCGATTGAACTTGCGCAAGAGACTTTCGTCCGCGCGTTTGAAAACCTTTCGAAGTTCGAATCGCGATCGAGCTTTTCGACCTGGCTCTATCGCATCGCAGCCAACCTCGCGATCGATTTCTGGCGCCGCGAGGGTCGCCACGTGGTCCTTCACGGAGAAGATGCCGATAACGAAATCAGCCGGTTGCCGACCACCCAGGGAGACTCGTTCAAGGAAGTCAGCCGCAGTGAACTCTCCGCGCGCTTAAAGCAAGCCTTGGAGGAGTTGACGCCGGAACATCGTGCAGTGATACTTCTACGCGAAGTTGAAGGAATGTCGTACGACGAAATTAGCGACGTTTTGCAGTGTCCAAGAGGGACGGTCATGAGCAGGCTGCATTATGCGCGAACGCACCTGCGTAGCATCCTGAAAGACGTGGCCGGGAGCTGAATCGACATATGGCTGAATGCGGTGAAATAGGACCGATGCTTGGCGCGTTCGAGGACTCCGAACTGGAGCCGAACGAAATGCAGGAGGTCGCGTTTCATCTGGCGCGATGCGAATCTTGCACCAGCATCCTCGCCGACTACTCGACGCTCGGACGAGATCTCCGGTCGATCGCTGACCCGCCGATGCTGGCTGGTTTCGCGAGCGCCGTAATCGCTCGCGTCGATCGTCTGCCACAGCCGGTGCTCACCAGAATCGGGCGTTACCTGAGGCGCCAGGCAGATGCTCTCGGTTCGGGCGTCGTGTGGGGCGGCGCGGTGGCGGCGGTTGCCGTGTTGACGCTGGTTCTGATGACTCCGTATGCCGAGCAGCTCGCCAATCGAGGGTCGCATTCGAACGCTTCGATCGCCGCGGCCGGGCACGAAGCCGCCACTGCCGCAAATCAAATCGCGGACGCGACCGCAAGCGAGCCCACGATGGCGGACAACGATTCTCATGCCGACATCTCGCGACTCGAATCGGAGAACCATTCGGTCGCGGTCTGGAGCGAGCCTCGAAGGGACACTACGGTCATCTGGTTACCGGAACAGCCCTAGGTCGCCATGACGCTGCGCCCCGGTAGTCTCACTCTCCTAATCATCGCGATCACGACCTTCGGAGCGCCGGGTCTCCCCTACGCCCAAGCGACGCCGAAGCAGGTGTGGGTCTACATCGACTCGGTCATGGCGGCGGATACCAACGAGGGTACCGACCCGCGGATCGCCCCGATGGGCAAGAAGCTTCAAGGCCTGTTCGGCTTTTCCACTTACAATTTGATCGGGCACAACGAAGGGCAGACCGATTGCGGCAAGATGATCGCGTTCACGCTGCCGGGCGGAAAGATTCTCCACGTGCAGCCGCGCGCCATCGACGGCGACATGATCGCGATGGAGATCGTTCTGTTCGACGGGACGCGCCCGATGATGACCACAGACCTCAAGCTCAAGAACAACGGGACGCTGATCGTCGGTGGCCCGCGCTACGAGCAGGGGATGATGATCATCTCGATTGGCGCGAGCACCGGCGGAACGCCGCCAATGACGCCTCAAAGCACACCACCGGCCGAAGCCAATACGCGCTAGCCGCGGGCAAGTTTCCGAACTTCACAGCGGATCGAAATACGGCTCGACGCGTCCATCGAAGTGGAACTCGCGGGCGAGCGCAATCCACCTGCGATCGATCCCGTGCATCGGCTCCGGCAGATGGTCGAGCGGGAAGAACCCGGCGGAATCGGGCATGGAGAGTTCCCTTGTCGCGAGTTCGCGGAGAAATATAGCATGGCGGCGCAGCGCAACTCCGATGAAGCTTATCCTCAGCCGCAAGGGCTTCGACTCGGCGCATGGCGGATGCCCGAGCCCAATTCTGGACGACCGTTTGTGCTCGCTTCCCATTCCGGATCCCGGCGGGCCGACGACATACGCGGAAATCTCTCGATTTGACGGTTCGTCAATCGCGCAGATTGTCAAAGACCTGACCCGAGGCCGCGTTTGTCGAAGCGACGGCGCGCATCTCGATCCCGATCTGCGCCGCGATTCGATTGCGCGCGGCGCGGGATGGCGACCAATCTTTGGACAGGCAGGCGCCGCGCAAAGCCATCTCGACCGTCACCAGATTGGACCCGGCGACCTATTTCTTTTCTTTGGATGCTTTCGGCGCGTCGAAAAGATTGGAGGGACGTTTCGCTTCGTCTCGGGCGCGCCAAAACTTCACGCGATCTTCGGATGGCTCCAAATCGGGAGAGTCGCCCCCGCCAACCGTGACCTCGTGGCCGAAATTCCGTGGGCCGACGGACATCCACATCTCGCCACGCCCGATCGATACAAAAATAACACTCTCTATTTCGCGAGCGACCGTCTCTCATCGCTCGGCATCGACGCCGGCGGCGGTGGGACCTTCGACAGACTCAGACCTGAGCTGACGCTCTCGCAGACGGATCCGTACGTTGGATGTTCGACGTGGCGGCTTCCGCGATGGTTCTGTCCAGACGGTCGCCCTCCCCTCTCTTATCACTCAAAAGTAACCCGCTGGACGGACTGCGCGACGTCAGTCCGCGTGCAATCCGCCTATCCTGGTCAGGAATTCGTTCTCGACGTCGACGAGTATCCTGAGGCGCGGAGCTGGCTGCGATCGATCTTCCGCGCCGCCACTCGCTAGCGCTTCGATGCGGCGTTGCACACCAACCAAGCCGCATCGGCGAGCGCGGGCACCCGCTCCTTGGCGCCGGCGAACATTGGATCGTCGGTCTGGCCGCGCACGAATCGGGCGTAACTACCTTCCGAGATGATTGCGAGTTTGAACAGCGCGAACGCCTGGTAGAACGGAAAATCGGGCATCGCACGGCCGGTCCGGTGCTCATATCGTTCGATCATTTCGCGCCGCGTCAGCCATCCCTCGGCAAGGTCCATGGCCGAAATCGACGCTCGGTCGGTCGGGTCGGGCCAGTAGGTCAGCATCCAGCCGAAATCCGCGAGCGGGTCGCCAATCGTCGACATTTCCCAATCGAGCACCGCGATCGCACGCGCGGTCTTCGGATCGAACATCACGTTGTCGAGCTTGTAATCTCCATGGACGATGGTCGGCGCAGGCGACTCGGGGAGGCGCGTGCGCAACCACTCCTTGACTTTATCCATCACTGGCAGCGGACGCGTGTGCGGAATCGTGCGCTCGAGCTGGTCGGTCCATCGCTTGAGCTGGCGTTCAAGGTAACCGTCGGGCCGCCCGAAACCCTCGAGCCCAGCCGCGCGCCAATCCACTTCCTGCAGCGCGACGAGCACATCCACCATCTGCTCGCTGACTTGTCGCCGGATCTCGGGTGTTCGAGCGAAATGCTTGTTGTCGGCACGCACGACGTCGCCGCGCATATACTCCATCAGGTAGAACGGCGCGCCGATAAATGAAGGATCGTCGCAGGCAGCATACATGCGCGGCACCGGCACAGCGCTGTCCTGCAGAGCCTTGAGCACGCGATACTCGCGCATTACATCGTGCGCGGTCGGCAGCAGCGGTCCACGCGGCGGGCGTCGAAGCGCCCACGAATTACCGTCGAAATGGATCAGGTGAACCTCGTTAGAGTGACCGAACGAGATATTTTCGGACCTGAGTCCAGCTGTGTCGCCGAGCTTCTGCTGATCGAGGAACCGCTTTAGCCCCGCGAGATCTACGGTGGCTGACGGTCCGGTTTTTTCCTGCGTCGAAGTACTCATCGAGCGTACTGTTTTCGCAATCGCGGGGCGCGGTCAAGTGCCGGGGCCGTCTTGCGGGCGCAAAGCGCGGACCTATACAAAGAAATGCAGTGAACGCGGCGCTCAAGGTGGAAGACAGTCGGAGCAACGGCCAGTTGGCCGCGATGATTCGGCTGGCTCGCCCCCATCAATGGATCAAGAACGCGCTGGTGTTAGCCGCGTTGGTATTCGGGCAGCGCCTGTTCGTTTTCCACGATGTCGTGCTTGCGCTCGTTGCATTCGTCGCGTTCTGCGCGCTCGCGAGCGCCGGTTACATTGTAAATGACATAGCAGACCGCGACGCCGATCGCTTGAATCCCGAAAAATGCGACCGCCCTTTGGCGCGCGGCGATCTCACTGTTGCCGGCGCAGGCAGGGAGACACTCGCGCTCGCCGCGATTGCGGTCGTCTTGAGTATCTTCCTGGGCCCGGAGTTCGCGGGGATCGCAGTGATATACGCCGTCCTTCAACTGACGTATTCGCTGTGGGCCAAGCATCAGGTGGTCGTCGACGTGATCGCCGTTGCCATTGGCTTCGTGCTGCGCGCATTCGCCGGCGGTGTCGCAATTCACGTCGAGGTATCGCCGTGGCTGGTCTTCATCACGTTCGTGCTGGCGCTGTTCCTGGTGCTGGCGCGCCGACGCCACGAATTGATTGCGCTGGGCGACGACGCCTTCGCGCATCGCAGCGCGCTCTCGCAATACAGCGTCCGGCTGGTCGATCAGATGATCTCGATCGTCGCCGGTGCGACCCTTGTGGGCTACATGATCTACACCGCGTCGGCCGAGGTCGAAGCGAAGCTCAGCACCCGGCATCTATATCTTACTGTGCCGTTCGTCGCGTTCGGAATCCTGCGCTATCTCTATCTTATCGACGAGCGCAACGAAGGCGGCGATCCCGCTATCGCGCTGCTCCACGACCGGCCGCTGATGCTCGCGGTCGGGTTGTGGATCCTCACCAATATCGCGTTGTTGTACTTCTAGGATTCCAGCTCGCTGAGCGAGCGAGCTTCGCCCGACGCTTCCGAGCGCATCCGCGCCCAAAAGATCAGCGCGGCGCCGAGGTAGGCGGCCAACAGCATCGGAAATCCAGGATGCGGTACCGCCTTGATAAGGCCGCTCAGTATGCATGCTGCGAGCATCGCGGTGCCGGCAATCAACGCGACGTTCCATTCGGGTTTGCCGGACTGGAAACTCTGCCATGCGGCGAGCAGCGCAAACAAATACGCGGGGATTAACAGGAGGGTGTCTTGTTCCCATGCGAGCGGCGACAGGAGTAGCGCAAGCGCGACCCACAAGCCGAAGACAAGACCGTCGAGGTCGTCGCGTCCGCGGCCGGTTAGTGTGGCCGCGACAGCGATTGAGAGCAGCGAAAGATCGATCAGTGCCGAAAGTCCCCAGACCGCGAATATCGGCCCCGCGGCCCCGGTGCCAGCAGAGTGCGCTACGCTTTTTCGCACAAAGGAGAGGACCGTAAGTCCGGAATGCCCGCTGATGCGATACGCGATGGGCATGCCATGCGCCACCAACTCGATCCAGCGGACGGGATTCGTCAGCAGTACGCCGGCTGCCAAAAAACCGATCGTCCAGCCGAGCGCGCGCCAATGCCGGCCAAACAAAAAATATCCGGCGACCCCCGCAGGATAGAGCTTCAGCAATGCTGCGAGCGCCAGCCACAATCCCGCAGCGGCCGGGTGCCCACGCCGCGCGCAGAACCATGCCGCAGACATCAGTGCCAGCAGCATCGGAGCGATTTGACTCCATACCAGCGCACCCATGAACGGTCGCGATAGCACCACCAGTGAGACCACGATGATTGTCGGCGCAACGGCGAGCGGCGAAGCAATCCCGCGCGCCAGCAAGAGCACCGCGGTCACCAGGCATACGAGCTGCGCGGCCTGCCAGATCCAGAATGCGGTTTTCTGATCGAGCCGGGCCAGCGGGGAAAATACTTCGATGAAAAACGGCGTGTAGTTACACCCGCGCATCGGACCGCGCAGGTCGGTCCATGGGTTACCACCGCTCGAATAATCAGTCCACCAACCGTAGAAGACGGTGAAATCGAACTGGTCGTATCGATGCGCGATCGCGTGCAGACGCTGGATGAGTACGAGCGCCGCGACGATCGCAAGGATCGCGGCGCTAGCGTTGATGATCGAAAGACGTCGCTGAGCCGGAATTTCTATTTTCAAGCGCTCGGGACGTTAGTAGTTGGGAAGAACTCCCGTCGGCGAGCCTACGAGGCCCTGCGTCTGGAACGGATTGCGTCCGAATGGGCTGCGGCCCACCGAGCCCAGGCCGCCGAGGGTCAGCTGGAACTGCACCTGCACTTCGTTGGGATTGTACGAATCGGTAATTCCGAGATCCGCCGCCCAGCAATCGCATGGCGATTTCAGCCGCACGCCGTATTCGGTCGACAGCAATTGCTTCGCCGCGAAGTCGTAGCTGGGTGCAAAGTAGACGCCCAGGCGATCGAAGACGTCCGAGTATGCGCGCGCCGATATGTACTCGGAGGCATTTTGCCTGGTCGCGGGAAAAACCGTGTCGTTCCGATTGGCGTAGTTGTACGAGAGTTGGAAGAACGAGCCCTGCAGCGCCTTGCCCATATAAATGGCCGAGCCCTTGGTCGACCAGGGCGGCTGAACAGTGAGCGCCGCGTTGGCAAACGTGAATCCCGGGTTGACGCGAGGATTGAAGTCGATCTGCGAACTCAGAGTTGCGATCTGCGTCGCATAGATGCTCAGCAGCCCCTCGACGTCCGACAGGCCCGATCCGTTTTTCGCAACAGGATGGGTAAAGTCGTAGGCCTGCTGTATCGTCAGCTCACCGAGCTCCGTGGAGTGCTCACCGTTTCGCACGATATTTCCGCCGCGCGGAGCGATCGAATCCGCGATCGGATCTTCATGGAAGGGGCCCGTCGCCGAGTCGGCATCGGACAGTCCCTCGGTTGGGGTCGCGTCGGTAGTCGTTTCCTCTGGCGCTTCTTCCCTGATCTTTGCGAACAGGCGCGTGGTTATGCCGTAGGTCATGAGACTGCGCGCGTTCAGGCGATCGGTCTGATCGAACAAGGGCTGATTGCCCTGGTAGATGCGGGGAATATAGGCATAGTCGGCAAACGGCTCGATCGTATTCTTGAGTTTCTCGATCGACTTCCATTGGAAATCGTAAACCCGATCGAGCACCGTTGACATTCCCGCTCTCGCGTATGGGATGATCCTGCCGCTGGTTCCCGTGGAGTTGAAGGCGGTCTTCACGACACAATTGTTGAAATCGAGGCGACTGCCTCCGCCGTTGGCGCAAGTGGGGTTGGGTACTCCAGGAGTGGTTCCCGCTGGAATGATGCGCAGGTCGGCTCCCGCCGTATCATACAGCGTTGCTTGCGTACCAACCGTCCCATATCCGCGAACGTAATCGCCCAGCCGCCACGGCAGCGTAATCTTGGGATTGACGTCGAAGCGCCCGCCATCGACCCCTTGATACCGATAGAAGTTGACCGCTTCCGCATCGTAATCCGCGAACATCAGGTTGTTGAACAATTCCTGGCGCCCGGTCACCGTCAGATCGGGCAACCGCTGCAATGCGAACTGTTGCGGCTGAATCAGGTCCTGGTTCCAGGTGCCTCCCAACTTCACGAACGCGTTTTCGAATTGCTGAAGCAGCCCGAAATTGGACTGCGCGTTGCGTAACGAACCGAAGTTGGTGCCACCCAGGTTGGTGGCAAAGCCGCGCGACAGCGTCCACACGTTCATCTCTCGCAGGTAGAGGCTGTCGCTGACGGAAACCGTGTCGCCGTATGCGATCAAACTGTCGGTAAGATGCTGCCGCGTCATCGCGATCAGCCCATAGCGATCGACCGGAATATGCGGATCGGCCAATTGCGTGTCAGTGACATCGCCTATCCGATTCGCCTCCGACCTCAGCGACTCGTTGTAAAACGCGCCGTCCGCCCACAGGTAGTCGTCCTTGCCGTTGACCAGCCGGTACTCGGCCAGGCCCCCGACTCGCTGCGAGGTCTCGATGTCGAGCGCGACCGTCGCGTCAGAACTCTTGTTGATCGCTATATAGTACGGCTGAAGCCACTGAAAGCCGCGCAGCCCCGATTGACCCTCGCGTCCGCTCAGGAGGCCGCTGTGCCGGTCCGAGTCGGCCGGAAAGATCGCATACGGCAGCTTCATTATCGGATAGCCGGCAACGTCAAAGGTGGCGCCCTTGGCGGTGCCGGTCTGCCCCACGTTCACGTCCATCTGCTTGGCGCTGATCGACCAGTCGGGCGTGCCCTTCTCGCATCCGCAGGTAGTGAAGTATCCGTCCTTCACCTGGTAGGTCTGCCCCTCCAGCTTTGTGATCTGCTTGCCCTCGAGATGGTAAATATTTTTCTTCGCCAGAATCTTGGCGTTGTAGAGCACCATCGTCTCATTGGTCATATCGATCGTGCCTTCGGTCGCCCACATTTCGACTTCAGGATCGATCAAATGGACGTTTCCTATAGCACGGGCCTGACGGTCGCGGCGCATGATGTCGATCTCGTCGGCCTTCAGCACGGTGCCGCCCTGGGTCATTACGGCGTCGCCCTTGACCACGAACGTATCGGTCTTCGAGTCGTAGATGGTTTCTTGACCCGTGACGTTGACCGGCTCCGCATGTTCGGCGCGGACCGGGGCGGGAATTCCGGACTTCTTCGGATTGGATTTGGCGGCGGGCGCGGCAGCGGGCGTGTCGGCGAAGGCGACGGCTGGGCAGAGCATGGCCGCCCACACCACCGCTATCGCAATTATTTTAAGCGCCGGCTTCAGGAAACAACCCACTCCGCCCCTCGCGGATCAGAAAATACGGGTAAACTTCGCCGATAAGATACACCGATCCCGTAACCAGCGCCACGTCATCCGGCCCCAGTTCGGAAATCACCCGCTCGATCGCTCGCATCGGATCGCGCGCGACCCGCGCCGGACAGTGCGCCGCGAAATGCGCGACGAGTTCCTCCGGTTCAAGCGGGCTCTTGGGCTTTGCTCGCGTCAACGTGACGTCGCGCACACGCGGACCGAGCATCGCAGCCATCCGCGACCACTCCTTCGCGGATTGGCATCCAAATATCAGGCGCGGTTTCACGCCGGGCCCAAGCTCAACGCTCATCGTCTCGAGCAGCGCCGCGATGCTCATCTCGTTGTGCGCGCAATCAAGGATGACCAGCGGCCGCTTCGACACGACGTCGAAGCGCCCGGGCCAGTAAATCTCCCGGATGCCCCGGCGGATTGCGTCCTCTTCGATTCGCCAGCCCTGCACGCGGATCGCTTCGAGCGTAGCAACCGCGATCGCCGCATTCTCATGTTGAAAGGGACCCGCCAGTCCGATCTCGAGGTCGGGCAGTTCGAGCCCAAGGCCGTGGTAGTCCATCCGATGCGCCGGTGCGTGCGATTTGTACGAGAAGTCGCGATCGATTAGTCGCACTGCGCTTCGGCGCTGCGCCGCGATAGACGTCAGCACCAGGCGCGATTCGGCGTCTCGCGCGCCAATCACGACCGGGACATCGTTTTTTATTATCCCGCCCTTCTCACCCGCGATCGCCGCGATCGTGTAGCCCAGATATTCCATGTGATCGAAGCCGATCGGCGTGATCACGCTCAAAATCGGCGTTACGACATTGGTCGAATCGAGTCGCCCGCCAAGTCCCGTCTCGACCACCGCGATATCTACGTTCTCCTCGGCGAAGTACAGGAACATCATCGCGACGGTGAATTCGAAAAACGTGAGCGCCAGGCCCGCACGGTCGTAAATCGCGCGCAGCCGCTCGATATAGTCAAGCATTTGCGCCGCCGGAATTTCGGCGCCCGAGATTCGCGTCCGCTCTGACAGATTCACCAGGTGCGGCTTGGTGTAGAGTCCCGTCCGGTAGCCGGCCGAGCGCAAGCAACTGTCCAACATCGCGGCCACCGAGCCCTTACCCTTAGTGCCCGCGATATGCACCGTCCGAATCCTGCGATGCGGATTGCCGATCACCTCGAGCGCAGCTTCCATCCGCTCGAGCTTGTAAATCTCGCCGCGCGACTCGAGCGAATAGAGCCAGTCGATAGTCTTGCTGAGCTGGTCCATGTCCAGCCCGAAGTTTACCGGCTCACCACGGAAGGCGGAAGATTCGCGAGCGATGCGATAACGCGAACAGGCGCAGCAGCGGAAAACCTAAACTAGGAAACTCCCCTGCGCTTGCCTTTCGATACACCCTGCCCCGCGCCGCGATTCCCGCGCGGCTTTGTCAGCATCGCGAGGATTCGCGCAAGCGTGAAACGCATCTGGTGCCGCGGGACGATCGCGTCGAGCATCCCGTGCGCCAGTAAAAACTCCGCACGCTGAAAATCATCAGGCAGCTCCTGGTTGCTGGTCTGCGCCGTGACTCGCCGGCCCGCAAATCCGATCAGAGCTCCCGGCTCCGAGATATTCAAATCGCCAAGCATCGCAAACGATGCGGCCACGCCGCCGGTGGTCGGATCGCACAGCACGGAAATATACGGCAGGCGCGCGTCGCGAAATCGCGCGATCGCGGACGACACTTTCGCCATCTGCATCAGCGAGAGCGCGCCTTCCTGCATTCGCGCGCCGCCCGACGAGACGAATATGATCACCGGCAGCTTGCGCTCGCATGCGAGGTCGAACAGCCGAGCGAGCTTCTCACCGACGACCACGCCCATGCTCCCGCCCATAAAATCCCAATCCATCACGCCGATCGCCACCGGCCGATTTTCGATTTTGCCGAGTCCAACCACCACCGCGTCGTTGCGCCCGCTGTTCGCCCGCGCCTGTTCCATCCGTTTCGGATACGGCCGCGAATCGACGAAGCCGAGCGGATCGCCAATCGCCATCTCGGCCATCAGCTCACGCCATGTCCCGCGATCGACGCTGATCGAAAGCCGCTGCGGCACCGTGACGCGGAAGTGATATCCACACTTGGGGCACACGTTCAGATTGCGCTCGACTTCCTTGCGGAACGCCATCTCTTTGCACGACGGGCACTTCGACCAGATGTCGTCGGAAGGCGACTGCGTGGCGACGGGCGTCGGTTCGCGTTCAGCCATCGGTAGTCTCCGCTGCTGGAGCGCCCTCGGTTCGGCGCGCTGACTTCATCGCACTTTTCATCGCGCCAACCAGACCGCCCACGGCCGCCGGCACGTCGCCGGATTTTGCATGTGCTTCGATCAACAATGAGATCGCGCTGCCGACTACTACCGCGTCCGCCATCGTCGCGACCTCAGCCGCCTGCTCGGGTGTCGAAATTCCGAAGCCTACGCCGATCGGCAGATCGGTGACGCTTCGAATCTCGCGCATGTGCTCGGCAATGCCGGTGTCGAGATGCGCTCGCGCTCCCGTCACTCCGGTCACCGACACGTAGTAGAGAAACCCGCTGGCGGAGCGCGCGATTGCGCGGCTCCGATCGAGCGGCGTCGTCGGCGCGAGCAGGTAGATAAGGTCGAGACCGTTGGCACGCGCAGGCTTTTTGAGCTCGCCCGCTTCTTCGGGCGGCAGATCGATTACGAGCAGCGCGTCGATTCCTGCGCGGGCGGCGTCAGCACACAACCGCTCGCATCCGTAGTGAAAAATCGGGTTGTAGTACCCGAACAGGATCAGTGGAATCTGCGTTTGTGCGCGAAGCTCGCTCACCATCGAGAGAATTGCCGCCAACGACGCGCCCGCACCCAGTCCACGAGCCAAAGAGCGCTGGTTGGCGGGTCCGTCGGCCATCGGATCGGAAAATGGCACGCCGAGCTCAATCAAGTCGGCACCGCGAGCCTCGAGCTCGAGTATCAGCCGCCGCGTCGTATCGAGATCGGGGTCGCCGGCCACGACGAACGGTATCAATGCCGCTTCGCCGCTCGCGCGTAGCTCGCGAAATTTACGTTTGATTCTGTGCGCCGCTGCCATCGTCCTACACCGTCACTCCGAACGCCTTGGCGACCGTCTGCATGTCCTTGTCGCCCCGCCCCGACAGATTGATGATCATGATTTGTTCCTTCGCCATCTGCGGCGCCAGCTTGATTGCATGCGCCACCGCATGAGAACTCTCGAGCGCCGGGATAATTCCCTCGGTCTCCGACAGCGTCTTCAACGCGTCGAGCGCCTCGGCGTCGGTGACCGAAGTGTATTCGGCGCGGCCCACGTCGTTCAGCCACGAATGCTCCGGCCCGACGCCTGGATAGTCGAGTCCCGCGGCAATCGAATGCGTCTCGCGAACCTGTCCGAGCTCGTCCTGCAGCAGGTAAGTCTTGTTGCCGTGCAGAACGCCGACGCTGCCAGCCGTGATCGTCGCAGCATGATGCGGTCCACTGATGCCGAGTCCGGCTGCCTCGACGCCAATCATCTTCACGCTGGTATCTTTGATAAACGGGTAGAAAAGTCCGATCGCGTTCGAGCCGCCGTTGACGCATGCGACGAGGACATCAGGCAAGCGCCCTTCGCTCTTGAGAATCTGGCGTCGCGCCTCGCGCCCGATCACCGCCTGGAAGTCGCGCACGATCATCGGGTACGGATGCGGTCCAGCCGTGGTGCCAATCAGGTAGTAGGTGTTGCGCACGGTCGAAATCCAGTCGCGCAGCGCCTCGTTCATCGCGTCCTTCAGGCTCTTGCTGCCGCCCTCAACCGGCGTGACCTTCGCGCCGAGCAGCTTCATGCGAAAGACATTCAGCGATTGGCGCTCGACGTCCACCGAACCCATGAAGACTTCGCACTCGCGGCGAAACAGCGCCGCCATCGTGGCCGTCGCGACGCCATGCTGTCCCGCACCGGTCTCGGCCGTGATGCGCGGCTTGTTCATGCGCACCGCCAGCAGAGCCTGCCCGAGTGTGTTGTTCACCTTGTGCGCGCCGGTATGGCAGAGGTCCTCGCGCTTCAGATAAATTTTCGCGCCGCCGAGCTTCGATGTGAGATTCTCGCACAGGTAGAGGGGAGTCGGGCGACCGACGAACTCGCGCGAGCGCCGCTCCAGCTCGTCGCGAAATTTTGGATCGCGGCGCGCCTCCTTGTACGCGCGCTCGAGTTCGAAGAGCGCGGGCATCAGGGTTTCCGCCACATACTTGCCGCCGAACTGGCCAAAATGGCCGCGGCTATCGGGAACGTTTTGCATTTTTGACGAAGCTCCTGATTTTATCGTGGTCCTTCACGCCCGGCGACGACTCGACGCCGCTCGCGCAATCGACCGCGTAGGGTTCGAGCACAGCCACCTCGGCGACGTTGTCGGGATTCAATCCGCCAGCAACAAACGCGCGACTCAGATCAAGTTGGCGAAGCTGATTCAGCGGGATACGGCTTCCAGTGCCGCCGCGGAGTGTCGCGTCGAAGGCGTCGAGCAATACGTAGTCCGCGTGGTGTGTCGTCACGCTCGCTTCGCCAGACTTTATATGTCGCGTGACAATCGACGGCACCGGCCAGCCCGCAAGCGCCGCGTCATCCTCGTCGCCGGAAAACTGGATCATATCCAGCGACGCAGCCCGGATTCGGTCATCTATGTAGACGCGCTCGGCGTTGACGAACACTCCAATAACCGCAGCTCGCGAGCCAATCGCGGCGCGAATCTCTCTGGCGCGATCGGCCTCGACGTAGCGCGGACTCTTTGCGTAGAAATTCAAACCGATCATGTCGGCGCCGGCGTCAATCGCCGCGCGCGCATCTTCCACGCGCGTGACGCCGCATATTTTGACCCGGACAGTCATAACGCGCGCATCAACTCCTTGAGTTTGGCGCCCGGCGCGCCGCCCTTCAGCAGGCTCTCGCCGATAAGAAACGCGCGAGCGCCGGCTGCGTCGAGTCGCCGAATATCGCCGGGCGAATCGATCCCGCTCTCGGTCACGATCACCGCGTCGCCCTTGTAGCCGGCCGGCAGGCGCTCGGTCACGGCGATATCGGTGACAAAAGTGTGCAAGTTTCTATTGTTGACGCCGATCAACCCCGAGCCAACTTTTTCAGCAAGCGCGAACTCTCCAGCGTCGTGCGCCTCTACAAGCGTCGCCATCCCGAGCTCACGCGCGAGTGCCGCCAACGATCGCAGCTCTCCTTCTTTCAGCATCGCAGCGATCAGCAGGATGCAGTCCGCGCCTGCCGCGCGCGCTTCGTAAACCTGGTACGGCTCGAAAATAAAGTCCTTGCGCAACAGCGGAACGTCCACGGCGGCGCGAACCGCACGCAAATCATCGAGTGAGCCCTTGAAATGGACGTCGGTCAGAACAGAGATCGCGGCAGCGCCGCCAGCGACATACTCGCGAGCAACATCGGCTGGATCGAGGCCCGGCAGGATGTCGCCCTTGCTCGGCGATGCACGTTTGATCTCCGCGACTATCGCGGGACGCTTCATGCGCAACGTCGCGATGAAATCGCGCGGCTTCGGCGCTCGCCCAGCTTCGGCGACGATCGCCATTGGCGACACGACTGCGCGTCGAGCGCGCACTTCGACGCGCTTGGCGGCGTAAATGTTGTCGAGGATCGAGGTCATCGTGTTTCTTTCGGGACTTCTCCGTTGCTGGCGCGCCGCATCTTGTCGAGGACGTCCAGCGCGCGGCTCGACGCGATAATTTCGCGCGCCGCGTCGACGCCTTCTTTCAGCGACGCCGCCTTGCCGCTGATGTAAATTGCGGCGCCGCCGTTCAGCGCGAGCACATCTTGCGCCGGGCCCGCGCCGCCATCAAGCGCGCCGTGCAGAACTCGCACGGCATCGTCCAGATTCGTGACGACGAGCGCGCGATGGTTGCCGCGCGAGATGCCGAAGGTCAGCGGCGTCACTTCATATTCCGTCAACTCGCCATCGCGAAGTTCCATAACCCTGGTGGGGCCGCTGATTGCGATTTCGTCGATTCCGTCGCCGCCGTGTACGACCATCGCACGCCGCGTTCCAAGAGCCTTGAGCGCATGCGCCATCGGCCGGATCAAATTCTCCTCGGCGACACCCAGCAGATGGAAGTGAGGACGCGCGGGACTGCCGATCGCGCCCATCAGGTTGAAGATAGTGCGGATGCGGAGCTCGCGCCTCAGCGGCGCGATCTTCTTGAACGCGGGATGATAGGTTTGCGCAAAGATGTGGCAGCATCCCGCCAGATCGAGGCATCGTTTCAGCCCGTCCGGGTCGCAATCGATCTTGACGCCCATCGCTTCGAGCACGTCGGCCGTGCCTACCGTGCCGCTGATCGCGCGATTGCCGTGCTTGGCGACCGCTACGCCCGCGGCGGCGGCAATCAGCGCGGCGCCGGTCGAGATGTTGAAAGTGCTGGCGCCGTCGCCGCCGGTGCCGCACGTGTCGAGCACGTCGCCGTCGCGAAGATTCAGCGGACGCGCGCGCTTGAGCATCGCACGCACCGCGCCGGCCAGCTCGTCGGCCTCCGCACCCTTGATTTTAAGCGCCATGAGGAACGCGCCGACCACGGCGTCGTGCGCGCCGCCGTCCATGATCTCGCCGATCGCCTGTTCGGCCTCGGCGTCGGAGAGCGAGCGCCCGTCGATGAGCGCATTCAGCGCGTCGTGGAGTCCACTCATCGCGCGTTGCCGTCCTGATCCTGATCGATACGGTCGAGAAAGTTTTGCAGCAGATGCTTGCCCTCGAAGGTCAGAATCGATTCGGGATGAAACTGCACGCCTTCGACTGCGTGCTGTTTGTGGCGAAGCCCCATGATTTCGTTTTCCGCCGTGCGGGCGCTGACTTCCAGCGCCGGAGGAATCGACGCCGGGTCGACCAGCAGCGAATGATAGCGCATCGCGTCGAACGGGCTCGGGATTCCAGCGAAAATTGTTTTGCCGTCGTGAATTATCGGCGAGGTCTTACCGTGCATCAGGCGATCCGCGCGCACGACCTCGCCGCCGAACGCCTCGCCGATACATTGCAGGCCGAGACACACGCCGAGAATCGGAAGTTCGCCTGCCATCTCGCGTAGCAGTTGCAGCGAGATTCCGGCTTCGGTGGGAGTGCATGGGCCGGGCGAGATGACGACCGCCGCGGGATGAAGCGCGCGCACGCCGGCGACGTCGATGGCGTCGTTGCGCCTGACGGTGACGTCGGCGCCGAGCTCGCCGAGGTATTGCACGATGTTGTAGGTGAAGGAGTCGTAGTTGTCGATCATCAGGATTTTTTTGGTGGCTGCCATACCGCTTACCTCCTGGCCGCGCGTTCGAAATCGCGCGCGGCCTGGAGCGCCCGCACCATCGCGCGAGCCTTGTTGACTGACTCCTCGAACTCGGCGCCGGGGTCCGAGTCGGCGACGACGCCGCCGCCTGCCTGGATGTAAACGCGGTTGCCCTTGATCAACAGCGTGCGCAGCGCGATCGCGGTGTCGGTGTTGCCGGTGTAGCTGAAGTAGCCGACCGCGCCGGCATAGACGCCGCGGCGAACGGATTCGAGCTCGTCGATAATTTCCATCGCGCGGATTTTCGGCGCGCCGGAAACTGTGCCCTGCGGAAAGGTCGCCGCGAACGCGTCGAACGCATCGAATCCGTCACGCAGAACGCCGGTGACGTTCGACACAATATGCATCACATGCGAGTAGCGCTCGACGACCATGAGCTCGGTCACTTTCACCGAGCCGATTTCCGAGACGCGGCCGACGTCGTTGCGACCGAGATCTACCAGCATCACATGCTCGGCGCGTTCCTTGGGATCGGCGAGCAGCTCGGCTTCGAGTTCGCGGTCCTCGGCCTCGGTCACGCCACGCCGGCGAGTTCCAGCGATCGGCCGCAGCGTGATCTCGCGGCCCTCGACCCGGACCATCACCTCGGGCGAGGCGCCGACCAGAGTCTGATCGCCGAGGCGCAGGTAGAACATGTAGGGCGACGGGTTAATCGTGCGCAGGCTGCGGTAGATGTTGAACGGATGCGCGGTCAGAGGCGCCTCGAAGCGCTGCGACGGCACGACCTGGATGACGTCGCCGGCCGCGATGTATTCCTTTGCCGCGGACACCATCGCCATGTAGCCTTCGCGCGTCATGTTCGACGTGATCGACGCGTCGTTGATTGCGAGGTTGCTCGCGCCTTCGAGAAACGGTGGCACGGCGGGACGTTTGAGGCGCTCGATTATCTCGTCGATCTTAACCCTCGCGCTTTGATACGCCATTTTGGTCGAGCTGAACTCCTCGACCGGCACGTTGGCAATGATCTTGAGCGTCTGGCGAACATTGTCGAAGCACAGCACCGTGTCGGTGAACATCAGGTGGAAATCGGGAGCGCCGATATCGTCGATGGCGGTTTCGGGAATCTTCTCGAAGCATCGCACGATATCGTAAGCGAGAAATCCGACGGCGCCGCCGAAGAAACGCGGCAGGTTGGGCAGCTCCGGTGAGCGGAAGCGCTTGACCTCGGCGCGCAACTCCTCGAAGGAGTTTTCGACGGAGCGCACCTCGACGCCGCGGCCGGGCCGGATGATATCCATCCGGTTTTTGCGCGCGCGCATCACGACGGAAGGCTCGGAGCCGAGAAAAGTGTAGCGACCCCATTTCTCGCCGCCGCGGACGCTTTCGAGCAGGAAGGCGTAGTCGTCGCGCGCGATTTTCAGGAAAGCGGAGACGGGGGTCTCGAGGTCGGCGGCGACTTCCTCGAAGACGGGGATGAGGTTGAATCCCTTCGCCGCCAGTTTTTCGAATTCCTTTTCAGTCGGTTGCAACATCTCGCTACCCCTCTCGATTCCGATTCCGTCGCGCAAAATAAAAGGGCCGCAGGTTTTGCCTGCGGCCCTTGTGGGAAATCGGTTTTGCGATGAATTACAAAGCCGGCGCGCAGGCGGGTGCATCGAGGTGCCAACGCCACCATCCCGCGCAAACGTTTCGGCTGGTGAGACTCATCGTGGGGTTATTGATCCATGCGGAGTGGGTGGTTGTCAATCGGGGGGTGGTTCCGGCTAGCGTCCTAATTTGAATTCCGAAACCCGGCCACGACCTAGCCGAGCAGCAGCACGAACACGACAGGTGTGCCAACGCAGACTAGCAACGCGATTCCCACTACGCGGAGCGGCATCTCAGCAAGGTGTCCCTCTGGTCCGAGACCGAGGAACAGGATAACCGCAAGGCCGAGCAGCCCTGCAAGAATGCTCAATCTACGGAAGCCGCGCGAAACCCCCAACGTCGATTCCGCCTCGATTAGTTATTCGGACAGTAGCCGATCCGTGAGGCCAACGGCCATCGCTGGCGTCACGCAACTTCCGATGAACCGGCACGAAATTGTAATGCGCGGAGTGGAGGTGATCACGCCTTGAGGTTCGCCGCCTTCTTAGAGAACCACGCATACCATCGCTAGAGCGCCGGTGACGTGACAGACCGGATTTTCTGCAAACGGCGAGTGGTCTTACGGAACCGGACGTTTTTGCTGGCGTCGACGGTTCAGCCAATCATTCCATTTTTCGGCGTACTAAAATGCGATGATGAGTCCCATCGCGATCAGGAACAGATAACCGACTGTTGGGCCGAGCTTTTCCGCCAGGGTTTCTAACTTGTCGAGATTGCTACTCACGTATAGGAATCCGAGAAACCCGCCGACCGCTAGCCCACCGAGTACAATCGCGAGTATGAGGACAGACGCGACGATTCGTGTAACGGCTCCCGCGGCACGGTTGAACGCGAGCCAGAATTGGCATCTGGCGCAGTATCGCTGATCGTGATCTCTTATTCGAGGCATGGCGGATAATTCATCTATATTAGGGCACTAATTACGCTTTACCAAGGTCGAAGTCTTGATTGACGAGGAGACCATCGGGCAGCTCTCCGGCCTCCTGCGATGCGGCTACATCGACGACGGATCGCTCGAGATTAAGTATGCCGGCGATATTGCGTCGGTGAAGCCAAATACTCCAGACTTTCCCGCGCATTTGGAGTTTTCAGTAGCCACAGCCCCGAAACAGCGCAGCCCAAAGCGGCAGATTAAGTCTGCGGCGCGTTCGTGGCGAACCGAATAGCTGGCGGTCAGCGTTCTTCGCCGAACAGGAATATCGCGATCGCGATCATCGCGAACACGTTATCTCCGAGTAGCGCTTCCGTGCGGGGAGTGGTTACTTCGCCGACGAATTCGGCGTACGGCAAGCGCGACGACCGCACCCGATGCTCCAAGAAGAAGCAGCCCGGTTGCTAAGACCAGCTTGGCTACTAGGGAAGCTCTGCACAGGTCTTAACTGGGCCGCTATTTGAGATGTAAGTGAGCACTTTCAGGAAGGAGAGGCGACAGTGCGGTAGGTTGTTGGCCGCTCGGAGCGGCCAGCCACATTGCTATTCTCGCCGGTCCGGGTCACAGGGAACACCTCGCTCCGGCCGGGAGCAGTTGGCGGCGCAGTTGGTAGAGATTAGCCAGTGCGAACATGGTCTGCGCCCGCGCCAGATTCTTGGCCAAGCCGCGATATCTCACTTTGGTGAAGCCCCACAACTGCTTGACCACGCGGAAGGCATGCTCGCCGCAGGCGCGAGTGCGCGAACGCGCCCGATTGATCATGCGCCAGCGTTCGCTCAACGGCCGCCAGGCAGTGGGACGGCGATTGATTCGATAATGTATCCCCCAGCTTTCAAGGAACTCTCGGTCGTCTTCTTTCCAGTACGCCTGATCGCCGAACACCGCGCGCTCCTCTCCATGCAAAAGCTCCGGCAGCTGAGTGACATCGGCGACCGCGGCATCGGTCGCTTTTACGGTGTGAACGATACCGCGCCGGTCGGCGCCGATGTGCAACTTCATCCCGAAATGCCAGTTCTTGCCCTTGCGCGTCTGCTTCATCTCGGGGTCGCGCTTCGCGCTGGCGTTTTTGGTGGAACTGGGCGCCGCGATGATGGTCGCATCCACGATGGTCCCCGAGCGCAGCAAAAGGCCGCGCGCTTCGAGCAAGCCGCCAATCGCGTCGAAGATTGCACTGGTCAAACCGTGCTGCTCCAGCAGATGGCGAAAGCGCAGGATGGTCGTCTCATCCGGCACCACGTCGTCGCCCAACTCCACTCGCGCGAAGCGCCGCATCGACTCGCTGTCGTAGATCGCGTCTTCCGCCTGCGGGTCGGAGAGATTGAACCATTGCTGCAGAAAGTAGATGCGCAGCATCTTCTCAAGCCCCAGCGGCTGGCGGCCGTTGCCGGCTTTGGGATAATGAGGCTCGATCAGCCTAAGCAGCCGCGCCCACGAGATTACCGCATCCATCTCGGCCAGAAACCGCTCGCGCCGGGTGACCTTGCCCTTCGCGCTCCAGGCCATCGAAGCAAACGTCCGCTGACTACCCATCACCACACCTCCCCATCCACCGATTCGACCTTTCCTTTCTACACGAATCGACAAACTTGTGCAGAGCTTCCCTAGCGGCAAGGCGAACAGCGGACGGAAGTCCAAGGGTGCACCGACATAGTGGGAGGTGTCCCCGACCCCCGTTTCGTAGAAGCTGTTAAGCAGGTGCTCGGTCGCTTGCGGTTGTAGTCCCCACATGTCTGTTGTGTGCCCCATCTGTCGGAGAATCACTTGCTGGCCCTTGGCGAGGTTCGGCAGTAACTCGTTGGTTGCGAATTGGGGTGGCGTCGAGAAGTCGACGCTGCCGCTGACCAGCAGCGTCTCGACTGCGGAAGGCTGAACTCTAAAAAGCGCCGCGGAAAGTGGTTGTGCCGGCCAGTTCCTGGCGAGGCCGTCGAACAGCAACAAGCTGAGCGGCGAGCCGAGGATCGAACCAGCAGGCGCCAGGCTCTTTTTGTAGTCGCGCGCCGGATCGAAGTCGGCGCTGCCTTTGGCAAGAAAGTCGCCCCAAACCCCGATCGTTGGAAGGGCAAAATCTGAGGCGATTGACAGGAGCGCAAGGCCGCTCGCATCCCCCTTCTCGGCGGCGAGATAGGCATCGAATACCATGGCAGCGCTACCCCGGTTGAAGAGGAGTAGAAAGGTCACGACCTTAACCTTGCCGGGGTCGATCGGGAACAGCAGCCAGCGCTTTGGCATATTGTGGGAGACGTTGCTGATGGTAGCGGCGAGATTGCTGGTGCGCCCTCGGCAGATCTAGTCAGCGGCGCAAAGGCGGGCGTAGTCGCGCAGTTGCGCGTCAATGACGCCCGGCTCCCAAACGAAATGGCCAGGCGGATTGACACCGATCATGGCCGAGCGAGAGAGGCGTTCGGGATGAAGCGCAGCGTAGATTTGCGCTATGCGCGTGCCATAGCTTTCGCTGAGGAGGTTGATCGTTCCATAGCCGAGGGCGGTGCGAGCCATCTCCAGATCGGCGACTACCTCGGCCATTGTGTAGCCGGCGAGATCGACGCCTTGGCCCTGCAGGCGGCGCGCACAGGCGCTCGCAGCTTCTGCGAGGTGTCGGCGCGACGCATCGCTGAGCAAATCGCCGTTGACGCCGTGGAGCGCGTAGCTCACCTCCGGGCAATCGAGCACATTCGAGCCGTCGACGCCGCGATAGCCAACCATGACAAAGTCGTGCCGCGCGAGCAGACTGGCCGGCGGCTGAAAGCCCACATTGGTCCGTCCCGGACCTCCCTCCAACCAGAAGAGCGGTTCGCCAGGATTGCGGCCGGTCGCGCGGATGCGGATGACCGGCAGACTGATCATGCGCGCTTGCGGCATCGCGCGATTTTCGGGAACGACCAGCGTCCCGCAATCCGCAGTCGCTTCCCCTTCGCGAGTCTTCTGCTCGCAGGGTGTGAGCCGCAATTCAGCGGCTGTTATGGGCATAGCGAGGCTCTCAGGGGCTAAAGTCACTGCCCCCAAGGCCGAGACCAAAATGAGCACTGCCGCGCAAATCCCCAGGCGACGATCTATGTCCATCGGCCGTAAGGCACTCATCGCCCGCCTAGCGTGATCGACTTGTTCTTCGAGTCATGGAGCATCGCACCACGCTTGGCGATTATCGTGTTGTGGTCGTGCGGGTCGCGCGCGTCTGAGATCAGGACGCTCTTCATGCTGGAATCGGTGTCGGACATCTTGACGATCCGGATTGCGCGATCGCGAAACTTCGGCTCGAGGTACTTCTCCCAGAGGTCCGGCAACTCCATCACATGCGAGTCGCAATCGATGACGATCGAATCAGCGGCGCTCATCGCTCAAAACCTAACACGAAGGCCCGCGCCGTATGAACTGCGCCGCGCGCCTGTGGCTCCTGCAAACTCCAAATGCGCCGAAGAGTCTGGAGTTTTTAACTAATATATATTTCCCTCCCCAGACGGTGTGAATCCGTCTGCACGTCACAGGCCGGATTCTCGTCGGGAGCCCAGCGAAGCGCCAATGCGACGCTCGCGTGAAGGGACTTCATCGCGCTATAGCTGCTGGTCACAATCGCTTGGTTGCTAGTTAGCATCGTTATGATACGGACAATACACGGCGGGCGGGGAACTCGAATAGCAGAGACAGAAATTGGTGTAGTGCGAGACCTTGAACGCATCTTCGTACGTGATGTTCCCCCAAGCGCACGCACGATAGATCCCGCTTTTGACTCCATCGAACTCGATTTGCGTCATAGGATGTTTCTCCGACGCGCTCATTCCGAGCGGCACTCCAGAAAAGATTGTGACTTCATTTTCTCTCGTTTGATCGCTTTTGAATGTCGCTTGTTTAGGAAATTTGGACAGAGCGACCTCAAGAACCTGCGTCGCCATTACGTGGTACGCAGGGGTATGTCCTTCGTTTTCCATTGCGAGCCGAACCGAAGGTGTCTTGCCTACTTGGAGATCGCTTACGTTGTCGTCCAGGGCTTTTGCAACAACGTAAGCACGTTCGGTGACGTGACCGAATCGATATTGCTGGATCGCGACAATCATCAACACAAAAGTGAATGCCGCAAGCAAGATGTTGGTGAGCTTTGCTACGCTCAATCGGCGCAACCGCGAAAGATACTTCAATGGATCGTCCTCGGGGCTGGAGTGCATAACGGGGAACGTCATCGCTAATCGTGGCTACTCAATTGGATGCGTCGTGTCGAGTATCGGATTTGCCTAGGCGCTGGGTGGCCTCTAACGTCCCTCAGCTTGAGCATGTTTGATCCTGCTCTGATTCCTCCAGGAGAGAAACAGAATCCTGAAACGTGCGCAAAAAAGAATCGCGCGCTGCACAAGGACCCGTACCTTCATCCTCTCCCTAACAGGGAGAGGAGACAGAGGAAGGTCCTGATTTCAATTTCAGTGGTCGGACAGTTGGATGGGATTGCCGTCCGGGTCCTTGCCGTCACACAGACAAAACATTTCGCCCTGCCGGACCTTGCCGAAACTTGCGCCGCGCGTGACCAGCGTTTCACGCATCGCAGCGACGTCCTTCGCCTGGAATACAATCTTGGGACCTTTACGGCCCGGCGATGACGGGCCGGAATGCAACGCGAGCCGTACGCCGCCTGCGGCAAACTCCTTCCAGCCCTTTTCGTCGGTGAGCTGTTTGAGGCCGAGAGCTTCGCCGTAGTACTTGCTCATCGCATCGATCTGGCCGGTAAAGAGGATCAGGCGCGCCATTTTCATTTTGGGGGCATCTCCGCGCGTATGCTCGAAGAAATTTTCTGAAGCGAGCGAAGTGTATCAGAAATTCGGGGCGGCATAAGCAGGGGTGACGCGATCTCTGCGTGCGGAGTGAGGACATCTTGTTGAGCTGACCCTCACCCGACGCTCAGAGCGTCGGCCTCTCCCTGACAGAGAGAGGCATCCGGGGTCCCTCGGCTTCGCTCGGGATGACACAATGAAAGAATCTTGAAGGGTTCAGAGCAGAGGCAGAATCCTGAGTCGCGCGCAAAAAGACGCGCTGTATAAGGACCCTCACCTTCATCCTCTCCCTAACAGGGAGAGGAGACAGAAGGCCGGGCCGGTTACGCACAGTTCTCCTAGCAGGGAGAGGAGACAGAAGGAACCTAACCCCTAACCCCCTTCCCGCGCGGGAAGGGGAACAAGATAGAGAGGGGCGCTACTCGATTCGGGCGGGCGGTGCCAGGCTTCAGCACAATTGATGGAAGCGTTTGCGTCCGCGGGTAGGGAGCATCGTGAGAAAAACCAGTCTGACGGTTATTGCGCTGTGCGTTGGGTTGTTGTGGCTGGGGGAGGCGCGCGCCGATCGGTTTGAAACGCATGACACCAACCCCGCGGTCCCTCAAGGCACAGTTTACGACACCATTGCCAAAGCTACTTTGGGAACAGAAAACCAACAGCGGCATACACGACGTGAGCAACACCTATGATTGGAGCGATAGCGGGGAGAAACCCGACGGAATGTTGTTCACTGATTTCCTCTACAGGCTCAACAAGGATGTATCCCCTAATGGCGACAATAGCCTCGGCTGCTTCGTGAATTTCTGTGATTGGCGCTTGCTGACGGATGAGGAACTCAAGGGGATTGTCGATTCCAGCAGGATGAATCCTTCCATCGACCCGATATTTGGGCCCACGATGCCCTTCGGTTACTGGTCGGCCACAACGCTCGCCAACGCTCCGGCCTTCGCGTGGGGCGTGAATTTCATGAATGGGAGAGCGGGCTTGATCAAGAAGACTAGCCGCTTCCATCTTGCGCGTGCAGTGCGTAGCGGCTTGTGATCGATTGCGAGGAACCTAACCCATAACCCCTTCCCATGGTGGGAAGGGGGACCGGAAAGAGTGGGGATCGTTCGTGAGAAGGGGAAGCGGAGGGTATCGCAGAACCCTCACCTGCGGGCCGCGTTGCGGCCGGCCGCCTCTCCCGTGAAATAACGGGCGAGGTATAGGAAAGAAATGCGGCGCGGGTTAGGCGGCTACTGCTTCTGGGTGGCGGCGTCCATTACTGACTGGACGTCTGTTATCCAGACCTGTTTCTGATTTTTGAAGTTTTCGAGGACTCGGCGTAGGGCTGCTGCGCCGTTGGGCGTTCCTACTACGAACGGATGGATACCTATAGCAACTACAGTGGCCTCGCGATCGGGATGGGTCTCGGCTTCGACGGCTAGCTCTGTCACGTAATCGATCCATAGGTGTTCCATGTCGCCTGGTTCTTTGTTGCGACCCAGGTAATTGCCCATGTCTACTGTCTGGGTGGGATAGGGAATCAGGACCAGGGGTCCCGACTTGGTGTCCAGGCGAGACAGGATGTCGGAGTCCATCGAGTCGAGCGTGTAGGTGATCCCTTCGGCGGCGGTGGCCTGGAAGGTATCGACGTTGGGAAAAACGCTCGGACTCGACCATCCGCGGGACCTGACGCCGGTGTCTTTCTCGATCATATCCAGAGTGCGGCGAATGTAGGCCTCCTGCGCATCCAGGCCTTTATCGAGGGGCAGGAGCTCGGTCGAGTTGTTGATGCCGTGCGCGACAATAGGAGCCTTGGGGACCAGCGCGCGAAACTCCTTCCATAGTTCGGAACGCTGCTCGGGGAATTGCGCGTTCAAGGCAATGCTCAACGGCAAGCCTTGCTCGTTGAACAGACGCCCAACGCGGGGAACACCGAAATTTATTGCGTACTGACGAAACGCCTCGTCGACTACGTCGGGATTTCGGCCTGCCATATCGGAGCGAAAATTCGGGCCGTGTCCGAAGCCCCACACCTCGACATAGAAGACGAAACAGACCGCGACCTTTTTACCGCCAGGCCACGATGCGACGTGAATCGGCTCTCGCGGCGATCCGGTGATCCAGTCCTTGGTGCTTTGACTGACCGCCGAGCCGGTAGAAATAAGCAGTCCGACGAGGACCAGCAAGATCCGGGCCGCAACCGCGATCCCTTTGCTATTGCGCTTCGGCACTCTTGTCCCCCGATTCGCCGACGATGCGCGCACGCTCTGTGCGGTACGTCGTAAACCGTCAATGCGAGGTTGTGTAGGCCTGCTTGTATTGCTCGCGGAGCTTGTCTTGTGCGGCGGTCGCTTCGTCAGCGCTGGCATAGGGTCCGATGCGGACGCGGTACCATGTCTGTCCGTTGAGCGCGGTTTTCACTTCCTGCGCGTTGTAGCCGAGCGCCTTCAGCCGCGAGACCATCTCGTCCGCACCACTCTTATCCATCACGGCTTCGATCTGGATGTTGTAGGGCTTCGAGCCGGGAGGAAGCGCGCGCGGAGGCACCGCGGGAGCAGACGCGGTATCAGAATCGTCGTCGGTATCTTCATCAGACTCGGGACGATTCACCGCGGGCACGGGAGGCGGCTTCAAACGCGCGACGGTGGCAGGTGAGGTGCGCGCGGCAGGCGGCTTCTCCTCGCCGAGAACGGGTGCGGGCGCTCTGATTGGAGCCGCGGGTGGCGCAGATACGATAGCCGGCAACGGGACTGCAGCCGACGACATCGCAGATATCGGAGCCGGTTTTTCTTCGGGCGCCGGCAGCGGATAGGTCGAGGAGATTTGACTCATGTCGGGTTGGTTCTGCCGGGCCATCTCATAGCCCGCGACCAATCCGAGCGCGAAGACCGCGCCCGACAGACCGACCAGTCCGACTAAAAGTAGAAACGCGCCGCCCGCCCTGATTTCGAATCGCATCCCGTTTACGTCCCCCTCACATCCGCTCCGGGGCGCTCACCCCGAGCAACTCGAGTCCTCCCGCGATCGCATCCCTGAGAATCGCCGCCATGAACATCCGCGCCAAACTGAGCTCGCGATCCGGTCCGATTATACGATTCGCGGGCTTGTTGTAGTAGCGATGGAACTCGCCGGCCAGGTCGAGCAGATAGAAGGGAATTCGATGGGGTTCGAGCGCCTGGGCGGCAGCAGACATCACGGCGGGGAGCCCGATCGCGCGCTTGGCGAGATCGAGCTCCTCGGCGCCGAGCAAATTGAGATCGATCGACGAAGTGTCCGGGGGCAGCGTCAGGCCCTTGGCCGCGCCCTCGCGAAAGATACTCGCCAGGCGAGCGTGAGCGTACTGGACGTAGAAGACCGGATTCTCGGGCGCCTGCTTTTTGGCGAGCTCGAGATCGAAATCGAGCTGGCTGTCGGACTTGCGGAACAGAAAGAAAAAACGCACGACGTCGGCGCCGACCTCGTCGATCAATTCGTCGAGCGTGACGTAAGTGGCTTTGCGCGTGGACATTTTGATCTTTTCACCGCCGCGCGTCAGCGTCACGAATTGATAGATAATCGCGTGGACGGGCGTGATGTCGTAGCCGAGCGCCTTGACCGCGGCGATGACCTCCTGGTGCTCGGCGATGTGATCGGCGCCGAAAACGTCGACGATCAGATCGAAGCCGCGCTTGAGCTTGTCGACGTGATACGCGATGTCGGGCGTGCGATAGGTGGGCTGGCGGTCGGGACCTGAGCGCACCAGGACAGCATCTTTGGGCAGTCCGAGAGGCTCACCGCGCAGCCAGGTGGCGCCGTCCTGCTCGAAGGTGAGACCGGAGTCATGCAGGGCCTTGAGGACATCGTCAACCTTTCCCGAGTTGAAGAGTTCGAGCTCGTTGGTGAAGATGTCGAAGCGGATTCCCAGCTTCGCGCAGGTCTGGTTGATGTCGGCGAAGATGGCTTTGACAGCCACCGAGCGGAAAATTTCAAGGTCGGTGACGGACACGAGCCAATCGCCCTGCTCCGCTTTCAGAGCGCGCGCGATGTCACGGATGTACTCGCCCTGGTAGCCATCTTCGGGCATCGGGGCGTCGATGCCGTGCTCTTGCAGATAGCGCGCGCGGACAGACTCGCCGAGTAGCTTCATCTGGCGACCACCGTCGTTGAAATAATACTCGCGGGTGACGTCGAAGCCGGCCGCCTCGTAGAGGCGCGCAATCGTATCGCCGAGGACGGCATTGCGGCCGTGGCCAACCGTCACTGGACCGGTGGGATTGGCGGAGAGAAACTCGACCTGAACTTTTTTCCCTGCACCGGGACGAAGTTCCCATGCGCTCGGCTTCCAGAACGCGTGGCCCTCGCTCGCGGCACGGCGCATCTCGGAATGCCAGTAGGCGGGCGACATTTTGAAATTGATGAAGCCGGGGCCGGCGACCGAGACCTCGCTCACTTCCGCGGGCAACTTGACGTGCGACTTGATTATTTCGGCGATCGCGCGCGGCGCCTTGCGCTCGGGCTTCGCGAGAGTCAGCGCGATGTTCGACGCGATGTCGCCGTGGGCAGAGTCGCGAGGCGCCTCGATTCCGATCGACGGAATTTCGGTGGTCAATTGACCCGCGGCGCGCGCCCGCTCGATAGCGTCGCGAAGAATAGAGCCGATCAGTTCGTTCATTTTTTCACGGGTAAAGCCGTGGGGTCGTGCAGCAATCGTGTCAGATAGACGGCGCGATGTTAAGGCGGTTGACGATCGCGGCGGCGCGATGCGAACTTGGCGTCGAGGTTATCCACAATGGAACTGGGACTTGGCGGCAAAGCGGCAATCGTCACCGGCGGCAGCAAAGGAATCGGGCGCGCCACCGCGATCGGTTTCGCAGCGGAAGGCGCGTCGGTGCTGGTCTGCGCGCGCGGTCGCGAGGCGCTGGACGAAACCGTGGCGCTCGCACGCGGACGGGACGGCGCACGCCTCGAGGCGGTGCAGGCCGACCTGAACAAACCCGAAGACGTCAAGCGCGTGGCGGCGCGATGCGTTGAGACGTTCGGCAAAATCGACATCCTGGTGAACAATGCGGGCAGCGCGCGTCCCGGCGATTTTCAAAAGCTCACTGACGAACAATGGCTCGAGGACTGGAATCTCAAGTTCTTCGGCTACGTGCGGATGGCGCGGCAAGTTTTGCCGCAGATGCAGCGGCAGGGGCACGGCGTGGTCGTGAACGTGATCGGCACGGGCGGGCTGATTCCGACCGGAGGATACATGATTGGCGGCTCAGCGAATGCGGCGCTCAATCATTTTACGAAGGCGCTGGCGAATGAGGGATCGAAGCACGGCGTGCGCGTCGTGGGTGTGAATCCCGGGCCGATACTCACCGATAGGTTGCGAGTGTTCACGGAGCGGCGCGCGGCGGGCGGCGATATGAACGAAGTGCTCAAGCGGATGACGCCGCTGGGGCGTCCCGGGAAGGCCGAGGAAGTGGCGGACCTCGTGATGTTCCTCGCGTCCGAGCGAGCGGCGTTCATTCACGGCGCGAATATCACGATCGACGGCGGCGCGAATCCGGGGCTGATCGGATAGCGGCTAGTCTTTTTTCCCGGACCATGCGGGATCGCTGTTGAGCGTCGGATAGCCGGAGCCCAACTGGATCAGCACGCCGTGAGACGAGCGCGGCGAAATGAATGATTCGAAACTGGTGGGCGACCACTGGGTCTCGTCGACGATGCGGACGCCCTGCTCTTTCAGCTCGTTGGTTTTGGTTTTGCAGTCGGGAACGTTGAACGTCAGATGATGCATCCCCTCGCCGCGCTTTTCGAGAAATTTGTGCAGGAACGAATTCGCGCCGAGCGGCTCCAGGAGCTCGATTGAGAGCCCATTGAGATCGAACGCGGCCAGCTTGAAGCCGGCCGCCTCGTTGGCCGCCTCGAAATTGAAAGTGGCGCCGAGAACATCTTCGAAAAATTTGCGCGCCTCGGCGACGCTCTTAACCGCGATCCCGATATGGTCGAGTTTACCGATTGGTGGATTTGCCATCGCCGCATTCTCCAAATGATTGACGTGAAGTCGAATATGATCGAATAGACATTGCTATGCCAGCGACGCCTTGGAAAATGCCACCGCTTATCAAGGTCTACGAAGCGCTCGGAGCGATTGGCGACGGCCGCGTGCGAATTATCGACGAGCGGCGTGCGACGGTGACGTCGTCGGACGGGTCGAAGACTTACGAGGTCGAGACGTCGTCGGACGGGCGTGAGATCGCGTCGAACGACAACGCGTCGTACTGGCAGGGCTACGTCGGCTATCCGGCGATCGCTGTGCTGCTCGCGCGCGGATTTTATCGTCCGCCCGCCAACGTTACCGACGCGCTGGCCGGAGTGCCGTGGAAGGAACTAAATCGCAAGTACAAAAACGACTGGGCAAAGACGATCGCGGAAGTCGAGAGGGAACTCGAGCAGGCTGGACACGATCCCGACGCGGTGCGATCGGAAGCCGAGGCCGTGCTGAGTTTTCTTCGCGCGCTGCGATCGGTACGCGGCAAGCGCAGTCGTCCTGCGGCAGAAAAGCCGGCGGTCAGGATCCGCTAGCGGGCGGCAAAATCAGTTACAGGTACCGCTGACCGACACGTCGTACGATTGCACGATGAAAAAATCGCGCACGCTGAGCTCGGTCGTCACTCCCGACACTTTGCCGCTGGCGCAGTTGCTGAGCAGGTTCGCCTGCGCGGTCTGCGTGAGTCCTTGCGGCGCAATCAGATGAAGGTATCCCAGATCGCTGGCGCTCGCGCTGATCGGAGCTCCGGGGCCTATCTTCGAGGAGATCGAACTTGTCTGAACGAAGACGCACCCGGCCAGCATGCTGCCCGCCAGTATCGAGGCGAGAATTATCCAGTTGGTCCGTTTCATCGATGCGATGGTAATTCCCGTGGCGAAACAGAGTCAATCGCACTTTTGCATGAGGTAGCAAGATGCTAGCGTGGCGAAACTCGCACCGGGACGGGGGCTTCGATGGCGAACGGGGCTGGCGGCTCGATCACACCTTTCTTCACAATCTGGACTGAGCCGCGCGCGACGATTCGGCGCATCGTTGATACCGATCCGACGCGCCACGTGATCGCGCTCGCAGCTATCGGGCCCGCGATAAATGCGCTGGCAGCTCAGTGGTCGAAGGCTATCAGCAACAACGCCAACCTGTCCCCGTTGTGGCCGATCTGGGTGGCGGCAACCGTGGTATTCGAGGCGGCGTTGGGGGTTGTCTCGCTCTACATTTTCGGCGCGATTTTCAAATGGTCGGGAAGCCTGCTCGGCGGGGTCGCGAGTCGAGTCGAAGTGCGAGCCGCCCTGGCGTGGTCGCAGGTACCTGCGATCGCGGCTGAGCTCATCCTGCTGATCGCGGTGCTGATGGGTGTGCCGATGCCGGCAGCTCAAACGGCGGGGACTCTGCCGCATATAGATCCGGCCTTTTACAAGGTACTGGTCGTCGAGGGCGTGCTCGGGATTTGGGGATTTTTCATCTCGCTCAAGTGCATGGGCGAGGTGCATCGATTCTCGGCGTGGCGCGCGTTCGTCGCGATCCTGATACCGCCCTTTATCGTGCTAATCGTCATCGGATTCGTGATCTTTCTGGTCAGTAGGCTAACTGGACATCACTGATCGATCAGTCCACGTGCAACCTGGCGGCCAGGCGCGAGAAGCGAAGACGCTCGTCCTGATTGCGCACCGCCTGCTGCAACGCGCTCCTGGTGCCGACGAGCACGCAGACACGCTCCGCCCGCGTGATCGCCGTGTAGAGCAAGTTGCGGCGCAGCATCAGGAAGTGACTCGAATGTATCGGCATCACGATCGCGGGATACTGGCTCCCTTGGCTCTTATGCACTGAAATCGCGTAGGCGAGCGCCAGCTCGTCGAGCTCCGACAAATCGTATTCGGCATGAGTCTCTTCGAACGCGACGCTCACGCGCGCTTTGTTCGAGTCGATCGCGAGAATTCTGCCGATCGATCCGTTGAACACGGCCTTGTCGTAGTTGTTGCGCAACTGGATCACGCGGTCGCCCTCGCGAAACGTTCGATCGCCGGAGCGGAGTTCGCGTCCCGATGGATTCAGCAGACTTTGCAGCTCGCGATTGAGCGTGTGCGTCCCGAGCGGACCCCGATTCATCGGAGTCAGCACCTGGATTTCGCACGGATCGTTGATTCCGAATCGTCCAATCAGGCGCTGTTGCACGAGCTGCTTGATGGTTGCGAGCACGTCCTCGACGGCGTTGCGCTCGAAGAAAAAGAAATCGCCCTCGGCGTCGTTGGAGATTTGCGGGAATTCGCCCCGATTCAGGCGATGTGCATTGGCGACGATCATGCTTCGGCGCGCCTGACGGTAAACCTCCTTCAGTTGCACCACCGGCACGAGGTCGGAGGCGATCACGTCCTTCAGCACGCTGCCCGGGCCGACTGACGGAAGTTGATCGCGATCACCGACCAGCAACAGGGAGCAGTTCGGCATCAAGGCGGACAACAGGCTCGAGGCAAGCTCGAGATCCATCATCGAGGCTTCATCGATAATCAGATAGTTGGTGCGGAGCGGAAAATTCTTGCCGCGGATGAAGCCGCCGCTTTCGGGCGCGTACTCGAGCAGCCGGTGGATCGTCTTCGCGTCGCGTCCCGCCGCCTCCTGGAGCCGACGAGCCGCGCGCCCGGTCGGAGCGGCCAGGGTTGGCTTCAAGCCGACGTCGGCGAGCGCGACCAGCAGCGAACGCAGCAACGTGGTCTTGCCGGTGCCGGGACCGCCGGTGATGACGGTGACCCTACTGGCCAGCGCGCATCGGAGTGCGCTCTTTTGTTCGGTTGAGAGCTCGAGCTCGGAAGATTTGATCGCAGCCGCGACCGCGCGATCGATCAGCTCCTTGTTCATCGCGCGGCCTGCGTTCAACTCCGCGATTCGCTTGGCGACGTTCACTTCGGCTTCATGCAGGCGCGTGAGATAAACCGCAATGTGATCGTCCGCTTCTTCCGCTATCACCTCACCGCTGGCGGCAAGCTCATTGACCGCCTCATGCGCCAGGTCGGGCTCCATCTCGAGCGCCGTGCGGAACTGCCCTTCGAGATACTCGAATGGGGAATAGACGTGGCCCTCGTCGGACATGCGTTCGAGCAGATACAAAACTGCGGCGCGAGCGCGCTGGATCGAGTTGTGCGGGATGCTGAGTTTTTCGGCGATGGCGTCGGCGGTGCGAAAGCCGATGCCATGAATCGTACGCGCGAGTACGTATGGATCGCGCCGCACGACGTCGAGTGCGTCCTTGCCGTAGAACTTGTGGATGCGCCGCGCGTGGGAGGCAGCCAAACCATGCCCCCGCAGAAAGACTGTCAGCTCGCGCAGGCCCGACGCGTCGCGCCACGCAGCAGCGATCAATCGCGCGGCCGCAGCGCCGACGCCGGGAACCTCGCGCATCCGCTCCGGACTGTTGTCGAGCACTTCGCCCAGCGCGTCGCCGAAATACTCGGCAATCCGGCGCGCACGCACTGGGCCGATGCCTTTTATTTCCGACGCCAGGTAGCGCTCTATCGCGACTGCTCCCGCCGGCCGCAAGGTTTCGTAATCGGCGACGTGAAACTGTTCGCCGAATCGCGGATGCTGCTGGAAGCCGCCAAGCGCGCGGATGGTCGAGCCAACTTCGAGACCGACGAGATTTCCAACCACGGTTACGCGGCGGAAGTCGCCATGCTCCAACGGTATGACCACGACGGCGACCGAGTAGCCGTTGGTCTCGTTGACGAACAGGACCTGATCGAGGATGCCCTCGAGAGTCTCGGTCGCATGCTGAGCCTGTGCCACGCAAAGAGGATTACGCGCGGAGCCAGCCGCGTCCAGTTGACAGCGAAGCGCGCGTCAACAGGCACCGACGAACTTAAGACTTCAAACTTCTATCTTTTCCCAGTGGCCGGTTTGGAAGCGCCAGACTTTTACCGTCGAGCGGACTACGTAGTCGGCGAGCAGGGACCACCAGATATAGTTGATGCTGCCGCCGTGGTACCAAATCAGAATTGTGAGGAAAAGCCGCATTCCGTAGAAGCCCGCGAGCGAACCGTAGAGCGGAAACCGCGAATCGCCCGCGCCGCGCAGTGCGCCGGTGATCGTCCAATCGATTGCCATCAGCGGTTGCGCGGCCGCGAGCGCGTACATGAACTGCACCGTGTATGCGATGACCGTTTTGTCGTCGATGAACAGAGCCGCGATCTGATGAGCGAAGACGATAAACACCAGGCCCATGGCGCTCATCAGCACTATCGACATCCCGGTGGATTCCCATCCGGCCTTGCGCGAGAACTTCGGATCGCCCGCGCCGAGGCCCTGGCCCACCAGCGTCGCGGATGCGGCCGAGAATCCGAAGCCGGGCAGAAATGACAGCGCCAGGATTCGTACGCCGATGAAATACGCGGCGATTTCCTTGGCGCCGTAGCGCGCGACGAATCCGACGTAGGCGACGAAGCCGAACTGAATCAACAACTGCTCGATAGCGGCAGGATTGCCGACTGCGAGGATTCGCCGGCCCAGGCCAAAGTCTGGCCACAGTCCTTTCCAACGGAAGTTGAGGACCATCCGGTCGATCGAGAGCGCGTAGAAGAACAGAATTCCGCCGATGGCGATCGCGAGCAATGTGGCCACCGCCGAGCCGTCCACGCCGAGCGCGGGCAACCCGAGCTTGCCGAAGATGAGCACGTAGTTGAGGAAGATCGCGAGCACGTCGATGATACCGCCGATCCATAGCGGCGTGCGCGTGTCGCCGGCGCCGCGCAGCGCGGACGCGCACATCAGAAAGATTCCCTGAAACGGCTCCGACAGCATCACGACTTGCAGGTAGCGCGCGCCCATCTCGGCCATCTCGCCTTTGACCTGGAACACGCTCATCAGCGGATGCGCGAAAATTATTACGGGGATCGCGATGACCGTCGAAACCAATACGCCGAAGACGACCGACTGCCGGAGCACTTCCTCGGCGCTGTCACGATCATTGGCGCCGAAGTAACGCGCGACCAGCGCAACGGTGCCGGTGCCTACTGCGGCAATGCCGGCGCGGACCGCACCGAGGATTTGCGTCGCAAGGCCGACTGCGCCGACTGCGTCCGCGCCCAGCCGCCCGACCATCAGCATCGAGGAGAGGCTGAGAATCGAATCGAGCCCGAACGACAGGATCACCGGCCACGCGAGGGCCCATACCTCGAAGCGGATCCGCTCGATCGGTGGCAGGGCCATCGCGACCCCGCTCTGCGCACCAACCTCGGGAGCCGCCTCGAGAAACTCGGACATGATTGTGAACAGTTACGCCAGCACGAGGCGTGATAGTCAATGGACTAGCCCGAGCGCACGCAAACAGAGTGAAGATCGCACACACGAAATCCGCTATATCTCGCGCGGTGGCGGAGGAAAAAATTCTGACGACTGAAAAATCGTCGCGCCAGGCGCTGGAGATCTTCGCCGCGATCGTCGTCGTCGCCGGGCTGATCTACTCGCATCATCTCGGCACTGATTCACTCGGCGCGAGCGAGGCTTACAGCGCATGGGCGGCGGCAAAACCGGGAATCAGTGCAATCGTTCGCACTCCGGTACTGCACGATCCCGGCAAGCAGGTTTTTTACTACGTCGCCCTGCATTACTACACGCGGATTTTCGGGTTGAGTGAAATTTCGCTGCGCTCGATGTCGGTGATCTTTTCGCTGGCGACTCTCGCGCTGGTGTTCGCGCTCGGCCGCGAAATGTTCGACGACTATACGGCGCTGGCAGCGTCGGCGATGTGGGCATTCAATCCGCTCGCGGTGGTGTTCGCGCACACGGCACGAATGTACTCGATGCTGATCGCGCTCGCGCTCGCAGAACTCCTGATGCTGTGGCGAGTGCGCGAGCACCCGAGTGCAACGGGCGCGGTGCTATGCGGCCTCGTCGGTGCCGCGCTGCTTTACACTCATCTCGGCGGCATCCTGTTCATCGGCGCGGGGGTGGCGATGCTCGTGCGCGATAACGTTCGCGGGCAGCGAAATCCGATGGCGTGGCTGGCGATGGCGGTGACGCTCGCGCTTTTCATTCCATATGTTCCAGTTGTACGCACGCAGAGCGAAACTCTGATCGCGGGCCATTGGCTGGATTGGATCGGAACCGCTTATCAATATCCACTCGCAATCAAGGTCGTGTCAGCAGCTGGAGCAGCGGCAGTGGTTATCTGGTTCGTAGTTGGCGCGGGGGCCGGAGCGGATCGCCATGATCAACTGCGCTGGCTTGGCGCCTGGACGATAATTCCCGGACTCGTGCTGGCGGCGGGCTCGATCGCGATTCGGCCGATGTTCAACCTGCGGTACGTAGCGCCATCGACCGCGACTTTCGCGTTGATGGTGGCGGCCGGAATCGCGCGGGTGAGCGTGAAATGGCGCAATCTGCTGGCCGCGGGCTTCGCGCTGATTTGGCTGATCATGCTGCCGTTCGACCATTCCACGCCGCAGCCGTGGCGAGATCTGGCCGAGCAAGTAAAGACGGGCGGCGCATCGGATCCTGTTTTCTTTGAAGCGGGTTTCGTCTCAAACGAAGGCACGGCCAACGTTTCCAACGGCGGATTTCCATTTGGCTATTACTCAGTTCCTTTCGATTACTACTTCAACGGGACCAATCCGCGAATAGCTGTTCCGGGATTCGACAGTGCCTCGGCGCGAATGACTATCGAAGAGCGGGTATCATCGGCGGGCGGCGGATGGCTGATCAGCTGGAAGGATCGCGACGCCGTGGAATCTGAGCTTCCCGATCCGAAACGTTTCGCAGCGATCGAGAAGTACCGCGCCGAGCATCTCGCGTTCTACCGGATCACGCCGGTCGTAAAATGATGGCGGGACTACGCCGCTTGCGAGGTTTGCGGTATCGACATTGATCCCGCTCCCACGCGAATCGGCAGAATGACGAGACTGTATCCGTAGAGCTGCAGCCAGTTCTGGAGCTCGAGCGAGGTGTGGTTGTGAAGGAAGCGGCCGATGAATCCTTCCATCTCGTCGGAGAAGATGAGCTTGCCGGCGAAGAACACGACGTGCGGGAATTCGTGCGCGACCTCCAGGCATAGCCGGCGCAGCTCGACCACGACGTCGGGCGCAAGGCCGGCGCGCAGTTCGGAGTGATAGCCGAGATCGCCGGCGAACTGGCAGTACTCATTCAAGTCATCGCTCATCCGCTTCTCGAGCTCGTGCACTTCCTCGGGGCCTTTCAACAGGGCCGCATCCACTTCACCGACTCCAATGAAGACCACGTTGCGGAACTCGCCCGGGAACAATTCTGTAACTGCCATCAGTGTCGCCAGACCCAGACCGTTATAGCCGCTGACCAGGATTGCAGCAGTCGGTGCATTCGGATCGCGCTTGGCGGGTTCTTGTTTTTTTATCGAGTACAGTTTGGGCAGGATGTCGGCCTCGAGCTGCTCGATTGCTTTCGAGACGCGTTCGTAGTGACGCCGTACCGTGTAACACAACGCGATCAATCCGCCGGTAATAACGACGGTCACCCATCCGCCGTCATGGAACTTGAGCGTCAGCGTGATCACCAGAATTGTGGCGGTGAAGAATGTGCCGATGCCGTTGATGAACAGCTTGCGAAGCCAATGCTTTTCGGTCCTCCGCTCGAGCCACCAATGCGTGGTCATCCCGAGCTGCGAGAGCGTGAACGTCACGAACACGTTGATCGCGTAGAGGACCACCAGCAGGTCGACCTTCGCCTCGGTGCCGATGAGAAGCAGCGCGGCGGCGAGTCCCATGGTGATGACGCCGTCCTGGGTCACCAGCCGCGCACTCAGGTTCGCGAAGCGTCGCGGCAGCCATCGGTCGGACGCCATCGTGGCCAGCACGCGCGGTCCGTCGACGAAACCGGTCTGCGCGGCGACGAAGAGCAACGCGCCCTCGGTCAGCAGCGCGAAGGTGATAATTCCCGGGCCAACGCCAAAGCCCAAAAACTTCCAGTTGAAAGCGAGCCGCTCGAACATGACGGCGTTGAGCGTCTTGCCGGTCTCGGCCTCGACGTTGAGCAGCAGGTAACCGAGCAGAATTCCGCCCGAGAGGAAGGCGAGCGACACCGCCATGTACATCATCGTGCGCTTGCCGGTCTCGGCGCGCGGCTCACGCAAAATCGGCAGACCGTTGCTCACGGCTTCGATCCCCGTGTAAGTGCCGCCGCCAAGGCTGTAGGCGCGGAAAAAAATCACCGCGAGCGCGAGCATCCCCATGCTATGAGCGCTGGCGTGAACCTCCCGCACAGCGTGGCCTACGATTGATGGCAGTTCCGGCGCTCGGCTGAGAATCGCGTAGCCGACCAGCCACACGTGCATCACCATAAAGGCCAGGAAGATCGGCAGCAGCGAGAGCACCGATTCCTTGACCCCGCGCAGGTTCATCAGGACCATCAACATCACGACCAGAAGGCACAACCAGAATTTGTAGGGTAGCCACGGTACGGGCAAGAAACTGAAGATCGCGTCGGCGCCGCTCGCGATCGAAATCGCAATCGTCAGAACGTAGTCCACCACCAGCGCCGATCCGGAAACCAGCCCGAAATATTTGCCAAGCAGCTTGGTTGCGACCAGGTAGCCGCCGCCGCCCGTCGGGAACAGATCGATCGTTTGCGAATACGACGCCGAGATAATGAAGACGGTCAGCGCCATCAGCATCGCGAGGAACACGGCCATGTACTGATGGTGCCCGAGTGCGAGGAAGGCCTCCTCGGGGCCGTAACAGGACGAACTCAAGCCGTCAGAGCCGAGCCCGACCCAGGCTAGAAAGGCGACCAGCGAGAGGCTGTGGAAGATTTGAGGATCGCGGACGTCACGCGGTGGCCCGATCAGAACGTCGCTTATGGTGCGCTTGCTGGTTCTTTCGCTGCTGGAGCTGGTGGTCTTCGAGCCTTTGGTCGGTGATGTCATTTTGCGGCTCGAATCCTAATGCAATTTGCAAATCTAAAGGAAACACAGAGATTGCGCAAAGCAATGCGAACTGGACACTGACGACTTCTTCAGACCGAATAAATGGCTCGCGGCAAGCCGAACTGATACCGGGTCGCATCAATCAGGTTCTGCATCAGCGCCAGGACGGTCATGGGACCGGTGCCGCCGGGATTGAGCGTGATCCATCCAGCGACTTCTTTGACGGCTTCAAAGTCGACATCGCCGGTGAATTTGCCGGGGCCGACGCGTCTGACGCCGACGTCGATCACGCAGGCGCCCGGCTTCACCATGTCTGCGGTTATCAGGTACGGCCGTCCTACATCGGCGCCGACACAAGGAATCAGGATGTCGGCCTCGCGGCAAATCGCGGCGAGATCGCGCGTGTGTCGATGGCACCAGGTGATCGTCGCATTGCGCAGTCGGCCGCCCAGAATCAGCGCGGTCGGCTTGCCGGCGATATCGCTGCGCCCGATTACTACGGCGCGCGCACCGTCGACAGGCACCTTGTAGTAGTCGAGCAAGGTGAGCACGCCGCGCGGAGTGCAGGGGATGAAGCGTCCCCACTCGCCGCGGTAGAAGCCACCGACACTGGTCGAACCGACGGCGTCGAGGTCCTTCTCCGGCGCGATAGCGTCGAACAGGCGGAAGTGATCTACCGAATCGGGAAGAGGCAACTGCAGCAGAATCGCATTGACACGCGTGTCGGCGTTAAGTTCCTCGATCACAGTGAGCAAGGCGGCGGTGGTCGCATCCACCGACGGCATCCGCACCGTGCGACTGTCGCATCCAAGTTCGGCGGCCACCCGCTGTTTGTTCTTGACGTATTGGCGCGAGGCGGGATCGTCACCGACCAGGATCGCCGCCAACGACGGCGTGCATCCGAAATTCCTCTTGAGCTCATCGACGTTGGCGCGCAACTCGGGCATCAGATGCGCGCTCAGCGCCCGGCCATCCATGATAACTGCAGCCATCGGGTTCCCGTCGATTATAGCACCGGATCGCGGCGAGCAAGCCGCTGTGGACAGAAATCCGACGCTTGTTGGCAGATCACGCGGGGTTGTCTCGTTCGGCCCAAACGGGTCTGTTAAAATTTTACCGCTGATGAATGCGCCCAAGCGCACTGTTCTGTACGACCTTCACCAAAAACTCGGCGCACGGATGACGGTTTTCGGTGGTTTCGAGATGCCCGTCAGTTACAGCGGGATCATCGAGGAGCATCTCGCGGTCCGCAATTCTGCCGGAATCTTCGATCTGAGTCATATGGGTGAGTTCGAAATCAGCGGACCGCATGCGCTGGCGACGCTCGAGCGCGCGTTCACCAATTCGGCGGCACGGCTGAAGGAAGGCCACGCGCAGTACACGATCATGTGCGCGGAGGACGGCGGGACGATCGACGACCTGATCGTGTATCGACTTGGGCCGGAGCGCTACATGCTCTGCGTCAACGCATCCAACATCGCGGCGGATCGTGAATGGCTGCTGGAGCTTAACCGCGGGCGCGGGAAGTTCGAGGACGTGAGCGACGCCACCGCGCTAATCGCAGTGCAGGGTCCGTGCGCAGTCGCGATACTGGCGACGCTGGCTGATTTTCCTATCGCCGACGTCGCGCGCTTCGGCGTCGCTGGCGGACAGATCGCTGGCATCACTTGCCTGGCTGCCCGCACCGGATACACAGGCGAAGACGGCTTCGAGTTGTTCGTCGACAACGCCGGCGCGCGGCAATTGTTCGAGGCGATTCTCGACGCCGGCGCCAGCGTCGATGCGAAACCTGTTGGTCTTGGTGCTCGAGATACGCTGAGGCTCGAAGCAGGCCTGCCGCTCTATGGTCACGAACTCGACCGCAATTCGTCGCCACTTGAAGCGGGCCTCGCGACCTTCGTCAAGCTGGGGCGGCCGTTCGTCGGCTCCGAGACGCTGGCCGCACAGCGCGATCGGGGTCTGAAGAAAACATTAGTCGGACTGCAAACCGACGACGGCAGAATGGTCGCGCGCCAGGGCTACCCGGTATTTCGAAGTGGCAACGAAGCTGGCGTCGTGACGAGCGGGACGTTTGCGCCTTCGATTCAGCGGCCAATCGCGATGGCATACCTCGCGGTCGCAGGCGCTAAGAGCCTGCCGGTCGTGGGCGAGGCGCTCGAAATTGAAATTCGCAATCGCAAAACTCGCGCGACTATCGTGCAGAGACCGTTCTATCGGCGTGATGTGCCACCTGCGGCATCAACTGTGCGCGTATGATTGAATTATTGGCTAAGTGGCGGCGGAGCCGGGCGGAGGAAGAGTTGATCCAATGAGATTCATGCCACATACCGACGGCGATGTCGCGGCGATGCTTGAGACGATCGGGGCGAAGCATCTCGATGACCTCATCGCGCACGTTCCGGCGAACCTGCGCGCGAGCGCGACGATCAACCTCGACCGTGGGCGCAGCGAAGCGGATGTCGTCCGGGAGATTTCAGCACTCGCGGCTCGCAACACGGGCGCGTCGGGTTTCGCGAGCTTCCTGGGCGCCGGTTACTACCGCCATTACGTGCCCGCCGCGGTCCGCGCCGTCATCGCACGCGCCGAATTCGCAACGAGCTACACGCCCTACCAGGCCGAAGCGAGCCAGGGAACGACGCAGGCCATCTTCGAGTTTCAGACGCTGATCACCCAACTCGCCGGATTGGAAGTCGCGAACGCCAGCATGTACGACGGCGCGTCGGCGGCGGCCGAGGCTGTCCTGATGGCGCGGCGACTGCTGCCTAAACGCGCGGTCGTCGCGCTCTCGCGAGCACTGTGGCCGGAGTATCGCGCGACCATTCGCACATACCTGAGCGCGCTCAAGGGCCTCGAGATTGTCGAGGTTCCATTCGACGACGCGACCGGCGCGATCGACGCCGGTGCGCTCGATCGTATCGCGAACGATCGCCTGTTGTGCACGGTTAGCGGCTATCCAAATGCTCTCGGAGTCATCGAGACTCTCGGCTCTATTACTGAAAAAACGCATCGCGCGGGCGCACTCGCAATCTCCGCCACCGCTGAAGGAATCGCACTGGGTCTGTTACGCGCGCCGGGTGCACTCGGCGTCGATATTGCGGTCGGTGAGGGTCAGAGTTTCGGGCTGCCGCTTCAATTCGGCGGGCCGGGCGTCGGCTTCATAGCTGCGCGAATGGCCCATATCCGCCAGATGCCGGGACGGTTGGTAGGACAGACTCGCGACCGCGACGGACGCCGCGCGTTTTGCCTGACGCTCAATACCCGCGAGCAGCATATCCGCCGCGAACGTGCGACCTCGAACATCTGCACCAATCATTCCCTGTGCGCGCTGGCCGCGACGGTTTACCTCTCGCTGATGGGCCGCACGGGGCTGCGCGAGTTGGCGGAGCGAAACGTCGAGCTGGCGCATCAGGCAGCCGACGTGTTGGAGACTGCGGGCATCAAGCGGCGTTTTTCGGGACCGTTCTTCAACGAGTTCGCATTGAAGGTCGCAAACCCTCCGGCTGCTCTGGAAGCGGCCGAGCGCAAGCAGATCCTTGCCGGCGTCGCACTCGACGACGATTATCCCGAGCTCCCCGACGCGCTCCTGGTTTCAGTTACCGAAATGAATCGCGGCGATGAATTCGGCCGGCTCGCAGCGGCAATTGCGGAGGTGCGGTGATGGCAAGTGCGGGCAGAATCGGGCGCGCCGCGGTCCCTGAAACTCGTTCGACGCTCGACCGAATCGAGCCGGTGGCAGGAGTGCCGCTGATTTTCGAACTTTCATCCGAGGGACGCCGCGGAGTCGACTTCCCGCCGCGCTCCGCCGGTGAGCGACGTGGCGCGGAGATCATCGGCGCGGAGCTTTGCCGCGAGGATCTTCCCGGCTTTCCCGAGCTCAGTGAACCGCAGGTGCTGCGTCATTTTCTGCGCCTGTCGCAGCTCAACTTCGCGCAGGCGCTGCAGTTCTATCCGCTTGGATCGTGCACGATGAAGTACAACCCGGTCGTGAACGATGAGGTCGCCGCGCTTCCCGGACTGGCGGGGCTGCATCCCGCGACCCCGGCGCATCTCGCGCAGGGCGCGCTCGAACTGATCGCGCGGATGGAGGCGGCGCTCGCCGAGATAACCGGGATGGACGCGGTGTCGCTGCATCCCGCGGCCGGTGCGCAAGGCGAGCTGACGGGCCTGCTGATGGTGCGTGCGTATCATCGCAAGCGCGGCGAACAGCGGCACAAGGTGATCATCCCGGATACGGCGCATGGCACTAATCCGGCCAGCTGTACGCTCGCGGGCTTCGAAGTGATCGTCGCGAAATCGAATCGGCGCGGCTACCTGGAAGCGGCTGAGGTCCGCCGGCTGGTGAGCGACGACGTGGCCGCAATGATGGTCACGAATCCTAACACGCTGGGAATCTTCGAGCCCGAAATCCAGGAAATCGCGGCTGCGCTGCATGAACGTGGTGCGATGCTCTACCTGGACGGCGCGAACATGAACGCACTGCTCGGCGTCGCGAAGCCCGGACACATGGGCGCCGATATTGTCCAACTGAATTTGCACAAGACTTTCTCGACGCCTCACGGTGGCGGCGGGCCGGGTGCGGGACCAGTCGCGGTGAAAAAGCATCTCGAGCCGTTCCTGCCGATCCCGCGCTTGAAGCATTCCGGCGCCGGTTACGAATTCGACTCGAAGCGGCCGGATTCGATTGGGCGGATGCGATCCTTTCACAACAATTTCGGAATGATTGTGCGCGCCTACGCGTATATCCTCGCGCTCGGCGGCGACGGACTGGGAATGGCGAGTCGGCTTGCGATTCTCGGCGCGAACTATGTGCGCAAGCGCCTTCAGCCGCACTTTCCAAACGCGACCGGCGAGCCCTCGATGCATGAATGCGTGCTCTCACACGACCTCGAGAAGCGCGCCGACGTGAGCACACTCGAGATCGCCAAGCGTCTGCTCGATTTCGGAATTCATCCACCGACGATTTATTTCCCGTTAGTGGTGCCGGGTGCGCTGATGATCGAGCCGACCGAGACCGAGAGCAAACAAATACTGGACAGCTTCATCGATGCGATGGAACGGATTTACGACGAGGCGTTGAACGATCCCGAGCGCGTCAAAAATGCGCCGCAGACCCTGCCCGTCTCGCGCGTAGACGAGGCCCTGGCTGCTCGACGTCCGGTTCTGAGGTGGGAGAAGAAGGCGTAGCGACTCTCTATCTGGTGAGGCCAGCCATCTTCAGTGCTTGCTGGTAGTCCTCGGGCGTATTGACGTTGAAGAAGCTGGTGAGCTGCGGATCGATCGTCCTGAGCTCGCTCTCGCCGACCTTTCTCGCGTTGATCGCGTTCGCGTTTGCAGTTAGCCGCTTCTCGCCTTTCTGCTCGAGCGCCGCGATCGCGTTGGCGCACTGTTTACGATAGACCGCGTGCAACGGCTGAAGCTTGCCGCCGACTTCCGGAATCACCGCATCAAAACCGTCGAGCATCGCGACCAGGTCCGCCGCAACGTCGGAATTCAACAATGGCAAATCGCACGAGCAGGCAAAGGCGAAACCGTGATCGAGCGCGTTCAGACCACGCCGGAGCGCGTCGAGCGGTCCGCCGAACGCGCTCTCATCGTGCAATATCTTCAATCCGGGAATCTCGATGCCGGGTTGTCCGGCCGACTTGGGCGCCGCGACGATCACTATTTCGTCGAACCACCATTTGAGCTCGACGACGATCCGGGTGAGCAATGGGATTCCGCCGAAATCGAGTGCCGCTTTAGGCTGGCCCATCCGCGAGCTTCGCCCGCCTACCAGCACGATCGCGCCGGCATCCTTGGCTGATGACACGCGATGAGTGTAGAGCGCGCTTGATCGACGCGCTAGGTGCGGGCTTATGCCGCGACGCGATTTTCTGGCGCGCGATTTGCCCGTAACTCGGTGCCGATGATCCTGAGAGCCTCGGGATGAAAGATCAGTGCAAGATGCCCGACGTCGTGCAGCGTCACGATCCGCTTGAATGCCGCGCGATTCACGAGCGGCTCGATCGGCGCCGGCACAATAGGGTCGTCATCGCCGAAAATCCCGAGCTCAGTGGGACTCCATTGACCGTACGAATACGGCGAGCCGAGCGTGACGAGCGATCTGACAGCGCCTCTCGGCGCGTCGGCGGCATAACGCCGGGCAACAGTGCCGCCCAGGCTGTGGCCGATCAGATGAACGCCGGTGCCGCCGGATTTTTCCTGGACGACGCGCCCGAGTTGCGCCGCAGAATCGACGAGCGTCTGCCATCGCGGGTACTCGAAAAATGACACGTTGTCGAATCCAGCCAGCCGAATGTACGCGGCGAGAGCCAGCAGATTCGAGCGGCTGCCGCCGAAGCCGTGAAGCAGGATGACCGGCTCGCTGGACGGTTCGCAGAAATACGGCTCGCCTTTTTTCACCAGCCAATCCAGTGGATACGAGCCGATCAACGCGCCCGCAGCGGCGATTTCAGTAATGACAGTTCTCGAGTTCACTTTTTTACTACTCTCATACCGCGCCTGTTGGGCTACCCTGGAAAGTTAACCACCTGGTAGCGCCCGGGCAACCCGTCGTCGCCGCGGGTTTGCACGCGCGCCCGCCACCGGCGCAGAATGCGATTGCGCGACGCCCCCACCATCAGTTCCGTGTCACGGCGCCCAATCGAGGTGACGGATATGAGCGAAGCCAAGAGGGAATCCAAAGGACCCGTGCGCGGATACTTCTTCGACAAATCGGTGGTCGTGACCGGCGCTTCGAGTGGAATCGGTCACGACGTTGCGCTCGCGTTCGGCGAACAAGGCGCGCAGGTGGCACTGCTCGCACGACGGCGCGTGCAACTCGAAGAACTCGCGCACAAAATCAACAAGGCCGGCGGCAAGGCACTCGCACTCGATTGCGACGTGACCGATCGCGCGCGCGTTTTCTGGGCGATAGAGCAGGTCAAGGAAGCCTTCGGCAAAGTCGACATCCTGATCAATTCGGCGGGATTGCTCATCACGGATCCGGTCGAGCAGATGCGCCCCGAAGATCTCGAAAAAATGATGGCGGTGAACGTCTTCGGCGCGCTCAACGCTATGCAGGCGGTGCTGCCGGTGATGCGCAAGGCCAAGTCCGGCAACATCGTGAACATCTCGTCGCTGGCAGGACGTCGCGGAGTAAGTCCGCTCGGCGGCTACAGCGCGACCAAGTTTGCGCTCGTCGGCCTGACGGAAGCTCTGCGTGTCGAGCTGTTCAACACGGGAATAAAAGTATCGCTCGTGATGCCCGGGGTGATCGACACTCCCATGGCGCGCAATGCGCTCAAGCACGATACGCTTAAAGGCGTGTCCGCGATGATGGCGATGCCGGCGCGATGGGTGACGTGGGCGGTCCTGGCGGCGGCCGCGTTCGGGTTGACGGAAGTTGATGTTCCACCGGGTGCAGCCGTCGCGGAGAAACTCGCGTCGCTGTTCCCGGGCGTCACCGACGCGCTGTTGAGCGTCGGCACGCGCGTGATGCAAGGCGCGGCAACGCTCATGAGTGGCGCCGGCAACTCGGGACAGAAAGCAAAGTCGTAGTCGCGGAATTTTCTACATGAAATAAGGCTTCGACAGCTCGTCGAATCTGCCGTACATCAGCCACACCCGCACGTTGAATGCGTGCGGATGCTCGACCGGCTCGCGCCCGACCGTCTTGAGCCCTAGCTGTTTGTACATTTCGTAAAGCGGCTCGACCGGATTGGTGATCAGCAACTTGGGACGTCGCGAAAAAACAAACAACCGCGCCGTGTCCGACATCATCTTGACCAGCCCCTTGCCCTGGTAAGTCGGGTCGATCACCATCCCGCCAAACTCGAACACATCCGACGCGAGCAAGCCCTTGAACAAGTGCGTCGGATACAGATGGCCGAGAGTCAGCGGCGCGTCCGCCAGGCATCGCGCCCAGAACGCGCCAATCAGCGGGGGACGGCGTCGTTCGCTGCCCGGACTCACCGAGTAGAGGCCGAAATGAATCGCGAGCGGCCATAGCAGCACGTGCACGCGCTTTTCCTGCACGTTCAGTATCTTCCAGGTGCGCTTGTGCAACGCGGCCAGCTCGCGCAGACCCAGAGCTGTGCCGATAGGACGAACTTCGAGATGTTCTTCGAGTTCCGAATACTTCGGCGGGCGAAGCGGCGGAGATTCGGGCGCGCGAGATTCGGCGAGACTTGCCGGCGTAGCGGTCTGGCGGGAACGGCGATGCGCTCGCGACGAGATCGTCGCCTCGATCGGGTCGTCGTTCTTCTCCGCCGCCATCAGTGAACCCCGCGCCGCGCCGCCGTACCTCCGGCGACGCTGATTTCACATCACCCCAACACGACGCCGTCCCGAAGGACGGCTCATCCTCACGCCGTAAGACGTGCGCACGCCGCAATAGGTCTAGTGCGACATGACGCCAACCACTGGCTCACTGCCGTCAATAATAAACGACGCGAAGGTCCAGCGAAACACTGTTAACACTGGGGTGCAGGGGTAAAAAGAAAAGGGCGCCCAATTGGACGCCCTCTCCAGCGATTGTTTCTGATTACCCGATCTTGGCGTAAACCGACTTGATCTGCGTGTACAGATCGATCGCGTACTTGCCCAGCTCGCGGCCGAAACCTGACTGCTTGTAGCCGCCAAACGGAGACATCGGATCGATCTGACCGTAAGTGTTAATCCAGACCGTGCCGGCCTTGAGCTTGCGCGCGACCGTGAGCGCTCGATTGATATCCTTGGTCCAGACGGCTGCGGCAAGACCGTAGGTCGTGTCGTTGCCCTGCATTACGACGTCGTTCTCGTCCTTGAACTTAATCGCGGACGCGACGGGGCCAAAGATTTCCTCGCGCGCTATTTTCATCTGGTTGTTCACGCCGGTGAAAACCGTCGGCTGGATGAAGTAGCCGGCTTCCTGGTTGCCCGGCTCACCGCCAGTCTTGGCCGTGGCGCCTTCCGCCTTGCCGGTCTTCAAATATCCCTTCACGCGATCGTGCTGCTCTTTGGAAACGAGAGGACCCATGCGGGTGTTCGGATCCAGCGGATTGCCGAGGGTCAGGCCCTTGGCCATCTTCGACAGCTCGTCGGTGAACTGATCGTACACCTTCTCCTGCACGAACACGCGCGAACCGGCGCAGCAGACCTGACCCTGGTTCATGAAGATGCCGAGAGCAGAGCCGAACACGGCGGCCGGCATGTCGGCGTCGGGGAAGATGATATTCGGCGACTTGCCGCCGAGCTCGAGCGATACGCGCTTTAAGTTGCCGGTCGAGGCCTGCAGGATCAATTTGCCGACCTCGGTCGAGCCGGTGAACGCGACCTTGTCGACATCGGGATGCTCGGCGAGCGCACTGCCGGCGCCCGGGCCAAAGCCCGTAATGATCTGCACGACGCCTTCGGGCAGGCCGGCCTCGCAGATAAGTTCGCCGAGGCGAATCGCGGTCAGAGGAGTCTGCTCAGCAGGCTTCAGGATGACAACGTTGCCGCAGGCGAGAGCCGGCGCAATCTTCCACGACGCCATCAGCAGCGGGAAATTCCACGGGATAATCTGTCCGCATACGCCAACCGGCTCGCGCAGCGTGTAGTTGAACATCGTGGGCTCGGACGGGTTGGTATCGCCGTAAATCTTGGTCGCGAAGCCCGCGTAGTAGCGGAAGGTCTCGGCGGCGCCGGGAATGTCGATATTCTTGGACTCGAACAGCGGCTTGCCGTTGTCTAGCGTCTCGAGCTCGGCCAGCTCCTCCGCGTGTTTGTCGATCAGCTCCGCGATCTTCAGCAGAAAGTGGGTGCGCGCATGCGGACTCAGCGTCGACCACTTGCCCTCTTCGTAGGCTTTGCGGGCGGCCTTGACGGCTTCGTCCACGTCGGCCTTGTCGCCCTCTGCAACGAGCGCGAGTACTTGCTCGTTAGCCGGATTGAGAGTCTCGAAAGTTTTGCCGGACTTCGACGGCACCCATTTGCCGTTGATAAGAAGTTTCTTGGGCGAGCTCTTGAGGAACTCAAGCGCTGCGCTCGACTTGGCCCCGCGAGTTGCGGATTCCAATGATGCTGATGCTGATGCTGATGCCATTTTTCCTTATCTCCTGTCGTTGATGTGTCGCCGTATGCCGGCCGCGAAGGATTGCCCGCGACGATGTACACAGCGAACGGTCTAGAGCCTGATTAACACTCGCACACTAGTAAATCGAGATGTATTCGGCAAAGCGAAAAGCAACCGCATGCCCTTGCTATTGCGCCCGCGCCGGAGGCTCCGCGCATGCTGTTTTGCCCATTTCGTCCGCCACGGGTATTCTGAGCCGCAATCGCATCTGTGGCAGTCAAGCAAACACCCCTCATCGCGCAGTATCTCAGCGTCAAGCAGCGCGTTCCCGACGCGATCCTGTTCTTCCGCCTCGGCGACTTCTACGAAATGTTCTTCGAGGACGCCGAGGTCGGCGCGCGCGTGCTCGACATCCAACTCACCTCGCGCAACAAGGACGGCGTGCCGCTGTGCGGCGTGCCCTACCATTCCGCGGAACCGTACATCGCCAAGCTGCTGAAGGCCGGGCACAAAGTCGCCATATGCGAGCAGGGCACGCCCGATCCTAAAACGCCCAAGCTGATGCCGCGGCAAATCGTCCGCGTGATCACGCCCGGAACCGTCGGCGAGGAGATGGTGCTGACGGCCGCCGAGAAGAGCTACCTGGTCGCCGTCACGGGCACCGAAGGTGCGGGCTTCGCACTGGCGGCGCTCGACGTCTCCACCGGCGAATTTCTCGCAACGAACGCTCGCGAGGCCGGATCGCTGCGCGAGGAAATCGCGCGAATCGCACCGCGCGAAATAATAGTCGCCGAGAACGACGGCCAGCTGGGCACGCTGCTCAACGATTTAAATTGCCCGCTGACGACCCTCGATCACGAATCATTCGGCGCCGAGCGGGCGACGACGGCCTTCTCGAATCGGTTCGCGGCCGCCGGCGCGGATCTCGACGAATCGATCGCTCGTACGGCGGGAATCGCACTGCTCTACGTCGAGGACACCTTCGGTCACGATCTCGCACATCTCCAGGCACCGCGTCTCTATCAAATCGCGGAGTACATGCTGGTGGACGAGACCACGCGGCGTCATCTCGAGTTGATCGCCTCGACAGACGGCGCGCGGAAGGGCTCGTTGCTGTCGATTATCGATGAAACTCTGACCGCGGTCGGCGCGCGGACCCTTTGCAACTGGATCATCTACCCCCTCCTCTCGCTCGACGCCGTCCGCGCGCGCCACGACGCGGTCGAAGAACTTTTCGATTCCGACCTTGGCGGTACGCTGGCCGAATCCTTGAAACGAATCGGCGATCTCGAGCGGCTGGCGGGGCGAATCGGCGCGATGCGCACGTCGCCGCGCGACTGTATTCGTCTCGGCGACGCGCTCGGCGCGGTGGAATCGCTCAAACAAGCGATGGGCGCGCTCAAGAGCCCGCTGATTCGCGAACAGGCCGCGCGGATCTCGCCGATGCCCGCGCTCGTGGCGCAGATAGCGGCGACTCTGTCCAATGAACCTCCGGTGAACCCGCGCGACGGAAACGTGATTCGTCCGGGGCTCAGCGCCGAAGTTGACGAATTGCGCAGCCTCGCATCAGGCGCCCGCGGGGTGATCGCGAAGTTGGAGGCAACCGAACGCGAGCGCACCGCTATCCCGTCGCTGAAGGTCCGCTACAACAATATCTTCGGCTACTACATCGAGGTCACGAAAACGAATCTCGAGCGCGTGCCCGCCGACTATGAACGCAAACAGACTCTGGTCAGCGCCGAGCGTTTCACTACGCCCGCGCTCAAGGAACTCGAGCGCAAAATCCTGACGGCGGAATCGGGGCTCAAAGAACTCGAACTTCAGATCTTTTCGAAGCTGCTGCGCGACCTGCAGTCGCAGGCCGCCACAATCCTTGAAACCGCTCGCGCTGTGGGAGAATTCGACGCGATCATGTCGCTGGCGAAAGTCGCACGGCATCGCGGCTACGTGCGTCCCAGGATCAACACCGGCTTACGGATTCGTGTGCGCGACGGACGCCATCCGGTGCTCGAAGCCGGCATGCGCTCGGGCGAGTTCGTGCCCAACGATCTCGACGCCGAGCCCGACACGCGCCAAATCCTGCTGATCACCGGCCCCAACATGGCCGGCAAATCGACGTATCTCCGACAGGTCGCGCTGATCGCAATCATGGCGCAAATCGGCAGTTTCGTTCCTGCCGCCGAGGCGACCATTGGACTCATCGATCGCGTGCTGACGCGAATCGGCGCGCGCGACGAACTTCGCCGCGGCGAGTCCACCTTCATGGTCGAGATGAGCGAGACGGCGCGTCTGCTCAAGGGGCTCTCGGAGCGTAGCCTGTTGCTGCTGGACGAGGTCGGGCGCGGCACCAGCACCTTCGATGGGCTGGCGATCGCGTGGGCCGTCGCCGAATACCTGCACGACAAGACGCGCGCCAAGGTGCTGTTTGCAACCCACTTCCACGAACTGACCGACCTCGCGCGCGAGCGCCCGCGCGTCAAGAACCTGAGCATGGCGGTGCGCGAGTGGGGCGCCGAGGTGATTTTTCTGCGCCGCGTTATCGAGCAGCCGTCGTCGCGAAGTTACGGTATCGAAGTGGCACGGCTGGCGGGGTTGCCGGACTCGATAATCAGCCGCGCGCGGGAAATTCTAGCTAACCTCGAGCAGGGCGAACTGGATGAAGCCGGGATGCCGCGAATCGCCCGCGACCGCCGCGCCAAATCCCCCACGCCTCAGCTGGGATTGTTCTCGCCGACAGACGAGCGCGTCATCGACGAGCTTCGCTCTCTCGACATCGAGCGGATGACCCCGATGGACGCACTGAACGCCCTCGCGCGTCTAGCCGCCCGCCTCAGACAAGAGAAATGAACGCCGCTCTGGCGCCTTGCACATTTTAAGGTACATAGTACTATAATAGGTTCAGGTTGGCAGATTCACCGCCGCGCAAGATCCCGTTGATTTTTCTACCGTGCGCGGCCGGGGATCGAGCCTGTCCGTGAGTGGCTGAAGAAGCTGCCTGAAGTGGAACGCCATAGCATAGGGAAAGACCTGCTGCGGGCTCAATGGCGGTGGCCGGTTGGAATGCCGCTCTGCCGCCCGCTAGGAAACGGTCTCTGGGAGGTCCGGACGGATCTGCCGACGAAACGGACCGCTCTGCCTTTACCGAGAGCACTTGGTCGCGCTTCACGGCTTTATCAAGAAAACGCCCACGACGCCTGACGATGAGTTGGCGTTGGCGCGGAAGCGTAAGAAGGAATTGGAACGATGAGCAAGAAACACCTGGGTTCCAGTATCGATGATTTCCTCAAAGAAGAAGGCATCTTTGAAGAGGCACAAGCTCAGGCGGTCAAGGAGGTTGTCGCCTGGCAGCTTGCCGAGGCCATGAAGCAACGGAAAATCTCAAAGAACAAAATGGCCGCGCTGCTCAAGACAAGTCGCACCCAGGTTGATCGCCTGCTCAATCCGAAAGACGACATCACGCTTACCAGCCTGCAACGGGCGGCAGCGATGGTCGGTCGTCGCGTCTCGATCGAGCTGGTTTAAAGCAGTCCAAGGACCACGTACTCGGGCGTGGCGATCACTCCAAACGGCGGCTATCCTTGTGCTGGGTGGAAGGAACGTGGTGATGGGGAGACTGCTAGCGGTTGCGCTCGCGACGGCGGCGATTGGCTCGATTGCTGCGCCCGCTCGCGCCAATCTTTCCCCGTCAGTTCTTAGCTCTGCCCGAATTGAGCATCGCGGGCCGACTCTCGAACTTCATTTCGAATTCACCGGCCCCGCTCCGCGGCTCGATCTCAGTGCGCATGGAAACCAACTCTGGATTGAATTGGCGCACACTCGCGTCGCGATCCCGCCGCGCCCTCTTTATGGATATGAAACGGCGCCGATTCAGAGCGTCCGCGCGATCGATTCTCCAGGCAAGTCGCGAATTGTCGTCGAGGTTATAGGCAAGGCCGACTACGCGATCGCGCGGTTTAGCAGCCGAAATGAAATTGTATTGCGGATTGCCAGCGAAGGCGCGGATCCAAATATCGCGGCGCCTGTGATCATCCGCGATGAGGCCCCGCGTCTCCCTGCTCCGTCAATCGCGCGCCCCGTCGCATTCGCGCCGGCGGATAGCCCGCGTCGCGAGGCTGTCGCGCAACCAATCGCGTCGTCCAACGAGAACGTGAACCAGCGCGCGCCCGGTAATTTTCTTGTGATGATCGATCCGGGACACGGCGGCTACGATCCCGGGACTCAATCATCCGCCGGCGTCATGGAGAAAGACCTCGCGCTGCAGATCGCAACGCGCCTGAAGACCGCGCTGGAAGCCCGCGGTATCCGCGCTGAGCTGACCCGCTCGAACGACGAATTTGTCAGCCTGGCCGATCGCACTCGAATTGCAAATCGCGCCGGCGCCGACCTGTTCGTTTCGGTGCATCTCAATTCGAGTCCGAACACCGACACCACCGGAATCGAAGTCTACTACCTGAACAACACCACCGACCGAGCGACGATTCGGCTGGCACGAATGGAGAACGCCGGCGCCGACGGCTATGGCACGCCGAACGACTCCAACTTAAACTACATCCTGACCGACTTGCGCCAGAATTATAAAGCTTCGGAAGCGGCCTCTCTGGCCAGGATGATCGATGCGCAGACGGTCACCGATCTCGATGCCGGACTTGGACTGAACGTGAATGCGCTCGGAGCGAAGATGGGACCATTTTACGTGCTGGTCGGCGCGCATATGCCGGCCGTGCTGGTCGAATGCGGCTTCATGTCGAATCCCTCTGAAGCCGCGCGACTCGCGTCGTCCCGATACCAGGACGTCGTCGCCGGCGCAGTCGCCACGGCCGTAGTGCACTACTTAAACGCTGACCTGGCTGTGGGAGATCTGTGAGCCTCGTCGCGGGCGCGAATCGCGCCGAGTCTGTCGCATCTGCACAATCTTCGCCGCGCGGCGAGAAGGCTCTGCTCGCGCAATTTGCCGCGAGCAAGACCCCCGGAGTCAACGCCCGCGCGTATCTCGAGTCGGTCCGCGCCGAGCTGGCCGAGCGTCACTTCGCCGGCGCCAGTGGCGGCGAGATCGTGACTGCGATGACGGCCGCGATGGACGATCTTCTGCGAGCGCTGTACCAATATGCGGACGCGGAACATGCCCGGCGGGCACCCAAGCTCAACCAGAAAATTTCGGTCGTCGCGCGCGGCGGCTACGGGCGCGGTGAGCTGAATCCACAATCCGACGTCGATCTGCTTTTTCTGCACGACTACAAGCGCGGCCCGTACGCGGAAATTGTCACCGAAATCATCCTGCACGCGCTGTGGGACGCGGGACTAATTGTTGGGCAAGGAGTTCGCACGGCCAAGGATTGCGTGCGGCTGGCGAACGATGACCTGAAGGAAAAAACTGCGATACTCGACGCTCGCTTTCTTTGCGGCGACGAAAACCTCTACGCCGATCTCGACAAGATCCTGGTCGCCGACGTCCTCAATCGCAACCAGGACAAGTTCTTCGCCACCAAGCTTGAAGAGAGCCGCAAACGCCACGCCCAGTTCGGCGATTCGATCTACCTGCTCGAGCCTCAGATCAAGGAGGGTGAAGGCGGCTTGCGCGACCTCCACACCGCGATGTGGCTGGCGAAGGTCAAGTACAAAGTTCATTCGCTCGAAGAGCTGGTGCAGAAGGCCGTCATCACCGAGCCTGAAGCCGCCGAGGTGATCGAAGCGCGCGACTTTCTCTGGCGCGTTCGAAACTCTCTCCATTTTCTGACCGGGCGCCACTTCGATCAGCTCACCTTCGAGATGCAGGAACGCATCGAGCCGATACTGGGCTTCAAGCCTGAGGAAGGACAGGCCGCGGGTTCCGCCCTGATGCGCGCGTACTACCAGCACGCGTCGACGGTTCATCGTTTTGCCGAAGGCTTGATCGCGCGCGTGACCGAGAACAGTCCCGGTGGCAGATTTTTTCGGCGCACGCCGACCCGCAGGATTCGTCCCGGTGTAATCGTTCAGGGCAATCTGATGAGCATCGTCGAGAATGATTTTTTCAAGCGCGATCCGCTCAACCTGATCACGATTTATGCGGACTGCCAGGCGCAGAACGTGAGCCTTTCAGGCAGCGCCTACCAGCTGGTGCGCGACAATCTTGATTTGATCGACGACAACATGCGCAAAGATCCGCGCGTTGCCGCCGCCTTGATGACGATTCTGTCGGCGCGACAGCGCGTTGCCGAAACCCTCGAGGCGATGCACCTTTCGGGCGTGCTCGGCGCGATCATCCCGGAGTTCGGCAACCTCTACGCGCGCGTTTTGCACGACCTCTACCACATCTACACGGTCGACCGGCATTCGCTGGTCGCGGTGCGCGAGCTCGAACGGCTGCGCACGGGCGAGTTCAAGGATCCGACTCCACTGCTCACCGAGGTCGCGCGCGAGCTCGACTTCCTGCCGCTCGTGTTTCTTGCGCTGCTGCTGCACGACATCGGCAAGGGCCACGGCCATGACCATCATGAGCGCGGCGCCAGTCTGACCGCGGAAGTGTCGCAGCGCCTCGGATTGAACAGCGAGGAAGTCGACCTCGTCGTTTTCCTGGTCCGCAACCACCTGATGATGTCGCAGGTCGCGCAGAAAGGTGACCTTGACGACCACACCACCGTCGAGGAATTCGCGCGCACCGTCGGCTCGATCGATCGGCTCAAGGCGCTCTACCTGCTGACCTATGCCGACATGCGCGCCGTCGCGCCGAAGGTCTACAACAATTGGCGCGACATGTTGCTGAGCGATCTTTACCTGCGCGCGCTCAAGGTGCTCGAGCAAGGCGACCGCGTGGCGGTCGATCCCGCGCGCCGATTGGCGACCGTCAAAGCCACCGTTCGCGAGACCCTGCTCGCCGCGTCTGCTCCCGAAGCCGACGTGACCGCTTTCCTCAACGAGATGCCCGACCGCTACTTCTTCACCGTGCCCGAAGACGACATTCCGCTGCACTTCGAGCTGATGCGCTCGCTCGAGGACCATCCGCTGGTTACTCGCATCAGGCATTTCCCCGAACTGGAGTTCAGCGAGTTCATCGTCGTGACGCGCGATAGGCCCGGGCTCTTTTCGATGATCGCCGGCGCTCTCACCGCCAACAATCTCAACATCCTGTCGGCGCGAATCACCACCCGCACCAACGGCCTGGCGATGGACGTCTTTCGTATCTCGCATCAGATGGGCGAGGTCTCGATGGCCCTGGAAGACGACCGCTGGCTGCGCGTCGAGCACGACCTCGAGCGCGTCATCACAGGCCAGCAGGACATCGCGCAGCTGGTCGCCGCGGCGAACCAGGTGCAGAGCGCCGGCCGCAAATTCGTGCGCCACGTGCCGACCGAAGTCACGGTGGACAATCGCACCTCAGAGCAGTTCACGGTTATCGACGTGTTCACCCAGGATCGCGTCGGACTGCTGTTCGCGATCACTCACACCCTCTTTCGGCTTGGCTTGCGGATTCATCTCGCGCGCATTTCGACCAACGCCGATCAGGCGCTCGACGTCTTCTACGTGAGCGATGGCGCTGGCGGAAAAATCGAGGATCTCGATCGGATGCGCGAGCTGCGCGCCGCCTTGCTCGAAAAGGTCGAACAGAATCCCGCCACCGGAGCAGCCGCGTGAGCGCCGCCGGCTGGGACGAATTGATCGATCGCCATCTATCGCGCCAGGCCGTCGAGCGCGGATTGAGCCGCCATTCGATGGAGGCGTACGCGCATGACCTCAGCGTTTTTCAGTCATGGTGCCGCGAGGCCGGCCTCGAACCGGCGCAACTCGACGCCCCCGCGCTGACGGCGTACCTCGAAGCGCTCGCTGACCGGGGTTTGGCCGTCAGCTCGCAGCGCCGCCATCTCGCCAGTTTGCGCGGTCTCGCGCGCGAACTCGTCGACGAAAAGATTATCGAGCGCGATCCCGCGCCCGCCGTGAAACTGAGACCGCATCCGCGCAAACTCCCGCGCACTCTGTCGTCGGGCGACATCGAAAATCTTATCGCCGCGATCAACGCACACGATGCGCGCGGATTGCGCGATCGCGCTATGCTCGAGATGGCGTACGGATGCGGACTGCGCGTTTCGGAGCTGGTCGGGCTGCAATTGCATCAGGTGAATCTGGCGGCCTGCGTCGTCGTCGTGCTCGGCAAGGGCAGCAAGGAGCGGATGGTGCCGATGGGTGGCGCGGCGATTCGCTCGCTGAAGGCTTACCTCGAGCGCCGTGAAGAGATTCTCAATCCGGCCAACGACGACCAGCGCGGCACGAAAAAGGTCCCGCGTCGCGTCTCCGCCGTCTTCATCACGAGGCTGGGTCGAGCGATGACCCGGCAGGGATTTTTCAAGGCGCTCAAAGGATGGGCCGCCAGCGATCCGCGCCTCGCGTGGATCAGCCCGCATACCTTGCGACATTGCTTCGCCACCCATCTGCTCGAGGGCGGCGCCGATCTGCGCGCCGTGCAGGAGATGCTCGGCCACAGCGACATCTCGACCACGCAGATTTACACGCACCTTTCCAAGAGCCATCTGCGCAAGGTGCATCGCACTTTTCATCCGCGCGCGACTCGCGTCGGCGCCGCCGGGGAACCGTCCGCTTGAATAATACTGGCGAGTTCCTGACGACGCTCTCCATTTGGGCGGTGCCGACGATTTTCGCGATCATTCTGCACGAGGTAATGCACGGTTTTGTCGCACTCCGATTCGGCGACGACACCGCGCTGCGAGCCGGCCGCCTGACGCTGAATCCGCTGTCGCACGTCGATCTGTTCGGCACCATCATCATGCCCGCGATGCTTCTGTTCCTGCATCTGCCTGTCTTCGGCTACGCCAAGCCGGTGCCGGTTAATTTCAACCGTCTGCGCAACCCGCGCCTCGGCATGATGCTGGTCGCGGCTGCCGGGCCTGGCACGAACATCGCGCTCGCAATTCTGAGCGCAATCGCGCTGCGCATCGTCGCCGGTTTCATCGACGCTCCCTGGGGCCCGACGATCGCCTACCCGCTTGCCCTGATGCTGCGCGCGTCGGTCGTGATCAACATCGTGCTCGCGGTCTTCAACTTTTTTCCGTTGCTCCCGCTCGACGGCGGACGGGTCCTCTACACGTTGCTGCCTCAAGCCGCCGCCCGCGCGTATGCGCGACTTGAGCCATTCGGCTTTCTCATCCTGCTCGTGCTGCTGTATACAGATTCGGTTGAGCGAGTGATCAACCCAATCATCAACGCAATCGCGCAGGTGCTGCTGTGAGCGACGGCACCAGCCCCCGCAGAATCGAAACCGATGCCGGTGTCCGCTTCCGGCTCCCCATTTACGAAGGTCCGCTCGATTTGCTGCTGCATCTGCTCAAGCGCGCCGAGCTCGATCCTCACGAAGTCACCGCCAGCGTGATCACCGAACAGTACCTGGCGTGGCTCGAGTTGCTCGATCAGCTGAACCTCGATGTGGCGGGCGAGTACCTCGTGATGGCGGCGACGTTGCTGCTGATCAAGTCGTTCGCGATGCTGCCGCATCCGGAGCTCGCCGACACCGAGGAAGCCGAGGAGCTCAAGCGTGACCTGGTCGAGCGGCTGTTGGAATATCAACGCTATCGCGAGGCGGCTGAGAAGCTGGGCGAGAGCGCGATCCTCGGCCGCGACGTATTCACGACGCCCGGCGAGAGCGCGCCCGAGGATGCGGACGCCAAACAGTACACGGTTACAATTTTTGACCTGGTCGAGGCGATCGGCGCGGTGCTCAAGCGCATTGCCGACAAGACTCCGCGCGCCATCGAGCTTCGAGACATCCCGGTGGCGGAATGTATTCCGCGGATAATCCGCGCCCTCGAAGGCACGGGGCGAATCCAGTTCGCCGCGCTGTTCGAGGATGCCGGCGACCGCTCGCTGGTTATCGCGACGTTTATGGCGCTGCTCGAGCTGATACGCCGGCGCGAGGTTCGCGCGTTTCAGGAAGTCCGCTTCGGCCCGATTTTTCTCGAGCGCGCTGCGTCGGCATGAGGGGAGGCTGAGTGGAAGAAGAGCGACTGAAATCAATCCTCGCGAGCTTGCTGTTCGCGGCCGGCGAGCCGGTCTCAGTGGCGCGGCTGGCCGCCGTCTTCGACGACGTCCCGCGTGCGACGGTGCAAAAGGCACTCGCCGCGATGGCCGCTCAGTACGCCGCCGAAAACCGCGGTATCGTTATCGACGAAGTTGCCGGCGGCTACCAGATGCGCACGCCAAAGGATCACGCTGGCTACGTTCGCAAGCTGCTCGCAGCCAGGCCGCCGCGGCTCAGCCGTCCGCTGATGGAGACCGTCGCGATCATCGCTTATCGGCAGCCGATCACGCGCCCCGAGATTGAACAGTTGCGCGGCGTTGATACCGGAGGCGTGCTCGAAACGCTACTCGAAAAACGGCTCGTCAAGATTGCCGGGCGTAAGGAAGCTCCTGGCCGCCCGATGGTTTACGAAACGACGGACGAATTCCTCGAGCTGTTCGGCCTCAAGGACCTTGAAAGCCTGCCCGACCTTTCCGAGTTTCGCGAAATTGAACGCGCCGTTGAGCAGGCAAACACGGGGCCGGTGGAGGGCATCGAGACTCATCCCGAGGACTCCTATGCGACGGTAGCGCCGTCGCCGCCTGAAGACTCGCCATCGGACGCGGTGGAAGAACCAACAGAGCCAGTGCCCACATCAGACGACGACAAGACTCGGCACTGAGTTGTCGGCGCTCTAGACGGATGGAGAAAAACATCACGATGTACCGATTGTCCTTCGCTGTTTTCCTGGCTCTGGTCTCGTTCGCACTCGCGGGATCGTCATCCGCAGAACAGAGACCGCCAGCAGCACCGGAAAATGATCCGCTCTACATGCGCGTCGTCGCGATGCCGTGGCCGCCTGAGGCGGCAATCCTCGACGGTGCCGGTCATCGGCATTCGGCTTACGAGCTATACGTCACGAATTTCGGCAAGACACCGGTCAAAGTCACCAAGCTCGACGTCAATGGAAAAGACGACAACAAGGTTGTGTCGATGCAGTCGGCCAGCGGCAAGCAACTGGCCGCGATGTACGTGCCGGGCGCGGGCGGCGATGGCACCAAGCCCAACGATCCGATCGTGCAGCCGGGGCAGACCGGCGTTTTCTTTATCTTTGCCGACTGGCTTCCTGACCAGGGCGATCCCGACGCGTTCGACACCGCGATCACGATCGAGCAGCACGGCGAGCGCAGCGGCTCCGGAACCATTCACACCTCCGTGCTCGATTTGAATCAGGCCGATCCGATCGTCATCCGCTCTCCCCTTACCGGTAAGAACTGGCAAGCTGCCAACGCCCCTTCCAACACGTCGCCGCATCGCCGCGCCATGCTCCCGATAAACGGACAGCCGCACATTGGCCAACGTTACGCGATCGACTGGATTCAGCTTGGCGACGACGGCAAATCGTTCACCGGCGACGAGCACAAGAATAGCAGCTATCACGCATGGGATCAGGAGATTCACGCGGTCGCGGACGGAAAGATCGTCGAGGCAAAGGACGGAATTCCCGAGAACGTGCCAAACAGCGGCAAGATCGCAGTGCCGATTAACTACGAGACGCTCGCCGGCAATCACATCATCCAGGATCTCGGCGACGGACACTTCGCCGCCTATGCGCACCTGCGCCCCGGGACACTCAAGGTAAAGGCCGGCGACATCGTCCACGCCGGCGACGTGCTCGCGCATCTCGGCAATACGGGCAACTCATCGGAACCGCATCTGCATTTCCAGGTCTGCGACGCGCCGTCGTTCCCGTTCTCGGAGGGTCTGCCGTTTGCGATCGATCATTTCACGCTGCAGGACTACAAGATCGACAAAGCACCGAATGGGCATCAGACGCTGAAAGTCGTCGCATCAGGTGACCAAACAAGAACCGATGGAAGACGAACTGGATTCGTTCTAGACGCCGGTGTCTTCGAACACTCCTGTCTCCGGCGTGTAGTTCTCGAAGCGCGTGTAGTTGCTGATATACGTCAGCTTCGCCGTGTCGGTGGGACCGTTACGCTGTTTGGCGATGATCACCTCGGCGACGCCCGGCTCCTTGCTCTCCTTGCCCTTGTACATTTCCTCGCGGTAGATGAATGCGATCACGTCGGCGTCCTGCTCGATCGCGCCCGACTCGCGCAAGTCCGCCAACATCGGGCGGCGATTCTCGCGCGACTCGACCTGCCGATTGAGCTGTGACAGCGCGATGACCGGAACCTTGAGTTCTTTCGCCAGCGCCTTTAGCGAGCGCGAGATTTCCGCGATTTCTTTTTCGCGCGACTCGCCGGGCCGCGCCGATCTCATCAGCTGCATGTAATCGACGATTATCAGGCCCAGGTTCTTGGCGCGCTCGCGCTTGAGCCGTCGACATTTCGCTTTGAGCGTAATCGCCGTCGTATCTGAAGAGTCGTCGATGTAGATGTTCGACTCGGACAGCCGCGCCGCCGCCTGCGCGAGCTTGGGGAAGTCGCGCTCTCCCAGAAATCCCTGCCGCGCGCGAGCGCTGTCCACCCGCGCCTCCGAGCACAGCATGCGCAGAACGAGTTGCTCCTTCGACATTTCCAATGAAAAAAACGCCACGCCCATCGGCGGGTCCGCGTCCATCGCGGCGTAGGCCGCAATATTCAGCGCGAGCGCCGTTTTCCCCATGCTGGGTCGCGCCGCGATGATCACCAGGTCGGACGGCTGAAAGCCCGCCGTGATTCGATCGAGATCGATGAACCCGCTCGGCACGCCGGTGATCATCTCGCGGTTTTCGTACAGCCGCTCGAGGATCTTCAGCGACTCGCGCGTCAGCTCTGGCATCGTGTGGAACGACGGCTTAATCCGCCGCTCGGAAATTTCGAAGATGCGATGCTCGGCTTCGTCCAGGAAACCGTCCACGTCGGACGGCGCCTCGTACGACGAACTTGCGATGTCAGTGGCGATCGAGCCGAGGCTGCGCAGGACCGCCTTGTCGTGCACGATTCGCGAATAGTGCGCGACATTAGCGGCAGTCGGCACGATCGACGCCAGCTCCGCGATGTAAGCGGGGCCGCCTATCTGCTCGAGCACGCCCTTGGTGCGCAGCGCGTCGGTCAGCGTGATCGCGTCGACCGGCTGGCTGTGGTCGGTAAGCTCGGCCATCGAGCGGAAAATCTCGCGATGCGACTCGCGGTAGAAGTCTTCCGCCGAAAGGATTTCTAACGCGTGGTTAATCGCGTCGTTGTCGAGCAGAATGGCGCCCAGCACCGACTGTTCTGCTTCGAGATTTTGCGGAGGAACGCGCTTTAGAATATCGTCCGACGAAACCACCACCTGACCACCACCTCCCGACCGCGCCCCACTGAATTCCAGGAGCGCAAATTATTTCCCATGCGATGACCGCTTACAACTATTTACCCCAGCCAACCGCCAACGGTTGTCACCACGCCGTCCACAGTCGATGCACAGATGAGCTAGCGCGATCGCCAGCGCGGACGATTCGCGGCGAGCATCGGGCCGAGCGCGACTCCGAACATGAATCCGCCGACGTGCGCCCACCACGCGACTCCTCCCATCGCGCCCGCGCGACCCCCTTCTTCGAGTCCCGCGTAGAGTTGGATCGCGAACCAGAAGAGCAGGTAGATGACCGCAGGAATTTCGATGAACTGAATGAAAATAAAAATTGGCAGAATCGTAAGGATGCGCCCGCGCGGATAGAAGATGAAGTACGCGCCGAGCACGCCGGCAATCGCGCCGCTCGCACCGATCACCGGGACGGTCGAGTCGGGACCGATCCACACCGTCGCGAGCGCCGCGGCGATTCCCGCGGCGAAATAAAAAATCAGGTACCGCACCGCGCCCATCCGATACTCCACGGCGGCGCCGAAGATAAAGAGGTAGAGCATGTTGCCCGCGACATGCCAGACACCGCCGTGGATGAACATCGAGGTGACAGTAGTCATCAACGGCGCGAGCGTGTTGATGCCGGGATGCGCGTTCCTCGAAAGGGCTTGCGCGACCGCCGTCGGAACCAGCGCGAATCTGCCGACAAAGTCCGTGACGCGCGGACCGAGCGACATTTCGTAAACGAACACCGCGATATTCGCGGCGATAAGTCCAATGTTGACCGGAGTCAGGCGGCGCGGCGCGGCGTTGTCACGAAGCGGGATCATCGGGAATCAGGCCGGGCACGCGCGGTGATCGACCGGCTGCAATACTAGCGGCGCGCAACCAGTGGGCGCGAGATGGCGACCGTTGCGGTGAAACTTTCTTATGCGAGCGCCTCGACCAGCGTCATCACTTGAGCGATACGCCGTTGTATGCGAGAAAGATCGACGGATCTGCACTAATCTAACGCACTCGGTCATCGCGCACCGCGCTCGGCGGGCGCGAATCGTTCAAAAGGAGGTTCCAATCATGGAAGTCGTGTCGAGTGAAGTTTCGGTTGCCACCGGCGTCGAGAAGATGCCGGCGCATCTCGCGCGCCCCGCGTCCGGAGGTCCTTATCCAGCGCTGGTCGTCGTGATGGAGGCGTTCGGCCTCAACGATCAAATCAAACGCATCACGAATCAATTCGCATCGGAAGGGTTCGTAGCGATTGCTCCGAATCTTTATTTTCGCCAACCCAACAACGTCGTCGGCTACAACGATTTGCCGGGCGCCTTTCGCCTGATGGGCTCGGTCAACGACGATCAAGTCGTCGCGGACATGGGCGCCGCGATCGATCACCTGAAAGCCATGAAAGAGGTCAAGCCCTCGTTCGGAACCGTCGGGTTCTGCATGGGCGGGCGCGTCGCTTTCATGACCGCATGCCGCAACCCGGCTGTCAGAGCCACCGCGCCATACTACGGCGGCGGGATTGTGAAGTCGCGGCAGCCCGGAGTGAAGCCGCCGATCGAATATGTCGACGGTCTGAAGGCCACGGTGCTCGCGTTCTTCGGCGGCAAGGATGCGTTCATTCCGATCACGGAAGTGGACGAATTTCGCGACGCCCTGAAGAAAGCCGGCAAGCCGGCCGAGGTGGTCTTCTACCCCGACGCCGACCACGGCTTCATGTGCGACGACCGTCCGTCGTTCCATCCCGTGCATTCGAAAGAAGCGTGGGCCAGGACCATCGCGTTCTTCAAAGAGTATCTAGGCTGAAAAACGGCATGGTCGCGTGTCGCTAAAATTGTCTCGGCGGGCCGGTTTTCGCCGGCCCGTCTTTTTTCTCGCGATTGCCATTACAATGATCGCGGCCGCCGCCTGCTATTCATCCGACTACCGGCGCACGATGGCTGCGAACGTGTCGCTGATTTCCGATCTGTCCGACAAGCTCGCGGATTACTGCCGCAACTATTTCAAGCTCGACGATCGCCAGCTGTCGTCCGAAGAGATGGGCGAGTTCTACTATGCCTTCAACAAGGCCAACGCGTTTTCATCCTCGACGCCGCGCGAGGCGTCGCACACGTCGCATCGCGATTTCGTGCGCCTGCTGAACGCCTACGAACGATTCGCGCACGCCGCCGACGAGTACCGGCTCGGCGGCAAGCCCGACCCCGCCGTACTCGCTGCGTTACTCTCGCAGCACGACCAGGTCCGGCACCTCGCCGGCAAGGTCACCGAAGACCTTCGGAACGAACCAGATTAGTACTTCGGAACGAACCCGACTGATCTTTTCTCGTCGCGCTCAGCCCTTCCAGTGGCTGCCGTATTTATCCAAGTACGCGACCTCCGTCACGGGCCGGCGCTTGATCGGTCCGAACTTTCCCCGCGGATACCCAATCGGCAGCAGCGCATACGTCTGCACTTCCGGCGGCAGCCCCAGTATCGCCTTCACCTCGTCCTCGAAGAACGTGTGAATCGTCGTGAGCACCGTGCCAAGACCGAGTCCGCGACAGGCGAGAATAATATTCTGCACCGCAGGGTAGATGCTCGAGCCTGACGTCCGCGCGAGACTCTTCATCGCGGCAGCTACCTCGGGCGGAAGCTTGGGCGGAGCGCCCGCCGGCGCGGTCTGCTTAAGGCATGCGAGCAACAGAACCGGCGCGTCCGCCATGTGATCGATCAGGTAGGTCGCCGACGCCATCAGTTTGCGATACGTCTCGTCGCTCATGTGCGCGGGCTTGACGCGATTTGCGTACAGCGCCATCAAAATTCCGCCGCCCTTTTTATACACGTCGCCGATTTTCTTGCGCTGCGCGGCATCCTTGATGACGATGAACTCCCAACTCTGTTCGTTGCTGCCCGAAGGCGCGCGAATCGCCGCGTCGAGAACCTTGGTGATCACTTCGTCGGGAACCGGATCGGGCTTGAACCGCCTGAGCGACCGCGCAGTGTGAATTGCCTCGAAGAGTCCTATTTCTGCCATCGTCATAACTCCTGGTTCTGAATGTTGCCTGTCGGAGGATGCATCGGGCGGCGCAAAAAGAAAAGCGGCCACGCGATCGCGATCGATCGCCGGCCGCTGGTTTCGATCATTAATCAGCCGCGCGGGTCCGCTCACACGGGCGTGCGATTTGCCTTCGGCGAGGATTGCGGCCCCATCAGCATCCGGAAAACTTTCTTCGCGTCCGCCGGATCGGTCACCATCGGCCCCGGCTGGTCGTGATGCTTCATGACTTTGTCGTCTTCCGTGAACGCGCGAACCGTCGTGCAGTATTCGAGCAACAGGCCGTTAGGATCGCGGAAGTAGATCGAGCGGCACCACTCGTGATCGACCACCGGCGTCACATCGACGCCCTTTCCGATCAATTCCTCGCGCTTGGCCTCGAGCTCCTTCACGTCGTCGCAATGAAACGCGAAATGATAGAACGCGCCCGGCAGTCCCTGCGCGCTGTTAATGTCGGTCGCCCACTCGGTCGGCACGCCCGGAACTTTTTCCGGGCACATGAACGCGACCAGGCTTCCGTCTCCTGTGTTCAGGAAGACGTGCTTGATCCTGCCGCCCTCTGCGGGCTCAAGGATATCCGCCCACGCGACCTCCCAGCCCAATTTCGTCGTGTAGAACTCGATCGTGCGATCGATGTCGAGAGTCGCCAGCCCCAGATGGTGAACGCCCGTGCGCTTCATAGCCTCTCCTCCTGGCCTTTTTTCGCGAACCGTCGTCTATCTACTAACACGGCGCGATTCAGAGTCAAAGTCGCCAGAACGATCGTTCAAGACTTTTGTTCAGCCACGAGCGCAAGGCTATGTGCGACCGTCACTCGACGCGAATCAGTTTGTGCTTGATAGCGTATCGCACGATCGCCGCGGTCGAGCGCAAATCGAACTTCTGCTTGAGGTTCTCGCGATGCGCCTGCGCGGTCTTGACGCTGATGCCGAGGCGTTTCGCGACTTCTTTGGTAGTCGCGCCCTCGCCTATCAGCTTGAGCACTTCGCGTTCTCGCGTTGTCGGATTCGCGCCGCCTGACGCGTTCGCGGGCGCGCCATTTCGAAGCCGCGCGAACACGATCGGAGCGATCGTTGGGCTCAGGTAGCGACGCCCCGCGTGAACCGCACGCACCGCGCTGAGAAGTTCCGTCGCCGCATCGGTTTTGACCAGGTAGCCTGCGGCGCGCGCTTCGCCGAGCGCCTCCAGCACGTATTCCTCGTTTTCGTACTGGCTGAGCACCAGCACCTTGCACGCCGGAACTTCCTTGGCGATTCGACGCGCCGCCGACAGCCCACCGATTCCCGGCATCCCGAGGTCCATTACCGCAACTTGCGGCTTAAGTTGTCTTGCAAGCGCGACCGCCTGCTCGCCATCCGATGCTTCGGCGACCACTTCGCACTCAGTCGCCAGCACCATGCGCAACGCTTCGCGGAGGATCCGATGGTCGTCGGCCAGCATCACGCGAATCCGCCCGTGGTCTTCCATCACGAACACTCCGGGATTTGGGCGACGACGGTCGTGCGACCCGCTCGCGACTTCACCGTCAGGCTACCGCCCATCAATTCGAGTCGCTCCCGCACCCCAACGAGGCCGACTCCATCACCTGCGTTCGCGCCGATACCGCAGCCGTTATCCGTAATCGAGACTCGCGTGGCGGCATCGCGACTTTCAATTGTGACCTTCACCGACTTCGCGTGCGCATGCCGAATCACGTTGGATAGAGACTCGCGAACGACCTGAAAACACAGTTGCTGCACCGGTCGCGAGATCTCCTCCACCGTGCCAACGTGAATCAGCTTCGCCTTTACCCCCGCGCCATTCAGCCGCGCGAATTCACCCTCGATTGCATCGTCGAGCGAAACATTTCCGATCGTCAACGGGCGCAGCTCACGCGTTTTGCGGCGCAACTCCAGCTCGACCTGCTTGAAGATCGAACGCGCCGCTTCGCGCCGGCCTTCGAGTGCAATTTTCGCCGCCGCAAGTAGCTGCGCTTGATCGTCATGCAGGTCGCGTGCGATTCGCGCACGCTCCTCGTCGATCGCGGAAAACATTCTGAGCGCGAGTTGACGCACCAGGGCGCTGCGCCGCGCGGCCTCGCGCTCCAGCATCCAGCTCGTCACGAACGGAGCGAGCCGCTCGACCATCGCTTCCGCCTTCGAGCGTGCCGCAAGCGATTGCCCGTCGCGCGAGGCAAGCGCGATCGCGCCAACCTCGAACGGGATACACAGGTACGGACCGCCGAGCATTTTATCTTCGGAAAAATGTTTGACGCGATCGACGCGCGAACGCGCAATCACGACTCGCCGTCGAAAACTTTCTGCAAGCGCGCTGTCCGCTTCTTTCAGATCGAATTCCTTCAGCCCGGACGAACTCGCGGCAACCGTGAGAGCACCTCCCTCGGCGACCGCTACAATCCATTGGTCGAAGCCGGCAGCTGCAACCAGTTCACCGAAGCGGCTAAATCTTTCACTTGGCCGCGCCCGCCGCGCCGCAGCAACCGCTTCCTCCAGCTGACGAGCTGCTCCGCGCTCTCGGACCAGGTCCCGCTTCGCCCCGCTGGCTTGACGGCCGCTCTCTGCGCCGTGGGTCCGCCAGAACTCGAGCGACGCGCGCGCTCCGTGGAGCGCGATCTCGCCGAAAACGGCCCGCGCCATAAATTCAAGCGATACTTCAAGTTCGTCACGAGCGCGATCGGCACGCACTACCGTCGCGATTCGGACGGCGCTTAAACCGTCGGTAAACGCCGCGGCAACTACTTGCCGCCCCTCATCGATCTTCCCTGTTCGCACGATTGCGTCGATTTCTCGCGCGCTCAGCTCTACCGTTTCAATCGATTCTGTAAATGCCGGCGCGCCGCGCGCTCTACTCGACCCGTCGGCCGCGAGGGCATCGGCGAGCCGATTGTCCAGCGCGCCGAGGACCGCATTCACGACCTCGTCCCATCGAGAATCGCCTCGGAACGCGTTGGTCACTTCGTCGGCGCCGCCCCCACTCGATCGAAATGCGATCACGCATCGCTCGGCCCCTAACATTCCGGCGCCAAGCTCCGCGATTGCTGCGATTCGACAGCTGAAAGAAGTATGAGGCGTGAGCGGCCGCGGCGGGACAACCGCCAGTCGATTGCGTTGCTTCAGAACATTTCCCAACGGGTTCCCCTCTTCGACTCCCGTTTCAGGATGACAGAGGAAAACGGCTCTTCTAAAGAGCGGCGAGCAGCTGGTCCAGTTACGCGGAGAACACTTTCTGCGGACAGCGACGACACAAAGTGAGCAGAAGCCTCTGCATGGTCAGGATTTTGCGTTTTCTGATGAAGTCGCTATCCGAAGAGCGGCTCGCGCGAGAATGCGCGTCGAGTCCAGGATCGGCAACAGCGAGTCTGCCGCGCTGATGAGCAACGGGATCTCGGTGCAGGCCAACGCGACCGCATCGCAGCCGCTGTCCCCGAGCTCACGGATCACATTTTGAAAGTATGCACGAGACTCAGTGATGAAACGCGCGTACACCAACTCATCGTAAATGATCTGATTGATACGCGCGCGTTGTTCCGTGTTTGGAATGCGGTAGTCGATGCCGATCGGCGCCAGCTTGGACCGATACACGGAACCTTCCATCAGAAAGCGTGTTCCGAGAATGCCGACCCGCTTGAACCTGCGCCGCCGAGCCTCCTCGGAGACTTCCTCGGCGATGTGAATCCACGGCGCGAGTGAACGCTCTCGTACAAGATCGAGTCCTTGATGAACCGTGTTGTCGGGACAGATCAGCAATTCTGCTCCGGACCTGACTAGCCTAGCCGCCGACTCGAGCATCCTCTCGCCCACCGCATCCCAGCGGTCATCGTCGATGAGGCGTTGATAACTGCCGAGAGAGAAACCGTGCAGAGAGATCTCCGGATGCTCATGCGGCCCGAGGATTGCCACGCTTTCGAGGCAGATCGTGCGGTAGCAAAGCGCCGCGCCTTCGGAGCTGACTGCGACGATGCCGATATGCCTCATAAGCTCTGCATTCCGTCTGCGCCCGCGCCACAGACCAGTGCGCAGACACGCTCGCCCTTTTTTGCGCGATAGCGACCGGTCAAAATTGCCGCGACCGCGGCGGCGCCGCTCAGCTCCGCCGCGACTCCAAGTTCAAAGAAGAGCCAACGCGACGCATCGCGCATCTCGTCGTCCGAGACGAGCACGACTTCGCTGACGTGCTTGCGGATCAAGTCAAAGTTGAGCTGCTCGGTCGCCAAAGCGCCAAGCGTCGTAGCTGCGGTCGCGATTCGATCAAGCTGAACGATACGGCCAGCGCTGAGGCTGCGATGCAGGGTAGCCGCGCCCTCGGGCTCGACACCCACGATCCGGATGCTTGGCTTGATTGCCTTGGCGGCAATCGCGATGCCTGAAATCAGCCCGCCGCCACCGATCGCGACGACGAGAGTGTCCGTCTCGGGCGCGTCGGCTAAAATCTCCACGCCGATCGTTCCCTGGCCTGCGACGACCATCGGATCCGCGAACGCGTGGATGTAGGTGAGGCCGTCGCGCTCTGCGGCCGACAACGCAATTCTATTACTCTCGTCCCACGTCTCTCCGTCAACGATCGTCTCGGAGCCCCACTTCCTGAGCTTTTCAATCTTCGCTGCGGGTGTGGTCGTCGGCAGGTAAATCCTCGACGGCACCCCCGAGACATAAGCCGCATAGGCAACGCCAAGTCCGTGATTTCCGCCCGACGCCGTGATCAAGCCGCGCACCGATTGCTTGTCCGGTATCGATAGCAACTTGTTCATCGCACCTCGCGGCTTGAACGATCCGGTGACCTGCAGGCACTCAAGCTTCAGGTCGAGTGCGCAGTCGAGGCCTCGACGATCGCGGATCGGTCCGCACGAGATCATCGGCGTGCGTCGAACATATGGCGCGATCCGCGCGGCTGCCTCGCGGATCTGCTGAATCGACGGTCCACTCTGACTGTTCATTGGAGCGATTTCGCGCAAGCAACCTTGGCGCCTGCGACGCTTTCTATCAGGGGTGTCCGGAATCCGACGACTTCGAAAGCTCGTCGCCCAGCTGCTTCATCTCGGCGCCAAACGCCGTCCAGTCACCCGAACGAATCGCTTCCATCGCGCGATTGTAATGCTGCGCCGCGCTCTGCATGTCGGCCTTGCCTGGACCGGGTGCCGCGGCGATCGACTGCGGAGCACCTTGGGTCGGTATCGCCTTGGCGATCACCGGCGCCGGCGGCCCCTCGTTAGTGAACAGCGCTGCCAACGTCAGGTCGAGCGTATCGCCCATCACTACGCGATCGCTGTACGACGCGACCACTCGCTGCAATTCCGGCAACTGGCCGTTCTCGGCGCGGATGAACAGCGGCTCGACGTAGAGCAGCGAGTCCTGGATCGGTATCACGAGCAGATTGCCGAGCAGGACCTTCGAGCCCATCTGGTTCCACAGCGAGAGTTGGCGCGAAATTTCGGGATTCTGATTGATGCGCGCCTGGATCTGATAGGGACCGTAAAAAAGCCGGTCCTTCGAAAATGAATACTCGAACAGATGACCGTAATCCGCGCCGTCGCAGCGCGCGGCCATCCACGCAATCATGTTGTCGCGTCCCGACGGCACCATCGGCAGCATCAACATGTATTCCGCCTGCGCCTCACCAGGCAGCCGCATGATCACGTAGTAGGGCTGCATCGGAACCGTCTGCCCCGCGTAGTTCTCGCGCGGGAATCCCCACAGGTCCTCGCGGTTATAGAAAACCTGGGGATCGGTCATGTGATAGGTGCGGAACGTGTCGGCCTGGATCAGAAAAAAATCTTCCGGATAGCGGATGTGCGCGTGCAAGTCCTCCGGCATCGCCGACATCGGCTTGAACATCGCCGGGAACACGCGCTCCCACGTCTTGATTATCGGGTCTTCGGCGTCCGCCACGTAAAAATCGGTGTCGCCCGTGTACGCATCGACCACCACCTTGACCGAATTGCGGATGTAATTGATCCCGTCGGCGTTGCGCTGCGAGTAGGGGTAGTGATCGCTCGTGGTATAGCAGTCGACGATCCACACCAGGCGGCCGTTGTGGATCACGGCGTAAGGATCGCGGTCGAGGTTGAGGAACGGCGCGATGTAGGCGATACGGGTTGCGATGTTGCGACGGATCATGATCTTGCTCTTCTCGACGATATTCTCGGTGACGAGCAGATTGATGTCGCGAAAGAAGATGCTGAACAGCAGCCGTCGAAAAAATCCTGCTACCGGCACGCCACCCGATCCCGCGTAGTACGAAAAGACGTTGTCCGCGCCCTTGGGATAGTCGAACTCGGGCGTTGCCGAATCGACGACGGCGTAACTGTCGCGCGCCTCGCCAAAGTAGATCGCCGGCTGGTCAACTTTAAAGCCCACGTCCGAGACCGCCGGAATATCCTTGATATAGAAAACCGGCAGCCCTTCGGTGTCCTTCTTGTTGACCGGGCTCATCGCCAGCCCCGCGCCATGCGTGAACTTGAGATGCTGATTGACCCAGGTCTGCGCGTTGTCGGGCAACTGGTCGAGATTCATCTCGCGCGGCGACAGCATCACCTCGGTATACTTGCCTTCGATCCAGTAGCGATCGATATCGACGTCGCGAAAATCGTAGTAGGTGCGGATTTCCTGCAGCTGGCGGTAGGTGTCGATCAGGGGGCGCGGATCCCACAGCCGGATGTTCTTGACCGTTGCCGAATCCTGCTCGAGCGCCGCGGGCGTGAGTGTGCCCTGTCCCGCAAACGGCTTCACGTCAACCGTGTCGAGCTTGTACGCGTGCCGCGTCGCCTCGATGTTGCGTTCCAGGTACGGACGCTCGACCCGCAGCTCGTCGGGCTTGACCCACAAGCGCTCGATGACCGGCTGAATGAAATTCATGATGAGCGCGGGTCCGAACACGATAACGAAAGCGGCAACCGGAATCCTGAGTCCGCCCTCGCGCGCGTTGTAGAGACACATCGCCGCGGCTGCCAGCGACAGCGCCACCAGCAGCCAGAGTCCCGGCTGCCACAGGATTCGATCGACATAGCGCAGTCCGAAGACGACGCCGTCGGTATGCAGCAGCAGGTCGAAGCGTCCAAGCCAGTAACTCATCGCGCGCTGAATGAAGAACAGGCCCAGCAGCACCGACAGATGGGCCGACGCGCCGGGTGACACGCGCGGCGGCGATTCCTTGAAGTCGAGCGCGCCGCGCGCCCAGTAGACCGCGATCGCCATCCCAGCCGCCAGCACGATCAGCATCAGGAACAGATCGCGGATTTCCTCAAGCAGCGGCAGCTTGAATATGTAGAAGCCGATATCGTTGCCGAACGCCTGCTCGACGATTCCGAACGGCACCCCGTAAATGCCCTTGAGGTAGGTATCCCAACTGGCCGCCTCGCCTTGCGCTGCAAACAGCGCCAGCACCGCCGCGCCGCCCGCGACGATCACGCGCCACGGCACCCGCTCGCCGAGCGCGCGAATCAGCTCGGGCAGATTGACCTCGACCATCTCGTCGGGACGGCGCACGACGCGCAGCCGCTCGCGATCGCGGCTCGAGCCGACCGCAATCAACCCGCTGGTGAAGATCGCGATGAACGCGATCAGCCATACAATGATGAAGATTAAGACTTCTGTCCCGACGGTCGTGTTGAAGACGCCGCCGTAGCCGAGTCTTCCGTACCACAGGTAGTCGACCAGCAGTTGGTCAACCAGGCTCAGCCCTACCAGCGCGACAATAACGGCAGCCGCCAGGACGATCAGGATATTGCGCAGCCGCATCAGCGTGCAGTGCTATTCGCCACGGCCAATCTGAACGACGTGTTCCCGGACGACGTCGGGCGGGCAGAGCCAGATGAACACTTTGAGCGAAAGGTAGCCGATAAGCAGCCAATCGAGCTCGCCGATTATCGGGATCATGTCGAGCTCGAGCGCCGGCGGGGTCAGCATTAGCAGCAATCCCATCCACGGCACCGCTTTCGCCAGCATCGGCACCCGCTCGTCTTTCATCAACCGGTAGAAGACGCGAACGAACTGCGGCAGATACATCACGAGCTTGCTCAGTTGCGTCGGCCCCAGGAATTGCATGCGAAGTATCTTCGAGAACATCGGCTTGACCCTTCAGCATCATACTCTAGCACAGCGCGGGGTCGAAGATGTCCTGCGGTGAAGGGGGTGTTTTTGTTACAATGGCCTCAGTTTGAGGAGGGCGAAGCGGAGTGAAGAGACACATGGCGCTGGGCGACTTCCTGGTCGCGTACCTGCGCAAGATTGGCGTGTCGCACGTCTTTGGCATCCCCGGCGACCTGGCGCTCAAGCTGTTCTTTGCGCTGGGCCGCAAGCACGGGATGGAAATCATCACGCTCTCGCACGAGCCGGGCGTCGGCTTCGCAGCCGACGGCTATGCGCGCGCGACCGGAAAGATCGGCGTGATCTGCGTCACCTACGGCGCCGGCGGCCACAACATGGTCAATCCGGTCGCGGGATCGTTCTCGGAACGCGTGCCGATTCTGATCTTTTCAGGGGGCCCGGGCGAGGAGGAACGCAAGCTCGGCACTCTCATTCATCATCAGGCCCGCGAGATCGAATCGCAGCGCCGCATCTACGACGAAGTCACTTGCGCCTCCGCCGTGTTGACCGACCCTCGCAGCGCCGCCAGTGAATTACATCGCGTGGTGAAGCGCATCTGGGCCGAGCAGCGGCCCGGCTACGTCGAGATTCATCGCGACATGGTCGATCGACAGATCGAAGTTCCCGAGGAACTCATCGAATGGGACGGGCGGCTGCACTTCCAGGAATCCGACACGCGCAAGGTCGAAGAAGCCGCGCATGAGACCGCCGCGATGTTCAACGAGAGCCGCAAGCCCGTCCTGATCGCCGGCATCGAGATTCATCGCTTCAAGGCGTCGCACGATCTCGTCGAGCTGGCCGAGAAAATGGGCGCGCCGGTCTTCACGACCGTGCTCGGCAAGGGCGCGTTCCCGATGGACCATCCGCTGTACATGGGCGTGCACGTCGGCCCGATCAGTCCGCCGTCTATCGTCGCGCGGATGGACGCCGCCGACTTCGTGCTCAGCCTCGGATGCCTCAAGACCGACATGAACTTCGGCAACCGTCCGCCGCATGTGATTCAAGGACGCACCGTGTGGTCGGTCGATCGCAAGGTCGAGGTGAAGTATCACACCTACACCGACGTCGGGGTGCGCGATTTCGCGCGCGCTCTCCTGCGCGAGAAGCTGCGGACGCATCATGAGAAGGTTGTCTATGCCGATAATCTTCGCGAGATCGCAGCGCGCAATGGCAAGCCGGTCAAGGTCGCGCAGATTTTGTCCGCGGTCAATGAATTCCTGGCCGAGAAGCGCGATTACCTGGTCGTCGCCGAGTCGGGCGACATGCTGTTCGGCGGCCTCGATATCCGGGTGCCGCACAGCGGCGGCTACCTGGCGCAGGGATTTTACGCCTCGATGGGATTTGCAGTGCCGGCCTCGCTTGGCGCGCAGATCGGCAGCGGTCTTCGGCCGCTGGTGATGTGTGGCGACGGCGGTTTTCAGATGACCGGGCCCGAAATATCCCACGCGCCGGCTAAGGGTGTGAATCCGATCGTCGTCCTGATCAACAACGGCGGATGGGGCATCTTCCGGCCGATTGCCGAGCGGCGCGAACTGCTCGAGATTCCGCCGTGGCCGTATGCGCAACTCGCGCGCGACTGGGGCGGCGAAGGATTCGAGGCGACTACGGTCGAGCAGTTACGGGATGCGCTCCGCGCAGCGCACGACTGCAAAACATTCGCGATAATCGACGTGCGCGTCGAACGCGACGACCTGTCTCCGGTGACGGTGAAATATATCAAGGCAGCGGCGAAGCGCTCGCAGGCGCCGCCGGAGCATGCGGCGCGCGGGAATTCGCGTCAATGACCGAGTCGATAAAGACCGACGCAATCGACCGCGAAGCACTCGAGAAGTATCGGCGCGCCTATCGCGACTTCAGATGGGAAACGCCGCAGCATTTCAACTTCGCCTCCGTCATCGACAAGCTCGCCGAAGATCCGCACCGGGTTGCGATCCTGTGGGAAGACAGCGAGGGTCGGCGCGCGCGGCTGACGTTCGCGGATATCGCGCAGCAGTCCAGGCGCATCGCCAACGTTCTCGCCGGACTCGGCATCAAGCGCGGCGATCCTGTCCTGCTGGTGCTGCCGCGAATCACGCTTTGGCAAGCCGCGTATATCGGTGCGCTCAGGCTCGGAGCAATCGTGATCCCGTGCACCTCGATGTTACGTGAGAAGGATCTCGTCTACCGCGCGAATCATTCTGGCGCGCGCGCAATAATCGCCACCGTCGAGAATGCCGCGATGATCGCGGAGCTGCGCAAGCAATGCCCCTCGATCGAGCACTACCTGATCGCCGGCGCCACTCGCACCGGGTGGATGAGTCTGCAGGAAGAGATGAGCCGCGCGTCGGCGGCGTTCAAGCCGGCGAATACTCAGTCATCGGAGCCTGCGATTTGCTATTACACTTCCGGCACGACGCGGGAACCGAAAGCGGTTCTGCATAGTCACGCTTATACCTACAGCCACCGGTTCACGGGCCTGAATTGGTTGGACGTGCGGCCGGGCGACCTGCATTGGACAACCTCGGACACCGGCTGGGCCAAGGCGGCGTATGGCGTGCTGTTCGGGCCGTGGATGAACGGCGTGACGACCTTCATGTACAACGGCCGCTTCGAAGCAGCGAAGGAACTGGATATCATCGCCCGCTACGGAGTTACTACTTTCTGCGCGCCGCCGACTGAGTATCGAATACTCATTAAGGAACCACTCGAGCATTACTCATTCCCGAAACTGAGGCATTGCACCGGAGCGGGCGAGCCGCTCAATCCCGAAGTGATCGAGGTGTGGCGGGAACAGTTGGGACTCACGATTCACGACGGCTACGGGCAAACAGAAACGACCATCCTCGCGGCGAACATGCCCGGGATGCCGGTGAAGCCGGGCTCGATGGGCCTGCCGTTTCCCGGCCACGACGTGCGAGTGCTCGACAACGAGCTGGCCGAGACCGCTATTGATGAGGTCGGGGAAATCGCAGTGCGCGTGAGTCCCGAGCGTCCGCCGTCGCTGTTTCTCGAGTATTGGAAAAACGCGGAAGAGACCGCCAGCGCGTTTCGCGGCGACTGGTACCTGACCGGCGACCAGGCGACTCGCGACGCCGACGGCTATCTGTGGTTCGTCGGACGCGCTGACGACGTGATCATCTCGGCCGGTTACCGAATTGGGCCGTTCGAGGTCGAGAGCGCCCTGCTCGAGCATCCCGCGGTGCTCGAATCCGCAGTGGTCGCGACGCCCGACGCAGATCGCGGGTCGATCGTGAAAGCCTTCGTCAAACTTCGCGCCGGGGCCGAAGCGGGCAATCGCCTGGTGCTCGAGCTGCAGGAGCATTGCAAGCGCGTGACCGCGCCCTACAAATATCCGCGCGAGATCGAATTCATCGACGAGTTGCCCAAGACAGTCAGCGGAAAAATACGCCGAGTCGAGTTGCGTCGCCGCGAAGAGTCGCGCAAGGGTAAGTCTGTTTGAGTTGAGGTCCGTACTCGATGAAGGGGGAACGTCGCATGACACATCGTGCGATGCGATCGCAGGAACGATGGCCAAATCTCGTCGCTGAGAGTTCAGCGGCGGCCATCACCTTCACGCGCAACCTCACCGTACTCGTCGCGCTGCTCATCTTGGCCCTGGCGGCGACGCGTCGCAAGCGAAAGACACGGCGCGTCCGTTGTCGTCATACAATTGGTCAGTGAATGCGTCGCCTAATCTGGCGGCCAAGCCGCCGCCTAAAGCCGCAGTTCGCAAATTGATGGAGCAGCTAGAACCGGATTACGGTGAAGCGAATGACCAGACTCGAATCTGTTCGTTCCGGTACGTCGACCTGGGCCACGACGGCAATCTGACCCTGCTAGTCTCGCGCTACGATGGGGGGCGGGGCGGATGCGGGGACGTTTATATCGTCGATCGCACGGCAGGTGGTTTCCAACAGCACGACTTGTCGACCTCCGTTTACGGCAACGACGACGTTAATCAAGTGCTGCAGGAGATCGACGGCAAGATGTACATCGTCCTCGACCACGACTTCGCTAACTACACAGGCACTTACGCCGCAGCGGACCAGTGTGTAGCGGGCTGGCCGAAGATTTACCGCTGGGATGGGAGCGATTACTCCAACCAGAGCGACCAGCCGCGATTCAGGCACTTTCACCAGCAAGAGATCGAGTCGCTGCAGAAAGGAGTCGCCGGCTTTAGTCCCAACTGTACCAAGGCAAGTATCGCGAAAATTCAACGGCTCCTGGGTGCGCCCCCGAACACCGGTCTCGACGAGGCGATCGAGTTGGCGAAAAGCAGCGATCCGCTCTGGCGCGTATTCGCCACCGAGGTGCTTGCCGATATCGGCACGGCGGAAACGAGACCCTACCTGCACGCGCTCATCAGCGATCCCAATCAAGAAGTCGCAGGGGCAGCGAAAAGAGCTTACGCCTTTGGCCACTTCGAGCAGAAACCGCCGCCGCAAAAGGATATCCTTCCGCAGATCGTCGACGACCAACTGCAAACATATGACCCGCCTGTGGTGGGACCGGGGCGGCTAATCCTTCCGCCGCCCTGGAACGGCGCCGCAGTGGATCTAAAGGCTGACTATAGCAAATGGTGGGATAGGGTTGGTTTCGATTCGCAGGAACAATGCGAGTATGGGGCTGAGTACTTCAGCAAGGCTTATGGTCAGACGGAGCCGTATCGTGATGGCAAGTGTGTCCTCGCTTCCGCTCTGGAAAAATCGACGACGCGTAACTGAGTCCGCGCCCTACAAATTTCCGCGCCAGCTCGAATTTGTCGACGAGTTGCCCAAGACGGTCAGCGGAAAAATTCGCCGAGTCGAGTTGCGTCGCCGCGAAGAGTCGCGCAAGGGTAAGTAACGTTTCCAGATTTGGGAGAAGCGAAAATGGCAAAGACTTTCGGAGCGGAATCGACGGCCGACGAAGTCCTCGAGGGCGTCAATCTTTCGGGCAAAAGAGTATTGGTAACCGGCGTCTCCGCCGGCTTGGGCGTCGAGACTTCGCGCTCGCTCGTGGCGCACGGCGCCACCGTCGTCGGCACGGCCCGCGATCTGGCGAAAGCGCGACGCGCACTCGCGGAAGCGGGCAACCCGTCGGTAGAACTTGTCGAAGCCGACCTCGCATCGCTCGCCAGCGTGCGCAAGGCGGCGGACGATCTATTGGCGCGCGCCAAATCCTTCGACGTGATCATCGCGAATGCCGGCGTGATGGCGTGTCCGCAAGGTAAAACGCAGGACGGGTTCGAGACGCAATTCGGAACCAATCACCTCGGTCACTTCGTCTTCGTCAACCGGCTCGTGCCTCTGCTGAAACCCGGCGCCAGAATTGTCACGCTCTCTTCGGCCGGCCACCAGATAAGCGACGTTGACCTCGAGGATCCGAATTTCGAGCGGACTCCATACCAGGCGTTCACAGCGTACGGCCGCTCGAAGACTGCAAACATTCTCTACGCGGTGGCTCTCGACAACCGGCTCAAGGGACGCGGCGTACGCGCAACCTCAATCCACCCGGGCGGAATCCAGACCGAGCTCGGGCGCCATATGACGCCGGAACTCGTCGAGCAGATGATGGCCCGCATAAACCGCGGTGCAAAACCCGGTCAGGCGCCGACGTTCCGCTTCAAGAGTGTCCCGCAAGGTTCGGCGACTTCGGTGTGGAGCGGGTTTGTCGCAGCGGCCGACGCGGTTGGCGGGCACTATTGCGAGGACTGCCAAGTCTGCGAGGTCAACGACGATACGAACTCGCGCGTCGGTGTCCGCTCATACGCCCTCAACCTTTCGCACGCGAACGACCTGTGGCGCAAAAGCGAGGAGATGGTCGGCGAGCGCTTCCCGCTGTAGCGCTCACTTCGCCGCGTCCTTCTTATCTCCTCTCCCTGTTAGGGAGAGGATGAAGGTGAGGGTCGAGTTAGGGTGTCGCGTTCCGCGCCACTGATTACCCGCCTCGCCCGCTTAGTTGTGGGAGAGGCCGCGCCGAAGGAGCGGGTGAGGGTGACCACAGCGCGCTATTCCGCGCGCGATTCAGGATTCTGCCTCTGCCAACTTGGAATCGTTAGGCGCGTTAGTGTTCACGCTTCACTTAGCCGCGGCTTTCGCCTCGGGCCGCTGATAGCGCGGCCGCAGCACTTCCATCACCTGCGCCGGCGCGCGCCCCGCATTTCCGTCGAACGGCGGCTGCGGCTCGTACTCGATGCCCACCTGGATCGCCTGAGCAATCGTGTCGCCCGCAACGCGACGGACGAGATGCAGCGCCATGTCGATGCCGGCGGACACTCCCGCGGCGGTGATTATCTTGCCGTCCTCGACAACGCGCTCCGACCGCGGCTCGGCGCCGAACTCGCGCAACTTCTCGAGTCGCGCCCAATGTGTGGTCGCGGACCGTCCCTTGAGCAGCCCGGCCGCGCCCAGCACCAGCGCACCGGTGCATACCGAAGTAGTCCACTGCGTAGTCGCGTCGATTTGTCGGATCCACTCGAGCATCTGCGGTTTTTCGCGCACCTGCGCCTCCCCTCTTCCACCCGGCATCAGCAGGATGTCGGCGCTGGTCACCTCTGCGATCGAATAGTCAGCCACTATTCCGAGCGATTTCGGATCGGCGCGCTTGATACCCGCGGTCTCGCCGACGAACATCACCTTGGCGCCCGGGATTCGGCACAGCACCTCGAACGGTCCGATCGCATCGAGCACGGTCAGGTCATCGAAAATCAGGAAAGCAATCCTCATGGCGTTCTCCTTTTTCGTCAGGCACTTAATTTTTGATGAAATCGGCTGCGATACGCACTCGGCGGCACGTGCAGAATCCTAAGGAACGCGCGGCGCATCGATTCGCGCGTGCCGAAGCCGCACTCGGACGCGATCGAATCGACGCCCTCCGCCGACTCTTCAAGGCGGCGGCGCGCCGCTTCGACCCGCAAGTTCTCGACGAATTCTCCCGGCGTCACTCCGACTTCGCGCATGAACACGCGGGCGAAGTTGCGCGGGCTCATCGCGGCGCGTCGCGCGAGCGCGTCAACCGAAAGATCGGCGCCAGGATGATCGGCCATCCATCGCTGCAGCTCGCGGATCGGCTCGCGATCCGCCAACTGCCGGCTCAACTGCACAGAAAATTGTGACTGGCCGCCCGGACGGCGCAGGAACATGACCAGTTCGCGCGCCACCGCGAGCGCAACGTCGCGGCCGTGGTCTTCTTCGAGCAGAGCCAGCGCCAAATCGATTCCCGCCGTCACGCCAGCCGAGGTTAATATCTTGCCCGCGCGCACAAAAATCGGATCGGTCTCGACTTTGACGGCCGGAAACTGAGTCGCGAGCCGCTCGCATTGCCGCCAATGGGTGGTCGCCGACAGCCCGTCGAGAAGCCCCGCCTCCGCTAGCAAGAACGCTCCGGTGCACACGGAACAGATTCGTCGCGTACGATTCACACTGCCGCGAAGCCACTCGATCAACGCGCGATCGCGAATCGCCGCGGTAGTTCCACGTCCGCCGGCGACTAGCAACGTGTCGATCGGCCCGCGCACCTGCGCAATCGAGCGGTCCGCAATCAGGCGGATTCCGGACGAAGTGCTGAACGGTCCTGCTTTGGTGGCCGCTATCTCGACGGTGTAAGCGGGCACGCGCCATCCGCGCTCGTCGGTCAGCAATCGCGCGGCGCGTCCGAATACTTCAAGTGGGCCGGTGATGTCGATTATCTGCGCGTCGGGAAAAGCGATCATGACAATTCGCCGCGATGGCATGCCCGGCGACTTGGGCGCGATCGCCAGCCGTGGCTCGCTCCGTTTCGCTTTCATGCCGGGCAGTATCGCGCGGGGGCAACGTTGGCAGCAATAGATTAGCTGCCACAATTACTGCCAATCGCGGCTACGCGGCGGACATATCAATGAAGAGACGGCGGCGTCGGAGTGGCGGCAGGGGTCGCCTCGACCGCTCGCATCGGCAACGCGTCGCGAAATCTCGGCTGGAGCATCAGCAAGCCGACAGCGCGCGACAGTGCGACCGACAAGCGACTCGCCCGGTTCGGTTTCCAGCGGAAAAAAAACCTCGCCGCCCACCGGATTCGGCGGTTCATTTTCGATTCCGGTGAGCTCGTCCGAGTAGAGCACCGCGCCGTCGCGATTCCTCAGCTCGTACTTCACTCGCGCCATCGCCGTCATCGTGAAGTATTGGCCGTGCACGGTCATGTTAGAGCCGAACCGCTTGTTCACTTCGAGCTGCTCGAGCCGTGAGGTGAGGATAAAATCCGAGCCCTCCGGCGGCTTGCCGTCGCCTGGATTCGATTCCATCGGCACCGGCACCAACCCGGCGTCCGCGAGTCCCTTGATCAAACCGTTGTTGAGCGCGCGCGCCGCATCGGAAACCATCAGCGGAGTCTGCGGATTGCCGTCGGCAGCATAGACATCGCCGACCTGGAGATTGCCAGAGTCGAAATCTGCAGTGGTGGGCGGCACCGCAATCTTGGCGGGACGAAAAATATTCTGCGACCCCGGCACGAAGCCGGGCAGGTAGTGGAGATCGATTCGCGTGCGCGGCTGGCATCCTGACAGCGTCACCGTCAGCGCCATCATCGCGACGCATTCGCAAACGCCTCTACGATTGAGGCCGCGACACCGCAGGACGCCGATCCCTCCACCAAAAGACGAAGCACACCACCACCAGCACGAACACCGCGACTCCGATCCATCGCGACGCCTGATGCGCCATCGTGACCGCGCGATACAACTCGTCGCCGACCAGGTAGCCGACGGTGACGACCAGCGAGCACCACACGATCGCGCCCAGCACGTTCCATCCCAGGAACTGGAAGAACGGCATCCCGCACGCGCCCGCCATCGGACCCGCCATGAATCGCGCGCCGGTGATAAATCGCGCCATGAATACTGCTTTGCTGCCGTGCGTCTGAAAGAAAAGTTGCAGCCGATCGTAGCGCGTGCGCATGAAGGGGAACGCGTTCGCGAGCCGAATCAGTACGCGCTGTCCTCCCGTGCGCCCAATTACGTAGCCGCAGCAATCGCCCGTGACCGCGCTGACAACCACCGCAACGTAGACGATTCGCAAGTCGAGCAGCGAGCGCCCGGCCAGGAATCCCGCCGCGAGCATCACGGTTTCTTCCGGCACAGGAATTCCCAGGTTGCCGACGAACACGGCAATGAAGATGCCGAGATACCCCCACGTCGCGAGCATGTCCGCGATATGCGCGGGGTCGGTTATCCCATGCATCGGAAATCCATCTGTCGCGAAGTCGCCGCCACTCCAATCCCCTGGCTCGCAGCTACCAATAGCTTGCCGGATTGAGTGTGCCAGCGTAAGAGGCATTTGGCTAGTCAGGCGTTAAAATTACACGCGGAAACCAACTTCCTCAGTTTGCCCCGGCCGTCGCGTTGACTGTCCGATGCAATTCGCCTAAGCCATGAGCGTCCACGAATCGCGCGGCTTCTCACCTGTGAGCACGAACGATCTCAACGATCATTTTGATCGCAATGGTCGGCGACGCATTTTACTAGCGGCGCTCGGAGTCGTGGCGCTATCGATCGTTTCTGTATTGGCTCTCCGCGAGCCTTTTTCCGGCTACGTCTGGACTTCGACCTTCATCAATGGATTCGGTCGAGTGCTGCCGACAACTGCAGGAGCCGCACTCAGGGTCGCAGTCTTCTGGGGACTGGCGACCGTCGTACTCGCGCTCATCCTGCTGCGCATCGATAGTGAACTCGAACTCGGTGACGCTCTGATCGGCGGCGCCGCCGGAACCTGGATATTCGCCTACATCGCCGGCAACCTGCTCGGCCCGATCGGTCTCTTTCGATCTTCCACGATCTGGCTGATGCTGCTCGCGGCGATTATCTGGCTTTGGCGACATCCGCCTGCGGTAACATTTCGCGCACCCTCGACGGGCCAGATGCTCGCGCTGGCGGCTTGCGCGCTGATGGCGGTGGGGAAGCTGCCGCTACAGCTCGGTTCGCCGCTGCCGCCTTACATGGATGTCCTCAACACTCCTGCGTCGGCGCAGAGGATTCTGACTTTCGGAAGATATCTGCCATTCGATAACGATCCCTACGGCTATTGGTCGCGGTTCATTCAAACCCCGGGCGTGGAGCTGTTCTATGCGATGCTCGGATTCGGCAGCTTCACAAGTCTGGCGTCAGTCGCCGAGATGGCCGCGCTTGTGCCGATGTGTTGTCTCATCATCTTTGGCGCCTATCGGCTCGGCCGCTCGCTGATGAACGACGTCGCCGGCGGCTTCGCGGCGCTGCTCCTTTTCGCGACGACGATCTACGACCGGGCTCATTCGATGCGCGGAACTGCGGTGGTATTCGCGCTGGCCGCGATTGGACTCGCATTCTTCCTCGATCCGAATCGGCGTCCTGTCAAGACTGCGCTCGGCGCGCTGGCACTGGGAACTGCGATTGCTTCCCACGCGATTATCGGCGCGCTCGCGCTGGCGACCGCAGGAAGCACACTGCTCATTCGGTTGGCGGGCGAAGGGGTAAAAGACCTTCTCCTCGAAACTGCATGCCTGTTCGGCGCCGTATTGGTCGCCGTGCCTGAACTCGCGGTCGCGACGGGTATAGCTCTGCCATACCCGATACTGCCGCTCTCGCAACTCGTAGGTGTCTTTGTGATCTGGCGAGCGGCGTCGTCGTTACCGCCGACATCCACCGACAACAATAGTTTCGCCGTGTGGACTGCTCGGGCCCTCGTTCTCGTAGTGCTCCTGCTATTGCTTCGCCGGCCTCCCTCGATAGTGATGCTAAGCGGCCTCGCCGAAGACTTTCCGATTTTGTATGTGGCCGCCGTACTCGGCTTCGCAGTCCTGGCATGGTTGAAGTCGAGTTGGCCGGTTGGTGTGTATGCGATCGCCGGAGCTTTGGCGGTGGGAATTGTTGCCGAATACGCGACGCCGTCCGGCTCGTCATGGCTTCATGGATCCGGCGCCGGTTTCGGCCTTGCCGACGTCGTCTACAAGGTCTCTGAGTATTGGTACCCTTACTGTCTTATCTTGCCCGCTGCCGCAGCGTTCGACCTCGCATATCGCCGTCTATCAAACGTCGGTTCGATCGCCCTGTTGCTCATACTGCTGATGTTCCCGTTCTCGCAGCGGCCGGAGTTGGACATGTCGTATACGGAGCATTCGCTCGCCCAGGAGTGGTCCGTGGACTGGCTACTCGCAAAGCAGGGATGGTGGGGGAATACAGGCGACACCCGATGGGCGCAAAGTCCCGCGGAACTGGAGCTGAGTAAATTTCTCCGCGAAGAGATTCGCAACGGTCGGATCACCACGGCGACTCACATAGTCCACGTCACTCCTAACACCATAATGTGGCAGGACGTTTTGCTGTATTCCGTGTACACCGGGATTGAAGATGACCTCTACCTGATGCATCCGGATCCGACCCTCGGCGAAAGTAGTACTTCCAGTAGCCGCCTGTGGCCCGTATCGATGCTGCCGGCCGCGCTGGCGAAGAACCCGCCCTACATCGTGGTGCACAACGAGTCCCCGCCGTGGCTGACGCTGCCCCCTGCCGGCTACGACGAGATCTTCCATGACGACGGCATCAGGCTGTTTCGCCGTCACGACATCGCGCGCGACTCGACTGTGCGCTAGGCCGCGCTAGCCTCAACCTCGACGCGTCGGCGCCGCCGTCTTACAACAATGATGATTCCGATTACCGCGAGGATCGCCACCAGGTTGCGGTAGATCAAATTGAGATGTGAAGGCGCCGCTGCCAGGTCGTGACGGCGGTAGAGCCGAACATCTCCACCGGTGAAAATCAAGTCGTAGCCGGCCGGCGAATCGAGCGCTGCGACGGGCGGCGGAACCTGCTCGAGAATATACGGTGGCCGCGCCGCAAGCGCGGACGGCAGATCGCTAATCCCTCGGACCCTGCTTCCCTGCTGGAAGAGATTGCCGGGGTCATGTTCGATCACTATCGGATCGTCGTCGATTCCGGTGAAGATTGGCAACGGCAAAAGCGACCACGATGAAGTGTCGCGCGAGAGATGGAGAATATGCGTCGCCGGCGTGATTCGTCTCGCGGCGATTTCCCGGTTGAGCAAATCGATCAGCACCCACTCGTCAGAGCCAAGCGTCCAGTGCCGATCGGGCTGGCCGTTCCAGTATCCTTCCGCCGCAGTGTACAGGTTAAACCCCCACTGCTCGGCTATCGAGTGCGATGCCGAATCGTAGTCAACCGGATTGGGGACCTGGTACCACGGGTAGATCAGCAACGTCATCAGGGCGAAGAACGCGGCCGGCCCCGACCACCTGTCGTAAGCAAGCGCGACGACAAAGCCGGCCGGTAAAGCCAGGAAGTACGGGCACCAATAGTCGATCAACTTGGGCGCCACGTCCCACAACCCGGACGTAAGGCTCGCTTGATGCTCCGGCATGTGGGCAATCATGTCGACATATTCGCCGACCAGCCCCAGCGCGAGCGCGATTGCGATTAATCCCGCGTAGGGCATCGCCGGCTGATCGCGACGCCACGAATACGCGATCGCGGCGACCAATCCTACGAAGCAGAACACCGTAAGAAGCGGCAGATTCTCCGACACGGTGTACAACAGTCCGCGCTGTACCGAGTGGCGCGCCAGCGCCACGAAAATGAATAGGGCGATGACGACGATGTTCAATAGCGACATCCGATCCGGTGCGCCGACCGGTGACGTGAGCGGAAGTCGGGAACTGGCGCCGACAATCAATGCGATTCCAAGAACGATCGCACCCGCCAGCGCCAGATATGGCAAATGATGCCCGGTCGAAATGGCAACGTACGGGGCCGCTATCAGCGTCGCGCCCGCCAGGCTTACCACCCCGGCCACGAACCGTCGGTAGTCATTCTCGAACAGCCACGAAACCACCCCCGCGCCGGCAACGATCATCGCAAACCCGCCAATCAGCGAGTGCGACGCGACCGCGGCTCCCAGCATCATCGCGCCGAGCGCAATCAGCGTCCGCCGATGCTGCGGGTCGAGGAAAAACGCCAGCGCCACTCCGACCAGCGCAAGATCGATGACGGATCCCCGCACACCCTGCGCGCGACGGAATACGCAGGTCCAGAAAAGAAACAGCGCCGCAAATCCACCGGCGGTGTCGTTGAGCAACGCCTTGCCCAACCGCCACGTCGCAAAAATCATCAGCGCGCAGATCGGCAGCATCGATTGCGATTGCGCCAGCGCCCCAGCGCCGCGGTGCAAATCAGCCCCGATTCCCAACATCGCCAGGAATAATTCCAGCCCCGGTGTCTGCGCGGCCGGTACCCAGATTCCGTAAGGATCGTTGTCGAACGGCGTGTAGACCGGAAACGTGATGATCCGTTGCACCGCAGAAGGCGTTGCGAGCACATCCATGAACGGCGCGACCGGGGAGGCGAGTTGCATCGGGATCATCGAGACCGCGAGCAATCCCACCGCCAGCAAGGCCAGCTTCTGTCCCGTCGTCATCGGCGCTCGCCGGATCTTTGGCGGATGGAACCACAGCCAGACCGTTCCGAGCGCAAGGATCGACCACAAGCTTGCCGTGTTGAACAGTCCGAGCGGACCCAGCATTACACCCAGCAAGTAGCCGGCCGGCCACAATCCGCCCGCACCGGCAATGATTGCATCAGACAGATCGATATCCGGATCGATTCGAAGCACCAGCCCGGCGATTGCGGCTGCCCCCCACGCCCAGAAAATCCAGATGCGAACCGCTGCCCAGAGCGTCGCCGGCAGCACCCCGGCCATGCCGTGCCACGCGGCGATCCAGCTGAGATGATAAGGAAAATCCCGAAGCCGCCAGATCGCGAGGAAGGTGACGACCGCCAGCCCGATCCACACTGCGACCCACTGTTCGGCATCGTCATGGCGGCTCAGCTTTTCAGTTGTCGTCTCCAAGTCGATCTAGGGCCCGGCCAAGCCCCAAATGTGCACGTGCCAGACGCCGAACGCGACCAGAAAAATCGAAACGCAGATCAGGATCTTAGTGAGCTGGTCCGTCTTGCGCGGCATCCCCATCGCCATCATCGCGAGCAGAAATGGGAAGGCTGGAATGTAATGCCGAGTGCCGAACTGCGCGAAGCCGTTCGCATAGCAGACAAGGCTGGGAATCGATATCAGCGCCGCTGCCATCCCCATCCCAATCACTTCCAACCGCTTGAAACTTGCGCGTAGCGCCAGCACGAATGCGGGACTGGTAAGAGTCAGAGCCTGCCCGCTAAACACTGGATGAAGATAAGGGAACGTTTCGTCCATCCGGGGCGCCATGAACATCAGCGTGTTGATGTTCCCCGACAAATATTGAAGCCCGAACCACGGCGGATCGTTGGGCCCGGTGTGATGCGTGTTGGGGATGTAGTTGAGGCCGACGTCGAACAGCGTATGGTAGCGCGCTTCGTTCAGTGCCACGAAGATCGCTCCCACGGCAAGAAAGCCCGGGATGATCCACAGCATCTCGGAGAAAGTGCGTCTGCGCCACGCCAGCAGCGCGATCACCGGCATCGCGAGGGCAGCGTCGTATCGCGCCAGGCACGCCAGGCCGCCCCAGATACCTAACCACAGCGGACGCGCCTCTCCGAACAGCTCGATCAGCAGAGCAAGCACGAACACAACCGCCACCACCATCGGCAGCGCCCAGGTTGTGCCCAGCGCCGCCTCGTACCAGAACACGTTGCCTGCCGCGAAAAACAGCGTCAGCCACGTCCGCGCATTGATCGTCAGATTGAATTGTCCAAGCAGAATCCAGGCGAGCACGATACCCACCGCGCCAAGCACCACCGAGAATTGAGTCTGGTTGGTCGCCATGCCCCGGATAACCGCCACCGGCGTCATCAGGATCGGCGCGAGCGGAGGATGCAGCGAGTAGCTGTATGGTCCGACCTGGGCATGCTCCAGAAATGTGTCCGGCGCATCTATCCAAATATGGCCGTGCACAAAGGCGACTGCCTGACGCAGCTGCTCGTTGTACGGACTCGGCGGAAAGATCGTCGCCGCGTAAAAGGCCAGGGCCGCGACGAAGACGCCTAATGCGCACCATCGCTCGGCCGGCAGTTTGAAGATCGCATCGCGCTCCGCGGACAGCGGCCAGCGTCGACGCGACATGCGCAAAATTGCGAATCCCGCTACTGCCAGAATTGCTGCTGCGAAGGAAAGTAAATCCGGCGCGCTCCTGAACCACCCGACTCGAACCAGCAGGTCGCCGGTGAAACACAGGAGAGCGAAGGCGAAGAATCGGCTGGCCAGCCAGAGCGTCGGTGCCGTCGGGGAGATGGCTTGCGATTGGGATTCGACCCGCGGTTCGATCTGCGGCGCTGCTTCCAATCGCGTTAGCTTATACCAGGGTGGCGGCAAATGCCGCCGTTAATTTCCTGTTGGCGATCTCTTTTGCGAATCGACGCTCATGCCCCGTTCAGCGCGACCCATTCTTTATCGCAACCTGCGCAGCAACCCAGCGGAAAAGCTGTCCTTCGCCGGTGGTCTTGTCCTCAGTAGGTCCGCTTTGACTCTGATAAGTAGCGAGCACCCAGTATTGATTCGATGGTGTTTCCAGATTTATCAGCGTCTTCGTATTCTCAGGCATCACCGGATTCAGATTGGGATGGCTATAGTCGGTAGCCCAAAAGTCAGGATCAGATCGCCGTCGCCTGTCGTCACCACCGACTTGGCGTTCAACGTACCGCTGTTATCCGAGTTGCCACTGCTCACGTCCACCGGCGCGGCTGACGCGACATTGTCCAGCAACAAGATTGCCCCCTGAACGTCGACCGGGTCGCTGAACGTCCACGTCGCCGTGCTCGAGTCATTCCCCTGAATTGCATGCCAATAAAGCGACTGCCGCGTCGTTGGGGTCGAGTCGTCACGGATCATCTGCCAGCCGGCGGGCGCGGTGATGGTCGGTTTTTTGCCCCCGTAGCTGATTACATCAGCTATCGCGACCTGACCCGCTTGCCCCTTCGGACCCCAGTCGAGCGTAAGACTCGTCGTCGCCGTCGCCATCGGTGCCTGTGCTGAAGACACGACGTTGGCGCCGCCGACCGTGTTCTCTGCTGTCTGTACAGGCACGGAATTGCACGCGATGACGACGAAAACGGCGGCAATCGCGATCAGATTGTGTCGAAGCATTGTCCCTCCCTTGCAACTATTAACAATCGTGCGATTTTACCATTTTCCAAATCGCCGACAATCGTGCGCTGGCGCCGTTAGTTAGCCTTCTTTGCGAATGGACGGTCGCGCTCGGTGAGCGCGCCCTTGAGGCCCTTCTCGCGGCTCGCTTTCATCCAGTTCTTCACCGTGTCCGTCTGATGCGCGATCACGTCGATATCTGCCGCCGACTGCTCCGCCGCGCGAATCCCTAGAATGTCCAGGTAGCGATTCACCGCCGCCTTGTGCAGCATCAACAACTCCGCCGGCACCATCGCGACTCGCCGCGCATAGTTCAGCGTCTCCTCTTCGAGCTTGTCCTTCGGAAAAACGCGATTGACCAGGTGCCATTCGAGCGCTTCTTTCGCCGACATATAGTCGCCGGTGAAAAAATATTCTTTCGTCTTACGCGGACCCATCAACACCGGCCACATCGACATCGTCGGCAGGATACCAAGCGAGCGGCCCGCCGGATGCCCGAACTGTGCGTCCTCGCTGGCGAACACGATATCGCAGTGACCGACGAACTCGGTGCCTCCTGCCAGGCAGTAGCCATGCACTTGCGCGATCGTCGGTTTGTTAATCGACCACAGCCGCTGCCAACGCTCGATCGTCTTGTGCAGGCCGAGCCGGTCGTTGGTGACGGTGAAGGTCGAGCCCGGATGCTGCGTGCCCTGCAAGTCGTAGCCGGCCGAAAACGCACGGCCCGCGCCGCGGATTATCAGCACGCTCGCCTCGGCATTGGACTCGTACTCATCCATCACCGAGTCGAGTTCCTTGAGCAGCTTTTGCGACAGCGCGTTGAGTTTTTCAGGACGGTTCAGTGTAAGCCTGTAGATCTTGTCTTCGACCTTTTCGTAAATGACGGTCTCGTAGTTCGCCATGTCTGCCTCCTGCCGTTACTTCGCCGATGCCAGGAAGTCGCCGGCCACGCGCACGGCCTCCGCTGGCGCTTCCCAGAAAAACATGTGGCCCGCGTCCTTGAGCGCATGAGTTTTCGAACCGGCTATCGCGCCGTGCAAAACTTCCGCGTTCGGATAGGGCACGATCGCGTGTCGTCACCGTGAATAATAAGGGTCGGCGACTTGATTTGTCCAAGCCGCGCAAAACTGTCAAAGCCGCCAATCGCCTGTCCCTGCCGCATGAACGTATGCATCGGCGTCACCGGGTAATTCCCCATCTCTGCGATCTCCTGGTCGAGGATCGCTTGCCCCGCCGCGGAATTCAGAAACGCCTTTCCGCACGCCACTGAGAATGCGCGCCGTGCCTGCTCGACCGGATCCATACCGGGCGCGGGTATCAGGTTGGCAATTGCCTCCGGATCGGCCGGAATGGAATGACTTGCGCCGCAGTTGGTGCATCCGAGCACCAGCCCGCGGGTGCGCCCGGGATACGCGAGCGCAAATTCCTGCGCGATCATCCCGCCCATCGAGATTCCGAAAATATGCGCGCGCGGCGTTTTCGCATGGTCGAGCACTGCCGCGATATCCGCCGCCATGTCGCCCAGCGTGAACTCTGCGTCCGGCTTGTCGCTCTCGCCGGTGCCGCGATTGTCGATTACGAAAATTTTGAAACGCGCTTCCATCAGCTTCAGAAACTCCTCGCCCCATCCCCGGCCTGAGCCGCTAAATCCCATGATTAGCGCGACCGGCTCACCCTCCCCTCGAATCTCGTAGCGAAGTTTGAGGCCGTCCCGGTCTCGGCGAAATTGCGAACTACTGCCACGTTGGAAATCTCCTGTTCCTGAATTTCGTAGAATGAATACTAACTAGGAGGGGCTAAGGTTCAAGCGGCGGCGATGTCAATCTCGGATTCGGCCAATAACGACCCGAGGATTCGATAGACCTCGCGATTGACGATCAAGCTCGCGTGCAGTCCGGACACTTCGAAGTTCGACCCCGCGTCGTCGATGCACGATTGCCACTGCACGACCTCGTCGCGGCGGGTGTAGATCGCGGTGAAGCGGCTGCGCTCCGGAGTCGGCGCGAAAACCGCATCCGCGAATCCGCACGAGCATTCCATCGTCCCGCAACTCTCCGGCGCGCTGGAGAACGTCTGCCAGAACGATTGGATCGCTTGCAGCGCGGGCCGTACCTGATCATGTACTCCTGTCCATCCGCTGCGAATCGGCGCGCCGAGTGCCACCACTTCGCGCACGATCGTGGGATTCGCCGCCGCGATTGCGCGTCCCAGCACGCCGCCCAGGCTATGCCCGATGATTGTCACGCGTTGGCCGGATTCGCGCGCGATCTTTTCCACCCGCCATCCGACCAGTTCGATCTTGCGTCGAGGGCATCCGACGTTGAGATCGATTCCCGACAGGTATGGCCGGTATCCGATTCGCCCGAGCCATCGCGCAAGAGTACCGAGCGACCAATCGCCCGCGGTGAAGCCCGGAATCAGCAGTACGGGACGGCCGTCGCCGCGTGGAATTCCGACGCCGTACCCAGCCGGGTCACGAGCCAAAGAAGCGAACTGTTGTAAGTAGTCAAAGTAAGCAGTGGCAGTAAGTTGCAGCAGCATACGGTCGGCAAATCCGCGTTCTGACGCTCCTGAACGCGTGTTCGCGCGACACTGCCACGAAATGCGATCACAGTAAAGTCATTCGCGCGAAACAAATGTGGATAGCTGGAGAAAAGAGAACAGCGTGACCTCATGACGCGTTCGCAGAACCCTCACCTACCGGCCGCGATGCGCCCGGCCGCCTCTCCCGTTAATGGGCGAGGTAAGAGTCGGAACCTAACCCTTAACCCATTCCCATAGCGGAAAGCGGAACCGGATTTTCCGACAACCGAGAGCAAAGTAGCGCGCTGCGCGTAACTTTGCGATTGACACCGGGTGCAGGGGTCGCCCTTGCCCAAGGAGGTGCGGAACCCACGGCGGGTTCCGCGTTAAATGAAGTGATTTCCCCTTCCCTCGTGCTCTACCCCTTCGGCAGACCAAGCACGCGCTCGCCGATAATGTTGTGCTGTATCTGATTCGTCCCGGCGTAGATCGTGGGACCGCGCGCCGCCAGCATTCTGAACGACCACTTGCCCTTATCCACCGCGAACGGCGCGTTGAATTCGAGCTGGCTGAACGGTCCCAGCAGTTCCATCGCGTACAGCGCGATCTTGAGTCCGAGCTCCGTGCCGCACAGCTTCATCATCGAGCCTTCCGGCCCCGGCGGCAGTCCCTTCAACTGACGCGTCAATTGGCGATAGCCGGTGTATCGAAGCGCCTGCGCTTCGGCGGCAAACTCCGCCACGCGCTGCCGCACGCTCGAATCGTCCCAGGCCGTGGCGCCGTTGCGCGGAATCCGTTGGGCGAGGCGCGCCAACTCATGGACCTCGCCCAGGTAGCCTTCACCGCCGCCGCCACCGCGCTCGAACATCAGTGTGGTCATCGCCACCTGCCATCCGTTGTTACGCTCGCCGACAATATTCTTTTTCGGCACGCGAACGTCTTCGAAGAAAACCTCGTTGAAGCCCTTGCCGCCCGTCATCTGCACCAGCGGACGCACCGTCACTCCGGGACTGTGCATGTCGATCAACAGGTAGCTGATTCCCTTGTGCTTCGGCGCGTCGGGATCGGTGCGCACCAGCGCGAAGATCATATCCGCATGCTGCGCCATCGAGGTCCACACTTTCTGCCCGTTGACGACGAAGTCGTCGCCATCGTCAACCGCCCGCGTCTGCACCGACGCTAGATCGGATCCCGATCCCGGCTCCGAATATCCCTGGCACCAGACTTCCTCGCCTTTGAGAATTTTCGGAATATGGTTTCGCTTTTGATCCTCGGTTCCCCAATGCATCAGCGTGGGACCGAGCAGGCTGATTCCCATCCCGATAAATGGCTCGTTGAGACCAAGCCGGCTTAGCTCTTCGCGATAGATCAGCCGCTGCATCACGGTCGCGCCGCGTCCACCGTATTCCTTGGGCCAGTTGACTGCCACCCAGCCGCCCTCGTTGAGCTTCTTGTGCCAGTTGACGCGAGCCTCCCAGTCGCCCTCGCCTTCGTCGGCCATGATATTGCTCGGCGGCGGTGCGAATTTCTTGTTAGCTTCGAGCCACGCGCGCACTTCGATGCGAAATGCCTCGTCCTCCGGCGTGTAGTTAAAATCCATCGATTGAATTCTTCTCCGTTGATTCCCGACTCGCGCGCGTTAGCCCTTGGGCAGTCCGAGCACCCGCTCACCGATAATATTATGTTGTATCTGATTGCTGCCGGCGGCAATCGTGCCTCCGCGCGCCGCCAGCATCCGAAACGACCACTTGCCCTTGTCGATCGCAAACAGCGCCTTGTACTCCATCTGGCTGTACGGCCCGAGCAGTTCCATCGCGAACAACTGGATTCGCATGTTCAGCTCGGTGCCGCAGAGCTTCATCATCGATCCTTCCGGCCCCGGCGGCATCCCTTTGAGCCGTCGCGTCAATTGCCGATAACCAGTGTAGCGCAGCGCCACCGCCTCGCAGTAGAACTCCGCGATCTTCTGCCGCACGCTCGCGTCATCCCAAGCCGACCCGCCGTTGCGCGGCAACGATTTCGCGAGCGTCGCCAGCTCGCGGACTTGCGTGAGCCCGCCGCGATCGCCACCGCCGCCCGACCGCTCGAACATCAGCGTCGTGATCGCCACCTGCCATCCCTGGTTCTTCTCACCGACCAGATTTTTCTTCGGCACGCGCACGTCTTCGAAGAAAACCTCGTTGAAACCCTTGTTGCCGGTGATTTGCACCAGCGGCCGCACCGTCACTCCCGGACTGTGCATATCGACCATCAGGTAGCTGATTCCCTTATGCTTGGGCGCGTCGGGATCCGTGCGCACCAGTAAAAAGATCCAGTCGGCGTGCTGCGCGATCGAGGTCCACACTTTCTGGCCGTTGACGACGAAGTAGTCGCCGTCCTCGACCGCACGCGTCTGCAGCGACGCCAGGTCGGAGCCGGAACCGGGCTCTGAATATCCCTGGCACCAGATTTCTTCCGCTTTCATGATCGGCGGAATAAAGCGCTGCTTCTGCTCCTCGGTCCCCCAATGCAACAGCGTCGGCCCGAACAGGCTGATTCCCATCCCGACCATCGGCGCCGAGACGCCAGCGCGCGCGAGCTCCTCGCCATAGACGATGTTCTGCAGGATTCCCGCGCCGCGTCCGCCGTATTTCTCCGGCCAGCTCGGCGCGAGCCACCTGCCCTCGGCCATCTTCTTCGCCCACTTCTTTTGCTCTTCGAACGCGCTCCGGCCCTCGGCCATTCCGATCGTCGTCTCGCCCAGGCGCGGCGCGAACTGCTTGTTGGCGTCCAGCCACGCGCGAAACTCCATCCGGAACGCTTCGTCTTCGGGATTGAAATTGAAATCCATCGCGCTCTTTCTCCTGGCACGGCCCGAGGGCCTGTACCGACTGTTGACGATCACCCCAATGACCGCATCGCGCTAGAACTTAAAACATTCGCCCCACACTCTGCAAAGCCTTTGGTCCCTGGCCCGTTATTTCACGGGAGAGGTTAGGTGAGGGTTCGGCGGCGCATGCGCGATACCGAAATTGGCTCGTATCTGAATTCCGGCTAAATCGTACCCATGGCGCAGCCAAGAAATCTCGCCTCAAATCTATGGGTCGTGGACGAGCCTGACTTCAGCACCCCCGTCGCAAAAAACGCTGGAACTCGGATGACCGTGATACGGATGGCCAACGGCGGTCTGTTTCTTCATTCACCGACCCAGCTCAGCGACGAAACCAGGCGAGCGCTGGATGTCATCGGCGAGGTTCGTGCGGTTGTCGCGCCCTCGCGGGCGCATCACCTGTTCGTCGCGGATTACGTCAAAGCGTACCCAGGCGCGAAGCTATATGGGCCACCGGGTCTGATCGGCGACATCCCCGATTTCAGGTCTCGTCTAGGTGCGCGGCGCGATTTGAAACTCGACGCGATACTCGGCGACGATCCACACGCGGATTGGGCCGATGAGATCGATCAGCACCTGTTCAAGGGCGCGACGGCGTTGAACGAAGTGGTGTTTTTTCATCGGCCGAGCCGATCGGTGATTTTCACGGACCTGGTGATGAACGTGCCTGCGGACTTAAAAGGAGGACGACCCTACTACGGCCTGGTCGGCGCGCGCGGCCACTTCGGCCCTCATCGTATTATTCGGCTGAGCATTCGCGACCGCGTCGCAGCGCGCGCATCAGTCGCGAAAATTCTTGAGTGGGACTTCGATCGCGTGATCGTAACGCACGGCGAGGTGCTCGAATCCGGCGGCAAAGCAAAATTCGCCGCGGCGTTTTCTTACCTCTGAATGCGGCGCGCCTTGACACCCAAAAGACTGAGCGCGGCAAACTTCTGCGATGAAGTCGCAGCACCCTCACCTACCGGCCGCGATGCGGCCGGCCGCCCCTCCCGTGAAATAACGTGCGAGGTAAGAATCGGAACCTAACCCCTAACCCCTTCCCATAGTGGGAAGGGGAATCGGATTTCTGACGACCGAGAGCAAAGTAGCGCGCTGCGCGTAACTTTGCGATTGACACCGGGTGCAGAGCCTGTCCTGAGCGAAGCCGAAGGAGGCCACCCCTGCCGAAGGAAGTGTGAAACCCACCGCGGGTTTCACTTTCAATCAAATGATCTCCCCTTTCCCGTTTGACAATACTTTCCCGATTGCGGAAAGTCGGAGACCAGCAATGATAATGAATCTCAAGCTCGATCTGCCGGACGACATCTTCGACGCCCAGCTTACAGAGTCCGTTTTCGCCACACGCATCCGCGAGCTCGCCATTCTCGAGCTCGTGCGGGTCAAGCGCCTGCATGAGCACGAAGCCAAGCAGATGCTCGCGCTCGAGCGATGGGAGCTGGTCGAGCGGATGAAGGCGGCGGGAATCGCGCCGACCGAGGACGTCTTCGCGGAAATCAAGGGCGAGCTTACCAAAGCGATCGACTCGAAACGCGACCGGCGCTCCGGCAAACGGAAAGGATAATCCAATGCGTTTACTGCACACGATGCTCCGGGTGAACAATCTCGACGAATCGCTAAAGTTCTACTGCGACAAGCTCGACATGAAGCTTCTACGCAAACATGACTTTCCCGGCGGCGAGTTCACCCTCGCCTTCGTCGGCTACGGTGATGAAAAAGAAAACGCGGTCATCGAGCTGACCTGGAATTGGGGAACCTCGAAATACGAAATCGGCACCGCCTACGGACACATCGCGATCGGCGTCGACGACATATATAAAACCTGCGCCGACCTGAAGCAGAAAGGCGTCAAGGTCGTGCGCGAGCCCGGCCCAATGAAGCACGGCACCACGGCCATCGCGTTCATCGAGGATCCCAACGGCTACAAGATTGAACTGATACAGCAAAAGTAAGCGTTGGTCCGTCCGCGCCGAGCGATTCGAACGAGGTCTCTTCGCAATGAAAGCTGCAGTGTTCAAGAAAAAAGACGAGATGGCCGTCATCGACGTGCCCAATCCCAGCGCCGGCGTCGGCGAAGTGGTGCTCAAGGTGCACAACTGCGGAATCTGCGGCTCCGATCTGCACGCCGTCCAGTACGGAATCGGGATGCCCCCGGACACCGTGATGGGCCACGAGTTCTGCGGCGAGATCCACGCGCTTGGCTCAGGCGTCAACGGTTACAAGGTCGGCGATCGCGTTACCTCGCTGCCATACGTCGTGTGCGGCGAATGCGATCCGTGCGAGCGCGACGACGCGATGCATTGTTCGAAGATTCGCAGCCTCGGACTGGGCCAGCTCCCCGGCGCCTACGCCGAGTATGTTGTATGCAGCTCGCGAAGCCTGCTCAGCCTTCCCGCCAACGTCAGCTCCCGCGCCGGCGCGCTCGTGGAACCGCTCTCGGTCGGCCTTCACGGCGTCAAGAAATCGAACATCGAAGCGGGTATGGGATGCGTCGTGATGGGCGCGGGTCCTATCGGCCTCTCCACCTTGATATGGGCCAAGGCAAGGGGCGCCAGCGCGGTGGTCGTGTCGGAACTCGCGCCCGGGCGCACCGAGCTGGCGATGAAGCTCGGCGCGACGGCAGTCGTCAACCCGACCACCAGCGATCCCGCGGAAGCGGTCAGAGCGATCACCAGGCGCGCACCCGAGGTCGTCTTCGAATGTATCGGCGTCAAGTCCACGCTCGGCGCCGCGATACACACTGTCGGCAGGCACGGTCAGGTCGTCGTGATCGGCGTCTGCATGGAAGCCGACAGCATCTATCCGCTCAGCTGCATCATGAAAGAGGTGCGAATCGACTTCGCGATGGCTTATACGCGCGGCGAGTTCCAGGAAACGATAGACGCGCTCTCTTCAGGAAGAATCGAGGCGACGCCGATGATCACCGATGTCATCGACATCGGCCAGGTGCCCGATATGTTCGCGGCGCTAAAGCGCCCCGGCACCCGCGCCAAGGTGATGGTAGAGTTCCCGCATTAAATGTTACCTCTCCCATCGGGAGAGGCCGCGCCTCGCGGGTGAGGGCGCCAGCATTCAGCTCGATACCCGAGTGTCGAGTTTTCGCATTCAGCTCGACGTGAGCGCCTTCACCGCCAGCCGAAATAAATGTTGTCTGACGACCTCTCGCGGTTCGGCTGGCGAGGAAGTCCCAGCCGCGGGAGAGGTTAGGAAGTACAGCCGGAAAAAAAACCTTGATCGGCCCGCGACTGGTGGAAATCTTTAAGCAGGCAGGAAGCTTGCGATGGCGATATCGCCGAAACAGTGGGCGAGCATGCGTCGACAATTTCGGAACGGATGAGAAGGCTTCGCGACGCGGGCCTGGTCGCCAGCAAGCGCGACGGAAAACACAAGTGCTATCCCGTCGCGGACAGCCAGATTGCAACGCTGGTGCTCAATTCTCTCTTTCATGCGACCGAGGACGAATTTGACAATTGATCGGGCTCGCACTGCTTCGAGGCAAAAACCCGTAATCGGAAGGAGGCAAGTAACATGAGCGACCACAAAACGCATGACCAGCACTCCCATGCGCACGGTCCAGGCTGCGGTCACCCCGCGGTCAAACACGAAGGTCACGTCGATTATCTGCATGAAGGACATCTTCACCGCGCCCATCAAGGTCATGTGGATGAGCATGCCCTGGCGGAGGGTGGCTCGAATCCATCCGCTTGTACGCCGTCACACGGATGTGGAGCGCACGACTGTAAACACACTCATGGCCCTGGATGCGGCCACGAGCCGGTACCGCACTGCAGCCACACGGACTACCTCGTCAAAGGCCACCTGCATCATGCGCATCAGGGGCACTGCGACGACCACGGCGCCGTCGCGATGGCTTGATGAACTGAAGTTACCTCTCCCTCGGGAGAGGTCGCGCCTCGCGGGTGAGGGCGCCCGCATTCAGCTCGATACCAGGTGAGCGTGCTAGCATTCCGCTCGACGCGAGCGCCCTACCCGTCAGCCGACATAAACGTCGCCTTACGACCTACCCCGGTTCGAGGCTGGCGACTTCTTCGCCAGCCTCGGGAGAGGTAGATACTAAGGTGCAGGGGTCACCCCCGCCGACGGAAGTGTGAAACCGACGCGGGTTTCACATTCAATGGAGTGATTTACCCCTTCCCCTAAACCGCGAAAAATTCCTTGATCGCCGCGAGCGACTCCGGCTCCGTCAACGACGGCGCGTGCCCCACGCCCGGCACCTCGACGACCTTCGCCCCCTTGTGCACCGTGCACATCCTGCGCGCTGTCGCACTCGCGAGGATATCGCTCTCCGCTCCGCGCACTATCAGGACCGGGCACGCGATCCGCGCATACGGCACCCATAGATCGAGCCGTTGCTGCGCGGTACCGCCGCGAAGCGGACGCCTGACGTTGGCGTCCATCTTCCAGACCAGGCCGCCGTCCACTCCCGGCTTGACCGACCATTTCACTTGCTCGGCGACGACGCTGTCCGTCTGCTTCGCCATCTGCGGATAATTTTCCTTGTAGTACTTCACCACTTCGCCGAGGTCGTTGAACCGCTCCGGCGCCTCGCCGACGTAGTTGGCGATTCTCGTCAAGCCGGCCTGATCGATTTCAGGCCCGATATCGTTGATCACCAGCCGCTCAACTCGCTCCGGCCATCCGCCCGCATACATCATCGAGATAATCCCGCCCATCGACGTGCCGATCAGGCTCACGCGTGCGGCGCCGAGTTCCTCGAGCATGCGCGCGAGGTCAGTCACGTAATTTTGCGGAAGGTACTCCGTCGGCGGACCCCATTGGCTGTCGCCACGGCCGCGCACGTCAACCGAAATCACGTGATACCGGGGCGTCAGGTACGGCGCGAGCGCGTCGAAATTATGCGCGTTGGCCGTCAACCCATGCACGCATACCACCCACGGCGCGCCGTCGTTGCCGTAGTCGATATAATGAAGGCGAAGTCCGTTCGCGGTAATAAACTTATCCGATGCCATCTCTTCCTCTGAATGACCTCGCCCGTTATTTTACGGGAGAGGCGGCCGGCCGCAACGCGGCCGGTGGGCGAGGGTTCTGCGATCGCATCACAAGATCCTCGCAGCACCTTTCACTTCGGATGCGGCGTTTGCGCGAGCTGCCACAATTTCTCGGGCACGATTATCAGCCTGCGTCCTTCGCGGATTATAACCCGCTCGCGCTCGAAGTCGTTGAGTTGCTCGGTCGTGCGTTGCCGCGACGCGCCCACCAGCTCCGCCAAATCCGCATGCGTCAGCTTGATCGTCAGCAGAGTGCCGCGCGAGTCGCGCACGCCGAATTTTTCCGCCAGCTCGAGCAGCGCGCCCGCCAGCCGCTCGCGCAATCCAAGCCCGACGAAGTTCGCATACCGCACCACCATCCCCCACCAGCGCCCGACCGTCGCATCGAGGATCAGGCTCAGGCGCTCGAGCGGAACCCCGAGCACAGTCTCCACAAAAATTTCCGGCTTCACCACCGCGACCATGCAATCGCTGTACGCTTCGCATCGAAATGGACGCGTCGTCTGCGGCAGCAGCGACGACAATCCAAAGACTTCGCCTGGTCCCACGAAACCCACCAGCACGCGCTGATCGCGATTCACGTAGCAGAGCTTCGCGACTCCCGATAGCAGGATATATACGTGACTCGACGCCTCGCCCTCACTAAAGATCGCGTCTTCGCGTCGCACTCGGAGGGGGCCCGACGCTGACGCCAGCCGCGCAGCCTGCTCCGGGCGCATCCACGCCAGCGACTTGAGCCGCATCATCGATTTGGGGTCGACCGAGCCTTCCGCTACCATGAAGCCTAGCTACCACATCCGGCCCAATTGTCGCGAATGTGACAGCGCAGGCAAATTTTCCTACCGATTTATCGCTTTTGTCACTCCTGCGACAAACGTAAGTGTATCTAATGCTTGACGTAACTGTCATATTACCGCAACTTACACAGCACAGAATGAAGCACGATCACCGAGTCCGAGGGGAACACCAGATGACCACCGACAACGACGACAGCAAAAGGAGCAACCTGAAATCCAACGACACTTCCTTTTCCGACGAGATCCTCAAACTCGCACAATGCCTGATGCCGGAGCCGCCGACCGCCAAGGTCAAGCAATTGGTTGCCGATATTGCCGATAAGGGAATCGATCGCCAACTTCATGAGATTGGCTGGAAGGCCTACGACACCGTCGTCGGCGCCGCCAACAACGCCACCAACCGGCTCTTCACCAGTCCCTCCGTCGGCCAGGTGCTCGGCGGCGTGATCGACGTTACCCTCCGATGGCAACGATTCAACGCCGCCGTCGCCGGCGCGTTCTTCGCGGCCCTGTGGCCTGCAGTCGGCCTGCCGTCTGCCACCGAGGTCGAGTCGATTCGCAGCGAAGTGCGCTCGATGCGCGACGAAATCCGCGACGCGATCGCCGAGCGCGACTCGCAAGCCGAGTTCGCCAGCGAACTCCACATCGCGGTCCGCGAGTCGATCGTCAGCCAGCAGGCCGACGAAAAGTCCACCGCCCGTGAAACGAACGGACACACTCTGGTCGATCCCGGGGCAATACCGGCGAAGAAGACCAGCGTTTACCAATTCTCGGTCTGGTCGGGATGGCCCGGCGCGGATCCGATGGAGCTCGGTGAAGATGTCGGCAATTAACGATATCGCCTCGCTCTGGATGGAAGGCACGATGCGCACGCTCGACGCGTTTCGCAGCGGCTTCGGCGCCACCATGGACGACCCCCCGCCCACGACGCGCTCGCGCGTCATCTACGAGTCGGGCCTCGTCCGCCTGCGTCACTACGAGGCGCGCGGCACCAACAAAAAACGCGTGCCCCTCCTCCTCATCTACTCGCTCATCAAGCGCCCCTTCATCCTCGATCTCCAGCCCGGCCGCAGCGTCGTCGAGTATCTCGTCAGGCAGGGCTTCGACGTTTACCTGATCGACTGGATTCCGCCCCGGCCCGACGACAAATGGCGCGGCTTCGACGCTTACGTAAATATCGACATCGCCAATGCCGTGCGCGCCATCCAGATTCACACCGGCATCGAGCAGATTTCCATCCTCGGCTACTGCTTTGGCGCGTTGCTCGGACTCATCTACAGCGCGCTGCACAGCGGCAACGTGAAAAATCTCATCTCGTTGACGATCCCGCTCGACACCAGCGTGCGCCAGTTGCCGATCGAGCACCTCACGGCCGCGATGACCTCGCGCAGCGCCCGCACCATCGTCGAGATGTACGGCAACGCTCCTTCCTGGATGATCTACTCGTTCTTCAACACGCTCGCGCCGACACATCACCTGCTCGACAAGTTCGTCGGCGCGTACCGAACCAGTTCCGCAAAGCCGGCCTACCTCGACACGTTCCGCCTGTTCGAGCGATGGCTCCATAGCGACGTTCCGATGGCCGGGCAGATCTTTCTCGAGACCAGCGAGATGTGGCGCGAGAACTCCCTGATGAAGGGCACGATGAAAGTCGGCGAGACCATCGCGGACCTCACTCGCATCATGTGCCCGCTGCTCAACGTCATCGGCGATCGCGACGATATCGTCAATCCACTGTCGAGCGAGCCGCTGCCGTCGCTCGTGTCGAGCGAAGACAAACAGAATCTGCATTATCCAACCGGCCACATGGGCGCGGCGGTCAGCTCCGACTCGCTCAAGCGGCTGTGGCCCCAGATCGCCGATTGGTTGAGTGCGCGCGATGACTGAAGAAACAAAACCACCGCACAAGCGGCCAAAGAAACGGACCGAAAAAGGGCTCAAAGAAAATGTAGCGTCCCGCAAGATCGCCGACGCCGTCGGCGCTGCGGCAAAAACAATTTCGGAACACAATGTCAGTAAACCAACCGGCGGACACGAGTCGCGCCGAAAATCAGGAGAAGACGAAATGTCAGAGAAAGAGAACGGTTCTATGTTCGAAGGCTTGACCAGCATGGGCAGCCTGTTCACCGTCGAGGGCGCGAAGAAGTTCGCCGCCTGGTACATCGACACCTCCGAGAAAGTCGCCAAGCAGGCGATCGATTTCCAGGCTTCCGCCACCCAGTGGGCCAAGGAAACCCCGCTCGCTCCGATCTTCGATGCGCAGATCGAGTACGGCAAGAAGTTCGTCGAGCGTTCCGCCAGCGCCGCTCGTTCCCTCTGGCGCCTCGAATAACCTCGACCACGATTATTCCCTTTCCACTATGGGAAGGGGTTAGGGATTAGCCTCCTCCCTCCCCCGGTCCACTTGATCCTGAACGCGCGGTCTCTCCCTGACCGGGGAGGGGCCGCGCTTCGACTAGTGGCGCGTTCCTATCGCGTGAACTAATCTTTCTCTGAGATCATGGCTTCCCAAAGCAGCGCCGCCGCCAGCTCGTCCGACCTCCACGAGATCTCCCGCGACGAGCTTCATCGCCGGCTGCACGATTCCTCGCTCACTATCGTCGACGTGCTGCCGCAAGCGTCGTACAACGAGGCGCACATCCCGCGCGCTCTCAACCTTCCCCTCGAGCAGGTCACCACTCACGCGCGCGAGCTTCTTCCCGACCTTAACGCCGAGATCGCCGTTTACTGCGGCCAATTCACATGAACTCGCGGCCAGCAGGCGGTCGCCTTGCTCCATGAACTCGGCTACACCAACGTTCGCGACTATCGCGGCGGAATCGCCGACTGGGTCGAGTCGGGAGAACCGACTGAGAGCGTAACCGAAACGCCTCCGGATACGACTCCGGAGCCAGACAGGGGCGCCACGATTCCAATCGGCCCTCCGCTCGCCGCTTCCTCCGATGGAGCCGTTGGCCGTGGCCCCGCGCGGGAATCCGGGATGCGTCGGTTTGACAACTCCCTTCTTGACCTGGTCCAGCAACGCTCCACGCTGCAGCTCTTCCTGATCTGGATGGGCACGATCCTGCTGAGCGGATTCGCTTACTGGCTTGGTGCGTTGAACGGCGAGCATGGGCTGATCGAGGCCGGCCGCCCGGTTGGCGCCGACCTCAAGGGATTCTTCAGCGCGCTCTACTTCAGCTTCGTGACTGCTACGAGTATCGGCTACGGCGACATCGTCCCGCTCGGTGGCGCGCGCGTGATCGCGGTCACTGAGGCTATCGGCGCACTGCTGATTTTTGGCGCGGTCGTCGCCAAGTTCGTATCGCATCGGCAGGAAGAGTTGGTGAGCGAAATCCACCGCATCACCTTCGAAGAACGGCTCGATCGCATTGAGACCAATCTGCACATGGTGATTTCGGAAATTCTGTCGATCACTGCGATGTGCGAAGCGAAGGCGCCGCTCAATCGCATCAGCACCCGCTTGGAAAGCGCCGTAATCCTTTTTCTGGGCGAGGCGCGCACCACCCGCGATCTGCTCTATCAGCCGCGGCTGATCGTCGAGGAAGGCGTCCTCGCCGGGATTCTCGCCACCCTTTCCTCGGCCCTGAACGTACTGTCCGACCTGCTCGCGATGCTGCCGCCGGAATTCTCGCGCTCCCAGCCATTGACGATCACGCTCACTCGCCTGATCGCGATGGCCGAAGAAATTTGCGGCGAATGCGTCCCCCACACCTACACGCCAAGACTCGTATTCTGGATGGATCGCATCCAGGCAACAGCCCGCCAAATCAAGTAGGGTCCCGCGCTCGGACCCGACTCTTAGCTCACCCCAGTTAGGGTGTTGCGTTCCGCGACTTCTCTTACCTCGCCCGTTATTTCACGGGAGAGGCGGCCGGACGCAACGCGGCCGGTAGGTGAGGGTTCTGTGGCGTGTTCTCAAATTCCGGTTCCCTTCCAACCATGGGAAGGGGTTAGGGGTTAGGTTCCTCACAGCCCGCCCAGCAAATACCTCACGTGGATCGCCAACACGCTGCGCCCACCTTTGTAACTGAACCGCGCATCGTCGAATTTTGGCGGCCCAAAACTCCCCGCCGCATCGTTCGACGCACCCACCCCTTCCTTCGGTATTCCGAGGAAATTGCGATCGAGTATTCCGTTCCCGTTTTCGTCGTGGAACACCGCGACCGCATAGTCAGCCGGCGCGAGGTCGGCGAACATACATACCGCCTGCCCATTCTCGATCTTGCTCTTCGTCGTTTTGGCCGCCTTCGAGGAATCAGACGGAAATCCGTCCGCCGAACCGAACAGCGCGCAATCGACCTCGCCGTCATCGTTATGAAGACCGACCACCTCCACCTTGATTGAATTCGGCGCGCCCACATCGTCCGCCCACCCGCCACGAGCGCCAACCATCAAGCTCAACGCCAACACGACCGCGATTGCCGTTTTCATCGCCATGGAGCAATTTTCTGTCACGCAACGGAGGTCCATCATGTCCTCACGATCCGCACGTCTGGCAGGCGCGCTCTGCGGTATCCTCGGTTTCGCCGCGCTCGGAATATACTATTCAGTTCCATTCCCGCTGCCACCACCCAACGCCACCCTCGACCAATTGATTGGCGATCTCCGCGGCTACCAGGACACGATCTTCTTCGACGCGTGGCTGCTAGCGACTGGCTCCCTGCTGCAAGTCGTCTTCGCCATCGCGCTCGTGTATCTCGCCGGTGCCGCAACCCGTTTCTGGGGGATGTTCACGATGCTGGCGGCAGTCGCGATCCTCTCCGTCAGCCTCTTCGACGCCGCGTTCACGATCGCCGCGGTCGAAGCCGCCGCCAACGGCCATCCGCAAACCTCGCTGGTCTGCTTCGACCTGACCAACTCGATGCGCCATGTCTTCCTGGTGGCGCCGTCCCTCTTCCTGCCGCTCGGCGCCGTCCTCGTCGGATCTCGCCTGCTTCCACGGCCCCTCGGCTATACTGCCCTCGCGCTGGGAATGACCTTCGAGTTACTAGGCTTGGCAAGTTTCTTCAGTCGCACCGCCGAGGCCGCAATCATAGTAGTGCTGATAGGCCAGGAACTCTGGATGCTGGCAGCCCCGATAGCGCTCTCGCTGAGCCGCCCCGGGAAAGAAAGTTCTTAATACCAAGGTGCACGGGTTACCCCTGCCCAAGGAAGCGTGAAACCCACGGAGGGTTTCACTAAAATCGAGTTCTTCTAGTTTCCGCGCCATCGCGTAAGCGCAATCCGTCCGATAGATAAGATGGGGTGCTTTCTTTTTCATCAAAATTTTTTACCGCAGCCTCCTGTCTGCTCTGCGCGCTTCTTGCCTCGTCGCCTGCCCGCGCCGAGATCGACTACGATACCGGCAACGATACCGTCTTCGCGCATTCCGACACTCTGCCCTGGTGGCTTTCCGCGCAGAGCAACACCATCTTCCAATGGCACCCGCGCTTTCACGCCGACTACAGCGGCCCCAACAGCCTTGATCGTGCCTCCGATCAAGCCGTTACCGAAGTCGCCACACTCTACACCGGTCTCGAACTGTCACCGACGCTCGAAGCAGTCGCGGATTTCGAAATCGCCGCCGGCACCGGCCTCAGCCAGTCACTCGGACTGGGAGGGCCGACAAATCTGGACGCGGTAAGAAATCTAGACGGGATGCCCTATATAGCGCGGCTCTGGTATCGCAAGGTGATCCCGCTCAGCAACGAAACGGTCTGAGCGCGGACCGCTCTCGATCCTTACCACGCTGCCGGTCCGGCGCCTCGACATCCACGTCGGCAAGTTCGACATGGCGGACTTCTTCGACCTCAACAGCGTCGCCAACGACAGCCACATGCAGTTTATGAACTGGACCGTCGTTAACAACGGCGCCTACGACTACGCCGCCGACACGCGCGGCTACACTTACGGCGGGGTTATC
>CAWILO010000008.1:0-202401 GCA_963836955.1 uncultured delta proteobacterium | reverse complement strand
TCCTGCTTGGCGAAGCCACTCATGGAACTTCGGAGTTTTATCGGATGCGCGCGCGCATCACGAAGGAACTGATTTTGCGGCGTGGCTTCGACTTCGTCGCGGTCGAGGCCGATTGGCCCGATGCTGCGAGAATCAACCAGTATATCTGCCATGCCCCTGCCCGACCGGATCAGTGGAAGGCGTTCGCGCGGTTCCCGACCTGGATGTGGCGAAACCAGGAGGCCCTGGAGCTGGTTGAATGGCTGCGCGCGCGCAACGCCGAAGTTCACGATCCGGAGCGTTACGCCAGTTTCTATGGGCTGGATCTCTACAGCCTTTTTACATCGATCAACGCTGTTATCACGTACCTGAGCAAAATTGACCCGGCGATGGCTGAGACGGCACGGCAGAGGTATGCATGCCTCACTCCCTGGGAGCAGGAGCCGGCGGCTTACGGACGGGCCGTATTGAGCGGCCGCTATCTGGATTGTGAAGAAGCAGTGGTTACGATGCTCCGCGACATGCTGCAGCGCCGGATCGAGTATTCCGAGCGCGACGGTGATCGCTTTTTCGACGCCGTGCAGAACGCTCGACTGGTGGCTGATGCCGAACGTTACTACCGGCTTATGTATTACGGTTCCGTCGATTCGTGGAACCTGCGCGATCAACACATGTTCGATACTCTCGAGCGGCTGTTCGAATTTCACGGCTCCGGCGGTAAAGGAATCGTCTGGGCGCATAACTCTCACGTTGGGAACGCGGCTTTTACCGAGATGGGCGCGCGCGGCGAATTCAACATCGGACAGCTATGTCGGACGCGCTTCGCCGACTCCGCGTTCCTGCTCGGGTTCGGCATGGATCACGGAACCGTCGCAGCAGCATCGGAATGGGACGGGTCGATGGAGTTCAAAAAGATCGTGCCGTCCCACGAAGCCAGTTATGAACGGCTTTGCCACGATTCCCGCGTGGAAGCATTCATGCTCCATCTCAGGGATCCCAGGCGGCCGGAAATGCGCGTAGAGTTGATGCCGGTGCACCTCGAGCGCGCAATCGGCGTTATCTACCGTCCCGAATCCGAACTCATGAGCCATTACTTCCAGGCTTGTCTGCCGCGACAGTTTGACGAATACGTCTGGTTCGATGAGACGCGCGCGGTGACGCCTCTGCCGACTGTCGCTGCTCCCGGAGTTCCCGAAACCTATCCGTTCGGCGTGTAGACGACGGCGCCGACGGTTTCTGGCCCGCCGAGCGGCGCTGAAGTGTTCAGGCTGTACTAACTACTGCGGCTGTTGTTGCTCGCCTGCCGGCCGACGCGCGGTCCGGGCAAGTATTCCACTCCGCCTGACTCTGTCCTCGTCGGCTGCGGATACAGCGAAAGCAAATCCAGAATATCCGTCGGCATGTCTGTGTTGACGTTGAGGCCCATCGCCTTCGCTTCCCTGGCGCCGATAGGATAGTCGTGGGTCCAGGTCCCTACCGACAACTTCTGCGCGAGTTCCTCCGCTTTTTCTTTGGGTAGTCTGCCGTCCAGCAACTCAAAAGCGGCCTTGCGGACCTGCTCGATCGCTTTACGTCCCACATCCGCCATGACCAGGGTCTGGTCTGAAATCCGCTCGATCGGTTTTTGTTCGACCACTTTGATTAATGACGCGGCCGGAGACTCGCCGAGCTGCGGATCGATCGGTCCCATTACAGCGTGTGACGATAGGACGATCTCGTTGGCTGCCAGGCAGATAAGCGTGCCACCGGACATTGCATAGTGAGGTACATAAGCAGTCACCTTGCCGGGATGCTCGCGGAGAGCCCGAGCTATCTGGAGCGCGGCGAGCACCAAACCTCCCGGCGTGTGGAGGACTATGTCGATCGGCACATCGCGATCCGTCAGGCGAATAGCACGCAGGATCTCTTCGGAATCGTTAATGTCGATATAGCGGACAACAGGAAACCCCAGGAAACGCATGGTCTCCTGGCGATGGACCATCGCGATCACGCGCGAGTTCCGCTTTCGTTCAAAGCTCGCGAGTCTGCGGCGGCGCGCCGCTTCCAGCACGTGCTGCTGTATAATGGGTTGCAGCGCGGACATCATGAAAAAAAACCAGAGTAACTGCCAAAAGAAATTGCCGGCGTTTTCCATGGTGAAGTCCTCGGCGAGTCGACTATATGTGTCGGGCTGTAGATGGCGGCGCGGCGATCAGCACTCCTCTACGCGAACATGTCGATGGACTGAGCGGAGATGCAGATGTGATAAGACACAATTATCACAGGTGCATATCTGGTGGCTAATAGAGGGGCGGGAGTGCGGAATCGCGTGCTCCCGCGAGTTCCGAATCGCTCCATTCAGCCACCAATCCAAAGACCGAATTGAAATCGGCATCTCCCATTCCGGCAACCTGCAGTGCCTCAAGAATAGCCGCATTGCCGTCCAGAATGTTCCGCGCAGCGATCGCGACAGCTCGCTCCAGTTCCGGTCCCGGCACCCGCTATCCACGTTGTCCCTCAACCTCGGAACCTCTGACCAGCGCTCGTGATACGTAATACCGATACCGCCGCCGGTCTTTCACGGCGGCTTGGACGTAGAGCGGCTCGCCAATCCCGCCGACCGCGTCGAACGCGCCTTCGCGGGAGACCGAGAACTCAACGGCGGCGAAGATATCCAAGCCGACCAGGCAACCCCTGAGACGGTTCTATCGCCGGAAGAAATCAGCGTCATGCTCGGCAACGCCGATCCCGGCCTCTACAAAACTCTCCTCACGTTTCTTGCCGCAACGGGCCTGCGCTCCGGAGAGGCGCTGGCCTTGCGCTGGTCCGATTGCCAGCTCGGCGGACCAGAGCCAAAGATTTTTGTCCGGCGTTCCCTCTCCTGGACGCGCGTTCATGGCGAGGATGTGCGCCCGCGCTTCTATCCGCCCAAGACAAAATCCGGACATCGAATGATATCCATCCCTCCCGAACTCGCCTCCCTGCTCAAAAAATGGCAGCTACAATGCCCTCCGGGCGCTCATGAGCTTGTCTTCCCGAATCCGGAGGGGAAGCCACTGCGGCGGTCCGTAGCCCTCCGGCGCGATCTGTGGCCGGCACTTCGCAGGGCTGGGCTCCGGCGCGTCAACATGCACAGTCTACGGCACTCGTTCGCGTCGGCTCTGATTGCCGCAGGCAGCCCCGTCACAGAAGTACAATCCATCCTTGGTCACAGCTCGCCGGCCATCACCCTAAACGTCTACGCGCATTGGTTCCGCGCGACCAAGACGACGGCTATGGCGAGCGTCGTCCGAAACCTGCTTAAGACCGAACCGAAAAAAAGTGGGCAAAAAGTGGACAAAAATAGAGTGCCGAGCATCGTGCCCGGCGAGGGGCGCCTCGCCCAAATTTCTCAAAAACCCTTATAATACTTGGTCTAAAAGAGATGGTGCGAGAGGGGGGACTTGAACCCCCACGCCTTGCGGCACCGGATCCTAAGTCCGGCGCGTCTGCCATTCCGCCACTCTCGCGCGACCTAGAAAGCTATTGGAATCCAAAGCTTCTTTGAAGAGCCGAACGTCGTTGCGCCGTCGAGAGCTCTATCCGGGAATTCCGCACGCCTTCCGGTTAGAGAACATATGCCAAATCGAAACTTCTAGAAACGCTGATCTGGACGCGCGAACAGACAACTACATCCTCGATATCCGCAATCGGAAATCGGCGGACTCCGGCGCTTGCGAATCCGTATTTTGCTGACAGGTAAAGATTTTTTGTTTGGTAGGAGCGAAGGTCGAAGTGGATCGGGTCGAGTGCGAGAACTGGCGTGGGATTTGCTGTACTACATGGTCGACTGACGAGCGGTAGTCAGGCTTATCGAAGCCCTATGAAGCCGAATCGAGAAATTGAGTTAGGCATTCCGAATCGCTTCTTTGGGGCAAAGGTCGACGAGATTTCATTTATGACACTGCATCATTGAAAAGTGGTAAAATTCCCGGTCTGGGCGACCAGCTCGAAAGCCTTGCGGGAGCGGGGAAATCGCGTCGATCCGCGAAAACATGCGCGGTTTCGCGGGTTCAGGGCCATTTTACCCGATTGCATTCTCGCGCCCTTTGGCGGACACTCGAACCATGTCGAACGCTCCGAGCTACGACACAGGTACGACACGGAGCCGACGGGGAGTTTTTGACTATGAATGAAAAACCGACGGAGAGGCCGTCCAGATCGACCAAAATCGGGCGTGTCGTAGCAGTGTCTGGACCGGAGTCGACAATCAGAAAGGTGCTCGCGCTTGCCAACGACCCCGCGGCGTTCGAAGGCGAGCGGGCAGTCGCCCGTCAGAAGGCGACGGAGCTCGAGCGCAAGTCCAAATCCTCGGCGCCGCGAGTCACCGAAAAAAACATCGACAGCCTGCCCGCGCCCCAAACCGGCAGCGTCATCTACCGCGACACCCCGATCCGAGGCTTGGGTCTGCGCGTGACGGCGCAAAACGCGCGGTCATGGACACTCGACTATTCCTGCGCTGGTCGTCAGCGCCGGTACACCCTTGCTGCGAGACACGTCCTCACGCTCAAGGCCGCGGTCAACGAAGCGAAGCGCCTGCAGGGTCTGGTCGCGCAGGGCGTCGATCCTTTTGACATGAAGAGTGAACGCGAAGCGGCGGCAACCGCGAAGCGAGAAGCGGAGCGCCGCGCGAAAGACCCCGACGCCGACCCTTCTGTTCAGCATCTGGCGGACCGCTGGTTCAAGGAATATGCCGAACGCGCCTTGCGCCCGAACACGCTGATCAGCGCGCGCGCCAGTCTGGACAAGGTGAACGCGTTGGGGCTCGGCGACAAGAAGGTTCGCGAAGTGACGCGCCGGGACGTGGTGACAATCATGCACGCGCTGAGGAAGACACCTGTCGCTGCGAACCGTTGCCGCTCGTTCTTGAGCACGATCTTCAACTTCGGGATTGCGAACGGTATCGGCTTGTCCGATGCGAGCGTGAATCCGGCCAGACGAATCAAGGGCATCCTCGTCGATAATGCAGAGGCGCCGCGCAAGGTAATCGTGCCGACGCAAAAACAAATCGACGCTTTGCACGCCGCGCTCGATGCGCGAGCGGGCCAGCCGTCAGCCGATGCGATCCGGTTGATGCTTTTGTCCGGCGCGAGAAAGAACGAAATTTTGAGGATGGAATGGTCGGAGATTGACGACTTGTTCGGCGCACATCCGGTCTGGTTGTTACCGGCGGCGAGGGCGAAACAAAAAAAGGATCGCGCGTTTCCTCTGGCCGATCCGAAGGTGCTCGACCTATTGCGACAGCTGCACGCGAAGAACGGAAAAAGCCGGTTCGTGCTCTCCGCCCGTCGCGCTGGCACGCCGCTGAAGGACGTAAATGGACTGTGGCGCGCGGTGCGCGATGAGGCGGGCTTGACGCGATTCCGGCTGCACGACCTTCGGCATGTTTTCGTCAGCCGCGGCCTCAATGCGGGCGTGCCGATCTACACGGTGGGCCAGCTGGTCGGGCATTCGAGCGCATATATGACTTCGCGATACGGGCATGGCGACAACAAGGTCGCCGCCGACGCGGCGAGATTGATCGGTGCGGGGCTGGCGCCGACGACGGCGAACACGAACGGCGCCCACCCCGTGCATAATTAAAAAGGATGCTTAACTTTTAATTGACCCTACAAAGCAGCCGCGGAAGCGTCTGCGATGGGTCCCAGGCCCCCCGACTCTGCGCCAGAATTTGGTCGGGGATAAGGCCCTGTGCTGGGCAGTTACACATAAGGTCGACAGGCCAAGGCGCGATGCTTTCCTTTGGAAGGTGTCGCGCCTTTTTCGTTTTGGAGGTTAAGAAAATGCGAACATCAAAGAAAATTGAACAGCAGTTTGCAGTCAAGCTCGAGGCCGACCTGCTCAAGCGCCTACGTCTCGAATCACTGAACACCGGGACTACGATCCGCGAAATCGTCGCCGAGGCGCTCGACGCCCGGCTGCCGACGAAAATCCGCATCGTCGACGATGACGCCGAACGGCGGGCTTCGCGGTGAGCGCGGCAATGCTCGACCCACCGGGCTCTTATCTGACGCTCGACCAGATCGCGGGCGAGTTCCACGTCGCGAAAAAAACCATCTTACGACGCATCCACGAGGGTCAGTTTCCGCCGCATATCAAACTCGGCCGCCTTTTTCTGTGGAGACGTTCGACGGTCGAGTCCTGGCTCGCCGCGCGTGAATCTCCGACCGGCGTCGCGATGCGCAGGCGAACTCGGCGAAATGGACAAGTAGTCTAAGCATCATGGTCTGTCAGTTTACAGATAACAGGATTGAAACGGCAGCGCCCCGCAGCTTCGAACTGCGAGGCGCATCAAGGACAGAGGACCAAACCACCGATGAACAGATTAACCAATCGAGCGCTTCTAAGTAAAGCTCTGTTCGCTCTCCACTTGCGCCCGCCGCGCCCGACCTGCCCGTGCCGCGTTGAACAGGAGCGCGCACGATGAGCCCGTTCAAGAGCCCCGAACCGAAGCCGTCGTCGTTCGTTAAGAAATTTACCCGACCTAATGCTGCCTGGTCACAACCTGAAGCGGCTGCAGCTTATCTCAAATGGGAGCATGAGCAGGAGCTGCGAATTGAACGTGAGGAGTTGGAGCGGAGAACGCTGGCCAGGCAGAAGAAGGCCGCAGCTGAAGAACGAGCCCAGCGGAAGGCTGCAGCTTCGGCATCATCATCAAAAACGATTTCATCGGCCAACCGGCGCGAGCTGCAGGCCGCGCTCGATGTGCTCGAGGGCGTGAAAAAATCGGGCGGCGGCTATTCCGCATTGTGCCCGGCGCATGATGACACGCGGCCATCGCTTTCAATCTCTCTCGGTGACGGCGGCCGATTGCTGGCGCACTGCTTCGCGGACTGCTCCTTCGAGGAGATTATGACCGCGATCAGGGAGCGCCAACGCGAAGTTGGTGCGAGCGCCGACGCACCAGCTGTTCGCGTCGACGTCGACCCGCGCGAACGCGCCGATGCCGAGCGGAATTCCAAAATTGCGCTGCGCATTTGGCGTGAAACCATACCTGCAGACAACTTGATTCAAGCCTATTTCCGCGAGCGTGGCATCACGCTGCCGCCCCCGGAGTGCTTACGATCGCACGAATGGTTGCGACACCCGGACGGCTGGTTCGGACCCGCGATGGTCGCCGCGGTGCAGAACGTGCACGGCGAAATCGTCGCGGTTCATCGCACGTTCTTCAAGCCTCATCTTGTAACCGACAAATTGATGCTCGGCCCGTGCAAAGGAGGCGCCGTCCGGCTCGGCCCGGTCGCAAAGAAGATCGCGGTCGCCGAAGGTATCGAGACCGGCTTGTCAGTGATGCAGTCGACCGGCCTGCCCACCTGGGCCGCGCTATCGACCTCAGGAATTAAAAATATCGTGCTGCCGGACGAGGTCCACGAAGTGGTGATCGCAGCCGACGGCGACGGGCCGGGCCGAACGGCGGCGCGCGCGCTGGCGGCGCGCTTAGTTTGCGAGGGCCGCATCGCGCGCATCATGCAAGCGCCGGATAAAAAAGATTGGAACGATGTGCTGCGGGAAGGGCTTCGGAAACGACGCCCTGCGAAGAAACGGGCTCGGATTGAGAGGGCTATGCGATGAGCGCGTCAGAACATGAAATCAAAACGGCGGCCGAAACCGCGCCCGCGTTCACGGAATCGCAGACTGAAACGATCATGCGCCTGGCTCTCTTGATTCACACCGAGTACGACCGCGTTCGCAAGGCGGAGGCCAAGCGTCTCGGAATAAGAGTCTCGACGCTTGACCACGAAGTTGAAAAAAAGCATCTACAAATTTTGCAGGAGGGATTCGACGACGTGCGGCTGCAGCTCAATGAAGAGTATGCCGTTTTGCGCAAACCTAAGGGACGGATTTTGTGCTTGCGCGATGGTGAGGCAATGACGTCGAGCCAGTTCACGGGCGTTGAAGTCACCGACCGCCGGATTCTAGTAGAGGATCTCGATTTAAACGGCGGTACCGAGTGGCTGAAATGGCCGAACCGCAAGGTGCTTGAAGAAATCGTGTACGAGCCGGGTTGGTCTTACCCGATCCATGAAAAATGTGAGAACGGCAAGGTCGAGCGCTTCTACAACCGCTATCGCGGTCTCGGGGTCGAACCCGCGGCCGAAGTTTCCGATGACGACGTAGCGCCATTTCTTTGGCTCATCGACCACGTCTTCGATGGCATTTCGGAGAAACATCGTGACTGGTTGTTGTCATGGTTCGCGTATCCGCTGCAAAATCCTGGCGTTCATATGCGCACGGCTATCTGTGTCACTGGCAACCATTGGATCGGGAAGAGCTTGATCGGTACGACCATGGGGGTCATCTATGGCGAGAACTACAAACAGATTGGGCCTGATGAGCTGTTCGACAAGTACAACGGCTGGCGCGCCGACAAACAATTTATTTCGTGCGAGGAAATCGCTTCGACCGACAAGCGCCACGACGCCGACAAGCTGAAGAACGCGATGACCACCGACCAGACGCTTATCAACAACAAGTATGGCCTGCAGCTGTGGGTTCGAAACTGCGCACACCTGTACATAACCTCGAATCATCCTGACCCGCTGCTGATCGATGAGAGTGAGAACCGTTACTTTGTGCACGATTCGCGGGCCCTCATGCTCACAAAGAGCGAGGTCGGAAGGTTCTTCGGATGGCTCAACCATGGCGGCGCCGCGAAATTGCTGCGCTGGTTACTCGACTATAAAATTTTGCGTTCGTTCACTCCTAACACTGCGCCCATGACCGAGGCTCGGCGCGAGCTGGCGGACGCCGGGATGACCGACATGCGGAGATTCGCGGAAGCGGTCGTCGATGACCCTTATGGGATGTTGTTTGAGATGAAGCAGTCGGAGCTAAAGCCGCGACAAATTGACCTCTGGGACCTCGACCAGATCATGAAGCGTTTTACAAGCAGCTACAAACACAACAGCCCAACGGAGCACGCGCTCGGGAACGCGCTGCGCAGCACGCGCAAGATTTATAGAGCAGCCGACGGTAAAGGAAAGCCTGTACTCGTGCCCAACGGCTACGGTGCGCGAAAGCATGTGTGGGTTATTACCAACTTCGACGCGTGGCGCAGGGCCGACCTCCATCAGCTCGCCTACGAATATCAACGGCATTTCAAGAATGACGGGCCGAAAATCTTTCCGGTTGAGGGCGCATGACACGGTGCGAACAAATGCTCATCCAAAGTATCATCCATTTCGAGGACAGTGGGGATATGTCGAACCCTCTGGCGCTTGACACGAGGCTAACTGGAGTTAACAATAAGTCATTAAGAGTGGCTCACAAAACATGACTCTCCCGAGTTAGAGTGAAAAATCACAAAAGTGGTGTCGAAGGTATCAAAGATATCACGAAAAACCCTTATGAAATAAGGACTTGATATCTTTGATACCATGATACCTTACTTATAAAGTCTATATAAGAAAATACTACTATTTAAAAACATATGTTTTTTCATACATACACTCTTTAGGGGGTAGGTATCAGGTAACAAAGGTATCAAGCCACCACCGCGTGCTCACCAGTGAGCCGCGACCACTACCGCGTGTTCACGGGTGCCGCGCCCCATTTCATCGCGCCACAGCCTAGCGCCGCCGTCTTGTTTACGCTCCAACCTTCGAAGCTCCGGTGTCTCCGTCCCGTTTGGCCGTTCCCCTGATCGAAGTCGCGGCCTTGGAACCGCGACCGAAGTCGAACGCCCGCGGCGCTTCAAAGTCGGTACATCTCGGCGCTCGAGGCCGCGCCCCGAAGCCGCGACGACGACGAAAGACCGTCGCGCCCACGACACCGCTACGATACGACGCGTACCGTGGAAACCGAAGTCACGGAGTCCTTGTGCCCGTGTGGGTTCGAACAGACTCCACAGTGACACTGCATCAGATGGGACTGTTTGCTGCGTTCGGCAGCCCTGTTCAAGCCGTTCAATTGTCTGCGACGCCGGAAGGCGGAGATCGCACCACGAGGGAGCCGGCGTACACCGCGAGTGAAGCGCGCCATCAGTTCGCGATTGAGACACTGGATAGGCAGGAAACGGCCGGCCCGCAGCCTTATCTTTATACTTGCGTCCGCTGTAAGTGGATTTTTCGGATCAACGATTCGCGCGGCTCAATCATCGCGTTGGACGGGCTCGGCAGGCATTTGGCTGAGCCCGAGAATTCCAAGCGCATAGTCACCTTCCATCGGGGACCCTGTCCGGCCTTCGAGGTACTCGAGTACCTGGCTCACGAAGTTCCACGCGAAAGCCGGCTTGATGGCTATATCTCGAAACTGGTCGATGCTATACGCAGTCTTGCCAGTCGTGGGCGTCGGAGCCGCGGTCGCGCAGCGCAGAGCGCGGCGTCCTAGCAGGTCCCGGGCTTCAAGCGCTAAGCGGCCCGCCCGTTTTTCACTCCGTTCCGATCGCCCGGGGTTTCGTTGCGCAGGCGAGTCACCAACTCGAGCGCGATTCTACGCCAGAGCTGTGGAAACCTTTCGGCCAGCGCCGAAAAATCCGCTTCCGAAATCCTGGCGACGACCGAATCGGAAATCGCGGTTACCGAAGCCGTTCGTGGCGTGCGCGGGTCGACGACGGCCATTTCTCCGACCTGCTCGCCGGCATTCCTGCGAGCCACCATGCGTCCGTCTATCACGACCGAAAACGCGCCGCTCAGAATCAAAAATAGATCGGTATCAGACGCCCCCTGCTTGATCAGATTCGTGCCCGCGGAGACCTCCTCCAACTTCACCAGCTTCGCCAATTGAATCGCCAGGCCCTCGTCGCCGACCAGAGGCTGAGCCTTCAAAGCGTCAATCAGATGGAACCGTCCCTGCGAGCCTTGGAATTGAGTCAACGTCGTTTTTTCCGTGGTTGTTTCTCCTGCCCCGCCCGCTTGTTCATTTTAGCGACTAAAAGAATATCCGGCCTTCCTTGAACGCCTGGAACTCGACTGTGGTTCCCGGCGCGATTTCACGCCTAAACACGACCGCATTAATCGTGCCCAGACGCGCCATGAGCATACCCGGGAATCACACGTCCGGTGCCGAAATTTATCGAGCAAACTCAAGGAGAAAATGAGCCTTGAGGATTCCATCGCGTGTCGAGCATTTCAAAATGAAGTGAGCTGAACTCGGCAAATTGAAATGTTGCAGCCGTGCACGCCAGAAAATCGTTGCTCTGCGGCACAATCTGCTGCGGCACGCTTGATGCTGAACTGCCAGGTATGGCTGGCCTCGCCCCATTCAAATCGAAGCCGCAGGCCGCCTCGATTACTCGGCCGCATCTTCGACTGGTGTAGGGTCGTGTGCCGGCGGCGGCTCCGGTTCGCGACCAATCACCGAAGACACCCGTGATGGCCTGTCTGACTGTCCGCGGTTCCGGCAACGGCGAACTCTTGCGCAAAGCCCAGGCGGCAGCGCGCGAACACAGTGGCGAGTTCTACGTCGCTTTTGTCGATTCGCCGCACGCTCGACCCGGAAAGTCTCAGGTTCATACCCTGATCGACGACGCCATCCTCGCCGGCTACCTGGGCGCGAAGATCGTATGGCTCGAATCGTCCGACCGGGTCGGCGAACTGATCCAGTTCGCGCGGCAATCTCGAGTCGGCCGAATCTTCGTTGCCCGAAACCGCCAGGCGCCGCTGTCCCGGCTATTTGGTCGCAGTGTTTGCGCTGATCTGTTGAGCCGCGGAGAAGGTTTCCGAATCGACGTCGTCGGGTTCGAACGCGCGCGCTGATCTCACCACCAGTCAACCGGCCGAAGCCTGCAAATCGACGCTGAGTCTTACTGGATAATCTCCTGGGTCGGAGTTGCTACGGGCGTCGGACTCACGCGCATGTGTTCGAAAACCGTTTTGTTGGCAGTGTAGAGCTGACCCACGGCCGACAGGATTCTCTGCGACATCTCGTCGGCGGCATCTTTGCCGACTCGAAACACTGACGAATCTTCATATACTTCGCCCGGCAGCCGGTCAGCAAAGATTGTGAACGCGACCGACACCGCGGACATCGTGCCGGAGAGCTTGCTGTCGATGCCCGGAAGGCCGGTGAACAAATCCATGCACCACAGATGCACGGCGATTCCGAAACCGTCCGGATGGTCGACGAGGCGATACGCTTCCGAGTCCTTAACTTTGTCCTTGAGGTCGGAACAGAACTGGCCGCCGACCGCATCGGAACAATGACAATCCACAAAAACGTTTAGTTTGTCGTTGCCGGCGGCACTGCCCTCCACCGGGAGGATCAGCAGAGCGAGCGCGAGTACCGCGATAGTGGCTGCGAGATTTGCTTTCAAAGTAAATGGCAGGGTAGCGGACTCGCGCCGATCCGGGCAAATGCATCTTTTTCGCATCGCGACAGCACCCCCCGTCGCATGTTAATATGCGGCGGTTATCACCAATGAGGAGTTCGAACATTATCCGATGCTAGTGAACACGAATCCGTCGGGGCGAAATCGCCTTCAATCCACATGGCGTATCGTTCCCACTGTTGCCGCAGTCGCATTTGTGTGCGCGGCAATTGCCACGCATGCAGTATGGGCCGACGACCCCAACGCGGTGGTTGCCACGGTCGGCGATCACAAGATCACCGAGAAGGATCTCGACGCGAAGGTCAAGCCGCAGGTCGAGCAGATGCGCGCGATGCTCGAAAAGCGAGTCGATCAATTAATCGCCGACAAATCATTCGAGCTCAGGCGGCAGACGCTAGAGTCGATGACCAACGACTACCTGATTGAGCAGGCCGCCCAGCGCGACAAGCTGAGCGTCGATGACTATCTCAAGAAGGAGTCCACCGGCAAATCTGCCGTGACGGAAGCCGCCGCCAAGAAGTTCTATGATCAGAACAAGGGCGCCGGTACCGCGCCGTTCGATACGATCAAACCGCAGTTGATGACGATGATGAACCGCCAGGCGCTGCTCGAGCGTCTGCGCAAGGATGCGCCGGTAAAGATTATGCTCGAGCCAAAGCGCGTCGCGGTGAACAGCAGCGGGCATCCAGAACTCGGCGCCAAGGATGCGCCCGTGACGATCGTCGAGTTCACCGACTTTCAGTGCCCGTTCTGCAAGGCGACGGAAGCTACACTGAAGGAGTTGCGAACGAAATATGGCGACAAGATTCGCCTCGTGCACATGGACTTCCCGCTCTCGTTCCATTCGCATGCGCTGGATGCCGCGGAGGCCGCGCGATGTGCCAACGATCAGGGCAAGTTCTGGCAATTCCACGATTCGCTGTTCGCCAATCAGGGCAAGCTGGCGCCGGCGGATTTGAAGGCGACCGCCAAGACGCTCGGAATGAATACGACGCAGTTCGACGCCTGCTTCGACAAGGGCAAATACGAGAGCCAGATTAAAAGAGATCAGGCGACCGGTGAGAAGATCGGTGTGGACGGGACGCCAGCGTTTTTTATTGACGGCCGGCCGCTCACCGGAGCGCAGCCGATTCCGAAGTTCGAAGAGCTGATCGACGACGAGCTGGCCAACGGCGGCGCCACCAAGCAAGCATCGGCACGGTAGCTCGTACTCGTTTCCGCAGTTACTTTTTTTTCAGGGTGCCCCCTCATTCTGATCGAGAATTCGACGCGGGCCTGCTAGTTTTCAGTTTTTCAGTGTCGTCCGCATGCCGTCGCTATAACCGGCTGAGGAGCCTGCTGTATGGAAGTTGCCTTCGGAATCTTCGATCACCTGGAGCGCCGCGACGTTCCGCTAGATCAGCTATACGAGGAGCGTCTGCAACTGATCGAGGCCGCGGATCGGGCAGGGATTTTCTGCTACCACCTCGCCGAGCATCACGCGACGCCGCTCGGGATGAGCCCTTCGCCGAGTGTGTTTCTTGCTGCGGTCGCGATGCGCACGCGCAAAATTCACATGGGGCCGTTGGTATATCTGCTGCCGCTGTATCATCCGATGCGGCTGGTCGAGGAGATATGCATGCTCGATCAGCTGAGCGGCGGGCGGCTCGAGGTAGGCGTCGGTCGCGGCGTTTCTCCCTACGAACTCGCATATTTCAATGTGAACTTCCTCGAGTCGCGCGCGATCTTCGAGGAGTCGCTCAAGGTGATCGTCGAGGGTCTGCGCGATCGTAAAATTACGCATCGCGGCGACCGCTATAAGTTTACCGGCGCGCCGATCGAACTTGCGCCCAAGCAGAAACCAAATCCGCCGTTCTGGTATGGAGCGTCGACCCCCGACGGCCTGGCGCTAGCCGCGCGCCATCGAATGCAGATCGTGACCGGCGGCCCCAATGCGATCGTCAGGGGAACTTTGCAAGCGTATCGCAGCCTGTTGGAAACATTTCGCGACCATCCCGATAATCTTAATCCTCAGATCAAAGAGCCGAAGATGGGCGCCGTCCGGCACTTCTTCGTTGCGGATTCGGACAAGCAGGCCGAGGAAATCGCGATTCCCGCTTATCGAGTGTACTACAGCAACATCGTGAAACTGTGGCGCGATTTCGGCACGGTTCCGACGCTGTTTACCGACGATCTCATGCGTGCGCGATCGGCCGACGCGGCGATAGTCGGATCTCCGAAGTCCGTGCGCGAAAAGATTGCGACCTACTTCAGCGAAAGCGAATCCAACTACCTGGTGCTGTCGTTTGCGTGGGGCAGCCTGAGCTACGAGCAGTCACGCCATTCGCTCGATCTGTTCGCGTCAGAAGTGCTTCCGCATTTCGCGAAGCAACCCGGCCGCTGACCTCCGGCCATACTCGCGCGCACGCCGACCCCCGCATCCCGCGGGGTTGCCTTGTTCGGTCGTTTAACCGTAAATTCATTCAGCATTGATCAATTTATTGGGAGACCGGCAGGGTTCATCGACTTATGGCGATTAGCTTTCCTTCAACCGAATATTTCGAGGCGCTCAAGGCGCAGATGGCCGCGAACGAGGAAAAATTCCGGCGGCTCGGGTTTATCGACACGACCTTCGGCGTCAGCGTCGGGGTCAACGGCAAGGCGCGCAACTTCGTCCTCGAGTTCGAGGTTTTCGACCTCAAGAACGTCAGCGAAGTGCCGGCGATCGATCTCAAGAAGGTCGATTTCAAGATCGAAGGCGAGTCGCGGGTGTGGCGCGAGATGATCGAGAACATCCGGCGCAACGGCGAGGCGGACTCATCGCACGACATCAATACGCTCGCGCATTTCGGCGAGCGTTTGAAGATTGTTTACGACGATCCCGACGGTCACGACAAACTTTATCGGTTCATGGAATCGATCCAGGAATTCTTCGACCTGTCGAGCAAACTCGAAGTCAGCTTTTAAAGGTTTCAACCAAGGCGCGGAGGCGCTGCAGCGATGGCATATCTTTCGACCACGAACTTCACCGAGGACAAGGACTTCATCGACAAGTGGCTATACACGATAAGGACCGGGGAGATGGACCTGTCGTGGATGAAATCGGCAACTGAGAAAATCAGCCCCGAAGAAGCCAACCCGCGCCGCGGACTGACCTATCGAGACCTTAACGTCGGGACCTATGGTTACACCGACATTCCCGAGAAGGTTCGTAACAATCGATCCTATGCGCCGCGCGGCGCCGAGATTCCCGACGGCGTGCCCGATGCGCAGCCATGGGTCTCGCGCAAGAGCGAGCTATGGGCGTTCAACACCGAGAGTTACTACGAGGAAGCGGTGTCGCGTCAATGGAACGCCACTACCGACATCCCATGGGATCGGCTCGACGGCGTCGAGCTGCCGGAGGTTACCGGCAAGGCGCTCTCGCAGCTGATGACGTTCCTCACCGAAGTGGAAATGATCGCGACCGATACGCCGGCGATGTGGCTGCCGCGGCTGAATCCGGATTTCATCGAAGTGCGCTCGTTTATCGCGGCGCAGGCGATGGACGAAGCGCGTCACGCGGAAGTTTTCCGCAAGCGCGCGCTCACGACTGGTTGGGGCCTGATGCAGGCGAGTCCGATCAACGAGATGGCGCTCAAGCATCTGCGCGACGCGGATTCGTTCAGCGAGATGTCAGTCGCTTTGCACCTTGTGGCAGAGGGCAATGTGCTCACGCTGTTCCGCTTCAGCGAGTACCTTTCTCCGACTGACGTCGACAAAAAGATTTTCCGGCTCGTGATGCAGGATGAAGCGCGGCACGTCGGCTACGGCATGCAGCATTTCAAGTACGTGCTCGAGCATTTTCCCGAGAAGCGCGAAGTGCTGCACGCGCATCTGGACGAAGCCGAGAACATTTCGTTTGCCGGCGCGGCAGCGACTGAGTTGACCGAGGCATTCATCATCCTGGCCGGCGGCGGACTCAAGAAAGAGAATATCGAGCAGGGCATTAAGGTCACCACTCAGTTCAATCTCAAGCAGATGCAAGAGCATTTCGAGCGGCTGGATAAGTGCGGGATGCCAGAGCGTCGCGATCGCTCAAAGCTCTTTATGATGTACGAGATGGGACGGGCCGCAGCCGAAGCAGCTGGAATCAAGTTGAACTAGATCTTTTTCAAAAATCTGGTTCCCCTTCACACTATGGGTAGGGGTTAGGTTAGCCGGAACCGCACCGCAGTCTCAGGAAGTTCTAGCGAGGCAGTACTAAGTGGCATTTTACGCTGACAAGGATTACACCGTCGACGAAACTGTTCTCCAAGCCGCCCAGAAGGTGATGGAAGGACACTTAGGCCTGCATTGGTACGAGGCTAAGACTGAGCGCATAGCAGGTCGCGCGTCGGATCCGAAGCGCGGACTTACCTACCAGGACCTGAACGTCGGCAGCTACAGCTACACCAATATTCCCGAAGACGTCCGCACCAGTCAGTCGATGGTGTCGCGCGGCAGTGAGAAGGTCGGAAAACTCCCCGACATGGGCTACGTCGTAAATCGCAAGTCAGACGTATGGTCCGACAACGTCGCGGAACTTTACGAGGAGAGCAAGGCGCGACGATGGGTGCCAGCGATCGACGTGCCGTGGAACGAACTGCATGCGAATCCGCTGCCACCTCAGCTCGAGATGGCGTGCGCGCAGCTCTACACGTTCCTGCAGGAATGCCAGATCGTGTCGATGGATTTCCCATCGAAATGGGTTGCGATGATCAACCAGGACTTCCTCGAGCTGAAGAGCTGGATGTGCGCGCAGATGCTCGACGCATCGCGGCTGTTCGAGGTGTTTCGCAAGCGCGCGCTGTTCGGTGGTGCGGGACTCGGGCGCGCGAGTGCCACGGCGGAGCAGGGACTCAAGGAATGGCTGTGGGCGGATCAGTTTCCGCAGGGCTCTGTGTCGATCAATCTTTCGCTGGCCGGATTCCTGCTCGCGGTGTATCGGCAGGTCGCCGCGTTCTCACCGACCAACGTCGATCGCGCGCTGATGCGGTATGCGATGCAGGACGCCGCGCGCCAGACTGCGTATGGACTCGGCCAACTGCGGTACCATCTACAACATCGCCCGCTCGAAGCAAGCGCGATCGAGGGCTATCTTGATCACACTGAGCATGTGCTGTTTGGCCTGCTCGGCAGTCCCGAGCTGCTGGAGCCGATGATCATCATATGCGGCGGCGGACTCGAAAAGGCGCAAGTCGACAAGGGGCGCGTCGCGACGGCGAAGTTCGTCAGGCTGGTGGTGCGCGAGTACATGGAGCGAATCGCAGCGGCAGGCCTCGCGGGCCACCGCAAGCGCAGTAAGATTCCCGCGATGATCGATCGAATTTCCGCAGCCGCCTAGGATCTTCTGTGTCCTCGCCCTGTCAGGGCGAGGACGAAGCTGAGGGTCCAGGTTGGGATGTAGCGTTCCGCGCCACTGATTACCCGCCTCTCCCGCTTGGTTGCGGGAGAGGCCGCGCCGTAGGCGCGGGTGAGGGTGCTTACAGCGCGCATTTTTCGCGCGCGATTCAAGATTCTGCCTCTGTTCTCCGAACGTCTCGCTGAGTCGAAGGCTGGGCATCGACGGGGACAATCGCGCGCGTATTTTCTGCGTCTTGCGGCGCTGCTAAACTGTCCGCATGCCAAATCGTGGTTCCGCAGTAATCGCCGGCGCGCCGGAGACGGTGGATTGTTCCCCCGGGGAGCCAACTGGCGCTTCGGACGAACCCGACCAACGTAGTCGCGGTTTTTTCGCACGAGTCTTCGACCGTATCGTTCCGCCGACTGCGCTCGTGCGCTTTCTCGGTTACGTGCGGCCGCATCTGTGGCTGGTGGCGGGCGGCTCCGTCATGGGCATCCTGAAGTTCACGCTGCCGCTCGCGTTCCCACTCGCGTTTAAATATGTCTTCGACGTTCTGCTGGTTCCGCAGCCGCATCCTGAGCATCTGAACACGCTGATCGACGGATGGTGCCTGTCGATCGCCGCTACGCTGCATCTCGGCGTCGGATCGGCGGCCAAGCTCGAAGCTTTGACCGCGGCGATGTTCGCGCTGTTCGTAGTCCAGGCAATCGCGACTTACTACCGCAGCTACTGGGCGAATATGGCGGGTCATCGGCTGATTTTCGACTTGCGTTACGCGTTGTATCTGCACATGCAACGCCTGTCGCATTCGTTTTTCGATCGCACAACATCGGGCGCGGTTGTTTCGCGATTCATTTCCGACATCTCGATGGCGCAAAACTTCGTCGGCTCCGCGATGATCAACATCTGGATGGACGGCGTCTCGCTCGGTTTCGTGATCTGGCTGCTGTTCTACCTGAACCCGCGGCTGGCGTGGATTTCGCTGATCATCGTTCCATTTTACATCGCGGTGATAAGGATTCTGTCGCCGCGAATCAAGGAGACCAGCCACGACCTGCAACAAGTGGTCGAGGAATTTTCGGGCGAGCTGCAGGAACGCGTCGCCGGAGTCTCGACGGTGAAATCGTTTGCGCGCGAGGCCGACGAGGCGCGCCGGTTCCATCAGCGCACGACCGAAATGTACGACCTGACTATCGAGAGCGTGAAACTCTCGTCGACCCATCAGATGTTCACCGAGTTCATCTCGCGCGCCGCGCCGCTAATCGTGATCTGGGCGGGCGCGCTGATGATCATGCACGGCAAAATGACCATCGGAACCGTGGTCGCGTTCTTCGGTCTTCTGCCCGCGCTCTACTTGCCGCTGCAACGGTTCTCCGAATTGTCGGTCATCGTGGCGACGGCTCTGGCAGCCATCGAGCGGATATTCGCGTTCTTCGACGAGACACCCGAGGTGCACGATGTTCCTGGTGCGTCAGCGCTCAAAGTAAAGAGCGGACTGGTACAGCTCGAGCATGTGCGCTTTGGCTACAAGCCGCTCGACGGCGGATCGCTGTGCGTCATTCTCGACGACGTGAACCTTGTAGTGCCCGGCGGGACGACGGTAGCACTGGTCGGACGCTCGGGCGCGGGCAAGACCACGCTCGCCAGCTTGATCCCGCGCTTCTACGAACTGGCAGCAGGCCGAATTCTGATCGACGGCACCGACGTTTCGAAAGTGACGCTCAAGTCGTTGCGCAATTCGATCGGGATCGTGCCGCAGGATGCGATCCTGTTCAGCGCGTCGATTCGCGAGAACGTGCAGTACGGGCGACCCGGCTCGCCGGACGCAAACGTATGGCGCGCGCTCGAGCGGGCGAACATCCGCGACTTCGTCGAATCGATGCCCGACAAGCTCGACACGATGATAGGCGAGGGCGGAGTGCGGCCATCGACCGGGCAGCGCCAGCGGCTTGCGCTCGCGCGTGTGTTTCTGAAAGATCCGCCGATCCTGATTCTCGACGAAGCGACCTCGGGTCTCGATTCGGAAGTGGAAAATCTGATTCACGATGCGGTGCGGCGCCTGATGAAGGGGCGGACCTCGTTCCTGATAGCGCATCGGCTCGCCAGCGCCGTCGATGCCGACGTGATCGTCGTGCTCGACCGCGGAGTGGTGGTCGAGGTTGGCTCACATGCGGAGCTGGTGAAGCGCGCCGGCGTCTATTCGCAGCTCTTCAATGAGCAGACTCGCAAGCTGCGCCTGACGCCCGACCACATCGCGCGTGCGCCGGGCTCGCTGAGTCCCGCGCCGGCCGGAGGGGTTCGAACGGACTAGCAATCCGTCGTCATCGGCTCGTCGTCTATATTTTTGAAATCAGGTACAGGAAAAGGGCGAAGAAAAGCGCGCCGATGACGACGACCTCTGCGATCATCGTCGTCATGCTCTTGGCCGGCGCCAACTCCCGATCGTTGGTCTGATATCTTACCGTGACCGGTCTCGCTGCCGGCTGAGTCGAACGAGCGGCGTCGGCGCCTTCGTGATAGCCAGCACGGTGATTCGTCCGCCGGCCGCATGGAGCCACTCTTCATAATGGTCGGCGTTCGCGAACTGCTTGGTGAAAATCGCCATTCTCACCCCTCACTCACGCGCGACGGCGTGAGTTCGCGCACTTGGGAGTACCTGGTCAGCCTACAACAACACTGGGGGCGTCGTGAAGAATCTCAAGCCACTTTTCCACAGAGGCCGCTATTCGTAGGGATAAAAGACGTAGAAGAGGATCGAGAGCGCGCATAGCATCCAGAGTCCAGCGTGGACCTCGCGACCGCGTCCGGCGACGAGCTTGACTAGCGGATAGAGAATCAATCCCGCGGTGATACCGACGCCGATATTGTAGGTGAAGCTCATCAGGGCGATCACCGTGAAGGCAGGAATCAGTTCGGTGTAGTCATCGAAGTTGATTTTCACGACTGGCGCCATCATCATCGCGCCAACGACAATCAGCGCCGGCGCGTACGCGGCGGATGGAATCGCCGCTACCAGCGGCGCGAAGAACAGCGACATCGCGAACAAGATAGCGACTACCGCCGCGGTCAATCCCGTGCGTCCGCCGACGTGAACGCCCGCGGCGGATTCGATATACGCGCCCGAGGTGGTGGTGCCCGCGAGGCCCGCGAACATCGTTGCGATCGCGTCAGCCAGCATCGGGCGTTCGATCTGAGGCAGCGTGCCATCAGCCTCGAGAAATCCAGCGCGCGCGGAGACTCCGATCAGCGAGCCCATCGTATCGATCAACGCCATCACGAATATCGAGAGCAGCACGCCGAAGAATCCGACGCTCAACGCACCGCGCAGATCGATCTGCAGCATGATCGGCGCAGGACTCGGCGGCATGCTGATCCATTGCGACGGTGGCTTCGCGACGCCGGTGACGAATGCAATCGCAGCCGAGATCCAAATCCCCAGCAGGATTGCGCCCGGCACGCGCCGCACCATCAGGATGGCGATCAGCACGAAGCTGAGTATTGCGATCTCGACGGAAGGCGCGGCGAAGTTTCCCAGCCGGACCGGTGCGCCAGCCGTGCCGATCGCGACGATTCCGGATTCGTTGAGTCCGATGAAGGCGAGAAACAATCCGATTCCTACGCCGAAGCTGTAGCTGAGGCCCGGCGGAAGCGCTTCGACCATCCACTGCCGCACGCGGGCGACAGTTAGCAATGTGAACATCACACCCGCGAGGAACACCGCAGCCAGCGCGGTCTGCCAACTGTAGCCGAGCACCTTCACGACGGTGTACGCGATGAAAGCGTTCTCGCCCATATACGGCGCGATCGCGAACGGGCGATTCGCGTACAAGCCCATCACGAGCGTTCCGACCACCGCAGTCAGCACGGTCGCGACCATCGATGGTCCTTCCGGGATGCCCGCTGCTTTCAGGATCGCCGGATTGACCGCGATTATGTATGACATCGTGACGAAGGTGGTGATGCCGGCGAGCACCTCGCGTCTAAACGTTGTGCCGGCCCGTTCCAGCCCGAAGTAATTTGCTATTCGAGATTCCAAACGAACGCATCCCGGTCGATCCGCGACGCCTGAAATACCATTTCGAGATAGGCAGAGCCACTGGAATGCGCGTAGATGCGGATTGGTATATATAAACGAACGAATTGCGAGCAACGATTGATCCACGCGTCGTTGCCAGCTCCTTAATCCCGACGCAGGCCAAGAGTGAACCGATGAAGGAAGAACAACTTGCTAAGATCCCGGCGGGAAAACCGGTCCCGAAAGCGCCGGTACCCAAATCGATAACCACTCTCGCGGTTGATGTCGGTGGAACGGGAATCAAAGCCGCCGCACTCGATGAAAAAGGCAAGATGATCACAGAGCGGCAGAAGATCAAAACGCCGCACAACGCGACGCCGAAAAAAGTGATCGCGATTATCGCAGAGCTTGCAAAGATGGCCGGCGCGTTCGATCGGGTCTCAGTGGGATTTCCCGGCGTGATCAAAAACGGCGTTGTCTACACTGCGCCCAACCTGGGCAAAGGATGGAAAAACTTCAAGCTCGAGGCGGCGCTGCAAAAGAAGCTCAAGCGCCCGGTCCGAATCGCCAACGACGCTGACGTGCAAGGCCTGGGATGCGTGACCGGCCACGGCGATGAACTCGTGATCACGCTCGGGACGGGATTTGGATCGGTGCTTTTTGTCGACGGGCATCGCATTCATCTCGAGCTGGGGCATCATCCGTTTCGCAACGGAAAGACCTACGAAGACGAGCTCGGCAACAAGGCGTTTCTTAAGAAAGGCAAGAAGAAGTGGAACAAAAACCTGCGCGAGGCGATTGACGAGCTGTCGAAAACGTTCAACTACGACCGGCTTTACATCGGCGGCGGCAACGCGGCGACGATCAAGTTCAAGCTACCGCCGAACGTCAGGGTAGTGAGCAATACCGAGGGCCTGCTCGGCGGGATCAAGCTGTGGCAGGATCAACCGGTCGCGACGAAGTGATCGCGCGAAGTTCTACGGCGCGGAATTTGGACGCGAAACAATCAGCCGCTCAATCGCTTCGACCAACCGCGCCGGCTCGATTGGCTTGACGATGCATTGCTGAAAGCCCTCCGTGATCGCGCGCTCTTTATCTTTGCCGCTGCTGAGGCCAGTCAGCGCAAGCGCGACCATCTCGCTTTTCGGAATGCGCTGGCGAATCGTTCGTATCAACTGATAGCCGTCGACCATCGGCATGCCGATGTCGCTCAACAGGACCTGCGGCGTCGAACGAGCAATTTCAGCCATCGCCGCGTCAGCGGACGCCGCGGTCCGGGTCTGCGCACCATACTTCCGAAGAATTTCGGCCAGCACTTCGCGAGAATCGGGCTCGTCGTCAACGACCAATATCGAAACGCCTTCGAGCCGCAGAGGATGCGCCGCGGTCTGACTGTGATCGTTGCCGGGGGTCATCGTCTTTGAGCGTTGCATCGGGAGGCGCACCGAGAGGGTGGCGCCCTCACCGGGACCTGCGCTGCTGGCCTCGACGGTCCCCGCGTGAAGTTCGACGAAATGACGCACGATCGCGAGTCCCAGACCCAGGCCGCCATGCGCGCGAGTGCTGCCGCTGTCGGCCTGGCTGAACCGGTCGAACACGTACGGTAGGAAGTCGGCGGAAATTCCTTTGCCCGTATCGCGCACGGTCAACTCGATTTCATCACCATGATGTTCGAGGCGAACAACCACGCGGCCGTCGCGCGGGGTAAATTTGATCGCGTTCGACAGCAGGTTCCAAACAATCTGCTGGAGCCGATCCGCGTCGCCGCTGATTTCGTCGCAATCCGTCGCCATCTCATATTCGACGGTGACGCCTTTCGCATCGGCGGTGGGGCGCACCGACGCAAGCGCAGCATCCACCACTGCGCCCATTCGGACGGTTCGGAAAGTCAGGTTGATCTTGCCGCGGATGATTCGCGACACGTCGAGGATGTCGTCGATAAGCGCGGTCTGCATATGCACGTTGCGTTCGATCGTCTCCAGCGCCTTCGAGGACTTGGTAGCGTCGAGACTTCCGGAGCGCAGCAGATGAACCCATCCGACGATCGCGTTGAGCGGATTGCGCAGCTCGTGCGACACGGTCGCCAGAAATTCCTCTTTCATGCGGCTCGCGTCTTCGGCCTCTTCCAATGCGTGATGCTCCGTATCGATGTCGGTTGCGGCGACGATCCATCCGGTCAACTTCCCGGATTCATCCTGCTGCGGAACTCCGCGCAGCAGAAACCATCGGTAGACTCCGTCGGTATGCCGCCGCAGGCGAACCTGCACCTCAGCCGAGCGCTGACTGCTGGTGCATCGCGCCCACTCCGATTTGATCAGATCGAGATCGTCCGGATGCACGAATTCAAATAGACGCTCGGCGTTTACCGCAACCGAAGCGGGCATTCCGATGTAGTCAACCGCCCGCTTGTTCCAGTAGTAGAAAGTCAGATCGGCGCGCGCGACCCATACGCATTGCGGCAGCGCGTCCATCAGCGAGCGGAAGCGCAACTCGCTGCGACGCTCAAACGCCACGCGATCGCGCTGACGCAGCAGGCCGGCCTGCCGCTTGACCATCTGCCCCTTCTGGTAGAGGTCAACGAAGACCGACACCTTCGAGCGCAGAATTTCCGGGTCGAACGGCTTGAGCAGAAAATCGACGGCGCCGCGCTCGTAGCCGCTCACAACATCGGCGTTTCCGATCGGCACCGCGGTCAGAAAGATAATCGGGACGCGTGCGGCGCTCTCGCGCTGACTGATCACCTCGGCGGTGCGGAGGCCATCCATGCCCGGCATGCGCACGTCCATCAGGATGACCGCGAATTCCTCGCCCTCGAGTTTCTCCAGCGCTTCTTCGCCCGAGCTCGCTCGCACCAGCCGCTGATCCAGTGGATCGAGGATTGCCTCGAGCGCCAGCAGATTTGCCGGGCGGTCGTCCACCAGCAGGATGCTGGCCTTCGTCGCCGCGCTCGGTACTCGCTCGATCTGCGATGCTTCTTGTTGTTTCATTTTCGTAGCCGGGGCCTCAACAGCTGTACTACGCGTGATAACCGTCCGCCTCTCTTACACCGACGCTTGCATCGGCGTACCGCTCGACCAGATTCGAATCAGCTCGACCAGCTGCGCGTCGTCGATCGGCTTGGCCAGGTAATCCGACGCGCCCGCCGCCATGCATCGCTCGCGATCTTCCTGCAGCGCCTTCGCTGTCACCGCGATCATCGGCAGCCAGCGCTTCGCAGGATTCGCGCGTATCAGGCGCATCGTTTCGTACCCGTCCATCTCGGGCATCATGATGTCGATCAGAGCGATGTCGATTTCAGGATGACGCTCGAGCATCGCGATTCCGGCGCGGCCGTTTTCCGCCGTCAGCGTCTTCATCCCGTGACCTTCGAGCAGGCTCCTGACGGCGAAGATGTTGCGCGGATCGTCATCGACGATAAGCACGGTCCTGCCCTTGAGGCTGTCGAGCGTTTCACTCGACAGCACCGACTCCGAAGCGAGGAAATCGCGCACGGCGCCAGTGGTCTGCGCCACTTTCTGCTGAATCTGATCGGTCAAGCGCGCGTGCGCCTCGCCGTCATCTTCGCGCGTCCCGAAAACCTCGACTTCCTTGCCGTACCTGACCGGCATGTAGAGCGTGAAAGTGCTGCCTTCTCCGGGACTGCTTTCGACGTGGATTTCACCGCCGAGCGCGCGCGCAATTTCGCGACTGATAGAAAGTCCGAGACCGGTGCCGCCGTAGCGCCTGCTGGTACTGCCGTCAGCTTGCTGGAAGGCCTCGAAAATCAGCCTCTGTTTATTCTTCGCGATTCCAATTCCAGTATCGATGACCGATAGCGCCAGGATATTGCCTGAACCCTTGAGCGCGTCGCTTTCGAATTCGCGGCGCGGCTCAGTCATCTCCATCCGGAATTTGACGGACCCGCTCTCCGTGAACTTGATCGCGTTGGCCAGCAGGTTTCTCAGCACCTGCTCGACCCGCTGGCGGTCGGTGCGAATCTCTTCCGCCATGCCCGGCGCCACTTCGGTCGAGAACTCGAGACCCTTTTCCTCCGCCAGCGCACGGAAACTGCGCTCCGCGAACTCCACCAGCTCGGCGGTCGGGACCTCACGCACCTCGATCGCCATCTTGCCCGCCTCGACCTTCGAGAGATCCAGGACCTCGCTGATCAGCTTCAACAGGTCGGAGCCGGAAGTATAGATCGTGCGCGCATAATCGAGTTGCTTCTCCGACAGGTTCGCCTCCTTGTTGTCGGACAACACCTTGGCGAGGATCAGCAGGCTGTTAAGCGGCGTGCGCAACTCGTGTGACATGTTGGCGAGGAACTCCGATTTGTATTTCGACACGAGCGCGAGTTGCTCCGCCTTCTCCTCGAGCGACTTTCTCGCCTGCTCGACTTCGCGGTTCTTGATCTCGACCTTGGTGTTCTGCTCCTCGAGCTGCTTGGCTTTTTCCTCGAGCTCCAGCGCCTGCCGTTCGAGCGCCGTGTTGGTGCTCTTGAGAGTTTCCTGCTGATGGGTCAGCTCTTTCGACTGGTTCTGCAATTCCTGTGTGAGGCCCTGCGACTGCTGCAGCAATTCCTCGGTACGCATGTTCGCCATGATCATGTTGAGCACGACGCCGATGCTCTCGCTCAACTGATCGAGGAAGATCTGGTGGATCGAGCTGAAAGCGTTGAATGACGCCAGCTCGATTACCGCTTTTACCTCGCCCTCGAACAGGATCGGCAACACGATGATGTTGATCGGCGGCGCTTCGCCGAGTCCCGAGCTGATATGGATGTAGTCGTGCGGCGCGTTGGTCAGCAGGATGCTCTTCTTCTCGAGCGCGCATTGACCAACCAGCCCTTCGCCGATGCGGAAGCGATTCGCCACGCCTTTGCGCTCCCGATAGGCGTACGTGTTGGTCAGCTTCAGGATCGGAGCACCCTCGTCGGCATCCATCATGAAGAATGCGCCCTGATGCGCCGAGACCAGCGGCGTCAGCTCCGACATGATCATTCGCGACACGGCCTGCAGGTTTTTCTGGCCCTGCATCATGCTTGAAAATTTCGCCAGGTTGCTCTTGAGCCAGTCCTGTTCCTGGTTCTTCTGCGTCGTCTCCTTCAGGTTCACGATCATCTGGTTGATGTTGTCGGAAAGCGCCGCGACTTCGCCGAGTGCTTCGACTTTGATCGATCGTGTGAGGTCGCCTTTGGTAACTGCGGTCGCGACGTCGGAGATCGCGCGGACCTGGGCGGTCAGGTTACCTGCAAGTTGGTTCACGTTGTCGGTCAAGTCGCGCCATGTTCCAGCTGCCGCCGGCACGCGGGCCTGACCGCCCAGTTTTCCTTCTATTCCGACTTCGCGCGCCACCGTGCTGACCTGGTCGGCGAAGATTCCAAGAGTCTCCGTCATGCTGTTGATAGTGTCGGCCAGCGCCGCGATCTCGCCCTTTGCTTCCACCCCGATCAGCTTTTGCGTCAGGTCGCCGTTGGCGACTGCGGTCACGACCTTGACGATGCCGCGGACCTGGGTCGTGAGGTTCGACGCCATGAAATTGACGTTATCGGTGAGATCCTTCCACGTGCCCGCGACGCCGGGGACGCGCGCCTGTCCTCCCAGTTTTCCTTCCACACCGACTTCGCGCGCCACCGTGCTGACCTGCTCTGCGAAAGTGCTCAGCGTGTCGGTCATGTTGTTGATCGTGACGGCCAGCGCTTCGACCTCGCCGCGCGCATCGACGACCAGCTTTTGCTTCAGGTCGCCGTTGGCGACTGCGGTCACGACCTTGACGATGCCGCGGACCTGGGTCGTGAGGTTCGACGCCATGAAATTCACGTTGTCGGTCAAGTCTTTCCAGACGCCTGACACGCCTTTGACTTCCGCCTGGCCGCCGAGCTTTCCTTCCGTGCCGACTTCGCGCGCGACGCGCGTAACTTCCGCGCTGAACGAGTTCAACTGATCGACCAGCGTATTGATGGTGTTCTTCAGTTCGAGAATTTCGCCTTTGACGTCGACCGAGATCTTCTTTGACAAATCGCCGTTGGCGACCGCGGTGACGACCTTGACGATACCGCGGACCTGGTCGGTCAGGTTGCCGGCCAGCACGTTGACGTTGTCGGTCAGGTCCTTCCAGATACCTTCGACGCCCTGCACGTCCGCCTGGCCGCCGAGTTTTCCTTCGGTGCCGACTTCGCGGGCAACGCGCGTAACTTCCGACGCGAACGATCGCAGCTGATCCACCATCGTGTTCATGGTGTTCTTCAGCTGCAGAATTTCGCCTTTGACGTCGACCGAAATTTTCTTCGAGAGGTCGCCTCGCGCAACCGCGGTCGTGACTTCCGCGATGTTTCGGACCTGCGCGGTCAGATTGTTCGCGAGCAGGTTGACGTTGTCGGTAAGATCCTTCCACGTGCCGGCGACGTTCGGCACTTCGGCCTGCGCGCCGAGTTTTCCTTCGACGCCGACCGTTTTCGCGACGCTGGTGACCTGCTCGGCAAAGATCGCCAGCGTTTTCGTCATGCTGTTGAGCGTGTCGGCCAGTGCGGCGATCTCGCCCTTCGCCGCGACTTCCAGTTTTGGAGACAGGTCGCCGTTGGCGACCGCCGTGATGACTCTGACGATACCTCTGACCTGGGTGGTGAGGTTCGACGCCATGAAATTGACGTTGTCGGTCAGGTCTTTCCACACGCCCGATACGCCGCGCACTTCCGCCTGCCCGCCGAGTTTTCCCTCGGTGCCGACTTCGCGCGCGACGCGCGTGACTTCGGATGCGAACGAGTTGAGCTGATCGACCATCGTGTTCATCGTGTTCTTCAGCTCTAGGATTTCGCCTTTCGCGTCGACGGTGATCTTTTTCGACAGGTCGCCTTTCGCAACCGAGGTCGTAACTTCTGCGATATTTCGGACCTGCGCCGTGAGATTGTTCGCGAGCAGGTTGACGTTGTCGGTCAGGTCTTTCCACGTGCCCGCGACACCCGGAACTTCCGCCTGCGCGCCAAGCTTTCCTTCCACGCCGACGGTGCGCGCCACGTCCGTGACCTGCTCGGCGAACAACCCGAGCGTCGCGGTCATACCGTTGATGGTGTCGGCCAATGCCGCGATCTCTCCGCGCGCATCGACGATCAGTTTTTGCGACAAGTCGCCGTTGGCGACCGCGGTCACGACTTTGACGATGCCGCGCACCTGGGTCGTCAGGTTCGACGCCATGAAATTCACGTTGTCGGTCAGGTCCTTCCACACTCCCGACACGCCTTTGACTTCCGCCTGTCCGCCGAGTTTGCCCTCGGTGCCGACCTCGCGCGCGACGCGCGTAACTTCGGCGGAGAACGCTCGCAGCTGATCCACCATCGTGTTCATGGTGTTCTTCAGCTCGAGGATTTCGCCCTTAACATCGACGGTGATTTTCTGCGACAAGTCGCCGTTCGCGACCGCCGTTGTGACGGTTGCGATGTTACGCACCTGGTCGGTCAGGTTGCGCGCCAGCACGTTCACGTTGTCTGTAAGATCCTTCCAGGTGCCCGACACGCCTTTGACCTGCGCCTGGCCGCCCAGTTTTCCATCGGTGCCGACTTCCTTGGCGACGCGCGTTACTTCGTCGGCAAACGAACTCAACTGATCGACCATCGCGTTGACTGTCGTGCCGATCCGCAGGAACTCACCCTTGACCGGCTGACCGTCTATCTCGAGCGCCATCTTCTGCCGCAAGTCGCCTTGCGCGACTGCACCGATAACGCGGGCGACCTCAGTGGTCGGCTGAACCAGTCCTCCGATCAGTGCGTTGATCGAGTCTTCAATTTCCTGCCATCCACCCACCGCATCTTTCACGGCCGCGCGCTCTGTCATACGTCCTTCGCGACGTACCGCCTGCTCGACGCGGATTATCTCGCGGGTTATCGCTTCGTTGCGCTCGACCACGGCGTTGAACCGCATCGCGAGCTGATCGAGCAGTTTGTCCTTGTGCGATATCGGCAGGCGAACCGAAAAATCGCCTCGTCCCGCGGCCGACAGCGCCTTGATCAAATTTCTGAAGCGACGTTCGTCGGTCTTTTCGTTTTCGTTGGCCCCGTGGTGTCCGTTTCGACGGGATTTGTTGCCGTTGGTCTTTTGCCCGGCGGCCGCCTCTCCGTCCGCCAATTGGTCAGAGTCACTCGACTTGCGCGTCGAATCATTCAGTTCCACTTTGATAGCTCCTTCAAAAGTCCTCATGGCGTGCACGAGTGGGTGCCCACCAAACGGTAACGCTCCGCAATGTCAGTCTCGAAAAGCGGAAAAAAGGATTCGTCCGGATGGTCCCGAATATGAGCGAGATGAAGCCCGCACTTGCCCGACGGACTAGCGGCATCCGAATCTCCCCGACATACAGCCTCGACTCCCCTAAAAAAATGTCGATCGGAAAAAGACTGTCACGTGCAAGCAGAAAACGTGCCATGAAACGGCTAGGTCATAGCTAAGCTAAGTAATAGTTCATATAGATATGGTTAACTTTATATAAGTGGCATTAGATCGGAGGAAATTTGAGCTCGAAACAGCTCGAAAATCGAACTTTCATGAAAAATCTTCCCAGACTTTTTACATACTTCACACATCTCATCATGACCAACTTTGCCGACAGCCACCTGAGGGCGTCGGAGGTTCGCAATCCGGCTTAGACCGGACCGTACCTTGCTCAATCAGGTATGGTCTGGCGCCTCCACGACCTCATCAATTTAGTTGCCTGCGTTGCACTGATTCTCTGCACCGCCGCGTTCCTTCCAAGTCTGTTGACAGCGACCGAGACTCCGCTCCTTGATATCGGCGCGCCGATAGATGCTCTCAAGCCGTCGGAGATCTACGATTCTTTCAATGAGATTCACCACGGGCATCGCCACCTGGCGATCGACATCATGCGCCCTCGAGGCACGCCGGTCCGCGCCGTGACCGACGGATCCATTCGAAAGTTCTTTCCAAGCCGCCCGGGAGGCTTAACGATTTACGAATTCGATTGCGCGGGAGACTACAGCTACTACTACGCGCATCTGGATCGTTATGCGGCCGGACTCAGCGAGGGGATGCCGGTCACGCGCGGCGAGGTGATTGGCTACGTCGGCACGACTGGAGATGCGTCGCCCGACGCTCCGCAACTCCATTTCGCGATCCATCGGCTCGGCCCCGACAAAAGCTGGTGGGAGGGTGACGCGATCAATCCCTATCCGATATTGATGCGCGCGGTAACGCGCGATGAATCAGGTGTGGTCCTTCAGGAGCGCGGCCCGCCGTAAGGTTGTAACACCTTTTCGAGTGCCGCCAGCGTCGCGCGATTTTCTTCGAGCTGTCGTTCCAGCGTCGTGTGTGTTGCGGCCGGAAAATCTTCCTGCAGGGCCTTTTGATACTCGGCGATAACGTCCTTGATGTCCTGCCGGCACCAATCGACGACGCCGGTATCGCCTTTACTCATCACGACACTCAAGTCCATCGCGGTCCGATCGATGAATCCGCCGACGCTGCCGGATTCCTTGCCCGGCTCCTCACCTTCACCGCCCAGGCGTTTGCGCTCGAGATTCAATTCGTCGGCATGGCGCCTGCGAGCGGTTTCCTGCCGCTTGAAGAATTGAACAAGGTTCTCCTTGCCGACGTCGGCCGCGGATCGCCGGTAACGCTCCGCGCTGTCCACGCAAATCTTGACGAGGTTATCCAGGGTTTCAAGTTTAGCCATCGCACGATCCTCCTGCGCAGTGCGGAAATTATCTGCAGTACCTTTGTGTCATTGAGTTTGAGATGCGGAATGCTTCTCGGCGCTGCTGCCGAACGACTTGATCATCTCGCGTATGAAAGCCGGCAGGTCGTCGGGCTCTTTTAAACGCAAGAGGCGGGCCAGAACCTGACTTAGGGAACCCTCAGTACGGGCTGAACGAATTCCGGAGCCGTTTAAAAAGAACCTGAAAGAATTTCCGCCCGAGCCACGCTCTGGCAGCAGATTTGCAGCTTATTCAAGCATCCGTCCCCAACCGAGGTGAAAGAGCATGAAATGCCGACACGAAGCATGTTCCTGCGAAGCAGAACCAGGGAATCAATATTGTTCGCACGAGTGCGAATCCGACACGCGCGACGAGGGAGCGACGGATTGTCATTGCGGCCATGACGATTGCCGCGCGTCGAACTCGTCGCATCGCGACAGCACATAGAAGGTAAGACTTCCCAATCCAAAGCGCCTTGAATGACAGGAGATGCAGCGATGAAGAAAAGTCTATCGACAATGTTACTTGGTGCGACGCTATCGCTCGCGATGGCGACGTTCACTGCGAGCGCCTTTGCCAAGGGATCCGGCGGTGGCGGGGGCGGTGCGGGAGCAGGAGCAGGTGGATCCGGCGCCGATAGCGGCATGGGAGCCGGCAGCTCGGGCCCGCTCGGCGGATCGGTGCCGGGGCCGGCAGGGTCGGACGTGCCAAACGGCCCCGGCATCAGCGCGACGAATCCATCGGCTGGCGTTAATAATAGTAACAACGGGAGCCCGATGAATCCGTCAGCTTCCAACGCCGGCACCGCAAGATCGAGCGCGCCGGACACGACCGCGAACTCAACCAACCCAATGCCAGCTGGTCAGTCGAGCCCAAGCGGTTCGTCAGTCAATCAATGATCCAAGTGACGGCGCGCCGGCACAGAATTTAGTCGCCGGCGCGGCTCCGAACCGACATCGGCATCGTAGGAACCTCGGCCATTTTTGAGGCAAGCTTTGTAGACTCCGAATTTTAGTGGCGCCTGCACTGGCTCGTGCGCAATAGTGTGGTTAGCTTCGGAGCGGCTAGACCGCCGAGGGAACCATCCAGATGAACTCCGCCAATGCCGCGCCACTTGCGATTGCGCTGCTCGGACTCGTGCTCGGGATGCGCCATGCTACCGATCCTGATCACGTGATCGCGGTCACAACGATCTTGAGCCGCGAACGCCGTCTGATGACCGCCACACGCATCGGCATTGTCTGGGGCCTCGGCCACACGCTGACCGTCCTCGTGGTGGGCGCCGCTATGATAGTTTTCAAAATTGCGATCCCGACGCGGCTCGGGCTGTCGATGGAATTCGCAGTCGCAGTTGTGCTGATTCTGCTCGGCGTCGGCTCGGCCGCCAGCCTGATGCGCAAACTGACGGCTCGGATGCGCGGGAGTTCGTCGGAGCCTGGAGGTTTGATCGTCCACTCGCATCCACATGCTCACGACGGCTCGACGCATTTGCATCCCCACGTTCATCTTAGTGCTCACGAGGCTGCGGACGAGGAGACGCATCGCGATCATCGCATCGCGGCCGACCAACTACCGTCCTTCGCTGCGCGCCGGCCGCTGCTGAGATCATTCGGAGTCGGCTTGGTCCACGGACTTGCAGGAAGCGCCGCGATTGCGCTGTTGGTCCTGAGCGCGATTCCCGAACCGCTATGGGCGACGCTGTACCTCGCGATTTTCTGCATCGGCACGATACTCGGAATGGCGCTCATCACGACGGCGATCGCCACGCCTTTCCTGGTGATGTCGCGGCGAGCGTCGTGGATGCATCAGGCGCTTGTCACCGGTTCCGGCCTGCTGAGTTTCGGCTTCGGCCTGTTCCTGGCTTACCAGATAGGGATCGTCGATCACCTGTTCAGCGCGGGGCCCCTCTGGATTCCGCAATGAAGAGATCGCATTAGGTAGAGTGATTTGCGCCCTGAAAAGGAACTCGAGAAGGAATTTGTGCGCGATGCCCGCCAGTCCGTGCGCAAGCTCAAATCGATCTTCAAGGACGTCGTTGAGAAGCGAAGTAGCGGGGCGATCCACGACTTCCGAAAGGAGACTCGTCAGCTTCAGACGATCATAGACGCGTGCGGAATCCATCGGCCGTCGCGCAGCACGATACAAATCCGCCGCCGACTACAGAAGTTCCGGCACGCGTTGAGCGCGTGGCGCGACGGCGATGTAATGCTCGCGGAACTCAGAAAGGCCCGGCGAACGGCCCGCAGCATCGGAGAGCGGCGATGTTGGCTCCAGGTGATCGAGAAGACTGAGAAACAGCGTACGCGCGCGCTGAAGAAGTTTTTTCGAAAATCCAAATCGCTAAGAGTCGGAGCTACGGGTGCAAGAGCAAAAGCGATCGTCAGAAAGAGAGTTCACTCCGAATCCATGATGGACAATCTCAGGCTTCTGCTCGAGCGCGGCTGGAAAAAATGGAACGAAACGATCGATGATTTTGCCGGGCATCCCGCGGCGCTCGAATTGCACCGGGTGCGCATCAAGGCCAAGACGCTGAGATACGCGATAGACCTCAGCCAGAAATTCTATCCCGACAATCAGCGCGAAAACGCGAGCAACTGGCTTAAAGGCGTACAGGACCGGGTAGGTGCCTGGCACGACGAACTGATGCTGAGTCAGCGCGCGCTCGAAACTTTTTCCAGGACTCCACGCGATCCCAGCGCGATCAAAGTCATCCGCGACATCAAAGAGAAAGAAATCGTGAGGGCGGAATCGGCGCGCAATTTCATCGTCGGAATCCGGAAGACGAGCGAGTATCAACGATTGCGGCGGCATCTGGCGGCGTCGGTGTATGCGATGGCAGATAGCCCCGACTCCGGAGCGCTCGCGAATGGCAAGATAACCGGACCAATCCAATAGCGGTGAGTTTCACCGCGTGACGCATGTCGCATCTCGACCAGCTCAAGCGTTCGTTCCGCGGAGAAATCATTTCGCCGCATTCAAGCAGCTATCCACGCGCGCGGCAGGTGTGGAATCGCGCGGTGGACAAGTATCCCGCGATAATCGCGCGATGCATCAATCGAGACGACGTGGCCGCGGCGATCGAATTCGCGCGGATCGAGTCGCTGCCCTTGGCGGTGCGAAGCGGCGGTCATAGTTTCGCAGGTCATGGGGTGAGTGACGGCGCGTTGGTGGTCGACCTGTCACCTATGAAAGGAGCCGAGATCGATCAGGCTCGCGCAATCGTCAGAATCAAGGGCGGCATGTTGAGCGGAGAAATAGACGACCTGAGTCGGCAATACGGTTTGGCGACGCCATTGGGATCATGTCCGCTGGTGGGAGTAACCGGGTACGCATTGGCAGGAGGGGAGGGCGTTCTCACGCCGAAGTTCGGTTTTGTGTGTGACAATATGACGAGCGCCGAAATCGTCACGGCTGACGCGCGGGTCTTGAACGCATCTTTCGCGGAGAACCAGGACCTGTTCTGGGCGATTCGCGGAGCCGGCGCGAATTTCGGAGTGGTCACCGAGCTGGAATTGCAACTGCATCCGGTCGCCACAGTTTTATCGGGTCACTTGAGATATCCATTAGACCGCGCCCGCGAAGTACTTGGCTTTCTCGATAAGTACGCGAGTGAGATTCTCGACGATCTGTCCCTCAGCGTGTCTGTATTTCGACAGTCGGGAGAAGTCGTGCTCGATCTTGGCGTCGTATGGCCGGGAGACGCGGAAGAAGGCGAGCGTGTTATCCAGCCGCTGTTGGAATCGTTCAATTCGATTCACAACACGATGGCGGTCCGTAATTATTTCGAAGAACAGAAGGCCTCGTCCAGTAATCCGCCGCATGGCGCAGCAAGCCGGCGGCGCGCCGGTCATTTCGAGCGCCTGAGTGATGGTACCATCGACAGTATTCTGAGGCATTCGGCCAACGCGCCGAGCCAGGCAAGCGGTATCACGATGCTGTACTGGCACGGGCCGTGGTGCTCGAAGCCTCGTGACGACGCATTCGGATTTCGACGCACCGGGTATGAGTATTGGGTGCAAGCCTACTGGGATCATGACAGCGAACGAGCTGCAGCGAGCGTATGGGGTGACGAATTCTTCGAAGCGCTCCGTCCATTCTCCACCGGCGCCGTCTACGTGAACGATTTGGAGGACGAAGGGCCGGAGCGGGTCCGCGCGGCGTACGGCGACAAATACCCGCGGCTGGTCGAGCTCAAGCGAAAATACGATCCTGGAAATCTCTTTCGAGTGAATCAGAACATCCCGCCAATGTGATAGCGGCCAAAGTCGGAACTTTTTCTGTAATTCTTACAGAGACCTGAAAAATAGCTCCGCCCATCTCTCATAGACGCGTCCGAAATCTGCTCGAATCTTGGCACGCGCAATGCTCCATGCTTTCGAATCTTGTCGAAACACCTCCGGAGGCTCGAAGAAAATATGCAATACCTACAGATGATCCTGGTAATCGGCACGCTCTCCATGCTGGCGATCATCGGCTGTCAGACTCCAATGCAACCGATCATCACTCACAAACTGGTCGTGACGGGAAATCAGCACGCCGTCCCGCTGTATCCGGACGAACAGACCTACCTGCACACTTCACATGAGAAACAGGAAGGCGGAGTATTGGGAGTTGTCGGCGATGTGAAACAAAATCTCACCGCGAAACAGCTCGACGACCAGACTTCCGTGCAGATTGTGAACAGCGATGACAACGGCGCGGTGGTTATGGTGACCGACGGGCCGATGAAGGGCGCGACCGGATTCGTCGCCAAGCAGAATGTCGATTGAGGTAGATGGCGAGCAATAATCTCTCCCGCTACCGGTCGAAGCGCGATTTCAGCAAGACTGCGGAACCGAGCGGCGAGATTCCGGTAGCATCATCAGAGCGCCCGCGCTTCGTGATTCAGAAGCATGCGGCGTCGCGGCTGCACTACGACTTCAGGCTCGAACTCGACGGCGTCTTCAAGTCATGGGCGGTGACACGAGGTCCCTCGCTCGATCCACGCGAGAAACGCCTCGCCGTCGAAGTCGAAGATCACCCGTTGGAGTATGGCGACTTCGAGGGCACGATTCCCAAAGGGCAGTATGGCGGCGGCACGGTTCAACTCTGGGACCGCGGATACTGGACGCCTGAAGGCGACGAACCGCCGGAGAAGGCGCTCAAAGCCGGCACCTTGAAGTTTAGGCTCGACGGCGAGCGCCTGCATGGTAGCTGGGTCCTGGTGCGGATGAAGCGAGATCGCAGCGGCGGCAAGCGTACGAACTGGCTGCTGATTAAGCATCGCGATCAGTACGCGCGCGAGAACGATGCGGACGCGATCCTGGATGACGATCGATCGGTCGCCTCCGGACGCACGATGACTGAAATAGCGAGCGGCAAAGGTCCCGGCCCAAAACCGTTTATGCTCAAGAACCGAAAAACAGCAGCGCCCGACGCGGTCTGGAATTCCAACGACGGCGGCACGTTCGATATTCACGAGGCTGGCCAGATGGCTTCCAGAGCGCGTCCGCGTTCGTCAGCAGAGACGAAGTCCTCCAGTGATGCTGTCGTGATGGGAGTCGAGATCACGAATCCCGAAAAAGCGATGTGGCCCGACGCCGGCGACGGCAAGCCGGTCACGAAACTCGATCTGGCAAAATACTACGAGGCGGTTGGATCCTGGATGATCCCGCATCTGAAGGGTCGGCCGTGCTCGATCGTTCGTGCGCCCGACGGCATCGCCAGCGAACATTTTTTTCAGCGCCATACGATGGCGGGGACGTCGAACTTGCTCGCGCTGGCCAAGGTTTCCGGCTCGGCGAAGCCTTATCTGCAAATCGATCGAGTCGAGGGTCTCGCGGCGGTGGCGCAAGTCGCCGGCCTGGAGCTGCATCCGTGGAATTGCCAGCCCGGAAATCCCGAAGTGCCGGGGCGCCTGGTCTTCGATCTCGATCCCGCGCCCGACGTGGATTTCGCCGCAGTCATCGAAGGTGCGCGAGAAATTCGCGATCGCCTCGAAGAGGTCGGTCTCGTGGGCTTTTGCAAAACGACCGGCGGCAAGGGGATGCATGTGGTGGCGCCGCTCGCGTCGTCGAAGAAAGACAAACCGAGTTGGGCGGACGCAAAGGCCTTCGCGCGCGACCTCTGTATGCAGATGTCGGCGGACAATCCCGGCCGGTATCTCGCGAAGATGGCCAAGAAAGCGCGCGCGGGCCGCATCTTTCTCGATTACTTGCGCAACGACCGAATGGCGACCGCGGTGGCGCCGCTCTCACCTCGAGCCCGCGAAGGCGCGCCGGTGTCGATGCCGCTGACGTGGGAGCAGCTGCGCTCCGCGATCGATCCGAAGCGCTTCACGGTCCGCACCGCTCCCGGGCTCATCGCGAAGAGCGCCGCGTGGAAAGACTACTGCGACGCCGAACGGCCACTCGCTCCCGCAATCAAGCGACTGAACAAAGCCAAGGCAGCTTGAACGAATCCAGACGCCCTTCCGCGCGATTTGCATTACTGACACACCGTCTGAACTTCACATCTTGATCGTCCAGTTTCCGAGTTCCATGAGCGAAACGGATGACTCTGTACGATTTCCACGGCTCGCCTTGTGCGCGACGCGTCCGCCCCGATTAGGCAGTTACGTTCCGTCTGCGGTCGTCCCAAATTTTCAGGCGCGGTACGATCGAAGTGACTAGGACTTTCGACTGTCGCGGACGGCATGCATCGCTTCCCCTCCAGATTCGTATGTTCTTTTATGCGAGCGATTGTTCAGATCGTCGCCGTCCTATGCCTCAGCGGGTGCGGAACTTTCCCAAACGCGTTCGCGCTCATCCACAGCCGGAGCATGTACGAGAAACCGGAGCTTGTCAGCGCTCACGGACCTCTTCCGGCCAGCCAGAGCGAGGCGATTATAAGAAGGTTCGAAGCCCGGAGCGGCAAGACCGATATCCTCGAGCGCCATCTCGCTTTCGAACAGGCCATCAGCGGGAGCCCTCTGGTCCTGGGAAACAGGGTGACTCTGCTCGAGAACGGTGCGGCTACGTACCGTGCGATGTTTGCCGCAATCGAGGGCGCGACGCACAACATCAATCTCGAGACATACCTTTTCGACGGCGATCGGATCGGGACTCAGTTCGCGGACGCGCTGATCGCCAAGCAGCAGCAGGGGGTGCAGGTCAACATAATCTACGATGGGTTCGGTTCGGTGCTTACGCGCGGCAGCTTTTTCGAGCGGATGCGCGAGAACGGAATCCATCTGGTTGAGTTCGATCCGATCAATCCGTTCGCAGCCGGGTTTCGATGGTCTCCGCTGCATCGCGACCATCGCAAGCTGATGGTGGTGGACGGCACGCTCGCAATCACCGGCGGCATCAACATCTCGGGCGTATATTCGAGCAGTGGTCTCTTAACGCGGAAGCATAACTCCGACGATGTCCTGAAATCGTGGCGCGACACCGACGTGCAGGTCGAAGGCCCGGTGGTATCCGAATACCAGGAATTGTTCGTCGCGAACTGGCTCCAGCAGGGTGGCGAGCAGCTCAATTTTCCCGATTACTTTCCGGCGCTCGAGAGGAAGGGCGATATGATCGTGCGCGTGCTCGGAAGCGAGCCCAAGGAATTCAGCACGATTTACGTGACGCTGATGTCCGCGATCCGCAACGCCGAGACCAACATTTACATCACCGACGCGTACTTCGCGCCGGGACAGCAGATGCTCGAAGCGCTGGAAGCCGCTGCACGGCGCGGAGTGGACGTTCGCGTGCTCCTTCCCGGGCGCACCAACGAACCACTGATCGGGCCGGCTGCGCGTTCGAACTTTTCTCCGCTGCTCGACGCGGGGGTCAAGATCTATCTCTGGCAAGGCGAAATGCTGCACGCCAAGACCGCAACTGTTGACGGCGTCTGGTCCACGGTTGGTTCATCGAATCTCGATTGGTGGAGCATCGCGCGCAACGACGAAATCAACACGGTTGTTCTGAGCTTGCGATTCGGCCAGCAAATGAACGAGGCGTTCATGAGCGATATCGAAAATTCCGAACGGATCGACGCAACCGATTGGCAGCAGCGATTCTTCCTCGAGAAAGTCGAGGAAGCCATCACCGGGTGGCTGCAGCCGATGATGTAGATTTCCAGCACACCGGAAAACCCCGGTCAAATTTACATAAACACGGTTCAGACTTTCCCGACATTTCACAAATACTGACGACCGCGGCGGCATCGATCTTGCTCTGTCGAAGGGCACAGGTACATAAACGCTAATGGCTGGAACCGCGCACAAAACAATTTCCGCCGCTGGGCCCGAGTCGGGCCGAGACGGTCGCGGATCGCGCGTCGCGGGCTGGATCATCGGAACGCTTGCCGTCCTTGTCGTGGCCGCATTCATCCTTTCGTTCATTTTGGATCCGATAGTTCGCGCGCGAGTCGAAAGCACGATGAATCAGAAGCTGGTGGGCTATCATACCAGCCTCAGCCACGCGCACGGTCAGCTGCTCACCGGGTCTTTGATTCTCACCGGCCTGGTTGTGAAGCAGGACGCCCATCCAACTCCGCCGGTGGCCGATCTGCCGAAGATGGAATTCAACATCCAGTGGCCCGAGGATTTTTCCGGTCACGTTGTCGCCGATGTTCTGCTCACGCATCCCCACGTGCACATCAATCTCATCCAGTTGCGATCCGAAAAAGCAGATCCAGTTCCGCTGAGCAAGAAGGGTTGGCAGGATGCAATCGAAGCCGTTTACCCGTTCAAGATCAATTTGTTCAGAATTCAAAACGGCGAGGCCACGTATATCGATACGGATCCGCAGCGGCCGCTGCATCTGACAGAAATCTCGCTCCGCGCCGACAACATTCGCAACATCCACTACCAGGACCAGGTGTATCCATCGCCGTTTCACGCAGACTCAGTGGTATTTGAAAAGGGGCGAATGACTATTGACGGGAAGGCGAACCTGTTGTCCAGGCCGTTTCCTGGCGTCCTCGCCAACTACCGCGTCGAACGAATCCCCTTGAACAAGTTCGAGCCCGAAATCCAACGCGCGAATCTCCACATGTATAAGGGAATCCTGCAAAGCAACGGCGTCGTCGAATACTCGCCGAAGATCGCGAAGGTCGACGTCGAGAACGCTGCCATCGACGGCATTCATCTCGACTACGTCCACACTTCACAGTCGGCTGCGGGCGAGAGCAATCGAATCGATGCCGCCAAGAAGGCTGCGGCAAAGGTCAACAACACACCGGGCGTCCAACTGAAAGCGCGCGAGGTCGTTCTCACGAACAGCGAATTGAAGTTCCTCAATGAGTCGGCAAATCCGCACTACAGGCTCACAGTTTCAAATGCGAACCTGCGCGCGACAAACCTGTCGAATCATATGAGCTCGGGATCGGCAAATTTTTCGTTCAGTGGAAAATTGATGGACTCGGGCGATACCACTGCTAGCGGAGTTCTACGCCCGGAGACCAAGGGCCCGAACTTTGATTTCGATCTGGCAAGCCGCGACGTCGATCTCACATCGTTGAACGACTTGCTCCGCGCGTACGGAAAGTTCGATGTCGCGTCGGGCCGCGTCTCGGTCTTCGCGCAAGTCAGCGTAAAGGAAACTACGTTAACGGTTTAGTGGCCTGCACCCCAATTTCCCGCCAGTTATAAGTAGAGTCCGCCGGTTATTTCGCCCCTCCTGGGGGCGCGTCGTTTGTGGTTTTGGTTTCATGTTAATCCCAGTTTTTCCGGCCGCCCTTCACTCTCTGAGGGCGGCCGAAAAACTGTCAGGTTTTGGATCCGAGGCCAGCGCGCCTTGCACCGCGCCGGCCAGCGCTTGGGCTGGCCAAGCGGTGCGCGCGATGGCCGAGCTCCCTTGATTCCTTGCCGCGAACTCCTCCGGCGCCAGGTAGCCGAGACTCGAGTGCGGGCGCAGGTGGTTGTAGTCGTGCCGCCACGCCTCGATGATCGCGCGCGCTTCCCCGAGGCTGCTGAACACGTACTCGTTAAGGCACTCGTCGCGCAACTTGCTGTTGAATGATTCGATGAAGGCGTTCTGCACCGGCTTGCCCGGCTCGATGTAATGCCACGCCACCCTTCTCGTTGCCCAACGCAGCACCGCACCACTGGTGAGTTCCGTCCCATTATCGCTAACCACCGTCTCCGGCAGCGCTCGTTCGATTGTGAGCCGCTCCAGTTCACGCACCACGCGTACCCCGCCCAGCGAGGTGTCGACCACCGCCGCCAGGCACTCGCGGCTGAAGTCGTCGACGATGCACAGGATGCGGAAGCGCCGGCCGTCGCTCAGCGTGTCGGAGACGAAGTCGAGCGACCAGCGCTGATTGATCGTGGTCGGCAGCGTCATGGGTGCTCGCGTACCTAGTGCCCGCTTTCGCCCTCGACGGCGGCGCACCATCAGCCGCTCCTCCCGGTACAGTCGATAGAGCTTCTTGTGGTTCAGCGCGTGACCTTCGCGCGCCAGCATCCAGCCTAAGCGCCGATACCCGAAGCGCCGCCGCTCCGCGGCCAGTTCTCGCAGTCGTTGCCTCAATGCCGAGTCGTCCGGTCGTCTGCACCGGTAGCGCAGAGTCGATCGGTCCAACCCCACCAGCTCGCACGCGTGCCGCTGACTCAGCCCGTGACGCTCAACTACCCGAATCACTGCTACTCGCCGCGCCGCAGGCTTCAGACGTTTTTTCCGAGCAGGTCCTTGAGTGCCGCGTTGTCCAACAGCGAGTCGGCCAACAGTCGCTTCAGGCGGCGGTTCTCATCCTCCAGCGCCTTCAGCCGCCTGGCGTCCGAGACCTCGAGCCCGCCGTACTTTGCCTTCCACTTGTAAAATGTCGCGCTTGAGATCCCGTGCCGCCGGCACACCTCTTCGGTCCTTGCACCGGCCTCGTGCTCCCGCAGAACCCCGATGATCTGCTCCTCCGTGAAGCGGCTTCCTTTCATCGTCCGTCTCCTTTTTCAGGCGACGGACTCTACCTCATTTCGGCAGAGTTTTCGGGGTGCAGGCCATTAGCTCCGAGCTCGATCGGAGCGAGATATAACGTTCTGAAAAGGAGTGATGAACATGAGGTACGTAAAGTACGGATTGATGGCTCTCGTGCTACTGGCTCTAACCGCGGCCACCGGAAGCCGGGCATTCGCCCAACAGATACCGTCGAAAGGGACCTACGGCTTCAGCTTCGGCGGCTCCAACGTAGTCCAGTTGATCGATGTACCTGGCGTGTCGATCTCCGGGCAGTTCGACGTAACGCCCAGTACCAGCACGTTTACGATCACCAATGGATTGTTCTCGCTGAACAACAACGGCACCGTCTGCAGCGGCACTTTTACGGGCACCGGGACTGCGGACGCTCTGCCTGCGGGAGCGCCCTCCGGGACGATGGTCTGGGATTTGACCGGCTGTCCTGGGTACGCCAGCGAGTTGAATTTCTATTACGGGATGGGAGGCACCGGTTCCATAATCACGGTCGCGATTAGTGTTGTCGCCTTGAACATAGGTGTAGGACTCGGGTACGCAGCTCCAACCACATTTCATTTTATCGACATAGATACGAACCTTGTTTCAGGTCTGGGGATAGCCTCGCAGGAAGGAAACTCGCTGGGCGGAATAAACATTCTGTAAGTGGGGAGTTAGAGCTAATCCTGAGAGAAACCAAGGAGTAAAAAAGTGAGAAATAGTAATTTACTGCGAAAATCCTACGCGGCATTGCTCGTCGCGTCAGTCGTGTTCCTGCTCGGCCCTGCTGTAGCTCAAGCGTTGCCGCTTGACGCTAATTCCTACTACGGCTTTGGCCTCACGGGTGCCGATACAACGTCGACTTTGGGAGCCGGATACACGATCGCGGGCTACATGCAGACCGCGGCGGCCAACGCCAATAGTATAATCGCCGGCAACTACGCGAGTAACGACAATGGGTCCGTCTGCAAGGGAACGATTAGCGGCACCGTGACGCCGGCGACCCATACCATCGCGTTGGTGTTGTCTACCACGCAGGCCGGTTGTTTCCCGACCATCGATCTAACTTTGGACTTTGGGGTCGGCTACAACTCAAATCTCATTACGGTTCTCGGCATCATTACGATCGGCATACCGCATGCGAACTTTATTTACGCATCAAGCACCGTGCCGACCAACTTGTCAGTTTCCGGCGTGGTGCAATTCAACGGTCAGGTAGGTTCGGTGCAACCTTCCTTGAGCAAAGTCGCACGGCGGCGAGCCCGCGCAGCCGCAGCACGAGCCGAATGATCAGATTAGCGACAGAGAATCCCGCGGCGCAGGGTCGTTTACGGCCCTGCGCCGTCTGACCACAGGCTGCTCGAGCGTCGTAAACCTCCGACCAAAGAGCCCTGAGGAACCAAAACCTCTTTTGGGTGGGGTTGCATTGTTAGGGGGTTCGATGGATAACCAGCCTGTGTATAAAACAAAAAGAAGAAAATCTATACATGTTGGAAAGTCCCGGAAAACCAAAGATTGCAATGTTGAGCGCGGCTGCTGCGTTGATACTGCTCGGAACGACCGCGCCCGCGGTGCATGCTGCCAAGCCGGAATCCTGGGTCTGTACTATTGAGGCGCCGGCCAATCCGTTGCCTGCAGTCAGCTATGACACCGCCCGGCCGGCTGAGTTCAGTCCTGTTCGCGAGTTGGCGCAGATTGTAATCGCGCCCGGCGGCGCAGTCACTACCGGCACCTTGTTCCACGAGACCGGCGCCGGCTGCGAGGTCCCGATTTCGGCAGGCCAACTCACGCTCGGCTCCAACAACGTAGGTACTCTGACTTTGACGCTGGCGGTCGGGACGCTGATGGATGAGGATGGCGACGCTCCATGCACCGATTTCTTCGGCGGGCTGAAGACGCCGACCGAAAACTTTCACGCGATCATGTCGAAGTTGGAGAGCGAGATCCTCCTGACCGGTGCGGAAGTGTTCGTCACTCCCGCGCCCGTGGTAACCGCAGAAGGCGTAGTGCCGGTGAACGGGCGCTGCGTTCGACAATAGCGGGCACGACTCGATTTCACAGCGGCGGACGATTGATGCGCGCAGCATTGGTCGCCGTCGCTGTCGTCTTAGTGGTCTGGGCGCGATGCCTGCCGCTTAAATTGGCGCCAATCGACGACTACGCGCATCGCTATGGTGGCGCGGACTCTGCCGGACTGGCCGAGCGTCTCAAGTCGTCGCCTAAGTATCGCGATTCCGATGGCGCCGAGCATGTCTTTCTCGGCGACATCGACAGCTACTACTGGCTGCGGCTGGCGCGCAACTTGATCCGCACCGGCTCGCCCTGCGACGCGATTGTAAACGGCCGCTGTTGGGATACGTTGGCCAAGGCGCCGGTCGGGCGTCCGAACCGCTACTCGCATTCACTCCACGTTTTCGCAATCGCGGGACTTCATCGCCTGGTCACAATTTTCAAGCCGAACTACCCAATTCCAGCGACCTCTTTCCTTGTGCCTGTAATCGTCGGCGCGCTCGGAGTTCTCCCAGCCTTCGCGATTGGATTCAGTCTAGGCGGCAATTTGGCCGGGTTCGCCGCTGCTCTCGTCAGCGGACTCAATCCAATTCTTCTCAGTCGAACGATTAGCAGCGACAACGATATCTGGAACGTCGTGCTTCCGCTGTGGATGGTGTGGGCGTTGATGCGCGCGATGGCTGCGAACGGGTGGGGCAAACGAATCGCTTTCGCTTCGACGGCAGCTGCGGTCGCCGCTGTGCATGCCGGTGCCTGGGACGGATGGATCTTCACCTACGACGTGGCGACTCTTGGATTGCTCGCCACGATCCTGATGCAAGTGGTCGATTACTTCAACGCGACCGGCAGCCGTGCCGTGTGGAACTCGCCGGACGTCCGAAGAAGCGCGCTCGTCACCGCGATCTTCTGTGTGATCGGCGCATTGGCAATGACGTTGGTCACCAGCCGGTCGCCGGCGGTGGCGTTGAATCCCGCGCGACAATTGTCCGAATTCAGCGCGCCCGGAAGTTCCATCCGCTCGATCTGGCCCGACGTGATGACTGCCGAGCTGCCAGAGAATGTCACCGAGATGGCGCCCGCCAGCCTCGGCGGCATCGCGGACGGGCTCGGTGGCCGTTTTCTATTCCTGGTCGGATGCGTTGGATTGATTGTCATCTTCGCAAAAGCCTTCCGCGCACCCGAGGCGAAAGAAGCGACGCGCGGGATCGCTTTGATCGTCGCGGTCTGGTTTCTCGCGGCGCTGGCACTCTCATTTCGAGGTCCCCGCTTCATCATGTTGATGGTGCCGCCGTTCGCGATTTCGGTCGGCGCTGCACTCGGGATGGCTTATCAATGGTTGACGAAGGCCGCGCTTCGTCTGTTGCCCGGGCGCGCCGGGCTTACCGGTGCAATTGCGTTCTTAGCAGTCGCGCTGATTCTTGTATCGCCGGTCCGTCAAGGGTTCGCGGAGGCGCGCGGATATATCCCGCAGATGAATCGCGCATGGTGGGACGCGCTGTCGAATATCAGAGACAAATCTCCGGCCGACTCAATCGTCGATATCTGGGGCGGCTACGGTTATTGGGCGGAGTACATTTCAGAGCGTCGGGTCAGTGCCGACGGCGGCTCCGAACGTAGCCATTTGCCGTATTGGCAGGGCAAGGCGCTGATGGCCTCGAGCGAAGAGCTGAGCGTGGGCCTGCTTCGAATGCTCAATTGCGGTTCCGACGCGACGCCCGAGCCGGCCGGGCGCGCCGGTGGATATGGAAAGTTGCGCGCCTACGGTCTCGACCAAATTGCGGCGGCCGATACCGTGATGGCGCTGGCGGGACTCGACCTCGCCGATGCCCGCGCCATGCTCGCGCAACGCGGCCTTGCAGATTCCGCTCGCGACGACGTTCTGGCATCGACGCATTGTTCGCCGCCGCCGTCTTACCTGGTCCTTTCGACCAGCCTGATTCGCGTGCCCGGATGGCGATACGCGGGCGAGTGGGACATCCATAAAGCAGACGCTTCTGCTGACGAGGCGCTCGCGTCCGCCGCGGGCTATCGAACAGGTAACTGGATTCCCTGCTTCGGACAGGGCGGCTCCGAGCTTACATGCCAGGTTGAAAATGGAATGGATTCTGCACTGAACGCAGGCGCCGTTCTGCGTTCAGTGATCGTGCATCCCGCGGATCCGGCGGCCACGCTGCTGCGCATTCGCTTCGCCTCGGAAGTAGACGGCGCGGACCGCGATGAGGACGATCCGCCGGGAGTCGTCGTCATCGCGACCCCGACGCATCTCGACGAAGTGCGATTTCCCTCGTCGCACTACCCGAATGTGGCCGTTTTGATCGACGTGACCGGGCACAGGGTTCTGATTGGACCGCCAGATCTCATTCGATCGACATTTACCGAGCTCGTTTTTCTCGGCGGGCGATACTCCCGGCTCTTCAAGAAGGTCGACGACCAACTCGGCTACGGCGGCGAACGGGTAACAACCTGGGAGATCGAGGGGCCGCGGCCGCCCGTGTTCACTTTTGCTTCTTCTTGGACCCCCTGCACTCGTAGGTGGGCGGACTCATCCCCGGATCAACGTCCGGATCTTCAGCGGCAAAACGGGCTGCTTCGGCTACTTGCTGCGCCTTGATCTCAGCAACCTGCTTGCGCGCGGCAGCCTTGCAAGCGGCCTCAGTGGGGAAAGGCGGAAGCACCACAATTTGGGACAAGCCATTGCCGTAGCCCACAGCTATAAGCAGCGTCCACACCAGCACAAGGCCCGTCATTTCTGATCGACGTTTCACAAGAACCAAACCTAAAAACTGACCACGCTAATGTCGCCGGTGTCGCCGTATTCAGTATCCACCACTTCCTGGTTAACCGGGATACCCCCGTAGTTTGCGGGGATCGGGTTCTGATTGGACCGCCAGATCTCATCCGATCGACATTTACCAGGCTCGTCTTCCTGGGCGGACGATACTCCCGGTTCTTCAAGAAGGTCGACGACCAACGCGGCTACGGCGGCGAACGAGTAACAACCTGGGAGATCGACTGGAACGGCCGCCAGCGAGCGTCGCATCAGCTCTGAACCTCTGCATTAACTGTCAATCAAATCAAGATTTGTCAGCATCCCATCAGACCGCCCGCTTGACAGGCGCCCGTAACTATCTACAGTTACGGACTCCCAATGGCTAGACGAAGAGACCGGGATCGTTTCGACGGTTATGCGGTTGAGCTGTTCATCGACGAGGACCACGACTGGCTGGCCCATCTGGTTGAACTCCCCGGAATATCGGCGTTCGGTGCAACCCCTGAGAAGGCGCTCAAGAGCTGGACGTAGCTTGGGCAGCCGCCAAGGAATCCTATGCGGCCCGCGGCATTGAGATTCCTGCAGCGCCCGCGCGCCGGCAGTACAACGGTATCTTTCAGGTGCGCATCGACAGACGCGTGCATCGCGCACTTGCTATCGAGGCAGAACGCGCCGGAGTCGGGTTGAATGCCTTGGTCGCAGAGAAAACTCGCGAAGAGCGTGTAGCTTTGCGGCGTTTCTCAAAGAGGGATGGCGGTTCGGAACAGGATGAAGCGGCCGAGCATTTCACCGACCAGCACCGACATCACTGCGATGTACAGCAGGCCTGTTGCCGCCATCGTCTGAGGAATCTTAAGCGTCTGCCAGCACATCCAGACCAGCACGATCGTCGCGACCGGGCCGAGCAGCAGGCGAACTGCCATCAGTCCAAGATGCGAGGCTAATAGCTCGCGCACGGCGGCGACGGCGCTGGCGCTGCCGAGCATGGCAGGCAGTCCGATCGCGAGGACGAGGGCTACGAGATCAGTGATCAGCACGATTCCGAGCAGTCGGATGAAAGTGCGCAGGTAATCGACAGGCATCTCGAGGTCGATCAGGTACCAATGCCCAAACAGCATCGCGCAGCTCACTAGTCCCAATACCAGCGCCGACGTAATCGCCGTCAGTCCGTAGGCGACAGCCACGACCGCGCCGAAGCCCGGCGGCATCAGGAGCATCACGTTGGCAATCAGCGCGATCAGCCCGAGGCCCAGGCCAAGCGCATACGATCGCGCGCGGAGCAGGCCGTTTTCGGTCCAAAGCGTGTAGAGATAGACGGCGATGGCAGTGCTCGCGAGCGTCCACAGCGCTGCCGCCGTCCACAATGATGCCGCGCTTGGTCCGCCGGCCGCGCCGCCGCGCAACGCCAGCAATCCGAGGCCGATGGCAGTCGTCAGCGCCGCGGCCAGGTACACCGACGCGCTCGATTTGTAAAAACCACGCTCGACGTTGAAGAAGGGGGGAATCGCCAAGGCGAAGAGCCCGCCCCAGGCGAGTTCTCCGAAGACGAGGATGAAGCAAGCGGCGAATCTGGTCACGCCGCAATACTAGCGGGCGAAGAACGAACACTCGACAGGGTTGGTGGGATCGGGAGTGTCGCCGAAACGCTTGCTCCGGCGTGCCATTCGGTGAAATAAAATGTCAGCTGAGCACGCGACCCACGACGATTAGACATCTGCTGCGGCGGGGCTATAATTGAACTTACAAATTTGGGGATCGCCTGGGGAAGAAAATGTACTCATCGAAAATCTTGAAATTGTTGGTGATTGGACTGGCGCTAGGAGTTTCCGCCTGCGGAGCGATGGAAGCCGTTCGCCAGGAGCAGCAGCAAAAGCAACAGGTGTTCGAGCATCGCGTTGACATGGCGCACATCTGGGTCACCACGGAAGCGCCGCCGGCGGGCAAGCCATACACAGAGCTGGGCGACCTGACATATACGGAGCCGTTTTCGCCCGACGCGATCGACGAGGGGAAGATCAGCGACAAGCTGAAGAAAATGGCGTTCGACAAATGGCCTGACACTATCGACGCGATCGTAAACGAGAATCAGACGGTCTCGGCCGATGGCTCGCAGATCACAGTCAGCGCCAAGGCGATCAAGTACGATTCGTCGGTTGACCGCGAAGCTTTGCATCACATGAACGAGGGGATGGTCGCGTCGCCGAACGGCAACTAGCGGCTGGCTTTTGAGCGGATCGAAAACGGGCACGTCGCGGCAATCCGCGACGCGCCCGTTTTCATTTCGGCTGGTTGGTAATCGTTGTGGTCGTCAGGCTGGCGCCGGCTCGGCCAGCAGGCCGTCGAGCTTCCCGGAACTATTGAGCGCATTCAGTTCGTCGAAGCCGCCGACAATCTTGCCATTGATGAAGATTTCGGGGACTGTGCGACGTCCGCCCGACATCTCGATCATCTTCGCGCGCAACTCGTCGTCTTCGGTCACGTCGATTTCAACGAACGCCACGCCCTTGCTTTTCAGCAGGTTCTTGGCCCGCGTGCAGAAGGGGCAGTAGGTGGTTGTGTAGAGTTCGACTTTCGCCACGGCTACCTCGCTTGATTCATTCTTAGCCGCGCGAAAAATGCGTGTCCAGTGTAGGGTCGACTCGCTCAGCGGCTAGCGCGTGTCGGAGTACATGCGTTTGAGACGAGCGGTCGGCACGCCGAGCAGGTACATTGCGCGAATCAGCCACATCCTTAGAATTGTGCGCACGACGCCGTCACGGCTCCATCGCCGCGCGGAGGTCGTAACTCGCGCACGCAGGCATGCAACGCGTCCTGCGCGCTTCAACCGACGCGAGAACTCGAGATCTTCGCATAGCTCCATGTCCGGAAACCCGCCGAGACGATCGAAGACGTCGCGGCGCACGAAGATCGCCTGATCGCCGGTGCCGGTGCGGCTGATTCGCGAGCGGAGGCTGATCATCGTACCGATAATGCGGTAGGGGAGTGCACTCGAATCGAGCTTCACGTCGAAGCGTCCGCCGACCACTGCGGGATCCGACAACGCCAGCGCGATGTCGTCTGCAAAGGTCGCCGGCACAATTGTATCGGCGTGAACGAAGACCAATGCGTCGCCATGCGATGCGCGCGCGCCGGCGTTCATCTGGCGGGCGCGTCCTCGCGATGCGCTCATCACCGCGTCGCACAGCGGTTGCGCGAGTCCGACGCTGCCGTCGATACTGCCTCCGTCAACGACGACGATCTCCGTGTCGGGAGCGCCGCGGCGAAGCGCACGCAGGGTGCTCGCGATCGTGGCCGCTTCGTTGAGCATCGGCACGATTGCGGAGAGTTTTTGCACCTTTCAAAAATCAATCGACGGGAGGATTCACCAGCGGCGCGGAATTCGGCTTGGCGGGATCGCCCTTGATGACCACGCGGCGCCCCTGGATTTCGAGACGGCCCTGCTGAAAAAGCCCGATCGCGTGCGGAAAGATGCGATGCTCCTGGGTCAGGATGCGCGCGGCCAGCCGCTGTTCGTCGTCGCCGGGCAGCACGGGTACAGCGGCCTGCACGATTACCGGACCGACGTCGACGCCGGGAGTGACGAAGAAGACGGTGCATCCCGCGATCTTGGCGCCATATTCAATCGCGTCTTTCGGCCCGTGAATTCCGGGAAACGACGGCAGCAGGCTGTTGTGGATATTCATGATGCGGCCGGGAAACGCGTCGAGCATCACGGACGACAACAGGCGCATGAAGCCCGCCAGCGCGACCAGCTCGACCGAGCGGCCCTGCAGCGCTGCGAGGACTGCGCGATCGAAATCCTCGCGCGAAGGAAACTTGCGATGATCGATGACGGTAGTTTCGATTCCGTGACGGCGCGCGCGCTCGAGGCCCTGCGCGTCGGCGCGATTCGATATGACGATACGGATTTCGGCCTTGAGATCGCCGCGCAGAATGGCGTCGATGATCGCTTGCAGATTGGTGCCGGAGCCGGAAATCAGGACGCCGAGTTTGACCGTCGGATTTTCCGCCATCGAATTAGCCGTTGCTCGCTGGCTCAGCGGATCGACACTCCGCGCTTGCCGCGCCTTATTTCGCCGACAACATAGGCCGCATATTCGCGGCGGCGCAAATGAGCGACGACGCGGTCGGCCTCACGCGCGGGTACGATCGCGACCATCCCGAGGCCGTTGTTGAACGTGCGATCCATCTCGCGTTGGGCAATTTTGCCGAGGCGTTGAATCAGCGCGAAAATCGGCGGCGTCGGCCAACTGCCGCGTTCGAGAACTGCGTGCGTGTTCGCTGGCATCACGCGTGGCAGGTTCTCGAGCACGCCGCCACCGGTGATGTTCGCGAGGCCGTTTATTTTGAAACGATCGAACAAGTCGACGACGACGCGCGCGTAGATGAGCGTCGGACGCAAGAGTTCTTCGCCGAGCGTGCATCCGAGTTCGGCGACGCGCGCGTCCAGCTTGAGTTTCGCGCGTTTCAGGACACGGCGCACCAACGAAAATCCGTTGGAATGGAGTCCGCTGGACGCGATTCCGATCAGCATGTCGCCGACGCGTACGCTCGATGGCTCGGGAATTCGCGCGCGTTCCACTATTCCCACCGCAAAGCCGGCCAGGTCGTACTCTCCCGGCTTGTAGAGTCCGCTAAGCTGAGCAGTCTCGCCGCCGACCAGGCTCATGCCCGCCTGCGCGCATCCGCGAGCGACGCCCTTGACGAGGTCGAGTGCGATTTTCTTTTCGAGCTTACCCGAGCCGATGTAATCGAGAAAAAACAGCGGACGCGCCGCATGGCAAATGATGTCGTTCACGCACATCGCGACACAGTCGATGCCGACGGTGTCGTGGCGCCCGGTCTCGAAAGCGATCATCAACTTGGTGCCGACGCTGTCGGTGCCTGCGACCAGCACTGGCGCGCGCATCTTGCGAGCACCGTTGAGTCCGACCAACGCGCCGAATCCGCCGACGCCGCCGATCACGTGCGCGCCTGAAGTGCTCTTCGCGATCGAACCGAAGAGCGGAATCAGGCTCTGCTTCAGCGCGATATCGACGCCAGCCTCTTTGTATGTCATCCCCGGCGGCATCAGGACAATTTCCTGCGTCGCGCGAAGATAGATGCTCGAAACGCGCGCTCGCCGTTCGGATAGGTGACCAAGCCCTCGCGGTATTCCTCGATTTCGAGCCCGTTCGCGAGCGCGCGAAGCTCTCCGTGACCGAGCAGAAAGAGCGGATCGCGTGGATGGCCGATCGTGGCCTGGTCAACCAGGAATGTCTCGGCGAGCAAAACGCCGCCGGATCGGAGAGCGCGCGCAAAAGTCGGGAAGAGAGCGCGGTCGAGGAAATTTATATTCACGATTGCGTCGAAGGATTCGTCCTTGAGATGAAAGCTATCCAAGTTTGCGACCACGGGCCAGACGGGGAGCTGCGCGGCCCGTGCGTCCGCAGCGAGGATGCGCATCGCCTCCGTCGAGAAATCAACCGCGACGACCTTGACGCTCGCTCGTGCGAGCGCGAATGCGTTGCGCCCGCGTCCGGCGGCGACATCGAACGCGATGCCGCGCGGGATTCGCGAGAGCATCTCGGCCAGGAACGGCTCCGGTTCGCCCGCCGTTTTGCCGCGATGGCGCTCGTCCCAATCTGCGCGTTGCGGCTCGCTCATAGCACCCGCGCGAGCGTGAAAACGTCCACGCACGTCGCGCCGGCAGCGAGCAACACGCGCGCGCATTCATCGACCGTGGCGCCAGTAGTCATCACGTCGTCCACGAGCAGCACGCGGCGATTGTTGAGACGTTCAGGCTTCGTCACCGCGAAGGCGCGGCGCACGTTCCTGATCCGCTCGTCGTGATGGCGCGAGGTCTGCGGCGTGGTAAATCGCCGACGCGACATCGCGGTCGTATCGAGAGGAATATTGAGCCGCCGTGCGACTTCGGCGGCGAGCAGGGCTGCCTGGTTGAATCCGCGCCACCATAGGTCGCCAATGCAGCGGCACCGGGATGACGACGTCGTAGTCGTCAGCCGATATCGGCAGCTCGTCGCCCAGGTATTCGGCCAGCGCGCGCCCGACCGATTGATCGAGGCCATACTTATGCCGGCGAATCAGCGCGGGGAGGCTGCCGGGTTCGTCTTCGGCAGTTGGCCGATAGCGCGCGACGGTTCTAGCAATTCGATAACGTGGCGGATGCGCGAGGCATCGAGCACATCGCGTCGCGCCGCTGACGGAGGATTCGACCGGGCCGCCGCACACTTCGCAAATCGGGTCGGGCATCCGCTCGACGCGCGCGACGCATCGGGCGCAAACGCGGCGGCCGGGTTCCGAGGCCAGTGGGGTTCCGCACGCGGAGCATCGCGGTGGATAAAGAAAGTCGAGGACAGTCGCGAACTTTCCGGCGAGCGCGGGCATATATGATTGATCCGTCCGACCGCGCCCAAACTCAAGGGGGTTGTGGTATAGAGAAAAGTCATGAGCGGACCGCTTGACGGAATTCGAATTATCGACTGGACGATCTGGCAGCAGGGGCCGGTCGCCACGCAGATGCTCGCCGACCTTGGCGCCGATGTGATCAAGATAGAAGAGCGCGAGCGGGGCGACCCCGGCCGGGGGATTACCGCGATCGCGGGCAGCGCGACTTCCAAGGGTGGGCGCAACTATTATTTCGAGGCTAACAACAAGCACAAGAAAAGTATCGCGCTGAATCTGAAGCTGCCCGAGGCACGCGAAATTGTGCATCGGCTGGCCGCGCGCAGCGACGTGTTCGTGCAGAACTTTCGCAAGGGCGTCGCGCAACGTCTCGGCCTCGGCTATGCGGACCTGGCCACGCTCAATCCGCGAATTATCTACGCGAGCGCGTCCGGCTACGGCCCCGAGGGGCCGGACAGCGGCGAGCCGTCGTTCGACTACTTGGGGCAGGCGCGCTCGGGAATCATGAATGCGGTGGGAACCGGTACGACGACGCCGACCTATGTCTTCGGCGGGATCGCCGATCAGATGGGCGCGATCATGCTGGCCTACGGGGTGTTGGCGGCGTTGTTTGCGCGCGAGCGAACGGGAATCGGGCAGGAAGTTGACGCGTCGCATCTTGGGTCGATGATGGCGTTGCAGGGGCTGAACGTCGTTGCACGGACGATCATGGGCAAGGAATTCCCGCGCAACACGCGCGCCAACGCCTACAATCCGCTGTGGAACCATTATCGATGCGCCGACGACAAATGGATCTCGCTGGCGATGCTGCAGCCCGATCGTTACTGGAAAGACTTCTGCACCGTGATGGGAAAGCCGGAACTGGTCGAGGATCCGCGCTTCGCCGACGTCAAGACCCGGGGCAAGAACGCGGCGGCGCTGGTCGCGATATTCGACGAAGCGTTCGCGACGCGCCCGCGCGACGAGTGGATGCGAATCCTCAAGCGCAGCGGCGACTTCATCTACACGATCGTCAATTCGGTCTCCGACCTGCCCAACGATCCGCAGGTCCGGGCCAACGACTACGTCGTCGACTACGACCATCCCGCGCTCGGGAATCTGACTCTGCTGGGGATGCCGGTTAAGTTGAGCGCGACGCCGGGCGATGCGCGCGGGCATGCGCCTGAGTTGGGCGAGCATACCGAAATTCTTTTGACCGAGTTGCTCGGCTACTCGTGGGACGATGTCGCGCGGCTGCGCGAAGCCAACGTGATCTGAACGCCGCCAGTAAGGCGATATGGGAGTTGATGCGATGGCGATAAACGGAACCATCGAGGATCGCGAGGAAGTTCGCGTGCTCCATGCGCGCTACTGCCTGACGATTGACACCGGCCGCTACGAAGAGTGGATCGATTGCTTCACCGAGGACGGCGTCTTCGACAGCCCGCGCTTCGGCAAATTCAGCGGGCGCGACGGGCTCAAGCGATTCACCACGCTGTACAAGGAATCGCTCGGCGGCGCGCAAGTGTTGCACGTGGTCGCCAATCCCGCGTTCGATCTCGACGGCTCCAGCGGGACCGGCACTTCGTACCTGCTCTATTACCACTGCAAAGACGGAAAAGTTCAGCAATGCACGGTGGGGTACTACACCGACAGGCTGCGCAAAACGCCCGCGGGATGGCGCTTCGTAAACCGTCAGGTGACGATCCTCGGTCATCACTGAGACATGCTTGCTGGACCCCAATTTCCACTTTGATAGCATTTTTATGGCGCCCGGCGCTCCGCAGACGATCGCTGAGAAACGATCGTTCAATGCAAGGTTGAGGGTTACCTATGGACCAATCGACAGGTGAGCTGATCAAGCGACTTTCACGGCTGGAGCTGCAGCAGGCCAGTCTTCAACGCAGCAACAAGCATCTGCGCATGATGACGGGAGCGCTGTTGCTGCTGTGCGGTGCGCTGATCACGATGGGGCAGACGAGTTCCGCCGTGCCTGACACGCTGCAAGCGCAACAATTCCTGCTGCGCGATGCTTCCGGCAAGTTGCGCGGGGCGATGGGTGTGACATCCGACGGCGCTGTGGGGCTGAATTTCTCCGACCCCAGTGGCCGTACTCGCCTGACCGTCGATCTCGCTGCGAACGGTACTCCCGGTGTGGACCTCTACGATCAGGACGGCAAGGTACGCGCGACCATGGCGCTCGGCGATGATGGTTTACCCGGAGTCGGTCTCTATGGTCCCAACGGCCATCTACGAACCAGCCTGGATGTTCCAGTGGGCAAAACACCCGGCCTGGCGTTCTACAAGGACGACGGCAAGCCGGCGTGGGGAGTTCCCTGACATGCGCGCGGCGGGAAGATATTTCAGGGCGAATCGTGCGATCGTAGCCGTCGTATTGCTCGGAATGATCGCCTGCGGTACGAGCGGCTGCTATGACGAAGGCGGCTATTACGGCGGCGGTTACCCTTCGTATGGCTATGCGCCGTACTCATACGGTTGGGGAGGGGGTTGGGGAAATGGCTGGGGCTATAATCCTGGCTTTGAAGTTCACCATTCGTGGGAGGGACATTACGGCGGCGACGGCCACCATACCGAGTTCTATCACGGCGGCGGTGGTGGCCATGAGGGCGGCGGCGAGCATGGCGGCGGCGGTGGTAACGTCGGTGGTGAGCACGGCGGTGGCGGGGGCCACGGCGGCGGCCATCATTGAGGTTCTCAGCTCGCGTAAAATAGTGCGGCGCCGGATCTCGATACGATCCGGCGCCGATTTTTCGTTGCGCTGACTATCGCCTCAGAAGGCCGCGTACCACGGCACTTCGTGCGGGTTCTGCACTGCCCAGTTGATATTGAATGCTTGCAGCAGCGTGCCGTCGGCGTGGCCGAGCGCGAGCTTGGCGTTCTCGAGATCGACGTCGGCCTGCACCTCATTGCCTTCGGCGCTCACTTCCTCCTGCTGGAATTGCAGCAGGTCGTGCGTGGTCGCCATCCCGACGCGGAATCTCACCTGCTCGTCGTGCAGCGACTGGCGAGCGTAGTAGGTCGCCGACGCGGTCGCGGACGCGCGCTTCTGATCGGCATACAGGTTGGCGAGCGCGCTTTGCACGTCGATCACCGCCTGCGACAGCGCCGCTCGATACAGCACGCGCTGCTGATCGTATAGCACGCGAGCCTGCGCGAGAGCCGCGCGCGGCACCGCGTTATCCAGCGGCATCTGGAACGTCAGCACGGCGGCATAGTTGTAGTAGGTGAATCCCCACAGGCGATTGAGCGCGTCACCGTAAATTCCGCCGAACGGCAATTTGTTGCCATTACCGACCGGGCCGGGAGGAACGGTACAGTTTCCGCCAGTAGTCGCCCTAAAGCTCATTTGGCAAGGCGTAGTTCCGGCGCTGGAAGTCAGGCCGAATTGCGCGCCAAGATTGAGCTGGGGGAGAACCTGGTTCTCCGAGAACTTCACTTGAAGCAAAGCATCGCGAATCGCCTCGCGCATCTGGCCCAGCGACGGCCGATACTCTACGGCCAGCTCGAGCGCCCGCTCTTCATCGACGACGATCTGCTCCTGCGGATTTGGCCGCGTGAGCGGCTGAATTTCCTCGGGCAGGAAAGTGCCGTACGGATTGAGCATCACGTCCTGTCGTAGCTGGGTGCGGGAATTTTTCAGGTTGGCCTCTGCGGTGTACACGTTAGCCTCTGAAGTAGCGGCCGCCGATTGTGCTTCCTGCAGATCGATGGGCGCGAGAGTGCCCACCTTGACGCTGATGGCGTTCTGGCGGACCAGGTCGAGATTGAAACGCAGCGCGGCGCGTGCGACCTCGAGATTTTCCTCGGACAGCACGACGTTCCAGTATTCGCCGCCGATACGTTGCACGAAATCCTGCAGCGCCTGGCCGTAGGTCCACTGCGCCTGTTTCTGACCCGACTCCGCTATTCGGACGTTGATGGTCGCGAACTGCCAGCCGAAGTTCTGCAGTATTGGTTGCGAGAGCGAGAGTGCGAGGCTGGGCGCGTAGGCAGGATTGACGCCGGCGAAGGTCGAATTCGACAGCGCGCGGTCATTGTTGAACGTCACGCCCCAGGTGCCGTTGGTTACCGAGGAAACCTTGTTGAGGCCGAAGTTCCAGTCATAAAACTTCTGCACGAACGAAGTGGCGCCGCCGGTCTGCAAGGCGGAAGTGACCGGCACGACGGTCTTCTCGATGTCACCTTGCGCGGTCAGGTTAGGGTCGAAGGTGCCGTTGGCCTGCCTGACGGTTTCCATCGAGGCGACCGGGTCGAGCTGGGCGGCCTTCAACGCCGGGTTGTTCTGCATCGCGATGTAGATGGCTTCCTTGAGCGTGAGGCCGCGCGCGGTGGAATCTTCGGAGCGCAGGTAGCGCTCGCTGATCACGTTGTCGGGCGCGATCTCCTTCGTCAGCGACCACTGATGCGCGAAGATGCGCGGCAGATTGAGCAAGTCATCGTGATGCTCGAACTGGTTGGAAGCGCTGGGCGGCACGCTGGCCTGCGGCGGCGATTGCGGCTCGACCGGTATCGATTGCATCTGAATCGGTCCGGTCAGAGTCGGCGGCGGCAGCGGCGTCTTGGGCAGCGACCCGGTCACCTTGAGGTTATCCTGCGAAAATCCGATCGAGGTTCCGAGGATCAGGATGGAAACCGTCACCATCGCAAGAGAGACCAATTTACTTCTGGACATTTCTAACGAACCTCCTTGTACCTGTTGCCATCGCCGGTGATGGCCCGCCACATCCGCGCGCACGCGGATACACCATTGGACTCAGCAGTTGGGAAAGATTTACCAGCGCCGAATCGAAAAGCAGCGCTTGCGCGGCGCCAATCAGGTCGCGATTATAGCCAAGGCTATTAGCCTTGTCTTCTGTAATCAGAGGCGGCCGGGTTTCGTCGCAAGTCGCATTTGGAGATCGCATGCGCCCTTTCAGGTTGGTAATCGCAATCCTCATCGTGTCCCCAATCCTGATGCTGGCCATCAGCGAGTCAAGACTATCCCGGCAGCCATTCGCGCAAGTTACCGCGGCGCCGGGACCGGTGCCACTGACTCCACCGGTGGCTCCCGGTCAGCCGCAGGCCTTCTCTACGATCGGGGCGCTGCCGGCACTGGCACCAGCGCCGGGAACTCAGGCTCTCTTAGCCAGCGCGGTGCCGACGCCGCGGGCATTTCGATGCACCTGTTCGGCGCCGGGAACCTGGACCGAATGGGCGGGGATCGTCACGTCGTCGAACTATGTTCTCGCGAGCCAGTCCGCGCGCGGGCAGTGCGCTAATTACGTGCTGAATGCGAACGCGCCGTCGGCGTTCATCCCGCAAACGGGATCTACGCTGACCCAGCAAAGGCCGACAATTTACAACGGCACGGCGTTCACGCAGCGCGCGCAGGTGACCACCTCGGCGGGAGGAACGGTACTGCAGCAACGTTCGCAGGAGGCACCACTGGTGAATCAATGCTCGCGATGTGCGTGCAACTGACCCGTTAGCAGATCAATTTCTTCAAGTCCGGAGAGATAGGCGCCGTCACCTTGACGTGACCGACGGCCGGCGAGTCGAACGCCACGTCGCATAGATGCAGCCAGAAGCGCCCGTGCGCCAGCGTCTCGATCGCAGGGCCGCCGTAGAGAGTGTCGCCAACGATAGGATGACCGAGACTTGCCAAGTGCACGCGAATCTGATGGCGGCTGCCGGTCTTGGGCGAGATGGTCAATAGCGTGAACTCACCGACGCGCCGGATCGGCTCGACCGAGGTCGTCGCGGGACGGCCGGCCCGCTTCGGATTGGGGCTGGAGGGATCGCCGACGACCATCTTGCGCGCGTTCTTCGCGTGATGTGCGATCGGCGTGTCGATCTGAGTCTGGTTCTCGAGTGCACCGGCGACGAGAGCCTCGTAGCGGCGGGTGATTCGACCCGCGCGAATCGCGTCGCGCAGTTTTTCGAAAGTGCCACGATTGCGCGCAATCAGCAGCGCGCCCGAAGTGCCGTTGTCCAGGCGATGTACGAGTCCGCCTTCGAGCGGCTTGTCGCCGGCGATGGCGGTATCCGGAAAACGCGCGACGACCGCATTCATGACAGTGTCACGCTCGCCGGGCTGGATCGGATGACAGGGGATGGCGCCGGGTTTGTTCACGACGATCACGGACGCATCTTCGTGGAGCACTTCCAGCGCGAGGTCGGCATTGGGCTCGATCGCCGTGCGACGCTCGATGGCCGCAACTTCAACTCGATCCTCGGCGCCGACAATCTCACTTTTCTTCGAGCGCCGCCCGTTGATTCGGACCATCCCGCGCTCGACCAGCTCCTGCGCGACGCGCCGCGAGGGCGCGAATCCCGTTCGAACGAGATAATGGTCGAGGCGTTCTTTTACTGCGTCGGGCAAGGAGCTAGTGGCTCGCGGCCGTGCCGGTCGGAGTTGGGGCGGCGGGCGGGCGGTTGTACACGGAAAACTGGACGGTCGCGGCGTAGAGCAGAATCCCGAGCAGGACTACCACTGTTAGTATGTCCATGAAGCCGAGTTGCGTTGCGCCCCGCGCCAGACGATTGAGTCCCCGCATTCTTCCTCCTTCCCTCCTCACCACTATACTCCCTCCGCCGAGCGCAAAGCCGAACGGACCTGCCGGCCGTGTTCGGGTAATCCGAACAATCGACGCAGCTCGCGGCCGGTTTCGGACCTCTCGCATGCCGCGATGTCGAGCGGTGAGCCGGCGGCAACGACCTTTCCACCTTCGTCGCCGCCACCGGGTCCGAGATCGATAACGTAGTCGGCGTTCGCGATGAACTCGAGGTTGTGCTCGATCACGACCAGCGTGTTGCCCTCGGCGACCAGCCGGTTGAGCACTTTGATCAGGCGCTTGATATCGGTTGAGCTGAGGCCGGTCGTCGGCTCGTCCAGTAAAAACATCCGCGGCAGATGCTCTCCATCTTCGCCCGCGGGCGCGGGTTCGAGATCGGCCAGCAGAAAGCGCGCGAGCTTGAGGCGCTGCGCCTCGCCGCCGGACAGCGTTGAAGTAGTCTGGCCGAGGCGGATGTAACCGAGGCCGACCGCAATCAGCGCGTCCAGCCGCTTGACGATCGCGGGATGATGGATGAAAAACGCGCGCGCGTCTTCCACGGTGAGATCGAGCACTTGATTTATACTCAAATTGCGCAGCCTGATCGCGAGAATGTGGCTCTGGAAGCGGCGGCCGTCGCACGCGTCGCACTTCACCTCGAGGTCGGCCATGAAATGCATCTCGATGGTGACAGTGCCGGTGCCGCTGCACTTCTCGCATCGCCCGCCGGTGACGTTGAACGAAAAATGCCGCGCCTGCACGCCCAGGCGGCGCGCCTCGGGACTGGCGGCGAAGAGCTTGCGGATGTCGTCGTAGATTTTCAGATAGGTCGCAGGATTCGAGCGCATCGAGCGCGTCGGCAACTCCTGTCCCATGTGCACCATCTCGCCGATCAGCTCGAAGCCGTCGATGCGGCCGCACTGGCCGGGCTCCGCCGACGTATCACCGGAGCGGCGCAGATAGTTGTTGTAGAGCACATCCTCGACCAGCGTCGATTTTCCTGATCCAGAAACGCCTGTCACGCAAACCATACGGCCGGCTGGGATTGCGACGTCGATGCCGGCGAGGTTGTGTTCGCGCGCGCCGACGATTCGAATCGCGGGATCGCGCCGCGAGAATTTGCGCCGCTTCGCCAGCGCGCGCATCAGCAGCACGCGTCCGGGCGACGAGGCCATGCTGTCAAGATTCGCCTTGGCGGGAGGACCCGAGTACGTCAGCTCGCCGCCTTCGCTGCCGCCGCCGGGACCGAGCTCGACGACGTGATCGGCGCCCGCGATCATCGCAGGATCATGCTCGACGACGATCACCGTGTTGCCGAAATCGCGCAGGCTGTGCAGCACCGCCAGCAGCCGCCTCGCATCTGCTGCGTGCAGGCCGACGGTGGGCTCATCGAGAGCATAGAGCGTCCCGACCAGCACGCTGCCGAGCGCGCTTGCGAGATGAATCCGCTGCGCCTCTCCGCCCGAAAGCGTGCGCGCCTGCCGCTCGACGGTCAGGTATCCGAGGCCGACCTCGACCAGGTAGCCGACGCGATTGCGCAGCTCACGCATCACGACTGCGGCGCGCGTAGCGATTTCGGGGATCGTTTCGATCTTGTCGAGCCATTCTACGAGGTCGCGAATCGAGAGCCGGCCGATGTCGGCGATCGACATGCCGTCCACGAGAACGTTAAGCGCCTCGGCCTTCAGCTTGGCGCCGCCGCATGCGGGGCAGGTGACGAAGCGTCGATACTTCGCGAGCAGAATCCGGACGTGAGTCTTGTAGCGCCGGCCCTCGAGCCACTTGAAGAAGCCGTGCACCCCCGGCCACTTGTCTTCGTCCCACTTCGCGCGCGGACCTTCGTCACCGTCGAGCAGCCAGGTGCGCTCCTCGTCGGTCATCTCGCGAAAGGGCGCCGAGGTGCGGATTTTTCTGCGCCGCGCCAGCTTGAGCATCCACTCGTTCATCTCGCGATACGCAGGAGTCCGCCACGGCGCGACCAGTCCGTTGCGCATCGACAGGTTGTGATTCGGCATCACCTTGTCGAGATCGAGCTCAACTGTGCGTCCGAAGCCTTCGCATTCGGGACACGCGCCGATCGGACTGTTCGACGAAAACAACGCCGTGGTCGGCTCGGCAAACGCGATCGCGCATCGCGAACAATTGAAGCGCCGGTCGAATTCGATCGCGCCGACGCTGTGCGTATTGCCGTTATCGCGCTCGACGCGTACCGCTCGCGCGCGCCCGGCGCCAAGGTAGAAAGCCTTCTCCAGCGCCTCGCGCACGCGTTCGATATCGCTGTCGCCAGTCACCGAAATGCGATCGACGACGACCATCATTGTGCTGTCGGGCTTCGGCTGCGGCGATGTCCCGTTCAGCGCTTCGGCTGCGATGGCGCGCGCGGCGAACTCCGCAGTCTCGGTGATCGCGTCGTTGGCATACAGGCGATGGTAACCGTTCTGAATCAGGTAGCCCGCAGCGTCGGGAATCGAGCGCGATCCCGCCTCGAACGGCGCCAGCATCACGTAGAGTCCCGGCGCGGCGAGGATTTTCGCGGCAGCACTCTCGACGCTGTCACGGCTCACCTCGCCGCCGCATTGCGGACAAATCGTGCGGCCGACCGTCGCGAACAGCAGCCGCAGGTAGTCGCTGATTTCGGTGACGGTGCCGACCGTCGAGCGCGCGTTCTTGATAGTGTTCTTCTGGCGCAGCGCGAGCGCCGGCGGAATCTCGGAAATCGCATCGACGTCCGGCCGCTCCATCCGCTCGAGGAACAGCCGCGCGTAAGTCGAAAGGCTCTGCACGTAGCGCCGCTGACCCTCGGCATAAACGGTGTCGAAAACGAGACTCGACTTGCCCGAGCCGGACACTCCCGTGACGACGGTCAGCCGTTCGCGGGGAATTTCAAGCGAAATATCAGCCAGGTTGTGAGTGCGCGCGCCCCGAATACTGATTGAGCGATCCAAGCTTGCTCCAGCCGTTTACTGAGGGTCTGCGATCGGACGGGCCTTTTTCTTGCGCTCGCCCGGATATTCGTCGGCCACTTTTGCGTACAACTCGGCGAGCTGGACGTCGAACTTCGCCTGGATGCGCCGGGTTTCGGCCTCGCGTTCCGCAGCCGGAAGCGATCCGAGCTTGCCCAACTCGTCGCCGAGCCGTTGCATCAGGCGATTTCGCGCCACCAGATATTCGTAGCCATTCATAGGCGCCAAAACCTCAAATTCCAAAGATCAGAATTATAGGTTATCCTGCGATGAGCGAACAACCTGTAGCCGCTCCGCCGAGCATCTTGACGTGGGAATTCATTCTGAATCATCGCGCGACTCTGGCGCCGTCGAAATCCTTCGCGCATGGCCCAACGACGCGATCTGCCATGGCTTTGTCGGACGAACGGGCGGCACCAGCACAGGCGAGTTCGCCTCGATGAATCTTTCCTACTGGGTCGGCGACGATGAGAGTGCTGTCGATGCGAACTGGGAGCGCATCCGTCGCGAGGTGCCGGAGCTTAAAGTGGTAGCCAGGCTGAACCAGGTGCATAGCAACGACATTCACGCCGCAACGCGCGACACCGCGGGTCTTAGGCCGGCGGGTGACGGCATCGTCACCGCGGAGCCCGGCGTCATGCTGGGAATCTACACGGCCGATTGTGTGCCGATACTGATGGTCGACGCGAAGCGCAAAGTAGCCGGTGCATTGCACGCCGGGTGGCGCGGCGTCATCGCCGATATCGCAGGCGCTGGAGTCCGTGCGATGACGAAGCTCGGTGCTCGCGCCTCCGACATTCGAGCCGCGATGGGCCCGTCGATCGGCCAGTGTTGTTTCGAAGTTGACGCCGAGCTTGGCGAGCGCTTCTGCCGCGAGATTGTCGGCGCCCACAATCACACGAGGGCAGGGCGTCCCGGCAAGGCGTTCATCGACTTGCGCGCTGTAGTTCGCGATCAGCTCGAACGCGCGGGACTCGTCCCCGCGAATATCGCAAGCGTCGGTCCATGCACGCGATGCGCCTCCGATCGTTTTTTCTCGCGGCGCGCCGACGGTGGTACGATAACCGGTCTACAGATGAGTTTCGTCGGCTTCACCGCTTAGCCGTATGCCGCAACGCAAACCGAAGAAGCTTCGCGCGGGTGGGTTGATCGCGAAAATCCGCAAGCCAATTGCGCCGCCATCGCGCACGATCGAGGACCCGACCAAGTACAAGCGCGAGCGCGAGCTGGAAAGACTTCGCCGCGAGGAGAAATCCGGGAATTCCTGATGTCGAAGCCGGTCAGCGGACAGATTCGAGTCGGAATAATCGGTGCCGGCCTCATGGGCCAGACGCATTCGATGATGCTCCGCTACGTCGCCGATCGCACCGAGCAAAGTGTCCGCGTGGTTTCCGTCGCCGACGTGTCACATCAGGCCGCCGAGCGGCTCGCTGCCAGATGGCAGGGCGCGCGGGCGCTCGAGTCGGCGGAGGAGATAATCGCGGATCCTTCCATCGACGCGGTGTGGATTTGTACGCCGACCGCGATGCATCTACAAGTCTGCATCGACGCTGCGGGCGCCGGCAAGCATATTTTCTGCGAGAAGCCGCTCGCGATGACGGCGGCGGAAGCAGCCCTTATGGCTGCTGCGATCGAAGCGTCGGGCGTGAAGAGCCAGGTGGGCCTCGTGCTCCGATTTTCGCCGGTCTACAACGTGATCAAGGCGATGTTCGACGACCCGGACACCGGTCGATTGCTCAGCGTCACGATGCGCGACGATCAGGATTTTCCGACGCGTGGCGTGCATGCGAGCGCCTGGCGCAACGATCCTTCGCTGACCGCAGGGGGCACGCTCATCGAGCATAGCGTTCATGACTTCGATCTGCTGACTTGGATGTTCGGCCCCGTCACGACCGTCGATTGCCGCACGCGCAACCTGAACGGCGCGGAAGGAGTCGAAGACTTCGGCGCGACCGCGATGGAATTTGCGGGCGGCTTGCATGGACAACTCACGTCGCTCTGGCATCGGATGATGGGACGCCCGAGCAATCGCAGGATCGAGGTCTTCGCCGAGAATTTGTTTGTCGCGTCCGACGCAGATACGCTCGGACCGATAGTTTTTCAGCGCGGTTCTGCGGCGAATGAGGAGACGATTGCCGACGACGTCGTGATGGCCAAGTTCACTGAGAAAATTCTGCGCAAGCGGCCGTACCTCGCGCCGATCAGGGATCGGCTCGCGATTCCATACGCCGCCGAGGATGCGACCTTCATCGCCGCGCTCAAGGGAGCCTGTGAACCGTACCCCGAATTTGCTGCCGGAGTGGCGGTGCAGCGGATAGTGGAAGCAGCGTATCAATCGGCGCGGAACCAGGCCGCTGTACTACTCAAAAGTTAAAGCGTTACTTTAATCAAAGGGGATGTTCGTCAATTCATGATCGACTTTGAACTCAGTGAAGAACAACAGATGATCCGCGACAGCGTCGGAGCCTTCGCGCGCGAAGAGATTCGTCCCGCTGCGCGGCCTGCCGACGAAAGCGGCACGATTCCCGCCGCAATTGTGGCCAAGGCGTGGCAGTTCGGATTCGTCGGCGGCGCTATCCCGGAGAAATTCGGCGGTGGCGGCGACGCCCGCTCGGCAGTGACCGGCGCAATCGTCGCAGAGGAACTGGGCTTTGGCGATATTTCGATCGCATTGCACGTGCTCGCGCCGCGGCTGTTTGCGTTTCCGATCGTCGAGATGGGTACCGACGATCAACGCGCCAAATACTTAAAGCAGTTCACCGGCGCCGACTTCGTCGCCGCGACCGCGGCCGTCATGGAGCCGCGTTTCGATTTCGATCTGTCCGCGCTGCAGGTCTCGGCCAAGCGCGAAGGCGGCGGCTTCGTTCTGAACGGCGGCAAATGTTACGTGCCGCTCGCGGCCGAGTCGGATTCGATGCTGGTGTATGCGACGACTGACGCCGCCAAGGGTTTCGCGGGCGCGGACGGGTTCATCGTTCCGCGCGGCGCGACGGGGGTGACGGTTTCCGAGCGCGAGAAAAACATGGGGCTCAAGGCGCTCGCGACTTGCGAGTTGACGCTCAAGGATTGCCGCGTCGGAGCCGATGCGCGCCTGGGCGGCGACAAGGGAATCGACTTTTCGCGCCTGATGAGCGAGTCGCGAGTCGCGTTTGCCGCGATGGGAGTCGGCGTGATGAATGCCGCGTTCGAATATGCGCGCGATTATGCCAAGGAGCGCAAAGCGTTCGGCGTGCCGATCGCGACCAAGCAGGCGATCGCGTTTATCCTGGCTGACATGGCGATCGAAATTGACGCCGCCCGTCTGCTGGTCTGGGAAGCGGCATTCAAGCTGGACAAAGGCGGCGACGCGCTCAAGGAAAGTTACCTCGCGAAGAATTATGTTGCGCAGAGCGCGCTCAAAGTGACGGACAACGGCGTGCAGGTGCTCGGCGGCCACGGTTACATCCGGGAGCATCCGGTGGAGATGTGGCTGCGCAACGCACGTGGATTTGCGGCTATCGATGGTATCGCGACGGTCTAACCGACCGCGACGGAGAAAATCATGATCGATTTTGAACTTGAACCACAAATTCTCAGCCGGCTGCAGATGTACCACGCCGTCTCGGAGCACATGATGCGTCCGATCTCCCGCGACTGCGATGAGCACGAGCACACCAAGCCGACGCAGTTTTACGAGTCGATGTGGTCGGCGTCCGCTGCCGCGGATATCCAGGTCGGCAACGACAGGAGCAAGAAGGCCGACGGCGCCGCATCGACGCCTCGACGCCCCAATCTGCTGACCGTGCTCAGCACCGAGGAGCTGTGCTGGGGCGACGCGGGCCTCTACCTGTCGACGCCCAACTCCGGACTCGGCGGCGCGGCGGTGATGGCGGCGGGGACACCCGAGCAGAAGGAGCGATTTCTCAAGCGGTTCAAGGAAGGCAAGCCGAAGTGGGGTGCGATGGCGATTACCGAACCCGGCTTCGGTTCCGATTCGTCGCAAGTCACGACCACCGCAACCCGCGACGGCGACCATTGGGTGATCAACGGCACCAAGATTTTCTGCACCGCCGGCGAGATGGCGGCGGAGAAATCCGAAGGCTTCGTGGTGGTCTGGGCCACCGTGGACAAAAGTGCGGGACGTCCCGGGATCAAGCCGTTTGTCGTCGAGCACAACACGCCCGGCATGCAGGTCGTCAGGGTCGAGAACAAACTTGGAATCCGCGCGTCCGATACTGCCGCGATCGTCTTCGAGAACTGCCGGATTCCGCTCGACCATCTGCTGGGCAGCGCCGAAGTCCGTAAGGAAGGCGGCTTCAAGGACGTGATGGCGACCTTCGATGCGACCCGGCCGATCGTTGCCGCGATGGCGATCGGAGTAGGGCGCGCCGCGCTCGACTTCGTGCGCGATTTTCTTAAAGAACAGAACGTGGCGATCCGCTACGGACTTTCTCCGCGACGCCTGACAGCCGTCGAGCGCGATTTCATGGAGATGGAAGTGCAACTGCAGGCTGCGCGACTGCTCACCTGGCGGGCGGCGTGGATGCTCGATACCGGCAAGCGCAACAGCCTCGAGGCCTCGATGGCCAAGGCGAAAGCGGGGCTCGCAGTCACGCTGATCACTCAAAAGGCCGTGGAACTGCTCGGGCCTTTGGGCTACTCGCGCAAAATCCTGGTCGAGAAATGGATGCGCGACGCGAAGATCAACGACATCTTCGAGGGCACGCAGCAGATCAACATGATAATTATCGCGCGTCGAATCCTGAACTACAGCAGCAAGGAACTGAACTAGAATCGCGGGGAACGGAACGACAAGCGCCGCTGGAACATTCCGGCGGCGCTTTCTTTTCAGTATCTATTTCTTTGCTGCTAGTAGAACCACTTGCCGTTGTCCCAGCGAAAGATTTCCGTGGTGTGAGTATCGCTGATGGCCTTGGGGACCGCGCGCTTGGCCTCTTCCTCGGTCTTGCCGACGATGTAGTAAACGAATTCCTCGTAGGTGATCTTCCCGATCGAGTAGCCGTCCTTGGATTGATGCGATTCGCAGTTGGCGATCTTTCCGTATGCGGTGTAGGTGGCGGTCTCGAAACCGTCCTTCAGGCTGAACGTCAACTTCGAGAGATTGTTGGTCTCGCGATCTTTCAAATCCTGCTGCCAATGTTTGCAAAAGTCCGGGAACAGCGCAGATGCCTTCTTGAATTCCAGGTCGCGCTTGATCCGATCCGGCGTCAGTTTCGCGACTATCGCTTTGACCTTCTGGCCCAACGTCTTGTTTGCCGCGGGTGACGCGGATGCGTCGCGAGCAACCGCAGCCTGTGCAGTGGACGCGGATGCTGTCGAATCGGCATGCGCCGGCGACCCAACGACCAGTGCCGCAATCGCCAGCGCGGCGACCGCGGCTCCTATTCCCACTGTTCGTATAGTCTTCATAGCGATGGTTTCTATAGCAAAAATGCGCACCTTCGTCAGCAGGGGCGAAGCAGGTTTTGTAAAAAATACGACCGCAGCCCCCGATGGGACTGCGGCCGTTCGCTGACGTTTCAGTCTACGCCGAACCTACTGGACAGGTACCAGTTCGACGCGGCGGTTCTGAGCGCGGCCCTCAGGCGTGTCGTTAGGCGCGACGAAGTTCGTCTTGCCGTATCCGTGCACCTGCAACCGGCTCGCCTGGATTCCGCCGCTTATCAGGTAGTTCGCCACGGCGTTCGCACGGCGTTCGGACAACTTGAGGTTGTACTCGACCGAGCCGATCGCGTCGCAGTAGCCGTCCACGTTGATTACGACGTCTGGATGGGCCTTCAGAATCTGAATGGCTTCATCCAACACCGCGGCGTCTCCCGGACGGATATTGTACTTATTGAAGTCGAAGTGCACTCCGCGTAGCACCAGCTTCTCATGAGGTGGAGGAGGCGGCGGTGGAGGAGGTGGCGGCGGTGGAGGTGGCGGTGGCGGCGGAGGTGGTGGCACCGGCTTCGGGGCCAGCAGGTAGCCGGCCACGCCGCCGACCAATGCGCCCGTCAGCACGCCCAATCCGCATCCAAGGCCGACTGCCTTGGGGTCATCTTCGTCAGTTTCGAGGCCGATTGCGCATCCCACGCCTCCGCCGACGAGTGCGCCGCCAGCTGCTCCGGCCGCGGTGTACTCCTTCTGCTGAGTCGTCCATGACGCGCATGACGAGACCGTCAACAGAACGATAGTCGCAAATGCGCTAACCCAATTTTTCCATCTAAGCACAGGCACCCCTCCCAAGGTTACAGGTCTTCAGAACTCGAACTTCGCAAATTGTGCCATTTTTTGGAAGCTGACGCGAGTCAGGTTTCAAATTGATATACGGATCATTCAAATTGATAACCTGGCGACTCATAGCACAAGATTCGTAATAATTCATTCATCCAGAAGTGCCCGAAAGTAGTGCGGCCGCAGCCCCGATTGGGACTGCGGCCGCTTGCGGACGTTCAGTATAGAGCCGACTTACTGGTTGGGCACCAGTTCGACCCGACGGTTCTGAGCGCGGCCCTCCGGCGTGTCGTTGGGCGCGACAAAGTCCGTCTTCCCATACCCGTGCGGAATCAGCTGGCTCGACGGGATTCCGGCCTTGACCAGGTAATCCACCACAGCCTCGGCACGGCGGTCGGACAACTTGAGGTTGTACTCGACCGAGCCAATCGCGTCGCAGTAGCCGTTGACGTTAATCGTCACGTTCGGATTCTGCTTCAAAGTAGCTGCAGCTTCATCCAGCACGGCGGCATCGCCAGGGCGAATCTTCGACTTGTTGAAGTCGAAATGCACTCCGCGTAGCACCAGCTTCTCCTTAACCGGCGGCGGCGGAGGAGGCGGCGGTGGCGGCGGTGGAGGAGGTGGCGGCGGTGGAGGAGGTGGCGGCACAATTACTTCGTCGCAAATGTAGTGGCCGGCCAATGCGCCGAGTCCCGCGCCAATGGCTGCTCCACCCACACCGGCATAGACCCTGGTGTCCTTGTTGCCGGAATCATGTCCGGAGGTATTGTCGACGATGACAATTCCTGCGGCTGCGCCCGCGCCTGCGCCGAGTAGTCCTCCTACAATTGCGCAGGTTCCCCAATGGCGTGGCTGCTGCAAATATGCGCAACCGCTCAAGCCGGACGCGATTAGCGCAACGCCCGCGACGCCGGCGACCGCATTTAAAATCCTCGATTTCAGTCTCATGAACTCCTCCTCACCCAAGTGCGTCTATGCGAAGCGAACCCCCTCACTTGCCCCCGAGCCCTCGAACCGATCGAAAAAGAGAACTATCCCACCCAATTGACGGGGAAATATAGTTATATTTGTAACAAGAATGCAACACGTCGGAGGGTTAAGCGACGAGATTTTTTGCCCGGGCCGGGCCGGCGTTATTTCGCCCAGCCCGGGTCTCCTGTGGATAAGTGCCGATGAAATCCCCCGATTCCACGCTCAAGCTCGGCTCATAACAACGCGTTAAACGCCCGCAAAAACGGCATCACACGCAGTCCGCCAAGCCCGGGTTAGTGATTATTGGGGCCACCTGGATTGTCATGGTCATGGTGATGGTGCTTCTCCTGCTGTTGGACGGCCTCCTCGTGCGCGTGCTCCTCAGCGGCGACCGGATGCTCGTACGGATGCTTGTACCAATCGGGATGATGCTTATTGACCCAGTCGGGGTGATTCGCGTTCCACCAGTTGCGATCGTGCCATTCGTGATGCTCGTCATAGTCGCCGTCGCCTCTCCAATCGGGATGGTTCTCGGCCCACTCAGGATGGTTCTTGTACATCCAGTCGGGATCGTGCTGGTGCCACCAGTCAGACTCGTGCCAATCGTGATCCGGACCGTATGCGCCCCAGCGGGCGTTGTTCGGGAGTTTTCCCCAGACGTTGGGATGCTCCTGCATGAACTGTTGCAGCTCTGGATGCTGTTCGCGGTATCGCTTGTCATAGATCAAGCCGGGGTCGCGCTCCAGCTGGGCCTTCACGTTCGGATGGCCGTTGAGAAAATTGTCCAGGCGTTGTTCTCTGTATTGGGCCATCGCCAATGAGGGCATCGCGGTCACAAGCAGCAAAATCGCACCGGCTACGATCGTTTTCGATTGCTTCATATACAATTTCTCCTTCGGCATGGCCGGGTATCGTGGCAAATCCGCTCGCCGTAAACTTATTTCTCGTGACGGGAACTCCGCAATAACCCGGATCCCTGCTAAACTGTTTTAGTCATCATGCTCTCACTGGCGCGCGGCAAAGAGGGAAGTTTCAAGCTGGTCTCGGGCTACAAGCCGGAGGGCGACCAGCCGGCAGCGATCGAAGCGATCGTCACCAATCTGAACGACAAAGTACCGCACCAGGTGCTGCTCGGCGTCACCGGTTCTGGCAAGACATTCACGATGGCCAACGTGATCGCGCGCGTGAACCGGCCCACGCTCGTGATGGCGCCGAACAAGACGCTCGCGGCGCAGCTCTACAACGAGTTCAAGAGCCTGTTCCCGGAAAACGCAGTCCGCTACTTCGTCTCGTACTACGACTATTATCAGCCCGAAGCGTACGTTCCCTCGACTGACACGTTTATCGAGAAAGACGCGAGCATCAACGACGAGATCGACAAGCTGCGCCATTCGGCGACCAAGGCGCTGCTCGAGCGCAACGACGTGCTGATAGTCGCGTCGGTCTCGTGCATCTACGGCCTCGGCGAGCCCGAAGTGTACTTCGAGATGCTGGTGTTCCTCGAAGAGGGGCAGACGATCGACCGCGACAAGATGCTGCGCAAGCTGGTGGACATCCAGTATCAGCGCAACGACTACGATTTTCATCGCGGGACATTTCGCGTGCGCGGCGACACCGTCGAGATTTTTCCCGCCTACGAAGAGCAGCGCGCGGTGCGAGTCGAATTCTTCGGCGACCAGGTCGAGGCGATGTACGAAATCGATGCGCTGCGCGGCAAGGTGATCCGCAAGCTGCAGAGCATCGCGATCTACCCGGCCTCGCACTACGTGACGACGTCGGACCGGATGGAAGTCGCGGTGCGCAATATCCGCACCGAGCTGAAGGACCGCCTCGAGTACTTCCGCGCCGAGAATCGGCTGCTCGAGGCCCAGCGACTCGAGCAGCGCACGATGTACGACCTCGAGTTGCTGGCCGAGATGGGTTTCTGTCCCGGAATCGAGAACTACTCGCGCCATCTGACGGGACGATTGCCCGGACAGGCGCCGCCGACGCTGCTCGACTACTTCCCGAACAACTCGCTGTTCTTTATCGACGAGAGTCACGTCACGGTTCCGCAGATAGGCGGGATGTATCGCGGCGATCGCTCGCGCAAGCAAGTGCTGGTCGATTTCGGCTTCCGGCTGCCGTCGGCGCTCGACAATCGCCCCCTAAATTTCGAGGAATGGGAATCGCACGTCGTGCAGGCGGTTTACGTTTCGGCGACGCCCGGCGACTACGAGCAGGAGAAATCAGGCGGGCTCATCGTCGAGCAGCTGATTCGCCCCACCGGGCTGATCGACCCCGAAATCGAGGTGCGCAAGGCCGGGACGCAAGTCGATGACCTGCTCGAGGAAATCCACAAGCGCGTCGCCGTGAACGAGCGCGTGCTGGTGACCTGCCTGACCAAGAAGATGGCCGAGGATTTGACCGACTACTACCACGACCTGGGCATTCGAGTGCGCTACCTGCATTCGGACATCGAGACGATCGAGCGTGTCGAGATCATCCGCAGCTTGCGCAAGGGCGATTTCGACGTGCTGGTCGGAATCAACCTGCTGCGTGAAGGTCTCGACCTGCCCGAAGTCTCGCTGGTGGCGATTCTCGACGCCGACAAGGAAGGATACTTGCGTTCGGCGCGATCGTTGATTCAGACGACCGGACGCGCCGCACGCCACATCAACGGCCGCGTGATCATGTATGCGGACGTCGTCACCAAGTCGATGGAGCAGGCGATTGGCGAGACCAACCGACGCCGCGCCAAGCAGGTCGCATACAACGAGCAGCACGGTATCACGCCGATGTCGATCACCAAGGCGATCGACGCGTCGCTGGTCGAGATGTACTCGCCGGAGTGGGCGGTGGTGCCTGAAATCGGCGACGACAAACGGGCGGAAGAAGAGTTCATCCCGGCGCACGAGCTGCCCGACCGGATAACCGCGCTCAGGCAGCAAATGATGGACGCGGCGGAAAACCTCGACTACGAGCGTGCGGCCGAGCTGCGCGACCAGATAAAGAAACTGGAGCGGCACGCATTCGGGATGGATCAGCCGCGGCATCCAGTGCAGCCGTCGCTGCCGCCGGGCTCGGCGCATCAGCACGCGAATGAACCAGCGCGGACTCGGAGCGAGGGAAAGACTCGAGGCCGCCGCGGCGCAGGCGCCGCGACAGGAGCAGCAGCGGGAGCATCGCGACCAGAGCGTCCTGTGAAGCAGGGGAAGTTGAAGCTGATTCCCGACGCTCCGAAGTAGCTTTCCGCGTTATCTCTTTTCCGCGTAATTTGTTTTCGGTGTCATCCCTCGGCTACGCTCGGGATGACACGAAGATAAGACGCAGGAAAGAAACGACGAACCTGGAGAGCGATAAATAAGATAGAGAAACTCTGCGGTCTTTTCCCGTCGTCTCTTTTCTGTCATCGCGTCTCCTGACTTCGTCTGATTTTCACCTGCATCGTTCAACCCTAACGTACGATCCGTTCAGGGCATCGTAACGCCCTACTGAATGAGAGTGGCCTGCAGGTCTCAAAATTCAGCAACGGTTACGGAGGTAAATGCTATGCCCCAGAATAAACACTATGGATGGGTTCCGGATCTTCCTGACCATCGCGACCAGCTTTACTCTGCGCCGGTCGTCAATCTGGCGACGTTTCCGACCCAGGTTGATCTTCGTCCCAAATGCCCGACGGTGTATGACCAGGGACAGCTCGGCAGCTGCACGGCGAACGCGATTGCCGGCGCAGTCCAGTTCGACCTGATGAAGGAGTCGAAGACGGTCTTCACCCCCTCGCGACTCTTCATCTATTACAACGAGCGCGTGATCGAAGGCACCGTCAACTCGGACAGCGGCGCGATGATCCGCGACGGAATCAAGAGTATCGCCCACCAGGGCGATGCGCCCGAGACGGACTGGCCGTACGACATCACCAAGTTCACGACGAAGCCGCCGACCAAGGCATACACCGACGCCAAGATGCACAAAGCCGTGCTCTACCAGCGCCTCATCCAGGACCTCAACCAGATGAAGGGCTGTCTCGTGTCTGGGTATCCGTTCGTGTTCGGATTCACCGTGTACGAGAGCTTCGAAACCCAGCAAGTCGCCACGACGGGTGTGGTGCCGATGCCAGCACCGAGTGAAAAGACAGTCGGCGGTCATGCCGTGATGGCGGTCGGATTCGACGACACCCAGCAGCGATTCATCGTCCGCAACTCATGGGGTACGGGCTGGGGAATGGCCGGGTACTTCACGATGCCCTACGCCTACCTGACCCAGTCGAATCTCTCCGACGACTTCTGGACGGTCCGCGTGGTCAACTGAACTGACTATGCGCCGGCGCGAATTCTCAAAGTGTAGGTTCGCGCTGGCGCTGACTTCTCCCAATCACGCCCGTAGGTCAATTCGATGGTTGCGCTTCCGGGCGCATCGACCTTGAACGTCCATCGATGAGCGCCGCTCTGTCCGGCAACGGTGCTTTGATTTTCGATCGCGTCATCGACGAGAGAGGTCACCGGTTTTCCAGCAGATTTGACGCTCCATCTGAATCCGGCGGTTCTGGTTTCCGGCAGAGAGACCTCGAAGGTCTCGCCGACGCGCAGCTGGATCTCGTGCCCGTCGTCGTTTTCGGTGTACCGCACGGCTCCTTCCTACTTCGCGCGGTCGCGCAGTTGGCGAGCTGCGCCGGCGAAGAAATTTCGCGCGATAAAGGATCGCTCGGCGGCCGCCATCGCCTCGAGTATTTCGGCGTTCAGCTTGATCGCTTCATAGTCGGACGGATTCGCGTTCAGCGCTATCTCGGCCAACGCCAGTGCGCGCTTCAGGTCCGCCGCATCCTTGAGTGCGCGCGCTTTTGCGAGGATCGCGTCGCGTCCGCAGAGCGCCACGATGTCGCCGCCGCGTTCCATCCGTGTCGCCGGGAACATTTGCGACGGCTCGCCCGACCACCATCCGGCGTAGCGGCGGATAACGTCGCGCACGACAAACGGCACGCATCCGTAAATTGGCTGCAGGTACGGTTTCGCCGCCAGGTCGGCAGGAATGGAGAGATCAGCCTCGACGATATCCGCCGGCCATTCACCGGCGTTGAGCCGCCGCACGACTTCGTCATGGATCGATCTGAGCGCCCGCGCAGTCTCGATCAGCACTTCGTTGCACAACTGATCGCCGCGATACGCGGGTGCATGTCCCGGCAGAACATAGCGCGGCGCGCGCTTCGCGATCGCCTCGAGCGTCTCCGCCCATTCGAGTGTGTAGCGCTGCACCTTGTTGGGATTGCCGGTGTTCGGCATCGACGAGACGATCAAGTCGCCGACCATCGCGAGCCGCCGCGTCGGCATCCAGACCCAGGTCGCGTCGTCCGTCTCGCCCATCGCGTGATGCAGCTCGACCGGCTCGCCCACGAGGTCGAGAAATTGTTGATCGCGATAAACCAGGTCCGGGTAGCTGAACGATTTGGGGTCGAAGAGTCCGTCGGTCGCAAATGCGCCGCCGAACTGGAGCCGATTGATATGCGACAGCCATCCGCGAGTCAGAGCGTAACGCTTGAAACGGCCGGCGACGTCCTCGTGCGCCCAGATTTTCGGCCGCGCATGCCCACGCGTGAGCGCATCGAATATGAATGCCTCGGTGCCGAACGCGTGATCGCCATGACCATGCGTGTAAATGAGAAACGCGAACGGCTCATCGCTGACCTCGCGAATCGCGCGCACCGCCATCGCGCCCATCTGCCGCGAGCTGGTATCGACGACGATCATTTCGCCGCGCCCGTATGCAAACGCGACGTTGGCGAAACCGTGGAATATCGCGATTCCCGGCTCGAGCACTTCGAGCTGTCCCATCAGCGGGTCGAAGCCGGGCAGGTTGTTCGATTGCTTTGGATTTGGCGTGGAACTCATTTTCGCTCTCCATTCGGACGCGGGTCGCCTGCGACGAATCTATCGTTTAGACTTCGCACTTGAAATGAAGGCTGAAATCATCGAGTCGAGCGCGCCGGAACCGACATTGGAACGCCTGCTGGCGCTGCAACATCACGATCCCCATTCGATCCTGGGCGCGCATCTCGAGGGCAATCGCCTGGTGGTGCGCGCGTTTCGCCCAGACGCTTCGCGCATCGACCTGCTTATACAGGGGGACCCGCCGCGACCGATGCGTCTGTGCGATTCGGCCGGACTGTTCGAGGCGACAGTCGAAGGCCGAGTCTCGGTTTTTCCGTATCAGTTCGAGATTCATTACCCCGACGGCGAATCGATCACGATTCACGATCCCTACTCGTTCTTGCCGACGCTCGGCGACCTCGATCTTCATCTTTGGGGCGAGCAGAAGGACGACCGCGTCTATGACAAGCTCGGCGCGCACGTGCGCGAGATGTCGGGTATCCGCGGCACGTCGTTCGCAGTGTGGGCGCCGAATGCGCGCGGCGTCAGCGTGGTCGGCGACTTCAACCGCTGGGACGGACGTGTCCACATGATGCGCACGCTGGGCAGTTCGGGAGTGTGGGAGCTTTTCATCCCCGGGGTCGGCGCGGGCACTAATTACAAGTACGAGATTCGCACGCGCGACGGCGACCTGCTGCTGAAAAGCGATCCTTTCGCGCAGCGGATGGAAGCGCCGCCCGCGACAGCCTCGGTTGTTTACCAATCGAGCTATCAGTTTCACGACGCAGACTGGCTTGCAGAGCGGGCGCGCCGCGAGTGGATCAAGAGTCCCGTCTCGATCTACGAGGTCCATCTTGGCTCGTGGCGGCGCGTGCCCGAGGAGGGAAATCGCTCGCTCACGTATCGCGAGATGGCGCCGATGCTTGGCGACTATGTCACCCGGATGGGATTCACTCACGTCGAGCTGCTGCCCGTGATGGAGCATCCGTTCACCGGCTCGTGGGGCTACCAGGTCAGCGGCTACTTTGCGCCGACCTCGCGCTACGGCAGCCCCGACGACTTGCGCTACCTCATCGACGAGCTGCATCGCCGCGGCATTGGCGTGATTCTCGATTGGGTGCCCGCGCACTTTCCCAAGGACGAATTCAGCCTCGGCCGCTTCGACGGCACCGCGTTGTTCGAGCACGCCGATCCGCGCCAGGGCGATCATCCAGAATGGGGCACGTACATTTTCAACTACGGCCGCGCCGAGGTGCGCAACTTCCTCACCGCGAGCGCGCTTTACTGGCTGAGCGAATTCCACGCCGACGGCCTGCGCGTCGACGCGGTCGCGTCGATGATCTACCTCGACTATGCGCGGCGCGAAGGTGAATGGATTCCCAACGCTTTCGGCGGGCGCGAGAACCTCGACGCGATTTCATTCATCAAGAAGCTCAACCAGGACGTCTATCGCCTCAACCCCGGCATCATGATGGTCGCCGAGGAGTCCACTGCGTGGACGGGAGTCAGCCGCCCGGTCTTCATGGGCGGACTCGGCTTCGGCTTCAAGTGGGACATGGGATGGATGCATGACACGCTCGAGTACTTCACGCTCGATCCCATCTACCGCCGCTACCATCATCGCGATCTCACGTTCGGTTTGCTGTACGCGTGGAGCGAAAACTTCATGCTGCCGCTCTCTCATGACGAGGTCGTGCACGGCAAACGCGCTCTGCTCGCCAAGATGCCGGGCGACCTCTCGCGCCAATTCGCAAATCAGCGCGCGCTGTTCGCCTACATGTGGGCGCGCTCGGGCAAGAAGCTCATTTTCATGGGCGAGGAAATCGGCCAGTGGCGCGAGTGGGATCACGACACCAGCATCGACTGGAACCTGCTCGACTACCCCGACCATCGCGAATTGCAGGTGCTCGTGCGCGATCTGAATCGCATCTACCGGGACGAGCCCGCGCTATGGGAGGCAGACACCGATCCCGCGGGCTTTCGATGGCTCGAAGCTGACGACGCCGACAGCAACATGATTGCCTTCATGCGCGTCGCGCCGAGTACCGGGCGCCGCGTTATCTGCGTCGGCAATTTCTCGCCGGTGCTGCGCAGCCGCCATCGCGTCGGGGTGCCCGGTCCGGGGTGGTATCGAGAGATTCTCAACACCGACGCAGCAGTCTACGGTGGCAGCAACATCGGCAACATGGGCGGCGTCGAGGCAGCCGCGATTCCATGGCATGGATTTTCGCACTCGATCGCAGTCGAGATGCCGCCGCTTGCAGTGATCTGGTTCTCGGTGCCGTAGCTGCGGGCTATCCATTCCCAGTGGACCCAGCCCACGCTATAGAGTGAGTCCGCAATGGAAGACCGCGAAAAGGAATCTCAAGCGCATTCCACCGAGCCGCTGAACGTAATATCGTCCGCCGAACGCCGCGATCGCGAGATCATCAGGTCTGAGCGCTCTCTGCTTGCCCGCCTTGCGCAGGCCCTGAAGCTCGCCGACTTTATGGCCATTCTGATGGTGCTGGCCACTTTTTTCAGCGCCTATGCCACCTGGCGCACGGCGATGGTGACCAGCACGATCTTTGCGGTCGCCGACCGGCCGTTCATCGGCGTTCAGCAGATTGCCCTCGAAGGGACCGACACGCCGCACCCGAGGATCATGGTCAACTATAAGAATTTCGGAAGTATTCCCGCCCTCGACACGATCGTGAGCGTCCACGCGGTGGTGGATGGTAAGCCGGTCAGACCGGGGGAGGAAGGAATGTCGGAGATGGACGCGGGTATCGTGTCGCCGACGGTTCCGCATTTCTTTTACGCGACCCTGCCGACCGACAAATACCAGGCGGTCGCCGCGGGCAAGTCCAATCTGCAAGTTCACGTCCGGATTCTCTACAAGGGCCCCGCGCACCTGATGCAATTCTGCTACTTCGAGCGGATGGCTTACGACTTTCGCACGAACCTTTTTCTGGCGTCAGGCGGCACCGATCGATGCGGCACCGAGGTTTTCTGAGCGCTATTCGTCAGGAATTGCCCCTCTTTTAGGCAGCGCGCCAATCGTGTATTAGAAACCGTCAGCGTGTGATCGCATAACCACGCGGCTCGCTTGAGGGTCGAAACAGGCGGCTGACCGCCTCAACTGGTTGTGAGGAGAACTCGATGCGGACTCGAAAAGACGTTGTCTCAAATATTCGCGAACGGGGATTGCGAATCATTCCGGCCGCGGCTCTGGCCGTGTCGCTTGGGATGCTGGCGCTCGGCGGATGCTCGTCGCAGAACGCGGACCAGCCACCTGAACATCCGATGGCAGCAAATTTCGCGCTCGAAAAGTGCCAGCAGCTCGACGCGAACCTTTACAAATGTCCGGCCGTCGATCAGCCGCTCTGTACGCCGGAGTTTACCCGCACCGACATAAATTGCGTGCACATCGGCCCCAAGGGCAGCGTTTTCGTTCAGCGCGGGGGCGCGAATCCCTGAGTATAGCCGAAGGATTCAGTGGGGTTGCTCGCCTGAGCGTCGACGCTTTGGCGAGCACTTCCCTTCTCGAATCGTAGTCGCGTCGATCGGTTAAGGAGTGCAGGATGACTGTCCGATTTTCGTTTGCAAAGGCCGGCGCGACGATCGCGGCACTCGCGATGCTCACATTGGCGGGATGCTCGTCGCAAGCCACCGAGACTCCCGCGCAGCAGAAAGCCGGCGACTACGCCGAGCTGAATTTCGATCTCGACAAGTGCCTGCCGATCGAGCCCAATCTCTACAAGTGCCCCGCGATCGATCAGCCACTGTGCACCCCTGAATTCGCGCGCACCGACGTAATCTGCGTGCACACGGGGCCCAAGGGCAGCGTCTTCATGCAGAAGACGGGAATGTTCTAGAGCCGTCGTTGCGCGTCGGGCGTTCGTTTCTTACCTCGCCCGTTATTTTCACGGGAGAGGCGGCCGGCCGCTTATGCGGTCGGTAGGTGAGGGTTCTGCGGAACTTCGCAACGTTGCGCGTCGGGCGCTCATCTGACAATTTTCTAGAATCAGGTAGCTCACGATGACGTGCCCCATCTGCAAAAAGCCGGCTGACCTGTCGCCTCGAAATCGGTTCCGTCCGTTCTGCTCCGAGCGATGCCAGATGATCGATCTCGGCACCTGGGCGTCGGGCGATTACCGGGTGGAAGGCTCGAAGCCCGCCGACAACGAGCATCACGACGATCTGAAGAAGCGCAGGCTCCTCAATTGACGCGTGACGCGCCCCCGCGGATTCATCCGACTTCGGTGGTGGGTCCCGAGGTCGACCTGGCAGCCGGCGTGGTAGTCGGTCCGCTGTGCCTGCTCGACGGAAAAATTCGCGTCGGAGCGCGCACGCGCCTGATCGGCCACGTCACGATTCTCGGCATCACCGAACTCGGCGCCGACAATGTGCTGCATCCCGGTACCGTGATTGGCGACGAGCCGCAGGATCTGACGTACACCGGTGTCGCGCGATCGGTGAAAATCGGCGATCGAAATGTCTTTCGCGAGTACTCGACGGTCCATCGCGGCAGCGAGCACGGCGACGTCACCATCATGGGCGACGACAACTTCATGATGCAGAATGCGCACGTCGCGCACGATTGCAATGTCGGCAACTCGACGATCATCGCCGGCGGCGCGCTGCTGGCAGGATGGGTGGAGCTGGGCGACCGTGCGCTGGTCTCGGGCAACTGCGTCGTGCATCAGTACACGCGCATCGGGCGGCTAGCGATGATGCGCGGTCTGTCGCGCACCAGCCGCGACGTGCCGCCGTTCTGCATTATGGACGGCACCCACACTCTGCGCGGCATCAACGTAGTAGGACTGAAGCGCGCGGGAATTCCGTCCGAGTCGATTCACGCTTTGAGGCATGCATTCACAACGCTGTTCGGCACGCGCCAGAATCTGAAACTGGCAATCGAGCGGCTGGGAAAATCCGGCGAACTGACCCCGGAAGTAACCGAGATGCTGAATTTCATCCGCGCGTCGAAACGCGGAGTCGCCTTCGGCCCCAACGACCCAAAATCAACCGACGATTCCGAATCCGAATAAAGTACCTCGCCCGTTATTTCACGGGAGAGCGGCCGACCGCATCGCGGTCGGTCGGTGGGGGTTCTGTGGTTCGAGCTACTTTATTGCGGCGGCATGAGCGCGGGTGCGTTCGGCGGTTTCTCTGCCTCCGGTATTCCCGTCGCGAGACTCAGTTGCACCACCACCGGATTCGGATCGAGACTCGTCTGCGAGCAATTGAACCCGTCGACCAGTCCCGGAATGATCAGCAGCGAATCGACGAACAGGATCAAATAGTCGGTTCCATGCGCCGTTCGCGACAGGAATACATCGCCCGATTTGTAACCAGTCTTATCGACGACCACGGTGTAGTTCTGGCATCGCGACAACGTCACCTCTGTCGGCGTCGAGCCATGCTGAATTCCATTGACGATCACCTGCGCACCCGGCGGCGTCGACTCGAATCGCACTTCCTGAGTCTTGCCATTCTGCAGGTACAGACAACCCTGGCTGCCACTGACGACAGCAATCAAAGCGATCATCAGTGACGACGTCCGACTTCGCACTTTCAAAGGATCCCCATTTGATTTTCCGTCCAGCCGGCAAGCTGGCGTAAGTTCTGACAAGTGTCAACCGACAGTTACGTTCGCATCTTTCACGATTCTTAACGCTGGGTGCAGAGCCTGTCCTGAGCGAAGCCGAAGGAGGTCACCCCTGCCGAAGGAAGCGTGAAACCCACCGCGGATTTCACTACAATTACGACTAGATGCGAATACGTCCACGATTTTTTATCGGCGTAGGATTGATCGCGGTCGCCATCGGCTACCTGATTTTCAGCGCAATCCGCACCACGTCCGAGTACTACCTGACCGTCACCGAGGTGGCTGCGCGTCAGGCCGAGCTTGGCGGACAGGCGTTGCGCGTCGCCGGGCGCGTCAAGCCCGGCACTATCAACTGGGACCCGAACACGCTCACCCTTAAATTTGAAATCGTGCCGATTCCTGACGTCGATACCGCCGCCGCGCCCGTGCGACAAGTCGTAGCGTCCGATCCCGTCTCGTTTCGCGTCGTATGTGCCGGTGAGCCCAAGCCCGACATGTTCGCGCCCGGCCGCGACGTTATAGTCGAGGGCAAGCTCGCCGCCGACGGCGCGATCGCCGCGACGCAGGTGATGACGAGTTGCCCTTCCAAGTACAAGCCTAAGCAATCACAATAGCAGCGAGTTTTTTTGATGCCGCAACTTGGCAACCTCGCGCTTGCGATCGCGCTGATTCTCGCCGTCTATTCCATCGTTGCGAATATCTACGGCGCGCGCCGCAATGCGCCTGACTTCGTCGTCAGCGCCCGGCACGCGTTGTGGGCGATGTGCGCGATGGTCACGATTGCGGTTGTCGTTCTGTGGACCGGACTACTCCGGAGCGACTTCTCGCTCGAGTACGTCGCCTCATATTCCAGCACCACGCTCCCGACCGTTTACAAATTCACCTCGCTATGGGGCGGTCAGCAGGGCTCGCTGCTGTTCTGGACTTGGCTCCTGTCGATCTTCACGTCGATCGCCGCGTTTCAGAATCGGCGCCGCAATCCCGAGATCGCGCCGTATGCGCTCGCGGTGCTGGCCGGCGTCGCTATCTTCTTTCTGTTGATGCTGAACTTCGTCACGCGCCCATTCGATTTGCTCGCTACGGTTCCTGCTGAAGGATCCGACCTGAATCCACTGTTGCAGAACTATTGGATGGCGATACATCCGCCGTCGCTCTACACCGGCTACGTCAGCGCAACGGTGCCGTTCGCATTCGGCGCCGCCGCTCTCATCACTGGAAAACTCGACGACGGATGGATTCGCTCGACGCGCCGCTGGGCGATTTTCTCGTGGTTCTTTCTGACTCTAGGCAATATGTTCGGCGCGCGATGGGCCTACGAAGTCCTTGGCTGGGGCGGTTACTGGGCGTGGGATCCAGTCGAGAACGCCGCCTTCATGCCGTGGCTGGTGATGACCGCGTACCTGCATTCGGTGATGATCCAAGAACGCAAGGACATGCTGAAAGTCTGGAACCTGTCGCTGATCGGACTGGCGTTCGGGCTCACGCTCTTCGGCACCTTCATCACGCGCAGCGGCGTCATCTCGTCGGTGCATTCGTTCACGCAGTCCGGACTCGGCCCATACTTCCTGAGCTTCCTGATAATCGTGACGCTCGCCTACACCGCACTCTTGATCTTTCGATCCGGTGAACTACGCAGTCCCGCCGAATTCGAATCGTACCTGTCGCGCGAGGCCGCGTTCCTGTTCAATAACCTGATGCTGATCGGAATCGCATTCGCCGTTTTCTGGGGGACGATTTTTCCCGTGCTGTCGGAAGCGGTGCGCGGCGTGAAGATCACCGTCGGACCTCCTTTCTTCAATCGCGTGAACGGACCGCTGGCGCTCGGTCTCGTGTTCCTGATGGGAATAGGGCCGCTGATCGCCTGGCGTCGCACGACGGCTGACAATCTCATTCGCAGTTTCGCCGCGCCCGTCGCGATAGGAGTCGCGACCGGAATCGTCGCCGCCGCAGCCGGGCTTCGCCAATGGTACGTGCTGACCGCCTTCTCGCTGGCCGCGTTCGTGCTTGGCACTGTGCTCGTAGAATTTCGCCGCGGGATGAACGCACGCCGCCACATGGTCGCCGAGCCGCGCGCCAAGGCGCTCGTCAATCTCGTCGCCAAGAACAACCGCCGCTACGGCGGCTACATTATTCACATCGGCGCGATCGTCGCGTTCGTCGGAATCGTCGGCTCATCGTTCTTCCGCACCGAAGTGAAAAAGAGCGTGCACGCCGGCGAGAGCTTTACGATAGGTTCTTACACGCTGCGCTTCCAGGGTCTGGACGAAGTCGACACGCCTCATCTCGAAAGCGCGACCGCGCGCGTCGAAGTACTGCGCCCCGACGGTCGCGAGATCACCGTAATGTCGCCGGCGAAGCTCTTCTTCAAGCGCCCGCAACAACCCGCAACCAAGGTCGCGATCCGCTCAACTCCCGCGAGTGACCTTTACGTCGTGCTCGCCGGAATCGACGACAACGGCCAGACCGCGACTTTCGAAGTGTTCCTGACGCCGCTGGTCTTCTGGCTGTGGGCGGGCGGGCTGCTGATGGTGCTCGGCACGGTGATCGTGATGTGGCCGAACGTGCGCGAGCGGGCTGCAATCGCGACTGCACTCAACCGCTCGTCCGCCGACCCGCGAGAGCTGGCCGACGTAGTCGCGCCCGGAGGTGATTGATTCCGTGCGTGCGAAATTTGTATTCGCAGCCTCGCTCGTATTCCTTGTCGCGGCACTGTTTGTTTTTCTTTCTCCTGAACTGAAAAGCGTTTCACGTGAAACATTCGCCTCGGAAACTACAACGAATTCGCAGGTTTCTGAGGGTTTGACCTGCCAATGTGGATGCGGTTTGACCGTCGCAAACTGCAACATGCCGACCTGCGGATTCTCGGTGCCGATGCGCCACGAGATCGACAGCATGATCGGCAAAGGTATGACCCGCGCGCAGATAGTCGCCTTCTATCGCCGTCAGTACGGCGAGAAAGTTTTGTCAGCGCCGACCACCGAGGGCTTCAACTTGCTCGCGTGGATGATGCCCTTCATCGCGCTCGTGCTCGGCGGCGGTTTGATGATGCTCGCGGTCGGACGATGGCATTCGTCTGCACCATCGGACTCGAAGCCGGGCGCGCAGCCGCTGTCATTCGATCCCGAACTCAGGCGCAGGCTCGAAAAAGAACTCGAGGAGCGCAGATAGCGGTGTTCATCCTGGCCGCAGCGTTGATCGTCGCCGGAGTCGCGCTGTTCGTCGCCGCTCCACTCGGCATCGGCCTTACCGGCGCGCGTGCAAAATCTGCCAGCGAGCTTCAAGCGGAGCGCCACGAGCATGAACGCGCGCTGGCGGTGCAGGGTCTTCGCGAGCTCGAGTTCGATCGCGAGATGGGCAAGCTTTCCGATGCCGACTACGAATCGATGCACAAGGCGCTCGAGGATCGAGCGCTGACTGCGATGGCCGCGGTCGAGAACATCCGCCTGCAGACCGCCAAGCCTGCGAAGAAAACTCAGGTGACACCTCTCCCGCAAGCGCCACGCCGGCCGGTGTTTACCGGTCGTCGCACTGAAACCGTGCCGACTCTGGTGGTGCACACCGAATTGCCGAAGCCGGCGCAATCATCGTCGCCATCGCGGAAGATCAGTTTCTGTCCTCAATGCGGGACCCGCGCGGCGGCCGACTCGAAGTTCTGTGCGGAATGCGGTGCCGCGATCAAGCCGATGGGCGTCGCAGCCGCCCGGACTGAGTGATGTCGGCGCCGGTCGTTGAGATTCACGGCCTCGCGAAGACTTACGGTCTCACGCCCGTCCTGCGCGAAGTTGAATTCCGGCTGATGCGGGGTGCGGGCGCGTTCGTCGTTGGCGGCAACGGCGCGGGAAAATCCACGTTGCTGCGAATCCTGGCGGGCCTCGAGGCTCCCACCAACGGCAATGCTCTGGTCTTCGGGCAGGACACACGCCGACTCGCGGCGCGTTATCGGCGTCGAATCGGCCTGATGGCGCATCGGAGTTTCCTCTACCCGAATCTGACGGCGCGGGAGAATCTCGAGTTCTACGCCGAGTTGTATTCGATCGAGGATCCGCGCGCGGCTGCCGATCAATGGCTGGCCCGGGTCGGTCTTGCCGACATGGCCGATATCCGCGTGCGTGCCTTCTCACGCGGGATGGAGCAGCGGCTGTCTGCAGCGCGCGCGATGATCGCCGATCCTGCGCTGTTACTACTGGACGAGCCGTTCGCCTCGCTCGACCACGACGGCGCCGAAACAGTCGCATCTCTGATACGCAGCGCGGTCGAACGCGGCGCCTCGCTAGTGGCGACGGCGCATGCGATCCCGGAAATAGACGGCGTCGAGTTCGCAGTGTTCCAAATCTCGCGCGGTCGGCTGCTGCCGCACGTGCATAAGGAGGAGGTCCGGCGCGGTGGGCGAATCCGCTCGCTGCTCGGCCGTTAAACCGTGGCTGGCTTTGCCGCCGTGCTCCGCAAGGACCTGCGCCTCGAGCTTCGCAGCGGCGAGAGCACGCTCGCGCTGCTCGCGCTGTCGATGCTGGTGCTGGTGGTGCTGGTGTTCGCGCTCGACGCGGCGCGCGTGCGCAGCGTCGACGCTGCGGCAGGCGCACTGTGGGTCGCGATGGTATTCGCGGGGATGCTGGGCGCGAATCGCGCGCTGCTCGCCGAGCGCGACAACGGCGCGATTCGCGGCCTGCTGCTGAGCCCGCTCGATCCTGCGACGCTCTATGCCGCCAAGCTCGCGGCAGCGCTGATCTTCATGGCGGTGGCCGAGGTTGGCGCGGTCATCCTGATGGTGTTGTTCTTCAATCTGGAGTTCAACGCGTCGCTCGCGCGGCTGGCTCCGATCCTGGCGCTAGGCGCGATTGGATTTTCTGCGCTGGCGACGCTGCTCTCCGCAATCACGGGACGTACGCGCGGCGGCGATATGCTGTTGCCGATTCTCGCCGTGCCGATTTTCGTGCCGGCGCTTATTGCTGGCGTCAAGGCGAGCGCCGCCGCGCTGGCGGGCGCGCCGCTCGAGTCGATGGGCGCGTGGATCAAGATCATGATCGCGTTCGACGTGCTGTTCGTCGTCTCTGGTTACTTGCTATTCGAGCATGTGGTAGCTGAGGACTGAGTATTCGAATGACCAACTCCGCGATTCGCAACTGGCTCGGATTCACGACGTTAGCACTGATGCTGGCGGCGTTGTTCATGGTCTTCGACTACGTACCGCCGGAAGCTGACGAGGGTATCGTCCAGTTGATTTTTTATTTTCACGTACCGCTCGCATGGGTCGCGTTCGCATCGTTCGGGCTGGTAGCGATGGCGGGAATACTTTATCTGTGGCTCGGCGATCAGATCTGGGACGACCTCGGCTACGCAGCCGCCGAGACCGGGATGGTCTTCTGTACGCTAGTGATGGTCGCAGGCTCCTTGTGGGCGAAACCGATTTGGGGCACCTGGTGGACCTGGGACTCGCGGCTGACGACCACCTTCATCCTGTGGCTGATGTACGGCGGTTACCTGATGCTGCGCGCCAGCGCCGAGGACTCGCCGCAAGTGGGGCGTTTCGCGGCGGTGTTGGGAATCGTCGCCGCGCTCGACGTGCCGATAGTGATCGCGTCGGTGCGGCTCTGGCGCACGATTCATCCCGCGGTGCTGGTCACGAAGCAGGGCGGGCACGGGCTCGAGGATCCCCGGATGGTCGCGACGCTGCTGGTGTCGCTCGCCGCATTCACGGCGTTGTGGGCGTGGCTGTTGATGCTTAGATTCAGCCAGTTGCGGACCCGCAGCCGGATGGGCACGCTCGCGGTCAGGATTGCGTTCGCGAACGCGGCGGCTGCGGATAGCAAGTAGTGGAATCGACTTGATGGAACACCTGGGATACCTGTTCGCCGCTTACAGCATCATCTTTGCGGTGATTTTTCTGTATGTAGTATTCATCTGGCGCCGGCAGGTGGCGCTCGACGCGGAGCTACGTGCATTGGAAGCACGGATGGCGACATTGACGCAGGAACCGGAAACCGCTGGCTCGCCGCCGCAATCTGAACTGTGATAGTGGATCAGCCACGACCAACTTACTAATCGAGTGAGTATACTAACTGAGCCTTTGAAAGTTCCAAACTGAGTATACCGGATGGAATTTCAGGACTACTACAAGACTCTCGGCGTTGACCGCAAGGCGAGCGAGGCTGAGATCAAGAGTGCCTATCGCAAGCTCGCTCGCAAATTCCATCCGGACGTCAATCCCAACAACAAGGACGCCGAGGCCAAATTCAAACAGATAAACGAGGCCTACCAGGTCATCAGCGACCCCGAAAAGCGTAAGAAGTACGACGAACTCGGCGCCGACTGGGAGCATGGCGTGTCGCAGGAAGAGATGATGCGCCGATACGCGCAGCAGCAACGCGCGGCCGGCGGCGCCAGAGGCGCGGGCGCAGGCGCAGACTTCGGCGGCGGCGGGGACTTCAGTGATTTCTTCTCGCAATTCTTTGGCGGCGGCGGTCGAGGTTTCGGACGTTCCGCGGGCGGCCGCGGCGGTGCGTCGCGCGGATTTTCGGGCTTCGACTTTGGCAACGAACCGGTGCGCGCACCGGACCTGCACGCCGATGTCGCAATTTCGATCCTCGATGCGGTCAAGGGCGCCAAGCGGCGCCTCGATCTCGTCGCCGAGGACGAATGCACTACCTGCGGCGGCACCGGGATGATCTCGCGCGAGGAGAAGCAGGGCAAGGCGCGCGTGATTCGCTCGGCCTCGCCTTGTCCGACCTGCGGCGGGAGCGGCGTGGTGCGGGCGCGGCGCACGCTCGAAGTCACGATTCCGGCAGGTGTTACGGATGGCACGCAGCTGCGTTTGAAGGGGCAGGGCGGGCGCGCACCGCGTCCCGATCAGAATGGCGATCTCTTCCTGACCATCCGAATCGAGCCCCATCCGGTGTTTCAGCTCGCGGACCGATCTATCCGCGTTAATTTGCCGGTATGGGACTACGAAGCGGCGCTCGGCGCCGAAATTACCGCGCCCACGGTCGACGGACGCGTATCGCTCAAGATTCCGCCCGGGAGTCAGACGGGACGCGTGATGCGGCTGCGCGGGCGTGGACTCCCGGCGCGCGGCAAGGAGCCGGGGGGCGATCTGCTCTACGAGCTCAAGGTGCTCGCTCCCACCGACCTGACCGCCAAGGAGCGCGCGCTGATGCAGCAGTTGGCCGATAGCTTGAAAGCGCGCGGAGTTCCGGATCCGCGGGCGGAACTGATGGCGTCGAAGTGACGCGGAGTTGAAACGGGATGGCGCGGCGGACCCAATCGAGAACCTCGACTCGCGGCGAAGTAGTGCTGATGAGCAGGAGTGTGTTCTGCGCGATCGGCGGAATCAGCGAGCGCGAGCTAGCATCGTGGGAGCGCGAGGATCTGATCGTTCCGGTTCGAGTCGAACGAATGCGCGGACGAATCGAGGCGCTCTACGATCGCGAGGCGCTGCGTCGCGTGCGCGTGATTCGCACACTCGGCGAGGAGCTAGAGGTGAACCTCCCCGGCATCGGCGTCATCCTGCATCTGCTGGATCAGATGGGTCGGTGATCGGGGAAGGGTAAATCACTTTATCTAACGTGAAACCCACGATGGGTTTCACGCTTCCTTCGGCAGGGGTGACCCCTGCACCCAGTGACAAGACACAGACGCGGGACTTCGTCCCTGCATGGGACTTTATTTGTGTCATTCTAGAGCGAAGCGAAGAATCCCGGCTCTTTCCGGCATCATGTGCGTTGATGCTGATAACAGGCCGGAATAATCTTCTACGTGATGGCTCGCGACGTTGAAAAGAAGCTGGTCGGCGCGATCGAGGCGTCGCTCTTGCGAGTCGAGGTTCGACCGGGCGCATCGATCGTTGTCGGACTTTCCGGCGGGGCGGATTCCGTTGCGCTTACCTGTGCTCTGCTCGAGCTTCGCAAGCGGCTGGGGTTGAAGATTGCGGCGGCGCATTTGAACCATCGGATTCGCGGTGATGAGTCGGATCGCGACGAAGATTTTGTGCGTGCTATGTGCGCGCGACTTGGCATCGAGGTCATCGTTGAGCGCGCGTATGGGCTGGGCGATTCCGCGAATCTCGAGGAGCGGGCGCGCGAGGTTCGAAGCGAGTTTCTTGCGCGCGTCGCAGATCAAATGGGAGCGGACTTTATTGCCTTGGGACACCATCGCGACGACCAGGCCGAGACTGTGCTGATGCGTTTGATGCGCGGTGCGGGGGCGACGGGGATGGCAGCGATGGCGGAGCGTGGGTCGGGACGGCTGATTCGGCCGATGCTCTCGCTGTCGCGCGCCGAGATTCGTGAATTCCTGGACGCGCGCGCGATTCCGTTCGTCGAGGACTCGTCAAACTCGTCGCGCGACATTTTGCGCAACCGGATTCGCACCGAACTGCTCCCCATGCTCGAGCGCGAATACGCGCCGGGGCTGAGCGGGCGGCTGGTGGAAGTCGCCGCCGAGATGCGGTCGCTCGACGAGCTGGTGACGGCTATCGCGGCGCGCGAGTTGGACGCCATGCGTATCCGCGACGGCGCCCTCGACGTGTCCGGTTTTTGCGCGGTGAACCCCGCGGTGCAGGCCGCGGCAATCCGTCTTTTTGCCTCCGAGAGTATTGGATCGTTGCGCAAGATTTCGCGCGCGCACATCGAGGCGATGCGACAGCTAGTCCTCGAAGGCGGGCCGAGCGACTCGATCGATCTTCCGGGCGGCTGGCGCGCCGAGCGCGAGTACAACTTTTTCCGGTTGATCTCGACAGGTGCTGCGCGGAAGGAATCGCGCGGGGCGAGATTCTCGGTTCGGATTGCGCCGGACGGAATCACGATCGTCGAGGCGGCGGGTTTCAGATTCGAGGCTTCGACGATTGCCGCGGCAGACGCCTCGATGCCGGCTACTCTGTCGGTTGCGATGTTCGATGCAGCGAAAATTACGGATGCCGGCTTGATCGCACGTGGTTATATTAAGGGTGACAGGATTAATCCGATCGGAATGCGTGGCACGCGAAAGGTCCAGGACGTCTTTGTCGACCGTAAGCTTCCACGAGCGAAGCGCGAACGCTTCCCGATCGTCACCGTGGGCAACAGCAATACGATCGCGTGGCTTCCAGGACTTGCGCGCGCCGACTGCGCACTGGTGACCAAAGCTACCGAAACCATACTGCGCGTTGAGGCGTCTGAAATCGCCGCTTAGCACTAACCACGTTGCGTGCGCATGAACGTGCGTGATACTTTTTTAATAGCATGAACCAGTTTTCTCGCAGTATTGCGCTATGGCTAGTGCTGGGACTGATGTTCCTGCTGCTGTTTAATATCTTCAGCAGGCAACAACCCAAAGAACCCGAAATAATCTTCTCGGACTTCCTCAACCAGGTCGAAAAGAACCAGGTTGCTGAGGCCACGATTCAAGGAAATCTAATCAAGGGCGACTCTACCAGCGGGGAGCATTTCAAGACCTACGCCCCCGAAGACCCCGATCTGGTCAAGACGCTGCGCGAAAAGGGCGTCAAGATAGCGGCCAAGCCGGCCGAAGGTGACCCGTGGTGGATGGTCGCGCTGGTGCAATGGTTCCCGGTGCTCGTGCTCGCGGCGCTGTGGATTTTCTTCATGCGCCAGATGCAGATTGGCGGCGGCAAGGCGATGTCGTTCGGCAAGAGCCGCGCCAAGCTGCTGACTGAGAATACGCACAAAGTCACGTTCGCCGACGTGGCAGGAATCGACGAGGCGAAGGACGAGCTCGAAGAAATAATTCAATTTTTGCGCGACCCGAAACGCTTCACGCGGCTTGGCGGCCGAATCCCCAAGGGCGTGCTGCTGGTCGGGCCGCCGGGAACCGGCAAGACGTTGCTCGCGCGCGCTATCGCAGGTGAAGCGGGCGTTCCGTTCTTTTCGATTTCGGGATCGGACTTCGTCGAGATGTTCGTCGGCGTGGGCGCGTCTCGCGTGCGCGACCTGTTCGTGCAGGGCAAGAAGCACGCGCCATGTATCATCTTTATCGACGAGATCGATGCGGTCGGACGTCACCGCGGAGCCGGGCTTGGCGGCGGTCACGATGAGCGCGAACAAACGCTCAACCAGTTGCTGGTCGAGATGGACGGGTTCGAGGCCAACGAGGGCGTGATCCTTGTCGCTGCGACGAATCGCCCCGACGTGCTCGATCCGGCACTGCTGCGGCCGGGCCGCTTCGACCGGCGCGTCGTGGTTCCTCTCCCCGACGTGAAGGGGCGCGAAGGTATTCTGAAAGTTCACACGCGCAAGGTGCCGTTGTCCGACGACGTCGATGCGACGCGGCTAGCGCGTTCGACGCCGGGCTTCGCTGGCGCCGACCTGGAGAACCTTGTCAACGAGGCCGCGCTGCTCGCCGCGCGTCGCAATAAGGACAAGGTCGAGATGTCCGACTTCGAGCTGGCCAAAGACAAAGTCATGATGGGCGCGGAGCGGCGCTCGATGGTGATGTCGGGCTCGGAGCGCAAAATAATCGCATATCACGAGGGCGGGCACGCGCTGGTCGCGATGCTTCAGCCCGGCGCCGACCCGGTCCACAAAGTTACGATTATCCCCCGCGGAATGGCGCTTGGAGTCACACAGCAATTGCCGCTCGATGATCGTTACACCTATCCGCGCGACTACCTGGTGACGCGGCTCGCGGTGATGTTCGGCGGGCGCACGGCGGAAGAACTCGTGTTCGGCCAGATGACCACCGGCGCGGGCAACGACATCGAAAAGGCGACCGAGCTCGCGCGCAAGATGGTCTGCGAATGGGGCATGAGCAAAGAGCTCGGCCCGATGACGTTCGGGCGGCGCGAGGAGCAGATCTTCCTGGGCCGCGATATCGCGCATCACAAGGATTACTCGGAGCAGACCGCGCTCGAGATCGATCGCGAAGTACGCAAGATAATCGACGACTCGTATCAGAAGGCGCGTCAGCTCCTGTCGGACCATCTACCGTTGCTGCACGCGATTGCGTCGCGGCTGCTCGAGAAAGAAGTGCTCGACGGCAGCGAAGTCGAGGCGATGGTGACGGCGTTCCGCGAGGGTCGTGAGTTGCCGCCGTCGCCGGCTGCAGTGCGTAACGATTTTCCACCGCGTCCGGGGCCGGACACGGGCAAGGAGAAGCGCGCCGACGACGAAGGCACCGTGCCAGGACTCCCGCCCAAACCGGTCCTCGTCTAGTCGTCTCGCCGGCGCGAGCTCCGGCCGCGGCGCTCGTGAACATTTCGGCACTGCGCCAAGGTTTGCGGCTGAGGGTGAGGGGAGTGGGGCTGGTGCGATGCGACGCTCGCAGACTAAACCCAAAATTTCTGACGACCGCGGTTCGCGCACGCGGGCCCGTCAATTTCAATCTCAGGCGCTGCCCACGAGTCTCAAACTTTCCGACGGCCGCGTAATCAAGTTTCCTGCGATCATGGGCGTGCTCAATGTCACGCCCGACTCTTTCTCGGATGGCGGCAGGTACCTGGAAGCGGACCGCGCCGTCGAGCATGCTCTGGCGATGGAAGCGGCCGGCGCGGCCGTAATCGACGTTGGTGGCGAGTCATCGCGTCCCGTCGGGGCCGTTGAGATACCGGTCGAGGTCGAGCTTGCGCGAGTGACGCCGGTGCTCGAGCGGCTTGGCAAACGGCTGCGCGTGCCAATCTCAATCGACACACGGCGGGTGGAGGTCGCACGAGTCGCGCTCGAATCCGGGGCGGCGATAATCAACGACATCACGGCGTTGCGGCACGACCTCGAGATGGCGCCGCTCGCGTCGAGGACGAAGTGCGCGGTGGTGCTGATGCATATGCGCGGCGGACCCGCGAATCATATTGAGTTCGCACGATACCGCGACGTGGTGCGGGAGGTCGTCGAGTTCCTGGACGCGCGCGCGATGCTCGCAGTCGAGGCAGGGATTGCGAGATCCAGAATCATCGTCGATCCGGGACTAGGATTCGCAAAGAACGCGCAGCATAATTTGAAATTGCTGGCCGCCTTGCCCGACCTCTGTGCGCTCGGCTATCCCGTATTGGTAGGAGCGTCGCGCAAGTCGTTTGTGTCGCGAATCGCGAGCGCAGTCGGTACCGCCGCTCGCGAGCGCGAGCTGGAGTTCGGCACGGCGGCGGCGAACGCTCTTGCGATTGCGGCGGGCGCGTCGATCGTGCGCGTGCACGATGTCGGCGCCGCGGCGGCGGTGGTGCGGATGGCCGCGTCGATAACAGGACGGGATCAGCGGTTCAGGCACAATGCATAACTATATACCAATGATACCGCAGCCGCGATGGCAGGACTTCGTCGATATCCTGATCGTGGCGTACGTAATCTACCGGATCGCGGTTTTGATTCGCGGCACGCGCACGATGCAGATGGTGGTCGGGCTGGTGATCGTGGGCGGCGCGTTCGTGGCGTCGCAAGTGTTCGGGCTGTTCACGCTCAACTGGCTGTTGAACAACTTCCTCGGTTCATTGTTCGTGATCCTGGTGGTGATATTCCAGGCCGATATTCGGCGCGCACTGACCCGCGTCGGCGCGCAATCCTTCCTGGGACGCAGCGCTGCGGCGGTAACCTCAGCCGAGGAAATCGCGACTGCGGCGGCGTGGCTCTCGGCGCGGCGAGTGGGCGCGCTGATAGTGATCGAGCAGGACGACGGGCTGGGCGAGTTCGTCGAAAGCGGAAGAATCGTCGAAGGGAGAGTATCACCCGAACTGCTCGAAACGATTTTCATGAATGGTTCTCCGCTACACGACGGCGCGGTCATCATAAACGGCGACCGGATACTCGCGGCCGCGTGCCTGTTGCCGTTGTCGCAGAATCCCAACGTGAGTTTGTCGCTGGGCACGCGCCATCGCGCTGCCATCGGGCTGAGCGAGGACAGCGATGCCGTTGTGCTGGTAGTGTCGGAAGAGAGTGGGACGATTTCACTTGCGCGCGGTGGAGTTCTGAGCCGCGGACTGGAACCGGCCGAGGTCTTGGCTACATTGAGGAAGCTGCCAGGCTAGAAGAGCATCGAGGCAAAAGAGCGACGGGACGACGCACGATGAGGCTGGGCGACTACAAATATCTGTTCGCGATCAGCGGCATGCGACGTCTGCGCGACGGCGACCTCGGTCTCCGTATCCTCGCGGTAGTGCTGGCCGTGGGACTTTGGATTTTCGTCAACGCCGGCGAGCGGGGCTCGGTCGTGCCGCTGACGGTGCCGGTCAATTATAGCTCGCTGCCGCGGGGGATGGTGATCGTAAACCATCCGCCTACATTCGTAAAAATCGAAGTCACCGGTCCTAGAACACTGCTGTCGCTGCTGGATCCCGAGCGGCTTTCGCTCAAGATCGATCTGCACAGTGTTGTGGCCGGACAATCCGAGTTCAAGATTTACCCCGGGATGTTTAACGTGGGTCGAAATACCACCGTGACGAGTATCTCGCCGGATCAATTGTCGCTTGACGTCGATCGCCTGGCCACGCGCGACGTGCCGGTGCATCTGGCGGTTCAAGGCAAGGTCGATCAGGGCTACACGATTTCATCGGTCGATATCGTGCCAGCCAGCGTCACTGTCGTTGGGCCCAGTCGCTCGGTGGCGCCGCTCACGTCGGTCGGCACGGAACCCTTCGATCTCCGGGGACTCACCTCGGATACCAGCCGCACGGTTAATATCGTACCGCCCGATCCGTCGCTGGGACTGTCCACTGGTCACGTCGATGCCAAGGTCAACGTCGCCGAAGCTATTACTGATCGTGAGATTCGCTCGGACGTCGAGGTCAAGGACAGCGATTTCAAGTATCGCGTCCAACCCAAACAGGCGACGCTGACGATTCGCGGGCCTGCCGTGAAGCTGGCCGGACTCGCGCCCAAGGGGCTCGCCTACGTCGACGCGGACGGCCTCGCGCCGGGATCGCACGAATTGCCGCTGCAGGTCACGCTGCCCGATGGGATGCAGTTGGTGCGCCAGTCGCCCGACAAGGTTAGACTGCGCATGTATCACGAGAGGCTGACAACTGCGGCTGATGAGCACCCATCGTAAACTGTTCGGCACCGACGGCGTCCGCGGAGTCGCCAACGAGGAGCCGATTACCTCCGAGACTGCGCTGAAGCTCGGCCGCGCGCTCGCGCACGTATTCCGCAATTCGACTGGACGCCATCGCAGAATTCTGATCGGCAAGGACACGCGGCTGTCGGGCTACATGCTCGAAACCGCGATCGAGTCGGGGATTTGCTCGATGGGCGTCGACGTATGGCTGGTGGGTCCGCTGCCAACCCCTGCGATCGCGTTTCTGACGCGCAGCATGCGCGCCGACGCTGGTGTGGTGATATCTGCCTCGCACAATCCCTTCCAGGACAACGGGATCAAGTTTTTTTCGCGCGACGGATTCAAGCTCGACGACGAGACCGAGGGGCGAATCGAAGCGCTGGTGTTCGACGAGGGCGAGATCGGCAAGCATCGCGCACGCGCGGACGATATCGGCAAGGCGACGCGCATCGACGACGCGCTCGGCCGCTACCTGGTATTTCTGAAGTCGTGCCTGCCGCGTTCGGTAATCTTCGACGGGCTGAAGGTCGCCATCGATTGCGCCAACGGCGCGGCTTACAAGGTCGGTCCCGAGGCGCTCGAGGAACTGGGCGCGGAGATCGTTGCGATCGGCGTCGATCCCAACGGCACCAACATCAATCTGAATTGCGGCGCGGTCCATCTCGACGCGATTCGCGAGACTGTTCTGCGCGAGCACTGCAACGTCGGCATCGCACTCGACGGTGACGGCGATCGCGTCATGCTGATCGACGAGCGCGGCGAAGTCTTCGACGGCGACGACGTGATGGCGTTGCTCGGGCGCAAGCTTGCCGCCGAAGGCAAGCTTCGCGGCAACGCTGTCGTCGGTACCGTGATGAGCAACTTCGGGCTCGAGCTGGCGCTTCGTGATGCCGGCGTGCGGCTGATTCGCACGGAGGTTGGCGACCCTGCGGTTGCGCGCGAGATGCGGCTCAACTCGTACAACCTCGGCGGCGAACAGTCGGGCCACGTTATTTTCATGGATCATTCGACCACCGGCGACGGGATGATCAGCGCGATGCTCGTGATAGCGCTCCTGGCCGAGAGTGGCCGGACGCTCAGCGAACTGCGCGCGATGCGCCGGGTGCCGCAAGTCCTGGAAAACGTGCGCGTGCGAAATCGCATGCCGCTTGCCGAGATGCCCGACGTTCAACGAATCATCGCCGACGCCGAGAAGCGGCTGGCGGGGACCGGCAGGCTGCTCGTGCGATATTCCGGCACCGAGATGCTCGCGCGCGTGATGGTCGAAGGCGAGGACGGCATCCAGATCAAAACCCTGGCGCAGGAAATCGGCGCCACGATTCAGAAGTATGCCGGCGCGTTGTGACCGTCATTTGCCTTTCGCGCGCTTGCCCTTGACGACGGCCGGCTTTGATCCGAGCGCTTTCAGATACGCCTTCACCGTGCGCGTCAGGCCCATGTACAGCGCGTCGGAAATCAGCGCGTGGCCGATTGAGACTTCCTGCAATCCCTTGACCGCCTTCGCGTAGGCGGGAATATTTTTGAGATCGAGATCGTGGCCGGCGTTGACGCCGAGTCCGATTTTCCGCGCCAGGCGTGCAGCTTCGCGATGCGCCGCGAGAATCTCTTTGCCCGCAGACGTGCCGAAAGCGTGCGCGTAGGGTCCGGTGTAAAGCTCGATTCGGTCCGCGCCAAGTTCGCGCGCGCGTCTGATCTGCGTCGCGTCGGTATCCAGGAAAAGACTTGTGCGGATGCCAGCCTTGCCCAGCCGGGCGAGCACGTCGCCAAGCCAGTCCGCTACTGCGATCGTCAGGTTCCATCCCGCATTCGAGGTCAGCACGCCGGGTGGATCGGGCACCAGCGTCACCTGCGTGGGCCGCACGCGCATCACGAGGTCGAGAAACTCCGCGCCGGGGTAGCCTTCGATATTGAACTCGACCGTCATCATCGCGGCGAGATCGAACACGTCCTGGTACGTGATGTGTCGCGCGTCAGGCCGCGGATGGACCGTTATCCCGTGGCATCCGGCGGCAATACAGGTGCGCGCTGCGGCGACGACGTCGGGAATATTTCCGCCCCGCGCATTCCTGAGCGTCGCAATCTTGTTGACGTTGACACTGAGGCGAATCATTCCAGCCCAAGGCTACCAGAGCACCACCGTCCATTCACGAGTGCTTCCCCTCTCCCGAACGGAGAGGATTAAAGTGACGGACCAAGTTAGGATGTGGCGTTCCGCGCCACTGATTATTCCCCTCTCTCGCTTGGTTGCGGGAGAGGTCGCGCCGAAGGCGCGGGTGAGGGTGATTTCAGCGCGCGATTCTTTTCGCGCGCGATTTTACGATTCTTTCTCTGCTCTGAATGATAGTTTACGCAAAGCTTTCTCATTCACCGGAAGTGGGCATCGTGTAATATTTCGATCGAGACAGCAGACCATGATTCTCCTAAACGCAGCCGAAAGCCGCGAACTCGATCGCATCAGCCAGGATAAGTACGGAATTCCGTCGTACTCGCTGATGACGCGCGCCGGCGAGGCCGTCGCCGACGCGCTGGTCGAGCGCTTTTCCGATGCGGTCGCCGACGTACTGGTCGTGGCGGGCAAGGGCAACAACGGCGGCGACGGATTCGTCGCCGGACGGCGGCTGCTCCAGGACGGTTTCGCGGTGCGGGCAGTTCTGCTCGGCCGCGCTGCCGACTTAAAGGGCGACGCCGCGCGTGCCCATTCGGAGTTTCGCACATGCGCCGGCAAGGTCGTCGAGGCGTCCGGCGAAACAAGCCTCGAGACCGCGCTGAGCAAGCGGCCGAGCGCCGTTATCGACGCGATATTCGGCACGGGACTCAATGCCGATGTGAAAGACGGCCCGCGCCGCGCGATCGAGATTGTCAATTCATTCGCGGTGCCCACAGTCGCCGTCGATATCGCGTCGGGTGTCAACTCGGACACGGGCGCGGTCATGGACGCTGCGATCCGAGCCTCGATCACGGTGACGTTTGGGTTCGCGAAATTCGGCCACGTGTCGTATCCGGGGGCGGGACAATGCGGTGAATTGCGAATCGTCGATATTGGTTTCGCCCCGCACGCGATCGACGAGATAGCGCCGCGCGGACGATTCCTCGAGCGCGCCGACTTGCAACATTTGATTCGCCCGCGGCCCGAGAATTCGCATAAGGGAATGTACGGGCATCCGCTGGTGATCGCCGGCAGTCGCGGCAAGTCTGGCGCCGCGCTGCTCGCATCGCGCGCGGCGCTGAGAGTGGGCGCGGGCCTCGTTACGGCGGCGGTGCCGGAGTCGATCCAGCCTGTCGTCGCGGCTGGGCAGGCCGAGCTGATGACCGAGCCGATTGCGGATCGTGACGGGCACTTTGACGGCGCGCACGCGCCCGACGCCTTGAAGATGCTAATCGAAAGGAACAACGCGCTAATCGTGGGTCCGGGAATCGGAGTCACTGACGGCACCAAGCGTCTCATCGAGTGGCTGATTTCAGACGCAAGCAAACCCGAGCGCCCGATGCTGATCGACGCCGACGGGCTCAACGCGCTCGCTGCTATCGGTTGCGAAACTCTGAAGCGTGCGCGCGGCGCCACCGTGCTGACCCCTCATCCCGGAGAGGCATCACGGCTGCTGAGCGTAAACACTGAAAAAATCAACGCCGATCGCGTGTCGGCCGCGCGTACTTTGGCGGAGCGCACCGGCGCGTGCGTGCTGATTAAGGGTGCGCGGTCGGTTATCGCCTCTCCCGACGGCGACATCTATGTTAACTCAACCGGGAATCCCGGGATGTCCACGCCGGGAATGGGTGACGCGCTCTCGGGAATCGTTGGCGCCATGCTCGGACAGCACATGCGTCCGATCGACGCGCTCGCGCTCGGCGTTTTTCTCCACGGCTACGCGGCGGATCGCGTGGCGGCGCGGATGGGACGGGTCGGCTATATTGCCGGCGACCTGATTGACGAGCTGCCGGCGGCGCTGGAAGCACTGACGCAGTAGTTGCAGTATGGTAGTAAGTGATTAATCGCGATGGCTAATGCCGCTACAGAATCACGCGCGGTCGCGGTCACGATGGTGATCGAGAGCCGCTCGCCGCACGAGACCAAGTCGTGGGGGCGCCGGCTCGCATCGCAGCTCGAAGGCGGCGAACTGCTCGGCCTGATTGGCGATCTCGGCGCCGGCAAGACCTGCTTTATCAAGGGTCTCGCCCGCGGACTCAGCCTGCGTGAAGAGGACATCCTGAGCCCGACCTTCACGATGATCCAGGAGCATCACGGGCGCTTCCCGCTCTACCATATCGATCTGTATCGCCTTGAGGAGGCGACGCTCGACGACCTGGGGCTTCGCGAATACTTGTTTTCGGAAGGCGTCGCGGCAGTCGAATGGTTCGAGCGTCTGCGCGGCGGTGCCAAGATGGAATACCTGTCAGTCCGCCTCAGCTACGCCGGCGCAAATCTGCGCCGGATAGAATTCAGCGCAGCAGACTCCCGTCACGCACAAATCATTTCCAAGCTAAAGCGTTTCGCCTGAGGGTCTGTGAGTTTTCAGCTCTTGACGTCCGGTCCCCCTTCCCACGTGGGAAGGGGTTAGGGGTTAGGTTGCTTGCTCATCTCTCGACGTAGTGGATAGTCCACGACGATCGCGCGCCCATTCGTGATCGCTCTCACGAAGTGAAGCGTGTCCGGCGGCACGACTGCGACGAAGCCGGGGCCGGCTAACTGCTTCGTGCCGCCTATCGTTACTTCGAGCTGCCCCTCGATCACGTTCCACACTTCCTCGTTCGCGTGCGAGTGCTCGTGGATCGTCGAACCCGCATCGAAAACGTAGTGGCCGAAGGTCATGCTTTCCGAGTCGAAGTATTTTCCTTTCCAGCCGGGAAGCCTCTCGATCGTTTTCAACTCGTTAGTGTCGATAAAAGGCATCTGGTTATCTCCGCGTTGGCTGGCCGGGCTCTTGCTCGCTACTCATATTAACCGCGTGCCGGGGCAAAAGTTACGCTATCGTGATGCCTGGAAGGGGGCTGGTTTATGGCCCTTTTTCCAATCATAATACTCGATTACCCCATTTTTCAGGGTTAACAGGGTCATTTTTGGTGGGATTAGTCGTTCAAAAATACGGTGGAACGTCGGTCGGCTCGATCGATCGAATCAAGGCGGTCGCCGATCGCGTGGTCAGGGCGCGCGACGCCGGCGATCGGATCGTCGTAGTCGTGTCTGCGATGGCCGGTGAGACAAATCGATTGTTCAAGCTCGCTTCCGAACTGAGCGAAACGCCCAGCGCGCGCGAGACTGACGTGCTGGTCGCGACGGGCGAGCAGGTCTCGGCCGCGCTGCTCGCGATTCGGCTCCAGTCGATGGGCCATCCGACAGTCTCTTTCCTGGCGTTTCAAATGAACCTGACCACCGACTCGAACCACGGCCGCGCGCGCATCAAATCCGTGCAATGCGATCGCGTGATGCGCGCGCTCGACGATGGACAGATTGTCGTCGTGGCGGGCTACCAGGGCGTCAACGTCGACGGCGATATCACGACGCTCGGCCGCGGTGCGTCGGATCTGACTGCGGTCGCTCTGGCAGCGGCTCTCAAAGCCGACGCGTGTGAAATCTATACCGACGTGGACGGCGTCTATACCGCCGATCCAAATATCTGTCCCAAGGCAAAAAAACTCGGGCGTATCTCGTATGATGAGATGCTCGAGATGGCGGGACTCGGAGCCAAGGTCCTGCAAACCCGCTCTGTAGAACTTGCCCGCCGCTACAACGTGCCGCTCGTCGTCCGCTCCAGCTTCCATGAAGCCGAGGGGACGTGGGTTGGACAAGAGGATCTGTCAATGGAGGATGTTCTCGTCTCAGGCGTAACGCTCGACCAGAATCAAAGCAAGATAACAGTCGCCGGCGTCGAGGATCGGCCCGGTCTCGCGGCGAAGATTTTCAGCCCGATCGCGGACGCGGGAATCGTCGTGGACATGATTATCCAGAACGCCAGCGCCGACGGCCGCACCGACATGACGTTTACCATCGGGCGCGAAGACCTTGGGCGCGCGCTCGAAATCGTCACGCGTACGGCCAACGAGATCGGCGCGTCGGGCGTGCGTCACAATGATCAGGTCGCCAAGGTCTCGGTGGTCGGCGTCGGAATGCGCACGCATTCGGGGGTCGCGGCCACGATGTTCCAAGTGCTGGCGGCGGAACGAATCAATATTGAGATGATTTCGACCTCGGAGATTAAGGTGTCGGTCGTGGTCAATTCGAAATACGGGGAACTCGCGATGCGTGCGCTGCACGACGCGTTTGTCAACGGCGACGGCGGGCCGAACGCCACGCGGGAGTCAGTTTGAGTCCGATGGCGGATACAAAACATATCCAGGTTTACGACACCACTTTGCGCGACGGCTGCCAGTCCGAGGACGTCTCGCTGACGGTTGAGGACAAGGTCACGATTGCCGAACGGCTCGACGATCTCGGCTTCGATTACATCGAGGGTGGATGGCCGGGCTCGAACGATCGCGACGCGGCATTTTTCAAAGAGATCAAGAAGATCAGGATTCGCCACGCAAAGATAGCCGCATTCGGCTCGACGCGCCGCTCGGGCGTTCGCGCTGCCGCCGATCGTAATCTGCAATTGCTGCTGCGCACCGGCACCCAGGTCGCGACGGTGGTCGGCAAGACCTGGGACATGCACGTCCGCGAGGCGCTCAGAATTCCGCTCGACGAGAATCTGGAAATTCTCAACGACACGATCGCGTTTCTGAAAAAGAACTTCGACGAGGCGATTTTCGACGCCGAGCATTTCTTCGACGGCTATTTTCACAATCCCGAGTATGCGCTCGCGTGCCTGAAGGCCGTCGCCGACGCGGGCGTCACGCTGATCGCGCTGTGCGACACTAACGGCGGGCGGTTGCCGGGCGAAATCGAGGCCGCGGTGACGGCGGCGCGGGCGGCGGTCGATTGCCCGATCGGAATTCACTGCCACAACGACTCGGAAGTCGCGGTCGCCAACACTCTTGCCGGCGTGAAGTCGGGCGCGGTGCAGGTGCAGGGGACGGTCAACGGCTTCGGCGAGCGATGCGGCAACGCGAACCTGGTTTCGATCGTCGCGAACTTGCAGCTCAAGCTCGGATACCATTGCGTGCCGCCGGCGAAGCTCAAGACGATGCGCGAGGTCTCGACGCTCGTGTACGAGCTCGCCAACATCACGCCGTTCGCGCGGCAGCCGTACGTCGGCCGCAGCGCGTTCGCGCACAAGGGCGGCCTACACGTGTCGGGAATCCAGCGCAACACCGCGACCTACGAGCACATCGATCCCGCGCTGCTCGGCAACGATCGCCGCGTGCTGCTCTCAGAGCTCTCGGGGCGCGCCAATATCGTTTACAAGGCGAAGGAGTTCGGACTCGAGATCGGTACGGCCAGCGACGACAAGATCGGCGTGCTGCTCGACGAGCTCAAGCGGCTCGAAGGCGCCGGCTACACCTTCGACGGTGCGGATGCTTCGTTCGAGCTGCTGATGCTGCGTACGCTCGGCCTCGCCAAGGAACATTTCAACTTCGTCAGCTTCCGCGTGTTCGACGACAAATGGCATGAGGATCGCGCGCCGTTCAGCGAGGCGGTGGTCGTGATCGAAGGCCCCGACGGCGTGCGTACGCGCAACTCCGCAATCGGCAACGGGCCCGTCAACGCGCTCGATTCCGCGCTGCGGTCCGCCTTGCTGCCGTACTATCCGAACCTCGAGGCGATGCAGCTGGTCGATTACAAAGTCCGCGTGCTCGATAACGGCGCCGGCACCGAGGCTCGCGTCCGCGTGCTGATCGAATCTACCGACGGCAAGCGCCGATGGGGCACGGTTGGTTTGTCGAGCAACGTGGTCGAGGCGAGCTGGCAGGCACTGGTTGACTCGGTCGAATACAAGCTGCACAAGGATAAGTTGAAGCCGCGCGCGAAAGCGGCGAGCAAGCCGAACGGCGTGCGTCCACGGTCTGCGAAGACCGCGGAGAACGGCCACGCCAGCCAGTCGAAGGCCTGACACGGCGGGCGCAAAATGAGGAACGTGCCATGGGTGTTGTGAGCCGAATGAGGGAAGACATCCAGGCGGTTTTCGACCGCGACCCGGCAGCCCGCACCTCGCTCGAAGTGGTGCTCGCGTACCCCGGCCTTCATGCGATCTGGTTCCATCGCGCCGCACATTGGCTCTGGGAGCATCACTGCAAGCTCCTCGGCCGCCTGGTCAGTGAAGTATCGCGATTGCTCACCGGAATCGAGATTCATCCTGGCGCGAAAATCGGCCACCGTTTGTTCATCGATCACGGAATGGGCGTCGTGATGGGCGAGACGACCGAAATCGGCGACGACGTGCTCATCTACCAGGGTGTCACGCTTGGCGGCACCAGCCTGAAGAAGGAAAAGCGGCATCCGACGCTTGAAGACCACGTGATGGTCAGCGCGGGCGCGTCGGTAATCGGGCCGGTGCGAATCGGAGAGGGGAGTAGGATTGGCGCGGGGGCGGTGGTGGTGTCGTCGGCGCCGCCGTGGTCAACGATCGTCGGAATTCCCGGCAAGGTGATCGAGGGCGACAACGCGCGCCACGACGTGATGGAGCTCGACCACGCCAAGCTGCCTGACCCGGTCGCGCGCGCGATGGGCAATCTGATCGAGAAGCTCAACCGGATGGGCGTGCGGATGGAAGAAATCGAGGAGCGGCAGGACTGCCTCGAAGACAAAGTCAGCGAGCATCATCCGCCAACGCCCGATCGCATCCTCGCCAACAAGGGCTAGCGATACTGCCAGCCCTCGTCGGCGAGAATTCTTCTCACAACTCTACAAACCAATCTGTCGCGCGTGCCGCTTGCTCTTCTTCTGATGCGGCGTGCCGAGATACGGGAACTCCTTAAGAACGTCGGTGTGCGGCTTGAGACCGGTCGGCGGACATTCATTTTTGGTCAGGAACGCGAGGCGGTAATTGATCACGTCGTCGGTGAAAACGCGGCCGTTGGGGTACTTCGCCGGCTTCGAAGGATCGAAAGTCAGCACGTCGGGCAGTGTGCCCTCTTTGTCGATCGCCGCAATCGCTTCGTCGCGCGTGTAGTTGCCCGTATGGCCCATCAGATGCACGAATTGATCGGTCCATCGCTTGCGATCGTTCACCGGCTCGCTGGCGTTGTACTCGAGCTTGGTGTCGTCGGTGTTGAAGAAGCTGCTGACGCTTGGATGACCTGCGCGATCGACGTGTTCCAGCTTGCCGTCCTTGCGCAGGCTGCATCGTCCCCAAATGTGCAGTTGGGCCTTCGAGGCGAGCTCGCTGGTCGGCAGTTCGACCACCGTCGAGAAGACGTTGGCTTCCGTATTCGAATCCACGCCGGTCCACGGCGTCTTGCCGCCGAGCGCAGCGAGGTGAGGCTCGGTGAAGTTCCGTTTGCCCCTGGTATCGAACAGGGCCTTGATTCCGTCGAAGTCGAAAAAGAAAGCGTCGCTGCGACTGCCCGCGAAGAATGTGTAGTCGGCCGCCTTGACGATGTTGGGCTTGGGGCCTAACGAAACTTCCGCATCGGAGACTATCTTCTTCCCGACCGCCTCGGGCGAGCGCGATTCGGCACCCTTTGCCAGAAACACGCTGAAGGTTTGCTTGCCGTTTTGCGGCTTCGAAAACACGTAGCTGATCGCGATGTCCGTCAGGTAGTCGCCATCGGTGTCGATGTTGAGGCGGTAGATGGCGTCGGGATGGAGCGCGTCGGCATTCGGGTTTGCATTGAGGATGATCGCAGTCCGCGACGAATCCTTCGGCGACTGGAACGCGTAGAGGTCGCAAAGGTCGAGTCGTTGATCGCCGAGCGGGGGGCCTAGACTGAGTCCAGTAAAATGATTCGACATATTTGTTCCTTCCTTGAAAATCGAGAGTTCGGACTGAGTTCAACGAGATGGTAACAAAGTGTAGTTCCTATGTCCTGCTTTTTTTATGACGTCAGAGTTTGTGTCCGAAGCCGGCGCCCATCTCATACTCGTTCGGACTTTCGATCATTCGCCCACTTAGGATTCGCTCGAATCCGAATGGTGTCAGGTCAACCGTCGTGCTCGCACCGGTTAGAATCAGCTCGGCCATCGACGCGCCAACCGCAGGCGCGGTCTTGAAGCCCGTGCCGCTGAAGCCTGCTGCGACGAACAGCCCCGCGACGCCAGGCACGGCGCCCAATACGGCGCGAGCGTCGGGACTAAGGTCGTAAATCCCGGCGTGACCGCGCGCATACGGCGCGTCGGCCATAGCGGGAATCCTCTTCGCGAGGCGCTTGCGTACCGCCGCGATGAAGTCGTCGTCGTTGCTCTCGCGAAAAACGTCGGGATTCGCTTCCGGCTCAGGCTTCCAGCTGCCGAGCCCGGCCAGGGTCAGATCGTCGCCGTGGGGCCGAAAATAACTGCCGGCAATCGTATCTATGTAGATGCGATGGGTGAGATGTGCCGGCCGCTTGAAGTATGCGATCTGCGCGCGCTCGCTCTTGATTCCGATCTTCACAGCTAACGGCGCTAGTAATGCGTCGGTCCACGGTCCGGCTACGACGCATATCGCGTCGGCGTCGTGGATGTGTCCGGCATCGTACACGACGCCCACGGCTCGTCCGCTGCGAGTCAAGATTCCTGCGATAGGTGTGTTCGTCGAGAACTCCGCGCCGTGCCGTTGCGCTGCGGCTGCCAACGCATTCGTCGTCGCGATTGGGTCGGCGTATCCGCTGTGCGGCTCGATTGCGGCGAGCGCGACGTCATCAACAAAAGCGTTAGGTTCGAGTTTGCGCAGCTCCGCCGCAGTTACGACTTGAGTATCGATGCCGACGCTCTGGAGCATCGCTACGTTGGCGCGCAGTCGAGTCGCGTTGCGCTCACCAACGACGACGACAAACCCGGTCTCGACGAAACCGCACTGCCCGCCGACGAGGTCGCTCCAGTTGAGGAAGTAGTGATGGCTCTTCCACGCCAGCTCGGCTTCCGGCTCGAAGGTGTAATGCATCCTGACGAGAGCGCCCGACCGCGCCGACATCCCGGCGCAAATCCCACTCTTGTCGAACACGCGAACACGTGCGCCTGCGCGCGCAAGATGGAACGCGAGCGAGCATCCGACTACGCCCGCGCCGACTACGATGATGTTTGCGCCTGATGCTGTCCGCGTCACACAGGGAACCCCGTCTTTTTCCGCCGATCCGTCTAAGATAAGCTAATCGCCGCACTGGTGGCGAACAAAACCGTCCATGCCAATCTATCTCGATAATAACGCGGGCGCTCCTCTACGCGTCGAGGCTGCCGCCGCGATTTCGCGTCTGCTGGACGAGGGCGGAGGCAATCCGTCGTCGGTGCATCGCTCGGGTCAGCGCTCGCGCCGAATGCTCGAGGCCGCGCGCGCTCAGGTCGCGGCGATCATTGGCGCGCAGGCGCGGCGGATCGTGTTTACCAGCGGCGGTACCGAGTCGAACAATCTCGCAATCTTCGGCGTGATCACAGCGGCGCCGCGGCGACGTAAAATTATTGCATCCGAGATCGAGCACTCGTCGATTCTTGCTCCACTGGTGGAGCGCGAGCGGCGTGGCTTCGACGTGGTGCGAATCGCGCCCGACTCCGACGGACGTACCGATCCCGCGCGCGTGCTCGCAGTGCTCGATAGCGAGACGGCGCTCGTCACGCTCGGACTGGCGAACTCCGAAGTGGGGACGATCCAGGATCTCACGCCGCTCGCATCTGGGTGCGACAAGGCCGGCGCTTTATTTCATATCGACGCGGCGCAGGCGGTTGGCCGAATTCCGGTTGATGTCGCGGAGCTCGGATGCGATCTGATGACGCTCAGCGGTCACAAGCTTGGAGCGCCTGCGGGAGTTGGCGCTTTGTACGTCCGCGACTTTGCGCGCCTGGCGCCAATTGTTTTGGGCGGGCCGCATGAAAGCGGCTTACGCGCGGGCACGCAGAATCTTCTTGGCGCGGTGGCATTTGGCGCGGCGGCCGAGGCCGCGATGAATGCGATGGGAAACGAGTCGGAGCGAATTGTTTCGCTCGCCGCATCGCTGCTCAAGCAGCTGCGCGAGGCGATTCCCGGTCTTCGCTTGAACGGCCCGCTTGTCGGCCGGCTGCCGAATACGCTCAACCTCACGTTCCCGGGCGTGCTTGGCGAGAGCATGCTGATCGCGCTCGATCTCGAAGGCGTTGAAGTATCGATGGGCTCGGCGTGCGCGGCGGGCGCGGTCGAGCCGTCGCATGTGTTGCGCGCGATGGGCCGCAGCGTGGCAGACGCGCGCAGCTCACTTCGAATCAGCCTCGGATGGAACAACACCGCCGCCGAGATCGATGCCGTCGCGAAGATCATTCCAGCGATGTGGCGGCGCGTGGCCGACGCCGAACCTATGACGGAGGTGAGCGCGCGATGAAGCCGCGAGTGCTGGTTGCGATGTCGGGTGGAGTGGACAGCTCCGTCGCGGCGGCGATGCTGCACGAGCAGGGCTACGACGTCGTTGGCGTGGCGATGCGGCTTGCGCCGGAGCCGTCGGCGCCGGTGGCGAAGCGGCGCGGCACCTGTTGCTCGCACGACGACTTCGAAGACGCGCGCCGGGTTGCAGAGCGCATGGATTTTCCGTTCTACGTGATCGACTTGCGCGCCGACTTTGCGGCGCGAGTGGTCGATAACTTCGTCTCGGAATATCTTGGCGGACGCACGCCGAATCCGTGCGTGATGTGCAATCGCGAGATCAAGTTCGATCGCTTGTGGAGCCGCGCGCGAGCGCTGGATGCAGAGTATGTGGCGACCGGACATTACGCGCGGATCGAACGGGGCACAGACGGCAGGTTCCATCTGCTGCGCGCAGCTGACGACGCCAAGGATCAGTCGTATTTTCTCTTTACACTCGGGCAGGATGAACTCTCGCGAACTATTTTTCCGCTTGGCGCGATGACCAAGACTGAAGTGCGCGCCCGCGCTCGCGCTCTGGGACTTGCCACGGCCGACAAGCCTGAGAGCCAGGAAATTTGCTTCGTTCCCGATGGCGACTACGCGAGCTTCGTCGAGCGGCGCAGCGATCCCGCGCAGCTTCGCCCCGGGTCGATCATCGACAGGGCAGGAAAGCGGCTGGCGGATCATGCGGGAGTTCATCGCTTCACGGTTGGACAGCGCCGCGGACTAGGTGTTGCGAGTGGTGAGCGTCTGTACGTCCGCGAGATTCGGACCGAGTCGGGAGAGGTAGTCGCGGGAAGGCGGGAGGAACTCGATTCTGCCGGCCTTGTCGCGAACCGCGTCAGCCTGGTCGATGAATCGATTGCGGCGGGCGGCGAGTTCAGCGTTGAGGTGAAGATTCGCTATCGGCATCGCGCGATCCCGGTGATGATGCGCGTCGCTCGCGGGCGAGCCGAGATTCGCTTCGCATCGAGCGGTCCCGCTGTGACGCCGGGACAGGCATGCGTTTTTTATCGCGGAGACGAGGTGCTCGGCGGCGGATTCATCGAGCGGGCGATCACGAACTGACGATGGCAACCCGCTTCGCAATCGCAACGCTCGGATGCAAGGTCAATCAGTACGATTCGGCGATCATCGAGTCGCGTCTCAGCGCGGGCGGGATGGAACGCCGCGAGTTCACGGAACAGGCCGACGTCTATATCGTCAACACCTGCACGATTACCGATCGCGCCGATGCGGAAAGTCTGCGGATCGCGCGGCGGGCGCGGGGGCTGAATCCGAATGCGCGCGTGGTTATGACGGGATGCCTGGCGCAAGCGAGTCCGGAAGTGCTGGCGAAAGCGTCAGAGGTCGATGCGGTGATCGGGCTCGGCAGGCTAGACGATCTCGAGCGCGTGGCGGCTTCAGGAGCGGGCGAACGCGTGATGGTCACGAATCTGCGCAAGGAGAAAGCGCCGATTGAGTTGGCCGCGGTCACACTCGACGGTCATACGCGCGCGTTTCTGAAACTGCAGGAAGGATGCGATCAGTTTTGCACATTCTGTATTGTGCCGTTTTCGCGCGGCACTTCCCGGAGCGTCGAGCCGCGCCGCGTGATGGCGGCGCTCGACGATCTTCACGCGCGCGGCGTCAAGGAAGTCGTTCTCACGGGAGTGCATCTTGGCGGCTACGGCAAGGATCTGGAGCCGCCGGTCGAGCTCGCTGACCTGCTGGAAATGATCGCCGAGCGATGCCCGCTCGAGCGGGTGCGGATAAGCTCGCTCGATCCCGAAGAGTTGAGCGATCGGATCGTGGAGATAATATCGGCAAGCGAAAAATTCTGCCCGCATCTGCATCTGCCGCTGCAATCAGGTGACGACGAAACGTTATCGCGAATGCGTCGGCGCTATGAGCGCGATTATTTTCGCGACCGGGTCGAGCGCGTGATCCACGCGTGGCCCGACGCGGCGATTGGCACCGATCTGATCGTCGGCTTTCCGGGTGAGACCGACGTCCAGTTCGAGTCGTACATTCACTTCGTCGAATCGATGCCGCTCGCGTATTTTCACGTGTTTCCATATTCGGTTCGGGCCGGTACCACGGCGGCGAAGTTTTCCGGACGTGTGAAGCCGGCCGAGATCAAGCGCCGAGCTGCGCTGATGCGCGAACTGGGAGACCGCAAGCGGGTTGAATTTGCGCACAGATTCGTCGGAACTACACTTAAAGTATTACTTGAAGAACGCGGGCCGGGCGGCGATCTGCGAGGATACAGCCGAAATTACGTGCGGGTATCGACCAACGGGCCCGATGAATTGACAAATCGCGAAGTCGAGGTGGAGGCGTCAACCGTTGAAGGCGCGCAACTGGTTGGGGAGATTGTTCGGCCGCGGGCGGAAGAAGCCGTCTGCGGCGGGGCCTCCTGAAAGTTCCCGCACCAAACTCGAGCGCGTGCTCGACTATTCGTTTGCGCGGGCGGATCTGCTGGAGACGGCGCTGACGCATTCGAGCGCCGCGGTCGGCACGGACATCCATTACGAGCGGCTGGAGTTTCTAGGCGATGCGGTGCTGGATCTTGCGATCGCGGACCTGCTGATGCGCAAGTTTCCGACTGCGAAAGAAGGGCCGCTGTCCAAGCAGCGTGCGTCGATCGTGAATGCGCGCACGCTCGCGCTCAAGGCACAGGCGATTGAATTGAACGAGATGATTCGGCTGGGGAAGGGCGAAGAAAAAAGCGGCGGACGCGAGAAGACCTCGATTCTCGCGGCGGCGTTCGAGGCGGTGATCGGCGCGATCTACACGGACGGCGGACTCAGGCCCGCGCAAGAAGTCGTCGAGCGGCTGTTCACCGGCGATATCGGCGGACCGTCGGCGGAGCGCGATTACAAAACCGAATTGCAGGAACTCGCATACCGCTATTTTCGTACGCAGCCGGTTTACGAGCTGATCGCGACGGGCGGGCCCGATCACGCCAAGCGTTTCACGACCAGAATCAGAATCGCTGGACGCGATCTCGGCGTCGCCGAGGGCGCCAGCAAGAAGCAGAGCGAACAGGCCGCCGCGCGACTCGCGCTCGACCGGATCGAAGAGGAGCGCGGCCAGCGTCGTGGGTGAGCATCGCGCAGGCTTCGTCGCGGTCGCAGGCCGCACCAACGTCGGCAAATCCACACTGGTGAATCGGCTGGTGGGGCACAAAGTCGCGATCGTCACGCCGCGTCCGCAGACCACGCGGCGGCGGATTCTCGGTATCCGCAGCGACGACGACGCGCAGATCCTGCTGATCGACACCCCGGGACTTCACGAGGCCAAGAAGCAATTGAATCAGCGCATGGTGCAGGTGGCGCGCCGCGCAATCGCGGAGGGCGAAGTCATCCTGGCGGTGATCGAAGCGGGCGATCATCTGAACCCGGGAGATCGCGCGGTGCTGGTTGACGTTCGTGCGCTTGGACGACCGACGATCGTTGCGATCAACAAAGTCGATCGCGTTCCGCGCGCGCAACTGTTGCCGTTGATCGAGGAAGTCAATCGCGGATTTCCGGGCGCCGAGATCGTTCCGGTCAGCGCGCTCACCGGTGAAAATGTCGACGAGTTGCTGGTGACTCTCAAAAGGATGCTGCCCGAAAGCCCGGCGCTGATGCCGTCCGACGAATACACCGATCAGACGGAACGGATGATCGCCGAGGAAATTATCCGCGAGAAGATTTTTCTGAAAATGCGCCAAGAGATCCCATTCTCGACCGCGGTCAGGGTCGAGAAGTTCGAAGACGACGAGGAGCGCAAGCTCAAGCGAATCAGTGCGACGGTAGTGGTCGATCGCGAGTCGCACAAGGGCATGCTGATCGGCGCGGGCGGCCGCACGATGAAGGAGATTGGCACGGCAGCGCGGCTCGAGCTCGAGGAAATTCTAGGCGCGCGCGTATTCCTGGAAATCGTAGTCAAAGTCGAACGCGACTGGACCAGCGATCCGCGCAAGCTCGCGGAGTTCGGACTGTGACGAATCCGCGCAGAGCGTGGGGCGCCGAGGCACGGCGGATTGCCGCCGAAGGACTGCCGGCGGTGGTGCTGGTGGGACGCGCGAACGTGGGCAAGTCCACGCTGTTCAATCGAATCACCAAGGGTGGTCGCGCGATTACCAGCGCAATACCCGGCACTACGCGCGATCTCAATTTCGCGCGCGCGAAATACGGCGATCGGGAATTCGTCGTGGTCGACAGTGGCGGCCTCGAGCTTGGCGGTCATGAGCGGATGACGGAGCGGATTGTCAGCGAGGCGCTCGCGGCGGTGGGCGTCGCTGACGTCGTCGTGTTCATGCTCGATGGCAGGGGCGGGCTGTGCGAGGCAGATGCAGAGGCGCTCGCGCTGGTGCGCGAAACGGGATGCCCACTGATCATGGCGGTCAACAAGATCGACCGGCCGGGGCAGGAGGCCGAGGCCTCCGAGTTCTACGCGCTCGGCGGCGACGAATTGTTTTTCATCTCGGCGTCGCACGCACGCGGAGTCGAGGAGCTGCTCGATCAAGTCGTCGCGCGGCTGCCCGAGCGCGAAGGGTCCGCGGCCGCATCGCCGGATTTGAGGCTCGCGCTGATCGGCCGTCCCAACGTCGGGAAATCATCGCTGCTGAATCGCCTGTCAGGATTCGAGCGCGCGATCGTAGACGACACACCTGGCACGACGCGCGATCCGGTGGATGTGCGACTCACATCGCACGGCCGCGACGTGCTGTTGATCGACACGGCAGGAATACGCAGGCCGCCGCGCGTCGAAGGCGAGCTGGAGCATCACTCGGTTGGGCGCGCGATCGAAACGATTCGGCGCGCGAACGTCGTGCTGCTGGTGATCGACGCAAGCGAAGGAATCACCGACCAGGACGCGCGGCTGGCGAGGCTGGTGGACACCAGCGATCGTGCGATGGTGATCGTGTGCAACAAGTGGGACGTCGCGGCGAAGCAGGGGCGCAAGGTGCCGGCGTTCGTGCGCGACGCGCATGAGCGGTACCCGTTCCTCGAGTACGCGACGATGGTGTTCACGTCGGCGGTGACGGGCGACGGCGTCGACGGCATCATACCGGCCGCGATTGCGGCGGGAGATTCGTGGCGCGCGGTTTTTCAGACTTCGCGGCTGAATCGAACACTGGCGGAGGCGACGGCCGCGATGGATCCGCCGCAGGTGGATCGGCGGCGCCTGAACCTTATGTACGTGACGCAAGTCGGCAACGCGCCGCCGCGGTTGAGATTTTTCACCAACGTCGAGCGCGGAATCCCGGCGCATTACGTACGCTTCATCGAGACGCGATTTCGAAAATCGCTGGGACTGGTCGGTACACCTCTGCGACTCGATTTTCGGCGCACCGGCCGTTCGTGGGTGCAGGGCAGTCCGCCTGCGCGTCCGCGCGGCAAGCCTCGCAACCGCCCCGCGCCGCGAACCAAGCCGGCACGCGCGTAAAGCCAGCGCTTGTGGAGCGTTGAGCGCGAAGGCATTTCTTACGCCGCGCTGCGTCCGGTATATTTCATAGTACAGTGATCCTGATTCTAGATTTCGGCAGCCAGTACACGCAGCTGATCGCGCGGCGCGTGCGCGAGGCGAACGTGTATTGCGAAATCCATCCGTTCAACTTCGCGCCCGAAAAAATCCGTGCGATGAATCCGCGCGGGATAATTCTTTCGGGCGGACCCGCTAGCCTCTACGAAGAGAATGCGCCCGATATCGCCGACGAGGTGTTGAATCTTGGCTGCCCTGTCCTCGGAATCTGCTACGGGCTGTACGTGATCGCGCAGCATATGGGCGCGCGCAGCGTCGGCTCGCGACAGCGCGAGTACGGGCCGGCGACGCTGGTGATAGACGGCGACGACGTGCTGTTCGAGGGGCTTGAGGGTCGGGAGCATCGAGTGTGGATGAGTCACGGCGACCGAGTCGAAGCGATTCCTGGCGCGCTGTGCGCGATCGCGCATAGCGACAACTCGCCGTACGCGGCGTTCAAGTCGCGCGACGGGCGCGTCCGCGGAATCCAGTTCCATCCTGAGGTGGTGCACACTCCGTGCGGCGCGCAGGTGCTGCGCAACTTCGTACTGAAAATTTGCGGCGAGCGCGGCGACTGGACGATGGCGAATTTCGTCGAGACGAAGCTGGCGGAAATTCGCAAGCAGGTCGGGCCGAGCGACCAGGTGCTGATGGGATTGTCTGGCGGCGTCGATTCGTCGGTCGCGGCCGCGCTGATACATCGTGCGATCGGCTCGCGGCTGCGTTGCGTGTTCGTCGACACGGGACTGCTGCGCGCGGGCGAGCGCGAGCGGATGGAGAATGCGTTCGCGGGACAGCTCGGGATCGATCTCAAGGTGACAGATGCGTCCGAGCTTTTTCTGTCGCGGTTGGCGGGCGTGCTGGATCCCGAGCAGAAGCGGCGCATCATCGGGCATACGTTCATCGACGTGTTCGAGTCCGAAGAAGTCGTGCGGGGTGCGAAATTTCTCGGGCAGGGAACGCTCTACCCCGACGTGATCGAGTCGGTGTCGTTCAAGGGCCCGTCGGCTGTAATCAAGAGCCATCACAATGTCGGTGGCTTGCCGGAGCGGATGCGGCTGGAGTTGGTCGAACCTCTGCGCGAATTGTTCAAGGATGAGGTGCGCGAAGTGGGGCGGCAGCTCGGGCTCGCGGCGGAAGTCGTAGAGCGAGAGCCGTTTCCTGGACCCGGGCTGGCGGTGCGAATAGTGGGCGAGGTCACGCGTGAGAGGCTCGATCTATTGCGTCGCGCCGACGCCATCGTCATGGAAGAGACTGCGGCGGCCGGCTTCGGGCTCAGACTCTGGCAGGCGTTTGCTGTCCTGCTGCCGCTCAAGACGGTTGGCGTGATGGGCGACGGGCGCAGCTACGAAAGTGTGATTGCGATTCGCGCGGTCGAGTCGATGGACGGGATGACTGCGGATTGGGCGCGCCTGGACCCTGCGTTTCTCGCGCGCGTGTCGAGCCGAATCACCAACGAGGTCAAGGGAGTCAACCGCGTCGTTTACGACATCACGTCGAAGCCGCCAGCGACGATCGAGTGGGAGTGACGTGACAGTTCGCACGCGCTTCGCTCCGAGTCCGACCGGCTCGCTGCATATCGGCAACGTTCGCTCGGGGCTGTTCGCCTACCTGTACGCGCGGCACAACAAAGGTCAGTTCATCCTGCGCATCGACGATACCGATCGCGAGCGATCGACGAAGCAGTCGCTCGAGGAAATTCTCACGGATTTGAAATGGCTCGGGATGGAGTGGGACGAGGGTCCGCCCGACTCGCAGTATTTTCAGACCAATCGAGTCGAGCGTCATCGCGAAGCCGCGCTGAAATTATTGCGCGAGCGAAAAGCATATCCCTGCTACTGCTCCGCGGAGGAACTCGACGCCAAGCGCAAGCAGGCCGAGCGGGAGCATCGCAAGCCTGTTTACGATCGCAAATGCCGCGGGCTCGACTTCCCCGCAGACTTGCCGCTGCCGGATAAATCCGCCGGCCGCAACTATACGATCCGGTTCGCGATGCCGCTTGATGGCGAGACGGTCGTCGACGACCTGGTGAAAGGCCGGATGGTCTTTCAGAACAGTGAGCTCGACGATTTCATCATTGTGCGTTCCGACGGCTCACCGATTTACAACTTCGCGAGCATCCTCGACGACGTCGACATGCGCATCACGCATATCGTTCGCGGTGACGATCACGTCGCGAATACTCCACGCCAAATGCAGATGGCGTACGCGCTGGGGTTCACTCCACCAGCGTTCGCTCATTTGCCACTGGTGCTTGGGCCCGACGGCTCGCCGCTGTCGAAGCGTCACGGCGCGACTTCGGTCATCGCCTATCGCGAGAATGGCTACTTCCCGGAGGCGATACTGAACTACCTGGCGCGCCTTGGATGGTCGCACGGCGACCAGGAAATTTTCTCAAAGGACGAGCTGATCAATTATTTTGGCTTCGAGGCGTGCGGAAAGTCCGCGGGCATTTTCAATCCTGAGAAATTGCTCTGGCTGAATTTTCATTACCTGAAAGAGCGTCCGCTGTCGAAGCTGGTAGCTGAGATCAAACCGTTCATCGCAAAACGTGGATGGACGATTCCGGGCGACGACGCATGGCTCGAAAAGGCCGTCGCGACCCTGCACGAGCGAGCTAAAACTCTGGTCGAGCTGGTGGATTTCGCGTCGTTCTACCTGAAGGACGACATCGAGATCGATCCGAAGGCGGCGGCGAAATTCCTGAAGCCGGAAATCGCGGAACCACTGCGCGCGTTGGCCGACGAACTCGAGTCGCACGAGGGCGAGGTCTCCGAAGCGTCGGTGCAGGCGGTTTTCGAATCTGTCCTGGCGAGATTCAATCTCAAGCTCGGGCAGCTCGCTCAGCCGGTCCGCGTCGCGCTCACCGGCGGCACTGTCAGCCCCGGAATTTACGAGGTGATCGCGGTGCTCGGTAAGCGCCGCACCGTCGATCGATTGAGAGCCGCCGTCCGCCGAATCGAGCAGCCCGCTTAAGAGTCACTTCGTGCCGGTAGGTGGCAGCACCAGGATTTGGCCGTTCATCTCTGGCTGATGCACCGCGCAGTAGAAGTTGAAAATTCCGTCCTGGTGAAATGTGAAGATGTACGACGTCTTCGAGAGCGGCACGAGCTTCAGATGCATCAGGACAGTTGAATCCGGCGCAGTGAGCATGAAGTCGTGCTCGTCGTCGGATTGCAGATTCCAAAATGTGAGCATTGTCGGCACTTCGCGACGAATCGCCATAAACGTTGGCGAAAAGGCGTAAACCTCGCCGAATTTCGCCACCGTCTCCTTAGGTCCGGTCTCCTTGATTGCGACCGCCTCGGTCAACACGATCACCTCGGCTTCTGCCTTGCCCTCCTTGGTGACAGAAACGATCTTCGACGCCGCCGCATCCGGCAGATAGAAGTGCTTGTCCATCGGAGGCGTCGCCGCAGCACTCGCGACGACAATAAACGCGGGCATTGTCGCCAACGTCATCGTGAAAATTTGCCTCGGAATCCCGCGAAGCACTTCCCAGTTAGTCATCCAAATAGTACCTTTGTAGCATGAGTGTACTTGTACCATACGTAGTCGAGCAGACCGGCCGCGGCGAGCGTTCTTACGATATATATTCGAGACTGCTCAAGGACCGGATCGTATTCCTGGGCGGCACCGTCACCGACGACGTAGCCAACCTGATAACCGCGCAACTGCTGTTCCTCGAGTCCGAGGATCCGGAGCGCGAAATTAATATGTACATCAATTCGCCGGGCGGATCGGTCACCGCAGGCCTGGCTATCTACGACACGATGCAATTCGTGAAGCCTCCGGTCTCGACGCTATGCGTGGGACAGGCGGCCAGCATGGGATCGCTCCTGTTGGCTGCAGGAGCCAAGGGCAGGAGATACGCGCTGCCGCACTCGCGGATACTCATTCACCAGGTCTCCGGCGGATTCGAGGGACAGGCGAGCGATATCGAGATTCACGCGCGCGAGGCGTTGCGTCTGCGCGAGATCCTGAACGACATTCTGGCTCATCACACGGGTCAGCCCGCGAAGAAGGTCGAGAAGGACACGGACCGCGACAACTTCATGTCGGCGGCGCAGGCGGTCGAGTACGGACTTATCGACGAAGTAATTTCCGGCAGGCCAATCAAGGCGTCGCTCTAGCCGGCGCTCCGGCGTGCGCTCGCCCATGGACGCGCAAAACAACCTCGAAAGCCGGGCTGACGAAAAGATCGAGCGGTTCCGAATTCGCGGCATGCACTGCGCGAATTGCGCGAACACGATCGAAAATGCGGTCGCGCCGATTCCCGGAGTTGTCGAGGCCCATGTAAATTTCGCGGCCGAGACTCTGACTGCTCGCGTCAACGACGAACTTGCTCCCGGTGAAATCGAAGCGAAGGTCGCCGCTGCCGGATACAGCGCGACCGAGGAGACGAACAGCGTCAGTGCGGGCGAGTCCGCACTCGATCGGCTGGATGCGCGTCGCAACCTGCAGTGGGTGATAGCTGCGGCGATAGGCGCCGCGGTCGTGATGTATCTGCAGGACGGCGAGAGCCTCGGCGCGCGGGTTGCGACGCTGGTCGTAGCGACGGCGCTGATGTTCACCGTGGGTCTGACGTTCTATCGCGGCGCGTGGATGGCCGCGCGCAATCGCACTGCGAACATGGACACGCTGGTCGCACTCGGGATCAGCGCCGCATATTTCTACTCGATCCTCACCACGTTTCCGTCAATCTTCTTCGCGGGCCCGCGATTTTTCGATACCGCCCTCGAGCTGATCCTGTTTATCCGCTTCGGCAAATATCTCGAGGCGCGCGCTCGGGGCCGCGCGATGGCCGCGTTGCGATCTTTGCTGACCCTCGTGCCCGACGTTGCGACCGTGGTGCAAGACGGTAAGGAAGTTGCGGTGCCGGCTACAGAGTTGGCAGTCGGCGACATAGTGCTGGTCCGGCCCGCTTCGAGAATTCCGGTCGACGGCGTGATCGTCTCGGGAGCCAGCGCGATCGACGAGTCGATGCTTACGGGAGAGTCGATGCCGGTGGAGAAATCGGCGAGAGCTGAAGTCTCCGGCGGCACGCTCAACACCGCAGCTGCGATTACGGTCCGCGCGACGCGCGTTGGCTCTGAGACGGCGCTGGCGCAGATCGTCCGAATGGTTGCGGACGCGCAGGGCGACAAGGCTCCAATACAGCGCGTGGCCGACGCGGTAGCGGCGCGATTCGTGCCGGCAGTGATCGTGATTGCAGCGCTCACTTTTGTCGCGTGGATGTGGTTCGGCTCGAGTCTCGCGATGGCGTTGACTGCGACGACCGCGGTGCTCGTCATCGCTTGCCCATGCGCAATGGGATTGGCGACGCCGACTGCGCTGATGGTCGGCAGTGGGCTCGGCCTGCGCGCAGGAATTTTGTTCAAGCGGGCATCGGCCCTGGAACTGATCACGAGAATCCGGGTCATGCTTTTCGACAAGACCGGCACCCTGACTGTCGGCCGGCCGGAACTGGAGTCAATCGTCGCGCTCGACGGCGACGAGAATGGCGCGCTGTCATTTGCCGCTATCGCCGCTGCGGGATCGATACATCCGTTGTCGCGAGCAGTTACGGCCAGCGCGCAGGCGCGAAACCTCACGCTGCAAATCACTTCCGACAACACTCGCGAGCTACCGGGACTTGGCGTTACTGCCGAGCATCACGAAAAGCAGATCGCGCTTGGCAACGAGCGGCTGATGACGCAGATCGGCGCTAGCGTCGACGCTCGCGCGCACGAAGAGGCCGCGCGCATCGCGACATCTGCGGCGACGCCGCTGTTTCTCGCCATCGACGGCAAAGTGGCTGCTGTGCTTGCCTTCCGCGATCCTGTGAAGCCCGAAGCACGCGGCGCGATCTCGGCGCTGCGCCGGATGGGCATCCGCACGGTGATGATTTCCGGCGACAACGCTGAGGTCGCGAAGACGGTCGCGGCCCGATTGGGAATCGACGAGTTCCATGCGCAACTGATGCCGGCGGACAAGATTGCGCTGGTCAAGCGCTACCAGGAAGCCGGCCAGTTCACCGCGATGGTCGGCGACGGGATCAACGACGCGCCTGCACTGGCCGCCGCGGATATCGGAATCGCAATCGGATCGGGCACCGACGCCGCCAAGGAAACCGGCGACGTCGTGCTCACGCGCGACGATTTGTACGACATCGTGCGCTCGATCGTGCTCGGCCGCCTGACCCTGAACAAGGTGAAGCAAAATCTCTTTTGGGCGTTTTTCTATAACGTGCTCGGAATTCCGATCGCAGCGGGCGTTCTGTATCCGTCGTTTGGAATCATGCTGAATCCTGCCCTGGCTGGACTTGCGATGGCGTTGTCGAGCGTGAGCGTCGTGAGCAACGCGCTGCTGCTCAATATCACCGGGCCGCGAAAGTTGGCGACCGTGCGTCCCGAAATCGAAGCAGGGGAGGGGACGCCGCCGAGCTCCTCGATACCTCCGCAAGCGCGGAGCCAAATTGCTGAAAAGAGGGAAATTGCGATGCCAACGAAACTGAAATGCGAGAAATGCGGCTTCGAGACCGCGATGCCTGCGCATTGCAATCGCCCGATGCACTCTGAGCAGGTCGGCAGCGAAACGAAGCTGGTGTGCTGGATGGGCGCCGATTGCGGTGTCGCCGATGTTCCCAGACATTGCGACGCGTCGATGCACGAAGCCGCCTAGCCATCGCATTGTTCCACTATTGGTTCCTGCTTCCGCTCGGCGTCCTGATTGGCGCGCTCGTGATGTCCGCGGGCGTATCGGGCGCGACTCTGTGGGTGCCCGTCTACCTGCTATGGCTCAAGCTTGAAGCGCCGGTTGCGTTTTGGCTCGGATTGCTCACGATGCTCTTCGGATTCGGCAGCGGGGTGTTTCGCAACTTTCGCGACAACACCTTCGACGGCGCTATCGTCCGCCGCTATCTGCTTGTCGCAATGCCAGCGGCGTTGTTTGGAGGATGGGCTTCGGGATTGGTCAACCAGGCTTTGATCGTCGCGCTCTTCGGCGCCTTTTTGATCGTGTATGCGATCGTGATTGGTGGACGCGCGCTTGGAATGCGAAGCGACGGCGATCAGCACGACCGCGTTCCTTACCCAATCGCATTGCTGGGCGGTGCGCTCACCGGGCTGATCTCGATCGGAATCGGAATCCTGGCGATGCCGTCCGTACTGCGTCATCGATCGAGTCGCTCGCCGGGCACGGCGATCGGCTCTCTCGTCATGATCATTTTTTTCACGAGCCTGGCTGCGACCATCGGCCGAATGCGACCGTCGCTTATATCAATTCTGCGGCGCGATTCGTCGCAGATCGTGGCGATCGCAATCTGGGCAGGGCCGGGGGTTGTAATCGGCGGACAGATCGGCCCGCGTCTGGCGCAGATGCTCCCCTCCGAACGCCACACCCGCCTGTACTTCAGCGCCGTTCTGCTGGTGGTCGGCACGTTGACGCTGCTCCGCGCATCCGCCGCTCGCTAAAGCAGGGGGCCGTCGTTGCCGAGCATCGCGCGCCTGATCAATTTGACCGGAACCGCGCCCTGTTTGAGAAACGCGTCGTGGAATTTGTCGAGGTCGAATGCGGCGCCCTGTTTTTTGCGGACGTCCTCGCGCAATTTCAAAATCATCAGCTTGCCCAATTGATAACGCAGGTAGCCGGGATCGCCGGTGCCGCGTAGCGCCTCGACCGTCGCATTGTGCGGAGTCTGGTATGCGTTGTCCTCGAAAAACTTCGTGGCCTGGTCCACCGTCAGCCCTTGCGTGTGCATCCTGATGCCGACCAGGTAACGGCACGCGCGCATCAGCGCCATCTGCAATTGTGCAAGCCGGTACTTGGGGTCGCCGTCATGCAATCCCTCATCGAGCATCATCTGCTCGCAGTACAACGCCCAGCCTTCGATGTCCGCGCCGGAGCCATAAATCAGACGGACAACGTCCGGGTTGTGCCGGTTGTTCAGGAACTGCACGTAATGTCCCGGGAAGACTTCGTGCACCGACGTATCCGAAATGCTTGGGGCCGAGTAGAACGCGAGCAGCTGCTCCTTCTTCGCGTCGGGCCACGACGGATCAGGAAGCGTGACATAGAAGAATGCCTCGGGCGACTTCTCGAACGGCCCCGGAGAATCCATCGAGGCGAATGTGGTCGCGCGCGCGTACGGCGGCGTCTCACTCACCATCGGCATCACGTCCGAGGGCACCGTGGCGATGTGATGAGCGATGACATAGGCGCGTATGCTCGCGAGTCCGGCAGCGACCGTGGGCAGCACGTGCACAGAGTCGGGATGGTCGCGAGTTAGCGATTCCATCACCTCGGCGGGCGAATGTTTCGGATCGATGAGCGCCGCGGTCTTCTGGAATTCCTCGCGCAGCCGGGCCAGCTCTTTAACGCCGACCTGTTCGAGTTGATCCAGCGGGATGTCGACCATGTCGCCATCGTTGAGCATCCGCCGATATGCGGCGGCGCCGATCGCATAATCGCCTGACGCTTTTAGCATCAGATCGCTCTTCAGCCATTTCGAATAGTCGTCGATCGCAGCGACCATGGTTGCGTTTGCCTTTGCGAAGGCCTTCTTGTCGGGACCATCGGCGACCTTCGCGAACGCGAGTGGGACGTCGTTGTTGAAAAATGCGATCGTCGCCGGCATCTGTTGCAATGTGATGTCGACGGCGATTTTTGGCGTCATTGAAGGCTTCAGATTGCGCCGCGCGGAGTCGAGATTGGCGAGCGCGGCAACCTCGCGCGCCGTCACCGAACGCATCCTGGCTTCGGCGGGTGCGAACTCCCGTTTGATTAGGCCGTTGATTGACGACGTCGGCAGATACATTTCAGGATCGCGCTGATAGCTGCGGACTTCTTCCGTCCACAGCAGCTCGCCGTCCAGATGAGCGAGCAGCCACTCGCGATCCGCCTCGTTCGCCGGCGAAAGATGTTTCGCGTCGTCGCCACCGAATAACGTGAGCCACTCTTTCGCGTGGTGGATCTCGCCGTCGATACCCTGCGCGCTGAGATCGTCGACTCGATCGTCGAAGCGATGGTCACCCACCCGGGTCGCATGCTCCGGATAGAGTTGCAGCTCGGCCTGGACAAACTCCGCTGCCTGCTTTCTGAAAGCGCGATCGGGAGCCGACGCGGTTTGCGCATTCGCGCGGGCGGCGATCAAGACGATGAACGCGATCCCGACGATCAGGCGCGCCGCATAGATACCAGTGGTCTTCACGCGGCTACTTGAGGGTACTGGCGAACAACTCCGTCAGCTTTCCGAACGCGCGATCAGCTTGAGGCTTGTTGTAAATCGGAACGTCCGGCACCGTCCAACCGTGAAACGCGCCGTCGTACACTTCGCTTTCGTACTTTCCGCCCCATGCGGTGAGCGCACGATCGAACTTCTCGATCGCCTCTTCCGGCATGCTGCGGTCCTTGGTCGCGTGTCCGAAGTAGAGGCGCGCCTTAATGCGCGGCAGGAGAAGATGCGGGCTGGTCGGCTCATCGCTGTAGAGACCGCCACCGTGGAACGACGCAACTGCGGCAACTTTACCGGGCATGGCAGCCGCTGTGCGCATAGCCATCGCGCCAGTGAAGCAGTAGCCGACGACGCCGACCGATGTTCCGCTCACGGCAGCATGATTCGCTAGAAAATTGACGTAGGCTGCGCCGTCGCGCTCGACGGCTTCAGGAGTCATCGGCGCGCGCAGTTCGGCGAATCGCTTCATCGTGCGCTCATCGCCCAGGCCAATCGTGATGTCGATTACCGGCGGCTTGGTCGTGCGATAGAACACGTTGGGCATCACCACCGTGAAACCCTTCTCGGCCAGCTGCTTCGCCATTTCGCGATGCGACGGGCGGATACCGCCGATGTCGGTCAGATGAATGACGCCGGGCAGGCGGCGGTCGCCTTCTGCCCGATAGAGAAAACCGTCTGCGGTTCCATCGGCGGTGCGAATTTCGATCGCTTGTTCGATCATCGTTCCCTCCTGTGAATATCGCCTTCTGAAATCTTCTGGTGCGGAGCTTTATCCATATATCACACACCAGGAATCTCGCCCGCTATTGACAGCCTGCGTGTCATTCGCAATCGGTTGCACATGGCTGAGACGATTGGCAATCGAGCGGAGCGAGTGTCGAGCCGGATTCATCAGTTCTACGCCGTGGCTTTCGAGGAGAACTTCTCGCTCCGCCAGATAGCACCGGTTTTTCCCGAGGCAAGAATTTCGCCGCTCGAGATGTTCCTGCCAATCGAACCCGACGGCGGCCTCTACATCTTTCCCTTCGGCGCGATCGTATCGCACGATGTTCCGGCGGAGGATCGCGAGCGTATCTTCGCGCGCCTGACCAAGGTCCTTCCCAAACTCACCACGAGGATCATCCGCGAAGATTACTCGGTGCTGGAGGATCCCGTCGCGCCGATCGGCATTTCCGCCGGGATGCTGCGGGTCGACAAGCTCACACCCGACCGCGCGGGAATCGTCGCGCTGACGGTCGCTCAGAGCGCGGCGATGGAATACTACGAACAAATCGTGGACAGCCTGTTTGCGCGGACGGCGAAGCTGGTCGATCGTATGGCGTCGCGCGGCACCGTGCCGTTTCGGGTTACTCCCCTGCATCGCTTTATCGGCGAGGCGATTTCGTCGCGCACCGAAGTTCTCGCCGTGCTTCATCTGCTCGACAAGCCCGACGCCGCATGGGAAGACCCCGCTATCGATCTCATCTACGACGATCTGCGCGGTGAATTCGACCTCGTCGATCGTTACGCCGCGCTAACCAGCAAGCTGCAGAGCATCCAGGACTCGCTGGTCCTGGTGCTGGACGTCGCGCGCGACCGACGCCTGGTGTTGCTGGAAGTTATCGTCGTGCTGCTGATTTTGCTGGAAATAATCCTCGGCGTCATTCACTTCACATCGTAGCGTTTCCGCGAATTCACATTTTCGAAACACTGCGCTGCTAGGTTCGTGCTCGCGCGAACTTTTAGCCTCGCGCTTCCTTTGTTGGGGGCATGTGATGTCGAACGAATCTCCGGACCGGAAAAACCTCGAAAGTCCCAATAGCCGAGCGTCGTCGTACGAAAAAGTCGACAGCGGACTGCTGATGCCCGGGCAGTACGTCGATTTGGTGAGGCGAAATCACGTTATCGAAGGTGAACTCAAACTGTTGCTGGCCGTTCTGGAAGATGCGATTCGATGCTACCTGCGAAACGTGAACTCGAAAGACGGCGAACGTCGTCGCGAGTTCATCGAAGTCAGAAAATGGTTCGAGGTCGACAGTATCGCGGGCCGGCGCGCGGAAATTTTCAGCTTTGAAAATCTTTGCGTAGCGCTCGGGATAGAGCCACGCGGCCTGCTCGCGCGCCTGCGGATTCTGACCATCGCGGATCTGCCGTCGCGACGTTACCAGATGCGTCGCCATCGCCCGCTGTCGAGCTTGCGACATCCCAACGGGATGCGTCAGCGCGGGACGGCCCACTCGCACGGCTCGTGACGCTGAGAAAGCGTCAGTCCTGGTCGAACAGCCATCGAGTCGCACTACCCTGGAATTCACCGGGAGTCGCGTCGATGCCAATCACCTTGCGCGGACGAACGGCGAAAATCGGCCCCATGTCGAGCACCGTCTCAGGCTTTAGATCCCACTGGTACTTGGGATTGTAGGCATCGACCAGCCGCCGAATCGTTTCCATGTCAGTGATTTTCTCTGCAACGCCTTCGAGCGAGACGGCCTGGGTGCCGTTCTCGGGACAGACCACCAGGTTGGGATTCGCGGCGAGATTGCGCGCCTTGCGCGATTGGGCGCCACTGCTGAAATAGAACGCATCGTCGAGCCATACGCCCCACACCGGCACACAATGAGGCCGCCCGTCGGGGCAGGTAGTCGAAATCCAGTAATTGCGGGCACTAGTCAGGCGCTCGACCGCCCAATCCCACGGCAGTAGTCCGCGGCCGCTGTTGGCGTCGAGGATTCCGTAGCCGGGCATGTAAGGCCGGCTCGCTTTTGGTGGAGTGGGTTTTTTCATCGCGGTTCTCCGACATCGCGGTAATTTTCGTGCAGGCAACGATTCCACGTCTCACTCGTTTTACGCAATGCGCAGCTTGCTTGTCCCGATCGGTCTGCCGTAGGCTCGTCATGTGCCAATTTGTATGTAAATTTAACTTTACGACGCACTGAAATCTGTTCTATATTCTAAATCGTTTCGCTCAACCGGGAGTTTTCTTTTGGTAGCACGAAAACTGTGTGCGCAGGATTGGTGGTAGATGGCTCGAGATCCACTACGACGCCTGGAAGACGAATCGCCTGAAATAGTGTCGCGGACAGGTGAATCCGGGACCGACCTGTCCCCGGCAGCGCTGACGAGCCGGCTATATGACGACCATCTCATGCTCAGGCGCGAGGTCATGCGCTTGCACGACGAGATCGAGCAGCTACGACGGGACCGCCGCGAGCTCGAAGGCATCGAAGACGACGAAGAAGAGGGCGATTCGCCGCGGCCCGCACTCCCGATCCGGCTCGCGAATTGGATCTCTCGGCATCCCGTCACGACGCTCATCATCGCAGCGGCAATCGTGCTGGCCGTGCCGGCGGGGCATCGCTTCCTTGCCTATCTGAATTCGTACGAAGCAACCGATAATGCGCAGGTCGACGCGCATATCGATCCCATCAGCGCGCGCATCGGCGGCACCATCGCGCGCGTTTACGTGGACGACAACCAACGCGTCAAGGCGGGAGACACTCTCGCCGAAATCGATCCGCGCGACAACCAGGTCGCAGTCGAGCAGGCGCGCGCGCAGTACGATCAAGCGTCGGCGCAGGCGGAGATGGCCGACAAGGACTACGCCACGGCGCTCGCGATGGTCCAGGGGGCGAGAGCCGCCAACGAGATGGCCCAGCACGACTACGGTCGTTTGAGTGCGCTGTCGAAGAGCGGCGTAGCTTCGACTCAGCAATACGAGCAGGCGTCCGCGAATGCGAGAGTCGATACCGCTACGGTCGCCGCAGAGCGTGCGGCCGCCGAGAGCGCAGGCAAGGTGCGCGCGGCGCGTGCGGCCAGTGTAGCAGCGGCCAAGGCGGCGCTCGACCAGGCGACTCTGAATCTCAGCTACACGAAGCTCGTCGCTCCCGTGAACGGAATCGTCGGACGGCGCTCCGTCGAAATAGGGCAGCGGGTCGCTCCGGGACAGGAGCTGCTCGCGATCGTCCGCGATGACGACCTCTGGGTGACGGCCAACTTCAAGGAAACACAACTCGCTAGCATCAAGCCGGGCGCGCCTGCGACGATTTACGTCGACACCTACGGCACCGACTTCGTGGGCCACGTGGAGAGCATGGCCGGCGCGAGCGGTGAGAAATATTCTCTGCTGCCGCCGGAAAACGCGACCGGCAATTACGTGAAGATCGTGCAGCGCATCCCGGTGCGAATCCGCCTTGACGCTCAGCAGGACATCGCGGGACGTTTGCGCCCGGGAATGTCGGTTGAAGCAACGGTCTGGATCAAATGAGTGCGGCGCCCAAGGGCCACATCCCGGTTCATCGCCACGAAATAACCAAACCGGGTCGGGCCTGGACCCCACGTCACAACATCTGGGCGATCGCGCTTAGCGTCACGATCGCCACCTTCATGGAGGTGCTCGACACCAGCATCGCCAACGTCGCACTGCCGCACATCGCGGGCTCGCTCGGAGCGTCGCAGCACGAGAGCACGTGGGTGCTGACCTCGTACCTGGTCTCCAACGCGATTGTCCTGCCGATCAGCGCGTGGCTATCGACGGTGTTCGGACGCAAACGCTTCTACATGGCGTGCGTGATGCTCTTCACGCTCAGCAGCATGGTCTGCGGGATGGCAACGAGCCTCGGGATGCTGATCGTTTTTCGAGTTCTTCAAGGCGCCGGCGGCGGCGGTCTCGGCCCCAGTGAACAGGGAATCCTGGCGGATACGTTCCCGCCCCGGCAGCGCGGAATGGCATTTGCGATTTACGGAATGGCCGTCATCCTCGCGCCCGCGATCGGACCCGCACTCGGCGGCTGGATCACCGATCATTACAACTGGCGCTGGCTGTTCTTCATCAACATCCCCGCGGGCATCCTGTCGCTCATCCTGACCTATCGCATGATTGACGATCCGCCCTACCTGGTCCGCGCGCGCAAAGCGACTCGCAAGCGTGGTCTCAACCTGGACTTCATGGGACTGCTGTTGGTCGCGACTTTTCTGGGTCCTCTGCAGATCCTGCTCGATCGCGGCGAGGAAGCGGATTGGTTTCAATCGCACCTGATACTCGCGCTGGGAATCATCAGTGCCGCATCGTTCCTTGCGCTGGTGTGGTGGGAGTGGATTCATAAGCGTCCGGTGATCGATCTTCGCCTGTTTCGTCATCGCACCTTCGCAGTCGCGACGCTTTTGATGTTCGTCCTGGGATTCGTGCTCTATGGCAGCATCGTCTTGCTGCCGCAGTACGTGCAGGTCGTGCTCGGATGGAGCGCGACTCAGGCTGGGATGGTGCTGTCGCCCGGCGGCGCGACACTAATGCTGCTGATGCCGATGGTCGGGCTGATGGTCTCGCGAGTCGATGCGCGATGGCTGATAGCGCTCGGCTTTCTCGTGAGCGCGCTGGCGCTCTACCACATGACGATCATCGACCAGCAGATCGATTTCCGCACTGCGATGATGCTTCGCGTTTACACGGCGTGCGGACTCGCGTTTCTGTTCGTGCCCCTCAACACGATCGCGTACACGGGCATTCCGCCCGAGAAGAACGACGACGTGTCGAGCATGATCAACCTCGCACGCAACATCGGCGGCAGCGTGGGTATCGCGCTCAGTTCGACGATCGTGTCGCGCCGCATGCAGCTCCATCACCATGACCTTGAGATGCACGCGACCAACTACGATCTCCGGCTTCGCGAGTTCAGCGGGCAAGTTTCGGACATGCTCCATCTGCGCGGGCTGAGTCATCCCGGTGCGCTGGATCAAAGCTACGCGCGCCTCTACCACGGATTGACGGGTCAGGCGACGACGCTCGGTTACATCGACGCGTTTTACGTGATGGCGGTAATTTGCGTGCTCATGATTCCACTCGTTTTTATGATGAAGCGAAGCGATCCGGGCCGTGGAATGGTGATCGGATAGGCGCGCAGCGCAGATTGAAAGGGGATGGTGATGAACAACGGCCGAAATAATCCGACGATTGAAAGCGCAGGTCTGGCTTCGATCGTCAGGAAGAAGATCGCCAAGCTCCCGCTGTTCGAAGGATTGAGCGCGCGCGAGCTCGATCTGGTTGCCGCGGAGCTCGAATGGCTCTGTCTTCCCGGCGGATGCGAACTGTTTCGCGAAGGCGACACCGGCGACGCCTTGTTCGTCGTCGTTGCCGGCCGCCTGGGAGTCGTCACGGCGGATGCCGAGGGCCGGCAGACGATCATCAATCAGATTGGAGGGGGAGAGACGGTTGGCGAGATGGCGCTGGTGTCGGGCGAGCCTCGCAGCGCGACGATCATCGCGATGCGTGACACTGAATTGCTTCGGCTCGAAAAGCCGGCGTTCGAGCGCCTCAGCAATGACCATCCCGGCGTACTGCGATTCATCACCAAGCTACTCGTGCGCCGCTTGCAGCAAATGTCGCATCGGAGCACCGCCGTCTCGCGCTGCACGACGATTGCGATGGTGCCGCTCGGCCGTGGCATCGAGGTCGAAGATTTCGCGCGGGAAATTGCCGAGGCGTTCTCGCGACTTCAGCTTCGCGTCTTCGTCGCCGACCGCCGTCACGTCGGCCAGCCCACCGAATGGTTCAACGCGCTCGAGGAGGATCACGATATCGTTCTCTACCAGGCGGAATTCGACTCCTCAGAATGGACCCGCCAATGCATCAGGCAGGCCGACCGAATCGTGATGCTGACCAGCGCGACTCACCCGCCGACCGAGCTGGCGCCGGCGCTCGGCGTGATGCCCGCGGCGGGACGCGGCGAGCAGCTCGAGATCGTTTTCCTGCACAAGGCCAGCTCGCCCAGGGCGGTCGAGATCGACGAGATGCTGACTCGGCACGGTGTCGGCTTTCACTATCATGTGCGTGAAAACAATCAGGAGGATATCGCGCGGGTGGCGCGCCTGATGTCGGGCCGCGCCGTCGGCATTGTCTTTTCCGGCGGCGGCGCGCGCGGCTTCGCTCATCTTGGCGTCATTCGCGCGTTCCGCAGCGCTGGTATCCCGCTCGACATGTTCGGCGGTACCAGTATGGGCTCGATGATAGCGGCCAGCGCCGCGATGGAATGGAGCGAAGACGAGGCGCTCGATCACATCAAGAGCGCCTTCGTCCTCACCAACCCGCTCAGCGACTACACATTGCCGTTCGTCGCCGTGGTCCGCGGCCGCAAGGTCTCGCGCCTCCTGCGCGAGCATCTCGGCGAAGCGCTGATCGAGGAATGCTGGCGGCCCTTCTTCTGCACCTCGTCGAACCTGACCTCCGGGCAATCCAAGGTTCACCGCACCGGACCAATCTGGCGGGCAGTCCGCGCCAGCATCGCAATCCCGGGCGTGCTCCCGCCGGTAATCGAAGCCAATCAAATCCTCATCGACGGCGGCGTCATCAACAACCTGCCGGTCGATGTCATGAGCGCGATGCGTCGCGGGCGTGTTGTCGGCGTCGACGTTGCCCGCGAGCATGTGATGACCGCCAATGCCGACGACCTCGAGGCCAGTTCGCTATGGCAGTTGCTGAGCGCCAAGCGTCGCGGCACCCCAAATATCATCGGCCTGCTGATGAGAGCGGGCACCGTCAACAGCGAGGCTCAACTCAAACTTCGTCGCCAACAGGTCGATGTATTGATCGAGCCAATGCTCGACGGTATCGGGATGCTGGACTGGAAGTCCTACGACAAGGCAATCGAAGAGGGTTACCGGCAAACGATGGAAATCCTCGAAAACTCAGGCGACCGCCTTACCGCCGCCTGAACACATCACGAAACAGGAAAAATTTGCGCGAGACGCGAGGCCGGAGCATTCGCGGGACTTAGCCCGGATGCTCCAGGCCTGGACCGCGCTCGCGCAAAACCAAACCCGAAAAACAAAAGCGGACTAACTTTCGTTAGTCACGCCATCTCTGCCAATCATGATGATGCTCGCGGACCCATTCCGGATGATGGTCGTACCACCAATCGCGATCGCGCCAGACATGGTGGTCGTCCCAATCGCCATAGTACGGTCGCCACTGCGGGTACACGCGCACCCATTCCGGATGATGATGCCAAACCCAGCCCGGATGATTGTCATGCCACCAGTGCGCGTCATGCCATTCATGATGATCGTCCCAGTCGCCATAGTGATCGGCATGCGCAACCACCGGCGTAGCCGCGAAGAGCGCGGTCAGCGCAGCGGCGGTGAAAAACGTCCGAAGTTTCATTATTGGCACCTCCTGGAAAGAGAAACAGTAGAAAGTCGGAAGACACCTCACCCAGTGAATACGATGCATCGAAGATGCCAGTTTCAGGCGCAGCAAAAATCGCGAAAAATCAGCAATCTTGGGAAATGCGATTAGCTGCCAGTCGGAGGAGGTTCTGCAAAATCTACAGGCTGAAAACCACGGAAAGCGCTTTGGAATGGGACCGGACGAATGTCTGCCCCGCCAGACGAATTGAGCTTCTAATGCGCTCGGAGCGTAAGCACAGGTACGGGCGATTCGCGAACAATCCGCTCGGCCACGCTTCCCAGCATCAGACGTTTCAAACCACGGCGCCCGTGGGTTGGAATAACGATCAGATCGGCCTCGAATCGCTTAGCCGCTGCCAGTATTTCATCGACGACTTCGCCGGTGCGGACCGCGAACTCGTAGGCGACCTTGCCATCCAGATGCTTCCGGGCATGCTGTTGCAGGCTGACTTCAGCACCTGCTTCCCAACCAGGGTCCAGGCCATATTCGGATATTACATTGAGCACGTAAAGTTTTGCGTTGTTCCGCAACGCCAGATCTTTGCTGAATTCGAGAGCGTCGAGGTACAGCTCATCGAGATCGATTGGGCACAGAATTGATTTGAAGAGCGCTTTCATCGCAACCTGATGAGACGCCGAAATCTACAACTCCTCGGACTCCTGCGTCGCGCTTAAATGTAGCGGACGCAGACGCGACGACTTTTTGGACTGGTGATCCTGCATGCGAGGCAGGATATCGTCAAGCGCGCTGACTGCCGCGACGATGTGCGGTCCCTTGTTGAGCATCACGCACTCCGCGCGCTCTCCCATCGCCGCGTCAGTGATCTCGGCGCGAGATGGATGACCTTTTTTGGCGAGCGACTCGAGCACCTGCGTTGCCCATATGACGGGCAAATGCGCCGCTTCGCAAATCCAAAGAATTTCCTCCTGGACTTCCGCCATCCGCTCGTAACCGCACTCCACCGCGAGATCTCCGCGCGCAATCATGATTCCCACCGAATGCTGGCGCATCGCTGCGAGCATGAGGCCAGGCAAGCGCTCGAAGCTTTGGCGTGTCTCGATTTTCAGCACGATTCCCACATGACCGCCGTCAAGCACCCGCAATCGCGATTGAAGCTGAAGGACGTCGCGCTCATGCCGCACGAATGACATCCCCACCAGGTCAGCGTGTCGAACGATAAACTCAAGGTCTTCGAGATCCTTCAGCGTAAGCGCGGGCAGACCAATCCTCGTATCGGGCAGGTTAATTCCTTTGTCTGCTAGTGTCGTGTCCCGCAAATAAGTTTTCATTGTTGGATCATTTTGGCCGCGTCTGCACTTGAGAAAATCATTATGCACCGTAAAGTTATTTGCGGGACACGATACTAGCAGGCGGTCTCCGTTTGGCTTGGCCTGGGTAATTTCAATGCGAAGCGTGTCAGGCGCGACCTCTCTCACAATTCCGCCTATCTTGCCGTCGTCGAACCAAATCTTCTCGCCCGCGCGAACCGTCGAGAAAATCTCCGGCAGCGTGCAAGAGATTGTCGCGGGCGTCAGAGTTCGTCCCGCCGAATCGATCGAAGCGCCTCTTCCCACGATTGGTTCGCTCGTAAGCAACAAGAAGTCTCCCTTATGAAGCAGGATTCCTTGTTCACGCGGCGGTAGATCTCCCACCAGCGCTTCGCGATTTGCATCACTGCCGCCGTCGTCCCGCAGCAGCACCGTCCCGGGAGTGACGTATGCGGTTTGGCTGCATCGAGCCCATCGCCCGTTCTCGCCTCCGCCGACCACCTCGAGAACTCGACGTTTCCCGCGCGCATCTCTTAAGTGAATGCGTTCTCCGGATCGCACCTCGGCGAGCCATCTGGCGGATACTGGCAATGCCGCGTCCGCTCCCGAAGGGACCGAGGGGCATCTTTCGGCAGGCTCGAGCCAGATTCGCGCAGGCTCCGTCACGCATCCAAAACTGTCTCGCTTGGGATGCCACACCACCACTCGCGGACCTGGCTCGATCGCTCCAGTTCGTAGTTTCGGGCCAGCAATATCCATTAGAAGACGACAGGGCAGACGCAACTCCCGCCGCGCGCGTTGCAGATGATCGACCATCCGACCCAGATTTCCTGTGAATCATGCGCGCAATTGATCCTCATGCAGTTCATGCCGTGGGCGACGAGGTTGCGCACCAACGAATAGTCATCTGCGGCGGCGTCGGACATCGTCACCATGATGCGAACGCCGCGATGCTCCGGCGCGGGCCCGAGCAGTGCCTCGGTGTGTGCCGCGAGCCACGATCTGCCTTCGCCAAAGCCAGGACATTCCGACGGAGCCTCGACCTCAATCTTTCGCGCCGCCATATGCTCCAGAGCGATGAGCACTGCATTCAGCGTGCTCATCACATGAGCTTCTGTTCTGCCCAGCGATGACAGGCCGAGAGCTGCGAGTTCGTCCTGGAGGGTCCGAATATCGTGATGTCTAAGCGCCAGGTAGTGGATCAGGTTGATCGCGCTCTTGCGATACGCTGGATGTACAGCCGATGCACGCTCGCGAAAGTCGCTCTCGTGCTTGATCAGCGAACCGAGGATTTCACGAAGTCTAGAGATCAGCGGTCCGAATGAATCGGGACCTGCTGCGAGCGATGTCAATTCATTTTTCAATTTTTCACGATGGGGGAAGAGCGCGCAGCAATCGGTTAATACCGACTCGACTGCATTTCCCGAGATCGAGCAGAGCATCTGTGCGACCGAGTGGAAACCTTGCATTGTTACAGGTCTGTTAACTCGCGAGACGTCCTCTCGAGCGAGTCACTGGCACTCACGGTGGCAACAATCATGGTTTTCGAGTATGTCAGTGTCTCTTACCCGGTAAATCGCGTAGCAGAAAGAATCGGAGCAATGCCATGTCGAGAATTATTATTGATTCGCGCACTGACACTGCCGATTTGGCGGAAATGTTTGTGCGTGCACTCGGACTTCTTCAGGACGCACGGATCGAACTCCGTCCCGGGACTAAGCTGCTTTCAAAATATGCGATAGTCGTTGCCGACGACGAAGCGACCGATCGTGCAGTCGCCGTCTTGCGCAGCGCCAGCGTCAGCGCCTCGAAGGAAGCTGCCTGAGTCACACCGACGCGGCCGAAAAACCGGGAAAGTTGTGCTGCCGTCGGCACGTCGGACTTAGACGAGATAGTAAGTGACGAACAGTTGGTACAGTCCCGCCGGCAGATTCTCCGCCAAGCGCAGGATTCTCAGCTTTTCGCCGATGATAGGAGCGGATACATAACCGTTGATGTACGAGGTGACGCCGTTCTAGGGAATGATAGGCTGGCTATACTGATACTGGCCGCCGCCGCCGAGCGTAATACCAAAGACATGAAGAAATTCCACTCTAAGTTTCGCAGCCGCCGTCAGCGGTGTGGTTGCGTAGTTGGTGATGAACACGTGCACCCAGAGGCGAATCTCATCCCAGTTCGCGGTGTCGATAGTTTGATCGAATACCTCGTAGAGCGGTGGCGAAAAAGTTGGGGCGCTATCGTTTCGGATCAGCTCGACGTACTTTCGGACCACCTCGACGTTTGTAGGCATCGGATCTCCTCCTCATCGATTGATCGGAAATGTTTTTTGAAATCCCGATTTCAAAGTCGCACCGAACTCATGGAGGAGGCAACCGTCGGCGGAAATATTCTGTTTAGTGATGGTTTTTTTGGTGGGCAGGGAGTGAATCGAACACTCGACACAAGGATTTTCAGTCCTTTCGGAACCCCTGCACCATCGGACACCATCGGGCGCTATCCAGACAAATGCTTGGTTTTTAAGGCCCGTTGAGGGCGGGGCAGGGCGCTATTTCGGATATAGCGCCCGATGCTTCTGCCCATGTTCTGCCCATGTTGGCCGATCGCCTCACCTGTCTTTACGCGCGACGCGTAGATAGTACGGAACAATGATAATCAAGTGAGAAAGTTTCAGATAAAGGAAGATGAGATAGATTGGGCAGGTTTCTTATTTGATGCCGACGCGGCGGCGGCAATTCCATTGCTCGGCGGCACGAAGGCAAGCGCCCACGATGATCAGGATATCGCAAACTCGGCACCGAGCTCACCGCAATCCTGAAAAAAGAAGAGGATGATAATGAAGCCAAGGCGGCCGAGAATGCCAAACCCCTTGACGATATGTATTCAGCCAAGCACCTGAGGGGCGGATACGTAGTCTGTTCTTCGGCTGCATTCCTAGATTCTGCACATTGTCGGGATGGGAAGCGTCGTCGGTCTCCCCGTATTTCATACATCGTGATGATCACTGCGTTTTACGTCGACAATGGAAAGAACCTGCCTCTTTGGAGAGACGCTATGGGTCGGCGGCACCGGCGAGGAAGGCGAAGGTCAAGAAGTAATTTGGCTACGAGGTAGGAAGGGGGCCGGGCCCGAAAGGACTCGGCCCTTCTTCACTTAAAACTTCATCCCGCGCTAGGCTCCATTTCGCCAAGCGCGGCCGCCGCAGAACTCGCGAAACGAGGAAATGAGTGATCGAAGGGCACCAGATTGCTAATAGCGTTCGCCCGATCTCCTCAGGTTATCCCAGGTTACGACAGGTAGATTTCACGCGGGTTTTTCACTCGCGACGTTCTCTCAGATCACCTCAGGTGATCCCACGTTGGGCACTGCGTGGGCACTCGCGCGGATCGCAAATCTCAAACATTCCGCGCCGAGCTACTGTGCCGATCCGTCCATTAGGCACAATTGACCCGATATTGTGTCCTCATAAATCATCAACGATTTCACGCACTTATGGCGGCTGTGCCCATCGAGTGCCCACGCCCGTAAATGTTCATCAGCTCGAGGGTTTGAAGTGACCGAGGGAAACACCATCGCTTCGCCTCGCGCGTACACCCGAACCGGCATGTACGCCCGGTCGGAATCGGCCCTTCAGATTCGCGGCCGGAAGGTCGCCCGGCTAGTGCGCCGCCTGCGCATCGTTGCTCCTTGGCTCGAGCCCAGCGACGAATCGACGATGCGGGCTTACTGCGAACTCGAAATCCTAAGCGCGTCGATCTTCGCGAGTCTGGCGACTACGGGCACGACCAAGATAACGGCAGACGGCAAAGACGTAGAGGTTCGCCGACTGGTCGATGCGCATCGGCAGATGAAGCAGGCGCAACTCGCCTATGCGCGCGAACTTGGACTGACGCCGCTCGCGCGAGCCGCATTGAAGGTTGCCGGCACCAAAGCAGCGTTCGACTTGCCTTCCGCGATGTCGACGGCCGAAGAAGCCGAGACGGTACTACCTGAGGAGCCAGCGTGAAAGCCCATGCAGTTCGACCTCGCACTTGAAGCAGTCGACCTGGTCATGGAGCGCGCTGTGTCATCGGGAAAGTATCCGAAGGGCGAACCGTGGCGCGACGTTCCTTACGCTGAGCATGTTGCGCACGCCCGTGCACATCTCGAGTTGCTCAGCGCAGGCGACACCTCGGAACCGCACCTGGAGCACGCGGCCACGCGGATTCTGATGGCGCTCGAAAACTACTTACGACAATCGCCGGCTTTGGTCGGATATATTCCGCGAGGGGAGGTGAAGAGTGATGGGCACGACGGCTAACCCGATGCGGTCTGGATAAAGGACTAAGCGTAACGCGGTTGAACATACCTGAAACGCTCAAGCAAATCTTGGAAACCGGAACCATTGATTGTGTCGAGGCATACTACTGGAAGGGCAAGCGCGTATCTGCGTTGTTTGTGGGAGCGGGAGGACTCCGCATGGGACGGGCCGAAAACCGACGCGGCGCTCAAGCTGATTGATGAGGCGCAGGGCGCCAAGTTGCGACTGAATCTATCGCGCCCGAGAAAAGAAAGGCACGCGGGCTTCACCATGGAGGCATTTGGCCAAGCGTGCCTTCGGCACTCACGACGTGCCGACGAATGATCTACTCGCTGCGCGCAGCTGAACGCCATTCGCGGTGCGTTACGAGAGGAACGATTTCGAGCGTTTTCCGCCAGCGTATAACGCTCGCGGCCAGTGGTCCCTCGACTAATGATCCTGCCGGAGCGATGGTTGAAGCAGAGGTAAACCCTCATGCTGAAACGTCACGTCCGCGCTGCCGGTAAGTTGCAACCGCTGCACGTCCCGCGAACAGGATTCCCGAGCGGGAGTGGAACTTTCAAGGTTATCGCGTGTGCGACAGTCAGGATCCCGAAGGCAACGTCGTTCAGTTCCGTCAACGTTAGCATTTCGCTCGATGAGCTCCCACGCCGACACGCTCAATGTTTTTGTTCTCTCGGTCGCGATCGCGTTATTGCCGCGGATTGCGATGGCGCAAGACGCCTGCTGCACGCCCAGCGCCGGCAACGATCATTGGCCCTTAGCGACTGTTGAGAGCGTCGGACTCTCACTGCGGTCCGCCGAAATTGAATGACCAACCGGATTGGTAAGGAGAATTGGACGCGGCGACCCCGTTGTTGGAAGACTTGAGTTCGTCAGAATCTCGCGACACCGGAATTCGAGGTTAACCATGCGCAATGGCTCAGCGTGTCCATCCGCCAGTAACTATGCGGCTCATGACTTTGCGGTTATCGCCTCGCGGGCGATAACCTCAATGTTGAAATCAGGAGCTTCGGCAAGCAGCTGGCTCGTAAGGGACTGGCGAAATATCCGATTCCACAAACCCGGGTGCGTTTGGCCGACCACAATCAATGTTATCTTGTTGTTCCGTGCAAATTCGATCAGCGCCTTGATGACGTCAGGCGACTTAAGCCAGACAACCTCGGCGCCCATATCAGCCGCGAGCTTGATATTGGCGAGCAAATTGCCAAAATCAGCGCCGCTGATCTTCTGAACAGACTCTGCAGGTGTTTCCACGTGCACTGCGTACCAATCAGCATTCAGCTGAGCCGCGGTGCGCCCCGCCTTGCGCAGCAGTTCTTCGCCGCCTTCGCGGTTGGAGGACAAACAAACCATCAGCCGCTCGGTCGCGGCCAGGCGGCGCCCGCCTTCGCGCTTGAGGAGCTCCAGCTCCTCGCGCTTCCAGCTCTGATCTCGCGCGACCTCACGCAAGGCCAGTTCGCGCAGAGCAGCAAGATTACTCGGCTTGAAGAAGTTCTTAAGTGTCTGCTCAACTTGCTCAGGTGGATAGATTTTCCCCTCTCGGAGGCGCTGACGAAGTTCCGCCACCGCGATGTCAACTGTCACGACCTGATCGGCGCGAGCGAGAAAAGTATCCGGGATAGTCTCCCTGATCTCGACTCCGGTTATCCGCCGTACCATCTGGTTGAGGCTCTCCAAATGCTGGACATTGAAGGCGGCGATTACATTAATGCCGGTGCCAACAAACTCTTCGACGTCTTGATAACGCTTGTTGTGCCGAGAGCCCGATGCGTTCGTGTGCGCAACTTCGTCCACGACCGCGAACTCGGGCTTGCGCGCCAGAACGGCATCGACATCCATCTCCTCCAGGATCACGCTGCGATATAAAATCTTGCGGAGAGGGACGGCTTCGAGGTCACCGATCCGGGCCGCGGTCTCGGCCCGCCCGTGCGTCTCGACGAAGCCGAGCACCACGTCATGTCCTTGCTCACGTAACTGATGAGCTTCTTCGAGCATTCGGTAGGTCTTCCCTACGCCCGCTGCGCCACCCAGGTAGACCTTGAGGTGGCCCTTTTTTGTCTCGGGCACCCGGCCGATGAGAGTTTCAGGATCCTTGCGATCCTTATGACTCATTGAGCGGATTGCCTACGGGTAAGAGTGCCTCTCACGAGAATTCTGCGCGCAGGCAAAAGTCGCCACCTGGGCGGACAACGTGCTGAGGGATGTAAATGGCACTGACCAAGCTTTTCGTAGTTCCAGCAGCGAACCAACGGCTCTCCTGATCGTCCCGACACGCCCGTAAATGAAAGATAGCTCAAGAGCGACCCCCGCACATAGTTCCGACGGTCTGGGAACCGCCCGCTACGCTCGCAGAGTTGAAGAATGGGAGCGCTCTTCGCCTTATCGCTGTCCTGATTTTCGGGTTTTGGGGGTCAGCCCGTTCTAGTTTTGCGGGGCGGATCACTCCCGGAGCGAACTGCGGTTTGCGACATACTCAACGACTACTAATATGGCGACGTGTACGTGGTAGTGGTTTTCTTCTGTACGGTTCCGTTATTGGGATCAGTCGTAACTGTGGTTGTGCTCAGATCCGGAGACGAGTAGGGAGCGGGCTGCGTATACGTCCGCTGCACCGTGCCATTGTCATACTGGGTCGTCGTCGTCGTGTTTGAATTAGCGACCGGCGCCGGCTCTATTACAGGCGGATTGGTAGTATCGTATTCCCTGGTCGTCGTGGTCTCCGTGAAATGAGTAGTAGGCGCACAGCCGACTAGCCAACCCATCGCAATACCAACACAAATAGCCACCGCGGAATTAGTTGTATATTTCATTGTTTTGGCTCCTATTTGTTTTGTTTTCGATGAAAAGCCATACAAAGCGAAAGTCCCGGCTCGAGATTCCTTATCGACTTCATGTTCCGACTGAGGGACGTTTTCTGAGGGACTGCCAATCGTTTACTCCTTTGCCGATCTACATACATCCGTATACGCTGCGACCGAATTGAATTGTGTTATATGAGGAACCAAAGATCGGCTCGCGCGACTTCGCACGCATGCCTTCTTGTGTCGCCCGAGAAATTGACGATGGATTTAATTCGCTTCGCCATCGGCTCAAGCTTTTGGCGGAGCGGTTCCTCTTCTCAAAAGTCTTCGCGATCGCCCCTCAGCGGTTCGGTCCCTCAAATTCGAACGAATGGGCTGGTGGCAGGACCTTCATACCGAAGCCGCCTTGAGCCGGCCGACCTTGACCGCCTTTTGTAGCGCCGCGTAGTCCCGCTCCGTCTGGTCAGCATAATCGTCGGCAAATCTCGTTATCGCCATATATCGAAAGAGTCGTTCGATCCTAAATAGCCCGCGATCATCGCCGAGTCCCCTGAGCGCGCATGCGCGAGCGCAAGCGCCCATCCGCAGGCTTCCGCGTAATATGCGAGGTCCGCGGCACCCATCATCTCGACTGCCATGGACACCTTCATGTCGCGGAGCTGGCGAATGTAGAAATCACGACGTCGAGCTAGTCCTACCGTCCAGCCCAGGAAGACGTCACCCGCCGCCTGCATCAGGCGCTGGCCTACGACGACACGTTCGCCGTGAGTGGCGAACGAGCTTGGTCCCGCGTATTGCTCGAGCACCGAGGCTCGCGCTTCCTTGACTTGGAGAAACAATGGATCGTCGTTCGCGGCCATGAACAGCGCGACCGCGCAGAACGTTCCTACACTGCCGACGCCGACAACCTTAATTGCCATGTCGCAGTACTCGAACCGATCGAACAGCACGCGGTATTGCGCTCGCAGCGATTCACGATAGCGCCTAAATGCATGTTCCACCTGCCGGCGATAGGTGGCTCTTTGGCGGCCGGTTTCGTGGAAGAGCAGCGGCGGACCGTCCTTGATTAGGGGGCTTTGGCCCTTGCGCCTGACAAGCGTTGGGAAGATATGGTCGGCAACGCTGTTTCCCCTGGCCTTGTCGATTTCCTTGCGATTGAGTTCGCGGTCCTTGTGTTCCGGAATTTTCCTCACCAGCGGCTCGAAATCGATTCGCTGATACCAGATATCGAGCACACGCATCCGCGCATAGCCAGCCATATGCTCGCGGTAGGAGCGCGCCGCCGCTTGCACCGCGCGCTCACGGTCTTTCGATTTGAAATCGGCTGACCGACCTGCCAGTTCAACACTCGCGGCCAGTCGCTTGAGGTCCCATTCCCACGGAGCGGGGAGGGTCTCGTCAAAGTCGTTGATGTCGAAGATCAGGTTTCGCTCCGGCGTAGCGAATGCGCCGAAGTTCATGATGTGGCAATCTCCACAGGCCTGGACGCGTATTCCGGTGATCGGTGTATGCGCCAGATCGGAGGCCATCACTGCAGCGGCGCCGCGAAAGAAGGCGAATGGCGACTTCAGCATCCGCCCATAACGGATCGGTAGCAGCGCGGCAATCCTGCCCCTGCTCGAATCGATCAGCATGCCGATCGGATCGCGCCGGGGGGCCGATGCCTTCCATCCGACGTGGCTTTTGCGCGGCACTCTTTCGCGTAACGCGCGTCCGGCCTCGATCCGCTCGGCTCGCGAGCGGAAAGCTGCTGCGCCGGCATGGTGAGTCTTCGCACTTCGAGGCGTCTTGCTCCAGCGTCGTGCCATCGCGCGCTTCCCTCTGCTAAGTCTATTTGTTTTGTTACGTGCTGGCGATTGAGTTCGCTCTGGCGCGCAGGCGAGTGAACTGAGGAATCATATTGATGGGGATGTTCGAGGTCGAAAGACCGCGGCGCTCATTAGCTCCAAGGAATCGAAACGAGGGCCGGGCAGTTTTACGTTGGACGCCTTTCGTCCCGATTTTGATATTTTGAAAAGTACAACGGAAAGGACACCCCGGCATGACGAACAAATGTAGCCGAAGTGGATCTGCAACAAATGCGGACTAATAGTCGAAGAATGGACCGAGAAGCCGCACTTGAGGAAAGGAATCGACCCGACCAGAGAGAATTTAGAGACTCCATACAATCTGTGCTACGGGAGGTTCGAGCAAGTGAGGAATCCGTGATAAGGCCGGTCCTTTCCTTTTTGTGGGCAACCGTTATGTGAACGTTCGGAATCGTTCGTGATCCACCTTTTGCGCGGTCTTGGAGAGATGGGATGGAGCCGGCCCCTTCTTTTTCAAACACGCCTCTGCGCAGCCGTCGGTAACGTCGTGTCCTCTGCCGGCAGCCTTATCGATACGTCAGAGTTTGAGTTCTGAGTAGCGACACCTCACCGACACATCCCATCGCTCTGAAGCTGCGTCCCAGCCGGGCACGAAGTGGTGGTCGTCGTCGTGGTCTGCTGCGTGGTCTGTGGGGGAGATTCGAAATCGAAGCAGCCCGCCAGCAACGTCGCCGCGAGAATCAAAGCGAAAAGCTTTTCAATCATGATCGTCTCACCCGTCCGCAATAGTCCACCACCCGTCGGTCAAAGGTCAAGTCGGTTCGCAACGTCGGTGAGAGCTGCCTCTCCTGGTGATTGGACCCACCGCGACGCTGCTCTCGAGCTCAGTGGCGGATTCAAAAAGACGCTCGAAGATCTGCTGCGCGACAAGCTTGCACACCCGATCACGCTCAAGGGGCTCTCACGAGATCAGGCTGCCAAGAATCCTGATTCGTCTAAAGAAGCCGCCCCCACTTTTGCCCAGAATGCTTTTATCCGTGCAAACGAACTGCCTTTCTAGGGCGAGCAGGGAGATCCAAAGCAGAACGCGCCGCGCTTGCGTGCGGGCAGAAAAGCACAAACGCGCTACTGGCGACATAGGAGCTCACAATCTGAAGGAAATAGTCGGACATCGGAAACAGTTCGATCGCGCCTGTTGGAGCGTGAATATAACTGAACAAACAGAAATACAAGACTGTCTCGCCAATGCCGCCCAGGCGGCAACGACAAAAATCCAGCGTGTGGCGTTACTTGCGGCAGCGGCCACCTCACCCCAGGAAACGCCGCGTGCTGCATAGTATACGATTGGCGCTGCTGTCGCATGAGCTACGAGGTTCTGTACCAAGGTCTTGCGCACCGCGGAGGTCAGGATCTTCAGATCGAGCCGGCGTGCCCAGCCTTGCGTCTCGGCTCGTTGTTCCGCGGTGGCGCGAACCAGAGCCGAAGTGGGGGTCTTTTCTTATAGGTACTCGCAAAACGCCTTTCAGAAAGCGACCGTGATCGTCAAAGTGCTATCAGTAAATGAGAGCGGCAGGCCCGATGCGATGCTAAATCCCTGAACGCCTCAAAACTGCCGAAGCCTTTTTTGATCGCGTCGGCCACGGGTCCCTTGGGCTCACCGCCTTTCTTCGGACCCATCGACTTCCAGTAGAACGTATGGGAGTTCGGGAAGTTTGAATGCCATCGTGAGATATCGTCCTTTTCGGGCTGAAACAGTTATCCCAGGCCTGAGAGATTTGGTGAATGCGGATCCGGAAATGCTCTTTGCGCCGATGTTGCGATCGTTGCGTAAGTCTGTTGTAGGTCTCAAAGCCCTGGCGAAGGTCGGTGTTCGATCGAGTAGTCTCGCGACCTCTATCTCGATTGGTTGGTTCATCGTCCAGCGTTTCTCATCTCACTGGCAAGGGCCGGTGGCGTCCTGATTGACTCCCGGGTGCTTTCGAGAACAGGTTAGTCTCGATTCCAGTGGGGCTCAGAGGAAATCAAGACCTCTTAGGCGACAGAAAGAGCTATCTATATCGGCCAGGTTTGGGTTAATCGATGAGCCTTTCTGGAACAGATACTTATGGTTCCTCGGATGACTAACTGCGTAGAATAACAGTGTCCTTTACGTCACGCCTGATGTAAGCTCGAGCGAGTCGGGATCGACATAGGAATCGGGCCCGAATTGATCCAGCTCAAACGGCGGTTCTTCCTCTCGCCTTTGACCGCGTTTCGCTAGACCAACCGCAAGTCCTGCATCCAAGGCATGAGGAGTCGATATGTACCTTCCTATTTCTCTAGGGGGCATTGTGGTGATCGTTCTCGTACTCTGGCTGCTTGGCGTGGTTTGAGAAAATAGCGGCACGAGTCTTTTCTACTTAGCGCCGAACGGTTCCAGCGGAGCTTGCGCGTCCACAACCGAATCAATTTCAGAACGAATCCAGGGTAAAGAAAAATGGACGCACGAGAACAGCATAAGTTGGACTTGATGCACGCCCACACAGACCTGGTCTTTTTGTTGTCCGTTCAAGTCCTGGCTGATGCCGACGAAATCCGAAACATGCGGCGACGTGTTAGCCAGCTCCTTACAGCGATCAGCCAGAATCAATACCGCATCTCAACCGAAGCGCCGAGCGACCCAGTAAGGCAATCACACAGGCTTTTAACAGATCGAGTTTGACAAGGAGATTGAGTCTATGAACAGCAAAAACAAAGTGTTGGCTATGGTGCCCGCGATGGTATTGGGAATTGGGCTGGCGCTTCCGGCTCTCGCGCAGGAGACAACTGCAAACTCTTCCGTTCCAGCCAGCACTTCAATGCATCAGGCAGGCGAGGACGCTGAAGGAGCCGCGAAGAACGCGTATCACGGAACGGTCACGGCGTTGGATGACACAAGAATCACCACAGAGGTGAAAACGGATCTAGCTGCAGCTAAGGACCTCAGATCCGGCCAGATTCACGTGACCACGACGGCTGGCGTCGTGACCCTGGATGGACTGGTACACAATTCGGCCGTGGTGGCCCGCGCCGAAGCGATCGCGAGAAATGCGAACGGAGTACGTGGTGTTACCAACGATCTGCGCGTGTCCCCCTCGGTTCCTCTGAACTAGGAGAAGTGAGTGCTGATGCTGATTCAGATAATGGTGCCCGATGGACCATAGACAAGTCCGATAGAGAAGAAGATATGCGATTGACTATAGTAGCCGAATTGATGATGGGCGTGATGCTGGGCATCCTGTCGGCGCACAACGCTCATGTCAACGCCAAAGTCGGTCATGTGGCCAGTCGCGTCCACGCAATCGCGCCATGGTACATCGCAATGATTGCGGGACTCAGCGCGCCGACAGACAGCACTCTCGCGGGGCGGCTTCAGGACGCTGGTTTAATAGCATCTTAGTAGTGACACGACGAATTAACTATTCAAGAAGTGGAGGTGAGACAGATGGGTTATGGAATTGCTTGGCTCTTGGGAGTTCCTGTATCGGTCCTCGTGATCTGGTTCGTGATTAGTCATGTACTTTGAAATAGATAGTAGGAGGGATCATCGTTGAAACGAATTGCACTAACATTGCGCAATCGCATTTTCAACGACTTGGCCGTCTCAAAACCTGATCCGCGCGAACGGAGACACAAGGGCGGCGTGGACAGCTCGCGGCGTCGCTGATGTATTTGTTAAACCTGATCGTTGGCCGAACAATGGCTTAAACCAAGAGGAGGACAGTGTAATGAGCGGAACGAGCGACAAGATCAAAGGCCGAGTGAAAGAAGCGGTTGGCGCGTTGACGGATGACCAACGTCTAAAGGACGAAGGAAGGCTAGACCAAACCACCGGCAAGATTAAGAAGACCGTGGAGCGCGTGATCGACAAGGCAAATGAAACTATCAAGGGCTTCTAATAAATGTCCGCATTTTTCCGGCTACCACAGTAACCAGAACAGATCGAGTTCTGCCGCTTCCTGGAGCGCAATCGTCTCGTCGACCGCACGATCTTCGATTTTCTTGATCTCCGCCGTCGTTATCTCTCTCGACCGTAGCGAGTGCCGAGCATTCCGAAGATCGACTGGACGCAGAAGCGATCCGATTGCTTCTGCGCGGTAGATCGTTTTCATTGCGATGTTCTCCTGGCCCGCATCACACGGCAGAGTAAAGATCATCGCAAGCTCGTTCGACGCTGAAATTGCCCGGTAACATTGCTGACTGCTAGCCCAAGGAGGGGAAAATCGAACTCCAAACCCTCGTAATGACGTTCGACCCAACCAAAATTCTGCGCGTCAGCCGGCAAGCGAAGGGAACCGGAGAGATATGAACACGAGGCGAATCTTAAGCGAACAAATTCTCTCGAGCACGGATGCTTCTATTCGGGCCGAATAGTGAGCCAAACTACGGCCGAATTCCGCCCATAGAAGAGCTCGCGGCACCGGGGGTTCGAATCCACTCCTCTCCAGCAAGCATATATGGACCCCGCCCGCGTGCAAGGGTTTGAAGTGCAGACTGCCGCAAAGCGGCGGAGACCGAGAGCGCCGCACGTGACTTCTTTTATTCGAAGCGGCGAGCGGAAATCTCGAGCGGCCGTCACGGCAAGCAGCGCCGGTAGTGTCTCAGTTTGAATTTGTCGATTTAGGTCGCGGTAACGTCTTCTCTGGAACCTGCGGAATGCGGCTGAGATCCATTGCCCACGGCATCGCAGAGCGACACCAACCTTGAATTTTTGGAATCAGTTGCGCGCGTTGCTTCACCGCGCCAAGACGCAGCATAAAGAAATCGGGGTCTTCCAACTTCGACGAATAGAGAGCTGAACCGCAATCAGCACAGAACGCCAGCGTAAGCCTATTTCCGCTGTCCGCCGTCTTCACATAGGTCTTCGGTTGTCCGCGCAGCTTGAAGTTATGGGTCTTCACCGGAACATTGGCTCGATATGGCGCGCCGGAAATGGTCTGACAGTCAGTGCAGTGGCAAATAATGACGTATTCGGGATTGATTTCCGCCTCATAGCTGATCTTGCCGCAATGACAACTGCCTTCAATTTTCATGTCTTTCGATTCCCATTTCGTTCACGATTCTGAATCGTGGCCGCTCGAGCCGCGCCGCACGATGATCGCGGAAACTCCAGTCGATGCGACGACTTGAGTTTCTATTCTCCGAGCTGAATCGGTATCTGGCGGATGTTCCCCGCCCCCCACGACACGCTTCATGCATCGAGGGGTAATCGATCTTCAATATATTCAATATATTCGATTTATCACCACGTTACTGCGCCGAAGTTCCGCGGTGGTTGTTACGGTAGGGGCGGGGGCCTTAGTGTCGCGGAGGTTGGCTAAGTGCTTGCATTTTGTCAGCGAACTCTTCCAGAAGATTTGCGGTTTCAAGGCATTGGTCGGGCGGGAAGGCTTCAGTCGTTCTCACCTGGTTCCCATGGAGATAGGCTTCGACCGCGACTATCGTATCGTGCTCAGTCCGGATCGGCCCCCTCGCCAGTCGTCGGAGCTCGGCGGCGGTGACTCGGAACAAGGTCGCGATTTTCAACAATTGCTCCGACATTAAACGGAAGTTGTTCATACCGCAGGTCAGGGAAACATCCACTGCGTCCTCAGCGACCTTATCGGCCACTTAACTTAGAGAGAGACAAGCCAAGCTTACAAAAACGCCCACGCGTCGCGCATCGCAGTCTTCGCGCCGCGTTCAACTATGTCTCCATGCGCAACCGTCAGCCGATCGAAGTCCCATTCAAGAATGCGAGCCAGCGCGCTGAGCGCCAGCCGGCGGCGCATCCGGATCATCAACCGGAACGTCCGTGGCACCGCCAGACCTCCAAACCCTCCATCGAGCCTGAGCACCATTCGCGTAAGTGCGGAATCGGACTGGTTCACATTGAACATCAGATCGGTAAAGAGCGCGGTGCGGCTTCGGCGATCAAAGAATATCGTCTCGTTTAGGGCGCCAAATGCACGGAACACTATCTGATCGATTTGACCGCTCCACGCCGTCGGCGCGATGTCGCCGAGAATCGCGTCGAAGTGGAGGTCGCGCCGCTTGGTATCGAGACCGGGGGCTGCGTAGATTTTCGCGTCCGAGTAATTCTTCAGATAGTCCGAGACAAACAAATGATGAAACCGATTTGGTGCGACGACGTGTTTGACTGGCCCGAGCTTGTCGAGGCTGGCATGGGTCACTTCGTCGAGGCGCACGGGCGAATGCACGAACAGCGAGCCATCGGTTAGCTTGATCACTGTCATCCGGGTCCCGATCTGCAAGCCCAAGTATCTGTGAGGGCGTTCGGCGACCCACAGATCGGTGTCTAGTTGGGCCAGCATCGGTCGTTTAGCAACAGACTGCTTAGGATACTTTAAGGGGCCGGCTACGAACCGGCCCCTCGGAGCGCACAGCTCCTGATCATCGATGCGGCACTCACGCTTTTTCCGTTCGTTCGCTTTGCGTTGCCGCGCTGCGAGCTACGGCCTATTGAACACGCCGCACCGGCAGCAGGATGTCCATGGTCGGGTTGGGGCCGGAGGATTTGGACAGGCGCGGATCGTCGGCCGAAATGCATTGGGCGAAGACGTTAGGAGTCGTGAAGCCGTATTTGGCCCATCCGCCGTGCGCGAGTATGCCCTGCTGGCGCCAATCCTGGATCAGCTTGTGGCGGTCCGATTCGCATTGGCTGCGGCTTTGGAACTGGCCCTGCGAGATAAAATGGACCGGTCCCGCCACCGAACCCTTGGCCATCAGGCTTGCGGCCTTTGGCTCGCCGATGGCCTTCGCATCCGCCGCCATCAGGTACCAAGCCTCAGCGTAGGCGGTGCGTGCGAAAAGCAACGTTGCCAGGACAGCGATCGCAAATTGCGCCTGTGCGGCACGAGGTCTCTTCATTTTAAGGATTCCAACCATCCTCGCCCAAACAGGATGCAGAATAACATTTCGCACTCGAAAATGAAGCGGGCGTCGGCAACCGCGGCGGACGATAACACCGCGACGGTGAGGGTTGTGCCAGGTAACGGCCGGTGGGCGTCCGCTTCTTACGAACGGCGTTTGCCGGGCATGAGCCGAATTGAATCAATCCCGCGGTTTAACCAAGCGAGGTGTGCGACGGTGGAAATTGTGGTGATGGGGCAAGGGGCCGTGGGCGGTGGTCAAGGCGTTAAGATCTTGAAGCGTGCACTCGCGAAAGAGGGCGTTTTCAAAAGCATGAAGCGCGCGACAGTACTGGATTGATGAAAGACGCATGGGACCGGCCGAAGGCCAAGGCGGCACTCAAGCTGATTGACGAGGCGCAAGGCGTCAAGCTGCGACTGAAGAAATGAATGCGTCGCGACGGGAAAAAAGAAAGGCACGCGGGGCTTCACCATGAAGGCATTTGGCCAAGCGTGCCATCGGTACTCACGACGCGCCGACGAATCTATATCTACTAGCTACGCGCAGTTGAACGCCATTCGCGGTGCGTTACGAGAGGAACGATTTCGAGCGTTTCCGGCCAGCGTATAACACTCGCGGACAGTGGTTCCCTCGACTAATGATCCTGCCGGAGCGATGGTTGAAGCAGAGGTAAACCCTCATGCTGAAACGTCACGTCCGCGCTGCCGGTAAGTTGCAACCGCTGCACGTCCCGCGAACAGGATTCACACTCTTTCGTTACGGTGCGCTCGGCCTATCCTTCCGAATGCTCTTGGCCCTCACTATGACGGCGGCCGCGATCTTTTACATCGTCGGCCGGACAACGATTCTGCCCGGGGGCTGGTGAAAAACCATACTCCGCAGGCGATTCCGCGGTTTGAAAAGGGCTACGCCCATCGGTTCCTGTCCAGGCTCACGAACGAAACCGGGACCCAATATACGGACGGGGTCTTTCAGGATCACATCGATCTCCTTCTGCGAGAAACGGTAGTGTCCCAATCTGAGGGTTTGTCACGGAGATTTTCCTTCGTGATTCGCCGCTCAGATTCTTGCACGTGCTGCTCATGTATCATGCAGCAAACGCTAACTCTTCTTCATCTTCCAACTGCTTGCCCAGAGCTCGAGAGGCGTGCAAAAAAGGTAGTCGCAGTTCGTCCGCTCTCCGACCGCTGACGCAGTGAAGGCCCGGAGCGAGTCGAGGCAAACCCGTTCCAATCTTCATCACTCAAAGCGGCCCAGGCGCTCGGATTTCTCGAAGGAGGTCGTTCTCATGCAGGTTCGTCCCATCAATCCCCAAACCTGGCTCGGCGCTTTTAACGTCAATCAGGCGATCGAGGTCACCGCCGGACAGCGCGTGCTTTACGTGTCCGGGCAGACTTCGAACGACGCGAATGGTGCCCCAATGCACGCAGGTGATCTCGCCGCGCAGTTCAAGCTCGCCTGGAAGAATCTGGTCGAGGTCCTCGCCGCCGCGGACATGAAACCGGAGAACATCGTGCGGCTGAATTTCTACACTACAGATGTCGACGGGTTCATGGCGAAAGCTGGCGAGTTGGTGCCGATTTTTGCAAAGGCAGGGTGCAAGCCGGTAAGCACGCTCCTCGGTGTCACGCGTCTCTTCGAGCCGAGCATCATGATTGAGATCGAAGCGACTGCGGTGGCCTAAAAGGGGTGAGGCGCCGCTAAACTCTCGAGGACTGCCGGGTTTTGAGTTTTCCGCACGCGAAACTAAGGCGGGCGGCATCCCTGGAAGCGATCGCCATCGCCCGGCGCATCGGGTCGAAAGCATACGAACTAGAGCCTAGCCCATCTGCCCACCAAGCAGGGTAAAACGCGACGAGGCGCGCGCGATGCTTTCCGAGATCTACAACTGGTTCACCGAAGGGTTCGACACGGCTGACCTGAAAGACGCCAAGGCGCTGCTCGACGAACTCAGCGATCCACCGCAGCAAAACTAAATCGAACTGAAAGAGGCTTCGATGATTTCCAAAGAAGAAAATGAACTACTCTGCCGCACCGGGCCCGGCACACCCATGGGCGACCTGTTCCGCAGCTTCTGGTTGCCGGTGATGCTCTCGCGGGAGCTGCCAGAGCCAGACTGTCCACCTGTGCGGCTCCGCATTCTCTCCGAAGAGTTGATCGCTTTTCGCGACACCAGCGGACGGGTGGGTCTCCTCGCACGATATTGTCCGCATCGCGGCGCCTCGCTTTTCTTCGGCCGGAACGAGGAAGGCGGGCTCCGATGCGTGTATCACGGCTGGAAGTTCGACGTGACTGGTACGTGTGTCGACATGCCCAACGAGCCAAACGAGGGCAACTTCAAGCACAAGGTCCGCCAGACGGCCTACCCAACGCGCGAGGCGGGCGGATTGATCTGGGCGTACATGGGCTCCGCCGCAAACGCGCCCGAACCGCCGATGCTCGAGTGGACCCTGGTTCCGACCAGCCACATCCACGTGCATAAGCGCTTCCAGAACAACAACTATCTGCAGAACCTCGAGGGAGAAGTAGACTCCAGCCACGTATCGTTTCTCCATCGAGAATTTAGGCCCGAGAAGCTCGAAGCGTCCCTCGCCGGCCAAGTCTTGCTCGCACGAGCAGGAGATCATGCGCCGACGTTCCTGACCCAGGAAACCGAGTACGGGCTCGTGATTGGAGCAAGGCGCAATTGGGACGCCGTACATTACTATTGGCGCCTCACCCAGTTTCTCATGCCGTCGTACACTCTCATCCCTAGCGAAGAGGGTTCGCCTATTAACTTCACAGCCGCTATCCCGGTTGACGACACGAACATGGTCGGCTTCACAGTCACCTGGCTACCGGATCGGCCGATGACGGGCGAGGACATCCGTACTGCTGAGTCGTGGACCGGGATCTGCGCCGAGGTCGATGCAAAGACGTTCGAGCCTGTCGCGAACCGATCGAACGACTACCTGCTGAGTCGCGAGAAGCAACGTACCGAGAATTTCACCGGTATGCGCGGTATCCGCGAAGAAGACATCGCGATTCAGGAGGACCAGTACGGGCCAATAGCCGACCGAACGAAGGAGCACCTGGGGGCCAGCGATGCGGGTGTCATAGCCCTGCGGCGTCGACTGCTGAACTCGGTCCGGGAACTCAAGGCCGGCCGGGAGGCGCCCGAGCCACGTCGCGGGCACGCCTACCGGGTGCATCCGACGGCCAGTCTCGTGTCTCGTGAGATCGCCTTCGAAGAGGTGGCGCGCGCCGCGACTCGATTAAGCAAGGTTGACAATGCTAACGCTTCGTCGCGAGATCGATGAGCTTAGCGGCTAGTACGATGCTTTGCGCGAAATGTAACCGGGACAATTCTTCCGACGCTTCATTCTGCGAGGGATGCGGAGCGAAGCTGGAGTTAGTTTGTCCAGCTTGCAAAGCACCGGTGAGTCCGGGGGCGCGATTTTGCAAAAAGTGCGGGACCTCGGTTGGCTCTGCAAAAGCCGACGTCTCCGCGAGCGCCTCTTCGTCTGGATCGCAAATCAGGGTGGCCGCCGACGGCGATGCGTCCGAAGCAATCGAGGGCGAGCGCAAAACGGTTACGGCTTTGTTCGCGGACATCAAGGGCTCAACCGAACTGGAGCAAGACCTCGACCCCGAGGATGCTCGCGCGATCATCGATCCGGCGCTGAAGATCATGATCGACTCGGCTCACCGATACGACGGTTACGTAGTGCAGTCCACCGGTGATGGAATCTTCGCGCTATTCGGCGCGCCGGTCGCGCACGAAGATCATCCGCAGCGCGCGCTCTACGCCGCACTCAGGATGCAGGAGGAGCTGAAGCGGTATTCGACCCAATTGCGCGAGGCTGGCAATGCGCCGATCGAAATGCGGGTGGGTGTCAACACCGGCGAGGTCGTGGTCCGCGCCATCAGGACGGACGAATCGCACGTTGAGTACACTCCTATTGGCCACACCACTAACCTAGCTTCCCGGCTGCAAACCGTTGCTCCGACCGGATCGATTGCAGCCACAGAGCACACCAGCAAGCTCTGCGAGGGCTATTTCATGTTTCGATCATTGGGACCGACTCAGGTCAAGGGTGTGACCGAACCGGTTGACGTATTTGAGGTCACGGGAATAGGGCCGCTCAAGACACGGTTCGAGGTCGCAGAGCGCCGGGGACTCACGAGGTTTGTTGGCCGCGAGCGCGAGCTTGAAGACCTGAAGCGAGCGCTGGACCTGGCGAGATCCGGGCAGGGGCAGATCGTGGCGGCAGTGGCAGAACCCGGCGTGGGAAAATCGCGGCTGTTTTACGAGTTCAGGCTGCGGTCGCATTCGGGATGCTCGGTGCTCACAGCCTCATCGATCTCGCACGGCAAGACCTCGGCGTACCTGCCGGTTATTGAGCTGCTCAACAGCTACTTCGAGATTTCGCCCGAAGACGATCCGTCCCGGCGAAAGCAAAAGATTACGGACAAGCTCCTGCGGCTCGATCGCGCCCTCGAGGAAACGCTCCCGTACCTGTTCACTCTGCTTTGCCCTGCGGGACTCGACGACCCGATCGCCCACATGGATCCGCAACTGAGGCGCAAGCGGACGCTGGATGCGGTCAAGCAGATCCTGGTCCGCGAAAGCGTCCGTCAACCGCTTATCATCATGATAGAGGATCTTCACTGGATCGACGGCGAAAGTGAGGCGGTTCTAAATCTGCTCGCCGACTCGATAGCGATGGCGCCCATCCTGATGCTAGTGAACTATCGGCCCGAATATCGCCACGACTGGAGCAACAAGTCCAATTACACCCAGTTGCGCATCAACCCGCTGGGTAAGGAAAACGCCGAGGAGGTGCTCTCCGGCCTGCTCGGCGAGGGCAAAAACCTGCTGCCGCTCAAGCGCTTGATTATCGAGAAGGCTGAAGGCAACCCGTTCTTCATCGAGGAGATGGTGCAGGCGCTATTCGAGCAGGGCGTGCTCACGCGCAACGGCATCGTAAAGATCGTCAAGTCGATGAATCAGATCCGGCTCCCGGCCACGGTGAACGACGTGCTCGCCTCGCGAATCGACCGGTTACCGCCGGACGAAAAGGAGCTGCTCCAGACGCTGGCCGTGATGGGAGCCGAGTTCCCTGTCAACTTGGCCGCAGCGGTGACTGGCAAATCGCAAGAAGACCTCGCGCAGGGACTCGCCAATCTGCAGCTCGCCGAGTTTATCTACGAGCAGCCAGCGCGTCCGGACGTGGAATACAAGTTCAAGCACGCGCTGACCCACGATGTCGCTTACAACTCGGTATTGATCGAGCGGCGCAAACTGGTGCACGAGCGCACCGGCGCCGCGATGGAAACGCTTTACAGCGAGCGGCTCGACGACCACCTGAGCGCGCTCGCGCATCAATACAGCCAGAGCCACAACGCGCGAAAAGCGATCCACTACTTGCGCCTGGCAGGAACGCAGGCCACGCTGCGCTCCGCGAATCGCGAGTCAGTGGCTTACTTCAGAAACGCACTCGACTTGCTCAGGTCGCTTCCCGAAACCTCTGAGCGCGAGCGCGAAGAGCTCGATCTTCTTGTCACGCTCGGACCCGTCCTCATGACGGTTGCCGGCCCCGGGGCAGCCGAATCCGGAGAGGTCTACTTTCGGGCAAGAGAACTATGCGGCGAGCCTGGCGACAATACCCGGCTGTTCTCGGTCCTATGGGGACTCTGGCTTTTCCGTGCAACGCGCCTCGAACTGGGTAAGGCGCGCGAGTTGGCGGACGAATTGATGTCTCTGGCCGAAGGGCTCAGCGACGAGGCGCTGAGAATTGAAGCGCATCACGCCATGTGGACGACGCTTTGGCGTCGCGGAGAGCTGACAGCTGCCCGCCTTCATACCGAGAGTTGCGCGGTGCTGTACAACCCGCGCCAGCATGGATCGTTGGCGTCTCTATATGGCGGACACGATCCCGGCGTCTGCGGCCGCAACCATGCGGCGCTCGTGCAGTGGATGCTCGGTTATCCGGACCGCGCGCTCAAGTGTATTAGCGAGGCACTGGCGCTTGCTCAGGAGCTCGCGCATCCAAACAGCCTCGCCCAAGCCTTGACCATAGCGGCCATCGGCAATCAATATCGCCGCGAACGCGCCGTAACGGCAAAGCGCGCCGAGGCGGCGATCGCGCTCGCGGCCGAGCACGGATTCGTACAGTCGCTAGTGATGGGAACGGTTCTGCGCGGCTGGGCGGAGAGCGACCCTGCGACGAGAGGGCGCGAGGTGGCGAATATGCGGCAGGCCATCGCCGCAGGCCGGGCGTCCGGCGAGCAAGCCTGGGTACCGTATTACCTCGCGGCAACCGCCGAGACGTGCTCTGAACTCGGTCGCCTTGACGAGGCGCTCGAACTCGTCACAGAAGCGCTCGACTTAGTAGAACGGACCGGCGAACGCTGGTACGAAGCCGAGTTGCACCGTCTCGGGGGCGAGTTCTCGTTGCTTCGTGATTCTTCTCCCGCATCCGTAGCGGAAAGATCCTTTCGAACGGCGATCGAAGTCGCGCGAAAGCAGGAAGCGAAATCGCTGGAGTTGCGAGCCACCACCAGCCTCGCGCGGCTGCTGCGCGATACCAATCACTGGGATGAGGCCCGCGCGATGCTCGCCGAAATCTACAACTGGTTCACGGAGGGCTTCGACACCGCCGACCTGAAGGATGCCAGGGCGCTGCTCGATGAACTGAACGGGTAGCTGGCCCCTAGACTGCATCGAAAGCGGCTACCGAGAACTTCAAGAAGCACTTTAACGTGACGCGGTGTCAGACGAGGGTAATGAAATCATGAGGAAACGCACCAGGTTCGATTTCCCAATCGTGGTGGTGTTAGCGCTGAGCCTGGCCGGCTGCGCCAGCACGCAGAGTCCGCAGACCAGTTCACCGTCGGAGAGCGCCCCGCTGCCGAGCGCGGCGTCTGTCGCCGGAATTGCCGCGGAGACCGTCATAACTGTCCATGGCAAGATTGTTGCCGTCGACCCAGCCAATAAGACGGTGACATTGCAGGGGCCGAGCGGCAAAGACGTCACCCTTACGGTTAACAATCCGTACAATTTACAGTCCCTGAAAGCCGGCGATCGTTACGTAGCGCAGTTTACGGAAGCGATAAGCGTGATCGGCAAGGGGCCCAGCAACACACCACCAGTCGCTACTTTGGCTGCTGGGCTATGGACTGCGAAGCCCGGTGAGATTCCTGGCGCGGCCGCGGCGCAGGAGGCTCGGCTTGTCGTGGTTATTGCGGCGATCGACCGGGCCGACCAGCGCGTTACTCTGCAGGCTCCAGATGGTTCGACAGAAAACATTCACGTGACAAATTCAGACGCTCTGCAAGGAGTGCAGGTCGGCGACCGAATCGCGATTACCCTTACCCAGTCGGTAACTATAGCGCTTGATCGGGAATCCGATACGCCCCAATGAAGACAAGCATCGGTCGGTGTTCCGACCGGTCTAGCGTATTCGCTCACTGACAGTGGCCGGCGCGACGAGGAGAGCGCGAAGCTGGCGGAAATTTACGACTGGTTCACCGAGGTCATCGATCATCGCCGACCTGAAAGACACCAAGGCGCTGTTTGAGGAACTGAGCGCGTGACAGCGTAGATACGCGCGCTACTCTACGTCACCGACTTTGCGAGATTGCGCGGCTGGTCGATGTCGGTGCCGCGCTCCAGTGCAGGACGCTCGATCGCTCGACGCGGGCCACATCCGATTCTTGTGACTTGACTTCGGCACCGATTAAGCAAAGGGTCAGACAGTCGGGATCGATATAAGGATCGAGTCCGACTTGAGCATGGCCCGACGGCGCGCCCTTCAACGCCTGTCCCGCTAAAACCAACCCGATCATCCCGGGCCTGAATTACGCCCACAACCTGCGCTTCAGCACGCGAGCCTTTACGAGGAACGAGAACTCCACAGGGGCCCGCGCGCGTTCGCGCGAACGGAAAAGGAGATACCGATGTTAGGCGAACAGATTGGTGAAGAAAAAGGAAAAGTTACGGCTCGCAGGGTGCTCTCGATCGACGGGGGTACCAAGGTGGAGGTCAGCTTTCAGAGCAACGGAAAGCTCTTGGGGGTCGAGCACCAAAGCACAGTCACCTACACCGCAGCCGTCCGGCCAGACGGGAGCGTCTACGGCGAGGCGCAGGGGCTGGTCGCGGGCAAAGGTGGCGAGCGCGCCACCTTCAAGGCCCAAGGGGTCGGCAAGATCCTCGACGGAGGAGGAGTAAGTTATCGTGGAGCCCAGTACTTCTACAGCGACTCTCCGAAGTTGAGCGGCTTGAACCGAATAGCTGTGGTCTTCGAGTACGAGGCGGACGCTGAGGGCAACACGAAGAGCAAGCTCTGGGAGTGGAAGTAAGCGGTCCAACCGCGTGGCGCGGGGTCCTGGCCTGTCTGTGTCGAATTCCAATTCAGGCAGCAGTTGGGGTCTCAAATAAGCCGTTGCAATGTTGCCGCCAGGAATATGACTCAAGTTTTGCGATTGGCGGTATGGGTACGCCACTCCGTTCAGCCGGCGTAGCTCGGCCAGCCCGCTGTGACAGCGGTGTTGGTTGTAATAGCCTTTGTAATTCTCCAGCTTCCGCTCAAGATCGCTTTGGTTCCAAAATAAGGTCCGATCGAGGTACTCGCGCCGTACAGTCCCGATCAGTCGCTCAACGAAAGCATGGGAACGAGGCATACAGGGAATGGATTTGATCTCATCGACTTCAAGTACACGAAGATTCGCAAGCCACCGATGAAAGCGAAACAATGGATCGTGATCTGAGGAGAGGTGCTGCGGAGGTGTCTGCTTGCGATTGCGCGATTGAACATCCGGCAGATGATGGGACCGTCGAGATTCGCCACCCCCACGCCAAAGCCGATGATGCGGCGGGTGAAGACGTCCATCACAACCATGATCCAGTAGCTTTTGAGCAGAATCGATTCGCACCGAAAGAAGTCGACGCTCCACAAGCTGTCCTTAGCGTGCCCGATGACGGTGAGCCACGAAGGACCACCACCGCCTGATACCTGTGTGTGGCGAATTGCTGATTCTGGCGGAATGCACTGTTGAAGTGGAGACTTGTGAATCGTTCGCACACGGTTAAAGTTCGCCTTGATGAGTTTGCTGTTCAGCTGATCGCCCACTTGCTGGTGACGCTCGCGCGGCTGGCCAAGCCGGGCGGTCTTGGAGCGGTGGTGGCGGAGTCGCTGGCGGTCAAACACCAGCTGCTCATCCTGAGGCGTGCGCGGCGGCGTGCGCCGTACCTGACTTCGTGGGATCGGCTGGCGCTGGGGGTCTGCACGCTTTTGGTGTCACCCAAACGCTTGAGCAAGATGGCTATGATACTGAAGCCTTCCACCTTGCTGTACTTCCACCGCGCCCTGGTGAAGCGCAAGTATCGCCTGCTCTATAGCCCGAGAAAGCGCCGGCGCCCCGGACCCAAAGGTCCCTCAAGAGAACTCATCGACACGGTTGTCGAGATGAAACGACGCAACCCCCGCTTCGGCTGCCGAAAGATTGCCGAGCAGATATCGAGCGCGTTCGGTATCGAGATCAATAAGGATATCGTGCGTCGCATACTCATCCAGCACTACAGACCGCTGCCAGGTGGTGATGGCCCTTCGTGGCTCACCGTGATCGGGCACGCCACGGACAGCCTGTGGAGCGTCGACCTGTTTCGCTGCGAATCGATTCTGCTCAGGAGCTTCTGGGTCATGGTGGTGATGGACGTATTCACACGCCGCATCATCGGCTTTGGCGTTGCCGCGGCTAATCTCGACGGCCCGGTCGTCTGCCGAATGTTCAATCGGGCGATCGCGAAGCAGAGACTGCCGCGGTACCTCTCATCAGATCACGATCCACTGTTTCGCTTTCATCGCTGGCTTGCGAATCTTCGGTTACTCGAAGTCGATGAGATAAAAGCCATTCCCTGTACTCCTCGTTCCCATGCTTTCGTTGAGCGACTGATCGGGACGGTGCGGCGCGAGTATCTCGATCAGACCCCATTTTGGAACCAAAGCGATCTTGAGCGGAAGCTCGAGAATTACAAGGCCTATTACAACCAACACCGGTGTCACAGCGGGTTGGCCGGAGCTACGCCCGCTCAACGCAGCGGCGCACCTCCTCCTCCAACCGCAAACCTTCAGTCATATCACTGGCGGCAACACTGCAACGCCTTATTTCAGACCCCAGTCGCCGCATGAATTGGAATTCGCCACAGACAGGTCGAGATCATTTGGGCAGGTTTGCAACAGACGCGACGAATAGCGAGCATGCGGGCGGTCTTGAGATTCGCGACCGGCGGAACGAATAGAGCTCTGCGCTCGAATCAGCGAGCGACTCTCAGCGCCTTTTTTGTGAAAGATTTGTGCAAGAACGCTCGACTACCGACGCAGATCGGTCGGGGGCTTAAGGCTGGGTCGGTGATCGCCGGAAGGCACGCGGAAAGCCTGATGTCGGTGGTTACGGCGTGGTAGGGCGTCAGCACGCACGTCTATCCCCCTGCGAAAACAACGCCCTAGCTAGGGTGACAGGTTGACTAATTTGGCATGCCTCCCAATCGACTCCTGGAGCTTGGCGACCCGCACAATGAGTTGCCGTCCCTGACGAACCAGGAAAGCTTCGCGCTCGAGCCGCGCCAGATGTTCGGTCACTCTCGGCCGCGAGGCTCCGACCAGGTTGCCGATGTCCTTCTGGCTGAAAGATACTCTCAGCATTGTGCCGCGCGATTCCTCGATTCCAAAGTCCGAACATAGTTCAAGCAGCGTAATCGCGATTCGCTCGTGAAGGCCGAGATTCATAAAAGTGCTGCTGCGCAGCAACAGCCGATACCACTGCTTTAAATCGTTTTCGTGGAGATGCCTGAACGCCGACTCGGCGGACTTCTCAGTGATGCTATCGAACTTGTCGAGGCTAAGGGTACCGACTCTGCAATCGTTGTAAGCTTCGCACTGGAAACCGGACCGGCTTATCGGCAAGGCTGGAAGCTCGGGAATGAGGCCGGGCGCGATCAAGGCGACCGTCACGCGCTCGTTGCGCGCGTTCATACAAGTGATCTTTGCGATACCGGTTAACAAAATATGCGCATCGGAGGCGAGCGCAACTTCCTGCAGGATCACTGCGCGTCGTTTGAAGTTGGTAAGCCCGAGCGCACTCACCAGCAAAGTGAGTTCTGCGGGGGAAAGCCAGGAAAGAGCTTTCAGGTTGTTCAGGTGGTCGAGGTCGGTGTGGCGATTGCTTTTGAGTTCATTCAATATTGCACGATTCGTCTGATTTCGTGACTATACTCTTTTGGCGGGCAAAAGAGAAACTGATGTTACCTGCCGGACAAGGAAACTGTCCCGGAGAGAACTCGAAGAATGTGCCTGTGCAGCCAATCCGCTGCAACTCCGTCACAAAAGCGCCGTCGCCGTCGCTTCAGGAAACGACTTCAGGAAGGGAGCGCGAAAAAGGCTGGATGCGGAGGCTCCGGCGTGGCCCGGTGTGTTCCTTTGGCGCGGCGGCAGCGGGTATAGTGGGCGCGCCGGGGCCGGGTCTGTACGGAGCGGCTTCAATGCTGAATCCGGCGAAGGCCGGAGCGCCGCGAGCGAGCCGCGAAGCGCGACCTCGAAACGCGACGCCTTTTCCGCAGGGGCGGACGTAGTAGGAACCGAACGGAAGTGTAAACTTGTTGTGTTCGTGTGCGGGGGTGATGGGAGCTGGCGGAAGTACCCCCGCGAGATATCCCTGAATCGACGGTTTTCGCGCCTATTCGTACCCCGCGAAGCGGTAGCTGAGGCTCGCGTGACTACCGGACCGGCGAAGACCTTTTAGGCGCGAGCGTTCGCTGGAATCCTGTGCGCTGGCGACGACGACGGACTGAGGGCTGGACTTTAGGGCTTAACAGCGAATGGTTACAACCGCTGCGGTCGACCGCAGTCGAATGCACTGATAGCCAGCTCACTCGGGCGGTAATGGTGAGTGATGAGAGTACTGCTCCGATCCCATTTCGTTCTCAAGCCTCTGCGAGCGGCCCATGCCACGCATCATACCCATAGACCCATGCGGGATCGGTCTGCTCGCGCATCCACGTGTTCTGCCGCGACGTTAGCTGGATCCGCGATGTCCGTTCCTTGCGGCTAAGTTCGTAGCGCTGCAACGCCCGCTCGATACCGTCCGCCTCGACTCCCGCGAGACATCGCGACAGTACGGCCGCATCCTCTATAGCGGCCGCCGCCCCTTGCGCCATGTACGGCGTCATCGGATGGCACGCGTCGCCGAGCAGGACCGCCCGTCCTTCGCCCCATCGCGGCAACGGATCGCGCTCTACCAGCGCCCATTTATGGACTTCCGGGCAGGCCACCAGCACCGCGCGAACATCGGGATGAAACCCCGCATAAGCCTCACACAACACTTTAAGATCGCCCCGCGCCGACCATGATTCGACCTCGAAATCCGGCTCCGGCGTGCTGGTGACGAAATAGATCTCCTCGCGCCGCGGCTTGACGTAATAGATGACGATATGGCGGTCGGGCCCCCACCATTTGCAATTGTCGTCGAGTTTCAGATCGCCTAGCCGCGCGGCGGGATAAGTGGTGCGATAGTCCACGCGTCCGGTGAAGCGCGGCCGCTCCGGCCCCAAGAGAATCTCGCGTACCACCGAATGGACTCCGTCCGCACCAATCACGGCGTCGGCCTGCGTGCGGCCGCCGTCTTCGAAAATCAGCGGTACCCCCGACTTCGTTTGCTCCAGCCCAACAAGTTTACGGTTGAGATTGAGGATATCGTTGGGCACGGTCGAGGCGATCGCCGCATGCAGGTCGCCGCGATGCATCAGCAAGTAGGGCGCACCGAATCGTTCCTCGGCGTGACTCCCCATCCGATATTCGTTGGTGAGCTTGCCGTTATCCCATTCCCGATTGAACGCGCGCTCGGGCTGGAAAGCGACGCTGCGCAGATGCGGTTCCAGTCCAAGCTCACGCAGTACTTTAATCGCGTTCGGGGCTTGCTGGATTCCCGCGCCGATACGCGCGAACTTGCTCGCCTGTTCGTAGACCTGGACTTCGATCCCGACTCGCCGCAGTGTCGCGGCGGCGGTCAGTCCGCCGATACCGGCCCCAACGATCGCCACCGAGAGTTTTCGACTCGTCATCAAAGTTCTCAACAGAAATAAATAAATCCTCTCGGAATTAAGCCAGCATCGAGGCGACGCCGCAACCGGTGGAACGTCAATTGGTACCGGTTCAGTTTGAGCGAGAAAACCGGTTTGAGGAGCCGAGGCCCGTCGGACCGGAAGGCCGCGCCACACACTTATGTGAGTGGTACGAAGTCGTATTCGCCGATACCTTGCAAAATCAGGAAGGTCGCCGCGGTCTCACCGCCGTTGATAACTAGGTGCGGGCGCCGGGGCCGTACTGAATAGGTTTCGCCCGGCGCGAGCCGCACCTCCTCCTTGGGGTCGCGCAAGAAAAGCCGTATTTGTCCCTCCAGAACGTAAAAGGTGTCTTGGACGTTTGAGTGACAGTGCCAAGGCACCTTTTGCGTCGGGTTGAATCCGCGTTTGCAAACAAAATGGTCGGCGTGCGAGTACTAAGTGCAAATGAGGAAAGAGAAATATGAGCCGTCGGTTGATTTTCTTCGCAAGCAGCTTTCTCTTGGTCGCGACGCCAGCATTTTCGGCGGACCCCACCAGTATTGCGAGTGCTTTTTTGGCGCGCTTCGACAAGGCCTTTGCGGCTTGCGACGTACCGGCGGTGCTTGAGCTCTATGAAGACAACGCGACCGCGATCTTCGCCGAAAATCTCGCACAGGGAAAAGTCGCGATCGAGGCAATGGTTCGGAGCTCCTGCAAAGACGGTCGCCAGACAACCCCCCTGTATAAGCAAACGGAAGCGCATGCTCGCCTGCTAGGTCCCGACTGGATAATGATGGTGCGTGTGCTCGACGGAGTGGACAACAAGAGGCCATTCCGTGCTAACGCAACCGAGTTGATGCACAAGTCGGGCGGGAAGTGGCACTACGTAGTCGACCATGCGTTGGGGGTCGCCTCCCCGGCATCTGCGCGGTAGATCTATCGCGCCTCGCGAGGCTGGCCGGTGTGGCCGGCGGGATTACCGACTCGGCAAAGGCTTAAGGAGCGCGCGGAGGCTGGGGATCCTGTGCGCTGGCGGCTACGGCGGGCCGAGGGCCGGGTTTTAGGGCTGAACGGGGACGCTTTTCGCGCCTATTTAGTACCCCGCGAAGTTGATCAATGGGGGTCGCGGGACCTCCGAGCCCCGAAGGCTTTAAGCGCGACGATCGAAGGCGCGATCTCCTGCGCTGGCGCCGACAACAGCGGAGGGTCGGGTTTTAAGGCCAGCGACCAGAGACGTTACACTAAGTTTATTACTTTTTCTTGTGGCCTTACGTAGGGGCTGGACACATCCCGTTGACAGCGCAGCTTTGCGGGGCGGGACCGCAGCATCCAACGCCGATATCGCAGCACATCGGTCCGCAGCAGTATTGCCCTGTGGGGCAGGCACATTGGCACGAGCCATTCACGCACACAAATTTCTCACCGCAAGCGATCCCGCAACTCCCGCAGTTGTTCGGATCGCTGCTTGTATCGGTACAGGTTTCGCCGCAAGGTTCTCCTCCAGATACGCGGCATATACAACGTGCAAGGGCGCGATCGCAGTCTGCATAACAGTCGAAGTCAAAGCTCCCATAGCAAGAAAGAACGCAGAGGAGATTGGCTGGGTAGCAGACATTTGGAGATAGCATGAGGGCACAGGCCGATGCGATAATGGACGCCGTCAAGAGCGGTGCGCTAGGTGGCCGTGCGCTGGAAGAGGCGCTGCTTTCATATCAGCAGATCTGGGACCAGGTTCAATCGTTGGAGAAGGAGGCTCGTTCCGATTCTCCGTCGCATTTCAAAGAGGTTCGATACGATCGCGCGGTTGTCGAGGACTTCCTCTCGCGCTTGCCGGAAACACTGTGCGCCCACGTCGATCTGGGTAGGGAGTTTTTGCAGCAAACCGTGGAGCGCATAAAGATCGCTGACGTCGGCGAACGTGAAATGTCGTGCCTGATATGCAAAACGGCGTTGAAAAAGTTCACGCCCCAGCATTTCAGGAAGCACGGTCTTGGACTTGAAGAGTGCTACGGCAAATTCCCTCAGCTTGGCTTCAACAGGTGCACCCGTGTGATCATTCAACCAATCGCAGGCGGAATACTCCCCACCGACAAGGTGTTCGGTTTGATGGTTGCGGGGCAGGGGCTCGAGCTGCCGATCCTGGGCGAAACGTGAAAAATCTGGTTCGCTAGACCGGCGAGCTGACCCCTGCCAGGGAGGCGAGTCTAGTGTGTACGGTGCTTGCTCAATTGCTGCCAAAACTCAATGTTTTGAGACGACTTTTCCGCTGATTTGCAAAATTCCCTGCCTTGGAGCCTCGCTCGAAGCTGCGAGCTCGATTGCGGAATCGTGCCCCAAATGTAGGGATCATTTGCGGGGGCTCGAAAAACGCAAACCGTCAACCTTGAACCTTGATAATTCGGGTATGAAAGTCTCGGGAACCAAAGAAGTTTTTCTACTGAACAGCGGTGGGAACGTGGCCCGCGATAAAGGCCGAAAATGACCGTGAGCTCTGCCGTCTAGACGAGCGCAGGTTCATCCTCATACGACCCTGCATGGATTAAACGAGGCCTCAGGCGTGCATTCGATATCTTCAACAACCTGCAATCAGAATCCTCGGGACAATAGAACGGCAGCACGATGACGGCGATACCTTCGGGGTCACGCGCAAAAGGCGCCCTAGAGAACGGCTCCGATGAATTTGGCTCTCACGATGCTCAATCCAGGCCGTCGCGCGCCAACAAAATCACCAACCCGATGCAGCGACAGTCGAATACGCTCTATTAGAGGCGTCCGCGTGTACCCCACGGACGGGCGTCTTTCAGCGTGGTCCGCGCCGTCTTATCTTCTTCGCTTTCGCAGGGTCGGTCTTAGCCACCCGATTCACGTAGCTCCGATGTCTGATTTCCGATACTCCCCGGGGATTGTCTTTCCGCCAGTCGCGCGCGGCAACACGGTGGGCGCAGCGGTAAGAGCAGAAAAGCTGGCGCCCGATCCGGATGAACCACCGGCCACATTCTCGACATATCAGGATTCGCTCCAACTGGTCTCTGACCAGCGTCTGTGCGCCCCACAGCAGCACGGTTTTGGGGTTGGCGTTGATTGACTCGACCCCCTTGCCGGTCCGGTGGTTGCGATAGATTGAGCGGGTGATGCTCGCCGGCTTAAGGTTCCACCAACCGGCACCTGTGAGCGCTTTGTCGATTTCACTGCTAAGCTCCTTGGCCACAGCTGCAAGCCTACGCGCCGTGAAGCTGGAATAGTTTTGCGCGTCCAGGGTTGCGCCCGGTCCTGAACTATTCAGTTCTTCGAGACAGAACCCCGCGACCTGGGTTTGTAGCTCGCGCACTCCATCATCATCGAGACGAGCCAGGTCGTCGCGCTGGATGAAACCAAGCAACCAGGCAGATCGCTGTTCCGGGGTACGCCCGGCGTCAAGGATTTTGATCGCAGCGGTGGCGAAGTCTATCGCCCTTGGAGTCCCTTCCGGCTTGCTACCTGCTGTCCCCGACCACCACCACAGTGGGCTTCGACCCGCGTGACCATTTTGTAGTGACATGCGTCTCGGTCGTTTCGGCTGTTTATCTGTCATGACATCTATTTTCTATTTCAAATGTCCTCAGGCGGTCAACTGCGCTAGCATTTAAGCCCTGGAGAGTGGCCATGAAAAACCCACGACCAAAAGGAGCGGAGCGGCCACGCAACGCTCGCGCGGGAGCTGCCGATGGACAGCTTGTTGAAGAAAGACAAGATGCTGCTGCTAGGCAACCACGACGCCATGGGGGAACTGGGCTCTACGTGAAAGCTGTCAGCGGCATGAGGGTTAGGCATCGCAAGGTTCGTCGCCTCGTGGAAAAGATGCGGGCCGAGATGCCTTGGCTTGAATCTAGCGACCTCCCCGCGTGTCGCGCCTGGGCGGAGTTAGGGATTCTCGGTGCCTGCGCCTTCAATGAGCTAGTTGACGGAGGGTTGCTGAACGCCGAAGGCGAACCGCGCCGCTTGCTGAGCGATTTCCGGCAACTTCGTCAACTTCAACTCGCTTATGAGCGGGACCTCGGCATGACGCCAGCCGCGCGCATGGCAATCAAGGCGTCTGGCACCAAGGCCGCGCTTGACTTGGTGACCATGCTCGCACATCCGACGGATAGGTAACACCGGTGCCCAGACAGATTCAACGTTGGCAAAGTGATCGAATTGCTTTTGTCACCGATGCCGTCGCGCGTTGGCGCCTCGATCCGGTCGCGTTCATCGGCGAGGTTCTACGCAACCCCGAATCCAACGAGCCGTTCGAGTTGAATCGCGCGCAACGACGCTTCCAGTGCAAGGCGCTCACCATGACGGCGGATGGTCGACTGCCCTTTGCGGAACTGATTTTCTCGGCCCCAAAAAAATCCGGGAAGACCACACTAGCCGCGATGATTATGCTCTACGTCATCCTGTGCCTCGGCGGCCACTACGCTGAGGGCTATTGCGTCGCTAATGATTTTGAGCAGGCGCAAGGCCGAGTGTTCCAACAGATTGTCAGGATTATCAAAGCGTCGCCGATGCTACGCAGAGCAGCAACCATAACCGCCAACAGGGTCACGTTCCCATCCACCGGCGCGACCATTACGGCGCTCGCCAGCGACTACGCCGGAGCGGCAGGCTCCAACCCGACCATAATCTGCTTCGACGAGCTGTGGGCATATACGAGCGAGCGCGCGCGGAGACTCTGGGACGAAATGATTCCGGTCCCGACCCGCAAGGTTAGCGTCCGTCTCACCGTCACCTATGCGGGCTTCTCAAATGAATCGAAGCTGCTCGAAGATCTCTACCGGCGCGGGCTCAAGGGAGCGCAGATAGCGCCGTCGCTTTATGAACAACCGGGGCTGTTGATGGCCTGGCATCATGATCAGATTGCGCCGTGGTGCGACGCGCGGCATATCGAGCAAATGCGCCAACAGCTGCCTGCAAATCAGTTCCTGCGCATGATCGAGAATCGATGGGTGACCAGCGAATCGACCTTCATCGACATGGAATGGTGGGATGCATGCACGACCGCTACCTCGCCGATTCTGTACCAGAAGTCGCTGCCGGTCTTCGTCGGCGTCGATGCTTCGACCACGCGCGACTCAACCGCGCTCGTAGTCTGCGCGTGGCAGGACGGAAAGGTTCGCATGGTGGGGCACAAAATTTTCCAGCCGACCCGCGAAGAGCCGCTCGATTTCGAGCACACCATCGTGAAGACCCTGCTGGAGTGGCGGGCCAACTACTCAATCATGAGCGTGCTCTTCGATCCGTATCAAATGGCCTCCACGGCTCAGCGATTGCAGAGCGTGGGGCTGCCGATGAAGGAATTTGCTCAGACAGCGGCGAATTTGACTGAAGCATCATCTGTCCTTTACGACGTGATCAAGGGGCGCAACCTAGTTGTCTATCCCGACCCCGACTTGCGAGTGGCCATCAGCCGAGCGGTGGCTATTGAGAGTGCGCGCGGCTGGCGGATCGCGAAGGAGAAGGCCAGTCACAAAATTGATGTGGTTGTCGCGCTGGCCCAAGCGGCGCTCGGCGCAGTGCGCGCGGGGGCAGCGACGCTGGCGCCGGGCGAGTTAGCGGCGGAACTACGCGCGAACATGACTATGAGCGAAGCGCTCTTCGGCCCGAGCCTTGCCGATCAATTAAGGAGATTTTGAAAATGAGAACTCGCGATCCGATGGATTTGGACCTGGAACGGCGCATCGCCGAGGAAGACGCGGAGCCCGACGCGACTTACATCTGGCATCGCGACGCGCCGCGGCCGATCTGGCCGCGCCCGAGCGGCGGGCAAGGCCCCCGGAGCACGATCCCCGGCCGGTTTTCCAGCATCCGCCGCTGGACGGGTTGGTAAATAGGTGATGCAGCCGGCCATTGAGGTAACGCTCCCTCGATATAAGGCGATTGCTAATACGTATGGCGACGCCCATAAATTTCGCAACCTTTCCCGTCTGAGCTGGCCCGCCACTTCCAGGCAACTCATTCGATTGACTTTATTCATACGATTGAACTAGTTCCTTTAGTTTGTGTGGGCAAGACATTCGGCGTTGGCGAAACTCGAGCCGCGAACTGCGCACCCTAACCGCGGCGAAGCTACACGCCAGAAACTGATCGACGCTGCGTTGCGGATCTTCGGCGAGTACGGCTTCGATGGCGCCAGCACCCGGATGCTCGCGGACGCGGCGGGCGCCAACCTTGCTGCTATTCCCTACTACTTCGGCGGCAAAGAGGGACTCTATCGCGCTGCCGCCGAGTTCGTGGTCGAGAGCAGCAGAGGCGAGCTATCTCCGGTCCTCAAACAGATCGACGGTGTTTTCGCCGAGCGCGCGGTCTCACGAAAGATCGCTCGCGAACTCCTGCACGAACTGCTCGATCGATTCTCGGCGCTGGTGATCGGATCGCGCGCGGCCGACACTTGGGCGAGCTTCGTGATGCGCGAGCAACTGCATCCGGGTGCAGCGTTCGAAATCATCTATGAAGGAATGATGCGGCGGATTACCAGCGCGGCAACGAAGCTGGTGGCAACTATACAGAAACGAGAGCCCACCGATCCGCGGACAATCATCGCGACCCAAGCAATCCTCGGACAAGTATTAATTTTTCGGGTGGGCCGCGCGGCCGCGCTAAGGACCCTCGGTTGGAAAACATTTTCGGCGGACCACCTGAGACTGATTCGATCGGTCGTCAGGGAGCAAGTAGATCGAATCATGGGTCAACCATGAGCAGCGTCCTGCCCGAAGAACTCGAAACCCGCATCCGTGCTCTTCGCGAACAGGAACGTCTGCTTGAAGACGAACTCGCGGCGCTGCGGAATGAACCGACCTCTGAACCCGGCCTAAATCACGATACCGCCACAACCGAGAGACCGCCGCGCAAGCAAGGCTCTGACGGCCATCGCCGACGCCCGTTCGGTCGCGCACTCCGATATCTCGTGCTTCTCGTGGCCGCTATTGCGTTGGTCGTTTGCGTGCCGCGCCTGCTGATCTATCTCGATAGCTACGAGTCCACCGATGATGCGCAAATAGACGGCCATATCGCGCCGATAAGCTCGCGTATTAACGGCAACGTCGTGGGCGTCTATGTTCGCGACACCGAATTCGTAAAGGCCGGCAAGCTGCTGGTCGAAATCGACCCTCGCGACGAACAGGCTATCGTCGACACCGCCCGCGCAAACCTCGCTCAGGCGACCGCGCAGCTCAATGCTGCAAGTGCCGACTACAACGCCGCGTCAAGCCGGGTCGATGAGGCGCTGGCAGCTGACAACAAGGCGAAAAAGGACGCGGACAGGTACACTTCACTCGCCGCTCAGCACGTTGTCTCACGGTCCGACTACGACGAGAAAGTAAGCGCTGCCGAAGTCGATGACGCGGCGGTCGAATCCGCGCAGGCGGCAGCCAACTCGGCGAAGACCGCCATCGCATCTCGTCAGGCAGGAGTAAAAGCGGCGAAGGCGGCACTCGATCAGGCCTTGCTCGGTCTCGAATATACGAAGATCGTCGCTCCGACCCGAGGAGTGATTGGAAAGAAAACGGTCGAGGTCGGTCAACGCGTGCAACCCGGAGAACAGTTGCTCGCGATCGTTTCGTTGGAGGACATTTGGATCACCGCGAACTTCAAGGAAACGCAGTTGCGCAAAATAAGGACCGGCCAGCGGGTGACGATCCACGTCGATGCGACCGGTGAAGACTACCAGGGCTATGTCGAAGGACTCGCGGGCGCGAGCGGCGAGAAGTACAGTCTGCTCCCGCCAGAAAACGCGACCGGCAACTACGTGAAAGTCGTGCAGCGCCTGCCGGTTCGGATCCGACTGTCGGCCGGCCAGGACATCGACCATCGCCTGCGGCCGGGGATGTCCGCCGAGCCTTCTGTCTGGATGCGATGAGTGCCGCTGTTCCGAGCGCGACTGCGTGGGCTGCGCCGCGGCGCAATCCGTGGGCGATCGCCCTGACGGTCACCCTAGCGACCTTCATGGAGGTGCTCGACACCAGTATTGCGAACGTCGCGCTACCGCACATTGCGGGCGGGCTCGCGTCGAGCGTCGATGAGAGTACTTGGGTGCTCACCTCATACCTGGTCGCGAATGCGATCGTGCTGCCACTGAGCGCATGGCTGTCGGGACGCCTCGGCCGCAAGAATTTTTACATGAGCTGCGTTGCGCTCTTCACGGTAAGTTCTTTTCTATGCGGTATCGCGCCGACGCTTTCCAGTTTGATTATTTTCCGCGTGATGCAGGGTGCCGGTGGCGGCGGATTGCAGCCCAGCGAGCAAGCAATCCTGGCGGACACCTTTCCACCCGCTCAGTTCGGAATGGCGTTTGCCGTCTATGGGATGGCGGTAGTCCTCGCTCCAGTAATAGGACCTACCTTGGGTGGCTTCATAGTTGACCATGTAAGTTGGCGCTGGATCTTCCTGATCAACATACCTATCGGCGTCATCTCACTCATGTTGTCCTACCGGATGATCGAAGACCCGCCGTACATGAAAGAGCAACGCAAAAAGGCGCGCCATTTAAGTATTGACTACACGGGTCTCGGTTTTGTGGTCGTTGGCCTCGGCTGTCTTCAATTCGTGCTCGACAAGGGCCAGGAGGACGACTGGTTCGGTTCGCACCTGATTTTCCTTCTCTCCGTTATCGCTGCGCTCTCGCTGCTCGCATTCGTGCTGTGGGAATTGCGGCAGCAGAATCCGATTCTGGATGTTCGGCTCTTTGGCCAGCGCAGCTTCGCAGTCGCGGCGCTGATGATGTTCGTGCTTGGATTCGGACTGTATGGAACCACGGTCTTGTTGCCTCTCTATGTGCAACAACTGCTCGGTTACTCGGCGGAAACGGCCGGGATGGTCCTTTCACCGGGTGGGATTGCGACGATCTGTGCGATGCCGCTGGTTGGTTTTCTGATTTCAAGGGTGCAAGCCCGATGGCTCACTGCTTTTGGTTTTGCGATATCGGCGGTGGCGATGTTTCACATGGCCAGCATCAATCCGCAAATCGACTACCACACTGCCATGATGTACCGCATCTACCAGTCAGTCGGCCTAGCCTTCCTGTTCGTGCCGATCACTACGATAGCGTACGCCGGAATCGCACAGGCCAAGAACAATCAGGTTTCGAGTATTGTGAATCTCAGCCGCAATCTGGGCGGTAGCGTCGGGATCGCAATGGTCACAACACTATTGGCTCGCCGCTCGCAGGTGCATCAGCATCAGCTGGTATCCCACCTGTCGGGATACGACCATCCTTTGCAGGATGCCCTCGGTGACATGACTTCGATGTTCCAACAACGCGGATATGATCCCGCCGGCGCGCTGCAACAGTCCTATGGCCACCTATACGGACTGGTCCAGATGCAAGCTGCGGCGCTCGCGTATGTCGATGCGATCTGGGTGATGGGCGTCGCCGCGTTACTCATGATCCCGCTGGTGCTGCTACTAAGGAAGAACGATCCCCGCACAGCAAGTGTGATGACTCATTGATAGGACCGCGTTCAGTCTCTCACTTACGTTTGGTTAGGGTCTTCCCCACCTATGCTGACGCCGAAGAGGAGTGCCCGCCTCGGTTTAGCGGGTCGGCCTTTTCCTTGTGGGATCAGTGGGCAGGCCGATCTGTTCGTGCGGTTGGTATGCCGATATGACCGTCCGACTATCTCGCGTCCTCCAAGGCCGCTGGCTCAGCACCAATCAATCTGATCCTACGGTTAGGTCGCGACGCAACGCGACGCACAAATGCTCAATGCGAAAGCCTTCGACGTTACATCCAGTGCGGCGACATCGGTGTGATAGGACGCCATCATAGCCTTGGACGAAAGACTGGCAGCGATTCAGCCGAGATGAAGTCCCTGCGAGCATGAGCGCGGCAGCGCGCGATCGAGTCCAGATCGATATCACTCTTCACTCTGACCGGTCCTTCTAGTTCAATCTCGCGAAAGCTTTGTGTATCCGACGGACACTGCTGGCGTAGTCCTCGTTGACTGGATTTGGCGCGAAGATCAGGACGTCTGCGCCCTGCGCGCGATACGCTTCCAGCCGCTCGATACAACGCGACGCCGGACCTACCAACGCGACCGCATCTGCCAACTCGTTCGTGACCGCGGCGGCCATCGCTTCCGAGTCGCGAGGATTGGCCGCTTCCATAATCCGCGCGGCGGGTTCGGCAAAGCCGACATTTGAAAAGATTCGGTTGTAAAAAGGCAAAGCTCCATAAAAAGCGAGTCCACGGCGCGCCGCCTCATAGGCAGCTTTGAGGTCATCGTGCAGAAAGACCGGAAGTCCACACGTCATCGTCACGCTGCCCGGTGCCCGTCCGAGGTCTCGAGCGACCTTACTCGCCGCGTCGATCGACTTGCGCATTCGCTCCGGCGTGCACATATAAAGCATCAGGCCGTCCGCCAACTCGCCGCCGAGTTTCGAGGTCTCGAGTGCGAGCGCCGCATAATAGATTGGGATTGGGTGGCTCGGCGAAGGAAATTTCATCCCGAACATATCAAGCTCGCCGCGAAAGGCCTTGCGAATCACGAGGGTGTCTCCGCGCAGCCGAGCGCGCGCATTGCCCATCTCGATCCCGCGCGCTTCGAGCGCCTCGATGACTTACGCCTAGACCGAGGATAAAACGCCCTTGCGCGACCTCTTGCACCATCTCCGCAGCCACCGCGCACAACGCTGGCTCGCGCAAATAGATATTAACGATCCAGGTGCCGATGTTGATCCGATCAGTTGCATTCGCCACGGCGAGGGAGCACATCAGCGCGTCGTTCACTGCTTCGGGGATGAAGACACCACCGAACCCGGCGTCCTCGGTCTCGCGCGCCAGTTGAACGAAACCGGAATAGCCAGTGACCGGCGAATCGCCCGAACTCGCTCGCATGGAGATTCTTGACGTAGGAGAGAGCGTAACGCCGTAGCCTTTCATAGGCATCTCCTTCCGGATTCGAAATAAGACTGTGAATCGAACATGCAAGGTCAAGGTTCGTAATACACCAACCCGATTCTCTAGCCCGACTCCACTGCTCCTACCCTGATCGCGCCATTTTAATTCAATGATGCAGCGGGGAACTTCCCTGATCTTCGAAATTAATCCCTTTTCGGATCTTGGGAAATTCGAAGAAGAAAGCATCGACGGCTCCGATCCACAGAAAAAATACGAGCGTCCAGACATCAAAGGGCCAGAAATCGACGAATTTCCCGTCAGAAACCGAGGGAATTGGACATAGAGATTTTGGTTCGGCACTGGCGGGAGAGAGATTGAAACATCCTCTCTCGCCAAACGTCTCACGGTAATGAGGGATCAGTTGCGATATTGGCGCGGTCTGGTGCTCCTCACGTCGGTCGTAGCCGCAGCGGGCTTGCTGTCGGGATGCATGTCTTACGGCGAAACCGTCGTCTACCAGCTCTATCAAACCAACGCCGAGCGATGCGCGCAAAACGAAACGGATGCCTGCGTGGCGATGCTCCAGTCCAATTGCGAGGCTACTGCGCGCGTCTGCACCGATTACGTCCCCGAGTTCCAGGCGCAGGCCAGCCGACAGCTCTCGCGCAAATGCCAGGCGAACGACGAAGGATCATGTCGCGCACTCGATGCAATCGCTTGCAACAATGGCGACTCTGCCGTGTGCGCTCGCTTGGGCGATAACTACGCGAAGCTCTACTCGTCGTGCAGGGCGGACAACGCGGCAGATTGCGAGTCGCTTTCGCTCTCGATATGGCCGAAGACGCAGACCGATCTCGCCCGCAACGCGTGTACGAACGGCGATGCGATTGCGTGTCGAGTCGTGAGCTCGAGCGCGAACGCGATGAGGGTGAACATCGACAGGAACGCGCAGTTTGCTATGTTCTAGATGTTCTAGCGCTTGCGATGCGAATTCACGCGCCCGGAGGAGCCCCGGGAGAAGGCCGACGACGTCTACCATCTGTTTTACATAGAGGTTATGGAAGTAGCACAGAAAGAGACCGCGGAATCGTCGCCCCGATAAGGATGAAGATAATGCTGCTAGCGAAGGAGGAGTCATGAGCGGCGAAAAGTGGGCTATTAAGTGCGACTACATGGAGAGCTGCAATTGTGACTTTGGCTGCGCGTGCAATTTCAGCGGCTTCCCCAACTACGGGCGCTGTGAGGCGTTGGTCGGGTATCACATCAGAAGCGGCAATTACGGGAAGGTCACTCTGGACGGATTGGACTTCATCTATGCGGCGTCGTGGCCACGAGCAATTCACGAGGGCAACGGAACAATGCGAGTGTACATCGCCGATCGGGCATCCGCCGAGCAGCGCCAGGCGATCGCCGAAATAGCCTACGGGCGCGCGAAAGGGGACGGACCCTTTGCGCTATTTGCGTCGACGATGCGCTATGCTCTCGATCCGGAGTCAGTCCCAATCGAGATGCGGGTCGATGGGAAACGGAGCCGCTTTGCGGTGCCAGGGGTGCTCGAAGTCGAACTCGCTCCGCACGTCGATCCCACCTCGGGAAAGGAGCAGGAGGTGCGTGTTGACCTTCCCAACGGGTTCATTTTCAAGAACGCACAGGCGATCAAGACCGCGGTGATGAAGATCCTGAGCTCGAGTTTCAATTTCGACTACAGCGGCCGAAATGCGTTCTTTACTCTGGTCCAGTTTAAAGGACCATGATGACAGAAAGCATAGTACCATCTCGAAAAACGGAAGACGGCCACCTGGCCTCGACAAAGCGACAGCGGTCGAGTTGTTACCACTCCAGCGTGGCGAAGAAGCCCCGCACACCGTGTCCTTAGCTATGAATAGCTGAAACGAGGATCGAACTGTATATAGAAGAAGACGGAAATGACTACCAAAAAAGAAAGCTGGCGTATCGTGGGTGAGTACTTCGAGTCGTGCAATTGTGAAGTCTTGTGCCCATGTCTTCTTTCGGGCGCACAAGCTCGGCCAACCGAAGGCCATTGCGACGTGGTCCTTGCCTTTCACGTCACAAAAGGAAATTACGGCAATGTTGATATCTCCGGACTTAGCGCGGTGCAGGCTCTGATGACACCGGCAGAGATGGCCAAAGGCGGCGGCACTCTGGCTCTCTACGTTGATAGCCGAGGTAACGACGAACAACGTGCCGCGCTCGAGGCGATCTTCAGCGGTTCAGCGGGTGGCCCTCCTTCGCTGTTTTCACCGATGATTTCGAAGCGTCTGCCTACCAAGTCTGCGCCAATTGCATTTAGCTCTGAAGGTAAAGTGCGCAAGGTCTCAATTGCCGGCATCACGGAAGTAACCGTCGAGGGCATAACGGGATCGGGCAACCAGGTTGTGTGGCTCGAGAACGTTGGTCACCCGGCGTCGACCCGACTCGCCGCGGCCAAGGGCATCTCAAGCAATTACAAGGATCACAACCTCACTTTCGAGAACACCGGACGTAATGGGCATTTCGCGCCGATAAATTGGTCGAACGTATAAGTTGTCAGCGTCGATATCATCATCTGGACGATCCGTGTCGGCGCCGCTGCCGCTGCGTGACCGTGTCATCATATTCAGCGAGCTTGGCGCGATCATTTTTCTCGCGTGGCTCTATCTCGTAAAGATGCCCATGTCGCCCGCAGACTTGGGGACCGTAGTCGCAAGACTCGCAGCGCACTTGCCATCGACAATCGTCGATCTCTCGCTGACCTTCACTATGTGGGCCGTGATGATGGTCGCGATGATGCTTCCGAGCGCGACCCCGATGGTCCTCATGTACGCCCGAATTGCTCGCGGCCGCGAACACGCGTCCTCATCTGGCGTCTGGCTATTTACCGCCGGATACGTCGCGGTGTGGACCGGGTTCAGTGCCGCCGCGACGGTCGCTCAGGCCGCACTCCAGCACGCGTCGATAATTTCCAACGCGCTCAGCACAACGTGGATCGCGGGCTCCGCAATTCTAGTCGCAACCGGGATTTATCAACTCACTCCGCTGAAAGAAGCGTGCCTTGGTCACTGCCAATCGCCCATCGCATTTTTCATGACACGGTGGCGTGATGGCCCGACAGGCGCGTTTCGAATGGGCCTGCGCCACGGCTCGCTCTGCGTCGGATGCTGCTGGATGTTGATGGCGCTGCTCTTCGTCGCTGGTGTGATGAACCTCGCTTGGGTTGCCGCGATCACGGCGTTCGTACTTTTGGAAAAGCTAATGCCCTACCCGCGCGTGATTGCGAACACCGCAGGTGTCGCACTTATCGCCTTCGGTGTATTGCTCGCCATCCGCGGCTGACAATTCCTGGTCTCGATCATTCAACGCCCGCTGGCGCTAGAGCCCCTTCGCCGCGATCGGTAGCAACTCGTCAACGATCCTCGCTGCCGTCGAGAACAAGGGGGCGATCCCCATGCAGCGCGCAGTCTGTCGGGGACATAGTTCAGCATTCTCTGAAGATGGAGAGCATCTGCCCGCGCGCCTGACGGACCGGGTGTCGCTACCGAAAGCCTCGTCCGGGGTGACGGAGTGCGATAGCTGTGTGCTTGTGGCTACCAAAAACTCCGAACGTTCCAAGCCGAGAAAACGATCGGTCGCTCGAGCTTAAGCATGCCGGCGACACTACGCCGCTCCATTCCCAAAACTCTAGATTTTTCACCTCTTTCGGAGTTTTCGGTAGGCACAGGTGGCGAAGGTCGAGTTCCACTTTGGGGAGTTGTTCCCCCGCGTCGGCTTCATCGTGACCACCCTAGCGGCTGACAACCGCGCGGTGGTGCGCTTCTACAACAAGCGGGGGACGGCCGAGCAGTGGATCAAGGAAGGCAAGCAGGCGGTGAAGATGACGCGGCTGAGTTGCCATCGCTTTAGGTCTAACGAGGTGCGGTGCGGCTGTGGCTGAGTGTGATTGCCTATAACCTGGGCAACCTGTGGCGGCGGCTGGCGCTGCCGCTGCGGATAGGCGCCTGGTCGCTGACCAGCTTGCAGCAGCGGTTGGTGAAAACCGGCGGACGTTTGATAAAGCATGCCCGCTACTACTGGTTGCTGCTTGCGGAGAACCATCTGACGCGCCGGCTCTTTGGAAGCATGCTGCGAAGGATCGCGATGCTGGCGGTACCGGCAGGATAGACGCCCGCGATGGTGGCTTCCAAATTGGCTGCGAGGAGACGGGGCATGGAGGGGTGTCGTTGGAAATGGGCCGCAAACGGTCCGGAGCAGGCTTCCGGCGCGGACGAAGCGATGGAACTGGCCGCTTTCGTGGACCAGCTTCAGCCAAGACCAAGGAAACGCCCCGACCGCTGGTGCTAAGGGCGGCGGCGTTGGACTATTGGCATCCTCATCCAAGGTGGGAAAACGGAAATTCCGGTTAACATCGATGATCTGCCTCCTGAGCTTTCAAACTGACTCTGCGCAACGATCCTTCGGGAGCGGCTTTGACGCGGGTCGTCCACTATTGTATTGGCCTACTGCGAGGATGCAGGCCGATGCTTGAGTTGATTTGCCAGCAACGTTATCGCGTTCATGGCGTTCCGGTCGATATCAGCCAGTATGCCAATCACGGCACCGCCATCGATACAACCGAAACATCGCCCGTCGACCCGCAGCACAAGGCAATTCACTTTCCCAACGCTGACAGCAGGGTCGCCGTTGGTCTAGGAACCTTGGGAGCCTGGAGCCACCTAGTAACGCTGAAGATAGAGGTGGATGTCCGACTCGATACTAGAGCTGCGCGAACTTTGTACCTGGTGGAAGGCGACGCGTCGTTCAGGTTCGACGTCATGGAAGATGCTATCGAGGCATTCGTGGCTGGAGCAGCCGGCCCGATGTACGTTCGCAGCGATCAGCAATATGCACCTGACGGCAACATGCACAAGGTACCCTCCAATCGTTGGGTGACTCTGGGATTGTGGCATGACGGCTTCGCCCGGATGCAGTTGTTCATTGATGGCGTGCTGGTCGGTGAAACCATCGTCAACGAGGGTGTACCGCCGGTCCAGGCAGGCGGAGTCTCCATCGGCAACACTCTCAGCGGCGGGATTCCGATGTTGGGTGACATCGAGGAAGTGCGCATCTGGCGGCTTGATCCTAACGAAGCACGGCGCGAGTTCATGTGCCGGAAGATGGATGCCAAAACGGCCGGTTGTTGGGAAGCAATCTTTCAGGCCGCGCGCGCCTGGATCAGCAGCGATCCGACTCACGCCGCGTCCCTCATAAAGCTTCTCGAAGCTCAACAGCGATCGCTGATTCACTCCCTGTACATGCTTCCGCCAAATCAGCAGGCGAGGGCGAGGGCGATTTTGAGCGATTATGCGCAACTCTGGTGTGAGGGACGGATCAACGGCCCCAAGATGCGCAAGGTCCTTCAGCAATGGTTTGCGATCCTGGGAGCGATGGGGATCGAGCCGGCGAGCGACAGCGCCGCGATCAAGTCCCTTATCGAAGAAATTGACTTGAAGAAAATAACTTTGAATTGCGATCCGAAAGCCGTTGCGTTCGTCAAAATGATTGCCAAGTCATTCGAGACATCCGCCGGCAGGAAGGTGAGCTAGCCATGCCTGATCCCACGGTAACGGCCGCATTGGCAAAGCAATTCGAACCAATCTTGCTCTTCCATCAGCAGGAAGTGTTCCTTCCTATCGACCCCAAGTGGTACCTGGAGCACTGTGCGCTGTGGCGGGCGAGTCCGAAGTTTGACGATAAGAACAAGTGGGGCGAACCCCCTTTCACCATTTTAGTTCCCCGCCTGCCGCAGATCCTGAAGCATCAGATTGCAGCGCTGGCGAATGAGGCAAGCGGCAGCGTGAGCTGGCTCGGCAACCCCGGTAGCGACTTCGGCGTTGGTCCCGTGTCGATGACCGAATCGACACCAAGCGAGGAACACTTTCTTGAGTTTGCAGGATGGGAGCCGGTGGTCGCGCCACCCAAAGAAGTAACCGCGACCAGCAACAATAGTCACGCCGCACTGAATCCAACGGAGTACAACGCACCGCTCAAAGACAGCCGCCAGTGGTACTACGTTGAGTATCTCGACAATCAAGCTTTACTTCAGTTCACTGGCAACCCGAACATCAACGTCAATGGGCTCGACCTATCTAAAAGCATCGTCAACAATCCGGATCTTAATAAACCGGGGGTCCTGTTATTTCACTTCCTGTATCCGCTCCATCAGGAAGCGCTGGAAGGCTGTCAGGACGCCGGCGAGGGCGCGCTGTTTGGAACCTATGCCGGGGAGTGGGCATGCATCGCTCTACTTATCGACTCGACCAATGCTCCAGTCTTTATAGGCCTGACCTCGCGTAACGTCGGAGATCCGGCCGCCGTCGTAGGCGCGGAAGATCAGCGGGTGGGGATGACGATCTTCGATTGGAAGCAAGTCGACCGCGTTAAATCGGACGGAAACGCTCAGCATCCCAAGATCTTCGTCTCACTCGGGACCCACGGCAGCTACCTCAAACCCGGTCCGCACACTGTCACCCCGTTCACCCCCTCGGGTATCGATCCGTCACGTCAGTCTTGCGGACAAGTAGAAGCGCTGGACGACGCTATCTCGGCCGAGGTTATCGGAATCCCAGCAACCAAAGGAGCGGATGCCCAGCCCATAATAACAATCGCTAAGGCCTTGGCGGCTGGGGCGGCGGGCCTTGTTGTCGCCGGTCCGCTTGGAGGGCTCGCGGGCGTGGTTGCAGGAGCTCTCGGATGGGCGGGCATAGAAGGGGCCTTTGGGACGTTCGGATCTCCGCAGGGTCCCCCGCTGAGTCCGACCCAACCAACCGACCAGACCGGGAGCCCCGATTTTGGAGTGATCATTCGCCCGGACGGTTTGCCGTTGCCTGAAGAGAGTATGGCTAAAACGGTCATCGATTGGGCAATCGCACCGTATACCTCCGGGGGCCGTTCATACGATTTCGTCGTCGACCGAACCACGCAGGTTTGGTGGGTGCCGCGGCCCGCACCACGGCCCAACAGCAGTGACCTTCCTGGGGGAGCCGGCTTCAATGGTCGCTGGGGCCCACGAGTTACCAACGATCCGAATACCCGTCGCGCGGGAATGAAATGCCCTGACTTCCTGGTGATGTTCCTGGAGGCCATCGCGATCGACCTAAACAAATAATGTTTGTCTCATTTAAAACCTCTTCCTTTCTTTGACGTAGGCGATTCTTTCTCTAATACAGTCCGTGAGCATTGGCGCGCCGTCTCTAACCCGCTTAGCCGTGTAGCTGTCTTCTGCAAGTACCTCAACAAGGGCTTCTACTGACTCTCTCACCTTCTCAGCAATCTCGGCGCTTAGCGCACCGTCGTCCAGACCAATGATAACTCTGTGTTGCATGATTAAACTCCTGCGCGCTGCTTACTCGCCGTTAGCTCCCCTGTCACCGCTCACTGCCCTAAGCATAGTATCGATTTCCTTGGCGAGTTGAATTCGCCGCCGCGCGAAATCAGCCCAGGTTGGATTAAGAGCCGTGATCGCGCGGTGGCGGCAAAAAAATCTGTTACTTCTGAAACGCTGTAAAAACGACACTCTCTGGCTGCGCAAAACTCCATCTCGTGTGAGATTCTGGGCTGCAGCGCGTACGGTGTGATGAAATGCACGAACTGAGTCGGACGCCGACCATCCCCGACCGCGCTGGGCAGTCCTGGTAGTTGGTAGTCGAATGCGGATTTTGCGCGCGATGGTAGGGCTTGCCACACAGGGGCAGCGTCGGAGATCGCGCAGTCCTCGAAAGCGGATCAGGCGGCGAGGCGTTCGTAGCGCTGGTGAAGCCCGCCGACTTGCGGGATAGCGATCACCTTGCCGCGGTTTGGCGGTTGGATGGGCCGAGCATCAGGGCAGTCTTTGTCGAGCAACAGATGGGTGCGAGAGTGGTGATAGTAATCTACGTACGAGGTCAGGACGCGCCTCAAGTGACGTTCGTTCAAGATGACGATGTGGTCGAGGCACTCGCGCCGGATCGATCCGATGACACGCTCGACGTACGGGTTCTGCCAGGGTGAGCGTGGCGCCGTCACGAGCTCCGCTATGCCCATAGCTTCGACCCGCCAGCGGAAGTCCGAGCCATACGATGCGTCGCGGTCTCGCAGCAGGTATCTTAGCGCGGTGTCCCACGGAAATGCTTCAGTGACCTGGCGCGAGAGCCAACCTGCGGTCGGATGCTGCGTTACATTCAGATGCAGAATCTTCCGTCGCGCGTGGCCAAGGATAACGCTCACGTACAGCAGACGAAACGCAGCGGTGACAACCACAAACATATCGATGGCGGCTATGCCGTCGATCTGATTGCGCAGGAAGGTCCGCCAGGTTGGTGAGGGCGGACCATGCCGCCGGACCATATGTCTGCCGACGGTCGCTTGGCTGACTTCGATGCCAAGCTTGAGCAGCTCGCCATGGATCCTCGGTGCACCCCACAGCGGGTTGGCAATACTCATCTGCCGATCAGCTCACGAATCTCGCGATTCACGCCGGGCCGCCCAGCGCGGCGCGAGCTTGAGCGCCAACGCCAGTATCTGCGGAAGCCCTGCCGGTGCCACTGGAGCACGGTTGCCGGTTTGACCAGAACCATCACCTCCAGACAACGAGGCCAAATTCGGTAGAGCCAACCCCAGAGCAGGCGATCGCCACGACCAAGCCACGCTCGGCCGGGCCGCTGCCGGTGGAGAACAGCCACCTGATGTCTCAGAGCCAGGACTTCCAGTTCCAGAGACGCCCGACGCCGAAGCTGGAAGGAGACCAGAGAAACCATTGCGGACAGGATCGTAAACATCCCGGCCACGATAAGGCGGTCGGCGCAAAACTCCAATGTTTACGGCGCATACGGAATTGTGAGTAGCGACAGGTATCGCTTGGGGAAAAGTCGTGAGAGCGAAGCGGTTCGCACCCGCCCTTGGAGCAGTCGACCGGGTCATGGAGCGCGCTGTGTCATCGGGAAAGTATCCGCCCGGCGAACCGTGGCGCGGCGTTCCAATCGCAGAGCATGTTGCGCACGCCGCCACGCATCTCAAGTTGCTCAGTGCCGGCGACACCTCGGAACCGCACCTGGAGCACGCGGATTCTGATGGCGCTCGAAAACTACATACGACAAACGCCGGCTTTGGTCGGATATATTCCGCGAGGGAGGTGAAGAGTGATGGGCACGACGGCTAACCCGATCGGGCGTTATGAACGGCCAGAATCGCGGCGCGCTGGCAAAATTGGCGACATGGGCGGCGCAGCTAGGCGTGCACGGTCGACGAATTGGCCGGCTGAAGTATCAAAAAGTATAGGAAGCTACGGCCTATTGAACACGCCGCACCGGCAGCAGGATGTCCATGGTCGGGTTGGGGCCGGAGGATTTGGACAGGCGCGGATCGTCGGCCGAAATGCATTGGGCGAAGACGTTGGGAGTCGTGAAGCCGTATTTGGCCCATCCGCCGTGCGCGAGTATGCCCTGCTGGCGCCAGTCCTGAATCAGCTTGTGGCGGTCCGATTCACATTGGCTGCGGCTTTCGAACTGGCCCTGCGAGACAAAATGGACCGGTCCCGCCACCGAACCCTTGGCCATCAGGCTTGCGGCCTTTGGCTCGCCGATGGCCTTCGCATCCGCCGCCATCAGGTACCAAGCCTCAGCGTAGGCGGTGCGTGCGAAAAGCAACGTTGCCAGGACAGCGATCGCAAATTGCGCCTGCGCGGCACGAGGTCTCTTCATTTTTCCAACCATCCTTGCCCAAACAGGATGCAGAATAGCATTTCGCACTCGAAAATGAAGCGGGCGTCGGCAACCGCGGCGGACGATACCCCCGCGACGGTGAGGGTTGTGCCAGGTAACGGCCGGTGGGCGTCCGCTTCTTACGAACGGCTTTTGCCGGGCTTGAGCCGAATTGAATCAATCCCGCGGTTTAACCAAGCGAGGTGTGCGGCGGTGGAAATTGTGGTGATGGGCAAGGGGCCGTGGGCGGTGGACAAGGCGTTAACGAGCTTGAAGCGTCGACTCGCGAAAGAGGGCACTTTCAAAGACATGAAGCGCGCGACAGTACTGGATTGGTGAAAGACGCAGGGGACGGGCTGAAAGCCAAGGCGGCACTCAAGCTGATTGATGAGGCGCAAGGCGCCAAGCTGCGACTGAAGAAATGAATGCATCGCGACCGGAAAAAAGAAAGGCACGCTGGGCTTCACCATGAAGGCATTTGGCCAAGCGTGCCATCGGTACTCACGACGCGCCGACGAATCTATATCTACTAGCTACGCGCAGTCGAACGCCATTGGCGGTGCGTTACGAGAGGAACGATTTTCCGCATTTCCCGTAAGCGTATAACACCAGCGGCCAGTGATTCCCTCGACTAATGATCCTGCGGAGCGATGGTTGAAGCAGAGATAAACCCTCATGCTGAAACGTCACGTCCGCGCTGCCGGTAAGTTGCAACCGCTGCACGTCCCGCGAACAGGATTCACACTCTTTCGTTACGGTGCGCTCGGCCTATCCTTCCGAATGCTCTTGGCCCTCACTATGACGGCGGGCGCGATCTTTTACGTCGTCGGCCGGACAACGATTCTGTCCGGGGGCTGGTGAAAGTCCATTGAGCAAACCACACCCCGCAGGCCGGACTTCAAGTCGAGGATTGTCAACCTCTGGGCGCACTGAAGCCTTTGGTGGGGTAGAGCTTTCTCTCTCGCCGTGACCGTACTTTGCCCGGTGGGAGCGTGATCCGTGCGTGGACCTGGCCTAAGCCGCGAACAGCTCTAGGTAAAGCACGCGCCTTTTCGTAGAGAGCAGAAACAGCCGTCAGCTTACGGATCAGAAAGTTAAGGCGTCTTGCTTCAAAGATTCCCCGTCGTGGGCCATGAATTGAAGACTCTGATTCGCCACTAGCGCGTCGGCGGTGCCAGCTCAAGATTCTCGCGTCGCTAATATATGCGCACGGAAAATCCTCCGCGTACCAGCCGATCGCTGGCGACGTGCTGTCGCAACCTGAGAACTGGTGCCTAAACTGGCTTCGCGCTGCGACAGGCGCCGGAGAAGAATCCAAGCCGTCCCTGTAAGACCGATGCTATCGAAGGAGAGGCTTCGGTGACGAGTTCGTCCGATACTCTGGCGGCAAATCCTACCCGCGAGCTGGCGGCGATCATGTTCAGCGATATCGTCGGCTACACCGCTATCATGGGCCGGGACGAGCGCGAGGGATTGCGTGTTCCCGTGCCGTATCCCGCGTCGAGCAGGATTCGCGGATGCCCGCGGAGCAGTGCGTGTCGTACACTTCCGCCGCATACGGAGGGCGAAATAGATAGTTCTCCGCATCCGCGCTTCAGAAGAGCGACACCCTCGGTCGCGCTTTGCGACAGCCTAGTCGCACACGATCTCAACTCGACTTTGAGACCCTGCTATGCGCCTCGAAAAGCACTTGTCTTGAAACCACGCCCGCACTATTAAATTTTTATCGGTCACGTAGAATTTTTACCGCGCGGGGCGACCTCCCATGGATCGTGACGCATGGAACAGCCATAAGTCGTCTAGCGCTCAAGGCCGACGCACAGAAATCGAACTCGATAAACCGCTCATTCACCATCGGTGTTCGCGATGCAAGCATGATTTCGTCGAAGATCCGTCGACCGGCGAACGATACGCCATTTACGTTTCAGTATTCCGCTTTCGGAAACTGCCTGATTTGATTAGCAAGCAGTGGCTCCGGGAGTTGTGCCCCGGCGCACCAGCCCCATATGACATCGAAGTCCGCCGTGAAATGATTGAAAAGCGCTCCAAATGAATCGCAGCGCCAGAGTCGCACGCCGCCGCCAAAAACTACCGCTCCACCGAACTCTGGAAAATGTCTCGTCTGCAACGCGACCCACCTCGGCGCGGTCGCCCTGAGTCGTTGGGGTCGAAGGCGCGCAGCGCCAAGCCGTGATGCGTGGAGTGCTTGCAGTTGTCAAGCCGCGACCACTTGTAAATTATGATCGCCGTCCTATCCTCAGAGCCAAATGATAGCCGTCCTCATTTTTTACCTTGCAAGGTAGTCCGACCTGATCCAATGCTTTGATAAGCTTTTGGAAGATTGGATCAGTCCGATTGCCTTCGATTCTTATCCCCGAGTCGCTAGCCCTTCGCATAACATTGTCAATCAAGAGCGTCCTCAGTCCTGCTTCTTGAATCGCATCGCGAAGATCCACGGCTAGATCGTGACAGTCAGACTGAAACAAACTTTGAATGGATACATCGTAAAGGCGGTTTTCTGAACGCGTAAGAACTCGAAGGGTGTTCGCAATTTGACGGCGCCTGGTCGCATCGAGCCTCGGCCATGACTCTGGTGCGGTTTGTATGGCAAGAGACGAAAACTCAATCTTCGTCTTTAGGGTCTCGATGGTTGCATCCTTGGCCTTGATCTCTGTTGCATCGGTTCTCCTCGCCCATACCCAGCCAATGTAAACACTCACTACTGCCGTTAGAGCAATGACGATCGCGAGCTGCCACCAAGTCGGTAAGCCGCGAAATAGAGGAATCCACTGAGCAAAGTTATTTGGTGAAATGGAGAAGTCCACCGTTCACACCTGTGACTACTAAAAACTCCGAACGCGCCGGAAAGTCTAGAGTTTTGGCATGGGTCGTGTAGCGTTCCCGGCATGCCGAGGCTCGTGCGTTCGATCCTTTCTGTTGTCGCTCTGCCGATTCCGTAGCCGATGGATCTGGAAGGAGATCCCGCCCTCGGTCATCAGCTAAACCTTCGACAGGAGCAGCCCTTCCGTCCGCGACTCTTTCCGATCGATCATCTGCTCTGGAGAAATTCCAGTGTCTCGAGAATGCGGCTGGGTCGAGAAATTCCGTCCAACGAGCTCAGGTTGTCCAAGGGCTGGACTAACCCGGAATTCAATTACGGAGAACTGGGGTGGTAGAGCTGGCGCGCCGGAGCACGAGCCGAGAACGAACGCTGGTCAGTGGTCAATCATCCGCTTCGTAGGATCTGTCGCTGTTTCGTCCAATCCAGCGGGAGCGGGGCGTTGTGTTTGAGCGCTTCGGCAGTGAGCGTTGCAGGCTGTGATCCATCACATACGCTTGGACAATCTCGGGCGCGAGCAGTGCCAGCGGGATGAGGCGTTTAACGTAGCTGTCATAGACGCCTTCCCGTTTGGCGCGATCTCTCGGATTGAAGTGGTGCTGCCCGAGGCTGGAACCAGCGAAAGCCGCGTACGATCGCCTTGAGCAGGGAAGGGTCAGGTCGCCTTGGCGGCCGAGGTCTCGCCTCGGGCTGCGTTCCGCGACTTCCTTGGCTGCGACAATCGAGGCGACCGGTAAGGACGGTGCCGCGATGATCCCAGACGAGGTGTGGCGGAGACTGCAGGACGCTGAGTAGCCGTGCCCGGAAAACGGATGGACTCGGCTCCTAGCTGTTACGCCAAAAAGACGTTATCTCACGCGCGCCAGCTCAAGGCGGAGAGGTTGTCCGCCAGGAAATCGCGGAGCAGCACGACGCGCGCCGGCTCCAACCTCTTGCTCGGCGAAACCAAGCTGATGGGCAAGTCTCCCGATGTGTAACGCGGGAGGATGCGCACGAGGTCTTTTGACCGCGAACTCGAAAGAAAGACATCGATCCGATACCTATGCCTGCGAGAATCGCCTGATGCAGGTAGGGGATTTCATCTACCCCGATTACGCCGACTTCGACTGTTACCTGTCGCGTGCCGTCGCTGAGCCGCCAGGTGTCTTTGCCTCCGTGCCCTCTGAACAGAATGCAATTGTGCTTCGCGAGATCACTGGGCTTGTTGGGCGAGCCGTTACTCTTGACGTGCCGTTTGCTGTCGAACAGTGCGGTGACCATGCGCCCGACTCGGCGGGCGATCAACGAGGAGTCTCTAAGGCGGCCGATGCGCACCGCTAGATCGATACTCTGCTCTACCAGGTCCTCGATCCTCTGCGACGATAACAGTTCTATGGAAATTCTTGGGTAACGCCGGAGAAATTCAGCAAGGAACGGAATCAACACAGTAACCATCGCGGGTGGCGCAGTAACCCGTAGGTTGCCACGCGGTTCCTCACCCATTTCGCTTGCGGCTGTGCTCGCTTCCCTGACCTGTGCGAGCGCGCCGCGTACTTGATCGAAGTAAGTGCGGCCAGCCGCTGTAAGGCTCAACTTGCGAGTGGTTGCAACAACCTGATCCCGAGATCCTCTTCGAGTCGCGCCAACGCTCTGCTCGCTCCTGAAGTGGTGATTCCGATCTCTTCGGCGGCCTTGGTAAAGCTGCCGGCCTCCACGACGCGGACGAATAAGCTCACCCGGTTCAGATCCATTATTGACCTCAATGCAAGAAAATATTGCCCGAGAGAATAGTTGTGACATCAATGTTAGTCGAGGAAGCTTTGAAAGAGGACAGTTCGAGAAGAAGGAGAGTGTCATGAAGCTAACGTTCACCAGGATCTTCACCAAAGATGTAGGCGCCCTGACCAGCTTCTATCGTGAACTAACCGGCATTACGCCGAAAATCCTGCACGAAGCTTACGTCGAGTCTCCGGTCATTGGGTCTTCGCTCGCGATCTCGAGCCAGACCACGATGGATTTGCATGGTTCGCACGCGACAACTGCGGCATCCAATCGATCGGTCGTGCTGGACTTCGAGGTCGAGGATGTCGACCGCGAACATGCGATGATTCGGGATCTCGTCGGCGAGATCGTTCTTGAACCTACCAACCAATCATAGGGAAACAGGTCAATGATGTTTCGCGACGGCAATCTGATTAACTTCTACGCGCCCATCCGCAATTCGGGCGGTGACAAGGCACAACGCCCGTGACGAGGGCGATGGATTTGTCTTCCGCGAATAGCAACCCTTCCCGGTTTTCGAAGCTTTTGCCTGGTCTTTTCTGGCTGCTGCCTAGTGCATGGCCGTTCGAGACACGGGTCTCGAGGTCGCCGGCATCTCGGTCGCGATCACCGGCCTCAGTCGCAGTTCTAGAAATGCTCAGGAGTCTTAGTTACGTCGACACCAGCGATTTCAGGCTGCAGCCCAAAAGGCCAGTCACTAAGCATACCTAGGACCTCGTGTATGTTTCAAAAGAGCAACCCACCCTGTCTCAATCGCAGACCGCATCGCGTGGCGCCAGCGCATCAGATCTCGATCGGGAGGCCTACTAAGGCAATCGATGGGAGCCTATTTGAATGGTGGCAGAAAATCCGGCATGTCGTGCGAGGGCTTGCCCTGCCATTTTGGCGCGCGCTTTTCGATAAAGGCTTTCGCACCTTCAGAAATGTCCGGTAGCGCCCTGACATAGTTCATGGCCTTGACCTCGAGATCATCGGCTCGTTCAGTGGAATGTTCGCTGAGCTGCAAGTGAATCAACCGCTTCGTCATCGCGACCGAAATCGGCGCGGTATTCTGAGCGATGTCCACGGCGAAAGCCCACACTCGCTGGCGTAACTCGGCATCAGGCCACACCTGACTGACGATGCCAAGCTGCAAGGCCTCTTGCGCACCAAAGATACGTCCCGAGAGCAGTAAATCGCTAGCCTTGGCAAGTCCGATTTGTCGCGGCAGAAAGAACGTCGAAAACAGTTCCGGCATTGCAGCGCGCCGTGCGAAAACAAAGCCAATCCGGGCGCTCTCAGCGGCGATGCGAATGTCGAACATCATCGGAATCGTGATTCCTCCGCCGACAGCGGCGCCGTTGATCGCAGCGATGACTGGCTTGGTCATGTTCCACGGCCTAATCATCCGCTTGAGGAGCGCTCCCATACGAGACGCCTCTCCTGGCGACACTCCTGTCAGATCCGCTCCCGCACAAAATGCCCGACCCGCGCCGGTAACTACGATGACGCGCACGCCGTCGTCGGCTTCAAGTTGGGTCAATGCCGCATCGAGGTCGGACACTAACTGATAGTTGAGCGCATTGAGCTTCTCGGGGCGGTTAAGCGTAACCGTCGCGACGCTTTCCTTGAGATCGAGCAGAACGGTTTCGTAGGGCATGGAATCAAACTCCCTCTTTTCAGAGGCTGAAAGTGAAGCCGCCGTTGACGGGATAGGTTTGACCCGTCACCCAGCTCGAGGCATTGGATGCGAGAAAGAGCACCATGTTGGCCACATCGGTGGGCTCGCCCACGCGACGGAGAGGATACAAACGGAGCATCTTCTTCGTTCGTTCTTCGTCTTTGAGAGTTTGTTCAAGTGTGGGCGTTCGCGTGGTTGCAATAGCCACCGAATTCGCGCGGATCCCGTGGCGGGCCATTCCGCGCGCAACCGAGCGCATGAACCCGGCTGCACCGGCTTTTGCAAAGGCGTAAACCTCGGAACCGGCGTCACCATAGCGACCGGCGTCGGAAATGATGGTCACGATGCTGCCCTGGTGGTTTTCCTTCATCAGCGGAAGCACGCAGCGAGTACAATTGAGAACTCCGTACATGTTGACGTTGAGCCATGGAATCCAGTCGGCTGGTTCGGTTTCGTAGAAAGGCTTGGAGAAAGAAACGGCCGAAGGATTGGGCCCGAAATTTCCAGCATTATTCACGAGCACGTCAATCCGTCCGAATTTTTTTCTGGCTGCGTCGACCATCGTCTGCACGCTTTTGAAGTCACCGACATCCGTCTGCGCGGGCATCGCATCTACGCCCAACTCCGATACTTCTGCCGCTACAGCCTCAGCACGTTCGCGATAGAAATCGTTCACGATCACGCCGCCGGCGTTATATGAACCCAGGTGCAATACGATTTGGCGTCCCACGCCTTGCCCGGCGCCGGTGACCAGCGCGACGCGGCCGTCCAGATCCAGGATGTTTCCGACTTTGCTCATGTGATCTCTCCGATCAGAGGGAGCGTGCTTTGCATCTTTTGAGTATCTCTCAACTCATGGATGTCTTTTTCGTATCAAACGCTATGAGAAACTGTCAACGGCCAACACCACCGGCTCGATTAGCATCGGAATCGCCGCTGCGGCAGTTGCAAACTACACTCGTTGCTTAGCGGTTCGTTTTTTGATTAGAGGGGTTTGATTAATTCTCAAACTCATTCGAGCGCTCCCGAGGCGACAATCTCCGCAATGCGATCGTCATCATAGCCGAGGATGCCGCCCAGAACCTCGTGAATGTGCTGCCCCAAGGTTGGTCCTCCGCGCTCGATGCGCGCAGGGGTGCGTGAGAGTTGGAAGCGCGTACCCTCGATGACGACTTTGGGGATGAGAGGGTGCGGCACCGTGAGGAAGTGATGACGATGAACGAGTTGTGGGTCCAGCGATAGATCGGCACTGGTCTGCAGCCGATGCGCTGGTACACCGCGAGCCTGTAGCTTCGCTTCGAGTTGGCCTCCGTCAACTGAGGCAGTCCACTCAGAGACGATTTGGTCCAGCTCCTCCGACCGCGCGACTCGCCCTTCAATCGTCCCCAGGCTTGCGTTTCTCGCCAGATCGGGGCGGTCCATCTCAAGGCATAGCGCCTGCCAATGCTGGTCGGTCTCGCACGCAAGCGCAATCCAGCGATCCTGGCCAGCCACCGGGTAGCTCCCATGCGGAGCGCAATATGGATCCGCATTGCCCATACGGCTCATCACACGATCGTTCACCTGAAATTCGAGCAGCGCGGGCGTATAGAAGTGGAGCGCGGATTCGGCTTGTGAGAGGTCAACGAACTGTCCTTCGCCCGTCCGACGGCGGTGTTCGAGTGCGGCCAGGATTGAAAGCACGGCAAATCGGGGAGCCACCGAATCAGTGTAGGCGGCGAACGGTCCGACAGGTTCACGATCCGGCCAGCCCGTGACCTCGTAAAAACCGCTCAGAGCGGCGCCCAAGTTGCCAAAGCCGGCAAACTTTGCGAGAGGGCCGGACTGGCCCATCAGCGAACTGCTGACCTGCACGATCTTCGGGTTGATCCTGCGAAACGATTCGTAGTCGAAGCCCCATGCCGCCATCGCCCCGGGCGCAAATGAATCGAACACCACGTCGGCCCATCGCACTAGGTCGAGCACGACTTTTCGGCCTTCCGGCGCATTTGGGTTCAGCGTCAAACCCAGTTTGCCGGCATTGAAATTCTGCTGAGGAGCCGAGTGCTCGGGCGACGGATTACCATCGATCCTGGGCGAGAGTGCGCGAATCAAGTCCTGGCGATGGATCGACTCGACGCGGACCACGGTTGCTCCGTAGTCGGCGAGCACGCGTGTAGCCAAGGGTCCGGCCATGACCCACGCGAAGTCCAAGATCTTCAAGTCGGACAGCGGCGGGTCCGAGCTCGCTTTGTTAATACCGCCTAGAGGCGTCGGCAAGCTTCGATGCTGCGAAAGCACATCGGCGGTGTGCTCGCCCAACCGCGGCGCCGGCCCCAACTTCGTCGCTTGCGGTGCGCCGGAAAATACCGCTATGCGGCTTGGCACCCTGATGACACGCCGGAAGGGACCGGCCTCGATAGCCTCCCAAACCTTACGAGCCGCCAGATGCTGATTTTCCAGAATGTCGCGCGCATTCGCGACTGGAGCGATCAACAGCCGCCGCGCTGTTGCAGCCTCGAACAACTCTTCTTTCGTCTTGGTCGCGGTGAACCGCGCTATCGTCTCAATTATTCTCTCGTACTCAGAAATGGGCTCTTTGCCCGTAAACAACAGCATCCCGTATTCGATCCAGTCTTTGTCACGAGTCGCTTTGTCACAGAGTCCATCTTCGCAGATCCATTCGAAGAGGCGGCGCATATACGGTCCGACCATCGTCCCAAACATAATCGATACGACGACATGACCGTCCGCCGCGGGATAAACGAAGCGAAGGTTGATCGGGCCGACCTTTGCGCCACCTCCTGCGCGATCCGGGGGCTTTACTCCATTAGGATTCGCGAGGGGTTGTGCCTGGGCGGCCAGCATCGCAGCTTGCTGTGCCGAAACATCTACGTGTTGACCAAGACCGGAGCGCACCCGTTCATGCAGTGCGATCAGTGTTGCGCCTGCCGCCTCAGCGCCTGCGTGCAGCCAGGCTTGTGGAAGACTGATGCGAACCGGTGCGCGGTCCGCATCTCCCGCGAGCATCGAAACGCCAGCTGCCGCCATGAGGATAAGGTCGGTGGCTGCCCAGTTCGCCTTAGGTCCTTCCGATCCAAATGCGGTTATGGAAGTGTGCACCAAGGCGGGATTGCACTCAGCCAGCACGGAAAAATCCAAGCCCAGCGAGCGCAGATGCCCGGGGGCAAACGACTCGAGCACCACATCGGCGCCTCGCACCAACGTAAGAAAGCGCTGAAGGTCCGCAGCGCTGGTGAGATCCAGCAGGACGCTCTTTTTCCCACGGTTATACGACCAGTGGATAAGAGAGCGCTCGGGCCCCGGTTGATCAGCGATGAATGGACCCATCCTGCGTGAGTTGGAACCGCCCGGTGGTTCAATCGCAATGACCTCGGCTCCTAGCGCTGCGAGTAACAGGCCGGCCAGATTGCCTCGGTAATCAGTAAGGTCAAGCACGCGATACGCGGACAGCATTTACACCCTCCAGTGAACCGCCTAACTCGGTACTCGGCTTTGCAGGACGCCGAGCCTGGTTTGCCCACACGCTAAACCATTTTGAGAAGAATTCAAGATCCGGCCGAGTCTGTGCGATTGGGCGTTGCGTGGTCGGATTCTGCGACTAGCGGACTCGATCTTGTTGCGCTCGGGTCGGAAAAAGCGATAAGAAAAAATTAAAATTGAAGTTTACTCAATTTGAGTTCATCGGCATACGTAGATCGGAGGCTGCCCGTGGGTAGACCTAGAGTCTCTGGCTCCTTGAAACAAAGTCTTCGTACAGGACCGCTCGCTGGATATCGAATCCTCGAGTTCGGCGCCAACTTCACCGGGCCCTTTGCCACGATGCTGCTCGGCGATCAGGGTGCGGACGTCATCAAGGTGGAGTCACCGCAAGGTGACCAGATTCGCTACTCGACTTCCGCACGCGGCGGGATTTCAGCTGCTTTCCTAAGCACCAACCGCAACAAGAGGTCGGTTGTGCTGGACCTGAAGAAGCCGGCGGCCATTGCCGCTTTCCGCCGGCTCGTGAAGAGCTGCGATGTCGTCGTACAGAATTTTCGGCCGGGCGTGGTCGACCGGCTTGGCCTTGGATACGACGACCTGCGGAAGGTTCGAGACGACTTGATCTTCGTGTCGGTGAGTGGCTTTGGCAGCGACGGCCCGTATTCGAAGCAAAGAGTATACGACACTGTGATCCAGGGCGTCGCAGGCATTGCAGGCACGCAGCGCGATCCTGACACGGGGGTTCCTTGCATGGTGAGGAGCGCGATTGTCGACAAGGTGACCGCGCTCACGGTCGCGCAAGCCATCACGGCTGGGCTGCTCGCGCGTGAGCGGAGCGGAAAGGGTCAACACGTTCGCGTGGACATGCTCAACGCGATGCTGTCGTTCTGGTGGCCTGACGTTATGTCGAACCAGACCTTCATCGGCACCGACCGCTGCCGGTACCATCGCGGACGCTCGCCTGATCTACAAAACGCGCGACGACTACGTACTCGCAGCCTGTATGTCGAATGCAGAGTGGAAGGGGCTGGTCACTGCGATCGGAAAGCCGGAACTGGCGGATGATCCGCGTTTCAGGACGATGCCCGACCGGATCGCGCACCTGCGGGAACAGTACGACGAACTGAAGGATGGGTTCGTTTCCCGAACGACGCAAGAATGGCTGACGATCCTGCGAGAATTGGATGCTGTCTGCGCGCCAGTCAACACGCCGGAGAATCTTTGCGATGATCCACAGATTCGGGGCTCGGGTATTATCTGGCAGGGTGAGCATCCGGTTGCGGGAACCTACCTGCAGCCGATCCATCCGATCCAGTTCGAGCACACCCCAGCCGAAATTCGCCGCCATGCGCCGATGCTGGGAGAACATACTGACGAAGTGCTTCAAGAGCTGGGATTTGAAACGAACGAGATTGAGAGCCTGCACGAGCAGAGCGCAATCAAGACGAATCGATAATCGGGCCTGGAAACGAGGGTCATGCGACCGCGGACCCGTGCAATGACTCAATGACCCGCCTTGAAGGCGGGAGCGACTTCTTCGGCCATCAGCTTCATATTCTGCTGAACATCTTCGGGACGGCACGCCCAGGTTATGACGAACGTTCGGACTCCCGCGTCTATATATTCCGTGATCCTCTCGCGGCAGTCGTCGGGACTGCCGGCCAGAGTGTACTGGCCAGCTATTTTCGAAAAATCCTGCGCGTAGCCCCTGCCAAGTATCGCGGCCGCCTGCTTAAGAGCCTTGTCGCGATCGGGATAAATCGACGTGAATATGAAAAGCCCTCGACTGAAATCGCTCATGTCTTTGCCCGCTTCTTTCCGGAACTTCGAAATCTTCTCGAGGCTGTTGCGCACCATCTCGGGTGTGTACATGTACGGCAGCCATCCGTCCCCATAGATCGCGGCGCGGCGCATCGCGGGCTCCTTACGTCCCGCGACCCAGATGGGGGGATGGGGCTGCTGGACCGGAGCAGGCGCGATAGTTACGCCTGAAAATTTTGAGTATCTCCCTTCGAAGGTTACGTCTTTCTGCGTCCAGAGCTTCGTGATTACTTCCAAAGCCTCGTTCGAGCGCGAGCCGCGCTGCTTGATCGGCACTCCGCAGGCCTCGAACTCCTTGGGAAACTCTCCGCCGATACCGACTCCCAGGTGATAGCGGCCGTTCGAGACGACGTCGAGAACCGAGGTCATCTTCGCCAACACCGTCGGGTTGTACAGCGGCAGCAGTACGATGCTGCTCATCAGCTTGATCTTGCTGGTCGCGCCGGCCGCCGCGGAAAGACTGATCAGCGAATTCGTGATCGGCCCGTGGAACATCATGTGCTCGCCGCTGCACAGATAATCGTAGCCCAAGTCTTCGACATAGCGTGCGAACTGCGGGATTTCTTTGGCCGACGGTATACCCGATCCGAACTCTATTTTTTCCATCGTCGAAATTTTGAACTCCAATCGTAGTTTCGCTTGAAGGTAAAGTATTCTTGAACTATTCTCAAACCCGAGCGCGTTACTTCGTATCGCAGCAACCAGGCAACGGAGAATGCAGCATGAGCGAAACAGCGAACATCACGGTGGATGAGAAAAACCGGTATCGCCTCGAGACTCCGGGACATCAAGGATGGCGCCGCACCGCGCATCCTGACGACCCAGGCAAGTACCTGATGATCTCGGCCGACACCCACGCGAACGAACCCGGCCATTTGTGGTTCGAGCGGATGGACAAGAAATATCGCGACCGTCTTCCGCACGAAGAAGTCGACGAAAAGGGCGAGAAGTGGATGGTCACCGAGGGCGGCATGCGTTCGCGCGTCCGCACCAGGCTTGATTCTCCAGTTCCGGCGGACGGCGAAGATCGGGTGCGCGGGAAAGCGGGGCGTGATCCGCTCGATCGGATCCGCGACCATCGCCGCGACGGCATCGACGCCGAGATCATTTTCCCCAACAAGGGATTGCAGATGTGGTGGACACGCGACGCCGAATTCGGCGCAGCCCAATGCCGCGTCTGGAACGATTGGGCGTGGGAAACATTTGGCAAGTACAACGATTTCATGTCGCCGGTGGCATCGATTATGACGGCAGACGTCAATCTCGCGATCGAAGAGATCAGGCGGGTTGCCAAGCTTGGCTTTCGCGCGGTCACGCTGCCCTGCAAGCCGGTGTTCGGAGCGCACGACGCACGCGACCTGAACTACAATTTCGTCGATTTCGATCCGATGTGGGCGGTGATCCAGGATTGCGATATCCCGGTCACGTTCCATGTCTCGACGGGCCGCGATCCACGCGCCGCACGCAAGGCCGGCGGCGCGATAGTCAACTACGTCTCTCATTCACTCGCGCCAACCATCGAGCCGGTCGCGAACATATGCGCCTCGGGCGTACTTGAGCGATTTTCAAAAATCAGGTTCGCCGCTGTGGAATCCGGAATCGGATGGGTGCCCTGGGCCTTGACTGCGATGGACGAGGCATATCGCAAGCATCATTTGTGGGTTCAACCAAAGCTCAAGAAGCTGCCGAGCGAGTACTTCCGCAGCAACGGCGGCGCGACGTTCCAGGAGGATCCTGCCGGCCTTCAGCTCGCGGAGACGTGGAACCTGGTAGACAACTTCATGTGGGCGAACGACTATCCGCACGCCGAGGGTACCTGGCCGCATTCGGCTGAAGCGATCGAGCGCGAGATGGGCGGCCTCAAGGAAGAGAGCCGCGACAAAATCCTGGGAATGAATGCTGCCAGGATTTTCAAGTTCGACGTGGATCTATTGCTCAAGCGCCGCCAGACCGCGGTCAACTAGAGGCCACACGAGTCGAATTGAACTTGGAAACCATCAAGGACAAGGTGGCGATCGCTGGAATCGGCGAAACCACTTATTACAAGCGCGGCACTGCCCCGGTCAGCGAATTCCGGCTCGCGTGCGAGGCCATCATCAAGGCGGCGGACGACGCCGGGATCAAGGTAACCGACATCGACGGCTTTGCATCGTACGCCGACGATCGCAACGACGCTTCGCGTCTGGCAACGGCGCTTGGCATCCCTCATCTCAGCTTCGCCAACATGTTTTGGGGAGGCGGTGGAGGAGGAGGATCGGGCGCGGTAGCCAATGCCGCTGCCGGGGTCGCGGCGGGCTACGCGAAAAATGTCGTAGTCTTCCGCGCTCTCGCGCAGGGCCAATTCGGACGGTTCGGACAGGGTAGCCGCGCGCCAAGCATCTCCGGGCCGGCCGCCTATACCCTGCCCTATGGGCTCATGTCCGCTGCGCAGATGTTTGCGATGAAGGTCCAACGCTTCATGTTCGACCATCACGTAAAGCAGGATGCGTTCGCCGCTGTGGCGCTGGCCTCTTACCATCATGCGCAGTTCAATCCGCGCGCCGTGATGCATGGGCGGCCACTCACGCGCGAGGCTTACTACGAGTCGCGCTGGATCGTTGAACCGTTTCATTTGTTCGATTGCTGTCTCGAGAACGACGGCGCGGCGGCGGTCATTCTCACCTCCGCGGAACGTGCGCGTGACCTGAAACAAAGACCTGCATACCTGATGGCGGCGGCGCAGGGGTCGGACTATCGGCAGAACGCGTCCGCGCATAATCAACCGGACTACGCGACGTCGAATTTCAAAACGCTCGCGCCGCGCCTCTACGAGATGGCCGGTATAGGGCCGAAGGACGTCGACACGCTCCAGTCGTACGAGAATTTCACCGGCGGAGTGGTGATGAGCCTGGTCGAGCATGGCTTTTGCTCCGCTGATGAGGTCAACGAGTTCTGCACATTCGAGAATTTTTCCTGGCCAGATGGCAAGCTTCCCTTGAACACCAGCGGCGGCAATCTGGCCGAATGCTATATGCACGGACTCGAATTGGTGCTGGAGGCTGTGCGCCAGGTTCGCGGCACGTCCACGTGTCAGGTCAAAGATGCCGAGATAGCGCTGGTTGCGTCGGGACCGATGGTGACACCGGTCAGCGATCTGATTCTGCGCAGATGAAGCGATGAGCCAAACACCAAATCGATCGGAACCTTATCTGCCGGCTGGATTACCCACTCCTCGCTCCGCGCGCGACGGTCTGGACAAGGAATTCTGGGAAGCGGCGCATCGGCACGAAGTCGTGGTGCAACGATGCCGCGATTGCCTGACGTTTCAGTTCGGACCCGAATGGATATGCCACCATTGCCGCTCCACCGACCTTGGATGGCATAAAGTATCCGGCCGCGGTCGGGTCTACAGCTGGCAGCGCGTCTGGCATCCGGTCCATCCCGCGCTCAAGAGTGCGTGCCCGTACGTGATCGTGCTAGTCGAGCTGCCGGACGCAGGAAACGTCAGGATGGTAGGCAATCTACTCGGCGACCCGCGAAAAGAAGTGGCAATCGGTTCCGCAGTGGAAGCGGTCTTCGAAGACCATCAGGAAGGCCATACGCTGATTCAGTGGAAGCGGGCCGACTGATAAAGCCTACGTCAGCCGACACTCCCAGAGAGGTTTCGTAATGTCGAATAAACCACGAATGCTCGAAGGCTACCGGGTCCTGGATTTCACGCAATTCGTTGCGGGGCCGGTATGCACTAGCGTCCTCGCAGAGATGGGTGCCGAGGTCATAAAGGTCGAAATTGCGCCGGGGGGCGATCGAACCCGAGGGGCAGGACTGAAGCCGCTCGATGAGAAGGATAAACACACGACGCACAGCAGCTACTATCTGCAACACAATCACAGCAAGCTGAGCGTCGCGCTCGACATGAAGAAACCTGCCGCGCGGCAGCTTGTGATGTCGATGGTGCCCAAGGTTGATGTAGTGGTCGAGAACTTCGCGCCGGGCGTGATGAAACGGATGGGCTTTGCCTACGAGGATCTGAAACGCGTCAATCCGAAGATCATCATGTGCTCGATTTCGATGGCGGGACAGACCGGGCCGCTCTCCACGCGAGCCGGTTACGATTACATAGGGCAGGCGTATGCGGGAGTCACCGACGGCGTGGGCGAGAAGGATCGCGCGCCGTCAATGACGACTATGGCGATCGGCGACGTCTCGACGGGAGTGGCGTCCGCAATGGCAGTGGGCTTCGCGATAATCCATCGCGACCGCACCGGCGAGGGGCAGCATCTCGACGCATCGCTGCTCGACACCTATTTCCACATGCATGAGGCGAACGTGCCGATGATCGCGCTGCGTGGCGACAAGTTCCAGCCGAGCCGCGCCGGTAGCATTCCTCCGACCGGGGCCACCGCTGGCATTTACCCTTGCGGCGGTGGATACGTTTTTATCTGCGCGGTGCCGCATCAATGGCCGCAGGTGGTCAAAGCGCTCGGGATGCCGGAGCTGGCTAAGGACCCTCGCTTTGTAAGCGCGCGCCAGCGGGCGAGAAACAGCGCCGACCTCGAAGCGATCATCAAGAACTGGTTTGCGGGTTTCGAGACCCGCGAGTATGCGATCGCCGTTCTTGAAAGAGAGCGCGTGCCCTGCGCACCCGTGCTCACGCTGAACGAGGCGATGCGCCATCCGCATCTGAACGAGCGCAAGACCGTTCGATGGATCGAAGATCCGATCCTCGGCAGGGTCGCGATTCCTGGATTGCCAGTGAAGTTCTCCGCATGGCCAGATCGGACCGAGATTCGATCCGCGCGGCTCGGCGAGGACAACGAGAAAATCCTCCACGAAGTGCTCGGAATGAAAGACGAGCAAATCGGCGAGCTCTACGCAGATGGAGTCCTGGTGCGCGATCCTCTGCTTGGACCGGCGTAGGAACGCCCGCCCGCGGCGTCATTTCAAGGCGGGCGCGACCCTTTCAGCGAATTCCTAAGCTCCCGTGCGGTGTGGCGCGCGCTTGTCACTACGTCTGTTGACGGCCCCATGAACACCTTGAGAAATAATCAAACTGCTTGACGGACTTTCCAAACGCGCGCCACGCTCGGAACGGACGGCTCTAGGCTTAGTTTGCGCTTGACTTTTTCGTGGGCACTCCACTATGTTTTGAGTAAATCTCAAACTGAGCGCAAAAGACGCAGGGAGGAGAACACTATGGCCGAATACGATCTGATTATTCGCGGTGGGACAGTAGTCGACGGCACCCGGCTGCCACGTTTCCGTGCCGACGTGGGCATCAAGGATGGAAGGGTCCGCAAAATCGGCCGTATTCGCAACGCGACCGCGGGACGCACGCTGGACGCAACCGGATGTGTCGTCGCGCCGGGCTTCGTCGACCTGCACACCCACTACGATGCGCAAATTCACTGGGATCCGTACTGCACGATCTCCGGATGGCATGGCGTGACCTCGCTGGTGCTCGGCAACTGCGGCTTCGGGTTTGCCCCGGTGAAGGCGGCGGATCGCGAACGTTCAATGATGATGATGACGCGAACCGAGCAGATCCCGTACGAATCGATGAAGGAAGGCATGAAGTGGCGCTGGGAAACATTCCCCGAATGGCTGGAGAACCTGGAGCGCCTGCCCAAGGGCGTGAACATCGTGAGCTATGTTCCGGTCTCACCGTTGATGGTTTATGTGATGGGAATGGAAGCGGCAAAGAGCCGCCCGGCGACGCCGGCCGAGCGTAAAGAGATGCAGCGCCTGCTCAACGAGGCGATGGACGCCGGCGCCTGCGGATTCTCGATCCAGCGCCTCGGCGCGCACTCACTGCAAGCGGATTTCGATGGCACTCCGATGCCGACCGACTGCATGGCGGACGAAGACGTGTTGGCGCTCGCAGAAGTGCTGCGCGATCGTGACGAGGGCTTTATCCAGATCACACAGGCACAGGGCGGAGATCCTATACACGAGCGTGATGATATCAGGAGCCGTGACCGCGCCTTCCTGGAGAAACTCGCCGAAGTGGCGCAACGGCCGATCCTGCACAATGCGATCGCGGTGCTCGATGACGTGCCTACCTTCCACACCAGCGAGCTGGACTGGGTTCACTCTTGCAACGAACGCGGACTGCGAATCTACGGTCAGGGCGCAAACGTGCGGACGTGGTTCTCGTTCAGCCTCGAGCATTGGAACCTGTACGATTCGAGCCCGGCGTGGAACCACGCGACGCAAGGAAATCGCGAGGACAAGCTCCAGAAGCTGTCGGACCCCGCCACACGCGAGCAAATGCGCGCTGAATACAAAATGCTCCTATCCATCGGCGGCGGATCGATTCCCGAGAATCTGACTGTCGCGACCACTCCGGGACATCCGGAACTAGAGAAATACGTCGGCCGCAAGATCAGCGACATCGCGAAAGAAGAGGGCAAGCATCCCAACGATGCGATGCTCGATCTCGCCGTTGCCGGAGACCTTAAGGTCGTGTTCAGAACCGGCGCCGCGACCAGTTATGACGCCGAAAAGGTCGGCCCACTAATGTGCGACCCTTACATGATAGCCGGAGTTTCGGACGGGGGAGCCCACACCAAATTTTTCACCGGCGGCTCCTATACAACCGACTTCCTGACTTGGCTCGTGCGCGATACGGGCAAGGTGTCACTGGAAGAGGCCCACTACCATCTGAGCTATCTACCGGCGCAAGCAGCAGGCTTCGTCGATCGCGGCTTCCTGCGTGAGGGAGCGCCTGCCGATGTCGTAGTCTACGACCTCAAAACTCTGAAACGCACGCCCGAGTGGGAGTTCGAAACCATCCACGACTTCCCGGCGAACGAGTGGCGACGCATCCAGCGTTCGGAAGGCTACCGGTGGACCATCGTCAACGGTCAAATCACTTTCGAGGACGGTAAGTGCACTGGCGCGACCCCTGGCCAACTGCTGCGCAACGGGAAGATCGGCGTGGAGTCCTTTACGGCGGCAGCCAGGTAGATCGTCAACCACGAATCAATGGCCACAAGAGCTGCTCCGGGCATTCGCTCGGAGCAGCTCTCGCGTACTCGAACTAAGTCCGAAACTGCCGCGCAGGAGTAATGGATGCGAATCGGAAACTTCAATCTGATGTCTTATCGGCATCTGCCGAGCGATTTCTCCAAAACCAACGAATCGGTCTGGGTCAATTTCGATACCAGGCTGCTTGACCCGGTTCTGCTATGCCAGGACTTCAGCGATACGCTCGACGAACATGAGTATGCTGCCAGTGTGGGTTTCGACATGCTCGGCGTGAATGAGCATCACGGCAACGGCTATGGGCTCATGCCATCTCCCAACCTGATGGCCGCCGCACTCGCACGACGCACGCGCGACGCGATGCTGCTGGTGCTCGGCAATTCGCTCGCTCTTTACAACCCTCCGCAAAGGGTCGCCGAAGAGTTTGCGATGCTGGATTGTATCAGCGGGGGGCGAGTAATCGCTGGCTTCCCGGTCGGCACACCGATGGACACCTGTTACGTGTACGGCACTAATCCAAGCGAACTGCGCGACCGCTACTATGAAGCTCACGACCTTATCGTGGCGGCATGGAAGAATAAGGAGCCGTTCTCCTTCAAAGGGCGTTTCAACCAGCAGCGCTATGTGAACATCACGCCGCGGCCGGTCCAGGATCCTCATCCACCTATATGGATACCGGCGGGCGGTTCGATCGAAACCTGGCGATTCTGCGCGCTGCATGACTACGTCTATTGCTATCTCACCTATTTCGGATACTTGTCCGGTGAGAAAATTATCAAAGGCTATTGGAACGAGATGAAGGAGGCCGGTAAGGCTCCCAATCCGTTCCAGGCCGGAATCGTCCAGTTTGTTGGCGTGGCCGACAGCTTCGACGAAGCTCTCAAACTGTACTCTGAACCGGCGACCTACTTCTTCAATAACATATTGCACGTCCACCCGCGCTGGACCGTGGCGCCGGGCTATATCACTGAGGCTACGGCCAGGGCGGGTATAGCCTCGCAAGTGCAGACGGCTGCGAACCGGTCGGTAGCAAGCCAGGCCCAGGCCGATACGCGCCATCTCGAGTTTCGCGAGATGGTCGAGAAGGGTTTCGTGATCATCGGCGAACCGGACCAGGTGGCGGAGAAGCTTCGCGACGTAGCCATCTCACAGAACGTCGGAAATATTCTCGCGATGGCGCAATTCGGCAACATGAATAGCGAGCTGGCCCGTTACAACATGAAAAGAATCGCGCAGGAAGTGAAACCTCAGATTCAGGACATTTTCGAAAAGGAGTGGGAACATCCCAATTGGCCCAAACCTGTAAGCACTGCGCCGCGCGGAGCTGAGCGACGATGAGCCCTATCACCGAAACGACCGTAGAGGTGGCGAGTGGTCCGTGCCGCATATGGGAGAAGGGTAACGGCGAGCCGCTTGGCGTTCTTTTCGGCCTGGGCGGATGCCCGCGTTGGTCGCCGTTCCTGGATCGTCTCGCAGAGCAGCGAAGGGTTATCGTCCCGTCGCTGCCGGGATTCCAGGGATCGGGAACACAATATCGGAACCTTGACGGTCATCTTGATTGGATAACCGCCACGCTCGATTTGTTGGAGGCCGCGGGATTGACGGGCGCGGATATCGTAGGCAACTCCGTTGCAGGGATGCTTTGCGCCGAAATCGCGGCTCTAGTCCCGGGGTTCGTGCGCCGGCTGGTCTTATGCGACTCGTATGGAATCTTCGACGTACAAGATCCCGGCGGCGACGTCTTCGCGCTGATGCCAGACGATTCCGTCGCGCTCCAAACGGACGACCTCGCCAAGTACAAAGAGCTGTTTGATGCCCGCGATGACGATGACCAGGTCGAGTGGAAAATCTCACTGTTCCGGGCCAACGAAGCGGCGGCGCGAATTATCTGGCCGTTCGGCGATCGGGGCCTGGAGAAACGGCTGCACCGCCTGCGGATGCCCACCCTGCTGCTTTGGGGCGCGAACGATCGCGTCGTTCCACCCTCATATATGAAGCGGTTCGCGGCTCAGATCGCAGGCCCGGTGAAGACGAAGGTCATAGCCAATGCAGGTCACTTGTCGTGGCTGGATCAGCCCGGGAAGAGCGCTGACGCGATTCTTAGATTTTTGTCTTCAGAGTAAATCGACCCGATCAAGCGAGCTGACCCTTCGACCGAGAGGAGGAGGCAATGAACATAAAACAGATGGCGATTGGAATCGTCTGGCTTGGATTCGCGACTTTTACAGTGATGGCTTTTCTTCACGACGGCAAAGCGGCTTTTGCGTTGCCCTTCGACAGCCTTACCAACATCGCTGGCATGATCGATCTCTTCATAGAGCTGACGCTGGTGAGCATCTGGATGTATTTCGATGCACGCAAGCGAGGAACGTCGGCGATTCCGTTCATCCTGGTTTCCGCAGTGTTTGGCAGCCTCGGCCCGCTTGCCTATCTGTTCTTCCGATTTGGCGACCCCCACG
>CAWILO010000007.1:0-269556 GCA_963836955.1 uncultured delta proteobacterium | reverse complement strand
CGTAATTTCCATGCAGAAACTCCCGCCCGCCGATTTTAGCTCAACCGCGCGAAGACCGGATTAACGATCATTCAGCTTTCGTAACCGCCGATCTCCCGATCCGTATTTCAGATCAGGAGAGACACATATGAAACTCTACACAACTGCTATTGCCGCGGCGTTTGGGTTGCTCATGATGGCGATACCCACTGTGGCCGGCGCCGACGTTGTCGTTTGGCGTCCAGTGCCTGTGCGACCAGTGGTAGTCCAGGAGGCTGTTGTGCCCGCGCCGTTCACGACCGTCGAATACTATCGGCCGTGGGCCTGCGCCAATCCTTACTTCCGCCATCATCATCGGTGGATGTGCCGATAACAGATGATCGGCGCCAAGCAACCGGCGACGGGCGAAGTGTGATCGACACTCCGCCCGCATCTTCTCTTGATACTGGGTGCAGGGGTCACTCCTGCCGAAGGAAGCGTGAAACCCACCGCGGGTTTCACATTAAATTAGTGATTTACCCTTACCTGGACGCGAGTCGCTCGATCGAGAACTGAGTCGCGAGCGACGCCATCATCGCCTCGACTTCGTCGCGCGAGTCCGCCGAGAAGTAAATCCGCAGATGGTGCCGGACGGGATCTTCTGTCCGCAGTGTCGCGATATTGTCGTAAGACTCGACGATCGACTTGAACAGCACGATCTGTTCGGGCGGGATCGCGATCAGCATTGAGTCGATCGCCGGCTGTTTGTTCTCGCTCAAGGTTTACTGCTCCCTCCCCGCGCCCTACATTCTAGCCGATGACGCTGCCGCGGGTCTTGTTCGTAACCGGCAAAGGCGGCACCGGCAAGAGTACGGTGGCGGCGGCGCTTGCGATTGCGCTGTCGCGCCGGCGTCCGACCACGCTCGCCGACCTCGATCGTCGCCTGTCTGCCGCGGCGGCGCTCGGCGCGACACCGCGGGATTCGACCGCCGTCAAAATCACCGATTCGCTCGACGTAATCGCGCAGACTCCGCGCGCCGAGCTCGAAGCATTCATCGAGCGCATCGTTCCCATTCGCGCCATCTCGCGCCGGATGCTCCGCAGCCGGACCTTCGGCTACGTTACAGCAGCGCTGCCGGGCCTCGAGGCCTTTTTACTTCTGGAGCGTCTCCGAATTATGGCGGGAGACGCGGCGCTGGAGGATCACTATCTAGTAGTCGACGCACCCGCGTCGGGCAGCGCCGTCGAGCTGCTCTCGGTCTCGTCGGGTGTGAAGGGAATCGCACCGGCCGGCACGCTGAACCGACTGGCCGACTCGATTGACAGCTTTCTCGCCGACCCGACGCGATTCGGCGCGGTCATGACGACTACGCCTGAAGATCTCGCGGTGCGCGAGGCGCTCGAGACCGCCGCGACGATTCGCGAGCGCCTCGGCATCGTCACCGTCGCTGCGATAATGAACTGCGTGCCCGACTTACTCTTCGATACTTCGGAACTTGCCGCGATGACTCCGCTTGGAGGCCACGCCCGCCTGGCGATACGCCGTAACGCCGCGCATGAGAATGCGACCCTCGCAGCTCCGCGATTCGATGCGGCCGGTCTGCCGACAATCAACCTCCCGATGATGTTCACGCAGGCAATCGGCCGCGGCGAGTTAGAGAAACTGGGGCGCGTGCTCGATTCGGAGTTGCTCGACCGATGAAGTCGAAGGAGCATCTAAAGCAGTCTTCCCATCCAAAGTCGCTCGACTTGCACGCGCAAAGCCTCGTCATCTGCCTGGGCCCCGGCGGCGTCGGCAAGACCACGATCAGCGCCGCGCTGGCCGTGCGCGCCGCGATGCTCGGACTCGCCGTCGACGTAATGACGGTGGATCCCGCGCCGCGCTTGCTCGACGCGCTCGGTCTCGAAGGGGATGCATCCGAGCCGGTCGATGTCTCGCTCGACGGCATCCGCGTTTCACGACGTAGCGCCGCTTCCAATCGCGCGCGGCTGCGTGCGTTGCGGCTGGATCCGAAGCGCACCTTCGATTCGATTGTCGCGCACTACGCGATGTCGGACGCGGCGCGCGACGCGATCCTTGAAAATCGAATCTATCGCAATCTCTCGGGCGCGCTCGCGGGCGTGGCGGATTACATGGCGATGGAAAAGCTGCTCGAGCTGGCAGCCAATCCTGCCACCGACCTGTTGGTCCTCGACACTCCGCCCGCGACCGAGGCTATCGACTTTCTCGACGCGCCGCGCCGCCTGATCGAACTGCTCAACTCGCGCGCTGTCAACCTGCTCGGCGCGCCGGACGGATTGTTCCGGAGCCAGTTGCGGATGGTGGATATTGCGGCGCGCACCGTGCTCGCGGCGTTCGATCGCGTGACGGGACTGAATCTGCTGAGCGACGTCCAGTCTTTCGTGCGCAGTTTCGACGGCATGTACGAAGGCTTTTCTACTCGTGCGGCGCGCGCGCAGGACAAGCTGCGCGCGTCCGACACGGCAATCGTGATCGTCACGACTGCGGAGTCGAGCCGAATCGCGCAGGCCAGCGAATTTATCGGCGCACTCGCGGATGCCCGCCTGCGCGTATCTGCGATGGTGGTGAATCGTGTGCTCGCGGAGCTGCCCGACGCCGCGGAACTGATGTCTGCGCGCATCGCGCCGTCGCTCAAGAAAAAACTGAAGCGCAATCTCGCTGACTACGCCGCGCTCAAGACCAGGGAGGAAGTGTCCCTTGGCGCGCTGCGCGAATCGCTCCCCGCCAGCGCGGTGCTGATGGTCGCACCCGATCTGGGCCGCGAGCCGCGCACTGTCGCGGACCTCGCCGAGATAGGCAGCAGCCTACGTCCCGCTTGATCAGCCGGATTTCTTCACGTGTCGAATCGCTTTCGCGGGTTTCGCCTTCGCGGGTTCGTCCTGATCGAGAATGCGATCGAGCTTGATACTGAGGTTCAACAGTTGCGAGCTCAGGTGATCGAGCCGCGTCTTCAGGTCACGCACGTCCCGCTTCGATGGAATATTGACAAAGTCCAGGACCTGCTCGACGTTGCGGTCGAACGACTGCTTGTTCGCCATGAAGCGTTCGCCGGCTTTCCCGAAACTTGAGCGCATCCTGTCGTTCGATATGATCTCGTTGAAAAAGCCGGTGATGCCTTCTTCGCTCATTTGCCGAAGCTTGTTCATCAGGTTGTCGTCGTCGCGGCGTGCCATAGTTTTCAACTATATATAGGGTGTCGAGCCGCGCAAACCGATGACCATTATCGCCAACCTGCTAAGCATCACGTCCGGATTCGCGCTGATGAGGTACCAGGGGCCGCCTGCGAACCTGATCGCGACGTCGATCATTGTCGATCTGGCGCTAGCACCCTTGACGGCGATTGTCGCATCGCGCCGTGGCCGCTCGACGATTCGATGGACCGTCGCGGGTCTCACGCTCGGCGCGTGGGCGCTCGCCGCGGTTATGATTATTCCGCCGAGCCGCCCCGCTCCGCCGCGTCCCGAGACCCCGCAGTATCCGCCTACTTCTGATGCTGCTTGATCCACGCGGCGGTCGGCGCGAAAACTTCATTCTCCGATTTCGTCCCGGCCAACACGTCAAGATGGCCCCATTGGTCAAACTTTGTAAACGAAGGATCGGGCGCTCCGGTCGATTTCGCCGCCTCTTCAGCCTGAACCGGCCATTGCGCGCCGAAGTTGGTGCTGGCGAACGCGATCACAGGAATCTTCGACGCCTTGAGCGACGCGAGCAGTTGCGGCGTGAACGGGTTCTCGCTGTCCTGGACCGAGGGCCAGTAGCGATCGTACGCGATTAGCAGTTTCGCCAGCACAACCGCGTCGGAATAACCGCCCGGCATATTCGCGAACGCGCCGTTGCCGGGGGTCGCGTCGTACATGACGTGCTCCAGGTTTTCGCGTGCGGTCTTGTACTTGGGAATCGGCGCGGGCTGATCGGGATTGTCGATCACCATCTGCATCAACACGCGCCGTTTGTCGAAAGTGAGATGTTTGCCCGCGACGTCGTCGGCATATTGGCCGGGCTCCAGCGGCGTGGCTCGCATCGGATGGGTCGGAATAAATCCATCGAGCGCGATGATTCCGGCGACGCGCTCCGGGTAGTGCTTGGCGGCGAAGAGATACGCGAACTCGACGCCGCGGCTGAAACCGGCGACAAAGATTCTACTGCGGCCGGATTTCTCGCTGACAAATTTCGCGGCCGTATCGATGTCCAATTCGAAAAGCTCGTTGGTCCATCCCGCCAGCTCAGAAAGATCGCTCTGCGGCGTTTGCGGAGGAATGAAATGCGTGCGGTAATCCATCGACCAGACGTCAACGCCATGCTCGGCCAGGTAAACCTGGAACGAGTAGCGCGGATCCTCGAGCGCCACTTCGCCGTTCATGTTGGTGCCGGGCAGATAGAGCACGACGGCGTCGGGATGCGCGGGAGGAGTCGGTCCCTTTGCGAGGCGATGCAGCGCGATTTTGTCGAATGGCGATTTGCCGACGGTCGCTTGAAACGTCCACTCGTAGATCCCCGGCGCGCCTTTGAGCTCGCGAGGCGCACCGACCGCCTTGAAATCGGCGTCGCTGGCTGAAGCGACCCCGCCGAGCCCGATGGAAATAAGCAGGACCAGCAACACGTCAAGAGCGATGCGCCGTCGAGTCTTCATGGGCGTTATCCTCTCCACGATTTCGCGTCTTCGCACAAGTCCGCGCCCTCCTTTTCATTGCTGGGTTGACCCTTCGCGGTCCGCCGTGCGAAACAAAGTCGGCAGGTTCTCACACCAACCAGGCACGGGAGCAATTTCAAAATGAGTAAGAAAGTGCAATTCGCCCTGTTCTCTCCGCAAGCCGGACAGTCGTGGCATCAGCTCGAAGAGCGGGCGCATCGATGCGAGAAGCTCGGCTACCATTCGATCTGGCTGGTCGATCACATGTGGACGCGCGGCATGCCCGACCTCGACCATCACGAATGCATGTCGTTGATGGCGGGGCTGTCGGCGAAAACCGAGAAGATTCGCATCGGCACGCTGGTGATCTGCAACTCGTACCGAAATCCTGCGCTGCTGGCGAAATCGCTCGCGACGATCGATCACATCAGCAACGGCCGGCTGGAAATCGGCTACGGCGCAGGCTGGATGGACGAGGAGTACAAGGCTTACGGCTACCAGTTCCCGTCGATGGGAGCGCGGCTGAAGATGTTCGAGGAAGGCCTGCACATCATGAAGGCGATGTTCACCGAGAAGCGCGCGACATTTAAAGGCAAGCACTATTCGATCGAGGAAGCGATCTGCAATCCGAAGCCGGTGCAGCAGCCGCATCCTCCGATTACGATCGGCGGCAGCGGAGAGAAGATCATGCTGAAGCTGGTGGCACGGTTTGCCGACCGATGGAACTGTCCCGCCGGCTACGAAAGCTTCGAGCACAAGTTCAACGTGCTCAAGCAGCACTGCAAAGACGTCGCGCGCGACATCAACACTATCGACGTCTCCGAGCAGTTGCTGGTGTGCATCGGCTCGAGCGACGCGGAAGTCGAGGCGAAGTGGAAGGCGGCGCAGATGCTCAAGCCGTTCGTCACCACTGGCATCAAAGGCACGCCGAAGCAGTTGATCGACGAACTCAGAAAACGCGTGGCGATGGGAATCACGACGTTCACGATTTTCTTCAGCGACTTCGCACCGCCGCCGACTCTCGAGTTGTTCGCGAAGGAAGTGATGCCGGCATTTGCGTAAGACGATCAGACTCTGCGCGCCGCTCGTGGTCGCGCTGCTGCTCGCGGGATGCGCCAGTCAGCCGGCGTACTATACGACGCAGCTCGACACGACCGGCGGACTAGGCCCGGGCGATCCGGTGACGCATGCGTCGGCGACGATAGGACGCGTGACGGGAGTCTCGCCGCTGGGCGACGGCGATTCGCAGATCGCGTTCGAAGTCGATGGGTCTCACACCGACGAGATTCACTACGATTCGATAATGACGCTGAACAACCTCGGCGCGACGCCGTCGCTCGACGTGATGAACGTCGACGCGATGAGCCATAGCGCGCCGTCGGGCACCAGGCTGGACGGCGCGTCGAGCATGAACGAGACACAACTGTTCATGATGGCGCGAGGCCCCGGAAGTTTCGCGCAGGCGCTGGGAAACGCCGCGAGCGCAACGACGCAGCCGTCGCCTTCGCCAGCGACGGTGCAGATGACGCAGCTCTTTGCGCAAATCTCGCGGCAGACACTGGCGAATGCAGTTGCGATCGCGCCGCCCACTCCCGAACAGATCGAGACGGCAAAACGGGAGTCGCTCGGCGTCGAACGACAATTGATCCGCAACGGCAAGATCGAGCAGGCGGAGCGGCTCCGCTCGCAGATGGGCAGCATGATGGGTGGAATCACTGCGCCGGTAAATCCGACCGCGCTGCCGCCGACCTCTCCCAATCCTTAGCAGAAATGGATCGTCACTAAATTGGATCAGCATCGACTGACCGAATATCTCAAACGCCGGATGCCGCATGCGCGCGAGCATCGCGTGGTCGGCCTCAAGCGAATCTCCGGCGGCTCGTCACGCGAGACTTACGCGTTCGACCTGGAATGGAGCGAAGACGGAGAAACGCGCACGCGCCCGATGATCGGGCGGCGCGATCCCACAGGCGGGCTGCTCAAATCCGATCGCGAGCGCGAGTTCAAGGTGATCGACGCGATGCATCGCGCGGGCCTCAAGGTTCCCGAGCCGCTGTTCCTCGAGCTCGATGCGAGCGTGATGGATCGCCCTTTTTTCATCATGCATCGCGCGGCAGGACGCACCGGCATGGGCGCATTCGCGGCCGACGAGCCCGACGCGACGCGAGCGAAGGTCGCCGATGACTTCCTGGCGGAGCTCGCACGATTGCAATCGCTCGACTACCGCGAGTGCGGGCTGGAAATTCTTGGACCTCCGAAGAATCCCGAGGATCCCGCCCGCATCCAGACGGCGCATTGGAACGAAGTGTACGAACGCGATCGGATGGGCGAGCATTACCCGGTCCTCGACGCCGCCTTCGCGTGGCTCAAGGCCAATCCCGTCGCGACCGACCGCGTGGTGATCGTTCACGGCGACTATCGTTCGGGAAATTATCTGTACGACGAGAATGGAATCATCGCGATGCTCGATTGGGAGATGGCGCATCTTGGGGACCCGATGGAAGATCTCGGGTGGGCGTCGATGATGTTCTGGGGGCGCGAGGAACTGGCAGGCGGCTTGATGGAACGCGAAGCGTTCTACCGGCTGTATGAACAGAAGAGCGGACATCAAGTCGATCGGGAGCGGCTGTTTTTCTACCAGGTGCTCGGCAACGCCAAGATGGCGGTGATCTGCCTGACTGGAATCCGCGATTTCGTCGAACGACGCACATCCGATTCGGTGATGCCGTTTCTTGAATTGCTGCTGCCGCAGTTGTTCGACGATCTGGCGAAACAACTTCGACTGGTCTGAGGTACTTCGATGCTACGGCCGACGTTGAACGAACTGATCAGCGGAATGCAGCGAACGATCATGGAGGCGCTGCTGCCCGAGCTGACGTCGCCGTACGCGCAAGGCCAGGCGATGTCGGCGATCGGAATGCTGGCGCACGCAGCAGCGGTGCTCGAATCGGCGCCTGCGTACGACGCTGCCGAGATAAAAGATCTGCGCGCGACATTCGCAGCGCTCAAGCGTTTGGGCGACAAGCATCTCTCGAACAAGAGTGGGCTGCGTGGAGCGCTCGCTCGCGCGATTCGCGCTGGCGCGAAGAATCCTCCTGATCAGCGCGCGATGGAAGCTGCGATGAGCGCGTTCGCCACCGCCGTCGCGCTGGGTCGTGCCGACGAAGCCGTCGCTCGTCACGTCCGCGGATACATCCGTCGCAACCTCGAGCGGACGCGCTCGCTGCTCGGCACTTCGTTGACAGGCGCTTGATTACCCATGAGCAGCACTGCAATTCGGACCTAGTGTCGTGTCCCGCAAATAAGTTTTCATTGTTGGATCATTTTGGCCGCGTCTGCACTTGAGAAAATCATAGTGCACCGTAAAGTTATTTGCGGGACACGATACTAGCTGTAAGCCTGTCGCTACCGCATGCAATGAGACGTTATCTCTAGTCACTATCTGTCATTTTTAAACTGGCGTATCTGCGTTAGGATTGGTTGCGCATAAAAATCAGCGAGAGTAGATTGTGTAAAGTTAATCAGGAATGGATAAGGTTATAATAGCCAAATGTACAAAAGTAGCACTAACTGTATGTGGCAGACTTGCTACTAGGAGTTAAGGGTCCTAATCTGGATTTCGACGAAAGACTCGGGTGGCTTCCAGTCGCCGCACAACCAGCTGCGAGGATGAAAACATGAGTGTCGTCACAATTCCCACCCCAGGAATGCCCGGCGGTCCGTGCCGCGGGTCGTGCGACCATCCCAAGTGCCATGCGTTGCGCGCGATGGCGGAAGAACGATGCGGTCATTGCGGTGTCCGTTTCGGTTTCGGCGCCAAGATAACCGGCGAGCCGCCGTTGCATGTACGATGCGCGCAGACGGTTGCTGCGAGAAGTAGCGCACCGGCGTCGCATCCATTGAATGATCCTGTAGCAGGTCATCATCACGCGACTCATCGCGGCGACAAGCACTAGCTCCACGTTTGCATTTCGATCTGACTCTCGACGTGCCGAAGCGGCGCGATCGACGGCGTGCGCTTGACACCCTTGTCTGGTGCGCGCTACCGCTCGATCAAAGGCAAGGCGACGACGATGAAAAGTGAGAACGCCGCGCAGGTTCGTGCACTTCGCGACCGGCTCGATCATCCGGTGATCGACGCCGATGGTCATCTGATCGAGCCCGCACCGCTCTACAACGAATATCTTCAGAAAGTCGGCGGAAGCGGGATGCTCGAGCGATACAATCGCGAGCTTCGCGAGCATCCGACGGGCTCGCGAGGGAATCGAGACGCCGGCGACATGCGCGGCGCGTGGTGGGGCGTCTCCAACGACGCGTACGACCTCGCGACGGTGATGGCGCCGCGGTTGCTGTATAGCAGGCTGAACGAGCTCGGCGTGGATTTTTCGATCCTGTATCCCACGCTCGGGCTCGCGCTGCCGACGATTTACGATGCCGAAGTGCGGCGGATCGCATGTCGTGCGCTGAACACCATGAACGCGGAAATCTGCGGACCGTTCCGCTATCGGATCGCGCCGGCCGCCGCAATCCCGATGCATACGCCGGAAGAGGCAATCGCCGAGCTCGATTACGCGGCGCGCTTCGGCCTGAAGGTCGCGATGATCCCGCCGGGAGTTGCGCGTCCGATTCCGGCGCTCGAACGCGAGCATCCGGGGGCGTTCCCATCGGCGGCGTATTTCGATTGCTATGGGCTGGACAGCTTCTACGACTACGACCCGGTGTGGCGAAAATTTGTCGAGCTGAAAATCGCGGTCACCTCGCACGGCGGCGTCGGTCTGCGCTACCTGCCGCTGGGGCGGCGGTCGCCAACCAACTACATGTTCAACCACATCGGCGCGCACGCCTACCAGCAGGGCGAGCTGTGCCGCTCGATCGTGATGGGCGGAGTCGCGACGCGGTTCCCCGAGCTGGCATTCGGATTTCTCGAGTGCGGCGCGGGATGGGCCTGCGACCTGCTCCATTCGCTCGAGGAGCACTGGGAAAAACGCAACACTGCGGGCCTGGTGAACTACGATCCGTCGCGGCTCGACCGTCCGCGATTGCATCAACTGCTTGCCGAGTACGGTGGCCCCGAATTCATCACGAAGAACTCGGCGCGGGCGGTGCGGGCCTACGACGAAGGTCTCGAACGTCACGATCGCGCCGCCGACCGCGACGAATGGGTGCTGACCGGAGTGCGTGAGGAGCACGACTTCGCACGAATCTTCGACAACTTTTATTTTGGCTGCGAGGCTGACGACCTGAGCGTGCATCGCGCACTCGACGCGCGCGCCAATCCGATGCGGACGCGTTTGCAGCCGATCTTCTCCTCGGACATCGGCCACTGGGACGTGCCGGATATCTCGACGGTGCTGCTCGAGAGCCATCGGCTGGTGGACAAAGGGCTGTTGAGCGACGCGGACTATCGCGACTTCGTTTTCACGTACCCGGCGCGGCTTCATTTGAAGGCTGATCCAGAATTCTTCGCCGGCACCGCGATTGCGGATTCCGTCGCGAAGCTCAACGGCAGTAGACACTGACCGATGCTTTCGATTGAACAGAGACGCGATTGGGACGCGAAGGGCTTCTTCATCATCCGCGGATTCATGCCGATCGAAGATTGTCGCGCGATGCATGCGCGGGTGGTCGAGATTTGCCGGTTCAGCGCAGCCGGCGAAAGAGTTCCCAACGTATTCGTGTTGCCCGAGAAGAAACCCAATCCGCTCGCGCAGAACCCGGAAGACAACGTCGGCAAGGTTTTCCGGCTGCATCGCGATCCGATTTTCAAAAAGCTCGCCGAAGATCCCGCGGTGATCGACATCGTGAGCGATCGGATCGGACCGGAACTCGACTGTTTCGTCAGCCAGTTCATTTTCAAGAATCATGGCGCGCTCGGACAACCGTGGCATCAGGACTCTTACTACTTCGCTTTCAGTACGCGGCCGCAGGTCGGTGTCTGGCTGGCGGTCACTGAGGCGACGCTCGAAAATGGATGCCTTCACGTGATGCCGGGCTCGCACAAGGAACCGGTGCACGAACACGTTCCCGACCGGCGCCCGCATGCGCAATACGGCTACACGGAGATCGTCGACTACGACACGTCGGAGTCGGTGCCGGTGCTGATGAATGCGGGCGACCTGCTGGTGTTCCACAGTTTTCTGATGCATCGATCGACCGACAACATGTCGGGCGGGATCCGCGCCGCGATGGTGTGGCATTACACGAAGTCCGGAACGATCGATCAGACGCGGGAGAAGTTCGGGCATCAGAACCCTTCGCACGATTTCATGAAGATCGAGCGCCACCGCGCAGCCGAGGATTGAAACATGAATGGAGCTGAGAGCCTGATTCGTACCGCGATCGCGGCCGGCGTCGAGGTATGTTTTGCAAATCCAGGGACGACCGAGATGCCACTGGTCGCGGCGCTCGACTCGGCCGAAGGACTGCGGCCGATTCTCGGATTGTTCGAGGGCGTTTGCACCGGAGCGGCCGATGGCTACGGGCGGATGGCGGAGAAGCCTGCGCTGACCTTGCTTCATCTGGGGCCGGGGTTCGCCAACGGTATCGCGAATCTGCATAACGCGCGCCGTGCGCGCTCGCCGATTGTGAATCTGATCGGCGACCATGCGACGTGGCACGTCGGCGCCGACGCGCCGCTCACGTCCGATATCGTTTCGCTCGCAACACCGGTCTCGGGATGGGTCCGAAGCGTGCGTACTGCGTCGTCGCTGGCGGATACGACCGCACAGGCGATTGCGGCGGCGGGCCGCGCGCCCGGGCAAATCGCGACGTTGATCATCCCGTCGGATTGCCAGTGGGATCCGGCTGAGCGTCACGCTGAGCCGATCGAGCCAACGGCGCCGCCGGCAGCTTCTTCCGATGCGATCAAGCGAGCGGCGGAATCTATCCGCCAGGGCAACAAGGTCGCGCTCTTCCTCGGCGGCGTCGCGCTTCGCGCGCGCGGACTGAGGGCGGCTGCGCGCATCGCGGCGAAGTCGGGATGTCATCTGATATGCGAGACTTTCCCGGCGCGGCTCGAGCGCGGCGCTGGCATGCCGAATCTCGATCGGCTGCCCTACTTTCCTGAACAAGCGATCGAGATGCTGAAGCCGTTCGATACGATTGTCATCGCCGGTGCGAAAAGACCGGTCGCGTTTTTCGGCTATCCCGATTTCCCGAGCCAGCTGATTCCCGAGGGTATCAAGGTCGCGATTCTCGCCGAGCCGACCGATGACGTGCCGGCCGCTCTCGAAGCGCTCGCCAGCGAAATCGCGGCGCCGGTCTCGGTCGCGGGGGCGGCCAGAGTGTCGCGTCCCGAACGACCAGTTGGAAAACTCAATGCGATGACCGCGGGCGCCGCGATCGCGGCGGTGATGCCCGAGGGTGCGATCGTGATGGACGAGGCTGCGACCACCGGCTTGCCATTCCTGGCGGCGTCGGCAGCAGCGCCGCCGCACACATATCTGTCGCTGACTGGAGGCGCGATCGGGCAGGGATTGCCTTGCGCAACCGGCGCAGCGGTGGCGTGCCCCGACCGGCGGGTGATCGCGTATCAAGCCGACGGCAGCGGAATGTACACGATCCAGGCGCTCTGGACGCAGGCGCGGGAATCGCTCAACGTCACGACGGTCCTCTGCAACAACCACAGCTATCGAATCCTGCAAGTTGAACTTGCGCGCGCGGGCGTGACCGAACCGGGCCGCAAGGCGCGCTCTCTGACCAGTCTGTCCAATCCTGATATCGAATGGACGAGCCTCGCGCGCGGACTGGGCGTGCCGAGCGTGCGCGTCGAAACGGCGGAGGCGCTGACGCGTGAACTGGAGCGCTCGCTGGCGACGCCGGGTCCGACGCTGATCGAGATGATTCTCTAGCGCTGCTACTTCGAGTTCGCGTCCAACATTTCGAGGGCGGTTTGCAGGTCGGCAATCGTCGGGATCAGTCGATGATGTTCGATGCGATTTCCGACGCCGATGAAGTGCATGCCCGCGCCCTCGGCAGCTTCGCGATCAATCCTGCTGTCGCCAACGTACACCGCGCGCGTCGCGTCGACCTCCGCGCGTTGCAGGCACAGGCGCAGGATATCGGGCGCGGGCTTGGGGCGAACCTTGTCGAGCGCGCTCGCGACTGCGTCGAACACACCACCGAGGCCAAGATGCTCGACCAGCGCGGGAACAGTCGCCGATCGATTGGTCGCCAACCCAAGCTTGTAGCGCCGCTTGAGCTCGAGCATGAACGGGCGCAACTCGATCGTCGGCCGCAGCATCTTGAAGAACGGCGCCTGATCCATGTTGCGCGTCACGTCGTGCATCGCGCCGAGCTTGGCCGCGTCGCCTCGCGCACGCGCCGCAAACACCTCGCTCGCAGCGTACGAGACGGCAGAGACTTCCTCGTCTCGATCAAGCGGCGATTCGCCGACCTTTGCGAAAATCCAGTTGTAGTAGGCGACGTTCGATTCCGTGGAATCGAACAGAATGCCGTCGGCGTCGAACATCACCAATTCAATCATGCTGATCGCTTCGCGATTTCATAACCGGCAGCGGCTTTGCTGTCGCGAAACTGTCCGGAGGCCAGAAGCCATTTCCTGAAGCTCGCGTGGCTCACTTCGTCAGGTGACAGAAACAGAATTATGCGTGTCCTGCGCGAAGCGCGCCAGACGTTGAGTGCGGATCAGCGGGCGGCGCGCTTGCGATCGACTCGCTCGACGCGGCGCGAGTGTGCGGGCACCGGACGGCGCGGAATCGCGACGACCTCGCGCGCGATAAGACGATCTCCGCAATGCGAACAGACCATGTCCGGGGCAGTCTTCGCGCCGCAGACGCGATGTATCAGCGTCATCGGCGGGCCGGATTCGTCGCTCAGCCACGTGTCACCCCATCGCATCATCGCGATCAGCACCGGGTAGAGCTCGAGGCCTTTTCGCGTGAGCCGGTACTCGACGCGGCCGTTGTCGCCCTCGCTCCGCGCACGCTTGAGGATTCCGTCGCGTACCAGGTCGCGCAGCCTCGAGCTAAGGATGTTGCGCGCGATCCCGGTCCCTTGCTGAAACTCGTCAAAGCGATGGCGTCCGAGAAAGGCCTCGCGCAGGATTAGCATCGTCCAGCGCTCGCCGATTACTGACAGAGTCCGCGCCACGGAGCAGTTCATCTCTTTGACCGAATCCCATCGCATCGGCGTCTGTCACTCTCCTCCCCCGAACTGGATTTCGTATGCCGCGACGTTCCCCAACTCCGCGGCGCTGCAAATTATCGTTGCACTTTGAAACTAACATTGCCAGCAAGCGCGCGCGACGTCGCGCCACTGGTTCTAACCGCTAGCTCCTCTTTTCGGGCCCCTCGAGGGAAGCGGAACCGGACACTGAGATGAGCGGCAGTTCATACCATAGGTGGTGGTCTTGGGATCGATCTTCCACCAAGGGTAGCTTCGTTCCGTCAGAAATTGTTTTTGCTGCAAGATGAGGTCGTTCGATTTCGGGCGAGCTGGGTGAGCATGCGGCATCTTGACGGTTGTCCATTGGCGTATAGGTAGCACGTCACATCGGAGCGGGGCAGGCTGAATAATTCATCCCCAAACGTGGCCCGTATTGAACGCGTCGCAACGATCATGAAATTCTGCGATGAGATGCAAATGAAGCGAGCAAGGGTAGTTAGGAAATCCGCTCTCGCTGAACAACTGTGTTTCAATTGGGATCAGCCATGAAGCTGCGCCATGTTGCTGCGGTCACGCTGGTGGGCTGGTGCCTGATCATGCCGCCAGTTGATCCATACCACCAGCTGGTCGAGCAGAAAGCGCCGTTTTCACGGTGGGATACGATTGGCACTTACGATACCGCCGCTGGGTGCAGGAGCGAACTTGCCAAACTCACTGCGGTCATAGCGGGCAACCTTACCTACTCTCTGGTCCAGAAGCGCGCGTTGGCCGGGAAGTGCGTCGCCGCTGACGATCCGCGGCTCCACTCGGACAACTACTAAGATATTAAGCGCGCGCCGTTAGACACTCCGCACGGCACTTAGGACAGTCGGTTGCCTCTCGAGACAGTGCCTGCTAGCAGTATCAGTTGCAAATTGAAACTGACTTTCAGTGCCAGCATCCTGTTCGCAACGCGGCGGAGGATATCCCGATGGCCAAGCAGATCGAGTTCTTTTACGACTACCTCAGTCCGTTCAGCTATCTTGCCGACACGCAACTGCCTGCGATTGCGCAGCGTACCGGTGCGGAGATCGTGTATCGGCCGACGTTGCTCGGCGCCGTCATGAAGGTCACCGGAAACTCGGGTCCGCTCCCGATCAAAGGCAAGGCAGGTTACAACGTCGCGGATTTCCACCGATGGGCGAAACGCTACGGCGTTCCCGCCCGGTTCAGTCCTCATTTTCCGTTCAACACGATTCGCCTCTTGCGCGCCGCGATCGCCGCACAGGAGCATGGCCGCTTCCCGGCGTTTCATACGGCGGCCTTCCGCGCGATATGGGAACAGGGACAGGACCTCAGCAAAGAGGATGCGCTGCGCCAGCTTCTCAGCCGCGCGGAGATCGATCCGGCGCAGGTCGAAGGCGACGAGATCAAGAACCGGCTGCGGGCCAATGTCGATGAGGCCGTGAGCCGTGGCGCGTTCGGATTGCCGACGTTTTTCGTCGATGGCGAAATGTTCTGGGGGAACGATCGGCTGGATTTTGTCGAGGAAGCTGTCATGCGGCGGCCATGACCCCGTTCCCTCGTCGGATAATCCGTGACATACAGAATCTTGAATCGCGCGCGAAAAAAATCGCGCGCTTTACTTGGACCCTCATCTTCATCCTCTCCCTGACAGGGAGAGGAGACAGAAACATTGCGAGGTCGTTCAGATGAAAGCAGTTGTATTCGAAAAGCTTGGCGGACCCGAGGTGATGAAGATCGCGGAGGTTCCGAAGCCCGAAGTGAAACCCGGGACCGTGCTGATCAAAGTCCGCGCGGCTGGAATCAACTTCGCCGATACGCTGTTCCGGCAGGGACAGTACATGATGCAGCCCAATCTGCCTGATACGCCTGGGCTCGAAGCTGCAGGCGAGATCGATGCGGTCGGCGCGGGCGTGACGAATTTCAAGCCGGGTCAGCGCGTCGCCGCACTCGGCGGCAAGATGTACGCCGAATATGCGCTCGCGCCGGCGACCCAGGTGATTCCGATTCCCGACTCGATAAGCTTCGAACAGGCGGCGGCCTTCCCGGTGCAGGTGCTGACTGCATGGCACATGCTCCACACCGCGCACGAAATCGGGCCCGGGCAGACGGTGCTGGTGCATTCCGCGGCAGGTGGCGTCGGAATCGTCGCGGTGCAGATCGCGAAAGCGGCAGGTGCACGCGTAATCGGCACGGTGTCGAGCGACAGCAAGGCCGCGCTCGTGAGAGAGTATGGCGCCGATGACGTTATCAACTATTCCACCAAGGATTTCGCAGCCGAGGCGAACCGTATCACCAGCGGAGGCGGCGTCGATCTGATTCTGGACGCGGTCGGCGCGACCACGTTGAATAAGGGGATAGGCTGTCTCGCTCCGTTCGGACATCTGATTCTCTACGGACGTTCCGGCGGAGCGCCGGAACCGCTCAACCTATTCAGGCTGTTCGAGAAATCGACCAAGGTGAGCGGCTTTACGCTCTACACGGTCAGTGCAGTTCCCGACGTGATGCGCCGTGGAATCGAGGAGTCTTTCAAGCTGATAACAGAAGGCAAACTGAAGCTGCTGGTCGGCAAATCGTTCCCGCTCGTGCAGGCGGCGGAGGCGCACAAATTCATGGAATCGCGACAGTCGGTTGGAAAGCTGGTGCTGATTCCTTAGCCGGCTGCATTCGCACTGCCTGTCAATTCGCTGATCCGCATCGTGGATCTTGCGCAGGACGGATCAATGGAACAGTTTGCAACTTCGTGGCAATTTGCAACTCGTCTCGATTCGGTGCGCGAAACTTCGATTTGATTTGGCTTGACCACAAATACTTAGGCTTCGTTGAGCTTTAACGTGATCAATCCTGATCGAGACGCGTGATCGTCTCCGCATAACTCACGCGCATCCGCGTACTGCGAATTATCCTTCGCCTGCTGCGCGTCAGTTCTCTTGTGCTCTTGCGAACATTTTAAAACGTCGCTGTGGCACCTGAGTTGCTTCCTTCCATCTATTTCCCGCCGAGGAGGAACTCGATGGAACATTTCAGTAAGGATGTTCGAAGGGATCGCGAGTGGGGCGCGTCGACGCGCATGGCGATCGCTGCAGTAGCCGCGTTGTCGTTGATAGCGATCGCCGCGGCAGCTCGTGCCGATGTGAAGCCGGGCGATTTTATCACTGCCTCGAACGCGTCCAAGGTCAAGGATTTCGTATCACCGGGCGTCTACTACAAAGTCGTCAGTGGGATGTCGATGAAGATCGTCCCAAGCGGACAAATCGACTGGCCGCCTCCGTTCAAGGAAGCGACTGAGAAGTATTCGGCGCAGGTGCGCCTCAGCCGTGACAATCGCAGTCTGGTCGGCTACGTCGCCGGGCAGCCGTTCCCGCTGATCGACACCAACGATCCGCAGGTGGCGACCAAGATCATGTGGAACAACGTGTTCCGGCCGCTCCTCACCGACGACTACGACCTGCGGTTCTACGATTGCGAGAGCGTGTACGGCGGACGGAACAAGCCCAACAACGTGATCCAGTATTATCAAATCGGGCACTACGCCGGTTATGACCTGGTCGGGCGCGTCGAGGTCGAGCCGATGCCGGTCGATCCCGACTTCAAGAAGACGAACCGCCTGTGGCTGTTCGGCCTCTATCCGGTGCTTTCGCCCCAGGCCGAGCGCGGCAACGGATTTATTCGCTACCGCTATCAGCAATCCGATCGTGGCGACGACGACTGGAGCTGGACTGCAGGCTCGCGCAGAGTTCGCCGACTGAACGAGGCGCAGCTGAGCACGGCGACCAGCACGCAGATCTGGAACCCCGACCACTACTCGGGCTTCAACGCCAAGACCGAGGAGTACAACTACAAGTTTCTCGGCGACCGCGAGATGCTCGGGGTCGCACACGCGGAGCATTCACCCGAGTTGAAGTGCTCGACTGACGGCGGCGCCAGCGCATGCCCCGAAGCGTGGGAGATGCGGCATATGTACATCGTCGAGGCCGCGCCGCGGCGCGAACTGATCTCGCAGGCGCTGCAGGGCAAGACGATCGTCTATATGGACTCCGAGATGTGGTACCAGCCGTATATCGATGAGTACGATCAGAGCGGCCAACTCTGGCTGAATCACATCTGGTGGACGACCTATCGCGATAGGCCGGTGCCCGACGCACGGGTGGCGATCTATCCGTTCAAGCGCGAGTTCGAAGTCGGCGCGGTCGCGACCGACGTACAAAGCGGCTTCGCGACGATGTGCTACCTGCCGGGGCTTCAGACTCCCGAGCGCGAGTGCTGGTACATCAACATGGGCGCGGTGGACAAGAATTTTTTCACCACCGACGCGATGGTCAAGGCGGCGCCGTAGCGTGGCGCTCAATTTAACTTCGTTTTGCGGAGGGGCGGGCTTCGCGCTCGCCCCTCGAGGATTTCGGTGATGAGTTTACGCCGATACCGGTACGCGTTTGTTCTCGCGGTCACGTGCCTGCTCGTGGCCCCGCATGCACACGCAATCACAATGACCCTCGCCGGACCGGAACCTGGAAGCGTCGCCCCGGCGGCTGACCTCACTTCGACCATCTGGGCCGGCGCGCCCGACGGATCGCTTTTAAAGATCGCGACGCTCGGCGATACGGCGCCCGGTGGCGGGACGTTTACCGACATGGGCGTGCCTTCGATCGCGCCCGACAACCGGGTCATCTTCGGCGCCGAAGTAACCGACGTGGAAGGCGTTGCACGATGGGAGGTCTTTCGCGGCGATCTGAATGCTCCCGCCGACCGGCGCGTCGCTCCCGCGATGGAAGGTGCCGCAGTTTCGCGCGGATGCGTCCCGAAGGTGAATCTGGATCCATATCCGGTCGCGGGATCGAACGGCACCATCGCGTTCATCGCACCCGAAGCCTCGGGCTCTGACGCATTGTTCCGTTATTCCGATGGAGAGCTGACCTGCGCCGTGCGAATCGGCGATCGAACCGCTGAAGGGCACGTAATCAGAATGATGGATTTCGGAAGCGCTGCCATGGCGCCGTCGGGCGAGGTTGTCTTCAAGGGGCGCATCGACGACGCCGACGGCCGCCGCAGTTCAGGCACGCCTCGTAGGCCGCATCTCGCGATGATACTCGCCGCGCCCCACGAACCGCTTCGCGAGATCGCAGTCGAAGGTTCGCGCGAACCGGGCGGTGCGCGCTATCTCGGCAGCTTCGGCATCCCGGCCGCGGTCTCGACGACGCACGGCGCGATGGTTGCCTTTACCGCGATGACGACGCGTGGATCCCGTGCGCACGGTTACGGGCTGTATGTCTATCGAGGTGGCAAGACTATCCAGGTTCTTGCGAACGGCGATCGTACTTCTGTCGGGCGCCTCACATTTCTCTCCAACGGCCGGCCTGCCCTTTCTGCCAGTGGCAAAATCGCGGTGCGGGGCGCGTCCGCCGACCGGCGCGCAATCGTTGCCATTCGCGACGGACATCCGGCAGTAGTCGTTGCGCCGGGCCGTGAAACTGAAGTGGGCTCGCGAATCGTAACTTTCGGCGATCCCGTCGTCAGCGCGTCCGGTCGCATAATGGTCGGTATAATCGACGACGACGAGCGCAGCCTGCTCTATGCCGTCAATCCTGGCAACTTGATTCGGATATCGATCCCGGCGGTTCCTGACGGCGAGCTGGTCGGTGGTCTCACGACGCCCATCTTTGCGGGCACGCTGGTCATCAACGAAGCCGGAGCGTTTGCTTTTATCGGTGGAAAGTAGCGAACACGAAAAGTTAGACTAGCCGCGGAGTGTCGATCGTTCCCGCGGCCGCGCCGATGCTGTAACCGGGGCGCAGGAGGCAGTCATGGCCGAATCAAATCGTCGTCCGGTATGCGCAGTCGTCGGCGTTGGACCAGGGTTGGGCGCTGCACTCGCGCGCAGATTCGCATCTGAATACGCGGTCGCATTGATTGCTCGCAGCGAGGACAAGCTGACCTCGCTCGCGAAGGAGATCGAGGCAGCCGGCGGCAAGGCGCTTCCGGTGTCAGCCGATGTCGCCAAGGCCGCCGACATAACCGCGGCGTTCGACAAGATTCGCCACGAGCTTGGCGACGTCGACGCGCTGCTCTACAACGCCGCGATGCGTCCGTTCGGTAAATTGATGGACACCAAGCCGAGTACCTTCGAGAACACCTGGCGCGTCAGCACCTTTGGCGCGTTTATCGCCGCGCAGGAGGTTGTTCCGGCGATGCTGAAACGCGGCAGCGGCACTATAATCTTCACCGGTGCGACCGCAGGCGTGAAGCCGTTCGCGACGTCGGCGGCGTTCGGGCCGGCAAAGTTCGCGATGCGCGGGCTGGCGCAGGTGATGGCGCGTGACCTCCAGCCGCAAGGTATCCACGTCGCGTACGTCAACGTGGACGGTGCGATCGACATGCCGGCCATCCGCGAGCGCTTTCCTCAGCTAAGTCCGGACAACATGCTGAAGCCGTCCGCGATCGCAGAAACGTACTGGCATCTGGCGCATCAGGACCGCAGCGCGTGGTCCCACGACGTCGACGTCCGGCCGTTCACGGAGAAGTGGTAAACGGCGCGTCCGCCGACCCGGTTTCATCCGGAACAATTGCTGCCCATCCACCTCGCGTCCCCTTGACTCGTTTTGTGCGCCAGGCGTAGTTAACTGAATAGTTAATAGTCATATTAACTATACGGTTAACGAACGCTCGGAACATGCCTAGCCCGCGCACAACTGTCCGCAACCTCGATCGCACGCGCGAGAAGATCCTCGCGGCCGCGCTCGCCGAATTCTCGGCCCGCGGCTTCGCCGGCGCGCGCGTCGACGCGATTGCCAGACGCGCCCGCGTGAACAAGCGCATGCTCTACTACTGCTTCGGCGCCAAGCAGGACCTCTATCGCGAAATCCTGCGCCGCAAGATCGCCGAGCGTGCCGAATGGCTCGAATCCACCCCCGACGACTTCGCCGGTGCTCTGGTGCATATCTACCTGGTGGGCGGCACGGATATCGACTTCGTGCGCCTGATGAAGTGGGAGGCGATCGACAGCGGCGGCCGGAAGTGTATCGCCGAGGACGAGCGCCGCGCGCTGTTCGAAAAGGCGGTTGCTCGCCTTGCTGTGCTGCAGCGCAAAGGATCGATCCCTCGTGATGCCAACCTGAGCCAACTTTTTATTTCGATGTTGTCGCTGGCTTTGTTCCCGCTCGTCATGCCGCAGATCATTCGCCTGATTCACGGCATGGAACCGACCGACCGGCGCTTCATGCGTCAGCGCGCGAATTTTCTGCGTTGGCTCGGAGATCGTTTGGCTAAGACCAGCGGAACTATTCCGTTCTCGCGCCGGAGCACCCTGCCGGCACCCTCGCAAACCGCTGTTCGTCGTCGTCCTACTTCTAAAAGACCCGGTCATCTCGCATGAAGACCCGAATCGTCATTCTGATTGCGATACTCGTGCTGGTTGCCGGCGCATGGGTGGGCTATTGGGGGCTCTTCAAAGATGCCGGCTCGACCGATGCGCTTCTCGTTTCCGGCAATATCGAAGCCCATGAAAGCGTGGTCAGTTTCAAAGCCGTGCAATCGCGCGTGGTCGAGTTGTCGTTCGACGAGGGCCAATGGGTAAAGGCCGGCACGCTGCTGGCGCGGCTCGACGACGGCGACTATCGCCAGCAGGTCGCAATCAACGAAGCCGCTCTGCGCGTGCAGGAACAGCAGCTCGCGTCGGCAATGCAAAAGTTCGAAGCGGCGCGCGCGACGATCACCAACGACAACGCCGACCTCGCTCAGAAAAATATCGACTACGAGCGCAGTCAGAAACTTTGGAACGACAAAATTATTTCGGGCGACCAGCGCGATCACACTGAGACCGCGCTCAAGCAATCGAACGCCGCGATGCAACGCGACCTCGCGATGGAGCGCGGCGCGCAGCAGGATATCGCAGTCGCCAAGGCGAACATCCGCAACGCCAGCGAGAACCTCGAGCTGGCGAAGATCATGCTTGGATATACGACGCTGCGCGCGCCGTTCTCGGGCGTCATTCTCACGCGTCAGACCGAGCTCGGCGAAGTGATGCAGCCGGGGACGCCCGTCGTCACGCTCGCCGACCTCGATCACGTGTGGCTGCGCGCTTACGTGGCCGAGACCGATCTCGGCCGAATCCGATGGGGCCAGGCGGCGACGGTTCACACCGACACCTATCCCGACAAGGCGTATCCGGGACAGATCTCGTTCATTTCCTCGGAGGCCGAGTTCACGCCCAAGAGCGTCGAGACTCACAAGGAGCGCGTGACGCTCGTCTATCGAATCAAAATCGATGTCGAAAATCCTCGCCACGAACTGAAGCCCGGGATGCCCGCGGATGCGACCATTCACCTCGGCCCTCCCGTGCAAAGCGGCAACAGTCGTGGATGACAAGACGGTCGTCGTCCGCGATCTGGTGAAGGATTTCCCGGGCGTCCGCGCGATCGATCATCTCAGCTTCGACGTCTCGCCCGGTGAAATTTTCGGTATCGTCGGGCCCGACGGCGCCGGCAAAACGACGATCATGCGCATCCTCGCCGGAGTGCTTCCACCCGATGCCGGCACCGCAACCGTCGCGCGATGCGACGTGGTTGGCGATCCGGAAGGCGTCAAACATCTCATCAGCTATATGCCGCAGCGCTTCGGCCTCTATGAAGACCTGACGGTCGACGAGAACATCCGATTCTACGCGGACCTGTTCGGCGTGCGCAGACAGGACCGCGAGGCGCGCGCCGCCGAACTGCTGAAAGCATGCGGTATGCGTGAATTCCGCGCGCGGCTAGCCGGCAAGCTCTCCGGCGGAATGAAGCAAAAGCTTGGATTGGTCTGCGCCCTGATACACACTCCGCGCGTGTTACTTCTGGACGAGCCGACCAACGGCGTCGATCCGGTTTCGCGGCGCGAGTTCTGGGCGATGCTCTATTCGCTCGTCGGCCAGGGCGTCACCGTCGTCAATTCCACCGCGTACCTCGACGAGGCCGAGCGATGCCATCGAATCGCCCTGCTCCACAAGGGACGGCTGCTCTTCTGCGACTCGCCCGCGCGTCTCAAGTCGCAACTCCAGGGCTCGGTTGTGTCGATCGTCTCGTCCGAGGCGCGCCGCGTCAGGGACGAACTCGCTGCCGCCGAGGGAGTGTCGAGCCTGGTGTTGGTTGGCGACGCGGTTCATCTGTTTGTCGATGACGCCGAGCGCCGCATCCCGGATCTCAGCGCGCGGTTGACCGGCAGCCAGATTCTGTTTGACGAGATCGTCCACGCCACACCGACGATCGAAGATCTGTTTGTCGAGGCGGTGCGCAAAGACTCGACGCACGAGGCTGCATGAGGCTCCTCAACGGCAATTCGGTCGAAGTCGAAAACCTGGTGAAGCGTTTCGGCGATTTCACCGCCGTCGATAGCATTTCATTTCAAACACGAACCGGCGAGGTTTTCGGATTTCTGGGACCCAACGGCTCGGGAAAATCGACCACCATTCGCATTCTGTGCGGACTACTCCATCCCACGTCCGGGCGAGCCACCGTCGCCGGCTACGACGTCGTCGAATCGCCCGAACTCATACGTCGCAACATCGGCTACATGTCGCAGAAGTTTTCGCTCTATGCCGATCTGACCGTGCTCGAGAATTTGCGCTTTTACGCAGGGATGTACGGTGTGCCAGCGGCCGGCTTGCGCGCACGGATCGATTGGGCGCTCGAGATGGCCGGGCTGCGCGGCCGCGAGTCGCACCTGACCGGCACCTTGTCCGGCGGATGGAAGCAACGCCTGGCGCTCGGTTGCGCCGTGCTGCATCGCCCGCCGATCGTATTTCTCGACGAGCCGACCTCGGGCGTCGATCCGCTCTCACGCCGGTTGTTCTGGGAATTGATTCAGCGCATGAGCGACGACGGCGTCACCATCTTCGTCACGACTCACTACATGGACGAGGCCGAATACTGCAATCGGCTCGCTTTGATGAATGGCGGCAAATTGATCGCGCTGGGCACGCCCACCGAACTCAAGTTGGGCTCTATCCAGGGCGCATTACTGCTGCTCGAATGCGATCGCCTCGGCGACGCGATCGAGCGCGTGCGCCATTTCGACGGCGTGCGCGACGTCGCCGTCTTCGGCAATGCACTGCACCTGGTCGTCGCCGACGCCGCAGTTGCGCCCGCGATTCGCGCCGCGCTCGAGGCCGACGCGATCTCCGTCACCACCCTGCATACGATTCGCCCGAGCCTCGAAGATGCGTTCGTGGCATTGACCACTCGACGCGATGCTGACGCCGTCTCGGAGCTGTCGTCATGAACCTTAGACGACTGCTCGCTATTTCGCGCAAGGAGGTTTTCCAGGTGCTGCGCGATTCGCGGAGCCTGCTGATCGTCATTCTCATGCCCCTGATGCTGATGACTGTGCTCGGCTACGGCGTCAATCTCGACACCAAGCACATCCGGGTGTTCGCTTACGATCGCGAAGGCAGCCAGGCGAGCCAGGATCTCCTCAAACGCTTTCAGTCCTCCGACTATTTCGATCTGGTGGCCACTGTCACCGACTACCGCGCACTGGCCGCCGCGCTGGACGATGGCCGCTGCCAGCTCGCGATCGTGATTCCGCACGACTTCTCTGCGCGGCTCCACGACGGACGGCCCGTGTACGTGCAGGCTCTCGTTGACGGCTCCGACAACAATACCGCTGAACTCGCGATTGGGTACGCGCAGGGCGTCCTCGCCTCCTACGGCGCCGTCGTTCAAGCCGAATATCTGCGCAAGTCCCGCGCGCCCAGTGTGAATCCCGTGATGTCGGTCGAGGCCCGCACCTGGTTCAACGAGGATCTCGAAAGCAAGAACTTCATCGTGCCGGGCGTCGCCGCGATCGTGATGGCGGTCGTCGGCGTTTTGCTCACGTCGCTTACCGTAGCGCGCGAGTGGGAGCGCGGCACGATGGAACAGCTCATCTCGACTCCCGTGACCTCGCTCGAGATCATCATCGGCAAGCTGCTCCCGTACTTCGCGCTAGGGCTGTTCGACACCGCCGCATGCGCCGCGATCGCCGTCTGGTGGTTCCAGGTCCCCTTTCGCGGGTCGCTCATTGCGCTGGCCGTCGGCTCGGGAATTTACCTGATCGCGATTCTCGGGCTTGGATTCTGGATCTCCGTCGCCACCAAGCATCAACTTGCTGCGAGCCAGATTGGTCTGGTGACCGCCTTCCTGCCCTCGTTCCTCCTGTCGGGATTCACGTTTCCAATCGACCAGATGCCGATCGGTGTACAGCCCTTCACCTACCTGATCGCCGCGCGCTACTACATCGTCATACTCAAGAGCGTGTTTCTGCGTGGCACCGGCCTTGGCTTTCTAGCCGGTCCTCTGATCGCTCTCGTCATCTATGCCCTCGTCATGGTGTTCCTGGCCAAACGATCGTTCCGCAAATCGCTGGCATGAGAGGCTGACGTGATAGAGCGCCTTCACCAGATTCTGATCAAGGAATTCATCCACCTGTTCCGCGACAGGCATGCCCGATTCTCGTTAATCGTGCCGCCGCTGCTGCAGATGTTGATATTCGGTTACGCCGCGAGCTACGAAGTGAATCGCGTGTCGACTGCGGTGCTCGATTTCGACCACAGCCAGGAGAGCCGCGAATTCCTCGATCGCTTCAACGCCAGCAGCCGCTTCCAGGTGCGCGACGTCCTGCAAAGTGAGTCGCAGATCCCGTCCCTGCTCGATCATCGGCGCGTTGTGCTGGTGTTGCAGATTCAGCCGGGTTTCGCCGAGCTGCTGCGCAAGGGTCAGACCGCGCCGGTGCAGGCCGTGCTCGACGGCACCGACTCGAATACCGCGCTGATCGCCGTTGGATATATCAACCAGATCGCGAATCGATTTGCCCAGGACTACCAACTACAAATGGCGGATCGGCTGAGACCATCGCTTGCGACCTTCGCGCCAAACATCCAGCTCCAGGAACGGCCGTGGTACAACGCCAACCTCGAGAGCCGATGGTTTTTCGTGCCTGGCGTGATTGGGACCCTCGTCCTCGTATCGGTTATGACGCTCACCGCCTTCGCGGTGGTGCGCGAACGCGAAATCGGCACCCTCGAACAGTTGATGGTTACGCCGATCAGTCCCACCGAATTGATCGTCGGCAAAACTCTGCCGTTCCTGCTGGTCGGCCTCGCCAACGTGGTGTTCGTGGGAATCCTGGGAAGCTACTGGTTCGATGTTCCATTTCGCGGAAATGTTTTCGTTCTGCTGCTCGGCACAACGCTCTTTCTGTCGAGCGCGCTCGGCGTCGGACTGCTGATCTCCACGGTCTCACAGACTCAACAGCAGGCTTTTGCGATATCCTTCTTCTACATCTCGCCTGCGATCATGCTGTCCGGGTTCGGCTATCCGATCAGCAGCATGCCGACCGCGCTGCAATGGTTTACCAATCTCGACCCACTGCGTTTCTTTCTCGTCGTCCTGCGCGGAACCTTCATCAAAGGCATCGGGCTGGAAGTGCTATGGCCGCAGATGCTGGCGATGGCCATCCTCGGAGCCGCTACTCTCACGCTCGCGACGCTCAGATTTCACAAGACGCTGGACTGATCACATTGGCGGTCGTGCGACGGCTGGCCTGTCGTTGGCAACCGTCGTCTTGTCGCTGCCCTTAACGCCGAAACTCCTGATAACCGCCGCGAGTTTTGCCGGCGTCGAAACCGGCGTCGCGCACACCGTGCCTGCGCATACGAACGCGCGTGAGACTCCCGACTTGGCGCTCGACGCGAACATCGCTTGCGCTGCGGGCGGCATCGCTTTGGCATCGCGATCTGATCCGATCCGCAACACGACTTTTCCGGGACGATAACTCGCCAACGCCATCCGCCATAGCGCAGACGCGCGCGCGTCGCCGGGCAGCCCGACTACCGCGACAGTAGCGTCACCGTTTGCGCGATACTCGAGCGCCAGCCCGACCGTCGCGACCGAGTTGCTGAGCATCGATCCGGCCATCGCCGGCGCACTCGCCATCAGCTCGCTCGACGCCTTCGAAAAACTGTCGTCGCCCGTTAGCAGCGCGAGCTTCGCCGTCGCTATCGCCATCGTCGCCTGCACCGACGGCGTCGGCATGTCGAAGAATACCTGCGCGCTCGCTGCAGACTGTGCAATCACGCTGCCCGCGTCTTCGGTTTCGCGGTTCACCAATAGATTCGAGCCTTCAGTCCGGAATTTCTTCAAAATAATTTGCGCGAGCGTCCGCGCTTCGGCCAGGTATTTCTCATCGGCCGAGAATTGATGCGCATCAACGAGCGCATTGAGCAGGTAAACCTGGTCGGCGGCGAGACCCGCCACCTGTGCGCGTCCGTCCGACCAGACGTGAAAGAAACCTCCGTAGGGGGCGCGCATATGCGCGAGGATGAAGTCCAGGTCTGCGAGCGCCGCGCGTTGGAGACTCTGGTCGTCAAGCGCCGCCGACGCCGTCAGGTACGCATCCGCCATCAACGCGTTCCGATCCGTCATGACGGCGTGATCGACCTGCGGCGTTTTGCGGCGAGCGCGCAACTCGAGCATCGTCGCTGACGCACTCGCGATCTTGCCGCGCACTTCTTCCGGCGGAATCTTCAGCATGGCCGCTACTTGCTCGGGGGTCATCGCGCGTCGAAGCACGATACGTCCGTCGGGCGCTCGCGCGGGCGAATGTTCCATGCCGTAAAATAAAATCACGACGCGCGCCTCGTCCGGCGGCAACGCCTTCTTCACTTCCTCGACCGTCCACGTGTAGTAGCTGCCGTCGTCACCCTTGAACGAATCGGCGTCCTGATGCGAGTAGAACGCGTGCGTCTTCGGATCGAGCAGCTCGCGATTCACGTAGACCACCAGCGACTTCGCGACCTGCGCGAAATCGTCGTCGCCGCTGACTTCGTACGCGTCGCTGTACGCGTGCAAGGCCATCGCGTTGTCGTAACCGAGCTTCTCGAAATGCGGCACGCGCCAATGCGGGTCGGTCGAGTAGCGATGGAATCCGCCGCCTAGCTGATCGAAAACTCCTCCGGCTGCGATTTTCCTCAGCGTGTCGAGCGCCATCGTGGTGTATTCCGGGTGCCCGTAAAAACCGTGCGCCAGCGCAAGCTCGAGCGCCGGAAAATCGTAAAATCGCGGCCCCTCTCCCGACGCAAATCCTCCAGACTCGCGATCGTAAGACGTCGCCAGCCCTGCGAGTATCTGCGCGCGCAGGCCGTCGAGACCTCCACCGGCCGACGCTCCTCCACTCGGCGCGGATTTGAGCTTCGCCGCGGTTCGTTGCGCATCGCGCTCGAGTCCCGCGCGATCCGTCGCGTACACCTGCGAGATTAGCTTCAACAACGGCAGCATCGACGAGTTCTCGCCGCCGCTGCCATTGGGTCCGCTGCCCGGCCGCGGTGGCAGGTAACCTGTCGCGAAAAACAGCGCGCCGTCTGCTGTCGTGAAACATGTCAGCGGCCAGCCGCCCGCACCAGTCAGTTGCGCCGCCGCGCTCTGATAGTACCCGTCGATATCCGGACGCTCGTCGGTGTCGACCTTTACTGGGACGAAGTTACTGTTCAGCACCGCCGCAACTTCGGGATCGGCATACGTCGTCTCGTCCATGACGTGGCACCAGTGACACCAAACCGCACCAATGTCGATCATGATCGGACGGCTCAGCGACCGCGCCAATGCAAGCGTCTTCGGAGTCCAGGGCTGCCATCGAATCGCGCTCGACGACGCTTCGCGAAGATACATACTCGGCGACGACTGGAGCGCCCCGGCTGGTAGTGTATTTGCTGACGATGCCGCTGACGCGCCCGCCCGTACGTTCAGGAAGCAAACGATCGCCACTGACGCAAGAATTGTTCGCGTTGACATCCAGCACATGGCGCGATAGCTGGAGTTTGAAGCGCGACGCCGCCCGGCAACCATCGCGTCGCGATCGGTGGATGTAATGAGCGCTCGACCAGCAACCCGACGCCGCCCGCCCCGTATCCACAATAGACCTGGCAAAGTCATCAGGATGCCCACTCCCACAGTGGTACGCCGCCGCCGTGCGATCAAGGCGGGAATTGGACTGCTGGTGCTCTCACTGCTCGCTGCGATAATCGCGCGATTTTACTTGATGTACACCGCGCCTCCTTCTCCCGAAAAAGTATCCGGCCTGACCGAGCAGGAAACCGAGATCCTGGGATTGGTAAACCAGGAACGCGCACGCGGCGGACTGGCGCCGCTGAAATTCTCGCCGCGCCTCGCCGTCATCGCGCGTGGCCACAGCTACGACATGGCGATGCGCCACTATCTCGCGCACAACAGTCCTGATGGTGTCGCTCCGGCGGACAGAATCAGCGGCGTCGGCATCGGCTACAAGGATGTTGGCGAGAACATCTACATGGACGACGACGCCGATACCTCCAGCGTCCCCAGGCGCGCGATGGATGGATGGCTGAAGAGCCCCGAGCATCTCGCCAACATCGCTTCGGGCAAGTTCACCGAGACCGGAGTCGGGATCGCTCAATCAGCCGACGGCAAAACCTACGTCACGCAAGATTTCGTGCGCTGAGGAAGGCGCACTGCGATGGATTTCGCCGAACTCTCCGCGCTGGCCTCGGGTCACGCCGAGGCGCGCACAATCCAGACTGCGCTGAAACTGGGAATTTTCGAAATTCTCGAGCCTTCGCCTCTCGACGATGCCGAGCTGGCCGCCGCGCTCTCTTCCAACCGCCGCGCGACGGCTCTGATAGCCAACGCGATGGTTGCTCTCGGTCTGCTGAGCAAGCGAGACAACCGGTACGCGCTGACTGAAACATCGCGTCGCTACCTGCTCCGCTCGTCTGCCGAATATCTTGGCGGCTTGATCCTGTTCGACGAAGCGATCTTCGGAACCTGGACGAATCTTGAACAGACCATTCGCACCGGTTCTCCTGCGCGTCCGACTGACATGTTTCAAAGCCGGCCCGCAGAGACCGAACGCTTCATTCGCGCGATGGACAGCCTAACTCGCGCCCGTGGCGACCCGCTCTACGTGGCTGATCGGCTCGATCTCAGCCGCGTCTCGAAGCTCGCCGACATCGGAGGCGGCCCCGGGACGTATGCGGTCGCGATGCTCCACCGATGGCCCCATCTTCGTGCTGCGATTTACGATTTGCCTGCCACGCTCGAAGTCGCGCGCCAGCTTCTCACCGAGCGCGAACCCGCAATGCTGGATCGCATCGATTTGGTCCGCGTCGATTACCTGTATGATGAGATCCCGGGCCCATGCGGAGCCCTGTTCATGTCGAATATAATTCACAACGAGGATGAAACCGACAACGCTCAACTGTTCCGCAAATGCTTTCGCGCGCTCGAACCGGGCGGCCTCGTGATCATCAAGGATCACATCATGAATGCCGACCTGACTCAGCCGAAGGCGGGCGCGATTTTCGCCCTCTACCTGCTGCTGACCACGCGCGGGCGCGATTATTCATTTGACGAAGTCTCCCGATGGCTCAGCGATGCAGGCTTCGTCGACATCAGACACGAGGCGCTGCCAAGCCCTCCGTTCACCTCCTCGATGGTCATTGCTCATAAGCCTTGAGTTCGTGAAAATTTTTATCGTGCGCAGGATCGTATCGACGGCGATCGTAATCGGGCTCGCAGCAGTGTGCTCGGGATGCCTGGCAGGCGGCGCCGTCGGGATGGTGAGCACGGTTGCGCCGATGGTCGCCGCCGGCAGCGCCCAGGTCATCGGTTCCCAGGTCGCGATGAAGGAATCCAACGGTACCGGCGCTTCCAAGGAAGACAACGCCGACGAATGCGATCAACTCCTGCGCGCTCCAATCGGGGTCGAGGAAGTGCGCAAGAACAAGGACGGGCTGATCGAATCACGCCAGTGGAAAATCGCCGAGACCAGCGGCGATCCGATCTGGATTGTGGTGCGCACCCAGACCCAAAACACGCCCGCGGATGCGTGGCAGCCGAAACCCGGCGTCACCAAGCTCCTGTTTAATCCGCCGCTCTACCAGATGCTCAAGCCAGACGAGTCGCAGTATCTCGCCTACGCTCCGACCGAAGTCGTCAATGTGTCCGACAGCGAGCAGTTTGACTCGATGACTGGTGCGTTTGGCTCTAGCGTCGGGACGTTCAAGTGGCATGAGCGTTCTTACAGCTACGTGCTGGTCAAGGAACTCCCCTGTTTCAAGCCCGAGAAGGAGAAGTGAGTTCGATTCCGTCCCGGCCACGCTTGATGCGATCCCTGCCTTTAGCAATCGCCGCAGTCGCAATTTTTTCACTTTTTTCAGTGGCAACGTTTGCTGAGAGGTCATACTCTCAGAGCATGAGCGCTGCCCCCGACCATTCGCATCCCCGTCTCGAGCCTGCGTCCTGGCCTGACGACTCTCTTACGATCGCAAACCTGGGCCACGCCGCCCTGCTGATGAATTTCTTCGGTACTCGCGTAATCTCCGACCCGAGTTTGTTCTCGCGCGTGGGCATGTCGATCGACTCGATTCTTACGATCGGACCGAAACGATACGTCGATCCGCCCCTGGCTCCCGCGCAATTGCAGCAAATCGACCTTATTCTGATCACGCACGCGCACATGGACCACCTCGATGTGCCTTCTCTCAAGGCTCTGCCGAAAACAGCGGTCGTGGTCGCGTGCGACAAGTGCTCGACGCTGATCGCGCCGCTGGGCTTCAAGGATGTCCGCGAACTCAAGTGGGGCGAGAGCACCGTCGTCAAAGGACTCACCATCCGCGCGATGGGCGCGCGGCACTGGGGTCGCCGATGGCCGCCGTTCGGCGCGGACTACGGCTTCAACAGTTACGTGCTCGAAAAGAACGGCCGCCGGATGCTGCTGGCCTGCGACAGCGCCGACACCGATCTGTTCGCGAGCCTGGCGTCGACGCCGCCCGACGTGGCTGCGTTCTCGATCGGCGCCTACGATCCGTGGATTTGGAATCATGCCAGTCCCGAACAGGTCTGGTCGATGTTTCAGTCGACGCACGCGCACTACCTCGTGCCTATTCACTGGGGCACCTTCAAGCTGTCGAAGGAGCCGATGGAAGAGCCGCTGCAACGATTGATCGCGGCGGCAGGCGATCAGCAGGATCGAATCGTGATACGTCAAATCGGCGGGAGCTGGACGATGCCGGCGTCGATCGAGTCGCGCCAGGCCGCAGGCCGCTAAGACTCTTATCTACAGATTTCTAGTTGCCAGGACTTCCCGAGCGGGGGTTCTGTCTCCGGTGCAATTAATTAGTCGAGGAGCAACCAGGATGGTGACCTTGTATCCTAGCTCCCTGTATAGCTCTTGTATTCGGTCGGTGGCCTGATTCGATAGAACTACCGGACCCTGATGCCGTGCCAACCGCTCGGCTAACCTTACCTGCTCGTCCCAGGCAAAGACTTCCTTCGAGTACTGCGTGAACTCAACGTCGTAAGGCGGATCCGCATAGACGAAGTCTTCGTCCTTCAGCGGAACCTCTTCGAAATCCACACACATGAAGTCCCACTGCGCGAAGGCCGGGACGTACTCTGTGAAATCCGTCTTATAGGTAATCTTTTTGTAACGGCCGAACGGTACGTTGAATTCACCCTTACTGTTGAATCTGCACAAGCCGTTGTAGCAGGTTCGATTCAGATAATAGAAAAGGCTGGCAGCTTCCCTACTATCCGCCTTACCCTCGCGAATCAGCTGGTTGAACCGCGCTCTCTTAGCGTAAAAGTAGGTCTTTTCGTTCTGCATCCTGAGAGAGATGCTTAGACCTCTTTTGAGCCAGCTATAAAAGTTTACTGCATGGGGATTGATGTCGCTTATAAGGGCTCGGTCGGGAACTAAGCCCAACGAGATTGCCAGGCCGCCGCATAGCGGTTCAACCAGACGACGAGATCGGTGAAGATTCCAAAGCCGCGCCAGATATGGCACGAGCCATCGCTTGCCACCCGCCCACTTCAAAGGGGGCTTGGGGGCCGAGCGAGGCTCTAACGACTCCGCAACCGCTGCCACTTAGCTTAGTTCAGACACGCTTGCGCTTCTTGGATAGGTAGTCGACCAGCATGTATTCGCCGAGATGGTCGGGACGGGTGAACAGCGCGCGCCCTCGATTGATCTGCGTCATCTTGTCCACGAACGCGCGCAGACTCGGCGAATCGTCGAGCATGAAAGTGTTGATCGTGATTCCCTTGCGCGTGATCCGCTCGACTTCTTTCAGCGTTTCCTGTGCCGCGCGCATGCTGATGCCGCCGAACGAAAGCGGCCATTCGCAATAGAGCCGCTTGTTCAGGAAGTAAGCGGTCGGCTGGCCGTCGGTAATCACGATGATGTGCTGATTGCGCGACGGATGCCGTCCCAGCAAATCCGAAGCTAGCCGCAAGCCGTCCTGCAGATTGGTGAACGGGTCGCCCATGTTCCACGACGCTTCGGGCAGATCCTTGAGCTTCAATTCCACTGCGCGCGTGTAAAAACCTACGATCGAAAAAAAATCGCGCGGGAACTTCGAGCGAATCAGCGTCTCCATCGCCATCGCGACTTTCTTGGCCGCCGCAAATCGCCCTTCCCAGCTCATCGACCACGACATGTCCAGGCACAGCACCGTCGACGACGAGCTGGCGTAGTCGTTTTCGTAAATCTCGAAATCTTCCGGCCGCAGCTCCAGCGGGACCCCCGCCTTGCGCGCCAGCGCATGCTTGAGCGTCGCCACCAGGTTCAGATTCAGCGGATCGCCGAACGCGTACGGCTTGGTCTGCTCGGGCCGCATCTCGGTTACGCCGCGATGGTCGGTCACGTGCCCGCCCGATCGATCCTTCAACAGGTTCTGGTAAATGTCGCGCAGCGCCAGTTGCCCGATTCGCCGCACACCCTTGGGCGAGAGCTGAAAATGGTCGCCCTTCGGCACCATGTAGCCCGACTGCGTCAGCAGCACCATCACCTGCTTGAGATTCTGAAAATCCTTGCTCGCCTGCTGCCCCAGGATTTGCTGCAGGTCTTCCATCGAGATCGTGTCGAATTTGCCCGACATCAGGTCCTGCTCGAGCTGGCGCATCCGCTCCATCTCGCGCATCAGCTCGAGCGCATCCTCGTAGCCGAGGCTCTTCGGACCGTGGAACATGTGCTGATTGCGATCGCGAAAATTCTCGAGGTCGCGAATATTTTCGTATTCCTCGAGCAGCGCGTCGAAGTCCGCCTTGGCCTGCGCGTCCTCGAACTCGTGGCTCTCCAGCTTGCGCATCGCCTCCGACAGACGCCGCGGCATGCGCGACAATTCGCGCTGTTTCTCCTCGATACCCGGCTTCTGCCCCTTGAGCGATTCGAGCTTCGCGCGCTCGCGATTCAAAATGTCTTCGAGCTTCTGCTCCATCTCGGACAGCGCGTTCTTGAGGTTGAAGTCGCGATAGCGCTGACGCATCTCCTGCCGCAGCTGCTCGATAAACTCGTCGAGCCCCATCACCTTCACGCCGTCAAAATCCATCCCCTGCCGCATCATCCAGTCCATCGCCTGCCGCACGTCGTCGGTGTACGAGAGGTACTCGGCCAGCTTCTCGAACACTTTGTCGGCGTCGAGCTTGAGCCGCTGCGTCCCGTCCCACTGCGTGTAGCGGGTGACGACCGCAGCCATTTCGCGTCGCGTCATGCGTGATAGGCGAAGCGCCCGCCCTGGCGATCCTTGTTGAGTTTCTGATGGAGATGGAGACCCTCGAAAATAAACTCGCTCGCGGCCGCCATCAAGCCCGGCGTCTCGAACGGTCCAAGCAGCGTGATCACTTCGCGCAGTCCGGTCACCTCGCGCAGCGGTTCCATGTATTCCGACGACGGCGCGCTGTCGGAGACCTCGACGCCCCAGCCCTGCTCGAAGTAGCTCGACACTTTCTTCAGATCGTCGAGCTTCAGGTAGCGATCGAAAACCTTCAGCACCGCGCGATTGATCAGCCGCTCGATCAAATCGTCTTCCTTCTTGTCCTCGCCGACGTATTCGAGCTCGATCTTCCCCGCCGTCGACGCGTACAGCGAATGCAAATCCGAAATCCGCGGCACGATCTCGTTCTCCGCGTTCCGAACCGCGCGCTTCTCGGCGTTGGAAATCGCCGATTCGAAGTTGTTGATCGTAACGCGCACCGACACTCCCGACGATTGATTGATCTCGTTCGACGCCCGCGCCTCGAACGTAATCTGAGCCAGGATGTCCTTCATGAATTGCGGAATCCGCACGTCCACGCCGTCGCGCGGCGGATGCGCCGCTTCCTGCTCCATGATCGCGATCTCGTGCTCAATCGTCTTCGGGTAGTGCGTGCGGATCTGGATGTCGAAACGATCTTTGAGCGGCGTGATGATTCTCCCGCGCGACGTGTAGTCCTCAGGATTCGCGCTCGCCACGAACACGACATCCACCGCCAGCCGAATCTTGTAGCCCTTGATCTGGACGTCCTTCTCTTCCATCAGGTTGAACAGTCCGACCTGCACTTTCTCGGTCAGATCGGGCAGCTCGTTGATCGCGAAGATGCCGCGATTGGTGCGCGGAATCAGTCCGTAGTGGATCGTCTCCTCGTCGGCGAGATAGCGTCCTTCGGCCACTTTGATCGGGTCGATCTCTCCAATCAGGTCTGCCACCGAGACGTCGGGCGTCGCCAGCTTCTCCGCGTACCTGCTGTCGCGCCCGATCCATCCGATCTCGAGCGCGTCGCCCTTCTCTTCCTTCAGCTTCACGCATCGGCGGCAGATCGGCGCAAACGGGTCGTCGCTGATTTCGCATCCCGCGACCACCGGCACGTATTCGTCGAGCAGTCCGACCAGCGATCTGATGATTCGCGACTTCGCCTGCCCGCGCTCGCCGAGAAAAATCATATGATGTCCCGCGAGCACGCCGTTCTCGATTTCCGGGACCACCGTCTCTTCGTATCCTACGATTCCCGGCAGTATTTCCTCCTTGCTCCGCAGCCGCTCGAGCAAATTCTTGCGCATCTCCATCCGCACCGGCATGGTCTGGTAGCCCGCGCCCTTGAGTTCGCCCAGCGTCCGGATTTTCAGCAGTTTTTCATTCATCACGAATCCCGCAGGTTTGATTGCCTGATTTTAAGATAATTCAGCGCCCAGATTTTTGAAAATCGGCCGCAGTTGCTCGTAGCTGTCCTCCAAACTTTGTGACAGCACGCGCGTCGAGGCAAGTACTGCCATAAAATTGTTGTCGCCGGCCCAGCGCGGCACCACGTGCCAATGCATGTGCTCCGCGATTCCCGCCCCCGCGGCGCTGCCGAGGTTGGTGCCGACGTTGAACCCCTGCGGATGCAAGCTCTCGCGCATCACTTTAATCGAAGCCGCAACCGTATCACCAAGCACCGCCCTGTCGGTTCGCGTCAGCAGCTCCGGCGACGCAATGTGGCTCCGCGGCGCCACCAGGATATGTCCGTTACTATAGGGGTACTTGTTGAGCATCACGAGCACGTCGCGATTGTCGAACAGCACCAGCCGTTCCCGGCGCTCGGCCTCGGAAAGCTCGCCGAAACAGAAGATGCATTCCTGTGGATCTGAGAGCAGGCTGCGCAAGTAGGCGTACCGCCAGGGAGCCCACAGCCGCAACCCTTCGGCGGGAACCTCCTCGTCACGCCGATTAACGACCCGCTTCTTCGGCGCCATTAACTTCGATTCGGAGTTCCTTGCCCGCCCGGAAGAACGGAATCTGCTTGGCGTCGACGCTGACCAGCTGCCCAGTCTTCGGATTGCGACCTTGCCGCGCGCGACGCTGCTTAACCGCGAAACTGCCGAAGCCGCGAATTTCGATCCGCTCGCCGCGTGTCAGCGAGTTGGCCATCGCGTCGAACATCGCATTGACGATCGTCTCCGACTCGCGATGGGTACACTTCTGCCCGCGGCGCGCCAGGAGTTCTTCGATGATTTCCCGCTTGGTCATCGATCTCGCCGCCGTTCGATCGAATCAGCTTCCCGCCTAGCTGTTTTTGCCGCGCACCGCGCGCCGCTCGCCGTCGTCGCGATCGAGCTTGAGCTCTTCCTTCAGGATATCTTCCATCGAGAAACGCGCCGCCTCGTGCTCGCGCTTGAGGTAGGCCTGCATCTCCTCGCGCTCTTCGTGCTGCTTGACCGCCTTGATCGACAGTCCTATCCGGCGCTCCTTCGGGTCCAGTTGCACCACCAGCGCGTCCAGCTCGTCATCGACTTTGTACAGCGACGACGGCTTGTCCACCCGCTCGTTGCTGAGCTGCGAGATATGAATCAGCCCCTCGATTCCTTCCTCGATCTCGACGAACACGCCGAAGTCGGCCACCGAGCTGACCTTGCCGTGAATTCGAGTGTTCAGAGGATAGCGCTCCGCCACCGTATTCCACGGGTCGGCCGTAAGCTGCTTGACGCCCAGGCTCACGCGCTCGTTCTCGACGTCGATTCCGAGCACCGTCGCCTCGAGCTCGTCGCCCTTCTTGCACACTTCGCTCGGATGCCGGATTTTCTTGGTCCACGACAAATCCGAGATATGCACGAGACCGTCGATCCCCGGCTCGATCTCGACGAACACGCCGAAGTCCGTGATCGATTTGACCTTACCTTTGACCTGGCTGCCTATCGGATGCTTCTGCCCGAGCTCTTCCCAGGGATTCGCTTCGGTCTGCTTGAGTCCGAGCGAAATTCTGCGGTTCGCCTCGTCGACCCCGAGCACTTGCACTTCGACGAGGTCGCCCGGATTCACGACTTTCGACGGATGCACCGCGCGCTTGCTCCAGCTCATCTCGGAAACGTGGATCAGACCCTCGACGCCTTTTTCGATTTCCACGAACGCGCCGTAGTCCGTCACGCTGACGACCTTGCCCTTGATTCGTGTGCCCGGCGGATATGCTTCCGCCACCTTGGTCCACGGGTCGGGCATGATCTGCTTCATGCCGAGCGACACGCGTTCGCGCTCGGCATCGTATTTCAGTACGACGACCTTCACTTTGTCGCCGACCTTCAACACTTCCGACGGATGCTGCAGGCGGCCCCACGCCATGTCCGTGATATGCAACAGGCCGTCGATTCCGCCAAGGTCGATGAACGCGCCGTAGTCGGTAATATTCTTGACGGTGCCTTCGAGGATCACGCCCTCTTCGAGCACCTTGAGCGTCTGCTCTTTCAGTGACGCGCGCTCGCGCTCGAGCACGCTGCGCCGCGAGACCACGACGTTGCCGCGGGCGCGATTGAACTTCAGGATCTGAAAGCGTCCACGCTGACCGACGTATCTGTCCAGATTGCGCGCCGGACGAATATCGACATGCGATCCCGGCAAGAACGCCGGCACGCCGATATCGACCTTCAGTCCGCCTTTGACTTTTCCAAGCACGACGCCTTCGACCGGTGTCTCCGCCTGGAACGCCTTGTCGAGTTCGCGCCAGACTTTGAACTTCTCGGCCTTCGCGTGCGAAAGCATCACCGTACCGTTCTCGGTCTCGGTGCCTTCGAAATACACGTCAACCTCGTCGCCCTCCCTGACCGTAGGATGCCCTTCGTGGTCAAGGAATTCGGCGAGGGGGACCTGCCCTTCGCACTTGTAGTTGATGTCGATTATGACGCTGTCGCGCGTGATCAGAAGAACTCTTCCAACCAGCACGTCGCCGGGACGGGGAGCCTTCAAACTCTCTTCCATCAACGACTCAAAGTCATTTTCTCCTCCGCTCATCTGTTCAGGCAACGCTTTCTCCATTTAGTGGGACCTTCCGGGATTCCGGGACTTCGGGGCTGTGCAATCCTTACAACCGGACTAGGCTCGTTTCAAGTCCTTGCCGGCGTTGATTCGTGAGTTAATCTTCGCTTTCATCGCCGCGATCACCGCATCGACTGAAAGCTTGGTTGAATTTATCTCGATCGCATCGTCCGCGCGCTTGAGCGGCGCGAGCTCGCGCCCGCTGTCACGGCGGTCGCGCTCGATCAGCTGCGCGAGAACTTCCTGCTCGGAAATCGATGCGCCCTTCTTCTTTAATTCTTCAAATCTGCGACGCGCGCGCGTCTTCACGTCGGCATCGAGGAAGAACTTGAACTCGGCGTCGGGAAAAACCGCCGTGCCGATATCGCGTCCTTCCATCACGACGCCGCCGTCCGAGCCGGCCGCGCGCTGCAACTCGCGCATCCGCGCGCGCACCGCGCCGATCGCCGAGAACTTCGATGCCAGCTCTCCGATTTCCGGCTCGCTCACCTTCGCCGTCACGTCCCGGCCGTTGAGAAATATCTTCTCGCCATCGAATTTTATTTTTATCGTGGACAGCACCGGCGCCAGCTTCTGTTCGACGTTCGGATCGTCCGGATCGACGCCCGCCTCGCGCGCCGCGATCGCAACCGCGCGATACATCGCGCCCGTATTCAGATATGAGAATCCAAGCTCGCGCGCGAGCTCGCGCGCCGCCACGGATTTCCCCGCACCGACGGGACCGTCGATTGCGATTATAGGCCGCTGGCGACTCATCTGATCTTTTCTCTCATCGCGCGCCCGCGATTAAAAATTTTCTCGACTCCTTCCATGTCGCCGGCTTCGACCGCGCGCTGAAATTCCACGAAGGTTCCGCCGTAGAGTTTCAGCGCCGCGGCTATCGCCTCGCGATTCGTCACAAAAATATCGCGCCACATCTCCCACGATGACGCCGCCAACCGCGTCGTGTCGCGCAGTCCGCCCGCGCCGTATTCCGCCGCAATCTTGTCGCCGATTTTTTCATCGTCAAGCGCCGCCGCCAGCACGCTCGACACCGCCTGCGGCAGATGACTCGAGCGCGCGAGGATCGCGTCGTGCGTCGACGCGTCCATCATCTCGACGCACGCGCCCGTCTCGTCCCATAGCTGTTCGATCTTGTTGATCGCCGCCGGCGTGCTCTTAGCCGACGGCGTGAGAATCACGCGCCGATCGCGAAACAGCGCTGGATCCGCCGCCGCCGCGCCCGTCGTTTCCTTGCCGGCCACCGGATGAGCCGCCACGAGCGATCTTTTTTCAGTAATTAGCGGCTCCAGTTCTCTCACGACGTATTGCTTGACGCTGCCGACGTCGGTCACGACCGCGTCCGGCGCAGTGTGCTCGATCATTTTTTCCAGCGTCGATCGCATCGTCAGTATCGGCACCGCGAGCACGATCAAATCCGCACCGCGCGCCGCTTCAACTGGGTCCCTCGTCGCGACATCGATCATGCCGCGCTCGACCGCAACGTCCAGGTTTGCCTGCGACCTCCCCAGCCCGACCACCTTGCCCACGACGCCCGCGTGCCGCGCAATCAGCGCGAGCGATCCTCCGATCAGGCCCACTCCGCACACGGTCATCTGCCGAAACAGTTGCGCCATCAGCCAATGACTCCGCCGCACCGTGGCGGCCTCTGTGCATACTTGTTCCGGCTCAACTGCACGACCAGGTTCGCACTCGCGATCATCATAAGCGCGAGCAGCGGGTATACAACGTAATTCATATTGAGATTCGCGCTGCGAGCGTGAGCGACGATCACGCCGAACACTCCGGCCATCACGATCACATACGCGAGTCTGAACCACGACAGCGCATTGATCACCGGCCCTTCGGATAGCCCGGGCCGGATAAGCGGCAACAGCCCGATAAGCACGTACCCTGCCAGCGCGACTATCGGCATCAGCAACAACCCGACGGATTTCGACCCATAGCCGTCGATCTGTCCCGCGAAATTCCAATGGATCGGAATCTGCGCTGGCGCCGACGGCCACGCCCATGCAGCGACCGCGAACATCGCGAGGATCAACGCTCGCGCAATCCATTCTGCGTTTCGATTTTTCACGATTGTACGCCCATCACTTCGCCGAGCGCCGCGATCAGCCGTCGATTCTCCTCGGGCAGCCCCACGCTGATTCGCACGTGCCGCGGATATCCGTATCCGTGCATTGGCCGCACTATCACGCCCTTTCGCAGAAGCTTGTCGTAAACCGCGCGACCGTCGGCCACATCGACCAGGAAAAAATTCGCGTGACTCGGCACGAACGGCAACTTGAGGCGCGCAAACTCGTGCTCGAGGTAATCCATCCCTTCCGCGTTGACTTGCAGCGTCCTCGCGATATGCGCGCGATCGTCCATGCCCGCGATCGCCGCCACCTGCGCGAGCGACGTCACGTTGAACGGCTGCCGCACATTGTGCAGCATCTGGATCATGTCCGGCCGCGCCACCGCGTATCCCACGCGGATGCCGGCCAGCCCGAAAATTTTCGAAAATGTCCTGAGCGTGATTATCAGACGCCGGTCGTCGTGGTCTTCCATCGAGTCCGGATAATGAGGGTCGCGCACGAATTCGAAGTATGCCTCGTCGGCCGCGATCACCACGTTCTCCGGCACCTGCTCCAGGAACCGCTTCCATTCCGCGCGGCGGTAAATCGTACCGGTCGGATTGTTCGGATTGCCGAGAAAAACAATTCGCGTGTTCGCGTCGATCGCCGCCGCCATCGCCGGCAGGTCGTGCGAGAATCCATCGGATGTCTTGACCACGCGATGCTCCCCGCCAGCAGCGGCCGTCGCCAGCGGATAGATCGCGAACGAATGCTCCGAGTAAACCGAGTTCAGTCCCGGCCGCAGATAAAGGAACGCGAGCAGGTTGAGCACCTCGACCGATCCCGCCGCCGCGAATACCCGCTCGACACCGATCTTGTGATACGCCGCGATTTTGGCCCGCAGCTCGTAGCTCGCACCGTCGGGATAGCGATTCAGCTCGGGCAGCGCCGCCTTGATCGCCTCGATCGCACGCGGCGACGGGCCCAGCGGATTCTCGTTGGACGCCAGCTTTATCGGATCGTCGATTCCGAGTTCACGCTGCAGCTCCTCGGCAGGCTTACCCGGCTCATATGGAGCAAGCGCGGCGACGGAATGGAGTACGAGATCTTGTGCTTTGATCAAAACGCGTGACGCCCAGTGAAATGCTGGGGAGCTCTTTGGACTGCCCGGCTCAGGCAGCGGCCGACCTTCCTTCAGGATACGATCCTAAGACCTTCAAGAATAGAGCCTTGCGTTCCAGCGATTTGAGGGCGCGCGACAGCTTGGGGTCGTCACGATGCCCCGTAACGTCAACAAAGAACAAGTACTCCCACGGCCGCGCCCGCAGAGGACGGGATTCGATCTTCGAAATGTTGATCGCATTGCGCGCAAACAGGTTCAGCGCCTGGTTGAGCGTGCCCACCTGATCCGCCACCGCGAACAGCAGCGTCGTCTTGTCCATGCCCGACCGCTCGACTGGCCGCGTCCCCATCACCAGGAATCGCGTCACGTTGCTGGCGAGATCCTGCACGTTCGCCGCGATCGCCTTGAGCCCGTAGGCCTCGCCCGCCGCCTTCGACGCTATCGCCGCCAGCGACCCGTCCGCCGCTGCGCGCTGGGCGGCCAGCGCATTGGACGCCACCGCCTCGGTCTCGCAATTGGGAAACTTCGCACTCAGGTAGCCGCGGCATTGCGCGAGGCTTTGCTGATGCGACACGATCCGCCGGACCTCGCCCGCCTGTCCGCTGAGCGACATCAACGAATGCCGAATCGGCAGCAGCACTTCGCCGACTATCACCAGCGCCGTGTCGATCAGCAGGTCGAGCGTCAGTGTCACCGATCCTTCGGTCGAGTTCTCGACCGGCACGACGCCGAAATCCGCGCGTCCGATATCAATCGCCTGGAACACCGCCGCGAACGACTCCAGCGGCATCAGCTCGACGCTCGACCCGAACCGAATCCGCGCCGCCTCGTGCGAGTACGTATGCTCGGGGCCGAGAAACGCGACCCGCGGCTCATGCTCGAGCGCGCGGCACGCCGAAATGATCTCGACGTAGATGCGCTTGACCTGCTCGTCGGTGAGCGGCCCCGGGTTCTCGGCGATCATCTTCTCGATAATTGCGCGCTCGCGCACTGGCTGATAAACCTCACCGCCCTCGAGATGCTTGAGTCGTCCGATTTCCGTGGCCACGCTGGCGCGAGCCGACACCAGCCGCAGGATTTTGAGATTTATCTCGTCCATCCGCGCGCGCAGAGTTTCAATCGACGGCGGCTCCGCGGCAGTCGTCTTCCTGGCAATCCGTGATGACATCGAACAAGAATGGCTACCGGATCAACCGCCCCTTTTCAACGCACCTGGCTTTCACTTAACGAAGATAACACCGAACTGGTAGTCCGTTATATCGCCAGCATCGCTCAGCGTGAAGTTCGACGTGATATATCCGCTCGCGCCGGCGAACTGACCCTCGCCGCCATCGACACGCCACATCACGGCTCCCGACTTGAGCTTGGCTTCCGCACTGTCGCCGAGATAGCCGCGCTCAATCGAGGTAAAGCGCAAACGATTGGCGCCGTCGCCAAACCGGATACTGCCCTTCTCCAGAAATGACGTCTCGCCCGTGAGCGTCACCTCCGACTCGAACTGCGCCGTGCCGCCACTAGCAGGACTCAAGACGCCGCGCACGCCATCATTGCCGACCACGGTCGTGAGCGTGGTGCTCGGCGAGCTAGTCGAGGCCTTAATCACATTCGCCGACGAGCCAGGCGCGGCCATTCCCTTGAACTGCATGGCGTAGATTATCTGCTTCAAAGTCGGTCTCCTCTTAATAGATTCGTGGTGCAATTGCGCCAATAACCGCAAATGCGTGCGAAGGCGAACATTCTCGAGAACCCTCACCTACCGGCCGCGATGCGTCCGGCCGCCTCTCCCGTGAAGTAACGGGCGAGGTAAGAGCATCCGGGATTCTTCGCTTCGCTCTAGAATGACACCAAAAAACCCCTAACAGGGACGTAGTCCCGCATCTTCTCTTAGCACTGGATGCAGGGGTCACCCCTGCCCAAGGAAGTGTGACACCCACCGCGGGTTTCACGTTAGATAGAGTGAACCAATTGACTGATAGTGGATAGCTGCAAACTGTCTGCTAGCAGTATGGTAGATTCCTCTCGAGATTTACTGTTAACTCACAACCGTGGGGCGTACATCGGGGGCTTATCTCTTCGTACTGGCCATGCTTCTAACGGCCGGATGCAACAGCGGAGGAGGATCGCAGCCGGCGACGGCGACGTCGTCGGGCATCGTTCACTTCGTTCCCAACTCGCATGCGTTCTGGAGCAATCCGACCAACTGGACGACCAGCCTCGGGCCCGCCTACGCCGACATCACGCTCACTGCGAGCAATTTCGTCCCCTGTCGAGGCGGACCATTCGCGCTCTGCTACTACTCGGGACCGAGTTCCGGACCGGAAAACCTGTCGTGCACTGTAACCTCCGACGGCAAATACGCCAACTGCCAATGCTTCGACATTCCGTACGGCGTGTACTTCGTCGATATCAACGCCATCCTCAACCACTCGATATATCTGCGGACCGTCGCGAAATGCGTCGCCGACGGCAGTCTGTGCGCGACGCTCAACTCGGCGCCCGTCTGCGCAAACGTGAACCAGGGAAATTTGATTCCCGGCTCGACCGTTTACTCGACCTTCAGCTTCGATTGCGTCCTGAGAATGGGATCGGCCAGACTAGTTGCTCGAATGCGCCGTATGCCGGATGCATGACAGCGCCGTGTTTCAAAACCTCTCAGACCGGGATCGTTCAATGCTCCTGCCCGGTCTTCAATGGTCCCTACCAGGTCGGCCAAACGATCAGGCCTGCACGCTCGGCGATAACCTCATCTGGTCGGCCGCGTATGCTCCCAGCGCGACGCCAACGTCTACGCCTCTGCCACCCGCCATGTCTGCGAATGCGACGACGACCTCATCTTCCAACGCCGCCGCTCCTGCCGCCATTCCCAGTCCTCCGGCATGCCTCCCCGATGCGCCCGGCGGCGTCGGATGCCCGCTCTTTGTCCCCGGTGTCACGATGATTCCGCCGGGCAGCAACGTCGATTGCGCCAAGGTCTGCGACGAGTATCACACTTGCCTGCAACCCAAGGGCGCACAGGCGGGCTTCACTTGCGACGCCACGCTGTGCACCGACGAATGCAACGATCGCGACCTCGTAAGCGTCGCATGCACCGGGCTCTCCGGATGCGACATCTCGGAAATCGTCAAAGCCGAAACCGCCGCGGAATGCAGTTGCTGCGCGAGTCAGCTATGCCAATGCGATCCGAGTGCGGAGACCAACAAGGCCATCGCCACGTTGAATCAACAGCAGCGCGATCGCGGCATCAAGCCGCAATGCGACATCAACGGGACTCTCTGCGGCTCCAAGTAACGCGCCGGCTCAGTCGAATGACGTTGCGGCCCTCGCGGCGGACGTACTCGGCTTCGTCTGAAAGCTCGCGCAAAATTTGCAAGCCCACTCCCCCTACCGCTCTGCTTTCGACCGGCTGATCGAAGTTGGGCGGCGCTTGCGCCAGGGGATCGAACGCGCAGCCGTCGTCGGCGAATTCGATCGTCAGCCGGTCCCCACGTAGCTCGAGCGTAACTTCGGCCGTGCCCTCCGATTCGTTCTGATTGGGATATCCGTACTTCGACAGATTGGTGAGCAGTTCTTCGAGCACGACGATCGTCCGCGCTTTGTCGTCGTCTGCGAGCCCATGGTCTGCCGCGAACGTGTGCACGAGGCCCTCCAGTTGGCCCATCGCTCCACTATCGACGCGCACATTCAGACGAGCTCGCATCGCCAGATTTTAGCGAGGCGAGCGAGCTTTGTCGCGCGCTGGCTTCTGTCTCTTCGGCGCGATAGTTTTGCTCGGCAGTACCGAAGTCGACCGGGGGCAGAACATGCATGCCATCGTTCACACCAGGCGCTCCATCGTGGGCGCGTCTCTCGGCGTCCTTCTCGCGATACTCTTTGCGGCCTCCGCGACCGCGCAGAATCCCCAGGTTGCGCAGGTAAAGACTGTCTCCGGACAGGTGACGATACAGCGCGGCGGCGCAACTGTTCCGGTCAAGGTCGGAGACTCGCTGTACGAGAAAGACACGATCGACACGGGTGCCGATGGCGCGCTCGGAGTCACCTTCATCGACAACACCGTGATGGCGACGGGGCCGAACAGCGAAGTGGCGCTCGAAGATTACAAATTCGATTCGAACAACTTCCACGGCTCGATGACGGCTGACCTGCGCAAGGGCACCCTCGACATGGTCTCGGGCGATATTGCCAAGAGCTCGCCGGCTGCGATGAAGGTCAAGACGCCGTCTGCGATCCTCGGCGTGCGCGGCACCCACTTCGTCGTGCAAGTGCCGGACTGATATTTTGCGGCGCTGCTCTCTATTCCTGCTGATGCTCTTTGCGCTCGGATGCGCGCAGCGGCAGGCGCTGTTCGTCGTTCTACCCAACGCGGACGGCAGTTCCGGCGCAATCACGGTCGACGACGGTCAGAAGTCGATGGTGCTCGACAAGCCCTACGCGGCCGGTGAAGAGAAAAGCGGCAGCGTCGCTTCAACCACCATCGACGCGCAACAGGTGCAGCAGGTTTTCGGCAACGCGCTCGCCGCGCAGCCGATTCTGCCGAGTCATTTTCGTCTCTATTTCAACAAAGACACCGATACGCTGACGCCCGACTCTCAAAAGCAGTACAGCGCCGTCTTCGACGACATCAAGCGCCGCCCCGTCTACCAGGTCGAGGTGGTTGGATATACCGACACGCTCGGAAACACGTCGCACAACCAGCAGCTATCGCTCAAGCGCGCGGAGGCGATTCGCGACCGCCTGAGGCACGACGGCCTCAAACCTGATTCGATTTCCGTCGCCGGTCGCGGCGAGTTGGATCCCGCCGCGCCGACCGGTCCGCAAGTGTCTGAACCGCTCAACCGCCGCGTCGAGATCACCGTGCGCTGAATCTATCCGCTCGCCGGCTGCTCTGCCCTGGTCCAGTGTACTGCCAGCAGCGTGATATCGTCGGCCTGCTCTGCGCCGGCGGCGAATCGACGCACATCTTCGCGCACGAATTCCACGATAGCCTTGGCGCAGGAAGTCGGCGCGGACCTTAGTAGGTTGCCGAGGCGCGCGGACGTGTAAAATGCATCGGCTTTGTCTTCAGCCTCGGTGACGCCGTCGGTGTAAAGCAGGATCAAATCTCCCGGCGTCAGTTGAATGCGTTCGACCGGATACTGAAAATCGTCGACCGTGCCGAGCGGCGGTCCGCCTTCGCTTCCCAGTTCCGTCGCTCCTGCTTTTGTCGCGATGAGAAAAGGCAAATCGTGCCCCGCATTCACATAGGTGAGCATTCCAGTCGCGAGATTCAGGATTCCGGCGAACACCGTCACGAACATCATGTTTCCGCCGGCGGCCGCCATGTCGATGCCCGAGGCGGATATCTTCGCGTTCGCCTCGGCGAAAACCGCGTCGAGCGCTTCGTCATGCCGCGCCATCGCGTCGTGCAGCACCTCCTTGGTCATCGCCATGAAAATCGCTGCCGGCACTCCCTTGCCCGACACGTCGGCAATCGCAAAGAACAGGTGCTGCGAATCCAGCAGCATGAAATCATAAAGGTCGCCGCCCACCATTCGAGCCGGCTCTATCAGCGCGTAGAGATCGACGTCGCGCCGCTCGGGCGGCCCGGGAAAGTGACGCGGCAGAAGGCCCATCTGGATCGATCGTGCGGCGCCGAGTTCGCCCTCCAGACGAACTTCAATCTCGCGCTCATGCTCCAATTCAGTCGCCAGACGGCGGCGCTCCGCCTCGGTCGCGCGCAAACTGGCGCCCAGCATCACACCGAACGTCGCCAGCGAGGCGATACTCGGACAGACCGCATCGACCAGCAAATTGAAAAAAAGAAAACAGCCAAGCGCGGCGCCGAACAGAATGAGCAGCAGGACGGCCAACCCCGCGCTGGCGATTCGAGGTCTCGTGTAGGGCAGCGCGAAGATAGCAACCAGGCCTGCCGCCAGCACGATCACGATCTCTATCCACTCCAGCTTCGCGGGCCGGCGAAGAAGACTTCCGCTCACTATACATTCGACTAGCTGCGCCTGGACCTCGACCCCCGCCATCAGTCCGAGCGGCGTCTGCCGTTCATCGACCAGCCCCTGCCCGATTACGCCGAGAAATACGATCCCGCCCTTCAATCCGGCCGGGTCGTAGGAATGGTCGAGCAGATCCGCCGCCGAGACATAACGATTCTCATACGACGGCGTGAAATGCGGATACGCGCGGGCGTGACCATCGGTCGGGATAACGATACCGTCGACGCTGGCGCTCTCGACGCCGTCCGTCGCCGTCTGGACTCCTAGCGTGCCCGCGCCCGACGCAACCCGCAGCATTTCGAGCGTGAGCGCCGGCGTTATCTGCCGATGCACGACCACGAAGAGCGGGATGCGCCGCGTGATACCGTCGGGGTCCGGATTGTCCAGCACCGCGCCTTGTGAGCGCGCGGCGACGGTCAGCTCGTGGATACTGCGCAGAAAATACGGATAGCTGATCAGGTACGGCAACGGGTTGCCGCCGGATTCGCGAACTATAGTGACACGTGACGGTCCATGCGCGGCAGGCTCCGACTGATCCGACGCGCCGATCCCGAGCGCTGTCGGCACTTGCTCGAACGCCTCCGCCAGAGCCGCTTCGTTCGGCTTCAGCAATGACAACTCGTGCGCCAGCGGCGCCGGCAGATCCGGCCTCGCTTCGGCAAGCTTGCCGGGCGAGAGCCTATCCGCCTCGGCAAAAATGATATCCACGCCGAGCACCCGCGGCTGGCCCTCCGCTATCCGCCGAACCAGCTCCGCTACCTGCGTGCGCGGCCACGGCCACTGGCCGTACTTCGACAGGCTCTTCTCGTCGATTGCCACGATACGAACTGGCAATGGTTGGTAGACGCGCGGCGCGATCTGCTGTTCGCGATCGAAACCACGCAACGCGAGCCTCCGGACGAACGCCGGATTCAGCGCTCGCGCAAGAACCATCAGCCCGAGCACAACCAACGCCAATACGTGCCCCGGGCGCCTGAAGATTTCAGCCAGCTTGGGCAGTCGCGCCTTCGGCAACTCGGGCGCTCTCAGAGGACAATCTCAAGCCCGTCGTAGGCCGATGTGACAACCAGCTTCTGCTTATGCTCCGGCCGGCTGATCTCTTCGTAGCGACGCGTCTCGGCCAGGATTTTCTCGAGCGTCGAATCGTCGTTGACCGGCTCGTGATGGTACATCACAAGCTGCTTGACGCCGGCCAGCTGCGCCAGTTCGACGCCAATCATGTTGCTCGAATGCCCCCAGTCCTCCTTCACCGAGATCTGATCGGCGAGGGAGTACTGCGCGTCGAAGATCAGCACGTCTGCGTTGCGGAAGAACTCGACGAAAGGATAGCTCTCATCGAGCGTTTCGTACTTGTGTTCCGAATCGGTCGAGTACACCAGCGTCTTTCCATCCTTCGCAAAGCGATAGCCGTAGGAATCGCCGCCGTGCCTTTGCGCGATCGCACGCACCGAGAGCCCGTCTATCTCGTAAGTGCGGCCGGGCTCGAGTTCGACGAACTCTATCGTCGCCCCAAGCGTGCGGAAATCGACGGGAAACGAGGGAGTCGACTGTTGGCGCTCGAAGGCCTCGCGCATATTCTTGTGACAACCGTGAATCCGGATGACGTTGCCCGGAATATAGCTCGGGGTGAAGAAGGGAAACCCCATCACGTGGTCCCAATGAAGATGCGACATGAAGATGTTGTAGCGATTTTTTTTGGCCGGGGCGTGCTTCGCCGGCACGCTGTTGCCGAACTCGCGCGCTCCCGATCCCATGTCGCAAAGCACGTACTCATCGCCGCCGGTAACGATTTCGACGCAGCTAGTGTTGCCGCCATAGGTGCCGCGGACCGAAAAGGGCAGCGTGCCGTCGATAAACTTGTCGACAGCTTCGGCGCCGTCGAAGCTCTGACCGCGCGAGGCAACGATCGCCTCGCGAATCTTTGTCCGCACCGCGCGATAGTTGAGCGGAGAAGGCAGCGAGCCCCGGCTTCCCCAAAAGCGGATCAACATCGCGGTAGTCCTCTCGGCCCGCTCCCTCAGCCCGCTACCCGGTCGCCTGGCTCAAGGCCGCGATCGCCTGCGCCGTCGTCTCGAACACCTGCACCACGAGTGTGAAACGGCTGATCGTGAAGATTTCCTTGACCACCGGCGCCAGCGCCGCGACCGCGATACGGCCGTTGTTGGCCTTCGATTGTTTCGAGGCCATCATCAGCGCCCGCAGCCCCGCGCTCGAGATATACTCGACGCCGGAAAAATCGATTAGAACTTTGCTTGCCGCGGAGCCGACCGAGTCGAGCAGCCTGGTCTGGAACGCCGCGCTCGTATCATTGTTGATACGCCCGATGGGGGCCAGCACTACGATGTCGCCCTGGCGCTGCTCGCCGATTTCCATCCCATTCCCCCAGCTCGTGGCAAAAGAACCAGGCAGCAGTTCATACCGGCGCGTATTTTCGACGTTTAAGCGACAAGGCGCAAGCTAAACCCGATCAGGCAAAGGGGAGCGAGCGAACCGGAAGTCAGTGCCACGGATCGTAGCTACCGAAACTCCAGATATGCCCTTCCAAATCACGGCAGGTATAGCCTCTGCCGCCGTAGTCTTCGTCCTGGACATCTCGAAGCATAGTGGCGCCGGCAGCCTTGGCGCGCGCGTAATGCGCGTCGCAATCGGCGACGATTACGTAGGCGCTTTGCGTCTCGCAGCCACCGATTTCGTCCGGATGCTTCATCAGCCGGCCGAACATACCGCCGCCGACGGAAGACACCATGATCATCCCGTTGTCGAACGTAAGCTGGGAATGAGCGATCCCGCCGTCCTTGTCGGGCACCACCAGATGCTTCTCGAAACCGAAGGCCTTGCACAGCCATTCGATAGCCGCCGGCGCGTTTCGATATCTCAGCGAAGGAATAATTCTCGCGTGCTCGTTTTGAGAGTCCATCGAATCGACCTCCTGCAAATGCTCACTCAATAGGTAAACCAAACAGCCGCAAAAAGGTTACGATCACAGAAAGGAGCAGAATCCTGAATCGCGCGGAAAAAGATGCGCTGTATCAGGACCCGCACTTTCATCCTCTCCCTAACAGGGAGAGGAGACAGAAAAGAACCTAACCCCTAACCCCTTCCCATAGTGGGAAGGGGAACCGGAGACGGAGGGAACTGCCGACCGAGACTGTGGACCGAGAGCAAAGTAGTGCGCTGCGCGCAACTTTGCGCTTGACACTGGGTGCAGGGGTCACCCCTGCCGAAGGAAGCGTGAAACCCACCGCGGGTTTCACGTTAAATGAGGTGAATTACTCGACCGAGCGATCACCCTCGACGCGGCCGCGCGTCAGGTACGCCGAGCCCATCACGGCGAACTTGCGCTCGCGCTCGCGGCGCAACTCTCCCGGCTTCAGCGTGACCAGATGCTCCAGATGGCGCGCGAGTGCCGCACCGATCAGATGCGCCGCTTCGGCCGGCGCCGTATGTGCTCCGCCGGCTGGCTCTGGCACGATCTCGTCGATCAGTCCCAGCCCCAGCAAGTCGGGCGCTGACAACTTCAGCGCCGACGCCGCAGCCGCGACATTCTCTTCACCGCCTGCACGCCACAAAATCGCCGCGCATCCTTCCGGCGTGATCACCGAGTAGCACGCGTTCTCCTGCATCAGCACCACGTTCGCGACGCCGAGCGCGAGCGCACCGCCCGAGCCGCCCTCGCCGATCACGCACGCGACGATTGGCACGGTCAGCCGTGCCATCAGTTCCAGGTTGTGCGCGATCGCCTCGATCTGCCCACGTTCCTCGGCGCCGACACCCGACTCCGCGCCCTGCGTGTCGATCAGCGTGATTAGCGGCAGCCCAAATCGCTCCGCCAATTCATAAACCCGCGTCGCCTTGCGGTAGCCCTCGGGCAGCGGCTTGCCGAAATTGCGCTTGATTCGCTCGGTAGTCGAGCGGCCCCGCTGATGCCCCACGACGGCGACTGCACGGCGTCCGAAATAGGCGAGACCCGCGATGATCGCACCGTCGTCGGCAAAGCATCGGTCGCCGTGTATCTCGACAAAATCGCGCATCAGCAAATCGATGTAGTCGAGTGTTTGCGGACGATTCGGATGCCGCGCCAGGCGCACGCGCTCGATCGCGCTGCGCGGTTCCGTGCCGGTTCCCTCGACGGTCGCGATACCATTGCCGCGATTTTTTGCGCCGCGCGCCTTATGTCCGTTCGAATTGTTTTTCACTTCTTCAATCCGATCCACGCCTGCCGTTCGTAAAAAATTTCTCGAACAATCGGAGAGCATCCTCAGCGCCGCGCTCCGGGTCAAGCCACGCTATCTCCGGCTCGCGGCGAAACCACGTGAGTTGTCGCTTGGCCAGCCGTCGCGATTCCTGCTTAGCCTGGGCGACCGCGTCGCCCAGCGGTATCTCGCCCCGCAGATACGTCGCGATCTGCTTGTACCCAATCGTACTGAGCGGCGGTTTCTCGGGCGAGTATCCCGCCTCAGTCAGCGTGCGCACCTCACCGACCAGCCCGCCCGCCACCATCGCATCGAAGCGCCGATCGATAGCCTCGTAGAGATTCTTCCGCTCGACTTCGACGCCGACGGTCAAAGTGTCATAGCCGATATCAGCGAAGCGATGCCGTCGTTGATGCGCCGAAATTGTTTCACCGGTCAGCTCGAAAACTTCGATAGCCCGCACAATTCGGTACAAATCGTTGACGCCGATTCGATTCGCCGCCTCTGAATCGATCTCGCGCAAATCCTGATGCAGCTGCGGGACACCCCGCTCCGCCGCGATTTTCGCCAACCGCTCCCGAATTTCCGCCGATGCGGCCGGCCCGCGAAAGATTCCGCCGCGAATCACTCGCAGATAAAGTCCGCTACCGCCGACCACAAGCGGATTTCGCCCGCGCGCCGCGATCTGCTCGATCGCAGCGCGCGCGAGCTGCGCGAACTCCGCCACGTCGAGCGACTCGTCGGGATTGCGCATGTCTATAAGATGATGCGGTACGCGGCGGCGATCGTCAGCCGACGGTTTCGCCGTGCCAAGATCCATCCCGCGGTAAAACTGCCGCGAGTCGGCGTTAATTATCTCGCAATTCAAACGCTCCGCCACCGCCATCGCGAGTGCAGACTTTCCCGCTCCCGTCGGCCCGACGATAAAGCCGACCGCAATCCGCGCCGGTCGAACCGACGCGCCGATTTCCGTTACTGAAAAACTCATCGGCGGAACATTCTTTCGATTTGCCCGCGCCCAAACTGAATATGCACCGGACGTCCGTGCGGGCAGTTGGTCTTGAATTCAGTGCGGTCAAGTTCCGCCAGCAGCGAATGGATTTCCGCCAGCTCGAGCACTCGCCCGACGCGAACCGAGCCATGACACGCGAGTTGCTTCAGCCAATTCTCGAACGCGGCCTCGCCGCCGCCGCGAAAACCAGCATCGCCCATGCTCTCGATCATGTCGCCAAGCAGTTTCGCACCACCTTCCGGTCCGAACACTGCCGGCGCACCCTTGAGCAGCAACGTCGTGGGCCCGAACGGTTCGACATCAAAGCCCATCGCCCGAAGCTCGCTCAACGCGCCATGAACCTGCGACGCGCGCGCGGGGTTTAGCTCGACCGACACGGGAGCAAGCATCGCCTGCGTGCGAATTCCGCCGTCGCGGAGTTCCCGACGCAGCTTTTCGAACGTAACCCGCTCGTGCGCCGCATGCTGATCGATCAGCAGCAAACCCTCCTCCGTCTCGAGCGCGATATACCCCGCAAAGATTTGTCCGATCACCCTGAGCTGCGAGTACGTCGGAATCGGCGCTGGAGGACGCGCCGCAATCGCCGCACCGCCTTGCGCGTCGCGATCGTACGCGAGGCTGAGCGGGCGCTGAAACGCTTTCTCAGTGAGCGCATCGGGTACCAGCCGCAACGGCGCGTCGCCGCGAGGAGCGGGGATCGAGTCACCAGCGCGAGAGCCCTCGCTCGAAGACGACATCGTGATCAGTCCCATCGCAGCGTCATCGGTGGAGGGCGCCGACGTGTCGACTAAAGTTGCGACCGGCGAATTTTCGGTCTGATCCGACAATCGGTCGCGAATAGCGTGATACACGACATCAAAAACTGCGCCGCCGTTACGAAACCGCACCTCGGTCTTCATCGGATGCACGTTCACGTCAACATCTTCGGGTCGCATGTCGACGAACAGCAGCGTCGCCGGATGGCGTCCGCGCGGGATCAGCGTCTGGTAGGCTTGCTCGACTGCGCGAATCAGCATCCGGTCGCGAACCGAGCGTCCGTTGACGAACGTGAAGATCATCCTGCCGGTGGCAAACGACTCCTGGCTCGTAGCCGCGAGACCTTGCGCGCGAATTCCGGGACGATCGAGCTCGAACGCGAGCATCCGCGATGCGATCTTGAGACCGAACACCTGGCGGATGCGCTCGAGCACCGACGTGGTCCGCGGCAGATCGAAAACAGTGCGTCCGTCGGCGGACAGGCGGAACGCGATTTGATGGTTGGCGAGCGCGATGCGCTGGAACGCTTCGGCGATTGCGCCCTGCTCGGTCGCGAGCGTCTTCAGGAACTTGAGGCGCGCTGGAGTGTTGAAGAACAGCTCGCGGACCTCGATTCGCGTTCCGGCCGCCATCGCGCACGCGCGCGTGTCCTCGATATTGCCGGCTTCGGCTGCGACCTCGACGCCGTTTTCGTCGGCAGCGCGACGTGTTTGCATCCGCAGATGCGACACGCTGGCGATCGAGGCGAGCGCCTCTCCGCGAAAGCCCAGCGTCCGAATAGCGGTCAGGTCGTCGGCGCTTCTAATCTTCGAGGTTGCGTGACGCCTGAGCGAAAGGATCGCGTCGGCGCGCGTCATCCCGCATCCGTCGTCCGCGACTGCGATCAGCGCCGAGCCGCCGCCGAGAATCTCGACGCTCACCGAGCGCGCGCCCGCGTCGAGCGAGTTCTCGATCAGCTCCTTCACCGCGGAGGCCGGCCGCTCGACGACTTCGCCCGCCGCAATCTGGCTGGCGACCTGTTCGGGCAATATATGGACTATGTGGTCTAGCATAATCTCGCGCGCAAACTAACTAGACATTCTAGCTTTCGGACTGGATAACTGGATACTCAAGCGACACGCCGTCAGGACGTCAAAACGGGGATGGTCTCTGGACGGGTTGAAGATCGGGGCGCGTTTTGAAAAGCTCTCGGCGCGGCGAACTCGCTTTTTCACTGAATCACTCAAACGATGAAAACAATTACGTTAATGCTGCTCGGCGCGGCAATTGTTGTGGTCGCAGCCGCGGCAGGCGCTCACGCTGAGCCGATCAAGATAGGAGTCGGCGTCGTCGGACCGATCTCGCCACAGACCGAAGCCGACATCGATGCGATCGTCGGCAAGCTGCCGAACGTGAAGGCGGTGCCGATTCAGCCGCCGGGCGGCGTCGATGCGTGCGTCAAGCGATTCGTCGGAGGCGACGCGGACGATCGGCTCGACGCGGTGATGATCGTGAGCCTGCCGACGGAATCTTTTCAGTCGCAGCGCGACTCCAACGAAGCGCGATTCACCGGCGCTTACGAAATCTGGACGCTGAATCTTTCGACGCTGGCCGAGGACCGCCATCGCTTTACCTTCACCGACAGCGAGCCGGTTATTGGCGGCGCGTCCGCGTTCCTGGCGCTGCCGGCGCAGGTGTTCGCCGAGCGCGCGACCGGCAAGAAGCTAATCTCGAGCGATCAATGGCAGGCGTTCGAGGCGGTGCAGACACGCGTCGAGTCGAAGCTGGTCGCGGCGACCAAGCTCTACCTGGCGACGGCGCCGATCCGCGATACCGGTCCGCTGGTTCCGCTCGACACGGCAAGGGCGCTGCTCGATCGCGGCGACGGCGAAGATGCGATGGCGGTCTTCAAGTCGGCGGGGATCAACAATCCCGAAGTCCAGCGGATGATCGCGAACGCGCAGGGACAGTTGCGCCGCAGTGCGGCGAACGCGTTGCTGGGACGCACGCTCGGCGCGATGGCGGGCGGGAACGCGGGTCAGGCGCGCCTTATCCTGGCCGACTACGAGAAGGCGCCGTCGGCCGAGACTTCGCGCGCGGATTCGATTCGACGGGTCCTTGCGGGTGTGCCCGACCATCATGCCGAGTCGATTTACGACGGCGTCATCAAAAGCGACGTGCCCTCGCTCGATCATGCGGCGTTCGTCGCGATGATCAAGCAGCTCTTCAACGAGCAGACCGGCTCCGCGCCCAACGAGGTGATCGTCGCCGCCAAGGACCTGACGATCGAGGACAAGGACGCGGCCAAGGGGCTCAATGTGCAGCTTGACAGTTATGCGGGCGCGCTCGGACGCAGTGCGTGGCTGATGAGCCTCAAGTGCGGATGCGACGCGAACGCGGTGCTGACGGGAGAAGCGGCCGGCGAGGCGCTGCTGAAGGCGAAGTATTCACCCTCTTTCACGCGGCCGCAGGTCGGGCTACCCTAGACGGATTATCCAGGCTCGAACGGAAGACTCATGAGACATTGCGCATACTGCAAGAAGCAGCCGTCAGTCGGCAACAACGTCAGTCACGCCAACAACAAGACCAAGCGCCGCTGGAATCCCAACCTGCAGGAAGTGCGCGCCGAGATTAGCGGCAACGTGCGTCGAATCCTGGTCTGCACGCGATGTATCCGCGCGGGCAAGGTCAAGAAGAGCGCGTAGCCCTCGAAGAGTAAATCACCCTATCTAATGTGAAACCCGCGGTGGGTTTCACGCTTCCTTCGGCAGGGGTGACCCCTGCACCCAGTATTAAGAGAAGTTGCGTCTTCCTAAGCGCTGCGGAGACGTTATCCTCACAACAGCGGAGCCAGCTTTTCCGGCGGACGCGCGATTATTGCGCGTTTGCCGCGAATCACTATCGGACGCTGCATCAGCTCAGGATGCTCCAGCAGGAGCGCGACGACCGTCTTTTCATCGACGTAGTCGTCGGGATTCAGCTTGAGTTCCTTGAAGCGCTTGTCCTTGCGGACCAGGTCGGCAACGGGACCGTCGAGCATGTCGGCGATTTTCTCGAGCGTCTGCCGCGTCGGGTGATCTTTCAGATATTCGATGATGTCGAACTCGACATCGCGCGCGCGAAGCATCTCGATCGCGCCGCGTGAGTTCCCTCATCCGGGGTTGTGATACAGGGTGATGCGTTCCATCGTTTCCTCGCGGGGTATATTTCGAAAGCATAGGCTCCCGCGGCGGGCGCTATCAAACGCAAATCGTTGTGGTGCGGGCTTTGATGGAAACGCTGGCAGCGGCTAGAATTCATGCGGCGCGAAACACATTGCCACGGAGTCGTCGTGAAGAACATTTCCTATCTCAGGTCGGGCCGCCCTCTTCTTTTCGCGGCAATAGCTGTGTCGATCGCGGTCGCCGGGGGTCTCGCAGCGGGCGCGCGAATTGCTGGCGCTGCGAATGTGAGCGGCTTGATGTCCTACCGGGACGGCAAACCGGCGGATCGCCGCCAGCTTCATTACGAAGATCGCGTCACCAGCGATATTTTCGTCGCACCGACCAAGCCCGACGGCTCGTTCTCGGCCGATCTACCGCCGGGACTTTACGACCTTCGCGCGGAACGCGGCGTGATCCTCGCCGATAAGATTCGCGTCGACAAGGAAGACATCAATATCGGCCATGTGGTCGAGCCTGCCCCGCTGGACGTGCGCCGCCCGTTCGAACACGAGGGCGTCGCCGACTCGATCGTCGAAAGCCCGGCGCCTGCGACTGCCAATGTGATCTCGGGACGTCCGCTCGCGGCGATGAAGTACGGCCATGAGGCGATAGCGCCCTTCGGAGCACCGGTCGGGACGCCCGCACCGGAATCGACTCCGCTCGGCGAGGCCACCCCCGTCGCGGCCGCATCGCCGTCGGCAATGGAATCGCCGCTCCCCGGCGGATACTGATCAGCTCGCCGATCGTTCGACGAATTCGAGCCGGTTGCCCCACGGATCGCGCACGAAGAAGCGCTCCTGTCCGGGGAACCGATTACCCGCGACTATTTCCACACCAGCCGTCTCGAGGCGATTGCGAAGCGCTTCGAGATCGGCGACGCGAAACGCCGGATGACGCCGCAACGCCTTGTTGACGACGGACGCGTCCTTCTCAGTGGTCAGATGGAGCTGCTGGACGCCGCATCGATACCATACGCCGGGCCGACCGGTGTCTGTATTCGAGGGCCGCTCGAGCGGCTCGAGTCCGAGCAGTTCCTGGTAGAATGCGCGCGCCCGAGTGAGCGCGTCGTCGCTGGTATCGATTAGAAGGTTTACGTGATCGAGTCCAATTATCAGGTTCATGGACAAGATTTTTGGTCGGCGACTTCAATGAGTCAATTACTGATGTGCGGTAGCTCTTGGTCAATTAGGAACCAAGCTTGAACTCGGGATTGGCTCGCGCGCGTCGCAACGGCAAAATTGTTGAATGCTGAGGAAAGCTCCGTTCAGTCTCGTCGATGTTTTCACGTCGCGGCCATTTGGTGGCAACCAGCTTGCGGTCTTCACCGATGCGGCGGCGCTGAGCTCAAGCGAGATGCAGGAGCTGGCGCACGAGATGAACTTCAGCGAATCGACGTTCGTGCTGCCTACTGATTCTTCGGGCGCGCGGCGCGTACGAATCTTCACGCCAAATCGCGAAATGCCAATGGCCGGGCATCCGACGGTCGGGACGACGTGGGTGCTCGCGACTCGGGGCGAGATCGCGCTCGCATCGGGAAGCGCCGATGTGACGCTGCAACTTGGAATCGGGCCGGTCACGGTGACGGTCAAGAGCAAAGGCGGCAAGCCGGATTTTGTCTGGATGGCGCATCGCGAGGCGGAGTTCGGCGCGAAGCGAGCCTATCGGGAGAGTATCGCGAAGGCTCTCGGAATCGCCGCCGCGGACATTCGCGACGATCTTCCGATTCAGAGTGTCTCGACCGGCGTACCGTTCATTTTTGTTCCAATTCGAACGATCGACGCGCTCGCTAGATGCGCTCCCAACGGGCCGGCGCTCACGGCCCTGTTGCCATTTGGCGAGCAGGAAATTCTGGTATATATGTTCGTCGCGAATCAGTCGGGCGAGTTCTCCGCTCGCTCGCGGATGTTCGCTCCGCAGTACGGAGTCGCCGAGGACCCCGCGACCGGCGGCGCCGCAGCTCCGTTCGGCGCGTACGCCGCCACTTATGGATTGATCAACCCCGCGCCAAAGGTCTCGTTCCTGATCAGGCAAGGCGTCGAGATGGGTCGGCCGAGTGAGATCCGCGTCGAAGTGGCGCGCAAGGAAAGCGGAGCGTTTGCGATTCGAATCGGCGGGCGATGCGCGATCGTCGGCGGAGGCTCGATGTTCCTCTAGCGCGCGAGGGCTACTATTGTTGGCACATGGACGAACGCAAAATTCCGTCGGTCGGTGAAAACGCTCCCGATTTCGCGCTCGCCGGCTCGACCGGTGTGGTTCGACGCCTTGGCGATCTGGTCGCGGGCGGAATGTGCGTCGTAGTTTTTTACCGCGGACACTGGTGACCGTTCTGCCTCCGCCAGTTGGCGGACTACTCGCGGCATCTCGAGGATTTTCGCGCAGCCGGCGCCGAGCTGGTCGCAATCTCAGTGGACGACGCCGCTCGCGCGGAACCAGTTCGCCAGGAACTCGGCATCAAGTTTCCGCTGCTGTGCGACGCCCGGCGCGAGGTCGTCACCGCGTACGGTCTGCTCAACACGCGTGAGAATGGCGGGATCGCGTTCCCGGCGTCATTCGTGATCGATCGCGATCGGGTCGTGCGGTTCCGCGCGCTGGAAGAAGTCGCATCGCGGGTCAGCGTCGAGCAATTGCTGGGACTCGTGCGCGAGCTTGGCAAGGGCGTCGAAGCAACGGCGGAACCGCGCAAGCGTGGCGTGTGGCCGGGAACGATGTTCGTCCGCGCAACGCTGAACGCGCTGCGGCGCGGCGTTCGCGTCCCGAATCGATAAGAGAATTCTTTCAACTTTTCATCTCGGCGCGACGAGCCTATGATGCGCCGGAGTTCGCATGAATCGTCGATACCTTTTTGCGCTGTCGTTTCTCTTTGCGGTCGCGCTTAGCGCGTGCGCAAGCACCAGCGGTTCCCAGGCGCCGCCGGTTTACGTCCAGAGTCCACAGGGGACGCGAGTCGAAGCACTTGCAATGACCTCGCCGCGCGCCAACGCGGCTGCGATTCGGCTCCGCGATGGACGCGTGCTGATTTGCGGCGGCATGGCGACCGGACAGGTCGGCGGCGTGCTCTCAAGCGCCGAGCTTTACGATCCGGTCGCGCGCACGTTCACGCCGACCGGATCGATGAGTGTCGCGCGAGCCGGGCAGACGATCACGATGCTCCGCGACGGTCGCGTGCTGCTGACAGGCGGAGTCCAGAACGCCGGCTTCCGCTCACAGCTCGCGAGTGCGGAGATATACGATCCGGCCGCCGGCACCTTTAGCGCGACTGGCTCGATGTCAACGCCGCGCGAAGGGCACACGGCGACGATGCTTCGCGATGGGCGCGTGCTGGTTGCCGGTGGCAGCGCCAACGGCGTGCAGACGCTGGACTCGGCCGAGATTTACGATCCCGCGAGCGGCGCATTCACGCGCACCGGCCATTTGCATCAGCCACGCGTCGCGCATGTCGCGGCACTGCTTGGCACGGGCAAAGTTTTGATTGCGGGCGGCGGCCGCGGCGGCATGCCCGGCGGTTACATCTCATATGACACCTCGGAAATTTACGATCCGGCCACGCGCAAATTCACCGCGATGAGCGCGCACATGAAGAGCGATCGCGTTGGCGCGGCGGCGGTCAGGTTGAGCGACGGGCGCGTGCTGATCGTCGGCGGCAAAAGCGGCCGAGTCGTGACCAGCCGGCATCCAAATTTATTCTCGCTGACGCCGCTCAACACCGCGGAGACTTACGATCCCGAACTCAACGCCTTAATCAAGACCGGCGACATGAGCGCGCCGCATTACCTGGCGACCGCGACGATACTCGACAACGGGCAGGTGCTCGTCGTCGGCGGATGGACCATCAGGGGGCCGCTCGTGGTCGGGATGCGTGACGCGGAACTCTACCGGCCCGAAACGAATTTGTTTGCGCAGGTGGATCGCACCAACGTCGCTCGACTCACGAACACGGCCACGTTGTTAGGTGACGGCGAGGTGCTGATCGCTGGCGGCGTCGACGGCGATTCCAAGATAACAGCGGCAGTCGAATTCTATTCGCCAAAGCAGCATCGCTTCCTGATGCTTCCCGAAACCGCCGAGTCCACCCAGGCCCCACCCGCGCAGCAATGAAAGACTGCTCGACAAACTTGCCTGCGTTCGAGCTGCGCGACGCGCACGGAACCGCGCACAAATTCCCGTCCGCGCGGGCGGCGCTGCTCTGCTTCGTCAAGGAAGATTGCCCGACCTGCGGATTGACGATGCCTTTGATCGAGGCGGCGCATCGCGCCTTTGGTGCATCGATCGATGTGTGGGCGATCGGCCAGGACGCGGAGGGAAATGCGAAGCTCGTCGAGCGGAATGGGTTGACGGTGCCGATGCTCGACGACTCTGCGCTCCAGGTATCTTTCGACTACGATCTCGACACGGTCCCGACGATCATCCTCGCCGACGCGCACGGTCACGAAGAGCGGCGCTTCGTTGGTTTCGGGCGCGACGATTGGCGCGAAATGTTCGCCGAGCTGGCGCGACAGTCGGATCGGCCGTCTCCTGCGGTCGATTGGAATTCGTATCCTGAGTCGCGGCCTGGATGCGGTTCCAAGTCGGTCGAGCCGGGAATCGCGGAACGGCTGGAAGCGAATGCGCGCGGCGACAAGATGACCGCGTGTCGAATCGAGCTGAGCGATAACGAGGACGTCTTCGAATTCATGTTCGAGCGCGGCCTGACTGACGGCTTGCCGGTGGTGCCGCCGACGCCTGAGCGCGTAAGGTGGATGCTGACCGGGACGCGGCGCGATCCGCGCGACGTTGTAGCGATCGTGCCGCCTAACCTGGCGCCGGTGACGGTCGAGAAAGTCGCGGTCAATTCCGTGATGGCGGGATGCAAGCCCGAGTATTTGCCGGTGGTGATCGCAGCGCTCGAAGCTGTGTGCACTGACGAGTTCAATATCCACGGCATCATGTCGACGACGTGGGGCGCGACGCCTGTGATGATAGTGAACGGACCGATTCGCCGCCGGCTCGACATGAATATGGGCATGATGGCGCTCGGCTACGGCACGCGCTCCAACGCAACTATCGGGCGCGCGCTTAAACTCGTGCTGCGCAACGTCGGCGGCGCGCGGCCGGGCGAGATCGAGCGATCCACGCTCGGCGCGATCGGCAAGTTCACGACCTGCTTTGCCGAATGGGAAGAGCGCAGCCCGTGGGAACCGCTGCACGTCGAGCGCGGCTTCAACAAGAATGAAAACGTCGTGACGGTGTTCGGACTCGAAGCGGGCTCGCGCCAGATTGCGGATCAGACGTCGCGAACGGCGCGCGCGCTGGCCGGCAGTCTCGGCATGGGGATGGAAGCATGCTGGCATCCCAAGCAGCACGGCGCCGGTGAGACTCTGCTGATCATATCGCCCGAGCATGCAGACACGCTTGCGCGCGAGAAGTGGACCAAGACGCAGGTGCGCGCGCGCATCCAGGAAGTTACTGCGCGCCCGCTGCGCGAGTTGATTCGCGACGACGACAGCGGAGAGGGAATTCCGATGAGTGCGCTCGGCAGTCCGACTGAAGAGCAGCTTTCGCAGAAGATTGCGAAGTTTCGAAAACCGGAGAATATCAATATCATCGTGGCAGGCGGCAACGCCGGGAAATTCTCCGCCGTGTTCGCCGGATGGGTCTCGGGTCCGATGGGATCGTCCAGCGTCAGCCGGAGAATCGAGGAGGCGACATGAAGCAGGTAATTATCGATCCGACCGACGAGCGGGTGCCGATTCGGCGCACGCTGGCTGCCCGCTCAGACACAATTGTCGGGCGCGTCGCGCTGCTCGACATCGCCAAGCCGCGCGGTGACGTGCTGATCGACAGGCTCGCCGAGCATCTGCAGGACCGCCTGCCGGGCATCGAGATCAAGCGCTTTCGCAAACCAACGTTTACCAAGCCGGCCCCCGACGAGTTGCGCCGCCAGATTGCGCAGGAGAGCGACTTCGTTATCGAAGCGCTGGCCGATTGAGGGTCATGCACAACGTGCAGTGTGCACGACTCCGTATGGTTCGAGACGAATAAGAAGCCCTCGGTTGTAATCGCGTCCGACGGGTTCGTTGACGCAGCGCAGAAACAGGCCGAAGCGCTGGGACTGCCGGAAATGCGACGTGTCTTCGTGGCGCATCCGATTCAGGACGCGACCGACGAACAGATGCGCGCCAAGGCAGATGCAATCGTCAATGACGTGATTGCGGCGCTGAAGAATTAAGGGCGCGCTGTTCGCTGTTTCGCTGGCTACCTGAGCAACGTCGACGTCGATTCGGCGACGTCGGTGACCATCCTGCCTGTCGACGTGAAGGTTCCGGCGGACGTGTTGTAAACGTCGGCCGAGCTGGACCTGCCCCCGGCGATCAGCGCGTTGCCATTCTCCAGCACGGTTGCGGTTGCGCCGGCGTGGACGTTGTTCATCGAGCCGGTGGCAGCAAAGGTCGCCTGCGCGGGATCGAAAAGCTCGGCGCTCAGCAGGAATCCCGTGTCGCTGCTCTGACCGCCAGAGATCAGCACCTTGCCGCTAGCCAACAACACGGCGGCTTGTAGCGTGCGCGCCGTGGTCATCGCGCCCACCGGTGAAAACGCAGCAGTCTGAGGATTGAAAACTTCGGCGCTCTCGGTCGGCGCGCTCACGTCGCCGCCGCCCGCGATGAGTACGTTGCCGGCGAGCGAACCCGTGACCATGCTCGGCGAAAGCCAGGTGGCGCTATGACTCTCGCGCGGCGTACTCATCCGGCCCGTCGATGTGAACTGACCGGCGACAGGATCGTAGAGTTCTGCTGTGGCGACGTCGCCGCCGCTTTCATCGCTGGTGCCGCCGGCGATCAGCACGTTTCCCGCCAGCGGGCCGCTGGCGATCAGCGTCGCGGAATGGCGGGCGCGCGTCGCCTTCATCGCGCCAGTCGCGGTGAACTTGCCGATGGCAGGATCGTACAGCTCCGCGTTCCTGAGCGTCGGTCCCGATGCGCCGGTGATGCCTCCTGCGATCAGAACTTTGCCGTCAGCCGGGCAGTTGCATCCGGAGATCAGCGTCGCGGTATGCTCGGCGCGCGCGGTGTCCATCTTCGAGGAGACCGCGGAAAACTTTCCACTGATCGGGTCGTACACTTCAGCCGACGACAGGGAACGGCCGGTGGGGCCTTCGCCGCCGGCGACCAATATCTTGCCGCCGGGCAATACCGTCGCCGTATGATCGGTGCGCGCATCCTTCATCGATGACGCGGTCCCGAATGCGTTGGTGGCCGGATCGAAAAGTTCGGCGCTCGAGAGCGCGAATTGCCCATTGCCCTGCCCGCCCGCAAGCAGCACGAATCCGGCATGCGGCGCCAAGTTAGCTTGTCCGACGGGGGAACGTCCGCCGCCGCTCGTATTTGATACAGCAGGAGGAGTGACCCCGCCAGATGTACTGGGTGCAGTCGGCAACGATCCTCCAGTGGGCGAAGTCAGTGGCAGGGAGACGCCGCCCGTCGCGCTCATCGCGACGACGCCGGGCGCTTGTGGGTTGGCGCCGGAGACAGGACCCGCGCTGCCTTGATCGTTCCACACGCCGGAAGGCGGAGACTCCGGATTCACGTGCGGCAAATCCGGGACCATCACGAGCAGAGTCATATCCTTGGATTTCTTCTTTGAGGAATCGGGCCCGATCCCCATCTGTTGGGACCGCGGTCCAGTGGCGGAAGATGCACGGCGCAATTCAGTGGCCGCGGCTGACGTTCTTGATTTCTCTGTCGAAGTGTCGCTGCCAGAATGCGTCGACGCAGATGCCATGGAACCGAAATGAGAATGGGGGCCTTCGCCACGATCGATTGCAATCAATGCGGCGATGCTACCCGCGGCGATCACTACGCCAGCAAGCAGCGCATCGCGCATCAGTGGTCGGTCTCTCAAACCGACTAATGCATGTTTAAAACCTTTGCCGCCCAAGGGCTTTCTGCATTGCTTGAAAAGTTGGTGCCATTAGGGTGCCATCTGGGACTCACATTCGCCAAGTTTCGCCACGTCTCAACGGTATAGCTGAGGGATCCAAAAGTGCCGCAACAGCGGCGAAAAGCCGAGAGACGTAGACGGCTGGCCGGTCCGCTCAAGTCATACATGCCAAAGAAAGGAAATTATTCGTCTTTTGCGTCGGTGCGGACAATTCCCGGCGACGCGCTGGCTATCGCTGGAAGCCACGAGGCGCCGTGTCCGCTCGCTGACCCTGCTTCGCGCCGCCCAGGTTCACCGCGTCGACAGCATCCCGCAGGTAGCTATCGGTCAGGTGTGAGTACCGCATCGTCATGCGCGTATCCTTGTGGCGCAGCAGCGCCTGCAGGGCGCGTTGCTGCTTTCCTTTCATGGCGTGATGGGACGCAAAGGTATGCCGCAGGTCGTGCAGCCGAAAGTTCTTAATGCCCGCGCGCTCACACGCTCGGCGGAATGCTGTGCTAACCGCGTCGCCGTCCTTGAATGGAAAGAGCCGGCCGTCGATTCGAATCGGCAGCGAGCGCAGCGCCTCCATTGCGGTTTCGTTCAGCGGTACTTTTCCTTCCTCGCCGTTCTTCGTCTTCGCGATAGTCGCTATGCGATTGGCCCAGTCGATCTGAGGCCGCATCAGCGAAAGTATCTCACCGCGGCGCATCCCGGTGTTCATTGATACGAGCACGAACGGCCGCAGGTAGCGCGAGCGCGACTTTTCGCAGGCCGCAAGCAGCCGCTCGATTTCGTCCTCGCTTGCGAAGCGCGTGCGCCCAGGTGCTTCCTCGAGCGGTTCCCATTCCGAGATGGGATTGCGCGCCAAGTGCTTCCATTTCACGGCGCGTCGCATCATATGCCGCAGGCAGCCCATTTCTCGGTTCACCGTAGCCGGTGTGGCTTTGGCCTCGAGACGTGCGGCGACATAATCATCGCCGCGGGCCATGGTGATCGATTTCAGGTTGCCTTTGAAAAAGGGCTGCAGATGATTATCGATGATACCCTGCCAGCGGATGGCCGTGGACACCGCCACGGTCTTTAACACACGGTGGCTCCACTCTTCCGAGAATTTCTTGAACGACATCGATGAGTCGATGATGCCGATTTCCTCGCGCGCAACCTTATCGAGCGTGTGATTTAGGACTTCCTGCGCTACTCTGGCCGTCCCTGCTGCTGGCTTGCGAACGCGCACGCCTTCGGCGTCCCGATAATCAATCCACCAACGCCCGTTTTTCTTGAACAACCCTGGCATGTTGTCACCTTCCTTTTTTCAGTTCGCGTCGTTTTTGTTCGAATCGCCTGGACCGCACGGTCTGGGAGCATTTGGTTGAGCAGTATTCCTGATCGGTTCGGCCGCGGACGAAAAACTTGCTGCATTCCTTGCAGCCGCCGATCGTATCGACATGGCGGTTGATGAGTTCGAATGCGCGCATCTTGAACACGTCCTCCGGAAATTCGCAGTCGAACCGGGTTCGCAGCTCGCCTGCATTCATAACGTTCCAGAACTCTCCGCTCGGCTTCGGCAAGTACATGGTGAAAGGATCGCGCGCGAACGAGTGGCTTACCCACCCGCGAGTCTTGATGATGAAACTCACGCCGGCGATGAAAAAGTTTGACAACTGCTTTTTCAGCTCGAGCGCCATTTCCTTTATCTGCGCCTCGCTCAGCGTCGGAGAACCTTCCGTCGGCAGCGTCTCCATAAAGAATTGCAATTCGGCGTTTACTATTCGGACGTCACCATCGGCGCCATCTGTATTGACGAAATTCAACAGCCATTGGAGACGGTTGGTCGGCTCGGTGCCGACTCGTCTCACGATCTGCGGATAGATTCCCGCCAACCACCCATCCTGAACTTTCTTCGGCATACCGTCTTTATATATCGACGCGTTTGACATGTCAACGATAAAAGAGCATATTCTGACTTGCAACAGGGTAAATCCGTAAGGGCGTTGAAGGCACGCCGAAGTTTTGGTAATTTGGGACAGTCGGAGATGGGAGGGTTGATGGGGGTTATGAAACACGAAGTGACGAAACCGCGGTTCGTGAGGGTGCCGCAGGCAGCAGCGATGCTGCAGATATCACCCGCGAAGGTCTACGCCCTGGCGGCATCGGGCGAGCTGCCGAGCGTGCGGATCGGGCAGGGCTCGATCAGGATTCCGATCGAGGCGATCGAGAGGTTGGTGGCGGTGGCGATGAGGGGTGGCGGCAATGGCAACGCAGCTTAAGCACGGCAGTCGCAATCGCAAATCACGCTTACCAAAGCTGGCCTACGGGATCGACGAAATCGCCGAGGCACTGAGCCTGTCCGAGTCGTTTGTCCGGCTCGAGATCCGTCGCGGTCATTTCAAAACGATACGCGCCGGCCGGCGAATTTTGGTCAGGAAGGATTCGTTCGACGAGTACCTGGTGGCGGCCAATGGCTGAGGCGCAGCTGCGGCAGGGGCCGGCGTCTGGGGCTCAACAGCCTAAGCCGCCTACGGAACCCAGGGGACCGTCGCAAGCCACCCGCATGGTCGAAATCGGCCTACGAGGGTGCGATCTCTTTCACGACGGCGACAGCGGGTATGCAACATTCACCATAAAAGGGCACCGCGAGACGCATCTGATCGTGTCCACCGCTTTCCGGCGCTCGCTCGCCAGGGCTTATTTCAAAGATGCGCAGAAGGCGGCGAATGGCGAATCGATCAGCTCCGCGATCAATCATCTCGCTGCGGTCGCGGCGGAAGGCCCGCAACACACCGTCTCCCTTCGAACCGCCGAACACGACGGCAATATCTATCTCGATCTCGGCGATGAGTTCTGGCGCACCGTCAAAATCAGCACGACTGGCTGGGAGATAGGTGAATCGCGCGAGGTTCGTTTTCGCCGCTCTCCCGCAACGATGGCGCTGCCCGAGCCGAAACGCGGCGGCTCAATCAAGGACCTGCGTAAATTCGTCAGTTTGGACGACAATTCGTTCGTTCTCTTATTGAGCTGGCTGCTTGCTTGCTACCGGCCGCGCGGGCCCTACCCGATTGCCGTCGTGCAAAGCGAACACGGCTCTGCCAAAACCACAACCGAACGAGTCTGTCAGCGTTTGGTCGATCCGAGCGCCGCGGACGTCCGGACGAAGCCAAAAGATCTCCACGACCTGGCGATCGCGGCCAACAACTCGTGGCAGTTGATGCTCGACAACATTTCGGGCGTGCCTGGCTGGCTCAGCGACGCGTTCTGTCGGCTGGCGACTGGCGGCGGTTTCGCGACTCGGGAACTCTACACACACGAGGAAAAAATCTTCACGGCCTGCCGGCCGTTGATGTTGACCGGCATCACCGAATTTGCGACCCATAGCGATTTTCTCGATCGGGCAATTCGCTTTCATCTTCTACCGATTTCGCCTTCGAAGCGGAAAGAGGAGCGGGTCTTCTGGGCTGAGTTCAACGCTGCCGCACCTCAGATTCTCGGCTGCCTGCTCGACGCCGTGTCTTGGGCCCTGCGCGAGTATCCGACAGTTGAGCTAACCGAACTGCCGAGAATGGCCGATTTCGCGCGGTGGGCAGCAGCGGCGATGCCGTCTTTCGGATATACGAAAAAGACTTTTATTGATGCGTACGCCGAGAATCGTTCGAATCTGAATGCGATCGCACTCGAGGCGAGCGTGATCACCAAACACATTATGGATATCGCCGATTCGCCGTGGAGTGGCACCGCGACGGACTTGCTAGCTGAGCTCAACCGGCGCGCGTCGGACGATGAAAAGCACCGAAAGGAATGGCCGGGTTCGCCGAAAGGACTCAGGGCCGCACTGGATCGGATAGTGACCAACCTTCGCGCAGAGGGATTTTTTGTTGTCTGCAAAAAAGGCAAGGAGCGCCTGATCACGATCGACAAAATCCAATCTTCCGATGACGGCGAATAGTCAAAAAATCGATCGGGTGATCTATTTCCGGCCCGCGCCCACATCACGGGAAGGGCCGAACATGCGGTTCGGGCGGATTGTCGCGCAAGCCGAGCGCGATGCACTGTTTGTACTGCCTGCATGTGTCGACCCGGCAAAAAAGCATCCGGCGATCGAATGGAAACACCTGCAGGACCGCCGTCCGACAGATGCCGAGATCACCGAATGGCTTGAGCGTTACCCTCGACGTAATGGCGTCTACCTGACGGGTCCGGTTCTCGGGCGATTCATTTTGGACTGCGACGGTCGTGAGGCGACCGAATGGGTGCGCAATCAGGGTGTTCCCACAACTCAGGTCGTGCGAACGCGCAAGGGCTACCACATCCATTTCAAATATCCCGAATTCAGAGTCTTCAACCCGGTCGGCGCCATTCACCCGGGCGTAGATGTCCGCGGTTTCGGTGGTGTCGCAGTCGCGGTCGGCAGCATCCATCAGTCAGGGTTTCGATATTCATGGGCCAGGGGCCGCGCGCCGCAAGACGTACCACTGTCAGCAGCGCCTGAATGGTTACGGACTTGGCTACGCGAGTACGCGACTCGGCGGGAATCAATCTTTCATCTCAAGCCACGTCCATTTTCCGGCGAGGCCAGTAATTGGGCGCGTCGGGCCATCAATGCAGAGCTCGAGCAGCTGACGGTAACGCCCAAGGGATCGAGGAATGCGGCGCTCGCGCGTGCGGCATACAAGCTCGGCCAACTGGTTGGCGGCGGTGAAGCCGATGCGAATGAAATTCGCGCTGCCTTGTACGCGATCGCACAGTCCTGGCCTGAGAACGAGAAATCCGAGAGCACAATTGATCGATGTATCGAGGCGGGCGTGAGCCAGCCGCGGTATCGAAAGGCGCGATGAGGAGCCGAGGAGGAGGCCAGAGCGATGAACGAACTCAACCGAACGGCATTCACGACCGAAAGAGCACTCGAGTTCCTGTCGGAGTCGGAACTGACGACGCAGATAGGCTACGGCCGCAAGCTGTGGCCGCTTGTGCTGGTTAAGGAGCTGGTCGACAACAGCTTGGACGCCTGCGAGAGCGCGAATATACCCGCCATCGAGATCTCCGTCGAGCTCGAGTCGGACTCGTTCACCGTCACCGATAACGGCCTAGGAATCAAGCCTGAGATCATCGAGGGCGCGCTCGACTACACAGTGCGCGTCTCGGACAAAAAATATTACGTGTCGCCGACTCGGGGGCAGCTTGGCAACGCCCTGAAGTGTGTCTTCGCGGCGCCGTTTGTAATCGACGGCGACCGCGGCGTCGTGGATATCGACACTCGCGGCGTCCGCCACCACGTCGAAATCACCCTCGATCGGGTCGGGCAAAAGCCTCTGATTGCTCACAACATTGAAGCCGGATCGGTAAAAAACGGCACATCGGTAAAAGTGTACTGGAAAGACGTATCAAGCTACCGGACCGATGCGGGTCAACAATTTTACCAATCCGCCAGCCTGGCCGACTCACTGATCGCACTTCTCGCCGACTATTCCGCGCTAAATCCTCACGCCAGTTTCACTTTCAGTGGGATGCGGCCGGGCGCGATTATGCCGCTTTCGACGCGGCATGCTGCTTCGCAGCCCGACTGGCGCAAGTGGCGGACAGATCAGCCCACCTCGGCGCATTGGTATCGGCCGGACGATCTGCGCGCCTTGATTGCGGCGTATATCAGCGATGCCGACCGTCCGCTTCGCGACTTCATCGCCGAATTCGCTGGACTATCTGGAACCCAGGTTCGCAAGGCGGTGCTGGCCGAGGCCGCGATCACCGGCAGCCACTTGATTGATCTCGTAACTGGCAATGACGTGGATATGGCCGCCGTGAAGCGGCTGCTAGGTGCGATGCGCAAGCATTCCACGCCGGTCGAGCCCAAGCGCCTCGGCGTAATTGGCCGGCCGCATCTCGAGCAGTTCTTCGAGAGCGCCGGCGCAGCCCTGGACTCCTTCAACTATCAGAAAACCGTCGCCATCGACGACGATGGCCTTCCGATCGTGGCGGAGGTGGCCTTCGCAATTGGGCCGGACGAGTCCCGTCTTCGCAAGATCATCGGTCTCAACTGGGCGCCGGTGTTCAAGGTACCGAGCGGAGCGATCGCGAACGCGCTGAATAATTGCCGCGTGCAGTACTGGGATCCGGTGATTCTTCTGATTCATGCGGCCAGGCCGCGCTTCGCCTTCGCCGATCACGGTAAGGGGGCATTGACGGAATGAACCTCGGGGACCTGCTGACGAAGAACCTGGCGAAAGTCACCAAGGACTTCACCCGCGAGAAGCGCATCGCTGCAGGAAGCGGAAGCGATCGTGTGAGTCAACGTACGTTGGATCGGTGGCGAACTCAGGAGAAGGACGAGCAAGTCAAGGCCGCGGCGTATCCCTTGATGGAGCAGGCCTATAGTCTCGCCTCCGACAACGGCCGGCTGCCGGCGAACGCGCGGCAGATCCACTATCAGATCCGGCCGCTGGTGCTCGCCACGACCGGCGGCAAGTTCTGGAAAAACTACTCAAGCTTCGCGGGCGTTCTGAAGGACTATATGCGCGAGCACCCCGACCAGACCGTGGACTGGGATATCGTATACGACGCGCGCGGTCACTTCGCCGAACCACACGTGCGCCACCGCCTCGGTATCGGAACGCTCGAGGTGCGAAGGTACGTCAACGACTGGAGCGACGAGCTGGACGACACGCTCAATATTGACATCGACGAGCTATATCCCACCGCCGGACCAACCAATCGCTACGGCGCCGCGCTATTCATCGAGAAGGAAGGATTCGATTCGCTGCTCGAGAGCGCCCACATCGCCCAGCGTTTTGATGTTGCAATTTTCTCGAGCAAGGGCCAGTCGACGACGGCGACGCGGCAACTAGTGGAGCACCTGTCGGACGCCGGGGTCACGATCTTTGTGGCCCACGATTTTGACATCAGCGGACTGTCGATCGCACATTGGCTGGCGAACAGCAACGGCACCTACGAATTCAAAACCGAACCGAACGTAATCGACCTCGGTTTGCGGCTTGACGACGTTAAGCGGCTCGGTCTGCAAAGCGAAGAGGTGTTGATCAAGCACCGCAAGGATCCGACCCAGAAGTTTGACGAGTTTGACGATTACGACGGTTGTTACGACGTGACGGAAGAAGAGAAAGACTTTCTGAGAGGCAAAGGCTGGGGGGACTGGTGGCGCGGGAACCGCGTCGAGCTCAACGCGATGACGTCGGCACAGTTTATTACTTGGCTCGAGGGCAAACTGGTCGAGGCTGGGGTCGAGAAGGTCGTGCCCGATGAGGAAACGCTCGCGGCGGCCTGGCGCCGGGCCAAACTCATCACACGCGCTCGAGAGGCCGTCGAGACCATCAAGGAAGAAGCACTCGAAGAGGAAACTCCCGTGCCCCCCGATCTGGATCAGCAGGTGCGCGAGATACTGGCCAAGGACCCCGAACTGTCCTGGGACAAGGCGTTATTGCTCTGCAAAGACGGGTCCGACGAGGACAGTTCGGCCGCCTCGTCGCGCTCGCGACGCTAAGTCTGGCGCAGTAAGGCACGCCGGCGATCTGCCATAGTTTTCGCCATGGATAGTTCAAGCGCACTCGCAGCTACTGAATCAGCGGATCTACTATGAACGACCTGACGACCGAACGACCACCACTAACTCGCCGCCGTCGCAACCGTGATCTTAGGGTCAAAAGACTGCGCAAGCAGATTATCGCGGACGCGCCGCATCTCGATGACATCCGCCTTGCTCCGCTGGTCAACGCGTATGCGAAAGTCGCGATACTAGCGAGCGATTCTTACAAATTTATCAAGGAACGCGGCATCGGTGGTACCGATGGTGAGTTGCGTCGATCGGTAGAAACAGTCTCTCGCTTATTTGCAGGACAATTGAAAATGGCGACAGCTCTGGGCCTTACGCCCGCCGGCTTGCGAGAGATCCGTGACGAAAAGGCAGTCGACTTGGCAGCGGCACTAGCCGACATGACCGACGAAGAGGTGTTGGTAGATGTCAAGCCCGAATAACATGCTAATGGAGTGGCGCCGGGACCCGATCAAGTTCATCGAGCAGGCAATTATCAACCCTGAAACTGGCGCGCCTTTTGTGCTCTACCGGGCGCAAGTGGAATTCCTTCGCAAGGCACTGACTCTGCGCGACGGCTCGCTGCCGTTTCCCGAGCTGCTCTACTCGTGCCCGAAGAAGTCCGGAAAAACCGCGACGGCCGCAATGTCCATGATCTATGTAGTATTCGTACTCGGCGGGCCATTTGCCGAGGGATACTGCATCGCCAATGATCTCGAGCAGGCCCAGGGCCGCGTATTCCAGGCAATTGCACGCATCGTCGAAGCATCGCCACTACTGAGCGACTCGGCCGTGATCACGGCCAACAAGATCGTGTTCACGAGCACCGGCTCCAGCATCACCGCGATCGCAACAGACTACCGCGGCGCTGCTGGCAGCAACCCTACTATCACCGTGTTCGATGAGTTATGGGGCGTCACGAGTGAAAACGGCCAGCGCCTATGGGATGAGCTGGTGCCAGTCCCGACGCGCCGGATCAGTATACGACTCACGGTCACCTACGCAGGCTTCGAGTCTGAGTCCGCGCTACTCGAGCGGCTGTACAAGCGCGGCCTGCAGGGAGAACAGATTGCACCGGCACTGTACGAGCAGCCAGGCCTACTCATGTTTTGGTCGCACGAGCCTGTGGCACCTTGGCAAACGCCCGAATGGCGCGAGCAGATGCGGCTGCAGCTGCGGCCGAATGCCTATCTGCGACTGATCGAAAACAGGTGGGTAACCAGCGAAAGCTCATTTGTGCCGATAGAATGGTGGGACGCATGCGTCGATCCGGACCTTCGGCCGTCGCTCGCAGATTTGAAGATCAGCGTCTGGGTAGGCCTCGATGCATCGGTGTCGCGCGACTCGACCGCGATCGTGTGCTGCACCTTTGATAATGATCTGAAAAAGGTTCGGCTCGTGTGGCACCGGATATTCCAGCCTTCGCCCGAAGACCCGCTCGACTTCGAAAACTGCGTTGAGAAGACCTTGCTAGATCTCCGTCGGATGTTTTACGTCCGAGAAATTAGATACGATCCCTTTCAGCTAGCCAGTGTAAGCCAGCGGCTCACGCAGCAGGGCCTACCTATGCTGGCGTTCCCGCAGTCGGTGCCCAACTTAACCGAGAGCTCGACAAATCTTTATGAGCTCATCAAGGGCCGTAATCTCCAGACCTACCGGGACGACGAGATTAGGCTTGCAATTTCCCGCACTGCCGCCATCGAAACAACTCGCGGCTGGCGGATCGGGAAAGAAAAACAGAGTCACAAGATTGACGTGGTCGTCGCGTTGTCGTTCGCGGCGCTCGGCGCCGTGGGCGGACAAACGGTGCAGAGTAATTGGACCTATAGCGAAGTCTTAAGAGAGTACGAGAAGTACCGACGTGGTGGGCGAGGACCTATGCCCAATCCGAACCATCTCGGCCGGCAGCAACTCATCGATGCCGCAGATGATGCCGCCAACGATGCCGCTCGCCTTTTTCGCCGTTTCAGTTTGAATAAAAGATGGCTCCCCCGCGACCAATTTTTTGGGCGCATTGGGTAGTCAGATGTCGCGACGTAGGAGATGCGGATGTGGCGGACTTTGCGCGATCGGGAAATTCAAATGTGGCGTGTGCGAACGGGTCTTCGCCGGTTCTCCGGTGTCGATCGTATTCGACATCAAGAAGGGTGGCCGCATACCCACGAATTTGCGAGAGCTATATCCGCAGGAAGTGGCGAACACCAGATCGCAGCAGAAGGCGGCGTGAAACATGTGGGTATTCGAAACCAAATTTACTGCGCTGGGAAAAGCTCAGACCGAAAATGAGATTAAAGAACTTCGAGATCAGGCCGAAGTGCGGCGGATCACCGCCACACTGGCGAAGGACGCCAAACGGTTGCGTTGGCCAGCGACATCGCGGCCCGCGCAAACGAAAAACTCGATCTGCTGCTCGGTCGCCGCACTTGAAAGAAACGCCGGGTGCGGTTTTTGCCTATACATTTTTTCAGCCACGTGAGGTTCTATTTGCATGAACGACTACGAACTGCGCCAGCTATACGCGATCGCCTGTCAAGCGCTGCTGAAATGGCACGCTGCCGCCAAGCTTGCGCTACGGGATGCCGACCTCGACGACAATACCCGCATCTGGATCCAGGCAAATGACATTATCGGCTACGCTGGCGCCGTTCGCGATGCCGCCAACGAACGCCAGGCGGCCGAGCGCAAGACGGACGTGAGCAGCCGGAATTAGTGGCCTGTACCGTGGTCGACGCGCATTGGTATCTCTCTAACTATTCGAGATAATTGGATTTATTTTTAAACAATGTGAAAATGTGTAAGTCTTGTGCAAGTTTTCGTAGATCGGCTCAATTTCGATGAGATTTCGGGGTCATGGATTACGAATCCTGCTCCTGATCGATATTAGCGAGCGTAAAGTATCAGAAAATGATACTTTACGTATGTGAAACGAGAATCTGGTCGTCGTCTAAACGCCAGAGAATACGCCAGCGGACTTGCTGCAAAGGGGCGCTATCATTTTACCTCTCGCGAGGCCCGATCGGCTCTGCGCATTTCAGCTGATGCTGCCAAGCTCGCGCTGAAGCGGTTTTTACGTTTTCGTTCCGCCGGAATATCGCTCGGTTGTCTTCCCGCCGACCAGTTTATCCCGGCTCTGATGAAGCGCCTCAATCTTCCCTACTACGCGGGTCTGCTCTCGGCCGCACAGTATCACGGCGCGCATCGGCGTCCGCAGGAATTCCAGGTCTTTCTCGCAAAGAACCGGCGGCCGAGCCAGTGCGGCGCTGTACGCATCGCGTTTATAGCCCGCAAGAACATTAAAGATGTGGCCGTCGAGAGCTTCAATACGCCGCGGGGCACGGTCCTGGTGTCGTCTCGCGAGGCAACGGCGCTCGACCTTGTTGGTTACGCCGGTCACGCCGGCGGACTCAATCAAGTGGCAACGGTTCTCTCTGAACTCGCCGAGCGGCTCGATCCGGGGAAGCTTGCGACCGCTGCCTGGACAGCGCCTCTCCCCTGGGCGCAACGGCTCGGATACCTGCTGGAGCATCTTGGCTTCGACGCAAAAACGCCGGCGCTCAAGGCGTACGTGCGCGAACACTCAAGGCAGTGGGTCGCGCTTTTACCGAAAGCGCCGCAGAAGCGCTCCCACCGCAACAAGGGCTGGAAGCTTTACGTGAATGCAAAAGTGGAGGCGAAGCTGTAGGCCCGCGTGACTACGTCAGGCGTGGCGGGAGCGAGCGCCGGCGTGGGTCACATAGCATCCTTATCACGCGCGCTTATCTCATATCGCACACCCGGCAGGCGAGTCCAAAACGAAATGCTGACCCTGAGCCGGTGCAGCCCAACCGTCGAGAATGCTCGGAAGCCTATCGAGCGACCGAGTTCTCTTTGTTGAAAATACTGTCGGAGACATCCTTGCCGCTGAATGTCAGGCTATGCGTCTTTATGACAGTGAGCTTTGAGTTAAGCAGAGGGAGATTCAACGCGATTGCCTCGCGTATCATGAACTTCTGCGCGATTTGAAGGGCCTTCTTGGTGTTCTGCTTGTTTTTATTTGCGTTTAAGTACGCGAAGTGAAAAAAGCGCCGGCCTTGGCTGATCTCTGGCGCATCGGCGATCTTCATACCGCGCAGAATGTCGGCGATCCGCCGCGTATCGAGGTGGTTCTTGAGCCGGGTCCGCAGTGTCAGCGTTTCCCCGATATAGAACGGTTCGGATTTGTCACCGAACCGTCGAGCGAAATAGTAGATGCCCGGCACGTCGTCGATCCGCTCGAGATCCTCATCCGTGACGATGAGCTTCTTGTTCTGCGCCAACGCGAGGGGAGCTTGCCAGTCGAAGTGCAGCTTCAAGGTTGAGTCCCGGCGGGAATCAGGTTGACGTACATAAATCCTCTATCCCATTCTATTCATATTGCGGACAGTGGGAAGTCAACTTGCGCCTTTTACCGGGCATTGTGAAGGTTTAGGTTTCAGCAAATCGCGCAAGGGAACACCTCGGGTTCAAACTCGCGACTTCTGCGCGTCATGTCGCGGTCCTGGCGATCGCCAGCGCTTCGTTAGCGCGCAAATGGTTCCGCTCGACGAGGCGTGGACTTGCGGGTGCCGTAGGAACACAGATAGACAGAAACACACTTAGCCGGGTTTGGTGGAGTCGGACGACAGTTTTTTCTCTGCCGCATCGTGAAGCTGGCGTTGGTCCGCGCTGCGACGATAGAATCGCGCTTATCCGCACGGGATGAATGGGTCGTGATGGAATCGGGGCAAGAAAGTCGCAGCGGGGATCTGGCGATTCAAGTGCTGCAGGCGGCAGCGGAATCCGCAACCGAGCAAGTTGCCGCCGAAGGAGGCAAACGACTTCTGGCGGAGCTCATCTCTTCGGCTCTGGTCGGCCCCGCGGCTGCGATTCTTGCGGCGGTGGCCAAGACGTTCGTCCAAGAACTCTTCAGACAAACGAATGCAATCGAGGCCAAGCTCGACCGCATACTGAGCGAGCCAATGGGCAATGCAGTGAACACGCTTACTGAAACCCTCAGCGCTCGTTTCGAAACGGAAGACGAGTTTGCGGAATGTAATCGACGGTTGGCCGACGCTGATGATTCACTCAGAGTGGCGTACGAGTATGCGCGGAAGACTGATAGCAGCAAGCTGACGTTGATCCGAGCATATCAAGCCCTGATTGCGGCTCTCTTGGTTGGAGGGCGTCCTTATTTGAAGTTGTATCTGCAGGATCTGAGGAACAGGGCGAAGGATGAAGTTCAAAGAACCACGGCGGAGGCTGATGAGGCGGAAGCTAACCCAATTAACCTGGACCGAAGGCCGGTTATGCCGGTCCCTGAAGTCGGAAACCGGAGGGGAAATCCCTTGGCTTACGTGCAGGTTGCAAGAGAAAATCGGATAGAAAGACTGAGGGCCAAAGCGAAACGTCTTTTGCTGGCGGCTGAACAGGTCGAACTGTTCTGCATTCTGCTCTAGCAAGTGGCTCAATCGCGCCAACAGATATTGAGCTCTCCAAAATGACGACGGAGCGAGATGGATAGCGTTGGGCCGACGCTTAAGCTGTTAGTTTCTTGATCTCATTAAATGCGGTTCTCACTGCCCGGCGTTATCTAAAGAGGTCGTCTATTCCAGACGAAGCCGGATTCCTACCTGAGGCAATTTAACGACATGGGCAACTGCCAAGAATTCGAGCATCTTCAATTCACCACGCGTCGTGGGCCTGTGCAGAGTTGAAATCCTGGAACTTTTGCTTTTGCCTATCGGTCAGGCGGAGTTCACCGGCAGTGTTTCTGTCGGTCCAGTAATGTCCTTCCAGCTTCTGGGTCGGCTTCTCGATTACTTGCAGCCAGACAGCGCCGTAGTGGATGGGGCTGCGTTCACGGTTCTGGTAGGAGGGTTCGTTTCGGTAGACCCCGCTTACGCAGTACAGGCCGTCATCGCTGCAGACGATCTCGTTTGCGACCAGGAGGGAGCTTGATTCGGCTGTTAGAAGCCGAAGGCTCAAATTTAGGAAAGTCTGCCGGATGACCATATAGCCGTGAATCGGTGGAATCGCGGCGCCGTTGGCGTCCTTCCAGTTGGAGCGGAGTTCGGCGCGCCAGGTTCCTTCGATCACGGGCCGTTTGACAAACCAGCCATGGAGAAGCGGGAGCTTCCAGAGCCAGAACTCGAAGGCGATGCTCAGCAGCACGACAATGCTGGTCACCATGGAGAACGGCCGGAGCACAGCGGAAGAGACGCTCTGCCCGCTGACGAACAGGATGACCGCCCATACGGCTACGGCGGTGTAGAGGATCGCCTTGACGAACCGGGTCATCTATTCGAACCCGATGTAATTCCAGGCGGCGTCGAGAAAGCTGTTAACCTGGTCCCGGCTCCAGGGCTGGCCTGGACGAAAGAGGTACTTGAGCTCGTTGATTTCGCCCCATTCCGAGCATGTGCTGTCTGAGCGGGTCTGATTCCAGAGATGCGCAAGCGCATAGCGCACGTCGGCCCGGTACTGATCATGTCCGAATCCCTCATTGGGAACGTTCCAGACCAGGCATTCGATGAGGTAGGAGGGAATGGGTTCGGCGACCTGTTTGCCGTTGGCCGCCATCTCGTTGCGCAGGTGTTTGAGAATGCGGACGACAGCTTTGAAGCGGCGTCCGGTTGCGTCGTTCTTGTCGACGCCGTTTTTGTAGTTTTGCCGCGGCCAGTTGATGACTATTCCGCCACTATCCGGAAGAAATTGGGTCCCCGAAAGACACCAATTGCTTTGCGGCGTGCCCATGAAGCGCCGGTGTTGAAAACATGGCACCACATCGGCGTCCAGCCGGTACGTATTCTCGTGAACGTCGAAGGCTTTGCTTCCCCGGGTGATGGCGCCGACGCCGAAGTACGACTTCAGGGCGGCTTCTACATCGTTCTTGAAATCGGTGTAGCGATACTGGGCATCGCTGAAGCCGAGAACGGCATTATTCAATCCTTGACTCATGGCGTAGTCGGGGAAGAAGGTATTTTTGCAGAGGACGCAGATGTCGACGTCGCTATCCTGGCGGACGTTGGTGCGGTTTGCATAGGAACCTTGCGCGAAGACCTCGATGTCCTTAGCGCTGAGTTTCCCGCTGGCATCGATGGCCTTGCGAATGGCGCGCTCGGCGTTCTCGCGTTTCGTCTGCCCGGTGGCGCTCGGCGCGGCAGCCCAGGTGCCGAAGACGCTTTCCCAGTCGCGATTCAGAAGTTGTGCTTTGATCACGTTTAGTTCCTCGCCAGTGATAGACCGGACCAGGCGCGGTACTTGGCCTCCGTCACCAGGACGGAATTCTTCCTGCCGGTGCTATCGGCAGCGGTTTGGGCCAGTGCGAGAACCTGCATGCTGCTGAGGTTCGCCGCGCCGTCGTATTCGGCCCAAGGCAGTTGATAGATGTGGCCGTCGTCGCTCTTGATCAGCCGGGAAAAGCCCTGCCGCTGCATGGCGGCGTGCAGCGTGTTGTAGTCCGTCCAATCGGCCTCGTGAAGTTCGACGCGAACGGTAAATTGAGCCATAAAAACTCCCTTCCCCGTGATTTTCTGACCTTCAGGCGACGCGCTGGGCGGCGTCCTCCTGAACCGGTTGATTCAATTCGAGTACGTTTTCGATCGTCTTCAGCATCGCCTCGCGCGTTTGCCGCGCGTTGCGCAGCGTAAAAACCTTTTCACCGCTCTTTTTTGCCGAGGGGACCAAGATGCCGATTTGCTCCCAGATCGGATTTTCGCGGGAGAAAAGATCGACTTCCCGCTGTTCTTCGCCGGCCGCCGTCTTGACGCTGACGGTGACGGGCTGGCCGAGTTTCTCCAGGCGGGACAAATCGACGTGGCGGTCGAACATCTTGCGCGCGGTCGCGACATAGGCGGAGATTGCCAGCGCGGAGTCCACCAGGAGGATTTCGCGCACGCGTTTGCGGCGGGCGATGTCCAGTCTCCCGAGTTCGGGCCGGACGGCCGCAAGCTTGTTCCAGAACATTGCGACGAAATCGACGGTGGCCTTGAACACGGCCTCCTCCTCGGGATTGCAGTCCGCCCAGTAGGTTTCGAAGGCGCCGCTGAGGGTATTGAAAGCACACAACCGCGGATTCTTCTTGCTAAGCCGGTCGCGGATCGTGTCGACGTTGTCCTTGAGCGAAGGGCACTGCTCCGCGAGCGCGCCCGCGATCTTTGTGGCTCCCAGCCGGTGAAGCCATTTCGAGCGCGTGGGATCGGCCTTCTTCCCCTCCTGGTTCATGGCGTAGAAAATCCGGTTTTCCTCGCTGGCGGGGACGTTGTAAATTCTCACGCTCACCTTGCGGTCGAGCTTGAAGGAACTGCCTCGGCCGGCGCTTTCGGCGGCCTTGAGCAGGGCCATGTGACGGTGTCCGGAATCCGGAATCGTGGCCGTGCCGGCGCCGATTTTGAGCTTGCGAGTATCTTCGTCGTACTCGAGCGCGGTTTCGTCCTTGCGAAAATTCCAGCTTAATTGGCCGAGATACGCTTCGCCGGAGACGAGCTGTTCCGCCCATTTTTCGACTTTTTCTTCGTCGACGATGCGCTTACCGGTCACTGAATCGATGCCGCGCTGGCGGTCGTCATCCAGCTTCAAAAAGCCGGTTTTGTATAGCTGTGAGATGTCGCGAGCGGTAACCACCGCGTCGTAACAGTCGTACGGACCGTCTTCGGTACGGAAAACATTTTCGATCGATGTCTGCAATCCCATGATACTTCTCCCATAATTCGTCAAGTACGAGTATTGGTACGAGTCTTTTTACTGGCAGTACGAGTATATATAACTCGTACTGACCTGCACAAGTCCCCTGCATCAATTGCTGGCGGCGAATGCGGAAAATGGGGTTTTCTCAAAAGAACGAAAGGGCGGACGGCTTGGCGACGGACTGGATTCCTTGCGGTAGCGGGTTTATCGAGGCGGACTTCATTCGTTGGAACGAAGGCGTATGGCAAAAACCCAGACGCAGGCGTGGCCGTGCCGTGAATATCGGAGACCGCGTGGTCATCGCCGAAGTGCTCCGGGACGCGGGAGGCTGGCTCGATCTTCTCGTTCGCGGTTGCACCGTAGCGAGCGAAAAACCTGGACGCAAAGTTCTTCCTCTGGCGAAGAACACGGAAGTCCGGCGAAAAAGGCACACCATCGAGAAGGTCAAACCTGAGCGGCTTCTTTGGAGCGACGAAAGCGCCCGCGCATTACTGGTGAGCAGGTTCCTTTCAGGCAGGTAGGCAGACGAGAGAAGGCCGGCGCTGTGCAACGCGCCGTGGCCTTGGCAACGAGTTTTCGCACGACGGCGGCGCGATTCGCTTCTGGCGTTGAATGTCTGCAACGCAAGCTGATAGCTTCCGAGCTTCCGAGCGAACGGTTCAGACGATTCCGGGGGGTCGGTGGAAAGCAGTCGGAAGTCACGGGTCGAGTGGAGAGTGTTGCGCGTCATCGCGGACTTTGAGCACTACGTGACTTGGTATGACGAGCACGTGCCTTTCGACCGACCAGAGCAACTCAGTTCGCATCTGACAACAATTCGGCGACGGCTTGAGCTCCAAACGGCGGCTGCCGCGGCAGCCGATCCGGACTTCTGCCGGAACCTATACCGGACGTTGGAAACTTGGGGCATTGGCCAACGCGGGTCGCGGTTGGTTTCACGCGAGTCTTTCGAGAAGGCTATCGCATTGGCCGCTCCCGAGATTGCGAAGCTTGACGGTGCCGCGATCGACGACCCTTCACTGGACGTCGTCGGAACCGCCGGCCAACTTTGGTCCGTGATCCATTCGCTCGCGATTGTTGAGAACAAAGCCAATCTGGTGCCTGCCACTAAAGCTGTGCACCATCTGCTGCCCGATTTGGTCGTGCCGATGGACCGTGAGTACACGCGCACTTTCTTCGGCTTGCACGCGCCGGAATTTCAGGGACACGGCCGCGTAGACGGACAGCGGTCGGTCTTCACACGAATGTTCTGTGAGCTTGCTCGAGTCGCTCGGGCGACAAATCCGAAATCTTATGTCAGCACCGAGAGGACTTGGCGCACCAGCAGAACGAAAGTTGTGGACAACGCACTTGTGGGGTTCTGCATGGCTGAAAAGCTGCAACGCCCTTCATGAAAGACGCCTTGAGGATACTGAGCGTCATGGATGAACCCGATCTCACTTGGCTTGTAGAGCAGTTAGTCGGAGGCTATGAGCTTCTCGACGTTGCCACGCTCATCCCAATCTTCTCTGCCTTCCGGGGTCTGGAGGATCAAGGCTTGAGGGACAAGGAGGAGGAGAGGAACCTGCGGGTTCTTCAGGGCCTGTTGCCGGAAAACGAACTGGGATTCCGCGGAGTGCTATACAAACCAGCAGAGTTCATCCATCCGTTTGGTGAGTACTATTCACTGCCGGGATATCTTGATGTTGAAGTCCTGCCTCACTTCATTCGTTCGACAAATGAGCTTGCAAAGGATCGCAGTCGCTCGTCTGGTTCGGACTTCTTAGCCTTTGTCTACATGTTCTTCCTACTCATTCACCCCCTTCCAGATGGAAATGGGCGCACAGCTCGGCTGCTTCTGGACTACTACAACAAGAAGCTGGGCTTGGGTCTGAAGGGCACGTGGAAGGTTAAGGAGCCGATTAAGTTTTCGGACGAGCCGCTCCACAAGAAGGCTTTTCGCATTTTCTTCTCGGAAGAAGCGGTCCTGCGGCCGCGCAGAGAATTCTGCGATGATGATCCCTATCCGATTCCTGGGAGCCTGAAACCGCAACTCGGGCAAATGGCGGAGTACATGATCGGTTGGGCTCGAAGCGCCGGCAGCCAAGAGGAAACCCTCGGCGACCGACGTCACGTTCAGGGTATGTCCAATCTCATGCAATAATTTGGCACGAGGCTGTGAGCGTCTCCGGAGTCAGGGAGCCGAGGGCACCGCTGGGTGAGCCGGGTTGTTCTTCGGTGGAGCGGCGGTATGCGAGAATGTGGCGAAGCTTCTTGCCTGCCCCCCTAACGCCCAGCAGTTTTGAGATAGAGTCCGTCGACTGAAAGGAGACGGACAATGAAAGGCAGCCGATTCAGCGAGGAGCAGATCATCGGGGTGCTGCGCGAACATGAGGCGGGGGCGAAGACCGAGGAGGTTTGCCGCCGCCACGGGATCTCAAGCGCGACCTTTTACATCTATGGACGGCTCCCCCTTGGCAAGAAGGTCCGGGTCCTGGTCTGGCGGTGATCGATTGCAAACATCAGCGCCAGGGACTTGGCGCGCTCATACGCTATCCGGCAAACTTCGCGTCCACCGTCCCACAGTGGAGGCACAGCTCTCGGAATGGGCCCCCGGGTGGCGTCAGGCGACGACTCGGACGGATTCCAGGCGGGTTCCGAGGTGAAGCAGCTTCTGGGGTCGCCTGCTTTCCGCGAGCCGCGGCGATCGCGATTCACCATAGACTCGCATCTCACCGTCGAGCTCGTCAAAAAGGGTTCAACGACTTTAGACTCTTCCTTAGATATGGCACCCACGGGAACTCAAGTTGCAGTCGCGCCGTCTTGGGTCCGTACAAGGACAGTGGATGGCTGACGGATGATTTGACTGCACCGTCCGCTGTCGCTTAGACGACCCTGAAGTTCCTTGGTCGCAAGATCATCTGGAAGGCAGCTTGAGAACTTAAGCTGCACAAGCGTTTTACGGTCGACCGACGGAACGATATCGTCGTGCGGTATTGATCTCAACTTGGTGATGATCGAATCCCATTTCTGCGATACATCTCGGTCGACTATGCGTATGGAGAAATTATCGGCCTTGCGCACCGCTAACCCAATCTGCCGAAGTAAGTCTGCGACCGTTGCGTTTGCAAGCAAGCCTGCGAAGGTCCACCACCGTGCGCCATCGGCACAGATCAGAAGCGTCGTTTTTCCGACGGCCGCCCAGCGGAACTCTTCGCGGAGTGATTCTAACGTCGTAGTCGCGCGCCTCGACATCTCGCAGTCAAGGGGGGCGCCTTCGAGCACATTCTTTATCGCCTGACAGAACTCGAACGTGAGAGGTTGGCCGCTGCCCAGCCATCGTGATTTGCCTTCTTCCGCACTTGGCTCGACGAAAACCAATCGGCTGTTCCAATCGATTTGATTAATAACCCAGCTACGTCCTCCTAGAAGCATCACCTGAGGCTTGTCGTGCTGCAGCATGAATGAGGCGCGGTCAACCGAGCCTAAATTCTGTCGGCCATAGCGGACTGTAAACAGCGGTTCACTCGTAAACGAAGACAGAAGCTCCATGAAGTTGCGTCGCCCGAACTTCCCTTCACCGCTCTTGCCAAACCACAACATCCCGTCGTTGAGGGACAGGATGTCGACCGACAGCATGTGTTTTATGACTCTTTCCACATCGCCCTTCTCCAAAACCCCGAAACCCGGCATTCGGCCTATCCAATCACGCCACGCCGAAATTCCGATCCCACCCTGCTGCAAAGCCAAAGCCATCAGCTGCTGTGCGAGAATGTGAAACGGCATTGGCGGCGGTTCGACGGAGTCTACGTATTTTTCGGCGTAAAGCCTCGAGATGCCGGCAGCGCGCAGAAACGTGTCTCGTGAGGTGGTTAAGAAGAGGCAGTTGGGCTCAGTGCCGGGCCGACGGCCACTACGGCCGAGTCGTTGTAAGAACGATGATACCTTCGATGGGGCGCCGACCTGGATTACGCGATCGAGGTCTCCCACGTCGATGCCAAGTTCGAGCGTGCTCGTCGAGACAATCACGCAATTGCTGCTTTGCGCGAACGCTGTCTCTGCGCGAATCCGTTCTTCTCGGCTGAGCGAACTGTGCGAAAGGAAGGTATCGACTCCGAGCGCGCGAAGCCTTCTAGCGAGCCACTCCACTTCAGCGCGGCTCTCGCAGAAAACCAGCCGCTTTTCGCCGCGATGTAATCGCGCTATGACCGTCGCCGCGTTGTCCACTGATCCTACATCGTCGAGCGTGATGTGTGCGCGAGAAGTGAGGGTGGCGTTGCCAACAATGACGGTTCGCGGACCGTCGCACGAACCCGCCAACCAGTCCAGTAGTTTCGCCGGATTGCCGACAGTCGCTGAGAGCCCGATGCGCTGAATTTCGTGCTGAGCCAGCTTCCTGACGCGTTCGAGGACCGCCAACAGATGCCATCCACGGTCGTCTGCCCCAAACGCATGGATTTCGTCTATTATTGCAGCCCGAATCCCGCCGAATGCTCGATTCTTGTCCCATCGGCGGGACACGAGAATCACCTCCAGTGACTCTGGGGTAATCATGAGGCAGTCCGGGGGCTCTGCCATGATTCGTTGTCGGGCCGAAGCGCTGATGTCACCATGCCACAGCGCCACTGTCCGCCCGACCATGCCGCAGTATTCGCGTATCCGGATCTCAAGGTTATTGAGGAGTGCCCGCAGAGGACAGATGTACAGCACCGAGGTCCCTCGCCATTCGTCGGCGAGCATTCGGGTGAGCATTGGAAAAAGAGCCGCCTCCGTCTTGCCGCCGGCGGTTGGTGCGATCAGGAGGGCATGATGGCCGTCGATGAGTGGAACGATCGCGTCCTCTTGCAACTGCCGCAGTGCTTTCCAACCGAGACTGTTGACGACATGGTGCTGAAGCGCAGGATGGAGACGGTCGAAAGCGCTCACGCTCACAACTCGATCTCGTCCACCGATTGGGCGGCGACAAGGCTGCGCTCTGTCTCGTTCATTTCGCCTTCGCCGATCGTCAGCGCATAATTCTGGCGCGGTCTGAAGTCGGGGAACTGATCGATTCGATCGAGAACATCAGCGACCAATTTCTTGAGGAAGATTCTGGGAGCGATGCCGACTTTGCCGCCGAGTTTTCCGGTTACTGCTTGTGCCAAGTCACTCAGGTATTCGTCGTCAGCGAGCGTTCGGATCCGCGCGGCGTTTGGAGAGGCGTCCGCATAGATATCCCGGATGCGTCGACCGACTTCGCAGAGTTTTTGGAGGTCGAAGCCCGGCAATCGAATTTGGATTGCTCGTGGGTTGTCGAAGCGGAAATCGGGCGTGAAGTCGACGTGGATCCTCTGGGCTAGCGGGGCGAGCCTCTGGGCGCCTTGTGGACCATCAAAAAACGCTGCCGTGCCGGTAATGAGCAGATAGAGGCCGGGGAAACGTCCTGCATCAATTTCGTCGATCAGTTGGCGGAGGGAGTTGAGTCCCTTGTCGCGGGCGTCACTGCGTACCCGCTGCAACGTTTCAACTTCATCGAGCACAAGAAGTAGTCCGCTGTAGCCGGAGTCGCGCAGGACGACCAACAATCCCTGAAGGAAGCTAAGAGCACCGAAGTGATCAATTTCGCCTTTGACAGCCGCTGCCCGTTTCACCTGCGCCGCGATGTTAGGTTGACCCGAGAGCCATGCGATCAGCCCGTCGGCTAGAGCCTTCTCTTGCGCAAGCAGCGCCTTTCGATATGCACGTAGAACAGCCGCAAAGGCCGGAGCCTGTTTGGTAACGTCGCTAAGTCGCTGCTCCATCAGATCATCGGTGCGGGCAACAACCGCGTCAGTATCGCTCTCACTTACCCTACCGTCGGCAAGCACATCCTGTTCGAGAGTGTAAAACCATGCGTCCAGCACACTCCGAAGCGCCCCGGACGGAGAATCGGCCGTCGAAAGCCGCTCTACCAACCTGCGATAGATTGTCTCCAGGCGGTGCAGCGGCGTTTCCGTCTCGGAGATCTGTACCTCGGCAGTTGCGAAAGCCTGACGTTTCGCTCGCTCTTGTAGCCATCGTCCAAAGAAGGTCTTGCCGCCTCCGTACTCGCCCCGCACAGCTTTGAAGACCCCACGCCCCTGACGTGCTGCGGCGAGCTCTTGATCGACAGTCGACTCCAATTTGTCTAAACCGACTGCAAACGCATCAAGCCCCGCACGCGGCACCGTGCCACGTCGAAGGGAGTCAATTATTTCCTCCCGGCGCTGGGGGCTGATGGTCTGGTTCATTGCTCGATCATATCTCGAACTGCTTGCGCAAAGCCTCGACGTCAAGTTCCACGGTATCGGAAGCTACATCGTGGCGCAGCACTTGGTAGCCTTCCAGGTTGAGGAGACGACGCACGGCAGCGACGCGGGCGGCCACGCGAATCGGAGCGATCGCGAGCCGCTGAGCGAGTGCATTCGTAGTCAGCTTGCCGCCTCGCACAACCAGCGTTTCGATAAGTTGTCGGACTTCAGCGTCGGTCGGTGCGCCGCGGCCGGCCAGCTCCTTTTGGGCTTTGAAAGCCTCCGACTTAACGAGCCGATCTAACCATTGCAAATGTGGCGAAACTTCAGCTTCACGAGACTGTGTGAACAGCGCCCCTTGGGCGGCCGGCATTGTGCGACCATACTTTTCCCACCATTTTGGGGCAGACGGCCAAGTCTCGACCATTCCGTCGAGCTTCGCGCCGCTTCGAGCCATGACGCAGATTGGCACCACGACCTCTTGTGGAGATACACCGCCATGATAGCCATTTTTTTTGCCGCCATATCTAAGTCTTTCGCTCCAGGCGGCGATGATTGCAGTTCCGGCGGAGGAGTTGACACGGCCACCAGCAATCGCACACTCACCGTCCTCGGCCGGTCCACCTGGGGCGCGCCATCGATCGCCGTTGTCCGCCTTGCGCGCTTCGGTATCAGCGTCGAGAACGTGTCCATGATCGCTCGCGAATACAACAACGCGGTCGGCGCGAGCCGCTTCGTCCAGTAGAGCGGCGACATGCTGCGAGAAATAATCAAGCGACCATTGAGGACGCACCTGCTCCGGTCCTGAGAGATGATCGTCGACCGCGTTTACAACGACGCCCACCACCCGCTGCTCCGGCGATGCGATTGCATCACGTACCTCACGCGATAGCTCCGTGCCACCGGCATCTGTCAGCTCCCCCTTATGGAAAAGAACGGGTGGCAAGCGCGATTTAGATACCGCAACCAACGCGGCATTAGTCGCGAATTTGGTCTTTTCCAAGTTACTTCGGCCACGGGTCAGTTCACCCGCTAGCAGGCTCGCGCGCGAGACCTCCGTAATTGAGGGAAGCGCGGCTATCCCGGGAACTATGCCGAGGCGCAGGCCGTCTTTCTTGGCGCTCTCTTTGCGTATGAATACGGCCCACTGCCGCTGAGCGAGGCTATCGAGAAACTCATAGAAAACGCCGAGGCTCACGCCGTCGAGAACGATCATCAGGACAGGCTTTCGTGCGGCTAGCGGTGCAACGACTTCTCCCAGAACTTCCTCGACCGTAACGATTGCATCATTTTTTGGCGCCCCACGATTCCATTCAACCATGAGACGTCCGAAGCACTCATTTTCCTTTTCCCGCTCAACTCGCGCGCGCTCAAAAAGTGCCTCGTAGGCACGTGAAAGCGCCGGTACCGATTCCCCGCCACGCAAGGACATCCGCGCTCTGTCCACCCATGCGCCTTCTGACGCGTATGCTTGCACCGATTCCGGGAAGGAGCGCACGGCCACGCCCGACTCCTTCTTTAAGGTCAGCCATCGAAGCAAACGGCGAGACATTTTCACTCTTAGGGCAGTAACGACGGCACGCCGAGCCTCCCAGTGGCACAGCAGCGAGTCTGCCGCCACTTCAAGTCCGGAACTGTTCGCATCGTTGAGTACGGACTCGATCTCGGCGGCGTATCGATCACGTCTCTGATTGAATCCCAGGGGCGATGTATCGCCGAGGTAGGCATATGGCCCCCCTCCGATCTCGTCGAGAATGTCGTCGGCTCGCTTGAGCCATGTTGCAACGGCGTCGGCACTGCCTTCACGCACCGCGTCGTCGATGAGTTGGCGCGCTGCGCTGGCCCAAGCTCGCGCCGCCGATTCGCCAAACGACCGATTGCCATGCATCCGCTCAAGGCGCGCAGCGCAGATGCGCAAAGCGGACGCAGAGTCCGGAGCGCTCGCGGTCAACACGTCGAAGACCAGGCCGATCGCGATCGCATCGGTATTGCGAGTCGTTTCCAGGCAGTCGGCAATAGCGACGGCCGCCTCGCCCGCGACGCTGAGCGTAAGCCACTGCTGGAAACCGGTCCTGAGTTTTGCGTCCGCGCCGCAATAACGCTCAACGCTCCCCGGCGTGGCAATCCACCGCAGCAACGCGAGCGCATCGGGTCGCGAGTCTGTGAGGCCAAGTCTGCGTCCGAGCAACGTCTGCCAAACCGTGCCAGCATCGAGGTAACCACTCGGGACGGTCGGGAAATCTCCTCCAGCAAGGTCGAGCAACAGATCGGCAATCCAGCCCTCGCGCGCGATGCGCGGGTCGACGCTACGTGCGCCGAAACGCGCCATTGCCGCTTCCCAAGCATCGGCCCGATATAGCCTCCGGCCAGCGAGTCGCGCCATCACGTCGTGGCCTAGCTCGGATTCCGAAAGGGACGTAAGCACGACCAGGGTGTTCGAATCCTCGCTGGCCTTCTCCAGCAGTTCGCGGATTTCCAGGACGCAATCGCTCTGCGCAATCTGGACGGTTTCTTCGTTCAATGAGAACGACTGCGGGCCCTCATAGTTGCCGCCTGCGTGAAAGCCTATTATCGCGGAAATTCTACCTTTGTCCCGCAGGGCTTTTACTCGGTCTCGAATCTGCGGAACAGACGGAGTGCTCCAACTCACTTCTTGTCGCTCTCCTTGCGCAGAGTCCAGGTCAAATCGAGCCTAAGTGATTTGTCCGTGTCGAGCCGACCTTCGATCTCCTTGAATTCCCTTCGCGATGCCGCGAGATCGAGACCCTTTCGCTCGGCTCGCTCGACCTGCTGAGATTTTTTGTCTTCGTTCTCTTCGCGCTTGACCGGTACGGTGAGCAGTGAGATCGCAGCCCGTTCTTTCTCCGCCAATGATCCCTTAAGTCCGACCGCATACTCGTCCGTCGTCAACGTCTGCGCGACCTCATTAAGAATCTTAAGCGCCGCGTCGGCGCGACTGTCCGTGATGCCACGAAGCCCCTTGAAAAGCTCCCACCGCGTCGCCTCTGGCGACATCGCTTCTTCAAGGTCTTTCGCCTTTCGAAGGCTTGAGGCCATCGCTTCAGCAGAGGTTTTGATCTCCGCTTTCGCGAGTGCCTCGATTACACCGCCTTCGCGCGCTGACGCGATGGCCTCCACAAGCGCCACCACTGCAGTCGCCGTCGCGAGGCGCGCCGGGGAGTCCGGGGGTTCTATCCCCCATTCGTCACATTTTGCGATGCGCTCGCGTAGATGCTTCAGATACTGGTTACATGCGACGCGATAGTCATCCGCGAGCTTGCTGACTTCACCGGAGAGCTTGTCCGCATTGGCTGCTCGCAGGCCCTGAGCGGGCGTGAGCCCAAAGATTTTCTGCGCGTGCTCGCGCGCTTTTTCCCAGTCGGCTGCTGACGGCAGCTTCGCCGAGCGCAATTCGAGGTCGTCGCGGAGCGATTCGAGCGACGCATCCGCGATGCCGCCGTGGAGGAAGAACGAGTAGTTCTCACGATCCGCGAACGTCAGGATGATCAGGTTTTGGGCGTCGGCCGGAAGGCCGCGTGGTGTCGGCTCATCTGTCCATTTGCGCAATCGCCCGACCGTTAGCGACAGGTTCTCGGCCGCGGCTTTGCGCTTGAAATGCGACGCCCAGAAGTCGATATCGAGAACGAAATGATCCTCGCCCATTTCACCGAGCCGAAGCTCCTGAGCAATATCCCGCATCAACGCGCGCAACGGCCGATCGATCGCTATCCGCGGCTTGGTTTCGGACGACTGCGAAGCCCGCTGCAGCTCCTGGTACACCTTCCGTAGATTTCCGCGTGTAAGTTCCGCTTTGAAATCCGGATGGTCGGGAAATTGGAAGCGCAGCCCCTGGTCGAGCAGGTTCAGGAACGCCTCGCCTAGCGTTGCGCCTACTGGCGGTCTGAGCCTTAACCCCGCGCAAAGCGAGTGGAAGCGCCGCGATTGATCAAAGCTGGAGCCGTCCACCATTCCCGCCGGATCGGGCGTCACACCGTATGCCCCTAGCAGCATCGCCTTGACGCGCTCGGTTAGCTGACTGTGCTGATTTTCCAGCAGGATGCGCGCCTGCGCGCGGTCTGTCGCAGAAAGATTCGCCGCATAACTCTCGAGCCGGTTGCCGGCCAACAGGCGGCCGATTATCACGAGCTGCCCAAGTTCGTTGCGCGCATGGGCCGTAAAGTAGGCCGGAATCCAGGCGATTGTATTCGTGGAGCTCCCCGGAGGCTGATAGGCATCCAGTTGCGCCTCCGCGTCGGCTGGATTGCTCTCCTGTTCCCGCGCTGGAGGGATCGGCAGATTTATCAGGACCTTCCAGGCGCCGTCGCGCGCATTGAACGATCCGTTCTGCATCTCGACAATCGATCCGCACGACACGTCGCACGTGCGTGTCGTCCCGCGCCACTTGAAGTGATGTTGCGGGAAAAGCTGGTCTCCATCCTCGATCCCTAATGCTCCAAAAATCAGCTCGCGCAGCTTGCGCAGCCGGTTGCCCGGATTGTCCTCGACCTTGGCTCGATCGATAATCGACTGCGTGTCGATTCCCGTCAGTTTCAGCGTGACACTTGGATTCGCTCCGTCACCAGCGATGCGAATTTCGCCGGCTTGTGACGCCCATTTGTTGAGTTTGGCCCGAATCGCGGACCCTTCGTTGCCACGGATCGGCGACTTGATCGAACCGTGGTTCAGCGCCGCGAGTTTTGATGGCGTCAGATCGCGAAAGCATTCGACGTTCGGCGCCATCGCCGACAGCAGCAGCGTCTTGATGATGCGGTCATCAGTCCTAAACGCCGCCGCTTTCGGATCGTCCCACGCGAGCTTCTGCGCGTCGGCGCCGCGGACTGCGTTGTCCGCTTCAATGATCGGGAGCAGCTTGTTGCGATAGAGGCGCTTGGCGCTGTCAAAGTTTTGGCGCATCTCCTCATTGAACGGCTCATCGCCCTCGGCGATCGCGTCCCACAGGTCGCCGACCGGCACGATATCGCCGAGCTTCAGATGCTCGCGATGATTCACCAGTAGCTGCACCATGACCTTCAGTGCCGTGCGCTCGCGCTGCAGCATCGAGGAGACCGCCACGAGCGCTTCCACCAGTGCGGGGCTGAAAGGATAGACCTGCCGGAACATTCCGGGGTCGGCGTGCGTGGTGAGCAGCGTCTGGAAAACGTCGTTGCGCTTGCGCAGCTCCTCGAACGCGCGATCCATTTCGACTTTCGCTTCGTCGCTGCGCGGCTTGAGCACGCGCTTTTCGGCGATTGCCGGCAGGTTCCGATCCTCCAGCGTGATTGTCTCAAAGCGCGCTTCCCACCAGCTCAGAATCTCGCCGAACGCCACCTGCTGAGCACCGGGCGCATTCTCTCCGATAAGCTCGCGCAGATCTCGTTGGCGCGCGATGAAACTCACGATCGGGACGGGCCGGTCGGCGGACTGCGCTTCGACCAGCTTGGCGACCTTCTGGCCCTCGCGGTTGATGAAGGCCGGGTCGGCGGCGTGGCTCGCGAGCCACAGCACAAGCTCGTCGAGGAACAGCACCACAGCGTCATAGCCGAGATCCTTCGCGTGGCGCGATATAATAGAAAGCCCCTCGTCGAGCGAGACGAATTCGCCCGCTCCGCGATAGGCGGTAAAAAAATTTTCGACCAGGTCACCCACTAGCCCCGCTCGCTCTTCCGAACCCACCGAGGCCATCAGCGCATGTTCGAAGCCGTCAGCATCCCAACCCGCGTCGAGCGTGCCCCAATCGCCATTGCCCTTCTCGTCGCGCCGCCGGTTGAGTTGCCGAAAGAAGGCCTCATCGCCCATCGTTTCGCGCATCTTGCGGGCGTCGGCGAAAATTCTCTCCGCCGCGAACACGCCCGGTGTCGGCGCGCCGGGATGAAGCAGCTTCACGTGTTCCGCGTAATGGCCGAGGATAGCGCTTTCCATGCTGACGGCGCCTATTAGATGGTACGGCACCAGCAGGAACTTTTTCCCTTCGACCCATAGGGAATTGTGCGCCACCACTCCCGAGAGCTCAGGAATCGAGCGCGCCCGCGCGTTGCCCGCCAAAAGTAGATCCAGCACCGCCATGAAATGGCTCTTGCCAGCGCCAAAGCTGCCGTGTAGGTACGACCCCTTGCTCTGTCGATCTTTGGCTGCCGCGCTTACCAGTTCCATTGCGCGCTCGAAGCAGCGCACCAGTTGTGGGGTTACCACGTACTCGCGCAGCGTGGCGTCGGCGTCGCGCACGCCCTCGCTCAGCTTGAGCACGAAGTCGCCGCCGTGGACTCGTTCGGGTATCTCGATCAGCTCGCGGATCAGTGTCATTGCGGGTTCACGCCCCTGATTTCGCCGGCCTCGCGGGTCAGCCCGAGCCGGTGCAACTCCTGGTCGATGAAGGTTTCGAAGAAGTCGCTCATCCTTTGGTTGTACTCGGGGTCGATCTCGTTATGCCATTGCTTGAGCCACGGGAGCAGTTCGAGCAAGCCATCTAGGAGCGGAGCGAGCTTTTCGTTCGACCAGCCCTGCTCGTCGCGTGCGCTGACATAGAACGCCGCAAGTGCCTGTGCTTGCTGCAGGTAGTTCCAGCCCGCCCAGCTGATCACGAGACTGTCGTCTGTGCGCCGCTCGCATCCGGGATACGAGACGAAGCGCTCCTTCGGCACGTCAAGCGCTCCGCGCAACCGCCAGTAGTCTCCGCGGATGAAGTCGGCCGACTTGTACTTGGGCGGCACAGGAATCTCTCCTATCTGTTTTCGCTTAAGCGCCGCAGCGTCGTCGGACTTAAGATAGTTTGGATCAGTGGGCGGCAGTCTGGTCCGCGCGACGATTTCGTCCTCGTCACGCTGCAGGCTCCAAGTTTGTTCCCAGAGCACACGTTTACGCATTCCAGACTCTTTGTAACGCAGGCGGGGCAGATACGGGACTGATTCGGATCCAGCAAGTTCTTCTACCAGCGCGAGCACGTCGAACCCCGCCGTGCCACGGTAAAGCTCGGCCACCTGCATAAACTCCGTGTCCGCCGCCGCGCGATGCGTCAGTTCGACGCATGAGGTCAGGGCCAGCTCTGGCCAATAGCGCGGGTCTTCGAGCCGGTCGAGTAGCCATCCGCGCAGCGCACGTTTGAGTTGCTCGCCCCATGGCTCGGTGTTCCAGCGCCGCTTGTATTCGGGCTTTTCGATGAGCGCGACATTCGAATCGGCCTGGATCGCCCCGATGCGGCGTTCGACCAGCTTGCGATAGGCGAGCGGCCAATGCGCGGGGATTTCGGTGATCGGCGTCGAGCCGTGGCGCTCGAACCAGGTCGTTTCAAGCTCGCCCGTGGCCATCCGGCGCGCCATGACGATTTCGAACGCGCGCTCGCCGAGATTGATTTCGGGGGCATCGCAATCAGGCATCGTGAGCGGCTCGTCGACTATGCCGTAGAGGCGGTAGCATTCCCAGTCGAGCTCTTCTTGGACCGCAATCATCTTTTGCCGCGTGGCTTGATATTCGGCATGAGCCTTCGCGTACCGGCCCCTCGCCCCAACTTGGCCCCGGGCGATTTCGGCTGGCGTGAGCTCGGTGAGCTTTTGTGCGAGAGAGTCCAGGCGCCGGGCAAGGCTTAGCGGCTTTTCACTAGTGACGGGAAATTTCTGCAGCTTGGTGCCATCATGCTCATAAAAGCGTTCCCACTTTTCGCTCGCGATGCCGCCCCCTATGCCACCGTTGCCTCGGTCCATTAGGGTCTGCTTCATCCAAAAGCAGGCGGTCGAGCTGTTCAGAAGGCCAAGAAGTTCTAGGTGGTCGGATTCCGTCGCCTCAGGATGCAGCTTAATCAAAGGCGAATGCCGGTTGAAAACTTTCCCGCCGCGGTCAAATACAAAATGGTTGTGAGTCGCAACGTTCGCGAGAACAATTGACAATGAGGTCCGATTTCGATCGACCGGAATCTGGTGGTACTCCCAATAGGGTCTGCCACATTCTCTGTAGGTCTTGTTGCTAAAATCCTTGCGAGCTTCAAGCACCGCCCTGAACGCCCATAACCATCGTAGGATCGTCTCATGAGCAAGTAACTCAATCTTGTCATTGTATGGAAAAAGTACGGATGTCAGCGAGACTAGTGACCAATCTCTGACAGACTGACCTTCGACCAAGGGTCTTTTTAACGCTCCTGGGAGAGCACGGATCCTATTGCTGTAAGACGGAGCGCCGAAAGCCTCATCTTCGCCAAGAATCACACCGGGACCGACAGAAACCACTAAATCACCCAGGATAGTTTGACCACGTTCGTCGAGTAACGACTTGAGATCCGCAGCGCCACCGCCACCCAGCGACCATGGATGATGATTGAAAACCTCGCGCGTGCAGTCCGCCACGCTCACGAATTCGCCCGAGAATCCGGGTTGATCGATATGAGCGACGATTTCCGTCCACACCTTACCGTCCGCGGGCTCGTCCGGCGTTGACGGCTCGCCACGGATTCCCATTACTGCCCGCAACGTCGAGAGCATCGGTTTGCGATTGCGTCCGAAGATCAACGCGGTTGGCGTCCCGTGGCCTGGGATGTAGGTGCCGGCGTTGTCCACGATGACGGTCAGATCCCAATTTGAAATGAACTTCTCGATCAGCTTCTTGCCGAACTCACGCTTCATAAATGCATTCGACACAATCATTCCGACGTAACCCGCTGGCTTGCGGGCGTCACCTTCGATTGCAAGATCGAAGAAGCGTTCCATGAACGGTGCTACGAGCTGATATTTTCTGTGGCAACTACCGAAGCGCCGGCGGTAAATCTCGTTGAGCGCGCGGTCCTTGACCGTGATGTAAGGCGGATTACCGACTACCGCGTGATACTGCTGTCCCAATATCTGCTCGAGCGGCGGACCGTCCTCCGCCTCATAGAGATGCCGCTCCGGACTGTTTGGTAGAGGCTGCTGAAGCGTGTAGGCGCCCGTGAAGCGTCGCCCGTGGATCAGCGAATCGCCCGTCGCCACTTTGATTTTGAAGTCGGGCGCGTCGGCAAGCCGCGTCTCGTCCGCGGCGTGCAACGCCGCTAGCAGCATCCGGAATCGCGCGATCGCGACTGCGAATGGATTCAAATCGACGCCGTAAATCTGGTCGAGCACTCGTTGTACAAGCGCACGTGCATTGATGTGCGGTTCGTGGCGCATGCGCAGCTTGAGCAGCCGCGCGAAGGCGCCCAGCAGAAAGTGTCCCGAGCCGCAGGCCGGATCGATCAGCCGCACCTCGCTGTATCCGAACTCATCGATTGCTGGGTCTAGTGTGCGGTCGAGGATGAACTCCTCGACGAAAAGTGGGGTTTGCAGTAACGCGTATTTGTCCCGCGCCTCTTCTGAAAGATCCTGGTAAAGATCGCCGAGGAATCGCGTTGTCCATTCTGGGTCGGTGAAGTCATGGACCAACACACCGCTTGCTGGATCGACGCGCCGCCAGAGGTCGAGCAGCGAGCGCGCCGCGTCGCCCGAAATCGGCACGCGCCAGAGCGGATTATGCCGCTCGTCGAAAAGCTGTGCGCCGGCCGGCAACTTCTCGATTTTCCGGAACGTCTCAACAATGTAGTCGCGGTCGGAATGGAGCGGATTCCTTCCGAAATAGGCATCGCGATTTTCCGCCGCCTCGCTCATCCGCGCGCCCGGCCCCGAGAGCATCGGCGAATCGACCAGGCGGTTGTCTTCGAGAAACCGTACGAAGACGCACCCCAGAATCCACGCGACCGCAACCTGCGTAAGGTACTCCTCGCGCCAGGTCTCGAATGGCGCGACGGTACGCCCCGCTTTTTTCGCGGCTTCGTACTCCGTGCGGACGGGAGCGTTGATCTCTTTCTCGTTCTCGCACCGCTCGCGCAGATCGAGCTCGAGCGTCTTGAGCAGCTTGCGCAGGTCGCTCAGTAGCAGCTTGCTATTGATCAAATCCCCCAGAAGCCTCCAATTTAGATCTCAGCCCTGGCGCTGCCCGCTGTCAGTGGTTTCGAGCCTCGAAGTCGATTCGCTTCGATGCAGATTGCGTATCCAATCGTCCGGAATGCGCGCCCATTGAGCCGCCGTAAACACCGGAACAGGATGGCCGTCGAGGACAGGAAGCGTCGTTGCATTGTCGCACGCAATCAGCGCCCACGCGCCGCGGATACCTTCGCGCGCTCCGACCCGCTCCCGCAGCCAATTGAAGAGGTCGAGCTGATCGTATCGGGCGAGCAGACCGAGTCGGGAAATAAGCACAGTGCGCTCGCGCCCAGCTTCCTCGATCGTTGTTTTCACCGCCGGCATCGCGCGTTTGACGACTGCCACAAGGTTGCGCCAGTCGCGGCTCTCGCGCTCGGAACGGTCAGCACGAAGGACGACCGGCCATTTTATTTCAGCTTTCTCGGCAGCGGCCCTCATCTCTCGAATCAGCAGTTGGTCAATACTGATCCGAGACACGTCGAAGCGCCTCGCGATTTCATCTTCCGCTTTAAGCATCTTCGGGGTGCCGACCGCGATTGCGAGAAAAGCGCCACTGCGGATCGCCCGCTCCAGACGCTCTTCGAATTCGAGCGCGGATTGCTCCTGCGGGCTTTCTTCAGCAGGCGCTGTCGCCGTACGGTAGCGTGTCAGCGACGACGAGCCCGTGCTAGATCGAATCTGCTCGCGCAATTTGTTGATGTAGGCGCCTTTGCCATAGCGTGCGCCAGGATTCCATTCGAAATCAAGACCGGCCTGCTTGAGCAGGTCGTCGAGGTACGGGCGCTCCGGCAGTCGCGCAGCTTTGGGATAGCGCTCCCTGACGCGCGCGTTGAACTCTTCGACCGAAAGTTCGTCCGCGCCGATTACCGCGCCTTGAGCCAGTTTGAGCGTGCGCACCGGCTCCATTTCCCGCGGATAGACCTCGCCCAAGCTCGACAGTGCCGCGTCGCGTGATACCGCCGCGGCGAGCTCGACGACTTTTTCGGGCGTCATCTGCGACGCAAGGCCGTCGGGTGGTTTGACCCGCCCGACCAGATCGCGCACGCGCGTCGGCGCAACAATGGTTTCGGCTCGGGCGAGATCGTCGGCGATAGCTGCAAGTCGAGTGGCCCAATCGGCAAGTTCCGGGTTGACGACGACCACAACCGCACCCGTCGAGAGCCGGCTCATAACGTACGAAGGTTCCTTGAGAGAGCGCTCGACCTCGACCGCCGCGCGGGTCGCTGCCGATGCATTGGCGCTGCGAACGGGTTCGGGACTGGCAGAGCCGCGCACGGTGAGCACGGCGCGTACAAGCTCGGTGATCGTCATAATGCCGCCCTCGCGTTCGAGGATGGCTCGGATGTCGGCGCGCAGAGCGGTGAGCGCGGGCACGCTCTTTTCCCATCGCGCGCGCAGCCGCTTGAGCGTGTCGGCGACTTCCGATCGTTGGATGCGAAGTCGCGAGGCGACCTCCCGCTCACCCGGCCAATCAACAACTCCGGGCTTGGCATGAGCCATCCCAAGAACTTCAGCGATCACGTCCAGAGCAACATCGCCACGCGCCGGGACAACCTCGCGCGCGATCTGATCGACCGAACGCACGCCGTGTCGATAATCTTCCCCCACAGGCGGCGGTGTGACGGAGCCCTGACCGGCGAAGTGGCGATAAAGCTTCTCCCAGGCGCGTCCAATCTCGCGCCGCGTGCGGTTGCCAACACCCGGGAGTCGATAGATGCGGAAGACCTGCACTTCCAGCAGATCGCGCACACGCGTGAGGTTCAGGCGTTGCAATACGCTCTGCGCACGCAATGTGAACGGGAGGCTGGTGAGAGTCGAGTCGCGGGTGACTTCGGACAGAACGGCTTCCATGCGCGCGTCAAGGGTCTTTTCGTCGGCATCACCGCTCTCCGTGCTGGAGGTGCTTCGATCGAGATCGGCAAAGACGGCGCGCCACGCTTTCAGCATCTGCTCTGCATTGTCGAAACGTTCGGTCGGGTTACGGCGCAGCGCTCGCCCGAAGAACTCAGTAAGGCGCTCGCGGATGTGCGGGTCGAATAGCTCCGTGTCGAGAGTGATTTCGCCGTCGACCATTGCCGGGTCGCTTTGTCCGTCGCCCCATCGCGGAAGCGAGCCTGTTGCCATTTCGTACAGGGTAACCGCGGCGGCATAGCGCTCCGCCTGCGGATCCCATCGGGGCGGCTTGCGCTCAGAGAGAAAGGGTTCGAGATAAGGCCGCGTGCCCGCATGAATCTTTTCTGCCGGAGCGCGCGATAGGGAGAAATCGAACAACATCAGGCGCAGGCGCTTATCTTTGTCCTGTCCAATGCCGATGTTGCCGGGCTTGATGTCGCGATGGTTGATGCCGTTTCGGTCGAGGTAGTCGAGCGCTTCGAGCAGGTCCTCACCCAGCCTTTCCAGCATGTCGATTTGAAGCTTGCCGTCGGCGCGCAAGCGCTGGGCGAGAGTGGTATCGCCGGCGTTCGACATCAGGATGCCGAGCCTGCCGCCGAAGCTCGGCGTGCCGCGGAGCTCAGGGAAATGGTCGTCGCGCAGCTTGCCGAGAACGTCGGCCTCGTCGCGCAACAGCTCGGTGTCATCAGGCGTTCGCGCGATTTTCAGAACGGAGTCGCGGCTATCATGTTCGACCAGGAACGCGACCGCCGAAGCGCCACCGCCGAGGCGCCGTTTTACTACGAAGCCTCCAGTCAGAGAGTCGCCGGCGCGAATCTCGCTCGGATCTTTCTCTGCTCCGGGCTCCGGCTGAGTAAGCTTATTCTCAAACTCGTCGAGCTGTGCCAGGAACTCATCGACTGAACCGAAGCGCTGGCTCACATTCGGCTCGGTCGCGAAAGCTATCAAATGCTCCAGTTCTTCGCTCGCGCCATCGACGACGGCGGAAATCGAAAGGCCGCGAGACTCACGCAGCTTCTGGGCCAGATCGAGGTGGTTTTCCGCCGGACGTTGGCCGGAAAACAGCTGATACGCGATAGCTCCCAGCGAGAAGACATCAGCAGTTTCGCCTGTGGCCTCCGGCATGGCGAAAACTTCAGGCGCAATGTAGGCGGTCGCGGGACCCTCAACCATTTCTTCAAGATGACTGGTTGGCGAAACGTCAAAGTCCGTCCCGCCACCTGGGTTGGTGCCGCGATATCCCGCTTGCCAATCAAAGATCTGGATACCGGGCGCCGCTGAATCCGGATTCGTGACAAAGATTGATTGCGGGCTGAGGGCGCGATGAACGATCTTCTTTCCGTGCGCGTAGCGAACTGCTTCTGCAATAGCGCGCATCAGGTGCATCCGCGTATCGACGCTGAGCTGATCGCGACGTTGCTCAAGATAATGATCGAGGCGGATGGCGCTGGAGTCGTAATCGAAAATAAGTGCAGGCCCCAGCTCGCTTTCAACGAATTCGATGGGAGCCAAAATTCCAGGATGAACCACGCCCACCAGGACTTCGTATTCGCGCTTCGCGGCCCTCAAGAGGTGAAGACGGGTGTCATGCGATGCTGTGGGTCGAATCGGATAAAGATGAATACGTCGCTTCACGGTCTCCAACGCCGGATGCGGCGCCAGCCAATCCTGGTATGTAGGACCCTCGCCGAGTTGCTTTTCCAGAACGTATTGGCCGACTTTGCGCGCGTGGCTGGACTGACGCACGCCGGCACCTCTTAGCGCTTGGGCGACCCCTCTAGCAGTTTCGTTATTGATGCGTACCTGCGTCGTCGCAGGAGAGCCCGTCAGAAAGCCGACGATCCCGGGAACGCCGGGCTCCGAAACGAACACATTGAGCGCGGCGTTGTCTTTCAGTTTTACCTTCAGACCATTCGCGGAGCAGTAAGCTATAGCTGTGATGAAAGGGACAGCGGATTTGGCCGAAGTCTTTTGGCGACGTAGTAGCGAAGCCAGCGCCTTCGCCTTTCTGTTCGCGAGCAAAAGCGGGTTTTCAATCGTATGAAGACGCTTCTCCGAGGTAGTCCAGGTCCAAGTGTAGGCGTCGCCTTCCAGCGTGCCGGGCGTGCTCTTGATCTCGACTAGAAATAGACCGCGGGGAACTAGGATCAGTAGATCGACTTCGTAAATCCGGCCATCGTCGGCGAGGAAATCAAAGTTCGACCACGCACAATACGGATCCTTGTCAGGGAGTCGCTCTTGAATAAAGCTGAGCGCGTTACGCTCCCACTCGAAAGCGGACTTCGTTACGATTTCCCAGCGCTTATCGGAGAGAGGCATCGACGTCCGATTTAACTATACGCCCAGCAGAGGACGAAAAAACCCGCGAACATGCGCACTATTTTATTTTCGGGTTTTCTGCAGAAAACGCAAAAGTCGCGGACTGGTTGCCTGAGCGGGGGAGACTTGAATCCCCGAGACCCTTCAGGATTGGTTGAGCGGAATTCAACCCGAGTTGGCGCACTATTCGGCCCTGAAAAAAGCATCGGTGCTGGAGAGAATTTCTTCGACTCGGATTCGGCTTTTGTTCGGATCTCTCCGGTTCCCTTCGTTGACTAGCTGACGCGCGGAATTTGGTGAGGTCTTCATGTCGATCGCTACGGTAGCGGGTCGCCCCCGATCACGATCGCGGCATCATTTTCAATCCGACATCACTTAACGGACTGCTTCAACTCAAGCGGCGTATAGTAGTGGCGGTCGCCGAGCGCCTGCACTGCCGCGAAGAATTCCGGTCCCGACGCTTTACCCGGCTGTTCTAGTTCCCACGTTTGCCAGATGAAGCACCAGCTTTCCGGCCTCAATCGGCGTGCTTCGGCAAAATACGTCAGCGCATTGTCGCAATGGCCCCGCTCGAAGAGATGTTCGCCCAATCTAAAGTTTGCCGTGGCGAGGGCGTCGATGTCGTCAGGGCCTTGTCACGAATCGCATCTACGTATGACATGCGAGGCGCTTCCCTCCGCGACCACGTCCGCGCGATCGGTAAAATGTTGCCCAGCGACCGTTCGGTAGCAAGATACCTGGGATTTTTACCAAGTGCTGTTTTTTACCGGTTCAAATAGCTGGGGTAGCCTTCTTCGCACCGCCGAGGCGCTTTCTGCTCCCGCGGGCCGGTGCGACAGTCCAAGGTGTTGTCCGTGGCTTCCAAAGAGCCTTCGCTACCCCACCAGGACCGCGCCCTTGAAAAGAGAGGCCACTTGGCCTGTACCCCGTTTAGGAACCGTGAAGCAAAACGGAAATTCCGGTTTAGGCTCGTCTTCCCCAGACATAATAGAAGCGCAAACCGACGGCAGCCGGACGCGCTGACGTGGACACAAAACGCAACCTCGTAACCCGACTACGAGATGCTGGCAAGAAGATCTTATTGGGGGCATTGATAGTGTTTTTCGGATGCTTTCTATCAATAGTTTCGATAATCGCGCATCCGAGAGCACCGTTTTCATCTTGGTTCTCGACGGAATTGCTGGATATTCTCGCTTATTTGCTGATGATTCTCGCAGGCATGATGATGATCTACGACGGATTTAGTGCGGATCCGCTTACACCTGACGACGATGATCCTGGAGATCACTTATGAACGAGCACAACATAGATACGGAACGGATCAAACAATTGCTGAACCGCCATTGGAAGCTGCGCTATGAGTTGGTGGGTGAACAGTCCGTCAACGACTTGGTCCGCGCGATAGAGGAAGGCCGTTCTTCCGACGAACTGTTCCAACGTTTTGAAGGCGGCGCCGATTTTGATCTGTCGCAAGCACTTCAAGTACTTTCCCTAGCTGCAACGTTCCTGAAGACCTGCATAGAGGTGTACAATCTGCTTCGCTCGAAGAAGGGAAAGAAACCGACGGTCGCCGAACTCGAGGCCGAGGTGCGGACCACCACGAATTTCGATCGAATAAAGCAGACGCTCACCAAGAGGAGATTCCTAGGCATCTTAGGAGACATTATCGGTTGATTCTCATCGACAGCATCCTGGACCTGTGGGGCACTTCACAGCTCACGGCGTTCTTTCTCTCTGGCACACTCCTCCAAGGGGGCTATCAGTGGGCGATCGGCCTGACCCTGTCAATCCTGCTGTGGGCCGTCTGCGGCGTGCTAGGGGCAATGACAGGTTCAATCAAGAACTTGAAAGATATGCACCGAGTCTATTTCGACAAATCCGCAGAATTCGAGTTCGATGAGTTCAACGTTATCAAACTCGTGCCGGAGGCGTTACGTGACTCACTGTTATACAGAAAAAGCTTCTGGAATCCGGCACTCCGAAAACTCCTGGATCTTCCGGCAGTCTTTCAACCGATCCGGGCGTTTGTTGTTAGGCGTTCCAAGCCTCCGTATCCTGCTCAATTGAAGGCATTTGTCAATCCGGGGGGCACCTCGGCGCTCTTTCTTAGAGATCGTCCTGAGGGCTTATCGTTGATCGGCCGTTTCAAGCTCTATCATGAGCTAGGGCACTTGACGCGCTTCGGGGCGGTTCTAGCTGGCGAGAAATTTGCGGTCGTAAATAGACGAACCTTCACCCTTGTGATCGTGGCACTAAGTTATCCCCGTTCTCTTTGGACATGGGCCTTGATGCTGGTTTTCTTCTTGCACCAGCTATATCGAGAGAAGATCATTGTTAGTCGGGGCTGTGAAATGGATGCAGATGCCTTTGCCTTCGACGCGATTGGAGATGCTGAGTCTCAGAAACGCGTTTTAGAACAGTTAGAAACGCTGACTGAGGAGGACTCTCTGAATAGTTCTAGTCAGGAAAATAGGATTTTCAATAATATTACGGATTGGAGGCTCATCCTACTGAACCAGAAGAAAAATCGACTTGCCAAGGGGAGATCGCTACCACCCGGGATCACCTACACCGGACTCGACGATTGGCTTCTTTCGTTGCTCTTCGCCCTGCTGGGCTGTTACTCTCCTCTACCGGGAGCGATTCCGCTTGTCATACTATTGTCTCTAATCATTTTATATCTCTTCTTTGTTATCAAAGCCTCTGGGGTCCTACCCGCCTTCGAAGAGGATATCGAAGGTATTCTTCGTTCACAAAATGTGGCGAACCTGGGAAGCGAACTTGCTCGGTAGGACTTCCGAGCCGCTCTCCAATTCTGGCGCTGCCGATGAGGGTCGACCGTTGGCGCTGACCAGCTTGCTCGTCCCGAGACAATGAGTCGTTCCGTGGCTTTTGCTATAGGGCGACTTGCATGAGCGCCTCCAGGTTCCTGCGGGTATTAGTCATCTTCAGTGCCAAGACCTTTTAGAAACCGCAGAAGTAGTACCCCAAGATCGTTTCAGCCACCACTATTGCTCAGGGAGAGTGACCCAAAACCCGAAAAGCGAGCCACAGACAAGTTGAGTTAGAAGCGGCAAGCGTGGTCCTCTGGACGAGAACGAGGAGGACACGAAGGTGGCGAAGAAGGGACATACGGAAGAGCAGATCCTGCGGGCATTGCGACAGGCGGAGAGCGGCACCAGGGTGGCCGACATCTGCCGCGAGCACGGGATCAGCGAGGCGACGTACTACATCTGGAAGAAGAAGTATTCGGGACTGGGACTGAGCGAACTGCGTGAGCTCAGGCAGTTGCGCGATGAGAACTCCAAGCTCAAGCATCTGGTCGCGGATCTTTCGCTGGACCGGCACATCCTGCAGGAGATCGTCCAAAAAAAGCTCTAAGGCCTCGCCATCGACGCGAGCTGGGGCGTTGGACGCAGGCCGTCTTCGCACTTAGTACGCGTCGGGTGTCGGGGCTGATGATGCTCAATCGAGCGACGATGAACTACCAGAGCCGAAGAGATCCGCAGCACGCGTTGCGAACGCGGATGCGGGAGCTGGCCGCGAGCCGGGTGCGTTCGGCTATCGACGGCTGACGGTGCTGCTCAGGCGCGAAGGCTGGGCGGTTAAACGCCAAGCGGATCTATCGACTGTATACCGAGGATGGGCTTGCGGTGCGGACCAAGGTGCGCAAGAAGATCGCGCGGCGCGCACGGGTGCCGGCCCTAACTGCCACACGGCCTAACGAAAGGTGGTCGATGGACTTCGTCGCCGCCCGTCTGATTGATGGGCGCTGGTTCCGGGTGCTGACCGTGGTCGATCAGTTCACCCGTGAATGCGTGCTGCTGCTAGCGGACAGCGCGCTGAATGGTCACAAGGTGGCGTTGGCGCTATCGCAGGTAATCGCCGAGCGCGGTGCGCCGATGTCGATCACGGTCGATAATGGGACCGAGTTCGCAAGCAAAGCGATGGACGCGTGGGCGTATCAGTACTGCGTGCAACTCAACTTCATCCGGCCGGGTCGGCCGGTGGAAAACTGCTACATCGAATCGTTTAACGGTCGGCTGAGGGATGAGTGCTTGAACGTCGAGGTATTCTTTGCGCTCATCGACGTGCGTGACAAGCTCGAGCGTTGGCGGCGGGACTACAACCAGGTACGACCACACAGCGCCTTGCGCGATAGCGCACCCGCAGTGTTCGCGGCGCAATGGACTAAGACCGCGACGCCCGGTCCAGAAGCAGTTTCGGTTCGACCGAAAAAGCCCGCGGAGGGCAATTCACTGGAGATACTCACTTGAGTCCGTTGAGTGCAAAAAACGCCGGCCAGACCGGCCTTAACCGGACCACGCACGCCGTTTCCTCTACTTCGACCTGGTATGCTTTTGCGGGGCAGGTCAACAACAGTTATACACTCCGTCACCCCGGATTAGGTTTTCGGCAGCGACAGGCCGAACAAAAGGTCCGCGAGACCATCATAGAGATTTCGGTAGGTACACGAAGGAGACGCTTAACTCTAGTCTAGTTAGTAAAGCGTTTCCATGATAATCATTCTAGCAATAACAAAAGAGGTTAACACACATGCCTATTACAATCCAGCCAGCACCTTTTCAAATCTCGCCTTCATATGGAAGGCTGCAGATTTTTGGTGTAGGCCTAGATTATAACGTCTACACGAAGTGGAAGACGACGATTGATCGAAATGCAGCGTGGAGTGATTGGGCAACCCTCGGTGGGGCCATTGCTAGCGAGGGTGAACTCCTAGTTGGATATTCGTCAGATGGGAGAATGCAGATCTTCTGTGTCAGTCATGAGAGCAATATACACTCAATATGGAAGACGACGACTGATGCTAATGCTCCGTGGAGCGATTGGGCAAATCTGGGTGGGTCAACGCATTATGCCGGCCTTTCAGTGGGCTATTTGCCCGATCAAAGAATGCAGCTCTTTATTTTCGGCGATGACGGAAATATCGACTCGAGTTGGCAGACTGTTGCAGATTCGAACTCAGATTGGAGTGAATGGACAAGTATGGGCGTTCCCGCGGCCCCAAGCGGTGGCCTCGCTGGGATTCTTGGCAATGTTTCCATCGGCTACCTCCCGGACCAAAGAATGCAAATCTTTGTTGTCGGCAGCAACGGATCTCTTTTTTCATTGTGGAAGATAACTACAGATCCTGGCTCACTGTGGACTGACTGGATAGATTTGGGTGCGATTCCGGGAACCGGACCGAAGGCATTGGGACCAGGTTCTCTTGCAATAGGGTATCTCCCAGACCACCGAATGCAGATTTTCTATATAGGTAATGACTCGAGCCTGTACTCGACGTGGAAGACCACGATTGATCCCGATTCATCTTGGAGCGCCTGGACGAACATGGGCGGCACTGCGCTTAACGATGTTTCGGTAGGCTATTTGCCTGATGGCAGAATGCAGATTTTTGCGACAGATCAAGGAGGATATGTCCAGTCTATATGGAAGACCGGCACGGATTCACATTCGTCTTGGAGCAATTGGGCGAACATGGGTTCCGTCGGTTCGACGATTTCTGCCGTAGTAGGGTATTTACCAGACAACAGCATGCAGGTGTTTGCGACAACTATAGTCTCCCCTACGTTGTACACCAAGTGGAAGGTAGACAATGGTCCAAGAGCGTCTTGGAGCGACTGGGTGAGCATGGGTCCGTTACCCGAAAATGCTGGTGTTAGAGGTGTTTCGATCGGATATCTCCCGGACGATGGACCGTAAGCAGGTGTCAGGTTGCCCGATATGAAGGTTGCGCAGTCGAGAACTTCTGTTCGTACGGTCGTTTGTACCTGCAAGTATCCGAGTGCCGTGTTGTCCCTCCCCAAAACTTGGTCCACCGGATTGATTGGTGATTTCGAAGCCCAGGCGATAGGCTCCGAGCATGGCGATGCCGCCCGCCGAAGCGGTTTCGGTCCCCGCGCCGAACCGCGAAGCCGCGCTAAGCTGGTGCTCGAAATGATCGCGCTGCGCCATCAGATTGCGGTGCTGAAGCGCAGCGGAACTCGTCGGCCCTGTTTCGGCCTTTGGGATAGACTGTTCTGGATCTTGCTGTCGTGGTGGTGGCCGCGGTGGCCCCAAAGCCTGATGATCATTCGGCCGAACACGGTCAAGCGCTGGCGCCGCGATGGCTGGTGGAGATTCTGGAGGCATCGGTCACGAGGTTGCTGGCGAGGCGGACGTCCCAAGGTTTCTCGCGAGGTCCGCGAACTGATTACTCGGATGGCTCGGGAGAACTTCCTCTGGGGCGCACCGCGAATTCACGGCGAACTGCTGATGCTTGGGTTCAAAGTCTCCCAGGCGACCGTATCCGGCTATCTATCTACCGTACACCGACATCCGGGCCAGTCGTGGCGAACGTTTATTCGCAATCAGGCGTTCGGCTTCAGCTACAGAGACGGTCTGGATTACGGCAACCAGGACTATCAGATCCCCGTGGACCGCTCTTGTCGCGGCAAGTTCACGCGTTCTACTTGGCAGATTGTAAGACTCGATGCTGACAGCCACTGCCTGTCCTACACGCGAAGTACCACCGTAACTTCTAGATCGCGCGCACGGAGTGCTCGGCTAGGCACTTTCCGGCGCGAGAGGTCGTCCGACCGCTCATCGACGGCACGCGCCAATCCAGTTTCCGTCCCGGTGCAGATGCGAGGTCCACCTCACACCGAGATCTCGAGGGCTCGGGCAAAATATCAGCCGACCAAGGTTTGATAACGGACAGCCGGTATCTCAGCGGACGAGGTTTTGAGGAGCCACAGCAGGGAATTCTTTCTGACTTGCGGAATCTCGGATCGCGGATCGAACGAATCGACGGCAGTCGTAGCCGCCCGCGCGACGACTTCCGCTGAAATTTCCTCCTGTTCCCTCATCTCCGATAAAGCTTGCACAGCACACAACCTGCCGGCCCTCGGCGGGATACTTCGTACAGGTTTCGGCGAGTTTCCCGAAAACTACAATGTTGTGCCATTCGACCTGACCTGCGCCCGACCTTCGGTGCAGGTCATGGTCACTCCGTGGACACTCGTGGGCACCGGGCTCTTAGCCCAGTCTTCGAGCAACTGCACTTTCACCTTGTCCACTAACAGGGTGTTGATGAAAGGGCAGAATCACGAGCTTGGCTTGGTCTGATGACGGTGAGAAGTGAGTATTGAGGTTGCGAGTGGGGTAGTTACCGAATTGGCCGTGGCAAGAGCGGTTCGCTGGTGGCTCGATTCATCCGTCGGGACAGAGCTTCGCGATTCGAAGCAGGTTATAGGCGGCGCCCACCAGGTAGGCGGCGAAGCTGGTCCGCTCCAGGCCCCGATAGCGGGTGCGGCGGAAGTTCCCGACCGTCTTGATCCAACCGAAAATCTCCTCGACCCGCTTGCGGATGCGCTGGCTAACCGTGTATCCCGGCCAACTGGTGGTGCGATGGTCGAGCGCCGAGCCACCCCGCCGCCGCTCATTCTGCGCTAGGTGTGGAGTGACGTTGAGATCGCGACAGCCTGCCACGAACGCGCCGACATCGTAACCCTTGTCGCCGGCAACTGTGATCCGGCTCGACCCGCGCAGCTGTTGAAGCATCTGAAGCCCTTGCTCGCATTCGGCCCGACCGCTGGCCTGACCCACGCGCAGATCGATCATTATGCCGTTGCGATTCTCCATCAGCACGCTCTCGGTGTAACAGAGCTTGGCCTCTTTGCCGGCGCCCTTCTTCGCCAGCCTCGCTTCGGGGTCGGTGGTCGACTGATGAGTCGCGTTCTGGCGCCGCTCGCCGTGGAAGTTCACACTCGGATTGCCCGGATCATCCGGCGGCGTCCGATCGCCGCGCGGCGCATCCTTGGGACGAAAGCTCTTGAGCGAGGCCCACGCCTCGATCAGCGTCCCGTCCACGGTAAAGTGCTCATCGCTGGTCAGCTTCAGCTCGCGCGCCTCTGCCACCACGGTGCGGAAAAACTCGCCCGCCACGTCGTGCTCCAGCAAGCGCGCCCGATTGCGGCTGAAGCTGGAGTGGTCGAAGCCCGGCTCGTCCCAGTTCAGATCCAGGAACCAGCGGAACAAAAGGTTGTACTCCAACTGCTCGCAAAACATCCGCTCGCTGCGCACCGTGTACAGCGCCATCAAGAGCGAGGCCTTCAACAACCGCTCCGGCGGGATCGAGGGTCGGCCCACTTCACTGTACATCTGCTCGAACAGCGCCGAGAGTTCTTTGAGCGCTATCTCGGCCAGCGCCTTGATCAGCCTGATCGGATGGTTGGCCGGGACCCGCTGCTCAGGGTTCACCAGCGTCAGCATCGTGGCTTGTGGCCGATCGTGTCCCCGCATCTTCCGCTTCCTTCTCAACCGCACCCCGCATCGCTTCCCTTCAACTATACAGATGCCAAACCATTCGTCGATCCCGTCGGCCAGGACTTTTTCAACAGCCTGCTAAGCTTCAATCTGTGAAAGACTCTAGCCGTATGCGTCAAGTACTGCCTTATTCATCTCCAGTTAAGTCCGTGACCTTTCCCTGCCGCCCTTCTACAACGACGCGCCCCTGGCTCTTCGTCACTTTTCCGAACAAGTCGGTTGCTTCATACGTCACCGTATAGACTCGACCGGCAGTCGTGTTTGACGTCGCAGCTAACTCAAATACTCGGTCATCGGTTCCGAAACGTGCGCCCCGAATGTCTCCCGGCTGGAGCGTTTCGTTGCTTGTGATGGAGAGAAGCTGAATCGCAGGTAGCGCACCACAGTTGCTTTTCGCGTTCAAGTGGGCTTCAATGCGCACCCATGTTTTAGCTTGATCGTCTCGCTGAATTTCGCGCGGGGAAAGTGACTCCGTAAGCGAAAGCGCCGAGCAGGCCACCACCCCTGAATGGACCTCACGGGCCGAAAGCGTATGGATGATCTGGGGAGTCGACTGGCCGTCAATCACGAAATGAAACGATAGTTCTGACGTTTTCGCGGCATTGAACAATACATTGGTTCTGTACAGACCATCCGCACCGAGTTGCATAGAAATAGGGCTGGGCAGATTGTTGAGCACAGCATTAACGACTGTGAGCCCCTCCAACCGCGAGCATGCCACGCACACTAGACCACCCGACATCAATGTGGAGAATGGCCCATCGATCCTTTTGGCGCCTCTTCCGACTAAACTAACGTAAATGCTCGGGTATCCGGTTTGTGGATTGACTTGCGGATCATAGAATGCAGATTGGGGGATCTGGATGGGGCGATACACCTTAACGCCATCAGGAAACCCTTGAGGTAGGTTGTCCGTAACATCTAATTCAATCCAATGAGCTCCGCCATCGCGTGAAAGAGCCAAGCCACCCGGGTAGGTCGCCGCAACTCTGATCGCGGGATCTTCGCGATCGAAGGCCATACCGGATAATGAGCAAGTACCTGCGAAGAAACCAGATCCGGTGCTGCTTTTGACGGGAAATCCGCAATCCACACGGAATTCTCCGTGGTGAGTGGCGATATCCTGTAGTGCGGAGACCTGCCAACTGCTTCCACCGTCTCGACTGACCTTGATCGTGTTGTCGCCTAGGTCAGTGGCATATAGCTCGTTTGGATCATAGGGATTAACGAACATGCTGACTGCCTTGACGATACCAAAAAATGCGGGGCTCCAATTATGAATATGCCACTTGCTGACTGTATTACCGAGAACCTGTCCTTGATAGATCTGACCAGGACCTGGCAACGACGTCGAATACGGTATATCGCTCGACGTCAGAACATAGACCGTCGGAGTGGTGACTCCACCAGACGTAGCGACTGCGCCAATTTGGCCAGGTCCAAAGGCGGGGTGGACGTCCAATTGAGTCCAAAGAGGCGCATTGTCCTGTTGGTAGCTAAACGCCAAACTATCATTGGCCGAACAACCGGAACTCATCGGACAACCAGCGATCGTACCGAGCGCTAGGCGGAAGGGGCTCTGTATAGTCACATAAATCCCTTCAGCATGAGGTGTCTCGGTTGATAGGGTCATCATCTGGGAAAGTCCGGCCTGATTTGGCGGCTGGATCGGGGAAGCAAACTGCGACTGAAAGAGACTTATAAAAGGACCTGCTGTGGGGGGATTTCCATCCGGTGATACCGCCAGTGAAAAGCGATTATTGCGAACGGCAAGCACGCGGGTCGGTATCGCTGGATCCACGAATACCTGTCCAGCATCACCCAGGCCGTCAGGGAAAGGGTTCCACGTAAGCCCCCCATCAATCGTAACCCAGCTGTCATCGTCCCCAGTAGGCAAATACAGCGCAGGGCAAGGCGAGGTTGAGGTGGGACATTTTGACTGGGATTGCGAAATGCCAGCCATTGTTCCGCTGTACATAATATCGAGTCCAGACATTGCTTGCGTCCAGCCGCTTATACAGCCCCCAAAGGGCTGGAACACTGCCACATTCGTGGCAAATATGCCGCCATCCGTAGCTGCGTAAGCTCTGCAGTTTCCCTTTTCCGGGTCATAGGATGACGGAAATGTCATCGACCACGGATCAACGTGGATTCCGCTCGACCCGCTGTTGCAATTGGGACCGCCGCCTTGAAGCTTATTCCACGGGTTACCGAACAAAGTTATCGGACTATATGCATATAGCGCACAGCCGTCAGACGCGTAAACGTCGTACTTGATGCCGGGCTGCGTGTTAAATGCCGGTGCGCTCGCTCTCAGAGCGGTAAAAACCACGCCGGCGCCAGATCCCGATCCCGGAACTTGTGAAACGGTCGAAAACCCTAACGACTGCGTGGTCTGTGTATCGAAATCCACCGCGGTGACTTCGAGTGGTGGTGGTGCACCCGATGTTAGATGAATCACAAGTACGGTGCTGGGCTGAAATTCTTCGAGCGGCGCGACCGCCATCCCTGTACAACCGCCGGGGAGCGTAATTGCAGAACTCCATGAAGCGCCCAGATCGAGCGACCGGTAGACAGACGACGATTCGCAAGCAAAAAGAGCTTGTGAGCCAGCGCCCGGGCCGGTAAGATAAACAGTCACGCCATTGCCCACGGGAAATGGGACGCGTGGGAGTAGTTGCCAAGTGGATAAGGTCGGATCCCTACTCGTAAAGATGCCGCAATACGAGGCTACAAAGGGTTGACCAGAAGCAAACGTAACGGATCCGCGTGCGAGGTTACTGGCAGGACAGTTCGGCAAGGAAACATGTTGCCAAGTCGTCGCTGAATCTAACGAAACCCACAATCCACCATACGATAAGCCAACTCTTCCATCGTCGGGTGCGGTCAGGTACAAGAGGCGTTTGGGGTTCTGCCCATCTATCGCAAGCGATCGCTCGTTGACGGTAACGCCAGTGCGCAATCCTTCGCTCGCCTGTTGCCACGTCTTAGCACCATCCGTAGATCTCCACACTCCCGCCCAAATGGAGTCGGCATAAAGAATGTCGTCGTCGGTCGGGTCAACGACTACCGTGTAGACACGGCCGCTTGGATCAACGGAACTTGGGGCACCGCCGTATGGAGCGTTTGGGGAAACGTTCGTAACACTAAGGCTTTGTGCTCTCAGTGAAACAGCGCGACCACAGACGAGCGGTAATGTGAGAGTCGCAACTAAAAGGAATCGACTAAGGAGGTAGTGCGGCCCCTTGGCAAGAACTACGTGGTCGCCAGAATGAGATTCAGACATACCACCTCCTTTTCAATCCTTCTTTAAGATTTGGTTGCGATGGGTATGGCCATGCCACCGGTGATACGGGAACCGGTGTTGATTCGAGACTCTTTCCAGGCCGGCGAGTAGTCCTAGGGCCTTGGTATTGGAATTGGAACCTTCGACGCCGCTGCCGTTAGCGCCATTGCTTTCACCAGAAACGCCATTTGTGCTCTGGCTCGAGCCAAGTATGCCGACACGTGTATTAGATATCCCACTGACGCCAGAACCAGTGCCAGAATACCCGGAAACGCCAGCGTTGTTCGGGCTCGCGCCCTGTACTCCAACATCGGCGCTCCCAAACACCGGCATACCGCCAATATCGCCGTGTGCCGGAAGCGATGCAATCTTGACTGTAAGGAAATAGAAAAAGGCACCGAGATAATCGGTGCCTTGAGATAGGGGAGAGCCTCCGATTGTCTGTGGACTAGAAGTGCGAATCTGCTTGTTACCCTGTTCACTTTTGGTTGCTGCTCACTTCGACGGGTATGGTGGTCAGCGTTGAGTCGCCGAAAAGGTCCGTTTCCTTGTACGTGACAACGTAGTTGCGACTGTTTTCAGAACCGGACGGCGCTGGTAGTTCGAGCTCGCGGACATCGGTGCCTATAGGCGCACCGCCTATCTCTTCGCGCTGCGAGCCCTTTTGAGCCGCGATTGAAATCAGCTGGACGGCGGGCGGAAGCTCGCAGTTGCTCCTAGCGTCTATGTTGGCTTTGAATGCGGCGCGCGGGTGATCGACTGACGAAATCGGCGCAGCGGGTGTCAGCGATACACCGAGTTTCGGTGGAGAGCAAGCAGTCACTCCTGAACGGATCTCTGCCGCTGAAAGCGTATGGGTCACTTCGGGCGTGGGTCCGCCGTCTACAAGGAACTGAACAGTGAGCTTTGAGAATTTGGAAGAGTCGAACAGTACTTTTCCACGGAACAAGCCGTCAGCTCCTCTGGTCAATGGAATTGTGCTGCCGAGACTAGTGAACTTCGCGCTCACATGTTTCGGTGGAGTCGTACCGAATCCTGCGTGACTCGAGCACGAGACGCACACAACAGTCGCAGACTGTAAAGTAAGGAAGGGCCCGTCCACTCGCTTTATGCTATTGCCGATCAAACCCATGTAGATACTTGGGTTCTTGGGGTCGCGCTGGCTGTCGTAGAACACTGACTGCGGATATTCAATCAGGTTCCTGATCGGAACAAGCCCGGGTTTGAGACCGAACTGATACCCGATTGGAGCATTGTACGTAACATCGAGTCCAATCCAGTGCTGCCCGCGATCTCGGGAGAACGCCAAGCCTCCAGGGTACAATGCCGCGACGCGAATGTTCGGGTTTTGGCGATCAAAAGCCATACCTGACAATGAGCAGGTGCCCGAAAAAGCTGCCCGAGGATTTGTTGGCTGGCAATCTACTCGAAACTCACCATGATTGGTCGCAATATCTGTCAGGGCGGTTTGCGGACTCCAGCTCTGGCCACCGTTTGAAGTGCTCTTGATACTTGGAGGGATGTCGCCGAGGTCGGTCACGTAAAGCTCGTTCGGGTCGTAGGGATTTGCGAACAGTCCTTGCCCTTTTTTGAGGCCGCTGAGGCCGCCAAAAGCAGGTGTCCAACCCTGTATTTTGTTGTCGGACAGAGTACCTTTCCAGACTTGCCCAGCCCGTAGCACTCCGGGCGACGAATATTTGACGTCAATATCATTGTTGGTCGGATCTTTGATGCCAGTGAGCACGAATATCGTCGGACTTGTTACTCCTCCCGATGTCGCAATCCCACCCACCTGCCCAGGACCGAAGAAGCTGGAGCCGTAAGGCCCCAGGAGCGACCAAAACAGAGGATATGGATGATATTGTGGATGAGGATTGTCCTGCTGCACGCTGCGGACTATCAGATCATTGCAGGGAGTGCTCCCGCAGTTTGTCGGTCTTTGGATCGAAAAATATTGGCCTTCCTTAGGCGGAGTTTCTGAGGGCAGAGTCATCACCTGCGAGAAAGCGCCCATGTTTGGGGGCTGCGTTCCCCAAGACCATTCAGGGCCATCACAAATCCATTGAGCCGGCCCGCCCGAAGGCGGATCACTTCCAGTTGACACGGTCAATACCATTCCACAATGGTCGCCACCACCGCGGGTGGACACCACACGAGTCGGAAGCGCAGGATCGATGAATGACTGGGCGGCATCACCCATTCCGTCGCCCAACGGATTCCATAAGCTTCCGCCATGGAAGCCATCAGCAGTAACCCAGGTGTCCTCATCACCGGTCGGCAGGTAGAGCACGGGCCCGCGGCCGCTGAAAGACACTCCAGCTATGGTTCCAACAAACATTGCGTGCAGCCCTGACTGCGCTTGCACCCAGCCGGTAAGGCAGCCTTGGAAAGCCGCAAGGGGATCTATTTTGTCAACAGCGAATACGCCACCATCGGTTGCAGCGTAAGCCTTACAGATCGTCGTATCGTAGGTTGAAGGGAAAGCCATCGACCAAGAATCAGCATGGATTCCTGAATTGCATCCCGACTGTCCTCCCTGCAGTTTGCTCCATTTGGTCGAGGTAGTTGAATAGGCGAAAAATGCACATCCGTCTGATGCGTACACGTCGTACGCGACTCCTGGGCGAGTTTCCCCCGACGGTGCGCTCTTACGTTGCGCGGCGAAGACGGATGCCGGGCCCGCCCCCAATTTTTGACACCCCGAATAGTCGATAAACGCGAGGTCCTGTTTCTTTGTGGTACCAAAGTCTACAACAGTGACCTCCTGGTTTGGGCACTTGCCTGGTCCCCCACTTCCGGTGACAGACCGCACGACCAGGACGGTACTGGGCTGGAATTCACCTTTCAGCGGAGCGATAGCAAGTCGGCTCGGATAGTTGTTAGGCCCCAAATCGATGTTATCCCAGCCGGTCGGCTGGCGGGTACTAGGCATGCCAAGGTTCAAAGATCGATAGACCGCCGTGCTTCCGCTTGCAACGGCGAAGATGGTGCGTGAGCCAAGCCCGAGCCCTTGCAGGTGAGCTCCCTGAGGGTTGAAAGGGAGATTGGGGAGAGCGGTCCAATTGGCAGCTGCCAAGTTGGGATCGCTGTTGGTAAAGATACCGCATTTGGTCGCCACGAAAGGGTAGCCTGACGCGAAGATTACGGTGCTGATATTCGGTGAGGGACACGAGGGTAGATCCACGTGTTGCCAACTCGCGGCGGCATTGAGCGAAATCCAGAGTCCGCCAAAGCGCTTCGCGGGCGTACCATCATCGTCCTGCGTGGCGTAAAGCAGGCGCTTCGAATTGAGGGCATCGACAGCAATGGACTGCTCCGACTGATCCCCTGCCGAAATACCGGTACGCAATCCGATACTGGCCTGCTGCCAGCTATGCGCGGCATCGGTAGATTTCCAGACGCCGCTCCAATCGGTCGCCGCATAAAGAACAGAATCGTTGCTGGGATCAATCGCCAGACTATTGACGCGCCCAGATGGATCATTGCTCGGGTCGGCTTTATTGCCGTAGGCGCTGTCGGGAGAGACATCAGTCACGGTGAGCGGCGAGTTGAGAAAATGGACCGGTGGCGAAGCGATAGCCTCACCAATCCCGGGCGCCCACGACGCTACCGGACCCAGCAAGGTCAGAAGTCCGATGGCTACCGCTGTTGCGGTTGTCCCCGTCATGTTCAACTCCCCGAGTACTCGCAACAGGTATCAGGGGATCGCTGTACTGGCAACCTCAAAAGAACGCGCACGCTTTATGAGAAACGCGCCCATCAGTAACATGCCTTGCTGGGCGACTCGATTCGGGTTGTGCTTGGGCGCGCCCTTCGGTTTCATGGATTAAAAAGTTGGAGCGCCGGACCGGAGAATCCGGCGCCCCCGAGAGAAAGGCGGGGAGGAAAGGTCCCGCCTTCTCACATCAATGCTTCGAGGATTTTTTGACACAGCGCTGCCGCGTTCGAGACTGCCGCGCGCAGGCTTAGGCTGTCTCCGTCAGAATTCATGTCGAGTGCATGCGCCGCAGTATCCGACAGCGCCCTAACCAACCCGTCGAGGTCGGAGTTTGTTTGGTGATACGTGACCCTCTTCATCAGTTCGCGCGTGGAGAAGGAGACGTATAGGCCCGAGTCGGTGCTGCGCTGGTTCAACGCGACTTGTCGCGCGAACTCCTCGGGGTCGAGATTTAATTGCCACGCAATGCGGCGCTGCTCTTCTGTTGGGGTGGTTTCTTTCATGGTGCTAACTCTTCTTCGGCTCGTCGAGTTGGTCGAAGGGAATCGGAATTGAGAGAACGTCCATTGTGATGCGCTCGGCCATCGCCGTTTAGTCCTCCGGCGGCTGGCTAGAGCGATTCGCGAGCGGGCGGGTGTTCTGCGCGTCCCATCCAGCGTAGTGATTCGGCGTCATGTTGATGGGGCGATAGCGGATGATAAGGTCGCGGCGGTCAATTTTGCGCTGGTTAGTTTGGACAAACTCTTCGCCGCAGTTGAGAATTTTCTCGCCTTCCTTCAGGTCCTCAGCAAGCAAATCCAAACTAGTTGAGGACCAGTTGTATTTGTCTTGCAGCGTCGGCCAGCACCGGCGGACCTCCTCGGCGGGAGTCAGCGCCGGCAGCGGCCGCGCCAGCGTTCTCCACCCGCCGATAGAGCGCACTACCCTCACGGCACAACTGGGAGTTGTCAGCGGCGCTCGTTCGCAGTTCATGCACCAGCGCGGCGTACGTCTTAAGCTCCGCGCGAAAGGCCTCGGCGCGCTCGGGCCGCATCGCTCGCTTCGAGGACGCGAAGACGGGGTCGACCCGAAGCTTCTGTTCCCGGTGCGGCACACCGCTGCTCTATGAGCGCAAGCACTATGTCTTCGTCCGACAAAACAACGCCGCCTTCAGGTCTTCATGGTCGAACGCAGAAGCTGTCCTCAGGCGCCCGGTGAACCGCGTTTCACTACGACTGATGGTATGGACCCCCGCCCGCTTAGATACGGCCTCGCAATGGGCCAAAGATGTGCAGGGCAACATCCAAACAAAGCGAGGAGGGTCCGAAGATGGAAGTTACAACGAGTGGGATCGACTTGGCAAAGAGCGTGTTTGCGGTGAGCGGTGCGGATCGCCGCGGGCGGGTGATAGTGCGCCGACAACTGCGGCGTGCGCGGGGCCTGCCGCGCTGCACGGTGGGGATGGAGACCACCGGTGGAGCGCACTACTGGGCACGCCGGCTTACCGCGCTGGGGCATGAGGTGCTGATGAGTCCGGCGCTGGTGATGCCCTACCGCAAGGGCAACAAGACCGACCGCAACGACGCCGACGCGATCCTGGAAGCGGTCACCCGACCGAGCATGCGCTTCGTTAGCGGTCAGGAATGTGGGGCAGCAGGACCTGCTCAGGGTGCACCGGGTGCGAGCCCAGCTGGTTCAAGAACCGCACCGCGCTCTGCAACCAGCTACGCGGTCTGTTAACGGTCGGCGTCCGCGCGATCGGTAAAAATGTTGACCAGCGACCGTCCGGTAGCAAGATACTTGGGATTTTTACCAAATGCTGTTTTTTACCCGTTCAAACAGCTGGGGGTAGCCTTCTTCGCACCGCGAGGCGCTTTCTGCTCCCTCGGTCGGCCCTGCACGTGTTTGCGACATTCCCGTCCCCTGAGAGCCGGGGCCCACAGCGGAACTTGGCGGCGACATCGTCTCACGGGCGACCCGCCGAATTGCCGGCGAATGCGGGCACAAACACGGCCGCAGGCGTACTCCATTCATGCCGCTTCACTCTAAAAAGGGCCGACACGTTTCACCGAGATCGAGAGCAGAATCCGCGCTCACGAATCGCCGACGAATCGCCGACGCAAAAAGACGAATCGCCGACGAATACCGACGAATCGGCGACGAATAAAAAAGACGCAAAAGACGGTAGCCGACGAATAAAAAAGGCCTATTCGTCAGTATAAAACGTAATGAATTCAAGGCACTACCGACGCAAAAGACGCAAAAGACGAATATTTTTTTACTTATAGGGTATGAGAAAGGAAATACGAGCCGGTGCCATTAGGGTGCCAACTCAGAACGGCCGGCCGTCTGAACGCGCTAACCTAACAACTGTTAGGTGCCAAGCGAGTATGTCACTGTGTGCGCTCAGTGCGCCCAGTGCGCCAAGGGTTTTGTGAAGTTGACGAGGTGTTCACGCGGAAAGGCTAACAGCGCTGCGGGTTCTTCGTAAACCGTCATTTCGGTCTCTCAAACCAGCCATCGCAGCAATCCCCCTCGCGTGCGATTCCCCGGTGGGAATGCAGGCATAGTAGTACGATTGCGTGTGATTCGGAAGTCGGGGACGGCTCCAAATGCGTGTCAGAGCGGAAAAGAGTTATCGAGAGCGAATGCGAACGGCTCAGTTACGTAAGGTTAAGATATGAGGATGAGCGCTGCTTCAATTTTGCGGGCGTTTTCGTGACGCGGTCGGCGCGGTTAGAAGATACTTTCCATAGTGCCAACATTAGTCGTCATCCTGAGAGAAGCGAGCAACGCCAGCGTATCTGTCATCCTGAACGAAGCGAGCAACGCGAGCGCAGGGAGGGATGACAGCAATTGGCAACAGAGGCGGGTTTATTTGGTGGGGCGCGCGTGATGAAATCTTTGACCTAAGAGCGTTGTGGGGAATCTTTCAGGGTGGAATCGGAGAATATTCGGCGGCATGAGGAGCTTGACGCGCGCGGACCGTTGCTTGCGGCGCGTGCGGTCGCGCTCGATCCTCCGCCGGCCCGGATTCTCGTAAAGGAGGTTAACTGGCTGGGCGACGTCGTAATGAGTCTGCCTGCGCTGCGGGCGATTCGCCGCGCGTGGCCGCGCGCGCATCTCGCGGTGCTCATCAAGAAGGATCTCGCGAGCTTCTTCGACGGCGCCCACTGGCTCGACGAGGTGATTCCGTACTCGGTGGGGCGCGGTCTTTCGGGGTTTTTCGATCGGCGCAGAATCGTCGGCGAGATTCGCTCGCGGCGATTCGACCTGGGGGTGTTGTTTCCGAACAGTTTCGAGTCGGCGCTGTGGATCGCGATGGCCGGAATCCGGCGGCGCGCCGGATTCGTCGCCGATGCGCGCGGCGCGATGCTGACTTTGAAAGCGACGCCGCCGCCCGATGCGCTCACCGATCACCAGGTGAATTATTGGCTGGCGATGGTGCGAGCGACGGGCGTTGCAGATGGCAGCGCCGATGATTTCGCGATCGATGTGCATGGACCACATCGCGAGCGGATGCGCGAGTGGCTGGCGGCGAATCGCAAGCGTCCTCTCCGGCCCGTTTACGCGATCGCTCCCGCAGCGGCGTACGGGCCGGCGAAAGAATGGCCTGCCGAGAGCTATGGCGCGCTGATCGATTTGATCGCGCGTCGCGAGGATGCAGAAGTGGTGCTGGTGGGCGCGCCGTCGGAGCGAGCGAAGTGCGAAGAAGTTGCGGCCGCGAGCAAGTCGGGCGCGATGATCGCGGCCGGGTATACTAATATCGGCGAGCTGATCGCGTTGCTGTCGCTGTGCGATGGATTCATCGGGAACGATTCCGGATGCATGCATCTGGCGGGAGCGCTTGGTATCCCGACCGTCGCGATTTTCGGATCGACCAACCCGAATCGCACCGGGCCGCTGGGGCCGAAGACGCGCGTGATTTATCGCAAGCTCGAATGCAGTCCGTGCCTGGCGCGCACCTGCCGCTTCGGTCATTACAACTGCCTGACGCAAATCGAACCGGCGGAGCTTGCCGAGGCAATGATCGCGATGCGCGCGCCGCGTTGAATCCGGAAGACCGAAAAAGTCACTGACAGGAAACTCAGGGCATCAAGATGAAACTCAAGGAACTCGCATCGAAGCTGGGACTCGAGATTCGCGGAGACGGCGGCGTGGAAATATTCGCGCCGGCGCCGATCGAAGCCGCCGGTCCCGGCATGATCGTTTTCGTCGCGAGCGCGAAGTATGCGCCGGCGCTGCAATCCAACGTATCGGCGGCGATCACGACCGCGGAGCTGGCGGGGGGCGCGAAATGCGCGACCCTGATTAGTGCGAATCCATACGCCGACTTCGCGCGCGTGCTCGAGATTTTTTTCCCGCCGTATCGCCCCGCGCCGGGAATCGATCCGCGGGCTACGGTCGCGGCCGACGCGAAGATCGGTCCGAACGCGTCGATTGGCGCGTCGGCGGTGATCGGCGCGGGCGTTACGATTCGGCGCGACGCGGTGATTCATCCGAACGTGACGATTTACCCCAACGTGCGCATCGGCGATCGCTTTGTCGCGCATAGCGGCGTGTCGATTCGCGAGGGTACGGTGATTGGAGATCGCGTGACGATTTTGAACGGCGCGGTGATCGGCGCCGACGGTTTCGGGTTCGTCGAAGAGAACCGCGACTTGATCAAAATTCCACAAGTCGGCAGCGTTATAATAGAGGACGACGTGGAGATTGGCGCAAACTCGACCGTCGATCGCGCAATGATGGGCGCGACGGTGCTGCATCGCGGCGTGAAACTCGACGACCAGGTGCATATCGGGCACAACTGCGAAATCGGCGAGTACTCGCGATTCTCGGGACACACCGGAATCTCGGGATCGACGCGAATCGGCAAGTGGTGCCTGTTCGGCGGACAAGTGGGATGCGCCGACCATGTGACGATCGGGGATCGGGTGATGGTGGTGGCCAAGGCCGGCATCCACAACGACCTGAAGGACGACGCGATCGTGTCGGGCATCCCGGCGGTGGACGTGCGCAAATTCCGCCGCTACGCGGTCGTGCTGACGCGGCTGCCCGAAATAATCCGGCGAGTGCGCGCGCTGGAGAATCGTGCTGGTATCGAACACAACGAGACGTAGCAATCGGCGGTGGCGAAAGAAGATGCGGAAGACGCGACAATTAGTTGGAACGATCGCGTTGGCGGCGGCGGCAGCATTTTGTTGTTCGGGATGCCTGGCGATGATGATTCCGGGAACGGCGTACTCGGGCTACAAATACATGCATGAGAAGAACCAACCCGCGGCCAGCGCGTCGCCGAGCACGTCGAGCAGCAAGTCCATGACTGCGCATCAGCAAAAAATTCCCGACAGCGAAATCGAATAGCGGATTCCGGCGCCGCTTATGCCGGAACTGACGTTCACGCTTGCGGCGCGGCCGCCGTTTCGACTCGACGTGACGGTGTGGGCGCTGCGCCGGCGGGCGCATAACGTCGTCGATCGATTCGACGACGGCGTGTGGCGACGCGTCGTCGGGATAGGCAAGGCTCCCGTGGCGCTAGCAGTCAGGCAGACGCGACACGGTGCGTGTCCGGAAGTCGAGGTGCGGATTTCAGCGGCGCGTCCGCACGCGGTGAAAGCCGAAGTCGCCGCGCTCGTGACGAAGATGCTCGGGCTCGAGCGTGACCTGTCGGGCTTTTACCGGCTCGCGCGTGGCGATGCGCGCCTGCGCGAGCTGTCAGAGCGATTGCGCGGAATGAAACCGGTTCGCTACGCGACTGTGTTCGAAGCGTTCGCGAATGCGGTCGCGTGCCAGCTCGTGTCGCTGAGCGCGGGAATGCATGTGCTGAACCGGCTGGCGGAGGCGTACGGAATCGCGGGCCACGTCGATGGCGTGGCGGCGCCGATGCGATCTTTCCCGCTGGCGGCCACGATTGCGCGCTCGAATCCTGATGCGCTGCGGGCGTTGGGGCTCAGCAGGCAGAAGGGGGAATACCTGGTCGGACTCGCGGGCCGGGCGATCGATCCCAAAGATCGCGATTTTGCGTCTATCGAAACGCTCGCGGACAACGACGCCGTCGCGCGCCTCTCGAAGATTCGCGGCGTGGGGCGCTGGACCGCGGAGTACGTCATGCTGCGCGGCTTCGGGCGGATCAACATTTTCCCTGGCGACGATGTGGGCGGTCGCAACAAACTTTTCGAGTGGTTCGGGGTTGGCGACCCGCCCAGCTACGACGGCGTCGGCAGGATGCTCGAGCGGTGGCATCCGTACGGCGGACTCATCTATCTTCATCTGATTGTGAATGCAGTCGCCGACGCTGGCCATATCGCGGCAGCAAACTGACGGAGGTCTCCGGGTGCTCGCGTACGTTCTGATTGCGATTGGCAGCGCGCTCGGCGGCGCCGGACGGTATTTTATTTCGGGCTTGGTCACGACGTTCACCGGCGGCACGTTTCCATACGGCACGATGATCGTGAACATCACAGGATGCCTGGTGATCGGATTTTTCGCGACGTTGACCGGTCCCGACGGGCGGCTGCTGGTCGGCACGCCGGCGCGGCAGTTCGTGATGGTCGGAATCTGCGGCGGCTACACGACGTTCTCGAGTTTCTCGCTCGAGACGTTTTATCTGATGCGCTCGGGCGAGTGGATGCCGGCAGCGTTGAACGCCGCAGGCTCGGTCGTGCTGTGCGTGCTGTCCGTGTGGATCGGTTATATAGTCGCGACGGCGCTCAACCGGGAGTGTAGCGATGCAAATCCCACGCGATGCGGTGTTGCTCAGAATTTTTATCGGCGAGAGCGAACGCTCGGGCGGTAAGCCGCTGTACGAAGCGATCGTGCTGAAGGCGCGCGAACTTCAACTGGGAGGCGCGACCGCGCTGCGCGGGCCGATGGGCTTCGGCAAGTCGAGCCATCTGCACTCGGCCAAGATTCTGCGGCTGTCGGAAGACTTGCCGATGGTCATCGAGATCGTCGAGAGCCAGGAGAAGATCGACGCGTTCATCCCGGTGCTCGACAAGATGATGGCTCGGGACTAATCACGGTCGAGAAGGTACAGGTACTGCAGTACGGCGACGGACAATCTAAAGACTAGGAGAAGGCACGTGGAAAAAAAGTATATCAATCCCGATACGTTGCTCGCGCCGCGCGGCTATACGCATATCGTGACTATTGCCGGGCCGGCGAAGTTAGTATTCATTTCGGGCCAGGTGGCGGTCGACAAGGAAGGCAAGTTGGTAGGGCCGGGCGACTTAAAGACGCAGATTCGGCAGGCGGCGAATAATCTCAAAGCCGCGCTGACGGCTGCAGGAGCCACTGCGGCCGACATAGTAAAGACCAATACTTACATCGTTAACTACAAGCAGTCTGACTATTCCGCCATGCGCGAGGCGCGCGCCGAGTTGTTTCCGGACGGCGAGCCGCCGGCGTCGACGCTGGTTGGAGTGACGTCCCTCGCAGTCGACGGACTGATGGTCGAGATGGAAGCGATCGCGGCGGTGAAGTGAGCGACTACTTCCGCGTCGCCGAGCAGAGTTTTCCAACCGACGTTGACCCTACTCTGCCGGGGCATCCGGATCCGTACCCGCTGCTGCATCGGCTGCGCGCCGACGACCCGGTGCATTTCAGCGAGTTCATCGGGGGCTGGGTGTTGTCGCGCTATGCGGACGCAATCGCGTATCTGCGCGATCGCCGGTTCAGCCGCGTCGCGTACCTCGACAAGATGCGCGCGAAATTCGGCGACCAGCCGATCCTCGATTTGCAGGCGGGAGAGCTTGCGTTCAACGACGCGCCGAACCACACGATGCTGAAAGGGTTGGCTGCGAAGGCGTTTTCGCCCAATGCAATCGCGGCTGCGCGTCCCAACCTGGAGGCGCGCGTCGAGGAAGCGCTCGAGCGGCTCGAAGGCGCCGGCCGCATGGACGTGATCGCGGACTTTGCGTATCCGCTGCCGGCTGACGCGATATCCGCGATGATCGGCGTGCCGCGCGAGGACTGGGAGATGCTGCGAGGTTTCGTCGACGGCGTAATCCTGTCGCGCGGAATCGTGCGCACCAGCGCGATGATGGCAGAGGGCGACCGTTCGGCGCGCCAGTTCATGCAATATCTGCGCGCGTTGGTGAAGGAGCGGCGCGCGAAGCCGGCGGATGATTTGCTGAGTGCGATTATCGCGGCGGAAGAACGTGGTCGGCGGCTCACCGACGAAGAAGTCGTCACGATGGCGGAGCAGCTGTTCACGGCGGGCCACGGCACTACGCGCAATCTGATCGGAAGTGCGGTGCTTGCGCTCATCCGAAATCCTGCCGAGCTGGAGAGGCTGCGCAAGAATCCCGAATTGATCGAGAGCGCGATCGAAGAGGCGCTGCGCTATGACAGCCCGACCCAGGCGCCGAATCCGCAAGTCGCGACCGACGACCTCGAGCTCGGCGGACGCAAAATTTCCAAAGGCGATGTAGTGACGGTGTTGATTGGCGCAGCGAATCGCGACCCCGCGAAGTTCCAAGAGCCCGACCGATTCGATATCGCGCGCGCCGACGGTGAGCATCTGGCGTTCAGTCACGGGACGCATTACTGCCTCGGCGCAAGTCTCGCGCGCTTGCAGGCGCAAATCGCAGTCGGCGCAATCGTGCGACGGATGCCGAAGCTGCGGCTGGCGACCGATCATCTCAAGTGGAAGACGATGGGTCGTTTTCGCGGACTGGAATCGCTGCCGGTCGAGTTTTAGATTTTTCCGTTGTGAAAATTTAAACATCGACTGCCATTCTGTTATAATTTCTTACAATTTGACGCGCTTGAACAATCATAGTAGACGTTACTGTTAGTTTGTCGCGTTATCGCGGGCGGAGAGCTTGACTCGCGCCCTTGGGATACCCGCAAATGAGGGTGCATAGAATGCGGGCAGACGCGTAAAGGCTCGTTATACCTCATCGGGGGATGAGACGATTAGAGTCGGGGGAAGAGACGATGAACAGTATCGAAGAACACTATCGCGCCGCGACTGAAAAATCCGCTCAACTCGCCAAGCGCGCCGAGCGCGTGATGCCCGGCGGCGACACTCGCACGACGACGTACTACCGTCCATACCCGCTCACGCTCAAGCGCGGCGAAGGTCCGTTCCTCTGGGACGTCGACGGCAACAAGTACATCGATCTGCTTGGCAACTACACCAGCTTGGTTCACGGCAACGCGTATTCGCCGATCGTCGAAGCGGTGACCAAGGCCGCGCGTGACGGCAGCTCGTGGCCGGCGCGATCGGAGGCGCAGCTCGAGCTTGCGACGCTGCTGTGCGAGCGCGTCGCGTCTGTTGACCGCGTGCGATTCTGTAATTCGGGGACGGAGACCGGGATGCTCGCGGCGCACGTCGCGCGGCGCCTCACCGGCCGCAAGCTGATCCTGATGGCGCGCTATGGCTATCACGGATCGTACGACGATTTGGAAGCGGGGTTGGTCGGCACCGACGGCGAGCGCACGATGCTCGCGGATTTTGGCGAGGCAACTGCATTCGAGGCGTTGCTGTCGGAGCGCGGTTCGGAAATTGCCGCGGTGTTCCTGGAGCCGATTCTCGGCTCAGCCGGAATCGTCGAGCCGCCGGCAGGATTCCTCGAGCGGGTGGCCGAAGCGGCGCATCGTGCGGGAGCGATGTTCGTCGTCGATGAGGTGATCACACTCAGGCTGGCCGAAGGCGGCGGTCAGCAGATTTTCGAGGTCAAGCCGGACCTTACGATGTTCGGAAAAATCATCGGCGGTGGATTTCCGGTCGGGGCGATCGGCGGCAGTGAAGAAGTGATGTCGGCGTTCGATCCGCGCAATCGCGGCTCGATTTTCCATTCGGGCACTTTCAACGGCAATCCGGTCACCTGCGCTGCCGGAGTCGTATCGGTGCGAGAGCTGACGAAAGCGCGCATCGACAAAATGGCCAAGCAGACGGAGCGGCTGGCGGCCGAGCTGGGGCGCGCGGCGCGCCAGGTCGAGCTGCCGTTTTCGGCGCGGCACTATGGGTCGCTGATGAATTTGTTTTTCCTCAAAGATCCGCCGCCCGCGACGATCGCGCGCGAGGACGCCCGCGCAATCGCCAGCTTCCACCTGGCGGCGCTCAATCAGGGGTTGTTTCTCGCGCCGCGCGGCATGATCGCGCTCTCGACCGTGATCACTGACGAGGTATTAAGCGAAGTTTGCGAGCGTGCGGCGAAGGCGATGTCCGACGTCGCGCAGGCGGGCGAGTAGCAGCAGCCTCGATCGCGCATTTAGAAGAACCTGCGGGAACCTTCTTTCGTTCTCGCAAGTTTACGTTGGTTCTCCTGCCCGTGCATTGAATCGAGCGCGTCACACGAAATTGATCGTGCGGAAAAATTTCATTCATCGAGCCGTCACCTTCCGCGGTTAGTGTTGCGCGTCGCGCGGACAAATTAGTCCGCGCACATACAACATCCGAGGGAGGAATTTACTTATGCGAGGAACCAAGTTACTCGCGCGCGCCATCGGTGCGCTCGCGATCGCGTCGATCTGCGCCGGGCCGGCGATGGCAGGGCCGGCCACACCCATACAACATGTCGTGGTGATTTTTCAGGAGAACGTATCGTTCGATCATTACTTCGGCACTTATCCCATGGCCATGAACACCACGCCGGGCGAACCGGTCTTTCATGCTGATCCGAAGACGCCGTCGGTCAACAACCTTCTGTCCGCGGGCTTGCTCACCAAAAACCCCAACTTCGTTTCTCCCAACGGAAATCCGTTCCGGCTCACCCGCGCGCAAGCCGCGACCTGCGACCAGGATCACGACTATACGGACGAGCAGGCGATGTTCGATTTGGGATTGATGGACAACTTCCTGGAATTCAACACCGGCGGCTGCACGCCCAATGCGGGACATCCCAACGATCTGATCATGGGCTACTACGACGGCAACACCGTGACCGCCTTGTGGAACTACGCGCAGAATTTCGCGATGAACGATAACTCGTTCGGCACCGGATTCGGGCCGTCGGCCCCGGGCGTGATCAACCTCGTCTCGGGCAATACCAACGGAGTCGATGCGACCAGCTTGATGAGCGGCGCCGCGAGCGACGTGGTGGCAGACGGAGCCGGCGGCCTCTCGCTGATCAATGACGCGCAGCCGGGAGGCGACACCTGTGACAACCGAGACAACTTGAGCTTCCTCAGCACGGCTAAAAACATCGGCGATTTGCTGAATACTGCCGGCGTGACGTGGGGCAACTTCGCGGGCGGCTTCAACCTCCACGGCGGCGGCCCGGGGACGTGCTTCAGCCAGACTCATACCTCGGTAACGGGAGCGTTCGGCCCGAGGGTTGATTACATTCCTCATCACGAGGGATTCCAGTACTACGCGAGCACCGCGAATCCGACGCACATTCGCCCAAGCTCGGTCGCTCTGATCGGTCAAACCGATGGGGCCGTGAATCATCAGTACGACCTGCAGGACTTCTTCGATGCGGTGAGCGCTGGCAACTTTCCGGCGGTGTCGTTTCTGAAGGCGGATGGTTACCAAGACGGACACGCGGGCTACTCCAGTCCGCTCGATGAGCAGACTTTCGTCGTCAACACGGTCAACTTCATCGAATCGCAGCCGCAATGGAAGAACACCCTAATCGTCATCGCCTATGACGATTCCGACGGATGGTACGATCATCAGATGAGCCCAATTGTGAGCCAATCGAATACGACCGCTGACGTAGGTCCGGCAGGACCGCCGAACCATCCGGTGAACACCAAAAACGCGGGCAAGCAACTGTGCGGAACCAAGAACAGCGACGGAATCGGCGGCCGCTGCGGATACGGCCCGCGGTTGCCCTTCATCGTGATCTCGCCTTTCGCAAAGAGAAACTTCGTCGATCACACGATCACCGATCAGAGCTCGATCATTGGATTTGTAGAAGACAACTGGGGCCTGCCGCACATTACGAATTCGATGGACTCAATCGCGGGACCGATCACAAACATGCTCGACTTCTCTCAAGGGCATGGAGACGAAGGGAACAACCGGACCTTGTTTCTCGATCCCAGCACGGGACAGCCGGTCCACGGACATGGAGGGCACGGCGGCGGCGAAGGCGGGGGCGGCGACTGATTTCCTTCTCGATCGTCTAGCAACGGCTGGAGGCGCGCGCGGCAGGTCCGCGTGCGCCTCCGCATTTCAGCGCGGGAAAATGCCGTTTACGCAGCCTTCAGTTCCGATGTGCAGTGCGGGCATCGCGATGCGGCGAGCGGGATTGTAGTAGCGCAAAACGGGCAATCCTTGGTGTTGGCCGGTTGCGGTTTGTCGGCGCCGGTCAGGTGATTGATCCATCTGACGAGAAGGAAGACCGCGAACGCGATTATCACAAAATCGATGATCGTGTTGAGGAACAATCCAATGTTCAGCGTCGGTGCGCCCGCCTTCTTGGCGTCCGCGATGGTCGCGTAGTGCTTCGACGACAGGTTGATGAACAGGTTCGAGAAATCGACCGCGCCAAGCGCCAGCCCAATCGGCGGCATCAGGATGTCGGTGGTGAACGAGGTCACGATTTTCCCGAATGCGGCGCCGACTACAAAGCCGACCGCCAGATCGATCACGTTGCCCTTGATTGCGAATGCTTTGAACTCCGAAAGTATCGACACGACGCGTCCTCCGTTGTTCGGCCAGTTTTTGGTGAGGAGCCTCGCCTACCAAAGCATCGCGGGCCAAGAATGTAAAACTCTCGATTGACTTTGCAGAAACGCTTCTGGTAGCCGATCTGGTAACCGCCAAAATTCAGGAGGCCAGCCGATGGGAGCAGTCCATATCAAGGATGAAGAGCGAGTCGGGTCGCAAGCGAAATACAAACTCGAGCCTTCCGTCTACCTGCAGAAGCTCTACGAATCCGGCACTCCCGACCTCGGCTGGATGAACCAGATGGGCGAATGGGGTGTGCGCGCCAAGCCCGGCAACCTCGGACTGCGCCTGAAGGACATCGAGATCGGCAGCTATGGAATCGTGCCCGAGCACGGCGGAGCGCATCGCTCGATGGCGCCGCGCGGCGCGGTAATTCCCGAGGGGCTGCCTTCGCTCGGCTTCACGATCAATGAGAAGGCCGAATGCTGGGCCGACAACGTGAGCGAGTTGTACGAGGAGGCGGTTGCGCGCCAGTGGAGCTCCGCACGCGATATCCCGTGGACGGAACTCAAGCCGCTGCCCGACGATCTCGAACGCGCAATGTGCCAGTTGTGCACGTTCCTGACCGAGGTGGAATTCATCGCGGCCGACGCGCCGACGCGATGGATGGGGCAGATGAATCACGACTTCTTCGAAGTGAAGATGTTCCTGGCGACGCAGGCGATGGACGAGGCGCGTCACATGGACGTGTTCCGAAAGCGCGCACTCGCCAACGGTGGCGGACTCGGCACAGCCAGCTACCTGAGCGAGCTTTCGTTGAAGCGAATCTTCGACTGCCCGACTTTCTCCGCGCAGACCGGCCGGCTACAACTGCTCGGCGAAGGCTTCGTGCTGACGATGTTCCGCCAGGGCGAGTTCCTGGCGCCGAGTCGCGTCGATCAGGAGATCTTCCGGCGATGCATGCAGGACGAATCGCGTCACGTCGGCTTCGGCACGATGCATCTGCGCGCGCAATTGAAGGCGAACCCCGCGGTCGCCGAAGCGTTGCATGAACAGCTCGACGACGCGGAGCGGATTCTGCTCGAGACGTTCAGCGTGCCGGAAGCCGTCGAGCCGATGGCGATTCTGATGGGCGGCGGACTCGACAACTTCGACAAGGGAATGGAGCTGCAGGGTCAGTTGTGGCGTCGAATCGTGCACGAGTACCTGCAGCGGTGCGACTCGGCGGGACTCGATCGGCGTCCGCGATGCATCCTGCCGACGGACTTCAACAAGCTGTTCGAAGCGGCGGCCTGATGCCGTCGTTTCCCGACTCGGAGTGGTTTCTCACCCTCGGCAGACTGATGCATGCCGAGGGTGAACTTTTCCGACGCCTCGGTTACGCCGAGACGCGCTTCGCCGTGCGGGTGGTGCCGAACAACACCGGCAACGGCGGCGATCGGATCGTGGGACTGGTGATCGACGGCTATCAGCTGACCGAAGCAAAGCCGATCGTCGATCTCAACGAGTACGATCCCGACTTCGTCATCTGCGGCAAGCGCGAGATATGGGATCGGATGCTGGGTGAGATCGCCGAGCACGGCCGTCCGCAGCTTCGGCATACGCTGAGCTCGCTCGCGCTGGTGGGCGAGGAGCTGTGGCTCGAATCCACCGATCAGCTGCGCGAGGACAAGTTCTATCGCTTCAATCAGACCCTGCAGGAACTGCTGAATCTCGCAGCAAAAGTACCCGACAAACTGTAGTTACTGCCGATCTCCGATCCCCAACACGGCGAACTGCGCATCCGTCAGAGTAATTCTGAGTTGTCGGGCCAGTTTATCGTCGATCAGGACGAGGCTGAGGCCGAATGTCTTTCCGATAGTCGCGGAGCAAATCGGTGCCGCCCGACGCGTTGGTGACTTTCCAAATGACGGCTGGTCGTTTGTGCAGGAAGCGGTTGCCTATCGAGTGAAGGCGTCGTCGTACTCCGTGCGGGGGAATTTGCGATCCGTCGCGCAACGCGCTCCGGCCTCGGCCGCATCTGGTGCTGCGCAGCCGGTCGACACGAACGATCTGGGGCCGTCCACCGACTCATTAGAGCGTCAAGCGCGCCCGATTATTGTTATCGGCAACTCGCCGGACGCATGGGTGGCGAATCCGGCCAGATCGCCTCCGCAAGAATACTGTTAACGAACTGTAATTATCGAAGCGTCACGACGGACGACGTACTTGGGCTCATGCCCGCGTTTGCCGCGGCCATAACTGTCCCGAACATGATGACGGCCGAAAGTATCGCGGCAAAGACAAAGCCGAAGGTTTTCATCTGCATTCCTCTCACAAGGAATACGCACGCCCGCAGCGGCGGTTACGCGAAAAAAGCCCCCGCTGCGCTTGGCGATTATGCCGCCTTGACTATCAGATCGTCAGAGTCGGCCCGACCGCCCCGTCCGCGCGGCATCCCGTAGCGAACGTCGGTCGCGAGGCCAAGCTTCTCGAGCGCAAGAATCAGCATGTAGCCGGCGTCGGGCTGGCGCCAGTTCCATCCGAGACGGGCAGAACCGGGACGCGCGTGATGGTTACGATGCCAGTTCTCGCCCTGGAACAGATGCATCAGCGCGAGCCATTTTACGTTGCGGCTCGAATCCTGTCCTACCGTGATTCCCGGTTCGGTGTGGCAAACGCTGTTGACGAAACATTGCGCATGTAGTCCGAAGCAGAGGCGGATCGCGCCGAGCCAGAAAAATGCGGCCGGACTGAAATACAATCCGCCGAGAAATGACAGCGCCAGGATCGGCGTCTGGAACCATCGCCACGCGCGATACGAAACTCCACTCAGGTCCGGGCAGTAGCGATCGACGGGCGGCTCTCCCGCCTGCCACAGCCATCGCAGATGCGCCCACCAGAATCCGCCCCACACCGGGCTCGAGATGTCTTCCGGAGTGTCCGCCTTCGCGTGATGCAGTCGATGGCCGGCTGCCCACGTGGTCGGCGCGCCGGAGCCGTTGAACATCGCGAAGAAAATCAGCACTCCGCGCGCCCACGGATTCAGCGTGAGCGAGCGATGCGCGATCGCGCGATGGTACCCGACCGTCGTGCCTAATCCACCGATGAATACCAGTGCGATCGCGCCGAGCAGTATGCGCCATCCGGGAAGCGGATAGAGGGCCAGCCCGATCGCGGCGGTAATATGAATCAGGCAAACCCAGAAAAATATCGAAATGTCGCGTCCCGCGGCATGCCACCAGGGCTTGTTCCACGGTTCGGTCTTTAGATTTTCTGTCGTGCTGACTGTCGTGAAAGCTGCTGCCATTCGTCTCTCCAGAGATCGTATTTTGCCCACACCACCGCGCACGCCTATTGGGCTACACGGGAGATGATGCCTCGGGCGCCAAGAGCGCCGAATCGCGGTTCCTGGCTGCCGCCAGCATCAGCACACTTTCACTTTTATCCGGGATGCCTTCGATTCTAAGGCGGGGAGCGAATTGTGCTTGCCGTCGCGGATTACGACACTACAGCATACTGACGTTGTGCGCTACATCCGGTTGCATCCACACCGCTAGAGGCGCGAGTAATACCTTTCCCGAATGTTCCCCACGTAACACCGGTGCGATTCTAGTGGGTCATCCACGGACTCATCGCGAGACCGATTAGTCCACCGCCAATTACGAGCCAGGTTGAATTCATCCGATAACGAAGCAGGAGAAACGCGCTCGACGTTGCGAGCAGGATCGTGGTGACATCGACGATCGCGGCGCGGGCAAGAAATAACGTCACTGCCGCCATCAACGCCCACGCTCCCACGTTGACGCCGTCGAGAAACGCGCCGGCGAGCGGAGAGCGTCGCAGGTGAGGAATCAGCGGCCCGCTGATCGAGACAAAGAAAAACGACGGCAGAAAAATTCCGACCGTCGCGACCACCGCGCCGCGAAATCCACCGAGGAGGTAGCCGATGAAGGTCGCGGTCGTGAACACGGGGCCGGGTGTGACCTGGCCGACGGCAACCGCGTCGAGCAACTGCGCCTCGGTGAGCCATCGCAATCGATCGACCAGGTCAGTGCGGATGAACGCCAACAAGACGTAACCGCTGCCGAACAGCACTGCGCCGACTTTCAGGAAAAATAGAAACAGAGTCATGAGGCTGAAAGGGACTGCCACGGCCGCCGCGGCAACCGCGACTCCCTTCACGCCAGGCGCGCGGGTGGCGACGGTCGGGATTGCTGCCAGCGCCATCCGTGTGCTGGTGCGATCCTCGAAAGCGCGAATCGCAAGCATCACGACTCCGCCGCCGAGCAGGACGATCATATCGTTCACGTCGAAGAGCGACGCGATCAGCGCGACGATCGCGAGCGCCGCCAGTAAGCGCGATTTGATCGCGGTGCGACCGAGTCCCCACAGAGCCTGCAAGACGATGGCGATGATCACCGGCTTGACGCCATACAACAGGCCGACTGCCTGCGGCATCGCGCCGAATCGCACGTACGCCCATGCGACAGCCAACACGATCGCAGCGGCCGGTAGAATAAAGCACGCGCCGGCGACGACGAGGCCGGCGAAACCCGCCCGCAGATGCCCGATGTGTATCGCCATTTCGGTCGAGTTGGGGCCGGGAATCAGGTTGCAGACGCCGAGCATGTCGAGGAATCGCTCGTGCGTCATCCATCGCCGGCGGCGAACGACCTCGTCCTCCATCATCGCGATATGCGCGGCCGGACCGCCCATCGCGATCGTGCCAAGTCGAAGAAACAGCACGGCAAGCTCCCGGAGCGCATCGCTGCTCGTCCCGGGAGTGCCGCTGGTGTGAGGAATCGATTCGTCCATCTGACTGCGCCTCAGATGATCACGAATCGCGAACACATTCCAGCGCGCGCTTTGTCATTGGGTAAAGCGTGCGTTATGAATCGTTCCACTATGGCACCTCAAATGAAGCAGCGAGTTGTCCGCGCGTCGAACCTGAATTTCACCGTGCTCGAGATGGGCGACGGCCCGCTCGTGCTATGCCTGCACGGCTTCCCCGACACCGCTCATTCGTTTCGCCATCAGATGCCAGCGTTGGCTGCGGCGGGATATCACTGCGTAGCGCCATTCATGCGCGGATACTCGCCGACGGAGTCCGCACCCGACGGCCGCTACGACGCGCCAGTCCTGTCGGAGGACGCACTCGCGCTGATCACCGCGCTCGGCTACAAGGACGCGATCGTTTTCGGCCACGATTGGGGCGCCGTCGCGGCATACGGCGCCGCGGCCGCCGCGCCGAATCGCGTCACCAGGCTGGTAACGGCGGCAGTTGGATATGGCTCGAAATTCTTCGAGTCGTTGGTCACCAGCTACGCGCAGCAGCGCCGCTCCTGGTACATGTTTTTCTTCCAAACCAAAATTGCGGAGGCGGCGGTAAGCTTCAACGACTTCGCCTTCCTGGAAAAGTTGTGGGCCGACTGGTCGCCGGGCTGGAAGTGGGTGCTCGAGGACATGGAAGCGCTCAAGCGATGCTTCCGCGCCAAGGGCACGCTCGAAGCGGCGATCGGCTACTATCGCGCGACACTAGGCGCAGCATTCAACATGCCACTCGATCCGAAAGGCATTGCGGCCGCGATGGGGACGCCGATCAACGTGCCTGCGTTGATGTTTCACGGGCGCGACGACGGATGCATCGGCGCAGAAACGCTTGACGGAATGGAGAAGCTGTTCCCCAAGGGACTAAAGATCGAGCTGGTGCCAGGTGCCGGTCATTTCGTGCATCAGGAGCGTCCCGACTACGTCAATGAGCTGATGCTGAAGTTCCTGAAATCCTGATGGAAGCCAGACGGCAGGCTTTCCGCCGACAACCTTAATATGAACGATGTAGATCCTCCCCTTCGGCATCAGCGATTGACGATGTAGCCGCGGAACATCGCCTGCGCGTTCATCGCGGGGCGATATTCTGAAATCGAGCGCGAGCCGAGCCGGTCCTCGTTCCACACGGCGTGCGGTGTCCCGGGCGGAATGACCATCACGCTTCCCCGGTCGAGGACGTACTCTTTTCCCGCCACGCGGCATCGCACAGTGCCCTCGACGACTTCCAGCCGCTCCTCCTGATGCGTGTGTATGTGATCTCTGGGCGAGCCCGACACTTCGCGCGCGATATATTCACATCGGAAGAGTTCGCCGGCCGTTTCCTCCGCTGACTTGAGGACGATCACTCGATCTCGAGCTGCGGGACGTTCCGAGACTTTGGTCGCCATGATCTTTCTCCTTGGTCGAATGCCGCGTAAGGAGAAATTTAACATTCCAGTGCGGTTGGACCGGTGTGCGGCTGCTGACAGCTGTCTGTCAGCAGACTCTGGTTGGGCGCGCGTGACCGGCGAGATCCTGACAGCATCCCGTCAGGAGCCTTGCCCGTCGCAGTCACGATTTGCTGAGCAGATGGCGGAAGAGGTCCTCCGCCGACTTGCCGGCCTCCTGCGCAAAATCTTCGTTCAGAAACTCCACGTCGTTCATGCGGTCGACGCGGAAGAAGCGGAAGTCATCGCGCAATTCGCACCATGAGGCGGCGGTCCAAAACGGCGGATAGAACCAGAGGCTGAGAGGACGTACCTTGCGACGCGTCTCGGCGCCCTTCTCGTCGCAGTACCGGAACCGGATCTTCTGACAACCGCGAATCGCCGCGCGCAACTTGCCAAGATCGAACGTTACCGGCACCCGGCGCACGTCTTTCGGCGCCCACAGCGATCGATCGTCCAGCATCCGCTGCAGATGAGCCGGCAGCACATTCTCGATCTTCGACAATGCGGCGTCGGCGGCGCGACCCAGCTCCGGATCGCTCCAGTTCTGCACCATGCGCGCGCCGAAGACGAGCGCCTCGAGCTCGTTCTCACTGAACATGAGCGGCGGCAGGTCGTATCCCTTGCGCAACGAGTAGCCGATGCCCGCGGCGCCCTCGATTGGGACCTTGCTTGCGATCAAGTCGGAAATGTCACGGTAGATTGTGCGTTCGCTGATGTCGAACTGTTCCGCGAGCGAATGGGCAGTGACCACGCGCCGCCTCCGCAGCCGCTGGATGATCTCGAACAGGCGATCGGCGCGACGCATAGTTCGCACTTTTCTCACTGTCGCCGTCGAACGGCAACACCCGACCGACCTTCAACTGCCTGCGGCCTCGCGCATCGGGCCGACGCTCTGCGCGCCCTGGACGGCGTCACCGTTTATTGCGGCCGGTGGAGGAGTGCGCAGCAATCCGTACGCAGTCACCGCGAAGAACACGATCAGGTTGATAGACGCGATCGCGATCAGCGCGGGAGTCGGATGATCGGGGAAGTAAGTCGAAGTGTCGGTCAGATGTTTTATATAGAGGAGGTTGAACAGGAACGTCGCGCTCACAATTGCGTAGATCGAAGTCAGAAATCCGCTGTCCAGCGCGATCGGAATCAGGAAGACCAGCGGGTAGTACAGATATCGCTCGTGCATGCGCGGCGCGAACATGAAAAATCCGAACAGCGCGACGAAAATCGCGAGCATCGCGCCGCTGGCCGCCCGCGCGCGCCAGATCAGGTACGATGCGATCAGGTAAACTGCGCAAGTCAGCGACAGACCGAACGCGCGATACGAAATGCCGAAAAAGATCTTGTCGGTGTCCGGCGTGCCCATCCCGCCAACCAGTCCCATGAAATTGAACGCGCCCACCGAAGCTTCGCTGAACCGCGTGCCGAGATCCTTATAGACGTTGATTATCCAGTCCCACGAATGTCCAAGTTGGTACGGCAGGATTCCGATCGCGACCGTGCCCAAAAATGCGCCCGCGCACCATCCGGATTCGGCGAGGCCTGCGTTGAACAGCGTCCACAGTGCGAGCGGCGGTGCAAACGCGATCGCCTGCGGCTTGGCCAGGATTGCGATTGCGGCCGCACTCCATCCCAGGCGATAGCGGCCGGTGACGATCAGGATCGCGGCACCGATCATCGGCAGCACGACAATCGAATCGCTCTGGCCCCACACCACCGTGTCAAAGACAAGTGCCGGGTTGAGCGCGAACAGCATCATTATAATGAGTGCGCGCAGGCCCCGTCCGTCGCGCCACGCCGCGAAATAAAGCGTGAGGCCGATAAAAAGATCGGCGATCAACGGCGGGGTCTCGACGATCACGCGGAATCCGTTTGCGCTCGGCGCGATCAACCCGCCGATCCACCCTGAGAGCCATAGCAGGTACAGCGAACCGGGCGGATAGGCGTCAACTGGCAACCCCGGGTCGTAAATCTTCGAGGGTCCCAGAAACGCAGCGAGCAACGCGCGATTGGTCTTCGCCCAGATGTCCCAATAGAAGCCGGTGAAATGAAACAGCGCGGCGAATTTCACCGCCGTGATCGCGAGCATCAGGCCCGCCGGGAGCATCCACGCTGACCGGCCTGCCGCTCGCGCCGGCCGCCATATTGCGCCGAGCGCCCATCCGAGGAGCCCCAGCAGGGTCAGCCCGCAGATGACGCCCAGCTCGCGGATCGAGACTCTCGCATCAGGATGAAGCAGTTGGTCCTGGTAGCGGGCGCGAATCGAACCGACGTCGAATCCGCGCGCACGAAACGGCGGCGGACCGACAACGGCAATCACCTTGATATTGCGAAATGACGCGCGGCCAGTGTCTGGAATCCCTTCGACACCAAGCTGGCAGAGCAACTCAGTCGTGTCGCCCCATCGATCTTCCTTCAAAAGAAACGAGACTTTCTTCCAATCGGTCGTGCCGTGCAGATGTTCGGACATGAACTTGATGCCGTCGTAGGCGCTGACTGCGACAGTCGCTCCGCCCGCACGCGGCTGCGCACCCTCGACCCGTACTTCGGCGCTGATTTCGTAAAGCCCGGGCCGCAAGATCAGCGCCTGGTGCCAGCTGGAGTAGTTCGGATTCAAATTGTTGATGCCAAGCACACCGCCCGCGGCCGGCGTATAGGTCCACGAGAATTTGCTCAACTTTCTGTCGGAGGACAGCGCGTACCAATGAGCAGGGGCGGCGTCGAAGCCGGCGGCAAGGTCGCCGTTCTTTACGAGATTGGCCTGAGCGAAGGCGCAAGTCGGCCCGCTGAGCCATGACGAGCACAGCACAAGCCCCACAACCGAGATGAATCGCCACATTGTTCGATCGAATCTGATGACGTGAGGGGTACCGACCCCCTGCGCATCCAATCAAGTCTCAATATGCGTGCGCAAGACCTGATGCGTTTTCGCAGTGCGCCGACTAGGATGTGCCGCAATCGGCTCGAAAACCATGGAGGGATTCTCGATGGCTGGGAAATCACGCGGCGCCACTCTCACAGTCTTCGCGTTACTGTTCGCACTCCTCGCTATATCCAATTTCAGCAAGCCACTGTCGCATAGCCCAGGCGTCGGATTCGTCTTCCTCGGTACCAGGTTGAGCGGCACCCCCAACGCCATCATGGGGCCGCTATTCGGGATCATCCTCCTGGTTTATGCCTACGGAATCTGGACGATGCGCAAGTTCGCACTGCCAATCTCGTACATATTCTTTTGCTGGGTGGTCCTGAACACGGTGCTATACAGCATGAAGAACAACGACTCACCGGCGCTTCCTGTAGCCATCGGCTCCATCGTCGTCGGCGTTGGCGTTCCGCTCGCCGCGGCAATCATCCTGCATCGCCGCCGCGCCGATCTCACCTGACTTCGGAGAAATCCAGGATGCCAAATCGATCGCGCGGCGTGACGTTGACGATCTTCGCGCTGCTGTTCGCGATCATTGCGATTTCCAACTTCCTCAAACCGTTTCTTCTCTTCCCCAACGACGGATTCGTTTTCCTGGGAACCAAGCTGACGGGTACCGCCAACGCAATCGTGGCTCCGCTGTTCGGAATTATCCTCCTGGTCCTTGCCTACGGCATCTGGGCGATGCGCCGTTATGCACTACCATTCGCGTACCTCTGTACCGCGAGCGTAGTTGTGAACATGGTCCTGTTCAGCATGAAACATCGCGGCACGCAGCCGCTTCCCGTAATTTCCATCATAGTTGGGATCGGTGTTCCGCTCGCAGCGGCGATCGCACTGACTCGCCGTAGCGCTGATCTCACCTGACGGATGGGGGACTCTTGATGCCAAATAAATCGCGCGGCGTGGCTCTGACAATCTTCGCGATCCTATTCGCGCTGATGGCTATTTCCAATTTCGGCAAGCCTTTCTCACATCAGGCCGGCGTCGGCTTTGTCTTTCTGGGCTCGCGGCTTTCGGGAGTGCCCAACATGATCATCGCGCCGATTTTCGGGATCACTCTTGCCGTGTACGCGTACGGAATCCTCGCGATGCGCAAATTCGCGTTGCCAATCGGAATCTCCTACGCGGCGTACGTCGTCATCAATATGATCCTGTTCGTCGCGAAGAACCGCGGCACTCCGGTGATGCATGAGCACTCGATGGCCTTCCTTGTCCCGTACCCGTTCATCGCGATCGGCGTGTCGTCCGGCGCCGCGATTCTCCAGTACCGCCGCAGAGGCGACCTTGCATGAATTTTGGCGGGCACGTTCATGGCTTCAAGAGCATCTCGAAGTACGACACATCGATCAGATCAGCCTGCCCCACTTCCAGCGCTGCCAGGATTTCATCGACGGCTCCCCGGCTCCGCTCGGGATTATCACCCTCTGCTAGCACCGCCTCGATCTCGCCGAAGTCTCCCAGGTTCGTGACGCGATCAAGATGCAGCCGCACGTTGTCGCGCGTCATCAGGATTCGTACTTTTTCGACCGCCGCAATCGTCCCGAGCGCCTCATCCAGAATCCGTAGTATCCCCGCCGGATCGGAGACGGGCACGATCTCGTAATCGCTCAGCATCAGCGGACCGCTTTCGCCGCGACGGTAGAAGATCAGAACCGCACGTCCGTTTTCCTCGCGCATCTTAAGCTTGCCGTTTGCGACGCGAAAGAATGTGTCGCGCTGATTGAGTATCGCTCGCCGCGAGTATCCTATCGCAGTCGCGCGCGCTTCTGCCTCGGCATGATTGGGGAGCCGGAACTTTGCTTCGAGGTTCTTCATTTTTCGTTGATCGCGACCGCCTTGGCGTGAAAAACTTGACAGTTCGGGAACCGCGCGCATAGTCTCCCACGATTTCGCATGGCATTGATTTGAGTAATCCAACCGACACGAACCCGGACGACAAGAAACTGCTCGAGGCAGGTTTCGATCCCGCGCGCGCGCCCGCCGATGCGATCGCGAAACTGCGCGAGCTCAAAGGCAAGTCCGGCATTACGGACCTCGCGATCGCGCGCGCCCTCGCCGGGATTGCAGACCCCGGTGCCGCCGCCATGCTCACCGAGATGGAAGCGGGCGCGTCCGGTGCACTGAGACGCGAAGTCCGCCGCGCGCTCTACAGGCTGAAGCAGCACGGCATCGACGCTCCTGCCGCCAATGCTCAAGCGGCAGACACGCACCGCGCCGACGCCGCTGATCTCGCGGCGATGCTTTCGCCGATCGACAGCGAAGGCGCGCGCATCGTCTGGATCGTCAAGCCCCGCATGCAAGGAGGCGTGCTGCGGATGTGGGCGCTGATTTCCGAGAGTGAGAGACTTGTCGGCGCGCAGAACACCGGCCTGTCGCGGCGCGAGCTGAAATCCGAACGTGAAGAACTCGAGCGTCGCGCACAGGTCAAGCTGGTCGACGCCGATTGGCGCGTCGCCGACTTCATCGCGTGCGAGGCCTGGCGCAACACCCCCGAATCGCGCCGCGGCCACGTCGGAAATTTTCTCACATTGCGCTCCGAGTTGATCTCGTCGCCGCCGCCGACCGAGTTGCTTCATCCCGTATACTCCGAGCTCGCGGCCGAGGCTGCCGGCGAGCCCTCAGTCGAGCTGCTCAAGGAAGCGGAATTGCTCGAGTGGCGGCTACCCGACACGCTGCTCAAACCCTACGTCGACGAAATCGCCAGCGCCGGCGAAAGCGTGATCGTCCTGAGTCCCGTCCACAAACAGGAGCGCGTGAATGCCGTCATCGATCGCGCGACCTCCGAACTGCTGACGGGCGACAACGGACGTCGAATCCAGCGGCGGCTCGAGGATATCGCGTACTACATGGCGCGGGCCGGACGTCGCACACAAGCCGGATGGGCGGTGGCAGCAGCCGCGCGCCTGCGCGACCGAATCGACGTGACCAAAGTTCTTTTCTTTCAGGCCTTCATCCGCACCCAGCTCGGAACCGTCGCCGCCGCCGAGCAGCAGAAGGCCGAGAGTGAGCCGCGCCTGATCATGACTCCGGCCGAAGCGATGCGTGCGCGCGAGGCTCGTGAAGCAAGAACCCGCCGCCGCTAGCGTCGCCCGAGCGCGTTCACGCAAAACGTTTCTCTCGGCAACCTCACTCGGCTACGATGCATCGAGCGCAGGAACGACACTCTTAAAGGATAACTTTAATATTCGTCGGCGCTCGGCAGGGCTTGCCCAAGGATAACTATCGATGATCGATCAACAGCCGCTGCGCGGTATCCGCGTGCTGGATCTCACGCGCGTATTGGCCGGCCCGTTCTGCACGATGAACCTGGCGGACCTCGGCGCCGAAGTAATCAAGATAGAGGTACCGGGACGCGGCGACGACTCGCGCAGCTTCGCGCCTGTCATGCCGTCGGGCGACTCCGGCTACTTCTATAGCGTCAATCGCGGCAAGCGCAGCGTTACGCTCGACCTGCGCACCGAAGATGGGGCGGCGATCTTTCTCGAGCTCGCGGCAAAATCGGATGTAGTGGTTGAGAATTTCTCGCCGGGCACGATGGATCGTTTCAAGCTCGGTTATTCGCAACTCAAAGCTGCCAATCCGCGGATAATTTTGTGCTCGATTTCCGGTTTCGGACAAACCGGGCCAAAGACTTCCGCGCCCGCCTACGACATAGTGGCGCAGGCGCTCGGCGGCACCATGAGTATCACCGGCAATCCAGGCGGCGAGCCGGTCCGATGCGGCGTGTCGGTAGGAGATCTGTCGGCGGCGCTGTACGGCGTGATCGCAATCTTGTCGGCGCTGCGTGTGCGCGACCGCGACGGAGTCGGCAATCACGTCGATATCGCGATGCTCGATTGCCAGGTCGCGATGCTCGAGGACGCGCTCGCGCGCTACTCGGTGTCGGGCAAGATTCCTGGGCGGCTCGGCACCCGGCATCCATCGATCACGCCGTTCCAGCAGTTTCGCGCCGCCGATGACTACTTCGTGATGGGCGCGGGCAACGAGGCTATCTGGATCCGGTTCTGCGACGCGATCGCGATGCCGCAACTCAAGGACGATCCGCGATTCCTGACCAACTCAGATCGCACCGCGAATCATCCGGAGCTCGAAGAAATCCTGGTGCGTATCTTTGCGACTCAGCCGCGCGATCATTGGCTGCGCCTGCTCACCGACGCGTCGGTCCCGTGCGCTCCCATCGCCAACGTCGAGGAAGTCACCCGCGATCCGCATCTGGCCGCGCGCAACATGATCCTGCACGCGGAGCATCGCGAGTTCGACGGCTTGATCGTACCGGGCTCGCCGCTGAAATCGGCCGGCAACACTGACATCCCCTCGACCCGCGCGCCTCGCCTGGGCGAGAGCACCGACGAAGTGCTGGCCGAGGTGCTCGGCTACGATTCTTTGCGTCTATCGGAACTGCGGCGGCGTAGTATCATATAAAGTTAACGATTAGCGGCCGCGCGCTCCGAATAACGCACGGCCGGCGAAGGAGAAGATCGTGCGCGAAGTTGTTATCGTCGATGGCGTCAGGGTGCCGATCGGCAAAGCCGGCAAGGACAAGGGCTATTACAAGGACCTCCGCGGCGACGACCTGGGCGCGATGTGCATCCGCCGGCTGCTCGAGAAAAATCCGAAGCTCGACCCGAAAGAGATCGAGGACGTCGTCTGGGGATGCGCGAATCAGACCGGCGAGCAAGGCTTGAACGTCGGCCGCATGATCGGATTGCTCGCGGGGCTGCCGGTCGAAGTCGCTGGCACCACGATCGATCGTCAATGCGGCTCGAGCTTGCAGGCAGTGAACTTCGCGGCGCAGGAAATAATGACCGGCGCGGGCGAGGTCGCGATAGCTGGCGGCGTCGAACACATGACGCACGTCGCGATGGGATCGGGAATTCTGCCCAATCCCAAACTGCTCGAGATGTTTCCGCGCGACATGTTCTTCATGGGTATGACGGCTGAGCGGCTGGCCGAGATGTACAAGATCACGCGCGAGCAATCCGACGCGTTCTCATTGCGCTCGAACATGCGGGCGGTGGCGGCGCGTGAACGCTTCAAGGAAGAAATCGTGCCGGTCAAACTGCCCGACGGACAGGTCGTCGACGTTGACCAGGGGCCGCGCGCGGAAACGACCATGGAAAAACTCGCCGGGCTGAAGCCTTCATTCAAGCCCGACGGCCAGGTGACCGCGGGCAACTCCTCGCAGTTGAGCGACGGCGCCGCGGCCGTGCTGCTGATGAGCGCGGAGCGGGCGCGGGCGCTTGGTTTGAAACCGATGGCGAAGATTCGCGCGACCGCGGTCGCGGGAGTCCGTCCCGAAATTATGGGATGGGGTCCGGTGCCCTCGACGCATAAAGCGTTGGCGCGAGCGGGACTCAAAATCGGCGACATCGACTTGTTCGAAATCAACGAGGCGTTCGGCGCGCAGGTGCTCGCTTGCAATACCGATCTCAAGATCGACGAGCAGCGGCTCAACGTGAACGGCGGCGCGATCGCACTTGGGCATCCGCTCGGATGCTCGGGGGCGCGGCTGGTCGTAACGCTGACGCATGAGATGCGCCGGCGCGGAGCGGCGCTCGGAGTGGCGACGATGTGCATCGGCATCGGCCAGGGTATCGCGACGGTGATCGAGCAGGTCTGACCGGCGCGCCGGAAAATCGGGGAAGACTAAGACAGTGAATAGCCGAGTACTGCGCGCGCTTGCGATAGCAATCGCGCTGGCTCTGGTCGTGGGATCATTCTTCGACTTCAGCCCGCGGCCCGCGCCCAAGCAGCTGCTGCATCTCGACACGCCGCAAGCGAATGCGTCGCCGGTCGACGAGGGCCTGGACTTCAGCGCGCCCGGCCTCGACGGCAAGAAGATCAACCTGAGCAATTACCGCGGGCATCCGGTAATCGTCGATTTCTGGGCGACGTGGTGCGGACCGTGCCGCCGGCAGATTCCCGAACTGGTCGCGCTCTACAAGAAATACAACAAGTCGCGCGGGCTGGTGATAATCGGGATGTCATGCGATCTGATCCAGGGCGACGGCCTGCGCGCGGTCGCGCCGTTCGTCGAAGAGTTTCGGATCAATTATCCGATCGCACTGGCCGACGAGCGGCTGGTCGATAACATGGGCGTCGAGGCGATACCGACGACGCTGTTCCTCGGACCCGACGGCAAGCTGGTCTCGCGCATCGTAGGCGCGGGACGTCCGGGTGAGATTAGTGCGAGCACGAAACAACTGCTCGACGGACTCAAACGTGGTCCAGGCAAGCCGGAGGAAAACACCGGTCACGTCGTGGACATCTCGGTCGTGAAATAATCGTTGAAACTGGAACTTGCTTTAGCGCTGACGCTGATTTTGTTACCTGTCCAGGCATCGGCCACTGAAAAAGCGGGATGGCTGGGGCCCGGAACGGTGTCATGTCCGGAGTTTGTGGAAGCGTGCCGGCAAAATTCCAAGGACGAGACATTATTTTTCTCCTGGGCACTTGGCTTTATGTCGGGGCTCAACACCGAGCTGCTGCAACATGGCGAGACCAACCTTAACGGTCTGCCGATAGGCGCGCAGAAGGAATTCATAAGATCGTACTGCAAGGATCATCCGAAGGCGCCGTACTTCGAAGCGCCGCGTTCAAGAATTTTTCCGAACCGGTGATAGCCCTCAACGAGATGCGCCGAGTCCTCCAGCGTCGAGACGCCCATCGGCTTCGAGCGATACCCTTGTATGCTTTCGATTGTGCTGGCATTGAGATATACCTTATAATCCAAGATACTTGGAAACTAAGATACTGGAATGGCGCGAATGAGAAAACCGCGCATGTCAAACCGCAAACGCGCGCTGCGCGACTCCCTGATACGCGAGACGCGTCACTTTATCGCCGAGGCGATCCTGTTCAACCAGCAGCTCGCCGACCGGCTCGAGATCAACGCCATCGACTATCAGATCCTCAATCTGATCGACCTCTTCGGACCGGCCACGCCCGGCGACCTGGCGCAACTGACGGGGCTCAGTAGCGGCGGGATGACGGTCGTGCTCGATCGTCTGGAAAAGGCGCATTATCTCGAACGCGAGCGCAACCCGAGCGACCGTCGCAGCGTAATCGTGCGATTCGCCGCGGCGCCGAAAAGGAAGATCGCTGCGTTCTACAAGCCGATCCTCGCGCGCATGGACCGGGTGTTCGCCGCCTATAACGAGGAACAGCTCGGCGTCATCAACGACTTCTTCAGGCGGTCCAACCGCTTGCGGCAGGAACCAGCCTTACAGCCGATTCATCGAGGCGGCGCTTAATGAAAGTTCAAGCCGGTCTCCAGCTTGACAATCGCGACTTCCGGAATTGCAGATGTGGATTCGCGAGCGCGATGCGGGTTAAGATGCGAGGCTGATACAATTGAATGATGGACCCGAAGGAAATTGAGACGATGATTGCGCGCGGGATTCCCGACGCGCAGGTCGAAGTGCGCGACTACACCGGCGGCGGAGACCATTTCGAGGCGCTGGTCGTCAGCCCGAGTTTCGAGGGCAAAGGTCTAATCGAACGGCATCAACTGGTTTATAAGGCGCTGGGCGACGCGATGCGCGTGCAGGTGCATGCGCTGACGCTCAAGACGTTGACGCCAGCGCAGCATCAGAACCGGAAGTAGAGGAATCAAAATGGCGGACATAATCGAAAAGATCGAATCGGCGGTCAAGGAAAACAAGATCATGATTTTCATGAAAGGGAACCGCAGCTTTCCGCAATGCGGGTTCTCTGCCGCCACGGTTGCGATTTTCGACGAGTTGGGTGTGCCGTACGCGACCGCGGACGTGCTCAGCGACCCGGAACTGCGCGACGGGATCAAGCGCTACAGCAACTGGCCGACGATTCCGCAGGTTTATATCGACGGCAAGTTCGTCGGCGGCTGCGATATCATTCGCGAGATGCATGAGTCGGGCGAGCTAGAGCCGCTGGTGAAAGCGGCGGTCGGCGCGTCGGCTCAGCAGTAGCGGCTGGCTTCATCTCGCCGAGCCGCAGAACCCTTACGTACCTCTCCGTAAAATAACGGGCGAGGGATCAGACGCGCGGAGGTCTTCCATGCTTACTGAACAGGAACGCTCGTTTCTCGACGCGCTCGCCAAGGCTCCGATTCCGACCGACGTGAAGGGGCTACGCGCGGCGATGGAAACCTTCTTGCCGATGATGAATTCGAATCCTCCGGAGATTGGCGCGTTTCACGAGGCGGTCGAGATTCGACCCGGCCTCGCCGCTGATGTCGCCGTGCCAAGAGGAAACGGGCCTCATCCCGTGGTGGTGTATCTGCATGGCGGTGGATGGATCGGAGGCAGTCCGAAAACGCATCGCAAGCTCGGGATGCAATTTGCCGAAGCCGGTTACCTGACGATCAACGTCGATTATCGCCTCGCGCCCGAGCATCCATTCCCGGCGGCCCTCGAGGATTGCCTGTACGCGGTGAAGTGGACGGGCGACAACGCGAAGCGATGGAACGGCGATGCGTCGCGGCTCGCGGTCGGAGGCGACTCAGCGGGCGGCAATCTTACTGCGGCGACAGTTACGTCGTTGGCGGCCGAAAAATATACGGGACCTGCGAAGCCGAAGGCGGCGCTGTTGATTTATGGGGTGTTCGATTTCCCCGCGGTGCTGAAGCGGGAGAGCGATGCTGCCGCGCTAGACGGAATAGTTAAAGCGTACGCGGGAACCGGCTATCCGGCGATCCTCGAGGATCCACGAGTCAGCCCACTCCGCGCGGTGAAGGCGGGCGCGATGCCGCCGAGCTTCATCATATGCGGCACCGCCGACACGCTGCTGCCCGAGACGCATGCGATGGCGGACGCACTCAAGCGCGCCGACATCCGGCACGAGGTCGCCATCTTCGACGACATGCCGCACGGCTTTTTGCAGATGGACGTGCTGTCCGGATGCCGCCAGGGACTCGACCAGATGTTCGATTTTCTGAAGCGAACGCTGTAGGGAAATCGGCCTCTCTAGAGAGGCCGGGAAACTTACCAGAAGCGGACGCGGCCGGTGTCCACGTGGACGAAACCGGTCTTCGGATAGTAGCCGACGCCGCCGGCTTGCTGCGCGAGTGCGGCGCCGCGTAACTGTGCGAGGCTGCGTCCCGGAACCGAGATATCGATGGCCTTGCCTTCGAGATGGAGGCTGTGGACCGCGACGCCTTCGCTGTTCGCATGGAGCATCGCGTTCGTCACCGGCGAGCGATATCCGGAAATTACCTGGAAAGCTTCGTTGGTGCTCAGTCGATGCTGGATTCGCGTTAGCAGATCGAGCAGTGCGGGATCGATAGGCTTGATCTCGTTGACGCGGAAATCGCGCAGGATGTAGTTGACGCGATCGAGCTCTTCCGGGATGTAGCGGCCATCCTCCCAGTACGTCGTGGTCAGACTCTCGCCCGTGTGCAGGGCGTAGAACTCGAGCGAGCGTCGTCGAAGCTGGACTGTGGTGCGGGCAAGTGCGACCGCGGGCACAACCAGTTGTGTGGCGGCCAACGCGCTAATGCGGAGGAATCGCCGCCGCGATAAGTCCGCGAGATGCGTGGATTGCGACTGTGATCGTTCGCTCACTTGTCGTCGCCGCGATCGGATCCGCTGGCGTTCCCCCTGCGCGTTCGGACTTGCGAGTCACGTCGCGCGCGATTCCATCCTGGTCGTTTACAACTTCCCCGGCGTGAAACCAGTCAATTAGATTATCAATCTTACCGGCCTGCGCAAGAGCCCTCACCCCGCCGATTCCGCCGGTGCCTTGTCCGTAAATGTCCCGCTCGCTCTCGAGGAAAATCCGCCCGTCGTCCAGCTGCGCCAGCATCAGGGGCAGGTAAACGGTTTCGCCGCGATCGGCCAGATCGACGGCATTGAACAGGGCTTCGATATCGTCGGGATGCAGCCGGACGCATCCGTGGGTCAGGTAGCTGTACACGCTAACGGGATGATTGGTGCCGTGGATCCCGACAATCGGGAAGCTCAGGCCGATCCAGTATTTGCCGAGCGGGTTATTGGGTCCGGGTCCGATCTCGCCGACGTGCTTGCCCAACTCTTCCGCTACCCGCCGAATCGAGGCGGGCGGGCTCCAGCTAGGATTCTCGCGCTTCTGGATCACCGTGAACGAACCGATTGGGGTCCGCCACTGCATCCCCGGCTGCCCAATCGCAACCGGATACGCGCCGCTCAACTGGCCATCTTCGAAATGAAAGAGCATCCGCTGCGGCTGTTGACCTCGATCAAATCGGATCCTTCGAGCGGAACGATGTGACGATTGTCGATTTGGATCGTGTCACCGGCATGGAGACGGTCGGTAACCCGCTGGTCGTTGTCGCTGGCAAGTATCGCGGGGCTCTCACCGAATCGCGAACCAATGCTTGTGAAGGAGTTGCCATTTACGGCGACGACATCAAATTCGCCGCCGACGATTCGATGCGATATCGGCGGGAGCGTCGAAATGGGCGGCGGTACCTCGATGGCCGGGGCTGGCGGTGGCCTTGCTTCCGACAAAGGAGCGCGCGTTGCGTTTGGGCTCGCGTCGCTTAAGACAGATGCGCTGGATGCGGTGGCAGTGAATGCGCACGAGAGGAATGCAGCGACGATCACGCGACTCAGGGTTGGAAGAGAAGTTGTCACCCTCCAATGGTGACCCCTATTGGAGGGCAGCGCGAAGGCAGTTCGTCCGCAAGGGGTCTTACCGGGACGCTAATGTCTCATAAGCGCCGCCAGCAGCGGCCCGCGCGCCCTACTTCCGTACTTTCTTGAGGGCCTGATCGCAGATATGGTGTGACGCCAACACAACGGTGAACATGGTGCTGAGAGAAATAACGTCCGTTTCGAGCCGGTCGTCGCCCGTTTCCAAAGTCGCGACGCTATTTGTGGTTTCTGTGCTCGCCGTTGGATTCTGGGCTTGCTCCAGTAAGCCAAGCGAGAAAGTTATCATGAGCCCGAATGCTCATACACCTCTGCCGCTGGCGTCGCCAAGCGCAACACCGCAAGCAAACGCCACGCCAGGCCCTTCGCAATGACACACTGTGGCGATTGCCCACCTTTCAACAATTGACTAGAACCACGCACACGCCAATCGACGTGCACCCTACTTCCTTATCTTCTTGAGCGCCTGCTCGACTCCCGGCATCCGCTTTGGAAGCTCCTTGCCCTGCATCTTGGCCTGCATCAGACCGCCGATTCCCAGCACCATGTGATGCGAATGAGCGTTGCGAATCGCCGTGCTGAAGCCCATTGCGTCCTGCGCCGAATTGACCGCCCACTTAACCATCCGGAGCGTGAAGCGGTCGCTCTCTGCGATTCGTTCCGCCAGCGCCATCGTTTCGGCCTCGAGCTGCGCGCGCGGCACTACCATATTGACGAACCCAAGGCGGGCCGCCTCCTCGGCATCGACGAAGCGGCTCTGGAACAGGATTTCCTTGGCCTTGCGCGGGGCCATGTCCCACGGAATCGAGAAGTACTGCAGGAGCGACGGCAGGAACTTCGCATCGTCGGAAGCGACGACGAGATCCATCGCGGCCGCGAACATCCATCCGCCGAAGATGCACAGCCCCTGCACCTGCGCGATGGTGGGCTTGTCGAGATCGCGCCATCGCAGCGTGTTATCGAGGAACATTTCGCGCGAGCGCGCATACTCGCCGCGCACGCCTTTCGGGAACGGGCGGTGCGCCTGGTCCTCTTTCTCTTCGGGAGTGCCGAGGTCGTGGCCGGAGCAGAAATTGTCGCCGGCACCCGCGAGGATGATCACGCGGACATCGTCGTCGGCGTTGGCTTCGGCGAAAGCGGCGTCCATTTCCTCGAGCAGGCGTCGCGATTGCGCGTTCTTGTAGCGCGGGCGGTTGAGGATGACTTTGGCAATGCGGTCGTGCTTTTCGTAGAGAACGGTTTGGTCTTCCATGGTTGTTTCGTCCTGACAGAACTTTTGAGATGGGTCGCGCTAACCTAACCCCTATCCCCCTTCCCATAGTGGGATGGGGCACAAAAGTAAAAGCGTTGTAGGCGCTGCACCGCGGGCTTGATTGAGCTTCGACGGGTTGGATACGGTCGGAACCATCCTACCGAGGGCGGTTCGAACTTATGGCGCTGTGGAAACCCGATCAAACCTTCTACCCGTCGGCGCGAATGGCGATGCAGGCGCCGCGCGAGAAGCTCGGCTACGTCGTCACGTTCAATCCGAACGCGAGCAACGGCAAGCATGACGCGCTGTGCGTGCTCGATCTTAATCCGGAATCGAAAACCTACTCGCAAGTCGTCGGGCGCGCCGAAGTGCCGAACGTCGGCGACGAGCTGCATCACTTTGGCTGGAACGCGTGCAGCGCAGCACTGTGTCCGTACGCACCGCATCCTCATATAGAGCGGCGCTACCTGCTGGTGCCGGGCTTGCGGTCCTCCCGGATTTACGTTTTCGATACGAAGCCCGATGCGACGAAGCCCAAGCTGGTGAAGACGATCGAGGCCGAGGAGATCGCGTCGCGCGCGGGATACAGCCGGCCACATACCATCCATTGCGGACCCGACGCGATTTACGTGAGCGCGCTTGGTGATCCAAAGGGCGACGGGCCGGGCGGAATCTTTCTGCTCGACCACGAAAGCTTCGACGTGCTCGGGCGATGGGAAGTCGATCGCGGGCCTCAGCGGTTCGCATACGATTTCTGGTGGCATCTCGGCTGGGACGTGGCGGTGACGAGCGAATGGGGCACGCCGAACATGATCGAAAACGGCGTCGTGCCCGAGTTGCTGCTCGGCAACAAGTACGGACACTCGATTCATATCTGGAACCTCCGCAACCGGCGCCATCTCAAGGCGCTGGACCTGGGCGCGGAGAATCAATTGGTGCTCGAGCTGCGGCCGTCGCATGATCCGACCAAGACTTTCGGGTTTGTCGGCGTGGTGATCTCGACGAAAGATCTGTCGGCGTCTATCTGGCTCTGGTATCGCGACGGTGGCGAGTGGAAAGTTCGCAAGGTGATTGAAATTCCCGCCGAGCCCGCCGACGAGAACCTGCTGCCGCCGGCGCTCAAACCGTTCAAGGCCGTACCGCCGCTGATCACCGACATCAACCTGAGTCTCGACGACAAGTTTCTGTACGTTGCCTGCTTCGGCACGGGCGACCTGAAGCAATACGACGTGAGCGACCCGTTCAAACCCAAAGAAACCGGCACCGTGCGGCTGGGTGGTATCGTGTCGCATGCGAAGCATCCGAAAAGCGGGCCGCTCAACGGCGGGTCGCAGATGATCGAGCTCAGCCGCGACGGCCGGCGGATCTACATGTCGAACTCGCTGTACGGTGCGTGGGACGCGCAGTTCTATCCTGAAGGCGTCCGCGGCTGGGTCGCGAAGATCGATTGCGCGCCGGCGGGAGGAATGACGATCGATCCGAATTTCTTCACGACCTTCGACGGCGAACGAGCGCATCAGATTCGGCTCGAGGGCGGCGACTCGTCGTCCGACTCGTTCTGCTATCCGTGACGTCCGCGTGGCCGTGGATTGCGGTCGCAGCGCTCGGCGCTTATCACGGAATCGACCCGTCGATGGGCTGGCTGTTCGCGGTAGCGCTGGGACTGCAGGAGCGGCGACGCTCGAAGGTGGCGTGGGCGCTGGGTCCGATCGCGGTCGGACATCTCGCGTCGATCGCGGCCGTGGTCGCGATCATCGGCGGGCTGCGTCTGTTCTTCGCGATCGATTGGCTTCGCCCTATCGGCGCCGCCGCGCTGATCCTGTTCGGACTGTTTCGCTTCGTCTGGCCGCGCGCGCATCCGCGATGGGTCGCGATGCGAGTGAACGCGGCCGAGTTGGCGCTGTGGTCGTTCCTGATGGCCTCGGCACATGGCGCGGGCCTGATGCTGTTCCCTATATTGATCGGGATGACGCCGAATTCCCCGCACGCGCATCACATGGCCGCAGCCCACGCGGCGCACACGATCGCGCAGGCCGTCGCAGTAGTGCTCGTGCATACGGGCGCGATGGTTGTGGTGATGGGGACGATAGCAATCCTGGTTTACGAGTGGATCGGGCTGGCGATCCTGCGCAGTGCCTGGATAAACCTGGACACAATCTGGGCGGGCGCGTTGGTAGCCGCAGGACTCCTGTCGCTGGCGATTTGACGGTGGGGCATACTTTTTTTGGATGCGCCGCCGTGCCAGCATCGTAGGGTATGAACCCGCTGCGTATCCTGCTGGTCGAGGACGAGGCCCGGCTGGCGAACTCGGTGAAGCAGGGACTCGTCGAGGAAGACTTCACGGTTGAAATCGCGGGGAGCGCGGAGGAGGCGGAAGCGGCGATCGCGCGCGGCGCGCTCGATCTGATCGTGCTGGACCTCGGGCTGCCGGGCAAAAGCGGACTGGACATGCTGCGCGAGATGCGTGCGGCGGGCAATCAAACTCCGGTGTTGATCCTGACCGCGCGCGGATCGCTCGAAGAACGCGTGGCCGGACTCGACGGCGGTGGCGATGACTACCTGATCAAACCGTTCGCGTTTGCCGAGCTGCTGGCCAGGATCAAAGCGCTGGCGCGGCGTCCGAAAGCGCAAGCATCGGCAATCCTGAAAGTCGGTGATTTGGAATTCGACACCGTCAAGCGACGCGCGAAAATCGGCGAGCACAATCTGAATCTGTCGCCCAAGGAAAAGATGCTGCTCGAGCTGCTGATGCGCAACGCCGGTCAGGTGGTGACCCGCGACATGATCGCGGAGACGGTCTGGGATTCGAATTACAACTCGCTGACCAACCTGATCGAAGTATTCGTCAATCGGCTGCGCCAGAAGATCGATCCACGCGCCGACCGTTCGCTGATAGTCACCGTGCGCGGAGTCGGATACACGATGCGCGCGGAATAACGCCGCGCGCATCGCGCGGTGGCCGCCAATGACGATCAGACTAAGGTTGACAATCTACTGGGCCGCGGTGTTGGCGGCGATCCTGCTGGTCGCGGCGATCGCGTCGATAGAGCTCTTCGAACGACAGCAATGGAGCGCTCTCGATGCGGCGCTGCTGGAAGAGGCCGAAAACGCGGCCGACCAGATCCAGCGCAGCGGCCCGTCGAGCGCGCTTGGGATTCTGCAGCGGCTGAGCTCCGAGACCGATATCGGGCCCGGGCGGCGCGCGCGAATAATCACCGCGCATGGCGAGGTTGGAAACTTCGGCGACATCCACACGATACCGCCGCCGTTCGATCAAAGACTCCCCACCCATCCCGCGATAGTCGGCAATCAAGACTTCAGGTTCGCGGTGGTTCCGATGATGTATCAGGGCGATCTCGCGTACCTGCAAAGCGGCGTGCAGGCGGCCCTGGTCGAGGAATCAGTCGAAAGCCTGCGGAACAGCCTGCTGCTGATCGTGCCGATCGTCCTGCTGCTCTGCGTCGGCGGCGGATACTTGCTGGCGGGTCGGGCGTTGCGGCCGATTGAGGCAGTGACTGCCGACCTCGACGCGATCGGGCCGGCGAACCTGCGATCGCGGCTGCCGGTCCCGCCGGTGGCGGACGAAGTCGCACGGCTTACGGCGGTCATCAACGCATTGCTCGAGCGCCTGGAGCGCGCGTCGGTTACCGAGCGCAGGTTCGCATCCGACGCTGCGCACGAACTTCGGACGCCGTTGTCGGTGCTCCGCACGGGACTCGAGGTCGCGCTCGCGCGCGACCGCACGGTCGAGGAAAATCGCGCCGCACTGACGGCGGCGCATCGCGACGCGCTGTCGCTGTGCAAAATCGCCGACGAGCTGCTGATGCTGTCGCGGCTCAATGGCGAAGTGATGGTCGATCGGCAGCGGCTGAATCTTCGCGAGCTGCTGGGCGAGATAGCGGCGACGGTCGGACCGTTGGCGCAGGCGCGCGAAATAAAGCTGACGGTCGACGCGCCTGAGGACGTTTTCGTTTATGGCAACTCGGGGCATCTGCGCCGCCTGATTGTGAATCTGCTCGACAACGCGCTCAAGTTCACACCGGCCGGCGGCTCGATCGAAGTTGGGCTGGCGAAAGAATCGAATCGGGCGATTTTACGGGTCGCCGACACCGGCGAGGGAATCCATCCGGCGGAGTTGCCGCATATTTTCGACAGATTTTTTCGGGGCGCCGGCTCTCCAGGCGAAGGTAGCGGTCTCGGCTTGAGCCTGTGCCGGGAAATCGCGAGATTGCATGGAGGCGAGATCGCAGCCAGGAATCGCCCCACGGGCGGAAGCGTGTTCGTGGTGACATTGGGGCTGTGTCAAGACGACCCGCATCGAGCGACTGTGCCGCTCAGATAATCTGCTGCTAACTGTCGGGGTTAATGTCTATTAATTTGGCGAGTTGGCAGGCCGCTGTTAATCTTGGAAGGATGGAGCCAACTTGCCGCCACCTATCTGCCGCCGTGCTTGCTACCGCGATCCTGACCTGGACGTCGGTGGCATCCGCCGCGACTATTACTCTGTCCGACGCGATCGATCGCGCGCTGCATCTGGCGCCTTCGGTCGACGTCGCTGCTGCGACGAGCGATATGAGCGTCGCACACGTGCGCGAGCAGCGCGCGCCGCTTTTTCCGACAATCGCGGCGGGCGGAGAGTACTACCAGGCGCCGGGTTACGACATCGTCGTCACCAACCGCGGACTGACTGCGGGTCTGCTGACGGTGGACTACACGGCATGGGACTGGGGACGCCGGCAGGCGCGGCTTCGCGCGGCTGAGTACGTGAGCGAAGCGTCGCGGTTGGGGGTGGCAGCAGCACGGGCACAAATTGTTTTCGATACGACGATTGCCTACTTTGACCTGCTGCGCGCGCGCGGGATACAGCGAGATTTGCAGGCCAGCTTTGAACGGCTGGCACGCTACGTAACCACGATCGAAGAGCTGGAAAAAAGCGGGCGCGTGATCACCAATGACGTGTTGAAGTTCCGGACCGCGCGCGACAGCACCGAGCTCGCGCTCGACGCCGCACGCAGCAATAGCCAGCGCGCGACGGCCACGCTGGGTATTCTGATTGGCCAGCCCAATCAGCCGGACCTCGACATCGCGAGCATCGCCGGGATTCCGCCGAAGCCGACGGGCGATCTCGCGCAGAGCCCCGTGATGCAGGCGGCGGATCGAGCGATTGCGTCCGCGAACTCGCAAATCCAGGCGGCAAAGGCCGAGCGTCTGCCGACATTCCAGGTCGCATTCACGACGGGATTTCTCGGCGTCGATCCGCATCCGACGTTTTCGCACAACTTCGGCGGCTCTTACGACGGCGTCGTGTCGGTGCCGTTGTTCGATGGCGGCCTGATCTCGTCGCACATCGACCAGGCAAAAGCGAAGCAGCATTCGGCGGCGGCGCAGGCGCGTGAGGCCGAATACATTCTGAAGCGGCGAATAGCGGACGCGTCGATCCGCTACGACGAGGCGAATCGGCAGCTCGACATCCTCACGCGTGCGCAGCCGACGGCCGATGACAACTTCGCGCTGACGTGGACGCGGTTCCTGGGCGGTGGATCCGCGACGATGCTCGAGGTGCTGGATTCGTATCAGACAGCGGAGCAGTTGCGGCTACAGCATTACGATCAGGAATTCAACGCGCGCGAGGCGGTGGCGGAGACCAATCTGCTGTTCGGCCGCATCCAATGATGAAGCGCGATGGTTCGCACCGTTGTGCCATCGCGATCTTTGCGCTGGTGACGGCGACGTCGTTGCTAGGAGGATGCGGCGGCGCAAAGCCGGCCGGCAATGAAGACACGGCGCCGGCCAATCCGGTTCTGCTGGTCAGCGCCGCGAGGGCCGAGGTCCATCCGATGACAAGCGACCTGCGGCTGCTCGGAAAGACGGTCGCGACGCACCACGTGATCATCCGCGCACCCACGGCGGGCCGGGTGATGGGTATGAAGCTGGTGAGCGGCGACTCGGTGCGCAAAGGGCAGGTCGTCGCACATGTTCTCAATCGCGAGATCGAGGCGGCGGAGGTCGGGCTCGAGGTCGCGCGCAAGATCGATCCACAGGACGCGGCGGCGCTGAGCGCGTCGGTCGACCGCCATCATCATAGCGTCGGGATACCAGTGGTTTCGCCCGACTCCGGGATCGTCTCGCAACCGCCTGTCACCAACGGGCAGATGGTTGCCGACCTCGACACGATCGTCGATCTGATCGATCCGGTGAGCCTCTATATCGATACGTCGGTGCCGGTGGGTCAGCTCGCGTCGGTGAGGCCGGGGATGCCCGCGACGGTGACGACGCCGTTTCGTCCCGGCCTCGAGTTCCCCGCGCGCGTCGCGGCCTTGATGCCGAATTTCGACACCGCCAGTGCAACCTCGTCGGTGCGGACGGATTTCACGGGTAAGGAACGTATCGCGGAAGCAGGCGCGCCGGTTGAAGTACGAGTCGAGACTGCGAGTGTGCCCGACGCGATCGTAGTTCCCGCAGCCGCGCTGTTTCAGGATCAGGGCCAGGATCGATACCACGTGTTTGTGATCGGCGCCGACGGACGCGCGCATCGCACCGACATAAAAATCGGGCTGCGCGATCCCAACCTGGTCCAGGTGACCGCCGGAATCAAAGCCGGCGACCTGGTCGTGACTTCGGGCGGCTACGCCTTGTCGGACGGGCTCGGCGTTCGCGTGGCGCAGGGAACCCAATGACGCGCAGCACTTCGACGCTCGCCGTGCTGTCGGTGCTGGCAGCCAGCGTGCTCGGCGTAATACTGGCCGGGACAATTCCCAGCTCGGTGTTCCCCGAGATAACGTTTCGCCGCGCGACGATTCTCGCCGACAGCGGCGACCTGCCGGCCGAGCAGATGCTCGCGTCGGTCACGCGGCCGCTGGAGGAAGCCGCTTACGGCGTGGTCGGGGTGACGGTGGTTCGATCGACGACGACGCGCGGCAGCGCCGAGATTGACGTCACCTTTGGCGAAGACACCGAGCCGCAAATCGCTTTCCAGACGCTGAGCTCCGCGGTCGCGCACGCCCGTACGCAACTGCCCAACGATACGTCGGTCGACGCGGTCCTGCTGACTACCGGCACGTTTCCGATCGTCGATTTGAGTCTCAGTTCGAAGGTACGCAGCTTGCCGGAACTGACCGACGTCGTGAACTACGACCTGGTCCCAAGTCTGCATCGAATCGAAGGCACCTACCGCGTCGGCGTGATCGGCGGCAAGTATCGCGAGTTCGTGGTGCGGCTGAATCCAGCGCTGATGCTGCAGCATGACATGTCGCCGAGTGACGTGGTCGCTGACCTGGCGAAGAACAACGTAATCGCGTCGGCCGGCCGCATGAACGAATCGCACCGGATGCTACTGACGGTGGTGACGACCGACCTGCATCAAGCCGAACAGATTGCCGCGATGCCGCTTACGTCGACGGGCGGTCAACCGATCCGCGTGAGCGACATCGGCTCGGTCGAACTGGGAATCCAGGAGGACTACATCCGCGCCGCCTCCGAGAACGGCGCGGCCGTGCTGGTGGGAATATCGCGGCGGCCGAGCGGTAACACGGTGCAAATCGCGGCCGAGGCGCGCAATACACTCGCGCAGTTCCGCCAGCGCTACCCCGACGTTCAGTTCTCGGTCTCGTACGATCAGTCGGACCTGGTCACCGAATCGTTCAACAGCGTGCGCGACGCCATCGTGCTCGGGCTCGTGCTGGCGGTGCTGGTGGTCCTGGTATTCACGATGAGCCCGCTGAGCGCTCTGGTCGCGGCGATCGTGGTGCCATGCACGGTCGCGATAACGTTCATCGTGATGAAAGTCGCGGGACTGACTTTCAACATGATGACACTGGGCGGACTGGCCGCAGGTATCGGACTATTTATCGACGACGCGATCGTGATGATCGAAGCGATTCATCGCGAGCTGGCGGCCGGCCGACCCACCGGGACCGCCGTGGCCGAAGCGCTCAAGCATCTTGGGCGCCCGCTGATCGCCTCGACGATGACAGTCATCGTTGTGTTCGGGCCGTTGGTATTTATTTCCGGCGTGACCGGCGTTTTCTTCCGCTCGCTGGCGGCGACGCTCGGCGGCGGACTGGCCATCTCACTGGTGCTCGCGCTCTACTTCACGCCTGCGGTGGAACTGGCGATCGCGCGGTTTCGCGGACGCGCGCGCGAAGCCGGACGAATCTATCACGTCGTTCAGACCGCATTTCTGACGGCGCTGCGACTGTTCATCCGCGTTCCTGTGCTCGCGATCGTTGGCGCGGTCGCCTCCGTGGTGGTCGCGTACTTCATCTACAACAATATCGGCAGCGACTACCTGCCGCCGCTCGACGAAGGCGCATTTATCCTCGATTACATAACGCCCCCACAGAGCACGCTGGCTGACACGACGGCGCTGCTCGATTCGATCCAGTCGGTGGTGAAGTCGACGCCTGAAGTCACTGGGTTCAGCCGCCGCACCGGCACGCAGCTTGGATTTTTTCTGACCGAATCGAATCGCGGGGACATGTCTGTGCGGCTGAAGGCCGACCGCAAACGCAACATCGATACGGTCATCAATTCCATTCGCGATCGCATCCTGAACTCGGTGCCGGGAGTAGAGATCGAGTTCTCGCAAGTATTGCAGGACTTAATCGGCGATCTTTCAGGCGTTCCGGAACCGATCGAAGTCAAGGTTTTCGGGCCCGACCAGAAAACGATCGAGGCGACGGCGCGGCAAGTCGCGACGCGAATGCGATCGATCCGTGGCCTGGTCGACGTATTCGATGGAATCGTGCTGAGCATTCCGGAGCAGGCGGTCGTCGTCGACAACACGTCAGCCGCGCACTACGGGCTGACCGCCGATGATATTCGCACCGCGCTCAACTCGGTGATCCAGGGAACGGTCGCCACCAATGTGTTGTCGGGCGATCGGCTGGTCGGCGTGCGCGTGCGTTATCCGGACGCATTCCACGAAGACCTCGGAACCCTGTCGGAGGTGGTGCTCAAGTCGAGCTCGAATGCGCGCGTGCCGCTCGCGTCGGTGACCAAGATCAACTACCTCGGCGAGACCAGCGAGATCGCGCGCGAGCGTCAGCGTCCTGTCGTGCACGTGACGGCGCGGCTCGAAGGTATCGACCTCGGCACGGCAGTCAACGAGGTCAAGCAGAGCCTCGCGAAAATGCCGCTGCCGGCGGGAGTGTCACTCGAATACGGCGGGCTGTACGCGCAGCAGCAGCAGGCGTTTCACGAGCTCGCGCTGGTGCTGGTAGCAGGGACGATCATGATGTTCCTGATCCTGGTCTGGGAGTTCGAGCGACTTGCGCCGGCCGTCGCATGCCTGGTCGCCGCGATGTCGTGTCTTGCCGGCAGCTTCATCTCGCTTTCCGTGACCGGGATGACGCTCAACATTTCATCGTTCATGGGAATCATCATGGTCGCGGGAATCACCGCAAAGAACGGCATCCTGCTGCTCGACCATGCCGAGCGCGAAGTCGGCGGGGGAACTCAGCCAGGCGCGGCTTTGTTCCAGGCCGCGACAGTGCGGCTGCGACCAATCATAATGACTACGCTCGCAACAGCCGCGGGCCTGTTCCCGTTAGCGCTCGGCTATGGCGCCGGCGCCAAGGTTCAGCAGCCGCTGGCGATAGCGGTGATCGGCGGACTCGCGTTCGCGATGTTTCTTTCGACGCCGCTGGCAGGCGGAATCTACCTGATGGGCACGCGCGGCCGCGATCGCACTGAGGCTAGGTCGTCGCGGGATTAGGCGGGAACGCCTCGATCAAATCACGCCCGGTACCAGACGGTACCGCACCCTTTGCATATATGCACGGTAGTCAGGATCCGCACTCAGATGTGCTTCTTCCTGATCGATTCGCCAGACCATGAAGGGCAGCGTAGCGATGATGAGAATAATATTGCGATCGTTTGCGTAGGACATCGCATAGCCAATCGAGAGTATGAACCATCCGAAATATATTGGATGACGAACCCATCGAAACGGCCCCTTCGACACGATGCCGCGGTTCGCGGGCAATACGCCGAAGCTGCGCCCCATATAAACGCGCGCGACCTGCGTCAGCACCACGCCGAACAACTCGAAGAGAAGCCCGGCGGTCGCGAGCGCGCCGGTGGACAGATTGGTCGGACGCATGAAACACGGGAGGATCAGCATAGCGCCCGATGCGGCGAGCGTGCGGAGATTCACGGTCGAGCTGCGCGGGGCAAATCGCGCGAACGACATGACTGCCATAGTCGCAGCGCCCGTCAACCAGACCAGGTTTGAGGCGCCCGCCAGGCTGAAGGTGAGTTCGCGCGCGGCCGGTAGTGTTGCCAACAGAAAGGATACGGCGAGCAGGCAGTCACAGAGCGCGCGCCTCAGGCCGACGACCGTGATATGCGATTGAGGAACCGCGACGGGCGCGGAAATGCGAACCGCAACTGCTTCCATGAATACATAGTGCGCTCGTCATACTATACGAAGCAAATGATCGTTGAGACGAAGTGAGAATCATACTGAGTAGTCACTTCTGTCGATCATAGTAATGGGAAGGTGGCCATCGACTAGCTACTGTGTTCACAGCGTCGCGGGATTCGACAGTTGGAACAGTGATCCAAACTTAAGAGCACGATCAAATGCGTTAGTTGAGTCTGCCAGTCGCCATTGCCGACGACCCCACCTTTGCTTAAGATGACCCGCCTGAGCCCACGCCTTCTTCGAGTGCCGAGGTGGCGGAATGGCAGACGCAGAGGACTCAAAATCCTCCGTGGGCAACCACGTGCGGGTTCAAGTCCCGCCCTCGGCACCAGTGTCTAAAGTTGTTTCGGTTTTGAGTTAAATGCAGGATTATTTTCGAGATTCGAACCCTGCGAAGGAATCGACAGGACACGTTACTCGAATTCGCGGGTCTGTTATCGACGTCGAGTTTGCCCGCGGCCCACTGCCGGCAATCAACGACGCAATGATGATCGAGCTGGACGGACGGGCCGTGTTGCTCGCCGAAATCCAAGAGCATCTCGATCTTCATACCGTCCGGGCCGTGGCGATGGAGAATACTTCGGGTCTCCGCCGCGGTGCGATCGCTCACCGCGGCGGACCAATCTGCGTTCCGGTGGGAGAGAAGGTGCTTGGCCGTCTTATCAACGCGATCGGCGCTCCGATCGATCGACTCGGGCCAATCGAAACGAGCGTACCTCGCTGGCCGATTCATCGCAGCTCGCCTGCGATAAATCACCAGGATCACAAGCGCGAGGTCTTCCGCACCGGCATCAAGGTAGCTGACCTGCTTGCCCCGCTCGCCCGTGGTGGCAAAGCCGGCATGTTCGGCGGCGCCGGCGTTGGTAAGACTGTGCTGATCATGGAACTGATTCGAAGCACCGTCGAAAAGTATTCGGGCATCTCCGTATTCGTGGGCATCGGCGAACGATCTCGCGAAGGCCACGAGTTGCTGGCCGAACTTCGGCAATCGGGCGTCTTGAGCCGCACCGCTCTCGTCTTCGGACAGATGAACGAACCGCCGGGCGCGCGCTGGCGCGTCGGCATGACCGCGCTCACAATCGCCGAATATTTTCGAGACGTGATGAGAAGCGACGTCCTGCTCCTTATGGACAATGTGTTCCGATTCGTGCAGGCGGGCTCAGAAGTATCGGGAATGCTCGGCCGGTTGCCGTCGCGTGTCGGCTACCAGCCGACGCTCGCGACCGAGATCGCAGAACTCGAAGAGCGAATCGCATCGGTAGCCGGCGTATCGGTGACCGCAATCCAGGCAGTATACGTGCCGGCGGACGATTTTACCGACCCGGCGGTGGTCGAAACGTTTCGCCACCTGGACTCATCTGTTGTCCTTTCGCGCGACATGGCGGCGAAGGGATTGTATCCCGCTATCGATCCGCTGGCGTCAACTTCGGTCCTGCTGGATCCGCTGGTCGTCGGCGAGGAGCACTATGCGGTCGCCGAGGAAGTGCGCCGAACAATCGCGCGCTACAAGGAACTCCAGGAGATCATCGCTTTGCTCGGCGTTGAGGAGTTGAGCGCCGAAGACCGACGCATCGTGGCGCGCGCCCGCCGCCTCGAGCGTTTCCTCACTCAGCCCTTTCTCGTCACCGAGCAATTCACGGGAGTTCCAGGAAAATCCGTCTCTATCGCAGACACCATCAAGGGTTGCGGCGCGATACTGGCGGGTGAAGGCGACGGATGGGCCGAAAGTTCATTTTACATGGTCGGAACTTTCGAGGATGCTCGTGAAAAGGAGAATGTTGCGCGCAAGGCGCCAGCGCTGATCCGGTGAAGCTGATCGTCACCACTCCCACCGCGATCGCGGTCAATGAAGATTCCGTCCGCCATGTTCGCGCCGAGGATCCCAGCGGCGCCTTTGGTATCGAGTCGGGGCATGCGGATTTTCTCACCACGCTTTCGATCTGCGTCGTGAGACGGCGCAACGTCGACGGCGTCGAGCGTTACATCGCCGTGCGTGGCGGTGTGCTGCGCGTCCGCAGCGGGAAGGTCGTGGAGATAGCCACCCGCGAGGCAGTCGTTAACGATGATCTAGCCCATTTGCAAAGCGAGATTCTCGCCAGGATGGCGCAGAACGTCGAGGCCGAACGCTCAGCCCGCTCGGGCGCGCTCGGATTGGAGCAGGCCGCGATTCGGCAAATCTATCGCTACCTGCGGCCGGCTGATCAACCACTCAAAGCTGAGCCGCTGAAGTAACCTGCGCGAGCTGAGTCGTGGCAACCGAGCAAGGACATGGCGATCACGATTTGGGGGCGGAACGCGAAATGGAAGAAGCCGTCAGACGCGCGCATATCCGGCGCGAGCACTGGCTGAGGACCGGAGAATGGCCGATGGGTCGTGCGCTCGCGATGATGGGACGGTTCGGATGGACGATCGTCGCGCCGATTCTCCTCGGCGCGTTCGTTGGACGCTGGCTCGATCGCACGTTCGACAGCGGCGTGTTCTGGAGCGCGGCGCTTGTCTTTCTCGGCGCCGCATTGGGCTACTGGGCGGTTTGGAAGAGGATGAGCAGCGAATGATCGAATTAATCGTCTTGCGTGTCGTGCCTTACGCCGCACTCGGCGCATTGATCGGCGCGGCTTATTTCGCTGCGCTCGGATGGAACGTCCGGCTTTACACTGACAATGGAGCCGGATGGAAGTCGTTGCTGCTCCACCTCGCACGCCTGGTCGTCGCCGTCGCGGCCTTCACGCTCTGTGCAAGGCAAGGCGCAGCGCCCCTGCTCATAAGCTTCGCTGGGTTCCTCGCTATCCGGACGATTTCGGTCAGTCGCTACCGGCTCGCGCTCGCGAGGTATCCATGAGCCGTTCACCGCTCGAGAGCGTCATCCTATTTCATATAGGCATCGTTCCGGTCAGCCGCACGGTCGTAACGACGTGGGGGTTGATCGCGGTGATGACAGTCGCAAGCTGGATTGTGACGCGGAGGTTTCGCGTCGACGCCGGCGGATGGCAGGCGATGATCGAAACCGTAGTGCTCGGAATCGAAGAGCAGATCGCCGCGCTGCTGAACCGCGATGCGGCCCCGTTCCTGCCGCTGCTCGGGACACTGTTCATCTTTCTCGTGGTAGCGAATCTATCCGGGGTGGTGCCCGGAGTCAGTGCACCGACCGCGTCGATCGAAACGCCGGCTGCGCTCGCCGCGATAATTTTTCTGTCGGTGCATTTTTATGGCGTTCGCATTCAAGGCCTTGGCGCGTACCTGAAAGGTTATCTCCGGCCGAATCCGGTTATGCTGCCGTTCAACATCCTGTCCGAGCTGACGCGATCATTCTCGCTCGCGATGCGCCTGTTCGGAAATATCATGAGCGGGGAGCTGATAGTTGCGGTCATTCTCGCGCTGGCGGGTTTGCTGGTGCCGATTCCATTCATGGCATTCGGAATTCTGGTTGGCCTGGTGCAGGCATACATATTCAGCGTCCTGGCCGCGGTCTATATCGGCGGCGGTATCGGCGCGATCGAGAAGTGAAGGAGGACAAACGTAGATGACGGTTCAAATGCTCAGCGTGATCGGCGCGGTAGTGGCGGTTGCCGTCGGATCGATCTCACCAGCGCTCGCTGAAGGCCGGGCGATCGCGGCGGCGATGGAAGGTATCGCGCGGCAGCCCGAGGCCGCCGGTTCGTTGTCGCGTACCCTTTTCGTTGGTCTGGCTATGATCGAGACGATGGCGATCTATTGCCTGGTCGTCGCCTTATTGTTGCTATTCGCCAATCCTTTCGCGCGATGAATTTCAGTTGGTGGACTTTCGCGCTGCAGGCGGTCAATTTTCTCATTCTGATTTGGCTGCTCAGGCGCTTTCTGTTCAAGCCGGTCACTGCGATCGTCGCCCGGCGCAAGGAGGAGATTGCGCGTGGCATGGCTGAAGTGTCGGCTGAAAAGCAAAAAGCGGTGACTATCCAGCACGACCTACAGGCGCAACGAGCTGGAATCGAGGCCGAGCGCCAGAAGGCGATTGACGAACAGCGTGCGCAACAAGACGCCGAACGTAAGAAGATGATCGATGAGGCTCGCGCGGAAGCTGAGAAGATCCGCAGTCAGGCGGCCACGCAGCTCGGCGAGGAACGCGCCGCCGCCACACATGAATTGTTTTCCCAGACAATCGAGCTCGCCATGAACCTCGCGGAACGGCTGCTGCGCGAACTGACCTTTCCTTCAATCGATCACGCCTTTCTGACCCGCGTGCTGGAGCATTTGGACCGTCTCTCAGCACCGGAGCGGGCCGCGCTCGTTTCTCATCTCGACGAGACCCCCTTGGTGGTAACGACGGCTCATCCGCTGGAAGCGAGAGAAGAGTCGGAATGGCGCGAACAGCTCGCGAAGCGGATAGGAGGCGCAACGAGAGTAAAGTTTAATACCGATCCCACGCTTATCGCAGGCGCCGAAATCACATTTCCGAACGCAATTCTCCGCTTCAATTGGCGCGACGCGCTGACCGTCGCCGCCAGAGCAATCAATCGCGATGAGCACGCTGGCTGATTCCGTAAAGGATCGTCTAAGCAGGGCGGGCGGGCTGCTTGGTCAGCTCAAGGTCGAGCCGCGGCTCGACTTGATCGGCCAGGTCGAACGAGTGGGAGACAATGTCGCCAGCGTACGCGGGCTGCCGGAAACGCGGCTCGGTGAACTGCTGCTCTTCGAACGATCAGACGGTGGAGAGCCGGTCGTCGGGATCGTGCTGACGCTGGACCCCGACCTAATCGGATGCGCGATGCTTGGCGATGACAGCATCATCAGTGCAGGCAACCTGGTGCGCGGAACCGGTTCCGTCGCGAGCGTGCCGGTAGGTGACAAGCTACTGGGCAGAACCCTGAACGCTCTAGGCTTTCCAATGGACGGAGGTCCGGAAATCGAAGCGGCGGGAGTCGAGCCAGTCGAGCGTCCGGCGCCGGCGATCGTCGATCGCGATTTCGTCGACACCGCCCTCAATACGGGTCTGCTCGTCATCGACGCGATGCTGGCGCTCGGCCGTGGCCAGCGTGAACTGATCATCGGCGATCGCGAGACCGGGAAAACCGCGATCGCGATCGACACGATAATCAATCAACGCGATACCGGCGTGATCTGCGTCTACTGCGCGGTGGGTCAGAAAACCTCGTCGGTGAGCCAGGTGATCGATGCGGTCAAGCGCTACGGCGCGCCCGAGCGATGCATCTTCGTATTCGCACCCTCGGACGACCCGCCTGGAATCCAATGGCTGGCGCCGTACGCCGCCTGTACGATGGCCGAGTATTTCTCGGAACGCGGCGGCGATGCGCTCCTGATCATCGACGACCTGAGCAAGCACGCGGTGATCTATCGACAACTGTCGCTGCTGTTGCGAAATCCGCCGGGACGCGAGGCCTACCCCGGCGACATCTTCTATATCCATTCGCGGCTGCTCGAACGCGCGGCCAAGCTCAACCGCGACCGCGGTGGCGGGTCACTGACCGCGCTGCCGCTGGCCGCAACAGAGGAAGGCAATCTGTCCGCGTACATTCCAACCAACCTGATTTCGATAACCGACGGGCAGATCGTTCTCGAGCCGCGGCTGTTTCACGAAGGACAGAAGCCCGCCGTCAATGTCGGCAAGAGCGTATCGCGCGTTGGAGGGAAAACGCAGTCGCATGCGATGCGCAAGCTGGCGGAAAATCTTCGCCTCGAATACACGCAATTCCTGGAACTGGAGATCTTCACCCGCTTTGGAGGAATGGTGGATGAGCGCACGCGCGGGATAATCGAGCATGGGCGCCGAATCCGCGCGGTCCTCACGCAGCCGCAATTCGCGCCGCTGTCAGTCGCGCATCAGGTGGCGCTGCTGGTTGCAATCGACGACCGCCTGCTCGACCAGCTTGCCCTCGATAAAGTGAGTGAGCTCCAGTCGAAACTCGGCGACTGGCTGAACCAGCACGCGGCCGAATCCGTGCGGCGGATCAACACAGCCGGAGAGTTGGAGCCGGAGACGCGCGCGGCGCTCGTCACGGCAGTGAAAGAGCTGGTCGCATTTTTAAATGCTCCAGGGGCCGCGCCCGCCAAGCAATAGCCCGATGGCGCAAGAACGCGAAACCGCTACGCGAATTACCTCGCTCAACGAGTTGCTCGAGATAGTTGGGGCAATTCGGGCGATGGCCGCATCGCAGATGCAGCAGGCGCTCAGATCGCTCGAAGCTATTCGCCACTACTCCCAGCAGATTCGCGAGGCATTGTCCGAAGCGGCGACTCTGCTACCGCCGCCCGCAAGCACGATCGAAGCTGCGACGCGACCAAACAGATCCGGACTGGTCGTTTTCTGCGCCGAGCACGGCATGTGCGGAGGCTTCAACGAGCATCCGCTGCGGGAGGCCGAACGCGCGCGAGCGGCAAGCGACGGCGGGCTCGCACTGATCGTAGTCGGCACCCGCGGTGCCCAGATCTGCCGTGAACGCGGAGCAAGTCCGGACCTAGTGCTGCCGATGGCGACCCATTGCGCGGGAGTAACCGGTGTTGCTCGCCGTGTCGCGGGAGAACTCTATCGGATGTTCAGCGAGCGCCGCATCGCGGGCGTCGAGGTCGTATACGCAGACTATGCAGGGGCACAACTCCCGAGCATCGAGCGACGTCGCTTGCTGCCGCTTGAGGTGCCTGTCGTGCAAAGGTCTGCCACACAGTTGCCGCCGATCATCAACCTTCGGCCGCGACGCCTTTTCGATGACGTAGTTAGCCAGTATTTCTTTGCAATGCTCGAGAACGCCGCCATGCAATCATTCTTCAGCGAAAACTCGACCCGCTTTCGCACCATGGAAGCCGCACATCAGAACATCCAAAACAAATCCGCCGAGCTCACAAAACTGATGCAGCGCCTCCGCCAGGAATCAGTAACCACCGAAATTCTCGATCTGATAAGCGGTTCTGTGGCACTAGCCTCAAGCATTGACAGATGCTGACGAGGGAAAAGGTTCGAACCTTCTACGACCGGTTCGGTGCGCTACAAGACCGGCAAGCGTTCTACGAAGACATCGCCACTCGCGATCTTATCGCGCACGCAAATTTTGAAGAGGCAAAGACGGTCTTCGAGTTCGGGTGCGGCACGGGACGATTCGCGGCGGACCTCGTGGGTCATCGTCTAGCTGAGAAGTCCAGCTACACAGGCTGCGACCTGAGCGCGACAATGGTCGGCATCGCGCGCGGGCGCCTGGCACAATTTGGTGCGCGCGCGCAGGTACAACTGACCGATGGGACGCTCCATTTGGCCGCATCAGATGCCGCCTTCGATCGGTTCGTGTCGAACTATGTGCTCGACCTCTTACCATCGAACGACATTGCGCTGCTGCTCGCGCAAGCGCTTCGCGTGCTCGCGCCGGACGGGCGCATTTGCCTCGTCAGCGGAACGCACGGAGTGACACATCGCGCTTTGTGTCGGGGGCGTGGGCGCGTCTGCACCGCTTGTGGCCGGCTCTCGTCGGAGGCTGCAGGCCTATCGAACTTTTGGACTTCCTCGACGAACGCCATTGGGAAGTTGAGTATCGGAACGTTCTGATCGGTTTCGGTATTCCATCCGAGGTCCTGGTGGGGCGCAAGCACTGCTGAAGGCATTTGGGTCTTGTGGCTGCTTTCCGAAGCCTGGCACCAGCGATCCAACCTTCCGCCCAAAGATGAATCAGTTCAGCTTTGTTGACACACCACGCCGAGCGGTGTCGAAGCGGAGCCGAAGGCTGGGTGGATGTGCGGCTCGGGGCCGCAGCGCGAAGTTTATGGAGCGTCAGCGGGGCGGCTCACAGCGGAGGCCGTGACCAGAGGAGTCATCAAGACTGACGACGAAAGTCTCCCGACCTTCTGTTGTTGTGTCATGAAGTTGGGGTGCTAAAATGTCTCAATCGAGACTCAAGTGAAACGACGTTCGCACATCGCGCTGGTCGCTATATTCGCGCTGGCGATTCACAGCTTTGGCTTCTGCGCTGGCGCAGCTACCGGTTGTACGAGCTCGGTGTGCGCTGCCCACCAACAAGATGGCTCCTGCCATAGACATCCGCGTCACTCGGGACAGGAGAGCAGACACGACTGCTGCGTCTCCCCAATCTGCCTGAGCGCTGCTGAGCTGACCATGGACAAGAATGCGGCGTGCAGTGATGTTCCGATGCTTCTGCGCGTGGTCTTTAGTTTGCCGTCAATCAACCCGGCACAAACGACGGCGCGATTCGCGGCTTTTAGCTGGGTTCATGCACCACCTCTGCACGTGCCGATTTTTCTCTCGAAACGTACGCTTCTCATCTGATCCTCTGACATAGAAATCGACGGATCGTTTTCGACCGGAAGGTCGAAGATCCGCCGCATTGTCTGCGCAGGACGGAAATCGCTCGTAAGTCGGCGCTGCTGCGCGATCTAACTACGGGCTCGCAAGGATGCGCGAAATGATTGGGGCGCACAGTTGTCAGTGAGCGTCAAAGATGTTCGAACACACGCCACCTAAAAACAGGTCTTCTAAAATAATCAGCCGCCGTCGCTTCGTTCAGGGATTAATGGCCGGCGGCGTGATTGCCGGGTTCGATTTGTCTCGATGGCCCGCACTGGCGACGAGCGGCGTCGTCGAACCGGCGGTGCTAAAAGGCAGCCATTTCGATCTTGTCGTTGAGGAAACGCCCGTCAATTTCACCGGCAGGAGCGCCGTCGCGACCGCCATCAATGGTTCGATACCCGGGCCGCTCCTCAGATGGCGCGAAGGCGACACGGTAACAATATCGGTCACCAATCGTCTGAAAGTACCGACCTCAATTCATTGGCACGGAATCAGAGCGCCCGCCGATATGGACGGCGTTCCCGGTCTTAGTTTTCCAGGCATCGCCGCCGGCCAGACCTTCACTTACAAGATCCCGGTCAAGCAGAGCGGCACTTACTGGTACCACAGCCACAGCCGCTTTCAGGAGCAGACCGGACACTACGCGCCGCTCGTTATCGAGCCGCGTGACAAAGATCCAGTTCAGTACGACCGCGACTTCGTGATCATGCTGTCGGATTGGACCGATGAGGATCCCGAAACCCTCTTCAGCAATCTCAAGGGACAGAGCGACTACTACAACTATCACCAGCGGACGGTCGGAACCTTCTTCTCCGATGTCAGTAAAAATGGACTCGGGGCAACGGTGTCAGACCGCCTGATGTGGGGCCGCATGAACATGAACCCCACAGACATTCTTGACGTGAGCGGCGCAACCTACACCTATTTGATCAACGGTCAGCCGCCGGCAGCGAACTGGACAGCGCTATTTCGCCCACGCGAGCGTATCCGCCTGCGTTTCATCAACGGTTCGTCGATGAGCATCTTCGATGTGCGAATTCCGGGGTTGCCGATGACCCTGGTGCAGGCCGACGGCAACGAAGTCGAGCCGGTTACCGTCGATGAATTCAGAATATCCGTCGCTGAGACCTATGACGCGATCGTGCAGCCAAAGGATGCGTCACCCTTCACCATCTTCGCGCAGTCGGAGGATCGCACGGGCTACGCGCGGGCGACTCTGGCGCCGCGCACCGGCATGAGCGCGCCTGTTCCCCCGATGGATCCGCGCCCAATGCTGACGATGGTCGATATGGGCATGACTATGGGCAAGATGCCTGCGATGAAGATGGGAACCGCTGAAGGGGCGAGCAAGGGCAAACCGACTGAAAATAACAACATGGAAGATATGCCCGGCATGGATATGGGCGATACGCCCGGAACGAAGATGGAAGCGAAGCCAACCGCTGTGCAGGGGCCATTCCCGATGCCGTTCCCGCAACCCGGACCGGAAACCACGGGACTGTCCACGCCTGTTGCGATGGGAAAACCGACGGCGCCGAAGCCGATCGCGCTGCGCGAAGGACCCCAAGTGGACAACGTGGCAGAAGCTCCGACCGAACGGCTTTCGGAGCCGGGAGTCGGGCTCAACGACAACGGCCGACGCGTGCTGACCTACACGGATCTGCGTGCGCGATACCGCGGCACCGATCCGCGACCTCCGACGCGAGATATCGAGATTCATCTGACCGGCAACATGGAGCGATTCATCTGGGGATTTGATGGAGTGAAATTCTCCAGCGCTGAGCCGATTGAACTGAAGCTCGGAGAGCGAGTGCGGTTCATCCTGATGAACGACACCATGATGGCGCATCCGATCCACCTGCACGGGCTATGGAGCGAACTCGAGAACGGCAACGGCGAGCTGCGGCCGTACAAGCACACTATCAACGTCAAGCCGGGCGAGCGGCTGAGCTACCTGGTCAGCGCCGATACGCCGGGTCGATGGGCCTATCACTGCCATCTTCTCTACCACATGGAATCCGGAATGTTCCGCACGGTGATCGTGTCGTGAGGCGGCTGAGTTGGTCGGCGTGGTGGTCGCGTCGCGCGACGATGCTCGCGACGGTGACTGCTCTGACGTGCATGGGTGTGACGGTCGTACGCGCTCAGTCCTTATCTCCGACGCCCGCTTGGGAACCGCCAGTAATGGACAATCAGATCATCGGTCACGTCCTCTTTGATCAGCTTGAAGGACGCACCAACGGACCGGACAACGAGTTTCGCTGGGATGGCGAAGGGTGGATCGGCACCGACATGAATAAGCTGTGGTTCAAGTCGGAGGGCTTCGTTGAACACGGCAAAATGACCGACGGAGACCAGGAAGCTCTCTATGATCGCCCGATACCGCACCTGAGATACTTCGACCTGCAGGCGGGCGTGCGATACGACCTGGATTCCGATCCCGGACGCACTTGGGGAGCAGTCGGAGTCGAAGGGCTGGCGCCCATGTTCTTCGAGTCCGCGCCCACCTTCTATTTCAACAATCGCGGAGTGGCCGGCCGGATCGAAGGCTCTTATGACATCCTGCTCACGAACCGTCTGATCGCGCAGCCGCAGTTCGAATTGAACTTCTACAGCAGGAGCGATCCGAGCCGCGAAGTCGGCTCAGGTCTCTCCGAGCTCGATACGGGTCTTCGTATCCGCTACGAGTTCAGCCGCAAGTTCGCGCCCTATATCGGGTTTGCGTACACCGGCCAATATGGTGCGGCCGCTGGGTTCGCTCGCCGAGAAGGCGGCATCCCGAACGATCCGCGCTTCGTTTTCGGAATCCGGCTCTGGTACTAGGCGGGCTGAATTGAGGTCTGAGATATAACAGGTGAAAAGGACGTTATTGGATATCTTGATATTCGGCGCCGTCGCGGTGATGGCGGTTCTGGTTGCGATACTTCTCGCTTTGCCCTCGATGAACTGGAGCGCGCTCCGCGAACCCGGTCAGATAGAAAACGCATTGGCGGGTTACATTACCTCGAATTGGATCCGCCACAATGCCAAGACGCATCCGAACCCGTTGTCTCCGACCCCGGAGAATCTGAAAGCCGGGCAGAGCGACTTCGAAGAGCACTGCGCCGGCTGCCACGGACTTGAAGGCGACGGCGACAATCGCTTCGAAGCCGACTTCTATCCGCGAATCCCGAAATTAACCGGCGACACTCAAAAATGGTCGGACGGCGAGCTGTATTTCATAATTGCTAACGGCATCTCGACGACTGGGATGCCAGGATTCGGAAAGAACCACGAACCGAAGGAGATCTGGGGAATGGTCTTGTGGGTCCGCCATCTCGCGCAGCTGAGTCCGCCGGAGAAGGCAGAGCTCCAATCTCGCACGCGTATGACCAGCGAACAGCACGAAAGGATGATGAAGGAGACCCATCCTGAAACTCGATAGATGCTAATGCTTGACGGACTCCACGGTATCTAGCGCAGCGAACGCCACCACTGAGAGCGGCGGCGAAGCGGAGACGAGTGGGCGGAAAAGGGTCGGAGGAAGGGCCGAAACCGCGAATTCGGCAATTGAACGGATTCCGGCAGACCAGTGGCTTGTCAGACTAGGGCGATCGACAATGGTGCAGCTCTTACTTAGCAGCACATATATCCGTTGAAGAAAATAAGCATCTATACAGGAGAAGTATGCAATCGGCCGTCAGGTCGCCATCCCAAGGATGTATGCCCCTGGCGCGCCAAGTGATTGCGAAGCGAAATGACGTATCCCCCAGTAACAGGCCATCGAGTCTGACTTCGTAGCGATTCACTGCGAGCGCCTTATCGATAGAACCGCGCAACCAACGAGCCCGTAAACCTGCGCTCGGCTTTCCAAAGAAACGCGTTGTCATCGCCGTCTCCGCGAGAGAACGTGGCCAGTCGTCAGAATTAGTTCCTCGGAGTCGAATCAAGTCCGTAGCGCTTGCGGCGGCGCCACAGCGTCGCGACATTGATGCCCAGCTTGTTTGCGGCGCTCTCCAGGGTCGGGCTTTCCGCCATGATACGGATGATATGTTCGCGTTCGATGTCGTCGAGGTTCGAAGACGGCGTAGCCGACGCGAGGGGTTGAGGACGATCGTTCTTGAGGACGTCCGGCAGACAGTCAGGCGTTACGACGTCGCCCGGGCACAGAACGACAGCGCGCTCGATCACATTGCGCAACTCGCGGATATTTCCAGGCCATCGATAACGGAGCAGCGCCGATGAGGCTTCGGGCGAAAGGCGTAGAGCGGGACGATGGTGACGGACGGCCGAGCCGGCGAGCATTCGTGTCGCCAGAGGCAAAATGTCGTCCTGACGTAGACGCAACGCCGGAACCCGCAAAGTGATTACGCTTAGACGATAGTAAAGATCGTCGCGGAATCGCCGTGCCGCGACTTCTGCAAGCAGATCATGGCTCGACGCGGCGATCATCCGAGCATCGACGGTAATCGTGTTTTCGCTCCCCATCCGTTCGAAGCTCTGTTCCTTGATGAAGTGCAAGAGCTTGCTCTGAAGGGGAAGAGTCAGATCTGAAATTTCGTCGAGAAGGATAGAGCCGCCGTGCGCAGCTTCAAGGCCTCCGGGCTTGTCCTTGACTGCCCCGTTGAACGCACCGCGCATGTGACCGAACAACTCGCTTTCGAGAAGATGTTCGGAGTGACCGGTACAGTTGACGGTAACGAAAGGACATTCGGCGCGTGGACTCCATCGATGGATCTGATGCGCAAGAACGTCTTTGCCGGTGCCGCTCTCGCCGGTGAGAAGAATCGTCTCGTCGCTGGCGGCCGCGCGCTTCGCCGTCTCCAGTAGCCGTTGCATCACGGGGTCATTCGATTCGAGCAGGGGAACGAAATCCTCAGCCGAGCGCGGCGGCTTTGGACGATCCAGATTTTCGGGTTCTTCGTCCACGGTCGGCCTCTTATCTAGAAATCAGTTCCCGCGTTCAAACCCGACAACGTCGATGCGAATACCTTTGGCGCGGCTCAACAGACCGGAATAGGCCGTCCGCCCAAACAGCCAAGACGGCAGAGATGGACGGTTTCGGAGAACGAAGATGCGACCGACACGAAGTTGATGCGCTAGCCGGAGCAGTCCGCCGACCACGTCGGGCGAGTCGAGCCACAGCATTTTCGCGCCCAGGTGGCTCGCGAAGACGGCGTCGTTGACGAGCGAGCGAAGCTCCACCTTTCCAAATCGAGTGCGCGAATTGACCATCAAGGCGTAGAACTCGCCGTTGTCCTCACGCGCAGCCGCTGAGGCCCTCCGCAAGAGTTCGTTGCTGCGGGAGCTACGGGCGGTTAGACAGGCCATCACCGCTGTCTTTGGCGACTGCTCCGAAGTTCCAGCGATCGCGAGAGGGCTTCCGCAGTCACTCGCAACCAGTCTCAGATTTCGGTGACCAGTCGTGCCGGCGCATAACCGCGACCTGGATGTAATGATGCCGGCCATGGGTTGCTAGTCAGCATCAACTGTGCCGTCACCAACTATCATGGCAATCAACGATTTTTTTGACCAGCCGGGGTGTTACATTTCAAAATCAACGCATCGGTGCATTTCAATTTGAAATGCCGCCGGTGTGGCACACGAAAAGCTCTTCCTTACTCAGAGTCTCGGATCGGCACGATTTATGCGGTTGTTTTTAGGTTGTGAAGCGCCTTCAGAAACAACGATCGACTTCACAGCGTTATGGGGGGCACCTGGGTCTTTCTTCACTCGTTCAAAACGAAGCTTCTCACGGTAGTTGGTGAGGGAGTCATGAGAGAATCACTGTTGAAATCATTCCAAGGCTCGGAGGGAAGACTACGCCTGATTGACGCTTTAATCTCGCAGCCGCTAATCCGCGACGAGGGCTTGGCTGTAACATTCGCCCGGTACCTGAAGTTGGAGGAAATTCCTGCCGGGACAAGACTCATCAAGCAGGGTGCATCTGACGCCGATCTCTTTCTGATCCTGAGCGGTGAGTTTTCGGTTGCGATCGACGGGCGCGTAGTGGCCCTGAAGAAAGCCGGCGAGCACGTAGGAGAAATGGCCGTCATCGATCCAATTGCGCCTCGATCGGCTTCGGTCACCGCGATGTCTGATTCGCTAGTCGCCAGGATCACTGAACCCGATTTCTCGGCGCTCGCCGACGAGTATCCCCGGCTGTGGCGAAGAATCGCTCTAGAATTGGCGAGCCTACTGCGTGGCGGTAAGGGCGCAGAGCAAGAAAAGGCACGCCGCGCCGCTTAAAGGTTAAGCGTCCGCCCGGGACGTGTACCGAGCGCTTAAGCCGCCGTCCTTTCCTGGCTGCGAGCACGGCTCCGATGTCTGTCGGTGAGACCGCGTAACATATAGACAATTCTCGACATAAATTTAGGAAGTCGACTTTCGCGGTCAACCTCAGGGACGAGATACTCGAGGACTGGAAAGGCAGGACACGGTCCTCGGTGAAAGGTGACTATGCGTTTGGCATTCTCAGGTTCGGGTAGACGTCGGCCTAGTCCGTCCAAGGCTATGATCGAGCCGCGCGAATCATTGATGCGAAAAATCCATCTGCAGCGAACGCAAGTATACAGATACGGCTGAGGGCTGAAGGACTTAGGTTTCTCCAGGGCCTCAATCGCGAAGTGATGGCGTGTTTCCTCGGCAGTGAAGGCCATCTTCCGCCTGTAGCGGCCTAAGCCTTCGAGATTAGCGGATGATGACATTGCTCCACCAACCGGGTTCTCGCTCGCGGTGCAGAAATTAAATGGATGCACTGACGTAAATGAGATCTCGTCTACCTTCGAACCAAAGGAAGCCGACAGTAGGCGCCTCTGAATATCCAAATACGATTTCATAAATCCTCGTCGAGCATTGGCAGCGAGACAGCTAGAAAAGAAATTCTTGAGGCGTAATCGCGAGCATGGCCTGAGCTCTCTTGCTTGCGGTTTCGATCTTTTGATGCCCTCTGAATTCCGGGCAAAGCGAAGCCAAAATCCTCAACAAGCTAAGCTTCAACGCACTGAGTTTGACGGTCGTTGCTGGTTGACGCGGTCGGCGCAATTTCGAAGCGAACTTGAAGCTTGGACACGGCCCTTCAGCAAACGTTTCAACTTGTTTTGAGTTTTCGGGCTCTGGCAACGGATTTTGATTGCAATCGATGGCTACGATTGAACCTCGGTACTCGTTGACCAGAAAAATCTGGCGGCATCGCACGCACAAGTAGATATATGGCCGGCGTGCAAAGAGGCGGGGTTTCTTGAGCGCTCGGACCACAAAGTTGTGCTTCATTTCCTGCGGCGAAAAAGAGCTCTCAGAGAATTGGGGCTTTACCAAGTTTTGCGCTCGATAGAACCCGCGGTGACCATTCGGTGACACCAGCAAGGGCATCTGAAGACCGAATTTCGGTAGTGGAACTATTATCCTCATAGAGGACAAATTGCGACGCTGGGTGGTAGACGCTTTCATGGTTTCTGCTTGCGCACCTCAAGGGGCTTCAGGTTAAGAGCAACCCTCGCGCCAAAGGCAGTCGGCGACGCCGCAATTGATTGAGTCGATTAAAAATCCGCACAACTCTTCCGGAATTTCCGCTCCCGGAAGTTCAGATCTTTGTACGCCGAATAGTTGGGTGGCGGGGCATTTCAAAATGAAAAGGTGCTTCGTTAAAAATCAATTGTTTTGTACCCGACTGCTTGCGGAATTCCTTTTGAAAACAGGGATTTTCGCGTCGGCACATGCCATGCATTTACCCCCAGATAGCGTGCTGGATCGCCTGTCGGCGAAGCATGAGTGTGAAGATGAAAAGAATCGAATTGATAATCGATCCCGGCAAACTCGACCGCTTTACAGAAGCTGCCAAAGGCTTGAACTTGTCCGATTTTGACGTGACCGAAGTTCGCCGCACGCTCCCTGCGAGCGGCCGTGAACGTCAGCGGCTTTACCGCGGTCGCGAGTTCGTCCTCGACCTGGTTGAGCGTCTCAAGATCGACGTCCCAGTAGCCGACGAGGCCGCCACGCAAATAGCGCGCGAATTGATTGAAAGTGTTCGGCCAGAAAGCATCGTCATCCTGAGGTTAGATTACACAATCGTCGTGACTGGTGAGCCGGCAGCTCGATCGACTCGTATCGCTGCAGTCCCAAACCCTCCGGCATTGGCCGCCGCGCACTGATAGCGCATGGATTGCGTGACCAGTTGTGGGTATGGTTCCGGTTCGCGCGGATCGCGACTCCAACTCGGGTCTTGCGTAAGCTGAACCGCCTAGCGACAAAAGACAGCGGTTGGCTATGCCAGTAGTCCTGATACTGCTAGTTGTTTTCGTCGCTCTTGTGTTGTACGTGGACCGGGGTGTGAGTGATAAGGATAAGGTGAAGGATAGCGATCCTCCGACAAAATAGCCTTATCAGATAGCATCTAACACCCTAGCGTCTACTTTCAATCGACATCTGCAATAGATACGACGCCTACAAAGGGTGAGCGTGCGGCATTGTGTTCGTATAGCTCTCTTCCTTCTGACATTTGATTTTTAATTGCGATCGAACGAGCGTGACGCGTGTTTTAGCAACCGCATGCGATCAAGGCATCTGTCTTGAACGTGAGGTTACTTATTGCCTATTGCTCTGTGACTTTTCGGGGAGCACCGATCTTGCTTCTGCGGATCGGGATGGGCCAGACATGGCACCATGGAGGAACGGAAAAATGAACGTCGCAATCTGGCTTCCATTAACATTGGCCCTAGGCTTGTTAGGTCTCGGTCTTTGTTTCTCTTTTATAGTCGCTTGCGAAAAGATTTAGGGAGGCGCCCATGACCTACTTAACTGCTGTCGTCGCGGCCTTTGTGTTTGGATATCTACTCACGGCCATGATACGGCCCGAGTGGTTTTAGTCATCAACTAGCAGACTCGTAGAGGACGAATGTTATGTGGCTCTTGCCCATTATAATAATAGTACTTCCCATAATCCTGGCCATCCCCTTGAGCGGCTTTATGGCTCGCATCATGGATGGGCAATATCGACCTTGGCCCATTTTTGGATGGTTCGAAAAGCGTCTCGATTCCGGTCATCAGAATTGGAAGCAATACACCGTGACGCTACTTGTGTTCAACACGGTGCTTTTCCTGTTTGGTTATCTGGTCCTCTCGTTGCAGCCATGGATGCCGCTTAACCCTCGCGGTCTCGGAATGCTGGAGCCCACCACGATCTTCAACACCGTAATTTCGTTCGCCACTAATACGGATATTCAGCATTACTCGGGCGATCAGAGCTTCTCGAATTTTAGCCAGATCTTTTTCTGCCTACCGATGTTTTTTCTGTCGGCAGCTATCGGCCTCTGCGCTTTGACCGCGATCATTCGCGCATTCCGGAGCGATTCACACCTCGGTAACTTCTTCGTCGATATGTGGCGGGTGGTTATCTACCTGTTCCTTCCCGCCGCGTTCGTTTTGAGCATCGTGTTTCTGGCTCAGGGCATGCCGATGACCTTTCAAAGCGACTACCAGGTCAACACGCTCGAGCCGGCTGCGATGGGCACTGATAGCAACAACCAGCCCAAGCAGCAGACGATCGTGGTCGGTCCCCTGGCCGCGTTTGTGCCGATGAAAATGCTCGGCACCAATGGCGGCGGGTTTTACGGGATGAACTCGGCCCATCCGTTTGAGAATCCCACAGCTGGAAGCAACATTTTCACCACCTCATCTTTTATGTTGTTCCCAATGGCCCTCGTTCTGATGTACGGCCGGATGCTCAGCCGCCGCCGCCATGCGGTCGTGATCTTCGCCGTAATGCTGACGCTGCTTGTCGGCACCGTCCTCTGGTCGATCTACTTCGACACTCTCAAACCCAACCCCGGTCTGACGGCTCACCCCGTAGCTCGAAATTTCGAGATCGCCAGCGCAACAGCGCCTGGCGGTAAGCGGGTTATTGCTTTGCCCGCGGTAGCTGGACTGCCGGTGGATCAACATCTTGGCAATTTGGAAGGAAAGGAACTTCGCTTTGGGACTTCAGCCGGTTCGACCTTCGCCGCCCTCACTGTCGATTTCACCTGCGGCGCAATTATCTGTGAACACGACAGCCTGAACCCGATCGCCGGACTGTCGCCGATGTTCGGGATGTGGGTGAACTGCATATTCGGCGGCAAGGGCGTCGGGATGGTTAACCTGCTGCTGTTCCTGATTGTCGGAATTTTCATCGTTGGCCAGATGGTCGGCCGCACTCCGGAGTATTTGGGAAAGAAGATCGGCCCGCGGGAAGTTAAGCTCGCCCTGATCGCGCTGCTTGTGCATCCGCTGGTGATACTTTTCCCAGCGGGCCTGTTTGCCGCGACCAATTGGGGAATCAAGGCGGAGAGCAATCCAGGGCCGCATGGATTCTCCCAAATCGTCTACCAGTTCTCCTCTGACTCAGCGAACAACGGCTCCGCCTTCGACGGCTTGGGAGTCACCTATGGCCTCAACAATAATCCGAATCCGGCGCCTGAATCTGTGCCGTGGGATATCGCCGCCGGCTTTGTGATCATGTTCGGGCGATTTCTGCCGATTATCGCCCCAATTGCGATGGCCGGCTATCTCGGCATGAAGAAAAGCACACCATTTGGATTGGGTACCTTACGCGACGACACCTTTACCTTCGGATGCCTTCTGTTCGGTACGATCGTAATCGTCGGTGCGTTGCTGTTCCTGCCGGTCGCCGCGCTTGGACCGGTGGCTGACCACCTGGGGCCGATTCCGTTCGGCGGATAGGAGACGGTCCAGCGTAGAGCACTGAACATCAGGACATACTTTTTCGGAGGAGCAAAAAATGGCAGCAGCCACACCGATACGGACTATTGAGACACCTGAGCATCCGCGCCCGCCACGGCGGATTAGAAGCCAGAAGTTGTTCGAGCCGGAGCTCGTGCGGGACGCTCTAAAGCAATCATTCGTCATGCTTCGCCCGGATATTCAGTGGAGCAATCCGGTGATGTTCGTGGTCGAGATAGGCGCCGTGCTTACGTTGCTCTTCATCATACAGGCGCTGGTGAGCACCTCCGCGAGCCAGGTTCCGATTACTTATTTCATCGCGCTGGATTTCTGGCTCTGGCTGACGGTGCTCTTTGCAAACTTCGCAACCGGACTGGCGGAGGCTCGCGGCAAAGCTCAGGCCGATTCGCTGCGCAGGACGCGACGCGACACACCAGCTTTTCGACTGCGCGGAAAGGATATTATCGAAGAGGTTCCATCGAGCGAATTGAGACCGGACGATCGAGTAGTAGTTCAAGCGGGCCAGGTGATCCCAGGCGACGGAGAGATTGTCGAGGGCATCGCATCGGTCGATGAAGCCGCTATCACGGGAGAGTCCGCCCCGGTGATTCGCGAAGCAGGCGGTGACCGCTCGGGCGTCACTGGCGGCACGCGAGTCATTTCGGATCGAATCGTAGTAAAGATAGTCGCGGCGCCGGGCGAGACTTTTCTGGATCGCATGATCGCGCTGGTCGAGGGCGCCGTTCGCCAGAAGACGCCCAATGAAATTGCGCTAACCCTCGCACTTTCCGCACTAACGCTCGCGTTTATGATCGTGGTGATTCCGCTCTGGCCGATGGCGTGGAACGCCGAACAATACATGGCGAGTTACGTGGGAATTTCGGAACCGCTGAAGAGCCTCGGCACCGACGTTCCAACCCTCGTGGCACTGTTGGTATGTCTGATTCCCACCACTATCGGCGCTTTGCTTGCTGCGATCGGCATCGCCGGGATGGATCGCGCGCTGCAGGCCAACATCCTCACCAAGAGCGGCAAAGCGGTTGAGACGGCGGGCGATATCGACACCGTGCTGCTCGACAAGACCGGCACGATCACGATTGGCAACCGTCACGCGACCACCTTCCTTCCCGTCGGCAACTACACCGCCAATGACGTCGGCCGCTTGGCGGCATGGTCGTCGATCGCGGACGAGACGCCTGAGGGGAAGACTATAGTCACCCTCTACAAAGAGCAAAGCGGTGCGCCGGATTTAATTAACGCTCGCGACGCGCGTTTCGTTCCGTTCACTGCGCAAACCCGCATGAGCGGAATCGACTTGCCCGATGGAAAACAAATTCGCAAAGGTGCGCCTGACGCTGTCGTTCGTTACGTCCAGAAACTGGGCGGAAGTGCCCCGAAAGACCTTCAGGCAATCGTCGACAGCGTCGCTTCCAGTGGCGCTACTCCATTGGTGGTCACTGAGGCAAAGCAAGTTGTCGGCGTGGTTGTGCTCGAGGACGTTTTGAAACCCGCCATAAGTGAGCGGCTCGAGCGGCTCCACCGGATGGGAGTTCACACCGTAATGATCACCGGGGACAATCCGCTGACTGCCGCAACGATTGCGAAGCGCGCAGGAGTCAATGATTTCGTCGCGGAATGCACACCCGAATCGAAGCTCGCTTATATCCGCAAGGATCAGGCTGAGGGCAAGCTGGTTGCGATGATCGGTGACGGCACCAACGACGCTCCGGCGCTGGCACAGGCGGACGTAGGCCTGGCTATGAATTCCGGGACCCAGGCGGCAAAGGAAGCCGGGAACATGGTTGATCTTGATTCCGATCCGACGAAGCTCATTGAGGTCGTCGAGATTGGCAAGCAGCTTCTCATGACCCGGGGTGCGCTGACCACGTTTTCCGTGGCCAACGACGTTGCCAAGTACTTCGCGATCATTCCAGCTCTGTTCGCTGGCACGCTTCCATGGGTCAAGCCGATGGACATCATGCATCTTCATTCGCCGACCTCCGCGATATTGTCGGCGGTCATCTTCAACGCGCTCATCATCCCGGCTCTCATCCCCGTCGCGTTGAGGGGCGTGAAGTATGTACCGCTCGGAGCTGACGCTCTACTCAAAAGAAACTTGCTCATCTGGGGACTGGGCGGCGTAATCATGCCGTTCGCCGCCATCAAGATTATTGATGTCGTCCTGAGTGCTATGCACCTGGTTGCGTGAGCAAGGCTGGTCGAGGATAACAACAATGAAAAACAACCTAGTCAAAAGTATTTGGCTGTTGGCCCTTACCGTGGTCATCTGCGCCGTGGCCTACCCACTGGCCGTATGGGCAATCGGGCAGGCGTTTTTCCCGTTTACCGCAAACGGCAGCATTGTCAACGGGCCTGACGGCAAGCCGGTGGGCTCGCTACTTATCGCGCAGCCGTTTACCAAAGACGAGTATTTCCAGCCACGACCTTCGGCTGCGTCCTATGATGCGTCGGCGGGAACTTCATCCGCGCTCTCTGCCAATAACTATATGTTGCGCAATCGCGTGGCGCAGCAGTTGGGTCCTATCGTCAAGTACAAGAGTGGACCAAAGGCAGGCCAACTGGTGGCGCCCGATATCGAAGCCTGGTTCCAGCAGGATAGCTTTGGCGGTCAGCCGCATATCGTTGCGCAGTGGGCGGATGCTCACAACGCTGTCGCGACCGCATGGGTCAACGCCGATCCCACGCACGATAAGTACGTACAAGACTGGGGCAAGACTCATACAAAAGAAGTTCAACAGTTCATCAAGGACAATCCGGGTACGCCCGAACCTAAGTCTCCCGATCTGGCTATCGTGTTCTTCGAGAGTTTCTCCAAGGAGAACCCCGGCAAATTCCCGTCCGCGGTGACGCATCAGACCAAAGATGGAAAGACGGAAACTGCGATCGAGCCGGTCAAGGACGGTTCCGACATACAGTCGAATTTCTTCGACATGTGGCGGCAGGATCACTCCGACGCAGATTTGCAGGATGTTCCGGGCGACATGGTTACAACTTCTGCTTCAGGCTTGGATCCCGATATCACACTCGACAACGCGGAATATCAGCTCGATCGAGTATCCTCTGCCTGGGCCAAAGACACCAAGCGAGATCAAGGTCAGGTGCGCACCGAGATTGAGCAGATGGTCCAAGTGGATGCGGACGCGCCGGTCGGCGGGCTCTTCGGTGAGAAGTTCGTCAACGTGCTGCAGCTGAACCTCGCCCTCAGAAACAAGTACGGGCAGCCTCAATAGACCCGCATCGCGGACCTCGATTGCGGCAAGCGCTCGGGGTCCGTTTGTACCGGTCGGTTCCCAGTAAGGAAGCCGCCTGCACCAGCAATCGCCAGTTATGTCCGCACAGATCTGAACGCTTCGCTCCCCTCCTTAGACTCCTAAATTCCGCCTAAGTTCCCAAGGACCGGTCCATCGAGACCCCCGATTCGTCTTGTCCGGCGCTCGACACTCGGCAATGCAAAATGAAGGTTCCCACCTTTCATTTTTGATATCTTTGGGGCTCCGCTCCCGCCAATTCGGAAGGCAATCCAAGCTAATTTTTTAGGCATAGCTCTTGCTGAATGACCATCGAACTGAGGAGAGAATCAAATGGACCTGACAATCTGGCTACCTGCGATGTTCATGTTGGGACTCGGTGTCATGGGCCTTTGCTATGCGTTTCTGATCGCATGCGAGAACATTTGAGGTAAAACGATGATCTACGTAACTGCCGTTGTTGCCGTGTGCTTGTTTGTCTACCTGTTCGCCGCGCTGATTCGTCCGGAATGGTTCTAAGCGCGAATAGTTTCCACTTCTGGAGAGGTTATTGACTATGTGGCTCCTTCCTATCTCGATGCTCGTCTTCACGACGCTTCTGGCGATCCCGCTCAGCCGTTACCTTGCGTGGATCATGGACGGAAAGTATCACGCGCCCGGATTTTTTCGATGGTTCGAGCGTCGGCTGGATAGCGGACCGCAAGACTGGAAGCAGTACACGGCAGCTCTTCTTATCTTCAACACCGTGCTTTTTGTATTCGGCTTCATAGTGCTGTGCCTTCAGCCAATAGCGCCTTTGAACCCCCGAGGCCTGGGAATATTGGCTCCGAGCACGATCTTCATGACGGTCTGCTCGTTCATCACTAATACCAACCTCCAGCACTATTCAGGCGATCAACATCTCTCCAACTTCAGCCAGATTTTCTTCATCATCACCATGATGTTCGTCTCCGCCTCGGTGGGATTCTGTGCCCTGACTGCAATCATCAGAGCTTTCCGGGGCGAGTCGAAGGTCGGCAACTTCTTTGTCGATATGTGGAGGGTCATCGTCTATACGTTCGTCCCGGTGGCCTTTGTTATAGGCCTGCTGTTCATTCACCAAGGCATGCCGATGACCTTCGCTAGTACATACCAAGTATCAACGCTCGAACCCGGCGCTATGGGCACAGACGACAAAGGTCAGGCGAAGCAACAGACTATCGTGGTCGGACCCGTCGCGGCTGTAATACCTATCAAACAACTCGGAACTAATGGCGGCGGATTTTATGGAATGAACTCCGCTCATCCCTTCGAGAACCCCAGCGCGTGGACTAACTTCCTGGAATGCTTCGGCATGATGCTTTTCCCGTTCGCGCTGGTCTTGATGTACGGCAGAATGCTGGGCCGTCCACGCCACGCGGCGGTCATCTTCATCGTCATGATGACCATGATGGTCGGGACAATCTTCTGGACAATCAGATATGACACTTTGAGGCCAAATCCTGGTTTGGTTGCACACTCTGAGACTAAGACATTTTCAATACCGAGCGCGGCTGCACCGGGGGGGAAGCGGACCATTACTTTCCCCACCGTAGCCGGACTGCCGATCGATCAACATCTCGGCAATCTCGAGGGCAAGGAAATGCGCTTCGGTACCTCCGCCGGCGCGACCTTCGCGGCGATGACCGTGGACGTGACGTGCGGTGCGGTCAACTGCGAGCATGACAGCTTGAACCCTATAGCGGCCCTCTCACCGATGTGGGGGATGTGGGTGAACTGCATTTTCGGCGGCAAAGGCGTCGGCATGATCAACCTGCTGCTGTTCTTGATAATCGGAGTCTTCATCGCCGGCCAGATGGTGGGCCGCTCGCCCGAGTACCTGGGTAAGAAGGTGGGGGCGCGCGAAATGAAGCTCGCGATGATCGCCCTGCTGGTCCATCCGATCATGATTCTGATGCCCACTGGCGTGTTTGCAGCGACAGATTGGGGCCTCAAGGCGGAAAACAATCCGGGAGCGCATGGATTTTCAGAAATCGTGTACCAGTACTCGTCAGCCTCGGCCAACAACGGCTCGGCCTTCGACGGCCTGGGAGTAACTTACGGATTGAACAACAACCCAAACCCGGCGCCCGAGGCGGTTCCGTGGGACATTGGCACTGGACTTGTGATTCTATTAAGTCGCTATCTGCCTATAGTTGCGCCGATAGCATTGGCAGCATTTCTGGGGGCTAAGAAACCGACTCCATTCAGCTCAGGGACGATGAGGGACGACACGCCGACGTTCGCGTTTCTCCTGTTGGGCACAATCGTGATCATAGGCGCTCTGCTCTTCCTGCCAGTGGCGGCGTTGGGTCCGTTGGCTGAACATCTAGGTCCTATACCTTTCGGAGGCTGACCTCGCAGGATCACGATTCGGAACGTCGCCGGAATCAGTTGAGGAAAAAATGGAACCATCTAAGTCAATACAGCCGCAATTGGAAGTAGTCTCGCCGGAGCCGAAACGGACTCCGGAGGATTGGACGCCTAGGCGCGCGCGGCACATAGACTTGTTCGCGCCCGAAATGGTTCGACCGGCTCTAAAGCAGGCCCTCGCCATGCTGCGACCCGACGTCCAATGGGCCAATCCCGTCATGTTCGTGGTCGAGATCGGCGCCTTCCTGACGCTCGGATTCATCCTGCAAGCGGCCCTTGGCCAATCGCAAAGCCAGGTTCCGATCACCTACTTCATCGCATTGGACATTTGGTTATTTCTGACAGTACTCTTCGCCAATTTCGCGACCGCGCTGGCAGAGGCACGTGGCAGAGCGCAGGCCGATTCACTGAGAAAGGCGCGACGCGACACGCCAGCTTATCGACTGCGCGGAAAGGATGTCATCGAAGAGGTTCCATCGAGCGAATTGAAACCGGACGATCGGGTAGTAGTCGAAGCCGGCCAAATGATTCCGGGCGACGGAGAGATTATCGAGGGCATCGCGTCGGTCGATGAAGCAGCTATTACCGGAGAGTCTGCCCCAGTGATTCGCGAAGCAGGCGGTGACCGCTCTGGTGTCACGGGCGGCACGCGAGTCCTCTCGGATCGCATCGTGGTGCGAATCACTGCCGCCACCGGCGAGTCCTTTCTCGATCGAATGATTGCGTTGGTCGAAGGCGCCGTCCGTCAGCGCACGCCCAACGAGATAGCTCTCACGCTGGTTCTGAGCGCTTTCACGTTGATCTTCTTGATAGTAGTTGTTCCGCTGTTGCCTATGGCCCGAAATGCCGAGATCTACATGATGGGTTACCTGGGTGTCACGGAGCAGCTCAAGAGCCTGGGCACCGATGTTCCAACCCTGGTTGCTCTGCTGGTCTGCTTGATCCCTACGACCATCGGCGCGCTGCTTGCCGCAATTGGAATTGCCGGCATGGATCGCGCGCTCCAGGCGAACATCATCGCCAAGAGCGGCCGCGCTGTAGAAACCGCCGGCGACATCGATTCAGTGCTGCTCGACAAGACCGGCACGATTACGATGGGGAATCGACACGCAACAACCTTCCTGCCGGTCGGCAAGTACAGCGCCAATGACGTTGGCCGCCTTGCGGCATTGTCGTCGGTGGCGGATGAGACGCCGGAAGGAAAGACGATCGTGGCGCTCTATCGAGAGCAGAGTGGTACACCCGACTTGATCAACGCCAGCGACGCCCGTTTCGTTGCGTTCACTGCGCAAACCCGCATGAGCGGAATCGATCTGCCCGATGGAAAACAGATTCGCAAAGGCGCACCTGACGCTGTGGTTCGTTACGTTCAGAAACAGGGTGGGACTATACCTAAAGACCTAAAAGGGATCGTAGACAGCGTCGCTTCCGAGGGTGCTACCCCGCTGGTCGTCACTGAGGCGGTACAAGTAGTCGGCGTGGTGGTGCTGGAAGACGTATTGAAGCCTGCGATAAGTGAGCGTCTCGAGCGGCTCCATAGGATGGGAGTTCGCACCGTCATGATCACGGGCGACAATCCGTTGACTGCCGCGACGATTGCGAAGCGCGCGGGAGTGAATGATTTCGTAGCAGAATGCACACCCGAGTCCAAGCTTGCCTATATCCGTAAAGAACAGGCTTCGGGCAAGCTTGTCGCTATGATCGGTGACGGCACCAACGACGCACCGGCCCTCGCGCAAGCGGACGTGGGCCTGGCGATGAACTCGGGGACTCAGGCGGCCAAAGAGGCCGGCAACATGGTCGATCTCGACAGCAATCCGACCAAGCTGCTCGAGGTCGTGGAGATCGGGAAACAGCTATTGATGACTCGCGGCGCGCTCACGACGTTTTCGATTGCAAACGACGTCGCCAAGTACTTCGCGATCGTCCCTGCCCTGTTCGCGGGAACGCTGCCATGGCTCGTAGCGATGGATGTCATGCATCTACACTCGCCCACTTCGGCGATATTGTCGGCGGTCATCTTCAATGCGCTCATCATCCCGGCGCTCATCCCCGTCGCATTGAGAGGCGTCAAGTACGTACCACTCGGAGCTGACGCTCTCCTGCGAAGAAACCTGCTCATCTGGGGATTAGGTGGCGTTTTGATGCCGTTCGCGGGCATCAAGTTGATTGACTTGATTTTGGTCGCTCTGCATCTGACTGTCTAAGCGGCGTGAACTGAAGGAGTAATACAATGTCGCGCTACCTATCGAAAAGTCTCTGGTTACTAACTTTCGCAGTAGTTATTTGCTGTATCATATATCCCCTAGCGCTGTGGGCTATAGGGCAGACGCTGTTTTCGTTCGAGGCCAATGGCAGCATGCTCATGGGGCCAGACGGCAAGCCGGTGGGCTCGCGCATGATCGCCCAACCCTTCACCAAAGACGAGTACTTTCAGCCGCGACCTTCGGCGGCGTCCTATGATGGGTCGGCGTCCTCGTCATCCGCGTTGGCCGCCTCCAACTATATGTTGCGCAATCGCGTGGCGCAGCAATTAGGTCCTATCGTGAAGTACAAGAGTGGACCAAAGGCGGGCCAACTTGTAGCGCCCGATATCGAAGCCTGGTTTCAACAGGACAGCTTCGGCGGTCAGCCGCATATCGTTGCGCAGTGGGCGGACGCTCACAACGCTGTTGCGACGGCATGGGTCAATGCTGATCCGACGCACGACAAGTACGTACAAAACTGGGGCAAGACTCATACTAAAGAGGTTCAGCAGTTCATCAAGGACAATCCTGGTACACCGGAGCCTAAGTCTGCCGATCTGGCGATAGTGTTCTTCGAGAGTTTCTCCAAGGAGAACCCCGGCAAATTTCCGTCAGCGGTGCAGCATCAGACCAAAGATGGCAAGACGGAAACTGTAATCGAACCAGTCAAAGACGGTTCCGACATCCAGTCAAACTTCTTCGACATGTGGCGCCAGGATCACGCCGATGCAGACTTGCAGGACGTGCCAGGAGACATGGTTACGACCTCTGGCTCGGGACTCGATCCCAATATCACGCTCCAAAACGCAGAGTATCAGTTGGATCGTGTATCTTCCGCGTGGGCCAAGGACACCAAGCGGGATCAAACTCAGATTCGCACCGAGATCGAACAGATACTGCAGGGTGATGTCTCGGCTCCGTTCTATGGCCTGGTCGGCGAGAAGATGGTGAACGTGCTCGAAGTAAATCTGGAGCTGCGCAAACACTTTGGCGCGCCTCCAGCGTAAGGTAGTGATCTTTTGAGCCAGGGCCAGTGTAGTAGTATATGAAGTCCGACTAGAAGTCCCTTACTTTCTTGCTGTCGGCTCTGTTTGGTTGCCGTGAGCTAATGAGTACCTCAACCCTAATATTGGGCGAGGTCCCAGAATGAAGTCCACAGCTAGTATCGACGAAGACAACAAAACCGCAGCAATCCTGAAATGTCTCGATATCGCGGTGCTACTAATAGACATCGACGCGGTTGTTACCAATCTCAACGAGCAAGCTGCACTGATACTTGGTATGGAGCGCAGAGCAATTCTGGGTCGCTCGTTCTTCGGTCTTGACGAAGACAACAGTCATTACGTGAGCGTCCGGGTCGCCCTTCGGAGAGCTCTCGCCTATCCAGGCGGCGAACAGCAGGCAGAAGTAAGTCTGCACGTTCGTGGCCGCGATCATACTTATCTCCTTAAGCCTGCGCCGTTGCGGCTCGAAGATGGAACCGTGCTCGGCACCATGATCACTCTTCACGACATGACTTATCTTCGCGACAAGGAACGTGCACGCGCGAACCTCATCGCCACGCTGTCTAACGAACTCAAAACGCCGCTCACGTCGTTATCTCTCGCAATCGAATTGCTTCAGAGAAAACTGCAGGATCCGACGGAGCATGAAATCATCGAAACAGTGGTCGAGGATTTGGCTCGCATCCGTAATCTGTCCGACAGTCTTCTGAACATCACTCGTGATGAAACCAGCTCGATCGCAGTCCGGAACGTCACCTTTGATTTTGCCAAGCTCGTAACCTCGGTTACAAAAATGTTTTCGTTGCAGGCCGCACAAAAGCAAGTCGCACTGCGCATACATGTCGGAACGGGACTCGAGTCTTATGGCGACCCAGTGAAGCTTTCCTGGGTGCTCTCGACTTTGATCGGCAACGCGCTGCGCTACACTCCAGAAGGCGGTTCGGTTGAAGTCTCCGCCGCTCGCTCAGGGCAATTTCTGCGGCTATCGGTGTCTAGCGGATCGGGGATTCCGCTCGAAATCAGCGACTTTGTTTTTGAACAAAACAGTCCGTGGACTCCGGACGGATTTGAGGGTGGTCCCACCGTTCTAGGTCTGGCGATCGCCAAGGAAATCGTCGAATCACATAGGGGTCGCATCTTTTTGGATTCCTCAGCTCAGGGCAGCACGTTCGTAGTCCAGCTGCCGCACTCGCGGTGCATCTAGATGGCAAAACTGCTCATCGTTGACGATGAAAAGAACATCCGCGACACTCTCGGTCGCTTCCTAGGGTACCGTGAACATGCGATCGCGATAGCTGAGAGTGGACGCGAGGCACTCGCCCTAATGAATCGCGATGGGGCGTTCGATCTTGTTCTCAGTGATTGGCGAATGGCCGAGATGAACGGCCTTGAGCTGCTAAACGCGATCAAAGCCAAATTTCCGGACACGATCGTGATTTTGATGACGGCCTACGGCACGATTCAGAATGCCGTGGCAGCGATGAAAGCGGGCGCTTACGACTACGTCACGAAACCATTCTCGCTGGAGCAAATTCAGCACGCGGTCGAGCGTGCGCTCGAAGTAAAGGGACTCCGCACCGCGAATCGCACCTTGCGCAATTCGATCGATGGCGTACCACTGCTGACAAGCGGCAGTCTTCTCTTCCGCACTCTGATAGAGACCGCTTATGCTGCGGCGTCGAGCGACGCGACAATTCTGCTTACTGGAGAAAGCGGTACCGGCAAGAACGTTCTCGCACGACAGATCCACGAATGGAGTTCACGCTGTGAGCAGCCGTTCGTCATCGTCAATTGCACGACGCTTTCGGAACATTTGCTGGAAAGCGAACTCTTCGGGCACATGAAAGGGTCATTTACCGGTGCGATAAAGGACAAGCCTGGCCGGCTGGAGGCGGCAAATCGCGGCTCGGTATTCCTCGACGAAATCGCAGAGCTAACGCCCGCGTTGCAATCCAAGTTCCTGCGTTTCCTGGAGGATGAGCGTTTCGAACGCGTGGGTGGAGAGCAGACGATCAAAGTCGACGCCCGTATCATCGCAGCTACCAACCGCAATCTTTCGCTGGAGATCAAGGCAGAGCGATTTCGCAGCGACTTATACTTTAGGTTGAATGTCATCAGCCTCCGCGTGCCCGCGTTGCGCGAACGGCCCGAAGATATTCTGCCGCTCGCCGAGTTTTTTCTCGCTGAGGCCGCCGCTCGCAACAGCCGCCTCGGATTGCAGTTTTCGGACGAAGCACGGCAAGCATTGGTCGCCTACTCATGGCCGGGCAACATCCGCGAATTGCGTAATGCCGTCGAACGCGCAGTCGTGCTGAGCCGCGGCGCGACGCTGCGCAAGGAAGATTTGCCCGACATCCTTTTTCAATCGAGCGCTCCACGGAACGGAAACCTGCCCGAACGTTCGACGCTCGAGCAGATGGAGCAGGAGCACATCCGGCGCGTTCTCGCATTGACACCAACTCTCGAGGATGCCGCGGCGACACTGGGTATCTGCATCTCTACGTTGTGGCACAAGCGAAAACGGTACCATCTCGATTGAGCTCTCAGTTGAGGGGCACGCTCCCGGCATTCACACGAACGACTGGGCCAGCGCGAGCCATAACGCGAACAGAAAGCCGGCGACGGTCGGCAGCACGACCAGCGAGCCGCCTTCATGGATCGATTCCGGAATCATCGCGTGGGCAACCACTGCGAGCACGGCGCCTCCCGCGACCGCCTGCGAAAAAATCGCCACGTGAGACCCGGATCCGACGAATACCTTGCCTGCGGCGGCGGCCACGACTCCCGCCACCAGAACCGCTGACCACAGTGCAAAAATAGCGAAGGGCCGGTACCCGGCCCGCTTCAGCATCGAGGCGCTGGCCGCTGCCTCCGGGATTCCACCGATGAACATTCCCAGGATCAGCGTTATCGACAGCGTCGCCAGGCCGGCGAACTTCGCACCGATCACGAGACATCCAGGAATCGTATCCAGAATGTTTCCAAGAACGATTGCCATCCCCGCTCCATGGCCGGCCTCGACCAGCATCTTCTCAGCTTCACTCCTGCTTAGATGCTCGAGATTACTGGAAGCGACCTTGGCCCATCGCGAAGGATTACCGGCGCCCGCACTCAGATTCTTGATCGCTCTTTGGTGGCTCAGCCGTTCCACAGCGGTCGCCAGCTGATGGTCTCTTACGAGGAGACGATCGAAATCTTCCCGGCCGATTTCCAACAGGTCGGTTTTGGCGGCTGATTGAATCGTCGCGGTTCGCGGCTCGCCGCTGAGCAGCGCCATCTCGCCGAACGCCTGTCCCTCGCCCAGCTCCGCGAGCTTTTCCCCGGCCACGCACCCGTTGCGAGGCTCTCCGACCGCGCCTGACAAAACGTCGACTTTACCGCGCGCCACGATATAGAGCGCGTCACCTGCATCGCCGGCACGAAAGAGAACCTCGCCGCCTTCGAGATGACGGTTGCGGACACAGGGCAGGATTCGTTCTACCTCTTCGGGCGGCAGATGGCGCAGCAGATCGCATTTCGATAGCAGCTGAATCGTTTCCTTCGCATCCTTCTGCTTCTGTCCCAACGCATACTCGCGAAATCGCGTCGGGTAGCGTATCGCCGCTCCCTTCTGATCGAGAAACAATGAAGTGAAATAGTAGATGACCGAGCCGAGCGCGAAGCCGCAGCCGATGAACGCGGTTGACGCGTTGGCGTTGAATCCCTGGCTATGCAATTCCTGGGCGCCCTCGAACGCCAGCTCTATCGCCAACGCACTGATGAGTGCGCCGGCGGCAAAGGCCAGCACGCAAGCGAGCACGCGCTTGGAGAGCGGCACATACAGGCCGAGCGCCGCGCCGACCATCGACGAGGACGTCGTCAGCAGTCCCAGCAGCGAGACAATAATGATTTCGTGCAAACCGATCATCGCCGGTTCACCCAGATAGCTAATCGACCGTTTCGCCTAAGGCTGACTCTTAGGCTTTTTGGGTTGATTGCGCCGCGTTGACGTTTGCGGCTGTGTGTCCTGATCGAATTTGAAAATTGCGATGCTCTCGGGATGGACAGATTCGAGCACGGCGTGAACGGTGGGCTTGGTCTCTTCGTCGAGGACCGCGAAATCTACTTTTATCCTCGACGCAGTCTGCGGAGTGGCTTCGTTGGGCGTCGCGAGGGTTTGTGCTCCCCCACGTTTGGGACGGTCCTCAGATAAATCAAAGCCGAGGATTCCGAGCTGCTTGGCGCATCGGTGGAAATCGTCCAGCGCCGAGCGCTTCACTACTGCTTCTATTTTCTTCATACCCGCTTGTTTGGTTTGGTCGCCTCCATCCGGACAATGAGCAGGAACCATGCCCGTGAAAAAACAGCGCTTAAATCGCAGGTTTTTGACTGCTGGGCTTTCCAAACATTCAGTCTTTAAAACTCGGCCACTTCATTCTGCAAAGCGTCACAATTTTGGTTCGCAGTTGCTAGAGGCTCTTCGGGGGATTCCCCGGAGAGCCGAGTCGTCTCTGTACATTGGAGTGGATCACGGCGAAACCCTGACCTCTGTCTCCAACCAGCAATCTCGGTCGGGACCGCGACTCCAGCCGATCCTCCGCGAACTGGGATGGTCCGGGAGTTTGGCCCGCTGAAAGCGCGACGCTCCCTACGTCGGCCAAAAAAGGTCAAGTGCTTCCGGTGTTTGCACGGACTCGTCATTGCTGCATTAGTCTGTTGCGATATGATTGCGGCGGTCCTTACCTGCTTGACGATCCTTGCGGTTCTGCTCGGCCCAATCCTTGTAAAGCCGGTCGAACGCAACGTCGAGTTATTTTTTCTGGTCGCTGGGACGATCGTCTCTGCCATGGCAGGGCAACTCAGTTCCACGCTGGTGCGAACCGCCTTGAGCGAGCCGATAGCATTAACCTCGGCGGTCCTTGGGTTCGGGATCGCGTTCCGCCTGATGCAAAAGCGGCTGGACCGCCTCCTCTCGGAGGCGACCAGAGTGCTCGGCCAGCGCTGGTTATGCTTTGGCCTGATGATCGTCCTCGGCCTATTGGCTGGCTTCATCACCGCGGTCGTGGCGGCACTGGTTTTCGCAGAGGCCATCTCACTGCTGAAGATGGATAGGTCTGCTGAGATTGCCGCCACGGTCTTCGGGTGCTTTGCGATCGGGCTGGGCGCGGTCACGACGCCTCTGGGGATGCCGGCCAGCACGCTGGTTCTGGCCGCGCTGCATGCCGACTTCTGGTACCTGGCGCGACTTCTTGGTCCGTTCGTGATCGCGGGAATCGTATTGGTCGCGATACCCACCCTCTTCCTCCGTGAGGGAAAAGGCCGGTCCGCGCTCCATCTCGTCGCGGAGAGCGATTCGTGGGCGCCCGTGCTGATTCGGGCGGGCAAGGTTTATATTTTCATCGTCGGGCTGGTCGGACTTTCGGCCGGCCTCAGGCCTGTGGTGGACGCTTACGTCCGTCACCTTCCGGGCGAGTTGCTATTCTGGATCAACACGATCTCGGCGGTGGTGGACAATGCGACACTTGCCGCGGTGGAGATCGGGCCCGCGCTGAGCCGCAATCAGCAGCGCTTTGCGATGCTTGGCCTGCTGATCAGCGGAGGAATGCTGATTCCCGGCAACATACCGAACATCGTCGCGGCCAGCCGCTTGGGAATCACCAGCCGCGAATGGGCCGCGCATGGCCTCCGCACCGGAATGCTACTGCTCATCTTGTGTTTCGGAGTTTTGGGCCTCGTGGGCGCCTTCTAGGGCGATCGCATCTTTTCGTCCAAATCGTAGCGCCAAAGCCCTGATGCCGATCCGGTTCAAAGGAGGAGCAATGACTCCCGATGACTATATTTCGAATCAGAGGTACCCGATCTTTGACAGCTCGAAATTGAGACGGCGCAAACCCGTCGGCATCACGCGCCTCGGCGAGCGGCAGGTGTTGTGGCGCGACAGTAGCGGCTCCGCCGTGTGCATGACCGACCGCTGCCCTCATCGCGCCGCGCAACTGAGCCTCGGACGAGTCCGCGACGATTGCCTGGTATGCCCATTCCATGGACTGCGCTTCGATTCCGACGGCCGATGCGTGCTGATCCCCGCCAATGGCGGAAGCCAGCCGGTGCCGCCCGAATTCGACTTGCCGACGCATCAGGTCCGCGAGGCGCAAGGCCTCGTCTGGTATTGGTACGGTGATTCCGAACCCGCTAGATCAAGGGCTGGCCCGATCGATTCCAGTTCGACCCAAACGGAGAACGAAGCTTCAGGAGCGAAAGCGGGCCAAAGGAGGAACAGGTTATGCGTCGCAGGTTCAGCAAACTCCGGCGAGAAGGGCACTGTCTCGGTTCTCGACAGAGAGAATCGAGCATGAGTCGGCTGCTGACGGCCGAATCTGATCCTCTCCGGTGCCCTTAAGTCGAAGAAAATGCGCGAGCATGCGCACTATTTTCGAGTTTACCGTATCGAACCCGAAATTTGAGGACTGCTTTGGCGGAGAGGGGGCGATTCGAACCCCCGAGACCCTTCCCATGGCCAAAGAGATCCGCGAGGGCGCCATGCTCCAACAGCGCGATGCCTTCGCGGTGAGGCGGCCTATAAAGGCTTGAAAGGGTTATGCGTGAAACCGTCGGAGTGGTAGCAGGCGTCGAGGAATCTGTCCGCCGCTCCGCGTGCGTGCGCGAGCAGCGAATTGAGCATCTGATGCTCGACCTGCGCGTCGCTGGTGACTGATCGCGCATTGCGGATAAAAGCCGCGACTTCGTAGCGCTGCATTCGCGTGGTTACATCCCGAACGGATGCGGGAGTCAGCGGCTGCGGGACGGTGAGCGCGTAACCGAGTTTGTCGACTTCAACGACGTACGGAATGTAGCGGCTTCGGCTGATCAGCCGACCATTCCGCTAGCGAGAATCAGCGCAAGCAGAAGCAGCCCGCCAGCCGCTACCTGCCAGTTGCGTTTGCCGAGAACGAGATCGGAGTATCGCTCGTCCCACTCTCGACGCGCTTCGACGTAAAGATTGGCGGCCATGCTGCACCTCATTGAACTTCCCGAGATCGCGCGAGATAATTCGTCGGCGCACGAGTACGATCGCGTGCGGCGATCGTGCGCGCGTTGGCGAGATCGCCGCCCGGAGTTGACGCGGATTTGTGTTTCGGAATTGACGGCGATCGAAGGCGGCCGGATCGCCTCTGACTTTGGCTCGACTTTGGCTGTTCTATCGAGCGCTATGGGTCTGAACGGGCATTTTGAGGATCCCGCTGGATCGAAATAACCGTTGGTTGTGCTCGATAATGACAGATTGTGACGCATTGCCGTCTATCTGTCGGGTGACTCAAAATCCTCCGTGGGCAACCACGTGCGGGTTCAAGTCCCGCCCTCGGCACCAAAATTCTTGACAAGGTGCGATTTTCAGCGCGGAAGGAATCAAATTAGGGGTCCGATCACCGCTATACGGCTGTGTAGCCGCCGTCGACGACGAATTCCGCGCCGGTCACGAACGACGCTTCATCGGAGGCGAGGAACAACACCACGTAGGCGACTTCTTCGGGCGTGCCGGCGCGCTTCATCGGGGCCATCGCGGCTATCGCCTCGAGTTGATCCTGCGGCAGGACGTCGGTCATCGGCGTTTTGATCACGCCGGGATGCACCGAGTTGACGCGGATGCCATCGGAGGCATAGTGCACCGCGCCGACTTTGCTCAGAACGCGAACGGCGCCCTTGGTGCCATGATAAGCGGCGGCGCCGCCGGAGCCGATCAATCCGTAAATCGAAGAGATGTTGACGATCGAGCCGCCGCCGCGTTTGCGTATCGCCGGGACCGCGGTCTTCATCCCCAGCCATACGCCCTTCTGATTCACCGCGACGACGCTGTCCCATTCCTCTTCGCTGGTATCTTCGATTCGGCTGAAGTTGAGGATGCCGGCATTGTTGACGAGGATGTCGAGTCCGCCGAACTCGCGCTCGCACGCGTCGAGCGCGGAGCGCCAATCTGCGGCCCGGGTCACATCAAGATGCATAGCAAGCGCAGCGCGCGATCCGGCCCGGCGGTTGATTTCTTCGGCGAGCTCGCGGGCTTCGCGATCGAGCACATCTCCAATCAGCACTTTCGCACCTTCGCTTACGAACAGTCTCGATTCGGCTGCTCCCTGGCCACGAGCGCCGCCGGAAATCAGTGCGATTTTTCCTTTGAGTCGGTCCATGATGCGTGTGCCTCCCGTCGCGCCGGTGGACTTACCGGCAGCGCGTTTGACATCTTCGATCCGATGGTCGTAAAAGGCAATGGTTGAACCAATAGTTTCAAAAATCGGTGCTAAACGCATGGCAGTCAAGGCGGACCGATAATAGTTTTCTTGGTGAGGTCATCATGGAACAAACCCACTACGAAGTGGATGAGAAGAATCGCTATCGTATCGAAACTCCCGGGCATCAAGGATGGACGCGCACGGCGAGACCCGGCGACCCTGACAAGTACCTGATGATTTCGGCGGACTGCCACGCCAATGAGCCCGGAAATCTCTGGCGCGAGCGAATCGATTCGAAGTTTCGCGATCGCCTGCCGCACGTGGAAGTCGATGCGAACGGCGAGAAGTGGTTCGTGGCCGAGGGCGTCGGCAAGTCGCGCGTGCGTGCACGCATGATCGGCGACGTGCCACGCGATAACAGCGAGGACCGGCTGCGCGGCCGGGTCGGCGCGGATCCCAAGGAACGAATTCAGGATCAGCTCCGCGACGGCATCGACGCGGAAATCATTTTCCCGAACAAGGGCCTGATGATGTTCGCGACCAAGGACCCGGCGTTCGGGATGGCGCAGTGCCGCGTGTGGAACGACTTCGCGTGGGAGATGTACGGCGCGTACAACGACTTCATGTCGCCCGCCGCCGCTATCATGACGTCGGACGTCGCGCTCGCGATCGAGGAAATCAAGCGCGTCGCGAAGCTCGGATTCCGATTCCTGACGCTCCCGTGCAAGCCGGTCTTCGGTGGCCACGACTCGCGCGACCCCAATTACAATCTGACGGTTTACGATCCGATGTGGGCGGCGATCGTCGATTGCGATCTACCGATCACGTTTCACGTCTCGACCGGACGCGATCCGCGCGCGGCGCGGAAGGAAGGCGGCGCCGTGATCAATTACGTGTCGCATTCGCTGTCGCCCACGATCGAGCCGGTCGCGAGCCTGTGCGGATCGGGCGTGCTCGAGAGATTTCCGAAGCTCAAGTTTGCCGCGGTCGAAAGTGGCATCGGATGGGTGCCGTGGGCACTCGACGCGATGGACGAGGCGTATCGCAAGCATCACCTATGGGCGTATCCGAAGCTCAAGCAGTTGCCCAGCGAGTATTTCAGGAGCAACGGCGCGGCGACGTTTCAGGAAGATCAGGCCGGGCTCGAGCTCGCGGAGAAGTGGAGGCTGGTCGACAACTTCATGTGGGCCAATGATTATCCGCATGCCGAAGGAACCTGGCCTCATTCGGCGGAAGCGATCGAACGCGAGATGGGTCATTTGAGCGATGGCGCACGTGCGAAGATCCTCGGGCTGAACGCGGCGAAGATGTTCAAGTTCGATGTCGAGCTGCTGCTCAGTCGACGCCGCAGCCTGGCGGCTTCTGCTTAGCGACAACGCTATGCGGGTTTGACAATTCGGCGGACCCACAGTATAGCGTGAATGCAGATTCATGAATGTGAGTTCACGAAATGGAGCCCGAATGCGGGTGTCGCTCGAGGTGCGCGAGCGGCGGCGGGCGGAGAACGACGCTCGTGGCGCGCGCATCATGACGGCGGCGGCGCGTGTCTTTGCCCGCCGCGGAGTCGAAAACGCCACGATGGAGATGATCGCGCGCGAGGCCAACGTTGCGGTCGGAACTATCTACCTGCATTTCGCCTCGCGCGACGAAGTCTATCTGAACCTCTGCGCCGATCGCGGCACGCAACTCGGAACCGGTTATCGCGAAGTGATAGCGCGCGGCCTGAAGCCGCTCGACGAGATTCGCACCCTGGCGCAGGTCTATATCGAGTATCTGCGCGAATCCGCCGATCCGATCCTGCTCAGCGAGCCCACCCCCTACTACGAGATCAGAAAGCGACTTCGGCGGTCATCGGAAATCAGGGCGTTCGATCGCGGTGCGAGGATCCGACGGGAAGTATTTCGCCTGTTCGAAAGCAGCGTGAAGCGCGCTTTCGATGGAGGCCTGGTCGCCGATTCCCTGGGACCCACGGGAGTGACTGTCGCGATCTGGTCGATCCTCAACGGCGCGTTCATGGTCACGCGCGATCGCGAGTACCTGGTTGATGCCCTCGGATTCGAGCCCGAAGGATTTGTCGCCAAAGCGCTTGATTCATATCTGCAAGGTTTAGCCGCCGCGGCGCGCGCCGGGACTCGACAGTCGAAACCGGCTGAGCGCAGAAACCGCCCACTCGGGATGCCGAGAAAAGGAATGAGCCCATGAAAACGATTTGGTTTCACATGCAGGGATATCGCGACTTGCCCGATGATTTCCGCGATCGCTACGAGAGCATCTGGGTGACGCCGCCCAACGACGAGCTTTGCCATTCGCCGGAAGTCGCGAAGTATCTGCATTGGAATCTTGACGAACTCGAGATGGCGGACGACCTCGGCTTCGACGGCCTCGGCCTGAACGAGCATCATCAGAATGGCTACGGCTTTCCGATTTCGCCGAACATGATCGTGACGGTGCTCGCGCGGCGTAAATCCAATGCTGCGCTGGTGATCCTCGGCAACACGCTTCCGCTGTACAATCCGCCGATCCGCGTCGCCGAGGAATTCGCGCTGCTGGATTGCCTGAGCGGTGGACGACTGGTGGCCGGTTTCCCGGTTGGCTCGCCGATGGATACCACCGGCTGCTACGGAATTCCTCCGACCCAGGTGCGGCCGCGATATTATGAAGCGCACGATCTGATCAAGCAGGCGTGGACGCGGCCCGGGCCGTTCGCGTTCAACGGACGATTCAACAAGCTGCGCTACGTCAACCCGTGGCCGAAGCCGCTGCAGAAGCCGCATCCTCCGATTTGGCTCGCCGGTGGCGGCTCGGTCGAGACGTGGAAGTTCGCGACCGACAACGACTACACCTACAGCTACCTTAGCTTCATGGGCCACAAGTACGCGAAGGTGCTGATGGACGGGTACTGGGACTCGGTCGAGAAGGCCGGCATGGACGATAATCCATACCGCGCCGGATTCGCGCAGTTGGTCGTCGTCGCCGACACCGACGCGGAAGCGGAGCGCATCTACCTGAAACATCTGCGCAACTTTCTATTCGAAGTCGCTCTATGTCGCGCCGCATTTCGGCAACGTGCCGGGCTTCATGACCAAGCGCAGCTTCGAGTTTCAGTTGAGCCATCGAGGCGCCAGCGCGTTCACCTTCGACTTCAAGCCGCACGAAGCGACCTGGAAGCAGCTCGTGCAGGATTCGCGGATGGTGATCGGCGGGAGTCCCGATACCGTCGCCTCGCAAATCGAAGAAGCCGTTCGCAATATCCGCGTCGGCCATCTCATGGTCATCCTGCAAATTCAATCGATGGATCCAGAGCTGACTGCGTATAGCACCGGACTGTTCGCTGAGAAGGTGCTGCCGAAGATCAAGGGCATCTGGGACAAGGAAGGGTACGCCGATCGATGGTGGCCGCAGGGCGCGACGCGCAATCAGCCTCACGTCGCGCGGCCTGCTGTCAAAACCGCCAACGGGGAAGCAAAGGTCCAGGCATGAATACGCAGACGGCGCAGAGTATCGAGCTGCCGGGCGGCTTCGCGGCCAACCCGGTGATCATCAAGGGCGAAGGCGCGCCTGTGGTTTATCTTCACGGTCCCTTCGGCCAGGAGTGGGACGGATTCCTCGACGACCTCGCGGCGCATCGCCGAGTGTATGCACCCGCGCATGCCGGTGCGGAGGTGACCGAGGATCTCGATCATCTTGATGGGTTCCCCGATCTGGTTCTCTACTACGACGACCTGTTTGATCGTCTCGGACTTGAGCAGGTCGATCTGATCGGGCATTCGTTCGGCGGGATGGTCGCGGCGGAATACGCGGCGACGTTCCGGGATCGCGTGCGCAAGCTGGTGTTGATCGACGCGATGGGACTATGGCATGACGACGCTCCCGTCGCGGACCATTTGCTGGTTTCACCGGAGAAGCTGGTGAAGCTGCTGTTCAATGATCCATCGAAGCCGGAAGTCAAAGCTAAGTTGGCGATGCCGTCCGAGCGTGAGGCGATGAACGCTGCGATCGTGAATCGCTTTGGCGCGCTAGCAAGCACCTCGCATTTTATCCATCCCATTCCAGAGCGCGGGCTGAAGCGGCGGCTCAGGCGAATCAAGGCGGAGACTCTCGTGCTATGGGGCGCGCAGGATGCGCTGGTGCCGCCGTCGTACGCAGCGGAATTTGCAGCCCTGATTCCCAACGCGCGCGTTGAGATGATTCAAAAAGCCGGCCACGTGCCGCAAATCGAACAGCGCCAGCTCGTTTCAGATCATCTGGCGAGATTTCTTGCGGGCTCGTCGCGCTGATCTACGGATTCGACTGGCCACGCAGGCTTTTTAAGCGCTACCCTGCCGGTGGAGGATTGAAGTTCCGATGCTATACGAACTGCGAATTTATCATTGTATGCCCGGCAAGCTGCCCGCCGTGGTGGCGCGTTTCGAGACTGGGACCGTTAAGCTGTTCGAGAAGCATGGCATCCAGCAAGTTGGCTTCTGGACGGTAGTGATCGGCGAATCGAACGCGGACCTTTACTACACGCTGAAGTGGGATTCGCTCGACGAGCGCCAGAAGAAATTTGCGGCATTTCAGGCGGACCCGGAATGGATCGCGCTGCGCACCAGGAGCGAGGAAGGTGGCGCACTAATCGCGTCGTTCAGCAATTCGATCCTGACACCGACCAACTTCTCCGCGCTGAAGTAGGCGTTGGGCGAAAATCCCTTTCAACAGTGAAATTTTCCACCTACACTCGGTGCCGTGAAAAACCTCGCTGTTGAACTGAATGACCCGATCCTGACCAAGGACGCGCTCTATTACGACTATGCCTCGGCTGCAAACCCGATCTATCAGAAGATCATCGGCCCGGTTCCTTGCCGGGCTTTTTCGCCCGAGTTCTTCGATTCCGGCCCGACGCGCCTCCAGCCGCTCGACTTGAGCGAGGAACTTGGCTGCCCATCGCCCGCAACCAGTCCGGCTTTGTGCGCGAATTTTATCCGCATCGCCAGCGGTTCGATTCAGACCTCCGTCGAGGCCACCAGCCAATTGTTCTTCGTCTACCGCGGCGAGGGCCGCACCGATGCTTGCGGGCACTCCATTTTCTGGGAGAAAGGCGATTTCATCGTGCTCCCGGCGCACGACCACGCGCTTCATCACAGCGACAGCGAGGCCGGTCTCTACTGGGTGCATGACGCGCCGCTGCTTCGCTACCTAGGTGTCGCGCCGACCGTACCGCGCTTTGCCCCAACGCTTTTCCGGCATGAACGAGCGCAGGCCAAGCTCGAAGAGATCGCCAACGACCCGGTAACATCCAAAGCAAACCGCGTCAGTGTGCTGCTTGCCAACGAGAATTTTCCGCAGACGAGAACCATCACGCACACCCTTTGGGCGATGTTTGGCCTGTTGCCGAAAGGCAAAGTGCAATTCCCCCATCGTCACGAATCGGTGGCGTTGGATTTCGTAATCGACTGCAAACCTGGCTGCTACACAATGATCGGGACCGAGCTCGGCGCCGACGGGATGATCAAAAACGGGCAGCGCCAGGACTGGAAACCGGGCGCGAGCTTTGTCACTCCCCCGGGCTATTGGCACTCACACCACAACGAGTCAGGCGAGAACGCGCGTGCTGCCAATCCAGGACGCCGGGCTTCACACCTTCCTGCGAACGCTGGAGATCACGTTCAGCCACCCGGACCACGATCGCGGTACATTCATCTCCCAGCGCCCGTGAAAGGGCCGCTCAAACGGCGCGGGCACGCGCCCAGGCCTGAAGTTCCTTGATTCGAGTGTATCCGCCGCTGCCCTCGACGATGCCTTCCTTGCGCGCATCGTGAATGCAATCCACCGGGCACAGTGGAACGCAGAAGCCGCAGTCGATGCACTCTTCGAGCACGATCGCGAATCGTCCCAGGAAGTCGTCTTCCACGCGGTAGATCGCATCGACCTTGCCGGGGCACGCGTGATCGCAGGCACCGCATCCGATGCAGGTCTCGTCGATATAGAAGTGTCCCGGCTTGTGCGCCATTAGCTAGCCCTCGAAGATTGTTCGAAAAGCGGCAGACGCGTTGATGAATTCCTGCAGGCTCTGGTTGTAGCGAAAGAATAGATCCTTGCGCAGCGGATCTTCCGACCAAACGCGAATCGGCGTTCCGGGATGGCTCAGATAGTTGAGCGTATGGGTGAGATCGGGCCGCCCGTGACCCCGCGCGATAACCTCGATCATCTCGCGCCACGTCGCCAGCGATGCCTCCAGCGTGAAGTCGGCGCGCACGACCTCACCCGGGCCGACTTCGCGCACGTCGATCGCATCGAATTCCTCAAACGTGACTTGCACGCTCCACGGCTTCGCGCCGAGACCGCCGTCGAGCACGGTGAACTGCGCGACACAGTCGATGTACCCGAGATGCTCATGCAGGGCGCGGTTAAGTTTCATCAAATGCGCGAGTCGCTCAAACCATTCGCTCGATGGAAATGCAATCGCGCTGGTTGCCTGTTCAGTATGAGCCTGTGCTTCCATCAGTTTTGCTCCCACGGAGATTCGAGCGGAATCGTGCAGCGCTCGCGACGGCTGAATCCAGCGCGATCGCATCGCTGCAGATACTCCTCGACCGACATCTTCCAGAGCTGCCCCTGCCCTTCCATGCCCTGATCGATCTTGTCGAGCCCGCCGCCGAGCAGAATCGCAACGGGCTCAACCAGCGCGGCCTCGGTGAAGGATGTGAGAATCACCTGCTCGCCGACGTCGGCAAACCGATGCATCTCTTCGACGGCCGCCTCGCGATCGGGAGCGTGGTCGAGGTAGTTCTTGAGTTCCAACACGCCGTAAGAAACGTGGCGCGCCTCGTCCTGCAGGCAGCGTCGGAAGATTTCCTTGTCGACGTGAGTCTTGGCGATCATTTCGCCCGAGCGGAAAATCGAAAGCACCAAGCCCTCGCCAAGCAGGTTCAGCAGGAAGGTTCCCATCGTGTGCGTTGGCGCATCGATGATCGCCTTGAGCGCCCACTCGAAACCGGGCGATGCATGCAACAGACCGCCGCCCGCGATCGCACGCTTGCGGAAGACCTCCTGGTGACGCGCCTCGTCCATCATCTGCGTTACGATGAAGCTCTTCACCTCCAGGAAGTCCTGCGGGATTCGGTACAGCCACTTCGCCGGGAAGTCGCCCGCGACGAATTCGACCTCGGTGAGAAAAGTGCAAAGCTGGCAAGTCGCCTTCTCGAGATCGTCGGGCAGCCGCTCGAGCTCGCTCCAGGGAATGTCGCGGGTCGCGTTCCACTGGCGCGCCTTCGCTTCCTCGTAAAGCGTCACGACGTTGTCTGCCCACGACTCGTCGCGATTCACGAGCGTGTAGTTATCGACGATCGGCATTTCGGCGGCGTACTCGTCGCGGACCGAGCCACGCGCCGCGAAGTTCAACCAGGTTGCCGTCTCCGGAATCACGCCGTAGCCGGGCACGTGGTTGACGTCGGTGTAGGTAAGTCCTCGCGAGGAGGGCTTCGCGCGCTTGCCCCACGACGCCTTGTCAGTGTTCATCCAATGCAACGAGTAGGAACCGCGTTTCATCCGCTCCGCATTGCGATCGAGGATTTCGGCCCACTTGGTGGCGTACTGCTTGAACTCGGACTCGTACGTAGCCACCGCCTCTTCATTCATCGAAGGCGAAGGTGGTAGCGGTCGCAGCGATTCGATACGTGATGCGTGGGACATGCGAAACCTCCTCGGAACTTTGTTGCGTTCAGATCTAGACGATATTGATATTATTGTCAATAGCCCATAAGATGACAAACGTGGAACGCAAATCATCAACCAAACGTGCACGGGCACGACGACTCGATCCCGCCGAGCGACGACCGCAACTACTGGAGTGCGCGATCCGCGTGTTCGCCCGGCGCGGCCTCGGCGGCGCGCACCACGCCGAGATCGCCCGGGAGGCTCACGTCTCTGTCCCAACCGTGTTCTTCTACTTCCCGAGCCGCGAAGCCCTGGTGATGGCTGTGCTGGATGAGGTCGCGCGATTTTTGACCGAGATGACGGTGACGATACATTCGGGTGACGGCCCCGCTCCCCAGATCGTGCTCGCCCATGCGAAGGCGTTCGCCGATTCTGTCGAGACGCACACCGACTACGCGCGCGTGTGGCTGGATTGGAGCACTGCGATACGCGAAGAGATCTGGCCGCGCTACCTGGAATTTCAGGAAAATATAGTCGCAATCATCGCCAACACCGTTCGCCGCTGGAGGCTCGAGCGCGCAGTCGTTGACGACGACGCCGAAGACGATGCGCGACTAATCGTCGGCTCAGCTCACATGATCGCGCAGCTGAAATTCACCCGCTGTCCGCCGGACAAAGTCGATCGCTTCCTGCGGACGCTGGTGCGGTCGACTCTCGGGGCGGCGCCTTAACGATCAAGTCGGAGAGACTTCCCTACTTCGAAAGAATCGGCAGCACTTCCGTTGCGAATCGCTCGAGCGACCGCATCGCCCTGCGAGGTGCGAGTCCCGGCAGCTGCGTGGCCAGGATCAGCTCCGTCATCGGAGTCGAATCGATTATTTTCGCGAGTCGCTCTGCCACTTGCGTCGGCGGGCCGAGGACCGCGTTGCGCCGAATTCGCTCGCCGTCGGGGCGAATCGGACTGGCGCCGCCTTGCGCCGCGGCCGAGAGCCACTTGCCATTCAGAGCAGCCTGATACATCGCGGCCGGCTCGATTTCCTTCCAGGCCTGCTCTTCACTGTCGGCGACGTAAACGACGCGATTGTTCACGACGTTGTATTTGCCCGGGTCCCTGCCGAACTCACGCAGTGCGTCGCGGTACATTTCGACCTCGCGCCTGCCCAGGTTGCATGCGAATGACAACCCCAGCTTCGCGCCACGCCGAATCGCTTGCGCGTTCATGCCGCCCCACAGCAGCTCCGGATGAGGCTTGCTCATCGGACGCGGCAGCACCTGTACGTCGTGGAAGCTGAAATATTTTCCCTCGAAGCTGAACGGTTCGCCGGTCCAAGCACGTTTCAGTATCTCGATCGTTTCGAGCGTGCGGCCGAGTCGCTCCTTGATTGGAATCTGAAAGCCGTCGAATTCTTCCGCACGATAACCAAGGCCTATGCCCAGCCGCAGACGCCCGTTTGAAATGACATCGATGAAGGCGGCATCTTCTGCCAGCCGCAGCGGATGGTAAAACGGCGCGAGCAGCACGTAAGTGCCGATCGAGACGCGCCTGGTTCGCGCAGCGATAGCGGCGAGCGCGGGCATCACCGCGGACAGGTAGCCGTCATCGACGAAGTGATGTTCGGTGAGCCAAATCGAATCGAGCCCGGCGCGATCCGCGTACTCGGCCTGCTCCAGCATCGCAGCGTGAAACTCTGCCGCGCCGATTCCAGAACCGTGCGGATTACGAAAGTCCAGCATGTAACCGAATTTCATCGCACCTTCGCCTCAAGACTTGTAGAGCGTATCGACAATCGCTCTGCGGTATTCGTCTATCCGCGCGGGCGCAAGGAAATACTGCGGCGGCGAAATCGTCATCGAATCCGCATATCCCCACATTTTGGAGACTCGCTCGCGCGCATCGTCGGGCGTTCCTGCGATCGCGAACGTCGTCACCATCTCGTCGGGAACCGCCTTCAGCATCGCGGCCGTGTCTTTGCGGGCTGCAGCCTCGGTCACCGCGATAGTTTGCGCGCCGAAGCCGTGAGCGGCGAAGTATTTCTGGTATTGCGCGATACTCGAATAGAAGGCGACGGTGCCTCGCATGTCATCGATCGCCTGCTTGCGATCGTTCGCAATCGCCGCGTAGTTCCACAGGTTCACGTGGAAGTCCGACCGCTTGCGAGCCTTCGCCGCCAGCGTCCTTTCCAGGCGCGCCGCCTGCTCGCCGATCCATTTCAGCGACCATACCGGATGCCCCAGCAATCCATCTGCGACTTCTCCCGCAAGCACGACTGTGTTTTCGAATAGCGCGGGGACGTGGATCGGAATCGAGCTGCGCACCGGCTTTCTGCCGATGTTGAAACCGCGCAGGTCGATCTTATGATATGCGCCATCGATCTGGCCAAGCTCACCGGTGTGCCCCTTCTCGATTATCGCGCGGACCGTGGTCACTATCTCTCGCAGATGCGCGACCGGCTTGCCGTACTCGATTCCGTAGGCGCGTTCGTTCCATTCGCGAACACCGGTACCCAACCCCAATACCATCCTGCCGCCGCTGAGCCTGTCGATATCGAGTGCATTCAGCGCTGTCTCCATCGGGCTGCGCGTGAATGCGAGCGCGATACCCGATCCGAGCGTAAGCCGCTTCGTCGCCATCGCCGCGGCCGCCAATGTCGCGAACGGCGGAGAATGCAGTTGCGGCGACCAGATACCGTAGAGACCCAGATCTTCGAAGCGCCGCATGAGATCCGCCATCTCCGCAGCCGGCATCGCCTGTACTATTTCCCAATAATCGTGCTTCATATGCGATTCACATTTTTCAGTTTTTCAGTTCTCACAACAGTCGCACCCACGCCAAGCGGTTTGCAAACGAGAGCGAACCGGCATTTGAGTTCTCAACATAACTCAATAGGGCGAGCGTTTTCGTAGGCTCGCAGCCTGTGGTTTGCCCATACTTGAATCGTGAACGGCGATCGAATCGCGGCAGCGATGCGTCAGCCCGCGATCCTCGTCGCGGTTTGGATCTGCGCGGCACTGATGCTGACGGGAACTTTGACCAAGCTCCCCGAACAATGGCGTGGTCGCGACTTCTCGGACAAATACGAATCGGCATGGGCGCTCCGGCATCGCATCGATCCTTATCCCGCCGACTTGACGCCGATCGCCGCTCAGCTTGGCCTCGAGACCGGCCTGTTGATTCACGCCTCTGACACGCCGCCGTTTCTGCTTTGCTTCGAGCCTCTCACTTACTTGCGGCCGCGAACCGCATTCTGGATCTGGACCGCGATAAACTTTGCGTCACTGGCGATCGCGATGTACCTGCTGCTGGCGCATCGGCGCGGACTCTCCGAGCCTACCGCGTGGCTGCTGGCGGGACTGATCCTGATGTCGGCGCCGGTCAATTTGAATTTCTACTGGGGGCAATCGCAGTTGATCATCCTCATGCTGATGGTCGCCGCGATGCGCGCGATGAAACGCGAGCGCGACGGTAACGCCGGCCTGCTGATCGCATTGGCCGCACTGCTGCGCGCGTATCCTCTCGTGCTGCTCGGTTATTTTGCATTTCGGCAAAAGTGGCGTGCGCTCGCGTTCGCGACCGCCGGGATCGCAGCGGGGATGTTCGTGACCGTTGGGGTTTTGGGGCTAACGCAAACCCTCAGCTTCGTGCACGGCGCATCGTGGGTGACCGACTACTCAATGATAAACCGCGTCGACAATCTTTCGCTCGGTCCATTCGTGTCACGGATGTTCTGGATATTTGCTGGCAGCGCGTCCGGCTCATCGACCGATTGGATCAGGCGCTCGAGCATCGCCGTCGCAGACTTAGTGGTACTTGGAATAGCTATTCGCGCGACGCTTGACGACGCGAACCGTTTGATCCCGACTGGAGAATCTACTCACTGTGGATCGCGACTGCGATCATGCTATCTCCCGTCGCATGGCATCACTACCTATTGCTACTGACTATACCGTTCGTGCAACTGATAACATCCGCGTCGGAAGGAAGGTCAAGCGCGCGAGCGATCTGGATGGCCGCGCTTTCCTTTTTTCTCAGTGCGGTGTCACTCCGCGCATTCAACCGATTTCTGATCCCGCCACCAACTGCGTTCCAGATCTCTTTTCCGTGGTTGGCAGGCGCGCTTGAGGAAAGCAGCTTTCTCGCCTTGCTGACGGGATACATCGCGACGTATTGGTTCGCTACTGATCACGCGCGGCGAGTTCGCGCGCCTCGGGATGTGATTGTGCCCGCGCAGGCCGATCAGAATCCGCGCGCGCTTTTTGGCTCTACCAGCACGACTTCGAGCGGTTGATCCGACGCATTCTCGGTCTGCAGCGTCTCGCCTTCCAGCCACGCCGCGACGCCCGCCGGAGCGCCTCGCTCATCGGTCCTTCCATCCTGAAAAGCGAGTTTCACCGACACATCGGTAAGCGTCGCCAACACGCGCGGCGGATGCTCGACCATGACGCCCTCCTCGCGCGGACCGAAGCCGAGCCGAACCACTCGCACCTTGTCGTTTTCAAAATCGACTTTGTACCGCGCCGGATCTATGCGGACGGCATCCAGCTTAAGCGCAGTCGTCGCGGGTGCAGCTTTAAGCTCGACTCGAATCTCACGCATCGCCTCGTCACTCGGCCGCGCGAGCTCCTGCCGGGACGCCTCATCGACGTAGCACGTCTTTCGCGAGTCGAGATCGATCCGGATTAGCGGCAATGCGGCAAGCTTGTATTCATCCGGTTTCCGTCCCGCCGGGATAGTGACGTTCACGATTCGCACGTACTCATTTTCGAAACTGACCTGATACGAATCGCTCATGACACTTCCTCACGCGCGATCTTTTAGAGTCCGAGCATCCTCCTTAACTTCACGGCGCTGAATCCGAGCATCGTTTCGTTGCCGACCCGGATAACTGGTACCGCGCGAAAGCCAAGGCTGACGAGCTCGTCGCGCGCAGACGGATCAGTGGCGATGCTCTTTTCGACGAAGCTGACGTTGTGCTGAGCGAGAAACTCCTTCGCCTGATGGCACGCCGAGCATCCTGTGTTCGTATAAATTACGACTTCCATCGCGATCTCCTTTTTCGACGCCGTGCTACTTTCGACGTCGCGCAATCGCGGCTCGCGACGCATACATCGGCACACACTCTCCGCCGCACTCCTCGATCATCTTCCGCAGCGTGAGCCGAAGTCGCTGCAGGCGGCTGATTTCCTCGTTCATCTCGGTCAGTTTCGCTTCAGCCTTTCGCGTCACCGGCCCGCATTCCGTCGTCGATTTCACGCCCAGCGAAAGCAGCTCCTTGATTTCTCTGAGCGAAAAGCCGAGACGCTTCGCGTCGCCGATAAAACGCAGCCGGTCGAGCACGTCTTCGGAGTAATTCCGGTAACCCGAGAAACTCCGCCGCGGCATCGCGATCAAACCCTGCCGCTCGTAGAACCGGATCGTGTCGATACTCACTCCAGCCGCATTAGCTACTCGGCCAATCGTCATCTGTGCCTCACGATAGACCCTTGACTATAGTCCAGAGTCAAGCGGCAGTTTAGTTCGACGGCAGCGCGGTCACGTATTCGAAATCCAGCGCCTGATGGTTGATTCCGCGCACAGGCGGCGCGATCCAGCCGGCGAATTGCCCCGGCGCGGTGACAGGCTTCATCAACGATGCCACGAATTCGCGCTCGGCCTGTGTCGGTATCCAGTCCGATTTGCGCCGATCCCATTCCTCCGCCGGTAGGATCTCTCCCTCCGGCGTCAGGTTGACGCCTGCGAATTCACCGATCGAGCGCCGAAACCCCCGATGCGGCAGCTTCAGCTCGTGGCCAACTCCCGCTTCGCGGATAATCTTGTTCCATCGCGCAAGAGCGCGTTCGCAATCGGCTATGTAGGAGTCGCGAAGGACCTCGTTCAACGCAAGCAGCGACGGCTGCTCGGTTTGAATGACTACTCCATTGACCGGCTTCAATAGTGTGCAGGTGCTTTGCTTTAGTTGATGGTCGTCGTCTCTGTCCGTCTCCTTGAAGCGGCCCTTCAAACCCGAGCTGTAGTAATTAGCGGCATTAGTCGATAGCTCTGATCCGAAAAGATCAAGCGATACTGAGTAATGAAAGTTTATATACTTTTGAATAATCGCGAGGTCGATTCCACCATACTCACCAACTCTGTCGGTGTTATGCTCTTTCATCAGTTGGCAGGTACGACTGATTATTCGACCGACTCCCGATTCGCCTACGAACAGATGATGCGCCTCCTCGGTCAACATGAAGCGGCAGGTGCGCGCCAGGGGATCGAAACCCGATTCGGCCAGGCTCGCGAGCTGGTACTTGCCGTCGCGATCCGTGAAATGCGCGAACATGAAGTACGACAGCCAGTCGGGGGTCTTCTCGTTGAACGCGCCCAGGATGCGCGGATTGTCGGCGTTGCCCGACCGGCGCTGGAGCAACGCCTCGGCCTCTTCGCGGCCGTCGCGTCCGAAGTAGGCGTGCAGCAGATAGACCATCGCCCACAGATGACGCCCTTCTTCGACGTTGACCTGGAAAAGATTGCGCAGGTCGTACAGCGACGGGCAGGTTCTGCCAAGGTGCCGCTGCTGCTCGACTGACGCGGGCTCGGTGTCACCCTGCGTTACGATCAGGCGGCGCAGAACTCCGCGATGCTCACCCGGAACCTCGCGCCAGACCGGCTCGCCTTTGTGCTCTCCGAACGGAATCTTGCGATCAGGTTCCGGCTCGGCCAGAAAAATACCCCATCGATAGTCCGGCATCTTGACGTATCCGAATTGGGCCCAGCCCTGTGCGTCAGTCGAAGTCGCGGTGCGAAGATAAACGTCGCAGCCCTGGAAATTTTCGGGCCCCATCTCTCGCCACCATTGCAGGAACCCGGGCTGCCACGCTTCGAGCGCTCTTTGCAGTCGCCGGTCGTCGGCGAGACTCACATTATTTGGAATTCGCTCGGAATAATTGATCGGCATCAGACTCTCCTCGGATCGAATTCTGGCCGGGCTCCCGTGCCGTAAATTTTGAGCGCGCCTTTTTCGCCGACGGCGTTAGGGCGCTGAAAGATCCAGTTCTGCCACGCTGAAAGACGCGCAAAAATTTTCGACTCTAGCGTTTCCGGCCCGCCGAATCGCAGCGACGCTTCCATTCCCGTGAGCGCATCCGACGAAAACGCAGCGCGTTCTTCGATTGCCAGCCTGACCTCGTCGTCCCAGTCGATATCGTCAGGTGTAAAAGTTACGAGGCCTTTTTCATCGGCCTGGGATGCATCCAGCGGCTCGCCAATCCTGCCGCGCAATTCCTCGACGCGCTCCGGTTCGCTCTGAAATCTGCTTTCCAAGCGCGTCAAGCCGTTGCACATCGGCGTCGCGCCAAAATTCATTTCCGTCAGGCTGATACTCGCGGGCTTCGACTCATCGCCCTCCCGCAATCCCCGCAGCATGTACGCGCGGTCGGCTGCCAGCGCGAGTTCCAGCAGAATTCCACAAAAGCACGAACCCGGTTCGATCAACGCGAAGATCGATCGTGAGCTGACGTCGAGCCGCTTCAGAGTGCGCTTCAAGTAGAGACGGATTTCGCGGATCAGCCAGTCACCAGCGTTTGCGCCGAGGAACGCGTCGTACGATTTCACCAGCGCCGAATCGCCGCGCGTGCGAAAGATCCATGTCCGGATAGTGTCCTCGTTGAAACGCAGATGCAGGATCGAATCCTCGAGCTCGCGCGCAAAAGCCAACGGCCAGAAGCCCGCTCCAAGCGCGTGAGCTTCTTCGACCCTTCGCGGCGCCGGATTCTGTGGACCCTCGACAGTAAATGTAGCGGTGGAATTGTCACGATCGATCTCGATCGTCAAATGATCGTATCGAATTGTTTCTCCATCGATCGTGCGCGAAAGCGGAGTGAGCGAAATTCCGTGATCATCCGTGGATCCGGTCGAACGCGCTGCAAATTCGAGCGCTCTTCTCGACGCCAACTCCATCAGTTGCGATCGAGGAACGACTTCGTCCACCAACTGCCACTCTACGGCTCGCTTGCCTCGCACCCCTTCCTCGGTCGTGCAGAAAAAATCCGCGCGGTCGCGCCTGACCCGGCGCTTATCGACCACCCTGGTCAATCCACCTGTGCCGGGCAAAACGCCGAGCAGCGCGACCTCCGGCAGCGACACGTTGGTCGAGCCATCGTCCGCCATCATTATATAGTCGGTCGCGAGTGCGAGCTCGTAGCCACCGCCCGCGCATGCTCCGCCGATCGCCGTCATGTAGTACTGCTCCGAGTTGAGCGTCGCGTCCTCAATCGCGTTGCGAGTCTCGTTGGTGAACTTGCAGAAATTCACTTTGAACGGATGGCTCGACTGGCCAAGCATCCTGATATTGGCGCCCGCGCAAAACACGCGCTCTTTGCCGGACGTGACGACCACGCATTTTATTTCCGGATGCTCGAAGCGAAGACGCTGCACCGCGTCGTTGAGTTCGATATCTACACCCAGGTCGTACGAATTCAGCTTGAGCTCGTAGCCGGGAACCAGCCCGCCATTTTCATCCACGTCCATCGCAAGCGTGGCGACCGGGCCGTCGAAGCTCAAACGCCAATGCCGATACGCAGACGGCTCAGTTCGAAAGTCGATCATCGCGAAATTCTCCCGCAGGTCGAGTATGCACTATAATTCATGTTCATTTGAAGCTCAAGCTGCCTGATTTCCCTGCCTGGCGACGATCGCGATAAGGCTCGCGAGCGATTGCCGAGCAGTCTTGCCGCTGGTGTTGAGCTTGACGTCCGCCTTGCCGTACAGGACGTCGCGCTGCGCCAGAATTCGGCGCATGTCGGCCAGTGCTTCGGTGTCACCGCTGCCTTCGACCCGGTGGTCGCCCTGGCCGATCACGCGATCCCAATGCTCTTGCGGCGACGCCTGCAGCCAGACGGTGTAGAAGGAATCCAGCAGGCGCTGAAACGTGGCTGCCTCCGAGACCAGCCCACCTCCCGCAGCAAGCACGACTTTGGTTCGCGTGCGCGCGATACGCTCGAGCGCGCGACGCTCGTGGCGCCGGTAGCCAGCCTGCCCCCACAGGTCGAAAATTTCATCGACCTTGACTCCTGCCTCTGCTTCAATTTCGCGGCTGAGCTCGATGAACGACCAGCCCATGTGGCGCGCGAGCAATGCGCCCAGCGTACTCTTGCCCGCACCGCGAAGTCCGATCAACGCAATCCGTTCCATCCGGCCGCTGCGATCGCCGAAGCGTTCGGCAATCATCGCCGACGCCTCGGCGAGTTCCTTGGCCTCGAATCGGCGCAACCGCTCGACTAGCATCGCATGCTCGACCGGGCGCGGCGGATCGTCGCTGACCAGTTCCGAAACGGGAACGTCGATCGCGGCGGCAACTCGTCGCAGCAGCGCGATCGAAAAGTTGCCGCGGCCGCTTTCCAACTCCGCCAAGTAACGCTCGGAAATTCCCGAATCGCGCGCCAGCATCCGACGCGTCATCCCATGCCTCGCGCGGGCGTCGCGCACCCGCTCGCCGAGCAGCCGCAGATATTTCTCAGGCGCGATAGCGCGCCGTCCATTCTGCTCAGTCGTCAAGCGCCGAACTCTTGAGTCGCGAGCCACCTTGATCTCCCGCATCAATGATCTGCACTATATTGCCTATCTTGAATCCCGCGCGCCAGCTTAGGGCGCGAGTCACGCTACGCGCCTCAACACGACCATCGCATGTCCCGCGACATGAACCCGCTCTTCGAACGAATGCGAGCGAGCGCGCTGCGGCGCGGCCACGTCCGCGGTGTCGAAGATGATCGTCCACTCCCGCCCCCACTTTTTCGGCGGCAGCTTGAATTCCATCGGCTCGCGATATGAGTTGAACATCAGGAAGAAGCTGTCGTCGGTAATTCGGGCGCCGGTGCGATCGCGTTCGGTTATCGCGTCTCCGTTGATGAACGCGCCTAGCGTTTTCGCGTAGCCGACGCCCCAGTCGCCGGCGGTCATTTCGGCGCCGTCGGGCCGGAACCATTCGAGATCTTTCAGGCGGCTGCCCTTCTCCGGACTGCCAATGAACCATCCCCGGCGACGGAATATCGGATGCTCGCGGCGGAGTCTGATGATCCGCCGGGTGAAATCGATCAGCGCCGCATCGGCGCTCTGCCAGCCGATCCACGAAATCGGATTGTCCTGGCAGTACGCATTATTGTTTCCGCGCTGCGTACGTCCGAGCTCGTCACCGGCCAGGATCATCGGCACACCCTGCGACAGCAACAGCGTTGCAAGGAAGTTGCGCTTTTGCTGCTCGCGGAGCGCGCGAATGGCCGGATCGTCGGTCGGTCCTTCGACGCCGCAATTCCACGATCGATTGTTACTATCGCCGTCGCGATTGCCCTCGCCATTCGCCTCGTTGTGCTTTTCGTTGTACGAAACGAGGTCGGTCAGAGTGAAGCCGTCGTGCGACGTGACAAAGTTGATGCTTGCAAGCGGCGTGCGGCCCCCCGCCCGGTACAAATCCGAGCTGCCCGTGACCCGCGACGCGAATTCGCCCATCGAACCGTCCGCGGCGCGCCAGAAATCGCGCACGCCGTCACGGTACTTGCCGTTCCATTCTTTCCAATTGACCGGAAAATTCGCGACGCGGTAGCCGCCCTCGCCGATGTCCCACGGCTCGGCGATCAGTTTGACCGCCGATATCACCGGGTCCTGCGCGATCGCAGCGAAAAAAGGGCTGCTCCCGAATTCGCCGCGCGGACCGCGCGCCAGCGTGGTCGCAAGGTCGAAACGAAAGCCGTCCACGTGCATCTCGAGTATCCAGTAGCGCAGACTGTCCATCACCATCTGGAGAACCCGCGAATGCGTCATGTCGAGCGCGTTCCCGGTGCCGGTGAAATCCTCGCATCGGCCGGTGCCGTCGGTGCGCATCCGATAGTAATTCGCGTTGTCGATTCCGCGAAAACAAATCGTCGGCCCGTTCTCATTCCCCTCGCCCGTATGGTTGTAAACGACGTCGAGGATCACCTCGATTCCCGCGCCGTGCAGCGCCTTCACCATCGTTTTGAATTCGGTGACCGCACAGCCCAACGCGCTGCCCGATGCGAAGCGGATATCCGGCGCGAAGTAGCCAATTGTGTTGTATCCCCAATAGTTGTTCAGCCCGAGTTTTTCCAAACGATGCTCGGGCGCCGTCTGATGCACCGGCATCAATTCGATCGCGTTCACGCCAATCGAGGTCAAATGTTTTATGACCGCGGGCGACGCGAGCCCCGCAAATTTGCCTCGAACCTGGCGCTGCACCTCCGGATGAATCACGCTCATCCCCTTCACATGCGCCTCGTAGATGACGAGATCCTCGAGGGGAATTGCGGGCTTGCGATCGCCCTTCCAGTCGAACGCCGAATCGACCACCACGCACTTCGGCATCGTCGGCGCACTGTTGCGCAGATCCAACCGAGGCGCAGCATCGACCGCAGTCGCACGATAACCCATCATCGAGTCGTGCCACTTGGGCATGCGATCGAGCGCCCGCGCGTACGGATCGAGCAACAACTTGGCGGAGTTAAAGCGATGTCCCGCGGGAGGATCGTAGGGGCCGCTGACGCGATATCCATAACGCTGTCCCGTGCGAACGCCGCGCACGTGCACGTGCCAGATGTGTTCGGTGCGCTCGACCAGCGGTATTCGCGCGATCTCGTCGTTGCCGTCGCTGCCGCCGAACAGGCACAGCGTCGCGCCGGTACCGTTCTCGGAAAACATCGAGAAGTTTACGCCCGCACCGTCAAATGTGGCGCCCAGCGGATACGGCACCCCCGGCAGTGTTGTAAATTTTGCTTTCGGCATTTTGGAAATGACACTAATGGCAAGCCGTACCAATCGTGGCAACCGTTTCGATTGAGCCGGCCGATCGCGCTAATATCGGCGCGGTTTACCAATGCGATCCGTCGACTTCTACTTTGATTTCTCCAGCACCAACAGCTACTTCGCCGCCTTCCTCCTGCCTGAAATTTGCGACCGCAACAACGCGCGCGTGAACTGGATGCCGGCGCATTTCGCCTCACTCTTCCGCGGGACCAGCTTCGACGTGATGGCGATGACGCCGCGTAAGGCGCGCTACCTGTGGCGCGATCACGCACGTTACGCGGAACTGACGGGACTCCCCTTCAAGCGACCGAGCCGTTTTCCAATCAAGACGGCCCTGGCTTTGCGTGCGACTCTGGCCGCCGGCCATACAACTCAACCCGTTGACGCCGGTGTTTTGCGCGAGCGCGCGATGCGCGAGCTCACGCAGGCAATCATGCGCGCGTACTGGGAGCGCGACGAGGATATCAGCGACCGCAGGGTGATTGCGTCGGTTGCTTCGAGCGCCGCCCTCGACGGCGCCAGGTTGATCGAGCTCGCCGACGAACAGCCGGCGCGCGGAGAGCTCGCGGCAGTGACCGAACGCGCAGTCGCGCGCGGAGTCTTCGGCGCGCCTGCTTTTTTCGTCGGCAACGAAATGTTCTGGGGCAAGGATCGACTCGACTTCGTCGAACGATGGCTCAAACGACCCGAGTAGAGCCGGCCATCCGCTGACCTCATCAAGTGACGTTGTCGTTAGGCTCAACGCGTCAAAACGACATCAAACCGACCCTACAGTTAGTAACTACTCTTGACTGATTGTAGATGACGGTAAATATTACACGTTGTATGGCGATACTTAGGGCTGAAGCGGCTTCACCGGTGCCGGATCGGAGCTCGGGGCGCCGTCGAAGTCGTTTCGATTTCTCATCGCTTTCAGTTTCCTCACCTGTTCAAGCGTGCACTCAAGAAGTAGCAGCGGCGCATGATAGATAGCTTAAGGATACCACGATTAGTGTAACATCAAATTTCATAATCCATCCGTTGTGTGGCACATGATTTGCTGTCGTAACATAAGGTAGAGGGGGTTTGAAATGCATTGCGAGTCGCTTACAATTAGGCGCCAATAACGCCAGTTAGTCTGGCATTTGGACTTTCAGTGGTCCTGTTATGAGTGCAGCGCTGACCGCATCGCCAGTTCCCGCCAAGCGGCTCGCATCGCGAGAACCCGCAGCGCTCGTAACTCGCGAAGTTGACCGTCTCGTTTCTAGGCTGCTCGGCGAAATCAAGGTTCCGTTCGGCTCGCTCGGGACCCGCGTCCTCAATCAGCTCTCCGATCTGAAAAAAATTCTCTCTGCCGATTATCTGAGCATGCCGGCGCTTCCGTCCAAACCACTGCTCAAGGAATTGGCGCAAGTCGTCGAGAATTACATCAAGCAACACATCCCGACCTACGGCAGCCTGGCGGATCTCGGCAGCCCCCAATTGCTCGGGCACCTCGGTAAGTTGTTTGGCCCGCGCGAACTCGAGCTGCGCGCGGAGCCTTACCGCACCGGCGCCGGGCTGTCGCTGCGGGGATTTTACTGCCGCGCCGACCTGGGCAACAAAAAAAAGTTTGTGATCTTCGTCAACACCGCCCATCATCCCGGCGCCGTCGGCGCTACGCTCGGCCATGAACTCGGCCACTACATCTACGGCTCTCTGATCGGGGAGAAGGCTGCGCACACGGCTTTCATGGAAGGTGCGTTCGCAAATCATCTGGCCGAAGAGGACGAACTTTTCGCCGACAGCTTGGTAGCGCTCGCAGCTTACAGCCCGGAGTTGATCAAAAAGATCGGCGGCGTTTCGGAGCTGAAGCCGGGCTCCTCAGACGATCTGTTCCACCGGATAAAGTCAGTTTACGACCTGATCGGGCCGCGCTACGACCTGGATCTCACCAAAGGCAGGATGGGGGCGGCGTGGCGCGTTCGATACCTCACCTCGATGGCGCATTTCTACAAGCTGCGCTGCGCGCTCTACAATTCGGCCGGAGTCTGAGTTTCGTTAAAAGGGGACAAAGCGGCCGCTCGCCGAAGTCAGACGGGCGGCATCGTTTTATCTCGCGCTCTTATCACTGGGTGCAGAGCCTGTCCTGAGCGAAGCCGAAGGAGGTCACCCCTGCCCAAGGAAGCTGAAACCCAAGGATGGGTTTCACATGAGATAAAAAGTGGATTTATTCTCTGGCGCGGGAGCGCCGGAGAATGTTCTACAACTCCGCGAACAGAGCGTTGAACAGTGCCGAGGCGCGTCCGTCGATCAGCGCATCGGCGCCCATCTGATTCATCGTGTAGCCGAAGCCGACGCGCGCGTCCGGATCGGCAAATCCCAACGACCCGCCCGCCCCCGGATGCCCAAACGTCCGCGGATTCGGCCCGATCGGCGCCACCGGCTGATTGAGCGCAAATCCCAGTCCCCATCGCGATTCGACACCCAGCACGAGGTCGGGACCGTTGGCCTGCTCGGTATGCGCCCGCTTGATACTGGCTTGCGTCATTACACGATAGCCGTTCAACTCGCCGCCGGTCGCGAGCGCTCCATACAACGCCGCAAGCGCACGCGCCGTCGCATGGCCGTTGGCGGCTGGAATCTCGGCACCACGCCACGCCCGGCTGTTGACCAGCGCGGAATCTATTACCGGCCGCGGATTCGCGATCGCCTTGAACGTCATCGATTCCGGATCCGCGGACATCGCCGCTATCTGATCGGCTTTGCCCGGCGGTGGCGGCGGCGCGGTAATCAGTTCCGCGATTCGCGGATCGAAACTCGCATCGACGCCGATATGGATATCGAGCTTCAGCGGTCCGGTGATTTCCTCGCGCAGGTAAGTGCCGGGCGTCTTGCCGCTGATACGCCGAATCACCTCGCCGACCAGGTAGCCGAACGTGATCGCGTGGTAGCCATGCTTCGTGCCGGGCTCCCACCACGGCTCCTGCGCCGCCAAGGCCGCGCACATCACGGGCCAATTCGAATACGCGTCCATCGGCAACTGCTTCCGCACGGCGGGCAGTCCCGCGCGATGGCTCAGCAGGTAATTTACGGGAATTTTTTCCTTGCCAGCCTGCGCGAACTCGGGCCAGTACTTCGACACCGGCGCGTCAAGGTCGAGCTTTCCTTGATCGACCAGCCGATGCGCACAGATCGACGCGATCCCCTTGGTAGTAGAAAAAACATTGACGAGCGTATCGCGCGTCCACGGCATGGTCTTAGCCTTGTCAGCGTAGCCTCCCCACAAATCAAAAATCGGCTTCCCATCGATCGTAGCAGCAACCGCCGCCCCAACCTCGATCCCACTCTCAAAGCTATCCGCAAAAATTTCCCGAACCCGTTTAAACCGCGGATCGCAAGTGCCTTCGATCTTAACTGCCATACGCCATCTCCTCGTCGGATCGAGCCTCCACATACCACGCAATTCGGAGAGCCACCAAGACGCCAATGGTCTCGGTTCTGTCTCCTCGCCCTATTAAGGCGAGGATGAAGGGGAGGGTCCGTATACAGCGCGCATCTTCCGCGCGCGATTCACGATTCTGCGCCCGCTGCTGCATCCATGCCCGAGCTCCGCGAAGCTCCGCCGCTTCTCGGATGAACTGTTCAGCCTGCCCGCGCCGCTCCCGACGTGCTATGCAATCCGCTATGGATAACACTCACTATCTAACGAAAACTTCCGCGCCATCGCGATGACTCACCATCGGACGACATCCGTTTCCGAAAAACTAATTTTGACGGAACGAAACTACCCTTGGTGGGACACCCATCGCCGAACCACAAGCGGTGGTATGAACCATCCCTTCCCCGCTCGATCAGCGGCACGGGCTCATATGCTGCCGGACGCGTAACTGATGGCCTCATCGACGACTTTTGCCCGCGTTAGCCGGGTTGCCAGCCGGGTGTACGGGCGGCTGTTCTCCGCAAATCCCTATCCGCTCTACAAATTCCTCCGCACACGATATCCGCTATTGCGGACGCCAATCGGATTCTGGATCGCGACGCGCTACGACGACTGTCTCGACATCCTGCGCGACAAGCGATTCCTTGCATTCGATCTCAATGCTCTCGACGCCTTCCCGCCCGACGACGGTCTCAAGTCGATGCGCGACGCGCTCCAGCACGCGATCGTCTTTCGCAATCCCCCCGACCATACGCGCTTGCGCAAGCTGATGACGACTTTTTTTTCGCCTGCGGTCGTCGACGGATTGCAGCCGCGAATTCAGCACATCGCCGACTACCTGCTCGACGCGGTCCAGGATCGCCGCGCGATGGATTTGATCAAGGACGTCGCGTTTCCATTTCCGATCGACGTGCTCGCCGAGGTGATGGGCGCCGATGACGCTGACAAGCCGATGTTCCGCGAATGGATGCGCACGCTGGGCGTGCCGCTCGATCCTGTAATCAGCGCGAACGATCCGGGTGTCGAAGTGCGCCAGGCGATCGCCGACGTGCGGCGCTACTTCTCGGCGCTGGCCGCCGACCGCCGGAAGCATCCGCGCGAGGATCTGATCAGCATCATGGTGGCGGCCGAAGGCCGCGGCGACTTGGAGACCGAAGAGGAGCTGATCTTCAGCGCGATGTTCACCCTGCTGGCCGGCCATGAAACCACGATGAACATGATTGGCAACGGGATGCTCGCGCTGTTCCGAAATCCCGACGCGCTCGCCCGCCTGAGATCGGACCCGTCGCTCATCGAGTCGGCGCTCGACGAGTTCCTGCGTTTCGACAGCCCGGTGCAGGTAACTTTTCGCACCGCGAGCGAGGATATCGATCTCAGCGGCAGGACGATTCCGCGCGGCGAGCATATCGTCGTCTTTCTCGGCGCCGCCAATCGCGACCCGCTTCGATTTGCGGATCCCGACCAGCTCGACATCGCGCGCGCCGACAACTATCACCTGTCTTTCGCTGCGGGGCCTCATCGATGCATCGGCGAAGTGCTGGCAAAGGTCGAAGGGCGTATCGCGTTCGAAACGATTCTTCGCCGGATGCCCAACCTGGCACTGGCCGATCCAAATCCGAAGTGGCGCCCAGCAATGAGTCTGCGCGGCCTGCAATCGTTGCCGCTGTTGTTCTGACCCCACGCGTTGAAGAAATGCTCGGAACCTAACCCCTGACCCCTTCCCGCACGGGAAGGGGAACCGGACGAGGAGGGAGTGTCCCGTTCTTACCCTTAAAAGTTCTAACGGGGACGAAGTCCCGCATCTTTTCTTTCCCAGTCACTGGGTGCAGGGGTCACCCCTGCCCAAGGAAGCGTGAAACCCACGGTGGGTTTCACGTTAGATAAAGTGATTTACCCTTCCCTTAAAAAGACGCGTACACCGCGTCGATCAACGCGGTCGCGCGCGGATCGATCAGCAGGCTCGTCTGCATCTTGTTCATCGTGTAGCCGAAACCGATCTTCGCCTCGGGATCGGCGTATCCGAGCGAGCCGCCCGCTCCCGGATGCCCGAATGATTTTGGATTCGGTCCCAGCGACGCGCCCGGCTGCGACATCATGAAACCCAGCGAGAAGCGCGTATTGAGCATCAGCAATGCGTCCGGACCGTTGGATTGTTCGATCGAGCACTTCGCGATTTCGTCCTTCGACATCACGCGCACGCCGTTCAACTCGCCGCCGCGCGCCAATGCGCCGTACAACTGCGCCAGCGAGCGCGCGGTGCCGTGCCCATTGGCCGCCGGGATCTCGGCTCCGCGCCATTCCCGCGTATTGACGACTCCGGGCCTCATCCCGCCCGGCGGATTCATGAACGCCTTCGCGGCCATCGACTCCGGATCCTTCATGATATCGGCAAAAAGGTTCGGCTCGCCCGGTGCCGGAGGCGGCGCGGCGATCATGTCCGCAGTCCGCGCATCGTCCTTCGCGGCGAGGCCGATATGAAAATCCGCTCCGAGCGGCCGGGCAATCTCGTCGCGCAGATACACACCGGGCGTCTTACCGGTGATGCGCCGAATCACCTCGCCGACCAGCCATCCAAAAGTCAGCGCATGATAACCATGCTTGGTGCCCGGCACCCACCACGGCTCCTGCTCGGCGAGCGCGGTCGTCATCGTGTTCCAGTTGAAGAGCGCATCCTCGTCGAGCATTTTGCGTATCGCAGCGAGGCCCGCGCGATGGCTCAGCAGGAACCGCACCGGCAGCTTGTCCTTGCCGGCCTGCGCGAACTCGGGCCAGTACTTCACGACCGGCGCGTCGATATCGAGCAGGCCCTTGTCGGCCAGCCGATGCGCACAAATTGCGGTGACACCCTTGGTCGTCGAGTAAACGTTGACGAGCGTGTCGCGCGTCCACGGCCTGGTCTTCGCTTTATCGGCGTGCCCCGCCCAGAGATCCACGACGGTCTTGCCGTCGAGCATTACTGCGGTGGCCGCGCCTACTTCACTTCGCTTTTCGAAATTCTCGGCGAACGCGTCCTTCACACGATTGAACCTGGGATCGCAGCTGCCTTCGATTTTCACCGCCATCAACAATCTCCTTCTCGTCTCGCGCGCGGTTCGCCCCGCGGCGAGAACTCGTCATACCACGTAAATGAAATCAGGACCAAAAGGTGGGATGCTGGCTTACGCGATCGCGCCGCCGCAACTCGATCCCGCGCCCGCGGTGCATCCGAAGCAATGCGATCCGCTCGCGATTCTCGCGCCGGCGAGCGTGCCGACGTCATCGAGGTCCCAGATTGTCGACGCGCTCCTGCCCAGCGGTATCTCGAGCATCTGGTTGAAATCGCAGTCGTAGAGCTGACCGTTCCATCCGACGCTGACGAGGTCGCGGCACATCAGCGCATCGACCGTCGCGGGATTGAAGTGATTCACCAGCAGGCTCATGTACGCCGAATGGCTGCCGGTGGCGTTCAACTGGTTGGCGAAGCGGGCGATCGGCATGTTAGTGATCGTCAGCAGCCGATCGAAAACGATCCCGAAGTTGCGCGCGAGTTCTTCCCTATATTGTTTTTCAAGCTCGGCCTGCGGCGGCGGCAGCGACGCCCCAATCGGGTTGTACACGAGATCCAGCCGCAACTCGCTGCGCCCGAATCCGGCCGCGTTCAACTGCTTCAGCGCCACGATACTCTTGTCGAACACTCCGGCGCCGCGCTGACGATCCGTATTCTCAGCCGTGTAGCACGGCAGCGAGCAAACCAGGTCGACGCGCGATCGCCGGTAGAACTCCGTCAGCCATTCCATCCTGGGTTCGAGCGTCACCGTAAGATTGCATCGAACGATCACCTTGCGGCCGAGCGCGCGCGCTCGTTCCACCAGCATCGCAAAGTTCGGATTCAGCTCCGGCGCACCGCCGGTTATGTCGAGGGTTCCGACGCCCGGACTCGACGCGAGCACTTCGATCACGCGCTCCGCCGTCGCTCGCGTCATTCGCTCTGCCCGCCGCGGGCCCGCATCGACGTGACAGTGATGGCACGCCTGGTTGCACAACTTACCGACGTTTACCTGAAGAGTGGCAGGCGATTTGCGGGTAAGCGCGCGAATCCCGTGGCGCGCGAGCATCGCGTCGAAGTGCGGATTGGAGATGGAGTCGAGTGTCGCGCCCATCGCGCGATTCTAACACGAGGTGCGTCCTATCGTCACAGCAAAGTTCGGGCGCTGATTTCACTGAAAAAGAAAGCAGGAGACCGGACGGCCGGCCTCCTGCGCTGGTGGGGGGAATCAACCGGTCGCGAAAGTTTTTACTCGTGATTCTTGTTCCATTTTTCCGAGCGATGCATGAATCGGTACGGATGCGATTTGAAATCGTGACGCACGTTCGGATGGTCGTGCAGATATTCGTGGAGGCCCGGATGAGCGTCCACCCACTGCTGGTTGTCGATCAGCGATGGATTTTTCGCCAGACGATGCGCGACATCGGGATGCGAATCGAAATAGCTTTCGTCCGCATTTCCGGCTGCAGCACCCATGGGCATCTGTGCAAACGCTGGACGACCCGCCATCGCGAACATCAGCGCCGCCGCCGAAAAAATCACCATTCCTCGTTTCATCTTCATGGACCTCCGCCCGCTAAGTTAGTACGACCCTTGTCCTGGTCGGTTTCAAAGTGCAGTGCGATTATAGCGGAGGCGATTTGCATGCCACCGCACCGGAAGTGTTTTTCCCTTGGTAATCCGCGGTTTTTCGAGCGTGCGAAGAATCGTAAAGTGGCGAATTTACGCGTTCCAAATCGTGTAGACGACGTCCCGATTTCGTGCGTCAGACCGGTTTTCTAATGGCGAGCGCTGAGTTAAAGAAAGCCTCTATGCCCAAAAAACCAGACGATCGAACCTACCGCGGCGGATGTCATTGCGGACGCATCCGCTTCGAAGTGATCGGCAAGCTCGAGCGGGTCTCGGAATGCAACTGCTCGATCTGCACGAAGAAGGGCTACCTGCACTGGATCGTTCCGCGCGACGCGTTCCGCCTGCTCACACCGTCCGACAACATCGCGGCTTACACCTTCAACACGAAAGTCGCGAAGCATCTGTTCTGTCCGAATTGCGGCGTCGCGTCGTTTTATATTCCGCGCTCCGATCCCGAAGGCCTCGACGTGAATGTGCGATGCCTTGAAGGGGTGAACCTCGCCAAGCTCGAGTACGACCATTTTGACGGTCGTCACTGGGAGCAGAGTATGGCGGCGCGCAAAGAGAACCCTGCGCAGAGTATTCCGGCGAAGAAAGAGAAGCCCGCTCGCGGACGAGCCGCGAAGTGAGATCGGCCTGATGGCGACGCTGGGTTTCATCCGCCGCGACTTCGACGTGTTCGCGATCGAGGATTTCAGCGCTCGCATGGCGAAGATCGACGAATTTGTGACGCCGCGCCTGACGCGGCTTGCGCTCGAGTTCAACCGGGAACTGTCGCGCAACCTCGGCGTGGATTTCTTTCCGCATATTGCCCGGCATATGCGGCGCGCGGCGAATCCTCCCGATGAAACCTGGGCGGCGTTCGGGCCGTCGCGTGCAGGATACAAGCGCTACGGATACTTCGCGCTGTGCATTTCCGGCGCAGGAATCCATGCGCGCGCGGTGGTGAAACCCGACGCCGACAAACGCGGCGAGATTGGACGATTGATCAAATCGAAGTCAGCTGACCTCGAGAAATCATTTCGCGGCACCAGGATCCAGCAGTATCAAAACTGGGACTGTCGCAAATTGCCGGATTCAAGCGCAGCCGGCGCCGATTTCTTCGAGGCACTCGGCGACACGCTCGCGGAAAAATCCGGCGGCATCGACCTCGGCTTCGGATGGCCCGTGCGCGACGCCCTGACGCTCGATCGCGCCGAGATACTCGACGCGTTCCGAGAACTCGAACCGCTCTACTGCGTGATCCGCTCGGTCGTGTGACGTTGACGAACCCCGAACGAACCATCACCCGGCTGGCGTATTCGTGCCTGCTGATGGTCGGCATCAACAGCGGCTGGATCGGTCCCTTCATCCCGCAGATCGCTCGCACCGCTCATCTGCCGATCGAGCGCGCCGGATTGATCGTCAGCGCGTCGGCGGCCGGCTACCTCATCTCGGTGTTGATCGCCGGTGAGATCAATCAACAACTGAGCGCGCAGAAGATCCTCGTCGGTGCGATGGTGCTATTCACCGCCGGTCTGACCGGGCTCGCGATGGCTCCTGGACTCGCGGGACTGCTATGCGCGGGCTTCCTGAACGGCGTCGCCAACGGCGGTATCGACATCGGCGCCAACGCCCTCATCGTCGAGCTCAATCGCGAGCGGCTCGCCTCCGCGCTCAACTACCTGCACGTTCTGTTCGGCATCGGCGCTCTCCTCGGACCGTTGATCGTGAGCGCCGCCTTCGCGACCCGCCTGCCTTACTGGTGGGTGTTCGGTGGCGGCGCGATGGCCTGTGCCGCGATCGGATTTGGTATGGGCGTGACTCCCGCAATCGAAGTTCGAACGTCGCCGGCGTTTGGCGACAAGTACAGTAACGGATTCATCACGATGCTCTCGCGCCCGCTGATTTGGGCGATCAGCGGCGTGATGTTCCTTTACGTCGGCGCCGAAATCGGGATTGGCGCGTGGCTCTTTCTTTACCTGCGGATGGCGGGCGCGCTCGGCCCGATGCTCGCGTCGTCGGGCGTCTCGCTGTATTGGACGGGATTGGTATGCGGGCGCGCATTCGGCGGACGCCTGGGGCATCGCATCGCATTGCCGCAATTCACGATGCTGGCCTCTTCTCTGTCTGCCGCCGCGCTGCTGATATTGATCGTCGCACCCACCTCCGGCGTTCTCGCAGCATCTGCCATCTTCCTGATCGGCGTGGGCTACGGCCCGGTCTTCCCCAACATGATCGCAGTCGGCGCGGCGCAGTTCCCGGCCGAGGTCGGCAGGATGACTTCGATCGTAGTAGCGGGCGGCGCGCTAGGCAGTATCATCGCGCCGTGGGTAATGGGCCACGCGATCGCCAACATAAGCCCGCGCGCAAGCATGGAGGTCGCGTTAGTGTTCACAGTCGCGATGGCCGTGCTAGCTCTTTCGCTGCGCACCCTTGATCTCGCGTGACGGTGCCCTGAGCGCAAAATAGCGCGCCGCGCGCAACTTTGCGCTTCGCACTGGGTGCAGGGTCATCCCCGCGACGGTGTCGATGCCGCCCGCCGCGCAGGCGATTATTTCTTCCGCGAATCCACCCTCTATGAAGCATCGGCGCCAAACACTATTGTAGATGAATTGCTCAGCTGCGATTTTTCGACGCCTGCGTCGGGAAAGCGGCCTCCAAGAAGGGATTCATGGCGAACAAAGGAAACTGCAAAGCGAAAGATTGCGCGCGCGAGGCGGTCGGCAAGGGCTACTGCCGACAGCATTTCCGGCTCTGGAAAGCCGGTGAGATGCCCAAGGCGCGCTACAAAACCTGCACCTTCGAGAAATGCCGCAAGCATCGCCACGGCACCTCTAGCCTGTGCGACGAACACTTCAAGGCCAAGCACGGCAAGCCCGCAGAAGCAGCAGCCGCGCCCGCAGCCGAAGCAGCGCCGGCCGAGGCTCCAGCTTCCTGATATTGCGATAGCGTCCGATCACACCCGCATCGCGCGGGAAGAGTACTCCGATGGCTAATCTAGTCGTGGCAGGAGCGGCGGGCCGGATGGGCCGTCTGCTGGTCGCGCTGGCGTCGCGCGACCCGCAGCACAAAGTCGTCGGCGCACTCGAAGCGCACGGCAACAGCGCGATCGGCTCCGACGCGGGCGAGCTCGCCGGCGTGGGCAAGCTCGGCGTGAAAATCACCGACGACTACGCGTCGCTCGCAAAGCCCGACACCGTCACGCTGGATTTCACCAACGCCGCCGCCTCGCTTGAACATCTCGAAGTTGCGTCGAAAGCGGGAGCTGCGATCGTTATCGGCTCGACCGGGTTCACGCCCGAGATGGAAACGCGGGCGCGCGAGTTGGCGCAAAAGACGCGCACTGTCATCGCACCCAACATGAGTATCGGGGTCAACGTGCTCGCCAAGATTGTTGCCGAAGTCGCCGCGATCCTTCCCGACTTCGATGCGGAAGTCCTCGAGATTCACCATCGCACCAAAATAGATGCGCCCAGCGGCACCGCGCTGTCGCTTGGCAAGGCGATCGCGTCGGCGCGCGGCGTCGATTTCGCCTCCAACGCGGTTTATGGCCGCGAAGGAATCACCGGCGTCAGGCCCGACGGCAAGATTGCCGTGCTCGCGATGCGCGCGGGCGACGCGGTCGGCGATCACACTGTGATTTTCGGCGGACAGGGCGAGCGCCTCGAGCTGATCCATCGCGCGCAGAGTCGCGACTCGCTCGCACGCGGCGCGCTTCGCGCTGCCGGCTGGCTGGCAAGCCGCAAGCCGGGTCTCTACACCATGCGCGACGTCCTCGGAATCTAATCGGAACGCCTTCGAGCCAACCCCTGAGAGCAAAGTAGCGCGCCGCGCGCAACTTTGCGCTTCTCGCTGGGTGCAGGGGTCACCCCTGCCGCCCGCCGCGCAGGCGATTATTCTCTCATAGCTTTAAAGATGTGACGGATGAGTAGGCTCGTGATCGTGCGGCGGCGGTGGTTCGCCCATCTCGGCGCCTTCGTGATCGAGCATCGCCCATCGCTCGACCAGCTTGATGCCCAGTCCGCGATGGCCGCGGATGAAGTATGTCGCCATCGCGATTAACGCAAGAATATTTCCCGCGACAATCTTCCACCATCCAAGCGCTTCGAGCGCCGACTGGTCGATCAGCGAAACGAATCCAACAAAAAAGACCTCGAACACCGCCAACAATAACAGCGCGCCGAGCACCATGAACGGTTCCCATTCGGACGCCGCCAGCAAAACCGCAAGCGCCAGCCCGAACGTGACGAACGCGAAGAAATGCAGAATCGAGTAGCCGAGCACCAGCGGCAACGTCGCCTTGAGACCGTCGCCTACGCCCGCGCTGCCGAATACCATCGCGCCGAGAATTGCCGGCGTGTGAAACGAATTGCCCGAGGCGAGGTCGTAGCACATGAACCAGATGGCGACGACGATCCCGCCCACCAATCCTGCCGTCACCCCTTCGCGCGCGACCGTGATCCAACCACCCAACAGATGGAACGCGAGCGCCGGATGCCTCCAGAAAAAGTACGAGAGCATCGCGGCCGTGGCGAGCAGGTTGCCAACCATGATGCCCCACCACGTCAGCTCCGCCATCACGTTCGGTCCCAGGAACAGCAACACCGCGATGAAGAAAACCTCGAACGCGACGAAGAAAATCACCAGCGAAAACAGCAGCGACGATTCGGTCTCGCAGGCTTCGAGCAGCAATCCGCCGGCGATCCCGAAGGCGATAAAGGCGCCGAAATGGATTACCGAATACTCGAGCGCCAGCAGCGCCAGGCCGTGATGAACCTCGTGACTGTGCGATCCGTGCAAAATAGTGGCGGCGAGCAATGCGGGCGTCTCGAGTGCGTGCCCGCGAATCAGGTCGAAGATCAGGAACCAGACGGCGACGACGACGGCGCCGATCAGACCCGCGACCGCTCCATCGATGATGATTCGCACTCTCGAGTGCTGCATTTTCCTCGTCAAACGCCCGGCCCGGTCGGACCGGAACAATCTCGTACCTGCTCAACTAGTAACCCACAAGATCTGGTCCCGGCAAGCACCTCAGTTGTCAACGATTTTGACTTCGCAAATCGCGCAGAGTAGCCGTAAGCGCATGATGCCGACGTACTGCGCCCGGAAGATCTCAGTTGGCAATCAAGGACGTCGTCACTCGGCCCGAATCCGCGCCGTCAACTTTTCCTTGCAGGCTCTCCTGGTATTGCTGATCACCACCGTCGGCGGATGCCTGCTGAGTCCGCTCTCGGTGCCGATCACTTACCAGTCTACCTCGAATCCTAATCCGATCCCCGGGGCGTCTTCGGTGCACGTGTCTGTCGTCGGCGAAGATCAGCGTGCGGACAAAACTACTGTCGGTCAGTACGATCAACAAGGTGTCGTTACGAGCAACGACGTCGGCAACACCGCCCGCGACGCGGTGCAAACCGAATTGCAGGCGCGCGGATTTGTTATCGACAGCGCGCCGACGAGTTCAGTAGTGCGCGTCCAGGTTCTCAGGCTCAGCGGTCACTTTTTCAGCTCACTGTTCTTTTCCAGTTATACTGGTGAATTGATCATGCACGTCGAGGTCCAACGTCCGGACAGGGTCATCGCCTATTCGCAGAGTTTCGACGTGACGGAGACTACCCACCCCGCTGTTTTCGGAAGTGTATCCAACGATTTCGGTGAAGCACTCGGCGGAGCGCTCAAGAAAGGAGTCACTCAGTTGTTTGATGATCCCGCGTTCGTGAACGCCCTGATCGCTAAGCCATCACAGCCCGCACCGAATCCGCAAACTCACGGCGCTAAGTCCTGAGCTGGGCTTATGCGCTCGCGCCTCGATGCGATCGTAATACTTTGAGCTGAGGACTCACTGGCTCCGGCAGAATCGGGATGTCGTTGTCTTCGCGCTGCTGCCATCTGTAGAAAATGAATGTGAAAACGATCATCAGGTAGGTGCCCTGCCCGATCCACATGATCAGCCCGCCGAGCACCTGGTCGTCGATCGGCTTGAGACCCCATCCGTGCGCGCCTTCCGTGTACCAAGGATAAATGATGCGGGTCGCGAGCGTGATCGGCGCGGCCACCGCAGTCATCGGGATCATCAGCAGGAACAGATAAAGAATCTGCGCCGGATACGAAAGCCGCGGCAGCTCGGGAAGCGGACTCAGAATCGGCCACCACAGCAGGATGCCGGACGCCATGAACAGCAGATGCAGAAAAATGTGAAAATTCTCGTCGCGGCACATCCGATCGAAGATCGGCGGAAAGTGCGCGGTGACAAACACCGCCGAGAAAATCAGGAATGCGACCACCGGCTTCGTGAGCAAACGCGTGACGGGCTTGATTGGCTTGCTGAGCATCCACGGCTTCAGCATCCAGCCCGGCGTCCCCAGCAGAAGAAGCGGCGGAATCACGAACGTCTGCACCAGATGCTGCAGCATGTGCATCGAAAAGATTCGCGCGTCTGCCAGTTCGTCGAGCTCGGTGTGCGCGAACAGGATCGCGCCCATCGCGATCGCGAACCACATCGCCTGACGCCGTGTCGGTCTGCGTCCGGCAACGCGGCACGCACCCAGGTAAATCGCAACCAGGATCGCGATGCCTATCGGTATGCTCGGATGTTCTCCGAAAATATCCATCGTTTAAGACGCCTATCCAATCGGCGTCATGTGACTCGACAAATATCCAAACAGCAGGATCAACGAGACCAGCAATACCGTCGCAATCATCAGCGGGAAGACGAAAATTCCAGTCAGCATCCATCCATCGTACTTCAGATGCATGTAGAACATCGCGACCAGCGCGAACTTGGCCGCGGCCAGCACGATCAACACCGGCACCAGGACCGGGCGGAGCGCGTGCACGTAGAAGACCGTGACCTCCATTGCAGTCAACACGATCAGGAACGCGGCAATGATCAGATAGAGTGCTGCACCGGGATGATGCACCTGGCCGCCGTGGGTGTCTGCAATGTCGCTCATGCTCCGGGCACCGCCTGCATCAGATAGACGAGAGTAAATATGATGATCCACACGACGTCGACGAAATGCCAGTAAAGTCCGGCGAGCTCGACTGACAGCGCGTGCGACTTGCCGAGATTGCCCGTCATCGCAGCGACCAGCAGCACCGACAGCCACAGCACCCCGATCGCGACGTGCGCGCCGTGAAATCCCACCAGCACGAAGAACGACTGCGAGAACAGGTTGGTCGTCAACCCCATGCCCTCGTGATAGAAGCTCGTGAACTCGTAAACCTGGCCGCATAGAAAAATCAGCCCGAAGGCAACTGTGCCGCCGAGCCAGATTCGCTCCCATCGCGTGTCGCCACGCTGTGTGGCCGCCAACGCTAATACCATCAGCAACGAACTCATCAGCAGGATGAAGGTGCTGAACGAGGTCAGCGGGATGTTGAGAATTTCCGGACCGGGCCCGGTGATACTGCGCGATTTGTAAACGATGAAGGTCGAGATCAGGCTCGCGAAGAATACGCACTCCGAACCGATAAACGACCACACGCCGATTTTGCGCACGTCGATTCCACCTGACGACGGCGCATGTTCCGGATCGTGCGACTCCTCACCGAAATCCGCGTACTCGAATCCCATGCCGATGATCGACAGGATCGTGACCGTCGCCCCGATGAGAACGATACGATACCAGTCGATGATGAGACCGAGGCCCATCGTCCCGACGCCCAGACTCAACACCAGCGGGTAAATCGAGGGCGCCGGCATGTGGATATGCTCGACGTCAGCCGGCTGAGTGGATTGCGGTTGCGACGGCGCCTGCCCCGACATGTACGCCGCGACGCCGCGCGAGCCGGCGCGGCCGTATTTCAGAATCCACCACGCGTCGCGGCCGCGGATTTGTGGAATCGTCGCGAAGTTGTACGCCGGCGGCGGCGACGGTGTGGACCATTCGAGGCTGCGTCCGTCCCACGGATCGGCGGGCGCACGTTCTCCACTGACGAGACTTTTGAAAATGTTGATATAAAAGAGCAGGAACGCGATGCCAAGAATTAACGCGCCGACCGTTTCGAGCTGGTTGAGATGCGTCCAACCCATGTCGGCGCCGTAGGTGTAAGTCCGCCGCGGCATCCCCCACATCCCGAGAATGTGCATCGGGAAAAACGTGAGATTGAATCCGATGACCGTCAGCCAGAACTGCCACTTGCCTATTCGCTCGCCGAGCATGCGCCCGCTGATCTTCGGCCACCAGTAGTAGAACGCCGCCATGATCGCGAACATCACGCCGCCGAACAGCACATAGTGAAAGTGCGCGACGACGAAGTATGAATCTGTCTGCTGGAGATCTATCGGCGCTGACGCATGCATGATTCCGCTGAGTCCGCCGATCGTGAACTCGAGCACCATCCCCAGCGCGAAATAGAATGCGGTCGTCATCCGAAGAGAGCCGCCCCAGACGGTCGCGATCCAGCTGAAAATTTTCACACCGGTCGGAATCGCAATCAGCATCGACGTGATCGCGAACGCCGAGTCGGCGACCGGGCCCATCCCCGTCGCGAACATGTGGTGTCCCCATACGCCGTACGACAGGAATGCGATCAGGCAGATCGAATACGCCATCATCGGATAGCCGAACAGCGGCTTGCGCGAGAACGTCGGAATTACTTCGGAGATAATCCCAAAGGCGGGCAGCGCCATGATGTAAACTTCGGGATGACCGAACAGCCAGAACAGGTGCTGCCACAGAATCGGCGTGGCGCCGGCGGACGCGATGTAGAAATGCGTGTCGAAGAAACGATCGAAGAGCAGAAAAATCAATCCGATAGTGAGCGGCGGAAACGCGATCAGGATCAGAATCGACGTCACCAGCAGCGACCAGATGAACATCGGCATGCGCATATACGTCATGCCCGGCGCGCGCATCGTGATGATCGTCGTCAGGAAATTCAAGCCTGTGAGCACCGTGGAGGTTCCGGACACGAGCAGTCCGATCACCCACCAATCGATCGCGAGGCCGGGGGTGAAGTACCGCTCGGTCAGATTTGCGTAGCCGAACCATCCGGCGTCGGGGAGTCCGCCGCGAATCCAGCCGAGATGGAGCAGGATTCCCGCGACCAGCGCCAGCCAGAAGCTCAATGCGTTGATTCGCGGAAAAGCGACGTCGCGCGCACCGATCTGCAGCGGGATTAGAAAGTTGCCGAGAAATCCGAGCAGAAAGGGCATCACGACCAGGAAGACCATCGTCGTCCCATGCATCGTGAAAAACGCGTTGTAGGTCGCTGCCGACAGCGCGTGATTGTCGGGACGCCACAGCTGGACGCGAATCGCCATCGCCTCGAGTCCGCCGAACACCATGAAAAACAGCGCGCTAGCGAGGTACATCACGGCGACACGCTTGTGATCGATCGTCGTCAGCCATCCGAGAATTCCGCCGCCTTCGAGGTAGCTCGGCTGATGCACTGGCAATGGTTTCGGCTGTGCAGCCATACGAAGCTCCCTACTTCAGACTCTCGAGATACGTGACCAGAGCGTTCATCTTTGGCCCGGGCAACAGCAGCGCCGGCATGTTCGCGCCCGGCTTTATTTCCTGCGGATTCTCGATCCACTTCGCGACGTTCTCGGGAGTGTTCTGCAACACGCCGGCGGCCAGCGTCGTGCGGCTGCCGAAATGCGTCAGATCGGGCCCGATATATCCTTTCGAAATTCCCTGGATCATGTGGCAGGTCGTGCACGGACTATCGGCGAAAACCTTCGCACCGTCTGACGCCAACTGATCGGTCGCCGGAGTCGGGACCCGCCCGGCCAGCTGCGCGCTGTCCCACTTCGCGAAATCATCCGGCGAATCGACGAACGCTCGAAAGCGCATGTTCGCGTGTGACAGTCCGCAAAACTCCGCGCACTGGCCCGGATACATTCCCGGTACTGTCGCGACGAACGTCAGCTCATTGATTTGGCCGGGCACCACGTCGCGTTTGCCGCCAAGTTGAGGGACCCAAAAGCTATGTATGATGTCGGCAGATTCCAGCTCGAGCCGAATCGCGCGGTTGGCCGGAATATGCAGTTCGTTGCTGGCCTTCGCGCCGTCCGGATAGTCAAACTCCCACCACCACTGATGCGCGACGACCCTAATTTGCAGTGCGCCTGCCGGCGGAAGCGCGGGCTGCGAGCGAAAGATCGTGCGTATGGTCGGCACCGAGATCATCAGCAGCACGAGGGTCGGGCCCAACGTCCAGGCAATTTCCAGACCCAGATCCGACGACGCAGTCGAGGCGGGAGCAGCTTCGCCAACGCGTGACGAGAAGACGAACACTGCGAGGATGAAGGCGGAGACTACGATAACCAGGATGATCGCGTCCCACACCGTCACTTGTATCAGGAGATTCTGAATCCACTGCGCCAGGTCCGACTTCGGGGCGAGCGTCGTCATTGGACGGTCGGTGTCCGAGCATCCCGCAATAGTCAGTCCAATAGCCACTTGAATAGCTACTGCGACGATCGAATAGCTGTTTTTACGGCGGCTGATCATTCCTCGTCGTCTCCGACCGGCTCACCCGAGGTCGCGGCCTGCGCGACGCGGTTAAGTCCCGGCACTGCCGAAATGAGAAATGCGCCCAGAAATCCAACTGAGATCAGAAATTGAGTCGGCCCGAACGGGATAGCGTCGAGCGACAACGACGGAACCACAAGTACGTAACGCTCGAGCCACATCCCCACGAGTCCAAGTGCCGCTACCGTGCCGAGAATCACAGGCGTCTTCTTGGTCCGCACGCTCATCAGGACCGTGAACGGAATCAGCCAGATTAAAACCAGGCACGCCACCGACAGCGGCGACCACGGCATGTGATGGACCCGTTGTACGATGAAGAAAGTTTCGACCGGAAGGTCGCCGTACCAGATCACGATGTACTGCGCGAACAGCAGATATATCCAGAACACGGAGAATGCGAACACCATCTTGCCGAAGTCGTGCATGACGGTCGAATTTGTGAAGAGGTTGTGCTCGCCCAGGCGGCCTCGCAGTACGGTCGCTGTGAGAGCCATCGCGCTCAATCCACTCCAGAAGGCGCCGGCGAAAAAATACCAACCGAAAAGTGTGCTGCGCCAGACCGGCGCAAGCGACATGACCAAATCGAATGAGATCAGCGTATAAACGGCTGCATACAGCACAGCGACCAGGGGAGCGAGAACTCGTATCGAATGAGGCGGTAACTCGATATCGTCGGTCGCGATCGTCCACGCCCGTGCATCCTCGCCACGGGAGACGCGCATAAACGCGAAGCTCGCCGCCGCCATGACTCCGAGCCCGATTCCGTCGCGTGCAAACAGGAACGGAGTGTTTAGCCATGCGGCCTTCTGCGCGATCGGATGCGTCACCCACGGGAAAATCATGCTGCGTCCGAAATACAATCCAAAGAACAGAAAAAATCCCACCCATAGAAATGGCGCGAACGCTTCGCCGAGCCGATACGGCGTCGAACCACCCCACTTGGCCTGCGTCAAATAGAACGCCGCGGATGCGACCAGCGCGCCTTGCGCGACGCCAAGAAAGAACAGCAGATTGACGAGATAGGCTTCCCATGCGATCGCAGCAACGCCTCGCAGGAGCGCCAGGACGAAGGCGATCGCGCCGAGCGCGATCATCGCGACTGCGGCGGTCTGCATCTTCATGCCAGCCACCGACTCAACCGGTTGCGGCTTCGTCGCGGTGCGCTCGTGACGCGCTCGTTGAAGATTGGTGCTCATCGCTCCTGCGCCTCGCGAACGACCTCTTCCGCGCCCGAGTCCTTCAGCATCGACTCGATCTGCGAAGCTTCCTCCTCGTCACATCGAACCACGATCCCAAATCGATCTTCGCCGAAGCGCCCCTCGTAGCCCGGCGCCATCTCATTGGTAGGCACCCCTGATAGCCCCAGCACTCCGAGGAAGCCGAAGATACCGCCGAGCAGAACCATCAATTCGAAACAGATCACGATGAACGGCGGCCACGACACGAGCGGTTTGCCGCCCGCATTGAGCCGCCACTCGTAGGTCGTGCCAATCGTGATCGCGAGACCGGTCAGCACGCCCGAGATTCCACCCACCAGCACGATCCATCGAACCGGGCTCTTCCGTTTGCCGATTGCGTGTTCGATTTTGTGGCTCGGGATCGGCGAGAACGTGTTGAAGTCTGCGACCTTCGCCGCGCGAAGCTCCTCAATCGCATGCGCCGCCCGCGCATCGTCAATAAACGAACTTATGATCGCGATCGTGCTCATGCGGCTTTGACTCGATCCATCTTGAGCGCCTTCCGGAGCCAAACGATTCCCTCTTTGAGTTCAGTCATCGAAATGATCGGCAGGAATCTTGAAAACAACGAGAAGAGTCCAACGAACCATGCGAAACTGCCGACCGTGATCATGATTTCGGTGATCGACGGATGGTAGGGCCCCCACTGCGAAGGCTCGAAGTTCGCAGTCAGCGAGCCCGCAATAATCACGAAACGCTCGAACCACATTCCTATGTTCACAAAAATTGTGACTATCCAGAGCGCGGTCAGGTTAACCCGGATACGCGGGGAGAATAGCAACAATGGTATTACGCAGTTGCACAACACCATTACCCAGTACATCCATCCCCAAGGCCCGAAGTAGCGCATGTGGAAAGTCATTTGCTCGATCGGATCGCCCGCGTACCAGGTCATGAATGCTTCGGTGATGTATGCGTACGAGACTACAAGTGAGGTCAGCAGCACGACCTTGGCGAGATTATCGAAGTGCCATTCAGTCAGCAGGTCCTCGATGCCCAGCAGCCTGCGCATCGGGATTAGCAGCGTGATAACCATCGCGACGCCGGAAAAGATCGCGCCTGCGACGAAATATGGCGCGAAGATCGTGCTGTGCCAGCCGGGATTTATCGCCATCGCGAAATCCCACGACACCACCGAGTGCACCGAAAGGACCAGCGGGGTCGCCAGTCCCGCCATCAGCAAGTAGGCCATTGAGTAATGCCGCCACTGGCGATCGGTACCTTGCCATCCTATCGCGAGCACGGTGTAAAACTTCTTCCGCCATCCGTTTGCGTTCTCGCGCGCGTTCGCGATGTCGGGAATAAGTCCCATCGTCCAGAACAGTGCGCTAATAGTCAGATAGGTACTAACTGCGAAGGCATCCCATACCAGTGGCGAGCGAAAGTCAGGTTGTAGGTATCGCTCATTAGGGTATGGCAATAGCCAGTAGAAGAACCAGACACGGCCAAGATGGATTAGTGGGAACAGTCCCGCAGTAGCTACTGCAAATATAGTCATCGTTTCCGCGGCGCGATAAACCGCGGTCCGCCACTTGGTGCGGAACAGAAATAGAATCGCGGAAATCAACGTCCCCGAGTGCGCGATACCAACCCAGAAAACGAAGTTAGTAATGTAGATCGCCCACATCACGGGCTGACGAAGTCCGGTTACCCCCAGTCCCGAGTAAATCTGGCGCATCCAGAGGGCGGCGGCGATCCCCACCAGCGTGAAGCAGAATCCGATCCACGCCCAGTACGCGAGCCCCGGCGGCTCCATCACCCGCAGGACGCTGCGATCGATGTCGCGATAAGTCGACTCGTCCTGTGTTTTCGGCGCCGCCGCCACTCAGGCTTTTCCTTTCTCGCTATAGAGATCGCGCAAATACGTGATCGCCGGTTTCGTGTTGAGTTCTTCCAGCGCGCGATAGTTGCGCAGCTTGTTGTCGTCGCGCCGGCGCATCATCGCACTCGCTGGATCGTTGCTGTCGCCGAACGTGATTGCCCGGGTCGGACACGCCTGCTGGCACGCTGTGACGATCTCGCCATCGCGCAGCTGACGATCTTCAGTCTTTGCGTTGAGCTCGGCGAACTGGATTCGTTGCACGCAGAACGTGCATTTTTCCATCACGCCGGCGCCGCGCACCGTCACGTCGGGATTGAGTTGCAGGTTCATCGGCGCCGGCCATTCCGGCACAAACCAGTTGAATCGACGCACCTTGTACGGACAGTTGTTTTCGCAATAACGCGTGCCGACGCATCGATTGTAAATCTGCCCGTTGAGCCCTTCTTCGGTGTGATACGACGCGAACACCGGGCAGACCGGCTCGCACGGCGCGTGATCACACTGCTGACACAGCATCGGCGCAAGGTAGAGTAGAGGCGCTTCCGCGGCTTCATTCGCTGGCGGAAAGTAGCGCTCGATGCGAATCCACGACATGATTCGGCCGTTATCAACTCCTTGCTTTCCCACCCAGGGAACATTGTTCTCGGCGTAGCACGCGGTCACGCACGCGCTGCATCCGGTGCATGCGTTGACGTCGATCGTCATGCCCCATTTGTGCGTGGGATATTTCCACGGCGGGTACATCTCGAACGGCCCGGTGACTTCTTCCGCCTTGCTCTTGGGGACGACGCCACGCGCGAGCTGATCGATACTCATCGCCTCCACGATCGATCGGCCCATCATGTCGCTCTTGCCCAGCGGCGACACGAGCGTGCGAGTCTTGCCGGTGGCCCGCGCGGTCACCTCGGCGTAAGTCGAGCCGGCGGCCAGGATCGTCCACGCATTTGCGCCGACGTCCTTTGCATAGCGGCCGTACCCGCGATGCCCCTGCCCGAGCGGAACCGCGATCACGCCGGGACGCACGGTGCTTTCCACCAGGACCGGCGCCTCGATCACGCCGTGCTCCGTTTTGATCTCGATGACGTCGTCCTTCGCGACGCCGAGTTTGCGCGCCGTGTCGGGATGTATCTCGGCCCAACTGTCCCACACGATCTGGGTGACGGGCTCCGGTAATTCCTGCAGCCACGGTTTGTCCGCGCCGCGGCCGTCGTAGAGAAAAATGTGCGGATAGGCGTAAACCGATAATTCCAACTGCTCTGCGGTCGGCACGGGCGCCTTGAATGGAGAGGTGTCGAGTTTCAGCGCGGAGAGATGCTGTTCTTCGAACAATCCACCTTCACGCCGCACGTTTGTCCAGAAATCTTCCGGATTCGTATCGTCCGCTTTGGGAGCGAGCGCGAGCCATTCAGCCTTAACGGCATCCGCAGTGGTCGACCACGGAACTTTCGCGCTTGATGATTTGGCAGCCGCCGCGAGCAGGATGTCGCCGAGCGGCTTGCTTTCGAACACCGGCTGCGTCACGGGCTGTCCAAGTCCGCGGATTCCCGCGCGTGGCGCCGTGTCACGCCATGATTCGAGCGGATGATGCGCCGGCAGGAGAAGACTCGCCATCGCGGCGGTCTCGTCCGGCACGCCTCCCGCCCAAACGACGAACGGGACCTTTTGGATCGCCTCCGCCATCCGCGCCGACGCCGGCATCGTGAAGATCGGATTCGCACCCGCAATGAACACCGCGTCGATCTCGCCACCGCGCATCGCGTCAACCGCCGCGTCCACTTCATCCGGCGTGCTCGTCTCTTCGGCCGGCGAGCCTTCGAGGAACATCACGGTCTTGCCAAAGTTCCCGGTGACCGCATTGAGGATCATCGCCGCAAGATGTGCCGACGAGTCGTCCGTGCCCGCAATCGCTAGCGCGCCGTCCGACCTGCCGAACGTCTCGCCGAGCCGCGTGATGGTTTCCACCGGCACTCCGGTGCGCGCGCTAGTCGCAGCCGGATCGAAATTCGCGACCGCCTTGCTCAGCGCGTCGAGGTCGAAGCCCGAGTTCTGCGACACCCATCGCTGCTTGACCAGGACGTTGAGCACGCTCCACGCCACGTCAGCTTCCGCGCCGGGCGCCGTCGCGATCCACTCGTCGCACTTCGATGCCGTCATGCTAAGCCGCGGCCCGACATACATGGCACGCCCGATGGCCAGCGTCCCGCGTCGCTTGTGCGGCGTGCGGAACAGCGAGTACTGGCGCGCGAGTTCCACCGGAGATTGCCACGTCTCGAGAAAGTCCGCGCCGAACGAAATGAGTACTTCGGCCTGATCGATTCGGTACGCCGGCAGATCGCGTCTGCCAAAGATCGTCTTCGACGCCGCGCGCGCCGGTTCATTGTTGATTGCCTCGTAAAATATCGCGCGCGATGCGCCATACGCACCGAGAAACGCCAGCGCGATCTTCTTGAAGGTCGGCCCTTGTGGCGAGCCGAAAAATGCGACGCGATCCTTGCCCGCCTTCGACGCCGCTGCCAGCTGGTCGCCGAGCATCTTCTCCGCTTCGTCCCACGACACCGTTCGCAAAGCGCCGTTGTCGCCGCGAAGCTGCGGATGCGCCAGCTTGTCCGGATTGTACAGCCCTTGCAGGGCAGCTTGTCCTCGCGCGCACAGGGAACCCTGCCCAATCGGATCGGCGGGGTTTCCCTCAAGCTTGACGACCCGGCCTTCGCGGATTCGCGCGACGACACCGCATCCCGCCGGGCACTCCGCACAGGTCGTCGCGAAGAAACTCGGAACGCCGGGAACGACGTTCTCGTCGGGCACGACGTACGGAATCAGCTTCCGCGCCGCCGGCTCGCAGCCAGGGATCGCCGCCGCCGCACCCGCAGTCGCGGCCAGCTTGATGAATGATCGCCTGGATATCGACGTACCCTCGCGCATCTGATTCCTCACTCAGTGATGACAGGCCACGCAGTCGAGCGTCGCTTTTTTCTCCGTGTGACAGTCCACGCAGAAACCCATGTTGATTTCAAACGCCGGCACCACGCGATCCATCGTCTGCACCGGCCCGTGACAACTCTGGCATTGCACCCCAGCGTGAATATGCGGCCGATGCGTAAACCGTACGAAGTCAGGGAGCGTGTAAACGCGATTCCACTGGATCTCGAACGCCGCAGGAGTCGTGTCCGTCCATGGCCGGGTCACCGGTTGAATTCCACCTCCGGCAATCCCGTTGCCATGGCATCCCACGCATCGCGCCACCGCGGGAATACCCGGTTCGGACGATCGGCCCGGGTAGGCATGGCAGTACTGGCAGGGAATCTTGTTCACGCCGGCGTGTACGCGATGGCTGAAGGGAATCGGCTGAACGACATCTGCACGCGGTGCCCACGGCCGCTGTGACAGAGCGATCACTGCCCCGCCCAGGACGAGCATCAAGAGGGCAAGCGGAAGCAGAATCCGGTTCATGCTCACGATCAGGCCCTGAGCCTACGACCGCGCAGTGCGATTCAACGATGAAACGCCAGGCGAGTCGGAACGCATCGTCGAACGACCAAACGAATCCAACGAAAAAGGAAACGACAAACCACGCAACCGGGCAAACGCGTTTCTCACTGAATAATCCCAAACCTCACCGACGCGCCACCGCTCAACAGTTAAAAATTTCTAACATTGCGATTAAAGTCGATCAAGTAAAATTAATGTTACCGTCCGCGCCGAATCTCCCGATTGACCCGCCGACCTGTGGATTCCCATTGTGCGAGAACGTCGATTTATTGCGGCAGGTAGTTCCGACTACCCCGAAAGTATGTTACTTAAGGCTAGGTTTCTTGTGGTCTGAGGCTGTTTCGACAGGTGCAAATCAAGACTGCTTCTCGACTGGGTCTTTTACCGCCCTACCTTTTTGCCGAACTGGACCGCCTGAAGAAGGAGGTCGCAAGCAGGGGCGTTGACGTCATCAGCCTCTCAATCGGCGACCCGGACCTGCCCACTCCGAGTCACATCGTCGCGACTCTCAAGCGCGCCGCCGACGACCCCAAAAATCACCGCTATCCCGATTACGAAGGCCTGCCGCAATTCCGCCAGGGTTCCGCCGAGTGGTACCGACGGCGTTTCGGCGTCAGCTTCGACTATCAGCGCGAGGTCTGCGCTCTGATTGGCTCCAAGGAAGGCATCGCGAACTTCGCGACCGCCGTCGTCGACCCCGGCGATATCGTGCTGATTCCCGACCCAGGATACCCGGTGTACTACTCGGGATGCGTTTTCAACGGCGGCGAGCCGTTTTTTTTGCCGCTCCGAAAGGAAAACGGATTCATTCCCGACCTCGCCTCAATTCCCGCCGAAATCGCACGTCGCGCGAAGATGTTGTGGCTGAACTATCCCAACAATCCAACCGCCGCGACCGTTGATCTCTCTTTTTTTCAGGACGCCGTCAAATTCTGCCTCAAGCACGACGTCATCCTCGCCCATGACAGCGCATACTCCGAAATCGCCTACGACGGCTATCGCGCTCCGAGCGTTTTCCAGGCCGAAGGCTCGCGCGATTGCGCGATTGAGTTCCACTCGCTGTCCAAGACCTTCTCGATGACCGGATGGCGGGTAGGATTCGCAATCGGCAACCCGCAGCTAGTCGGCGCCCTCGGCAAGGTCAAGACCAACATGGATTCCGGTGTCTTCCAGGCCGTGCAGGAAGCTGCAATCACCGGCCTCGAAGGCGGAGACGGCGACAAGCTCGCCGAATATTGCGCAATCTACAAGGAACGCCGCGATCTGTTGGTCGGATCGCTGCATGCGCTCGGGCTGGAATGCGAAAAGCCGCGCGCGACCTTTTATGTCTGGACCAAAGTTCCACGTGGTTACACCTCGGTTTCTTTTACCGAGCGCGTATTGAAGGAAGCCGGCATCGCGATTACGCCCGGCTCCGGGTTCGGCAAGGGTGGTGAGGGATACGTTCGCTTTTCACTCACGAGCGAACGGTTGGTCGAGGCGGTGGACCGACTAAAGGCGCTACGGTTGTAACGGCGAGGATGCCCCATCGGGCTTTCATCGGAATAGGCAGTAATCTAGGCGATCGAGCCGCCAATTATCGCGAGGCGATTCAACGGATCGCGGCGATCCCGGAAACGCGGGTCGTGCGCCAATCCTCGATCTACGAGACCGAGCCGATGGGCGATCTCAAGGGCGCGTTCCTCAACGGCGTCATCGAAATCGAGACCGAGCTCCCCGCCGAAGTCCTGATGCGCCGTCTGCTCGCACTCGAGCGAATCATGGGCCGCAAGCGGGTCAAGGGTCGCAAGCAAACCCGCGGCAAGTACCGGCCGCGCATCATCGATCTCGACCTGCTGTTCTTCAACAAGGAAACGATCGATACGCGAATCCTCAAAGTGCCGCATCCGCGCCTTCACGAGCGCCGCTTCGTACTAGCCCCAATGAGCGAACTGGCGCCCGCGCTGATCCATCCGAAACTCAACGCTTCAATTTCCGAAATGCTGGCGGGACTTAAGTCGCCGTTTCGTGTTACTCTTGCGAGAGCGGACCTGCTGAGGCCGCAACCAACCAAACGGGAGGCATCTACCCGGTGAAATATTTTATCGATACCGCAGACATCGCCGAGATTCGCGAGGCGTCCAGCTGGGGAATCATTGATGGGGTCACCACCAATCCATCCCTGATGGCGAAAACCGGTCGCCCGTATCACGACGTGCTGCGCGAGATTTGCGAAATCGTCGACGGGCCGATCAGCGCCGAAGTCGTTGCAACCGAATCGTCCGCGATGATCGCGGAGGGCGAGAAACTCGCCAAGCTTCACAAGAACATCGTCGTGAAGTGCCCGATGATCGTCGAAGGGCTGAAGGCGACTCACGCGCTCGCCAAGCGCGGCATCCGCGTCAACGTCACGCTCATCTTCACTCCGCTCCAGGCGCTCGCCGCGGCGAAAGTCGGCGCGTCATTCCTGTCGCCATTCATCGGCCGCCTCGATGACATCGGCCAGGACGGTTTCGAGATCGTCGAAGATATGGTGCAGATACTGTCGAACTACGACTACCCAGCCGAAGTGCTGGTAGCGTCAGTCCGCAGCACGACGCACCTGTTGCGCGCAGCCGAGATCGGCGCCGACATCGCAACAGTCCCGTTCGCAATACTAAAGCAAACCCTCCACCATCCACTGACCGACCTGGGACTGGAGCGCTTCCTCGCAGACTGGCGCAAAACCAACCAGAAGATCTGAAGACCTCGACTGCCGCGAGTCTCTTCCCCTCTCCCGCAGGTCGAGGATCGAAGGTGAGGGACCGTATTCAGCGCGCGTTCGCGCGCGATTCAAGATTACTTTTCTTTGCTCGCCCGCTGCCGAATGATGGTCACCGACAGTGGATGGAGCGCCTCCTACGCGACTAGTTTGCTGCCGCCGAGCGCTCGGCGATCAGCCGATCCAACTCTGCGCGCAGCTTCGGCAGCACTTCTTCGTAGCCGAAATAACCAAGCTTGCGATCCTTCTTCTTGAGATTCACCGTCGTCGGCCCGCACCACAGTCCAAGGTCAGCGTCGTCAGTCTCGCCCGGCCCGTTCACACGACATCCCATGATCGCGATTGTGATCTTGTACTTCTCGGCGTAAGTCGTCAGTTCCTTAACCTGCTGTGCCAGCTCGACGAATTTCATGTTCTCGACGCGCGAGCACGAAGGGCACGAGATGATATTCAGCCCAGCGCCGAAGTCCGGCACCGAGATGAACCGACCCGCCGCGACGTCCTCGATTATCTTGTGCCCGACGATCACTTCCTCGTGCTTGCGTTCGTTGGGCAGCGTCAGAGAGACGCGGATCGTATCGCCGATACTCTGCGCAAGCAGTTTCTCGAACGCGATGCGCGTCTTGATGATTCCGTCGGGCGGCAACCCCGCTTCCGTGACTCCGAGATGAATCGGTACGTCGGGTCGCCGCTTCGAGAACCGACGATTCGCGTCCATCACCTTGACCGGATCGGAATCCTTGAGCGACACGACAAAGCGCGTGAAGCCGAGATCGTCCATCAGGTCGCAGTGGTACGCTGCCGACTCGACGATCGCCGCCAGTTGATCGCCCGGATACTTGTCCAGGAACGCCGGCGCCACCGAGCCACAGTTCACGCCGATACGGATCGCGACGTCGTTGTCCCGCGCCACATCGACCAGCCATTTCACCTTCTGCTCGATCGTCTTCGACTTCTCGATATGGTGCAGATGCCCCGGGTTGTAACGAATCTTGTCGACGTGCGGCGCGACCCGGTCCGCGATTTTGTAGTTCTCCTGCAAATCGACCGACAGCACGACGCCCTTCGTCTGCTTGCGGATTTCCTTCACTGCCGGGATTTCTTTCTCGCTGTCTATCGCGATCCGGACGATTCCCGCACCCGCGTTGGCCAGCTGATGGGCCTGCGCGATGGTTTCATCGATGTCGATCGTCCGCGTCGCGCACATCGATTGCACCACGACGGGCGCATCCCCGCCTACCTTGGTGCCGCCAATCGTAATCTGCCGTGTCTTCCGATCTTTAAGTGCCTGGTCCATTTCCACCTTGCCGACTGCCTATGCTGCCGAATGCGAGCCGCGCTTGCTAGTGCTTGTGCTCTTCAGCCACCGCCATCGCGATCGCGCCATGACTGAACGCCGCACCTGCGCGCATTGCCGCGGCGACAAATACCGCCTCCGCGATCTCCTGGTCCGTGCAGCCCTTCTCTTTCGCGCGCGCGACGTGCGCCTCGATACACCAGGGGCACTGCGTGACATGCGCGGCCGTGATCGCCATCAGCTCCTTGGTCTTGCTCGGAATCGCTCCGTCCTTGAAAACTTCCTTGTCGAAGTCCAGAAAGCCCTTGAACGCGTCGGGCGCATTCTGGCGCAGGTTGCGGAGATATTTCGAGGTTTCCTTCCCGTAGAAATCAGCCATGGTGAATCTCCTCTTGCGGCCGGTTTTGTGCTGGTGATGCGACTATAGCAGACCGTCAGCTCGTATCGATAATAACAGTAGTTCGCGATACTCGGAGCATCGCCCCGACCCCCATTCGCGGTCCCGGTTTGCTTATTGAATCGTTAGTCACAGACAATCCCTGCTTATCCAAGGCTCGCGACCTTGGATTTACGCTATGACTTTTCGCTTGCAATGAGTCACCGTTCACATTAACTTTCTTTCTCCGTCAGGATATTAGACGGAAAGAGGGGTCGCATAAGGGATGCTGCTATTCGCCCATCTCGTGCTACCAACATTTCAAGTTCAAGCTCTTCGCTCGGGGGAGGGAGGAAGCTGAACAATGAGTACCGTAGTCTCGACAATCGCGGTCGCTGATCCGCGGCCATTTCCGGACGTCATTCTTCGCAGCCAATTCTTCGAGATGGTCGGTTCGCGATCGCTCTCCAGCGAACAGCGCCTGATGCTCGCTGTACTGGCCGACGCGATTAACGTCGTACAGGAATTCAGCGGCTCAACCAGCCTGCGCAAGCGCAACTCGTTCAACGAAGCATGGAACTGGATCTTCACCAAGGGCGTTACGTCGCCGTTGTCGTTCGACAACGTATGCGACGCGCTCGGCATGGACGCCCTGGGTCTGCGATGGCGTCTGTCGGAGCTGGTCGCAGGACGGGGAGGCAATCCGCTTCGCCTGCGCCTGAAGGAAGCAAGCCGGATGCAGCGCCTGACCGTGAATCGAGTGCGCCGCCGAGATCCGCGCCGGATGCATCGCGGCCACCGCGCCCGCTAGCTCTCGATTCCACTAAAAAGAATCGCGGCTAAGCGTCCCGCGATTGATATCGAGGGGAGTGAAGCCCCATGCAGAATATCGCCAAACTGATTCGGATCGAGCCTGCATTCGACGACCCGGAGTTCGTCCGAGCAATGTTCGAGCGTCATGCTCCCTACCGAACGATGACTGGGTACCTTCCTATAGAGTCGAGGGAGGGAACCTGTCTTCCCTGGTTCCGAGGCAATTGGGCGGCGAACGGTGAACCGCTAGTGGAGGGCGCGGATAAGATTCTGCACAACCAACGGTTCATTGAAGCGGCGCGCGCGTTCTTTGGCGGCTCCGCCGTGCGTCCAACGTTTATCGTGGCAAACGTGAATGCCCCAATGCCCGCGGGGTCGACCCATGTGGATGTTCCAACCTTCCACGGCGCGACGCGTGACCAGTACCCGCTGCGGTTTCTGGTAGCCATGGGTCTGTCCGGGCTGTTCGAGAGTTGGCGCGTGATTCAGGCGGGTGCGGTTACATGGTTGTACGAGGGACCCGGCGGTAACTTTGAATATTATTGGCCCGGAGGGCTTAACCGTCCGATGGCGGTGGAACGTCCGCCTTTCCGGAATGTAGCGATCATGGCGGACAACGACCGCATATATCACCGGATTGGGCGGGTTGGCGAGCCGGACGCGAAGCTTCCGCCCATAACGCCCGCCGCTGAAATCTGCTCGGCTGGCCACGGAGCCTGGGAGATCGTAGAGAACGGCGAAACCCGTGCGACATATCCCTCCAGCGCGATACGTCTCTCCCTCGTCTGGAAAGCCATTCGCGAGTCCGAGGCGGATTCCAAACTACTAACTCTTGATCGCGTAATGAGTATCTTCACAGCCGACCTGCGCCGGCGAAATATCGATTTTCGCGTTCCAGCGGACCCTCTGTCGGATAGCGAATGGCTGTCGCTTCTGGACCGCACCTACTATGTGCGCGTGGCCTCCGAGGATGCGAAGGAAGCAAATCAGCCCCCGGCCAGCTAGGCGTTATCAGCACTCCCGATCTCTTTCTTAACACTAGGTGCAGGGGTTACCCCTGCCCGAGGAGGTGTGAAACCCAAGGATGGGTTTCACATACAATCAAGTTCCTGCTTCAATCGCGCGACGACTCCTGATAGCAATTCGGTTTCATGCAAACCAAGGAGATCGATGCGATGGATCGTCCGCTGCAGGGCGTCAGAGTCGTCGAAGTTGCGATGTGGGTCGCCGGCCCTTCCACCACCGCGGTGCTCGGCGACTGGGGCGCCGACGTTATCAAGCTCGAAGACCCGACCACCGGTGACCCGATTCGCGGCTTCGTCACGCGCACGATGGGCGATCCGAACGCGCGCATCCGTCCGCCGTTCGAACTCGACAATCGCAACAAGCGCTCAGTCGCCGTCGATTTGCGCCGGCCCGACGGCCACGCCTTCGCGCTCAAACTGATCGAACATGCCGACGTCTTCGTAACCAGCCTGCGCCTCGACGCGATCGAGCGCATGAAGCTCGACTACCCAACTCTGTCGGCGAAAAATCCTCGCCTCGTGTATGCATCGATCAACGGCTACGGGCATCGCGGGCCCGACCGCAATCGCCCTGCCTACGATTACGCCGCCGCATGGGCGCGATCGGGCCTGATGGCGACGATTGCCGAGCCGGGACAATCTCCGCCTGCGCAGCGGCCCGCGATGATCGATCATGCCGTCGGTCTCGGCCTTGCCGGCGCAATCTCCGCGGCCCTGCTCGCGCGCGAGCGCACTGGTCGCGGGCGCGAGGTCCACATCTCGCTGTTTTCGATGGGTCTGTGGATGAATGCTTCCGACCTGACCGTTGGCCTCATGACCGGGCGCTCACCGCAATCCGAGTCGCGCAGCGAGCGCGTGAATCCGTTGTGGAGTTCCTATCGATGCGCCGACGCGAAATGGATTTATTTCGTGATGATCCAAAGCGATCGCCACTGGCCGGATTTCTGCCGCGCGCTCGACAAACAGGATTGGTTCGACGATCCGCGCTTCAAGGACTCGACCTTCCGCGCGCAAAACTGCGCGGCGCTCACCGCCGAAATCGATCGCATTGTCGCCACGCGCACCTCTGACGACTGGGCGTCGATTTTCGATCGCCACAATCTTATCTGGGCGCCCGTCCGCACCGACGCCGAGGTGCTCGACGATCCGCAGGCCCACGCAATCGGAGCTTTCGCGCAGGTAGATCATCCGAATATTCCTGGATGCCGCGTCGTGAACAGCCCGATTGAGTTTGGCGACGCCGAACAACCGCCCCATCGCGCTGCGCCCGAACTCGGCCAGCATACCGAGGAAATCGCGCTCGAAATGGGCCTCACGTGGGACGATATCGCGCGTTTGAAAACGTCCAGCACCCTAGGCTGACCCGCTGCCCTGAAAATGCGCTAAAGCCGCTTCTAACTGGCGATTTTGCTCTTCATTGAGCGATCAAACATCGGTATAAACCTGTATTTTCGCGAACTTGTTTGACTCTAATCGACGGGCCTCCATATGATCTGTTTATCCACCGGAGGTCGCCTGCTCGTGCGAATGATTGTTGTTCCTCCCGTCAGCCATCGCCGCGAAATTGATCGTAACCTCGCCGAATTTTTCCGCGGCCATCGCGCCGCGTATTTCAACCGCGCCATCTCCTCGATGTGCCGATATTTCAGCGTCCGCCGACCACGTTTCCAATGGTTCGAGTATATCGATTGGGGCAAGACCGCCGGCCGCACCTACGAAGACGGCCGCATTCATCTGGTGCATCCGGAAAACTGGAAGCGCGGACGCGTCTACTTCAGCGAGCGCAAGTGGATCCAGATGATCTACCACGAGATGGGTCATTTTCTGCTCTGGAGCGACCCTGAGCGGAAAGCTGAGATGTTCTCGCGGCGGATGATCACCGGCCTCAAGGTTCCCAGCCGTCGCGTCGCCTCGCGCGCGCGCAGCCGCTCCGGAATCTCGAGCACGCGCCGGGCTGCAGATCGCACGCGCAAGCGTCGCTCGCGTATCTCGATCGCGAGCAAAGCCAGGCGTTCCGCGCGCGGCACGACCCGCAAATCCCGGCGAGCTGCCTGATGCCGCAGAAGCCAACCGTCGAAAACCGCTGGTGGGTCGAAACCAGCTTCAAGAAACCGAAAAAGGCCAAGTCCGAGACCGAGATGCCGCAGTTGCCGGTCGCGATGGCCTTTTACCAGGTCGCGCGCGACTACGATCAGGATCGCGCCAAGGAAGATCTGACCGACAACAACCTGCGGATCGCGCGCGAAGCCAATCCTCCGCAAGGCGGCTGGGCCTACCTCGCGATGACCGAGCAGCATGCGCCGGGCAACGTGATCAAGCGCGTCAAGGACGAGTTCCGGATTCCGCGCGAGGCGCGTGGAATCGTGATCGATCATGGGCGCGTCGTGCGCCTGCTGATTTGCGGCCCGCAACTCGAGGACTGGATGCTCGACATCACGCTCGGCGACGAGCCGTCGGTCGACGCGTACGTCTGGTCGGTGATGTATCGCGAGCGAATCTTCCGTCGCGCCGAAGACGCGTTGCGCCAAGCTCGCAAATGGGCCATCAACCTCCTTCAATTCCCGCCGCCAAGAGACGAGCCTTTCCGCGGCTCCTTGTTGATTTAGCCGCCGTCAACCAGAAATTCTTAATACTAAGGTGCAGGGGTTACCCCTGCCCAAGGAAGTGTGAAACCCACGGCGGGTTTCACTACAATCAACCTTCTGGTTCTCCGCTATGAAGTACTTCTCACTCGTGCTCCGAAATCTCACTCGCAACAAGCGGCGCACGATCCTCACGATGCTCTCGATCACCGTCTCGGTGTTTATCTTCGCGTCTTTGATCAGCCTGCCCGGACTCATCAACCAGGTCCTGCGCGACCGCGCCAACTCGCTCCGCCTGATCTGTCACAGCAAATCGAGCCTGTTCTACATGCTGCCCGAGTCTTATCGCCGCCGAATAGAAGCACTGCCACACGTCCAGGCAGTGGCGGCCTACAGCGTGTTCCTCGCAACCTATCGCGACCCGACGACACAGATCGGGGTCCTCGCCGTCGATGGCGATCATATCCCCGAAATCTTTCCTGATTGGAAAGCCAGCGCAGAAGCCATTAGCGAATTCAATAGCGTGCGCACCGCAGCCCTCGTCTCGACCAATGTGATGAAGGCGTACGGATGGAAAGTAGGCCAGACCGTAATGCTGCGCGGCACGATGTACCCGGTCGATCTGCAACTGACGATTGTCGGCGTGGTAAGCGAAGAAGGCGCCGGTCCGCGAATCATGTTCCGCCGCGACTACATGGAAGAGCTACTGGGCAGGCCAGGCACCGCTAACCTCTTCTGGGTGAAAATCGATAGCTCGCGGTCGGCGCCCGAAGTGATCGCGGCGATCGACGAAATGTTCGCCAACTCCGCGAATGAGACGCTTACCGAGACCGAAGTCGCGATGATCAAGAACACCGCAGGCAGCACCCTGTCCCTAATGGTTAACGGCGCCAAGTTTCTCGCCGCGATAGTCATCTTCACGATAGCCCTCGTCGCCGCCAACACCGCTGCGATGGCGGTGCGCGAGCGGCGTCACGAAATGGCGGTGATGCGCGCGATTGGATTCACGCGCAACTCGATCGTCGGGAGAATCCTGGTCGAGGGACTGATAGTCGGCGTGGTCGGCGGCACGCTCGGATGCGTGTTGGCATACATGGCATTCGACCTGTTGCCGCACGTCTCCGGCGCTCTCGGTCCTTTGGCGCTCGCACTGACGCTGTCACCGCAAATCATCGCGTACAGCTTCATGATCGCCGCCGCAATCGGAGCAGTCAGCGGATTCATACCGGCAACCCTGGCAACGCGCGGCGACATCTCCACCGAACTCCGCGCGATCTAGCCCACGAACTTTCCCACTTGCGTCCCCACCGACGCGGCAATAATTGTGATCCATCGGTTGTGCGTCGCGCCTGTCCCGACAGCATTATGGTCGAGGAACGGTGAAGCAATGCAGAAGTTCATAACCACCACGATCGCGATCTCGCTCCTGCTAATCGCGGGCGGATGCTCGATGAATAGCAATCAAACCGTGCAGCAGCGCCGGGCGTGCACGGCTGGCGATCCCCATCCGTGGTGTATGCAGTTAGCGCAGACCCGGCCGCTCGGCTCTCCGGACGAGCCCGGTGCGAACAATCCCGAGATGCGCGACGACAATACTCCCTATCCCAGAAACCCGGCCCTGCCGCTCATTACTCCGGGCATCGGCCCGATCATGCCGGGGATAGTACGCTAGCGCGCTGATCTGTTCGGCTACTTTCTGAACTCGACCGTCGCCGTCCCGGTCACGAGGCGTTCGGCCTCCTCGTTCTCCATCCAGACGTCGATCTCGGCCGTGCGATCCGGCGGATTCTTGTTGGTGATAAATCCGTGAATTGTGATCGTGTGACCGGGTTGCACCGGCACCCGATAGGTCGTGCTCATCTGCTTCAGCCACGCGTTGCTCGAGCCGATCCAATCCGTGACCAGCTTCGAGAGCAGCCCAAGGCTCATGTTCCCGGGCAGGATCATCCCGGGCAGTCCTTCTTTCTTCGCGGCTTCATCGTCGGTGAAGCGTCCCGCGATGTCGCCCATACCCATCGTCTTGGCGTAGGCGCGGCACTGGTCCTTGCTGACGAACAACTCGAGCGGTCCGAGCGTGTCGCCGATATTGATCTCTTTGAAACTCTTCACGTGAATTCGGTTTTCCGATCCGCTCAGGTGCGGTTCATGAAGCGATGGTCGATATGGGCCAGCACTTCGTCCTTCTGGTTCTTCAGCGTCGAGCGGATCACGACAAACACCATCGTGCCCGTTCGTCCGGTCTTCTCGAAAATTTCCTTCACATGCGACGTCAACGTCACCTTGTCGCCCGGCCTTATCGGCGCGACGAACTCGACGTCTTTGCCCGCGTCGAAGCCGCGGCGTCCGAAGCGCGGCACGTTCTCGAAGAAATGCCGCCCGTTGCGAAACGTCACCGCGAACGACGGCGGCGCGACGATTCCGCCGTAAGGACCTTTCTTCGCCGCTTCCTCGTCAGTGTAGATCGGATTGGTCTCGCCGAGCGCCGCGCAGTACCGCTTTATTTTGTCGGCTTTGACCTCGACGGGCTCGGTCACTTCGAACACCTTGTTGATCAGCGCCGGATCGTAATTGACTGCCATCGTCGTTTTCTCGCTGTCTGCGTTACCGGGGTTCCATCGCGACTGCCTGCGGCACTGGCTTGCGCTTCGGCCGGAAATCGACCGGCTCGAAGTTACCAGTTTTCAGTTCCCGCACCAGGTCGTCGATCGTCTTGATGTAAGCGCTGAACTTCGTCGCGCAGAGCCCAATCAGGCTGACCAAGTGACTGTCGGAACCGCCAGTCGCCGCAAAGCCGTACTTCGCGATCAATTCCGCGCTGCGCTCGTCCTCGCCCTTGCGCGATCCACCGTTCAGCGCTTCGACTGCGACCACGTTCTCCAGCGGCCCCTTGCTCTGGTAGTGCTCGTAAAGCCCGATATTGGGACGCCCCGGATGACACGGTACGACGATTCCACCCATCCGCGCGACTTCGTCGATCAACGTCTGCGCGTCCAGATGCACGTCTGCGAAATCGAATCGCGCGAGCATGTCGTCGTTAACCCCGAACACCAGCATGTGTCCGTAGTTGGTCTCGACTTCCGACGCGCGCAGCACCATCGTCCCGAACTTGTCCTCGAGCGCGCGGTAGTCGGCGTCGCGATTGAACTGACGATGCTCGGTTAACACGATTCCGTCGACTGGCCGCTCTGCCGCCCGCAGCTTGATCCAGTTGAGGTACGCCTCTACCGGTGCGCGGCTGTCTTCCGATGCTTCACTATGCGTGTGCAGATCAAGGATTGTACTCACCAGGATTGAGCCCTCACCTCGCCGGGCGAAATTTCGCGAGCGTCACCGCGGGCGTGACGTCTTCGTATACGACCTCGACGGGCATTCCTATTTTAGCCTGTTCCGGCTGGCAGTCGACAAGGTTGGTGAGCATTTTCACGCCCTCGTCCAATTCGACATAAGCCATGATGTATGGCAGCGATTCGCGAAATCCCGGCGCCTGGTTCTGATAGGTCGTGGTAAAAGTATAGACCTTGCCGCGCCCGCTGCACTTTATCCATTTCGTATCCGACGACATGCAATTCGTGCATAGCGCGCGCGGATAGTAGCGCAGGTCGCCGCAGTTCCCGCATTTCTGGATGTAGAGTTCGTGCCGCTGCAGCGCTTCCCACCACGGACGACTTTCTTCGTCAAAATGGGGCAGTGGCTTCGAGTATTTCTTCGCTTGAGTCGGTTCAGCCATGATTCAAATTCCCACCCGCTACTGATTGCTCAAGATCAAGGTCGCGCCTGAATGCCGCGTGCCGAGCGCGCCTCCGGTTCCATGCACCAGTGCGATCTTGCAGTCCTTGACCTGGCGCGGCCCGCATTCGCCGCGCAGTTGTTTGCTCGCCTCGATCACCAGGAACATTCCGCGCATCATCGGATGATTCGACGACAGCCCGCCGCCGTCCGTGTTGATCGGGAAATCGCCGTCGAAGCGCAGCCGTCCGCCCGACACGAAAGCTCCCCCCTCGCCGCGCTTGCAGAAGCCGAGATTCTCCAGCGTCGTCAACACGGTGATCGTGAACGAGTCGTAGATCATGGCCATGTCGATATCTTTGTGCGCGACGCCCGAGCGCTCGAACGCCAGCCGTCCCGACTGCGCCGCCGCGATTTCCAGGTAGTCGCGCTGACCGCGCGCCGCGTGACGAACCGTCTCTCCCGTACCAAGGATATAGATCGGCTTCTTTTTCATGTCGCGCGCTCGCTCGGCCGATGTGATCACCAGCGCGCCGCCGCCGTCCGAGATGATGCAACAGTCGAGCAGGTGCAGCGGCGACGAGATGATTCGCGACGCGAGCACGTCTTCAACTGTGATCGGATCGCGGTACTTGGCCACCGGATTCATCGAGGCGTGCAGCCGCATCGTCACTGCGATCTCGGCTAGCTGCTCCGACGTGGTGCCGTATTCATGCATATGACGCTGCGCGATCATCGCATATGCGCCAACGGTGGTTGGCCCAAACGGAATCTCATATTGATCGCACGAATCGCCGCCGCCTCCGTTCATCGTGGGTCGCGATGACGCCACCGTCGAGCCGAATACCACGAGGCACACGTCGCACAGGCCAGCATGAATCGCGGCCGCTGCGTGGGCGGTATGGGCCACGAACGACGCTCCGCCTATATTAGTCGCGTCCACGAAGTTCGGCGTCAGGTTCAAGTAGTCGCAAAGGCCGACGATCCCCATCCCGCTCATGCCGATTCCTGCCGTGCACAACCCGTTGACGTCCTTGATAGTCAGACCGGCGTCGTCGAGTGCCCCGCGCGCACTCTCCGCCATTATCTGAAACATGCTTTTGTCGGGGGCGAAGCGCGTGGGATGCTCGTACACCCCGGCCAGTGCGGTCTTGCGGCTTAAACTCATCTCGAATTCCTACTTTATTAGTTGTCCGACGAACTGCTCGATCGCGGCGTTGTATTCGGCGGGACGCTCGCGCGGGATTAAGTGGCCGGCGTCTGCGATGATCTTGCACGTCGCGCCGCGAATCTTGCCCGCGATAAACTCCGCGTCGGCGGGAGTGGTGCCCTTGTCGTCGGCGCCGGCAATCGCCAGCGCCGGTTTGTCGATCTTTGCGATCGCGTCACGCAGATCGACCTCCGAGCAGGCGAGTATGTCCGTATAGCGCACGCGCGGGTCGGTTTTGATTTGTTCCATCCAGCCTTCGCGGACGACGTCGAAGTTTTCCTTCACCGTTTTCGGCGAGTAGCCATCAGTGTTGAAAGCCTGCGGCGCGCGGCCCATCGTGATCGCCCGCAGCGCCTCGATTCGATCCGGCGTAAGGTTGAACTTCGGCGCCGTACAACTGAGGATCAGCGCCTCGACCCGCGCGGGATGCCGCAGCGCGAGATCCATCGCAATCGCGCCGCCCATCGAATGCCCCAGTATCACCGCCGACTTGATCTTCAACGCATCGAGAAACGCTGCGACGAAATCAGCGTAGTCGCCAACCGTGCGCAAACCCTCGACGCCCGCTGAACGTCCATGCCCGGGCAGATCCAGCGCGATCGGGCTGTGCTTGCCGCCGAACGCGTCAATCTGACGATGCCAGGTGTGACCGTTCGAGCCGGCACCATGGACGAACAGAATCTTGCGGCCGCGCGAGAAGTCCGGCACCACATCGGGCAACGTCGTAGCGCCGTTGTAGTAGTAGTAAGTCGCGTATCCTTTAACGTCGGTGTATTTCGTTTGCGTTGGCATCGGCGCCAAACTCTCCGCCATTTGCTTTTGCGATTTCGTTTTTAGCTATTAGGTTAAAGCCGCGCTTGTCAAACGCCGCCGCTCACGCCGGCCGCCTGCCGAGGATCAGCGGTTCGTACAGCGTAATGGTGCGCGACGAGGCTGCCTGGGCGAGTTCGGCCATCATCGCGTCGGCGCGCTCGCGCTCGGCGTCGGGAATCATCGCGATCCATCTGAGCCTGATCCACTCATCGTGAGAAACGCACCGTTGCGGCATCCGACGTCGAGCACTTGGCGCGCATCCGCGATTTCCTCTGCGATCGCGACGAGCACGGCGCGGCGCCGCTTACCGTAGTTCGCCGTCGCCGTAGGTATCCGCTAAACGCCCGAAGTATTCGGCTACCTGCGAAGGTTTGCGAAGTCGCGAAGTCTCGCCGGAGTCCACACAGCGAAGATGACAGAAAATCGAGGGTGTCGAGAATAAGTCGCGGGCTACTTTCTTGCCTTGCGGCCTTTTGGTTTGCGAGTTGGCGCGGAGCTTCCGTCGATTGGACCGACTTGCCCGTGTTCCCAGATTTCGATCGCCGCGCGGCTAAATCGCCAAGCGCTGCCGACGCGGAAACCCGGAATTCTGCCTTCGCGCAGCAAGCGGTAGATCGTTGTCGGATGTACGCGAAGGTGCGCGGACAATTCCGATATGGTCAGAATATCTTCACCGGATGCCATCGTCTCCCCCCGGAGAGATTATCAATTCCCCCTTAAGCTGGCCGTATCGTTTGATGTCGCACAAAAGCCCACAATGCAGCCTCTAACCGTGCCACGGTTAAGTCAATACTGACTCGTCCGCGCCAGCCAGAGGTTGAGAATCTTGCCGTATGTGCGCCAGATTGCGTTATGGTTAGCGAAAGACGGGCAGAAGAACCTGCAGGCGAGTGTGAAAATTCTGCAGACTCGATCGGGAGGCCGACTTGCGATGGCATATGAAGCTATAGAAATCAAAAACGACGGTGCGGTGACGTGGCTGACGCTCAACCGTCCGCACAATTTGAACGCGCTCAGCGCACAAATGGTTATCGAGCTCGAGGACTTCCTGCATCGGCTGCCGAAGCAGAGAGAGACGCGCGTAGTGGTCATGAAGGGCGCGGGCCGCGCGTTCTGTGCCGGGCTCGATCTCAAAGAACAAAATCGCGGCGGCACCGGCCTGGGCGCTTCAACTACGGACACGGTAGAAAGTCAGCGCCGGATGAGCGATCTGGTCGTTGCGATTCGCCGCGCTCCGCAGCCGTTCATCGCCGCCATCCGCGGACCCGCTGCCGGCGGAGGCTTTGCGCTCGCGCTCGCATGCGACGTGCGTATCGCGGGTGAGTCCGCGCGCTTCAACGCCGCATTCATTCGCATCGGGCTGACGGCATGCGACATGGGCGTGAGCTATTTTCTGCCGCGCGCCGTGGGCACCTCGGTTGCGTCGGAGCTGATGCTGACTGGTCGTTTCATCAACGCGCAACGCGCCTTCGCTAGCGGCCTGGTGTCCGAGCTGATGCCGGATGCGGAGGTCGATGTGGCGGCAGCCAAGCTGGCGCTCGAGATGACGGAAACTTCGCCGCTGGGGCTGCGACTCACCAAGGAATGCCTCTCGATGAGCGTCGACGCCGGCAGCCTGGAACAAGCAATCGCAATCGAGGATCGCAACCAGGTGCTGTGCGTTCGCGCCGGCTATATAGAGGAAGGTGCACGCGCGTTTCTCGAGAAGCGCAAACCGCGCTTCGCTCCCCGCGCCTGAAGGACAAAAGAAAGAGGCGGTTCGAAAACCGCCCCTGAACGACTCGACTGGAGAAGCCTGCTACCGGCTTGCTACCGTTGTTGCCTCGCCGAGGCGGGCCACCAGGTACTCGGGCTGCCCGTCACGCCATACGCGGAATTGCACGCGCTGGCCAGGAGAATACTGCGCGATTAGGTCCTTGAACGTTTTCGCGTCGGGAATCGTCTTGCCGTCGAATTCGCTAATCACGTCACCCGGCGCCATCCCGGCCTTGTCGGCCGGCGATCCGATGAACACAGCCTGCACCTTCGCGCCCCAGACTTCAGGCGCCCACGCCGTCGTCACACCGAAGTATGCGGGACCTTGCGCAGTTCGAACGTCGGGATGCAGAAAGTGAACGCGACCCACGCCGTTCACGCGATGCACGATCTGGGTGATCTTCTTTGCCTCATCGAGGCTATAAACTTCGCCGGCAAGATACGCATCGCCCTTCTTTGACACGGATACGCCGATGTCCGGGAAGGCACGCAACTTAAGCGTGTCTCTGATGCGAGTCTCGAGCTCGTCGGATTTGAGTTTGGGTCCGGCCGATGCTACTTGCACGTCGGCGTCCGGGATTATGACCAACGTCGTGATGAGGTCATCCTCGCTCGTCGGCGACGATGCCTTGAGCGCGGGCGTCGCGATGGTCTGCGCCACGAGTCTTGGCTGATTGTTGTTGTTGACGATCGGCACCCGCGTCATCAGGAACGCGACGAGCACCATCAATGCCGCGCCCATAGCCGTGAAAGCATAGTCGCGCATGAGGGCGTGGCGAGCTACTCCGTCCACGTCAAGATCGGAGCCGTCTTCGAACTCGGCATCGTCGCCCGAGGCCTGGGGAAAGTCGTCCCGGTAAGCTTTCTCGGCGGCGGCGATTTGCTCGAGTTCTTCGAGCGTGCGCGGAACGCCCGCGATCATGGCGACGACATCTTCACCTGCCGGCTTCACGGCGTTGTCGTCGCGCTGAGCGGAGGCACTCGCGCTATCATCTGCCGACTCAAGATTGCTTTCCGCCGTTTCTTCTCCCTCCCGCTTTACCGTGGCTGAAAAATCAGCATAGCGGACGTTGGAGGAAGTTGCGGTCTCGTCCTTGGTCCCGAAGCCAGCCTCACTCCGCTTGCGCGCGAAGCGCCTGAGGGCCTCTTCGAGCGTCAAAATGGAGTCAGTTGGCTTGCCGCCATTCTTGCCCATTGCAGCAGTCCCCGTCCTTGTTGATTAAGCACCCCTGAACTTCGTCGAGGTACCAGTACTACTCATAGCAGGGAATTGCGACTTAGGCCAACCATGAATCAAGGGATCACCTACAGCAACTCCCAGACGCCTTTGGAACAATCTAACTAACGTTAGATTGCTTCGCTGACCGCGTCCTCGCGCTGCGTCGGCTTCGGCCGCGACTGCAGCGGGGTGTAGTGCCGGATCCCTTCGCCGACGTACACCTGGCGCGGTCGTGCGATCTTCTGTTCAGGGTCGCGTACCATCTCCGCCCACTGCGCCATCCATCCGGAGGTCCGCGGAATAGCAAACAATACCGGGAACATCGTCATCGGGAAACCCATCGCCTGGTAAATTATCCCCGAATAGAAATCCACGTTCGGATACAACTTGTGCGAGATGAAATAGTCGTCCTGCAACGCGATCCGTTCCAGCTCGATCGCGATATCGATCAGCGGATTGCGGCCAGTCACCTCGAACACCTGCGCTGCCATCTCCTTCAGAATCTTCGCGCGCGGATCGTAATTCTTGTACACGCGATGCCCAAAGCCCATCAACCTGCGCTCACCCTCTTTCACTTTTCTGATCATCGCCGGAATATTCGACACCGAGCCGATTTCCATCAGCATCCGGATCGCAGCTTCGTTGGCGCCGCCATGCAACGGGCCGTACAGCGCCGCAATAGCAGCCGCCGCGCACGCGTACGGATCGGGCTGCGAGCTGCCCACGGCGCGCATCGCATTGGCGGAGCAATTCTGCTCGTGGTCCGCGTGCAGGATGAACAACACGTCGAGCGCGTGCTCCAGCACCGGGTCCGGCTTGTACTTGAGCTCCGTCATTTTAAAGAGCATCGACAGCAGATTACCGGTGTAGCTGAGTTCGTTGTCGGGATAGACGTATGGAAGTCCCTTAGTATGCCGATATGCGAACGCTGCCAGCGTCGGCATCTTGCCGATCAGGCGGCGCGTCTGCAGACGGCGCGATTCGAGATCGTGAATATCGTTCGCGTCCGGATAGAAGGTCGAGAGCGCGCCGACCGTGCCGAGCAGCATCCCCATCGGATGCGCATCGTAGCGGTACCCCTCCATGAACTTCTTGATATTCTCGTGCACCATCGTGTGAATCTTGATGTTGTTTTGCCAGCGCTCGTAGTGCTCCTTGTCCGGCAGCTCGCCCTTCACGATCAGGTACGCGGTCTCGAGGTAGTTGCTCTTCTCGGCGAGTTCTTCGATCGGATAACCGCGATAGCGCAGTATTCCCTTGTCGCCGTCGATGAAGGTGATACGGCTGCGGCACGACGCGGTGTTGGTGAACGCGGGATCGTACGACATCAGGCCGAAGTCGTCGGCGCCGGTTTTGATTTGACGCAAATCGGCGGCGCGGATCACGCCGCCCTCTTCGATCGGCAGCTCGTATTTCTTGCCGGTGCGATTGTCGGTGATGGACAGCGTGTTGTTTGCCATCGAAGTTGCCTCGACTCGTTGGTGACGTATGCGTTCAACATATATACGGTATGCGACATTTGATGTCCAAGGCCGGCAACTTGCCTTTTTCGTCTCGCAACGATCGCCGCGCCATGTCAGTCTGTGCCCTTGCTTCGTGATATGAGCGCATTGAAACAATGCTCGATAAATTAATTTCCAGGCTGTCCGCCTTCATCGTCGCGACGATTTCTGCACTCGGGTACGGCGGGGTCGTGCTCATGATGGCGATCGAAAGCGCATGCATCCCGCTGCCATCCGAGATCATCATGCCGTTCTCGGGCTACCTGGTCGCCACCGGACGCTTCGGGCTGCAGATGGTCGCGATAGCGGGCGCGGTCGGATGCCTGCTCGGATCGTACGTCGCATATTTCGTCGGCTCCTGGGGCGGACGTCCTTTCATCGAGCGCTACGGCCGCTACGTCCTCGTCACGCACCATGAGCTCGAAACCGCGGACCGCTTTTTTGCGCGATGGGGTTCGCACACCGTCTTCTGGAGCAGGATGCTGCCGGTGGTGCGCACCTTCATCGCGTTTCCTGCGGGAGTGTCGCGGATGAAATTGCTCCCGTTCACGATTTACACGCTGCTGGGGTCATACATCTGGTGCCTCGCGCTGGCGTACCTCGGGATGAAACTCGGGCAGCACTGGAAAGACCTCGCGCCGTACTTTCATCGCTTCGACGCATTGATAGCGATAGTGTTGATAGCGGGCGGCGCCGCTCTCATCTACAATCGGCTGAAGGGGATCGCGTCGGCACCGAACCCAGCCAACTAACTGCATCGCAATCAGGAAAAAGAACAAATGCCCGACAATGAAGAGCTCGATCCGTCCGAACTCGAGGAAATTTTCACCAGCATCGATCCGACGCCGGTTCGGATGGCGCATGACTACCTCAATGAAGCGGGCATCGAGTCATTCGTGTTCGACGCGGGCTCGTCGCGGCTGCTAGGCATGACAGCTGCGGTACCGACGCGCCTGATGGTGCATCGCGACGCCGCCAAAGACGCGCGCGACCGCCTGAACGAACTCGGCTTCATCGAAAAGTAATCGTCACGCTCACCTCTGTACGCCACGCCCGTCCTCAATTATCTTGAAGCCGAAACGCGCAGGCGATTTTGATGCGCCGCGCGAATTCCACAACTCCGAGGTTATTCGATGCCATACGCCGAAGGTCGAATCTTCAACGACGCCGACAGCCATGTGATGGAGACCCGCGACTGGCTGATTGCCCACGCCGATCCGGACATCCGCGCGAAGCTGCATCCGCTCGCGATCGGCTCGGGCGGCAGGATGGTGAAAAAAGCGATCGCGCATGCCGCAGATCGGCAGAAAGATCCCGCCGCTGCTGTCGACGCGGAAAAGAACCTGATGCTGCGCAAGGGATGGGAAGCGCTTGGCGCTTTCGACCCCGACGAACGCAGGCGCGCGCTCGATCTGCTCGGCTTCAGCTCCCAGTTGGTCTTTACGACCTTCGCGATCACGCATTTCTGGGGTGAGTTCGACCAGGTTCGCTCGACGCCCGAGGTCTTGTACGGCGGCGCGCGAGCGCATAACCGCGCGATCGCGGATTTCTGCCGTGGCGATAAGCGTCTCCTCGCGGTCGGCTTTGTGCCGCTCGACATTCCCGAGCTGGCCGAAAAGGAAATCGACGAGGCGGTCAAGCTGGGATGCGCCGCGATTCATCTGCCGTCGCTGCCGCCCGCTAAAAAGTCGCCCACCCACCCTGATTTCAACGGCGTATGGGCGCGACTGCAGGATGCCGACGTTCCGTTTATGTTGCACGTCGGCGGCGGCGGCCGTCCGATCCCGCGCGCATTTCACAACAACGATCGCCCGGTGACCGACTTCCTCGGCGGCGGCGAGAACATCCGCTCGAAGGATTTCATGGCGATCCACATGATGCCGGAAATTTTTCTCTCGACGATGGTGCTCGACGGTATGTTTGAGCAGTTCCCGCGGCTGCGCGGCGGATGTATCGAGCAGGGTGCGATGTGGATCGTGCCGTGGCTGCGCCGCCTCGACATCTCGCAGGAGACGTTCGTCAAATCCGAAAAATATTTGAGCTTGCCGATGAAGGCATCGGATTACGTCCGTCGCAATCTGCGCTTCACGCCCTATCCGCATGAACCGGTGGGATGGATCGTCGAGCAGGCCGGCCCGGAACTGTGCATGTTCTCGTCGGACTACCCGCACATCGAAGGCGGCCGCAATCCGCTCAAGCGTTTCGAGCTGTCGACGCCGAATCTTTCGGAAGCCGCGAAGGAAAGATTTTACGCGACCAACTATGCGGACATGATGGGCTCACGCGCCGGCTGATTGCTCCACGGCTTCGCGATGGCTCTCGAGTGGTGGCAACGTGCCGTCTTCTATCAGATCTATCCACGCTCGTTTGCCGATTCGAACGGCGACGGTATCGGCGATCTCGACGGCGTCACCGCGCATCTCGACTATCTGGGCACGCTCGGCATCGACGCCATCTGGCTGAACCCGATAAATCCCTCGCCGCTCGACGACTGGGGTTACGACGTCAGCGACTACTGCGGCATCCATCCGGACCTTGGCGACCTCGCCGCCTTTGAGCGGCTGGTCGCGGAGGCGCATCGCCGCGGGATCCGCGTGATTGTCGACCTCGTGCCCAACCATACTTCGAATCAGCATCGATGGTTCATCGAGTCGCGCTCGTCCCGCACCAATCCGAAACGCGATTGGTATATCTGGGTTCCCGGTTCGCCAGATCGAGCGCCCAACAATTGGCTGAGCACCTTCGGCGGTTCCGCGTGGAAGTACGATCCCGCCACCCAGGCGTGGTATCTGCACACCTTCCTCGAGCAGCAGCCCGACCTGAATTTTCGAACCCCCGACGTGGTCGAGGCAATGCACGACGTCATCCGCTCCTGGCTCGATCGCGGCGCCGACGGTTTTCGCATCGACGTGATCGCCAGTCTGATCAAGGATGCGGAGCTGCGTGACAATCCGATTCGCGCGGACGCCGATCCCCATACTCCCGGAAGTGGGCGCGGTACGATGGATCCGCTCTACAGCACCGATCGGCCCGAGGTTCACGACATCGTCCGTGGATTTCGCCGCGTCGCCGACAGCTATGATCGGCGCATATTGGTTGGCGAGACGTGGCCGCGCGAGCAGGAGCGGCTGGCCGACTATCTACGGCCGGACGAACTGCAGCTCGCATTCAACTTCCGCTTTCTGCTCGCACGCTACGACGCACGCCGCTTCCGTGCTGCAATCGACCTGACCGAAAAATCCTTCGGTCCCGGCGCGTGGCCGACCTGGACGCTTTCGAATCACGATTTCTCGCGGCACATCTCGCGCTTCGGGCGCGATGGTGACGGTGAAGCACGCGCGCGCGTCGCCGCCGTGATGCTCTTCGCGTTGCGCGGCACGCCCTTCATTTACTATGGCGAGGAAATCGGGATGCGCGATGCGACGATTTCCGCCGATCGCAAACGCGATCCGGTCGGACGCGACGGCTGCCGCTCTCCGATGCAATGGTCTGACGCTCCAAATGGCGAATTCTCGACGAGCGCCACCACCTGGCTGCCGTGCGGAGACTTCAAAGCCGTCAACGTCGCGCGGCAAATGAACGATCCGCACTCGATGCTCTCGCTCTATCGCCGGCTGATCCAACTCCGCAAATCAACGCCGGCGCTGGTCGAAGGCAGCTATCGCGTTTTCGACGCAGCGCCTGAAGATTGTCTCGTGTTCCATCGCGATACACCGACCCGGCGTCTGATCGTCGCGCTGAATTTCACCGCCGAGCCGCGCGAGATAGCTTTGCCCGCCGGCACAATTCTGCTGAGCACGGTTTCTCGCGGCGTAAATTTGACGAGATCGCCGCTGATGCTCGCGCCAAACGAAGCCACTATCGTAATGCTGGATGCGTGACAGGAATTTCTTCCCCCTTACTTCTAACAGGGACGAAGTCCGCATCTCTCTTCTTTCATTGGGTGCAGGGGTCACCCCTGCCGACGAGCGCGGGCGCGGAGCCCCGAATTCTCCGATTGCGCGCGGCCACTGCGGTTCATAACATCACGGCCATGCACAAGCCGCGATTTCTCGATCAATTGGCGATGGAGCTTGGCGATCGCGAGGCCTTTACCGTCGCGTTCGCCCGTGGACGCCGCGCGTTTCAGCCGGATCACGTCGAAGCAAAATGGGCGCGCGACCGCGACGCCAACATCAATCATATCAAGCTGGAGGTCGCACTCGACTTCGATGCGAAAAAGATCTCGGGTACGGCGACTCATCGACTCTCCGCGATCACCGGCCCTCTCGAGCGCCTCGAATTCGACGCCACCGAACTCGAGATCCGCGCTGTCCGCGCCGGCGGCGAACCCGCTACCTTCGAGACCTCCGACGGCAAGCTGCGGATTGCGCTGCCTCGCGCACTTCAAGCTGGCGAGGAAATCGAAATCGCGATCGACTACGCGAGTCAGACGCGACGCGGACTCTATTTTGTCGGCCCCGACGACGCTTACCCGAACAAGCCCCGACAAGCATGGACGCAGGGCGAAGACGAGGACTCGCGCTACTGGTTCCCCTGTTACGACTACCCCAACAATCGAACCACCAGCGAAGTCATTGCTACCGTTCCCGAAAAATTCACCGCAATCTCCAATGGCGCCTTAGTCGGCACGTCGTCCAATGCCGCGGCGAAGACCCGCACATTTCACTGGCGTCATGACGTGCCGCATTCTTCGTATCTGATCACGCTGGCCGCCGGTGAGTTCACGATGATCGAAGAACGCGCCGGCAACACTCCCGTCACCTACTACGTTGCGCCCGGCCGCGAGGACGATGCGCGCCGCGCGTTCGGCAACACGCCGAAGATGATCCAGTTTTTCGAGCGTGCGATCGGCGTGCCCTACCCTTACGCGAAATATGCGCAGGTAGCGGTCAGCGATTTTATTTTCGGCGGGATGGAAAACACGACGGCGACTACGCAGACCGACAGCACCCTGCACGACGCGCGCGCGCATCTCGACTTCAAGAGCGATCCGCTGGTCGCGCACGAGCTCGCTCATCAATGGTGGGGCGATCTGCTGACCTGCCGCGACTGGGCGCACGCGTGGCTCAACGAGGGCTTCGCGACTTACTTCGAGGCGCTTTGGTGCGAGGAGAACCTCGGTGCCGACGAGTTCGCGTGGAATGTGCGCCAGGACCGTGAAGCCTATCTCGACGAGGATGCCAATCGCTATCGTCGGCCGATCGTATGCAACCGGTATCGCACGCCGATCGAATTGTTCGATAGGCATCTCTACGAGAAGGGCAGCCTCGTTCTGCACATGCTGCGACGCGTGACTGGCGACGATCTGTTCTTCAAGTCGCTCAACCTCTATTGCGCGCGGCATCGCGGCGGCAATGTCATCACGCAGGACCTCCAGCGCGCGTTCGAGGAGACGACCGGCCGCAATCTCGATTTTTTCTTCGACCAGTGGGTGTACAAGGAAGGCCATCCCGAAATCGAGGTCTCCAGTTCCTTCGACGACAAAAAGAAACTGCTCAGCGTCACGGTCAAGCAGACGCACAAGACCGGCGACACGATTGCCGCCGCGTTTAAGTTTCCGGTGACGATTGCGCTGATGGACGCCGACGGCCACGAAACCCGGCATCGCGTCGAGATTAAGGACCGCGAGCAGGGTTTCAATTTCGTCATGAACAAGGCGCCCAAGGCGGTGCGCTTCGATCCCGAACACGACGTCCTGAAAACTCTCAAGCACAAGCGTGGACGCGAGGCGCTCGAGACTGCGCTTCGTCACGCCCCCGAAGCGATCGGCCGCAGTGCAGCCGCTCGCGAGCTCGGCAACGAGGGCAGTCCGCAGGCTACCGCAGCGCTGCGCGACGCTCTCCTCACCGACAAGTTCTGGGGTGTGCAGGCCGACGCGGCGACCGCGCTCGGCGCGATTCGCACGAGCGCTGCCCTCGACGCGCTGCTAGAAGGAGTCAAGCTGCCGCATCCGAAGGCGCGGCGCGCCGTCGTGCGTGCACTCGGGAATTTTCGCGGCGACGCGCGTGCGGCGTCCGCACTTGCCGACGTCGTCGCCGCCGATGACGAGAGCTACTTTGTCGAGGCCGAGGCGGTCCTCGCGCTCGGCAAGACTCGCGATGATCGCGCGTACTCGCACCTGACCGAAGCGCTGCAGCGTGACTCGTATCTCGAAGTGATACGAACGCACGCGTTGGCCGGGATGGCCGAGCTACGCGACGAACGCGCGATTGACATCGCTCGAGATTACGCCGCATACGGCCGGCCGCCGCGCGCCCGCGTCGCCGCAGTGGGAACGCTGGCGCGATTTGGTGCACTCAAAGAAAATCGCCGCGTCGAGATTCTCGATTTCATGGCGCCGCTCGCCGACGATCGCGAGTTCATGATGCGGATGCGTCTGCCGTCGGCTTTCTCCGAAATCGGTGATCCGCGAGCATTACCCGCTCTGCGACGCCTCGCCGATCGCGATCTGGACGGCCGCATCCAGCGCCATGCAAACGACGCGATTACATCGATCAGCGAGGGCCGCTCGCGCGTCGAGGAAAGCCAAAGACTGCGCGAGGACCTCGACAAGCTGCGCGACGACAACAAGAAGTTGCAGGAGCGGCTCGAAAAGGTGGAAGCGCTCGCGCGCGACAAGCCAACCTGAAGCGGGAGCGATCGCGATGGAGCGTGAAAAAGGTGAAAAGAAAATCTCCGTCTGCCTGACCTTCGACTTCGACGCCATCTCGCTGTGGCTCGGCGGATTCCGCGCCAGCTCTCTGAGCGCAATCTCGCGCGGCGAATTCGGCCGCGTCGGCGCCGAGCGCTTGATCGCGATGCTGCGCGAATGGGGGATCCGCTCGACCTGGTTTATCCCCGGCCACAGCGCCGAGACCTATCCGCAAATTGTCGAACGCCTCGTCGCCGACGGTCATGAGATCGGAAATCACGGCTACCTGCACTCGCATCCGAAGAGCCCCGAAGACGAGGCCGCGATTCTCGATCGCGGCAACGACGTGCTCACGCGAATGACGGGCCGCCGCCCGGCCGGTTACCGCTCGCCCGGCGCCGGACTCAGCTATCACATGGTCGAGCTGCTTCGCGACCGCGGCTTTGTGTACGACTCGAGCCTGATGGGCGACGACTTCACGCCCTACTACCTCCGCATCGGCGATCAGCCTTCTACTGACGGCCCCTACGTCTTCGGCAAAAATATCGACGTTGTTGAGATTCCGTTCACATGGGGACTCGACGACTTCCCGGCCTTCGAGTACGTGACGAGCCGCGCCGGGATCCAGCAGGGACTGTCGTCGCCGTCCGCCGTTTATGAAATCTGGGCCGGCGATTTCGACTACCTTTACGATCGCTTGGGTGAGGGCGTGTACACGCTGACGATGCATCCCCAAGTAATCGGCCGCGGTCATCGCCTGCAGATGCTTGAGCGGCTGGTGGACCACATTCGCAGCCATCGAAGCGTCGAGTTCCACACGATGCTCGACGTCGCGACCGCGTGGAAGCGGTCACATCCGCTCGGTGAACGGTAAGTTTCCAGAGATAGAAATCTTATCCTACGACTGGTTCTGATAGTTGACACTTGTCTCAACTGTTCTTATAGGTAAATCAAGTGATTACAAGTTATTTTTTTGTCTAAGCATCGTTTATTGCTACAAACCTCTCTAAATGATAATTCACTACCGTTCCACCGTTTGAGCGTCGTCCGTTTTGAGGATTGGGAGGTTCTGAGATGAAGCGCACTCTCTTGTCGATGTTGTTCTTCATGACGGCGGGCCTGGTCACTCTGACGTCGGTGGCGTTAGCCCCGGACAATGCGCCAATCCCCCATCCTTCGCGGGGTCCGTACTTCACCTACGGAAGATTGCGCGGCGTCACCACTGATGAACGTTGTAGAAGAGAAAGATTGGAAACTGAGATCCCTGAGGAATTGTGGTAGCCGAGAGCGCAAACGTGCAGACGTACGGCGTGGCCGATTGGGATGGTTCATCGCTTCCGACGTCGGCGCCAAATGGCTTTGTTTTGTAATTTTCGATGGGTGACCTGATTGCCTTCTCCTTCTATTGCTGAGTTCCGTTGGTTTCCCCGCTCACGCCGGTTCCGCCGATATCGGCGCACGAGAGGGCTCCCCGAGCATTACGTCCACGTCCACGACCGCGGGGGCGGGAACATGCTCCCCGGCGCGCCTTGCCTGCAATCGCTCCAGTTCATGCAGCATTCTCAGCATCGAGCGGGAGAGCGAAATTTCGTACCGCGAGAGGTTCGCGAACTGCTCCGGAAACATTTCCAGCACGCGCGTAACATTGAATGCAGGGTCATCGAGTTCGGTCTGCGCCTGCGCGAGTCTGTGCTCGGCCTCCTGATGAGCCTGGCGGTCGCCGGCTGCCACCTTTTTCTTTTCCAGCGTCGCCAATACCCTGTCCTTCTCGGTCGACTCGTACCGCCTGACCGACTCCCCAGCTTGCCTCACGAGTAGTTCTCGATGACCGCGTCTATATAGTGTCGCTTCAATGATTGGCACCCGGCGGAGCCGCCAGGCGTCGGCCACAATCTTCTCGGCCAACGCTTCTTCGAGCGCGCCCTGGGGACCCAGGCTGCTCAATAGTCCGGCGCGAAAAGAATCGAAATCATCGGGGTTCTCGCCGGGCAAGACCACGTCCCGTCCGGTGAGCCCGTGCTTCAGTGCATTAAACGAAACTCTCGCCTTTCCGGCGGGGTGCGTGGACCCGTGCTCCGTTGAGCGTTGAGTCGGTTAGCTGCGACCTGCTTGTCACTGCTCATGTTTCACTCTCCGAAAGTGTCGGTCGTCGCTCTCGTAGACAGACCTTGATGCTTTTGGCAGAACGTTATGTCTTGGTGCTCGACTGCCTTTTGCCCGCATTTTCGTCCCAGGCGGCAATTGTCAGGTCAGCCTCTGGCGGCTAACCGCTTTCTATAGGCGTCCATTGCTTCGCGCGCATACCGAATCGAGACCCGCGGGTGCGGGTTACCGCAGTCGGGGCAACTAGCCAGTTCAATGGTCGGATCCACGCTTCCGCCGTTTTTGTATGCTGCGAACCTTGCGGCCGCTTTCAATGTGGCGGTGTGGTTGCAGCCATCACATTCGCCTCCTTGAGTTCGCCGTTCGAGCCGTTCGATTCGCGATTCGATTCTTTTGAGCGACATGGGAAATCTCCTTTAATCGTGATCTTTATCAGCCCAAAGCTGGGCAATTGCCGTCTGTCTTTTCTACTTCCGTCGCTCCAGCATGCCGAGACGGCGCTTGAGATCGCCGAGCTCGGCATATGTTGTCGCGAGGTTCACGATCGCCCACGCGGCTCGGAGCCTTGTCGAGGGAGAACCTTCGAACAGGCCGGCATGCAAAGTCGCCACCGCGTCGTCGGCGGCGGCATGAAGTTTTGCAGTGACCTCTTCGAAATTCAGCGAATTCTCTCGTGGCGCTTTAATGCTCACTTCGCTCACCGCTGGATACAGTATCTACGTCGAAGATAGACTCAAAAATAAGGTCTCGGAACACTAG
>CAWILO010000006.1:0-225642 GCA_963836955.1 uncultured delta proteobacterium | reverse complement strand
CCTCGCTGCCGCGGACCCGCCTGAGCAATGGAGCATTCGAGTTGATCGCAGCCGTTTCGACTTGGTCGAGGCCGAATGCAGAGCCGTGGCCGATTGCCTTCACATAGGCTTCCTTGGCGGTCCACACACGAAGGAAACCGAGAGGCTGAGCCTTTATAGGCATTGCCCGGACCTCCGCGCGCTCGCTGGGCGCGAAGAATGATTCCATCACGACGTCGAAGTCGAAATCTTCCTCGAACGCATCGATATCAATTCCGATTCTTGCCGACTCCGACACTCCGACAGCGATGACTCCGGTCCCGTGCGCGATGCTGAAATCGATCTGTTGGGATCGCGCACGTCCTGGGATCGGTTCCAGCTCGGGGCGGCCTAACGGGTCTTTATGGATGACTATCTGTTCGGCACTCGCCTTTAGGCATTCTGCCAAAAACCGTCGTATCAGATCGTCCTTTAGAAGGCGCAGAGTGGCCTGATCTCGCCCGAGTCCAGAAAAATCGCGCACCCGATGCATGCCCGGCAGCGCCGTGATGCGAATCACTGCGTCATCGAGCAGAACATCCGTTACCTTACCGTTCGACGCCTTCATGACGTCTAACCTCATTAGCGCCCGCCGCAATGCAAACAATCGCAGGCCGTTGTTGCGCGATGCCATCGTCAGCCGGTTTTGATACCATCTCGGGACTGACGAACGAGCTACTCGGCGTGAGTGGATCTTCCCGCTCCGGACTGCGGCGGCATGGACTGCCTTCCCAACGGGTGTCCTGTGGCAAAACTTCGCCTTTCATGACTAGTGACAGGTCGCTTAGGTTCGCTCCCGGTTTGAGAATCGTATCGTAGAGCACGACCGATCCGGCGCCGAGCGAGCATCGATCCCCGATGTCGATGGTCGACATCTTCATCACGCGATCCTCGAACAGATGGGTCTGGATAGTGCAGTCGCTGTTGACCGCGACGTCGTCGCCGATCGTGATCAAGTCGTACTCGGTAAAGCAGGTCGAATTGAGGAACACGCGGCGCCCGATCTTGCTGCCCATCAGGCGGAAGAAACACGCCGCGTAAGGCGTCCCAAGCAGAAACTCGGTAAGGAACGGATCGGCCAGATTCTCGTGCATTGCGGTGACCAGCTCATTGCGCCATACGAAGCCGCTCCACAGCATCGCTTCGCCCGGCCGATAGCGCCCCATCAGCATCCACTTCGTGCCGACGACAATCAGTGCGGCTGCTATACCGCATCCAAACATAACCAGCGGAAATAGCATCACCGCTTCAATCGCTGGCATCCGGTTAAAGGTCATCACAGCGGCGGTTATGAGTGCTCCGCTGAACATCGTGAGGAAGGTTGCGGGCAAGGTAATTCGCAGGAACTCAATTGCGAGGCGAAGCCCGACGAGCTTGCGTGATGGCTCGTACGTCTGCCCTGCGCTCGCGGTTTTCGCCTCATGGCGCTTGGGAAGGAAAATCGCCGGAGTACCGAGCCAACTGGTCGCCGCTTGCTCGGCTCCGTGCCCACCTAGCGGAGTGCTGGATAGGACACCAATCAGCGTGCTTTCGCCAATTGTGTGGCCAGCCGGAATCAGCGCGCTGTTACCGATGAAGGCGCGTCGGCCGATTTCGGTTTTGGCCAACGTGATGTAACCGGCTTCGATACGTGGTGTGCCGAGCGATACGGCGTCGGCCACAAAGCTCTCGTCGCCGAGCTGGATCAAATCAGGCGAGGCCGAACACGCAGTCGAAATCTCTGCCTTGGCGCCGATCTTGGCGCCGAGCAGCTTATACCAGGGATTCAGATAAAGCGTGGCGTACAACGGTCCCAGGAAATCCAGGCTGACTTCCATCAACTGATCAACAAACCATTTGCGCACGTACAGCCAACTGTCGAGCCGATAAGTCCCCGCTCTAACGCGTCCGAGCAGAAGCCACTTGATCGCGGCTATCTCAAGGCAAAGCAGTACGATGAACGACAGCGCGACCAGCGGCGACGCGGCGACGATTCGCAGCAGGCCCGTCCCAAGCCCGACATGCTCCGAGACGCTCCACAGCTCGGCGATACCGGGTAGCAGCGCGAGCAAATACACCGACGGCAGGATCACCGCGCCGATCGCATGAAGCATCGTGAATGCAACACGGCGTGGGCGCGAAGGCCGAATTGCCGCGCTGCGATGAGCCTCAAGACTTTCTCGTTTCGCAAGCGGTCGGGCGGGCGAGCCAGCCCACGATTGTCCTCGGCCTATTGCCGCACCCTCGGGTAGCATGCTGAGCTCGCCGAGGCTGGCTTCGTCTTCCATCGTAGAATTCGGACGCATGATCGCGCGCGCACCAACAAAGCATCGCTGCCCTATTGTGATCGGCGCGATCTTGAGCCATCCGTCCTCTACCGTGAAGCCCGCGAGTCCGGTTTCGACGCCTATACTGGAATCGTCGCCCACCGTTAGCATGTCGAACATCATCGTGCAGTGCGCGCCGAAGTGGACGCCTGAGCCAATCCGTGCGCCCATCGCGCGGTAATAGAGGTTAATCAGCGATGTGCCGGCCAGCGCGTCGATATGCGTCAGCGACAGCAGCCTCTGAACCAGCCACCAGCGGAAGTAATAGCTGCCCCAAATTGGATACGCGCCGGCTTTGATCCGTCCGAGAATCAGCCACTTGACGGCGATCGTTAGGAGGAGCTCTGCGGGATAGAGCAGCAGAAGCACGCCGAGCGCCGCGCACAACGAGATCATGACCGGATGACTCTTCGCCATCCGGCTGTAGGTCAGGTATGGAATCAACCACTGCATCGAAACCACGAAGAACACAAGGTAGAGAGCCGGAACCTGGGCGAACGCGCAGAACCGATGAGCCAGGTGCGGGCGACGCGCCGAAGCCGCAGAGTCGCGGCCGACGCGTTCCAGAGTGGGCAGACTACGCCGTCGCTCGATCTCGGCGGCCAGCCCGGACAGCGTCGAATGATGATAAACGTCGATCACCGACAGGCTGTGGAAGTCAGGATCGCGGCGCAACTCCGACACCATTCGGGCCGCCAGCAATGAGTGGCCGCCGATGTCTGGGGAAAAGAAATCCGCATCGCGAGAAACCTTGGCAGAGCTCGCGAGGCGTCCCCATTCCTCCGCGAGCTTGCGCTCCAGATCGTTGCGCGGCGCGTGATATTCGCCGTGTCCGGCGACCTGGCGCTGCTCAGGGGCGGGCAGCGCTTTGCGATCGATCTTGCCGCTTGACAATTTGGGAATCGCGGCGATTTTCCCGATGGCGGCGGGAATCATGTAGGGTGGCAGATCGACGCGCAGCCGGGCCTTGATCGCGTCCTCGTCGAACCCCGCGTCATCGCGAGTGACCACGTAACCGACCAGTTGCTTGATTCCCGGTGTGTCTTCGCGCAGGTCGACAACCGAGGCGCGAACTCCTTCGCAGCGCATCAATTCAGATTCGATTTCTGAAAGCTCGACTCGGAATCCGCGGATTTTCACCTGCGTGTCGACACGACCCAAAATCTCGATTTCACCATCGCGAGTGAGACGGCCTAAATCGCCCGACTTGTATAGCCGATCGCGAGGATCCCCGCTGATGCGGTCAGAGATGAAACGTTCTGCAGTCAAATCAGGCCGGCCGACGTATCCTCGTGCAACGCCGACACCACCGATCGAGATTTCGCCGATCGTGCCGGGCGGCACGTGATTGCCGCGCTCGTCGAGCAGCATGATTCGATAGTTAGGTAGCGCACGGCCGATAGTTACGGTACGCGAAGGAGTGAGTTCGCCGCAGGTCGCGATCACGGTGGCTTCCGTCGGTCCATACGTGTTGAACATCCGGCGTCCTGGCCCGCACCACTTCTCGACCAGGTAGGGTGGGCACGCTTCGCCGCCGACGATGAGGACGCGCAGCGACGGAATGTCTTCGTCCATAAGCGCGAGCATCGTCGGTACACACGACATCACCGTCACGCCGAGCTGGTTGAGAATCTTCGGCAGATCGCTTGCGGCATGGGCCATATCGGCACTGGCTGCGATCAACGTCGCCCCGCTGAAAAACGCCATCCAGATTTCTTCGAGCGACGCATCGAACGCGCACGAGAATCCCTGGTAGACGCGGTCGGCCGAGGTGATGCCGAAGACGTTCGCTTCTGCGCGGGCGAGATGACAGATGCTGCGATGCTCGATCTGCACGCCTTTAGGGTGGCCGGTCGAACCAGAGGTATAAATTAGATAGCAGAGGTCTTGTGGTTCGGTTTCAACCTCCGCGCGGCTAAGCCGCGCTTTGCTCTGGGCGGCCAATTCCTCAACCAGCGCGTCGAGCAGCACAACGATCGGACCGTCGGGTAGTAGATGCGAGGCAAACTCAGACTCGCTGATCAGCATCGTCGCGCCGCTATCGCGCAGGATGTATGCGACTCGCTCGGGCGGATACTCAGGATCCATCGGCACGTAGGCGGCGCCGGCTTTCATCACCGCGAGCATCGCGACATAGACTTCTGGCGAGCGGCACAACAAGATCCCGACGACAGCCCCGCGTCCTGCACCGGCGGAGCGGATATAGTGCGCGAGCTGATTCGCGCGCCCGTCGAGCTCCCCGTACGTGAGCCGCGCGCCCTCGAATTCCACCGCAACGCTGTCGGGACGAACGTCAGCCTGCACCTCGAACAATTCGTGCAGCAGCTCGGGACGAATCAGCGACGGGTCCTCGTTCCAACTGTCATATCGGGGAGTGAGATTGCGTGCAATTTCGAGGCTCATGAGTATTCCTCTCGGAACATTCAAATTTCATTTAGAGACAAGCCTGAGGCCATCCAATTCGGGTGAAAAACTGCAATTCGGGAAGTTTGTGCGTCGGACGGACGCAGGATGGCGCGATCGGACACACTTACGACGCTCAGCGATCGATCCGCCCTGTGGCCGAAAGGCATCCCAAGGAACCGTCGGACAGCGCAATCGTGGTGGCCACCGGGTTGGTCCGGATGCTCGACAGATCGACGGGCGTGGCATCCAATACGAGATGCCATTTGCCGCAACTCCCGGCGGGCGCAACTAGCATGGTAAGGATTGCGTCGACGGTGGCCCCTTCTTGCGTGACGCCTTCGAACTTGTACTTGTTCCTGCCGATTTTGCGAAGGCTAGGAACGGTCAGAGTCGCCGCTCCGGCGGTCGTTCCGCAGGCGCCTTCCTGCAGGCCCACAACGAAGCCATGGATCGGTGAATCGGACGCCGACTCACACTTCGCGTTGTCTGACGCTTCGGAGTTGTTGAAGTTCAGGATCAGGTCGACCTGATCGACCGGTTCGGCCCCGACGCCATGTGCGATATCAAGCTTGCTTAGGGTGACGGTCAAGTCGGAGCCTTCCGCCCGGACCATGCCGCTACCAATTGGAACGAGCAGCAAAGAGCCGAGGGCCGCCAGTGCTAAGGGCTTGATGAAAGTCGAGCCGTTTCTCATTCGTGTGTCCTCCATGGGTCGGCGACTTGATTTACGCCGAACACCTTGGTTGACCCCTTCCGCAACTAGCATGCCGTCAAAAGATCCAATTGAAATCAGAACTATTACGGACACGACCGATGAATCTTTGTGGCGATCCGCCCCGAGGGTCAGTCTTGAGCTGTGGTGAAAGGCCCCAGTAGGTCGATCCCAAAGAAAAGGCGTCCAGCGAGCCAATCACTGCGCGAATGGCACGCAATTCGCAGGGCCCTTTACCGTGACGCTCGACGTCGCAAAGGATTTCTAACAAGGATTTCTAACGATGAAGGTTGCCACGCGACTCACTCTTATGATGCTCGCGTGCCTGGCGCCGATTGCGCTGGCCTACACATTTATTACTGCTCGCAGTACGACGCAGATTTTCTCGGCTGACCTGAAAGCCGAAACGCGGATCGCACAGCGCGCCCTGAACGCCTCGCTCACGCCTGACATCCAGCAGGGCGAGTGGGATGAGATTAGCTCTATCCTCTCTGCGATTGGCCGAGAGGATCTGATCGCGGCGGTGCTAGAGGAAAGTGGGAAGATCCGGTTCGCACTGACTGATTTTCCTATGACGCCGCCCCCGCAGGAGTGGATCGCTGCGCAGATCAGGGCGCACGGGGCCGCCGAATACATGCAGAAGGCGCGCGGAATCACCTGGTTCTGTCGAATTGTCGCGCTCGGACCTGGCGGACATGGCTATCTGCTAGTCGCTCAGGATTGGAGCGCGTTCCGCAAGGATCGGTATCAGAGGATTAAGTCGTCATTGATCACAATTGCCGTGGTGTTGCTGGTGATCGCGATCGTGATCCCGCTGGTGGCACATCGCTATGTCACGCGACCGCTCGCCCAGCTCCATCGACGAGTGTCCGATCTGGACAGCACGGAGGGCGTTGAACGGAAGCCGGATGGTGACGAAGTAGAATCGATTTCCGAGGAGTTCAAGCGGGTGGACAAGGAACTGGCTGCTGCGCACCGCCGACTGATCGAGGAGACCGGGCGGAAGCTGCAACTGGAACGCCGCCTGTTCCACGCCGATAAGCTCGCGACGATCGGCACGCTCGCTTCGGGGTTTGCACACGAAATTGGCACGCCGCTCGGCGTAATCCGTGGTCACGCCGAGCTTCTGATGACCAACCATCTCGACGATCGCAAGCGGAAGGACAATCTCCAGGTGATCGTCGAGCAGATCGATCGTATTGCAAAGATGGTGCGGATGCTGCTTGATCTCGGCCGGCGCCGCGAGCCGATGAGGGCCGCTTCTGATATCCGGGCAATAGCCAATAGATCGCTTCAGTTGCTTGAGACCGAGGCCGCGCGCCGCCACATCGCTGTGCTCGCCGAGCTGGGCCCCGAGCCGCTTATCGTCGACTGCGACCCCGACCAACTCCAGCAAGTCTTCGTCAACCTGGAAGTGAACGCACTTGACGCGATGGCGGACCATGGAGGTGCGCTGCGCATCACGTCAGCGACGGACAGCGCCTCGGGAACAGTTAAACTATATTTCGAAGACACCGGACCGGGTGTACCAGAGGCGATTCGGGATCGTATTTTTGACCCCTTTTTCACGACGAAAGATCCGGGGAAGGGCACAGGAATGGGGCTGGCGGTGAGCCAGACCATTATCTCCGACCACGACGGCGAGCTGACGCTCGAACAAAAATCGCACGGCGCGCGCTTCGTCGTTACCCTCCCGGCTTCTCGTGTCGACCAGCTAAAGCGGAGCGCTTGATGCGAACATGAAGAGCGAGAGCCGGACAGAAGTGAAAGCCACTATCCTCGTTGTCGACGACGACCGCGCGATGACCGGCATGTTGGCCGAGGTTCTAGAGGCCGAAGGCTACAGTGTCCTCGCGGCCAATTCCGGTAATGATGCGCTGGCGCTCATCCGGCAGGCGCCGCCTGAACTGGTTGTTTCTGATCTGCGTATGAGTGGTATGAACGGCCATCAGCTTCAATCGGAGATCAAGCGGCTCTGTCCGGACGTGCCGGTCGTGATAATCACCGCGTTCGGCTCGATCGAGACGGCGGTCGAATCAATGAAGCGAGGGGCGTTCGATTTCATAACGAAACCGTTTACCAACAACGAGCTGACTATGGTAGTCAGCCGCGCGCTGGAAGACCGGCAGCTCCGCCAGGAAGTACGGCGGCTGCGGGGCGAACTCGCCCGCACCTACGGCCTCGGTAATATCATCGCCGCAAGCCCCAAGATGATGGAGCTGCTCGAGATCGTTCCGCGCATCGCGGACAGCACCGCAAACGTTATGCTGACCGGCGAGAGCGGTACCGGCAAGGATTTGATAGCTCGCGCGCTGCATTTTCAATCTTGTCGTGCCACGGCGCCTTTCGTTCCGATCAATTGCGCGGCTATTCCCGACAATTTGCTGGAGAGCGAGCTTTTCGGCCACATGCAGGGCGCTTTCACCGATGCACGGACGAACAAGTCTGGACTGTTCCAGGCGGCCAAGGACGGCACGCTATTTCTCGACGAGATCGGCGAAATGCCCGTCGCCTTGCAGGCCAAGCTTCTGACTGTGATCGAGAGCAAGCGGGTGCGTCCGATAGGAGCGACGGCTGAAATCGCTGTCGATTTCCGCGTGGTGGCAGCGACGAACAGCGACCTTGACGCGGCTATCGCGGCGGGGCGGTTCAGGGCCGATCTCTATTACCGGCTTTCGGCAATCGCGTTGCATCTTCCTCCGCTGCGCGAGCGGCGTGAGGACATACCGCTGCTGGTCAGGCACTTCCTGGCACGCGCGGCCGCCGAAGAGAGTCGCCCGGTGCCTGAGATCGCGCCCGAGGTGTCGGAGCGATTGCTGCGCTATCCGTGGCCGGGCAACATCCGCGAGCTGCAGAACGCGCTGCAGCGAGCGTTCATCCTGTGCCGTGGAAACCGTATTGAACGCACCGACCTGCCGGCAAAAATTGCGGGAACCGAGGCCGCCGACCTTACTGCCGACGAGGCGTTGTCGCGCCGACTCACGCTCGATCAGCTTGAGCGCGAGTATGTCCGGAACGTTCTGGCGTCTGTGGCTGGTAACAAGAGCGAGGCGGCGGCGATCCTCGGCATCGACCGCAAGACTCTCTACCGGAAGCTCGAAGACAACGAGCCGTCAATCCCGACAGAGCCTTTGAGCACCTCTCATCCCCGATGAAAAAGTTGAGGACCGCGATCGGCCTGTAATTGCGGAGGCATTGCCAGCGCAATGTAGACTGCCGATATACCCATCCGGCGGTCTGGCTTTGGGCCTTATGGGTGCAAATCCGTCTGCACTTTGGAAGGAGAAGAACTATTGATGTATCATTCTGGCCGAAATCGGAAAGATGGCGTAAGTCAGCTCCAGGTACGGAGTCGTAAAGTCCGCACAGCTCTGATCGCGACTTTTTCGGTCGCATTCCTAGCCAGTCTTGCCACGCCGAGTGACGCCGGGAACGTGATTGTGGTCGGATGGGACGCGGCAGGCCTGCGACATGTTCAGCCTATGCTAAGCAGGGGCGAGCTGCCCAACCTTGCTGCGTTCTTGCAATCGGGCGGACACATGGTACCGCTCGAGCTGATAGCACGGACCAGCACGATCGCGAGTTGGACCGAGGTCTTCACCGGCCTGACCTATGACCAGACCGGCGTGCTAGGTAACAACAAGAACGGTAAGAGCGGCGGTCAGCTCAGTAATAAGACTACGCAGGGGGTTTTGCTGCCGGGCTTCAATTTCTGGATACGCGTCATCCCGTTCAACGACACGATCATTCCGGCGATCCAGCAACAGGGTTACCGGGTTGGATGGTTCGTATCCAAGATCTATCTCGACAATGACAAGAACCATACCCCGCTCGCTTTCATCGCCAAGAACGCCGCCGCGTTCCTGCTGAAAGACCCCAAATTCGCTGGGGACGGTTACCTGCCGCAGCTCGAAGATGCGACCGAATCATTCGCCACGTCGAATTCACAATTTTTCATCTTCGAGCATCTCGATCCAGACTACTACGGACATATCTTCGGTGATCAGAGTGCGCGCTTCGAACAGGAAATCGTACGTTGCGACACAGCGCTGGGAGAGTTGATGACCAAAATCGACCGCACCGAAACGAAGATCGTCGTAATCTCCGACCATGGATTTGATCCGGGCGCGAAGGAACATCTAAATGCGCCCGACGCATTTATGGCAACCGACCTCCCAGTGGATGCCGCCTACTACCAGCAACCCAACCAGCGTGCATTCGCGACCCCCCGTGATGTCGCAACCATGCTGCTCCAATATTTTGGTGTAGCGTGGCAGAGCCGCTCTCCCCAGATGCGCGGCAAGCCTCTCCTCGACTGACTCTCGTCGCCGTCGGGTCCGCGGAAGAATACGAGCCACGAGAAACCACCTTGAAACGACGAAGCAGACGCAAAGTTGGGGGACCAGGAGTGCTCCTACGCGGGATGTCTCAGGACGCCCCTATGAGATTGACGGAATTTCGGCGTCTGACCTATCCAATCGGGCAGGCCAAGCTTCCGCGTCGGCGCATTTGGCCAGTTTATGAGTCGGTCGGACACAGGGCGGCGCGATCCGATACACTTGCGAGCACCACCGCGACCTGCGGCTGTCATTTGAAAGATGACCAACGGACTAGGCGCGATGGCATACTAGTCGCACCGGTAAATTGCTGATGACCCGGCAAAGGAAATTTCCGCTGACACTTGCCCTAGCATCCGCGTTCTTGATCTGGATGCGCCCTGCCGAGGTTTTCCCCTTCGGCCAGTTGCCACTCCTCTCCGAAGATCCGTCCAGTCCGTGTGAATCGATGATGGATTTTTCGGTTGCCTATGCAATGGACCTCGTAGGTCCCGGTCACGATCAGTTGGGCGAGCAGGAGGTCCGCAGTCATCTCGATATGTCAGTCCCGATCGTGCAGCTCAACTACGGGGTAACCGACCGTATCCAGGCGCGGGTCGAGGGCGAAATCCCGATGACCACCGTCGCACCGGATAACGGGCGACGCGCGATCGGCTTCGGCGACGTCTCGGCCGGTCTCAAATACAGGTTTATGGATCAAATCGGCGGCCTTGAGGACGAAGATACCTGCGATCCACGGCAGTCGGAGGCATCTTACGGAATCAGCGGGCCGTTTTCGCTCTCAGTGTTCCCGCAATTCAGTTTTCCTACCGGCTCAGTGAACCAAGGGCTAGGATCAGGAGAATACGAAATGGAGACTCCGATCGACGTCGCGCGGAAGTTTGGCGACCTGTTCCTCATCGCCGAGTTTTCCTTTCTTTGGCGATATCACGATCGGTCGCTGCCCAATGACCTCGCGGTTGGCTTGGCGGCATATTATTCCATCACTCAAAAGTTGGACTTGCTCGGTGAGCAACGGGTGAGTTTTCGCACCTCCGGACATGGCGCGACGCTTTGGCTCATGGACGTGGGAGCGCAATATCAGATCAGTGACAACTTCGCCGTGTTCGGTTCGGTGGGCACGAGCGTCGCTGCTACCTCTGCGGTGGCCCCCTCCAATCTGGCGACGGTCGTCGGTGTTGACTGGACTATACCAATCAATTGGTAGATTCGGTTGATCTCAACCCAATCAGCGCGGGCATGCAGGTTGTAAGGAAATGAGTTACGACGCCATCGTCGTCGGAGCGCGATGCGCGGGATCGCCGGTTGCGATGCTGTTGGCGAGGCTCGGCTACCGCGTCCTGGTTGTCGACAAAGCGGCGTTTCCCAGCGATGTGATGTCCACACACTACATCCACCTAACTGGCGTCGCGCAGCTGAAGCGCTGGGGCTTACTTAACAGAGTCTTAGAGACGAACTGTCCGCCGATCGAGGGCTTTCGACTCGATGTTGGTCCCGTCGCCGCTGAAGGAGAGCCGGCAGCTTATCGCGGAATCGCCTTTGGCCTGTGTCCACGCCGCATATTGCTCGACCAAATCCTCGTCGAGGCCGCAGTGGAGGCGGGTGCCGAGTTGCGCGAGCGTTGGTTCTCTGTCGCACTGACCTTCGGAGATGGAAAGGTGACAGGAATCCGCGTTCGGGGGCCGTCGGGGATCGAGATAGTCGAGGAGGCTCCAATCGTGATCGGTGCCGATGGACAACACTCGGGCGTCGCTCGCGCAGTCGGAGCTCGCGAATACCGTCGGGTCGAGGCCCGCACCTGCGTCTATTACGGTTATTTCCGAGATGTGCCGTTCAGGCGGACGGAAATTTATCGGCGCGCTGGTCACGAAATTCTCGCGTTCCCGACCAACGACGCCCAAGCTTGCATTGCTGTGTACCGACCGCGCGCGGCATTCGCCGAGTATCGCGCTAACGTAGAATCTATATTCGCAGGCGATCTCCTCGAGTTCGCTCCGCACTTGGCCGAGCGCGTCTCCTTCAGCAAACGCGACGGGACTTTCATCGGAACTGCCGATACTCGCAACTTCTTCAGAAAGCCCTATGGTCCCGGATGGGCACTGGTCGGCGACGCTGGCTATCAGAAGGACCCAATCACAGGCTATGGAATCAGCGACGCTTTCCGCGATGCAGAACTTCTGGCGGCGGCGATCGACGCCGGATTCGACGGCCGCACGACCATCGAGGAGGCTCTCGCCTTGTATGAGGAGACTCGCGACCGGGTCGCCGGGCCGATGTACGAGGGAACTTTGCAGGGTACGCTTTTACCATCGCCGGAGCCGATGATCTCTGTCTTGGAAGAGGTAAGTCGCGATGCCGAACTAAAGACACGATTCTTTAGCAGCTTCGCCGGTACTGCCTCCGCCGATGAACTGCTGGTACCACGATTTCTCGTACGAACTGCGGGCTGAAACGCACGACGATTACGATCCACTTTAGAACCACCGGTCTGCTGACACTGATGCCAATTTCCCTGTGAGGTCGTTTGGGACAAGGGGTGGGGAAAAGTGACCCACCCGAATTGTCACCTGGCCGCTCTGGTGTGCTAGTGGCGCAATTCCTTTGAAATTCGGCATGTCATCTTTGTGGCACTGCTATTGCTGATTTGTGTGCATCAATTTTTTGCATGCGATCCGGCGCGCGGGCCAGACATCAGCGGAGGAGTGTCAATGAAAAGCGCATTCGCAATTGGAGGAGCAGCAGTTATTCTTCTCTGGATCGGCGCGAGTGGATTTTCCGCTCCGATGGCGCACGCTTCGGGAGACCGAAAGGAAGATAAGCTTAACCACGATGCTAACGATCAGAATCAGGATCGGCTGAGCGGGGATTCGTCGGAATCGAGCGATGCTTCGTCTCCTTCGAACGACAGTACTTCGTCCGATGTCAACTCGAGCGCGGCGGCGAAAGTTACCAAGGTCGGCGGCCACTGGTCTGGAGGAATTACCGACGACAGCCTCGGTGCCGGCACGCTGGACCTGTTTGTCGCGCAGTCGGGGAAGAGTCTGAGTGGGGGTTTCGACACCTCATTCTCCGGCGGATCCGAAGATTTCACCGGGTCGCTAAAGGGAACGGCGAGTTCGAGCGGCGTGAGTGGCAAGTTGCGTCGCAACGGCGGCGGAAAGTGCAGGGTCATGTTCACCGCCGTGGTGCTTACCGTACCGGACGAGATCAAAGGCACCTACACGTCGAGCAAGTGCAAGGGAATTACCCAGGGAAGCTTCGACGTTCTCTTCGAGCACAAGTAGCGATTTGCACCCGGCCAAGTGTGGGTGTTGACGTGGTAGCGGACAACCTGGAGAAGAGATGAAGAAAATCGAATTACTAATCGAACCGGGAGCTCTCGATCGCTTAACGGAATCCGCCGAAGGTTTGAGCTTGTCGAAACTCCACGTAACCGAAGTTCAACGCACACCCGGACGGTTTTACCACGGTCGCGAGTCTCTCCTCGACCTAGTCAGCCGCCTGAAGATCGACTTCACTGTCGCCGACGATGCCGCAACGCGAATAGCGCACGAGTTGATCGAACACGTTCGTCCACAAAGCATCGCTATCCTGAGGTTGGATCACGGAGCCCCCATCGTTGATGAGGCCCTCCTTCACTTGACACGAAATATTGCCATTCCACTTACGCCTGCATCGGTAGCAGCACATTGATTGGACGGCCAGAGCGAACCGAACTACGAATCGGGCTTGGATTAAATAGCAACGTTAGGTTGGACCGGGCGAGTACGAACCCACTTGTGAGAAAAGGTAGGTGCTGGTGGCTATGCCAGCTGGTCTGTCGCTAACTCGCCGTGTTGGCGGTGCTTGCCTCCTATCTGGAAGGGGCGCGACGCGCACCGCAATTCCAACCCAGACGGAAGCGATGCCGGTCTGTTGTCACAATTCCGTGGCGCTGCCTTGTATACTGTTTAGAGCCAACCGAAGGGGCTGTAATGAGGCGCCTCAAAGTGTATCCACAGGTACGCCACCGCGAGAGCGATCACAACGTAGAAGATCCCTTTCACTATTGGGTTCATCGTCACCTTCAGGCGTCAGAGGCATGCAACCTTATGCTCGGGCTGCCTAACATGACAACACCAATAGCGACCAGACCCCCCGCCGGCTGTAAGTCCTGCGCGTAACTGCCAATTCGGCCGAGAATCGGTCGGAGAAACGAAGGCTGCGGGATCCGGAATCGTTTGCGGAGTATGCTGTAACTACCCAACGCGTTGAGCGCTGATTAAAGAAGATGGCCGCAATTTTTTGGCGAATCCTATGCCCAATTGACGTCGAGCGCGACTCGATGGACGCGCTGGAGCTCGCCGGTCAGTTGGCAAAACAGAACTCCGCAACAGTTTACCTGTTGACTGTGATAGCCGCGCCGCTCGCCGCCACCGAATCGCAGCCCACCCCGGTGGGTCCCAGCCGTTCATTCGAAACAAAGTGCCGCCACCGGCTGGAGGCAATCGCGCGGAAAAAACTCGCCGGAGTGTCACATGAGATATTCATTGCGAGCGGGAACGCGGCGCCCGAAATTCTAAATCTCGCCAGAGAACGAGGCCTCGACCTCATCGTGATGGGCACGCACGGTCGCACGGGTATGAAGCACTTCGTCCTCGGCAGCGTTGCGGAGCGCGTCGTTCGCGAATCGCTGGTTCCAGTCTTGACGATTCATCCTAAGGCCTCCTAATAAACATTCTCTTGCGGTATCTCCCAGAGTCGCTCTCAGTGCGGACGCCGAGGTCGATTGTCGCGGTCGAGGACGAGGGCCAGTCCTAGGGTTCGGCATCAACCGACCTCTCGAACGCGCCCCGTTGAATGCGCTGTCAGAACTGGCATTGGTGATTCTCGCACGACCCGCTCAGCAACGCTGCCGAGGACCAGGTGACTCAATCCCTTGCGACCGTGCGTGCCCATTACGATCAAGCCGGCATCGAGATCGCGCGCGGCCTTCAGCACTGCCCCGGCAGGATCGCCGTTTACCACGAGTGTTTCGTAGCGCACCGTAGCGGGAATCCGTTCGCGTGCGAGCTTAATCAGCTGTTTGTGTCTTCCCTTCTCGAGGTTTGGGTGAGGCTCGATTGGCCCCGGCTGCAAGCCGGCCCCTGCGGGTGGGACAATTACGACATTCAGCAGGCAGAGAACGGCATCGTTCTGCTGCGCTATTTTCAGTGCGACATCGAAAGCCGCCAAAGAGTGCTCCGAAAAATCAATCGGACATAGGATCCTTCTAAAGACTTGAATCATCGCTGCCACCGGTCCTTGATTTCACAGAGAAGTTCCGTGGTGTTTGTGAATTGTCTTCTGCAGGAAGATCAAGCAATTGACGGACCAGTAATCAACTCGCAAATCGAGCCGAGGCACCTGTCAGGTGTTCGATTGGTTTGGCGCGATCGGATGCACGGCTTGGTCTCCATGTCGCCTAATGACGCATTCGATTGCGAATCGTAACAACTCGTGCTGGGCTTACCGAGGGGCTGACTCACTCGTGTCGAAGGCGCGCCAACCGACTGCAATTGTCGCCCCCAAAATTGCGATTCCCCAATCGGCGGCCGCAATCGGGCGGACCATCAGTAGTGCGGCGAGCGGCGACACGAGCATGAACATTGGCAGACTGGCGCCCACCCCAAAGATCACCACCCAAAATCGCCGCTGCTCCGGCGCGCGAACCCGCCACCATCGACGCGTCCCTGCGTACTCCGCCCAGACAAGAAGGAGACTTCCTGTCACGACGACGACCATCGCGACGCTGCGTGCATAGTTCTCACCGTCAGTGAGGCGAAATGCGAAGAGCGCAAGGGCCACCATCGTCAGCAGAGCTCCCGATACAGCTGCACGAATGGCAGCCGATCGCTCCACGATTGGTGATGCGGGTGGGCGAGGCGGCCGTCGCATCACATCATCGCGCGCAGGCTCGCCCTCGAAAGCGAGCGCTGAAACCGGATGTACGATCATCTCGAGCCACACCAAATTCACCGGTAGTAACAGCAGCGGAAGGCCAAAGAGGGGAGCCAACAGAGTGAGCGACATCAGCATTACCTTGAAGCCAACCAGATAAAGGAATGCGCGTTGAATGTTGTCGAGCAGAACGCGGCCTTCACGAATCGTCGCGACCACCGCGGAGAAATCGTCCTTGAGCAACACGATGTCCGCGGCCGCGCGTGCGACCTCGGTACCGCGCTGACCCATTGCGACGCCGATGTCCGCCCTGCGCAGCGCAGGCGCGTCGTTTATCCCGTCGCCGGTCATGGCGACGACCTCGCCCCCTCGCCTTAGAGCATCGACGATTGCATATTTTTGCTCGGGGCGAATGCGCGCGAATATGCTGCAGCCGCGGACTAGCCGGTCGAAGGCTGGCTTGTCAACGCTGTCAAGTTGAGCGCCGGTGACGATACCGTCGTCGCTGTGTGCGATTCCAGCGGCGTCGGCGATCGCGTGCGCCGTGAGCGAGTGGTCGCCGGTAATCAGCTTTAGCTTCACCCCCGCACGTTGGCATTGAGCAACCGCATCCGGAACTGTGGGTCTAAGAGGATCGCGAAATCCGAGCAGGCCGAAGAGACGAAGCCCGCGTTCGTCGGACGCGCGCGCCCCGGAGAATCCGCCCGGCCCCGCATCGCGTCCGGCAACAGCAAGCACACGCATACCGCGCCCCGCCATCTCGGCGTTCGCTCTCTCGGCGCGAGCGAGGTCCGCATCCGCCAAATTGCAATGTTCGGCTACCCCCTCGAGGGCGCCCTTCGCCACGATTCGTTTGCTCCCGGCGTCAGAGCCATTTTCTTTGCTCCAGACATGCGACATGTGTTTGCCAACCGGGTCGAACGGGTAGTCGTGCAACAGACGCCATCGCGAGTGAAGCGCATCGACGTCGATCCCATGTTCCGTGCAATGGGCAAGGATCTTTCTTTCCATGGTGTCGGCGGCCTGGGGCTCGCATGCGAGCGCGGCCGCCTGGAGCAGGTCGTCTTCCGAGATCTCTGATCCAAGCGGCAGATGCGCCTCAAGCACGAACTCGCCAGCTGTTAGAGTTCCAGTCTTGTCGAGGCAGATGACCGTTGTTGAGCCGAGTGTTTCGACGCTGGCCAATCGGCGCACCAAGACTCCGTGTCGACTGAGCCGATATGCGCCGATGCTCAGGAACATCGTCAGCACCAGCAGGAATTCTTCGCCCACGGCGGACATCGCGAGACTGATCGCGTAGAGAAATGCGTTCCCCGCTGACGCACCGCCGAGTACACGCAACCCAAACAGCAGAATCGAAACGCTAACCGCCACACCGACCATCCAGCGCACGATCCGGGCCGTTTTGCGCTCAAGCGGTGTCGGACGATGACTGACTTCGGCGACCAGTCGCGCCAGATCGCCATAACGGGTGCGCTCCCCGGTTGCGATTACCTCTGCAAACCCATGGCCTTCGAGCACGCGGGAACCTGCATATACCCGGCTGGCCTCCGCTGCACCTGCGGCGGCTTCAGATATTTCGCACGGCTGCTTCGAAACGGGTTCGGCTTCACCAGTGAGCTGCGACTCGTCGAGCGCTAGATTGAAACTCGAACGCACGACGGCATCGGCATGAACAATGTCGCCCTCTTTCAGGAGCATCAGATCGCCGGGGACAAGATCCGCAGTCGGAATCTCGGTCTGGACGCCGCCGCGAACCACAAATGCACACGGCGCAACGACGCCCGCAAGCCCTTTCAGGGCGGTGCGTGATCTCGCTTCCAGGATTACATCGACGGCAAGAACGGGAACGATCGCTGCGAACAGTACATAGGCATCGGTCCGTTCTCCTAAGGCGAAGTAGGCACCTGCGGCGACCGCCAGCATTAGCGCCATCGGATCCGCGAGAGTTCTGAAAAGTGCCAGAAGCGCTGCGCCGCGCGCCACGCGCACGAGCAGGTTCGGTCCGTAGATCTTCCGCCGCCGCGCCGCCTCGTTGCTGCTAAGGCCGCTGAACCAATCAGGGGCGGCGGCTCGCTGTTTTCTCGCCTCTTCCAATTACATCCTTTGAACTCCCTTGATTGTGCAAGCGCCCTGCCAAAGATCCGACCGCCTCACAGGCTCTTTCAAGCCCGCTCGCTAAAGCACTTCCTCTGTGTTCAGGGGCCAGATTCCACGCGGCGATGAGGCGGCTCGCCGGACACTCGATTCGGCCGCAGCTCTCAAGAACCAGCGAAATTTGACAGCGGTCGGTCTCGCCGCAAGGTTTCGGCGCCAAGGGGTGGTGTCTCCTTCGGAGCCACCTGGACACCTGCTGGCTCCTTTCACCACAAGTTCGCAATTGGGACGCTCGAACTTCCAGCAATCCATTCAGGGCCCTTTTTGGCACAGCAGATGCTGACTCCTTGCTAGTGAAATCAAAGTACTCCGCGAGGAGAAGAGGACAATGGGTTTTTTCGAGAAATGGAATCCGTCAGCCGACCTGAGTGATTGCGCAACGAGTTAGATGCGTTGCTCGAACGATTCGGCTTCGATCGCGGCGAGTTCAAGACTTGGCCCGCAGCGTCGAACCGCCCGGCAATTGAATCATCCATCGACGGGGACAACTTCGTCGTGCGCGTCGATCTGCCTGGAGTCGATCCTAAGAACATCGATGTGCAGGTCGTAAACGGCATCTTGACGGTTAAAGGGACGCGAGAGGAAAAGCGCGAATCGAGCAAGGCGTCTTTATTCCGCCGCGAAATCCGCTACGGCGCATCGAGAGATCGATCAGTCTGCCCGAGGGAGTCAAGGCAGAGAACTTGAAGGCGGTGCATCATGCGGGTGTTCTCGAACTGAGCGCTCCTTTGCCCAAAGAATCGGCGGCCAAGACCGTCAAGATTCAGGTCGAGGAAAAGAAGCCGGATGCCGGTAAGAAGGCTGCCTAACCATCAGACTGTAGTGGAGGCTGCTATGACTGCGATTTTTTCGAAAATATTGTGTCCAATCGACTTCGAACGATGGATGCGCTCGATCTGGCCTGCCAGATAGCGAAACAGAACTCCGCTACAGTTTACCTTTTGAGCGTGATTCGGTGAACCGTTGATCCCCGCCCCCGAACTCCCACCCGTCCCAGTGCTAAATGTTCCACTTGAATCAGAATGCCGCGACCGGTTGGAGGCAATTGCGCGGGAAAAACTGGCGGGAGTTCGACACGAGGTCTTCGTCGCAAGCGCGCCCGAAATCCTCAATCTCGCCGCCGAACGAAAAATCGACCTGATTCGTCATGGGTACGCTCGGCCGCACGGGTGTGAAGCGCTTCCTTTTAGGTAGCGTCGCGGAGCACGTCGTCCGCGAATCACCGGTCCCAGTCTTAACGATCCATCCCAGGGCGGCGCTGTCCTAATAGACAAGCGACCGTCCTAAGTGATGATGGCGAAGTGTCCTAAATGTGGGTTTCAGATTGCAACTACTTTTCTTTGAGACGCGGATCGTCGCTTGTAATACACTCACTCAGCGCGACTTCATCTGTCAGGCGGTGTAGTTTTGAATCTGGATTCTTGCTCTCCTTGAGCAAGGCCGCCTGAGCTTCGCTGCATTCTTTTGCCGAACGGTAGTTGTCGACAAGCGACCAATATCTCATCGGCGCATCGAGGTGGTTTTTTATCGGCACCATCAGATACCAGCCTACAAGGGCGAGCACGGCTGCGCGGCGGGGCTTCATTCGGCGCTTTTTTGAATCTGTTTTAAGCAGAGTGGTCACCTGTGGTCCGCAAAAACGTTTCGCTTCGACTTGAAGCCCGCATAGCTTTTAGCGATTTTACGGATACAGGGTCGACGACAGGGGGGCTTCTTGCATCATGAGCAGAGGGCTTAGTTGGTTGAGGATCCTTGGTGATCTAGTCCACTTTCTGTGTCTCGGCTTGCGCTCCAGAACTTCGCTCGCGGCCGAGAATCTGTTCCTGCGCAAGCAACTCGCATTCTATCAAGAGCGCAAGGTCAAGCCTCGCCGGGCCGATAATCCGACCCGCCTGACGTTGGTGCTGCTCAGCCGCTGGTTCAATTGGCGGGACGCCCTGACCGTCGTGAGGCCGAGGACCTTCATCGCCTGGCACCGTAAGGGCTTTCGCCTCTTCTGGCGCTGGAAGTCCGCAGCTGGCCGGCGACCGATCCCCGTCGAGCTACAACGCTTGATTCGGAGAATGGCGCGGGAGAACCCCTCGTGGGGCGAGGAGCGGATCGCGCACGAGCTGCTGCTGAAACTCGGACTGCGTGTTTCGCCACGGACAATCCGGAAGTACCTGCCGAAGTCTCTGCCGGCGAATGGTAAGCCTCGAGGCGACCAGCGGTGGGCGACTTTTCTAAAGAATCACGCTCGGGGGATCATCGCGTGTGACTTCTGCGTCGCGGTGACCGCGACCTTCCGAATCCTCTACGTGTTGGCGGTGATGGAGCACGCTTCGCGTCGATTGATTCACCTCAACGCGACGGCCCATCCGACTGCCGCCTGGACTCTCCAGCAATTGCGAGAAACCATTCCGTCAGACCACGAGTATCGCTTCATCATCCACGACCACGATGCGATCTTTTCTGCGGAGTTGGACGCTTCGCTGACGCGGCTTGGACTTAAAGTGATGACCACGCCGATGCATAGCCCGCAGGCTAATTCGCTCTGCGAGAGGCTGATCGGAACCCTGCGGCGGGAGTGCCTCGATTGGATCATTCCGCGGAGCGAGGGGCACCTGAGGAAAGTCCTGGCATCGTGGATGGCCCATTACAATCGAGGGAGACCACATTCTTCCTTGGGCCCGGGCATTCCCGATCCGAGGTTGGTCGACCTGCCGGTCAAGCCCTGCGGACACCGCCTTCCGCTCGGTCATCAAGTCCTGTCCAGACTGATCCTGGGCGGACTGCATCACGAATACAGAGTGCAGAGGCTGGCGGCATGAAGGCCCTGAAGAACGATGCTGGTGACAAGATTGCATGGCAGGGTGTGTTGCTTTCGGTGCAGCCACGGATCCGTTTGACCCGCTCGTTCGATCAGCGCAGCCATACCTACCTGGGCTACGCCCTGAAGGTGCGCGGCCGGGTCGGAACTGAAGCCCGAGAATTTCTCGTCGGGGTGGGGCAAGGCGCGCACACCAAACACCACTTTCGGGCTGGGAACGCGTTATCGGGTGATGCGCTGCCGGTTCCGGATCCGCGGTTGGAGACGGTTGAATTCTACAAGGTCAGCAAGTTGAAAGTCAGGCCACCCGAGGATGAGGACCAGTCACCGCCGCCTCCGTGGCGCCTTGTTCCGCCGCCGCTTGCGGTCTACCGCGAGCGCGGCCATCGGCGACTTGCCGCGCGCACCTTCCAGGAGAAGTGCTGGAACTGCATCTGGGGATGCCGGATGCCGGTCGAGATGATCATCGACCAGTGGAATCCGAGTCGGCGCCGCACCGAACCGAGACCTTCTGTTATGGTCCTCTTTCTTGCCGGTTCTACCAAGCTGGGCCGGCGCGGACGGTCCCCGGCCGCCGCCCTGGAATGATCTACACGGAAGAGGACTGGGTTGACGATGAGGCGACTTCACACCGCCGACCGGAGGAGTAGGACAGCCACCACGATCAGTCGGGTTCCGGCCCGGAAACCTCGCGTTGCTGCGGTCCTCAGACCGCCCGAGTAATTTTGCGGAGCACAGGTTCTTTCTTGCGCGATTCGGATGAGACCCTTTGTCTCTATTTCTGCGCGGCAACCGTCGGTTTGTTCGCTGGCTGCCACGTGGCATCCGGATCGTACGCCACCATCGCGCTGGCTATCTGCTCGGTGTTGGGACCCAGGTCTTTTTGATAGACCTGACCGCCCTGATCGACGATGAAAGTCATCACTCCAGAGTTGCGATAGCTTGCAGGGTAGGCCACCAACGCGAATCCTCCGGTCATCTTGCCATTGACGATATAATTTCGGGCGCCGCCCGGCGTGTTGGCTCCTTGACTGGTTATGATCCGGTAAACGTAGCCGTGGAAGGGATGCGGTTGGCCGCTGGTGTGGTGTTGATAACCTTCGTAAGCCGCTTCAGCGACCAGAGGCCCCAGCGGACTCTCTGGCTGTGCGCCTGGCTTTACCTCCCAGTATAAGCCGTCCTGCATTCCTGTCGTGCTGTGGAACTTCTGCGCGTATTGATGCTCCGACGCACCTTCGTGCAGCGTGGAGTAATAGTCCCGCTGAGCATCGGCGATTGCACCGCAGACCTTGATCGCGTCCAGCTCATTGGCGCCGATCCGCCGATATAAGATCTCCTGCTTGCCGTAATCGGTGTCGAAGTACCATTGAGATCCATTTTGCCGCAGTGGTATAGGAGTCGGCCAGTTCTCGGTGCCTATGTAAAGGAAGTTTCGTCCGTCGCCGGCAACAGCGAACTGGTGCGAGGCATGATATTGAGCGGTAAAGGAATCCTGTTTGTTCTTGTCGGCGACCGGATCGCCAGACGAAATCAGAGCCTGGCCGGAGGGACCCAGAATGGCCAGCATCGCCGCCTCATCGTGATTTTGCACGGCTGCCGCGAAAGCGTCGGCCGCCTCTGCAGCCGAACTGAAGGTCTTCTGGCCGGGCTGTTGCGCCAAGGACGGCTGGGCGCTGCCCAGCCCAAGTCCGAGGCAGATAGACAAGACCCTTAGAGCTTGCAAACAGGTTGTGATTTTCCGACTACCATCTATTGAGTCAAGCACTGCTTTTTCCCGACATCGAAGATTAGTGGCCATGACTGCTGCCTCCATCGTGTCCTGCGCCGCCTCCGGTGCCACCGTGTCCACTGCTCTTGGCGCCGCCATGATCACTGCTTTCGCCGCCACCGTGTCTTTCACCTCCGCCGCCGTAGCTGGTCCTGCCCCGGCTGCTAGCATCCCAAGCCTCGTGAGCTGGAGCATAGCCGCCGAACAGCCCCCGGTTCTCTTGCCCGCCGTAGCCCCGGTACACGTTTTTCGAGTAGTAGGTATTCCCGCCGTAGCCTGGACTTGCATAGTAGCCCGGGCCTCCGTAATAGCCCGAATTTCCGTAGTAGCCCGGACCTCCGCCTCCCCAGCCTGAGTCGTAACAACCCGTCATAAGGGTTGCTAAGAGCAACACTCCAAGGATCCTCATTTTCCGACTGCCGATAGATCCTTTTTTGATTTTGGCCGGGATGTTCATTTTGCCCTCTGATTTCAGCTCGCCTACAGCCACTGGAACAATGCGGATCTAACTGTCAGACCTCCGGTAGAGCTCTGCGCCGACAAGAACCACACCCAGCACGAGCGCTCCGGCGCTCAATGCCCGGGGAATCACATGCGTAGATTGCTCAGTGTTCTGAATTTTCAGATCGCCCAGTTTTACCACGTCCTTGGTCTGTGAGGTCGTGAATACCGGAATCGCGAGTCCCAAAATCCCTAACAACGCGAGCAGCGCACCAAACCATGTGATCGATTTCATCAGTGTCGCTCCGTAAGTGAAGGTTCCGCGGCTGTTTGCGCCGTGCATCGCTTGCTGACTCAGTTGCTCTGGTTACAGCGGCAACTGAGGAAGTGCGCTATTTTTTCGCGCGCCTCTGTACGACATTCTTTGCCTTGTCGATCCCGCGCTCCACGACCTCTTTAATCTTGCCGGTAGCTTGGTCCAGCTTTCCTTCGTTCTTTAGACGCTGGTCATCCGTCAAAACGCCGACTGCTTCTTTCACGCGGCCTTTAATCTGATCGCTTGTTCCGCTCATTGGACCGTTCTCCTCTTGGTCAAAACGATTGATCGGTGTAATGCACTCTCCTCTGGAGGCGTAGATTGCCTTCGACATGACGCTCACCGCATCATTCCGCCACCCATCACCAGCCAGACCACCAGGACGATTAGCACGATGGTCATTAGGCTCATTCCACCTCCGCCATAGTAGCCATTGCGATATCCGTAATAGCCACCGCCGCCACCGAACAGCAGGATCAGCAGGATAATCAAAAGCAACATAAGACACCTCCCCAATCAGTTATTCTCATTGACAGATGCTCGTATTCTTTTTTCCATGAGAAATAGCTCAGGCCCTGGCGAACGAATTATTCGCGCGACGCGATACTGGACTCGCGAGTCGTTCATGTCCTCCAGTGGATCGAGGATTGCCTCGCGGTTTCACCGAGACTGCGGCAGCAACCGAACGTGGATTATAAATCTGGCGTACATTCGGCAAATGTGGTTGCGCACCAGCTCTTGCCAATGAGTCATTCGTTTTAGACCGCTGGAGGCCTAGTGAACTCTCGAGCTTATCCAGGCACACAATCATCTGCCGACCTTCACGAACGAGCAGATGCTCACGCTCGAACTCGGCTATATGCTCGGTGACTCTCGGCCGTGACGCACCCACCAGGCCGGCCAAATCGTCGTGGCTGAGGAAGATTCGCAAGAGCAAGCCGCGGGAGTCTTTGACTCCGAAAACCGAACACAATTGAAGAAGCGTAAACAAAAGCCGCTCGCGAAGGTCGAGCCTGCCTTCGAAGAACCGATACCATTGCGTCAGATTGTTTTCTTGAAATTTTCTTAAATCAGACCTGGGCGCCGCCCTGGTAATGATGTCGAATTGGTCCCAGCTCATACTGCCGACCCTGCAATCGCTGTGAGCCTCGCATCGAACATGCCACCTGTCGACCGGGAGAGAAGCAAACTGGAGGATTGGACCTGGCGCGAGTAAAGCTACGGTTACACGCTGGCCAGTTGGGTTCAGGCAAGTGATCTTCGCCACGCCCTTTAGCAGGATATGGACGCCTGCCGCGAGCTCCTCTTCAGGAAGGATAACCTCGTGCCTGCTGAAGTTTGCCGAATTGAGGGCCGTCGCAAGCTCGTCCAATGCGACGGGTGAGAGAAACGACAAGGGTTTCAGCTGATTCAACAAATCGAAGTCGGTGGGAGGAGCCGCGTTTCTCTGTCTGTCCATTTTGCTTTCCTTTTCCCGCGACCAATGCCTATCGAGCGTGACGCAAGGACCATACCAATCGTCCGGGTCTGCAAGATGAGTTTTTCTTGAAGTCTCCGGGCGTTCGAATTGCGGACGATATCACTTGCGGGCTTCTTGCTCCACTGAAATGTACCCAATGGAACCAATACTGAGTTCTTTTGGATACAGATGATCGGGCCCGAAAGAGGCTGGAATCTCTCTTGGATAGAAGACGGCCTAAACGGGCTTCCCAGAGTAGGGACGAGACTTCTCAGGAAATTGGATCCGACATGCCCATTGGCTCTTTTGCAGAGGCTGAGCGCGAGATTGTCGCCCGGCCACTCAAAAGTAGCGAAGGTAACAAGGTCGCCGCCGCAGCTTTGCTACGAATCTCGCGCAAGAAGCTCTACGCAAAGATCGAAAAATACGGCCTATAGCAGGCGCCGGTGGTTGCGCGTGAAGCCCCGTCGCACCAACGCGTTGTCAAAACTGCGGAGCGAGAATCGTTCTCACGCCCGGAGAACTCAAGAGGCGGCAGAGGGCCGCTGGTTTGAGTCAGCGCGAGATGGCCGCCCGTCTCAAGATCAGCGCCGCGTATGTCGCCTACTTGGAAAACGGAGTGCGATCACCGAGTCCGGCCCTGCTTAAGCGTTACTGAGAAAATTCATTCTAAAGATAGGGCGCTCCAAAAAAAGAGAGGCACGCGTTGGCTTCACCATGAGGGCATGTTTGCCAAGCGTGCCTTCGGCTGCTCGGGGGCATAGCCGACGATCACTACTTTGTAATTTGCGCGCAGATACGCCAGCGGCACTTTGTTACAAAAGGAACAACTCTGGGCAAATAGTTTTGCTCTAAGAACGGCGCGATTGCTCGCTGCACGCGCAGCGCGACGCTTGCGAAGCGTTCATCAAGAGCCAGGCCGGTGAAGATGGCGCCTCGTTAAAACGGCCAATGCCTATTATGATGACCTGTCCAGCGGGATACTGTCTGTCCGAATTGGACGACCGAGCAACGCAATCGCGATACTGGCGCCCGCGTCTACGCCCGCAACCGTCCAGTCAAAAGCATTACAATTAGAATAATGAGTATGATTCCGCCGATTCCGATTCCACCCGCGGGTCCGAAGGCGTAATAGCCACCACCACCACCAAACAGCAAGAGTAAAATCAGAATCAGTAGCAGAGTTGACATAGAGCACCTCCCTCGGGCGGCAAATTAGCAGACCCTGAGTCATCTGCCGAACATATTGCGGCCTGGTATCGGGGCGCGTTGAATGTTGATCCAGCTTTTTTGGTGGCGCGCTTGGAGGAATGGGATGGAGCCTTCCCATTTTTCAAACATGCCTCTGCGCAGCCCGTCGGTGACGTCGTGTCCTCCGCCGACAGCCTTATCGATACGTCAGAGTTTGAGTTTTTGAATAGCGACACTTCACCGACACATCCCATCACTCTGAAGCTGCGTCCCGGACGGGCACGTAGTGGTGTCGTCGTCGTGGTCTGCTGCGTGGTCTGTGGGGGAGATTCGAAATCGAAGCAGCCCGCCAGTAACGTCGTCGCGAGAATCAACACGACAAGCTTTTTAATCATGATCGTTTACCCCGGCCGCATAGTTCACCAGCCGTCGGTCAAAGGTCAAGGCGTTGCGTAACGACAGGGAGCAGAGAGATGAACAGCGCGCCAAGGCTTCGCCGGTTAGGATTGTCGGTTCGCGTTGCTGGCGGAGCTCGCAATCGCATCGGGCGCGTTTACCGGCGAATTCAAGCTTGGAACAGCTCCCACGTTTCGGGACTCTGCCCGCCATACAGCAAAGCGCCGCATCACGCGGCGGGCGTCACCTCTAGTGGCACAAATCTGCGAACATCCGGCTCTATGGAGTTCAACGGGCGAGGACACCGCAGCTGCGCCGCCGCTGGCCTGCACCCCGAAAACTCCGCCGAAATGAGGTAGAGTCCGTCGCCTGAAAAAGGAGACGGACGATGAAAGGAAGCCGCTTCACGGAGGAGCAGATCATCGGGGTTCTGCGGGAGCACGAGGCCGGTGCAAGGACCGAAGAGGTGTGCCGGCGGCACGGGATCTCAAGCGCGACATTTTACAAGTGGAAGGCAAAGTACGGCGGGCTCGAGGTCTCGGACGCCAGGCGGCTGAAGGCGCTGGAGGATGAGAACCGCCGCCTGAAGCGACTGTTGGCCGACTCGCTGTTGGACAACGCGGCACTCAAGGACCTGCTCGGAAAAAACGTCTGAAGCCTGCGGCGCGGCGAGTAGCAGTGATTCGGGTAGTTGAGCGTCACGGGCTGAGTCAGCGGCACGCGTGCGAGCTGGTGGGGTTGGACCGATCGACTCTGCGCTACCGGTGCAGACGACCGGACGACTCGGCATTGAGGCAACGACTGCGAGAACTGGCCGCGGAGCGGCGGCGCTTCGGGTATCGGCGCTTAGGCTGGATGCTGGCGCGCGAAGGTCACGCGCTGAACCACAAGAAGCTCTATCGACTGTACCGGGAGGAGCGGCTGATGGTGCGCCGCCGTCGAGGGCGAAAGCGGGCACTAGGTACGCGAGCACCCATGACGCTGCCGACCACGATCAATCAGCGCTGGTCGCTCGACTTCGTCTCCGACACGCTGAGCGACGGCCGGCGCTTCCGCATCCTGTGCATCGTCGACGACTTCAGCCGCGAGTGCCTGGCGGCGGTGGTCGACACCTCGCTGGGCGGGGTACGCGTGGTGCGTGAACTGGAGCGGCTCACAATCGAACGAGCGCTGCCGGAGACGGTGGTTAGCGATAATGGGACGGAACTCACCAGTGGTGCGGTGCTGCGTTGGGCAACGAGAAGGGTGGCGTGGCATTACATCGAGCCGGGCAAGCCGGTGCAGAACGCCTTCATCGAATCATTCAACAGCAAGTTGCGCGACGAGTGCCTTAACGAGTACGTGTTCAGCAGCCTCGGGGAAGCGCGCGCGATCATCGAGGCGTGGCGGCACGACTACAACCACCTGCGCCCGCACTCGAGTCTCGGCTACCTGGCGCCGGAGGAGTTCGCGGCAAGGAATCAAGGGAGCTCGGCCATCGCGCGCACCGCTTGGCCAGCCCAAGCGCTGGCCGGCGCGGTGCAAGGCGCGCTGGCCTCGGATCCAAAACCTGACAGTTTTTCGGCCGCCCTCAGAGAGTGAAGAGCGGCCGGAAAAACTGGGATTAACATGAAACCAAAACCACAAACGACGCGCCCCCAGGAGGGGCGAAATAACCGGCGGACTCTACTTATAACTGGCGGGAAATTGGGGTGCAGGCCACCGCCGATGACCATCAAGCTGGGCGAATCCAGCTTGATACCGCTTACCAGCTCCGCCGCCGGCAAACACTCTGGCATCGTGCACGACAGACAAACCATGTCAGGCGCATAACGTTTGAGAAAATCGCGGACTCCGCCTGGCGTTGCTTGGTCAACGAAGTTGGCTGCCGCTCCGGAGTGGCGCAGAAGCTCGAGGAGCATCAGCAGGCCCAGGTCGTGAACCTCGACCGGCGCACATATGCCCAATACCCGAAGCCTCGGTGTCGTCCGCGGCTTTATGAACCTGTTGCCAAGATCCTTGACCAAGCCCCGCGTGATCTCGACGATGAAGCGTTGGTTCTCTTGACTGATGTGACCCTCAATTCGTTCCTGACCGGCCAGCCTCAATGCCGGGATGAGAACATCGTCGAAGGTCGCCTCGAGACCGCGTGTATCGCAATAGCTAATTGCCAGCGTGTGGGCACCTGACTCGTCTAATTCAAGAAGCATGCGGTAGTAGTCCTGATAATCATCGCTGCCGATGTAAGCGCCAAGTAAAATCGCGAAGAACCCGAGTTCCGGAATGTAGTCCCCCGCCACTTTCAAACAGGCCGCCAGAGGCGTGGTAAGCAGCAGCCCCGGTATCCCCCAAAGCCACGACCAGTCCGGGGCCGCCCTCCCAGGGTTGGAAGACATTCCTGCGCAATCACGCTGCAGGCATTCCGGGCAGCGCGAGATGCTGGAATCGGTTGCGAAGTATCCACGCGTTGCGGTCAAAGCTTGCCACGCAAGCTCGAAAACCTTCACTGCGGCGGAACTGCTGCTGTGGTGGATTTCTCGTTACAAGGACAACGCGGTTGTGCTCACCACATCGCCCACCGGTCGGCAGGTCGAAGCCCTGTTGTGGGGTGAGGTGCGCAAGACGCTGGCCAGCGACATCAGAGTCAATTTTCCGCAAAGCAATCTTGCCGAGATCAAAATTTCTGAGTCGCGCCGGGCAATAGGATTTTCCACATCGCCCGAGAACTCGGGTGTCAACATCGCCGGGTTCCACGGCGCGAACCTGCTGGTGATTATCGACGAGGCTTCAAGCGTCGAGGGTCCGATATGGGACGCTATCGAGGGCGCGCGCGCCGGTGGCGACGTGCACCAGCTGATTCTGTTCAACCCGGTCATTCCGAGCGGCCCCGCGTACGACATCTGCACCAGGCAGCGCGGCGCGTGGCACATCATTACTATCGACGCGTTCGACACGCCGAACCTGAAGTGCATGTGCGTCGATGATAAGGGACGGCGCATCAAGCACGACGATTTCACTATCGAGCTGCTGCGCTCGCTGCCGCCGGGGCTCAGTGAGAACGACCTGTCGCTGTTCCAGCACAAGCCGTGGCCACCACTGGTCTCCAGATATTGGGTTTATGAAATGTTCTGGAAGTATGGCGAAGAGAGCGCGTTCTGGGAGGCGCGCGTGCGCGGGCAGTTCCCGCAGCAGGGTGAAGACTCGCTGTACTCGCTGACCAAGCTTGAGGCTGCTCGAGGCAATGTGGTGGACGATGGGCGCAGTCGCGTCACCATCGGCATCGACGTCGCCGGTCCCGGCAAGGATGAAACCACGGTCTGCGTTCGCGCCGGCGCCAACATCGTTGCGCATCATGCGTGGAACGAGCGCGATGCCGAGCGTGCTCAAGGCGTCGTCGTCAACTTCGTTGCGCCGTTTAAGAGCCGCGTGCAGTGCATCAACGTCGACGTCACCGGTATCGGACATTATTTTCCGGTGGCGCTGCGCGCTCAGGGCTATCTGATAAGGTCCGTGAACTTCGGCGCCGGGCCAGAAAATCGTGACAAACATTGGGAAGTTCAATGTAGTAATAGAAAAGCTGAGATGTACTGGCGCACGCGCGAGGTGCTGGAGCGCGGACAGATTCATGGCTTGGATGATGAAATGATTAGTCAAGCCGCTCAGGTGAGGTACTTTTATGACCTGCAGGGCCGCGTGGCTATCGAGCCCAAGCGCGCGGCCGCCAAGCGCGGACTGAGTTCGCCGGATAGGTGGGAGGCGGTGGTCCTTGCGTTCGGTCTGGACCCGTACCAGAGTCTGTCCGAGTCGCTCGGGTTCATGCGGAACGTTCCAAGACCTATGGGGCAATCGCTTAATCCGAACGGTCCGCGCCAGACCAACATTGTCAGCGCGCGCGAAGAGTTTTTGCGGCAGGAAGCGGCGCTCGACAGCGGCGGCGGGTCGCTCTTCAGTCCGGGGCCGCACACGAACCGGACCACGTTTGGTGGCCGTAAAGGAGGATTCTAAAAATGTCAAAAATATTCTTGCTCGCAGGCTTAATGAACGGCAATCCGATTCCCGAACCGGTGTAGAAAGCAAAATTGCGATTGGTCGCAGAAATAGCGCACCGGGCGTGGGAGGAGAATCTAATGGCAGAGTTGAATTTACCGAGCGGAATCTCGGTGTCGGAATGCGATCCCTATTCCGATGAAGCCTTGGTCAGCCCCTGGAACATGTACAAAGAGTTACGGGCTCTTGGTTCTGCGGTCTGGCTGACCAAATACGAAATGTTTGCCTTAACTCGCTACAGCAGCGTAGAGCGGGCATTGAAGGATCCGGTCACATTCTCGTCAGCTTCGGGCGTCATGATGAACGACGAAATGAACCTAGTCCTACGCGGCAACACGTTGTGCACTGACGGCGATGCGCACCTGCGTCTGCGGCGCATCGTGGTAAAACCGCTCACAGCCACCTCGTTGAAATCATTGCGGGAAGAGGTCACCCAGAAAGCCGAGCAACTGGTTGATCGGCTGGTGGCTCGGCGAACCTTCTGTGCGATTAACGATCTCGCGGTGACGTTGCCGGTCGAAATCGTCGCTAGCGCCGTCGGGCTTCCGAAAGAAGGCCGCGAGCGGATGCTTGTCTGGGCCGAGCAGATGTTTAACTGCTTCGGACCGATGAACGAGCGAACTCGCGCGGCATTCCCGGTGCTTAACGAGATGATGGAGTACGCCACGACGCAAGCGGTGCGGGGCAAGTTGAAGCCGGGAAGTTGGGCGGAAGGGATCCTCGATGCGGCGGATCGCGGGGAAATCGAAAAGGCTGCCTGTCCTGCGATGATGATTGATTACATGGGACCCAGCCTCGACACAACCATCTCCGCTATCGGCAGCGGCGTCTGGCTCTTCGCCAAACATCCGGCACAGTGGCAGAAGGTGCGGGAGTCCTCGTCCAATATTTCTGGAGCGGTCGATGAAGTCCTTCGTATGGAAGCGCCCTTGCAAGGATTTTCTCGACTCGTGACTGCCGATTACCAAATGAATGAAGTTACCTTGCCCACCGGTTCACGTGTCATCGCATTCTATGGTGCTGCGAATCGAGACGAGCGTAAGTTTCCTGACCCGGATCGATTCGACGTAACCCGACAGGCGCAAGATCAATTGGCATTCGGCGCTGGTCCGCACTCGTGCGTGGGTATCCATCTGGCCAAGCTCGAGATGGTTGCGCTTTTTCGCGCGCTAGCCGCAAGAGTCAAGCGCTTCCACATCGAAGAAGAACTGCGCAACGTCCACAACGTGCTGCGGGGATTCAGTAAACTGATCGTCTCCGTCGTAGACTAAGCACTCGTCATCCTGGTACGCACCGAATCGCTAAGCGTTGGTATCAATTCGGGTAGCAACGCGCGGCGCTGCTCAAGGGGGCGCGATCGCAAATCGGTGCCTGTGCCTATTCAAAAACCTAAACTCGGTTCAAATCATTGGCGCGCCCGGGAAGACGAAGGAACCGAAGCAGCGCTGACTACTCCTATCCACCGTTTGGTGGTCGGGCGGCGTTTTGTTAAATCACGTGGTCGGGCCCAACGATGTGGGGACGCAGCTTCTGGAATACATAGATGAATCCGATTCGCCGCGAAGTGCTCAACGGACTTTTCGTGTTGGTGATATCAACGCTGTTGAGCGCCGCCATCGCAGCATTCGAAATCAAATTCAATCTCCAAGTCTGGGTATTGGTCGTGATGGCTGTCGCGATTGCAATCGGCGGCTATGTCGTGTTTGAAATTGCACTTCGTCATATGGCGGCAACGGCGGAATCGACTCGCCTGCGCGAAGAAGAGTGGCTCAAACGAATAGGAAATCCTGCACGACTCGAATTAGGTCTGTCACAGGAAAGTCCAGGGACGTCGTGGATAGTCGAGTCGACGAAAGCGATCAAACCCGGTAGCGAACTTACGATAATGATTTACTACGGCGCTGAGGGCGGTGGAGAGACAGCGGTTGCGCACGAAGCTCGCGAGCAAATTTTCGCCGCTGCAATGGAACAGGTGAAGCGCGGAACGATCAAAGAATACAAGCGACTCGTCTGCTTCGATCGCGACGTGTTCGAGAACGATCACGCAGTACGATCAGGTATTCTTCGCGTCGACAAAGGACCGGGGACCATCGATCGCCAGGTGGGAGAGCACCTTCGCCTGATGATGATCACCAAGGGATGTTCCGTATACGTTGCTCCCGTCGTCTTGCGATGTATCGTCGGTTTTTACGGGGCGGACAAAGTTTCCTTGACCGTCGATACGGCTGATCAAGAGACCGGAGCGAGACGAATCGCCGGTGTCATGTCCTTCTATGATCCACCAAATGCGGAGATTATCGAGCAGTTGAGGCAAATCGAACGTGCGACTGAGAGGCGAATGGTCGCGGTGCACAAGATAGTTTTTCCCGAAGACGCGGAGTCATCGGCAAAGCCGGCTTAATGGTTCCTGCATGAGTTCAGGTGCAAGCTGAACTAACAATTCACGGACCCTCTCCACTGCCTAGTAGGACTTGTCGCGCGACAGACCCGCAAATTGTCGCAATTCTTCGATTTCTATAATCCTGTTGCTACGAACTCGCCAGCGCCGCTGCGCTTCGCAGTCGTTGCTTGAGCAGCCGGAAGAACCGGCGTTTCTCGTAAGTTCACGCGCGATGCGACGGCACCGAGATAGCAGCTGGCCATCAACGGCCGTCTAAAGCCTTTGATCTCTTTTTGATCCAATTCGATCCCCAACCCCGATCTGACCTATGGAGAGTGTCGCGCTTTCAGCGGCATGGGAGGACGCCGCGTGGCGACGAAATGGGTCGAGGGCGAGGCCTCAAAACAGGTCTCCCGGAACGACCATGCGGCGGCCGCCCAAGACCTCGATTTCAGTCAGCCGGGGCGAGCTTTTCGGCGCCGCAAACGAACGACCACTCTGTACCATAGACATTGCGGCGGTATCAGGAAACTCAATGGAGACAAGGACTTCGCGACTTCGGTTTCCACGGCGCGCGTCGTGTCGTAGCGGTGTCGGGGTGGCGACGGTCTACCGCAGGTTCGGAGCGCGAATCAGGTGAAGCAAGCGAGCACATCCATCGCGTGCCGAACTCGTGCGCCTGGCACCGGGAACAGCCTCGGCGAGTTGAGCAGGGGACCGTGAGCAGTTCAGAGGACGAAAGACCTCGGAACTTCGAGGGTCGGCGCGTGAACGAAGCCCTGGCGGCAACAGCTGGAGGGCGCGGAGTTTAGCAAAAGGCTGCACGTGTGCTCGCATTCTTTCATCTTTACTTCGTTTATTTCTTAATTCGTAGAAGTATATATTCAAGAGGTCTAAATAAAAAGTATTAAAATATAACAACAAATATATGACAAATCGAATAAAGAAGTAAATGAAGTTGTTTTTTTTACCCTTCTACGAATTAAGAAATAAACGAAGTAAATCAAGGGTGTTCACCAACAAAAAAAAACGCCGACGCGAAGCTGGTCGGCGCGGGTCTTCCGGCGTATTATTTTTCAAACCTGACCTAATGCAGACGTAGGCCCGGCGTGCCTCGCGCGGCGGTATTCAGCTTCGGCTGACCCGGTATATCCGGACGGTAAAAACCAAGTGAGTTCCCCTGCGCGTCGCGCGCCAATACCTCACCCCTCTCATTGATCGGCGGCAACTTGTCCCAGCCCTTCGAATGACTCCACTCTCTCTTCATGGCGGCCGCTTGTTCGGCGGGCCGCTTCCGCAACATAACTTCCGTCGCCGCCCGAGTTTTCGCATCACGCTTATTCTGCCTCGTAAATTCGCGGAGCTGTGATACCGATGGCTTGGATTCGAACAGTGGCAGATAACGACTTTGATGCGCGCTGTCTTCGGGTCGTTTGGTAGTCGCGTGCCAGCGAGTGGCGGGGGCACCTTTGGCCTTTTTTTCCACGGTGGATGTTCCCAGTCCATTTTTCAGAAGTAATTCCAGCGCTTGTTTAAGAAGGAGCGCCGGGATATTTCGATTGAAGTGGGCGCTTATCTCAGTCTCGGTCATACCATCGGCGCCGGCGTCGCGAAGAACTTTCAAAATATCATCGACGGCGCTAACACCCATCGCGTCCTTGAAGATGAGATGGGTCGAACGCTCCGCGTATTCCCATACCGCAACAGCCGCTTTCAGATGAGGCGTGTCGATTACGGGCTTGCAGTCAAGCAAACTATAAATCATCGCCATGCGCATGATCTGCGGCTCGGCGCGGGTGGTTAGCTTACCGACTAAATTATCGGTTCGGCTTACCGAGATTTCCTTGTAAACGAGGTCCCAGTAATACACACACTCGGGGCTCATACCAATCTCGCGCACCTCCGCCGCAAACCGGACTGCTGTGTCGATGCGGTCGAGTACGTGTTTGAGTTTGTCGGTCGGTAGCGGCGTAGGGCTTGGCAGGACTTGTGTGCGCCGCGCCAACACAAAAAGAAACCTGTTCAGGTACCCGTTGAAAACCGTGAGCTTGTTAGCTTTAACACTGCAGACCTGACTGAGCAGCTCTTCGGGCGTGATCTGCCCGATGAGACTGATGTGCGGCTCCGCCACGGTTTGGGGGTTTTGCTTGCTACGTGATTCTAGTGGAGACCCATCCCATCCCTTGCGCAATAGCTCTGAAAGTATGTTACCTTCCGCGCGCCTACCTCGAGGACTCGGTTAAACTCACTTTCCACGTACATCGCGCGCTTGTCATCGACTCCGTGTTCGATAAGTCCCTGCTCGTACTGTTTGGTTTCCTTGTTCAAGCGCCACCCATACCTGTCGTCACGAATGTCGTTGATGATACCCTCGCCTGATACCAGCCCCCCGCGCAAAAACCACGCACCTTTCTCGGTCAGGTTTTTCATAAGACTTGAAACGTCATCGAGGCCGGTGCCTTTGCGTGAGTTGGAAGTCTTGCCGACAATAGCGACATACAAATTGGTCCCGTGGCGCGTGCTTCCAACCATGCGATGCGGACCCCTGGCGAAGAGATTGCCGACCAACGTCAGGAGCTGCACGATATGCGAGGCCGAGTCGGCCTCCGAGTAGGGCGCAAGCATTCGCGCAACTTCACCGGCGATACCATGGAACGCGGCCTTGTCCAGCTCCGCAAAGGGAAGCGGCTGGATGATGTCGGCGCGTTTTTTTGATTTCGATTTTTTATTCACAGGTGCCACCCGGAATTTTGAAAAGGAGAGTTATTATTCAGCGGCGCGGACCGTGGATGAGCTTCGCCGGATTCGAAGCAACTTTGGATTGTCCTGCGCGATTTCGCTTCGGACTCGTTCTCCCAGGCGAGTGCAATCTCATGCAGAGCGGCGAGCAGCTCGTCGCGGTCAGCTTCGCCTCCGGCAGCCAGCTGACCCAGCTTGAATGAAACCCGTGCGAGCGTAACGTTCCGGCAGCCTTCCTCAGCAGCGGCGAGGTCGCCCAGCTCACCATCAACCACCGCGCGGGCCCACGGGCCCACGACGCCGTCGAACGGACGCGCAGGTCCTACAGGTTGTGATACTGCGCGCTCAGCCTTAGTAGGCCGGTCGCATAGCAAATCCAAAATCCATTCTGGTGCTTTTGCCAGCGCGACATCTTGCGGTGACAACCTTTTCGCCCACCTATAGACGAAACCCGTTTTGTGAATACTGCCGCACGCGACAGCGACGCCGCCATAGCCGCGAATGTCAACCTTCTGGCGGATTTTGCCGTTCGAATTCTTGACTCGAAAATCAGGATAGCGGAAGTGATAGTGCCGCCCGCGCGACGAGAGCAACGTCTGGGTGGGCGGCATGCCCCTTTTTTGAAGCCATCGAATTGCGGCTGGTGAATCCGCATCGACAACGAAGCGCCCGAGCGTGGGGCCTGTGATGTAAACGCCGTTGCGAAACCGGTACCTGCCAAGCCAATCAACAATCTCATCATCAGTCGGCCAGCGGTCCGAATACACGGGCCAACCTTCAAAAGGCGGGTGCTTGGCAGCAGGGTCCTGACAGGCCGGTAGCACGAACAGACCGTCCTTCATGGCCTGCTTGCAAATCGCGGGATAGGTGGGCGCGGTCGCGGTCCCGAAGAAGCCCCGACCTTTTTCACACGCAGCATCGACCGCCGCTGTTAGTTTGTGTGTGACCTTGTGCGGCCGCTCCGGCTTGGTTTTTGATGTCGAAGGCGCTGCGACCCGGCCCCTCGACCGCCGGCGGGTTTTCTCACGAACATCATCTTCAATTTCAATTCTGCGAGACAGGTGATCGATCACCGACCACCGGAATCTGCCGGCGAATTCCATATCAGCATTTTGTCGAGCTCTTTCCTCGACAGGCTGTCAAGATTTTTAATGACCGACCGGCACGTAAGCAGAATTTTTTCCAAATCCTCTTTCCGGCGATGGTTGACTGACGACGGCGGGCGCGAGTGGAGTGTGGTCGAGGGTTTACTTTGGGTTTTTCGGTTGGATAAAATACTCGTCATGGTGGTTTGTGGTTCTCCGCGCGCCCTGGGGTTCAAGGCCCTGGGGCGTTGCCCTTTCACTTGTAGCTGTCAACCTGAAGTTCATGTGCTAAGACAAAGAGTGTGTTAATCACTCAGTCGCTCAGCCTCCGCCGGGTCCGTCGCCGCGGCGCGACGCCGGTCAGACTCTCACGCGCGGCGAGCCATGCTTCGATTGTCGTTTTTCGCCAAATGAATCGACGACCGATTCTGGTGAAAGGCGGAAATTCGTTCCTCGCGATCCTCCTCAACACGCTCTTGCGTGAAGTGCGGAACGCGACGGCCACATCGTCGAGCGTCAGGTAGCCGAGCTGGTCGCCCGGCGAACCGAACGTCGGGGGGTGAACTACGTGTTGAGAAACTTTCCCGACCATGACAACAAAAGACCTCCTGCCGATGATTCGCATCGGCGAACGGATCCATCTTTTATTGCCGCGTTCGGGTGACTTTTTTGCGGCTGGTTTTTTAATCGGTCGGGCATCATGCGAGGCGATGCCGACTAAACCGACAATCAGATCATCTCAAGTCACTCGCCTCTGGTCAAGCTTCTTCAGCCAAGCAGGGAATAGTTCGACTGCGGTTCAGCTCTGATCACGGGCGTGTGATAATTCGTTGAGTTTTTTCTGTCTATAAATTCGCACCGTTCGTGTTCGCCGTCGTCGTCGTCGGCGCAAGGCCCGCGCCGATCAACTTCGCGGCATCGGCAGCGACCCGATTGTCGGTGTGTCCGTATCGGCTCGTCATGAACGCGCTGCTATGCCCGACCAACGCGCCGACCGTGTAGATCGGCACGCCCAGATTCAAGGCGCGACTGACGAAAGTGTGCCGCAAGTCGTGCAGCCGGAATTGCGTCAAGCCCGCGTCGCGCCGCACCGAGTTCCAGATTTTATCTATGTCCTTCAACGCCGTACCGCGGCGCCTGCCGGGAAAAACGAATTTTCCCGCCCCCGTCTTCGCGTGAAGTCGGCGCAGAAGCGCAAGCACCTGCGGGTCGGCCAGCGGGAACGGTCGATCTTTCCGCTGTTTGGCGCGCGCCGCTGGTAACAGCCAGACCGGATGTGCGCCGAACAAGTCGTCAATCTCCGACCACTCCATGCGGAGCACTTCGTTCTTTCTCGCCCCCGTTAGCAACAGCAACCGGATTGCATCGGCTGACGGCTGGTTACCGAAGGCATCGAGCGCAGCATGGAGCGCGTCAATCTGTTTCGGCGACGGAATGATCAGCTTGCGCGGATGCTCGGGGTTGTCGGCCAAAATGCCTTTCACTCGCCGCGCCGGGTTCACACTCGATTCGTTCAGGCCGATGCTGTTCGCAATCCCGAAGTTGAAGATCGCGGACAAGAAGCCGCGGCACCGGTTCGCAACGACAGGTGTCTTCCTCAGCGCGTGCATGATTGCCACCACGTCCCGGCGCGTCACTTCACGAACCTTCCTGTCGCCGAACCCCAACACCTTGACCCTGTCCAGACTGGCGCGCGCGCTGATGATCGAGTTCGGGCGCAACGAGCGTTCGGCGTATTCCTTGAACCAGCGTTCGGCCAGATGCTGAACAGAAGGGTCGATGTCAGGGTCTTTCGCGCGCCGCTCGGCTTCTCGCTTCGCAGTCGCCGCCGCTTCGCGCTCGGCCTTCAACGTGAACGGATCGATGCCTTGCGCGACCAAACCAGCCAGCCGCTTCGCTTCGTTGGCTGCGGCCTTGAGAGTGAAGGCGTGTCGCGGGCCGACGGTGTACCTGCGCTGATGCCCGTTGCACGAGTAATCGAGAATCCAGCTGCGTGCACCCGCCGCCGTGACGCGGAGGCCCAGACCTTTCGTTCCGGTCTCGCGATAGATGTGGCTCCCGCTTTCCGGCGCGGGCAGACTGTCAAGGTTGCGCTCGGTGACTCGCGGTGTCGAGCTTTTCGACTTGCGCTCGAGCAGATTCGCCGCCTTGCGCAGCGCGACATCGCGCTCACCCTCGAAGGCGGCAGGGTCAGCCGCCAGCCGGATCAACTTCGCAATCTTCCCCGATCCAGACACGGACCCAGACACAGATTTGCGCGTCTGATCCCGTTGTGTCTCTTTCTCATTCATGGCTTTTGAAAAACTCCCTATCGGCTCCGTGTCGTACCTGTGTCGTAGCTAGGAGCGTTCGACATGATTCGAGTGTCCGCCAAAGGGCGCGAGAATGCAATCGGGTAAAATGGCCCTGAATCCTCGAAACGGTGCATATTTTCGCGGATCAACGGGATTTTCCCGGTCCGCCAAGGGTTTCGAGCGGGTCGGCCGGACCGGTAATTTTACCACTTTTCAATGTCCGGTCGACATCGCCTGTAACATGTCGAACACTTCGCCGCCGCGGACCTCGCCGACGATTATGCGGTCGGGCCGCATACGCAGCGAGTTTCTGACCAGGTCGCGCTGGCTGACTTCGCCCTTGCCTTCGACGTTGGGCGGCCGCGTCTCGAGCCTGACCACATGCGGCTGCTGGAGCATCAATTCTGCCGTCTTCGATCGTCACGATTCGCTCGTCGGCCGGGACGAACAGCGACATGCAGTTCAGCATCGTCGTTTTGCCCGAGCCGGTGCCGCCGCAAATCAGGATGTTCAGGCGCGCGCGTACGACGGTGCGCATGAACTCGACGATCTCGGGCACCAGCGTCTTCTTTTCGACCAGGTCGTCGATGTTGTAGCGCTTGCGGCCGAATCGGCGAATCGAGAGCGAGGGGCCGTCGAGCGCCAGCGGTGGAATAATCGCGTTGATACGGGAACCGTCGGGCAGGCGCGCATCGACCATCGGTGACGCTTCGTCGACCCGGCGCCCGACCTGCGACACGATTCGATCGATGATGAGCATCAGATGCTGATCGTCCTGGAACTTGACGTCGGTGGCGTGCAGCTTGCCGCGTTTTTCGACGTAAACCTGGTTGTGTCCGTTGACCAGGATGTCGGTGATTTCGTCGTCCCACAAAAGCGGCTCCAGCGGCCCCAGTCCGAGCAACTCGTTCTTGATCTCTTCGATCAAGTGAGTCTTGTCGACGTCGGTGAGCAGGCGTCCTTCGTCGTCCAGGATGGCTGAAATCGCCTCGGTGACTTTCTGCGCCGCGAGGACCGGCTCGAGGCTTTCGAGCCGCGTAACATCCAGTGTCTCGAACAGCCGGTTGTGGACTGCGAGCTTGAGCTGCTGAAAACCCTCGGCCTGCGCGTCTTTGGGCGCACGCTTGGGCGCGCCGCCTATCAGCGAGCGCTGAAACGGAGCCGGCGCTGCGCTGTTCTGCTGCGAAATTCTCTCAACCAGCTTCATGCAGACACCTCAGGTGCGCGCGCCGATGACATTCAACAGGCGCGAGACTAGTGAATTTGAAGAATCGCCGTCGGTGGTTTCATTGCCCATCTCGAGTCGTCGCGCCAGGTCCTCGATGCTCTTGGCCAGCGGCGAGTTCGGCGCCACCTGCCACAGGTCCTGCGCGCTCAACTGCACGCGCTCGAGAACTTTTTCATCGCGCGGAATCCGCGTGTGAATCGATTGTGCCAGCGTGTGGCTCAACTGGTCCTCACTAATCGGATGCCCCGGGATGAAACGGCTCAAGATGAAATTCGGCTCGACTCCGGGCAGCCCCAGCCGTCCCACCAGGTCGACGAATCGCCACGCGCATCGCGCCGCGCCGATCGATTGGTCGAGACGTAGAACAGATGACTCGAGCGCTCCCATGCGGCGACCGTGTTCGCGTCGATATGCGTGCCGCAATCGAACGATCACGAAATCAAACAACTGGCGCATCAGGTCGAGGATCGCGCCTACCGTCGCGTCGCTGACCAGCTCGCTGTCCTCGATGCGCTTGGGCGCCGCGAGCAGGTAGATTCCCGACGCATGCTTGCTGAGCGCCGATTCGAGTTGAATCGAGTCGAGCTTTCGCGTCCCTTCGGCGAGCGCCATGATCGTGCGTTCGGGTTCCAGGTTCAGGAATACCGACAATCCCCCGGGTCTGCAGGTCGAGATCGATAACTGCAACCCGCTTGTCGAACGCGTAGCGCAGTGCCAATGCGAGGTTGGCCGCCAGGCTCGTCACGCCGGTGCCGCCTATCAGGCTCACTAGCGAAACGATCGTACCGCGACCAGTGTGAACTTCTTCGCGACGCCGGCTCTCGCTTATCTTGAGCAGCGCGCGGGTCGCGTCTCCGGGGTCCAGCGGGAGGAACAGAAGCTCATCGGCCCCGGCTCTCAGCACCCGCTTCATCAGATCCGGGGAACGATCGTGCAGCAGCGCAAAAAGAGCGGGGCGAGGCTCCTGCCCCGCCTGCGCATTCAGATAGCTCAGAGAGAGTTCGTCGTTGCCGTTGAACACCACCATCGTGACGTCGACGGTGGCATCAGCTGCCCCATCCGGATTCGGTTCGAACCCCGTGATGTCCAGTACGGGGTCGCCCAAGGCGGCGAGGGCATCTCGAACTTTAGCGCGATGCTCCTCGCCTTCGCCAACTAATTGGACTTTGAGCCCACTATGTCGTCCATCACTCTTTTTACCGAGTATTGACGCTTCACACTCTCCCTGCTTCAGCTATGCCGTGTCATATCATGCACTAAATACTCGGTTATGTCTCGTCCTACCCTCCAAGTTAGAATCTCGGACGTGATGCGTCGGGCTGCGCCAGACGACGGGTTTCGATCTGCTCAGGCGTCAGATCAGGCACCGAAGTCGGGTTGTACACCGATGCGCCATCAGGCAGCGGACGTATGATTTGCGGCGTCACGCTCATCACGAGATCGGTTTCGGTATTTGAATAGGCAGTGTTGCGGAACAGTCCGCCGACATACGGGATATCACCCATGTAGGGCACTTTTTGCACGGTGGTCTTTTTCTCGTGCAGGATCAGGCCTGCGATGATCAAGGTCTGATTGTCTTTCAGCTGCACCATTGTCTCCGCACGACGCGTCACGAAGGCAGGCACGCTGAAGCCAAACAGCTGTACGCCGTGGGCGAAATCCGGCTCGGATACTTCCGGCTTCACCAGCAGCTCGACGTCATTGCGGCCGACGACGGTCGGAACGAATTCGACCGAAGTACCGAACTGCTTGAAGACGATCGAGGTATTCAGTGCCTGCGCGATGACGCTTGGAATTTCGCCACCTGACAGGAACTTTGCATCTTCACCGGAGTTGGCCAGCAGATGAGGCTGCGCGAGAATCTTCGCCAGGTCATGCGTTTCGAGGTACTGGAAGTATCCCTGCACCTGGTAGTTGCTGTTTCCCAGTGCCACACCGTACGTCAGTCCCTGCGACAGCAGCAGTCCGGTGAGAGCTCCACCCACGCCCATCGTGTTACCGGTCGAAAAAGTCGATCCGTTGGCAGCCGTGACCGTCGTTTGCGGGTTAAAGGGTGTCGCTACCGCGCCGGGCAAACTGACCAGCGATATGCCAGCGTGAGCGAGAGCAAGAGACAGGTTGGTGCCCTGGTTTTCCATGGCGGAGCGGTCCAGTTCCGCCACCATCGTGTTGAGCATCACCTGCTGTTTGCCGTTGGGATCGATTCGTATAGGACGCTCTTCGTATTGCCCATCCTGGTTCCACACGGCCAGAGTCGTGAACCCGGGCTTATGGCCGATCAGGTTAACCTGGAACGGATTGACTACCTGGATATCGGCGACCGTGGTATCGGCAATCGACACTCGGCGCAGCCTGGTCCCAAAGTCGATGATTCTCGACGACCCGGTCTGGAGCTGAACCCCATCCTCGGGCAAATAGTGGCGTCCACCGGAAACCGCGCCCGAGTGCAATTCGCCGCCACTCAGACTGATCGAGGGATCGGTCCGAAAACGCTCGTTCGAAATCGCCGCGGAAGCCGTCTGACCTGAAACCGCCGGAGCCGGAGCGTACGTGGCCGCCGGAACCGCTGGTGAGAAATCAAAGGATGAGTGGCTGACGCTGGCAGGCGCGGTTGGGACGGGCGCCGTCGTGGCCGACGCCGATGCTGCCGGCGCTGCGACTGCGACCGTTTCCGCCGCCGTTACGGTGCTGGCGTTGCCAGTCGATGACGAGGTGGAAGGCGACGAAGACGAATCCACCGGGCCTGCCCCTGGGTCGAGCTTCGCTACTACCGGAGCCGCGCTCCCCGTGGACTTGCCGGTGCCGGTGATCGGTCCGGGACTGGTGCCGGGATTATTGATGTCGTTGATATTGCCGACCGAATTGACCGTAACGTCGTAGTTGATTTGGCCGCCATCCGCCATCTTGACGGAAATGCTCCATTCGCCTGCTTCCGCGCCCAGCAGGACGACTTTGCCCGGCTCCTCGTTATGCACCACCAGCGCGTGCGGATTGGTGATCACCTTCACCGCTGGCGTTTCGCCGGGGCTGACGTTGTTGATTACGTAGCTCTCACCCGCATTGAGGGCGAGAGACATTGTCGTGGGTGCGCTATCGGCCGCAAACAGCAGGCCGGGCCGAAGCATGAGCATGCTGATAGCTGCCACTAGCCACGGAAGCAGTCCACATCCTCGATTTGCTTTCATCTTCTTCACCTTGCCTTCTTCGCGGCTCGCTTATGGGATGTCGATCGTTTTGGGCGTCGGCGCATGATCCACCGTCGCGCTGATAGGTGTCTTGGGCGCAATCTCGCTGTTCACGGGCGCCGCGACGAGGTCGTGATGATCGGATGCTGGAGCGCTCGCCACCGTGGTTGAGGCGGTCGAGGCCGTGTCCGCATCGGCATCGTCGTCATCGGCATCAGTCTCTTCCTTGCGCGCGGGCGCCTTTTTAACGCCGTCACTGCTAGCCGCCGCTTCATTCACAAATGAAACTGACTCGGACGACTTGCCGTTGCGCAGAATCTCTACCTCGACCGGCCTTGCCTGGCGCGGCGCCGCGACCACGTGATGAGGCGCGGGCTGAACTGCCATAACCGGAACATCAGGGGCCAGGCTGTAGGCGCGCAGCATCTGGGCAACGTCGGTGCCGCTGGTCGGAACGATTTTGTTGTCATTGTAATTGCGCATCGCCAGACGCAGGGATCCTGAGTGACTCGCCAACGCCAGCCGCTCGGCCTCCTGCGGTGTGACTAGCAGCGTGACTACTTTCACGACCGTCGGCTCGTCCTTCTTTTGCTCGACTTCCTGCGCCACGGCGAGAACTTCGACGTTCTGCAGAACTACTTTTCGAGAACGCTTTGTCACCGCCTTCGCCGCTCTGGGTCGCGACCAGTACGTCGACCCGGGTATGCGGCAGTACGAAGCCCGCGACGTCGCTGACTTCGTCAACCGGAACCGAAACGGCGCGCATCCCGAACGGGATCAGCAGCGGCATTACGCCTGCGGTCTTGTCTCCGGTGAACAGCTTGCCCTGCACCACTGGCTCGTTGGATACCAACGAGTTCTTCACGTAGCTGCCGATTACCTGTTTGGGATCGGTATACGCGCCGTCGGGGATACTGTCGGCCGACCAGCGCGCCATCTTTACTTCGCCCGGCTCGATCTTGGTGCCGAGTGGAAGATCGTACGCCGCGACCACGACCTCGACGTTGTGGGACATCGCCTGCTGCACTTCGGCTTCCCGCCGCTTCAAGGCGGAGTACACCATCACCGAAGCCAGCATCGCCGCCAGCCCCGCCAGTAAGACGAATACCATCGGCCGTCTCATATCGCCCCTCCCCTCCGGCCGCTTCGTTGCGGACCGGCTATCTTCAAATAGTTAAACGTACTAGCCATTTCGTTGTTCTGTTATGCCTGTTCGTATTCTCAGTTGTGTCCGTTGAAACTAGCTACTGAATTCGCAATATGAGTAGTCACTACAACACTCTTATGATGTTCAATTGAATCTATTGTCATGATAGATAATCCAGGAATAGCCGCGCATTCCTGACTACAGGAGGGGATCCACATGACTGACTAAAGCTGTGACGATAGTGGCGCCGTTTTGAAGCAGCGCGACGCAGATTACGGCGATCGCCGCCAGTATCATCGCGTACTCGACCATAGTCTGACCACGCGGACTTATTACTGGCCGAGAAACTATCGTTGGCTGCCACATTGACTCCCCTCCCAAGCTTTGTCGTCCATTTTTGGAGTCATCTCTCTTAGCGGGGGCTGAACCCCCGCTAAGAGACCATGGCTCCTGACGACCGTCAGGCCATCGGCAGCTACAAGTTCCCGTCAACCGACGACAACAACGCCGTGATTGTCGTGCCCATCGTCTGGTAGCCCACAAAAACAATTACCGCGACCGCTGCCAGAATCAGCGCGTATTCCGCCATCGTTTGCCCGCGATGAGACTCGCGGATGCGGACGATGAAGTTGCTGGCAAGCTCGTGCATTCCCTCACCTCCTCTACTTGGTAGATTGAGTTGGGGTGGCGGATCGTTCTTAGTCCGCCACCCGGGATTTCACCGGCTCGAATTACAGCTTGCCGTCAACGGCGGTGAGCAACGCGGTAATCGTGGTACCCATGGTCTGGTAGCCGACGAACACCACGACCGCGACTGCGGCCAGGATCAGCGCGTATTCCGTCATCGTCTGACCGCGCTGATACTCGCGTACCTTCACAAACATCCTTGTGATCGTTTCCATCTTCCCGTGTCCTCCTTGCGTCTGTTCTTGTGTTTTTTGGCCAAAATCGGCCATTGTCCCCGTTAGTCAGTTCAAACAAGTTCGAGGTCGCACAGCGGATAAAGGAGTGCGGGCAGAGACTCGATTCACTTCGCCGTCGAAGGAAAGCTTCGTCGACGGCAACTCTTATTGCGCCAGAGCGAGATTGATGGTGAGCACCTCTCGTGCCATCTTGATCTATTCAGTAATTTCTTCGACTTTTTTGTTTTATGGCCGATTACAATAGGCGCAGTGATGCAACTGTTGGTTGCGAAGCCGCAACATTTTAGACTCAAAGGACGCGTATTTGGAAAGTTAAGCCAGTCAATGAGGGTTTAGATAGATGTAGCTAAGCTAAGCAACAAGACCCAACTGATGGTAGTCACTTCAAATTCGACCACCAAATAGAGTGTCCGGCGATGCTCTCAGTCGGTGAACTCGAACGCAATCTGATCACCCACCTGAGTCGAGCTGGCGTCCGCCGCGCCATCTGGAACCTCAAGTGCCTTTCGCGCTCCGAATACGATCGACGAGACTCGCCACGGCTTCAGCCGCCGGTTGATCCTGACGACCCGGTCGCCGCGCCCCAGGAAGACAATGTCGATAGCGAATCGCATGAAGAACATGTGCATCCACATGAACGGTGTGAATCGGCCGTTCTCGAACAGCATCCCGGTTCCGGGCTCGAGACCCGTTCGACCGAGCAGGCCGCGACTCTTACTGCCGACGCCGCCGGCGCTTTCGAGGCGCTCGCAGAGCACCGTCCCGCGCGATTGATTCACCGCACGAATTGCGGACTGCTTCTTCGATGCGGGCGATGACTCATGTCGGGGCTGTCTCATTGCGTCATCATGTAATAAAATCGCGTGAGTTTCATGGGATACATTCCGATATTTCTCGACGTGACCGGACGCGAATGCGTCGTAGTCGGTGGCGGCGAGGTCGCCGCGCGCAAAGTCGAGTCGCTGTTGGAAGCTGGCGCGCGGGTAACTGTCGTGAGCCCCGCACTGTCGCCGTCGTTGGAGGCAATGGTTAGCCGCAGGTTGACGATTCACATCGCTCGCGAGTATGAGCGAGGCGATATCAACGGATGCGCGCTGGTATACGCCGCAACCGACGATCCGAAGCTCCAGCGCCAGCTCGCGGCCGAGGCAGGCGCGCTTGGAATCCCGATAAATGTCGTTGACGTTCCTGAGCTGTGCACGTTTATCGCGCCGGCGATCGTGAAGCGCGGCGCGCTTCAAATCGCAATCTCGACCGCGGGTGCGTCGCCCGCATTTGCGGCGCGGCTCAGGCGCAAATTGGAACACGAGTTCGGAGCAGAATACGCCGTGACGCTCGATGTGCTGCGTGCCGCTCGCCGACGGCTGCATGCCGACGAAATGGATCCCTCAGATCGAATGCGCCGGCTGAAGGAGCTCGCCAATTCCGCGCTGCCTGACGCGATTGCTCTCGGCGATGTGGCTGCCGTCGACCAGCTATTAGCCACGCATCTGGGTGACGGCGTCAGCCTCGCCACGTTAGGAATCGACGCGGCCGCACTTGGCCTCGCGCACGCAACGGAAATGCCCGACTGACAGCTTGCTTATGGACACGCTTTGGCTACTACCGGCGCTTGCTTGCTACGCGCTCTCGGCGGCGTTGTTTTTGTTCGATCGTTCGTCTGGCCGGACGCGCGCGACCGGTTATGGAGTTGCGATACTCGGCGCCGGCGCGATTTTTCATGCGCTTGATTTGACGGCGCGGGGTCTTCAGGCGGGCAACATTCCAGTCGCTAATTTTGCCCAGGCACTTTCGTTTCTTGCCTGGCTGACCGCGCTGGCGGGGCTGCTGATGATCGTGCGGCTGAGACTGGCGGTGATCGGCGCGTTCGTCGCCCCCGCGGTCACGCTGGCTCTGGGAGCCGCTTCTCTCACGACGAGCAGCGGACGCCTGATCTTGCCGGAGACGCTGCGCAGCGTGTGGCTGCCGATTCACGTCACGCTCGCGATACTCGGCTATACGATGTTCGTGCTGGCCGCGAGCGTGAGTATCGTCTACTTGGTCTTCGAGTCGCGGCTCAAATCCAAGCGCGCGCTCAGTCCTGCCGGCGAAGGCGCGCCGAGTCTCGAAAAGCTCGACCGAATCAACTATCACCTGCTGGGATGGGGCTTCATGATGCTGAGCCTGGCGATCGTGAGCGGCGCGATTTGGGCCGACGCGACGTGGGGACATTTCTGGTCGTGGGAGCCCAAGGAATCTTGGTCGCTGGTGATTTGGATACTCTACGCGGGTCTGCTCGAATCGCGTCTCACAGTAGGATGGCGCGGGCGGCGCGCGGCGGCGCTGACAATCGTGCTGTTCAGCGTGTTGGTTGGTTCGTTCGTGGGCGTTAACCTGATTTTTCCGGGCAAGCACGGCGGCAGTTTCGGCTGAAAATGGACCAGACTCTATTCATCGTCGGTATCAACCATCGCAGCGCAGCCGTCGCATTGCGTGAGCGGCTCGCATTCCCCGACGACGAGATCGTTGCCGCCTTGGGCAGGCTGCGAGATTCGGCGCCGGGGGTGGCGGAGGCGGCGCTGATTTCGACCTGCAATCGCGTCGAGGTGGTGGGCGTTGCGGCCGACGCGGCGCGCGCCGCCGAAGAGACGCTGAAATTTCTGTCGACGGATCGAAACGTCGCGCACAGCGAATTCGCCAATGCGGTTTACAGTTTTGCCGCGCGCGACGCCGCGCGTCATCTGTTCCGGGTCGGCGCGAGTCTCGATTCGATGGTGGTCGGCGAGCCGCAGATACTAGGTCAGCTCAAGCTGGCGTATGCGCAGGCGTCCGAAGCGCGCAGCGTCGGCATGATACTGCATCGCGCATTTCACAAGGCGTTCAGCGTTGCCAAGCGCGTGCGCAAGGGCACGCTTATCGGTCACGGATCGGTTTCCGTCAGCTCGGCGGCGGTCGCGCTCGCCGGCCAGATTTTCGACACGCTCAAGGACAAGACTGTGATGCTGATGGGGGCGGGCAAGATGGCGGAGTTGACCGCCCGCCAACTGAGCGCGCTCGGAATCGAGTCGCTGCTGATCACTTCGCGCACTTTCGATCGCGCCGTCGCGCTTGCGCGCGACCTTGGCGGCACCGCGGTGCCGTACGAAAACTACAAACCGTACCTGAAGATGGTAGACGTGCTGATCGGATCGGTCGCGTCGAACAAGCCGGTGCTCGGTCCGGACGAATTCGAATCCGTCATTCGCGAGCGCCGCTACCGGCCGATGTTTCTGATCGATATGGGCGTGCCGCGCAACTTCGACGAGCGGTTGAACACACTGCAAAACGTTTACCTGTACGATATCGACGATCTCGGCGCGCTGGTGCAACGATCGCTCGGCGATCGCGAGCGCGAAGCCGAAAAGGCCGAGCAGATCGTCGAGCTCGAACTCGAGTCGTTCCTCAAATGGCTCGCGGGTCTCGACCTGACCCCGACAATCAAGGACATCCGCTACAGTGTCGAGCGGCTGCGCGACGACGAACTGGGGCGGGCGCGCGGCTGGATGGCGCAACTCGATCCGGCTGAGCGCGAACGGGTGGAATTGCTCACTCGTGGGCTGACCAACAAATTGCTTCATCGTATTTTGTCGGGACTTAAACAGCGCGGCGACAAGGTGCTGGATGCCGCATTTGCGGCCGAGGTCGCACGCCGGCTGCTCGGGGCAGAGTTCGACGAGCAAGACGACGAACTGGACGACGCGGACAACGAAGACGATGACGACGCCGGCATCGAGTGACCTCGTCGCAGCGCGCTGACCCCCGATGGCGCTCAAAATCAGAATCGGTTCGCGGCCCAGCAAACTGGCGCTGGCGCAGGCGTCGATCGTTCGCGGGCGGCTGATTGCGCAAAACCCCGGCGCGGAAATTGAAATCGTCGAGATACGGACCAGCGGCGACAAGATGACGTCCGCGTCGCTCGCTGAAGTGGGCGGCAAGGGCCTATTCATAAAGGAGCTCGAGCAGGCGCTCTCCGATCGCGCGATCGACATGGCGGCGCATTCGATGAAAGATCTTCCCGCCGTGCTGCCACCGCAATTTCGTGTGGCCGCCGTGCCCGGCCGCGAGAATACTGCGGACATCCTGGTGACTCGCGACGGCTCGACGCTGTCCGCGCTGCCCGCGGGCGCGCGGCTTGGAACGTCGTCATCGCGCCGCCGTTTCCAGGCTCTGAGGATCAATCGGGAGCTTTCGGTGCTGCCGCTGCGCGGAAATGTCGATACTCGTCTGGCGCGCGTCGGTGACGGCATTTTCGACGCGATCATAATCGCGATGGCGGGATTGAGGCGGCTGGGGCGCGTCAAAGATGTGAAGTTCGTCGAGCTCGATGCACACGATTTCATTCCAGCCGGCGGCCAGGGAGCACTCGCGATCGAGACGCTGCTGGACCGCCATGCAGATGAACTCGACCGCGCACTTTCCACAATCAACGACGCGCGCGCATTTTATGAAACCGCGGCCGAGCGAGCTTTCCTGGCCGCGATCGACGCATCGTGCACGACGCCGGTCGGAGTGCGTGCGAGTATCGCGGGCGATACGCTCGCGCTCGCGGCGATGCTGTTCAGTCCCGACGGCGCGCGGGAACTGTCCGAGTCGATGCGCGAGCCGCTAGCGTCCGATCTTGCACCGTCCTCAGCCGAAGACTCCGGCAGAAGACTCGCTGAAAAAATGCTCGCGCGCGGCGCCGCGGCGATTCTTGGAAAATAAACTTTGCGTAAGGTCAGCGGCCGCGTTCAAAGAGGCAGAATCTTGAATCGCGCGCGAAAAATGCGCGCTGTACAAGGACCCTCACCTTCATCCTCTCCCTTACAGGGAGAGGGGAAAGAAGCTCGATCGAAGCATGAACGCGGCAGGGTTTTCCTGGTCGGCGCGGGTCCCGGCGCTTCCGATCTGATCACGATTCGCGGCGCTGACGCTCTGGGCCGCGCCGACGTCGTTATCTACGACAGCCTGGTTAGTCCGGAACTTATCCGGCTGGCTCCTGCGAAAGCGAAACTGATTTACGCGGGGAAGCGAGGCGGCTCCGAAAAAGGTATTGCGCAATCCGAGTTGAACGCAGTGCTGATCGAGCACGCGCGAGCGGGACGCGTCGTCGTTCGGCTCAAGGGCGGCGATCCCTTTATTTTCGGGCGCGGCGGCGAGGAGGCGGAGGCGCTGGCGCGCGCAAGGGTCGAGTTCGAGGTGGTGCCTGGTGTCACCTCGGCGATTGCCGGGCCGGCGTATGCGGGTGTGCCGCTGACGCATCGCGAGCACGGCTCGTTCGTCGCGTTCGTCACCGGCCACGAGGACGAGAGCAAGGACGCGCCCTCGACGGTGCCGTGGGAGGATCTGGTCGCTGCAGCGAAGAGCGGCGGTACGATCGTGATCCTGATGGCGACGGCGCGGATGCGCGCGACGCTCGACAGAATCCGCGCGGCCGGGCTGCCGCCAGAAACTCCCGCAGTTGTAGTGGAATGGGCGACGACTGCCGCGCAGAAAACTGTCAGCGCGACGCTGGCGACGCTCGCGGACATGTCGGCGCGCGAAGGAATCGGCGCACCCGCCGTAATTGTCATCGGAGAATGCGCGGGCCTGCGCGAACATCTCAAGTGGGCCGAGCGGATGCCGCTGTTCGGCCGCACCATCGTAGTAACACGCTCGCGTGGGACTGCGCCTGAGTTCGCAACGGCGCTGCGGCGGCTCGGTGCAGAGGTGGTGGAGTTTCCGACGATTGAAACCGTGCCGCCACGGAGCTATGCGGCGTTGGATCGCGCGATCAAACGTATCGCGTCGTTCGACTGGATAATTTTCACGAGTGCGACCGGAGTCGAGAGCTTTGTCGATCGGTTGAAGACGCGCGGCGGCGATATTCGCGAGCTCGGGCGCGCGTCGATCGCCGCGATCGGACCGGCAACCGCGGCGCGGCTGGCCGACTATGCGCTGCGCGTCACCGCGGTTCCCGAGGAGTATCGCGCGGAGGCGATTGTCCCCGCGATTGGAATCAAGCGGATTCGCGGCAAGCGCTTCCTGATTCCGCGCGCCGAAGTTGCGCGCGAGGCGCTGCCGGAAATTCTGCGCGACAAGGGCGCCGGGGAAGTCGTCGTCGCGCCGGCTTATCGAACTGTCAAACCCAAAGGCGCGCAGATCGAGCGGATGCGCGAATTGATCGCGTCCGGAGCGATCGATCTCGTTACATTCACCAGTTCCAGCACAGTCACAAATTTCTGCGAATTGGTTGGTGCACCAATCGAAGGCTTCAAGGCTGCTGCGATCGGGCCAATCACAGCAGCAACTGCGGAGGAGCGAGGATTCAAGGTCGTGGTCAGCCCCGGCAAATATACGATTGAGGCTATGACCGAGGCGATTCGCGAGCATTTCGCTCCCGCGAAAGAAAAATCACTTTATTGAATATGAAACCCTCCGTGGGTTTCACACTTCCTTGGGCAGGGGTGACCCCTGCACCCAGTTATAAGAGATCTATTCTTGTAACTTGCGCGCTACGTCCTTGGCGAAATACGTCAGGATCAGATCCGCGCCTGCGCGCTTGATCGACGTCAGCACTTCCATCGTCGCGCGTTCCTCGTCGATCCATCCGTTGATTCCCGCCGCACGGATCATCGAGTACTCGCCCGAGACGTTGTAGGCCGCTACCGGCGCGTTGAATTCATGCTTCACGCGCCAGATTAAATCCAGGTAGGGCAGGGCCGGCTTGACCATCACGATGTCCGCGCCCTCTTCCAGGTCGAGCGCCACTTCGCGCATCGCCTCGTCGCCGTTGGGCGGGTCCATCTGGTACGAGCGACGATCGCCGAACTGCGGCGCCGATTCTGCCGCCTCGCGAAACGGACCATAGAACGCGGAGGCGAACTTGGCCGAATACGCCATGATCGCGACGTGGCTGAAGCCGTTGCTGTCGAGCGCTGAGCGAATTGCGCCGACGCGCCCGTCCATCATGTCCGACGGCGCGACGATATCGGCGCCCGCGCGCGCATGTGAAAGCGCCGAGCGCGTCAGCAGCTCGAGCGTCGCGTCATTGTCGACATCGTTGCCGCTGAGCGCGCCGCAATGTCCGTGATCGGTGTACTCGCACATGCAGACGTCAGTGATCACCGCGAGTCCTGGCACGCGTTCCTTGATTTCGCGAATCGCGCGTTGCACTTCGCCGTTGTCGTTCCACGCTTCACTGCCCTGCGCGTCCTTGCGTTCGGGAATTCCAAACAGGATGACTGCAGGCACACCGGCGCCCCACGTCTCGCGCGCCTCCGCGACGATATTGTCAACGGACATCTGTGCGACGCCGGGCATCGAGGCCACCGCTTTTTTCACGCCGCGTCCCGGGCACACGAACATCGGGAGGATCAGATCGTCCGGTGACAAACGCGTCTCGCGGACCATGCGCCGGATTGTTTCGGTGCGACGCAGGCGGCGCGGGCGATTCAGTGGAAAGGGCATTGTCGGTAGCCGGGGTGGATTATATAGGAGGTAGGAACCTAACCCCTAACCCTTTCCCGCGCGGGAAGGGGAAGCAAAATTATAGAGAAGCGAATCAGGATTGGCGGTGGGATTTGATGTGCGCTTCGTAGTATGGACGCATCGAGCGCAGCGCGCGCATCTGGTGGTAGGCCAACTCGTCGTCCGGATAGCGATGCTCGGGGCCGATGACGCAGCCGGCTCGCGCGTGGCATCGCGGGGTGCAATCCGGCTCTACTTCGACGCGATGGGTCAGGCATTTCGGGATGTCCCATCCGGCGTCGACGCTTACCGCGCCGACTGGGCAGGCCGGTATACATGAGCGAACGGTACATCGCGGGCATGGGTCAAAGCCGAGCGCGTCGCCCGGTGAATCTAGTTCTTCGTCGAGCAGCAACGCGGCGCGAAATGCGATCCACGGTCCATACACAGGATGAACGGTGACGCCGAGGATGCTTGGGCCGGCGATGCCCGCGACTTTGCCAAGGTCGATGAAGCTGAGCGTCGGGCCGTTGCTCATGAACGGGTAGACGGTGGTGCATCGGACGCCCGACGCGCGAACCGGGCCGGCGATGTCACGCTCGGCGACATCGCGAGTGAAGTCGTCAAGCGGATTGTCACGACTCAACCATCCGGGATTGCGCGCCGCGTGAGCCTTGAGCGCGTCCCAGAGCGCGCCGCCGCCATTGCCGATGACGACGATCGAGTGTGCTTGAGGATCGATCGCGGACGCACGCGAAATTTCTTTGACCGTATCGTCGTAACGTTCGACCGGAATCGCCGCGACCAGGTTGAGTCCGTGAGGGGTGGCGGCGCGGCGGATTTTATCCAGAGTCGACGACACGAAAAAATCCTACGGCAGCTGAATCGCGAAGATGGCGCCGTTGCCGCATACACCGCCCGCCTCGCTCATCCCATAGAGGGTGTTGTTCAGGATGATGACGTCGTCGATGGGATTCCTGGCGTCGTTGCCATTCTGGAAATCGTAAACTCGCGCGTAATTGTCGCCGCTCGTGTCGATTTGAAAAACGGTGCCGTTGCCCTTGTTACCGCCAGCGCGAGTGGTGCCGTAGAGCGTGGTGCCGTTGAGCAGCAGCGAGCCGTAGGGATTCTGACCGTCGTTGGAACTGCTTGGACCGAAGCTGTGCAGGACGGTGAAATGCTTGCCGTCGGTACGGATCGAAAAAATCACGCCGAAACCGAACTTGCCGCCTACGCTGGTCAAGCCGAACAGTGTCGAGCCGGATTGCACTATCGTGCCGTGGTCGGGTGTGGCGCCGTCACTCGAGTCGACGCACAGGGGCGCGCTGTTGCCGGGGCAACTGAAAGCGTGAAGCACCTTGTATTTTTGTTTGCACTTGGATGCGCCGCCGCATGGCGGGGTCAAGGAAAAGATGACACCGACATCCGATTTGCCGCCGGCGCGCGTCATGCCGTAAAGGGGGCTGCCACTGGGGTCAATAATGAGCTGGCCGTGCGGGTCGGCGCCATGCTTGCCGTCGAAAGAAAACAGCCGGGTGTAGGTGTTGCTGGAGATATCGAAGGAGAAGACGGTGCCGTCGCCGGTCTGACCGCCGTTCTTGCCGCCCTGCGAGGTCATGCCGTAAAGCACGCTACCAGCGGCGACGAAGCAACTGTGCGGCTGATCGCCGTGGTTCTTGCTGGCGGTCTTTGTCAAAGCTCGAAACGAGCGAATAACCGGTGCCGTCGTCATTGATGCTGAAGATCGTGCCGTTGTCATGCTGGCCGCCGTTGAGCGTCGTGCCGTACAGGACGGTGCCGACGAGAGTCATCGCATTGTGGCGCGGATTGTTGCCGTCGCTCTTCGCGCCGGTGAAGAAGTGATCGACCGCGTAATCCATACCGTCGGGCATTATCTGGAAAATCGCGCCGTCGCCGTTGCCTTGCGAGGTGGTGGTCGAGGTGCGCCCGAACAGCAATCCGGTTGCTGGGACGTAGGTCAACGAGCCCTTGGGATCGGCGCCATCGTTGATTTTGCACTTACCGGCGGTGGGCCCTTCGCCAAAAGAATAGAGCACGCTCTCGGTGACGGAGGCTGCCAGAGAAGGGTCGTTAGCGTCGTCAGCGCGGGCCGTCGAGAGCATCAACGGCAAAGCGGCGATCAGCGTCGCGACTGTGCACAAAATGTGTTTGCGATCGAATCGAATGCGAGAAAACATACTTCTCAATCCCTTCCCCTTTTTGAGCGGCGGTCGTGCTCCAGTGTAAGCGAGCCGGTTACACAAATCGATGCGTCGGCTGTCAGGCGATCTTGTAGGTGACGAGTGCGTCGGCGACGAGCGCGTCGGAGGTGTCGGCAATTTCAACGCTCACGCTCGCGATACGCTTGCCGTGGCGCTTCACACGCGCGCGGGCGACAAGGTCGGAGCTCACGGCGAAGCCGGTGTAGTTCACCGTGATCGAGATGGTCGCGGTGCGGACGGTCTCGACGAGGCTCCATACCGCGGCGCACGCTGCCACGTCGGCCAGCGCGGCAATCGCGCCGCCGTGAACCGGAGCGCGCGGCCCGCCCTCGTTGAGCAGGCGCAAGTCGAACGGCATCCGCACTGTTGCGGAGCCATTGGCGCCCGATTCGATCTTCAGCCCGAGTATTTTGGAGAATGGTGCATTTACCAGCGCTTGCACGAAACGGCTTCGATCCTGAGCGGCCATTGACTATCTCCGTCGTGAATTCGATGCGGCGAGCTTGAGTGCTATCGCGACCGCGTCGACAGGAGTCTCAGCGCGGCGCAGTCCGTCGATTTCGGGCCACGAATCGAGCGTCACGATCGGTTTTTTGAATTTTTTCGCGAAGCCGATCTCGGCGAGGGTGCCGCCTTCGCCTGCCAGCGCGATCACGGCGTCCGCACTCGCCACGATCACGGCGTTGCGCGCCTCGCCAATTCCCGTGGCAATCACGAATTCGACATAGCGGTTCGCCGCGCGGCGATCGTAACCGGGCAAGATTCCGATCGTATGCCCGCCTTCCTTACGCGCGCCGGCCGCCGCCGATTCCATCACGCCCGTGCGCCCGCCGTTCAGCAGCACGGCGCCGCGACGAGCGATCTCGCGTCCGAGTGCGAATGCGAGCTTGCAGACCGCTGGCGGCGCGTCGCCCGCGCCGATGACCGCCACAACTTGCCGCCGTCTCATTCGTTTGAAACCGCCACCGGCGAAGTTACTCCTGCAGGCTGAGCGCGGCGGGGAGTTCTGCGAGGTCCGAGATGATGATGTCCGGCGTGGGAATTCCCTCGGGCAGCTCGCGATTGCGCGTGCGAATCCACGCCGAATGCATCCCAACGCCCTTGCTGCCGAGCACGTCGTCGAGCGGAGTATCGCCCACGAACAGTATATCGGCGGGCTCGAGGCGCATCAGGTCGAGAATTTTCTTGAAGATGAGCGGGTTGGGTTTCCGGTAGCCGGCATCGGCCGAGATGATCACGGCGTCGAACAGCCCGCGGATGCCGGTGTCCTTCATTATAAGGTGGCCGGTCTCGGAGTCGTCGAAGTTTGAGATCAAGCCGACGCGCAGGTGCTTGGCGATTGTTCTCATCGCCTTGATTCGCGCGGCAGGCGCCTTGGTGACCTCGCGCACGCGCGCCATGTGGATGCGGCGCAGATTTTCGGCGAGCGGCTTGACCCGGGATTTTTCGACGTCGAGCATTTTGAGCGTGCGCGAGAAGCGCTCGAGGCAGGTTATCTCGATAGCATCGGGCTTTGAGCGCTCGTTGAAGATTTCGGCGTAAACCGACGCATGCGCCTCCGAGAATTTCTCGCGATCGAATCGCTTGCCCAGCGCGGCTTCCAGCACCGAATACAGCAGAGGGGTCGTGCTGCGGATTTCGCGCCCGCGAAATTGCATGAGCGGCAGTCCGTCGGGATTCCAGTTGACGAGCGTGTCGAACAAATCGATCACGACCGCTTTGTACCGATGCTCAGCCACGCGAGGTCAAGGCTCCCGAGGTGCCGACGATGGCGGCGAGGCTTAGCAGCAGCACGGTGCCGTTGAGAATCACGGAGATGTGGTGCAGTTTGTCGAACTCCGCCTTGCGGACGGGGTCGGGATTCGGATCCTCGTTGACGGTGCGGAGCGCGTCGGCTCGCGGCAGGATGACGGTGCCGGCATAGAAGGTGATCCCAAGCGCGATCGCCAGCACGAGCGTGGTGATCCCCCACCACATCCGCGGGCCACGCACTGCCGTGAAGTAGATCGCGAGGACGAGGCTGATGACTCCCACGATGTAGCCGAGCATGTAATAGCGCGGAAAGATTGTGCTGATCAGTTGTCCGGCTTCGTGCCTTGGCAGCACCGTGAAAACGGCGGGCGCGGTAAAGAACGAGAAAAACACAATTCCGCCGAGCCAGCATCCGAGTGCTGCCAGGTAAATCGACAAGACTATGATCATTTTTTTCAGTGACCCGAGACTGGCGTCGCGATCAGTTGAGCCATCGGTTGGGCGCGCCGGGCAGCGGCTGCCGCTCTGCGAATCCGGAGTTGATGCTGTGCCATGCGACGACGCGCGACTCGCCGAACTGCCAGCACAGGAAAACGACTTCGTCGCCGGCGTCGTACGGGAAATCGATCAGGCCGAGGTCGATGTCCTTGAGGATGCATCCGAAGGATTCGATTTGCTCGGCGGCGTCCGCCATGTTGGTCGCGAACGACCGCAGCTCCGGATAGCGGCCGACGATCTCGCTCATCGCGGAGTGCAGAATCGAGGGATCGGTTACTGACAATTCGTCAATTCGGGCGCGCAAAGACGTCGCCTGCATCTGGAGCTGGCGCATCAAAATTTCCAGGCGTGGAATCAGCTCGTTGGCTTCTTCCTCGCTGAACAGCTTATCAAACGCAATATTAGGCAACGTTTTCCCGCCGGTGGCGCAATTCGGTAACCATGATTACCTTTCTTCTCAGGAGGTAACCTTGTCTGCACCACTATCGTATATTACGGTGAAATTTGGGTTGCGTGGAAGTGTGGCGGGCGCGGCCGGTTCCCTCCTTACTGGTTGGACTAATCTATGGCAGATAAACCCAAAGGGGAAAAACGTTTCGAAATTGAAGAGGACCTGAGCAAGGCTGAGATTCCCGAGGTCCTGCCGGTGCTGCCATTGCGCGGCATCGTGATCTTTCCAAGTCAGATACATCCATTCCTGGTTTCGCGGCCGTCGTCGCTCAAGCTTATCGAGGACTGTGGACAGACCTCGAAGGTCATAGCGCTCGCAGCCCAGAAAAATCCCGAAGACGAGCAACCCGCACCCGAGGGATTGTTCCAGCGCGGCACCGCGGTGCGCATCCTCAAGATGCTGCGCTATCCGGATCAAAGCGTGCGCGTGCTGGTGCAGGGCTTGGCGCGAATTGAACTAGGCCAGTTCACCCAGCGCGAGCCGTACTTCCTCGCGCACGTAACGCGGCTGGTCGAGCCCGCATCATCCGACAAGGAAGTCGATGCGCTGCATGCGCATCTGGTGAGCCAGTTTTCCAAGTTCGTCTCGCTGGTACCGTACCTGCCCGACGAGTTGCAGGTGATGGCGATGCAGGTGAAGGAGGCCAGCCGGCTGGCCGACATGGTCGCCTCTTACCTGAAGATTCCGATCGAAGAAGGGCAGGATCTCCTTGCGACGCTCGATGTTCGCGGGAGGCTGGAAAAGCTGATCGCGATTTTGGGTCGCGAGATCGAAATGCTCGAACTCGGCCACAAGATTCAGTCCCAGGTACAGACCGAGCTCAATAAAAATCAGCGCGAGTATTACCTTCGCCAGCAGCTCAAGGCGATTCAGAAGGAGCTGGGCGAGGGCGACTCGCGCAGTTCTGAAGTCGAGGAGATCGAGAAGAAGATCGAAGAGGCGAAGATGTCGCCCGAGGCGCGCAAAGTCGCCGACAAGGAACTCGAGCGCCTCAAGATGATTCCGCCGGAGTCGGCGGAGCATACCGTCGTGCGCACCTACCTGGATTGGCTGGTGAGCCTGCCGTGGGGCGTGTCGACCGAGGACAATCTCGACATCCGGCACGCGCGCCAGGTGCTCGACGAGGACCATTACGACCTCGAGAAGATCAAGGAGCGCATCCTCGAGTTTCTCGCGGTGCGCAAGCTCAAAAACGACACCAAAGGGCCGATCCTGTGCTTCGTCGGGCCTCCGGGCACCGGCAAAACCTCGCTGGGTAAATCGATCGCGCGCGCGCTCGGACGCAAATTCGTGCGGCTGTCGCTCGGCGGCATCCGCGACGAAGCGGAAATTCGGGGGCATCGACGCACTTACATCGGATCGTTGCCGGGCAGAATAATCCAGGGGCTTCGCAACGCGGGCTCGAACAACCCGCTGTTCATCCTCGACGAGGTGGACAAGCTCGGCATGGATTTCCGCGGCGACCCGGCGTCGGCGCTGCTCGAGGTGCTCGATCCGGAGCAGAACAACACGTTCTCGGATCACTACCTCGACGTGCCATTCGATCTTTCCAAGGTGCTGTTCCTGACCACGGCCAACGTGCTCGATCCCATTCCGCACGCGCTGCGGGACCGGATGGAAGTGCTGGAGCTGCCCGGATACACCGAGGAAGAGAAGCTACAAATCGTGCAGCGTCACCTGATTCCCAAGCAACTCAACGAGAACGGACTCGGCGATCAGAAGATTGAGTTTTCCGAAGAAGCGCTGCGCGAGATAATCCACAGCTACACGCGCGAGGCAGGCCTTAGAAATCTCGAGCGCGAGATTGCGCGCGTCTGCCGCAAGATCGCGCGTTCGATAACTGAAGGCGAAACGGCGCCGGCTGTCGTATCTGCCGCCGACGTTCAGAAGTATCTCGGCGCGCCGCGATTCTTCTCCGAGGTCGCCGAACGCATGCAGGAGCCGGGAGTTGCGACCGGGTTGGCGTGGACGCCAAACGGCGGCGAGATCATGTTCATCGAGAGCACCCGGATGTCGGGGCAGAAGGGCCTCAATCTTACCGGCTCGCTCGGCGACGTGATGAAAGAATCCGCGCAGGCCGCGCTCTCATACGTGCGCACGCACGCGGCGGACCTCGGAATCGCGACGGACTTTTACGACAAGTCCGACATCCACGTCCACGTTCCCGCGGGAGCGATTCCGAAAGACGGACCGTCGGGCGGTGTGACCATCGCCGCGTCGCTCGCGTCGCTGCTCAGTGGCCGGCCCGTGCGATCGGACATTGCGATGACGGGCGAAATAACGCTGCGCGGCAAAGTGCTGCCGGTCGGCGGAATCAAGGAGAAAGTGCTCGCGGCAAGGCGCGCCGGAATCAAGACGATTATACTGCCGCGGCGCAACGAGCGCGATCTCGAGGACATCCAGCCCGAAGTTCGCAAAGAGCTGGAAATGATCTTCGTCGATACTGTCGACGAGGTCCTGCGGTATGCACTGCGCGACGGCGCCGCGCAGAATGCGGCGGCGGGAGCCGAAGCGACGCCTACTCCAGCGGCGGCGCGGACCGAGAGGACAGTGCTGAACTAGCCACGCAACCGGGGAAATCACTTTATTGAATGTGAAACCCGCCGTGGGTTTCACGCTTCCCTGGGCAGGGGTGACCCCCGCACCCAGTGTAAATCGCAAAGTTGCGCGCAGCGCGCTACTTTGCTCTCGGTCGTCAGAAATCCGGTTCCCTCCGGGTCCAGTTCCCCTTCCCACTATGGGAAGGGGTTAGGGGTTAGGTTCCTGCAGATCCATCGGTCGCGACGCCCGCGCGCTCATTTTTGCGTCGTCACTTTTTTGTGTCATCCTGAGCGCAGCGAAGGAACCCGGATCCTTCCTCGCCTCTCTCTGTCAGGGAGAGGCCGACATTAGAGTGTCGGGTGAGGGTCGAAATTCCGAGTTCTTTGTATTGATTTGATCCTGTGAAGATAGCGATCGTTGCGGCCGAAGCCGCCCCTTACGCAAAAGCTGGCGGTCTCGCCGACGTGATCGGCGCTTTGCCGGGAGCATTCAAAGCCGTGGGCGAGGAGCCGTCGGTGATCGTGCCCGGCTACTCCTCAATTCTGGAAAACGTCGAGACTGCGCCGGTGCTGCGCGACATCCCGATGCGATTCGGCGCCGGCGTCGAGCGTTTCTCGGTCTTGCGCACGACCGATCCGAACGGTGTGCCGATGTACCTGATCGATCATCCGGGATTTTTTGCGCGCCGCGGGATATACGGCGAGAACGGCACTGACTATCCCGACAACATGCGGCGCTTTGTTTTCTTTGGCCGCGCCGCCGCCGTTGCGTCCGCAGAGATTGTTGCGGCAGACGTGGTGCATGCGCACGATTGGCATGCAGCGGCCCTCCCGATCGCGATTCGCGCCGACAACGCGCTGCGCCCCAGGTTCAAGCGGGCGCTGTCGATCTTCACGATTCACAATCTTGCGTTCCAGGGGATCGGCAAGCGCGAGGACTTCCCGCTGCTGAATATCGACCCGCCATACTTTTCGCCCGACTACCTGGAGTTTTACGGCCATTTGAATTTGATGAAGGGCGCAATCGTTCTGAGCGACGGCGCTTCCACGGTGAGTCCTACTTACGCGCGCGAAGTTACCACCGACCAGGAACTCGGCTTTGGGCTCGAAGGGGTGCTGCGCGACAAGGGCAAAAATTTTGTCGGTATCCTCAACGGCGCCGACTACAAGGAGTGGGATCCCGCCAACGATCGCATGATCGCCGCGACTTACACGCCGGCGAAGCCTGAGGGCAAGCGAGTATGCACGCGTACGTTGCGCGATTCGCTCCGCCTGCCGCACCACGAAGATTGGCCCGTGGTCGGGATGGTCACGCGGATGACGGGGCAAAAGGGTGTCGATCTGCTGAAGGACGCGCTTGACGGCGTGATGCGCCTGGATTTGCAGTTGGTCATGCTGGCGAGCGGTGACCCGGTGCTCGAGCAATTCTTCAAACAGGCAGAGCCACGCTACCCGGAAAAACTTCGCGCGATCATCGAGTTCAACAACACGACAGCCCATCGAATCCAGGCCGGCAGCGACGCTTTCCTGATGCCGTCGCGATTCGAACCGTGCGGACTCACGCAGATGTATGCGCTGCGCTACGGCAGCGCGCCCGTCGTGCGAGCCACGGGAGGCCTGCGCGACACGGTGAGTGAGTTCAACCCCGCGGCCGGAACCGGCAATGGCTTCGTATTCGACAAATTCGAGACCGCGGAAATGGTCGCGGCGCTCGGTCGGATGGTGTCCACGTTCCGGGACCGCGCGACATGGCGGCGGCTGATGGCGAATTGCTTTGCGTCGGATTTTTCGTGGGAGCGAGCCGCACGAGAATACGTGGCGTGGTTCTCGCGGCTGCGAAAAGATCGCGGCCTCAGCTAGAATCCACCCAGTGGCAATCTCGCAGCGCGAATATCTCGTATACGCCGACGGCTCCTGTATTGGGAATCCGGGTCCGGGCGGATGGGGCGTAGTAGTCCGCGACCCCGACGGCGTCGTCAGGGAATTCAACGGCCACGAAGATTCAACCACCAATAACCGGATGGAATTGATGGGCGCGATCGAGGGTCTGCGCGAGACCGAGCGCGGTGCAGACGTGGTGCTGCGCAGTGACAGCAGGTACGTCGTGAATTCGATGACGCTCCATTACAAGCGCAACAAGAATCACGATTTGTGGGAACAGCTCGACGCCGAGACGAAGGCGCGCCGCGTGCGATTCGAATGGGTCCGCGGACACGACACCGACCCGACCAACAATCGCGCCGACGAACTCGCGCTGATGGGTGCGAATGGCGATCTGATTGCCGACGGCGCATCGCCACCGAAACGAAAAGCGCGAGGACCGAAGAGCAACGACTCAGTCCTGGAGGCGGACCTCTCAGCGCGGCTCAAGCCGGGAGAATCGATTCGCGATTGCGTGGGATGCGGTGCGAAGTTCGTCAGCTCTCGCGACGGCGATGACTACTGCTCGCATGCGCGTTGCCAGCTCGAAGCGCGGAGCCGCTGAAGCTACCAGATCGCGGGAACCAACGCGTCCGTCTGACGCCGATAGTCGTCGTACTCTTCGCCAAATCGCGCGCGCATCACAGCTTCTTCGGACTTCATTTGGCGCTGCGCGAGGATCGCGCCGACGATTAACGTCACAACGGCGGTGACCGGCGCCCCATAGATTAGCGGCCATCCGAACGTCACCAGGAATGCCCCCGCGTAGATCGGATGCCGGATGTAGCGATAGAAGCCGCGCGTCACGAGCACCGGATGCCCGGGCGTTCTGCCTGAAGTAAAAAATCCGAGTTGAATGCGCGCGCCGAGCGCGAGCCACATCCCCAGCAGCTCGAGCAGCAGGCCGAGCGCGCTGACGAAGGCTGGCGCTGAGCCGCCATAAACGTAAGTGCGCTCGAACGGCGACGCCGCAAACACGGCGAGCAGTGGAAGCTGCACCGCAATCCTCCGGCTAAGCTCCTCGCGCGGCGGACTGTCCTCTACGTCTTCGCGCACGATCAGATCGGCAAAACGAAAGCCCGCGTATGCCAGCAGGTAGGCGAGGACGTAGGTATGCTCGGCGAAGTAGGCGGTGATTCCGAGGCCCATCGAGATCGCCCCGACGACAGCCAGCAGGAAAATCGCCGTCTCCGCAAATCGCAGCGTCAGGCTGCGGATGAAATGCGGACGTTCGCCGGGCGCGGCGGCTTCGGCTGCGAGCGACCCGGTCGCCGGCTTCAATCCCCCGGTTGCTTTGCCGTCGGATTGGGACGCTTCCTGATTCAATTCACTCGCCATCTTTCCCACTTTCGCAGAAGCCTTGATGCGATCAAAGAGGCCCCCGCACGAGCCGATCCGCAGTCGAATAACTGCATGTGGCTAATTGCGCCGTTTCGCGAAAAAGGAAACTTAGCGCGAAAATCAAAAATTAGCCGGTTTCATCTCGCATTCTGCGATTCGAGTTAAACATCTGATTTAAAAGAGTTTTCCAAGATATTGGTTGCTTTACAGCGAAGGCCTTAAAGAAAGATCCTTGTCAAATCGAGAGTTTTTGTGATGGCACACCAGTTGCTTTACCCAAGTCAGTCATTCAACACGGGAGGCAACGAAAATGAACGCAACAACTAACGAAGCACGGCTCACGGCACTCACCAACTCATACGAAGCGACCGAAGCAACCGCAGGAACGCGGCTCGCGCAGAACAGCCTGCTCAGCGAACTGCCCGGCGTGGTGTTCGGTCTGATCACGCTCGGATACATCGTCACCTCGCTGCTCGCGCTTGCCTGAAATCGATCGAAGAAGTTACAGAGGATTTTTGAAATGAACGCAACCACCAGTGAAGCAAGGTTTCCAGTAATCGGAAATACCATCGAGGCGCCAATTAGCGACGAGATCCGGCTCGCGCAGTACAACATGCTCAACGAGCTGCCGGGTGCGATCTTCGGCATCATCACCGTCGCGTACATCGTCGGTTCGCTGCTCGCGCTCGCGCATTAAGTCATGTCGTCACGCGCGGCCAACATCGCAAGCATGACCGGGTGCGTGAGTACCCGAGCTGCACGACCGGATGTGGCGCGCGCGGAAATGCGCGACGCGGTAGCGGGCTCAGCTACCGCTCGCGAGACCATGGTGAGAGATACCCAGATGACCGCGGCGGCCAGGACGATCGTGACCCATGCCATCGCGCGAATTCGCCGCAGCATCGAGTTGAGCTTTTCGACGGTGAACGCCTCGCCGTCGCCGTGGGCAGCCACCTCTTCCTGGCGCCCGATCCTGAAAGCCAGCCCGAACGTGATGTAGGTCTGGATGAAGATGAGTACGAAGGCGAGCCCCAGTTTCAGTTCGAGCGCGGAACCGATTCGCGCGAAGTAGTCGAACTTCATCGATGCTTTCAGGTCCGTCAGGTGCATCGCGCCGCTAATCACAATAATTCCCAGCACGCCGATCGTGAACGGATTGTAGAACTTGAAGCCCGCGATCAGGCTCGCGCGACGCGCAGCCTCGTTGGGCGCGGTCTCGGCGGCCGGAATCAGCATATAGATAACGGCGAACTGCGCGCCGACATACGACGCCATCGCGCACAGATGCAACCACATCAAGAATTCGCCCCCGATCATCGCGCCACCGACACTATCACAGCCCTTTTGTCATCCTAACGAAGCGAGCAACGCGAGCGGCAATCTGTCACCCTGACGAAGGGAGCGTTAGCGACGGGAGGAACGGGCCTCGGACAGCTTCGCGCCACACGCGAAGCCGGTTCCGGCCTCCGCATTCGCGCGCTGCGCGCGTTCCATTTAGATCACCGGATCGAAATCGAGCGCCCCGGTGCGCGCGAGCCGCGCGTACCAGTGCCCGCTTTCTTTCACGATTCTCTGCTGCGTCTTGAAGTCGCAGTACACGATTCCGAAGCGCTGCTGGAATCCCTCGGCCCATTCGAAGTTGTCGGTGAAGGTCCATAGAAAATAGCCGCGAACGTCGGCGCCGGCCTTCATCGCGTGTCCGACCTCGGCGATAAACCGTCGCAGGAAGCTGACGCGCCGCTGGTCGTTGACCTTGCCGTCGGGACCCGGCTGGTCGCCATATGAGCATCCGTTCTCGGTAACGTAGATTGGCAGTCCGGGGTAGTCTTTCGAGACGCGCTGGATCATTTCCGAGAGCGCTTGCGGATACACTTCCCATCCGAAGTCGGTGACTTCTTCGCCGCCGGCCCTTACCTGTCGGACGCCCATGTCGTGATCTTGCGAGTCGTGAGCCACCACCGCGCGCGTGTACAAGTTGATACCGATGAAATCGAGCGGCGCCTTGATCTCGTCCATGTCGCCCGCGCGCATATCGACGTGATCCTCGACCGAACCGCGCACGTAGGCCTCGGGATACTTGCCACGCATCACGGTATCGAGAAACCACATGTTGTAAAATCGATGCCATCGCTCGGCCGCCGTGCGATCCTCCAGCGACCCGGTCAACGGATGGACGGGAGACATGCTGAACGCTGTCCCTACCGCTTCAGGCTTGTTCTTCGATTCGCGAAGCGCCCTGACGGCCATGCCCTGCGCGCGATTAACAGTATGCGTCGCCTTGATCGCCTCGACCCGTTCGTGACGTCCGGGAGCATGGATCCCCATCAGGTAGCCGAGGATCGTGAAAATCCACGGCTCGTTGAATGCCATCCAATGCTTGACGCGATCGCCGAGCGCGTCTGCCACGACGCCCGCGTAGTCGCGGAAATATTCGGCGAGGTCGCGATTCGGCCATCCGCCAGCGTCCTCGAGCGTTTGCGGCAGATCCCAATGATAAAGCGTCACCCATGGCTGGATGTTGCGCTTGAGCATCTCGTCCACCACGCGGCTGTAGAAGTCGAGTCCCTTTTGATTCACCGCGCTTTTGCCGGTCGGCATGATGCGCGGCCATGAAAGCGAGATTCGCGCGGCATTGAGCCCGAGCTCTTCCATCAACGCGATGTCGTCGGCGTGCCGGTGATAGAAATCGCACGCGACGTCGCCGGTGTCTCCGTGTTTAATCTTGCCAGGTGTGTGCGAGAAGCGATCCCAAATCGACTCGCCCTTGCCGTCGTCGTTGTAGGCGCCCTCGATCTGGTAAGACGCGCTGGCGGTGCCCCACAAAAATCCCTTTGGAAAAGAAATTGCCATAGGCCGGTTTGTTAGCACAGCACTATCAGCTTGGCGACCCCGACTTCATGCTGCCCCTCGCCGCGGTAGCGCAGCGCTTCGACGAGTAAGCTAAAGGCCGGCGTGACTTGGCTGCGGCTCAGGTAATAGAGGTGGTAACCCGCAAACGGCGGGCACCAATCCTCGAGCACTCGTTTTGAGACGACCTTGGCCAAGATGGGCTGCGCGAGGTCCCAATCGCTGTGGCGTACGCCGGTCGCGGCGCACGAGGACGCAACGACGTTGCATCCTCACAAATGTTAGTTTTTGACGCGAGTTGGTAAACGAATGACGCCAGTAGCGAGCACCGACACTTCGCCGTCCTGATTGACCGCGCGCTGTGCGATCTCCGCGTAGTGCGCGTCCGCCTCGGCAAAGGTGCGCGTCACCTCGCCATTCACGTAGAGCGCATCGCCGACCGGATTGTGGCGCCGAATCTTGACCTCTAGCTTGCGCAGGAAGCCGCTATCGCCCATCCAGTTTGTAAGATGATGCGACATCCAGGAGCATCGCTCGGGACCGTAGTCGTAAGCGGCGGGCGTTCCCACCAGGGTGGCGAGGTCGTCCTCCCAGTGCACGCGCTCGGGAACGTCGGGAATGCCGAACTTGTTGGAAATCCCGAGCCCGGGATGCTTCTGCAACTGCTTCCACGCGAGTTTGTTGGCGTGGATGTAGAGGCCGCCCCATCCCTGCGCGAACGCGATGAAGCCGGTGACCGTCATGGGGCCCTTCACCATGGTCGGCAGTTTGTCGCCGATACGGACATCATCTATATAGCGTGGGTTCGCGCCGCGGATTTCTTCGGCTTCATAGAGCGAGAAAATCTTCGCGAGGTCCTCGCGCGAATACTTTACCGGCGCCCGCTTTTTCACCGATTCATACTTGGTGCCGCGCTCGCGAGCGGTGCCGCGTTCGGTGCGGAAGCACCAGCTATCGCCCTCGGCGACGAGCTCGCAATTCTGATTGTAAAATTCGCATCGATAGATTTGCTGAATCGAGCGGCCGGCGAAGCGCGTCTCATGCTCGACGAGATCCTTCAGCCAGACTTTCGTCGTGAACGCGTCCCCGAGGATCATCGCGCGATGCCAGGTGACGTCGATACCAGCGAACATCGCATGAACGCCGGCGAGACCTCCGACGTATCCGCTGAACGATCTGTTGAGTGGAAAGATGAATGAGGGCGGCGCCTGCACGCGCCCGAACTCAGTCTTCGCGGCATAGGACGGATCGCACCAAAGAGGATTGTCGTCGCCGATGCCTTGCGCCCAATGGCGGATGTTGTCGCGCGAGGCCTCGTAGCACCACGGCTCGAGCGAATCCTCGATCGGCACCCCGATCAGCTTTTTCAGACCCACCAGGCTCTTGTCGGTGATTACAGAAAAGCGCTGCTGAGTCTCAGACATGGAATACCCATAGACCATCCGAATTTTGCTGTGTAGTCCACATAACAATTGGGCGGTTCACACGCATGACCGTTTACCGAAATGATGCTGCAAGGAATCATGGTAAGGTCCTCCTTTCCATGTGTACTTGCGTGTGCCTAGTCATTCACCTGATTGATCGGTTGCAGCCGGTGACTCCCTTTCAGGCAAGATTGAGACCCTTCATTCCTTCTTTGCGCCACCTTCGGATCAGAGCGAAGTACTTTTGAGGAACCGCGGCGTATTGCTCGCCCGCCAGGCCTGAGCCGGCGTCTGGATGGCCTTCATTGTTGTAGTAACCAGGAGTGCACTCAGTCTGAAAACGCTGATGAAACACCGCTCTGCGCCGGATTTCAGCGACCCATTCGGCCTCGGCCTCGGCGCTGGGTTCGACCGAACGGGCCTCGTGCTGTTTCGCATACTGGATGACATCGGCGATGTGATGCGCCTGCTCATCAAGCGCTTGGGGAAAGTTCGCAGTGATAGCGTTTTGCAGCGGACCCATATGAAAACAGTTGGGGAAGCCGTGGCTGAAAAAGCCATGCAGCGTTTTCATGCCATTAGCCCAGTAATCTGCGAGTGAGCGGCCGCCGCGCCCATAAACCTCGAGTCCGGCGCGACGCGTGTAGGCGGTGCCGACCTCGAACCCAGTCGCGAAGATGATGCAATCGACTTCGTACTCGACGCCGTCGAACACCAGTCCCTTCTCGGTGATGCGCTCGACGCCTTTGCCCATCGTATCGACCAGCGTCACGTTGGGGCGGTTGAAGGTCGGCAGATATTCGTCGTTGAAAGTCGGCCGCTTGCAGAACTGGCGGTACCACGGCTTGAGCGCCGCCGCCGTCTTCGGATCCTTAACGACCGAGTCAACGCGCGCACGGACCTGGTTCATCTTCTTGAAGTCGGCCAGCTCCATCATGCGCGCCATGTCGTGCCGGACCTCGTCCGAAACGGTGCCCTTGCGCGGCACCATCTGGCCAAGATGGCGAATGATGTCGGTCCAGCCGTCGCTCACCAGGTCGACCTCGGCCTGGCCGCCGGTGACCAGCGTGTTGAAGTTTTCCATCCGCGCGCGTTGCCATCCGGCGTCCAGCGCTTCGGCCCATCGTGGATCGGTCGGACGATTGCGGCGCTCATCCACCGAAGATGGCGTGCGCTGGAAGACGTACAGATGCTTCGCGGCCTTGCCCACGTGTGGCACACATTGGATCGCGGTTGCACCGGTGCCGATGATCGCGACGCGCTTGTCGGCGAGCTTGTGCAGATTCCCAGTGGTGTCGCCGCCTGTGTAGTTATAATCCCAGCGGCTGGTGTGGAAGGTGTGCCCCTTGAAGCTGTCGATACCGGAAATGCCGGGCAGCTTGGGCCGATTCAGCGGACCATTCGACATGATCACATAACGCGCGCTCAAACGGTCGTCGCGATTCGTCGTTACGATCCATCGGCATTCGCCCTCGTTCCATCTGAGTTCTTTGATTTCGGTCTGGAAGAGGGCGCCACGGTAGAGGTCGAACTTGTTCGCGATCCTCTTCGAGTGCGCCAAAATCTCCGGAGAGAAGGAGTACTTCTCCTTCGGTATGTACGCGGTTTCCTCGAGCAGCGGCAAATAGATGTAAGCCTCGATATCGCACTGCGCGCCGGGATAGCGGTTCCAGTACCAGGTGCCGCCGAAGTCTCCGCCTTTCTCGACGATACGAATGTCCTTGAAGCCGGCCTCGCGCAGCCGTGCTCCGGCCAGCAATCCGCCGAAACCACCGCCAATTATTAGTACTTCGACGGTCTCCTCGATGGGCTCGCGGGTGAAGCCGGGATCCACGTATGGATCGTCAACGTATCGAGTGAAGTCGCCATTCACCTCGACGTACTGCGCGTTGCCATCGGCGCGGATACGCTTGTCGCGCTCCTCACGATATTTCGCACGCAACGCTTCCGGGTCGAAATCGAGACCGGGCACGGTGTCTTTCACGTCGGTCGAAAAATCACTCATATTGACTCTCCTTACGGGCTGGTTGCCGACGATTTTAGGCGTTTGGTCAGCCGCCCACAGTTACTAAACGATCGTTTAGCACGGGCCCATTGCGTCTGACAAATTTAACTCCATCGCGCCGGGCCGGACTGCACTGCACGTGTGATTTCAGCGGGCGTCCCGACTCAGTCGTTGCGAAGCTGCCGAGGCCAGCGAGAGTGGTCGTCGGTCCCACTTGGATCTGGCCGTGAAATGCAAGTCTGAGATGTGCAGAAGTATCGTGCGGTCCAGATGTTTAGGCGCCAGTTCGATGGGCTCTCTGAGCCAACGTTTTTCCGAAGTAGCTACGTTCATAGAGCCGGTCCCCTCTCAGCTCTCGAGTCTCAACTCCCTCCGGGCGGCGCGAAGTATGTCGCGCGACCGATTGAATGCCTATTCGCCCTTCGATTCCAACCACCGCTCGGCGTCGATTGCTGCCATGCATCCCGTGCCCGCGGCCGTGACTGCCTGCCGATAGATGCTGTCTGCGACGTCGCCCGCCGCGAACACACCTTCGACGTTCGTGTAAGTCGATCCCGCTTTCACTTTCAGATATCCGAGTTCGTCCATGTCGAGCTGGCCCTTGAACAGCTCGGTGTTCGGCTGATGACCTATTGCGACGAACACGGCGTCGGTTTTCATATCGGTGAGTTTGTCGGTCTTGAGATTTTTCAAGGTGACGCCGCTCACGCCCTCTTTCTGCTCACCAAGAATTTTGTCGATCGCCGAATCCCAGATGAAAACAATTTTGGGATTCTTGCGCGCGCGATCTTGCATGATCTTCGACGCGCGCAACTGGTCGCGTCGATGCACGACGGTCGCCTTGGTGACGAACCTGGTAAGGAAGTTCGCTTCCTCCATCGCAGTATCTCCGCCGCCGACTACGATCGCTTCCTTGCCCTTGAAGAAAGCGCCGTCGCAGGTGGCGCACGCGCTCACGCCGTAACCCATCAAGCGTTTCTCCGATTCGATTCCGAGCAGCTTTGCGGTTGCACCGGTCGCAACGATCACGGCCTCGGCCTTGATCACTTTGCCGTCTGCGACGAGCTCAAACGGCCGTTTGCCAAAACGCACCTCGGTCACAGCGCCACTCATGAAGCGCGTGCCGAAGCGAGTCACCTGGCGCCGAAACACGTCCATCATTTCGGGACCCTGGATGCCATGCTCGAAGCCGGGGTAGTTCTCGACATCGGTGGTGATAGTGAGCTGGCCGCCGGGTTCATGCCCTTCGATCAGCAGCGGACTCAGATTGGCGCGCGCCGTATAAAGCGCTGCTGTTAATCCGGCGGGACCGGAACCGAGAATTACGACCTTATTGATTTCGTCAGCCATGTGAACCGTGTGCGCAAGGGTTAGAGACGTTTGGTCGAACCGAGAATCATGAGTTTATTGTATATGCGGGGGCGGTCAACATAAGCTCTAACCATTTCCGTCGATGTCGGGCAAGAAACAATCCCAATCGCGTCGCGTCGTCTCCTCGCGCCTGACGCATCTCGATGCGCGCGGACAAATCCGGATGGTCGACGTCGGCGAAAAGGCGGTTACGCGGCGCGAGGCGATCGCGCGCGGTCAGGTCCGGATGGCGCCGGCAACTCTTCAAGCCATCGTCGGCGGCAAGCTGAAAAAAGGTGAGGCGCTGGCAGCGGCGCGCATCGCGGGAATCATGGCAGCCAAGCGCACGCATGAGATGATCCCGCTCTGCCATCAGATCCCGCTCGAAGTCGTCGAAATCGATTTCACGCCCGACGCTGCCGGCTCCGCGATCCACATCCAGGCTCGCACCGTGACCGACGCGCGCACGGGCGTCGAGATGGAAGCGCTGGTCGCGGTGAGTGCGGCGGCGTTGACGATCTACGACATGGCGAAGGCGATAGATCGCGCGATGGAGATCGGAGCAATCCGGCTGGTCGCAAAACGCGGAGGCCGCAGCGGTGATTTCACGCGCGTCGACGAACCGCCATGGCCGGCGCGGTGAGCGCGCCGCTCGCTCGCGTGACCCTCAAGCGCGACAGGGAAGGACCAGTCCGCGGCGGAAATCCATGGATCTTCTCGCAAGCAATCGATCGGATTGAGGCGCCCACAATTGAGGCTGGCACTCTCGTAACCGTGCACGACGCGTCGGGCGCGATGCTCGGGATGGGTTACTGCAACCCTGCGACGACCATCGCCATCCGGATGCTTGCGTGGGACGAGGCTCCCGCCATCGAAGAACTGGTTTCACGCCGGCTCAAGAGCGCGCTCGGACTGAGAAAGCGTTTCGTCCGCGACGACACGAATGCGTACCGCCTCGTCAACGGCGATGGTGACGGTCTGTCGGGCGTCGTCGTCGATCGATTCGACGACGTCCTCGTGCTGCAACTGCTAACTGCGGGCGCGGACAAGATGCGCACATCGATTGTCGCCGCGCTAAACGATCTGCTTCATCCGCGCTCGATTCTCGAACGAAGCCACGGCGCCGTGAGAAGGCAGGAAGGCCTCGACGACCACGTCGGAGTACTCTCCGGCGAAACCGTGACGGGAACAATTGCGACCGAGAACGGAATCAAGATCAAAATTGATTTCGAGCATGGGCAGAAGACTGGCTACTTTCTCGATCAACGCGACAACCGCGCGTTGGCCGGCAGCATCGCATCCGGCGCGCGGGTGCTCGACGCTTTCTGCTACCAGGGCGGATTTTCGCTCGCTGCACTCGCAAGAGGCGCCAGCAAGATTGTCGCGGTCGATACTTCTGCGCGCGCGCTTGAAGTGGCGCGCGAAAATCTCGAGCTCAACCAGTATCCCGCCAGCGCCGTCGAACTGGTTCATGGCGAAGCGGGCAAGTTCATGGCCGAGACTGCGAATCGCTTCGATCTGATCATCCTCGATCCGCCTCCGCTCGCGCGTAGCCGAGGCGATGCGGAACGCGCAGGCCGTCTCTACGTCGAGCTCAACTCGCTCGCGATGCGGGCGCTGGAGCCGGGCGGACGCCTGATGACGTTTTCGTGCTCGACGCATTTTCGCGCCGACGATTTCGTTCGCGCCGTGCGATTTTCCGCGTCCAACTCCCATCGCCATCTTCGACTGCTGGCACATCTCGGCCCCGGTACCGACCATCCGGTGCTGCTCGGTCACGCCGAGGGTGAGTATCTGACCGGTCTATTGCTCGCGGATTTGTAAACTTCGGGCCGATAACCGCGCGCAAAATACGACTTGCTAAGACGCCGGCTTTGCTTGAGTATAGAGCCAATTTTTCCATGGGATCACGCCGAATGGAGCGAAGCCTCCGCGCACACAGCTTAATCAAGACGATATTTGTTCTAATCGCGCTCGCCACCGCCGCATGTCATCGCGAAGTCGCATTGCCGCCGTTGCCGCTTCGCAATATCGCGCTGACCGACAAGTTCTTCGACGTATGGCCGACCAGCCCGACCCGCGCGTTCATCGTCGGCGATCGGGGCAAGGTGCTGCTGACCGAGGATGGCGGCCGTCACTTCAAGCGCATCGACAGCGGCACCCAGCTCGGAATTTTCGGAATCCAGATGGCCGACGATCAGAACGGCTACCTGTGCGGGCAGGACGGTCTCGTGATGCGCACGCGCGACGGCGGCAAGACCTGGGAGCGTCTCAACTCGCGCACGCACTTGTTCATTTTCGGCCTCTCATTTCCCGACGCGCTTCACGGCTTCTTTGTGGGCGACCGCGCGCTGGTAATGAGCACGAACAACGGCGGCGAGAGTTTTACCAAGCGCCAGTTGCAGCGGCTCTTCCCGCCGGACATTGCCGACTACGCGCTGCCGTACGAAGAGCCGGTTCTCTACAGCGCGAGTTTCCTCGACGTCGATCACGGATGGGTGGTCGGCGAGCTCGGGAGAATCTGGGCGACTGAGAATGGCGGCAAGAGCTGGCAGGAGCAGCAGCAATCGCTGTTGCCGCAGTGGAAACGTCCGCTCGGACCCAACGACGATCCGCGCTTCGCGGACTTTCTGCTGCCGACTTTTTTCAGCGTCTCTTTCCGCGATCAGAAGCATGGCGCTGCGTGCGGACTCGAGGGATGGGTGATTCAGACCGACGACGGCGGCAAGACCTGGCGCTTTGCGCATCAGGCGGAAAAGCCGGGCGCGCCGCCTGACACGCTGGTCCCCGGCGCGCCGCAGATTCCCGCGCGCGATCCGTTGTTCTCGATCGATCTCTTCGGCGGCGACCAGGGAATTACCACCGGGCTGACCGGCACCGTGCTCCGCCTTCAGCCCAACGGCGCATGGGCGCACGATCCGACCGTGCCCGCGATACCGTTCCCGCTCAGCCAGGCGCGGTTCTTCGACGCGCAGCACGGATGGATCGTCGGTTACGGCACAATCCTTTACACCGAGGACGGCGGCAAAACGTGGCGCTTCTGTCAGGGTTGAGCGCCATCGCGCGAGCACGGGGACTTCGGAGAACTAGATGACCTGGTATCGTTTTGGTGAATGGATTCTGCGCCGGCGCTTCCTCGTGCTGGGCGTCGTCGGCGTACTCACCGCTTTCTTCGGATATTTCGCAGCGCAAACTCAGCTCGTGACCAGCTTCGGTGAACTGCTCCCGCAGGACCATCCGTTCATCAAGGTCGCGCACAAGTACGACCAGTACTTCGGCAGCGTTAACAACGTCACGATCATGGTTGAGGCGAAAGAGGGAACGATTTACAACACCGCGATCATCGGCAAGATAGTCCAGATGACGCGCGACATGGATCTCGTCTACGGCATCCAGCACGGCTCCGTGCGCTCGATCGCGACCTCCAGCTATTTTCGCCCGTTGGCCGGCGGCGTCATCCTCAACACTCCCGTTCTGCCCAACGGCGACATTCCCAAAACCGCCGGCGACCTCGAAGAACTGAAGAGCAACGTCCACAAAAATCCCGGCGTCATCTTCGGCCGCTTCGTCTCGCTCGACGATAAGGCCGCCGTTATCGAGGGCAGCTTCCTCGAGACGCGGCTCGACTACACCCGCATCTTCGACGAGATTCGGCGCATCGTCGTCGACCCCGAGCGCGATGCGACTGTGCACATTTACTACGGCGGGCAGCCGATCCTGTATGGATGGGTTTATCACTACACGCCGGAATTTCTCTGGATCTTCGTCGCGACGGTGCTCGCCGTCTGGATCCTGCTCTATCTTTATTTCCACGACTGGCGCGGTGCGTTGCGGCCGACGATCTCCGGCGTTATCTGCGCCGTCTGGGGCCTCGGTTTCATCCGGCTGCTTGGCTTCGGACTCGATCCGCTGGTGCTCGTCATCCCTTTCCTGATCACCGCGCGCGCCGTCAGCCATTCGGTGCAGATGCACGATCGGTACTACGAAGAGTTCTACCGCTTGCGCGACAAGGAAAAAGCGATTCTCTCGTCCTTCTCCGAGTTGTTCGTTCCCTCGCTGTCAGGAATTCTGACCGACGCGTTCGGTGTGCTCGTCATCCTGCTGGTGCCGGTTCTGTTTCTGCAGAAACTCGCGATCACCGCAAGCTTCTGGATCGCCGCCATCATCGTGAGCGAGCTGATACTCAATCCGATCGTGTACTACTACCTCGAACCCCCGCGCATCGAGGTGATCGAGCGTCGCGAGCATGGCTTCTTCAAGCGACTGCTGCAGTCGATCGCCAAGCCGATGCTGGAGCGATCTGGTCGCATCGCCACATTCTGCGCGACCGCCGGGGTGATTGCTCTGTGCGCGTTCTTCTGGACTGGTCTCAAGGTCGGCGATCCCTCGTCTGAATCGCCGATCCTGTGGCCCAACTCGGCCTACAACAAATCGATGGACGCGATTCAGAGCGAGTTCGGCGCGATCGAGCAGTTCGTCGTCGTTGCGGAACTCGCCAAGCGCGAATCGCTCAACGATCCAAAGTTGTACCACGTCATGGACGAGTACGAGCGCTACATGGAGCGCGATCCGGCGGTCGGGCGCACATTTTCGGTCGCCGATCTCCTGTCGAACGGCGGCTCCGCGCTGAGGGAATTCCAGCCCAAGTGGAACGTGCTGCCGACCACCGCACGCGGCACCGGCCAGCTCCTCGGCGGATTGCTGGCGGGTGCGTCTCCGCTCTCGACCGCTTACATCATCACGCCGCGGCGCGACGCCACCCAGATGACGGTGTATTCCAAGGATCGCGAGGGTGAGAACGTCCAGCGAATCGTGTTGCGTACCCAGCTATTCTTCAACGAACCCAAGCATCACGTGAATGGAGTGAATTTCGCCCTGGCCGCCGGAATAATCGGCGAGCTCGCCGCCGCTAACCAGGAAATCATCGACAACGATCTTCTGCTCAACGTGCTCGCGTTCGCGACTATATACATAATTATACTAGTGACCTACCGCTCATTCATGGCGGGATTATATTTGCTATTCCCACTCGCCCTGGCCAATGCCGCGATCAATGCCTACATGGGTGCGCACGATATAGGTATCAACATTAATACTTTGCCGGTAGTCACTGTCGGCGTAGGATTCGGAATTGACTATTCTATTTACATAGTAAGTCGCATCATCGAGGAACTCGCACTCGGTCACGAGCTCATGGAGAGTACCTATACCGCCTTGATCACGTCGGGCAAGGCGGTCGCCTTCACCGCGCTGACGCTGGTCGCGTCAGTTCTGTTCTGGTACTGGTCGAGCATCCGCTTCGACGCGGAGATGGGCCTGCTGTTGGCGGTCTGGATGTTCGTTTCGATGCTAGGCGCGATGACGATTCTGCCCGTCATGATCGTGACATTCGATCCCGCTTTCATCCACCGTGAGAAGGAACGTGTAATCGCCTCGAGGCGGCCCGACCTCGAAAGCCGCACGGTAGCGGCATCTTCCTAATTATCGTCGCTCGTGGATAATCTGATCCGGTGCCCCCGATGAAACTCGAGCGGCTGGATCATCTCGGTATCGAGGTGGCGAACCTCGCGCGAGCCGAGCGCTTCTACACCGCGATCCTCGGCCTTGAAGTCGTTAACCGCTTCGGCGATCAGGTCTTGCTCGATTGCGGCGGCCAGAACCTTGTGTTGTTCGAGGTGCCCCGTCCTCCGCTCGATGCTGCCGCGCGCCAATCGATCATCGGCCACCCGCTCGGCCGCGGTCATCATGCATTCAAGGTGAGCCAGAGCGATTTTGCGGGCGCGCGCGAGCGCCTGGCGGCGGCCGGGGTCGAGAGCGCCGCGCCGATCGATTGGGGCGATCACGATTGCATCTACTTTCTCGATCCCGACGGCAATCTACTCGAGATGGTGAGTTACCGCTGAGTGCCGACCTGAAATCCCGCGCGCACTGGTTTCATCCGCGATGAATTCAGGCCCCATGATCCGCGCGGATGACCTCCGCAAGCGCTACGGCAATCGCGTTGCGCTCGACGGTGTCTCGTTTGCAGTCAACGCCGGCGAGATCGTCGGCCTGCTCGGCCCCAACGGCGCTGGCAAAACTACCACGCTCTCGATTCTCTCCGGCGTAATCGCACCCGACTCCGGCCACGCCGCGATCGCCGGTCACGATCTCGACACCGCGCCGCGCCTCGCGCGAAACAGCCTCGGCCTTGTGCCGCAATCGCTCGCGCTTTATCCCACGCTAACCGCGATGGAAAATCTGATGTTTTTCGGACGGATGGAGGGGATGCATTCGCGCGACGCTCTTCCACGCGCCCGCGGTTTGCTCGACGAAGTCGGCCTGGCCGATCGTGCCGACGACGCAGTCGAGGATTTTTCCGGCGGCATGATGCGCCGGCTCAACATCGCCTGCGGCATGATGCATCATCCGGCAGCGATCATGCTCGACGAGCCAACGGTCGGCGTCGATCCGCAATCGCGCGGCCGAATCTTTGCGGTGGTCGAGGCGGCTGCCAAGGCCAGCGGCGCGATACTGTACAGCACGCACTACATGGAAGAAGCGGAACGGCTGTGCGACCGAATCGTGCTCATCGACCACGGAAAAATAGTGGCGCAGGGCACCGACCGGGAACTGATCGCACTGGCGGGAACGGAACCACGGATCGAAATCATGACAAAAAAGGCGCTGCCACCCGGATGGTCCAACGGGATCGCGGGAGTTGGCGAATTGCCGTGGGACGTTCTTGACGGCTTCGCCTCTGCGGCCACGCTGCGCTCGCTCGATCAGGTACCCGAGGTGGTTCGCCGCGCCGGCGAAGTTGGCGACGAGGTCGTCGAGTTCCGCGTGCATCGCCCCAATCTCCAGGACGCATTCCTCAAACTCACCGGGCACGCTCTTCGCGATACTCCGGTCGCATGAAGCGTCCCACGCACCAACGGCGGGTTGATTGAGGCGATGATGCTGCGCGCGGTGTGGCTGACGATCGGCAAGGAGTTCCTGCTCATCCGGCGCGATCGCGTCGGCCTGTTCATGCTACTGGTCGCGCCAATCGCCGTCATCGCGGCCGCCGGTTTTTCACTGGCGAAAATTTACGGCGGTCGAGCCGCTCCGCACGGTGAATATTCGGTGGCCGTTCTCGACGAAGACCACGGCGCTGTCGCCCGCGCGATCCTCAACGCCCTCGAGCATCGGCCCGACCTGTCCATCATTCATTCTTCGAGCCGCCTCGACGCGCAGCGGACTGTGCGCGAGCGAAAATTGGCGGTGGTCGGAATTGTCATTCCCGCCGGAACCACCGAGGCGATCGAACACGGCCGCGGCGCCCGGCTCATTATCTATAGCGATCCGGTCAAGTATCTGCAGACCGTAAAGATCGAGCTGACACTCTCGGAGATGTGCCGGAAAATCAGCGACGCCGCCGCCGCCGAGGCGCGCAGTCAAACCGCCGAACGAACTCGCGACTTTACCAACCAGCTCAATCAGGCGCGCGACTCCGCCGCACAAGCACGCGCCGACGCCGCTCGCCTCGCCACCCAGGCCGATGCGGCTCGTGCCGCCGTCGCGCCGAAGATTCGCGCACACATCGAAACTGCCCTGACCAACGCGCGCGATCAAACCAAGCTCGCACTCGACACCGAGTTGGATCGCATCCAGCGCAAGCTCGACGCCGAGACCGCCACGCAGCAGGCGAAACTTGACGAGCTGAAGGATTATTTGAACCGCCTCGAGATTGCCCAAGGTCAGTTCGAGACCTGGTTCGGACAGTTGAAGCAGATAGCTGGCAGCCACGCCGCCGATATCCCGGCGCCTCCGACCATTCCGACCCTGCCCTCCGATCTCAATCTAGGCGGAATCAATCTCGCACCCGTCGCCGATCTCAGGGACGCGCGGAGCAAGCTGGAAGGCGCGCTCACGATTCCGCCGATCGATCTGAATCTGCCCGAGTTGCAGGCGACACCAAAAATTCCGCTGGTGAAAATCCCCGAGGTGCCGGTACTGGATTCAAGCCTCGCGATTCCTGGCACACTGGGACTGACCGAGGTGGATTTGAACGGCAAGGAAATCGGCGAATTCGCTGGATTCAACGCTTTTGATCTCCAGGTGCCGGGCTTCGCCGTGACCTTTCTACTCATCGGGATGCTGATGGGCGTTTCGTTGGCGCTGATCGACGAGCAGGATTGGGGCACACTCGAACGCCTGCGCTCGGCGTCGGCGCCGCTGTGGGCAACGCTCACCGGAAAGTTGCTCGCGCGATTCGTCGTCGGGTTTATCCAGATGGCGGTGTTGTTTGCCGCCGGATACGCGCTGTTTGGAATTTCGCTCGGCCGCTCTCCGGCAGCTTTGGTGATGCCGGCCGCCGCGATTGCGTTTGCCGGCGCGGCCTTCGGTTTGATCGTCGCCGGAGTAGGGCGCACGCGCGACGCCGTTCTGCCGGTTGGCGCAATCGTGATCATGACGATGGCGGCGATTGGCGGATGCTGGTGGCCGATCGACTTCGAACCCGCCTGGATGCAACATCTCGCGCTCGCGCTGCCGACCACGTGGGCGATGCGCGCGTTCAACGATCTGATGATCCGCAACCTGCCTGCGTCGAGCGCCTTGCTGCCGACTGGCGTCAATTTCGGATTCGGAATCCTCTACACGTTCGTAGGCGTCGCAATTGCGCGACGCCGTTTCGGCTGATCCCGCTACATGGAGTAGTTGTCAATTGAAAAAGTCCGCAAATGATTCTCGCGGCTTTCTAAGGCGCGCGTTGATTTCGGCCGCCAGCGCATTTGCACTGATCGGTTTCCAGCCACACGCCGTCGGCGCCGCTACGATGCGATTCAAGGTCGATGTGGACCGCAGCACCGTTAGCGTGTCGGTAGCAGAGCCGGCCGCGCTGATTCGTGGCAACGCCACCGGCACGTTCCGGATAATCGACGGCGCGGTGAGTGGCAATCCGGCGAACATCCAGGGCACCGCCAAGGTGAGAATGCTGATCGACGCAGCCAGCTACCGCAGCGACAATCCGTCGCGCGATCGAGCCATCACCGAAAAGTCGCTCGAGGTGGACAAGTATCCGACCATCGGATTCGAGAGCAACAGCGTTATCGGCGTCGTCCGGACCCATCCCAACGAAGGCACTGCGATTGTGACCGGCTTCCTGAATATCCACGGTGAATCTCACGCGATGACCATGTCGGTGCATGCGACGCTCGACCCTGACGGCACTTTCTCCGGCGACGGCGAACTGAAATTCAACTACGAAGATTTCGGCGTCAAGGTCCCCGGCGTCCTGTTCCACACGATCCTGGCCGGCGACGAGGCTACCGTTCACTTTCATATCGTCGCCGTCAACGAAGCCACTGCCCCGCCTGCGCAATAATCTCCGTTTGTCCGCGGGGTCGTTCATCAACTACAAACTTGAGCATGGTGGAATTAGCGATTTCTCCGCGCGGCGCAAAACTCCCGGCCGCGGTCACTGAGTTGGCAGAAACGATCGAGGCCGACGGCGGCGCCGCGCTCGCCGCCTACCAGGATCCAATCGGCGATCACTGGCAGCTGTTCGCGATGCTTCCGCTCGCGAAAGTGGAGGCGACGCCGTATCAGCGCGACCTCTCGCCCGCGCATCTCAAGCGAATGATCGAAGTGATGAAAAAGCTCGACCGCTTCACCGAACCGATCGTCGCCGTTTACTCCGCCGGCACTTACTTCACTCCCAACGGCAACCATCGCCGCGCCGCCGCGGTGAAATCGGGCGCAAAAATGATACCCGCCATCGTGATACCGGATCCCGAGGTCGCCTTTCAGATTCTCGCGCTCAACACCGAGAAGGCACACAACCTGCGCGACAAGGCGCTCGAGGTCATCCGCATGTATCGCGCGCGGCTCGAAGAGCGGCCTAAGTCTGCCGAAAAGGATTTCACTTTCGAATTCGAGCGCGCGCACTACATCACGCTCGGTCTGCTTTATGAAAAGAAGCCCAGGTTTTCGGGCGGTGTTTACGCGCCCTTGCTTAGCCGCGTGGACGGATTTCTGACCAAGCCGATCAAGGAAGCGATCGAAGATCGCGAGGAGCGCGCGGCGCAGGTCGAGCGTGCCGACGAATTGGCGGTTGAGCTGGTGGCGGCGGGCAAGAAGCGCGGCCTGATGCATCCGTATCTGAAGAATTTCATCATCGCGCGATCCAATCCGCTCACGCGCGCGCGAAAAAATCTTCCGACCTGCAAGGCCGCGCTGACAAGTATGATCAAGGCGCTCGAGGAATTCGATCTGGGTAAAATCCACTTCGGCCAGATTCGCGCCGCAGCCCAAATCGCAGCCGCCACCTCAGTCGCCGACGCGAGCTGATCTCAAAAGGAACGACAAAAGGAAAATATGTCCGATCAAATCGTCCTGTACGAAGCTCGATACCCGGCCGCGATAATCACGCTCAACAACCCCGACCATCGCAACGCCCTGAGCGCCGCCATGATCGACGGTCTCATGGCAGCGATCGCGCGCGCCGAAGAGGATCGATGCGTGCGCGCTCTCGTCTTCACCGGTGCCGGTTCTGCATTCTCGGCCGGGATGGACCTCGGTGAGCTGCGCGCGATGCTTGACGAGCTACGCGTCGACGAATCGGGCTCGGTCTGGGACGGTGCACTGCGCGGCGAGGCGTTGATCGAGCGCGTTTATCGTCTTGGCAAGCCTTCGATCGCCGCCGTCAACGGAGTCGCAGTCGGCAACGGCGCCGGCTTCCTGAGCGCCTGCGATTTGGCCGTTGCCGCCGACAACGCACGAATTGGCTACACGGAAATGAAGCACGGCATTCAGGCGGGGATGGTAATCCTGCACCTGATGCGATTGGTTGGCGAGCGGGTCGCGAGATATCTGCTGCTCACCGGAGAGCTCGTGACTGCCGATCAGGCTAAAGATCTTGGACTGATCAACAAGGTCGTACCGCCGGGCGACCTCATGAACACCGCGCTGGCATGGGCAGACGCGATCGCGATGAACGCTCCCAAAGCGGAGGCCACTACCAAGTCGTTGATGTGTAAATTTTCCGGACAGGCAATCGCGATGAGTATGACCGAGTACACCGCGGCCCCGCACATCAGCGACGAAACCCGCTCGGGGCTCGAGTCCTTCTTCGACAAAAAACCGGTACCCTGGTCTCCAAAACCATCGTGATCAGCTAGCGGATTTTCGATAGAGGCCGCTGCCCACCAGCACCAGCCCGACGATTATCGCTGCTCCGCTCGCGATCGGCGGCACCGTGTGCGAAGTCGGTTCTGTAGCCTGGACCTTCAAGTCGCCAAGCGTCACGACGTTCTTGGTCTCGTTGGTCGTGAACTCAGGTACCGCGAGGCTCAGCAATCCCAGCAGCGCGATAATGGCACCGACGATTACGATTGGTTTCATAGGATTCTACGACTCCGCGGATTGCCCGCCTGCGCGGTTCACTGTCGCATAACTCGCGATCCCGATTAGTAGTATCACGCCGCCGGCGATTCCGAACGCTTGCCACATCGGTAGCCACTCATGGATCAGCAGGATCGCGGCGCATAGCATGCAGACCGCGCCGCAAATTATCACCGCGATTACAGTTAAAATAGCTATTGCACTAGCTAGTCGAGTCTCGAGCTCCGCTCCTATCCTGGTCTGCAGCATGTGCGCTTCGGATTGCACGATGCGCGAGATGTCGTCCACCGCACGACTCACCAGCGTCGGCCAATCCTGGAAAGTCCGGACCGCGCCGTTTACAGGATGCGATTGTTTTTCAGTCATCGGATCGGCCTTGCATCGCGCAGTCGGGGCGCGTCAGCTCTCGTTGTCTGACCGTGTTTTTGAGATTGCGATGCCGAGCAACGTCGCGATCACGATTGGGCCGGCGCCGCGGCCATTGACGATCGAGCCGAACAGAAAGCCCAATGCTCCAGCTATCAACGAGGCTCCGACGGGATGACTCTCGATGACGTGATCGGGGCGCATCTCGTCCTCGGTGCGTTCAACCTTTGCGGTGACCTCGGTCAAGGTGTCGCGGAGGTCCTGGCGCGCGTCGTCGCGTTCAGTCTGGATCGCGGAAATCTGTTCGTCCGTTGTCATGGTTTCCATTGCGAGGGCTTTTGTTGCGAGCTTTGGCGCGGTCCGACCCGTGGTCGTGATTGCCGGCGACCAGGTCGACGATGAAATTCGTGGCTGCCCCGCGCAGCGCGATTCGTCCCACTATCGTCACAAGCGCAAGCCCGATGCGGCTGTTCGCTCCGCCGCCGAGGATGAATCCGACGCCGCCGGCTATAGCCAGCGCGGTCAGCGGTTCCTCTCTTATATATTCGCCGATGTCCCGCTCGCGCCGACGTAGTTTCTCATCCTCAGCTGCTGACCTGGCCTCTGCCGAATTATTCACTGGCCAACGTCCCGCTCAGGAAATGCGCCGAACGATCTGCGCAACGGCATAGCCGACCGCAAACGCGGCCGCTATTGCAAGCCACGGTTCACGGCGTACGAACTCGCCGAGGTCCAGGTCAAACGCCTTGTCCTTGACGTATTGCTGCGCCGCGTCGTAGCCGTCCTTGACTGCCTGGCTGGCGGTATCAGCCGCCTGACGGCCCTGATCCATTGCGCTTCGAACGGTGGAATTTGCGGTTTCTTCGAATGTCATCTCGGTTGCCTCTGAGTTCCCGGGTTGCTGGGTATGGTTGTTTCTTTTTTCATTCGAATCGAACACAAAAAATTTGGCGGGCACCGAGGGAGGGGGGAGTCTCCCGGATGCCCGCCGCTTCACCCATCACCTCGCGACGAACGCCGCTCGGTTGCTGGAAGAACGATCGTTTTGGAGGCGGCCGACTTGCCGTTGGTTGATTTGCTTCAAGGTTCATTTGCACGCGATCGCCGATCACTTAAGCGCCGGTATCTTGAGTCCAGGGATCGCTCCGATCAGCCCGAACGTCTGCAAAATCCAAATCAACACGACCACGAACACAACGATGTTGAGTAAACTTTTGATCGCGCCGGCCATCGGGATGTAGGTATTGATTAGCCACATCACCAAACCGATTATGACCAGGATCACTACGATATTGACTAGAGTCACGCGAGCTTCTCCCTGGCGCCATCACTCTTTCGCTCTTTCACCAGACTATCGCGTCGCTGTCTGTGCGAACCTGTAGGCTATGCCTGCCAGTTAAGTTTAACCAACAGACTCCTCCATGGTTTCGTTACGCGGATGACGAATTCTTACGAAACTCTGTTGATAACCAAGCAGGCCTATCTGAGTGTCGATCGAACGGCGAAGTTCGCATCTCAAAGATGCCGAATTGTCAGAGGCCGCCGCGTCCGAGCAGCAACCAGATTACCAGCACCACAAGTACCAGCGGAACCAAACCTCCGGTAGCGCCGTAGTTGCTATATCCATAGTAGCCACCGCCGCCGCCGAACAACAAAACCAATACAATGATTAATAGCAACATGAGATTCTCCTTTGTCTATTCCGTACGTAGTTGCGACCTGCCTACGAATCCTAGTAGGGCGCCTGATACGTCGTCGTAGTCCGCTTCTGCACGGTTCCGTCATTTGCATCAGTCGTTACAGTGGTCGTGCTTTGATCGGGAGGCGAATAGGGCGTTGGCTGCGTGTAGGTACGCTGTACCGTACCGTTGTCATACTGGGTCGTCGTAGTCGTGTTTGCAGTAGTGGCGGGCGCCACCACTACTGGCGGATTCGTCGTGTCGTATTCCCTTGTCGTCGTGGTCTCCGTGACGTGAGTAGTAGGCGCACAGCCGACTATGCATGCCATCGCAATACCAACTCCAATAGCCACTACAGAATTTGTAATATATTTCATAATCCAGACTCCTGTTGAATCGTTTACTCTGTTGTCTGTCGAATTACATACGAATGTGCCGCGACTTGGTCGAATAGCGTTATGTGAAGAACCACAGCGCGACTAACACGATGGATTACACACACGAACGTGCTGTGGGGCACGTCCTTGGACGAATGCAGATAGTTTATCCGTGGGTGTTGCGAGAAACTGGCGTTGGTTCACGAGTTCAAGCCCGCAGCAGTCTCGAAGTCTCAGCATTCACAACTAACAAGGAGTGTAAGTCATGACCCTTTTCACGCATCCAGCCGTACGCGCAGCTAGCGCCGCGGCAACCTTACTCGGCGCTATTGTTCTCGCCGGTCCGCTGTATGCGGCCTCAACCGAGACAGTGCCGCAGGCTTCTTCGCGGCTAGCGATGGCGTCGCCGGCGTCGGAAGCTCCCGGAATGGCATCGGTCGAAGCTCGGATCAGGGACCTGCACAAGAAGCTCCACATCACGAGCGCACAGAAACCTCAATGGGACAACCTGGCACAGGTGATGCGCGACAACGCGCAGGCAATGACGGACCTTCAGAAACAGCGCGCCGCCGACACGCAGTCGATGAGCGCAGTCGACGTTGTCAAGTCTTATGGGTCAGTGATCGAAGCGCATGAAGCTGGAATGAAGAAATTTATCCCGGCCTTCGAATCTCTCTACGACAGCATGTCGGACGCGCAGAAGAAGACCGCCGACTCCTTGTTCCGCAACCGCGCGCGGACCTCGGCCGCAAAACAGACCGCGGAGAATAAGTGAAGCGGGAGTCGCTCTCGCGACGGGAACTCATATGAAAACAAAAAAGGAATTGCGCTCCAAGATTGGCGCTATCGCGACAGCGGCCGCGTTTGTCTTCGCGATTGGCAGCTTCGCAGTCGGGTCGGCTCGCGCCGACAACCACCGTGGCGATGACCGAGGTCGCGGCGCCGATCAGCATCGCGATAACGACAATCGCGGCTACCGCGGACCCGCCGTCGTTTATGCGCCACAACCGGACTACTACTACGCGCCTCAGCCGGACTACTACGCCGCGCCCGAGCCGGAACAATATTATGGGCCCGGACCAGGGTATGACGCGCCGCCGTCCCAGGGCATCAGTCTATTTTTCGGACTCTGATAACGAACCGACGACGCGGGTAGTGTTCTGATTTAAATCAGGACACTACCCCTTCGCTGGATGCGGACGGATCGCGCGCTAGTAAAGCTGCTAGGCGGCGGCCGGGGCGCGAGCGAGTTCGAATGCGCCGAGCTCGATGCCGTCATTCGAGCGTAGAACTATTTTGGTTCCCAGCCGCTGTTCGAGCGTCTCGAGATCCTTCGCACCGTGATCGTACAGGTAGCGAGCAACTTCGGGATTGAGCTTGACGATTAGCATGTCGCCCGCCGACTTGCCGACCGCCTCGCGCTGAATTCCGCGCAGCACTTCCGCCGCCAGGGTCGGCACCGATTTGACGACGCGCCGCCCGTCGCATCGCGGACACGTGTCGGTGAGCAATTTCTCCAGGCTCTCGCGCGTACGCTTGCGCGTCATCTGCACCAGGCCAAGCTCTGAAATCTTGAGCGCCGAGGTCCGCGCCTTGTCGCGCTTGAGCGCCGTTGCCAGGGCGTCGCTGACTTTCTTGCGATCGCCCTCGCGCGCCATGTCGATAAAGTCGACGATGATGATGCCGCCGATATTGCGCAGCCTGAGTTGCTTCACCACTTCCTCGACCGCCTCGAGATTGGTCTTCAGGATGGTATCGTCCTGGCTTCGCTTGCCGACGAAACGCCCGGTGTTCACGTCGATCGCCGTCAGCGCCTCAGCTTGATCGAAAATGAGGTAGCCGCCTGACTTGAGCCAGACCTTGCGATCCAGCGCGCGCTCGATTTGCGGCTCTATGTTGAAACGATCGAACAGCGGCGTGGGTCCGTCATGAAGCGTCAAGCGCGACCGCAACCGCGGCATATAGTTCTGCACGAACTGCACTATCCGGCTGTAGGTAGTCGGGTCGTCGCACCATAGACGGTCCACCTCGCTGGAAAAGAGGTCGCGCACGATGCGCAGCGCCACGTCGAGGTCGCTGTAGAGGATCGATGCGGGCGGCATGCTCTCGTTCTTGCGCAGGATCGAGCTCCACAGCTTGGTCAGAAATGCGACGTCGCGCTGGATTTCGCGCCGGCTGACGCCCTCGCATGCGGTCCGCACGATGAAACCGCCCTGCGGCGGTCTCAGCTCGCCGACGTCGGCGCGCAGACGTGCACGTTCTTCGGCGCTCGCGATTCGCCGCGACACTCCGATGTGATTGCTGGTCGGTGTAAAGACGAGATGGCGTCCCGGCAGCGAAATCGAGGACGTCAGCCGCGCGCCCTTGGTGCCCATCGGCTCCTTGGCTATCTGGACGATGATGTCCTGGCCGCGATGCAGTTGCTGCTCGATCGGAAGCCGTGAACGCTGCGGCGCCTGACCGCGACGGCCTCGACCGCGACGCCGTCCGCGCGGGGGCCGCGGCTCGCTTCCATCGCCGTTGTTACTTGCAACGACTTCTTCGGGCATGTTCACTTCGGCATCTGCAAACTCGTGGTCGCCGACCGGCTCGGTCTCGACGTCTTCTTCGCCGAGCACTTCCGCCACGTTGTTGAGTGCCGACACGCCGTCGTGAAAATCGGAGACGTGCAGGAAGCCCGCCTTCTCGAGCCCGATATCGACAAACGCCGCCTGCATCCCCGGCAGCACGCGCGTGACTTTGCCCTTATAGATATTGCCCGCCAGGCCAACCTGGCGATTGCGCTCGAGATAGAACTCGGCGAGGTCGCCGTCTTCGAGCAGCGCGACCCGCACCTCGAGTGCGGACGCGTTAATTGCGATTTCTCGTTTCACAGATGGACTCTCTATTCCGCCAAACCCGACATAATTGTGTGCGGAAAAGCAACGCGCCGGGAGTTGTCGCGCCGGCGTCGCAAGCGATCAAAGAAACACCTGCTTCCGGTGGTACATCGTTTTACCCTTCGCCTCGACAACTTGTGCAGGATCATACGAGGCACACCCGACCTCCGCAAGCAAGCTTGATTAGCGCATCAATAACGGGCTTTTAATCCACAAGTATCTTGACATGGTATCTGGGGGCCGATACTCGTCATGGGGATGTCTGCTGCGGCCGACATGGTTGCGCCCAGTCTTCCGGGAGCGGGCCTGCTCAACAGCAAGGTCCTCGTTCTCAATCGCTCGTACCTGCCGGTTCACGTTACGTCGGTAAAACGCGCGTTTGCGCTGCTTTATCAGGGCGTTGCGAAGGCCGTCGACGAGCAGTATCACACCTTCGACTTCGATAGCTGGCGCGATTTGTCCATTGAAGTTCAGCACGAACGGCTGGGAATCGTGAACGGCTTCATCCGCGTGCCGCGGGTTCTTTTGCTAACTGCGTACGAGCGCGTACCCAAGCGCCACGTGCGGTTTTCGCGCTTCAACATCTTCGCCCGCGACGGCAACACCTGCCAGTATTGCCACAAGAAATTGCCGCGTACCGAGCTTAACCTCGACCACGTCATCCCGCGCTCGTGCGGCGGAATGTCGACGTGGGAGAACATCGTCTGCTCGTGCCATCACTGCAATCGCCGCAAGGGTGGCCGCACCCCTGACGAAGCCGGGATGCATCTGTTCCGCCGGCCGCGACGTCCAGAGTGGACGCCGTTTTCGTCCGAGATGTTCAGCCTGCGCCGCTACCGCGAATGGATGCCGTACCTGTCGCAGGTCGACAGCGCATACTGGAATACCGAGCTGATCCAGGATTAGCTTTTTCGCTGATTGCTAAGGCGGCATCCCAGGGACGCGATCCACAACTTACTGTGGATGGCTGCTTGGTGACACACGATATGTTGGGGTGGCACTTGACCCTCTGAGGGTGCTTTAGTGTAAGCTTCTGTGGACGTGGTGGATGTGGTGGAGGCGAGGGGAGCATGCGTCTTAAGAGCCTTGAATTACTAGGCTTCAAGTCATTTCTAGATTCGACAACGATCGGCTTCGCGCCGGGGATGACTGCTGTGGTCGGCCCCAACGGATGCGGCAAATCCAACGTCGTCGACGCTATCCGATGGGTGCTCGGCGAGCAGGCGCCGACGCGGCTTCGCGGCAAGAGCGTCGAGGATCTTATCTACGCCGGCAACGAGTCGAATCCGGCGGCCGGGATGGCCGAAGTTTCGCTCGTGCTCGAGGCCGAGGAAGGCAGCCAGCTTCCCGAGCCGTACTCTGCGCTCAGCGAAGTCGCGGTGACGCGGCGCGCGTATCGCTCGGGCGAGTCGGAATATCTGCTCAACAAGATTCCATGCCGGCTGAAAGACATCACCGAATTTTTCATGGCGGCGCAGATTCACAGCCGCGGCTACTCGCTGGTCGAACAGGGCCGAATCGAGGAAATCATCCAGGCCAAGCCGCACGAGTTGCGCACTCTGGTCGAGGAAGCCGCGGGCTTGTCGCTGTTCAAGGGCCGGCGCGAGATGAGCGAGCGCAAGCTCGAGCGCGTGAAGGAAAATCTCGCGCGCGTTGACGATGTGCTCAGTGAGATCGAGCGTCAACTCAGCTTCGCCCGCCGGCAGGCAAAAAAAGCCGAGACCTACAAAGTAGTCAAGGCAGAGCTCGGCGAGCTGGAACGCTACTCGGCGGCGCGGCGGCTGATCGATCAGCGCGAAGAGCTGGCCGTCCAGACCGGTCGCGACGCGGAGTTGAGAAGCGCGCTCAACGGCGCCCGCGCGGGAGCGGCCGCGATCCGCGAGCAGGTCGAGGGCGCGGCGTCGGCCGCGCAGTCCGCGCGGTCGGAGCTGGGCGGCGCTCAGCGCGAGCTCGAGAATCTACATTCCGGAGCGCAGGAACGCGCTCACACGCGCGGATTTCTGCAGCGGCGGCTCGACGCGACTGCGCAGCTCGAAGTCGAGCTGAGCGCGCGGCTGGTCGAGCTGGAAGCGAAGGCGACGAGTGCGCGCGCGAATCGCGCGGAGGCGGGCGCGATGCTCGCGCGCGAAATTGCAGTGGAAGGCGGCGACGCCGACAGTGCGCTCAAGGAAATCTCCGCCAAGCACGAAGCTGCTACTCGCGAACTCAAGAATGCCGAGCGCCGCGGCGAAGAATCCAAGGACGACTTGTCTGACGTCGTTCGCGAGGCCGCGGTAATTCGCGGCCGGTTGAGCGATCTTGCTGGCGAACGCGCGGATCTCGAGAAGCGTCTCGACGCGACCACGGTCGAGACGCCGGCTTTGATTGCCACGCTTGAAACCGCGCGCGAGTTGATGGCGGCGGCGGAAGCGGACTTGGAAGCGTCACGCGCCACCGCGGCCGAACTCGATGGGACTCGGCGCGAGGCGGCGGAGCGCGAGATCGAAGCGCGCACCGCGCTCGACCATCTGACGGCACGCGTCAATTCTCTGCGCGGCGTCCTGCACGCACGTGGCGAGCTTCAACCGAATCATTCGTCGAACGGCGTCGACTTGAGACTTCGCACAATTCTCGAATCGCTCAACGGCGATCGTCCCGCCACCGACCCATCGATTCTGAGAAGAGTCGTGCGCGCGCCAATTGCGCTGGAGCCAGCTCTCAAAGCCGTGCTCGGCGATCAGATGGACGCTGTGATCGTCGAATCGCCCGATTTTGCGCTGCGCGCAATCGAGATCCTCAAAGAAAATCGCGCGGGCCGAATGGATTTCGTGCAGGAACCCGACGCTGCGCTTGCGGCTCATCCTTCGATCGACGCACCCGGAATCGCGGGGCGCCTGGTCGATATGCTGGAGGTTGAAGCTCGCTTCTCGCCGGTTGCCGAAGCGATGCTCGGTCACGTGATGGTGGCCGACGACCTGCGCTCTGCGCTGGCAGCGTCGAATCTCAACGGCCACGGAACTGTTTTCGTCACTCGCGACGGAGACCTGGTGATGCCGGGCCGGATGATCAGTGGCGGCAGCGCCGAAGATGGTCACGCGAGCGTGGACGTCGCCGCAATCGAAGCTGAGACGCGCGAACTGGCGCGCGCAGAAGAAGAGCATCGCACGCGCGTAGGCCAATTTGCCGCGATTCGGGCCGACCGAGAGCGCGCGGACTCCGCGATCGAACAGGGACGGAGCGCAGCGCGCGAAGCCGAACGAGTCGCAAACGAACGCCGCAGCGCGCTGGCCCGTGCTGAACAATCGGTCGCGCTCGCCGAAGCTCACGGCGGCAACTCACGCCGCCGGCTCGATGAACTGGCGGAGCTGGTCATCACGTCGAACGCGCGGCTGGAAGAGCTGGCGAAGATCGAGCAGGAGGCACGCGCGCGGTTGGGCATGATGGCCGGCGAGATCGCATCGCTGCGAACCGCGGCCGAGGAGATTGGCGCCGTGATGCTCGAGGCTGCTTCCAAAGTCGAGGCGCGCAAGTCTCGGCTCGGTGCGCTCGAAAGCGAGCTGGCGCATGCTCGGCGCGAGGCGGGCTCATTCGAATCGCAGTTCGAGGAGAATCGCGCGAACCTGGAACGCTCGCGCGTTGAACGCGCCGAGTTCGAGCGCGAACTTGAGACTCTTTCTGCGCAAGACGTCGCGGCGCGCGCTCGCGAAACCGAACTCGAAGCGGAACTCGCGCGACTGCGAGCGCAATGCGACGCGTCCGAGCGAGCGCTGGAGACCCGTCGCGCCGACTACAAGAATGCGCAGGAGGCGCTGACGGCTCTGGAAGCCGAGGCGAACGATTGCGGCCTGAAGCGCGAGCGCGCCCGCGCGCTCAGCGAGGAATTGGCGCGTGCGTTCGTCGAGAAATTCGGCGCCGAGTTCGACGCGATGGCGGCCGAGATAATTCCCGCACTCGAAGGCAGAATTGCGGCACAGGATGACGCGCGGATCGTAGAATTGCGCGCCAAGATGGAACGAATCGGCGAGGTCAACCTGGCCGCCGACAGCGAAGTCAAAGAGCTCGAGGAGCGCGCGGGAGTACTAGGCACCGAACGCGCCGATCTGCAGAGTGCACTCGACGATCTGACCAAGACTATCACGCATCTTAATCGCGAGGCGCGAAAACGTTTCGCCGAGACTTTCGAAGGCGCGGCGAAGAACTTTGCCGAGCTGTTCCCCAAGCTGCTCCGCGGCGGCAAGGGACGCCTCGAGATGACCGACGCCGGCGATGTGCTCGAGGCCGGCGTAAACGTGCTCGTGCAGCCTCCGGGCAAGAAGGTTAAGGAGATTGGTCTGCTCTCGGGTGGTGAAAAAGCGCTGTCCGCGATGGCGCTGATTTTCTCGCTGTTCCTGCTCAATCCGAGCCCGTTCTGCGTGATGGACGAAGTCGACGCTCCCCTCGACGAGTTCAGCCTCGCCGCGTTCACGACGCTGATGGCCGAGCTGAAGACGCGCTCGCAGTTTATCGTAATCACGCACAACCAGCGCACCATGCAGCGCGCCGATCAGATTCACGGCGTCACGATGGATCGCCCGGGCGTGTCGCGAATAATCTCGCTCAGAATCCCGCAAGCGGCATAAGCAAAGACAGAAACAAAAACGGCGCGACGATCCGATTATCGCCGCGCCGTTTTTCTTTTCACTGAAACAGGCGTGCAGCTAGATCAAACTGTAGCCGCTCCCCTTGCGATCGAATCCTATCCCGACGCTGTTCACCTTCTGCCCGTATGCTTTTAGCAGGGGCTGACTGTACGTCACCAGTCCCGTCACCTTGTCGAGCGGCTCGGTGGCGAGGATAAGCGCCGACTGCGCCATCCACTCGACCGGCTCTCCCGTCGGATCGTCGGGGCCCGTGACGAGATGGTGATGCACCGTGCCGGGAGTCGCGACGACCTGCGACGGCGATACGCAGGTCACCGAGATTCCATCTTCGTAAACTTCCTCTGCGAGTCCCTGCGTGAACCGCTCCAGCGCCGCCTTCTCCGCGCCGTAGCAGACGCCGCCGCGCAAGGGGGTCTCGTCCTTGTAGGGTCCGCGGCCGGGTCCGATCGCAGCGCCCGACGAAATGTTGACGATCGATCCGGACTTGCGCGGGATCATATCCTTGAGCACCAGGTGGCTCAGCATGAACGGCCCGTGAAGGTTGACCGCAAACGAGCGCATCCATCGCTTGGGCGGAAAATCCTTGACCGCGATAAAGTAGGTCAGCGCCGCGTTGTTCACCAGCACGTCAACCGGTCCATAGAGCTTGTGCGTTTCCTCGACGAGCTTCTCGCAGTCGGCTTCCGACGAGACGTCGCAAGTGACGGCGGCCGCCTCGCCGCCCGCTTTCCTGATTCCAGCAACCGTCGTCTCCAGCGATCCTTCCAGCAGCTTGTGCTCGCCTTCTTTGAGCGTGCGCGCCGAGCACACCACTTTCGCGCCTTCCTTGGCGAACAGTTCGGCGATTGCCTTGCCGATGCCGCGACTTGCGCCGGTTACGATTGCCACCTTGCCTGTTAGCTTGGCCATTAAAGATCTCCCTTCGTGATCGGAGGGTCCGCGTGATTTTGCAAATCGCGTCGCGGCCCACATTTCTTATAGCGAGAACACCGAGCGGGCGCGAGAAAAGGGAAGGGCAAATCACTTTATTGAACGTGAAACCCGCCGTGGGTTTCACGCTTCCCTGGGCAGGGGTGACCCCTGCACCCAGTGTCAATCGCAAAGTTGCGCGCAGCGCACTACTTTGCTCTCGGTCGGCAGAAATCCGGTTCCCTCCGTGTCCGGTTCCCCCTTCCCACTTGGGAAGGGGTTAGGGGTTAAGTTCCGCGCGCGCCTCGCGCACGCTGACTTTTTTTGGTGTGGTCTTTCCCTGTGTCATTCTAGAGCGAAAGTTGCTGTAGCGAAGAATCCCGAATCCGGGTTTCAGAGCGCGACCGCTACTGTTATCCTTTGCGCAGAAGTTTCTTCAGGGATATTTTTCCCGGACGGCACAACCTGTGACTCCCCTCGACATCGCATTAATTCTGATTGTCGCCGCCGGCGCCGGTGCCGGCCTGGTTTCCGTTGGAATCCTGATTCAGTGGAGCCTGCGTAAAGCGCGTCCGGCGCGTCCGACGCAGATCGAATCGGCGCCCGCAGCCGAGCTTGCGGCAGAACCGTCAGTACGCGAAACCATAGAGCCGTCTGAGCCTCAGCCGGAGCAATTCGTCGCGCCGGCGCCTGTTCGCGAGCCCGTCCGAATCGGGCTTGGACTGCGGAAGACGCGTGAAAACTTTCTCGCGCGTATCAGGGCCGCGCTGACCGGAAGTGCAAAGATCGACGAGATTTACGAGGGCCTCGAGGAAGCGCTAATTGCCGCCGACGTTGGCGTCGACACGAGCATGAAGCTTGCCTCCGCGGTGCGCGCAAAGTTGGGCAACGACAATCGCCCCGACGCGATTCGCGACGCGCTCAAGGCCGAGATCGCCACGATCATGATGTCCGCTGATCGACAGCCCGCCGACTCAGTCGATGCGCCGCTGGTGATCATGCTGGTCGGCGTCAACGGCGTCGGCAAAACGACTACCGTCGCGAAGCTTGCCGCGCTGCTGAAGGCGGAGCGCGGCAGTGTGATCGTCGCCGCGGCCGATACGTTTCGCGCGGCCGCTATCGAGCAGCTCGAGGTCTGGTGCAACCGCGCCGGCGCCGACATCATCAAGCAGTCGCAAGGCTCGGATCCTGCGGCGGTCGCCTTCGACGCGGTCAAGGCTGCGGTCGCGCGAAAGACGCGTACGGTGCTGATCGACACCGCGGGCCGCCTGCAGACCAAGGTCAACCTGATGGAGGAGCTCAAGAAGATTGCCCGCGTCGTTGCGCGCGAGTTGCCCGGCGCCCCGCATGAGACGTGGCTCGTGCTCGACGCGAATACCGGGCAGAATGCAATCAGCCAGGCGTCGATTTTTGGCGACGCGGTCCCGCTGACTGGCGTGGTGCTGGCCAAGCTGGATAGCACGGCGAAGGGTGGTGTGGTGGTTGCGGTCGCGGATCGGCTCAAGATTCCGGTGCGGTTCGTCGGGCTGGGCGAGGAGCTCGAGGATTTGCGCGAGTTCGACGCGCGCGAGTTTGTCGACGCTCTGTTTGCAACTGACGACGCAGGGGAGCAGAGTGCCAGCGGTTCTTATGCAGCTTGACAGTGCAGTTTATCGAAAATTAAACTAAAGGTAGAAGATTCTCTCCCATGGCGACAGATGTCTTAAAGCAATTAGACGAGCGAATTCAGGCTTCGGTAGCCCGTATCCAGCAATTGCGCAAGGAGAATGAGCAACTCGCTCTGAGACTTGCGGAAACTGAAAAACGCTATGCCGATGCGGCGGGTCAGGTAAAGCAGTTGAGCGCCGAGCGCCTGCAGCATGAAAACGAGCGCAACGACGTGCGAATCAGGATCGAAAAGATCCTAACCCGCTTCGACGGGATAGACCTTGGCTGAAGATGAAGGGCGTCAACGTCCAGATCATGGGACAAACCCTGGTCGTCGCCAGTGATGCCGGCGATGAGTGGGTCAGGTCCGTGGCGGAGACCGTCGACGAAAAGATTAAGGATATCCGCGCCGGGAGCCAGACGGTGAATTCCGTAAACCTGGCAATCCTGGCTGCGTTAAATTTCGCCGAAGAGCTCGAACACCTGAGGCGGGAGCATCAGGACCTGGTGGATCGAATCGCGGCGATGAATAAACGGCTGTCCGCGGCTATCGACGGCGAATGACTATGAATGGTCGTGACAAGGCGCGGCATCCAAGAGGTGAACGATTTCGGACGGGGGCGGGAATTGTGGATCTCGAAAGTGGCCTAAACGCGGTGCTTACAAGCATGAGGCCCGTGCAATATTTTTCAACCGCAACGAAGGCATTCGCGACGGAAAGTCTCGCGGATACAGGCCGGCTGTCAGCCGGATCGAGAACAACGACCAGGGCGCGTGACGGCAACGAAACGGCCCCATCGAGCAGTTGACCCGCTCCCGCCATGGCAACGACTGTGGCGGACGAAAAGAAAAATCTACGCGCGATTATGACCGCGTGCCGCAGCTCACTCCCCGGTGAGCGCGCGGCGGCAATGTCGGAAATTGTCCAGCGTCAGTTGCTTGCGAGCGAGTTCTACCGCGACGCGTCCGCAGTGGTCCTCTACGCCGCAACCGGCAACGAAGTCTCGACCGACCGCCTCATGGCGGACTCGCTCAAGACGGGCCGCGCTGTCTTCTACCCGAGTGGGGCGGGCCGCCGTCCCCGCCATGGACTCGAAATTCCGAATGACACGATAGTCGCGCGAAGGATTCGCGATCGGTCCGAACTCGTGCGCGGTGCTTACGGAATCCTCGAGCCGCCCGAATCGTCGGAGGCTCTCGACAGCAAAAAATTCGGGAAAGTTCTCGTGTGCGTTCCCGGCATTGCCTTCGGACTCGAAGGACAGCGACTGGGCCGGGGCGAGGGTCACTATGATCGTTTCATCGGCCAGCTGGGCCGCGAAGCAATCAGCGTGGGACTCGCCTATTCATTCCAGCTGCTCGATCGAATCCCCGAATCGGGAAACGACCAGCGGCTTAACTTCATTGTGACCGAGTCCGCCGTTCATCGAGCCTGCGAAGCGCCACTGCCAGCTCGCGGAACGCGGACCAAGGAGGTAAACCCGGGTGGCACTAATCACCGCAATCCTGGGATTCATAGTTGGTGGCGCGGTCTTTTTCATTTGGGGAATAACGAAACAGCGTAAGGACGCCGTTAACCTGGAGGCCGCGCGCGCTCAGGCCGAAGAAATAACCAAAGAGGCTCAAACCAAAAGCCAGTTAGTAGTAAAGGAGGCCGAACTCAAGGCAAAAGATATCGTGGTCGGCGCCAAAGCCGACGCCGAACGCGAAATGCGCGATCGCAGGCGCGAGATTGCTGCGATTGAACAGAAGCTCGAGGCACGCGAGGAGACTTTCGAAAAACGCCAGGAAGCATTCGAACGGCGCGAAGTCGATCTCAACCGGCGCGATCAGAGTCTGCGCTCGCGTGAGAAAAGTCTCACCGACAAAGAAGAAGTCCTGCAGGCCCATATTGACGAGGCGCGCACCAAGCTCGAAGCTGTCGCCGGCCTGACTCGCGAGGAGGCCAAGCGCTCGCTGATGGACGAGATGATCGGCCAGGCGCGAACCGACGCTGCCAAGCACATTCGAATCGTCGAGGAAGAGGCCCGCGAGGAAGCCGACCGCCGCGCCAAGCGAGTCGTCGCGATCGCGATCGAGCGGCTGGCGGGCGAGTTCGTCGCCGAGCGCACCGTCTCGGTGCTCGCGCTCCCCAACGACGAGATGAAGGGCCGCATCATCGGCCGCGAGGGACGCAATATCCGCGCAATCGAGGCCGCCACGGGCGTCGACATTATTATCGACGATACTCCCGAGGCGGTCGTGATCTCGTGTCACAACCCGATTCGCCGCGAGATCGCGCGCGTCGCACTCCAGCAGCTCATCTCGGACGGTCGTATTCATCCCGGGCGTATCGAGGAAGTCGTGCGCAAGGCCGAGCAGCAGGTCGAGGAATCGATTCGCGAGGCTGGTCAGCGCGCGATCATCGAAGTCGGCGTGCATGGAATCCATCCCGAACTGGTCAAGCTGCTAGGGATGCTCAAGTATCGCTACAGCTACGCACAGAACGTGCTGATGCATTCGATCGAAGCCGCGTTCATCTGCGGCGCGATGGCGGCCGAACTCGGACTTAACGAAAAGCAGGCTCGCCGCGCCGCCTTGCTGCACGATATCGGCAAGGCGCTGACGCATGAGGTCGAAGGCTCGCACGCATTGATCGGCGGCGAGATCGCACGCAAATACGGCGAGTCGGCGAAAATAGTAAACGCGATCGCGGCGCATCATGAGGAAGTCAAAGCCGAGACGATTCTCGCGCCGCTCGTCGACGCGGCCGATGCGCTCTCGGGCGCGCGTCCGGGGGCCCGGCGCGAGGTGCTCGAGAGCTACGTCAAGCGGCTCGAAGATCTCGAGACGATCGCGAAGTCGTTCAAGGGCGTCGAGAAATGCTTCGCGGTGCAGGCCGGTCGCGAGATGCGCGTGATCGTGGAGCCGACACAGATCTCGGACGAGGACACCTCGATGCTGGCGCGCGACGTCGCGCGCAAAATCGAGACCGACATGACGTACCCGGGCCAGATTCGGGTAACGGTCATCCGCGAGACGCGCGCAACCGAGCTCGCGAAGTAGCAATTACGCATTTCGAATCGAAGGCTCGATCGCTATAGCGCGGTCGGGCCTTCGTGCGTTAGCGCTGCGCGTTCGTTACGATCATCGCGTCGGAACTCGCGCGATGTTTGAAGCTGAACAGATCGCTGGAACCAATTTCGAGCTGAATCGGCTGCGCGAGTATCTTCGGCTGCCGTTTCGCAAGTTCGAATTCTCGACGCCGATGAGCCCGGCGCATGCAGCCAGGCTGCTTGAAGAGATTGTCGAGCCGCCCAGGAAGTGGGGATGGCCGACTTCCACCAAGCGCGGATTTTTTGAGGGCAGAGTTGCCGGCAGCCGCTTCAAAATTCATCGAATCATCCACTATCAGAACTCATTCTTGCCGATCGTCGAAGGGAACTTTCGGCGCGACGGCGTGGGAAGCCTCGTCACTTTGAATCTGCGCCTGGTGTGGCCGGTGGTGCCGGCCTGGCTCGGCATAATGCTGTTCCTGGGGTGGAATTCGGTGGTCGTCGATTCACGGCTGGCGGGGCCGCTTGGCGCCCGAATGTTGCTGCTCGCGATGACGCTGTTCATATACCTGGTCGCGACGGTGCCTTTCGTGATCGAGATGCGGATCGCGATGCGGCGCTTGTTGGAGCTACTGCGCGCCGGGTCCGCGGGTTCGAGCTTGTCAGTCTGAGCGACGCGAACAAGACGAGCGCACGCGATGATATGTGTGTTGGTTCAGCCTGAAATGGAGAGAGGACTCTCCGTTAGCGAGTATAGCGCCGTTTTTTCGGCGGGGCAGTCTGCAACCAATACGCTTGCGCCTAGCTGTGATGTTTCAATAGGTTGTCCTTCCAGGAGGACGCTGGGAAGGTGAAAGGTGCGAATGAGCGGAATCACTTGTTTGCCTCGTTCGGCGAACTTTCTTTGCGCCTTCGCGGTACCCGGCAGGCGCGGACTTTTGAACCGGGCCAGCAGCGTTCTAGGTCTCGCCAGCGACGGCACGCCACTTCGTCTCGTTCACTCCGACGACCAGGAGCCAGAGGCAGAGCGCGCCCTCGCCGATCAGGCAGGGGTAGAGGATGTACGGAAAGATGGGGAGGGCGGGGGCCAGGAAATAGGCGTAGCTGTTGGTCAGATAGCAGGCGCCGGCCAAGGCATAGAGCGCTCCGAGCCAGCGGGGAAAGTAACCCGACCTGAAGATCAGGTAGCCTTCGATCAGCAGCGCGAAACCGAAGAACGTCAGGCCGATCTGGAAGCCCAAGTCATGCCATTTGAGCGCCAGGCGCGCCAAGGCGACGAGTTCGCTGTGCGGCACCGCCGCAAGGTCCGGCGAGTCGCTGAGCAGCGTGAGCGGCGCGAACTGGGTCCAGGCATTCACGGCGTTAATCGTGTTCTGGGTCAGGTCAAGAACCAAGCCGAGCAAAGCCAGGAACCGGCCTGTCGGCGCAAGCAGGCGATAAATGATCAAGGTCGTGGGAATGGCGATGATGTTCGTCATCATCTCAGCGGCGAAGCCGAGGCGGAAGAGGCCCTGGTGCGTCATGATCGCCCGGGCGGTCGCCGCGGGATCGCCGGCTGTGACTAACCCCTGCCGGACGCCGACTTCGGCGAAGCCGCCGAGGATGATCACCAATAGGTAGAGGAAGCCGGCGATGCGGGCTTCCAGACGTGGCCAGGCGACGGTCGAGCGCTGATGCATAGGCTTCAGGTTAACACCGTATTCGGACGAAGCAGGCGTTCTACCATATATTACCTCGTGGATTGTCGGATAACCGGAAGTTGAGCATCCCCAGGTCCGGCGACGTGGGATTGCACGGGCCATCACCAGTGAAGCACGCCCGACAGGGCGTGATCTGATCTGTACGTCAGGCGGCTTGCTGGCGACGAATCTGCCCGCTGCTTCCGCGCCGCCTCCAACTTCCGGTCGCGCTCCGCGTGGATCTCCTGCTGCCGCCGCGCCAGCATGTCCTTCGGCGTGATGTAGCCAGTGGCGCTGTTCAGGCGGACGCGTTGTTGTACTGGTCCACGTATCGCTCACCAGACGCCGTGCATCATCGAGCGACAACGGCGTTCCTGGTCGGATGCACTCCCCTTTGAGCGATTTGTGCCAACGCTCGATCTTACCGTTCGATTGCGGGTAAAACGGCGAGGTCCGGATGTGCGTCATTACCGAGATCCGAATGAACTCATTGAAGTCTTTGGCAATGAACTGGGCCCATTGTCGGAGATGATCCGGGCCGCGCTTGCGGGTGCTCCTCCGTTGCTCTCTGCAGGATGATCTCGATGTCCGCCTCGGTCATCGACTCGTGGATTTCCCAGTTCACGATGTACCGCCTGAAACCGTCCAGGATGCTGCGCAGGTAGTAGAACGTCCCGCCGATGTTCAGGTAGGAAACATCGATGTACCAGTGCTGATGCGTGGCCAGCGGCTGCGCAAAGCCCCTGCCCTTTTGACGGCTTCCCGTTCCACTTTGATAGCAGCCCCGCCTGGCTGAGCACCTGCAATGCGCTGGTCGGGCTGACGGCCACGATGTCGGCATCCAGCATCATGCAGCGATCCAAAACCGGAACCGGCTTCGCTGGCGCGAAGCTGTCCGGAGGCCAGAAGCCAGTCCGCAGCGCTCGCGTCGCTCGCTCCGGTCAGGATGCCATGCGAGTCGCGTTGGTCGCTTCGGTCGATGACAAGACAGCACTGGCTTCGTGTTGTGACGGATGCGCCGTGCTTTACCGCGCTGGAAGCGAGCGGGTATCATCGCTTCACGATGCCGACGACGCGCGAAGTTCTCGATGCGACCATCGCATTGGAAAAACAAAGCATGGCTCTATACGCGCGCTTCGCGAAAATCTTTGCGAGCGAGCTCGCCCTGCAGGATTTCTGGTTCGGGATGGCGCGCGACGAAGCGCGCCACGTCGGCGCGCTGGACCTGGTGACGACGGTGCTCGACCAGGAATCGATGCTCGACAAGCCCAGCCCAATCTCGCTCGAAGACGCGACGATCGTGCGGCTGCGCAAGCTGCTGGATAAATCCCAGGGCGACGCGATTCCCGGAATCAAGCTCGAACGCGCGCTCGAGATAGCGCTCGAAGTCGAAGAGACCGAGCTCGAAGATCTCGTGTCGGACCTGCTGAAGGCGTTGCAGGCGCCCGACGAGTACGAGCGATGCCTGCGCCTGCTGGTCCATGACCTCGGCGAGCTGAGCTACATGATCGAGCGCCATTCGGCCAATCCTGCGCTGCTGTCGCGATGCGACGCGCTGGTAAATCGTCACGCCGAGACGCTGCGCCACACCGCAATCAGGTGAGGCTGGCGCGGGCGCGGTGGCGCGCGCGATGGCCGTTGGTTATATTTCAGGGCTGCGCTGAGGAGTGGCCAAATTGGTAAGGCACCTGACTCTGGATCAGGCGATTGTAGGTTCGAGTCCTACCTCCTCAGCCAACGAGACTTGCAGGCGCGCCATCGATGCGCGCGCGACGACGGTCCCATCGTCTAGTGGTTAGGACACCGGCCTCTCACGTCGGGAACGCGGGTTCGACTCCCGCTGGGATCACCAAATGAAATCAAAGGGTCGCGTGGTCCAGCCGAAGGCGGTCGATCGGTTGGGGCCAATTGGAGCCATCTTTTGATCTCCGCGATGCAATCTTGCCCAAGACGACGTTGTTCACCGCCGCCCTGAGGTAGGCGTCGGACAGGTGCGAGTAGCGCAGTGTCATTCGCGGGTCCCTATGCCCGAGTAGCGCCTGCAGGCCTCGACCCTGCACTCTCGACATCGCCTGATAACTGGCGAAGGTGTGCCGGGTATCATGCAAACGCAAGTCTTCGAGCCCCGCACGTTTTACTGCGCGATGAAAGGCCATCGTCACCTGATGCGGTTTGAACGGGAAGAGCCGGTCATCATCGATGCTCGCCGACTCTAGAGCTTCGTGGGCCGCATCGTTCAGATGGACATGGCGTGATTCCCTGTTCTTGGTTTCAACGAGAGACGCGACTCGGTTGGTACAATCGATCGAACGCCTCGAGAGAGACAGGATCTTGTTGCTCAGAATCCAGCGCCGCCCTCCAGACTCGGTTGGAGGGCGATGCCTTCAAAAATGCCCGGCACGTTGCTCCGAAACCGGGGACTCCCGCCGAGGTCCTCGCACGTATCGAGGACCAGTGACTGGACTGCTGGGCAAGTGACTTAAGGCTTTCCGTGGAGTGAAAGCGACGTACCATCTGAAACAACGCTAACCCGAGGCACAGCGCCGCGATGGGACTATCAGCGGTGCCAAGGACCAGCGAGGCTACCTGCTTAGTAGCCAGGTCCCCTGTTCGACGATCTGTCCCTGTAAGTAGCAGGTGTATTGTCCGTTCCCATTGTAATCCAACGTCCCGGTATATCTGCAGTTAGATGCGTCGGGCAGCACGGTTATATCCAAGTTCACCCGGTTCCCGTTTGCGGTTCCGGTGATCGATCCCGTTTCGTTGGAATTGCGGCACAGCGAGTTGCCCGGAGAACAACGATACACACCGGTGATCTTGTCGCCGACCTGTCGAAGGACGAGTTTGATGGACCGAGTCTGCCCCGCCATACCGATGAGACCGCCGGTCGAGGTCGTTCCAGTCCAAAGGCCGGATAGGTTCCCGTCGGCTACATTGCTCGGGGGCGCTGCCGGAGTGGATGCGGAAGTCACCGGCGCCTTTGTTTCTTGCGTCGAGCAGCCAATTGCACAGACGGCGAGCAAGCATAGGCATGTGAGCAAACGATCCGCCCGCCTTCGTCCGGCCGGCGCAAAGGATTTCATCCTGTTTCGCCTCGAAGTGCGGGCCGCGATTGCAACGAGCTACGGCGCCACTTGAGCGGGAGGAGGACCCGCACCCGGTCCTGCGCCGGCGTTACCGCGGCCCTCGTAAGGAGCGTTGGCAGTTGCTCCTGGGACCAAAGCCGCCGGCACCGGTGGGACATAGCCGGCTGGCTGCTTGGCTATCCATTGTTCGCAGGCGGGGATATCGCCTTCCTTGATTTTTTCCTGCTGCATGATCTGGACGTCAGTCCAGGCCTGCAACTTCTCGTAGTGAACGGCCGGGCACTTCGCCACGAAATCGAGGTTGGGCGGAGTGTTCTCCGCCGCCGAATCGGTCGCAAGTCCGGCAGGGTTATTTTCGGTGCTGGTGGAGGAGCAGCCTGCGATCACCAACATCAGGGCCGCGGCCATTGCTAGTCGAGTCTGGTTTTTCAAGGCTATTCCTCCCGCGAATCTCGGTGGCGATCAGGCAGTCCTCTTTCGAACGAGATAAAGTGGCAACACCTCTCGGCGACGCAATAGGGATGCCAAAAAGGTTGTGGCGAGAAATTCGTTTTTGTTGCGGTTAAACATGGGAGCTCTTCTACCGAGAGCCGAGTCAGTCACGAGATTTCGTAAGCGGATACGAGCATTCGATAGCGAGTGTCCGCATTCAATGGCGGCTCAACTCAATTCGCGCCGCGGTGGATATGCCTGATCCCCAAGCGTTCCATCTTACTGCGCAGCGTGTTCGGATGCAGTCCCAAAATCTCAGCCGCTCCTTTTCGTCCTGAAATCCGCCACCCGGTGACCTCCAGAGTCTCGCGGATGTAGCGCTGTTCCATTTGATCAAGGGTGAGCGTGCCCGGATGGAAGCCACGATTGTAAGTCTCGGTTCCCGGACTGCTCGATTTCAGACTGGAGTCCAATTCGCTGCCCATCTCGAGGACCGGGCCGTTGTTCAAAAGCACAGCCCGTTCGATGACGTTCTCCAGTTCCCGAATATTGCCGGGGCGAGGAATAACGCTGGATCGTCGCGCGAGCTGCCGGACTCAGAGAGGTTATATTGCGAGCGAATTTCTGCGAATAAAATTGAATGAGATGCTCCGCAAGGGCGAGTACGTCCTCGATTCGCTCGCGCAGAGGTGGAAGGCGCAGACTCACAACGTTCAACCTGTAAAACAGATCCTGTCGAAAGCGTCCCGCTGCAACTTCAGCCTGCAGATCGCGGTTGGTCGCAGCGATCACTCGAATATCGATCTTGACCGGACTGGCCCCGCCAACCCGATATATCTGGCGATCCTGCAGTGCCCCGAGCAGCTTCGACTGGACCTCAAGCGGCATTTCGGCGACCTCATCCAGCAGCAGTGTGCCGGTATGCGCGAGCTCAAAACGTCCCATTCGCCGGGAATTTGCGCCGGTGAAGGCGCCCTTTTCATGGCCGAACAGCTCTGTCTCGATCAGGCTCGTGGTAAGCGCCGCACAATCACAGACGACGAACGGACGATCGCGCCGGCCACTCCAGTCGTGTAGCGCACGAGCGAGAACTCCTTTTCCCGTGCCCGTTTCGCCCGTGATCATTACGGTGGCATCCACCTTGGCGGTGGTTATCAAGCGGTCGCGGATAGACCTCAATGAAGGACAGAGAAGCAGAAGGTCAGTCTTCGAGGATTCCTTTGTCAGTTCCAAGAGGTACTCGTTTTGACGACCCAGCTCCTCCTTCTGGAGTCTAATTTCGTCGAACTTGCGGGAATTCGTGACCGCAATCGCGATCTGGTCCGCGATCCTGACCAGCAGCGCCATTTCGTCGCGGTCGAACGGTTCCTCGTGTTTACGATTCACATTGAAACAGCCGATCGGCTTACCTTCGACGATGAGTGGGATGATAGAACTGATATGCATCCCTTCCTCAACCAACGGCTTGTCCTCGACGAACGCGCTCGCGGGCTCCAGCTTTGTGCAGCATGCCTGACCGGAGTCGAAAACCAGTCCCACTCTGCTGCCGCGATGCGGGATAAACCAACCTTTGCCTATCTGGCTCTCTTGCTGCAGAGCCAATGCAACAATTTCAAACTGATCGCGCTTAGGATCGTAGATTGCAAGGCTCGCTCGGTCGATTTTGAGCAGTCGACCAAGCACCCCGGCAATCGTCTCGAACAGCGACTCCGGATTGAGCTTCGTCGCCAGCAGATTGGCGATCTCGAGCAACAATCCTTCTGTACCCACAGCGGTTTGTGAGGCCGCAGGCGTGCGAAGCACGCGCATAGATTCGTTTGCGGCTTGGTAAGGATTGTCCTTCATCACGAGGGGTATGGAGGAAACCTTTTTGTTTTGGACCGACACGGAGTGTCAAACACTCAGCCGGTTGGCCGCCGGTTCCAACTCATAGTGATCCTTTCCCGAGACAGAAACGTCTCCGACTATCGCGCGCTTACCGAACCATGACCAGAGAATCGGCGACAGGAGCCCCGAAAGTACAAAGCAGAGCGCCAGCACCAGCCCCATTCCGAAGCCGACGTAGCCGACGTACAGAGGAATCGGAGACAATACCCAGCATCCAAGAATGAGGGCGCCGTTGGATACCATCAAGGCTCGACGGATTTTAACGAAGCCCTGGATCAGCGCTTCCTTGAAGTCGCCGAGCCGCGCGTATTCCTCGCGCACGCGATAGAGCAGGTATACCTCTGAATCGATGCCGACCACGGACGCGATAGCCAAGGCCGCCGTCGCGTTCGAGTTGAGCTGTATGCCTGCGAGGATCATCAATCCCAGCGCGGCGATAGTGCCCAACGCCAGCGGAATTATCAGTAGCGCGGGTAGTGCGATCGAGCGGATGAACGGAATCGAGAGCAGGAAAGTTCCGAGGAACCCGAGCAACGCTCCCATCACCAGCCAGTAGCCGATATTGCGGTTGAAGGCTTCCGCGATTCCGACCGTGCCGCCCGCGACGCCGACCTCGACCGGCAGGCCCTTGAACAAACGATCGGCTTCCTGCTGCGTGGCGCCGACCAGCTGCCGCACTTTCTCCGGCGCGGTGCTGGAAGCGTAGGCCTCGATGACGGCCGAGTTGTAGCTTTGATCAAATAGCCAGTCGTAGCCTCCTGGGGTGATCGCCGTATAAGCCTCGAGTCCCGCTCCGATCTCTGCGCGCGTATCCGGAATCGAAGCCGCCTCACCGCCTTCGAGGGCCCAGTTAGTTGAGAGGCTGGAGCAGGCAAGAGCGCTCGACGATCAGAAGTGGCACAATAACCTGGGGAGCCAGGATGGAGCGTGGCTGACCCAGGATTGCGATCTTCAGTCGAGGCGCGCGACGCGAGTTATCAAAAAACTTGAAACGGGAGAGCCCGTTTCGTGGTTCGAAATCGACGACGCAATGACCACTCCGGACGAGATACCGTAGGATGCCCGGCGCTGACGGGGGCTGAAGCCGACGGCGGATAGAATCAAGCGCAGATGAAGGTCTCGAAGGTGCACAGAGTTGCGCGATATTGGGTCCTTGTTTTTGCGGTCTTGCTTGTCTGCATGGCTGGATGCAGCTATCTGCAGAGCAAGCCTCCTGATGGCAAGATTTCGGTGGACGCTGTTTCGTGGAAACTGGTCAAGAAACTGGCCGAGCCTGATGCAGGGTTGAGCGGACACAAGGTGTCGGTGCTTAATCCTGCGGATAAGAGTGTCGTCGCTTCGGGAACTACGGACAGCACCGGCATCGTCGAGTTCAATCTGCCACCGGGAACGTACACGCTGGTCGGCGCGAGCGACGAGCCGCAGACGGTGCAAGTCCAGTCCGGGCAGACATCAAACTTCAAAATAGTGGTGCATTAAAGTACCGCTAATCCCGCTCGAGCTCTAAAAGTGATCGAGGAACTGGAACGACGCGCTCCACGCCGCCGGTGAATTCAGGATTCCGAGGTGTGAGGTCCCAAGGATGATGTCGAACTGCCCTTGGCCGACGAAGTCCATGTGAGGAGCACCAGCCAGAAGCGCGCTGTCAGAGAAATCGTGCGCCGCTCCGGTGCTGTCCTTGGCAGGCACCGCAGGGAAGAACAACCCATCCTGAGCCGACAGAAAGACGAAATCACCGCTCTCGGGCGATGCCCGGAAAACGTTACGGAGCACAAGGTACCTGGTTGGTCCGGGAGTTTCGCCGACCGCGTTGAGCGTGCTGAGAAGCTGCGTGTCCTCTTTTCCGTATTCGTCGCAGATCGCGCTGGTCGGAATAAAGCCGCCGTTGCCCGGGAGCTGAAAATAGTTGGCCGGATCCGGCGAGCAGTCGATGATGCCGTGGTTAGGCCCTTCGATCGCGACCAGCGAACGCACCATGTTGTACGCGTTGTCCTGGAACATCCATTCTCGCGCAACGGTCACACCGAGGCTGTGCGCCACGATATCCACGTGGCGCGATCCAGTGTACGCCATCACGGCCCGGACGAATGCGCGCAGCAAAGGAACGGCGGCCGCCGTGCTGTGAGCTACGCCCGATTTGTAGGTCGGGTTGCTTAGGAGGTCGCATTGATCTCCCTGGTATCGGAGACCCCACAACTGGCTCGCGTCGTATCCATGGCTGAGAAAGTATTGCGCGAGATTGTGGATATACCCGAAGGGATTGCACGTGGTCGCGAAGGGCGTGTCGTTATTTCCATGCAAAAAGATGACGGGAACTCGGCCGAAGAAGAATCTTCGGTTGCCTCTCGCTCCAAATCCGAGAACCGGAACGCCAAGGTACGGATTGATGGTTACCGGAAAATCCGGGGGCAAGGTGTTGCCGAGCGGCGCCGGAGAAGGCTCGGGATGCGGCTCGTGAGGATCTGCGAACGAAACTGCATTCCATGACAGCAAGAGTACGACGGCTGCCGCTACAGACGCGATTCGCTTCATCGATGTCCCCTCCCAGGTTTCAGATGGTGCGAAGTGCAACTCCCATATAGGCAGGACGGACTCGCTCCGCAAGGGCGTCGGGTCTAAGCGGCGTGACTCCGTTGACGAAGTCGAGCCGCGGATACCAGATCTGGCCGGGCGAATAGGTACGGAATTTCTCCGACGGCGTGCGCGGTGTGAATGCAAGCCGCGGATCTTTCCAGTGCGCGAGCAGGTAGCCGACCATTTTGAAGCGCTGCGACACCTCGTCGATGTCAGAGATGTTGATCACGCGCATCGCAATCGCGACCGACAGCCGGGAACCGTCGCTGAGCGGCGGATTGAGGAGAGGGTTGACGGCATCGGCGACCGGGGCCGGCGCGGAACTCGCAGCGGCCACCGAATGGCAGCGGAACAGCAGTCCCATCGCGATCGCAATCGCGGCAATCGTGTGCCCAGTGGGAAATCTTCTCATCGCTCCATCTTCTCCGCCCGCCTCGAAATCTCACCGGGCTCGCAGTCAATGGTCAGCAGATCAGCAGATCACGCGCCGATTCATCGCGAACACAACGCCGGAACCTATCAAAGTTGCCCTAACGCGGGACAGGAAGTAGGTTTGCGATGCTCATTGTTCGAGGGGAGGGATTCCGAGTCATGAAAGGAAAAATCGCAGTGACGGTCGTCGCCGGTGCGATGATGGTCTGGCTTTCCATTGGTATCGCGAATGCCAAGTCGGACAAGGAGTCGTGCGTCGCGACGACGGTGAACATCAGCAAGACCAATGGCGACGGCACTAATTGCGCGGCGTTTGTCATCGGCAGCAGCCCCAATAAAGCGACGGCCACTGCTTCCGGCCTCAGTACTGCCGAAGCCACCGCGGCCGACGTCGCCACTGCCAAAGCGACCGCGAGCAAGGCCAGCACGGCAGTTGCAGACGTGGCTAACGGCAAAGGCGTTGCGACCTCGTCCGGCGACATGGCCCAGGCGGTTAGCCACGTTTCGTTTGAAGGTGACGCGACATCGCTCGCTACGGGGGATAAATCTGTTGCCGTTGCCGAGATAACCGGGACTGGCGGTGGCGGCACTGATGCCACTGCCTCTGGCGGCGGGAGCGGCGTAGCGGAGATCACGTCCAACGGGGGTGGCGATGCGATGGCCTCCACGAAGGGGGGTTCTTCGGTCGCTTCAGTGACGATGGCTGGAGGTGGGACGGCGGCAGCTACTTCGGCCGGAACTGGGGCTCAGGCCGTTTCGACCGTGGAGGCAGATTGCAGTGTCGTAACGACTGCCAAGAACCCCAACAGCATCGCGGTCGGAACATGTACGAAGTCAGGTTCAGTGGTCACGGCGTTGCGACCAAAGGTTCCATCGCCCTCGGCAGCGATACTTCGACGCCCACTTGCACCCCCAAGAACGGCGGAAAGGCAAAAGTCACCAGCCCGATGGGCAACTGCCCCTAGAGATTTGTCGAGCTAGTGCGCTTCTCGGCCGGCAGCCTCCAGCGAGGCGACTATATCGTATAGGATTGCAATTCCTGCTCTTACCGAGCTATCTAAAAAGACCAAGTTTTCACGCCTGAACAAGACTTAGTAGCGCGAAACCGGCTCGAATTCTTGGTGGATCTTAAAGGTCTGGATTTTGCATTTGTCCGATTCGAATGTGGCGGCGAAGTTTGACCGCGCTGGAGTCTTAATTTTCTGCAACCTAACTACCCGGGGTACAAATCATGATCCCGTCTATCCATCCGAGCGCGCGCGCAGCCGCCGCAGCGGCAAGTATTCTCGGTGCTATCTTTCTCGCCGTCCCTTTGTTCGCGTCCACTAATAATCTCTTTCCCGAGGCTGAGGCCAAGTCGGCCGCGCCTCAGGAGATCCTCGCGCAGGGTGCTTCGCCTGAAACGATGGCGGCGCCGGCGGCAGAGTCTCCCGGACCCTCGTCGGTCGAGACGCGGATCAAGGAGCTGCACAAGAAGCTTCACATCACCGACGCTCAAAAGACTCAATGGGACAACGTCGCCCAGGTGATGCGCGATAACGCGAAGGCTATGGAAGACCTGCAGAAACAGCGCGCTGCCGACACGCAGTCGATGACCGCGGTGGACGTCGTCAAGTCCTACGCGCAAGTGATCGACGCCCATGAAGACGGGATGAAGAAATTCATCCCAGCGTTCGAGGCGCTCTACAACAGTATGTCGGACGAGCAGAAGAAGATTGCCGACTCGCTGTTCCGGAGCCGCGCACGCGCTGAAGCCAAGAAAGAGACCAAAGAGAACAAGTGAACCGGGAGTCGCCGCGGCGACGGAGGGTCACCATGGAAATCTCGACTACTCATAGCAAGAGGTTGTTGCACCCGATGTTCGCAAGGTTCTGCCGAATCGCGACGGCGATCGCGTTCGCTCTGATCCTGATATGCGCTTTCGGCGTCAGCTCGATTCGCGCCGACGACCGTCATGGTCATGACGGCGGCGACCACGGCCGTGGCCATGACGACCACGATCGCGGATATCGCGGACCCCAAGTCTATTATGCGCCGCAGCCGGACTATTACTACGCGCCGCCGCCGAATTATTATTCGCAGCCCGACCCTTACGAATACTATCCGCCGCCGCAGCCGGGGTACTATCCGCCGCCGCCGTCCGAGGGTATCAATCTGTTCTTCGGCCTTTGATGGTAGAGGCGTCCCACCCTCCTGACCCAGCCTAATCGAATTTCCTATTTTCGCGCTGGTGGTGGCATCCTGAGCCACCAGCGTTCGCGGCGTCGTTTGCCGCATCCGTGACAAAGTAGTAATTGCAAAATAGAACCCTTAGGCGGCTGTCAGCACACCGGTTCCCAACACAGGAGGAACCATCGTGAGCAAGTCACAAGCCCGCTGGTTGATCGCGCTCGCGATCGTAGCGCTCTCAGTTTCTGGCGCGGGAGCATCTCTAGAAGCCGAAAGCGCCGGCGCTTACTCCGACTCGAGTCTCAATGGAACATTCGTGTTCCGCACGAGCGGGAGTTCGCTGTTCACGTTGCCCGGTGAATTGACCTCGAACCCGGTCTACCTGGCGTCAATCGGCTTGGTCACGTTTGACGGCCGAGGGCTACTGCGCGGATCGGTAGCGAACAGCGCCACTCGCACCGACGTGATTCCCGCCGGCAAGTACATCGCGCCTTACAGCAGCCAGATTCTGTGCAACGCGAAGATGTCGGGCACCTACACGATCGATCCCGACGGGACCGGCACGATGACCATCAATTTCACCCCGACCAACACCGCTGCCACTTGTGGCGCGAGCACCGGCGCCTTCAACATCGTGATTCGCTCGCCGAGCCAGGTTGAGCTCGTGTCATCCGGCCAGATGATGGCCGATCCCACCAAGGGCGAGTTCAATTCGTACGTGGTGGAGGGGGAGTTGACGAAAAGGGCAGGCGTTGAGCGGCATTAATGAGGGGAATACAGGGGATTCTGGCCCCCACTATCTTCGCCATCAATAATAGCGTATTGTTACTTTCTAACGCTCGGATTGTTCCTTTCTCTAAGCTTGGGAATTAGCCCAAGTTTTCTGTACGAGAGCTTCCCGGCAAATACTTACGGAGGGCAAAATGCCCAGCAAATTGTACGTAGGCAATCTGGCCTACTCGGTGTCCAACAGCGATCTGGAAGAACTGTTTTCACAGGCAGGCCAGGTTCAAAGCGTGGCGGTAATCACGGATAAGTTTTCCGGCCAATCGAAGGGCTTCGGCTTCGTCGAGATGGCAAATGCGGAAGAAGCATCCAAGGCAATCCAGACCCTGAATGACACAGATCTGAAGGGAAGGAACATCAAGGTTAGCGAGGCCAAGCCCCGCGAATCGAGCTTCGGCGGCGGCGGTGGTGGAAACCGGCGCGGCGGTGGCGACAATCGTGGAGGCGGAGGCGGCGGCCGCTGGTAAAGTAATCTGAGACTGGGCGGGCACGCGATGCCCGCTCAGTCGTTTTCAGGGGTCAGCGAACTCCGAGTCTCGCTGCCTCTGCAAGTTTTCAAAGTGTCGTCAAACTCCCGCCCTGGGAGATGGCAGGCTATTGCACGAGGAGGCCCGGTGCCCAGAATATATGTAGGAAATCTCGCCGAGTCAGTTACGCGCGACGATCTGCGGGCGCTGTTCTCCAAAATCGGCCGAGTAGGCGGCGCGCTTGTGATCACCGACAAAGTTACCGGCAAATCCAGGGGCTTTGGTTTCGTGGAGATGGTCGAAGTGGACGACGCGATCAACGCGGCGGTCTATTTCAGCGGCACCGAACTCGAGGGCCGCAAGATTCACGTCGATCCATACCGTCCGCAGGAACCGGGCGCTCAGAAGTATCGCGGCGAACGCAAGCGTCGCGCTCCCGCCAAGCGCAGCAGCAACGGCACTGCGTAGACGAGTCCGAGCTAGTTGAACATTTTAATCAGGAGTTGATATGCGCGATGAAGGGTTGGCGCCGTGGAGAACGCACGACTGGAAAGTCAGAACGATAGAATCGATTGCTCCAGGAGGCGGTTCGCGGCTCGCCTTTACCTGCCGAAGTTGCGGCAGAGTGTTCAATCAAACTACGATCAACAGCCGGACCTGGGCGGTTGATGCGGGCGGTGTCGCGCTGTCGGATACGGTGACGACGCGATGGCTCGCGGAAAGTTGCCAGCGCCGCCCGGCGGATGGCGACGAAGACGATCGCAAGCAATTCAAGAACGGCCCTACGTTAAGCTAGAATATTTCCTCGAAAAGATGCTGCGGCGCTTCGAGCGTGCGCGCAGGATCGCTAGTGTTGCGCGAAGGGCGTCGCAACCCGTGCCGCCAACAATCGGTTTCAGCAAAATGAGTTTAAATATTTTTAATTTCAATCGTACTTTCGCGTTGGTAATTGCTCTTGGCGCTCTGATTTCACTTGCGACCGCCGCTCCCGCAGGCGCGCAGGCGTCGGCGCAGGCGTCGGTTCCGCCGACTGATGCGACGGCGTCGGTGAAATCGATCATCGACCAGTCGATCCTCGTGTTCAAAGACCAACAGATTTCCGCGACGGATCGCGAGCAGAAGCTTCGCTCGATTGCCGAGAGCCACTTCGACTTCCAGGAAATGTCGCAGTCGGCGATCGGCTATCACTGGAAGACTCTGACGCCGGCGCAGAGGAGCGAGTTCGTGCCGCTGTTTACGACGTTTATCGAGGACGCGTACCTGTCACGAATCGAATCGTATTCGGTCGAGAAGATTAACGAGCAGATAAAATCCTCGTTGATTCAATTCACCAAGCAGACCAGCGACGGCCCCGACTACGCCACGGTCTACAGCGACGTTGTGTTGAAAGACCGCAAGGATCCGATTGCCGTCAACTACCTGATGCGCCGGGACGGCGACGAGTGGAAAATCTACGACATCACGATTGACGCGATCAGCGTGATCGCCAACTACCGCAACCAGTTCAATCGCGTGCTCAACAACGACGGCTACGACAAGCTCGTCAGCATAATCCGCCAGAAGACCGCAGGCCTCCAGAGCAACTAGGCAAGTTCCAAGGGGGGACATGGCCAAGGGAAAGAGCGGTGAAGCTGGAAGGAAGAGTCCGGCAACAACACTCCGGCCGTCGGAAGTAGCAGGCGTCAGTGGCGACTCTGCTGCTGAAGCGGCTGCCTGGCGCAAGGTAGAACGGTTGGCGCGCGATGCGTTGACGTTCTGGAACTCGTTCCTCGGGCTGAGGTCCGGCGCGAGCGATCTCGATGCAGCCGGCCTCGCTCGTCTGAGCGTCATCATCCGCGCGGTTTCATGGGTGGAGTCTCGACACGCTAACGGTGCCCACGCCTCGGCGAAGGTGGATCCCATGCAATGCGCTAACCCACGTGACGCGTGGTGGCGAGAATTGACGAATAGTTCTCCCCCACAGGACCGGTTTGTGCGACGTCCGGGGCTTGCTCCCAACTACAAGGCGTATGAGTTGCCCGATGCGGTTGCGTCGAATCAGTCTTTTCCGGCCGCTGCGAATCTCTCGAATCTGTCATCCAGACCGGCTGGGCACGATAGCGCCGGGTTCAACCCGACGATGAGTTACGCCTGGGGAGTTCCGTTCCTGATTTATAAAATCAACGCAACGGCCGGAGACAGCGCTTTCCAATGTAAGGACCTAAATCGAGACCGGCTCATAAATGGCGCGGCTGCATACAACGGCGGTGGTGACCCGAGCTACAAGGCAAAAATAACCAGGACTGTCGCGATGATTGGCGGGCTGTCCGCTCGGATCGAGGAACAAAATTGATACGCGCGATTCGAGTCGTGGCACTCGCGGCTAGTCCGGCATAGCTGGAGGCATTTGGGTTGGAATGGCTCTTTTGTGATTTCGAGCGGGGTTGATTTGGGCGACGGCGATGCGGAGCAGCATCGCGGGCTCGTACAGAGCTGATAGCGGTTTGATCATCTGAAAGACGTCTTCCATTTTGTCGCGGACAACCGCGTCTGTCATGGCGGCGGCTGCTACTCGATCGCGATACCAGTTTAAAAATCTAATCGACGGTGGGCGATGGCCTATAGTGCCTGGCAGGCGAAGATCGTTGCCCACCGAGATTCGCCATGGGTCACGTTGCGCATTCGCCAACGCTGAGAAGAACTGCGGCGCCAGTTCCGGATTCGACGCGCCATATTTCCGCAAACATTCGCGCAGTTCGTTGGCAGCGAGCGCGATCACGCTCATCCCCTGGCCGGCGGTTGGATTGTACACTGCGGCGGAATCGCCAATCGCGAGGAAGCCGTCGAGTCGCGAACGCCATCGCTCGTAATGACGCCATCGGTTACGCGTCGCGCGGCTCGAATAGAACGCCGACGTCGGCTCCATCAGCTTCAGCATCTCGGCGGTCACGGGCGAGCGCAGTCGCGACGCCAACCTGGCCAGACCCGCATCATCGTCGGGTGGATAGTGACCGTTGAGCCCCGCCATCGAGAGCGACCATTTGCCGAGCTCGAACTGCGCGAGAATCGCGATGATCATGTGCTCGGGCGGCTTGGGACCGAGGTTGACGCCGAGCGTCCACCACCAATTCGGCGGCCAGCTCGCACCGTCCTTCATCCGATACCATCGCGAGACGTAGCCGTAGTCTCCATCCACGACAGTTTCGTCGGGAGGGTCGAGGCCGAGTTTCTTGAGCCACGCGTCGGCGTGCGAAGTGCCCCCGCTCGCATCGACGACCAAGTCAGCTCCCAGAGCGGGACTGCGTGCGACGCCGTCGCGCGAGCGAATCTCGACGCCGGTGCATCGCATCGCGCCGCTGGCCGTCGTCGCCGTGAGAGCGGTTACTTCGGTGCGCTCGAGAATCTCGATACGCGGGAGCTTGCGAACGAGTTCGCGCACCGATGACTCGATCAGCGCGCGAGTCGGTTGTATTCCCGGAAGGCGGAACTCTCGTCGCGGTGGCAACCATCCTGATGCTGACAGGACCGCGACGTTGACGCCGGGCTCGCGCACGGGCGCGCCGCGTTGGAGGAGAATCGCGTCGAGGCCGTCGAACAGGCGGGCGAACTCGCGCCGTCCGCGGAGCATCAGGTAGTGATACTGGTGCCCTTGCGGCACGCCGGCGCGGTCGGCGACTCCGTCGGGCAAGCGGTCGCGTTCGACGACGGTGACGCGGTCGAAGAAGTCGATTAGGACGCGGCCGGCGCAGAGACCGGCCAGGCTGCCGCCGACGACTACGGCGTGGGTGGGCATGGCAACGGATAGTATGTGAAACCGGCCGCGGGTTTCACACTATCCTGGGTTAGCGCGGAGCCGGCGAAATTACTTTCCGGAGCCGGTGGCAGTGATGTTCGCCGACGGATGATTCGGGTCGTCGCTCGTGATGCTCAAGATCTGCAGCAGTGCTGGACCTGTGACCGTTGGTGCGAACTCGACCTTTACGTTTTTGCTCTTGCCCTTGGACAGGGTGAAGGTGCCGCTGCCCGAGGTGACGGTGAACGGTGACGCGAGGGTTCCGACTGTCACCTGAAGCGGGAACTTTCCTTTGTTTCTGACCTTGAGCTTTCTGCTCTTGTGCGAGCCGACTTTCACGCTGCCGAAATCGAGGGCGCCGGAGACGGACAGAGTTCCCGGCGGTGGTGGCGTGGGAGTCGGGGTTGCGGTGGCAGTCGCAGTCTGAGTGGCGGTCGCCGTGGCCGTCGCAGTTGTCGTCGTCGTTGGCGTTGCGGTTGCAGTCGGCGTCGACGTTGAAGTTGCAGTGGGCGTCGACGTTGAAGTCGGAGTTGCAGTGGTCGTTGGCGTCGCGGTCGAAGTCGCGGTAGCGGTCGCAGTCGAGGTTGAAGTTGCGGTTTCAGTGGCTGTCACGGTCGCAGTCGCCGTTGTGGTTTGAGTGGAGGTTGCCGTGGCAGTCGCGGTCGCAGTCGTCGTGGCAGTCTGAGTCGCGGTGCCGGTCGGGCGTGGCGGAAGGTGACGTCGACGGCGACGAAGAGGCTGTCGCCGTTGCCGTAACGGTCGCTGTTGACGTGGCGGTAGGAGTCGCGGTCGGCGTCGCAGTGATCGTCGGCGTCGCAGTTATCGTGGCCGTTGCGGTTGAAGTCGATGTACTCGTCGCAGTCGCGGTGCTCGTCGCCGTCGCGGTAGCCGTCGGCGTCGCAGTGGCGGTCTGAGTTGCCGTGGCGGTGGTGGTCGGGGTGGCAGTCCTGGTTGCAGTTGCGCTGGCGACAGAGGTTGCGGTGACCGTCGGCGTCGAAGTTGCGGTACGTGTGGCAGTGGCGGTCCGCGTCGGCGTGGCGGTTGCGGTTGGCGTCGCCGACCGTGTGGCGGTCGCCGTGGGAGTGGGCGTCGGCCCCGAGCGGATTCTCGACGCGTGCCTTTGCTATCCACGTACTCCAATTCTGCGTCGATTGCGGCGACGGGATGTTTGCATATTCCGCCCCGACCCAAATCGCAGTTTGATCCGTTGGGTCAATGCCGGCGCCTGAATAGTCGCCCCACGGGAACGAGTTTTGATTGGTGCTCTCGGGATTTGGGCTGTCGTAGCTGGAGGTCCCGGCCTTAACCAGCACCGGAGTTCCGAGAGTGTTGGGCGCATCGCCGGCCAGCCGCCCATCGACATACACCGACGCAAATTCGGTGGACGACGAGCGGGTGAAGGACGTAATCAGGTCGTCCGAGACGTCGAGATCGACCGAAGGATAGTAGTAGTAGGTTTTTAACGTTCCGAACGCGAAATCCTGGATGACGCTTGGGACACCCGCCATCACCTCGATGAACAGCAGGCAGCCTCGCCCGATCGTGTCTCCCTTCTGTTTGCACGCGGTGTTCGTCGACGTCCACAGAAGTCCGTCGCGAAAGACTGCATCGAGCAGACGCCCATCGCCGGTGTCGAGCGGATTGTTCGAGTTTCCCTCCTGGATCGCATTGGGAGGAAGAGCGAGGTCCGGTATCGTCAGCACCGTGTCGGTGGCGGCGGCCATCGTGCTCGCGGTTGGAACGCCGGTCACCGACCAAACGTTCAGGGCGGTGCCGAGGGCAGAGACCATATAGGGCGTCGAAGTCGAAGAGCGGCTCTTTACCGGAATGATCGGGAGCTGAGTGGCGTCCTCCGGCGGGCCAAAAAAATTCATATCAATGGTCGCGGCACCGGCCAGAAGCTCGCTCTTGTTCCAGACCATGAATTCGTTGCCCTCGAACGGCCCGTCCAGGCAGTCCGGGTTGCACGAAAACGAATTGCCGCCCGTCACGACTTTGTCGTCGTTGAATCCGAGCGGTGGCTGATCGGGAAAGTCGCCGAAGGTCTCAAACTGATAAGTGAAAAAGCCGTCGAGCGGGTTCGAATCCATCGAGACCGCAAGATTCCAGAAGCCATTTTGAGCTGTGCTGATGTCAGTGGTGTCGAGTGTCAGAAACGAGATGAACCATCGATTGGAAATGGTGTCGTATTCGATTCTCGGATCGCTGGAAAATAAGGAAGGGTCAACGCCGAAGAAGGTGTTAAGGTTGAATGTCTTGAGGCTCTTTCCGTCTTGTCGAAGATTCTTCCGACAACGTTGACCACCTCAACGATATGGTTTGGTCCCGCCGCCAATTGGGTGTCGGGCGGCTCGCAAAAGTTGGGAGTGCACTGCGAGTCCGGGGCTGCCAGGCCGAGAAAATTGTTGGCAAAAGTTGGCGTCGTGGTCAGCGGGAGGACTCCAACCGATGAAAGATCCTCGAACGTCGAGCCGGTTGCGGTCGCGTTCTTGCGCTCGCGATAGGTTACGGGATCGGTGACGTGCGATCGGCGAGAATGCGGCATAAGACCCGAAGTCTCGGTTACCGGCGGCAGTTCCAACGGATAGACGATTCCCTTTCGTACCGCGATCGAGTGTACCGGCGGCGCCACTACAGTGGTCGATTGAATCGCCGCTCCACCGCCGGCGCGCGCGGGCATGGAAGTCCACATCGCGATGAACGCAAAGATGAAAACTAGAGCGATCGCTGCAACGACGCGGCGAGGCGTCCAGACGGATTTACGGCGTTCTTTCATCGGCTATCGGTGCCGGTATAATGTATGCGAGAGCAGGGTGTTGCTACAATCATTTTTCTTGCTCATCGACGCAGCGCAGTGAGGTTACGCGATGATTTTGAAAGTTGCACGTCTTGGATTTCCGGCGCTTCGCACGGTAGCCAGCCCGGTGCCGAAAGATCGGATTAAAACTTGTGAGTTTCAAAAGCTCATCGACGACATGATCGAGACAATGTACGAATACAGCGGCGTCGGCCTCGCCGCCCCGCAGGTGCATCTGCCGATTCAGCTTGCGGTGCTCGAAGTCCACGACCATCCACGGCATCCCGATATGCCGGAAGTGCCGCTGACGGTGCTCGTCAACCCCGTCGTGACGATCCTCGATAAAAGCTTCGTCGAAGACTGGGAGGGATGCCTGAGCGTGCCGGATCTTCGCGGACGGGTGCCACGATTCAAGCAGTTGCGAGTGACGGCGCTCGGCCGCGACGCAGAGCCGGTCGAGATCGTCGCGTCAGACTTCCACGCGCGCGTGATACAGCACGAAACCGATCATCTGAACGGCGAAATTTACCTGGACAGGATGCCGGATATGCGCGCGCTGGGGTTTGTGCAGGAGTGGCAGCGCTACCTGCTGAAGGTGGAGCAAAATAAGGAGGAGTGAACGGGATAGCTCCGGCTACTTCGGCGGTGGAGGAATCACCGGCATCTTGCCGGTGGCCTTGAAGTTCGCGATTGCCTTGCGCATCTCTTCATTCTGGGCGGCGAGGATGTTTTGCTCGCCCTGGACTTTCGACAGCTCGGCCTTGAGCTGTTCGTTCTCAGTCTGAAGCTTGTTCACCTCGGCGTTAAGCTGCGAGATCTGCTGCGTCTGCTCGTCGTCGCGCGTGCGATAACTGCTCGAATAGAAAAAGAATATGAGCGCTGCGATTATCGCGACGATCAATCCGCCAATCAGCAGTCGTGCCATCTAAATCACCGGAGCTCCTAAGCGCGTGTCTCTGACAGATTAGCCCATCGGCGCACGGAAAAAACTGAATTGACTTCCTTGGTCAGCCGTCCCTAAAATGCCGGGGATCGCACTTCTGGTCGGCCGCGATTTGCAATACATTGAGAATTATGCACGATAGCCCGGCGCCGATGAACGCGGGAATCCCCGATTTCGCGCGCGGGACGGGCTAGAGCACGCTTCATGATAGAGGTTCAGGAGCTAACCAAGTATTTCGGCGCCACGCTTGCCGTAAACCACGTTTCCTTCAAGGTCGAGAAGGGCGAGATCATCGGATTGCTGGGTCCCAACGGGTCGGGCAAGACGACGATCATGCGTATACTGACGGGATTTTTTCCGGCGACGTCAGGACGCGCGCTGATCGGCGGCCTCGACGTCGCGGAGCATTCGCTGGAGACGCGGCGGCGCGTCGGCTACCTGCCGGAGAACATGGTCCTGTACCCGGATCTCAGCGTCGATGCGCTGCTGGAGTTCGGCGCGCGCGTGCGGGAGATCGATCCGAAGACGACGCGCGATCGAATCGAGTACTCGCTCGACACCTGCGGGCTGAAGGACGTTCGGCGCAAGCTCATCGGCAAGCTGTCGAAGGGGTATCGGCAGCGCGTCGGAATCGCGCAGGCAATCCTGAGCGATCCCGAAGTGCTGATTCTCGACGAGCCGACCGTCGGACTCGATCCGCGGCAAGTGGTGGAAATCCGCGACCTGATCCGTTCGCTGGCCGGTCATTCTACCGTCTTGCTGTCCACGCATATTCTGCCGGAGGTCAATATGACGTGCCGGCGCGTCGTGATCATCGACAAGGGGCGAATCGTCGCGCAGGATACGCCCGAGCAGCTGACCGCGAAATTGCAAGGCACCGACCAGACGCTGATCACAGTGGCGGGGCCGTCGCCGGCGGTGCGCGAGGCGTTGACTGCCGTCAAGTTCGTGCAGCGTCTCGAGGATCGGCCGGTCGACGGCAGCGCCAACGGTGTGTGCTCGTTCGTGGCGTACTCGAGCGGGCACGGCGAAGAAGTCCGCTCTGCGCTGGCGGCGTGCGTCGTGCAGCACGGCTGGAGCCTGCTCGAAGTCAAGCCGATGGCGCTCAGTCTTGAAGATTTGTTCATGCGGCTCGTCACAAAGGAAGAGCGGGTTTGATTGAGCCGCGCGCGAATTCAATGAGCTTTGAGGTAGTAGATGTCTAACGGTGCAGCCACGCTGGATGTCGCGGGATCCGCGACCGAGACCCGTCGCGCCGCGATCCGCGCGGCCGGCACGGGCTTTTCGGTGGGCCGGATGCTGGCGGTGGCGCGCAAGGAATTGCGATCGTACTTCGCATTTCCGCTGGTATACGTGCTGACCGGCATCTTCCTGATCCTGGCGGGCTACTATGCGTACACCGACCTGGTTTTCTTCGTCACGATCGCGTTCGCGCACGACATAATTCAGAACTACTGGTCGTTGTTGTTCACCGATATCCGGCTATGCCTGCTGCTGACGCTGCCGTTTATCACGATGCGGCTGTTCGCGGAGGAGCGGAAGCTCGGCACGATCGAGTTGTTGTACACGTATCCGCTGCGCGACGGCGAAATACTTGGGGGTAAGTACCTGGCGTCGGTCGCGATCTTCATCATGATGCTCGCGCTGACGATGCTGTACCCGGTTTACATTTACAATATCCACTGGTTTCCGCTGTTCCCACTGGTTGCCGGTTACCTGGGCGTGCTGCTGATGGGATGCGCGTTTGTCGCGTTCGGCGTTTTCATTTCGTCGCTGTGCGAGAGCCAGGTGATGGCGGGGATGGGCACGATCTTGCCGCTGCTCTTCTTCTGGATTCTCAACTGGAATGAGGCGGCGTTTACCAACTCGTGGCTCGAATTGGTCCGTAGCTTCTCGCTATTCGATCAATTTGGCGGCTTCGCCAAGGGCGTGATCGATCTCTCTCACGTTACCTACTTTATTTTCTTCATCATATTTTTTCTGTTTCTGACGCAGCGCTCGATGGAGGCACGCAAGTGGACGGGCCGGCGCTAAAGGATTCGTCTACGGGTGAGCGCCGCTCGATCTGGGTGAACTATGCGATCCTGCTTTACACCGTGATCGCGTTCGGCGCCGTGCTGTTCATCCTCAATGCGATAATTGCCACGCGCAACGTCCGCTGGGACCTGACCCCGCAGAAGCAATTCTCGCTTTCGGATTTCGACAAGCGCGTGCTCGGCGGGTTGAGTCACAACATCAAGGTGATGGCGTTCGTGCGCACCGAGGATCCCGCCTATCTCGAACTCGCGGACCTGTTGTTCCAGGCGGCAGCATTCACGCCGCGCCTGACCTACCAGGTGATCGACGTCAACAAGGCGCCCGGGATGGCGCGCGAGTACGGCGTGTCGAGTTACGGCGAGGTGATCGTGGAATCGCAGGGGCGGCGCCGCGACTTCGACAACGCGCGCTCCGACGAGCTGATTCCCGCGATCCTGCAGATTTCCGCCGAAGCCAACAAGCATATCTATTTCACGATCGGTCACGGCGAGCGCGACCTGTTTAATTCCGATCGCAGTCTTGGCTACTCGCAATGGCGCGGGCTGCTCGAGCAGAACAACTATTCGATCGACAACGTGTCGCTGTTCGCCAGCGGCGTGCCCGACGACGCGAAAGTGGTCGTGTCGCTCGGCCCGCAAAAGGATTTCCTGCCTGAGGAGTTGGCCGCGCTCGCGAAGTACCTGGGTCACGGTGGACATTACATCGCGATCATCGATCCATATGGCTCGCCGACACTGGTCGAGTTCCTGAAAAAGTACTACCTCGACTTTATTCCGCAGGTGGTCGTCGATCCCGCGTATCGCCTGACAGCGGGCGAGATTCTCACGACGCAGATTCCGCTTCGCTCGGAAGAAAATCCGATGAGCCGCTCGATGACCGCGCCGGCGGTGTTCTCGCTGGGGCGCGGCGTGATGGTGACCGGGGCGGTCGGCGCAACCGCGCCGGACGATTTGAAGATCGCGCAGGCGGATAAGTTCCTGTCGTCGTCACATGAAAGCTGGGCGTCGGGCGATCCCAACGCGTTGACCACGGGAATCACCGAGTACAAGGCGGGACGCGATCTCAAGGGGCCGATTCCGGTGGCCTCCGAGATTGATTTCACCCCGGCGTCGAATCCGCACATCCCGGTGCAGCAGATGACGCGGCTGGTGGGGATCGGCAGTTCGGCGTTCGCGTCGAACCAGTTTATCGAGATGCTGGGTAATCGCGACCTCGCGGTGAGCCTGATCAACGAGCTGGCCGGCGACGAGATGCTGATTGCGAGTCGCGAGCGGCTTAACAAAAGCGAGACCGCGGCTTTCTATATCAGTGACCAGGAGGCGCGCCATCTGCTGGTTCTGGGGTCGGTGTCCGAGCCGGCGATCCTGTTCCTGATCGCAATCACGGTCCTGGTGCGCCGGAGGTTTTTTGCGTGAGCGCGCGTCCCGCAATTTTCTACACCATCGCTTTTTTCATCCTGCTGCCGATTTATTTCTGGATTCAGCCGACTATCAAGCCGACTGGCGCTCTGCAGCAGAAAGAGGAGAGCTTGTTGAAGCTCGGCAACGGTATCGACGCGATCACCGTTGCGAGCGGATCTGAGTCGCTGCGTTTTCAGAAGACCAAGGACGGCAAGCTGTACGAACTGGTAGCGCCGCCGGGAAAATTCGTCCCGCACGATCTAATGGAAGCGATGGTGTCGCTGCTGACGAGTGCGAAGTCGGTCGAGGTTGTGTCGGAAAATTCGAACGACCTCGCGCAATTCGGGCTCGACCATCCAAAAGCCGTGATAACGATCGAGGCGCCCGACAAGCCGCAGCCGATCAAGCTCGCGTTCGGCAACGAAAACCCGACCCATACCGCGATTTACGCGCAGATCGAGGGAGTACCGAAAGTTTTTTTACTTGGCCAGAACATCGAGTACTACCAGTCGCTGATGTTCCAGTGGGTAGAGGGCAAGCAAGGCAAGAACGCGTAGCCTGCTACCGCGCGATTCCCTTTTCGTCGAGCAGCTTTTCCAGCGCGTGCAGGAAATGATCGTAGTATTCGCCGTGATCTGAGGTGCCGTCGCGGGCGCGGATTCGGTCTGAGGCGCGGACTTCGGCGATCAAGTGATCGCGAAATTCGTCCCAGGTGAAATGCCCGGATTCGGAAAGCTGCACCGCGATTGCGAAAGCGCGCGCCTCCCACGGCGCGCTGAAGACGTGATCGGGATCGAGCCGCGCCGCCTCGATCAACTTGTTCAGCGCCGCAGTGCTCACTTGCGCGGCCCTTCGACCTTCGCCACTCCGACCATCGAGTCTCGCGTGACGATCGCGGCGAGCTCGTCTTCACTCATCCGCGCGGTTCCCTTCGGGCGCTCAGGAATGACGAGGTAGCGAATCTCGGCGCTCGAATCCCATACGCGCACTTCGACATCAGGCGCGAGCTCGAGTCCGAAATCCTCGAGCACGCCGCGCGGATCGCTGACTGCCCGCGAGCGATACGCAAAGCTCTTGTACCAAACTGGCGGCAAGCCCAGCACCGGCCACGGGTAGCATGAGCAGAGCGTGCATACGACAAGATTGTGAATGCGGTCGGTGTTTTCGACCGCAATCAGATGGCCGCCCTCGGGACCCGCGAACCCAAGTTCGGCCACGGCGCTGGTGGCGTCCGCCAGCAGGCGCTTGCGATACGCGGGATCGGTCCACGCTTTCGCGACGACACGGGCGCCGTTGCGCGGGCCGACACGATTCTCATAGTTGTCGACGATCGCGTCGATAGCAGCCGGATCAATCAGTCTTTTCTCGGTGAGGATGGCTTCCAGAGCCTTCACACGCGCAGCAGGCCCGGTGTCGTCAGTATTATGATGATCCCCGCTCATCTTTTTAGAATCTACCCGTATAGTGCGCTGTCGTACGTTTCGCGGCCTTCGGCTTCGACTTCGACGCGATCGGTTCCAGGTAGTCTTCCCACAAATCTATGTAAATCCGCTCGCGGCTGCCCGCCGACTTGCCCCACAGCTCGCGCGCGTCGAACGCGACGGAGTAGCAATGTTGCGGCTTGGTCCCCGCGTGATGCGCGTTGGTGTCGGGGAACACGAACACACCCCAATCGCGCTCGACGACTCCGGTTTTGCCGCGCACGTATCGCGGCAGACGCGTATGTCCGGACGGATTTATGTTACGGGCGCGCACGCGAGCGCCTTTGACGAAGCGCGCACGCGGCGGTTTCTTTGCGGGTTTGTCTTTGACCGGAGCCGGACCGCGAGTCGCGACGGCATTTGCGATCAATTCGGGGTTGACCGCGGCATCTTCTTTCGCGAGCAGTTCGGCTCGCGTCACAACGCCGTGCTCGACGAGGACTGTCTCTGCCGCCGCGATCCATCGTTCGTAATAGCTCGACGCGAGATAGCGGTCGGGCGGAATCCGCTCGATCGCATGACGAAACTCGTCGACGTTGCTCTTCGCCACAGCCATCGCGAGGTTGACGAGAGCGTAAGTCCGCCGTTCCCAGTCGGCGTGAAAGACAGGTTCGTTCTGTTCGCGAACGACCGGCCCAAAACCGTCCATCCCGCCCATGTCATGTACTCCGTTCATCGCGGCGATTATCGTGGACGCCCGCCGATGTGAGCAAGCGGAACGATCGCACGTCTGGTTTCAGTAACGTCGCTGGATGATAATTTGATTAGTCTTGTTAGGTCTTGTGTCGCTCTGATAGCGTCTGAACAACAGATGGAAACCGGTCGTCAATTCCGTCAACTACAAATTAAATGGCCCGTCGATCTTCGGGTCTTCGCCGTTATCGCAATGCTATGGGCGCTATGCCTGGCGATCAGTGCTTTCGTCCGCGTCGGCGACGTCGACCTGGTCGATCCGATCGAGACTATTTTCGCTGGCGTGCGATTCAATGGAAACCAGGCGCGGCTGGTGTTGTTCATCGAGGCGGGAATATTTGCGGTGATAGCGATCGGAGTTTTTGCGCACCGCGCATGGGGTCTGTTGCTCGCGCTCTGCTACATGGTCCAGGTCGTGATGAGTCATCTCGCGTTCGTGATCGCGTATCTGCCGATTCGCTCGGAATGGATGAACGTCCGTTCGGTGGCGTCGCAAGGCCCGATGATGGTGTTGATCACGCTGTACTTGTGGATTCGCGCCTGCGATCTGATTTTTGATGCACCACCCGCCGCCGCTCGCCCACGGCCCGCCCCGGATGCGAATCTCGCGGCGGTTCGCGAGCATTCCAGCGCCGGCGATGTCGGCGCTGTCGCTGATTAAGAAATCTGATTGGTGGCGACGGTAGGAGTCGAACCTACGACACTGCGGATATGAGCCGCATGCTCTGACCAACTGAGCTACGTCGCCACCGGGAATCGTCAAATGTAGCGTGAGCGGGGAAGCCGCGAAAGACCGCGAACACCTCGCGTTCAGCGCAGCGGGATGCTGCGCGTCTTGACCGACTTGTGTCCGCGCTGGACCTGGTAGAGCGCTCCTTCGGTGAACTCGACGCAGGTCAGCTTGCCGCCATAAACCAGGCCGGTGTCGATGCCGAGTTTGTACGGCAGATCGATCATCACGCCGCGCATCGGAGTGTGGCCGAAGACGACAGTCGCGTCGATTTTGTGCGGATTGAAAATGAACTCCTGCCGAATCCACAACATGTCCTCGGTCTGCTGCTCTTCTAGTTGGCGGTTCGGCATGATGCCGGCGTGGACGAACAAGTAGGGCGGGCGCAGATAGCTGGTCGCGAGGCGGCTCATGAAGTCGAGATGCGGATCGGGCAGGCGCGCGAAGGCGTCCTCGAGATCGTCCTCGTGCACGCCGTAGCTGTCGAGCGTCGCGATGCCGCCGTTGAAGAGGAACGACTCGCCGTAATTTCCCGGCATGCCAAGAAACGACAGCATCATGTCCTCGTGATTGCCCTTCAGAAACACGCATTCCGCTTTGCCGCGTTCGAGGTCCAGCGCCAGCTCGATAACGTCGCGCGCCGACGGGCCGCGGTCGACGTAGTCACCGACGAATACCACGGTGTCACCGGCGGCGGGCGCGATCGACTTCAGAATCGCGGCGAGTTCGTCGGGGCATCCGTGGATATCGCCGATAGCGAACAGGCGTCCTTCGTTTTTCGATTTTCGATTGGTCGCCATTCCGAAACTTGATTTCAGTTGTCGCGAGGCTTCGAGCTGCCGTTGTGGAGCAAATCGATCAACGACTTACGGTCTTCAATTATACGACGCGCGGCGCTGTAAGGATTCAGCTTGCCCGCGCGGACTTCGTTGAGCACCCCAGGCGCGCCACCGTCGGCGACGGCGCGTGCGGTGCGTTCCTCGAGTTCGGCGGACAGCACCTCGACGAATTCGCGCGTGCGGCGTTCGGACTCGCGCGCCGCGTCGACATGCTCGCGGAGGTATTCGCCATGCTTCGCGATCGCATCGACGACCGCGTCGACGCCTTTGTCGACCGCGGCCTGCGTCAGCAGCACGGGCGGGCGCCATCCCTCGCCGGAGCGCAGATGCACGCTAAGTTCCAGCTCGGCTTTGACCCGGTCGGCGCCTTCACGGTCGGCTTTGTTGACGACGAACACGTCGGCGATCTCGTTGAGACCGGCCTTCATCACCTGCACGCCGTCGCCCGCCTCGGGCACGGTGACGACGACGGTGGTGTCGGCGAGATCCATGATCGAGAGCTCGGTCTGTCCCACGCCAACGGTCTCGATAATGATCACGTCGGAGCCGTAAGCGTCGAGCAGTTTGACAATTTCGCGCGCGGCACGGCTGAGTCCGCCGTGACTTCCACGCGACGCGAGGCTGCGGATATAAACGCCGGCGTCCTTGTAGTGGTCGGTCATGCGGACGCGATCGCCTAGCACTGCACCGCCCGAGAACGGGCTCGACGGATCGATAGCGAGAATCGCGATTTTCTTGCCGAGCGCGCGATACCTCGCGATCAGGAGGTTAACCAGCGTCGATTTTCCAGCGCCCGGCGGCCCGGTGATTCCAACCACCTGCGCATGACCGGTCTTGGCGTAGATTCCCTCGATGATCGCGCTCGACTCGGGCGCCCGATTCTCGACCATCGTGATCAGCTGCGCCAGCGCCCGCATCTCGCCCGCGTCGAAACGCTTGAGGAGAGCGTCAAGCCGCGTGTCTTTGGCCGGGGCAGTCGGCGCAAACTCGCCGGAATTGTGTCGAGATTCAGCTGGCATAGGAGGTTGTCCAGTAATGATAGCGGCTAGCGATCAGGCCGCGCAACAAAACCTGCGCCGGTGAACAGATCGCGGCGGGCGGCATTGTTTTCCCTGCTGCCGCGCCTTAGTCTCGACTTTACCGAATGAAGCTTCCCGACGTTTATACTGATTGGAAAATTATGATCGGCCTCGCGCTGATCCTGCTGGGCGCGGGCAACTGGGTCATCGGGCAGCAACGGACTCAGATTTACAGCCGCATGACGATTGCGCGCGCGCAGCCCGCTCCTGGAACGGACTATCGCAGCTTCGACGAACTCGACGAGAGCGCAGGCGGCGCCGCCGTCCTCGAACCGCTGACGGCGGAGCAGCGGCGGGCGTCGTACGCGACGGCGCGCATGGATTTTTATCACGCGGCATTTCTGGCAGGTCGTGCGATGGTGTTGGCCGGGCTGGTGATCACGCTGCTCGGCTTCATCAGCGTGATTCAGCAGGATTCCCGCCGCGCGTTTCGCCGCCCCGAAGAGGACGCGTCGCTGCCGCGCGGATTGCCGGGCGTCCCACGGGCTCCTCGATAATTTCTGCAATGACAACTGAGCTATCCGGGCGCGCGTGCGCGAAGATAAATTTGTTCCTGCGCGTGACCGGCCGCCGCGACGACGGCTATCACGAGCTCGACTCGGTATTTATGCCGGTCTCGCTGGCTGACGAAATTCGGATCGAGATTCGCGCCGCGGACGAGCCCTCGGTCACCGTCAACTGCAACATCGCGGAACTCGCCAGGAGCAAGAACAACCTGGCGGCTCGTGCTGCGCGCGCATTCATGAGCGAGTTCGACTTGATTGCCGGCGTCCAGATCGATCTGAAAAAGCACATTCAGGTCGGCGCCGGACTCGGCGGCGGATCGAGCGACGCCGCGACGATATTGTGCATGATGGCGGGGGCGGCGCAGCTCACGGACGAAACCTCGGCGAACAGTTTGCGTCGAATTGCGCTGTCGCTCGGCGCAGATGTGCCGTTCTTTCTCGATCCTCGGCCGTCGCGCGTGAGAGGAATCGGCGAACGGATTGTGGCAATAGAAGGAGTCCCGCAAATCCCGATTGTTATCGCCGTGCCGCCGTTCGAGGTTTCGACCGCTGCGGTCTTTCGCGCGCTCGAGCCGATGGGATGGAGTGGTGCGGCGCCCGACGAGCACATCGAAGCGATCGTGCGCGGCGATATCTCGGCGGACGTGACGGTAAACGACCTGGCGGCGGTCGCGGTCTCGCAGTTTCCGGAGATTCGTCGCCTTAAAGGATTACTTGAAGATTCGGGCGCGCGTGCGGCGCAGATGTCGGGCAGCGGCGGCGCGGTCTTTGGCGTGTTCGATTCGACCGAGGCGGCCCAAGATGCGGCGACCAGGATTCAAAGGCGCGCGCCGTTTGCGAAAGTCTTTGCAGCGACGACCCTGGACGATTCAGAGGAGCACTCAACAGAAACATCGCGATAAATCGAGCCTGCGCGCCGAGGCTGTGCATTGCTGCGGGAGCCGCGCATTGACAGCGAAAAACCGCATCAATAACATCGCAGTTCCTGCACGTTGGCTGCTAAAGTCGAAAGTCCGGGCAGGTTCGCCGCGACATTGTGCGGTGCAGTATCGCGGCGGTTCGGTCCGAACAGATTGGATTGCTCGATTCGCCGGCTGAGCGCCTACTTGGCGTTTCGCCGGCTGTCAGTTTTAACGTGGTGATTGGGAAGAGAGCGCGGGCGCAGGCCGCTTTGAATCCAAATGCGCTGGGCGGTCGCCAAGCTGGTAAGGCACCAGGCTTTGGACCTGGCATTCGAAGGTTCGAATCCTTCCCGCCCAGCCAAGCTTAACGGTGATTTGCGACAATTGATGAATCACATGACGATCGCGACGCGGGGGAACTGAAGATGTCGGACAGGGTCAAGGACCAACTCGAAGTTTTCACCGGGAACTCGAATCCCGCGCTCGCGCGCGAGGTGACGGAGCACCTTGGCGTGAAGATGGGTGAAGCCGAGGTTGGCCGCTTTCCCGACGGCGAAGTGATGGTCGAGATTCGCGAGAATGTCCGCGGCGGCGACTGCTTCGTCATCCAGTCGATCTGCTCGCCGCCGAACGAGAACCTGATGGAACTGCTGCTGGTGACAGACGCGCTCCGCCGCGCATCGGCCGGCCGGATCACAGCGGTCATCCCGTACTTCGGTTATGCGCGGCAGGATCGCAAAGTAGCTTCGCGAGTGCCGATCAGCGCCAAGCTCGTCGCGGACTTGATCACGACCACTGGAGTGAATCGCGTCCTCACCATCGATCTCCACGCCGGTCAGATCCAGGGCTTCTTCAACATTCCAGTCGACAATCTGTACGCGATGCCGGTGTTGATCAGTTACCTGCGCAAACGCACCGACGGAAAGAAGGTCACGGTGGTGTCGCCCGACGCGGGCGGCGTCGAACGCGCGCGCGCGTATGCACGGCGGCTGAATGCGAACCTCGCGATTATCGACAAGCGCCGCCGGCGCGCCAGCGAAGTGGCCGAGATGCAACTGGTCGGCGAAGTGAAAGACTCGATCGCGCTGCTGGTTGACGACATGATCGATACGGCCGGCACAATCACGGAGGCGGCCAAGGTGGTCGCCAACGCCGGCGCGTCGGAAGTGATCGCCGTCGCGACGCATCCGATACTGTCGGATCCGGCGTGCGATCGCCTGAATAAATCGAACATCACAGAAATTGTTACGACCAACACGATTCCGCTGCGCGCCAAGACGCAGGCCGAGCTCACCAAGCTGCACGGGCTGTCGGTCGCGAGCCTGCTGGCGGAAGCGATGAAGCGAATTCATAATGAGGAGTCGGTAAGCTCGCTCTTTGCGTGAGCGCGCGAGCCATCAAGCGAGGAAACAATGGAGACCGGTGAACTAGCCTGCGAGAAACGCGACACGAGACCCAAGGGTCAGAGCCGTGCGCTGCGGCGCAATGGCCGCGTGCCTGCGATTTTATACGGACCAACGACAGCGCCGACGGCACTCGCGATCGATCGCCTGGAACTAAAGGCCAGGATTTCGGCCGCCGCGCACACCCGCATCATTAAGCTGAAATCGAGCACCGCGGAGCTCGACGGCAAGCATGTGATTTTCAAGGACGTGCAGCGCGCGCCCGTGTCAGGCGAAATCCTGCATGCGGATCTTTATGAGGTCGATCTCAACCGGCCGATTCGCGTCGAAGTGCCATTCAAATTCACGGGCAAGGCGAAAGGCGTCGCCAATGGCGGAATCCTGGCGCCGCTTGAGCGTACGGCGACGGTGGAAAGCTTGCCGCTTGAGATTCCGGATTTGATTGAGGTTGACGTTTCCGACATCGACATCCACGACGTCATTCACGTCTCGGCCGTGAAGTTCCCTGACAAGGTGAAGCCGATCTTCGACACCGACTATCCGGTGGTCACGGTGCTGCCGCCGACAGTTGCGGAAGTCGCGGTTGCCGCGGTCGCGGAAACGGTCGAAGGCGCTGCCGTCGAAGGTGCTGCGCCCGCAGAAGGCGCCGCGGCTGCTGCTCCCGCCGAGGGCGCGGCGGCAAAAGAGGGCGGCGGCGACAAGGACAAAGCTGCCAAGAAGCCGGAGGCGGCCGAAAAGAAGAAGTAGTTGTTTTGGTTTGCTCGCGCGCGTCGCCACCGAATCGCCGGCGACGCGCGCGAGCAGTATAGATGTGCGGGGAACGGGCCAGCAGCACACGCTGCGAGTCCGGTGCAGGGGGAGGGGCCGCTATGAGTTTCGTCCATCTTCACGTCCATACGCAGTACAGCCTCCTCGACGGCGCCAACAAAATCGGGCCGCTGATAGATCACGCCAAGGCGTCGGGGATGGAAGCGATTGCGATGACCGACCACGGCAACATGTTCGGCGCGGTCGAGTTCTATCAGAAGGCGAAGGCGGCCGGGATTAAGCCGATCATCGGATGCGAGGCTTATCTCGCACCGGGCAAGCGCACCGATCGCACGCAAGTTCCGCGCAGTGACGACTTCGACGGCGGCGGCAATTTCCACCTGATACTGCTCGCGCAGAATCGCGAAGGTTACCGAAACCTTTGCCGGCTGCTCACCACTGCGTACCAGGACGGCCTCTACTACAAACCGCGCATCGACAAGGACGTGCTCGCGGAGCTGTCCGACGGATTGATCGTGCTATCGGGCTGCCTATCGGGCGAGATCGCGCGATGGCTGCGGCAGGATCGCATGGATAAGGCGCGCGAGACGGCCGAGTCGTACGCCAAAATGTTTCCCGGCCGCTACTATCTCGAACTCCAAGACAACAAACTCCATTCGCCGTACAACGAGGCACTGCGCGAAATCGGCAAGCAGGTCGGACTGCCGCTCGTCGCGACCAACGATTGCCATTACCTGCATCGCGACGACGCCAAGGCGCACGAAGTCCTGCTGTGCATCCAGACCGGCAAGACGATGGCAGATGAAACGCGCTGGCGTTTCGATACCGACGAGCTCTACGTCAAGACGCCCGACGAGATGGCGAGCGCATTCGGCGCCGAATCCGAGGAAGTGCGCAACAGCGTCGAGATTGCGCGGCGAATCGATTTCGAATTCGAGTTCGGCAAGTTTCATTTTCCGATTTTCAAGTCGGGTCCCGGCGTTGACCTCGATGCCGAGATGGAAACTCGCGCGCGCGACGGGTTGACCGCCCGCCTCGCGGAGATTCGAGCGCGGCGCGTCGACTTCGACGAGTCGCAGTACCAGGAGTGCATCGACCGCGAGATTCCGGTAATCCGCGACATGGGCTTCTCGGGCTACATGCTGATCGTCGCCGACTTTATCGGCTACGCGCGCGGGCTTGGAATTCCGGTCGGTCCGGGCCGCGGCTCTGTCGTCGGTAGCCTGGTGTCGTACGCGCTGGGAATCACCGAGGTCGATCCCGTCGAGCATCGCCTGCTGTTCGAGCGATGGCTGAATCCGGGGCGCAAGTCCATGCCGGATATCGACGTGGATTTTTGCTTCGAGCGGCGCGACGAGGTGCTCGACTACGTGCGCAAGAAGTACGGCGACGATCGCGTGGCGCAGATAATCACGTTCGGCACTATCAAGGGCAAGCAGGCGATTCGCGACGTCGGGCGAGTGCTCGGACTATCGTTCGCTGAGACCGACAAGATCGTGAAGCTGTATCCGGCGCCCAAGCAGGGCCGCGATTTTCCGCTCGCCGATGCGCTCGAGATGGAGCCTCGGCTCAAGGCCGAGCGCAAACTCCATCCGGAGCTCTTCAACTACGCGTTCAAGCTCGAAGGCCTGCTGCGTCACGCGTCGCGCCATGCAGCGGGCGTTGTCATTTCCGATCAGCCGCTCACCGACCTGGTGCCGCTGTACGTGGACAAGGAACGCGACGAAGCCGCGCTGGCGATCACGCAGTATTCGATGAAGGGGGTCGAGGAAATCGGGCTTATCAAGTTCGACTTCCTAGCGCTCAAGAACCTGACGCTGATCACCGACGCGCTCGCGCTGATCAAGGCCGGTGGCAAGACGGCGCCGGACCTGAACCGCCTCCGGCTTGACGACGCAGATACCTACAAGATGCTCTCGCGCGGCGACACTGTCGGAGTCTTCCAGCTCGAGAGCTCGGGGATGCGCCGGTTTATCACCGAGCTCAAGCCGACCTGCTTCGACGACGTGATTGCGGCGGGCTCGCTGTTTCGTCCGGGGCCGCTCGACGCGATCCAGGACGGCAAGACTATGGTCCAGCATTACGTCGATCGCAAGCACGGCAAGGAGCCGGTCGAGTACGATCATCCGCTCCTGGAGCCAGTGCTGGCCGACACCTACGGCGTGATCGTGTACCAGGAGCAGGTGATGCGCGCGGCGCAGGCACTGGCGGGATACTCGCTCGAGCAGGCCGATATCCTGCGCGCCGCGATGGGCAAGAAGAACAAGGTCGTGATGGAAAAGGAGCGCGTGCGGTTTATCGACGGCGCGAAGAAAAACGGCGTCAACGCGGCGCTCGCCAACTCGATCTTCGAAAAGATCGAAACGTTCGCATCGTATGGATTCAACCGCTCGCACGCCGCCGCGTATGCGCTGACCACCTACACGACCGGGTACCTGAAGGCTCACTTTCCGCACGAGTTCATGGCGGCGCTGATGTCGCTCGACATGGACGACGTCGACAAGACCTACAAGAATATCGCGGCGCTCCGCGACATGAAGATTGCGATCCTGCCGCCCGACGTGAATCAGAGCCGGGTCAAGTTCACGGTCGCCGATGGTGCGATTCGCTTCGGCCTGGCTGCGATTCGCGGTGTCGGCAGCAAGCCGGCCGAGGCGATTATCGCGGAGCGCGAGGCCAACGGCCCGTTCGAGAGCATGGCGGATTTCTGCATGCGCGTGGGCGCACAACTGATCAGCCGTCGCGTGCTCGATGCTCTTATCAAGTGCGGCGCTTTCGATTCAGTGAGCGCGGTGCGCGCCGCGTTGATGGCCGAGGCGGAGAATGCGATCAAGCTCGCGCAGAAGGCGCAGAGCGACGCCGAGAAAAACCAGATCGGACTGTTCGGCGGCGCAATCAAGGTGCCGAAGGTGGCGGCACGCGAGTCGATTCCCGAATGGGACGCGAGCGAGAAACTGAAATTCGAAAAAGAGGCGCTCGGCTTTTACATCACGGCTCATCCGTTGGACAAGTACGAACGCGAACTTGCGCGCATCAGCAAGGTCACGACCGCCGACCTTGCGGCCGCGCCCGACGGCAGCCCGGTCCAGATAGCCGGCGTGATCCACGCCGTAAAACTCAAGAACAACAAGTCGGGCAAGCGCTACGCGACCTTCTCGCTCGAGGATCGCGAGGGCGCGGTCGAGGCGATCGCATGGTCGGAGACCTATCAGAAGTTCGAGGCCATCATCATGGGCGACGGGCCCGTCGTGGCGCGCGGCAAGCTGGACGTTGACGACGAGCGCGCGCAGATTATCCTCGAAGGCCTGCTGCCGCTGGATTCGGCGCTGCTCGATTCGATCCGCGAAGTAAGGATCACGGCGCCGATGAGCCGGCTCGAAAACGGCGGCCTCGACGCGTTGAAGGCGATGCTCGCGCGGTATCGCGGCAAGTCGATGACGTATTTGCATCTCGGGCTCGGTGATGGACGCGAGGCGGTGATGCTGCTGGGCGACAGCTATCGCGTGACGCCAACGGAGACATTCGTTGCCGAGATGGAGCAGATTATCGCGCCGGGAGCAGTGGAGTTGAGATAAGAACGCGGCGTACCTCGGGTTGCTGGTATCTGATAGGATCGAACTACAGATTTTCTGCGATCGAGGTATTCACCTGGCTAAGTCCTACGACGTCGCCCACGAGCATCACGAAAACGCCGTCCTGGTCGGAATCGAACTTGGTACCGAATCCGGAATCGGCAGCGAAGAATCGCTCGACGAACTCAAAGCCCTGACCGAGAGCGCCGGTGCCGGCGTCGCAGGAATCGTTCGCCAGCGCCTCAAAGCTCCTGACTCGCGCACTTTCATTGGCAAAGGCAAGGCGGGCGAGGTGCGCGAGCTGGCGCATGCGAAGGGCGCGTCGCTTGCGATTTTCGACGACGCTCTCAGCCCCGCGCAGGCGCGCAATCTCGAAAACGAACTCAAGATTCGCGTGATCGATCGCAGCCAGTTGATTCTCGATATATTCGCCCAGCGCGCGCATACGCTCGAGGGCAAGCTGCAGGTCGAGATCGCGCAGCTCAGCTACTTGCAGCCGCGATTGACCCGACAGTGGTCGCATCTTTCGCGCGTTCGCGGCGGTGGCGCAGGCGGCGGCGGCGTGGGCACGCGCGGACCCGGAGAAACGCAGCTCGAAGTTGACCGGCGGCGGCTGCGCGAGCGGCTCACGCGCCTGAAGGCGCGGCTGGCCGAGGTCGAGCGCACGCGCACGATTCAGCGCCGGCGCCGTCTCGAGGTTCCTTATCCGACCGTCGCGCTCGTCGGTTACACGAACTCCGGCAAATCGACGCTGATGAATGCACTCACCGACGCCGGCGTCGAGGTCGCCAATCGTCCCTTCTCGACGCTCGACCCCACGATTCGCCGCCTCAAGCTGCCCGGTAAGATGAACGTGATGGTGGTCGACACCGTGGGATTTATCCATCGCCTGCCGCATATGCTGATCGACGCGTTCAAGGCCACGCTCGAGGAAGTGCGCACCGCGACGATGCTGCTGCACGTCGTCGATGCGAGTTCGCCGCTGGCGGCCGAACGGATGACGATCGTCGATGAAGTGCTACAGGAAATCGGCGCGGGCGCCGCGCCGCGTATCGTCGTCATGAACAAGGCCGACCTCGCCGAGCATCCGGCGCATGGCAACGGAGCGCACGACGCGGTCTCGATCTCGGCGCTGAAAGGCGAAGGCCTCGACGACTTGCTCGAGGCCATCGGACGGCATCTTGGCGGCTCGCGCGAGGAAGTATCGGTCACGTTTCCGGCCCGGCGCGGCGACCTGGTGGCAATGGCGCGCCGGGACGGAGAAGTGCTAAGCGAGGAATACCGCGATGGGCTGGTTTCGGTGCGGGCTCGCGTCAGTGCGCCAGTAGCGGGGCGCCTGCGCAAAGCTGCGGACGCCGCAATCTGACCGCGCGGATAAACCGATCGACGATGGCAGCGCCTTCACAGACTCGCCTCCAACCGCATCGCAGTGGCGAACCCGCCGTTTCGTATGGCCATCTGCTGAACCTGCCCAACTTCCTGACCCTGTGCCGGCTGGGTTCGATTCCAATCTTCCTGACGTTTCTGACCCGCCAACGTTACACGGCGGCGCTGTATGTCTTCGCTGCGGCGGCGATAACCGACGGGCTGGACGGCACGGTCGCCAGATGGTTCGACTCGCGTACCGAGTTGGGCGCGTTTCTCGATCCGTTCGCGGACAAGCTGATGCTGGTGTCGGCGTTCGTGGTTCTTACGATCGACGGTGAGTTGCCCGGCTACCTGCTGAGCGTGGTGCTGATCCGCGATATCGTGATCGTCGTCGGCTACCTGATGATTTCCTTCTTCACCGGCGAGCGGGTGCCGGTCCGTCCGAGCTATCTCGGCAAGCTGAGCACGTTCCTGCAGCTCGGATGCGTGATCGCGGTGCTGGCGCGAGCGGGTAACTACTGGCCCGAATATTTCAACGCGCTGCTAATCGTGACGGTGGCAGTCACCGGCGCGTCGTTCATTCACTACATGTATCGCGGGCTGGTGTGGCTGAGATCGCGCGAGCCCGAGATGTTCACGTAGTTGGGGAAGAGTAAATCACTAAATTGAATGTGAAATCCACCGTGGGTTTCACACTTCCCTGGGCAGGGGTGACCCCTGCACCCAGTGTTAAGACAAAGATGCGGGACTTCGTCCCTGTTAGAACTTTTTTGAGTGGGAATTACTTCACCCGACGAGAGAGGTGAGATTTTCGGAGCCGGAACTAGACGATTACTTTCGCGGCTCGGAGTTCCTCGACCTGGCTGCGCTCGATTCCTGCTTCACGCAGGACTTCGTCCGTATGCTCGCCGAGCTTGGGCGGCATCCGCCACATCTTCATCGGTGTTTCCGAGAATCGCGCACCCGGACTCACCGTGCGTACCTTCCCTGCGCTCGGATGCTCATAAACCGAGAAGCTTTCGTTCTCGACGATCTCAGGATCCTGCAGCAGCGTTTCGTAGTTGTGGACCGGACCGCATGGAATATCGGCCTTCTCGAGCACCGGGAGCCATTCGGCGGTGGTTTTTTCCGGGAAAAGCTTTGCAAGGCCGCGCATGAAATTGCGCCCGCGCTCTGCGCGATCCGACGTGTCCGGGAAGAATTCGGGATGACCGACCGCTTCGGCCAGCCGCTTTGATTGCGCGTCGGTGAACGGCGCGATCGTGAGCCATCCGTCTTTCGTCTTGAAAGGATCGAGCGTGGTGCTCTTGGGCGCGAGATGCTTGAACTCATCTTCGGGCAGTAAGGTGTATCCGTAGATCGAATCGTTGGCCGTAAACGCCATCATCGCCTCGAGCATCGGGACCTTGATGTACTGGCCGACGCCGCGGGCTCGCGCGGCGTGCAGCGCGCTAACTACAGACAGCGCCGCGGTCATACCGCTGACTTTATCCGCAAGCGCCATCTTGACGGCGGTCGGCTGGCCGGCCTTCAGGCCCTGAACGTATGCCATGCCGGAGTAGCCCTGGATGACGGGATCGTAGGCGGGGAAATTGGCGAGTCGACCCTTGGGCGGAAAGCCGCAAATCGAACAGTAGACCACCTTGGGATTGGCGCGACGAATGTCGGCGTAGCCAATTCCGAGGCGATCGGCGACGCCGGGGCGATTGTTCTCGACCAGGGCGTCGGCCTTCACCGCGAGACGGCGTACGAGGTCGCGGCCGTGCTCCTTCTTGATGTCGATAACGATGCTGCGCTTGTTGCGGTTGAAGTTCAGGAACGCCGCAGTCAGTCCGCCGCGTTGCGGGCCGACATTGCGGCGCATCAAGTCGCCTTCGGGCGGTTCAATTTTGATTACGTCCGCGCCGAGATCGCCGAGCAACTGAGTGCAGAACGGCCCCGAAATGACGGCGGTCAGATCCAGGACTCGAAAACCAATCAACGGTCCATCAGCCATGACAAAAATCCTTCAAGCGCAAACAAAGACACTCGGGCGTCAGAGATACTACCCGCGAAATAGCGGTGAGTCACGGAGCGCGGAGTCCAATGCGGTTTTATTCAGCTATCGAACCGAAATTCTATCCACAGCCACAATTCCGCAGTTTTACCCGTACCAGTCCGTTCAGTCATCGACGCGAAGCCTGCTTAACCCGAGCGGGCGTCTGCCGTCAAGCCGTTTTTTCAGGAGAGTCGTGGCACGCGCTCTTGCGTCAGTTGGCGGGAGGCTTCGGCACCACTATGCCGAACGCGACCTTCAAGTCGTCGCCGTTGAATGGATAGACGTGGACCATCCAGCCGAATGCCTGTTTAAGAAAATGACCGCCTGACGCTTCGCACGAGGCAGCGTCGGCGATTTTGCCGGTGAAGCCGAAGCGTCCGTCGGCCAGGAACCCGAGGCGCTGATTGATAGCGGGGGCCGACGCACTCGACGACACTGGCAGCATGCCAGGCATGTCGAGATGAGACGCGCCGACGTCGCCGCGCAAGACGTCGTTGAGCGTGATTCCGTTGGGCAGGCAGATGTTCGTGTGAGCGTGCCAGCGCGCGACACTCAGCGGAATTATCGCGTCGAGCTGATCGGGCGTGTAGTAGGGCGGCGCGCTGTACATCGCACCGACCAGGACGTATTCACCGCTCGAATTTTTCACGTAAAGCAGCGAACCGGGATGGGCCGGATCGAAATGGCCGCTGTATTCCTGTGCCGCGTTGCCGTAGTCGGTGAAATGGTAAACCTCCTGCGGGACGGTCGGCAGAAAAATCTGGTAACCCTCGGATAGCGCGACGCGGTAATTGTGGTACTTGGTCAACGCGCGGCGCAGCGTATCCATCACGTCGCGTGCGCGCTCGACGTCCTGCGGCGTCTGCGGACGCAAGTCCGTCATCACCATGTGCGCGCTCATGCCCATCTGACCACCCATCGCGTTGGGCGCGGAGTCGTGGCCGTCCATATCGCCCATCGCGGCCATATCGTGCGCGAACGCGGGTGCATTGATCGAAAGAGCGAGCGCCACAGTTAGAAGACGGAGTTTTGTTTTGTTCATTTGGTTTCCCGATCGGCTCGCAGTCGCGCGTGTTTCAAGGCTGGCAGTTCGCGCCGCACGCGATCCTGGTACTCGAGATCGATTGGCGCCACCACCACGCCTTCCTGATCAGCCGCGCGAGCGAGCACGCGTCCCCATGGGTCGACGATCATCGAATTACCGTAATCGCTGTAGCCGTAAATATTGGGACCGAACTGCGCGGGCGCTATCACGTACGCCTGGTTCTCGACCGCGCGGGCGCGAAGCAGCGGCTCCCAATGCGCCTCGCCAGTGGGGAACGTGAACGCGCTCGGCACGGCGATAATTTGCGCGCCGGCAAAAGTGAGGCGTCGATAAAGTTCCGGGAAGCGAAGGTCGTAGCAGATGCTGAGGCCGATCGCGCCAAGCGGGGTTGCGGCGGTAACCGTCTCGGCGCCGGCGAGCTTGGCGTCCGACTCGCGCACCGTGACGCGGCCGGGAAGATCGACGTCGAAAAGGTGAATCTTGCGATACACGGCGATCTGGCCTCCGTCGGGGCCGAGCAGCGCTGACGTGTTGTAGCATCGCGAGTCACCGACAACCTGTTCGGTGATCGATCCGGCGACGATGTGAATTTGCAGCTCGCGCGCCAGGCGCGACATCAGCGCGAGCGACTGACCGACGAGCATCTCTGCCGCAGCCGCCTGCTCATTGCGCTTTCCGCGCCAGTTGAAAACCTCGGGCAACGCAACCAGGTTTGCACCACGCGCCGCGCCGACGCGGACCAGCCGTTCGGCGCGTTCCAGGTTCGCCGCCTTGTCCGGGCCAGCGTTCATTTGGATTGCGGCTGCCAGGTAAGTCATCGCGGGATTTCCACTCGGCATTATTGCGCGTTGGGCAGTTCGTTAGTAGCGCGGGGTTGTCGGATCGGCGGTCTCGGACCATGCGTCGATTCCACCGGACAGATTCAGCACCTGCTCGAAACCCATGCGCACGAGGTACATTGCAACCTGCGCGCTGCGAACGCCGTGATGGCATACGACGACGGTCTCGCGGTCTGGATCCAGCTCGGTCAGACGCGATGGGATATCGCCCATCGGGATATGATTCGCGCCGGGAAACGGCGCGACCGCGATTTCGGCAGGCTCGCGAACGTCGAGTATAAAGACGCGGTCGCCTCGATCGAGGCGGGCCTTGAGCGCCGTCGGTTCGATTGCGCCGATATCAGGCATCAGGCGATAGCGGCGAGTGCCCGCACTACTTTTTGATGTCGTTCGAAAACAACTCGACCTTCGAGAACTGGGGCAGCTCGGTGCACGAAATCGAAAAACCGAACGTGTCGCTCTGACCCGGCTGGATCGGGTCGAAATGCGGCTTCTCGTTCAGCACTTTCTGAATGTACGGATCGTCATCGAGGCTCTCGGCATGGTGGTTGTAGAGGCTCTCACCGTGAAGAACTTTGCCGTCCTTGTCCTCGAACGCGAAATGTAGCCGCACATAGTCTATCGGCCGGCTGCTGACGTTGGTGATTTTGCCCGTGACTACCAGGTTTGGCGGCATGCAGCACGAATGCATAATCACGTCCCGCGTGACCTCCACCTTGAGCTGGTCGTTGGGGACGACTTCGGTCTTCGGATGATCGAAGCGCGCGTGCATATCCGCTTCGGCAGCGGCTTCGTCGCTATCCTTGATCTGGACGCGAGTGCCGGCAAAGGCGACGCTGGCAACCCCGAAAGCTAGAAAAGTCGCGATTACGATGAATTTTTTCATGTCACGATCCCCATGCGCCGATCTTGGTGCGAGGCTCCGCCAATGTCAATCTGCTAATTGGGCGCTCCCGGAGCCGCTCCAACACGTTACATGGCGAACGCTGAATACTTGCAGTTTATGGCAGAGGCGATTGCCGAAGCCCGCCGCGCCGAAGCGGATGGCGAAGTTCCGGTCGGCGCGGTCGCGGTTGCGGATGGGCAAATCGTCGGCGCGGGTCTTAACCAGCCAATCCGGCTCGGCGATCCGACGGCGCATGCGGAAATCATGGCGATTCGCGCGGCAGCGTCGGCGCTCAAAACGTACCGGCTGACCGCGGTGACGATATACATCACGCTCGAGCCATGTGTGATGTGTGTCGGCGCGATGCTGAATGCGCGAGTGGCTCGCGTCGTGTACGGCGCGCGCGACGACAAGGCAGGTGCGCTCGGCTCAGTTTACGATATCGGCAGAGACGGCAGGCTGAACCATCGATTCGAAGTGATCGGCGGCGTGATGGAGTCCGAATGCGCGGAGATATTGAGTGCGTTTTTTCGCGCGCGCCGCGGCGGGCAATAAGAGGAGAAGGCGGGGGAGATGGGCAACTTCAGATTCTATCGGCGCATTTCGATCTTCCCGGGATTATCGGTCAACGTTTCAAAATCTGGCCCGAGCCTGACGGTTGGGATGCGCGGTGCGCACGTCACGGTCGGCAGCAAGGGAATTCGCAAGACGGTCGGCATACCGGGCACCGGCATCTACTATACGTCGCACAGCGGATACCATTCGGGGGCGCATTCCGCGCATGTCGAGCAGCCGATTTCGGAGAGTCAGCAGTCGACGGCGCACGGGATCGCGCAGCTGATCATGTTGACCTGCATCATCGGCGCGTTCGCGCTGGCAATCGCGCTGATCGGCTCGGTCGCCGGAGGTAAGTAACCAGCCTTTACGAGGCTTGTGGATTGTGAGAGGCGGCGGCCGTCGTGGTCGGACTGATCCGAATGACCAGCGTGCCCGCTCCGTACTGCTCGCCGGTCAGGGCAAAAGTGTCGCCGCTCTCGAGATTCAGATCTGCCGTCATCGCCGTCTGCTTGCCGTCAAACAGGACGACCTCCATCGCGATCATATTGCCAACGATCGCACGCGGCCGGACGTGCAGAGTCTTGCCGCCCGGCAGGCTGAAGACGATCATCTTGCCGGATTCCGTCCGCCCTTTCATGGAACTGAAAGCGCCGGAGCCAGCCTCGACGACGAAAGCCGAGTCGACGCTGACTTCGACGGTACTTTTCGGTCGCGCGATGCCTGATATGACAGCTGGTTTGCTGGCCACGATCTGGGGCACCGACCTCGCGACGACGGTACTCTTCGCGCTGAAGATGCCACCGTGCAGCGCGATAGCGAGTATCGCAACGGCGACCAGCGTTGCGATCAAATCAAGTACCGATTTGGTAAATCCCTCGAGTGGGGGTTTGGCCGCGAGAGCTTTGAGTTCACGGCCGATCCTGGAGTAGTCGGACAGCTCGCCGGTGCACGCGGCGCATCGACCCAGGTGATGCGCGACCTGCTGCAAGGCGGTCGGCTCGAGTTCGCCGTCCCCGGCCGCGCCTAGCATCAGGCTGATTTCGCTGCATTCGGGCATCTGAGCGTGGATTTCCATGGAATTTGGGTTGCCCAGACCAATAGACGAGGCCAAAGCGTCGAAATTCACCAGGTGTCTAAGTTCAGACGAGGGAAAATCAACAATTTAGAGGGTCAGGCCGCCGTCGACGGCCAATTCGGCCCCGGTGATCCTCGTTCAGGCTGTCGCCGCAGTGCGCATTGCTGCGAGCCGATCGGGCGCCTGCGGAATCGTCTTCCAGAGGTCAGGATCGTGTCCGGTGATGATCATCGCGCCCGCATCGCGGAGCGCGCGCAGCCGCCGTATCGACTCGAGCATCTGCTCGCGATTGTACATCGAGGTCGGCAGGTGAAAGTTGTCGAGCGTCCGCTGCAGGTAGCAGGCGTCGCCCGTCATCACGACTTCATTGCCGCCGATTCGCACGCGGATCGATTGATGCCCGGGAGTGTGGCCGTGAGTTGGGATGCACACGACCGTGCCGTCGCCGAAGACGTCGTGCTCGCCGTCGATCATTTTCATCTTGTGGCCGTGGTCGTAGTCATGCGGGTCGTAGTAGACGCTTTCGATCAGCTCGGCGTTGTGGCCGGCCTCCCACTCGCGGCGCTGAATCAACAACGCCGCGTTCGGCAGTTGCTCGTTGCCGCCGCAGTGATCGAAGTGGAGATGCGAGTTGATGATGAAATCGATCTTCGATGGCGCCACACCGAGCGTTTCGAGACGCGCCGAGATCTCCTCACCGGGTTTGAATCCAACCGTGTGATACTGCGCCAGGCGTCCCAGGCGGCGATTCGGATCGGTCTGCGTCTCGACGTGAAGGCCGCTGTCGAAGATCGCGCGTCCCTTCGGATGCTCGATCAGATATGAAGGAACGGGCACGGTGAGGGTTCCCTTTTCGCCCGCGAGCAACAGCGCGGCCGGTAGAGTCAGCCATCCGCAGGTGAACGCATAGACGTTGAGCGGCATCTGATATAACCCTCGTCTCCAGTGTTTCTACACCAAACGGCGGCCCCGCGCGATCAGCCTCCGGTAACGCGGGTCGGTTCGTTCAGCGTCGACGAGCGTGTTACATTTTGAGCGGTGAATGCTGCGGATTCGATCGTCATCGACTGCGACTCGCATGTGATGGAGCCGCCCGACCTCTGGGAAAATTACCTCGAACCGAAGTTCCGCGATCGCGCTATTCGGATCGTCAGGGATCCCGGCGACGGGCTCGAGGTCCTGATGGTCGACAATCAGCCGCTCTTGAAGGGGATGCTGGCTGGACTGGGCGGCGCCAATCAGCCCCGCGAGGAACTTTTCGTCCCGGGACGGCTGGGTTACTTGGACGGATGCCCGCCCGCGAGCTATCTGCCGGCAGACCGGGTCAAGCTCCTCGACGAATGGGGCGTGGACGCCGGCGTGCTGTTTCCGACGGTCGGGATTCTGTGGGATGTCGCGGACCGCGAACTCGCGGCGGCCTACGCGCGCGCCTACAACAACTGGATCAACGACTTCGCGAGCCCGGTGCGCAGCCGCGTCATTCCGATTGCTCATATCGCGCTTCAGGACGTCGATTCGGCGCTGGTCGAGCTCAAGCGATGCGTCAAGCTGGGATTCAAGGGAATCTTCCTGGCGCCGGAAAATGTCGGCGGTCGACGCTTCTCGCATCCTGACTTCGATCCGATTTGGCGCGAGTGCGAGGAAGCGGGAATTCCTGCTTGCCTGCATGTGATCGTGCGCTTCAACCGCCCGCCGGGAATTATCGGACAGTTTTACCAGCCCGGCGAATTTCGCGCCGTGTTCGGATTCGCGCTCGGCGGATTTGCACAGGTGGTTCCCGCCGCGATGACGATGGTTGCCGACGGTTTGTTCGATCGTTTCCCCCGCCTCAAGGTCTTGTGCGTCGAGGCCGGCTGCGGCTGGGCGCCCTACATCATGGACAGGATGGATCAGAAGAATGAGTTGCTCGGCTGGACCTATCCGACGAGAATGAAGCCGTCGGATTACTTCCGTCGCAATCTGTGGGTGGTCGCGGAGCCCGAAGAGCGGACGATAGGCGCGGTGATGGATCTGATGGGCGAGGATCGCGTGCTATGGGGCTCGGATTTTCCGCACGTCGATTCAAATCTGGAAGCACCGCATCTGATTAGAAATTCAATCTCAAGCCTGAGCCGGGCCCGGCAGCGCAAACTGCTCGGCGAAAACGCGCGTATCGTGTTCCCGGCCTGATTCCGCGCTTTGCCAGTGTATTAGTACCAATGAAAAAATGTAATTCAGAAGAGCGATGGGCACGCGATGCCGAGTGACAAGGCCAAGGCGAACAAGGCGCTGACGGCGACCTGCGTCGCGTGCAACAAGCCCATATCAACCGAGAGCGCAGTCGCGCTGACGGGGGTCGAGGATGGGCATCACAAGCAGTACACGGTGTGCAACGCGTGCGCGAACGGCGGATGGCGTCCGCCGGGCTTCGTCGGCCTGTACGCGTTCCGCCGCGAGTAACCCGAGCGGTCGCGATCAGAGGAGGGAAGCTTGAGCCGGCGCCGCGACGTTGGGATCGGAGGCTGAGAGCTTTTCGATTCGGCGTCTGACCTCGTCGCTACAGCCCGAAAAGAAGTCTCTCCACTCAGAGTCGCTTTTCAATTCTCGAAATTGGTGTTTCGGGCCTTCGAAGATCGCTACTTTCTTGTTCTGTCTGATCAGCCGCAGCACGTTCATCAGCGTTCCGGCGCTTTCCCCGTCCCAAATCATCAGGCCGATCGAAGCCTCCTCCGACATCCGAAGGTCCTTCGTTGCGTAAAAATCAAAATCACGCCTGCTTGAATTGACGGCAATCTGCCGAGTCGGCCAATTACTGACGTTGTTGCGACAGCGATCGCCCGAACAGAATACTTCGACGTCGCGATAGCCTTTTGAATGCAAGTATTGCTGGACGGATTTGTCGGCCCCTGCCGCATCGCCGATCATGAGCGGTAGGCGCTTCTCGACCATATCGTCGAGCCGCTGACGGACTTCGGAATTTAGCTTCGAGATTTTCCGGGATCCGCCTATGAAAACTTTCATCATCGCAGACTGCGAGTGCGCCTTAGTGTGAGCACTACCGCACCGCGGATCGATATGGGCTGTTTTGAAATCGGGAGACTCTGGCGCGAATCGAACCTCACCAAGCACACGGAGAGAATCGAAGACCCGCCAAGCCGCAGAGGATCAACCCAATTCCAATCAAATACATATACCCGATAACAAATTTCTCTCCGTAGCGTTTTCTAGCCTAGTGAAAGTTGCCATAGAGAACGCGCCACCAAAAACCCGATGGCGGGTCTACAAAGAGAGACCAACGCCGGTAGGTTCCGAAAAGCACCACGCTACCCCAAACCGCCAAAACTAGGAGAATGATACAGGGCACTTTACCGGCCTTTGGTGTTTGCGGCGCCAGTCGCTTGAATCAAATCGGACCACTACCGGCGGATCAGACTTTGTAGAGGCGTTTCGCTTCGGCGCGGAGTTCGGATCTGAAATCCGGATGCGCGATGGATACCAGCTCGTCGATCCTCTGACGGATTGATTTGCCCTTCAGCGTGGCGATGCCGTATTCGGTGACCACGTGATGTACAAATCCGCGCGGCGATGTTACCACGCTGCCCGGATCGAGCACCGGTACGATGCGCGAGATGCGCTTGCCCTGGACCATCGAGCTCGACGGCACCACGATCACCGTCTTGCCGCCCGCGAGGCACGCGGCGACGACGAACGCGGTCTGCCCGCCGGTGCCGGTGTACATCAGCGGTCCGATCGATTCGCCGTTGGTCTGCCCGGTCAGATCAACCGCCATCGCATTGTTAACCGAGATGAGCCCTTCTTCCTGGGCGACGAAGCGGATGTCGTCGGTAGTGTTGAAATCGTAGAGCGCGAATCCGGGATTACCGTCGATGTAATCGAGCTGTTCGCGCGGCGTCAAAGGCGCGATTCCGGCGCCCACAACCAGTCCCGGAAACAGCTTCTTGTGCTTGCCGGTTAGCACGCCTGCCTCCACCAGCGGCGCGGTGTGGAGGGGAATAATCTCGGTCTGCATCCCGAGCTCATGATGGCCGTGGAGATGCTTGCACATCATCCCCGACATCGAGCCGACGCCAATTTGCAACGTCGCGCGGTCGGGGATCAGCTCCTTCGCGACCATCGCACAGACCGTCGCAATATTTCGCGCTTCCTCTTCGCCAGGCTCGGGCAGATTGATGACCGGAAGCTCCATCGTCCGCTCGACGAAGTAGTCGATCTCCGAAATGTGAATCGAGTTGTCGCCGCCGACACGAATGGAGTTCTTGTCGATCTCGGCAATCACGAGATTAGCGTTGCGCGCGAGCAGCTTCGACATGATCTGCGCTTCGCCGAAGTTGCAGTAGCCGTACTCGTCGGGCGGCGACACCGTCATCAGGTACACGTTGAAGTTGTCGAGCGCGGGCGGCAGATGGCCGGCGCGGTAGTACACAATCGGCGTGAAGTCTGCCGCCCCACGATGGTAAAGCGCGCGGTCGTACGGCGACAGATACATCGACTCGAGGCGAAAGCGTTCGCCAAGTCCCGGCAAATCCCAGTTCATCACGGCGGCGCCATGATTGACGACGACGTTTTCCAATTCCATCAGGCGGCCGGCGAGCGCGGGGCAAAGCTCGAACGGAGTCTGCTGCGCGATCGAAAGACAGACGCGGTCGCCCGACTTGATATGCGAGACGGCTTCGTCCGCGGCGACCAGGCGCGCACCTAGTTGCGCGCGCCAGTCGGTCACCGCTTTTTGGCCGCGATTCTGACTCGGAGCGGTAGCCATCTCAGGCGGCAGCCGCCAGCGTCGTGTTGATACCCATCTCGCGCATGAAGGCCGAGGTGCGCTCGTTCAACAGCCCGACCTTCTGCATGTTGCTGACGACGGTCTGATGCATCTCGCGGCGGAACAGTTTGCGGAACAGTGCGTACTCGCTGCCCAGCGCGATTTGCTTGCGCGCATGACGGACGGCTTCGATGTCGGCCGAGTTCATTCCGATCGTCTCGTAGGCCTCGACCGGAAATTGTCCGGTCATGACCAGCACCAGCGCCTCACGGGTAAAGTCCTCGAGTTCATGCAAGTCGCCGGCGTTCAGCCCGCGAATCTCGTCGGGCAGGCTGAGGATCGAAAATCCCATGTGCCGCGACTCATCGGCCAGGATGCGCCGGCAAATCTCGCGCAGCAGCGGATCCTTGGCCGTTTCCATCAGCATTCGGAACAGCGACACGGCAAACGTCTCGGCGAGCAACTGCAGCCCGACCGTTTTGATAAACCATTTCCCCTGGCCGAGGATGTAGTCGAAAAGCGTTTTGATATTCCCGGTCATCGGATAGATCTTGCCGCCGCACTTGTCGAGCAGGTAGCGGCTGAGCACTTCGGCGTGACGCGCTTCATCGACCACCTGCGTCGCCTGGAAGAACTTGGCGTCGTTGCCGGGCACCATGTCGACCAGTTGGCTGCACGCTAGCATCGCGCCTTCCTCGCCGTGCAGCAGTTGCGAAAGCCGCCAGCATGAAAACTCGACGTTGAGGCGCTGGAACTCGCTCGGCTCGAGCCGGTCGAGGGTAGGAGTGCCGTGACCGTCGATCAGTTCGTCGGCGAAGATACCGCGCTCGAGGTCAACGTCACTCTTCCAATCGATATCGCTCGACGCGTTCCACTGGTCGCGCTTGGCATTTTCGTAAAGTCGGCGCAGATCGGGAGCCACGACCCCGTAGTAGCGCTGGAAGGTGGTGTCGAATGAAGTCGGGATTCGGTCGGCGATCGAATTCGATGGCATAAAACGGGCTCCTCGGCTCGCTCGAGAAATCTAACTTACGCTAGCAAATTCCGGCGCAATCGGAAAATCGCCCACAGGCGGCTCGCCGATCGTCAGTGCAAGCCGCCTGAGACGCTGATTCGCTCGCCCGTCAGCCATGCGGCGTCGTCTGACGCAAGAAACACAACTACTGGCGCGATTTCCTCGGGCTGGCCGAACCGCGCGCCCAGCGGAGTAGCTGCCGCTCCCGCAGCACCCTCCGGGCTAGTGACAAAGCCGCTCTTGCGATTGCCCTCTGTGTCAATCAGACCCGGCGCGACGGTGTTGACCCGGATATTTCTCGGTCCCAATTCCTTCGAGAGCGCCATCGTGATCGTATCGATTGCGCCCTTGGTGGCGGCGTAGAGACAGGAATTCGGCACCGGATTTTCGCTCGCGATCGAGCTGATGTTGATGACGCTGCCGCCCCTGCGCGGAAAATACTTAAGTGCTTCCTGAGTCGCGAGAATCGTCCCGAGCACGTTGATATCGAACTCGCGATGGAACTCTTTTTCGGTAATCGCCTCTAACGGATCGAACTGAAAGACTCCGGCATTGTTCACCAGCACATCGACTGAACCGAAGGCTTTTTTTGTTTCCTCGAACATCCGCCTTACGTCAGCCGCTTTGGAAACGTCAGCCTGAATCGCGATCGCCTTGCCGCCTTCGCGCGTGATCTGCGACACGATACGCTCCGCTCCTTCTTTGGTTGAGGAATAGTTTACCGCGACTGCCGCGCCTGCTTCCGCCAACGCTTTGGCAACTGCCGCTCCTATTCCCAGGGATGCGCCGGTCACGATTGCCACTTTGCCAGTTAATTTATTCATCTCGATCTCCTTACCACTTCTGATTCCGATTAAATCAGCCGACGGGCTTCACGCCGACGTTCGCGTGCCCTTCGCTGGAACGCTGGCTAGCAGTACGTTCAGGCCCTCGGACATGGTCGGGTGCGTAAAAATCGCGTCGCGCAGCATCGTGTAAGGCATCCGACCGATCATCGCGGTCTGCGCGGCAGCCATCATCTCGCTTGCTTCAAATCCCATCGCGGTGAAGCCGAGAATCTCGTCACTGTCTTTCGCGATCAGCATCTTCATGAGCCCCCGCTGCTCAGATACCGTTCGTGTGCGGAGCACTTCGGAAATCGGCATCTTCACCAGGCGATATTCGATACCGTCGCGACGAGCCTCGGTCTCATTTCGTCCGACCCGCGCCAGTTCCGGATCGGTGAACATGCAGAACGGGATCAAGCGATTCTTCGTGGTTCGATTGCCGCCGTTCAGGTTGTCGTGAACGATGCGGAAGTCGTCGAAGGCGACGTGCGTGAACTGCGGGCTGCCCGCGCAATCGCCCGTCGCCCAGACATTGTCGCTCGTGGTCTCCAGCCGTTCGTTGACCTTGATATAGCCATGCGCGTCGAGTTGGACGCCGGTCAGCTCGAGACCCATTCCATCGGTGTTCGCTTTCCGTCCGGTCGCCACCAGAACGTCGGTACCTTCGATAGTACGTTTGCCATGTGCGTCGTTCGTGTGAACTCGAACCCGATCGCCGGAACGCCCATCCATCTGGCGAACTTCGGTTCCGAGTAATACTTCGATTCCTTCGGCAACGAATAGATCGTGGAGCGCCGCGCCCACGTCTGGATCTTCGTGGCCGGCGAGTTGTGGGCCGGGTTCGATCACAGTCACCTTCGCGCCAAGCCGGCGCATCGCCTGCGAGAGTTCAAGGCCCACGTAGCCGCCACCAAGCACGACGAGGTGTCCAGGCAATCTGTCGAGGTCGAGAGCCTCCACGTGAGTCATCGGTTTCGCCTCCGCCAGTCCCGGAATCTCGGGTATGGCCGCGCGGGAACCGAGATCGAGGAACACGCGATCCGCGGAAATGGATCTCTTGCCGCCGTCTCTCAAATCGATTTCGACAGTTCGTGGTGCAACGAATCGGGCGTTGCCCATGATCAGTTCCGAGCCGCTCGCAGTCGTGCGATCGGCATGCATCTGACGGAGCTCCTCAACCATCCGCCGCTTGCGACGTTGCACGACCTCCATTTCGACGCTCATCGACTGGGTTTTGAGGCCGAATTCGGCGCCTCGCCTCGCGAGCGCGATGACCTTGGCGGAATAAATAATATTCTTGCTGGGAAGACAGGCGACGTTGGGGCAGGAGCCGCCCAGGAATCGACGTTCGACCATCGCGGTGCGATGACCCGCGTCGGCCATCGTCCAGGCGATGAACTTACCGGCTCCTCCACTACCGAGAACCAGATTTTCATACTTTTCAATGTTGGACATCGGTGTTCCTCCTTCAGCAGTGCAAAGTGGCAGGCGTTACTCGCGGGAAATCGTGGAGACCGTCGCCAGAGTCGTCGTGTGGAATGAAATCGGGAATCGGTCGGCGATCGAATTCGATGGCATAAAAAAGCGCACCTCCGCTCGATCGAGAACTCTAATCGAGGCTAGCAAATTTTCAGTTTTATCGGAAAATCGGCGATCGGAAATGCGTCAGACAAGTCCAGCTTGACTGCGCCGGAGCAAACATCGATGCTCGTCTGTCGCGGAGAGGTTCGGGAGTCTGGTTTAACCGGCGTGACTCGAAATCACGTGAGCCTAACGGCTCCGGGGGTTCGAATCCCCCCCTCTCCGCCACAGAGTCTGGCATGTTTCCCTACATTTTGGAGAAGCGATAAAATCGGCGCGTGTGGCGCGATTCACGCGCGGCCGTGGACCCGGAGAAAGCCAACGGCTGAGACTGATGGCAAAAGTCGATCAAGATTCTCTGTTGGCGATTTTGGCATGTCCATCTGCGAACCGCCGACATTTTGCGGGGAAGCATCCTCGGGAAGAACGCCGGACGCAAGCAACTACGCCCGCGTGAGTCTATCGGGGTTCCAGAGCTTGCAGTTGCGCGCTCCAGAGCGGGGGCAGTTCGATTCTCTGGGTCATTGCGATGGTGCTGAGCTCCGCAGGCTGGCGGCCTTGGGCGATCGCCTCGACGACCCTTGGCGCCAGAAACGCCAGCCGCATCACGCGCCGCACGTGACGGCTCGTAAGATGTTCTCGCCTGGCGACCTCACCGATCGACCTTGCTCGGCCCTCCAGCAGATCGCTGGACCATCGATACGCACGGGCGGCCGCGTTGAGCAGCGGTAGATCGACGCGGGCCGTTAGTGTGGCGTCACCATCAATTATCAGCCGCATCTCAACGCCACGCCGTTTCATGCGCATCGGGACGAATCGAGCTAGCGCAAGTTCGTTCGAAGTCGCGGCATCACGCCCTTCATCGGATGGTATCGGCAATTTGATGGAAACCTGAATGCCGCTCGGCTTGAGTTCGACGCGTTCGATCAGCCGCGGCAGTGCTGATGCGGCTTCCTGTTCGGACCGCAGCCTTTGAATCCAGGCTTTGGCGACCTTAAATATCGAAGGCAATCGGCTCCCATCGAGGTTGAGTTCTTGAATCGCACCGGCGATTGCGGCTCGATCACCGAGAATCTTCTGAGCCGCAGCGCGCACAGCTCGCTCAAGCTCGGGTGCAGCTACGCGCCACCCGCGCTGGTCATCTTGTATTGACCCCCTGACCAATCCGCGCGAGACGTAGTAGCGATAGTGGCGCACTCCTTTTACGGCGCCCTGCACATATAGGGGCTCGCCGTTCTCGTCGAACAGTTTACCCGCAAGCGGGCTGTGCGGTGCTTTGGTAGGGCGTTCGCGATGCGAGGCGGCTTGATCGCGCAAGCGTCTCTGGACCTTCTCCCACAGCCCGCGGCTCACTATCGGCTGGTGTTGCCCTGGATGACGTTCCTTTCTGTGACGGATTTCGCCCAGATAAATCGGGTTCGACAGCATCTGGTACAGAGCCCCGCGCGAAAATTGCAGGCCTCCCGATCGCACGCCGTTTTTCGACACCCGGACTTTGGAGACGATCTCGCGGCGCTCCAAATCGCCCTTCAGGAGCCGGACAGAACCGAGTTCGAGATATCGCTCATAGATGTGTTTCACCGTCGTGGCTTCGGCCCGATTGACTACCAGCCGGCGATCACGGACGTCGTAGCCCAGTGGCGGCACTCCGCCCATCCACATTCCCTTGCGCTTGGAGGCGGCGATCTTGTCTCGGATCCGCTCGCCTGTTACCTCCCGCTCGAATTGCGCGAAGGACAGCAGGACGTTGAGCGTGAGCCGGCCGATAGAGGTCGTCGTGTTGAATTGCTGGGTGACAGCAACAAACGAAACGTCCTGCGCGTCGAACAGCTCGACCATCTTGGCGAAGTCGGCGAGTGAGCGGGTAAGGCGATCGACCTTGTAGACCACCACCACGTCAACGAGTCTCCGCCGGATATCTTGCAACAGGCGCTGAAGAGCGGGCCGCTCCATCGTCCCGCCGGAACGGCCTCCATCATCTAAGCGGTCTTGACGAGCCGCCAGCCCTCACCCCTCTGGCTCTTGATGAACGCCTCACACGCTTCGCGCTGCGCGTGCAGCGAGTTGAAGTCCTGCTCAAGGCCTTCTTCTGAAGACTTCCGCGTGTAGATTGCGCAGCGTCGTGTTCGCGACTTAGCGTGCTCCATTGCGGCTCTCCTCTCGCGATCGCTTGAGGCCGAAGAACAAGGGACCCGACCATCGAGTTCCGGTGATCTCGCACGCGACTTGCGAGAGCGAACGATAGCGCTTGCCCCGGAGAGAAAATCCCTCTTCGAGAACTCTTACCTGATGGCTGATACCGCGCCATTCACGCACCAGCACCGCGCCGGACTGCACGACGCGAGACGGTGCCGCAGCGCCGTCATAGGCGAACTCTGCCAGCAGGCGCTGGGTCGAGGGCTTGAGTCCGCCGAAAACTTTTTCCTGGAGCCGATATGCGATGGCGCGCGTCAGGAAGGACCGACTGATGTCGCGCGATGGCGCCTTTCCGAACATGGCTTTCCAGCGCTCACGGAGTTCGTCAGTGCCCAGCTTTGACAGGCTCGCAATCTCCGCCGCGAGCTCCTCTCGGCCTATAGACGGTGCCCGCCGCTTCATTGATCGTTTCTCTCGATGTTTCGCGACCTTCAGCTCACCATCCACACTCATATCTAGGTCCTCCTTGAAGCGCGTGATTTGAGCGCCCCGACAACACACACATTGCTCGATTCGCGGCACGGAGCCAGTCGTGTGCGGCGGGAGATTTCGGGCAATATCCGCTCTTACCAGGTCTGGTCTTTCCGCAGCGATTCCGGCAGTCCAATTCGCCTTCCAATCGCCTTGATCGAGCAGACCGTCGATCGCGCGCTAATAGCCGGCCTCTACCCTTCTGCGGGAGACCTTCGGAAAATTGGGAGAAACCGCTCGCTTCACGCGCCGACCAGAGCAAACATCCCGACGAGCCCTTACGGCTCAAGGAGATTTAGAAGGAATGGAACAACCAAAACTGGCGAACAGAAGCGGGCATAAAGTATCGATCGGACACTCCCCATCTTCGGCCCCTAAGAAAGCTGACCGGAAAGAGTCTGAGCCCGCACGGCTGCTCCGGAAGGATACGGGCAGCAAGTCGAAATCAGAAAAACTGGTTTGCCGCTACTGCGGGAGCGATGACCTGGCTCCGAGTTTCATCAAGCGGCGGGATCGCCGATGCCGCAAGTGCTTTAGTAAACGCTATGGGTCGGCGGCACCGGCGAGGAAGGCGAAGGTCAAGAAGTAATTTGGCTACGAGGTAGGAAGGGGGCCGGGCCCGAAAGGACTCGGCCCTTCTTCACTTAAAACTTCATCCCGCGCTAGGCTCCATTTCACCAAGCGCGGCCGCCGCAGAACTCGCGAAACGAGGAAATGAGTGATCGAAGGGCACCAGATTGCTAAGGTGGTCAGGGGTGTCTAACGGCATCGGCTCGCATTGTATCGGATAGGAAAGAGCGAGGGTTTCCCCAAAACGGGAACCCCTCGTTTCTTTTCGGGTCTGCTCGGCTCAAACACTCTAGAGACACAATTTCGGGCGCGCGGGAAACTGTTTCACGCCTCCATTGCGACGCCTAGCTCAGTCGATCACATGGGACTAGTTCCATTCGCCTGCCCGCTTAGTCCTTCGCCCTTGCTGTTGCCTTGGGCGTGTTCGACATTCGGGATTTAGAAGCGCACGTTAGTGAAGAGTGGCTTTCCGAGCCCTGCCCGATGGTCCAGTTGCCCACAAACCGCGAACATCGCGACCGCGCGGGAAAAGTCTTCGTTGATTTAACCTCAAGCCGATTGCGGCGGTCGGAGCCGCGTGACTGACCGTTGCACCATCACCTTCGGGGCGTAATCTGGGTTGACATCTGTCATAAGAAGAATAGGTGTGCCTGCAATGAATCCAGGTGACGTCGATTTAGGGAATCCCGACCTCTACGTCAGCGGGGTGCCGCACGAAGTCTTTACCAGGCTTCGGCGCGAGGACCCTGTGCATTGGAACCCGGTTACAAACGGCCGCGGCTTCTGGTCCATCACCAAGTATGACGACATCGTGGCGATCTCGAAGAACCCAGAGGTGTTTTCCTCGGCCCGCGAGCACGGTGGGCATCGGATTTACGACGAGAACATAGTTGGCACCGCCGGCATGGGAGCAGAGGAAACCGACGCTCCATTCATAAGCATGGATCCGCCTGAGCATAACCGTTATCGGCGCATGATCTCTCCGGGCTTCGGCCCCTCCCGGCTCAAGGCGCTGGAGGGACAAATCCACGATCGGGTGTGCAACATCCTCGACCGCCTCGGAGCACGGAAGGAGTGCGAGTTTGTTTCAGAAGTGGCGGCCGAGTTGCCGATCCAGGTGCTCGCGGAGTTGCTCGGCATCCCGCAGGCGGACCGCCTGAAACTGTTCGACTGGTCGAATTCGATGATCGCCGAAGATGATCCGGAACTCCGCAAAGGCCCCGAGGAGACGGCGGCTGACGTCCGCGCGATGATCGAGTATTCCGGGCGCCTATGGGAAGAGCGCGTGGCTAATCCCGGCCCCGATCTGATCAGCATGCTCATCCATCCTGACGCCGACGGCGAAGTAATGAGCAAGGAGCGGTATCTTGGAACATTCATCCTGTTGGTGGCCGCAGGCAACGAGACAACGCGCAACTCGATTTCGGGCGGACTGATCACGCTCGCCCGGTTTCCCGAACAACGCCAGCGGCTGGCCGACAATCCCGCTCTCTACGGCACTGCGGCCGCCGAGATCATCCGCTACGTAAGCCCGATCATGCATATGCGGCGCACCGCTATCGCCGACAGCGTGGTACGCGGCAAGACCATTCGCCGCGGCGACAAGGTAATCATGTGGTATGTGTCAGCGAACCGCGACGAGCAAATCTTCACTAATCCTTTCGGCTTCGACCTGACTCGCGGGGAGGCCACGCAGTTGGGTTTCGGCGTCGGCCAGCATTTCTGCCTCGGCGCACGCCTGGCCGAGCTGCAATTGCGGATCTTTTTCACCGAGTTTCTGCGCCGTTATCCCAACGCGGAGCCGAGCGGACCAATCCGTAGAATGCGCTCGAACTTCGTCGCAGGCATCAAGGAAATGCCGGTCCGGCTTCGCTGATACGCGCAACGCTCGAGGACTTCGCGATGTCATCACGAGCAATTGAAAAAAGCGGCGAAGCGGTCGAACCGGCGATGACCGCCGCGGAAATCTGTGCGAACGCGCGCGCCTTGAACGCCTTTTTGCGCGAGAAATCCGACGCCATCGAAGAAGCGCGCCGCTTGCCTGGCGAGGTGGCTGCGCGTTTGCGGCAAGCGGGGATGTTTCGCCTGATGATGCCGCAAGAATGGGGCGGACCGGAGATGCGTCCGGCTGAGCAGGTCGAAGTGATCGAGGAACTCGCCAAAGCCAATGCTTCCGCCGCCTGGTGCGTGATGATCGGATGCGATTCCGGATTCTTTGCGGGGTTCCTGGAAGACGGAGCCGCGCGAGAGATTTATCCTCGCCTCGATATGATCACTGCCGGCAGCGCAATACCCTCCGGGCGCGCCGAGCGCGTTGCGGGCGGATATCGAGTCACCGGACAATGGTCGTTCGGTTCCGGCGTGACGCATGCCGATGTGGTCGAGCTCGCCTGCACGCTCTATGAAAATGGCGCGCCGGTCGCAAAAGGCCAAGGTACGCCGGTGACGTGCGGGTTCCTGACCCCGGCTGCAAACGTGGAGGTCGTGGACAACTGGCGCACCACTGGGATGCGCGGGACCGGCAGCTGCGACTACAGCGTAAAGGACCTGTTCGTGCCCGAACGGTTCCTCTGCAACATCCGTCCGCCCGCGCGACGTGCGGGCGTCCTCTGGCGCCGCTCCACGAATTTCCTGCCCAAGGTTTCCGGGGTGCCGCTCGGGATGGCGCGCGCCGCGATCGATTATGCGGTCGAGACGGTAAAAAATCGGGTGGAGATCCCTTCCGGCCACCCCTTGAGAAACAGCGGACGCATTCAAAGCGTGATCGGGGCCGCGGAGATGCTGCTGGGCGCCGCTCGTTCCTATGCCTTCGTGGCGATGGAACGTGAATGGGCGCACCTCGAGAGCAACGAGCAGCCCACCATTCGCGAACGCACGGACTCGTGGCTGTCGCGGGTGAATGCGGCGCAGGCCGCGCGTGAGATTGTACGAATGCTCTACGACGCGCTGGGATCGGCTTCCATTTACTCCGAGCGGAGCCCGCTCGATCGGGCGCTGCGTGATGCGGAAACGGTTTGCCAGCATATCGTGATGCAACGCAAAACGCTCGCGATGGCGGGAGCGATGCTGCTCGAAGCCGATACTCCGGCGCTTCCGTATATCTGACCTATCGGTACCGAAAACCTAATCCAGGGTGACGGGCCAGTCGGACTGTGATACTCGAACTGCCCAATGGTCAAGTTTCTAATCAAGCTGCTGCTCGTCGCGCGAACTCGACTGAAATCACGAGCGAGACTCGAGGCCGAAAACATTGTCCTGCGGCAGCAAGTGATCGTCCTGAGCCGCAAGTCGGGGTGTGTGTGGGGCGAATTGCTGATTTTGCACAGAAGTCAGCAATTCGCCACACACAGCGTGAGATTTGCGACAGGCGGAACGAGTAGTCTGTCTTCGCTTCGAAAGAAAGCCAAAAAAACGGGCCGGCGCCGCAAAACAGCGCCAGCCCGATGCGTGACCTTACCAGGACGCCTAAACCTCGCACCCTCGCTCGCGGTTCTGCGACCATCGGAAATCTCCAGATGAGTCTCCGTGTGCCATTTAGCCCGTCTGGCGCAATAGTCTCAAGCTTCGCTCGAGCACGCACGTCGATTGAGCACGCGTCTAACCCATGCGAAACAACGCCCTAGCTAGGGTGACAGGTTGACTAATTTGGCATGCGTCCCAATCGACTCCTGGAGCTTGGCCACCCGCACAATGAGTTGCCGTCCCTGACGAACCAGGAAAGCTTCGCGCTCGAGCCGCGCCAGATGTTCGGTCACTCGGGGCCGCGAGGCTCCGACCAAATTGCCGATGTCCTTCTGGCTGAAAGATACTCTCAGCAGGGTGCCGCGCGATTCCTCGATTCCAAAGTCCGAACATAGTTCGAGCAGCGTAATCGCGATTCGTTCGTGAAGGCTGAGATTCATAAAAGTGCTGCTGCGCAGCAACAGCCTATACCACTGCTTCAAATCGTTTTCGTGGAGATGCCTGAACGCCGACTCGGCGGATTTCTCAGTGATGCTATCGAACTTATCGAGGCTAAGGGTACCGACTCTGCAATCATTGTAAGCTTCGCACTGGAAACCGGACCGGCTCATCGGCAACGCCGGAAGCTCGGGAATCAGGCCGGGCGCGATCAAAGCGACCGTCACGCGCTCGTTGCGCGCGTTCATGCAGGTGATCCGCGCGATGCCGGTTAACAAAATATGCGCTTCGGAGGCGAGCGCAACTTCCTGCAAGATCACGGCGCGTCGTTTGAAGTTGGTGAGCGTGAGCGCACTCGCCAGCAAGGTAAGTTCTGCGGGAGAAAGCCAGGAAAGAGCTTTCAGGTTGTTCAGGTGGTCGAGGTCGGTGTGGCGATTGCTTTTGAGCTCATTCAATGTTGCACGATTCGTCTGATATCGTGACGACACTCTTTTGGCGGGCAAAAGAGAAACTGATGTTACCGGCCGGACAAGAAAAATGTTCCGGAGGGAACTCGAAGAATGTGCCTGTGCAGCCAATCCGGTGCAACTCCGCCGCAAAAGCGCCATCGTCGTTGCTTCAGGAAACGACTTCAGGAAAGGGAGCGCGGAAAGGCTGGATGCCAGTGGCTCCGGCGTGGCCCGGCGTGTTCCGGGGACGGGCACTGGTTCAGGTTATATACGCTTGCGCCTCGCGTATGCGGAGTCAAACTGAACCAGTGCCGGGCCGGCTTCCTCTATCTTGCGGTGGTGCTCGACGCGTTTAGCCGAAGAGTAGTCGGCTGGGCGATGGCTGCGCACCGAACTGGTGCTGGCGGCACTTAACATGGCGCTCGGGCAACGCCGCCCCGCCGAGGTGATCCATCACTCCGACCAGGGTACTCAATACACCTCGATCGCTTTCGGGATGCGCTGCCAGGAAGCCGCGGTGCGACCCTCGATGGGTTCGGTCGGCGACTGTTTCGACAACGCAATGTGCGAGAGCTTTTTCGCCACGCTCGAATGCGAGCTGCTCGAGCGCCGCCGTTTCAAGACCCAGGCCGAGGCACGGATGGCGATCTTCGACTTCATCGAGGGCTGGTACAACCCCCCTCGCCGCCACTCCGCCCTCGACTATCATTCACCGATCAACTACGAAAGGATTCAGCAACAACAGAATTTGACCGCAAGCTCAACACCGTCCACCGAAGCGGGGTAGCTCCACTGAGGAAAGTCCTGGCATCGTGGATGGGGCACTACAACCGAGGCAGACCACATTCCTCCCTGGGACCAGGCATTCCCGATCCGAGGTCGGGCGACTCGCGAGTCAAACCTTGCGGACACCGCCTTCCTGTCGGTCATCAAGTCGTGGCCACACCGATACTGGGCGGACTCCATCACGAATACAGATTGCAGAGGCTTGCGGCGTGACGCTGTCGAAGAACAGTGAGGGCAAGAAGATTGTGTGGCAGGGTGTGTTGCTTTCGGTGCAACCGCGGATCCGTTTGACCCGCTCGTTCGATCAGCGCAGCCATACCTACCTGGGCTACTCGCTGAAGGTGCGCGGCAGGGTCGGAAGTGAACCCCGGGAATTTCTCGTCGGGGTAGGGCAAGGCGCACACACCAGACACCATTTTCGAGCCGGGAACGCGGTATCAGGCGATGCGCTGCCGATTCCGGATCCGCGGTTGGAGACGGTTGAGTTCTACAAGGTCAGCAACTTGAAAGTTGGACTGCCTGAGGCCGAGGACGAGCCACCGCCACCCCCTTGGCGGGGCGTTCCACCGCCGCTTGCGGTATACCGCGAGCGCGGTCATCGGCGACTTGCCGCGCGAACCTTCCAGGAGAAGTGCTGGAGTTGCATCTGGGGATGCCGGATGCCAGTCGAGATGATCATAGATCAGTGGAATCCAAGTCGGCGCCGCTATCGAACCGAGACCTTCTGTTATGGTCCTCGTTCCTGCCGACTCTACCAAGCTGGGCCGATGCGCACGGCTCCCGGTCGTCGCCCTGGAATGATCTACACGGAAGAGGACTGGGTTGACGACGAGGCGACTTCACACCGACGACCGGAGGAGTAGGACAGCCACCGCACGATTGCCCGCCGTTCTGGCCCCCAGACCTTACCTCGAGGCAAAAGCCTTCACCACTCGTGCGGCTAGCCGCATTCGAAACAATTCTGCGGACCACAGGACTGCTTCTCTGAAAAATCATCAAACGCTTCTTTCAGGGACATCGAAGTTCTCTTCTCTGTCTGTGCGGGTATCGCGCTAATGAGTCGACCACGATTTCGCCACTTCGCCTCTTCCAAACTCGTCGTCCAACTGAAACTGAGACCCGGCCACTTTGCGATGTTGCTCGTGTTACAACTAACGATTCTCGCCGCGATAGGTTGCGGTTCCGGGTCTTCCGGTACAAGCGCCGCGCCAACGCTCTCTTCCCGATTCGTGATACCGGTCGATCGCCTGCCAGGAGCACTCGATCACAAAGGTGTCGTATTGTTATCTGTACAAGGCAGTGGAGAGATCTCCGAGCCGGGATTTGTGAACGATGCTATACCAGTCGACGAGAGCGCTCTTAGAGTGTTCAGCGAAACTCCGGGTGCGTTTACGAATTTCAGCGCGTGGGCACAGATCTTCGGCAAACTAGGCCTGTCAGACAACAGCGAGGTTATCTTATACGACGACGGCGAAATGAAATTCGCGTCACGCGTCCGCTTTCTTCTCTATTACTTCGGCGTCCGCCGCACGTTCATCGTCAACGGCGGCTACAACGCGATGAAACCGTTGATCGCGGACGGACGGCTGACGGAGACTCCGCCTGGAACACCGACCCTGACGACCTTCCAGGTAAAGATACGAAATAACCCCATTCATCTCGTGAATCGGCAGGACGTCTTCGCGGTCCTCGGCGATCCCGACGTTACGCTGGTCGACGTACGAACGGTTGGCGAATTCGATGGATGCGTGCTGTTACCCGGGATCACGCGCGGTGGACACATTCCGGGTGCGCGCAATCTGCCAATTGAAAACCTGCTTACCCCGCAGACGAGTGATCCGGACTTCTCATTTCTCGATTCGCCGCCCGACCTGCGCGAGATTTTCCGCAATTTTGGACTCAGCAGTCACGACCGAATTATCGCGTACTGCCATGATGGCGCAAAGTCATCGCTCGCGGCAGTGTCTCTGATCGACGCAGGCTACAAAGACGTATCGCTGTATTATCTGAGTTATCTCGATTGGCAGAAGGATCCCTCTGATCCGGTGGAATCGGTCAGTCCGTGCAGCTGACGAGATTGTCGCAGCTGGTAGGGGGGCGCCGCAGGAATGGTCTTCCGAAGGAGATCAGTCTTCGGTGGCGGGTCGCAGGCCCAATTCTTCCTGCAAGGCTGGCAGGGCCAAACGGCTGACCGGTCGGCAGAGCAGGCCGTCGGAGCGCGAGCCGCAAGAGATCGACCCAGCTCGCGGGTCAGTCGCATCGAGGATTTGGCGCTATTTCGTCCATTACAGCGGGAGCTGCGCGCTGGCGCTCTCCTCATTCGTTCCGCCGATCGGAAATCTCCGGGCCTCGAGCCAGCTCACGCCTGATGACAACGTTGCAATGCCGCGTGCACAATTCGATCTGCCGGACGTGGCGACCCGCCCCGTCAACCTTCTGGGCGACCAGAATCGCGGGCGACTGGCACTCGCTCTTTCTGCGTTTGGATGTATCGGCAGCGATGGATGCGGAGAGTCTTCTGTGGGGGATCGAAATCGGGCTGCAGCATTGAGAGCGAGTGCCCTACTTTCCGACTCCGTCCCTTCTCGACTTCATGGCGGGCGTGAACCTGATAATAGAGATCGAATATTTTCGTCGCCAACTCACACGCCTCCTATCGGCAACCCGCTGGACCGCTAGACGCTGGCGTGACTGTTGCGCAATGGTGATGGCGGCACGCGCCAAAGGAACAATCGTAATGGCAACGACGTCATCGGCAATTGTGCCGGCAATTCGACCGCAGGCGGACTCGCCGATGAGCGTATCTGACATCTATACGAATGCGCGCGCTTTGACGTCCTACCTGAAACAGAAGTCAGCCGAGATCGACGAAGCGCGGCGACTCCCGCCCGAAGTAGCTGCCCGTGTGCGCGAGGCCGGCATGTTTCGCATCGCGATGCCGAAAATCTGGGGCGGCCCCGAGCTCAGTATCATCGAGCAAATCGAAGTGATCGAAGAGCTCGCCAAGGCCAACGCCTCGACCGCATGGTGCGTCATGATTGGCTGCGACTCGGGCTTCTATTCGGGCTACCTTGACGAAGTTGCCGCGCGCGAACTGTACCCGCGCCTGGACATGGCGACGGCTGGAAGTGTCTCACCGATGGGTCGTGCAGAGAAGGTTGAAGGCGGCTATCGGATCAGTGGCCAATGGCCGTTCGGCTCCGGCATCACGCATGCCGACGTGGTGGGGGCGAATTGCTTGCTCTACAAGAACGGCGCGCCGATCATGAGTGCGGCAGGCTCGCCCGCATGGCGCATAATGCTCATGCCTGCGTCGTCGGTCGAAGTTCTGGACACCTGGCACACAACCGGGATGCGTGGGACTGGCAGCAACGACTACCGCGTATCCAATCTGTTCGTTCCCGAATGCAACAGCTTCAGCTTCATGGAGGCCGCGCGGCGCGAAGGCACGCTGTGGCGGCGCGCCGCTTCGTTTCTGCCCAAGGTCTCCGGCGTCCCGCTGGGAGCGGCACGTGCGGCGATCGATCACGTCACCGAGACGATGCAGGGCAAGATCGAGTTTCCAAGTGGCCGGCCATACAAGAACCTTCCCCGCATCCAGAGTGCGATCGGCGAGGCGGAAATGATTCTCGGCGCGGCGCGCGCGTACGTGTTTTCCGCAACGGAACGCGAATGGATGCGGATGGAAAAGCACGAGCAACCGAACATACAGGAACGTGCGGATATATGGCTCTCTCGCGTCAACGTCGCGCACCAGGCACGCCAGATCATCAGAATGCTTTACGACGCCGTGGGCGGGGCGGCGATCTATTCGCGCAACAGCCCGATGGATCTTGCGCTGCGCGATGCTGAGACTTGGTGTCAGCATATCGTGGTACAGCGCAAGACCCTGGAAGCCGCCGGCGCGATGCTGCTCAAGTCGGATCTCACGCCGTTCCCGTTTTTGTGAGGAACTGTGGCTCGGGTCCGACGTCAGCAGAGGATAGACTGCAGATTCGCTTTTTTTCCGAGGCCGCAATTTTGTCGCGTGGTTCTCCGGGCTGCCCAGCCTCGCGCGAAGCTTGCGATGTTCTTTGCGCTGCGCTGTGATGCGGGCCAGAGGGAACCTGGCAATGGAAACCATCTACCGCGCCGAAGCAATCGGATCGCTGCTACGTCCGGCCTATCTGCGGAGTGCTCGGCGGTCGCTGCGGTCGAGAGAGATAACAACCGCTGAGTTCAAGAAAATCGAAGATCGCGCAGTCGACGAAATGATTGCGCTCCAGGAAGCTGCAGGACTCGATGTCGTTACCGATGGAGAAGTGCGCCGGTTAAGCTTTATCGGGCCGCTCAGCGATGTCGTCTCAGGTCTCGAACCAATGCCGGTCAATCGGCAGTGGCACGAAGGCAGGAAGCTCGTCGAGTTCCGGATGGGATTAGCCGTAACCGGAAAGGTGCGCCGACGCCGCTCGCTCGTAACCGAGGAATTTGCCTACGCACGCCGGCAGGCGAAAAAACCGCTCAAGGTCACGTTGCCGAGCCCCTTGATGCTCAACATGTTCTGGTCACCTGAGCATTCGCCACAGGCATATAGCGATCCGTTCAAACTGTTCGCCGATACTGTGGACATTCTCCGCGAGGAGGTTCGCGATCTGGCCGCGATCGGGTGCGCGTACATCCAGATCGACGCACCCGAACTCGCGGTGCTGGTCGATCCCGCGGCGCAGGCCGCGCTCTACGAGAAGAACGGCATCTCCTCGAAACGGTTACTTACCGAAGGCGTCGACATGATAAACGCCGTGGCCGAAGCTGCGGGCGTGATGTTCGGGCTGCACACCTGCCGCGGTAACAACGATGGCCGTTGGCTCGCAGAAGGAGGATATGAGGCTATCCTGAAGGAAATCGTTAATCGCGCGACACATTTCCAGGTCTACCTGCTTGAGTACGATGATCCGCGTTCGGGTTCCTTTGAACCGCTCGCAGACATTCCTAAGGACAAGACGGCGGTGCTGGGGCTGGTATCGACCAAGAGAGCAGATATGGAATCAGCCGATACTCTTATCGAACGCATTGACGACGCTGCTCGCTACTTTCCGCGTGAGCAGATGGCGCTATCGACACAGTGCGGATTCAATTCCGGCGTCAGCGGCAACCCAATCGGCGAGGCGGCACAGGAAAGGAAGTTGCGGCTGGTCGCCGAAGTGGCGCGCCGTGTGTGGCACTAGCCACGTACCGCACACCAATCATGAGCGAACCAATCACCCTGTACGATTTCCACGGCTCGCCTTGCGCGAGGCGAGTGCGAATCGTGATGCTCGAAAAGGGCCTGGAATGGGAAACCAGACTAGTCGACCTGACGAAAATGGAGCAGAAGCGGCCGGAATATCTCGCGCTGAACCCCAACGGCCTGGTGCCCACGCTTGTCCACGGAGATCGCGTCATCTATGAATCGAACGTCATTACCGAATATCTCGACGCCGTCTTTCCCAAACCGCGATTGTATCCTGCCGACCCATGGCTGCGTGCACGCGCAAAGATGTGGCAGGCATTCGAGCTAGCGATGGCCAAAGAATACCGTCCGTTGATGTACCTGAGAGTGATCGGACCTCTCGATCGCCGGCGGCCGAAAGACGAAGTGATGCGCGACGTGCGCCGCTCGACCGACGATCCCGCGCACATCGACTGGGTAAATCGCGTATATGACGGTACGGTCATAAGCGAGGATGAAGCAATACTCCTTGCAAGTCAGCTTTACCATCGGATCGAGCATATCGAGCGTGCGCTTGGCGGCGAGTTCCTGCTCGGCGATCTGTTCTCGATCGCTGACATCTCCGTATTTCCGCGAGTCGCGATGTATCCGATGGTGGGGCTGGGGCTTGAGCCGGCGAAGTATCCGCGGACAACCCGTTGGATGTCGTCGATGGCGGAACGCCTTTCTTTCCAGCGCAGCGAACGCGTCCGACCCGATTAATAATCGGTAACGAATTGATGCTCGACTCTCTCCTTCAAGAGTACTTGACCGCACGGATAGCCTTAGCGACCCTCGCCACCAGCCGCCCGTGCTTTTGCAACTAGTATTCGTGAGACTCTTTTGCCGAAACATCATCGCGCTTTCGAATGATGTAAACGAGCTTGATCATAGGCGCACCTCTCTTTGACGTCCGTCGCCATGATTGGCTCAGTCCAATGGGTTTCGGCAACCGTCAGCGTGTGTTTATGACCACACCACGACGCTCCGGATAAGAAATTGAGCTCGCGTGTTGATTGCTCCCTGACCTTGACAGACGGCCGCCAGGCGGCCGTTTGCGGTGAATCTCCGGCCAGGTCTTAGGGTAACAGTCGGAGGCCTCCCTGCTCACCTCCTATGGAAACTACCAAAGCCTTGAAAGCGGTCAGACCGAAGCCTTGGGCTACGAGCTGCCCCGCATCGGCCTCCGGCAACGCGTGGCGCAAACTTCAGTTTAAAACTCGCGAACAATCTTACATGATGGGACGGTGGCAATCCCGGCCCAGGAGACAAACGATGTCCGACAAAATCGCGGTGACCGATGTGAAACTGAAATACGCGACCATCCAGGAAGCGAAGACGATGTCGGGGCTGCGTCTTATCCTCGGCGCGAGCACGGTCCCGGGCCCGTGGCGGGAAGCATGCAAGGGAATGTTTTACGTGAAGGGGGTTCCCTACACTCCGGTCGCATCCGCAGGTCAGGATGGCTCCCAGCGCGAGCTGGTTGAGTGGACCGCGCAAACGAGCGCGCCGGTCGCTATTTGGAATGATGAGCGCCCACGGTCGACCTGGATCGAGCAGCTCTATCTCGCCGAGCGCCTGCAACCCGAACCTGCGCTGATTCCGACGAATGCAGACGATCGCGTTTCGATGTTCGGCCTTATCAATGAAATCGCGGGGGAAAACGGCCTCGGATGGCAACGGCGGCACCTCCTGATCAAAGGCAACGTCAGCAATCCGGCCACCGATCAACGAACGAAGGATTTCTGGCACCGCTTCGGCGGAAAGTATTTGTTCAGCGAGGAAGCTGCGGCTGCTGCTCCCGCGCGCATCGCATCGATTCTGAAATTTCTCGCCGAGCGTCTCGAACGTCAGAAGGCGAAGGGCAACAAATTTTTTATCGGCGATAAGCTCTCGGCCGTCGATATCTATTGGGCCACATTCGCCGCGCTGTTGCGTCCGATGCCGCCCGAGTTGTGCCCGATGGCGACGTCGTTTCGCGAAATCTACACCGAGAAGAATCCGCTGATCGTGGCGGCGACAGCGCCGTCGCTGATGGAGCATCGCGATTTCATCTATAGCGAATACCTGGAGTTGCCGCTGATTTTCTAGCGATATTCGTCACCGCAGTCGCCGATGGCCTTCATCAGGTCGCGCGACTTAGCGAGTACAGCGTCGATGCCGGTGCGATCTTCCGCATCGAGCGCGAAGCTGAACACGCGCGCATTGTCGGCGATATGCTGCGCGACTCCGAGCCGCGTGCCCACGATTACTCCGGCGACAGCGGGACGATCCAGGATGTACCGAATGCCCACGTCGGCAACACTCGCCTGATGCTTGAACGCGATCGGTTTCAACGCGCCGAGCAGTTCCTGGAACAGTGTCCATCCTCCCCACGCATCGATCATGTTGCTGTACTTTTGCAGCGACGCGGTGTTGAGCTCACTGCGATGGGGCGCCGGACGACCGTGGTATTTTTCCGACAGCAATCCGCCGAGCACAGTGCCATAGGTGAGCAACGTGATGTTGTGATCGCGGCAGAATCCCGCCATCGCGGTTTCGGGGCGGCGATCAACCAGCGAGTACTGCACCTGGTTGGAGACAATGCGAATGCCGGCATCGCTGATGATGCGCAGACGCTCGGTGTCGAAATTGGTGAGCGCGAGATGACGTATCTTGCCTTCGCGCTGCACGTCGGCGAGATGCTTGAGCGCATCGAGGTAGCTGCGATCGGCGTAGTCCCACCAATGGAATTGCAGAAGGTCGAGGCACTCAACGCCCATGCGCGAGAGCGAGCGCCCGATCGCATTGTCGACCATTCGTCGCGTAACGCGACCCGGCCGCGGTACCCATTTGGTGAAAGCCTGAATCTCCGAAAGGCGCTGCGCACTGTGACGCATAACAAATTCGCGCCGAAACTCGCCGATGAACTCCTCGGCGGGGCCGTAGTGGTCGGCAAGATCCCAGCTCCTAAATCCGGCGTCGTGATACGCAAACATCTCGGCGATCGCGCGCCGAGGATCGATGTGCCCATGCGCACCGGAGACCTGCCACATGCCGTTGAGGATGCGGCAAATGCTGAGACCGGGGGCAAATTGGAAGCGGCTCGATACCGGTAACGCCATGGCCGCGATACTAGCGCTTGCAGCTGCAGCCGCGAAGTTCACGGAGCGACCGATTCCCGTGATTCGGTGCTAAGCTGGCAGCGACTCAAAGACACGAGGCAAAACCACAAGCGAGGACATTTGTCGATGAAAATTGGCGCATTGGTTTTTCTCACCGAGCAATCCGGCAACCCGGGCGCGATCACGCGCGAAGCTGAAGACCTCGGCTTCGAATCGTTCTTTGTCGCCGAGCACATGGTGCTGCCGAGCACCTACACCACCCACTACCCGCGCTCGCGCGACGGAAAAGTCCCGGAGTTCTATGCGCGCCTGATCGATCCGTTCGTTGCACTCGCGATCGCGGCGGACGCGACCTCGCGGATCAAAATCGGCACGGCTATTTGTCTGTTGCCGCAGCGCGATGTGATCGAGACTGCCAAAGTAACGGCATCGATCGATCTCTATTCCAAGGGTCGTCTAATTCTCGGCGTTGGCGCTGGATGGTTCCGCGAGGAAGCGGAAGTTATGGGCGTCAACTTCGTAAGGCGCTGGCAGCATCTGCGCGAATCCGTCGAAGCGTTGCGCAAGCTGTGGAGCGGCGACGACGTCAGCTATGCGGGCGAGATCGTGAAGTTCCCGCCGGTAAAGCTCGGACCCAAGCCTATCCAAAAACCAGGTCCGCCAATATTGCTCGGCGCGCACGATCCGAAGTACGCACTCAAACGTGTCGCGCGCTACGCCGACGGATGGTGCCCGGGCGGCCTTAGCGCCGAGAAGGCGCGCGAGTGCATTCCTCAGATCAAAAAGATGGCGAAGGAGTTCGGCCGCGATCCTGACCAGCTCGAGTTCTCGGTGCTGCTGGGCGCGGAGGCACCGAGCGCCGACGTGATGAAGCAATACCAGGAGGCGGGGGTGACCCGGTTGGTCGTAGCCGCGTCCGCAGTATCAGAAGACGGCGTCAAAGTGGTGCGAGGACTGGGATCGGTCGTCGAGCGCGCGGCGAAGCTCTAGCGGATTCGATCGACTACAAAATCGAATCGGGTCCAGATTTTGAATGAGTAACAGAAACGGAGCTCCAGTTGAAACAATTGATCGATCTGAAAGGAAGACGTGCGCTGGTTACCGGCGGTGGTCGCGGAATCGGCCGCTCAATCGCGCTTGCGCTGGGCGACTGTGGCGCCGACGTAGCAGTGGCCTCACGCTCGCCCGGCGAACTGGAAGACGTAGCACGGGAAATTAGGGACCGAGGCACGCGCGGCTTCGCGGTCGTAATCGACGTCATGAGCCGTAAGGAGATAGCGGCCGGCGTCGATGAAGCGGCGCGCAAACTCGGCGGGCTGGATATTCTAATCAACAACGCCGGCGGTGTAATCGCGCAGAATCCCGCGCATCTCGATCCGCTCAATCATGATCCCCAGGCTTTCGAGGACAACCTCTTCCTCAACCTCACCCAGGCGTTTTACGCGACCCATGCTGCGCTGCCCTACATGATCAAGCAGAAGTGGGGACGCATCATAAGTATCGGCTCCGGTTACGCAAAAAATGGCGGCGGTCCCCTCGCCTACTCCGCAGCCAAGCACGGTCTCATCGGCATGACACGTTCGCTCGCTTATGCCGCCGCTCCTCACAGCATCAACGTCAACGTGTTGTGTCCCGGATGGACCAACACGAAGCTGGTGAATTGGAACGTGCTCGGCGAGATGATGGGGACGAGTGCGGAAAACGCGAAACGCTCCGCCGAAAGTCAGAACATCCAGAAGCGCATCGTGGAACCCGATGAACTCGGCGCGATGGCCGCGATGCTCTCCTCCGATGCCGCCAGCGCGGTGACTGGACAGGTGATCAGCGTCGACGGCGGGTTTATGGTCTAGGCGGAGTCAGCTCTGGATTTTTCGGCGCACTACATGCGTCTGATTCGAGACGATCGATCACCTTGCCGAAGCCCAGAGTCATCTCGCTCAGCACATAGCTCGCCTGAATCACGCGCATGACCGGCAATCGATTCCACGGATCCAGGCGCGAACCTTCTGCGAAGGCGATCGAGCCGGTGCCGGTCCAGCCCTCGTGCACTTTGACCTCGGTGTGAGTCTCGATGATATCGGCGCATACCGGACGCCCGTTTTCCTCCGCGGAAGGAATCAGCCGGAAGCTTACCGCAGGCGGCGCGGAGGAATGTCCGTTGGTGGCGGGGCGTTCCGGTCGAACGATTGCGCTGGCTAGGCGGACTCCCGCCGGACGTTCGAGCGTGCCATAGACCATGTCCTTCTCGCTCTTGAACTCTATTTGCGCGAGTTTCTTCGGAAAGCCCCAGATTTCGCGGCCCGCGAGCATGGGCGGTTCGGTCGTCACCGCGATGTGCATGATGTAGGACATCGGGCGGCCCTTGTGCTCGACCAGCAGCGAGAGAATCGCCTCGTTGTAAGGACCAAATGTGGTCCAAGGATATTCGTAGAAGGAAAGCACCGCGGTGGCCGGCTCGGCAAGCGCGAGTGGCGCCGGCAGCGCTTGCAGGGCCGCCTCGGTGTCGGTCTCGAACGCAACCGAGATCGACCGCGTGTCGCGATAGTAGAAGGGCGGGCTCTGATACGCGGCTGCATCAGCCGGCATCGAGTATTGCGCGTTCTTGAGATTGAGGTGTCCCTGTTTGGCCATCGTGCGATCCTCCGTGGCGGGGGTTCTTTAGCGACTGGTTCGCATTCCGCTGCTATAGCGCCTCACTGAATTGAAGGCCAGCACTAGCGCACCCGCAAACCTTTCTCGCAACTCACTCGTCTCGTTTGGTCGGCACACCGAGCCGGATGAGCACTTCGTCGGTGTGCTCGCCCAGGCGTGGTGCGCGACGCGAGTAGGAGAAATGCGGCGCGTGCCCATCGCTGGCCACAGTGCCGGGGTAGCGCAAATCTCTTCCCAGCTCGGGATGATTGATCGTCGCGAAACTTTGACGCGCGGTGAAATGCGGATCGTCGAGGTTCTCCTCAGGACGCCGAATCGGAGACCATGCCAGGCCAAGCGCCTGCCCGCGCTTGAAAAGCTCATCGGCGGGGAGACTCTCGACCAATTGCTCAAGCAGGTCGTTGCGATAAATAGCGGCCGCAACGTGATCGTCTTTTCCCAGCTGCGCAAATTCTTCTGTTCCCAAAACGTGGGCGATTCCAACTTGATCCGCCAGTTGAGCCAGCGCTCGCTGCTCACGCTCGAAGGGGCTGAGGCTGGCCAGCATGAAAACGCCGTCAGCGCTTTTTGACATACGCATGTGCGTGATGTTCGGCGCCGCATGACGCGCGGTCTGCCGCTTCACCACTAGCCCGCTGTAAACATAGGTTGGAATCGCGACTTCGGTGCAGGTGTTAACCGCTTCGTGGACCGACACGTCGATGAATTGGCCCTCGCCACTGACTTCGCGGAAGTTGATCGCCGCCATCATCGCGACCGACGCGTATTCACCGCCGAGGTGATACGAATGCCACATCGCCGGCGCAATCGGTGGCGTGTCGTACTCGCCGTCCTTGTCGGGATCGTAGCCGCAAACCGCCATGATGCCGCCGAGCGCCATCTGCACCAGGTCGGTGGTTTTGAGCGCGCGATAGGGGCCATCGAGCCCGAACGGTGTGATCGTGCACACGATCAGGCGCGGATTTTGTCCCGCGAGTTCGCGCCACAGCGGTAAGCGTCGCGCGACGGTTTCGAACTCGCCCGAGAGCAACACGATATCGGCTTGGGCGGCCAGCGCGGCGAGCACCGGCTGCGCATCGCGATCGTCAACCTCGAGAATGACGCTTTTCTTATTGAGGTTGTACCGCCAGAAAAAAATGCTCTGCTCAGGAGCAGGTGCCGTCGACGCGAACGGGCCGATTCGCCGCGACGCCGAACCATCGCGCGGCTCGAGCTTGATGACTTCTGCGCCAAGGCCCGCGAGCAGCATCGCGGCGTAGTCGCCCAACTGATCGCCGATTTCCAGGAGGGTGAAACCGGAGAGCGAGGTGCCGAGGTTTCCGCCGGTGTTCAAATCACACCCTCGTCGGCTAACGCTTCTATCTCAATCGCGCTGAGGCCGAGCAGTTTCCCGAATATGAATTCGTTGTCCTCCCCTAGTTTGGGCGCGGCGCGTCCAGTCGGTCCGCCAACGTCGGCGGGCGAGCGCGATAGCTTGGCCGGAAATCCTTCAACCGGCCAGGTGCCGATTTCGCTGTGCGGCAAATCCACGTAGTAGCCGCGCGCTTTGAGCTGCGGATCGAGGTCGAATCGATCGGGAGCTTTCTGCACCACGCCCGCGGGAATACCGCGCGCCTGCAATCGATTCATCAAATCGTAGCGCTCGCATCGGATGGTGAAAGTAGTCAGCTGCGCGTCGAGTTCGTCCTCGTGCTGCTTGCGCGAAGCGGCACTCGCGAAACGTGCATCGAGCGCCCAGTCGTGCGAGCCCATCTCGTCGATCAGTGCGCGCCACTGCTCTTCGGATTGAATCGAGAGGGCGATCCAGTTGTCGTTGCCGATGCATCGATAGGCGCCGTGCGGAGCCCAATCGAGAAACGGCATCCGGTTTCCGTAGCGCACGGTCGGCTTGCCCGTGATTTGATGCTCGACTATCGAGGTGCCCGAGAGCATCAGGCCCGTCTCGCACTGCGACATGTCGATGTAGCATCCGGTGCCGTCGATGCGCTGACGACGAATTGCCGCCATCAGCAAGAGCGCGCCGAAGTACCCCGGCGAATGATCGAGGTATGAATAACCCCATCCCGCCGGCGGACGCGGCTCTGGAAGGCCCGACAGAAACGTCAGACCCGAGAACGCCTGCGCGGTAGGACCGTAGCTGACGTAGTCCTTGTACACGCCCGCCTTACCCACGCCGGTGGTCTGTATATAGATGATGCGCGGATTGATCTTGCGCAGCTCGTCGTAGCCGAGGCACCACTTGTCCATCTGGCCGGGACTGAAGTTCTCGCAAATCGCGTTAGCGTCGTGCACGAGGCGGCGCAGCAGGTCCCGCCCCTTTGGATGATTGAGATTGAGCGTGATGCCGTACTTGCCGGGATTGGTGTTGTTGAAATATCCGGCGCGATTATAGCTCCCGCGGATGCGGTGGCCGCGGGTCACCCCCTGGTTGCGACCGCCATCGGCGGTCGCGTGATCGGGCGCGAACGGGGGCACGTAGCGGATGAAGTCGATCGCCTTGCGCTCGCGCCATTCGACACGAATTACTTGCGCCCCAAAGGTCGCCAGTAGCCGCGTCGCCTGCGGCCCAACCTGCAGCCAGGTTAGATCGATGATCCTCACGCCCTCGAGCGAGTGCCTGCCTTTGGATGTTTCGTCGCCCATCACTTTATCCGGTACTCGAAATCGGGGTCTGCGTACAAGTGAGGCTTCAGAAAATTCCGGCGTCGCACGAGTTCCCTCGTTCTTCGTTCCATTGCGAGGTTCCTCTTCGATCGCGCAAAATTCCCGGAGCAGGAGGCACTGATGAAGGCAATTCAATTTGACCGCCTCGGCGGACCCGAGGTGATGGAACTGCGCGAAGTGCCAAAGCCGGAATTACGACCCGGCACGATCGTCGTCAAGAATCGCGTCATCGCGCTCAACTACGGCGACGTCTTCTTCATCAAGGGCCAGTACCTGGTGAAGCCGGTTTTTCCCGATATTCCCGGGATGGAAGCGGCGGGGGTCATCGAGGCCGTGGCGCCGGATGTCACTGGCCTCGTGCCGGGAATGCGCGTCGCCTACATCGGCATGGGCGCGTATGCGGAGTTCACGCGGATACGCGCCTCGCGGGTCATTCCAATTCCCGACTCGACGACTTTCGAGCAGGCCGCGGCGTTTCCAATAGCGGTGCTGACCGCATGGCACCTGATTCATTCGTGCCACAACACCAGCGCGGATCAGATCGTCCTGGTGCATTCGGCGGCGGGTGGAGTAGGAATCGCGGCGGTTCAGATCGCGCACGCGGCGGGCGCGCAAGTGATCGGAACTGTATCGAGCGATGACAAAGCAGACCTCGTCCGGAAGTTCGGGGCCCAGGAAGTCATCAACTACGCGACGCATGATTTCGCCGCTGAGACGATGCGCATCACCGACGGCCGCGGCGTTGATCTGATCCTCGACGCGGTCGGGAAGCCGACGTTCGAGAAGGGTCTCGCCTGCCTCGCGACCTTCGGCCATCTGATCCTTTACGGAAGCGCCGCCGGAGCGCCGAATCCAATCGACCTTCGCCGCCACCTGTTCGCGAAATCGCTCAAAGTCAGCGGCTTCGTTGTCCCGATGGTGTATGCGATGCGCGAGATACATCGGCGCGGCCTCGATGCGGTGTTCCAGCTCGCGCGCGAGGGTCGCCTTAGGATTCCGATCGGCAGGATCTTCGCGCTCGCAGAGGCCGCGGAGGCGGTGAGCTTCCTGCAATCGCGCCGCTCCACCGGCAAGCTCCTGCTGATACCCTAGCCGCGCGCCCGGTCAGCAGAGCAATGTTTCGGATCGATGCCTGGGAGAAAATAGCAAAGGATTGTTGGGAACGGCGTGCGGACGCCAGCGTCGACTAGCGGCTGGAGTTTTTCGGACGGTTCATCATCCGATGATCGACGTATGCAACGACCTCGCCCTTCTGATTGGTGAGGGTGGAGCGCACCACCGCAAAAATCATCGTTCCGGTGCGACCGGTTTTTTCATAGGTCTCTTTCGGTTCGGATGAGACCCGAATTGAATCGTCGACGCGAATCGGGACATGCAGTTCGATGTCGATACCGGCCATGAGTCCGCCTCGAGCAAAAGCCGGGAGACTCTCGAAAACATCGTCGGCATAGCGAAACGCAGCCACGAAGGCGGGCGGAGCGATGATTCCGCGATGAGGACCCGCCGCTGCCGCTGCAGGATCGAGATAAAGTGGATTGGTCTCGCCGACCGCGATGCAAAAGTTCGCGATTCTTTCGGCGGTTACCACTATGGGCTCGCGCACCTTCAAGGTGCTGCCCGTTATGTTCGACTTGCCTGTGGCATCCGCCATAGCTAAACGTGACGCCGCAGAAAGTCGAACATAAGCCGCAGTCCCTCGCGACACCCCGCGAGCTCCGTCATTTGCATGAACGCGTGCGGCATCTCCTCGATTATGTGCAATTCGTTCTCGATTCCCGCTCGACTGACAACGTCGGCAACGGTGCGCGATTCTCCCACGATGGCATCTGCCGTGCCTGCGATGATGAAGCTGGGCGGCAACGCGCCCGGCTTGATTGCGCGAATCGGACTCACCCGCGGATCGTTCAAGGCCGCGGGATAGTTGGCACCGAGATAGGCCTTGGCCAACGGTTCGACGGCTTCCTTTGCGATTGCCATAAGGCCCGCAAAATCGAACGCGCCATAAATCAGGATCGCCGCCTTGAATTTTAGCCCCCGCTGAGAGGAAGCAATCGCCGGCAATGCGGCAGCGGTCAGATTGCCACCGGCCGAATCGCCGCCCATCGCCATCCGCGTCGCATCGCCGCCAAAGCGGCCAGCGTTCTCCGCCGCCCAGTGGGACGTGAATACGCAATCGTCGAACCCGGCCGGAAATGGGTTCTCCGGCGCGAGTCGGTAGTTCGGCGCGATGGTTAAATATCCCGCCTCAGCGAACTGCTTCACGAGCTTGCGATGCGTTGTGGAACTGCCACGCGTCCACGCGCCGCCATGAACGTAGATTACCACCGGAAAGGGTGCGCTTCCTTTCGGCACCGCGATATCGGCGTAGAGCTCGGCCTTGAGATGCACCCGTTCGTGATATGCACCGATCGTGGGCGGATTGGCATTGAATTCCTCGAAATAGTCCGCGAGCCTCTTTCTCTGCTCGAGAAGAGATCCCTGGTCCGGCTTCAAATAGAATTCATTCCAGCGCCGAATTATGTCCTGCTCGTGTGGTGTCAACATGGCGCAGCACCTCCAACCAATGAGTGCCCACCACTCGGACTCATTTGCAACCTTCCGTATGATGGCTGATGCGAGCTGGCCGACTCGAGCGTTCTGCCAGCACTCGGCTAACGGCACCGCATCCGAAATGCGAGGCGGCAGACGCTACCGGGGTCGCGATGCACTGCGCGTATCCCAGTGGCATATCCATCATAGCTCCGCTTCCGGACTCGTTTAGCGACCGGCGACCAGGTGTACATGCGCTTTCACGGCAGGAATCGCGACAACTGGTTCAAACCAAACATCACGGCCGCTGAGCGGTTCAAACATTTGTACACGGGACGCGAGCTTCAGTCGCTTCAAGACCGCTAGAGCGCGGGCGCGGGGGTCCCCGGCGCCGACGAGAAGTCTGCCGGCAGGTCTTTGACCGGCGTGATCCGGTCTCCGCTGTCGAAACTCTCGCGGCTCGGCCCGACCATAGAGTTCATCATCCCATATTTTTTCGGATAATCGGTCAGAATCTTGTCCACCACTGCGGCATCCTGCGTGATCTCGGCCTTGCCGATGAACGAGGGACCGGTGAGCCCTCCGATCCATACGATTACCGGGCTACCGCGCCTGATGCGCTTGTCCTTCCACGAGCCCTTGTGTGCCTGGATCAAAAGCTGCGCGCGGTCGGCGCTCATTGTGAACCACACGGGCGCCGGCTTGCTCTGATTGCCGTCCTTGCGCACGGTTGCGATATAAACAGTCGTAGCCTGATCGAAGGCCTTGAGCTCAGGATCGGAGAACCCCGCACAGCCCGCCGGTCCGGCGCTCAGAATCGAGATTGTCAGCGCCGTGGCCACGGCGAGAATCGAAAGTGTCGCGAGTCTTTTCATTGATTGCCTCCGTTCGGAGCGGTGTCGACGGCGGTGCGTCGCTGGTTCGCCGCACATCCTCGTTTCGAACTGCACTTTACGCCGACCAGCGCGAGCTGGCTCAATCAGGTTGAACGCTTCTTCGCTGAGATTGCAAGACGGCGAATTCGGCGCAGAACATTTACGAGCGTTGCGGCTCTGGAAAGAGCGATCATGGAGTACCTCAACGCTCACAACGTCAAAGCCACACTGTGGTCCGCAAAAACGTTTCGCTTCGACTTGAAGCCCGCATAGCTTTTAGCGATTTTACGGATACAGGGTCGACGACAGGGGGGCTTCTTGCATCATGAGCAGAGGGCTTAGTTGGTTGAGGATCCTTGGTGATCTAGTCCACTTTCTGTGTCTCGGCTTGCGCTCCAGAACTTCGCTCGCGGCCGAGAATCTGTTCCTGCGCAAGCAACTCGCATTCTATCAAGAGCGCAAGGTCAAGCCTCGCCGGGCCGATAATCCGACCCGCCTGACGTTGGTGCTGCTCAGCCGCTGGTTCAATTGGCGGGACGCCCTGACCGTCGTGAGGCCGAGGACCTTCATCGCCTGGCACCGTAAGGGCTTTCGCCTCTTCTGGCGCTGGAAGTCCGCAGCTGGCCGGCGACCGATCCCCGTCGAGCTACAACGCTTGATTCGGAGAATGGCGCGGGAGAACCCCTCGTGGGGCGAGGAGCGGATCGCGCACGAGCTGCTGCTGAAACTCGGACTGCGTGTTTCGCCACGGACAATCCGGAAGTACCTGCCGAAGTCTCTGCCGGCGAATGGTAAGCCTCGAGGCGACCAGCGGTGGGCGACTTTTCTAAAGAATCACGCTCGGGGGATCATCGCGTGTGACTTCTGCGTCGCGGTGACCGCGACCTTCCGAATCCTCTACGTGTTGGCGGTGATGGAGCACGCTTCGCGTCGATTGATTCACCTCAACGCGACGGCCCATCCGACTGCCGCCTGGACTCTCCAGCAATTGCGAGAAACCATTCCGTCAGACCACGAGTATCGCTTCATCATCCACGACCACGATGCGATCTTTTCTGCGGAGTTGGACGCTTCGCTGACGCGGCTTGGACTTAAAGTGATGACCACGCCGATGCATAGCCCGCAGGCTAATTCGCTCTGCGAGAGGCTGATCGGAACCCTGCGGCGGGAGTGCCTCGATTGGATCATTCCGCGGAGCGAGGGGCACCTGAGGAAAGTCCTGGCATCGTGGATGGCCCATTACAATCGAGGGAGACCACATTCTTCCTTGGGCCCGGGCATTCCCGATCCGAGGTTGGTCGACCTGCCGGTCAAGCCCTGCGGACACCGCCTTCCGCTCGGTCATCAAGTCCTGTCCAGACTGATCCTGGGCGGACTGCATCACGAATACAGAGTGCAGAGGCTGGCGGCATGAAGGCCCTGAAGAACGATGCTGGTGACAAGATTGCATGGCAGGGTGTGTTGCTTTCGGTGCAGCCACGGATCCGTTTGACCCGCTCGTTCGATCAGCGCAGCCATACCTACCTGGGCTACGCCCTGAAGGTGCGCGGCCGGGTCGGAACTGAAGCCCGAGAATTTCTCGTCGGGGTGGGGCAAGGCGCGCACACCAAACACCACTTTCGGGCTGGGAACGCGTTATCGGGTGATGCGCTGCCGGTTCCGGATCCGCGGTTGGAGACGGTTGAATTCTACAAGGTCAGCAAGTTGAAAGTCAGGCCACCCGAGGATGAGGACCAGTCACCGCCGCCTCCGTGGCGCCTTGTTCCGCCGCCGCTTGCGGTCTACCGCGAGCGCGGCCATCGGCGACTTGCCGCGCGCACCTTCCAGGAGAAGTGCTGGAACTGCATCTGGGGATGCCGGATGCCGGTCGAGATGATCATCGACCAGTGGAATCCGAGTCGGCGCCGCACCGAACCGAGACCTTCTGTTACGGTCCTCTTTCTTGCCGGTTCTACCAAGCTGGGCCGGCGCGGACGGTCCCCGGCCGCCGCCCTGGAATGATCTACACGGAAGAGGACTGGGTTGACGATGAGGCGACTTCACACCGCCGACCGGAGGAGTAGGACAGCCACCACGATCAGTCGGGTTCCGGCCCGGAAACCTCGCGTTGCCCCGGTTCTCAGACCGCCCGAGTAATTTTGCGGAGCACAGGGGATCGTAAATCGTGCCTGATACTCGAGTTCAAGCGTGTGACGCAATCGCCTTGGCGATCACGGTCGGGCGCTTCTTCCTCTCCGCAACCCAGATCGCTGAAGTATTGGAACACGCCGAGGCGGCGATGCACAGCCCTTTTCGTGCAGAAAGGCCTCTCGCGACACGGCATTTACAATCAGCCCCGCTACACCTGCCAGTTACGCATTTTCGACTATTCTCTGATCAGCGCTCGCTACCTCGGGCCGGAGTGACGGACAAAATGCTGAGGTAGTTGCTCGCCTCAGCTGGGGACTTCCAAATGTAGCGCGAGCCTTCGATCCGGAGGTGCGGCCCGAGACTGACTTAGGCCGCGAGTCTCCCGACCGAAGGCTCTTCTTAATACTCGCGCGCCTATTGAGCCGCGCGCACGAGCGCATCGGTGGTGAAGAACGACTTGTCCACGGCGCCCATGTTGATGTACCAGCACTCTCTTTCCGGCGTCTCCATACCCGGCAAATAGCACATCGTGGCCTGCCCCGATTGAACGTCGGTCGACACTGAGGCTACGACGAAGGATCGCTTGAACGGATAGATTGCGACCTTGGCGTCAGGCACCGGGCGATCGCGATTGGCAAGCCAGTAGATGTGAGCGCGGAAGAGTTGGCCTTTGCGATCATACGTATCGATGTACGGCTCGAACCACATTTCGCTGTCCATGAAGATGACGGTCTTGGAGTCGATTGCGTTGATGTGGCCCGGACGCGGGGTTGCCTCGAGGAGGTACATATGGCGCGCCTCCCAGTCCTCCGGGCATGCGCTAGCGCCACCGTCCATGTTGCATCGGACTTCAGGCGAATGCGCGGCGTGAACGCAGCCGAGCATGGTCTTCTCGCCCATGAACTTGTAGTTGTATTCCTCGGTCTTGGCATTGAAGCCAGAGTAATGATCAGGATCCCATGAGAATGCCGCGGTACCCGAGGTGGACGCAGAACTCATGATCGATTCGTCGATGCGCCGGACGCGGCGGGCGTGTGCGGTCCAGCTCCATGAGTCGTCGCCCTTGCCAGGATCGGCGTAGCGCCATCGGATGAACCCGACGCCGCGGATCTCCTGAGGGGCAAGCACTGGATACAGGCCGAACAGCCATAGGCGATGGGTCAGCTTAAAGTCTGGATCGACCGGTAGCGGTTCGACTTCGGTCCGTCCCACCAGATCGTAACCGGCGTAATGACCGAGCTGGAAGTACTCTATTTGGCCGCGCTGTGGACCCTTGGCCTCATACTCGGTGTCGCAGTCGAAGAAACGGAGATCGTAGTCGTCCGAAGTGATCGGACGGAACACGTTGTTCCAGATGATCTTCACCCCGACGTCGGGGTCGTTGGCGTCAATCAGAGGAAAGGGCTGGCCGGCGACGTACCCGAGCAGGCTTCGATGGTCCTGCGTGAGCCTGACCTGCGCCGAATATTTTTCGGTCGCATCCTTGTACGGAGGCGGCCAGTCGACGCGCTGAGTCGGGATGATATGCATCACCATCCCGCGTTCGACCTTGTAGTAGACCCCCGGCGACACCAAATCCTTCACTTTGTAGGCATTGTCGGGTGTGATTTGATCGCCGGGCTTGACCTGCGCGTAGCCTGGTGTCGAGCACAGTACTGAAGCCAACATCAACAAGGCTGCGCTGGCGGTCAACGTTGAGAGCAAACGCAACGCTTTTGCCGTGTGCATGTTTCTGCCTCCATCGAAAGGCGCTGTAAACGCTCGCTTGAGAGCATTAGACCGGATTATCTCAAATGTCAACTTGGGTAATAGAAGGCTTTAAGATTGACAAGAAAAAGTGAGGATCTAACAGGCGTTAGCTGGAAGAATGACTGACCGATCAATAGTGGTCAGAGAGAGGCGCTATCAGCCTGGCTGATATTCCATAGGCGCCCCAGAATCCGAAGAAGCGAATCTTGCCGGATTTTTTCGCCGTGAGGAGAGATCCCGCACAAGGCGCGTCTCGCACCCGAATCTGACAGCATACTGAAGAAGTGATGTTGGAGCTCGGCTATTCCTGGGACGAGATCGCAGCGATTCGCGAGCGCTGGCGCCATACTGTGACCCCCTTGGTGGGAGTAAGTGCAACTCTAGGGGTGATCGGAATCGGGTTCCAGGTGGTGGCGCATCCGCCGAGGCCGAACGCGAGCAGTCCCGCGGTCGACGACGCCAGCTCTGCACGATAGACGCAACTAATCGTCAACACTCCTTTTTTGTCGCATCCCGCCCAGATTGAGAGTGTCTGCCGATCTCCCGCGCCGATGCCTTTGTCAAACGCGCGTTTCGAACTCACTCCTCAGTTGTGATCATAGCCGCCGGCTTCGATCTCGTTAGCGGGTGAGATCGGATGCTTTTCGAGAATCGCCAGCGAGCGGCGAATGTCCTCAGCAGCAGGTCCAGGTCTCGACTCACGCACGAGTGCGCACTGCCCGGATCGCACTGGTATCTTCCACAACTCGGCGTACATCGCCAGCACCAGGGACGTGGCGTCGGGAGCGCGGTACTCCAGCCCATCTTGATGCGTGCGGACGTCGAAGGACTGCCCTGCTATCTGGAAACTGAAAAGCTGCGCAACTTGCCTTTCTACCGTCGTCACGGCTTCGACTACGGTATCGGCGATACGCTCGAATACGACATCATCGCAGCGCCTGGCGCAGACACCTCGCGCATCAAACTCGCGGTCGAAGGCAACGCGACGACCGTGATCGACCGTGGTCGACAAGGATGGCAATCTGCAGATCATAGTGCCGGCCGGCGTGGTGGTGATGCGCAAGCCGGACATCTATCAGCGAAGCGCGGACCGGAGCCGGACGCCGGTAGGCGGAAGGTTTGTGCTGGCGAAGGACGGCTCGATCAAAAACAGATGACATGACAAGCGCGAAACCAACCCTCACGATCGCTTCGATGATGTACGCGATTCCCCACACCGCGGTCACTCGGCGTTGCGCCGCGCGAAAATGGTGCTGGACGGAGACACCGCGTTTCACTACGACTGATGGTATGGACCCCCGCCCGCTTATATACGGCCTCGCAATGGGCCAAAGATGTGCAGGGCAACATCCAAACAAAGCGAGGAGGGTCCGAAGATGGAAGTTACAACGATTGGGATCGACTTGGCAAAGAGCGTGTTTGCGGTGAGCGGTGCGGATCGCCGCGGGCGGGTGATAGTGCGCCGACAACTGCGGCGTGCGCAGGTGCTTGGATTCATGCGGGGCCTGCCGCGCTGCACGGTGGGGATGGAGGCCACCGGTGGGGCGCACTACTGGGCACGCCAGCTTACCGCGCTGGGGCATGAGGTGCGGCTGATGAGTCCGGCGCCGGTGATGCCCTACCGCAAGGGCAACAAGACCGACCGCAACGACGCCGACGCGATCCTGGAAGCGGTCACCCGACCGAGCATGCGCTTCGTGATGGTCAAAAGTGTGGCGCAGCAGGACTGGAGTTGACCCGCCCATGAAGGGGGGAAGTCAAGCCTCCTAAATCTGAGATTTCTTTTTTTGCTTTCCTGGGTTAGTCCCGTCCGGCGAGCGTTTTCGCGCTCGCCATAATTGCCGTTCAGCCGCAGCGAGAGCGCAGGTCAAGGGCGGCTCGGCCGGCGAGCCCAAAGGCGAGCGAACCCTTGAGGTGCGCTCTCGCTGCGGCGAGCGGACTACGCTTCCGGGACTTAATTCGATTCTTCGAGCGATCTCGCCAGCCGTCCATTCGGGGTCGTTAACGCCCCACATTTCGCTGCGGAGAGCGCTGCCCCAGACGGTTTCTTGGGCTCTTGGGCCCACGGGTCAACAAGGGGTCAAGCGCTCATACTATGATCGCTCGAAAGGATCGCGTGCTGCTTTCAGCCGGCCACTGGCAGGCGGCCGGCTGGTTTTGGTCGGAGCCGGTAGCTGTAGGTGGTGGTGCGTTTGAAATCGCCTTGCGCCTAAGGTGATGGGGACGTCACGCCACGCGGCGTGGGGCGTCGCGCTGAGTTCTATAACTGAATTGCAAAAGTTTTGTGCGAGAAAGAAGCGCGACGCGCGGTATCCGTTCCCGTTGGATAGTACATTGCCGCGGGATTCTAGCGATTACGCCGATGATTGGAGTTGTCGGGCGAAGTTGCTAATCAATTCGCGCGCAGACGCGCGCCGCGTCGCTCGCAATATCGGTCGTTCCTGCCTCGACGTTGCGTTCGCCAACCGCAAGGCATCGGGGCCGAATTACTCGCCCACAGAGAGAAAATCGACGCGGCACCGCTCACCATTTGAGCGTTCTCCGGTCCCGATCGCTCGTGCACATCGGCACTGCACGCGCGCAGTTTTGCGCACTTCCCCGGAGAATCCCTCAAACTTGAGACTCGCTGGCGGAGCAAGGCGGATTCGAAACATCGGTGTCGCGAGAGATTTTTCGGAAGGAAAACACACGCGAGTCTGGGCTATTTCGCGTCGAAATCGGCTGACCTCGTCCAGAGAATGAATTCGCTCTCGGTTCGGTACGATTCCCGACGCTAATCCCGAATTCCGGTGTCGCGAGTAGATGCCATGCGGTAGTGCAGCCTGCGGATGACACCGAAGAGCCTAGGTGTGGCGTTTCAATAGGTTGTCCTTCCGGGAGGACACGGGGAAGATAAAAAACGTGTGAGCTCCACACCGAACGAGGAGTTCACTCCGGAGATTCATCAGAATGCAGGAAATTCCGGCGTAGCAAGCCTTCGACCCGACGCGATCACCACGGTAGGTCTTTCATCATGCTCGTTGGCCGAGAGAGGGGATTCGAACTTGAGACTGGAGTCGCGTCGTGGCAGCATCTTCATGTCATTGTCTGGCGGGTTGGCCGGGCGCGTTGCTCCGGTCGAGTTAAGGGAGCACGATCATGCGAAGCATCGCCCCAATCGCAGCGTCAGCTGCCTTCGCAGCGACTCTCATCGTTTCGTCTATGAGTTTCGCCTGTGAGGGCAAGCCGTGCCGAGCCGATTTCGACTGCGATCCACATCATACGTGCATGCAATGGCGGGACGGGTCGGCGACCTGCGAATGGCCGGGTGCGAACCCGGTGATGCCCGCGTCGCGTCGGACTGGAGCGCAATTCTGTAGAAACGACCTTGAGTGCCCGGAGGGCTGGCGCTGCTACGTGCACACGCCGCATGACGGCCTGCCAGTGCCGTCCGCCGAATGCGTACCCGAGTCGCACGAACCCGTCTCATTCTGAGTTCGCAGATCCAGCGTGCGCCGGCCCAGGGACTCGCACGTCGGCGCCGTCTCGCTAAGGCTGTTCGGGGAGACCTCATGACGATCGTACCAATCGGATGATTTCCGTTGACTCCGTGAATGGGTGAGTATCGGTTAAGAAGCCAAATCGTCAAAGTCAACCTCCAGTCACTGCGTAGATCGATAGCGAGGCGGGTGGTGGTGCCGAAGTCGCTACAACATTCGAAGCCTCCTGGAGAGGCGCGCGACGTCAGTTATGACGATGTTGGGGATCGCGCTCGTCTCGATGATCTTCGTCATCGTTTTCGGATTCACTGCCGGGCTCAAGCAATCGCTGCTCAGTGCCGGCGAAGATCGTAACGTAATCGTGCTGGCGCGCGGAGTGACCAGCGAGAACGAGAGCTTCGTTCCACATCAGTCTGTCGAAATACTCCGGGTTCGCCCGGAAATCGCAACCAACAAAAGCCATCAGCCGCTCCTTTCGCGAGAGAGTATCGCTGGAGTGAATGTCAGCAGGACCAGGGGTGCCAAGGAATTCGCACTTCTTCGCGGCGTCGATCCGGTTGCCTACGAAGTGCATTCGAACCTTCATCTCATCGAAGGACACTGGCCAGTGCGCGGCAATGGGGAATGGGTGGTTGGGCGAAGGCTCGTGGCGCGGTTTCCATATCTTCAGCCTGGGGCCACTTTTCACCGCGGGCATCGCGATTGGAAGATCGTCGGGGTCTTCTCCGACAACGACAGCGCGCGTGAATCGGAAGCTTGGACCGATATAGAAGACCTCATCAACGACTTTCACTGGGACGCTGGCGGCGCCGCCTCCCTGCATCTGGTGTTGAATCCCGGGAGTGCGGCTGAATTCGCGCAGGCAATCAAAGCTGATGGCCGCCTGACCCTCCAGACCGAAACAGAGACCGAGTACTACGCGGCGCAGGCGGCGGTGGCGGGTCAGCTGCGCGCGATGGGGTTGATTGTGGCAATTGCTCTGGCGATTGGCGCGACTTTCGGCGGCATGAACACGATGTACACGGCTGTGACCCGGCGTGGTCGCGAGATCGGCGTGCTGCGAGTACTGGGTTTCTCACGCGGCGACATTCTGAGCAGCTTCGTGATCGAGAGCGTCATCCTCGGCCTCGCAGGCGGCGCGGCCGGCGTCGTGCTCTCGACCGCAGTGGCGTGGGCGACAGGATTGAACAGTCGCACGATGAGTATCGGTGCGATGTTTTTTTCGTATCGTCCAACCCCGGGTGCAATTGCGGCCGGCGTCGTGGCTGCCGCGCTTATCGGCGTTGCAGGCGGGCTGATGCCGGCGCTGCGCGCTTCGCGAATCCGCATCGTCAACGCGCTAAGGGAGGCATGACGATGGCGGCCAAGATGCTGACGATTGCTATCCGCAACATGCGCCGCCAGCTCCGGCGGACGATCCTGACCGGTCTGACATTTGCCATTGCGGTGTTCATCTTCACTGTGCTGGTCGCGGTGCCATGGTCGATGGATCGAATCGCCGACAATGCGTCGAAGGGCGTGCGCCTGGTGGTGACGGAGCGCAACAACGGACGACTGCCGGCGCGGTACTGCGATCCAATCAAGAAGCTGCCGCACGTGATGGGATGCGCGCCGGAAATCCTCTGGGGCGCGATCTATCGGGATCCCAAGGATCCGATCATCGCTTACGGAATAAATGCCGATATCGCGAGCGTCACCGGGAGCAGCGACTACCAGATACCCGCGGACAAGGTGAAGCTGCTGCAGACTGACCGCCGGAGCGCACTGGTTGGACACGCGCTCATGCGTGAGCACGGATGGAAAATCGGCCAACCGGTTACGCTGCGCAATCCGACCGATGCGAAGCTCGCACTGACCTTCATTCCTATAGTCGATTTTCCGACTGAATATTTGTCGCGGGCGTTTCTGTTCGATCGCAGGATGCTGGATGACGCGGTGAAGAATCTTTACGGCGCTGATATCCAGGACCGGGCTTCATTCATCATGTGTGTGGGTCGATCGCGCCGAGAACATGGGATTGGTGGCCAACGAAGTCGACGAGAACTTTCACAACTCCGAGGCGGAAACTGAAACGACCACCGAGTCCGATTCGGTCGCCAACGTCGTCAGCGCAATCGGCAACATCCGCGCGATCATCTATAGCCTCTGCATCGTCGTGATGCTGACGGTGTTGCTGATCGCCGCCAATTCGATGGCGATGATGGTTCGCGACCGAATCAGCGAAGTGGCAGTGATGCGTGCGCTCGGATTCACTCGGACGCATATCGGGGTCTTACTATTCACCGAGGCCGCGCTGATCGGGCTTGGTGGGTCGATTGTCGGCGCGGGGCTCGCGCTCTGGTTTTTCGCACACGGCATCAGAATGGGCGAGATAACCGGAATGCTGGGGTATATGGAGGTGCGTCCGGAAACCGCGGCAGCCGCGGTCGCCTCGGCGGTCCTGGTGAGCCTCGCAAGCGCGGTCGGTCCAGTGATCCGCGCGATGCGGGTCGCTCCAGCGATGGCATTCCGAGAGATCGTGTAAGGCTAAGTTTCTCCGTCGTTAGTCGAGTGCTTTAGCTGACGCGCAGCAGTTGCATCGAAGTTACCGGAGGCGCCGATACCATTGTTGGGCAGCAGGATGAAGATCTCTCGAGCTGTTCGATCCTTGAATTTTCTTCTCCTGCGCCATCGGCTGAATGGATGGAGCCTGACCCAGAGCAGTCGATCGATCGGCGACATCGCGAAGGATCGCTGGCGACGAAGAATACCTCTTGGATAGCCAACCGCGATGGTGCTTGTCTTCGGTACAAATGCTTCGTACTGCAGACACGTCAGTGTCGAGCTACTGGGCCTGCGGCTTTTTCGGAGCGGAGCGGAGAACTGTATTCGAATGGCCGGGGACAACTTGGTCGATGACGAGCAGCTGGACCGGCGTATCGCCGGTGTTCCGGGCGGTATGCCATTGACCGATGACTTCAGCGATTAAAATCGCCGGCCTTGTACAGATAGGTCTTCCCGCCAACGACCGTGATCTCAAGCGCGCCAGACAAGACATAGGCATAGCGCGGATAGGGATGTTCGTGCATCGGCAAAGAGGCGTTCGGAGCGATCTCGTAACGGCTAACCACGACCTCAGGCTGAACCGGAACGTCGATCGGTTGACCGCTGGCCGTGGTTTTCGTCGAAAAGAGTGGCGTGATGGTTACAGCCGGTATTTGATCGGCGGCCAGCGCCGCAGGAAGACCAAGAGCAAACAGTATCAGGGCGGCGACAGCTATTCTCATCAGCTTTTCTCGATTGGCCAATGTTAAGAAAAAAACTTCCGATAAACCCGACTCAAAAGTCGCCGACCGATAGACCCTCCAGGCCCACAGGGCGGTCGCACCGGAACGAATGAGCAAGCAATTGAGCGGCAGCGGACCCAGCCGCCCGAGCGCATCAAAGTGGCCCGCCAACCTAACCGGAATTCTGCCTGGTCGACGACCGTTCGTTCGCGCCTATGTAGAGCGCACGTCGAACAACCCGCAGAGACACCGAGCCTCTCAGCGCCAGCGTTGCCCATAGTCAAAGCCTATATCCGACGCATTTGTGATGTAGAGCCGCTCAGATTGAGATGGCTCCGATGGGGCCGAACTTCTGCGGGCGCCGAAAATCCGGCGCATTCTTGTCCAAATGAGAGATGGGTGCCGACCTAGTTATAGTAGAAAGCATAATTCCTCAGAGCGCGACGCAGCCGCGAGCTTCGTCGAACACGACCAGGTGTTCGAGGCTTTCGCGCCGAATTGATCTCATGAGGCACTCGACTTGGCCATTCTGCCATGGTGAGCGCGGCGGGGTTGTGCAGCAGTAGTCTACGGAGGCAATTGAGCGCACCGCCACTCGAGAGTAGACATATACATCAGCCTCGTCCACGGGTTAAAAGCGCAACTGAAAACCTCTGCGTTGTTAGCATCGGGCGCGCTTCGCGAGGATGTTATCATGGCCGCAGCAGCATCCAGCAATCCATCGCAGATCATCCGGGTCAGCGAGCGCGAATGGGAACCGATGTCAGCCACCATCAAGCTCAAGAGTCTGTGGTCCGATCCCGCCTCGAAAAGGCGCGCGCAACTGACCCGCTTCGAGCCGGGCGCGATATTGCCAATGCATCGGCACGCGGGCGACGAGCTGCTTTATGTGATAGAAGGATCGATTTCCGACGAATCAGGGACCACGGCGGCGGGCAGCGTGGGCTATCGGCCAAACGGATGCGTGCATTCGGTCACCAGCAAGACCGGTGCGACAGTGTTCGCGATCATAACCGGCGGCATCGAACCCGCGACCGCTATCGGCGACGCGCCGCGCTCGCAAACTTTCGTGCTTAGCGACCTCGCGTGGGCGGACGCGATGCCTGGGGTGCGCCAGAAACCGATCTGGCGTGACAGGGAGACCAAACGTCGAGTCGTGCTGGTACGCTTCGAGCCGGGAGCGAAGCTTCCGGTGCATCGCCACGTCGGCGACGAGCTGATCTTTGTCATCGAGGGATCCAATGCGGATGAATCGGGCGAGGTGATGACCGGTGACATGAACTTCAGGCCCGATGGATGCGTACACACAGTCACCACGCGCAACGGCGCGACCGTGCTGGCGTTGGTCACCGGCGGCGTCGAAATGCTTGGATGAGGTTTTGGCAGTCACTTCTCTTGCCTTTTGTTCGGACTTCCGGAGGGAGCAGCCGGTCGGCAGCATCGTGGCGCTGCCAGTGCTGGACGGCCTGCATCATCAATACGCCGGCTTTAAGTCTTGAGTAGGCCGAATATAGGGCGAACGAATTCTCTCCAGCACGGATGCTTTTGTTCGAGCCGCATAGTCCGCCAAGATCGGGTCGAATTCCGCCCCTCGAATCCTGAAGGGTCTCGGGGGTTCGAATCCGCCCCTCTCAAGAAGGCAGTCGTAGTGAAACGCGGTGTCTCCGGGCGCTTGAAAGAACGCGATTCCCAGCAGCACCGCCAGCAGGGGCACGCCGCGCTAGAATCTCAAGCACCAACGCCGATAAAGATGAAATCCATGCCGCGTACCATTCGACGATCGCAATCGCTTGTTGATTCAAACCGGCTAGCGGACTACTCGCCCGGTCGAAACCTTTTGTGGCGCGAGAAGCTCACATCGCGCCAGGCGGAGCAACGCGAGCTTTTCGATGCGCTCCGCCACGTCGCATGGTCGGCGCTAGCTATCCTCAAACCTTCTTGTAGCCGATGAGGATACCGTTAGCACCGGGCGAATCGAGTGGGATTCGCTTGCAACGTACGAAGCCTGCTTCCTTCAGCCATTCTTCGTACTCCGCCCAAGTATAATTTCGTCCCTCGGTGGCAATGATCATCATCATCGACATCAGTGCTGCCGGTGGTGGTCCGCATTTATCATCGTCCATCATCAGCTCGCTGATGATGATCGCTCCGCCAGACGGCAGAGCATCGAAGCACTTGCGCAGGATTGCGCGGTTCTTGTCCGGACCCCAGTCGTGCAGGATCATCGAGAGCAGAATCGTGTCGGAGCCTTTTGGTAGTTCCTCGGTGAAGAAGTCTCCTGAGACGGTTCCTATTCGCGCGCTCAATCCGGCTTCTGCAATTTTCCGCTTCGCTATCTCCAGCACCGGAGTTGTATCGAACAGCACCGCGTTAAACTGTGGATAGCGGCGCACTGCCTCGATGCAATAGGCTCCGGACCCTCCGCCAACGTCGAGGAGCTGCTTGCGTTTCGAAAAGTCAAAAGCCTCGGCAACTGCCTTACCCGATTGAATACTTATGCTATGCATCGCGTCGGTGAAGACGCGCTGCTGCTCGGCATTCTGCGCGACGGTTTGCGCCCAATCGCTAGTTTGGTCCTCGAACCAGACGCGGCGAAGCCCTTTTGAATGGCGAGTATCCCGATGTTGACGGGAAAGGGGAACCAATGATAAATTCTCATTGTGACAGGCCGGACGTTCTTTCAGAGAAGAGGGCGGAAGTTTTCGAGCGTGCGCGCAACGAAATCAAGCAACATGTGCAAACTGCCGCGCACCATGCGACCCTCCCAAATATCGCCCAAAGCTATTTGGAAGGTAAAATTCACTTGCACATTCGATGCGCGGTCAAAGGGGATTCGCAGCAATTCGTCGCCACTCTTCATCGGACCGAAGGCAGGGAGGGTAATCCTCTGCCCGAACAAGCGTTTAGGCCCGAAGTCTTGCAGGTTAACCATGCTGATGGCGTGGACACCGGTGTTGGAAGCTGCTGTTGTTACCAGAAGGCGGTGCTTATCAATGATGTCGAGATCGTGAAGGGCAACAAGAGAATCCTCGCCGACATCGTGCTCTCCACGATATGGCTTCATCTCTTCGATAAGGCGCGCAAAATCTGTTCCGTACCTCACTTCTCGCTCACGACGGGCATTATTGAAGGCGTCGATTGTGTCGTAGATGACAAATTGCGTCCGCTTGTCAGGCGTTCGGCGGTTAGCGAGTTCGATACTATAGACCAGGTGATCCAAGGCAGACCTGAGATTATGAAGAGCATCGCCGGCGATGGCGAGCAGTTCGTCAGGGCAATCCTCAAAGACTCGCAGTTCAACAATATAGTCTCGGGAGTCAACGTCGCTGTAATGCACAGCGGCGTATGGATCATCGCGCATGAAGATCTCCTGCGCATGCTCGAAATCAAGGATGTGTCGTTTGGCCCGTTCTAACTTGATGTCAAAACTAAATAGCTTGTTCATCTAGGAATCCGAAAGAAAATAATCGCCGTGCGCGTTCGCTTACACTCAACTACCAGCTATCGCAGTCCCGAAAATATCGGGGTTATTCCGATTGTTGAATCGGAACGAGAACTCGGCAAGGTACAGCGGCAGATATTTCTTGCTCACGTTGTGATAGGTGCCGATGATTCCGCGCTTGAGCAGCGACCAGAACGATTCGATATTCTGAGTGTGTACGTTGCCACGCACGTATTCGTCCTTGCTGTGCGCGACTACATCGTGCGGCATCACCCACTTGAGATAGCGATAACCGGAGTGTTCATCGGTCGCGACCAGATCAACCTTGTCGCTGACCGTCTGGCGCACGAATCGGGTAAGTGTTGCGGTATCGGTATTTGCGATCATCATCGCGACGACATTCCCCTTGCGGGAAATCGCGCCGATGACTGGCGTCTTGCCAGCGGTTCCGCGTCCCCCGACTTTTTTGTCCCAATGGCGGTTCTTATCCTTCCCGCCGATATAGGTCTCATCCACTTCCACGATTCCCATCAACTGCCGGAACTCCGGATCGTTCATCGCGGCGCGCAAGCGATGGCACATATAGAAGGCCGTCTTGTAGGAACCGGAACCGATGACGCGGTGAATTTGCAACGCGCTGATTCCCTTCTTGGAAGTCAGCATCAGGAACATTACCCAGAACCAAGTGCGGAGCGGGTACTTGGTATTCTCGAAAATCGTTCCCGCGATGAGCGAAAAGCGATAGGCGTGCCCGCTGGCGCATTTCGCGTTCCAGCATTCCCATTTCCACGGCAGGGCGATCTTGTAAACGGTCTCGCTCTTATGGCAGCGCGGGCACTTCACGCCATCTGGCCAGCGATGCGCAAACAGATATTCGCGGCAGGCTTCCTCAGTCGAGAACATCCGCTCAAACTGCGGCCAAGTCAGTTGGGGCGTGAACTTTGGGTGATGCTTATCGCTGTTCTGTTTCATGGTGAAATCAATATGACAGAAATTAACCTTCCCGTCAAGTGCGGGATAATCGCCTTTTGAATCGGGTGTGCCTATTCAAAACTTAAACTCGGACATATTGATGATGGAGCCCGCCGAGGATTGGTATCGCTGCTATGCGCCCTATTTTCTGCGTCTCGCGAAAATCTGGAGCATCTTTATCTAGAGAGAGATGGGTCCGGACCTCATTGTAGTACGAAGCGTAAGCCTTCAAGACAGCACGCAAGTGCGCTTCGCTGAATACGATGAGGTGGTCGAGTGATTCGCGACGTATCGATCCGATCAGCCGTTCAACGTGGCCGTTCTGCCACGGCGAGCGCGGCTCCGTAGGGCGATCTCTGATCCCCATTGCGCGAATGCGGCGAGTATAGGCTGGACCATAAGCTCCATCGCGGTCACGAATCAGGTGACTCGGAGCTTCGTCCCAGGGAAAGGCGTCAATTACCTGTCCTGAGATCCACTCTGCGGTCGGATTGCTCGTCACGCTGATGCTTACCAATCGCCTTCGGGCGTGGCGAAGAATGACCAAGCCGTAGAGCAGCTTGAATGAGATCGTGCGAACCACGAACAGATCGATAGACGCGATTCCAGCAGCGTTATTGCGCAGGAATGTCTTCCAACCCTGAGAAGGTGGACCCTGCGGCCTCGTCATGTACCTCGCCACAGTTGATTGGGCGACTTCGATGCCGAGCATCAGCAGCTCGCCGTGTATCCGCGGCGCGCCCCACAGTGGGTTCTCCTTGCTCATCCGTCGGATGAGGTCGCGGATCTCGCGCTCGATTCTGGGGCGGCCGCTACGCCGGCGCGACTTCCAGCGCCAATAGGCCCGAAAGCCGCGCCGATGCCACCGGAGCACGGTCTCAGGCTTGACCACCGTGATCGCATCCAGAATCGAGGGGAACAGTCGGTAGATCCAAACGAAGATCAGCCGGTCGATATTTCGCAGCCACACCCGCGCCCCCGACTTGCGGCTCAGTACGATCACCTGCTGCCGCAGAACCAGAATTTCAGCTTCGAGTCTCGCCCGTGATTTCAATCGAGATCGTACGACGAGCAGCAGCTTGGTCAGAAACGCAAACATTGCGCCCCCCACTAGCACAGCTATCGCACTCCGTCACCCTGGACGAGGTTTTCGGTAGCGACAGTATGCCAGCGCGAATCTTGGATCTAATCTGGTCGTCTGCTCGAACTGCTCCTGCGCCTTCGTGAATCCGGCTCCGCTGAAGCTGCCCACCATGTAAAAGCGGCCCTTCAGATAAGCCTCATACGCCTGCGGGTTGACCGGACGGGCACTCGCGAAGCGTGCCTGCTCATTCTGCGTCAACGCAACATCGATCTGCCGAGCAATCGTCGATGCGACCTCGTCTTGGAGCGTCAGCACGTCGCGAGTGTCGCGCTCGTAGCTTTCCGCCCACAGATGTTTGTCGGCGGGCGCATCGATCAACTGCGCGGTAATTCGCACCTTGTCGCCGATTCGCAACACCGAGCCTTCGACGATCGTATTGACGTTGAGCGCCCTTGCGATTTCGGGCAGTCGCTCGCGATGCTCTCCTTTGAACTTCATCACCGAGGTTCGCGAGATCACTCTTAGCCCGCTGATCTTTGCGAGATCGGTAATCAGTTCATCGGTCATGCCGTCGGCGAAATATTCCTGCGCCGGATCGCCTGAGAGATTCTCGAGCGGAAGGACGGCTATCGAGCGCAGCGCCGGAGCGCGTGCACCAGTAGGCAACCAACCGGAACTCAGACCGATCCACTTCCAGGTCGAGATGCCGACTATCGCGATGATCAGCACCGCTCCCACGCCCATCACAAGTCTTCGATGTTTCGATTCATCTGCATCTGTCCACAACCCGAACCGTGATCGAAGCTGGCCGCGAGCGTCCGCCGCCGTCAAAGCATAGGCGCGAATCGGCCGCGCTACATTCTTGAGATGCTTCTCGCCCAGATCCTGCACGTGGAACTCGGGCTTATTGCGGATCTCCTCATAGACACGCTCCGAGATGCAGCAACCGCCTGGAGGAGCCAGCTCGTGAATCCGCGACGCGATATTCACCCCGTCGCCGAGCACAGTCTTGTCGGTGAAAACCACATCGCCGACGTGGATCCCGATGCGCAAGCGCAGCTCCGGACCCTCCACCAGCGTTGCCTGCAACTCGCGCGCGCAATTGACCGCATCGACGGCGCTGTGAAAACTCGACAAGGTGCCGTCGCCGACTTCACCGATCAATCGGCCGTTGAACTGCGGCAGCACCGCGCGCAAGTGCGCGCGATGATCGCGCACCGCACGCAATCCCTCACGCTCGTCGCGGCCCATGATCGCGGTGTAGCCGACGATGTCGCTGAACATGATCGCCGCCAGCTCGCGCGTAGGATTTGCCGCCAAGGTATCCGACGAACTCGTCACCGACGCCTCCCCATCGCTAGCATCGTTCGAGACAGGGACGGCGAGGATTCTACTCCGGCGCCCGCCGCTGCGCGAAGCCCGTTCGGCCACCAGTTCTCAGGGTTGCGGCAGGACCCGGTGCGGCTCAGGCCGGGCTCTGCGCGAGTGCGAGCAATCCGGTTCCAATGGCGATGATAACCCGGGGCACTATTTCGCGAGTGATGAGGTATCGACCCATGCTAGTCGTTCCTCATCAGGCCGGTTACGCCGGCGACGAAGATGGCGCTCAACAGCCATCCGGCCAGGATCTGCATCCACATATAGTACAGCACGAACGATCCGCGAACTCGGAGTCTAAGTCCACCTATCGCCAAATCTCCGGTTTGCGAGGAGTTAGGCCACCAGTAGTGCTCCTGATGCAGGTTCACGAATGGCAGGAAGACATCGAGCGAGTAAAGCAGAGGATAGAGGCACTCATAGTTCTCGTCGCTCGCGACCGGCGCATTCTCAGGATATGGGCGCAACTTTCGCGAGCAGGCCGCGACCCTGTTGACAGGCGAGTGGTTCGCGGGTCTATTTGAATGTAGACCGGACGCAAGTCCGCGCTGAAAATACCGGCACCCTGACGGAGGCCCGGCGTAGCGCTCTTAAGGAGCGACGTCGGGTTTTTGGTTTTTTAGGAGGTGGAGGATGACAGAAAAGTGGTGTGACTCAACGATCAATGCGAAGGATAAGGCGGCAAGGCGCCTTGAGGTGACGTATCGGCGCATCGACGAGCTAAAGCTCGATCCGAAGAATCCACGCGATCACACTAAGAGACACATTCGTCAGGTGGGACTCAGCATCGAGTCTTTCGGATTTAACATTCCCATCGTGATCGACGCCAACGACAAAGTTATCTGTCGCCATGCCCGGGTTCTTGCTTCTAAATCAATCGGCTGGATTGAGGTTCCGACGATCAAACTCGAGCATCTGAATGAAAGCCAGGCGAGGGCATTCATGATCGCAGACAACCGATTGAATGAGGTCTCAACCTGGAACGACGAGCTCCTTGCCGAACAACTCAAAGAACTATCGCTTCAGGATCTCGATTTCAGTCTGGAAGCGACGGGATTTCAGATGGGAGAGATCGACCTTCGCATTCAAACATCGCTGACGCTCTCCGACAGTAAAGAAGATTCGGCAGACGACCTACGAGACGCTTTGAAGGGTCCGCCCGTAAGCCGCTTAGGCGATCTCTGGCTCCTCCTTAAACACCGTATTCTATGCGCGAGCGCTCTCGAGAGATCTTCGTACGCATGCCTTATGCAGGGTCGCTTAGCATCGGCAGTATTTGGTGACCCGCCGTACAATGTCCCGATAGTCGGGAATGTGTCGGGGCTCGGAGCCCACAAACACCGCGAATTCTCAATGGCCTCTGGTGAAATGAGCTCTTCAGAGTTCGAAACCTTTCTGACCTCAGCTCTAACACTACTCGCGCGCAATAGCGTTGATGGGTCGATTCACTACGTTTGTATGGATTGGAGGCACGTAAAGGAAATTCTAACCGCAGGGCATGTCGCGTACTCAGAACTCAAGAACATTTGCGTTTGGGTTAAGAACAACGCTGGCATGGGCTCCTTCTATCGCAGTCAACATGAATTAATTCTTGTGTTCAAGAACGGCCGCGCTCCTCATCGAAACAGCATCCAACTTGGACAATATGGGCGCAGCCGCACCAACGTTTGGAGTTACCCGAGCGTCAATTCCTTCGGAAGATCCAGCGATGAAGGCAATTTGCTAGCCCTTCATCCTACGGTCAAACCTGTAGCGTTGGTCGCTGATGCTATCCTCGACTGCACCGCGCGCGGTGAGATCGTCCTCGACGGTTTTCTTGGCAGTGGAACTACGGCGCTTGCGGCGGCGCGCACAGGCCGGCATTGCCACGGCCTGGAAATCGATCCGCGGTATGTCGACACAATTGTGCGACGCCTTCAGAAATTCACTGGCGCAACTGCCATTCATGCGCCACCGGCCGGCCCTTCAACGAGATGGAAGAGGAGACGGAGGCAAAAAATGTCAACTGAACGCGACGGCGAGTATAAGGTCGGTTACCGTAAACCGCCGGTCAACAAGCGATTCCAAAAAGGTCACTCGGGGAATCCCAGAGGACGCCCTAGTGACTCCAAGAATCTGACGACGCTGATTGATAAGGAACTGGATGCGCGAATATTGGTAAGTGAGAACGGCAAAAATGAGAGGATCCCAAAGCGACGCGCGTTCGCAAAGCGGCTCATCAATAGCGCGCTCGAGGGCGACCATCGAGCTGCTCAATTGGTTTTGCAAAACCAAGATCGCGGGGGTCGCGTTTCGAAGCCTAGTTCTTCCAAGGACGACCCTCCCGCGCGGGCACGGGTTTCCGACGAAGAGCTGGACAGAGTGCTCGCGCGACTGACACCTCAGGAGAGGGACGCAATGTATTACATTCTGGACAGATCTCGGGGCGAGCAAAACCCTCAAACCTTTTACCTTTCGGACGAAATTAAAGCGTGGTTTCAGTGCGACCTTCGTCCAAGTCCAAAATGATCGGGCTGGCGGGACGCAATACTCACCACGAACAAGCGACGGAAAAGAATTTCAGCCGCGCGATGGAGTAATCACACTCCCGGCGGCAATGGCTTTGAACATTTCGCGCACTTTGCCGTGACTACTCCCGTCAACCCCGCCGGCAGGCTGTGGTTTCTCAAAACTCGATCCGCGCGAATTCGTTGATGGTTCGATGGACTCGCAGAGCGGATTAATTGAGAACGGTGCGGTGTACTTGCCGCGGGAGGCGCCATGGCGCGCGGAATACCTGCACGAGCTCGTGACCTTCCCCAAAGCAAGTACGATGATCAGGCCGACTCCACTTCACAGGCGCTCGCGTAGTTCAGTCAGCGACAGGTAGAGCCATCGGACTATGCCTTCATGCGCCAGCAGGGTCGTTCAAAAGCTAAATCGCGAAGGCGTGCGCTGGCGGAAATCGCGGGCAAGGTCCGCAAGACGCCCGAGGAAGTCCAGAGCATCATCGACGAGGACGTGCGCCGCGGCGCGCCGAACATCAAGAACCCGCAAGACGGTCCCCGTCACCGCGGCCGGAAAGCGCGGGAACCCGTGGATGGGGACACTAGTGGAGAAGTGCAAAACCGGAGTCGCTTGCGGCCCGCCTCAGAATATGAGCACGAAGAAACGCCTATTCACTATTTCGCCGCTTTAAGACTTGGATTTTCGCGTTCTCTGGGGAGAGAGCGAAGGTTTTGCATCGCGCCCGAACAGCCCGAATGGCTAAAGCGCATTCAAAGGGTCTACGTTTAACCGCGGGTCGCCAGAAAGTCAGCAGGTTTGATCGCCGCCGCTACCAGGAGGAATTGTTCGAAGGTCATCCCCAGTTGGCGAAAGCCGCCTTGACAGAAGACGAACGCATAAAACTCCAGCATTTCGTCGCGGATGATCAAAGGCAGTGCTCTCGACGTGGGTGATTCGGGAAACTCGCGTGGTTCGTAAGCGAGAACCACGCCAACCAATCTGGCAGAAGAGTTGGATACCGCTTCGATCGGTTTGAATTCCGGTTCGATCGCTTTGAGTGGTGCGAAGCGCCAGGTTTTGGTTTGAACCATTGCTTCCATGGTATTCACTTTGCCAAACAGGCGTCAGTGGACGCTGATCCCTCGCGACCAGAAATATAACAGACTCAAGTGCGTCGAATAATTGGACCTTGGTCGCATACGCATTTTTACGGGGACGGCAATTCCCCTGTCACGCGGAGCCCGAGCCATGACCAAGGAGTTATGCGGCGCACGAGTCGCGAGCCGTTGATGCGCCGAGTTTATCGGCCTCCCTGGCGATGCGACTTTTCTCGGCGGCGGTTCTGAGCTCTTCGAACGCTTCCTGAACGCATGCTCTCATGAACTCGACGTCCGGCACGAGGTTCGGATCGGCCATCATCGCGAAACACAAGTTCTCTCTGTAGCTCAGAATCGCAACGCCATATCCGAGATTTCCGCCGAGAGGGAGAAGACCAAGCTGCTCGAGACACTGGTGGCCAGCGAGGTACTGAGTCACCTTCACCCCGGGCACATTGGTCGCGATGAAGTTCAATGCAGGCAGAAGCATCTGCAGGTTACCGGGACGTGGCTTCCACCCGCTCATCCTGACCATCGCGGCGCCGGCGTCTAGCGAGACTGTGCCAATTCGCGCCGCGAGAGCGAGGAGGCTCGGCGGGGTCATCTTGCCGCCTAGCGATGTGAGCAGTTCCAATGCCTGCGGGAGCTCATTCGACTTGATACGCTCGGTCTCCTCGCGGACGACTTTGAGCCTTTCGATGGGATCCATCGGCGCAGCCGGCACCATCGGGAACATCATCGACACGCGATTGCCGAGATCACTCCATTCCTGCCGGCTACGCACACTCACAGGGCATCCGATGCGAAACCATCCATCAGTCGAGTAGCCGTGACTCTTCAGATATCGGGCGGCTCCTTCGGTGAGGGCCGTCAAGACCACGTCATTGACCGTACCCCCGAACGCGCTGCGGATTGCTCGATAGTCGCTATACGGATTGCGTACCCAAGCGAGCTTACGATCTGCGGTCACCGGACCCGAGTTCCAAGGTGTGGCAGCGACTTTACGCGTGTCCAGCTCTGCCATTTTGCGCATTGCTTCGAGCACGCGTCTGCCTCGGTCGGCGGCCGCCTGCGGATCTCGCGCCCACTCAAGCGCAGACGCGGTTAGGAAGTCCATTTGGCCGAATGACAGATCTTTCGTTGCACTTATGAACCTATCGACCTGACTTGGCAGCGGGGCTGGCTTCCATTCTTGGGCAGCTGATTGAGGAAGCGGAGCGTCGGAACGAAAGTCGAATAGCACCTTCATGAGTTCCACGCCCGAAACGCCGTCGACCAAGGCGTGATGGATCTTGAACACGATTCCTGTGTTGCCGCCGGGCCAGCCTTCGAAAGAGAGGAGCTCCCACAGCGGCCGCGTCCGGTCGAGCAGCGGATGATGCTCTTGCAGCACTCGCCCAATCGCATCTGCTTCGCTGATGTCCAGGGGCAACTGGAAACGCTTGACGTGATTCTCTAGACGAAACTTTGGGTCATCTTCGAGCGTTGGATGGCCAAGGTTGAAAGGCACCTCTGCCAGGCGCTGCCGATAGCGGGGCAGCAGGTGGATCCGCTGCTCGACGTGTCGAACTAGATCGTCGAAGGAGACTTGCCCCTCGAAGATAAGCAGAGTGCCTATGTGGAGAGGGTTGTTCGCTGACTCAGAGTAAAGAAAAGTCGAATCAAGTGCTGTGAGCCGTCGCCCAGGTCTCAATGATGATTCTTCCGCAGCCAGTTTCCCTGACCTCCTTAATATATTTGACCGGTCACTCTAACGCCCGCATCTCCACGGGGCGGCCGGATCCGCGACTCTGATTCTCGCCCGGGTCCCCTCTACGATCGCTCAGGTCGCGCGACTACGCAGTCGCGACTATTCGAGCCGGCATAGCGAACGCGCGGCGCTGGCCGAACGCTCGACGAACTTCTTGCCGTACTTGTGCTGCGCCTCGAAGATGGGCGCGAACGGCGTTTCTTTGACCCACTGGGTAGTCGACGCCTGAAAAGCAATCGCCTGCTTAGCGACCTTCTCGGTGCTGTCGATGTACCAAGCGGCGAACTTCTTCGCGCCCTCGACGGTGAACAGGTTGCTGCACAGATTGGTGATTCTCTCGAACACTCCCGAACCATTCTCTTTCTCTGGCATTTCCTCTTCTCCTGATTTTCGGCGCGGCGTGTGGCTGCCGGTTGGTTTACTTACGTCAGCCATCGATTCAGCTATAGCCCGTCTCTTTCGCCGCATCTGCGACGAAACCGGCGCTTTTCCGCCGCTCGGTCCCTTGGTGTGATCCTTTTCACTCATCGCGCGCACTCAACCAATCGGCGATCTGGGGCCACAGCCGCTTGAGCGAGTCGGAGCTGACCGCCGCGCCCGTGTGGCCGGTTGGATAATGCAGATTCTGTTTGTCTTCGCTCGACACGAGCGACGGCAGCGGCTCGCTCGACAGTGGATTGACGATATCGTCGCGATCGCCGATGACGTTGAGCAGCGGGCACATGATGCGAGTGAGGTCCGCGATGGTCTCGCCGACTTTCATCGTGCCCTTCATCAGGGAGTTCTCGCGCCACATCTCGCTGGTCTCGAGAAAGATCTGCCCGGCCATCGGAACGTCGCTATGGAGCCATCGCTCGAACAGGCGGAACGTGCCGAGGTAGGCCGGCTTTGCGGAACTGGTTCGGTACGCGCCGACGAACTTGTCGAGCAGGTGATGTGTCGGCGCGAGCGTGTTGAAGAACGAGTAGATCATCCAGGAAGGAGCGTTGCCGTACATCTCGACGATGGTGCGGGCGCTGCGCGAGGTCATCGCGGCCGTGAGGTGCTCGATCGGCAACTGGCGCACGCTGGTGTCGAGCGGGATCGTCAACGAGATGAGATTTTTCACGTTGCCGCTGTGCAGCGCGCTGTAGATGAGTCCGAGCAACGCGCCAAAGCAGTAGCCGAGGATGGAAATCTGCTCGATGCCGGTGTGAATCTGGATGGCGCGCACGGCATTGGCGATGTCGATATTTACGTAAGCGTCGAAGCCGCGCCATTTGTCGTCGGGCCGGGGCGGAATCCAGTCGATCAGGTAAACGTCGAAGCCCTGCCTGACGAGATACTCGACGACGCTGCGGCCGGGCTGGAGATCGAGGATGAAGGGGCGCTTGATGAGCGAGTAGATGAGGAGGAGGGGCACGCGTTTTTTGTTGGTGCCGCGCGCCTCGTAGTGACGCAGGCGGACGAGGCCCGACTCGTAGATGACGCGCGAGCGCGTCGTGGGCGGGGGGTCGTCCATGGTGGCGCCGAAGCCGCTGCGAAACGCGTCGAGCGTGCGCATCGTGCCTTCCATCCAGAGCGAGGCGATATCGTTAATTGCCGACATCTTCACCGAGCTCCATCGGATCCGCGCCGGGCCATCCCGACCAGACCGAGAATTGGTAAACGCTGGTCTTCTTCGCCGGTATTGCCCCGGGATCGACCAGAGTGTGTCCGTTCGTTTCACGGGCGGTGGACTTTTCGTCGGCCTGCTGGCTGACGATCGACTCGCGGACCGCGATGTGGAGTTCGCTGGCGAACTCGGCTTGCGAGTCGCGCTCGGCGATCGCGTCGCGGATTTCGTCGCGCATCGAGCGCACTTCGCTGCGAATCGACTCGACCTCGGTGGCAGACGGCAGGCCGACTGCAGGCCACAGGGCCGCGAAGAACGCGCCGGCGACGGCGGCGTTGAATCGTTGCCATCGGAGGGTAACGTCGATCACGCCGCCGAAGCACCTGGCCGACGGAGGGACTGGTGAAGAGCCGGTTGGTGGCGTTGTTGGCGGCGCCGACGACGGTGTCGTAGGCCTTCCAGCCAATCTCATGAAGTTGGCGATCGATTCCCTTATCGGCAATATCGGCAACCAATTGCTTGACCTTGGCGGTCGGCGGCTCCGGCATCAGGCATTGTGCGAGTTTGAGGATCTCGTCGGAAAAGGAAGTGTCGTTGGATTTCAGGTTGCTCCTTTTGCTGTCGTCGTTGTCGGTGGTCATCTGGTGTTCCCCTCGGACTCGGTGATCGTGCTTCATTCTGTGCTGTGTAAGTTGCGGTAATATGACAGTTACGTCAAGCATTAGATACACTTACGTTTGGCGCAGGAGTGACAAAAGCCGCAAATCGGTGGGAAAAATTACACTAGTTGTCACGTTCGCGACTATCGATTGGAGCATGTTTCGCTGTGACTTGGTTGCCGGAGCGGAGTGGATTTGAACGGTCGAGACCCTCCGTTTCCGCGGGTTCTCCGCTCGGTCCGGGCTGTGGCATCGCGAGTATTTCTCCTAAGCTGACGACAGGCGGACTTCGCGCCAGCTCGTGGGGGCTCGCTTTCCTCAAGAAACCCGCGATAGACAGCGAGCAGCGCCCCTTTCTGGCTGTCGGTCAGCCGTGAATCGGTACGGATCGCAGCCTCGACATTGTGTTCGTCGCCTTCCTCGGGCTCGAACCATCCGGCGGCCTGATAGAGCCTTTCGGGCGGCATGCCGAGCGCCCCCGCAATGGCCTTCAGCACGTCCGCGGACGGTTGATAGAGGTGTCGCCGGCATGCTTAAGCTCAAACGATCCCTAATCTCGGCCGTTGTCCGCCGATTCCGTAGTCGTGCGGTTGTAGAACTCGAAAACCTCGCCCTGCGTCATCAGCTGCACGTTCTTCGCCGCCAGCGGCCGGGTCGGCTTCGGCGTTCGCTATCGACCGCTTGCTCTGGATCTTGCTCTACCGATTGTGGCCACGTTGTCTGGAGGTGATGTTGTTGGTGAAGCCGGCAACCGTCGTCAAATGGCACCGTCAGAGCTTCCGTCTGTTTTGGCGCTGGCGCTCGAGATCCGGGCGGCCGTCAGTGGGACGCGAGATTCGCCCGAAATCTCTGAGGGTCTGCGAATCGCTGGCTACCGCGCGTTGGAAGAGTTGCCCTGCCTAGTATTCGGCGTCATTACAATCGCGTACATCGTGATGTCGTTTGCGAGGCTGGCGCCCTGATGCGCGGAAAACACTAACAAGGGAGCCCCAGCCCGGAGCTCCCATCCAACTCTTTTCACCACGATGGGAAATCCATCACCAAATCAAAACGCCGCGAACGCCGGAGAGCGCCGGCAGCACGCTTTGCGCGCGCGCAATAAAGCTCCCTCATGTGAACGCCGGCGCGAACACTGTCGCTTGTCAACCTAATCCCCGCACGGAGACGCAAAGGTGCGTCCGGACGGCTCGTGGCGTATCGACGATGGACAGGGCAACCATCGCTATGCACGGAGAGCTGCTCGGCATCGCGAGACGGTCAAAGCCGCGCGAGCCAATGGAGGCAGCGAATGAAGTGCTGGTCACGATCGAGGCAGGCGTCGAGGGCGACTGTCGTGGAAGCGTGCCTGATCGGCAGGTGACGGTCATCAGCGCCGATTCCTGGCGCGACGCGTGCGAGGATCTTGGAATGGAAGTCCCTTGGACCAAACGACGAGCCAATCTCGTAGTGGGCGGGATAGATCTGCGTGACACAGAGGGAGCACTGATCTTGATCGGCGACGTGCGATTGGAAATAGCGGGCGAGAATCCACCGTGTCGCGTGATGGATATCCAACAGGACGGGCTGCGCAATGCTCTTAAGCCCGATTGGCGCGCGGGAGTGAGTTGCCGCTTGCTCACCGGCGGAAAGATTAAGGTCGGAGACGCCGTTCGCTTGCGCAGGCCCTGAGCCGACTCCCTGGCGAAAAAATTTCTGCAGCGCTGATGCTTTTCTTCGGGCCGAATAGTGCGCCAATCTTGGGCCGATTTCCGCCCATAGAAACCTTTGCGGCACCGGGGTTCGAATCGCTCTCGAGCAACCAGTCAAGAGCGAACGGGCACTCTCCGGATGGAGCGTTGGGCGAGAAGGATCTCCGATTGGATACCCGGTCGTAGTTGATTGTGACCATGGAACTATACAGTTGAGCGGAGTGGTGGCGGCAGCCGATGACGCCACGCCCCCGAGTTTTCTCTATTGTTTGGCGCGAAGGCGCGATTCTTCACGCGCGCGCAACTCGCGGCGCATAATCTTGCCGGTCACGGTCGAGGGGAACTCGTCCATGAACTCGATTTCGCGCGGCGCCTCATGCGCGGCGAGCCGCGTTTTCACGTGCGTCTGGATTTCCTTGATCATTTCGTCCGAGGGTTTGAACCCCGGCAGCAGCTTCACGAATGCTTTGATCGCCTGGCCGCGTTGAGGGTCAGGCACGCCGATCACGGCGCACGACGAGACCGACTTATGCTCCATGATCTTGGCTTCGATTTCTGAAGGACCGATTCGATACCCGGAGCTCTTGATGACGTCGTCGTTGCGGCCCTGGAAATAGACGTAACCCTCGTCGTCCATGTGGCCGAGGTCGCCAGTCATGCACCATTCGCCCTTGAACTTGTCGCTCATCGCGGCGGGATTCTTCCAATACTCGCGCATCACGACCGGTGAGTCGCGGCGGATCGCGATCTCGCCACTCTCACCGGTTTTCAGGGGCACGCCTTCGGGCGAGACGATGCTGACATCATGGCCGGGATACGGCTTGCCCAGCGGCTCGAGGCGCGCCTTCTCAACCGCGCTGCAAGTGCCGATGAAGTAGTTCGCCTCGGTCTGACCGAAGCCCTGGTTGAACTCGACCTGCAACTCCTCGGCGACCCATTTTGCGAGTTGCGGACTGACCGGCTCGGCGCCGCTCACGATGCATCGCAAGTTCAGTTGCTTGTACTTCTCGCGGGGCTGCTTCACCTCGCGCAGCACCTTGAGTGCGGTGGGCGGATAAAGGCCGACTGAGGCGCCGTACTTTTCCAGCAGCCGGAACGTCACGTCGGGATCGAAACGCGCCTTGCTGCGATAGGCGAGCACCGGAATTCCGTACGGCCAAATCGCGAGCAGACCGTCGAGGAGCCCGCCCGCCCAAGCCCAATCGGCGGGGCTGTAATAGAGGTCGCGGTCGCGCAGGTAGTTATATGAATAGTCAATGCCGTTGTGGCCGAGCACGTAGCGCGCGACGTGCAACACGCCCTTGGGATTGCCGGTGGTGCCCGAGGTGTACATGAGCAGCACCGGATCCTCGGCGCTCGAATTCTCCATCGTGAACGACGACGCGCCCTTGCTCATCAGATCGTCAAAGCTGATTCCACCCTTGGCGCCGTCGGTAACGATGATGTGCTTGAAGTTGTGGAGGCTCTTGCGATCGACCGCGTCCATTTTTTCGACCGTCTCGGGCTCCATCAGGATCGCCTTCGCGGAACTGTTGTCGAGGCGGTACTGAATGGCGTCGGGACCAAAGAGTTTCGAGATCGGCAGCGCTATCGCTCCAAGCCGATACAGCGCCATATGCGCGATCGCGGTCTCGGGACGCTGCGGCGTATGAACCGCGACCACGTCGCCGCGATGGATGCCGATACCTCGCAGCGCGTTAGCGAAGCGGTTCGTCGCGTCGATCATCTGCGCGAAGGTGTAGCGCGCGGTGTGCCCTTCGTCGTCTTCGTAGAGCAGCGCAACCTTGTCGCGGAGCTCGGTGTGCCGATCGAGGCAGTCGATCACGACATTGTAATCGGCTGGGACGTTCCATTTGTGCTTCGCGCGAAGGTCCGCGAACGACTTCGCCCCGCGCACCGTATGTTCCTTGAGTCCAATCATCGTCAAAACCTTGCGCTAATGAGAATGCTTCGACCTGCGGCCGGTGCCCGTCTTTTTCGGCGGCTCGCCGAGAGCGCCCCGCAGCTCCTGTCGAGCAGCCATCTTGTCGTCGAACTCGGCGCCGCGACCGACCTTGTGCGCGGCAAGCCGCGTTGCCGAGTAATCGTCCATTCCGCACAGCCGCGCGAAGTTCGGCAGCTTCAGTTTGGTGACGTCGGTGTCGCGAGCGGCCGCTCGTTCGAATGCGGTCGAGATCGGCGCGCCACCGTGAATGGTGAAGGTAGAAATCACGCGCTTAGATTTGGCGCCGCAGCCTGAGCATCGCTGTCCCCTCTTCGAGGCGCCCGCCGGCGCCAGCATTTCGAAGACGTGCCCTTCGGCGCATTGCCATTCATATATCGGCATTGTTCCTACTCGACCTTGTGCGGATGTTCCTTCCAGTCTTGCGGGTCGTGAGTGATCCACATCGTCGCCTCGTGCAGGTCGCGGATAGCCTTGATGCGCTTGATCGATATCACCGACTGGATCGGGTCAGTATCGAGGGGCATCGTCGCCTCGGTATTCACCGCCGCGCGGACGTGAACCGTGTCGCCGGTGAGCAAAATCTTGCGGCTGGGCAGATTCACCAGCAGCGAACACTCGCCGGGCGTATGCCCCGGAGTAAGCAGAAACTTGAGGCTGCCGTCGCCGAAGAGATCGAAATCCTGATCGAGCTCGATCCAGTCATAGCCGCGAGTCGGAATGTAATCGTTCAGAATGAACGCCCAACGCTTGTCGGGCTCGGGCCAGTAGGCGTAGCGAATTTCGTTTCTCCCAGCGAGGAACTTGGCTTTGGGAAAATAGGTCAGGCCACCGGCGTGGTCGAGATGCGCATGCGACAGGATGACGTATTTGACGTCTTCGGGTTTGTAGCCGACGTTCCTTATCTGCTGGTCCAGAGTGTCGGACTTTTTCCATTGTAGCGGCAGATGCCGCGCCATCTCGCCCCAGTAACCAATCGCGTCGTCGATTATCTTCGGATTGCATCCGGTGTCGAACAGCACCAGGCCCTTGGGATGCTCGATCAGAAACGACGGGCACGGCAGATCAAGCATCGTGTTGTCGCCACCCTGCATCAGGAGCGACATCGGCGCGGAGAGTTGCGCACCAGGAAGAGCCCACATTCGTCGAACCTTGGATTCAGCCATCTCGCACCTCGCATTTAATCCGCAGCCGCTGACTGCCTGTCAGTTCTAACTACTTTTCGGAAGGAGCGCCATGATGAAGTACAATCCTGAAGAGATCTCAGACCTTTTGCCGCTGCGAGTTGCCTGGGTGTGCAAAGAGGAACCGGCTGACTGCAGCACTCGTGGCTATGGGAAGTCGGCCCGGCGCCGAAAGCGCGAATGTGGCTCGAGGTCAACGCGATCGCCAACGAGAGGCGGCGACTCCCGAAGTCACTTCCGTCACTTGCGCCAACGCTTCTCGAATACCACCTTGCCCTCGATGCTGATCTGTCCGGTCAGAGCCATTCCATCCTGACCAATCCAGCTCGTTGTTTTCACGACCACCTTGCCAACCGATGGCAATGTCAGCGAAATCGTGGTGTTTCCGTCGACCGCAGCTCCCTGCGGATGCGCATCGGTTACGGAGGCGCGCGCGGTGTGATCCATTTCAAAAGAGCCGCCATTGATCATGTTGCTCTGCTGGTGCGAACCCGTGGTCACGCTGGTCCGACCGGTCGCGAGATCGCGCTCAATTGTCCATCGTGGCGTCATCGCGACCGCGAGCGGTGTGCGATTGATCGTCGGATCGGGCCGGCTCACTTGAATGTGGTTGTTGTTTTTGGCCGGCGGCACCACCGGGATCTTTACATGCGAGCCGCGCCGGCCCCCAGAATAGACGCGAATCACCGGATTGGTTCGGGTCGGAAAGATGCGCGGAAAATCCGAGCAGGAAATGCTCACGCGCAACCGATGCCGGCGCGCGACCATGTACGACGTCGCCACCATCGCAACTCGCATATCGATGATCTGTTCTGGCGGAACCGGCTCGGGGCTCGCAAGCGAATTACGATACGCTGCCTTCAGCCATCCGGTGCTGATCAACGACGACCTGCCATCTGGTGCAACGTCGCACAGCTTTACCACCAGGTTTACGTCGTCCCCGCTCTCGACCGCAATCTTGATCAACGCCTCGGGCGATCCGCTTATCTCGACGTCGGACTGCTGCGGCGCGCTGGTGTAAACCACGGACGCGAGATCGTCGTGATTCTGATCGAGTGGCAACCCGACGCCTAGCGCTGTCGGATCCCACAAACCGGCAAGCGTGCCGACCGATGGCCGTGCCTCGTAACGCTCGCTGCTATCGTCGCCCCCCGGGTCGGTGCTCAGACTTTGTTTCGCGCCCAGATAGTAGTTGCTGAAGGTGGTTCGTGGGACCGGCCATTTGCGCTCACTACGCCATCGATTCGCGCTGCCCTGTACGAAGTACGTAACGGCCGGCTCGCGCTCGACTCCATTGTCCTGGTTCTTCAGCCAGCGGTCGAAGAAGCGCACCATCTCGGGCAGATAGTCAACCGGCTCATGAGACGAGAGGTCGGGCAACGAGTGCATCCAAGGTCCCATCAGGAGTTTCTTGTTGGCGCTGCCAAGCTGCTCATACACGCGGGGCATCGCCTCTGGAAAAATGTCGCGCCATCCGCCGATCACAAATGCGGGAATCTTGATTTGAGAACAGTCAACCGCGCGCGACTGCCAGTACTCATCATGCGAAGCATGATCCTGCCATGGAAAGATGTAGGGCAACGCGTGCTCGAGGCGCTGTTGCCAGATCCTGTACCAGCGGCCCGCCGGGTCGACGAGCGTCGGCGGCATCAGGTTCATCGCGAGCATGAACGATCCCCACGCTCCAAACGACGGCAGGCAACTCAAGCATCCCCCTGAGTAGAGATAGTCGACGTAGATATCGTCGGTGCCCATTATTGGCACGATCGCCTTGAGATGCGGCGGCTGCTCGAATGCGACCTTCAATGACGAGATGCCTCCGTATGACATGCCGAACATGCCGACATTGCCGTCGCACCAACGCTGCGCTGCGATCCATTCGACCGCTTCGGCGCCGTCACGCCCCTCGCCGCGATCCATCGCCTCATGAACGATACCGTCGGAGCTCCCGAGTCCGCGAAAATCGATCAGTAGGACCGCGTAGCCTCGCGCAGCGAAATAGCGGCGCGGAAATTCGTTCGCCGCACCGATCAGATCGTCCTTGTGATACGGGTAAAAGCTGAGCAGCGCGGGAAATGCGCCGTCCACGTCCGGGCGATAGAGATCCGCCGCCAATGTCGCACCGTCGCGCAGTGGAATGAAAAGGTTGCGCTCGACTTTGACCTGATACTTCTCATTTTCCATTTGTCCACCCTCCGCTCTCAAGCGCCGTGCTTGCGTTGTGCGACCTTCCGCCGCCGAGCTTCGATCTTGCGCCGGGCAGGGTCAAGGGAAATGAGCGAGTTGTCGCTGCCCGAACTTGAGCGGCGATTGTGCGAGGCTTCTGGAAGCGAGATCGAATGATGGGCGATTCGAATCGTCTCAGACTATTGCGATCGTTGGCGCCGGTGAGACGGGCTCTGCGGTCTGGCGACAGCTGCGCGAATCAGCGAGTCAATAGCGACCCTCAAGGGCCGTAGCGCAAGCACGGAACGAGCCGAGCAGGTAAGAAAATCGGTCGCAACATAACCGTGTTCCGGCGCAATTCCTGCTGGAAACATGAATCCACCGGCAGACCGCGGGAGCGCTACGGCCTTGAATTCCAAAACCCTGATCCAGATCGGAATTCTTATGCGAGGACAATTCCGATGAAGAGTTGGACCATGAGGGCCAAAGTCGTTAGCGCGCCCACGGTATAAGCGATTGTGCGCATTGGCTGAATCGAGTTGAGATAGAAAATGGTGTGAGCGATTCGCGCTACCATGAAGACGACGCAGTAAACGATAAAGGCGGTCGAGGAGAGACCGGCTGCCACGTAAATCCAGCAGAGAATCAGGAATATGGGGATATTCTCGAGATCGTTGAGCCACGCTCTCGCGGCACGCTGAACCGCTGGAGCCTCCTGGGGCGCTTGGTTGGCGTGGAACGTCTTTGCGTCTTCGGGGTTAACGAAGACGCCAGCGGCGACGCGGGCCCGTCCCTGCACGACGGAAATCGCTGACATCTTGAGAGCCAGTACGATCGCGGTAATCGCATACATCCTGAGCAGCGTCACGGGTTACCTCCTTAGGAGAAGGGACGGTCCCAATTTCATCGCATCAAGGGTATCAAGTTTCTTGCCGACTTGGGTAAGACCTTCAGCTCGCAGAATATTTAATTGGGTCAGCGAGCTAGGCACAAACAGCCTGTACAGCATTGGCACCTCCGGCGCATAGTTGGTTTATTCATGGTAGAACGAAGCCAGGCGGGTTGGAGCAGACGGAGATGGGATCACAGGAAATCGCGAAATCCATGGTATTGAGCTGCGATCCGCTGGCGGACCCGTCTAGTCCACAGAACTTGTCACCGAAACGCGGTCGTAGACTCTTATCAACGAACCAAATCGTTCCGACACGAACCCGAGGAGTGATTCAAGAGGGAGTTCTCAGCCAGTAACTCTCGACTACTGCGGAGAAGACTGCCCAACCCGATAAGCTTCGTCTCGCACTCTCATTGAACCCTAGATCCTAGTTGCGGAATCAGTTCGTCATCCGCGAAGAGCTGCCAGACATTCGATTTGTTGCAGCACCCCGTCGATCGCACTTTTGTCAGGCAACGCAGCGTACTTCCCGCGCAAAACGCTCAAGGATTTGGCGTGATACTTCTGCGCCGTCTGGGTCCAGGTGCGGCCATCCAGCTTGACATGAACTCCTCGCGACGGTCTGCGAGCGCCAAGGCGTTAGCCACCGTCCACGGCATAAAGAGCCTGCCGACCTGACGTTCAAGTAGCGGCGTCAAGGTCGGAACAAGGCTCGTCAACGGCTCGAAGTCGCCCTCGTTTTTGGGTCACAGCATACGATGTATTCACGCGAGTAGATTTGGCGAGGTCGCGTTGATGATCGCTCCCGGCGTCGGATCGGTCCATGCGTTGTAGAGCTGCCCCCACATCGCGAAATCCGCGAACGCAGGACATTGGCCGAACAGGTACGCCCGTTGGGCCAGGTGAGCCTCGAGGATCGGAAGGGTCTCGCGGAAGGAGTCCTCGATTTGCGGCGCGGTCACAGGATTCGAGCCGACGAAAGACACGCGACTAACCATCCGCTCACGAACCATCGCGACACCGTTGGCGAGCTGCGCATCGTCCACCGTGGGCATCATCGAGCGAGCTATACGCAATGCGCCCGAAAGCTGATCGGCCTCACGGGCCCAGCGATAGTGGAACATCCACTTGTTGCCCCATTCATCGCCGAACTCCTCGAGCAGAACCGACACAAAAATTCGCGACCGGATCGGCTGGATGAATCGAGGGCTCCGGATGAAGTGCCTCGACGTGCTCGATAATCGGTGTGGAATCCTGGATGCCCTCGTTCTCAGGCGTCACGACCAGCGGAACGAGCGGTAGCTTTGCGAATTTCTGATACTCGCCTTCGGTGTCGAGACTGCGCGGAATCCATTGGTGCGGAATTCCCTTGTAGCGGAAGTACGAACGGACCTTCACCGAGTATGGTGAGAGCTCGACGCCGTGGACGTGGTATTCGCTCGTCATCGCATTGTCTCCTTTGAGAGTCAGGAAATTTTCGTCCTCGCGGCTAATCCTCGCTTTTTCAGACGCCAGACGAGGAGATCGATCCGATCCTGTCCGAAGAAGGGCTCTCCATCGAAAACGAAGGTCGGAACGCCCCAATGGCCGGCCGCGCGGTGAGCCGTCTGGTTTTGTTCAATCAGACGCTCGTAGAAGTCGGGGTCGGAATCGATCTCGCGATCCATGGTTGCTAGCTCAAGGCCCGCGCGCTCGGCGGCTCGAGCGAGATGGTCACCCTGGTCCCAACCCGAAACAGCTCCGCCCCAGATTAGTTTCGAAACCTCGCTGATGAACGGGAGTCCGCGTCCTTTTTCACTCGCATCGACGCCCAACCGCGTGAGCCGATGTATATGGGGCTGATGAGGTGCGGCTTTCTGATTCTGCATATCTACCACGACCGGATCGGGGCGTGGCAAGCCGATTGGTAGTTTCAGATACTCGGCAATTCTCGCGATGTCGCGGAACAGGTATGGGCCGAACAGGGGATCGACGCGCTGGAAGAAGGTGGAGTCGCGAACTGCCAGCGGATAGACCGGTCGCACACGGAATGCCACGTCGAACGCTGCCTCGAGAGCAACCACACGCGGCACTGCGAGGTATGAGTAAGGACTCCTGAACGACCAGAACAAATCAACCTGCAAGCTCATTGGCCACACTCCATTCCATCAATCCTTTTTCGAAAAGCTAAACAGATTGCCTGGCCGACTTGAGGACGGGCAAAACCTCCGTCGCAAAGAATCCGACGGTCTGTATTTGGTCGGGGGGGCCTACGTCGCCTCCAGGACCAACGATGATCAAATGATCGAACCCGAGTTTGAGCAGCTCCTCGAAGCGCTTCACGCAATGAGCGGGAGGTCCGGCGATGGCGAACCGATCGACGAACGCGTCATCGATGAATTGGGCGTGGCCGGCGTCACCTCGCGTATGCCGGGACATATCGTACGTTTCACCAACTTTCTGGGCCACCGCGCGATCGTCGGCGCGCATCCCCGCGGCCGAATCGCGGGACATTCCGGAGAAATGGGCGATCACCCCGACGGTCCCGCGCGCCATCGTCCGGGCGCGGGCAACATCGGGATGCACTACCACATTTAGAAATGCGCCGAGCTTCAGCGTCGAGGGATCCAGCCCGGCCTGCTCGCGGGCCTTTCGAGCGTGGCCGGCGGCCCAGGCAAGTCGTTCTGCGTCGGCGCCGACCGCAAAGGTTACTGAATCGGCCAGCCTCGCACCGACCTCGATCACGCGAGGCCCGGTGGCAGCGACGTCGACCGGCACCTTGGGCATGGTTCCGCGCGCGATCCACTCATTGCGGCTGCGGTACCCGTTGTCGAGTGTGACTTCCTCGCCGCGCAGGAACCCCTGCACCTGCGAAATATAGCGCGCGAAATCCTTGCTCGACGGCGCTCGCTGCCCAATCTTGGCGACCGCGGAATCGCCTCGGCCAATTCCGAGTACCGCACGTCCGCCCGACTCCGCCTGAACGGTCGCGATCGCCGAAGCGGTCACCGCAGGATGGCGAGTCACGGGATTGGTCACCGCGGTTCGCAGCTTCAGGTGTTTGGTGGCGTGAGCCGCGAGGCACAACTCGGAGTAAGGATCCGCTGCCAGATTCTGAGTGTCGACGATCCCTATGCCGTCGAAGCCGCTTTCTTCTACCATTCGGGCCATCTGCGCAAAGGCTCCGGGAATCGGGAAGCTCATTATCCATATTTCAGGATTGCTCTTATTCATGAGAATCAGCCCCTTGTGTCCTGTTGCGCACCCGTCTCGACTCGAGATGAGATGCCGTTAGTGCTTCGCGAAATGGTTGGGGAACCTGCACTGACTGAAACGTCTTACCCGGCAGTCCGCGATGTTTGAGTGCAGGGCCAGGACGCAGGTTCATTTCGCGCGGCACCATCTTTTCCTTGCAAGCCGGACAAGTGAGCGCCGGCTTTATCGCACGGCCGCAGTTGCGATGGACCAACTCGATCGGCGCGCCGGCGGGACCGGCCATCCACCGGTCGCCCCACGCGTTCAGCACGACGATCAAGGGAAAGAGATCGATGCCTTTCTCTGTCAATCGATACTCGAACCGGCGCGGACGTTTCTCGTACTCGACGCGCGCCAGGATTCCATCGCGGACCAGCTTGCCGAGGCGATGAGACAGTCGATGAGGCGTCAGGCCCAGATCCTGCTGTATGGCGTCGAATCGGCGGAGACCAAGAAGCACGTCGCGCACGATCATCATCGTCCAGCGGTCACCGACGACTGAAAGCGCCCGTGCAATCGAGCATTCGATGGTGTCGATTTCGTTCCAGCGCATGATGGCTTTAGTCGCTCACTGTTTGATAGGACAGTAGCTTCCAAAATAGAAGTTAGTCAAGCCAACGTCAAAAATAGAAGCCTTTAATCCCGACGAGGATTTCGTGCCGCCGATGCCGAGTTTCGCAGCGAGTTTCGCACCCGGCTCGCGGCTAATCGTTCGAAGGCGCCGACTCCGCGCGATGTCTTCATGACTGAGGGCTAGGAAGCCTTCTGAGCAAGGTGCAATGGGGCTAAGAGATTCTCTAGCCAGTACTTGCGGCGATAATACTTGCGCGGGTGATAGGCAGGTCGCGAATTCTGAGATCGAGCGCGCGTGCGACCGCATTTGCGACCGCAGCCCCCGTGGGCCCCAACGATGCTTCGCCGACTCCTAACGGCGGATGGTCGGGCGACTCGATCAGCGTGACCTCGATTTCCGGGATCTCATTGAACCCGATGATCGGGTAGTTCTTCCACGAGTTAGTGGTGACGCGAGCGTGATCGAATTCGACCTGCTCTTTCAGCGTCCAGCTGATTGCCTGAACGATTCCGCCTTCGATCTGGTTCCTCACGCCGTCGGGATTTATGACGAGACCAGCGTCAACTGCAGACCAGACCCGTCGCACGTGAATTTCGTCATCGACCTCGACCTGCGCGATAACGGCGACGTATGCGGCCGTGTTCTTGTATCGAGCGAAACCGATGCCGCAGGCGCGGCCCCTGCCGTGTTCGGCGCCGCGGCTCCATCCGGCCACGCCGGCAACGGTTTCAAGAACTCTCCGTGCTCGTGAGTCAGGGAGATTTTGCAAACGGAACTCAAACGGATCGATATTTGCGGCGTCAGCCAATTCGTCCATGAATGACTCGCTGGCTGTCACGTTTGCGTAACCGCCCAGCGTCCGCAGCGCGGAGGTGCGAAACGGCAGTCCTGGAATGCTGTGGAGGACGATCTTGCGATGCGCGACTTCATAGGACGGCTCGGAGTTGCGGGCGCCGCCGGCAAAGACGCGCATATCTTCGTGCAGCTCGGGAAATGGAATGGGCGTTTCGAGATGAGCCGCGCCGAGCAGGTTGACCGCCCAATGGCTCGGTCGGCGCCCGTGAGGCGCGCTCCAGATCTCGGTTGACCAGTCGGCGATTTTGCCGTCAGGGGTCACGGCACCATCGATCTTCACGACCATCGGCGAGCCGAACGGCGCCCATGAGAGTTCGTCTTCGCGCGTCCATAGGACGCGGACCGGACGCGGCGATGCGTGCATCGCGAGGAGCGCGGCGTCGAATGCCGCATCGTCGGCTGCGTTGTGCCCGTAGCATCCGGCGCCTTGTGCGTGAATGACGGCAATTGATTGGGGGCTCAGGCCGAGCGCCTTCGCGAGCGCGATGCGCAATGGATGCACGCCTTGCGAATGCGTCCACACTGTCAGTTTGCCGCCGTCATATTGTGCGAGTGCGCAAGAGGGGCCCATCGCGGCATGCGCAATCGGAGGTTTGGAATATCGCGCCGATACGCGGATTCCGTCTTCCGCTGGCGGCGCAGGCGCGCCGGACTCAGTCTGGCTGTCGATAGAGCGAAGTTTGGGCAAGTCCTCCGCCCAATTGCGGCCGATCGACCAGTCGCTTTCGTCTTCGATCCATTTTGCCGCCGTACGCATAGCCTCCAGCGCTCTGACGGCCTGATACTCGCGCTCGCACAGGACGGCGGCGAGATCGCCGCTGCGGAAGACTCGGACAACGCCCGGCAAGCGCGAAATTTTCGACTCGTCCAGAGTTTCGAGACGAGCGCCGATCGATGGCGGACGCATCACCTGCGCATAGACCATCTGTGGCAATTCGAGATCCTGGATGAACCCGCCACCCGAGACTTTGGCAGGGAGATCGAGCCGGGCGACGCTCTTGCCTAGAATCGTTGCGCGATGCGCATCGCTCAATGGTACGGCGCCAGTCACGGGCATCGACCAGTCGAGTGCCGGCGCAACTTTCCAGTAGTCGAGACCAGAGTCGGCGCCGTCGAGAAGAATCTTGCCGTCGGTAACGGTGATTCGCGCCGCGTCAGCGGCCAGTATTTTCGCCGCTTCACGAACGATCGCGGCGCGCGCTTCTGCGCAGGCCATGCGCAGCGACGTGCCGCCAATCTCGATCGACATACTGCCGGCGGTGTAGCTCTCGTTTGGGCAGCAGCGCGTATCGCCCGAGACGACCCTGATGCGCGAGAGCGGCAATGCGAGTTCCTCGGCTGCGATTTGCGTCATCGCCGTCACGATTCCCTGACCGAGTTCGACCTTGGCGGTGAACGCGCGCACGACGCCAGGCTCGCTGAAATCGAGCCAGTTACTGAGCCGCGGATTTTCCTGCAGGCTCCACGGCAGCCGCGCTTCGCTCATTGCTTTGCTCCGGCGGCACATTCGCGCCACGCATTTTCGATCGCGCGGATGATCCGTCCGTGCGCGCCGCATCGGCAGAGATTCGATGAAAGCGTTCGCGCGATCTTGTCACGATCGGGCGGCCCCGGATCGTTTTGAATCATCGCGACCGCGCTCATGATTATCCCCGAAAGGCAGTAGCCGCATTGGCCCGCCTGCAAGGCGAGGATCGCCTGCTGAATCGGATGCAAACGATCGTGCCGGCCGATTCCTTCGACAGTCAGAATGGATTTGTCTGCCACCGACCAGACCGCAACCTCGCATGACTTTAGCGCGCGTCCGTCGACAAGCACCGTGCAGGAACCGCAATCGCCATTGCCGCAGCCGAAGCGGACGCCTTTCAGGCCGAGATTGTCGCGCAGTACGTACAGCAGCGGCGTATCGTCGTAGTCGGCCGTGACGTCGTGCGACTCCCCGTTGACGATCAGATGATGGGTCGTACTCACGCTGGTTAGACTACACCGGAATCAATTCGAACCAATATTCAGCAGGCGGGCCCCATTGTCGCCGCGGATGGCGGCGCGATCTTCCCCGGACAGTCCGGTCGCTGCCTCGAGGCGCTCAATCGGATCTTCGACTCCCATGTCGAACGGATAGTCGGTGCCGATGGCGATTTGGCCGGCGCCGGCGCGGCGCACCAGAAATTCGAGTTGCTCGGGCGAATAGACGAGCGAGTCGAAATAGATTCGCCTCAGGTAGTTGCTCGGGACCTCCTTGCACGTGTGCGACTCGGGTCGGACGTGCCACCCGTGATCGAAGCGGCTTACGTAAAACGGGAAATAACCGCCGCCGTGCGCCGCGCACAGTTTCAGACGCGGGAAGCGATCGAAGACGCCGTCGAACACGAGATGAGCCAGCGCGATCGTCGTGTCAGCGGGATTGCCAATCAGATTGGATAGGTAGAAAGGCGAGGTCCGCTCGCCGAGGGTGCATCCGGCCGGATGCATAAACATCAGTGCGCCCAGCTCCTCCGCTCTGCTCCAGAGGGGATCGTATTGGGGATGCGCGAGTTCGAGCTCGTTCACGTGAGTCGAGATGATCGCGCCTTTGAGCTTCAGCGTCCGTATGGCGTGATCGAGTTGCACGACGGCGAGCTGAGGATGCTGCATCGAGAGCATCGCAAGGCCCACAAGACGATTCGGCTGCCGCGCACATATCGCGGCGATCCCCTCGTTCGTGCTTGTCACGATTTTGCTCGCGGGTTCGCGATCGGCCCAATAGTGATAGAGCGGCGCGGGGCTGACTGCCTGGATATCGATTCGCATCGCGTCCATCGCGCGCAGCCGCACTTCGACGTCGGCAAATTTTTGACGATAGACGGTTGTCATCAGTGTACGATTCCGCTCAGTAGACACTTCCCCTGTCGCTCGCGCCGTCTCCTCATTCGCGCGAGACCATGCTGGATCCTCGCGAGCGATTGCCTCGGCTTCGGGAACGATCGCGTGAGCATGAATGTCGATCGAGGGGCTCATACCTTCGTCAGCGGGCGAACAGTAAGCATTAGCCGCAATCCTGTTCGGACTTTCAAGGAAATTTGGAGCCAGTCGCTGCTATCGATGCGCGACGCCAAAGCTGGAGGGCTGTAGTTGTCCATCATTGCGAATGCAGCTCATTCTAAGCACATTGGAACCAGATCCTAAGCAAAGGGGCAGAACAAAGGACGGAGGGACATTGTATGGCGAAGATAGTTCCTGTTGACGTCGCGCGATTTTCTTTCGATCTCCATCGGGATCTTTCCGTTTCCCTCAGAGCACGCAAGCCGGGTCCGCCGGAGCGAATCGACGGTGCGACGATCGGCTTTGTCTCAGTGACTGGGGATGCGCCGCACGGCGGAGAGGTTCACCCGGACGGCGACGAGATCTTGTATGTCATCTCAGGAAAGCTGCGCGTCATAGGCGAATCCGACCCCAACGCGGTCATCGAGCTAGGCAAGGGCGACGCGTGTATTGTCCGCAAGGGTGAATGGCACCGAGTTATTATGATAGACCCCGCGCAGCTCATTCACATTACGCCAGGACCACGAGGTGACTACCGCCCGTTGTGAGCGCGCTTGCAATTCGGGGGCCGCAGCCGGACCCGATCGGTTAACCCCCGGGCCTTGTGCAGGCATGTCAGTTCCCCTTTCTGAGCTCATCGAGGTAAAGGACGTTCCCCTCGGGGTCTGCGAACATCGACATGTAGCCGCCCCAAGGCTGTCGTTCGGGTTTCATCGCGAACTTCACGCCGAGGGCGCTCAATCGACGATACTCAGCGTCGAGATCGGCTACGCCGAACCCGATTCCTGTCTGTCGGTCAGCGATGGAGGACTGCTCGCCCTCCACACGTTGGACCGAGAACAGCGCTCCGTCAGTCGCGAACGAGCCGTGGCCAAACTTGTCGTCTCTATGGCGCAGCTTCAGTCCGAGCGCGTTTTCGTAGAAATCCATCGCTCGCGCGAAGTCTCGCACATACACGGTCGTGTACCATACTCGGCTCACCATCGGATTGCCTCCACGGTGTTCGTTTAACGCTCACTCATAGCAACTTTGCCGGTAGCGATGAATCGCCGGACGAAAGAGTGCAAGCCGATGCCGGCGCTGTTTCTCGCCTGTTGCCCCGTTACGACTCTAACGGCTGTTTCTATTTACAAGCCCAACCCCTCACTCCGGGTGAGAGAAAATAGGTGAAGCCGCATCTTTTCAGCCCGCTCATCCGTCATATTTTCAGAAGGCGGATAGGGAGGAACCTGTGGCAGACGCTGATCTTCCGACTCAAATTCACGATGACACGCGAGCGGCCTGGTATCGGTTCATCGATTTTTTTGCGCCGTTCCGACCCCAGCTTTTTCTCTACTGTCGCCGATTAACTGGCACCGTATGGGACGCCGAAGACCTGGTGCAGGAGACACTTGTGCACAGTTTCGGGGTTCTGGGACGGGTGTTCAATCCAATTGCCAATCCACGCGGATATTTGACTCGAGTTGCCACCAACCTCTGGATCGACGCGGTTCGTCGTCGCAGTGCAGGGAAACGCGCAGCTAACTGGAGTGAGCGTGAGCGGGCTCAGCCCGAGGTCGACCCCGGCGAAGTGCGTGATGCTGCATCGCGCTTAATCGAGACGCTGTCGCCACAGGAGCGTGCCGCATTTTTGCTTAAGGAGGTCTTCGACATGAGCCTCGACGAAATAGCGGAAATGCTCGTGACTTCCGTTGGTGCTGTGAAGACTGCACTCCATCGCGGCCGCAAGCGGCTCGATCAGGCTAACGACCTTGATAGGGTTTCGATGAGCTCTCTCCGCCGCTTTTCAGTCTCGCCGGCTCTCGTCGATCGGTTCGTCGAACGGCTCAACGCCTCGGATCTGCCGGGTCTGCTCGATCTGATGCTCGATACTGCGACAGTGGAAGAGGTTGGCAACCTGCTTGAGGTGGGACGCCAGCAGTTCCAAAAGAAAGGAAGTTGGCTGTGGCATGCTGTAAACGTCCATCCCGATATCCCTCCGGATCTGCGTCCACCAAAGTACATCAACGAACGCGCAATCTTCGACGGCGAGCCGCTGATGCTGGGTTTCATGGTCCTACCAGACGCGAAGTTTCTAATGGCGGTCGCCCGCTTCGAGGAGGTCGACGGAAAAATAGCGCGGATCCGTTCTTACAATTTCAATCCAGAGGTGCTGAAGGAAATTGCCGGAAACCTCGGTCTGGTAGAGGGTCAGGTGCCGTACCGCATTCCGATGGTGTCAGGCAATGCCTGAAGGAGGGGCGGTCACGCCTGAGCAATTAAGCGACTTTGAAAGCTCGCGTTTCCTTAAGAGCCATCCGAACGGAGAAGAAGATCGCTTCCGTCCAGCCCTTAGCTAGGCTGGCAGGATTATTCGCACTGTGTTCCATCGGGTTCCCTGTTACTCTCTGAAAATTCCCTGATCCTCCAAATAATTCCCTGTTAACTCCAAATATTTCCCTGTTCCGTTGAGTAGGGAATTTGCTCAAATTGATCGGTTATACAAAGGCCTTTTCCGGCCCGGGACGGTTCGAAGGGGGCCAAAATAGAAGAAATTCCCTGTATTTTCCCTGATGATCAGGGAATTTACGACAGAGAGCAGTTCGCATCAGACTGCGTCATCCGCCACCGAGTCCCTATCTCCCGCGACACTCCACCCGAATCACCGAATAGCCCGCGCCAGCGGCTTCTTTTGTATGTGTGTGGTAGCGGAGAAAACCACATCCCTGAAGATGATGGGCAATTCGCGGCCAAAGTCTCTGTTGGCAATTTTGGCGCGACCGTTTGGGATTTGAGTCGACGGACGAAGGTAACGTGAAAATGTCGGGTTTGCCACTGACTAGCTCAGTCCGACTGCTCGGTCTTGTTCGCTCCAAAGCAGAGGCAGTTCGATCCGTTCGGTGAGCGCCTTCGCGGTAAGTTCAGCGGGTTGGCGACCAGAGGCGATGGCCTCGACAATCCTGGGAGCCAGGAACGCCAACCGAGTCAGGCGCCGGACATAGTTTGGGAGTACCCCTTCACGCTGGGCGATCACCGCGACCGATTCCACTCGACCGGCGAGCAGATCGTCAGCCCATCGGCGTCCCCGCGCGATAGCTTTGATGAGCGCCAGATCAGCTAGCGGAGCTGGCGCGCGAGTGCCTTGGATAACCAGGCACATTTCGAAGCCGCGTCGCCTGATCTGCATCGGGAAGACGCGCGTAATAGTCAGCTCACTGGAGTTCGCACCTTGCTGTTCTTCCGTGCTGCAAATCGGCAGCTTGAGCGAAACGCGGATGCCCGCATCGATGAGATCCACGCGATCGATCAAGGCGTTTAAGGCAGCTCCAACTTCAACCTCCGATCGCAAGCGTTTCATCCAGGCTGCCGCAAGCGAGAATTGGGATGGAAGTCGATGCTCAGCAAAACCGATCGTAAGAGCAGCGTTCGCGATCGCTGCTTCATCGCCAAGCATCGTGTAGGCTGCCGATGCAACTGTCCGTTCGATCTCTGGCGCTGGTAAGCGCCATCCGCATTCCGTCGAATCCGTCAGTCCTCTGACCAGGTTGCGCGTCACGTAGTACCGATATCTCCGCTCGCCCTTGACCGCGTGACTGGGGGTCAGGCTCTGGCCGCTTTCGTCGAACAGCTTGCCGGTGAGCGGACTTGGGCTTGATTTCCTTGCTCGCGACGCACGCCTAACCGCCTTGCTTCTGAGCATCAGTTGCGTCGCTTCCCATAAATCTCGGTCCACTATCGATTCGTGCAGACCCGGATGACGGACACGCTTGTGCCGAATCTCGCCGACATAGATGGGATTTGAAAGCAGTTCGTATAGCGCACCACGGAAGAATGGATTGCCGCCCGACTGGTTTCCATTCTTTGCGACACGGACTTTGGATCGGATGCCGCGGCGATTCAGATCTTCCATCAAGAGCCGGACTGACCCGAGCTCCAGGTAGCGGCCGAAGATTCCTCGCACCGTCTCTGCCTCCGATTGATTGACCACGAGGCGGCGCTCGATCACGTCGTAGCCAATTGGAACGAGCCCACCCATCCACATTCCCTTCTGCTTGGAGGCAGCGACCTTGTCGCGGATCCGTTCCCCCGTCACCTCGCGCTCGAACTGGGCGAAGGACAGCAGGACATTGAGCGTCAGGCGTCCCATCGATGTCGTCGTATTGAACTGCTGGGTGACGGCGACGAAAGACACACCGCGTGCATCGAACACTTCGACCATCTTTGCGAAGTCGGTCAGCGAGCGGGTCAGGCGGTCGACTTTGTACACGACCACGACATCGATCAGATCCTGGTTGATATCGGACAGCAGACGCTGCAGTGCCGGCCGCTCCATCGTTCCGCCGGACAGACCGCCATCGTCATACGCCGTCTTAACGAGGCGCCATCCTTCACCGGCCTGGCTCTTGATGAACGCTTCGCAGGCCTCGCGCTGCGCATGCAGCGAGTTGAAGTCCTGTTCCAGCCCTCCCTCCGACGATTTGCGGGTGTAGATCGCGCAGCGTCGAATCGGTGATTTATGGCGTTCCATGATTGTTCTCCTGCGCTGTCCTCAACCCGAAGAACCGCGGCCCGGACCACCTACTGCCGGTAATCTCGCGTGCCACTTCGGAGAGCGAACGATAGTGCTTCCCGTTGAATGAGACTCCGTCGTCGAGTTCGTCACCCGGTGAGCGTTGCCTTGCCATTCGCGGACCAGGATGGTTCCTGATTGCGTCTTTCTGATCTGCGGTGTTTTAGGCGAGTTTCCTCTGGCAGCCTCTCCTGCCGCCTCCGCGAGCAGGCGACGGGTCGAAGGCTTGAGTCCGCCGTAAATCTGTTCCTGGAGGCGATACGCAATCGAGCGCGTCAGGAAAGACCGGCCGATTTCGCTGGACGGTGCTTTTCCGTACACGGCCTTCCAGCGCTCGCGGAGGTCGTCGATACCGAGCTTCGACAGGTCAGCGATTTCCGCGGCGAGCGTCTCACAGTCTACTGCCGCCGGACGCTTCACAAGTGCGCCTCGGCGTGATTCTCGGCGATTAGATCGGCCTCAAAACCCATGTGTGGTCCTCCTTTGGAGCGGAAATCCGATCGCTCCAATGACACACACATTGCTCGATTCGCGGCACGTAGCCAGTCCCCCAGGCGCTCGAGTTTTGTTCGGTTGATACCCCCGGAATCGTCCACAGCCATGGGTTTGGCGGCAGCCTAGTGCCCTCAGAACTACTCTTGGAAGACTATTTCTCAGCTCCGATACTGCAGCGCCCAACTCGGTTGCTCATTACGCGATATTGTCGACGCTTCTCTGCATGAGTGCTAATCCTAGGAGCTATGCGCCCTGCCCAACATTTTCGATCTGATCGAGGTGAACCGCGGCACCTCAAGAATGACTCCTCAGAGCACATTCGATCGGCATCCGTCGCACAACGCATTTGTCGGGCGAGAGCGCGAGCTGGCGGAGCTTCGCGCCGGTCTCGACGACGCGAGTGCTGGTCACGGCCGACTGTTTCTGCTTTAGAATGCGCGAATGCTGGCGGGACGGTCGAATCTTAAAGTGGGGCTCGCCTGGGCACTCTACCCCAAGCGTGGCTCGCCGAAGTGAGGAAAGCAAAGGTCAAGAAGTAGTTTGGTCCACGACGTGATATGAGGGGCCGGGCTTGAAAGGGCTCGACCCCTTTTCGTTCATAGCTTCATCACAGTACTTCCCGTCGTGGACTCTGTGTAAAGCTGGTATTTCAGTTGTGATCGTCGATCCTGGTTTGCGTAGATGGTCTTGACAACTTTCTACAAGCTCCAAGTTGGCTTATAGGGGTTGGCCGAACGAAAGGGAGATAGTCGATCTAGATGGCAAGACGATGTTAATTCATTTACCAGAACGGTATCTTAAAGACTGATCGAAATCATACTCACGAGAAAAAGGAGAGATCGAACCTGTGGCCTGCACCCCGAAAACTCCGCCGAAATGAGGTAGAGTCCGTCGCCTGAAAAAGGAGACGGACGATGAAAGGAAGCCGCTTCACGGAGGAGCAGATCATCGGGGTTCTGCGGGAGCACGAGGCCGGTGCAAGGACCGAAGAGGTGTGCCGGCGGCACGGGATCTCAAGCGCGACATTTTACAAGTGGAAGGCAAAGTACGGCGGGCTCGAGGTCTCGGACGCCAGGCGGCTGAAGGCGCTGGAGGATGAGAACCGCCGCCTGAAGCGACTGTTGGCCGACTCGCTGTTGGACAACGCGGCACTCAAGGACCTGCTCGGAAAAAACGTCTGAAGCCTGCGGCGCGGCGAGTAGCAGTGATTCGGGTAGTTGAGCGTCACGGGCTGAGTCAGCGGCACGCGTGCGAGCTGGTGGGGTTGGACCGATCGACTCTGCGCTACCGGTGCAGACGACCGGACGACTCGGCATTGAGGCAACGACTGCGAGAACTGGCCGCGGAGCGGCGGCGCTTCGGGTATCGGCGCTTAGGCTGGATGCTGGCGCGCGAAGGTCACGCGCTGAACCACAAGAAGCTCTATCGACTGTACCGGGAGGAGCGGCTGATGGTGCGCCGCCGTCGAGGGCGAAAGCGGGCACTAGGTACGCGAGCACCCATGACGCTGCCGACCACGATCAATCAGCGCTGGTCGCTCGACTTCGTCTCCGACACGCTGAGCGACGGCCGGCGCTTCCGCATCCTGTGCATCGTCGACGACTTCAGCCGCGAGTGCCTGGCGGCGGTGGTCGACACCTCGCTGGGCGGGGTACGCGTGGTGCGTGAACTGGAGCGGCTCACAATCGAACGAGCGCTGCCGGAGACGGTGGTTAGCGATAATGGGACGGAACTCACCAGTGGTGCGGTGCTGCGTTGGGCAACGAGAAGGGTGGCGTGGCATTACATCGAGCCGGGCAAGCCGGTGCAGAACGCCTTCATCGAATCATTCAACAGCAAGTTGCGCGACGAGTGCCTTAACGAGTACGTGTTCAGCAGCCTCGGGGAAGCGCGCGCGATCATCGAGGCGTGGCGGCACGACTACAACCACCTGCGCCCGCACTCGAGTCTCGGCTACCTGGCGCCGGAGGAGTTCGCGGCAAGGAATCAAGGGAGCTCGGCCATCGCGCGCACCGCTTGGCCAGCCCAAGCGCTGGCCGGCGCGGTGCAAGGCGCGCTGGCCTCGGATCCAAAACCTGACAGTTTTTCGGCCGCCCTCAGAGAGTGAAGGGCGGCCGGAAAAACTGGGATTAACATGAAACCAAAACCACAAACGACGCGCCCCCAGGAGGGGCGAAATAACCGGCGGACTCTACTTATAACTGGCGGGAAATTGGGGTGCAGGCCACCTTGGACCTAACAAAAGTAGTTTCAGATTTGAAGAAGGAACGAGATAGGCTGAGCCGAGCCATCGGAGCGCTATTGGGTTCGGCGTTGTCGCCGGGTGGAAAGAAACGCGTCGGCAGGCCTAAGGGGAGCACGACGAGAAGAAAGAAGCGTGGCGGCCTGACGCCAGCGGGTCGAAAGCGGCTGTCGCTGGCTATGAAGAAGCGTTGGGCAGCACGCAAGAAGATGGAGAAATAGAGAGCTGCGCCAGTCGGAAGGGGATCACATACGACAGTCCCTCTTCGAAACTTAATCGGGCGAATTCATCCAGAGAATGATGCTGCCGGCAAGTTTGTTGTTAGAGAATAGGTCCTCCTAGACGATACTGTCGTTCTGTTTGACCATGAGTTCCATCGCAACTCGCGGGACCAAGACTAAAGGAGCACCGACACTTACTACTCGCTCAGCTAGGACTTGGTTCAGTTACCCGAGCCTGACAGCGTCAGTTCCACCCGGCGGTTTTGCGCTTGGCCCTCCGGCGTGTCGTTAGAGGCCACGGGGTCCGCATCGCCGAAACCCTGCGCAGAGACTAAGGCGGGATTGACTCCCTGAGCAATCATAAACTGCATCACGTTGTCGGCCCGCTTCTGTGACAGCACCAGATTGCTGGAGATACCCTGGCGCTTGAGCCCGGGGCCGATTGGTACATTGTCGGTGTAGCCGTTAACCACAATCCTGGTCTGCTGCATCGGAGCCAGGATCGGGACCATTTTTGCGATTGTCTGTTGCGCTGCGGCCGGCATTTGCCAGTCGCCGGATGGAAACAGCAGCTGATCGTTGACCGTGACTTTGATGGCATTCTGGAGACGCTCGATGTGCATCTGTTTGGCACCGATCTCCGACGACATCGTTTGGTTGAGCTGGTCATATCGGTTCTGGAGCGCATCGTACTTCTGCTGCGAGACGCAACCAGTCAACACGAGCATACATGCAAACGAAATCGCGACGATCCGGCCGAAATTAATTTCAGACATCTTATCTCCTTTCGCTGATGCACCTGGTCCCCGCCTCGAACCGAGTAGGGTTTTGACGGGACACGGGAATCCGAAACAATTGATCCTCTACCTCGGAAACGGTCGCCGGATTGATTGTTCGCACGACTCCGGCAGCTTCCTTCGCCGTCCTGCCCAAGTAAATCAGACCTTGGTCCGATAACAGCTCCATATTGGACCCGGACTGTTTTCGCCAGATCAACAGAAGCGCACCCTCGAACAGCACGTCGGCGACAGTCGCATTCGGGGGGCGCGTCAACTGTGCTTAGCCGGAACCGCAAGTGATGAAAAATGCGGAAGCTACTTTTGGCTCGAATAACCGGCTGTGTGACACTGGCGAGACTTCAGAGGAATGTAGTACAGCAAAACGCTCCTTACGCAAATTTTCCAAGTCAGCCGCGCATTTGGAGACCAAGTATGGCTCAAGCGATTGTCGATGTTACGGAACAGCAGAGGTTGAACCTTGCGCGCGAGGCGGGGATCCCCTGGAAGAACAGAACGGCCTGAACGTTGCGGCTCGAGTTGCTGCTATGAATCTGACGTTCAACAAGGAGAAACCGATGAAAAGCACTCCTTAAATCTTCGACCAGATCAGGGCGCCGAACAGGCGCTTACGTACCACGGCCAAGCAGGTGACTTGGAGGAATGCATGTGTCCATGTACTTTGCCCCGACTATTCGCCGATCGCGCGCTGTCGATTCATCAAGGTTTTGATTGTTCAGTAGGCGCAACTGTCTATCGGACCAAAGTCCGATTGAGTGGACAGGTTTCCATAGAAGAAAATGAAAGCAACGCCAGACGCGATGGCTGATGAATACGCTCTGGCGCAGATTTCAAGTCGTATGGTTGCGGTATAACGAAGGGACAGCGACGAAATATGGGGGCGCACATAGCACACCAACTGTTGCGATGCTTCCGAGGAGGGACCGTGTGGT
>CAWILO010000005.1:0-481601 GCA_963836955.1 uncultured delta proteobacterium | reverse complement strand
CGTCGCCTTCTACAACATGGTCGTCCGCGTGCTGGTGCCGGTGGGCGTCGAACTGGAACCCGGCACGACCAAGCAGTAACTCCCGAAAAACATTGACATCGCGGTCGGGCGGTGCGAGTTGTGACAAGGCGAGCTAATCTCGCGCATCAGCCTGCACGGAGGTCGGAGCCATGGCTGAGTTCGACCTGGTAATTCGCGACGGAATGGTGGTGGATGGAACGCGGATGCCGCGCTTTCGCGGCGACGTTGGCATCAAGGACGGCCGCATCGCAAAAGTCGGGCGGCTGCGCTCGACCGATGCTGCGCAGACGATCGACGCCTCGGGCTTGATCGTCGCCCCCGGTTTCGTCGACCTGCATACGCATTACGACGCACAACTGTTCTGGGATCCATACTGCTCCATCTCCAGCTGGCATGGCGTCACGTCAGTCGTAATCGGCAACTGCGGGTTCGGCTTCGCCCCGGTGCATCCCGAGGGTCGCGAGCGTGCGATGCTCACGATGACGCGCGTCGAAGCGATCCCCTACGCGTCGATGAAGGCTGGGATGCCGTGGGATTGGACCACGTTCCCCGAATTCCTCGACAGCATCGATCGCCGTCCAAAGGCGGTGAACATCCTGCCGTACGTTCCGGTCTCACCATTGTTGACGTGGGTGATGGGCCTGGAAGCGGCCAAGACGCGGCCGCCGACCGAGCAGGAGACGCGCGAAATCTGCCGGCTGCTCGACGAAGCGATGGACGCCGGCGCCTGCGGATGGTCGGCGCAGCGCCTCGATCCAAACGGCCCCGCATGCGTGCAGCGCGACTTTGATGGCACTCCGATGGTGTCTGACGTGATGGCCGACGAAACCTGCCTTGCGTTGGCTCGTGTGCTTGGCCGTCGCAACGAGGGCTTCATCCAGATGACGCTGGTCAGCGCCGATCCGATGCACGACATGAATCACTTCGAGCAGCTGGCCGAGCTTAGCGGACGGCCGGTGCTCTACAACGTCGTGCAGCCCCGCGACCTGCATCCGTATGTGCATCGCGGGCAAATCCAGTGGCTCGAGAATTGTCGCCAGCGCGGGCTTCCCGTGTATGGGCAGGCGGTCACAAGCGACACCGGCATGATGTTCACGTTCGTGGACTGGAATCTGTTCGACGATTGCCAGGCGTGGTGCGATGCCACCACCGGCACCGCCGTTGAACGCAAGGCGAAGCTTGCGGAGCCCGCGCGGCGCGAGGCGCTTCGTCGCAGCTTGCCGCGTGTCATCACCGAGGAGTTCGATCAGATCTTCGTCGTGCAGGTCGCGCGCGACGACATGAAGGAATACGAAGGACTCACGCTGCGTGAGTTTGCCGAGCGAACGGGCAAGCACCCGGTGGACGCGATGCTCGATCTGGCGGTCGCTGACGAGCTTCGCACCGAGTTTTACGCGCCGGGACCGAACCAGAACATGGAATACATGAAGGAGATGATCGACTGTCCGTACCTGATTCCGGGTGTTTCGGACGGCGGCGCGCATACAAAATTTTTTACCGGCGGGCAGTACCCGACCGAATTTCTCGCGTGGTTGGTGCGTGAGTACAAGTTGCTGAGCCTCGAGGATGCGCACTGGCGACTGAGCGCGCTGCCGGCGATGTGCGCGGGCTTCAGCGATCGCGGAGTCCTGCGCGAAGGTGCACCCGCGGACGTGGTCGTCTATGACTACGACAAACTGGCGATGCGGCCGGTCGAAATCGCGCACGATTTTCCTGGCGGAGAATGGCGGCGCGTGCGCAAGGCCGACGGATATCGGTACATCATGGTGAACGGCGAGATCACGATGCGGGACGGCGAGCAGACGGGGGCGTCGCCGGGACGACTGCTGCGGCACGGCCGAGGCGCCTGAGGCGCGCGCATCTTCGATGGTCAAGGCGCTCAACTTCTTCAAGCGCAAGCCCGGACTTAGCGTTGAAGATTTCCGGAGCTACTGGCTTAACCAACACGCCGCGATCATTCGCGCGATACCCGAGCTGCGGAAGTACGTTGCGTCGATCACTCTGCCGTCGGCGTATCGCAATCGCGAACCCTTGTACGACGGAATTTCGGAGGCGTGGTTCGACGATGAAGACACGCTCCGCGTTACCGCCGATTCGCCGCCACGACGCGCAGCGACCGCCGACGACACAAGGTTTGTCGATATGTCGAAGACGGGTTCGATAGTCGTCGACGAGATCATCCAGAAACGAGGAATGCCCGGCGCCGGTGCGGTGAAAATGTTCTCGCTGCTGACGCGCAAGCCGGGCACAGAGGTCGCGGCGTTCCAGGCATACTGGCGAATGCATCATGGGCCGCTGGCCGCGAAAATCCCGCAAGCGCGGCGCTACGTGCAATGCCACGTGCGGTCGTCCGGATACGCGGACGGGCGTACGCCGCGCTACGACGGCGTCGCGGAGTTGTGGTTCGACAATTTCGAGGCGGTGAGGGATTCGGGCAAGACCGAAGAGTACGCCGAAGTGCGCCTGGACGAACCGAAATTTTTATCTCTGCCATTCCCGTTCATCATCGCCGAAGAACATCGAATCGTGTGACGCAATCGCGCTCAGACTTCTACCAGCAGGGGATCGAGCTCTTCAACGAGGGAAGATTCTTCGAGTGTCATGAGGCGTGGGAGGAAATCTGGAAGCGGTCCGATGGCGAGGTGAAACTTTTCTACCAGGGATTGATCCAGGCCGCGGTCGCGATTCTGCACGCACAGCGGGGAAACCTCGAAGGCGCACGGTCACTTTACGAGAAGGCATCGTCCAAGCTCGATCCGATTCCGCACGAGCACATGGGTCTAGCAATCGGCGAGCTGCGCATCGAGTTGGCGGAATTTATCAAGATCGCAAGCCGAGCAGACTCAAGCACACTTCCTGCCCCTCCGCGATTGCGCCGAGTCGTAAAGAAGTAGGGCTACGATACGCTCTCTGAGCCGCGGCGGCTTAGAAGAGTGGTTCGTGGGAAGAAAAGACCACCTCAGGTTTGCCTGTAATTGTTTCCGGGAAATCGGATTTCCGTGCTGGAAAATCTTTGGCGGATAGCAAAGAACCCTTATGTTTATTGGGTGGAACGGTTATTGCTGCTTCCTGTTCCTAGGAGGCTTATATGAAGCTTTTAACCGGAAAAACTGTCGTCGGCGCTACGCTGGCGATTTCTCTGGCTGCTTTCACTTCGCTCGCGGGCGCATCGGTGCCGCCTAGCGGCCATAGCAACTCGGTAAAGCGACCTGTCGGCATCCAACTGGCACAAGTCACGGTTGGCGAGAAGGTCGATGAGAAGGCCGACGAGGTGAAGTCTGAGGCTCGCGGCGCCACTCATGCCGTCAAGGCGGCGCATCGCCGGCACGAACGCAACGAGTATCGGCATCACACTATCGGCAGCAAGCTCGACAGCAAGGTCGACGAAGTCAGGAACGAGAGCAGAGGAGCCGGACACGCAATCGAGCGCGCGCACGATCAGCATGAAGCACTCGAACATTCCGAAGGCCGCGACTAGCAAGCTCTAACAAACCAGCTAGCTGCAATGCAGAAAGGGACCGCCAATTGGCGGTCTTTTTTTGCGGCGAGGGGCGCCGCTCATGCGCAGTCGAGTCTGCGCTTTCATCCGTATAATATGCGGCGCTGAAGGAGCAGGTGCATCCAGTGACGAGACGACGATTTCTTGCGATCGCGGCGCGAATGGGCGCAATCGTGTCGATGACAGCGGGCAAAGCGCTGGCGTCGATATCGCGCGCGGGCGGGATGCAGTATCGGACGCTCGGGAGGACCGGGGCCAAGGTCTCGCTTATCGGCATCGGCGGTTACCATATCGGGCAACCGAAAGACCCACGCGACGGGATCGCGATTGTCCGCATGGCGATCGACAACGGCGTGACTTTCATGGACAACTCGTGGGATTACCATCTCGGCGAGAGCGAACTGAGAATGGGGAAGGCGCTTCGCGATGGATACCGGCAGAAGGTTTTCCTGATGACCAAGGTCGACGGCCGCACCCGCTGGACGGTGGACTGGCAGCTCGACGAGTCGTTGAAGCGACTGCAAACCGATCACGTCGATTTACTGCAGATTCACGAAGTGATTCGCGACAACGATCCCGACCGCGTGTTCGGAAAGGACGGCGCGATCGAGGCTCTGCTCGCGGCGAAGAAATCGGGAAAGATTCGCTTTTTCGGATTTTCGGGGCACAAGACTCCGGCGATGTTGCTGAAGATGATCCGGCTCTCCGATCAATATGGCGTAACGTTCGACACGGTGCAGATGCCGCTGAACGTGATGGATGCGCATTACGACAGCTTCCAGCAGAAGGTGTTGCCGGTGGCACTCGAGAAGAACATGGGCGTGATCGCGATGAAGTGTTTCGGCGACAATTTTATCCTGCAGAGCAAGACTGTCACGCCGATCGAGGCGCTCCATTACACGATGAACCTGCCGATCAGCACGCTAGTCACCGGATGCGAGTGGATAGGGTATGTGCAGCAGGCGCTCGACGCGGTGCGGACATTTCAGCCGCTCAGCGAGGCGCAGGTGGCGGCGATCCTCGCGAAGACGGCGGAGGCGGCGAAGGGCGGCCAGTTCGAATACTACAAAACGCGCGACACGTTCGACGGAACCTCGAGGAATCTGAAGTGGCTCGGCTAATGAAGTAGTGACTATACTCAGTGACTATTGGCGCGCGGCGGAAATGATATTGGGATGAGGTTCATGCGAACTACTGCCGGCTTGGTTGATGGTGTCAGACCTTTGAATGCGGCCTGCAACGCGTAGAATCCTGCGCGCGGCGTGAGCACGTCGGCGCCGCCGTTCAACCATCCCGCGCCGCCAGCGGCGGTGAGGACCGGATCGTCGGGACGGCCCGGTCCGCTGCCCACTACTGCACTGCTGAGCACGATTCGCGGGATGCGGGCCGGGTTTGCCGCGACCGACATCAGCCCGAACCATTCCTCGTCCCAATAGGACGCGAAACCGTCGCCGGGTTCCCCAAACGGAAACTTGCTTTTCTCTATGGTCGTGTCGTGCGACGACCACGTGACAGGCTGGAGCTGAGCTTCTTTCCACCATTCGTCCTGGAACTCGAACAGGTACCCGCCCGACAAGATGCCGCCGCCGGTTGTCGAAATCGTGGAGTGAGGTCCGTAGATGTCCGATGCGATCTGTTGAATCAGCTTAGCCGCGCGATATCCGGACGCGCCGTGGAATTCGCCGGCGACCGCGGGGCTGGTGCTTACCCAATCCGGGTTTGGTGGCGGTGGCGGTTGTCCGTCGCGCGTTCGAATCGAAGCCGGCGCGCCCCATTCGGTCAGAACGATCGGCTTGGGAACGGGATTCGGTAGTTCAGTTCCGATCTCGGTACCGTTGGTGTAGTGGCCGTCGATTATCCAGCGCTTGAAGTTTGCAACGTCTTCAGTCTCGGGTTTGCGATAGGCGTTGAAACCCCAGACGTCGAGCGCGTAGATGTCGGCAGGATAGGCTCGCCGCCGATGAGCCGATTTGCAGTCAGGACCTGGGCTCGCGCCGTCGAGATCGACGCAGACCGGAACAGTTTGCACGCCCGGACGCGCATGGGCCGCGTCATGGAAAGCGACCAACGGTTTCAACAGCATCGGCGTCTCAGGCGGTGGGTAGTCGGCGAACGCCGTCGTCGTCAGTTTGCCCGGTGCATAATGCTTCGCGATAGCGCCGAGCCGATTCAGTAACTGCCAGTAATCGAGGTATCTGTCAGTGCCGCGCGCGAGTGGCATGTTGGTCTCGTTGCCAATCGCAAATCCGAGCACCGCAGGATGATAGCCATAACGCTGCGCCAGCCACTGCGTGGTGCGCTCGATGAACATCTGCTCGTCGTGCGATGACGCGGGGTCGGGATTGGCGCCGGGAAAGGCGAGCCAGGGGTCGAGTGCGATACCGATGACTACATAAATCGGGTTGACTCCATGATTCCAGCATAGGTCGAGGAATTGATCGCCGCCATCGTGCGCCGGCCATCCTGCGAAACCGGCAGGCGCCTTGGTCGCGCCAAAGCCGACTCGCGGACTTACGCTCCAATCAAGCGTGTTCCAATGCGAATAGTCGGCTGCCGACATCGGGACCCATTTCCACCACGCGTAAGTGCGGACGCTGTTGGCGCCAAGTTGACGGACGAGACCGTCGGGGAGGTTGACGCGCGCGTCGTTGTAGGTCGTGCCCCATACGTCGCGGATCCAGATTGGACCGTAGGTGAGATGAGCGGGATCTCCCCAGAAATAGTCGCTTCCGGGGATCGTCGATGCTGCGTCGTTGATCGGGCGCGGGGAGTAATCCACGCCCTTGACCACGAACGGAGCGGGCGCGTTGCCGTTCACTGACAGCAGGATAGTTTTGCGATCGCGCGCGACTGACCACGTGGTGGTCGAAGATTCAGGTGGCAGGAGCGTCGTCGAGAACGCATCGTTCGTGCAGAACGCAATCGCGAGAGCAAAAACGAGGGCGAGAGTTCGCGCGTAGCTGCAGCCGGCGTAGGTCGTACCTGGTTCGATCAATTCGATGAGCCCCCTCGCTCACAATGGGCCGGGTGCGTTGCCGGCTTAAGTCGCGCGCGCAAAAATGCAAGCTACGTACCTCCATTCTCGCAGCGCTTTCAACGCATTGAGCGAGTGACTCGTACGTTCAGCAATCAAGTGCCGCCGTCGTGTGCAGCACACGAGCTTTGACGAGATTCAATCTCGGATAAAATGCGTATTTCAGAAGCGGACTAGAAGGGAATGTCCTCGTCGTCCATCGGCGCGACGTCGTCGACTGCGCCTCCGCCGCCTGCGGGAGCGCGACCACGAGCCGCACCGCCGCCAAAGTCTCCCGCGTCATCGCCCATCGGCGCGCCGCCGCGCGAGTTCAGGAACTGCACGCGCATCGCGACAATGTCGGTGGCCTTGCGCTTGCCGCTGCCGTCCTTGGCTTCGTATTCGCGGTATGAAATTCGCCCCTCGATGTAAACGGAGCTGCCCTTCTTCAGGTACTGTGCGCAGGCCTCGCCCTGTTTGCCCCACACCGTGATGTTGTGCCAGTCGGTGCGTTCCTGCCGCGCGCCGCTCTTGTCGGCGAACGAGTCCTTGGTCGCGACTGAAAAGCTCGTAACCGATGAGCCCGAATTGGTGAACCGGGTTTCAGGATCCCGTCCGAGATTGCCGATGAGAATCACCTTGTTTACCGACGCCGCCATCTTCGCCACCTCACGATCAAAAAAGCTAGTCCCGCCCCGTTCTCAAGGCAAGGCAGGCCCCGCGCGGCTGTGCACACGCCCCACCAAGCGGACGTTGGCTTTCGCAGCCGATTGGTGACCGATATAATTCGGCTCGGTGCGGAGGCAGGACAGGGCGATGGCGGCAAGCACTTCCACAACCGCTCCGGTCCGAATCGTGGCTCTTGGCGGCCTGGGCGAGATCGGACTCAACTTGATGGCGATCGAATGCGCCGGGCGCGCGATCGTGATCGATTGCGGTGTCATGTTCCCCGACGAGCCTGCGCTCGGACTGGGGTCTTTTATCCCCGAGATGGCGTGGCTCGAGCGCAGCCACGTCGCGGTCGAGGCGGTGGTGCTGACGCATGCCCATGAGGATCACATCGGCGCGCTGCCGCATCTGCTGCGCCGCTTCAACGTCCCCGTTTATGGCACCGATATCACGCTCGCGTTCGTGCGGCGGCGCCTGGCCGATGCGGATTTCGACGGTCCAGCCGATCTTCTCCCGATAACGCCGCGGCAGCCATTCAAGGCCGGGCCGTTCACGGTCGAGCCGATACGAGTCACGCATTCGACGCCTAACTCGATCGCGCTTGCGGTTCGCACTCCCGCGGGAATCATCGTTCATAGCGGCGACTTCAAGATCGACGAGGCTCCGGTGGACGGTGAAATGTTCGACCGCGAGCGTTTCGCCGAGCTCCGCGCGGAGGGCGTGGCCGTATTGCTCTCTGATTCGACCAACGTCGAGCGCCCCGGCCGCTCAGGCTCAGAAAGTTCGCTGAAGCCGGTGCTGCGCGAGTTGACGTCGCGCGCGCGCGGCAGATTTTTTCTGTCAGCGTTTTCGTCGCATCTGCATCGGATTCGCCAGGTGGTCGAGGTCTCGCGCGAGTTCGGGCGTCGCGTCGTTCCGCTCGGCCGTGCGATGGCGGAGAGCGTGCGTCTGGGCCTCGAGACCGGCCAGCTTCCATTCAAGCAGGCGATGTTTGTCGAGCCGGGCGAGGCCGAGTTCATCGACGGACATCGCCTGAGCTACCTGACCAGCGGGAGCCAGGGCGAGCCGCTGTCGGCGCTGGCGAAACTCGCGGGCGACGCGCATCCGCGCGTGCGAATCGAGCATGGCGACGTGGTTGTGCTGTCGTCGCGATTCATTCCCGGCAACGAACGCACTATCAACACACTCGTGAATCGACTGTACAAGCAGGGCGCCGAGGTCGTTTACGACGCGGTCGCTCCGGTTCACGTTTCGGGGCACGCCAGCCAGGACGAGTTGGCGGAGATCATCGCACTCACGCGGCCGCGGTACTTCGTCCCGATTCATGGCGAGTATCGGCATCTGAGCCGTCACGTTGCGCTCGCGATCGCCGCGGGAATCCCCGAGCGCAATTGCTTCCTGCTCGAAGACGGCGATTCGCTGATTCTCGGCAGCGGTGGCGAGGCGCGTCGAGGACCGACGGTCGAGGCGGGACGCGTGATGCTCGAAGGCGCAGATGGCGGCGATCCCGCGGTGGTCGGCGAGCGGCGGGTGCTCGCGCGCGACGGCACGGTAACGGCGGTGGTCGTGCTGTCGTCGAAAACCGGACGCATTATTTCGGGGCCCGATCTGCTTTCGCGAGGTCTCGTGAGCGGCGATGGAACTTCGGCGCATATGCGCCGCGCGAAGGAAGAATTGACGCGGCGCCTGAACGCGCTCGGCGGTCCGCTGCATGCCAACGAGCCGCGGGTGAAGGAAGAAATCGTTCGCGCGATCCGACGCTACTTCAGCGACGAGCTCAGCAAGCGCCCGCTGGTGATTCCGTACGTGACGGAGGTGTGACGCTATCGCGCGCAAGGAGAAAACGCCGATCGAGCTTCCTCCGCCGCACGTCGAAGAAGTTTCGATTGCGCCGTCGCCGAGCAGCCGAATCGGTCGCGAGCTGTGCGCACTCGCGCTGCTGGCGTTTGCGGCGTTCGGCACCGTGAGTCTCGTAAGCGTGAATATCGGACGGAATCCCAATCTAGGCGGTCCGGTCGGCCAAGCGATCGCGGCAACCCTCGGCGGCCTCGCGGGATATCAGTCGTACACCGCGATGATACTGGTCGCATGGCTGGCGCAGCGCGTGTGGACGGGCGTCGGAATCGCAACGATCTTGCGCGAGATCGGCGGCGGCGTGCTTTTGATTCTCGCGCTCGCGACCGCCGGCGCGCTGTGGAATTTACACGACCCTAGGATGGGCGGTGACATCGGCGCGGCTATCGCCACGCTGCTGAGCGATTCGCTCAACGTGGCGGGAGGCTTGATCGCAGTCGCGCTCGGATTCATCTGCGGGCTTGCCCTGATGCTCAAGCGGGCGCCGACCGAGCTGCTCGCGGGAGTCGCCAACAAGATTCGGCTCCCCTCGCGCCGCGACGAGTTCGAGCCAACTTATGGTGATACGCCCGTTCCGTTCTCGCTCGGTGCCGGCGACGAGATTGACCTCGACAACGACGGCGTCAACGGCAAGCCAATACCGTTGAAGGTCAGGCTGCTGGAAATTCGCGAGAAGCGCGACAAGGCGGCGGCCTCGAAACCCCGGCAGAAGGGTGCGTTCAAGCTGCCGCCGCAGTCGCTGCTGGATCTGCCGCCTGCCGAGCATGCGCAGGTGGACGAAAGCCAGCTCGAGCGCAGCGCGCGCGTGCTCGAGCAGAAGCTCGCGGACTTCGGCGTCGAGGGGCGTGTGGTCGAAGTGCAACCGGGCCCGGTCGTCACGATGTACAAGTTCGAGCCGGGATCGGGAATCAAGGTAAGCCAGATAGTCAATCTGGCCGACGACCTCTCGATGGCTCTCAGAGCAGCTGCAGTGCGAATCCAGGCGCCGGTGCCGGGCGAGGCCGTAGTCGGAATCGAGGTGCCTAATAAAAAACGCGAGCGCGTTTTTCTCCGTGAGATTCTCGAGGCAGACGAATTTTCATCCACGCAGAGTCAGCTCACGATCGCGCTCGGCAAGGATATCGCCGGACGTCCGGTGGCGGCCGACCTTGCCAAGATGCCTCATCTGTTGATCGCCGGCGCGACCGGGACCGGCAAGTCGGTTTCGCTCCACACGATGATCGCGTCGATTCTGTTCAACGCGACTGCCGACGACGTGCGGCTGATTCTTGTCGATCCCAAGATGCTCGAGTTGTCGGTGTACGAAAATATTCCGCATCTGCTGGTGCCGGTAGTCGTCGATCCGCAGAAGGCCGCGTCCGCATTGTTGTGGGCGACGCAGGAGATGGAGGGGCGGTACCTGCGCATGCGCGAGCTCGGCGTTCGCAATATCGACGGCTACAACCACGCGCTGGCGTCTGGCGCGTCGCTTGCGCAGCTCAAGATGGCAGGGCAGAGCGTGCCCGCGTCGGACGATCCAAATCAGCCGGCGGTCGGCGCTATCGAGCATCGCAAGCTGCCGAAAATCGTGATCATCATCGACGAGCTGGCCGATTTGCTGCTGAGCGAGGGCAAGACTGTCGAGCGCGATATCACGCGCCTCGCGCAGAAGGCGCGTGCCGCCGGAATTCATCTGATCCTGGCCACGCAGCGTCCGTCGGTTGACGTGATCACTGGACTTATCAAGGCGAACCTGCCGGCGCGAATCTCGCTCCAGGTGACGTCGCGTGTCGATTCGCGCACGATTCTCGATTCTATCGGCGCTGAACGCCTGCTCGGCGCAGGCGATATGCTGTTCATGCCGCCCGGCAGCGCGAAGCTTCGCCGCCTGCACGGCCCGTTTGTCGGCGAGCATGAGATTCGCAAGCTGACTGATTTCCTGCGCGAGCAGGGCGCGCCCGAGTACCGGATGGAAATCCTGGATACCAAGGCGCCTAGCGACGAAGATGGCGCGGGACTCGGCGGCGACCTGCAGGATGAGATGTACGATGAGGCGGTGCGAATCGTGATGGAGACCAACCAGGCGTCGATCTCGATGATCCAGCGGCGGCTCAGAATCGGCTACAATCGTGCGGCCCGGATGGTCGAGCAGATGGAACGCGAAGAAATCGTGATGCCCGCCGATGGCGCCAAGCCGCGCGAAGTCCGACTGCGCAGCGCGCGATGACGCGCCGCGACTCTCCTGCAAAAATGTGGAACGCAATTTTTTCAGTAATCGTGATGATGCTCGTCACCGCCGCGGGCGTTCGAGCCGAAACGATGGCTCCCGCCGGTGAGCCTGCCAGCACAGACTTGAAGCAGGCGCTCGACCGTCTGCAGCGGCATTACCACGACACCAATTCGTTCACGGCGAAATTCAACGAGGAGATCGCGACTGTCGGCGCGCCGAAACGACAACGTCAAGGCACGGTTTCGTTTCGCAAGCCCGGACGCATGCGATGGGAGTTCGAGACGCCGGAGAAGCAAACGATCGTCAGCGACGGCGAGACGGTCTACACCTACGATCCCGATCTCAACCAGGTCGTCGAGACTCCGCTGAAGCAGGCGTTGAAATCCAGCAGCGCCACCTCATTCCTGCTCGGAATTGGGAACATCAAGCATGACTTCAAGGCGGCGTTCGCGAATCCCGCGAAGCCGACCGGTCTCGTCGATTTGATCCTCGACGCCAAAACGGGCGGTTACAAAATTGAGGTCGGACTCGATCCGAAGAGCTATAATTTAATGACCCTGACGCTTACCGATCAGCTCGGCGACGTGACCAGGATCGATTTCAGCGACGTTCATGATAATGTGGAACTGTCCGACTCGCTTTTCGAATTCAAGGTGCCACCGGGCGCGGATGTGGTGAGTGCGCCAGCCACGCCGTGACGACCTGAAGAGCACGATGACGTTCTGACTTGCGATTGCCTCGCCCATAGGCGGCAGGTATTTTTAAAAGCCCCGTAGTTTTCCCGGTTCGTCGAATGGAAAAAGTTCACCTACTCACGCTTGGATGTCCCAAGAATCTCGCCGATAGCGAGCTGATGCTCGGCGCGCTGACGTCGGCGGGTTTCGAGATCACGCTCGATCCCGAAGAGGCACAAGTGTTGTTGGTGAACACCTGCGCGTTTATCGAGGCGGCCAAGAAAGAATCGATCGGCGCCATCCTCGAAGCGGCGGAGGTCAAGAAGCGCGGCTTCGGCAAACGGCTGGTGGTCGCGGGATGTTTGTCGCAGCGCTACGCCACCGAACTTGCCGCGACGATGCCCGAGGTGGACGTGTTCGTCGGCACCGGGAATTTCCTCGAGCTGCCCGAGCTACTGCGACGCACCGAACCGCCCGAATCGCGGCCGATTCCCTACGCCGGCGCGGCGCATCTGCTGCCGACGTCCGCGATCCCGCGAATCAAGACGGGAGATTTCTTCACGTCTTACTTGAAGATTTCAGAAGGCTGCAATCACAAGTGTGCCTTCTGCATTATTCCCAAGATTCGCGGACTGCATGAGAGCCGGCCGCTGGCTGACCTCGTCGCCGAGGCGCGCAACCTGGTGGCTGGCGGCGTTCGCGAGATCAATTTGATCGCGCAGGATTTGACCGCGTACGGCCGCGATCTCGACCAACCCTCTACACTGGCGGCGCTGCTCCGGGAACTGTCGAAGGTCGACGAGCTCCGCTGGATACGGCTGCTCTACTGCTATCCGAATTTCGTGACCGCCGAGTTGCTCGACGCGATCGCCGAGCTGCCGAAGGTCGTCAAATACATCGACATGCCATTGCAGCATGCTGATGACTCGATGCTGCGGGCGATGCGGCGTGAGCGCTCCGGCGCCGCGTTGGTCAAGCTGCTCGACCGCGTGCGCGAGCGGATACCGGGAGTCGTGCTGCGGACGTCGTTTATTGTCGGCTTCCCCGGCGAGACTGACGCGGCCTTCGAGCGGCTGGTGGATTTCGTTCGCAAAGAGCAGTTCGATCGCGTCGGAGTGTTCACATACTCGCGTGAAGAGAATACCGCGGCTTACAATTTGCCTGACCAGGTGCCGGAACGCGTCAAGCGCGCGCGACGGGCAAAGCTGATGGCGACGCAGGCGGAAATCTCGCTCGCGAAAAATCGTGGCTTCGTGGGGCGCGAGATGGAAGTGCTGGTCGAGGGGCCGATGCCGGGACGCTCGACGCGGCTGCGCGGACGAACGTCAGGGCAGGCTCCGGAAATCGACGGCTCCGTGTTCCTGGCCGGCGACGCCGAGCCGGGCGAGTTCGTCCGCGCACGTATCGACAAGGCGCTCAGTTACGATCTGCAGGCAACGGTCGTTGGCGCGGCCGCTTAATATATCGGGAGTCGGAAATTCAATGCCGAAGAAACCAGTTGCCGCGAACCGAAAGAAGTTTCTTGCCAAGATTCGCGAACAACTGCTCGAAACGAAAAATAAACTGCTAAGCGAGATCGATTCCGAGTTGCGCGCCGAACGCGAGGGCAACAAGGACGAGGGCATGGACACCTACGACCTCGCGTCCGAAGAGCGCGACCGCGAAATCAACTTCATCCTGTCGGACCGCGAACGAGTCAAGTTGAAGCAGATCGACGACGCGCTCGAGCGTCTCGACGAAGGCACTTATGGCGTCTGCGAGTCGTGCGGACTGGAGATCGCGGAGGAACGCCTCGAAGCGATGCCGTTTTCGCGCCTGTGTCGGGACTGTCAGCAGGACCAGGAGCGCGAGGCGAAGTCGCAGCGGCGCTTCGACGACGAGCGCAATACCTACCGCAAGATAGGTTCGACCGACGCCGACGACGAGAGCGCCTAGCCAGGCGACCCTGCCGCGGGCATTGTTTACCGCGACCCCCAAAACAGTCATCCTAAGCAAAGCAATGTGCGCAGGACTACGGTCCTTAACGATCGTTAGGTCGCTGCGCCAGGATTTTCAGCAACCGAATTAATGAGAATTTTTTCCGAAATTGATGGCGATGGATCCTCTCGATCTTCCGCGGATACTCCCATTGTTCGCGAGCGGATTCGCACCAACCTTTCCGGTGTTGGCGCTACCATCGCCTTTGCGAGCGCGCGCGGCGGAGTCGGCAAGAGCATGCTCGCGGTGAACGTCGCGGCGGCGCTTGCGGTGAAAGGCCGCAAGGTCGCAATTGTCGATGCGGACCTGAACTCCCCCAGCGTTACTGCGATGCTCGGGATGAAACCGCAGCGGCGATATCCGATGGTCGAAGGTATCGAGCCGGCGGCAGGGCCGCATGGCCTGCGCGTCGTTTCGAGCGATCAGCTGCCGGGCGGTGAACCGCCACCGATAAGCTTTGCACTGGATCACGAAGATGGCGCGAACGACGGTGTCCCGGCTGCGCCCGCACCAGCGCGTCCCGCCGAGCTGAGCTATCGCGAAGCCATCGCTCGAATGCTGGGGCAATCGCAATTCGGCGCGCTGGATTTCTTGATCATCGATCTGGCGAGCGGTCTCGATCGATTGCACTCGGTCGCGTCGATGGCGGCGCTCGACGGTGTCGTGCTGGTGACTCATCCCTCGGCTCAGGACACCAGCGCCGCGCGTCAGGCGATGAAGATCGGTCACGCCACCGGCGCACCTATCGTCGGCATCGTCGAGAACATGGTCGGCTTCAACTGCGACGGATGCCGTACGGTTCGGCCGCTGTGGCCGGAAGGCGATCTCAACGGAGTCGCGTGCGAGGCGGCGGTGCCGATACTGGCGCGGCTGGCTTTTGAACCCCGGCTGGCGGATAGCACTGATCGAGGCGTGCTATTCGTGCGCGAATACAGCTCCACGCCCACTGGCAAAGTGCTCGCCGACATCGCGAACCAGGTCGAGGCGCTAGTAGCAGCGCGCACTCGAGCAGCGCAGACTCCCGCCTAGCGTCAATCAATCGGAATCGGAATCGTCGTCGTCGGACGTTGTCAGCACAGAATCGGCGACGCGCGAGTATTCGAACATCCCGGCCCCGCGACACGCGCCGACGTGGAAGCGTGCGAATCCGAGCGACGTATAGATGCGCGACTGCTCGGGCCCGGGGCGCGACAGTGGAATAAAGCATTCGACGCTGCCTTTGAGTTCGCAGGACGATCCGTCCGGACGCGTCAGCGATGCGAAAATACGATGCGGCGGTTCTTCAACGGACGGCGTCTCAATCGTGAGATCGCGCAGCTCGCATGGCGACCAGCCGTTGGCGCCGAGAATCCTGGCGCTCTGATTTGGCATTGCGTCATCGAGAGTGACCGAGCGGGCTTCGAGCGCACGCGGCGCCCCATCATCTACGAAGCGCGCCCAAACCATTCGGCGCGCGGTGAATTTCTGCGGGCCCAGCCCGGTAAACGAAATTCCTGCGCGCGCAAGCCCGTTGACCGTTCTCTCGGCGCCGTCGATGTAAACCCTTCCCGAAATTCGTCCGAACGCGACGCTCGACGAAACGGTGTCCGCGGCTCCGGGCGAAGAGAGAATCCGGTCGAAGTCAAATTCACCGGCCGCGCGGTCGATTTCGAAACGCACATTAACTTCGGTATTGCCGTCGAGCCGGCCGGATGCCAGCGCGCGTTCGATACTTAAGTAAGCGGTGGCGTCGGGCACGATCACGGCCGGCCCCCGGAACGCGAGCACGATCGATTCGCCGTCGCGCGTGAGCGAGAGCGGGCCGTGACTAACGGCGCTCGCTGAACGTGACGGCCGTCCCTCGGCGGTAAACAATGCCGCGCGATGGCCATCGAACAGCATCATGATTCGCGCGCCCATTCCGGCGCCGCCGACGTCGAAGCTCGCCATCGCGCCGAAGCGCGCTGCGGGATCGTAGAATTCGATGCCGACGCGTCCCGGCGCTGCGACCGTCGCCGCAGCACCGATTTCCGATCTTGCCACCGGTGGCAGCGGTGCACGATTTATCGTGATCGGAGACCTGGATACATGCGGATTGCCATTTCCTGAAAAAGCCTCGGTGAGCGCGTCCTCGCATCGAGTACGCAACTCGCCAGGCATCCTGATTGCGACGGAGAGTTCGAGTTGGGCCGCATCGACCACGCCGCTCATCGCAGTTTCGGAAATCGATCGCAGCGCCGCGTGCGGACTCTCACGATGACGCGCGGTGAATGCCTGCAACAGGTTTTGCAGGCCGCCGCCCGGATAACGCATGCCGTAGGTAGGCTTGATTCCGTCCCGACGCAAGCGATCGGCCAGACTCGCCAGCGGACCGTTGATAAAATCATCGCAGGCCGAAACGCATGCGGAACCCGGCGGCCGCAATTCGCCGCCGGAATGGCGAAGTCCGAGTCCGAAGTCCAGGCGCGGCTCGATAATGTTCCATCCGTGGATGAGCAGCACGGTGACGTGGCCATGGCTCGCGGCGATGGCCGCGACGCGATCCGCGATCAGCTCGAGCAGCCACGGAGCGCGCTCGATAATCTGCGATAGACGGTTGCAGTCAAGCCGATTGCGATCCATCGCGACGTTGATCAGTGCCGACGCGCCCAGCCGCGCCGCCAGTCCGCGCGTGATGTCAGCCGTGTGAAGGTCGTTGACCTTGGGATTGAGCAGGGAGCGCGTGCGAGGCTCGGCGCGTCCACCGTGCGGCGCAATCAGGAGCAGGGGAGAGTCGGAATCGATCACCTCGATCCACGATTCGGTGGCGGGGACAGCGCTATGAAGGCCGGACTCAGCCATTCAGGTCGACGCGGCTCGATTGGACTTGAGCACCAATCGTGCGTGGAGCACGAACGACGCAACGAAGTAGTAAGCGATAAAACTCAGCCCTGCCCACAACATGATTGGATTCACAGTCGGCAGCATCAGCAGCGATGCGACCGTCAAGAACCCCCAGATGACTCCGAGCGTGAGAGTGATCGAGCGGAGCTGAACGGTTCGATTCGGATAAATATATTTCAGCGGCATGAAAACCATCACGCCGAGGACCATCAACACCGCCACGTTGAACGTGGTGCTGGCGCCGAGACAATAAAGATAAAACGCGACGAGATTCCAGTAGTTCGGGAAACCGAGGAAGTAGTGGTCCGGGGTCTTGGCCTCGGTGTGGCAGAAGCCGTAAACGCTCGCGAGCATGACGAAACAGGCCAGCGCCAGGCCCCATCGCGAATCCGGGATGATTCCCGCTTCCAGCATCAGAAACACGGGCGCCACGGTGTACGTTAAGTAGTCGACGATGTTGTCGAGCAATGCGCCGTCGAAGGTCGGCACGCGAGTCTTGACCATCAGCCAGCGCGCGAGCGGGCCGTCGCTGGAATCGATGATCGTTGCCGCGCCCATCGCAAGGAACGACGCGCGGAAATCGTATTGCGACGCGAAGTAGATCGCGAGCAGGCCGAGCGCCGCGCCGAGTGCGGTGTACAGATGCACGCCCCACGCGCAGGCCGTGAGAAATTTTTGCATCGGGAACGTCCGCGGCAAACTTCCGGCTGCGCCTGATGAGGTCAAGTCATTTTTCCGGCTTGTGATGGCGCGGCCCGAAATATTCTTCGAGCACCGTCATGAACGGTCCGCATGCGCGCTGTTTCTTCACCAGCATCATCGCTTCTTCGAGAGACATTTGCCGATAAGCGCGCAAGAACGCAATCGCCAGCGTCGGCGCGCGATTCATCCCGGCGTTGCAGTGGAGATAAACGCGCGCGCCCGGGCCGACAAGATCGCGAAGGTCGTGGAGCGCCGCTTCGAGCCGCTCCGCCATCGCGTCCGCGCTCCCGTCCTGAATCGGAGTGCGGACGTAGTCGATCCCGTGCGCGCTGTACTCCGCAGTCAGCCCGTTGTTGTCCAACCCGTTCATGCGCAGGTCGTCGTCGTCCTGCAGATTGTGCACCGCCGTGATCCCGTAGGTATCCTTCAACCAGACGATGTCGGCCTGACCGGGATATTCGCCGACCAGCAATTCGTCCGAGATAACGCTCACCGTCGGCCGGCGGTCACCGCGAGTGGGACGCGGGTCGCGGTCGGGGCGTTTGCTGAACCAATCAACCATGATCCAAATGTAACCATCCGTCGTGTAAGTATTCTAGCGGCAGTGTCGCAACCCTGAACAGGCGAAAGAAACCTGGCATCACGCTTTGGCGTGACCGCGAGGCAGCTCCGGCGAGCGATCGGTCCTGGAACGCGTCTGCTTGACTGGCTCGGCGCCGTTCGAGGGCACGCTCACCGGGTCGGAGGTCGGCATGAACTTCGAGCGCGAGCCCGCCAATGCGGTGATCGCCGAGCGCATCGTGTCGGCGATTTTGCGATAGGCGCCCGCGCCTTCGGAACTGTCCGCCAGCTTGCGCAACTCGTCCGCGGTAATCGCGCGACCGATGCGGACTTCCACGGGACCGCGCCGCGGCACGAGGCTGCCTTTGCCCATCACGTCGTGAGTGCCGCGAATCAGCACCGGCAGCACGTCGCATCGACTGCGCAAGGCCAGGAATCCAGCGCCACTCTTGAACTCGTGGATTTCGCCGTCGGCCGAGCGCGTGCCCTCGGGAAACATCAGGACGCTGCGCCCCCGCGCCAGTTCGGCCAGAGCGTCTTCCAGCGATTCGAGCTGCGCGCGTTCGCGATCGAACGGAATCATCGACGTAAAGTTAGACGCTAGAAAACGCCGCACCGGAGTGTTGAAGAAGTAGTCTTTAGCCGCCAGCACGCGAATATCATCCGCGCCGAGCGCGTAGCCGACCAGGCTGAAGTCGAGATGACTTGAATGGTTCGCGACGACAATGAAGTTGCGATTTGCGGGGATATTGCCGCGCCCGAGGACCTTTGGCCGGAGCCATCCGTCGAAGATTGCACGCTCAGCTCCACGCACCGCAGCGCGGCCGAGCCATTTCAGCGGCGCCGGCAAGCGCGGAACGTAAGGTTCGGCGAATTTCGCGTACGACGGCATCCGAACGCGTGCGTTACTGCCAGGCTGGGTCGCGAGGAGTTGTAAGTCGGCCACGGTGCGCAGGTCGGCGATTTCCTCAGGCGCAATTTCGCGGCCCGCGCGCTCACCAATCAGCTCGCCGATTTCGGCGAGCGCGAGCGAATCGAGACCAAGGTCCTCGATCAAGCGTGTTGCCTGCGTGATGTTGACCGGTTCGGTCGTGACCGAGGCGAGCGCCTCGGCTAGCCAGGTCTCGACCTCGGAGTTTGCTGTGTCGGAATCTGCGTCGCTCGCACGAACGTCGAGCATCCGCTGCAGCGTTGCGGCCACGTCTGTGCGCTTAATCTTGCGGGTGCGCGTTCGCGGCAGTTCGGCGTCGGTGAAGCGAAGGATTCTGATTCGTTTGTGCGCGCTGAGCTCGAGCGCAACTTTGTCGAAGTCGCTTCGCAACCGATCTTCCACGGACCGACGACTGTCTCCGCGCGCGTATGCAGGCGCGACCAGGGCCGCGACTTGCTCACCCTGTCCGACCTTCAGGCCGACGACCGCCATCTCTTTTACGTATTCCGAACGGCCGTAAATTTCTTCGAGCTCTTCGATATAGATGTTGTTGCCGCCGGAATCGACGATGACTTCCTTGGCGCGGCCGACGATGTACAAACGTCCGTCGTCGTCGAAACGCCCGAGGTCTCCGGTGTGCAGCCATCCGTCAGTAAGGACCTCGGCAGTCGCGGCTTCATTGCGATAGTAACCGGCCATGATGTTGGGCCCGTGCGCGACTATCTCGCCGATCGATCCCGTCGCAGGCATCAGCTTTATCTCGACGCCGTTCAGCGGCCGTCCTACTGCGCCGACTTGCAGCGGTTCGTCGGGCCGCGCGACGCACAGAACCGGCGCCGCTTCGGTGAGACCGTAGCCTTCGAGCAGCGGAATTCCGATATCGTTGAAAAATTCGGCGACGCGATGGGGCAGGGCGGAACCGCCGCTGACCGCGAGCCGAAGCCGTCCGCCCAGCGCGGAATGAACCTGACGGAAAACGATGGAGCCGAAGTTGAGGCCCGAATTCGCGTCGAGCCGGCGATTGAGATCGCACAGGTTGTCGAAGGCAGCGTGAAAAAAAGGACCCCGTCCTTCGACTTCGTCGACGATGCGGCGATGGACCGCCTCCCATACCGCCGGCACGCCGATCAGCGCCGTCGGGCGTACGTCGGCGAGCGTCCGCGAGAGCGTTTTCGCATCGACTTCGAGCGGATAAACGATGGTCGCGCCGCTGGCCAGTGGCAGCAGCATCCCGCAGGTGAATTCGAACGCGTGATGCAGCGGAAGTAACGACAAAACCACGTCGTCGGCGCCGAGAACAAAGACGCGGGAAAGCGTCGCGACTTCGGCGGCGAAGTTGCCGTGCGATAGCATCACGCCCTTGGGCGCGCCAGTGCTGCCGGAGGTGAATACGATCGACGCGAGCGCTTTTCGCTCGGGCGGCGCGGGCGGAGTCTTCGCGTCGCCACGCAAAATGAATGGGCGCGCGAGCTCGGCGAGATCGAGCTCGATGAGTTTCGGGTGTGAATCCTTGAGCGTCGAGCCGAGACGCTTGTGAACTGCGTTCGAGCGCAGCACGGCCGCGGGCTCGGCGATTTTGTAGATCGGCGCCAGTTCTTCCGCGGAAATCAGCTGGTCGAGCGGGACGGCTATGGCGCCCGCGCACAGAATCGCGAAATATCCCAGCACCCAGTCGGGCGAGTTCTCGCCGATCAGAAGTACGCGGTCGCCCGGCTTGATTCCGCGCGTTGCCAGCAGCAGCGTCGCGCGATGCGCCTTTTCGCGCAGCTCGCGATAAGTCGTTTGTGTCTGCTCGCCCGACGGCCGCCGCGCAATCATCGCGAGCCGCGAACCGTAGCGGTCCGCGGCGCGATCGAGCATATCGACAAGGCTGCGATGGCGCGGCAGTGACTTCTGCCTACCGCGCGTGTGGAGATCGAGCTGCGGAAAAATATGTCGGCGCAATCCGGGCAGATGAATGTTGATCCAGTAGTCGTGCCAATCGATCAGGTCGGGACGAAACGGATGGCGCTCGGCGTCCGCGGGCTTGAGCGTCGCGTAGAGCGCGCGAATGTTGGCAGCGTGAAAAGTGTAAACGAGCTTCTGGATGTAGGGACGGTAGACCTCGACCAGCTCGCGCGCGAGGTCGGTGTTTTCCTTGATTTTATCGATGCCGCTTTCGATTTTCCTCGCGCGCTGATTTTCCTCGCCCAGCACGCTGCGCGCGAACGCCGCGGCTCGCTTAAGAATTTGCGGGACCGTGTTGCTCGCGAGATCGTAGGTATTCTGCGACACGACGACAGCTTCCAGATGGGGCCCCAGCCAGCGCATCGTGCCGCCGTCCTTGCGATGCTCGCGGCGATTGCTGAGCGCAGTCAGCTCGACCAGCCGGCGCATCGGCAGCGGATTCCGATCCGAAGTGCACAGTTGGTAGATGGGCTTGTGCTTGCGCGATAGCAGCGCGGCGAGGATCGGAATCATCGCATGCGCCGCGAGATCGACCGGGATCACGTCGAGCACCAACTCCGCCTTGGCCGGATAGAACCGGTAGCCGCGGCCGGCGAGATAAGTCAGCGGCGCGCTGGTGTTAACGCCCTGGTTCCATCCGGGGAACGGATCGCGGAGCGCGCTTTCGATCACCGCCGGCCGCACGACCGTGACGTCGAGCGTCTCGCGCTGCGCGAGCACCAACTGCTCGCCGAGGCTCTTGGTGTAGCTGTACGTGTTGGGCCATCCCCAACTCTGCGCGCGCTTGCGGCCGACGTCCTTGAGGCGCTCCTCGACCCATTGCTTGCGCCGATGCTCCAGCGCCGACTCGCGCGGATTGCCGTCGTCGTCTTCATCGCCGCGAAACTCCGCGTGACGCAGTTGGTCGCGCGACTCTGCCTGCACGCGCTCGATCGCCGCCAGCGCGTCGCGAATCTCACGCTCGAGCCGAAACGACTTACGCCCGCCAGGGCACCAGTCGTGGGGGATCTCATCTTCGTAGCGATGACCGTCGGCACTGCCCGCCACGTAGCACGTCGATACATGCATCATCGCGGCGCCGAGCTTGCGGCAGAACTCGATCACATTGGCGACGCCGGTCGTGTTTACTTCGATTGCCTTTTCTAGCGAGGCTTCGAAGTTCACCAGCCCAGCGCTATGCACGACGGCGTCGAGATTCCCGGGCTTGAACGGCTTCACATCTTCGGCGAGCAAGCCTTCGTTGGTGATGTCGCCGGGAACGACGACGATCTTCTCTTCGATGTAGCGATCGAACTTCTCGCCGAGATGTTCGCGCAGCGGCCCGAATACCGGCGAGTCGAGAATCTCGCGGCGAAAGCGGCCGACACTGCTGCGCCGGTCGCCGCGAATCAGCAGATACATGCGCTCGATCTCGGGATGCCATCGCAGCAGGATCGCGAGAAACACCTTGCCAAGGAATCCGGTTGCGCCGGTCAGCAGGATGCGACGGCCCTTGAGCACCTGATCGAGCGCCGGCATAGCCGCTCCGTTGCGTTTGCCGTTGCTATTCGACATCCGCAATCACCAGCGGCGGCAGATGCAGATAGGTTATCGAGGCCGAGCGTCCCAGGTCCGACGTCGCCATCGCGATCGCCTCGTCGAGCGTGTCTGCCGCTTCCCATCCGAGCCGCGCTGCGACGTCCGGCTCTTCGCATCCCGCCGCGATCACGCGCCCGACGTGCTGACGCGCCGGCTCGCCCCAGTACCACATGTAGAACGGATGCACGCCGTGGTACGCGTTGCCGTAGCGATACATATGTATGTAGGTAGGGTTGCGCGCGAACTCGCGCTCGAAAGTTTTCTCTAGCTCGACCGCGTCAGTCGTTTCGGCGAGGCATCGATGGAAAAACTCGATGTAGCTCGGGTGATGCTCAGGATGAAATTCGTCGCGCAGCGGATGACAGACGATCATCGTGCCGCCTTCGCGCACCAGCGGCTTGTTCCGATACATGTTGAACAGGTAGCCGAGACCGGTGCACTGCACGAGCACCGGATTCATGATCGAGTTGACGTTGTACGGACAGATGTACGGTACGCCGACGATCAGTATGTCGGCCTGACCCTTTACCGGCACCGCGTATTGCTGGAACACCCGCGCCAGCGCCTTCTGATGCACCGCCTCGGTGTCGCCCGCCCACACCCCGATCATTCCGTAGGGCGCCGCGTAGTTGTGCAGGACGGTGCGCCGCATCTCGCTGGACATGTTGCGCATAGTCCACTGAAAGCCTTTGAGCCGCGTGCGATCCCAATCGGTGAAGTGGTCCTCGTTCTTGTGCAGGAAGTCGAGCATCCCGCCGTACATCCGGGTATTCACCGCGGTCTCGACTTGAAAAATGTTGAGCGACTTGTGAATCAGGTTGCCCATACGATCCGACGAGCGATGCAACGCCGAGCGCGTCGGATCCATGTACGAGTGCGAATCGCGCAGCGTGCCGACGTTGTGGTGATGCCGCAGACTCTGGTACGGCGCGAGTCCGACCGCCACCGACTTGTGCCCGCCGTCCATCGGCACCAGGTTGATGTTCAGGTAAATCAGCAGGTCCGACTCCGCCGCGCGGCGCGACAGCCACACTTCCTCGCCATGCTCCGTCTTGCCGAGCATCGCGAGTTCGGCGCGATTTTCCGCATCGAAGTTGTACAGCCGCTCGGGCCAGTATTGCTTGAACGCGCGCTCGCCGACGACGCGGCGGATTTCCGCTTCTGTCATCCGGCGATGCAGCGACGTCGCGATCACCAGGTGGACGTCGTCAACTCCGTAGTCGGCCAGCGTCTGCAACACCTGGTTGAGCAGACGCTCGCGGATGTCAGGCCGGCGCATCTGCGGCAGCGGCAGGCTGATGTCGTCGATCGCGATCGTCACGCGCATGTTCGGACTCAGCTGCGCGAACAACGGGTCCTGATTCTCGGGATGGAGCAGGGCGTAGCGAATCGCCTGGTCGGCGTCGGCGAGCGGGTCCAGCGGGGGAGGCGGATATATCACGCGAGTGCCGACTGGCAGTTTCTCGAACAGAAATTCCTCGCCGTAAGGGATGATGCGACGCTCCGAGCGTCGATTCACCTTGACGACCAGCTCGCTGCGCGCGCCGACTTCATGCCGCAGCTCGGCCGGTTTGAGTTCCTTGAGTTTTGCTTCAGGCCGCGCCATCCGAGCCTCGCGTCGATCGTTCGCTGTCGTGTTTGTCGAAATCGTAGGGCTGCTCAGAAGATGCCGCCGTCTCGAAATGGACCACCGGCCATTGCCGGCTAAGCGCTGCCGCGCGCAATCTACGATCGGGGTTGACGGCAACCGGATGTCCAAGCTTGGCCAGAAACGCGGTGTCGTAGTGCGAGTCGGCGTAGCCCCAGCAATCCGCCAGGTCGATATCGTGCGCGGCGGCGTACCGCTCGCACCAGACCGCTTTTTCGTCGCCCGCCATGACAGGCTCGGCGAGCCTGCCGGATGCGCGTCCGCGGCTGAATACAAATCGGTTCGCGGCGAAGTCGGCTACCCCGAGATGATTCGCGAGCGGCTTCACGATGAAGTCCGGCGATCCCGTCACCAGCACCGGCTCGATTCCCGCCTCGCGGTTCGCCTCGATCAATTCCACGGCGCGCGGAAAAAGGCGGCCGATCAGGATTCGCTCGCAGTATTCCTCGCCCAACGAGAACAGCCGGTCGCGGGAGATGCCTTTGAATGCCTCGAATAGCACGGTGTTCAGCAGGCGGCGGTCGCGCTGTTCGGCGACATACAGGCGCGGGATTCGTGCGACGAAACCGAGCAGGTACGAGATGCGTCCGCTCCATTCGCCGACGTTGGCGAACGTGAAGACCGCCGCATGCACCAGGTTCAGATCGACCAGAGTGCCGTCGAGATCGTAAAAGGCGGCGCGACGCCTGGGGGCCTTGATCGCCTTGGGGGCGTGGCCGTTGGAGGTTTTCTTATGAGTATAAACTGACATGTCAGTCTAGTTTGGGCCCAAAAAAAGAACCGTTCCCCGGATGCGTCACGCCTGTGTTTTCGTTCCGCGCCTGCACGAATTTCAAAAGCTCTGGACGCGCCACGCCGCTCAATCCGAACCGCAATATCTCCTCGACCAGCGCCGGGATATCGGGGTCGTTGCTGCGCGACAACATCGCGATCACTTCCTTGATCCCGCCAAGTATCGCGTACGAAACCGCGCGCGTATCGGAATTGCGCACCAACCCCATCTCGATTCCAAGATCGAGCGACCGCTTAATCAGCGCCGCGATCCTGTCGTAGAAATCCTGGATCTTGTCGTCCAGCTCGTGGTCGAATCCGGTCGAGTGGTTGAGCAGGATATCGGTTAGTTCGCGCTCGGCCAACACGTAGCTCAGCACCCGCGTAAGGTTCGCGCGCAATTGATCGACGGGGTCCGCCTCGGCTGGTCCGACCCGCAGCCGTTGAATCCTCTGCGTCAGCTCGTTGACGACCTGCTCGAGCAATTCCTCGAACAGGTCTTTCTTGTTCTGAAAATAAAGATAGAACGTGCCACGCGCGATTCGCGCGCGAGCAATGATGTCCGCGACATTGGTCCGGTGATATCCCTTGCGGGCAAAGATGCGCTTGGCGTGGCGCAGCACCTGCGCGCGTCGTGCTTGGCGTTCCATCGCGATTCGCCGTGCGGAACCCTAAACGTAGTTCGGGATACCGCGCAGTGTCAAACCCGTCACAACCGTGTTACGAAAGGTAAAGTGCGCGTGAGGTTATTCAGATGAGCGATTCAAAATTCTGGGAGAAGGTGCACGCGGTTGCGGCCAAGGCGACATGGGCATATCTCGCGACGGCCGACGGAACCCAGCCCAAGGTCCGCGTCGTGCATCCCGCCTTCGAAGCCGAGCGCGTGTGGGTCGCTACGGGACGCTTGTCGGCCAAGGCCCGCCACATCGACAAAAACCCGAAGGTCGAGCTCTTCTACCAAATCGGCGCCGAGATGATTCATCTGACGGTCACGGGCACAGCAAAATTTGTGGAAGACATCGCTGAAAAAAAACGAATCTGGAACGGCAAGGTTTTCGACTATGATCTCGCGCAGTTCTGGCCCGGCGGTCCCGAGTCCGGGGACTTCGGCCTGATGCTGATAACGCCGGACCGCGTCGAGCTGACCTCGCTACCCGAAATGACAACCGGCAAGAAGCCGGAAGTCTGGCGCGCCTCGCGCAAGTAGGTCAGCGACGCCCGGTCACTTCGTCAGCTGCTCGACGGCTTCCATGAAGTCCGGCGCGTCTTTCGCGAAGTCGAGCTTTTCCATTCCAGCATAGGGGTCGGGAAACTTCGCGACCTCTTCAGGCAGACCGTCGCAGTAAACCTCTAGCTGATTGCCATCCGGATCGAGGAAATAGACGCTCTTTGTCACGCCGTGATTGATTGCCGTGACGATCTTCACGCCGTGCGCCTTGAGATCCGCATAGGCAGCGCGCAGATGGGCCTCGTCGCGCAGGCGGAAGGCGATGTGCGACAGGCCGATCGCGCGCGGCGGCGACATGGGTGCGTCCGCTCCGACCTCCATCACGGCGATCTCGTGATGGTCGCGGCCGTTGCTCGCGAAGAACCCCATCTTGAATCCGCGCTCCATCTTCATGATCTGCAGCCCCATCACTTCGCTGTAGAATTTGGTGGAGCGTTCAAGGTCGCGAACCTTGATCACGACGTGACCGATTCTCTCCGGTCGTATCATCTTGGCGTCCTCCGCTGGTGCTGTCCGATTGTAGCGAGCGCGCGTCTGATCGTCGACAGCACCGACAAGCGCATCCCGTCCGACTGAAGGATTCATGCCGACGGTTGTTCCCTTCCCGCATGGGAAGGGTTAGGCGCTAGGTTCCGAAGAATGCGAGCAGCTCCTCGGTGAGTACGTCCGGCGCTTCTTCGGGGATGAAATGTCCGCATTCGAGGCCTTTGCCGCGAACGTCGGTGGCCCATTGCTTCCACACTTCCAGGATTCCCGCGCCGCGATTTGGCCGTCCGAGTGCGCCCCACAGCGCGAGCATCGGCAGCGCGATCTTTCGTCCCGCCGCGCGGTCGGCCTCGTCGAATTTGCAATCGCACGTGATGCCGGCGCGGTAGTCCTCGCAGGTCGCGTGAATCACTTCGGGATTTCGGAACGCCTCGCGATAAGCCGCGAGTGCGTCGGTAGTGAATGCGCTCGACACACCGCGCCAGCTTCCCAAGGAATGTTCCAGAAAATAGTCGGGGTCTTTGCCGATAAGGGTCTCGGGGAATGGCGCCGGCTGAGTCAGAAAATACCAATGATAGATAGCGCGTGCGCCGAAACGATCGACGCGCTCGAACTGCTCGATCGTCGGGATGATATCGAGCACCGCCGCACGCCGCACATGTTCAGGATGGTCGAGCGCAAGCCGGTACGTCACGCGCGCGCCGCGATCGTGCCCCGCGACGTCGAAGCGGTCGAAGCCAAGCGCGTGCATCACCTCGACCGTATCCAGAGCCATCGCGCGCTTGGAGTAGGGCATATGCTCCTTGTCCGTCGCGGGCTTGCTGCTCATGCCGTAGCCGCGCAAGTCGGGGATCACGAGCGTGAACTGCTGGGCAAGGCGCGGCGCAACTTTGTGCCAGATCACATGAGTCTGAGGATAACCATGAAGCAGCAGCAGCGGTGGTCCGCTACCGCCCTGCATCAAAGCTATCTCGGCGCCGGAAGTCGCGATGCGCTTGGAGGTAAATCCTTCGAACATGATTGTGCGGGGCGTGTGCGGATCACCCCCTCACGCGCTCTCTTGCGAAGATTGCGCGCTCTTCCGCCGTCATTTTCTCGCGGATGCGCGAGCCTTTTCCCAGATGCCGATATTGTCCGCCTTCTGAAAAATATTCCTCGTACGGCTCCGGCGGGATTGGCTCCGGCGGAGGCGTGTCGGTGATCTTCACCCCCAGCACGTCCTCGATCAGGTTGCTGTCGTACATTCTGACCGCGTCGTAGTCCGTCAGCAGAGCGCATACTTCGACGCAGATGTAACATCCGATGCATTCCTGGAAGCGGTCCTGCACTGGTTGCACGCCGCGTCCGGGAACCGAGCCCGACGGCAGGTACTCGATGCATTGGACGGGGCAGAACTCGGGGCATTTGCCGCATGGGAAGCACAGGTTCACGTCCATGAACGCGACTTCGCGCGGCCGCTTTTTCTTTTGTCCGACTTCTTCAGGAGTCTCTGGAATCCGGTCTTCCTTGAGACGGCGCTTGATGATGTCGATGGCGCTCATGCTTGTATAGTCACGCTGATTCAGCGCGCCCGGTCAAGCGGCTCAGGTGAACGAGGCTGCTGAAGGGAGCTCTCCAACTTCGATACCGCACCGAAGTCGTTGGACGCCACGCTTGCTGGTCAAACGAACGCTCTCATCAACTGCTCGCCGCGCCTCTCCTTAAGACCGTCACGCCGATTGCCAAAATAGCGGTCGCGCGCCTCTTCGGGCGTTAGATGAATCGTGCGAGAAAAGCCCATCGATCGAAGCCTCGCCGCAAGCTCATCGGCGCGGAGCCTGGTCAACCATGGCTCCCCGACCTCTGCCGCGCGCTGCACGGCGGTCGCTAGCGCGTCGGCCTCAACTCCCGACACCGCTTCCTGCGGGAGAATGAAACTGAAGGCGATTTCGCTCGAACGCGGGAGCGAAAGAACAAATCGGAACGTGGCATCGAGGGCGTCGCGGGTAAGATACTGCGTAACTCCCATCCAGGAACAGAGGGTCACGGCGTCAAACGCGAAATCAGTGGCTCGAAGAGCTTCCGCGATTGAGGTCCGCTCGAAATCGATCGCCACAAACGTCACGTTAGAGGGAACGGCAATATCCGCAGCCTTCAACCGGTCACGTTTCCATTGCTGTGTTACTGGGTGATCCACTTCGTAGATCCGTAGTGAACTGCCCCACGAGGGCTGGCGGTAAGCGAAGGTGTCGAGTCCGGCACCAAGGACCACAAATTGGCGCGCTCCACGTAGGACCGCCTCCGCGAGACAGTCCTCAGCGTAGCGGGCGCGCAGCGCGAATCCTGCTCGCCATTGCTTGGCGAAGGGATGATCGAGCAGCGGCTCGAGCCATCGTCGATCGTCATCGGCGTCAATCAGGCGATGAGCGACGGGATCAGTCAGGATCTTCGGGTCGTCATCGATGGTTTGGTGGAGCGCCCGCATGATCGCGGGAATTTCGATGGTCCTGCTGCGCTGGGATTGTTCCATAACATCCTCGGCCCGAGGACGCCCGGATCCCGGTTATTCTATCAAGAGAGCACGCAGAGGCGGAGTTACCTGACGGCGAAGATGCGGCCGGTTGAGGTTCCTACGTAGAGCATCCCCGACGGCGAGGTTGCGATTGTCGATATCTTGCCGAAGCCGCGCGCGGTCCAGACGTAGCTGCCGTCTCCCGTCAGCACCGCGCCTACATCTCCCGTCGCCGCGTCGAACACGCTGTCATAGCCGAGCGCGACCAGTCCGGCCTCGCCCGGTTTAAGCGTCGGATCTTTCCATCGGACCTGTCCGTCGGAAGAAACGCCGTAGATCGTGTCGGCGCCGGCGAAAATCGTTCCCGACGGAGCGACCGCCGGTCCCGCAGTCACTGCATGGGCGGAGTTGACGTGCCAGATCGGATTGCCGGTGCGCAAATCGATCGCATACACGCCGCCGTGGCCCGAGCCTACGTAGACGACGTCATCTGCGTAGGCCACCAGTCCCGAAAATCCACCATCAGGCGCGAACGTCCACACCACCGCGCCATCCGATGCGAGCGCTGTTACCGCGCCGCGCGACGTCCCCACCACCACTCCGTCCGGAGTCGTCGCAGCGGTGGTCGCCGTGCCCACGCCTGCTCGCCAGTTGAGAGTGCCCGACGTACTTACGGAGACGAGGTCGGCGCCCGATGATGCGTAAATCGCATGATCGGTCGCAGCGAGCGGTCCCGCGCTATCGCCGATCTCCAGATGCCAAAGCGTGGCGCCGTCAGGCGCGATCCCCGCAAGCTCCGACTTCGACGACATCGCGACAACGGTTCCGTCGGGCAATACTGCCGGCGACGAGCCGCCAGCCGCACGATGCAGCGTTTCCTTACCGCTGGAATTCAACCCGTGCAGCACGCCGTCACGGGTGATGAAGAAGATCGAGCCGTCGGCGCCAACCGCGATTCGCCCGCGCAACTCCGCGCCCGGATCGAAGCTCCACATCAGAACACCCGCACTTCGCGCCGATTCGGCCACCGTACTCGAAGCCGCCGGTCCTCCCTGCACGCCTGCAGCCTTGGGTGTCGGCGTCGCAGTAGGTATCGCAGTCGGGCATGGCGGACAGCTGTTGACGCCGACTCCAACTCCGACGAACTGGCTGGCAATTCCGGAAGAGCTCGCCTGGACACAGACGCATCCCGCGACACCGGTCGTGTAGTTGCCGCCGTCCGGGCCCGACGGAGGCGCCAGCAGCACAGTTGAGTCGGAGGAGGTCCAAAGCGTAAGCGGCGCCATCGTGATGTCCTGGAACCGCAGGTTCGTGGTGTTCTTTCCTTTCTGGAACGTACCGATCGCATTGAACTGGACCGGTACTGGCGTGGCGCTCGGCGCTGTCGTCGGCACGAAGGTGGTGGTTGCCGGGGGCCGTGGCGTCAACGTCGGCGTCGCGGTGGGCTTGGGAGTCTTGCTGCCGCTCGCGGTCGGGAAGATCGAAGGTGTCGGCGCAGGGCCGTTCGAGAGGGTGATATCTGCAAGCGCGAAGCCCGGGCCTGGAGTCGGGGTCGGTGTGCTAGTGCCGCTGCCACCGCAACTGAGCATAAATGCTCCGAGCACGAACAACACAACCGGCGCAACCACCAGCCATCTAAGCCACCGCGACAACATCGAGTCATGAGCTATGACGATGCAATCGCGCGCTGTCAAGTTGACGCGCAGTTTCCTAAACAAATTTAGCTGTTGATCTTAACTCACGCAGATGCAGCTTCCGCAGTTTCGCGACTACGGAGATTAGAAAAAAAGAAAAACAGAATTAGAGCGAGACAAAAAAATGGCGGGCATCTGAAGAGGGGGGGACTCTCCAATGCCCGCCTGTTCGTAGCGGCCGTCCGCGTACGCTGCGGACGGAATCCGGTTAGTTGGGAGGAACATACTAACCGGAGGGTGCCAGAGCCGTTTGCACCCATTTATTGAGACGATTCATTTCAACGATTATTCAAAAATAAAAAGTTCGATTTGCACACGACAATAGTCGTACTAGACTCGACGGCGGAGGATACGAAAAAGCCATGGAATATAGGCGATTAGGCGGTACCGGCCTGAAAGTCTCTGAACTCTGCCTCGGATGCATGACGTTCGGACGTGAAACAGACGAAGCAACGGCGGGAAAAATTCTCGACCGATTCATTGAAGTTGGCGGCAATTTTCTCGACACCGCAAATGTTTATGCCGCAGGCGCGTCAGAGGAAATTCTCGGACGCATTGTCGGCGAGCGCCGAAAAGATCTGATTGTCGCGACAAAAGTTCGCTTCAACGCCAACATTTTCATGGGCAAACCGGTCGGCCCGAATCAAATTGGCCTCTCCCGCGGGCATATCATGTCGGAGGTCGAGGCAAGTCTGCGGCGCCTGAAGATGGATTATATCGATCTCTACCAGGTACATTCGTGGGACTTCGAAACGCCGATCGAAGAAACGATGCGCGCGCTCGACGACCTCGTGCGTCAAGGCAAAGTCAGATACATCGGCGCTTCGAATTTTACGGCGTGGCAACTGATGAAGAGTCTGTGGGTCAGCGATAAACACGACTTTGCGCGGTTTGACAGCCTGCAGCCGCAATACAGCCTGATTTCGCGTGATATCGAACGTGAGATACTCCCGCTATGCCGCTATGAAGGAGTCGCCGTGATTCCATGGAGTCCGCTCGGCGGCGGATTTCTGACCGGGAAGTACCGTTCGGGTCAGCGGCCCCCCGCAGATAGCAGACTGGCGAAGATTGATATGTGGAACAGGCTGGCTGACGAGCGCAATTACTCGACGCTCGAAGCGGTCGAGCACATCGCGAAAGAACGAGGCCGTGCAATCTCGCAGGTCGCGCTGGCGTGGGTGAATCAGCAGCCCGGCGTCAGCTCGGTGATCTACGGCGCGCGAACCGAGGAGCAGAACGAACAAAACCTCGGCGCGATCGGATTTCGGCTCGAAGCTGCTGAGCTGGCGGCGCTCGATAAGGCGAGCGCGCTGCCGGTCGAGTATCCGAATTCGATGCAGGCGCGGCTACCCGGTTACTCGCGCTTGTGAAAGTTGCAGCGGATCTTTCCAGCTCGGATACAACGAGGCGCGCCCGTCTTGGACGCGCCTCGTATTTTTCATGCGATTAGCGGAGAACCGATTCTGTCATCCCTGGAATGACGGGCCCATGAAGCCGCGTGGCGGCGTAATCGATGTCGGCGCCGCATCTTCGGCTCGGGGTGAGAACTGGCTGCCGACGGTCAGGCCGCCGTCCACGATCATCGCCTGCCCGGTGACGAATTCGGAATCGTCGCTGGCGAGGTAGAGCGCCATCCCGGCGATGTCCTCCGGATGGCCGGCGCGTGGAATCGGTTGGCCCTTCGCCATCCATTCTTCCATCGCTTCTTTCACGCCGGGCTGATTGCGATGCAGGATCGGCGTGTTGATCCCGCCGGGGCAGATGCAGTTGACGCGGATTTTATCCTTGGCGAATTCCAGTGCGGCCGAGCGCGTCAGGTTGACCACGCCGGCTTTCGCTGCGCAGTAGGCATGCAATCCGTTGAAGCCGCGGATTCCAGCGACGGACGCGGTCGAGATGATCGAGCCGCCGCCTGCTTTGCGCATCTCGGGCGCGGCGTGTTTCATCCCTAAGAAAACGCCGCGCAGCAGAACTGCCTGGCTCTTGTCCCAATCTTCGACCGAGATTTCTTCGAGCGGTCCGATCGCGCCGCCGATTCCGGCGTTGTTGTAGATGATGTCGAGACGGCCGAACTCCTTGATCGCGCGTGCGATGAGCGCCTTGATTTCGGCCTCGGCGGAGACGTCGGTCTTCTGGAAGACCGCGCGCCCGGCGTTCTCCTTGCAATCGCGAACCGCAGCCTCGCCGCCTTCGCTGTTGAGGTCCGCGATCACGACGGCAGCGCCTTCGCCGGCGAACTTGATTGCGGTTGCGCGTCCGATTCCGCTCGCCGCGCCCGTGATCACTGCCACTTTGCCCTTGAGCCTGTCCATTTCAGATTTCCTCTGCGTGGAAGATCGCTATGCCCGCGTCGCGCGTGACACGCATCGATCTAAATATCAGACCGCAACTCAGAGCGGTAACGGTGCAAGCGTCGTGGCTGCGAGAATCGCGAACGACGTCCGCAACTTTTCGCGGGCTCGTTCGTCTGGCAGGCAAAGGACAGCTGGCGATAGCCGGCGAGGTGGTAGACGTGCGGAAATACAAATTCTCGATTCTGATTACGACCGCGATTCTTGTTAGCTTCGCGCTCGCGGGCTTAGTTAGCGCGCAAATGATCATGGGGCCGCCGCCTGATGCCATGATGATCGGCGGACCGCTGCCGGTTCCGCCGCCGTTGATGATGGCGCTTCGAGCCGCGAACCTGACTGCGGATCAGAAGAAGCAAGTCCACGACATCGTGGACGCCAGCATGACGAGCAGCAAGTCGCAGATGGAGCAAATGCACTCGATTCGCGATCAGATTGCCGACAAGCTGCTTTCATCGGGGACCGTGAGCGCCTCGGACCTGGCGCCATTGCTGGCGCAGCAATCAACGCTGCAACAGCAACTGGACTCTCAGATGGTAGCGACGGCGATTCAGATTCGCGGGGTGCTGACTTCCGACCAGTTGAGCAAAGTGGCGGCGGCGCACGAGAAGCTCAAGCAAATCCATTCGCAGATTGACGCGATCCTCGGACCACCGGATGCACCACCGGCTCCTTAACACGGCGATGCGCCACGAGCCGGCGCCCGATCTCGCCGAAACGGTTGAGCGAGCGCGAGCCGGAGATCACGCGGCGATTCGCGCGCTCATCGAACTCTACCAGGGACGCGTGGGGCGATTCGTGCTTTCGATGCTGGGCGATGACAGTGAATGGGAAGATGTGGCGCAGGCTACGTTCGTCAAGATGATGCTGGGAATCGAGCGGCTGCAGTCGGTGGAGATTTTCGAGTCGTGGCTGTTCAAAATCGCTCGCAATTCCAGCCTGGACCATCTGCGGCGCCGGCGATGGCGTCGAATATTTATTTCGTGGGAGCCGCGTCACGGCGAGGTCGCGGCGCCCGCGCGCGAAATCGAGGACGGGCCTCTGGCCCAGGTGGAACGCGCGGTTATCAAGCTGCCGGTCGATCAGCGCGAACTGATCTTGCTGATGCGCGAAAATGATTGGAGCTATGGCGATCTCGCGCGCATCACCGGAGTGAGCGCGACTGCGGTCAAATCGCGGCTGTTCCGCGCGCGCACGCGCCTGCGCGCGCTGATGCGCAATGGAGATGAAGCGTGAAGGAGCAGGGATTTCCGTGGATTGACGTCGGGCCGGGTCCGGAGCCGCGGCTGCCACCGAATTTTGCGGCGCGCGTGATCGAGAAAGCGGACTCGACTCGCGCGCGCAAGCGTCGCGCAAAGATCGGAATCGGCGTAGCGGCCGGATTCGTCGCGCTGGTCGCGATGTTCATGTGGATGCGTCCTATGCCGGCGAATCAGCAAACGATGGCGCAAGCTTCACGCGGTGTCGGGTCGTCCAATACGGTCGCCGATTTGGACGCGATGACCTGGAGCTACGAGCCGGACGATCTCGTCGCGGTGCTGATGCCCGGCGCCCGGCAAGCCGAGAAGTTCGACGCGTACTATGGCGCAGCCGCCTGGGACGCCTATGCCAGATGGGATCCCGATGCGTACGATTCGTCGCGAACCCGCTGATCACGTCGCTGCGTTTCCGCCCGGTGGCAGTTCGATGCGCGTTGTGGCAGGACCCTTACTCGGCGATTCGTTTCGAGTGTCCGATCCAATAGCGATCCTTGATTAGCCGCTTATAGAGCTTGCCGGTCGGATGGCGCGGCAACTCCGCGTCGAAATCAATCGTCCGCGGGCACTTGATCGCGGACAGGTGCACGCGGCAGAAACCGATCAGCTCCGCCTCGAGAGCCGGCCCGGCCTGCTTGATATCGACCGGCTGGACCACGGCTTTGACTTCCTCACCAAAATCCTCGTTGGGCACGCCGAACACTGCGACGTCCTCGACCTTCGGATGAGTCGCCAGCAGGTTCTCCGCCTCTTGCGGATAGATGTTCACGCCGCCGCTGATGATCATGTTTGCCTTGCGATCGGTCAGGTAGAGATAGCCGTCGCGATCGAGATAGCCGATATCACCGAGCGTCGACCATCCCCTGTCGTTGCGCGAGCTTTTCGTTTTCTCGGGATCGTTGTGATACTCGAATGTGCCGCCACCTTCGAAAAAGATCGTCCCCGCTTCGCCAGTTGGAAGTTCAGCTCCGTCATCGTCAAGGATGTGTACCTTTCCGACCAGGGGCTTGCCGACCGAGCCCTTATGCAGCAGCCACTGCGCGCTGTTGATCGAGCAAAACCCGTTGCCCTCGGTCCCCGCATAATATTCGTAAATTTTCGGTCCCCACCATTCGATCATCTGTTCCTTGATCGGGATTGGACACGGCGCGGCCGCATGGATGACCACCTTCAAGCTCAAATGATTGTACTCACGGCGCGTCGGCTCCGGCAGCTTAAGCATCCGGATGAACATCGTCGGCACCATCTGCGTATGCGTCACCCGGTACTTCTCGATAAGTGCGAGCGTCTGCTCCGCGTCGAAGTGCTCCATGACGATCACGGTGCCGCCAATCCGATGCACCGCCATCGTGAACTGCAGCGGCGCCGAATGATAAAGCGGCGCTGGCGACAGGTAGATCATCTCGGGCGACGCCTGGTAGAGCCCAGCCAGCAGCATGCCGATAGGATTCGGCGCGCCCAGCGGTTGTCCGCTTAGCCGATGCTTCACGCCCTTGGGCTTGCCGGTAGTGCCCGACGAATAGAGCATCGCGGCGCCTTCGGTCTCGTCGGCAATCGGAGTCGTTGGTTGCGAGCCAACCGCATCCTCCCACGACTCATAAGTCGCGATTGCGCCGTCCATCATGTAGCGCTTGATGCGGCGCGGAATCATATTGGCCGCGTCCATCTGGCTTGCGACGTCGGCCATTGCGTGCGTTGTGATGAAAACTTTAGCGCCGGAGTCATTTACGATGTAGGCGACTTCCTCCGCTGTCAAGCGTGAGCTGATCGCGGTGTAGTAGAGTCCGGAACGCTGCGCCGCCCAGAGAACCTGGTGATAGCGGTGGTGATTCTCGGCAAACAATGCGACAGTGTCGCCGGGCTTGAGTCCGAGCGAACGCAATAGATTCGCGGCGCGATTCGACTCATCGTCGAGCTCGCGGTAAGTGACAACCTTGCCGGTCGCCGCCATGATGTACGCGGCCTTGTCAGGATTGCTCTTGGCGTGAATTCCGGGATGCATCAGTTGTCGAATCGTTCGGGCTTGGGCTCGTAAATCACTGTCCGTGGCTGATCACACCTCAGTGGCTGATCACATTTCGAATGACGGGCCGGAGAAGCCGGTCTCAGGAAGTCCCGCCAGGCGGAAGCGCGCGTTGCCGGTGTTGATTCCCCCGTCGACTACCATCGCGGTACCGGTGATCCATTCAGCCTCGTCGCTTGCGAGGAATAGGGCCATGGTGGCGATGTCGTCGGCTTTGCCCGCGCGCGGTATCGGCTGCATTCGCGCCATCGATTTCTCGGAACGCTCCTCGGCACCGGGACGCCCGCGATGGATCAGCGGCGTATTGACGCCGCCGGGGCAGATGCAGTTGACGCGAATCTTGTCGTGCCCGACTTCGATCGCGACGGCCTGCGTCAGATTCACGATCGCCGCTTTGGCGGCGCTGTAAGCTGCTAGATAGCCGACGCCACGGAGGCCAGCGACCGATGCGGTCGAGATGATCGAGCCGCCACCCGCCTTGCGCATCTCGGGGATCGAATACTTCATCCCCAGGTACGCGGCGCGAAGCAGCACAGCGACGGTGCGGTCCCAGTCGGCGGAATCCACTTTCTCGATTGGGCCGACGGCGCCTGCGATGCCCGCGTTGTTAAAGATGATGTCGAGGCGGCCGTATTCCTTGACCGCGCGAGCGACGGCGGCCTTGATGTCGGCCTCGCTGGTGACGTCGGTGCGCTGGAAGACGGCGCGTCCGCCGGCGGCGGCGCATTCGGCGACGGCGGTCTCTCCGCCCTGCGCATTCAGGTCGGTGAGGACTGCGCTCGCGCCTTCCTTGGCGAAGCGCAGCGCGGTCGCGCGGCCCATCCCGCTGGCGGCGCCAGTGATCACTGCTACTTTTCCCTGGATTCTGCCCATTGCAATTCTCCTGCGCGCATCGGTCGCGCGGTGTTTTGATGCTTATCTGGAAATCTCAATAGCAATGATTGGGGCGAGTGGGGTAGCGCGCGGTGAGGCCATGCCCACCGAAGGTGAAACCGGGCCGTCCCGGCACCGCTGGAAACATCGTGAAACAAAACTAAACTAAACCTTGCCGCGGGAGACAGTTGGGTCTATAGGACGAGTGCAAATCGGAGAACCAAAACGGAAATTCCAGCTTAAATCAGGATGCGTATCTATATCACTCACTGCGCGGCCAAGAAGGACGATTCTCTCAAGGGTACCACCAGGAAGGTCACGCCTGATCGCCTTTACATAGCGACTCCTATCCAACGGTTCATGCGCCGCTGCAGCCAGCGGGCTCTTCGCTGGGCGATCTTTTCCGACAATTACGGGATCTGGTTCCCCGATGAGCTGCACGAATGGTACGGCGATGACGTCGGGGATCCCGATCGAGTCACGGAGCCGAAGTTCCGGAAGCTGGTGAAGAACTTCGATAAACGTCTCCACGGGTTCGATGAGATCTACTTCTACCACGGTCCAGGAGGGTTTCATCCCATGTACAAAAGGCTAATCAAGGAAAGTGGGATTAACGATCGGGTTGTCGAGATCACCCATCTCGGGGACATCGTCTGACACGCCGATGGCCATGGTGTTAAGTTCGCTATACTCGCCCGACTGAGCGCGCCCGGCAGGTAATCAGTGGCGCGGAACGCGACATCCTAACTCGACCCTCACCTTCATCCTCTCCCTAACAGGAGAGCTGTGCGTAACATCCGCGCAGGCGTTCGGAGCAGAGGCAGAATCCTGAATCGCGCGCAAAGTAGCGCGCTGTATAAGGACCCTCACCTTCATCCTCGCCCTAACAGGGCGAGGAGACAGAGTTACGCAAAGCTCTTCTAACAGGGAGAGGAGACAGAAAGCCCGTAGGGTTCTGTGAAGCTTTCTTGCCCGGCGGACAGCCGATAGCCGCGGCGCGATGATATACTAGATGCGGCCATGTCCCCGGAAGATGAAAAGGAAAAAAGCGGAGCTGGCGGGACTCCGCCTGAGCCGGCTGACGGCGAGCCGACGGGTCCGCATTACGGCTCCCTGATCGAGTATCCCAAGGATGCGCCGGCGCAGAGCGGCGCATCCGCCGAGGCGCTCGTGCTCGAGGACGAATCGGCGTCGATCGATCAGAAACTGGCGACCACTTCGACCGAACCCGGCATCTACCTGCTCCGCGATCGCGCGGGCAAGGTGCTTTACGTCGGCAAAGCCAAATCGTTGCGCGCGCGCGTGCGATCGTACTTTCGCGAGGGCGGTGACGGACGCTTCCAGGTGCGATTTCTGATGCGGCGGGTGCGCGACTTCGACACGATCGTCACGGCGAGCGAGAAGGAGGCGCTGATCCTCGAGAACAACCTGATCAAACAGTACAAGCCCAGGTACAACATCCGCCTCAAGGACGACAAATCGTACCTGAGCGCGAAGATTACCAATCACGCGTGGCCGCGAATCACGGTCACGCGCAAGATCGTCAAGGATGGCGGCCGCTACTTCGGGCCGTTCGGCTCGGCCGATGGACTGCGCGAGACAATCGACGTCATCCGCAAGGTTTTTCCGCTGCGCACCTGCACCGACGCGGTATTTCGAAACCGCTCGCGGCCGTGTCTCGAATATCAGATCAAGCGATGTCTCGGGCCGTGCTGCTTGCCGGTCAATCGGGAAGAGTACGAACGTCATTTGCACGCGGCGCAGATGCTGTTCGAGGGAAAAAATCTCGAGCTGCTGCGCGAGATGCGCGAACTGATGAAGGATCACGCGTCGCGGCTCGAGTTCGAGCAGGCCGCGCGAATCCGGGATCGCGTGCGCGCGATCGAAAAAACCGTCGAGCGGCAGACCGTGCTGCATCACTGGGGAATCGACCAGGACGTGTTCGGAATCTACCGCGAGGGCGGTTACATCGAGGCGATCGTCCTGATCGTCCGCGGCGGCAAGCTGACCAGCACCCAGGGCTGGAGCTTCCAGGACCTGGAATTTCCGGTGCACGAAATCCTTTCCGATCTGCTGACTCAGTATTACTCTGGCGCGCGCAATATCCCCGACGAAGTGATCGTGCCGGTCGAGCTGGAGGATGCGGCAGTGCGCGCGGAGCTGCTCTCAGAGCGGCGCGGAAAGAAAGTCGAAGTGTTTCTGCCGCAGCGCGGTGAAAAGCTGCGCCTGCTCGAAATGGCGATGGATAATGCGCGCCAGAGCTTCGCCTCGCGGCGCGACAACGAAAAAACGCGCGAGAAGATGCTCGAGGAGCTGCGGGTCAAGCTCGGCCTGCGCAACACGCCCAAGCGGATGGAATGCTACGACATCTCGAATCTGCAGGGCTCGATGGTGGTCGGGTCGCAGGTGACGTTCGACGAAGGCGAGCCGCAGAAAAATCTCTATCGACGGTACCGGATTCGCAGTTTCGAGGGCCAGGACGATTTTGCCGCCATGTACGAAGTCCTGAAGCGGCGGCTGGAGCGCGCGGTGCGCGAGAACGAGTACCCGGATTTGTGGGTTATCGACGGGGGCAAAGGACAGCTCAATGTCGCGCTCGAAGTGTTGCGCGAATTCAGGATGCTCGATCAGATCGATTGCGTGTCGCTGGCCAAGCAACACGTGCTGAACGATCGGCGCGAGAAAGAAGTGACGAAATCCGAAGAGCGCGTCTTCGTTCCTCGGCGCAAGGACCCGATCGTGCTGCCGAAGAATTCTACCGCGCTGTTCCTGCTGGTGAGGGTTCGCGACGAGGCGCATCGATTCGCGATCACGTACAACCGCGAACTCAGGCGCCGCGCAAGGTTGCGCTCGGTGCTCGACGATATCGAGGGAATCGGCCCGGTGCGGCGGCGCGCTCTGCTCCGCCATTTCGGAAGTCTCAAGCGGATTCGCGAAGCGACTGTCGATGAGATCGCGGCGGCGAAGGGACTCAATCGCGAACTTGCCGCCGAAATTCGCCGGCATCTCGACGAAATGACGGCGCTGCTCGACGTCGAGGAGTCGGCGGAGTCCGCCACGGAACCTGCGTCCGCGCCCGGTCCACTTGCGCTTCTTCGTGACGACGCGGAGACACGAGTCAACGACACGCCCGCCCGAGAGTGACGCGAAAGTTCCCGAAAGCACAAATCCGTCGTCGCGCAATCTGCTTGTGTAAGCGCATAATCTTTCAGTCAACATCGCACATACGCGACCGTTGATACGCAAAGGAGCGCGTACATATCGCTGCGGGTGCACTTTCCGTAAGACGCGACGCGTCGCGACTGGTCGGGCTGGAGCCGGCCGGGTCCCGCGAGAGCTTGCCTCCGCTGCCAGCAGTTAACCTGCTCGAACGGTTGCCGCCGATCTACGCGGTCGCAGTGGCGGTGGTCGCGGGGGACGCTCTTGGCAATTTTCATGTCGCGATTCCGCTGTGGCTGGCACTGACTGTTGCGATGCTGGCGCTGGGCGCTTTTCTCGCAGCAGGAGGGACACTCGGCCTGGCGGCGGCATACGGAGCGATCGCGCTTGCAGCGGCGGTCGCGGTTGGCATCGTGCTCGAGCCGCCGCGCGGCTTGCACAGTATCCGCGCGGTCGCGGACGGATCGCGCGTTACGATCGAAGGGCGTTTGTACCGCGAGACCGAACGCGAAGCTTACGGCGATCGCGTGTACGTCGCGGTCGAGCGAGTCGCCGATCAAGGCGGTTCGATGTTGCCGTCGAACGGTCACGTCCGAATCGCGGTGCTAGGCGGCGGTGACTTCAAGCTGGGCGACGAAATCAGGCTGAGCGCGCGAATTCACTTTCCGCGCAACTACGGGAATCCCGGCGAATTCGACTACGCTGCGGAGATGGCGCGCGAGGGCGTCGACGCGACCATGACTGCGCCGAAGAAATCTCTCGGCTCGCCGATATTTCAAATCATCGGGCATCGCTCGAGCTTCCCGGCAAGCCAGATCGAATCGATAAGGGCGCGTATCGGCGAGTTCTTCGACCGGAACCTTGCATATCCCGAAAATGCGGAGATGCGCGCGCTGGTGATTGGCGATCGTGGGGAGATCGGAAAGCCGCTGCGGCAGACCTTCGCGCGCACAGGGATGGCTCATCTGCTGGTTATCTCCGGACTGCACTTGAGCATCGTCGCCGCCGCTATGTTCGCCGCGGTGCGGCTCGCGATGATGCTCCTTCCAGGGCTGGCAAACCGTGGCTACGCGAACAAGATCGCGGCGCTCGCCGCGATGATAGCGGTGTGCGCGTACGCGTCGATCGCGGGGCATCACGTGTCCACCGTGCGCGCGCTGGTGATGGTGCTCGCATACATGCTGGCGGTGACGATCGACCGTCCTCGCGAAGCGATCGCATCGTTGGCCTTGGCGGCAATCGTTATATGCATCGCGCTCCCTGGTTCGACCGCCGACATCGGATTCCAGCTCTCGTTCGCGTCAGTGATTGCGATCGTGATCGGGATGCGCCGATTCGCCGCGTGGTTTGCGCGCCGCCGGCGAATCGGGATGCTTCGAGATGAGCCCTCGTCGCCTCGCTGGCAATATCTTGAGGGCAGTACCGCTTACCTGGCGATGTCGTTCTGGGCGATGGTCGGCACGGCTCCGCTGACTGCGTACCACTTCAACCAGTTTGCGATTGTCGGACTGATCGCAAATGCGGTGGTGGTGCCGATTATGGCGTTCGGGGCGACAATCAGCGGACTGATCGCGGCCGCGTTGAGTTTTGTTTCAGAACCCATCGCACGGCCGATTCTGCTACTCGGAGCGAGCGCGCTCGCGCTTGGCAACTGGCTCGCAGCCTGGTTCGTTGATTGGCCACTGGCATGGTCCCGCATCTTCACGCCGACGATTCTCGAATTGTCGATCACTTATGCGTTGCTGATGATCTGGTTGCTCGCGCCGCTCGCAATGCCGATCGCTATCAAGCGATCGCACGACGCTGAGAATCGCGAAAACGTTCTCGTTGAACCCGCACCCAAAATCGCTTGGCGTGCGCGGTGCGTGTTTGTCCTCGCAGTTATCTTGACGGTGGACGCGGGACGGTGGACCTACGATCGATTTTTTAATCCCAGTTTGCGCGTGACGTTCCTGTCGGTGGGAGAGGGCGACGGAGCGGTGGTGCGATTTCCCGGCTCGCGCGTAATGGTGATCGATGCCGGTGGCTCCTATGGCGGGTTTGACGCGGGGGAGAGAATTGTCGCGCCGTACTTGTGGTCGCAAAAAATCATGCGCGTCGATTACCTTGCGCTGAGTCATCCCGACCTCGATCATTTCGGCGGCCTGGATTTTATCGCGATGAACTTCGCGCCGCGGGCGTTCTGGACCACGGGAGTGCCGAGCGTCGACATCAGCTACTCGCACCTGATGGACGATCTGGAGCGCGCCAAAATCCCGATCGTGCAGGTGCGCGAGACGGCGCCCGAAAGGGCGATCGGCGGCGTTGCGATTTCATCGCTCAACGGCGGCACTGGAATCGCACGGACGCAAAATAACAGCTCGATGGTGTTGCGGTTCAATTTTGGAAGCGCGTCAATTTTGTTCACCGGCGATATCGAGTCGGTCGGCGAGCACGCGATGCTCGAGAACCGCGCCGACCTGCGCGCGACGATACTCAAGGTGCCTCATCATGGCAGCGGAACGTCCTCGACGCCGGCATTCATCGCGGCGGTGCATCCGGAAGTCGCGATCATCTCGGACGGATACCTGAACCATTTTCATTTCCCGGCGCCCGCGGTCCTCCAACGCTATGTCGATGCGCGAGCTATTTTGTTGCGCACTGACCTCGACGGCGCCGTGATGGTTGACGCGACGCGGGATCGGATGACGGTGCGATCTTTTCGTGCGCGCAAGACCGGGCCGATCCTGATCGTTCCTCGCGCGACGACCATCGGACTACAGTAGGCAACCAGAACCCTCACCTACCGACCGCCAAGCGGTCGGCCTCGTCTCCCGTAAAATAACGAGCGAGGTATCAGGAGGCTCGCGTTGGCTCTGTGAGCCGCTTGAGGCGCGCGAAGGCCGCGATGGCCAAGGCAGCGAACACTATCATCTGGGCCGCGTGAATCCACATCCCCGCATCTCCGCTTGGCGGTGGAGCGGCGTCGCGAAATACCAGCGTGAAAAAGGCGAGGAGTCCCAGGATGTGAACTACCAATCCCGGGAGAATCGAGTTGGTCAAATAAGCCATCGCTCCGAACGTGACTCCCGTGAAGAAAAATAAAATCAGCTTGGGCCACAGCACGACCTGCATCGGCGGATGCGGCAACAGCGCGAACAGAATCGCCGTCGCGACGATCGCGGTGGGGCCGGAGAAAAGCCGCTCGAGCATCGTCTGGCAGTATCCCCCGAATCCCGCTTGTTCCAGCACGGGCGACACCAGCGTGCCCATCGCGACTACGAGCACCGTCGTGAGCCACGGGTATTTCGACAAGTCAGGAAGCACGCTGCCTGAAATGTGCAGGAGTGCGGACGCCAGCATCCACCATCCGGCCAATGCGACGATCGAGGAAGCGCCGGCCAGGACAGCCCATGCGAAGACGTCACGCGGTACGGCGTTCGCGCGAAGACGCTGATGTCGATCTTCCGACGTGCTCCGCGGCCACCATCTGCCGTCGAGGTATTGCCATATCGCCCAGAGAACGACGGCCATGACGCCGACGGCCCAGGGAATCGCGGGCGTGGTCGCGAGATTCGCGGCGATCAGCGCCGACCACACGCCTTGCCCGGGCAGCGCGATAAAAACTCCGAGAAAGGCAGCCCAGGCCGCCGGCAAGATCCAATCGCGTCGCGGGGCAGTCGCGGGTACGCTCGTCATCGGCGTCCATCATGCGCTGCGAGGCGATAGTTGCGGTAGAGGTAATCTTTGCAGCACGGCGGTCAGAGCGTACAGTCAGAGCATACGTTCAGAGCAAAGTGTAAAATCGGCGCGCATTTCTATCGACCCCACCCATCACTCTAAGCTACATATGGATCGGGATGGATCTCGAACTCACTGAAGCACAACTCGGCGCGCGTGACGTCGCGCGTCGCTTCGCACGCGAGAAGTTGGGACCGATCGGCGTCGAGGCTGATCGATCGCATCGATATCCCGCCGAGGCGATCGACGAACTCGCCCGGCTGGGGATGCTCGGCATCTTCCTCCCCGAACAATACGGTGGCGCCGGTCTCGATCATGTCGCGTACTCACTCGTGCTCGAGGAGCTCGCGGTCGAATGCGCATCGACGGCCGTGATCATGTCGGCGCACTGCTCGCTCGCGTCGTGGCCGATTCTCGGACTCGGCACTGCTCAGCAGAAAAATCATTTTCTGCCGAAGATGGCGACCGGCAGCTGGCTCGGATGTTTTGCCTTGACCGAGCCGCAGGCTGGTTCCGACGCGGCCGGGCAGAAGACACGCGCGGTGCGCGACGGCGACTCGTATGTGATCAACGGGACCAAGAATTTTATTACGAATGCGCCGCAATCGAAGGTGGCGATCGTGTTTGCGATGACGCAGCCCGACAAGGGCCATCATGGGATCAGCGCATTTGCGGTCGAGACCGATACGCCGGGATGGGCGGTCACGCGGGTCGAAGATAAGATGGGAATTCACGGCGCGCATTCGGCGCAGCTGAGTTTTTCGGATATGCGCGTCCCGCGTGAGAATCTTCTGCTCGAGGAAGGGCAGGGGTTCAAGGTCGCGATGAAGACTCTCGACGGTGGCAGGATTGGAATCGCGTCGCAGGCGCTTGGGATCGCGCGCGCGTCGCTCGAGGCGTCGTTGAAATACGCGCAGGAGCGGCTGACGTTTGGCAAGCCGATCGCACAGTACCAGGCGATTCAATGGAAGCTGGCCGACATGGCGGTCGAGATCGACGCGGCCCGCCTGCTGACGCATCGCGCGGCTACGTTGAAGGATGGCGGCGAGTCGTGCACCAAGGAATCCGCGATGGCGAAACTGTTCGCCGCGGAAACCGCGATGAAATCCGCGACCGAAGCGGTGCAGATTCACGGCGGCTACGGCTACACCAAGGAGTTCAAAGTCGAGCGCTTTTTCCGCGACGCGAAGATCACGGAAATTTACGAAGGCACCTCGGAGATTCAGCGCCTGGTAATCGCGGGCAGCGTACTCGAAAACCGGTGAGGCGAAGATCGGTGAGGACCGTGCTGTGAGCAACAAAAAGAAATGGCTCGAGAAGACCTACAAGCAGGCGAGCGAGCGTCCGGTCCGTTTTTCGACCGTGTCCGACATGGAGCTCGACCCGCTCTACACGCCCGAGGACGTGAGCGGCTCGTACGACGAGGTGCTCGGCAACCCCGGTGAGTTTCCGTACACACGCGGTGTGTACGGCTCGATGTATCGTGGACGCTTGTGGACGATGCGTCAGTTTGCCGGCTTCGGACTCGCCGAGGACACCAACGCGCGCTTCCACTTTTTGCTGGGCCAGGGCCAGGACGGGCTTTCGACCGCGTTCGACATGCCGACGCTGATGGGCTACGACGCCGACCACGAGCGCGCGCTGGGCGAGGTTGGGCGCGAGGGCGTTTCCGTCTCGACGGTGTATGACATGGCGACGCTGTTCGATCGAATCCCGCTCGACCGTGTCACCACCTCGATGACGGTAAATTGCTCGGCGTCGATCCTGCTCGCGATGTACCTGGTGGTGGCCGAGCGCAACGGAATTCCGTGGGAGCGCGTGGGCGGAACGATCCAGAACGACATGCTCAAGGAGTACATCGCGCAGAAGGAATGGATTTGCCCGCCGCGCCCGGCGCTGAGAATCGTCACCGACATGATTGAGTTCTGCGCGCGCAAGGTTCCGCGCTGGCACGCGGTGTCGATCTCCGGCTACCACATCCGCGAGGCCGGCTCGACCGCCGTGCAGGAGCTGGCTTTCACGATTGCCGACGGCATTTGCTACGTCGAGGAGGCGGTGAAGCGCGGGATCGCGGTCGACGACTTCGCGCAGCGGCTCTCGTTCTTCTGGAATCTGCACAACGACTTTCTCGAGGAGGTCGCCAAGCTTCGTGCCGCGCGCCGGATGTGGGCGCGAATCATGAAAGATCGTTTCGGTGCGAAGAATCCGAAATCGATGATGCTGCGGACGCATGCGCAAACCGCAGGCGCGTCGCTGACCGCACAGCAACCGATCAACAATGTAGTTCGCGTCGCGATTCAGGCGCTGGCTGGAGTGCTCGGTGGAATCCAATCGCTGCACACCAATTCGATGGATGAGACGCTCGCGCTGCCGACTGAGCAGGCCGTGATGGTCGCGCTGCGCACGCAACAAGTAATCGCCGAAGAAACCGGCGTTACGAATACCATCGATCCGTTCGGCGGCAGCTACGCGGTCGAGGCGCTGACGGACAGGATGGAACGCGAGGCGAACGACTACATCCGGCGGATCGACGAAATGGGCGGTATGGTCAAGGCAATCGAGACGGGCTATCCGCAGCGCGAAATCGCCGAGGCGGCATTTCACTTTCAGCGGCAACTGGAACAGGGAATCAAGACGGTCGTCGGCGTGAACAAATATTCGATTCCCGAAGAGATCCCGATCGCGACGCTTAGGATCGATCCGGCGATCGAGGAGCGGCAGATTCAGCGCGTTCGCAAGGTGAAGCACGAGCGGAATTCCGTGGCCGTCAAGGAAGCGCTCGCGCGGGTCGCCGAAGCGTGTCGCTCCGGCGAAAACCTGATGGGACCGATTTGCGAGGCGGTGCGCCGCGACGCGACCGTCGGCGAGGTTTCGGATATCTTTCGCGCCGAGTTCGGCGTGTACACAGACCCAGGCTGGATTTAGGCGATGGCGGAAAAAAGACTCAGAATTCTGGTGGCGAAACCCGGACTCGACGGTCACGACCGCGGTGCAAAAATTATCGCACGCGCGCTGCGCGACGGCGGCTTCGAGGTCATCTACACCGGCCTTCATCAGACGCCCGAGATGATCGCGGAGGCTGCCGTGCAGGAAGACGCCGACGCGGTCGGACTCAGCGTACTTTCGGGCGCGCATATGACGCTGTTCCCCGAGGTAATGCGCCTGCTGAAGGAACGCGGCGCCGGCGAGGTCGCGGTTTTCGGCGGCGGGATTATCCCCGATGATGACGCGGTCAAGCTCAAGGAGCTGGGCGTGCGGCAGATCTTCACTCCCGGCGCGTCCACCGAAGACATCGTCAAGTGGGTGCGCGAGAACGTCGGCGCTCGCAGTTAGGTTCAAATGAATTTCGATCTGACCGAAGAGCAACGACGCATCCGCGAAACGCTGACCGATTTTGCCGAGCGCGAAATCAAGCCACACTCGACCAAGTGGGACAAGGAAGAGACTTTTCCGCGCCATATCGTCGAGCAGCTTGGCCAACTCGGGTTCCTCGGCGTGGCATTCCCTGAAAAGTTTGGCGGCGGTGGCGCGGACACGCTATCGCAGGTGCTCGTCGTCGAAGGGCTCTCGCGCTACGACGCATCGATCGGGCTGACGTGCGCCGCGCACATGTCGCTATCGACCGGGCACATCGCCGGTTTTGGATCCGATGACCAGCGTGCTCACTACGTTCCCGACATGCTGCAGGCGAAGAAGATCGGAGCATGGTGCCTGACCGAGCCGAGTTCCGGATCTGACGCTGCCGCGATGCAAACGAAGGCCACGCGGGTCGGCGACAATTACTCGATCACCGGCTCGAAGATGTTCATCACCAACGGCACCGTCGCTAACGTGTATGTGGTGATGGCGATTACCGACCAGTCGCGCCAACGCGACGGCGTGTCGGCATTCATCGTCGATCGCGGCACGGCGGGACTGTCGAACGGAAGGAAAATCGAGAAGTTGGGACTGCGTGCGTCCGACACGGCCGAAGTCATCTTCGATAACGTCACGGTGCCGGCGCGCAACCTTGTCGGCGAGCTCGGTGCCGGCTATCGACAGACGCTCAAGGTGCTCGAAGGGGGAAGAATCGGGATCGCCGGATTCGCGGCGGGAATCGCGCGCGGCGGATTCGAGGAAGCGCGCGCGTACGCGCTCGAGCGCGGACAGTTCGGCAAGAAAATTGCCGAGTTCCAGGCGATCCAGTGGATGTTCGCCGACATGGCGACGAGGATCGACGCGTCGTGGGTGCTCATCTGCCGCGCCGCCGCGCTCAAGGACGCCGGCAAGCCGTTTGCGCGCGAGGCCGCGATGGCAAAGCTGTTCGCGTCGGAAACTGCGATGTGGTCGACGATCAAAGCCGTGCAGATCCACGGCGGCTACGGCTACGTCACCGATTTCCCGGTCGAGCGCTACATGCGCGACGCCAAGCTTTCGGAAATCGGCGAGGGCACTAGCGAAGTGCAGCGGATGATCATCGCCAAGTCGCTGCTACGGGACGGCTACCTGCCCGCCTGATCGCTCAGTCTTCCAACAGGTCTTCACGAATGATCGCGAGCTCGCGCGGCTTGAGGCCGATTACCTCGCGCATGAAACCTTCGATGCCGCCGTTCTCGTCGATCAGTTCGAAGACCGGGTCGAGTTGCTCGGCTGCGAGCGGAAGCTTCGGAAAGACCTGGTTGCTCTCGAGGAAGTCGGCGACGATTCGATCGCGTTCGACCCCGAGCATCGACAGCAGCATTGCCGCGCCGACGCCCGTGCGGTCGCGGCCGGCGGAGCAATGGAAGAGCAGGGGGTAAACGTCGCGCTCGGCGAGCAGTTTGAAGAAGCGGCGCCAGTCAGCGCGAAAGTGCATCACGAGTGCAAGATGCTCGCGGCCGGGCTGCGTGGCAATTCGGGTGAAGCCCTGGTCGGTGAACCATTCGTCGCCCATCGGGATGTGTTCCCATCGTACGCCGTGACGCGAGGCCGGCTTGGGCGCACCCATGTGTTTCACTTCGGCGCGGCTCTGAAGAGTGACGAGGGTGCGAAGCTCGAGTTGGCTGATCGGACTTTCAGCCGGAACTTCGGCGAGATGCGATGAACGGAAGATCCTGCCGGCGCGCACGCGACGATTGTTAGCGACCGGATGGCCCCCGAGATCGCGAAAATTCCGCGCGGCGTAGGTGCGGAGCAGTTCGAAATCGACAACGACGCGAGGCTTCTCGGTCGTTTCAGTTTTTTCGGTGGCGGCACCGTCCGTTTTCTTTTGGTTGGGCACAGGATTCCAGCTGCGTGCGTACCTTGCGATTTTAACAGTGCCTGATGGGTCGATAGAAGGCGGACCATCTGGTGGATGCCTCTTGCTTCGTGTATCGCGGTCAGTTAATAGACTGGAGTCTACTTATATGGCCCAGTATATCGAGAGTCCCCGTGTTCAAGGCATTGCTGAGCCGCAGGTGTCGCGGCGCGAGCGCAAGAAAGGGCGCACCCGTGCCGACATTTACAACGCCGCGATGAACCTGTTCGTACGGCGGGGTTTCGATTCGGTTACAATTGAGGATATCTGCGACAGCGCCGACGTGGCGCGTGCCACTTTCTTTCTGCATTTTCCGGCCAAGGAAGCCCTGTTGATCGAGTATGGCGAGCGCGCCAACGACGAGCTGGCGGCTGCGATTGCCGAGTTTCGTGGCAGCGCGACCGCTACGCTCCGCATGGCGCTCAAAATGTTGGCGGAGCGCGCCGTGCGGCATCCTGACGTCGTGCGGCTGGTCATGCGCGAGATGCTCGCGCGGCCGCGCTTGCTCAGTGAGCATGACGAAAAGACTGCGGACTTGATCAATCTGCTGGCGGCGGTTATCCGTCGCGGGCAGACGAGCGGTGAGTTTCGGCGGCGCACGGAACCGACAGTCGCTGCGCTGACCGCATGCGCGGCGTTTTTCGCGCTCATTTATACGTGGGTGCGGCATGACGGAAAGATCGATATCGAAAGTGCGGTGGCGGAGACGTTGGACATTGTTTTGAACGGCATCAGTGAGAAGAAATCCAAACGGGGACAAATCCCCGCTCAATTCCGAAGGACGAACAACTAGATGGGCAACACTCATGCGATCGTGATCGGTGGCAGCATGGCGGGACTTTGCGCGGCGCGCGTGCTTAGCGGCTTCTATGAGAAGGTTACGGTGATCGACCGCGACGCTTACCCTGCAGGTGCTCACGAGCGGCCCGGCGTTCCGCAGAGCAGGCACGTTCACGCGCTGCTGATGCGGGGAAGGCTCGAGTTGGACCGGCTGTTCCCGGGTTTCGAGAAGACGATGCTCGAACGCGGCGCGCTCGAGATAAATTTCGGCCGCGACTTCGCCGCGCTCAGGCCGGACGGATGGGCGGAACGTCGTCCGAACTCGATCACAACTTTGTTCGCGAGCCGGGTGCTGATCGAGGAGACCGTGCGCGAGTTGCTTCGCCGCATTGCCAACGTCGAATTGATCGAACGCGCTGAAGCGGTCGGCTTCGAGACGACGCGCGGCGATTCGCTTCGAGTGAGCGGAGTAAAAGTAAATCCACGCGACGGCGGCGAATCGTTCTCGCTGACAGGCGACTTGGTCGTCGATGCAAGCGGACGCACCACGAAAATTCCGGCATGGATCGAAGCGATGGGACTGCCGATGCCGCCCGAGACGGTGGTCGATTCGCACACGGGATACGCGTCGCGATGGTATAAGGCGAATCCCGAGCGCCGACCGAAGGATTGGTGGTGGAAGGGAATCTGGATCGATCCTATAGCGGAGAATTTCTCGACCGCCGGCGTGCTGTTCCCGGTCGAGAACGATCGAATGATTGTCTCGCTGGCGGGGATCGGAGGACATTACCCTCCGAGCGACGAGGCCGAGTTCACCGCGAAGCTCGCGCAACTCCGCTCGCCGATAATCTCGCAAGAGGTCGCGCTGGCCGAACCGATGTCGCAGGTTTACTCGTACCGGCAGATGGCGAACCGCTGGCGGCACTACGACAAGTGGAACGCGCGGCTCGACGGCTTCGTCGCGCTGGGCGACTCGTCGTGCGCATTCAATCCCGTCTATGGCCAGGGGATGACGTCGGGAGCGTTGTCGGCGCTGATACTTGGCGAGTGCCTGGAGAAGAACGGCATCAACGACGTCGAAGTCCCGCGAAAATTCTTCGCCGCGCAGGCGCGCTTCCAGGCAGAACCGTGGGGACTCGCGACAGCGTCAGATTTCAGAGTTCCGGGGACCGAAGGCAAGCGTCCATTGATGAGTCGAGTGATGGATCCGTTGCTCGGGAAAATGTTCGAGGTCGCAAGCGACGATCCGGCAATCGGCGATCGCATCGGCGAAGTAATCAACATGATGAAGCCGCCGTCGGCATTATTCGCGCCGTCGTTGTTGAGCCTTATCGCGAAGGCATGGTCGCGACGGCTGCTCAGAGGGAAGAAGCAGCAAAACGAAGCTGCGGCGATGCCGCCGCTGGCGCTGGGTGCGGAAGGGTAAATCACTTAGTTACAATGTGAAACCCGCCGTGGGTTTCACACTTCCTTGGGCAGGGGTGACCCCTGCACCCAGTGTCAAGAAACTTACTGCTGGTTTTGCTGACTGGAGTTCTTGGAATCCGACGGGGGTGGGAGATCGGGCTGCGGTTCGATTTGTAGTTCCACTGACATTACCTGCTTGCCGCCTTGACTTCGGTAGACGCCGCGCATGGGAGGGACGTCGGAGTAGTCGCGGCCTATGGCGACCCGGATGTGACGCTCGTCCACGACGCATCCGTTGGTCGGATCGAAGCCCGTCCAGCCTAGACCGGGAAGCTGAGCCTCAAGCCATGCATGGCTGGCCTGCGCGCCGACGGTTTCCATCGTGGATTTCGCGGCGGGCGCCAGGTAGCCCGAGACGTAACGTGAAGGGATGCCGGCCAATCGCAGCACACCGATAGTGAGATGAGCAAAGTCCTGGCATACGCCGCCGCCGACACTGAGGATTTCGTCGGCGGTCGATTGCACCTTGGTCATCCCGGGTTCGTAAACGAACTGGTCGCGGACGAAGGCGACGACGCGGTTCGCATAGGCGGCCACGTCTTCGGAAGGATCGGGTTTGGACATCCAGAAGAATTTGCGCATCGGATCGCTGAACGGCACATGGCGGCTCGCGCTCAGGAAGTCGTACTCGCTGCGATAGCGAGCATTGTCCGTCAGCAGGAAATCGCCGAACGGCATCTGCTGAGATGCGGGCGGCGTGCTCGGTAGGCGCTCGACAAGAGATCTCGCGGTCACGATCAGCGTGGGATGCCGGGCGTGAATCGAAAAAGCGTGGACGCGATTTCCGTAGTAGTCGTCGTATTCAAACGCGGACGAAACCGGGCTGATTTCCAATTCGAACTCGACGCATCGCTGCTCCGGGCTTTCCAGCGGCTTCATGCGCACTTCGTTGTGCGAGTCATAGGCCGGCATCTGGTATTCGAAGCGGGTGGTGTGAGAGATCCGCAACAGCATCACTTCAATTCAATCGATCTTGAGGTAGCGCTGGAAGACCTCGTCCCCCAACGCCGCGCATCCATCCTGAATCTGGAGCAGAAACTGATGCAAGCCGGATTTGATTACCTCGAGCGAGCGCTTGGATTGCATCAGGGCAGACAGCTCCTCGAGCTGGGACGATGGAGGCGAGGGCTCGGGCGCCTGGCTCTTGATGCGGTTGAGCGACGTTTCGAGCATCGCGAGCGAGAATCGCGCCGAACGCGGAAAGGTGGGATCGAACAGCAGGATCTCGACGACGTTGTCAATTCTTATCGAGTTGCCAAACCGCTTGCGATAGGCCTCGAGTCCCGAGGCGCTGCGCAACACGGCGGCCCACTGCAGGATGTCGAGCGAACCGCCCACGTCTTCTAGCCGCGGCAGCAGGAAGTGGTACTTGACGTCGAGCATCCGGGAGACGTCCTCGGTCCGCTCGAGCATGATGCCGAGCTGCATGAAGTCGTAGGCGATATCGCGCGGGATGGTGCTCTGGCGGATTCCAGAGAGGCGATAGAAGCTGTCCTTGAGCGCGGCAAAGAAGGAGAAAACTCCAGGCGAGACGAAAACCTCGGGCGTCCATTCCTGCGCGTCCAGATACAGCGTGTTCAGGTCGAGCCAGAGCTCGGACGAAATGTAATGTCGCAGCGAAATGGCGTCGCTGCGCGCGGTGTTGATACAACTGCGGATCGAATTGGGATTCTCGGTATCCAGCGCAAAGAAGTTGAGGATAGAGGCGTCGTCTGCCGTCGAGTAGCTTGCCGCGAACAGCTCGCGCTCGCCGAAAATCGCGAGCAAAGGCGCCCACGGCTGCGCGTCGCGCGGCGGACTCTCGATCAGGAGATGGTAGTTGACGTCGAGCAGGCGGGCGCGCCACTCGGCGCGTTCCAGATTGCGGGCGGTCCAGAAAAGATGGCTCGCGATTCGCCGCAGCATCAGGCCTCGAGCACCCAGGTATCCTTGCTGCCGCCGCCTTGCGATGAGTTCACGATCAACGAGCCCTCGCGAAGTGCGACGCGCGTAAGACCTCCGGCGAGCACGCGTGGTTTGGCGCCGAACAGTACGAAGGGACGGAAGTCGATGTGGCGCGGCATCAGCTTCATCCCGCTCTCGGAGCCATTGTGAATGATCGTGGGATGGACCGACAGCGCGATCACCGGCTGCGCGATGAAGGCGGACGGATCCAGCGTGATTCGCTCGCGGGTCGCTGCCAGCTCAGCTTCATCGGCTTTGGGTCCTATCACGACGCCGTAGCCGCCGGACGCGCCGGTGGGTTTGACGACATACTGTTCGAGGTTTTTGAGCACGTGCTCGCGGACCTCGGGGTCGCGCAGCAGGAAGGTCTCGACGATCGGGAGAATCGGCTCCTCGGCGAGATAGTACCGAATCATCGCGGGCGTGTAGGCATACACCGCCTTGTCGTCAGCTACGCCGGTGCCGACGCCGTTGGCGATCGCCGCGTTGCCGGTACGGAGGACTGTGGTGAGCCCGGCGACCCCGAGCAGAGAATCAGGACGGAAGACGAGCGGGTCCAGGAAGTCGTCGTCGATACGCCGATAGAGAACGTCAATCTGGCGAAGCCCGTGCACGTCTTTCATGTAGAGCTTCTGATCGACGCAAACGAGGTCCTGCCCTTCGACCAGCTCGATGCCCATCTGCTGCGACAGAAACACGTGCTCGAAAAACGCGGAGTTAAAAGGACCGGGCGTCAGCAGCGCGATGGTGGGATTCGACTTGCCGCTCGGCGACAGTTCCATCAGGCATTGCAGCAGGTCGGCCGGGTAGCGCTCGACGCTGCGCACGCGGCACGCTCGCATCAAGGTGGGCACGAGGCGCGTCATCACGACGCGATTTTCGATCACGTACGATACGCCGGATGGCGTACGTACATTGTCTTCGAGTACGTAGAAGCGGCCGTCGACGCCGCGTACCAGATCGATTCCCGCGACCGTGACGAAACTGCCCAGCGGAGGCTTGATGCCGACGGCGGCACGACGGAAGTTTGGGCACCCGAGAACCAGGTCTCGCGGGATGACACCATCGGACAGGATGCAGCCTTCGCCGTAAACGTCGGCGACGAATGCGTTGAGTGCGCGCACGCGCTGGATCAGGCCTGCCTCGAGAGTTGCCCAGGTCTCGGCGTCGATGACGCGTGGAATCGGGTCGAAGGGAAAGATGCGTTCAGAGCCGTCGGCAGCGCCGTAGACATTGAAGGTCACGCCCATCCGGCGAAACATCCTGTCCGCGCGAGCACAGAGCTCAGTGAAGTGCGTGGTTGGCATCGACAGCAGTGAGTCGATGACGTGCTCGCATCCGTTTCGTGGACGGAGCGAGAAATCGAGCATCTCGTCAAAAACACCGTCGTCCGGCTTGTACGCCGCCCAAACGGGCACCGTCTTGCCTGTTTCGGGAACAGTCGAAGTCATCACCGATCACCCCACCGCCATAACTGGCGTGGAATTCAGCACCACCAGTATGGCCGGCACCCTTAAGGTGCAAGCGGTGGGCCAGAATCAGGCGGGAATCTCGGCGGCAGTGTGGGCAAGGTAGCCCTGGTACGCGAGGTCAGTTGCGAGCAAATGCGTATGCGTTCCGGAGGCGGCAACGGTTCCATTGTGAATAAAGAACACTCGGTCGCATGCGGCAAGGGTGTCGGGGCGATGAGCGACGATGATGACGATTCGGTCGCGCGCGAGCGCGGTCAGCGTTCCGATGAGGTCAGCTTCGGAGCCGGGATCGAGCGGTGCGGCTGGTTCGTCGAGGACTATAATTTCAGAGCGTCGGAGCAGGGCGCGCGCGATGGCAATTCGTTGTTTCTGTCCGACTGAGAGACGTGCGCCACGCCGCCCCAGTATCGTCGCGTATCCGTCGGGCAGCCGATCGATAAATTCCGCCGCACCCGCCATCGCGGCTGCTTCGCGAACCTCGGCCATCGACGCGCCGGCGCTTCCGTAGCGGATGTTGTCCTCGATCGAAATCGAAAACAGCGACTCATTCTGAAATACGAATCCGACGCGTGCGCGAATCGCGTCGGGCACAACTGTGCGCGAATCGACGCCGTCGAAGGCAATCGTTCCGGCGGTCGGTTCGACGAAACGCGGAATCGAATAGATTAGCGTCGTCTTGCCGCATCCGCTTGGTCCCGCCAGCGCGACCATCTGCCCAGCGCGCATCGACATCGTGACTGCGCTGAGGACGGTGGTGGCGCCGTAGCCTATTGCGACGCCGTTGAACTCAAGATTGCCGACGCGTCCACCGAGCACTTCGCCGCGCCCGTCGCCGACTGGTTCGGCGAGATTGTCGAGTACGCTGTGTACGCGCCGGAGTCCAGCGACCGACGCCTGCACCGACGCCCAGGTACCGCCAATGATCGACATCGGATTCGCGAGCATCTGGGCGTAGCTCGAAAGCAGAACGATGTCGCCGAGCGTCATGCGGCCGGCAATCACCTGCATCATCAGGTAGTAGAGACAGTAACCGACCATCGCGGCGAACACCGGCGCCAGCACGATGACAAGCGCAAATATGATAGCGAGCATCCGGAGCGTCGAGCGGTAGGAATCCCAGCTGGCGGCGTCGACGGCGGCGGTCTCGCGGCGCTCCTGTCCGAATGCCTTGATGAGTTGGACCTGCGCGACGCGCTCCTCGAACGCCGCCATCACGTTGCTGCCGCTTTCACGCATCGATTGGCTCTGAGTTCGAAGCGCGCGTCCAAAGAAGCTGCTGCCGATGGCGACCACCGGCAGAAAGAGAATGGCGCCGACGATGATCACGGGTTGATTGCTGAATTGCGCGGACAGAACGATCAACGCCATCACGAACATCAGCATCGACATGATTGGCGCGAGCACGCCGCGGTAAAATACCGGGCCGATCGATGCGCTGTCGTACATCACTCGAAAAACGGCGTCGCCTATTTTCTGATCTGCGTAGAGCGCAAGCGGCGAGCGCAGAAATCGCTCATAGATGGCGGTGCGCAGAGACTGGTTCATCCGCTGCGTGAGATCGATCGTCACGCGCGCTTCCAGGTAGCCGAACAGTCCGTTCCACAGACTGCCGCCTTCGTTGGCGTCGTTCGCGGTGATGGCGGCCTGATCGAGTCCCCCGCTCGATACGTTGGTGCCGAGCGACGATGCGTTCTCGGCGACCATCCCGATGAGGATCACAGCCAGCGCAAGAAATATCGTGACCGCGAAGAGCAACCCGCTCCGGCTGGTGCCGACAAGCGGAGTAAGAATGGCGCCCGGAATGCCCGTGAGTGGATGGCCGTCGATCACGTTGTCGATCACGATTTTCAGCGGCCACGGCGTCATCAAAAAGAACGTCAACGAGACGAAAACCAGTGCGCACTTGATCGCGACGAGCCCGCGATGGCGGCTGACGAACGGCCAGCTCTTGACCAGCACGCGCCAGGCCTCGCGCCAATCGAGTTGAGCCTGTTCGCCGGCGTAGAGCAGATTTGCGCGCGAGTCGCGCTGTGAAACCGCGTCAGGCATTGCTCACCTTGCGAATCGAGGCGTCGTCGAGCGCGGATCCGACGGCGGGATCGAGATGGCCGTTGGCAAGCTGGTAGATTCGGTCGGCGTGCGACGCGGTGGTCCGACGATGCGTTGCTATAATCGCCATGCGGCGGTTCGGAGCTTCATTTATCCAATCGCGCAGACCGCTCATCACGACTTCTTCGGTGGCCACATCGAGAGCAGAGGTCGGTTCGTCGAGCAGAAGAATCGGCGCGTCGCGCAAGATCGCGCGTGCCAGTCCGAGTCGTTGCGCCTGTCCCGCCGAGAGCTTCGCGCCTTTCTCGCCGAGCATGGTGTCCAGGCCAGCAGGCAGAGAACTAACGAAATCGCCGAGACCCGCGCGGCGAATCGCTTCGGTGACTTCGGCGGTCGACGCATTCGGGCGTCCGTAGGCGACGTTGTCGCGAAGAGTCGCGGTGAAAAGCGGATTCTCCTGGAGCGCAACTGAAAGCATTCCGCGCCAGGCCGGAAGCTCGAAGTCGCGAACCGGCTTGCCGTCGAGCAGTATGCTGCCCGCGGTGGGATCGAAAAATCGCACGATGAGCGAGATGATAGTGCTCTTGCCGGAGCCGCTCGGACCGGCGATCGCAGTGATCTCGCCGACGCGCGCCTCGAGATTTACGCTTGTAAGTACCGGCGCGCGAGGGTCGTAGCCGAACGTCACGTGATCGAAGTTCAGAACGGTCGCGTGTTTTGGCGGATTTTCATGGCCGCTGCTGACGCTTTGCTCGGGTGTTTGACCGAGCATCTCGAACACCCGCGAGATCGCGACGGCTACGTCCTGCATGCTGCCCCACAGGTCGGTCAGATTTCGCGCGCGCGCACTGACGCCGCCGAACAGCGCGATCGAGCCCTGAAACAATCCCAGGGAAACGACGGTGCCGGCGAGGCCCGCGGTACCGCCCGCCATCACTTCCGTCGCGCCGACGTACAGCGCTGCAACATAAGCGAGGCCGCGAACCGTGTTGGTCAAGACACGGTATCGCGCGAGCCTGAGGCGTGCGCGGCGGCCTGCAATGAAAGCGTCCCAGTTGTCGCGCGCATAATTTTCAGACTCGTGTGCTTCGGTGCCGAATGCTTTGACAGTTTTGATCGACGCGAGCGTTTCTTCGATTCGCGTCGTCGCGCGCGCGGTCGTCTCACGCTCGGCGATGAAGCCGGCTCGCAACGAATCGGCGAACATCCACGCAAGTATGAAGTCCGCGGGCAACAGCAGCGCCGCGATCAGCGCCATCCTGTAGTCGTACCAGACCAGGTATAGCAGCGTGGCGGCGGCGGCCGGGACGAAAACGAGCGGCTGTACGATCAACCCGTTGATGACTTGCGGAATCGCGGCGGAGTCCTGGAACATCCGGAAAATCGCGTCGCCGATCTTCTCCTCGGAATGAAAGCGGACGCTCAATTCCTGCATCCGCGTGTACAGATTGACGCGGAAGAGGTTGCTGATGCGCTGGAGGATCCACACCGCGTAGCCGAAGATCAGCCCGATCACTATCAAGGCGACGACGCCCGCAATCCCGCTCACGACGCATGCGTGAATGAGGACTGTGCGTCGATCGGCATGCAGCGGTAGGTGGAGCATCCATGCCTGCGCGGGCGTCAAGGCGGCGCCGTGGCCGACGACGTCGAAGAAAACCCGCGTGAGATTGAGCGCGAGCAGTCCGCCCAGCAGCGCGGGCAGCGTCAGCAGGAACAGATAGACGAGATGATTGCGGTAGGGGCGGATGAACGGCCACGCACGCGCGGCCAGTCTGAACACGTCGCGCGAACGCAAGCTGCGAGCGTCGGGAAACGCCAACTCGGTCGCGGAATGCGGCGCGGCGATTGTCGATTCAACGTCCAAAAAATTCGCGCTGACTCATTTGCCAGGCAAGGCTCCTGCGACCGCGAGGATGCTGTCCTCGAGAACGAATTTTGACGTGCAATCCACTTTGTTCTGGTTGGCGCCGAGGCCGTAGGTGCCCTGGAAGTCAGCCGTCACGGTTACGAACGTGGAGTGCCGCGTGGATTTCTCGAGCTTGACCTTCACCGTCACAGTGCCGTCCTCCAGTTTGTAGATCATCTGGACCGGACCAGTCTGGCAGAACGCCCAGGAGCGCCATGATTCGTCGTCGATGGCCGACTGCTTGGCGACGAGGGTGTGCGTCTTTTTGTCCGCACTGACGAGTTGGAAGTGGCTCAGCGACGAGTCGGTGAAGTACTTCCTGAGCGCTTCGAAAACTTCATCGATCGGTTTTCGCACTTCCTGCATGCGCGGGACGATGCGTGGCGTTTCGATCGCAAAGGCGGGCGTGACGATAGAGAAAACCAGAGGCGTGATGATTGAAGCGACGAGTAGTTTCATGACTCCTCCACTGGTGTAAGGTGCGCGGGCCTCATCGGATCATAACGGCCCGCGAAACGGCGGGTAAAGAGGCGTGGTCCGCGAAGACGGTTTGATGATAATTTCGCATCGCCAGCAGGGAAGGAGCACAGCATGCCCGCTTTGATTTTCGAGAAACGGAATCAGGTCGCCTATCTCACGCTCAACCGGCCCGAGGTTCACAATTCGTTGAATCCCGAAATGCTCGTCAGCCTCGCGGCAGCGTGGAAGGAGATCGACAGCGACGAGGGCGTTCGCGCGACGATCGTGACTGGCGCGGGCAAGGTCGCATTCTCGGCCGGCGCCGATCTCGGTCGGTTGATTCCGCTGTTCACCGGCGCGCGAAAGCCCGAGGACGAATGGGACAGCAAGCTGCTGGCGGACCGCAAGCTCGGTGACATCGCGCTGCTGCGCGGCTACGACATGGACAAGCCTGTCATTTCCGCGGTCAACGGATTTTGTATCGCGGGCGGAATGGAATTCATCCAGGGAACCGATCTTCGAGTCGCGTCGGAGAACGCGAGCTTCGGCTTGCAGGAGGTGAAGTGGGCCATCATCCCGGCCGCCGGCTCGCTGGTGCGGTTGCAGCGCCAGATTCCGTACTGCAAGGCGATGGAGATTCTGCTGACGGGCAACAGGATCGACGCGCAGGAGGCGTGGCGCCTCGGCCTCGTCAACTACGTCGTGCCGCAGGATAAACTGATCGAGCAGGCTGAAGAACTCGCGGCAACGATCGCGCAGAACGGGCCGCTGGCGGTGCGAAAAATCAAGGAAGCGGTGCGGCGAACCTCGGGACGACCATACGAGGAGGCCTTCAAGATCGAAAACGAAATTGCGCGCGAGGTGATGAAATCCGAGGACGCGAAGGAAGGCCCGCGCTCGTTCATGGAGAAGCGAAAACCGAACTACAAGGGAAAGTAGTCGCGTAGGACGCTTACGCTCCCGCCAGCGCGCGCATCGTGTTGGGATAATCGCGCGACACGGTGGCAGCCGGCCCGATCGGAAATACCACAGGATGCGTAACGCCGGCGGCGCGGAATCTCGCGACGAAATCGCGACCGGACTTGGCATTTCCGAACACCGCTATCTTGCGGCACGAAGCTTCCGAGATGGCTCTGGGAGCCTCGTCGCGCTTGCCTTCTTTCCAGAGACGGCGGACCTCATCGAACTCGGCCGCGAGTCCATAGCGCGCGAACATCTTGTTGTAGCTGTCCACGAAAGCGTAACCGGCCAGCTCGCGCCGGAACGAATCGACGGCTTTGTCTTCGTCGTCGGTGATGCACATGCGGATGTAGATTCCCACATCGACCGCGGACGGGTCGCGTCCCGCGGCCCTCGCGCCCACGCTGATATGTTGGACCATCGGCGCGATCGCCTCAGGCGGCGAGTAGTTCATCAGGACGCCGTCGGCAATCTCGCCGGCGAGCCGAAGCATCGGCGCGTTCAGGCCCGCCAGGTAGATTTTCGGAGGATGTGGCGCGGTGGTCCGCATGCTCAGTTTGAAATCGGACTTGTACACTTCGCCCTGGAACTTCGAGCGGCCTTCAGTGAACAACTGACGCATGATCGTCACGCATTCGCGCATCGCGGTGACCGGCTTGCGAAATGCCGCGCCATGCCATCGCTCGACGATGATCGGACTCGACACGCCGAGACCCGCGATCGCACGACCGCCGGACAGCTCGTTGATCGTGAGGAATCCCATCGCCATCGCGCCCGGCGTGCGGATCTGAATCGGGATGACGCCCGTCGCCAGTTCGGCCTTGCGCGTGTTGACGGCGAGCGCGGAGAGACTGACGAACGCATCGGGTCCGCTGACTTCGGCAATCCACAACGATGTGTAGCCGAGGTCCTCGGCCTCGCGGATTAGTGCGAGGCGTCCGGCGAGCGCGTCAGCGCCGACGCCGACGTTAGTCTGAAGTCCGAGCTTTTGGTTTGATGGCATCTGAGTTCCGTGCGAAGTTTTGATTTGCGCAGATTGTGCGGCTATTCGATTATGGCTGCAAGCATAATCCAGGCAGGAGTGTTTGAACGATGGCGTACTTCGATTCCGATGGCGTGCAGATTTATTTCGAGGAACACGGCAAAGGCGAGCCGGTCGTGTTGGTGCATGGCTTCGCGTCGCGCGCCGACCACAACTGGGGCTCGATGAACTGGTTCACGACGCTCGCTGCGCACTACCACGTCGTCGCGCTGGATTGCCGCGGTCATGGAAAGAGCGGCAAGCCGCACGATTCGGCGGCGTACGAGGGCGAGACGATGGGTGAGGACGTCATCCGGCTGATGGACCATCTTGGAATCAAGCGCACATTGATCATGGGCTATTCGATGGGCGGGCGAATCGTGACCGGCCTCTTGATGTTGCATCCGGAGCGTTTGCGCGCCGCGGTGCTCGGCGGAATCGGCGCAGCGACGGCGACAGCGCCGACTTTCGACCGCAAGCCGATCGTCGATGCGCTGCTGGCAGTGAGTGCTTCATCAATAAAGGATCAGAGGGCGCGGGAGTTCCGACAGTTCGCGGAGATCACCGGCAACGACCTAAAGGCCCTGGCTGCAGTCATGGGATCGAATCGCGAGGATTTTACGGCGGAGCGCATCGCGGCGCAGAAAATTCGCGTGCCGGTCATGATCGCGATCGGAACCAAGGATCTGCTGGTCGGCAATCCGAAGCTGCTGCGCGATTCTATTCCCGGCAGCAAACTCGTGATGCTCGAGGGACAGGATCATCTGAGTGCGCCCGGCGACAAGCACTACAAGGAAGCGGTTCTGGAGTTTTTCAAGTCCGCACCGGCGTGAGCTGCTGTATCAGCTGACTCGGGGGGCGTTGAGCGTGCCGGTCAGGTGATAGGGCTGCGGGCCGGGAGGATGCGGCAATATCGCGAGTAGCACACCCAGTTGTGAAGCTGCGGCGGGAGAGGGCGAAAGCGTGAATTCGATCGCGAGCTCGCTCTCGCCCGGGTCGGGCGCCAGCTGCACAGTTCCATTCGCGGTCAGCATCAAATCGCCGCCGGTCGTCGTGAATTCCTCGATCGTCAACGTGCCTTGATCCAGTTTGAACTTTGAATGCCCGGCGCCAAGTTTGATCGGGGCTGGTGTGAGTGCCGACATCACCGTGAGGCCCGCGGCGCTCAATTCGCCGTCTCCGTTCTGCGCGATGTCACTGGGAGACAGCCATATATTGCCGCTGCCGGACAGCGTGCCTGCCGCGGTCGCGCCGGGAATCGTGAACAGGCGCTGGCGTGCGATATCCACGGAGTCCAGGTCGTAGCTGATAGCGGTGCCGCCGCCGCTGGAACGCAGCATGACCTTCACGATGCCGTCGTAGAGCGCGGCTTTCAGGCGAACCCCGGGGTGCAGCGTCAGCATCGAGAGGAACGCCGGCGCGATCGTAACGGCTGGGCTCTCTATCAGCAGACCGCCAGATGCGGGCCGGGTCGAGCTCAGGCGGACACCGGACAGCTGCGCGCCGAAAGGAAAGCTCGCACTCTGACTGACGCTGGAAACTTCGAGCCCCATCGGCGCGAGGACCTTCGATAGTGTCGTCGAATAGGGAAAAGTGGAAATCAGGTAGGCGGCAAAGATCGCGAGCCCGACGGCGACATACCCAAGCAGAACAAGACGGGTCCGCCTGGCCTGCGCGGGCAAATCCGCGGACGCATCACGTATTCTTGGCGAGCGCAACACAGGTGAGGTCGACATCGTACGAATGAGAATCCTGCGTGCGGCGCTGGATGCGAATGTTAGAGACACCGATCGGCATCGACAGCGCGTTGATTCCGTAGAGCGCGTCAACCAGCTGCGCGAGATTCACGTTGTCGAGCTTCAATTGCACGCTGTATTCGGTGAACCCGTCGGTTAGCTTGCGATCGGAGCCGGGCGTGATCGATCCGATCTTCTCGCGTCCGACGCTCTTGGTCATCGACGCTTCGATGACGGAGAACAGCGAGAAATCCTTGCCCAGCGGAACCGTGTGACGCTCGGCGGATGCGAGGTCGGCCTTGATCTGCGCATAGTTGGCGGCGAGCCGTCGAACTTCGGCGAGATCCTGCTGGCGCTGGACGATCTTGTCCTGCAGCCCCGAGCTCAGATCGACGATCGGCATGTAGATCATGTTGTAGAGGAGAAAAACGCCGACCAGGCCCGCCGCGATCTGCACCAGGATACGTTCGCGCGGTTCGAGTTTCTGGTAGCGGCTACGAGCCTGCGCGATCCACGGATCGGCGCGCGTGGCCGCTTGCTTGAGATAAGGGCGCAGCAAATCCATTGCTCGCGCGCGCAGATTGTCGAACCATTCTCTAAGCATTGCCGCTATTCGTCGCCGCTAGTCGTCGTCATTGTCATCGGCGTTGCGTCCTTGAAACTTGCGTCCATCCGGAAATCGACCTTGCTCGGATCGGACCCGGCCTTGGCGTGAGCGACTTCGATCGAGCCGAAGTAACCGCTTTTATCGAGCGCGCGCTTGGCCTGGTCGACGGTCGCAAACGAATCCGCCTGGCCGGTCACGCGCAAGCCCTGCGAATCGATCTGAACGTCGGCCATCTCGACCGGAAACCGGGGAGGCAGCGCTCGCGACACCGCCATCAGCGTGTCGAGCGGCGAGTGAGTCATGTTGCCGCCGATCAGACGCAGCCGAGTATTCATCTTCGCGATTCCGTTCTTTAACTGCGCCTTGGCGTCGGCCGGATCGCTTTCGCCGAGGACCGGTCCGGCGACCGCGGCGATCTCTGCATTGATCTGGCTGAGCCGATGGAGATTTGCGGACACGCCCAGCACGAAATTGAGAATGAGCACTCCGAGTAGCGCGGCGAGAAGGATTCCCGAGGTGTAGAAAGGACTGAGATCGCCGCGAACGCGTCCGCGGAAAAGAAATTCGCCTTGCCGAAAATTGATCAGGTCGGTCGGCTTGCTCGGCATCTCGCCGAGCAGCATCGCGACGCACGAAGAATACTTACCGGTATTTGGCACCGAGCCTTCGAAAATTCCGGTGTAGTCGAACGCGCCGCCGTCACGGACCGACATCGCGAGCGAATCGGAGAGCAGGCCGCGCACTTTGGGATAGGCAGCCGCCGCACCTGCGACGATCACCTCGGTCTGATCCGCGTCCTCGCCATGCGCCAGCAGCGTCTGACGCACCGAGTTGAGAATCGGCGCGGCAGCGTCCTGCGAGACCACCGATCCGTCGGACATCATCAGACCGCCGCGCATCGAACGCAGCGCTCGCGGCGTTCCCCCAAGATCGACGAGCACGACCGAGGTCGACGACTCGTCGCCTTCGACCACCAGGTGCGCCATCGGCTTGTTGCCGTTCTGCGCCCGCGAGAACATCGCGGCCAGCGCGAGCGGCGCCAGCGTGACAATTTTCGGATCGAGTCCCGCCTTCTGGAGCAAATCGAGATGATGCTGCAAGTCGGTCTTGCGCACCATCGCGGCCAGCACGAGCGTATGGTCGCCCTCGCGCCCGACTTTGGTGAATGCGACCGTGCCATTGTCAACCGGGAAGGGCAGATGCTCCTCGAGGGCAAAAGGGACCACCTGATGCAGCCGGCGCGCGTCCTTGAACGGCAGTTCGAGCATGCGTTTGACGACGCGATCGGCAGGCAGCGCCGAGATAACGATGTCGGGCTGGCCAGTCTCGACCACCAGGCGCGACAACGCGCCGCTGAGGTCGGCCTCGTCGTCGGCGCGGACCTTGTCGTACACCCCGACGAGGTTGAACGAGTTCCACGAGCGCTCCGCGACTGCGGCGCGCACCCGGTCGCCCACGAACTCCAGCGCAAGTACCCGTTGAGCCATTAAGCGCCCTGCATCCTAGTTTTCATGCCACACTCCGAGCGTGCCGATGCCGTTGGTCTCGCGATGGAACGTGGCGTTGATGATTTTGCGGGCGCCCGCATAGGTTCCCATCCCGCTGATCGTAAAAAACTGGCTGCGCTCGACCAGGTCCTTCGAAAGGCGCTCTCCCACCGGGCCGACGTCCGGTAGGTTCATGATGTCCGTGGTTTGGGAGAACGGTCGAATCATGCGAGCCTCGATAATGTCCTGCACGATTTTCTGGTCCTCCATCAACTCAGGCTCCAACGACGCCAGCACCTGCGGCGGCGCCGTATTGGCATTCACCGCCGGCTCGGGCATCACGGTCAGAAACGGGCTCACCCGGTTGAAGATCGCCTCGTTGAAGCCCTTGACCATCTGCAAGTCGCCAATCGACGGCATTGGGCCGTAGCGCGGCTGATAGGGCGGTTTCAAACCCAGGTAGAAATCCCCGCTGCCGCCGCCAAGGTCGTTGCCGGCCGGCGTGATCCACTCGATGATACCCTGAATGAGATCGGTGTTCACGTCGAGAATGGTGAACAGCCGCTGTAATTTCTCGACCGCAGGCTCGTTGATGGCGCCGTTTTGAATTATTGCATTGATTGGGAGCTTGCGGGTCTCGTCTATGATCGACAACGAGATGATGCCGCCCTCGAGCGGCATCGGCGGGAACGGCACCGCCCATACGTCGTTCAACGAGTCGATCGGGGTTTGTGTCTGCGCGTCAGCACGCGCATCCGCGGCCAGCAGAGCCAGACCTATGTTGACACCCGACCGCGCCAGGTAGGTGGCGCGCAGTTCGTTGGCCTGGTTCGCCGCGGAGACGAATCCGAGTCCCGACGTCATCGCAAAGTCAACGACGATCAGCGTCATCAGCGCGATTCCCAGCAGCACCGCCAGCAGCGCCACGCCGCGCTCGCTCTTTCGCAACTTCATTACCATTGCAATATCGCCATCGGCACTGTGACTTGCGTCGCGAAGTCCATCACCTGGCCGCCCGGCGCTGCCATCTGAATCTGGATCGCCACCGCGACCGGCAATTGTCGTCCCAGCGGCTGAGTCGTCGAGTCCCAGCTCTCGCCCCAGCGCTGGCCGTCGAAATAACGGATATGAAGCGAGAGCAGGTTTTCCGCGAGCACGGTGGTTTGCTGCTTGACCGTATTCGTGAGCAATCCGCTTTGCTGCGAACGCTCCAGGATGTACCAGCCCGGCTGATCGCGATTTGGAGTCAAATTGTAAGTGACGAAACTCTCCGCCGTCATACTGCTGATCGCGCGGCGATGCCCGCCCGCATACGTGGACATCGTTATCGTATCGATCGGCAGGCCATTGCCCATGTGCCCGCTGCCGAGCAGCACCACGTGGCTTTGCGCGTACTCGGTCTGCACGGCGTTGCGAACTTCCTTGCTCAGCTGCCACAGCAGTGCGCGGCCTTCGCGATCGACCATCAGCCGCCCCTCCGCATGCACTTTGCTGTGAGCGATAGTGCTGAACGAGCTGGCCAGCATTGCGAGGATCAGCGCGAGCACGCCAATCGCGAGCATCATCTCGATCAGCGTGAAGCCGCGCGGCGCCCGACGTCTCCCGACACTTCGCTCGATCATGGCACCGCCTGCGGCAACTGACTTGGATCGGGCGGGATCGGCGAATGCAGGAACTCGACGAGCGCGAAGCTTTGCCCGAGCGTTGGGCCGTAGTGGATCACAACCTGGACCTTGCGAACATCGGGGAAACTGCCCGATGCCTCGACTGCCCGCTCCCAGCGGAAATCGCGGAACTCGCCGGGGAACGACGCTTCGAAGTCGCCGCTGGTGTGGCCGAGATCCGGAAATCGTTCGAGCTCAGCCTCCGTCATCACAGCCTGCGCGAGCATCGAGGCTTTCGTCGCCTGCTGCGCGCGAATAACAGACTGGATACTTTGATGATGCAGCCCCAGCAGGCCGAGCAGCGCGATGCCGAGGATCGCAATCGCGACCATCACCTCGAGCAGAGTAAATGCGCGCGCGTGTCGGCGAAGAGGGTTCATTGCATCCCGGCCGGCATCACGTCGCCATTGATGATCGCGACCTGGCCAGTAAGCGGAGAAAATTCCAGCGTCATTACGTCGCCCGACGCGTCCTCGAGATGCACCACGGTCGCGTCGACGTAGCCCTCGGGATAGAAGTTGGTGGCGACCGTGCCGCGATTGACGGTGCCGATTCCCTCGATGGTTACGTCGCGAATCCGGATTGCCGCCGGCAACATTACCGGCCGTCCCGACAGGCTCTTGTCGGGCGCAAACACCGGCTGGACGGCGTACGGATCGAGCTGAGCAGCCGCGTAGCCATTGTTGTCCAGGTCGAAGATCAGACGCAGCACCAGCTTGTGACCGGTGGACTCATCGAACATGTAAGTCGCGCGGCCCGCCAGCCGGCGCGCCTGGCTTCTTAGCGCTGCCTGGCGAAATCCACCCAGGTAGGGCATCGCCAGCGTCAGCATCAGGCCCATGATGAAGATCACGACTGCGAGTTCAAGCAACGTGAAGCCCGGCGAAGCGGACGACACGTGGATACGCGCGATTGCCCTGGCGCGGCGCGAAGCTGAACCGGGCATCGATTTCATTGGTGCATCACGACGATTGGCTGGCGTCTATGTCGTCGGCGCTTTCGACACCGTCCGCGCCGAACGACTTGAGCACGTACGAATTGCCGTCGCTCTGGTAGAAGTAAGGCGTCCCCCACGGATCTTTCGGCAGACGCTCGATATAGCCGCCACTTTCGTAGTTGGCGGGCACGCGGCCGTTAGTCGGCGGCGAGACGAGAGCGTTCAACCCCTGGTCGGTGGTGGGGTAATAGCCGTTGTCGAGGTAGTAGCGATCGAGCGCTGTCTTGATCTCGGCGAGATCGGCCTGGGCCTTGGTCCGTTTCGCCTTGTCGGCGGCGCCGCGGAGACTCTGGACGACGATCGTCGCGAGCAGGCCGAGGATCAGAATAACCACCATGATTTCAATCAGGGTGAAACCGTCCTGATTGTATCGGCGTGACTTCATCGCGGTTACCTCCGGCGCGGTTTTCATTTTCTCACTTAGTCACTGCATCAACTGATTAAGCTGGAAGATTGGCATGAGCACCGCCAGCATCATGAACACGATAGCAGCCGCCATCGCGAGCGTCATCAGCGGTTCGAGAATGGTGGTCATCTGGCTCAGTGAATGCGCGACTTCACGCTCGTAGTTGTCGGCGACCCGCTCCAGCATCCGCTCGAGTTCTCCGGAGCGCTCGCCGACGCGGATCATTTCGATCAGCAGCGGCGGAAAGAGCCCGCTATGCGCCAGCGTCTGCCCCATGCCGTGGCCCTCGCGGATACTTTCGCGGCTCTGCTCGACGGCGTCCTTGAGCAGGCCGTTGGTCACGACGCCCTTGACCGCGTCGAGCGCCGGCAGCAACTGGACACCGCTGGCGAGCAGCGTGGCGAGAGTCCGCGCAAAGCGGGCGCAGATGATTCGAATCATCGTCGGCCCGATGTAGTACATCCTCAGGATCGCGGTGTCGTACATGCGGCGGCCGCGCGGGGTCGCCATCGCGGCGGTAAATCCTGCGACGGCGCCGACCACCAGCAGTGCCAGCGGGATCCAGTAACCGGTGACGAGCGCCGACACTCCAATCAGGATCTTCGTCGCCAGCGGGAGCGCGGCATGCTGTTGTTCGAAAATCGTCGCTACCTGCGGCACCACATACGCGACCAGGAACGCCATGATTCCGGTGCCGACGCACATCATGATGATCGGATAGGTCAGCGCGCTGCGCACCCTGGTGACGAATTCATTCTGGCGCTCGCTGTACTCGGCCAGCCGATCCAGCACTGCCTCGAGCGCGGCAGCCTGTTCGCCGGCTCGAACCATGCCGATATAAAGGTCGGAAAAGACGTCGCGATGATTGGTAAGCGCGTCGGCCAGCGACGATCCCTCGCGCACGCGCTCGCGGACTTGCGAGAGCATCCGCTTGGTCGCGGCGCGGGTCGATTGATCGCTGAGCGCGCTGAGCGCATCGACGAGCTGCACGCCCGCGCCGAGCAGCGCGCTTAACTGCCGCGTCAGCAGCGCCAGGTCGGCAGCCGGCATCTTCCGACGCCACAGCGAGGGCAGCCATTCGCGCTTGGCGGTCTCGCGCTCGCTGGCGGTGGATTCCTCGTTGAGGTCGGTCGGGAAAATTCCCGACGCGCGCAGCTTGCCACGAGCAGTCCGCGCACTGTCGGCGTCAACCACGCCGTTGACAGTGCGGCCGTCGGCGCCAAGTCCTCGATAAGCAAATACTGGCATCGGTGAAAAAAACTTGAGCGGTTGCTCTAGTCGATATCTTCCTGCGTGACCCGCAACAGTTCCTCGATCGAGGTCTCGCCACGCAGCACCCGTGCCGCGCCGTCCTGGCGCAGCAGCGTCATTCCCCGGACCGTGCACGCGCGGCGCAGCGTCGCGGCATCGGCGTTCTGCATCACGAGCGATCGGATTTCGTCGTCCATGATCATCAGTTCCTGTATCGCCATTCGGCCGCGGTAACCGGTGTTACGGCAATTGCGGCATCCCTTGGGACGGCAGACCTTGGCCGTCATGTCGAGGCTCTTGACGCCGATTCGCGCCAGCTCGGTTTCGCTGGGCCTGTACGGCTCGCGGCAATCTGGACAGAGCTTGCGGATCAGGCGCTGCGCGAGCACGGCAAGAATCGACGACGACACGAGGAACGGCTCGATTCCCATGTCCACCAGTCGGGTTACCGCGCCGAACGAATCGTTGGTGTGGAGCGTCGAGAACACCAGATGGCCGGTCAAGGCGGCCTGGATGGCGATTTCCGCGGTTTCGCTGTCGCGGATTTCGCCGACCATGATCACGTCAGGGTCCTGGCGCAGTATCGAGCGCAGGCCGCTGGCAAAGGTCAGATCGATCTTCGGATTCACCTGCATCTGGCCAACGCCGCGCAACTGGTACTCGATTGGATCCTCGATCGTGATGATGTTTTTTTCGGGAGAGTTTATTCGCGTCAAACACGCGTACAGCGTTGTCGATTTGCCCGATCCGGTAGGGCCGGTGGCCAGGATAATCCCGTGGCTCTGCCGAATCAGCCGGTCGAGGCGCTGCAGGTTGTCGCCGGAAAAACCAAGATGGTCGAGATTTACGTCGACGGCGGCTTGCGCGCGATCGAGCAGTCGCAGCACGATTCGCTCGCCGAACGCCGTCGGAATCGACGAGACGCGCAGGTCGATATCGCGGCCCGCGATGCGCAGCCGGATTCTGCCGTCCTGCGGCAGCCGCTTTTCCGCGATATTGAGGCCAGCCATGACCTTGACGCGCGACGTTATCGCGGGCTGAAAGCGCTTGGGCGGCGACAACACGTCGTACAGCATCCCGTCCACGCGGAATCGGATGACGAGTTCCTTTTCGAAAACTTCGATATGAATGTCGCTGGCGCGGTCCTTGACCGCCTGCGACAGGACACCATTGACGAGCTTGATGATCGGCGCCGAATCGTCGGACTCGAGCAGATCGAGCGGTTCCGACGCCAGTTCGCTGGCGACAACGTCGAGGCGTTCTTCCTCGAGGTCGATCATAAGGTCCTCGGCCGTGGTGGCCGAAGCTTGGTCGTAGGCGCGGTTGATCGCCTCCGCGATTATTTCGGCCGGCGCGACCAGCGGATGTATCTGCGCGCCGTACAGGATTCGCAGGTCGTCGAGCGGCTCGTAGTTGGCCGGATCGGCGATCGCCACCGTCACCGTGCCGTCGGTGCTCGACAGCGGCAGCAGGCGATTCTTCTTCGCGTAGTTGATTGGAATCTTTGAAACGAGTGCTGGGTCGAGCGAATTCTCGTCGATATGTGCCTGGAACGGCAGGCGATATTCCTGCGCGAGCGCACGGGCCAATCGCTGCGGCTCGAGCGCGCCCATCTCGACCAGTACGTCCGCCAGTTCCTGGCCGGGCTTCTTGCGTTGGCGCGCCTTGTCGAGGTCCTGGGGCGAAACCCACGAACGGTCAAGCAGAATTGCTTCGAAACTTTTGCGTGCGGTCGCCATCAGGTCGGCCTCGCGGTCGCACTCAGGCCGCACGAATGCAGGTCATATGCAGTCATTTTCAACGACAATGCCACCACACCGAACTTACCACCATTCCCCCCAATCCCGCTCAATTAGACACGATGATTCCGGCAAGTTGCAAGTATGCGTTCCCCATGGCACAGACCGGCCGCACTGCCCTCCGGCTGCGACTAGTAGTGCACTGCGCCCGGCTGCGTCTGGGTCCCGTTCCCCAGCGGGCCGCCGCCGATTCCCATGCTGATCCCCGTATGTCCCTTGGCCGGCAGAGTATGCTCGGCTTCCTGCCATGAGACGAGTTTGCCCCCCACAAACTTCAAATCGAGGAAGGTCCCCTTGTCGCCGTCCTTGGACGAGGTGTACAGAAGCGCCGCAGTAACGTCGTTACTGTTCGGCTTATAGGGGTAGCTCCAGACCTCGGTATCGCCCGGGAGGTAGGTTCGCAGGTCCGGCTCGCCCCACGAATGATGCACTTCGGGCGAGGTCTGCCCGACCTGGAGCGAATCCGACATCCGCGTCGCCTTGATTCGGGTCCCAGCCTGGTAGGCGAGGCCGCATCCAGAGACAAAGGAGATAAGCGTGGCAGACATGATCGCGAGCAGTGCGTATCGGGAAAATCGGGCTTTCTTCGCTCGTACAATATTAATCAACATACGATCCATCGGCGCGATTTTGTGGGCGCCATCCTTGATTGTCAACGTTATGCTATAGAGCAAGCCATATGAACGAGGGAGACCCCGATGGCGCGTAAGCTGACTCTGGTGAAAGGAGCGTCGCAGCGCGGATCGCTGGTATACGGGATGCGCATTTTCGACCAGGGCAGCGTCGCGGGCGTCGAAGATGCGCGGGTCAATCTGGCAGATGGCACCAGCGGGCGCGTGACGATGCATCTGATCGAAGGCAGCCGCGCGCAGATCAGGCGGCAGTTGATGCAGAGCATCGACGCGTTTTTCGAACTTTTAGACGAGCAGTAAATATAGATGCGAGAAATGGAAGGTGAAAAAAAATGGATCTGAAATTCATCAAGTACGAGAAGCGCAACCGCATCGCCTACATCACGTTCAACCGGCCCGAGCGGATGAACGCGTTGCATCCGCCGTGTCACATCGAGATGGACAGCGTGTGGGACGATTTCATCGCGGACAAGTCGACCTGGGTCGCGATCGTGACGGGCGCCGGCGACAAGGGCTTCTCGGCCGGCAACGATTTGCGCTGGACGGCGGAGAATCGCGGGCAGGTGACTGAGGCGCTTCGCGGCAAGGGCGGCTTCGCCGGAATCACGGCGCGCTACGACATTTATAAACCGATCATCGCGGCGGTGAATGGATTCGCGCTCGGCGGTGGATTCGAGATCGCGCTTTCGTGCGATATTATCATTGCAGCGGAGCATGCGCGCTTCGGATTGCCGGAGCCGCGCGTGGGCCTGATGGCGGCGGCCGGCGGAGTGCATCGCCTGCCACGTCACATCCCGCTCAAGATTGCGATGGGCATGATGCTCACAGGCAAGCACATCACGGCGGCAGACGCGCTTCGCTACGGAATTGCCAACGAAGTGGTGCCTCTCAAGGATCTAATCCCGACTGCTGAGAAGTGGGCGGGCGAGATCATGGAATGCTCGCCGCTGTCGGTGCAGGCCAGCAAGCAGGCGGCGATGGACGGGCTTGGGTTGCCGATCCAGGAGGCGATCGCCAAACACTACGATTTGCAGGCGAAGCTGTTTCGATCGAAGGATGCGATCGAAGGACCGTTGGCGTTTTCGCAGAAGCGAAAGCCGAACTGGACGGGAGAGTAGGGCGCAGCTAGCGCCGGGACGAGGCGATCGAAGGCCAGGAGTCGCGAAGCGATGATTGAACTCTGGCTGTTGCGCGATTCAATCGCGGCGCTGATCGTCGGCGCGACGACGGCGGCGTTCCCGCCGGTCGGGACGGGAGCGTTCTGGATTATCGTCGCATTCTACGGCGTGGTGTCCGTGCTATTCGACGACGAGACGCCGCGCGGAGTTCCGGGAATCGATTATTTTTACGCTACGCGCCCGCATCTGAAAGATCCGCGCGCGTAGCGTTTCTCAAATCCTCACTGAGTGTCCGCTGTCTCCCCCACATTTGTGCAGAACATCGGTGACGGTGGCGTGTTGCTGTAGAAACAATCGCCGGCCAGGTCAGCCATCGCAGGATTGAAGGGGAGGTTCCAGGGCGAATTCACAGTCGGAGGCGGCGGCGTCGGATTCGCCATTGTTTGCGGGAAGCACGCCGGTGCCGGCCGCAACGCGTCGCGCGCTGGCTGGGTGGCCGCAGTTGCGAAGGAGTCGCCAAGGGTGAACGAGAATCCGTACGCGCCCGCGTCCGGATAGTCCATGTCGCTGATCGCCCACTTGCAAAACGCGGTGCCGCCGTCCTGCATGCAATCGTTGCGCAGGTAGAACAGCGACAACGGATCGCTGGGATTATCGGAGATGTTGCACTCGCAATCTTTGTTCGTGGTGTTCCATGCGCATATGGTGAACGGCTGGCAGCGCGTCTGGGTGGGATTCGAGGGATTAAAGATCGAGTTGTTGACGTCAGTCTGGTAGCCGCTGCCGGCCATGTCGCTCAGGTCTATCGTGACTGTCAGGATACCTCCCTTGAGACCTTTTGTCGTATCGTCCTGAGGCTGGTACGTCTTACTCCATCCTGTGGGGAAGTTTGCCTGGGGGTGGAAGATGGCGGTCGCGGCGGAAACATCGATCTTCTCGAATTTGACCGAGTTCAGCACGGTTGTAGTGTCGAGGCCCTTGCCCACGAAAATCTGGTAGGTCTCCTTGGTCGTGTTTTTTGCGAACAGCAGGAACACGTGGTAGGTCTTGTTCTTCTCAAAAATGCTGAATTTGTTCCCCGCCACGAGTTGCGTGGTTCGATCGACGGTGGTGTCGATGTAGTAAACGCCGTTATCCGGGTTCATCGTTTCGCGCTGTCCGGTGGCCTGCGCCGCCAAGCGGATAAACGGCGCCGTCTTCTCGCCAGGATTCAGGAGCTGGCGATACATCGGAACGCCGAAACACGCTGAGTTAGCGCAGTCGTAACTCCAGGTGTCGGTACCGTCGTTGCAGGCGTCCTTAAAGGGAGGCTTCACAGGCCCGTTCCATGGGACTTTCGCGCAGTCGGGATAGACGACGGTGGTAACGTAGTCATACGGACTGGTCTTGGCGGTGCCGGCGACATTCATAGCCACGTCGGACCTGCACTCGACGTCCTGAGTGGGCGCCTGGAAAAAGTCATCCTCGTTGACCGAGACTGTCTTGGTGAGACCCGTCAGTGAACCGTCGTCATCGTTCAGTTCAGTCTGCCGATCGATATCGGTGAAGTCAGGGCTGAACATTTGCGGCTGGCTGTTGCAGTATAGAGACTTGGTTGCATTATCGTCGGTCTTGTAAGTACCCAAAAGGAATTTGGGCTCGATTACGTAGTGGCGAATTTCCACATTGTTGAAAAAGAGATTTGTCGAGTGGAAGGACGGCGGATAGTAGAAGCCATTAGGCTGTTTCCATGCGATCGCCGCGTTGGGTAGATAGCAGGCCTTCGGCGGCTTGTTGGCGCCCACAAAGATACCAGGGACACCGAGCTGTACTCCTTCCATCCATTTGCTTTGGAAGCACCGAAAATCGACGCCCGGGCTGGTAACATCACAGTCAAGCGGGCCGGTTGTTGTGACGTCGAGGAAGGCGTTCGAATCCTCGAGGGCAGGACCGTCGTAGATGTTGAAGAACCGTTGACCGGACGAGAAGCTGTCCCGGTTGAAAGAAACCCCCAGGTCGTTTCCTTTTGCATCAACCGGAATGCAATAGCCGGTTGCGGGCTGTTTGTTGCCGCATGGAAGGCCGCTGGAGGGGTTTACTGGTCCACCATTGGACGCAAAGGGATTGGCGGCCATACTCTGGGTGTTGCCGATGAAGACGCTCTTTCTGGCCACGTCCCAGATGCCGGGGAGAGCGTCAGCGCGCGTGTAGCCGCCCCCGGTGACGAAGGTGAGGCCGCCGTTAAGCCCATCGGTGATGGCGCTGTTGAGGACCAGGTTGAACTGCGGGCGAAGCCAGATGGCGGCGAAGTTCTTCGCCGCATAGGTGAAGGAGGTCGTAAAGCGGTCGAGAACCGTCACCATGCAGTTTTCCAGATGGCCATTCGCGCAGGTCTGGGTAGTGCTGCAATCGCCGCTCAGATTGTCGCATTTGGTAGCCTGGCGGTTTCCGCCGGAATTCACCCTCGGAAAGAAGTTTTCGTTCGCGGGGTCAGCTACCAGTCCCGTTCCTTTGGGGATCGGCAGAAGAGTGTTAGGGATCGAGTGGAACTGCTTCTTCGCGTCAGCGTCACTAAAATTGGTGTTTACGCCGTTACAAAAGGTGGTATCGCCATTGATATGGAACGCCATCATTGCGGTGGAGCAGGTGTTGCCGAGAAACTCCTGGAGCGGCGCCGTCCCATTATGACTGGTGTAGTTCTTCTGCAAGGACGCATAACCCTTCCAGGACATCATTCGTGAGCCGCCACTGTTGGCGCCCGGGGGCATCCAGTAGCAGTTCCCGCAGGCCTCAGCGCCGACGGCCATGTTGTACTCGAAGTCATTCCATCCATTCATGAACCAGAACAGGGTCGGATGCTCATAGTCGGAATCGTAAGGCGTATGCTCAGTATTAGGGAGATAGGCGGTTCCATCGGGATTTTTGCCCGACGCAAGGATTCCGGGAACCCTCCGGGTGTTGTCCGCACTGTCCACCGCCGCGATCGCTGAAACTCCCAGGTTTGCGTAAAGCTTGTTGTTGGTTTCCGTCCCGTCCTCGAGGTAGTAGCCCATTCCGATCGATCTGTATCCGACGTTACGGGCCAGCAGGACGCCCTGGGTCGCATGCAGGACGATGAAGCGCGTCATCGAATCCCACACCGAGCTGTCCTTTACGAAGGTGTTGGGCGGCACCTGGCGGCTCATATGAAAATGCACCGGGTAATGTCCGATCCTGCCGCCTTGTCCAAGCTGCTTGAACTCGACTCCCTGGACCTGGAGCTGCTTGAACCCCTGCCTGAAGATGACGTGTCCGCCGAAGTAGGTCTTAGGGTTGTCCACCGGCGGGATCGCGGGAGCAGGGAGATCATTCATGGGCATGTCGCCGCCCGACACGATCGTAATGTTTCGCGATAGCAGCGCCACCGCGGCGCGCGTGTCCACCGACGTGAGGTCGGTAAGCTTGCGGCCCGCGGGTAGTCGCGACGTCAGATCGACCACAGCGGCATGATGGCGATATACCAGTTTTGGGTTGGTGGCCGGGAGCGTAACTGTATTGCCCACAGCGTCTTTGTCGAGAATAAAGTGCTCGGTGTGCGACGGCAGATAGTCTGTGGTCGTGACGATAATATCGTCTCCCTTTTTCCAATCGACGGGTTTGGAAAGAGTCAGGGTCGAGGCACCGGCTTGCAGCACGCCCTCCTTGCAATTGGAGTCATTGTTTCCGGTTGCACAATTGTTCAAGCGCACCCAACTGGTGCCGGTATTCGTCGGATCGACGGTTGTATCGGGATAGACCGCGCCTTTTAGGCCGTAGAGCCGAAGCGTGCCGCCGTACCCGATGCCAAGAACCTTGTACCCGTAGAACCCTTTGACGTTTCCGCCGCCGTCACCAAACAGGGCGTCGTACATATAGAAACAGTCGTCGTTCGGCAGCGTCCCGCCCTTTTGCGAGGCGGGGACGCACGACGCCGGATCGACAATGTTCATCATGTTGGAGTCGAAGAGATCTTTGGGAACTCCGCAGGTCTTGTCATGGCACAGGACGCCTTGGGCTTCTTTGGCGATCTGCTGCGGCCCGTACAGATGGATCGTGATTCTTCCGCCCGCGTTCGTGCCGACTGGCGAGATGGTGACGCCGTCAGGCGCTACGCCGGCGGTGAGCGTTCCGTTGTTCTCGATCAGAATCGATTTGGCCCAGAAGTCGATAGGTGCGTCGGCAAAGGCGAGCGAGGCCTGGGTTTTACCGTCGGTGCTGCCGAAAATGTCGACGTTGTTGAACACATAGGTGCCCGCACCAACCGTGCATTTGCCGGTGATGTCGATATCTTTCGGCGTGTCCCCCATTTTGAAGGGCGTCAGGGGTCCTCCGCTGCAACTTGATTCCGCCTTGAGCTTGCTAAGATGAGGCATGACCGCAAAGGTATCCGCCTGCGACGGCCGGTCGCCGCTGAACAGGACTCCGAACAAAAGGCCGACGGTGAACATCAAGGCCACGTTCCTGATGCGCGAACCAACTACCGGACTGAAACGCAGCGAACTCATTATTTTCCTCCAAAACAAGGTAGTGCGATCCTTCGTCCGCACTACCTGATACTCGGACCAAAAGTGAACAATGCAGGTTGGCTCAGATTCGTTCCTGCAGGATTGGAATCGAGAAAGATAGCTGGGACTGGCGAGCCACTGGTCAGTTGATCTGGAGTGAACTCGACGATACTTCCCGCGTTGTCGCTGAGCGCGTTACTCACCCACAGATTCCCGCTCTTGTCGAATGCCAACCCCTGCGGACAATCCAGGCTGAACGAGCTGCCGGGAGGCGTGCTCACCAGGGTGGGGCTCAGCACCACGACCGGAGTCGGGCTCCCGCGCATGGCGACATCGCCGGCTGCGAATTTAATCACGGTGTCTGCCGCACAATTTGAAACCCACTGATTGCCCGAAGCGTCAACCAGCACGTCCGCGGGACCAATGATGCTCGCCGATGAGTTGATGATGTCGGGCGTGAGAAATGCGTTGGTGCCTTTGACGGCGTCGATAGTCGAGGCTTTGAATCCAAAGACTTGAGACTGTTCGATGTCGGCGACCCACAGCGTGCCGGCGGTGTCGAACTGAATTCCCTCAGGATTGCCGAAGCTGCTCGACGTGATCCGGGTGTTGGGAAACTGCACGCCTCCCACGCTCAACTGGCTGGGGGTGAATTCGACTAGATCGGACGCGAACCGATTTGACGCCCACAGGCTGCCGTCGGTCGCAAACACTTCGCCGTATGGGCAGCCGAAAATATTGAAGCTGCCATCGTCGAAGAGAAAGACGTTCGGATCCGGACTCGGGTCTTTGGACAATTCCTCGAGTTGCTTGTGCGTGAACTCCGTGATCGTGCCGGCGCCGAACACCGGATCCGAACAGCTGGTGAGCCAAAGATTGCCCTTGGGGTCGAAGATCACTTCTTCCGGCATAATGATCAAGGCGCTGGTGTTGGTCAAAGCGGGAACAGGCGTGCCGCTTTGCTCACGCTGTTCGCTAAGAATCTCGACAACGTTGTGACCGAGAAAGTTCGGCACCCAAAGTTCCTCCGGAGCTGGTCCTGGCGACGGTGTACTACTGCCGGAGCCACCGCCGCCGCATGAAGCGGCGCCGAGAGCCAGAAATAAGATCAGAGGCAGGATCCAAAGAGTCGCGATACCGAATTGTGGTTCAGCATTCTTCCCCCGAACAGCCATTTCTCCCCCAAGCCCCCAGTAATATCCGACCAACGAGCCTACAGTCGTTGATGCCGCATCCAACAGGCATTTGCACACTAGAATTAAATAGGCGTCGGCAGAATAGCGCGTGGGAATAATAACGTCTACAGGTTTTCTATTAGAACACTTCTACGAAAGCATTTCTAATAGAACGCCCCGATGTACCAATCAGGCAAAATTGAAAGGCACCTTACCAATGCGCCGCGAGGATGTCGCCAGCCCGGTCCGCGACCGCCATGATCGTGCCGATCGGATGGCCTACGACGATTGTCGGCGCCAATGACGCGTCCACAACCGCCACGTTGGTGGTGCCGCGCAGGATCAGCGTCGTGGGATCGACGCCGCCAGGGCCGCTGCCGAGCGCGGCAGTGCCGCCGAAGTGATTGATGATCAGCTTGTTGAAAAATACGCCGTCAACCGGCTGCGGCCCGGTGACATACGTGCGGATGTCGGCGAGGCTGTTCGGGCTCAAATTGGGATGGCTCGAGCTGCCGGGACCGAATACGATCTTCAAATTCGGGTTCTGCGCGAAGAGTTGGATCATGTTGAACACGGCCTGAGTCTGGAGCGTCGTATCGTCGGCGCTGTCGGGTGTGTTGGGCAGGTAGATATCCGGGAAGTTCACCTGGTCCTTGTCGTTGAGCGTGATCAGCCCGCGCGCTTTCGGATCCAGCAACATGCAGAAGGCAGAGAAGGTGCGAGGTCCATAGAAAGGACCGCCCGGAGTTCCGGCACCGTTGGGATTGAGAAAGATCTCGATGTTGGGCGTCGTCGTTCCCAGCCCGTAGTGAAGAATCGAGACTGGTTGATACTGCGCGTACGGCCCACTGCCGTTGGCGAGGTAAGCGTCAATGTCGGCCGCATTCGCAGCAAAGTTGCCGTAGTTGTAAGCCTGGTATGGCACTGCTCCGTCGTAGCTGTAAGTGACCATCGCCATGACATGGTCGAACACGCCGACGCCGACGGTGGGATTGTCGATCTTGAACTTCGGCACCGATGAGCGCATGGGAAAAAACTCAGCCTCGCGTCCGAACGGACCGACCCCGCTCAGCAGCAAAATCCGCGGTGTCACCAGCGCTCCCGCAGCCATCACGACCACGCCGCCCTTCTTCAGGCGTGCGACACCTACGGTGCCGGGCAGCGTCTGGTCGAGCCCGGGACGCCGGGTGTACTTCACGGCAAGCGCGGTACCGTCGTCGTCGAAATCGATTTTGTCGGCCTTGGCGAACAGTATGATTTCGAGACCCGAAACAGGCACGCCGCCCGGATCGACCGCCTCGAAATATCCGGTGATCGGGCCTGCGCGCCGACCGTTAGTGGCGGCGACGTATGGCCGGCTGTAGAGACCGCCCGGCCCGCTGATCGGCAGGCTGGTGTCGCCTTCGACCCATCCGTTAGCGGCGTAGAGGGGGTGAATGATATCCGCCGGTCCCGTGTTCTGCGGGACTCCGTCGGTCGACGGCGTATTCGTCACCGGGATGTTATTGCGAACGCGCTGAAAGAACGGCGCCAGGTCGGCTGCGTGCCATCCCGTGGGCCAATCCTGGTCGAAAATCTCCGACGGGTTGGTGTTGAACAGCATCCCGTTGAACATGGAGTTGCCGCCGAGTCCTATGCCCTGCCAAGTGAACGGGGTGTCGGTGAGTTGGTACTTCGCGCCGAGCGGCTGGAAGGCTAACAGCGAGTACTCGCCGGGCACGTCGAGGACCGTCAGGTCGGTGCGGTTCGGCGGGAGCCAAACCGGGAAGTCGTTACCGCCGATCGTTGCGCTGGTGGGACCGCCGGCCTCGATGATGAGGATACGTTTTTTACCACCGCTCGCGACTTGCAGCTTGGCGGCGACGATCGCGCCCGCAGCGCCGCCGCCGACGATGATCGCGTCGAAACCACCGGGCGTCGTAGTTACCGTTTGTCCGCTGCTGCCGCCGCCGCATCCGGCCAGCGCAACTAAATGCGATCCCAAGCCCAAGCCGAGGCCGGCCTGGCCAGCTTTAAGCAAGAAGTCGCGTCGGCTGATCGGCGGCTTACTCATTTAGGTAGGAACTCGGCTGAATTGTATTTTCGTGAAGTGCCCCTTTGGAACATTCTTTGACGCAAAACACTCGATCACCACTCAATAACGTCGCACTTTACTATCTGCTTCTTTCAGCCTTGTCTATTAGGCAAATGACAAATTTCCAAAGCTTGGGCATCTCGCAGGGTGCCAATAACCACATCACGAGAAAAAAACAGTTAGCGCCGAACGTCATTAGGATACAGCCTTCCACGCTGTGATCCCGGCGCCGCTCGGCTGCCGGGAGATCTTCTATCTGCAGGAATCAATGCTCGTGGCGTCAGCTGGGGCAAGAACGGACATGTAGTGGACGACAACGTTTCACGGTGTGTACAGGTCGGTGCTGGAGAGCGCGGTTTTACCGTCGCCGCCGCCCACGAGAATGACGCGGCCGTTGGGCAGCAGCACCGCGACGTGATTCGCGCGCGGGTCGTTCATCGAGGGCGCGATCTGACCCGCGCACGCGGTCCCGGGATTGCCCGCAAAGCAATTGTTCACGGGATCGTACAACTCGGTGCTCGCAAGTTCTCCATCGTCATTTTGGCCGCCCGCGATCAGAACTTTGCCGTTGGGCAGGAGCGTAGCAGTGGCGGCCTGACGTGCCGCAATCATGGTTGGAGTGGTCTCGCTGGCACAGGGCGTTCCGGCATTGCCCGCAAAGCAATTGTTGGCCGTGTCGTACAGCTCTGTGCTGGCAAGGAAGCCGTCGGCAACGTTGAAGCCGCCTGCGATCAGCGCGTTGCCGTTGGGCAGGAGCACGGCGGCGGCCAAAAACCGCCGCACGTTCATCGGCGGCGCGATCTCAGCCTGGCATGGCGTGCCGTGTTTCCCGGCGAAGCAGTTTTTGGCGCTATCGTAGAGCTCAGTAGTCACAACCGCGTCGCCACCTACGAAGCCGCCCGCGATCAGCACCATGCCGTTGGGCAGGAGCGTAGAGGTCGCGACGTCGCGCGCGATGCTCATGAACGGTGGCGCGAGCGACGCGCATGGGGTGCCGGCGTTGCCCGCGAAACAATTGTTCACTGGGTCGTATAGCTCCGAGATTGTCACGTTACCGAACCCGTTGTTGCCGGCAGCTATCAGTACTTTTCCGTTGGGCAGGAGATTTGCTGTCGCAAGCTGATGAGCCTGGTTCATCGCAGGAGGCGTCGCGTGCGAGGCGCACGGTGTGCCGGTCTCGCCGGCGAAACAATTCAACGCCGTGATGTAGAGGTCGCTGCTTAGGAGTCCTATGGGTAACTTCGCCGACCCGCCGGCGATAAGCACGTTGCCGTCGGGGAGCAGCGTTCCGGTCGCGAAGCCGCGCGGCGAGGTCATCGTCGAATTCTGCGGATTGGCGAAACTGTTCGATGCGGGATCGTAGAGGTCACTACTGGCGAGAATACCGGGCTGAATCCCGCCGGCGATGAGCACCTTGCCGTTGGCGAGCAGCACGCCGACGGCGTTCTGGCGCTCCGTGTTCATCATCGCGCTCTGCGGATTGGCGAACTGATTGATCGAAGAAGGCGCAAGCCTTGAGAGTGCCGTGTCGAGGGCCGCGATTGGCGCGAGCGGATAGATATTTGCGCCGCCGAGCGCTACGTCGGCGACACCGTTGATCGTCAGAATGTTTCCGTTGCCGCCGAAGTCGAAGGCCTGGGTGACCGACGTCAACTGCTGCAGGCCGGAGAGCGCGTCCTGAAACTGCGTGATGCCCGCGGTCGCGCCCAAGGTGCCGCCGCAGTACTCAATCGAAGCGCCGGAAATCTTACCGTCGAAAACGCCGTCGCGGATATCCGACGACAACGCCGACACCAATCCGCCGGGCGCGGCGGGGCAGAGATATTGATCTTCATTGATGAGCGCGCCGAGTGCGAGACCAACGTTGCCGGCGTCGCTGCCCACGGCGCCTGCCGTGTAGTCGGGAACGACGGCCGCAGGATCGCCGGTCAATGCGTAAGCACTCTCGATCGTCGCCCTCGCGGATGAAAAGGCGGCGTGGAAATTTGTTGCGCCTGCGGTCAACTTCCCTATCGTGAGCGAGCTGACGAATTCAGACAGCGGATTGATCGAAATTCCCGATCGACTTTTTGCGCCGTTCTCAAGTAGCGCCGAGATCGTCCCCGGCGAGCCGATCGTCGCGCCGTTCATCTCGCTGACGTAGCTGCCTCCGCTTGCGGTGAGCCTAATCGCGCCGCCGGGTGCGGGGCTCAATCGCAAAGAAAAGCTGCCGTCATCCTCAGTGGTCGTCGAGCCGAGCTTCGAGACGCTCAAGCCTGTTTTCGAATTGACGGTGTAAGCGGTAACTCTCGCGCCGCTCACCGGACCCTGCGTCACGGTTCCCGACAGTCTTGTCGAGGACGGGCTGCCACCGCTTCCGCCGCAACCAGCTGCTATCGAGGCCAGTAGCGGCAGGAAGATCGCGCCGGTTAAAAACGCCGCCGAGCGCCGGTTCGCGCATATCGGTCCGTTCCTAAGCCAGGATCTCAACTCGCTCTTCCAAATCATTTTGCGTGCGTTGGCGCCAGCACATACATCGCCGATAGCCGGCACGTCAAATGCCGTAGTGCGAGCGATTACCGAAAAAGTGATTTTTGCGGGCGGGAATCGTAAACTAGTGAGATCCCGCCAGGCCGCTGATCGGCCTGGCGGGATCGACTATCGCCCAAGGATCAATGTCCGCCGAACAACTTCTTCAGCAAGGCGATCCACGGATTCGGCACAGTGACCGTGGTGCTGCTGACTGCGCTGTTGCCCGACGCGTCAGTGCATGTGACATGCAGCGTGTAAACTCGATTCGTGAACAGGTTGAATTCCGCTTCCAGGGTTGCGGTGAGCGGACCTGTGATCTTGTAGTCCACGTCGAAATCGAATCCGTTGGCGCTGATCGAAGTGATCTTGCACTCCTGCGCGATGTTCGCATCGCACACATCGTTAACCGCGATCGCAACCGCGACGTTGTCCTTCTGGAAATTCGGAACCAGCACTGCAGGACTGGCCGTCACCGCGGAAATCACCGGCGGCGTGGTATCCGTCACCACGACGCTCGTGCTGCACGTACTGATGTTGCCGGAACCGTCGGTGACGCTGCATTGAGTGGTGGTCGTCCCCAGCTTGAACGGAGCTCCCGAACCAGCGCAGCTTGGCGTGCCGAGATTGGGGCAATTGTCGGTGGCAGTCGCAGTCAGCGTGACTACGGCGCCTGCAGGTGAGGTGCACTGCGCCATAGTCGGGGGCGGGACATGTGATGACAGGATTCTCGGTGTCCTTCACCTGGACCGTCGCGTAGCAAGCCGACGTCGCGAACGAATCGCTCACGGTCAGGCCAACCGCCGTCGTTCCAAGATTATACGGAGCAGGCGGTGCGAGCAGACTGGTCAGAGTCTGTCCGTTCGGATCAGTCGATCCATTGTCGATCGAGACCGTAGCCGGCGATTTACAGGTCCCGGTAGCAGTGCTGACCGTCACGTTTTGACATTTTGCAACCGGCGGCAAACTCAGTGTCGAGCAGGTCGTGGGTGATCCCGTGGGTGGAGTCAGCTTGGCTATCTGATTGGCAGCCGACTCCGCGATCCAGAGGTTTCCGTCGGGTCCAAGCGTAATTCCGAGCGGCTGACTATTCGGTGTGGGCAGCGTGAACTCAGTAATCATGCCGCTCTCGTCGATTCGGCCGACGTAGCCTGAATTCATTTCAGTGAACCAGGTATTGCAGTCCGGGCCGACGGTGATTCCCGCGGGCTCGCTGTTGGTTGTCGGAGTCGCCCATTCGGCATCGAAATCGCCAGGATTGTGGGAACCGGTCGTTTTGATAAAGATTCGTCCGATCTTGCCGGTCAAGCCTTCGGAGAACCACAGCTTGCCGTCATTGCCGACGACGAGATCTGCGGGACCGCTGTTGGGAGTTGGCAGCGTAAACTCGGTGACGACCCCGGCCGGCGTCATCATGGCGATTTTGTTTGCAGCAGTCTCCGCGAACCACAGATTACCGTCGGGACCCGTGACGATACTGCTCGGCATCCCGTTCATCGTTGGCACAGGGAACGGCGCGGAGAGCGTCCCTCCGGCCGTGATACTGCGCACGTCGTCGGCTGCGGTCTCGGTGAACCAGACGTTGCCGTCAGGACCGAGCGCGATTCCCGCAGGGTCGCTGTCCAGTGTCGGAAGAGGGAACTCGGCGGGCGCAGCATCGCCCGGGGCAATCGAGGCGACGCTGTTCCTCACCGGAGTGGGCTCAGACGTGTCAGCCGGCCCCGTTTCGGTAAACCACAATTTTCCATCGGGCCCGACCGTGATGCGGGTCGGATTACTATTCGGCGAGCTGAGCGGGATAGTCGTAACATTGGAACCGGGCATCCCAGTGGGATCGAGAGAGTTGACCGAATTTCCCTGGAAGTTGGTGAACCACAGTTTGTAGTCGGGCCCGGTGACGATAAAGAGACCCCATTCCCGTAACTGCTGCTCCGGACGAATACTCCGTTACCGGGGTCGTCGACGGCGGCGTAGTTGGCGGAATAGCCGGTGGAATCACCGGTTTGCCGCCGCATCCTTCTAATGAATAGGCCAGAGTGAGTATTTCGATTGTTAGTAGCGATTTGCCAAAAATACAATTCAGACGCATGCGGTCCTCCCTTCGAGAAGAATTTGATAGTGCTGAAAGCCAACAGCAGCCGGTATAAATGCTCACCCTCCCTGAAAGCTGCGCCGCTGGCTGAGGGTTAATCTGGAGTGCGGAGGCGTACAATCCGACTACGTCAGGATCGTCGTGCTATCGGCTGGAATAGCTACTAAAGTAACGCAGAAGTGAGTTAGTTGATTAGCCAATAGTTAATTATGTGTAGATTTAAATAGGTATATATCACGATCGCATCCACGCTCGGATTGACTATTTGCAGTCGTTAGGTCATTTTGTTGATGTTTTGCTACAAATTGTCGGCTAAGCAAAGAAAGCCGAACTCAAACCAGAACAGGCTCTCCATTAGACGAGAACAGTTACGATCCGAAAAAATATGTTGCGCAGGGAACCGACTTATGCCTGATAACCAATGCTTTTCGATTGACTTATGGCATACACGCGTTTTGGTCGAGTTATGCTACGATTAGCACATAGGTGAAAGGCATGCCGATTAATTCTGTGATCCCCTCTCCGATTTTCGAGACGCTCAGGGACTCTGAGGAAACCCTGCGGACCACGCTCGCCGAGCTGGCCGAGGATAAACGAAAGCAGAGGCCGAATATTTCGGAGCGCAAGCTGGCTGAATATCTGGCCGATCAGATGGGCTATCGCGGCGCCCGGAACGTTGAAGCTCTGGTCGCCTCACGCGAGCGAATCGCGAAATCGCGGCAGGCCGTAGGTTTGAACAAGTAGGCTCCCCCCTAATTCCCGAGGTGGCGGCCGAAGAACTCTTCGATTCGCTTCCAACTGTCTTCGGCGGCCTCGGGATTGTAGCCCGCTTTCATCGGGCTGATTTTTCCTATCGACGCGAGGATTCCGCTGTTACGGCTCATGAAGCTGTGGCCGGCGTTTTCGTAAATCTTGACGTCGTGATCGACGCCCATCTCGGTCAGCAGCTTTTCGAGCCTGCGCCCCTGCTCTGCAAACATCTTGTCCTGGGCGCCGTAGCCACCGAGCACGGGGCACACGTCGCGCAACTGATCCGTAGTCTTGGGCACGTCGCCATAGAAGGTCGCAGCGACGCCGAGCGGCGCGCGCGCGGCGTACATCAGGGCGAATCCGCCACCCATGCAAAACCCAATCACCCCGATACGCGCGGCATCGACGCCGGGTTGCTGCTGCAGGAACTTGCGGGCGGCGTCGAGGTCCTTGAAGGCCTCGCCCTCGCCGCGATTCAGCGTCATCAAGGTGCGCGCAACACAGATGAGGCGCATGCCGTCGCGATCGTACAGGTCGGGAGCGAGCGCCGCGTAGCCGAGGTCGGCGACCATCCCAGTGATTCGCCGGATATCGTCGTTGAGCCCAAAGATCTCGTGGATGACGATCACGCCGGGATGCTTCTGCGAATCGGACGGCGCGGCATACGATGCGCGCATCGGGCGGCCGTCGTGGGCGGGGAAGGTGATGTCAGAGGTGGTCATCGAAAATCCTCGTTCTTGAATTGCCTGTCTCTATCACGTGCATCTCGAATCGCAGAACCCTCACCTACCGGCCGCGATGCGGCCCGGCCGCCTCTCCCGTGAAATAACGGGCGAGGTCAGAGTCGGACCTTCACCCGAGCCTCCGCCCCAAAAAGTTCTAACAGGCACGAAGTCCCGCATCTTTCCTTTTCACCGGGTGCAGGGGTCACCCCTGCCCAAGGAAGTGTGAAACCCACGGCGGGTTTCACATTAGATTAAGTTTTTCCTCTTGCCGGTCTTCTTCGCCGCGCGATTCTTGGAGCGCGGCCCCGAGCCGTAGTCGCCGAATGGATCGTCACGCTCGCGTACTGCCTGGCGAAAGCCCGCAGCCTGCGCGCGTGCGACGAAATCGAGGCCTTCCTGCGTATGCCGCGCGATTCCATCGAATAGCGAGCCGACCAGCCGCGATGTCGCGAGCCCCATGTTTTCGGCAGTGTGATTACAGAGCAGCTTCAGCATCTGGAGTTGATTCGTCGGCACCTGCGCCATCCGCTCGGCGAGAGCAGTAGCGCGCGCGTCGAGTTCATTGTCGGGCACGACTTCGAGGATCAGCCCGATGCGTGCGGCCTCGACTGCGGGAATTTCGTCGCCGGTCAGCAGGTAGCGCTTGGCGCGTTCGAGGCCCATCCGATAGACCCACATGGCGGTGGTCGGGCGTGCCCCACACGCGCGACGGCGGATAGCCGAACGACGCGGACTCGCCGGCGACTATCAAGTCGGCGCAGAGCACCATGTCGGTGCCGCCTCCGATACACCATCCGTGAACCGCGGCGATGGTCGGTTTCTTCGCGTACCACAGCTTCATGTACACGTTGACGTATTGCGAGATCATCCCGTAGTCGGCGATGGAATCCCACACGCGCTTGCGTGAAGCCTCTCCTGCCTGCGCGCGCGTCGATCCTTCGAGTGCGTAGCCGGCGCAGAACGCTGGACCCTCGGCGCGCAGAAGGATCACGTGAACTTCGTGGTCGGCGTCGGCACGATCGATTGCGGCGGACAACTCGTCGCGCAGTTCCGGCGTGATCGTGTTGTACTCGGCGGCGCGCGTGAGGGTGATAGCGCCGACGCCGTTGCGCGTCTCAGTGCGGAGAGTCTTCATGCGAATCGCATATAGCACAATCCGGTTCCCTCCCACGTTCGTCGGGGGAGGGTCAGGGAGGGGGACAACTGTGTCGCGCGATTGTCTGGTGCGCGGCACTTCCTCGGCGATACGAGCAGCCTCCAGAAATTCAGCAAACCAAGGTCCCCACCCGCCGCGCGCAGACGCACGTTGGCCTCCCCCGACGAACGTGGGAGGCTGAGATCGTCATCCTTGTTAAGTGCCTACGCGGCCTTCGGCTTTTTCTGCACCGGCGGCGTCGTCTCGCTCATCCGGCGCGTCACTTCCTCGTCGCTCGTCGTCCAGATGCGCTCGTCGGGAGGAAAATCCATCAACGGCTTCGACGGATCCGGTTTGGGCTGCGGGATCTTGCCTCCCTTCGATTCGAACGCTGCGGGATGCTTGTACTTCTCGACTTCGTCCGCGCTGATTCCCGCCAAGGCCTGCACCTCGGGATCGATCCACGCTTCCGCGTCGATCGAGCCGCCTTCGGAGGTCGAGAACTCGAGCATAATTCCTTCGGGCGCGGCCAGGTAGATGGATTTGCAGAAACCGTGATCGAGCGGGCCCATCACCCAGTGGCCGTGGGAGCGGACGCGGTCGCGTATCGCCATCAGGTCGTCGTAACTATCGACGTTGAGCGCCAGATGCTGCATCGCGCCCGGCGCGACGTTCTGCGACGTATGCCCGGCGTGCGAGACGCCTTTGATCGGTTGAATCCTGGCGATATCGGGATGCTGCACGAATGCGATCGACGAGCTGTCGCTCAGCTTCATGAAGCCGTGGAAGGTGTTGTCCACGCCATGCATCCAGTACAGCGCGACCAGTTCCATCCCGACGACCTGCGAGAAGTAGTCAATCTGCTTCTTGATGTCCTTGGTGCAGATAGCGAGGTGATGCACTCCGTTGGGCAAACCCATGATGCCGACCTCCGTTGGTGAGTATTCTTGTTGTGCCACAACTAACGCGAGAAAGAAACTCTCTGATACCTCGCCCGTTATTTCACGGGAGAGGAGGCCAGACGCGCAGCGGCTGGTAGGTGAGGGTTCTGCGGCGCGACCAAGTCACGGAAGGTCGTCTTGGTTATTCGGACCCTCACCCGCGCTGTAAGCGCGGCTTCTCCCTGATAGAGAGAGGCGAGGAAAAAATCTCAGCCGATAATCTTATTCAGCGGGAACTCGACGATTCCCACGGCGCCCGCCTCGAGCAGCTTCGGGAACAGCTCGCGCACCGTGTGCTCCGCGATCACCGTCTCGACCGCCAGCCATTCGACGCCCTTCAACGCCTTGGAGGGATAGAGATGCGAAATTGTCGGCGCCGTGATCGACGGCAGCAGTGCGATCACTTTTTCGAGATTTTCTTTGGCGACGTTCATCTTGATGCCGACCCGGTTCTCGGCGTCGAGTGCGCCGCGAATCAGGATTCCCAGCTGGCGAATCTTCGCCTGCTTCCATGGATCGGCCCACGATGCCGGATTGGCGACTAGCACCGGATTCGAGACGAGCAGTTCCTCGACGATGCGCAGTCCGTTGGCGCGCAGCGACGAGCCGGTCTCGGTGACGTCGACCGCAGCGTCGACAATTCCCTCGGCCACCTTGGCCTCGGTCGCACCCCATGAAAATTCAACGTCCGCTTTGACCTTGCGCTCGGCCAGGATTCGCGTGACGAACTGCACCAGCTCGGTCGAAATTCGTTTGCCTTGCAGATCCTCCAGCCGCTTGACCGGCGAGTCGTTGCGCACGCACAGCACCCATCGCGAAGGCGTCAGCGTAGCCTTGGCATAGATAAAGCTCTCGACCCGCTCGAGCTTCACGTTGTTCTCGACAATCCAATCGCTGCCCGTAATGCCTGCGTCGAGCGAGCCGTCGGCGATATACCGCGGCATCTCCTGCGGCCGCAGGATTCGGCAGCTCAGCGTCGCGTCATCGGTGGTCGGGATGTAAGAGCGCGAGCCGACCGTGATACGCCAGCCCGATTTGCGCATCAGCTCGAGCGTCTGATCCTCGAGGCTGCCCTTGGGGATGCCGAATTTGAGAACTTGATCTGCCATGTGCGATTAACCGGCCGACTTCTTAATCTTTTGGCTGGCGCCGGGCTTTGGGTGATGCCCGTAGTTGGGACCGTACTTGGCGGGATCGACTTTGCGCTGCTCGACGATCTTCCATTCGCCCCCATCGAGCTTGCGGAAAAAGCACGACTCGTAGCCCTCGTGGCATGCGGCCCCGTCGCCGCGCTGCTCGACCGCGACTACGATCGCGTCGGCGTCGCAGTCGACGCGAATCTCGTGCACGATTTGAAAATTTCCCGACTCCTCGCCCTTGCGCCACAGCTTGTTGCGCGAGCGCGAGAAGTAACACGCGCGTCCCGTGGCGACCGTCTCGTCGAAGGCCTCGCGGTTCATGTAGGCAACCGTCAGCACGCGATGGCTCAAATGATCGACGGCGATAGCGGCGACGACGCCGCCGTTCTTGTCGAAATCAATTGCCGCTGATGCCTGAGACGCTTTTTCAGCTTGCGATGCCATTGCTCCCACCGGACTAAATAGCGCGAAAATTACGCTCGCAAACCAGGAAGTATCGGCGAATCCCGAGTCCGATTCAATGCGGTACCTGCTGCTCGTTTCGGTCTCGCGCGCCGCCTTGCTAAACGTGCACTCGTGAAGCCTCGACATGCTGCCGCGCTCGCGCTGGTTGGCTGGTATCTGATGGTGCCGCCCACGATACCGAATACCGGCGAGGTCAATCAAAGTGCTCCTCTGAGCCAATGGATAAACCGCCGCGACTTTCCTCATAACGAAGGATGCGAGGCCGCGAAAGCTCGCCTTCGTGAAATGGCTTTAGCCGCACAAACTCAACGCGACATTAACGGCAGGCGCGGCGCACGCGATCCAGACGCGCGCTGTGTTCTTTGCAAAGCGCAATGCGTCGCGGAGGACGATCCGCCACTCAAGGGTAACTAGGCCACTTTGCTGGAAGAACTGCCGCTTCCCGGCTCGACACGACTCCTGTTCAGGGCGCCGCGACTTGTTCGGATTGCCAAAGTGTTTTCAATTAGAGACAAGGCGTGTAGATTACGGTGCGATGTCAGACGCCCTCCCTAGCCCTTCAGCTCGTTCACCATTAATGACGCATCCGCTTGGCGCGCGACGATTGGCGCGACTTTCGATCGTGGCGCTCGTGCTCAGCGTGTCGATGTTCGCGTGTCACATCCCCGGCAAGTCGATCGAGTCCAACTACAAGAACGTCGATCAGTTCAACTTCGACGTCGCGATGGGTCCCAAGAATTTTCATATCGAGGGTTACCTGACCCGCAGCGCAGAACAGGGACGGCGGCCCGGGCTGCTCGTGCTCAATGGTGGCGAGGGTAACGTCGATCAATGCGTGAAGATGAGCCAGGGTATCGCCGCGATGGGTATCCAGGTCGCATGCGTGAGTATCCCCGGCTACGGCAATTCGTCGGGGCCGAGCCGCTTCGTGGGACAGCCATCGGTGCTGGCGTCGCGCCGCGCGTTGGATATCCTCGCGGGCCGCGACGACGTCGATTCGAAACGGCTGGCAGTCTGGGGCCTCGGGCATGGCGCAGTTGCCGCGGGTTTGTTGATGGACTACGACTCGCGCCCGCGCGCACTGATCCTGGAATCGGGATGCTACGATCCACTATCGCTGTTTTCCGATGCGCCGCTGCGCACCAAGCTCTCGATCCTGCGCGAAGTATGGCCGAGCAAACGGATACTGAAGGAGCGCAGCGTGATTGCGCATCTGCCGCCGAGGCTCGATGTCAGCGTGCTGATCATGCACGGCCAGCAGGACAATCGGATGCCGGTGCGTCAGGCAGTCAAGCTCGCGGATGAGTTGCGCGCGCGCGGCGCAAAAGTGCAGACCTACTATTTCCCGCAGGCGTCGCACGACCTCGGCAAACGCGTCGAGCCGGAACTGCGCGCATTCCTGCGCGACAATCTACTCGACACCGTCGCAGTTCGCGCCGCCGCTTCATAAGACATTCGGAATTCACTTTATTGAATGTGAAACCACCGTGGGTTTCGCGCTTCCTTCGGCAGGGGTGACCCCTGCACCCAGTATCGTTGGCCGTCTGAGATTACCTCTTCCGATTTCACGGGAGAGGCAGCCGACCGCATCGCGGTCGGTAGGTGAGGGTGCAGCCGACATGCGCTCACTGTTCCCGCGCGCGCTCTTTTTGTGCTGCTTCATGACGCGTCAAATCTCCAGTTGACCGAAATTCCACTCGCATAAATCAATCAGACTCGTCTAAACGCATAGTTGTTTCGCCGCGATACGATTTTGTATTGCGTTCCAGCGATCGCGGCGATTTCATCTCCACGCAACTTCACTCTTAGTCTGGCGTGCGCTGCTTCGGGGGTGTCGCATGCCAATCCAAACACCCCGTTCGATGGGAGGGGAATCATGAGACGCAGAGCGATCGTAGCTGCGAGATGGATCATCTCGTTCGCCGCGCTGGGACTGTGGATCGGCACTGCCAGCGCCGACGGTAACATCAACGCGGTCAATCACATCATTATCATCATGCAGGAGAACCATTCGTTCGATAACTACTTTGGAGTGCTGCCGTACGTCCCAGGCGGCCCGTACCATCAGTGCAGAAATCAGGATCGCGAGGGTCCCTTCGGTTTTCAACGCACCAGCGACATGGACGGCGGCGGCGATGAGGGTGGAGACGGCGACCGCGGAGGAGATCATCAATGCGTGGACGGGCTGACCTGCTTACCCGTCGGTCACGGAAATATTTTCTGCTTCAACTTCAACTTCGACCAAAACTTTCGACCGATATTTTCATTTCACGATGACAACTACTGTCCCGGTCCGGACCTGCAGCATGACTGGCAGGGTAGTCATATGGAGGCGAACCTGTTCCATCCCGATGCGGCAGTCTTTTTCTCGCCCAACAATGGATTCGTCGACGTCAATGCCGAGACCGAGCAAGTCTCAGGGACGCCGGATTTCGGCCACAACGACACGATGGGCTATTACAACCAGGACGATCTGCCCTTTTACTATGCGCTGGCGCAGACCTTCGCGATCAGCGATCGCCATTTCTGCTCGGTAGTCGGGCCGACCTTCCCGAACCGTGCGTATGAATTGGCCGCGACTTCGTTCGGCCACGTCACGACCAACGAGATCTTCCCGCCCGGCATCAACCCCGCCAATCCCGCGCCGCTCAACACCAGCATCGGCTACCAGCCGAAAACCGGGACGATCTTCGATCTGCTCGATGCCGCCAAAATCAGCTGGATCAACTACTACCAGGATCTTCCGACCTCGGTGATCTTCCGCGGCAATCACGTTCCATTCCTGGCCGCACATACCCGCACCGTCTCCGCTCCGAATCCGTTCGGTGGTCACAATTTCATGCAGGACGCCGCCGCGGGCACGCTGCCGCAGGTGTCGATCGTCGATCCCGCGTTCGCGCCGGACGAGGTGATCAATGGAGTCAAATTCGAGACCGACGAACACCCGCCATTCGATATCAGGGCGGGCGAGTTTGTTGTCTCCCAAATTCTCAACGCAGTGCGAAACAGCCCGAACTGGAAGGACACGGTCGTCCTGCTGACTTATGACGAGCATGGCGGCGACTACGATCACGTGCCGCCACCGCCCGCGCCGCAGGGTGGAGCGCTCAATCCCGATGGAATCGATCCGGGCTTGTGCGAAGACCTGTCCAATCCGCCGGCGAGCCTGCTGCCGGGCGGTGGCGCGCAATGCGAGTTCAGCGAGAGCGACGTCGCGGCTATCTGCTCGACCTTCACCGACGAGACCGCGCCATATCCGGAGATGTGCGCGAACTTCAACCAGCTAGGGTTCCGTGTCCCGTTCGTCGCGATCTCACCGTTTGCGAAACCGCACTACGTCTCGCACACGGTCACCGATCACACTTCGATGTTGGCCTTCATCGAGCAGCGCTTCCTGTCCGGGGCGCATCTGACACTGCGCGATGCGAACGCGGATCCCGGACTCGACCTGTTCGATTTCACCAACGCGCCGTCGCTTAACGCCGTCGTACCGACGGCGCCGGCTCCGGTGGTCGGCGAGCACGACTGCCCGTTCGTAGATCCGCCGCCGAGTGACGGGCCGTAGTGCGGCGCTGAGTAATCGGAGTCCCGAGAATGAAAATGACGCGCCGGCCACAAGGCCGGCGCGTCATTTCTTCGGTTACGCGATCTCTTTTAGCGCTTCGATCACTTCTTCGGTGTGCCCGTTTACCTTGACCTTGGGGAAGACGCGGCGCACGACGCCTGATTTGTCGATCACGAAGGTCGTGCGTTCGATGCCCATGAACTCGCGGCCGTACAGCGATTTCATTTTGTACACGCCGTATAGTGTGCAGACCTTGTTGCCGGGATCGGCGAGCAGCGGGAAATTCAGTTCGTGCTTCGCAATGAACTTGCCGTGCGAATCGGACGAGTCGGCGCTGATACCGACGACTTTCGCGCCGAGTTTTTTGATTGGCGCGATGTTGTCGCGGAAGCTGCACGCCTCGATGGTGCATCCGGGCGTCATGTCCTTGGGATAGAAATAGAGCACCAGGTTGTTCGAGCCGATGAGCTGCTTGAGCGCGACGCTTTTTCCGTCGGCGTCGAGCAGCTCGAAGGCGGGCGCTTTCTTGCCTTCCAGCGCGGCGCTGGCGCTCTTTGACGGAGCGGCTTTGGCGGTCTTGGTTGCGGGCTTCTTCGAAATCTTCGCGGTGGATTTTCTGGTTGTTGGCATTGGATTGATTTAGCCGCGCCCAAAGCTTGAGGCAACTTGCACCCGATCGCGGCTCGTGTCCGGCAATTTCTGGAATTCACCAAACCCCCTGTTTAGCAGGGTTTTCTGAGCCCTAGTTGACGAGGTGCCAGTCACACCCTAGACTTGGCGGGCTGACAGACCCTCATTCGATCGACCGCACGTCCTCGTCCCTATGGCCGTTTACACTGAGCTAAGCAAACCGTTTCTCAAGGAGCTCGCGGACGACTACGGTCTGGGGCGAGTCTCCAGCGCGACCGGAATCCCCGAAGGATCGGTCAACAGCAACTACGTGCTCGAGGCCGCCAAGGGCAAGTTTCTGCTGCGGGTCGACGAGGTCAAAGGCGAGAACGAACTGAAGCGCGAAATCGATTTGCTTTCGTTTCTGCGCAAGCATGCGTTCCCGTGCCCGCATCCGATGCAGGATCGGATGGGACGCTTCTACCGCAACTACAACAATCGCTGCGTGTCGCTGTTCAAGTACCAGGAGGGCAAGGTGCTGGCGCCCGCGCGCCTCAAGCCGAGCCAGCTCGAAACGATCGGCCACGCGCTCGGCGACTTGCACGTGATCGGTAAAGCTTACAAGAAGGGAATCGACAACCGGTTCAGCTTCGAGCGAATCGCCGACCTGTACCTGACCGTGCGCAACCGGCTGCCGAACTACTTCCGCAAGATTTGCCGCACGCTCGACGACGAGGTCGAGTACCTGACGCGCTATCTCGAGGGCAAGCTGCCCAAGGGCGTTATCCACGGCGACATCTTTGCCGACAACCTGCTGTTTCGCGGTGAGAAGCTGACGGCGATGCTCGATTTCGACGCCGCCTGCCGCGGCAAGTTTATTTTCGATATCGCGACCGCGGTCAACGCGTTGTGTTTCGTCGATAGCACCTACTCGCTCGACCGCTTCCGCTATCTGCTGTCGGGCTACGAGTCGGTGCGGACGCTGTCGCTGGCGGAGTGGGATGCGTTTCCCAACGAGCTGCGGTTTTCGTCGCTGCGCTTCACGGTGACGCGCCTGCACGACTTCTTTCTGTCGCCGGTCGACGGCAAGAATCGTGTGGACAAGGACTTCCGCGAGTTCTTTGATCGGCTGCGCGTGCTGCGTCGCGAGCGTGAGGGTGGGATGGAGCCGCTGCTGATGGCGATGGCGACCGGATACGACTACCGCAAGTACCAGAAGGTCAAAGCGACCGAGCGCCGCCAGGCGTGACGCGTCAAAAAGTGAAAAACGAATCCTGACTCACGCATCCGCGGAGAAATCCGTTTGCCTTCAATTCTCGACAGCTTGAACGCCGCCGCGCCTGCGCTGTGGCTCGAGGTCTCTCCGCCGCGCGGAATAAATCCCGCGCCGCTGCTGCGCCGCCTCGGCGCGCTGGTTGGGCACGTCGACGCGATCAACCTTACCGACAATGCGCTGGGCAAGGTGAAAATGTCGGGGCTGGTTTTCGGCGCGGCAATCAAGGAGCGGCTGAAAATCCCGGTCGTGCTGAACGTCTCGTGCCGCGACCGCAACCGCTTTGCGCTGAAATCGGATCAGCTGGGCGCGGCAGCGATTGGAATCGACGCAGTGGTCGCGCTCAACGGCGACAAGATTCCGCCTGACGCGGACGGTAGCGTTGTCGTCTCGCATGATATCGACGCTTACGGATTGCTGGCGATCGTCGCTGCGCTGAATCGCGGAGACACCGGCGAGGGCAAGGCGCTGCTCAAAGCGATTCCATCGATCGTGGCGGGCGCGGTTGCGAATCCGAATCGAAAGAATATCGAGCGCGAGTTCGAACTGCTCGCACGCAAAGCCGCCGCAGGCGCGCGCTTCGTGATCACGCAGCCGGTGTTCGACACCGAGACCGGCCGCCGCTTTATCGCCAAAGCCAGCAGCCTGGGAATCAGGACCATGCTCGGAATCCTGCCGGTCAAGCGCGAGGCGATGGCGACCTACCTGATCGACCGGGTGAAGGATCTGAGCGGCGCCCGGAGCCATCTGGACAGATTCGGCGGGATGAGCGAAGAAGAGGTGCGCGCGATCTCGCTTCGCGAGAACATGGCGCTGATGAAGTCGTTGGCTCGTGACGCCGCAGGGTTCATCATCATGAGCGGCGGCGGACCGTCACTGGCAATCGAGCTGGCGCTTCAGTTCAGCCGCTGGCGCAAGGAGACCGGCACATGAACCGTACGCAGGCAAATGGTTCCCGGGTCAAAGTTGGCGCAGACAAGAATGGCGCCGAAACGATCGCGCGCAATGGCCGCGGCAAAGTTGAAGACGCGGTCCGCGTGATCCTGCGCCATATCGGTGAGGATCCGGATCGCGAGGGCCTGAAACGCACGCCGGCGCGCGTCGCCAGCGCCTACGAGTTTCTCACCAGCGGTTACGCCAAGGATCCGAAGGAAGCGATCAACGGCGCGCTGTTTGCCGAAGAAGACTACCAGGAAATGATCCTGTGCAAGGATCTGGATTTTTATTCGTTGTGTGAGCATCACCTGCTGCCATTCATGGGCAAGGCGCACGTCGCGTACCTGCCTAATCGAAAGATCGTGGGTATCTCGAAGCTGGCGCGGATGGTGGAAATCTACGCGCGGAGACTGCAGGTGCAGGAGCGGCTGACGACGCAGATCGCGCATACGTTGATGTCGGAGATCGATCCGTTGGGGGTCGCCGTGGTGCTCGAGGCCGAGCATCTATGCATGCGGATGCGCGGAGTCGAGAAGCAGAATTCCTACGTCACGACGTCGGCGATGCTGGGCGTGTTCCGCACCAACACGGAAACGCGGCAGGAATTCATGCAACTGCTGCGCAACGGCAAGCCATAAGCGTCGCGAGTTTCGCTTTTTTCAGTGAAAACGGGTCGCGCTTATTCGACTTTCCTGGCGAAAGTGTTTCACGTGAAACGGTAATTTAGTTCAGGAGAACGAAACGCGAAGCAGAGAGGGCATCTTGAAATTCGGACCCTCACCCGCGCCGGAAGCGCGGCCTCTCCCAGACAGGGAGAGGTGAGATTCGGTATCTGATGGCGGCTGATGATGCGGCGCTGGAGGCGCTTGGACATTATGCGATTCGGTTCGTCAAGCCAGGGCATGTGATTGGGCTTGGGACCGGGCGGGCTGCCAGTGCGTTCATTCGGGCTCTGGGAGCCAGCGGCATCAGTGTTCGCGGCGTGCCTACTTCCACACCGGCCGAGGAATTGGGGCGGTCGGTGGGGATTCCTATCGTCACGCTGGCGGAAGCGGGGAAGATCGACACCGATTTCGATGGGGCTGATGAGGTCGATCCGCGCCTCAATCTGATCAAGGGCTACGGCGGTGCGCTGGTGCGCGAGAAAATCGTGGCCGCATCGTCGCGTCGATTTGTCGTGCTGGTCGGATACGAGAAGATTGTGAAGCGGCTCGGCGATCGCGGGAGTATCCCGGTCGAGGTGGTTCCGTTTGGCGTGCCGCTGGTGACGGCGAAGATCAAGGCGCTCGGGATGAAGCCGCGGGTTCGCGAGATCGACGGCAAGGAATTTATTACCGACAACGGCAACTTGATTCTCGACTGCGCGGTGAAGAAGATCGCGAATCCGGCGCGGCTGGATCGGGAACTGCTGGCGATTCCGGGGGTGGTCGGCACGGGGTTGTTCATCGCGATGGCAGATGTCGTGCTGGTGGCGGAGTCGACGGGGAAGATTCGCACGCTCAAGCGGTGACGGTATGCTTGGAGGTTGGTGTCATCTTTGGCGCAGCGAAGAATGCCGGCCGTGGTGTAGCTCCACGGCGAAGCGCAGAAGGGCAACCGGGAATGCGGACCCTCACCCGCGCTGGAAGCGCGACCTCTCCCTGACAGAGAAAGGCAGGATCCGAGATTCTTTGCTGCGCTCTGAATGAGAGGACGGTCGAGCGTCGTTAACGACACGGGAACCTAACCCCTAACCCCTTCCCATAGTGTGGGAAGGGGGACTGGATGTCAGAGAGATCGAGAGCGGAATCTTAAATCGCGCGCAGAATAGCGCGCTGTAAAAGGCCTCTCACCTTCATCCTCGCCCTAACAGGGCGAGGAGACAGACGGCCGAGCCGGTTACGCAAAACTCACCAAACCGGGAGAGGGGATGGAAAGAGGGCGCTGTTAACGGTGTATTGGGCAGTGCGTGGACCAGGGATGATCGGGAACCTAACCCCTAAGCCTTTCCCATAGTGGAAAGGGGAATGGATTTAGACTGGTCAGTCGGTCACATAAATTGCTGGCAAACTTAACCGCTAACGCGTTCGCAGAGCTTTGAAGATCCGCAAGCAATTGCGATGACACACACTCCGGAGAGGGCCGAGCTGGAAAAGATTTATCGCGCTGCCATCGCGGCGGTCGATCCTGCTCGGCTGGTTGGGCTTGCGATGGACGGCGCGTGCCAGGGGTCGTCGCAGGTTCCTGATTTGATCGCGGGTGCGTCGCGCGTTCTGATGTTGGCGGTGGGTAAAGCGGCGCTGGGGATGGCACGCGAAATTGAGCGTCGAATCGGTGACCGACTCGTCGATGCGCTCGCCGTCGTTCCTAAAGACTCCGCGGCGACAACGGAGCCGGCCTTAACGTCGAAAATGAGGGTCGTTGAGTCGGGTCATCCGGTGCCCGATGAGTCGTCGGAGCAGGCGGCGCATCTGGCGTGCGAGATGTTGCATAGGACGACGGCCGACGACCTGGTGATTGTCGCGCTTAGCGGAGGCGCGTCGGCGATGTTCACACAGCCGGCCGAGGGACTGACGCTGGCGGACAAGATCGCGGTTAATCAGGCGCTGCTCAAAGCGGGGGCGTCGATTCGCGAACTGAATATCGTGCGCAAGCATCTGTCGGCCGTGAAAGGCGGACGCCTGCTGCACCATTGCGGCGGCGCGCGCGTGCTCGGCCTGATTCTGTCCGACGTGCCGGGCAACGATTTAGCGACTATAGGCTCGGGTCCGACTGCCGGTGATTGGAGCAGCTTTGGCGATGCGGTCTCGGTGATGAAGCGGCGCAGCGTGTGGGGGCGCGCGCCCGAGTCGGTGCGCGGATTCCTGGAGAGGGCGGTGGCGGGCGAGACGGGAGCGACGGTGAAGGTCGGCGATCCGATACTAGAGCGCGTTACGAATGTGATCATCGGCGACAGCAACCTGGCTCTGGAAGGCGCCGAGCGGGAGGCCGCCGCGCTCGGATATCATGCGCAAAGGTGGAAGCCGCTGCATGGCGAGGCCAACGACGTCGGCCGCGCGATCGCGGAGTACCTATGCGAGATCACGAGCGAGCGCGTATGCGTCGTGGCTGGCGGAGAGCCGGTGGTGACGGTGCGCGGAGGCGGGAAGGGCGGACGCGCGCAACAGTGCGCATTGGCGATGGGAATCGAGTTGTCGCAGATTGGCCGCGGGCGTCGAATCGTGGCGATGGTTGCGGGCACCGACGGAATCGACGGGCCGACTGACGCCGCGGGCGCATTCGCGTGGCCAGACACAGTCGCGGACGGCGACGAGGCGGGAGTCACCGCCCGGACAGCATTGACGCGCAACGACGCGTACAACTTTTTTAAAGCGTCGGGGGGATTGTTCGTCACGGGGCCGACCGGGACCAACGTCAGCGACATTTTCGTCGGCCTGGTGAATTACTAGTTGAAAAAGAAAAGCCGGACCGCCTTCTCGCCAAAAAATCACAATCGCGCGGTCACTTTGATTCCCGGCGACGGAGTTGGACCTGAGGTCGTGAATGCGGCGCTCGCGGTGATCGAGGCGACTGGAATCAAGCTCGAATGGGATCGACAGGCCGCCGGGATGAGCGCATTTCGGCGTTTCGGAACTCCGGTGCCGGACGCGCTGATCGAGTCGCTCAAACGCACCGGCGTCGCGCTGAAGGGGCCGCTCGAAACGCGCGTGGCGGAGGGATGGCGTTCGATCAACGTCCATCTGCGGCGCACCTTCGACCTCTACGCGAGTGTCCGCCCGACGATGAACTTTGCCGGCGTGCATACGCCGTTTCGCAACGTCGATCTGATCGTGGTGCGCGAGAATACCGAGGACCTGTATTCGGGTATCGAGCACGAGATCGCGCCGGGCGTGGTGGAAAGTATCAAGGTGATCACGGCGCGCGCGTCGCGGCGAATCGCGAAGTTCGCATTCGAGTATGCGCGACAGCATCGGCGCAAATCGATCACGGCGATTCATAAAGCCAATATCATGAAGCTGTCCGACGGCTTGTTCCTGAAATGCGCGCGTGCGGTGTCAAAGGGTTACCCCGCGATTCGCTACCAGGAGCAAATCGTCGACGCGGCCTGCATGCGGCTGGTGACGCATCCCGAGTCGTTCGACGTGTTACTACTCGAAAATCTGTACGGGGATATCGTGTCGGATTTGTGCGCGGGACTGGTCGGAGGACTGGGGCTCGTGCCGGGTGCGAACTACGGCGACAAGGGCGCGATTTTCGAGGCGGTGCACGGGACGGCGCCGGATATCGCGGGCAAGGGCGTCGCGAATCCAATCGCGATGATCCTGTCCAGCGCGATGATGCTCGACTACTTGGGGCATCGCGCGGCCGGCGACAGGATTCGCGCGGCGACAGCGTCGGTGCTGCGGTCGGGCAAGGTGCTGACGCGCGACGTGGGCGGAAAAGCGTCTACGCAGGAGGTTACGGCGGCGATCATTCGGGCCATGTCGCGAGGGTGGGGAAGGTAGATCACTTCATTTAATGTGAAACCCGCGGTGGGTTTCACGCCTCCTTCGGCAGGGGTGACCCCTGCACCCAGTGTCAATCGCAAAGTTGCGCGCAGCGCGCTACTTTGCTCTCGGTCGGTGAAATTCGGTTCCTCGCGGGTGGGTGCGATTGCGAAGCGCGCGGCTCTTTCGTCAGATCCATTGGTCAGATAATAGTCACCGCTATGCCTAAGCCGCATATCACACCGGACGTTGCTGCGCGGGTTCCGCCGGGGCAGACGCTGACTGATAACTTTCCGGTGCTTACCTATGGGCCTACGCCGCATTTCGAGCCGAAGACTTGGGACTTCAAAGTTGTGGGCCTAGTCGAAAAGCCGCTTCGATTTACGTACGAGGAATTTCGCGCGCTGCCACAATCGCGCGAGGTGGCCGACTTTCATTGCGTAACTACCTGGTCGCGGCTCGACAACACTTGGGAAGGCGTTCGGGTTGCGGACCTGATGAAGTTGGTGAAGCTGCGGCCGGAGGCGCGCTACGTGATCGTCCATTGCGACGGCGACTACACGACAAATCTTCCGCTGAGCGAGTTTTTGGACGACGACGTCATGCTGGCGTATCGCCATGACGGCCGCGACCTGGATCCCGATCACGGATTTCCGCTGCGGCTGATCGTGCCGAAGCTGTACGGATGGAAGAGCGCCAAGTGGGTGCGTGCGATCGAGTTCGCCGATATCGACAGGCGCGGATTCTGGGAAGTGCGCGGCTATCACAATCACGCCGACCCCTGGACCGAGGAGCGCTACTCGTTCCAGGAAGATCCCGAAGACTGACCGTCGTGAACTCGACGGTCTTCAATAAAGACTGACGGTCGGATGCGTTGGCCGCTACTCTTAATCGTGAAAAAAGCCTTGCTCGCTTTCGCGCCGAGGAATTCGATCTCGCGGTAATCGGCGCGGGGATCAACGGCGCCGCCGTCGCGCGTGACGCGTCGATGCGCGGGCTAAAGGTCGCGCTGATCGACCGCGGCGATTTCGCGGGCGCGACGTCGTCGCGATCGTCGAAGCTGATTCACGGCGGGTTCCGTTATCTTCCGCAAGGACAGTTCAAACTCGTTTACGAAGCGCTGAATGAGCGCGAACGCCTGCGGCATCGCACGGCGCCCCATCTGGTGCATCCGATTCAATTTCTGTTTCCCGTGTATCGGCGGCGCGGCTTCAATCGTTTCACGATGGCGATGGGACTGACGCTGTACGACCTGTTCGCGCGGATGCCGTTCAAGGAGTGGCACTCGAGTCTCAACGCGGCAGAGGTGCGCGAGACGGAGCCGGCGCTCAGCCGCGAGGGGCTGACGGGCGGCGCGATGTACTTCGACGCGTGGGCCGACGACGCGCGCGTCACGTTCGAGAACGTGCTCGACGCGGATTTGCATGGCGCGGCGGTCGCGAATTACACGGCGGTCGAGAGCTTCAGCATGACAGACGGGAAGGTCGCGTCGATCGGCGTGCGCGATCTGCTGGGTGATACGATCGCGCAGGTTCGAGCGAAAAAATTCCTGAACGCGGCGGGGCCGTGGGTGGACGATATTCGGCGCATCGACGATCCGTCGTCAAAGCCGTGCGTGCGATTGACCAAGGGCGTGCATCTGGTGTTTGCGCGAACGGCTCTGCCGGTGCGCGAATCGCTCGTGCTGGCCGACGAGCGCGGACGAATCGTCTTCGTGATGCCGCACGACCGCTACGTCTTGGTGGGCACGACCGACACGGATTTTACCGGCGATCCCGCGAGCGTCAGGACGGAGCGCGAAGATATCGAGTATCTGCTCGCAGTGCTGGCGGAGAGTCTGCCGGGGATCAAGCTGACCAGCGCGGACGTTGCGACGAGCTTTGCGGGGTTGCGCGCGCTGATCAGAGAGAAGGACGGGGCGGCGCCGTCGTCGGTGCCACGCGAGGAAGTTATTTTAGAGAGTCTGTCGGGATTAATCACTGTCGCTGGGGGAAAGTTCACGACCCATCGCGCGATTGCGCAGAAGCTCGTCGATCTCGTGATGAAGAGGATAGGGCGTCCGGCGGGAATTTGCCCGACGCTCGCAACTCCGTTCCCCGGTGCACGGCCGTTAGATGGGAGAGATGAAGCTGGTAGTGGCGCTGCGATGCGAAGTATCCCGGCCGCCTCGGCAGAGACTCTCAAAGCGCGTTACGGAACGCGTGCGCCGATCGTCGCGCGAATCGCCGCCGAGCGGCCGGAGCTGGCGGAGGCGCTGTCGCGCAACTGTCCCGCGATCGGGGCTGAGGTCGTCCACGCCGTGGGCAGCGAGATGGTGCATAGCGTCGGCGATTTTCTGATTCGGCGCACGTCGTTGTCGTGGCGCGCGCCGGTCGAGGCAGAAGCGGCGGCGCCTGCGGTCGCGCGAATCATGGCGAAGGAGCTTGGATGGGATCGCGCGCGCGAGGACGGCGAAGTCGCGAGCTTTACGCATGAGCAGCAGAGCCGGCGCGTCGTTGCGTGAGCAGTGAACAATCATGGCGGCGCGCGAATCGATCGCGGAGATAAAGAAGCGCGCGGCTCGAGTGTCGCGCGCGCTAGCAAAGCTGTACCCGACGGCGCGCATCAGCCTTGATTTCGAGACGCCGTGGCAATGCGTGGCGGCGACGATCCTGTCGGCGCAATCCACCGATGCGGGCGTCAATCGCGTGACGCCGCAACTTTTCAAAGAGTATCCCGATGCGCGCGCGATGGCGGCGGCAGATCCCCGTCACGTCGAAGAGCTGATCGTCAAGACGGGATTCTTTCGGCAGAAAACCCGTTCGCTGATGGGCGCAGCGAAGAAGATCGTCGAGGACTATGGCGGCGAGGTTCCGTCGACGATGGAACAGCTCGTGAAAATTCCGGGAGTTGGGCGCAAGACCGCGAACGTGATTCTCGGGCATATCTTCGGCAAGCCGGGATTCGTCGTGGACACGCACGTGCGGCGGCTGACGTATCGGCTGGGATTCACGAGGCATACGGATCCCGAGAAAATTGAAATCGACATGCAGAAAATTCTGCCGCCGAAGGATTGGACGCCGTTCTCGATGCGGTTGATTCTGCATGGGCGCCAGGTGTGTATCGCGCGCAAGCCGCTATGTGAGATTTGCGTGATCGCGGGAGATTGCCCGCGGATTGGCGTCGGGAAAGTGCGACGAGGAACCTAACCGGTGTTTTAAAGATAGGTCAGTCGGTTGTTATGTCCATTGCGTTGGCGCTGGCTATGTTTCCTAGCCACTGGGCGCTTGGTTTGATTGTTCGCGCTTGAGTTTTGCGATCCACCGCGACCAGGCCGAAGGTTGGGCGGTAGCCTGAGTTCCATTCGAAGTTGTCGAGCAGGGACCAGTAGCAGTAGCCGCGGACGTCGATGCCGTCGCGGACGCATCGCGCGACGCCGTTCAGTGCTCGACGCACGTACTCGATGCGGCGGTCGTCCTTGTCGGTACCGATGCCATTTTCGGTGACGATGACCGGGACTTTGGCGACTGCGCTGGCCTGGCGAATCGTGGCCTCGAGCGCTTCGGGCCAGAACTCGTAGCGCATCATCGTGGTCTCGACGCCGGCTTCGGGGCGGAGCGTGCCGTCGGCGCCGATGCGATTGCGAGTGTAGGTCTGCACCCCGAGGAAATCGTCGCCGCGTGCTGCCTCGTAGAAAATATCCTGGCATTCGGCCTTGATGCGATAGCGTCGAGCCTCGCCGCCGGGCACGGCCTGGAGGTCGGCGAGCGCGAGGCAGATGCCGACAGGATATTTGCCGCGCGAAGATTTCAGCGCGGCGGCGGAGAGTCGATGCGCCTCGAGCATCACGTCGCGCGCCTTCATCTGGTCGCACATCAGGTACGGTGCGAAGCGATTCGGATCGGCGCCGATGCGCCGCGCTGCCTCTGAGAGCCATTTTGCGCGCGCCGGATCGAGTTTCAGCGGCAGCGTGCCGATCAAGTACTGGTAGGCGCCGAGGTTGGCCTCGTTGATCGTACACGCGACGCCGATCAGGTCGCCGAGATGTGCGCCCGCGCGTTCGCAGTATCGGGCGAACAGCTCGGCGGTTTTCTTGTCTTCCCATCCGCCGTCGCCGGCGACCCATCGCGGCGAGGTGAAATGATGAAAGGTGACGACGGGCGTGATCCTGTGCTCGTGGCAGCAGGCGAGCACGCGGCGGTAGTGGTCGAGTGCGGCGAGCGAGAACTCGCCGAGCTCGGGCTCGACGCGGGCCCATTCGATGGAAAAGCGGTAGGAGTTGAAGCCGAGCCTCGCGAGCATCGCGATGTCGTCGGCGTAGCGATGGTACTGGTCGCAGGCATCGCCCGACGGCTCGACGAACGGCGACCCGGGAGTGTGCTCGAGCACCCAGTAATCGCAATTGAGGTTGTTGCCCTCGACCTGGTGGGCGGCCGTGGCAGTTCCCCAGAGAAAATTTGCGGGAAAAGAGAAGCGCTCGGTTGGCATCGCGGATGTACCTTCGCCGACGAAATATTTCCGAGGCTACCGGTAAACCGGGCGTGCGCCAACCGGCGTATTTGAACATCGTCCGCGAAATGCAATAATTCTCGTTCCGTTATCCCGTCCAAGGTCGTCACGTGAGTCGTGAAAATCCGAATCGAGGACATAACGGCGGATGCCAAAGATATGGCGTTTGCCGAACCTGAGCAGGAAATCAACCGTATCCTGGGCAGCGGGCCGATCCGCGAGTATCGCCTTGAAGGACCGGTTGAGGTTTCGGTTTCGTACTATCGCGCGGGGATGGAACTGTTCTTCGCGGGCCAGCTGAAGACCAGGACCGGGGCCGTGTGTGCGCGATGCGCCGAGGATTTCGACGCGCCGGGCGACCGACCGTTTCGCTTCGTGCTGTCGCCCAAGTCGATTGGCTACGACGACGACAATCTTCGCGCTGAGGACCTGGAATTCTCGCTGTACGAGGGCGACGAGGTGGACCTGAGCCCGCTGATTCGAGAGCAGGTCCTGCTCGCATTGCCGACGCGTCCGCTATGCCGCGAGGACTGCCGCGGTCTGTGCCCGCATTGCGGAGTGAATCTGAATCGCACGACCTGCGAATGCCGGGTCGAAACGCTGGATCCGCGGCTGGAAGCCCTGCGGTCGCTAAAACTGCCGCGCACCTGATAAGCTCAACCTCAACATTAGGAAGTAATTCGTCATGCAAGCACCCAAACGTCGAACCTCGCACTCGAAAAAGAATATGCGCCGCGCCCACGATGCGCTCCGGGCCGTCAACCCCGGCAGCTGCCCGTCGTGCGGCGAGCCCGTGATGCCGCATCGCATCTGCCGGCATTGCGGTTCCTACCGCGGCCGCCAGCTCGCCGAGATAAAGGAATAGGGCGCGGCGGAGTACGACCGTGAAAATCGCGCTCGACGCGATGGGCGGCGATCTCGCCCCGAAGGCTACCGTTGAGGGGGCAGTGCTGGCAGCCCGCGACTTCGGAATCGATGTCGTGATGGTCGGCGACGGCGAGATCCTCGCGCGCGAGCTTGCCGATCACGACGCCGCCAACTTGCCGATCCGCATCGAACACGCACCCGAGGTCGTCCTGATGGACGACTCGCCGCTTGAATCCGTACTGTCCAAGCCGCGGTCGTCGATTCATGTCGGACTCGACCTGGTAAAGCGCGGAGACGCGAGTGCCTTTGTCAGCGCGGGGAATTCGGGCGCGGTGATGACGGCGTCGATGATGATCCTGGGCAATCTCGCTTACGTCGATCGGCCCGCGATTGCGTCGCTGGTGCCGACCAGCGAAGGATTCGGCCTGCTGATCGATGCCGGCGCCAACACCGAAGTGAAGCCGATCAATCTCGTGCAATTCGCCGTGATGGGAAGCGTGTACTGGCGGTACGTGCGAAACGTTTCGCGCCCGCGCGTCGGGATTCTCTCCAACGGCGAGGAAAGTTCTAAGGGCAACGACGTCACGCGAGCCGCGGCCGCGATGCTCGAGCAGATGCCCACCTACGTGCACTACATCGGGTATGTCGAGGGACGCGACATCAACCGCGCCAAGGTGGACATCGTCGTGACCGACGGGTTCACCGGCAACGTCGCGCTCAAAACGATGGAAGGGTTCTCGTCGTTTCTGCTCGGCAGCCTGCGCGGAGTGTTCGGCGGCAGCTGGCGCACGCGGCTGGCCTACCTGCTGGTGAGGAAAAATCTCACCGCGATGCGTGAGCGGCTCGATCCGTCGGAATATGGCGGTGCGCCGCTGCTGGGCGTCAGCGGCGTGTCGATAATCGCGCACGGATCGTCGAATCCCAAGGCGATTCGCAGTGCGATTCGAGCTGCGGCGAACGAACAACTGGTACATCACGTCAACTCGGAAATCCTGGAGATTCTTGCGAAGATTCAGCCGGTCGTTCCGGTTAAGCCGGCCGGTAAGGGATTTCGAGCTTTGTTCGGCAAGATGCGCGAGCGGCTGCATCGCCGCGACAAGGAAGGCGAAGCGGCCAGCCGCGACGACTCGCATCCCGCACCGGCCAGCGGCACGGGTCCGCTCCGCGAGCCGGTCCCAGAACACGGCGCAGAGCGTCATCCCGACGCAGCCAAGATTGAACGCGCCAACTACGAGTCCACGCACTCGCGATCGCGCGACAACGACTCGCATAGGAATGAAGTGCGAGTTGAATCTACCGACGCGGTCACGTCGCCAACGACTACGAACGGCGCGGCAGCTGACAAGGCGCACAAGTCTGGCGAGCTGCATCCGCAGAACGAATCGGATGCGGGCGCGCATTCACCTGATCGTCCCAAGGGCGATTCGTGAGGCGCGCGACTAGATGAAATTGGCGTTTCTTTTTCCCGGGCAGGGATCGCAGCGGGTCGGGATGGGCAAGGAACTCGCAGATAACTTCCCCGACGCCCGCAACACGTTCAGAGAAGCTGACGACGCGCTTGGTTTTCCACTCGCGAAACTCTGCTTCGAAGGGCCCGAAGACGAGCTCCGGCTGACTGCCAATACTCAACCCGCGATTGTTACGGCCTCGATTGCAGCGTTGCGCGTCTATTGCAAGGAAATCGGCGTGGAGCCGGAAATCGCGGCGGGCCACAGTCTGGGCGAATACAGTGCCCTGGTCGCTGCCGGCGCGATCGGCTTTGCCGACGCGGTGCGCGCCGTCCGCGAGCGTGGACGCCTGATGCAGGAAGCGGTGCCAGCGGGGCAGGGCGCGATGGCGGCGCTGATAGGCCTGGAACTTCAACAAGTACGTGAGATTTGCGAGGAAGTCACGGCGGACGGCAAGCTCGCGGTGCCCGCGAACCTCAATGCACCCGGCCAGATCGTTATCGCAGGACACGCGGCGCCCGTCCGGCGAGCGCTGGAGATTGCCAAGGAGCGCGGCGCATCGATGTCGGTGGAATTGAAGGTCAGCGCGCCATTTCATTGTCCGCTGATGCAGCCGGCGCGCGACGGGATGGAAGGGGTCCTGCGCGCGCTCAGGGTCGGCGAGTTCAAATTCGGCGTTATCGCGAATGTCACCGCCGAAGTAAATCGCGATCCCACGCGTGTCGTGCCGTTGCTGCTCGAACAGATAACCGCGCCGGTGCGGTGGGAGGAATCGATGGGCGTAGTCGCCCGCAGCGGTGTCACCGATGCGATCGAATTCGGCAGCGGTCGCGTGCTGATGGGCCTGATGCGCCGGATGTACCGGACGATTCGAGTGCGGCCGCTCGAGGACCTCGCCTCGTTGAAGGTGGTATCGGAGACTGCCAAAGCTTGAGCGTCGCCTTGCGCGCGCGCCTTTCAGTCCATATGCTGCCCTGATAATTTAAATCGAACCTCCGACCGCTACCTCATGTCTTCGCGGTATGGAGATGATGTTAGAATATTGATTGGCGGCCCAACTATGGCTCGCTGCCAGGAGGAACGAGAGCACGATGGCTCAAGACATCGAAACCAAGGTTCGCGAGAAGATAAGCGAGCAACTGGGCGTGGCCGCGGACGAAGTAACTCCGGAGGCTTCGTTTATCGAGGATCTCGGCGCGGACTCGCTCGACATCGTCGAGCTGGTGATGGCGCTGGAAGAGGAGTTCAACATCGAAATCTCCGACGAGGACGCCGAGAAGATCCGCACCGTCAAAGACGTCGTCACCTATATCGAGGCTCACAAGAGCTGAAGCCGCGCGACTCAAAACTCGTTCGTGACAAATTGCCGGGCACTTGGCGCTTCGCCGAATGGATCCGGAGTTAGATCATGCGATGCCCCTTCTGCCGCCATCGCGGGAACCGCGTCGTCGATTCGAGGCTGTCCAACGACGGCATGATGATTCGGCGCCGTCGCGCGTGTTCGGCGTGTAAGCGACGCTTCACCACCTACGAGCGGGTCGAAGAAGCGGCGCCGATGGTCGTCAAGAAGGACGGCCGCCGCGAGCCGTTCGATCGAGCCAAGATAGTCGCCGGGATCAAGCGCGCCTGCGAAAAACGGCCGGTCTCGATGGAGACGATCGAGCAGATCGCCAACAGTATCGAGACCACGATGGCCGAGCAGGGCGACCGCGAAGTCTCAAGCAATGCGATCGGATCCGCGGTGATGAACGAGCTGCACAAGATCGACCAGGTCGCGTATGTGCGCTTCGCGTCGGTCTATCGGTCGTTCAAAGATATCGATGAGTTCATGCACGAGCTTGAAGACCTGATCAATCAACGCAAGCAAGCGCCGACCTCGCGCGCCACCGGTGAAAAGAAAGCCGACGGCGCTTCCTGATTCGGCCGCGGTTCGGGACGAGCGCTTCATGCGCGAGGCGCTCGCGCTGGCGCAAGACCGTCTCGGCCTGACAAGTCCAAATCCGACGGTAGGATGCGTGATCGTCCGAGGCGACAGGGTCGTCGGTCGCGGCGTCACTGGTGTTGGCGGTCGTCCGCATGGCGAGACGCAGGCGCTTGCGGATGCGGGCGCGCTCGCTCGGGGCGCGACTGCGTACGTATCGTTCGAGCCGTGCGCTCATTTCGGAAAGACGCCGCCGTGTGCGGACGCGTTGGTCGCGGCGGGCGTAAAGCGCGTCGTAGTAGCGTGCGGTGATCCTGATCCGCGAGTCAGCGGCCGCGGAATCGAGATCCTGAAGCGCGCGAAGATCGACGTCACAGCCGGAGTGCTGGAAGACGAAGCACGACGGGTGAACGAAGGATTCATTACGCGGCTGGCCCTCGGGCGTCCGATGGGAATACTCAAGCTCGCAATGTCGATGGACGGGCGAATCGCAGCTGCCAGGGGTGATTCGCGATGGATCAGCTCGCCGGAATCGCGCGAACTTGTGCATCGATGGCGTCGCGAGTGCGACGCCGTGATGGTCGGCGCGGGCACCGTAGTAGCGGACAATCCGCGCCTGACTTGCAGGATAGCCGCCGGCCGCGATCCGGTGCGCGTCGTCGTCGATGCGCAGCTCCGCACGTCGCCAACGGCGCGCATCTACAGGCAGAGATCGAAGGCGTCAACGATCCTCGTCACCACGCCCGCGAATCTTGCTCGCGGACGGCAAAGATATGAACGTCGCGGCGTCGAGGTGATTGCGGTGGCGACGCACGACGGCAAGATCGAGCTGAATCGGCTGATGCTGGAGTTTGGGCATCGCGGATGGTGTCGCGTACTGATCGAAGGGGGCGCGAGTCTCGCCGGGTCGGCGCTTAGCGCGGGAATCGTGGATCGGGTTGCATTCTTCGTCGCGCCGAAAATCCTTGGCGCAGGTCTGTCCGCGATCGAGGGGATGAAGTCGCGTTGGGTGCGCGACGCGGTCGAGCTTACGGACCTGTCAGCGCGGCAGGTCGGCACCGACTGGCTGATGGAGGGTCGCGTGCGTCGAGAAAGATCCGGGGTCCCTCGGCTTCGCTCGGGATGACACAAAAATAAGGTGACACGTGGAGGCGACTCGGATTTGGAATGCCGACGTGTTGATTCGGCGCGCACTGGTTAGGTTGGGTGGCCGGTGATAATATCGCCATCGTTGAATTGAATCAGATGGCATCGGCTTCTTTAGAAGAAATTTTCTCCACGTTGCGCGACGGAAAGATGGTCGTGATGATCGCGGAGGAGCGCGAGGACGCCGAGGGCGACCTCGTGATGGCGGCCGAGAAGATCACGCCCGACGATATCAATTTCATGGCGCGCGAAGCCCGCGGCGTCATCTCCGTCGCGATACCCGACAAGCGCTTTCGCGAGCTCGGGATTCCGCTTCAACCGTCGACTGACAACGGCAATTCGAATGAGCAGGCGGGCGTTCTGATCGACGCGCGTGAAGGCGCGACGACCGGCATTTCGGCGAGCGATCGCGCGCGGGTGATTTCGGTGGTCGCGTTCGACGAGTCCCGCCATGACGATATCGTCATGCCCGGCCATATCCTGCCGCTGATGGCGCTGAGCGGGGGCGTGATGGTGCGAATCGGGCGCGCTGAGGGCGCGGTGGATCTGATGCGCTCGGCGGGATTGGGTCCGGTCGCGGCGCTGTGCACGATACTGCGCGAGGATGGAGAGGCGGCGCGGCTCGAAGAACTGCGCGAATTCGCCGCGCGGCACAAGCTCCCGATATTTTACGTTAAGGAACTCGTTTCACATCGCCTAACGAATGAGGTTCTGGTCCGGCGCGTTTCGGAGCAGCCATTTCCCGTCGAAGCTGGCGTGCTGCAGGCGGTGGTGTTTCGCAACGTCGTCGACGGCCGCGAGCATCTGGCGTTGATCAAGGGCCAGGTCGGTGGTGGACGCTCGGCGCTGGTGCGGCTCCATTCCGAGTGCCTGACCGGCGACGTGTTCGCATCGGCGCGATGCGACTGTGGCGAGCAGCTGCAGGAGGCGTTGGAGCGAATCATGGCGGCGGATCGTGGCGTCGTAATTTATCTTCACCAGGAAGGACGCGGGATCGGGCTCGGGAACAAGATTCGCGCTTACGCGCTGCAGGACAATGGGATGGACACCGTCGAAGCTAATCTGCATCTCGGTTTCGACGAAGATTTGCGCGACTACGGAATTGGTGCGCAAATTCTGCGCGATCTCGGGGTCGGCGAGGTGCAGCTGCTGACCAACAATCCACACAAGATAGAAAGCCTGCGCCGTTACGGAGTAAACGTTTCGCGCGTGCCGATCGAAGTCACGCCGCATGCGGGAAACATCGGATACCTGAAAACCAAGAAAGAAAAACTTGGCCATCTGTTCTCGGAACTGAAGTTGATCACGTGAGAGAGTAAGCCGCGGTGGCGCCTGTACTGACCTCGTGCGGTGCCGCTGGCGACTGTTGAGTTGCAATGGGATTAAGACATCAGGGGCGCGAGCTCGCGCTAAAGGCGCTGTATCGCATCGATATCTGCGGCGGCGCCAGCAGCGACGATCTGACTGCGCTGTTCGAAAGTTTTCCGGCCGAGGAGAGTGCGCGCAAGTTCGCCGTGCAGTTGATGGAAGGGGTGCGGCGCGAGCAACCGGCGCTCGACAAGTACCTGGCAGACGCGCTGGAGCATTGGTCGGTCAAACGATTGTCGCGCGTCGATCATAACGTCATGCGAATCGCGCTCTACGAACTGCTCAGGATGGAAGACATTCCGGCACGCGTGACTATCGACGAAGCGATCGAACTGGCGAAGTGTTACGGTGACGTCGAATCGGGGCGGTTCGTCAATGGTGTGCTGGACGAAATTGCCGGACGGTTGGGGCTCAAGCAGAAGGGTGAGGAAATCACGTTATCCAAGGCCGAGTAGGCTGCTCGGTTTCGTGATCGCCGCGGGCGTCCTTGTTTCGGGATGCGGCTATCACTTCGCGGCTTCCGGCGACGCGCTGCCGCAGAGCGCGCAGACGATCTACGTCGCGCGATTCGGTAACAACACGCGTGTCACCGGCATCAACGACGAGCTGATGCGTTACATCAAGGATGAAATCGCGCTGCATCACCGGCTCAAGGTTGTCGACAGCCGAGACACGGCCGATCTGGAGTTGTCCGGCGAAGTCAGACGCGCCACGCAGACGCCAATCAACTTTAACTCAGCGCTCGAGCCGACCCAATACGGTCAGAGCGTGACGGTCGCTGCGTCGCTCAGAGATCTGCATGAAAACAAAACGATCTGGGCCACGCACAACGTCAGCTCGGGGGAACATGCCGGCGCCGTGCCGCAGAACACGGTCACGACGACGCCGACCTTTCTTCAGCAGAATCTGCGCAGCAACGATCTCGCAAACATGACTGATCTCCAGACTGCGCAATCGGAAACGTCGGCGGCGCGCGACATCATGATGCAGCGGCTGGCGCAGAATCTGTACTCCGAAATGGCCGAAGGCTTCTAGCCGGGACACTCGATGGACGAGACGCTGACGCATGCCGCTTGAAACCGCGCTCGCGTATCTGCGGGGAGCATCCACAGAAAGGCGAATCCCGCCGGTGGCGGTGATCTTCGGTCCGCACGCATTCCTGCGCGAATTCGTTCTCGATTCAATCGTTCGCAAGCTGGCCGCGGAAGGAAGCCACCGTCGCAGTTTTCAAATCGGCGCGGGCGACGACTACGGCGCCGTGATGAACGAGCTTCGCGAACCCGATCTGTTCGCACCAAAGCGCGTTATCGCATGCCGAATCCTGAAATCGCGCCGGGTTGAGACGGCCAGCGCAGATGACGAAGCCGGCGACGTGCGCACGTCAGGCAGCGGCGGCTCGGAGGCGGCGCTCGCGGAGGCGATCGAGACTGCGCGCGGCCCGGGCAACCTTATTCTGCTCTACGAAAAGGATAGCGCGCCCGCGAAAATCCGCCGCGCCGCAGAAAAATCGGCGATCCTGGTAAATTGCATGCGTCCGTTCGACAACCAGATCGAGCAGTACGTGAATTCGTTCGCGCAGTCGCTTGGATTGAAACTGTCGGGCGCCGCACTCGACCTGATTATCTCGCGCCACGGCGGAGACCTGGCCGCCGTCGCCAACACGCTCGGCAAAGTGACGATCTTCGTCGAGCCGGGCAGGGCGGTGCAGCCGGGCGATCTGGATGAGGGCGCGAGGCGGATGCCGGAGGCATTCGAGCTCGCGGAGAGCGTCGCGCGTGGCCGTGCCTCGGCAGCCTTGGCGCAGTTGGGCCGCGCGCTCGCGCTGGGGCGCGAGGTCTTCGAGATCCTCGCGGTCGAGATCATACCGATGATGCGCCGGATGATGATCGCGGCGTCAATGATGGCAGCGCGGCGAAGTATGGGCGACGTCGCCTCCGCCATGGGACTGCCTCCGCAGAGCGGGCTTGCGACTCGCGCAATTGAAGGGGCGCGGCGCTTCGGGTTGGAGCGCCTGGAACGCGCTTACTGGCGCGCGTGCGCGCTGGATGCGGGATTCAAGAACGGTACGATCAAGGATCGCGAAGGCGCGCTGTCGGGATTGCTCCTCGATCTGATGAGCACACGCGACTAGAAATTACCTTCAGTCTGACGAACTACGCTTTCTTGCCGAACTTGCGATGCAAGCTGGCCGACAGCCGCGCGACTTTGCGGCGCACCGTATTACGATGCATCGTGCCGCTGCTGATTGCCTTGTACAGGACCTTAGTGGCCTGCTTGAGCGCTTCGCGCGCCTTCGCTTCATCGGTGCTCGTCGCGATAGTTTCGCCGGCGGTCTTGGCGAGAGTGCGGGCACGAGTCCTGACGACGCGGTTGCGCTCGGCGCGTTTGAGACTTTGTCGATGGCGCTTCTGCGCAGATGGGTGAACGGGAATGTGTGGCATAACCAGTCACTTCTAACAGTGCGCGACAGCGGGAGCAATACGCCGTTCGATCTATTGCTTCAAATGCGGACCGCCAGCGCGCAGAGCAGTCTTCGCCTCATTCCATAGAGCATCGATCTCAACTGGCGTCATCGCTTTCAGATCGAGGTCTCGCGCGGCTGCTAGTCGTGCGACTTCGTCGAAGCGGGTGACGAACTTGTCGCAGGCTGCGCGCAGAGTTGTTTCGGCGTCCTTGTCGATGAAGCGGGGCGCGTTGGCAATTGCGAGCATCAGGTCGCCGATCTCCTCGGCGGCGCCGGCGGTGTCGCCGCGATCGAGCGCATGCTCGATCTCGTCGAGCTCCTCGCGAGCCTTGGTCAGCACCTCGCGAATATTCGCCCAGTCCATGCCGGCGCGACGCGCTTTCTCGCCGAGTTTCTCTGCGCGCATCATCGCCGGCAGGCCGCGGCCAACGTGCGCGAGGCTCTTTGCGCCCTCCGGATGCTTGCCCTCGCGCTCGCGCTGCTTGATCTGATCCCAATTCTCGAGAACTTGCTCGACCGTATCGGCGGGCGTATCACCGTAAATGTGTGGATGCCGCCGGATGAGTTTGTCCGCGGCGTTTTGCGCGATGCTCGCGATATCGAATTCCGATTGCTCGGCGAGAATAACTCCAGCGAACAGGCATTGTGCCATAACATCGCCAAGTTCCTCGGCCACATGAGATAAGTTGCCGCGCGTGATTGCGTCGGCCACCTCGTAGGCTTCCTCGATCAGATGGCGTGGAGTGTCGGCGAGTTTCTGTTCGCGATCCCACGGGCATCGCTCGCGCAGTTCCGTGACAACTGCGAGCAGTTTCGCAAACGCTTGCGCCGCATTGGTGTCATCGCTCATGGCGGCGATCCTAGCATGCCTTTTTTTCGCGATCTGGATGGCGAAGCTCTCTGGAGTTAGAATCATGCTCCCAATACCGAGAAACGCGCGTGAAAATCATCGATATCGGGGTGCCGCTCGACGCTGCGCCGTATCCGCCGTGGAACTACCGCTTCAAACGCGTCACCCACGAGGAGGGCGCGCGGGCGATGCTGCGCCTGTTCAAGGGTTCGGACCTCGACAACTATCCGGACTCGATGGCGCTCGGATGGGAAACGATTACGCTGACGGGGCACGCGGGAAATCACATCGACGCGCCGTGGCATTTCGGCCCGCTGTGCGAGGGCAAGCCTGCGCGCACGATCGATCAGATTCCATTGGAGTGGTGTTACGGCGACGGCGTGCGGCTGGACTTTCGCCATCGCCAGGGCGAGGACATCACCGTCGACGACATCAAGGGCGAGCTCACGCGAATCGGGTACGCGCTCAAGCCGCTCGACATCGTGCTGCTTTGGACCGGCAGCGACCAGTATCTCGACAACGTCAACGAGTACGTGCGACGGCAGGCCGGGCTCTCGGTCGCGGGCCAGAATTATATTCTGGATCAGGGCGTTAAACTGATTGGAATCGATGCGATCGCGATGGACGTCTCGTTTGCGACGATGTCGCGTGCGTTCCGCGAAGGTCAGCCGGACGCGTTGTTCCCGGCGCACTTCGTCGGCCGCGAACGCGAGCATCTTCACATGGAGAAACTCGCCAACCTGGGCGCAATTCCGCGTCCGTTCGGGTTCAAGGTGAGCGCGTTGCCGATCAAAATTACCGGCGGCAGCGCAGGATGGGTTCGTCCCGTCGCGATTGTCGAGGACGAGTAGCGCGCGAACGTAAGTGGTCTTCGCGCAAGCCGCGCCCGCCTTAGTCTTGTATCGCGCCTTCGCGTCGTTGGCCGATGTGCCAAAGCACTCCGGATGGATCAAAGACATAAGCGATCCGCAGACCCCATGGCTGCATTGCCGGCGCGCGCGGAGGCTGAACATTGAATTTTCCGGGCAGATCGAGCCCGTCAATGTGCGTCCACCAAGCGTCAAGATCATCGACCATGAGCTGCATCATGAAGTTTTCAGCCCACTCCTTTTGATAGTGGCGCTGAAGTATGAAACCGCCGGAGCCAGCCCTGAAGATCGCTACCTCTGCGTCAAGAAGTTTTTCGAAGCCCAGCGTCTCATAGAAGCTCTTGGAGAGATCAAAGTCTTTTGCAGGCATGAATGGGCGGGCGAGCTCTGTCCCGCTCGGAACTTGCTTCATCTTTCCCTCCTTCAAATCCGGACAGGTCTGGCGCTCGCGGGCCAGGCGGCCTACGCCTTGACGATTGGTTCGAGCACCTTCTCGGTGAGGAAGTCTGACAGATCTTTCAGCCCTTCGGCGGTTATCTCGTGACCGCAATCGTACTCGCGAAATGTCACGGGCACCTTCAGCGCGCGCAGCGCTTCCACCGACGCGCGCGCCCGCGTGATCTCGATCATCTCGTCGGCGCGGCCATGCTGTACCAGCGTCGGCAGAGCTTCGAGCGCAGCGGGATCGCGGACCTCGTCTTTCAAGTCGGGCGGAAAGAACGTCGAGAGCGCCACCAGCGCGGCGAACTTCGACGGATTTCTAAGCGCGAGCCGATACGCCATCATGCCGCCCTGGCTGAATCCCAGCAGGACGAGTTTTTTTCGATCGACCGGATACTTTTGCAGCGCCGCATTGAGAAACTCGGTCACCATTTTGTTCGCGTCATCGATTGCGTCGCGATCAGGTGAGCCGCCCATCCGAATCGGAAACCATGCATAGCCGCGGGTCGGGCCGATCGGCACCTCCATCGGGCCTTGCGGGCAAATCACCATGAAGCGGCCGTCGGCGATATACGGCGCGAGTCCCAGCAGGTCGAGCGCGTTGGCGCCGAATCCGTGCATCGCGATCAGCGTCGGGTGCGGTCCGTCACCTGCCGGCTCATAGATGGTATGGATCAGTCGCATCGATGCGTTCTCCTTCGCGGCGATGCCCGCATAATAGACTGCACGCGAGCGCCGTCGCCAGCCGACTGCGAGACTGTTCATCGCGGGCTAAATAACCGCTATCTTTAGCGGCGCGCGATGTGGGCCAAGAGCAGGATGATCGAGTGTTGAAGGTCGCTGGGGATACGCCTCGGCGGTGGGTTGCGCGGGCGCCATTTTCGCGATGGGGCGCGGCCGTGTTGGCGGTATTTTCGATCGCCGCGGCATCGGCGCCTGACGCTCCCAGCGGAAAATTTGTGGGATTCATCGCCGGCGCTATCCTGTTCGCGCTGGTCGCATACGCATTCACCGATTACGTACGCCCGGTAGTCCATGATGCCGACGCCGGGATTCCATTCGTGCTGCTGGTACTCGGCGTTCTGGCCGCCGCGAAACTCGCGGTCATGCCGTTTTTCCCCGGCTTCGGCCCCGACGTCGGCGACTACCAGGCGTGGGCCAACCAAATTGCGACGGTCGGTCCTGCGCACACCTACCAGGAAGGATTCTTCCTCGATTATCCGCCCGGGTATCTCTATGGGCTGTGGGTCGCAGGTCTCGTCGCGCACGTGCTAGGCGCGACGGGAACTTTCTATCGAATCGTAATCGAGAGCCCCGCGATCGTCGCCGACCTGGCGCTCGCGTTCCTGATCTATGTGTACGTGCGCCGAGGGAGCCGGCCCGAGATGGCGTTCGTCGCGATGCTGATGGTCGCGCTGAATCAGGCGCTGCTGTTCGACACCGTGGTCTGGGGGCAGAGCGATTCGGTGATGACGTTCGTCATTTTGCTCAGTATCGCGGCCCTTCTCAGTCGCCAATACGAAGTCGCATGGGGGCTTGCTGCGATCTCCGTGCTGGTCAAGCCGCAAGGTTTGATAATCCTTCCGGTGCTCGGCCTGTGGACGATGCTCGAGGCCGACTTCGCGACGTGGATCAGGTCGGGAATCGCGCTGGTCGCGGTAGCAGTTATCGGCGTCGCGCCCTTTCAAATCGCCCACGAGTGGACCTGGATTTTCAAGCTCTATTCTTCGACCGCGGCGTACTATCACGAGACTTCTGTCAACGCATTCAACCTGATGGCGCTGATAGGAGGGATCCGGCAAGCGGATTCCGGAACTATCTTGGGAGTATCGTACTTCGCGCTCGGGATGAGCATGCTGGTTCCGCTCTACGCGTTCGTGGCGTGGATCTTGTGGCGCGGCCGCACGCCGACGCGCTTTCTGTTCGCAACGTTCATCGCGATCTTTGGATTCTTCATGGTCGCGCCCAGGATGCATGAGCGGTACCTCTACCCCGCGATTGCGCTCGTGGTGCCGCTGGCTCTCGAAGCGCCCGAGATGCTCGCCGTATTCGTGGTTCTCTCGATCACCTGCCTGATCAATCTCGCTTACGTATTGCACACGCTCAACACCGTGGTGTTCCTGGACCCGCACGACTTGCTAGCGATGGTGACCTCCGCGCTAAACGTGGTCGCGCTCGCACTGACGGTTCATTACGGCGCAACGCGCCTGCAGGGCGGGAGCGAAATACCCGCCGCCGTCGGCGCGTTCTTCGAAAAATTCGCGACACCACGCCAAATCGAGGATGAGGTCGAAGAGCCGGTAAGCGAGCTGCCGTGGATCGCGACCGACACGATTGTCATCTCGGCGCTCTTGATCATCGCCGCAATCACGCGATTCTGGCACCTTGGGCATCCTGCGGAAATCGTCTTCGATGAAGTGCATTTCGTCGCGCAAGGACGGCACTATCTGCACGGCGAGTCGTTCCTCGACCCTCATCCGCCGTTGGCCAAACTCGTAATTGCGACCGGTATCTTATTCTTCGGCGATCATCCATGGGCCTGGCGGGTCGGCAATGCGACGATTGGCACCGCGCTGGTCGGCATTACGTATCTGCTCGGGCGGCGGATGACGGGGTCGCGGCTGGCGGGCGCGCTCGCCAGCGCGATCATCCTGTGCGACGGGATGTACCTGGTCGATTCGCGCTTCGCCGTGATCGACATCGTCTATCTCACCTGCGCCGCAGTCTCGTATTTGCTCTTTTTCAAATTCGCGCAGACGCACGACGCGGGGGCGCGTCGGCGCCTCCTGCCGTGGATCGGCCTGGCGCTGGGCCTGTGCCTGGCGAGCAAGCTCTATATCCCGGCGATAACTTTTTTGTTGGTGATGGGATTTATCCTCTACGTGCTCGCAAAGGAGCAGCCCAATCCTGACCCCATTGCGCCAGTCGCGCCGCCAGTCGAGTCAAAGCCGGCGATCGAGTCCAAGCCGAAGAAAGTCAAAGCGCTCGCGCCGGTCCAAATGGACGCCTTCGATTGGACTGAAATCGTTTACCCAGCGGCGACATGTTTTGTCCTTGGATTCCTTCTCTATCTGATGGGCGGGACTTACGCGCAGATTTTGCTGGTCGTTTTCGGAGTGCTGATACTGCGCGCGGCAGAGATGTATCTGCGGATGAAGTCGTCGACGGCGCCGTCGCAGTGGCGGATGCCGTCGCTCGCGATTCTCTTTGAACCGAGGGGCGCTGGCGCGCTCGTCGTCGTCGGATCGGTCGCCTCGATTGCATACCTGGCGGTGTTCCTGCCGCATTACTGGCTCGGCTGGTGGGGCGGGATCGAGGATCTGTTCAAGTACTACAGCGACATCGTGTGGTACGAGAAGAGCGTCGCGTCCGCAACGCATCCGTACGCGTCGCCGTGGTGGAGCTGGCCGCTGATGCTGCGTCCGATCGCGTACTGGCAGAATTTTCCCAAGGTCGGCGACGTGCAGACCGTCTGGGGCGGCGGAAATCCAGTGCTGTGGTGGGGCGCGATCACCGCAATCACGATCACCGCCGTGCAGGCGATCGAGCGCCCGACCCTGACCCGCTCGTTCCTGGTCGTCGGCTATCTCAGCTACCTTTTGATCTGGGCCTGGATAGGCAGGACGCTTTTCCTCTACCACTACATGGCGTCGGTGTACTTCGGTTACCTTGCGCTGGCCATTTTGCTCGCCGATTGTTTCAAGGAGCGCGCCGAGCCGTGGGAGCATCTCGCGTTGCTGCTCACGATGACGCCGGTATTTTTCCTGGGCTTGAGCCCGGGATGGGGATGGATCGTCTTCATCGTCGTAATCGGCCTGTACGGCGTGTTCCTGCTGCAGACTCCGTATGCCGGCCGATTCGTTGCGAGCATATTCGCGATTACCGCGCTGATTCTGTTCGTATACTACTTTCCGATCTGGGTCGGCATGCCGATCAGCCGCGCCGGCTACTACGCCCGGATGTGGCTGCAATCCGCGGGGATGCACAACTGGATATGATCGCTCGCGCGCAATCGTATCGAGGCCGCCGTGCGATTTTTTTCTGCGCAATTTTCATTTCCGCGACGCTTACCGCCTCCGCACTCACGCCGCTTCGCGCCGCTGCCGCCGCGCAGAACCTGCTCCTCAACGGCGACTTTGCCAAGGGCTCCGAGGATCAGCCAGATCTGTGGCGTACCGAGGCCTGGATCAACAATCCCGACGCGTTCCGCGCTCATTGGCATTCGTACACCGATAAGCCCAGCGAGATGGAGGTCGACAATATCCAGCCGAACGACGGGCGTTGGATGCAATCGCTGACAGTGCAGCCCGGATGGTACCAGCTCAGCGTCGATATCCGCACCGAGAATGTCGGCGCCAAAGAAACCGGCGCGACGATATCGGTGATGGAAGACGGCATCATGTCGCCCGACATCCACGGCACCACCGACTGGCAACGCGCGACGCTGTACCTCAAGGTTGGGGGACACGGAGCTGACATCGATGTAGCGTTGCGCGTCGGAGGATTCGGCAGCCTCAACAGCGGTCGCGCGTTTTTCAGGAATGCGACGCTGGTCAAAATCGACGCGCCTCCTCCCAACGCGACTCCCACTTACGACTTGCTTGCGGTTCGGCAGCAGGCGGCTCCGGTGCCGATCGGCTCGCCGGTCTCGCTGGTGTTTACGTTCCTTGCGCTGGCCGCGATCGCGTGGGCCGGCTGGCGAATCTACGGCGACGACGATTTTCGCATCTTCGATTCACTTCGCGCCGCGCTGTCAGGGCGCTCGAACAAACGATGAAGTGGGGCGCCGCGAACTCCAGCCGCACGATCTCTCCTGAAGATCGCATCCGTCAAACTGAATGGGCGATCTTTCTGATCCCGTTCGTCACGTACGCCTACTTCTACCAGGGCTCCGACCAGAGTATCGCGTGCCGGTTCGACTTGATGCGCTCGATGCTCGAGCAGCGGGTGCTGTGGATCAACGATTATTGCGGCTTCAACACCGCCGACATCATCTCGTTCGGCGGTCACATTTACTCCGTCAAGGCGCCCGGCACGTCGTTCACCGCGCTCATCCCATGGATCGTTTTTCGACTCATGTTCCTGCCGATGCATGCGGCTCACGAACCGCTCTACTGGGCGTTCGTAACTTACCTGACAACGGTGTTCTCCACCGGCCTGCTGATCTCGATCCTATGCGTCATCATGTTTCGCTTCGCGCGATTCCTTGGCGCGTCGGAAGGCCGCGCGGCGGGCGTCGCGCTGATTCTCGGGCTTGCGACGATCGCGTTTCCGTACGCGACGGAACTCACCGGCGAACCGGTCGCCGCAGTATGCGTTTTCATCGCGTTCTACCTGCTCGCGACGTTCGACACTCGCCCGACGTGGGTACGCGCGCTGCTGAGCGGGTTCCTTGCGGGATGGGCCGTGCTGAACGACTACCCGGTATTCCTGGTCGCCGCCGCGGTCGGAATCTACGCGCTGTTTAAACTGCCCACTTGGGCGGACCTGGCCGCGTTTTCTGCGGGCGCCGCGATCACCGTCGCGATCATGCTCGCGTACAACTGGGGCGCCTTCGGCAGTCCACTCTTTTTCAGCTACCAGGCGTTCAAACTCTCCGAGAACAAACAATTTCCCGAGCAGGCAGTTGGCTTCGTCGGACTGACCTATCCGAAGGCGCGAATTCTGTGGAACGTGCTGCTCGATCCGCAGCGCGGATTGTTCTTCTGCAACCCGGTCCTGTTGTTGTCGATTGTCGGCGTCGGCTACTTTGCGCGGCTGAAACGATGGCGCGCCGAATTTATCGTGACAGTCTATTCGTTCGTCGTGCTGTTCCTGTTCAACGCCTCGTACGGCGAATCGATCGTGTCGTGGGGAGGGGGCACCGCGACCGGCCCGCGGCAGATCGTCGCCTCGGTCCCGTTCATGGTCCTCGCGCTCGCGTTTCTTCCCGCCGCATTCAATTGGCTGCTGGGCGCGATGGCCGCGTTGTCGGCTGCAATCATGCTGATGGCGACGGCGACCAATCCGCATTTTCCGTACGAATACGACAACCCGGTACGCGACTTCGCGTTCCAGCAATTCATGCGCGGCGACTTCGCCACCAACCGCGACGCATTCTTCAGCGGCGGCATGGTGGTAGGCGACTCGGTCGCCTTCAATCTCGGCAAACTAACCGGATTACCCGGCCCGTTTCAGTTATGGCCGCTGGCGGTGTTCTGGATCTTCGGCGCGTTCGACTTGTCGGAATCGCTGGGGCTTTGGGGCAAAGGCGCGTCGCGGCGTTTGACGCAGGCTGCCACGGCAGTGGGAATCGCGGGGTTGTTCCTGCTCTCGATGGAGCAGCGAATCATGCAGCAGTTCGCACTGGCGGGACAACATGGATTGCTGGGCAGGTACTACGTGGGCGACCAATGCTTCCAGAGCCAGCCGCATATCGTGCGAGTCGATCGGCAGATCGATTTCAACGACATCACCGAGATGGGGGCGATGCCGTTTCCCTCCTGCGACGCGTGGCGCGGCAAGTTGATCGCGCCGACGAGCGGCGACTACGAGTTTTCGATCGACGTCGATGATGCAGGATGGGTCACGATAGACGGCACGCAGGTGATCCACGATCCAGGCAACGTCAACAAGTCTCACGACGTCGGCCGCATCCACCTGACCGCGGGACCGCATCAAATCGAGGTCGGCGAGCGAAACCTCGGCGGCGGTTCATACCTGCACCTATTCTGGAAAATCCCGGGCTCAACCGACAACGAAATCGTGCCTGCAGACGCGCTGATCCCTGACCGTGCGGGCACTTAGCGCTAGTCTCGATCTGGGAGCAGGCCTGCGCGGGTTATTTCGCGGCGTTCGCTTTTGTCCAGGGCTTCTGCTGCGCGCGATAGTGGGAAGGTTGCGTCGCACATTTCGCGATATGGCAGGCGGTCGATGTTTGCGGCCAGGAAATCCAGCGACTTTTTCAGGTAGTGGGGCGGGTAGGTTGCTACTCCGATGATCTCGAGAGATTTGAACGTGATCACCGACGGCGGTAGCTGGACTGTCAGTCCTGCCGAGATGTTGCCGACTTCGATCACGCGCCCTCCGACGCGAACCATCCGGAGTGCTTCGCTGAACGCCTCGGGAACGCCCGCGACCTCGAGCACCACGTCCGGCCATCCGTTGCAGAGTTGGCGCACTCGCTTGTCGCGAGCCTCGGCGTCGGCGTACTCGCGCATGTCGACGGTTTCGTCGGCGCCGAATCGGCGCGCCTCGCGCAGCCGCAAATCCACACCGTCGACAGCGATCACGCGCGCGCCACGAGCCTTCGCAATCGCCATCGCATGCAGACCCAGTCCTCCGGCGCCGAGCACGACCAGGGTTTCGCCGAAGTGGAGGCGTCCCCGATCGAGACTCCAGAAAACTTGCGACATCGCACAATTCGCCGAGGACGCAACCAGGTCGGGCACGTTGTCGGGCACACGATAAAAATGCTGATCGGGCTTCACGACGTAATGCGTCGCGAAAGTGCTGGTGAAGTGGGGCGGCTCATCGGGATGCCGCGCGCCCACCACCTTGGCGGTGCACGCCGCGTGATTGCCGCTGACGCAATTCGCGCATCGATTGCAGACTGTGTAGTAAACCGGCGCGATTCGATCGCCTTCCTTGACCGGCACGCCCGCCCAATCAGTTTGCACCCCAGCGCCGAGTGCCTCGATGCGCCCGCTCATCTCGTGCCCTGGCATGACGCCGCGGCGCCCGAACTCGCCCTTCCACATATGCACTTCGGAACCGCATACGTTGGTCTGCGTGACCGCGGCGACCAGACCGCCGGCAGCAGGCGCGGGCACGTCGTACTCGTGGAATTCGATTTTGTGTGCAGAGGGGATGAACGCGACGCGACCTTTCATTGGGTCCTCCGCGAAGAAAAGTTATGGCCCCGGTTTCATCCCGGACGAAAAAAATGTCAAGCGCTGACGAGTCCCATCACTCCGGCGGAGGCGCCGGCAGATTCACATTGCTGCCGCCGAGCGAAAATCCATGCATCGCGGGCAGGTCGGGCTGCGCTTCCGCTTTATCGACCGAGGACGGCGCCCGCCGTTGATTTCGCACGGTCGTGGGCGGCGACGATTGAGCGCTAGTTGACGGCGGGGGCTGCTGCGGCTGGGCGAATACCGGGCGATGAGTCTTTTTCGCCTCGGCCAGAACTTCGCGCAACAGGTTCGATTCCTGGATTCCATGCGATGTGCAATCGACGTCGGTAGCAGGATGCAGCGGGACCTTGACCGACGAATTGAACGTCGCGCGCACCTCGACGATGCTCGCCTCCGGGCCGCGCGGCCGCACCAGGAAGTTGTACACTGACGACGAATTCGCCTCCGGCTCTGCAGTGTAAGAGCCTGCCACGCTCTTAATCTTTCCACAGTCGGCATCGTGGAGCGTGAAGCGCGGACCAGCCGCCTCGATAATCCCGTTAGTCATGTCCTGCGCCTGCACGTGGAACTGGTTTTGAACGATGACGGCGTTAACCGCGTCCCACGCGAGATCGTACGGCAGCGGAATCACCACTTCCTGCTGTTGGTCGGGCGGTGGCTGCGTAACCGGCGGATAGAGGCATCCAGCGACCAACAACGCCGCAACCAGGCCTGAAATCGAAACTCTCACCCGAGACATAGCCTCGTACATCCGATTGCTCGACAGGGCATGATACCAGAAGCGGACGGTGGTCAGTCCAACCCTTTCACAATCGCCGGTCGCCGCGCCATCGCCTTTGCGCCATTCCCCCTTGGACGAATCTTTATGATAATCTCGGCTAGGTTCGGGACCTGCCCACGGAGGCAGTCCCACGGAAGGTATCTGTCATGTCGGGTCATTCGAAATGGAGTTCGATCAAGCATAAGAAGGCGATCACCGACTCCAAGCGCGGCCGCGTCTTCACCAAGCTGATCAAGGAAATCACGATCGCAGCGCGACTCGGCGGCGGCGACCTGAACTCCAACCCGCGTCTGCGCACGGCGGTGACGGTAGCCAAGAAGCAATCGATGCCCAACGACAACATCGATCGCGCAATCAAGAAAGGTACCGGCGAAATCGCCGGCGCGTCGCTTGAGGAAATCACTTACGAAGGGTACGGTCCCAGCGGCGTCGCGATAATGGTCGACGTGCTGTCGGACAATCGCAATCGCACGGTGGCGGAGCTGCGCTTCATCTTCTCCAGGCGCGGCGGAAACCTCGGCGAGGCCGGATGCGTGGGCTGGATGTTCAAAAAGCGCGGCGTGATTGGGATTGAAAAATCCGCTATCGACGAGGACAAGTTGCTCGAGCTCGCGCTCGACGCGGGCGCCGACGACGTCACCAGCGACGGCGATACATTCCAGGTCCTCACGTCGCCCGACAAGCTGAACGCGGTGCGCGAGGCGCTCGAAAAAGCGGGCCTCGCGATCGCGCATTCGGAACAGACGCGGATTCCCGAAAATACAGTTGCGGTTTCCGGCCATGCGGCCGAGCAGGTGCTCAAGCTGATGGAAGAACTGGAAGATCACGACGACGTGCAGGGCGTTGCCGCGAACTTCGACATCAGCGACGAAGTGATGGCGCAGTTCTCGGCGGCGTAGCGCCGCTCGGGTTACTGCCGCGGAGGTGGGGTATGCGGATACTCGGGGTGGATCCCGGGAGTGCGGTATGCGGTTACGGCGTCGTCGACGGCCCCGGCGGACGCTACGTGACTGCGGGCACGATTCGATGCGCGTCGCTTGCGCCGGGACCGATGCGGCTGCGACGCATCCACGAAAATCTCCTCGCCATCATCGACGAATTCTCTCCCGGCGCGCTCAGCCTCGAACGCCACTTCGTCGCCGCCAATGTACAAAGCGCGTTTCGCATCGGCGAGGCGCGCGCGATGGCGATGCTAGCGGCGGCGGAGCGCGACCTCGCGATGTTCGAATATCCACCCAACGAAGTTAAGCTGTGCGTCGCCGGCCACGGACACGCCGACAAGGCGCAGGTGAAATACATGGTGCGCAAGACGCTGAAACTCGACGCTGCGATCGAGCTGGCCGACGACGCCGCCGACGCGCTCGCGATTGCACTGTGTCATCTCGGCCGCGGACGTATCCCGAACCTGGTCGAGTCGATCGAGCGTATTCGCCCGCGCGCCGACCGTGCGAGCAAACCGCGAATGGTGCCGCAATGATCGCATCGCTGACGGGTTCGCTTATCGTGCGCGACGCCGGCCGCATCGTCGTAGAGACCGGCGGCGTCGGTTACGAAGTTCTCATTCCATTGAGCACCTACTATCGATTGCCTCAATTAGGCGATCGGGTGGCGCTCGAGATTCGGCAGGTGGTGCGCGAGGATGCGCTCACGCTCTACGGATTTTCCAGCCCGACCGAGAAGCGTGCCTTCGATCTTCTGATGAGCGTGCAGCATGTCGGCCCGAAGCTCGCTCTTGCGATCCTGTCGGTGCTCGCGCCTGAAGATCTCGTCGCAGCGATCGGCAAGGGTGACGTCGAGCGGATCGACGCAGTGCCCGGCGTCGGTCCCAAGGTCGCGGAGCGCGTCGTGCGCGAACTGCGCGACAAAGTCGCCGACTTGAAGTTGACGGCGCCTTCCACCGGTGCGCCGAACGGCCATCCGCGCCCTGCGCCCGACGGAAACGAACGACCGGCCGGTCCTGCAGACGAAGCAGTTTCCGCGCTGGTGAATCTCGGGATGAAACCTATCGAGGCCAAGCGAACGGTTGACGCGGTCATAGCTGCGGACACGAGCGCAACACAGAATCCTGAAACAATAATTCGCAAGTCATTGGCGGTGCTGCTTGGCGAAAAATAATCCTCGCGAAAATGCCCGCGCGGATGCGGCCGCCGCCGAGGGACGACTGATCGCGCGCGTCGGCCACGAGGACGACCATCGGCTCGACCTCGCACTGCGCCCGCGCGCGCTCACCGAATTCGTCGGCCAGGAACGCACCAAGAAAATTCTCGGCATGTCGATCACCGCCGCCCGTGGACGCGCCGAGGTGCTCGATCACGTACTCTTCTCGGGACCGCCCGGCCTCGGCAAGACCTCGTTGGCACACATTATCGCGCGCGAGCTCGGCGTCAACGTCCACGTCACCTCCGGTCCCGCCATCGAGCGTGCTGCCGACCTGGCGGCCATCGTCAACAACCTCGAAGCGCACGACGTGCTGTTCATCGACGAGATCCATCGCCTGCAGCGCGTTATCGAGGAGCGGCTCTATTCCGCGATGGAGGACTTCGAGTTCCACATCGTGGTGGGCGAGGGGATGGGAGCGCGCACGATGAAGCTCTCGGTGAATCCTTTCACGCTGGTCGGCGCGACTACGCGCTCGGGCCTGCTGAGCTCGCCGCTGCGTGATCGCTTCGGCCAGCATTTCCATCTCGACTTTTACGATCACGCGGAACTGGGCGAGATTGTGCGCCGCTCAGCAGATTTGCTGAAGGTGGCAATCGATGAAGGAGGAGCCACAGAAATAGCGTCACGCTCGCGCGGGACGCCTCGAATCGCCAACCGCCTGTTGCGCCGCGTTCGCGACTTCGCGCAGGTCAACGAGGCACCGGTCGTCACGCGCGAGATCGCGCTAGCCGCCCTGGAACTGCTCGAAATCGACACGGCAGGCTTCGACAAGATGGACCGCTCGATTCTCGGCGCGATCATCGACAAGTTCGACGGCGGGCCCGTCGGCGTCGAGAGTCTTGCGGCGGCGGTCGGCGAAGAATCCGACACCATCGAGGAAGTTTACGAGCCCTACCTGCTGCAGGAAGGATTTCTCGCGCGCACTTCGCGCGGCCGCGTCGCCACCCAGCGCGCCTACACGCACCTCGGCCGTACTCGCCGCGGCACGCTGCTCTGAAGGAGTTGCGCTGCGCTACAGATTGTCCGCGGACGCCTGCATGACGGACGGATCGCGCGGCGTTGCGTAGGCCTGTAGATGCGGATCCTTCGAAGCCTGGTATGCAATATCACCAGCCATCTTCGCGACCGCCGGCGCGAATCCCGCGTTGAACCGATCGGCGTCGTGCTTGTCGATTTCATGAGTCACGATCGAATCGGCCGGTGGAAAAACCACGACCGCCGCAAACAGGAGGAGGTCGGTTCCAAGGTGCGCGTACACACCCGGTGCGTTGGCGTCGCACGAACGCTCCGATGAATATTCTGCAACGATTCTTCGCGAACGCGAATCGACGAAGGTCACCGTCAGCTTCATCGGATCGGAAAGCTTCAACTTCGGCGACGCGAACAGATCGGCGCCGCTCGCGGCCTTCTCAGCTTCGACGACGCTGACGTTTTGAAAATTTCCACGAAACGCGCTTTGCAGCGTCTGCGCGAGTCCGGGGTTCAGGACCTCGACGAATGCTTTAAAATATCTGGGGTAGTCGAACTTCAGGTTGGGATCGCCGATCACCGCGACGGTCAGCGGCAACTTCTCGGTTCCCAACGCGGCCGCGGGCGGCACACTCTGCGCTTCCAATTCGCGATGGACCGTACAACCCGCGAGGGACAGAATAACCAAACCGAAACAAATCGTGGTAGTTATTCCGTGCATAAAGTCCTATCAGGACAAAGCACGAACGCGGTGAAATAGCTAGCGACGAACGAACAACTTTTTGTAGTTTTTACACGATCGAGAGTTAGCGATCGGAGATATCGAGCATGGCGAAGATTTATGTGTTGCAGCATCACCCGGTCGAGGATCTCGCCAACATCGCTGGCGCACTCGAAGGCGCTGCACTCGCTTGGCAATACGTGCGCGTTCACGAGGGCCAGCCGGTGCCGCCGAACATGAAGGGCGCCGGCGGCCTGATCGTGATGGGCGGACCAATGGGCGTTTATCAGACGGATCGCTATCCGTGGCTGCGCGACGAGTTCCGGCTGATCGAAGACGCGGTGAAATCGAATCTGCCGGTGCTGGGCGTGTGCCTGGGCGCGCAGGTCGTCGCGGCGGCGCTGGGAGCCAAGGTCGATCGCAATCCTAACGGCAAGGAGATCGGGTGGCATCCGATCCGCCTAAGCGATTCAGCCAAAGACGATCGCCTGATGCGCGGCTTGCCCACGACGATGACGCCGTTTCACTGGCATGGCGACATTTTCGAGCTGCCGCCGGGCGCGGTCTCGCTCGCGTCGTCGGACAAGACGCCTTGCCAGGCGTTTCGTCACGGCGACAAAGTCTACGGCTTCCAGTTTCATTTCGAGGTGACGCAAGATGGGGTCGCCGCGATGGCCGACGCGTTCGCGAAAGATTTAGTCCGTGAGAACATCGCTGCCGATCGAATGATCGCTCAGTCTGCCGAGTTTATGCCGCAACTGGAAAAGATCTCAGGCAACGTCTTCTCGCGCTGGGCATCTCCGATCCAGGGCATGTCTTAAGCGCTGGCGAACATTCATCTCGCGCGGGCTTCCATCTCGAGTAGACGGCGCTTGCGGTCCAAACCCCATCGGTAGCCGCCTAGATGCCCTGACGAGCGGATCGCGCGATGGCACGGGATTACGATCGATACCGGGTTTGCGCCGTTGGCGGTGCCGACCGCGCGGATTGCGCGCGGTCGCCCAATCCGTCGCGCGATTTCGGAATACGAGCGCGTCTCACCAGCGGGAATCTCGCGAAGCTGCTCCCACACCGAAAATTGAAACGGAGTGCCGCGGACATCCATCGGCAGCGTCGGCATCTTCGAGCGGCCGGCGACGTAGCTGGCGAGCGTGTCGGCCCATTGGCCGATGCGCGAATCCTCGCGACGATTCGGGTCGGCGACCCGAATCGTCGCGCGCGGATAGTCGCCGCGCAGTTCGGCGACTAGCGGCGGATCTGCTTCGCCCATCGCGGCGAAGCAGATCCCGTGCCTGGTGCTCGCCACCAGCAGGCGTCCGAGAACGGAATCGACGATCGAATACGCGATTTCAGCGCCCTCACCGCGAGCACCATATGACGAATTTTGCAAACTGTTATTTTGTGCTGGCATCCGGCATCCTCGGAACAATAGAACCCCGCAAATCGGTTGTTGTGATATGAAACCAAATATCAAGGCGCTCGCAATTTCTGTCTCGACAGTCGTTACCCTGATTTTCGCAATAGCGTTCGCGACCGAAGTTTCCGGTCCGCCGGCCAGCGACTTGAAACTCGCCCCCAGTCTTTCATTCTCGGACGATTCTAGTCCGAACTTTCCCATCGAAGGGAAAAATCTTTCCGACGGCTCGATTGCCAACGACCAGGCCACCGTGATTTTCTTCGGCACCGCGAATTGCTGGAACACGGCGCGCGAAGCCGAACGCCTCGTGCAGCTTTATCCGCAGTACAAAGACAAAATTCGCTTTGTCGTCGTCGATCTTCGAAGTCCGTCGCCAGCCCAGCGTGCTTTGATCGCTCGCTATTATCACGGTTACATTCCGACAATCGCGCTCATTGATCGCACTGGCAACGTCCTTTACGACCGTGCCGGAGAGACCGCCAACCAGCGTGGCGACACCAGCAACCTGCAGAAGCTGCTGGATTCCGCGCGCTAAGTCCGGGACTTGCCTTCAATGCGGCGCAGCCGCGATCGTATAGCAGCACGCGGATCTCGCTGAAATCCTTCTGTGAATGCAGTCGGTATTGCCGGCCCATCGCGGACAGCAGTCGTTTGCTCATTGCTGTGAGCAGCCGGTAATAAATGTCGCGGTTCGAATCCTGCTGATAAGCGTCGGCCGGCCACATCGCCAGCCAGACTCGATTGTATCGTTTCGGCGCGTTGTCGATCGCTCGCAGCATGATCGGCTCGAGCCTTTTCGGGTCGAGCGTACTCGCCCAGTCGATTCCCGCGAAACGGAACTGCGAGTCCCAGTCGGGGAAGATAACCTGTGGCGGGTCAGCGGATCCCGACTTCGACAAGTAGTAGTCGTAGGGCCATCGACTCTCTGCGATAACAAACGCGACCGCGTCGCCCGATTTCGCATGGCTGAGTATGTAGGCGGTGGCGGCGCTCCAGCCTTCGCGCTCGCCGTCGCCATACCTGTAGTACAAATAGTCCTGGTAGAAGGACAGCACCGCGATGGCTGCGAGTCCGGCGGCGCCCACCCAACGTGGACGCGCTCGGCAGAGCCCAATCGCGCACAGGATCATGAAAAGAGGCAGCGCCTCGCTCAGATAGCGATTCACCAGCGACGGCTTGACGATTGAAACGATCAGAACAGCCGCGACTGGTATCGCGAAACCGAGCAGGATAAACCGGCGACGTTTTCCGGAGCGATCGGATTCCCGGGGAACGAGTATCAACGCGAGCGCGCCGCATATTGCCGCCAACAGGTAGGCTCCCGTCAACAGGAATTCGCCTCGCCCGGTCGTCAACGACCCGGAAAACGCGATAACCAAATGCAAAATCAAGTCTGGCGACAGCGAAGAGACCCACCTGTTTTGTCCAAGGTCGGTCGAAAGCACAGACATGGCCTTCGGGATAATCAGCACGCATACGAGCAAGACACTCACGACCAAACCCAGGCGCGGCTTGATGCGGTGCGACCGCCACACCATCGAAATCCACTGGGCAGGATAGGAGAGAGCGTTGAAAACCTGTGTGTACGCACCAACCACGCTGGTCAAGATGTAACCGGCATAGTTTGTGGGGGCGGGAGTCTCGACGCATCGCAGGAAAAAGATCCAGGAGCCTACGACCAGCAGGACCATCAAGCTGTAGCAGCGCGCTTCCTGGGCATAGCGAATCGAAAAAACGTTGATCGTAAACAAAATCGTGGTCACGGCTGCGGCACGCGCCCCGGCCAACCGTCTTGCCAGCGCATAAAGCAGAGGCAGCGTCGCGACTGAAAAGATCACCGACGGGATGCGCAGAGACGCCGCGCTGTCACCGAAACGCATGATCCACAATCGCAGCAAAACCAGGTAGGGCGACATCGCGTCGTTGTGCGGGGTCGTCAGGATCATCTCGCGCCAGGGAGTATGCGTCAGTGCGACGCTGAGTCCCTCGTCGACCCAGATGCTTTGTCGATCGAGATAGAGGAGGCGCAGGATCGCGGCGACGATCGTCACACCGGCGACAAACGCGCGCGGCGATACGCGCGACATCCATCGCCAGCCGTCTTCGCTTGGAGTGTCGAACGGTGAAACCAACCGCGCGCACCCAGGGATTCGGTTAACCCTTCGGTAGTTTGAGGACCCGCTCGCCGATGATGTTGTGCTGAATCTCGCTCGAGCCCGCCGCAATCGTAAGTCCGCGCGCCGCGAGCGTCCGATGCATCCAGCGGCCGCCTTCGACCGCGCCGAGGCTGCCGCCTTCGACATTGGCGAACGCACCGAGCATCTCATCGGCAAACATCGCGACGCGCAGGTTCAGCTCGGTCGCGAACAGTTTGCCAAATGAACTCTCCGCCCCCGGCACCTTGCCCTTGAGCTGCGCCGACAGCGAGCGGTAGCGCGACAGCCGCAGGCATCGCGCCTCAGTCGCGAACTGCGCGAGCTTTTGGCGCACGTAAGGATGTTGCTGGGCAGGAACCCCCTGGAACTCAACTTTCTTCGCAAGATCGATCAGTTCTCCGATCGTTCGTTCCACCGGATGCCGCGTGCCCCCGGAAACGCGCTCGTACATGAGCGTTGCGATCGACACCTGCCATCCCGCATTCAGCTCTCCGACGAGGTTTTCCTTCGGCACGCGAACGTTGTCGTAAAAGACCTCGTTGAATCCGGCGTCGCCCGTGATCTGAACGAGCGGACGCACCGTGATCCCGGGACTATGCATATCGACCAGCAGGTACGAAATCCCCTTGTGCTTGGGCGCGGCGGGATCGGTGCGCACCAGCAGCACCTGCCAGTCCGCGCGATGGGCCAAACTCGTCCAGACTTTTTGACCGTTAACTACGAAAGTGTCGCCGTCGAGTACCGCGCGCGTCTGCAATCCCGCAAGATCGGATCCTGCGCCGGGTTCTGAATAACCCTGGCACCAGATTTCCTCGCCGGTCAGCATCTTGAGCAGGTAGCGTTTTTTCTGCTGCTCGGTGCCGAGATGCATGATGGTCGGACCGATTCGATCGATCGCGAGCTGGTTGGCGCCGTACAGCGGCAGCCCGAGCCGCAGGACCTCGTCCTGGTAAATAGCCTGGTCGATCATGCTCGCGCCGCCACCGCCCCATTCCTTGGGCCAGTGCAGCGCGACGTAGCCGGCCTTGTAGAGCCGCTTGTGGTAGTCGAGCAGCTGGTTCCAGCGTTCGTCATCGCGAACGTCGAGCAGGCTGGCGGTCGAGCCGCCGAGACCCTCGCCCTTGCGCCCAAAGGCCTCGGCGGAGTTCTTTTCGAGCCAACCCGCTAATTCGGCGCGAAATTTTTCCTGTTCTGGCGTGTAAGTAAAATCCATCGGATGCTCCGCGTGATTTATCGGCGCGAGTATAGCGCGATCAGACCGACTGCGTTAACGAAGCTCGGCCGATCTTCGATACTGGCATCACCAATCCTTTGCTATATGATAGCCGGATACTCTGAGCGGTGCGGGACGCGCTGGAAAAAACGAAAAAAGCGCGTCTCGCGTTCCGCTCAATCACTGAAATACGAGGCGAATTGCGACACCGATGGCATACGAGCACATTAAGGTTCCCAGCAACGGCGAAAAGATTACCCTTGGCGCCAATCACACTCTGAAAGTTCCCGACCGCCCGATCATTCCGTTTATCGAAGGCGACGGCACTGGCCCCGACATCTGGCGCGCGTCGCGGTACGTTTTCGACAACGCGGTCAAGAAAATTTACGGCGGCAAGCGTCAGATTGCCTGGATGGAAGTGTTCGCGGGCGAGAAGCCGTTCAACCAGTGGAAGAACTGGCTGCCCGACGAAACCGTCGAGGCGTTCCGCGAATTCCTTGTGGGCATCAAGGGTCCGCTGACGACTCCGATTGGCGGCGGCATCCGCTCGCTCAACGTCGCGCTGCGCCAGATGCTCGATCTTTACGTGTGCCTGCGTCCGGTGCGCTACTTCGCCGGCGTACCGAGTCCCGTCAAGCATCCCGAAAAACTCGACGTCGTGATCTTCCGAGAGAACACCGAGGACATCTACGCGGGAATCGAATGGCCAGCGGAGTCACCCGAGGCAAAGAAGCTCATCAAGTTTCTGCAGGACGAGATGGGCGTTAAGAAGATTCGCTTCCCCAATACTTCCGGAATCGGCATCAAGCCGGTCTCGCGCGAGGGCAGCGAGCGCCTGATTCGCGCCGCGCTCGATTACGCGATTCGTCACAAGCGCAAGAGCGTGACCCTGGTCCACAAGGGCAACATCATGAAGTACACGGAGGGTGCGTTCCGCGATTGGGGCTACGAACTCGTCCGCCGCGAATACAAGGGCAAGGCGGTGGGATGGGACGATTGCAACGGCAAGCCGCCCGCCGGCGAATTGCTGGTCAAGGATGCGATCGCGGATATCACGCTGCAACAGGTGCTGACGCGCCCCGATGAATTCGACGTCGTCGCCACGATGAATCTGAACGGTGACTATCTCTCCGACGCGCTGGCAGCGCAGGTCGGCGGAATCGGAATCGCTCCCGGAGCCAACATCAACTACCTCACAGGTCATGCGATCTTCGAAGCGACGCACGGCACCGCGCCGAAGTATGCTAACCAGGACAAGGTGAACCCGGGCTCGGTAATCCTGTCGGGCGTGTTGATGTTCGAGCACATGGGATGGCAGGAAGTTGCCGACGGCATTATTCGAGGCCTCGAGAAGACCATTGCCAAGAAAGAAGTGACCTACGATTTCGAGCGGCTGATGACCGGCGCGAAGCTGCTGAAGTGCTCGGAATTCGGCAAAGCAATCGTCGACAATATATAGGTTTAGTTTTTTCTTCCATTGCCGCACCCTCGCCCGTTAGCGGGCGAGGGTGCGGGACAATTGTGCGGCGCGATTGTCTGACGCGCCGCACATTCTTTTTTGCTGTGGTCTGTCGCCCCGTTTGAAGGCTTGACAAACGTGTAACCCTTAGGTTACATATTTTGCCAATGCCGATAGATGCGACCATCGGAGCGCTGGCCGATTCCACCCGCAGGGAATTGCTGCGGCGTCTTGCCGACAAACCCTGCCGCGCGGGAGAGCTCGCGCGCGGGTTTGCGATCAGCCGCCCGGCGATTTGCAAGCACACCCGGAAGCTGGGGCGGGCCGGTCTTATCCGGGCAAAGAAAGTGGGGCGGGAACGGATCTACGAGCTCGCGCCGCGCGGCCAACTCGCTGTTCAGGAATTGATCAAAACATTGGAAGACGTAGGCGCGTTCTGGGATAGCACACTGAACGCATTCAAACGCTACGTGGAGGAAAACCGATGACGATTCGAAAGTCGATTCGAGTTGAGCGCTCACCGGAGACCGTGTTCCGAGTCTTCACCCAGGAAATCGGCAAATGGTGGCCGCTGAAAGAGGGATTTTCGTTCGGCGGCGAAAAGGCCAAGGACATTTTTATCGAAGGTCGCGTCGGCGGCAGGTTCTTCGAGCGCTTTACCGACGGCACCGAATTCGAAGTAGGCCGTATTACCGCGTTTCAACCTCCGCACGTCGTCGCGTTCACCTGGAAAGATCCCGGTTGGGAGGCGCCAACCGAAGTGGAAGTTAAATTCGCAGCCGACGGCTCGGGCACTCGCATCGAGCTCGAGCATCGTGGATGGGAAGCAGGACCGATCATGCAGAAGCAGGGCCAGGGCTATTCCGACGGATGGGGCATGATTCTGGAGCGATTCACCGCACGAGCGGACGTGGCCTGACGGGCAACAACGTCAACAACTCATATAGGAGAGATGAATATGAAACTGCAGATTGCGCCACCGTCGCCGCGAGCGCTCAAAGTTGTGGCGCTCAAGAATTATCTGAATCTCCCCTGCGACATACGCGTGCTCGATTTTTCCAAGGGCGATCACATGACGCCTGAGTTCGCTGCACTCAATCCCAACAAGCTGATGCCGGTGCTCGAGGACGACGGCTTCGTGCTGTGGGAGTCGAATGCAATCCTGCAGTACCTGGCCGCGAAGAAGCCGGAGCTCGGCTTGTGGCCTTCAGATTCGAAGCCGCAGGCGGATGTGCTGCGATGGATGTCGTGGGAGGGTGCTCATTGGGCGCCCAACGGTTGCAGCATTTTGATCAGGGAGAACCTTCTCAAGCGAATCTTCGGAGGCGGCGATCCGGATCCTGCTGAAATCGAACGAGGCCAGAGTGAATTCCATCGATTCGGCGGGGTGCTCGACGGATGCCTCAAAGGCCGCAAATGGTTAACGGGCAACGATCTCACGATTGCCGACTATTCCGTCGGCGCGTGGATGGCGGTGTCGCAACTGGCGCAATACCCGGTCGCGAAGTATACGGAGATAAATCGATGGTACGGCGCGCTATCGTCGCAGCCCGGATGGAAAGAGGCGATAGTGACACCGCCGCTGTGAGCTTGCGTCCTGTGAAGGAGGTCACGTCATGAAACCATGGACCTGGTTGAGAATAGGAGCTGCGCTTCAAGGCCTAGGCGCGGTGTTTCACACGATCGCGTCGATGGACTCTCCCAGCCGCGGACCGACCGAAGAAGCCGTGTTTGCCGCGATGCAGTCTTTTCATTTCCAGATCGCAGGAGTCACTCGCAGCCATTGGGACTTCTACCAAGGCTATGAGTTATGCATCACAGTCGTGTTCGCGGTGCTGGCCGTACTGATCTGGCAGCTAAGCAATCTGAGCAGGACCACACCCAGGCAAGCAGTGCCCCTGATCGTAACTATTCTTGTAGCCGAGATCCTATTGAGTGCAATCGGCTGGGAGTACTTTTTCGCCGGCCCGGGTGGGATGTCGATTCTAATTGGCGCATGCCTGGTCGCTGCGTTGTTTGGACTCAGGAAGAAAGAGCAGCCGGCACTCGCGGCCAGCCCGGCAGCAAAAGCAAGCTGACGGAAAGGTAGTTGATCCGCTTCGCTAGGAGGAAGTCGGACTAAGGCAGGGGAGGGTGCGCGCTACCTTGTATTGATACGAGCGTCCCTCCCAGGAGAATGCCCCCGACGCATCTCCGGACTCGGACTTGAATTCCGCTACCTCACTGAGACCGTTTGAGTCTGAAGTAATCGGAGCATACGCCAGGTAGCAGGTCCCGACGCGCGGGATCACATCGGTCAGCGGCGGGTTGAAGCCCATCTGGAGGAAATTCACCGCCGGACGCCATCCGTTCGGCGTGGTGTCGCTGTCAACCACAGGATTCCAGTGCGCTTCGTCCGCAGTCCCGCTCTGCAGCCGGAGTTCGCGGTACTCGGGAGCGCCCGAGATGCTCTTGCGCAACTCAACCACCATCAAGTCGGGCCGCGCCAGCGCCATCAGGTGACAGACATTTTCGGAGGTTAGCTTGGGCTCAGGCTTGTTCGAGTCCGCGGCCGCCTCGGCTTCCTCCTCCTTCGCGTCCGGGTTGGTAGCGTCGTCACTCTTCTTGGTGGAGGCGTTGTACGCAAAGCTGACTATCGATGGAATGACGGTAAGAAACGGCAACGCGGCGCATCCGGAGCTGCCGACTGCCAGCGCCCCGGCCAGCATCGCGGCGGATGCCGCTGACAGACCTAGCTTCGGTATCGGGCGTTTCGCCGAGTACCGCTCCCCGCTGTGCATACTCCCCTCCGATCAGGCGTTTTTCGTGCGCGTCGCAGGTTATGTTGGCACGAACCAGAGCACGAAACTATCTGTAAAATCTGTAAAGAGGGAATCTTGACTCTGAACGTGGCCCCCGCCAATAGTGCGAATCCAAGCTCACCTTGGAATAGTCCGGGCAAGAGTTAGGACCGTCTGGTTTTGTGAGGATGTGGCTTGGAGGTTCGATCATTGGCTACGAAACGTTCAGAGCTTAGACTCTGAGGCGGAGAGAACTGGCGATGCTACGAATTCCGGCAGTGAAAGTCGCTGCGATACTGGCGGTAACGCTCGGTCTTAGCGTGCCCGCCGTCGCCCAGGACATGAATGGCATGGACATGAGCGGGCATGACATGTCGCAGATCTCGAACGGCGCCACGCCGGATCCTTCGAACATGAAAGAGGTGGAGACGGAGGCGATGTCAGGCGGTCCGGAAATGGATCACGACATGAACATGGGTCACGGCGACATGAAGAATATGTCGCTGCATATGGCGTTCACCGACCTGCGACCCGCCAACGACGCTGATAAAGCGCGCGCCGCGGTCCTGGTGACCGATCTCCAGCATGCCCTTGCCAAGTACAAGGATTATGACGTCGCCGAGGCGGACGGCTTCAAGCCGTTTCATCCCGAGTTCAAACAACCGGTTGTTCATTTCACGAAGAATTGGTACGGCCTGAAGGCCGCATTCACGTTCAACCCGATCGAGCCGACGTCGCTGCTCTACCTGCGCACTTCGGACGGCGGATACAAGTTGATTGGCGCGATGTACACCGACCATAAGGGCGCTACCGAGGATCAGCTCTACGACCGGGTGCCGTTGAGCGTCGCGCGATGGCATCGCCACATCAATCTCTGCTTCCCGGCCCGCGGCACCGATATCAAGACTGCGGATTGGACAAAGTTCGGCTTCAACGGTTCGATCGCGACCAAGGGAGCCTGCGACGCCGCCGGCGGCCGCTTCATTCCGCAAGCGTTCGGCTGGATGGTTCACGTTTATCCCTGGGAGCAGAACCAGCAACTCGTCTGGGCGCACTAGCCCGCAGTGACGCCGAATGTAGAACTGCTCGGAGTCCGAAAGTCGTATGGCGGCTTCGCAGCCGTCGACGGTCTCTCGTTCGAAATTCCGCCGGCGCAAATTTTCGGCCTGCTCGGACCCAACGGCGCGGGCAAGACCAGCACCATCCGCATGATGATCGGTATCACGGCGCCTGATTCCGGCGCCGTGCGGCTCTTCGGCGAGCCACTACGCCGTCGCGCACTCCGACGAGTCGGGTATCTGCCGGAAGAGCGCGGACTCTATCGCCGGATGACGGTGGGCAGCAACCTCGTGTTTCTCGGACAGCTTGCGGGTCTGTCGGTTGCCACGTCGAAGGAACGAATCGATGCATGGACGAAGCGGCTTGGGATTGCGGACTGGGTTGATCGTCGCGTCGACGAGCTGTCGAAGGGGATGCAGCAGAAAATCCAGTTCATCGCGGCTCTGCTGCACGATCCCGACTTGATTGTGATGGACGAGCCGTTCGCAGGCCTCGATCCCGTCAACACGATGCAGCTCAAAAACGTGCTGGTCGGACTTCGCACCGAGGGCAAATCGATCCTGTTCTCGACGCATCGGATGGACCAGGTGGAAAAGCTCTGTGACTCGATCTGCTTGATCAATCGCGGCAAGGCGGTGTTGCAAGGCAGCCTCAGCGAAATCAAAGCTCGCAACGGTCGGCTCTTCGTGCAAATCGACTATGAAGGCGACGGCGCGTGCCTGGCCGGCCATCCGTCGATCGAATCGTTGAATGACTACGGCAATCACGCCGAACTGCGACTCAAGCCGGGCGCCGACTCGCAGGAACTGTTGCAGACGGCGATGCGCGGGTTGCGCGTGATCCGATTCCAGGTGATGGACCCGTCGCTCGAACAAATTTTTATCGATCGAATAGCCGGCAAAGATGACTGAGTTCTCGATTCAGAAAGTCTGGATCATCGCGAAACGGGAATACCTCGAGCGGGTGATGACGCGTTCGTTTCTGCTGTCGACAGTCGCGACTCCGTTGTTGATGGGATTGTTTCTAATCCTGCCCACGCTGATCAGCACCTCGACAGCCCGCAATATAATTCGCGACAGCCAGCGGCCGGCGCGAGTTGTCATCGCGTCGGACAATCGCCCGCTGGCTGAACTCGCGCGCGGTGAACTGATGCGCCAGCGCGGCACGCGTTATGAAGCCTCGGTCGTTTCTCCCGCGTCTCCCGCCGAACACGCGGAATTGGAGCAGCGGCTCAACTTGAGCGAGATCGAAGGCTACGTGTGGCTCGACGCCCCCGCGCTCGCATCGCGACATGTCGTCTTTGTGACTCGTCGCATGGGCGACTTCATCCTTCAGGGCCGCCTTGGCGACGCGCTGTCGTACGCATTCGCGGCGCAGCGCCTGGTCAAACAGGGCAGCAGCGCCGGCGACGTAGCTGCGACTCTGCAGCCGGTGGCTCTCACGGCGAAGCGCGCCGGCAATTTATCCGCGGCGTTCAACGCGATGCGCGGCGCCGTGGTCGTCTTCGTTCTGATGTTCGTGATGCTGTTTTCGTTGCTGTCCTACGGCGTGATGGTGATGCGATCGGTCATGGAGGAAAAAAGCTCGCGCATCACCGAGGTGCTGTTGTGCGCGGCGAGTGCGCAGGAACTGATGACCGGCAAGATTCTCGGCACCGGCAGCGTCGGCCTGACGCAGATAAGCGCCTGGCTTGGGCTTGCGGCGCTCGGTGCGTCGCGAAGCGTGTACCTGCGCACGGCATTGACTGCGCTCGACGTGGGCCCGTCGCTGTTTATCTATTTCGCCGTCTTTTACATATTGGGTTACCTGCTCTACAGCGCGATCTTCGCGGGCGTCGGCGCGATCTTCAATTCAATCGACGAAGCGCAGCAATGGAACTTCGTCGTCATCCTGCCGCTGATCGCAGCGGCTGCGATGATTCTGCCGGTCGCGACGTCGTCGGACTCGCCAATCTCGGTGGCGGCTTCGATGTTTCCGTTCTGCGCGCCAATCCTGATGTTCGAGCGTGTCGCTGTTCACGATCCGCCGTTATGGCAGCTCGCGTTGTCGTTGATCTTGTTGGTCGCGACGATTTGCGGGGTGTTGTTCGTCAGCGGACGAATTTACCGCACCGGAGTTCTGATGTACGGCAAGCGCCCGACGATCCGCGAGCTCTCGCGATGGCTCCGGCACGCCTGAGCGCGACGCCACGCGGGTGCGCGACCGCACAAATTTCGCCCGTTCCTTTTGCTTCACAACGTCGGCAAACGCTGCTATCTATCGCACGTTTGGGCGGCATGTTTGGCGACGCGGTTGATGGGGCGATCGCGCCGTTCAAGTACCGACTCACTTAAGCATTGCTCATTAACAAAAACCCGAATATAAGGTAAGCTTCAGGAAGAGAGACGACCGGAAGCAGGAGCAAAGCGTGGCTCGGAAGAAAATTGCGTTCATCGGGGCGGGTAATGTCGGCGCGACCTGTGCCCATCTATGCTTCCTGCGCGGACTCGGCGACATCGTGCTCTACGACATTATCGACGGGCTGCCGCAGGGCAAGGCGCTGGACATGCTCGAATCGGCGCCCGTGCTCGGTATCGACATCAACGTCACCGGCACTATCGACATCAAGAACATCGAGGGCGCCGACTGCTGCGTCGTCACGTCGGGCTCGCCGCGCAAACCCGGAATGAGCCGCGACGACCTGCTGAAGATAAATGCGAAGGTGATGACCGACGTCGGGAGCGCAATCAAGAAACACGCGCCGGGCGCTTTTGTGATCGCGGTGACGAATCCGCTCGACGCGATGGTCACGCAGCTCAAGCGCGTGACCGGTTTCGCGAAGAATCGGATCGTTGGGCAGGCCGGAGTATTGGACTCGGCGCGCTACCGCACTTTTCTCGCGACTGAGCTTGGCGTCTCGACGGAGAGCGTCTCCGCGATGGTGCTCGGCGGACACGGCGATGACATGGTGCCGATTCGCAGCTACACGACGGTGGGCGGACAGCCGATCGAGCGCCTGATCGCGGCGAAGCGGCTCGAGGAAATCGAGAAGCGCACGCGCGGCGGGGGCGGAGAGATCGTCGAGCTGATGAAGACGTCGTCGTACTACGCGGCGGGAACCGCGGTTTACAAAATGGTCGAGGCGTACATGCTCGATCGCAAACAAATATTGCCGTGCGCCGCGTACCTTGACGGCGAATACGGTGTGAAGGGATTGTTCGCGGGAGTGCCGGTTGTGATCGGCGCGGGCGGCGTCGAGCGCGTGGTCGAGATCCAGCTCAATGCAGCAGAAAAGGCCGCCTTCGACAGTTCGGTGGCGCACGTGCGCGAACTGGTCGAGGCGATGGACAAAGTAATCGCGGCCGGAAACTAGGGCACGATTCAGGAAAAGCTTATGGCTGAAGCAGAGGCAGTTGCGGCGCCTGCGATTGCGACCGGAATGACGGCGGACGAGCGGCACTGGCTGCTGCGCAGATTGCACTCGCTGTCGGGAATCATTCCAATCGGTGGATTTTTATTTTTCCATCTGTTCGAAAACGCCTTCGTGTTGAAGGGTGGCGATACGTGGTGGAAGGAGACCGAGTTTACCCGCAACATTCCGTTTCAGATCGCGGTCGAAGCGCTGGTTCTGTGGATTCCGATTCTCTACCACGCCATCTATGGATTGGTCATAACGGCCACCGCGCAGCCCAACGACTATCCTTACGAGCGCAATTACCAGTACACGCTGCAGCGCATCACGGGAATTCTCGCGTTCCTGTTTATCGGCTTTCACGTGTTTTCGACGCGCGCGTTCTACTACGCGACGGGAGTCGAGACGACTTATTTGCGGATGCATAACTTCATGATGAATCCGCTGATTCTCACCACTTACATCGTCGGGACGCTGGCGTGCGTCTATCACCTGACCAACGGCATTTTTACATTTACGATCACGTGGGGAATCGCGGTCGGTGCGCGGGCGCAAACCCTTGTGAACCGCGTGTGCGTTGCACTGTTCGTCGTGCTGGCGATCGTCAGCGTCACGATTCTGATCGCATTTCGCGCGCCCGCCTGAGGAGAAGACCAATGCCAGGGCATCACATAATCGTAGGCGGCGGGCTGGCGGGTTTGACCGCGGCAATGAAGCTCGCGGAGCAGGGCGAGCAAGTCGATCTGTTCTCGATCGTGCCCGTCAAGCGTTCCCATTCGGTATGTGCGCAGGGTGGTATCAACGGCGCCGTCAACACCAAGGGCGAGGGCGACTCGCCGATGATTCATTTTGACGACACGATTTACGGCGGCGATTTTCTGGCGCATCAGCCGCCCGTCAAGGCGATGTGCGAGGCGGCGCCGGCGATTATTTACCTGTTCGATCGGATGGGCGTGATGTTCAATCGCACGCCCGAAGGACTGCTCGACTTCCGCCGCTTCGGCGGCACCAAGCATCACCGGACTGCATTTGCGGGCGCGACGACTGGCCAGCAGCTTCTGTACGCTCTGGACGAGCAGGTCCGCCGCTACGAGTCCGCAGGTCTGATACGCAAGTTCGAAGGCTGGGAGATGCTGAGCCTCGTGCAGGACGAGTCGGGCGATTGCCGCGGGATTGTCGCGATCGACACGCGCTCGCTCGAGATGCGCGCGTTTCCCTCGGACACGACGATGATCGCGACCGGCGGCCCCGGTCTCGTCTTCGGGCGCTCGACGCAGTCGCTGGTGAATACCGGATCGGCGGTGAGCGCCTGCTACCAGGCCGGCACGACGTACGCCAATGGCGAGTTCATCCAGGTGCATCCCACGGCGATGCAGGGTGAGGACAAATTCCGACTAATCTCGGAGTCGATCCGCGGCGAGGGTGGACGGGTGTGGACGTATCGCGACAGCAAGCCGTGGTACTTCCTGGAAGAGATGTACCCCGCGTACGGGAACCTAGTGCCTCGGGATATCGCGACGCGTGCGATTCACAAGGTCGTATTCGAGATGAAGCTCGGCGTCGACGGCAATCCTCTCGTTTACCTCGACGTGAGCCATCTCGATCCCGAAGAATTGAATCGCAAAGTCTCGGGCGTGCTCGAGATCTACGAGAAGTTTGCCGGCCAGGATCCGCGCAAGGTCCCGATGAAGATTTTCCCGGCGATGCATTACTCGATGGGCGGGCTGTGGGTCGATTACCATCAGCAGACCAACGTGCCGGGCCTGTTCGCGGCGGGCGAGTGCGAGTTCCAGTATCACGGCGCCAACCGCCTCGGCGCGAACTCGCTGCTATCGTGCATGCACGGCGGAAATGTCGCGGAGCCGGCGATGATCGGCTACGCCAAGTCGAAAAAGAGCGCGGCCAGCTCGACGATATTCGACCAGGAATTGAAGCTTCAGCGCGAATCGTTCGACAAAATTTTCAAGATGAGCGGCCCCGAGAACGCGTTTGCGCTGTGGCGCGAACTCGGCGACATCATGACCGAGAACGTCACTGTCGTGCGCCACAACGACAAACTCAAGTCGACCGACGACAAGCTGCTCGAGTTCAAGGATCGATGGGGCCGAATCGGGCTCAACGACAACGGCAAGTGGGCAAACCAGGAAGTGCTGTTCGTGCGCCAGCTTTGGAACATGCTCGAGCTCGCGCGGCCGATCACGCTGGGTGCGCTCAATCGCAATGAATCGCGCGGCGCGCACTTCAAGCCGGAATTTCCCGAACGCGACGACGAGAACTTCCTGAAAACCACCATGGCTTCATGGTCGTCGGACGGCCCTCGCTTCAGTTGGGAGCCGGTTGACGTGAGTATCATCAAGCCGCGACCGCGTCGCTACGACGTCGATAAATCCGCCAGCGAGCCGAAGGCGGCCTAGGCCTGTAGGGAGCATCTCAGTGCCAGAAAAGACGCAAGTCTTGAGAATCAAGCGGCAGGAATCGCCAAACTCGGAGCCTTACTTCGAGGAGTTCGAGATACCGTTCCTGCCCAATCACAACGTCATCTCGATGCTGATGGAGATTCGGCGCAACCCCGTCACTCGACAAGGCAAGCGCGTCGCGCCAGTCGTATTTGACGCCAACTGTCTTGAGGAAGTTTGCGGCTCGTGCACGATGGTAATCAACGGGCGCGTCCGCCAGGGATGTTCGCAACTCGCCGACAGCCTCGACGGGCCGGTCACAGTCGAGCCGATGTCAAAGTTCCCGGTGATCCGCGACCTGTGGGTCGATCGATCCAAAATGTTCGAAGCGTTGATGAAGGCGCACGCGTGGGTTCCGATCGACGGAACATACGACCTTGGCCCCGGACCGCGGATCGCGCCGAGTGTGCAGGAGTTCGCGTACCTGTTCTCGCGATGCATGACCTGCGGATGCTGCCTCGAGGCGTGCCCGCAGGTTAACTCGCATTCGAAGTTCATGGGCGCGGCCGTTATCGGGCAGGTCTTTCTGATGAGCCAGCATCCGACCGCGAAGATGAACCTGGACGAGCGGCTCGACGCGATGATGTCGGAGGGCGGAGTCGCAGACTGCGGCAATGCGCAGAACTGCGTCGAGGTTTGCCCCAAGGAAATTCCGCTCACAACGGCGATCGGCGCGGTGGGCCGGCAGACGTCGATCAAATGGCTCCGCGACTTGTTTATGAAATGAGTGCTGCGCAGGTAACTGAATGAACATCCACGAATATCAAGCCAAGCAAATTCTCGCGCGCTTCGGCGTTCCCGTTCCCAAGGGGCAGTTCGCCACCACGCCTGAAGAGGCGGCCGCCGCGTTCACGGCGCTGGGCCAGCCGAAAGCTGTGGTCAAGGCGCAGATCCATGCGGGTGGTCGCGGCAAGGCCGGCGGCGTCAAGCTGCACACTATTGCGTCCGAGGTGCGCGACTTCGCCGCCAAGCTGCTCGGCAAGCCGCTGGTGACTCACCAGACGGGACCCGAAGGCCGGGTCGTGCGCCGCGTTTACGTCGAGGAGGCGAGCGACGTCGCTCGCGAGCTTTACCTCGGGATGCTCGTCGATCGAAAAGCGGGAACGGTTTCCGTGATTGCCAGCACCGAAGGCGGAATGGACATCGAGGAAGTCGCCGCGAAGACGCCCGACAAAATCCTGACCGAGGCGATCGATCCGCTGCTCGGCGTAGCGGGCTTCCAGGCGCGCAAAACTGCTTTTTCACTGGGACTCAAGGACAAACAAGTCGGTCAATTCACGAGCTTGCTTGGGAACCTGTATCGCGCGTTCGTCGAAACCGACGCGTCGCTCATCGAGATCAATCCGCTGGTCGTCACGAAGGAGGGCCGCGTCATCTGCCTCGATGCGAAAATGTCATTCGATGACAACGGCCTGTTCCGCCATCCGGACATCCGCGAGCTGCGCGACGCCAACGAAGAAGATCCAGCCGAGACCGAGGCGGCGAAGTACGACCTGAGCTACGTGCATCTCGACGGCAACATCGGATGCATGGTCAACGGCGCGGGCCTCGCGATGGCGACGATGGACATCGTCAAAATCTTCGGCGCCGAGCCGGCAAACTTCCTCGATGTCGGCGGTGGCGCGAGCACCGAGAAGGTCGCGGCGGCATTTCGCATTTTGCTCGCAGACAAGCGCGTCAAAGGCGTGCTGATCAACATCTTCGGCGGCATCATGCGATGCGACGTGCTGGCGCAAGGCGTCGTCGAAGCGGCCAAACAGGCGAAGCTCAACGTGCCGCTGGTGGTCAGGATGGAAGGCACCAACGTCGTCGAGGGCAAAAAAATTCTGGCTGAGTCCGGCATCAAAGTGATTACCGCCACCGACATGGCCGACGCCGCCCGGCGCATCGTGAAAGAAATCGGAGCCTGAGAGTTTCAGATGAGCATTTTAGTCGACAAGAACACCCGCGTGCTGACGCAGGGAATTACCGGCGCGACCGGCCGGCTCCACACGCGCGCGTGCAAAGAGTACGGCACGCAAATGGTCGGCGGGGTAGTGCCGGGCAAGGGCGGCACCAACTTCGAAGGCATCCCGATTTTCGACACCGTCGAGCAGGCGCGCAAATCGACCGGCTGCAACGCGACCGTGATCTACGTGCCGCCGGCGTTCGCCGCCGACGCGATGCTGGAGGCCGTCACCGCCGGAATCGAGCTCGTCATCTGCATCACCGAAGGTGTGCCGGTCCTCGACATGGTCAAAGTGAAAGCCTACATGGCGCGCACCAAGTCGCGCCTGATTGGTCCCAACTGCCCGGGAATCATCACGCCGGGTGAGTGCAAAATTGGCATCATGCCGGGGTACATCCACAAGCCGGGCGATGTCGGCGTCGTTTCGCGCTCGGGCACGCTGACTTACGAGGCGGTGTATCAACTGACGCAACTTGGAATCGGGCAATCGAGCTGCATCGGAATTGGCGGCGACCCGATCGTCGGCACCACGCATATCGACGCGCTGAAGTTGTTCAACGAAGATCCAAAGACGCGCGCGGTCATCATGATTGGCGAAATCGGCGGGACGGCCGAAGAAGAGGCCGCAGAATACATAAAGCAATACTTTAAGAAACCTGTGGTCGCTTTTATCGCCGGTCAGACCGCGCCCAAGGGACGGCGGATGGGTCACGCCGGCGCGATAATTTCAGGAGGGCGAGGTACTGCTGCGGACAAAATTGCGGCGCTTAAGGCAGCGGGAATCACGGTCGCACCGAGCCCGGCTGACCTCGGCTCGACGATGAAATCGGTACTCGAGAGCAAGAAATAATTTGATAGAAAGAACTTTCGCAATCGTCAAACCCGACGCGGTCCGGCGTGGGCTCACTGGCGACATACTGAAACGAATCGAAGCGTCAGGGCTGGCGATCGTCGCTATGCGCAAGATTCATCTCTCGCGCGCCGACGCCGAGAAGTTTTACGACGTGCACAAAGCGCGTCCGTTCTTCAAAGGGCTGTGCGACTACATGACTTCGGGCCCGGTCGTTGTTGCGGTGCTGCAGGGCGACGGCGCGATCAGCCGGTGGCGGCAGCTGATGGGTGCGACTGATCCCAAAAAAGCCGACCCCGGCACCATTCGCAAGGACTTTGGAATCGACGTCGAGCAGAACGCCACGCACGGCTCCGATGCGCCCGAGACGGCCGCGCAGGAAATCGCCTTCTTCTTTGCGGCGCGAGAAATTCTGGCCTAGAAAGATCGAAACCGTCCTGCTTTCACGGTGACGTTTCGATTACAATAACTGGCCGTGAACGCGAATCGCCAAGTATCGCTCGAGCCGGCGCTCACGAGCGCCGATTTTCGCGATCTGACGCTCGATGAAGTCGAGCACCTGATCGCGAACATGGGCGAACGCTCGTATCGCGCGCGTCAGATCCTGCATTGGGTGCATGCTCGCGGCGCTGAGTCGTTCGACGAGATGCGCGATCTGCCGGCTTCGCTCCGCAATCATCTGAAGCAGAACTTCACTATCGGGCATCCGGTGTCGTCGTTCGTCTCGCGTTCGTCCGACGGCACGCGAAAACTGCTCATCCGGCTAGACGACTCCGAAGAAATCGAATCGGTGATCATCCCCACGGAAAAACGCGTGACGCTTTGCATGTCGAGCCAGGTCGGGTGCGCGATGGCCTGCGAATTCTGCGCGACCGCTCGCATGGGATTGCATCGCAACCTCACGAGCTCGGAAATGCTCGCACAGATCCCGGCCGCTCGACGCGAGCTGGCAGCGGGCGAGGAGCTCACGAATTTCGTCTTCATGGGGATGGGTGAGCCGCTGGCGAATTATCCGCGACTCGTGCGCACGCTCGCGATAATGACGTCGGATTGGGGGATGGGCATCTCGCCGCGGCGCATCACAGTCTCGACCGTCGGGTTGGTCCCGATGATGGAGCGGCTGCTCGGCGAGACTCCGGTTAACCTGGCGGTCTCGCTGCACGCGACGACCAACGAGCTTCGCAACCGCCTGGCACCGATCAACCAGCGTTACCCGCTCGAAGTTCTGCTCGACGCGTGCCGCAATCTGCCGATCAAACGACGCAGCCGAATCACCTTCGAGTACGTGATGCTTGCCGGGGTGAACGATTCCCTCGCGGACGCGCGACGGCTGGTGAAGCTACTCACTCCTTTGCGTGGCAAAGTGAACCTGATCTTTTACAATCCGATGGAGGGATCGCCGCTTCGCAGCAGCTCGCGGGCTGCGGTGGAGGCCTTTCAAGCGATCCTCAAGAACGGTAATTTGACCGCAACAATCCGCGAAAGCCGGGGGCTCGATATTGCGGCGGCGTGCGGTCAGCTATACGCCGAACAGCACCACCCGGTCTGAAAGCGCCAAAAGAGAAATGCCACAAAACGTACTTGGAGTGATCGGAGGCAGCGGCTTCTACCAGATGAAGGGGCTGGACAAGGTCGAGCTGATGGAGCTCGAGACACCGTTCGGCCGGCCGTCGGATCCGTTTTACCAGGGACGAATCGGAGAAATCGAGGTCGTTTTCCTCGCGCGACACGGCCGCGGTCATCGAATATTGCCGTCGGAAATAAATTATCGCGCCAACGTTTTCGGGATGAAGCAGTTAGGCGTGACTCATCTGATTTCGGTGTCCACAGCCGGCAGCCTGAAAGAAGAAATTCATCCGGGCGAACTGGTAGTTCCGAATCAGTTTATCGATCGAACATTCAAACGCCCCGAAACATTTTTCGGCGACGGCCTGGTCGTGCACGTTTCATTGGCCGACCCGGTGTGCGCAAATCTCGCGAGCGATCTGGTTGTCGCTGCGCGTGCGGGCGGCTCGATGGTTCATGACAGCGGTACCTATCTTTGTATGGAGGGTCCGCAATTCTCGACGCGCGCCGAGTCGAATCTTTACCGCAGCTTTGGCGCCAGCGTCATCAGCATGACTGCGATGCAGGAGGCGCGGCTCGCTCGTGAGGCCGAAATGTGTTACGCGGCGCTGGTACTGGTGACGGACTACGACTGCTGGCACGAAACCGTCGCGGCGGTGGATATCGGCGAGATCCTGCGCGTGATGAAAGCGAACGTGGACAAGGCGCAAAGCGCGGTATCGATGCTGGCGCACGCGCTCGGTAATCGCCCGCGGACCTGCATCTGCCAGGACGCGCTCAAGAACACGATCATTACTGATCGCGCGGCAATTCCGCAGCGCTTGATCGACGACTTACGGCCGCTGATAGGCAAGTATCTCTAGGGCCATCGAAAATCCCGGGCGTGGAAGGTGCAAATAGATGAGTATCGTTGTGGTTGGGTTTCTCGCCTACGACACGGTCGAGACGCCCACTGGAAAAGTCGAAGAGGTGATGGGCGGCGGCGCCAGCTACTTTTCGATCGCAGCGCGATTTTTTTCTCCAGTCAGCGTGGTCGCGGTGGTCGGCACCGATTACAAGCCCGAGGATTTCCAGTTGTTCACGGAACGGAACATCGACGTGCGTGGAGTTGTCAAACGCGACGGACTGACCACGCGATGGCACGGCCGCTATCATGAAGATTTGAACAGGCGCGACACGATCAAGCTCTCGCTGAACGTCCTGGAAGATTTCACGCCGGAATTGCTGCCGGACCAATGCCGCGCTGACTATTTGTACCTGGCGCCGAACGATCCTGATCTTCAGGAACACGTGCTCGACCAGGTCCTCAGTCCCAAAGTAGTGGTCGCCGATCTGTTCGACTACTGGATCGAGAATACCCGCCCCGGTCTGGTCAAGGTGCTCGAGCGAATCCAGATTCTGCTCTGCAGCGACAACGAGGCGCGCATACTTTCCGGCGAACACAACCTCGTGAAGGCTGGTCGCGCGATCCTGAAGATGGGTCCGGGCACCGTCCTGATCAAGCGCGGCGAGTACGGCGTGCTCCAGTTCAGCAAGGAAGGGATGTTCGCGGTGCCTGCGTATCCTCTTGAAGACGTCGTCGATCCTACCGGAGCAGGCGATACGTTTGCCGGCGGGATGATGGGATTCCTGGCGCGCCACGGACGCATCACGGAGTCGTCGCTGCGCACCGCAGTCGTGTACGGCAGCGTAATGGGGTCGTTCGTGGTAGAGCGTTTCTCGCTCGAGAGGCTATTAGATCTGACCTGGGAAGAGATAGACAATCGCTATCGACAGTTTATCGATCTAATCGACTCTCATCATTCGAGATGGACTACTCAGTAGTTATTCCGCTTTACAACGAGCGGGATAGCCTGGCCCCGCTGCATGCAGAGTTGAGTCGAGTGATGCAGAGTCTCGGGCGGACATACGAACTCGTCTTCGTGGACGACGGCAGTGTCGACGGTAGCCTCGAGGTTCTGCGACAGATCAAGTCCGCGGACCAGAATGTGCGCGTGATCTCGCTGGCGCGCAACTCGGGACAGACGGCTGCGTTGGCGTGCGGCTTCACGCACGCTGGCGGCGACGTGGTGATCGCGATGGACGCCGACGGACAAAACGATCCCGCCGATATCCCGCGGCTGCTTGCCAAGCTCGAGGAAGGTTACGATTTGGCCAGCGGTTGGCGCACCGAGCGATGGCAGGAGGAACGGTTTACGCGGCGTTTGCCTTCAATGGCCGCGAATTCTCTTATTTCGGCTATGACGGGCGTCAAACTCCACGACTACGGCTGTACCTTCAAGGCGTACCGGCGTGATCTTGCGCGCAGTCTGCAGCTTTACGGCGAGATGCATCGATTTGTCCCGGCAATTGCGGCCGAGCAGGGCGCGCGAATCGCGGAAGTCGAAATCGGATTTCGGCCGCGCCGCGCGGGCACCTCGAAGTATGGATTGTGGCGTATCGTGCGGACGTTGCTTGATCTGATCACCGTAAAATTTCTTTCCGGCTACTCGACGGCGCCGATACAAGTGTTCGGCTTGATCGGAATCGTGCTCGGCGGACTCGGCGGTCTATGGACCTTAGTCCTCGTGCTGGAGAAAATAGTACTGGGACACGAACTGGGTAATCGCCCCGCGCTGCTGTTAGCGGTCTTGTTAGTAGTCGTCGGCGTGCAGTTTGTCAGTATTGGATTGCTCGGCGAGATGCTCGCGAGGACCTATCACGAATCGCAGGGAAAGCCGATCTACGTAATCAAGGAAGAATTCTAGATGAACATCGCAGTCGTCGGGAGCGGATACGTCGGGTTGGTGAGCGGCACCTGCTACGCAGAAAGTGGCAACGAAGTATTCTGCGTCGACATCGACAAGGAACGAATCGCCCAGCTTACCGAAGGCAAGATTCCGATCTATGAACCGGGACTCGAAGAACTTGTGCGCCGCAATCTGAAGGAAGGCCGCCTTCATTTCACCACCGATATCGCAGAGGCGATCAAACAGTCGATGGTCTCGTATATCGCGGTCGGCACTCCGATGAGCGCGTCGGGTGCAGCGGACCTGAGTGCGATTTTCCAGGCAGCCGAGGATATCGCCAAAGCGGTCACCGGCTATCACATCGTGGCGATCAAGAGCACGGTCCCGGTTGGTACCAACGATCGCGTGCGCGAAATCGTGGGGAAATTCGCCAAGCATCGCGCCGACGTGTGCTCGGTCCCGGAGTTTCTCAAGGAAGGTTCCGCGATAGAAGACTTCATGCGGCCCGACCGCGTCGTGATTGGCAGTCTGAGCGAGCAGGCGACCGCCATCCTCAAGGAAATTCACAACCCCTTCGTGCGCACCGACAATCCGATCCTCATTATGGATCCGCGCTCGGCCGAGCTGACCAAGTATGCGTCGAACGCGATGCTCGCGATGCGCATCTCGTTCATCAATGAGATGGCCAACCTTTGCGACGCGGTGGGCGCCGACATCAATGCGGTCCGCCGTGGACTGGGCACCGATAAGCGTATCGGCTCGTCGTTCCTGTTTCCCGGGGTCGGCTATGGCGGTTCATGCTTTCCCAAGGACGTGCAGGCGATGATTCATACCGCCAGCGAGCACAACCTGGATTTCGCGCTGCTGCGCGCGGCAGAGTCGGTGAACGCCCGGCAGAAGCGGCTTATTCCGGCGCGCGTCAAACAGCATTTTGGACAAAATCTCAGCGGTCGCACGTTTGCGATTTGGGGGCTTGCATTCAAGCCGCGCACCGACGACATGCGTGAGGCGGCCGCGCTGGTCGTGATCGAAGAACTCCTGCAGGCCGGCGCGCAGTGTCGAGTACACGACCCGGAGGCGCTGGAAAATGCGCGCAAGATTTTTGGCGATCGCGTCACCTACCATAAGACCAACTACGAGGCGCTCAAGGACGCCGACGCGCTTTTGATTCTGACCGAGTGGAACGAGTTCCGGCATCCTAACTTCCAGCGCATCAAGGACGAGCTGAAAGAGCCGGTGATATTCGACGGCCGGAACCTGTATGATCCAGATCTGATGAAGGCGCTCGAACTCCGGTACTACTCGGTCGGGCGCCATCCAGTTTAGGACAAGGACACTCCGATGAGAATTATGGTGACCGGCGGCGCCGGCTTTATCGGCTCGCACACGGTGGACGCGCTGGTCGCGTCCGGCGCGGATGAAGTTTCTGTGCTCGACGATCTTTCCACCGGCAAGCGTCACCAGGTGAACCCGAAAGCAACGCTCTATCAAACCGATTTGCGCGACGCGTCGGCGGTTACTTCTGTCGTCGAAAAAGTTCGCCCTGAGATTATTTTTCATCTCGCGGCGCAGATGGATGTACGGCGCTCGGTCGCCGATCCCGCCTTCGACGCTCAAATAAACCTCGTCGGATTTCTTAACTTGATCGAATCGGCGCGCAAGCACGGGCTCAAGCGAGTGGTCTTTGCTTCCAGTGGCGGCGCTATTTACGGCGAGCAGGACGTGTTCCCATGCACCGAGGAACATCCGAAACGCCCGGTGAGTCCATACGGCGTCGCCAAGCTCGCGACCGAGGCCTACCTGTTTTTTTACAAGGTCGAATATGGAATCGACTACCTGGCGCTCAGATTCGGCAACGTTTACGGTCCGCGCCAGGATCCGCACGGGGAGGCGGGCGTCATCGCGATTTTTTGTGGAAAGATCCTCGACGGCCAACCGGTGACGATCTACGGCGATGGCACGCAGACGCGCGACTACGTTTACGTCGCCGACGTGGTGCGCGCGGTGGTCGCGGCGTCGAAGTCGAAGGCGTCGGGAATCGCGGTCAACATCGGAACCGGCATCGAGACCAACGTCAACGACTTGTATTCCACGCTGGCCGCCATCGCTGACTTCCCGACCAAGGCCGAGCACGCCGCCGCCCGTCCGGGCGAGCAGAAGCGCTCAGTCATCTCGCCCGCGCGCGCGGAAAAGGAACTCGGATGGCGTCCCGAAAAGAAGCTCGCCGACGGACTCGAAGAGACGTTCAAATATTTCAAGCCGCAACGCGCCCGTTCGAGTTGAAATGACCGAAGCCTCCTCGATTCGCAATTTTTCGATCATCGCGCATATCGATCACGGCAAGTCCACGCTGGCCGATCGAATCCTCGAGCGCACCGGTGCGCTCACGATGCGCGAGTCGAAAGATCAGTTCCTCGATTCGATGGATCTCGAGCGCGAGCGCGGAATCACGATCAAGGCGCGCTCGGTGCGGCTCAACTACACTGCCAAAGACGGGAAGGGCTACGTGCTCAACCTGATCGACACCCCCGGACACGTCGATTTTGCCTACGAAGTTTCGCGCAGCCTGGCCGCTTGCGAGGGCGCGCTGCTGGTGGTCGATGCGAGCCAGGGCGTCGAGGCGCAGACGCTCGCCAACGTCTATCTAGCGCTCGATCACGGGCTCGAGATTATCCCGGTGATCAACAAAATCGATCTGCCCGGCGCCGACATCGAACGCACCAGGCAGCAGATCGAGGAAATCATCGGACTCGACGCTTCCGACGCGATTCTCACCAGCGCCAAGGAAGGCGTCGGCATCGAGGACGTCCTCGAAGCGATCGTCGCGCGAATCCCCGCGCCCAAACCCACCGACGAGAACGCCGTCCGCGCGCTTATCTTCGACAGTTGGTACGACGTGTACGAAGGTGTGATTGGCCTGGTCCGCGTCTTCGGTGGCGAGCTGCGCGTCGGCATGAAAGTTCGCCTGATGGGTACCGACAAGCTGGGCGAGGTGATGCGCCTGGGGCATTTCACGCCGCACGAGCGCCGCGCCGACGTGCTCGGTCCCGGCGAGGTCGGCTTCGTCGTCGCGAATATCAAGACCGTCGCGGATATGCGCGTCGGTGACACGATTACCGACGCCGACAATCCCGCCGTCGCGCCGCTGCCGGGCTTCAAGGAATTGAAGCCGATGGTGTTTGCGGGACTTTATCCGACCGAGGCGAATCAGTACGGTGCGTTGCGCGACGCAATCGAAAAGCTCCGCCTCAACGACGCGAGCCTCATCTGCGAGCCCGAGACTTCGCAGGCGCTCGGCTTCGGCTTTCGCGCCGGCTTCCTCGGCCTGCTGCACATGGAAATCGCGCAGGAGCGTCTCGAACGCGAGTTCGGAATCAGCCTGATTGTGACCGCGCCGACGGTCGCCTACCAGGTACGCACCGTTTCCGGCGAAGTGACGACTGTGGACAATCCCGCGCATCTGCCCGACGAAAACACGATCGAGGCGATCGAGGAGCCCTTCATCCTCACGTCTATCCACATGCCCGAAGAGTACCTCGGCGCCGTGATGAAGCTATGCGAGGATCGCCGCGGCGTCCAGCGCGATCTGCGTTTCCTCGGCGAGAAACGCGTTATCCTGCACTACGAGCTGCCGCTGGCTGAAATCGTCTTCGACTTTTACGATCGGCTGAAATCGGTGAGCCGCGGTTACGCTTCGTTGGATTACGAGTTTCTGGACTTCCGTGCCGGGCCTCTGGTTAAATTGGATATTCGGATTAACGGCGAGGTGGTGGACGCGCTTTCGATTATCGTGCATCGCGACAAGTCCTACGAACGGGGCCGGGCGTTGTGCGAAAAGATGCGCGAGCTGATACCGCGCCAGATGTTCGAAGTCGCGATTCAGGCCGCGATCGGCGCCAAGATCATCGCGCGGGAATCCGTCAAGGCGCTGCGAAAAAATGTCACCGCCAAGTGTTACGGCGGCGATATCACGCGAAAACGGAAGCTGCTCGAGAAGCAAAAGGAAGGCAAGAAGCGGATGAAACAGGTCGGACGCGTCGAGATTCCGCAAGAGGCTTTCCTGGCCCTGCTCAAGGTCGGGGAGTAGGGCAATCGTGGCCGAGCCAGCGCGCAACATCCCCAAAGTACAGCCGTTGAACGCTCGCGATACCGCCGATCGCGCGCCCGCGCAGAAGTCGGTCGCCCGCGAATATGGCGAGGCGATGATCATCGCGCTCGTGCTCGCGATCTTCATCCGCACATTCTTCATACAGGCGTACAAAATTCCGTCGGGCTCGATGGAGCCGACGTTGCTCATCGGCGACCATATCCTCGTCAACAAGATTGTTTACGGCTTGCGGATGCCGGACTCGATTTTCGGCCTCGAAATTCCGGGCCTCCCGCTCGGCCAATACGTTTTCCATTTCGAACCGGTGCATCGCGGCGACGTCGTCGTGTTCGTCTTCCCACCCGATCGAAGCAAGGATTTCATCAAGCGCGTGATCGGTGTCGGTGGTGACAGTGTCGCAGTGAAAAACGGCGTCGTGTGGCTCAACGGGTCGCCGATGCCCGATCCGCATGCGCATCGCGAGGTCGCAGACAATGATCGATCGCCCGTCTCGCCGCGCGACAACTTCGGCCCTGTCACCGTCCCGCAGGGTAAGCTGTTCATGATGGGTGATAATCGCGATCGCAGCTACGACAGCCGCTTCTGGGGCTTCGTCGATCTCAACGACGTCGAAGGGCGCGCCACGATCATCTACCTGCCATGGAACGAGGAAAAGGCGTCGACCGCGTCGCCTCTCAGCGAATTTTTCCTGTGGTTCGAGTACATCAGGTGGGATCGAGTCGGGATGATCGTGCACTAGCCCGAACAGGGAGCATCAGGTGGCGGACGAAGCGGTGAACCGGATTGGCGCGATCCTCGAGGAGCTCGGAGCGCGGTTCGATCTTGTGGTCGAGGCGGTCTCCGGTTTCGGTGGACGCCTCGATTCGCTACGCGATGAAATCTTCGGGCAGTTCGCCGAAGTCGGCGGCCAGATTCGCTTCCTCTCAGAACAGATTGCGGAGAATCGACGCAGTATCGTCGGCACGCGTGACGATCTCGGCGCCGAGATGGTCCGGCTGGGTGAGGCTCTCGGCAAAGCGCGCATCGAGTTCCGCGACGAACTGGTCGCAGCCGAGAAGGGACTTCGCGGAGAATTCGCTGCGCGCGCCCAAGAGTTTCGCGAAGAATTCCGCGAAGAAGCGGCGCGCGCAGTGGCGTCCACCGGCAAACAGACGGTGGATTCAGGCGGCGAGACGACGAAGGTTCTCAAGCGCGAAATCGCAGCATCAGCCGAGATGGCGGCGAAGAAGCTAGCTGCCGAACTGAAACAAACCAGCAAATCGCTCGCTAATCTCGCCCACAAATTCGACCGCTTCGACGATCGAATCACAGTCCAAACCCGCGACCAGGACCAACGCCTGCGAAAACTCGAGCGCAAGCGCGGCGCATAGCTCGCGCCTCCCTGCCAGGCGCGGCTCATGCCACTCTACGAAGCCGAACGACACGCGAGGTTGATCGGCACCGAGTGGAATGAACACCGCGCGCGAGACGCTATCGATCAGATCGTCAACGACACACACCGGAGCTTCAGCGCGGAAGGTCTGTGGCCAGTCCATCCATTTGATCGCTCGCCGGAAAGGCCGCCGGATTCCATCAAATACCTGTACCATGGCGCGGCTGGGGTGATCTGGGCGCTCAACTATCTGAATGCGACGGGCGCCGTGGCTCTCAAGCGCGACTACCTTCCCGCGGTGCGCGAGCTAATTCCGCGAATCCGCGACGACCTCGACAAGTACCCTGAAATGCGAAAATACATGGGCGCCGAGGGCTCATCTTACCTTCTGGGCGAGGCTGGAATTCTTCTCCTTCAATGGAAACTGGCACCGTCCGAAGACCTCGCGCGGCAACTCTACGCCCATCTCGAAGCAACGATCGGAGATCCACGTGGGATCGCATGGGGCAGTGCCGGCGCGATGCTGGCGGCGCTTTTCATGTATCAGTTCACGAATGATGCGCGCTGGAAAGATCTGTTCCTCCGAAGTTTCGGACCGCTATACGATCAATGGAACTATTCTGACGAAGCTCGCTGTCACCTTTGGTCGTCGAGTCTATACTGCGTTACTGAAATGCGCGTCGGAGCTATTCACGGGTTCGCCGCCAACGCGTTTGCGATGATTGCGGCCGTCACTTACTCGAGCCGAGTCTCGCAAACGAAATGCTGCGCCGAATCTACGAGACTGTTCATGCGACCGCGCAGATCGAAGGGCCTCACGCGAATTGGCCGAACAACGTCGGACCAACGTCGAGGCCGGCACCGCTGCCAATCGTCGTGCAGCATTGCAATGGCGCGCCGGGGATTATCAACTGCCTGGCGGACTTCCCGAACGACGCGCGGCGGGCGATCAACACGTTGCTGCGGCAGGCACGCGAACTCGTCTGGGATGCCGGTCCGCCGGTCAAAATGCCGAGCTTATGTCACGGCGCTCCCGGCAGCGGCTACGCCTTCCTGAAACTCTACGTGCGCACAGGCGACGATCTCTGGCTCGATCGCGCTCGTAGCTTTGCCATCCACGCAATCGACCAGTGCAACCGCGCCGTCAAAAAATACGGGCAGCGGAAGTTTTCGCTATGGACCGGAGACCTCGGCCTCGCGATCTATCTCTGGGACTGCATCAGAGAGGGCGCGAAATTTCCCACGCTTGACGCATTCTGATTGCAGCGCGGGGTTGACGCAGTTCATTCGCGATCATAAATTTTAGTCACCTTTAATCCGCTACTGAGATAGCGAAAAGGAATGACAATGAAAGTGTATGTTTTCGGACCCGGCTGTTTTTGCAGCCGGGTTTTTTTTTGGGCGTCGCGATGAGCGCCGCGCCCAACGTCGCCCTCGACGCCGCCCAGGTCGGACGTTCCGTCAAGCGGATCGCGATGGAAATCGCCGAGCGCAACGGCGGCGCCGACAATGTCGTGCTGGTCGGAATCGTTCGCCGCGGCGCCACGCTCGCCGAGCGTATCGCCAATGAGCTGCGCACCACCGGCAAGCGACAGGTCCCCGTCGGCACGCTGGACATCTCGTCTTATCGCGACGATGGCAAGGGCGCGCCCGGCGATCCGCGCCTAATCGGCCGCGACATTCCGTTCTCGCTCGACGCCAAGCGTGTCGTGCTGGTTGACGACGTCCTGTACACCGGGCGAACCGTGCGCGCCGCGCTCGACGCGATCTCCGATCTCGGCCGAGCTGAATCGGTTCAGCTCGCGGTCCTCGTCGATCGCGGAGAGCGCGAGTTGCCAATTCGCGCCGACTACGTGGGCAAGAACATCCAGGCTCCGCGCGGTCAGCGGGTTTACGTGCGGCTCGCCGAAATAGACGGCGCGGACGCGGTTGTGATTGGAAACGCAAACGGCAAATGAGGTCGAACGCGCACGCTCGAAGCGCGACGAACATTAAAGTGTCACGGCTGGCAAAATTTGACGTCGTCTCGATCGAGGATCTCGACACCTCGGACATCGAACGCGTATTTGCGCTCGCCGACGGCTTTGCCGAGCAGCTCGAGCGGGGCGAACCGATCACGACTGCCGCCGGCCTTATCATGGCGACTCTGTTTTACGAGCCCTCGACCCGCACGCGCCTCAGCTTCGAGTCCTCGATGCATCGCCTCGGCGGCGCCGTCATCAGCTCGGCCGATATGCAAGCAAGCTCCGCAGCCAAGGGCGAGAGCCTGGCCGATACCGTGCGCGTCGTCGCCGGCTATGCCGACCTGATCGTGCTGCGGCATCCGAATGACGGCGCCGCGCGCGTAGCCGCAGAGTATGCGCCGTGTCCGGTGCTCAACGCCGGCGACGGCAGCCGCGAACATCCCACTCAGACGCTTTGTGACCTGTACATTCTGCGCAAGAAAAAGGGCCACCTGAAGGGGTTGACGGTAGCGCTATGCGGCGATCTGAAGTTCGGCCGCACTGTTCATTCTCTGATCTACGCGCTGGCACGTTTCGGCGCCAACATCGTCGCCGTGCCAACCAGCGGGATGGACGTTCCCGACTATGTGCTGGAGCGCCTTGCCGCCGAGCGCAATTACAGCTTCTCGACGGTCACGATGGATGAGCTCAAGTCGTTGGCCGGCGGCCTCGACGCGCTATATCTAACGCCCAGCGCGCCGCATCAGATGGCGCTCTTCACCGGCGACGACGCACTTCGCAAAATCCCGGCGGCCGAGCCTCCCGCTGCTCTCGACGCGTTTTACGTCACCCGCCTGCAGAAGGAGCGCATGTCGGGGAAAGAGGCCGGCGCCGGCGACTACGTCCGCTTCGACGCGCGCGCGCTTCGCACCAGCCGCACCAATGAAGCCGTCGTGATGCATCCGCTGCCGCGCACCAGCGAACTGGCGTACGAACTCGATTCCGATCCGCGCGCGGTTTATTTCGAGCAGGCCGCCGCCGGAGTCCCGGTCAGGATGGCGTTGATCGCATGGCTGATGGAGAAAGCTGCCGGCGCGTCCGCCGGTGCACGGCCGAAAGACGAACCGATTCGCTTCAAGGCGGAGACGCCCCCGCGATGCTCCAATCTGAATTGCATCACTCGATTCGAGGGCGCGTACCTGGCTCCGCGCTTCACCCTTGGACGCAGCCCGGATCCCACCGTACTCGCGCTGAAGTGCGGTTTCTGCGAACGCGAACTGAAGACCGAATACGTCGGCCACGCGCGCTCGCATCGCTACTACCGCTTCGACGAAAATCTGCAGGGTTACGTCCGCCAATGGATCGAAGAGGGCTCGCTGGCCGTATTCGAAAGTGTGAAGCAGGCCGAGGAAGCCGGTTACGAGCCTTACCGTCGCGGACCGCAACGCGAAGTAATGAACGAAGACGAAGTCGTTCGCGCGGTCGAGTCGCTCGCCGACCAGGTGATCGTCGACGTTCCGGATATGACTGGTGTGTCGATCGTCGGCGTCGTCAGTCGCGGTGCGATGCTGGCGCTGCGGCTCCGCGACCTGATCGGATCGAAGACCGGCGTCCTTCCGCCGTGCGCGGCGCTCGACGTTTACAAACCCGCCGACGCCTTGCATCCGATCGACGGCGCCGAGGACTTCAACGTCGAAGACCGCACGATAATCCTGGTCGACGACGTGATTAACAGCGGTTGGACCGTGCAGCGCGCGATGGCGACGATTTGGCAGCGCGGGCGTCCGGCGGCGGTCAAGCTGGCAGTCCTGATCGATCGCGGGCATCGCGCCGTCCCGATTCGGCCCAACTATGTCGGCAAGAACATCCCGACCTCGCGCACCGAGCGCGTACAGGTGCGTCTGGCTACCGCGAGCGCAGATCCAAAAACCAAATCGCACGACCGAGTGATGATCTATTCAATCGTCGAGCCGCTGAAAGAACCGGAGGCGGCGCATTGATCTCAATTCTGCTCAAAGGAGGGCGGGTGATCGATCCCGCGAGTGGAATCGACGGTCAGTATGACGTGCTCGTGCGTGACGGGAAGATCGAAACCGTCGAGCGGACGGGAACTCGGACGGATTTGCACGATGTTACTTTGGTTAACGCGCGCGGGTGGTGGATCGTGCCCGGCCTGATCGACCCGCACGTGCATCTGCGCGATCCCGGGTTTCCGGAAAAGGAAACGATTCCGACCGGCCTGCGAGCCGCCGCAGCGGGTGGTTTCGCGACCGTGGCCGCGATGGCGAACACGTCGCCCGTCAACGACAATCCCGCGACTACGCGCTACATGCTCGATCGCGCCAGGGAGGCTCACTCGGCGCGGCTCGTACCGGTTTCCGCTGTCACGCAAGGGCTACGCGGCGTCGAGCCGGTGAATTTTGCCGCGATGATTGAAGCGGGTGCGCGATTGTTCTCCGACGACGGGATACCCATCGACGACGCGATGGTGCTGTCGCGAGCGTTGGATGAAGCGACGCGGCTGGGATATGCGGTTGCGCTCCATGAGGAAGATTGCGCGCTGTCCTGCGGTGGAGCGTTGAACGCCGGCGCGGTTTCAAAACGTCTGGGCGTCAGCGGTTATCCGAATTCGGCGGAATCGCAGCGGGTGCGCCGCGATCTCGCGCTGGCAATCGGTTCGGGCGCCGCGGTTCATGTGTGCCACGTGTCGACCGCCGAGTCGCTCGAACTCATCCGCGCCGCGCGCAAGCACGGCGCGCAGGTTACGTGCGAAGTGACGCCGCATCACTTCACCCTGGACGAAAGTGCGGCGATGACCTGGGGAACGAACGCGAAGATGAATCCTCCGCTGCGAAATCACGGCGACGTCGAGGAACTGCTCGCTGCGATTCGCGACGGCACTATCGACATGATTGCGACCGATCACGCGCCGCACGATCCGAAATCGAAGCGGATGGAACAACTTGGGGGGTTTTTTGGGCCGGCACATTCGGTGCCGCAGCTTGACCACGACAGCGCGGAGGAATTCGCCCATGCGGCGAATGGCGTCGTTGGCCTCGAGACCGCGCTTGGGCTTGCGCTTCAGTTGGTGCATCGATCGTTAATCGAACTGGCGCGCCTGGTTGAGATGATGTCGGTTAATCCGGCGGTGTTGTTGCGCCTCGAGTCCGGGACACTTGCGGAAGGTGCGGTCGCGGACATCACGGTGATCGATCCGAATCTCGAGTGGACGGTTGCGCCGGAAAAATTCCTGTCAAAAAGCCGCAACACTCCGTTCGCAGGGATGCGGCTGAAGGGCAGAGCTGTACTGACTATGGTTGCGGGCGAAATCGTTTACGACGGGCGGAAGGCGTAGCGAATCGATGAGCAAAGGGCGTGAGGCGATATTGGCGCTGGCGGACGGACGAATCTTCCGCGGGCGCGCATTCGGCGCGGTGGGCGAGACGGTCGGCGAAGTGGTCTTCAACACCGCGATGACCGGCTACCAGGAAGTCCTGACGGACCCGTCCTACAAGGGCCAGCTGGTCTGCATGACGTATCCGGAAATCGGCAACGTCGGAATCAATGCTGAAGACGCCGAGTCGCGGCGCGTGTACGTCGAGGGTTTTATCGTCAAGGAATATTGGGAGCGGCCGTCGAACTGGCGCTCGGAGATGCCGCTTGGAAAGTACCTCGACGCGGCCGGTGTGGTCGGTATCGAGGGTATCGACACGCGCGCGCTGGTCCGCCATCTGCGCACGCTGGGCGCGCAGGAAGCGGTTATATCGAGCGTCGATCTGGATGCTAATTCGCTGGTGCGCAAGGCCAAGGCGTCGCCGGGACTGATCGGCCGCGATCTCGTGCAAGAAGTTACGTCCGCCGAGCCTTACGATTGGGATTTTGGCGACTGGAAATTGGGCAGCGGTCACATTCGCATTAGTGACGAGGCGATGCGCGATGCGCCCAGCGTCGTCGCGCTCGACTATGGAATCAAGCTGAACATCCTGCGCAGGCTGGTGGCTACCGGCTTTCGGGTGAAGGTGTTGCCTGCGACCTCGAGCGCGGAACAGATACTCGCGCACAACCCCGATGGAATATTTCTGTCGAACGGACCCGGCGATCCGGCCGCGCTGCCGTACGCTTACGAAGCCATCGCGGGCGTTTTGGGCAAGAAGCCGGTGTTCGGCATCTGCCTTGGGCATCAGCTGCTGGGGCTGGCGCTTGGCGGCAAGACTTACAAGCTCGATTTCGGGCATCACGGCGCGAATCATCCGGTGATGGATCTGCGGACGCAGCGCGTTGAGATCACGTCGCAGAACCATGGCTTCGCCGTCGATGACAAATCATTGGGACGGCGCGCGAACCTTTCGCATCTGAACCTGAACGACAACACGGTCGAAGGCTTGCAGGGATTGGGCGTGCCGTTTTTTTCCGTGCAATACCATCCGGAGGCGTCGCCGGGTCCGCACGACTCGAGCTACCTGTTCGCACGATTCAAGAAACTGGTCGAGGCGTTCCCGCGCTACGGCGCGGAAGCGCTCGATCGAATCATTGCCGCTGAGAGATCGGCGCAGTGAGAAATTCCAGACGTTGGGATCATCAAGTTGCCGCTTCGTAAAGATCTGAAATCGGTATTGTTGATCGGCTCGGGGCCGATCGTTATCGGGCAGGCCTGCGAGTTCGATTATTCCGGCACGCAGGCGGTCAAGGCGCTCCGCGAAGAGGGGCTACGGCTGATTCTGGTCAATTCTAACCCGGCGACGATCATGACCGATCCCGAACTGGCCGATCGCACCTATATCGAGCCGATGACGGTGCGGGTGCTGACGAAGATTATCGAGCGCGAGCGTCCCGACGCGCTGCTACCGACGGTCGGCGGGCAGACCGCGCTGAACCTTGCAATAGAGCTCGCGGAAGCGGGCGTTATCGATCGATTCAAGTGCGAACTTATCGGCGCGAAGCTCGAAGCGATCAAGAAGGCCGAGGATCGCGACCTGTTCAAACAGGCGATGCTGAAAATCGGGCTCGAAGTTCCGCGCTCCGTCATCGCGCATTCGGAGACCGACGCGGAGCGGGTGCTCGGCGAGCTTGGCCTGCCGGTAATCATCCGGCCGTCGCGAACGCTTGGCGGGACGGGCGGCTCGATCGCGCGCGAGCTGGGCGACTATCGCGCCAAAGTCGCGTACGGGCTCGAACAATCGCCAAGCCACGAAGTGTTGATCGAGCAATCGGTCGAAGGATGGAAAGAATTCGAGCTCGAGGTGATGCGCGACACAGCGGACAACGTCGTGATCATCTGCTCGATCGAAAACCTGGATCCGATGGGCGTGCATACTGGCGATTCGATCACGGTGGCGCCGGCGCAGACGCTGACCGACAAGGAATACCAGCTCATGCGCGACGCGGCGATTCGGATCATCCGCGAGATCGGCGTAGACACAGGCGGATCGAACATCCAGTTTGCGATCGAGCCGACGACCGGGCGGATGGTCGTGATCGAGATGAACCCGCGCGTGTCGCGGAGCTCGGCGCTGGCGTCGAAGGCGACAGGATTTCCAATCGCGAAGATCGCGGCGCGGCTGGCGGTCGGCTATCGCCTCGATGAAATTCCCAACGACATCACGCGCATGACACCGTCATGCTTCGAGCCGACCATCGACTACGTCGTCACCAAGATTCCCCGCTTCACGTTCGAGAAGTTCCGTGGAGCTGCCGACGAGTTGGGACCGCAGATGAAGTCGGTGGGTGAGGCGATGGCGATTGGGCGGACCTTTAAAGAGTCACTGCAAAAGGCGCTGCGCTCGCTCGAGATAGGATCGCACGGACTAGAGAGCGGGCTCTCAGAGGCATCGAACGCTCAAGAGGCGCAGATTCGGGCGCAGGTCGCGATGGCCAGCAGCCATCGTTTGTATCATCTGGCGGACGCGCTGCGGCTCGGGATAACGCCGGCGGAAGTTCACCAGCTGAGCAAGATCGATCCGTGGTTTATCGACGCGGTCGCGGAGCTGGTGACGGAGGAAAAGCGCGTCGCGCACGAGCCTTTGGGCGAAGCGTATTTCCGGGAGTTCAAGCCGATGGGATTTTCAGATCGGCGAATCGCTGAACTCCGCGGGATCGACGAAGCCGCCGTGGCGTCGGCGCGGCGCGACGCTGGAGTGAGCCCGGTTTTCAAATCGGTGGATACCTGCGGCGCTGAATTCGAAGCATTCACGCCGTACCTCTATTCAACCTACGAAGGCGAGGACGAGGCGCCGCCGACCGCACGCAAGAAGGTGATCATCCTGGGCGGCGGTCCGAACCGGATAGGGCAGGGGATCGAGTTTGACTACTGCTGCGTGCACGCGAGCATGGCGCTCAAGCAGGCCGGCTTCGAAACCATCATGGTGAACTGCAACCCGGAGACCGTGTCGACCGACTACGATATTTCGGATCGCCTGTACTTCGAGCCGCTGACGTTCGAGGACGTGATGGCGATCGCGGATCGCGAGCAGCCGTTCGGCGTGATCGTCCAGTTCGGCGGACAGACGCCGCTCAAGCTGGCGGTGCCGCTGGCGGGCGCGGGAGTGCCGATCCTGGGGACGACTCCCGATGCGATCGACCGCGCGGAAGATCGCGAGCGCTTCAACGAGATGGTCGCGAGGCTCGGCTTGCGCCAACCGGAGGGAGTGCTGGCACGCGGACTCGAGGACGCAATCGCGGGCGCATCGAAGGTCGGCTACCCGGTGCTGATCCGCCCGTCGTACGTGCTTGGCGGGCGTGCGATGGAAGTGATTCCGAACGAGGAGGAGCTGCGACGATACGTGACGCAGGCTCTGCAAGCCTCCGAGCGCCATCCGCTGTTAATTGATCGCTACCTGCAGGGCGCGATTGAAGTTGACGTGGATGCGATCTCCGACGGCGAGACCGTCGTTGTCGGCGGGATAATGGAGCACGTCGAGCATGCCGGAATACATTCGGGCGATAGCGCGTGCGCGTTGCCGCCGACCACGTTGAGCGCCGCGCTTCAGCATGAACTGATCCGGCAGACGAGGATGCTGGCGCGCGAACTCGGCGTGATCGGGCTGATCAATATTCAGTACGCGATCTACGGCGGCGAAGTTTTTATCCTGGAAGTGAATCCGCGCGCGTCGCGTACCGTTCCGTTCGTCAGCAAAGCGATAGGCGCGCCGCTGGCAAAGTACGCGGCGCTGGTGATGGCGGGAAAAAAACTCGGCGAGCTGGGATTCACGACGGAACGCGTGCCGGCGCATGTCGCGGTCAAGGAGTCGGTGTTTCCGTTCGAGCGTTTCCCGGGCGTCGATACGATCCTCGGGCCCGAGATGAAATCGACCGGCGAAGTGATGGGAATTGACACCACGTTCGCAATGGCGTTTGCCAAGGCTTCGCTGGCGGCATCGTCGAATCTCCCGGACGCAGGACTGGTGTTTATCAGCGTGCGCGACGAGGACAAGCGTTACCTCGAGCCGATAGCGCGCGGCCTGGTTGCGATGGGATTCGCCGTGATCGCGACGCGCGGAACGGCGAATCACATCCGAAATCTCGGACTCGAATGCGAACAGGTCAACAAGGTGCTCGAAGGCAGCCCGCATATTGTCGATGCGATGAAACAGGGGCGCGTCGCGATGGTTATCAACACGCCGGACGCGAGCGGCACCAAGGACTCGTTCTCGATTCGGCGCACCGCGCTGGAACTTCGACTTCCGTATTTCACTACGATGGCCGGCGCGAAAGCGGCGGTCGAGGGAATCCACGCGCTGAAGCATGAGGCGTTCGAGGTGCGCGCGCTGCAGGACTACCATCGGGCGTAAGAATCGGGGAGGAAAATCACTTTACTGAATGTGAAACCCGCGGTGGGTTTCAGCAGGGGTGACCCCTGCACCCGGTATTAAGATCAAAGAGGCGGGGGCTTCGTCTCTGTTCGAACTCTTTGTGTCATTCTAGAGCGAAGCGAAGAATCCCGATTTTTTCTTACCTCGCCCGTTACTTCACGGGAGAGGCGGCCGGCCGCATCGCGGCGGGTAGGTGAGGGTTCTGCGGTTCAAGCTCATTGCGTGCAGATGTCGCCCCCGCTTTTTTCTGTCTTTCCAGATTTGTGTCATTCTGAGCACAGCTAAGAATCCCACAATCATCGCGATGCGACCAGAACCCTCACCTAGCCTCTCCCGTAAAGTAACGGGCGAGGGATCAGAGAGACGGGCGATTCGGCTGGAGACTCCGGTTGCCGGGATGTCCGGGATTGGGCCGAAGCGCGCGGCGGCTCTGGAAGCGCGCGGGATACTCACGGCGGGCGATCTTGTTTTTCATTTGCCGACTCGCTACCAGGACTGGCGCGAGCGCACACCGCTTGAAAATCTGCGTGCGGGGAACGTTGTCGTCGTCGAAGGCGATCTCGGCAAGATTTCGGAACGGCCGATGCGCGGCTCGCGATGGCGGCGGCTTGCTTCCGGATGGCTGAACGTAAACGGCCGGCAGATTCGCGTCGTGTGGTTCAACCTGCCGGCGTACATGCGCGGCTACCTTCCCGGCGGCGAGCGCGTTTTGGTTCGCGGTCGTGTCGCGGCCACATCCGATGGCGGAATCGAGATCGTGCAGCCGGAGCTGCATCGGCTGTCGGACGGCGAGCCGAAAGCTATCCGCCCCGTTTACCGTCTCCCTTCGATTGTCGGCCAACGGCTGTTCGCGAGCATGGTAGCACGCGCGCTCGACGACGTGGGCGACTCGATTCGCGGTGCGTTGCCGGACGAAGTGCGCGGCGAGATACCGTCGATTCGCGACGCGCTCGGTTACCTGCACGACCCTCCGCCGGACGCCGACTTCGAAGGGCTGGCGAACGGGGAATCGCGCGGCCACCTTTCGCTCGCATTCGATGAACTGTTCGCCTTCGAGCTGGTGTTTTCGATCGAGCGACTTCGCAGCGCGCGTCGCGCCGGAATCGCGATCGACAGCTCCCGGAGCCTTAGCGCGAGGATGACGAATGAGCTGCCGTTTTCGTTGACGGGTTCTCAATCGCGCGCGATCGAGGAAATCGGCGCCGACCTTGCTCGTCCGAATCAGATGAACCGGATGCTGATGGGCGACGTCGGCAGCGGCAAGACAATTGTCGCGTTCTGGGCCATGGTTCGCGCGGTTGAATGTGGGCATCAGGCGGCGATGATGGCGCCGACGGAGCTGCTCGCCGAGCAGCACTACCGGGGATTCCAGCGCGTGTGTGGACGCCTTAAAGTGCGGAGCGCCTTGCTGACGGGAAGCGTGACGGGGTCAGCGCGAAATGAAATTCTGCGCGGGCTTGCCAGCGGCGAGATTGGCGCCGTGTTCGGAACGCATGCGCTGATACAGGAACGGGTGCGCATGCACGGACTGGCGCTCGGCGTGATCGACGAGCAACATCGATTCGGTGTTTTCGATCGCGCGAAGATGAAAGCACTGGGGCCGAAGGCGAATCTGTTGATGATGACGGCGACGCCGATTCCCAGGAGCCTCGCGATGAGCCTGTTTGCGAATCTCGACGTGTCGTTTCTCGACGAGCTGCCCGCGGGGCGGACGCCGATCGTCACCGAGAATTATAGTGAGGACGATATGGCGAGGGTACATGAGAAGCTGCGCGCCGAGATCGAGGGAGGCGGGCGCGCGTACTACGTCGTGCCGTTTATCGAGGGTGACGAAGACGAAGCCAAGTCGGTGTCCGCGACTGCGGCGCGTCTGAAGAAAGGCGGTTTGCGCGGGGCGAGGATCGGCACGATGCACGGCAGGATGGGCGCGGCGGAGAAAGATCGCGCGATGCGGGAATTTCGCGACGGCGCGGTCGACGTCCTGGTCGCCACGACGGTGGTCGAAGTTGGAATCGACGTGCCCGAGGCGACGATAATCGTCGTGGTCGCGGCTGAGCGCTACGGCCTCGCCCAGTTGCATCAGCTGCGCGGCAGGGTAGGGCGCGGCGAGAAGCCTTCGCGATGCTGCCTGGTGGCGTCGAGCGATGCAGATGAAGCTGCGCTGGAACGCCTGGCCGTCATGCGCAAGTGCACCAACGGCGCCGATGTGGCCGAGGCGGACTTGCGGCTGCGAGGCCCGGGCGATTTGCTCGGCGCGCGACAGACCGGCGCGCTGCCGCTGCGCTTCGTGCATCTCGTTCGCGACCATCGCACGATCGAGCGCGCGCGCAAGTTGGCTGACGATTGGATACAGCGCGATCCGTCGTTGGAGAGCCGGGAGTCGGAAGGTGCGCGCGCTGCGGTCAGGAAAATGCTGGCGTTGGGCTTCAGCCTGGGGGACGTGGGCTAGGGCGACGATCTATTGCGCGGCGGACGCGCCGGCAGGCTCGATGCGCGCGGTGACGCCGCCTGATTCGATTGTGCTCGCGCTCCAGACTGCCGGCGCGAGCGTGTCGAAGTAGTCGGCACCCTGTCCGATCACGACCAGCACGGCGTTGGAGCGCGTATCGATTCGATGCGGTGTGCCGTCGCCCAGCAGGCGATCGAGCAGGGTCTGATAGACGACGGCGAAGTGGCTGGCAGTCTGCTCGTCGCTGAACGTGAGCATCCAGATGACGTTCACGCCGCGGCTCTCCTGGAGGACGACCATGCGATCAGCGGTCCATCGCGTGGCCAGTCCCAGCTCGTTGGATTGCTTGCCGAGATTGCGCTCGAGGATAACGCGCAGCAGCAGCTCGCCGTAGGTATCGTCGTCGGCTTTGTTCCAACCGCTCATGACCTTGTCGTAACCTGCCAGCTCGATGCGCGGCTGCGGCGCCGCCGGGGCATCGAAGTAGACCCCGGGATGCAGAATCTGGTGACTCGACTGCGGCGGGTTGCGATAGAGCGCGTCAACCGCTTGCCATCCACCGCGCCGATAGGCCTCGGCGACGAAGCGGACGCCGTCGGAATATTGGAACAGCAGCGGAGCGCTTAGGCCCTCGGGCGTGTTGGGCGCCTCGGCTGCGAGCGCTTTCGGCAGGTTCTTGAGATTGTCAGCGAGGGTGTCGGCCGTGCTGTCGTCCATTTTTCCCATTGCGTAGGCAAACCCCGCAATGGTCGCATCGCCTTCCGCGACTGTCTTGAGCGCGAGCGAGCGGTCATCGTCGTTTTTCACTTTGTCGAGAGCAGTTTCGAGATCGAAGTTTTGATCCTGCAAGGCATGCGTCAGTTCATGGGCCAGCAGCATCTCGCCAACGACGTCGCGCTGCATCATGAACTGAGCCGCGCTGTTCCAGATCCCGAGGTCGGCGCCGCCCTCGACCAGCACCATTTCCTTGCCGTGCGGATCGTAAAAGCCCGCGACCTGGCTCTTGAGCAGCTTGAGCGATGCAGCTTTCAGGTCGATGCCCGCGGGAAAAAGACCGGTGACCGCGCCTGCAACCGCGTCGACTTGGAGCTGGTTGTCGGTGTAGTCGCGCATCAGGTCGGTCTCCATCATCGCCTCGGCCTCGTCAGGTGTTTTAACGACGAGCGGAACCGGTTTTTTGAAACGAAGCTGGCGAAAATCCTGGATGCCCGCCTCGATCTTGTCGGCCTTCTCGGAATTGATTTGGTTGCCGTCGACGAGCGAGTAGGCGCATCCGTGCAGAAGAATGATAGCCGCGACGGCGCAGATTGGCCACCAGAGCCGTCGTGTGAAGTAGGTGGATGCTCGACTCATTCGGTAATGATTACGACAGGAAATCCAAAACGGGCGGAGTCGGACGCGCGCGCCTCGGCTTCTGAACGAGTCGCAAACGGGCCCATCCGTACACGGTAGTAGCGGTGATGCTCAGCATCAAGCTGATCAATGTGAGCGTCGGGATAAGAAGCGGCCAATTGGCTTCGCAACTGCTCGGCGTTTTGCTGCTCGGTGAACGACCCGACCTGGACGACGTAGCGCAGCGGTGCGCCGACTTCGCGAGAGCCGTGCGGCTTGCTGATCAGCCGGATACGGACACTCGCGGTGCCCTCGTCGAGCATCCCGAGCATCCGCGCCGCTTTATGGGAGAGATCGATCTTGCGGCCCTTCTTGAACGGCCCACGGTCCGTGATCGTCACTTCGACAGATCGACCATTGTCGAGATTCGTGACCATCACGCGGCTGCCCAACGGAAAGGCGATCGAAGCCGCAGTGAGATCCTCCTGGTCGTAAACGCCGCCAGCCGCATTTTTGTGGCCGTGGAATCCCGGCCCGTACCACGAGGCCATACCGACGACCTGCGGCGTAGGAGTGGGTCGAGGTACGGCGATCACGAGAGGCGGCGGCGGTGGCGGAGGAGGGGGTTGCGCTGGTTGGTACGTCGCACAGGCGGCGAAAAGCGCGGTCATCGCGATCGTCAAGGCGATTTGGCCGATCGCCCTGTAGTTTCGAATGCTCGGCACGAAGACGGACCCTGTTTTGATTATAGGAATCCCGGTGCGGCGGCATAAGGCCGATGTTGATCGATGTCGAGGCAGGTACTTCGGGTGAACCCGACCGCGTGGTAGCATCTCGGATGTTGAACGGAACCGCGTAATGCTGCGGACGAGGCAGGAGCTGGAGGAAATCGAGGCGCGCACTCTGGCGCCGTACGCGATGGCGTCGCGGGCCAGTCGCGGGCGCCGCTTTCCCGAACCTGAGCATCGCAACCGTACCGTCTTTCAGCGCGATCGCGATCGCGTTATTCATTCCGCCGCGTTTCGACGCCTCGAATACAAGACCCAGGTCTTCGTCAATCACGAGGGCGACTACTATCGCACGCGCCTGACTCATACGCTCGAGGCCGCGCAAATCGCGCGCACGGTGGCGCGTGCGCTGGGCCTCAACGAGGAACTTGCGGAGGCGGTGGCGCTCGCGCACGACCTGGGGCATACGCCCTTCGGACACGCCGGCGAGAAAGTGCTCAACGAGCTGATGACGCCGTACGGCGGCTTCGATCACAACGCTCAGAGCTTGCGCACCGTCGATTGGATCGAGATTCGGTACCCGAATTTTCGCGGACTCAATCTGAGCTTCGAGGTGCGCGAGGGAATCGTCAAGCATTCGCATTTCCAGGACCGTCCAGCAGCGCAGGAATTCGACGCGAGCACGTATCCATGCCTCGAGGCGCAAATCGTCGACCTTGCGGACGAGATCGCGTACCTGGCGCACGACGTCGACGACGGATTGAAGGCCCAGATGCTGACGGCCGATGAGCTCAATCAGTCTGCCTTATTTAGGGAGTCGGCGGCGGCCGCGCGCGAGGCGTCTCCGGAGGCCGAAATGCGCGTGCTCCGCTACCAGACGGTCATCAGGATGATCGACGCGATGTCGACCAATCTGATGACCCATCTCGCCGACGAACTGGAGCGCAGCAAGATCCGCAGCGTCGAGGACGTGCGAAAGGCGGGGAGGGTGCTGACGTCTTTCAGTCCCGAGGTCGGCGTGAAGGTCGACGAAATCAAACAGGTCATGCGCGATCGTTTGTATCGGCATTACCGGGTCAGCCGGATGACCGAGAAAGCGGGCAGGGTGCTCGCGCGGCTGTTCGAGACCTACATGACCGAGCCGCGCCAGATGCCGGAGCACGTGGTGGCGCGCGCCGAGCGTTACGGCGAGCCAATCTCGCGAGCGGTCGCGGATTACATCGCCGGGATGACGGACCGCTTCGCACTCGACGAATATCGCAAACTTTTCGATCCCAATGAACGCGTCTGAGCCGCCAGCGAGAAGGATACGATCACGGCGATCGATCGTGATCCGGCGAAACGATCACGTCGGCGATCCGGTAGGGCTGGCGTTCCTCGAATCGCCGGAAACGAACGGCGACGCGGTTCTCGAACGTCTGCGCGAGTACCTGGGCGACAAGCTGAAGGTCGTCAAGGCGGAAGTATCGCACGACGAGATTGCGGTGGAAGTCGAATCGCGAGGATGGTCCGAGGAGGGCGCTCGGATGGCCTCGGCAGCCCGCGACCTTTATCGGAAAGGCGTAAAGCGCGGGGCGCTCTCGATGTATCGCGACGCGCTCGAACTCGATCCGCTGAACGCGGAGGCGATTTCGAGACTTGGCTTTGCTCTTGCAGAGCAGGGAAAATTCGCCGACGCGTTCGCCATGCTGAAGCGCGCGCGCGAGTTTGGCGCCGACGGCACCGAGCTGCTGATCGCGATGGCGCAATGCGCGACGGCGTTGGAGCGCGGCGCGAATGCGACCGCGTACTACGAGGAAGCGCTGAAGATCGAGCCGCGAAATTTCGTGGCGCGCAGGGCGTTGCGCGCGCTCGGTCACGAGCCCGCCGCGGCCGGCAGGGAATCGGGCGTTGTGCGAAGGGGTCGCGATTAGCTACAACTTTGCCGAACTAATCTCGGCCGGATACAAACATTTAGAACCGGGAGCGTCGGAGTACTTAATGATTTCAGGCCTTTTTAGAACTTCAGGTACCTTGCGTAGTTTACATAATACTTCTTATGCGAAGTTGCACCATGGTAGTAAGATAGCCCCCATCGGGGCGATGACCGTCGCGATCGTGTTGATTGGGGCCGTTGGCGCTGCGTTTGCCCAAGGCGCGGCGGGCTCCTCCCCTGCCGGCGCCGTCGCCACCGATCCCGCACGCGACGCAGCACTGAAAAGCTATCTGCAGAAGCACTTCAAGATTCCGAGCGCGGAAATGATCAAGCTGGGACCTGCATTCAAAACCCCGCTCGACGGGTTGCTCGCGCGCCAATTGCTTGTCAGCAATGCGCAGGGTCAGACGGTCTCGACGACCCTGTTCTTCGACAAGAATGAGAGCAAGGCGATCATTGGGCAGTACGTGGACGTCAGCACGGAGCCGTGGGGACGCGTGAACATGGGGGCAGTCAGTCTCGACGATCGGCCGATGCAGGGACCGGCCGACGCTCCGGTGACGATCGTGGAGTTTGCCGACTTCGAGTGTCCGTTCTGTGCGCACGCGTTCAGCGTGATGGAGACGATGGTCAATACGACGTACAAGGGCAAGGTGAAGATAATCTTCAAAAATTACCCGCTCAACGTGCATCCATGGGCGATCAAGGCGGCGGAGGCTGCCGAGTGCGCGCGGCTGCAGAATCCGGCGGCGTTTTGGGAATTTGCGCGATACTTCTACACCAACCAGGGATCGATCAATCCGGCGAATCTGCAAGAGTATGTCGACAAGATCGCGAAGGCTCAGAAGCTCGACACGCCCTCTTTGAAAGCATGCATGGACAGCCCGCAAACCGAAGCGCGCGTCAAGCAGGATCAGCTCGATGGGAACTCGATTCAAGTCACGTCGACTCCGACCTTCTTCGTCAACGGAATCCCGGTCGTCGGATTGCCTGACGGCAAGGTGCTGGACTTCGTGATTAACTCGGAGCTCGCAGGGAAGTCGCCGTCGGCCTCCGCGACTAATGAATAAGAACGCGCTGCGAGTTCCGCCCTCCGCTGACGCCGGCGATCCCCGGGTGGTTAGCCCTCCGGGCGCGGAGGAGCGCACGAATGCGCAAACGCCGGCGGCGCTTCTTCAGGATGTACCCGGAGGCTCTTCTGCAAGAGCCGAAGCGCCGTGGCTGGATCGTCGACAAAGCTGAAAAGTTCGAGATCTTCGCGACTAATCGCGCCGTGCCGCACCAGCGCGTCGAAGTTGATGATCTCCTTCCAGTATTGCGGGCCGTAGAGCAGCACCGTGATCGGGCGATCGAGCTTTTGTGTTTGTTGCAGCGTCAGTATCTCCATCATTTCGTCGAGCGTGCCGAAGCCACCGGGAAAAACCACCAGCGCCCGCGCAAGATGCGCGAACCACAACTTGCGCATGAAAAAGTAGTGAAACTGAAAAGACAGCTCGCGCGTGATGTACGGATTGGGCTGCTGCTCATGCGGCAATCCGATGTTCAGCCCGATCGTCCGGCCCCCCGCTTCCGACGCGCCGCGATTGGCCGCCTCCATGATGCCGGGGCCGCCTCCCGAGCAGACTACATATCGGTGAGAATCCGACCGCAGACCCTTCGACCAGGTCGTGACCAGTTTCGCCAACTCGCGCGCATCCTGGTAGTAACGTCCGAGCGGACCGTCTGGAGTAATTCTCGCTGAGCCGAAGAACACGATCGTCTCGTGTACCTGCTCGCGGCAAAAAATCCGAAGCGGCTCGAGATATTCCGCAAGAATCCGGATTGGACGGGCTTCATCGCTGTCGAGAAACTTCTCGTCCTTGTAAGCGAGCGGTGAAATGGGCGGCGAATCGGATTTGCGCACCTTCATAGTTTTCGGACCCCCGCGAAATCAACGTAGCCGCGCTCGACGTCGGTGCTGACGAGCTCGACGGCGACATGGTCTCCAACATCAAAGCCCTTGTACCCTCGCACCACTCTTCCCTCCGCCGCTGGATGGTCTATTCGCACCCAGGTTCCTTTCGCCGCAGCTCCCGTGATGATGCCGTCGAAGCGCTCGCCCACGCGAGATTCGAGCAACAGCGCGGCCGCCGACTTCCGCACCTGCCGTTCCACCTTGGTTGCGTTGTCTTCCTGCTCCGTGCAGTGCCGCGCCAACGCGGCAAGTTCGTCGATTCGGTACGGCGACGGCGTCCCGGAGAGCGCAGCCTTCAACAGGCGCTGCGTGATCAGATCGGGGAAGCGCCGGTTCGGCGCCGTCGAATGGGTGTAATCGTTTACCGCAAGCCCGAAGTGTCCCGCGACCTTCTGGCCGGGAACCTCGAGCAGGTATTCGCCCCGGCCCAGCAGCTTGACCACTGACAGCGACAGGTCTGGAAAGCGCTCGGGATCGGCCTGCTGCCGCTGTTCGAGGAATTCCTGGAGCGCGCGGCAATCCGGATTGGGCGGGAGTCGTCCGCCCAGGCCCCTGGCCAGCTCTGCTATTCTCGCCCAACGCTCGGGCGAGCGCAGAGCCCGGCGCAGAGCAGGAAAGCCCTTATGCTCGAGGTATCTCGCCGTCACGCCATTGGCCCCGATCATGAAATCTTCGATCAGCTCGGTCGCGCGATTCTTCCGGTCCGCTTTCAAATCGCTCAACGAATCGCCGTCGAACACAGGACGGGGCTCGATAGTCTCGAGCGATAATGCGCCCTGCTGATGGCGTCGGGTTTTCATCGCTTGCGCGACCCGATCCTGAAGGCGGAGATTCTCGTCCAGGCCCGGCACCCTGGTTATCGGCGCTGGTGCGGACGCTGCTGCGTCCAGCCACGCGGCGACGCTGTTGTACGCGAGCTTGGCGCGATTCACCACTACCGCCCGGTAGATGTCGGATTTGCCGACCGCGCCGTCAGCCCCAACCTGCATCTCGATTACGATTGCCAGCCGTTCCATCCCGTCGGCCAGAGAAGTAAGGTCGGTCGAGAGCTTCTCCGGAAGCATCGGAAAAATTTCCGCGGCGGTATAAACCGAAGTGGTATTGGTCCGCGCGTGACCGTCGATCGGAGAACCTTTTTTCGCGATCGCATCGACGTCCGCGATCGCGACGAGAATCTTTACCGCGCCGTCCGCGAGTTGCTCCGCGACTGAAAGCTGATCGAGATCGAGCGAATCGTCATTGTCGATCGATGCCCACAGCATATGCCGAAGGTCTTTCAGCGAAGGATCCGAAACGGCGGCGGCCTTCGCGATGGAGCTGGTTTGCGCCATCACGTCGGCGGAGAAGTCCGGTAGCAGGCCTCGTTGAAGCATCGCTCTCCGGGCGATGCTCCTGAGCTGCTTTCTACAGGGCGCGGTGGTTCGATTCATCGACGCATCATAACTCACCGCGCGCCCGAATAGTCAAAAATCAGGATCTGGATTAATGAATGAGGACTCGCTGCGGACCTGCGCCCGGAGCGGACGGCGGCGGTATCTCGGCGGGTGCGCCTAGCAGTGCCAACGATTCCATTACGTCCTGCCGCTGCTGCGCGAATGGATGCGCCTCGAGGAATGCGCGATACGCGGCGATCGCGCCTGGCTTGTCGCCCGCCTTCGTTAGCATTCGCGCGACGCCCAACTCCGCCCTCGCCTGCTCCGGCCCCGGATCGGCGGCCGCCTGCTGATACGCGCCCGCAGCCTTCTTCCAATCCTCCATGCGCTCATAGACCACTGCGAGGTTGGTCAGCGCCAGGCTGCGGAACAATGGGTCACGCTCCTCGGCGAGAAATGCGACGAGCGAATCACGCGCGTTGGCCAGATCACCGTCGGCCAGGTACGCGCTCGCCATGTAGAATCGCGCGAGGCGGCCGAGCCGTCGCCCCGGCTCTTCATCGGCGAGCTGCTTGAACTGAGTTTCGGCTAGCTTGTTCTGGCCGGCGTTGAGCGCGGTGATCGCATCATAGAAGCGGGCCGACGCAATCGTGTCGCGATGACGCTCGTAGTAGTACACGCCGATCACGATCGCGCCGACCACGACGACAACCGCGGTCGAGACAATCACCTGGGTGAGGTTGTTGACGAAAAAGTCGCGCGCGCTGTCGACGAAGGTCGTGAACTCGTCAGGCGCCCTGAGTTCTTTCTGAGTTAGTTTGCGGCGATGGGTAGTCGGCGGCATCGAATGCTCCAGCGGGCGCCGCCCGGCAGAGGGACAGAGGGATCGGCGCGCTCGCGCCTACATCTTGTACTTGAAATCCTCGGGCGACATCCGCTCGAGAATCTCGGACCACTTGTCGCGCGACACGCCGGCGAGGTTCTGATCCGAAGTCTGCTGTTCGCCCTGCGACTCGTGCAGCTCGCTGCTCGCCTCGAGCACTTTCTTGGCCACGTAGATGGGCGACTTGGTGCGGAGCGCGAGCGCGATCGCGTCGCTCGGGCGCGAATCTATTTCGAGCGCCTTGCCGTCGCGCGTCTTGACCTGGATTCGTGCGAAGTACGTGTTCTCGCGCAGTTCGGTTATCTCGGCCGACTCGACGGTCGCGCCGAACTCGACCATCAGGTTGCGCAGCAGGTCGTGAGTCATCGGGCGCTGCGGCTTGATCCCTTCGAGCTCGGTGGCCATCGCAGTAGCCTCGAGCGGTCCGATCCAGATATGCAGATTGAGCTTGTTGTCGGGATCCTTCAGGACGACGATAGGCATCTTGGTCGAGGGATCGAGCGTGATCCCGCCGACAATCATCAAAATAGAGTCTTCCCTGTGACCTGCCATAGACGGGCTCTTCAACCGTTTTTCTTCGAATGCGCGCGAATTCGAGTGAAAATTTCGCGCCTCACCCGGAGAAAATATCTTGGCCCAAAGTCGCCGTGTGGTCAACCGAACAATCTGCACAGCCGCGAGGATCCAGTCCGTCAGCCTGCGACCAATCGATCTACCACTCGATAAAGCTGGTTGAGATTGCGGCACTCTTCCACCAGGTCGCAGTGCGGGGCGTAGCGATCCATCTCGCTATCGCCGAAGCCCCAGGTATTGCGGCTTTCAGGATTTAACCAGATCACTTTTTTGGCGCGCTGGCGAATTTCACGCAAGCACCAGTCGTGCGGGAGATTGTAGTTGTTGCGCGCGTCGCCGAGCACGATAACGGTCGTGCGCTTGTTCACAGCCCCCAGATGATCGGTGACGAAGTTGCGAAACGCGTAGCCGAAATTCGAATGGGCGTACACGTTGATGATATCGCCCTTGAGCGCGACGTCGAGCGCTTCCTTGGCGTCGTTGTTGCGGAAGCATTCGGTCACTTCGCCGATGTCGGCGACGAAAATGAAGCTGCGCACACGCGAATACAGATCCTGTAGCGAGTAAACGAACTGCAGCATGAAGCGCGACGCGTTGCGCACCGAATCCGAAACGTCGCACAGGATGACGACCTGCGGCTTTTCTTTCTTGCGCTTCTCGAAGCGCAGCTTGAACGGAACCCCGCCGTACTCGAGATTCTGACGGAGCGTGCGCTTGATGTCGAAGCGCCCTTTCTTCGAGCGCTTGCGGCGCATAGTGATGACGTTTTTCAGGCGCTGCGCGAGTCGCGTCACCGCCTCGTTCATTTTCCTGAGCTCTTCTTCGGTCAGGTAATAGAAACTTTTCTCGCCAATCTGGTTGAGGCGCTGATCTTCCTTCTGCTTGATGTCGCGCTTCTCGCGCTCCATCCGGACGTAGCGGCGGATGATATCGTCTAGCGCCTTGAGCCGGCGCTCGAGGTACTCTTCCATCTTGGCTTTCAGCTCGGAGCCGATGTCCATCTTCTCGAGCTGCTCGCGCAGCTCCTTGATCTCGGCTTCGATCTTGTCGAGCCCGAGCTGACGAGCGAGAGCGCGCGCGAAATAATTTTCCTCGATCGTGCGCTCGATACCTTGCAGCTTGACCGCGCGCGAGGCCTCGCGGATTTTCCGTTCCATCTCGCCCGAGTTGTTCTGGAGAAGCTGTTTGGCAAGCTCGGAAAGATTCTTGCCCTCTTTCTTGAGCATCTTCTCGACCTGATCAAGGAACTTTTGAAATTCCTGATCGGACATCGAGAGCGCGTTCTGCACGGCCTGGCTCGCCTGCTTGATAATCTCGCCGAGACCGGAGAAGTAGATATCGAACAGTTCCTCGAACACGGGCAACTCACTGGCCCGCTTGACCATCGTGGCACGCAGCGCGGCGCGGAACGCATCGCGCTCGGCGAGGCCGGTGACTTCGGAGGCGCTGAATGCGTCGAGCGTCTCCGCCAGCGAGACGCGCACGCCGTTCTCGCGCAACAGATTCGCAAATTCTACGAGCTTCTCTTGCATTGGTTCAGTGACCCGCCCTGCCCTTCAGCGAGCCGCGCCTCAATTCAACAGATCCTTGTCGCTGCCGGCTTCGGTGCCGCGACGCGCGCGGACTCGACGGACGTAATCCTTGAGCTCTTCCTGCGCTTTGCGCACGTCGCCCTCGTACTTGACGATTGTGTCGAGCGTCTCGGTGACGAGCTCCTGGTCGAGGCTGTTCACGTTGAGCAGCGTCAGCGCCTTGACCCAATCGAGCGTCTCGCTGATGCCGGGCGTTTTCTTTAGATCCAGCTTGCGCAACGACTGCACGACGGCGACGACTTCCTCGGCGAGCTTGACGGCCGCCTCGGGTACCTTGAGCTTGACGATCGCAAGCTCCTGCGCGCGATCGGGAAAATCGATGTACAGGTGCAAGCATCGGCGCTTCAGCGCGTCGGACATTTCGCGCGCGTTGTTCGACGTCAGCACGACCAGCGGAATGTGCTTGGCCTTGAGGGTTCCCAGCTCAGGCACGGTGACCTGGAAGTCCGACAGCAGCTCGAGCAAAAAGGCTTCGAACTCGGCGTCGGCCTTGTCGATCTCGTCGATCAGCAGGACCGACGGCTGTTCGCTCGAAATAGCTTTGAGCAGCGGGCGCGGCAGCACGAATCGCTCGGAGAAAAATACTTCGTCCTGCGCCGCGATTCGATCGACGGCCTCGGTCAGGCCCTTGGCGCCGACCAGCACTTCGCTGATTTTGTCTTTGAGGATTTGCGTGTAGAGGAGCTGCTTGGCGTACTCCCATTCGTAGAGCGCCTTGCCCTCGTCGAGGCCCTCGTAGCACTGCAGGCGGATCATGTCGAAGCCGAGCGACGCGGCCAGCACCTTGGCCAGGTCGGTCTTGCCGACGCCGGCGGGACCTTCGACCAGGATGGGCTTGCGCATTTCAGTCGCCAGGTAGATGACGGTCGCGATTCGCCGGCTGGCGATATAATTGTGCTTGGCGAATCGCTCGATTACGTCCTCGATCGATGAAAACATCCATCCTCCTCGACAGCGGAAGCTGAAGGGGCAAGCCCCGCGCGGATTAGATTAAATATCACGCCGAGTTAAGGCGAGGAAACCCATGGTAGACCGCAACCTACCGCGGAGTCAGTTCAGATGTGGAGCTCCTCCCAGACTTGCTCGCCGCGATCGAAACGCTCGCGCGATAGCGCGGATGCGTCGAAGGCGGTGTATTTACCGTCGGCGATTAGCTCGGCCAGCGCCTGCCCTGCCCCGTAGGATTGCATCACGCCGCGGCCGCTGAACGAGTGCGCCTCGTAAACGGGTTTAGCTGGGTCGGCGCGGCCGACGATCGCGCTGCGGTCGGGGCTAACTTCGTACAGCCCGGCCCATCCGGTGACGTGACGCAGTCGTTCCATCGAGGACATCCGCGCGAACAGCCGCGGCCAGATTTCGTTCAGGAAAAACGGCTCGCCGTCGTAGTTGAAGTGATAGCCGGGCGGCTCGTCGGGCGGCGAGTATCCGGCCAGGATGTGGGGACCCTCGTTGTGAAAATACACACCTGACGTATCGACGATCATGCCGTAGTTCGCGAGGTTGGTCTGACGATTGTCCACGATGCAGACCTGGCGGCGAATCGGCTGCGTCCAGTTGCGAAGCCCGACCATCTTCATCGCGCTGGGAGACCATGCTCCTCCTGCGATGACGATCGCGTTGGAGGTCAGCTCGAAGACGCGGCCCGTCTCAGCTTCGCCGGGACCGTCCTGCGTCATCATGCGAACGAGGCCTTCGTCGGTGTGCGGTTCGTCGGATTGCCAGCATTGGATGCGCACATTGGAGCCGCCGGCATCGATCGCGACGACGTAGGTGCGATCGAGAAACTGCGCACCGAGTTTCAGCGCGCGGGCGCGATAGTGCTCCTTCAGCAGGTTCGGGTTGATGAGACCGTCGGCGGGCGAGAACGTGGCGCCGGCAATCCCGTCGAGCTTGTCGATCTCCGGTACGCGGCGATTGACGTCGGCGGGCGTCAGCGCCTCGATCTCGTGGCCGAGCTCGCGCTGGAGTGGGATATGATCGAGGGCGCGCGCGAAGGTGTCATGGTCGTAGAGCCAGAGATAGCCCTTCTGGCGAAAGCCAACCTCGTCGCGCACGCGTTGGTAATACTCGATTGACGCGCGGCACAGCGCGATATTGACCCGCTGCCACCATGTGGCGCGCACGCCGCCTGCGTTTTTCTCGCTGGAGCTGAGGCGTCCGCTGAGATCGATATCGACGGCGAGCGCCTTGAGTCCGCGCTCGGCCAGGCCCATCGCGACCGAACTGCCAACGACGCCAGCGCCGATGATGATCACGTCGAATCGCTCACCTGCAATCACGCGACGATTCTATCAAAGTCGCAAAGTTGAGGATGGCGCGATGCGCTGCATTTTAATTCAGGAGAACGAATCACGAATACTGACCAGTTAGAAGTTCTCGGGCCGTTTCCTGGCGCCGTGAAATACGCGCAGGACTTCGACGGTATCGCTGCGCACTCGGTATGGAACTATGTACGGCGTCCCGCTTATCACCAGTTCACGCGTGCCGGGGACGCGGCCGGTTCGTCCTGAAGCCGGATGGGTGGTTAGCTGAGCAACGTTGGTGGCGATGCGGTCTACGACTCGTGCTGCGGCCTGGGGGTCGTCACGCGCGATATACTCTGCCTCGTCGGCGAGATTCCTGAGCGCGCGCCTAAGCCATCTTACGCGCACCGCGCCTCCACTTTCGCATTACAGCCTGAACTTCTTTTTCAATTGCGAAGTCACCGGCATCAGCTTCTTCGAGCGCGGCTTTGATCTCCGCGATTTGCCATTCGTTCAGATCGACGTAAGCGCGGATGGCCTCGGCCGCGACGTAGGACTTGGTTCGCTCCATCACCTTGGCGAGTTTTTCGAGGCGGCTCTTCGTCTTGCGGTCAACCCGGATCGTCATTACATCCGACATGTATGTATTGTGATGTGTACATTGGCATACGACAAGGGCGGGACGAGCTTGCGGAATTTGGATTTTGGACCCTCACCCGACGCGCAAAGCGTCGGCCTCCCTGACAGGGAGAGGCAAGAATACGGGGGTTGTGCGGGCACCATGGGGCTGCCAATTTTGTTTTGATGTGTACGTTGGCGATTTATTTTCAGGCTGCGCGCGACTGTCCGGTTGTGATCGCTGCCAATCGCGATGAGTTTCTCGAACGGCCTGCGGTTGACCCCACTACCCTGCTTCAGGACCCGCATATCGTCGGTGGCAAGGATCTCAGGGCGGGCGGTACCTGGCTTGGGATTAGTGAGCACGGGATTGTCGCGGGGCTGCTGAATCGACGCGCTGGGAACGGCGGTAATCCTCAGGCTCGATCGCGTGGGCTGCTTTGCCTCGACGCTTTGCGGCGTCGGACCGCTCGCGAGGCAGCGGAGTTCGCGGCGCGTGAGCGCGGGTCGGACTACAATCCATTCAACCTGTTGATGGTTTCGCGGACCGAGGCTTTCGTCGCTTACAACCGCGGCGCATCGATCGAAGTAGTTGAGCTGAAGCCGGGGCTGCATCTGCTGTCCAATCTAAACGTTAATGATTTCGAGTGTCCGAAGATCAGTGCGTCGTACGGGAAGTTCGCGGAGCTCGGGCAGCGTGCGGATTTCCAGCGCGATCCAATTGGGCAGCGCGCTGCACTCGGCGCATTGCTGGCCGATCACAATACACAACTCGATCCGCGCATCAGCACCGCCGCCGGCGGCAGGTCCAACGCGCTGTGCTTGCATCTGGACAATTACGGAACGCGGTCGTCGAGTTTGATTTTCATACGCGGCGACAGGCAAGTCTCCCATTACTTCGCGCCGGGGCCGCCGTGCGTGACGGCGTACGGTCCTGCGATCGTTCCGCGCGCTCAGACTTCGGGGCCGAAGTAGGCGGCGATGGCCGTGAGGATGAAGCATCCGATTGCGATTAGCGCGGAGGCCAGAAAAATCGACGCGAGAAACGGCGGCTCGAACAGAAAGAACAGGATAAAGCCCGCGACCAACGCGACGACGCTCGCGATTATCGCAAAGACCATGCTCACCTTGCGCAGCTGCGCCATCGCAAATCTCCAGAGCGTCGCGAATCAACTCCCTTGACGCCGAGGCTCACCCGAGTATACGCCGTGGGTGCATCGAACGAGTCGCCTGAGGATTCGATCGGGGGTTTCGAATTGATGCGCATTAGCCGAAAGCCGCTGGCCTGTTTGATTGTCGCGATCGGTGTCGCAGTTGCAACCGCGTATCCAGTCCGCGCGCAACTGGGTCAATCCGGGCTCGATTGGCAGCAACGCTTCCTCGGCATCATTCCGCTGGTCAAGCCCGATCCGAAAGATCCGATAGTGGTGACGGTCAACGGCGCTCCGATCACGGCGGCGGAAATAACCGATTACGCAAAGACCGAAGCGCGGATGATCAACGCGACCAGCACCGAAGAAACCAAGGCGGTGTTTCGCGATGCGAGCGAGAACCTGATCAACCGGCAATTGCTGCTGCAGGAGGCGGCGAAACGCAAGATCACGATTCCGGACGCCGAAGTGGCGCAACGCGCGCGCGACTTTCAGATTGCCGGCGCCGGCGGACAGACGGTCGCCACCAGCGGCGCGCCGGATGCGCAACTGATGAACGCGGTCCGCGGGTCGATGATGATCGAGAAGATGCTCGACGACGAATTCCGGACGCATCACGTGCAGCCCACTGACGCGCAAATCAAGCAGTATTACGACGAGCATCGCGATCTGTTCGTGAAGGATCCCGGCGAAGTACAGATCGCGCATATCGCTGTGAAGTTCCCGGCCAACGCGACTGACGCGCAGAAGAAAGCCGCGGCACAAAAAATAATCAAGGTGTACAAGGAAGCGCAGAAGAGCAAGGACTTCGCCGCGCTCGCCAAGCAGAACTCGGAGGACCCTGAATCTGCGGCGAAGGGCGGAGACCTCGGTTTCTTCCGGCCCGGGCAGCTACCGCCTGTCGTGGACAAGATGGTGTTCGCGACCCCGGTCGGGCGCCTGACGGAAATCGTCGAGTCGAATCTCGGCTACAGCTTTATCAAGGTGGTCGCGCGGCGTGGGGAGACGATTTCACCTCTGTCCGAGGTGAAGGCGAAGATCGCGATGTTCATCCTCGACGAGAATGAAGACATGGTGGTGAAGGGGATGCTGAAGAAATTAGCGAAGGGAGCGAAGATCGAGTTCAAGAATCCGCCGACAGGGACGTCGGGCGCGAAATCCGAGACGGAGCAGCCTTAGCTCGAGCCGCAGAACCCTCACCTACCGACCGCGTTGCGGTCGGCCGCCTCTCCCGTGAAACAACGGGCGAGGTAAGATTCGGACTTAGACGAGGAGGCGGCCGCCTTCCAGCTCCATCGTTGTGCCGGTGGCGAAGTCGGTCTCGCAGAAGAAGATTACTGCGCGGGCTACGTCTTCGGGCGTGCCCATTTTTTTTGTCAGCGTGCGACCCACTATGCGCTCTACTTCGGCCTTGGTGTATTCCTCGGGCGGCATCACCATCCCCAGCGCTATGCAGTTGACCTGGACTTCAGGGGCCAGCTCTTTGGCCAGCGCTTTCGTCAGACCGATCATGGCGCTCTTCGAGACCGAATACGGCAAGTAGTCCTTGTACGGGCGAATCCCGGCCCAATCGCCGATGTTGATGATTTTTCCGGCGCCCTGACGGCGCATCGCAGCGCCCGCGTACTTCGACAGAAAGAACGGCGCCTTCAAGTTGGTATCGAGGTTGGAGTCCCAGTCGCGCTCGCTGATTTTTTCGAGTGGCGTAGGCGCGAAGACCGATGCGGAATTGACGAGAATGTCGATTCGGCCGAATGCGCCGAGCACGTTGGCGACCATCGTTTCGATTTCGCCGACGTTCTCGAGATTGGCGCGGAATGCCTGGGCCTTGCCGCCTTGACTCGCGATCTCGCCGACGACTGCATCCGCCTCCGCGTCAGAGCTGCGATAGTGGACCGCGACTGATGCGCCATGGCGGGTGAATTCGAGCGCGATCGCGCGTCCCACGCGGCGGGCCGCGCCGGTCACGAGTGTTACTTTTCCATTGAGGTGCATGCTGAGATACGCGCTTTCAGGATTGAGGCTACTTGCATGCGCATCAGGAACCTAACCCCTAACCCCTCTCCACGTTGGGAAGAGGGACCAAACTAAGAAAGCGATGCGTGGATCGCTTTCACTAGCGCGAGGTTGTCGGAGTGCCCGGTCTTTGCTGCGGTGATATGCGCGTGCAGCGGACGCCCTAGCAGGTAGAGGTCGCCGATCAGATCCAGGACCTTGTGGCGCGCGAATTCGTCGGGGAAGCGCAGCGTGGTGTTCACGACCTTGTCGTCATCGACAAGGATCGCATTGTCCAGACGGGCGCCGCTGCCGAGGCCAAGCTGGTTGAGCGTGCGGAACTCGCGGACCGAGCCGAACGTCCGCGCCGGTGCGACTTCGCTCATGTACACGTCGGGCGAAGTGAGTTCGAAGTGCAGTTGCTGAACGCCGATCGGTTTGGGGTAGTCGAGCGTGTAGTCGATGATCAGATGATCGGCCGGCTCGGCCTTTATGAACTCGAGGCCCTCGCCTTCCTCGCCGACAATTATTTTGTGTTTGATTCGAATGGGTTCGACGGTCGCGTCCTGCTGGGTGAGCCCGGCCTCCCCAAGCTGCTTGCAGAACTCGAGCGCCGACCCGTCTAGCGCGGGCACTTCGTCGTCGGTCTTGACCAGCAGGTTGGTGATTCCAAATGCGTGGAGGGCGGACAAAAGATGTTCGACGGTACGCACCGAGCGGCCGCCGCTGGTCAGCGTGGTGTTGTAACCGGTGTCGGTGACGTTCTCGAAGCGGACCGGAATAGTGGTCTCGTCGGCGATCGATGAGAATACGATTCCAAATCCCGGCGGCGCGGGATGCAGGATGACTCCCGTCTTGAGGCCCGTGTGAAGCCCCTGCCCGCCCATCACGATCGATCGCGCGACGGTTCGCTGCGGAATGGCACCGGCGCGAATTGCTTTGCGGCCCGCGGCGCGAACCTCGGCGCTCATGCCGCGCGCGTTGGAAGGATCAGGGCCGGCGGAGCCGCCCTCGAGCACTCGCGCGATCGACGCGAGCAATCCGCTGACCGAAAATGGCTTCTGAATGAAATCGGCGGCGCCGAGCTTGGTCGCGGCGACTGCGCTCTGGATGTTAGCGTGACCTGAAATCATGATGACCGGCACGCGCGGCTGCTCCGATTTGATCCGCCGCAGCAACTCGATGCCGTCCATCTCGGGCATCCATACGTCGAGCAGAACGATCGCGGGACTCTCTCGCGCGATCAAGTCCATCACGCCAGGCGCGTTGCCGGTATCGACGACCCGAAAGCCTTCGTCGCTTAGAATCCCACGCAACGATGACCGAATCCGCTCCTCATCATCCACCACCAACACGGTCTCATTCACGTCAAATTTTCTCCGGGAATCGCGTTTAACGCGGTGAGAATCGCATCAGCCGGTTGCCTTTGCGAGTTGTAGGTCTTTTACCGGAAATTCGAGCACGAATCTACTTCCGCGCGGCTGGTTGTCGGTCACGCGGACAAAGCCGTGATGGTCGGTCACGACGGCGGAAACGATCGCGAGGCCGAGTCCAGTGCCGCCTTTTTTGCCCGAATAGTATGGCTCGAAGATACGCGTGCGCAGGCGTGGATCGATTCCCGGGCCGTTGTCCGCAACTTCGAGAGTTACGATTGAATTCTCGGGCCGGTGATGAGTGCGCACCTCGATCAGCGGACCGGCGCCGTTGTGATTGATTGCGGTCACCGCGGCGACAGCGTTGTCGAGCAGATTGACCAGCGCGCGTTTCAATGCTTCGCGATCGATCGGGATGAGCGGTATCGCGGGGTCGAGCGCGAGCACGAACTCGACGTTGGGATTCGCCTCACGGAAATTCGCGACAGTCTCGCCGGCGAGCGCATTGAGGTCGCCGGGGACCGGATTCAAATGCGGCATCCGCGCGAACGCCGAGAACTCATTCACCAGCCGCTTCAGATCCTCGACCTCGCCGATGATCGTACGCGTGCATTCCTCGATCAGAGTCGATTCGATTCCGGGGCGCGCGCCGAGTTGGCGCCGGAGCCGCTCGGCCGAGAGCTGAATAGGAGTCAGCGGATTTTTGATCTCGTGCGCGATTCGGCGCGCGACTTCGCGCCACGCTTCCATCCGCTCGACCTTCGCAATCTGGCTGACGTCCTCGAAGAACAGCACCGTTCCGGCCGGCTCGTTGGGCGCGTCGCCGAGCGGACTCGCCGTCATCATCAGCTCGGTCTCCGCGCCCGCGACTTCGAGCTTGACCGTCGAGCGAGCCTCACGAGGACGCGTGGCGAAAGCAAATACATCGTCGAGCACGCGGGCCAGCGCAGGCGGGAAGGCGCCCTGGTAGTTGCGGCCGATCACGTCGGCGGCGCTCAAATCGAGCAGCCGCTCGGCGCATGGGTTGATCGTCGTGACGACGCCTTCGTGATCGAGTCCGACGACGCCCGCCGACACATTGCGCAGCAGAGTCTCGGTGTACTGCCGGCGGCGCTCGAGTTCGGCGGCGGAAGCGCGCAGGTCGGCGGTCATCTGGTTGAAGGAATCGACCAGTTGCCCGATCTCGTCGTCGCCCACGGCAGGGATGCGAAAATTGAGATCGCCGCCCGCGATCGCCTGCGTCCCTCGTGCGAGCAGCTTGATCGGACCGGTGATTCCACGCGAAAGAAAAATTCCGAACCAGCTAGCCAGCGTCACGACTACGAGCCCGATCAGCACCAGCGTCAGCAGGTAGCTGTTCATGATGGGCTGCCGGAGAATCCGGAGCTGGAAGTAATCCTCCGACACGCGTGAAATGTTGGTCGCGCGTGTCGCCAGGCTCTGCGGCAGGTAGTAGTCGACCAGAACCGCGCCGAGCACGTTGTCAGTGTCGCTCGAGACGTAAATCGGCGCGGAGCCGCGGACGACGTCGGCGCTGCCTAGGCGGTCGGTGCGAGTGAGCGCCTGTCCCTTCAAGGTCTGCGAAATGATCGGCGAATCAGGCGAGGCGCCGATGCCGGTAGGAGTCTTGGGACTGATGTCGATGAGCAGAAGTTTGCGATCGGCGGAGAACACCTCGATAGTGCCGAGGTTATATTCCTGCTGACGCTTGGCGATGAATTTTTTGAGCTCGTCGCGCTTTTGCGGCGCCAGCAGCCCCTGCGCGGAGATCTCTTCTGCCAGCACGCGGGCGAAATGCGACGCGTTGTTGGCCGAGTTCAGGTAGTAGGTCTTCGCGATCTCGAGCGAGTCGTTGAGAATCTGTTCGTATTCGGGATTGAACCAGCTGTTGATGTCGGCGTGCAGAAATACACCCGACACGTAGAGCAGGAACGCGCTCGGGATCAGCGCGACGGCGATGAATCCGGCCACTAGCCGCACCTGGAATTTCGAGCCGATCAATCCACGGCGGCGCTCGAAGATAACCTTGGCGATATTGCGTCCGACCAGGAACAGCATCAGGCCGAGCAGCAGAAAGCTCAGGTTGAACAGCGAGATGACCGCGAGGTTCGAGACCAGCGAGGTGTGACGCGTGAGCGGGGGCAACTCCGTCTGGGCGAGGACGAATGCGACCAGGGTCGCGCCCGCAACGCCGACGGCGATCAGCTCGCGACGGCGCCGCTTGCGCTCTGCGAGCCGATGCGGGCTTACGGATTTTTCCGCTGCCAAGTCGTCAACGCCTCATCAGCGAAAGCAGTACGGTCGCGATGATGCTCAAGAGAATGCAGGTGGCGAGTGGAAAATAGAAGGTGAAGTTGCCGCGACGGATATAGATGTCGCCGGGTAGTTTGCCGATATACGGCACCGAGGAGAATCCCCATAGCAGTAATCCAACTGCCAGGATCGCGATACCGGCGATGACCAGGCTTTTTCCTATCGGCGCCATCGGATAGTAGCCCCCGGCTCCGATTGTACTAGACGAACGGCGCTTGCAATACGGGCGCCCATGCCCTGCTCGTCGCTCCTAGGCGTGGGCGTGCGTGTGCGATTTGGCGCCGGCAGCCTCCCGCGCCGCGTGCGTCTCCTTGATGATCTTTTCAGCGACTGGAGCCGGAGCCTCTTCGTAATGCGAGAAACGCTGCTCGAATGAGCCGCGTCCCGACGTGATCGAGCGCAGATCCGGCGCGTATTTCAGCACTTCCGACATAGGCACCTGCGCCTTGATCACCTGGCCGTTGCCCTTACTGTCCATCCCGAGAACTTTTCCACGACGCGAGTTCAGATCGCCAATCACGTCTCCCATGCATTCATCGGGACACGCGACTTCAATCGCGACGATCGGCTCGAGGATGATTGGCTTGGCTTTTTCCAGCGCTATCTTGAAGCCCATCGAAGCTGCAATCTGAAACGCCATGTCCGATGAATCGACGTCATGATAGCTGCCGTCGAACACGGTGACTCTGACATCCACCATCGGGTAGCCGGCCAGGAATCCTTCGGGCAGAGTGTTGCGGACGCCCTTCTCGACCGACGGTATGAAGTTGCGCGGGATTACACCGCCCACGATGTTGTCGACAAACTCGAAGCCCTTGCCACGCGGCATCGGCTCGATCTTGAGCCAGCAATCGCCGTACTGGCCGCGGCCGCCCGACTGACGCTTGTACTTGCCCTGTGCCTCGGCACGTCCCTTGATCGTCTCTTTGTACGGAACCTTGGGCGCCTGCAGCTCGACGTCCACGTTGAACTTCCTGCGCAGCTTCTCGACCGTAATTTCGATATGCATCTGGCCGGTGCCGGACAAGATGATGTCGTGGGTTTGCGGATCGCGATGCATCTCGAGTGCGAGATCCTCTTCGATCAGCTTCTGCAGCGCGGCGGACGATTTCTCTTCGTCGCCCTTGGTCTTCGGACGGATCGCGAAAGAAATCACGCCGTTCGGACGCGTCAGCGGCGGCATTATGAGCACGGGAGCTTTCTCGTCGCATAGAGTGTCGCCGGTGGTGGTATCCTTCAGCTTGGCGACGGCGACAATTTCACCCGCGATCGCGCTGGCGATTGGCGACTGCTTCTTGCCCTCGAGCCGCAGTAATTGGCCGAAGCGCTCCTTCGATTCCCGCGTCGAGTTGTACACGCCACCATCGGTCTGGGCGCGGCCCGAAATGATCCGGAAGATAGAGAGCTTGCCCGCGAACGGATCGATCATCGTCTTGAATACCAGCGCGGCGAACGGCGCCGACGGATCTGCCGGACGGCTGACAGGCTCGCCGGTCGCAGGATTCTGGCATTCCACCGGCGGACGCTCGTTGGGCGCGGGCAGAAACGTGGTGACGGCGTCTAGCAGCGGTGCGATACCGATGTTCTTTGCGCCCGAACCGCAGAACACCGGCGTAATCTTGCGCTCGACCACGGCCGCATGCAGGGCCGTGCGAACTTCAGCGTCCTCGAGGGTTCCCTGGTCAAGGTATTTTTCGAGCAACGCGTCATCGGTTTCGGCGACCGCCTCGAACAGCGCGGTGCGCGCAGCTTCCGCCTGCGTCTTCAGCTCGCCCGACAATTCTTCTTCCTTGGATTTGCCGCTGGCGTCGGTGTAGGTCAGCGCCTTCATCGCGAGCACGTCGACGACGCCCTTAAAGCCGAGCTCCTCGCCAATCGGGATCGTCAGCGCGACGGCGCGGGCGCCGAGAACCTTTTCGAGATCCTTCATCGCGGCGTCGAAGCTGGTGCGTTCGCGATCGAGTCGCGACACGAATGCTATCCGCGGCAGCTTGAGATCTTCCGTCGCCGCCCAGATTTTTTCCGACTCAACCTTGGTGTCTGCGCCCGGACTTATCAGCATCACGACCCCGTCCACCGCGCGCAGTGTCGTGATGGTCTCGGGCAAAAAGGCGGTGTAGCCGGGAGTGTCGGCGAGAATTACTTCGGTCTTTTTCCAGTTGAGATGATTGAACGCGGAACTGATCGAAATGTGATGCTTGGTTTCTTCGGGCTCGAAATCCATCGCCGCCGAGCCGTCGTCGGGCCGCCCGAGTCGGGGCGCCGCTCCCGCCGTGAAGAGCATCGCATCGGCGGCCTGGGTCTTGCCGGTCCCGCCCTGGCCCACGATTGCGATTGTCCGAAGCCTTCCGATTTCCTCCACAGCCATGGAGATTACCTCTCAGCTTGCCCGTCGGGACCAGCGCCGATTTCAGAGCGCCACGCCCCGATCGATGCAGTTTTTCGTCTTGATCACATATCGCCTACTCGTACGCGCCTTCCACGGTCACCTCGCCGGCGACGATTCTCTCGACCCGGTCTCCGATGTCTAGCAGCAGTGCACCGGTCCCGTCGATTCCTTTGACTACTCCCGACTGGCGCCGCCCGCCGTCCACAATTGCGATACGCTTGCCGGTCAGCGCGGAAAACCGTTCCCACGCTGGGCGAACCGCCTCGAAGCCGCGAGTCAGAGTTTCCATATAGCGGGAGTCGAGCAGATTAAAAAGCGAATTGGCGATCGCAATCCGGTCGCATAGATGCCCCGTCGCGATACGCATCGAGGTCGCCTTGTCGCGCAGCTCGGGCGGGATGTCGTCGTCGGCGAGATTAATGTTGATTCCGATGCCCAGCAGGACGCAGTCGAGATTCTGGCGCGCGTCGGTGACGGCCTCGGCGATGATGCCGCCCGCCTTGCGTCCACGAAGCCACACGTCGTTGGGCCATTTTAGTGCGACAATCCCCGGCGCCTCGCGTTCGAGCGCCTCGGCCGCCGCGACTCCTGCCACCAGGCTCATGCGCGGCACGTCGGCGAGCGGAATCGGCGGGCGGAGGATTATCGTCGTGTAGAGGTTGACGCCGGAGGGCGAATGCCACGTGCGGCCCATCCTGCCCCGCCCCGCCGTCTGCTGCTCGGCGATTACCAGCGTTCCCTGGTCGGCGCCGCTTGCGGCAAGCTCGCGCGCGGCTTCCTGGGTGGAGTCGATCTCGTCGAAATAATGGATTCGCCAGCCGATGTGGCCCGGTGCGCCTCGTTCGATTGCAAGATATGGATTCTTTTTCAGGAAAGACCCTCCCGGGCGTGTAGGTCCTCACCGAGGTCCACTAATCAGACCGCGTCAATTCTCATGCTGATGTCCAGGAATCGCGCCGAATGCGTCAGCGCGCCGACTGAGATTAAATCGACGCCGGTCTCCGCAATCGCGCGAACAGTCTCGAGCGTCACTCCTCCCGAGACTTCAAGTTGAACTTTAGATCCCCCGAGCGCACGCGCCTTGCAGATAATGTCGAGCGTCATGTTGTCGAGAAGGATCACGTCGGCGCCGGCTTTAAGTGCTTCTTCAACTTCTGCGAGCGTCTCGCATTCGATCTCGATTTTGAGCGTGTGGGGCGCGGCTCGACGAGCACCCTCGATAGCTTTCGTCACGGTGCCGGCTGCGGCGATATGGTTTTCCTTGATCAGCACGCCGCCGTCCAGGCCAAGGCGATGGTTGAACCCGCCGCCGACGCGGACCGCATACTTCTCGACGACGCGTAGACCGGGATGCGTCTTGCGTGTGTCGATAATCTTCGCATGCAGGCCCGCGACGGCGTCGACGAACGCGCGGGTCGTGGTCGCGATTCCCGAGAGGAGTTGCACGAAGTTCAATGCGGTGCGCTCGCCAATCAGCAATCCCGCAAGCTTGCCCTCGATTTCCGCGAGCACGCTGCCTGCATCCAGGTTGGCGCCCTCGGGCCTAAGCGAGACAATTCGCGGCTCGGCGCCCGCCTGCCGCATCACGCGTTCGATCAGGATGCCACCCGCGAGAATCATGTGCGGCTCTTTGACTGTTATTCTCGCACGGCCCATCGCGCCGGGCGCGACGGTCGCCGCAGTCGTGATATCGCCCTGCCCCACATCCTCATCAAGCGCCCGCTTGATGAGATCGGTAGGATCGAATTGCTTGAAGAGTTCCATGCGTCCCGATTATCAGGCGCGTTCTTCGAGTTGCCGCAGTTGCTCGCTCAACAACTTCCGCTGCGCTTGCAGGCCTTCGAATCGTTGCGCGACTTCTACTCGCGTTTCGGGGTCGGCCTTGGTCATGAAACGTGAATCGTTCAAGCGCGCTTCATGCTGTGCGGCGTGCTTGCCAACTTCATCAAGTTGCTTTTGTAACTTCTGACGCGCGACCTGGAAATCGTAGCCGTCGGGCGCATCGACGCCCACGTCCGCCCACGACAGGTGCGCAAACACCGCGCGATCTCCTGCCGATGCCCCCACTTTCAGGCTTTCGAGTTTCGCGAGCGTCATCGCGTATGGGCGCCACGCCTCGATCTCTTTTTCAATGGTGGCGTCTCCCGGCTTGATCACCGTCGTGACGCGCTGGCCCGGATGCCATCCCAGCAGCGAGCGTAGCGAGTTGATCGCTTCGGTTGCCTCGATGCAGTGGTTCATCGCGATTTCTTCCGCTGGCGACAGCAGGTTGGTCGCAGACGGTTCCGGATATTTTGCGATCGGCAGATGCGCCGCGAGATTCGGTTCGTCTATGTATGGCCGGATCACTTGCCAGATTTCTTCTGATACGAACGGCATGAACGGATGCAGCAGGCACAGCATCTTGTCGAACACGTTGACTAGCACCCATCGCGCGGCTGCCTGGCGTTCGCCGCCTGCTTTCAGCGGCTCTTTGGACAGCTCGATGTACCAATCGCAGAACTCGTGCCAGATGAACTGGTACAGCTTCATCGCGGCGATGTTGAACTCGTACGCGTCGATCGACTTGGTGACTTCGCGAATCGTGTCGTCGAGGCGCGACAGGATCCATCGCTCGGCCAGTCCGAGCTTTGCGATTTCAACTCTCGGCAGAGGTTGCTGCGCGCCGTCCAGATTCATCATCACGAAGCGCGCGGCGTTCCAGATTTTGTTTGCGAAGGCGCGTGATGCTGCGAACCTGTCATGCGACAGGATTACGTCGCGTCCCTGCGCGGCCAGCTGCGCCAGCGTGAAGCGGACCGCGTCTGCTCCGTAGTGTTCCATCAGGTCGAGCGGGTCAACCACGTTGCCCTTCGACTTGGTCATCTTCTTACCGAGTTCGTCGCGCACCAGCGGCGTGATGTACACGTCCTTGAACGGCACTTTGTCGGTGAACTCCAGGCCGAACATCATCATGCGCGCGACCCAGAAGAAAATTATGTCGAAGCCCGTCAGCAGCAGGCTGGTCGGGTAGTAGCGCTCGAAGTCGGGCGTGTACTCCGGCCAGCCGAGCGTCGACATCGGCCACAGCCCGGAGCTGAACCACGTGTCGAGCACGTCGTCGTCCTGGATGATGTCGGAGCCGTCGCACTCGGGGCATCGCGCCGGACGCTCGGCGGCAACGATCAGATGGTCGCATCGGACGCATCGATAGGCGGGAATCCGATGGCCCCACCAGAGCTGGCGCGAGATACACCAGTCGTGGATGTTCTCGAGCCAATTGAAAAACGTGTTCTCCCAGAACTTCGGATGAAAGGTGGTGTCACCCTTGCGGACGGCCTCGATCGCGCGATCCGCCATCTCGCGCATCCGCAGGAACCACTGCTCGGAGAGCATCGGCTCGACGACCGTGTCGCATCGCGAGCACACGCCGACCGCATGCCTATGCGGCTCGACTTTCTCGAGCAGTCCCGCAAGCTCGAGGTCCCTGACGACTAGCTTGCGCGCTTCCTCGCGCGAAAGGCCGCGATAGGGGCCGGCGTTCGCGTTCATGTGCGCCGTGCCGTCGAAAATCGAAATCTGCTCGAGGCCGTGACGCTTGCCCAATTCGAAGTCCACCGGGTCGTGGGCAGGCGTAACTTTGAGCGCGCCGGTGCCGAATTCGCGGTCGATCGCGGCGTCGGCGATAATCTTTATCTCGCGCCCCATCAGCGGCAGACGAATTGTCGTGCCGATGTACGACTTGTAGCGCTCGTCGTCGGGATTCACGGCGACTGCGGTGTCGCCAAGCATCGTCTCGGGCCGAGTCGTTGCGATCGTAATCGAGCCGGTGCCGTCGGCGAACGGATAGCGAATGTACCAGAGGCTGCCCTGCACGTCTTTGTGATCGACTTCGAGATCGGACAGCGCCGTCTCACATCGCGGGCACCAGTTGATGAGCCGCTTGGCGCGATAGATCATTCCCTTGTTGTAGAGATCGACGAAGACTTTGGTCACGGCCTGCGAAAGGCCCGCGTCCAGCGTGAAGCGCTCGCGGCTCCAGTCACATGATGCGCCGAGCCGGCGCAACTGGTTCAGGATTCGGTTGCCGTAGGTCTCGCGCCATTGCCAGACGCGATCGACGAACGCGTCGCGGCCGAGCAGGTGCCGGTCCTTGCCCTCTTTAGCGAGATCCTTCTCGACCGCGTTCTGCGTCGCGATTCCCGCGTGGTCGGTGCCGGGCAGCCATAGCGTGTTGTAACCCTGCATCCGCCGCGTGCGAACGATGATGTCCTGCAGCGAGACGTTGAGCGCGTGCCCGAGATGGAGCTGGCCGGTGACGTTCGGCGGCGGGATAACGACCGAGAAGACTTTGCCCTGGCGCGATGGATCGGCCTTGAAGTAGCCGAGGTCAATCCACTTCTGAAACCATTTTTCTTCAGCAGACTTCGAGTCGAATGTTTTGGGCAGCTCCACCGGAATCGCTCCGTCGAAAAAAGGGCGCGGCGCGCCCTTCGCTCAAATCATATTGTCCGCTCTGCCGCCTCTCAAGCGGGAAGCTTTGACGGCAAGGCGTCTGGTCGATTAAAGAGCTTGTAAGATCGAGCCGGTTAATAATATCGTGCGCATGCTTGGGACTTTGGGGACAGACTGACATCGACTCGTGAGGGAAAATTTCTATGGCTGACGCGTTTCGCAAACTGGGGATGGCTGCTGCGCTTGGAACGTTGATTCTTGCGGGTGGGATTTCGGGTTGCAGCTCGATGTCCACCGACCATGTCGATTGCAACGTCGTGAAGCTGCAGCAACAATCAGGCCGCACTGATGCGGAGATCGCGTCTGCCGTCGGCGGCAGTGTTGAGGACGTCGCCAAGTGCCATGGCCCGGAGCATACGGGCAACAAGGACACTGACGCTGTCCCCACGACATATTGATCGTTGGCGCGACGCCCAGAAATTGGTGCGAGAGAGGGGACTTGAACCCCTACGAGCTTGCGCTCACAAGGTCCTGAGCCTTGCGCGTCTGCCATTCCGCCACTCTCGCGGGCGAAGACAAGAGTATACGGTTTAACCGGCTGATGATTCCAATTCAAGACGGGAACTCGATCTTCGCGCGGCTGTCTTGAGCGCGCGCCGCAAGTGAAACAAAATCAGCGGTTACGATGAGTGAGCGGGTTCGCGGCGCGATCGCGCTTGCACCGGCGCCGACGGCGTCATCGCTCGCGCTGGACTTGAGTGCGGGCGACGGTCTTTCGAGCCGTCTCCTCGCGGAGCGCGGATGGCGTGTCGTTTCGACCGAGTATCGAACCCGCAAGCCCGGCTGGGTTGCGGTCAACCTCAACAACGATCTCCCGTTTCGTGCCGCTCGCTTCGACCTGGTGATGATGCTCGAAGTGATCGAACATCTCGCGGACATCCCGCACATGCTCGGCGAAATCGCGCGCGTGATGCGGCCCGGCGCGGTCGCGATTGTCACTACCCCCAATCGCCTGAACGTCAGCTCGCGAATACACTACCTGCTCAGCGGCTTTTACAAGGGACGGCGCGCGCCACTGGCATACCGCTACCGGGTCGCGGACGGCCGCAACTGGCACGTGATGGGTCTCAACGACCTGCATTGGATCGCGTGGGGGGCGGGACTTCGGATGGACGCGATCGGCCGAAGCCGGCGCAAGCTGCGATCGCGAATCCTCGCGCCGATCCTGTGGCCGCTGATCGGTGGGTTCTCGTGGATGCTGTACGGACGCGGCGCAAAAGATCCAGAGCAACGGAAAATCAATCGCGAGTTGCTGGGCTTCATGACCAGCACGAGTCTGCTGATGGATGAAAATATCATCATGCGATTCCGCAAAATCGAACAGCCTTGAAGACGTCGGTCATCGTCGCGACTCACGCTCGGCCCGATTCGGTTCGACGGCTGGTGGCAAGTCTCGCGCCCGAGTTGGCGACCGGTTCGCGCGAGATAATCATCGCCGAGAATGGAACGCCATCGCCGATGCAGCTTTCGCTCGAGGCCGTGCCCGTCAAGCAGCTGCACGAAGCTCGTGCAGGGAAATGCAGAATTCAGAATCGTTCAATCGCGGAGGCGACCGGCGAAATTCTTATCTTCCTTGACGACGATCTGATTGTCGCGCCGGGCTACCTCGAAGCGGTCGAGCAATTCTTCGACGCCCATCGCGAGTTCGCCGCCATGAAGGGGCGAATCCTTGCCGTCGAGGATCCCGAAAAAAAGGTCGGACCGATGTCCGTGTACCTCGACCTGCCGATAGCCGACCACGGGGAAGAAGTCGTCGAGGTGCGCGGCGTGCTCGGCGCGAACATGGCATTTCGTGCGGATGCGCTAAGGCAAGTGGGGTTGTTCGACGAGCGCCTCGGTCCGGGCGCTGGCGGACATGAAGAGGAAACCGAGATGTCACAGCGGCTCCGCCGCACTGGCTTTCGTATAGGCTACGCGCCCAAAGCGCTGGTCCATCACGAAGTGGACCCATCGCGCGCCAATCGCGAACGCTTCATCAGAATTGCGCGCGAGCGGGGCCGATGTCGAATGCTGCACGAGAAGCATTCCGCGCTGGACGTGATTACGAAGAACGCGATCGCGTTCACGCGGCTCCGAATCGCGCAGCTTACCGGCGCCGGTCTCCCGCGAATCGCACGCGAGGAGCGCAGGCTGGGAATCGCGCGCGGTATGTTCGACGGTCTCTGCGGCTAGAGAGGAGCGGCGCGCCCTACCCTATCGATTCGATCAGCGCGTTCAGTTCTTTCGCGTATCGCGTCCAGGTGAATTTCTCGGCGGTCTTGCGGGCTTCGAGGCCGAGATTCGCGGGCGCGTCGAACAATGCCCCCAGGCGAAGCGCAACCTCGCCAACGTCTTCGGGATGTTCGACTCGAAACCCGCGCATCGAGGGCGGCACCAATTCCGACACGCCCGAAAAAGCGCTGGTCATGACAGGCAATCCACTGGCCATCGCTTCCATCACGACGTTGCCGAACGGCTCGAACAGCGACGGCATCGCAAAAGCGTCAGCCGCGTGAAAGATCGCCTCGACGTTGGGTTGCGGACCCGCGAAGACTACTCTCGCGCCGACGTTCAGGGCGCGAGCGCGTCGCGCGAATCTATCCGTGGCTCTATCCGCGCCGACCACTAGCAGGAATGCGCCGCCTGCGACCAGCGGCCATGCTTCGATGAGGAATCCCAGGCCCTTGCGCGCGAAGCCGTTGCCAACAAAGACGACCATCCGGGCCCTGGCCGGAACGATAAACTTCTGCCGGATAGATGCGCGCTCGGACGAATCGATGGCGGGCTGAAAGCGGTCGAGATCGACGCCGTTGTAAATCGTAACGGTTCTTTCCGGCGGGAGGCCGAATTCGCGAATCAGATCGTCGCGAACGAAATTCGACACCGCGATTGCCCGCTTCAGGCCGGGATTTCGGAAGGCCCGGCGCTCAACCAGCATCTGCACCTGGTGATACGGGGTGATACGCATCAGGGAGGCGCCAAGCGCTCCGCGCCACTTTCGCGCCGCGCGGATGTAACTCGAGTGCGCGCCGCCGCCGGAGCGGATAACGTCCGCACCGATGCATCGCGCGAAGCTAAGCACCAGGTCGGCTCCAGCGCGGCGCGCTGCCGGCGCGGCCGTCCACGCGAATCGCATCAGCGACAACGTCCGCCCCAGCCGTGGGCCGGCGCCGACGCGATGAACCTTCCATTCACCGGTTGCGCCGCGGATCTCGTCGGCGAAAATTGTAATTTGATGGCCCGCCGCGCGCAGGCAGGCCGCCGTCACGATCAAATCGCGCTCAGTCCCGCCGCCCCCGCTATCGAAACGGCGCGTCAGCAGCGCTATCCGCATCGAAGGAGGCTCCGTGGCGACGCGGTCGAGGTGGCTCTGCGTGACGCGTCCAAAAGATGCGCGACGCCTTGCCGTATGATAATTTTTTGCGCGGGATGTGAGGTGGGGAAATGATCGAAATTCAATGCACCAGTTGCCATACCCGCTACCGAATCGACGAGCGGGTCCTGCCCGACGATACACCGACCTTCAAGTGTTCGCGATGCGGCCACGTGTTCAAGGCCGACCCTGTGCCCGCCAGAGTGCGCAAACCGGCTCTGCCAGCGGCCGAGAATGAATCGCAGCCGGCGCGCACGCTGCGCCCTGCGCGTCCGCGTCCTAGCGCGCTCAAGTCGCCAGTCGAAAGCGATGTCGTTAAACGCGAGCATGGCGCGGAACCGCGGCCAGTTCGAGCACCTGAACCGGAAGTTCGCGCCCAACCTGTACAACGATCCGAACCGGAGCGAAGCGACCCTATCGAGCGCAAGACTCCACCGCTGCCGGAGCCGTCCCAAGATCGACATGAGGAAGTGCGCTCCGGGAACGAGCGGCAGGAAGTCGAGCCTGACGATCCGCTGAATCGCACCTTCGGCGACCGGGAGCAGAAAGCCGATACTGGCGAGAACCTTAGATTCGACTTCAACGACGACCGCAACGCCGGCGGCGACCCGCCGCCAGACCACGAACTCGAGCGTCCCGAAACCGACGACGGGGGATGGCAGGTGGGCGACGCGCCGGATGAGTTCGAATCCAGGCCGATTCGCCAGGCGCCGACTATGATGGCTGAGCCGGAGCCCATTCTGCGCCCCGCTCCCACTCCTGTGCGTCCCGCGGCCGCTCCGCTGCGCGGGCCGGCGCCGAGATTCGCACCGCCGCAAACGCCCGGGAAAACCGGAGGATTCCAACTCGGCAAGGCCGGCGAGGAGGGATCGGAAATGCCGTCGCCGGGCGGAACCCATGCGTCGGGATTCTTTCTCGCGATTTTTTTCTTCATCGCGGTCGTTTTCCTTGGCGCGGCCGCTCTCATCTGCGGCGAGCCCGCTGCCAGCGCGCGCATTCTCAGCCAGGCTCCGCGAATCGGCGATTACTTCGCGCGGCCGATTGTACCCGCGATGCTGGTGACGCTGCACGATGTTCGTTCGGAGTATTACACGCTCAAGGGCGGTCATGTCGCGTTGGTGATAACCGGCAACGCGCGGAACGTAGGATCGCGTCCGCTGCACCTGGTTGAAATCGACGCCAGCCTGATCGGCGACGGGACGCGGCCGATCGCCATCCAGACCTTCTATTGCGGTAACGATCTCTCGTCCAAGATGCTGGGCGAGATGACGCCGCGCGAAATCGAGTTTTCTCAGGCCTTGAGTCCGCAGAAGGCGTTTGCGATGGAGCCGTCAGCGTCGGCTCCGTTCCTGATGGTGTTCATCGATCCTCCCGCAGGCGCCGGCAAAATCAGGATTTCGGTGTCGAAGGCCGTAGCGATAGCGACGTCTCCTGATTCCGGCGCGAGCCCCCGGCCGCCGGCCTGAATCCTGATCGCGGCGATTATTCCTTCTCGCGCGCGAGCAGTTCCGTATATTCGTCGGCGTCCATCAAGTCTTCGAGATCGGTCATGTCGGTGATCTTCACCTTGATCAGCCATCCGTCGCCGTATGGATCTTCGTTCACGGTCTCGGGGCTCTCTGGCAGGTCTTCGTTGATCTCGATCACGGTTCCGGTGACGGGCGCGTAAATGTCGGAGACCGCTTTGACCGACTCGACGACGCCGAACGGATCGTCCTTGCTGATCTTGTCGCCGACTGCGGGCAATTCGATATAAACGATCTCGCCCAGCTGGTCTTGCGCGTGATCGGTAATTCCAACGGTCGCGACGCTATCTTCGGTCGCAACCCATTCATGCTCTTTCGAATATTTGAGCCCCTGCGGGATCTCCATGACTCCTCCGGAAATCGTGAACGGTGCGCATTTTTCCGGTTCGCTTCGCGCCAAGCCGATCACGATCACATCAAACCCATCAAGCGCAGTGTCGTCAGTCTTGTCAAGTTCCAATTCATAGCGCCGCGGCCATCGATCGTGCGCGCGACTCTTGACTGTCGCGCGTCGATGGCGTTAGCGGACGCACGCGACGCGATTGCCTGCTGCTCGCCACGCACCGTATCGTCGGAGGCGGCAGCGGGACGAGTCGCGCACAGGCGGAGGACCTATCTGCATGAATGTCGGAATTCCGACGGAAATTAAATCCGACGAGCAGCGCGTGTCGCTAACTCCGGCGGGAGTGGCGGCGCTGCGATCGCATGGGCATCACGTGATGGTCCAGGCCGGCGCGGGAGTGGGCAGTGGATTCGCCGACAGCGATTATCGGAAAGCCGGCGCCACGATCGTGCCGGGCGCGGCGGGCGTGTGGCATCGCGCTGACATGATCCTGAAGGTCAAGGAGCCGCAGCCGCCGGAATATCCGCTGATGCGTCCCGGGTTGATTCTTTTTACCTATCTTCATCTGGCCGCAGACTCGCGTCTTTCGCGCGAATTGATTCGCCGCCGAGTGACTGCGGTCGGCTACGAAACGATTCAGCTCGAGGACTCGAGCTTGCCGCTGCTCGCGCCGATGAGCGAAGTCGCGGGCCGGCTTGCAATCCAGGCCGGCTCCTGGTGCCTGCAAGCGCGCAGCGGCGGACGCGGCGTGCTGCTCAGCGGAGCGTCCGGGGTGCGGCCGGGCAAGGTCGTCGTCCTGGGCGGGGGAATCGCAGGACTGAACGCATGTCGGGTAGCGGCGGGCGTCGGCGCTGAAGTGACGATCATGGACATCAATCCGATGAGGCTACGCTATCTGAGCGACCTGCTTGGCGGGCGCGTCACCACTGTGATGTCGAATCGCGCGACGCTGGAGGAGGAAGTCACCGGCTGCGACCTGGTGATCGGCGCGGTGTTGGTCCCGGGCGCACGCGCGCCGCGGCTGCTAAGCGCAAAGATGGTTGCGCGGATGCGTCGCGGAGCGGCTATCGTGGATTTGTCGATCGACCAGGGCGGAATCGCGGAGACATCTGCACCGACGACGCATGCGCGGCCGACGTTCATTCGCAACGGCGTCGTGCACTACTGCGTGACGAACATGCCCGCGATGGTGCCGCATACTTCAACCTACGCGCTCACCAACGCGACGCTGACCTATGCGCTTGAGATAGCAGACCGCGGGATTCTCGAAGCCGGACTGCACAACCCGGCAATTCGTCACGGCGTCAACACCTACGACGGCCACGTCGTGCATCCCGCCGTCGCGCAGGCGCTCAAGATGAAGGCGATTTCGCCGTGGGCGTAGCTGAGGCTGTTGCGGAATCCGGCTAGTAGATTCCTTGCGGGCCGGTGCTGTAGCGCTGCTGTCCGGACTTGAGTTCGCCGTAGGTACCGGTTTCGAAGCGCTTGACGTTCGCCTGCAGGTTTAGATCGCCGTGAAGATCAGCGACCGCTTCTTTCACGCCTTCTTGTGCAATTTCGTGCGCGCGAACCCAACGGCCGGAACGCTGTACGAAATTCGCGAGATCGAACATATTTTCGCTCAAAGCAGCCTGTGACTTGGCAAACTTCGCAGTCCACACGACCTGCTTGCTCTTGAGGTCGACGAACTTGAGCGAGAATGCAACTGACGCCGGACTTGCCGCCGAGTAGTCCATGCCGACGCGTTCCTTGTAGCGTTCGACGGTGCCGTAGAGCACGCCGTCGGCAGACACGTCGTGGCCCAGCTTGAGCGCGTTTTCATCGAGATTTGCGAACGTAGTCGGCGGCATCTTCTGCAAAGCTTCCATCACGTCCTGCTCCGGGATCGGCTCCCATCCCCCCGCCAGCGCGACCTGGCTGTAAAGCTCGGCGCTGACAGCCTCAGCGGCTCCAGGAGCCAATGGCTCGCCACCAGGATCTTCCACCAGCGGCAACACTGCCACACGATTGATGGTCAGAGTCTTGATCGAGCGCACCGCGTGCGACTTCACGTCGCGCTGGTTGATGGCGTCACTCACCGCCCCGGTGGTGGAGTTGACCGCGTCAGCGGCGATCGTCGTGCACCCGGCCGCCAGCCACAGCGCCGCTCCTACCAGCGCCAACCGGGCAGACGCCGACGTCCAACTGATTTTCATGACGTCACCTTGATCGAAAGCTCCTTGAGCTGGCGCGCATCGACTTCCGACGGCGCACCGCTCATTGGATCAACCGCCTTTTGCGTCTTGGGGAACGCAATCACGTCGCGCAGCGAATCGGTGCCGCATAGCATCATGCAAATCCGATCGACTCCAAAAGCAATTCCGCCGTGGGGCGGCGCGCCATACTTTAGAGCGTCGAGCAAAAAGCCGAAGCGATCGATCGCCTCCTCGCGCGTAATCCCCAACAATTCAAATACCTTCAATTGAAGCTCGCGGCTATGGATACGAATCGAGCCGCCGCCGAGTTCCTGGCCGTTGAGCACCATGTCGTAGGCGAGTGCGCGAGCCTTGAGCGGCGCGGAATCGAGCATCGCAAGATCGTCGGGATTCGGCGCGGTGAACGGATGGTTCACGGAAACCATGCGCTTGTCGTCGGCACTGTAATCGAACAGCGGGAAATCGACGACCCATAGAAACTTGAGCTCCTCGGACTTGTCCAGACCGAACTTCACGGCGAGCTGCAAGCGGATGTCGCAGAGAACCGGGCGCACTTTATCCGGGTGTCCTGCGACCATCAGCAGTGTGTCGCCGGCTTTCAGCGCCGACGTCGCAGTTGCTGCGGCCCTCTCGTTGTCGCTCAAATACTTTGCGATCGGTCCCTGCCATCCGCCCTCGCCCACCTTTATCCACGCAAGTCCCATCGCATGGCGCGATTTCACCGACTCGGTAAGCTCGTCGAGCTCACGGCGGCTCAACGCGTGATTGCCGGTGACGTTGATCCCGTACACCGATTCGCCGCGCGCGAGAATTTCCGCAAACACCTTGAAAGAAGTGCCGGCGAATGCGGTTGTGAGGTTTTTCAGCTCCATGCCGAAGCGCAGGTCAGGCTTGTCGATGCCGAAACGATCGAGCGCTTCCGCATACGGCATCCGCGGAAACGGCGGCTTGACGTCGATGTCGAGCACGTTGCGATAAACCGACGCAATCATTCCCTCGGCGATCGACTGGATATCCTCGGGACGCGGGCACGTCATCTCGATATCGATCTGGCTGAACTCGGGCTGGCGATTCGCGCGCAAATCCTCGTCGCGGAAACACCGGGCGATCTGATAGTAGCGATCGAATCCGCCGATCATCAGGATCTGCTTCAACAACTGCGGCGATTGCGGCAGTGCGTAGAACTTCCCGGGGTTGACGCGGCTCGGTACGAGATAGTCACGCGCACCCTCGGGCGTCGATTTGAAAAGGATCGGCGTTTCGACCTCGATGAATCCGTTTTGATCGAGATGACCGCGGACCGCCTGCAACGCCTGATGACGCCGGCGCAGATTGCGCTGCATCTCGGGGCGCCGCAGATCGAGATAGCGGTACTTGAGGCGGATTTCCTCGGCGGTCGCGTCGCCGTCGGCAATCTGAAATGGAAGCGGCGCCGACCCGCTCAGAATCTGGAATTCACTGACCAGCACCTCGATCTCGCCGGTCGGAAGCTCCGCATTGACGGTGCCCTCGGCGCGGCGCACGACCTTGCCTTTCACCGCAATGTAAAACTCGGAGCGCGTCTCTCCGGCGGCCTCGTGCGCGGCTGCATTGTGGACGGGATTGAGAACAAGCTGCACGATTCCGTCGCGGTCGCGAAGATCGATAAAGATGAGGCCGCCATGATCGCGCCGGGTCTGCACCCATCCCCACAGCGCAACCTCGCGGCCGACGTCGGTAGCACGAATCGCACCGCAGTAGTCGGTTCGAAGCCAGGGAGGCAACGGAGAATATTCTTCAGTTTTCGGCATTACCCATCACAGTCGAAATTCATTCAGGCCGTCGTCGAAGGATACCCGTGCTCCAAGTCGCAAGAAACAGTCACTGTTTGCGGGCGTCCGCGATCGCTTGTGCCGCATCTGCCACGGTGACTTCACGCTGAGCGCTTTGCGTCAAGTCGCGCAGCTGCACGACGCCGCGCGCTAGCTCGTCCTCGCCGATAATTACTGCGAAGCGCGCACCAATCTTCGACGCTCGCGCGAGCAAGGATTTCATCTTGCGCTCCGGCGAGAGCATCTCGATGTTGAGATTCGCCGCGCGCAGATCGCGTGCCAGGACGATCGCATGGCGCGTCGCGGCGGGACCCATCGCAATTATCGCGGCGTCTGGCGTGACCGTCGCCAGCACACCGGCCGCTTCCAGAGCCAGCGCCATCCGATCGACGCCGATCGCGAAACCGATTCCCGCTACCGCCGCACCGCCCATCGTCTCGACCAGTCCATCGTATCGACCTCCCGCCACGACGGTGCTCTGCGCGCCGAGACCACCCGCCATCACCTCGAACGCGGTGCGCGTGTAGTAGTCCAGGCCTCGCACCATCCGCGGGTTGACGACGAATTGGACGTTGGCTGCAGTGAGCAAGTCCTTGACCGTATCGAAGTGTGCGCGGCATTCGTCGCACAGGTAGTCGAGGCTGTTGGGCGCCGACTCCGCGAGCTTCGCGTCGATTTTGCAGTCGAGCAGACGCAGAGGATTGCGATCGATGCGATTGTGGCAGTCGTCGCAGAGTTCGTCCCAATGCGCACGACCCCATTTCACCAGCGCTTCGCGAAAAGCGGGCCGGCATTTCTGGTCGCCGATCGAATTGATTTCCATCGTGAACGGAACTTTTAGATCGCGACAGAGCTCGTCGACCATGATGAGAAGCTCGGCGTCGCAGGCAGCGTCGAGTCGGCCGAATACTTCGACGCCGAACTGAAAGAATTGGCGATAACGGCCTTTCTGCGGGCGCTCGCGACGGAACATCGGACCCGAGTAGAACATCCGCTGCTCGGGATCGGCGCGATCGAACCCGGCCTCGATATATGCTCGCACGACGCCGGGCGTGCCTTCGGGCCGCAGCGCGACGAGGGACTCGCCTTCGTCGCGATCCGTGAATGTGTACATCTGCTTTTCGACGATGTCCGAGGTTTCCCCGGTCGAGCGCTGGTAGAGTTGCGTGCGCTCCAGCACCGGGATTCTGACTTCTTTCATCGTGTAACGCTCGACCAGTGCACGAGCCCGCTCCTCGACGAGGCTCATCGCCCGCGCGTCGGCGCCGATTACATCTCGAAATCCTCTGAGTCGGGTCAGTTCCAAATTGTCACGCTGCGTTCAATTCTTGCCGCGCATCAAGTCGCGCAGTTCGCGGTAGCCGGCCAGCTTGACGCCTTCGTCCGCGATCAGACCGCGCATTTTGTCCGACGTGAAGTACCGGAAGTCAGCTTCGCGCTGAAACGCGTCGCGTGCGCAGCTCTTGAGTTCGTCGCGTGCGAGCGCGGGATGACACAAAATCTCGGTGACACCCGGCTTCAATGTGCGAAGCAGGTTCGTCCAGTAAGATTCGGTCTCGCTGACCATGGGCGGTCCGTAGAACACGAGATGGTCGGGAGTGACAACGCCTGTCGCGTCGAGCTGATCGAGAATCGCGCCCATCCCTTCAGTGCGCATCCTTTTGCGCGATGCGAGCCTGATTGGTAGTCGATAATCGTTGGCGAGCCGCGCGTAAATCTCGTGATAGTCGGCGCGCAACTGCAGCGTGCCCATGTGCGAATCGAGATGGGTCACGTCGATTCCGGCCGTCAGCGCCTTTTCGATTTGCGCACGCAGCTCAGCCTCGGCCTCGTCGAGGCGCGCATGCTCGTAAACCTGCTCGACGGTTTGCCACAGGTATCCGCGCCCGTCGACGAGAGACGGCACGGCCCGCCGCGCCATCACGGGTCCCCATTTGTAGCTGTCCCATTCGGCGGTGAGCGTGAGATGCACACCCAAATCGGCGCTCGGAGTGCTCCGCGCGAAGGCGGCCGCCTCCTCGAACCAAGGGCAGGTCACGAGGATGGTCGACGACGTGAACACGCCTTCCGTCAATCCCGTCATTACGCCTTCGTTCTGATCGTGGCACATCCCGAAGTCGTCGGCATTGACGATGAGCACTCGTGCATCGGCCGTGAAGCCGAGTCGTTCAGCCGTCGATTTTGTCTCGTTCGCCATTTTTATCGATCCAGTCCGTCAAATTTATCGGCCCATCGGTGAAAGAAAAAGGGCCGCCTGGTTGGGCGGCCCTCTCTCGAAGTGCCGATTAGGCGTTTATTCGGTCTTCCTGAACTACACCGTCAGGATATGAATCGTGCAGGCGGAGCCCAGCCCGATTACGTGGGCCTGGCCCGCCTTGGCGTTAGGCACCAGGCGATCTTTCGCGCGATCGTCCTGCGTCAGGTGCCAGACCACTTCACAGATGTTCGCGACGCCGGTCGCACCGAGAGGATGCCCCTTCGAGAGCAATCCGCCCGAAACGTTGACCGGGTCATGACCGCCGAGGCTCGGATGCACGCCGCCGCCCGAGTCGATGAACCTACCGGCTTCGCCGTCGCCGCAGAGTCCCAGGTTCTCGTAGTGTACGAGTTCCGCAGTCGCGAAGCAGTCATGCAGTTCGGTAAGCGCGATGTCCTTCGGTCCGATGCCGGCCTTCTCGTAGGCCTGCTTCGACGCGCGCCGCGTAAGCGTGCTGACGTCTGGCAGCGTAAGGTCGCGATCGGTCCACGGATCGGAGGTGAGCACCGAGGCCGCCACCTTGGCGCGCTTGCGTCCGCCGGCAAGCTGTTTCAGCTTGTCCTCGCTCACCAGAATCGCAGCCGCCGCGCCGTCTCCGGTCGGGCAGCACATATAGAGCGTGTTGGGATACGCGACCATGCGCGCATTCATCACGTCTTCGAGCGAGACTTCGTTGCGATACTGCGAGAACGGATTCTTGGTCGCATGCTTGTGCGATTTCACCGAGATTTTTGCGAAGTGCTCCATCTTAGTACCGTACTTGCGCATGTGCTCGATACCCGCCTGGCCGAATACCGCGGGCATCGTGCCGGAGCCGACCTTGCCCTCGGTCGAGTACGCGGGATCGCCGCCGCCGGCGCCGCCGAGCAATCCCTGCTTGCCCATCTGCTCGACGCCGACCGCCATCGCGATGTCGTACATCCCGGCCGCGACCGACATGTACGCCTCGCGAAACGCGGTCGAGCCGGTGGCGCATGCGTTCGAGACGTTGATCACGGGGATTCCGGTCTGGCCGACTTGCTGCAGGATTCTCTGTCCGACCATCGCGTTGGACTGGTAGAGATTTCCGCAGGCAAACATCTCGACGTCCTTGATTCCGACTCCAGCGTCCTTGAGCGCGAGGAGCACCGCCTGGCCGCCCAGTTCCGGAACGGTCTTGTCGGGATAGCGTCCAAATTTGATCATCCCGGTTCCGAGAACATAAACATTTCGCATCTTGATTCCTCCTGGCGGCCCGGCCCGAAGCTCAGGTCCGTCGTAAAGTTGTTCGCCGCGCTAGCGCTTGCTGGGCACCCTAATTTTTACTCGGCTGGTACGAAAAAGCCACTACGTCGTGCCCTTCGCGATCCTTGGCCGCAACGCCGGTCACCAACTCGACCGGTAAGTTGAAAATCTTGTTGGGTTCTTTTTGCGCCTGCTCGGGATCGACGCCGGTCAGATTAGCGCGGACGCTGACGCCCTCGGGCAGATCGACAATCGCCGTTACGTACGGCGTCTTGATTCCCGGATATGACTGGTGGACGACCGAAAACACGTACACCTTGCCCTTGTCGGACAATGTCTGCGGCTTGAACTTGTCAGTTTCGCCGCATTTCGAGCATGCGACGCGCTTGGGATCGAGATAGATTGCGCCGCACGCGCATTTGATACCTTCGAGATGGGGCTTGGGCGCCAATTTCAGCCATGGAACGATCGGGCGCGGTCCCGTGTCAGTAGCTTGAGCCTGCTCAGCCATGAAGATCCTCCGAACTATTCGATGATGATGCTATCAGAAAGACTAACGCCGCCCGTGCGGCGGCGCGGTCCTTCTCTTTTGCCGAAGTTTCCCACAGGGGCCCGAAGTCGTCAACCCTCTCGCCCCCATCGCAAATCGAGCACCAGCGCCGCGTCCTTAGCCTGTGAATTCGGGTGCCGGGACGATCGCGCCCCGGCACCCAATCGTACAATATGCGTCGCGAGCAGCGTGACAGACTAGTCGCCGTCACCCTCGCCACCACCAACCGGTCCGACCTCTTCCAGAAATTGCGAAGAATGCAGGCTGACTCTGCCGATAGTCCGATAGTCGCCCAGGCCGTTCTTTGGCTTCTGGGTGTGATATCCCGCGAAGATCACCGTGATGTCGTTGAAATCCAACTGGGTCGCGCTCGGCGCATAGACGCGGCCCGCAAAGAATCCAGGCGTATCGCCCACAACCGGCTCGCCAGAAGGGATCGTGACATTGGAAGTTCCGGGGCCGGTGGCGGGGACGCCTTGGGCGTTCACCGAAACCGTCGCTGGGAAGACCGAGGCGATCGGATTGTTGAGGCCGTTAACCACCGTCCAGTTGAGCAGATCATTCGATTCGGCATAACCGATGTAGTGGAACGAATCGGAGTCGGCGTCGATGCAATTACCGCCGGAGAACAGCAGCCCGTATCGTCCACCAAACAACTTGATAACGGTGCCGGCTGTCGCGAGCCAGCGCGTGCCCTCGATCGACACCGTCGTGGGATCATTGAGTCCCTGCAATTGACCCAGATCCGTAAAATGTACTCCGTCAGTGGTCGTCGCCAGGCGCAAGTAGGTGATGTCGTCGTTGGGCGAAAGTCCGCCGTTAGCAGCATAGAAGCCTGCCCAAGCCGTGTTACACTGCTGCGCGGCCGGAAGCGCTGTCGAGCCGGTATTGTCGCCGTTCAGAATCTTCTGCTCATAAATGACCTTCAACGGCCACGTGCCCGGAATCGAGGCGAGAATCCCGTCAGGATTCAGCAGGCCGATGGTATGGACCGGAAATTCCGGAGTACCCGGAGGCGATTGATCCGTCGGAGCATCCGTGAGCGCTGGAGCCCCGTTCAATGGATTCGCAACCGTGGAAGACAGGTCGTGAATGCCGAGATCGTCTACGTCGATGTGACCCGCCGCTCGCACGAGCGTGTAGAGGTAGGTGTGGCCCGCGATCTTGATTATGTACTGATGCCCCTGGCCGTCATCGTCGCCGTTGTCGGCGTTGTTGCCGCCGACGGCGTCTTTTTCGCCGTCCGGTTCCTTGTTCGCCTGGGTGGGACAATCTTTCCGCAGTTCCAGCACCTTGCTCTGGAAGGTCCAGGTATGGCCGGCATCGTCAGAAAATGCGGCGGCGACCGCCTCATCAATATCTTTGGGACGCCAGTCAAAATATCCCTGTAGGTGAGTCCCAGCCCCGAAAATTGTCGGGAAGTAGTACGGTTGCATTCGCTCGATGCCGGGATTGCCGATCTGATTTTGACTTGCATCGCAATAGCCGGACGACTTCAGGCCGTTGGCCGCTCCCGATTGTTCCAACGTCCACCCACCCCCTTTGATCATCGTTTCGCTAGGCGCGCTGTTCCTGGTCCAGACGACAGGGCCACCGAATGGACCGTGCTCAAACGCGCCCGCTGGCGGCGAGAATGCCATCAGCGCGAGCCCGACGATTGGTACGATTCGCAGGTATTTCTTCCGCCTCGATTTTTGTTGCTCGATCATCCGTTCTTCCTCCCTGGTAACGGTTTATGGAGCCCGCCTCTTCAGGCGGCAAACCATAACGAGAGTCAGTTACGGAGAAATGACAGAGACGAAAATTCTCGAAGCGTGGAAGTATCGCGAAGACTCGCTGCTCAAGAATCAGACGATCTGAACGCTACTTGTGCTGCCACTTGGGCGGGCGCTTCTCGACGAATGCGCTCGTCCCTTCGACCCTGTCAGCGCTGCCGAACACTACGCCGAACGCCTCCTGCTCGAAGCGCAGGCCCGCGTCCTCTTCCATCGTGAATGCGGCCCGTAGCGCAGCCTTTGCCTGGCGAAGCGCGAACGCGGATTTAGTAGCGAGTTTCTCGGCCAGCTTGCGCGCGGTCTCGATCAGATCGCCGGGCGCCACGACCTGGTTGGCGAGGCCCAGCTCCAACGCGGTCTTCGCGTCGAACATGTCGCCCGTCATGATAAGCTCGCGCGCCTTGTTATGCCCGATTCGATGCGGCAAACGCTGCGTGCCGCCGAAGCCCGGGATGAGTCCGAGATTTATCTCGGGCTGCCCGAACCGCGCCTTCTCGCTCGCGATGATCAGGTCGCACGCGAGCGCCAGCTCGAGTCCGCCGCCGAGCGCAAAGCCGTTGACGGCCGCGATGACGGGAATCGGCAGGTCCTCGAAACTCTCCATCACGCGATGGCCCAGCCGCGAGAAATCGAGGCCGTCAGCGGCCGACATTTTTGCCATCGCCGCGATATCCGCGCCCGCGACGAACGCGCGCTCGCCCGCGCCTGTGACGATAAGCACGCGCACCGACGAGTCGTGACGCACCTCGCGAATCACGCGCGCCATTTCCTCGAGCACGTCGCGATTCAACGCGTTGAGCGCATCCGGCCGGTTCACGGCGAGCGTTGCAATCGCAGCTTTTTCGAAAATTATATTTTTGAGTTCCACGCTTCTAATTCCGCCCTCCGCGCTTTGACTGTCAACCCCCGCGGATGGCGCTGAGGCTTGCGTGACACTAATCGCGCGCGAAACAATGCGCCGATGCCCGCCGAATCCAGAGCGCACGCCGCGAGCCTGGCCGCCGTCGTCAGCATGTTCGCGCTCGCGGTCGCGCTGCTCGGCGCCTCGGGATGCACAGGGCCGGCGGAGGATTTTGTCGAGAAGGTTCGCGCCGAATCAACCCAGCGATGCAACGAAGGTAACGAGGCTGCGTGTCATACAATCGTGCAGCAGGTGAGTGACACCAAGGTCCTGATCGAGTCCACTGCGCCGATTCTGACGGGAACCCCTGCCTGTAATGCCGGCAAACAGGACGCGTGCCAGCAGATGGCGGTGCTGCATGGAGAGTTGAGTGCGTGGTGTTCGATGGGCAACAACCAGGCGTGCGCCGCCGTCAATACCGGGCCGTGGCCGACGAAATGGGACGAGCCGGCGCTAATCGATGCCGCCAAGCTGTCGTGTCTCAGCGGTCAGTTCAAACCCGAATCGCACACCTGCCAGGCTTTGCAGATGATGTAGGCAGGGGTGACCCTGCATCCAATGATTTAGGTCTTGCACTGTCACCGCTCCGTTGTCGCTGCTTCGTGACTAGGTGATGCGATCGGCGACAATTATCATTCGCTTGCCGTAGAGAAGTGCGGGTGAAAGGACGTGGGAGATGATCTCGCGGGTGACCTCGTCCCGCGGAGGGCGATGCCCCGGACGGCGTGCATTCCTGGCGGATGTCGCGGCCGAGAATTTCATCGCCATCCAGAGAATCGGGACGATCGGCGACATCGCCACCGACGTCGGACTCCACCTGTCAGTATAAACTTCGAGATGGTCGAAGCCCGTGAGGCGCATCATGTAGCGCGCGCGATAATAGTCGAGCATGAACGCGTGGCCGTGATAAATCCGCCGCGGATCGCGGCTGCGCGGCGTCTGGATCTCATTCATCAGGCCGCGGCGCAGATTGCGCTGACCGGTAAGAAAGCTGCTCGCACGCGCCGACAGATGCATCAGGTTGGGCGTCGTCAGCACGATCTTCCCGCCCGGCCGAATCACCCGTGCGCAGTTGCGGAGAAATCCCATCTGATCCTCGAGATGCTCGATTCCTTCGCGCGACAACACGTAGTCGAAGGCCGCGTCGCGAAACGGCAGCACGTCGTTGGCATCGGCGCAGATCCATGCGGCAGTGGGCTCGCGGCGCGCGGCGGGAAAGAGGTCGACCGACACGACGCGGTAGCCTAGTTGCGAGAGCGCCCGCGACTGGACGGCTCCGCCCGCCGGGATGTCGAGTACGACGCCCGGCTTCATCGCGCCGAACAGCCCGTCGACTCGTCCGCCTCGGCGAACGACTACGTCGCCCTCTCTAGGCGATTCCGATTCTGGCAAGGATTACTGCCGCTCTTCGAAGCCGAGCGAAATCATCATCTCGCGCAGCGATTGATCGACGACCAGGTACTCGGTGAGCGAGAGATACACGTGGCATCCACGTTTCCCTTCCTCGCCCGGAATCTCCGCGATTCTCAGCACCCGATCGCCGTAAATCATCACCGGTTTGTCATCCATCGTCACGCGCAGCCACATATTTCAACTACCTTCCTGCACCGGCTTTAGTACTCGGGCTTGAAGTCGAAATGATGAATCGCCTCGATGAAACGGATGGTGCGGGTCTTCGAGCGCATGACGACGCTGTTGGTATTGGCGCCGCCGGAGAAAAATCGCACGCCGCGCAGATAGTCGCCGGTGGTCACGCCGGTCGCCGCGAACATCACGTTCTCGCCCGCCAGTTCCTCCAGCGTGTAGCGATGCTTCAAGTCCATGATCCCCATCGCGAGGCACGCCTCCGCTTCTTCGGAGTTGCGCGGCACGAATCGGCATTGCATCTCGCCGCCCGCGGAACGAATCGCAGCTCCCGCGAGCACGCCCTGATGCGCTCCGCCGATTCCGATCAGCATGTCGATTTCGCTCTCGGGCCGGGTGGTGGCGATCGCGGCGGACAAGTCACCGGCAGAGATAAGCTTGATCCCGGCGCCGGCGCGCCGGACTTCATTGATCAACTTCTCATGCCGGGGCCGATCGAGAATCGCGACCCGTAGATCTTCGACGTAGACTTTTTTGGCTTCGGCCAGTGCCTTGAGATTGTCGGTTGGCGACCTGTCGATATCGATCACGCCGCGTCCTGCCGGCCCGCACGCGACCTTGTCCATGTAGGTGTCGGGGCAGCGCAGGATTCGGCCGCGCTCCGCCAGCGCTACGCACGACAGCGCGTTGGGACCGCCGGTCGCACAAATAATGGGACCCTCGATCGCGTCGAGTGCGACGTCGATTTCAGTTCCCGCGCCAGTGCCGACGATTTCGCCCTCGTAGAGAAACTCGGCGTCGCCCTCTTTGCCCTCGCCGATCACGATCTTGCCGTCCATCGCGACCGAGTTCAGCGTCTTGCGCATCGCGTCGCACGCAGCACGATCCGCCATCCGCTCGTCGCCTTTGCCGATGAACCGCGCCGCTGCCAGCGCCGCCGCTTCCGTCGCGCGCACCACTTCGAGGGCAAGATTCCGCTCCATCCAGGCCTCCCGGGGTCAGTTCGATGTGGTCTTCAAGGGGCTACCGAATAGCGATTCTATCAGGTGATAGCCGTCGCCGACGAGTATGCCCGTCGCGGCGCCGTCGCTTTCGGTGTAGCGGTGCGGCACGCCGCCGCCCGACTTGAACTGCGCCGAGGTCATCAGCGCGAACGGCACGGGTTCCGGCGAATGAGTCTTGAGTTGGCTTGGAGTTGCGTGATCGGGCATCAGCAGGATCGCGAAATCACCAAGCGTCCCAAGCCCCGCGAGCATCGGCCCGATTATCAACTGGTCGATGCGCTCGATCGCTTCCTTCTTCAGATCGGCGCGTCCCATGTGTCCGGCTTCGTCCGGCGCTTCGATATGAAGCAGCAGGAAGTCGCGCGTCTTGAGCGATTCGAGGCCGTAACGTCCCTTCGCAGCGTAATCAGTATCGAGAAATCCGGTCGCCCCGGGAACCTTGATCAGGTTCAGGCCGGCGAGCCGCCCGAGCCCGTTGACGAGGTCGACCGCCGAAATCACCGAGCCCTCGACACCGAAGCGCTCCTTGAGCGTCGGCACCGACGGCCGCGTGCCCTGCCCCCAGAACCACACCGAACTTGCCTCAGCCTTGCCGGCGTCGCGACGCGCCTTGTTCACCGGATGCTCGCGCAAAATCGCCGCCGAACGCCGCGTCAAGTCCCGCAGCAGATCCGCGCCTGCACCCTTGGGCAGGTGATCCTCGACGGGCTTGCCCGTGATGTCGTGCGGAGGCGTGAGATGCGTCGTCGCGATGCCGCCACGCCACATCATCAGATGCCGGTAGCTGACGCCGTTGAAAAACTCGATTCCGTCGCCCGCCAATTCCTTGCGCAGGTCCGCGACGATCTGCGCCGCCTCCTCGCTGGTAATATGGCCCGACGTGAAATCGTTCATGATCATCGCGCCGCCCTCGCCCGGTTTCAGCGACACGAGATTCATCCGAAACACCACGTCACGCGGCCCCATCTCGATTCCCTGGCTCGCCGCTTCAATCGGTGCGCGTCCAGTGTGATACCTCGCCGGGTCGTAGCCGAGCATCGTCATCGTGCCGACGTCGCTGCCCGACGGCATGCCCTTGGGAATCGTCGCGACCATCCCGAGCGTCCCGCGCGTCGCCGTCAGGTCCATGTTGGGCTTGTGCGCAGCCGCAAGCGGCGTCTTGCCGCCGAGCTCGTCGCACGCCCAATCGGCCATCCCATCGCCATGAATGATGATGTACTTCATCAGGAAATTCCCGCTTGGCTGAAAAAGGTGAGCATCGCATCAAGCAGCGCTCGCGGATTGTCGCCCTGCACGTTGTGACCCGACTTCTCGACCCGCACCCATCGGCCATCAGGCAGCGAGCGCGCGAATTTCTCGGCGGCGTCGTCGGTCAGTACGTCGCTCAACGCCCCGCGGACTACCAGGGTTGGGCATTTGATCCTGGAGAGTTCTGACACGAGCCGCTCGCGATCCTCGGTGAAGGATCGCATCGCGTCTTCGGAACGACGTCGTTGATCATGCTTGAACGTCCATTTGCCAGCGGGCGTCTCGCGCAGATTGTAGTAGAGGCTGCGGCGCAACACCCCGGGATCGCGCAACGGATTGAACTTGACCGCGCGTTCCAGAAATTCCTGTGCCGAATCCAGCTCGGGCGTGGACGAGAATGCGCGAATCCGCTCCGCGCCTGAAGCGCTGACCTCCGGCGCGACATCGACAATCACCATCGCGCGCATCGTGTCGCTGTGGCGCGACGCATAGGCGATCGTATTGAGACCGCCCATCGATTGCCCGACCACGATCGGACGCTCCAATCCCATCGCCGTGACAAAGCCCTCGATATCGCCAACATGGGCCGCGATTCGGTAGTCGACGACCGGTGACCATTCGCTGTCGCCATGACCACGTTGATCGAGTGCGATGCATCGATAGCGTTCGCGCAACATCACCGCAACGCAATCCCAGGTATGCGCGTTGATGCCGCCGCCGTGCAGGAAAAGGATCGGCGCGCCCGATCCGCCCCAGTCGAGGTAATGAAAGCGGAGCGCGCCGATGATCACCTGATGGTCGTCGGGCAACCTGACTGCGTCCGGATGAAGATCGGCGATCTCGAGCGCCGTGCGAAACATCGCGAGCTCGTCGGTTCTTTCCATCTTCATCTGACTCGGATTACTCGTCGAGAATTTTCAACACTTTCGCGATGTCCGGTTCGACCACGATCGTATTACTTAAGTTTTTCAGCGCTGTGTCGGGATCCTTCAGGCCGTGACCCGTGAGCGTGCAGACCACCACCGATCCCGGCTTGAGCAGCCCGGCACCCGCGTACTTGAGCAGGCCCGCGACAGAAGCGGCAGACGCCGGCTCGGCAAACACGCCGCCCGCCGCGATTAGCCGATACGCCGCGAGGATTTCCGAATCGGTGACCATGTCGATGATCCCGCCCGACTCGTCGCGCGCGTCGGTTGCGCCCTTCCAGCTCGCGGGATTGCCGATTTTAATCGCTGTCGCCACGGTGTGCGGATCGTCGATCGGATGACCGACGACGATTGGAGCTGACTCCGACGCCTGGTAGCCCATCATCTTGGGAATCCGCTCGCTCAGTCCCACCGACTTGTATTCCTGGTAGCCCGCCCAGTACGCCGTGATATTCCCGGCGTTCCCGACCGGCAGAAAATGATGCGTTGGCGCGTCGCCCAGTTGATCGCAAATCTCGAACGCCGCCGTTTTCTGCCCCGCGATTCGATCGGGATTCACGCTGTTCACCAGCCGAATCTTGACCGGATCGCGCTCGGCGACGTCGCGCACCACCTTGAGACAGATATCGAAGTTGCCAATCACTTCGAGCACCCGCGCACCATGCATCACGCTCTGCGACAACTTGCCCAGTGCGACTGCGCCTTTGGGAATCAGCACGAACGCCTTCAGACCCGCGCGGCCTGCGTACGCTGCCGCCGACGCTGCCGTGTTCCCGGTCGAGGCGCAGATCACGGCGCGAGCGCTCTCGCCCAGCGCCTTCGAAATAGCCAGGGTCATGCCCCGGTCCTTGAATGAGCCAGTCGGGTTGGCGCCCTCGAACTTAAAGTAAACCTTGATGTTCAAGCCGAGCCGCTCTGCGATTGAGGGCGCCTCGATAAGCGGCGTGTTGCCCTCGTTCAGCGTGACGATCGGCGTCGAATCAGTCACCGGCAGGAAGCGTCGGTAGTGCTCGATAAGGCCGGGCCAGTGAAACAGCCGCCGATTTTTCGATCCGCTCTTCGAGTCCGCCGCCATCGACTAAAGGTTCTCCTCGATTCGAATAAATGCGGGGGCCGATTGCACGATTTTCTTCCTACGAATCTCCGCCAGCGCGCGTTTCAGGCTGCGCTCGGGCGCGTCATGCGTCCGCATGATGACCGGCACCGTCCGCGCCGTTCCGCGATCCTTCTGGATAACCGACGCGATCGACAGCCCATGCCGGCCCAGCACCGACGCGATCGCGCCGAGCACCCCGGGCTTATTCTGCGCCATGAACCGCAGGTAATACTCGCATACCACGTCGTCCATTGGCTTGACACTGGCGCCCTTCATCAGGTGAATCGGAAATCCAAACGCGTGCGTTCGCGCCGAACCTTCGGCCAATCGATGCCGCGCGATTTCGAGTATGTCGGCCATCACCGCCGTCGCCGAAGGCATCTCGCCCGCGCCGAGCCCGGAATACATGGTCGCGCCAAGCGCATCGCCGTGGATATAGATAGCATTGAAGGCGCCGCCCACGCCCGCCAGCAGATGGCGTTGCGGGATCATCGTGGGATGCACGCGCGCCTCGATGGCGCCGTCGTCATCCTTGCCTATCGCGAGCAGCTTGATCGCGTAGCCCAGCTCGCGCGCATACGCGATATCGGACTGCGTGATTTGCGTGATCCCTTCGGTGTAAATCTGCGCCGGTTTTACCAGCACACCGAATGCGAGCGTGACCAGCAGGCAAAGTTTGTGCGCAGAGTCATGTCCCTCGACATCGACGGCCGGGTTCGCCTCGGCTAAACCTTTCGCCTGCGCGTCGGCCAGTGCGGAGCTGAACTCGACGCCGTTGTCCGTCATGGTGGTGAGAATGGAATTGCAGGTGCCGTTGACGATTCCGTAAACGGCGCGTTGGCGATCTCCCGCCAGCGCCTCGCGCAGTGTGCGGATAATCGGCACGCCACCGCCGACGCTCGCCTCGAAGCCAACCGCAAGGCCGTGCTTGCCAGCCAAGCGAAAGATCTCGCCGCCATGCTCCGCAAGCAATGCCTTGTTGCCGGTAACGACGTCCTTGCCGGCGGCCAGGGCCTTCATGATCAATGCGCGCGCAGGTTCATGACCGCCAAACAGCTCGACGACGATATCGATATCAGGACGGGTGACTACTGCTGCGGAATCGCGCGTAATTAGTTTCGCCGGCAGACCAGGCACGTCGTCAGGCTTGAGGCTTCGATCGGCGACGGCAGCGAGCTCGAGCGGCGCGCCGAGGATGCGTTCGTACTTGTCAGGATTGCGCAGCAGCAGCTTCACCACACCGCCTCCCACGGTTCCGCATCCGAGCAGGGCAATCCGTACCGGCTTCAACTCATCCCCCGATGCTTTGGCGATTGCGCTCAGGAGGCGCTGGCCGTGCGCACCGGGATTTCGGCGTGACCGGCGCGCAGCGCGTGACGAATTCCGCGAATAGCCTGGCGCGTGCGATGCTCGTTCTCGATTAACGCGAAGCGCACGAAGCCGTCGCCGTCCTGCCCGAAGCCGATGCCCGGCGAGACCGCGACCTTGGCCTCCGCGAGCAGGAACTTCGAGAACTCGAGCGAGCCCATCGCGCGAAACGGCTCCGGAATCGGCGCCCACACGAACATCGTCGCCTTGGGCTTCTCGACCGGCCAACCGGCGCGGTTGAGTCCGTCGACCAGCACGTCGCGCCGGCGCTTGTACGTCGCGTTGATCTCGGCGACGCATTCCTGCGGCCCGTTGAGCGCCGCGATCGCCGCGACCTGCACCGGCGCGAACATCCCGTAGTCGAAGTACGATTTCAGTCGCGCCAGCGCCGCGATCATCTCGCGATTGCCGACCGCGAATCCGACGCGCCAGCCCGGCATGTTGTAACTCTTCGACAGCGTGAAGAACTCGACGCCGATATCCTTCGCGCCCGCCACCTGCATCATCGACGGCGCCTTGTATCCGTCGAAGCACAGGTCCGCGTACGCAAAATCCTGCGCGACCATGATGTCGTTTTCGCGCGCGAACTCGACCACCCGATTCATGAAGTGCAAATCGACGGTCGCAGTAGTCGGGTTATGCGGGAAGTTCATGATGAGGAACTTCGGCCGCGGCCAGCATCGATTCACCGTCGACATCAGCTCGTCGAAAAATTCCTCGCCGCGGCGAATCGGCACACCCTGCACCTGCGCGCCCGCAATGATGCATCCATACTGATGAATCGGATAGGTCGGCGTCGGCGCGAGCACCACGTCACCCTGGTCGAGAATCGCCAGCGCCAGGTGCGCGATCCCTTCCTTCGATCCGATCGTGACGATCGCTTCCGAATCGGGATCGAGTTCGACGCCGTAGCGCCGCTTGTACCAATCGCAGATCGCAAGCCGCAGCTTGTACACCCCGCGCGAGACCGAGTAGCGATGGTTCGCGTTCTTGGTAGCCGCCTCGACCAGCTTCGCCACGATGTGTGGCGGGGTCGCTTCGTCAGGATTTCCCATCCCGAAGTCGATTATGTCCTCACCGGCTCGCCGCGCCTGCAGGCACAATTCACCGATCGCGTTGAAGACATAGGGTGGCAGCCGCTTGATTCGTGGGAAATCCATAAGACCTATAAGTTTTAACGGACGCCCGCCTACGCCGCTAGTAGGGGCGCGGCCGTTAGGAACTTGACGTAGTGAAACCCACCGTGGGTTTCACACTTCCCTGGGCAGGGGTGACCCCTGCAGCCAGTGTCAATCGCAAAGTTGCGCGCAGCGCACTACTTTGCTCTCGGTCGACAGAAGATCCGTCTTTGTGACTCGCTCACTTCGCGGTGCCTGCGAGCGCTACCTCTTCGTCCTCGCGACGGCGCGTTGCCCAATACACCGGCGCGGCGCACATCGAGATCAGCCCCGCGATCTGCCACTCGAACGGTATTCCAGCCGTGTCCGCGATTCGCCCGGCTAACAGCAGGCCTGCTGCACCGCCCATCGTCTGGAAGGTGCTGTTGAATGACAACAGGGTCGCGCGATTGCCCGATTCGATCTGCTCGTTGAACCAGCTCTGAACCAACGGCATCATCGCGCCCGTGAACAGATTCATGATGAACAGCATCGCGAGCGACACCGCCGGCCGGCCGCCGAACAGCCCCGCCAGGAACAGCATCGCGCTCGCGGCGATAACCATCATGCTCACCCGCGCCGCACGCTGCGATTCGTCCACGACCAGCCGCGCGCTTACCTCCGCACCGATCAGCCGCGCGGCCGACAAACCGCAATAGATCCAACCGATGACCCACACGCCTACGCCGAGGCTCTCGTTGAACATGATCGGCCACGAAATCCAATACGGCGCCCACGCCGCGAACGTGATGGCGTTCGCGATGCTCAGCATAAGCACGGTGTGCGCGCCCAGTCCGGCGCGAATACCGTCGCCCACGTTGGCGGCGACTTGCCGCGGGATCGCCGCGATCCTGACGGTCGTCGCGCGCGGAGGCTCGTCGTGCATCAAAAATGCGCCCATCGTGCCGGCGATAATGTAGCCGCCGGCGCCGAGCAGCCACGGCCATGCGACATTGACGTCGGCGACGTACGCGCCGATCATCGCCGACCCCATGAAGCCAATCGTCGTCAGTTGCGAGATGCGCGAGAACAGCCGGTCCTTGAGTCCGTCGTAGCCGGCCTGGTCGAGCGCATCGACGCCCCACGCGTCAATCGCGCCATTGCCGAAGGTCGTGCCGATACCGTCGATACTCTCCGCGATGAGGAACACGTAGTAATGATGCGCGACGAAATACAGCAGGAACGCGCAGACCCGGAGCGACGCGCCCAGCACGTACGAGCGGCGCCTGCCCAGCAGATCGGCGAACGCACCGGTAGGCACGTCGGTCAGGAACAGGACGAGGAAGTACGTCGCCAGTACGCTGTTTATCTGAAACTGGCTGAGTCCGCGCGAGCGCAGGAAGATTGGGTAGACGCCGAAAAGAAATCCACCGGCGAACGAGTACAGTCCCCATACCGTGTAGTAGCGGCGGATAATATCGCGAATTGTCGGAGCATGAGGTCGTACAATATCCACGGAAATTTCCCTATCCAATCTGTCGCGCCAAAAGAAAAAGCCCCGGGGCTCGCAAGCGCCCGGGGCCTTTTAGAGCCAAGTATCGATGTCCGTCTCAATTCAGGAGGACCCTCATTGAATTGGGGACTTGACGTACAACACTACTTGGCTTCATGGAGCGAGAGAATATTCGAGTCGCTTATCATCAGTCAAGCGACTTCTAATGCGGCGAAATGGACAGTCTGTTCTCAGAGTCATACGCATCAAATAGGATTTGTTTTGACTGTTGCGCATGACTAACCCGATTATCGACCGCAGCTTCGATTTTCCCGCCGACGTGCCCAAGCCCGGCCTCGCCACTCGTGCCTGGCGCTTCTCGAACGTCGTCTGGCTCGCGGCGTACGTGTACGCGGGCTACAAAGGCACGCAGCTCTGGACGCGCTTCATCAGCGACCGCAACAAGGCCGAGCTATATCGCCGCCAGGACCTCCGCGCCGCGCAAGCGCTCAACAGCACCGCGATCCGTCTGGAAGGCTTGCTGATCAAGGCATGCCAGTTTATCGCGACTCGCGCCGACGTGCTCCCCGACGAATGGGTATCCACTCTCTCCGGTCTGCACGATCGCGTACCGCCGCGCCCATTTCCGATGATCCGCGAGCAGGTCGAGCGCGAGCTCCGGCGTCCGCTCGAGTCCGTTTACGCGGAGTTAGATCCGGCGCCGCTTGCGTCGGCATCGCTCGCGCAGGTGCATCAGGCGCGCCTTCACGACGGCCGTCGATGCGCGGTCAAGGTGCAGTATCCAGGCATCGACGGCATCGTTCGCGCCGATCTTCGCAACATGACGACGGTGCTCTACTGGCTCGCGAAGCTCGAGCACGACTTCGACTATCGGATCCTGATGCGTGAGGCGCTCAAGTACGTCCCGATGGAGTTGGATTTCATTCACGAGGCCGACAATTCGGCGACGATGCGCCGAAACTTCGCCGGGGACTCCAGCGTGATCGTTCCCGAGGTCTATCGCGAATTCACCACGCGGCGCGTGCTCACGATGGAACTCGTCGAGGGCATCAAGGTCACCGACGTCGAGGCGCTCGAGCACGCAGGAATCGACAAGCATCTCGTCGCGCAGAAGTTGATCGAGATTTTCTGCGACCAGGTCCTGCGCGACGGTTTTTTCCACGCCGATCCGCATCCCGGCAACATCCTCATTCAGCCCGGTCCCAAAATCGTGCTGCTTGATTTCGGCCTGGCCAAGGATTTCCCGCCCTCGTTCCGTGACGGCATCGTGCGGTTGACGTTTTCGATCCTTACTTCGAATCGCGACGGAATCATCGCCGCGTTCCAGGAGCTGGGCTTCCGCACGCGCTCGGGCACTCCCGATACGCTGCTCGCGTTTGCCGACTTGTTTCTCGGCAGCACCATCAAGTCGAAGAAGGCTTACGCGGACAAGGACCTGGTCGAGCAGTTCTCGGAGGATCTCCCGCGAGCGATCCGCGCCAATCCGGTCGTCGAAGTTCCTGCCGACGTTTTGTTGGTCGGCCGCATGATGGGCCTGCTGAGCGGTCTCGGCAAATCGCTCGACTCGCAAGTCGATCTGTTCACGACGATCATGCCGTACGCGCAGCGCCTGATGATGGCGCAATCCGCGCCGCGATCCGCTGATTCGACTACGAATTCTCCGCCTGCAAAATAAAACTGCTCCTGGTCTTCGGTTACTGCCATGCCGGAAGAGAAAGCCTCGGTCTCGTTTCCCGCTCGTGTTATAGGAAGGCATGTCGAATCGCACCAAGAGACCGCCATTCATCATTGCGTCTGCGTCGGTTCCCGAGAGACGTCATCACTACCCAAATAGCGACGAGCACACCGGTTATTCGAGAGACATCGGACAAGCTGCGGGCCTGGTCAAGATTGGCGTCAATCTTATGCGGCTGCCGCCTGGTGAGCGAAGTTCATGGCCGCACGCCGAGGAGAAGGAAGAGGAGTTTGTGTACGTTCTGGAGGGCGAGGTTGACGTCTGGATAGACGGCTCACCTCACGCGATGCGGCGTGGTGACTTTGCCGCCTTTCCTTCTGGGACTGGCATCACTCATTGCTTCATCAACAACGGCGAGCGTGAAGCCCTACTCCTGATTGGGGGCGAGGCGTCGCGCCGCGACAATCGGATCTACTATCCCCTCCATCCGCATCGCCGCGGCGAGCTACCGTGGATCGAATGGTGGGAAGACGTTCCGCGAAAGCGATTAGGATCGCACGACGGGATGCCGGATGCGCTTCGGCGCCAAGTGACTACCAGAGCAACGGAGACAAGCGCGACGAAGAAGCGCCGATCGCGCGTCGACGATTGATCCGGATGTCCAGCCCCTGGATCGGTTGTCTAACTCACCATGAAGGTTCTTAACGATGTGGCCATGCCGACTTCGATCAGGCGGCGAGAGGCGAATTTCCATTCATCGCGTACTTTTACGTAGTCGTCTTCGTAGTAGCCTGAGCCGATCCATTCCATATTGATCTTCGCGCTGCGCAGCTCGACGTAGCATCTGCCCGTCGCGCTGTTCGCGCCGTGCAATTCGACGACGTGGGTGTGGGTGTAGGGCTTGGGGTGCACGTCGCCGATCAGATTTTTGTACATTTTCCTAAGTCCGGTGCGGCCACGCGTAACAACTTCATTCTCGGGGTCTTTTACAATAAAAGCGCCGTCCTCGGTGAAGAGACTCACCAGGCCCTCCAGATCATTTCGGCATATGCAATCACAGTAGCGGATTGGAAGATCGCGGATGGCTTCGCGGTCAGCAAGCTCACGCACCAATTCATCGATCGTTTTCATAGTCGATCCAGAATTTAGGTTTTATTTCTCCAAAACACTCGTCTTGATAGTTTCCGCCCGGTGTAACTCTGCGTCCAGTCTTCACGAGATGAAGTCGCAGCAACCGCCCCGCTCGTCAGCTCTCCCAACGCTCCGGCACTCGGCGAGCAGGTTTCTTCGGGCGTCGCTTTCATGGCACTGTTTCCGCTGCACTTTTCGATGCGGAGTTCATCTGATGTCTGATCGACGCCATAAACTTGTGCCGCCTGCGGCGGAGCTTGCCGCCGACTTTGCCACTCGCGCCGGAGAACACGATCGCGCCAATACATTCCCAGTAGAAAACGTCGACGAGATGAAAGCGGCTGGATATACCGCGCTCGTCATTCCCGAAAAACACGGCGGGCTCGGCGCCGACCTCGAGGATTTTGCGCTCTGCCAGGAGCAGCTCGCGCAGGGATGCGCCGCGACTACGATCGCCATCAACATGCATCTGTTCGGCATCGGCAGCATGGTCGAGCGCGCCACCGGCCGCCCGCAGGAGGAATTGTTCTTCGACGTCATCGGCCGCGGCCATCAAATCCTCGGCGGCGGAATCAGCGAGCCCGAGACCGGCGGCGACTGGGGTTACTTCGCGACTCGCGCGCGCCGCGACGGGGAGACCTACGTTCTCAACGGCCGCAAGACCTTCACCAGCCTCTCGCCCGTAATCGATCTGTTCATGGTGATGGCGACGATCGAGGACTCGAATCCTCCCGCGTCGGCCACCTTCGTCGTGCCTCGCGGCACCCCCGGCTTCGAGCTGATCGAGACGTGGGACGCTATGGGAATGCGCGCGACGGCCAGCCATGACCTGGTGATCAAGGATGTGCGCGTGCCGGCGATCGCGATGGCGGAGTCGCGGCCCATCGGCCCGGTCAACGACCAGGCGATTTCGCTGTTCGCATGGTTCGGCATTTCTGTCGCCGCGACATACACCGGCGTCGCGATTGCCGCGCTGAAGTTCGCCAAGGAATTTGCCGGCCGCCTCAAACCGTTAACGCAGCCGCGGACGATCAAATATCTGCCGGGCATCCAGTTTGCCATCGCGGAGGCCGAAGCGCTGATCGCGCAGTCGCGCGCGCTCTATCTCGGCGTCGCCCGCGACTACATTTACGAACGCGATTCATTCAAAGGCGAGAATGGCCTGGCGCGAGTCGTGATGCCGAAGTATGTCGCGACCAACAACGCGATACGGGCGGTGGACTACTGCATGGAGGTCGTCGGCGCGCACGGGATGTTGAAAAAATTCCCGATGGAACGCCATTACCGTGACGTTCGCGCAGGCCCGAATCATCCCTTGTCCAACGCTCGCGCCCGCGAACTGCTCGGCAAGGTCGCACTCGGCATTGGCCTGGCCGAAACCCCGCGCTGGTAGTTGTGCTCCTCGGATCATCGATTGTCGATTGATCTGCATGTCGCGCTGGACGCTCCTCACCGCGAGTAATACCTTCCTTAACCGTGATCAATGAAATCGAACAGGTTGGGCTCCGCGCCGCACGTGCTGCCGGCAGAATTCATCTCAAGCGACTCAGCAGAATCACGATCAATCGCAAGTCGAACTCGATCGACCTCGTCACCGAAGCCGACCGCGAATCGGAAGCGGCGATCATCGAAGTAATTCATCGCGCATATCCCACCCACGCGATCCTCGCCGAGGAAAGCGGCGCCAGCGTGCATCAGAGCGACCATCGATGGATCATTGACCCGCTCGACGGCACCACCAACTTCGCGCACGGCTATCCGCAATTCTGCGTGTCGATCGCGTACGAGCGGCGCGGCCGCCTGCAGTTCGGCGTGGTTTACGACGCGCTGAAAAAAGAATGCTTCATCGCCCATCGCGGACAGGGCGCACGTTTGAACGGCAAGCCGATTCGCGTCAGCTCGACGCCCAACCTGGGCGCCGCCCTGCTATGCACCGGCTTCGCATACGACCGGCGCGAGCGTCGGCGCTTCTACCTATGCTTCTGGGAAGAACTCATGACGCGCGTGCAGGGCGTACGCCGCACCGGCTCGGCTGCGCTCGATCTTGCGTACGTCGCGGCCGGACGCACCGATGGATTCTGGGAGTTCGGGCTCCGCCCCTGGGACGTCGCCGCCGGCGCGTTGCTGGTCGAGGAAGCGCGCGGTCGCGTGACGAACATGGACGCCTCCGAGCTAGACTTGGCCGGCGCGAACATCGTCGCGACCAACGGAAGGCTGCACGACGAGCTGATTGCGACGATCGCTCAGACGCGGCCCGAAGCGGACCGGCGCCACGCCGAGATGCAGCGCGAGACCAAGGCCTCGGCGTAAACATGGCTCAAGCGAAAGCACAGATTCGGCGTGCGACGCGCGAGGATATCGAGGTCTGCGGCGAGATTTGTTACCGCGCGTTCTGCACAATCGCTGACCAGCACAATTTCCCGCACGAGTTCCCCGCGCCGGAGGCTGCCCTCGCCGTCGTCCGTGGCATGATTTCCGATCCAGGCCATTACGGTATCGTCGCGGAGTTGAACGGATGCATAGCCGGCAGCAACTTCATGGATGAGCGCTCGGCGATCGCAGGGATCGGTCCGATCAGCGTCGATCCCGGCGTGCAGAACAGCGGCGCCGGCCGCGCAATGATGCAGCATATGCTCGATCGCGTTGCGGCCAATCGATTGCCCGGCGTCAGGCTGGTGCAGACCGCGTATCACAATCGCTCGCTCAGCCTGTACGCGAAGCTTGGTTTCGAAATCCGAGAGCCGCTTTCCGTGATGGTAGGGACGCCCATCAACGAGAGGCTCTCCGGCTACGTCGTTCGCCCCGCCACCGACGCCGACCTCGACGCATGCAACCGGCTCTGCGCCGTTGTGCATGGGCACGATCGTAGCGGCGAATTGCGCGGCGCGATCGAGGGCGGAACGGCGGCGGTCGTCGAGCATCTCGGCCGCATCACCGGCTACGCGACCGCGATCGGATACGCGGGTCACGCTGTCGGTGAATCGAACGAGGAGCTCAAGGCGCTGATTTCGTCAGCGCGTGAATTTCTCGGCGTGGGCCCGCTGATCCCGTCGCGCAACGGCGAGCTGCTCCGATGGTGTTACAGCAAGGGCCTGCGCCTGATGCAGCAGATGACGCTGATGAGCGTCGGCCTCTACAACGAGCCGCGCTTCCCGTTCATCCCGTCGATTCTGTATTAGCCGGTGCTCGTCTTGTCCGCCGCGCATCGCTGATGTAGTTCTTTTCCTTGCCTCACCCTTCGTCCCGGTAGTGAAAAGGACATCACGGAGGTCTCCGGAACCTCAAGTCCGGGTTCGATTCCCGGCCGGGGCACGTAACTCCTCGCAAGGCAAGCCTAATCCGTCCACGCCAACGCACGATGTCGCGCCTGTCACGAAGATTGATGCTCAGCGCCGCCGCGGTTGCGGCGCTGGTCGCGATTGCATGGTGGATGATTCACATCCCCGCGGTGCAGGACGCGATATTCCGGCGAGTGATCGCTAACACCCTGGCCGCGACGCGCAACGATCTGCTCGCGCCGGATTCGATGCGAGTGTTGTTGTGCGGCACCGGGAATCCACTGGCTGATCGCAATCGCGCGGCCGCCTGCACTGCCGTCTTCGCCGGCGGCAACGTCTACGTCGTGGACACCGGGCCCGGCGCGTGGAAGAACCTCGCGCTCTGGCATATTCCCGCACCGCGAGTCGCGGCGGTCATGTTCACCCATTTTCATTCCGATCACATCGGCGACCTCGGCGAACTCAACCTGGAGACCTGGGCGCAAGGACGGGACCATCCTCTGCGCGTGTACGGTCCGCCGGGAGTCGAGCAAGTTGTGACGGGATTCGAGCAGGCGTACTCGCTTGACGAGGGTTACCGCGTGGCGCATCACGGCGCGGCGCTGATGTCCCCAGCGAACTGGCAGATGCGGCCGCTCGCGGTGAAGATCGATACTCCGCGGGGTGCGTCGCCATGCGCCGGCGGTTCCGCGACGGTGTTGGAAGAGAACGGTCTCAAGGTCACCGCATTCACCGTCGATCACGCGCCGGTGGCGCCCGCCTACGGCTATCGATTGGACTACAAGGGACGGTCGGTAGTGATCAGCGGTGATACTAAACCGTGCGCCAATCTGGTCGCGGTCTCCAAGGACGCTAACGTGCTGATTCACGAAGGGCAGGCTGCGCATCTCACTAAGCTTATTCAGGAAGCGGTAGAACATCTTGGTAATGCGCGCATTGCCAAGATCATGTCCGACATCCGCCGCTACCACACGACCCCTGTCGAGGCCGCGTCCGAGGCCAACCAGGCCGGAGTTCAGATGCTCGTGCTGAGCCATATCGGTCCTCCGACGCCGAACGTATTAGCGCGGATTGCGTTCATGCGCGGTGTTGCGGACGTCCGGCCGCGCGGTGTCATCCTTGGCTACGACGGGTTGCTGATGACGTTGCCCGCGGACTCGAAAGACATCGAAACCTCGACCATCCAGTAGGCGTTCGAGTTCCTGCCAGGCGCTCAGCTCGCGCGTCGAGCTTCTTCTTTCCAGATTCGGGCGTCGAGCGACCATGCGCCGCCGCCGACACTTATCAGGAAGAGCAAGCTCATCGTCATCGCAAAATCCGTCCTCGCGTCGCTCACCATGAACCAGAAGCCCTGGTTGGGATGAAACAACTCCGGGATCTTGGTGGTTGCGATCGCCGTCAGGATCACGATCAGGAGAGGAATGCTCGCGAGCCTGGTGAGCAGGCCGATCAGAACCAGGATCCCACAGATGATCTCGAAGGCGCCGACGAAATGAGCCGTGAAGTCAGGCATCGGGAATCCGATTCGCGCGAACCTCAGAACACCCATATGAGGATCGAGGTATTTCAGGATCCCCTGCGTCAGGAAAATCAACCCGACGGCGACACGAATAAATATGACGCTGCGAGTAAGCGAGGAAGGTTCCAGAAGTGATTTCCAGCTGTCCATGACATTCCCCCGTTTTTCCGGCCAGAGAGCCGTACTTTAGGTAGGTAATACTTACAGCATGATTTATCTATTGCGCTTTTTCAGTTCGCTTATAGGCATTTTGACTCTCTATACGTTTCATGACCACCTTAGCCTTGCTTTAAGCCGTAATTGTCGTCAAAATTTCCCGTGATGAAACCCGATACGCATGATCCCTCGACGCTGGTGCCGCGAAAAGAGCGCGAGATTCTGGATCAGATTCGCAACGACTATGAACTCATCGAGCGCCTCAAGATAACCCCCCCAGGAGCTCGAGGCGCTATCCAAGTGCGCACTGTTGGGAACGCTGTCCAGCAAACAGGATATGCTGTTCATCCTGCGCCAGATTCGCGAGGCCTCCGATCCCGAGATCGATCCCGCGGCAGTCGCCCTTCAACGTGCTCCGCGCGAACAAGAATACGAAGAGCCAGCCGTCAATTTTCCAAGGGTCCCGGTTCGCGTCGCTCCCGTGATTATCCCCGACCCGGCTTCGCTTGGCGACATAACTCGTCGTCGCGTGCCGGAGCAGTTCGGTGTTCTTTTCTGGTCGATCGTTCTCGTCGCCGGCCTGGCGTGGAATTTTCTGATCGTGATGTCGCGATGGCGTGACAAGTTCGCAAGCCAAATCGGAGTGTCGGCACCCCAAGTCCCTGCCTCCGACGCTTGGTACGACAATCTCGACCGGTTCAGCGTCCTGCTCTGGTGGGAATTCTGTTCGTCGTGGGCATCGCAGTCGTGATATATCTCCGATCCCGCCGGGGTTCGCGACGGCTCAAAGTCAGGCCGCGCAGAGCATCGCGCTAACCTGCCGCACGCTTTCTCCGCGACGTCCTTCAAAGTGGTTGCGCCTCGCTTGATGCGGCGCTGCCCGTTACCTTAAGATTCCCTGTCGTACTTATCTCGAGGTAAGGACGCGCCGGATGGGGAATAACGAAAAGGTCGGTCTGCGGCACATGATGCCGGGGGGTTCAGCGGAATCGCGACCGCCCTGACGGCGGCCGCGGGCCTGATCGGCGTACTCCACCAAACCGGCTATCTCGGAAACCATCTGCGCCTGCGGCCCGCTGGAGTTCGCGCCCAGCTGCGGATGCCTGACGAGACACGCCAGGTGGCCGCGCTGGACTCCTCTGCCGCAGTGCCGAGCCCACCGATGAACGGCACTGAGAATCGCGTAGCTCCGGCCGTTTTGCCCAGGCCCAGGAATCTCAACGGCGCGTGGCGCGATGTCGCTTCCAATTGTCATCTCATCAAACAAACCGGCCACGAGCTGACTGTCACAAGCTACGCCGCGGGCACCGGTCGGATGAGAGCCGTCGGCAGCGGAACCCTCAAAGGCCGCGTAGTCTCGATGCGCATGAACTCCGCCAATCCAGCTTCGCCCGAAGCCGATCTGATTCTGTCCGACGACGGCCGCGAATTGTCCCGGATGATGAAATGGGCCAAAGGCGCGCACGTAACAATGTGGCGCTTCATCGGCCCCGCTTGCGTCCAGACCGCCGCAGGTCCCGGCTGACGATCTGACCCTCGACTCACGATATGCTGCGCCAGAACTCCTGCAGCAGCACGCTCATCAGCTTCGGATGCTCCTCCGGGAAGAACAGTTTCGCGCGCGGCACCATGATCAGCCGGCGCACGCCGCCGATATTGTTCTTCAGCCACTCCGGCGACTTCAGATCGAATGCCGTGTCGGCCTCGCCCCACACAATCAGCGTCGGCACCTTGAGCTCCCGCAGTTGTGGCGCGATCGAGGTTAACACTTTCAGATTGGCGAGATTTAGAAAGCGTCGCAGGCTGTTAGTCCGCTCCTCCGACGACAGCACCGGCTCGAGATAAGTCTTGAACGCTTCGTCCGGGATGCGCTCGGCGTCTTCATAAACTGAAGCCAAGCCCTGGCGTGCGACCGCCGGCGATTGCAGCATCGCGTTCAGCCCCATGACGATCGCTGGGTCCGCGAACTGGTCGAACACCGCTTTCAGCATCGGATTGGGCCACAGATCGTGAACCTCGCAGTTGGTGATCGTCAGGCTGCGCAGACGCGACGGATATCGCGCCGCGAACACCTGGCTGATACTCGCGCCACTGTCGTTGCCGACCAGGTCCACTTGCGACAAGCCCAGCCGATCGAGAAAGCCGGCGATCATTGCGGCCTGCTGGTCGAATCCGAGGTCCTGGTCCGCCTTGATTTCGGTGTAGCCCAACCCCATCAGATCGAACGCGATACATCGCTGCGTTGCCGCGAGATCCTCCAACGTGCCGCGCCACGCGAAACCGTTGACTGGAAATCCGTGAACGAACAGCGCCGCCGGGCCCGTGCCCTTCTCGACGTATGCAATTCGACCGAAAGTGGTATCCGCGAACTTGCGCGCGTGATGGAACTCTTCTGCTTTCATTGCTAACCTGCCTCCTGTCACGATTTGATTGGTGAGTATCTTACATACCAACAGTATGTATGTGACATGAGAACAGTATGGCAGTCAAGAGCCGCAAGCTCGAGCAGTCGCTGGCCACCCGCGCCGCCCTCATAAAAACCGCACGCAAGCTCTTCGCACGCCATGGTTACGCCGACACCGATATCGAGACCGTCGCCCGCCGCACCCGCGTCACCCGTGGCGCGCTCTACCATCACTTCAAAGACAAGCAGGATTTGTTCTCGGCCGTGTTCGATCTCGTGGAACAAAAACTCTCACTGGTTGTAGCTCAGGCTGCGTCCATCAAGTCGGGCGCCTGGGACGGGATGCTCGCTGGCTGCAATGCCTTCCTCGACGCTTGCCTCGATCCCGCCGTACAGCGAATCGTGCTGATCGACGCCCTCGCCGTCCTCGGATGGGAGCGATGGCGCGAGATCGACACCAAGTACAACCTCCGCCTCGTGATGGCTGCACTGCAGGCGGCCGTCGATCAGGGCATCATAGCGCCGGGACCGATCGACTCGTTGGCGCATCTGTTGATCGGTGCGTTGACCGAAGGCGCCATCTTCATCGCCCACGCCGACGACAAGCCAGCCGCGCGTCGCAAAGTCGGCGAGAACGTCGTGCAACTGCTTTCAGGGCTTCGCATCGACAATCGAAAAGGCTAGTCGTAGAACTGAACGAAACCTTGCACGGAGGTTTGGGGAGTCGCGATGGAATATCGAATCACGCCCGGTAGATTGGAAATCGGCAAGTTCTCGCTCTACTACGAACGCGTCGGCGCCGGCGCTCCAATCGTCTTCCTGCACGGACTCGGCGGCAACCACCTCTCGTGGTGGCAGCAGGTCCCCTACTTCATGCGTTCGTTCGAATGCATCACCGTCGATCAGCGCGGCTTCGGCCTCTCGCCCGATCCCGATGGCCTGTTCAATCGCGCGCACTCGAGCGATCTCGGCGCCCTGCTCGACTATCTGAAGATCGAAAAAGCCGTGCTGGTGGGGCAATCGATGGGCGGGTGGACTATAGTCGGCTACACACTCGAGCATCCTGAACGAGTCGCCGCGATGGTGATGGCGGACACGCCCGGCGGTATCTTCACGCCCGAGATGAATTTCCCTAGACCCGACGCGCGCGCGGCGCTGCCGGTGGATGCGACTCCGCCGATCGGATCGTTACCGACGTACGCTGCCGATTACTTTTCGCGGCGGTCCGAGATGGCTTTTCTCTACGACGAGATCCGGATTCACGGCGCGCGTCCTCCCGCCGACGCCGGCGCGCGCATCGTCGGCCTGCGCTACAACCTCGACGACGTGAAGCGGCGATTGACGATGCCGATACTGTGCATGGTCGGCGAAGAAGACACTCTGATCACGCCCGACATCACAAGGAAGCTGGCGTCGGCGCTACCGAACTCGCGGTTGCGCACGGTACCCGGCAGCGGCCATTCGATCTATTTCGAGAATGCGCCCGTGTTCAATCAACTGGTGCGCGACTTCCTGCTAGAGGTCGGCTACCCGAAGTAGACACCGACGTGCCTCGAGTCACGCGCTTGTGGGACCGCCGAAAAAGGCAGCGCTGGAGCATCGGGAACAAGTCGCGCTCTTCGCCGTCGATCAGATCGTCCAGACATACGGCGAACGCGGTCAAAGCGGTGCCGGCCTTGGTGACTTCCTCGTCCGACCCGGTGATGAACGACGTCGCATCGACTATTCGCGCAAGGTCGCGCAGTCGCAGATGCTGCTCGCGCGCACGCAATACCAGGTCATGCGGAAAATCTTCCCGCGACGTCGCCCACGGAAGAACAACATTTTCTTCGCTGGTAAGGTGATGCGCGATCACCGGCTGAATCGAATTCCAGGCCTCGGCCGCTTCCGCTCGCAGCATCTGATCGGCCGGCTGACGCGCGACCACCGCGCCTGCGACGGCCGCATTCAACAGACGGTCGCCGGGTTTTGAATCCTCGAGGCTCAATCGCTTAAGCGCGGCTTCAACTCGCGCCGTGGTCTCATCTTTTTCGAGAGGATTCTGGCTCGATTTGTTAGTCGATATAGTCTTTCCATTCCACATAGTCATTCCACATCCTGTGAATGGAACTGCACCGAACGTGCCAACGAAAACCGTATGCATTACGGAAATCGCTCTCGCACAATGATTAACGCATTCTCGCAACGCGAACCGGTTATCGCGAAATGAAACGAAAATGACCCGAATTCGTCGAATTGTTAGGTGCGTGGTACCGGACTATAATCCGTTCTATGAGTCGCATCGGAAATGCCCTGGCGGCCTTCGGGCTGGCGGCGGCGCTGGCGGGATTGGCCTCATGCGAGCCCGTGCAGAATCCGACCGGCGCGACTAATGCCGCGCAGGTCGGCGCCTCGAACAGCTACGATTCCACTTCGAGTTTGCCCGCTCCATCGAGCGCGGGCACCGTCGCCGGCGGCATTGTCGATTCACCGCAGAGCCAGGGTCTGTCCGATTACCTGAAGCATCACTCGCTGCCACTGGTCGGTGGTCAAGTCGTCACCAGTCCGAGCGGCGGGAAGCAGGTGATTCTGTTCGGTTTCGTCGCAAGCGACTTCGGCAAGACCGACGCCGAGCAGAAGGCTCGCCATTATTTGAAGGATCCGTCGCTCGTAGTTGACAATCGGATCAAGATCACCCCGGAACTCGCGGGCAGCAAGGGCGGCGGCTCCGGCTCGACTGCCAACGGTGTTCCGTCCGCGAACGCGATGCCGTCGGATGGCTCCGATCCTTACGCCAACTCCGGCTCGATCCAGGACTATCAGAACAACATGCCGCCCGACGCGTATGCTTACCAGGCGCAGGGACAGCAACAGTTTCAGCAGTACAACAACGCTCCGCCGAGCATGCTGACGACGATTCTCCCGATGTTGCTCGGGGGCGGTATTTCGATGGGCAGCGGCGGTTACGGTGGAAGCTTCGGCGGATTCAGTTCCGGCTACGCGCCCAGCTACCGCAGTTACGGCTATCCGACCTATCCGCCGCCGATGCCGGGTTCAGGATTCGGATACGGCGGGCCGGCCTATCCCTACTGATCTGGATCCGCGCGCTATCTCGCAAGCTTGAATCGCTCGCCCAGGAAAACCTGTCGGACTGCGTCGCTGGCGACGATGTCGCGCGGCTTGCCTTCGAACAGAATCTTCCCCGAGTGAATGATATACGCGCGATCGATGATCGACAGTGTCGCGTGCACGTTGTGGTCCGACATGAGCACGCCGATGCCCCGTTCTTTGAGATAGGACACGACGCGCTGAATCTCGACGACGGTGATCGGATCGATTCCCGCAAACGGCTCGTCGAGGCACAGGTACACCGGATCGAGCACCAGCGCCCGCGTGATCTCCACGCGTCGGCGCTCACCGCCGGACAGCACTCCCGCCTTCGACTTCGCCAGCTTCGCGATTCCGAGTTCGTCGAGCAGCGTCTGCAGGCGCGCGTACCGCTCCTCTTCGTTGAGCGGCAAGGTTTCCAGGACCGCCAGCAGATTCTGCTCGACCGTCAGCTTACGGAAGACACTGGGCTCCTGCGGCAGGTACGAAATCCCGCGGCGCGCGCGCTGATAGAGCGGCAGCGTCGTGATGTCCTCGCCGCCGAACATGATTCGTCCCTTGTCCGGCTTCAGCAGTCCCACCAGCATGTAGAAGGTGGTCGTCTTGCCGGCGCCGTTGGGACCGAGGAATCCGACCACTTCGCCGGGTTTGACAACGACGTTGACGTTATCGACGACCGCGCGTCCGCCGTAAACCTTGATTAAGCCTTCGCCGCGCAGCGCCAACGTCTCGGCATTGTCGGCCGCATCGCTGATCTCACCCGGTTTCAGACGTTCAACTGTCGCCATTCTCAAATGCCGCTGGTGCGGCCATCCAAGAACTTATCGGCTTTGACCCGGATATGGTAGATTGCGGCGCGATGGCGGACGGGGTGCGAAAGATTTATCTGTGCGGTCCGATCATGGATGCGGAGTCGGATCGCGCGGCCAAAGACTGGCGCACTCGCGCCACGGAACGCCTCGCCGGACGATTCATACTGCTCGATCCGATGCGCCGAAATTTTCGCGACCGCGAGATCGACTCCGCCAATGAAATAGTCGAGTTCGATCTTCAGGATGTGCGCGACGCCGACTTGTTGCTGGTGAACTACAACAAGCCCTCGCTCGGCACCGCGATGGAAGTATTTTTCGCGGCGCACGATCTCGGCAAGTTCGTGATCGCCTTCAGCCCGTTCAGTTTTGCCGCATGCTCACCCTGGATGGTCCGTTTTTGCACCAAGATATTGCCCGACCTCGAGACCGCGATTACCTACATCGATCGCCACTTCCCCTGAAAGGAGTTTTCCGTGGTCAAAGGATTGTGCTTCGCGAGCGGTGTGATCTTCGGAATCTTCCTGGCCTGTGCCGCGTGCTCATCAGGTCCTCCGGCATACAGCGGCGGAGGCTATTACGGTCCGCCGCCGGGCCCTCCACCCGGTAGCCACCCTGCCATCTCACAAGCGATGAACGAACTGCAGCATGCTCGCTATGTACTACAAGCCGAGGCCGCGAATGACTATCAAGGGCACAAGGCCAACGCGATCGGTTACATCGACAACGCGCTCAGAGAATTGGAGATCTGTAAATCGATGCCGTAGCGATTGACTAGTCAGTTGAGAGCGTCCCGATAGTCAATGTCACGGCGAGGTCCGAGCTCCCAATAGTCATTCGATTCCACAGGATACCGCGCTCGGGCAGCATCACGCCCTCCCCTGCCTCGAGGATGACGCGAATCCGTCCGGATTCGGCGTCCAAAACGATCGCGAGCTCCTCGTCGCCAAGGTTGATGCACGCTAGTGTCATCCCAACGCCGCCGCTGAAACGGGTCGCGCGACTCGATTGCAGTGCGAACGCATCGTCCGCCCCGCTCGCACGATCCTCGCCGCCAGAGACCACAACCTCCATAACGGCATCAGATGGCAAGGGCCAATTTTTGTAGTTGAAGTATTCGGCAACCTCGCGCGCGTAGCTCTCGAACCCAGGACCGATGTTGGTCAGATCGCCGTCGCGCGATTCGGCCAGCTTCCACCATCGCTTCAGCAAATGCTTTGGTATCGCGATCACCGACACATCGCCGTCGGCCGAGCCGACGCTCTCAGTGCATAGCGACGCCATCTCGCCCGCGTTCGCGCGCCGCCATCCGGACGCGTCGAGCACCTGGACGCGATCCGCCAGCTTCCGCGCGCTCTGGTATCGCGCCGCGTGGCGGATCTTCACTGATTTTGAACGGATGCCAGGACGCCAACCGGATGTTGCAGCTTCGCGACGATCATGTCGACCAGAACCTTGCGATTCAGGCGGCAGAACATGGTCTCGGTCGAATCGAACGAACCATTCTCGAAGTACTTGTTCACCGGAGCGCCGCCGCCGCACAAACTGTAATACTCACAAGTATCGCGGCACTTACTCAGTCCGCGCGCAATGTCACTACTAATGCGGCGAAACTTCTCGCCGTTGATCGCGGATGCGAGCGTATCCGTCTTCACATTGCCTATAGCGAAATCACCATAGTGACTACTCTTGAGACCGAGCAGTTCCGGAGAATAGGTAGTGAAGTTTCCTTCGCAATCGATACTGAGTATCGAGCACGGCGCATTTTCCTGAGTCAGCGGAACCTCGCCCCTGTTCCCGCCGAGAATCAGCGGAACCATCGAATCGAACTCGCGCACGCTCGTCGCCAATTCATCGCGCGCGACAAGATCGAAAAATCTTCCGATAAAACGCCGGAAGCGGTCCTCGACCACCGCCGCCCCCAGCGTGGACGAGGTGTGCGGTCCTTCGATCTCCTCGATATTGAAAGCGACCTCCCAAATCTCGTTCTCGACATAGAAATCGTAAAGCTCGTCGGCGTAGTCGAGTGACTCTCCCGTGAGCACCGAGATCACGTGGAACGGCACGTCGTGGCTTTGCAGTTTTCGAATTCCTTTCATGACGCGATGATGAGTCCCAGCGCCCTTGCGCGCCTTCCGATTGCGATCGTGAAGGAACGCGGGTCCGTCAACGCTGATACCGACGTTGACTCCGTGCCGCTTGAAAAAATCGCACCACGCGTCATCGATCAGCACGCCATTGGTCTGGAACGAATGCCCGACTCGCAAGCCGCCCGGATCATGATTGCCGACAATTTCGATCGCACGTTCGTAGTAAGCCACCGGCAGCACCATCGGCTCGCCTGCATGCCATACAACTGTGAATCCGCGTTCCACGATTCCGCTTGAAAAGACGAAATCAAAGACGCGATTCAGAGTCGCGTCAGACATCCTGCGCTTCGAGTCGCGATCGGGAAGGTAGCAGTACGAACAGTCGAGATTACAAAACGGAGTCGGCTGTAAGACGAGAAGCTCGAGCGGCCCGGCGATTCGCCATCTATTGCCCGCAGCCATCTTGAATATCGCTCAGCGCTGCGCCTTTGCGACGCGCGCCGCAATGCTACTGCGAATCAGGTGCTACCAATTGTGCCAGTTGTGCCAATTATGCCAGTTGTGCCAGTTCGGCCAGTTATGCCAGTTCGGCCAACCCCAGCCGCGCCATCCGCCGTTGCGCCAGTTACGCCACCAGGCCAACTGGATTTTCGAATCACCCTGCTTGATCAGATTGGCGTCCGCGTCTTGCGCTTGCGGACGCACCTTCTCGACGCGCTGCTTAAGAGTTCCCGCGGGATTTAAGTCCGCGACATTTGCGTCCGCAGGAATTGCACTCAGGATCGTTGTCGCAAGCACGATAGAACTCGCGCCGGTGCCGATCAGCTGGCGCAATCGCTCTTTCAGTTTCTTCCGGGCGGCAGGATTATCGGTTTCCATCGGATTCGACCGCATTCCCCCTGTTGAACGCGACTGTTCGCGATTCGAAAACCTACGATTGTATATGTTCATTGTCAACTGCGACCGCGCTACAGTGAGTGTGCAAGCCCGGTTGACACGATTATTTTTGATTAAGTAGGATTCGTGCGCATACCATCCACTTCGAATGCTATTACGACGGCGACTGAGTCGCTCAGGAGGTACTCAATGAGGTTTCGGCCGACACTCTACGCGGCAATCCTGGGCTCCAGTCTTTTCCTCATGGGAGCAGGCGATGAGCATCCGTCCGAAACGCCGGAGCCCGCCAACGGCGCATATCAGGAATGGTCGCAATTCAAACCGGGCAGCTACGTCACGGTGAAGCAGTTTGTAATCTCGCATTCGGACGACCCCAACGTAATCGACGCTACTGCCGGGCCGCCCGAGGGCGAGGAAATGCGCATCACAACCAAGCTCGTTGACCTGACCAAGGACAAGGCCGTACTCGAAGAGACCCGCGTCGACGTCGATCCCGGCAGCGAAACCGAAATGCCTCCGAGTAAGATTACGCTATTCGCCAGCGGTGGCAGCGGTGAGGCGCCACCACCCGGCACCAAGCCCGCCAAGCTTACCGAGGGCGACGAGGAAGTGACGGTCAACGGCAAGAAAATCAAAGCGCATTGGGTCGAGAGCACGATCAAGGTTGGCCACGAAGAATCGACGTCCAAGGAATGGCTCTCGGACGAAGTCCCCGGCGGCACGATCAAGCAGGTACTCAAAAAGACCGACGCGGGAAAGTTGCTGATGGAATCGACGACGACGGTGATCGACTACAAGTCCTTGTCCTGAGTATCATCTGTATAGTGGCCAATGAAGAATATGACAGCGAGCGCTTTCCGGGAAATTTCTACCAGGGGATGATCCTCAAGCTCGACCGCGCACGCGGCCGCGGCGTGGTGCGCTCGCATAGCGGCAAGGAGATCCCCTTCGAGTTCCCATTCGTGGCGGTTGTGGGCGCGCAAATCGGCGGCACGATGCCGGGGATCGATCTGATTCGCGAGGGCGATATCGTCGGCTTCGACGTCGGCTGGACGTCAAAGGGACTTCGCGTGACGACGATCCATCCACGAACCTCCACGACCTAACCAGAAGAACCTAACCCCTAACCCCTTTTTTCGGGCCGCGCGGGAAGGGGAACCGGATCGTGGAAGTAACCCCTTCCAGAGCGGGGAGCGGAACCGAATTTATGTGACCGAGAGCAAAGTAGTGCGCTGCGCGCAACTTTGCGATTGACGCTGGGTGCAGGGGTCACCCCTGCCGAAGGAAGTGTGAAACCCACCGCGGGTTTAACATTCAATTCGCTCCTATCTCGTTTCATCTCGTCCGTTGGTACATCCGCCATGTCCTGACGCCCAGCGGATACAACTCGCCCAGGACTTCATAGCCCCTGGAACTGTAGAACGCGACGTTGGCTTCGGTCATCGTCTCGAGGTAGACGCCGGCGATTTCAGGCCGCGCCTTTGCCTCGAGCGCGATCCTGTCGACCAACGCCTTGCCATAACCTTTACCTTGGAACGGCGGATCGCATCCGAGCACCTGCAGGTACAGGTGCGGCTCCTTAGGATGATTGTTTGACAGTACGCTGACGAGATTGAGCCCCCGCCACAACCCGCCCATTCCGATCGCCCGGATCATACGCGGCATCTGTCCAAGGCCGGTGGCGACCAACCCGAGCGCTCCCGGATGCCCGACGCCTTCGGTCATCGCGGCTGCGACGACACGTCCATTGTCGTCGACGATTCCGAACACTGGCTGCCCTGAACGGCGTTCGATCGCGAGCATCCCGCGGAACAGATCTGCCAGGCGGGCCGCGCGCTCGACCGGGTCGGTTATATCCGGAATTATCGCCTTGAAGGTCGGATCGTTGATGAAGGCGCGGCCGAGCGAGTCGGCGGCCTGGTCGTGCTGTTCGGGATACAAGGCGGTGACGTACGGTTTTCCATTCTCAGGCATTGTTTTCGATTCCTCGATTCAGTTCGACGGCTTCGTGAGCACACGCGCAACCGCGTCATGCCATCCGGCGAGCAATTGTTCGCGTTCGGCGGTTTGCATTTTTGGCTTGAACACGTCCGCTCCCTTGACGATCGCCCGCAACTCATCGGGCGATTTCCACACTCCCATCGCCAGCCCCGCGAGCATCGCCGCGCCCATCGCAGTGGTTTCGGCGATCTTCGCGCGCAGGACCGGCTTGCCAAGAATATCCGCCTGGAACTGCATCAGGTAGCGATTCTTGGTCGCGCCTCCGTCGGCGCGCAGCTCGCTCATCGGATGCCCGGTGTCGGACTCCATCGCAACTATTACGTCGCGAACCTGGTAGGCGATACTGTCGAGCGTCGCGCGGATTACGTCGGCACGGGTCGTGCCTCGGGTGATTCCCACGATCGCGCCCTTCGCCGTCGCATCCCAATGCGGCGCGCCGAGTCCAACGAACGCCGGCACCACGTAGGGCTGTGTGCGATCCTTATTTATCGCAAGACTGGCGCGCGCCTCCGCGTATGTATCCGCGGCGTTGCGCACGATCTTCAGGCCGTCGCGAAGCCATTGCACGGCGGCGCCCGCGATAAAGACGGAACCTTCGAGCGCATACGCAGGCTCGCCGGCGGGGCCGAGTGCCGACGTGGTGAGCAATCGATTCTTCGACGGCACCATCTTGTCGCCGGTGTTCATCAGCAGGAACGCCCCCGTCCCGTAAGTAGCCTTCGAGTCGCCGGCGGCGACCGCGCCTTGGCCGTACAGCGCCGATTGCTGGTCGCCGATCATCGCGGCGATCGGAATCGCATGCGACGCGATCGTGCCCGCCGCCGTCGCTGCAGTCGGGCCGCGCGAACTGACGGCGCGGGGCAGCATCTCGCGCGGAACGCCCAGCATCGCGAGCATCTCGTCATCCCATTCCCGGCGCGCCAGGTTGAACATCATCGTGCGCGACGCATTGGTGTAGTCGGTCACGAACTCCGCTCCGCGCGACAGCTTATGCACCAGCCAGGTATCGATCGTGCCGAAGCACAGCTCGCCGCGCGCGCCACGCTCGCGCAGTTCGGGCTTTTCGTCGAGCAGCCACTTGAGCTTGGTGCCGGAGAAGTACGGATCGATGATCAGTCCCGTGCGGCTCGCAACTTCGGGCTCGCGCTCGCGCAAGGCGTCGCAGATAGCGGCGCTGCGGCGGCATTGCCAGACGATCGCGCGATAAACCGGGCGGCGGCTGCGCCGCTCCCATACCACGAACGTCTCGCGTTGATTGGTGATTCCGATTCCGGCGATCGCGCCGGCGGAAATCTTGGCGGCGGCGATCGCTTTTTTCGAAAGTGTGACGACCGAGCGGTAAATTTCTTCGGGATCATGCTCGACCCATCCGGGCTTCGGGTAGAGCTGCCGTATCTCGGCGTAAGCGCGTCCGCGAATCCGTCCGCGTGCATCGACGACAAAAACCGTCGTGCCGGTAGTACCCTGATCGATCGCAAGTATCACCTGAGGCATCGCGAAATTTCTCCGGCGCCATCTTACACGTTTTTGCGCAAAGTCGAGGGACCTCACTGGATTGAATGTGAAACCCGCCGTGGGTTTCACACTTCCCTGGGCAGGGGTGACCCCTGCACCCAGTACTAAGTGAGATGCGGGGCGTCGTCCTTGTTAGAATTGGGAGCGTGTGCGAGGGATCAGCGGCGGCTCCGAAACCCTTTCGTTCGTGCTTGCCTCGCGTATCTGGCGGGGACATTATAAGCGCGCTTGGCGGAGCCTTCTTTTCAGAGAGTCGCGATTGGATTTGATTGATGAGTGATTTGCTTGAAAAGAAAGACGACCTCATCCGCTACTTCCATGAAGGCGGCAAGCCGCGCGCGCAATGGCGCATAGGCACCGAATACGAAAAAGTCGTAGTCCGCACTGCGGACGGCACCGCTATCCCCTACTCCGGTCCCGGCGGCGTCGAGGATCTCCTGCGCCGGATGGCTGCCGACTACGGCTTCGAGCCTGAAGACGAGCACGACCATATCCTCGCGCTCAAGGGTGAACGCTCCGCGATTACGCTCGAGCCCGGCGGTCAGATCGAGCTGTCCGGTGAGCAATGCGTCGACATCCACTGCGCCCACGCCGAGTTCGCGACGCACGTACATCAGCTGATCGATCTCACCAGCCAGGTCGGCGCGACCGTGCTCGGACTGGGGATGCAGCCCGTCAGCCGTATCGACCAAATCGAGCTGCTGCCGAAAGCCCGCTACCACATCATGTACCCGTACATGGCGCGCAAGGGAAAGTTGGGCCAGCGCATGATGAAGCAAACGGCGGGCGTGCAGGCCAACCTCGACTACAGCGACGAGGCCGACGCTATCCGCAAGCTGCGCGTGAGCATGGGTATCGTGCCGCTGCTGTACGCGATCTTCGCGAACTCACCGCTAAGCGACGGCGGCCTGAACGGCTATCACAGCTTCCGCGGGCATATCTGGACCGACACCGACAACGAACGCAGCGGCGTCCCCGAGTTCGTGTTTCGCCCCGATTGTTCGTTCGAAGATTACGCCGAGTTCGCGCTCGACGTGCCGATGTACTTCCTGATTCGTAACCATGAGTATATCGATCTGACGCAGCCGCCCGGTCTTACCTTCCGCCAGTATCTCGAGCGCGGATACGGACGCGAGCGCGCCACCGTCGAGGACTGGACCAATCACCTGACGACGATATTTACCGAGGTCCGGCTCAAGCGCTACGTCGAGATACGCACTGCCGACAGCCAGCCGCCGCAGTACATGCTCGCGCTGCCCGCGCTGTTGAAGGGGATGCTCTACACCGACGATTGCCTCGGGGCGGCGTGGGACCTGGTCAAGGGATGGAGCTATCGCGAGCGGCTGGAAATCGCTGACGCGGCGCATAAGAATGGTCTCGACGCGCGGGCGGGAAAAATCAGGCTGCGGGAGCTCGGCTACGAGCTGATGCAGATAGCGGCGAAGGGACTCGAGCGTCAGCGAGCATTGAACAATCTCGGCCACGACGAGAGCATCTACCTGTTGCGCCTGATGGACCTGGTCCGGAGCGGCCACAGCAACGCCAGCCTCGTGATCAGCAAGTGGAAGGGCGAATGGAACTACGATGTTGGCCGGCTGGTGAAGGGATGCGCCTACGAGGCTGAATCGATCCTGTAAAGTCAACGCGACGACTCACCTAATCAGCAACAGTACTCTCCAGCCATACAACATGGCTTGAATTCCGCCCGCCTAGGCATAACTCAGCGCGATGTTATGCTCTGACTGACTGGATTCGATTCGTATTCCTTGTACGAGCGGAGGAGGAACCGTTCATGAGGCGAGCGAAGAGATCCGTTGTCGCTAATCTATCCGCAATCCTGATCGCTACTCTGTGGTCCGTTGGATGCGGCCTACCAACGGTTTGCCGCCGCTGACCGGCGAATTCCTTTACGTTTCGAACGACGGCGATGGCTTGATTTCAGAGTATTCAGTCAACACGGCGACTGGGGCGCTGACCAGCGTCGGGACATTCAATTCCATGGTGCCCTTTCCGGAGGACCTCTGGTTGATGGCAGTGCATCCGACCAACGAATTCATCTACGCAGCCGACGAGAATGACGACGTGCGCGGTTTCGATATTGGCGATGGAGGTTTCTCAGGACTGATTTTTGCCCGGAACAGCATCGCGCCAGCAGTCAATGGACCGCGGGCCGTGGCGATAACGCCGAATGGCGGATTCCTGTATGCAACCAACTCGGGCGGGACCGATGCGCTGGTCTCGGAATATTCGATAAACCTGAAAACCGGAGCGCTGACCCCGATTGGCACCGCGCATACGGGCCAGATCCCGTTTGGCGTGGCGGTCGAGTCGACCGGACGTTATGCATACATCGTGAACCTCTTCGATGAGAGCGTGTCGCAGTATCTGGTGCAGCCCAGCGGTACTCTGTTGCCCAACGGAACAATTTTTCTCCCGCTCGCCGACAGCCCGCAGCCCGAGCTCATCGCTACGGTACCGCCTGCCAATGCGGAATCGCCGACCTGTGCGTACGTTACCGATGACGCATTCGGCGCGCTTCATGAGTTCCAGATAATGACCGCGACCGGTTTGCTCTCCTACGTCGGCAACGTGTCGGCGAAAGGCCTGCCGTTCGGAATCGCGGTGCATCCGAACGGGTAATTCGTCTATACGGCGAACCCAAAGTCGAACTCGCTCTCGGTATTCACAAAGAGTCTGGACGCACCCGCTTGCACAGTGACGCTGACTTCGCAGGTCACGAGCAGTCCAGCAGAAGTCAGCCCGATTTCGGACCCAATCAGCATCACGGTAGAGCCGACCGGCAAATATGCGTACGTGGCAAATTTCGGCAATGGCACGGTCGGAGAATTTTCGATCGATGCCACGACCGGAGCGCTCGCACCGATCGGCGAGGTAAACACCGAGACTCCGCCGAACCCGGGCAGTTTGCCGATTTCCGTGGTAACGACCCATTAGTGGGGCCGGAACATGCGACGCTTTCCGGTCACCGCGACGATCTGATATCTTGCGACGAACGAGTGTAGTCGAGCCAGATGGAACTCAGGTTCTCACAAGTTCACGTCACGATTCTGAACTTCGCGCTGGTCGGCGCGTTGGCGGTCGTCTCGGCGATGTGCGTGCGCGACGTGATCGAGCGCACCGTTGCCAATGAACCCGACGCGCCCGTGGCTGCTTCCACCGCGAGGACCGCGGCCGGCACGCGGACGCGCACGTACTACGACGGAATCGTCAAGCGCGACATCTTCAACGCGGTGCCGCAGGAGACCGGGCCCGCGCCGGTGGTGGTCGAGGACTTGCACCTGAAGCTGATCGGCACTTCGCTCCAGAGCAAATCGAAGCCGTATGCGATTATCGAGGACGACACCGGCAACGAATCGCTGTACCAGGTCGGAGAAGACATTCCGAATGCGGGCCGGCTGGTAGCCGTCGAAGTCAACCGCGCGATTATCGACCGCAGCGGGCATCGCGTCGCCATCGACATTCCGACTTCGGATCTGCCCGAAGTACCGCCTTCCGAGCTGGGCGGCGCGGTGAGAGCGCCGATGCTCAGAGGAATTCCGGCGGCCATCCGGCGCAGAATGCATGGTCATCCCGCGGCGGGCAACGATGACGACGACAGCAACGACAACAACGACGACAGCAACGACAATAGCGACGACAGCAAACTCGAGCTGAAGAAGTTAGGTCCAGGAAAATTCGTCGCCAACCGCGCTGAAGTCGCGCAGACGATGCAGAATCCCGCGGCGTTCTTCACGCAGATGCGCGCCCTGCCCCACTTCGTCGACGGCAAGACGGATGGATTCTCGATCTCCCAGGTCGCGCCGGGCTCGGTCTTCGATCAGCTCGGTCTGCAGGACGGCGACTTGCTGACGAAGATCGACGGACAGCCCGTCACCAATCCGATGCAGGCGCTGGGCCTGATGCAATCTATCAGGACCGCGTCGGCGATCGATCTCACGATCAATCGCGGCGGCACGCCAACCTCAGTCCATCTCGATCTCCGCTAAGCTGCGAACATCCCGACGCTCGCTCCCGGCAATTTGGACGTCCTGTGCTTTCGGCTGCAAGGTGTGCGACGATGCACTCGTGAGTGCGAAAATCGTAAGGCTCACCGAGCATCAAATTCCCGCGGCCGCGACGACGCTCGCGCGGGCGTTTCACGACGATCCGCTCATGTTCTACGCTATTTCCGATCCCGCAGAACGCGTCCGGCTGCTGCCTGACGTGTATGCGAGGATGATCCGCTTCGGAACTCTCGCGGGCGAAGTTTATGCGACCGCAGACGTCGAGGGCGTGGCGCTCTGGCTGCCGCCCAATGCGAAGTGGACGCGCGAGAATATAGAGGCGTCGGGGATGCATCAGATGGCGAACGTCATCGGCAACGACGCATATCAGCGCTATCGAGAAGTGGTTGGACGCGAATGGCAGGCGCGCGAGCGAGACATGACGGGCGCTTGCTGGTACCTGTTCCTGCTCGGCGTCGAGCCGAGTCGTCAGCGTCGCGGACTCGGTGGCGAGTTGATGCGCCCGGGGCTCGAGCGCGCCGATGCCGAACAGGTCGCCTGCTACCTCGAGACCGAAAACGAGCGCAACGTTGCGTTCTATCGTAAACAGGGCTTCGACACGATCGTGAATGGCGAGGAAGCCGGGACCAGCGGAGTCAGATTCTGGACCTTCCGCCGCACGCCTGAAAGCGGAAAAGACGATGGCAATTGAAACCCTCGGCGTAGTCGAAGTAAAAACTTTCTCGACCAGGAACTTCAGACTTCAAAGCGGCGAGGTCCTGCCCGAACTCAAGCTCGCGTACGAGACTTATGGAACTCTCGCGCCAAACGGACGCAACGCGATCCTCGTGACGCATGGTTACACGTCGAGCCAGCACGCCGCGGGACTCGATGCGAATGGTGAGGTCGGATGGTGGGACGGGCTGATTGGGCCGGGCAAGGCGATCGACACCAACAAATGCTTCGTCGTGTCATCGAACATGCTCGGATCGTCGTACGATTCGACCGCGCCCGCGAGCATCAATCCGAAAACCGGCAAGCCGTACGGTCCCGATTTTCCCGACTACACCCTCGTCGATATCGTTAGCGCTCAGCGCGCGCTGCTCGACGCGCTCGGCGTCAAGCACCTGGTGGCAGTCGCAGGCCTGTCATTCGGCGGCTACCAGGCGTTTCAATGGGGCGTCACGTTCCCCGATGCGATGAGCGGGATCGTCCCGGTCGTCACGGCGCCCAACGCAACCGACGGCGGCCGCATGGTGGCCGATCTGCGGGCGCGGTTTGCCGAGGCTCCAGGATGGAACGGCGGCCACCATTATGGAAACGCGGAGATGCTCGGCTTCATGACCGAGCTGCGCGTCGCGACGCTCAAGCGCTACGGTATCGAGGCTGAGCTCGCTCCGAGGTTTCCCGATCCGGCGCAGCGCGAGGCTGCGATCCATCAGCTCGCAGAACCGTGGGCGAGGGTCTTCGATCCCAATTCGATGATTGCGTTGGCTCGGGCGCGCTAGCACTACAACGCCGAGAAGGACTTCGCCAAGATCCGGGCGAGAGTGCTCTACGTGCTGTCGCGTACCGACAAGCTGTTCCCGCCGAGCATCGCGCCCGACGTGATGTCGAAACTCAAGGCCGCGGGCGTCGATGCGACCTACTTCGAGATCGACAGCGACAAGGGTCATCTCGCAAGCGGCGCCGACTGGAATAAGTGGGATCGCGTGCTGCGCGACTTTCTGAAGCGTCTCGAATGAACGCGAGATTCAGCGCGCGCAGCATCGGCTTGGTGTCGAGAACGCGCGAAGTGGTATTGCTCTCGTGCGCGATCTTCGCCGGCATGATCATTGGCGGTGACATCTGCCAGGCCGCGTCGCATCCGCCGCCGGCGGCCACGAGCCGGCTTGTCGCGCTGGCGTCCCGGAGATTTTCGAATCTCAGTGATGCCGAGCGTGCGATGCTCTGGTTCAGCGATATCGACAATGTAGAGCGCGGTGAGTTCGCGGCGTCTGGAACCAGCTCGAGTCCCGCCGATCCCTCCAATGACCCCGCCCATGCCGAGCAATGGCCCGCGTCGCGCGAAATCCGCGCCTCGCTCATCCGATGGATTTGCGTTGATCGTGAGGCGGCGAGCCTGGTCGATCCCAAGGGTATCCGGGTCGTCGGAGGGCGTATCGTTGGCGGCTTCGATCTGTCTCTCGTCAACGTCCCGTTTCCAATAGTGCTGCGCAACTGCGTGTTCGCACAGATCATCAATCTCGGCGGCGCCGAAGTTCCCGAGCTCGAACTCGACGGGAGCTATATGGTGGGGCTGCACGCCAGCGGCCTGAACGTTCGCGACAATCTGACCCTGGGCAAAGGATTTCATGCGGTCGGTGCGGTTGTGCTCGATCACGCGAAGATCGGCCTCGATCTCGACTTCGGAGGCGCGATTCTCCGCTATTCGAAAAGTCCCGGTGATCCTTTCCCCAATCGACTCCGTGTAACTTTGTTTGCGTACCTGATCCAGGTCGGAGGCAACGTCTGGCTGAACCGGGGGTTCGTGTCGTACGGCGCAGTGGATCTCGGAGGCGCCAGGATTGGCGGCAATCTGCACTTCGATTCCGGGCACTTCATCAATCCAAACAATGTCGCGATTGCGCTGCCGGGAGCGAGCGTCGAGGGCGTCGTTTACCTGGCGGGCTGGGGAACGGATGGAGAGGTCGAGGTAACGGGGCTCGCGAATTTCTCATTCGACCGCTTCGCCAGCAACTTCATCGTTGACCACGCAAAATTCTTAGGCGCGCCCGGCGAGGATCACGGCTTTGTCGGGACGAGCATGTCAGTCGCGCGCGCATTTACCTGGCACAACGTCACTCTGGAGAATGGCGCTCGACTCGATCTTGGCGACGCGTCGGTCGAGTCGCTGCTGGACGACGAGAAGAGCTGGCCCGCGCCGGGAAAGTTGATCATAGACGGGTTCACTTACAACGGTCTCGAATCCGGAACCGCTAATCTTGCGGATGACGTGCACGAGACGCGGTGGGCGATCGTAATTCAGTTGACAGCCGGCTTCGATGGTTGTCGCTTCAGCCCCCGGGATTTTGTTCGCAACCTTACCACGAGCTGGCGAAGTACTATGCCGGGACCGGCGAGGATGCGGCCGCGGCGACGGTGCTCGTCGCAGAGGAAGATGATCGTTACCAGAGGAAGGGTCTGCTGGGACGCCTGTCGGGCGACTTTCTAAAGGCGACCATCGGCTACGGGCATCGGCCGCTGTTGGCGTTCAACTGGTCAATATTGGTTGTTCTCGTCGGCTGGGCTGTCGTGCTGATGGGAAAGCGGGCGGGCGTGATGCGTCTGACGTGGCCGGAGAATTTGCCGCCGCCGTCCGACGACCATGTCACCGGGCTTCATCCCCTGCTGTATTCGCTCACGTGTTTCTGCCGTTCGTCGATCTTCATCAGGAGCATTATTGGTGGCCCGACGAAGCATCGCAGGGCGAGTGCGAGATCGCGGGACGCAAGATTACAATTCGAGGTTCAGCGCTGCGAACCTATCTTTGGATGCAGATCATCGCAGGATGGCTGCTGAGCGCAATCTTCGTCGCGGGCATAACCGGTCTGATAAGGAACGATTGAGGAGATCGTTGACGAGCTCGACTGAAAGGCTCCCGATTATCGATATCGCGTCGCTTAGCGACAGCTCTCGAGACATGGCTCGCGTCGCTGCAGCGCTCGACCGCGCATGCTGTGAGTTTGGCTTTTTCTACGTGACGGGTCATGGAGTCGAGCCTGCGTTGTCGGCGCAACTGATGAGGCTCGCGCGCAAGTTTTTCGCGCTCCCACTGGAACAGAAGATGGCGATCGCGATGGCGCACGGTGGACGTGCGTGGCGCGGGTACTTCCGGGTGGACGGTGAGCTTACGTCGGGCCGGCCCGATCGCAAGGAAGGAATCTACTTCGGTACTGAGCTGGGCCTCGACGACGCACGCGTTCGCGCCGGTCTGCCGCTGCACGGGATGAACCTCTATCCGGAGCTGCCCGGATTCAGCGACGGGCTGCTCGCTTACATGGATCAAGTCACCGCGGTCGGCCAACTACTGTTGCGTGGAATTGCCGTCGGACTCGGGCTGGCGCCGGAGTACTTCCTCGAGCGCTACACTCGCGACCCGACTGTCCTCTTTCGCATCTTCAACTATCCGCCTTGTGCCGCCAGTGCAGATGAAAACGAACTTGGCGTCGGCGAGCACACCGACTACGGACTGCTGACCCTGTTGCGGCAGGACGAGGTCGGAGGCCTCGAAGTGTGGCATCGAGACCGATGGCTGCCGGCGCCTCCCGAGCCCGACTCCTTCGTCTGCAATGTCGGCGACATGCTCGAGCGGTTGACGGCCGGGCGGTACGTGTCGGCACTGCATCGCGTGCGAAATGTCTCGACGCAGGATCGCATCTCGATGCCGCTATTCCTGGACCCAAGCTTCGACGCAGTACTGGAACCGATCACAGTGCTCACGCCAGACCCTACGGCCACCAGCAAGCGACGAGATGCCCGTCGATGGGACGGCACCGACCTCGCAACAGTTAGCGGAACCTACGGCGACTATCTACTAGGCAAAGTATCGAAGGTGTTCCCGCAGCTGCGAGCGAAAGTGCTGTAGCCGTGCTCGCTTAAGTGAGTTACAAAATCTGAATTATGGAAGTTCGGGCTGCGCATCATAGTGAGCGGGACGAGGTGCTCGAGTTGCTTGGGCATTGGTACAACGATGGCGGCGAGTTTTTTGCGCGCTACAACCACAACGATCCCGGGTTTCGCGATCCATTGTGCCTTGTTGCGCGCGACGGGGGAGGCCTGGTCTCGACTGTTCAGATTTTCGATCGCGCCGTTAATCTCGGTGGACAATCGGTTCCGATGGGTGGCATTGGATCCGTTTTCACGCTCGAGGAATATCGGCACAAGGGCGTTGCGTCGGCGCTGATGCGCCTGGCGGTCGATACGATGGTGCGCGAGGGATTCGAGGTGTCGCTGCTGTTCGCGGAGCGGCTCACTTTCTACAACCAGTTCGGATGGCGTGAGATCGGGCGCAAATTCAGCATCCTGGAGGCTGCGGCTTCGCTGAAGGTACCGGATCGTTTTGTGATCGACAGTTTCGAGACTGAGCGCGACCTTGCCGAAGTCGCCGCGATTCATCTCAGCTACAGCAGACGCTTCAATGTCACCGCCGTCCGCGATAACGCAGCGTGGCGCGCGAATCTCAAGTTTGCGGGCAATCAACCGCTCCATCCCGGCGAAGGCTCCGAGGAGTATTTCGTCGTGTGTCGCGACGGCGCACGAATCGCGGCGTACGCACGAGTCACGCGTTTCCACGGCGGCTCGATGGTGATGGAGTACGGCTACGTCACCCGCGCTATTGACGCGATGCTCGCGACGTTTAAGTACCTCGGCCAATCAGCTTCTGGCGTCTCTGTCACGGTCCAGCGCGTCGGCGATCACAAGCGGGCGGCCTTGCTACACAGCGCGACGAAGCCAGACGAGCCCTCCATTCTGGTCACGCATACTGCGCACGATCCCGCGCTCGAAAAGGCATTGGGCGACGTTGGATGCCCCGTCGTGCATCACGTCGACAACAACTACATGTGGCGAGTCCTCGCGCCCGACAAACTGGCGCGCCGGTTCGCGATGGTTCCAGAAGCCGCCTCGACGCACGCACTCGACCTCTTCGCCGATTCGCGATCGGTGTACTGGACGGCCGACCGCTTCTGACCGTCGCCTTGGATGCTCGCCGCGACGCGAGTCGTCGGCTAGTATGGGTTCGTTGGGTCGATGCTGTGGAGGTGGTCCTTGATGAAGGTTCTTTCGCGATCCGGCGAATCGGTCGCCGGAATTTCTGTTAGCCGAAAATTCGGATTTATCGTTCTGACGATCGCTCTCGCCGCGCTGATGTCGTCGCACCCTGCCCTCGCCGCACGCCGTCATCATGCGGCGGCCAAGCCCGCGGCGGCCTCTGAAGAGGAAAGCGCCGTGAACGCGTCGAATACCGGCCTGGGTCCCTATTCCGAGGCGTGCGTAGTCGAACCCACGACCGGCACCGTCATCTTCGAGGCCAACGATCACACGCCGTGGCCGACCGCCTCGCTGGCGAAGATGATGCTGATGCTGATTGTCGCGGAAAAAATCCACGACGGCTCGCTCAAGCTTACCGACCAGATAACCACCTCGCGCAAAGCAGCCGAGATGGGCGGCTCGCAAGTCTACCTCAAGGAAGGTGAGACGTTTTCACTGGACGGCATGATGAAGGCGGTCGTCGTCCACTCGGCCAACGACGCGTCGGTGGCGGTCGCCGAGTATATCGCGGGCTCGACTGAAGCATTTGTCGTGATGATGAATCAGAAGGCCGCCGCGCTCGGAATGAAGGACTCGCACTACTACTCGGTGAACGGTCTGCCACCCGGTAAGGGCGAGTCGGCCGACGTCGCCAGCGCATACGACCAGGCGATTCTCGCGCGCGAGCTGCTCAAATATCCCGACGTGATCCGATGGTCGTCGATCGACACGGCGCCGTTTCGCGCCGGGACGTTCACGCTGCGCAACACCAATCACATGGTCCGGACGTATCCAGGATGCGACGGCCTCAAGACCGGCTTCTACGACAAGGCGGGATTCAACGTGGTCGCGACCGCCAAGCGCGGCGACCTGAGGCTGATTGCGGTCGTGCTCGGAAGCCAGCACAAGCTGACAAATTTCAAGGAAGCGTCGGAGATGCTTTCCCAAGGATTTCTGAACTACGAGATGCATCCGGTCGCGAAGAAAGGCGCGCCGATCGCACAAACCGTCGCGGTGACGGGCGCCGACACTGACAGTATCAAGCCGGTCTGGGGCAGCGACGCGGGCGTGTTCGTCAAACGCGGTGACAAGAAGAACGCGATCAAGGTTGATTACAATCTGCCGCCATCGATCAAAGCTCCGATCACTGCAGGCCAGCAAATCGGCACTGCAAACGTGACGGAAGGCGGCAAGCCGGTGGCGTCGATCGCGCTGCTAGCGCCCTCCGACATTGCAAAAAGCACGTCGCTAACTAAACGTTTATTAAGTATTTTCTGACCTCGTTCGCTAGATATTTGTCACACAAAGAACAGTTTCCGCTAGGTCGCGAGACGCACACCTGTTACACTAAATCGCGTAGCTCCCACTAGCTCCCGCCTGATGACTGCGAAAGACAAATTCTACCGCGCCTATATGGAGTTCTTCGAGACTGCGGAGCGCAAGCGCCGTTGGAATCTCTTCGAAGATGTGCCCTGGGACAAGCTTTCTCCCAGCACCAACACCGAAGAACGCGCGATTCGCATCGAGACGTATTGCGCCGAGGAGATGTACTTGCCGGACTACACCGCGGTCGGCAACGAGATGTTGCGCGGCGTGTTCGGGCTGGCATGGTTTCAGAATGCGTGGAGCTACGAGGAATCGCGGCACGGACTTGTGTTCCGCGAATACTTGATCCGCTCAGGACTGCGCACGCAGGAGCAATTCGACAAGCTGGAAACCGACGTGTTCTCGCGCAGGTGGAAAGCTCCGTTCGAAACGCGCCGCCAGATGAGCTGCTACGGGGCGTTGCAGGAATCTGCAACCTATCTCGCCTATCGGGCACAGAAAGATCGCGCCGAACTCGAGCGCGACAAAACGCTCGAGGCGATTTTCTTTCTCGTCAGCCGCGACGAGGCCGCTCACGCCGGTTTCTACCGCGAGATGATCGCGATCGAAATGAGCGAGGATCGTGTCGGCACGCTGGCGGATCTCGCGCACGTGATAGCCAATTTCAAAATGCCCGGCGACGGTTTGATCCCGCACTACCACGAGCATCTCAAAGTTGGTGAAGGCGGGATCAGTCCACGACAGTTCCTGACTCGCGCGGTGCTTCCATTTCTCAAGCAGTTGGGTACCACCCGCGACGAGCTCAAGCGCGCCACAGCTGCAGCAGTTCCACTGCGCGCGGCATGATAGCGCCAGTGATATAGTTCCTTCCGAATAATCGCCCCTTGATACAAACTTCATTGCGATGAACCGGAACCGACTTCTGATTGGGGCCGCGGCCCTCCTTCTCATCTGGATCGCTGGCAACCTGGCGCTTCATTTCGGCCAGAAGCATCACGATCATCTCGATTACAACATCGACCAGCTCTTCCCGCCCGACAAACCATTCCCACCCGGCGAGATCTACGCCTCTACTCTCGCCGCGATCATGGATCATGAGCTGCACACCGGATTCGGGTGGCGTCCGAATGATTTCTTCCTATGGGGTCCGAAAGTCGGGCCGGACAACAACTCCGACCGCCAACTTGGAATCATCCAGGCCGTTCGCGAAACCACACGCATCTTCAAGGATCACCTGACCAAGGTTTCCTCGAATCAGTACGATCCGAATCTGGTGATCGCCGACACTGATTTTCGCAACGACGCCGAGAAATGGATTCTGCCGTCGCCCGAAGGAAAGTATGACGACGGCGTCCAGCGTCTGCGCGCATACGTCGCCGGCCTGCACACCACGCCGCCCTCTTCGCGCGAGCTCAACACGCGGGCCGTCGAGCTTATCCGCCTGATCCAGACCTGGACCGACCTGCTTGGCGACGCCCATGCGAATCTGTACCGCGCCACCAAGGACGACGGCAGTCCCGTTCATAGCTGGGACTGCGATCACTATTTCTATCACTCGCAGGGTTACGCGCACGTGATGTATCACATGATGCTCGCGCTCGAGCGCGAATACGCCGGACAGCTCAAGGACGATCCGATCCTGAAGACGCTGTTCGATGATTCGATCGACGCGCTTGGCAAGGCCGCCGTCATGAAGCCGCTGATTGTGATGGACGGCTCGTCCGACGGGCTGTTCGCCAATCATCGCCGCAACCTCGACGGCTACATTACCGAGGCGCGCCAGAAGATGTACTCGATCCGCGAAGAGCTGCAGCGCTCCCCGCTATAGCTCGATGAACGGGCAGACCAGCATCACGCCGCCTCGCACGAGTAATTCAAGCATCGCGGGGGCCCACCGGCTGGGGATGCCGAGCGCACCGGCCGCAGCACGAATCGCCCACGGCGTCGACACCTCGGCGCTGGCACCTCGAAAATCCATCCATCGGCGCTCGGCGCGATAGGTCACAAGTTGATGGCGCTGATGCTGATCGATGTGCGCACGATCGCGTGCGATTCCAACCGCGGTTGAAAGGCCGCCGACTTCGTCGATCAGTCCACGCTCCTTCGCAGCGAGACCGCTCCAGATACGCCCCTTGGCGACCGCTTCCGCCTGCTCGGGACTGAGGCGCCGGCCTTGCGCGACCTTGGCGGTGAACAGCGAGTACATATGGCCGACGGTCTCATTGAGCTGCGCGAGTTCGGCGTCGGTCATGCCGCGCGCAATCGACATCGCATCGCTAATGGGCGCGCTTTTCACGAAATCGAAATGGACGCCGAGCTCATTGAGCATGTTGCCGAGATTGAACTTCGCGTACACAACCCCGATGGAGCCGGTGATCGTCGCCGGCTCCGCCACGATGGCGTCGGCGCCGGCTGCGACGTAGTAGCCGCCCGACCCGGCCACGTCGCCCATCGAAACGACGACCGGCTTGCCACGACCTTGCGCCTCGCGGACTGCCCGCCAAACCAGGTCAGAGCCGACGGCGGAGCCGCCGGGTGAATTGACCCGAAACACGATAGCGCTCACGCGTTCGTCGCGCGACGCGCGATCGATTTGAGCGGCGGTCGCGACACCGCTGATGAATTCGCCGGTCGCAGGCGCCTCGCCCGCGATCACCGGCCCGCTGGCGTGCACGAGCGCGATGCGTGCGCGCCGCCCGCGTTCACGGGTGAAGATTGCGTGGCGCCGGTAGCGCGCCAGGCTGACGAACACTTTGCGCTTTGCTTTGGGATCGAACTCAGCGCGGAGGTCTTCGATATAGCCTTCGCGATCGATCAGGTGATTCTCGACGGCGAACTTTGTGCTGACGAAGCCCGCCGCGATCAGCTCGCGCGCTTTTTCAGGAGAGAGTTTCCGGGCAGAGCCGATCGTCTCGACCAGGATTTTCTCCCAGTCCGCGACGATCGCCTCCATGCTCTCGCGCACCGCCGGCGACATCGTGTCCCGGCCGAGCGTCTCGGCGGCGCCCTTGTACTCTTTCCACTGCAGCGTCTGCGCCTGGATCTTCAGCTTGTCGAGCGCGTTCTTCAGGAAAACGCCGCCAGTCGCGACTCCGAGCATCGTGAGCATCGTGTCTGGATTGGCGACGATTTCCTCCGCCCCTGCTGCCACCAGGTATTCCCGCAGACCGGCGCTATCGCCGCGCAACAGCGTGATCACCCGCTTACCGCCAGCTTGCGCGGCGCGTAGCAGTCGATGCAATTCGTGCGCGGTGGCCAGACCGGCGCCGAATCCTCCAATCTCGACGATGATCGCGCGAACATCGTCGTCGGTGGCTGCAGACTCGAGCGCGTAGCGAAGATGGTCGAGGCTCATCGCGCCTCGGCGGAAAAGCTGATCGAAGGGCGAGCTGGTCACGTCCTCTTCGATCGGACCCGCCAGTCGAACTATCACGATTGCCCCACGTGGTATTCGCGCGGGCTTGACGACGGCAAACCAGAACGCCGCAACCATGGCCGCAGCGATTCCCAGGATGGCGATTCCCGCCTTCCAGTCGCCGGCGGCGCACGCGACCGCGCCGACTGCGCACAGAATCGCGACGACAATCGCGAGTCGAACCTCCCGGCTTATCCACAATCGTTCTTTGAACGGGTTCTTCATCTGCTGAATCGGTCGCCTTTTTTGATCGCTCCAAATACACTATCGCTTTTCGATGCTCAGGTCTGTCCTCATCTGGATTCTTGCTCTGACTGCCGTGAGCATTGCGTCATGCTCCACGACTGCGGATGCGCCCAAACCGGGGCCGCCGCCGTTTCTCGCGCGCTCGACCACGCTTCAGGTCACCAACGGCATCAAGGTGCTGACCAACGTTGGGATGCCGCAGGGATTTGCGCCGATTCCGACGCACCCGCCAATCTGGCTGCAGAACGGCGAAGAGATCGGCGTCATCGGGACGCAGGGTGGCCACACGATTATGTACGGCCTGGGAGGCGCCGAGTGGCGGACCGGCCGTATCCTGGCCGCCGAGACGGGGCCGGGCGCGGCCGAAGAGGGAACCATTGCTGACGTCGCTGCGAACCCCGACGGCCTGACGCTTGCGACTGCAATGGTCGCCGGCGGTGGCAGTCGAGTCGATGTAGTCGTTCGCGACCTGATCGCCAGCGGGCCCGGCAACGTGATCGCCAGCTTCAACGGCCACTACGATTCCATCTCGATGAGTTGGCTGAGCAATGCGACGATCGCGCTTGCGCTGCGACGCCATCCTGAACCTCCCCCGGAACCCGGCGTTGCTGAAGAGGCGCCCAAGTCCGATCCGGATCAAGCTGACGTCGATCCGCCGCCAACTCCTGCGGACGGATTGCAGTTGATCGTCGTCTCGGGCGCCGGCTCCGTCGCGCCGGTGAAGTTCTCATGCCCGATGTCGGCGCTCAGTTGGAGCGCGCATGGTGTCTATGCGGTCGGCCAGGGCGACGCGGACGCCCCGCCGGTTATCCTCGACCGCCGCAACTCGACCTGCACCCGGTTTCACGTGCGCGAGCCCATTCACGTGCTGGATTGGGACAAGGACGACGAGGGTTCATTCCTCTACGTCGGGCCTGACCCCACTCGCCATACGATCGCCATCTGGAGGTACAACATCGCGACCGGCGACGAACATCTGATGGGAGTGTCGACGGGCGCTGCATCATTCGCGGCTGGCGGCGCTATCGTCACGCTGGGCAATCAGCAACTTACCTTCAAGCGCGCGCTCGAGATGCCCGAAACAGCGATGCTCGCGCAAGTCGCAGTAGCGAAACCCGACCAGGCTGAGGTCGATGTAAAATCTCTCGGCTTCGACACGGTGCCGGAAATGCTCGCGCAGAGCACGATGGCCTATTCGAAGGGAGCGGACGAAGCCGCGATGCAAATCTATGCGCCGAGCAAGCCGGTGCCATGGCGAAAAATCGTGACCTACTCGCTTCACTACGACAGCGCGTTTCTATTGGCCGCCGGTCCCGCGCAAGGCATCGTCACGATGGGTTGGTCGCTGAGAGGTCGATGGCTGGCATTCCTGGATGGCGACGCGACGATGGGCACGGTGATGACGGTGCTCGCCCCGCCCCGGTAGTTTTCATAGCCAACGGTTCGAGGGAACAGGTCAGATCACCGGCGAACCTGGATCCAGTCCGAACAGTACGCGTCCCACCACCTCGAAACGGGACGTGTTCATCAGCACGTGCTGCGAGGCGGTGTGCACGTCGCGCCAGCATCGCTCGATGGGACACGAGGTTTGCGCCGAACTCATCCCGGCCGCATCCGCGACCAGATCAACCGCCTGCACCGCCAGCTTCGCAGCGGTAACTACTGCGAGCCGCGCATGCGCTCGGTCCTCGACGCTGAAGCTCTCGCCGGCCTCTCCCTTGCGCCAGATCTCTTCACTGGAATTGTAGAAATATGCACGCGCCGCCTGAAGAAGACCTTCCGCTTGCGCGAACTGGGTCTGTGCGATTGGGCGCTCACGCAATGTGCCGCGACTGGCCACCGGGACTTTCGCCTGCGCAATCTCGTTCAGCGTGTCGAGCGCATGGCGCGCCGCACCGAAGATCGGCGCTACCAGGCTGCCCGCCATCAGCAGCTGCAATGGGATGTTGCCGAGCGGACCGCGCTGCCACAGCGACTTCGCGTTGAGCCAATCGAAGGTGAATTCATCGGGAACGAAGACATTTTCGAACACGCAATCGTTGCTGCCGGTACCGCGCATCCCGGCGGTGGACCAGGTGTTCAATATCTTTGCATGCGTGATAGGAAACATCCCCGCAATCAGTTGGGGGAACCCATCGACAATTTTTGGCGCGCCGTCGTGGAGGACAATTCCCGTCGCCATCAGATAGGTCGCGTGAGCCGAGCCGCTGGCGTTGGTTGCCTTTCCGCTGAAACGCCATCCGCCCTCGACCGCCGATACCTGGCTGGTCATCGGATTCAGCGAACCGGCGGTGACGCCACGCGGATCGACGTAAATCTCTTCGAATGCCCGGCGCGAGAGGTTTTGTCCAAATATCGGACCGCCCGAGCATATTACGAGATTCCATCCGGCGGATGCGTCGATACGCGCGACTTCTTCGCACAGCCGCATCACGTCGGGCATCGTCAGACCCCCGCCGCCCATTTCGCGCGGAAGTAAAACTCGAAACAACCCGGCGTTGTGGAACGCATCGGCGACCTCGCGCGGCATCTGTGCCTCGCGCTCGGCACGATCGGCGTGCTCGCGAATTATCGGCGCGATTTTCTGCACCTTCTCGAAGTAGGGCTGCGCATCTTCGGATATGAGCCGATCCATATTCAGCACCTCAGATGCCAAGTCTTGGGGGACTACGCCGCGCTGTCAACGCAGTCAGCAACACGCAGCAAGGAGCGACGCCACTGTCTAGCTCTGAGGCGAGTTTAACTGCCCAGACGGGCTCGATTTGTCCAGTAGTCTGCTGCCGTCCGGAACGCTGCTGCGGCACGCTCGAAACTGTCGAACACGACCAGCCCGCGCGTGCGCGCAAGCTCCTTGCCCCGCGCGACGATCGTCTCGACGTGCGCAGGATGCATCACGATAGCGAACGGCTTGGTCGAGCGTTGTGCAAAATCCGCCAGCTTATCGAGCAGCCCCGTGATCTCGTCCTCGTGCGTGGTCCATCGCGCCGCGCGCAGCCCCGTGCCGACCTCCAGCACGATCGCGTCGATTACAGGATCGCGCTCGAGAATCTCGAGGATGCGTTCGAGGTTACCCTGATGGTGCCCGGCGCCGATCGTGCCGCCCGCGTCGAGCGGATTGCGGTAGCTTCCGCCGATTATGTTGAAGAACGTTTTCAACTCGTCGTAGGACGACTCCGATAGCGTCGGAATTTCGAGCCCCGCCGTCGCAAACGTGTCGGTGATTACGACGGACTGGCCACCGGTCATCGCAACCAGGCCCATCCGTTTGCCACCAATGCGCTTGGCGCGCGCGAACAGCTGGACCGCGTCGAGCATCGCGTCGAGGCTCACCACCTCGACCGCGCCACTTTGCCGCACGACGGTACGCCAGGTCGCTTCGGCCGTCGCCAGCGACCCAGTGTGCGAAAACGTCGCGCGTGCGCCCGCTTCGGTCACTCCGCCCTTCCAGATGACGACCGGATGACTCTCGGCTGCGTGCCTGACGCTGTCGAAGAAGCGCCGCCCGTCGCGCACCCCTTCGATATACATCCCGATCACGCGAGTCGCGGGTTCGGCTGCCATCAGATCGATATAGTCCGCCGCTTCGAGTACCAGAACGTTGCCGATCGACGCGGCCTTGTTGACCGTGATCCCGTGGGTTGGCGCCTGGAGGCAAAAGTTGATCGTGTGCGTGCCGCTTTGCGAGATGAAGCAGACATCGCCCGCGTCGCCCACTTTCTCCTCGGGAAAATTGCACAGTCCGGCGCCCGGGCTGTACAAGCCCATGCAATTTGGGCCAACCAGCGCAATTTCCGAGTTGACGGCGATATCGCGCAGCTCGGATTCCAGGCGGATTCCAAGCTCCTCCGACGTTTCTGAAAATCCCGAGGTGAAAAATCCTATCGAGCCGACCCGGTTGGCAACGCAATCCTTCAAAATTCGCGGGGCGATTTGCCGCGGGACGGCGCTGACCGCGTAATCGATTGGTTCGGTGATCTCGGCAAGGCTCTTGCGATTCTCCACGCCCATCGCCTCGATTCCAGGTATCTCGTTGGGATCGATCTGGACCGAGTAGAGCTTGCCCTTCAGATGCGCCATCGCGCGCAGCCACATGTATCCGCCCATCCGCTTGTCGCCGATAACCACGACGGTGCGCGGGTTGAACGCATGCTCAAGATTTTTCAGCCGCGCCGCGCGATTCGGGTCCGGCTGCAGCGTCCCGGACGGACCCGCGGCGAGTACGATTCGCGCGTCCAGGATCGCGAGTCCGTCCTCGTACGCGACGACCGGATTGAGATCCATCTCGGCGATTTCCGGATGCGTCCAGGCGATTCCCGAGACGGTCTCGAGCAGCGATACGATCGCGTCGTTATCGACTCCTGGCTGGCCGCGCACACCTTGCAGAATCTGAGCGCCTCGGAGCCGCCTGAGCATCTGCGACGCCTCGCGGCCGCCAATCGGCGCCAGTGCCAGCGCCGTATCCTTCATCACTTCGACCATCACACCGCCGAGCCCCACCATAACCATCGGGCCGAATCGGTCGTCGCGGAACGTCCCTGCGATCAGCTCGATGCCACTCTTCGCCATGGGCTGGACGGCAACGCCTCCGAAGCCTGCTCCAGGAGCCTTCGCGGCGAGATTGCCACGGATTTGCTCGAACGCGTCACGAACTGCGCTCTCACTTTCGAGATTCAACTCGACACCGCCGACGTCGCTCTTGTGACTCACATCCGGCGAAAGGACTTTCAGCACTACCGGAAATCCGATTCGCGACGCTGCCCGCACGGCGTCGTCGGGTGTGGCTGCCACCTCCGGCACGACGACCGGCAGGCCGAGAGCATGCAGGATTCGCTTGCTCTCGATTTCAGTGAGAACCGACCGCCCGCTCGCTCGAGCCGACGATATTACCGATGAAACGATGGAGTCACTCACGCTTGTCGCGTATAGCAGAGCCAAAGAACTATTTGAACCGTCGGAGATACCCTACCGCATGCCACGTCCCGCCCGCCTGCACCGAAAAGTCTTCGTCACCCGCGCGATCGATCACGCCGCGCTCGACCGGCTTCGCGCCGCGGCCTCAGTTGAGGTGTGGCCGGGCGAGATGCCGCCGCCAGCGGCAGCGCTACGAAACGCGCTGGCAGACGCCGACGCGATACTCTCGATGGTCACCGACAAGCTCGACGCTCGCATCATAGCGGGCGCGCCGCGGCTGCGCGTCGTCAGCAACCTGGCCGTCGGCGTGGACAATATCGATATCGACGCCGCGACGCGCGCGGGAATCGCGGTCGGTCACACTCCCGGAGTCCTGACCGAGGCCACCGCGGACCTTGCCTTCGGCCTCCTTATGGCCACCGCGAGGCGAATCGCCGAGGCCGACCGTCACGTGCGCGCGGGTAGTTGGCGCACGTGGGGACCGATGACGATGCTTGGGCGAGACATTCATGGCGGCACTCTCGGGCTCGTCGGGTTTGGCGCAATTGGGCAGGCGATGGCACGGCGCGCGATTGGCTTCGGGATGCGCGTGCGCTATCTCAAACATCGATCGAGTAAGCGAACACCGCCTCTGAAGAACGAACTTGCTGACGCCGTCGGCGTCAGTCTGCGTCGCCTGCTGGCCGAATCGGACTACGTATCGATTCACGTGCCGCTGACGCCGAAGACGCGCCACCTGATTGGCGCGCGTGAGCTCGCGCTGATGAAGCCCGGCGCGATTCTAATCAATACGGCGCGCGGCGCGGTCGTCGATCAAGCTGCGATGATTGCGGCGCTGAAATCGCGCCGTCTGGCCGGCGCGGGTCTCGACGTGACTGATCCCGAGCCGATCGCCTCCAGCGATCCGCTGCTGCGCCTCGAGATCGTTATAGTCACGCCTCACATTGGCAGCGCGAGCATCACTGCCCGCGCGAGGATGGCTGCGATGGCGGTGGACAATATCCTGTCGGTGTTCGAGGGCCGCGTGCCGCGATGGTGCGTGAATCCGCGGGTCAGGCTACGTCCTCCCAACGGCGCAACCTGACCCGGGTGTGTGAGAGCTGGTAATAGCGTGCGGGCGTCTCTATTGCGAGAGGCGCAGCAGAATCTTTGACGCGATGATCTGGAACACGGTCTGCAACTGGCTCGCGTCAGGTGCGAAGACCGCCTGGCCGACTGGCTGCGTGGCGTCGTACGTGGCGGCGGCAGGATCATTGGCGATATCTTGCAGGTACGGCTTGATAATCAGGTTGCCCAGCCCGATCGAGTAAATCGTAATCTTGTCATTCGTGCGCATCTTGGTGGCGAGTTGCTCAGTTCGATAAGTCGCATCGTTGGTGATGTTGGTTACGTTCATCGAGTTGCCGACGCCCGGCGCCTGCACGGGAAAGGTTTTCGCATTACAGTTGTTCCCGTTCCAATCACCCGTTGCCGGATTCATAAAAAAGACCGTGCCGAACTCGATAGGCGCGCATCCGCCGTAGTTCCTGTTCGTGGTCTTGAGGGACGGAGGATTACATTGCAGGTTGTCGTTGTTGGTATTGGCGTAACCGTCGGTAAAAAAGACCGCTACTCTTATTATGTTCGGAGTCAGCGGCTTAGTCAGAATCTGCGCTTCTCCGTCTTGCAAGCCGCCTTGGGCGAAGGTACCGCCTGAGTAAGTCAGACCTTCCACTGCATTCGTAATCGGCTGAATGAAGCTGGTATTCATCTTGAAATCGACGGTGTCGGCGCCCGAGAAACTGATTTCAGCGGCGTTGTCCACAGTCTGATCGAAATAACTTATAAACGTGGTCACAGCGCCCGGAAGCGCGGCCGCTCCGCCGTTGTTATTCATGGAGCCCGATCTGTCCAATATCAGCGACATCACCAGCGGATTGCGAATGGCTTGTGCGCTTTCAGAGATGCTCAACGTATTATAGGTGCTGCCGACCCCGGGCAGGATCGACAACACTCGGATGAAGGATGTGTTGAGTGTGGCCGTGGCACTTATAGTAACAAGCGTGTTTCCGTTGGCGTCTGTACTCCACGCCACTGTGGGCGTCGGGGTATTGCCGCTAAAGCCCAGTACACTCTGATAGTTGGCGTTAAACGCACTGGTCGCGACGGCGGCAGCCTTGGACTGGCCTTGATTGATATTGCGCATGGCAGCGAGCGCGGCCGCATCGACCGCCTTGGACAACGTCGTCTTGGTTAAGTAAGCCATACCAAGGTCGACTGAAAGACCGACAAACACAATCAGAATAGGGATCAGGATGGCGAGCACTATGAAAATTTGCCCCTTCTCGTGTTTGTCAGTTTTTCTTTGATGCAAGAGACTCACCTCTTTCAGTTGTCCTTAGAAATATGCCGAGTCATATAGCGTCGACGGCAGGGAGACGGCGTTATTTGTCATTGCTCCGATCGGAGTGAACGGCTGAAATGTGTAGAATATCTCGGTAACGAAAATTGTCTGGCCTACTTGGAGGTCGCCACTCACTGAAGACGGTACGGTAGCCGTAGCTCCGACTCCTGACCCCACCTTACTGGCTGCCCCCAAACTTCCCTGCGATGACTGGCCGGTGATGGTATAGGTGCCGTTTACGTTGGTAACCTGGGTAATAATGACTTCGCCTTTTGTGGAGCCGGCGCTTAGATCCAGGCCCGATGACCCAGTACCTACGTCTTTGACGGCGTTTGCCAGGGGCTCACCGCGTGACGCCAGCATCGAGCCTTGTCGGGTCAGCTCCGCGATAATCTGCATGTAATTCAGCGCGCGGCCGAAATCGATCGCAGCGCAAATGAGAATCGAGAGCAGGGTCACGATCATCGCAAGCTCTACCGCCGCCTGACCGGATTCGGCTGATGTGAGCTTCTTGCGGGCGGCACGATACGACGATGACATCTTTCGCTAGCCTAGTTCGTGTTGGCGGGGTCAAAGGGTTCGTTCTTGAAAGTCGCGCTCGAAATGAAGGTATAATTCCCGCCGGAAAATAGCCGAGCAATCAGGGGTGTCATCAATGGCAGGTTGGTGGTGAGGCTCAGCGTCACGATGTCTCCCGGGCCGCCCGCCCCTGCGGTCGGCGCGCCGGTGGTGGCCGATACGGCGGAAATTTGAAGATTGTTGGGATTTACTCCGGGCACTCCCACAACCTCGTTTTCAACCGTCTGAATGATTGACTGTACGCGAGTATCAGGGGCGCCGGTTGAGGGATTCGTAAGATGGTTGCCGGTGGACGCAAACCGTCCCGCATCCTGCACCGCCTGCTGAACGTTCATCTGCACGAAAAAAGCCCGCGCATAGTCTATGACCGCGAAGATCAGCAAAAAGAAAAGTAGCGCGACCATGGCGAACTCGACCGCGGTCTGACCCTTCGCCACTCCGAAACGTGAAGGTCCGGCGGTCGGTGGGATTGAGCGGGCCTGGTCTACTCTGCGACGGTCAAAGGTACCCATACGCTTCTCCAGCGTTAGCCCAGACACGCATCGGCTGTGCCAGCCAAAGTGCATTTGTTTCTATTCCTTTTTCGCCAAAAACCCTTCGCGACGTTGGCTCGCTTGCTACTTCCAGTGGCAACGGCGATACATCGCCCCTTGACGCGTCAGGATCAGACAGTTCGACCACCTATAGCTTGCTATCAACGTTGCTCAGTACCGCCGTGATGGACGTGCCCATCTTCTGATAGCCGGCATAGGCGATGACCGCCACGGACGCCAGGAGCAACGCATACTCCGCCATCGTCTGCCCCCTCGACAGGCGGAAAAACCCCGCCACCCTTTTCAGCAGGTCCATACAAACGCGCTCCCAACTGCCCTGGTTAGGTGGGGGCGCGACGCCTCCCACCGGGGTTTGGCCAACTCTGTTCTTGGCGACGATATCCGTTCGACTACAGCTTGCCGTCGACGCTGGTTAGCAGCGCGGTGATCGTCGTGCCCATCGTCTGGTATCCGGCGTAGACAATCACTGCGACGGCTGCGAGGATAAGCGCATACTCAGCCATCGTCTGGCCGCGCGCGAACGTGTCGCCCTTCACGTACAGTTTCCTGATCAGATCCATTTCGTGTCCCTCCGTCCGTTTACTTCGATCAATCATCGCGGGAATCGATATACTCCCACGCTCTCGGTGACTTTACAGATTGTAGGATAATCTACCCATTATGTAGAAGATATCTACTAGCTAATACCAACATACGCCATTTAGACAACTCAGTCCTGGTCGCTATTTGCTCTTGATAGGTTACGTTTAGTTCAGACTGAGAATTCATGTCTATATCCAGTTTCGACATTTTCTACATACATCATGCATATGTCAAGCATACTATGTCCACTCAATCTGACTATAGCCATGAAATATTGGGCATTGACCTCAATTAACCGTCTGTAAGCAAATACGCACACTACGACGCCTGCTGGCGTCGCGCCTGTGCGGAGCCCTATGGCCAGACCAACTACCTGAATCACAAGGGAAACAAAGAAAGGGCGTGGCTATTTAGAGGGTTATTAAGTAGCTATAGCGACAACGCTCGCGATACGTTCGAATCGGATGTCCGGTTAACTGCGAGCTGCTGAAAGCGCGTCGCTCAGCCTGAAATTGCCTTCGTACAGAGCCCGTCCCACGACGACGCCCACGATTCCGGCCTCGAATCTTGCTCGAAGGGTTCGAATGTCTTCGAGGCTCGCGACACCGCCCGACGCAATCACCGGCAGCTGGACCGTCTTGGCGGTCTCCGCCGCTCGCGTCGCATCGACTCCCGTCTGCGCACCGTCGCGGGAGACGTCCGTCAATATCACAGCGGCGACACCCGCGGTGCGAAACCGAGCGGCCGCATCGGCGATCGTGAGCTCACTCGTTTCCACCCATCCCTTGATGGTCAGCCGCCCGTCCCGCACGTCAATTGAGCCGAAGACTCGCCCGGGGAATTCGATACACGCCCGAGTCAGCAACTCTGGATCGAGCAACGCGGCCGAGCCAATCGAGATCCTGTCCGCCCCGGCCGCGAATCCCGCGCGAACTGACTCGATCGTCCGGAGCCCGCCGCTGACGTCGATCGCGCATTTCACCGCCGCCCGAATTTTCGCGATCGCGTCGACATTCCGCGGAGCCCCGGCGATTGCACCGTCAAGATCGACGATGTGAATAAGCTCTGCGCCCTCTTCCTCGAAACTTCGTGCGGTCTGACCGGGGTCGCCGCCATAGACGGTCGCCTGGTTCATGTCGCCGCGCAGCAGACGCACGACTTTGCCGCCCTTCAGGTCGATTGCGGGAATAACGGTGAACTTCTCGAACAAGCTGGCTAGCTGAGCGTGCCCTTGGTCGAAAGCACGCCGGAAAGCCGCGGCTCGCGCGCCGTCGCATGGTCCATCGCGCGCGCCAACGCCTTGAAAGTCGCCTCGATTATGTGATGCGGGTTGCGGCCGCTGACCAGGTTGAGATGCAGATTCATCCCGACTTCGTCCGTCAGCGCCTTCATGAAGTCATGCACCAACTCGGTCTGGAAGTTGCCGACCCGTTCCTGGCTGATCAGGACGTTGTAGCCGAGATACGCGCGCCCACTGATATCGACAATCGCCGTACATACGGCCTCGTCGAGCGGGACCGTGGCCTCGCCAAAGCGCTTGATTCCGGCGCGATCGCCGAGCGCCTGTCGAAACGCCTTGCCGACGACGATCCCGACGTCCTCGACCGTGTGGTGATCGTCTATATGTAAATCGCCGCTGGCTTCGACCTTGAGGTCGAAAAATCCGTGCCGCGCGAAACTTTCCAGCATGTGATCGAGGAACGGCACCCCGGTCTTTGCTTCGCCACGCCCTGCTCCGTCGAGCTTCAGTGCGACGGTCACCGAAGTCTCTCGTGTCTTGCGCTCGACCTCCGCGCTACGCTTCGACTTGGCAGGCGGCAGTAGCGTGACTGCACCGGCCGTCTTAGTTTCGTTTCGTAGTTTCTTTCGTTTGTTTTGCATTAATACTGGGTGCAGAGGTCACCCCTGCCGGCTTTGCATTTCGATTTCCGCCTGCCCGTTTCGCCTTCCCATCAGCGCCCGCTCGAAGTTCCATCGCGCGCGCATGACCCTCGAACCCTTCCATCCGCGCCAGATGCGCCACGGCCGGTCCGAGCGCCGCAATCGCGCCCATCGAGGCCTCGATTATACTGGTTCGTTTCAGGAAATCGTATGCACCCAAAGGCGACGCGAAACGCGCCGCTCCGCCCGTCGGCAGCACGTGATTCGGGCCCGCAAGATAGTCGCCAAGCGGAGCCGGCGTCAGCGGCCCGAGAAAAACCGCGCCCGCCGCTTTGACCCTCGGCAGCCATCGCGACGGATTGCGCACGTCGAGCTCGAGATGCTCCGGTGCTATCTCGTTGGCCAGGTCGAAGGCCTCATTCAAATCCTGTACGACGACCATCGCTCCCCTTTTGACCAGTGCGGCCTCGACTTGGCGGGCACGCGGCAGGCTTCTCAGCGCGATTTCGATCTCCTCGGCCACGCGCTGCGCGATACTCGCCGACGTTGTCAGCAGCACGGCCGCCTCGTCGCCCGAACCATGCTCGGCCTGCGCGATCAGGTCGGCGGCGATCCATTCGGGACGCGCGCGCTCGTCGGCTATCACCAGCACCTCGCTCGGCCCCGCCATCTTGTCGATATCGGTAACGCCGTAAACCATCCGCTTGGCGGCCTGTACGAAGGCGTTGCCGGGCCCGACGATTTTGTCGACCGGCTTGATAGTTTCCGTGCCGTATGCGAGCGCCGCGACCGCCTGCGCTCCGCCGACGCGGTAGAATTCGTCGACGGCCGCGATTTCCGCGGCCGCAAGCACCGCGAGTCGCTCGCCCTCCGCCGACGGTGGCGAGACCATCACGATTTCCGCAACGCCCGCGACCTTGGCGGGAATCGCATTCATCAACACCGACGACGGATACGCGCCGAGTCCACCGGGCACGTAGATTCCAACCCGGTGCATTGGTTGGACCATCTGGCCGAGGCGCATCCCCGACTTGTCACGATAGATGAACGATTTCTCCATCGTGCGGCGATGGAACTCCGCGACTCGTTCCGCAGCCAGCTCCAGCGCGTGGCGATCTTCAGCCGCAATTCGATTGATCGCTGAATGCCGCTCGGCGGGCGTCACCCGAATCGTCGCTGGGGTAAGCTTCACGCCGTCAAACTTTGCCGTCAGATCGATCAGCGCACGATCGCCGTGCTTGCGCACGTCGGCGATTATCTTCGCGACCGCTTGATCGACGCCGGCGCTGTCGTCGCCGCCGCGGCGCGCAAGTATCGCCGCGAGAAATTTTCTAAACTCAGGAGTCTGGGACTTGAGAACCCGGGGCCTCATGCGAATTGAACCTTTAGAAACTGCTTCGAACTATTCCTGGGCGCGCTCGATTCGCGCGCCGAGTCGCGACAGTTTGGCGTCGAGCGCCTCATAGCCGCGGTCGAGATGGTAGATACGGCTCAGCTCGGTCGTGTGTGTTGCCGCGAGCCCCGCGATTATCAAACCCATGCTGGCGCGCAGATCGGTCGCCATGACCGGAGCGCCGCTCAGCTTCGACGGCCCGCGGACAACGGCGGTCGGTCCCTTCATCACGATGTCGGCGCCCATGCGAGCCAGTTCCTGCGCATGCATGAACCGGTTTTCGAAAATCGTCTCCGTGATGACCGAGGTGCCGTCCGCCTGCGTCAGCATCGCCATCATCTGCGCCTGGAGATCTGTAGGAAACCCCGGGTACGGCAGCGTGCGCAGCTCGACCGACTTGATTTTGTCGTTGCGCGTGACGCGAAGGCCTTTTCCATTCGCCTCGACCATGACGCCCGCCTCGCGCAGCTTGGTCGCGACCGCGTCGAGATGCTCGATCGGAGCATTTGCAATCGTGACGTCACCACCAGTGATCGCCGCCGCCACCATCATCGAGCCAGCCTCGATTCTGTCTGGTATGACTTCGTGCTCGGCTCCGTGCAGCCGGTCGACTCCCTCGATTTCCAGTACGTGCGTGCCGGCGCCGCTAATTTTCGCACCCATCTTGACCAGCAGCCGTGCGAGATCCTGAACCTCAGGCTCGCGCGCCGCATTTTCGATCGTGGTGTGACCATGTGCGGTGACCGCCGCCATCAAAATATTCTCGGTCGCGCCGACCGACGGCGAATCCAGCCAGATTCTGCCACCGGTCAGTTTCTCGGCATGCGCCTCTACGTAGCCGTGACGAAACTGGATCTTGCTGCCGAGCGAGCGAATTCCCGAGATATGCAAATTTACCGGCCGTGCGCCTATCGCGCATCCTCCCGGAGTCGAAACGCGCGCGCGTCCGGTTCGCGCCAGCAACGGACCAAGCACGACGAACGACGCGCGCATCGTCTTGACCAGTTCGTACGAGGCCTCGTGCGAGGTAACCTTTGCCGCGTGAAGCTCGACCCGATGCTCATCGATCCAGCGCGCTGCGACGCCGAGCTGGATGAGCAGCTCCATCGCGGTTTTCACGTCGCGCAGCCGCGGCACGTTGCTGAGCTGAATCGGCTCCGACGTGAGCAGCGCCGCCATCATGATAGGCAGCGCGGCGTTCTTACTGCCGCTCAGCGTGACGGTTCCGCGCAGCGGAGCACCGCCGTGAATTATCATTTTTTCCATTGCTGACTACGCCCCTGCCCTTCGCGCGCGCACGACGCGCGGACGCCCCGCGAGATCGTTTATCACAGAGACGACCTTCAAGCTTGCTTCCTCGAAGAGTTTCGCGACCGCAGCAGCCTGCCCCGCCGCCACTTCCACGATCAGCTCGCCGTCGTTCGCAAGATGCGCCGGCGCGCCCGCCACAATCCGTCGAAGAATGTTGAGCCCGCCCGCTCCCGCGCTCATCGCAACCCGCGGCTCGTAGCCGCGCACATCGGGCTCCAAGGCTGCGATCTCCGCGTCATCCAGGTAAGGCGGATTTGAGACTATAGCGTCGAACGAGCCGAGGGCCGCGCGACCATCGAGGACATCGAAGCAGTCGGCGCGCCGCAGCGTCACGCGATCCTCGACCCGATGAATCCGGGCGTTGCGCGACGCCACCGCAATCGCGTCGGCAGAAATATCGATCGCCGTGACCTGCATGTTCGGCGCGTTGACAACGATCGCGATCGCAATTGCGCCCGATCCAGTGCCGATGTCGAGTACGCGTGCATTGGCTTTCCCTGCAATACACTCGAGTGCCGCGGTGACAACGAATTCCGTCTCAGGTCGCGGAATCAGCACTGCAGGACTGACCTCGAAATCTAGCGAATAGAATTCCTTGTGCCCGAGAATGTACGCGACCGGCTCGCGCTTTTCGCGCCGTGCGATCGAAGCGTCGAAATTTTTCAGTGTCGGCGGTGACAGTTCGATTGAGCCAGTGAGCACCGCCTCGCGCGTAACGCCTGTCGCCGCCGCCATCAGGAGTTCCGCGTCGAGTCGCGACGATTCGATGCCCGCGTCAGCGAGCCGCCGCGCCGCCTTGTCTATCTCCTGCAACGCGCGCCGCGCGAGCGCGTCGCTCATGGCTGCGCTGACGCGCTCAGCGACTGCTCGCGATCGTAGGCCGCCAGCGCGTCGATGATCGGATCGACGTCGCCGTCGAGAAAATTGTCGAGCTGATGAATTGTCACGTTGACGCGATGGTCTGTCACGCGTGATTGCGGAAAATTGTACGTGCGGATTCGCTCCGATCGGTCGCCCGTCCCCACCATCGATTTCCGCGTCTGCGCGATTTTCGCCTGTTGCTCCGACTGCGCCTGCTCCAGCAGCCGCGCCCGCAGGATTTTCAACGCCTTCGCCTTGTTCTTGTGCTGCGATTTCTCGTCACGCTGAATGATCACCATGCCGCTCGGTATGTGCGTGATTCGCACCGCAGAGTCTGTCGTGTTGACGCTCTGCCCGCCCGGCCCCGACGCGCGCATCACGTCGATTCGCAGGTCCTTGGCCTCATTTATATTGACCTCGACCTCATCCGCCTCCGGCATTACCGCGACCGTCACCGCCGACGTGTGGATGCGTCCCGAGCCTTCCGTCTCCGGCACCCGCTGCACGCGATGCACTCCGCCTTCGTACTTCAGCCGCGAGTATGCGCCGCGCCCGCTGACCAGCGCGATCACTTCCTTGATTCCGCCCAGTCCGGTCTCGCTCAGGCTCAGCGGCTCGATCTTGAATCCATGCCGCTCGGCGTAGCGGGTGTACATCCGGTACAGGTCACCGGCAAAGAGGGATGCTTCTTCCCCGCCAGTGCCCGCCCGTATTTCCAGGATAACGTTCTTCTCGTCGTTGGGATCGCGCGGCGTCAGCAGCTCCTTGAGCTTCTCTTCGAGTGCCGCGAGATTTTTCTGCAATGCCGGCATCTCGGCCTTGGCGAGTTCACGCAAGTCGGCGTCGTCGCCGTCGAGGATCGCTTTGTGGCCCGCGATTTCGTCCGCGACGCGGATATATTCGCGCGCGCAATGCGCCGCCTCGGAAAGCTGCGAGCGCTCTTTGGCGAGCCGCGCATATTCGCGCTGATTGCCGAGCGTCGCCGGATCGCTGAGCTTGCGCTCGAGTTCCGCGACCCGTTCTTCTATTGCGCTTGCCTTATCGAGCATCGCCGCTCACACCAGCTGGAATCCGAGAATCGCCTTGAAACAAAAACGGCGCGGCCGATGTGGCCGTGCCGGTATATTTTCCCCCGCACACCCGGGTGCGTCGAGCACCGCAGGCGGCGGGAGTTGCTATGCTAATTCTCGGCGGTCGTTTCCGCCGTCTTTTCGGCTGGCTTCTTGATCCCGTACTTGCGATTGAACCGCTCGACGCGTCCCGCTGTATCGACCAGACGCTGCGTGCCAGTGTAAAAAGGATGGCACTTCGAGCAGACCTCGACGTGAAGCTCTTTGAGCGTCGAGCGCGTTTCGAAGGTGTTGCCGCATGCACAGACAACCATGCAGCGACGGTATTCAGGATGGATTCCGGGTTTCATTTTAATTTCTCGAACTCTTCTATCTATTGTAGCGCAGGATACCATCCGAAGGTATCTCGCACAATTCGCCTGTTTCTACGGCCATTTCGAACTTTTCGGATCGCTGTCGCTACCTCAACCGCAGCGATTCTAATCACGATCTGCGCGATTGCCACATCCGCCGCGTCCGACCCATCCCCTTCATCGGCTCAAGTTTCTTCACACGCGAAGCGTCCTGTCGCACCGAACTCTCCCAAAATTCCTGCCGGCGCGAGCTTCGCGCCCGACAATCAAACCCTCTTCGCGCCAATCGTCTATCTGGCGCCTCCCGGCCCCAGACGTGCGGCGCGTGCAATCGCCATCCTGGACCGGCAGATCGATTTCCAGCGCAAGATTTCGTTCCATCCGCAGCTCGCGCCCAATCTCCAGCATGTCGTCGATCTGCTTCCGCCGCGTCAATCGACGATGATCCGCGCTGCCGCGCTCTACTCGAAGCCCGCCATTCCCTGGAGTGACCAGCCCGACGGCACTCATCAGATTTGCGTCACCGGACAGCCCAACGACGCCGATTATTTGTACACGCTGGTTACCAGCTGGCGCCCTCCCGAAGAGCCCGCGCGATTCGCGGGCGTGTTCGGCCTCAAGCCGGCCGGCGATTCCTCGCCCACCAGCGTCTCGAGCGTCACCGGCACGCTTGCGGGCGAGTTGATGATCGATACCTACGGCATCGGAGCGTTGGTCGACGCTTCTGCCGATGCGCTCCGCGAGGTTCATGGCGACCTGAAACCACCGTGGGATTCCGCGCCCGGAGCTTTCAACCATCATGATCGCGCCGCGCTCGACCAATTCCATCGGCAGATGCCGCATCTCGCTGCGAAGTTCGACCACTATTTCAAATTCAATAACTTGCTCGACGAGTTCAATTCTCCTGCAGGTCCGATCGTGCTTTTCAACGTCGATACCGAAGTTCGGCAGGACGCGCTCAAAAAATATCCGCAGCTCTACGATTTCTATCGCAAGGTCGTGCCCGCGGTGACCGCGAAATCCGAGATTCTCGATTCGCATGGAAACTACTGGATGCGCGAGGGGTTCGACCACGGCCACATTCACTTCACGATCATGCTGCGCAACGGCCTGCTCACCCCGTTCAACGCCGCGATGCAACCGGCTGGCGACAGTATCGCGCTGGGTGAAATTCAGCATGGCGGCTACCGCACTCTCGCGTCGGGGCAGATTACCAGTCTCAAGATGAACTTCGGCCTGGACAACATTGGATTCGTAACTGACTACAGCCGCAACTCGGCCGGTGTCACGTTCGTCAATCGGATGGACGCGGTTCCGCAACTGGTCGCGCCGCCCGGAGTACATCAGATGATGGACTTGATTGCGGGCGATTTTCTGCGCGTGCTGGCAACCGGCAATGGCGGCTTGAACACCAAGCTCAGCTCGCGCCTGCTGCCCAACGGCACTTACGATTTCGCCGGCGGCGTCACCGCTCAGTTGAATTACTCACCCACACTCGAGTTGCTCGCGCGAATCGGCGATGCGATCGCTAAGGAACACAACGACCAGGTTCGCGCCGAGGAACGCGCATTCGGCGAAGAACTTTTCGACGCTTTCGTCGCCGACTACAATGACGCGCGTCCGGCCATCCTTGCACTCGATTCGGACAAAGCTAACCCACAGGAAAAGCGCAAATGAGGTGCGTACCAAGGAGACAGTCTCTCACAGCGATGCTCTTTGCCGCCGCAGTCCTCGTCGCGGGATGCGCCGCGGAGGACAAGCCTCCGCCGCCCATTCCCGATTCCGGCGCGCAACCGAAGTTGTTGAGCAGCTTGAATGACGTCGCCGCCACCCCCGTTAATCCGCTTGCGATCGACGCGGTCCCCGCTCCCGGCGAAGGACTGTATCATGACCCACGCGCCACTTCGGCCGGGCCTCGCACGTTTCAGACCGAACCCGGCATCACACGGGAGGTGGGCAGCGACACGAATCCCGGGCGCGTGCGGCTGCTCAACGACAAGGCCGCGAAGTTTGGGGTTTTCTCCGCCGTGATTCTCGATCGCATCTACGCGAAACTCATTATCGCCGAAAGGAGCGAGGAATTTTCGCGAACCCGGCTGCCCACCGAACTCAAAGCAGTCGTCCTCACCGCGAATCTGGACAAAAGCGGTAAGCTCACCGAACTCGTCGTCGAGCAACACTCAGGCAAGGCGAAAGTCGACCAACTGCTGATCGACGTATGCAAGAAAAGCATCTGGTACGAAAATCCGCCCGTCGGAGCTCTTTCCGGCGACGGTAACTACAAGCTGACCGTCAAAATGAAACTCGAAAACTACGCCTCCAGCGACGAGCATCATTGGAGTTTCATCACCGACCTGGGACTCGGCATCAGCTAGTGGTGCCCGAGCTGTGACTGGTTTTTGGGGATGAACTATTCAGCCTGAGCGGCGCGGATTTTCTATGCTAAGGGTACGGTGTGCGTAAGGATGCTTCCCCCTTTGGACGCGATGAACAACGAACGGACAAACACTATTTTTGACGGAACGAAACTACCCTTGGTAGCCGGGCCGTCTCAAACCCACTACCGATGGTATGGATTGCAATACCTCTCTGCGGGAAGGGGCTAGTTTGGCGCACGCGCTCAAGAGAGCCCTCGATTGACCTCGCCGCAGCAGCCGTCCGCGGCTTCTGGTAGAATCGCCGCCGTGAATTCGCTCGACGACTACATTCCGCGCCCAGGCCTCTCGGTCCCCATCGTCACGATTCTCGACGGTCGCGGACGCATCCTCGAAGACCAGCAGCGGGCTGTTGTCCGCTTCGCACTTCAGGACGGCGCCGGTGCCGACATCATCTTCGCCGCTGGCACCACCGGCGAATGGGATCGTATCGACAACGCCCGTCGCCAGGCCGTTGTGCGAATCGCCATCGACGAATGCCGCCGTGCACGCGCGTCCGCTGCCAAGAAAATCGAAGCATGGGCCGGTATCACCGCTCACACGCGAAGCGACACACTCGACAACCTCACGCATGCGATTCACGCCGGCGCCGACGCGGTCGTAGTCGCGCCGCTCTCTATCAAGGACGTCGAGCATCCTGCCGAATTCGTCGAACGTGATATCGGCGCAGCCTTCAGCCGCGCCGGCCGGATGCTCCCGCTGTTCCTTTACGACAACGCCGACATTGCGGCGCCCGGCAAATCGCCGCATCTGCATACGCGCGACGTCAAGACGATGAGCCGGTTGCCTTACGTGCGTGGAATAAAAGTTACCGCCAGCAAGACCGTGATCGGCAACTACACGCGCGCCGCGTCGCACTTCAAGGCGGGTCACGAATTCGCCATCTATGCCGGCAACGCCTATCTCATTTTCGATTTGTTCGCGCCGCCCGAGGGCGTCGGCGACCGCATGCGCCACTACTGGAACCGCTACCTGACTCAGCGCACCCGCCCCTATGGCGTTGTCGCGGGGCCCGCCAATGCGATGCCGCGCGAATGGCAGCGCGCATGGCAGGTTTGCCGTTCCGGCGACGCCGAGCTGATGCGTTTGTATGCCGACGCGATCGAGGAATTTCGCGTCGCATGCACGTTCAAGCGCGGCGCCAAGGCGTATCGCCCGACGATCGCAACGATCAAGGCGTCGCTCAAAGAACTCGGCGTCATCGACAGCGACGCAGTCGGTGCTGGAACTCCGACGCTCAGCGACACCGAGCGCCGTGAATTTTCCGCACGATTCGCCGCGCTGCGCGAGCGCACGGCCGAGATGCTTGAGCGCGGATGGGTCAGCGAATACGATTCGCCCGCCGGCCACGCGTCGGCAACGGAACGAAAATCGGCGGGACGCAATGGCTGAAGAGAAACTCGACGTCGTCGGATGCGGCAGCATGGTCGTCGACCTGTTCTACCGCACGCCCCGGATCATCCGCGCCGACGAAAAAATTCTCCTTCGCGCGCATACTGCCAGCGCCGCCATCGAGCGCACCCAAGTCGGCGGCCTGGTCCTGAACCATCTCGGATGGGGCCGCGTCCTCGGCCTCAAGACCGGCATCTTCGGCAAGATGGGCGACGATCGCAATGGCGAGTTCCTGCGCGACGGCATGGATCGTCTCGGCATTCGCCACCATCTGACGTTCGACGGCAGCGCCAGCGCATTCGCAACCATCTTCGTCGACGCCGCCGGCGATCGCGCAATCTACATGGCGCGCGGCGCGACCGGCGAGCTGACTCCGGCCGAGGTCCGCAGCCGCCACGGCGCGTTTATCCGGCGCGCTAATCTCGTCTCGACCGAAATTTCGCAGCTTCCGCTCCGCACCGTGCTCGCGATCCTGCTCTTTGCACGCACCCATTCGATTCCAACGATTCTCGATCTCGACGTTCCTCCCTCCGATGCGATTGGATCGCTCGGCACGCGCGCCGAACTCGACCGCGCGTTGAAGCTCGCGACCTGGCTCAAGCCTTCGAAGGCCGCGGCGCGTGAACTCGCCAACGGCAACGGCCGCGATCCGCTGAAGATGGCTGAAGCGATTCGCGCGCGTTATGGGAGTCGCGCCGTCATCATCACCGAGGGCGACAAGGGATGCTCGATCGCGGCGCGCGACACTTCCGTTCGCGTGCCCGCGTTCAAGGTCAAGCAAGTCGACTCGACCGGCGCCGGCGACGCGTTTCTGGCCGGCGTCTTCGCCGGCCTTCGCCTGGGCCTGCCGTGGGACAAGATTGGGCGCCTCGCGAATGCCGCTGGCGCGGTTGCGGTCACGCGTCTCGGCGCGTTTCCGTCAGGCTTCGAAGTGCGCGAGGAGATTCTCGACCTATATGCCGAGCCGCTCGCGCTGCCCGCAGTGCGCCTCGACACCGAGCCGCGCGAGGCGGCCATCGGCGACTCGACGGTCGAAGTCGAAAAGTTTTTCGACCTCGCTCTGGCCGAGTTGGCCGCGCTGCGCGGCGGCCTCAACATCGCAGCCATCTCACGCACCGTCGAGATAATCCGCACCGCGCTCGGCCGCGGCGGCCGCGTTCACGTGACCGGAGTCGGCAAGCCCGAGCACGTCGCGCGCTACGCCGCGAGCGTGTTCTGCTCGGTCGGCACGCCCGCCACTTTTCTGCACGCGACCGAAACCTTGCACGGCAGCCTCGGCCAGGTGCATCCGCGCGACGTCGTCATCGCGATTTCCAACAGCGGCAACACCGACGAATTGCTCTCGACCGCAACCGCCATCCGCGAGCAAGGCGCGCAGCTGATCGCAATCACCGGCAACAAGGATTCCGGTCTCGCCCAACTCGCCGACCTCGTCATCCACGTCCCCGTTCCCAACGAGGGCGGCGGCCTCGGCCTCGCCCCGCGTATCAGCGTGCTCGGCGAAGTCTTCGTGCTCGCGGGATTGTCGGTCGCGCTCGAACTAGCGCACGGCCTGACAGTCGAAGAATACTCGCGATGGCATCGCGCGGGCGCGATCGGCGAAGCCGCCCGCCGCCTCGCGGAGACGCGCACCTCGAGCCGCCGCGCCTGACGCGCGGAAGGAGACCCAGTATTAAGAGAACGGCGCTATTTCCGCGATGCGGGTTTTATTGCTACCGCGGCTTCTGACGTCAGTAGCAGGAAGGTCATCGTTTCCTGCAGGTATAGGGTTACGTTCTTGTCGTCGTGGCTCAAATAGCCAATTGAGACGTCCTGGCCGAGATGGAGCTCGAAGTCGCCGCCTCGCTTCGTCAACACGAACGCTCCGGCGATCGCGGGCGCGAAGATAATATCCTCTTTGACCAGCCGCTGGATGTGTTCGATAACGGGATAGCCGTGATCGCTGGCCTCGCTCAGAGCAGTATATGCGTCCGCGCCCATCACTACCGAATATGGTCCGTTGACGCCGACGAGGCGTAGCTGGCTGAGCGCTTCTGCGATCGCGTCGGGGTAGTGAGCGGGGTCACCGGGCAGTGCCGCGATTTTGTTGCTGGTCCCTTGTCGGACGCCTTCGATCCCACCGGCGGCGTAGCCTTCGAAGATCGCCCGGTCCTCACTAAATGCGATTCGCTTCGCAGCGTCTTTCAACGGTTGCCAGTCAGAATCATTTGCGCCGCGCTCAACGTCGTCGATCGCTTGGCGATCCAACTGGAATGGCACGCGCAGCTCGATCAGCGCATTGACTTCGCGCTGCCGCGCGATGATACCGGCGCCTGGCGCCTCGATATTTCTCAGATGGCCGGTACCGACTGCGGACAGCATGGAGCCGCCGGGACCTTTGACATCCACGACGCGCCGCCCCGCCAGGTAGCGTTTAAGGGTGCGCTCCGCTTCTTCTTCGATCTGAGCCCACGCGGCGTCTGAGATCGGGGCAAGCTCGCGGTGCAGATTATTCATCGCGCGATTCTCCTTTCAGGGAACCAATGCCGAGTGAGCCGTCGCTCGCGCGGCCGGAATCTGGTGAAGAGTCTTTCTTGGTGGCTTCGGAAGCGGTCGCCGGCGTTGCCGCCCCAGTCGCTGTCACGCTGTCGAGGAACGAAGCTGACGGCGCGAAAAACAACGACCCGGTGACGGCGCGGCTGAAATCCAGGATTCGATCGTAGTTGCCCGGAGGCCGCCCTACGAACATGTTCTGCAGCATCTGCTCGATCGTGCCCGCCGATCGCGCGTACCCGATGAAATAGGTGCCGAACTCGCTCTGCCCTGGCCGGCCAAAAATCCCGTTGGCGCGGAAGATCTTCTTCTCGACGCCGTCCTCAACCATGGTCGTAAGCGCGTTGTGCGCCGAGGTCGGTTTGACGGCGTCGTCCAGTTCGATATCCGAGACCTTGGTACGCCCGACGATCCGCTCCTGGGCCTCCGTCGGCAGCTGGTTCCATTCCGGGAGATCGTGCAGATACTTCTGAACGATGACGTAGCTGCCGTCCGCGAAGGCCGGATCTTCGTCACGGATCAGGACGGCGTCGAGAGCCTCATTATCAACGGGGTTCTCGGTGCCGTCGACGAAGCCGAGCAGGTCGCGGTTATCAAAATACCGGAAGGCGTGAACTTCGTCCTCGACGGCAACCACGTCACCAAGCGCGAACATGATCTGAGTCGCGAGTTCAAAACAGAGATCGAGCCGCTCGGCGCGGATGTGAAAGAGCAGATCGCCCGGCGTCGATACTGCGTGGCGCGAGCCGGCCATGATCTCGCGGAATGGATGGAGTTCCGCGGGCCGCGGATCGCCAAAGAGCCGGTCCCATGCTACCGATCCAAAGCTCATCACGCAGGAGAGTTTTGCGGCCGTATCGCGGAACCCTACTGCGCGCAGCAGTTTAGCGAGGTCCGGGCATAGTGAGCGGACGGCGGTCACGCTCTCCGGGCGCGGATCGATCGTAACGACCAGGAAGACTGACGCCGCCGTCGGTCCCATCACCACGGCCTGTGGCGCGGCAGGTTGCGGGTAGGCAGCGGTCCTGGTCGAGTCCCCGTTCGGCACAGCGCAGCATTTGAGCATGATCGCGAGTTTGGAGAAACCGCTCGGACAAGAGAAATCCTGTACTTCTCTGTTGGTCCGGTCTATGACTCTTCATAGGCTTGCCGATTTTGTTCCAGGAGGATCGTCGTTATGCACGTTGGCTACGGCGCAGTATTCCAAAATCCCAACAACGCTCTTTCCGACACCGAGGTTTATCGCAACGAGCTCCGGCTGGCCGAGATGGCCGAGCCGCTCGGTTTCGACTCCATCTGGGGTGTCGAGCATCATTTCGACGACTACACGATGTGCCCCGACGTCCTGCAATTCCTCTCCTACATGGCGGGCCGCACTTCGCACGTGAGGCTCGGCTCCGGCGTCGTCGTGCTCCCCTGGCACGATCCAATCCGCGTGGCGGAGCAGGTCGCGCTGCTCGATCACGTCTCCAACGGCCGCGTCATTCTCGGCCTCGGGCGCGGTCTCGCGCGAATCGAATACGACGGTTTCCGCATCGATCAGAACGAAGGCCGCAACCTGTTCGTCGAGTATGCAGAGCTGGTTTTAAACGCGCTCGAAAACGGCTACATGGAAGGCGGCAAATTCACCCGCCAGCCACGCCGTGAGATTCGCCCGCGCCCCGCGCGATCATTCAAAGGGCGCACGTATGCCGCCGCCGTCTCGCCCGAGTCGATGCCGATAATGGCCAAGCTGGGCGTCGGTCTGCTGGTGATTCCGCAAAAGCCGTGGGACGCCGTCAAAAAGGACTTCGAGGTGTACCACAAGGTATGGCGCGAGGTTAACGGCGACACACCGCCACCCAAGCCGCTCTCCGGCGGGTTCTGCGTCGTCGACGAAAATAAGGACCGTGCCGAAGAACTCGCGATGAAGTGGGTCGCCGCCAACTACCACACGGTGATGAAGCACTACGAGATGACGTCGCTGGACTTCGGCACCAAGAAGAGTTACGAGTTCTATACCAACGTCAGCAAGTTCATCAAAAAGACCGGCCCGGACGCCGCGGCCCGCGACTTTGCGATGCTGATGCCGTGGGGAACGCCCGACCAGGTGCTAGAGAAGTGCGCCTTCATCCGCGACACGATCAGCGCCAACGGTGTGTTTTTCAATTTCAGTTTCGGTGGGATGCCGTACGAAGACGCCGAACGCAGCATCAAGTGCTTCGCCAAGTACGTGTTGCCCGAACTCAAGAAATGGAAAACGGAGCCGCTGACAGAACCGGCAGCAATTCCGTCATCAGCCGCCGCCCGCTGAAAATTCCGGGGAGGCGAACCCGTTCGGATTCGCCTCCCCGATCCAATATTCAAGCGCCGGGCTTTTCACTATCGTGCGCATGTCCTATCGCATGACGTAGCCGGCGATCGAGCTTGGCGCAGTTCAGCACGACCTTCTCCGAATGCACCGCCTCGACCGCGCTCAGCGGGACCGTAAAGTCACCGGCATTCTCGACGTAGATGACCAGTTCGGGACGGCCACCCGGCGAGACCTGCCGCACGGCGCCGAATTCCTCGCCTCCATCAGAAACAAAAGCCTGGAATCCAACTTGAATTTTTTTCTTGCACGGCGTATTTCTCCACTGCGCCAGCGACCTGACTGTGTACTCGTTATCTTGTAACTATCCACTGAAATACGCCGCGGGTCGAGTTCAGTCCTTCCTGAGACTCGCGATCGTTTATTCGATCCATTGAGATCGATTCGTGACACTGCGATAGCGCGTGCGTGACGCGCAGGTTGATGGAGTTTTTCATCTAACCTGAAGTCGCACGTGGCCAATCGCTTCAGCTCGCCAAGACCTGCGTTGACGTAAAAACGTTTGCGCATGATTTTTAATCCGCTCTCATTCGATCGTTCACACCGCTGATTGAAATCGCGCGCTATTCATTCGCTGACCAAGAGCCACAGGGGGTTTTGCGCATGTGTACGCACCACAACCACAACCAGGGAGGATCAATGCTATGAAGTATCTCAAGCGACTGCTGAAATTTGCGCCGGCTGTCTTCGGCGCCGCGATACTGCTTGCCGCGGCGCCAATGCCCGCGCATGCGATCTCAGCTTCGACGTGCCATCTCGGCAACGGGATCGAACACGTGATTTACATCGAGTTCGACAACGTTCACTTTACCCGCGACAATCCGAACGTGCCGTCGGATCTCGAGCAGATGCCGCATCTGCTGAATTTCATCACCGCCAACGGCACGCTGGACGCCGGCGACCATGCGGTGCTCATCTCGCACACCGCCAACGACATTCTCACCACCCAAATCGGTCTGTATTTCGACGATACCGGCATCGCGGTCGCCAACAGCTTCGGCGTATTCGATCCCACCGGGGTCGCATTCCCGTCGTCCTTCTTCTACTGGACCGACACCGTCGCCGATATCGTCGCCGCCACTGACGACAATACTTTTGCACTGACCACACCTTCCGGCGAGAACGTTCCCGCCCCCCTGGGTGCCGTTCACGCGCGCCGGATGCGACGTTGGCGCCTACTCTACCGCGAACATCGTGCTCGAGCGGGCGCCTTTCGACATCGACCAGGTCTTCGGCCCGACCAGCAGCCAGGCCACTGAAGACCCGCAATGCCAATCCAAGGGAATCTGCCCCAAGGAGACCAACGATTTCATCGGCGAAGCGATCCATTGCTCCCAGACGAGTTCGCTTTGTTCGATTGCAAACGGCGGCGTGCAGGACTTGTTGCCCGATGAGCCCGGTGGCTACGCCGGCTACAATGCACTATTCGGGGCGAAGTATCTTTACCCGGTGCTCGGCAACTCCACTGATTACAATGGCAACCCTTGAACGGTTTCCCCGGCTTCGATCCCACGCCAGCGCAGACGCTCGCCGTGGTCGAGGCGATGTTGAACAAGGGCATCCCGGTCGTTTTTGCTTACATCGCCGACGCTCACGACAATCAGGAAGGAAAGAGCCTCTCGTCCGAAAGTACCTTCGGTCCTGGTGAGAAGCCCTATGTACAGCAGCTCAAGGATTACGATGCTGCCTTTGCCAAGTTTTTTGCCGACCTGAAGGCCGAAGGCATCGATCAGACCAATACTCTTTTCGTCTTCACTCCCGATGAAGGCGATCATTTCGTCGGGAGCAAGCCGACTCCCGCGAACTGCGACGGAGTGACCGTACCCTGCACTTACACCAACGTCGGCGAGCTCGATATCAATCTGGCCGCGATCACGCGGCCGCCGGCAATCCCACCCTGTACAACATTCACTTCGACGATGCGCCGACGGTCTACGTAAACGGCAATCCAGGCCGGACGACTTCGAGCGTGCGGAGTCTCGAGCGGTTGATCTCAGGCCTTTCGGCAGTCAATCCGATTACCGGACTGCCCGAAAAGCTGACCTATCGGATGGAGATCCGGTCACGGAGAAGATCCTGCACATGGTCACTCCGGCCGATCCTAATCGCACGCCGACATTCACACTGTTCGGCGACGATAATTTCTACTTCGAGACGATTGGCTCGCCGACAGCGGTCGAGGGAGCCGGCTTTGCCTGGAATCACGGCGATGATCAGCCCGAGATCGCGCGCACCTTCGTCGCCATCGCAGGTCCGGGTGTAACTAACCTGGGTGTGACGACGCCGAGCCAGTTCTTTACCGATCACGTCGACGTGCGACCGACCATAATGTTGTTGACCGGCCTGACTGACGATTATTCGCACGACGGCCGCTCGATTCTTGAACTGATCAATCCCACCGTCCTGCCGACAGCCTTGGGAGCCCATCGCCCGACGGCACTGCGTCTGGGCCAGGCTTTGAAAGCGATCGACGCGCCGTTTGGAGCGCTGGATCAGGCTGCTCTGAAGGTTTCCACCTTCGCGCTTGCGACCGGCAACGTTAGCGACGACGGCCTCTATGATTTTCTAGAGTTTCTGATCGCTTCATGGGACGCGCGTCGGAACGCGATCGCGGATCCGATCAAGGACGCGCTCGAGGGCGCCGAGTTCCACGGCGATCCGATCAACGAGTTCCAGGCCGCTCAGCTCATTGCGCGCGCGAACGAACTGGTTGACGAAGCCCAGTTCTGGTCGTTCATATTTTGATTGAACCGTGATCGAACGGAGGGCGATCGCAGCAATGCGGTCGCCCTCTTCTATTTGCCCTGAAACTTGGGCGCGCGCTTTTGCTGAAAGGCCGTGATGCCTTCCTTGTAGTCTGCCGTCTTCCCCGCCGCTCCCTGCGCCTGCGCCTCGCACCTGAGAACTGCGAACAGGCCCATCGCCTCTTCGTCGATCCGGCGCACCAGCCGCTTGGATTGCATAAATGCCATCGTCGGACCAAGCGCCACCTGCGCCGCAACTTTTCTTGTCTCGGCCACGAGCGAGTCTTTCGGCATGCTGCGATTGACGAGTCCGAGCTGGGCCGCCTCGGTGCCAGAGAGCAATCGTACTGTGTAGATCAGCTCGAGCGCACGATGCGGTCCGATGCGCGAGACGAAAAACGAATGCCCGCCGGAGTCGAGCACCGCGCCGATTCGCGCGAACGGAGAGCCGATCTTTGCGTCGTCGGCGATATAGACGACGTCGCACGCCAGCGCCATTCCAAGTCCGACTCCCAGGCACGCACCTTGGACGGCGGCAAAGGTGGGTGCGGGAAACGCGACGATTCGCTTGATCAGCGGATTGAAAGTGGTCTCGATTATCGCTTCGGCGTCTTCGTCGCCCGGATGCGCGTCCGCGAGATCCCGACCCGCCGAGAACGCCGGCCCTTCACCGCGAATCATCATCGCACGCACGCCTTGCGAGGCCGCACGTTCGAGGCATCCGTTGAGCTCGGCCACCATCGCGTCGTTCAACGCATTCATCTTGTCGGGCCGGTTGAGGACGATTTCCGCAAGACCGCTTTCAATCGACAAATCGACGCTCATTTGCGTGGCCTCACAGTTTGCTAGAACACTGGGATAATGTCCTCGGCGGTGATATCGCCGACATCGACTCCCTCAATATCAAGTTCGGGAATCGCGGGGAACTGGATATCCCATCGCTCGACCAGCTTGCGCACTCGCGCGATTGCCAGGCGCCAGTTGTCGGCCTGCTGCTCGTACGTAAGGATTCCGAGCCCAGCCTCGCGGGCAGTGCGCAACAAAATCCGATGGTTATGCAGAAAGTAACCGGGCAAGTCCCAGAACTGGTTCGGTGGCTCCCACAACACCATCGACAGGAACACGAACCCCGCGCGGAGCTGCTTGGTGATGAACGTCTTGTGCTCGTCGGTGAGTCCCGGCCATTCCTTCTCGAGCAGGTTGATGCAAATCTGCAGATGACGCGCTTCGTCGCGTCCTATTTTGGTGAAGATCTCGCGGAACACCGGATGCGTGGTGGCATGCGCCATGCCGTGGAACAGCGTCGACGAAGCCACTTCGCCCATCATGAAGGAGGTGAAGGTAACTGCGAGCGGATAGCGATCGATCGCGCGGTTGTATCCGGTCCAGTAGCGGCCGCCGTTATGGTACAGCCAGCCAATATTGTTGAGTGCGACGCGCTGCAGCTCGCTCTTCGGCTCGAAGCCTTGCGGCCCGTTCGGCACCAGGCGCTGGATGACGCGCTGGCAGGTTTCCTCGTGATTGGTCTCGTCGCGAGTTATCGAGAAGAAACATTTGCGGACCGGGTCTTCCTCGTGCATCTCCCACGCGTGAATCGTCGCGCGCGCGAACACCGCGGGCCCCGACGAATCGAAATTGGACAGGAGCGCCCACCAGTACATGATCGCGACCTTCTCGTCGTCGCTCCACGCCTCGGGCGAAAGCTCGCTCCAGTTGATATCGGCAGGATTGAAGCCCTCGCGCTTGGCGCGCTCGTAGATTTCCGCAAGTTTGGGCGTCTCGCATCGCCATTCGATCGGAAAGATATTCGGCTGGGCGACGGCCGGCGCCTCGACCAGTCCGCTTTCGGGAATTTCGAATTCGCTCATCGGCGTTTTTCTCCTGATATAATCTACCTACCATTCGGTTGATTTGTCAAAGTGCGGCGGGCGGCGCCCTGCTCCAATCCTTCAAACGCAATTCTGAATATGGCCTCCGCCACTTCAGGCGCGTCCAGCCCTCCCCCCGGCCGGTACCATTCGGTCACCGAGTTGAGCATCCCGAACAGCAGCCGCGTCGCCAGCCGCGGCTCGACGTCCGCCCGCAGAGCGCCCTGGCGCTGCGCGTTGCGCATGACCCTGGCGATCAGATGGTCGAACTCACGGCGCCGTTCCATGATTCGGCGCTCGACGGCAGTGTTTCCGCGCACACGCAGCAGCAACGCGACTTCCGGCAGTTGATCGACGGTGATCTCGATCGTGCGATGCGCGATATATTTGAGCCGCGCCGCGGCCCTGCCCGTCTTCGCGGGACGCTCGTCGAGCACCGCGAACAGCGCGTCGAGCGCGCGCCCGACGCCGCGCGCCAGCAGCTCTTCCTTGCTGCGAACGTGATAGTAGATGCTGGCCTTGGTGATTCCAGCCGCCCGCGCGACGTCGTCGAGCGAGCTGCCGTCGTAACCGCGCTCGCGAAACACGCGCACCGCTACGTCGAGGATCGCGTCGAGGTTGTAAGGCTTGCGCTGCTTCGCGGATGGACGGCCCACGCGTCTGTTGCCTCCCGTGGCTGGTCGATTTAATTGAGAAGACGGCGTGTAGTTTGACTGGATGCGCGCGTGCTTGCCAGTCTTTTTAATCTCAGTGATGTCGCCGGAGGAGTCGCGATGAAGTTTGCAGTCGCAATCCGCAACATGGGTCCGCAATCCAATCGCGCCACGATTCGCGCCTGCGCGAAAATCGCGGAGCAAGCCGGCTTCGATGCGCTCTTCGTCTCCGATCATTTATGCATCCCGCCCGACCAGACCGAAGGTTCCGGCGGCCGCTATCTCGACGTGCTCGCCACCCTCGCCTTCCTGGCCGGCGCGACCGAGAAAATCCGGCTCGGCGTTTCGGTGCTGGTCGTTCCATATCGCCCAGCCGTGTTGACGGCGAAGCAGGTCGCGACGATCCAGGAACTATCGGGCGAGCGAATGATCTTGGGCGTCGGCGTCGGATGGATGAAGCCGGAGTTCGCCGCGCTCGGCGCTGACATGAGGAAACGCGGCGCAATTACCGACGAGACACTGAGCGTGATTCATCATCTGTTTAGTGCCGACGTGCCCGGCGCCTACGACGGTCCACTCGTGAAGTTTCCCTCGTTCGTGTTCCTGCCCCGGCCCAAGCGCCCGCCGATCTGGGTCGGCGGGAACGGTCCGGCTGCGATGAATCGCACTCTGAAATTCGGCGACGGCTGGCATCCGATGCTGCCCGCGTCAGAACTTAAAGCAAAAGTTGAAGAATTGCATTCGCGTGCGCGCACTGCGGGACGCGAGCTTCCCGAAATCATCGTGCGGCGAGGACTTCGGCTTGACGATACTGCCGCTGCGCGCGCAAAGGTCGCGGCCGAGAAGGAAGCCGGCGCGACCTATTTCATTCTCGATTTGCGGCGCTATCCGGACGAGCAGACATTCGGCAAATCGGTCGAGACTTTCATGGCGAAAGTCGCGAGCTAGATCACTTTGTCGCGCCGCAGCGATTCGAGATCGCTCGCACTGAGCCCGAGCATCTCGCCATAGACACGGCCATTGTCGTGTCCGACCGGCACCGAGCCACGCACGATTTTTCCCGGCGTCAGTGAAAACTTCGGCGCGACGCCGATGCCCTTCACCCTGCCCACCTGCTCGTCGTCCCACTCGACGTGCATCCCGCGCGCGCGATATTGCGGGTCCTCGGCGATGTCCTTGCTCGTCATGATCGGCGAGCACGGCACGTTGGATTTCGTCATCGCTGTTACAACTTCATTGACCGTGCGCTCGGAAATCCATCCTCGCAGGATCGCATCGAACTCGATTCCTTCGATCGACTCGAGTTGCGTGCGCGCCGTTTCCCATTTTGGGTCGGCGGGATCGAGACCGATCACGCGCAGCAAACGTCCGTACACTTCGCCGATCGCACCCATCACGACCCATCCGTCGCGTGCCTGGAACGAGTCGAGCGGCTGGAAGCCTTGTGCGCGATTTCCGGAACGCTCACGAACGATTCCGTTCTGGAAGTATTCGATCATGGTGCCGCCCATCGTCTTGTGCACCGCCTCGTACTGCGCGACGTCGATCGACTGACCCTTGCCGGTTGAGCGCGCGTAAGTAAGGCCGGCGAGCGACGACCACATCGTGAACAGCGCGGTCAGATAGTCTCCGGTCCACGGCGCGGCGCGCGTCGGCGGCGTGGGATCGGGAAATCCGGTCTGGTACATCATGCCGCCGACCGCCTGCCCCACCACGTCGTAAGACGCGCGATGGACGTAGTCGGGATCGCCGCTTTGCCCGAATCCCGACACGTGAGTGATCACGAGCTTCGGGTTAACCTTCCAAATCGTCGCGTCGTCGAGGTTCCACCTTTTGCAGGTGCCCGGTTTCGAGCTTTCCATCCAGATGTCGGCGCGCTCGACCAGCTTCAGAAAGACTTCGCGCCCCTGCGGCTTCGACAGATCGAGCGAAACGCAGAATACATTGCGCCGTTCCTGGACCCACGTTGTCGCGACGGCGGACTTGCCGTCCTTGGTCTTGAGCCTGATTCCGATATTGCGCCATCCGACGTCGCCTTCTCCCGGCCGCTCGATCTGGATCACTTCCGCACCCATCTCGGCCGCCAGCTCGGCGGCAAAGGGTTGGGCAATCAGGGTCCCGGTCGACACGATCTTTACGCCCTGCAGCGGGCCGAATTTTTCAGTAACCAGATTTTCGATACTCATGATTTTCGCGATGATGCCTGTTTTTGCGCGAAGAGAGCAACTCGGTTCCGCGCGCTTTTGCGGTGGGATCGCAGAACCGGACACATAGAGGGAACCGGATTTCTGCCGACCGCGAGCAAAAGTAGTGCGCTGCGCCCAACCTTGCGATTGATACTAGGTGCAGGGGTTACCCCTACCCGTGCCGAAGGAAGCGTGAAACCCACCGCGGGTTTCACATTCAATAAAGTATATTGGACGCCGCCCGTCACTGCAGCCGGCTGATTGCATGCCCTTTTGGGAGAGCGTTTTCCGGGAACCGGCTGCGGGTTATTATATTCGTAATTATATTTGTACCTTGGGATGCATGAGCCGAGGGCGCCGTGGAATCACCTCTAGCCTTACTCAAAAGCGACTCTCTTAACCGGCGCGAGCTGACCATCAAGGCGCTAGCCGGCCTGGTCGGCGGCGCGATCGGATGGCTCCCCGTCGAACTGGCATCACATAACTCTCACCTGGGTCAGGTGCAGACGACCGGCGACTTGGTCGCCTACTACCTGTCGGCTGCGTTCGCGGCGGGCGCCATCGGCGCGTTCATCACCGCGGTGGATACTTCCGATGTTCGCATTACGCCGGAGGCCAAGCGCCGCTTCATTCGCGGCTTCGTCATTTGCGGGCTGTTATCGCTGCTCTCCACATTTCTCGGAAATTATGTCTTCAACCTGGTTCTCAACGCCGGCGGAGTGCGCTTCAGCCCCGAGGGCGAACTGGTTTCGGGGTCCGTTGTAACTCTAGTCATCGCAAGACTGTTCGGATGGGCAATCGACGGCGCGCTGGTGGGAATCGGCGTGGGATTGGCAACGCTCAATATGGAAAATCTTCCCAAGGGAGCAGTGGGAGGATTAGTGGGTGGAGCGGTCGGCGGAATCGCGTTCGATTTGATCGGCTCAATCGCCGGCGGCGGCCTGGCTTCGCGGTTCTTCGGCGAAGCGGTCACCGGCCTTGCGATCGGATTGTTCATCGGGTTGGTGCAAGAGCTGACCAAGGCGGCGTGGGTCACGGTCGAGCAGGGACGGCTGCGAGGACGCCAGTATCGAATCGAGGGCGCGCGCGCATCGATCGGCCGCGCCGAGGAAAATCCGGTCGGCCTGTTCGGCGATCCTTCGGTGCAACCGCGACATGCCGTGATCGAGCGGCGCGGCGCCGACTACGTCATCAAAAACCTCGCGGTACAGGACGGCACCTTCGTCAACGGCAATCGAATCGAAAGCGTCGATCTGCACGACGGCGATCGAATCAACATTGGAGGCTACGAAATGAAGTTCCACCTGCGCGGGACGTCGGCCGCTGCCCGCCAGCAGGCGTCGCTCTCCGCGGACGCGGTGAATCCCTCGCACGTCGCGACCCGTCTGGCGGGAGCGAACGCGAAGGTGGACGGGCCGACGCTGATCGACGCGTCGGGGCAGCCGTATCCGGTACGCGCCGGCGCAGTTACCCACGTCGGACGCGCGCTCGACAACGAAATCGTGGTCAACCATTCCTCGGTTTCGCGGCATCACGCGAGTATCGAAAATTCCAACGGCGCTTTCGTCGTGCGAGACCTCAACAGCCAGAACGGAACGTTCGTCGGCGACCGGCGCGTGACCGAGCCAACGCGCGTGAGCAACGGCGAAAAAGTGCGGTTCGGCGACGCGCAGTTTATTTTCCGTGCCTGAAGCAGAGTTCGAGAAGCCGAGGTTTTGCTCGCGATGCGGGCAACCGATCGTCGTCGCCGAGGCGAGCTTCTGCAAATCGTGCGGCGCGCCGATAACCCGATTCCCGCTGCTGCGCAAAGATCCCGGCTTCAGCCCGGTGCTCGCGCTCGTCTTGAGCATCGTCCCGGGTGTCGGCCACATCTATCGAGGCAAACCCGGGCGAGGAATCCTGTGGTTTTTCGGCGTATCCTTGGCGTACGGTATGGGACCGCCGTTCGGCATCCTGATTCATATGATATGCGCCGCCAACGCAGCCTTTTCGGGAGCGCTTCGGGAGGACATGGTGGCGCGATGAAAACCGGAGGCCGCCGGGGAGCCATAAAGTTGAAGTAATGGTTAGATTCTGGCTGAAGGCATGATTGCGCCCAATACTATCATCGGCGGCCGCTACCGTGTGATGAAGCCGCTCGGTGGAGGCGGGATGAAACTCGTCTATCTCGCCGAAGACCTGCGACTGGCTGCGCGGCCGTGCGCGCTGGCCGAGATGGTCGATAGTTTCACCAGCCCGGACACGCAAAAGCAGGCGGTGGCCGCGTTCCAGCGCGAGGCCGACATGCTCGCGCAACTCAGCAACGAACATATCCCGCGCGTGTTCGATCGCTTCAGCGACCAGAACCATCACTATCTCGTGATGGAATTTATCGAGGGAATCACTCTCGAAGAGAAGCTCAAAAGCGTCGGCGGCAAGCTTTCCGAGAGCGAGGTTATCGACGTGGCCCTGCAGGTTCTCGACACGCTCGAATACCTGCACAACCTTGAACCGCCGGTGATCTATCGCGACCTCAAGCCGTCGAACGTGATGCTGACGCCGTCGGGGCAGGTCAAGCTGATCGATTTCGGCATCGCGCGCCTGTTCCAGCCGCTGAGCAACGCCACGATGATCGGCACGCAGGGCTACGCGCCGCCCGAGCAATATCGCGGCAAGGTCGAGTTCCGCTCGGACCTGTACGCACTCGGCGCCACGATGCATCACGCGCTGTCAGGCCGTGATCCTGCGCTCGAGCCGCCTTTCAGCTTTCCGCCGCTGCGCTCGCTATGCCCTGACGTTACGCCCGCGCTTTGCGAGCTGATCGATCAGGCGCTCAAGTACGACTCCATTATGCGAATGGCCGATGCGGCGGAATTCAGCCAGCGGCTGATGGCGATCAAGTCGGGAACGCCGATGACGACCCCGCAGCGAAGTTCGTCAACCGCGCAATCGTCGCGTCCGCAGCTCAAGCTGCCGCTCAGCGGAGTGAAGTCCAGGGAGCAGAATGCGTCGGCGCCGACGATGCTGAGCAATCAGATCGACAAGCAATGCCCGCGATGCGGCCAGAGTATCCCGGTGGATTCGAACTTCTGTTCGTTCTGCGCGGCCGACGTGACGGGACGATTGTCTGGGATGGATCGCGGCGTGGCGCCCGAGGCGCAGACGATCGTGCTCGACGACGTTGCTCCGCCGGGACGGTATCAGGGTCCGATCTTCCATCCCCACACTCGCAGGCGTCGGCGTCCCGCGCGCACGCTCGCGCTGGTGGTCGGTGGATTTTTTCTCGCCGGATACTTGCTGTTCCATTCGTGGCAACCGCAGCCTTCCGACGGCGACACGGGGCCGGATTACGGCGGGGTGCCGGCCATGCCAAACCCAATACCCGACGGCGGCGCCGCGGGCGGACCGGAGGCGGCGCACACACAACCGCGGGAGGTCGCGCTGCGGCGCGAGCTCGACGCGGCGGGCTACTCGTCCGTGCACTTCAAGATGGATGGCGACACGATCGTGCTCTGGGGCGTAGTGCCGACCGAGGCCGATCGCATTATGGTGCAGACACAGGTTTTCCTGGTCGCGCATATTTTTTCGCTCGTTGACCATATCCAGGTGCGCGATACGTTCTTCGCCGAGCCCTAGCATCCAATTCATGATCGCCGACCTGCACGTCCACACCAGGCTGTCGTCCGACTCCAACGTCGCGCCCGAGCAGTATCTCGAATTCGTGAAGAGCTCGGGGCGCGGACTCGGCGCGATCTGCTTCACCGAGCATCGCCTGTTCCCGAGCGACGCAGAAGTCGGCCAGCTATACACGGAACTCGCGGAACGATTTCAGATCGCGATCTTCAAGGGAATCGAAGCCGACACCGACCTCGGTCATCTGCTGCTGTTCGGCGTAACCGATGAAGTGACGCGCCGATTCGATTTGACGTCGCGGATGCTCAAGAGCGACAGCCTGATCGAAGTGATCCATCACGAAGGCGGCGTCGCAATTCCGGCTCATCCGTTTCGCGACTCCGGCTACGGCGCGCGGATGGACGCATTGCTCAGCCGCCATGGTGCTGCGCTGGGTGCGGTCGAAGTGCTGAACGGGCAGAACTCGAGCGAAGAGAATCGGCGAGCGGAGGACGCGGCACTCAAGCTCGGACTTACGGCAGTCGGCGGCAGCGACGCTCATTTCGCGACCGCAAAATGGTTTATGACGGTTGCGACCGAGTTCGAACGCGATTTGAAGACCGTCGAAGAGATGTGCGCGGAGATTCGCGCCGGACGCGCTCGCCCTTATGTTTTCCCCGATTCGGATTGAGCGTTGGCGGGTGCCGGGCCAGTCGGTTCGACGCTTTCCAAATCCTGCGTAAATTGGCGAATGTCCTGCGGACGGCCCGCTACGATTAGCTCGTCGCCCGCTTTCAGCGGTCGATCGGGCGGGATAGGCGCGAAACCACCGTCACGATTGCCCACGTCCTGAATTGCCAGAACCGTGATACTGAAACGCGCGCGCGGATCGAGCTGACGCACCGTTCTTCCCGCGGCGTTGGCGGGGACTGCGATGCGGGTCACCCGGTAGCCGGTGGCCCAATAGATATTCGGATCGCGCGTCGCAAGAGTCGAAAGGGAAACCGACACGCGGTTGAGCGCCTGAGCTATCTGGCGGCTGGTGACGAGTCCGAGAAAGCGCCGGGTACCGCGCTCGACGACCGGAATCTCGTCGAGCCCGTCATGCTCCATCAACTGGCTCGCCTCATCTAGGTTCGCGTCGAGCGGCACCGTCGGACCGTGCGCATTGCAGATATCGAATGCGTTGACGAGCGGTCCGAGTTCCTGTCCCCCGCTTATCATCGACAACAAATCGCGGACCACGATCGTCCCGGCGAATTCGCCGTCGCTCGTGATGACCGGCAAGGTAGATTGCGCGGTCTCACCCGCGGTACGGAGCACCTCCGACAGCGAAGCATTCTCGCTCACAATCGTCACGTTCTTGGTGACGACGGCGCTGACCGGAATGAGCGTAAGGGCGAGGCGCTCGCGCCCGATTTGCAGGGTCTTACCTTCGCGCGCCAGTCGGAACTCGTCGATCGATTCGGTCTCGATCGCGCGCGCCACGACCAGCGCGGTGATCGTCGCGATCATCGAAGGCAGTGCGATCGTGTCGCTATGCGTCATCTCCCAGAGCAGGAACAGCGCTGTGAGCGGCGCGTGCGTGGTACCGGCCAGGAACGCGCCTAGCCCCACCAGCGCGTACGATCCGCGCGGCCCAGTCAGCTCGGGAATCAGCATCGCCGACAGTCGCTGGAACAAACCGCCCGCCATCGTGCCGATAAAAAACGTCGGGCCGAACGATCCTCCCGGTGCGCCGCATCCCAGCGACACGCTGCTGGCGAAAAACTTTGCGCAGGTCATAGCCGCCAGCATTCCAATGCCGAACTCTCCCGCCATCGCGCGGTTGATCACCGGGTATCCGTCGGACAGATTTTCCGGAAGCCAAATCGCAATCACGCCGACCACCGCGAGTCCCGCCTCGAGCTTGGCCCAAACGGGAAGATTCAGCCTTCGAAACCATGCTTCGGTCGCGTTGAAGAACCGGATGTAGCCGGCGGCGAGGACGCCAAGCGCGGCGCCCATCAGCGCATAGGTCGCCATCTCCCAGTAGCTGCGCAGCAGGAATTCCGGCGCCACGAAGACGACCGCGTTGCCCAGGATCGCGCGCGAAGTGATCACTGCGCTGAAGGTGGCGATGATCAGCAACGTGAGGTTGGCGATCTCGGTGTGTCCGAGCAGAACGATTTCCTGCGCGAACATCAGGCCGCCGATAGGTGCGTTGAAGGTCGTCGCGATACCGGCGCCCGCTCCGGCTGCGACCAGCACCTTGGCTCGATCAGGGGACAACTTTCTGAGTTGAGCGATGGTTGACCCGATCGCGCCCCCGACCTGGGCGATCGGGCCTTCGCGGCCGACCGACGCGCCTGCTCCCAATGAAAGCGCAGCGCCTGCGGCTTTGACAAAGATCCACTGCTGCTTCAGCTTCGCGGTGCCGAGATTGACCATCTCGAGGAATTTCGGGAAGCCGTAACCGAGCACGTCTTCGGGAAAGATCCGGTCGAGCAGCAGTATAGCGACTCCGCCGCTCAGCAGGATCACAGGAATCAGCGCCCGATGGATTCCGCCCAGATTTATTCCGAGCGCGTTCCATTCCACCTCGCGAAACAGCCACGAAAAGAGTTCGATCAATTGGCGGAAGCCGAGATTTCCAAGCGCCGCCAAGACGCCAACGATGACGGCAAGCAGAATCAGCTGAACGTATTCGAACTGGTCGCTGCGCAGGGAAAGAAAAGGTCGTCGCATCAGCAAACCCGTCCCGTGGAAGAGCTATACGCGAGGCGTCGTCACACGCCGAGGAACCGGTGCGTGACTGCCAGGAACTCGTCGAGGCGATCGTGATGCACCCAGTGTCCGGCTTTGTCGATCGTCACCGACTCCGCATGCTTGAACACCTGGATGCGCCCGTCTTTCACCCAATCACCCGCCCACGATTCCGTACCGCGAATCAAGAGCGTCGGGCACGTGATACGCCCCCAGATCTCGCGCGCGTCGCGGTTGTTGAACATGTAGGGCGAGGTGGCGTGAACGTAGTTGTCGAATTTCCAGGAGTAGGTGCCGTTTTCGTTGCGGCGAATTCCCCAAATCGTGAGATGGCGCGCCTGCTCGCGGCTCAGATGCGGATTGGCCTCGCGCATGCGGGCGAGCGCCTCTTCGATCGACGGATACTCGCGCACCTTCCGACGCGCGAGCGTCTGCATCTGCTCGATCCAGTTGTTCATGCGCTCGTAGGCGGGCGTGTCCTTGATCATGCCGGGCGGCGGGCCCATCCCTTCGATCGAAACCACACGCTTGACAGCGTCAGGATGCGTGCCGGTGTATTGCAAAACGATTCCACCGCCGAGCGAGTGACCGATAAGCGTCGCGGGCTCGCTCGACACGGCGTTCATCAGCTGCGCGAGGTCGAGCACGTAGTCGATCATCGAGTAGCCGCTGCCGACAGCCCAGTCGGAGTCGCCGTGGCCGCGGAGGTCTGGCGCGATGATGTGATAGTGCCGGCGCAGATCGAGCGCGACCCAATCCCAGTTGCGGCAATGGTCGCGGCCACCATGCACCAGCACGAGCAACGGCTTATCAGGATTGCCCCAATCGACATAATGCAGTTTCAAACGCTGCGAATAAAAATAATGCGAAGTCGGCCCGATGATGCTATCGGCCATGTGCCGGTCTCTCCACGAGTCTTAGACGTGCGTCAAACGCTACAGGTTAGGCTGGATCTCGTCGAGGGCCGCGCGCGCCGTGCGAATGATGAACTCGATTTCAGCATCACCGATGATGAACGGCGGCGTGATCATCATCGCGTCACCACCCGCCTTTCCCGCCATCCCGGTCGCCGGATAGAAGAACAGCCCTTTTCGAACCGCCGCGCCCAGCACCCGATTGGTCACCTTCTTTTCAGGCGCAAACGGCATGCGAGTCGCTTTGTCCTGGACAAGCTCGATCCCCCAGAACATCCCGGTGCCGCGGATGTCGCCGACCATCGGATGTCCCGACAGTTCTTCTTTCAGACTCGAGCCGAGCCGCGCGCCGACTTCTGCCGACCGCTCCACGAGCCGCTCCCGTTCCATGATCGACAGCACTTCGTCGGCGACCGCGCACGCGATCGGATGCGAGCTGTAGGTGTAAAACATGAAGTCGGCCTTGGCGCGCTCAAGCTCTTCGACCAGCGACTCCTGGACGGCGATCATTCCCATCGGCATGTAACCGCCGGTGAGTCCTTTGCCGCCGATCAGGATGTCCGGCACGACGTCCCAGTGATCCACGCCGAAGCGGCGTCCGGTGCGACCGAAGCCTGTCATCACTTCGTCGGCTATCAGCAGAACGTCGTAGCGCGTGCAGATCTCGCGAATCTTCGGCCAATACTCTTTGACAGGCGGGACCACGCCGCCGCTCGATCCCATCATCGGCTCCGCGATAAACGCCGCGATCGAGTCGGCGCCGTGCTTGCGGATCTCTTTTTCGAGCGCCGTGGCGCAGTCGAGCTCGCACGATGGATACGTTTTGCCCCAGGGGCATCGGTAGCAATAAGTCGGATCGATCTTTGGCCAGTCCAAAAGAATGTGTTCGTAATCCGCGCGTCGTCCGCTTCCACCCGCCGACAACGCCGCGATGGTGTTGCCGTGATATGAGAATCGACGCCCGATGATCTTGCTCTTCGACTGTTTGCCGCGAGCCTTGTTGTAGAGAATCGCGAACTTCAGCGCCGCTTCGACCGCCTCGGATCCGCCGCTGGTGAAAAATAACCGCGTGAGGCCCGCCGGAGTCCATCGCGACAGACGCTCGACCAGCCGCTCGCGCTCAGGCGAGGTCCACACCGGCACGATGTAATCGAGCCTGGCGATCGTGCGCGCGGCCACTTCGGCGATTTCTTTGCGACCCTGTCCGATGTTCACCACCACCGCGCCGCCGCCCGCATCGAGGATCTTGTGGCCGTCGGAGGCGTAGAGCCAAGGCCCTTCGGCGCGCTCGATACGAATCGGATCGTGCGGACCGCGCATGAACATGGGAACTGACTGTGGCATAGCCGAATCTTAACCGTGATTGGATGCCGCGGGCAACGCGACCGATCTCGCGCTACTTGATCGCGCCCGACTCGCGCCAGCGAGCAAGATCGTCCTTGCTGTAGCCAAGCTCGCCCAGGATTTCGTCAGTATGCTGCCCGAGCTGTGGCGCGAGCGACCGTATCGATCCGGGAGTATCCGAGAACTTCGCCGGGATGCCGACCTGCTTGAACTTACGCCCGCCGTCACCTTCGACCTCGACGATCATATTGCGCGCGAGCACCTGCGGATCGTTCGGCACCTCGTCGAGCGTGAGCATCCTGCCCACGCAGATATCGCTCTTGCTGAGAATCTCGAACCATTCGTCGCGCGTTTTGGTCTTGAACGTTTCCGTGAACACGCGCGATATCTCCGGGCGTTTGCTCGAATCATATTCATGCGGAATGAAATCTTCGCGCCCGAGCGCGCGGCACAGGTTGGCGAAGAACCACGGCTCAATCGCCGCGATCGTAATGTATTTGTCGTCCCTGGTCAGGTAGACGTTGTAGTTCGGAATCCCGCCGTCGTTTATCGTCTCCCCGCGCTGCGGCACTTTGTGGTTAGCGAAAAAAGTCGAGAACGCCTGCGCCAGCAGCGCGAGGCTGCCATCCATCATCGAGATATCGACGTATTGCCCCCGTCCCGTCTGGTTGCGCGCGACCAGCGCCGCGAGCACCCCGATCGCACCATGCATCCCGCCGCCGGCATAGTCCGCGACGACATTGTGCGGAATTGTCGGCGGCTGTCCGGGCCGCCCGAACAGCGACAGCACACCGGCGGTCGCGATGTAGTTGATATCGTGGCCAACCAGATCGCGATAGGGCCCAGTCTGCCCGAAACCGGTGATGGCGCAATAGATCAGCCGCGGGTTACGCGCCGCGAGTTTCTCGTAATCGACCCCGAGCCGCTTGGCGACGCCGGGCCGGTATTCCTCGACGATGACGTCGGCACGCTGCGCTAGTCGCAGGTAGACTTCCTTGCCCGGGCCGCTCTTTAGATTGATTCCGATCGACTTCTTGTTGCGAGCGAGCGCATTGTGCGGCGAGCTGTTGAAGCTGTTGGCCCGCTGGTGCGATCCGGCGGCGACCGCTTGTTCCGCGCGTCTTCCGGTGGGAGGCCCGGGTTCCTCGATCCTGATCACGTCAGCGCCAAGGTCCGCCAGGATCATCGTGCAGAACGGTCCCGGCGCGAGCTTGGTCAGGTCGAGTACTTTGATTCCGTCCAGTGGTGCGGGCATCGTGGGTCTCCTCGATAAAATGGATGCGGACACAGGTGAGCGAGCCAACGAGACCGCGGCCGTTCTGTCTGTCCGCCGGCGTAACTCTACTGATAGGGGTTGTACTGCTGCGGAGCTGGAGGATTGTACTGCGGCGGATTGTCCGCGTCGTTGTCGGGACCGTTGAGGACAGTGGGCGGCAGCGTCTGCTCGTCGCCGGCGGCGTTCTGCTGATCCATCTGATTGCCGCCCCCGTTTTGATTGTCATCGGAGCTATCGTTCGAATCGTTGTCGTTATCGTTGTCGCTGTCGGATTGACTATCCTGGGCTACGAGCATGCTTGCAGGCGATTGATATGCCCGGCAGGTTACCGGTGCTGGAGTCGCGGCGGCACGATTCGAGGCACACGCCATCGGGGGCGCCACCATCAGGAAGAACGCGGCTGTCAGGCTGATTTTCGGGATCATACTAATCTCCCATTCTCTTCGATCGACCGCACTTATGCATCCCCGGATTATAGGATCGCGGCACGCACGCGCGCCATTCTCTCCGCCAACGACTTCAGCCCCCGCACCATGTGAACCCCGTACCAGTGCAGGTCGCGGCCGCTGACTATCAGCACTCGACGGCCGAGCGCAGGTGGCAGAAGGGTCTTCAACTCGGTGACGTCGGAGTCGTCGAACTCGTAAGGCTCGTCTGGAAGTATCACGATGTCGGGTCGAAGTTCGACTGCTTCCTCGAGCGTCGTGGCCGGATACCGCTCGCCCGCCGACGCATAGATATTGTTGTAACCCATCATCCGCAGCACGTCATGCGCATAGGTGTCGGCGTTGAACGACATCCACGGCTTCTTCCAAATCGGGCAGAATACGCGCAGTCGAAGTTTGCTCCATACGCCGAGCGACGCTTCGATACCGCTGACGCTGAGGGTGATCTCCTTGGCGAGCGCGGCGGCGGCGGCCTCGCGACTCAGCGCCCGGCCGATCCGCAGGATCGATTCGACCGCACCCGGCACCGTTCGCGGATAAGTCGTGAAGACCGGGATTCCCGCAGCGCGCAGCCGCTCCACGTCCTCGCGCCGGTTCTCCTCGGCGTTCGCGATGACCAGTTCGGGTTGAAGCTGCACGATCGCGCGGATGTCCGGGTTCTTGGTTCCACCAACCTTTGGAATCGACGCAACCGCCGCGACGGGCTCGACGCAAAATTTCGTGACTCCGACTACTTCGGAATTGAGACCGAACGCGAACAGAGTCTCCGTCCAGCTCGGCACCAACGACACGATTCGCGCCGGTGGTCGCTCGAGCTCGACGCGGAACCCCATGTCGTCAGCTATTTGTACCGAGGCCGCCATCGAATCGTTGGTCACTTCGCTTTGTGTTTGATAATCGCGTCCAACTGATCGCGATCACTCGGCGTCAGCTGTTCCGAACCCTTGCCTGCATTTGATTTCGCACCAGCTCCCGTGGAGTCTCCGGCGTCGCCTTGCGCTTCCGAAGCGGCCGGCGGATTTTCTTCACTCATTGGTTGCGGATGATCAGGCGCCCGGTACGCGATGTAATGAACCGCCGACGGAATCATTACTCGTTTCGCCAAAAAACCTAAAATCAGTGCCGCAAGCCCGACCAGCGCGAGGATTCTCAGCCCTCGCATCCTCTTCTTTTTCGCCGGACGTTTCGAAGCTGCCCGCTTTCGCCCCGGCGCCACTCGTACTCGATCCGCCACCTGATTCCTCTCCACTGCGAGCGACGGCGAGATGCTATCGCACTGACCTACCTAATAGTACCGCACGAGCCCATCGAGCGACGAGGCGCCGGGTGGGTACTTCGTCGAGATGCCGCGCGCCGTTGTACCAATCCACGCCAATCTCTTGTGCGGTGCGGCTGATGCGCGCGAGGCGGAAGAAGAGCCGGCTATGCGGTCCGTAGAAATGACGCGCGGCAAACGCCAGCTTGCTCAGTTTTTTCCCGACCGCACCTTCATGCAGCTCGCGATCGTAGGCCTGCAGCGCGCCGCTGTCGCCGTCCAGAAATTTGCAGATCGCATTCGCGGCCAGTTTGCCGTGCTCGAACGCGTACGAGATGCCCTCGCCCATTAGTGGATCAACGCCAGCAGCATCACCGGCGAGAACAACGCGCTTGGATGTATACCTATCCCCGGCGTCGAACCATCGAATCGGAAACGAATGCCATCGCGTCGCGCGCCGTTCGAGACCCTCGAGCGGAAGATCAGGAAATGCCGCGACGAGCTCCTTGATCATGCGCGATTGTGCGCCGCCCTTCTCGGCGAATTCGCGCGGGCGTTGATCGTAGATGCCGACGTTCACATTCGGTCTGCCATCAATGAGACACGGGAACGACCAGCTATAGCCGTTGATTCCCCGGCTCACACATCGAAAGTCGAACCGATAACGTTTGCCGGCAAATTCTGGCGTTCGCTCGGGATCGACCGCGATGTCCGTCATCAAGGCGCGCCCGATCGTTTCCTTGCCGGCGCCGAATACCGCGCGACGGACCCGGCTGCCCGATCCATCTGCGCCGACCAATATTTGCGACTCGAAAATGCCGCCCTCGGTGGTGACGCGCACGCAATCCGAATTCCGAGCGACATCGAGCACACGATTGCGTTGGACGATCTCGACTCCCGCCTGGCTCGCCGCTCGCGCCAGCATCGCGTCGAATTGGTCGCGACGAATCACCGTCGCCAGCACGTCGCCGCCGCGCGACAAATCGACACCGCCAACGGGAGTTGCCGCTTCCCCGCGAATAACCTCGACCGCGGGAACGTCGAGCGGGATTCCAAGCTCGTCGAGTGCGAGCATCGTTTTGGGAATCAGGCCGCCGGCGCAGACCTTGAACCGCGGATGCGCCGATTTCTCGATCGCGACGATTCGACTCGCGAGCGCAGGCCGACGCTTCACGAGATAGAGCGCGGTCGCCATCCCAGCGGGACCGGCACCGGCGATCACCACGTCAAATTTTCGCGAGGACTCCATCGGACGATTCAACGCCTAGCATCCGGATTTCATGGGTGAAAGGTGCTCCAAAAAGAATCGCGGCGCATCGAGATTCTCGATGCGCCGCGCTTTTACTGCGTCTGACTACTTACCGATCAGCCCTGCGCCTGCCCGCCCGGCTTGATCACTGTGTACAGCGTCGCACCGCCGCGTTGCACCAGCAGCAGCGCCGGCTTCTTCCTGGTCTGCGCGTCTTTCGCCTTGGCGACGAAATCCGAAACCGCCCCGACCTTTTCGTGATTCACTTCCAGCACGACGTCGCCCGGTTGGAGACCTGCCTCCGCGGACGGGCTGTCCGGCGCCACCTTCTGAATCACCACGCCCTTGGTGCCCTCGAGATGAAACTGCTGCGCTTTCTCAGGGGTGATGTCGCCGACCTGCATGCCCCAGTTGCCGCCCGGCTCCTCGGACTTGGCCGACGCCACCTGCGGCTCCTTGCGCTCGCCGACTGTGACCTCGAGCGTCATGTGCTTGCCATTGCGCACCACCTCGACCGGCACCTTCTGATTGATTGGTGTCTGCGCTACCAGCGCGGGTAGCTCATGCTCGTCGTCGACCGGGTGGCCGTTGAAGCTGAGCACGATATCGCCGCGCTCGATTCCAGCCTTGCCCGCGGGTCCATCCTTGTCGGCACTCGCGACCAGCGCACCTTCAGGCTTCGGCAAGCCGAACGATTGCGCCAGGTCCGGCGTGACTTCCTGGATCTCGACGCCCAGCCATCCGCGGATCACGCGCCCGTGCGCCTTCAACTGATCCATCACGTTGCGCGCCATGTCGATCGGGATGGCGAATCCTATTCCGTTGTTGGCGCCAGTACGGCTGTAGATCGCGGTGTTGATTCCGATGACCTCGCCCCTGGTATTAATCAGCGGGCCGCCCGAGTTGCCGGGATTTATCGACGCATCGGTCTGAATGAAATCGTCATAGTCGCCGCCAAGGATTCGTCCCTTGGCGCTGACGATTCCCGCCGTTACTGTCATGCCAACGTTGAACGGGTTGCCGATTGCGATTACCCAGTCGCCCACGTCAGTTGTATTTGAGTCTCCAAGCGGCGCGACCGGCAATGCGTCCTTGGTGTCGATTTTGATCAGTCCAAGATCGGTCTTCGCGTCCTTGCCGATTACCTTCGCGGTAAACTCGCGCTTGTCCTGCAGCGTAACGTGGATTTCGTCCGCGTTACCGACCACGTGATTGTTGGTCAGGATATAGCCGTCGGCCGACACGATTACGCCCGATCCCAGCCCGTGCTGCTTGTATTCGCGTTGACCGCCTTGTCCGAAGTAACGGCGCAGCTGGTCGAAAGGATCGCCGGGGGGTGCACCGCCTCCTCCTTGATCTCCGCCGCCAGGATTCTCCTCATCGCCGCCACCGCCATTGTCGTCGCCGCCCGGTCCCGGCGCTATCCCAAACGGCGCTCCCGAGACTTTCACGTCCTGAACGACGTTGACGCTGACCACCGCCGGTATCATTTTCTTGACCAGCGGCGCGAACGAGGTAATCACCCCGACCTTTTCGTTGGGCTCAGGGGTATTTGGCTGCGCGGGCGCGACATGCACGCCCGGCTCCGGAGGAGCAGGGAGCAGAGGCGCGGGGGCCGCCTGTGCCTGCTGGGCAGGTGGCGGCGCCTTGGAAGCGTCGGAATCCGCTCCCCAGAAAGGGAACGCGCCGACGCGCGCAAACGCAATGACAAGGCCGATCAAAACGCCGCCGGCCACGGCGGCGATCTTCTTAACCATTCATTCCTCCTGGAATGCAGCGAAACTGTTGCGTCATGAGGCAGGACAAGTACCGGACCATCTAGACTATCGGACGATAAATTTCGGCCGAAATTCAGGCGCCCGCCCAGTCACCACCCTCCGCCCCGGCCGGGTTAAGGTCCTTGCCTACTGATCCATCAAATCAAATTCACGGCAAGAAGCAAAACGTTCCAGAAACTGCCTTATTGGCAGCCCCAGCTCAGCCTCCGACGCCTAGCTCTTCTGCATCGCCTTGATGTCCTCCAGGAGCACTTTCTCGTGGCCCTGCGGATTCACCTTCTCGTAAACCTTGCGCAGGTTGCCCTTGGGATCGATGACGAAGCTGGTCCGGTTCCAGTACTTGGTCCCGTTGTAATCCGTCTGCCCGACGCCCGCCGCCTTGAGCAGTTCCGCGTTGGTGTCCGCCAGCAAATCGATTGTAAACGCAAACTTGTTGGCAAAGTTCTTGTGCGACGCGACGTCGTCAGCACTGACGCCCACCACCTTGATTCCCGCCGCATCGAAGTCGGCCTTGCTCGCTGTGAACGACTTCCCCTGGATGGTGCATCCGGGGGTATCGTCCTTGGGATAGACGTACACCACCAGCCACTTGCCGGCGAAATCGCCGAGCTTCATCTGCTTGCCGTCCTGGTTCTGAAGATTGAAGTTTACAAACGGTTTTCCTGTCTCGAGCATGATTGGTTTCCTTTCGCCTTTCGCGGCGCGCTACGGGTTCAATATTGAAGAATGCGGCCCACCCGTTCTCACCGAGATGAGCGATCCGCCTGGAGAAGCCTATCACGCATGCGTCGGTTTCGCGCGCGCCAAGATGTCGGGAAATTTACCGGAGCGTCTTGTAGCCTGCGGCTTTACCGATCCTGTCCATCTCGTCCGCCGACACGTCCGCCGTGCGTTGCGTGACAAACCAGCGATGGCCGAACGGATCCTTCAACGTCCCCGACTTCTGTCCCCACGGCTCATCTTCCATCGGCCTGACAGCTTTTCCGCCCGCCGCTACGGCTCGCTTGAACGTCGCGTCCGCATCTTCGACCAGCAGATGGAGTCCCACGCCGGAGCCGCCGAGCGTCTCGGGACTGATCACCTCGATCTCGGGATGCTCGTCGCTGATGAATACCGGCGTCCCGCTGATCTCGATCTCAGCATGACCGATCCTTCCATCCGGCCCGGTCCAGCGCATCAACTCCTTCGCGCCGAACGCCTGTTTGTAGAACTCGATTCCCTTCGCCGCGCCCTTGATCGTCAGGTATGCCGTTATCGCGCGCGGCCCGACGGGGATTGCATTCACTTTGTCAGCCATAAATTTTCTCCTTGCGTCATTACTTAGATGCGCACGCCTTCGATCACGCAGACCCTCGCCGGAGTCGGCACTATTCGCGTCATCTTAAATCCCGCTACGTCGTAGAGCGCACGGAATTCGGCCTCCGACCGCTGTCGCCCACCCGTGCTAACCAGCATGTTGACGTCGTTCGCCGCCGCACCACGGCTCACGTCGGATTGATCGATACGCGGCGGATACACGCCTTCCACGATCAGCAGTTTGCCGTTCGACCGCATCGCGCGATGACAATTCTTCAAAATCGCGACGGCCCGCGCATCGTCCCAATCGTGAATCACGTGCTTGACGACGTAAGCGTCGGCGCCCGCGGGCACTTCCTTGAAGAAATCCCCGCCGACCGCCTCGCATCGCGCCGAGAACCCCTCGGCAGCTATCCTGTCCATTGCACGTTTGGCAGCGTGCGGTTGATCGAACACGATTCCTCGCAGGTTTGGATTCGCCTTCAGTATTCCGATCAGCAGCGCACCATTACCGCCTCCAACGTCGACGACCGTACGGAACGCCGAGAAATCGTACGCCGCCGCAACTGCGGCCGAGGTGATCGGCGCGAATGTCGCCATCGCCTCGTCGAAAACCGCGGCCATCTCGGGATTCTTCGCCATCTGAGAGAACGCATCCGCGTCCGGCGATTCCTTGCGAAACGCCGGCTCTCCGGTACGAACGCAATATTCGAGTTCCTTCCACGAATCCTGAATACCGACTCCGGCAAACAGCATCACCGAAGCGCGCATCGATCCGGGAACTCCCGCGCGCAAATATTCGCCGAGCGGCGCCAGCGCGAATTTTCCGTCCTCCTGTTCCGCGAACACGCCGACGCTCGCCAGCAAACGCATCAAGCGATTGAGTGACGGCGCGTGCGTCTCGGTGGACCTCGCGAGATCGCGACTGTCACGAGGACCGTCCTTGAGCTGGTCCGCCAGCCCCAACTTCGCCGCAAGGTGAAGCGCCCGCGAAAAGTAATGTCCGACCGCCATCTGATAGAGCGCAATTGGTGGCGGCAATTCCTGTTGCGTCGCCATGATACGTCCCTCCTTCTATCGCGCACTTCGGCGCGACTGACTCGAACGCTAAAACATGAAAGTTATCGGGCTAGCCGCCGCGAGCATCCACGCGAACCACAGGCTTTCAAAAGACGCGATCAGCACGAGATTGCGCGACACGCTGTACGCCGACGCCGAGAAAATCTCGAACATGACCATGTTTAGTACGATCACCGGCAGGATCAGCATGATCACGAACGGCAGCACTCCAAGGCTGACGCCCACAACCATCAGCACTACGATCAGGATACGGCCGAGAGACGCCCATACCGTCGACATCGCCAGCTCCCCGCGTCGCACCAGCCACTCGAAGCCCATCCAGAACGGAAACAGCAGAACCGCCGCCATCGCCATCACCATCAACCGCTCCGGCGACAACGACAGGTGATGGAACGCCACGCCCATCGCGACCTGGCACACGTAAGCCACCGCGAACCCTGCCGCTGCCGCCAATAGCGCGACTCCGACGCCTTCGCGGATGCGGTACCAGTCAAGCATGTGCGCGATTGTCAGCACGCCGAAGATGATCAGCCCCGCGACCGCCAACCATGAGACCTGGATATTGCCGACCACCACCGGTACAAACGACGCCGGGTTCACCGCCGCCAGCGGCATCGACGCGATCAGCGCACCGCCCAAGATCAGAAGTCCAATCCATCCGCTCGGCCCCGGCCGCTCGCCCGCCCAATTCGGCACCATCGAGCCGCAGACTCTCCCGAGCGGAATCAGCAGGACCACAAAAGCAAACAGCGCGATTCCCGCCGTTCTTCGGCGCGCGTCCGTCAACGCGATCGGTGCGGTTCTTGTGGTTCCGAATGTACTGTCGAGCCATTTTACGATCGTAGTCGCCGCGTCAGTCGAATAGAGGATCGTCAGGTGATCGACGCCGGGGACTCGCACCGCCTCGACCGCGTTGCCTTGCGTGAAATCTCCGTAAGTCTTGCCGAGAACGGTTTGGTCGACGCCCGCCAGATGCGCCGCCAGCGCGGTCGACGTATCCTGGATCGCGTCAACCGGATCGCGCTCGGCAAAGATAAACAACGCGTTCTTCGGACGCTCCGGACCGAGTGACCAACCGCCCGAGATCATCACCGCGCCTTTGAGATTCGGATCGTGCGTCGCGTAATCGAGCGTCGCGCCCGCGCCCATCGAATGCCCCATCACCACTATTCGCGATCCATTGACCAGCTGATTGCTTCGCAGATACTCAACCGCCTGCCGGACGTCCTCGCGCAGGCTGGTGGTATCGGCTTCGCCGCCGTTGAACGGATTGCGATTTTCGCCATGCCCGTTGACGTCGATCGCCAGCACCGCGTAGCCGTTCTCCGTCAGCCGTCGCGCGAGCGTACTCATCAGCTTGCGATCGCCCATGAAGCCGTGGATCAGCACCACCGCCGGCGGCCGCTCTGCCGCGGGTTTGGGAAATAGCGTGTAGAACGGAAGCCCCGGTCCGGGCAGATACATCGTCGCCGGTTCCTGTCCGGGCAGCATGACGAACGCATGCGCCGGGCCGCCATTCTCTAGCCGCGCCAGTCGCGCAATCGCGAGGAGGAATACGACCAGGAGGCCGACCGCGATGATCCATGAAATTTTCATTTTCAGTTTGCCGCGCGGCTGACTCCCGCGCGAAGTTTCTTGACGTCCTCGATCGGCACGTCCCTTTTGTGAGTCGCGATCATCCAGATATGTCCGAAGGGATCTGTCAACGAGCCAATCCGGTCGCCCCACTCTTTGTCTACCATCGGCTCCATCGCTTTCGCTCCCGCAGCGATCGCGCGTTTGAACACCGCGTCCGAGTCCTCGACGTAAACGTAGAAGTGCACCGGCGTGCCGCCCAGCGATTGCGGACTTCGGCACCAACCCTTCGCCGCCCATTGCGCTACGTGCTTCGAGCTGTCGTCGGAGAGCCTCACAATCGAATCGCCGATCCTCAGGACCGCATGCGTAACTTTCCCGTCGGGTTCTGCCATGCGTTCCAACACCGCCGCGCCGAATACTTTGTGATAGAAGTCGATCGCCCGCGCGGCGTCCTTGACGCATAGGAACGGAGTCACGCTATGCCAACCGTCGGGCATCTTTTTCACTTTGTTCGCCATAATGTTCCTCCGTAATTGCTACTTCGTATTCCTCGGCGGCAGATCCTTTATCGGCGTCCCAACCCACCACACGTGACCGTATGGATCCTCGAATCCCGCCGTCCTGTCGCCCCAGTCCCTGTCCTCCGCGATGTCGATAACTCTCGCGCCAGCTTCGATCGCGCGCTTGAAGACGTCGTCCACATCCGCAACATAAATGTACAGATGCACCGGCGAGCCGCCGTACGAACGCGGCGTCCGCGACAGTCCATGCACGTCGTTCTGCTTCACGTCCGCCGAAGTGGGATCCGAAAGCATGACAGTAGTGTCGCCCATCTTGAGCAGCGCATGGCTGACGATTCCGCTCGGCTCCTCGTCGCGCATCAGCACGCTGGCGCCGAAGACGCTCTTGTAGAATTCCACCGCCTCCGCCGCACCGTCGATATAAAGAAACGGCATGATGCTGCGCGCAACTCCGGCGTTCGCGACAGGTGCACTCTCTGCGGTGGCGACCGCGACGCGAGGATCGTCCGCGAACGAAACCGCACCGTGCTCGATCGGCGTTCCATACAGCATCGACACCGATTTCTCGGCGAATTGCCGATGCCACAATCCCTGCGGACACACGAACACCTCGCCCGCGCGCAGCTTCCGCGTCACCGGGCCCTCGTCCGTCAGCGCCGTCACTTCGACCTCGCCGTCAAGCGCGAGCAGCAACTCGTCGCCATCAGGATGCCGTTCCCAGGGAGTCTGTCCCGAATAGCTCATCACGCCGAGCGTCAGATTCCCGATCTTCGCGACGCGGTTCACAGCGGCGTCGGCATCCGCGCCAGTGGTCTCGTCGGTAATCGTCAGGTGAGGCACCTCGCGCAGCGCCGCGCGCAGGTCATGCTCCTGCAATTTCGCCGCAGTCGATTTCCGCACCGGCCTTTTGGCGACCCGGTCCGCCTTCGGCCGCGGATCACGCGCTCTCGAACCTTCCGTGTTACTCGGCGTCAGATAAAGCGCCGATACCGACGGGCGCGGGGTAATCCGATGCCACAATCCATCGGGGCACACGAACAACGACCCTGCGTGAATTCGCGATTCGACCGGCCCGCCATCCGTCAACGTCACGATGTCCGCCTCGCCTTCGGTCACGTAGATCATCTCGTCCGATCCAAGATGGCGCTCCCAATGCGTCCGGCTCTCGCCACGCGACACGACCAGCAGATGCTCATTCATCGAGTCGAGGAAGCGCATCGACATGCTGGGCAAATCGCTCAGCGCGGCGTGCACGTCATGCACGATAAATTTCGGCTGCTCGGCCAGCTCCTTGAGCCGCTCTTCGATATCCTCATGGGTGATCAGCGGCTTGCTGCGAGCAGGGACCGCCGCCACTGCGCTCGGTCCAAGCTCCTTCGATTGCGCGGCCAGCTCCGCCTTGAGGCGATCCTTGAAGTCGGCGCGCGGCAAATCCCGCAACTCGCCCGCGATTCGCAAAATCGCCGCCAGCCGCGGGTCGGACGTCGGCAGCGACGCATCTGGCTTGGCCACAATCGCCTCCACCGCTTCGTCCAGTTGTTCGATTAGTTTCCCCTCAGCCATTCGTATCACCTAACCGCACCCGCAAATTTTGCATGCCGCGGAATTGAAGCTGCTTGATACTGCCCTCCGTGCGTCCGAGCGTGGCCGCGATCTCGCGAATCGATTTCTGCTCGGCAAATCGCATCACGATCACCCGCGACTGATCGCGCGGCAGCCGCTCGACCAGTTTGAACAACCGCGCCTGCCGCTCAGCCTCCTCGAAGCCAGCCGCCACCCCGGCGCTATCGTCAGCACTCGCGGCCGCGTCCACGTTCTCGCGCTCATGTGCGCGTCGCCTGGCGATACTCTTCGACCGATCGGCTATTTCGTTGGAAGCGATCCTGAACAGCCAGGCAGCGAAGGGTACCCCGCGCCATTCGAAACGCGGCAAATTCTTGAGCGCCATGTGAAACACGTCGGCGGTGATATCTTGCGCCTCGTCGCGATCCCAAACCCGCCTGGCAACATACGCATAAACCCGCTCGAAGTTGGCCTCATACAAATCGGCAAACCGCCCACGATCGCGCTGCGCCGCCTCGATAAGATGCCGCTCCGCAGAGTCAGCGCCACTATCGCTTGCCGCGCGCGACGATACCGCCCGAGCCTTCAATCCAGCCTCCGCGACTTCCCGAACAATCGCATGGCTGTTCTCGCGCGGAGCGGAGCGCGCATATAAGGATGCAACCCGTCCAGACACATCAGCCCTCTATGTATAGAAACCGCGATGTCCCGAAAAGGTTACGGTGGACCTAAGGAAGTGCGGGCGGGGGCGCTATCGGAGCGTTGCTGGCAAGCAATTCGTCGTCGAGCACCTCGCTCAGGCTCGCGACCGGCCTCGCATCCACATCGGCGTTGAAGCTTTTGTTGTTGTACTTGTCGCCGAGCAGTTTGAGGATTGAGGTGTGATCGAAGACCGTATGACACACTCCGCCAGCTTTCACGAATGGTGAGATGACTATCGCGGGCACTCGCAGACCGGTCGTCGTGAACCCCGACGGAACCTGGTATATCGCGTTCGCCGGTATTGCGGCTGGGATAGGTTGCGGCGGGACGTGATCGAAGAAGCTCCCGTGCTCGTCATAAGTGATAACCAGCAAGGTGCTCTTCCAACTCGGCGACGCAGCAATATCCTGGTACACTTTTTTCAGGAACGTCTGTCCACTCCACAGCGAAGCCGGAGGATGGTCGTCGCAGGCAATCGAAGTGCCCCTGCGCGTGTTGTCCTCGTACAGCGGCTCGATATAGGTCACACCTTGTAGCTTGTCGGTTCGTGCGTCGTCTGGCAGTTGATCGAAATCCAGGTAGTTGTCGGGAGGCGATATAATCTGCCCCACACTGCTTAGCCATTGGCCGTAGAAGGACAGGTCATTGTGGTAAACGCGCCATAGGATTTTAGGATTCCTTGCCGCCAACCAGTCGAACACCAAAGGCTGCGGCTTACCCCTGAAAAAGCTCGCTAAGTCATTTACCCAGCCGTCAGGAGTTACATCGCGCATCGCATAACCGCTCGACGCGAAGAGGCGGTTGGGAAGAGTACTGGCAGGCAACGGGGCGAACCATCGATCGCAAATCGTAAAGTTCTTCGCCAGGAAGTCAGTCGTCGGCACGTAGTAACTCGTGCAGTACTCCATAACTCCGTCGATTCGCGCTGAATCCAGTTGGTTGCTCGCTATAAGGTAGTCTCGATAGCTGGTCACGAAACCGTTCATCTGGCCGCCCGCGATCTGCGTCTGTATGTAGCAGCGTTCGTGGGGCGGGTCTGGACTCAGAATCGGATTCTCCAACGCCTTGGGAAAGCAAACCTGCTCTTCCTGGTAGCGCTCCATAGCATTCGGCACACCATCGATCTCGTTCGCCAGTGGATGCCCATACTCGGGGAACGCGAGGTAACCCAGCATGTGATCGAACGACCGATTCTCCATCATAACGATCACGATTTGCGTTATGCGGTCGAGCTTGTTCGCCACTGGACTTTGCGAGCCTTTCTGCCTAAGCCTGCTTCTCTGGAACCTTGAAACCTATGTAGGTGCCGTTGCTGATGCCCATAAGCGCCAGGAGAGTCCCATCCAGCTCAGGCATGGCCAGGTCCGTGTAAACCCGATGTAAGAAAATTACGGCCAGGACCAATGTCCATGCTGCCAGTTGGAAGCGATGGAGCGCCGCACCGTTAGCATCCGTCAGCAAATCAAGTGCTACACCCTGCGCCGCCATCGGCGCCAGCGAATTTCGCACGCTGGTCAGTTGATTGTTGACCGCAGCGAGCCGCGCCGTCCGCTCGTTCAGCTCGCTCTGGAGGCCCTGCTCATCGACGACATCCGCGACGGCGGTTATGGCTGGGCGTAGCTGCTCGATACGCTTGATAATGTCGCCGCGCTCCGCGGTAAGAGTGTCAACCTGCGTCTTGGCCGCCGTCCGCTTGTTGGAATCCACCACCGTAGCCGCCAATCCCGTTCCCAGGCTTATCCCCATCAGCGTCAGCGCGGTAGTCGAGATACTGGTAGCGCCGGTGATCGACCAAATCAGCAGGAACGCTCCAAGCACGACGAAAAACCATATCGCCATTTGTACCCGGGACAGACTGAGAGTCTTCTTCTGATCGTTGCCGGGCTCGGGTTCGACATCTCTTAGAATGTTTGAGTTGACGGCGAGATAGCCGAATACGATCAGTAGCAGCGCGAGAAAAATCACGCAGAACCAGAACCACCCCAACGGAACTACGACGATCTTGCCGTGCGCCTTCGACGGCCATTTAGTCCCGTCGCTGAAACCTACAGTGAGGTCAACGTCGCGCGAAAGGCTATCAGGACTTCCCAGCACCGACGTCCAGGTTTTGCCCGACTCGCTGCTCTCCTGCAGATCGAAGACCAACTTGTTGCCATCGCGGCGGGCATGCGCGTCAGTGATCGGATGCCCATTGATATACAAAATTGCCTGCGTCGGATCCGGATGGTCCTTGTCCTTGATCGTGTCCAGATCGGGAATCAGCAGCGCGACAGATTTGCCGAGCTGAATCTCGGTCGGATCGAACGACACCACCGTCGGCTTTTCCGCAGCAGGAACCGTCGCAGCGGGAATCTGCGCCAGCGCAACCGTCGGAGCGACGGCCTGCGCAACCGCGATGCCGCGAAGCGTCAACGCCGCAAAGCAGATCAACGCCGCAACCCCGATACGACGACAACGCAGCGTCTGTGTCATAGCCAGCCTCTTCACGACGAGCATGGCAATCCTAGGCTACCGGCTTCACGACCCCGTTTGCGAGGACGCGGAGGCGCGCGCTGCGTCGGCCGCCGCCTCGGCAGCCGACTTGGCGGCTTTCTGGCTCTCTGCGCGGGCTGATTGAGCCAGATTCTGGATGATCGGATCCTTCGATCCTTTAGCACTTGCTTTAGCTTGTGCGGCCAATGACTGCGCTTGCGCCGCAGCCGCATAGGCCTTCGCCGCCGCGTCGCTGGCGTCGTTGGCTTTGTGGGCTTTCACAGCCTTGTCGGCAGCCGTCTTCGCCTCGGCAGCTGCAACCGCATACGCGTGAACGGATGCGGCTAACTCGGCCATCGTCTTAACGTCGGCAAGACTGGCGTTTGTCGACTCCTCCACAGAGGGGCAATCTGGAGTCTCTGAATTGTCGGCCTTCTTCGAAACGACGACGACGTTAATCGGACTGCCGATTCCGGTCGCATCAGTGATCATCAGTGGGTACGTGGTTCCGACATGCGCGCTATCGGAAGCGGCAATCACGATGGTAGCCGTAGTATCCTGATAGGCGGTTTGTGCCGTCACGCCACTGTTGTAACAGTCGCACAACCACCTCACTTCGTATGGCAATTTACCACCCGAAATCGTCACCGTCTTATTTTCTCCAGGATTCAAACTGATGTCGCCGGCAGGGTTCAATGTAAGTACATCGGGAGGCGCACCCGATGCCTTGAATACCTTCATGCAGTCTTTGGCTTTGGGAAGTATGTCAGACGGCGTGCGATTTACCACCTCCTCTGCGGCGTTGTTAGTCTCGTTTATCCGCGAGTAAAGATCTTGCGCGAGGCGGTCAAGGACCGGAACAACATTACTTCTTGCAGTAACGCTGGGTGCGGCGGTCGGTACCTTGGAAAACTCCACCGCCGCTTTTTCGACAGCGGTTTTGCTGGCGGCGGCATTCTTGTCGATTCCCGCCAGCTTTTGCGCCGACTCCGGGATGACACTACTTAAGTTGTTGGCGAGCGCGTGTAAGTCCGGCTCGGTAGTTATCATTGCGGTACTTACCTTGTTGTTGATGGAGTTTACGGTAATCACCATCTCGTATCCGGAATTGTCGTAGGAATAGTTGTAGTATTTCGTGCTCGAGTCGTAGGCTTTGTTCGCAGCTTGTAGCGACGCGTTTGCGGCCTTGAGCAATTTTTCACCATAACAAAGCTTCTTCTTGGCAACGCTATCTGGAATACCGTCTGGTTCCGCCCGGTAGGAGGCGAGATTTCCCGCAAAGTCGGTTATTTGCCTTTGCAACTCTTCCTTCTTGTTCTTCAACTCGGAGTCGAAACGACATAGCTGCCCCAGTGTGAGATTTCCCTGTTCGACGTCGAACGGCTGCATGGTGCCCTTAAGACACTCGAGCGCTTCCGCTCCCTGCATGTATGCTTTTTCGCGCGGCTGGCTTGACAGCAAATATGCGCCACCGAGAATCGCGGCGCTGCCAAAGCCGAGCGCGGTCACCGCAGACGCGCTTTCGCCCAGAGCTCCTAAGGCCATCGCCGACGCACCTGCCGGTACCAGCAGAGCCGGCGGCCGCGGGAATCGAGCCGTATTCTGCTTTGGCGCCTACGTACTCTTCCTCAACCTGGGTAGCATAGTCCGTCCCTTGGGCGACGGTCACCGTGGTTATTCCGTTGCCGCATTTTTCATGGGTTCCATCGGAGTAGCACTGTTCAAGTTTTCCGCTTCCGTCGCATTTCACGTGCATTCCGGTTTCATCGCACTTTTCACGGGTTTGGATCGCATCCCACTCTGTGCTGCTTTCGCAAGAACTTTCGTAAACGGTCTTCGGGCTCGGCTCCTTTACTCGCGCTAAGCACCAGGAACTGGTGGTGGTGCTCTCGGCCGGGCAGGTCCGCACTTCCGGTGCGAACAGATACTTCGCGTGAGGAGAAATCGGCGCGCAGCCGCTCATCAATAGCAGTATTGTTGCAAGGGCAACCGTTGCGCTTCCGAAACAGTAACGCGCGATGACTCTTGCTGCGGTCTCAGCCTTCAGTTTCACTTCTCTCCCCCCTCTGGTGAGCAAGCCTGCCGGTGTGGATCTCCGTCCAGACCAGTTAACTCCCCCAAACCAAGCCAGACTTGACTAGCGGTTGATTTCCGCGCGACTCTGTCAAAAAAGCGGCCTTAATGGAAGGGATAACAATCGGGCGCGATTCGAGTCATCTTGGCGTGGTGCCAATCAATTCGGGACTCATATGAAGAAACGAGTTGTTGAACCCCGCGCCGCGACCGGCGCCGATTCCGGTCCTGACTCCGACAACCTGCCCGCGGCCCCAAGGCCAGGCGCCCGTCTATCGAGTTCAGCCCGCTTCGACCTTGAATGATGTCGCCCGCCGGCTCGCGCAAGACCGGAAGTATCAGCCTTCCGATGGTGAAACGAAATGTAACCTCTTCCTGAGCGACTTCGCGCTTCAGGCTTTTAACTATTCGGGCTTAGTCGACCACGGCACAGACATTTCTGCCAACGCGACTATCGACCTGATGAGGACTGGCAGAGACAACTGGAAAGCCTTGTCTGACTGGAAACGAAGCTACCTTTCCACCGATCTGAACGACTTGCAGCGCTCGCTCGTGCGTGCGATCACGCTGTCAAACCAGGGTTTTCTGGTCGTTTACGGTCTGCGACTCGCTCCGCATGGTCACGTCGCCGCCGGAGTCACTGGCGACTCAAAGCAGAGTGCTAAGTGGGCGTCGGCCGGGCTTCCCAGGAATGTCCCAATCGTCGCTCAGGCCGGTGAATCGGTCTTTGCCGCGGCCGGCCTTTCCGACGGAATAGGACCCGCGAACTTCAAGCGGGGCGAATTCGTAATCTACGTCCGAATTGAAAAACTCCCTTCCTAAAGGCGTCGGCGAGCAAGAGCCCACCCGGATGCCCCAAGGCATCTACATGGAACGTGCGCGACGAAAGAAGGCGCCGGGATTCTTTGCTGCGCTCGGGCCGATACAAGAAAGTGCGCGGGCTCGCCTTTGTAATTGAGTTGCAAAACCCTCACCTACCGACCGCGATGCGGTCGGCCGCCTCTCCCGTAACGGGCGAGGTAGACTCGGAACCTAACCCCTGACCGAGAGCAAAGTAGCGCGCTGCGCGCAACTTTGCGCTTGACACCGGGTGCAGGGGTCACACCTGCCCAAGGAAGCGTGAAACCCACGGCGGGTTTCACATTGAATCAAGTGGCGCGCAGTGCCTCCGCTGTGGCTTCCTTTTCCGCCGCGCGCTCCTTCTCCCTCGCCTTGCGCCGGTTGTATCGCTTCATCCCCGCCGCCATCTCGTCATTAGCCATCTTGCGATGCCGGATCGGATCGAAGGGAATCAGCGGCGTCATCTCGGTCTTCATATTCTGCGCCGGGAACAGCTCGCGGTTTCGCTCGATCTCATTGATCGCCCAATCGCACCACCTGATATTCTCACCCATCCAGTCGATTCCGCGCTTGAGCGTGAACATCGAGAACATCTTGTTCACGTTGCGGTAGCTCTCCCCACCGCTGAAATGATCCCGCTCGATCTCGCGGTACCGTCTTAGATGGATCGCCCACGACCGCTTTTCGTCTTTGAGACTCGCGATCGCGCCGTCGGCTCCGAGATTTCCTAAAAACCGGCATCGCAGCAGTGGCGGATGCTTCAGATTGATTCCTTCGAACGGACTCTCGAGCCAGTCGATTAAAAGCCGCTCGCCGGACGACGTGATCGTGTACAGACGCTTGTTGGGCCGGTTGCGCTGCACGACGTTGCGCCGCTTGATCAGTCCGAACTCCTCCATCCGCTCCAGCGTCGGATAGATCTGGGTGGGATGCGCATGCCAGTAATGCGCCATCGACAGGTCAAAGATCTTCATGATGTCGTAGCCGGACACCCCCGGCACTTCCGCGATCAATCCGAGCAGCGCGAGATCCAGCGTCGCCTTTCTGCCCGGGAAACGCAGGAAGCCGAGCCCGCCATTCGGAACCTCGCGCACAGACTCGCGCGGCGTCTCGCGCGCCGAAGGCACCGAGCGTGCCGACACGCCGTTCTTGGCGCGGCGCACGGTGCTATCGCTCTTCTGCAGCGCGCGTTCGATCTTCGTCTTCTTCATTGCGCGGGCACCCAGTTGCCGTGGAAGCCCCAAGGCACGCGATGCTGCAATTTGATCCTCGCGACCGGCGCGCTGGCGAAGTTTTGCGCGTCGAGCACGACCATCTCGCTGCGATTTCGCTCCTCGTCATACCAGACCGAGAGCACCCAGCCATCGTCCTCGGATGAATTCGCGCGGCGCGGCACGAACACCGGCTCTCCAGCCGCGAAGTGTTTCCCGAGATCCTGAACTTCGTTCTTGTCCGTCTGGTAGTCGCGCTTGAGCAGCCCGTTGCAGCTCGACACGTTCTGCGGCGACTCGGTATCGCCGTTGGTGAAATAGCCGTAGCGATGCTTGCGGCCGGCCAGGCGCTCATCGAAACGCGGAAACTCGGCGGAGCCGCCGGTCTGACTCTGACGCATCGAGCCGTCCTTCAAGTTCAGATTCCAACGCCAGATGAGCGGCTTGCCGCCGAACGAGTTGCCGGTCAGGTCGAGCGAATCCATCCTGCATCCATCGACAATCAACCAGCCGTTCTCTTCGTATGCATTGAGGAAGTGAAACACGAAGAACGCCTCGTCATGGAACCACTTCACGTCGCCAGTCTTGCGGTTCATCACGCCGATTTTGGTGCCATGCGCCGGCTCCCAGATGAACAACGGTTTTCCCGCCGCCGCATTTTCGAGGTGAAACACGGAAGGACAAACGAAGAAGATCGCGTAGTCATCGGTCGCAATAAAATCGTGCATCATCGCCGGCAGTCCGGTGTCGATCGGCCGCGACTCGATAAGCTTGCCGTCGCGGCCTGCGCGATACCACGTCACGTACGGCGGGAACGGCTGGTAGCCGAAGAACATCAGGTCGCCATTGACGGGATCGAACTTCGGATGCGCCGTCATCGGACCAGCGAGCTTGCCGCCGAAATCGTAGGTGCTGACCGTCTCGAGCGTCACCGGCTTGAGTTCATGCGGCAGCCCGGCCTCGAACAGCGCGAGTAACCGATTTGCGTATCCAATGATGTTGGTGTTGGCGGCGTTCTTGAACGGCGGCAGGTCCGGCGGCATCTCGCGCGCATGCTCGATCAAGCCGCCGAACAGCGCACGCCCCTGCTTCATCTCGGCCTTGAGGCCGTTGGTACGGACGTAGCGATTGCGATACGCGGCGCGGCCGTCGCGCAGAATGAATGCATGGACCATCCCGTCGCCGTCAAACCAATGGTAGCGACCGAGAGGTTTGAAATGCGGGTTCGGTCCGATTCGGTACAGCGCGCCATTCAGCTCGCGCGGCAGCTCGCCTTCAATCTCGAGATCGAATGCGTCACTCTCCTCCCGCCACGGTGCATAGTTGCCATTCAAAAATGGATTGGCTGAATCGTACATAAAAATGGGCTCCTCCTCGGATTGAAGGATCAGACTATTCCATTCCTTGAATAGAGGGTCAAGGGCCACTGTCCTGTCGATGCAAGCTGATCGCTGCATTGCTTGCTGGTACGCGCCGACCTACGATCAGAATCAATGCTGGCCGATACGCTCCTGCTGGTAGCTGGACTGTTCACCTGGACACTGCTCGAGTACGTCATCCACGGAGTGCTCGGGCATGAGTACCGGACGTTCGTGACGCCGCTGCATGACGTGCACCATCGCGATCCGCACGCTGTGTTCGCGCTGGGCTCGTGGATTCCGGCAACTCTAGTGCTATTCGGTGGCTTGGCCTGGTTTGGTTTGGGGGCGGCGGTGATTTTCTATGGCGGAATCCTGGCCGGATTCGCCGTCTACGAGCTGGTCCATTACCGGATTCATTTCTCCAGCCCCTCCTGTGAGTTCGAAGCGCGGCTGCGCGCGCGGCATCTGGCGCATCATCTGGGCGAGCCGGACGCGATTTTCGGGGTGACCAGTCGAATCTGGGACGTCGTGTTCGGCACCGATCCGGAACCCGAGCGGATGCGCGAGCTGGCGGCGGCTGGCGCGCGAGTCGCGCCGCTTGCGGGTTCGAGCAATCTTGGAAGAATCATCCGCAGTCGAATTGCATCCTGATCCCTGTCGACTGGTTGACTCATAGCTCAAGTCGAGCTATTGGCTCGATAGGTATGCACGAGGGTTATATCAGGGCGGGATTGAACGGCGACCGCGGGAGCAATCGCGGCGCGATGCTGTTCCCGTCGGGGTCGGCGCTCGGATTCCATCAGACGCCGCCGCGGATGGATATCAAGTTTCCGATCCTTGGGTTTCTGACCGAGGGCGAGGCGACTGGATACGACCTCAAGAATCGCTTCCAGGAAGGGGTCGGATTCTTTTACCGGGTCAGCGACGGATCGATTTACCCTGCGCTGAAAAAGCTGGCGAGCGACGGGTTGGTGACGCTGCGCAACGAGGCTCAGGGGCGGCGCACGCGCAAGGTCTACGCGATAACCGCCAAGGGACGTACGCATTTCGGGCGCATGCTGCGCGAGCCGGCGCAGCCGTTGTTCGTTTTCGACGAATCGCAGGTGAAGATCTATTTTTCCGACCAGGAGCCGGAAGTGGCGTTGGAGCATCTGGAGCGCGCGCGGCGCGACGACGAAGAACGCGCCGCGGTGCTGGCGCAAGTGGTGGCCGAAATGCGACGCGCGGGCGCAAGTCCCGTGCGCAGAATCACGGTCGAGCTGGGACGCGCGATTACCGACGCCAAGGCGCGGGTTCTGGCGAGGCTTTGCTCGCAGTTGAAGCGTGAAATACAAGTCAGGCGGCGGGCTACATCGCGGATTAAACCCTCCCGCATCGCCGCGGCGGGAAAGTGACCCCGGTATCGGGATCAAAGGGCAGGATGTCATGGACGAAAAGTTCGCAATCGATCTCGAACACGTGACCCGAATCTACAAACGCGACGAGTTCGAGGTCCGCGCGCTCGACGACGTGACGGTGCAGATTCCGGCGGGACGCTTCGTCGCGATCATGGGGCCGTCGGGCTCGGGCAAGACGACGATGCTCAACCTGATTGCGGGGATCGATCACGCCACCGGTGGACGCGTCGCGGTTGGCGGCGAAGAGATCACCGGGATGAAGGAGCGCGACCTGGCGGGCTGGCGCGCGCGTCATATCGGGCTGGTGTTCCAGTTCTACAACCTGATTCCGGTGCTCACTGCGTTCGAGAATGTCGAGTTGCCGCTCTTGTTGACCAGTTTGAACAAGGCTGAGCGGCGGGAGCATGTCGAGACGGCGCTCAAGGTGGTGGGCCTAGCCGACAGGATGGACCATTATCCGCGTCAGCTGTCGGGCGGGCAGGAACAGCGGGTGGCGATTGCGCGTGCGATCGTCGCCGATCCGACGATTATCGTCGCGGACGAGCCGACGGGAGATCTTGACGCGAAGTCGGCCGAGGAAATTTTGAGCTTGCTGGTCGATATGAACCGGCAGTTCCAGAAGACGATCGTGATGGTGACGCATGATCCGCGCGCCGAGCGGTATGTCGATACTGTTTATCGGCTGGATAAGGGCGTGCTGGCGGGAGTTGAGCCGGGGAAGCGAGGTGCGCCGGCGGAGGCTGCGGCGCATGCGTAGTCGTCAGGAACCTAACCCCTAACCCCTTCCCATGGTGGGAAGGGGGACCGGATTCGAGGAGACCACTTCCCATTGTAGGAAGGGGACCGGATTGGAGCAGATCGAGAGCGGAATCTTGAATCGCGCGCGGAGCGCGCTGAATACGGTCCCTCACCTTCATCCTCTCCCTATGGGAGAGGGGATGGAACGAGGGAGAGGGATTGAGAGGATAGCGCGATGAAGTATACGGCGCTGGTTTTTAAGAATTTGGTGCGTAGTAAGCGGCGGACTTTTCTTACCGTGCTTTCTATCGCCGTCTCGCTGTTTATTTTCTCGGCGCTGGTCAGCGTGCCGACTGTTGCCAACCAGATTCTCGGCAACACGGCGTCGTCCACCCGAATCGCGACGCATAACAAGGCCGGGCTGGCCTACCCGATTCCGATGGCCTACAAAGAGCGGGTCGTCACCGTGCCGCATGTCGAGGTGGTGGTGCCGGAGAGCTGGTTCGGCGGCGTCTATCACGAGGTGTCGGATCAGTTTCCGAACCTGGCTGCCGATCCCGAAAACGTCGACAAGATGTGGCCCGATTGGGGAATCACCCCGGAGCAGTTCGCTCAGTTCAAGAAAATCCGCACGGCGGCTCTGGTCGGCGGCGAGACGATGAAGCGGTTCCATCTGCATCTCGGGCAGCAGATCCAGCTGCGCGGGACGCTCTACCCGTTCAATGTGACGCTGGTGATTGTCGGCACGATCAGCGGCAAGGCGCCGCCCAACTTCCTGTTGTTCAGGAGAGACTACCTCGAAGAAGCAGCCGGGCGTCCGGGGATGGTCGATAACATGTGGGTCAAGGTGGACAAGCCGGAGAACGTGCCGCAGGTGATAGCGGCGATCGATGAAGGCTTTGCCAACTCCTCGGCCGAGACTATTTCCGAATCCGAAGCGGCGTTTATCGGCAGCTTCCTGGATCAGTACCGCACGTTTTTCCGGATGGCGGAGCTGTTGGGATTTATCGTGGTGCTGACGATCGGGTTGGTGGCGGCCAACACGGCGGCGATGTCGATACGCGAGCGGCGCGGCGAGATAGCGGTGATGCGCTCGATGGGATTTCCGTCGCGCACTATTCTGTCGCTGCTGCTGGCGGAGTCGCTGGTGATAGGTCTGATTGGCGGAATTATCGGATGCGGGTCGGCGTATATCGTGCTGAAAGTGTTCTCGGTCGGCGGCACGATGGGCCCGCTCAGCACGATTCACATGCCGGCAACGGTGCTGGGAGAGACGCTGATCGTCGCTGCGCTGATAGGGTTGTTTAGCGCGATGGTGCCGGCGAGCTCGGCGGCGCGGCGGAATATTGTGGATGCGCTTAGGACTGTTGCGTGAGGAGGGATTCAGAGCGGAGGCGGAATCTTGAATCGCGCTAATCGCGCTGTAATAGGACCCGCACCTTCATCCTCTCCCTAACAGGGAGAGGAGACAGAAGGGAGAGATGTTTTAGATGGCTATACCGCTGAAATATAATGTGCGATCGCTGCTGGTGCGGCGGGTTTCTACTGCTATGACCGGTGGTGGGATTGCTTTGGTGGTTTGTGTCTTCGTCATCGTTATGGCGCTCGTCGCGGGATTGAACTCGGCTATTTCCGATACTGGGGATCCGGATAACGTTATCGTTTTGCGCAAAGGGGCTACTACCGAGACTTACTCGGCGATTCAGCTCGATCAGTTCGATGCTATGAAATTCTTGCCGCAGATTCGGCGTGAAGCCAGCGGTGAAGTGGACGCTTCACCTGAACTGCCGGTGCAGGCGCTGATGGAACGCGAGGGCGGCGGACGCGACAATATCGTAGTTCGCGGAGTTCTGCCGATCGCACTGAAAGTCCATCCTAAGGTTAAAATAATCGAGGGCCGGATGTTCAATCCTTCGGTCAACGAAGTGGTCGTCGGCAAGGGCCTGCAAGGGCACTACAAGAATATGCAGCTTGGCTCGACGCTGCGCTTCGGACGCGGCAACTGGAAGGTCGTAGGGATCATGTCGGCTGAGGGCGGTTCGTTCGAATCCGAGGTCTGGGGCGATATCCATAACGTGCAGGACGATGCGCAGCGCGGCGCATACTATGCCGACGTGCGTCTGAAACTTGCTCCCGGGGCGGACACCGATGCGCTGATTCGGCGGTTGGCTGACGATCCGCGAATAAATCTGCAGGCGCAGACCGAGGCGGACTACTACAAGGACCAGGCGGTAGTCGCCAATCAGATGCGAGTGCTCGGGATGATCGTCGCAGTAATTATGGCGGTCGGGGCAATCTTTGGTGCGATGAACACGATGTACGCGGCGGTCTCGTCGCGGACCACTGAAATCGGGACGCTGCGGGCGCTGGGCTTCGCACCGATCGCGGTGATGACGTCGTTCCTGCTCGAGTCGCTGGTGCTGGCGGTGGCGGCGGGCGCAATAGGAATTCTGCTCGCGATGCCGATAAACGGGCTGTCCACCACGTTTGGCAACTTCGTCACGTTCTCGACGCTGGCATTCAGCTTTCGCGTGACGTTTGCCATAGTGATAGAGGCGCTGATTTTCGCCGCCGTGATGGGGACCGTAGGCGGCTGGCTGCCGGCGCGACAGGCGATGAAAATGCCGGTGGTCGATGCGCTGAGGAGCGTGTGACGTTGTCCACCGAAGCTCCAAGAGGGCCGAATATCCGCGAGCTGGAGTCGCTCCGGATTGCGCGCGCGGCCCAGCCGAAGAAGCCGAGCCGGCTGGTCCCGGCTGCCATCACGCTCGCGATTCTCGCGGTGATCTGCGCGGCGGGATACGTCGTCTATCAGCGGACTCTTGGCCGTCCGCCCGAAGTGCAAACCGCGATCGTCTCGGTCAAGCAGGCGGGACAGGCCGGCACCGTGCTGACAGGAAGCGGGTATATCGTAACCCAGCACAAGTACATCGTGATCGGCACCAAGATTCTTGGCCAGATAGTCGCCGAGCCTATCGAAGAAGGACAGCGGGTCAAAGTCGGCGACCTGCTGGCGCGGATCGACGACCGCGATTACCAGGCGCAGCTGAAGCAGGCATACGCGGATCGCGACCTGGCGGTGGCCAACGTCGTGCTCAAGAGCGCGCGTGCGGAAAGGATGCGCCAGCTCTACAAAGAGGGCGTGCAATCGAAAGACTCGCTCGACGACGCCGAGAATCAACTGGCGGTGGCTGATGCGGATCTCAAGAAGTCCAACGGCGAGATCGAATTCGCGAAGTTCAACGTGAGCCAGACTGTGATCACGTCGCCAATCAACGGCGTCGTGCTGCAGAAGTATCGCGAATTGGGGGACACGATTAACTTCGGCGGCGAAATCCAGGCCGGCGGCGGCGCGACCGATATCGTGCAGCTCGCGGACTTGAGCGACCTGCGCTGCGAAGTCGATATCAACGAAAGCGATATCGCGAAGGTCAAGATGGGAACGCCGGCGACGGTTATACCGGACGCATACCCGGATAATCCGTTCCCGGCGCAGGTCGTGAAGATTTATCCGGAGGCCGACCGGCAGAAAGGCACGGTGAAGGTCGAAGTCAGAATCCTCCAGCCCGATTTGAAGATCATCAAGCCGGAGATGAGCGCGAAGGTCACATTCCAATCGATCGTGACGCAGGCGGCGGCTGCGCCGATGGTGCTGGTGCCGAAGAAAGCGATCGTCACAGAAGGCGCTGCCAGCTCGGTGTGGGTCGTGCGCGGCGACACGGCGCATCTGGTGCCTATTGTGCTCGGGCGCGAGTTCCAGGACGGCGTCGAGGTGCGGCAGGGGCTGAGCGGCGGAGAGATGGTGATCGTGGTGCCGGCGGCTACGATTAAAGAGGGACAGGAAGTTACGCCGGTCGCTGCTTAGGGGAAGGGTAAATCACTTTATTTTGATGTGAAACCCGTCGTGGGTTTCACACTTCCTTGGGCAGGGGTGACCCCTGCACCCGGGGTCAATCGCAAAGTTGCGCGCAGCGCACTACTTTGCTCTCGGTCGAGTGGAAATCCGGTTCCACTTCCCACTATGGGAAGGGGTTAGAGGTTGGGTAGTTAATCCAGGAGGTACTACTGTGGCGGAGACATTTGTTTTGGTGCATGGCGCGTGGCATGGCGGATGGTGCTGGGCGGCGGTTATCAATCAACTCGAGAGACTGGGCGACCATGCTTATGCGGTCGATTTGCCGGGGCATGGGATGAACCGGGCGGATCGAGCGAAGGTTACGCTTCAGAGCTACGTCGACAGCATTGCGGAGTTTATCGAGCGGCGCGATCTGAAGAACGTCGTGCTCGCGGGGCACAGTCTTGGCGGGCTCACGATTCCCGGGGTCGCGGCGAAAATTCCGTCGCGGATAAAACGGGTGGTGTGGGTGACGGCGCTGGTGGCGCTCGACGGGCAGCCGATCGTCGATCAGGCGACGTCGCCGCTCGCGGCGGCGGCCGAGACGTTGCCGGAGCGATCGATTCCGATCGAGCTGATGGGCAAGGAATTTCTCGACGGGCTCAGCAACGACATGGCGCCGGCGTTGAAGGAATATGTTTTGTCGGCGCTGGGACCGCAGCCGGTCGGTCCGATGTTCACGCCGGTCGCGATGGCGCCCTACTTCGCCACCGGAATTCCGAGCAGCTATATCGTTTGCGAAGACGACCAGACGCCAATCGCGGGCGCGCCTAACTGGCATCCGCACTTTTCGAGCCGGCTGAAGAATCCGACGCTCAAGTTCGTGAAGAGCGGGCATGAGGTCATGTTTACGCATCCGTTGGAATGCGCGCGGGTGCTGCACGAGTTGGCGGTGGGGGAGTGAGGGGGGAACCTAACTCCTAGCCCCTGTTTTCGGGCCTCGAGGGAAGGGGGCAAAGGCGGAAGCAGAATCCTGAATCGCGCGCAAAAAATGCGCTGTAATAGGACCCGCACCTTCATCCTCTCCCTAACAGGGAGAGGAGACAGAAAGTTACGCAACGCTCTCCTCGCAGGGCGAGGAGACAGATGGAAATCGGTTCGCTTTTAGATCGGATATCTCGATAGTAGGCCGCGGGCTATTACCAGGGCCTGGATTTCGTTGGTGCCTTCGCCGATCATCATCAGCGGCGCGTCGCGGTAGAATCTTTCGACCGGGAAGTCGGCCATGAAGCCGTAGCCGCCGAGCACGCGCATCGCGTCCAGCGAGATTTTCGCGCACGCCTCGGAGGCAAATAGTTTCGCCATCCCCGCTTCGACGTCGCATCTTTCGCCGGCGTCTTTTTTGCGGGCTGCGTTGGCGACCAGCAGGCGCGCGGCCTCGACGCGGGTGCCCATGTCCGCGAGCATCAGCTGAACCGCCTGATGCTGGCAGATGGGCTTGCCGAAAGCGGTGCGCTGCTGCGAGTAGCGAATCGCGGTTTCGAAGGCGGCCTGCCCTACTCCAACTGCGCGCGCCGCGACGTTGATGCGTCCGACTTCGAGCGCGCTCATCACCTGCTTGAAGCCCGCGCCCTCGGCACCACCGATCAGATTGGCGGCGGGGACGGCGACGTCGTCGAACAAAACTTCGCACGTGTCGATTCCCTTGTAGCCAAGCTTGTCGAGATTGCGGCTGACGGTGGGGCCGCGATCGCTTTTCTCGACGGCGAACATACTGATACCGGCGTAAGCAGGATCGGCGCGCGGATTGGTCTTCGCAGCGACGGCGAGCATCGTACCGTTGCGCGCATTGGTGATGAACATCTTGGCGCCGTTGAGAATGTAGTCGTCGCCGCGGCGCACAGCGGTGGTACGGATCGATTGCACGTCGCTGCCGGCATGCGGCTCGGTCAGCGCAAGGCCCCCGCGCTTCTCACCGCGCGCCATCGCAGGCAGGAAATATTTTTTCTGTGCGTCGGTGCCGTGATTCGCAATCACGTAGGCCATGATGAGATGACTGTTGATGACACCGGCGAGGCTCATCCATCCGCGCGACAGCGCCTCCATCACGCGCGCGTAGGTCAGGAAGCTTAGCCCGAGGCCGCCAAAGTCGGCGGGAATGGTGGCGCCGAAAAGGCCGAGCTCGCGCATCGTGGCGACCATCGCATGCGGATACTCGTCGCGATGCTCGAGGTGGGATGCGTTGGGGATGACGTCGCGCTCGACGAAACGGCGGACGGCGGCGACAATCTCGCGTTCCAATACTTCATCCATCACATTAACCCCTCGGGAACCTGACCCTAACCCCTTCCCATAGTTGGAAGGGGAACAAAATTAAAGACGGTTGCGTCGTTACTCAGCATGGAGTAAGCGTCAGATTGACGCAAACTAACGGTCAAAGAGGACAGCGAAGAGGATCGACGTGAACGAATCTGCAGAGACTGCGACAAGCGCGGGCGCGCTGCGTGACAAGCTGGCGGTGCTCGGCAACGAGAGCTACACGCTGGACACGTGCGAGCGTTACGCGGACATGATCGCGGAGATCAAGCTCCTTAAGAAGTCGCGGCGCGCGGTGATACTCGCGCACAATTATCAGCGGCCGGAGATATTCGAGGTCGCGGACTTTGTCGGGGACTCGCTGGAGCTGGCGCGCAACGCTCGCGACGTGCGGGACGCGGACGTGATCGTGTTTTGTGGCGTCCACTTCATGGCGGAGACGGCGAAGGTATTCAACCCCGATCGCAAAGTGCTGCTGCCGGACTTGAAGGCAGGATGCTCGCTGGCGGACAGCGTGACGGCCGAGGCGCTGGCGGATCGCAAGGAAGAGCTGCTGAAGATTTACCCGGACCTGAAAGTGGTGTCGTACGTCAATTGCACGGCGGACGTCAAAGCGCTGTCGGACGTCTGCTGCACGTCGGCCAACGCGGCGAAGATCGTCGAGCGGATCGATTCGGACAACATACTGTTCGTGCCGGATCAGAATCTCGCGAACTACGTGCAGGGGCAGACGCGCAAGCGCGTAATTTCGTGGGACGGCAATTGCTACGTGCACCATCAGATAACTCCGGACGAGGTGAACAAGGTCAAGCGGGCGATTCCCGGGATCAAGGTGATCGCGCATCCGGAGTGCCGTCGCGATGTGCTCGCGCTGGCGGACGCGGTGTTGTCCACCAGCGCGATGGTCGCCTATGCGCGGAGCAGCGACGCCGATAAGTTCCTGGTGGTGACGGAGTGCGGGCTGTCGGATCGGCTGCTGATGGAGATTCCCGACAAGCACTTCTACAAGGCGTGCAAGCTATGCCGGTTCATGAAGATGATCACGCTGGGGGGCACGCTCGATTCGTTGCGCCATCTGCGGTACGAGATCGAACTTACCGAGGACGTGCGCTCGGGCGCGAAACGGGCGCTGGAGCGAATGCTCGAGCTGAGCGTCTGAACGCGAACGCACAGGGTGCCGCGGCGGAAGTCGTCGCGCGCGGTGAACGGCTGGCGCGGCCGATGGTCGCGGTCGACACGGTGCTGTTCGCAATCAACGGCGGCCGCTTGCAGACCTACCTGGTCGAGCTGCGGCGCGGGCCGGGTCGCGGGCGGTGGGCGTTTCCGGGTGGGCTGGTGCGAGTGGGCGAGCTGCTCGACGACGCGGCGCGGCGCGAGCTGTACGACTCGACCGGACTGCGCGGCGCTTATCTCGAACAGCTGTTCACGTTTGGAGATCCGTCGCGCGATCCGCGGGCGCACGTGGTATCGGTCGCGTACATGGCGCTGATTCCTGACGCGCGAGTCGTGGGCGCGCCGTCGGACAAGTATGAGACCGGCAAGTGGTACGAAGTCACGCGCCTGCCGCAGCTTGCGTACGATCACTTGCTGATGGCGGCCTATGCGCTCAAGCGGCTGAAGTCGAAACTCGAGTACACGAATATCGCGTACGCGTTGCTGCCGCGGGAATTCACCTTCGCCGAGTTCGAGGAGCTGTACTCGCTGATCCTGGGCCGTCCGCTCGACCGGCGAAACTTCCGGCGCAGGATACTCGCCATGGGTATGCTGAAACGCCTGCCGCATACACGGCGCGGACCTCATCGTCCAGCAGCTCTCTACAGTTTCGCGAATCAAAGCCTTAGATTCATTGAGATGCTATAATTTCGGGCTGCGGAGAGACTCATGTTCAAGGGGACCAAGGGAATTGTCGCACTTACAGCCGCCGCGCTTCTGGTGGTAGCAATCGCCTATGCCGGCTACATGTCGACGCAGGCGGCGCCGTCAGCCGGGCAGATAGCCGCGGGGGGCGATGCGGGAGCGCGACTGCGGATAACGCTCGATCCGCAGAATTTCCAGGGCGAGGTGCGCGAGGCGTACGAGGTTGCGGAGCGCGATCCTGCGTTGTTGGCGCAATTGCATTGCTACTGCGGATGCGACAAGGCCGATGGCCACAAGAACCTGCTCGATTGCTTCCGCGATAACCACGGCAGCACGTGCGCGATCTGCTGCGGCGAGGCTCGCGACGCAGAGTCGATGGCAAGCCGGGGCATGGCGGTCGAACAAATCCGCGACGCGTTGCGCGCGCGCTACGCCCACGGGAGCTGAGCTTGGTCGGACTGATCTCCGCGTACATCGAACACTTCACCTACCTGGGATTGTTCGTCGTTCTGATGTTGTGCGGAATTGGGCTGCCGATTCCTGAAGACGTTGCTCTGCTCGCGGGCGGCTATTTGGTGCATCGCGGGGTCACGCGCTATCCGATCACTCTGGCAGTATCGCTGCTGGGAGTTGTGGTCGGCGACAACTCGCTGTTTTTCCTGGGCCGGCGCTTCGGTTCGGGACTGGTACGGTACTTCGGAATTGCGCGGCCGGGCCGGCAGCATCAGATCGAGCGCATCCGGGGTTTCATGCAGCGCCATGGGCATCGCGCGATTTTCTACGCGCGGTTCCTGGCTGGTCTGCGTGCCCTGATTTATTTGTCGGCGGGATCCTTCGGCGTGCGTCCGAGCGTGTTTCTGTTTTACGATTTGCTCGGAGCGCTGATATCGGTGCCGATCGTGGTAACGCTAGGCTACGTATTCGGCAAGCAGCTAGAGTTAGTGGTCAGATACATCGGCGGCTTCGAGCGCCTGATCATGATCGTGGCGATCCTGAGCGTCGCGGTATATGCGACGCGGCTGTTGGTGCTGCGCAAGACCAACGAACCAGTGAGCAAGAGCGGATAGGCCGAATTACTGCGTGGCCTGCGGCCCGCCCGCCGATATCGAAAATGGACTCATACTTTCCCGCGCTTAACCTCAAGGCGAAGCTGATCGTGCTGATGGTCGGCCTGCTCGGGCTGACGCTGGGGGCGGAGGTGTGGGTGAGCCTGGGCACTCAGGCGGCGATCGTCGCGACCACGCAGGAGAAGGTCAAGGACCTCGCGCGTGTGATTCAGATCGGCGTGCAGGAGTTGACCGCGGTCGGCGACACGGATCGTGATCGGCTGCACACCTACGTTCACGACCTCCATACCGAGGGACTCGAAGTATCGATCGCTTCGAGTGAAAATCTGATTCTCAACAGCTCCAATCCGCGGCTCATCGGAGCAGCGCTGCGGCCCAAGCAGGCCGAATGGCTGACGCCAGAGCAGCTTAAGCATCCCGATGACCTGGTGACTATTCCAGCGAGCAAGCTTGGGCCGCTCTCGCCGGAGACGACGGTTTACCTGATTCCGGTCGAGGTCGAAGATCATCTGCTTGGCTACGTGCAGGTGGTGGCGAACTTTGGCGACTTCGCGCAGCCGCTGGCGGAGAGCAGAACTCGTGAGCTGATGTTCGCGTTTGCGATTTTCGCGATCGGGCTGGTGTTCGCATACATCCTGGCCGACCGTTATGTGAAGCCGATTCACGCGGTCGCGAATGCGGCGCAGAATATCGAGGCGCGCGGCCTGGAACCGGTCCCCGAGGCGCATCGACGCGATGAGATCGGCCTGCTGACGCGCAGCTTCAACGACATGGTCGCTCAGCTCCGCCGCGCGCGCGCAAGAGAGCAGGAGCTGAACCGCCTCGAACGGTTCACGGCGCTCGGGCAGTTGGCGGGCGGCCTGGCGCATGAGATCAAGAATCCGCTCAACTTCATCAGCCTTGCGCTCGATCAGCTACGCGCGCGCTATGCTCCGCAGCAGCCGAACGATCGCGAAGCGTTTCTGCATCAACTCGTCATCATGAAGGATGAGATGCGGAGGCTGTCGGAACTGGTGCAAAGCTTCCTGCATTACGGCAAGCCGATCGAGATTTTCCCGGCGCCGACGGACGTGCATTGCCTGGTGGACGAAGTGGTGGCGCTGTCGGAATCGAAAATGAAAAGCCAGGGGATCGACCTGGTCGAGGAATGCAAGGAAATCTCGCCGATTCTCAACGTGGACGCGGAGAAACTGCGCACCTGCTTTATCAACGTCGTGGCCAACGCGATCCAGGCGATGCCCGAAGGCGGCACGATGTGCATCACGTTTCAGCGCGTTGACGACTCGATGGTGATTACTTTTTCGGATACCGGCTCCGGGATCGAGGCAGAAGTAGCGGAACACGCTTTCGAACCGTTCTTTACCACGAAGCGCGACGGAATCGGACTCGGGCTGTTTCTGTCCAAGGCGATCGTCGAGACGCATGGCGGCACAATCGATATAGGACCGAACGCGGACGGACACGGAACCAAGGTGACTTTTACTTTTCCGCCCAGCGCCGTAGTAGATGGACACAATCATGACGCAGGCCTCAGTACTGGTCGTTGAAGATAACGACCTCGAACGCCAGATAACCGCCGACACATTGCGCGAAGAGGGCTTCGCGGTCGAGGAGGCGGCGGTCGGCAAGCGCGCGATCGAGTTGCTGGCGCTGTCGCGTTTCGACGTCGTGCTGACGGACCTGATGATGCCGGGGATGTCGGGCGAGGAGCTGCTCGCCAAAGTGCGCAGCGCCTATCCGGGCAGCCAGGTCGTCGTGCTGACGGCGCATGGCTCGACCGACAGCGTCGTGCAGGCGATGAAGGCGGGCGCGTTCGACTACCTCGAAAAGCCGACCGACCGCGAGAAGCTTGTGACCAGAGTGGCGAAGGCGGCAGAATTCGCAAACCTGCAGCAGGAAAATCAGCTGCTGAAGCGGCGGCTGGAAGGCACGTTCGAGATCGAAGGAATCATCGGGCAGGATCCCGCGATCCAGGAAGTGATCCGCCTCGTGCGGCGCGTGGCGCCGTCGAATTCGACGGTGCTCATCCAGGGTGAGAGCGGAACCGGCAAGGAAATCGTCGCCAAAGCGATCCATCGGCTGTCGCCACGCGCGGCGCGTCAATTCGTCGCGATCAACTGCTCGGCGATTCCCGACAACTTGATCGAAAATGAACTGTTCGGCCATGAGCGGGGCGCATTCACCGGCGCCAACGAGCGCAAGATCGGGTTGTTCGAGAGCGCCGACAAATCGACGCTGTTCCTCGACGAGATCGCGGACCTGCCGCAGGGAATGCAGGCTAAGATTCTGCGGGTCCTGCAGGAAAAAGAACTGCGACGGGTCGGCGGCAACGATTCCTTTCGCATCGACGTGCGGCTGGTGGCGGCGAGTAATCGCAATATCGCGGAGGAAGTCGGCGAGGGCCGCTTCCGCGAAGATTTGTACTACCGCATCAACGTTGTCACCGTCACGCTGCCGCCGCTGCGCGAGCGGCGCGGCGATATTCCGCTGCTCGCGAATCACGCACTCGCGAAATTTGGGCATCTTGCGGAAGGCCGGGTGAAGGAGATCGGGCGCGAGGCGATGGAAGTGCTGCTCGACTACTCGTGGCCAGGCAACGTGCGCCAGCTCGAATCGGCGATCGAGCGCGCGATCCTGCTATGCGAAGGCGACAAGGTGCTACCGCGCGATTTGCCGCAGGAAGTCCTGTCGCGCAAGACGCCCGGGCGCAGCGGCGACAAGCGCGGCGACAAGTACGAGATACCGAGCGAGGGCTTCAATTTCGAGACGTTCGAGCGCGACGCAATCCTGCAAGCGCTCGAGCGCAACGATTGGGTGATCGCGAAGGCGGCGAAGATGCTCGCGATGAGTTACCGGACTCTGCAGTACCGAATCGACAAGTTCGGGCTGAAGCGGGGAGACCAGACGAAACCGCCACCGGCGGAAGTTAAGGGGTAGGCGGAAAGGGATACACTCTATTTGATGTGAAACCCGCGGTGGGTTTCACACTTCCTTCGGCAGGGGTGACCCCTGCACCCGGTGTCAATCGCAAAGTTGCGCGCAGCGCACTACTTTGCTCTCGGTCCGCAGTCTCGGTCGCCAAGGGGTTAAGGGTTAGGTGTCGGCATCGACCACAACTTCGTTATCTGTCTGTTCTTGCGTCGTTCTAGAGCGAAGCGAAGAATCCCGGCTGCTTTTCTGTTGTTTTCTCTTTTCAGGAAGCATTCGCCCAGCTCGTCGGTAGATAGATCCAGCATTCGATTTTTCGGTTGTCAGCGGCTAGCACTTCGATTCGTTCGCGAGTGTAGAGAGTTGGCAGTTCTTCGTATTTGTCGAGAATGTCCAGGTCGCGCGCGCTTAAGCCTTCCAGAATTGCGCCATCGGTGACTGCCTCGGCTTTTTTGGCGATGAAGTAGTAACGCTTTTTGCCGCGCGCGTAACCGGAGAGCCGCGCTGGGGTTGCGTCGATGGGCCTGCCTAGCAGGCGCAGGCGCTCGGCTGGATTCATCAGGGTGCCGTAGACGAAGAGTAGTTCGTTGTCGTTATTCACTCGACTCAATTTTGGCTCTCTACTTGATCACCAGAACCCTCACCTAACCTCTCCCGTGAAATAACGGGCGAGGGACCAGGAAGCGCGGGCAGGGACCAGAGTTTCGTATTGCTGCTCCCATTGGGTTCGCTTACGCTCGCATCGACAGGCGCGATGCTTGAAAGAATATACCTGTTCCTCGACGAACTTGGCGAAGTCGGAATACTGACCGGCGAGTTTTTCCGTTACCTGGTGCGACGCCCGTTTGAGGGCCGCCTGTTGCTCGATCAACTCGACGCGGTGGGCGTGCGATCGGTCAACGTCGTCAATCTGACCGCGATTTTTTCCGGCATGGTGCTGGCGCTGCAGATGGGCCAGTTCCTGGCGAAGTTCGGCGCCAAGATTTACGTGAGCCGGATCATGGGGCTCTCGCTGCTGCGCGAGATGGGGCCGGTGCTGAGCGCGCTGATGGTCGCGGCGCGCGTGGGCGCGGGTATCACGGCCGAACTCGGCACGATGAAGGTGACTGAGCAGATCGACGCGATGCGATCGCTCGCCACCAGTCCCGTCAAGAAGCTGGTAGTGCCGCGCGTGCTCGCGACTATTATCATGCTGCCGATACTTACGATGCTCGCAGACGCGGTTGGACTGTTCGGCGGGCTGGTCATCTCGGTCACGCAGCTCGGGGTAAACGCAGGCTACTTCTACAGCTCGCTGATTCAGAATGTACGGCTCGAGGATCTGCTGAGCGGCCTCGGCAAGTCGGTGTTCTTCGGCTTCGAGATCGCGATAATCGCATGCGCGAAGGGCCTGTCCGCGACTGGGGGCGCCGACGGCGTCGGTCGCGCGACGACCTCGGCGGTGGTGGCCGCCTCGATCACAGTGCTGATTTCGGATTTCTTTTTAACCAAGTTTTTTCTTTCGATCTGATGCAGGACAACGGACGAAAAAGGTTCATCGAGGTCCGGCAACTCCACAAGGGTTTCGCCGGCAAACCGGTTTTACAAGGAGTCGATCTCGAGGTCTTTGAGGGCGAAACTCTCGTAGTGCTCGGCGGCAGCGGCGAGGGCAAGAGCGTAATGCTGCGGCATCTCAACGGGCTGGAGCGGCCAGACAGCGGCGAGGTGATCGTCGAGGGCAGGAGCCTGAACGATCTCAGCGAGGACGCGATGTCCGATGTCCGCAAAGAGGTCACGATGGTGTTCCAGGGCGGCGCGCTGTTTGACTCGTTCACGGTATTCGACAATGTCAGCTACCCGCTACGCGAGCATGGCGATATGGACGAGCCCGCGATCGAGAGGCGCGTGACCGAGCTGCTCGACATGGTCGGGATGACGCGCGTCGAGCATCTCTACCCGGCGGAACTTTCGGGCGGGATGAAAAAGCGCGTGGCGCTGGCGCGCTCGATCGCGCTGCAGCCCAAGGCGGTTCTGTACGACGAGCCGACGACGGGATTGGACCCCCTGGTGACGCACAAGATAAACTTGCTGATTCGGAACCTGCAGCGGCAGTTGGGCTTTACGTCGGTGGTGGTGACGCACGATCTCAAGAGCGCATTCATGGTTGGCGACCGCTTCGCGCTGCTCGACCAGGGACGGATAAGGTTCAGCGGCACGGCCGACGAAGTACGCGCGACCAGCGACGAGCTGATGCGCGAGTTCGTGGAGATCGCGCTATGACGATGGCGGCGCGAGGCAGTCGTGGCTGATTCTGCATATGCGCGCGTGCGCGTCGGTGCACTGATCGCGGCCGGGCTTGCGATCCTGTGCTTCGCGATCCTGACGATCGGCCATGGCGCGGAATTCTTCACCCGCACCGAAACCCTGCAGGCGCATTTCGAGCGAATAAACGGCTTGCAGACTGGTGCGCCGGTGACGCTGTCGGGAGTTCGAATCGGCGCTGTCGAGTCGATAAGGCTCCCGCCCGAGCCCGAGAACGGTTACGTGGTCGTGCGAATCTGGGTTGAAGAGTCCGCCGCCGAGCGCGTGCGAACCGATTCGATAATGCAGATACATTCTATGGGGCTGCTCGGCGACAAGTTCGTCGCGCTGACGCCTGGCACGTCGGCGGCGCCGCCCGCACCTCCAGACAGCGTTCTCGCGTCGGTAAATCCGATCGACTACGAAGCGATTCTGCAGCGCGAAGGTACCGACGATTTGATCGCGAACGTGATGGCGATCTCCGGGTCTCTGCGCTCGATACTCGAGTCGATCGAAAAGGGACACGGTCTGGTCAGTCAGCTGGTGCGCGGCGAGGACGCCAACGAACCGAAAGGTCGGCTGACCCTGGAATCGATCAAGCGCACGCTCGACCACGTCGATAAGCTGTCGGTTGCGCTCAGCCAGGCGATGGACCGGGTCAACAGCGGCCAGGGCGTAATCGGCGCGATGCTGAGCAATGAGACCGACGGGAAACAATTCCTGGACAATCTCGCGCAGACGGCGGCGTCGATTCGTCAGACCAGCGCGCGGATGGACACGCTGATTGCGCGTTACGACAAGGCCAACGGAATCCTTCCGCAACTGATGGAGAACAAGGAGTTCTCCGACGACGTGCTGCCGAACCTGCGCCAGTCGTCGCACGACTTGAAGGACATCCTGCAGAAAATCAATTCGAGCCAGGGCACCGCGGGCCTGATGGTCAACGATCCTACGCTATACAACCAACTGACGGGCTTTATGGATAATGGCGGCGGATGGGGAATTCGATTTATCAACGGCTTCTACAATCTGACGCATCCGTTTGCGAGTCCGACACCGGCAGCCGGCGGGCAATCTGTGATGCTGACGGCGTCGCAGGCGGGCGCATGCATGGCACAGCCATCGGCCAACTCGATCTCAGCAGCGATTCCCGCGATAGCTGAGCCGGCGCTGAACGCCGCGAATTCGTCTGTGACAAAATGACGACGACAGCGGCGAAGACAAGGCGCTGGTTGCCGCCGATGACTTCGTATGTTAGCTCCATATGAGGTTTGAGAAATCGATGATTACGCTCCAGACATTTGTTGCGCGCACCTGCGTTGGGATGCTCGCGCTGTTGGTTGTGGCCTGCTCCTCGATAAAAAGTGGAACGCTTAGTCCCGGCATGACGCCGGATCAGACGGTGCAGGCGATGGGTCCGCCGGATTTGACTGATAACATCGCGGACCACAGCGGCGCGAGCGTGCAGCGGTACGTCTGGCTCGATCCGGGTAAGGCGGCAATCTTCGGCCCCGACAACCGCGTCGCCAGCGTCCAGGACGTCCAGGTCGGCACCAACACCAAGCAGCAAGTCGAGCAGCAGGCACACGCCGAGCAGGCAGCGCAGGCGCCGCAGCCTTTCGATCCGATCGAAACGCCGCTCAACTATATTTTCTTTCCAGCCAAGGCCGCGACGATTTATTTTGGAGCCGGCCTGACTTGCGCCACCGGCGGTGGCTGCGAGAAGCCACAGCTTCCTCCGCCGTCGGCGGGCTAGTCTCGAAATTACGGTAGTTTTGATGAAGCGGCGACCGACCCGAAGATCGGCCGCCGCCCGGTTTGGTGGATCGCTCGCCTATGCTTGCGCGTCGCCGTTTGCGACCTGACCCTGGGGAGCCATCGATTCAGCCGCGGCGAGACTGTGAGCGATTGGAATTGCCGGATTGGACAGCGTCGGCTCGACCGGGAATGGATTCTCGAAACGAATCCGGCGCAGCGAATCGCTGGTGGTGAAACCAAGCGTGAACACGTGATGCAGCAGCTTGGCCAGCGGTTCGCCCTCGAGCACCATCGGCTGCACCCATAGCTGGCCGCCGTCGGTCGTCTCGCAATACGGCCACACGATTGGCTCGCCCACCTTCACGAAGTTTTTCTGCGCGTATGAGGCGGACTGATCCCAGGGTTTGACCGTCGGGTAAACCAGGAATGCCTGGATCTGCATCAGCCCCGCGAGGATCGTCGCTCCGCGCCGCGCCAGCAGCCCGGCTCCTTTCGCGAACGACCACAGCTCGCCGCATTCGAGCACTGATCGCGCCGGCAGATAGCTGAGATCCGGCCGCGGAAAACTTTGCGGGAAGCTCGCGAGATCGTGCATCACGAATCCCGACATCAGTTGGTCAGGAGAATCGTCATCATGCTCGAACAGCCCGTAGAGCAGTCCGTATTCGAGATGAATCCTCCCGATGTGGGATCGCCGAGTCTCCCGGTAGCGTGCGCCCCGCTTCGCGCGCGCCTCCTCCATCCGTTCACCGAAGATCCGTCGTTCACCTTCAGTCACCAGTTGCCGTAGTTCCATTGCGTCCTCCCTCCATGCCGCGGGGAGGTGATTCTCCCCGTCGTTGCCGAATGGAACTGGGGTTTGTGCGACGGCACGGGGGCGGAGAGGAGCGCCCCTCGCTGGCAGGTTGAAAGAGCGGAGCGATACTCGATCGTGAGGTATGGGCGAAGTCCCCTCTTTTCGATCACCTTCGGTGCCATCCCCTGTCCTCGAACTGTCAATTGGTGACGTAAGTGGCGGCAGCCGTTGTAGGACGATAACTCGGAGTGTGGTTAACAGAGGCAGGATGTTAACGTCAAGAGCCAAACTGATGCGTCCGGGCGATGCTTGCAACCCGGTGAGGTATCGCCGTACACTCGATGTTCATATTAGGGAGACTGCCTGGTTGTGGCATTGAAGAGCGAGAGAGTTTCGGCGGTAGATGCGTTGGTTGAAGCGATCCTGAAGCGGGCACGGAAGGCCGGTCGGCTCGAACTCGCGGCATGGAAGAAGCCGCGACAGGAATTGCGGGAATTGGCGAGCCTGGACTACGTGCGCGTCATGCGCCGGACGCTCGATTACCGCGCATTGCGCGCTATTATCCGCGAAGCCAGGAAGGTCTGGCCCCAGTTGAATCGGGAACAGCTTCGCGCCGCCACGCCCAACCAGCTGGCAGCGATTTCCTCGGACCTGCGCATCCATCTTCAGGCCGTTCCATATCGGGGACCCGAAGGCATGGCGCTACGAGGTTTTTACGTCGACAAGACCCGCCAGGTGCTCAAGCATCCGCTCATCTACCTCAACACAGCGCATCACCCGGGAGCGGTTTCGGCGACCTTCATGCATGAGATGGGGCATCACGTGACTTCGAAGGTGATCGGGAGCGCCGGCGATGGAGTTCACTATTTCTTCCAGGCCGCCCACCGCAGGCATCTTGGTGAGCCGACCGAACTCGCGGCCGACGTAGTCGTCAGCCTTGGCGCGTATCCCGAACCGCTTGCACGCAGACTGTTCGCGGTGACATGGGATTGGGGGCTGGTCGCGCGCGCAGACAGGCTTCCAGACAGGGCGTTCGCGCGGATCCGCAAGCACGTGCGGGAATTGTGCGGAATTGATTTTGGTGCTTCACTACCGCCCGGTCAGACCTTCAACTATCTGACCGGAATGATCCACTACGCAAAACTTCGATGGGCACTACTGGCGGAATACGAACTATGAAAAAAGAAACTCTCGGTCAGGTCCTCAAGCAGCGGCGCGGCGCATACGCATACACGCAGCGTGAACTGGCGCGCAAACTGGGTGTCAAGGCCAGCCACGTTGCGTATCTCGAAAACGGACGGCGCCGCCCTTCCCTGTCGCTGCTGTCCCGGCTCGCGGATACGCTCGAGCTCGACAAGAAGCGACTGTTCCTGCTCGCGCATCCGGAGGCGCAGTGGATTGTAGGCAAGGGGTCTGAGTCCTCGCCCTCCAAGCGGAGTGAAGACTCATGGCGCAAGTTTCAGCGGGATCGCGGGACGCTGGCGCGTAACAAGGTGACGGATACGGAACTGAAGGTGCTGCAGAAGGTGAACATGCTCGGACGCGTGTCGACGCCCAAGCAGTTCCTGTTCATCTTGAACGCCATTCGGCAGGCGGTCGAAGAGGAATAGTCTCGGGCGACGCGTCAGGCGCCCTTAGCCTGCGGCACACCGGTGCCCTTGAGGAATTCGCTGCGGGCGGCCATGGGGTCGCGCGCGACTGCCTTGTTGTAGGCGGTCATGATGGTTCGCGCGTCCTCCGAGCACATCAACTGCGTCATCTCCATCCGCTCGACGTAGAGGCCGGACTCGAGATCGCGGTCGGCGCCGATATAGACCGCTCGCTTGATCGCGGCGATGGATCGCGGCGGGCGGCTGGCCAGCGTGCGCGCCCAGTCCATCGCGAATGGCATCAGCTTTTCCGGCTCAAGCACGCGGTTTACCATTCCCATCTTCTCGGCGTCGCGCGGATTGTAAACATTGCCGAAAAGCAGAACCTCGAGGGCCCTGCCCCGCCCAATCAGCCGCGGCAGACGCTGAGTGCCGCCGCCACCGGGCAAAATCCCAAGCACGGCCTCGGGCAGGCCTATCTGATAGGGGCCGTCGGCCGCGAGGCGAAAGTCGCAGGCGAGCGCTAGTTCGTAGCCGCCGCCCATACAATCGCCGTTAATCGCTGCAATGACCGCCTTGGGCATCAACATGATCCGGTCGAGCATGCGATGGAACCCGGCTGACGCTGCTGGAAAGATCTGTGCGCACGCAGCCGGGTCGGCGGCCATCGCGGCCAGCTCGTCCACGCTGTAGTGCGTGATGAATTTTCCGTCGATGCCGCCGGTGAGAATAATCGCGCGAGTGTTCGCGTCGCTTTCGGCGCGTCCGACCAGCTCCAGCAGCTCCTGCGACATCGGCGCCGTCATATAATTCATTGGCGGATTGCTGATGGTCCAGACTTGAACGTTTTCATGCTGCTCGACGGTAAAATGTTTCATGGTGTTCTCTCCGCAATCCCGCGAGTAATGCCGGCTCCTTGCAATGTCAAGCCGTTGAGGATGCGCATGCGATGGTTTAGGCTCTGTAGTGGAAGTGCAGTTTCGATGAAGATCGATATCGACCTCAAGTCCGGGTTCCTGCAAAACCTCAAGCGCGAAGTGCTCGACTCACTCAACACCGAAGAACGCGCGATCATCGAAGTCTCCACCGGCGAGATGGGTAATAAACCCGACGCGGTAAAGCTTGGATGGCTCAAGATGCGCACCAAGGGAACCTGGACCAAGCAGCGCTATACGAAGGCTCTGGGGCGCACGATGGAAAAACTGCGCGAAGCAGTGGCGCAGGCCGAAAAGAACAAAACAGACTGAGCCTATCCGGCGCGACTACGGTTCGATTCGCGCAACTCGACGCTTGCCCACTTCGAGCACCTTGTGCTCCCCCGGTACGAAGCGAAAATTCACGTCGGTTATCGTGCGGCCGTCCACTCGCACAGCGCCCTGGCTCACGAGGCGTCGAGCCTCGCTGGTCGAAGGCGTGAACTGCAGCTGCTTCATCAGCTCGCAAATCCACAAATCCTCGGCGATTCGGTAGACCTGCGCACTGGCGGGAACTTCGCGGCGCTGATGCTTGCTCTCGAAGTATTCCTCGGCGCGAGTCGCGGCAGGAGCGCCGTGGTATTCGGTAACAATCGTGCGCGCGAGGCGCTTCTTCGCTTCCATTGGATGCAATCCGCCCGACTTCACTGCCGCGATTTCTTCCGGCGTGGCGTTGGTGAGCAGCTCGTAGTACCGAACCATCAGCTGGTCGGGCACCGACATCAACTTGCCGTACATGTCCTCGGGCTTGTCGGTCAGTCCGACGTAGTTGCCGTACGACTTGGACATTTTGCGCACGCCATCGAGACCTTCGAGCAGCGGCATCGTCATGACCGCTTGCGGGGCCTGTCCGAAATGCCGTTGCAGCTCGCGGCCGACCAGCATGTTGAACTTTTGATCGGTGCCGCCAATCTCGAGGTCCGCTTCCAGCGCGACCGAGTCGTACCCCTGGATCACGGGATAGAGCAGTTCGTGCAGGAACAGCGGCTCCTCGTCGGCGAGCCGCTTTTCGAAGTCGTCGCGCTCGAGAAGACGGGCGACGCTCACTTTGGCCGCAATTTCGATCAGCCGGCGGACACCCAACTCATTCATCCATTCACTGTTGAAGCGGACCTCGGTCAGCTCGCGATCGAGAATCTTGAAAGCCTGCGCGCGGTAGGTATCCGCGTTCTGCTCGTTCTGCTCGCGCGACAGCGGCTTGCGAGTCTCGGAGCGTCCGGTGGGATCGCCGATCATCGCGGTAAAGTCACCGACCAGGAAAATCACCGTGTGGCCGGCTTGCTGAAAGTCGCGCAGCTTCTTGAGTGTCAGGCTGTGACCGAGATGCAAATCGGGCGCGGTCGGATCCATCCCGAGTTTGATCCTGAGCGGCCGGCCGAGCGCGAGCTTGGCCGCAAGCTCCGCCGGAGAGATGACCTCGACGGTGCCGCGGGCGAGCGCCCCAGCCTGTTCATTAGTCTGATTTTCGTTCACGGTCTGCTTCGTCAATTCCGTACGCCGGAGTGTTGATGGCATTCAAGCGTACAGGAATTTTGACGGCGCGGAATAGCCCGCCCGCCCCACTATTGGCTCGCCGAGCGCGAACTATCCGCGACTAACGGCCTGCCGGCGCTGATAACGCGCGCGCTTGGCTACAGTCCGAAGTCGGCTTCTACGGGCGCGAACAGTTTGCAATTGGTGCTCGGGAATCATGCCCAACCGGCGCAACGCACGCTTCACCACGCCGAGTGCGTGTTCGTGGAGAATGCCGACTGCTCGGAGCCGGAACTTGTGCTCCGGGAACTCCAACCTGCCCGCCTTGCACGCGTGCGAAAACGTGCGCCGATGCACGCCAAAGCAGGTCGGCCCATAGAGTTCGCTTAGCAGCCACAGAGAGAGCTCGTCGAGGCCCCGCATCGACCATCCGATGCATTGGTAATCATCGATCGCGTTGGCGGCCACGATACATGCGTCCGCCGGCAACTCGTCCGCCACCAATCGGCGCGTCCGTCCGCTGTGGAGCAGCTCGCGCAAGCGGAAATAAAAGCGCAGAGCTTCCTCCGCTCTCCTGAAGCGGGTTTTCTGATCGTCAAACATGGGTTTGCCCCTACCCCTGAATGTAAAATTGTTAGACCGCACGGCGCGTGGAGCCTGATGGCGAACAGACGGACCCCCCTCTCGCCCTGCACGAATGCGCAGCCATCCGAGCGGGGCGCGAAATTCATCCGCCCAACGCGACGAGGACTCTAACGTGTTGATGCTGTAGCGCGGCGCGAGTTGGTCTGTCAACAGAATGATTAGAAATTAAAAACAAAATGTTACTTCAAGGTGGCCTGCAAAAGTAGCTCAATGTACTTTAACTGCGCTGGTTGTAGCGATTCATCGCGGCTTCGAGTCCGTGCTGCGCGACCGCCTCGACCGCATTCGCCGCGCGTTCGAGAATCGGCGCCAATGCTTTTCTTTCGTCAGCGGTCATCGGACGCAACAGGTAGTCCTTGTTCTCCTCGGTCTTCGGCTGCCGGCCGGGTTCCATTTCGACTGTGAACCCGCGCGGACGGCCGATCCCGATTCTTACTCGAATGAAATCGGTTGTTCCCAGGCTTTCCCCGATTGAGCGAATGCCCCGGTTGCCGGCGTCGCCGCCACCCTGCTTGATTCGGATACGACCGGCCTCGAGATCGAGCTCGTCATGCACAACGATCAAATGTTCGGGCGGAATTTTGAAATAGCCGAGCAGGTCCGAAATGCATTCACCGCTCAGATTGTAGAAAGTCTGCGGCTTGACAAGGAGCGCCGTTTGTTCGGCCAATGTGATTTCGGCGGTCACTCCTTTGAATCTGCGCCGGCCCAGTTCGACGCCTTTCGCCTTGGCGATTCGATCGATAGTCATGAATCCAGTGTTGTGACGCGAGCGCGAGTAGTCTTCGCCCGGATTTCCCAGCCCGGCCACTACCCATTGAATCGATGAATGCGTTTCCGCTTCGGATTTTTTCCGGGAGGGACGAAAGTTCCCGAACAGACGCTTGATCGCCGCCATCACACTCAACCGGTTCACGCACGGATGCGGCGTTTTGAAGCTGTTGCGCGTACCAACGGCTCGAGTGCCTTGAAGAGTGCATCCATCTCGGCCGGCGTCCCGATCGAGACTCGGATACAGTCTTGCAGCAGCGGTGTCGCGAAGTGCCGGACCAGGATTCCGGCCCGGCGCAATCCGCGCGTGACCGGCGCCATGTCGCGTCCCGGCATCCGCGCCAGCATGAAATTCGCCTGCGACGGCGGTACGACGAAGCCGAGCTTACGCAGCCGCGCCTCGCTATGAGTGCGCGTCCGGATCACCTTCGCGACATTACGATGCATCCAGCTCGCGTCGCGCAGCGCTTCGGCTCCTGCGGCGAGCGCGAGTCGGCTCAGGTTGTATGAATCCTTGACCTTCATCAGCGCGTCGATCACCGACGGATGCGCAAAACACAGGCCCAGCCGCATCCCGGCCAGCGAATATGATTTCGACAGCGTGCGCAGAACAACGACGTTGCGATTGCGGCGCACCAGCCCGAGCGCATTCTCGTCGGCAAAGTCCACGTACGCTTCGTCGATCACGAGCAATCTACCGTCCAGGCGTTTCGCGAGCGCGCCCAGTTTGCGCGCGGGAGTCAGGGTGCCCGACGGTGAATTCGGACTGCAGACGATAGTGAGATTTGCGCGCGCCTGCGCGAGCGCGTCGAGTGGCAGCTCGAAGTCGTCGCCGAGCGGAAAGTGGAGAATTCGCGCCTCCTGCACGAGCGCCAACGTGTCGTAGAGCGAGTAGGTCGGGACCGGATATGCGACGGTATCGCCTTCGCCGAGCGTCGCACGAAAGACCATCGCGAGCAGTTCGTCCGAGCCGTTGCCCGCCAGGATCATTTTTTGCGGTATCGAGTAGATCTTCGCGGCGCTCGCCACGAACTCATCGGCTCGCGGCGCCGGATACAACCGCAGCGCGGAGCCCGCCATCGCTTTCGCTACTGCACGACGCACCCGCGGCGACGGCGGGTAAGGATTCTCATTGGTGTTGAGCTTGATCAGGCGCTGGCCGGGGCGCGGCTGTTCACCGGGCCGATACGGCGCCATCTTCTTGATCGATTCGCGAAACATCAGAGGATTATGAATCGAGTGGCAGCTTGATTCGACTACCCGTCCGCGACGAACGATAACAAGCCTCGACCGCCTCGACCGCGCGAAGTCCGTCGCTCCCGTCGGGCGAGGGCTTCACGCGGCCTTGAACGGCGCCGATGAAGTTTGCGGCGAGATCGCGAAACGGCGCCAGCAGATCGCGTGGATCGAAACGACCCATCACCTCGTCGCGCGAAAACCCCGGAGCGGGATTGCCGTCGGCTTTGAGGATTGAGATGTCGTTGCGAGGGTAGCCCGCCATCACCCTGCCCTCGCTACCATAGATCTCGATCGCGGAAAGCGGCGGCATGCTGCTCCAGCTCGCCTCGACGACGCCAATCGCACCCGACTTAAAGTGCAAAATCATCGCGCCTGTGTCATCTACCTCGATCTGTTTGGCCAGGATGCCAACCTGTCCAGAGACGGAAGCGACCTCGCCCATGTACCAGATTGCGAGGTCGGCAACATGAACGCCAAGATCGAGCATCGCGCCGCCGCCCGCTTCCGAAGCCATCGTGAACCACTTCTGTCCCGGCGCCCAGGACTCAGGTCCGCCGTGCGAAAGCCTCGCGCGAATAAAATTCGGCCTGCCGATCACGCCGCTCATGACTGCGTCCTTGATGGCGCGCTCGATTCCGCCGAAGCGCCGCTGCATCGCAACCATCAGCACGCGCCCAGCTCTCGTCGCGGCATCGACCATCTTGCGGGCGGCATCGGCAGTGGGCGCCATCGGCTTCTCCACGAGCACGTGCGCGCCTGCATCGAGTGCCTTGACCGTAAATTCGCAATGCAAATGGTTTGGTGTGAAGACTCCAACGGCGTCGGGTCGCTCGCGCGTCAACATCTCGTCGAAACTGGAATAGACCTTCGGGCGCTCGTCATCGGCCGGCCAAAGCGCGCGGGCAACGCGCTCGGCCTTATCAGCGGTGCGGCTCTGAATCGCGACGATCTGCGCGTCGGCGACACTCCGGAGCGCCGGAATGTGCGCGCGCTCGGTAATCGCGCCGGCGCCCGCAATTGCAATCCTGATCATCGCGAGCGTCCGCGAGCTGTGGCGCGTTTCGACGTACGCCGCTTCTTCTCAGCTCCGCCGGGCCGGGCGGTCGATTCGAGCAGCCACTTTACGTACGGCGGCGAGCCGCGATCCGCAGTCAATGCCAGGACTTCCGGCACCTCGTAGGTGTGCAATTCGCGAATGCGCGTTTCCACTTTTATGTAGAGAGTCGCGCGAGTCTTGACGATCAACAGGAATTCGCGATCGTCTTCAACCGCGTCTCGCCAGCGATAAATCGATCGAATTGGTCCCACCACGTTGACGCAGGCCGCCAGCTTTTCGCCCACCAGCACGCGTGCGATTGAGACGGCCTGCTCCTCGCTGCCGGTGGTTGCGAGAATCACCCTCAGCTTGTGGGGAGTTCGAAGCGGCATTTCAGCTCCGGGCCTCGCGTTGCAGGCGTTTGCGCAATTCCCTGGGAGAGCATCGATACTTGAACGCTTTGCGATCGTTCACAAACAGCACGGGCACTTCGACTCCGAAGCGGGCTTCGAGATCGGCGTCGCCGTCGATCTCAACCCGCCGGATGCGCGCATCGAATTTAGGCAGTTCGGCCGCAATCGTCTCTTCCATCTCGCGGCACAATTCGCAGTCGTTTCTGGTGTAGAGAGTCAGCTCGATCATGAACCGGCGGTCGTCCTGCCGCGCATCGGGCTACTCTAGCTATCGTCGCGCAGGACTCCAAGCCGCTTGAGCACTGACTCGGTCGCGGGACACGGCGACGAGCCTGCGCGACTGCGCACTTGCGCCGAAATTCGCAGATGCTCCGCCAACAGCATCACGTCGGCCCATCGATCGACGTCGTACCACGCGGGACCGAGCGCATAACGAATGCCGGCGCGCTCGAGACGCTGTACAGTTGCGTCGAAGACGCCACCGCTGCCCCATCGAATCGCAGTAAAGATCGGAGGCATCGCGCCTCGCACGCCGACAGCGTAGTAACCGCCGTCGAGACTTGGCGCAATCACGATGCGGTGGCGGCGAAGCACTTCGAGGCTGGCCGCTAGCAGCGCGCGCGGGAGCGAGGGCGTATCGGTGCCAATCAGCAGCGCGCCATCGGGTGCGAACGGCTCGAGAGCACGCGCCATTCGCTTGCCCAGCGACCCTTCTCCTTGATCGATCAGATCGGCGCCGAATCGCCGCGCCAGCCGATGGAAGTATTTGTTGCGCTCGACGCCGCCCGTCGCACTCGCGGCGATAACGATTCTCGTTGAATTAACCGAAACAGCTTTGGCGAGCGCATCGAGAATGAACGCGTCGGACAGCGCTGCCGCTCCCGCAGCCGTCATCGCTCCAATCAGTCGGGTTTTGGCCTGATGCGCGACGGGTTCCCGGCAAAATACAATCAGCGCCGGCCGCGAACTTCTCACTGGGCCCCCTGGCTCACTTGATCGTGTTTGGACGAATGATGTTTATCGGCATCCCGAGAGTTTTCTTGACGAACTCCGCCACCGACGTGATCGGCTTCGGCGTGATCGACGGGTCGCTCACCGGGCCACGAACATTGAAGTATGCCGCGACCAGTTTGCCGGTGCCTGCGCCGAGCCGATCTCCAATCACCGGAATGTGGTTCAACACCCAATCCACCGTGTCGAATGGGAACATGCCGACCTGCATGTCGAGCGTACCCGAGCCGAACTGGACACTGCCGTTCGCCGTGATATCCATGACCGGCCCGCGCAGCGCGAAATTCTCGGTATAAAAGAGGCCACCCTTGCCCTTGAAATCGGTGATGATCGTCTTGAACGGGACACCACTGACGCGTGGATCGGGAATCTGCGCGCTCAACCAATTTTTGATGTCGAGAAAACTGAGCAAGCGCGAAAGCAGCGTAAACTTGTTAAGGGTTCCATCCCTGACGGTGATCGACATATCGCCGGCAAGGGTTTCGAAAAAGTTCGTATCGGTGTTGGCCCACAGGTCGGCGGCGAGAAACAGATGGCCCAGCAGCGGCGACTGCTTGTTCTTCCCACCCAGCAGGAAGAGCGGCGCCGGATCCATGTCGCTGACGTTGCCCGTCATGTGAATCCAGTTGTCAGGGGCACGGCCGACAATCTCGAGGTTCATCTTTCCGCGATAAGCCGTCGCGCTCATGTTGTAGACGTGCCAATCGCCAGCCGGATCGCGGGTAAAATCGGTCTTGAGGTCGGTCATCTGAAAGGCCGCGAGATTTCCGGCCCGTGCTTCGATATGCCCGCTGCAAGGAACCGGAAAATGGATCGGTGGTGTAGCGGGCGACCACGGCATCCGCATGAAGGTCATCACTTCGAGATCGAGTCTCTGCACCGTAGCGTCGATGCGAATCGTGGGATGCGTGTAGTCGGGAACGGTGATCTTGAAATTGATCGCCTGGTCTTCGAGTTTCGAGCCGGGCATCGACAGGATGACCTGTTTGTGATGCATCGTGAGCGTCGCACCCTGCACGAAGATTGGCGCGCGCAGGAAATTGAATTTCACGTCGCCCTTCGCGAGTGTCAGCTTGCCCTCGGGGGTCATGCCTGAAGGAGTCGAGGGATCGCTGTTAATAATTACTTTGCCACCAATCGGCCCGCTCACTCCCAGGTCGGACGGATCAATCAGCAGCGCCAACCATGTTTGCGACGGAAAATCGTGAAGCCCCAGCGTCAGATCGCGCACCACGATGCGGTTCGCGTAATTTATCGTACCGTCCAGCGTCGCGTTGCCGCCGGTCGCCGCTAGCATCAGGTGGTCGAACTTGACTGAGCCCGGGACGATGGCGACGGTACCGCGTGAAACCTTGAGCGGCCCCGGCGAGCCTTTAATGTTGATAACTGCGCCGATGGCGTCCGCGCGAACCTGATAGGTTTTGGGCGGCACCAGGGTCTTGACGCTCAGCTTTCCGGATGCGCTCGTAGTCACCTCTACGCGGCCGCTCAAGTGCTCGAGGCGATCGCGGTCGTGCAGTTTGTATGAATCGAGAAACCTGGCGATTGCCGGATAGAGCTCGCCCAGGTCCGCGTCGATGTTCAAGCTGGTTTTGTAGTCCGCGCCCTCGACTCCCTTGGCAAGATTGGCGGTCGCGACAAGGTCATGGACGGCAGAGTTGCCGAACTTTGCCGTGCCCTGCGAGATCGTGAGCAAGCCTTTCGAGTACGAAAGCTGAGCGCTCAGATTTTCGACTGGCGGCAGTTTCATATCCTCTGGAATCGCGAACCCGAGGTCCTGGATAGTGCCGCTTACCACCAGGTTCTTGCGAATCGTGTCGAGTGGCGCGGTCTTGATCTCGTCGAGCGCAGCGCTAAGCGTCGCATCGCCGACGATGACCTTTCCGGGTCTCAGCCGGTTGAGCAAGTCGACGACGTCGGCAGGCAGATGTCGCACTGAGAGCAATCTCTGCTTGACGGCGGCGGCGTCGAGGCGAAATCCACCGAGGTGGACCCCTAGTTCGGGATTCGGGCTCTGCGGTCCGATTAGCTCGCCGTCGGCAGACAAGACCGGCGTGTTGACGCGTCGCAAAACGATTTTCGAGATGGCATATTTTCCGTCGGTAAAGTCGAACCCGGCGTGCAGTGAGTAGTCGCCCAGGTCGATTGGTTTGGCGAGCCGTGCGCTCTTGAGGAGCATCTGCTGCGAGCCCGCATCGCTCTCCCCGATCGCAGAGCCATCTGTATGAAGCGAGAACTTGAGGTTGCACTGGACTGTGCCGTCAAGTGCGAAGCCCTCAGCCTCGACGCCCTGGAGCGGAACGTCCCAGGTCCACACCTGCCCACGCGCGAACTCGCCGGGCGCCAATTTTGTCCCGGTGCCCAGACTGACTTTCCCGGCTATCTGCGCGCCGGAAACCGGCGGACCGAGCAAGGAGCCGCTGAACCCCAGCCGCCACAAAAGAGGCTCGTGGCGGGTCCGGTACGCGACGATTCCAACGTGATTGGCAAGCTCGGCGCCGTCGGCATAGCGCACCGTCGCATCGATCGTCTCGACGCGCCACGCGATTCGTGCGAGCGCGTTCAGCACGTCCTGCAGCGCGGATATCGTCTCTTGACCCGGACGCGGGATCGGCACCGCGGCCGCATCAGAGGAGCGCACCGGCAGCGTGATCTCGGGACTGGTCGCAGTCAGCCGATAGAGCGGAAGGCCGGTGCTGGTGAAAATCGAATGATAAGAGATGATCGCGCGGAGCGACTTCAGCTTGACGATTTCATGCCCGTTGGCGAGGACCTGCGGCTGGTCCAGGATCACAATCAGGTGAGTGCTGAGATGAACCGAGCTGGAGCGCGGGATGATATCGACGCCGGTGCGATTGCGGACCGAGGCAAGAACGTAGACGACGATGCGCGACTGGTTGAATGCGATCAGCGCCGCCGAACCGCCAAATACGATTACGGCGATCAGCGCCAAAAGCGCGGCGAGTCGGGCCAGTCTCATGATTGCCGTGACGCCATCGGCACGTCCGACGTGGCGAAGTCCGCATGGCTCACGAAGCGATCAGTTGCTCTCGGCCATCTCCGACGGCGGCGCGTCGATGTATCCCGCACGATGCTTGTTCCTGAGCGCCGTCTTGAGGACGCGGTTGCGCAGCCGCACCGACTTGGGCGTGACCTCGACGAGCTCTTCCTCGTCGATCCACTCGAGCGCCGCATCCAGCGTCGGGATGCGCGCCGGTGAGAGTCGAATCGCTTCATCGTGGCCTGACGCACGCATGTTGCTGAGCTTTTTTTCACGGCACACGTTGACGGGCAAGTTTATCTCACGGGCATACTCGCCGACGATCATCCCCTCGTAGACCGGCGCACCCGGTCCCACGAAGAATATCCCGCGCTCCTGCAAATGGAAGATCGCGTAAGGGGTGGTGACGCCCTCGCGATCGGAAATCATCGCCCCGTTGGCGCGCGAGCGAATCGTCCCCGACCACGGCGCGTAGCCGTTGAACAGCGTATTCATCAGGCCGTTGCCGCGGGTGCTTTCGAGAAAGCGGCCGCGAAAACCGATCAGGCCGCGTGCGGGAATGTCGTACTCCAGGCGCACGCGATTGCTCGCATGCGTGACCATCGTGCGCATCTTGGCCTTGCGCGTCGAGAGCATCTGCGTGACCGTGCCGATGTACTCCGACGGGATGTCGATGACGAGCATCTCCATCGGCTCGAGGATCTCGCCGCCAGCCTGCTTGGTGATGACGGTGGGCTTCGAAACCTGCATCTCGTAGCCTTCGCGGCGCATCGTTTCGATAATCACGGCGAGCTGCAACTCGCCGCGACCCATCACGCGCCACGCTTCCGGCGACAACTGCTCGACGCGAGTGCTGACGTTGCGCCGCGCTTCGAATTCGATTCGCTCGCCCAGCTTGCGCGAGGTAACGAACTCTCCCTCGCGGCCCGCCCATGGTGAATTGTTCACCGAGAAGGTCATCGCCACCGTGGGCTCGTCGATGCGAATCGGGGGCAGCGGGCGCGGATTCTCGAGGTCTGCGATCGTTTCACCGATCGCAATGTCCTCGACGCCCGCCACGATCACTATCTCACCCGCGCTGGCAGTTTCGCGCTCGACGCGCGTCAGCCCCTGCCAGCCGTAGATGTGAGCGACCTTGCAGACCGCGGTCTTGCCGTCGCGCCGGCATAGCGAATAATTCTGCGACGCCGTCATCGAGCCGGCGATGATCCTACCGACCGCGAGGCGTCCGACGTAGTCATCGTAGTCGATGTTATTGACCTGGAATTGCAGCGTCGCGTCGGGATCGACTTCGGGGCCCGGCAGATGCGCGACGATCGCGTCGAACAGCGGCACCAGGTTCTCGCTCGGGACGTCGAGCTTGAGCGACGCGGTGCCGGCCCGCGCCTGCGTGTAGAGCACCGGGAAGTCGAGCTGGTTTTCGCTGGCGCCGAGGTCGATGAACAGATCGTAGACCTCGTCGAGCACTTCGGGCGCGCGCGCGTCGGCACGATCGATCTTGTTGATGCAGAGAATCGCGGGCAGGTTCGATTCGAGCGCTTTTTTGAGTACGAAACGCGTCTGCGGCAGCGGCCCCTCGCACGCATCAACCAGCAGCAACACGCCGTCGACCATCGACAGCGTGCGCTCGACCTCGCCGCCGAAATCCGAGTGGCCGGGAGTATCGACGATGTTGATGCGCGTCTCACCCCACAGGATCGAGGTGTTCTTGGCCATGATCGTGATGCCGCGTTCGCGTTCGAGCGCGTTGGAGTCCATGACGCGATCGATCACCTGCTCGTTGGCGCGGAAAACGCCCGACTGCCGCAGCATCGCATCGACCAAAGTGGTTTTGCCATGATCGACGTGGGCGACTATCGCTAGATTTCTTATGTCTGAACGTCTCATTTTGTGCTGAATATTAAAACGCGGCCGAGCCTCCTAAGGTTCGCCCGCGCGGAATCCTATTGTAGCTGTCGCTCGGCGCAGAGTAAACGCAGGTGCGCGAACGACGGGCGAAACATTCCCGTAATCAGGATGCTAGGGCGAGTTGAGACCTTTTTGTTGGTTTTGCTGGAGCTTCTGGAGTAGTTCCGCGATGTTCTTGACCTCGGTCACGCGCCAGTAGCCGTCGTCACCCCGCGCCAGATGGATCTCCCATTCCTGCCCCTTGTTGTCCTTGAAATCCGTCCACGCGGTGTCGGCGTTTCGGTGCAAGATCACAATCGACGCCGCCACAGCCGCGCCCGGCATCTGCACCTCGCGCGCACCGTCATCCACTTTCTTGACCGCCCACGCCTGCGTTACCTGCGCCATCGGCTTGGTGAGAAGATCGACCGCGGCGTTGCCAATCATCGCGCTCAACGGATCGGTCCCACCCTGCTTCTGCACCATCTCGTGGCCCGCGTTCTTCACGACGCTTTCGAAATCGACATACTTGGCGGCTTCGTTGCCGTCGCGTGCGTCGATCGCCTGCTTCATTCGGAGCATGGCCCAGGTAGGGGTGTACGGCAGATAAAACAGCGCCCAGCCGGCGATGGCGGCAAGGATAAGAATCGCGGTGAAGTGGCGCAGGATGAATCGCATGGCGGCTGCCGGTTCGAATCAGCGCGGCGAAAGCAGACTCGCGGCGGCCTTGTCCAGCAGCCAGATGACTTCGCCGTTTTGGGGAGCGACGATCTGCGCGGGAAACTTGTCTGGGTCGCGCGGTCCCTCGAGGACGTCCTTTACCGCCGCCGCCTTCCCCTGTCCCGCCACCAGGAACATCACGCACGCCGCCTTGTTGATGACGGGCGGCGTGATCGTGAGGCGCTTGCGCGGTTCGGCATCGACCTCGACCGCGACCACCAGGCGCTGAGTTTCGTGAATCGCGGGATCGCCCGGAAACAGCGACGCGGTATGGCGATTGTCGCCAAGCCCCAGCAGCACCAGGTCGAAGCGCGGGAATTCACCGTCGCCGAGGCCGAACGATTTTCGCAACTCCCCTTCGTATGCGGCAGCGGCCGAGGCTGGCGGGTCCTCGCCTCGCATCCGATGCACCTGGTCCGGCCTGAGCGCGAGCTTGCTCAGCATCGTGCGATTCGCCATCGCGTAGTTGCTCTCGGGGTTATCGGGCGGGACACATCGTTCGTCGCCCCAGAAAAATTGAACTTCCTTCCAATCGACACTCAGGCGAAAGCGCGTCGCCAGCAGATCGTAAGTGGCGGCGGGAGTCGAACCGCCCGAGAGGCACAGCGTGAACTCGCCGTGGGTGCAGATAGCCTCGCCTGTGATGTGGGCGATCTCTTCGGCGGCGCGGACGTAAAGCTCCTGCGCGTCGTTCAGGATGATGAGCTTGGGTTCAGGCATGGCTATTCGTCCGGCGATGGAGTGAGACTCCAAGGTTAGCCGATGACGGCTGGCCCGCGCCAGATCGTTCTGTTTCTGCGATCGCGGCCGCGACTAGCTGGCGATAGCCGCAACGATCTCCTGCCGCAGCGCTTCGAGCGCGTCGATCGCATCCGTGCCCGCCAGATGTACACGAATCACGCGCCGCCCGTGCGCCTCCAGCGACTGGAAGTCTCCAAGATACTGCGCCTGGTTGAGTTGCGCGAAATCGTACGGCGCACCGGGAACCGCAATCTGGTCGCGATGGTCCTGCGTGATTTGCAGGAACAGACCGGTATTCGGGCCGCCCTTGTGCAATTGTCCGGTCGAATGCAGACAGCGCGGCCCGTAGCCAAAGGTCGTCGCGATGCCGTAGCGCTGGAGCACAGCTTTGCGAATCGCAGCGATCTCCTTGTCCACGGTCGGATTGGGCGACAGATACGCCATCGTGGCGAGGTAATCGCCGGGCCGCGCTAGATTCACGAATGCCTTAATCATCGTGCGAAAGTCGCGGCCGCCTTTCAGCGCATTTCCGGCGACGCCGCCGGCGAAGAGCGCGAGCTTGTCCTTCTCAGCAATCGGGTGCTGTGCTGGAAGCTTTTTGCTGCGCGCAAACTCCGCGAGAATGCGGTTGGTGTTGTCCTTGCTCTCCTGCACGCCGGGTTGCTTGAACGGATCAACTCCGATCATGGCGGCGGCGGTCGCTGATACTATCTCCCAGCGCATGAATTCTTCGCCAAGGTCTATCTTGTCCGACAGCGTTATCTGAACGGCCGGCATGCCGGCCTTCTTGAGCACCTCGAACGCGGCATCCTGGGCGGCATCGGCGCCGTTGCTGAGCTTGAGATAAACGAAGGCGCGGTCCTTGCCGTAGGAATTCGCATCCACCAGCGGCTCGTCGCAGACAGGAACCACACCCTGGTTATTCTTGCCCGTGCTTTCGGCGACCAACTGCTCGACCCACAGGCCGAACGCGCTGAGCGGTGGCGAAATAATGAACGTCAGCTTGTCGCGACCCGCTTTATTGAGCGCGCCGAGAACCGCGCCCAGGCTCACTCCCAAATTTTCCTCGACTCGCACGCATCCCGCGGAGCTGTGTGTCATGCGAATCGCGCGATCCACGAGCGTCGCCACGTCCATGCCAATCATCGCGGCAGGCACCAGCCCGAAATAGGACAGGACGGCATAGCAGCCGACCATATCGGGAGGATTCAGAAACACACGGCGGAATTTATTTTCCTTGGCGATCGCGGCGAGCTTCGTTCCTGGATCGGTAATCGCGACGAAATGCGACCCGGCAGGATTCGACGACTTTGCCTTAACGTGCTCGAAAAACGCACTGCAGTGAGACTCGGTTTCGATTGTGTCGCCGGTCTTGCTCGCGACGACGAACAGCGTCCGCGTGATGTCGATGTTGCGTTCCAGCGACCGAATCGTTTCGGGGACCGTGGTATCGAGCACGTGAAGTTTCGGATAACCCGGCGCGCTCGAAAACGTTGTGGCGAACAGCTCGGCGCTCTGCGAGGAGCCGCCCATCCCGAGCAAAACGACATCGCGGAAGCCGGCGTTTCGCACTTCGTCGGCAAACGATGCGATCTCTTTGACCCTTTCGGACATCGTCTCGGGAACGGTAAGGAAGCCGAGCCCATTCTTGATGGCTTCCTGCTCGGCCGGGTCCTTGGACCACAGGGTTGCATCCTTCTTCCACAGCCGCGCTGGAAAGTCCGCTTTGTCGAGATCCTTGAATGTCGCACTAACCTGCGACTCGTAACCCGGCGTCGAGATGGTCTGCTTGTCGCGCGCTCCATCGACAATCGCGGCGCGCCGTCCAGCGATCACCGCCGCCAAATCTTCGAACGACTTCGCAAACGACTCGACGCCCTCCTTCTGCAATTCCTCGCCGACCTCGATCAGATCGATTCCGACCGCGGCCAGGCGCTTGACGATGTCGCGAGCCTCGGCGACGTTCTCCTCGAGCGACGCGCGCGGCTTGCCATGGTCGCGGAACGCATCCATCGTCGCCGGCGGCATGGTGTTGACGGTATCCGGGCCGACCAGCTCCTCGACGTACTTGACATCGCTGTAGGCGTGATTCTTGGTGCCGGTCGATGCCCACAGCGGCCATTGCGGACGGCCGCCCTTCGCGAGCAGGTCCTTAAACCGATCGCCCTTGAATATTTCAAGGTAGCGCTGATAGATGAGCCGCGCGTTGGCGACCGCCGACTTGCCCATCAGGGCAGCCACCGCCTCGTTCGGCGCGCCCTTCAATTTGTCCTCGAGCTTGCGATCGACCAGCGTCTCGACGCGGCTGACGAACACGCTCGCAACCGACCAGACTTTCTCGATTGATTTTCCCGCCTTCAGCCGGCGTTCGAGGCCGCGGATAAACGCCTCGGCGACGTCGTTGTAGTGCTTCATCGAGAACATCAGCGTCACGTTGACGTTGCGTCCTTCGGAAATCAGCTGCTCGATCGCCGGCAGACCCGCGGGCGTCGAGGGAACCTTGATCATCACGTTGGGCCGCGCGAGCGTATCCCAGTAGCGGCGCGCCGCTGCGATCGTTCCGTCGGTGTCGTTGGCCAGCGTCGGGGAAACTTCGTAGCTGATGTACCCGTGGGTCCCGCCGGTCTTGTCGTAGAGCGGTCGGAACGCGTCGGCCGCCATCCTGATGTCGTCCATCGACAACGCTTCGTAAATTTCGTCGATGCTTTTGCCAGTCGGTGCGAGCACCTTGAGCTGATCGTCGTAGTCGGTGGACCCGGCGATCGCTTTTTCGAAGATGGTCGGATTGGACGTCATGCCCTTGAGGCCGTCCTCGTCGAGCATGCGACGAAATTCAGCGGACGTGAGCAGATGACGGCGTATGTAATCGAGCCATACGGCCTGTCCCAAATGCTCCAACTGCTTAAGGGGATTTTCGGCGGCCATTGTTCGCTCGCTCCTGATTGAAAATTCGGTCGAGCCCGCCTAGCGCGCGAGCAATTTCAGCGCGTGCTCGACGACGTTTTCCACGGTGAAGCCGAAATGCTTCATCACTTCTTCAGACTTGCCCGACGCGCCGTACGTCGTCATGCCGATAATGTCACCGTCGAGTCCGACCCATCGGTACCATGACATCGTCGCGCCCGCTTCGACCGCGAGGCGGCGGCGAATGCTCGGCGGCAGCACAGAGTCGCGATAAGCCTGATCCTGTTGCTCGAAAATATTCTCACTGGGCATGCTCACGACGCGGACTGATTTGCCCTTCTCTTCGAGTTTCGCTTTCGCATCGACGACCAGCGACAGCTCCGATCCCGCCCCGATCAAAATAATGTCCGCAGGCCTGCCCGCCGTCTCCGTAATCACGTAGGCGCCACGTCGCGCACCGCTGGCCTGGGCCATCTTCGTGCGATCCAGCGTCGGCACCTTCTGCCGCGATAGCGCGAGCAGCACCGGGCCGTGCGTATGCGTCATTATGGTGCGCCATGCCTCGACGGCCTCGTTCGCATCACCGGGACGAATGACAGTTAGATGAGGAATCGCGCGCAGGGAAGCGAGATGTTCGATTGGCTCATGCGTCGGGCCGTCCTCGCCCACGCCGATCGAATCGTGGGTGAAAACAAACACGACCTGCTGTTCCATCAGCGCCGCAAGGCGAATCGACGGCCGCGCGTAGTCGGTAAAGCACAGAAAGCTGGAGCCGTATGGGATAAAACCGCCGTGCAGCGCGATGCCGTTCAGGATGGAGCACATGCCGTGCTCGCGAATTCCGAAATGCGGATTGCGTCCTTCGAAGTGTCCGCGCTCGAAATCGCCGCCGTCCTTGACGTCGGTGAAGGTGGACTCGTTTAAATCGGCTGAGCCGCCGAACAGGTTCCAGACTTTTTTCGTGATCGCGGCCTCGGTCTGCGAAGCTGACACTCGGGTCGCGAGGCTATCTTTAGGCGTGAACACAGGCAGCTCGGCATCCCATCCCTTGGGCAGCTCTTTCGCAAGCATCGCCTGAAATTCGCCGGCCTCGGTGGAATGCTTTTTTGCGTAGACCTCGAACTTTGCGCTCCACGACGCCTCCTGCTCCGCGCCGCGCTCGACGCACTGACGGAAGTGTGCGAGCGCATCGTCGGGGACATAGAACGGCGGCTCGGTCGGATATCCGTAGAATTCCTTGGTCAGTTTCACCTCTTCGACGCCGAGCGGATTGCTATGCGCGGCCGAGGTCCCCTGCTTGTGCGGGCTGCCGTAGCCGATGATCGAATGCACCCGAATCAATGACGGCCGGCTGGTCTCTGCAATTCCATTTTCGATCGCCTTCGACAGCGCGTCGAGATCGTTCGCATCCGCGACATCCTGCGTATGCCACTTGTAAGCGTCGAAGCGTTTGACCACGTCTTCGTCGAAGCTGAGCTCGGTGTGCCCGTCGATAGTCACGTGGTTGTCGTCATAGAGGTAGATGATATTGCCGAGACCGAGATGTCCCGCGATCGACGCCGCCTCGCTCGCGACACCTTCCATCAAGTCGCCGTCGCTGCAGATGCCGAATATGCGATGGTCGAATAGCCCAGATTTGTCGCGCTCGAAGTGTGCTTCGAGATGCTTCGCCGCCATCGCCATTCCGACGCCGTTGCCGAAGCCCTGGCCGAGCGGGCCGGTGGTAGTCTCGACGCCGGGTACGCACCAATGCTCGGGATGCCCGGGTGTTCTGCTGCCGAGCTGGCGAAACTGCTTGATGTCGTCGAGCGTGATGTCGTAGCCGCTGAGATACAGGAGGCTGTAGAGGAGCATCGAGCCGTGGCCGGCCGACAGCACGAAACGATCGCGCCCGAACCATTTTGCATTTTTCGGATTGTGCCGCATGAAGCGCGTGTAGAGCAGGTAACCGACCGGCGCCATGCCCATCGGCAATCCGCAGTGGCCCGAGTTGGCCTTTTGGACCGCGTCGATCGTCAGCACTCGAATCGCGTTGATACAGGTTTGGTCCAGGTCGGACCGGTTCACTTTGATTTGCGCTGCAGTCGCCAAGATTTCACCACGTGTGGTTTGGGGCGGTCATCGAATCCGCCAGTTTCGGTTCTTCGCTCCAGTGGATGTCGTCAAATCCCATGCGGGACGCGCGCTTGCGCCAAAGCCAGAGCCGTGGTCACCAGTCTTTGCTGTCGTCGTCCTTGGTGTCGCCCGCTTTACGGCGCATCACGTCCACGCTGGTTTTCGCCTCACCCTTTTGGCCGGCGCCGAGCGCGGCGGTGAATCGCTCCGCGATCATCCGCATTACTGCGCCTTCTTCCGGGTCGAGTGTGCTGCCGAGCGCGGCCAATTGTTCCATCGCAAGACGAATCGCTGCGATCGACCCTGCCATATCTCCCCGTTCGCGGCACGCGAGCGCGTCGCGCATGCGTTCGCGCACTCCGGCGATCGCAGGCCGGGCACGCTCGCCGATCACAATCTCGAGTTCGCCGAGATTTTGCGCGAGTTTTGTGAACGGATCGTCTGCAGAATTACTGAGCGGCACCACAAGATTCTTTGATCCGTGCAAGTTTAGATGCAAGGCCAACGTATCTTAACCGGCGACGCGCGATGACAAATCTCCCAGTCGGCGTAAGATCACAGAGCTACCATTGAGTTGTCAGATTTGGTTACGCTGTCGTGGAGGACGAGGGAGCCATGACCGGAATCCAGTACGTGACCGATGAGAAGGGCCGAAAAGGTGGCCGTTCAAATCGACCTGACAAAGCATCGGAGACTATGGGAAGACATCCCCGGATGTGCTTGTCTCGCGGTCGCGGCGGCATGAAAAAAGGATTCCGCTCGATAAGGTAAAAGCGGGACTCATCAAGAGCGGCCAGCTCCGCGCTTGAGTAGCGATTCTCGACCGGGGGGGCTTTTTGTTAGATGATTAAGCTTGAACTCGATGGAGGATGAGGGGCACTGATGAGACGAATGCTTGAGCGCCGCGTGGTGATCACCGGAGTTGGACTGGTTACGCCGCTCGGAACCGGAGTGGAAAAGAACTGGGATGCCCTGATGGCGGGGCAGTCCGGCATTGCTCCGATTACGCGTTTCGACGCCTCGGAATTTCCCGCCCGAATTGCGGGCGAGGTGAAGGATTTCAATCCCGAGGACTGGATCGAAAAGCGCGACGTCAAGAAAATGGACCCCTTCATCCAGTATGCCGTCGCTTCCGCCGAGCAGGCGATGCGTCAGTCGGGGTTCAAAGTCACCGAAGACAACGCCGATCACGTCGGCGTGTTGATCGGAGTGGGCATCGGCGGTCTGTGCACCATCGAGGAGTACCACAAGGTCTTCATGGACACCGGGCTGCGTCACGTCACACCGTTCTTCATCCCCAAGCTGATTGGCAACCTCGCGCCCGGACAAATCTCGATTCGCTATGGAGCCCGCGGCGTAAACTTTACGACCACCAGCGCTTGCGCGTCCGGCAGCCATGCGATCGGCGAGGCGTACCGGATGATCAGACTCGGCTACCTGGACGCCGCGATCACCGGCGGCTCCGAGGCTGCCATCACCTCGCTCGGTGTCGGCGGATTCGTCGCGATGCGCGCGCTATCTACGCGCAACGAAGAACCAGCCAAAGCCAGCCGTCCCTTCGACAAGGAGCGCGACGGATTCGTGATGTCAGAAGGCTCCGCGGCGTTGATCCTCGAGGAGCGCGATGCCGCTATTGCTCGCGGCGCAAAGATTCTCGCCGAAGTCTGTGGTTACGCCGCCAACAGCGACGCCTATCACATCACGTCGCCCTCGCCGGAAGGACGCGGCGCCGGCCAGTGCATGCGGATGTGCCTCGAGGACAGCGATCTCGATCCCAACGAAGTCGATTACATCAACGCTCACGGCACTTCGACCGAGCAAGGCGATCTCGCCGAAACACAAGCAGTGAAGCACGTCTTTGGCGAACGCGCGGCGAAACTCGCAATCAGCTCGACCAAGTCGATGACGGGGCACACGCTCGGCGCAGCCGGTGCGATCGAGTCGGTGTACACGGTGCTGGCGATCGATCGCGGGATGATGCCGCCGACTATTAACCAGGAAGTTCCCGATCCCCAATGCGACCTTGACTACGTGCCCAACCAGCCGCGCCCCGCGAAAATTCGGATAGCGCTCAATAATTCATTCGGGTTCGGTGGCACCAACACGACGCTGGCCTTCAGGCCCGCCTAACCAGAGCGAACCGGTTCATCATGGGCTCAAGAATTGTCTCTACCGGACGGGCCGTCCCGCGCACCGCGCTGACCAACAAGGATCTCGAGCGGTACATGGACACCTCCGATCAATGGATCCGCTCGCGCACCGGGATCGGCCAACGCTACGCGATGCGCCAGGGTGAATCGCTCACCCAGATCGCGACCGACGCAAGCCGCATCGCGCTCGATCGCGCCGGCGTCAAGCCCGCCGACCTCGACGCAATCATCGTCGGCACTGTCTCCTCCGAGTACGGGTTCCCGTCCTTCGCCTGCCAGATCCAGTACGGCCTCGGCGTCACGTCAATACCGGCATTCGACGTCGCCGCAGCATGCTCGGGCTTTGTATATGCACTCCAGGTCGCGGACGCCCAGATGCGCGCGGGCGACTTCAAACGGGTACTGTGCGTGGGAGCTGACGCGCTCTCGACCATGGTCGATTGGAACGATCGGCGCACAGCGGTGTTGTTTGGCGACGGCGCGGGCGCATGCGTGATGGTCACCGAGCCGGGAAATCGGGGCGTGCTGTCGAGCCTGCTGCGCTCCGCCGGCGAGCATTGGAATCTGCTCTCGGTCCGTTCAACCGGAACGCGCAACACGATTGATTCCGAAGTGCGACGAGTCCCCGATGACGCGATTCAGATGAAAGGCCCCGAGCTTTTCAAAATCGCCGTCAAGAGCATGGAGGAAGTCAGTCGCCTCGTCGCTGATCGCGCCGGCGTGAAGCTCGAAGAAATCGACTTGTTCGTGCCGCATCAGGCGAACATGCGAATTATTTCCGCGGTCGCCGAGCGCCTCGGCATGCCACCGGAAAAGGTATTCACCAACATCGATCGTTACGGCAACACGTCCGCCGCATCCGTGCCTATCGCGCTCGACGAGGCTCTGGAACAAGGGCGAATTCACGATGGAAATATCGTGATGCTGAATGCGTGCGGCGGCGGCCTCACCTGGGGAGCGAATCTGATCCGCTGGTAAGTTCCGTCTTCCGCTCCGAGTAAATGCTAAACGAAATCCTCGCCCGCCGCGTGCTGATCGTGCTCGGCAAGGGCGGAGTCGGCAAAAGCACGCTGAGCGCGGCGATCGCGAGGCTCGCGACAACTTCCGGGGCTCGCGCCCTCGTCATGGAATGCGACGCGCGCGCCCCGCTGGCCGCGACCTTCGGGGTCGCGTCGTCGTTCGTGCCGACGCAAGTCGCGCCGAATCTCGCGTTGATGACGCTCGACGGACGCGCCGCGCTCGAGGAATATCTTCGCCTGGTGGTGCCGGGCCGGATGCTGCTGAAAGCGGTCTTCGCGAGCCGCCTCTATCAATTTTTCGTTCAAGCTGCGCCGGGACTGCGCGAACTGATGATGCTCGGGAAGGTTTACTACGAAGCCGGGCGAGCCGACGCGAATCCTCCCGCGCGGAGCATGATAGTCGTAGATGCGCCTGCAAGTGGCCAGGCGATGAGCCTGCTCAAGATGCCGACCGCTGCGCGCTCGACGTTTGGCGACAGCGTCGTCGGCAAGGAGGCGCGCAACATCGCACGCATGATGCGCGACCGGCACAATTGCGCAATCATCCAGGTCACCACAGCCGACAGTCTTTCCATTTCTGAGACTATCGAGACTCACGCGCAGCTGAGCCAGATCCACCTCGAGCCTGCCGCTGTGCTTTTCAATCGCACCCCGCCTTTCGAGTTCGATGCTGACGACATACCGACGCTGACAAATCGCCGCGGCCCCCATATGCGCAAAAGAGACCTCGAGCATCTCGCCGCGCTGGCCAGGTCCGAGCTGAATCGCGCCGCAGAAGCACGCAAGGCGATCGCGCGAATCCGCACGGAGACCGGAGGTCCGGTGCTCGAGATCGCCGAGCACGGCGGTCTGTCAGGAATCGAGCTGATCGATCGCATCGCCGAAGAGCTTGCACGCTATCGTGAAGCTGAACCCGCGTCCCGCGCCGCGCATCGCCGCTGATTCGCCCGTCATTGCGAGGCGGCTGGAATCCTGCCGCTTCCACAACTAACCTTGTGGCGATGCCCGAACCCGAGAAAAACACTCGCGGCCCACGCGAACCCTGGATCATCCGCACTTACGCCGGTTTCGGCGACGCACGCGAGGCCAACGAACGCTTCCTCGCGAATCTGAAGCAGGGTCAGCGCGGGCTTTCGATCGCGTTCGATCTGCCGACCCAGAACGGCTACGACCCCGACGCTCCGGTCGCGCGCGGTGAAGTCGGAGAAGCGGGCGTCTCGATTTGCCACTGGAACGACATGGAGCGGCTGTTCGAGGGAATCCCGCTTCAGTCGATCAACACCTCGATGACGATCAACGCGACCGCGCCGTTCATCCTGGCGCTCTACCTTGTCGTCGCGGAGAAGCATGGCGTGCCATGGACCGAGCTGCGCGGCACGACGCAGAACGATCTGCTCAAGGAGTTTGTCGCGCGCGGCACTTCGATCTTTCACCCGGAGCTGTCGTTCCGCCTGTCCACCGAGCTGATTCGATTCGCCGTTCAGCGCGTGCCCAACTGGAATCCGATCAACTGTTGCGGCTACCACTATATGGAAAGCGGCGCCGGCCCGGCCGAGGAAATCGGCTACGCCTTCGGCAACGCACTGCTGATTCTCGACGCTCTACGACCCAAGCTCGACGCGGCCGCCTTCGAGCAAACCGTTCGCCGGATTTCATTTTTCATCAATAGCGGAATCGAGCTGGTCCCGGAGATCTGCAAAATTCGCGCGTACTTCAAACTGTGGCGCGAGCTTTGTTCCACTGAATATGGCGTCGACAACGTTGCCTTCCGCGCCGGGTGCCAGGTGCGTTCGCTCACGCTCACCGAGCCACAGCCCGAAGTTAATATCATTCGCATCGCGTACGAGGCGCTGCCGGTCGTGCTCTCGGCCGACGCGCGCGTTAACGCACTCCAGTTGCCGGGCTTTCGCGAGGCGCTGGCCCTGCCCGACCAGTCCGAGCAGACGCTGAGCTTGCGCACGCAGCAGGTTCTCATGCATGAAACGGGACTGGCGGACTACGGCGATATTTTCGAAGGCAGCAAGGTCATCGAGAAGCTTACCGACGAGACCGCGGCGCGCGCCCGCGAAATCGCACTCAGGTTGCGCGAAGCCGGCTACTCGCGCGCCATTTCAATTGTTAGCGGTGAATTGACGCGGCAGCTTGCCGAGCGTCATCGGAAAGTCGAGTCCGGCGAGATGGTGCAAATCGGAGTGAATGCGTTCACCGGCGAAGTCGGGCTCACGCCGCCGCCGAAACAGAATGCGGACCACGCCGCTCAAGCGCTCAAGGAAAAAGAACGAATCGGGTCGATAAAAAAATGGCGGGCCGCACGCGACCAGGGCGCCGTGTCGAAAGCCCGCGAAGCGCTCGAACGCGCCGCCACAGACAACAAAAGTGATAGCGGACTCATCGCGGCGACCATCGACCTCGCACGCGCGGGCGGCACCGTCGGCGAATGGACCGATTCGCTCGTACGCGTCGGCCAAGGGCGCTATACGCCACTGATTCTCGAGACCAGCGTGAGCGTCGGCGCGCTCAAGGTTCCGATGACGTCGCGCAAAATTCGGATCGCGCTCGGGAAGGCGGGCCTCGACGGACATATCAACGCGATCAAGCTGCTCGCACACGCCTGCGTGCAAGCCGGAATGGAAGTAGTGCTGGCGGGATTCAAGCAAACGCCCGAGCAGATGGTTGCGACGGCGCTCGAGGAAGACGTCGACGTGCTCGCGATCTCGAGCCTCGCGGGCGCGCATATGTCGATCGCTCGAGAGACAATCGATCTGCTCAAGAGTCGTGGCGCGAGCGACGTGGCCCTCGTGATGGGTGGAATAATCCCGGAGGTCGACCGTAAAGCGCTGATCGAGCTTGGCGTGAAAGCGGTCTTCACTCCCAAAGACTCCAACCTGGGCGAGATCGTGGGCCGAATAATTGCGATCGCGGGCGGGGAAAAGTAATGAGCACTCTGAGAATTGGAAGACACTTGTCGGCCGCCGCTGCCCTCGCGATGATCCTCGCGTCGCCTGCGTTTGCCGACGAAGCGCGCCCGTGGCTATGTCGCGACAAACCAGTCTTCTCTTACGATCGCTCGATGGAATATGTGGCGACCGCGCAACCCGGCCGCCAATGGCGAATCTTCTTCATGCAATACTCGCCGGACGCGGCGCACGACGGTTTCGATATCGTCAACGAGCGCCCGATCGGGGCGGGAGCCGCGGGGAATCTTGCGGCTGGCCGATATTTCGCCGTCGCACTCTACCGGCAAAGCGGCCATTGGATTTGTCCCGACTACACGCACGACGACCGCGACCCGAAACTCGGCGAGGTGAGCAACCTCTGCTATGGCGAAGACGGCCCGCCCTGCCTGGTCAAGCTGAGAGTGAAACCCGACCACAACCTGGCTCCCGCGCCGGCGCCATAGAACTCGATGAGATTTCACAGCGGAGAAATCTCGGTCCAGGAACGGGCCGGCGTCCGCGACATTGCGGAAGATGTCGGTGAAGGCACCATTGATCATGTTTCTGCGGGAGTCGCGGAATTCCTCGAGCGCCGGCAGATGGCGGTGCTTGGCACAGTCGGTGAGCTCGGTCGCGTTTGGGCTTCGGTGGTGACCGGGGAACCCGGCTTCATCGAGACCGTCGGCGATCGCACGCTCAGAATCGCGGCGCAGATATCGTCCGGTGATCCGCTTTTGCACAATCTTGCGACCGAGGGACACGCAGCCCTATTCGCGCCGGACTTCGTCGCATCGCGGCGCGTACGAGCTAACGGCCGGGGCATAATCAAGGACGGCGCAATCTACATCACGACCCAGGAAGTCTACGGCAACTGTCGACGCTACATGCAGGAGCGAATATTTGTCGGCCAGCGCCAAATGCCTGCAGCGGTCGGGACGCAGCTTGGCACAGAGCTAACAGCAGCTCAGAAAGAGCAGATTTCCGGCGCCGACACGTTCTTCATCGCGACCGACAATCCCGAGCATGGCGCGGATGTATCGCATAAGGGCGGTAACCCCGGCTTCGTGAAGATAATCGACGAACGGCACATCGCATACCCGGATTACAACGGTAACAGCATGTTCAACACGCTCGGCAATCTCACGGTCGACGCGCACGCGGGATTGTTGTTCATCGATTTTGAGAGCGGCCGGACTCTCCAGCTTACCGGTCGCGCTTCGATCGATTGGAGTCCCGAGCGTGTGCGCAACTTCGCCGGCGCAGAACGGGTCGTCGACTTCGAACTTGATCAGATTATCGACACGCCGGCGGGTTTCCCGCTATTGGCAAAGTTCCGTCAATATTCCCGCACGAATCCGAAGGGCAAGTGACGGATACTGTCACAACTGCCGGCGACGCCGACGATCTGCGGCTTCTCGATATCGAGGTCGAGACAATGTTCGTGATGTCCAGCGCGGGGCGGATCGAGCGCCAGAACGATCCCGATTGTTCGCCTGGGCCGAGCTTGTTCTTCGCTGGATGCTCGCAGGGTAACGTCGCGCACGTCCACCGTGAAATGAGCGAGAATGTCGCCTCGCGTGTGCTTGCCATTGCCGCAGAGGAGCCCGCGTGGCGCGACCCCGATGTCCTGCCGCGATGCACGGGTAGAGTCATCGACCTGTTGTCTCGCGAGCGAGCGGTAACCGTCGCGCCGCATATCATCTATCAACTTCCAAACGATCCTGGATATGAGCATTTCGCGACGGTCGTGTGCGGTGATTCCGTGGAGGGCGAGCGGATGCTGGCGCGGTTCGCTGACCGGGGAATGCCTACGTCCATGCTCGATGCGGGCTTCAAGTCGGTTGGCGATTTGTGGAAGCCGTGGTGCGTCGCGGTCGAAGACGACGAGATTGCGTCGATCGCGTTCGCAGCCCGCATCGGCGAGGTCGGCGCAGAGATCGGCGTCTATACGTTTCCACCGTTCCGCGCTCGAGGATTCGCCGCTGCGGTGACGGCGAGTTGGTCATCGATCCCATCTCTTGGTCGGCGCGCCCTCTTCTACAGCACGGCGAGGTCGAACAGATCGTCACAGCGAGTCGCAGCCCGGCTCGGCCTTCGCAAAATTGGCGCGAGTGTTAGCATTAGCTGAGGCTCGGCCTGCAGCCTTCCAGATTGAATTCGAGCGCCCGACATGGCCACCATAGCCATGCTAGGTTCGCGCGTGGGTGACTTTCGACCTTTTTCGTGTCCGGGGGATTTAAAGATTGAACAAAAGAAGTACGTGGATGGTTGGTGTCGTGGTTGGCTTCGCAATCGTCGTTTGGATTTCGACTACCAACGCCTGGGCTGATGACGCAGCCGAAATCAAGCAGCTATCGAGTGACTATAGGACGGCGCTGCTGACTCGTGACACCGGATTCCTGGACTCGGTTATCGCACCTGACGAGGTAAATGTCGGCACTGACGGTCACACCTTCGATCGCAAGGCTCTTATAGCGAAAATCCAGGATCCTTCATTCGCGTATAGGAAAATCGAGATAGGAGACCTTGTAGTAACTGTTGTGGGCGACATGGCTCTGACTCGCGGAACCGCGAATGTTATAAGCGAAACGTCTGGCCATAGCGCGACCGACAACTTCAGGTTTATCAGGATATTTCAGCGCCACGCGGGTAAGTGGCTGGTGGTCTATTTTCAGGCCACTCATATCGCGGCTTGACAGCCTGAGCGCAAATGTTCGTTTGGAGGACTCCTTATGGGTTCGAGTGGTGACGATAAGCTGGTCGTTCGTATCGAAGAACGAGTAGAAGTGAGCGTTCAGGTAGCTATCGATCATGCGGGTGCGATTCCAGGCTCCGAAGGTGAGCATCGCCTGCAAGAGAAGTATGGCAAGACGACTCACGCGATGGCGTTTTATAAGCACCAGGTGCTTGACCATCTCAATTCCGCGATGCAGGACTTTCTAGCCCGACAGGAGATGATGTTCGTAGGGACAGCTGATGCCAAAGGACACGCTGACTCTGCGTTTCGATGCGGCAATGCGGGGTTTGTGAAGGTCCTCGATGAGCGCACCGTCGCGTATCCCGAGTACCGGGGCAACGGTGTCATGGCAAGTCTGGGTAACATCTCGGAAAATCCGCACGTAGGTCTGTTGTTCATCCATTTCGGCGACCAGATAGGTCTTCACATAAACGGCAGCGCGCAAATAGTAGAGAACAATGAGTTCCTGGAATTCCTGAAGGACCATCCCGCCGAAGAAGCGATACTCGGAGACGCGGTACTAAAAGACATCATCGAAAGTGACGGCGGACATCTCGAACGATGGGTTATGGTCGCAGTCGCCGAAGCCTATGTGCAGTGCTCCAAGCACATACCCCCGATGCAGCGCCTTGACCACGACATAAAATGGGGCGCGGAGCACCCACACCTGAAAGGGGGCGACTACTTCGGCGCCGCGCACGGGCAGAAGTAACGTTCGTCGACAGCCGCGTGAAATGCAAATCGACAAGGCAGACTTCGTAATCGTCGGCGCGGGATCGGCGGGTGCGACTCTCGCCGCGCGGCTGTCGGAGGACGCTCATCGTTCGGTGCTGCTGCTCGAAGCGGGACCCGACTATCGCTCGGTGGATACGCCCGAAGCGATGCGAGTCGCGAATCCCGCCGCGATCCTTCTGGGCTCCGAAGACCTGCAGAAGTACCAGTGGGGCGCGCTGAAAGCGCGGCGTACCGACGTGCAATCGCCGCTGCCTTACTGGCGGGGACGCGGTGCCGGCGGCAGTTCCGCAATCAACGGGCAGATCGCGATTCGCGGGATGCTCGACGACTTCGACGAATGGGCGCGACAGGGCTGCACCGGTTGGTCGGGGACCGAAGTGCTGCCCTACTTCAAAAAGCTCGAAGACGATCTCGATTTCGGCGACCGGGAGTATCACGGACGCGGCGGCCCGATTCCAGTCTGGCGCACGCCGCAGGATCGATGGAGCGGCACGGACCGCGCGTTGCGCGACGTGTGCCTCGATTTAGGCTACGGCTGGTGCGACGATCACAACGCACCATCCGGCACGGGAGTCTCGCCGTATGCGATGAACCGCCGCGACGACGCGCGCGTATCGACCAACGACGCTACCTCGAACCTGCGCGCGGACGCGCCAACCTTCGCATCGTGGGCGACGCGCTAGTCGACCGCGTCGAGTTTGCGGGCACCCGCGCCGTGGCGGTGCGCGTTCGCACGCGCGACGGATGGACGCGGGTCGAGGGTGGCGAGATCCTGCTGTGCGCCGGCGCGATTCATTCGCCAGCGATCCTGATGCGCTCGGGGGTCGGGCCGGCTGACGATTTGCGCGCGCTCGGAATCCACGTCGTCACGGACCTGCCAGTCGGAAACGATCTGATCGATCATCCGATGCTGGCGATGGGCATGGCGCTCAAACCGGCGTCGCGCGCCCCAAGTCGCTACTCGCGTCACACCAACTGCGTCGTCAGGTACAGCTCGGGGCTTGCGGGCGCGGGCGAGAACGACATGTTTCTGATCGCGATGAACCTGATCGGCATGACTCGCGGTCACGGCTTTATCTGGATGACCGCGTACCAGACGTATTCGCGCGGGCGTCTTCGAATCACGTCGCCGAATCCCGAGACCGATCCTGACGTGCGCTTCCGGATGCTATCCGACGAGCGCGACCTGGCCCGAATGCGCGACGGCATTCACCGCCTTCGCGAGTTCGCGCGCCATCCCGCGATCCGCGATGCGGCCGACGCGATAGGATTCGGCAATCCTATTCTGATGGCGCAGGGTATGGTTGAAGGTCCGCCCGACGATAGCGCGCTCGACGACTGGATGCGCGCAAACTGCTTCGACTCTCAGCATGCAGCGGGCACGTGCAGGATGGGCCCGGCGTCCAACCCACGCACCGTAGTAGATCCCGAATGCCGCGTCCTCGGAATCGAAGGGTTGCGCGTAATCGACTGCTCGGTGATGCCCGAAATAGTCCGCGCCAACACTCATCTCAGCACCGTGATGATCGCCGAGCTAATGGCCGACAAGCTTCGGTCGCAGTCGAACTGAGACGAGCAGCGTCGAAGACCAGAGTTCGCACTTTTTCCCTCCCCGGCAAGCTCACGAGCTGTCATGAAAAAGCTGAAGATTTAGCTACTGGACCATCTTTACAGTCAGTTAATAAACTGCTACTCGTTGAAGAGGAAAATACCCTGATAAAGTGGTCAATGACTAATTGGCTTTACTAAAACCTAAAGAAACGGGAGGAGAAGGTTATTGAATAAGCTCATATCGAAACTAATCGCTGTAGGGGCGATGGCATTGCTGGTCGGAGCATTTGCCCCATCCTCGATAGCTCGTGCACAGGTGCCTCCGGTCTGCGGTCCCACGCCTGAAGCCACAGTTCCCGCGGAAGACCCTGCCCTAAACATCATTCTTTGCAGTGAGCGGGCCGAGTGTGCGGCGCTGAACTGCAAAGAGGTTGCCGCCGAAAAACTGACCGCGTGTCTCGCAGCGGCAGGTGGCGTGCCCGCGGCGGTCAAGAAGTGCGAACAGGCCGCTATCGCAGCGCTCGTCAGATGCCAATTTACGGGAGCGCGCGGTGATGCGGCTTGCTTCTTCAATCCGAATGGTGGACCGACTGCACCGCAATGAATTGAGGCTCCGGTAAACGGAAGCCTCTGATCTCAGCGAATTTTCTGGAAGGGACCGGGCCATTAAAGGCTCGGTCCCTTCGTTTTTGTGACTTGCGTCAGTCAGGCCACAGGCGCGGAGCTTTGGAGGCGGCGATCGGATTCGAACCGATGCATGGAGGTTTTGCAGACCTCTCCCTTAACCACTTGGGTACGCCGCCTTGTCGTGGTCGCGACCGAACCCATTCAACTATCATGCGCGGGAAAGTGCATCAATTGAGCATGCGTTCGGCTAGACGCTTCGCAGCGACAGGCTCATCTGGCCGGCGGGCTGCAGCAGATCAGGCGAATCGTTATCTACATTGTTGACGTCAGGCGAGACTGGAGTCGCGGTCAACAAATCAGCGGGCGCGGGAACCAGCAGCCGCTTGAGCGCACGAGGATCCGGCGCGCGCGGGTCCATCCAATCCTCGGCATCGCGATCCGCCAGTATCACCGGCATGCGATCGTGATAGGACTCGAGCACGGCGTTGGCCGCGGTCGTGAGAATCGTGAACGTCGTCTCCCACACGCCCCGCTCTTTCTGCCACGCCTCGTAAAGTCCGGCGAACAGGATCAGGCCGCCATCCTCGCGATGGAACCAGGTCGGCTGTCGCGCGGTTTTCGGTCCGGTCCATTCGAAGAATCCGTCAGCCGGCACGACGCATCGCCGCTTCTGGAACGCGTCACGAAACGCGCCCCGAGTGTCGACCGTCTCCGACCGCGCGTTGATTGTCTTGCCCGCCATGCTGGCGTCTCTCGACCCACTCTTGACGAGTCCCCACGTGGCAGGGATCACTTCGCGATTTTCGTACTTGATCCTGACGATGAAATGCTGCTGCGTGGGCGCGACGTTGTACCGTGGCCGATAGTCGACGAAAGAGTCCGCCGGGACGCCAAGTTCAGCCGCGAGCGAATTTCCGTCGCGGCGCGTTATCGTGAATCGTCCGCACATTTTCAGCGGCTAGGGAATGTTGCTCGCGACGAGCTTCCAGTTCCTGGTTTCGTGAAGCATTTCTCCGGTGTGTTTGACAAACGCGCCGGCCGCGAAGTTGTCGCCCTGGAGCCGCGCCATCATCCAGGCCGTCGGATAGCCCAGGTATCCATACACGCCATTGAAGCAAAAAAATGGAACTTCACTGCAATCAGGCTGACCTTGAACATCGTTGTGATTGGGACCGATCAAGGTGCCTTTGACCTTGGCTACGCCTGCCGGCACCGCGTTGTAGTACGCCTCGATCGATTGCTCACCGGGGACGCCGGGAATCTGAGTCGGCGGCGAAATGAAAGTGTCAGCGGAACCGTCGATGAAGAAAATGGATCCAGCCGTCACGTTTTTGGTGTCGAGGCAGTTGGCCGGGTTGCTGCAGAACACCTGCGCAGGCAGCTCGATCGGTATCACCGTTTTTATCACGCCGGCCGACTTGATCATCGCGTTGATCGCACCGGACGCGCCCTGGGAATGGCCAAGGGCGCCGACCTGACTCACGTCGAGCTTTTGAAAGAAAATGCTCGAGGCGTCGCTGTTGGCGTGGACCAGGAAGTTGACCCCATCGAGGATCGTCTGTCCGACGCCGGTATTTTGGTCTTCGGTCGCGATCACGACGAATCCCCATGAAGCGAGATGCGTCAGCAGGTAGTTGTACTGCTTCGGCACTGCGTTGGTCCCGTTTCCCCAAGTAAGAATTGGATGCTTGAATCCATTCGCACCAAGATTGGTGGGATAGTACGCGTCGAATTTGTTGCCCGACGAATCGCAGCAGAAAGCTCCGGGGCCGACCGTCACGGCCCAGGTACCCGCAGCATAGTACTTTTTCTCGATTGGACGATTGGGAAAATTCGGCGGCTTGGCGGCTGCCGTTTGCGCGATCGCAAGCGCTATGAGAGCCACCGTCAGCGCCAATACAGATCGATTTGGCATTCGCTTCATCACGGCTTTCAGGCCGGCGGGGTGAATGCGCGCTGGAATGACGGCCTCGCGAGCAAACGCTTCGCGTAGGCGTCGAGCGACGGGAAGTCATTCTGCAGATGGTGGTGCGCTTCGAGCCATATTACTCCCGAGCCGACCATCACGTCCGCCGCCGTCATCTTGTCGCCAACAATGAATTCGCGTCCGGTGAGCACGCGATCGAGAACAGCGAAACATTCCTTTATCTTCTCGCGGTCGAGCGCGTACCCCTCGAGCGCGGCCACCGAATAGAACATCCATTGGTAGTACATCCCGCGCTCGACGGTCCCGAGCGCGGGCGCCATTCGCTTGTCCGGGAACTTGTCGGCGAGGTACGCGCAAACGGCCACCGACTCGAACATCGTGAGCGTTCCATCCTGCAGCGCAGGCAGCTGCCCATGCGGATGAATTTTTTTGTATTCGACGCCTTTGTGCTCGCCGCCTTTGAAATCAATCAGCACGACCTCGTACGGGACCGCGAGTTCTTCGAGCATTATCAGCGGCCTGAGTGCCCTGGTCTGCGGTGCGTAGTAGAGCTTCATTGGCGTCCACCCTCTTAAATGCCTGACTTATACAGTTGGTGCATCCGGCGGGATTACCAGCCTGGCCGCGTGCCGCGCGACCATTAGATTTTCATTGGTCGGGATGACCCGCACGCGGCATCGGCTGTCACTGGAGCTTATGGTGTCTTCGTTAACCTCGTTGCGTTGAGGATCGATCACAATCCCAAGATGCGCAAGGCCGGCGCATACTTCCGCTCGCACCGCGGCGGCATGCTCGCCAATCCCGCCAGTGAAGACCAACATATCCAATCCTCCAAGCGCGGCTGCCAAAGCCCCGACCGCCTTTCCAAGCTGGTAGCAAAACATTTCGATCGCTAACGCCGCAGTGGCGTTCGTCGCCCGCGCGTCCAGCAGTGTTTTCACGTCGGAACTGAGGCCCGAGACCGCGAGCAACCCGGATTTTTGATTCACTAGTTCACCGAGTCGCGCGACGTCGTATCCCATCTGATCGAGCAGAAAAAGAATCACGCCGGGATCGAGATCACCCGGCCGCGTGCCCATCATGAAGCCGCCCGCGGGCGTGAATCCCATCGTGGTGTCGATCGACTTGCCGTCTGCCACTGCGGTCATGCTCGCGCCATTGCCGAGATGCGCGATTATCAACCGTCGTGGAGCATCGGCTCCCAGAGCCTGCATGATGTATTCGTAAGAGATTCCATGAAAGCCGTAGCGACGCACCCCGGCGTCAAACAATTCCCGCGGCATCGGGAAACGCTCGGCTCGTTCGGGCATTCCGCGATGAAACGCGGTGTCGAAGCACGCGACTTGCGGGAGTTTCGGATGCCGCGCAGCGACCGCCTCGATACCCTCGATACCGCCCGGCATGTGAAGCGGCGCGAACGGAATGAGCGCTTTCAAATCAGCGATAAGCGCAGGCGTGACGAGCTCCGGAGCGACGTGATACGGACCGCCATGAACGATTCGATGTCCCACAGCGTCGAGTCGCGGGAGCTTCAGACGCTCGAACTCGTCGAACAGCGCGTCGACGGCGACTTGCGGACGCGCGAGCTCACGATCTGATTCGGCGATCGAACGGCCGTTGGCATCGTGGATCCTGATCTTGCCGCCGCCGGAGCCGATTCGATCCGCACTACCTTCGGCCACAATCGTTTCTGCGTCGCCCGAAACAGAGTACAGCGCGAACTTGCACGACGACGAACCGACGTTGATACAGAGTATGACGTGACGAGTCGGCAAGCCTGGTCCTCAGTTGCCGCTGCTCGACGCGGCCTGCTTGAAGACTTGCGCGATTAACTCCTGCGCCTCGGCCTGGATCCGATGCAGATGATCGACGCCGCGGAAACTCTCCGCGTAAATCTTGTAAACCTCTTCGGTGCCGGAGGGACGCGCCGCGAACCACCCGCTTTCCGCGATCACCTTGATTCCACCGATAGGCGCTCCATTGCCGGGTGCGACGGTCAAAGTCTTGAGAATCTTCTCGCCGGCGAGTTCGCGAGCATTCAACTTCTCCGGCGTCAGCTTCTTCAGAATTTCCTTCTGTGCGAGCGTCGCGGGCGCGTCGATACGCTCGTACGCGGGCGCGCCGAAATGACGCGTCAAGTCGTCGTACAGCGCCCCTGGATCGCGGCCGCTGCGCGCCGTTATCTCGGCGGCCAGCAAGCCTAAGATGAGTCCATCCTTGTCGGTGGTCCAGACTGTTCCGTCGGTGCGAAGGAATGACGCGCCCGCGCTTTCCTCGCCGCAAAACCCGACCGAGCCGTCGATCAGCCCGTCCACGAACCACTTGAAGCCGACCGGGGTTTCGATGAGTTTGCGGTCAAGGTTCGCCGCGACGCGATCGATCATGCTGCTGCTGACGACAGTTTTGCCGACCGCCGCGTCCTTGCGCCAGCGTGGGCGATTGCGAAACAGGTACGAGATCGCGACTGCAAGATAGTGATTCGGATTCATCAAGCCGCTCGAGCGGGTGACTATTCCGTGCCGGTCGGCGTCAGTGTCATTGGCAAACGCGACGTCGAAACGATCGCGCATCGCGAGCAAACGGACCATCGCGTACGGCGACGAGCAATCCATCCTGATTTTCCCGTCCCAGTCGGCCGTCATGAAGCGAAATGTCGGATCGACGACGTCACTGACCACAGTCGCCTTGATTCCGTACTTTTCGATCATCGCGGGCCAGTAGTGCACCGCCGCACCGCCAAGAGGATCGACTCCGACTTGCACGCCCGCGCCGCGAATCGATTCCATGTCAATGACATTGCCCAGGTCGCCGACGTAAGCGCGGATGTAGTCTTGATTGTGAAGCGTCGCAGCTGCGCGCGCCCGTTCGTAGGAAACGCGTTGTACCCCGGCGAGGTTGGCTTTGAGAAAATCGTTGGCAGTGTTCTGAATCCAATCGGTTACTGCGGTGTCGGCGGGGCCGCCGTTGGGCGGATTGTACTTGAAGCCGCCGTCGGACGGCGGATTGTGCGACGGCGTGATCACGATCCCGTCAGCCAGCCCACTCTTGCGGCCGCGATTGTAAGTCAGGATCGCGTGCGAGACCGCCGGCGTCGGCGTGTATCCGCCCTCGCTGTCAACCATTGTTTCGACGCCGTTGGCAGCGAGCACTTCCAGCGCGCTCGCGAACGCCGGCACCGAGAGCGCGTGCGTATCCATCCCGAGGTAAAGCGGGCCGTTGATATTCTGACTTTTGCGATACAGACAAATCGCCTGGCTGATCGCGAGGATATGCGACTCATTGAACGCGGTGTCGAACGCAGACCCGCGATGCCCCGAGGTGCCGAAGGAGACTCGCTGTGCAGGGTTGGCGACGTCAGGCTTGAGGCTGTAGTAGGCGGTTATCAATCGCGGGACATCGACGAGCTGCGATTGATCGACGGGTTTTCCAGCGAGCGGGCTTACTTTCATCGGATCAACTCGGAGTCCATTTCCAGTTGCGAATCGCGGGCATGTCTTCGAGATTCTCGACCACGTATTTTCGATGCGCCTCGAGCGCGGCTTCGGTCATCCTGATCAGTTCGCGGGCGCGCTCCTGGTAACGCGGCGCTCGGCGCAGTCCCTCGATGCACAGGTGATAGCGGCTCGCCTTGTTCAGCACCAGCATGTCGAACGGCGTGGTCGTGGTACCTTCCTCGACGTAGCCGCGCACGTGGAAACGATCCGGATTTGGCCGTCCATGCAGAAGCTGATGAACCTCGCCCGGGTAGCCGTGGAACGCGAAAACCACGTCCTTGTCGCGCGTGAAAAGTTCCGCGAAATAATCCTCGCTCATGCCGTGCGGATGGCGATCCGGTGGAAACAGCGTCATAAGATCGACCACGTTCACCACTCGAATTTTCATTTCCGGCAGATACTTGCGAAACAGCCACGCCGCCGCGATCGCCTCTTCGGTCATGACGTCGCCGGCGCATGCAAGCACGAGATCCGGTTCCTTGCCGTCCTCGTTGCCGGCCCATCGCCACACCGAGGCGCCGCGCGAACAATGCTCGCGGGCCGCGTCGATATCCAGCCACACCGGATGCTGCTGCTTGTCGATCACGATCAGGTTGATGTAGTCGCGGCTGCGCAGGCAATGGTCGGCCACTGACAACAGGCAATTCGCGTCCGGCGGCAGATAGATTCGCGACACGATACCCCGCTTGGTCAGCAGGGTGTCGATGAAGCCGGGACCCTGATGACTGAAGCCGTTGTGATCGTTGCGCCAGCAGGTCGAGGTGAGCAGGTAGTTGAGCGACGGGATCGGATGCCGCCACGGCAGCTCGCTCTTGCAGGTCTGCAGCCATTTCGCGTGCTGCGTCGCCATCGAGTCGACGATCATCGCGAACGCCTCGTATGATGCGAAAATTCCGTGGCGCCCGGTTAGCGTGTAGCCTTCGAGCCATCCCTGGTGACAATGCTCGCTCAGCACTTCCATCACGCGGCCGTTGGGCGAGACGTGATCGTCATAACTCTCGACGCGGCTCACCAGGCATCGATTCTCGACGTCGAACACGTCGCCGAGGCGATTCGAGTTGGTCTCGTCGGGACAGAACAAGCGGAAGTTTTGTTGCTTCGAGTTGCGCGTGAAGATATCGCGCAGCATCTTGCCGAACGGCCGCGTCGATTCAACCTTGACGCTGCCCGGTTGCTCGAGCGGCACCGCGTAGTCGGTAAACGACGGGATGTCGAGCGCAACGGTCAGGACTCCGCCGTTGGCGTGTGGATTCGCGCCCATGCGGCGATTTCCTTTTGGCGCAATCGCTTTGATTTCGGGCTTCAACCCTCCACGCTCATCGAACAGTTCGTCCGGCTTGTAACTGCGCATCCACGCTTCGAACAATTTCAAATGCTCAGGATTTTCCTTCACGCTGGCAAGCGGCACCTGATGCGCCCGAAACGTTCCTTCGATCTGCACGCCGTCGACAACATTAGGTCCGGTCCATCCTTTGGGAGTTCGCAAAACGATCATCGGCCACGTCGGGCGCTTCTGGAGCCCACGAGCGCGCGCGTCGGCCTGGATTGCGCGAATCGTCGCGTAACACTGGTCGAGCGTCGCGGCGAACTCGCGATGCATCCGCGGCGGCTCCTCGCCCTCGACAAAGTGGACCTCGTAGCCGTGGCCCTCGAGCAGGCGGACCAGGTCCTGGTCGTCGTCGCGGCCAAACACGGTGGGACCTGAGATTTTGTAGCCGTTCAGATGGAGGATCGGGAGCACCGCGCCGTCGCGCGCAGGGTTGAGAAACTTTACGCCTTTCCATCCGCCCTCGAGCGGCCCAGTTTCCGCCTCGCCGTCGCCAATCACGCACGCGACGATCAAGTCGGGATTGTCAAACGCCGCACCGAACGCGTGCACCAGTGAGTAGCCGAGCTCACCGCCTTCATTGATCGATCCCGGGACATGCGGACCGGCATGACTCGGCACTCCTCCCGGCGAGGAGAACTGGCGAAACAGCAGGCGCATCCCCTCGCTGTCCTCGGAGATTCGCGGATAAATTTCGGAGTACGTGCCTTCGAGATAAGTGTGCGACATGACCGACGGGCCGCCGTGACCCGGACCGGAAATATAGATGACGTTGGCGTCGTGCTCGCGAATCAGCCGGTTGAGATGCACGTAGATAAAGTTTTGTCCCGGCGACGTTCCCCAATGGCCGAGCAGGCGCGGCTTGATGTGCTCGGGGCGGAGCGGCTCGCGCAGAAGAGGATTCGCCATCAAGTAGATCTGGCCGACGGTCAGGTAGTTGGAGGCGCGCCAGTACGCGTCGATGAGTTCGAGCTGCTGGTCTGAGAGGACTTCGGACATCGGGAAGAAACCTCGAATTAGCGTCGCTTCAGAAATTCTCGCACTGCCAGATGTTTGTTGATAGACGCAATGAGTGAAAATTCTGCTTGTAAAATTGTCCCTAACCATCGTGCTCAATGAGGGTCATCATGGACGACACAAAGCTCCAACTGCTGCTCGACCGCGCCGAAATCAGCGACGTGCAATTGCGCTACGCCACGGGACTGGATTCGCGCGACTGGCCGCTGTTCCGCACATGCTTCGCCGATGAAATCGAGACCGATTTCACCTCGGTCTTTGGCAGCGCGCGCGCAAGGTCAGCGCCGACCGATGGACCGAAGCTGCGCGACGCTCGCTCAGCGGACTCGCCGCGACACAGCACATGATCACGAATCACGTGATTACCGTCGCCGGCGACAACGCAACCTGCATCGCATACGTGCAGGCGCGCCACTACCTGCCCAACGAGCAGGGCGACAGCACGCAAACCATGTTCGGCTACTACACGAATCGATTCGTGCGCACATCCGCAGGATGGAAAATTCGCGCGTGCAAGCTGACGCTCACCTGGCAGACCGGCAACTGGGGAATCTTCGCGCTCGCCAGCGCGCGCCTCAAAGCGGCCGAAGCGTCGAAGAAAAGTTAAGGAAAAAAAGGAGCCGACGATGCTCAATCTGAATCCACTGATCGCGATTGGTGTCGTGGCGTCGACAGCCGCGACCGACGCGGTGTACGTCATGTTCAACGCAGCCGTGACGGCGCGACGTCCGTCGCGAGCAGCGTCGTGGAGCGCGCTATGGTACCTGCTGTCGGCGTTCGCCGTAATCAGCTACACGGGCAACTCAATCTACGTGTTGTTCGCCGCAACAGGCTCGTGGATCGGTGCATATTTTTCTGTGCGATGGCTGAGTCGCTCAGACACGACGCTTACGCCCGGAGGTCCTGCGGCATTGGGAAATCCTCCGACGTGATCGCAGCTATATCAGTCGGGACAGCTACTGGGCTGGATCGGGGCTTGCGCAAACATCGATGCGTCGGGAGCCGTCAACGAGTCCTTCGAATCTTGCAGGGCATATTGACGAGATCCGGAAATGGACGTATGAACCGACGCGGACGCGCAGAGGCCCAGATAACGGCAGCAGCCAGACAACGATAAGAGCAACAGCGCGGCGAGCGGAAGGAAGAGTTTGAGCATATCAATCGATCTCACTTTGCAGGGATCAGGTTTTCGATGAATCCCTATAACAACATTCTTGCACAGACCGGATTCGGCGCAAGCTCACCGGCGGGTGCAGAAGCGCGCTTCCACTGGCTAGCCGGAGAGGCGCATTAATCCGCGAGCATCGGCCCGTCGGAATCAGGTATCTCGGGACGTCGGACGTTGACGGACTCGAGACGTAAATGGAGCGGGTGATCGGTTTCGAACCGACGACCTCGTGCTTGGCAAGCACGCGCTCTACCAACTGAGCTACACCCGCTCTCCAAACCGGTAGATCGAATCCACTTGATTATCCGGCGCGAGCGCGCCTGTCAAATCACTGCGCGCTTGCTGCTCGTGGCAATCGGCTTCGGCCGCAGCGCTTTGACTACGCGCACGTAATAGTCGACGCCCGACCACACGCTCACCGCCATCGCGAGCCACAGGATAAACATCCCGGCTGCGAAAAAATCGATGTGCAGATACGTGTAATGAATCAGCAGGCCGTGGATCGCGATCGCCTGCAGCGACATCTTGTATTTGCCGAGCTCTTCGGCGCCAACGATCAGCCCCTCGGCCGCCGCGACCGCGCGCAGTCCCGTCACCATTATTTCGCGCGAGACCAGCACCACCACCATCCACGCCGGCACGTGCGGAGTTCGCGTCATCCCGGCGAGCATAATCAGCGCCGTAGTGACTACCAGCTTGTCCGCCATCGGATCGAGAAACTTGCCGAGCGTGGTGACGTAGTCGTAACTGCGTGCGAGGTAGCCGTCGAAAAAATCGCTGACGGTTGCGACGAAGAATACCCCGGCTGCGAGCCACGACGCGCTCGGCCCGGTATTCATCAGGATCCAGATGAGAATCGGCGCGGTGGCGATCCGGAACAGCGTGACAATGTTTGGTGGCGTCATCGGCACGGGCTTGGCCCCTCAGCCTTTAGACGAATCTCGTGTTTTTTCGTTTCGATCCGCGTCCCTAAAGAATATTTGAATCGAATGGAGGGGGCAAATCGCAGGCGCACGATCGCCTTGACTGGCCGAGCGCAAACCGAGTAGCGTCATTTTGACACAACTGCATGTTCGCGATTCACTCCGCGGGCGTGACCGAGGCCACCTGATGAGGCATAACGCGCAACTGTTCAGCGACTTCCTGGTAATCGGCGGCGGTATCGCTGGCCTGACGTTCGCGATCAAGGCGTCCGAGGTCGGCACCGTCACCGTCCTCACAAAGGCGGGCAGCTCCGAGGCCAACACCGCGTACGCGCAGGGCGGAATCGCCAGCGTGTGGAGCGTTGACGATTCGTTCGAATCGCATATCGACGACACGATTCGTGCGGGCGCCGGGTTGTGCGATCGCGCCGCGGTCGAGACCATCGTTCGCGAAGGTCCCGAGGCGGTGCGCGAATTGATCCGGCTCGGCACGCGATTCACGCGGGTCGAAGGCAACGACGTCGACAACGAGCTCGAATACGATCTCGGCCAGGAAGGCGGGCATAGCCATCGCCGCGTGCTTCATGCGCAAGACCTGACCGGGCGGGAAATAATGCGCGCGCTGACCGAGGCGGCCGCGCGCCCGAACATCCGCACGCTGGAAAATCACGTCGCTATCAATCTGCTGGTCGAGACTCCCAGCGCCGGCCAGCCGGGCGCGTGCTGGGGCGTCTATGCGCTCGATCGCAATACTCGTGAAATCCGCAAGGTGATTTCGCGCGCCACAATGCTCGCGACGGGCGGCGCCGGCAAGGTCTATCTCTACACGACCAATCCCGACATCGCGTCCGGCGACGGCGTCGCGATGGCGTATCGGGCGGGCGCGGCCGTCGCGAACCTCGAGTTCTACCAGTTCCATCCCACCTGCCTGTACCATCCCGCCGCGAAGTCGTTCCTCATTTCGGAGGCGCTGCGTGGCGAAGGCGCGATTCTGAAATTGCCCGACGGCACGGCGTTCATGAAGCGCTATCATCCGGACGCTGAGCTTGCGCCGCGCGACGTGGTTGCGCGTGCGATCGATTCCGAGATGAAGCGCCACGGCCTCGACTTCGTGTACCTCGATTTGAGCCATCGGGACGCCGATTTCATCAAACGGCGGTTCCCTAATATCTTCAAGCGATGCTTGAGCTTTGGCTATGACCTGACCCAGGGGCCGATTCCGGTGGTGCCGGCGGCTCACTACATGTGCGGCGGCGTGCAGACTGATCTCGACGGACAGACCACGATTCCGCGCCTGTACGCGGCCGGCGAGGTCGCGATGACCGGGCTGCATGGCGCCAACCGGCTCGCATCCAACTCGCTGCTCGAGGCAGCGGTGATGGGTCGGCGCGGGTTCGCCTCGGCGCGCGAGATCGTCACGTCGGGAGGCGGCGCACCGCCCGAGTTTCCGGAATGGGATCCCGGGCGCGCGATTCGGAGCGAGGAGCGCGTGATGATCACGCAGAGCTGGGACGAGATTCGCCGCCTGATGTGGAACTACGTCGGCATCGTGCGCAGCGATCGCCGCCTCGAGCGCGCGCTTCGCCGAATCGAGTTGGTCAAGGACGAGATTCACAGCTACTACTGGGACCACCTGCTCGACGCCGATACGATCGAGTTGCGCAACCTGGCGAAGGTCGCCGAGCTGGTAGTGAAATCCGCGATGAGCCGGCGCGAGTCGCGCGGCCTGCACTATAATATCGACCATCCCGAAACCGGCGGCCCCGAATGGGTGCATCCCACGGTGCTGCAAAAGCCCCTGGAGCAGATCTAAGATTCGTAGTGTGAAAACAGTGAAAATGTACTCGGACTACAAGAGTCCGTTCGCCTACCTCGCGTTCGATCCGGCGTTCGCGCTCGAACAGCGATTCCGGATTCACCTCCGATGGATTCCGTTCCAGCTTCGAATCAAGGGCAAGGGCGAGCGCAGCCTCTACTCCGAGCACAAGGCGCAATACTCGTACCTCGACGCGCGCCGATGGGCCAAGCCGCGCGGCCTCGTAATACGAGGGCCGTTGAAGGTTTACGACACGACGCCGGCCCTGATCGGTGGCCTGTTCGCGCAGCACCACGGCCGCCTGCTCGATTACAGCCGCCGAGTGTACGAACTATTTTTCAAACGCGAACTGGAAGCAGATCAGCCGGACGCAGTCGCAAGCGTGATCGCAGATCTCGGCATGTCAGCCGACGACTACCGCGAATTTCTCTTAGGTGAAGGCGCCCTCGCCTACCAGCGAGCCCAGGACGAAGCCGCCGCCGACCACGTCTTCGGCGTCCCGCTATTCTTCTTCGAAAACGAACCCTTCTGGGGCCACGACCGCCTCCCGATTCTCGAGCGACGCCTCGCCGACGCGAATCTTACGATCTAATTCCCTCCTCCCACGTGGGAGGAGGGTTAGGGTGGAGGACAAAATCTGCGGCGCAATTGTCTGACGCGCCGCAATTCTGCCAACTATACGCACATGGCCTACGACCCAACGCTCCCACGCGACACGGCTCGCAGTCTGCGCGCCAACGCCACGGAAGCCGAACAGAAGTTGTGGTCAAAATTACGCAAAGGACAGCTCTACAGATTCCAATTTCGTCGCCAGTACTCAATCGGCCCATTCTTCGTCGATTTCATCTGCCTGGATGCGAACCTGATTGTCGAACTTGATGGTGCCCAGCACGCAGATCAGAAAGAAAAGGACCAAAGCCGTAGCGATTTCCTACGCACCAATGGATATGAAATGCTGCGATTCTGGAATTCCGAAGTAATAGGGGATGTCGATTCCGTCGTTGAACGGATCGCTGAAGTGCTCCGACCAATACAGACAAACAGCTAGCGTTGAATATCTTTATGTCATCACTCTTCGTGACTGAATCAAGCAAGGATCAAGAGGAATCGGACGATGCTGATCAGTCGAACGGTGATCGCGAGAACGACCAAGTATCGCAATTGAATCTCTCGTATACGATCTACAGCACCTATTGCGCATTGTGCTTCGATGGCGCCAGATGAAGTTGTCCGGCTCAGACTTACGCTACGCGACTGGTCTAGGTTGATGGCGTAGCCTCTCGGAAGGTAGCCGCCTTTCCCAGATACCTAAGAGCGGCGTGCGTGCGGCGCGTCGGGCAATCGCGCCGCAAAATTGTCCTCCACCCTAACCCTCCTCCCACGTGGGAGGAGGGAACCAAATCATGCCACCGGCGCGGGCTGACGAGCCTGATTTGGCTCGTACGAAAACTTGAGCTTGTCGCCGTCGAGGTCTGCCGTCGCCTTGCCGCCTTTTGTCAGCTTGCCGAACAGGACCTGATCCGCGAGTTCGCGCGCGATCTCGTTTTCGATCAGCCGCCCGAGCGGACGCGCGCCGAAGCGAGGATCGTGACCATGCTCGGCGAGCCACTTCTTCGCTGCCGGCGTCACACTTAGTGTGACCTTCTGCTTGTCGAGGCGCTCCTGCAGTTCCGCAATAAACTTTTCGACCACGCGTTCCATCGTCGCCGGACTGAGCGGCTCGAAGTGGATCGTCGCCGACAGGCGGTTTCTGAACTCCGGCGCGAACATCCGGTCGAGCACGTTCTTCGAATCGCCCTGCCCTATCCCGCCGTGGAACCCGATCATCGCGCGCGACAATTCCTGCGCGCCGGCGTTGGTGGTCATCACGAGGATCACGTTGCGGAAATCCGCCTTGCGCCCGTTGTTGTCGGTGAGCGTTGCATGATCCATCACCTGCAACAGGATGTTGAACAAGTCGGGATGCGCCTTTTCAATCTCGTCCAGCAAAAGCACACAATGCGGCGTCTTGTTGATCGCGTCGGTGAGCAGTCCGCCCTGGTCGAAACCGACGTATCCCGGCGGCGCGCCAATCAAGCGCGACACCGTGTGCCGCTCCATGTATTCGCTCATGTCGAAGCGGAGGAATTCGACGCCCATCACTTTCGCGAGCTGACGCGCGACTTCGGTCTTGCCCACGCCCGTCGATCCCGCGAACAAGAACGCGCCGACTGGCTTGTCGGGATGACTCAGCCCCGACCGCGCGAGCTTAATCGCTCGAGCGACCGAGTTGATCGCCTCATCCTGCCCGAACACCGCCTGCTTCATGTCTTCGTCGAGCGTCTGCAGCCGTCCGCGATCCGTCGCCGACACCGTGCGCTCCGGAATCTTCGCCATCCGCGCGACTGTCCGCTCCACATCACGCGTGCCGACTGTCACCGGCTCGGTCGTCCCGGTACCGCGTAAATGCCCCGCGACTCCCGCCTCGTCCATGACGTCGATCGCCTTGTCAGGCAGAAACCGGTCGTTGACGTATCGCGCCGACAGCTCGACCGACAATCTGATCGCAGAATTCGTGTAGCGAACGTTGTGATGCTTCTCGTAGTACGACTTGATGCCGTTCAGAATCTGCACCGCCTCGTCCTGCGTCGGCTCGACCACATCGATTCGCTGGAAGCGCCGCGCAAGGGCCTTGTCCTTGTCGAACGAGCGCTTGTATTCCTGGTAGGTCGTCGATCCGATACATCGCAGGTCGCCCGACGCGAGCGCCGGCTTCAGCAGGTTCGACGCATCCATCGTCCCGCCCGACGCCGCTCCCGCGCCGACTATCGTGTGAATCTCGTCGATGAACAAAATCCGCTTCGAGTCGCCGACTACGGCCTTGATGACCGCCTTCAGCCGCTGCTCGAAGTCTCCGCGAAAGCGCGTCCCCGCGAGCAGCGCGCCCATGTCGAGCGCGTAGATCTCGACGCCCTTCAGCGCGTCGGGCACGTCGCCCTTGTGAATCGCCAGCGCGAGTCCCTCGGCCAGCGCAGTCTTGCCAACTCCGGCCTCGCCTACGAACACGGGATTGTTCTTGCGCCGGCGGAGCAGCACATGTACCGCGCGCTCGAGTTCCTTCTTGCGGCCGACCAGCGGATCGATCTTTCCGTCCGCCGCGCGCTTGGCCAGGTTGATCGCGTAAGTATTCAGCGCCTTCGACGGCGACATCTTGCGCTCGCCGTCCTCGTCGCCGCCTTCATGCTCGTGGCCGTCACGATCGATCGAATCCTTATCCGACTCTTCGCCGTCCTCGTCGTCTTCCGCGCCCGCCTTCGACACTCCGTGCGAGATGAAATTGATCACGTCGAAGCGCGTGACGCCCTGCTCCTGCAGAAAGAAAATTGCCGGCGACTCGGTCTCATGGAACATCGCGACCAGCACGTTGCCGCCCGCGATTTCCTGGCGTCCCGCCGATTGCACGTGCAACGCGGCGCGCTGGAGAGCCCGCTGCACCCCGATCGCGTAGCGCGGTGACACTTCCTCGCCCTTGGGCATCCGCTCGACCTGCTCGTCGAGGTAATGCGCCAGCTTGCGCCGCAGCGCGTCGAGGTCGGCGCCGCAATTCTTCAATATTGTTGTGGTCGTCACGTCATGGAGCATCGCAAAGAGAAGATGCTCGAGGCACACGAATTCGTGACGCCGGTTAACGGCTTCGGTCATCGCGAGTTGCAGTGTTACCTGCAGTTCGCGGCTGATCATGATGTTGTTATTGGACGGAGGCATTGCTGCTATGGCTTGGTCACTCCTTTTCCATCACGCATTTGAGCGGATACTCGGCCTGCCGCGCGAGTTCCTCGACCGTATGGGTCTTGGTTTCCGCGACTTCGAACGGATACACGCCGGCGACGCCCATCCCGTTCTGATGCACATGCAACATGATTCGGGTCGCGTCCGCGTGAGGTTTGTGAAATACGGCTTTCAACACTTCGACTACGAACTCCATTGGCGTGTAGTCGTCATTTAGCAAAATAACCTTGTAGAGAGGCGGCTTGGCGGTCTTCGACTTGGTCCGGGTCTTGCGCTCGGTAACGATATCGCCATCGCCGGAACGGCCGTCGCCATTGCCGTCACCGTCGGTGATTCGCGCCGAAATTTTGCGCACGAAATCCGCCATCTCACCTCTGTTGCTCGGAGCGCATGCTCCGTCTGGTAAATATAATAACAAATTCGAGCATGCCTAGTGAGCATCCGCCGAAATTCGTCTCAGTTGCCATAAGTCTGATATTTTGACTTCTCACTGTTCTAGTTTGTTTGAGCGAAGGAGTGAAAAACTTGAGACTTTGCCGTGAATGATTCTGCGCCCAGACTCGAAGTCGCAATCATCGAAGGTATCGACAAAATCTCCCGCGACGCATGGGACGCTTTGCTCGCTCCCGACGACTCTCCGTTTGTTGAATGGGATTGGCTTCGCGCGATGGAGCAATCCGGTTCCGCGGCGCGCAGCACCGGATGGGCCCCGTATCATCTGGTCGTTCGACAGTGTCCGCACAAGCGAATCGTCGCCGCATGCCCGCTCTACCTGAAGACTCACAGCATGGGCGAGTTCGTCTTCGACCACGGATGGGCCGACGCCGCCGAACGCTCAGGAATTCGCTATTTCCCGAAAATAGTGGTCGGCGTGCCGTTCACGCCGCACACCGGACGCCGTTTCCTGACAGCACCGGGTGTCGATCGCGCGGGCCTCATCAACCTGCTCGGCCTCGCGCTCACGTCGATCTGCGAGGACAACAAACTCTCGAGCGTGCACGTCAATTTCTGCGAACCCGACGAGGCCGCCGCGCTCGCACCGATCGGATTCATGGAACGCCTCGGCTACCAGTACCATTGGCATAACGCAGGATTCGCTACCTTCGACGACTATCTGAACCGCCTCAAGCACAAGCGCCGCACCGCAGTCCGTCACGAGCGCTCCGCGATGCTCGACCAGGGCGTCCACATCCGCATGATGGCCGGCGAGGAAATCCCCGACCGGATGTTCCCCGAGATGTATCGAATATATTGCTCGACGATCGAGAAACTTTACTGGGGGCGGCAGTATCTCACCGAAGAATTTTTCGACCTCATTCGCAAGACGTTCAAACGCAACATGGTTTTCATCGGCGCGTACTCCGGACGCGAACTAATCGCCGGCGCCGTCAACCTGGCCAAGGCAAACGTGATGTACGGCCGTTATTGGGGATGCTTCCGCGAAGTCCGCTTCCTGCACTTCAACGTCTGCTACTACGCAGGCATCGAGCACTCGATTCTGAACGGGATTCAACGCTACGAGCCCGGCGCCGGCGGCGAATACAAATGGCTGCGCGGCTTCGACCCCGCGCTAACTCGCAGCATCCACTACGTCTCGAACCCCGATCTAAAGCGTGCCATAGCCGGATTTCTGAAACGAGAGCGTAACGAAGTCGAGCGATGGATCGTCGCAGGAAAAGAGCGCAGCCAACTAAAACCGCCACCCCCCTCCGACCAGGAATCCGAATAATTTCTGTCTCCTCTCTCTGTTAGGGAGAGGATGAAGGTGCGGGTCCGATTACAGCGCTATTTGCGCGATTCAGGATTCTGCTCCTCTACGCAATCTCCCGCAGATTGCTCGGCGGAGGAGGAAAGTCGAGCTCGGGCGCCGGCTCGCCTGTCAGATTCGTCACGCGATTTCGATAGCGCGTTAGGTGATTCTTGGCGACTTCGAACGCGTCCTGCGCCTTCGCCAACGACTTCCCGAGCGCCTCGAACTGATTCTCGAAATGCCCGAATGCACTCTGCGCCTTCTTTAATTCCTCGGTTGCGCGTTCGTGCCCCTTCGCATACTCGTACATTTTGAAAACCATCTGGATCGATTGCAGCGTCACGATCAACGTATTTGGCGAAACCGGATACACGCGCCGCTTGTTGAGCCAGTCGCTCAGCTCCGCGTTCAGCACCGCCTCCATGTAGAGCGTCTCGCTCGGCAGGTACATCAGCGCCATGTCGGTCGTGCCATTCTCCGGCTGGATATAGCCCGCGATTCTCTTGGCCTGTTCCTTCATCACGCGCTCGAACTCGACCCGCGCCTGGTCCAGCGCATTCGGATCGTTGGTTTCGAACAGCGCCAGCACCTGCTCGCGCGGAAACTTGGCGTCGATCGGCAGCATGCGGTCTGGAAACTTAATCACCGCATCGGCGCGTCCCGACCCTTCGCCGCCGCCGGGTGACGCCTGCAAGTCGTACATGTGACGCGGCAGGAAATCCTCGAGCAGCCGCTCCAGCCCCTGCTCGCCGAACCGTCCGCGCAGATGCGGCATCTTGAGCAGATTGTTCAGATCGTTGATCGACGCTCCGATCACGCCAAGATTTTTCAGCTGCTCCTGCGCCTCATTAAGATGACTCTGAACCTTCTCGAACTGCGCGAAGCCGTCCTTGATATTCTGATCCAGCTTCACCTGCACGGTGTTGGTGATCGCCGCCAGCTTCTCGCCGACGTCCGATCGTATCGCCTCGATGCTGTCCCTGGTCTGCGTGGTCAACGCCGCAATCTCGAGCTTGAGCGAATTCGCCTGCTCCTGCCGTCCCGCCGACAGATGCTGTTCCAGCGCTGCGTCAAGGTTGCGAAATCCTTCCGACAGGCGATCCGCAGTCGCCAGGTTGAGCTCGCCCTGCGCCTGCTGAAGCCGTCCGGCCAGGTCGGTGCGCGTCTGCGTCAATTTTTCGTCGAGATTGCGCGCGATCGAATCGAGCCGCTCCTCCAGTCGCGTAAAAGAATCATTGGCCGGCAGCGATCGGAGCCTGCCGATCACGATCGCAATCCCCACAATCGACATGATGCTCAGAACGACCAACGCCGCCACAACCATTTCCGACTCCATCAAGCCACCTCCACGCCATCCGCCTCGATTCTATCCCTCGATAGCGGCGGCGTCGAACTCATTGCCAATACCTTAGCGGCCTGCGATGACAACGGTTGTCGCGATGCGCCCTTTCTGTCTCCTCTCCCTGTTAGGGAGAGGATGAAGGTGAGGGTCCGTATACAGCGCGCCATCTTTGCGCGCGATTCAGGATTCTGCTTCGTCCAGAACACCACCCCGACAGTTATCCAAAGCTCTCCTCAAGGGAGAGGAAATACAAAGCGCGCCTGCTATCGTGACCCTGAAAGGGAGCCGATACTTGAAGGACCTGCTGACCAAGGGCTCGATTCCGATACTGCTCGGCACTGGTGGCGTCGGTAAGACCACGATCGCCGCTGCGCTCGCCCTAGCGGGCGCATCCGCCAATCTCAATACCGCCGTGATAACGGTCGATCCATCGGAACGCCTTCGCGACGCGCTCGGCCTCGCCCGTCTTGGCGGCCAGCCGACGCGGATCGGCGCTCGACAGCTCACCGCCGCAGGACTCGACCCGAGGCTTCGACTATCCGCCATGATGCTCGACGTATCGGGCGCCTGGGACGCTATCGTCGAGCGCTTCGTCGCCGACCCGGCGACGCGGCGCAGAATTTTCGAAAATCCATTCTACAAAAGCTTGACTGCCGAGTTCGCCGGCTCCGAGGCCTTTGCAGCCCTGCAGCGCCTTTACGATCTCCATCAGACCGGAGCCTTCGAGCTGGAAGTCGTGGACACTCCGCCCGCGTCGCATTCGTTCGAGTTCCTGCAAACGCCCGCGCGGCTGATTCGGTTGCTCGATTCGCGCACTGCGCGATGGCTCTTCACGCCGTCGCTCTCTGCCGGGCGAATTGCTATGAAGGTTGCCAGTGAGGCGGCTCGATTCGTCGTGCGCGAGCTCGAGCGCTTCGCCGGCAGCAACGTGCTCTCGACCATCACCGATTTCTTCGCCGCGATGGCCGAGAGCATGGACGCTATCATCGACCGCCTGCAGAAGACCGAAGCGCTGCTGCACTCGCCCGCGGTAAAATTCGTGATGGTCACCACTGCGGAACCCGATCGCATTCGTCAGGCGCGCGAGCTGCTCGCTCAGATGGACTCCGAAGGACTAAAGCTCGCCGCAATAGTGATCAATCGCTTCCTCGACGAGCGCACATGGACGGCAGTAGCCGGTTCCGTCGAGCGCCCGCTCAGTCATCTAGCAGAAATCTCGGAACTGAAATTGTCGCTCGCGAAAGACGGCGCCGACGCCAACGGCGTCCGCTGCCTGGTCCATCACTTAGAAGACTATCGCGACCGCACCGTCGACGAGATCGAACGCGTCGCCGCCTTTGCGCGCGAACTCCCGCACGGCGTCAAGCTCGCGATCGCTCCCGAGATCGAAGCCGGCGTCCGCGACTTAGCCGCCCTGTCGCGAGTCGCGGGCTACGTGACGTCGGGCACCGCAATCCTGAAACCGCTGGCTTCCGCCGCGCGCGTCGTGGTGGCTGCGAGCAAACCTAATCCCTAACCGCTTCCCCCGGTGGAAGGACGACCAGAAGCGTTCCCCTTCCGCGCTCTTATCCCTCGCCCGTTATTTTTACGGGAGAGGTTAGGTGAGGGTTCTGCGATTCAACCGACGTTCCCCCTTTTCGGTTCCCCTTCCCGCGCGGGAAGGGGTTAGGGGTTAGGTTCCGCAGCCGATGGCCGCAGCATGCACAATGCGCACATGCACATTTACTGAAAAAACTGAAAAGACCGGAGTGAGTCTGTAAGCCGGGTTCTGTGCCCTTGCGGGCGGCGATCATTCCTCTAGGCCGTCGATTGCTCGCCGGCTCATGCGACCATACCCGAGGCCTTAAGAGCGGGCCGCTCAGCCTCCTATTTGGTCTTGCTCCGGATGGGGTTTGGCATGCGCGCACGATTACTCGCGCGCCGGTGGGCTCTTACCCCACCATTTCACCCTTACCCTTTCGGGCGGTGTGTTTTCTGTGCCACTTTCCGCGAATCGCTTCGCGCCGCCGTTAGCGGCCATCCTGCCCTATGGAGCCCGGACTTTCCTCTTCCCTGTTACGGGAAGCGATCGCCCGACTCACTCCGGCGCAGTTAGAGTAGCACCTTTTCGATTCGCTCTCTCCTACTGACATAACTCGCGGACCGGCGTAATCCTAATCCTGTCTCAAACTGGAATTCGTGGAGCTGAAAAAAATGAAATCCATTCGAGTCGAACAACCCAAAGGTCCCTTCAAACTGGTTGACGAAAAACTAGTCGAACCCGCGCGCGGCCAGGTCCGGATTAAAGTACAGGCATGCGGAATCTGTCACAGCGACGTGTTTACGAAAGACGGAGCGTGGCCCGGCATCACCTATCCGCGATCGCCCGGACATGAAATCGCCGGTGTGATCGACGCGCTCGGCGAAGACGTGGGCGATTGGAAGCTCGGCGATCGAGTAGGCGTCGGATGGCACGGCGGAAACTGCTTTCGATGCGATCCATGCCGGCGCGGCGATTTCATAAATTGCCGCTTTCTGAAGATTCCCGGCATCAGTTACGACGGTGGCTATGCCGCCCACGTGATCGCGCCGGTCGAGGCGCTCGCGCACGCCCCCGACGCATTGCGCCCGGAAGAGGTAGCGCCGCTGATGTGCGCAGGTATCACGACCTTCAATGCGCTGCGACACAGCGGCGCGTCGCCCGGTGACCTCGTCGCCATTCAGGGTATCGGCGGCCTCGGCCATTTGGGCGTCCAGTTCGCAGCGAAGTTTGGATACGATGTAATTGCGATCGGCCGGGGCCAGGACAAACAGGCGTTGGCTCTGAAGCTTGGCGCGCGTCGATACATCGACACCGCCACGCAGGACGCAGCCGTCGAGCTGACCAAGGAAGGCGGCGCCGCCGCAATCATCGCGACCGCACCCGATGCGAAAGCGATGGGCGCGCTGGTCGATGGCCTCGGCGTGCACGGCAGATTGGTACTCGTCGGCGCCAGTCCGGAGCCGTTCCCAATCTCATCGATCCAGCTGATTGGCGCCGAACGTTCGATCACCGGATGGCCGTCGGGAACTTCCATGGATTCCGAAGATACGCTGAAGTTCGCGGTCGCCACGGGAGTGCGCGCGATGATCGAGACGTTCCCAATCGAACAAGCAGACCAAGCCTACGACCGCATGATGACCGGAAAGGTCCGCTTCCGCGCAGTCCTGACGCGTTGAAGTGATTACCTCGCCCGCTATTTTACGGGAGAGGCGGCCGGCCGCAACGCGGCCGGTAGGTGAGGGTTCTGCGGCTCATCAGTAGCTCCAAGAATCAGGAATATGCCCAACCTCAGTCCACCACTAACCGTCCTCCTCATCCGGCACGCCGAATCGATGGCACCCGGAATATCGGGTTTCGACGAATACACGCGTCCGCTGACACCCAAAGGGATTCGCGACGCGCAACGACTCAGCGACTTGCACACATCCACGCGCATCGACACCGCCTACTCGAGCCCTTGTCTACGCGCGCGTCAGACAATCGAACCGATCGCCCGAGCGCGCGGCCTCATCGTCGAGAGCGTCGACGACCTCCGCGAGCGGCTATTGTCGCCCGCCGATTTGCACGATTGGAGAGCGCACCTGAGGCGCTCTTGGGAAGACTTCGATTACGCGCCCCCCGGCGGAGAGTCCAGCCGCGACGCGCAAGCAAGAATCCTTCGCGTCCTCGACACGATCGCGTCACGCCACGCGGCCGGCACCGTGATCCTCGGGAGCCACGGCAATCTGATCGCGCTCGCACTGCACGCATTCCTGCCGAACGTCGACTACGCCTTCTGGGAATCGATTCCGATGCCCGCCGTATTCGTGCTGATACACGATGGCAGTCACTGGCAAAGTGCCAACGACGAGAAAACGCGATAGCAATTACGCCATGTGTTTCCGTTATCCCGAGCGCAGCGAAGGATCTCGCGCGAAGCGCGTCTCGCATCGAGAACCACCAGCGACGATGCGCGCTTGCAGCTTGAACCGCAGAACCCTCACCTACCGGCCGCGATGCGGCCGGCCGCCTCTCCCGTGAAAATAACAGGCGAGGTAAGAATCGGAATCGCGCGCACGTGCAAAGAACCTGACCCCTAACCCCTCCCGAGCGGGAAGGGGAACCGGATTTATGTGACCGAGAGCAAAGTAGTGCGCTGCGCGCAACTTTGCGAGTAGTAGCGGGTGCAGAGCCTGTCCTGAGCGAAGCCGAAGGAGGTCACCCCTGCCCAAGCAGGTGCGGAACCCATGGCGGGTTCCGCATTCAATCAGCTTGCTTTCCCTTCCGCTGGCTCTTCGTAATACAGCACGCGCTGGCAGTTCGGGCAGAAACTTATCTGCAGATGCTTCTGGATCTCGTTGTATAGCTGTGGCGGCAGACGCATCCTGCATCCCTGGCAGGTCCCGCCTTTCGCCAGTGCGACCGCGACGCCGGCGCGGCGGCTGAAAATCATCTGATAGCGCGACAGCAGGCTCGCGTCGATATTTTCTGCGATCTTCTCGCGCGCCTTCCGGGTCTTCGCGATATTGCCCTTGAGCTCCTCGACTTCCGCCGCGATTTCTTTTTCCGCCGCCGTGAGGTCGACGCGTCCCTTCGCGATCGCCTCCGTCAGTTCCTTGATTCGCGCCGTCCGCACGTCCGCGCCTTCCATCGAAGTCAGCAACTCGCTCTCGAGCCGCTGGTTGGTCTCCTTCAACGACTCGATCTCGTGTGTCAGCGCCTGCAGTTCTTTGTCGTTACGGACCAACGTCAATCGCATCCGCTTGTTGCGGATTCTGACTTCGCCTTCGGCCAATTCACGCTCGGCCTTTTTGCGGGTCGCGGTAATTTCCTTGTCTTGTTCGGTAAGGCGATCGAGTTCTGCCTGGTTGTTCTGGTTCTGAGCGCGCAGTTCGTCAACTCGCCCGGCAATCGACGTCAGCGACTGCTCCAACTCCTGTAGCTGCCGGTCGATGACCTGGAGGTCCATCAGCCGGTTTATCTCTTCACGCAAGTCGATCCTCCACTAAAGTTGTGCGCATCGCGCAAGGCCTTTTGTTGGTTATTCTTGATGAAATGAAAAAGCCCGAGCGGCGGCGCTGCGGGCACGAATGGTATGGGCCCACCAGGATTTGAACCTGGGACCAGCCGGTTATGAGCCGGCAGCTCTGAACCTGGCTGAGCTATGGGCCCTCGGAAATGCATCAGGCGCCTCTGATGGTAGCAAGTTCGCGCATCAGACTTAAGGGCTGATCGTCGAAACATCCGTTCAACTCATCTACATGCATTCGGTCATGCTCCGCGCCTTCACGTCGATGCGCGATCACCTGCTTTCCGTCCTCGCGGGATGAATCGTTCCGCCGCGACGCACGAAGCTCATGAACAAATCCACCGTCGTTCCAATTCCGTCTTCAGAGCGAATCCGCTCGCCGAGATCGGCGGCGCGTTGCCCCATCGCGGGGTCTGACGTCGCCTGACGAATCGCATCCGCCAATAGGTCAGCGGTAAGGTCTCTGAATGGAATTGCGCGAGGCCCGACGCCGAGCGCCTCGATCCTCCCCGCCCAATTTGGCTGGTCCGCCACAAATGGCGTGACTACCGAAGGGACTCCGGCGCGAAGACCCGCACCAGTTGTGCCGGCGCCACCGTGATGAACGACTGCGCTCATTCGCGGGAAAAGCCAACTATGCGGAACGCTCTCCACACCGAAAGCATATTCGGGAAGTTCGCGTTCCTCGCCGATGCCCGCCCAGCCCGAAAGCAGGATTCCGCGCTGATCCGACAACTCCAAAGCCTTCAGGATCAATTTCAGCGTATCCTCGGCGCTGCCGCTCGGCATGCTGCCAAAGCCTATGTAGACGGGACGCGGCCCATTCTCCAAAAAAGCGACCAGGTCTGACGGAGGCGTCCAGCCTGGCGGCGGATCGGAAAACCAGAATCCTGTGACGTGGATACGATCGGGCCAATCCGCTGGACGAGGCATCACGGTCGGACTGTAAGCATAGTAGAGCGGCGTCTGTTCCAATTGCCGCGCGGAAGGTCCCCAGAAGGATAATGGTGGCAGTCCCAGGAGTTCACGTCGCAGCTTGTTGTCAAACCCCCTCGCTGCCTGCCAAACAAATTGCTCCGTCAGTCGCCAGATCAACGAATTGATCGTACTGCCGCGATCCTTGCCGCCTCCGATTAGAAAGCTGGGAAAGGAACTCGTCCTCGTAAGCGGCATGAACATCGCGGATGCGGAGGGGACGCCGAGTTTCTGCGCGATACTGAAATAGGGAATCCAACTGCTCTTGTAGATGATCGCTTCGGCGCCCTCGACCGCGCGCATCGCATCTGTATCGAGCCCGTCAAGGAAAGCCCGTCTCTGCTTCGCGTCGGAGGCTTGCTTGATGATCATCTTGAGCATGTTCCCGGATCCGATTGCCGTCGCCACCTCTTCGTTCCTCAGCAGCGACTTGTATGGATTCCCGATCGGAACGAACTCAATACCGTACGAGGCCGCGAGCGCGGCGAAGTCCGGCCGTGCCCCAAGTTTGACGGTATGTCCCTGTTGTTTGAGCCGCGCTGCAAGCGAGACAAACGGCTGGGTGTCGCCCATCGCCCCGATTGTGAGCAGCGATATCTTCAATTCAGATCACGCGCCGCGTCTCTCGCGCCGAAGCGCGATCACGGCCTGCGCCGCTGCCTCCGCTTCGCCCGGCTCGGACTCGCGCGAGGACACTTCGGCCGCACTCTGCCGCAGTCGCCCGACTTCCCGCATGCGGCGGCGACGCTCGAGCGCAACGACGTAGTCGTTCATCAGCGCGCGACATTTCTCGAGGTCGCTGGAATATTTCTGCGTCTCGTCCTCGACCTCATCGGTCTGCGGACCGACCGCAAACTCGCTAATCCTGCCCTGCTCCTCGGTGGACAAGCGATCCGCAATCCATTCCTCCAAGGCGGTGTATGGTTCATCGGTACGGCACAAGTCGGCGAGGACGCCGCCGAGGCGAATTTCTTCGAAATTCGCCGTCGCGCCGGACTGCGCAATTTCATTGCGCAGCTCCGGATGCAGCAGCGCCAGCGCGACAAGGCCGATCTCGGCCTTCGCGCCGGCGTTGCCGCCGCCGCTAGCGGCGGCGGACGGAGTCGCGGTTTGCGCGCGTTCGCGCGCGAACCGCGTCGGCGCCGCGGACCGTCCCGGTCCGCGAGCCTCTTTGCGCAGCACTTCCTCGCCAATTGAGAGCAAGTCGGCCGCTTTGCGCGCCAACAAATCGAACTGAAACGGATCGCCGACCAGCTTCAGCATCTCGGCCACGCGCTGCGCTGCGCGAGCGCGTTCCGCGATCGAGCCGCGCGCCTCGCCCGCCTGCTCGCTGAGAAAGTAATCGACCAGCAACTCGGATTTATCAGTCAGCTCCGCGAACGCGGCTGCCCCGCGCTCGCGAATGAATGTATCCGGATCGAATCCCGACGGGATAAAAATTCCGCGGCCCAGCAGCCCCACCTGCAGGAAAATCTCGAGCGCTCGCATCGAGGCCTTACGCCCCGCCGCGTCGCCGTCGAAGCACGCAATCACGTTTTTCGTGTATCGGCTCAGCACGCGTAGCTGATCGACCGTCAGTGCCGTGCCGCATCCCGCCACCGCTTCCTTGAACCCCGCCTGCCACAGCGCAATCACGTCGAAGTAGCCCTCGACGAGAATCGCGCGGTCCTTCCCTGATGAAGCACTCGAAGATATGGCCTGGCGCGCTTCGAACAGTCCGTAAAGCGTTCGCGCTTTCGAATACAGCGGCGATTCCGGCGAGTTGATGTACTTGGGCAGCCTCGCGTCGAGCACGCGGCCGCCGAATGCGATCGCGCGGCCCTGCGCGTCACGAATCGGGAACATCACGCGCGCCCGAAACATGTCATGTGCGCCGTCGGCGTCCTTCCTGACCAACCCGACCTTGACGCCCGCGTCCCGCAACCCGCGCTTCTCGAGCGCCTTCGCGAGCGAGGCCGGCCGGCTCGGCGCGAATCCGATCATAAACGCCCGCGCTGTCTCGACGCTGATACCGCGCGACTTCAGGTAGTCGCGCGCAAGCGCTCCGTCCGTCGTGTTCCACAGCACGTGCGCGAAAAACTCCGCGGCGACCTCGCTCGCCTTGAGCATCGCCTCGCGCTCGCCGGCAGCCGGCCCGGATACATCGCGCTCTGGAATCGTGACGCCGTATTTTTTTGCGAGCGAACGCACCGCCTCGGGAAACGTCAGCCCTTCGACCCGCATGATGAAGTTGAAAGCGCTGCCGCCGACGCCGCATCCGAAGCAATGAAAGAATCCGCGCTCCGCGTTCACCGAGAACGAAGGCGTCTTCTCATTGTGGAACGGGCACAGCCCGACGAAGTTGCGACCCGCCCGCCGCAGTCGCACGTGCGCGCCGACAATCTCGACGATATCGGCGCGCGAGCGGACTTCCTCGATCTTGTCGTCGCCGAAACGTCCCATCAGCCGCCCATCACTTTATCACCGTCCGCAACCGCTCGGGATAATTCGTCATGATACCGTCAACGCCGCATTCGATGAGCGCGCGCATCCGCGCGTCCGCGTCAACGGTCCAGGTGTATACCATCAGGCCGCGCTCGTGCGCCGCTTTGCATAGGTCTGCTGTCACCATGTCCCAGCGCGGGTTGATCGCATGCGCACGCATCGCAACCGCGTTCATCATCAGGTCAACCGGCTTTTCGTCGGCGAGCAGGCCGACGCGAATATTGAAATGGAGCTGCTGGATTTTCTTCAGGTATTCCCAGTCGAAGCTCGATACGATGCTATCGCTGAACGCGTTGCGCGCCTGCATGATCTGCGCGACCTGATGCTCCAGGCCGCCGGCCTTAAGTTCGATGTTTAGCCCGCATTTGCCGCTGGTTGCTGAAAAAACTTCGTCGAGCGTGGGGATACGCTCGCCTTTAATCGCGCCGTCCTTGAACTTCGCGCCTGCATCCAATCGCTTGAGTTCCTCGAGCGTCAGCTCCGCGATTTCGCCGTTGCCGTCCGTAGTGCGCTCAACGGTATCATCGTGAATCACCACCACGGCGCCGTCGCGGCTCAGCTGAACGTCGAGCTCGCACATGTCCGCACCCGCGTCGATCGCGGCGCGAAAGGCGCTTAGGGTGTTCTCGGGAAAAGTACCGCTCGCCCCGCGATGGGCTATGTTCAGCACAGCCCGCCTCCACCACGCTGGAACAATTGAAGTCTGATAATGATGCGAGTTTACGCGTTCATCGAGCGCACGCGCAAACGCGCCTGGCTTGACTGTTAACAATAGTTGCGCGAGTCGGGCCTCGAAAGAAATCTGCGCTGATGCCAAAGTCACATGGCGGGGATTATGGAACGCGGATTGGCATCACGACGAAGCTACACGAGGGCGATCTTCCGCACGCACGCGCATCTCGCGGATGAAGCCGCGGGAATCCTGGTGGCGGGCGGCGCCATCGGATGCGCAGTCGCCGGGATGAAGTTGCCGCGAGCGCGCGAGCAAAAGATCGTCGCGCTCGAAGCATACTTCGACAAGATTTCCTCGATTGAGCTGGCGCGACTCAGACTCATGATGGAGCAGGCTGGGATGCTCGTTGACAGCCTCGACGGCGACAGCGCTCGCAACGGCGGCGTCAGGAGAATCGTCGATCCGGGATGGTCCACGCTTTGGATGCGGCGCTTCGGGCCGTTTCGTGTCGGGCGCCGAATGCTGATCGTGCCGCCGTGGAAGCGTGAGAGTGAACCGGGCAGAACAACAATTGTGGTCCAGCCTGCCAGGGCGTTCGGCACCGGACACCATCCCACGACCGCCGGTGCTCTGCGTGCAGTCGAATCGATAGTAGGCGCGCGCGCGCCGAATTCGATCCTCGATGCGGGCACAGGCTCGGGAGTATTGGCGATCGCGGCGGCATTGCTGGGCAAACGCGTCCTCGAGCGTGAAATAATCGCAATCGACATCGATCCGACGGCGCTGGAAAACGCGCGTGCTAATGCGCATCTCAACGGCGTGGAAAAATCTATTCGATTCTCATCGGTGCCGCTTGGTTCGATACATCGGCACTTCGATCTCATCACGGCGAATATCCTGAGCCATACGTTGATCGAGCTGGCACCGCATCTGAAGCGAATCGTCGCGCCCGGCGGGCGCCTGATCCTGGGTGGTTTTCTCGCCGACGAAGCCGACGACGTACTCGCCCACTACCGCTCTCCCCTGCGATGTCTCAGCCGCAGGACGCATCGCGGATGGACGACTGCCGTGCTGGCGCGAGCGCCACGCTGATGGGCAAAACGTCGACGCCGCAGCGTTTTTCGATCGAGCGCGCGCCGGACGCCACTGGCGTCGCGCACGTCGCGGGCGCCGAGCTGCATCACATGCGTGCGGTGCTGCGGCTACCCATCGATACGCGCGTGTCGTTACTCGATCCCACGGGCGTCGAGCATCGGGGAGTAATCGAACGCTACGAGCGCGACCGCGCCGTCATTCGGATCGGGTCTTCGTCATCCTCGCAGGCTCGACCGCGAATCATCCTGGCCGCCGCGATCGTCAAAGGTCCGCGCATGGATTTCGTCGTCGAGAAGGCGGCGGAGCTCGGTGCGTCGGAGCTATGGCCCCTGGTCAGTACGCGAGGTTTGGTGCGTTCGCCGGGAGCGGAGCGGCTAGCCAGATGGCGTCGGCTCGCGGTGTCTGCCGCAATGCAGAGCCAGTCCGCGTCCGCGATGGAAGTGCGATCGCCAGTCGGCATCGACGACTTGATTCGCGGCGTGCAGCCCGGCACGTTGGCCGTCATTTGTGCGCAAGGCGGTGAGCCGTTCGGCGAGGTGATTCGACGCGTGCGTCCGCGTGGGATATTGATAGCGGTTGGACCGGAGGGCGATTTCGATGACGACGAGCGCGCGAAAGCGGCGGATGCGGGATTCGTTGCGGCAGGACTTGGGCCAAATCGCCTCAGGAGCGAGACCGCTGCTTTGGCTGCGGTCAGTATAGCGGCGGGGTTACTTCACGATGGGCAAGGGTCAGGCGAAGACAACGAAAACGAAACGGAGTAAGCCGGCGGCGCGCAAGTTCGCGTTCATCATGGATCCGCTGGACCGGGTGCTGGTCGACAAGGACACGACATTCGTGTTCATGCTCGAAGCGCAGTTCCGCGGCCATGAGATTTATTTCCTGGGCATCCGCGATCTCTACGCACGCGGCTCGCAGGTGATCGCGCGGGCGCGGCAATGCGAGCTGACGCGACGCGGAAATCCTCACTACAAATTTCTCGACGAGGGCGTCGAGCATCCGATCGAGACTTTCGACGCGATCTTCATGCGCAAGGATCCGCCGGCCGACGCGGCCTATCTCTACGCGACGATGCTTCTCAGCCTGGCCGACAGCAGTCGCATGTTTATTCTCAACAATCCGGCGGGCCTGCGCGAAGCGAACGAGAAGCTCTACTCGCTGAATTTCCCCGACGCGATTCCGCCGACGCTCGTGACCTATGAAATTCCGCGGCTCAGGACTTTTCTTGCCGAACAAGGCGGCCAGATGATCGTGAAGCCGCTGGACGGACACGGCGGCGAGGGCGTGTTCCTGGTCACCACCGAAGATCGCAATCTCGGCGCGATTCTAGAGACAGTCACGCAATACGAAACGCGCCTGATCATGGCGCAGCGCTACCTGCCGGAGGCTCGCAACGGCGACAAGCGGCTGATCGTGCTCAACGGCGCGCCGCTCGGATGCACGCTGCGGGTACCGCGCGACGACGAGCATCGCGGCAATATCCACGTCGGTGGGACTTGCGTGAAAGCGCCTGTAACGGCGCGCGATCGCGAGATCTGCCAGATGCTGAAGCCGCGGCTGGATCGCGACGGGTTGTATTTTGTCGGCCTCGATATCATCGGCGATTATCTGACCGAGGTGAATGTGACGAGTCCGACCGGAGTGCAGGAGATCGACCGGCTCAACGGCGCGAACCTGGAAGGCAAGGTGATCGATTTCGTCGAGTCGCGAGTGGCGGCGCTCAAGCGATAAGCAAGCCGTTGCGCGGCGCGGCAATCATCGGTACGAATGATTGTTCGCCCTAATCGCATCACGCGAACTCGTACGCGCACGGTGGGCAGGTAGCTCAGTCGGTAGAGCAAAGGACTGAAAATCCTTGTGTCGAGTGTTCGATTCACTCCCTGCCCACCAAATCACACTGATAGTTACTAGAGTTTTTCTGCCCGCCTATCGCTGATAACGCCCGACATGGGCTGAACATGGGCAGAGTTTTTTAGAGGCACCACGTTCGCCGGCGTCCGGGCTGTGCGGCGAGGTGATCGCTCACTCTCTCGATCGCGTCGGCTAGGTCGTCCTCGGTGACGATGTTGTAGCGATCGAATACGGCACGAGTTCGATGCCCGCTCAGCATCATCGCCTTCTTCTCGGACATGCCGGAATCGACATTGTTCTTGATACCCGACCGACGCAGATCGTGAACGAGGATCGCGCCGAGACCGGCCTTCTTGCAGGCCGTTGCCCACGACTGCGGAACAGGCCGATCGGGCTTCCATCGTCGCGGTGAAAGACGAAGGGCAGGTCCGGCAGGCGTCGCGCACGCGCACGCTCGATGATGTCTGCGAGTTCACGCCTAAGCGGTAGAACGCGCCCACGCTTGTTCTTCGAGTTCTCGGACCGAAGGCGGATCACACTGTCCTTGATGTCCCGCCATTCCAACGAGCGCATTTCACCGACGCGCCATGCGGAGCGATAAAGAAACTCGACAGGATCGCGTAGATCGGCAGGCAGATTTGCGCGCAGTCGTTCGAACTCGCTTGGAGTGACAAACCCTTGCCGGGCATTGTCCTCGGCGAGCATCGCGATATAGGGGCGGTCTGCGACCTTCTTGGCGATCTCGGCCAGCCTGAATGCGCGCTTCAACGCCGACAAGCTACGATTGATCGTCGCCTGCGCCGCGCCTGCTTCGCTCCGCTCCGCAATATACGCAGTTACGCGATCGGACGTGATATCGATCGCCCGGCAGTTCTCGCCGAAGTAGTCGATCAGGTGCGTGAGCGGCGCCTTAATGCTTTCAATGCCATGGCCATTGACGGCATAATCGTTGCGCAGCATCGTCGCCAAATCGCCGAGTGTGGTTTTCTCCACGTCCGGACCGACTGGCTTCCCCCGCTGCGCTTCGGCTAGTCGTTTCTTTAAGAGCCGCGCTGCATCAGCCGGGTTGCATGATTTCGAGTTTTCACGGATCCGCTTGCCGCGGACGTTGTACTGGATCCAATAAGTCGTCTGCGTTTTGGTCTCGCCCGTCTTTTTGTCCTTCCAAGTTGGCTGGAAAACAAGGCCGGTTCCGCGTGGTCTCATCGTGAACCCTCCTGATCCTCTAGGCCCCCTACATAGTGGATGAGAGCTGCCTCCACTACGTCTTGGAAGTCGCAGTCGTCCTGGATTGCAAAAAGACGAGCCTTGCGCCAGAGACTTTTAGGCAAACGTATCGTCGTTTTGACTACGGTCTCCTTGCCCTGTTCTATGGCCAATCCGTACTTTTGCAATTCGCCGGCAATTCTCAGCCTCGCTTCCCCCGACGCTTTAGCTTCATCGAGCATTGCGTCACCAATCCGTTTGCCGCCCACCAGAAGGTGATCAAGCAGAGGTTTTTTGGGCGCTGCGGATTTGACGATTTTTGATTCCTTCATTATCCGCATCTTGCCACTTTGACGCTAACGCGTCAAGCCTTCCGAGTATCGATCCAGCGCTTCATGCCCTGCTCCGACACAAGCAGCACCTTGCGCGACAGGCGCTTCGTGAACGGCAATTTCTTCGCGTTTCGATAAAACCACCGCGGCGATCGGCCTACGCCCAATACGAGCGGCATCGGCCTCGAAAAGGCGGGCGTGGAGACGACCGACCGCGGCTATGTGAAGGTGAACGAGCGTTTGCAGACGACTGCCGAGGGTGTTTGGGCCATCGGAGATTGCGCCGGAAGCCCACTTCACACATATCTCAACCGATGATTTCAGGGTTGTGAGTGACAACCTCGCCGGCGGCAATCGCGTGACGACTGGCCGCCAGGTTCCGTTCTGCATGTTCACCGACCCGGAGTTGGCCCGTATCGGACTCAGCGAAACGGAGGCCAAACGGCGCGGCATCCCTTATCGCGTTGCCAAGTTGCCCGTGGCTGCCGTCCTTCGCGCGATGACGATTTCTGAAACGTGCGGATTTATGAAGGTGTTGATCGAGGCGGAAAGCGACCGCATCCTCGGATTCACCATGTTTGGCACCGGCGCTGGAGACGTCATGGCAGCCGTGCAGATGGCGATGCTTGGCGGAGTGCCGTACACCGCGATACGCGACGCGGTCATCGCTCATCCCACCATGCCGGAAGGGCTTATCCTCCTCTTTGGTAACGTCCCCCCATCTCCGCTGCCAAGCGTGCGAGGTAGTGCCGAATGCTCGTCACCGGAGATACGGTTAGACACGGCCGCTTTGGAACAGGTTGGAATAAGGCGCAGGGCAGGACCGCGTTCGTCTATTTCGTATAACGGTCATCATAGTTGATGGGCCATCCATCAAGGAGAAATCATGAATCGCCGGCCGAATTCTTGATCGGTTCAAGGCTCACTTCGGGCAGGACAACGTCTTCATGGACGTCGACGGAAACAAACCAAATCGTACAAGGAGACAGATCGTGAAGAGGGAAATTATCCGCGTCGAACCGTTTGACAGCAATTTCGAGAAATGGGGTGTGCCTGTCTCGACCTGCACTCGCGCCGGCGACATGATCTTCGTCTCGGGTCTGCCGCCATTTGATCCCAAGACCGGAGAACTTCTCGTCAACGCGCCTTTTGAACAGCAGGCCGAACGCTGCCTGGAAGAGTTGAAGACGGCACTTGAGGCGGCGGGATCCGACCTCGAGCACGTCCTGAAGATCAACGTACTCTGTGTAAGCCCGGAGCGCTTCAAGGCATTCAACGAAATTTACAAGCGCTACTTTCCCAAAAATCCGCCAGCCCGCATTTTCTTCTGTGTGCCGGTATGGACGGGCCCGTTTGATATTGAAATCGAGTGCATCGCGGTCCGGAAAGACTAGCCTTATCCCGGCGGTTCGTGGTTAGCCTGTCCATCGGCGTCGATTTTCGCGAGCACCTTATCGAAGCGGTCAGCGGCTGCGATATTTCGTGGCCGTGATCGGCGAGCAGTGGCTGACCATCGGAAGCAATACGGGCGTGCGCCGCCTGGACGATCCGAGGGGGGTCCAGGCCCAATGAAGGTGTCAGGAACCGTTGTTGTAACTGATGATGGCCGAACAACTTGCTGCAGCCGACCGGGCCGCCTTCACGGTTTTCCAAGTTTTTCGCCCAGCAGGCGACCCGGAGGCTGAGCGTTTTCGTTGAACTAAACCGCTGCGCGGTGGTTGGACGCCGTGCGAGCGCCGCCGGCTTCGCCAAGCATTTCGATCGCTGTCCCGAACAGCTCGGCAGCGAAGACATCCGCAGCTACCAACTGCATCTGATCCACCAAAAGGCTTCCTGGTCCCGATTCAATCAAGTGGTCTGCGCCTTGCGCTTTCTATACGCCACCACGCTTTGTCGCTCAGAGCAGATGCCACGCATTCCCTACGGCAAGAAGCCCAAGAGTTTGCCCTGCGTGCTCAGCACGGAGGAAGTGGCGTCGCTGTTGACGGCGGCTCGTTACCGGCCCGCGCCGCCCCCGCCCCGTCTTCAACGCGCGGAATCGTCAAAATTCACCCACTCGATTTGCAGAAGAGGCGTAATTAATTTTAGATAAGAGCGCAGGATTACATAATTTTTCAAATTTGCGTGTCGACGAATGGCCTCGACGAGCCTGATCCCCGATACTCCCGCCGGAAGCCAAGTGCGATGGTATCTCGAAGCCCTCGCCAGCGCGGGCAGGAACGCATCTGCTGTTGACTTTGAACGCTTCAGCGCGTCGGCATCGATCCGCACTCCATTTCCCGGCCAAGGCGAGGATTTGATAAAGGGATGGCGCCGCGCGTCGGCGGCAATCGGCCCCTTCACACCAACGTCCATCGAGCAGAACGGAGACTTCTCCGTCACTGTCAGGGCTGACGGCGTCAACAACGCCAGAAGGTTCAGCTTCCGTTGTGATGTAGAGGAGCATGCCCCGCATCTGATCAAGATGCTCGAATATCAGCGGCTGCTCGACGTCGATGTGACCGTCCGCGAGGCCAGCGAAGCCGATGCCGCCGCTCTTTCCGATCTCGAGCGCCGCTGCCCGATCGTGATGGGCGACACGTCGATGACGATTGATCGCGGGACGGACTACTTTGCCTTCACACGCCTGATGGAGGAGGCGATCGTCTCAATCGCTCTGGTCGGAGGAAAGGTTGCCGGCGTGAACTGTGGGTGCTACCACGACATTCGTGTCGGCGGGAAAGTCTACCGGACGCTTACCGCGCTCCACTTGCGCATCGATCCCCAGTACCAGAAAAAGGGTTTATGGGAAGCCGTCAGTTCCCTATTCCGGCAGAAACACCCCGAGGTGGTTCACAGCAACGCGTATATTTCTGTTGAGAACAAGGCGATGCAGGCTGGAATCGCCAATGCCCCGAACAAATGGACCGTCAATGCAACGCGGCTTCAGCTCTCATGCGCATCATCGCTTGCAGGTCCATCGTACGGACGGCGCGCGACACAAGCTGATGCACCGAGAATCGTCGAGATCCTTAACGCCTGCCACGGCAGCGAGGAGATGTACGTTCCATACTCGGTGGAGTCGTTCACAACGCGTCTCGAACGAGCCCCGGAGCTCTACTCGTGGGACCGACTCCTGATGACGGACTATGCAGTCGTAGGCGTGTGGCCCGCCGGTGAGAAGATCATATTCGTCACAGATTCGAAAAGCGGCCGCGTCGAGTCACGCCGCGGCCTGGTCGTCGATTACGGGTTCATCACCGGCGCCGAACGGGACTTGGAGTCGTTGCTGCGGGCATGGTGTGCGCAGCTCAAGGAGCAAGGCCTCGACACACTGACCATTTTCACTTCTGACGCGTCTCCAGGAAGCGGTCTCCTCAACTCTCTGGCCGACGCCTCGGAATCCTACGTCGTGTGGACGCCCGGCATCGCCGAACCACCCTCCGCCGCCATTTATGGCATTTACGTTGATTCGATCTACTTCTAGCCGGTGGGTCAGTAGCATTCGAAATTCGCGAAAATGGGTTGGCATTTTACAACCAACCTTGGTCTCTCAGTCGAGAACCATGCCGATGCCCTTTCCTCGGTCGTCGGCATATCGCGGGTTGCGTTAGCGACGACCATAGCCGATCCGCTCCTCACAAGTGTTGGACGTGAGCTCGCCCTTTTAGCCAGAATGAGAGCGCGATAGGAAAACGCGTAGACCAAGGAACCTGAAATGACAGACATTGTGAAAATAGCGGACGTGGGCCACGTTAGGACCATCACGCTCAATCGGCCGGAGAAAAAGAACGCGCTGAGCGATGCCCTCGCGTGGGGCGTGATTGCTGCCGTCGAGGATGCGGCGCGGACCGATGACGTGTGGGTTGTCGCCCTTACCGGCAGCGGCGATGCCTTCTGCGCGGGTCTGGATTTGTCCGGCGGCGAACGCTCGTCGCCGTTGTCGAGGCAGTCGGCTCAGCTCGACGACATTTCCTGGGTTGGACATTTCCTCCTGGCGATTCGCAAACGGTGCGATAAGCCTGTCGTCGGAGGCATCAATGGGGTGGCCGTGGGGGCCGGCCTCGGTCTCGCCTTGGCGACCGACGTGAGGCTGATCAGCCGCAGCGCGAAGCTCATGGCCGGCTACACGAGAATTGGCGGTTCACCCGACGCCGGGCTCACCATAACGCTGCCGCAAGCCATGGGTTATGAGCAGGCGATGCGCTTTATGATGGAGAACCGCACGGTGCAGGGCGAGGAGGCGGTCGCGCTTGGCATGGCCGGAGAAGTCGTCGACGACGCGAAATTCGCAGATCGACTGGCCGACTATTGCGAGGGACTTTGCCATTGGTCGCCTATCACTTTGCGGCTTCTAAAACGCGGCATGGTGAAATCTCTGGAGACCAGCGACATGGAACAGCAGCTTCGTTACGAGCTGTCCAATATTCGCATCGCCTTCAGTAGCGAGGACGCCCAGGAAGCGCGCAAAGCCTTCTTCGAGAAACGGCAACCCGTCTTCAAGGGAAGATAGCGGAGAACACAAAAACCATGCCGGTGCCCTTCCCTCGGATGGTCGGCAATATCACCGGTAACGTTAGCAGTGGGGTGCGTTCTATACCCCATGAAAATCGAGAGGACGGCGAAGTAGAAGGGCTCCGCGTCCCAATCTGAGCACTGGACGACCTGACCACCGGTCGAGAACCGTTGGACTTTGGACGCCTCCGGGGTTTTCACTTAGCAGAGCAGAGGTAACGACGATGGGCGAGCAAAACAAAACGCTGTACGAGCGGCTCGGTGGTTACGACGCGATCGCAGCAGTGGCAAATGACCTGGTGGCACGGCTCAACAAAGATCCTCAACTCGGTCGTTTCTGGGCGCATCGCGGAGAAGACGGCATCAAGCGCGAGAAGCAGCTTTTGATCGACTTCCTTTGCGAGAGCGCTGGTGGGCCTGTCTACTATCGAGGCAGAGATATGCTGTAGGCCCACCGTGGCATGAGGATCAGCGAGAGCGACTGGAACGTGTTCCTCGGACACGCCGCTGCGACCTTGGCGAAGTTCAAGGTGCCGGAGTCTGATCAGCGCGATGTCGTCGCTTTCGTCCAGAGCCTGAAGAAAGATATCGTCGAATAAGGGTCAGATAGGATTGAGAGGTTAACCCCACACCAGTCGACTTGGCGTGCTCCCCAACTTCCCGCCAATCATAAGTAGAGTCCGCCGGTTATTTCGCCCTCCCGGGGCGGTTGCGATTCCTGTCCTTTAAGCATGGCGAACTCGGTCGGCGTCAAGGCGCCGAGACTGCCGTGCGGCCGCAAGTGATTGTAGTCGTGGCGCCATGCTTCGATGGTCTCCCGCGCTCCGGCGAGACTTAGGAACACGTGCTCGTTGAGGCACTCATCGCGCAGCTTGCTGTTGAATGATTCGACGAAAGCATTCTGCACCGGCTTGCCGGGCTCGATGTAGTGCCATGCGAGTCGTCCGGTGGCCCAGCGCAGCACCGCACCCACTGGTCAGCTCGGTTCCATTATCGCTAACTACCTCCTGGGGCACCGCGCGCTCGATAGCCAGCCGCTCCAGTTCGCGAACCACTCGCACTCCGCCCAGCGAGGTATCGACCACGGTCGCCAGGCATTCGCGGCTGAAGTCGTCCACCACGCACAGGATGCGAAAGCGCCGCCCGTCGCTTAGCGTGTCGGAGACGAAGTCGAGCGACCAGCGTTGGTTGATCGCGTGTGGCACGAGCATTGGGGTTCGGGTTCCCCTCGCACGTTTGCGCCGGCCACGTCTGCGCACCATGAGCTTCTCTTCGCGGTATAGCCGATACAGGCGCTTGTGGTTCATCGCATGACCTTCGCGGGCCAGCATCCAGCCTAGTCGCCGATACCCGAAGCGGCGGCGCTCCGTCATCTGGCCGCTTGACCTGGTAGCGTAGGGTCGAACGATCCATGCCTACCAATCGGCAGGCGTGTCGCTGACTCAGCCCGTGGCGCTCCATCACCCTGCTCACCGCCAGCCTTTGCGCCGCAGGCTTCAGACGTTTTTTCCGAGTAGGTCCTTGAGCGCCGCGTTGTCCAGCATCGACTCGGCCAGCAGCCTCTTCAAGCGCCGGTTCTCATCCTCCAGCGACTTGAGGCGGCGTGCCTCCGAGACCTCCAGGCCGCCGTACTTGGATTTCCACTTGTAAAGTGTCGCGCTTGAGATCCCGTGGCGCCGGCAGACCTCATCGGTCTTGGCCCCGGCCTCGTGCTCCCGTAGCACCCCGATGATTTGCTCCTCGCTGAAGCGGCTTCCTTTCATCGCCCATCTCCTTTCAGGCGACGGACTCTACCTCATTTCGGCGGAGTTTTCGGGGTGCACGCCAGACTCTAGGAGCTGATTGGTAATTTGTATTTGACTCTCCTCTTGTCAGACTGAAACGGTACCCGAGACTTCGCGACTGTTTGTGCCTATCCAAAAACATCAGTAACGAGGTGATCCATGGCTACGAGTATCCGACCAGAAGAAAAGCAGGCGAGCCTGCCAATGGAAGGCGCAGAGGCCCCACTCAGGGCTGAGGGGTTCAACCACCTGCACATCAACGTGCGCGACCTCGCGCGCTCGATTCGCTTCTACAAGGAGGCATTCGGGCTCAAAGTTGGTTTCAGCGCGGGCAAAGACCTGATCTTCATGGTGCCGTTGGCCGGAGGGCACTCGCTGGCATTGCACCAGGTCGGACCGGATGAGCCTGTGGGCATGGCGGGCGGATTCCAGCACTTCGGGTTCAAGCTGGACGTCAACGATCACGATCGCGTGATCAAGCAGGTCAAAAAGGGGGCGGCAACTTGGTCTCACGCGGCAGGCACGGCGGGCAGTTTCCGTACGCTTACGTCGCCGATCCCGACGGCTAGCTGTAGCAGAATTTCGGTATTGGCGCCCGAGCGATAGCACGAAGGACAACTTCAGCCTTCGTAGATCGCCATGTTGAAAACGCTTGATGACCGCGTTCTCAACATGAGGCGGCCATCGGATGAACTCAAGTCATGCGGCGTCACCCATCATCTCGGCGAAGTTACGGCTGTAGAATCGCTCCTTCGCTTGCTCACTGACTTGGCCCATCGTCGCCTCGAAGCGTCCGATCGGATCCTTGGTCCCTTCGGGATGAGGATAGTCGGTCGAGAACAGCAGCATCTCGGGCCCCGAATTCTCGATGATCCATCCGACCGGCTCGTTCGGGAAGGGCGTGAACTTCACCTGGCGGCGCAAATAGTCGGACGCTTTGAGCGGCAGATTCAGCGCCGGCTCTGTCTTGCGAAAACTCTGCTGGCAGATATCAAGTCGGCGCAGCAGCGCCGGAAGATACATCGCGCCCTGCTCGATCACACCGCCTCGCAGCTTGGGAAACTTTTCGAAGATTCCGTCGAGCACCATGCAGGCCAGGAATTGCTCGGGCGTCTGATGGATCACCATGTAATCCTTCGAGCGGACATTCTCGCCGCCGCCGAGCCAGTCGGTGGTCGGCTTGAGTCCGTTTTCGTTAAACGCGCGGCGTAGTGCGCGGCCGCCTCCGCCGATATGCAACATGAACGGGATTCCCCGCTCCTGGAGCATCGCCCACAGGGATGGAAATCAGAATGCGTGGGCGACTTCGCGCCCGGCATCGAGTTCACCAGAATCGCGCCGCATCCGGCGTCAAGCGCCGCTTTGGCTTCGGCGCAAGTGCGCTCGCCCCACGGTACCGAGCCGACCGCGATCAGTCGGCGGTCAGCAGAGCAGAAATCCGCAATCGCGCGGTTCAGCGCGCGCGTACCGCCCCACAGAAGTTCGGCGTCGCCACCGAGAAACTGGGAAAATGCGAAGGTCGGGAAGATGAGCTGCCGATCCACCCCGATCAGATCGAGTGCGCGACTGCGCTCGGCCGGGTCAAACGCGCCCAGCGCGAGCCATCCCTTGGCCGTCATCACATTCTCCTCGAGTCGGGCAGTCGCGCTTGGGTCGACGGCGCGCGCCTTGGCTTGCGCGATGAGTTCGGCGGCTTTGGCTCCCGCTCCGCCCAGGTAGAGCGGGCGAATCCTATCGCGAACGCCAGGGTCGGCGTACTTCGGGAGCCATTCGCTCAACTCCATGAGGTGACTGTCAGCGTCGTAGAAAGTGCGGCCTTGCGCGTACGGCATAGTGGTTCCTTTGACTATTGCGGGATTTTCTTTCGACTCTTGAAACACCCGACGCTTAGCTCAGCACGGAGCTCAGCGTCAAGGCGCGTCATCCGCGCCGCTATTTGGTGTAAGTGGCCGGCGATATTATTCTTATGATTGGTTGGGTCATCGCAGGCTTAATTTTCGTTCTTCTGCGATCTATGTTCCCTTCCCAAAGAGACCAAACACCAATAGGAGGACATCGTGGCCGAACCCAAGGTTTTCAATCACGAGCAGTTGCCGGGTGCCAGACTTCACGGCTGCATGCTCCCTGAGGCTGAGTTTGAGGCCAGCGATTTATCGAAGTCGAAATTCGACAACGTGAACCTTCAAGGAGCGAAGTTCAGCAATGTGAACCTGGCGAATACTAGCATCGACAACGCTAACATCAGCGGCCTCACCATCTTTGGTTGGAACATTACTGACCTGATCAAGGAAGCGCAGCAGCGCACAAAGTCAAATTAGGACACTACCGGGGCAACTGAAAGACTCGCATGGTTAGAATCCATCTAGGTAGCAAGGCTATGCCACAGCGCATCAAATCAGTCAGAAGTCCGGGAACAAAGCAGCGCGCACTCACTTATCGAAGCCTACTTTTTTCAGCAGCTCGATGAAGCGCGGCTCGGAACGAAGGGGGTCAAAAATCCTGTCGACCTTGAGCAAAGAGAGCCACTGCGAGCGAACCTCGTAGGCCTTCTCCAATCCTTCCAGTGCCAGCTGTTTTTCGTCCAGACCCAGATAGACCAGCGCGGTGCAAGCCGGCGAGACGAATCTGCGTGAAGACATTTGATTCAGCTCCGCGATGATGGCTTCGGCGTTGGCTTGGTCGCCCGACTTCGCATAGGCGTAGCCAAGAAAGCCGGCGATGAAGGGCGGAGAATCTATCACACGGGCTTTCTCCAGTTCGGGAATCGCTTCTTTGAAGTTGCTTGCATGGAGGTCGGTCCATCCGAAACCAAACTGCGCGAGATAGAAGCCTGGAGCCAATTGTAGCGCCTTGCGAGCCTGCTCCTTCGCTCTGTGATACTTTGCCTGATACACAAGCGGCACGGCCACGTCAGTGGTGATTCCGGCGGAGAGCGGATCGAGTTCATTCGCACGCTGGAACTCGGCGAGAGACTCATCGAATCGCCCTTGCCACGCCAGAAAATAGCCATACTGCTCATGACCAAAAGCGTAGTTCGGATTGAGTTCGAGCGCGCGCCGAAATTCCCTTTCGCTTCCGGCCCAATCGAAATTGAACTGGTACTTGATGAGAGCCAGCGAAGTGTGTGCTTCGGCCAGCGAATCGTCCAACTGCAAGGCTCTCTCGGCCGCCGCCTTCGCCTTCGGCATCACTTCGATAGCGGGAAAGTACCAGTCCGCGCCGAAACTGTAGGCGTCGGCCAGCCCGGTGTACGGCAGCGCGAAGTTCGGATCTATCTTGATGGCCTCCTCGAATTGCTCGATCGCTTTCCGGACCCTTTCCCCGGTATAGCTCTCCATGATGTAGCGGCCCTTGAGATATGCATCGTACGCCGCTGGGTTGACCACCTGCGAACCAGCAAAGTGTGCCCGTTCATCTGAGGTCAGCTGGACGTTGACCTCGTGCGCGATCGCTTGCGCGATCTCGTCCTGCATTGCCAGCACGTCGCGTGAATCGCGCTCGTAGGTCTTGGCCCACAGGTGTTTGTCGGCGGGTGCGTCGATCAGCTGCGCGGTGACCCGCACCGTGTCGCCGGAGCGAGCGACGGAGCCCTCGACCACCGCATCTACGTTGAGCAATCTTGCGACTTCCGGCGTCGTCGGCCGATGCGTTCCCTTGAACTGCATCACAGAGCCGCGCGAGATCACCCGCAGCGCGCTGATGGTCGCAAGATCTGTCGTCAGCTCGTCCGTCAGGCCATCGGCGAAATAATCCTGGTTCGTATTGCCGGAGAAGTTGTCGAGCGGGAGGACCGCGATCGAGCTGATGGTGTGATTTGCGGCGCTCGGGGCAGGAGGCAATGCGGGCACAGGCGACCTCGATCGCATGATAACAACTATGAAACCGGCGAATATAAGAGCGCTCGCACCTATGACTAGCGGGGCACGATGGTGCCTGCTGAGCACCTTTTCCGGTCTGGTGTCGAGAGCGTCTGCTACGATCTCATAGACACGGATCGGGCGCGAAACATTCTTGAGTCGTTGCTCGCGGAGGTCTCTGAAATTTGTTCCGGGTTTATTTCGGATCTCGTCGTAAACGCTGGCCGAGACGCAGATGCCGCCGGGAGGGGCAAGCGCGTGAATGCGCGAGGCGACATTGACTCCGTCGCCCAGCACCGTGTTGTTTGCCAACACCACGTCGCCGAGGTGAATCCCAATTCGCTCTTTCAATTCCGGTTGATCATGCAGGCTCGCCTGCACCTCGCGGGCGCAGTTCACCGCGTCGAGCGCACTGTGGAAGCTGGTCAGAGTGCCGTCGCCTATCTCGCCGGCCATCCTGCCGTTGTATTTGGGCAGCAAGCTACGCAGCAGTTCGCGATGGGTGTCCAGCGCGCGAAGGGCTTCGTTCTCGTCGCGCCCCATGATCGCGGTGTATCCCACCACGTCGCTAAACATGATCGCGGCCAGCTCGCGCGTGTGAACGCGGGCAGTCCTATCGGGCGCAGTTGGCAACGGGTCCCGATTTGCCGAATCAGCCATCATCACACAGCAAGCGGTCCAATATTGCGCCCGCGGCAAGAGAGGTCGCCACAGATTGCCGTATAGTTGGCGTCGCGATACGGTTTTGCCGCCTATGAATTCGCACGGATCTTGTCTGGACACAAATGCCCCACAAGCGCCGGGTGAACGTATGCGTTGGCGGAGCATGCCGATCTCTTCCTAGTGGCTGCAAGGAGTGATTTCTACTTATCTGATCGGCCTTTGCATTCTGGGCATATTGAAATATCTGGCCTATCGACAGGCGCCGCCAATTCCGGAAGGCGTCGTGACAGCCAGTGGACAAATTCTCTTCACCCATGACGATATTCACGACGGAATGAGCGTCTTTCAGCGCTGTGGTCCGATGGAATACGACACGATCTATGGTCACCGTGCGTACCTCGGCCCGCATTTCACGGCGGACTACCTGCATCGACGAAGCATCGAACGCTTCGGTCGAAGCGCGCGTTGCAACACCCCGTGCTTCCATCCGCCACGTGATCACTTCCTGTGTGACCCTTTCGGCGGCTTGTCGCCTTGCCGCTCCTCCTGAGCTGCAGCGTGATACTTGCGATGAATTTCCGCAATGTCGACTTGTGTCGGCGGCAGCTTCAGGTCCATGTCCTCCAGGGTGTCCGCTGCGATCTCGGAGATCGCCAGGTTGCGGAACCATTTGTGGTTAGACGGGATCAGGTACCAAGGGGCGTGCTTGGTGCTCGTCCTTTCCATGGCGTCCTCGAATGCCTCGATATAGTCCGGCCACAACTCGCGCTCCGAGTAATCCGTGTCGCTGATTTTCCAATGCCGCGGCGGGTCATCGAGCCGTTGCTTGAAGCGTTCGAGTTGCTCCTCTGGACTGATGTGTAGATAGAATTTGAGAATGCGCGTGCCGTTTTCGTGAAGCATCTTCTCGAAGTCGTTGATGAGCTCGTAGCGTTTTGACCACACCGGCTCCGGAACCAACTTGTGCACGCGTACAACCAGCACATCCTCATAGTGCGATCGGTTGAAGATCACGACTTCCCCTTTGCCTGGCGCTCGCAGGTGTGCGCGCCAAGCGAAGTCGTGGGCGGCTTCGAGCTTATTGGGCTGCTTGAAGCCAAAGACCCACGTCCCCTGCGGGTTCATTGCGCTGAACACGTGGCGTACCACGCCGTCCTTGCCGCCGGCGTCGAGTGCTTGCAGAACGACTAGCAGCGACTGGTTGCCGTCGGCGTATAGCAGATACTGCAGCTTTTCCATCCGCTCAACGTGCTTCTCGATCTCTGCCTTCGCCGTGTCGTGCGATTCGTGCTTGTCTTTGAATGCCGGGTCAATTTTGCCGAGCCGGACCTTGGTGCCGGGCTCGACGACGAATCTCTTGCGGTAGTCCATCTTCGCGATTTCTCCTATCGATCGGCTGACAAATCAGTAATTCTTGAGAGTGAGGTATCGAGGTTCATAAGGGCAGCCCGAGCTTCGTACCACTCGCTCGGCGACGCTTCCTAGAAAAACATGTTCAAGAGCGGGACGACTACGACCGTGGGTAGCCATTACGATCAAATCGACGTTCGAGTCCTTTGCCGCCGCCGTTATCTCTGCTGCCGCAAATCCGGTGCGCGTAAGAGTCTCCCACCGGATTCCGCGAGAGATTCGTTCGCCCGCCAAGTGATCGAGCTTAAGCTTTGCATCGCGCTCCCACACTTGATATGGCTTCAGTGCCTCGGGCGACATTTCGGTGGCATGAGGAGGCATCGCGACAACGTGCATGATATGGATCGAGGCATCGTTTTGCGCTGCGATCTTGCAGGCTACATCGAGTGGGGCCATGGAGTTCTCGTCGAAGTCGAGGCGGCAGAGAATTTTGCGAAAGGTTTGAGTCATGGCTCGAGCTCGGTCCCTTCTTCGACACTTGCGATCGAGTTCACACCGCGCATTTTCTGAGTATTAGCGAGCGAGTCCTTTGACGGCTAGGTCCTTTGGTGATTGCAGCGAGTTGGCAAAGGCGTTGGCCTAGGGGTTCTTGGCAATGGCTTCCGTCGAACTCGCTGCTTGAAACCGGTCCCCCCGCCACTGAGAGCTGTCGTCTTATGTGTCTCGGATCGAGAGAAAGAACATCCGACACGTTGTTGAAGGAAAAGAGGGCTTCGCTGTCGTCCTTGAACAACCAGAACTCAGCCTCGACGAATTCGCACCTTCCGGAGAGTGAAGTCTGAAACAGGTTTCTCTGAAAGCGGTTAACCGCCTCGGAAAGAATAGCGGCCATGAGCCGGCGCAGCGGTTTGATCTGGGCATCGCGGCACTTTTTTCCGCGGAAATGTCCCCGTCGAATCAGCTGGGGTCGATGATCGTAATCGTAGCCGCGAACGTCCCGTTGGTCGTGCTGTTGTTTAGATTTCACAATTGAGTTGATACCCGGACTAGCCATTGAATCTTCCTTCACGTCGGCGCCCGGCTTCGACCAGAGTTTTAACCATCTGTTCTGCACCTGTAGCCATAGTTAGCGCCTCTCCGTGACCGTCGACGGTGGTCGTGCACCGCTGGCCGGCAGTAGTCTTAATCCTCACGTCACGCGGTTCACTAGTGCAATCTACGGGCCGCATCAAAAACTCTGGAATAACTTGGAGTCCGATCGAGAAATTTGCCCGGTCTGGGAAATTGCTCAGATCCGGGCGAGAAATGCGCTGCTTTGTTTCAGCAACTCATTCCTTGATCATTCCGAAACCCGATAGAAACGAGGCCGGACCCGATTCGCGCTAACCGCAGGCGATTTGTATCGAACCGGTTTGGCTAGTGGCGGACTGGACATATCAGCGGGTCGGAACACGGTCGGTCTGATGGTCGCAGCTCAAGGAGCCGCGTTGAGTACAGAAGATACCGTCGGCATGATCGTAGTTATCGACTGTAAGGTAACATGATTCAGGTCATCGGGGTGAATCTACGCGCGCGTGCACGGCTTTCGATGGCTCCACGTAGAGGGTGATTCGACCGACTCCTGCCGACACCGATCGGGACGGTTCCCCGGTAGAACGATCGTAGCCAAGGAAATACTCGACGCTGATGACGTCAAAGGACTTCCAATCTCCCGCCCCTTGAAGCGCGATGAAAATTCGCTTCCCCGCACGCGGGACGAACTTGATTTTCGCCAAAGGCACTTCCGCAACCTTCTCCTTCGTCGCAACATCATACAGCTCAAGGCAACTTTCGTCTGCTTTTTTTGAGGCCATTCTACCATCCTCCGAGTTTTTATTTTTCAATGTGATAGGCCAGCGGGGTTACTTCGAGCAACAGGATTCCTCCAGATCAAGCGCTCTTCAAGAGAACCACGATGGATCTGGCTTTCACCTTGTAGTTCAGCGATCCGAGAGCTTGTTCTTTTCCGCTTTCAGGCAGATCGAACGGGCTCTACATGCTCGTGTCTGCTACCCGCATCCAACCGCTTACCTCTCCCTCCTGAATCTGGAAATCAAGGTCCTCCCAGTAGGCATTGATCATCACATAAATGTCCCGGTCTTGTTGCGATCCGCCATGCAAACAGAATGCGAGGCTATGCGACAGATAGCCAAGACCGACGTGCCCGGTGGTGCCGTACCAGCTTACATCCTCGCGCCAGAATCGGCTGCGAGCCAGAGAACGGTGCGCCTTGCGAAATGCGATCATTCCCTTGAAGAAGCGGAAAATGTCGCCGTTCCTCTTCAGCAAGTCCCAATCGATCCAGGTCGTTTCGTTGTCTTGGTTCCAGGGGTTGTTGTTACCCCGTTGCGTGTTCATGAACTCGTCACCGGCGCAGAACATGGGTGTGCCGTTCGAGATCATCAGGATCGTGACGAAATTCTTGATTTGTTGCTTTCGCAACTGCATCACTTCCGGCGGCACATTCTGGTCGCCTTCCCATCCACAGTTCCAGCTCAGGTTGTTGTCGTTCCCATCAGTGTTATTCTGGCCGTTAGCGAAATTGTGCTTGTCGTTGTAGGCGACCAGATCGTAGAGACAAAATCCGTCGTGAGAAGTGATGTAGTTGACGCTTTGAGCGGGATGGTAAGCGTCGTCGAGATCGTCAGGAAACAAATCGCTGCTGCCATATAAACGGGTCATGAGATCTTCAACCTTCCCAGCGTCGCCTTTGATGAACGCGCGAATGTCATCGCGAAATCTGCCATTCCATTGGCTCCATGTTTGGCCGGGGAAACTGCGACCCAATTCGTAACTGGCGGGGTCCCACGCCTCGGCGATCAGGCGAACATTGGCATATTCCGCGCCGCCCGTTATCTCGGAAATCAAGGGAGGGTCTTCCAGGTTGATCGAGCCGTCGATATTACGGCTGAAGATGGAAGCGAGATCGAATCTGAAACCGTCCACATGCATTTCGAGCACCCAGAAACGGAGGCTGTCGATTATCATCTTGCGCACCGTGGGATGTGCCGAACGCAAGACATTGCCTGTGCCGGTATCGTTCCGGTAGTGCGTCATGCTTTCGTCGAGAAGGTAATAGGTGCTATTGCAGATGCCCCGATAGCTATAGGTAGGCCCCTCAGTGCCTGCTTCGGTGGTGTGGTTGTAAACCACGTCGAGAATTACTTCGATTCCGGCTCGATGGAGTTCTTTCACCATCGCCTTGAACTCGGCAACCGCTTCCGCGGTTTGTGAATTTGTTGCATAGCCCTGATGAGGTGAAAAAAAACTCAGCGGCATATATCCCCAGTAGTTGCCTTCGTCCGGTGTACTGGAATACGGGCATCAACTCGAGTGCGGTAATTCCAAGTTCTTTCAAATATGGAATTTTCTCGACCACTCCCATAAAGGTTCCGCGCTTGTCCGGAGACACTCCGGAATTGGTGCGCTTGGTAAAGCCTCTGACGTGCATTTCATAAATAATGGTGTCCGAGGTGTGGCGCGGGTTCGATTCGCCACTCCAGTCAAATGCCGAACTACTGAATGGAATCGCGCCGAGGGGGGCTCTTCCTGCATTGGAGCCGCGTCCGATCGAAGCACTACGCCGAAAATCCGGTGGAAAGAAGAGCGACCGCGCGTAAGGATCAAGAAGTACTTTGTCCGGATCGAAAAAGTGGACCTCGCCTTGCGCGCTGCTCGGGCCTTCGACCGAGTAAGCGTAGTAGCAGGCATTCGCGACCTTGTCAGCCGTGAGCCGACAGTGCCAGATTCTCCCAGACTTATGAACGAGATAACTTAGCTGGACTCGCAGTAGCGGATTAACCAAGTCTCGCGCGGTATATAGCAAGAGCGTCACGCCAGTAGCGTGTCTGGAGTACAGCGAGAAGTTGTAGCTTTCCTCCGCGGGGAGCCATATAGCGCCGAGCGGCTGTGGCGCACCCTCGGTTTGCGACCAGGTAGCCATTGAGGGACCTCTCACCGAGAGCAGAAGACCAGTTCGTACGTATGCCGGGCTATCATCAGGTCCTCGTTCGTCGGAATCACGCGAACGAGACAGCGGCTGGGGTCAGCGCTGATCGTATCGGCATTAGCGTCATTTCGCTCGCGTTCGAGCTTGATGCCGAGGTAGTCCAGTCCGACACACGTCTCCCATCGCACCGGGGCGGCTTTTTCCCCGATACCTCCCGTGAAAACCAGAAGATCGAGTCCGCCCAGCGCGGCGGTGAACGCGCCGATCTGCTTTCGGAGCTGATAGCAAAACATCTGTACCGCCAGCGCAGCATCTGGTGCAGTGTCTCTTCGTTCGAGCAGCATCCTCATATCAGAGATGCCTGATACGCCGAGCAATCCGGATTGATGGTTCACAAGATCGGCGAGTTTGTGCGCGACGAAATGCTTCTGGTTTAGCAGGTAGAGAATGATTCCGGGGTCCAGGTCTCCGCTCCGCGTTCCCATCATGAAGCCCCCGGCCGGAGTGAATCCCATCGTGGTGTCCAGCGGGTTTCCGTCTTTCACCGCCGCCATGCTCGCGCCGTTGCCAAGATGAGCGATAATTAGGCGGGAGGGCAGATTAGCGCCCAGAGTCCGCACGATGTATTTGTAGGAAATTCCGTGAAACCCGTAGCGGCGAATACCTTCGTCTCGGAGAGCACGCGGCAATGCGAAGCGCTGCGCAACTTCGGGCATCGAGCGGTGAAAAGCAGTGTCGAAGCAGGCGACCTGCGGCAGGCTCGGGAAGTTCGAAGTGACCGCCTCAATGCCGGCAATCTCGTCGGGTAGATGCAGCGGTGCAAAGGGGATCAAACTGCCCAGTTCATTGAAGAGCGTATCAGTAATTCGTTCGGGAGCAGCGTGATGCGGACCGCCGTGTACCAGTCGATGACCGACTGCGTCGGGATGCGGCAGTCGCAGCCGCTTCAACTCGACGGCAAGCGCGTACAGCGGTGTTGACGCAGAAGACATTTCGCTGCCCGTTTTCTCGACTTTCTCGTGCCCGCTGTGAATCCAAAGTCGAGTGATTTGCCCATCGTTGAGCTCGGCCGCACCTTGCGCGAGCAGGAGTTCTTCTCCATGACCGATTCGGTAGAGTGCGAATTTGAGCGAAGAAGAGCCGCTGTTCAGGCATAGTATGACGCGAGAAGCCATTAGACTCTGGCCTTCACCGTATTCTCGGCGCGACTGCCTATCCGGCACTCCGCAACTGGACCGGGGCGGCCTCCAGAACACGCTGAGGTGTGAAGCCGAATGTTTTTCTGCAACGATTTTAAGGAAGAGGACGCGCCGAAGAAGTGCATGCCGAGACTCTCGCCGTTTTCTCCCACATACCGCGTGCCGCTATCGAGAAGCTCTCGGGTGATGTTATCGAGCCAGATGCTTTGTCCGAGATTGTGGAGCGATTGAGTAGCCTTCATCATTTCACCTCCAGAGCGTTGGTCACGATCTCCTGGGCTTCGTGAAGAACAACGTCCAGGTGGGCGCGGTCCTTAAAACTTTCCGCATAGATCTTATAGATGCTCTCCGTTCCAGATGGGCGAGCAGCGAACCAGCCATTGGTGGTAATCACTTTCAGACCGCCTATAGCAGCATGGTTGCCGGGGGCCTTGTTCAACTTGGCCGTGATAGGCTCGTCGGCGAGCTTCGATGCGGTGACTGCCTCAGGAGAGAGGTTTTCCAGTCTCTCCTTCTGCTCAGCTGTTGCAGCCGCGTCCACGCGCTCGTAGTACGGGTTGCCAAGCGCCGCAGTAAGTTTGAGGTAATGCTCACCCGGATCGCTGCCAGTTCGAGCGGTGATCTCTGCGGCCAGTAGGTTCGGGACAATTCCGTCTTTGTCCGTCGTCCAAACGGTGCCGTCGCGCCGCAGAAATGTCGCGCCCGAACTCTCCTCGCCGCAAAATCCGACAGTGCCATCGATCAGCCCTTCGACGAACCACTTGAAGCCCACTGGCACTTCGACCAAGCGCCGGTTCAGGCGCAATGCGACTCGATCGATCATACTGCTACTGACCACGGTCTTGCCGACAGCGACGTTCTGCGACCACCGCGGTCGGTTGGCGAACAGATATGAAATCGCAACCGAGAGATAGCGGTTCGGATCGAGCAGTCCTTGACTGTCGCTGACGATACCGTGGCGATCGGCATCGGTATCGCTTGCAAACGCAACGTCGAATCGGTCTTTAAGGCCGACCATCCGTGCCATTGCGTACGGCGATGAAGGATCCATTCGGATTTGGCCGTCCCAGTCCACGGTCATAAAGCGGAAAGTCGGGTCGACGGTGTGGTTGACGACCTCAAGGTTCAATCCGTAGCGATCGCCGATAGCATCCCAATAGCCCACGCTGGCGCCGCCCAGAGGATCGACGCCGATATGAACGTTGCTCTCCTTGATTGCCTGCAAGTCGACCACCGTGAGGAGATCGTTCACGTAGGAGTCGAGGTACTCATGCTTATGGGTCGTCGGAGCTGTGCGCGCTCGCTCAAGCGGGATTCCGCAACTCCGCGGAGACCGTCCGCAATCAGAGCGTTGGCACGCTCCTGGATCCACTGGGTTACGTGAGTGTCCGCGGGTCCTCCATGTGGAGGATCGTATTTGAAGCCGCCGAATCGAGGTGGATTGTGCGATGGCGTGATGACGATACCATCAGCGAGGCCATGCTTTCGGCCTCGGTTGTAACTGAGGATCGCATGCGAGATAACCGGGGTGGGGGTATAACTATTGGCCGCATCGACCATCACATCGACGCCGTTGGCCGCCAGTACTTCCAGTGCACTTCTGAAAGCCGGTTCCGACAGCGCGTGGGTATCGAAACCAATGTAAAGCGGACCGTCGATGCTCTGCAGTTTGCGGTAGAGACAGATGGCCTGGGTTATCGCGAGGATATGCGCTTCGTTGAACGAGTTGTCGAGCGAGCAGCCGCGATGCCCGGAGGTTCCGAACGCTACGCGCTGCGCGGGCACGGAAGGGTCTGGTTGCCCGGTTAGGTAGGCAGCCACCAAATTGGAAACATTGATGAGAATCGAAGGGTCGGCGGGCTTACCTGCAAGTGGGCTGACTTCCATTGTTCACTCTCCGAAGATCTTGCAATCAACACTAACCAATGGGGCAGGGCTTGGCGTTCCAGATCTCTCCCGCATACTGGGCGATGGTGCGATCACTCGAAAATTTTCCAGAGCCGGCCACGTTCAAGATGGACTTACGCGCCCATTGTTCCGGGTTCGCATATAGTTCGACGAGCTTGCGGTCGGCGTCGAGATAGGATGTGAGATCGGCCAGGTGCATGTAGTAATCACCATGCGTAAGAAGCGTGTCACGCAGCGGCTCGAAGATACCGGGCTCGTGGCGGCTGAAGTGGTTGGAAAAGATCAGGTCGAGCGCGGCTCGCGTCTCAGGCTCGTGCTCATAGTGCCAGTGCGGGTTGTACGAGCCGCGGCTATCCGCCACCTGCTGCGCGGTCAGACCGAACAGGAAGAAATTTTCCTCACCCGCCTCCTGCGCCATCTCGATGGTTGCTCCGTCGCGCGTGCCGATCGTCAGCGCCCCGTTCATCATGAATTTCATGTTGCTCGTGCCGCTCGCCTCATAGCCTGCGGTAGAAATCTGGTTGGACACGTCGCTGGCGGGAATCAGGTGCTCCGCGAGTGTTACGTCGTACTCGGGGATGAAGAGGACCTTGAGTTGGCCGCGCACCGCGGGATCGCCATCGATGGTCGCGGCCAAATTGTTGATAAACTTTATGATGAGCTTGGCCAGATGGTAGGCAGGCGCCGCCTTACCCGAGAACAGGAACGTTCGCGGAGTCATCTCAAGGTTGGGGTTCTCCCTCACGCGGTTGTAGAGAACGACGATCCGCAGCGCGTTGAGCAGTTGCCGCTTGTATTCGTGGATGCGCTTGATCTGGCAATCAAAAATTGTGTCCGGATCTACCGTTTCGCCGGTCTTCGATTTGAGCCAGTTGGCAAACCGGGCTTTCGTCTCGCGAGTGGCCCTGCGGAAGTTGTCGCGAAAGCTTTTGTCCTCGGCCAGCGGCTTCAGCTTGCTCAGCTGGCTGAGATCGGTGATCCAGCCATCGCCGATCGCGTCGCTGATTGCGCGAGCGAGCGTCGTATTGGCCAGGAGCAACCAGCGCCGCGGCGTGACGCCGTTGGTCTTATTGTTGAAGCGCTCGGGAAACATCTCGGCAAGATCTTTAACCGTAGTCGTGCGCAGCAACTCAGAATGAATCGCGGCCACGCCGTTTGTACTATGCGACCCGACGATGGCCAGGTTGGCCATTCGCACGTGCTTGTTCGGGCCTTCCTCGATCAGGCTCACGCGCGCCAAGCGGCCTTCGTCGCCAGGGAACCGGGTGCGCACGTCGTCGAGCAACCGCCGATTGATTTCAAAGATGATCTCGAGGTGCCGAGGTATCATCATTTCAAACCACTGGACCGGCCATTTCTCGAGTGCTTCAGGCAACAGCGTATGGTTGGTGTAGGCGAGCGTTCTGCGCGTCAAGTCCCAGGCTTCGTCCCATCCGAGCTTTGCCTCGTCGAGCAGAATCCGCATCAACTCCGGCACCGCCATCGTCGGATGCGTATCGTTGAGCTGGATTGCAACCTTGTCGGGAAGCGAGCTCCAATCCGCATTGCTGCGTCGAAAGCGTCGTACAATATCCGCAAGCGAGCAGGCGACGAGAAAATATTCCTGCACGAACCGCAGTCCTTGGCCTAGGCTGGTCGAATCGTCGGGATACAGGACTCTTGTCAGCGTCTCGGCGGCCAGCTTTTCCGCGAGCGCGCCGACGAAATCGCCGTGGCTGAATTCCTGAAAGTCAAAGTAGTCCGGTGCGGCGGCGGCCCACAGTCGAAGTGAATTGATGGTTCGTCCGCTATAACCGACGATCGGAAGGTCGCGCGGGATTCCGAACAGCCTGGATGGCTTTCCGACTTGGGCGTGCAAGCTTCCTCCGGTCATCTCAAAGGAGCAGTTCAGCTTCACCTCAACACTTTCCTGAGGCCGCATGATCTGCCAGGGGTCGGGGCGGCGCAACCAATGGTCGGGCCGCTCTTCTTGCCAGCCATCCTTGATGGACTGCTTGAACATCCCGTATTCGTAGCGCAGCCCGTAACCGGTCGCGGGCAGCTGCATCGTCGCCATCGAATCCAGGAAGCAGGCCGCCAAACGCCCCAGCCCGCCGTTACCCAGACCAGGGTCCGGTTCCTGCTCGAGCAGACCCAGCCAATCGAGGTTCTTCTCCTTGATGACTTGCGCCGCGACCGGATCGAGCATGAGATTGGTGACGTTATTTGCTAGAGAACGACCCAGTAGAAACTCTATCGAGAGGTAGTAAACGCGCTTAGGATTCTCGCGCTCGTAGGTCTGCTCAGTATGTATCCATCGCTGGGATAGAACGTCCCGCACCGATCGGGCGACGGCTTCATACCGCTCGCGCAAGGTGACATCGCTGGCATCGACAATGTTGTCGAACAGCAAATGGCGCTCGTAAAAGGCTTCGTCGGTGCCACTGAATTTAATCGGGCCGCATCCGTATTGCGCGATTAGTTTCGAAATAAGGTCCGAGGTTGCCGTCTTGGGAGATGCTGCCATTGTTTTTTCCTACTATCGATCAAGAGACCACATGATTTGTATCGTTCCACAGTTGAATTGCCGGCTGGGACAAATTGTGCTCGTAGCCAAGGGCGCTCAAGCTCGCAGTGCTCAGCAGGAAGTACTTGCCGCCGGCAGGTTCCAGCCCGAGCCACCGCGCACTTAGTACTCGCAATATGTGTCCGCTCGAGAAAATCAACACATTGCCATGAATCTCGCGGACCTGCTTCACTACTCGATCAGCGCGCGCGCCGACCTGCTGCGGTGATTCGCCCCCGGGGCAGCCGTCGCGAAACAGTTGCCAGTCCGGGCGCTCCGCATGGATATCTTCTGTGCGACGGCCTTCGTATTCGCCGTAATTCCATTCGAGCAGGTCCCGATCGATTTCGGCCTGAGCGCCAAATCCAGCTAGCTCGCAAGTCCTCATCGCACGCTGCAAAGGGCTGGTGAACACCTTCCTGAAACTCAGTCCTCTTAAACGATCGGCCAGCCGCCGCGCGTTCCGCTCGCCGCGATCGGTCAACGGCAGATCGGTGAGTCCTGTGTGCTGGCCCGAGATGCTCCACGCAGTCTCGCCGTGCCTGGCGAGGTAGATGACCGGTAGCGGTTCACTCATGACTTCCATTTCCCTCGATCGTCAGAAGGGCCACTTCCAGGCCGTGATGTCGGGCCGGTCTATGCCGAATCTAAAAGCATACTGTTCGCATGCGATCCGCTGGTTGGCCAGTTCATCGCGGAGGCCACCCGCGCTCAAGCGCAGGCGGGGGATGCGGTCGATGGCGTCTATGGCCAGGGTGAAGCGGTCGGTCTCGTTGCAGATGGCCAGCTCCAGCGGCGTGTTGATGTTGCCGTGCTCCTTGTAGCCGCGCACGTGAATGTTGTGCTGGCTCGGCCGCCTGTAGGTGAGTCGGTGGATCAGCCCAGGATACCCGTGGAAGGTAAGCACCACCGGCCTGTCCGGAGTGAAGATGGCCTCGAAATCGCGGTCCGTCATGCCGTGCGGGTGTTCAGTGCTGGGCAGCAACTTGAACAGGTCCACGACGTTCACGACCCGGATCTTCACGTCGGGGAGGTGCTCCCGCAGCATGGCGGTAGCGGCCAAACACTCCAGCGTCGGCACGTCGCCGCAGCTCGCCATGACCACGTCGGGCTCCGTCCCCTGGTCGTTGCTGGCCCAGTTCCAGATGCCCAGGCCCTTGGTACAGTGGATGATCGCCGCGTCCATGTCCAGGTACTGCATGTCTTGCGGCTGCTTGTCCGCGACGATGACGTTGACGTAGTTCTCGCTACGGAAGCAGTGGTCGCCGACCGAGAGCAGGCAGTTAGCGTCGGGCGGCAGATAGATTCGGACGATACTGGGGCTCTTGTTAGCGACCACGTCGAGGAAGCCGGGGTCCTGATGGGTGAACCCGTTGTGGTCCTGCCGCCAGACCAGGCCGCTGACCAGGATGTTAAGCGAGGAGACCTTCGCCCGCCACTGCAGCTCGTTGCACTTTTCCAGCCACTTGGCGTGCTGGTTGACCATCGAGTCGATGACGTGGACAAACGACTCGTAGCTGTTGATCAGGCCGTGCCGGCCGCTCAGGATGTAGCCCTCCAGCCACCCTTCCAGGGTGTGCTCGCTGAGCATCTCCATCACGCGCCCGTCGGGGGCCAGGTGGCCGCCGTCGGCGTCCTCCGGGAAGTACTCGCCGAGCCACGCCTTCTCGGTGACCTCGTACACAGCCTCGAGCCTGTTAGACTGCGACTCGTCCGGCCCGAAGAGCCGGAAGTTGTCCTTATTCAGCCGCATGACTTCACGCGTCAAGGCGCCAAGGTAGCCGGCGTTTCCGACCTGGGTTGTTCCCGGCTTCTTGACTTCGACGCCGAGGGTGCGGAAGTCAGGCATGTCCAGGGGCTTGCGGAGTAGCCCGCCGTTGGCGACGGGGTTGGCGCTCATCCGTCGATTCCCCTTAGGCGGGAGCGCCCGCAGTTCCGGGATGAGCCGGCCCGTTTGATCGAAGTGCTTCTCCGGCTCGTAGCCGCGCAGCCATTTTTCCAGCAGTTGCAGGTGAGCTGGGTTGGAGTGGACGTCAGGCAGCGGGATCTGGTGTGCGCGCCAGAAGCCTTCCAGGTAGTGTCCGTCCACCTTGCGCGGGGCTGTCCAGCCCTTGGGGCTTCGCAGAATGACCATGGGCCAGCGCGGCCTGATCGCTTTGCCGGTCCGCCGCGCCTCATCCTGGAACTTGCGGATATCCAGGACGCAGTGTTCCAGGGTCGCGGCCATTGCCTGGTGCATACTCTGCGGATCGCTGCCTTCGACGAAGTAAGGCGTGTAACCGTAGCCGACGAACAGCGCCTCCAGCTCCTCGTGGCTGATGCGGGCCAGCAGCGTGGGGTTGTTTATCTTGTAGCCGTTGAGGTGCAGCACCGGCAGCACCGCCCCGTCACGGATCGGGTTGAGGAACTTGTTGCTGTGCCAGCTCGTGGCCAGGGGGCCGGTCTCGGCCTCGCCGTCGCCCACCACGGTCAGGGCGATCAGGTCCGGGTGGTCGTAGACCGTCCCGTAGGCGTGGGAGATGCAGTAGCCTAGCTCGCCGCCCTCGTTGATGCTGCCGGGGGTCTCGGGGGTGGCGTGGCTGCCGATCCCGCCCGGGAATGAGAACTGCCGGAAGAAACGCCGCAGTCCGGCTAGGTCTTCACCCTTGTCCGGATAGATCTCGGAATATGTTCCCTCGAGGTAGCCCTGGGACAGGACCGAAGGTGCGCCGTGCCCGGGCCCGCAGAGGTAGATCGCGTTCAGGTCGTACTTCTTTATCAGCCGGTTGAAATGGATATAGGTAAAGGTTTGGCCGGCATCCGTTCCCCAGTGACCCAGCATGCGTGGCTTGACGTGCTCGATCTTGAGCGGCTCACGGAGCAAGGGGTTGTCCTGGAGGTACAGCATCCCCAAGCACAAGTAGAGGCTGGCACGCCAGTACTCGTCGATCTGGCGTAGCTCCTCGGAGCTGAGCGGGGCGCCCTGCACCGTGGAGCGCGCCGTCCCGTACGCGGAAATCGGGTTTTCAGGGTGGTTATCGGATACCTCTTTGTATCGATCTTCACTCACACAGTTCCCTTCCGCGATGCGCTCAATATTTATGTTTGTGTTTGTCATAGTGCTTACTCCTTAATTGGTTGTTATGAAATGAAATTGTTATACTCACTTAGCTAAAGCTGCCTGCACTAATCAGACCGCACGCAGGTTGGACAGTTCGTAGGAAAGGAGGTCGCCAATGCGCTCGACGGTCACGTCCGCCGGCGGATAGGCGGCCAGCACTTCCGGGTCGTTCGCGAAGTTACCTTGGCGCGCAAACACCGTCGTCACGTGGTCGCCCCACACCTTCTTCGTCGCGGCAAGGATGCGCAGCTTGTCATCCACCATTACGTAGCGCTCCGTCGGGTAGCGCTGCTCGACATCGGCCAGTGCCTGCTCCTTGTGAATGTAGATGAGCACATGTCCCCTGACGGCTCCGCTGATTCCAGAGCGCTCGACCTTACGCGGTTGAAAAACCACATCGCCATCCGAAAGGATCACGGTCTGCCCCCAACTCCGCAGCCGATTCAGCACCTCGAGAGCACCCGGATAGAGTCGGTCGGCGAAGGGATAATCCACCAAGTAGGAGGACATACCGAGCAAACGAATGTCCGTCGGATGCTCAATCCGATAACGTTGTAAAGCGCCGAGGTAATCGCGATAGCCCAGCTCTTCAAAGAGGGCCTCGAGGATCTTCCAGTAACGGTCCCGACAAGCTGCGCCAAACTCGCGTTCGAGATGCTCTCGGAGGTCGTTTTGAATGCGGTCGTTCTCAAGCAATGTATCGTCTACATCCACTAGAAAGACGACAGGTAACCGTCCGCTCATGCCTTTTTACCTCTTGCTCAATTCATCGGAACTGAGCGGCGATCGCTTAACTGTCGAGCGAGCTCTACCGTAAGGCGAAATCTTTTCGTCAGCGTGATACGCAGCCGTTTTCAATAGTGTGCTCATGGTTCAGAATTGTCCTCGGATTTTCTATTACTGGCGAATCTAAAGTGATTCGGATTTGAAGTCGTTATCTTGGAGTCTCTATTTGGTGTAAAAAAGGTTCCTATTCGGCCTGCAGAATCGATCAAGTCTTTTCGGCTTTTGATCCTTCTCGGTTCAAATCTGTGTGAGGTCGAGGACCACGCGAGAAGCCACATCGCCTGTTTCGAGTCGGTCGAAGACCTGGTTGATGGCAGATAAAGGCTGCAGCTCGATGTCGGCCTTGACCTTGCCCGCCGCGGCGAAGGCGAGCGTCTCAGCCATATCCTGACGCGTGCCGACGAACGAACCGCGGATAGTTATGCAGTTCGCAACCACATCGTACAGAGGAATCGGGAATTCGCCTGGCGGCAGCCCGACCAGCACGCAAGTGCCACGCTTCCGCGTCATCCCGACGCCCTGCTTGAATGCACTCAGCGAGGGAGCCGTGATCAGAACGCCATGAGCTCCGCCGCCGGTCTCCTTCTTTACGGCGGTCGCCGGGTCGCCTTCGTTCGCATTTATCAGGAGCTCGGCGCCAAGCTGCTTGGCGTGGGCCAGCTTGCCATCATCTAGATCGACGGCGCAGACGAGCAGCCCCATCGCCTTCGCATATTGGATCGCCAGATGCCCGAGTCCGCCGACGCCTGAGATCGCAATCCATTCACCAGGCTTCGCCGCGCTCTCCTTGATTCCTTTGTATGTCGTGACTCCAGCGCAGATCAGCGGGGCTGCCTCCGCCGCCGCGAGGCCGTCAGGCACGTGCGCGACGTAGTTCGGGTCTGCCAAAACGTACTCGGCAAAGCCGCCGTTCCGGGTATAACCACCGAACTGGGCTTCAGGGCAAACAGTCTCCCAGGCCGTCAAACAATACTCGCAATGACCGCACGCCGAGTGCAGCCATGGTATTCCGACCCGGTCGCCCTCCTTGACGATCGTCACGCCCGATCCAACGGCTGCCACCAGCCCGATCGCCTCGTGGCCCGGAATGAATGGGAGCTTGGGCTTCACCGGCCAGTCGCCGCGCGCAGCGTGGAGATCTGTATGGTGGCATACGCCGCAGGCCTCGGTTTTGACCAGAATTTGGCCTGCTCCTGGGGATGGAATGTCCCGTTGCCGAAGCGTCAAGGGCTTTCCGAACTGCTCGACCACTGCGGCGTTCATTTTCAGTGCCATGGGTAGCTCCTGTTTAAATTTCGGCCTGTTCTCAGCCAGCTCACGCGGCATCGAGTGGGATGAGTTCAAACGTCCGCGTCCGCGTTTCCTCGCGGGTCGCCGGCAGATCGGCCGGTTTGACTGCAGCAACTACGAGCAGGAATTGTTCGAAGGTCATTCCCGTTTGGCGAAAGCCGCCCTGGCAAAACACGAACGCGTAAAATTCCACCATTTCGTCGCGTATGGTGGTTGGAAGTGCCGGAGACGTGCACGCCTCGGGAAATGCGCGTGGTTCGCGAACGAGCACTGGGCGAGCCGGCGCGATACGAGGTCGTGGCGACACAACGATCGCCTTCAATGAAGCGAAACGCGAGGCCTTAATTTGAACTAATGCGCCCATGGTATTCACCTACGCTCATCTCGCGGCTCTCGGACTCAGGTGCGTTTTGCATGACCGCGAGTGTTGTTTTGCGCTCATTTTTGATGGCTTTGACGGCAGCCGCTGGGGTGGGGAGGGCCGCGGCCGCCGTCTTGCCAAAGGCAACCTCGTTTTGGCTGCCCAGTAACGCTAGATTTTTTCGCGCCGGCTCATAGTCAGGCACATCGTGCACGAGCGCACGCCAGATCAGAGATGCGCGGACAGTCTTTCCCTCCTGGGCGTAGATCACACCCAGTAGGTTGCGGGCGTCCGGTTGCCCCGGATTCAACCGCAGCGACACCAGCGTCTCGTGCTCCGCATCCGCAAGCATTCCACGCCGTTCATCGACGAGGGCGAGGTTGAAATGTGATTCGGAATGTTTCTCGCCGAGGAGAACTGCCCTTCGCAGACTATCAGTCGCTGCATCCAGGTCGCCATTTTCGAGCTGAGCCAACCCCAAGTTCAGGAATAAGTCCCAATTTCTCAGCCCAAGCGCTGCGGCGCGCTGATACTCCCTCAGCTCCGCAGTTCTATTGCCCATCATTCCTTCGAATCCCAGATGATAATGAGCTAGGGCGTTGTCCGAATGCTCGCGCACGACTTCGACGTGACGACGAATCGTCTCCGAGTAGTCTTCGATGCCGAGGGAATAGTCCGCGCCGACATCACAGACTTGCTCCTCGGCTCCGCCTGCGGTCGCGTTAGTCACGATCAGCAGTAAGAGCAGCAAGATAACCGCAACCAGTACCACCTCGACTCGAGAGTTTCGATTGCTGGACATAAGAACTACAATTCCGGGTCTGGGTTTCGACGCGACAAGGATGTGGATCTGCTCACTGTGGGTAAGACCTCTTGTCTAAGACACCCGCTACGGCTGCCCGTCTCTGGGCGATGGAAATGCTGAAGCCGTCTCTAAGCGATTGTACTTCTCCTCCGCATACGTTCCCTCGTCGGCACATAAGTGCTGACCGCGAAGATAGTCGATCGCGTCTCTCGATCGAGGTGGAATTGAGAGCTCCGAATGGACCAACGAGAAAGTGCGCATATTGGTATTTACATAGCAGTCAACAATCGCGGCGGGCCGTCTGTTGGGGAGTAATAGCTGGATTACAAATGGCTCCACACGTGCTTCATCTGGTTTCGAAGTATCGCTGGCATTCTTCACTCCTTTGAGCATCCGCGACTGCATAGCCGTTGAGCAGATATCCGCAACCATAAGCTCGCAGGCCGACTGCTCGCGACTCGCCGTCACAGTCTGGTCGGAGCATCCAGCAAGTGCGATTGCCGCGAGCGCCAGGCTTGTAAACCCAATCTTGCTCATTTGATTGCGCTCCTTCTGGCTCGCCCAATTCAAATCTGCGCCGCTGCAAATGCGAGGCTCGGAAGCTCCGCGGCCGCGTCCGCCAGATGGAAAGCAGAAAAGCGTCTCGCTATCTCCGAGGATCCGAACAGCGCATCGATCTCGCTGAACTGCGACGCCAGTGTCGACGAGAGGCGAGCATAGAGCCGGCGCGTCATCGAACGACCGTGCTCGTCTAGCCGTGCCGCGATGAATCCAACGTGGCCGATTTCGTCGGCCAGGATCTCGCTGTAGAGGAGGCGAATGCGCTCAGCGACTGCGGGCTCGTCGGCGAACAGCTCGACGCCTTTGTCGCGCAACGCGCGGAAGAGCACGCAGCCCACCATCTCGCTGGCGCCCACCAGCGGCAATGTCCAGCGTTCGGGCGCGCTAACCATCACGTGGATCATAAGACGCACGAATGCGCGCGGCGGGCGCGCACTCACCGGCAGGCCGAACATAGCGACGACGTCGGCAAGCATGCGGGTGTGATAGGTTTCCTGGAGCGCGACGTGAACGCGCGCGGGATCGTCCGCGTTGACGCGCCCGAGGAGCTCAGCCAACCCCACTCCGAATCGTTCAGCCTGATTGGCCTTGGCCGTCGCGAGGATCCAGAGCATCCGCGGCTCAAGCCCGGGCTCAATGCGTCGCCCGGCCATGTTCCGGAAGTAACTGGCGCGATCGAGCGGCGCAGAGGAACGCACTGGGCTGCGCGCAAGGTCCTCGAAGAACGCCTCGCGCTTCGACAGACTGTGCCGCAGGAGGTCTGCCTCGCCGTCACGTTCGGCCAGAAACTCTAGATAGCGAACGATGCCGTGATTCTGGTTCATGCTGCTGGTCCTCTGACTAAAACATCAGTCCTGCGCCAACGCGTGGCACGAGTTCAAAACGTCCATCTTTCCTCGCGGGTGAAGCTACCGTTCGCTGTCGATCCATTTGCGTATGTAAGCCGGGCAATTCAACAGTTGAGTCCCTTGTGACTCGCATGTGCTTAGGAACTGGACCACATCGACGTTCACCAGAGACATGAGGCCAAGGTCCAAAACTATGCTTCCAACAATCGCCCCTAGCTGCGCGCGCAACTCGCTCAGGTGTTCCGCTTGAATGCGCCCGATTAACTTGACCGTCGTCCGCTGGTGGCCCGGAGTAGTTTCGATCTTCAACGTCACGCGTATCGTTAGTGCAACGCGCGTGCCGCTTCACAAACCCTGGGATAACTTGGGATCGAATCTGGAAATTTGCCCTAGCCTTGGGAAATTGCTCAGATGCGGGCGAGAAATCTGCTGCTTTGCTTCAGCAACTGATTTCACGACTCTTCTGAAATCTGTTTAGACGAGGCCGGATCTGATTTGCGCCAGGCAAAGGGCGTTGCCTGGCCATCGGTAGGTCTGAAACAGTTGAAGCGTCTTGCTCGTAATGTCTCGGAACTTCTTGCCGGCTTTCTGCGCGTATCGGGTGACCAGATATTCCACCAAAAGCGGAATGTCTTCAGGACGCTCACGTAGCGGGGGAACGCAGATCGGAAATACATTAAGACGATAGAAGAGATCCTCACGGAACTTGCCGGCATTGACCGCGGATCTCAGATCGCTGTTGGTCGCGGCTAACACACGAACGTCGACCGAAACGGATTGGCTGCTACCGACCCGTTGAAGTTCCTCTTCCTGTAGCACGCGCAGGAGAGCGCTCTGCATTTCCAAAGGAAGATCGCCGATCTCGTCCAGAAGGATGGTTCCGCCGTCGGCGGCTTCGAAATGCCCGATTCGTCTTTGAAATGCTCCAGTGAAGGCGCCTTTCTCGTGTCCGAAAAGTTCGGAAGCGATTAGCGACGATGCAATTGCTCCGCAGTTAACACGGATAAAGGCCCGCGACGCACGCTTCGATCGCTTGTGAATCGCCCGCGCCACCAATTCTTTGCCGTTCCAGTCTCGCCAGAAATGAGAACGGTGGAATCCGTCGGAGCGACCTTCGCCATCTGCGCCAGCACGTGACGCATAGCCTCGGACGAGCCAACGATTTCCTCGAACATCGAGGCGTGGTCAATTTCTTCTCGTAGAGCGACGTTTTCGTTTCGCGTCCGATCCTCGGCACGCTTGCGATCCTCGATGTCAGTTCCGGTGCAATACCATCGCGCCACGCGTCCCTGTTCGTCGCAGTAGGGTTTGTAACGGATGAGGAACCAGCGATATTGGCCGTCTTTCCTCCGTGCCCGTGATTCAATTTCGAAGGGAAGGCCACGCAAGAGCGCAGCTTGCCGTATGTCACGCACCCGCTCGAAATCGTCGGGATGAACGTTCTGCGCACGAAAGTCCGCTCGCGTCACCTCATCGATGGTCAGTCCCGCGTAGTCGAGCAAGAATTGGTTTGCATAGATCGGTGCTCCTTCCGCGTCGTAGACAACTATCATTTGGGCGATCACGTCTGTGATCTGGCGGAGCTCGCCCTCCTCCTGCCGCAGCTTCTCCTCTGCTTGCTTACGGTCCTCGATGTCCGTGCTGATGCCATACCATTTGACAATTTTGCCGGTCTCGTCGCGGAGCGGCGCGGTGCGTATCAGAAACCAGCGGAACACCCCATCATGACGCCGAAAGCGCGCCTCACCTTCACCCGCTTGCCCCGAGGCGATCACCTCAGCCCATTCATTCATCAATGGCGTTACGTCCTCAGGATGAACGCCTCGATGCCATCCAGAACCCAAGCACTCTTCAGGAGTCAGACCCGTATAGTCGTACCAGCGTTTGTTCCAGAATTCGCCCGAACCATCCGGCGAAGTGCTCCAAGCTAGGGACGGAATCGTATCGATCACCAGGTGCAGCTCGCGTTCGTCTTGCCGCAGCTTCTCCTCTGCTTGCTTACGGTCCTCGATATCCGTGCTGGTGCCGTACCACCTGACGATCTTGCCGGTCTCGTCGCGGAGCGGTTCGCCGCGAAGAAGGAACCACCGAAAGGATCCATCGTGTCGCCGAAGGCGCGCCTCAACCTCACCCGCTTCTCCTGAGTTGAGCACCGCTTGCCATTTTTCCATCATCCGGGGCAGGTCTTGAGGATGAATGACCGTTTGCCATCCGGACCCACCCGACTCTTCGGGGCTGAGGCCCGTATAGTCATGCCATCGCTTGTTGAGGAATTCGTTCGAACCATCCGGCAGATTGCACCATGCGAGTGTCGGGATCGTGTCGATGATGCGGCGGAGATTGGCCTCTGACAAGCGCACTTCTTCGAGCATCTTTTGTGGGGAGCGTGGTGAATCCGTCAGCTTCATGTCAGTAGCGATTCCGTACCATTTGATGTGATATCGCCATGGTCGTTCCGGGATCGTCTCAACCGGATAAGAAACCATCGATATTTTGCAGTGCCGCTACGTATGAAATGATCCAGGCCATCGGGGTGAATCGCTACCGTCCATCCCTGGCCACCAAGCGCCTGTTCTAAAGATAAGCCGGTGTATTCGAGCCATCGCCTGTTAACGAATTCGACGAACCCGTCGGGCCGACACCTCCACGCCATGGCTGGCATGGAGTCGATCATGATTCGCTCGTTATCTTCCGGCGGTTTCATTGCTGAAAAGAGGGCACGTTGATGACCCCCGGCCATGGGCCGACTCCTCCTTAGCACGCTCGCACAAAGTATCTTGCGGTGGCCCGGCTAAAGTCTAGTGCCGATGGCGCGGCGATATTGGTACGGAATATCAGCCACCCGCCCGGGAAACTGTGCCGATCTCCGACCTCGGCCGGCCGCGCTATTTCGAAGCTTGAACTGGCTTCGAGTCAGTTCACGTTCGTGTACTGGGTCACGCCCGGGATGTCGCCCGTATCGCGTCCGCGCAATTCGATGACATTGCGGTCCGGATCGCGCACGAACAGCGAGACCCCGCCATCGTCACCGAATTTCGACGGGCCTTGTGATCGTTATGTTCGCCCCCTTGAGAGCGGCCATCGTGTCGTTGATTGACGCGACCCTGAGCGCGGCGTGGGTATAGCCCGCGTATTTATCGCCTAGGTCCATCAGGATGTTCTTTTCCGGATCGCCTGCATCAGCGTTGAGAATGAGGTTGATCTCCACGCCGTGCTCATTGCGGATGATCCACCGGGTCGAAAGTGACGCGTGTGGCGAGCTTGAACCCAAGCACCTGGTAAAAGGCGAGCGCGCGATCGAGATCGCGCACCCGAATGCCGACGTGATCGACCTTTTCGATGTTGATGCCGCTCATGGGTTTCTCCAGCCTTCTCTTATCATTCGCGCAGGCACCAACCGGAATAGGAGCCTAAGCTTGAATCTCTCCTGGCGATTCGTAGTCGGTGGACTCAGCGCCTGGTCGATCGTTCACATTACACGGAAGGCGGGTGAATCGGCAGAGCTTTTCGTCAGCAGGCTGGATTGCCGGAACGAACCCGAAGGCGTTTCCCTGTTCTTCGAAACAAATTCCCCTGTTACGTCGAAATAATTCCCTGTTCGCGTTTCAAAATTCCCTGTTCCGTTGAGTAGGGAATTTCGACAAAAACCCGAGAGGACACAGAGGCTTTTCGGCATCACGAAGGAGGTTAAGTGCCCGAAATCGCGATAATTCCCTGTATTTTCCCTGATGATCAGGGAATTGACGCGGAGAGCACTTCGCATCAGACTGCGTCATCCAGCGGGCAGTCGTAGTGAAACGCGGTGTCTCCGGGACGGTCGTCGATTCTCCGAATACTACTCTGAACCAATCGCCGCATTAGCATCGACCTGCGCACGCTTCAGCAGGAGAGCCCAGGGCGCGAGAAGCAACAGCAGGACCGCGGTGACGCGGTACACGTAGCAAGCTCTCGTCCAGTGAAAGGCGACCAGGCGAGGAGGCCCGGCTCCCGAAATCGCGCGGCCTAGGCGCGAGCTCGCCAGCGCGCCGCGGAACCGATCTCTGGGAAACTCGGTTCAAGCCGCCGAAATAGCGTGGGTCGGCGTTGTTGCCGCAAGCGGGACACGGATTTAGCCTTGAATCGGTGACTAAGTCCCGTGCGAATTTTAGTCCTGGAGATGCGAGCATGAAGATAGATCCGATGACGCGGGTGTTCTCGCGATGGTTCAGCAGCATGCATGTGGCGTTTTATCGATTAGTCGACGGATGGTCGCCGGTGAACTGGAATACCCTGGTGCTAACGGTGCGCGGGCGCAAAAGCGGCCGCGAGATCTCCAAGCCGCTGCTGTATCTGGAACGCGACGGCAAGCTCTATGTGGTGGCATCATAACTATTTCAAGATCACTTCTGACGACGACAAGCGCGCACGGCGCGAAAAAGTCACCGGCCGCGTCCTGGCACTCGATCGGGCGCTGGAAGAGTCACTTCCCTACGTGTGCGCGCTGTTGGGCTTGGCAGATGAAAGCGGTGCACTTGCGGAAGTCGAGCCTCAGATGCGCAAGCGGCGCGCGCTCGATGCAATCAAGAGGATCATCCTTCGGGAGAGCCTCAACCAACCGCTCATCGTGATTTTTGAGGATCTCCACTGGATCGATGCAGAAACGCAAACGTTCCTCAACTTGCTGGCGGATAGCATCGCCACCGCGAAGATCCTGCTGCTGGTCAACTATCGTCCCGAGTATCGGCACGAATGGACCGGCAAGACCTATTACGCGCGCAGTTGCGGCTCGACCCGCTCGGCAAGGAATCCGCTGACGAAATGCTCAACGCCTTGGTCGGAGACAGCAAGGATTTGAAGCCGCTCAAGCGGCTGATCATCGAAAAGACCGAAGGCAACCCCTTTTTCATCGAAGAGATGGTGCAGGTGTTGCTCGATAATGGCGCGCTGGTAAGCAACGGAACCGTCAGAATCACCAAGCCACTGAACGAACTGAAGATTCCGCCCACCGTGCAGGCGATCCTCGCTGCGCGAATCGACCGTTTACCCGGCGATCAGAAAGACCTGCTACAGACCTTGGCCGTCGCTGGCAAAGAGTTCCGGCTGGGACTGATCCGTAAAGTGGTCGCGAAGTCCGAACAAGAGTTGGATCGGATGCTTTCCGAACTCCAGTTTGCTGAGTTCATCTACGAGCAGCCGGCGGCCGACGATGTCGAGTACACCTTCAAGCACGCTCTCACCCATGATGTCGCCTACGACTCACTGCTGATGGAACGTCGCCGACTGCTTCACGGACGAATCGGCGCCGCGCTCGAATCATTGTTTGACAACAACGTTGATGAACACGTTGTTGAGCTGGCGCGTCACTATGCCCGCAGCAGCAATCCATCGAAAGCTGTTGAATATTGTCTCCGTTCTTGCGAGCAGTGCACTGAGCGGGCTTCCTACGCCGAGGCAGTCGCCCATTTCGAGACCGGCTATGAGATGCTGCAAAAACTTCCGGATGACGATCGCCGCGCCGAGCTGGAATTGGACCTCCGAATCGCGGCCGGTCTTGCTATCGGTACGACCAAAGGCATGGCCTCCCCGGAATATCGACAGTCGTCCGGGCGCGCGATGGAGCTTGCCCAGCGGCCGCACATCAATTGGGAAAAGAGTTGGTTGGTGCTGTTCACCGCTTCCGCCGCCGCGCTAAGCCTCGATATTCCAAGAGCGTGCGAAATCTGCACAGATATGGTCGCGCGCGCATTGTTGCACGGCAGCTCCGAGCAAATTGGTACCGCAGAAGTCCGAGCTGGGAGCCGGGAGCTTCCCCTCCTTTGCGGCGCTCATGGAGGGCTCTCAACTCGTCCTGGTCTTCAGCTATCGGTCGTTCGATCCGGTTGAGACGCACGCGCCCAACGTCGTGCACGTTGGGCCGCTTCGTTCGACTAGCAAAACCACGAATGCTTGGAGTCGGCGAATGCCCGGCCGGCCGCTGGTGGTTGTAAGCCTGAGTACCGGCTACCAAGACCAAGCCGCGCTCCTGCAACGGCTTTGTGACGCCCTGGGAAATCTCGAGGTGGAGGCGCTGGTGACGACAGGTCGCGCCGTTGCCCCGAATTCCCTGACGGCCTCCGACAATACGGAGGTCGTGAGCTTCGTCGCGCATGAAGCCGTGCTGAGCTCGGCTGATCTGCTCATCTGCCACGCCGGGCACGGTTCGGCGATGGCAGGCGCGACCTTCGGAGTGCCGATGCTCTGTTTCCCGATGGGTCGCGACCAGCCGATGGTGGCGGATAGAGTCGCGCAGCTCGGCATCGGTTCGGTCGCCAGCCCGGAAGCCACTGCCGCGGAGATCGAACGCGCGATCGCCAAAGTGCTCGATGATACTGCCGTCAAAAGGAGAGCGCGACAATTCGCCGATTCGGTCGCCACGCATCCAGGTCTCGATCATGCGGTCGCGCTCCTCGAACAACTGCTGAACAAGGCGGGGTAAGGCCCGCGCCGGCCGCCGGGATTGAACTGACGCCGCCAGCAGCCGGCGCTTTGCAAACGCAGCATGCGGATGAGGGTGGCTGCGTTTTACGCTCGGAGCCGAAGCGACGATCGAATCATACCTGTTCGGCACTCCCTCGCCGCGATTCGAGGCCGGCGCCTTCGGCGGCCGTGCTGGTCCCTGGCGAACGCTGGTGATAGGAGGGGAGGCGTTCGGCCTCTTGAGAGGATAAAGCGATTGACGCCGCAATTTTCCCAAGCGTACAAGGAAGTTGAGGTACGAGTCCGGAAGGCCTGCGCGAATAAGGGCCAACCGATCGCAGATGAGATTGTAGACACCAAGTTGATGTCCGAAGCTTTTGATCCCAGAACGGGTCCGCTGACGAATAAGCGAATCGTCGCGGCCGAAAGGCCAAAATGAAACTAGCGAACAAAGCAAGATATCTTTTATATTCACAATCGCTCCACGTATTTGGCTTCACGCATTGTCCGGAAATTCCTCTATTAATTGAAATTTCCTTTTTGACTCGCCGATTCCACTTCCTCAATCGCTAGATACTGTCCAACTTGTGCTGACGGCGAAAAAGTTGGCGGGTCATTTTGTGGCCGGAAGAAAATGCGGGCCCGAACTGCGACCGTCAGGGTTTCTGGCCTGTCTGCGCCCGACTGGAGAGTTGCGTGGCTTTCGGCACCTGCGGAGTTTGTCGCGCCGGAGAAAAGCAATCGAGTCGCTCCCGATTCCAATAGTTGGGGGTTCGTCCCAACAGCCGGTCCATACGCTGCGTAATATCCTCGGGGATGGTTCTCATCACGAATTGCGTACGGCGCCACCAGCTGGCGTGCGCGGACATATTCTGAACGATGCCCGACACATCGATAGACGGAGACTTGAACACCACACTGGCGCCGGGGACCACATACAAGGCGCCGTCGACTTTGACCATGTGGGAAGCGTTTATCGTCACGCTGCTAACCGCGATTACGACCTCGCCGGCGGGAATTACAAAGTCCTTGGTATTAATCGTGCCGGCGATTTGATACTTGTGAGCGCACCCCGTAGTAAACGCGATCAACAATAGCGCCGCCATCCAACCGGTCGCCCGCGGCGGATATCCCGACCCAGCACCGCGGGCGAATATTGCCTTGGTCCCAATCATTTGGCGTCATCCATTTTTAGCTGTCCGGCGATCGCTGATGATGCTAGCTATGTGCGTGCCCCCAGGATCTTTTGCAGTTCGGCCACGATCGTGTCGGCCTTAACGACTTCGCCGTCATATTCGCGCAATTCATGCCCGTCGGGCCCCAGCATGAAAACGCCTTCGACGTGCTCAACCGAGCCATCGGCATCGCGCCGTCGCCGCAGCTGAAAGCTGCCCAGCACACGCTCAATATTAGCCGGCGAGCCGGTAAGGAAAAGCCAGCCCTTCGGATCGATGCCCTGGCCTTTTATATATGCGGCCAGTTGGGCGGAGCCATCGTGTTCCGGATCGACAGTGATCGAAACCATCGTAAAGCTGGAACCGAGTTGAGGGGCAAGTTTCCTGGCGACGCGCGCCATCTTCTGGGTCAGCGTCAAGCACGGCCCCGGACAACTGGTGTAGATGAAATCGACCAAAACCGGCTTTCCTTTGAGCGACGATAGGCTGATCGGATGGTCGTGCTGATCGACGAGCGAGATGGCGGGCAGGCAATCTGCATGGTTGAAGGCATCGTACGCACCAGCGTTGCGCTGGCAAGCGGACAGCATCGTTAGTGAAATCAGCGCTAATCCAGCCGGCAATAGCCTGAAACTGCTTAATGAATGTGCCACGATTTGATGAGGGGTCTCAGCCTGTGCCCCAAAACTAAGGGTTTCTACCACTCACCTCCAGCCGTTTAACGATCGAAACCGGCCGTGTTTGGGAACCGGCCACGAAATGAGCGCCGTCGCGCGCCACAGGCGTGGGCCTGCGCGACGCCGTGTCCAATTCGGCCACGGAAACCGCTTCGCCGCTCTCGGCGATTTTGCGGCGAATGGCACTGTTGGCACTCTTTTTCGGAGTCGACACCGGTTTCGATTGAGTTATCGTTTCAGCCACGCAGCCGCTTGGCTGATTTGGGCCGGGCAGAATATCCAGCCGCTGCATCATGCCGAGATCCTCATGCGAAATAGTGTGGCAATGCGCAACAAAGCAGCCAACTGTAACTGGATTAAAATGAGTTCGAAAAGTGATCGATCCAAATGTCTGGGTATTGATGTTGGGAGGGAATGCACCAGCTGGCGCCACTACGCCTGGCACGATGATAGTATCGTGCCATTCAGGAGTGGAAAGGGTCTGGCCGTTTATCTTGGTGAGCAAAAAAGGGTTCTGATGAATGTGAAACGGATGATCGCTAAAGGAGCGATTGATCACTGTCCACTCCTCGTAGTTGTTGGCTATCATATCGTCAAACAACGGCTGGTCCGGATTAAACAACCCATCTTTCTGGAAATTGATTAGCGGCATGGTCACGCACTCCTTCGAAGTTGGAGCCGTGGCGCAAACCGGGTTGGGTACACCCTTGTCATCGTCATCCCGCATCATCAGCAGAGTTCTGAAGGGCTCGCCTCCCCAATAGGTTGGGTCATACTTGGCGAAATACCAACCGCAACTCGGTAGCTGTTGAGTGGGATCACTCATGGTCGCCATCTGACCACAAAGCTCAAAAGCCACGTGTCGCGTCATATTCGGCGTCGTGGTGAGCATGTCATCGACAGTTGGCAGTCCCTTTGGCACCGGTAACGGACCGGTTGGCAGCTTCATATCCTTTGGATGCCCACTAACCATCACAGTCACGAGAGGGAACGGATACGCCAGCATCGTGCTCGAATCACATGGTTGGGTGAAGATGCCGCAGGGCTCGGGGAAATCAAAGCTGTGCCGCGATGTCCTGGCCTCTGGAGCAATTCCTGAGGGCGAAACCGATGCCGAAGTCCCGGGATCCTGCGATAGCAGCCGGTAAGTGCCGGGCTGCCCAGCTTTAACCAACACATCGTAGCGCTGACCAGGGCCTATGACGAGGGGGGTGCCCGGCGGTAGTGCGAACGTCTTGCTGGCCGTGATTCCGTCCATCGCAACGACGTTAAGTCCAGTTCCTTCAAGGGTCAGCAGCAGGTTTTCCCCCTCAGACGCATTGAGCAACCGCCACCTCTGTACCTCACCCGGCTGCATCTGCAAGGTCGGATTGGTAACCCCATTGGTAGTGAAATAAAAGTTACTCAGCCCCGGCGCTCCATCCAATCCGTATAAGCTCCAGACCCCTTGTAGTGTCGGATCCATGGTGCCGAAGGGAAATGTACCAAACTGAGTCGTTTGCTGGTTGACAAAAATCGTGTTGCCATTCAGGTCGGTGCGAATCTCCTGAAAGGCCATCACTACGTCCCTCGCCGCCGCCACCTCAGGGACGGCATCCAGCGTTCCGCGTCCGCCCTTTACAATAAGAAACCCAGCCATACCGCCAAGAAGGTTAAAAGTGACCGATCCGTGCTTGTGCGTATGGTACCAAAAGGTCCCACTAGGATGACTTGCAGGAATATCTACCTCTATCGGGTTTGTCGTGCCTGGCGGCATTTGCCGAAAAATATTGTCGGAGTTGCCTAAAGGTGAGACCTCGAGCCCGTGCGTATGAAGGTTAATAGTGTATGGATCGTGCGGGAAAAAGTTCGCCCGCTGTACCGTCGGATTGGCCGGCAGGTCATTAACCATGTCAATTGATAAAGTGTCACCTGGCTTGACCAACAGGGTGGGTCCCGGAATGGTCCCATCGAACGTAGGAGTATGGACCAACCTTTGATCGCCCGAAAATTGATCCACCAGAGTATTGTCCCCAATTCGGGGGTGCAGCGTCGTCTTCAGGGCTCCGCCCGATGACTCATACACCTGAGGTTGCGGGAACGTAAATGGAGGTGGAGCTGGAGTAGCGCCCGCTCCACTACTCGAGCCGCCACATCCGGCGATGGTCCACGAGGCTAATCCAAGAAAAATGAAGGCGAGCGAGGCTTTTACGCAGTCGATTCTTCGCAAGTACGACAGTAATCGTAATTTCATTTATCGGCATCCCCTCCCTTGGCGATGTAGACCTCGACAGCGAGGGAATGTATCTCACGGCAGCACTACCGGCAATGGGTAAACCGCCTCCTTAAGCCTTCAGTTGCGAATATGAGCCCTTGCAACCGCGCTCGATTTTTCCGCCCGCGGCCGCGAGCCGCGCCGCGATCAGATCCTTGATGACTTCGTGCTGAGCGTAGATGGTTACCGTGCTCCCTCCCGTCAGCCCGCTCAGATCGATGCGATGTCCACGGCTGCCGAAGCGCAGTTCGATGCCGTGATGCGTCCGCTCCAGGCGCTTCATCCGCTCGCCGACGCCCGTTTCATTCATCAGGTTGGCAGTGCCTTGCTCAAGCAGCCCGGCGCGAACCCGCTCTTCTACATATCGGCGGCTGAGAGCCTCGAGCACCCGAGGACCACGGGCATTCATAAGCCTCGCGGAATAAGGGAAATCAGTAATTCGCCACACACAGGTCAAAACCGGACTTCTTACCCCGTTGAGCGCAGCGACCCTGCTTTCACCTATCGCGCGGCGGTCTTAGCCTTTCGCCCCATCTTGCCTTCCGCCCAGCGCCGCTTCATAGCTTCGGAAAGCCGCTTGCGAGCCGCCGCAGAAAGCCCGCTGCCACGCTTCACCGGAGCGGAGGTCGTAACCCGCCGAGTAGTCTTCTTGGAACTAGTCGATTTACGCCGCGCCGCCCAGCGCTTCTTCATTGCCTGCGACAAACGCCTTCGGCCATCTGGAGTAAGACCGCCGCGTTTCCTCTTGGCTGGGAGAGCTCTTCTCCTTCCAGCCGAGCCTCCGGAACCCAGTCCCGTCAGTGTGGCAATCGCTCGCCCGATGCTGTCCATTTCCCTCTTCAGGTCCGCAACGATCCTATCGATGTCCATAGACTTTCTCCTTGATCGGTTCCAATGGCTCAGTCGATTAGCCTTCTGTTCTCGGCCTGCTCTACCAGAATAATCTCATGCGTGACATAGCCGTGCAATTCGAAACTGCCGATAGGTTGAAGGTGCGGCTAAGCAGGTGGCAGGGCAAATGGCGGAGATAAGGCTAAGAGCTAAGGACTGGCTGCCGGCCGCGAATCGAGCGATGGTGTGTCAGCCCGGAGAAAGGACGGGCCGCACATGCAAGATCGAACTTCTGCTAGAAAAGTATACGCTGAGGTCGCGGCTCTCTCCCCGCTCAGCGTCAAGGACCTGAAGACTCGCTGGCGAGAGATCTACGGCACCGAGCCCCCTTCGAGGATCAGCCGCGAGTTGCTCACTCGGGCAATCGCGTACCGTCTCCAGGAGAGAGAGTTCGGCGGCCTGGACCATAGGACCAGGCGGCTACTGGAGCGCGTCGCCGACAACCTGTCTCATCAGGCGAACCGAGGTGCTTGGGCCCGTAAAGCTGTGCCCGGTACCTTGCTCATTCGCGAGTCGCGCGGGAAGGCCCATCAAGTCACCGTGCTCGCCGACGGAGTAAGCTTCCGCGGTAAGCGCTACGGTTCTCTCTCCGCGGTCGCGCGCCTCATCACCGGAACCCGCTGGTCCGGTCCGCTCTTTTTTGGCCTCAGGAACCATGCTGGGGAGATCAGACATGGAGCTGCCTAACTCGACGGTGCGAAGGTGCGCGATATATACGCGGAAGTCTTCGAAGAAGGGCTGGAGCAAGGCTTCAACTCGCTGCACGCGCAGCGCGACGCGTGCGAGTCTTTCATCAAGAGCCAGGCGGGCGAGGGCTGGCGCCCAGTAAAAACCGCTTATAACGACGGCGGGCTTTCCGGTGGCACCATGGAACGCCCCGGACTGCAGCGCCTGCTATCCGACATTCGCGACAAGCTCATCGATGTGGTCCTGGTCTATAAGGTCGACCGCCTTACCCGTTCTCTCGGGGATTTCGCGAAAATGGTCGAGGTCTTCGACGCTCACGGCGTGTCGTTCGTTTCCGTCACCCAGCAGTTCAATACCACTACCTCAATGGGCCGGCTTACCCTTAACGTGCTGCTCTCTTTCGCGCAGTTCGAGCGCGAAGTGACCGGCGAGCGCATCCGCGACAAGATTGCCGCGTCCAAGAAGAAGGGCGTTTGGATGGGTGGCACGGTACCACTCGGCTATGACTGGTGCGATCGTCGCCTGGTCATCAACCCGGCGGAAGCGGTCACGGTCCGCCATATTTTTGACCGATACCTGAAACTCCGCTCGGTTCGTCTGCTTAAAGAGGAACTGACCCACGAGGGAATAGTCTCGAAGATCCGTCTCTCCTGCAAAGGAATCAAATCCGGAGGACAGCCGTTCAGTCGCGGCGCGCTCTACGAACTGCTCGCCAACCCGATCTACCTAGGTGAGATCCGGCACGGAAAGGTCCGGCATCCTGGCCGGCATCAGGCGATCGTGGATCGAAAGCTCTGGGAATGCGTGCAACGCCAACTGCGAGAGCAAGCCGCGCATCACCGAACAATCGGCCGAGGAGCGGTCTTGAGTCCGCTGGCGGGAAAGCTGTTCGACGAAAAGGGTCAACCGCTGTATGCCTGCGGGGCGAATAAGAGCGGACGTCGGTACCGGTACTACGTCTCCCGCAAAGTGATCCAGGGGTCGTCGGACAAGACCAAAAGTGGCTGGCGGTTGCCAGCGCTCCAGATCGAGCGCGCTGTTGCTGGCGGCGCCCAGCAAATGCTCGGAGATCGGCCAGCGATCGCTACCATCCTGCAGGACACTGGCGTGCCGATTGGCGAGTTGCAGTCGACCCTCGATGCGGCTGATAGTAAAAGCAAACAACTCGCGCATGAAGCAGAAGTCGCCGACCACCTCCGCGACCTTATCGATCGAGTTCAATTGGAAAGCGGCGGCATCCGAGTGTCGCTGAATCTGAAGAGACTGATAGCGGAACCAATCGATACCGGAGAACCCACCAGCTTGATGATGACCCGGTTCATACCGATCGAGATGAAGCGCCGCGGGGTGGAATTGAGCCTAGTGATCGAAGGCGATACCTCGGCCGCCAAGCGACCTGACCCTTCCCTGCTCAAGGCGGTCGCGCGCGGCTATCGCTGGTTCAGCGAACTCGCCTCGGGCAGAGCCGCTTCCATCAGAGAGATCGCCGAACGGGAAGGCGTCTATGACAGTTACGTTAAGCGCCTCATTCCGCTGGCGCTGCTCGCGCCCGAGATTGTCCAACGCATATGTGATGGATCACAGCCGGCCTCGCTCACCGCCGAAGCACTGAAACACAACACTCCGCTCCCGCTGGAATGGACCAAACAGCGACAAATACTACGCTGCGGATGATCAACAACTGACCCGCGCTGGGTCTATCTCTTTCGGCTCGTGCTCCGGCGCGTCGGCTCTACCGACCCGGTTCTCCGTAATTGAATTCCGGGTTAGTCCAGCCCTTGGACAACCTGAGCTCGTCGGACGGAATTTCTCGACCCAGCCGCATTCTCGAGACACCGGAATTTCTCCAGAGCAGATGATCGATCGGAAAGAGTCGCGGACGGAAGGGCTGCTCCTGTCGAAGGTTTAGCTGATGACCGAGGGCGGGATCTCCTTCCAGATCCATCGGCTACGGAATCGGCAGAGCGACAACAGAAAGGATCGAACGCACGAGCCTCGGCATGCCGGGAACGCTACACGACCCATGCCAAAACTCTAGACTTTCCGGCGCGTTCGGAGTTTTTAGTAGTCACAGGTGTGAACGGTGGACTTCTCCATTTCACCAAATAACTTTGCTCAGTGGATTCCTCTATTTCGCGGCTTACCGACTTGGTGGCAGCTCGCGATCGTCATTGCTCTAACGGCAGTAGTGAGTGTTTACATTGGCTGGGTATGGGCGAGGAGAACCGATGCAACAGAGATCAAGGCCAAGGATGCAACCATCGAGACCCTAAAGACGAAGATTGAGTTTTCGTCTCTTGCCATACAAACCGCACCAGAGTCATGGCCGAGGCTCGATGCGACCAGGCGCCGTCAAATTGCGAACACCCTTCGAGTTCTTACGCGTTCAGAAAACCGCCTTTACGATGTATCCATTCAAAGTTTGTTTCAGTCTGACTGTCACGATCTAGCCGTGGATCTTCGCGATGCGATTCAAGAAGCAGGACTGAGGACGCTCTTGATTGACAATGTTATGCGAAGGGCTAGCGACTCGGGGATAAGAATCGAAGGCAATCGGACTGATCCAATCTTCCAAAAGCTTATCAAAGCATTGGATCAGGTCGGACTACCTTGCAAGGTAAAAAATGAGGACGGCTATCATTTGGCTCTGAGGATAGGACGGCGATCATAATTTACAAGTGGTCGCGGCTTGACAACTGCAACTGAGTTCCAAATCCGTCCGCAATTCAAACCATTGTACGCAGGCGGGCTCCAAATATGGCCGTCGCAGGGAAGCGGATTAGAACTCTCGGTACCGATTGTTCGCGTGAAAATGGCAGTTTTTTTGACTTTCCCTTCTCCGGAAAGTAACCACGGGAGCCCGGGGGCATTGTGAAGTAGCTGCGAAGTAGCCCCTGTTCTCTGAATTTTTGTGTCCTTGTACGTACTACCAGTTAACGGAGCCGTTCAGGAGAGGGGTCAAAACGGCTTTCCTTTCGATCACTATGCGACCCCTGCAGAGAACTCGCTAGCGGTTGAGGGCTGAGCCCTCAGAATCACTCAACCACTGATTCAGCTTCGACCACCGGGCTTCGGCACGCGAATCCTTTACCGCGACCGCCAACGCCTTGCGCTGTCCCACCAGCACGACCAGCTTCTTGGCGCGTGTGATCCCGGTGTAAACCAGGTTGCGCCGCAGCATCAGGTAATGCTGCGTCGAAAGCGGAATAACGACTGCCTGATACTCCGACCCTTGCGCCTTGTGGATTGTGGTTGCAAAGGCAGGTAAGAGCTCGTCGAGGTCGCCGAAGTCGTAGGTAACCGGCCGGCCGTCGAAATCTATCACGACTTCCTGCGCTTCCATGTCCACGTCCCGAACAAAACCGATATCGCCGTTGAAGACGTCCTTGTCATAATCGTTGGCGGCCTGCATCACCTTGTCGCTAACTCGGAAGGACCACCCGAAACGTGCAACGGTAGGCTTGCTGTCATCACCGTTGAGCGTCAATTGCAGATCGAGATTGAGCGACCGTGCCCCGAGGCGCCCCCGGTTCATCGGGCAAAGAACCTGAACATCGCGAATCGGATCGAAACCGAACCGTGCGGGAATACGTCTCTGAACGATCTCCAGAATCCTGTGCGCCGCGTCATCGGGGTCTGCCGCTTCAACGAAGTAGAAGTCCGAACCCTCATTCACTGAGTTTTCCAGGTCAGGCATTTGGCCGCGGTTGATTCGATGTGCGTTGATCACGATACGGCTTTGCGCGGCTTGCCGAAATACTTCGGTCAGACGCGCCACGGGTACCACTCCCGAATTAATGACGTCGGCCAGCACCTGCCCCGGACCTACTGATGGTAACTGGTCCACGTCGCCGACCAGAACCAGGCCCGAACTGGGCGGCAGCGCTCTGACCAGCGAAGCCATCAGCGGCACGTCCACCATCGAAGTCTCGTCAACAACCAGAAGTCCGCATTCCAGCTGATTAGCCTCGTCTCTCTTGAATCCACCGTGCCTCGGATCCGCCTCGAGCAAGCGATGAATGGTCTTGGCGATCAATCCCGTGCTCTCGGCGAGTCGCTTCGCCGCCCGCCCCGTCGGTGCGCATAACGCCACCGACACGCCCTTCGCTCGAAGGATCTTCAGTAGCGAATTGACCAGAGTGGTTTTGCCGACCCCGGGTCCGCCGGTAATCACGAGCACCTTGTTAGCCAGCGCCATGCATAGCGCGGCGCGCTGGCTCGCGGCCAAGGACACCTCGAGCTTCTTTTCGACCCATGCAATGGCCCGCTCGGCGACAATAGTCGACCACGGTGGCGGTTCCTTGGCGAGGGCTCGCAACCGTTGCGCTATGATGCGCTCCGCGCGCCAGAGGTGCGCGAGAAAAATACAAGGCCGGTCGCCGATCTCATCCGCTACCAGGAATCCGCTCGAGACCTCGGCAACCACCGCATCGCGGAGTGTTTCGCTGGGAATTTCGAGCAGTTTTTCCGCGCGGGCGACCAGTTCATCCTCGGGCAAACCGCAGTGACCATCGGCGACGGCTTCTGTCAGCGCGTAGATAACTCCAGCCCGTGCCCGAATCGTCGCGGTTTTGGAGATCCCGAGCCGTTCCGCAATAAGGTCGGCAGACTTGAAGCCGATGCCTACGATGTCACGGGCAAGGCAATAAGGGTTTTCGGTCACCAGCGGTATCGCATCCGCCCCGTAGGTCTTATAAATGCGAACCGCCCGCGAGGTGCTCACCCCGTGACCTTGCAGAAACGCCATGATTTCGCGAATCACCTTTTGGTCGGACCAGCCCGCGATGATTCGCTCCGCGCGCTTTGGGCCGATGCCCTCGACCTGAAGTAGTCGTTGCGGTTCCTTCTCGATGATCTCGAACACGGAGTCGCTGAAAGTGCTTACCAGCCGCCGAGCGAAGATGGCTCCGATACCCTTGATGAGCCCCGAGCCGAGATATTTCTCCATGCCCTCTATCGAAGTCGGCGGCGCGACCCTCAGGAATGTTGCGCGAAACTGCCGGCCGTGGTCGCGGTGGGTTTCCCATCTCCCGCTGGCCTGAATGTATTCGCCGGCAGAAACCGAAGGCGCCTCGCCAAGCACCGTAACCAGATCATTCTGCCCACGAACTTTGACCCGTAAAACGCAGAACCCATTGTCCGGATTATGGAACGTGACCCGCTCCACCAGACCCGATAGCGGTTCCCGGTCGCCGGCGGAATTAGATCGAGGGTTCCCGTTGAGAACCACGTGACAAATCTTCCAGATTCGTGATGTTAGTCCTTTGACCCTGGAGGCTCGACCTGTGCCTATTCAAAACCTTAAATCCGGACGTATTGATGATGGAGCCCGCCGAGGATTGGTATCGCTTCGATGCTGCCGATCTTCTGGGTACTGCGAAAATCCGGAGCATCTTTCTCCAATGAGAGATGGGTCCGGACCTCATTGTAGTACGAAGCGTAAGCCTTCAGGACAGCGCGCAAGTGAGCTTCGCCGAACACGATGAGGTGGTCGAGAGATTCGCGACGTATCGATCCGATGAGCCGCTCGACATGGCCATTCTGCCACGGCGAGCGTGGAGCCGTAGGGTGATCTCGAATCTCCATTGCACGAATGCGGCGGGTGTACGCTGGACCGAATGCGCCGTCGCGGTCGCGAATCAGATGACGCGGCGCTTCGTCCCAGGGAAAGGCGTCAGTCACTTGACCTGCAATCCACTCGGCAGTCGGATTGCTCGTCACGCTGATGCTCACCAGGCGCCTTCGGGCGTGACGAAGAATGACCAAGCCGTAGAGCAACTTGAACGAGATGGTTCGCACCACGAAGAGATCAAGCGAAGCAATGCCGACAGCGTGATTGCGCAGAAATGTCTTCCAACCCTGGGAGGGCGGTCCCTGACGCCTGGTCATGTACCTCGCCACGGTTGACTCGGCGACCTCGATCCCGAGCATCAGCAGCTCGCCGTGTATCCGCGGCGCTCCCCAAAGTGGGTTCTCTTTGCTCATCCGTCGAATGAGGTCGCGGATCTCGCGGTCGATCTTGGGACGGCCACCACGTCGGCGGGATTTCCAGCGCCAATAGGCCCGAAAGCCGCGCCGATGCCAACGGATCACGGTCGCGGGCTTGACCACCGTGATCGCACTCAGAATCGAGGGGAACATTCGGTACAGCCAGACGAAGATCAGCCGATCGATGTTCCCGAGTCGCATCCGCGACCGAGCCTTGCGACTCAGTACGATCACCTGCTGCCGCAAGACAATGTTTTCCGCCTCTAGTCTCGCCCGTGACTTCAGTTTGGATCGCGCGACCAGCAGCAGCTTGATCAGAAATTCGACCATCGGGCGTTCGACTATCACAGTCCGACTGTCTCGTCACCCGGGATCAGGTTTTCGGTACCGACAGGCATCGGACTTCCGCAGACGCAACAGAAAGTGTTTCCGAAACGCTGCGCGGTCTGCAATCGATAGGTGACCAAGCGATCCTCGCCTTGCAACCAGCGAAAATCTTGCGGTCTTACGGCAAATGTTGGACGCGAACGCCGCGCCGTGCGCCTTGCGGCATCGGGAACAATGGCAGTTGCGGAATTCGATCTGGCCCGTGGCCTCGAAGGCGATCGCACCGCACAGACAACTTCCGCGAATGCCGAGAACGCTCGACTGATTCAGGTACCGAATCTTTTCTGCGGTGCATGCTTTCGGATGCGGGAGACTCCCTTCGTCATACTCCGTTATTATGCGAAGCTAGACCAACCGCCGTAGGGTTCCCCTTCCCGAATAAGGATATGCACCCCTTTTCAAAGTTGATGGGGCTCCATAGCGCCGGTTAAACTCTCGCGACTTACGAGATGGAACTGGTTCTTGCGCAAAAGCGGCCGCGAGCTGAGACTCGCGACCGCCTCATTATATTTACACGATCAGAACGCCACTACGACGTTCGGCGTGAAGGTACACTCGTCCATGTTGACTCGGGCGACCTTCGTCTTGGTCTTCTTGCCGACCTTGATCTGGACCTTGACCCGATACTCGCCATCCTTGAGCTGTTTGGGATTGGTGACACCGCCGAATTCCGCGTTGAACTCGAATGACGCGCACGGTGGCGAACCGGATATGCTCTGCAGCGCCGCGTTCTTGATAACCTGGTGTGTAGAGAAGTCTCCATTCGGCTGCTCCGGCCCAAATGCGCTCTGCAGCTCGATTCTCTTCACCGATGACACCGGGACTCCGGCCAGAGTCACCAGCACTCGCAGGCCGCGGTTCACTCCTTCGCCGCACAGCGGGACGGTGTCCGTGGTTGTATGGTGCGTGAAAGCGTTGTCCTCGAACGTGACGTTGACGTTCGCGGTGCTGGTGCGCTCGATCGCAATCGGCGCGAACACCGCGTTCAGATCTCCCGTGCCAAGTTGTCCGCCCGGCGGTATCGGCAGCGGCAAGGTGGCCAATCCGGTCAACGAGTAGTCGGGATTGGCCGTGAGGGCAATGTTGGTGACCTTTAGCGGGCATACCCCCGTGTTCACGATCGGCACCCCCAGCTTGGACGAACAGGACGCCGTCGACTGTAGCACCGTGGGCGGGAACGTCAGCGACCCCGGCACCGACAGAGAGAGGGGGTCGGTGTTGCATGTCACCGTGAAGGTTGTATCTGGTTTCGCCGGATCGTTACTCACGATCGTAAACGTCGCAGTCTTGGCGCCAGACGTGGTCGGTGTACAAGCAAACGCGAAGTCGAAATTCGCGTCTGGGCTGATATTCACCGGGAAGGTGGGACCGCTGACCAGCGAGATATCGGGGCTGCCGAAGGTGTGCGTGACGCTGCTGACAATCAGATTGTCGGGGCCGGTGTTCGACACTTCGAGCTGGCCCTGGGCCGTCGAACCCTCGCAGACGTTGCCAATCGGAACCGTACTCTCGTTGAGATTAATCTGCGGCGCCAGCGCCACTTTGAAGAAGATCGCATCGTTGTTGGCAGTGTTGCCACCTAGCGCTGCACCATTGCCCGTGAACGCACCGAAGAAGGTGGCGCCGACTACCTTCAACTGCTGGTAGTCGCCCAGCACCCGTTGCGTGTCGTTGTTTGCGGGAGGGTCATCGCTCTTCGCCGGCGAAAGGAACGTCAGCAGAGTCTTGTCGGTGAAGGTCGCACCCGCATCGGTGCTGAACGCAAAATGTCCCGAAAAGATCGGAAAGTTGCTCACATCGAATCCGTCGAACGTCGTGTACAGGACGCCAACCGTCCCATCGGGCGCGACCGCAACCGACGGCAGCGCTGCTTGCACCCCGCTCGGCGAGACTTGATGAACCGTGCCGAGGATGGCATTGGTGGGACTGGAGTTATCAAAGGTGATTTGCCTGATGAAGATTCCCTGGCTTGGGGAGCCGTTCGCAGCTCCGAACACTACGTAAAGGTTACTGGTGGTGGGGTCGACAGCCAGGTGGTCAATACCGCCCAACAGGGCATTGACGGTGCCGAACTTCGGCGTCGGTTGAACCGTCACGCCGGTTGCCACTGTGATTCCGATTGACGAACCGTTGAGTTTCCAGGTGCTCCCGGCATCAAGCGAACGATTGAGTTCATATGCAATGCTGGTGGGAGTTGAGCCGCATCCTCCTATACAATCCTCCCAGAGGGTGTAAATCGTCCCTCGGTTGGGATCGACCGCGAGGCGAGTACCCGGGTTGATAGCGCCGCCCGTGGCGGGCCCGGCGGCGTTGTCCTTCGTGAAGTTCGGAGGATTGGTGCCTAGCGCTGCCGAAACCCTCGCGAAACCTGTGAGATCGGTGTACGCAACGTAGGTGTTGGTCTGAGAGGCGGTGGTAGGATCGCGATTGGTCATCAGCCACGGCTGATCGCCCTTGTTGAGGGTCCCGCCGAAGTTGGTACGCACCGCGTTGCCACCACTCAGGAAATAACTAAAAAGATTGAAGAACGGATTGGTGTTCGAGGCCGAAAAGATGTCAGTGCCGGCGTCCAAGTACGCACCATACAGGCTCCCATCGATACCGTAGTCTTGCGTGATGTCGCACGGACAGTTGGCGGCGTTGACGTCGCCCGGAGGCGGCGGTATTTGGTTGCTTGTCGTCCAGGTGATACCCCCATCGCTGGAAACGAAGTTAGGAGCATTTCCACTACCCCATCCGCCGAATCCGGCGTGAACTACGATTTGACTGAGGTTGAGTGGGTTGATCGCGATGTCGGGTTCGCCCCCGCCAGAATTGGGTATATCGACTACCAGGAACGCCGGCGACGAAAAACCTTTGGCTGCGCCCGATACCGACACGTCATTCGGAATCGCGGGCCGCGAGTAGTCGATCGTATCGGGCGGAAAGCTGCTGACCAGCGGCTCGGACGTTTTCTTGCCCGCGCCCACGGCTTCCGATGTCCACGACGTGAACAGTGCTGAAAATATCAACGCGAGAAATACCGCCGCGACGAATAGGTGGCGCCTTGACATTGTAACCCCCGCGAGGATCTCTGTTTTGATCCTCGCTCCTCTAATTCGCAGTCCTTGGTTTAGAGAGTTGTCCTTTCCCAAGCGGGCTCAGCTCTCAAGCCCGGCCATTTCCAGTTTCGTTCGATTCCGCCTTAAGTCAGGTCGTACTCCTGGCTTGCCTTCAATTGCACTGCGCTAGCGCAGCGGCCTCGTATAGTTGGTTGTGTCCGGCGGAAAGTTGCTGACCGGAAGGTCCTTTCGGTTTCCATATCTGTTTGTGGCCCCTGGAGTCGGCGTTGGACTCTCGGTAGATGCCGACGAATCGGCAGCCGGCGAATCGCTGCTCGCGTATGAATTCTCGTCAGTCGGCGTGCTCTTCATAGAATTCCTGGGATCGGCGGCGCACGAAACAATTCCCGCGACCGCAACGGCGCACGCAGCGGATGCGATCAGGTACCGACTCATAGAATGCATCATCAGTCTCTTTAGGAGCCTCCGCCGAATGCGTCGCACTGCGCGATCGATCGCTCATACGATCCTGATCTTGAGACGCGAAGTCAACCGGGATCTCTATTTTATGCTCAAGACGAAAATGAAAAGAAGGAGCAATATCAGATCGATCTGCTGCTGCGTCGCATAGGCGGCATTGCCGATCAAGTTTGCTGTCGTCTCGGTTCCTGCGAACCCCGTGAAAAGTTTGTTGGAATTGGGCATAATTTAGGCATAAGCAAAACACACAGCAGCGGCCTATATCGTCAGCGCCGAGTTACCAAGTTTGACAGCCAATTTGACAGCCAAGCGGATGGACTGACAGCCACAATGTGGACTCCGGCGGAATCTGGTCAGCCGAAACCCCGAAGGTTTATCCTGCCTTGGACACTGCTGGACAAAAGGCAAGCGAACTCATAACCCGGAGGTCGAAGGTTCAATCCTTCCCCCGCAAATGATCCCTACATTTGGGCACGATTCCGCAATCGGAACTCGCAGCTTCGAACGAAACTCCAGGGCAGGGAATTTTGCAAGTCAGCGGAAAAGTCGTCTCAAAACATTGAGTTTTGGCAACAATTGAGAAAAAGCGGCTACGCTAGACTCGCCCCTGGATCAGATTGGAAGGGTGTGAGGTTGACGGTCTGCCCAACTCAGATTTTTTACGTTTCGCCTGTAATCGGCAGCTCGAGCCCCTGCCCCGCAACCATCAAACCGAACACCTTGTCGGTGGGGAGCATTCCGCCTGCGATTGGTTGAATGATCACACGGGTGCACCTGTTGAAGCCAAGCTGAGGGAATTTGCGGTAGCTCTCTTCAAGCCCGAGACCGTGCTTCCTGAAATGCTGCGGCGTTAACTTTTTCAACGCCGTTTTGCATATCGGGCACGAAATTTCACGTTCGCCGAAGTCAGCGATCTTTATGCGCTCCAGGGTTTGCTGCAAAAACTCCCTACCCAGATCGACGTGGGCGCACAGCGTTTCCGGCAAGCGCGAGAGGAAGTCCTCGACAACCGCGCGATGGTATCGAACCTCTTTGAAATGCGACGGAGAATCCGAACGAGCCTCCTTCTCTAACGATTGAACCTGGTCCCAGATCTGCTGATATGAAAGCAGCGCCTCTCTTCCAGCGCACGGCCACCTAGCGCACCGCTCTTGACGGCGTCCATTATCGCATCGGCCTGAGCTCTCATTTTCTTGAGCAGTCGATGCGTGTCAGCATCCGCATTGCGTTGAACGATCTGCGTCGCCGCCTTGACCAGATCATCGACGTAGCAGGTCAGACGGGACGCGAGTTCGGACAAAATAACGTGTTCAAGTGAGATGCGATGGATGCGGATCGGGTTCGGACAAATCCCTGATTCGGCGTGGCTGCGACACCCGTAGTGATTCCTGCCAACGACACTGAGGCACGCACCGCACATCTCGCAAAACAGAAGGCCCGAAAGCAGATGCGCGGTCCGAGAACGTCCATGTGCGAACAGACGTTTTCGAGTGCGCAGGCGGCGCTGAACCGCCGCCCAGAGGTCGTCGTCAATGATACGGAGATCCTCTGATTGCCTGACCTCCCACTGCTCGGGTGGCCGCCAGCGATACGCCCGACGTCCAGTCGACGGATTTTTAACCCACTCCCTGCGATTGAAGATGAAGTGTCCGATGTACTTTTGATTTTGAAGCATCAGGAAAACCGTATTGGGCCGCCACAAACGCCCGTTCTTCTCGGCATTCAGGTTCTTGGTTATAGCCTTTTCGCCGTTACCGTCTCGGAAGTCCTGAAAGATGCGCCGAACAACCGCCGCTTCAGCAGGATTTATCTTGATCCTGTAGCCGACCGGTTCCGATCTTCCCTTAGATTCTCCGGCCTCTGATGCACTCGGGCCATGCACCGGCTCGGAAGTGAATCCGTAGGTTCGGCCGCCGGTTGCATAACCTTTTAGGAACTGACCGTCTAAACCGCGTTTTGTCGCTTTTCTGAGATCATCGAGGTAGAGCTCGTTGACCAGCGATTTCACCGTCACGCTGATCTTGGTTGTATCGTCCGCTGTGTTGATGTTGTCGGCGACGGCGATGACGCTGATTCCTATGAAGCGCAAGCGCTTGATAATCGCATCGGTATCGCCAATGTCGCGCGACAGCCTCGAGAGTTGATCAACAACGATGGCGTCAAACGGCCGCGGCTCAGCAACTGCCGCATCAAGTGCTCTTTGGAGCCCCAACAGCAATTTCAAACTAGCGCCGGATGTGGCCTCGTCCGAGAACTCGGAAATGATCTTGTGCCCGTGTTGATGCGCCCACCTCTGCACTATGCGGAGTTGGTCGGCGATCGAGGTCTCCCTTTGGTTGTCGGAACTGAAGCGTCCGTAAAACGCGAGTCTCACGAAGGTTCAACCGGATCGCGAAGCACGACGGTACAGATTCGATGCGATTTTCCGCTGCTCTCGACAATTCTGAAGCGGCGTGGATTGCTCTCGACGTACTTGCGAAGGCATCGGGTCAGCGTCATTAGGCCGGGAAGCGCCGTAGTCTGATTGTGCTTGAACGACATCCGCTCTTTGCGCCGAGCGTATTTTTCGCGGTGACTATGCATCAGGCCGTGCTCTTTCAGCGCGGTGTCTCGCTCTTCCAGTTTCGGAAGGAGCCTAAATGTTCCATCTGCAGTATGCGCGCAATCTTGTTGTCCGTCAAGACGTCTAGACGTCTTTATGTCAAATTGACTTATTCACTGTCTCGGGGCATTCTTCGTGCCCGGATGAAAAAGACGGAAGGAAAAAAAGCCCGAGCAACGGTACGTCTGCCGGCCGACCTTTATCGGGAGGCGCGAATCCTAGCTCTAGAACGAGGCGTTACTTTCCAATTGCTTGTCGAGTCCTTGCTTTCGAAGGAATTGGATAAGAGCGAAACGCGGCGATCGCAGCGAAGCGATCGCCCGCGCAAGCCGGATGGCTCGTAGCAAAAGCGTCGGTTTGCATACCTCAAAGAAACTTCAGTTCGCGGCACCGGGGGTTCGAATCCACCCCTCTCCAGCAGCCATATATGGACCCCGCCCGCGTGCAAGGGTTTGAAGTGCAGACACGCTTTGGAACTCGGTTGCAGTCATATATCCGGCCTGCTTGTCGGGCGTCAGATGAAGCCCTGGGCCTTGATGGATTTCCGCGCGCTTCTTCCTATCAGTCGGGCGGCCTCGGACGGCCATGGCTGCTGACAGAGTTGGGAAGCGCCGGTCCGACCGGTTCGCCATCAGCGTCGCACAACGCACCTACGCAACCTCGGCAAGAGCGGTCTTCAGTATCGTTCCTCAATCCTTGACCACGCGCAGTTTTGCGCTCCGCGCTCTCTTAACCGCCAGTGGAGAGCCGGGGCGCAAAACTGCTGACGCGGTTTTACTCGGCGCGCGGTAACGGTCACCTCTGCTGAGCAGCGCCCACAGGACTCGTGCATTCTTGTTGGCCATCGCGACCGCGGCCACGTTAAGTCCGCGCGCGGCTGTGATGCGCGCCGCCCAATCACTGCGAGCATCGCCCTTGCGCTTGCCCTGTCGTAGCGCGGAACGCGCGCCGTGAATCAGCAGGGTGCGCAGATAGCGGTCACCGCGCTTAGTGATCCCGAGCAGCACAGTCTTGCCGCCCGAGGAATGCTGGCGCGGAACCAGCCCCAGATAGGCGCTCAACTCGCGTCCGTTCCTGAACTGCTGCGCATTACCCACTGCGGCCACCAACGCGGTGGCGGTGAGCGGACCCACCCCCGGCACCTCGGCCAGGCGCTCGCAGCGCTCATCATGCTTGAACTTGCGGGTGATCCGCGCCTCGCAGCTCGCGATGCGTTGCTCGAGGGTTTGAAGCCATTGGCTCATCTCACCCAGCAACTCGCGCATCTCACCGGACAACTCACTACTCTCAGCCGCCAACGCCGCGCCCAGCCCGCGCCTCAGCCCCGCCACTCCGGTTCGCACCGCCACTCCGCGCTCGCGTAACAGACCACGCAGCTGGTTGCACAGCGCGGTGCGGCTCTTTACCAACTGGGCCCGCACCCGATGCAGGGCGAGTAGGTCCTGCTGCGCCACACTTTTGACCATCACGAAGCGCATGCTCGGTCGGGTGACCGCTTCCAGGATCGCGTCGGCGTCGTTGCGGTCGGTCTTGTTGCCCTTGCGGTAGGGCATCACCAGCGCCGGACTCATCAGCCGCACCTCATGCCCCAGCGCGGTAAGCTGGCGTGCCCAGTAGTGCGCCCCACCGGTGGCCTCCATCCCCACCGTGCAGCGCGGCAGGCCCCGCATGAATCCAAGCACCTGCGCACGCCGCAGTTGTCGGTGCACTATCACCCGCCCGCGGCGATCCGCACCGCTCACCGCAAACACGCTCTTTGCCAAGTCGATCCCAATCGTTGTAACTTCCATCTTCGGACCCTCCTCGCTTTGTTTGGATGTTGCCCTGCACATCTCTGGCCCATTGCGAGGCCGTATATAAGCGGGCGGGGGTCCATACCATCAGTCGTAGTGAAACGCGGTATCCACGGTTTGTCGCAGCCAAGGAAGTCGCGCCGGCATGATATAGTCGTTCCGGTAGCGGACGAGACGCCTCGCTGACACCTTGCGGACGGAGGCGGTTTTGGCGTAAACGGTCGTTGAGATCGGGGAATCAAAACACAAAACTCCGGTTGATTCCCGATGCGACAAGGAAAGGAGATCTACAGAAGTGTCAGCACGAAGTGAGCTTCGTCAACAGCAAGAACTCATCGCCTCGTTACAGCCGGCGCTTCATGTGCCCCAAAACTGGAATTACGAGGTTGACGGCCCCCTCTACAAGGCCTACATGCACCCGCCCCACGATGTCGGCGGCCAGTTCGACGCCCCTATCCTGTACGAGGAAAAGGAAGAGGAACAATGGGAACTCAACACTTATGTAACGTGCGAGGTTCTCGGCTGGAGGGGCATATGGAACTCCGAGGAGAGACGCCGTCGAGCCGATAACGATTTGGGCTATGCGCTCTATCTTGGCATCCCATACTACGGACGCTGGATTTTGGCTGCGGCGCGAATGCTGGTCGACAAAAACCATATCTCGCTGACCGAATTGGTGGAGAAGATTGCAGAGGTAAAATCTCGCCATGCCAAAAAGTAAGCCTCAGAAAAAATCTCAGAATAACGCTGGCAAAGCCCGTTTCAAGGTGGGCGACCGTGTTCGCGTCAAGGACATGCCGAACCTGTTCTACACCCGCACTCAGATGTATGTCCGCGGTGTTGTGGGCACGATCGCCGCTTGCACATATCAGGACATCATCCCCGAAGACGAAGCTTTCAATCGGGATGGCCGACTCGAACAATATTATATCGTGCGCTTCCGGCAGGATGATCTTTGGCCCGAGTACCCATTCAACAACGACACGGTGCAAACCGAGTCCCCAGAGCGCTGGCTCGAGCCCGTCGATTAACCGATCTGATCGAAAAAGCAGGGAAGTAAAAACATGAGCCATACACACACGCCGGGAAAGGGCGGCGCTAACCAAGGTCACGCGGCGCCGATGGTGGAGGAAATAACTGACTTCGAGGTTCTTGAGATTGCAGTGCGGGAACTTGCGATCGAGCACGGTCTTTTTACCGCGGAGGATCATCGCAGGTTCACTGAGTGGACCGAGTCAATCGGACCGGCCGCGGGCTCTCGATTGGTAGCCAAGGCATGGACCGACCCCGCCTTCAAGGCTCGTGTCATGGAGGACGCCGTCAAAGCCTGCAAGGAGATCGGTATCGACTGGGCGGAACCCACTGGATTCGGCACCCCGAGTGACTACATGAATCTTCGCGTGCTCGAAGATACGCCAACGCTGCATCACGTCATCGTTTGCACGCTGTGCTCGTGCTATCCGCGCCCCTTGCTCGGGATGTCGCCCGAATGGTACCGCACAACGAATTATCGGCGCAGATTAGTTCGCTGGCCACGTCAGGTCCTCGCTGAGTTCGGTTTAGTACTTCCTCCTGAGGTGGAGGTACGCGTCGAGGACTCCAACCAGAAATGCCGCTTCATGGTCCTTCCTGTGCGGCCCGAAGGCACCGAGAATTGGACAGAGGAACAACTTGCAGAGATCGTCACGCGCGACTGCATGATTGGCGTCGCACTGCCGCGCCCTGGCAGGACGGCAGACGTTCATCCGGTTCAGAAGGCGAGCCGGCCCGTTCAGGGTGCGGCGCATTCTGGGGAGGCTACACATGAGCGTGAGGAGTGACGTTGACCTCGGCCGGATCGCACTGCTTGAGGCCTTACGGAATGAGGGGAAGACTTGGAACGTACTTGCGCCACGTTACGGCGTTACCAATCCCAATCCACCGTGGAAAACAAGTCTCATCGCAATGTGCGACTGCCTTGCCGTTAGGGGAGCGCTTCCTACACTTGACCGGCGCCGAGCGGAAGATGAGCTTGCAGAGTCCGTGTATGGCGATGTTCCTGCGCCGGAGCGTCAGCTACTCGCTCTTGTTCACATCATGCTCAGCCGCGGTCTGGTAGCCGAGGGCGATCTCGCCAGCCGCATGCGTGCCGTTCGATCGCGGCTTGAAGCGGCTTAAGGCGGCATCAGAGCAGGTTGTTGAAGCCACTGCCGCTCTTTGTCAAATGCTGTAGGTGCGCTCGTTCCGCCGCTATCAGAGGTCGCGGATCCTTCGAGCCTTTAGGTTCTCCCACGCTGTGCTCGCCAATAGGTTTTCTGCCTTTGCGAGTTGCTTGGCAGTTGCCGGCTGCCGCCTGCAAGATTTCCTTGCCTACCGACGTGGAACCTGTGAAGGCGACCTTGTCGATATCGGGATGCCGCGCGATGGCCGCGCCCGCAGTTGGACCGAAGCCAGTGATGATGTTGACGCCGGCAGGCAGCCCGGCCTCGAGGGTTAGCTGGCCGAACGCGAGTGCCGGCAAAGGGGTTTGTTCGGCGGCCTTGAGAACGACCGTGTTGCCGCACGCGAGGGCCGGGGCGATTTTCCATGCCACCATCGAGAGTGGGCCATTCCACGGAATAATCTGACCGCAAACACCAAGCGGCTCACGTAGGGTGTAGTTGAACAGAGACGGATCGGAAGGATTGGTCTCGCCAAAGATCTTCGTCGCCCAGCCAGCGTAATAGATGAACTGTCCCGGCGCGTTAGTGTCGTCAAAATTGTCGTCAGTGGCGAACGGCCGGCAGGGCCGTAGTGCCCATACTCGATCACCATAGTTGTCATTCAAAGACTATGGGCAAGTCGCTCTCTCCCAAGGACTTGGTCCATACTCGATCGTCATTTTCAGTATGGTAGAGACTGACGATCGCCTATGCGCTGCGCGCTGCCACTTGGAATTCGCCGGCGGAGATTAGGTAAACCGATTGTAGGCTTCGGGACCGCCGACGGTGAAATAGACAGGAACGGGAGCATACTCGGGTACGAAACCGACGTGGCAAAAGCGCGTCTCATGGGACTTCCCATGCACGTCGAGATATTTGATGTACCCATAGAAAATTATGATCTCCTCTCTCTTGAGGAGGTTGACGATCTTGTCAACGTCGAGAATCAGCACTGCTTGAGTTCTCATCGGACGGCCCGGAGCGAGCAAAATGGGATGTATTTTAGCTGGTCCATATATTGGGCTCAGCAGGCAGGTCTTTCTCTCTGACGATCGTAAACTCCAGACGCGCTTCAATGATGCGAGCGGGCGTCTTACCGGAATTTATCCAGCTATATTTTGCGAGAGGACGCATGATCAGATCTGGCTGGTTAATCAACCGAGTTGCGTCATTGCGAAAGTCTCCCAATTCCTTCATGCCGCGTATTTGGCCAAGCTCTATGGAAACCCAGGACCGTTCGGAAAGCCGCGCGCGTCTGATCGTCACTCCCAAGAGAATCGCCTGAGCAACGAAAGTGCAAAACTGAATGACGCCAACTGCAATGAGCCACCACGTGTAGTCAACCAGTTTACTTTCGAGCGAGTCAGCGGCGCACGCGTCTTTGCCCCTCAGGAGTAGGGCCAACACTAGAGGGATCAACGTCGACAATAGCTTCAAATGTTTCATCGTTTGCAGTCTCCGTCCATAACGGCGGTAGCAAAGAGAATTTCATTCTTGTGGCTAAGGCGTGATGTTAGCTTTACGCCCGCTCGCGCGGTATAGCGGAGCGTGATGCCGCAGCCCGACTTCGATCCCGCACCGCGAACTCTCCGCATTCATCGGTATAAGTACGTCGCGAGGTGCAAAAAGCCGCACTGCCCGGAACGCGCAACACTGGTCGCCGAGAAAGTTGACGTTGCCGGCCGCCACATTCACCAAATCGAACTATGTCTGCTGCACTGCGCTGTCGTATAAAGCGCGAGCGAGCTCGAGGGCTCAAGATGCTCGGGAGCGGCGGCCTTAGCCGGCTTCGGTCTATGAAGAGGCGTCGCGCTCATTGCCAAAGCACTAGCCAGCAGAGAAAGGCGAATGCAAGCGCCAGGCATGAGTAAGTCAGCGGGCGCGGCGTCATCCACTCGTCAATGCCAGTCGCCACGAAGACCGGCCTCAAACACAATGAGACCAGAATTCCCGCGAACAGGCACAGTATCCAGACCGGAAATTCGGCTCCGGCAATACTAATCACACGGTTGCACCCAACGACGAAGAAAGCGGGCCAGGATCGGATGACGTAGTCAAGTCGCAAGTTCGTCGATTTCCGTTTTCGATCGCCACAGTACTACTTGCCAAAAGGTTAGTGAGGCGGGGCACTCGCCGACTCCGCACCCACAGCGTGGACCAATGCAGATGACGAAACCAAAAGATCTGCCTTGCTCTGGACCAGTGTGTATCGAGCCGCCATTAGATCGCGCTCCGCACCGATCAGGTCGGTGATCGTAGCAAGCCCGTGCCTATGGCTTTCGAGGTTGGAGTCGAACGACTCCTGCGATGCCTCAAGCAGCGCTTCAGAGGCGTCGTATTTCTTTTTGGCAGATAGGAAGTCGTAGTAGGCCCTCCACACAGTGTTGGACGGCCTGCATTATCAATACGTCCTGCTTTAGGTTTTGAGTAGCCGAATACTGGGCGAACGAATTCTCTCCAGCACGGATGCTTTTACTCAGGCCGAATACTGCGCCAAACTCGGGTTGAATTCCTCCGCTCCAATCCTGAAGGGTCTCGGGGGTTCGAATCCGCCCCTCTCCGCCACCCAGTCCTCGAGTTCAGACAATCTCCGCAGAGTTCGCTGGAAATCCGCGTAAATCGCCATCATTCGCGTCTCTCGCGGCACCAGAGACATGCGAGTCCGAGGCGTAAATCGAAGATTTGGGCTTTTTGTCTTTGTTTCGAATTTAGCTGGTGCCGCGAGAAAACGCGGCGCGAGTCGTCGCAGCGACGGCTTCATCCATGAACCGATCGCCACTGTCCGTTGGTGATGACACGTTGCCGGGCAGCCCCTTCGCCGGAGAGCGTCCATCTATGCTAAGTCGGGCGAAGAGGACCTTTTCCAATGAAGAGAGCCTGGTGCTGTCTACACGCCGAATGGAATAGGGGATTGAAGCGGACTGAAAAACATCCAGGCAGAGAATTGCTCCCCTCGTTTGAGCTCGGGAGAAAAGCAGAATTTTCGCGAAGTGCCGATAGGTGGCGGACCAATCGGCAATCGGACGGGCGTTTCTGCCAAGCTTGTCGCTAGGATGGACGACGTTAGGTTCATCTCGATTGGATCGAACGACAGGCTGTAACAGCAAATAGGATCCCCGGAGAATGTCGACAGCTTTTGCTCTTTATACCATCGGCTACGAAGGATCGTCGATCAGCGACGTCGTGGAGCGATTGAAGGAAGCGCGAATCCAAATTGTTGTGGATGTTCGCGAGCTTCCGCTTTCGAGGAAGCCAGGATTTTCAAAGAACTCGATGTCGACCACGTTGAGGGCTGCCGGAATAGACTACGTTCATGTGCGCCCTTTAGGCTGTCCGAAACCAATTCGTGCGCGATACAAAGTGGACTTGAACTGGCGTTCCTACTGCCGAGATTTCGAAACTCACTTGCAAAAACAAACGGCGGCAACGCTGGCGCTGGCCGAATTGTCAAGTAAGAGACGCGCTTGTCTGGTTTGCTTTGAGCGGGACTTCACACGCTGTCATCGGAGCATTGTTGCCGAGCGTATCGCAGCAACTGCGGGCGGCCAAGTCGCTCACCTTATTCCTGGAAAAGATGGCCTTGGAGCCCCGAAGCGTTTTGCCGCGGCGGGTACAGCAAGCTTACGATCAGCCACTGATCCGGAAACCGGTGTATCGTACCCATTAGAAAGCTGAAGTCTGTCGCGGGAAGATCATGCTCCATCTTTTGCCTGAAGGGTTGCTCCCAAGCGGCTCCGTGGCGATTGTAGACGTTCCAGAATAGCGCACCCGCCTCCCAATCAACGATTTTGTGCACCCACGTTTGGCCGCCGCAGCGGTATTCGTAGTGGAACTCGAACGGAACCTTCTTCAGGAGTTGGAGGTGCCGGGCATCTCCGCTGTCGAAGAGTTTCAATTGACTGTGTATTTGGAGAAGCTTTTCCTTTTCAGCGTCCGACCATTCAGGCGACTTGGTGGGAGTAATGTCGAGCCTTTCAATTTTCTCGGGTCGAAGCAGCGCCAATGTCACACCGCGTTCCTGCCTGGCCGTCTCCAATGCCTGAAAGTCATCAAATACCTCAAGCTTCTGGAGCCACGATAGCCTCTCTCTCCAATTTGCGGTCGTGGAAAGGGGTTTTCCTTGCAACTGGATTGTATCGTACAGAAGCTTGAAGCTCTCTGGTCGCCGGTCGTTCCGAGACTTTTCGACTCGAGCCCGTATCCACTGCCACTTTTTGAACTTTCGCGGATCGCTGAGCATTCGGAAGGGCACGGGATAAAGGCGTATTAGCTTTCCGCCATCGTCGATCCCTGCGATGCAGGAGGTTTCAGCATACTTCGCACTCGGCGAAGGATAGGTTTTGCAGATGATCAAGATTTGCTTAAACGGTGCCGCCACATCTTCCCTCCCCTTTTTGTTTCACCTCGAAACTGCCCGGTCGACTTGGATCCGCCTTGGCCGTCGATCGCCGCTTAGCGGAATGTAGATAGTCGAAGTATAGTGATGAGTCTTATGGCTCGCCAGTTGCTCCCACCTGAAGTCAAGCGCGCGTTGACAGAGGTTTGTGGCCGCTCTTTCTGGTACAAGCAGCCACTCTTTGACATGTTCGCGCGCGCCCGAATTCAAGAGGAAAAATATCTCAAGTACGAACATGAGCCGAAGTTCAAAATTGGGCGGCTGCTGCTTGCCGATCTCGAGGCCGCGGGAGAAGAGGGTTACCTTCTGCAGAGGCGATTGCTGACTGAGTTCTGCAAGCTACGAAACCTTCCCGACAGCGAGGTCCCCGACAAGGATGCAGGCTTGGCAGCCCTTCGGAGACTCAAGGAGGAGGCCCAGGCGCACGATCTGGACGTCAAAGAGGAGAGAGCTGCTGGTGCACGAACAAAGACAGATGCCGCTCAGGAAGTTCAAACCGCGAGAGATCGGCAACGCCGTCTACAAGAACTTCACACCGCATTCGTGGACCTGTCCACCTCCGACGACCGTCAAGCGCGCGGTTATAGCCTAGAGGATCTGTTGAAAGAGCTTTTTGCGATCTTCGAACTCCGCTACAGGAAGTCTTACAAGGTCGAGGGAGAACAGGTAGATGGCTTCTTCAATTTCGGCGGATTCGACTATCTTGTCGAAGCTCGCTGGCGTCGCGAGCATCCCTCTCTTCAGGATCTTCTCGCCTTCAAGGGGAAAGTAGATCGAAAAATTGAGAGTACGCGCGGCGTAGTTGTCTCTATTCCCGGCTTCCGCGAGGACACTGTTCAGCGCCTGCGTGAGGCGGGCGCGGCGAACCTGATTCTCGTCGACGGTTACGATCTCAATCTAGTTCTTGAAGGTCGTGTCAGCCTCATCGACGCTCTCCAAGCGAAGGTCGAGAAGGCCGCACAAGAAGGTATCGTTTATTTCCCGTTGTCTCGCCTCTTCGGATGACCTGGGATCACTGCCAGGATCAAAAGCGATCACAATGCCGGACTTCGAGGCAAAGAGCGCAAGAGATCATAGATACACCCAAACGGGCGGAGGATTGACAGAGGACCTCTAATCCTCAAGTTGTCGTCTGGATTGCCGTTGGAGTCCTTCCAGTTATCTCCTTGTATTTCTCAGGGTTGGACAGAGCTTCGGCAAGCAGATCAACCCAGGCATCTGTATAGCCGTACATGTCACCGAGATCGTCGTATACACAGTATTGGGCCTTCGTCTTCTCTGGATTTCCGCTTCCGGAATGAGGACGAACGTCATAGTACTTCCAGGCCCGTGTGTGTGTATCGGCGTTGACTTTGAAAGCTACACGCGATTTCAGAGCCTTCACAACTTCGCCAGGCTTCCTGAAGCCCTTGAGGCCCACCGAAACCTGCTTCTCTTTGATGATGGCCGCGACCCGCTGGAGCTTCTCTTCTTGCTTGGGATCATTCGAATCATACGGAACGAACTCCACCGAAAGGTCGGCTGCGCTCACGCGGTTCGCAGTTTTCGGCACTAGGGACACCGAAAAGCTGTACTCCGTGCTGGCCAGCGTGGTAGTCGGCAATCCGGATCTAAACTTTTCTATGTACTGGATGAGAGATTTGGCTTCCGCTGCGGCTAGCGCTTTTATCGCTTTGGCGCTCTGACCCGAGCTGCCCGGCGAGAACTGAAGAGCGAGCGCTAGGGTCTCAGTGAGGGCATACTTCTTGCCGAACTCTGCGGCGAGAAGCTTCTCGAAGTTCAGCAAAAGGGCTTGGCACTCATAGACAGATGGCTCCAAGGCGGGAAGATCACGATGATCAATCCGGTTGCGGAGGCCAATCGCAAATCGAATGTTGTCGCGTTCGGGTGGATTCTTGTCTTGCCAGAATTGATTGCAGCACTCCTCGAGTTCCCAGTGCTTGAAATCACCGTCGATGCGAACGTACCTGAAAGACTTGCCAGCCTTCTTGCGGTGCCAGGGTCTTTGTCCGTTTTTGTAAAAGATCGCATGAAAAAGAGCTGTCCACGCAATAGTCATGAGGACAAGATAGTGAGGCGTCCGAAAGCTTGAGCCCGGCCTATTGTAAACTTCGACCGCGCTGATGGCTGCCGCGCGGGCTTTATCCAGATGAGTCCGTACCGGCCGTTTCAGGCGAGACGACATATTCAGGCCCTCCCTGCTGGCCCCCAGCATAGTCGAATTGTGCCGATCCCGAATCCGAGCGCCAATACGCTAAAGCCCATTCTCCCGGCTGATGAGGAGTGCTAGACCTGAATTTGAGCGTTGTTTTGCCGATCGCAGCCTCGTGTGCGTTCTCTTCCGAATGTCTGGCAAAGAAACCGCGATGCCGTTCAGTCGAAAGCCAATGCGACTCGCTGCTCATCCCACTCGACTGGGATGTCGATACCGCGGCTGAGCGCCTCGCCAGTGAGACCAGCGGGATGGCGACCTTCAGCGATAGCCTGCACAATCGTCGGTGAAAGAAACGCGAGCGGGATGAGACGCCGTACGAAGCGTTCGTTCACCTGTGCCTATCGAAAACTCCGAAACAGCTGAAAAGTCTAGAGTTTTGGGATCGAGCGGCGTAGTGTCGCCGGCATGCTTATTTACCAACCCGTCCAGCGGCGGATGCTGGAAAACCGGCCGGGGATCGTGCTCCGGGGGCCTTGCCCGCCGCTCGGGCGCGGCCAGATCGGCCGTGGCGCGTCGCGATGCCAAATGTAAGTCACGTCGGGCTTCGCGTCTTCTTCGGCGATGCGCCGTTCCAGGTCCAAGTCCATCGGGTCTCGAGTTTTCATTCTCAAAATCTCCTTAATTGATCGGCAAGGCTCGGGCCGAAGAGCGCTTCGCTCATAGTCATGTTCGCGCGTAGTTCCGCCGCTAACTCGCCCGGCGCCAGCGTCGCTGCCCCCGCGCGCACTGCGCCGAGCGCCGCTTGCGCCAACGCGACCACGACGTCGATCTTGCTCGACGCCTTGTCTTTCGCGATGCGCCAGCCGCGCGCGCTTTCGAGCGCGACCGCGCGGCTGATGGCCAATCTCAGGTCGGGGTCCGGATAGACAATTAGGTTGCGCCCCTTGATCACGTCGTAGAGGGCGCTTGATGCTTCAGTCAAATTCGGCGTGGTCTGATCAAACTCCGTCATCGGCAGCCCCACGCTCCGCAATCGCTGAGCTGTCGAGACCATTTGATGCGGATCGAAGAGCACGCTCATGATCGAGTAGTTGGCGCGCCACTCCAGCAGTGTTTTCACGATGGTGTGCTCGAAATCAAGCGGTTCTTCGCGGGTCGGCTGGAAAATTTTGTGCCCCACCACGCGAACCTTGCCGTCCTGCCACGCGCAGACTGCGAGCGCGGTCGAGTCGCGCGTGGTCGAAGCATCGACGCCGACGAAGACCGGCAGCGACTTCTGGTACAGAATCGGCGAGGTAGCGGTCGTGCATGCATCCCACCATTCCATGTCGATGAAGGTCGATTCGCTGGTCACCCATCGATTCTCGATCATTCGCAGAAATTGATTTGCAGGCAGCTGTTGACGCATTTGCTCGATATGCCGCGCGTCGCACCACGGCGCGATCTGCTCATGATGCCAGGCCATCAACAACCCTGTTTGTTCATAAAGCGACGGCGCTATCTGCGCTCCCTTGAGCCCGCGCCGATAGAGATCTTCGAGCAGCTTCGATTCACTTGAGAAGCCCGCGTAGGTGACGGTGAGACGGACGCATAACCTTGCGGGTGGACCGGAATCATTTCGTCCCAGAGTCTCCGCGCGCGCTCGCTCGTATATGCCCAGAGCTCATCGAAGCAGACTATGGTCGGGTTGGAGCCTGCCGCTCCGGCGTAGTCGCTGGCGAGCGCCGTAATGGTCGCGCCGGTGGAGGCGAATGTGACTCTGTTCGCGGTGATAGTTGCTGCTCTGCGCAGCATCGGCGACGCTTTGATAATCCTGACAATCTGCTGGAACACTCGGCCTTGCGCCTGCTCAAAATCATTAGCGACACAGTAGCCCTCGGCGTAGGGGCCGCCGAGGCACAGGATGGCGTAGAGCATAGTCATCGCCGCGAGTGTGGTCTTGCCGGATTTTTTGGGGCCGAAAAAATCAGTTCCGCAAAGGGCAGCCGACCATCCGCCGTCATGGTGAGCGCCTTGCACAGGAAGCGTCGTTGCGCGCGATTCAACTCGAACGGCTCATTGGATTCGGGGTTGCGTAGAACCTCGCCGATGAACGCGACCGGATCGAGACGCCAACGCGCGACGGCATCGGTGATAAACGCAATCGATCATTGTGCCAACGTTCGATCTGTCTGGGCACCCGTGCTACCTCTCCGTCGGATTTGCCATCATAGTCACCAAGTCGAGCGCGGCCTTGGGGCCGGACGCTTTGATTGCCACTTTGGCGGCCGGCGTCATTCCCAGTTCGCGTTCGTAGGCAAGTTGTGTCTGCCGCAGTTGCCGCAGCTCGGTAAGTAAGCGCCGTGGTTCACCCTCACTGTTCGTCAGCCCAGTGGCCATAAGTTCGGCAAAGACATTCGCTCCCAGAATTTCCAGTTCGGCCCATGTCCGCGCGCAGGGAATATCGCTTCGCTCGAGCCACGGCATGACGGTGTGCATCTTTTGGACGAAGCGACGAACCTTGCGATGCCGAATTCTCATGCCGCTGACAGCTTTCACGTAGAGCCCAGTTCCCCCATGGCGTCGTGGTTGCCTAGCAGCAGCATCTTGTCTTTCTTCAACAAGCTGTCCGTCGGCAGCTCCCGCGCGAGCGTTGCGTGGCCGCTCCGCCCCTTTTGGTCGTGGGTTTTTCATGGCCACTCTAGGGCTTAAATGCTAGCACAGTTGACCGCCTGAGGACATTTGAAGTAGACATTAGATGTCATGACAGAGAAACAGCCGAAACGACCGAGACGCATGTCACTACAAAATGGTCACGCGGGTCGAAGCCCACTGTGGTGGTGGTCGGGGACAGCAGGTAGCAAGCCGGAAGGGACTCCAAGGGCGATAGACTTCGCCACCGCTGCGATCAAAATCCTTGACGCCGGGCGTACCCCGGAACAGCGATCTGCCTGGTTGCTTGGTTTCATCCAGCGCGACGACCTGGCTCGTCTCGATGATGATGGAGTGCGCGAGCTACAAACCCAGGTCGCGGGGTTCTGTCTCGAAGAACTGAATAGTTCAGGACCGGGCGCAACCCTGGACGCGCAAAACTATTCCAGCTTCACGGCGCGTAGGCTTGCAGCTGTGGCCAAGGAGCTTAGCAGTGAAATCGACAAAGCGCTCACAGGTGCCGGTTGGTGGAACCTTAAGCCGGCGAGCATCACCCGCTCAATCTATCGCAACCACCGGACCGGCAAGGGGGTCGAGTCAATCAACGCCAACCCCAAAACCGTGCTGCTGTGGGGCGCACAGACGCTGGTCAGAGACCAGTTGGAGCGAATCCTGATATGTCGAGAATGTGGCCGGTGGTTCATCCGGATCGGGCGCCAGCTTTTCTGCTCTTACCGCTGCGCCCACCGTGTTGCCGCGCGCGACTGGCGGAAAGACAATCCCCGGGGAGTATCGGAAATCAGACATCGGAGCTACGTGAATCGGGTGGCTAAGACCGACCCTGCGAAAGCGAAGAAGATAAGACGGCGCGGACCACGCTGAAAGACGCCCGTCCGTGGGGTACACGCGGACGCCTCTAATAGAGCGTATTCGACTGTCGCTGCATCGGGTTGGTGATTTTGTTGGCGCGCGACGGCCTGGATTGAGCATCGTGAGAGCCAAATTCATCGGAGCCGTTCTCTAGGGCGCCTTTTGCGCGTGACCCCGAAGGTATCGCCGTCATCGTGCTGCCGTTCTATTGTCCCGAGGATTCTGATTGCAGGTAACATGAAAGAGGGGGTGGAGCTCCGTCGTATAGTGGTGAGAGTTGAAGTTCACCATTTGCGAGCAGGAGGAACGACCCCGATGCTGTACGCTGGAATAGATTACCACAAGCGGTATTCACAGGTGCACGTGATAGACGAGCGAGGGCGAACACGAGCCACGGCGCGGCTGGCGAACGACTTCGGAACGCTGCACGGGTTCTTCGCGGGGCTGGCTGAACCGTGCCGGGCAGTAGTTGAAGCCGGCTGGAACTGGGGTGTGATGTACGACTGGCTCGACGCGATCGAGAACATCAGCGCGGTTGAGCTGGCGCATCCATATCGAGTTCGAGCAATTGCCGCGGCACAAGTGAAGACCGACTCGATCGACTCGCATACGTTGGCCCAGTTGCTGCGGGTCAATCTGATCCCACGAGCGTACATACCGGGAAGTGAGACGCGACGGCTGCGAGAGGTCGTCCGCCAACGGGTGTTTCTGGTACGCATGCGGACCATGGTAAAGAACCGCATCCAGGCGCTGCTCGCGCGCCATCATGTACCGCTGCCGGCAGTGAGCGATATCTTCGGCAAGCGCGGACGCGACTACCTGACCAATCTGAAGCTCGAAGACGCGGCGCAGGAACTCTTGCGCCAGGACCTCGAGTTGCTCAAGACCCTCAGCGAGGAAGTACGCGCGACCGAAAAATCGTACAGCGCAAACCCGCTGTTGCTGCTGCCACGCTGGTCGCGTCGGAGAATCGGCTCGCCACGGGCCGCCACCAAATCGTGGTGAAGGTCGAAAAGACCGACAAGACCGCCGCTCGCGCGGCACTGCTGATCGATGGCATTCAGGTGGGAGAAGCCCAAATCGCGAACCTGCTGCGGATACTTTCCAGCACCGGCATGGACCTCGGGCGCAGTCTTTCGCCGATCAACGCGGACTACCAGTCGCCGTTCAAATATCGGGGACGGATTCTGAGCGCGGTGTTTGAACTGCCGACCGGACCGCAGGATCGCGAGATCGACGCGCAAGTGCGCGCCGCCATGACGCGCCAGTAGATGTCGTTTGCCACCGCAGTCGGTGCCGGATCGCAAATTATCAGACAGCCCGTCTGGCTCGCTCTGAAAGCGCAGCTAGCTGTTCAAAGTTCCTCAGACCATTCAGCGTGCTGGAGTATAGCGTCCGGCTGGAGGAATCGCTGCGTCTGATTTCGGATCTAGCGGCGACAGCTCGGCTTCTTCGGTCGCTGGGTACATTTGCTAAGGTGAAATCGCCAAAGGACCACGCCGTACAAATGCGCGCTGACCTGAGATAAAGTTCGGTCACTTCGCTCAGGAGTCTGCACAGATGGCTGAACTCAAGCACCGCGTGATATTGGCCAACGGTATTCGCATCCACCTCGTCGAGGCGGGCAGGGGTCCGCTCGTTCTGATGGTCCACGGCTTTCCCGAATCGTGGTACTCGTGGCGGCATCAGCTTCATGCGCTCGCGGATGCGGGCTACCGCGCGGCGGCTATCGATGTGCGCGGTTACGGTCGTTCGTCGGCGCCAACAGGAATTGACGAGTACCGGATGACGAAGCATGTTGCCGACAACCTCGGCGTGGTCGAGGCGCTCGGCGAGAAGAGCGCAACTATTGTCGGCCACGACTGGGGCGCGCCGATCGCGGCGAACTCCGCACTGTTGCGACCCGACGTGTTCCGCGCGCTGGCGCTCCTTAGCGTCCCCTACTCACCCCGGGGAGCGCGCCGGCCAAGCGAGGCATTCCGCGAGATGGGTGGCAAAGAGGAATTCTACATTGAGTACTTTCAGCAGCCGGGTCGCGCCGAAGCCGAGATCGAGCCGGACGTCAGAGGGTGGCTGCTGGGTTTTTACTACTGCGCCTCGGGCGATGCGCCCGCGCCGTCTGCCGGCGGCACTATGGCCACGATTCCTCACGGCGGCAGGATGCGGGACCGGCTGAGGATCCCGGAAAAGCTGCCCGGCTGGTTAACGGCCGAAGACCTCGACTTTTATGTCAGCGAATTTGAACGCACCGGCCTCACCGGCGGACTCAATCGGTATCGCAACGTGGACCGCGACTGGGAAGATCTGGCCGCGTTCACGGGGCAGCCGATCACCGTGCCGTCGCTGTTCGTCGGCGGCGAGAAGGACGGGCCCACACGATGGGGTGGCGCGGCGATCGCTAACTTCAGCAAGACGCTGCCCGGGTTGCGTGGATCGCACGTGCTCGGCGGATGCGGCCATTGGGTGCAGCAGGAGCGGCCTCGGGAGGTCAACGAGCTGCTGGTCAAATTCATGCAAGGACTCTGAGGCGGCTGCCTAGTCGAATCTGAGGATTGGGCTGGTTGCCCACTGCTGGCGAATCATCCGCCAGATATCGCGTATGAGCGCGGCGGTCGAATTTCGGATTGGCACGGCATCCTGGACTGATGCCTCGTTAGTTCATTCGGACCTCTTTTACCCACCTTCCGTTCGAAGCGCCGAAGAGCGTCTGCGCTTCTATGCAGAACGATTCGATCCGGTCGAGGTTGATTCAACGTATTACGCGCTGCCCTCGGAGCGCAACGCGAAGCTCTGGCCGGAGCGCACGCCTAAGAGGTTCCTCTTCAACATCAAGACGTTCGCACTCATGACGCAGCATGCGGCGGAAATCTCGCGGCTTCCAAAGGAGATGCGCGAGATGCTGCCGGCCGAGCAACGGACGGAACGCCAGCTTACAAGACCCTCACGCGAGGTTGTCGAGATGGCGTTCCAGATGTTCTGGAGCGCACTGTTGCCGCTGCGCGAAGCGGGCAAACTCGGAATGCTCGCTTTCCAGTTTCCGCCGTATTTCGTCGCCAGACCTTCGAATTTCGACTACCTTGCGAGCCTTCCAGAACGGCTGCCCGGAGCGTCTATCGCGATAGAGTTCCGCCATCCGAGCTGGGTACGCGGCAAAGCTCAGCGTGCCGAGACGATGAAGTTCCTGCGATCGCATGGTCTCTTCTACACCTCGATCGATGCGCCCAAGGACAATTCGATCGTACCCTCATTTGTCGAAGCGACCGGCGACCAGGTGTACATGCGCTTTCATGGCAGGAACCGCGACAACTGGTTCAAACGGAACATCACGGCCGCCGAGCGGTTCAAATACTTGTACTCGGAACGCGAGCTTCAGTCGCTCGCAAAAGGTCTGCAAAATCTTGAAGAACGAGGCGTCCAGCGTGCGTATGTGATCTTCAACAACTGCTACCAGAATTTCGGGATTATGAACGCCGCCACGATGGATGCGATTCTTCGTGGCCGCGAACGGTAGCCGTTAGGGGAAAAGGTGCAAGTGGCCCTGCCAGACAGAAGGAATGATTAAGGGCCGGTCGGCCGTCACGCGATTGCGGTTAATGGCGCTCTCGATCTCGAGCAGGAGCAGCTCGGCTGCTAGTCGAGTTCCCGATTCAACTCCCGTTTCATCATTAACCACAACCGCTGGCCGGGGAATCGCTTTGTCAGTGATTGTGTACCAAAGCCCTAACTGAGGAAGTATACAGCATGTTATGGCTGGTGACGGCTGACCTCGTAACGTGTTGCCGGCCACTGTTAGACGAGCGCTATGATCCGCCGAGCTCCCGACAAACCCCTCAGCTGAACTGCAGCCCCTTCATCTGCAGCTCTGTGCGCCATTTGCGAATAAGGTCGTGGTACTCAACCGATCCTCCGCCGTACAGTTCGCCCGCAAGCCCCACGCCTGCAGCTGGTCTACCTTCATTGTTGTAGTATCCCGGCGTGCACGCCTCCAGGAACTCCTGATTGTTAAGCGCCTTCTCTTTGATTGTGGCCACCCACTCAGCTTCCGCCTCTGGAGTAGGTTCAATGCATCGAGCCTCGTGCAACTTCGCGTGCTGAATGAGCTCGGTGATGTGTTGCGCCTGCTCCTCAAGCATGTGTGGAAAGTTCGCTGTTAATCCATTTTGCGTGATGCCCATGTGGAAACAGTTCGGGAAACCGACGCTGCAGAAGCCGTGAAGCGTTTTAAGACCATCAGCCCAGCGCTCGGTAAGTGATTTGCCGCCACGACCGTAAACCTCGAAACCGGCACGCCGCGTGTACGCCGTGCCGACCTCGAATCCGGTGGCGAAGATGATGCAGTCCACCTCGTACTCGATGCCGAACACCAGGCCTTTCTCGGTGATGCGATCGACGCCGCAGCCCCTGGTGTCCACCAGCGTCACGTTGGGGCGGTTGAACGCCGGCAAATACTCGTCATTGAAAGTGGGGCGTTTGCAGAACTGACGGTACCAAGGCTTCAGCGCTTCCGCGGTCCGCTTATCCTTCACGATCGCATCCACCCGCGCGCGGATCTGATTCATCTTTTTGAAATCTGCGATCTCCGTCAAGCGCACGAGCTCCTGCGGCGACTTCTCGGAATCCTTCTTGCCGATTAGCAGGCCTCCGAGATTGCGGATGATGTCCGTCCATCCATCGTTGACGAGGTCCACTTCCTGGTTGCCGCCTGAGACCAAGACGTTGAAATTTTCCATGCGCCGTTTCTGCCATCCCGGGGTCAGCGTCTTCACCCATTCCGGGTCGGTCGGACGGTTCCCACGCTCGTCGATCGAAGACGGCGTGCGCTGGAACACGTACAGCTGCTGCGCATATTTCGCGAGGTGCGGGACGCATTGGACTGCAGTCGCGCCGGTGCCGATAACGGCCACGCGCTTGTCTGCGAGCTTGTGCAGATTTCCGTTGGTATCGCCGCCTGTGTATCCGTAATTCCAGCGGCTGGTGTGGAAGGTGTGGCCTTTGAAGCTGTCGATGCCAGGAATCCCGGGAAGCTTCGGCCGGTTCAAAGGACCATTCGACATGACGACGAAGCGGGCCCGCATGCGGTCGTCGCGGTTCGTGGTAACGATCCACCTGCACTCGCCTTCATTCCAGGTGATCTCTTTGATCTGCGTCTGAAAGCAGGCGTTGCGATATAGATCGAACTCTTCGCCGATGCGCCGCGCATGGGCCAGGATTTCCGGCGCAAACGAGTACTTCTCCTTCGGGATGTAGCCGGTCTCCTCGAGCAGCGGCAAATATATGTACGACTCGATATCGCACTGCGCGCCGGGATAGCGGTTCCAATACCAGGTTCCGCCGAAGTCCCCGCCTTTCTCGATGATGCGGATATCCTGCACGCCCGCCTCGCGCAGACGTGCGCCCGCCAGCAGGCCGCCGAAGCCTCCACCGATGATAAGAACGTCAACCGCGTCGGTCAGCGGCGCCCGGGTGAAGCCCGGATCGATGTAGGGATCGTCCACGTAGCGGCTGAAGTCGCCCTTCACCTCGACGTACTGTTCATTGCCGTCGGCCCGGATGCGTTTGTCGCGCTCCTCCCGGTACTTGGCGCGGAGCGCCTCGGGGTCGAAGTCGAATTCCTGAGTACCATTTGTGGTGGACGAAACTTTGTCGGTGTCATTCATAACGCAAACTCCCTGGGCATGATGGCAGCAAACGCATGTTGGTTCGTTGCAGATCGGGCGATAGTTACGTTTGAGTAATACTCAAACTAAGCAGAAGAGTCAAGCTCAGCAGGAATGCTTTAAAATCCGGCCGCTGGTGCCGGCCCGGAATCGGCGAATCAGAATAGTGACAGTATCCAGCATCCTTGAGAAAGGGCGTTTACTAACGCACCGCCGATTGATTCGGATGAAACAACTATACTCATCGTGCGGCAGCGGCTCGAAAGGCTGCTATCTCGCGCTGCCATTTTTCTCCGAAAGCGAGTGTGAGGATCTCTTGATTGATGTGCACCTTCTCATTGAGAACTCCCGTCGAGCCCCCGCCGGCTAACGCGATCGTTTCATAAGCCCGGCGCGTCTGAAGATAGAATGACGGGAGCGGTAGAATCGGGGGATTTTTGATACGTTTTACGTAGACCTCCTCATATCCGCGCCCGCACTCCCCACTTGCGCAATTCGCGATTTCCCACTGCTGATGCTCGTAGTCAGTTAAATCGACCGTGTTAAAAGTGCCTCCTTCTTCTTTGAACTTCTGAGCCAAGAGCAGTACCGCTGCGTAATCTTCATCGAAAGGAGGTGTGTCACCTATCAGGACGATCACCTTGTGAGAGCTGAGTTGCCAGTTCATCTTGAGCACGGCCGCCTCAACACCTCGAAACATATCTTCCTGCCAAGCGCCACCGTTTTGAGCCTTTAGCTGGTTCAAAAACCCGGTAATGGTTTCCGATGAATGAGTCAGGGGTTGCACAAAAAGCGGTTCGCGTCGGCCACCGAAAACTACAATTCCGATGTTCGCGGTGGGGACCAGCTGATGTAGAACCTGGACCAGCCGTTTCATCTTCGCCTTAACATCATCGAGTACATATTGCATCGAGCCGGTGCCGTCGATAACCAATACGACTTCCAGACCACTGCGGCGCAGCTCGCCTATGTAGCCGCCGAAGCCAGAGCCGATGGCTCTCCCATAGTTTGTATCTCTCGTTTCGAGACCTCCTCCTCCCCTCATGGTTCCGAATCCGCCAAGAGTTTCGGTTCGGGAGTATTCGGCAGCGAGATTAGCGGTCCCGGCGGTCTCGACTACTGGCGGTGGGTCTAAGTGAGGCATAGGACTTTCCGGCACTGGCACTTCCGGCATGGCGAGTTCCGTGTACTGGTCACTCTTATCGCCCGCATCTCCTCCCGCCTCGAGCTCAACATAGATCAGGTCGCGCGCAAGCCTCGGTTGGACTGCTCTCAAAATGAAAAGCAACAGACCTAAGTGGACCACAATGGAAAGAGGTATCGGGCCCACGACCATGGACAGGCTGTTCTTGATTCTTTGCAATCTTAACCGTGTCATGTTTCGGCGACGTCGATCTCAACGCTACGGAGATACTCTCGTGAACTCCTCATGCCATGTAGAGTCGGCCCAAGGCTCACCGCGACAGTTCAACATCTTGGAATCCGAACATACGTATTCTACTGCGCCCTCTACGTTAATCCTGTCAGACTCAACATAGCTGGCGCGAAGGTCCGTCTCTGATGAAAGCGTAGCGGTCATCGAGGGAACACCTATGAAACTGCCACGCACTTCGTAGTGGCCGATAGATCTCACAGCTGCGACGTCATCTCCGGTAGAGAAGACAAGGTCAGTATGGCTATCAGTCGGAATGACTTCGGTACTAATCCACAAAGAATCCACCCGGAAGCCGGGATTAGATGTGGAAAATGAAACCAGGCCCGACCCACGATCGAAGCATAGGACATAGGTCACCGGCACGCAGCAGCCCAGAGTCAAGAGAGAGTCTGGCCGCGTCTGCAGTGGCTTAAACGAATCAAACTCAGACGCGCGGCTCTTCCAACATCCTTCCAGTTGCTGAGGAAAGGGCTGGGGCTTAGCATTACTTATGACTGCTTGTACTTCGGCGGCTTCTTCGGGCGATTCTCTGTTCGAGGGTCCCTCTATTCCCGACCTGCCGGAATCCAGTTGCGTTGCCGCGCAGCCGGCTAAAGTAAGTAACAGGATCACGATCACTACAAACGGTATCGCTGGGTCTAGCTGCTTCCGTCCGTCAACTTGCACTTCTTTACCAAGTTTGAGGTTTACTCAACAACTCTTCCAAAGTCAACGAACATCAGAAGGGGAAAGTTATCCGACGCTGGTAAGAGAAGATTCTAACGGGCCGAGGCCTTCGACATGGCTCACCGTTATTCGGGAACTTCGAACGGCCATTCAGGGACTCATCTTCAGAAATCGCGGGAAGCGCGCCAGGAGCCCTGTTCGATCACCGCCGCGCCTCCGTAGCAAGAATAGACGCCTTTCACTTCGGCCTTTTCGAAGATGCCTTTAAACAGGCAACTCGTACCGTCAGAAAGCTGAACCCTGATGAGCGTATAATCGCTTCCGGATGCAGTCACCGACGCAACTTGGCCAGAGTCATTGCCATTGCGGCAAACCATGTTCCCGTACGCACACGCGTAGGAGCCCGACAACCCGGATTCGTTCTTGGTGAAAGTGAACGTCACCTTTTGTTGGGCGTTGCATCTGCCGGAGGGAGTCTGAAACGGAATACATGAGGCGACGGAGATACCCGACCACTGGCCACCGATGTCCGCAGGGACGGGTGCAGTTTGAGACTGGTCAGTAACGGATCCGCAGGCTTGGGCGCTAATCAGGACGAGCGTGAATAAGAGGTTTCTCAGGCGCTTTGGCCGAATGCCGATTGTTTCACTTTTTGGCATCAAGGAGCACTATCGCGTAGGCCTCGATGTAATATCCCGAGTGACCACTCTCACCAATCTTGGCGACATGCTCTTTTTTTGCGATCTCATCTGCTTTTGTATTGTTAACCGAAGCGCCCCCTTCATCCCCGGGCTGTTGGTTAACTGGATCGTACATGAGGTGGGTTGTACGCTGAGCAGTATCGCTGACCAGCAAGAGAGAGTCAGCGCCTAATTCACATCCTTTTTTCTCTACTGCAGTCATGAGATCGTTCCGTTGTTCCTCGGTCCCCCATCCTTCGACGATTGCGATCTTTGTGCTAGCTACAGGTTCTACATAAAGCACGGGTAGGTGGCAGTCGGGACTTTTTGCCGTTCGATTGAACGGACCGAGTTGCGTAACGGACACCTCCGGCGCCGAAGGTGGATTTATCTCCCCGCATGCACCGACGATTGCCGCCAAGACCAACACAGTCAAAGAAGATTGGCGAAATGCAAAAGACATCGCGTGTACCTAGCTCAAATTGATCCTATCCTCTAAAACGTGGGTAGATGCTGGATGTTCTTATATTTGTAATAACCAGGGCCAACCCCATACTCCATGATGCCGAACCCAGTGTCGTTTCCGCAGTGCCATTCGATCAGATGATCGCTCAATGTACTCGCTTCCTTTGAAACGGCGGGGTCGCTGAGATCCCAAGTTTCGTATTCGCAGTAGTATTCGCCTCGATTATCACCCTGATTCCATCCTCGATAACCTCCGTATCCGCCGCCTTTCAGGTGCCATCGGGGCGGATGGGCGACGAACGAAAGCTCACGAGTTTCTCCGCCTTCGAATATGAGTTCTATGTCTCCACCCCGTAGCGTTTGTATCGATCCCGAGGCGTCCCATCGGAACTCTTGCCGGGTCTCCTTCAAAATCAATCGATGATCGGTTTTATGGGCAAGCGGTTGCGCTATTTCTCCCGTCAGATAGCTGTAGCGGCCGGCATTTCGTTCAACGAAGCGCCAATGAAGTGCGTAGTCAGGAAATTGTGCTACCGCCCAGCTGAATAGAAAGGGAGCAAAAGATGTCCGCTGCTTATCGGTGACCTCGGTTCGTAGAGGCCGCCGTGTCCCCCATGAACGGTCTCGATGGCCCCACCAGGTGTCCTTCTGCAGAATCACTTGTTTTCCTGGAATCTGCATGGACCCTTGAACACGTCCGACTTGATCGAACCTGGAAATATCCTGCACTATGCGTCCATTGCTTCGACGGAAGTCGTGCTCCTCCTCATGCGGATTCATAGTTGCGGTCCATTCCAAATTGAAGGTGATGCCGGAAGGATTGCTTGCGAGCGTCATCCGAAAACACTTAAGACCTTCGATGATTTCTATCGAAAGCGGCCCAACTTTGATCTCATGGGGATTTGGCCGGAGGGTACGCGTGGCGCGAAAGTTATGCTGTCTCCCTTGATGCCACACTGTCACGAAGCCGTCTTGCACATTCCTATTAGGGTACTGGCCCACACCGCATCCGACGATGATGTCTTTGTTGACGACATCGTAGAGACTTACATAAACGCGTTCAGT
>CAWILO010000004.1:0-304795 GCA_963836955.1 uncultured delta proteobacterium | reverse complement strand
GATTACGAAGATCGATGGTGGGGCGTGCGCTTTGCCGAGGCTCTCATATCGAGGCGTGCCAACGGCCTGAATCTTCAGAAGAACCTCCAGGACGCGCACTCGGAGAACTACGAACTCGAGTTTCGTCCGCAATTGATCGAAAACCGCGCGACCGCGTTCGACTCCTCGCGTTCACCAATTTCGCCAACATGGGCGACTACCACCACGCGATCGATCTCTTCGAGCAGGGAAAAACTCCGGTGCCGGATATCACCGCGCATCCGCGGCAGACCGACCTGAAGTACGGCTTCGGCATTAACGTCGAGCAGGAATTCACCGGCTATCTAAGGGGCTTCGTTCGCGCCGGATGGAATGAAGGCGAGCACGAATCGTTCAACTACGTCGAAGTGAACGAGACCGTCGCGTTCGGCGGCGACCTTCGCGGCACTCTTTGGAGTCGTCCCGGAGACAAGTTCGGCGTCGCCTTCGTCGGCAATGGACTCTCGCAGAGACATCGCCAATATCTCGCCCTGGGCGGACTCGGCTTCGTGCTGGGTGACGGCGCGCTCAGCTACGGCGCCGAAAAAATCATGGAATGCTACTACAACTTCCCTATCCCGGTGCACGCCGGTTTCTACGGCGCCCTCGATGTCCAGTACATCGACAACCCGGGCTACAACCGCGCCCGCGGGCCAGTAGTAGTCCCCGGCCTACGCCTGCACATAGAACTCTGACGCAGTTCGTCTTTTCGTGTCATCCTGAACGTAGCGAAGGATCTCGCGCGTCAGCGCGTTTCGTTCCGCATTGGCCGTCAGAGCGGAGCCAGTAGATATAGGACGTGGATCGCGAATGCGCTGCGCCCGCCGGGGCAGTGAAAATGTGCGTCGGCAAACTTCGGCCAAAAGTGTCCCACTAAGCTCAGGAAGACCGTTGGACTTCGCGCAAACCAAACGCTCAGCTTTTTTTCGCAGGCGGTTCGTCCGACGAAGATCCGGCGCTGCCTCTATCGGTCGGCACTTGCGCCCTCCCTTCCGTAGTGACTCCGCTGTTCTTCCGCGGCTCCGGCACTGCCAGCTTAGGAGACGCGGGTAGTGATTCGTCTTTAATGGACCCGTCCGGGCCATTGGCTGCTCGCGCAGGGAAAGAACCTATCTTTACCGGACGAGCCATCGGAGTTGTGACCTTGGCGGCCGAGGATCCGGATGCCAGCTCCGGCTTCGGTGGCCGCGCAGTCTGGGTGATTGCAGCGGCCTTGGGCGGATTCTCCGACGGTTGCGGGATCGACGCGACCCATCGCCTCGGCGGCATCGCCAAAGGGTTTCTATAGGAAATCGCATCGCTGAACTGATCCCAATAGTTTTTGGCGTCCGCGTTACTCGCGGGCACCGGGAATCCGAGCCGATCGTAGAGCTCCGGAAGATACACATCGACCGCCGCTTTGAACGTCGAACCCCATTCAATTGCAGCCCGCGCTGCCATCCAGGACGCGAAAAACGCGAAGCCGCAAGCACCAACGATGGTAAGCAGAGGCTGAATATAAGGTGTGAGGTATTCAGTATTCAGAGGTAGCAGCAGGTGTCTGGAGGTGAATATCGCGTCCCCGATAGTCACAAGGCTCAGGAACCAGAGATTGAGCCACAAATCCGTCTCAGCTTTGGCAGTATCTATCAGGTCCAAGTATTCTTTAGGGACAACACTGATAAGCCGCGTCCACCCTTCAACGATTTTGAGTTTGTACATTACGACCGGATAGCACTCGAAAGCTCGCACGCAATTTCCAAATGCGGTGGGAAGTACCAAGCCCTCCTTGTCGGGATAGCGCTCGATCAGTCGGGTCTCTAGCTCCAAGCCACGTCGCTTCACCTCCGCGGGAACCTTGGACTTGTCCCCGTAGCTGCGAAACTCATTCCTCGTTGCGTCCAACTGTTCGCGGAGCCGGTTGAACCGCCAGCGTCGGAACCGCGTCATCAGCCTGACGCGATCCAATGCGCCATAGCCCTCGAGCAGGCGCGTTATGCTTCGGTTGGCCGCCAACAGGACCACACCTACCGCGAAGGCCACAACTGCGAATGAGGCTCCATCCGCAATCGTCAAAAGCTTCCCCAGGTCAGCATGATGGGTAAGTCCGAGACTGACCAACAGGAACAATGCTGATGGCAATACGTAACCGACAACGAAATTGCGTTCGAAGATCTTGGGCAGTTCGCCGAACATTTACCTATTTCGGTTCTTATACTTATCAGGATCCCAGTCGTCGGGATCGTTCTCGCCCGCCGGGCGAGTGCGGGCAAGATCGCCGGCTGGGCGATTCGCAATAGAGCGACCGGCATTGCTCAACCCCAAGTCGGCGTTGATGTGAGTTCCAAACACATCAGCCTCTCCAGGATCCAATCCAATGATCGAAACCATACCCTCGCCATGCTTCGGAGGGGCCAATATTTCATTCCGTGTTTCTTCTGGGAGTAACGAGTAGACCATCTCGGACGTGTGATAGCAGGCGCCTGCCGCCGCAACGAATGCCTTCATCGCCGCACGCGGTTCCTGGTTTTGTATTGCCGAGCGTGCGTTTCTAGCGGCCTCGTTGATTACTTCAACGGGCTTCTTGAATTCGATTTCAGGATCGAACCTGATCTTTCCCGAGTGGTCCTTCATCCAAGAGGTCGATTCAGCAAGGTAGTCGGGCACTGCACTCGCGACGACCTCGCCGATCTTCTCGTCAACAGGATCGAAGGTGAAGGATCCTCGCAGTTCGCCGATGGCGTCCGTCAGATCGCTGCACGCGTCCACGATTTGCTGATACGTATACTTGGCCATTTGAACCTCCGCATCGGGAAAGGCGTGGCGAATTCGATGGTTCCTGCAACGCTCCAGTTCCCAATACCCGTATAGTCTTCCTGCGCTCGGACTACTCTGTTGCCAGCTTACGGTCAACATAGTGCGCTAACCAATAGTCTAAGCGTGCATCGCGCGCTCTGACTCGAGGGGATTTTCGACTTTCGATCGCAAAGCGCCGCTCCAACCCAGTGTGCGGCCCGAGTCCCAAGTAGATGCCTGCGTGTCGAGATCTGAACTTGTTCGCCGCATCACGTCGGCGCCGCCAAATTGTGCACAAAAAAGTTCTAATCGGGACGAAGTCCCGCGTCCTCTCTTAACACTGGGTGCAGGGGTCACCCCTGCCCAGGGAAGTGTGAAACCCAAGGATGGGTTTCACATTAAGTGAAGTGCTTTTCCCCTATTCTCACGCCGACTGCGCGCGCGTGCCTGGACGAATCGATTCGGCCAGGTCGGCGGCGAACTTGCGCACGTCCTCGACCGGCAGGGTCGATGTGGTCACGCGGATTCCCGGCGCGCTTTTGATTCGATAACACTCGCCGGCGCGAATCGCCCATCCTTTCGACGCCATCGCATTGACCACCGCCGCTTCTTCGGCGACCGGAACCCACACGTTCAGCCCCGAATGTCCGCGCGCCTCGATCCCGTGCCCCGCGAGCGCGTCGATCAGCGCGCGCCGCCGATCGGCATAAGTATCCGCCGCCTTCTGCAGCAGCGCCGGCGTCTCCGCATCCGCCCACATCATCGCGACCAGGTCCTGCAGGATATGACTGACCCATCGCGGACCAAGACTTTGCCGCCCCTGCACGCGCGCCACCGTCAAAGCGTCGCCCGCCACTACACTCACCCGCAAATCCGGGCCGAGCGACTTCGACACCGATCGCACGGTCGCCCAATGCTCGCGGCCCGCCGACAACGTGATCGCCGGCGCACCAGACACCGGTCCCGCATGGTCGTCTTCGATCAGCACCACGTCAGGAAACCCCGCCAGCACGTGCCGCAACTCGGCCGCGCGCCTGCGATCGAGTGCCGCGCCGCTCGGATTCTGCGCGCGCGGGGTCAGGATGAACGCTTTCGCACCAAGCTTGAGCGCGCGATTGAGATCGACGGCGAGCGGCCCTGAGTCATCTATCGCGACGGGCTCGGCCACCAGCGCCAGCGCGGCGACCAGGTCGAGCACGCCGGTGTAACTGGGATCTTCGACCGCGACGATGTCGCCCGGCCGCAGATGCGCCTGCAGCACGCGCTCGACAGCGTCGAGCGCGCCGCTGACGATCGCAATCGATTCCGCCGCGACCGAATCGCTCTTGAACTGCCGCGCGGCAAGCTTGACGAGCGCCGCGCGATTCTCGGCGTCGCCGTATTTTCCCTGGATTCCATCAAGCCGCGCGAGATACGGCTTCAACTTCGGCAGCAGCGCCGGATCCGGGCCGCCATCCGCGAGATTGCGCAGCCCGGGGGCTGGCGGCGGAAACACCGCCCGCGTCAACAGGGGCGGCCGGCGGTTGACGACGGTCCCGCGGCGTCCCGATCCGTGCACCAAGCCGCGCACCCGCAGCGCATTGTATGCCGCCGCGACCGTGGTCGGGCTGACACGGAGCCGGGTCGCAAGCGCGCGCACGGTGGGCAGGCGCTCTCCGGCGCGCAGCCGGCCGCTGCGAATCCCGTTTTCGATGCTGGCGGCGATCTGGTTGCCTGACTGTCCGCGGATTTGATATTGTACCGATACGTTCATAGTTACGTACTGTAACAAAAAGGAAGAGCAGATGGAAGAGACGGTAGCGCATACCTCGCAAGCCCAGCGTGTCACCCAAGGTAACGCGATCGCGCCGACGCCCCGCACCCGCCTCAAGCGGCTGCCCAAGCGCGCCGCCTACGAGCGCGACGCCATCTATTCCATCCTCGATACCGCGCTCGTGTGCCACGTCGGGTTCGCGATCGACGGCCAGCCCTACGTGATTCCTACGCTTCACGTGCGGATCGGCGACCGGCTCTATATTCACGGCTCGGCGGCGAGCCGGATGTTGGGCAACGCCGCTGAGGGAACTCCGTTGGCCGTGACGGTGACGCATATCGACGGGCTGGTGCTGGCGCGATCCGCGTTCCATCATTCGGTCAATTACCGTTCGGCCGTGATCCTGGGCGCTGCGACTCTGGTCGCCGACCCGGCCGAGAAGCTTGCCGTGATGAAGGGACTGATCGATCACGTGGCGCCGGGCCGCTGGGACCATATTCGCCATCCCAACGAAAAGGAGCTCGCCGCAACGTCGGTTCTTTCGATTCCGATCGTGGAAGCGTCGGCGAAGCTCCGGAGTGGAGACCCGCTTGACGACGAAGCTGACTACGCGATGCCGATTTGGGCGGGGCAGATTCCGTTTGCGATGAAAACGTTGACGCCGGTCGCCGATGCACGGCTCGACGTCTCGACACCTGTTCCGGCGCACGTGACTGAGTACCGGTTGCCGGCGAATCGAGGAGCAAGAGTCACATGACAGCGATGGTGGTGATGGAGATGGGCAGATTTCTGATCAGCACGGATCGGTCGAAGCTCGACGTCGATGTAATTCACGGGTTTCTGGGGCGCTCGTACTGGGCGGCGGGGATTTCGCGCGAGACGGTCGTTCGGTCGATAGAGAATTCGCTGTGCTTCGGCGTTTACGACAATCACCGCCAGATCGGTTTTGCGCGCGTTATCTCCGATTTCGCGACGTACGCATATGTCGCCGACGTTTTCATCCTGGAGCCGTATCGCGAACGCGGCCTTGGCAAGGAATTGATAGCATCGATCATGGCGTATCCGGATTTGCAGGGGCTCCGGCGATGGAGTCTTGGCACGCAGGACGCACAAGGGCTATACGCGCAGTTCGGCTTCAAGCCGGTGGTCAACACGCGCGCGCGCACGGTCATGGAAATCGTGGACGCGGAGATCTATTCGCGTTCTTGAATGGGCCGCGACGGCTGTTCTATATAACAAGTGTTAGGGACCGCAGCCGCCGGCTGACGCTCGCTGCGAGCGCGGCCAGGAGTGTGCAAATCCGGTCCCAAGCGGAGGAATCGATGGATTTCAAGTTCAGCGCCGAGGACGAGGCGTTTCGCCAGGAGTTTAGCGGCTGGCTCAAGGCCAACCTGCCCAAGGCGGGGAAGAGCGAAGAAGACGGCGGCGACTTCATGCGCGAAAGCAGCTCCGACGACTGGAAGCGGCGGGTCGAGTGGCACAAGAAGATGCACGCCGGCGGATGGGTCGGAATCAGCTGGCCCAAGGAATACGGCGGACGCGGCGCGACGCTGACACAGCAGATCATTTACAACGAGGAACTTGCGAAAGTTAACTCGCCGTTGCTGGTCAACGGACTGGGAATCATGCTGGTCGGTCCGACGATCATCCATTGGGGCACCGAGGAGCAGAAGAAGAAGCACATTCCGAAAATTCTTTCGGCTGACGAGCTGTGGTGCCAGGGATATTCCGAGCCCGGCGCCGGATCCGACGTGGCCAGCCTGCAGACGCGCGCAGTCGAGGAAGGCGACTACTTTATCGTCAACGGCCAGAAGGTGTGGACCTCGGACGCGCATCACGCGGACATGTGTATCCTGCTGGTGCGCACCGATCCCGACGCGCCCAAGCACAAGGGAATCAGCTACATCCTGGTCGACATGCACAGCCCCGGCGTGACCGTGCGCCCGCTGGTGCAGATAACGGGCGACGCGAATTTCAACGAGGTCTTCTTCGAGGACGTGAAGGTGCCGAAGAAGAACCTGATCGGCGAGAAAAACCAGGGCTGGCAGGTCGCGATCACGACGCTGATGTTCGAGCGGTCGGGAATCGGCGGCGGCCGCGACATGATGGGCCAGGTCAGGGAGCTGGTCGAGCTGGCGAAGGCGGTGCGCAGCAACGGGCATACGGCGTGGGAAGACACCAGCGTGCGCCAGCGGCTGGGAGGTTTCGCGTGCGAGGCGGCGGCGTTGCGCTACACGGGCTTTCGGCAATTGACGCGGCGGCTCAAGGGTCTGCCGCCGGGGCCGGAGGGGTCGGTGCTCAAGCTATGCACCAGCGAGCTCAATTTGCGCATGAACAAGTTCGCGATGGAGATGCTGGGACCGTACAGCCAGATGGAATTCAAAGCGCCGCATGCGCTCGACAAAGGCAAATGGTCGTACCGGATGCTCGCATCGCGGGCGCTGACGATCGCGGGCGGCACCAGCGAAATCCAGCACAATATTATCGGTGAGCGGGTGCTCGGATTGCCCAAGGGCTAGTCACTTCCGAAGTTGTAATCGACGAAGGGCGGCCCGGCGGCGGGTCGCCTTTCTTTTTTGGGACGTAGGGAGACAGATATGGACGGCAAGCTTGTCAGGTTGAGAGCTTACGAGAAATCCGACCTCGACGCGGTTATGAAGTGGATTAACGACGAGGAAGTCACCGAGCTACTCGGTGGAGAGATGCTCGGCTATCCGGTGTCGTCGCTCTCGGAGGAGAAATTTATCGAGGCGGCAGCCAGTCCATCCGACAAGCAGAAAACCTTCGTGATTGAGACGCTGGCGGAGCGAAGATACGTCGGTGCGATTTCGTTCAACGTGATCGACTGGCGCAATCGCAGCGCAGGCGTGGGAATCGTTATCGGCGACAAGTCGGTGTGGGGCAAAGGATACGGCACCGACGCAATGCGCATCCTGATGCGGCTCGGGTTCGACAAGATGAATCTGCATCGGCTGTGGCTGCATGTCTTCGACTACAACCAGCGCGCGATCGCGTCGTACGAGAAGTGCGGATTCAAGCGCGAGGGCGTGCTGCGCGAGGATCATTTTGCGCGCGGCGGCTATCACGACACGATCGTGATGGGGATTTTGGAGAGCGAATACCGCGCGATGTCGTAGCGGGGTGCTGCTCGCTGGCGGACGCGGAATCCTGAATCGCGCGCAAAAAGATGCGCTGCACAAGGACCCTCACCTTCATCCTCTCCCTAACAGGGAGAGGAAAATAAACACGAGCGCGCGGTTACTGGCCGGTTCCTGAGAGGTTCACCGTTCGCGGGCCGCTCGAGCCGTTGTTGTTAATTGTGAGAAGGCCGGGGCGGAGTCCTTTCGCGGTCGGCGCGAAAACTACGGAGTAGGCACATTTCTTTTTTGGTTTCAGTGTCCCGCCGCAGAGATTCGAGAGCTGAAAATCGCCCGTCACCTGCGCACCCATCAGCAAAATAGAGACCTTGCCCGCGTTTGCCGCGGTTATCTTTTTTGCCTTGCTCCGCTTGCCCAACTTCGCGGCGAAACTCGCCGAGCTTGGCGAGACGACCAGCGCCGCGCCAACTGTCGGCATCGGCGTCGGCGTGGAGGTGGCAGTTGCGGTGGTCGTCACGGTCGCCGTGTCTCCGTTGGAGTAGCGGTCCGCGTTGGCGATGCGACCGAGTGCGAACCGCAGTTGATGAAGCCGTGGCAGTATTCGTAGCTGTAGGCGTCGCGGTGGCGGTCGTGGTCTGCGTCGCCGTGCCAGTGGCAGTCGTGGTGCGCGTGGCAGATGCCGTGGCGGTAGGCGTGGCCGTAGCAGTGGCAGTGAGCGTTGCTGTCGCGCTGGCGGTGGCTGTCGCAGTGAGCGTCGCGGTCGTTATTGCGGTGGCAGTGGGAGTAACAGTAACAGTTGCCGTGCGGGTTGCCGTTGCTGTCGTGGACGCAGTTGGCGTCGCAGTCGCGGTGCCAGTGGCAGTCGCAGTAAGGGTTGGTGTCACGGTCGGCGTCGCAGTTGCGGTCATGGTCGCCGTGCGCGTTGCGGTTGCTGTCGTCGATGCCGTTGCGGTGGCGGTGGCAATCGCCGTAAGCGTCGCGGTCACGGTCGCGGTCGGCGTCGAGGTGGCAGTTGTGGTGGCTGTCGCCGTGCGTGTCGCCGTCGCTGTGGCGGACGCCGTTGGCGTCAGCGTCGCGGTGGGCGTTAGGGTTCCGGTGCGCGTCGCAGTCGGCGTGATTGACGCGGTTGGTGTGGATGTGGGCGAACCGGTCGAAGTTGGAGGTATGGTCGGTGTGATGCCGGATCCCTCGCCGGCCAGTTGGAATATCCCGCGCCCATGGGTCGCGGCGAAGACCACGCCGCTCAGGTTCTGCTCGATATCGAAAACCGCGACCGCGGGAATCGTGCCGAGGTTGAACGGCGCCCAGGTCGTTCCGCCATCGGTCGTTTTGAAAATGCCGATGTCGGTCGCGGCCAGCACGGTATTCGCCGTGGGATCGTTGCGGTCGACCAGCAATCGCAGCACCGGAACGTCGGGCAGCGCATTCGCAGGCGGCGGGCTCAGCAGATTCGGATTGCCGTCGGCCTGCGTCCACGAGCCGCCGAAGTCAGTCGTGACAAAAACATGGCCGATTCCGGTGGCCGACGTGAACCCGGAAAGGCTCAGGTAGGCGACGTTGTAGTTGAACGGGTCGATCGCAATCCCGGTCGCCTGCGTGGAATCGGGGAACACTATCGGCGGCAGTTGCGCGGTCTTGTCGGTCCAGTGCGCGCCTTCGGGCTGGCCCGGATTAACCTGAACGTTCGCCTGGTCAGTGGTGAAGATTTTGAAGGGCGTGGGACGAAAAGTAGTGCTGGTCTCCATCGAGAGCGCGTACCCCTTGGTGTGATCCGAAGGCGCGATCTCGAGATCCTGGAGTCCGCATGCACCGCTGTTGCATCCGCCGGTCAGATCCTGAGTCGTTTGCACCGCCCATGTCGCCATCGCGTCATTCGAGACGTAAACCGAGTGCGCACCGAACAGGACATGCTCGGCGACGGTTGGGTCGCTCGCGATCAGCGGAAAATAGGCCGCACCCTCGTCGCCTGCGGTGGCCATCGCGGTCTGCAGCGCCGCGCTCGACGACGCAGAATTGAAAGTGACTCCGCCGTCGGTCGAGCGCGAGACCCAAGGCCCGACCGCGGTGGTCGCGAACGTATGATAGGCGAACAGCGGATTCACCGTGTCGAACAGCGCGAATCCGCCGTCGAGGTTATCGACCTGCGACCAGCTGGACGCCGGCGGCTTGGTCGCGTCGAAGCGCGCAGTGCCGTTGTCCTGAAATCCCGCGAGCATGACTGAGCTGTTGGTCGGATGAGGTCCGACCGACTGCGCCTGCACCGCGCTAAGGCTCGCGTTGAGGGCCGTCCAAGTCTGCGCGCCTGTGGCGAAGCGATAGAGGCCGCCGTCGTTGCCGAGGTAGAAGCTATGCGCACTTGCCGGATCGAACGCGATCGCATGTTGATCCGAATGCGTTCCGCCGCTCGGCGCGAGCGAGGTCCAACTGGTTCCGCCGTTGGTCGAGCGGTAGATTCCGACGCCGCCAAACACAACGGTTGCGCCGGTGGCGTCGGCGGGATCGATCGCCAGCGTCTGATCGAAGAATGACTCCGAAAAGTTACTCGAGTTTGAGCCGTCGATAGTCGTTGCGCCGACTGTTGCGCTCGGTACCGACGCCCCGGTCCAGGTGACGCCGTCGTCGGAGGATTTGTAGAATCCCGCGAACTCGACACCGTCTGCCGCGCCGACGATTGCATACGCGGTGCCGCCGGAGGCAGCGACGCTCGCGCGGCCGACTCCGCCGACAAGGTTCGGCAGGTTGGCAGGTGTCCAGCTGAATCCCGCGTTCGAGGAGCGGAACACGCCGACGCCGAGAATCGAAACCAGCACCGCGGTCGGCGACGCGGGATCGATCGCGACCGATTCCGCTGGACATGGATCATTGGTGAAGTATGGGCAGGCGCCGAAGGTTCCCGCCGGATATGGAATCCACGATGCGCCACCGTCGCCTGAGCGCCACAGCCCGTTCTGGCTGAAATCACCCGCGACCCACGACGCGTCCGCCCGGCTCGCACTCGAGCCGTAGGTTACGGCGGCGTAGATCGTTCGCGGCGTTTGCGTTGTATCGACGGCGATCGAAGCAATCGACGCGTGCGCAAAGTTGCTAGTGCCGAGTTGCGTCCAGGTCGCGCCGAGATTGCTCGAGACGAATACTCCCTGGCCGTAATACGAATCGCCCGAGCCGTTACCTTCGCCGCTGCCAACGTAGAGCGTTGGATTTGGATTGGTAGTGGTGTCGAGCGCGAGGGCGCCGACCGAGAGCGTGGGCTCGAGATCGAAGATCGGCACGAAGGTGGCGCTCGCACTTGGGCGCATCCATACTCCGCCGTCACCGGTGCCGACGAATAGCCTGCCGTTCACGGTGGAATCAGCGACAACGGCAGTTACCCGTCCCGTCACGCCGGCGAGTGCGCCGCCCAGCGCGACGCCGCCGAAGGTCGGGATCTCGTTGGTCAACGGCAGCGGACCGATTGCGCTCCACGAAAAAGAATTTCCCGCTTGTGTCGAGTCCGTCGCGAGCAGACCAGTGCCGTCAGCCGCCATCCGCTCCTGCCCGTGCATCTGCGCAATCGCGTTGCGATAGGCACCGGGTGGCAATCCAAAGTTCAGTCCGCGGCGGCTTAGAAAGAACGCATCGCGCGCAACGCGATTGCGCGCCTCCAATGATCCAGGTGTGTTGCGATTGCGGCGACCCGATCCCGGCGTTGCGCGCTGCGGCGACGACAGAACTACTCCGAGACCGGCGGCGAGTAACAAGCCACCGGCGGCCGCAAGCAGCCACGGCGAAAATTTTCTGGACAAAGCGAAGACCCCCCTTCGGCCCACGTCCAGTAGTCACTCTACTCTCACTATATATATAAACGAAATATAAAATGAGTATTCAGTCGATTACCTATTTAGTATTGCTCCCGTTTATCTGAGTATTCCTTTGGCTACGATAGGCAGCACCGGGCGCTGCCGTTGTACGCGGCAGAGTCGCAGTGCCGGATCAGAGAATGCGGGCTATGGCGGTCAGGCTGAGGCGATTCGGAAGCCAATCTTCGGGAAGTGATTCACGATTTTGCCCAATTCGGGAGCGTCGCGTTCGATTGCGATCTCGTGAATCGTGCTGACGACGACTCTTCCGGTGACCGGATCGAAGCCGTAGTCGTCGGGCGTCACGGATATCCTGGTCCCGGCCCTGAGATCGTTGGGATCGCTCGCATCGACGTTCTCGCGAGTCGCGGGAGTGCTGTCCTTCGCTATCTTCAGAGCCTCGTCAGGATCCATCGGGCGCACGTCACCGTAACCCATCGCGTCGATACGTTCGAACCATCGCATCAGGTTCGGAAATTTTTTGGCGAGGCCGAATGCAGTCGGCTCCGCGCGCAGAAACCAGACCGGATGGAAGCAGGCGGCGTCGGCGAGGCTGAACGAGTCGCCGAGGAGGAACGGGCGGCTCGCGAGTTGGCGATCGAGAATTTCCAGATATGCACTCAACTGGTTTCGGGAATCGGGCGCCGAGCGCGCAATGTCGCCGAAATTAGCGCCCTGCATCATCTTGGACCGATCCTCGATGAATTCCTTGGGCACCACGGCGGCGAGTTTCTCAAAGATGACGGGCGTCGTGGACCAGAAAAGACGCCGGTCAGCCCACTGATTCATCGTGTCAGCCGCCGCGGTGAGACCGCCGGGATAGAGCGTCGGCTCGGGAGCAAGCTCGTCGATCTTCCTGATGATGATTCCAGTGTCGGACCACACGTCGGCGCCGATCTGGAGCACCGGGATTCGCCGGTAGCCGCCCGTGAGCGGCACCAGCTTGGGCTTCGGCATGATCACCGGCTGCTCGACCGAGCGCCAGCTGATTTTCTTGTGCGCGAAGATTTTGCGGATCTTCTCGGAGAATGGCGAGTTCACATATTGATGCAGAATTATTTCGGGCACGACTTCCTCCGGCGAACTGGATTGCAGGACATTTCTTTCTTAGCGCACCGGGAAAGTCGCGGGGAAGAGTAAAAGTCGTGCTAATGAATTTTCTCTCGACATCCAAAAACTGATAGGTTCGCGCGTATGTATGGTCATCACGATTTCGATTTGTACGAAGCAATCTACACGACGCGATCGATGCGGCGGCTGAAGCCCGATCCGGTGGCGCCGAGCCTCATCGTCAAGGTGATCGAGGCGGCCACGATGGGTCCGAGCGGGCATAACCGGCAGCCGTGGTTTTTTATCGTCGTCACGGACCGCGACACGAAAGCATTCGTCGCGGAGCGCTATCGCAAGGCGTGGGAGACAATCTTCACGCCGACGGAGCGCGAGGTTGTCGCGAATGATCCGGGTAGCCAGCGCGGGCGAAATCTGCGCTCTGCAAAATACCTGGCAGAGCATATCGCGGACGTTCCCGTGATGATCTTTGCGTGCGTGAAGAAATACACCGATCGTGCGCGCGCGGGGCAGCCGATGCTGGGCGCGCTTTATCCGGCGATTCAGAATCTGTGCCTTGCGGCGCGCGGCTACGGACTCGGCACGTCGATCACCGGGATGCATACGATGTTCGCGAAAGAGATCGACGCGATGCTTGGTGTGCCGCCGGCATACTCCAACGTCATCCTGATTCCGATGGGCTATCCGAAGGGACGATGGGCGCGGCCCGATCGCAAGCCGGCGCTGCAGGTGACGTTCTGGGAGAAATGGGGTAACAGGCGCGAGAGCGTTCCCGACTGAAACCGAGCGCGCGGGGTCAAGCGTCGAGGACGGCGAGGATGAAATTGCGCTGAATCTGATCGCCGGGCTTCACCCGAAAATCCGCGATACGTCCGTTGGCGGGCGCCTTGATCGGTATCTCGACCTTCATCGATTCGATCACCATCACCTCGTCGCCGCGCGCGACTTGCGCGCCGCTCTCAACCGAGAGTCGCAGCACCTTGCCCACGGCGGGGCTCTTGATATCCATCGCTAGGCGATCCTTTAGAAAGATTGTCGGCTTCTAGCAGGCACGGCACCCGCGCACCAGTGCTCGAACGAATTCGCCTTGTGTTTTCGTGGTCCTTGGCTGTAGAGAAGCTAAATCAGCGCGATCGTCCGGCTAATGGAGAGACGGCATGAACAGTTTCGTCGCGGCTCGAACGCTCAGTGAATATCCGCGCGGCAGCCATCGATGGTCGCTGCTCATTCTGACGGTGCTCGCGTCGATTCTCGGCGCATACGACTTCCAGCTCGCCCCACTGCTGCCAATTCTGCTGCCCTATCTGCACATGAGTCACGTGGCGTATGGCGCATTTGTCACGTTTGCGGTGCTCATCTCCGGGATCTCGGCGTTTTTCGGCGGACCCCTGGCCGACAGGTACGGCCGCGTACTTATCATCGACGTATGCCTTGGCCTGGTCACCTGCCTGCTGTTCCTGAACGTGTTGATCACCGGAATCGTTTCGTTCGTGATTCTTCGCACCTTGATGGGAATCGTGGCCGGTCTGACCGCCGGCGCCGGAGCGGCACTGGTCCGCGACATGTCGCCGCGTCTCAGCCGCGCGCTCGCATTTGGATTGCTCACGATCGGCCCGGTCGGCGCAAACTTTCTTGCCAACTACGTCGCAGGAGCGACGCTGCCGATCTATCACACCTGGCAATCGCAGATTTGGATCATGGGGTTCTTCGCCGTTGCGATGTATATCCCGATCGTGTTGTGGCTGTGCGATCTCAGCCCGGAACTGCGGATGCAGATCATGAAGACTGAGATCCAGGCGCTCGCCGCCGAAGGGCGCCTGCCGTCTGCCTCCGAGCTTCCATCCAGCACCGGTGACGCTTTCCGACGCCTGCTCGGCCACATGGAAGTCTGGCTGCTGGTCATCGGCATAACTGCGAACCTGACGCTGTATTTCGCGATCCAGGGTTTCGGGCCTTTGATGTTCACCGAGGCGTTTCACTACTCGCCGGCCGAAGCGGCAAGGATGAATGAATACTTCTGGCTGGCAAACCTCGGCGCGCTGGTCCTTACCGGGCTGGTCTCCGATCGCCTGCAGACCCGCAAACCGATCGCAATCTTCGGCGGAGTGCTGGCGTGCCTCCTGATGGCGTGGTGGATTCCGACCTTTGGCCACGACCTTCCACGCGCCACCATGACGATGGTCGCATCGCTGATGGGATGCTTCCTGGCAATCGCGTACGTGCCGTGGGCTGCCCAGTTCTCCGAAACTCTCGAGGACGTCTCTCCCGCTCTGCAAGCGACAGGATGGGCCTTCTTCGGGCTGGTCGCACGCGGGTGGGTCGCGATCTCCGCGCCACTGTCGCTCTACGTTGCGGTGCATTACGGCTGGGGCCAGTGGGTAAAGGTCGCGCTCGTAGGAATGATTATCTACATCGTGGCGATGGCGTTCTCGCGCGGCCACGCGGCGGTCGAAGAGCACGTGCAAACAGCGCCAACAACAGATCGCGTAACCGCCGGCTAATCGATCTGTCTCCTCTCCCTGTCAGGGAGTGGATGAAGGTGAGGGTCTTTTTACAGCGCGCGTTTGTTCGCGCGCGATTCAGGATTCTGCTTCTGCCGGCGAGGACTTCACACCCACGCTCTATGGTCGCATCGTCCGCGTACGAATCCCCAACTGAGTCGGGACGATTTCGTACGCCTGATGTACCCAATCGACGAGAAGCGGCCGCGTATCGCGCGGATCGACTATTTCCTCGATGCCAAACGCCTCCGCCGTGCGAAGCGGCGATCGTATCGCGTTAAATTTATCCTCGAGCTCTTTTCGCAACTTTTCCGGATCGCTCGACGCCGCCAAATCGCGCTTGTACGCCGCCTCGATCCCGCCTTCTATCGGCAGCGACCCCCAATCCGCCGACGGCCACGCGTAGCGGAGATTCAGACCGGTCGTGATTCCATGGCCGGCGCCCGCTACTCCGAACGCCTTGCGCACCATGATCGCAACCAGCGGCGTCACCGTCTGAAACATCGCATACAGCGCGCGCACGCCGCGCCGAATCGTCCCGGACATCTCGGCCTCGCGCCCAATCAGGAATCCGGGCTGATCGACGAAGTTCACCACCGGCAGATGGAACGTGTCGCACAGGTCAAGGAACTTCACCATCTTGTCCGACGCCGGACCGTCCAGCGACCCGCCGATCGAGAAAGGATCGTTCGCCATCACTCCGACCGGGAATCCGTCGAGCCGGGCGAATCCCGTTACTAGCGACGGCCCGAAGAACGGCGCCATCTCGAAAAACGAATCGTGATCCATCACGAGCTCGACGATTCGCCGCACATCGTAGCCATGTCGGCGATTGCGCGGCACGATGCTGACAAGTTCCTCTTCGCGGCGGGCGGGGTCGTCATCGGGCGTAGCGCGCGGCGGCGCCTGCCAAACACTCTGCGGCATGTACGAGAGGAATCGGCGAATCTGCGCGAACGCGTCGTCTTCGCTGTCAGCTTCATTGTCCACGGAGCCGCTCATGTGCGCATGGATTTCGGCGCCGCCTAGCTCTTCCTTGGTCAGTTCCTCGCCCACTCCCCACTTGACGACCGGTGGCCCCGCGACGAACAGCTGACTTGTCCCACGCACCATCACGGAGAAATGCGACGCCGCCACGCGCGCCGCGCCGATACCTGCGACCGAACCCATGCATCCCGCGACGACCGGCACCTCGCCCATCAACTGCACCAACACGTCGAAGTCTGGATTGGCCGGGACGTAGGTCCGCTTAACAGTCTCGAAGGTCTTCACACTGCCACCGCCGCCGGTCCCGTCCACCAGCCGAATAATCGGGATGTGCAGTTCGTGCGCGATCAGTTCCGCATAGCTCCGCTTGTTGCCGATATTTGCGTCCGCCGCGCCGCCACGGACCGTAAAGTCGTCGCCGCCAACCACCACGCGTCGGCCGTTGATTCGTCCCGTGCCGCCGACGAAGTTCGCCGGCATGATCGACGCGAGCGTTTCGCCCTCGTATTTAGGCGATCCGGCCAGCGCGCCGTACTCGTGAAAGGTGCCGGCGTCGAGCAGCCGGTCGATTCTCTCGCGCACCGTGAGCTTGCCGCCGTCATGCTGGCGCTTGATGTTATCGGCGCCGCCCATCCCCTTCGCGAGCTCGACCCGGCGGCGTATTTCCTCGACTTCTTTCTCCCAAGACATACGATTCTCCTGAATGATGCGGTTACTGATCCTATAAACCACGAATTCACTTAATTGAAAGTGAAACCCGCGGTGGGTTTCAAACTTCCTTCGGCAGGGGTAACCCCTGCACCTAAGTACTAAGAAAGATGCGGGACTTCGTCCCTGTTAGAACCTGGTGAGGGGGCGGAGGCGAGCTTCCGGCTCTTACCTCGCCCGTTACTTCACGGGAGAGGCGGCCGGACGCATTGCGGCCGGTAGGTGAGGGTTCTGCGATCGCATCACAAAAACCGGCAATCTCGCTTGCCCGTTTCTCGTTCAACGTCTTCCTGTTAGCTTCTCTTTCCAAGATGACTGCTGCGGTTACAGACTCCAATCGGCGCGAATCCGCTGCGGTGCCGAATCCGCGGCATGCGCTGCTCGCCGGATGGGGGCGCTATCCGCTGTCTGAGAGCGACGTCTACCGGCCCGATAAAATCGCAGAGCTGCACGCGGTCGTGACTGCCAACACATCCTCGCTAATTGCGCGCGGGGCTGGACGGGCCTACGGCGATGCGGCGCTCAACAATCAGAATCGCGTCGTCGATCTTACGCGGCTTAATCGGATGCTCTCCTTCGACCCCGCGAGCGGGCTGTTGCGATGCGAAGCCGGCGTCACTATCGCGGAGTTGATCGACGTCTTTCTGCCGCGCGGGTTTTTTCCGCCGGTCACGCCTGGCACCCGCTTCGTCACGCTGGGTGGATCGATTGCCGCCGACGTTCACGGCAAGAATCACCATCGCGACTCGTCGCTGGCTTCGCACGTGACATGGTTCGATCTGATGACCGCGTCGGGCGAGGTGCTCCGATGCTCGCGCGAGGAAAACACGGATCTGTTCTGGGCAACCGTCGGCGGGATGGGTCTCACCGGCGTCATTTTGGAACTGGAACTAAGGATGCGGCGCGTCGAGAGCGCCTATCTCGATGGCGAGTTGATCCGCGCCGGCAATATCGACGCCGCGATCGAGGCTTTCGAGCGCACCGACGCGCAGTACGGTTATTCGGTCGCGTGGATCGATTGCAACAGCATCAAGGGCGCGCTGGGCCGCTCGATCCTCAACGTCGGCAACTTCGCGACGCTCGATCAGTTGCCGCCAAATCTCGCGCAGAATCCGCTGAGCACGATGCCGAAGCTCAGCCCGTTGGTGCCGTTCGATTTCCCGGTGGTGAACTCGCTGACTGTAAGGGCGTTCAACGCGGTTAACTATGCTTTTCATCGTGAGAAAGCGGCTCATACTATTTTCGACTGGGCCAGTTTTTTCTATCCGCTCGATTCGATCCGCAACTGGCCGCGAATCTATGGCAAACGTGGCTTCGTGCAATATCAATGCGTATGGCCGCCCGACGAGAGCCGCGCGGGGCTGGTCGAAGTGCTCGAGGCAATTACGCGCAGCCGGCGCGGTTCGTTTCTTGCCGTGCTCAAGAAGTTCGGCGCGCAGGACGGCCTGCTCTCCTTCCCGATGCCCGGGTACACGCTCGCGATCGACTTCCCGGTTACGGACGGGATGCTCGAATTTCTCGATACGCTGGACGCGATGGTGCTGAAGCGCGGCGGGCGCGTGTACCTGGCCAAGGATGCGCGCATGTCGCCTGAGACGTTCCGCGCGATGTATCCGAATCTCGGCAAGTGGCAGGCGGCGAAGGCCGTCGCCGATCCCGACAACCGCTTCTCGTCGAGCCTGTCGCGCAGGCTTGGAATGTATCCGACCTGAACTTCGCACCATGACCAAAGTTCTGATTCTTGGCGCCACCAGCCCAATCGCGCGAGCGCTGGCGCTTCGGTTCGCATCCGATGGAGCGCGATTGTTCCTCGCTGCCCGCGACGCCGACGAGGCGCGACGCGTCGCCGAAGACGTCAGCGTTCGCGCGGGAGTGCCCGCTCTCTCAGGAACCTTCGACGCGTCGGATTTCGCCTCGCATGACGAGTTCATCCGCCACGCCGCGACTCAGCTGGGCGGCCTCGATGGCGTCGTCGTATGCTTCGGCACGCTTGGCGACGAGGACGCTGCGCAATCCGACAGCGGCGCCGCGCTAGCCACGATTCATCAGAACTTCACCGGCGCCGTGTCTTTGATCACTCTCGCCGCCCGCCATCTCGAACAACAACGGTCCGGCTTCATCATCGTAATCGGATCGGTCGCCGGCGAGCGCGGCCGCAAGCGCAATTACGTGTACGGTTCGGCCAAGGGTGCGCTCGCGCTATTTGCGCAAGGACTTCGCGGACGCCTCGCCGGCAGCGCCGTGCATGTCATGACAGTGAAGCTCGGCACGGTCGATACGCGAATGACCTGGGGCCGCGAGGGCGCGCTGCTCACAATTGCGCCGACCAAAGCCGCCGATCTGATTTACAAGGCGTATCGGAGGCGCGCTGAAGTCGCATTCGTGCCGTGGTTCTGGCGCTTCATCATGGGGGCGGTCCGGCTAATTCCCGAGAGCCGCTTCAAACGCCTCAGCTTCTAGCGAGGTCGAAACCCAAAATGAAAGTAAAGCTTGAAGTTGTTGCTGTGATCGCGCTTACGGTTTTGTCGATCGCTGGATCGCCGAACGCGGGTGTTAATCCCGGCGACACGATCACCAAGGATCAGGCAGACAAGGTCGCGGACCTCGTCAGTCCGGGGAATCTGATCCTGGTGAAGCAGGGCATGACGATGAAGATCGTGCCGACGGAGCGGCTGGAGTGGCCGCCTCCGTACAAAGCCGCGACCGAGAAATATTCCGCGCAGGTGAATCTCGCGCCGGACGGCACCCTGAAGAACTACATGGCCGGGCTTCCGTTCCCGCTGGTCGATGCGAACGATCCGCAGGCGGCGCTCAAAGTGATGTGGAATTTCAGCTATCGGCCGCTCTACACCGACGACGCGATATCAAAGAACGTCGAGATCGAGAGCTACCGGCCGGGATCGACGCCCGCCGATCCAGTCGAGCACTTCACGATCGGCAACGTGGGTTTCTACAACAACACGGGTCGCACCGAAGTGAATCCCATACCGACCAATTCGGAGGCGACGACGGCGGGAATCCGGTATCGATTTGGCGCGTACCCGTTTCTCGAGCCGTCCGAGATGCGCGGATTCGGATTTATCCGTTATCGGAACATCGATCCGAAGATCGAAGACAACACCTGGATCATGAATCCGAGGACGCGGCACACGAACCGGGCATCAGCCAACGAACTTTCTGATGTCCTCGGTCTTTACCAACCGGGCGCGGGGGCAGGAGCCGGCGCGGCCAGTTACGCGAGCAACCTCGATCCCGATTCGTTTTTCGGCTTCGCGGCGAAGATCGAGGACTTCAACTACAAGTTCCTCGGCGAGAAGCCGATGCTCGTGGTCGTCAATGCGGAAAATTCTCCGGCCAAGGCCTGCCCAACCGACGGCGGACGAACCATCTGTCCGGAGAATTGGGAAATGCGCCGGCTTTACGTTATCGAGGCGGATGCGAAGCAGACCTCGCTCCTTGGCAGCAGTGTTTCGATTCCGAAGCGGATTTTCTATATCGATTCGGAAGGATGGTTCATCACCGCCTCGGATCAATACGATCGCGACGGCAAGCTGTGGAAGACGGTGGCAACCTTCAACGCGTACCGCGACCGACCGGTTCCGGACGCGCGCGTCGCGATCTGGCCGTTCAAGCGGATGTTCCAGACCGCGCTGGTCGATGAAGACGTCGTGACCGGCTTCTCAACTGTCGTGCTATCGCCTGGATTCGAGACCGAAGAGCACGAAAGCTGGTACATCAACATGGGAATCGCAACCGACAATTTCTTCAACCCGGTGACGATGTCCAACGCAGCGCATTGAGTGACGCATTCGCTTTGCGCGCGTCGATTCGTGAACTATAAGTGAGAAATCTCGTGCGCATTCGGAGTCATCATCAATGTCGAATCCTCTCGAAGGAATCCAGAAACTAGATTTCACCGGCGCCGTCGATGCCGACGGGCACATCCTCGAGGACGCCGGACTCTGGGATCGCTACATCGAAGCGAAGTACAAGGACCGCGCCGTCAGAGTTCGCACCGACGCCAAGGGACTCGAGTACCTCGAAGTCGCGGGACGGCCGTCAAAGGTCTTCAGCGGCGGCCGGCTCGGCGGACTCTCCGCGATGGGCACGACACGCGACGACAAGTGGGACGCTCCCCCCACCTACGGCGGGTTCGCACCTTTTGGCGCGATGGACGCGAAGGAACGCCTGAAGCGCATCGACGCCGAAGGTCTCGCCGCCGCGTTCCTCTACCCCACCATGAGCCTGCTGTGGGAAACTGAGACCGAAGATCCCGAACTCGCGCAGGCATGCACACGCGCCTACAACCGTTACATCGTGGACTTTTGCTCTGAGAGCGGCGGCAAGCTGATTCCGATCGCGCACCTGTCGCTCGGCGATCCAGCCGCGGCCGCAGTCGAGCTCGAACGCGCGGTCAAGGCGGGATGCAAAGGTGGATGGGTCGCGCAATTCGTCATGACGCGCAAGCCGCACGCGCATCCCGATCACGACGTGCTGTTCGCCAAGGCGCAGGAGCTTGACGTGCCGATTGGGATTCATCCGTCGCTCGAGCCCGTCTGGGCGGCGCCGGGTCGTTACGATCGCAAATTCATGCGCGGAAATTATTACTTTCTGAACATCGTCGCGGCCGACGCGATCCGCCACGCGTTCACCAGCTTTTTCCAGTACGGCACCTTCGACAAATTCCCGAAGCTGCGCCTGGTGCTGCTCGAGGCGGGCGCGGGATGGATCGACTACTGGCTGGGCAGGCTCGACGCCGTCTATGCCAGCGCGATGGGCCGCACGGTGCCGCTCAAGGAGAAGCCGAGCTTCTACTTCAATCGCAACTGCTGGATCTCGGCGGATCCCGACGAGCGTTCGCTGCCTGCGATGGTCGAGCTGTGCGGCGCTGACAAATTTTTCTGGGCGTCGGATTTCCCGCATCCCGATCACGTCGGCAACTATATCGAGGAAGTCGAAGAGCTGGCGCATAAGTTGCCGCCCGCCGCACGCGCAAAGGTGATGGGCGAGAATGTGATGAAGGTGTACAAGTGCGCGTTGCCCGCGGCGAAAAACTGAACCGCTCCTCGCGAAAATCCGAGCAGTCGGAGAAGGCTCGTCAGTCAAGCGATGTCGAAACGCTGCGACGGATAGCGTTCAGCTTTCCCGGCGTCGAGGAAGGGACCTCGTACGGCACGCTCGCGTATCGGGTGGGCAAAAAATTCATCTGCCGGATGAAGGAAGACGGCGTGTCGCTGGCTATTCGGATGGAATTCGGCGAGCGCGAGATCCTCGTCGAAGGCGAGCCAGGGACCTTCTACTTCACCGAGCACTATCGCAACTACCCGATGGTGCTGATTCGTCTGCCGAAGGTGCATCCCGATGAGCTAAAGCGAATATTCAGCAACGCATGGCGGAAGTACGCGGGCAAGCGACTGATCGAGTCGTTGGGAGCGGGAGGAGAATCCTGAATCGCGCGCGAAAGTAATCCCGCGCTGCATAAGGACCCTCACCTTCATCCTCTCCCTCACAGGGAGAGGAAACCGACGCGGAGTTTCTATGAAAGGAATGATCGATCACATCCTGATCAATTGCATCGATCGAGAACGCGAGCTGCCCTTCTACTCGTGGCTGTTGCCGAAGCTCGGATTCAAAAGACAGGTAGCGCTGCCCGACAATCCGTTGGTCGTGGGATGGCTCGGACGAAACACGAACCTGTGGCTGAACGTGGCGGACGAATCATTGCGCGACCAGGCATTCGATAAACGTCGCGTCGGACTGCGCGAGATGGCGTTCGCCGCCGAAACGCGCGAGGAGGTTGACGAGGTAGCGCGCGAGATCGAGTTCCCCGGCGGTACAATCACCGACGCGCCGCAGGAATATCCGTACTGGCCGGGATATTACTCGGTCTTCTTCACTGATCCGGACGGCATCAAGCTCGAAGTGGTGGTGAATCCGCAGCATCAGCAGAAATAAAAACGGGCGGAACCTTTCGATCCCGCCCGCTGGATTTCAGCAAAAGGCGCGCGATGCGCGCGGTCTCAGTCTAGCTCACCGTCCACGTATCGCCCTTGCCCAGCAGCGTCTTCAGGTCGCCTGCGCCCTGCTTCGCCTTCGCGTCTTCGAGCTGCTTGTTGACGGCGCCGTCGTAGGTCGGACGCGCGACCGCGTAGAACACGCCCACGGGAGTCGGCAGCGGAGGCTCGAAGTTGCCGAGCATGAATGCCAGCGACAGGTTCGTCTCGTCGTGCACGACGAGTTCGTTTTCAGTGACGCTGCCGCCGAGCTGCACCGCCTCGGGACGCATCCCGTTCATCCTGATTCCCATGTCGCGATTCTTGCCGAAGATGAGCGGCTTGCCGTGCTCGAGAACCAGCTGATGGTCCGCTTTGAGCGCCTTGTCGCTGACGTCGTTGAACGCACCGTCGTTGAAAATATTGCAGTTTTGCAGAATCTCGAGGAATGATGCGCCGCGATGCGCATGTGCCCGCTTGAGCATCTCGCCGAGATGCTTCTGCTCGACGTCGATTGTACGCGCAACGAAAGTCGCGTGCGTGCCGAGCGCCACCGTGATCGGATTGAACGGAAAATCCACCGAACCAGCCGGCGTGGACTTCGTGACCTTGCCCACTTCCGAGGTCGGTGAGTATTGGCCCTTGGTGAGCCCGTAGATTCGATTGTTGAAGAGCAGAATCTTGAGATCGACATTGCGCCTGAGCACGTGGATCAGGTGATTGCCGCCGATCGACAGCCCGTCACCGTCACCGGTGACCACCCACACGTCGAGGTCGGGCCGCGAAATCTTGAGCCCGGTCGCGAACGCAGGCGCGCGGCCGTGAATCGTGTGGAAGCCGTAGGTGTTCATGTAGTACGGAAACCGGCTCGAACATCCGATCCCCGAAATAAAGACGGTGTTCTCAGGCGCGATGCCGAATTCGGGCATCGTCTTCTGCACCGCAGCCAGAATTGCGTAATCACCGCATCCGGGGCACCAACGTACTTCCTGGTCGGAAACGAAATCCTTGCGGTTAAGAGCGGTAGCCATTTTCGATCAGCCCTCCAGGGCCCGGTTGATGCGGTTTTCGATCTCGCTGACTTTGAACGGACGGCCCTGGATTTTGTTGAACCCGAAGGCGTCGATCAGGTAGTCGGCCCGCACCATCTTGAGAAGTTGTCCCATGTTCATTTCGGGAATCATGACCTGCTTGAAACGCTTGAGCGTCTCTTCGAGGTCACGTGGAAGCGGATTCAGATAACGAAGATGCACGTGCGAGACTTTCTTGCCCTTCGCGCGTACATGCTTGACGGCTTCGCGAATCGGGCCATAGGTCGAGCCCCATCCGAGCACGACGAGGTCGCCTTCCGCATCGCCGAACACCTGCGTCGGCGGAATCTCGCGCACGATGCCTGCAATCTTGCGCGCTCGCGTCCGCACCATCAGCTCGTTGTTGGCCGGCGAGTAACTGACGTTGCCGGTAAGGTTCTCGCTCGACAGGCCGCCCACGCGATGCTCGAGACCCTTGGTCCCGGGCACTGCCCACGGACGCGACAGAGTTTCCTCGTCGCGCGTATAGGGCATGAAGCCTTCCGGATTTGTCGCGAATTCAACTTTGATCGGCGGCAGCTTGTCCGCGTCAGGCAGCAGCCACGGCTCTGCCCCGTTCGCCAACTGGCCGTCGGTAAGCAGGATCACCGGGGTCATGTACTTGACCGCGATTCGTACAGCCTCGTACGCGCAGTCGAAGCAGTCGGCCGGCGTCGACGCCGCGACAATCGGAATCGGCGACTCGCCGTGGCGTCCGTACATCGATTGCAGCAGATCGGCCTGCTCGGGCTTGGTCGGCATGCCGGTGGACGGTCCTGCGCGCTGGATGTCGGTAATCACCAGTGGCAGCTCGACCTTCACCGCGAGCCCGACGGCCTCCGCCTTCAAGTTCATTCCGGGTCCCGAGGTTGTGGTGATCGCGATCGATCCGCCGAATGAGGCGCCAATCGCCGCGCACACGCCGGCAATCTCGTCCTCGGCCTGAAAAGTATAAACGGGAAAATTCTTGTAGCCCGAGAGCTCGTGCAGCACGTCGCTGGCCGGCGTAATCGGATACGATCCCAGGAACAGCGGACGACCCGCCTTCACCGCTGCCGCCACGAATCCAAGCGCCGTCGCGCTGTTGCCCGTGATATTGCGATACAGCCCCGGCGCGATTCGCGCAGCCGGCACTTCGTACGAGCTCGCGAACATCTCGGTCGTTTCGCCGTAGTTGAACCCGGCCTTCAGCACCTTGACGTTCGCCTCGAGGATCTCTGGCGTCTTCTTGAAGCGGCTCTCCAGGTAAGTGAGAGTGCTCTCGATCGGCCGCTGATACAGCCACGACAGCATTCCGAGCACGAACATGTTGCGGCAGCGGAACACCGCGCGATTGTTCAGACCCATTCCATGAACCGCCAGCGACGTGAGCTTGGTCACGTCGACTTCGATCACCTGGAATTTGTCGAGCGAATGGTCGGTGAGCGGATTGCTCTTGTAGCCGGCGCGCTTGATGTTGGATTCGGTGAACGCCTCGCGATCCACGATTATCACCGCGTTGGGCGGCACGTCCTCGATGTTCGCTTGCAGCGCTGCGGGATTCATCGCCACCAGCACGTTGGGCTCGTCGCCGGCGGTGAAAATTTCGCTGCTCGAAAAATTCAGTTGGAAGCCGCTGACTCCGGCCAGCGTTCCCTGCGGAGCGCGAATTTCTGCGGGAAAGTCTGGCAGCGTTGCTATATCGTTACCGGCCAATGCCGATTCGGCCGTGAACTGCATCCCCGTCAACTGCATCCCATCGCCCGAGTCGCCCGCAAATCGGATAACTACATGGTCGCGCTGCAGATGGGGTTTGATCGCAGCGGAACCATGCGACTCGGCAGCTTGTCCAGCCGCCTCAGGTGGTACAGCCATCTCAGTCCAATCTCCTTGTGGTTAGAGCCTGATTGAAAAATACTCCGTTCTTGCGAAGCTCTGCAAATACTCCAACACGCGGATTTAAAGCATAGCTAATCCAAGCGGACCATTAAAGTCCCGCTTTTCCGGGTGCCTGCTCAGCGAATCCGGAAATCGTTGAATTTCCCCGTAAAATCGGACCAATCTTCGCGTACCCCGGTTATGTGCGCCGACGGTGGCCCAAGATGTGCCCACGCCTCCAGCATCTGCAAGTTTTCCCTGCTGCCTTCCGCGACAATTTCGACCGCGCCGCTGGGTAGATTGCGCACCCATCCGGCAAGTGCAAGTTTTTTGGCCTTGTCATACGCCGAGAATCGAAAGCCGACTCCTTGCACCCGCCCGCTGATGACTAGATGCAACCTCGCCCGCTCCGATTTGCTTTGAGTCGTCAACTCGCTCCCGCCAGAACCGATTCGAACCCTTTTTCGTCGAGCACCCGCACCCCCAGATCCTGCGCCTTCTTCAGCTTCGATCCGGGCTCCGCGCCCGCTACTACGAAGTCCGTTTTGCGACTGACTGAGGACGTGACTCGACCGCCCGCAGCCATAATCTTGTGCTCGGCCTCCTCCCGCGACATCGACTCGAGCGTCCCGGTCAGCACGAACGTCTTGTCGCGCAATGCGCCCCGACCCTCGATCTCGGCTGGCACTTCGACATCCAGAATTTTGACGAGCCGCATCACGGCTTTCAGATTTCGCGGCTCGCCAAAGTACTCGCGGATACTGTGCGCAACCTCTTTTCCGATATCGCGCACGCCGAGCAAATCGTCCTCCGACGCCGCCGCCAGCGCGTCCATCGTCTTGAACTTCAACGCCATTTGACGGGCGGTATGCTCGCCGACGTGCCGTATCCCGAGCCCGTTGATAAACCGGTCGAGCGTCGTCTTGCGCGCTTCCTGGATCGCATCGAGGACGTTCTGCGCGCTCTTGTCCGCCATGCGCTCGAGTCCCGCGAGTTGCTCCTTCGTGAGCCCGAACAGGTCGTCCAGCTCTTTCACGAGGCCCTTCTCGACGAGCTGCCCAACCAGCTTGTCGCCCAGCCCTTCGATATCGAGGCATCCCTTCGACGCGAAATGGCGAATCGACTCGCGCATCCGTGCCGGGCAATTCGCGTTGACGCAGAAGTAGCCGACCTCGCCTTCCTCGTGGACGATCGCCGCGCCGCATTCCGGGCAATGCGTCGGCATTTCGAAGGGCTTCGCGCGGGGATGCCCTTCCTTGGCCACCCGGATGACGTATGGAATCACGTCGCCCGCGCGTTCGATCAGCACAGTGTCGCGCTCCCGGATGTCCTTGCGCCTGATCTCGTCGAGGTTGTGCAGCGACGTATTCGAAATCGTCACGCCGGCGAGCTGCACGGGGTGAAGTTTGCCGACCGGCGTGAGCGATCCGATTCTGCCGACCTGCACTTCGATCTTCTCGACCACCGTCTCCGCCTGTTGCGCCTTGAACTTGTACGCAATCGCCCATCGCGGCGATCGCGATACCTCGCCAAGCTGCTCCTGGAGCGCGTAAGAGTTCACCTTGGCCACGACGCCGTCGGCCTCGAAGTCCAGCTCGTGCCGTTTCTCGGTAGTTTCGTTCCAGTATTCGAGGACGGCGTCGATCCCCTTGCATACGCGTGAAAGCGGATTCGTGCGCAGCCCCAGCGCTTTGATTCCCTGCAGAAATTCCCATTGCGACTTGAACGTGACGCCCTCGATCACGCCGGGCGCGTACAGGAAAATGTCGAGCGGCCGCGAGGCTGTGATCTTCGGATCGAGCTGGCGCAGCGCTCCCGCAGCCGCGTTGCGCGGATTGGCGAAGACCGGCTCGCCGGCCTCGTCGCGCTGCTGATTCAGCTTCGCAAATCCCGCGCGCGGAAAAATCACTTCACCGCGCACCTCGAGCAGCCGCGGAATTTTACCATGCTCTGGGCTTTGCAATCGGAGCGGCACGCTCTTGATCGTGCGGATATTCGGCGTGACGTTCTCGCCGTTGATCCCGTCGCCGCGCGTCGAGCCGACGGTCAGCCGCCCGTCCTCGTAAACCAGCTCGATACCCAGTCCATCGAGCTTGACCTCGGCGACGTACTCGATTTCGGCGTCGGATTTCAGCAGCCGCTTGATTCGCTTGTCGAACTCGCGCATCTCGTCGGCGTTCATCGCGTTGCCGAGCGACATCATGGGCCGCCTATGCGCCACGACGCCGAATTTCTCGCTCGGCGCCGCACCCACCCGCTGCGTCGGCGAGTCCGGCGTGGCCAGCTCCGGATGCTCGCGCTCGAGCGCTTCGAGCCGGCGCAAAAGCTTGTCGTACTCGGCGTCGGAGATTTCCGGATCGTCGAGGACGTAGTAGCGATAGTTGGCGCGGTTGATCTCGTCGCGCAGCTTTTCAGCTTGCGCCGCGAGCTTGTGCGAATCCTCAGCCATCGCCCTCACTTCGATTTCGGCAACACGCCGTAATGTCGGAGTGTCGTACTATCGGTCTTGGCGGCTTGATCGCGCGCGGGCTTTAGCTGAGCACGAACCATTTTGAGGAACGCTTTGCTGCTCGGATCGACCGGCGGCGGATCGCCGGCGAGTCCGCGATTCACCCAATCGTTCACCGCGCGCTCATCGGGCGTAGGTTCCGCAGATGCGGCCTGCTGCTCGGCTATCACCGAGCCCAGCCACCCGAATGCGTTGCGTATCCGCGGCACGAACGTCGGCCCGCCGTGGTCAGCGCCGCGAATCAGACGGTACTCGTGCGGGATATCAAGGTCCCACAACACGCGATGCAGGAATTCGCTACCGTCGTGCGCGTTGAGGAAATCCTCGTCGCCGACTTCCAGGTAAATCGCAAGTCCCGACTCTTTGATCGCAAGCGCGTTGGCGCGCGCGCGGCTCGCCGGATTGTTGGACTCGAACAACACCGCGTCGCGATTCTCGCCGAGTAACTCGCGTGGACCGCCGACGCCGTGATGGAGTCGATTGCGCGCCCCTATTTCCGAATCGCGATAGCCGGGTTCGAGCAGCGGCTGTATCGCAGCCACCGCGGCAAATCGATCGGGACGCGCGAAGGCAATCTTCAGACCACCGTAACCGCCCATCGAGATTCCCGCGATCAAGGTGGACGCCCGATCTTGTCCGGCGTTGTAGTTGTCGCGAAGATGCGCGGGAAAATCCTCCGCAATCAAAGTCTCCCAGCGCGCGCTCCCGTCCTGATGGTCGAGGTAGTAACTCAACGCGCCCGTGCTGGCCGAGGCAATCACCATCGGCGGAAAGACGCCTGCCGCCCACCAATTGTCGAACAGCGGTTTGAGAGCGGCGAGGTTATCGCGGCTGCCACCACCTCCGTGCAGCAACAAGCACAACGGATACTCGCCTCCGTTCTCGTAGCTCGGCGGCACGAGGACGGCATACGGCACGCCACCCGGCGCGAAGTCCGCCGGAAGATCCGCAAGCTCGATGCGTGAGATGCTCTGGTCTCGATCAGCCATCGGCAGGAGTCGGACGGCTATCGGCGCGCGTAGCCCATCGCGTCGAGGAAATCGTCGAGCGTCGGAAATCGCATGTACATGTTGTGACGCTTCTGGTCGCCGATCGTCGTGCTCGATTCCGACGAGTACGCGTGCCCCGGATACACCACCGTCGAGTCGTCGAGACTACGCAGCGTTTCGTTCAGGCTGTGATACATCGCCTCGGGGTCGGAACCCGGCAGGTCCACTCGCCCGCACGAGTTGACGAACAACGTGTCGCCGGAAATCAGGTTGCCCTCGACCAGAAAGCACTGCGAGCCCGGCGTATGCCCGGGAGTGTGCAGGAACTTCACCTCGAGCTGGCCGACCTTCACAGTGTCGCCGGCATCGACCTTGACCATGTCGGAGTCCGACAATCCCGCCACCTGCTTCACACCTTCCGCCTCATGCTTGTTCACATAGACCTTCGCCTTGACGTCTTCGAGCATCTTGGCGGCGCCCTCGATATTCTGGCCCATCATGCGTCCGCCCAGGTGATCGGGGTGATAGTGCGTCAGCAGGAGCTTGTCGATCTCGTAGCCGTCTGACTCGGCGAATTTGCGGATCGCCTCGACGTCCCACGCGGGATCGACGACTGCGAGCTTGCGCGTAACCGGATCGCCGATGAGATACACGAAGTTCGCCATCGGACCGACCTGCGCCTGTCGAAGATAGATTCTGTTTTCACTGGTATCAGCCATCGCCGGTCTCCGTTCAGGATTTCGCGCCGCGACCCGCCTTGCTTTTCGCTGCTCTCGCTGTCTTCTCTTCCTCTTCGATTCGAAGGGCACGGTCCCACAAAAATTCAGGCTCGCCGAGCCGCTTCGCGACCCATCGCGACTGCACGAACAGATGGTCGCTCAGGCGATTTACATAGATGATCAGATTGTCGTTGATGTCTTCCTCGCGCTTGAGGCGCCAGCATACGCGCTCCGCGCGCCTGCACACCGTGCGCGCCTGATGCAGGAACGCGTTGAGGACTCCGCCGCCAGGGAGCGTGAAGGATTTCAGCGGCTCGAGCTCCTTCTCCATCGCGTCCATCTCTTCTTCGAGCTTCTTGATCTCACCGGCGCCCATCTTGTGCATCTGCGGATATTCGCCGTCGGGCGGCGTCGCGAGCTCGCTCCCAACGTCGAATAATTCGTTCTGTATCCGCCGCAACGTCTCCGAATACGGCTCGAAGTCGTCGCCGAATCCGTCGCGATAGTCCAGCAGGTAGGTGCGAACGATTCCGATGATCGAATTCAGCTCGTCGATCGTCCCGTAGGCCTCCAGCCGCGCGCTCTCCTTGGGCACGCGCTTGCCACCGACCAGGGCAGTCTGCCCCTTGTCTCCGGTGCGCGTGTAAATCCTGCTGAGACGTATCGCCATCAGACGCCCGCCTTGGCGCGTTGCGCAGTGTACGCGGCGTCGCCGAGGTCGCTAGTTACGGGCAGTCCCGCTTCCTTCCATCCCGGGACGACGACCTTGCCCGACGCGTCGCGCTGGCCGCCAAAGCCGCCGACCACGTTGGTAAGGTCGGTGAAACCGGCCTCTTCGAGCATCTCGCACGCGCGCTGCGAGCGTCCGCCCGACATGCATCCGACGACCAGCTTTTTGTTCTTTTCGATGACCTTCTCGGCGACTTCGACAAAATCGAGATTCAACTGCATCTGGCCCGGACCCTTCGCAACCATCACGGGGATATTGATCGCGCCGGCTGCGTGGCCGGCCGCAAATTCTCCTTCGGTGCGAACGTCGAGGTAGAGCGCGTCTGGATTCTGCTTGAGGGTTTCGTGCGCTTCGGGGGGAACTTGCTGTTTTATTGCCATAGCGAAAAGTTTCCTCTTTTCAGTATCTACTCAGTATCCGACACTATCAGATTCTAGGGCCTCGGATTTCCTACGCGCTCATAATGCACCATCTCGGCACGCGGTTTGAGTGGCTTCGCCTGCGGCGGATTCTTGGGGTCGGCGTAACCGAACGGCAGAATCGTGAAGATTGCCCATCCGTCTTTGACCCCGAGCATCGCGCCGATCTTTGCGCCGTCGAAGTTGCCGACCCAGCACGTGCCGAGTCCGAGTGCCCATCCCGCGTCCGCCATGTTCTGCACCGCCTGCCCGCAGTCCACATCGGCCCATCGCGCGTTGGCAATGTCTTTCAGCACGACGATCGCCGACGGCGAGTCCGTGACGAACCGGCCGGTCGAGCATAGGGCGCCAATTTCTTTCAACCTGGCGCGATCTCGAATCACGACGAATTGCCAAGGCTGCAAGTTGCGCGCGCTCATCGCATGACGTCCGGCCTCGACGATCTTCGACAGTTTTTCGAGCTCGACCGGTTTGTCCGCAAACGCGCGCTGCACGCGGCGTGAGAGAATCGCTTCAAGAGCATCCATAAATGGGCCTCCGGCTTGGATTTCATTCGTCAAGCAGACACAAAAACTTGTAGTATCAACCGGCCGCTGAATCCAGTTCGATGGTCAATGATGCGATTGGAGAGTGCACGAGCAAATTCGACGCCTGCACAATCGGTAACTCGGCTGGATCGCTAGTCATAGAAAATCAAAGATGCAGAGTACAGGTTCCGACTCGAACGCTACGTCTTTCTCGTTTCGGCCTTCTGCTAAAAGCTCAATTATCGTCTCCTTGGTGGCACAAAGTGCGCTGATAGCATTTGTATTCTATTCGTCGCTCAAGCGTCCGGATATTTTCCTGCTGGCAGCGGCTGTTGCCTTTTTCGGATGGCTCGGCGTCATCACCCTCCGCAGGCTCGGAGCCGTCAACGATCGCGTTGCGGTAGACAATACAGCCATTTGGTACTTGCCCAGCAGGGGCGCGGCAACCTGCATTCGATGGAGTGAAGTCGCCGGAACGCGGCAGTATAAGATTATGAGCTACCTCATGATCTCCAATACGAGTGACACCCGGAAGATCAAACTCGAATATTCGCTGGTTAATTTCGACGACTTACGGAAGATAGTACACGAACGAACAAAAACGCCGCAGGCGCAGCAGCCCTCCGCGCATCGAAGAACGGCGACCAAGACGGCAAAGACGTTCGTTAGGCCCTTATATTCCGCCATGCGAACGATCTCCCTGCCGTTTATCCTGATGGATAAGCTATTTGGAGCTCGACCTTATGTATCCGTAGCTTCGGTCACCGCGACCCTTGCCACGTTGATCTGGATATTCGCTCCGGTGCAAGACAGCGTCGGTGTCGTTGCAATCCTGATACCCGGACTGATCTTGTCCTACCTTTTCGGTGCTTGGGGAAAAGAGTTTGAACGCGAGAGGGAAATTAAGTAAGACAGCCGCCGCTCGGTAAGAACTGACCGAGCTCAAAACCGAACCAGATTTGCGTTTATCGCCGCCGCTGGCACGCAGTGAGGACTGCGAACAGCATCAACCATGAGAAGGTTATCTTCATCCTTGTTTCTCCTTTAAGGAGAGCTTTGCATAACTGTCCGGCCTGGTGTTCAAGAACAGAAGCAGAATCCTGAATCGCGCGCAAAAAGATGCGCTGTAGTAGGACCCGCACCTTCATCCTCTCCCTAGCAGGGGGAGGAGACAGAAAGCCACCTTTAACGCGATGGCAGTTGCATTCGGGGGCGATTTGCCTGCGCTTCCCGCAATGATTGTTGTGTAAAGCAGCTACAAAAACTTGTAGTATCAAGCGGCCGTGGAATCCAGTTCGATTGGGAGAGCGACGCGATGCGACTCGACAACAAAATTGCGTTGATTACCGGCGGTGGCAAGGGGATTGGCCGCGCGATTGCGCTCGCATACGCGAGCGAAGGCGCCGACGTCGCGATTTGCGCGCGCACCTCAGCCGACCTGGCAAGCGTCGCGGCTGAGGTCGAGAAGCTCGGGCGTCGATGCTTCCACAAGCGCGCCGACGTTACTGACAAGGCACAGGCGGTCGCGATGGTGGAGGACACGATGCGAGCGCTGGGGAGAATTGACATCCTGGTGAACAATGCCGGCGGCGGCGACGTCGCGGACCATCGCACGATTCTCGAGATGGACGACCAATGCTGGTTCGACAACGTCGCGTTGAACCTTCACAGCACCTGGTATTTCACCAAAGCCGTGCTGCCGCATATGGTCGAGCGCCGCTACGGACGAATCGTGAATATCGCGTCGGTGGCGGGTCTGCAGGGCGTCGCACGCCTCGGCGCATACGCGGCCGCCAAGCACGGGGTGGTTGGATTCAGCCGCACACTCGCGCTCGAATGTGGAGAGTACGGCGTCACCTGCAACGTTATCTGCCCCGGTCCAACGCGCGCAGGATGGTCGATCAGTCCCACTGGAATCGGAAAGATCGCGGAGCGCTTCGGGATGGATGTCGACACATTCAACGCGCGCTCAGTTCAGAGCGGCGCGATAAAACGAATGGTCGAGGCGGAGGAAGTCGCGGAGCTCGCGGTTTACTTCGCAAGCGATCTTTCAGCGGCCACCACCGGGCAATCGGTATCGGTTTGCGGCGGTTTCAATATGCATTGAGGGCTCGCGCCATCCGTTTTCTCATTTTTGCTGGAAGCCGAACTGTACTTAAACAATATTGGGGAGGCCGCTACGTTCCTTCTCATTCGCGCGATCACCTACGCCACCCTCTTCGTCGGTTTAATCCTGGTGTTCATCCCGGCCCGCGTTCTTTCGTGGTCCGGGATCGCCGCGCCTGCCGGTATCGGCGGCGTGCAAGTCGCCGGCATGGCGATCGGGGCAGCGGGTGCAGCATTGGCTCTGTGGTGCATCGTGACGTTCTTTACAATCGGACGCGGAACGCCGGCGCCGTTCGACCCACCGCGCCGGCTGGTCGTTGCCGGTCCATACCTGTTCGTGCGCAACCCGATGTACATTGGCGCCGACCTCGTCCTGGCCGGGGCGGGGCTGTTCTATAATTCGTGGGCTATCCTTGCGTACTGCGCCGTCTTCGCGCTCGTTACGCACATGTTCGTGGTGATGTACGAGGAACCCACGCTGCGTGCGACGTTCGGCGCGCCGTATGCGGAGTACTGCGAAAAAACCCGGCGCTGGTGACTGTGCCGATGACGTTCAGAGAGCAAAGGCAGAATCCTGAATCGCACGAATAGCGCTGTATTCGGACCCGCACCTTCATCCTCTCCCTAACAGGGAGAGGAGACAGAAAGATGCAGAAGGTCGTTGGTTAAAACGGTATCCGGTGACGTGGTTTCAGGTGCGTTTGTAGACTGAGAATTGCTGCTCGAGTTTTGCTACCCGCTCCTGGATTGACGGTAGGCGTTGCACGCCCAGGAAGAACTGGACTAGTTCGTCGTGACCGGCCTGGCCGCCGGGACTCATCACTTCGACCAGCTCCTCGATCAGGCTCGGGAATTTTTCGCTTGGGATGTAGTAGTTCGCCCAGCCGAAATTGCAATGGCGATGCAGAATTTTCGCGATCGTCTTTTCGAGTAGTTCGCGCCGGCCGCCTGAATGCTGTTGTTCGTTTTCGTTGTTCAATGGATGCTCTCCCCTGCCTCAGATAATCCTGGTTTCCGCGCTCAGGCGCCTTTCTTCACTGGCGCGGGCGGCGCGTCGTCCGCCCATAAAATCTTGTGATAGTCGAAACGCATGTTCTCGATGATATTGAATTTGATGATTTCGAAATAGGGCGAGAGATCGAAATCGCGCGGCGTAACCAGCGTCGGCGAGACCATCCTGAGCGCTCCGTATTGCAGCGCGCCCGTTGTCGACTTGGAGCCTATTGGCCACAGTTTGCGCTTTGGGGGAGCCGGAATCGTCTCCGGCGGCAATTGCTGGTAGTTCGGCACAATCGGAAACTTCACGCGATGAAACGACGACGCGATCACGCTCGAGCATATGGCTCGGGTCGGCTCGCCGCTGCCGAACTGCAATGCCTGCCGCCGAAAGCGCGCGGGTACGAGGCTCACCGGCAGAAAGTACCGCGCCAGGTCGATCACGTTGCGCAAATCGTAAGTACTACCCACGCTCCGAATCGCCTCGTCCAGCACCTCGGCGAGATCCGCGGTCGACAGGTTGTATGGCCGGCACAGCCGTATGTTGAAGTCGCGATACTTGCTGAGCGGCGAGAGCACTACGCCGGCCTCGACGATCGCCTCGACCACCAGGAAGTTCGCTTCCTCGCCAAATTTCGCGACGAGCGGCGCCTTCAGCTCGGGATTGCGCTTGATCGGCTCATCGCCGACGTACAAGGCCGAGTGCGACCATGAGCTTTGCGTCAGATACTTGATACATTCGCTGATTCGCTCGTTTCCCTCGACCAATATGACGTCGCCTTTGCGGATATGACGCTTGAGCGCGGCAATGTCGTTCGGGATATGGAGCGAGTAGCTCTTTATCGGCTTGGTGAGCAGACCGATAGCCCAATCGCTCAATCGGTCCAGCAACCATGAAATGACGCCTGATTTCCCGCGCCGAGCCATTCAGCCTCTCAAAATACGCGGTTCATTCCATCCGCGAATCGCGCTCTGATTGAATATAGGAACGGAGGGGGCTGCGAAACAATGACAGTGCGTGGAAGCTAACCTCTAACCCACCTAACCCCTTCCCATAGTGGGAAGGGGAACCGGATAACAAGATCAGGTTTTGTACTGGCCGACAATTGCGTAGAACGGGACGTTCAGGGTCGCCTGATCCGGGTCGTCGGTCTTTATCGTCAGATTCCCCCGCAACTGCCCGTCGGGCGTGCCATGCCTCAGCGTCACGGTCACCTTGTATTCCTTGCCCGGCGTGACCGGTTCCGCGGTCGCGGCGACGGCAGGGCTGCTGCTCGCCACCTCGAGCACCTTTATCGGATGAGGCCCCTGGTTGCTCACCTTGAAAATTCGCACGATATCCTGGCCGCGCGGCACCAGCCCGAACGACACCTGCGCGGGATCTATATTCAGGTCGCCCGTCACGGTTCCGAACACGTCGACCTGCAACGGCACGCGATTGTTCGTGATCTTGATCGAGTCGTCGAACGGCCCCACCGGCATCGACTTCAGCAGCGAGACCTTGAGCAGCGCGCCGGGCTTGCCGTCGGGACGCTTCTGCTGCTCCACCTTGATCGAAGAATTCGAGTTGCTCACCGGTCCGACCGAGAACGCGCCGCGCGCCGGATTTAGATCGTTGACCACCAGCTCCTTGGTCTCTTCGGTGCCCCTCTTCACGTCGCCGAATGAGATTTCATTCGGCTGCGCCTCGACCTGTTTCTTAACGGTCCCCTGCAGTGTCATCACGACCTGCGGATTGTTGGGATCGTTGGTGGTCGCCATGATGGTGCGGACGGCGTGCCCTTTCTGGAAATGCGTATCGAACGACACCGAGATGTCGCTCGTGTCGCCCGGCGCGATATGGTTCTTCGACGGATTTCCCGTGGTGCATCCGCACGAAGTCTTGATACCAAGAAGGTCGAGATAGCCCTCGCCGGTGTTCTTAATAGTGAACGTGTGCGTGACCATCGTGCCTTCGAGCGCGGTGCCGAAATCGTACAGCGGATTCGAGACGACCGCTTTGGGCTCGTGCCCAGGAGGTGCGCTGTTGCCGCCGGGAATCAGCGGATTCATGCTGCTGTCCTGCGCAGCAGCCGGCACGCTCGCAATCAAACAGATCATCAGTGCAAGAAAAGTTCGTTTCATTGTTTTCAAAATAGTCATCCGACTCGACGGCGCAACAATGCCGCCTCTCCGCTCGGAATTCTATCAATCATGGCGCGGAGCGTGGCGGTCAAGAGGCTTTGCTTACCGGTGAGTGATGGGCGGCTTCGGGACGGGGCGGTTCGTAGCGCTTTAGAAAGTCGGTCGCGAATTCGCCGCGATTGAAATCCGGATCGTGCAGAATCTTCAGATGCAACGGGATGTTGGTCTTGATGCCGTCGACTACGTACTCGCGCAGAGCAGCCTTGGCTCGCGCGATCACTTCGGGCCGCGTCTCCGCATGTACGATCAGCTTCGCGATCAGCGGATCGTATTGCACCGGCACGCGATAACCGTCGTACAGCGCCGTCTCGACGCGCACGCCCAATCCGCCCGGAGTGTGATGATTGGTCACGATACCCGGCGATGGGATGCCGCGTTCCGGATCTTCCGCGTAGATGCGAAACTCCATCGACGCGCCGTCAAACGTCACCTGCCGCTGCTTCAGCGCGAGCTTCTCGCCCATCGCCATCCGGATACTCTCCTTCACCAGGTCAACGCCGGTGACCATCTCGGTCACGCCGTGCTCGACCTGTATCCGGGTGTTCATCTCGATAAAATAAAACTCGCCGCTGCCCGCGAGCAGAAATTCCACCGTGCCGACGTTCGAATAGCCGACCACCTCCGCCGCTCGCACCGCAGCCTTGCCCATCTTTTCGCGCAGGCGCGGCGTCAGGATCGGGCATGGCGACTCCTCGATCACCTTCTGATGCCGCCGCTGAATCGAGCAGTCGCGCTCGCCGAGATGAATCGCGTTGCGCTGCAGGTCGGCGAGAATCTGAAACTCGACGTGACGCGCACGCTCCAGGTATTTCTCGAGGTACATCTTGCGCGAGCTGAACGACGCCTCGGACTCTCCCTGCGCCAGCGCAAAAAGGTGCGTAAGCTCGGTCGCGTCGCGAACGATTCGCATCCCCTTGCCGCCGCCGCCGGCAGCCGCCTTGATCAACACGGGGTAGCCCAGCCGCTTCGCGTCCACCTGCGCTTCGCGCAGCTCGGTGACTCCGGTGCCCTCGCTGCCCGGCAGAACGGGGACGCCCGCGCGCTTCATGATTCTGCGCGCGCGCGGCTTGTCGCCCATCAGCCTGATATGGCGCGCACGCGGACCGACGAAGTTCAGGCCTGAACGCTGGCATGCCTCTGCGAAGTCGCCATTCTCGGACAGAAAACCGTACCCTGGATGCACCGCGTCGGCACCGAACGTCGTCGCCGCGCTGAGGATGGCCGGGATGTTCAGATAGCTGTCTTCAGCGGCAGGCGGCCCGATACATACCGACTCGTCCGCCATCCGCACGTGCAGTGCATTCTTGTCGGCCGTCGAATAAACCGCGACGGTCGAAATTCCCAGCTCGCGGCATGCGCGAATTATCCGGATTGCGATTGTCCCGCGATTTGCGACCAGCAGTTTTTTGAACATCGACGAACGCTCCGCCCTTTCAGATCACTTCGATGATCATCAAGGGTTGACCGTACTCTATAGGATTCCCGTTCTCCGCGAGGATTCTTATCACGCGGCCTGCCGCAGGCGACTCGATCTCGTTCATCATCTTCATCGCTTCGATTATGCACAGCGGCTGGCCCCTGCGCACCGACGAGCCTTCCTCGACGAAGGGCGCTGCGTCGGGAGATGCGGCCCGGTAAAACGTCCCGACCATCGGGCTTTCGATCAGCTTCTGATTCGGCGCCAGGTCGATCTTTCCCGCAGCCCGCGAGCCTTCCTCCGCTGTCGCCTCGACGTGGCGGGTCGCCATTTTGATCGGCGACGCTGCACGCGCCGCGATATGCGCATCTGAACCGGATTCGGTCTCGTCCACCGACGCGCGACTGCCGCCGCGAACCAGCCGCACCTTGCCTTTTTTGTCTTCGATTTCGAGCTCGACCAGCCCGTAATCGCGCATCAGGACCAGCAGGGTTTTCAGTTCGCGTACTTCCATTCCGTCTCCGTGTCGTCCCGACGCGGTGGCTCGTCCGCGCGCTTGATAGTTGCTCGACATCGCCTTACGCGCTCCGTCTGCGTGACTCCTCGGCCATCGTACGGGCGGCTCTGAGAGCGAGGCTGTAGCTTTCGGCGCCAAACCCCATGATTCGGCCGTGCGCGATATCCGCGATCGTCGAATGATGGCGAAACGGCTCGCGCCGATACACATTCGACAGATGCACTTCGATCACCGGAATGTTCACCGCCGAAATCGCATCACGAATCGCGACGCTGGTATGGGTGTACGCGCCCGGGTTGAGCAGCAGCACCTCGCACTTGCCGTGCGCTTTCTGAATGCGGTCAACGATCGCGCCTTCGCTGTTCGACTGAAACGTTTCCACCTTCATTTCGAGTTCGCGTCCCAGTCGCTTGAGCTCCTTGTCGATATCAGCCAGGCGGGTTCGGCCGTAGACTTCGGGCTCACGTTCGCCGAGCAGATTCAGGTTGGGTCCGTGGACTACGAGCACGTGTATCGGGCCGCTAGCACCGCTCCTGGCAGCTTGATCAGCCGTTGCTCCGGATTTAGCCCTCGTCACCATCCCCGCACCACCTTTCATTGAACCGCACCCACAATGCGACTGCAAGCGCGGGCACCCGAAGCTGTCCACCGGTCAGTCATCACTGGAGTCATCAGCGCGCGATTTGAGTGCATGCTGATACACTTCGCGACGCCCCGTCCCCGTCAACCTCGCGATCACCGCGCTCGCCCGCTTGAGCCCAAGTCCAGCCTCGCGCAGCACCTCGAGCGCTTCCCGCAGTTCGATTGTGACCGACGTCGCGTCCCTGCTTACGCCCTTCGATTCCTCCGGCGCGCCTGCCACGACTATCGTGATCTCTCCAAGCGCGGGCGTCGCGCGGAATCGCTTTTCCAGCTCACCGAGTGTCCCGCGGATCGTCCGCTCGTAGGTCTTGGTGATTTCGCATACGACGGCCGCCTCCCGCGATTCTCCAAATGCTGTCGCCATCGCGGCCAGGGTATCCGCCAGCCGGCGCGCTGCTTCGTAGAAGACCATGGTGCGCGGTTCGCGACCCAGGGCTTTCAACGATGCTCGTCGCGCCGCGTCGCGCGCCGGGACAAATCCCTCGAAGGTGAATCTGTCGGTAGGTATCCCAGCAATCGACAGCGCCGCTATCACCGCCGACACTCCCGGCACTGCTATTACGCGCACATTGGCATCCAATGCCGCGCGCACCAGCCGAAATCCAGGATCGGAGATGGCAGGCGTACCAGCATCGGTGACGAGCGCGATTTTCGCGCCAGCCTTCATCTTCGCGATCAGCTCCGGCACGCGCCGCTCCTCGTTATGCTCGTAGTGGCTGACTGTGGGCGTGCCGATCTGATGACGCGCGAGCATCTGCCCGGTCCGCCTCGTATCCTCGCACGCGATCAGACTGACCTCGCTGAGTGTGCGAATCGCGCGCGGCGAAAGGTCGTCCGGATTGCCGATCGGGGTCGCGACAACATACAAAGTCCCGCCGGCCTCAATTTGTTTGTTTGCGCGTTCGGACATTAGAATTCTAAATTGGAATCAAGAACTACTATTCGTACCCGGAGCAACCAGCGTGGCCGAAGGCAAAGCTACTCTACTCATCTCATGCATCGACCGCCCCGGTATCATAGCCCGCGTCGCCAGCCACCTGTTCACACTGGGCTGCAATATTATCACCTCCGACCAGTACTCCGACGATGAGGACGGCCACTTCTTCTGGCGCATCTACTTCGAAAGCCTGCGACTGCCGATAAGCGAACTGTCCAAAGATCTCGACGCGTCGATGCCGTCGTTGTTGCCGTGGGAGCGCCTCAAGTGGACGCTCTTCGACGCTGCCAAACGTGATCGGATCGTCATCATGGTCTCGCGCCTGCCGCACTGCATGATCGACTTGCTGAGCCGCCATCATGTCGGCGAGCTCGACGGCGACGTGGTCAGCGTAGTCAGTAATCATCCCGACCTGGAGCCGCTCGTGCGCCCGTTCGAGGTTCCATTCACGGTGATTCCGGTCGCGAAGGATCGCAAGGCGGAGTCCGAAGCCGCGCTCCTGAAGCATCTTGGCGAACTGCGCGCGGATACCGTCGTGCTCGCGCGCTACATGCAGGTGTTGTCAGGCGAGGTTCTGCGCGCGTGGAACAAGCCGATCGTCAATATCCACCACAGCTTTCTGCCCGCGTTCGCGGGCCAGCGGCCGCATAAGCAGGCACACGACCGTGGCGTCAAATTAATCGGTGCGACTGCCCACTACGTGACCGAGGAGCTCGACGCCGGCCCGATAATCGCGCAGGCCACAGCTCCGATGACGCATCGCGACACCGTCGCCGACCTCGCGCGCAAGGGCAAGGATCTCGAAGTGATAGTGCTGGCAAAGGCGGTGAGAGCGCACCTCAAGAAGCAGGTGCTACTCCATCACAACCGCACAATCGTGTTCGAGTAACTTCTTCCCCTCTCCCTGTCAGGGAGAGGTCGCGCCTCCGGCGCGGGTGAGGATCCTTGTTGAAAGTCTGCTCTTTAAGTCGGACCTGTAAAGAAATTCAGCGACCGATTCGCGAACGAGATGATCGGCGACCAGTACAGCCCAAACACTATCGTCGCGCAGGCCAGCACTCCCATCAGCCCATAATTCCACGCCTCGAAGCGGACAGTGCCCTCGTCGCCGCGCGGCTGTTCGAAGAACATCATCCGAATCGGCTTCAAGTAGTAATACAGAGACACTACTGAATTGAGTATTCCGACAATAGCCAGTATGTAGAACTGACCTTTAATCACCGCCGCAAACAAATAGAATTTGCCTATGAATCCGACCGTCAACGGGATACCCGTCAATGAGAAAAGGAAGATAGTCAGTGCGAGCGCGGGAACGATCCCTCCACGCCAAGCCAGTCCTCGATACGCGTCCACGTCCTCACGTCCCGTCGAGTTCGCGACGATCATCACCACCAGGAACGCGCCCGCATCCATTACATAGTAGGCAAACAGGTAGAACAGCATCGCGCGAATCCCGTCGTTCGATAGCACGACGAATCCCATCAGCGCGTAGCCCGCCTGCGCGATACTCGAGTACGCCAGCAGCCGCTTCATGTTGGTCTGCTGCAGCGCCGCAAGATTCCCGAGCGTCATCGTGATGATGCAGACGAACAGCAGCAGTTGCGGCCAATCGACGCCCGCCAGTGCAGTCCAGCTTCCGCCCGCCGCCAGATGCGAAATCGCCGGGAAGAAAAAGCGCGTGAGCAGGGCAAAGCCCGCCGCCTTCGATCCGATCGCCAGAAAAGTCGTGATCGGAATCGGTGCTCCGGTGTAAACGTCGGGCGCCCACATGTGAAACGGCACCGACGACACCTTGTAGCCCATACCCGTCAGGATCAGCACCAGCGCGATAAATACGGCGAGAACCGGCAGATGACCGGGGGTCGAGAGCGCCTTGTTGATCACGCTGAAGTCGAGCGAGCCGGTGATTCCGAAAATCCAGCTCATGCCATAAATCATCGTGCCCGACGCGACGCCGCCATAGATCAGATACTTCAGCGCGGCTTCGAGCGACCGCCGGTTGTGCCGCAAAAAACCGGTTAGTATGTACGACGTCAGGCTCACGAACTCCAGCGCCAGGTACGCCATCAGCAGATTCGCCGACTCCGCCATCAAAAACATCGCGAACGTGCTCGCGAGCAATATCGCGTAGTACTCGCCCTGGTCGCAGTTCTTCACTTCCTCCGAGCCAATCGACATCCATATGGCAACGACGCCGGCCAGCGCGATCAGTGCGCGAAAATAAATTGCGAAGGAGTCGAACACCAGCATCCGATGGAACAGCCACGCACCCGGCGACGCCGGCTCGAGGCCAATCGCCACCAGCGATGCCGCAGCCGCTATCAGAGCCAACGCGCCGAGACGTGACTTGTCGCTCACCGCCAGGTCGATGATCACGATCGCCAGGACTCCGGCGACGAGGATCATCTCCGGGACGAAGTGTCTAAGACTCGCGAGGTTTCCGAGATCCATCTAATTTCCGCCGGATCTCAGCGAATCATCGCGACGGCCGCGCCCGAGGTCGACAGCACAACCTGGTTGAGATGCACCAGCGAGGTGTTGAGCAGGCCAAGAATCGCGTGCGGATAGACGCCGAGAATCAGTACGATGATTCCGAGCGGCACCAGCGTGAATGCCTCGCGGAACGACAAATCGGAAAAGTCCTTGTACTTCTCATTCAGCGGTCCAAGATAGATTCGCTGGAACGTCCACAGCAGGTAGCCCGCGGTGAGGATCGCCGTAGCCGCGCCGAACGCAACCATGATCGGATGCGTCTGCCATGCACCGAGCAGCACCAGAACTTCCGAGATAAATGCGGACATGCCCGGCAGTCCCATGCCGGCGAAAAAGGCGAATCCCGTAATCGCCGTGTAGATCGGCATCTGCTGCGCCAGGCCGCCGAAGCCGTTTATCTCGCGATGGTGCGCGCGATCGTAAATCACTCCGACCAAAATGAAGAGCATCGCCGTGATCGTTCCGTGGTTGAACATCTGCAGCACGGCGCCATTGATTCCCGCCGCCGTGAACGCCGCCAGCCCCAGCATCACGTAACCCATGTGACTAATCGACGAATAGGCAATCAGTTTCTTATAGTCAGTCTGCGCCATCGCGCACATCGCGCCGTATACTATGTTGATAGTGCCGATGACGCCGAGGAACAGCCACGCGAGCTGGTAGCTGGCGGCAGGCAGCACTGCAAAGTTGACGCGCAGGATGCCGTAGGTACCCATTTTCAGCAGCACGCCGGCCAGAATCACCGAGATGGCAGTAGGCGCTTCGACGTGCGCGTCGGGCAACCAGGTATGGAACGGGAACGCCGGAATCTTGATCGCGAATCCGATGAACAATGCGATCCATACTATTCGCTGGAAATTAATCGAGTAATGACTCGAATTCGCAGCCAACTCAGTCAGATCGAAGGTCGGAGTCGCACCATAGTAGTACAGTCCCAGCATCGCCAGCAGGATTAGAACAGAACCCAGTAGTGTGTATAGAAAAAATTTGATGGCCGCGTATTCGCGTCGCGGACCGCCCCAGATGCCGATGAGAAAGTACATCGGCAGCAGCATCACTTCCCAGAAAATATAGAACAGGAAGAAATCGAGCGACACGAACACGCCCATCATTCCCGTGTCGAGCATCAGCAACATCGCGTAGTAGCCTTTCTCCGCGCGATTGATGCCGAAGCTGGCGAACACCGAGATAAACATGATCAGCGAAGTCAGCAGCACCATCGAGATGCTGATTCCGTCGATGCCGATGAAGTAGCTGATGTGGTACGATGGCATCCACGACGCCTTCTCGGCGAACTGCACCGCGCTCGTCGTCGTGTCGAAGTGCTCATATAGATACAGCGCGATCGCGAGTTGCGGTACGGTTGCCGCGGCGGCGATCCACTTGAATGCGGCCTTCATCGAGTCGGGCAGCGCGAGAATCAGCACCATCCCTACGATCGGAACAAAGGTTATCAGCGTAAGCGCGTGACTCATTTCAGTTTCGCTCTTCCCGTTTTCCTTGAATCGGACCCATCATGCCCGTACGACGGCGCGCACCAGCAGTATCAGCATCACCGCGGCCAGGATTCCGTACAGGTATCCATTAATCGAGCCGGTCTGCAGCCGCCGCAGCCGGCCACCGACGTCGAGCGTGAGGTTCGACGCGAAGTTCACCAGCCCGTCGACTACGTATTTGTCGAATAGTCCAGACAGCCAAGCCAGGAATACTACAACCGTCGCCGCGAGATTAACTACTCCGTCGATAATGTTACTATCGAACCATGCAAACACCCGCGTAGCCATCAGGTACGGCTGTACTATTGCTCGGTCGTAAAACTCATCGACGTAGTATTTGTTGTATACCCATTCGTACGGCACGCCGCCGAGCATCTGGCTAAAGCGCGCGGGATCCAGCGTATGCTGACGGTACATCAAATCCGCAAGGTACCATCCAACAATTACTACGATAAATGTAACAGCTGCGAATAGCGCTTCGACCGAGTGGCTGTGTATTCCGGCTTCAGTAACCTGTCGAGTAAATTCTGAACTGAAAATCGGATCAAGAAATTCCTCGAACGGCTTGAACGAAAGCATGAATTCCGGAAATTTCAGCCACCCGCCAAAGATCGAAAGCAAACCAAGCACGATCAGCACATACGACATCGACGGCGGCGATTCGTGCAGGTGATGTTCCTGTTCATGGGTGCCGCGGAACTCGCCGAAGAAAGTCATGTACACCTGGCGCGACATGTAGAAGACGGTGAATCCGGCGCCAAGCAGCAGGAATGCCCACACTGCGAAATGCCGGTGTGAGAACGCCTGCCAGATGATCTCGTCCTTGGAAAAGAATCCGGCGAACGGGAAAATCCCGCAGAGCGCGAAGGTCGCAGCAACGAAAGTCCAGAAGGTTATCGGCATCTTGTGCCGCAAGCCGCCCATCTTGCGCATGTCCTGCTCGCCGCCCATAGCGTGAATCACCGAGCCGCTCCCCAAAAACAGGCACGCCTTGAAGAACGCATGCGTCATCAGATGAAACACGCCGGCCGTATATGCGCCGACGCCCAGGGCTGCAAACATGTATCCGAGCTGGCTGACGGTCGAGTACGCGAGCACCTTCTTGATGTCGTTCTGCGCGACGCCGATGGTCGCTGCGAAAAGAGCAGTCGCTCCGCCGACGAGCGCGATCACTCCCATCGTGAACGGCGACATCGAAAATAGAAAGTTCAGGCGCGCCACCATGTAGATGCCCGCCGTCACCATCGTCGCCGCATGTATCAACGCGCTGACGGGAGTCGGTCCCGCCATCGCGTCCGGCAGCCATACGTAAAGCGGGATCTGCGCCGACTTTCCGGTCGCGCCGATGAACATCAGCAGCGTCACGAATCCAACCAGCTGATGCGCCGAATTGTAGCCGGCGAAATTTATCGGCACTCCGGCAAGCAGCGGCGCGTACTGCGCGACCTCGCGCGTCACCAGCGTGGGATGCCCGAGCGCCTGCAGCCCCGCGAATAAGCTGTAGAGCGCGATCACGAAAGCCAAGTCGCCGACGCGATTCACGATGAACGCCTTGTTGCCCGCAGTCGTGATCGCCGTCACCTTGTACCAGAACCCGATCAGCGCGAACGAACACAAGCCCACGCCTTCCCAGCCCACGAACATCAGCCACATGTTGTCGCCCAACACCAGCACCAGCATCGCGAAGGTGAACAGGTTGAGCCATCCGAAGAAGCGCCAGTAGCCGTCGTCATCGTGCATGTAGCCGGTCGAGTAGATGTGGATCAGGCCGCCGACGCCGGTGACGATCAGCGTCATCATCATCGACAACGGGTCGAGCCAGAACGCGATGTCGAGATTCAGTCCACCGACGTCGAACCACTTCCACAAGTCGTCGAGCATGAAGCGATTTTCCGGCGGCAACGCGAGCATCGCGAAGAACGCGCGCGCCGCCAGTATGAACGCGGCGATTACGGCACCGCATCCAATGAAACTTATCGCACGCTTGCCGAAGGTCTTCTGCAGCCAGGCGCCCGCAAGAAAACTAATCGTCGCGCCGATCAGCGGCAGCAGCACGATCAATCGGATGAACGTAACCGGTATCGGATGGTCCATCGTCTCAGTTATCCACGCAGCGTCTCGGTCGCATCGACGTCAATCGTCTTGAAGTTCTGATAAATCGCCAGCACCACGGCCAATCCGATCACCGCCTCCGCCGCCGCGAGCATGATTACGAAAATCGCAAAAATCTGTCCGTCGTATTGACCACCGCCGTAAAATGCGAATGCAAGATAGTTGATGTTGGCGGAATTTAGTATCAGCTCGACGCCCATCAGGATTCCAATCGCGTTGCGTCGCGTAAGAACCGTGAACAGCCCGAGCGAAAATACGATCAGACTCAAGACCAGGAAATGGTTAAGCGTGATTCCCCCGCCCATCCCTATACTCCGGCTCCCCTACTCCCTGGCTTCGTGACGCGAAATGACTATCGCGCCGATTAGCGCCGCCAGCAGCACCAGCGACGCGACCTCGAACGGCAACACGTAATCGCCCAGGAACGCATTTCCGATCGCGTAGGTCGTCGGTGCAGGCGTGAATGCTGCTGCCTGATGCCACTGCGTCCGCATCACTGCGTACAACATCACAGCCGCAGCGATACCAACTGTGAAGATCGCCGACCCCGTTCCAACCGCGCGATTCGATATGGTGACGTCCCCGATTCCTGCTGTGAGCATCACCGCAAAGATAGTCAGTACCAATATTCCGCCGACGTAAACGAGTAGCTGCACCATCGCGACAAAGTCCGCCGCGAGCAGAATGTAGATACCTACTACGCCCATGAACGCGCCGAGCAGCGCGAATGTCGAATAAACTATGTTACGCGAGAACGCCACCAACACCGCCGATCCCACCGTCAACGCGGCTAGTGCGTAAAATATTACCTGTGCGAGCATCGACTAGGCCTTTCCCCGAGGTTGGTAAGACGCCGCGCGCTACGCCGGCTCTTCTTCGGCCGGCTTCTCGCCGCCGGGTTGCGCCCATTGATCGAGGTAGGTCATGCCGCGATTCAGGATTGGCGCGATTCTCGAATCGGTCTCCGGACCCTTCTTGGGCTTGTACGCCATCACCGGATCCTTGACGAAGCGGCGAATCAGGCTCTCCAGCGAATAGTCAGCGCCCTCGAACTCCGTCGTATGATGGATCGATCCGGTCGGACACGGCTCGCTGCAAAGCCCGCAGTACATGCACTTTGCGATATCGATATCGAACTGCGACAACAGCATCTGCCGCGTTTGCGGATCCTTGTCCACCACGATGACGATGCAATCGATCGGGCATGCGCGCTCGCACGCCAGGCATCCCGTGCAGATTTCGAGATCGACTTCGAGAATTCCGCGGTAACGAAACGGCAACGTGTCCTGCACGCGCACCGGCATCCGATCCGGGTATTGCACCGTGTACGGCTTGCGCATGAAATGCGAGGCCGTCACCGCCATGCCCTCGAATATAGTCGAGACTGCGTCCCTAATATTAGTTACGTATTCCGAAACCGCGCCCATCAATAGCCTCTATATAGTCGGATTGAAGTAAACTTCCATCCGCGAACGCCTGAGATAGTATATAACCCGCTGAATGAATACCGCCGCGAGTGCGATCGCAGCCGCCAACATGATATAGCCCATGGCAGCGTTGCCATCGGGCCAAATAGCTACCCACACTGCGGTTCCGATCATATCTACAAACGAAATCGGCACGAAGTACTTCCAGCAAAGCGTCATTAGCTGATCGATACGCACTCGCGGCAGCGTCGCGCGTATCCACATCGACACGAATACCAGGAATAGTACTTTGACGTTAAACGTGATCACTTGAAGTATATTCATCACGACTACGTTGTTGGTCACGTGCGGGAATTGCCAGCCGCCAAGGAACAACGTCGTAATTATCGCGCCGATGATAAAAAGGTTTCCCCATTCCGCCATGAAGAAGAACAAGTAGCGCATTCCGCTATACTCAGTTGCGAAACCCGCCACCAATTCCGACTCGGCTTCGGGCAAATCGAACGGCGTGCGATTTCCTTCCGCCAGAGCTGATATATAAAGGATGTTGGCCGCGACGAACGTAAATGGATTCGCGAACAAAAACCAGTGCTGAGGCGCCCATCCTTGCGCGCGGATGATTCCCTGCATCGACAGCGTACCTGTCATCAGCACGACGGGGAAAATCGACAGCCCCGCCGGGATTTCGTAACTGACTATTTGCGCCGCCGACCGGATTCCGCCGATCAACGACCACTTGTCATTCGACGCCCATCCCGCCATCAGCACGCCCACCACAGTGAGCGCCGTCACCGACGTCATATAGAGGATGCCGACGTTGAGGTCTGCCAGTATCAGCGACGACGAGAACGGCATCACCGCCCACGGCAGGATGAACGCGAGGATCACCAGGTACGGCGCCAACTTGAACAGCCGCGCGTCGGACTCGTCGGGGATGATGTCTTCCTTGCAGACGTTTTTCACGCCGTCGGCCAGCCACTGCAGAAAGCCCTGCGGGCCGACTCGATTTGGACCGACTCGCGACTGGATTCGCGCCCACACCCGGCGCTCGGCCCAGCTAACGATTCCCGCGAACGGAAACGCGACGCCCAGGAACACGACCAGGCTCATGACGAACACTACAATCGCGGCGACCAGATCGTACGACGGGTTCCTGCCGAATGCGCCCGACGCAATCAGATTTTGAATCAACGTTTGCATTGACGATTAGCGATCGATCTCCGGCGCGATCACGTCCAGGCTCGCTATCAGCGTCACCAGGTCCGCGATCATCAATCCCGCACTCAGCTTCTGGATGATACCCATCGCGGCGAACGAACCCGTGCGGACGTGCACCCGCCACGGATACCCGGTGCCGTCACTGACGACGTACCAGCCCATGTCGCCGCGTCCGCTCTCGAGACGAATCTGGCATTCGCCTGCGGGCGGTTTGAAATTGCGCGCCACTTTCGCGAGCACCGGGCCGCCTGGAATCTTCTGCAGCGCCTGGCGCAGTATCTTCGATGATTCCGCCATCTCGCGAATCCGCACGACGTAGCGGTCCATCGAGTCGCCGAGCTTGCCCCACTGACCGTTGCCGATTGGCACTTCGAACTCGAACTCGGGATACACCGAATACGGGATGTCCTTACGGATATCCCACCTGATTCCGCACGCGCGGAGATTCGGTCCGACCAGGTTGTAGTTAATCGCCTCGGCCGGCGTGATCACGCCGACGTTCGCCAGCCGCTCGACGTAAATTTTGTTCCAAGAGATGAGCGCGTTGTATTCCTCGAGGATCGGATCGAAATGGTCGAGGTACGCAAGCGCCTTCTCGCGCCATCCCGGCGGCAGATCCCACGCCACGCCGCCGATTCGCATATAGTTGAACGTGAGCCGCGCGCCGCACAGCTCTTCGATCAGGTCGTTGATCATCTCGCGCTCGCGAATCGCATGCGTGAACGGCGTCACCGCGCCGATATCCATCGCCATCGCGCCGACTGACAGCAGATGCGACGCGATTCGGTTGAACTCCGCCGCGATCACCCTGCAGTACTCGCCGCGCTTGGGCACTTCGATTCCCGCGAGCTTCTCGCACGCCATGCCCCAGCCCTGGTTGGTGAACATCGCGCACACGTAATCGACGCGATCGGTGTACGGCATGAAGCCGTGGTAGCCGACCTTCTCCGCAATCTTTTCGATCGATCGATGCAGGTAGCCGACGTCGGGGATCGCCTCGCGCATCACCTCGCCGTCGGCGCGCACGACGAAGCGCAACACCCCGTGCGTCGACGGATGCTGCGGGCCCATGTTGAGCGTCATTTCTTCGGTATGCAGCGTGCTCATTTCTTTTTCGTGTCGAGCCGAATTATCGGGCTCTCTCTGACTGTCGAGATTCCGTGGTATTCCTGCGGCTCGACGAAATCCTTGCGCAACGGATGACCGATCCAGTCCTCCGGCATCAGGATTCGCCGCATGTCGCTATGCCCTTCGAAGTTGACGCCGAGCAGGTCGAATATTTCGCGCTCCATCCAGTTCGCCGACTTCCAGACGCCCTCGAGCGTCGCCACGCTCGGGTTCTCGCGCGGCAGCCTCACCTTCAAGACCGCGCCGTGTCGATGCTTGTACGAGAATAGGTGATAGACCACCTCGACCCGGTCCTTGTAATCGACGCCGCTTTCGTTGGACAGGCAGTCCATCGCGAGCTCGGGGTCTTCGTTCATGAAACGACCGACCTCGACGAGCGCTTTCGGATCGATTACCGCGAACGGATCCGGCTTCTTTTCGGAAAGTTCCAGCACGCTATCGCCGAACTTGCTCTTGACCCGTTCGAGTATTTGCTGCGACTCCATCTGCTCAGGCGGCTGCGACCTGCTTGCCATTGCCGTTGGGCGAGCGAACCAGCCAGCGCTCGGTCATGATTTTTTCCTGCAGCTTGAGCAGGCCTTCGGTCAGCGCCTCGGGGCGTGGCGGGCATCCGGGAACGTACACGTCGACCGGCAGGATTTTATCGACGCCGTCGCAAACCGAATAAGCAAGCTGGAACAGTCCGCCGCAACTCGCGCACGAACCCATCGAGATGACGTACTTTGGGTCGGGCATTTGATCGTAGAGCAGCCGCGTCCTGAGCGCCATTTTAAGCGTCAGCGTGCCCGCCACGATCATCAGGTCGGACTGGCGCGCCGAAGCGCGCGGCGAGGCGCCGAAACGATCGATATCGGCGCGCGGACCGCCCGTATGCATCAGCTCGATCGCGCAGCAGGCAAGGCCGAACAACATGTACCAGATGCTCGATTTGCGCATCCAATTCAGCAACTCGTCCGTCTTGGTGGTCAAAACGTAATCCGGAAGCGTGTTCAGCAGGGGCATAAGACAAACCTCGATCTCATTCTTCGACCGGTACTTTCTTAATCCATTCCAAGTCGTGCTTGACCCAAACGTAAACCAGGCCGACGAAAAGGATCAGCAAGAAAATTAAAATCTCGCTGAGCGCGTACAGGCGACGGCCCGAACGGACCCAGTCGAGGTAGACTGCCGCAATCGGATAGACGAACGCGACCTCGACCTCGAACACCACGAAAATCAGGGCGATCAGGTAGAAACGAACGTTGAAATTGATCCAGGCGCGGCCGGTTGGCGGCTCACCGCATTCGTAGGGGATCAACTTGCGATCGTAGGGATTCTGCGGCGCCAGCAGCTTCTGCAGGCCAAACATCGCCGCCACGAAGCCGATCCCGATGATCGTAAGGGCCAGCGGCACGCCAAAATTCAAATACATCTGATGTTACCGAGTCCTCATTAGTTGGACTGGACTAAGCTGTCAAGAAGGATCGCTTCACCTCGGGGTGTTTTCGCTTAAGCACGGCTTAATTTAGATCGGCTTTCCGCTAACCTACTTGTGCTCCTTCAGCACGGCCTTCAATGCCGGCTCGTCTAGCCAGGCGCCATGCCCTCCGGGGCAGGCATGCATCGGCACTCCGTGCTCGGTTTTCGCCACCAGGAACTGTTTGCAATGGGGGCAAGCCGTCTGGCTCAGGCGTTTGCGCATCTTCTCGAGCAGCTCGGTGTCGAGTTGGCGCGCCCACTGGTCTTCGCGCGCCTTCTCGACGTCGTGCAGCTTGCTGCCCAGCCGGTCTTTGTTGTCATCCGCCATAGTCGTGCCTCAATCCCTCAGGTCATCTCCTTGATCAGCTTGCCACTGCGAGCTTTCTCGACGGTCGCTTCGAACTTCGGACCAAGATCGACGCCCATCTCCTTGGCCCGCTTCTTCGCCCACAGTCCCACGTTGCGCGAGTCGCGATAGAACGAATCGTCGCGCGGCTTCGACGCGTCGAAACCCGCAAGCCGCGACGATTCGCTCTCGACCACCGCGAACGACGACATCACGCGCCGCAGCCGCGCCGATTTGCATTGCGGGCAGCCAAGGCGCTCGCGACGGCGCGACGAACCCATCACCACGTGCGAGCTGACGAGCCCGCATCGCGCGCATTCATACTCAAAAATCGGCATCGGATCTAAAGAATATCCTGCCGGGGGAGCGCCCGCAAATCAGCCTAATGCTGCGCGGCTTCAGCGGGTTTTTCGTCAACGGCAGGCTTTGGTGGCGACACCGGACGCCAGCTTTCCCGCATGTCGAGCACGGGTCCCGCCAGCGGGTTGCCGACCAGCAGCAGCAGCCCGACCGCACCGACTGCCAGCCCGCATCCAAGCCACCAAATCGAGCGGTACTCGACCCCAAGCGCGAGCATCGCCAGCGCCCAGACGGGAATGATGAGCGAGACGACGAAGCGCATCAGCGCGCTAATCGCATGCTCGGCCTGTTCGGCAGGGTCAGCCATCGCTCAATCTATTTAGCGGCTTCGGGCGAAATTTCAAACAGCGCCGGCGGTCCGCGGCCACCAACTAGATCGGATTTCGCAATGAGCTTGAGACGTGCCCGATATTCGGGAGTCATAGCGTCGAGCTCGCGTGGCGTCGCGATCAGGTAGGCGCACTTAGGATTCTTGAGATCAGGAACCGCGCCGCCGTAGTAGTAGGAAAGCTCGTAATTGATTCCGCCCGGAATGCATAGCTGATCGGCTTTGACGTGCTGCGTGACGATCGGAGCGAAACTTTTCACACTGCGCATAGCGGCGACGCCAGGCCGCAGCGTCGTCGTCCAGAACAGACTTGTGGAAAGCGCAATGAGACCGAATGCGATGCCGCTGGCTATCGCACTTCGCCTAATCAGCGCGAAGATCGCGGCCGCGGCCGCGACCAACCAGACAATGCCGACTTCGACAACAGGTCCTGCCAGAGTTGCGGCATTGGAGCGAAAGAACGAGTAATAAGTTGCATCGCTGGATTGAAGATCTACATGCGGTAATTGGGCCGGGACGAAAAAGAAAAGCGTCGCAGCTAAAATCGGGCCCAGCACGAATAGCGCAACGATCATATCGCGCAACTTCGCCGCGATACCACGAGCTTCAAGCGTAAATGCCGACGCGCACAGGATCGCGATTCCCGGGATCGCGGGCAGGATGTAGTCGTCGCGCTTGACGCTCGCGATCGAGAAAAACAACAGCACCGCGAGCGACATGCTGACCTGGTAGATCACCAGGCGACGCTTCTCCGCAGCAACCTCGCCCGTATAGGAGGCCAGCGCAGCCGGCAGGATGAGAATCGTCATCGGGAAAGCGCCGCCCAGCAGGCGCGCGGCAATGAAATAGAAAGGCCGATAACTCTCGCCCGTGCCGCCGAGCCGCTCCGGCATGAAATGTCCAAAATTCTCCGCGAAGATGATCCTCTCGATCTTGTGCCCGCCGACGATCGCCGCCGGCACATACCAGACAGCGCCGATCGCAACCGCAATCGCGACGACCTGCCACGGCCATCGCTGACGCAGCAGCGCAATCGGATTGCGCCGCCCGATCAACAGATAGATCGACGCCGCGAGCGCGCACAGCACGATTGCGATCGGGCCCTTGGCCAGAACTCCAAGCCCCAGTACCGCGCCGACGAATATTTTCCTGCGCGACGAGCCTGGTGATTCGTACATCGGCGCGTCGAGTAGCGGATAAATCGCCGAGTACGCTGCGAACAGCAGAAACGTGAGCAGCATGTCGGTCAGCGCTTCGGTCGCGCGTGACGCGAATCCGTAAGTGCCGAGCATGAACAGAAACGCGAGCCATCCTTCGGATGCGCCGACGTTGGCGACCGTCCACGCCAGCACGCTCACTGCGAGCGCCGTGCCTGCCACCACCGACACTGCTCGCGCGCGAACCTCGTCGACGTTGCCGCCGGTAGCTTCGGCGACCAGCGCCGAAAGCCAATAGAATAGCGGCGGTTTGCGATCGGTGTAGCCGTACGCGTCGTGCGGTATCAGCCAATGGCCGTCGCGCACGATGCTCTGAATCCACTCGGCCGATTGCGGTTCCGCGTCCTTCTGAAACGGCGCGCTGATTCCCTGCACCAGAACGATGAAGGCGAACAGCGCCGCTGCCGCGAGTGTTGCCGGTCGCAGGACGGCGGCGCGACTCGCGGGTGCGAACGTATCAGTTTGTTCGAGAGTCACGAACGGCGGGCCGTCGCGATCGGCGCGAGCCACAGATGCTTTAGTCCGCCCACAGGATCGTATCGCGCCACCTGCATCGAGGCCGCGTTGTGCGCGTGACCGATTCTGCCGCGGCGATCGACCAGTATTATTCCGGCCTCTGCACCGGTCGCGTCGATCAGTTCGGCGATTGCCTCGCGCGCGACGGTCTGGGGCGAGCCGTCGGCGAGCGCCAACACCGCCTCCCGGCAGAGAGCAGTCAGAATGATAGCCTCGCCCTGCCCCGTCGCCGAAGCGGCTCCAAAGGCGTGCGCGAATGTGCCCGCTCCTATCAGCGCGGAGTCCCCCACGCGTCCAAACAGCTTGCCCGGCACTCCGCCGGTCGATGTCGCAGCCGCGATCGCCCCGCGCACATCGACGGCGACTGCCCCTACCGTGCCATGTCCCATCGCAGCGCGTGCGGCGGCCTCGGCTTGGAGTATCCCGGTCTGCTGCTTCCGAGCGCGCCATCGTTCACGGGCGCGCTCGGTGACCATTTCCTCGGGACGGACCAGGCGAATGCCGACCTTGCGCGCGAAGCTCTCCGCACCAGGCCCCGCCATCAGGATATGCGGCGAATGCTCCATCACTGCGCGCGCGAGCACTATCGGATTTCGCACACGGCTGACTACGGCCACCGCACCGGCTGAGACCGTGTAGTCGGCATCGCTGGGATGAGTTCGATCAGAGCGTTTGCGGCGACGTGTGGAGTCTGAAAAAGGTTCGGCGAACATCACCGACGCGTCCATCTCGACATTGCCTTCGGAGTTGAGCAACGAACCGTAGCCGGCATTGAACAGCGGATGATCCTCGAGCGCCACCACTGTCGCGACCACCGCCTCGAGCGCGCTGCCTTTGGCGCGAAGAATTCCCGCGCCCAGGCGTACCGCAGCCATCATCGCGCGACGGCGCTCCGGCCGCTCCGCACCGGGACCGACGGAACCGGCGCCGCCATGTGCGACGAGCGCGAGATGATTGCGCGCGCGAGCCATCTCAAGGCCCGGGGCGGCGGCCCCATATGAACAGCCGCTTGAAGTCGAACGTCATCGCCCCGGTCGTGCCGTAAGCTACGTTGAGCCGGGCAGTAACCTGATCGAGAAATTCGTCATGGCGATCTTTCGGGAGCTTGTCGAGGAAAGGCCGCAGGCCAGTCGAGCGGTACCACTGGACAACGTCAGCGGGCCGATCCATCGGATGGTGAAACGTCAGGTGATAGCAGTCGATACGATCGTACCCCAGCCGCTTCAGCATCTCAGCATAAAACTCCGGCGGCTCTTCATGAAACGCGCGTTCGCGCCCTCCGAGCATCGTGTTCCATGGCGCCTCGCGCGCGAGCCGGCCGATTTCCATCTTCGCAGTCTCGGTTTCGTTCGCGGGCATCTGCACCACGATCGTTCCTCCCGGACGGATCGCCTCGAAACACGCGGCGAAGAGCGCGCGATGGTCGGGAATCCATTGAAAGGTCGCGTTCGAGAAGATCAACGAGTATGCGCGATCGGTGCGAAACTCCGGGACATTGAGCAGTTCGAATGATACTCGCCGCTTGAGCTCGGGGGGCTGACCGTCAAGCAGCTGGCGAGCCGCCTCGACCATCGCGGGCGAGCCGTCGACGCCGAGCGCCTCTCCACGCGAACTGCGCCGCGCCAGTTCCAGCGTGTTCTCGCCCGAGCCGCATCCGAGGTCGATGATTTTTTCCTGTTCGCTCAGTTGAAGGCGCGACAAAATGTGCTCGACGGGCTCCGCGCGGTAACGGCGAAAGCGGTTGTACAGTTCGGGATCCCAATCGGACATCAGCGTCACCTCCCTGTGAGGCAGCATAAGTGTAGGATATTCCCCTCACAAGTACGCTTGCGGCAGCGTGTGTAATCGTGCACAAGCATAGCGGATGACTGATCCCTCGGCATCTCAGCCGGCGACGCCCAAGCGCAAGCCGCGGCGCATTTTTGGCACCGGTGCGCTCCTGTTGCTCGTTCCGATTCTGCTCTGGCTGGGCGCGGCCCTCTTCGTGGCGCATTCTTTGATGTACCCCGACTTTCTCCGGCGCGGTGGCGAGGACGTTTTCGGAACGCATGTGCCGTCATTCAAGCGGGGCTCGGTGACGGACATCGGCGTCGCGTTGGGCATCGATCCGGAGCGATTGGATTGCGGCGTGGTCGAGGAGGACGGCATCCGCCATCGCCAGGTCAGCGTGGTTGGATGGTATTTCCCGGGCAAACGCCGCGAAGTGGTGGTGATCGTGCCGGCCGCGGGAGCGTCGGAAGTCGCGATGGTTCCGTACGCCAAATTTCTGCTCGCAGCCGGCTACACCGTGGTCGCGACCTACAGCGCCAACAATCCCACCTACGGAATCAACTGGGGAAGGTTGAAGCGCAAGTTCGCGCTGGCGACCGCGCGCACGCTCAACGACGATGGTTTCGACAAGATCGCCGCGCTCGGAATATCCGAAGGCGCCGCCGGCGCGATCATGGCGCAAGCCGAGCAGCCGGTCTTCACCGCTATCGTCGCCGACAGTTCCTACGCGAATCTCAAGCAGCTGTTCATGCGCAGCCCGTCGATGTCGCGACTCAACCCCGCCTTCGTCAACACGGTAATGTGGGAGGCGCAGCTATGGTTCGGCCGTAATCTCGACAAGATCTCACCTGAGATGGACGCGGGCAACCTGGGCACCTGCTCGTTGCTGATCATTCAGAATCGCGATGACCAGGTAACTCCGCTGGCGGACGGCAAGGCGCTGCTCGACTCGGCCGGCTTCAACGCGCAGATGTGGACGGTGCCGTCGGGTGGTCACGGCGACGCGATCTACGAAGATCCGCAAGGGTACGCCGCGCACGTGATTAAGTTCCTCAACGCGAGCTTCGAGATTGAGACGCCCGCCGCAAAGACCAAGGGTCATTGACAGCGGGCGTTGGAAAAAACAGAACCCTCACCTACCGACCGCTGGGCGGTCGGCCGCCTCTCCCGTAAAGAGAACGGGCGAGGTAACTACATTCGCGGCGGGCTCAGATCTACCAGCAGCGTGTTCTTGAGCCGGTCGAACAGCTCGTCGATGTTCCACGGGCCGTTGTTGTATAGAACCTTCTCCGGCTTGATGTGCCCGTAGCGCATGAGTCGAAAGCCCGACGCGCCGAAGCACTGGCCGGTGACGTTCGCGGCGTCGTCGCTGGCGAGAAAAACCACGATGGGCGCGACGTTGGCCGGATCGCGCGGCGTGCCTTCGACCTTGTCGGACTGCGGGATTCCGGTCGCGCCCGGCATCCTGCCCGCGGGAATCGTGTCGGTCATGCGCGTCGACGCGCCCGGCATGATCGCATTCACCGTGATTCCATATTTTTGCAGCGAGTTCGCGCTCGAGTACGTCAGCCCGAGGATTCCCGCCTTGGCGGCTGCGTAGTTCGGCTGACCGGGACTGCCAAGCGCCGAGTTGGACGAGAAGTTGATGATCCTGCCGTACTTGCGCTCGCGCATGTGCGCCGAGGCCGGACGCATCGTGCAGTAGTGCCCCTTCAGGTGCACGCGGATCACGTCGTCCCATTCCTGTTCGGACATGTTGAAGATCATGCGATCGCGCAGGATACCGGCGACGTTGACCAGGATGTCGAGCTTGCCGAATTCCTTGATCGCCTGGTTGACGAGGCCCTCACCGCCTTCGACGGTGGCGATATCCATGTGATTGGAAACGGCGTTGCCGCCGGCGGCCTTGATTTCTTTGACGACGTCATCGGCGGGCGATTGAGTCTCTTTCTGCCCCGCGACTGTGACGCCAAGATCGTTGACTACTACTGCGCATCCCTGCGCGGCGAATGCCCTCGCGATGCCGCGGCCGATACCGCGGCCACCGCCGGTAATGGCGGCTACTTTTCCGTCGAGCTTGCCCATCGATCGATTCTCCCTTGCAGCGTTAATGCCGGAATCCAAACGCGTCCAATGTTTTGGTTCCTTGAAAATCGCTTATAGCGCAAAACTTACTGAGCGGAACAGATGCGCCACGATCCGCAACGATGGCGCGCTCCACGCTCACTCGTGCTCAGCGTAGGGATTCGAGAACACGTACTCCTTGATGTCCCCCGAGGTCGTGAGACGACCGACCTTGCCATTGGGCTCGGTGAACCACAGGTTGCCTTCTGGACCGGCCGTGATGAACGTTGCCATCGCCTTGTCAGGCGTGCGGAAAGATGTGAAATCTCCCTTCGTATTCATCCGGTAGATAACTTGCGCGCGGATCACCGTGACCCAGAGATTTTTGTCCGGGCCCGCCGCGATTCCGAGCGGCACACCTCCGGCGGGCAATGCGAACTCCGAGATCGCGCCATCGGGTGTGATCCTGCCAACTTTGTTGGCTTGCGGCTCCGTGAACCAGACGTTGCCGTCGGCGCCGAGCGCCATCATCGCCGGGTGGCTGTCTTTCGTCGCGATTTGAAATTCCGTCACCTTGCCCGAGGTGCTAACGCGCGCGATGCGATTGACCTTATCCTCGGCAAACCACAAGTTGCCGTCGCTGCCCGCAACTATTTCCGCGGGACCTGTACCCTTCGGCAACTCGATCTCGGTCAGAGTGCCAGTCGTGCTGAGCCGTCCGATGCGATTGCCCGAGTGCTCGGTGAACCAGAGATTGCCGTCGGGACCCGAGGTTATCCCCGCCGGCCCGCTGTCCGAGTGAGGCAATTTGACGTACGCGATTTTTCCGTCGGGTGCCACGCGTCCGACCCGGTTGCCGATAGTATCGGTAAACCATACTGCGCCGTCGGGACCTGCGGTGATTCGTTCGGCGAATCCGTCGGGATCGATTTGAAAGCGCTTGGTGGCGCCGTACGGGGTCATCCGCCCGATTCCGTCGCCCTGGTATTCGGTGAACCACAAATTGCCGTCGAGGCCTGACGTGATCGCGTAAGGCGCATGCGTACCGAGGGGGAATCCGGTCGGAGTGGGTTTCGCACTCGGGACAGCGGCAACGGGTCCGGGCTTCGACGGTTGTTGCGAGGAGCATCCCTGCACGATCGCGAACGCGACGGCAAAGATGGCGAATATCAGCACGCGGCTGATCGACGATTCTCTCAATTTATGATCCGATTTGCTCTCAGCTCGGAAATCTCGCCGGCGCCGAATCCGAACTCGCCGAGAATTTCTTCGGTGTGCTGTCCCAGGTCCGGCGGATGACGCCACAGCTCGGGCTCCGTGCGTGAGAATCGCGCCGGCGATCGCACCGCGCGTACACGTCCGGCCCGTGGATGCTCGTACTCGAAAAATGTCTCGTTCGCGACGAACTGCGGATCGGTCCATATCGAGTCGTAGTCGTTGACCGGCCCGCATGGAACGTCGGCGGCTTCGATACGCTCGAGCCAGTACGCCGACGGCTGAGTCGGGAACAGCGTGATCAGGCTCTTGATCGATCGCCTCACTCGATCCGGGCGCGGCTCGTCGCCTTCGAACCACTCGGGATGTCCGACCGCTTTGAGAATCCCCGCCCAATGCTTGTCGGTCAGCGGTGCAATAGTGATGTAGCCGTCTGCCGTCTGGAACGGCTCTAGCGTGTTCATCGACGGCGGCACGCCAGCGTCGTGCGGCAGATAGGTATGGCGCGACGCGGTGTCGGGCATTAGGTAGTAAACGACCGCGTCGATCATCGCAATTTGGAGATGCTGTCCGCGGCCACTTCGTTGCGCCTCGGTCAGCGCCGCGAGGATCGAGATCGCCGCTGTCATCGCAGTGACCTTGTCGCCGAGAATATTCTTGACCGCGCGCGGCCGTCCCTGCGTGCGCTGCGAGGTCATCACTCCCGCCATCCCCTGGATAATCGGATCGTACGCAGGCTTGTTGACCGACGGCCCCGAGAATCCGTAGCCGGCGATCGAGCAGTAAACGATCTTTGGGTTGCGCGCCGCGACCGCGTCATAGCCGACGCCCAGCCGATCGACGACTCCGGGACGTACGTTCTGCACGACAACATCCGCGCGCTCAGCCATCTTGAGAAACACGTCAGCGGCACCGGGCTGCTTGAGGTCGAGCATCATCGCGCGCTTGTTGCGATTCCAGTTGAGGATGCTGACCGTCACGCCGCCGCGCTCCCGCCCGGTCAACATCCGCGATACGTCGCCGTCAGGAGGCTCGATTTTGATTACGTCGGCGCCTAGGTCACCGAGCATCATGGTGCAGAACGGACCCGATACCACCATGCTCAAATCCAGTACACGGATTCCTTCCAATGGTCCCATCGATGCCTCCGGGAAAAATTGCTCCCCGAGTATTGCCGATCAGATTGCGGCCAAGTGTTGCTTATAGTTCAAGCCGCGGGCGCGCCACAACTTGAGCGACGGTTGCGATAGACGCGGCTGACGGAGTATCGAGGATCCTGAAGCATCGATCGGCTCGCCACAACTACCTGTCAATTTCAGACTGGCGCGCTTGCGACTACGGTAGAGTTCGGCCATGCTTCCGAAATTAGCCTCGCTTTCGGCCCTGGGGAGGGCAGAACGTGAGTCCAACGATAGCCTCCGCGGAGTGCCGCGGGGAATGAAAGTGAAAAAGCAGAATTTACCGTCGCGCGGCCTGCCGCCAGGGAACGGGGATGTATCTGCTCAAGCTGGTCTATCGCAATCTCCGCCGTAATCCGAGGCGCTCGATCTTGACCGCGCTGACGGTCACGCTCGCCACCTTCATATATGCAGTGCTGATCTCTGTGCCCGCCTCGATGGATCGAATCGTAAACGACGCGTCGTCAACGCTGCGCCTGATCGTCGTCAACCGCAGTCTGCCCTTTTACGGAATCCCCGGACGCTACTGCGATCAGGTGCGCGAGCTGCCGGGCGCGGCAGCATGCGTCGCAGTCACGGGATGGCCCGCTACATATCGCGACGTCAGCGACCAGATCCTTGCGGTTGCCGAGGGCCTGCAAATTGCCGATGTGTTTCCCGACTACGATTTGAGCGGCGACGCGCGGCGCGCGTTCGAGCGCGAGCGGCGTGGCGCGTTTGCCGGGCGCGTTCTGATGACGCGCTACGGATGGCATCCGGGCCAGCAGGTAACTCTGCGCGGCGTCGGCCGCGACCAGCTCGAGCTGAATTTCATAATCCTGGGCGAGATGCCGTCGAAGCGTTACCCCAACGTGTTCGCGTTTCGGCGCGACTACCTGGCGGACGCGCGCAAAGCGATCGGCCATTCCGACCCCGACCTCGCGTGGAACCTTGTGGTCAGGGTCGACAGCCCCGCAAATGTGGACACGCTGATAAAAGAAATCGATGACAATTTCCGCAACTCGGACTATGAAACGCGCACGCTAACCGAAAGCGACGCGTTGGCCAGCGGACTGTCAGCGCTCGGCGACATCCGCGGAATCGTGCTCAGCCTCTGCGCCATCGTGATCCTCACTGTATTGCTCATCGCGGCAAATTCGACCGGCATGATGGTCCGCGAACGCATGGGCGAGGTCGCCGTGATGCGCACGCTCGGATTTCGCCGCGCGATCGTCGCCGCGCTGCTGTTCGGCGAGTGCGCCGCGATCGGCCTCGTTGGCGGCATATTGGGCGCGGGCGCGGCGCTCGGGATTTTCGGACGGGGCGCGACGTTGAGTATATTCGGAGGCGCAGGCGCGATGTGGGTCACGCCGCCCGTCGCGCTCGAAGCACTCGCAATCGCGATCGCGCTATGCGTCGTGAGCGGCATCGCGCCAATCTGGAATGCGGTGCGCGTGGCGCCCGCCGAGGCATTCATGAAAGTCGTCTAGTCGGCGCCAGCATGAGCGATTCATCCCAGCCTCACGACCCTTCCGTGCGCGAAAAACTCGCCGGTATGTTCATGGGCGGCATGGTGACCCAGCTCGTCTATGTGGCCGCCAAGCTTGGGATTCCCGACCTGCTCGCGTCGGCGCCGATGACCGTCGAAGAGCTTGCGACGCGCGTGGGCGGCAATCCGCGCTCGCTCGACGGCATGCTTCGAGCGTTGGTGGCGCTCGAGGTTTTCGCTACTGACGTTGACAATCGCTTCACGCTCAAACCGCTCGGCGCGATGCTGAAGTCGTCGGAATGGCGCTCGCAGGCGATTCTGTTCGGCGAAGAATACTATCGCGCGTCGAGCGAGTTGCTCCACACCGCGCTGCGTGGACAGCCAGCCTTCGACCGCGCACTGGGCGGGAGTTTCTACGAGTACTTCTACCTCAATACGGACGCGGCATCGCGCTTCAACGAAGTGATGATCATGAGCGCGCCGATTCGCTACGCCGATGTGCCGGCTGCCTTCGACTTCTCGAAGGCGCGCACGATCGTGGACGTCGGAGCCGGGCACGGCGGACTCACGTCGATCATCCTTCGCGCAAATCCCGCCGCGCGCGCAATTCTGTTTGATGCGCCGCAAGTGATCGAGGGCGCGAGACGGCACATCGAATCCAAGGGATTAAGCGCGCGGTGCGACTTTGTCGGCGGTAGTTTCTTCGGATCGGTGCCGACGGGTGGCGACGCGTACCTGCTCGCAGCGGTTGTCGTAAATTGGGACGACGAGCACGCGCTCACGATTCTGCGCAACTGCCGCGCGGCGATGTCGCCGCAGGCAGATCTCGTTCTGATCGAATATGCGTTTCTGGGGGACCGTGTTCATTCGGCGGCCACGTTTATTTCCGCCGTCGCCGCTCATGCGATTCAGGGTTGCAGGATGCGCACCGAACCGGAGTATCGCGCGATGCTCGCGAAGGCCGGTTTTCGAATCGAGCGAATAACCGCGCTGGCTTACCCGCCGTATGTGCTGATCCACGCCAGGCCGGAGTGAAGAACCCGCGCGCGCCAGTTTGGCGCCTTCAACGGTGATTCCCGTCAAGTACAACGTGCGCAGCCTGTTGGTGCGGCGGACAACCTCGGCGATGACGGCGACTGGCGTGGCGCTGGTCGTGATGATCCTGTTCATCCTGTTGGGATTCATCGCGGGACTGCGCAGCGCGATGCTGAAATCGGCCAGCCGGGACAATTGGATCGTGTTGAGCCGCAGCGTCACCTCGGAACCCGCCAGCTTCGTCACGCTCGAGCAATTCGAAATCGTCAGAAGCCGTCCGGAAATTGGCGCCGACGCTTCAGGCGGCGCGCTCGTGTCGCCCGAGATGGTCACTGCCTTCAATCCGGAGGCCGGCGACCAGTTCCGACTCAGCAGTTTCACGTATTTGCGCGGCGTGCGTCCGGTCGCATTCCAGATTCATCGCAACGTTCGCGTAGTTAGCGGACGTCTTCCGATGCCCGGACAGCCCGAAATGGTTGTCGGCGCCCGGCTCGCCGCAAAATTTCCGCACTTGCGAACGGGAAACGAGATCCATTTCGGGCACCGAATGTGGAAAATCGTCGGAACTTTCAGCGACGCGGGCAGCGCTCGCGAATCAGAAATCTGGGTTGACCTCGATCTGCTCCAGCAGGACGTTCACTTCGGCAACGGATTTTCCGCGCTGCATCTGTCGATGAAGCCGGGATATGGCGCGAATTTCCAGAACGCGCTCACCAAAGACGCGCGGCTGCGGCTCGACGCGATGCCGGAGGATCAGTTTTACGCACAGCAGACGAAGCTCGCCGACCAGTTACGCGGGCTTGGAATCGTTATCGCCGCGATTCTTGGCGTTGGCGCGACCTTCGGCGGCATGAACACGATGTACGCCGCGGTTGCGCGTCGCGCGCGTGAAGTGGGCGTGCTGCGCGCGATCGGCTTCAGCAAGGCGTCGATCGTCATGAGCTTCGTGGTCGAGAGCACGATTATTGCGCTCGTGGGCGGGGTGATCGGCGAGATCCTGGGCCTGATTGTCGCGGTCTCGACCGGACTCAGCTCTCGCCTGATGAACGTGCAGATGGTGATGTTCTCGTTTCGGCTGGCGCCGTCGGCATTTGTCGCGGGGATCATTGCGGCGTTGATAATCGGCGTGCTTGGCGGATTGATCCCGGCGTGGCGCGCGGCGCGAATCGGCGTCGTCGATTCGATCCGCGCGGTGTAGCGGCTAGGCGCTGAAGCGCCTGCTGCGGATGGCGATTTCGCGCAGCTTGGCGACGCGCGACTGTATCGCGCGGCTGCGACGCATTCGTTCCAGCGTGAGCGGAATTCGATAGGTCCAGTTCCAGGCACTGATTGTGCCGGGCCGGTTGATTCGCGCACTCCATCCAAACAGATCCTGGATTGGAATTATCACCAGCCGCGACGGCGCCGCGTACAGCACCTCGAGGATCGCATCGCGCGCCGACTCCTCGAGCATTCGGCGCGTGTTCATCTTGCCTTCCATACCGAGCGAATGCACGAATTTCTCGCGGTCGGGTATCGGCAGCATGTGCCACCACACGGTCAGAGGATCGGTGTCATGCGTCCCGGTTGTCGCCAGCGAGAGTTCGGGATAGGCGGACGGTTTTATGTATGGCTCGTCGCCGTGGCCCCAGTCGCGCTCCCATTGCATCACTTTGTATCCGGGCACGCCCAGCCGCGTCAGCGATTCGCGCACCCACGGCGGCACGGTGCCGAGATCTTCGGCGATCAGTTCCGTTGAGCCTGCTTCCTGCTTGATGGTGCGGATCACCTCTTCGCCCTGGAATCGCTGATCGTTCTCGTCCACCGGCGTGAATGTCCCCGGCACAGCAAAATCCGACCCAAAATTGAAAGTTCGATAGAGGCCGACCACATGATCGATTCGAAGCAAATCGTAAAGCGTGCTGGCGTGACGCGCCCGTGCGCGCAGCACCTTGAAGCCATGCGCCCGCATCTGATTCCAGTTCGGCAGCGGCAATCCCCATCGCTGTCCCTTGGGATTGAAGCCGTCGGGCGGCGCGCCGACCGTACGCGACAGATCGAACTCGTCCTGATTCGCCCAGACCTCGGCGCTGTCGCGGCATGGCGAGAACGCGAGGTCTCCGCCGATAAACGCGCCGTGCGACGCCGCGTAGGCGCGCATCTCCGACCACTGCCGATGCGCGATGAACTGCCAGTAGCGGTACATCTCGATCTGATCGGAGAGTTCGCGCCGCGCGACCGCGAGCGCGGCGGGATCGCGGCGCGCTATATCCTTCGGCCACGTATCCCAACTGGTCCAGTTGAAGCGCTCCTTCAGCGCGCGGAACAACGCGTAGTCGTGAATCCAGTATGAGTTAGCCTCGATGAAGGCATCGAGTTGCGCAGCTTGGTCGCTTCCGCCGCGCGCTCGACTCGCGCGGTATGCTCGCTCGAGCAGTGCAAATTTTTCTCGCCGGATGAGTGGCCGCGAGACAAAGCGCGCCTTCCCGACAGCGTCGCGAGCGCGCGCGAGCACGACCCGCCCGACTCCCGGCAGGTCCTTCACCGAGATGTACATCGGATCGATCGCCATCACGCTCATCGCACTGTACGGGCTGAGTTCGTCGGGGCCGGTCTCGTCCAGCGGCAGCAACTGGATCACTCGATGACCCATCGACCGCGCGAAATCGAACATCGGCGCGAGATCCAGTATTTCCCCACGCCCGAGATTGTCGCGCGTGCGGATCGAGAACAGTGGGATCAGAATTCCCGCGGACCGCGGCAGCATCGCTGTTGCGCGACCGCGGGTCCTACACTTCGACCCGCGCGTCGAGGCGATAAACGCGCGTGTTTCGAATCGTGGCCTCTTCGTCCTTGAGCAGCTCGCGGCCAACCGGGGACGCATACGCGGCGCGATACGCGTCGAGCGAATCAAACACGAAAGTCGCCATGCGGTAGCGGGAGTCTTCAATGCCGAGCGTTTTGATAAACTTGCCGATGAGATAGTTGCGCAAGTTGGGAAGTTTGCGCGCGATGCCCACGTGGGTGCCGAGATAATGTTTCTCCGCCGCGTCGGGTCCCGCACTCTGTTCGAGATCGAACTGCGCGACCATGACGAAGCATCGCTGGCCTGCATTCCTCGAGTCGAACGGCACGACCACTTCCGCATCGACCGCAACCGAAGCGACGTCCTTGAGATGCGCCTGCGTATCGGCGATGAGGGCGGGCAAAACGTCGGATTGCAGCGCGGATGCGGCCGCGGCCGCGTTTTCGTAGGCGAGTAACGCAGCGCGAATCCGATCGGGTTGCTTGCCTGCGACCTTCATCAGGCGGCCCGTGTAGTATTGTCGCAATCCCTTGAAGCGTCTGGCCAGATCGACATGATGCGTAAGGTAGTTGCGCTCTTCCGCCTCGAGATCCGCGCTCTGATAGTTGAAGGTCACAAGTGATAGATGCATCCGATTCGCTCCAGCGCTGACTTCTCGACGTTCAAATCACATAGCCGCCGTTGGGGCTGATCACCTGGCCGACCATGAACTTCGAATCCTCGCAGGCGAGGAACAGCGCCGCGGCCGCGATGTCGCTGGGCTGGCCGAAACGCCCGATCGGCGTGATCGCTTCGATCTGTTTGCGCATGTCGCCGTCGATGAACGAGGTCATAGGAGTGTCGATGAATCCCGGCGCGATGCAATTGACCAGAATCCCCAGCGGCACCACTTCGCGCGCGACGGACTTGGTGAAAGAGATGATCCCGCCCTTGGCCGCGCAGTAGTCCGACGCGAATGCGAGCCCCGTCATGCCCGCGATCGAGCCGAGATTGATGATGCGGCCCGACTGCTTCGGGATCATGACCTTGAGCGCCTCGCGGGTGCAGAAAAACGTCGAGTCGAGATGCGTCGAGAGCATCTTGTGCCAGTCCTCGTCGGTCTTCTGATGAGTGGGGATCGCTTCGCTCGCCTCGCGAGTCCGTCCGATTCCGGCATTATTAATCAGGATGTCGATCGTGCCGAACGCCGCGACGAAGTCCGCGAACATCTTAGCGACGGCCGCGCTGCTCGACACGTCCGCGACGGACGGCCGAGCTTTGCCGCCTGCGCGCTCGATTTCGGTCACGACGTTTTGCGCCGACTCTGGCCTGATGTCGTTGACGCCGATTTTCGCGCCCTCGCGCGCGAACGTCAGTCCCATCTCGCGCCCGAGTCCCGAGCCACCGCCGGTGATCAGTACAACTTCGTCTTTGAGTTTCATCGCGCCCCTACTTCTTGCCTTCCTTGAGTTGTCGCTTCCAATCGAGCCGCCGCGCCTCTGCGCCAGCCGCTTCCGCTTCGGGTACCATTCCCTTCTTCTGGTAAAACATGCTGAGATTGGTGTAGGCCAGGATGTCTTCCGGTTCCTGCGCGATATACTTTTTCGTCAGCTCGATCGCGGCGTCGAGATCTCCCTTGGCCTGGTAGCACATCGTCATTCCGTGGATCGCATCGACGTACTTCGGATCGATCTCGAGCGCTCTTTTGTACAATTCGATCGCTTCGTCGAACTTGTCGTCGGCGTATGCGTCGATAGCTTCGTCGTAGAGTTCTTCTTTGTCAGGCATGTTGCACCGTTGGGGACCGCGCATATCGCGCGCACCCACCCTCTTATATACTAGACTCTGCACTATGGAGAATTCGCCCGCACCGACCGAAGCCGACGTTTACGAAGTGCTGCGCGAGTGCTACGACCCCGAGATACCGGTCAATCTCGTGGACCTCGGACTTATTTACGGCGTTCAGATCGAGAACCGCGTCGTCAACGTGACGATGACGCTGACGGCGCCCGGCTGCCAGATGGGCATGATGATCACGCAGGATATCCAGGAGAAGCTGCTCGGCATCCCCGGTTGCGATGACGCATGCGTCGAGATCGTGTGGGACCCGCCATGGACGCCGCACATGATGACCGAGGCGGCGAAGAAACAATTAAAGATCGACGACTAAGGATCCTGGCCTCTCGCTGAGGGAAGAGGTTTGCTGGACTGTCCCGACGGGTATTCAGGAAGGGAGCAGAATCCTGAATCGCGCGAATAGCGCTGTAATCGGACCCTCACCTTCATCCTCTCCCTAACAGGGAGAGGAGACAGAAGGCCGTTTCACGGATCGATCAGCACGCCTGGGTTTAGGATCGCGTGTGGATCGAGTGCCTTCTTCGCTGCCTTTAGAGCGAGCGCGAATCCTTCCGGGCGCTGGCGGTCGTACCATGGCCGATGGTAACGGCCGACTGCGTGATGATGCGTGATCGTGCCGCCCAGCTTTATCAGCTTGTCCGACACCGCCGCTTTTATTTCGTCCCACTGTTCGATCTCGGAGCCGCGTTTGCCCGGCGCGAGGATCGTATAGTACGGCGCGGGCCCGTCGGGATAGACGTGCGTGAATCGGCACGTGACCGTGCCCTTGCCGCACACCCGCGTGATTGCGGCGCGCGCGGACTCCATCATCTGGCGGTGGAAATCCGGAAATCGCTCCCACGTGATCGAGGTCTCGAACGTGTCGCTCACCATCCCCATCGCCACCACCGTGTCCATCAGGTAGGGCGCGCTCAGAAACGCGTTGCGCCAGGCGCCGGCAGATCCCTCGTGCGTCGCCTCGGCGTCGGTGCGAGTCTTCGCCGCTTCCGCCGGAATTTTACCGCCGTGATCGGCGCAGCACTCGAGCGCCCGCTTCATCCACGGTTCCAGCGGATGGTCCGCCGACTCGAATGCGAGCACAAGCACGGCCTCCTCGCCGTTGCCCGCGCCGGAATTGAACGCTTCGCCCTCGTCGAGCACGCGGCAGTTCGCGGGATAGAGTCCGGCCTGCGAAATCTTGCGCACGGCATCCGCCGCTTTGAAGATGCTTGGAAACGGAATCGACGCGCCCGCGCGAAATGTCGGCCGATCCTGAAGGCGCATCCAGGCCTCGGTGATGACGCCGAGAATTCCCTCAGAACCGATGAACACCCGATCGGGGCTCGGGCCGGCGCCTGAGCCGGGCAAGCGCCGCGACTCGACGACACCCAACGGAGTCACGACGCGCAGCGATTCGACGAAGTCGTCGATATGCGTGTACAGCGTCGCGAAATGCCCGCCGGACCGGGTCGCGATCCATCCGCCGAGGGTCGAGAACTCGAACGACTGCGGAAAATGGCGAATCGTCAGGCCGTGCGGCTTCAACTGCGCGTCAAGCGCAGGGCCATACACGCCGGCTTGAATCCGCGCCGCGCGCGAGACCTTGTCGACTTCCACGACTTTGTCCAGATGCATCAGATCGATCGAAACCGCGCCTCGATAGCGGTCGCCCTCGGGAGGCTCGACTCCGCCGACGACGCTGGAGCCGCCGCCGTATGGCACCGCCGCGATCTGCGAGCCGTCGCACCATTCGAGCACCGCAGTCAGTTCTTTCTCATTGCGCGGAAACGCGACCACGTCGATCGGATTCGGATAGTCCCGGCGGAACGCCCGCCGAATATCGCGCGATCCCTTGCCGTAAGTATGGCCCGCGCGCTCGTGGGTGGCAGTCGAGCAAATCGATTCGAGCGACGCCGGTGGTTTCACGCGCGGTGCGCGCAAATTCAGATCGCTCTCTTTTGGCGGCGGCGTCAGTTCGAGCGGCCCGAGTCCAAATCGCTTGGCCATCCGCTCGGCCATATGCTTCTGCTGTTCGGGAGTCGGCCCCTGATCCTCGTAGCCCCATCCCCAGAACTTACGCTTGCGATTTTCGGCCATCGGATTGTCCTCGCGATACTCGACGGTTGCTGACTGCGGGGATTTTGCGCCCGCCGCACCCGCGAGGGCAACCGCCGGTAGCGCTACGGTTTTCGCGCGCTCAGGTAGAGGCTGTCGGCAAACTGGAGCATCGGCGGCATCCACTCGCTGACAGCACGCAAGCCGTCGGACCCGCGCACGAGCATGCGATATCGCGCGGGCAGCAGACGCAGATCGGACTGCTGCGGATTGAGGCTGAAGTAGCCGTCAACCGAAAGCGTGGTCGGCCCGATCAGCCGCGAGGCGGCGTCTTTCAGTTCGCGCGGCGTCCAGTAGCGGACCTCGAATCCGGCAGGTTCGCGAAAGCCGCGACGCGCCTGATGATAGAGGCATCGCAGGCCGTAAACATTCGCCATCTTGATCAACGCGCGCCCGCCCGGCATGAGCACGCGGCCGGCCTCGCCGAATGCGCGCGATGCGTCGGGCTTGGCGAAATGCTGCAACACGCTGTAGGAGAACGCCACGCTGAACACCGAATCGCGAAACGGCAGGTAGCGCGCGTCGCCGACGACGAAGCGCGCCCGTGCGCCGAGCTGTCGCGCGACGCGGGAGGCTGCCTGGATCGACACGAGACCCGGGTCGATTCCGACTGCTTCGTAACCGAGCCGCGACGCCGCCACACACCATCGGCCCCAATTCGATCCGATGTCGAGCAGGTACTGCCCCGGTCCCGACGCTGGTTGGAGGCGCAGCTCGGGGATCGGATATTCCGTGAGCGAGCCGATCAGCCCCTCGTAGAAGTGTCCGCCCGTCGCAGCGATCGCGCGCTGCACGTAGGCGTCGACGCCGCTCGCAGGCGGCTGGGTCGGAGCTTCAGTGCCGTCGGAAGTCGCGCGCAGCGAATCGGTCGCGACGGCGAGCGTCTGCGGCACGTCGTCGAGCAGCATCACCGGGATCTCGCCGACGACGCGATAGCGATGCTGCTGTGCGCAAGAGAGAACGTCGACGGCGGCGTCGAGGTCGAGGTGATCGCGCGGGCAGACGAGATTCTCGACCAGGAATCGATCGAGCGGAAATTTTGTCTGGCCGCGAATCATGAGGTTCAACGAAAAGCGAAGACGCATTATACAGCGGACGAGGCAATCGCGAATGATGGCTTGCGTGCTGATCGGCGGCGTCGTATCAGTCGGATCACTCGCCTCGAGGAGACGGCATCATGAGCGACACTGAGAAAACAATTTCGGCTGCGGATCCGCATCCGCGCAAAAAACTCGAACTCATCAACAGCTGGATTTCGTACGCGGACACCGGCGCCGGCGATCCCGTCGTCTTTCTGCACGGCAATCCGACCTCGTCGTATCTCTGGCGCAACATTATTCCTCACGTCGCGCCGCTCGCGCGATGCATCGCGCCCGACCTAATCGGGATGGGCGCGTCGGGTCCGTCGTCAACCGGCACGTATCGCTTCGTGGATCATTCCAGGCATCTCGACGCGTTCTTCGAGGGCCTCAATCTCAAGCGCAGCGTCACGCTGGTCGTGCACGATTGGGGCTCGGCGCTCGGCTTTCACTGGGCTGCGCGGCATCCCGAGGCCGTCAAGGGTATCGCGTACATGGAAGCGATCGTCAGGCCGCTGCAATGGTCGGAATGGTCGAAGACCGCGGTAGATATCTTCAAGGCGCTTCGCAGTCCTGCGGGCGAAGAAATGATTCTGAAGAACAATATTTTCGTCGAACGCATCCTGCCCGGCAGCGTTATCCGCAAGCTCAGCGACGAGGAAATGAACGTCTATCGTAAGCCTTACCTGCAGCCGGGCGAGTCGCGACGCCCGATGCTCACATGGCCGCGCGAAATTCCAATCGAAGGCGAGCCGCAGGATGTCGTCGCGATCGCCGACAACTATTCGAAGTGGCTCGAAAAGAGCGCGACGCCGAAGCTGTTCGTCAATGCCGAGCCCGGCGCAATCCTGATCGGCGCGCAGCGCGAGTACTGCCGCAAATGGTCGAATCAGCGCGAGGTGACGGTCAAGGGCGTCCACTTCATGCAGGAAGACTCGCCGAATGAAATCGGAGTCGCGCTCGCCGATTGGTACAAATCGATCTGAGAATACCGGAGGCCAGGCCATGGCGAATTATTCGCTGATCCTGTTCGAAGTGCGCGAGCACGTCGCGCATATCACGCTCAATCGTCCCGATGCGGCGAACGGAATAAATCTCGAGATGGCGTCGGAGATTCGCCACGCCGCGCGTCGATGCGCCACCGATCCCGACATTCGCGCCGTCCTGCTGGCGGGCGCGGGCAAAATGTTCTGTGCGGGTGGTGACTTGAAGGCCTTCGCCGCGCAGCCCGAGGGCGAGCTACCGGGTTTCCTGGAGCAGGTGACCCTTCACCTGCATCAAGCGATCGCGCATTTCGCGCGCATGAACGCGCCGGTGGTCGCGGCGATTCAAGGCAGCGCGGCCGGCGGTGGATTCAGCCTCGCCATCTCGTGCGATTTTCCGATTGCGGCCGAATCAGCGAAGTTCACGATGGCCTACACTCGCGCCGGACTCACTCCCGACGGCTCATCGACGTACTTTCTGCCGCGCATTGTCGGCTACCGGCGTGCGATCGAGCTCGCGATCACGAATCGCGTGCTCTCTGCGCGCGAGGCGGCCGACATGGGACTCGTGACCCGAGTCGTGCCCGATGCTGATCTTGCGAGCGAGACGCGCAAGTTCGCTGCACAACTCGCGGCTGGACCGACCGCTGCATTCGGCGGCGTGAAGCGCCTGATGGTCGAGAGCTCGACCAACACCCTAGAAGCGCAGATGGCGCTGGAGACGGAGTATATCTCCGCGATGGGTCGCACGGCAGACGGGCGCGAAGGAATCGCATCGTTCCTGGCCAAACGCGCTCCCAAGTTCTCAGGAAAATAATTCCGTTTGTGGATTTTCGAGCGCTTGACACATGCCGTCTCAGGTTGTATTTAACCTGTAGGTTATTTAACTAACTGGTTCACAACAGCAATGTCGCCGGATCGCCTCAACGCAACGTTCTCAGCCCTCGCCGACCCCACCCGGCGCGCGATCCTCGCTCGCCTCGCCTCGGGCGAAACTTCGGTGTCCGAGCTGGCCGAGCCGTTCGAGATGAGCCTTCCCGCAATCTCCAAGCATCTCAAAGTGCTGCAGCGCGCCGGCCTGATTCAGCGCGGTCGCGAAGCGCAATGGCGGCCGTGCCGGCTCGCGGCGGGTCCGCTCAAGGACGCGTCCGACTGGCTCGAGCACTATCGCCGTTTCTGGGAGGAGAGTTTCGATCGCCTGGAGGAATATCTGCGCGACCTGCAGAAGCGCGAATCGCAAAAGAAGGAGAAGAGCAATGGCCGCAAGAAGTAACGCCGCCATCGATCCCGCGCGCGAACTCACCATCAAGCGCATCTTCGACGCGCCGCGGCATCTCGTGTTCAAGGCGTGGACCGATCCAGTGCAAGTCGCGAAATGGTGGGGACCGCACGGATTCACCGTGGTCTCGTGCGAAATGGATGTTCGCGTAGCTGGCGCCTGGCGTCTGCGTATGCGATCGCCCGATGGAGTCGAAGATCGGCAGGTGGGCGCGTATCGCGAGGTCGTCGAGCCGGAGCGGCTGGTCTTCAGCTATGCCTTTGAAGATGAGGCCGGCAAGCCGGGACATCAATCGATCGTGACGGTGACCTTCGCTGACCTTGATGGGAAGACCGCCATGACTCTGCATCAGGCGATCTTCGAATCGGTCGCGGTCCGCGACGACCATGTGCGCGGATGGGGCGAAGCTATTGACCACCTCGCCGAGTACGTGGCGAAGGCCGCCCGGAATCAACGCAACGCAAAGGAGATTGGATGATGACGCAAGATCTCGCCGAAAAAACCGGTGCCGCCGATACCGATCGTGAGCTGGTCATTACGCGCGTTTTCAATGCGCCGCGAGAGCTGGTGTGGAAGGCGTTCACCGAACCTGAGCGCCTCGAGCATTGGTGGGGACCCAAGGGCTTCACGACGCGAGTCCACAAGCTGGACCTCCGCCCCGGCGGCGTCTTTCTTTACAGCCAGCGAATGCCTGACGGCCGCGACATGTTCGGTAAATGGGTCTATCGCGAAATCGTCGCGCCCGAGCGGATGGTCATCGTCACTTCGTTTACCGACGAGAAGGGCAACCCGGTTCGGCATCCGTTGAGCCCGACCTGGCCGCTGGAAATGCTGAGCTCATCGACGTTTATGGAGCAGCAGGGCCGCACGACAGTCACTATTCGGACGAAGCCGATAAATGCGAACGAGTCCGAGCGCAAGACTTTCTACGACGGTAAGGAATCAATGGAGCAGGGCTTTGCTGGAACTTTCGATCGGCTGGACGAATACCTGGCGTCGATCTAACTGAAAGATATTCGACTCATTTAAGGAGCACATCATGCAGCTGAATCCATATCTGACCTTCAACGGCAATTGCGCAGACGCCTTCAAGTTCTACGAAAAAACTCTCGGCGGCAAAATCCTCATGATGATGACGCATGAGGAGTCGCCGGCAGCGGATCAAGTGCCGGCTAACTGGCGCGACAAGATCATTCATGCCCGCATGACCGTGGGCGACAAAGTATTGATGGGCTCCGACGCTCCGCCTGATCGCCCTGTACCGATGAAAGGTATCTGCGTGTCCCTCAGCGTCGACACTGCGGCCGATGCGGAAAGGATATTCAACGCGTTGGCGGTCGATGGCTCGGTGCAGATGCCGCTGCAGCAGACTTTTTTTGCGATCCGCTTCGGCATGCTCATCGATCGATTCGGCACACCCTGGATGATCAATTGCGAAGGAGCGGGACAATGACCACGGACGCGACAATGTCTGAGTCTGCGGGTCAGTCGCCCCCGCGCGAGCTCCACCTGACGCGCATCTTCGACGCGCCGCGGCAGCTGGTCTTCAAGGCGTGGACCGATCCGGTGCAAGTCGCGAAATGGTGGGGGCCGGCTGGCTTCACCAATCCGGTTTGCGAAATGGACGTGCGGCCCGGCGGCTCAATCCTCATTCACATGCGCGGACCCGACGGCACCGTCTATCCGATGACCGGCGTGTTTCAGGAGATCGCGCCGCCCGAACGGCTCTCTTTCACCAGCGGTGCCCTGGACGAAGACGGCAATCCGCTCTTTGAAGTGCTGACCACTGTGGCCTTCGCCGAGCAAGGCGACAAAACGAAACTCACGCTGGATGTGCGCGTCGTCAAGACGACCGCCAAGGCCGCGACGCATCTCAACGGAATGAAGATGGGTTGGACGCAAAGCCTCGAACGCCTCGAGGCGTTCCTCGAAGCATGAAGTTGTGAAGCTATGAGCGCAGAAAAATCAGAAGGAGGTGTCCAATGACATCCACCGCTGAAACTGAGTCATCGACGGATCGCGAGCTCACAATCACGCGCGTGTTCGACGCGCCTCGCCATCTCGTGTTCAAGGCATGGACCGATCCACGACACCTCGCGCATTGGTGGGGCCCCAGCGGCTTCACCCTCCCCGTCTGCGAGATGGATTTCCGGCCCGGTGGCACGTATCGCTTCTGCATGCGCTCGCCCGAAGGTCGGGACTCCTGGGTGCAGGGCGTCTATCGCGAAATCGTCGAGCCGGAGCGCCTTGTGATGTCCGGCGGCTGGCTCGATGCGGACGGCAAGCCCGGCTATCAAACGGTGACGACGGTGACGTTCGAGGAGCATGACGGGAAGACCCGGCTGACGTTGCACAACGGAGTCTTCGAGTCGGTCGCGTCGCGCGACTCGCATCGCGGCGGCTGGAGCAGCTCGCTCGATCGTCTCGCCGAGTACGTGGCAACTGCCTGATCGAGGCTGCGAATAATTCTGGAGGTAGTCATGGAACGCGCAGATTCAATCAACCCGCAAAGCGGCGACGTCATCCTGATCGTCGGAACCGTCAAGGGCGTTTTCATTTTCAGCAGCGATCGCAATCGTCGACAGTTCCGCATCGCCGGGCCCTACTTCAAAGGTCAGGCCGTGTTTTCGACGGCGTACCTTCCGGATCACGGCGCGCCGCGCATCCTCGTCGGCCACATGAGTATGCACTGGGGTGCGCTGGTGAGTCGGTCGGACGATTTCGGCGCGAGCTGGGATGAACCCGCAGACGGCAACGTGAAATTTCCCGCGGGCAGCGGCCTCTCGTTGAATGCGATTTGGGCGCTCGAACCTGCACCGCTCGTCGGCTCCGACGTGGTGTTCGCCGGTGCCGATCCCGCCGCGCTCTATCGCTCCGACGATCGCGGCGAGACGTTTCGTCCCATCGAGTCCCTGCTAAATCATCCCGAGCGTCCATTCTGGTTGCCAGGATTCGGCGGACTCTGTCTCCACACGATCCTGCCGCATCCGAGCGATCCGAAACGCATGTACGTCGGCATCTCGTCGGCCGGGATGTATCGCACCGAAGACGGCGGCGAATCGTGGACGCGTCGCAACAATGGCATCAGGATGGAGCAAGGTCCGCCCCACGCACCGCATTTCGGTCCGCAATGCGCACACAAGATGCGTTACGATTCGAAAAATCCGGAGCGCATCTACCTACAGAATCATCCCGGCGTCTATCGCACCGACGACGGCGGCGATTCGTGGATCGATATCGCCGAAGGACTTCCATCGGTGTTCGGCTTTCCTCTCGTCGCTCATCCCAGCCGCGCCAACACCGCGTATCTGATCCCACTCGAGTCCGATAATTTTCGCGTGCCGCTCGAAGCCGCCGTCAAAGTGTGGCGTACGCGCGATGCCGGCGAGTCATGGGAGCCGCTCGGCAAGGGTCTGCCGCAGCGCGACTGTTACTTCTCAGTGCTGCGCGACGCGTTCACGTCGGACAGCCTCGATCCCGCCGGCCTCTACTTCGGCACGCGCGGCGGCCATCTGTTCGCGTCGCGCGACGAGGGCGAGAGCTGGGAGTCGATCGCTGATTGGCTGCCCGGGGTGCTATGCGTGAAAGCTGTCGAGGTCGCCTGAGTATTGCGATGCTTTTTCATCTGCCATCCGCGCTTCGTCGATGGGCCGGCGACAAGGAAGTCCTCGAGATGAGCCTGCCACTCGACATGCGCATGACGGTCGGCGAGGCGTTCGTGATGCTCGGGCGCGACTACCCTGCGATTCGCCAGCGCGTGCTCGACGATCAGAACAACATCCGCCGCCACGTCAACGTATTCGTCAACGGCGAGAACGTGCGCTTCGCACAAGGCGGCGCAACCCAGGTTTCGAATGATTCCGAGGTGTGGATTTACCCCGCGCTCTCGGGTGGATGATCGACCGGGAATTTAGCCGGACTCAACTTAAGGAGAAAAAACATGGCCACAGCAAATGCCGCCGTTATGGAACCTGCCGAGCGCGTACTCGTAATCGAACGTGTCTTCGACGCGCCGCGCGACCTGGTCTTCGCAGCCTGGACAGAGCCCGAGCGCCAGAAACAGTGGATGGGTCCGCGAGGCTTCGTCGCCATCGACTGCAAAATGGACGTGCGGCCGGGCGGCTCCTATCGCTTCCACATGCGCTCGCCCGCGGGCACCGATCATTGGTTGCAGGGTGTCTATCGCGAGATCGTCCCGCCCGAGCTGCTCGTGTCCACGTACAACTGGGCGGACGCCAACGGCAACCCGACGCGTCCCGAAACCATCCTCACGCTGACCTTCGCCGAACAAGCCGGCAAAACGAAACTTACCCTGCACCAGGCAGTCTTCGAGTCCGTCACGGCGCGCGACGAGCATGGCAAAGGATGGAGCAGCTCGCTCGATTGCCTGGCCGAATACCTGGCGGCGGCCTGAAGGGAGGAGAAAACATGTCCGCAAGCAACAGCGAAGCTGCCGAATCGATGGAGCGAGCGCTCGTCGTCGAGCGCGTGTTCCAGGCACCGCGGAGTCTCGTCTTCAAGGCATGGATAGAGCCACAGCACTTGTCCCGCTGGTTCGGACCGCGTGGTTTCACGGTACCCTCGTATACGTTGGATCCGCGCCCCGGTGGCTCGTGGCGCTGCTGCATGGTTTCCCCTGAAGGCCGCGAACATTGGGTCCGAGGCGTCTTCCGAGAGGTCGTCGAACCAGATCGGCTGGTCTTCACGTGGGCGCACGAAAATGAGAACGGCCCGCTCGGTCACGAAACGGTGGTCACGGTCACCTTCGCCGATCTGGGAGAGAAAACCAGGTTGACGCTGCGTCAGGAGATCTTCGAGTCGGTCACGGCTCGCGACGAGCATCAGAGCGGATGGAGCAGCTCGCTGGAATGCCTGGCCGAATACCTGGCGGCGGCCTGACAGGAGGTTCGAGACCCAAAGAAAGCTGGTTGTCGATTTGGCCATCTCACAAACGACTATCAGTAGGGGTTAGAGGATTTGGGTCGATGAAGTTCGCGAGGAGATTGTTATGCGGATCAGCAAAAATCATTTAGGCGTCGCCTTCGAGGTCTGGACCGCTCAGCAGAGCTGGTTCTGGTTCGTCGCCAACACCAGTCGCAACGGCATGATTGGCGCCGCCGCCACCGAATCCGACGCGGTCCGAGACGCCTGCTCGATAATCGAAGAGATATCAAATTCGGCGATTCGGCCCGGATGGGAATCCGCACTTGGAAATCTCGCGCGGTATCTCGCTTGCGTCCGCAATCCGGCCGCATAGCACGCGCCACGAACGGAGATCGGAACATGGAAAATCCAAAAGAATACTACACCAGCGATGGTCCAATGACGGCTCTAGGAGCGCGCGCAGCTGAATTCCGCGCCCTGCCCCGTGACCTCGGGTCGCTATGCGAAGTCGTACAAGGCGTGCTGATTCATCGCGACATCGCGCCTTTTCTGTATGGTCTCACGCTGACTGAGGAGCAGCGCGACGACGGGCACATTCGTCCGATAGCGCAGATGCTGTCGCGGATTCACGAGCTCGACCCGCGTCCGCTCACAGTCGCGCGCGAGACTTCGCGCCGACTGCCCAGCGTATGCCGTCATTTCTCGTTGATGCTGTCCGCGATGCTCCGCCATCAGGGCATTCCCGCGCGGCCGCGATGCGGTTTCGGCGCGTACTTCAACGCCGGCAAGTTCGAAGACCATTGGGTGTGCGAGTATTGGGACGCCGGCAAGGCGGGATGGAGCTTGGTGGACGCGCAGATGGACGCCGTACAGCGGAAGGCATTCAATCTCGATTTCAATCCGCTCGATGTGCCGCGCAACCGCTTCATCATCGCCGGCGACGCGTGGCAGATGTGCCGCTCCGGTCTTGCCGATCCGGCGGCGTTCGGCCTCACGCACGTCCACCTGGCCGGACTGTGGTTCGTCGCCGGCAACGTGCTGCGCGACCTGGCGTCGCTAAATCGAATGGAGATGCTGCCGTGGGACGTCTGGGGACTGATGGATCTGAACGACGAGTCCCTGACCACCGACAAAAAGGCGTTGCTGGATCGCGTCGCCGCTTTGACGCTCGCCGACGACGAGTCGTTCCCCGAAGTCCGCAGGATCTACGAGTCAGACGATCGCCTGCGGGTGCCGCCGGTAGTATTCAACGCACTCCGCAACCAGCAGGAACCGATAGCGGCTTAGACGACGCGCAGATGGTCTTAATACTGGGTGCAGGGGTCACCCTGCCCAAGGAAGTGCGAAACCCAGCCGGGTTTCACTAAAATTCCAGTTCGTTCACCTACCGCCAGCCGCAGGCGCCGGGGCTGCCGGACGCGACGGCTTCGGCATGTGGATGTAGAGCTTGTCGGCCGCTGGACGTCCGTCGGTATGCATCGACGGCGGACGCATCGCGTACTTAGTTTCGCGCGCGTGCTCGGCGAACTGACGGTCGGGATTGTACACGCTGTTGAACTTCCACAGCATCTTGATGAAGTTGGTCTGCCCCTTGAGCGCGAGCTTGCCCGCGATCGACGCCACCGACTTCAGCGCAGCGAATCCGAGATGCTTGCGATTGAGCACGTCCTGCGTCTTCACCAGCTCCTGGTAGAACTGCAGCAGCGGCAGCTTGGTCGGCAGCACGGCATGCTGGATGTCGTACAGCCGGTAGTCGAGCGTCGTCAGCTTGCGCGATTCCGTGAACCACAGCTCGGTGCCGGGATACGGCGTCGCCACCGTCAGATGAACGATCTCGGGGATACTTATCGCCCATTCGCGGATCACCTCGAAGCGCTTCTCGTCCCATGACGGATCCGCGATCAGGTTGATCGCGACGGTCAGTCCGATCTCGCGCGCGACTTCGAGTGCTTTGAAGTTGACGCCCATCGACGAGCGTTTGCGATGCAGCTTCAGGCCCTCTTCGTCGATCGCTTCGAGCCCGAGGAACATGTACTCCATGCCGAGCTTGCGCCAATAGCGGAAAACCTCCGGATTGCGACACAGCACGTCGGCGCGAGTCTCGAGGTAGTACTGCTTTTTGATCTTCCGCTTCTCGATTTCATTGCCGATCGCAAACCCATGCTCGGGATGGATAAACGCAACGTCGTCGACGATGAAGACGTTGGGCTCTTTGATCGACAGCATGTCTTCGGCCGCCGCTTCGGGCGTCGATTTGCGATAGCTGCGGCCGTAGAACGTCCACGCGCTACAGAACGAGCAGTCCCAGGGGCAGCCGCGGGTGAACTCGATCGACGCGCATGGATCGAGCACGCCGATAAAATATTTGTTGCGCCGGCGCCCGAGGTCGCGCGCCGGAAAGAACTTGTCGAGGTCGTCGAGCATGACCGGCGTCGGCCCCGCCCCTTGCGTAGTCAGCACACCGGGGACCTTCGCGATCGAGCCGGTACCGATCGCGTCGAGCAGCATCGGCGTCGCCGTCTCACCCTCGCCGCGGATGACTGCGTCGATCGCGCCGTCCGCATGCTCGAGGATTTCGTCCGCGACGAACGAGCCGCTGTGCCCGCCGGTGAAGACGAAACAGTCCTTCATCAGCCGCTTCACATCCTTGGCGAGATCGATCACCTCGGGCACGTTGGCGAGATAGTTCAGCGAGAAGGCGACCGCATTGGGGCGGAAGCTTTCGAGTTCGGCGAAGAGATCGCGATGCTTGAAAATCTGGAGGTCGATGATTCTGACGTCGTGGCCGGCCGCACGCGTCGCCGCCGCCACCCGCTCCATCCCCAGCGGTTCGAGCCGCAAATAAATCTCGCTGTACATAAGCGGACTCGGATGTACGAAAAGGATCCGCATGTCGTTCCTCCGGCGTCGCATCTTTCCGTGCGCAACGCCTACGCACACAATTCGCTAGTCTTCGGTCGCGATAATCCCGGCCTGACCAATCGGCCAGCCCAGCATCCTAATATTCTGGACGAGGCAATGAAATAGCGCCACTGCGTGAAAATAGTCTTCGTGCTATTAATCGTACTTATGGCTAACGGCGACGCGCCTCGGCCGACCAGCTACGTTTTCATCTCCGTGATTTTCATTGCGGTGCTGGTTGATGCCTTCCTGTTGGCAATCGTCCGCACAAACTTCGTTCATGACCACGGCTTCGACCTTCGCCCGCTACACACCGCAGTCGCAAAGCCCGCCCCTCCCTGAATCTCCTTGACTCGCGCGAGCGCGCGCCGGATTTTTGGCTCAACGCTGGAATCTTCAACCTGAAAAGAAATTCGGAGAAATCATGCAGTACTCAAAACTAGGCAAAACCGGAATCACCGTCTCACGCATCTGCCTCGGATGCATGAGTTACGGGGACAAGAAATGGCGCGACTGGGTGCTCACGATGGACGAGGCGCGCGATCATTTCGCTACCGCCGTCGAGTCAGGCATCAACTTCTTCGACACGGCTGATGTTTATTCAGTCGGAGCAAGCGAGGAGGTCACCGGGCGATGGCTCGGCGAGATGGCGAAGCGCGACGAAGTCGTCCTCGCGACCAAGGTGCACGGGCCGATGGCGTCGGGCCTCAATCGCGCGGGCCTCAGCCGCAAACATATTCTCGAAGCATGCGACGCGTCGCTGCGCCGCCTCAAGACGGATTTCATCGACCTCTACCAGATCCATCGATGGGACTACACGACACCGATCGAGGAAACCCTCGAGGCGCTCGACTCGTTGGTGCGCGCCGGCAAAGTACGCTACCTCGGCGCCAGCTCGATGGCTGCGTGGCAGTTCGCCAAGGCGCTCGCGCTGCAGAAAGAAAACGGATGGCACCGGTTCGTCTCGATGCAAAACCACTACAACCTCGTTTATCGCGAGGAAGAGCGCGAGATGAATCCGCTATGCATCGACAGCGGCGTCGGCCTGATTCCATGGAGCCCGCTCGCGCGCGGATTCCTGGCGGGCAATCGCGAAAAGGCGGGCACCGGTCCAACTGCCCGCGCCAAGACCGACGACTTCGCCAGGAACATGTACTTCCGTGAGTACGACTTCGAAGTGTTGAGCGTCGTCGAGCAGATCGCCAAAGAGCGCGGCATCACGCCGTCGCAGGTCGCGTGCGCGTGGATCCTGCAGGCGCCTGGCGTCACCGCCCCGATCATCGGCGCGACCAAGCTCGCGCATCTGAAGGAGGCAATCGCGGCCGTCGACGTGAAACTCACGCCCGACGAAGTCGCGGCGCTCGAGAAGCCGTACCGGCCTCATCCGATTCTCGGCCACGAACAGCCGAAGCCGTCGCGAATGATCCAGGCACGCTGAGGCCGGCTCCCAGAGCGGTGGAGAAGGAAGCTAAAGCCTTACTTGAGGTCGCAGCCGCGCTCGGAAATCTGCGCGCGCCTTTCCTTTTTGCCGGCGGATGGGCGATCGATCTGCATCTCGGACGCGTCACGCGCGAGCATCATGACATCGACGTGCTCGTGATGCGCCGCGATCATCTGCTCCTGCACAAAGCTCTGAAAGGATTTACGCTGAAAAAAATCATTCCGCACCCCGACGGACTGATTAACCGCGGAACAGTTGCCGACTGGAAGCCCGGCGAGTGTCTCGAACTGCCGGTCCATCAAATCAACGCGTATCGCGCTGACGAATCAGAGCCGGCCTTCCAGGTGATGCTCGCGGAGTCGCGCGATCACGAGTGGGTATATCGGCGCGATCCGGCGATCACGATTCCGCTCGCCCGAATAGGATTTCATCCGCTGTGGGGGCTTCCCTATCTCGCACCGGAAATTGTGCTGCTGTTCAAATCCAAGCACATGCAGCCGCATGACCGAATTGACTTTGACAACGTGCTGCCGGCGTTGAGCGCGGACGCGCGACGATGGCTCCGCGATGCGCTCGAGAAAACACGTCGCGGTCACGAATGGCTCGACGCTCTCTAACGAGAATGGAGGAGTGAAATGGAAATCAACGGCGTCGCGCATGTGATGCTCACGGTCAGCAATTTCGAGGCATGCTATTCATTTTACGAAAAGCTGCTCGTCTATCTCGGTATGAAGCCGGTCATGCGCGGCGAAGATATGCTGTACTGCGTTGGAGGACGGACTGCGGTCGGAATCATGCGCGGCGACGATTCGTATCGCGCTGAGAAATTTCAGCAACGCCGCGTCGGCCTGCATCACGTGTGTCTGCGCGCGCGTGAGCGCGGCGACATCGATGAGATTCACGGTTTCCTCAAAACGATCGGCGCGAAGATCGTCCATCCGCCGGAGGACGGCCCGTGGGCACCCGGATACTATTCGGTGCTGTTCGAAGATCCCGACGGCATCCGCCTCGAGGTGAATCACGTCCCGGGCAAAGGTCTATTGGCGTGAGGCGCTAACCGGATCGATCAAGCTTTGCGCGCAGGCGGGATGCGAGGTCGGGCGCAGAGGTCTCGTGTTTGAAATAGACGAAGATCTCGCTGGCGCCGGTGGCCAGGCGATCGAGGTTCTTCACCCACTCGTCGAGGCCCGCGTCCTCGTAGGTTTCTTTGCGCAATCGCACATAGACGTACGGCGCGGTTCGCTCGAGCGGAGACGCGAGCTTTTCGGTTTCTGCGATACACAGCGCGACGCCGCTGTCGGCCAGCGCGGTCATGACGGAGTCGTCGAACCAGCTTCGGTTTCTGAATTCGAACGCGGCGCGAATCCTGTTTTTCAGGATCGCAAGAAAGTCCTGCAGCAGCGGGAGATCGAGCTTCAGATCCGGTGGTAGCTGGAACAGCGCGGGCGCGAGACGCTCGCCCATGACCGACGCGCGCTCGATGAACGTATCAGTGGTTTCTTTGACGTCGCGCAGCTTCGCGAAGTGCGTGATTCGCTGCGGAGCCTTCAGCGCGAAGCGAAAATTCGCCGGCGTGCGCGCGGCCCATCCTTCGAGCATCGCGGACTTCGGCATCGCGCGGAACGTGTAGTTGATTTCGACCGTCGGCATCCGCTCGGCGTAGTACTCGAGCATCTTGGCGCCGGGAAGTTTCTCCGGATAAAAGCCGCCGAGCCATTCCTTGTACGAAAAGCCCGAGGTGCCGATCAGGATGTCCGCCTTCGCCATCGCGCTACCTGGTCAATGCCGAAGTTTAGTCGAGCGCCGACGTCTACTAACTGCGCCCCTCGATCAATTTGCGCAGGCGCTCGGCGCCCTCCTTCGCGACCTGCTCTTGCTCCGGATTGCTCCCAGAGCCGTCGAGATCGAGCAGGTCATAGTACAGTTTGCCCTGCAGCTTGGCCACTTCGTCGACGAACGTCGTGCTGTAGTCGCGCTCCGGATCGCCCATCGCAAACGCTTGCCGCGTGATCGTCCAGCTCTCCGGACGCAACCGCCGCGCTTCCTTGAAATACGGCACGGCGTCGGGCGCATGACCGGTCTCGCATAGATATTCGGCGAGCCTGAAATATGCGGCAGCCTGCGCATGCTCGCGCGTCGGCAGTTTGAGCTTGCGCTTCACCTCGTCGGGCTTCATGACGAAGCGGCTGTTCGCGCCGTTCTTCGCCCAGTCGCGGAGCGCGTCCAGGTAACGGGCCGAATCGATACCGGTGATCGTGCGGAATGTATCGAGTGCGAACGCGGCTTCGTTCGGCCGCACGATTGTTCCGGATTCGTCGATCCAGACGGCAGTCGGCACGTTGACCATGTTGTATAGCTCGGCGACGACGTGCCGCGTGTCGATCAGCGAAGGATGCGCGGGATTGCCGGCCTTGATGAACGGGCCCGCCGCGGCCGCGCCGCCAGTGTCGAACGCGACCGTGACGATCGTGAAGTTCAGGTCCTTGAGTTCTTCGTACAGCGCCTGCCACCCGGGCAGGTCAAGGGAGCATCCTCACCACGAGGCCCAGGCCAGCAAAAAGACTTTCTTACCGCGATAGTCCGACAGGCGATGCAGCTTGCCTTCGAGGTCGGGCAACTCGAAATCGGGAGCGTCGAGCGTTCGGAGCGCGTTGCCGCGGTCGGCCGCCTCGGCGCCGAAATACCATACGCGATTCTGAAAATCGCCGGCCCACGGCTTGCCCATCTGATCGGCGAGTGCGCTGAAGTTGAGCCAGGTCGCGCCGTCACGCTTCGCAGCGAATTCCTCTTCGCGTCCCGGCGGAATCGGCACGCATAAATCACCGCGGCATATTCCCTCGGGCTTGAGCTCCCACCCCGCGAGCTTCTTCAGCTCCGAGGTGTCGAGCCACAGCGCATTCGAGTCCTCGATCGCGCGCTCGAAATGCAGCGGCTTGTCTTCGTAGATGATCGTGGCGGCGGCCGGCTTCGTTTCCGTCATCGTGCCTTCCTCCCGTTTATCCCCTGAGCGTTGCTTGCAGGTTCTTGCCTTCGCGTTTCCGGAAGCCGACTGCGACGCTCAACCGCTCGAGGTGCTGATCAATTATCTTGCCGCCGAGGCGTACGCGATGCTCGGCGAAGAATTTCTTCACCTCGTCCTCGCGATCGAGCAGGGCGACGACGGCCTCGCACATGCGCGGCAGCGCGTTGTCGGGATACTTTTGAATCATTTCGTCCCAATGCGCGCGCGCAAAGTCCCACGCTTCGTAACGGCACACGGGATTCAGCAGCAGCGAATGCATCAGGTACGGCGCGTTCTGCGTCCGCACTTCTCCGTCGATCGTCATCGCCATGGTTTTTCTGAGCAGCTCGCGATCGCGGAAATTTGCCAGCGCAAACAGGTAGCGTTGCTCTTCCTGCGGCGTGCGCGGAGCTTTGAACTTTCGCTTGAACTCCTCGTAACGCGCGGCGTCGCCACAGTACGCGAGGATATTCGCCAGCGCCGGCATCAGGTCGCGATCCGCGGCCTTGGGATTGTCCTCGAAGCGCGCGTACAGCTCCTGCGCGCGCTTCTGCACTTCGGGATCGTCGCCGAGGGTGCCGAGCGCGCCGATTAGCGTGCCGCGCAACTGGCGCACTAGCTCGCTCTCGCCGGGCTTTGGCTCCCAGCCGAGAAGCGCGGCGGCGGGACCGACGATCTCGCGCACAGTTGCCGCGAGCGCTGGGCGGTCCGCGTCGGACGCAATCATGTCGAGATACGAGAACGGGCCGATCAACGCGCGCCATACGTTGATGTCGGTTTCGTCGGTGAACAGCCGCGCCATCTTGAGGAACTCGCTAAGGGGTCCGAGTCCCGCGACCGTGGCAGCCCAGGTGTCGCTCACCAGCCCGAAGCGCTCGATCGGCTGCAGCGCGTCGAGATTCTTCGTGAGAGCCGCGAGCAGCGCAGGCGCGTAATGCACGCGATAGAAGCCGTGGCCGCCCTCGTTGAGCAGCGCCCATTCGAGCTTGCCGGGGATATCGACGGTCGTGTCGCGAGTAGTCAGCAGCACCTTGTGCGTCGAGACGCCCTTGTCGGTCTTCGCGCGAACCATCACGGGCACATGCCAAAGCTGGTCGTTGTCTTCGGCGAGATAGAAGAACCGCCGTTGTGAGAGCTTGAGTCCGCGGCCGTCGGCACTCGGCGATGCGTCGATTATCGGAAAGCCGGGCTGGAAGATCCACGAGTCCATCATCTTGCGCGCGGGCTCGCGCGACGCGGCCTCGAGCGCGTCCCACAAATCGCTGGTCTCGGTGTTGTTGAATTGATGCTTCTTCAGGTAGAGACGAATCCCGTCGCGAAAGACGTTATCGTCAAGGTACTGCTCGAGCATCCGCAGCACCGCCGCGCCTTTCTCATAGGTCAGGATGTCGAACATCGCGCGGCAATCTTCGGGATTGCGCACCTCGTACTCGATGGGGCGCGTGCTGCGAAGCCCGTCAATCGACATCGCCGCAGCTCGCGAGGCGCCAAAGCTTTCCCATCGCTTCCACTCGGGCTTCCACGCGTGGACCGCCAGCATCTCCATGAAAGTGGCGAACGCTTCGTTCAGCCAGATGCCGTTCCACCAACGCATCGTGACCAGATCGCCGAACCACATGTGCGCGTTTTCGTGCGACACTACGTCGGCGACGCGCTCGAGCTCGGCGCGCGATGCGGTCTTTTCATCGGCGAGCAGCGCGGTCTCGCGAAACGTGATCGCGCCGAGATTTTCCATCGCACCCGACGCGAAATCGGGAATCGCGATCAGGTCGAGCTTGTCGCCGGGATACTTGAGCCCGTAGTAGTCGGCGAAATATTTGAGCGAGAAAGCACCGATCTGCTTCGCCCAACTGGTCAGCGACTCTTTACCGGGAACATGAACGATTCTAAGCGGCGTGCCCGCATCGACCGGCGCCGTCGCGTCGAACTCGCCGACGATAAACGCGACGAGGTAGGTCGACATCGGGATCGTCTCCTTGAAGACGACTTCCTTCTTTCCGCCGACCAACTTGCGTTCGCTCTCCTGTCCGCCATTCGAAATGGCGGCGAGGTTCTCATCGACAATCAGCGTCACTTTGTAGCTGGCCTTCAGCTCCGGCTCGTCCCAGCATGGAAACGCACGACGTGCGTCTGTTGATTCGAACTGCGTTGTCGCGGCAACGTGAGTCTTGCCCTGCGCGTCCTGGTACTGACTGCGATAAAAGCCGTGCAGCTTTTCATTCAGGATCCCGCGAAACGCAATCTTCAGCGTCCATTCACCCGGCGAGAGCTTTTCGGCGAATCGGAGATGCGCGCGTTCCTTGGCTGGCTCCAGCTCGGCCTTCGCACTGAGGGATTTTCCGCCGCGCTCCGCGGCCACCTTGTCGATTTCCAGCTCGAGCGCGTTCAACACGACGTCGTCGGTCGCCTCGTTTACGACGACGGCGACATTCACATCGCCCTGAAACGTGAACGCCTTGAGATCGGGCGTCAGGCGAATTTCGTAGCGCTTGGGCGTGACGTTTTTCGGCAGCCGATAGTCCTGCGAAGAATCAGCGAGCGGAGCTCCATCCTGATCGAGCATCTGGTCTCTTCCTTATATTCAGTCGAGTGAAAAATTGTGCGGAGCGCGCGCCCCGCACCTGTCCAGCCTAGTTCAAACCGCCTCGATGCGCGAGCAACTTATTCGCCGGCGAGCCGGAGCGGACGTTCCATCCACACGACGTCCCAGTAACGTTGGAACTTGCGGCCGCATTCGGTGAAGACCCCGACGTCGGTGAAGCCGAACTTTCGATGGAGCTTGATCGACGCGTCGTTGGGAATCGTGATCCCGGCAAAAAGGCGATTGATGTCCTCATTCTTCAACGCGTCGAAAAGCGCGCGATACAGCATCGAACCGATTCCGCGCCCCTTCGCATCGTGAGCACAGTAGATCGACGTCGCGACGCTCGTATCGTACGCCGCTCTGTCGCGAAACTCCCCCGCGTACGCATAGCCGACGACCTCGCCAGCCTCCTCAGCGACGAACATGCGATGCCGCCCCGTGCCCGCGTGCGCATCGAACCACTGCGCGCGACCCTCGACCGCGAACGGTTCCAGGTCGAACGTGATTGGCGTGTTGATGATGTAGTAGTTGTAAATCTCCGTCAGCCGCGGCAGGTCGTCGCGCACCGCAGGCCGAATCTTTACCTCCGCCATGAAGCTGGTCTCCTGGTTGGGAAGTTATGTCGATTCACAGGCAACGCCAGATGCAAAGTTGAATCAAGCGGCCAGTTTGCCCTTCGCGATATCGGCAAACGTGATCAGCTCGATCTGATTTCGGCCGATCGCATCGCGCACGCGCTGGCTGGTGAGAATCTCGACTTCCAGCTGCGCCGCGAGCGCGGGCGGGACTGCGCCGATATCAGCCGCCGGATGGAAATACAGTTCGGTGGTGCCATCGCGGATTCGATCGAGCACGCCGAGGATGTAGTCCTCGCTCAGATGCCCGGTCTGATGAAGCCCGAACAGCGCGTCCGTTGAGGCGAGGCCGCGCGCGGTCATCATCCGCCTGGTCCGGCGCGACAGCGTGCGAAAGACAATCGACTCGACGAGCTTGCGCGGCGCATGGTCGCGGCGCAGGCGCAGCGTCGTCATCACGCGCTCGCGCGGCAGCCTGATGCACGGCACTTTGTATTCGACGGCGAGGTCAACGAGAATATCCGCGAACAGCGGATGAACGTGGAAGTTCAGATGACCGTCGATATGGTTGAGGTAGCCGACGAGCTCGAGATGGCGCTCGACTTGCGCACGCAGTTCGTCGGTCATCGCGGCGCGCATCGAGCGGTCGAAGAAATACCGCATCCCCGCGGCGACGGGGCTGTCGACGAACTCGCCCGACGCGCGCACCGCGGCACCGAGACGCGACGCGTCGAGCAGACTGCGTCCCCGGCAGACCACTACGTGAAGGCCCACGTCGAGCGCGGGAATGTCGCGCGACATTTCGGCGGCAGCCTGCGTTGCAGGCTCCGCGACCATCAGGCTCGCACTGCGCAGAATCCCGTCGCGATGCGCGCGCATGATGCCGGCGTTGACCTCGGGCGACAACCCAAAGTCGTCGGCATTGACGATCAAGCGCTTCAAACTGCGCCACCGCGAGCACTGAAAAGAAACACCTGCCCAATTTTGCTAGCATCGGGGAGTCCGCTCAAGCGGGGTCGCTGACAAATCAGAATGGGCGCAAGCGATTGATTCTTCTCTTCTATGCGTTCGCGCGAGAGATCGCGCCCTTCAAGCGCCGCGTGGTTCGTCGCACGCCGCTCGCGCTCGATGGCTTGCATGGCTTCCGCGCGGAGATCGGGGGCAAACAGTTCGCGGTTGTTGGCCATGGAATCGGGCACCAGCGCGCCACCGAAACCGCGCGGCGCGCTTTCGACTTGATTCCCGGCGCCGACCTGGTGATTGGGACTGGGGTCGTCGGCGCGCTTTCGAGTGGGCTGAAGCCGGGCGACCTCGTGCTCTCCGATCGCACGATGACGATTCATGCCGATGGCCACGTTGATGAACAGGTGACGGCCGTCGGCGACGCACAGCTGCGCGCTGTGGGCCGCTCGCTTGCAATCGCGGGTCTCCCGTATTCGACAGGCGCGATCCTGACGTCGCATCGCGTACTCACGACCGGCGCCGAGAAACGACGCGCCAAGGAAATCACCGGCGCTATTGCTGTGGACATGGAAACCGCCGCGATAGCCGCAGAAGCCACCGTGCGCGGACTCCCATTCGTCGCGATTCGGGCCGTGCTCGACGAAGTTGACGATGAAATAGTTGGCGCCGCGATGGCCGACCAGGATGGCAACGTCAAGCCGCTCGCCGCGACGTCCTTCCTGCTGCGCAATCCGGCGACGATGCTCAAGCTGCCGCGGATGATTCGAAACCTCTCGCGCGCGACCGCTGCGATCGCCGACGCGCTCACGGCAATCGCGCACGAGGGCCAGGTTCCTGCCGTTACGAAGCGCGCTCGGGACCCGTTGGGAAGAACGCGCCTGCGCTGAATCCCCCGTCGATCGGCACCGCGACGCCTGTGATGAATCCCGCCTCGTCCGACGCCAGGAACGCCGCCAGCGCGCCGATCTCTTCCGGCTTCCCATTGCGCCCGAGCGGATGCATGCTACCCGTCCGCTCCCAACCCAAGCGCGACGCGCCGGCCGGAACGACGTTGCAGTTCTCGGCGATCGGCGTTTCGATCACGCCGGGGCAAATCGACACGCATCGAATCTTGTAGCGTGCGAAGTCGAGCGCGATTCCCTTCGACATGATCACGACGCCGCCCTTCGCGGCCTGGTAGGCGCCCAGGTTCGGCACGCCCTCGATTCCCGCGCCGCTGGCCGTGTTGATGATCACGCCGCCGCCCTGCTTGATCATCTGCGGGATCGCATACTTGCAGCCGAAGAAAACTCCCTTCAGGCACACGTCAACGACCCAGTCCCATTCTTCCTCGCTCGTATCGACGGCGGTCTTGGGCACGAACACGCCGGCGTTGTTGAACAGGATGTCGAGGCGGCCGAACGCGCGGATCGTTTCGTTGACCATCAACTCGACTTCGGCGCCGACGCGCACGTCCACCGACACCGACTTCGCGACACCGCCGGCGTGCTCGATCTCCGCCGCAGTATTGCTCGCCGTCTCCGAGCGCATGTCGGCGACCATCACCTTCGCGCCTTCTTTCGCGAACCGAATCGCACTCGCGCGCCCGATTCCGGAACCCGCGCCCGTGATCAACGCAACTTTATCCTTGAGTAGCATGCCAGGTCACCTCGCCTGCTTCATCGTATTTCGATAACCGACGCTTGCCACACTCAGCGAAATTTTGGAAGCGGCGCTACGCGGTGACGCGGCGCGGTTCTCGCGGATGCGCGCTCGTTGGCTTCCAGACAGTGAGATCTCGCTCGTAGGGAAAATCTGCGAGATGGCGCTCGATCGCTGTTTCGTCGCCGTACGATTCGCGGCGGGTCATCATATGAATCGCCAGCACCGTGAAGGGCAGGTAGATGAACACCGCGGCCCATCCAATTTGAGGCGCGTTGATTCGGAACAGCATTGTGATTCCGAAGATCACGATTCCCGCATAGAGCGCCGGTCCGAGCAGCGCACGCGACGGGATCGCGGGAACCGAGCCCGCCGGTCTCGCCGCACCGCGATTGAGCGTCGCGTCCAGCCACTGGAAAATCGCAATCGTGATCGCGGCGACGAAATACCATCCCAGGTAGTTGCTGATGGGCACGCCAAAATGCGGCCCCGGCGGGTCGTACCAGAAAATCCTGCCCAGGAACCATCTGTCGCCGAGCACGCTCAGCGGATCGACGACCATGTCCACCATCACCATGAACAGCGCCGCCATCAGCCATACTCGCGGTGCGCGCCGAATTTCCCAAGTGTCGAGAATCCGAAAGTCCGCACCGCGCCGATACAGCGGCGAGCTAAGCAGCAGCGCGACCGTGTAGCTGGCAAACGCCAGAAACGTGAACGACAGCGAATCCATGAACGGAACGCCGAACACCCAAATCTCGCGCCCGCGCGTCGCGTCAATATAATGATACAGCCCGAACGGGAATCCGTTGCGTACCGACGACCATTCGCACGCGAGCGAAACGGCGTAGGTCAACACCGTGAATAGAATCGTCGTGCGCAGACCGAAGTTCACGATCGCGATCAGCAGAAAACTCGCGAGGAAGATAAAAACGTACGGTCGCAGTGCGATCGTGGACAGTAGCAGATGCATCGCGGGCCTACGCGGCGCTCCTCGCCGTTCCCTTGGATCGGAAAAATTCTATCGCCGCCGCTATCGCACCGTCGATCGGCCCCGGCGAATAACCTAACTCTTCGCATGCCTTCGACGAGTCGAAGAACATCTTCTTTCGCGCCATCCGCACCTCGGTCAGGCTGGCCCGCGGCGCCCTGCGCGTGACCGTACGCGCAAACGCTTCAGCGCCGAGTGCGTAGCCGAGCGCCACTGCGTACGGAATTCTCATCTTCGGCGCAGGCAGTCCGGAAATCGTCGCGAGCCGTCCGAGAAATTCCTTGAGCGTTAGATTCTCGCCGCCAAGAATATATTTCTCGCCAACTCGTCCGCGCTCGGCCGCCTGCAGATGGCCGCGCGCGACGCTTTCGACATCGACAATATTGAGCCCCGTCTCCACATACGCCGGCATCCGCCGATTCAGGAAATCGACGATAATCCTGCCCGTCGGAGTCGGCTTGAAATCGAGCGCGCCAATCGGCGTCGAGGGATTCACGATCACGACCGGCACGCCCGCGCGCGCAGCCTCCAGCGCCGCCTGCTCGGCCATATACTTCGATCGTTTGTAGTGGCCCGTCATCTCGGCCAGCGACGACGGCGTGTCTTCGCGCCCCACTCCGCGATGCGGAATCCCCAGCGCTCCCACCGTGCTCGTATGAACGATTCGCGAAACACCCGCGTTGGCCGCGGCCCGAATAATGTGCCGCGTGCCGTCGACGTTGGTCGAATACATCGGCGCCGGATCGGTCAGCCACAGACGGTAATCTGCGGCGACGTGATAAACCTCGTTGCATCCGTTGACCGCGCGCTCGACCGAATCGAAATACCGCAGATCGCCGCGCACGACCTCCACCGACAGTCCAACCAACGCGCTCAAGTCGGCGTTCTCACGTGCCAGCACGCGCACGCGATCGCCGCGGGCAATGAGTGCGCGCACGACGTGGCATCCTACGAATCCGTTGCCGCCCGTTACCAGCGCTAACTTGGTACTCATTCGATTAGCAAGTAGCTATTCAGCCGTCCGCGCGAGAACCGCGGCGGCTGCGGTCCGTCCCGAAATCACGGCGCTCTCGATCGTCGCAGGCAGACCGGTCTGGATCCAGTCACCGGCCAAAAAGAAATTTGCAATCGGTGTTTTCGCCGTCGGACGCAATTCGTGCGAACGCAGCTCCGGCGCCATCGTGGCGTTTTTCTCCTTCAGCACCAGCGACTTCACGACTTTGGCCTCGCGCGACGCAGGAATCATCGCGTGCAGATCGTTAATCACGATATCGAGAATTTCCTGGTTGCTGAGATCGACCAGCTTTCGCGCGCCGCTGATGACGAAGCTCAGGTAGCCCGGATGCGCTTCGCCGCGCTGTGCAAATATCTGGCGTTTGTTGAATAGCCATTGAGTAGTAGTGCCGATAAAGCCGATGAACGGTGAATTAGTCACTTCGCGATCGAGCCAGGCGTGAACGCAGATGATCGGTGAGCTCGAAAGATCCGCCAGGCGCGAAAAAAACGGATCCGCAACCGCGCTCTCGGGCAACAAGCGCAGCAACTGCGGCGCCGGCACCGCGCTGATGAAGTCCGACGCTTCGATTCGCCGCCCGGTGCGTAGCCGCACACTGGCGACATCGCCTCGCGCGCCCGGCTCCAGCATTTCGACGATCGAATGCGGCATTACCGTTCCGCCTGCGCGTTCGATCAATCGCCTCGCGCCGGTGCAGTAAAGGTCACTCAGGCCGACGCGCGAATAAACGAAAGCCGAGTCGCGGCGGCGCGAAAAGAATGCCCGCTTGAGAACCTCGGCCAGTAGTTGCGCCGACGACGATTTCGGCTCGTCGTTCAGCGTCGCGATCGACATCGGGTACCAGAAGCATCGGCGCGCGTGTTCCGATTGCCCGAGGCGATCCATCAACTGCACAACGGTTAGACGACTCAGCTCGCCGCCGCCGAATCGTCGCATCGCGAGCATGCGCAACCCACCGCGCATCACGCTCAATCGCTCCGCGACACTCAAATGCCGGTAGCCGAGCAACGCTGCCGTCATGTGTAGAGGCCCGGGCAGCCGCGCCGTTTTCAGCATCGCGCTTTGTCCGGGACCCGCGAGCATCTCGATTTCCAAATCTTCGTGAAAGACCAACTGGTCGTACGCGCCGATCCGTTTGAGGAAGTCGAGCGTCTCGCCGTAGCAACCCATCAGCACGTGTTGCCCGTTGTCGACGAAATCGCCGGTCTCGGGATCGGCGAACGAATACGCACGTCCGCCGGGCGCTGGTTTTCCTTCGAGCACCGTGACCCGAACGCCATGCTCCGCGAGCGCGACCCCGGCGCTGAGTCCCGCGAAGCCGGCCCCGATTACAACCGCGTCTTTTTTTGCCGATGCCATTCTAGCCGCGCAGCGCGCCGAGGCGTCCCACCGCCCACGCGCGGCCGACCAGGTAGAGCTTGTGCGGCGCGGAGAGGCTGTGGCGGCGGTCAAGCACGCGATAGTTCGACTTGATAATTCTTCCGAGCAGCGCGGCGTAGATGAGCCGCATCGCCTCTGCTGTCAGCAGGGTTGCGCGATCCTCCGGCGCGAGCGCGTTCTGCGCATTCGCGTAAAGCTCCTGCGCGCGCCTGGCTTCGAAGTCCATCAGGTTGACGAAATTCGCCGAGTACACGCCGCCGAGAATCTCGTCCTCGCCAACCTTGAAGCGCGCGAGCTCCTCCAGCGGAAGATAAATCCGTCCACGTTCGGCGTCCTCGCGCACGTCGCGCAAAATATTCGTCAATTGAAGTGCGAGTCCGAGGTTCTCCGCGTAAATCTTCGCCGACGAATTGCGATAGCCGAAAATCTCGATGCAGATAAGACCTAACGCCGACGCGACGCGATAGCAGTACGGCTGCAGCTCTTCCCAGCTCTGGTAGCGCTTGCGCGAAAGATCCATCTCGACGCCGTTGATAATTTCCTCGAACAACTCCCGCGGAATCTTGAATCGTCGCGCGCTGTCGGCGAGCGCACGGGAAAGTGCGCGGGTCGGCGCGCCCTCATAGACGCGATCAAGTTCCTCGCGCCACCGTCGAAGCAACAGCGCGGGCTCGCGAATCGCCTCGTCGTCGGCGATGTCGTCGATGAAACGGCAGAAGGCGTAAACTGCGTGGAGCGCCCGGCGCCGCTCGGGCGGCAGCAGAATGAACGCGTAGTAAAAACTGGAGCGCGAGCGCCGTGTGATTTGCGCGCAGCGTTCGTAGTCGGCGGCGAGCGACACGTCCTCGCGGCCCGCGACTTCCTCGACGCCGGCGTCGTTGCCGTCAAGCTTCAAGCCGGCCACAAATCGCACTCCATCCGAGTTTCAGGTAGTCGAGTTTCGCAAGTTCCGGACGCATCCGGAACACGTCGTATTTGACGCGCTCGATCGCGCGTAGAATCGCCAGCCCACCGCCCGCGAACATCACGATGTCGCGTCGCAGGCGCTTGTCCACCAGCTTGTGCAATTCCCCTCCCTCCACCAGCATCGCGCGCGCGACGCCCACTTCATGACGCATCAAATCCGTGAACTCGCGCGAGCACGTATGCGCCGCCAGGTCCGCCGGCGTCACTCCGAATCTTTCCATGTCGCGGCGCGGAAAATAAATTCGTCCCTTGTCGAGGTCGACCGCCACGTCCTGCCAGAAGTTGGCGAGCTGCAATCCGCTGCAAACCAGGTCCGACAGATGCTGCCGCTCGGCGTCGCGATAGCCGAACAGGTAAAGCACCAGCCGGCCGACTGGATTCGCCGAGTAGCGCGAGTAACCGAGCAGATCGTCGATCGTGTCGAAGCCTTTGAAATCAACGTCGGATCGAAAGGCGGTCAGCAGGTCCTTGAAAGGCTCGCGCGGAATTTCAAATCGCCGCACCGTGTCCGCGAGCGCGATAAACACCGGATGGCGCGGCGTGCCGGCGTACGCCAGGTCGAGCTCGCGCTCCCACTCGTCGAGCATCCCGCGGTCGTGATGCTCATCGGCAAAATCGTCGGCCATCCGCGCGTACGCGTAAATCGCGTACATAGGCGGACGCATCGCGCGCGGCATCAGCCACGACGCGACCGTGAAATTTTCGTAGTGCGATTTCGCCAGGCGCGAGCAGAATTCGTACGCGCTCGCGACGTCGAACGTTCCCGCCGGCGTCGACGCGTCGCGCGCCGCACTCGCCGCGTACGACGTTCCCCCGCTTTGCACGTTGGCCCGCGCGCTTGCCATCGTCTCAGGCTGCGACCGGCCGCGCTCCGATAAGTTCGCGCGCAGCGGCTCGCGCCCATCCGTCGGTCTCCAGCAAATCTTCGATCGTCCGCGCCGGCGAATTGTGATGTCGATTCATCACCGTCTCGATATGACGCGGGATATCCATGAAACGCACGCGCCCCGCCAGAAACCCCGCCACTAGTTCCTCGTTGGCGGCGTTGAGGCACGCGGTCATCGTGTTCCCCGCCGCCAGCGCGTCGAACGCCAGCCGCAGACACGGGAAGCGCCTCAAGTCGGGTTCCTCAAACGTCAGCCGCGAATTTTCCGCGAGCGACAACGGCTTCAGATGCGTCATCGGCAACCGTTCCGGATATGCCAGCGCGTAGGCCACCGGAATCGCCATGTCGGGAATCGCCATCTCTGCAATCACCGAGCCGTCGATCATCTCGACCATCGAGTGAATGACGCTCTGCGGATGAATCACCACCGATACTTCGGCGGCCTTGAGGTCGAACAGCCAGCGCGCCTCGATCACCTCGAGGCCCTTGTTCATCAGCGTCGCCGAGTCGATCGTAATCTTGCTGCCCATCACCCAGGTCGGATGCTTCAGCGCTTGCTCGACAGTTATCGATTCGAAACTGTCGGCCGGCAGCTCGCGAAACGGGCCGCCCGACGCCGTCAGAATGATCCGCTTCAACGACTCGCGCCCGCGCCCTTCCAGGCATTGGAAAACCGCGTTGTGCTCGCTGTCGACCGGCAGCAGCCGCACGCGATTTTCGCGCACCGCCGCGGTAATCAGCTCGCCCGCGATGACCAGCACTTCCTTGTTTGCGAACGCGATGTCCTTGCCGGCCTTGATTGCGGCCAGCGTCGGCTGCAATCCCATCGCACCGACCAGCGCCGACATCACCAGCTTCGCCTCGGGGTGCGTCGCGACGGCGATCGCGCCTTCGAGTCCATGCACAATCGTGACACGCTGCGAACCGACGCGCGTCGCAAGCTCGCGTGCGAGTTCGGGTGTCGCCACCGAGACGAGTTCGGGCTGAAAGCGCTTGACCTGCTCCGTCAGCAGATCGAGGTTGCGTCCCGCGGCCATCGCGACGACGCGAAATCGATCGCTGAATCGCCCGACCACGTCCAGTGTCGTAACGCCGACCGATCCGGTCGAGCCGAGAATTGAAATCGCTTTCATAGCGACCTGCTCAATGCAGTGCCGTCTCCGCCAACCGCTTTCGGAATCGCCCGAGCGCCATCAGCGGAAAGTAATGCGCGTACATGTAGTAGCGAAGATAGAAATGGTTCGGAAATCCGCTGCCGGTCGATTCCAGCTCGTCCCACGTGCCCTCTTCGTTCTGCCGCTCTGAGAGCCATTGCGCGCCGCGCATTGCGGATTCGCTGATTTCCGACTCGCCCGCGACCAACCCGATCAGCGCCCACGCCGTCTGTGACGCGGTGGTGACTCCGCGTCCGTGCCACGCAGGATCTTTGTCCGAAAGCGGGCTCTCGCCCCAGCCGCCGTCCGGATTCTGCTTCGACTTGAGCCACTTGACCGACCGCTTGATCCACGGCTCGTTCATATCGACGCCGATCGCACGCAGACCCGCCAGCACGCAGTGCGTGCCGTAGATATAGTTGATGCCCCACCGTCCCCACCATCCGCCAGCCGCCGATTGATTTTTCTTGAGCCAGTCAATCGCGCGCTTCGCCACCGGATGGTCGGCCCGATAGCCGACCGACGCCATCATCTCGAGCACATGCCCCGTGAGATCGGGACATGACGGATCGGTCACCGCCTCGACGTCCGCCAGCGGCAGATGATTTAGCCAGCTCGAATTGTTGTCGGTGTCGAACGCCGCGAAGCCGCCGTCGCTCGACTGCATTCCCATCACCCAATTCGCGCCAACCCGAATCGCCCGTTCCCGAGCCGCGGCATCGTCTACAGTCGAATCGGCCAAAACTGAAAGGATCACCGCCGAGTCGTCCACATCGGGATACCAATCGTTGTAAAACTCGAATGCCCATCCACCCGGTTCGAGGTCAGGCCGTTTGATCGACCAATCGCCCTTCTTGAAGATCTGATGATCGATAAGCCACTGCGAGGTCTGCTTGACCGCCGGATGGTCGCCCGGCATCCCCGAGTCCAGCAGCGCGCGCCCGGCGAGCGCCGTGTCCCAGTTGACCGACACGCACGGCATGTACATGTCGTAGTCGTTGAAATGCCAGATCAACTCGTGCGACGCCTCGAGCGCCTTCTTCAGCACCGGATGGTCGTTACGGTAGCCGTTGGCTTTCAGAGCCATCGCGCTCAGCAGGTAGCACGGCTCGATACCGCCCCACGAACCGTTGGCTTCTTGATGCTCGAGCAGCCAGTTTTCGGTATGACGCAGCGCACGTGCGCGCAAAGATTTTATTTTGTGCCGATCGTAGAAGCGCAGTGCCTTGTCCGCGAAGTTGAGCGCATTGCGAAGCGACAGCGTCTTCTTGCCGCGCGGCTGTTTGAACTTCGTAAAGTGCGGCGGCTCTATAAACAGCTCGAGCACTCCGCGCTGGTAGTCGATTTTTTTCTCGGGACGCGCCGCCTGCAGCATCATCAATCCCATCAACGTTCCGCGCGCCCATGAACTGAGCTCGTAAATGTTAAATTGGAACCAGTTCGGGAAAAGTGAGAGCTCGACCGGCAGCGCCGCAGTCGCGTCCCACGTAATCTGTCCCATCGCCGCCAGGTAAAAGCGCGCGAGCGTACCGCAATTCACGATGCCGCCCTTCGACAGGATCCACCGACGCGCCGCCGCCATCGGCTCATCACCCGCACGCATGCCTGTGAGTTTCAGCGCGAAGTACGCTTCGATTGTAAGCGAAAGATACCCTTCGCCACCTTTGTAAAGCGCCCAGCTCCCATCCGAGCTCTGAATGTCGAGCAGATGCTTCTTCAGCCGCGCTTCGAGCTCGACGTCAACCGTGTCCATGAAATGGTTGAAGATAATGAACTCGGCGTTCATCTCGGCGTTCGCTTCGAGCGGCGCATGCCAGTAGCCCTCGGGCTTCTGCAGCGCGAGCATCGAACGCTGTGCAAGTTCGATTGTGTAGTCAACTTTCGCGACGAACTCGTCATGCGGCGACATCGCCATCGCCGTGTTTCCAATATCAATCGCCTGGCTCATATTTCACCCCTGTCTCGACTCAGCCCGCATCCCGCGGGAACCGCCACAACTTCGCCGCAACCTGACTAAGGAATAATGGCGCATTTCAAAACCACGCCGCGCTCGAGCATCGCAAATACTTTGGACAAATCGCTGAGCGGCATTCGCGCGTTGACTATTGCCCCCGGATTCAATGCGCGCGTCGTCAACAATTCATAGGCGCGCCGCACGTCGCGCGGCCGAAAATGAAACGGCGCCATCAACGTGAGATTGTCGTAATGCATCAGCCGCGTATCGACATTCAGCGCGGTTCCTTGCGGACATCCGCCGAAAAAAACCACGCGTCCGCCACGCCGTACTCGCGCCACCGCATCCTGCCAGCCTTCGACCTGTCCCGTGCACTCGATCACCAGGTCTGGACCGAAGCCGCTGTTGAGCCGTGCGATTTCCGCGGCAGCGTCGGCGTTGCGCGCGTCAACGACCTTGTCCGCGCCCATCTCGGCCGCCCATTTCAAGCGCTCGGCGCCGCGTCCGATGACTACGACCTCGCGCACGCCCGCGGCCTTCAGTACGAGCATGTGCAACAAGCCGAACGCGCCGGCACCGATGATCACCACGGTCTCGTTTTTTTGCGGACGCGCCATTTCGTTCGCGTGAACCACGCACGAGAGCGGCTCGAGCAGCGCGGCTTCTTCAAATGGCAAATCCGCAGGCTTGATAAACGTGTTGCGCGCGACGACATGGGCCGGCAGGAGCAGCATGTCCGCATACGCACCGAGCACCATGCGCCCGACCGCATCGTCGCAAAGATTTTCCTGCCCATGCTGGCAGAAGAAACAGATTCCGCATGGCGCGGTCGGCGCCGCCATGATCTCGTCGCCGACTTTGAACGCCGTCACACCATCGCCGGCTTCCGCCACCACGCCGGAAAACTCGTGCCCGAAGGCTACAGGAAGCTTCCACAGCGGATGTCCGCGCCGAAACGTCTTCAGATCGGTGCCGCAACTGAGCGCGCACCGAATTTGAATCAGCAACTCGCCCGGTCCCGAATGCGGCGCGACGTATTCGCGCAGCTCGAGGCGTCCCGGTTCGACCAGCACGGCCTGGCGCGAATGTGGCGCGGCAACTCTCACCGCAGCTTCGGCCGCGCTCACAGCTTGCGCTCCACGACGAAGGTCGCGATATGCCGCAGCGGTTCTGCGCGATCGCCTAAGCCCACGATTGCGCGATGCGCCCGCGTTTCCAGCTCGCGCGCCAAATCCATCGAGCGCTCGACTCCCAATATCGCGGGATACGTCGCTTTGCCGCGATCGAAGTCCTTGTGTGTGCGCTTGCCCATCTGCTCGGTCGTGCCTTGAACGTCGAGCAGGTCATCGACGACCTGGAACGCGAGTCCGAGCGCACGCGCGTAAGCGTCGAGCGACTCGATTTGCGCCGCGCTCGCACCGCCGAGCCGCGCACCACCGCGCACCGACGCCAGGAACAGCGCGCCGGTCTTCTTGCCGTGCAGTTCTTCGAGCTCCTCGACCGTCTTCGACTTGCCCTCGCCGAGCAGATCGATAACCTGGCCCGCGACCATCCCGCTGGATCCCGCCGCCGTGGCAAGCTCCGCGACAGTCTCGAGCACGAGCGATGGCGACGCGCTCCGGTCGGCCGAGAGCGCGAGCACCTTGAATGCGTCCGTCAGGAGAGCGTCACCCGCAAGCGTCGCGATCGCCTCGCCGTAGACTTTGTGATTGGTCGGGCGTCCACGGCGCATGTCGTCGTCGTCCATGCACGGCAGGTCGTCGTGAATCAGCGAGTAGGTGTGAATCATCTCGACCGCGCACGCGAGACCCATCGCCGCGTCGATCTTCCCGCCGACCGCCTCGCACGACGCGAGCACGAGCACTGGCCGCAGCCGTTTGCCGCCTGCCAGCAGCGAGTAGCGCATCGCCTCATGCAGGCGCGCCGCCGCGCCCGCGGGTTCCTCGACGCTGCGCGCGAGGGCGCGCTCGATTAACTGCGCGCGCTCCTTCAAATAGCTGTGCAAGTCGAACACGTCTCGTTTCTCTTTTCGGGAAATCTCTTCGTCCCACATCGGAAGGGTCACGGGCTAGCCGCGCGCGAGCGCGCTCCGCTTCGACCGCGCTTGCGATTCATCACGCAACGTAGTGCCGCACCATCCGCCACGAGTCCTTGAGATTCTTCCCGAACTCGAGCGCCACGGTGCCTTCGAATCCCGAATGCAGCTTGCAGTCGCGACAGCGGAAATCCTGCTTGGTTCGATAGTATTCCCAGTCGGTCGCCGCATGCATCTCGTCGAACGTCTTGTAGTGACCGTTCGTTATCAGGTAGCACGGCCCCTTCCATCCTTGCGGATTGCGCGTCACCGTCGTCCACGGACTGCATTGCATGTCGCGCTTGCCGACCAGGTAGTCCAGGTAAATCGGCGTGTTGATGATTTTATAATCGTTCGCCATGTCGCGAACCTTGATAAACTTCGCCGGCATCTCTTCCTTCTTGAGATACTCTTGGTCGTTGTTCAGCACCTGGTAGTGATAGCCGGGACTCAGCAACATCCCATCGACGCCGAGGCTCGTCAGAAACTTGACCATGTCCTCGAGCTCCCGGCCGCTGGTCTCGCGGAACACCGTCGTGTTGGTCTGCACGCGGTAGCCCTTTTCCTTCAGCATCTTGATCATCTTCACGACGATGTCGAAATGCCCCACCCTGTCCGTTACGCGATCGTTGGTCTCGCGCATACCGTCCAGGTGCAGGTTGAAGCTCAAATATGTGCTCGGCGGAACCTGCTTGACGAATCGCTCGAGCAGGATCGCATTCGTGCAGATCATCACGTGACGTTTCTGATCCTCGATCAGCCCGCGCGTCAGTGCCGCGATATGCTTGTACATCAGCGGCTCGCCGCCGCAGATCGACACGATCGGCGCGCCTGCTTCCTCCGCCGAATGCAGCGCCTCGTCAAGCGGCATCATGTCGCGGATGGTGTCCTTGTACTCGACGATTCGCCCGCATCCGATACACGCGAGGTTGCACGCGTGCAGCGGCTCGAGCATCAGCACTAGTGGAAAGTATTTCTCGCCCGCTCGTTTCTTCGCGCGCATGTAGCGGCCGAGATCGATCATTTGTCTCAATGGAATGCGCATAACTGGTGCGTTCTCCTGGATATGTTGAAGAAAATCAGGCGGCTGGCGCGCCGCCTTCCGACGATGAAGATGAGACCGACGGGCCGAACAGCCATTCCCCTACCATTGCTACCGCCCCTTCCGGGTCGATCGCGTTGGCACCCATGAACAAATACTCGATCAGCAATCCATTAAGCGCCGACAGCAGAAACGCCGCCGCCGATTCCGGTGCCGACCGCCGCGCACAGATTCCCTTCTCCTGCGCGCTCTTGATCAGCTCGACCAGCATCGCGCGATATCCGCTGTACAGCCTGAGCACCTGCTCGTTGAGACTCTCGGACAGCTTCTGGTCGTGCAGCATCTGCGCGAGGAAAAATCGCACCGAGCTGGCGTTGTCGCGCACGAACGACAGGTAAGACTCGACCAGCTTCTCGATCTGCGCGCGCTCGTCCATCGCCGCCGCTTCTTCGGTAAAATCGATAAAGTACGGCTCCAGCAGCCGGTTCAGCACGGCGACGAACAGGTCTTCCTTGGTCTTGAAATGCCAGAAAATCAGCGCCTTGCTGACTCGCGCCTCGCGCGCCACTTCCGACATCGAAGTCTCATGAAACCCGCGATTGGCAAATAGCTGCATGGCGGCCTTCAGGATCTCGTCTCGCGAATCCTGCGACTGGCTGCCCGGCTCCGATGTCCCCACTTTGATCTGCGATGCGCCCATAGTCGGGGGCTGATTCCCCGCCCTTCTCCTGTCGTCAGTCGTAGCCACGAGAAAAACCGATATCGTAGCGACCGTAAGCTATCGTTCGATAATCCGAGCCGCCATCATCTTCTTGTCTCAATATTGCGGCTAACCTTTCGGTCAATGGAAACTTTACCGTCACAATCCCGAAAGTCAAGAGCGACCGTCCGAGCGGTCAGGCGGTCAGCGCGATCTAAAACCGGCAAAGGTCTGAATTTGAGCCTAACTATTTGATTTTACGGGAGATATATCTCTACGCCGTTGTTGATAGACGATTTCCGTGCTGCGTCGATTAGCATGAGCGCGACCCGCGCCTCGGCCAGATTGCGCCTTGCAACGGGCGAATCGGTTCCTTCGGTGACCGCTCGCTCGAACTCTTCCGCAACGCCGGCGAACCATGTCGAATGGTATGAATCGTCGGCTGCATCCGCGAGCGACAGGTCCTCAACCTTCCCGGCGCGATCCGTAATCGTCATCCGATCACCTTCAATTTCGATACACGCCCGCTCTCCATAGATGAGCGCCGAAGTTCTGCGCACCGGCGCCCGCCACGAAAGATGTGCCCGAGAGAGCGATCCGTTCGCGAACCTGATTCGCACCTCGGCCACGTCGTCGACGTCGACGCCGGCCGGCGACTCGAGCCGTGCCGATATCGACACCGGCGAATCACCTCCAAGCAGCCAGTTCATCAGGTAGAAAACGTGCCATCCGTGATCGATCAGAATCCCGCCACCCGACGCCGCTGATGCGCGCCACTTGCCACCGCTTCCTCCAGCGCCCGCAGGCTCTGTCCGCAACCGGTCGATCGACATGAAGCGAATTGGGCCGAGCCTGCCGGCCTCGATCGCCTTGCGCGTAGCCGCGTACGCCGGTGCGTACTTCCAATTGTGCACGCACATCAAGACCCGTCGTTTCTCGGCGGCCAAGCCTGCAAGCCTATCGAACTCGCCAAGCGAAAGCGCGAGCGGCTTCTCGACCAAGACGTGCGCGCCCGCTTCAAGCGCCAGGCGTGCGGCCTCATGATGGAACCCCGGCGGACTCGCTACATCCACAAAATCGGGAGCCTCACCGTCAAGCATCAACTCGAGGTCGTCATAGACGCGAACATTCTTGATCAACCGAATAGCTTCGTGACGCCGCTCAGAAACAGGATCGTGGATAGCGCCGATGGCAACGCCGTCGCGCGTGCGCCATCCGGGCAGATGGGCCCGGGCAGCAACCTCGCCAAACCCGGAAATAGTGCCTCGTAGTTTCGTTCGACCAGCCATCCGCGCCGATGAGTTTCAGCTAAACCAACAGCGCGAGCAACCCGCCGCAGCCGCAACGCGGCGGTGCAGTCGAAACACGGCATCGACTACGCCGCGTTTCGAAGGAATTGATCAGCAGATTCGCTCTAATCCCCGATGGCAACGCTCTTGCTCTCTGCCCAATTAAGGCAGCGACGCCGGATTTTCCGGCTTAGCGGCCGAAACATCAGGGAGGCAGGCGAAATCATGTTCGCATGGATTCTAATCGGACTTATCTCGGGATGGCTGGCAGGCAAAATCCTCAACGGCAACGGCTACGGCATGATGGCGGACATAGTGCTCGGCCTGCTCGGCGGAGTGATCGGAGGAATGATCTTCGCGGTGTTAGGTGTACAAGCGCATAACTTCATCGGCGCGATTCTGATGTCCACGGCAGGGGCGACCGCACTGGTAATAGCGACAAGAATCCTGCGCGACGAAATTTGAGAAACTCTTCACCTCTCCAATCGGGAGGGGCCGCGCCGGAGGCGCGACCTCTCCCGAGGGGAGAGGTGATTTCCCCTAAACGTACAGCGCGGCGATCTTCTTCAGCGTTCCCTCTGAGCTCTCGAACGTTAGATCTCCCAGCCCTGCGACGAATCGACCCGCTCCTGCTTCCGCAAATTCCTTGAGCCCGGCCTGCACAGTTGCGCGATCGCCGCGGATTCCGCCCATGATCGTGATGTCCAATTCCGAGAAGTTCCTGCCGACCGCCTGGCACTCGCGCTTGAGCTCATCGACCCGCGTCTTCAACTGCGAGGCGTTGAGTGCGATAGGACACCATCCGTCGGCCCACTTCGCCACGCGCTTGAGCGCGTTCTTGTCGAGGCTGCCGATCAGCACGGGCGGTCCCGATTTCTGCGCGGGTTTCGGCAGCGATTTCACTGGCGGGAACTTTACGTACTTGCCCTCGAACGATGCCTGGTCCTCGGTCCACAGCTTGCGCATCGCGGAGACTATCTCGGCAGTCTCGGTCCATCGATGGGGAAAATCGACGCCGAACAGATCGCTCTCCTCGCGCAACCATCCCGCGCCAATCCCGAACAGCACACGGCCGCCCGAGTATGCGTCCAGAGTCGCGAACTGTTTGGCGAGAGTGAGCGGCTCATGCTCCGGGACGAGGCAGATGCCGGTGGCGAGTTTGAGATTCTTGGTAGTGGCGGCGGCCATCGCGAGCGCGATCATCTGATCGGCCATCGTGAAGTACGCGGGCGGAATCGGACCGCCGGTGGGAAACTGCTGCTTGGGATTGGCGGGCATCGCGGGATGCTCGGGCACCCAAATGGATTCGAAGCCGAGAGACTCGGCGACTCGAGCAAATTCTCCGGGATGCGCATTTTTGCCAGTGAAGGGGGTAAGCAATCCGATTTTCATTTTTGTTTTCTCCTCGCTCATTCGCTGCGCTCAGAATGACACAAAAAAAAGACGACAGACAAAGGAAGGACGAAACGAAAAGACGACGCACGTTGCACACTTGCATCTGGAGCCTCGGAACCCTCACCTACCGACCGCGATGCGGTCGGCCGCCTCTCTCGTGAAAATAACGGGCGAGGTAAGTTTCGGATCCTCACCCAAGCCTCCGCCCCAAAAAAGTTCTAACAGGGACGAAGTCCCGCATCTTTTCTTTTGTCATTGGGTGCAGGGGTCACCCCTGCCCAAGGAAGTGTGAAACCCACCGCGGGTTTCACATTAAGTGTGATCTACCCGTCCCCTACTTCCAGCCGAAGAAGTCCTCGGCTGCGACGAACTTCGCGACGCCTGCAGCTTCGCCTGCGAGCCTGTCGACTTCCTGATCGCCGACCATCGTTGACGATGCCAGGTCCACTCCGTACTGGTCGGCTAGCTCTGCGATCATTCCGCCCTTGGGTTTGCGGCATTCGCATTTGTCGTCGTCGGTATGCGGGCAGACTTGCCACGCGGTGAGGATGTCGCCGAGCTGATGGTCGAGCTGCCGAAGAGCCGCCTCGACTTTTTCCGCCGTCAGCCGTCCGCGCGTGATCCCCGCCTGGTTGGTCACGACGAACATCAGATGGTTATGCAGGGGGCGAAGCTTTTCCGTCACGCCCGGAAGCAGTTCGACTACAATGTTGCCGTTTGCGTCGAGCGGAATCTCGCGCTCGTCGTTGAGTTTGACGAGGGTACCGCCCAAATCGAAGAACAGCGCCGCGTTGCCGTTCGGGTTGGCCATCGAAAAAGATTTCGCTTACGCGTGCTGCCAGTCAACGTGGTCGCGGACATGCGCGAACACTTCGTCCATTATCTCGACGCCGGCCTCGGCCTGCGCTTCGGTGATAACCAGCGCGGGGTTGATTCGAATCTTGGGGAAGTAGCCCATGATGACGAGTCCGCGCTTGAGGCATTCGGCGAAGATCAGCTCGGTGACTTTCTTGCCGAGCAGTTCCTTGGTTTCGAGATCGCGTACGAGCTCGACGCCAATCAGCAACCCTTTGCCGCGGACGTCGCCGATAAACTCGTATTTTTCTTTGAGCTGAGTCAGCTTCGACAGCATCCTTGCGCCGACCTTGCGCGAGTTTTCGACCAGGTGCTGTCGCTGAATCGCGCCGATCGTTTCCGCCACCGCCACCGCCGCCAGCGGATTTCCGCCGTAGCTCGACGACGACGCACTCGGCTTCGAGAACGGCTCCGCTTTGCCCAGTTCGTCGCTTAGCAGCACCCCCGAAACAGGAAATCCGGAGCCCATCCCCTTGCCGACGGTGACGATATCGGGACGGACGCCGCTATGCTCGACGCCCCACCATTTTCCGGTCCGTCCGAAGCCGGTGATCATTTCGTCGGCTATCAGCATCGCGCCGAAATCCTTGGCGACGGATTTAACCGCGGGCAGCCAGTCGTCGGGCGGGATCACGTTGCCGGCCGTGCCTTGCATCGGCTCGGCGACAATCGCAGCGAGCGCGCCGCTGGAGCTCATCTTGATTTGCTGGCGCGCGAAATCGACGCAGTACAGCCCGCAGTCGGGATACTTCAACTTGAACGGGCATCGGTAGCAGTCCGCGTATGGAACTGTGTACTGTCCGCCCTGCAACGGTCCGTAGCCTTGCTTCGATTCGTCGCCGATCAGTCCTAGAACGCCACCGGTCTTGCCGTGGAAGCCGCCCCAGAAGCTCACGGCCTCATGCTTTCCAGTAGCAGAGCGCGCGAGCCGCAAGGCAGCTTCGACTGCCTCCGCACCGCCGCTATATAGATGTGCCCGAGTCAGGCCGGCGGGCGCGACTTCAGCCAGCGCCTTGAACGCGGCCGCGCGCTCTTTGGTGGCGAAGGTGCCGACCATCAGCCGCGACGCCTGGTTCGACAGCGCCTGCGCCATGCCAGGATGCGCATGACCGAGGCTTGCGACTGCGACGCCCGCGAAAAAATCTACGTAAGTGTTGCCGTCGGCGTCGGTAAGAGTCGCGCCTTCGCCGTGATCGAACGCGAGGCCGGCGAGCAGCGAGATTCGCTGACGGCCCGGGGCGATATATTTTTGTTCGAGGTCGAAGATCTCCTTCGACTTGGGTCCAGGAACGGCGGTCCTGATTGCCGGAAGTTTTCCGTTGGTAGTTGTCTTCAATTGATTGGCGGTCCGAATCCTTATTTGAATTTCCGGCGCGATTCTAGCGCGGGCGGCCAAGCAGACTCATCGCGCGGCGTGCGATCGCACGCGCGGCAGGTCCGCGCACCCGGCTGTAACTGGGCCAGTCGTTAAAATCGATAATCGCAAAACGATCGCCACTCAAGACCGCGTCTCCGCCCCACGCCTCGAGGCCGAGCGCACCGGCCGCAGCGGTTGCCGCCTCCGACAGCGCGCGCACAGCGGCTTCGGCGACTTCCTCGTCCTCCGGATGCACGCTGAAATGCGTACCGCCGCTGACGCCGTAAAATTTCACGACCCGTCCAACGACTTCCTGCTGCATGTAGGCGAAGCGGATTCCGCGGCGCGCGAAATCGGCGAGGATCGACTCGATCTCCGCACGATCGGCCGCCCGCTGAACGTCTTCAGGCGCGAGTGCGTGCAAGTCGCCGCGCTTGACGAACACACCCGCCGATAAATCCAGCGCGGCAAGCTTGCGCGTATCGAGCGGCACGTCTGTCGCGACCAGCACGCCCGGCGGTGTGGGCACTCCGGCGCGCTCGAGACCGGGCGCGAGCAAATCGCGGTAGCAATTGCGAATCGAGAGCGCGGAGTTCATCGCTATAGCCCCCGCCTGCTCGATTTCAGCCAGCCGCTTGAGCGCGCGCGGCCCTTGGCACATCGGCAGCACGAGATCGGCGCGAACGGGCAGAGCCACTGCGAAACTGACCGCATCGATCGTCTGGATCTCGACACCCTCGCGCTTGAGTTCAGACAAGGTGGCGTCGAGAATCGCGGCGTCAGCCTCGACCTTGCCCGGTGAAAACTCGGGTTCCCGATAAATTCCCAAAGCTCTATAGCTCATGGCATCTTCCGTGTTGCGAGGCGCGCGGCGTCGAGGTCCTCCGCCTCATCCACATCAATTGATCCTTCGACCTCGATCGCATCCAGCCGCATCCCGCGTTCGATAATCAGTCCAAGAAAGCGTCGGAGCGCATCGAGTCCCGCGCGGCGCGCGTCGGCGGCGAAGTCGAAAATTCGGGTCGACAGGAAATAGAGTCCTGCCGTCACCATAGAAGTCTGACGGTTGCCGAGGCGCAGGATCAACCCGTTCTCTGTTACATCGGCGAAAAGCGGCTTGGCTTCACCGCGCCATTTTGTGACAGCCAGCACACCGACTAGTTTTTTGTCGCCACAATCCTCGATTTTCCGTCGCGACTCATTAACAAAACGCGCCAATTCCGCCTGTGGAATTACAGCGTCGACCGTCGACGCTATAAACCATCCTGATGCTAACTCGTCACCAAGCGCCAGCATCGTTTCCATCGAGTTGGCGGTGTCGCGAACCACGAGCCGGACCGACGACGGAACCTCGAGCGCAATTTGGTTCTCACTCGCGACGCGCGCCGTCTCGGAGTTGATCACCGCGACAACTGACGACGCGCCCGCGTCGATCAGTGCGCGCGCCTGCCGCGAGAGCATCGCCTCACCGCCGAGCATGACGAGCGGCTTGGGAATGTCGTCGCGCGTCGAGACGCGCAGCCGGTCGCCACGGCCCGCGGCAATAATTGCTCCTTGCAATCTCGTCACCATTGAATTTGCGCAACTTCGTCGATCGTTCGGATCGTGATATCGGCGGCGGCGTGCGCCCCGGAAGCATCGTCGCCGCGTTGCGACTCGGTGCGCAGCCAAACGGTCCGCATCCCGAGCTCATGTGCGGGCACGCAATCCTTCGCGAGAGAGTCTCCAATCATCGCAGCCGATTCGGGTGCACAATTAAGTTTTCTTAAAGCGGCTGCGAAGATGCCCAGCTCGGGTTTGAAGATTCCGACGCGCGATGAATCAGCAACTGCCGCGAAGAATCGATCCAGCCTCGCCTCTTCGAGGATCCGGTCCAGATTTCCATAAAAGTTCGAAACGATTCCCAGCTTGAAGCGGCTCTTGAGAGAGCCGATGACGTCGCGGCTATGCGCCAGGCCAGCCGATGTCTCACGGACGAACGATTTTGTCACGTCTTCGACGAAGCGATGGCGTCCGGCGGCGCCGGAATCCTCGAGTACCTTGCGGAGCGCCTCCGGCCCGCTTTTTTGGAGATATTCGAATTGATGGCCGACGAGGAATCGCACCAGGTCCGTCATCCCGAACCGCGCCACGACCCGCGTCGCGCCGTAGCCGATACGGGTCGCATGATCGAACGCCGGGTCGAGTTCGGCGCGTGATATTTCGACCCCGGCAGCGCGGTAGCTCAAGAGGAAACGGTCGAGCCAATGCGCCGGCCCGTCGAGCGTGCCGCCGAAATCGAATAGCAAGGCGGTAATGGTGCCCATGAAATGGTCAGTTTACCAGCCGCGATAGGTATCCTCTAGTTTCGGCTGCAACTAAGGTGGGCGATTGGAAATAGCGCGAGCTGTTTGGCAATGTACCTTGGAGAACCCGATTTTCCGCCTTACGATCCACTCGACAAGGGCTGGCATCAGATGAAAGCCGAACTCATAATTAGAGCTGGAAGCTAGTAGCAGGGCTACTTCCATCGGCGTTACCGCTGTGTTACCGTGGCGCCGACTACGAGAGCTTGGGGGGAAGACTAGGTTTAACGAAGACGTTGGTGATTGAAACTGCTCTAATCGCTGCACCTGACCGCGCGGATAATGCGGTCTTCGGCCGCCCGCTGTTAGAGCGGCTGATGATTAATTGCGAGCGCGCCGGGATCAAACGGTTTGTCGTGGCTGCGCCGCGCGAGCAATATCCGGACGTCGCTCGCGCGATGGGCCGGTTCAAAAATTACGACACGGTTTCGATGGTCGAATCGTTCAGTGAGATTCTGAATCATCGGAATGCGCAGGAAATAGGCATCGACCCGTCGTCGCCTTGCGTGTCCTTCTCCGGGAACCTGGTATTCGCGAAATCGCAGCTGGCGCGGGTCCTCGACGCGCACGCGTCTAACCCGCAGTCAGTACACCGGGTCGTCAGCACCGATCGCGACCGTGGCGGTGAAATCGCGACCGGACCCGTCGGCGAGATTCTCAAGCGTGGGGGAATTTCGACCACCGTTGCGGCGCCCTCCGCCAGCCTGCTGCCCTTCGCGCTGAACGGACGGCCCGAGGATCGCGAGGAAGCGGAACTGCGGCTGGCGAAGACAATTCGCGAGGAATCAGCGCACAAAGATGCGCCGATGGCGCGATGGGTCGACCGGCGGATTTCGTGGCGAATCAGCTACTGGCTCGCCACACATACCGGGGTCACACCCAACATGGTCACGGTCGCCAACACGATATTCGGGCTGGCGTGCGCCTGGATGTTCGCTGTGCCTAACTACTGGATGCGCCTGTTCGCGGCGATTTTCTTTTTGACCTCGATCACGATCGACGGCGTCGACGGCGAACTCGCGCGGCTCAAAATGATCGAGAGCGATTTCGGTGGGGCGCTCGACGTGCTCACTGACAATATCGTCCACGCCGCAGTGTTCGTCGGCCTGCTGGTTGGATGCTACCGGGTCGATCACAGCCGCGCCTACCTGTACCTGATTCCTGTCCTGCTCGGCGGATTCACAATGTGTGCATACGCCACATGGCGGGCGTTCAAAATGAAAGGCGCGCAGGCTGCCGCATGGCTGGACAAGGTCGATCGATGGAGTGGCCGCGATTTCGCATACTTACTCGTGGTATTAGCTCTAATTAATCGGCTAGAGTACTTCGCTTGGGGGACGGCGTTCGGTACTTATGTGTTTGCGCTGCTCCTGATCTGGATTACCGGCCGGACCCAATCGTCCATGGAACCTGAAAGCCTGTAGGAAGGGAACCGAGGCCTGCAGGCGGAGGAAGTATGAACGGTAAGAAGCCACGTATCCTGTTGGTGCAACCCACCACCGTCCATCTCGACGGCACACCGCATAAAACGCGCTGGCGGCTGATCATGGGTCTGATGATTCCATTGATGGCAGGACTGACGCCGGACGATTACGACGTAACGCTATGTGACGAGCGCCTCGAGGAAATCAATTTCGACGGCGGATGGGACCTGGTCGGCATGACGACCACCATTGGCGCGTCGCTGCGCGCGTACCAGCTCGGCGACGAGTTCCGCAAGCGCGGTATCCCGGTTGTGTTCGGCGGATTCCATGCGACGCTGCAGACCGAAGAAGCTCTCCATCATTGCGATGCGGTCGTGCAGGGCGAGGCTGACCTGGTGTGGCCCGAACTGCTGCAGGACTGGCGCGACGGCAAGCTCAAGCAAATCTACAAAGCCGACAAGATGCACGACCTGAAGAACCTGCCGCGCCCTCGCCACGAGCTGCTCAAGCTCAATCGCTACCTGTTCAAGGCGGTGCCGGTGCAGGCGAGCCGCGGATGCCCTTATCGATGCTCCTTCTGCGAGATCCCGGTCTTCTATGACGGCGCGTATCGGACGCGCCCGATCGAGGACATCGTCGAGGAGATAAAACAGGTCGTCAAGATTACCGGCTTCAGGCGCTTTCAATTCATCGACGATCAGATCACCGGCAAGCACAAGTTTGCGCGTGAGCTGTTCAAGGCGCTGGAGCCGCTCAACATCCGCTTCTCGTGCCTCTGGACGATCAACTCGAATCACGACGACGATTTGCTGGAGCTGGCGGCGAAGGCGGGAATTTTCCACGTCAATATCGGAGTGGAATCGATCAGCCAGGAAAGCCTTCTGTCGATGAACAAGATTCAGAATCACGCGGGGCAGTACAAGAAGCTGCTCAAGAAGCTCGAAAAATATGGGATTTACTACTCGCTCAACTTCCTGTTCGGGCTGGAAGAGGATCATCCGGGCATTTTCGACGACACCCTGAAGTTCCTGCACGAGGTCAAGGCGCCTGAGGCTTTCTTCAACACGGTGACGCCGCGCGTCGGCACGCCGATGCGCACGCAACTCGAGAACGAGGGCCGCGTGATAATCCCCGACGCCGACCTCTATACCAACAACTTCCGCTGCATGTTCGTGCCCAAGAATATGTCGCCGCAGGAAGTCGAGGAAGGCGTGTGGCGTTGCACGAAGGAGTTCTACTCGCTGAAGTCGATGTTCAAGCGGCTGCTGATGCCGCCGGGTAAGTTCACCTGGCAGGGGCTGACCGAGAACATGCTCTTCTACTGGGGCGCAAAGCGGCAGATCGATCCGGTCGATTACTATTAGGTCGTAAGCGACTCCGCCGTTGATCTTAAAGACGCTCGCCGTGCTGGTGCTGGCCGCGCTGCTCGAGGTCGGCGGCGATGCGCTCGTCCGGATAGGACTTCACAGCTACGGATACTCGCTCGCAGCCGGTGCGTTCGCGCTGTTCGCTTACGGAATCCTGGTCAACCAAAGCGGCGTCGATTTCAATCGCCTGATGGGAATCTACATCGCGATCTTCTTCGTAGTGTCGCAGACGATTTCGCTGATTATCTTCAAGCAGGTCCCCGACGACAGAATCCTGCTCGGCGGCGGCTTCATAGTGACCGGCGGCCTCTTGATTCTGCTGATGACCTAGCTCTTTCCTGGCTTCTCTCTATCAGGAGCGTTTTGCGTAATCGGCTCGGCTGTCTGTCTCCTCGCCCTGTTAGGGCGAGGATGAAGGTGAGGGTCCTTGTACAGCGCGCTATTCTGCGCGAGATTTAGGATTCTGCCTCTGCTCCGAACGCCTGCGCGGATGTTACGCAAAACTCTCTATCAGGGAGAGGCTAGGATCGGACGTCTCGGCTACGGGTTGAGCACTACATTATCGATAAGTCGCGTCTTGCCGACGCGGGCTGCGATTGCGATCAGGATTGGGCGGTCGAGCGACGGATGACGCGCTAGCGTTTCGGCGTCCACCGCTTCTACGTATTCGATCTCGATGCCTTTCATCCGCTTGAGCACTCGGCTTGCGGCGAACACTATTTCTTCGGCGCAGCATGGGTCCGCGCGATGTTTCTCGCGGGCCGCGCGGATTGCGAGGCTCAGCGCGAGTGCGTCTTCACGCTCCGTTGGCGACAGGTAAGCGTTGCGCGAACTCATCGCGAGACCGTCTTTCTCGCGCACGATCGGCACCGGCATAATTTCAACGTCGAAGTTCAGATCACGGACCATCTTCTGGATCGCGCGCAACTGCTGAAAATCCTTCTCGCCGAAAACCGCCAGATGCGGTTTGACGATATTGAACAGCTTGGCGACGACCGTCGTGACGCCGCGGAAATGTCCCGGGCGATGCGCTCCGCAGAGTCCGCTCGTGATGTCGCCGGCGTCGACCCAGCTCTGCGCGTCGGGCGAGTACATCGCAGTCGGCTCGGGCGCGAAGACCACGTCCACCGACACCGTCTCGAGCATCGCGCAGTCGCGCTCGAAGTTGCGCGGATAGCTCGCGAAGTCCTCGCCGGGGCCGAACTGGGTGGGATTGACGAAGATGGACGCTACTAAGGTTGACGATTGACGCCGGCCTTCGCGCATCAGCGTCAGATGTCCGTCGTGCAGATAGCCCATCGTGGGCACCAGCGCGATTCGCTCGCGGCTCAGGCGAGCGCACTCGGAGTAGCGAGTCATCTCGTCCGGCGAGGTAATTACGATCATCGCGAGGCCCTCCCGGATTCGGCGTAACAGTGTTCCGGCGCGGGAAACGCGCACTCTTTCACTTCGCGCACGTAGGCTGTGGCTGCCGCCGCGGCCTCGCTCCACAGATGCGCGAACGGCTTCGCGAAGCGCGGCGCGAACGACTCGTTGAGGCCGAGCATGTCGTGCATCACGAGCACTTGCCCGTCGCATCCGGGGCCGGCGCCGATGCCGATAGTCGGAATCGCGACACGCGAAGTTATCTCGTGCGCCAACGACGGCGGCACGCCCTCGACGACGATTGCGAATGCGCCTGCGGCTTCGAGTGCGACAGCATCTTCGAGCAGGCGCTCACGGCATCCGGCGGCGCGGCCGGATTTTCGGCCTTGCACGCGATGCCCGCCCATTCGATGAATCGACTGTGGCGTCAAGCCGATGTGTCCCATCACGGGAATATCGACAGCCGAGATTCTCGCGACTGTGTCTGCGATCGCGACGCCGCCTTCGAGCTTCACCGCTTCGGCGCCGCCTTCCTTGACGAGACGGCCGGCGTTGCGCAGCGCGTCTTCGGGACTCACCTGGTACGACAGGAACGGCATATCGGCGACGAGGATCGCACGGCGGCGCGCCCGCGCGACCATCCGGGTGTGGTAGATGACCTCGTCGATTGTGACGGCTAGGGTGTTGTCCTCGCCGCGCACCGCCATCGCGAGACTATCGCCGACCAGGAGCACGTCGACGCCGGAGATGTCGAAGATCCTCGCGAAGGGGAAATCGTACGCGGTCAGCATCGTGATTGGCTGCCGCGCGGCCTTCATGCGCGCGAGATCGGGCACGCGAACTTTTTCTTGCGTCATTTTCTCACTCACTCGCTTCAGTTGCTCGCACCAAAAAAATCGGGGCTGCCGCTTACCGGCAACCCCGCATCAGAGCATCCTCGAATGAACGAGCGCTCGAATCACTCGGAGTCCCGGTCCTTGTCGGATCCAGGCGCGAGCAGACAACGAAACCAAATGTCCTCTCAACACCGTCTCGCCGGGAAGTGTCTTCCTCGACGGACGAATCAACTTATAGAGAAAGTCGGCGAGCGCGTAAAGGAGAAAATCGCGGTGGATGCCGCAGAACCCTCACCTAACCGATCCCGTGAACTAATGGGCGAGGAATAGGAATGGATCAGTTGGTGGCTTGCAGGACGTTGGCCGGCACTGGCATCGTCACCTGGATGCGCTTGCCGTTGCGCACGACGCTTAGATAGATGACCTCGCCCGGCTGGAGGTCGCGCATGCGGTCCTGGTAGTCGAGAAAGTTGGTTACGCGCGAGCCGTCGACGCCGATGATCATGTCGTAGCTCTCGCCGACCTGCATGTAGTCGATCGCCGGAATCACCACCACTGCCAACCCGCCGGAAAAGACCGCACCCACCATCGCGGCCGCAGTAAGCGCGTCATGCACACCGTGAGTGTAGGGGTGCAGGCCCACATTGGCGGCAGGACTGCCTTTTTCGACAGCCGTGATCAGCAGGCCGTCAGCCTCTTCGCCGGACTTGAGCGTGCGCCGCGCCTCGCGCAATTGCATTCCAAAGGGCGTCGAAAGCTCGCCCTCGCTGTCGAACTGCTGGAGGCTCTTGAGCTGCTCAGGAGGCATCCCGCTCTGCTCCGCCTGATAACGCGCGACCTCGCTGCCGTCCGCGGACGGCTGCGCGTCGGGGGCAGTGCCGGGAGGCTGCTGTTGCGAGGCATCGGCAGGATTGGGTGGCTGAATCTCGGCGGCGCCTGGCTGAGAGGCGTCCATGTCGTGCGGAGTCGGAACCATGTTCGCCGGAACAGTGACAGGCGCGGCCTCCGCGACGGGCACGACAGCGCCGGATCGCGTGCTCGAAGCGGACGCGGCTGCGGATGCGGCCGCTGTCTTCCAGGTCTCGGACGCCGCGGTTTCGGCAGACTGCGCAAGCGCGAGCGCGCTACAGGACAGGACCAGCAGCATCGCGGCGAGCGATGCGCCAAAAACGCGATCCTCCCACGCCTTGCTAGTTAACACTCCAGCGCTTTTCATGCTCCACCACGCGGCCCTCTCGCTCGAGCTTTCGCAAGTGAGAGCGGACCGAGCTTGCAGCGGCAGGATGCAGATACTCAGGAACGTCCACGTAAATCTTCTTCACGATCGCCATCGCTTCCAGCGGTCCCGCACCGTCAGAGAGCGCCTCGAGCACCTGGCACTCGCGCAGTTCGCGATGAGCAATGTATTCGCCGATCTTCTCTTTGGGGTTGCGGATGACCGGGCCGTGCGCTGGATAGATCGTCTCGAGATCGAGCGCGAGCAAGCGCCTAAGCGAATCCATGTACTCGCCCAGGTCGCCAGTATCGTCAGGAATGACTGTAGTCCCTGCCCCCAGCACGACGTCCCCCGTGAACACTGCGCGCTCTTCTTCGAGATAGTAGCATAGGTGATCCGGTGCATGGCCAGGAGTAAAAACCGCGCGCAGCGTGGCGCCTTCTGTATGGACGACGGCGTCGTGACCGATTGCTGAAATCTCGCCGGCGGGCGCGTCGTGACCCTCCCATGGCATCTTCAGCACTTCCATCTCGCCGAATCTTTCAGTGACCTGGCGCACGCCTCCCAAGTGATCGACGTGCGCATGCGTCAGAACGATTCGCTCGAGTTCGGTGCTGCCGGAGAGTTCCTTGAGCCCGGCCTCGAGCAGGTCGGCATAAATCGCAACGCCCTGACCCGTGTCGAGAAGGATCGGCCGCTTCGAGGTGCCCACGATGTAGGTGTTGGTGCCTGGTCCCGTAAACGGACTTGGATTTTGACCAAGCACGGTCGCGACGCGCGGCGAGATCCGCGAGTAATCCGGCATCTTGAGACCGATCATCGAATCGGTCACGACTCGACCCTGCTTGCTCATCAAATCCCTCAAAACCTAGCGCCGGTTGCGCTCAAATATCAGCCTTAACCCCTTCAGTGTCAAAAACTCATCGACTTCTTCAATCGTCTCACTCTCGGGCGCGATCAGGTCGGCCAGACCGCCGGTCGCGATGATGCGCGCTTTTTCCCCGCGCTCCTTCAGGATGCGCGCGACCAGCCCGTCCACCAGCGCGGTGTAGCCGAAGATCAGACCCGACTGAATCGAGCCGATCGTGGTGCGGCCGACAGCCTCGCGCGGGCGAACCAGCTCGACGCGATAAAGCTTGGCGGCGTGCTCGATCAATGCGTTCATCGAGACTCCCAGCCCGGGAGCTATCGCGCCGCCGGCATACTCGCCCTTGCCGGTCACGTAGTCGAACGTGGTCGCGGTGCCGAAATCGACGACGATAGTCGCGCACGCGTAGCGCTCGTAAGCGGCGACCGCATTGACGATCCGGTCGGCACCGACCTCCTTGGGATTCTCGTAGAGGATCGGCATGCCGGTTTTAATTCCCGGACCCACCATCAGTGGTGCGCAATGGAAATAGCGCTCGGCCAGCTGCTCCATCACCTGGTTGAGCGGCGGAACGACGCACGCGATCGCGACGCCCTCCGGCTTCATGTTCCCCTCAAGACCCGCCGCCGACAGGAGCGTGTTGAAAAGAGCGCCATGCTCGTCTGTGGTGCGATCGGGAATGGTCGAGATGCGCCAGTGATTGCGCAGGCGCTCGCCTTCGTAGATTCCAATCACGGTATGGCTGTTGCCAACGTCAACCGTTATCAGCATCGCAAATCCCCGTCCGATCGGCGCCGACAGGCGTGCGATCGGGCCCCGATAATAGCGCGCGAACTGAGCGGAAACGAAACGGCGCGCGAAGCCTGATTAGTGATGAAATCCGAACGCCGGATGCGCCATCGACATCCCCATCATCGGATTGCCCGCCGGATGGCTGAACGCGGACATCGAGGGATGAGTCATCCAGGGGCCGGCGTTCAACGGGGGGCGCGCGGCCTGAGTCAGCGGGCTGCTCATCGGCGCGTAAGCTGACGACGGAATTGGCGCGATGTTCCCGTTCATCGTTCCCACCGCCACCGTCATCCCGTAGGGAGACATGCCGTACGGAATCCCGTACGCCGGCTCGTTCTGGTAATCGTCGAGCGTGCCCCAATCCTGGTTGGGCTCGGATGCGTTAGCGGTGTCGTCGTCTAGGGTTGGCGGCGCGCCCGGCGACGGTGCGTTTATTGCCTGGCTGCCTTCGTTGCCATCCTCGTCGGTGCTATCGCACGCGGCGGATCCGCCGTCTTTGGGGCACGAAACCTGCGGGATCTCGAGAACCTTGTCGGCCGCAGCCGCATCTTCATCGATGGACGGGCCGGTGCGCTCCCAATCGGCGTCCGTGCCGGAGCCGGAGTCGATCGCGTCCTGCGCAAACACGCTGCGCGCATTCAGAAAGACGCTCATCGCCAGGGCCGCGAACACTGCGACGATGAATCGCGACGACCTCATGGTCCAAATCTACCACCAGATCCGAGAAGCGCCAAGGTGAAATCAATAGTGCGCCCTTATTAGAGGTTTGCACGCTCGCCGCCAGCGGCTAAGATTCCGCGCTATGTCGGAAGCAAAAGTCGCATTGGTAACCGGCGCTGGCCGCGGCATCGGCCGCGACATCGCGCTTCGAATGGCAAAAGAAGGGTACGCGGTCGGGTTGATCGCCCGCACCAAGTCGCAGCTCGACGAAACCGCCGAGTTGATTCGCGCGCAGGGTGGCAAGGCCGTCGTCACGCCGACCGACGTCGCGCGCCGCGATCAGGTCGTCGCCGCGGTCGAGACCGTCGAGCGCGAGCTGGGGCCGATCTCCGTGTTGATCAACAACGCCGGCGCGTATCTGCGCAAACGCTTCACCGAAATCACCGAGGAAGATTTCGACTTCCAGCTCAAGGTGAATGCCTACGGACCGTTTTTCTGCACGCAAGCCGTGATCGGCAAGATGGCCGAGCGCAAGTCGGGCAGCGTGATTTTCGTGCTGGGATCGGAGTCGCGCAGCGGCCCCGCGCAATATTCCGCCTACAACGCGTCGAAGCTGGCGCAGCGCGCGATCGCGGAGTCCGTCGCCTACGAATTCATGCATCTCGGCGTGCACGCCGCGACGATCGACGTCGACGGCGCGGTGGACAGTGCGCGGGTGCGCGAGTCGATGCCCGACGTCGATCCGTCGCATTTCGTTCCGCCGGCGGCGATATGCGACGAGATCGTGCACCTGATCAACCAGTCGAAAAGCGCGTGGACCTTCCAGGTCGATATGCGAGCATTCGTGCAATGGCGTCCGCGCGTCGCGCCGAAGAAAAAGCCTTGATCAGGAAAGGCCGGGCGAGCATTTAGTCGCCGCTTGGGCGGCAGGTGTGGTCTTGCCGGAAGCGAATATATAATGTTCGTCGCGTCGGGGTGTGGCGCAGACTGGTAGCGCACTCGCTTGGGGTGCGAGTGGTCGCCGGTTCAAATCCGGCCACCCCGACCAACTCAGACTACGCGACGGTAAAAATGAGCATTACGATCGACCAATACCGCTACGAAGAGATCTATCCGGCGTTCAAGGCGGCCACTGACGAAAAAGAAAAAACCGCGCGCATCAATTCGGCGTTTTTGAATCGTCTCGACGACGATCAGGTCGTGCTTACAGGAAACGATCCCATCCTAATCGCCGACATCGGATGCGGTCCGTGCGACACCCTGGTCAAATATCTGACCGGCGTGAAGTTCGACGCAGGCTTCAGGATTCGCGCAACGGACTACAGCGCCGCGTACGCTGACGAACGCACTGGTGAGGCGCTCGCGACTCTAGCGGCGGCGCAATCAGCAGGCACGCTCAAGCTCGTCGATTTTTCTACCCACGCCGGCGACTCCTTCGCAGGGCACTTGCTCGAACTGCGGGGATCGCGAAACTCGCCGGCCCGCGCCCGCGAGTTTCAAATCGTCTTTGCCTCGCACGTTTTGTATCACTGCGAGAGTCCGGGAAGCGCCGAGCGGATGATCGACGACGTCGCGCAAAACGTCCTCGCCGACGACGGCATTTGCATCCTCTATCATCTCAGCAAAGTCCCGCTCAGCTTCCAGGACTTTCGCGCGCGCTACGGCAGCAACTCCGCCGACGCGGCGCATAGCAATACGCCCGCAGTCGCGATCGACGATCCGCCCACAAAAGTCGCCGGGGTCTGTGCAGCGCGCGGCATTCCATGCCTCGACATGGCCTTCACCGCTAATCTCCAGTTCGGGATTCCCGATAAAAACATCTGGAATTACTTTCGAGATCCACAAAGGTATCAGGAGCTCTGTACGCTCCATCCCCAAGCTGCCGAAGATCTCAAACGACTGATGTTCATTACGCAGCGCGCGCCGCTGGAGTTTGCGGCGGACCATTCGTCCACCGGACTTTCCGCCTACCTCGAAGAAATCGGCGATGTATTGAAAGGCAATCGCGGAATTCTGAAACTGGCCGAGATGATGCAGGTAATCTATCGGCCCGGAACGCCGGCCGACTTCGGCCAGCGTATCAGCGCCGCGCTCTCCGGTGCGGCGGAGGCCCAGTAGCGAGCCGCGTAATGCGCGGCTCAGGCTGCACGTAGTCCGGTAAACGCCGCGATCACGGGCTTAGCGCGACGCGCCGTCGAAGAACTCGAGCACCACATCCTTGAATCGCTGATCTGCTGGCGCTGTCATATGGTCGCGACCTTCGAGCATCACCAGCCGTGCACTCGGAATCATCGTCGCCAGCGGTTTGGGATCGCCGATCGCCTCGTCGTCGGTTCCGACGACGATCAGCACCGGCATCCGCACCGCCGCGAGCTTGTCTGCTTCGAACAACGATCGCTCGGCGTCGATCAGCGCTGCCAGCGCCTTCAAGTCGTTGGGCATCGACTCGGCGAATCGCCTGTACGCTTTCGCCACCGTACTTTTTATCGTAGCGGGATCGTCGGCACGGTAAGCTTCCGCAATCGCATCGCGATCCGCCTTGTCCTCCAGGCCGTCGTCGTAAGCGATTCCGCCCAAGACGATCGTCCGAAAACGTTCAGGATGGGACAGCATCAGCTCGATCGCGATGCTCGAACCCATCGAGTAACCCATCAGAAGCGCGCGCTCTAGCCCAAGATGGTCCATCAGGCGCGTAACGTCCGCACCCATGCCTGCGTAGCCGTACGCTTCGGGCATTTGCGGCTTGTCGCTGAGTCCATGCCCGCGAACGTCGGGCGCAATCACCCGATATTTCGCCGACAGCGCCGAAATCCAACCGGTGCCGCCCCAGTTGTGCTCCGCCGTGGAGGCAAAGCCGTGTACCAAAATCACGGGCTCGCCGGAGCCGACGTCCTCGTAGTTAATCCTGATTCCTGCCGAATCGAAAAACGGCATTCTGCTGTTTCTCCGAACCTAAAAGTTGCCCCCTCAGCCCGCTGCCTCTGATACCTTATTCGTTGGCCGGCGTATCTGTATAATGGCCATGGCGATGGCGAACGACCTCGAAAGTGCGCGCGAGCGGATGGTGCTCGAGCAACTCGAACGCCGCGGAATAAAAGATCCGCGCGTGCTGGCCGCGATGCGCACGGTCGCCCGTCATCGATTCCTCCCCGCCGAGCTTCACGAGCACGCCTACGACGACGGCCCGCTGCCCATCGGCGACTCGCAGACCATTTCGCAACCGTACATGGTCGCTTTGATGAGCGAGGTCGCCGAACTCACCGGCACCGAGAAAGTTCTCGAAGTCGGCACCGGCTCGGGCTATCAGACCGCGGTGCTGTCGCGACTCGCGCGCACTGTTTATTCGGTCGAGCTCAACCCGCATCTTCACGATCGCGCCCGCGTAATTCTCAACTCGATGGGCTTCAACAACGTCTATCTTCGATGCGCCGACGGGTCGGATGGATGGCCGGAAGAGGCGCTCTTCGACGTCGTGATGGTGACGGCGGCGATGCCCGGAATTGCTCTCCCGCTGCTGAATCAGTTGACGCCGAATGGGCGGCTGATTGCACCGATTGGCGAAGACGAACTCCAGACCCTCGTGCGTATCAGCCGCAAGACCGGCCACTGGAGCGAAGAATATTTCGGTGAGTGTCGATTTGTGAAGATGACGGGCAAGCACGGCTTCCAGGATTAGCGCGCAGACTTTCGCGCGGCCCGGATGTGGGGCGGTGGGGACAGGACGACGTGAGGAGTGGATGACAGGGACGCGTTGGATTTCCCGCGCGAGCGTGGTAGTCGCGCTCGCAGGGTTGATCGCGCTTGCAGGATGCGGCGACAGCTCGCCGCCTGCGACCTACTCTCCCGCCATTTCGCAACGCCCCGTCACGCACGTCGTCGTTGCAGGCGAGACCGTTTACCACATCGCGAACGAATACGGAGTCAGCGTAGGACGCCTGATGACGGCGAACGGGCTCAGCGATCCACGCGAGCTGCGCGTCGGCCAGACGCTGACGATTCCCGGTTCGTATCGCGCCGTATCAATCGGAACTGCGTCGAGCGGAGTGCATCGGTACCTCGGCGAGCGGTCGTCTCGCCAGTTCCTGTGGCCGGTGTCGCAAGGAGTGGTTTCGTCTGGATTTGGGATTCGCAACGGCGCGATGCACGACGGTGTCGATATCTCGGCCCCAGTCGGCACTCCCGTTCTCGCGGCCGATAGCGGTGTCGTCATTTTTTCGGGCACGCTTCACGGCTATGGCAACACCGTGATCATTCGTCATGACGATGGTTACGTGACGGTTTACGGCCATAACGAGCGCAACCTGGTCAACGAAGGCGATCGAGTCGAGCGCGGCCGTCAGATCGGCGCGATCGGACGCTCCGGACGTACCACTGGCGCGAATCTTCACTTCGAAGTACGCCGCGACAACCTGGCGCAAGACCCGCTTGCCTACCTGCCTGAACCGACGCAGTCGGATGGAATCAGCTTTGCCGCGGCTGGCGGCAGCTAGTATCTTTGACCACCGCACGCGAGACTGCATGAGACGCCGGTGCGATGGAATTCAAGGATGACTGCCGAAGAAATCAAAAAACTTATTCGTAACGTTCCCGACTTCCCCAAGCCCGGAATAATGTTCAGAGACTTCACGCCTCTGATTGCCGACGCGCGCGGTTTCGCCGCGGTGGTCGATCAGTTGGCGCAGCCTTACCTCGGTAAAGTTGATGCCGTGGTCGGAATCGAGTCGCGCGGCTTCATCGTCGGCGCTCCCGTCGCGTATCGGTTGGGCGTGGGACTTGCGATTGCACGCAAACCCGGCAAGCTCCCTTACCAATATGTGGATCAGGCGTACGATCTCGAATACGGCAGCGCGTCCTTGCAGATGCATCAGGACGCGCTTGCCGGCAAAGGTCGCGTGCTGCTGGTTGACGATCTGCTCGCGACCGGGGGGACCGCGGCCGCCGCGCTGCAGCTGGTCAAAAAGATCGGTGGCAACGTGATCGGATGCGCGTTCGTGGTCGAGCTCGACGCGCTCAAGGGCCGCGAGCGCCTCGCGCCGGTCAACTGCTTCTCGCTAATACACTATGATTAAGCAATGCGGACCTCGATGGACAATCACGAACCCCATGCAACCGCGGGTTCGGATCAGCGCCGCCTCCTTATCGTCCTCGGCGTCACCTCGGTTTATCTCCTGACCGAGCTGGTCGGAGGCTACCTCACTGGCAGCCTGGCGCTGCTGTCCGACGCAGTCCACATGCTCACCGACATCGCGGCTTTGTGCCTCGGGATGCTGACCCTGTGGGTATCGACGCGGCCCGCATCCTCGGGGAAAACCTATGGCTACCTTCGCGCGGAAATCCTGGGCGCGTTGCTCAACGGCCTGTTTCTGTGGGTGCTGGTGGTCTTCATCTGGATCGAAGCTGCCGAACGGTTGCGACATCCGCGGCCGGTTTCAGGGCTGCCCGTGATGGCTATCGCGATTGTCGGAATCTGCGTCAACACCTTTTCCGCGTGGATGACCTCGACCGACTCGCACAGTCACAAGCAAGGAATGGCGGTCCGCTCGGTGTTCGTGCACGTGGTTTCCGATCTAGTTGGTTCGATCGGCGTGCTCGCTTCCGGGGCGCTGAATTATTTCACCGGATGGATGCAGGCCGACGCCGCCGTGAGCATATTGATCGGAGGGCTGGTGCTGTACGGTTCATGGGGCCTGGTGCGCGAGGGCGTGGACATCCTGATGGAATCGGTGCCGCGACACATTGATCTCGACGAAATGCGCACCGACCTGCTGGCCGTTAGCGGCACCCAGGAAGTTCACGACCTGCACGTCTGGTGCTTGACCACCCGGCAGATCGCGCTTTCCGCGCATGCGGTAGTCGCGGCGGACGCGGATCGCGATCGAGTGCTCGCCGACATGTGCCATCTGCTGCAGACCAAGTTCGATATCCACCACCTGACCTTGCAGCTCGAATGCGACAATCGCCGCCAACACGAGCCGGAACACTTCTGATGAAACTATGAAAGCCGAAACCACAATCTTCTACGACATCAACACGCAGCGCGACTTCATCCTGCACGACGGCAAATTCCACATCGAGGGCGCGGAGAAGATCGTGCCGGTGTGGAAGGCAATTACCGATCTCGCCCGCGATCAGAAGGTGCGCATAGTCTGCTCGGTCGATTGCCACGTTCCGGGCGATCCGCAGTTGAAGAGTTGGGGCGGACCGTACCCCGATCATTGCATGGCCGGCACCCCCGGCCAGGAAAAAATCGACGAAACCAAACCGCTCAATCCGCTGACTCTGGAAAGTCGCGAATACACTCCTGACGAGATTAAGAAGGTCCTCGAGCATGACGGAGAAATCATCTTTCGCCGCCAGCAGTTCGAGAAGCTCGCCAACAACGAACACCTTAGCGCCATCCTGCGGCTCGTACTCCGACCGTTCGAGCACATCGTGATGTACGGCGTGTACACCGAGGCATGCGTCGAGCGCGAGATCAGTGCGCTCACCGGCGTCGGCCCGAAACTCCATTTGGTCAGGGACGCTGTCGCTGTTGTCGGAGAAGAATCACCAACCTTCAATGAAAAATTGCAGCAGGAGGGAGTCGACCTCCTTTCCTTCGACGAGTTGAAAGTGAAGATGCTCAACTGATGGCCACATCGGAACCGGAGGAGCCGCGCCCGGACGAGGTCGCGCTGGAGGTTTACGACGAGCCCTGGGTTACCCCGCCCTTTCAACCAATCCGGGCAATCGGCGCCGTCATCCTGATAGCATCCGGCTTCGGACTCTACGAATACGTACTGGTGTCGTTCTGGTCGGTGCCGTGGATGGGTATCCACGAACGAATTCCGTGGCCCGCGTTCGCGATCGCGGCCGCCGCAATCTTGCTTTCGATCGCGGGATTGCGACTCGCACTCGGACTCGCGTCACCCCACGCCAAACTCGGGTTCGGCTTGTTCGCATTCCTGGCATGCATCGTCGTAGGAGCAGGCGGCGGGCGATTCGTCAGCTACACGATGCGCGTGACGCGGAATCCACCGTTCACTTTGAAGCTCGCGGTGGGACAACGCTTCCCGAGCTTCGCGCTCACCGATCAAAACGACTCGATCCATCGCGGACCGGTGCCATCCGACGCTCGAGCAACTTTGGTTTTCATATATCGCGGGGACTTCGACCCATTCTCGCGGTTCGAGCTTGCCGAGCTGACCGCGCATGCGGACGATTTTCGCCGAGCTGGTGTTGATATCATCGCGATCAGCGCGGATCCGGTCGAACGATCGAAGATGCTCGCTGGATTTCTCCGCACGAAGATCCCGCTGCTGAGCGACAACAACGAATCGATCCTGGGGCCGCTCGGTCTCGTACAGCACCATCGCAATGGAGAGCCCGACAACGCGATTCCCGCGTTTTTTGGGCTCGATCGCGATGGCGTCGTGCGATGGACTTTTACGTCACCCTATTATCGGGAGCTGCCGCGTCCGGAGACTCTTCTCGACGCCGCGCAGTCGGTCATTGCTGCCGAGTCCGCGACGCGTTCAGCGCCGACAGCATCGCAGCAGTAGCGAGAGCGGGCGAGTCGGCGGCAAAGATCGCGCCGATCGACGCGACTCCTGCGGGTCGCGCAGCCAGCTCGGGAGACGCGAACATGTCGCGCGTGCGATCCGCCGTGATTCCGCCGAGCGCGAAGACTGGAATCGCGCCCGCGGCGCACGCTGCGCTGAGTCCGCTTGGACCCCACGCGGGCCCGGTGGCGGGCTTCGACAGCGGATCGAAGATCGGACCGAATACGGCGAAGTCGGCGCCCTCGCGCGATTGACCCGCGACGTCGGGCGGCGAGTGGCTCGACACTCCGACAAGTCTGTCGGGGCCGAGCAGCTTGCGCGCCATGCTGACGCCAATCGAGTTGAACGGAAGATGAACGCCGTCGGCGCCTGCTGCGATTGCGACGTCGACGCGTTCGTTCACGATCAGCGGCGCGCCGGTGCGCGTGCAAGTATCACGAAGGCGGAGCGCCAGCTCGTAGAGTTCGCGCGCGGGTAAGTCTTTTTCGCGGAGCTGCAACGCGACGGTTCCGGGCGGCGCGGCTGACAGCGCCGCCTCGCAAGCGGAGACGAGGTTGCCGTTCTTCACGACGTGGCGATCGGTTATCAGGTAGAGGCGGAAGCTGACGCGTGGGCGCGACGACAAGGCGCGCCCTACCCGATCAAGCCCGTGAGCGGGCTCGACGCGGTGGCGTAGAGCTTGCGCTCGATTCGGCCGGCGCGATATGCGAGCCGGCCGGCTTCGACCGCGAGCTTCATCGCTCGCGCCATCGCGATTGGATCCTTCGCGCCAGCGATCGCGGTGTTCATCAGAACGCCGTCGCATCCCAGCTCCATCGCCTCGGCGGCGTCTGAGGCGGTGCCGACGCCCGCATCGACGATCACCGGTACTTTCGCCTGCTCGATGATGATCGCGAGGTTGAATGGATTGCGGATTCCGAGGCCGGAGCCGATCGGCGCCGCCAGCGGCATCACGGCTACGCATCCCAGCTCCTGGAGCCGGAGACAAGTAACGGGATCGTCGGTGATATACGGCATCACCTTGAAACCTTCCTTGACCAGCACGCGCGCCGCTTCGAGGGTCGCGGCGACATCGGGGAACAGAGTCTGCTTGTCGCCGATGACCTCGAGCTTCACGAGATCGCCGACGCCGACCTCGCGCGCGAGGCGGCAGGTGCGAATCGCCTCCTCGGCGGTGAAGCATCCGGCGGTGTTGGGGAGAATCTGGTAGCGCCTGGGGTCGAGGTAGTCGAGCAGATTTTCCTTGCCGCGATCGGTGATATTCACGCGGCGCACCGCGACGGTCACGATTTCGGCGCCGCTTTCTTCGACCGCGGCCCTGGTTTCGGCGAAGTCGCGGTACTTGCCGGTGCCGACGATCAGCCGCGACTTGAATTTCTTTCCGCCCAATTCAAAAGGAGTGTCTTGCATTTTTTTTCGGTGTCCATTCCCGCGGCAGCGGCGCTAAAAGAATCATCCGCCGCCGACGAAGTTGATTATTTCGACCTGGTCGCCCGCCCTTACGATGGTCGCATCGTAACTGGCCTTGGGCACGATCTCGCGGTTGATTTCGACCGCCACGCGGCCGCGGCGCATGTTGAGGCGCTCCAGCAGGGCGGTCAGGGGAGTGTCGGCGTGGAGCGGGTACGGGTCGCCGTTGAGAGTGATTGAGGTTGCGATGGAGTCGGGCATTATTGAGCCGCTTCCCTGGTGTGGGGAAGCGGCCCAGGCGCAGCCGCGAACGTTGCGCCGTTGGCTTCCCTACGCCGGCATTACCCGGATCAGGTTCGAGGGGTTCTCCCGAGGGAGCTCTCAGTGCGTATAAAGCACACCCCCAGCCTGATCCGACTATACAACCGAGCCCGCGAGGTGTCAAAAAACGCGGACACACGCTGTTCACGGCCGCAGTGTCGTCAGGACACCCATCGAACATGGTGGCAGCGAATCGTCTCCGATCAGGTGCAACTCCCTCTGCGCGTGCGGCTTTGACGCCGCGCCCGAAATGTTGGTCGCAAACAGCGGCAGCCCTGGAGAGGGAACAGAACTTCAGCGCGTCCTCATCGCAAAGCGCACAAAAACGCCAGTCAGATAGATGAACGATTCAACTTCTTCAGGTGAGAGCGCGGGCTTTTGTCCCGCAGCGTCGGCAGCATGACGAAACTCGCATCCGTAATCGATGTATTCTTTCAGGATTTTTTTGTACGCGTCGGGCGCGCGAACGGCCTTGATGAATCGCTCACGGTTGCTGGACAGATCGTCATTTCGCTCTGTGACGATTTTCGCGACGGCTTCAAGCGCTTCGTACATATCGGTAACAACATCTGAAAGAACTTCAGGACGTTTTGTGGATTCAAGGAAGTGCCGCAGACCCTTCTCAAAGGGGGCGAGCACGATTTCATATTCTTTCTCGCGCGCCCATCCGAGCACATCTCTTACCAGCTTGTCGTCGAGCAGAGGCGCTCCCGCTTTTACGAACACCCCGTCTTCCCACCGAACACCTAGATCGACTTCTGATTCCCGCAGAATCTGAGCGACGATCTGATCAAGGGCGGCTTTATTGTTTGCTGCCCGACGAACGTACTCGATTGCCTTCAGATTGTCGTGAAAATCTCGCCCGACGATTTCTCTGAGTGACGCATCGAACTGTACGGGTCTGCCCAGACCAAACGTTACGGCGTCAACGTATCTGGAGTGCTGATCTGTGAGGACAAACTTCGTAAAGATCACGTAGTGGGCGCGATTCACGAAGCGCTCCCGCGCTTCATCCACTCCAACCACAAGACCGAATCGTTCTTCGAACTTCGCCATAGCTTTGTAGTTATTTTTCCTTCAGCCGGGGATCGTCAGACGCGACGCATTTAGCCGCCAGAGCCGAGTTGAGGCCGAGGTCAGAGCCTGGACTGCGATCCGTGCTATTCGTTCTGAGGTTACTCATCACGCGAACATCATCCTTCCGCTTGCGCTCGCATTCGGTCGCTGTATCGAAACTCCCCTCGTGTTCCCAATATGTTAGCGGCGCTTCGTAGACTATTTTGTTCGCATTGTGATCAACTAGGGAAGCTCTGCACAAGTTTGTCGATTCGTGTAGAAAGGAAAGGTCGAATCGGTGGATGGGGAGGTGTGGTGATGGGTAGTCAGCGGACGTTTGCTTCGATGGCCTGGAGCGCGAAGGGCAAGGTCACCCGGCGCGAGCGGTTTCTGGCCGAGATGGATGCGGTAATCTCGTGGGCGCGGCTGCTTAGGCTGATCGAGCCTCATTATCCCAAAGCCGGCAACGGCCGCCAGCCGCTGGGGCTTGAGAAGATGCTGCGCATCTACTTTCTGCAGCAATGGTTCAATCTCTCCGACCCGCAGGCGGAAGACGCGATCTACGACAGCGAGTCGATGCGGCGCTTCGCGCGAGTGGAGTTGGGCGACGACGTGGTGCCGGATGAGACGACCATCCTGCGCTTTCGCCATCTGCTGGAGCAGCACGGTTTGACCAGTGCAATCTTCGACGCGATTGGCGGCTTGCTCGAAGCGCGCGGCCTTTTGCTGCGCTCGGGGACCATCGTGGATGCGACCATCATCGCGGCGCCCAGTTCCACCAAAAACGCCAGCGCGAAGCGCGACCCCGAGATGAAGCAGACGCGCAAGGGCAAGAACTGGCATTTCGGGATGAAGTTGCACATCGGCGCCGACCGGCGCGGTATCGTTCACACCGTAAAAGCGACCGATGCCGCGGTCGCCGATGTCACTCAGCTGCCGGAGCTTTTGCATGGAGAGGAGCGCGCGGTGTTCGGCGATCAGGCGTACTGGAAAGAAGACGACCGAGAGTTCCTTGAAAGCTGGGGGATACATTATCGAATCAATCGCCGTCCCACTGCCTGGCGGCCGTTGAGCGAACGCTGGCGCATGATCAATCGGGCGCGTTCGCGCACTCGCGCCTGCGGCGAGCATGCCTTCCGCGTGGTCAAGCAGTTGTGGGGCTTCACCAAAGTGAGATATCGCGGCTTGGCCAAGAATCTGGCGCGGGCGCAGACCATGTTCGCACTGGCTAATCTCTACCAACTGCGCCGCCAACTGCTCCCGGCCGGAGCGAGGTGTTCCCTGTGACCCGGACCGGCGAGAATAGCAATGTGGCTGGCCGCTCCGAGCGGCCAACAACCTACCGCACTGTCGCCTCTCCTTCCTGAAAGTGCTCACTTACATCTCAAATAGCGGCCCAGTTAAGACCTGTGCAGAGCTTCCCTAGGGGCGACATCAGATACCAGCCCACGAGCGCGAGCGCGGCAGCGCGTAGGTTCATCCTACTTTTCCTTGAGGCGCGGATCGTCGCTTGCGATGCACTGCGAAAGTTTTAAGTAACGATGTAAATCATCAAAGTATGCTTTGTCGTAGTAACTGTCGGGCATTTTCTGGTTCGGCGACATACTCCGCAATTCAGCACGTACGCTTGGCAGCTGCTCCTTAAAGAGCTTCTCGCGAATCGTCGGATCATCGTTCTTTTGCATCGACGCCGAAAGTCTGGCTTCGCAATCACTTTTCGACGGCACGGGTCCGAACCGCGACCATTGTGATAGCGGTAAAGAGAGATTTGGTTCACGTGAGGACGGCAAAGCATGGGGAGTGACAAGATACCAGCCTGCGAGCGCGAGCGCGGCGGCGTGGCGGAGATTCATCCTACTTTCCCTTGAGCCTAGGATCGTCGGTCGCAATGCGCAGCGACCGGCCGTAGGCGTCATTGAGCGCAAGGACGGTGCTGTATGTACTGTCCCATTCGCCAAGTAGGTCGTCCGATGGGGCACGACCAGCCAGCCATCGATGATAGTCATTGAGGGCATTGGATGACGCCCTCGCCATGAGCGAATCGCGCGCCTTCGTACATGCGTCAGCGGTGTCAAACCAATCGTAGGTAAACCATTTGCTCAACGGGGCTCTTTCCGGCCCACGAGGACCGCCTAGTTGCCAGTCTTCTTTATGCGCCATCGGCGGCACCATCAAGTACCAGCCCACAAGCGCGAGCGCGGCTGCGTGGCTAAGATTCATCGACCTACGATTCATCCGTCTCCGAACTCGTCCTTCCAGAACGCGTTTTCGAGTTCATCGTCCGCTTTGATCGGCTCGAAAAAGAGTGTGAAGGCCTTCCCTTTTGTGAAAACGCGTATTTCAATGCGCGCTTGTTCCTCGCTGGCAACAAGTTGTTTCCATAACTTTGCTGTCCCCCTAGGGACCCTAGATGAAGGTTTGCGCTTCCTCTTCGTTGTTTCGCGCGGTGGTTGGTATGCATCCAACTGAAACTCCGCTCCGGGTTCCATAGTGTCGTCAAGGTGATCTGCTATCTTGTCGATCAACCCCGGAACGTGCTCGGCAGAAATGATTAGTTGGCGAGCTTTTATTTTGCCGAGATTGGCCTTGATGAGACTCGCGAACGTGTCCCGATCTTTCCAGCGGGTGCGTTCGAGCAACTTTATCGGCGGATTTAAGGGAGCCAAGCGATTTCCGTTTTATTCAAAACTCAATCGTCGAAATGGGTTTACCAGAGCAACGGCGACCGACAAATGGCGGACACAAACGGTCAGCGCGAGCGGGCGAATTGTTGGCCTTTGCTGAAGGGGCGTTGGCGGGACCTAGGCTTTCAGGTAGCGGACTACCAGGCGGGTTACGTCGTCCACAAAGTGTCTTGCTTTGTCGCCGGTGAGGATGTCTGGGCGGCGCAGGACTGCTGCGTGGGTCAGCGCCTCCACGACAGTCACCAGGACGAAGGCCGCGAGATCGAGGTCGGCGACGTCGATCTCATCGCGATGCGCCTCGAGATAGCCCCGGACCAGTGCATAACCGTCTCGGATATTTGCCTCGATGTTTTCGAGCCGCCCGACGCGCGGGATCTGTTCCGCAAGGACGCCATGCAGCTTGGGATTGACGCGGTGAGCGTCGATTGCAACTGAAACGAATTCGCGCGCCGCGGCCTCGAGCGGGAGCGCAGCCGCCTTGAGCAGGGCCTTGCGCGTCACCCCGGAAATTTCTTGTGTATGACGGTCAATAACAGCCGCTACCAGCGCCTCCTTGCTCGGGAAGTACTGGTAGAGCGAGCCGATACTGACGCCGGCCAGCTCGGCGATCCGGTTGGTGCTCGTCCGGTCATAACCTTCTTTCATCAGAATGCGAGCAGTCGCTTCGAGAAGGGCATCGACGGTTAGACGCGATCGCTCTTGAGAGGCGGATTTTCTGGGGTTTGTTTGCGGTTTTTGCGCCATCGCACGAGCCTCGGAATGCGAGTTTACAATTGTGAGCGATCACTTGTATTTTATCGATGATGAAAACGCAAGTCACGACGATGTCCACACAAGCAGGTAGCAGGGTCATGAGCAGACAAGCGCCGGACTATGGTCTCGATGCGGGTGCAGCCGTTTACGCGATGTTCGTCCTCGGCCTCGCGGGAGCGATCATTGGTTTCGTTCTCGTATGGACTTCGAGCCGGCACCTCGGCCTGGCTTACACGCTTCAAATTTCTGGCTTTTGCTTTTTGATCCTCGCGACTCTCATGTTCGCCAGCAGTCGCTTCGGTAAACTCCACGCACGCGACCGTATCCTGGCGCGCTTGAAGCTCCGCGGAGACGAAACCGTGCTCGATGTCGGTTGTGGGCACGGGCTCCTGCTCATCGCCGCGGCAAAGCTGGTGCCGCGAGGTCGCGCGGTAGGCATCGATCTGTGGTCGCAGTGGCAGCAGTCGGACAATTCGCGTGAAGCCACGCTAAGAAATGCCGCGCTGGAGGGAGTCGCGCAGCGAGTCAGCGTTGATGACGGCGACATGCGCAAAATGCCCTTCGCCGACGGCAGTTTCGACGCCACCGTCGCACACTTCGCCATCCACAACATTACCAGCGGCGAAGGACGCCGCGAAGCCATCCGTGAAATCGTGCGCACCCTCAAGCAAGGCGGCCAGGTGGCGATTTCCGACCTCCATGGCGCCGACCTCTACGCCGACGAGTTGCGCAAGTCGGATATGATCGATGTGGAAATCTCCGGTCTCAGTTTCTGGACGTTTCCTCCTGCGCGCACCGTGACCGCGAGGAAGCCTTCGCAATCAGTGTGATGGAAATGATCCCTTAGAGCAGAGCTTTGGGTAACCCGGGCGTGCGTGTTCAGAGCGGAGGCAGAATCCTGAATCGCGCGGAAAAGAGCGCGCTGCACAAGGACCCGCACCTTCATTCTCGCCCTAACAGGCGAGGAGACAGACGGCCGGGCCGGTTACGCAGAGCCTCCTAAGAGGGCGAGTTCGCTATTATCTCAATCGGGAGAAAGAAGATGGATCAAGTCAGCACGCTAGAACGGGTCTTCAGCTACAAGGCAAAGGCCAACGAAGAGATTCTTACGGCAATGCGACAATTTGACGATGCCTCTGCTGCAAAGGAGATCGCCGTCAGAGTCCTCAACCACACTTATGCTGTCGACCGGATCTTCGCTGCGAACTTGACGGGAACTGAGCACGGATACACCTCGCCCAACGCAGGCCAGGCGCCATCGCTGGAAGAATTGTCGGCGGCGATCAAGACCAACGATCAGTGGTATATCAACTATGTATCGCTTCTGGATGAAGCACGGTTGGGCGAGCGTATCGACTTTACATTTACCGATGGCTTGCCGGGCCGCATGTCACGGGAAGAAATGCTGACGCACGTGACAGTTCATGGCGAATACCATCGGGGGCAAATCAGTTTGATCATGATGCAAAACTCGATCGCGCCGCCGGGCGATGGGTTTACGAGCTATTTGCATAAGACAGAAGCCTCAAGCCGGCGGCGGGCAGGTGTGTGAAGCCTGATTCTTAACGACCGCTGGAGCGTTGCGCGGTCGCCGTGGGTCGCTGTCCGTTCAGGCCTTGTATCGTATCTGTTGTGGCCTTCGAATTACTCTGGATGCTCGAGGTCGGCGATGAGGCCGGTTTGCGTTGGGCGCCATCCCAGGCGTTCCTGCGTTCTCGCGCTTGAGGCAGGAGCGTCGTTACCCACGAAGAACGCGAGCCAGCCGAAATGTTCGGAGGCCTCTTCGGGGGTTTTTGAGACGACCGGCACGTTGATGCGCCGGCCTACTGCTTCAGCGATTTCCCGCAGCGGCACGCCTTCTTCGGCGACCGCGTTAAAGCGTTCTCCTGCAAGGCCCTTTTCGAGCGCCAGCCGGTATAGCCGCGCGGTATCGAGCAAGTGAGCCGCGGGCCATCGGTTGCGCCCGTCGCCGACGTACGCCGAGACGCCCTTCGCGCGGGCTATCTCGATCAGGGGAGTGATGAGGCCATGCTTGAGCCGGTTGTGGACCTGCGGCAGGCGCATCGCCGTCGCGCGCACGCCCCGCGATACCATCTCGGTAGCAGCTTCTTCCGAAGCGCTGCGCGGCATCATCGAGCTGGGCACGGGCGGATCGTCTTCGGTTGCGACGCGGCCCGGAACGAAGGCCACCGCGGTGCCCGAGGTAACGACCAGCGGCCGGTCTGATCCAACGAGCACCGAGCCGAGCGCCTCGATAGCATGCCTGTCTGCCTGACAGTTCTCGACGTACTTCGAGAAGTCGTGATTGAAGGCGAGGTGAATCACGCCATCCGATATGGCTGCTCCACTGCGCAGGCTTTCGAGGTCATCAAGATCGCCGCGATGCACTTGCGCGCCCGCGGCGACCAGCGATTTGGCGCCCGCATCTGAGCGCGCAAGACCGAGCACCTGATGGCCGGCGTTGATTAGCTCGTGGACAAGGGCAGCGCCGATAAATCCTGTGGCACCAGTGACGAAGACACGCATCACGATTTCTCCTTAACTTCGTTTCATGACCGCGTGTGCGGCCGCGTTATTGTCAAGATAAGCGCTGGAGGCAATACAATCTATGCTGTAGAGTCCGTATTATCTTCGTGATCGTCCGGGATGATGCTCGCACATTCGGCGGGCACGGCGGCCCGCCCCACTGGGCACGGCGGCCCGCCCCACTGGGCACGGCGGCCCGCCCCACTGGATTAATTGGATTAGTGACTATGAAATCAGACCTTACTGGCAAGATTGATGTACATGCACACTACCTGCCTCCCGGCTACGCGGATGAACTGCGTGGAGCGGGGATTGTCCATCCTGACGGTATGCGAGGTTACCCGGAATGGAGTCCTGAAAGAGCGTTGGAGACCTACGACAAGCTTGGAATCGCTACCGGAGTGCTATCGATTTCGTCGCCGGGGGTGCATTACGGCGACGACGCAGCCGGCAGACGACTTGCTCGGAGGGTCAATGAGTCGGGGGCTGACACCGTCGCGAAATTTCCGACACGTTTCGGACTCTTCGCTGAACTACCGATGCCTGACGTTGAGGGATCGCTCGAAGAGCTAGCCTATGCGATCGATGTCCTTCACGCGGACGGAATAGCACTCAAGACAAATGCTGGAGGCACCTATCCAGGTGATAAGAAGTTCGATCCGATCTTCGATGAGCTGAATCGCCGCAAAACGGTGATCTTCATTCATCCCACCTCGCCTAGTTGCTGGAAGGACTGTGCAATGGGCTATGCGCGGCCGATGATCGAGTTCCCATTCGATACTACGCGTGCGGTGACGAACCTGATTTTCAGCGGAACGCTCGAGAGGTGCCCGGACATTCGAATTATCGTTCCGCACAATGGTGGCGCGCTGCCAATCTTGGCCGAAAGGATCACGAGGGTTGGCGGCGCAATCGCGCGAGAGCCTGCGATTAAAGGAGACGCGATGTCTTACCTGCGCAGGCTGTATTACGACACAGCTTTAGCCGGATCGAAGCACACGCTCTCATCGTTGCTACAGATTTCCGACACTTCGCATATTGTCTATGGGAGCGATTGGCCCTGGGCCCCTGACTCGGTAGTCCTAGGTACCAATCAGCAGCTCGAATCGAGCGAGTTTTTCAGCGAGAAGGATCGCGAGCGCATTTACCGGGACAATGCGGTAGGGCTGATAGCGCGGCTTGCATCCCTCGCTGAGCACGTGAACTCATAGTTGGAAAGAGAGCCATGGATCCACTTTCAGATGTGCTGTCGCTGCTGAAGCCGCGCAGTTATTCGTCGGGTGGCTTTGATGTGGGAGGGCAGTTGTCCGTCCAGTTCCCCCAGCATGAAGGCATCAAATGCTACGCGCTGGTTTCTGGCCAGGGCTGGCTGTCGGTGGAGGGCGTTCCCGACGCGGTACGGCTGGAGGCGGGAGACTGCTTTATCCTCGCGAGTGGGTCGCCATTTCGCCTTGCAACCGATCTAAGTCTGACTCCTATCGACTACCAAACGATTTTATCGGCCAGGCGAGATAGTGGCGTCGCCACGTTCAATGGAGGCGGGGATTGCTTTATTGTCGGCGGACACTTCGCTCTTACCGGCAAGCATGCCGGCATCCTGTTGGGGATGCTGCCGCCGATCGTGCATATCCGGAAAGAATCGGACAAGGCGGCGATGCGCTGGTCGCTGGAGCGGATGATGGAGGAGCTGCGCGAGCGGCAGCCGGGCAGCTTTCTGGTCGCACAACAGATAGCCTACATGATGCTGGTGCAGGCCCTGCGGCTGCATCTGGCGGAAGGGTTGAGAGGAGGAGTTGGGTGGCTCTTCGCCCTGGCGGATAAACAGATGAGCGCGGCAATCAGTTCAATGCATGACGATCCGGCGCATCGCTGGACAGTAGAGGAGCTGGCGACGCGGGCGGGCATGTCGCGATCGACCTTTGCCCTGAAATTCAAAGAGACGGTTGGCACGTCACCCATGGAATACCTGACGCGCTGGAGAATGCTGTTGGCCGGGGACAGGCTGGTGAATTCCAAGGATCCCATTTCCGTGATTGCGCTCTCGCTCGGCTACGAATCCGAAAGCGCCTTCAGCACAGCCTTCAAGAGGGTGATGGGCTGTTCGCCGCGGCAATATAGCAGGGGCAGGAGCCCGGCTTCTCTATCGCATAGCGAGGGTGAAGCTGCCCGCGCCGATCGGCTCGAACCAGTCGCGGGTTGATATGCGCGTTCCGCGGCTGATCAGGTCCGTTCATCTCGTGCTCGTGGGCCTTTTACTCCTCGCAATCTCGGTGGCTGGATACGCGGAGACTGCGGCGTCGGAGGCTACTCCGGAGGGAGAGAAGGAAACGATCCTGTTTCAGAAGACTTCGGACAGCAAGCCTCCTAAAGACATCGTGCTGATGACTGTCGAATATGCGCCGGGAGTCGGCGATCCTCCGCACATCCATCCCGGTTATACGTTTGTGTATGTGACGGATGGCGAAATGGTCTCGCAGCTCGATGGGCAATCGAAAAAGACTTATCGAGCCGGTCAGTCGTGGGTCGAGCAACCATACGAGCATCACGTGATCTGCAGGAACGCGAGCACGAGCAAGCCGGCGACGATACTTGTTCTCTTTGTCCTGGACCACGGATCCAAATCGACCGTCAACCTGCCCGAAGGCGAACACAAATAGGCAAGTGCCGGTCGGTCGTGATTCCGTTGCCGATCAGTATCCCTTTTCAGGGACGATCGTAGTTTTGTTACCCTCGGTCGCCGGACCGTGGCAGGCGGCGACCTTGTCCGGCGTGGTACTCAAGTTAGAAGCGATCTGATCGTCGGTCTGCCCCGCCTGCAATTGCGTTTTCACGACGTCGCAATCGATTGGTACATTCGACGCCGAGAACATCGAGCATGCGGAAATCCCTGCGGCCATGACGAGCAGTCCCGATGCGCTTGCGATCCAACGAGTATTGCGTACTTTTCGCAGCATGATTCTCCTCCCGGATAGATCAGAATCCCTCTTAAGTTTCCCCGATACCCCACTTAACAGGCGCACTCTTGTCACTTGCCGTCAAAGTTCGATAGCAAGAGCTAGCTGCCGTTGAGGACGGTTGTGGCCTGGCTCAGGCGGTCGCTGTAGGCGTTTAGCGCGTCGGCGGTTAGTTTGGCGTAGCGGTTGGCGTCGGACCATCGGCGATCCTCGATCGCTTCGCGAACTCCGGGGAGTGTCTTGGCTTCGTAGCCGGTGTAGCGGCCGGGTGCGTAGATCAAATTCTTGTACCAGGTCCGTCCGGGCAGGCCGACGTTCTCGGGGGCCAGAGTCTGATCGATGTTCAATATAAGTGCTTGCACTTGCGCGATCTGAGAGCCGGACAGGTGTGAGCCGTTCTTCGCCAGCGCATCGTCATAGGCCTTGGCGCTGCGCTTGAGACGATCGACGGCATCCTCAAGGCTCGCGAACTCGAGGTGCGGGACGCGGTCGAGCGTGGTGGGAAGGCCGCTCGACTTGGTAGGATCGGCGGCGAGCTGGAACGCGCGGTCGTGCAATAGTTTGGCTTGAGACTCGGCCTCGTCGCGCTCGTCATCGGCGAGCTTCTTCACCTGATCGAGATAGTCCGAGACCGCGTTGGCGAAGGCACTCGCGTTTTGGACGGGAAGGCCGGCGTCGGCGACGCGCAGCACTATGCGGCCGACCGTTTTCGCCAGCATCGCGTCATACACGAAACCCGGATCGACGAAGCGGCTGTGATGCTCGAAGGTGTCATAGCGAGAATGATAGACGCCGCCGGAATGGCCCTCCTCGTAGAAGCCGACATCGAGCACCGGCACTCCTAAGTGATCGAGAAACGTTGAAAAGTCGGAGCCCGACCCGAGCGCTTCGATGGGGAGGTCCTTGTCCGCATCTGCGGCGATCTTAGCTTCGGCCCTGGCGTGCTCGTTGGCAGTGGGTGCGAGGGCGGCTATGCGCATTTTCGCGCGCAGACGCTGACCTATGGAAACGCCGGACTCAGGATCGATTACGTCGGCGGCAACCTGGTTCACGAGATGCTGGAAGTCGTGGCTGCCACCGACACCTAGAAAGCCCCGTTCGTTGGAGTCGGAGTTTATGTATAGGACTGCTTTCTTCTTGAGTTCGGCCGCGTGCTCCTCCGCCCATTCGGTCGAACCCACGAGCATCGGCTCTTCGGCGTCCCAACTCGTATAGACGATCGTGCGCTTGGGCTGCCATCCCTGCCTGGCGAGACCGCCGAAAGCCTTGGCCTCCGCCAGCAGCGCAACTTGTCCCGACAGCGGATCCGTGGCGCCGAAGACCCAGCCGTCGTGATGATTACCGCGCACAACCCACTGGTCGGGCCAGGTCGAGCCCTTCAGCATCGCGATGACGTCATAGATCGGCTGTAGCTGCCAATCAGACTTAACCGCCAGATGTACCAGCGCAGGCCCGGGTCCAACATGGTAGGTGATTGGTAGCGCGCCGCGCCAATTTTGTGGTGCGACAGGACCTCCGAGCGCCGCGAGAAAGACCTGCGCGTCGGCATACGAGATGGGAAGCGTCGGAATCTTCATGATAGTCGGTGCGTCGGACCTGTTCAGGCGTTTGGCGTCCTTGGTGGCACCTATGCCAGGCGTTAGAGGATCGCCTGGATAGAGACCCATATCGAGCACCGAGCCGCGCTGCACACCGTGCGGTGGACGCATAGGACCGTTAGGATAGGTCTCATCGATCGAATAGCCGTCCTGCGCAGGGTCGGAATAGATGAGGCATCCGATCGCGCCGTGATCGTAGGCGAGCTTGGGCTTCAACCCGCGCCATCCGGAACCATAGCGCGCAATCACGATCTTGCCCTTTACGCTGACGCCCAGGCGCTGGAGCATCTTGTAGTCGTCGAGCATCCCATAATTGACGTAAACGAGGCCGGCGGTGACGTCGCCGTCGCCCTGGTAAGCGACGTAAGCGGGCAGCGCGGGATCGGTGGCGGTCGCGCTGGAATCGCCGGGGATCGGCGGCTCCTGCAAGGTGGCGGTAAACTTTTGCGGAGCGACTAACTCCAAGGTCTCGCTTACGGGCTTAGGATAGAGCACCCAGAACGTCTCGATGTGCGCGTCCCAGCCCCAGTCCTTAAACCAGGCGAGGATCTGGTCGGCGTTGGCCTTGTCGTGCGGCGAGCTTACATGATTCGGCTGGGAGGCTAGCAGCTTCATCCAGTCGCGCATTTCGGACGGCTGAATGAGCGCGTCGAAGTTGCGTTCGAGTGCGGCCTCGTCTAGCGCAGGCGCGCCGAAGGCGGTGCTGATGCAAAGAAGGACCACGGTCGCGAGCGAGACAATAAGCTTCCTGGAAGACCACACCTAGTTTCGACGCCTCAACTTGTCACTGTTCCAGTTACTCGACGCATATCCCGATCTAGCATCACGCATTTTGGCGGTTCCGATTGTGCACGCAACCGCAGGTCAACGTCCACCTGCGCGGCCGCCCCAAGTGCGCGAATGCGGGGAGTAATTTTTGTGACAGCTAAGCGGTGGAAGCCTTCGGGCTGGGCGCAGGAGGTTGGAATCCCGAACGCGCCAGGTAGCGGGCGGGGAACCGCTTGTTGAAAACGAAGCCGGACATCAGCAACGCCATCGGGACCGCGAACCCCAGCACCACCCTGCCGAAGATTCCGCCGACGATCACGCCGATCGATGCGATGCCAACGTTGACGGTCATCAATCCGCACCAGAAAAGAGTCATCACGAGGTTGAGCCGCAGGAATACCGGATGTTCCCAGAATTCAGGCGGCGCGTTCTCGCGAGCATACGCGACGGTGAACGGACGGCCGATCGCGACCGGACTCCACGAGGCAATCGCGAAGCACGACCAGACCACCACGGCGTTATATCGAGGGAACTCGGTCGAGCGCAGGCCTATCGTAAGGATTGACACGATCACGAAGAAGGCGAGCGTGGTCGCGTCCATCAGCTTGATCGAGCTGCCACGGCGTATCGTCACGGCGAGACATATGAGGCACAGAATCAAGCCGCCGCCGGCTGCGACGCGCCAGTGATTGAAGCCGGAAGCGAAGCCAAAGACGAGCCACGGCAGAAACGCCATCAGGCCGATTGCGGTGCTCGATAGCCTGCTCGGTTGCGCCACGCTCCCGCGTTCTCCCTCTAAAACAGTGCGCCGAAAGAGCTTCTAGACTACCGCTTGTCGCTCTTTTTGACAGCCGAAATCGCCTTGTCGATTGTGCTCCCGATAACATCTTTGACGTTGCCGGCAGCCTGATCCATCTTCCCACGATTTTTCAACTTGCGATCATTAGTCAATACGCCAACCGCTTCTTCGACGCGCCCCTTAATTTTATCTGTTGTTCCATTCATTAGTCATTACTCCTACTAGTTAACTGAAGATTTCGAGATGCGACAAGTTTATTTATTCAATACCGAGGCAATCGGCTCTCCTATCACAGGTACGAGCAACGGTCCGTCTGATAAGCTGCGGTCCAATGCACCGATGCGCCCCCAATCTTCGCGCTGCCAACTGTCGAGTATCACTCGCATCATCCACCAAACGAGGACGAAGACGATCAGCGACCCGACCACGGTCGGGATGGCGCCGTCGAGACTGAAGACTTCCTGGTAGCGGCCGGATACCGCACGGCTGAACGGTGCAGTTTCGAGGAGGTAGCCGCTGACGGGAGTGAGCGCGTTGGCGACAAAGCTCGCAAAGGTGGAATACGCGAGGCCCGCGGTCAATCCGACGAGAAGGCTCAATTTATCCGCACCGGCGGACAGATCCGGCGTTCGATTGATCATTCGCATCCAGTCGACGCCCGCAAACCTGGAATCATCGCTTGCATTTGTCGTGATGCGATCGCGATTGGTGCGAAAAGTCTGGCGAGGTGGTGCCATGCGGGCTTCCTCAAGCCTTGCGATCGTACTAAGGGCGTTGGTCTAGCAGAACGTGGTCAAAGGCGAGCGGAAGGGCCACTGTCGGGCTGGATCAAGTCGGGACTCGACTCTTATATCGATACTGACTTTCTATAGTTTGAGCTAGTAATTTACTAATGTCAATGCGAGTTAAGTATAATCAACTGAGAAATACTATTAGATATGTATTCCGCGATACCAATTATGCTGCCGAGGGAGCTGATCTGAGCTTCAGAATCGTCTCCGACGGCGTCAGCTTGACCATCGCGGCGCTCGCCTCCCATAAGCCCGACGCCATGACGGGATCGTACGAATCCTTTGACGACGGTATGTCGCGCGTGCCCTGGAAATATTTCCCCGAGATGCGCTCGAATCTCGGTTCGATCACCATGTTCGCGAGCGATCTGCCTGAACGCGCGACGCTGTTCACGTTGGGCACGAACGGACGAAGGATCGGCAACACGAAGCGCCATGCAAATCTCGCGAGCCTGCCGTAGTCGCGCGCAAGCCCGGTCCCCGGCATCAGGCCGGGATCGAATGCATTGACGGTAATCGACTGTCCGCTCGTACCAACGCTCCTTTCGGCGCGCAACCTGCGGTCGAGTTCGTAGGTGAACAAGACGTTGCACAGCTTCGAGGTCGTGTATGCGCGCCGGCCCGCGGTCCCGCGCGGGTCATCGAGCGGTTGGGGATCTTCGTCAGGCAGCGCGAGCAATCTCGCCGATTTGTACACCGGCGGGGGCATCCCCGTCGTCTGTTTCGGATCGTGGGTACCGCTGCTCACGACGACGATGCGCGCGGGCGGCGTCATCTGCGCGAGCATCAGGTTGACCAACAGGAAATGCGCCAGATGGTTGACTGCGAAAGTGGTTTCGAAGCCGTCCGCCGTGTAGGTTCTGCCGGTCACGATTTGCGTCGCCGCATTGCATACGATGGCTCGCAGGGGAGGCCGGCGTTCGGCGGCGTAGTCGCGCGCGAAGTTTCGCACCGACTCGAGCGAGGCGAGATCGAGCGTCATCGCTTCGATGCCTTTGTACCAGGTTTGCGCGAAGAGCCGCTTGACCGCCTCGCGCCCTTTTTCCGGACTCCGACAGGCAATGACCACGTGCCAGTCGTTAGTGTCCGCGAGCGCCCGGGCACACTCGAAGCCCAAACCGGCGTTGGCGCCCGTCACGATCGCAGTGTTCATGTGGGACGATAATTGCATTCTAGCAAAGTTGAGGGGAGTGGCCTGGGCCGGCTCATCCACAGGGAGAAAAGCCTGCGGCTTGCGTCCTCGCGCGCTAAGATGGAAATTCAGCCTTCGATGGGAATTGAAACGCAACGCCCTACTGTCGCCGAGATCGATCTTGGCGCGCTGCGCTCGAACTTCCGCGCGCTGCGGGCCGTGGCGTCGCACGGCGAGCTGATGGTGGTGGTCAAGGCCGACGCCTATGGGCATGGCGCAGTAACGGTTGCGCGCACGTTGATCGACGAAGGATGCCGTCATTTCGGGGTCGCCACGCTCGACGAGGCGCGCGAGCTGCGCGAAGCGGGCGTTCGTACGCGAATATACTTGCAGGCCGGTTTCTTCGCCGAGCAGGCAGCTGAGATCGTCGCGCTCGACTTGACTCCGTTCGTGTTCGAGGCCGCGATGATCGGATTGCTCGATCGCGCGGCCGCATCGGCGCACCGCACCGATTTTCCGATTCACATCAAGATCGACAGCGGCGCGACGCGGCTTGGCGTGATGCCTGCCGATATTCCCGACGTCATCGAGGCGGTCCGTCACGCATCGGCGGTCCGGCTGGAGGGCGTTTGCACGCTGCTCGCGAACGCGGGCGATCCGAAGAGCCCGATCACCGACACGCAGCTCCGTGTTTTCAACAATGCGATCGAGACGATGAAGGCGGCCGGCATGCGGCCCTCGGTCATTCACGTCGCAAATTCTGCCGCGCTCGTACTGCGGTATGATTCGCACTTCAACCTCGCGCGGCCGGGGCTTGCGATCTACGGCCTCCCTCCGGTGGCCGCCGTGCGCGAGCGTGTCGAGCTGTGTCCGGTGATGACGTTTAAGACCCGGCTGATGCAAATCAAGCGCGCACCGGCCGGAAGCGGCGTTGGATATGGGCATACGTTCGTGGCGCCGCGCGAAAGCCTGATTGGCGTGCTGCCGGTTGGCTACGCCGACGGTTATCGGCGAGGGCTGCAACACGGCGGCGAAGTGATCGTGCGCGGCATGCGTGCACCGGTGGTCGGCGCTGTCTCGATGGACTTGACGACGATCGACCTTAGCGACGTAGCGAGCGCATCGGTCGGCGATGAGGTAACCTTGTGGGGTGAATCGGGCGGCGAGGTGATCAGCGTGAACGACGTCGCGCGGCTGGCGCAGACAATTTCGTACGAGATGCTTTGCACGGTCGGCAAACGAGTGCCGCGAGTGGTTCGGAGCTAGATGGCGATGAGCAACGACAGGATCGCGATCAGGCGCGCGCTGATCGGCGTCGCGGACAAGGCGGGGGTCGCGGATTTTGCCAAGGCGCTCGCACGGCACGGAGTCGAGATCGTGTCGACCGGTGGCACCATGGCGGCTCTGGAAGCGGCCGGCGTCAAGGTCAGGTCGGTCGAGAGCTTCACCGGCTCGCCCGAGATGCTCGACGGACGCGTGAAGACGCTGCATCCAAAGATTCACGGCGGAATCCTTGCCAGGCGCGGCGACGCGAGTCATCAGCGCCAGATGCAGGAGCATGGAATCGAGCCGATCGACCTGGTGGTCGTGAACTTTTATCCATTTGAAAAGACCGTTGCGAAGTCAGGAGTGAGTCTCGACGAAGCGATCGAAAATATCGACATCGGCGGACCCACGATGGTGCGCGCGGCGGCGAAAAATCATGGCGACGTCGCAGTCGTCGTTGACGCAGCGGACTACGACGCGATCGCGGCGGAACTCGACGCAAACCAGGGCGCTCTAACCACCGACACACGATGGCGTCTCGCGCGCAAGGCGTTCGCACGCGTGACTGCGTATGACGCGGCAATCTCGAACTACCTCGGCACGCACGCCGGAGACGGCGACGAATCCGCGCTCGGTGAGACCTTCAATCTTGCGCTCGGACGAGAACAGACGCTGCGCTACGGCGAAAATCCGCATCAGACCGGCGCGCTGTACGGCCGCTTCCTCGAGATCGCGCATCAGCTTCACGGCAAGGAGCTGTCGTTCAACAACGTCGTCGATATCAGCTCCGCGATGAACCTGATGCTCGAGTTCGAGGACGAACGCCGCGCGGTGGTGGCGATCCTGAAGCACAACACGCCGTGCGGCGTAGGCGTCGCGGATACGCTCAAGGGCGCGTGGGACAAGGCGTTCGCAACCGATCCCGACTCGCCATTCGGCGGTATCATAATCGCGAACCGGCCGTGGGATATGGCGTTCGCGCGCGCGGTCGATGAACTATTCACCGAGGTGCTGATCGGTCCCGCGTATCCGGACGACGTGATTGCGTTCCTGCGCAAGAAGAAAAATCGGCGCGTGATGACTTTCAATTCCAAGGCGGTGGATCGCAACGAACTCGACGTCAAGAAAGTGCTCGGCGGATTACTGGTGCAGACACCCGACCTGGCAATCGAAGATCCGCGCAAAGGAAAAGTCGTGACTCAGCGGCAGCCCACCGACGCCGAACTGCGCGCGATGACCTTTGGGATCAAAGTCTGCAAGCATATCAAGTCCAACGCGATCGCATTCGTCGCCGAAGATCGCACGCTCGCTGTTGGTGGCGGCGCGACGTCGCGGATCGATCCTGTATACGCAGCGCGCGAGAAAGCGGCCCGGCTCAAGGTTTCGCTCGAGGGTTCGGTGCTCGTGTCCGAAGCGTTGTTTCCATTTCCCGACGGTCCTACGCTTGCGGCCGAGGCGGGCTCGACAGCAATCGCGCAACCCGGCGGCGCCGTGCGCGACGACGAAGTGATCGCCGCCGCCGACAAGTATGGGCTCGCGATGGTCTTCACGGGGGTGCGCCATTTCAGGCATTAGGCGCGTCGCCCGATGAAAGTACTTGTCATAGGCACGGGCGGCCGCGAGCACGCGCTGGTCTGGCGGCTCCATCAGAGCGAGACCGTGTGGAAGATTTTCTGCGCGAGCGGAAACCCGGGAATCGATCAGATCGCGGAGCCCGTACCGATCGCGCCAACCGATACCGCGGCGCTGGCTGAGTTCGCGAAATCAAAGTCCGTCGATCTCACGATCGTCGGTCCCGAGGACATACTTGCCACCGGAATCGTCGATCATTTCACACGCGCCGGGCTGAAAATCTTCGGGCCTACCGCGGCCGCTGCCCAACTCGAAACCAGCAAGTCGTTCGCGAAGGCAATCATGCGCGAGGGCGGCGTGCCAACCGCCGACTTCGAGGCATTCGACGACGCGGCCTCCGCGATGCGCTACGTGAAATCGCGCAAGGGATCGATGGTCGTTAAGGCGGACGGACTCGCGCTTGGAAAAGGCGTCGTGATCTGCCACGACGCGAAGACGGCTCTGGAAACAGTCGCGGACGCGATGGAACGCAAGCGCTTTGGAGCGGCAGGCAATCGCGTGATCGTCGAGGAATTCCTGACCGGCTGGGAAGTCTCATTCTTCGCGCTGTGCGACGGCGAAAACGCGATCCCGCTCGGCACCTTCCAGGATCACAAGGCGATCTTCGACGGCGATCGCGGCCCCAACACCGGCGGGATGGGCGCGTATTCGCCGGTGCCGCAATTCGGGCCCGAGCTCGAAGCGCGAGTGATGCGCGAGGTGGTCGCTCCTACGCTGGCGGCGATGAACGCGCGTGGGATTCCGTTTCGCGGGCTGCTGTTCGTGGGATTGATGATCGACGGCGAACGAATCAACGTGCTCGAGTTCAACGTCCGCTTCGGTGATCCTGAATGCGAGGCGCTGATGATGCGCCTCGACAGCGACCTCGCCGAGAACCTGCTCGCCGCCGCCGAAGGCAAGGTTGCGGATGCTGCCGTCAGGCTCTCGGCGCGCAGCGCGGTCGCGGTCGTGCTTGCGTCGGGTGGCTATCCCGGCGAGTACAAAAAAGGAATTGCGATCCGCGGGCTGGACCGGCTCGAAGGCAACGTCCCGTCGGACATCAAGATCAAATGGGCGATGGGCAAGATTCGCGTGAAAGTTTTTCATGCGGGCACCGCGATGCGCGACGGACAGCTGGTGACCGACGGCGGCCGCGTGCTGACTGTGACATCGATGGCGCCGGAGCTCGCTACGGCGGTCGATGCGGCTTATCAAGCGGCGGAGATGATCGAGTTCGAAGGTCGTCAGTTCCGGCGCGACATCGCACGGCGCGCACTCGGATAGCGCGGGAGTCGCAATGTTTCGCCTCGAAGACGGAATATCGGCGCTGAAAGCCGGCGAGTTGGTCGTTTATCCGACGGAGACGTTCTATGCGATCGGCGCCGACGCGTTTTCAGCTGTGGCACTCCGGCGCCTGTTTCGAGTGAAGAAGCGAGAGCCGGAGCGACCGGTCGGCTTGATCGCGGCGGACGCCGCGATGGCGTTTTCGGTCGCGCGCGAAATACCGATCGACGCTCGTCGTCTCGCCGACGCGTTCTGGCCCGGACCGCTGACGATCGTTTTGCCGGCGCGCGACGACATCGCACCCGAGTTGGCTGGACCCGACGGTGTCGGCGTTCGGGTGTCGCCGAATCCCGTCGCACGCGCGCTCAGCGCGGGAATCGGCAGACCGATCACCGCGACCAGCGCGAACCTGAGCGGAGCGGCGCCAGCAAGTACGGTTGAACAGGCGCGCGCGGCGCTGGGCGAAAAAGTTAAAGTTTACCTTGAAGGTGGAAAATTGGCCGCATCGGCGCCGAGCACGGTCGTCGCAGTCGGCGGAAGCGGGTGGAAAATAGTGAGACTGGGAGCGATTTCAGAAGATCAGATCGCGGCGGCGCTGGCGGGAGACGCATTGAAATGAGCGGGCTCACTAAACGGATCGAGCCATTTCGCGCGCTGATGTACAGCCGCAAAATTGCCGGCGAACCGTCGCAAGTGGTAGCGCCCCCTTACGATTTGATCGGGGCCGCGCGTCAGAATCAATTGTACGAGCGGAGTCCATACAACGTCGTGAGGCTCGAGCTCGCGCGCGAGTCGGATCGCTACAGCGCGGCGGAAAAAACGCTCGCGGAATGGCTCGCGGCGGGCGTCGTCGAGCGGTCGGAACGTCCTGCGATTTTTCAGTACACGCAAACCTTCGACGTCGAAGGACGCCTGCTGCATCGCACGGGATTTATCGCGCGAGTCCGGCTCGAGGAATTCGATCGCGGCCGCATCGTGCCGCACGAGAAAACTTTTCCCGCCGCGAAGGAGGACCGCCTGCGCCTGCTTACCGCGCTGCAGGTGAATACGAGCTCGATCTTCGGGCTGTACTCGGGTGCGCATCCTGAGCTCGAGCGATTGCGCGAGAAGGTCGCTGCGCGCGAGCCGTTGATCGATCTCGTTGATGATCTCGGAATCCGCAACGAACTGCGGACAATCGAGGCTGCCGACGAAATCGCGATCGTTCGGCGCGAGCTGGAATCGCCGCGCATCCTGATTGCCGACGGACATCATCGCTACGAAACCGCGCTCAACTATCGACGAGCGCGCCGCCACGAAAACGCGTCGAGCGAGCCAGAGCCCTACGACTACACGATGATGACGCTGGTGGCGTGCGACGATCCGGGACTGGTGATATTGCCGACACATCGGGTGGTGAAGTCGCTGCCCGCGAGCGCGATCGCGACGTTCACGGATCGCGCGCGCGAGGTGTTCAACGTCGAGGAAATCTCGCATCGCGACGAATTTCGCGCGCGCCTGAACAGCTCGGGCACTGGCGCAATCGGCGTGACGCTCAAGGGAAGTCCCAACTATCTGATATTGAAGCTGCGCAGCCGTACTGCAATGAAGACTGCGATGCCCGACGCGCCGTCAGAGGTTCGGCGGCTGGACGTGTCGGTTCTGCACGCGCTGGTATTCGATCGAATTTTCGGGTTGAGCGCAGATGAAATTCGCAAAGGCGGAAATATCGAATACACGATCGAGATCGGCGGTGCGCTCGGCGCCGTTGCGCAGGGACGCGCCGATGGTGCCTTCCTGATGAATCCGCCGTCGATTCAGGATGTCGAGCGCGTGAGCGACGCGGGCGCGACAATGCCCGAGAAATCGACTTACTTTCATCCCAAGCTGCTGACCGGCCTCGTCATGAATCCGCTGTTCGACGATTAGATGACCGCGCCGCAACGCAACGGGTCGCGATTGTTCCTGGTTCGGCATGGCGAGACCGAGGGCGAGTCGAGCATCCGGTATCATGGCCGAACCGACGTGGCGCTGTCGGATTCGGGACGCTCGCAGATGCGCCTGGCGCGCGGCGCGATCGAGACGCACCGCGGAGACAAGAGTTTCGCGCGAGCTTTTTCGAGTCCGCTCGTTCGTGCGTCCGAAGGCGCGCGAATTGTCGCGGGCGACTCAGCGCCGCTCGTCACGATAGACGAATTCGCCGAAGTTCATTTCGGATTGTTCGAAGGCCTCACCGCGGATGAGATTCGCGAGCGCTATCCCGACGAGTTCGCGCGATGGAACGCCGATCGACTCGCGCCGAGCTACACCTATCCGGCGGGTGAGAGCCGCGCCGCCTTCGCCGATCGCGTCGAGCGCGGCCTGGAACGCACGCTTGCGCTGTGGACGCCGAGCGACGACGACGCGGTTCTGGTTGCGCATCGCGGCGTGATTCGCGCCATCGTGCGAAAGCTCACGCATGAGGAGCCGATCGTCGAGCTGGGATCAATCCAGATTCTGCGCTTCGATGGCGGCTGGCACGCCGAAGCGCTCGATCTGATCGATCACCTGAATTCCTGAACTCACACGCGGCGCAGCACTCCGGTCCAGCGGTAGCGGCATTTGTCGAGCGGCTTGGTGAACGAGAGGTCGCTGTAGGCGGCGACCATTTTGAACATCCCTGACGCGAGCGCCGCAAGTTCCAAGGTCGAGGGAATCGTGTAGCGCACTGGGATCAAATCGCGAGTCGTGACTGCGCCGTCGGGGAAATTGATAGTGCATTCGAGTTCGTAGATCGAATGCAGCGGCGAGTGCCATGCGACCGGACGATGGAACTCGCGGATGTCGAGCGCGACGCCGGCCGCGCGCGCCTCGCGCTCCCGCCAAATCGTTCGATTCGCCACGCGAGGAATCGGATCCTGACGGTCGATATCGACGCAGTACAAGCCGCCGCGCTTGAGCGCGCGCCCGACAGATTTGAGATGCGAGAGCAGTTCGGCGTTCTCGACGATCACCGGAAATGTTTCCGACATGAAGATTGCGGCGTCGAAGCTCGGCTCGGGGAGTGTGAACTTTTCGATGGGCCGCCGGTAGAAGCGAAGATTCGCGAGTCCGCCCGTCTTGCGGCGGCCCGCCGCGATCATTGTGCGCGAACGATCGATTCCCACGACCTCGAATCCATTGTCGTTGCCCACCAACAAACGGCCGTGAGGCGAGTCGCCGCATGCGATGTCGAGGATGCGGCGCGTCGGACTCTTGCGATGGCGCTTCCAGACCTGTTGCAGAAACACCACCTCGGCCGCAATTTCGCCGGGGCGCTCCATGTGCGCGCGACGAAAGACGTCGGGGTATTTGTAGATGCTCGGTTCCATCGCCGATGAGCGTACAAGCGTCGCGGACGCCGGCCAATGGCGAAACGCGCGGGCATCGACGCTTGAGATTTTGCGGCGAACGGCGGGATAATGCCCGCGCATCCGAGTTCCTGAACGACCGTTTAGGGGAAACCACGATGAGCAAGCCGCTCGAAGGAATCAAGGTCGTCGAGATCGCGCAGGAAATCCAGGGGCCATTCGCGTCGCTGATTTTGGCCGACATGGGAGCCGACGTCGTCAAGGTCGAGAACAAGGAGACCGGCGACTTGAGCCGCTGGATGTTGACCGCGCTGATTGGCGGGCCGGACGTCAAGAACGCGACGGTGTCGCATTACTTTATTGCGATGAATCGCGGTAAACGGAGCATCACTGCCGATTTGAAGAAGCCCGACGCGATCGAAATGGTGCGCCGGATGGTGAAATCGTACGACGTGCTCGTCACCAATTATCGGCCCGGCGTGCTGGACCGGCTCGGACTTGGCTACGACGAGGTGCGCAAAATAAATCCGCGGATCGTGTACGCGCAGGGCAGTTCGTGGGGGCCGAAGGGGCCGTGGGTGACGCGTCCCAGCCGCGACACTCTGGCGCAAGCGGCAAGCGGCGTGATGGCAAAGACGGGCATGCCGGCCGATCCGCCGCTGGCCGCAGGGATGTTCATCGCCGATCATTCGGGAGCGCTCAGCCTGGCCAGTGGAGTGCTGGCGGCGCTGTTCGCGCGCGAGCGCACCGGCAAGGGGCAGAAAGTCGACGCGTCGATCTACGGCACGATGATCGCGATGCAGGGGATGGAGATCAATTACACGTCTATCACCGGCGTCGAGCCCGAGCGCGCCGGCCGCGGGCATCAGTTTCTACGCGGAGTGTGGGGCGCGTTCCCGACCAGCGACGGGTTCATCTGTATTGCGGGCGTGGACGAGAAGCGCTGGCCGTCATTCTGCAAGATCGTCGGCATTCAACATCTGGAGAAAGATCCCGAGTACTCGGACAACGTCGTCCGTAATTTTCACGGCGAGAAGATTCAGAAAGTGCTCGACGAGATCTTTCCGAAGAAGACGAGCAAGGAATGGCTCAAGGAACTTACCGACGCCGATATCCTCGCGACCGAGGTCGTCGATTACCGCACGATGCTGAAAAGCGAGCAGGCGCGCATCAACGGTTACCTGCTCGAACTCGACCATCCGGTGGCAGGCAAGGTGCTGGTGTCAGGCACGCCGATAACGATCAACGGCGAAGTCACGACCGCCGCTGAGGCTGCGCCGGAACACGGGCAGCACACCGAGGAAGTGCTGCTCGAGCTCGGCTACACGTGGGAAGAGATCGGCGCGCTGCGCGACAGCGGCGCGGTGTAGCAGTCTCGCGTCTAAGCGGCCTTGAACTTCGCGGCGCCGAATCCACGCGCGACGCGTGGCACGTCGGCAGGATTGCAACTGACCTACATCGAAGTCCCGGGATCTCCGACATACGGATCACCGTTCGCACCGATTGGTATCGTAACGTATGCGCCGCATAGTGCTTGCGCCGCAGTCGTTCCAGAGTTCGAGGCGCCCAGAGGATAGTTCGCGAAGGTGTCCGGCAGCGCGAGCGTCACCGTGAGAGTCACCGGATTGTTCTGCGCCGGCGCGGTGGCCGGTTCGGTGGCGGTTGGAATCTCGAACCCGGCTGCATAAAGGCCCGCCTTCGCGTACCCGCCTTGCGCCGTATCGCAGGTGACTTCGGCCCCCTGCAGCGGCGGAATGTGGACGGGTTCGCCGTCGGGGAATACTTGCAGGATTCCGGCACCGATCAGAGCGGCTACCGCATCGCCGACGTGGTCCAAGGTCTGCCGCCCCGGCCTCACAGTAAGAATCATTTTCGTATCCTCCCCTTGAGTAGTGTTACCTGTCAGGCAGTATCAGGTGGGCAGGGATGCGGCAAATCGGCGTGCGCCGCGCCGATGGGGTCATGGGCGGGTCACTCGACAGATGACGAACACGCCGTTTACCATTTTGTGGTAGTAGAGCGATTTCTCGTCGGGCGAGAGTGCGGGCGCTTCCACGAATCCGGTGATCGCTTGGATCTTGACCGGCTTCCCGAATGGCTTTGAGGTGTTTGCGCGGGTTGCGGTGTAAATCGCGAACGCCGTCCCGTCAAACCGGGTAAAGAAAAACTCAAGCCCCGACTTCGAGATATCGGGCGCATAGTTGAGTCCGTGGGTGTTGATCTCGTGCATGATCTTCGCGCTCTTCTTGAGTCGCACGAATTGACCACCTTCACGCATCGCGATCTCGATGCTCGCACTTAGCAGTTGGCCGCCGCTGTAGACTCCATCGTCAAAGTACAGCGTGTTGCCGTCCGGACTGATACACGCGTCGAAATTTACGTCGCCCGCTTTGCTCTTCGAAATTCCCGGCACCAGCGCGATTCCTGAACAATTGCCATCGGAGAACGTACAAGAATAGACGGTTGAAAAAGTCTGCGCGTAACTTCGGTTCGAGACGAAATAGAATGTGTTGTTGACGTCCATCGAGGCGACCGCATTAAGCGGCCCCATCGAGTTCACGCTCCCGATCTCGCCCTGGAATTGAAAGGTCAATCCGGTCTGATCAACCGCGGTCGCATAGTACAGGCTCGTGACCGGTGCGCTGTTCGAATCGTTGAAGAACAAGTAGTTGCCGTCGGGACTGATGAACGGCTCCATCGCATCCTGGCTGTAGTCCCTGATCGTCACGAGCTGAGGATTGGTGAATACTGCCGGCGTCGACTTCGCATCGGGCACTTCGGCGCGGACGGGGAATGATCCGCAGAGCAGGTAAATCAACGCTGCGATGAAGATGCGATCGAGCGCGAGCGTTTTAATTGCACGACCCATGTTGCATATGATTCAAGCTCGCGCGAGTAAACAACTGCAACCGAAAATGCGGAGGAAATAGCGATGGCGCTGCCGGCCCGGATTACTGTCGCGACACTCGGCGTGAGCGATCTCGCTCGCTCGATCAGGTTCTACCTTGCGCTCGGATGGAAACTGGCGCCGGGCTCGTCGTCCGAGATCAGCTTCTTTCGCACCGCGGGCGGAGTGCTGGCGCTCTACCCATTCGATCTGCTCGCCAAGGACGCGATGCTGTCCGCGTCACGATCGGGAGGATTCGGCGGCGTCACGCTGGCGATTAACGTCGAGCGTCCCGAAGAGGTGCAGCCGGGACTCGACGCGGCGAAGGCTGCTGGTGCGACAATTCTCAAACCCGCGATGAAGGCGGACTGGGGCGGAGTGTCGGGATACTTCGCCGACCCCGACGGCTATCCCTGGGAAGTCGTGTGGGCGAACCAATCAAAGTTAAGGCCTGACGGCTCGCTGGATGTAGGGTAGCTAGTCGCGCATGGCGGAGCGGCACATCGTGGCGATGGGCGGTGGTGGATTTTCGATGGAGCCGCGCAATCCCAAGCTCGACGATTTTGTGCTGAGCTTGGCACGGCGCACGCGGCGTCCGCGCGTATGTTTCGTCGGAACTGCGAGCGGCGACAGCGATTGGTACATCAGGCGCTTCCACGAAGCCTTTCCACCGTCGCGCGCGGCGGCGACTCATCTGACTTTTTTCGAGCGAACGGTTCGCGACCTCAAAAAGTTCGCGATGGACCAGGATGTCATCTACGTCGGCGGCGGCAGCAGCGCGAACATGCTCGCGGTGTGGCGCTTGCACGGCCTCGACAAGGTTCTGCGCGCGGCCTGGAACGCGGGCGTCGTGATGGCGGGTATCAGCGCGGGCGCGATTTGCTGGTTCGAAGACGGCGTGACAGATTCGTTTGGCATGCCGTATCGCGGCCTCACCGACGGGCTCGGATTCGTGCGCGGCGCGTGCTGTCCGCATTACGATGGCGAGAAAGAGCGGCGGCCCGCACTGTTGCGGTTGATCAAGCGGGGATTCCCGGCGACCCTCGCGCTCGACGATGGAGCGGCGGCGCATTTTGTCGGGACGCGACTCAAGGAGATCGTTTCATCGCGGCCCAAAGCGGGCGCCATGCGCGTCGCGCTCAGACGAGGTGTCGTGGTCGAGTCGGCGATGCCAGTGCGATATCTTGGCCTGAGAAAATGATCTCGCATCGTCGCCGAACGCCGCGGTTGCACAAAGGAGAGGCCCATGCCAGTTGCCGGAACGATAGATGAGTCCGAGCGAAGTTATATACCCGCCTTTGGAAAGCGCTGGCTGCTTCCGCTCTACGATCCGTTCCTGTGGCTCCTGGGAGCGGACGCGTCGAAGCGGCCGCTGATCGAGCAGGCGCAGATCCAGCCCGGCTTTCGCGTGCTCGATATCGGATGCGGCACCGGTTCGCTGGCTGTACTGATCAAAAAGCTGGAGCGCGAGGCCGAGGTCGTCGGACTTGATCCGGACCCCGCGGCTTTATCGGCCGCGAAGCGCAAGGCGAAGCGCGCCGGACTTTCGGTCGAGTTCGATCGCGGGTTCTCCGACCATATGCCATACGCGGATGGCTCGTTCGACCGTGTGTTCTCGTCGTTCATGTTCCATCACCTGGCAGCGGACGAGAAGTCTGCGACGCTCGCAGAGATTCGCCGCGTGCTGAAGACTGGCGGCTCGCTGCATCTGCTCGACTTCGTGCGAACGCATGGCGCTCACTCGGGTACTGAGAAGCACGGGCCGTTGATCCATCGCCGCGGTCCGGTCGCCGAACGAATTGAAGGCCGCATGACGTCCCTCCTGGACGAAGCGGGATTTGTCGATGCGCGAGAAGTTACGCGTGGAAAAATTTTCTTCGGGCCTATCGCCTACTACCGCGCGGCTAGTCCAGCGTGACATGGTGGGCGACGCTGCTCTAGAATGCGGAACTCGCTTTGATGAGCCGAGGACGAGATGATGGCTGCATCCACTGAAATCGTCGAGATAAAGGCGCGCGAGATTCTCGACTCGCGCGGAAACCCCACGGTCGAAGTTGACGTGCGGCTGCGCGGCGGCGCGTTCGGGCATGCAGCGGTGCCGTCGGGCGCATCGACGGGAGTTCACGAAGCACTCGAGCTACGTGACGGCGACCCGAAACGCTACGGCGGCAAGGGCGTGCTGAAAGCGGTCGCCAACGTCAACGGCACGATCGCCGCCAAGCTCAAGGGCGCGGACGCCGCGAATCAGCGTGCGATCGACGGGACGATGATCGAGCTGGACGGCACCGCCAACAAATCGAAGCTCGGCGCCAACGCGATGCTCGGAGTATCTCTCGCGACCGCGCATGCAACCGCAGCGGCGCGCGGACTTCCGCTCTATCTCCATCTCAATCCTGATGCGCGCGTGATGCCGGTGCCGATGATGAACGTGGTCAATGGCGGCCGGCATGCGGACTCGAACGTCGACATGCAGGAGTTCATGATCGTTCCCGCGGGCGCCGGAAATGTCGGCGACGCGATCCGGATGGGCGCCGAAGTTTTTCACGCGCTGGCCACCGTGCTGAAAAAGCGCGGCCATTCGACCAACGTCGGCGATGAGGGCGGCTTCGCGCCGAATCTCAAGAGCAACGAGGAGCCGATCGAGGTGATCCTCGAGGCAATCGCAAAGGCCGGCTACCGTCCGGGCGCCGACGTGTCGATCGCGCTCGATCCGGCGTCGAGTGAATTTTACGAAGACGGCAAGTACGTGTTCGCGCGCGGGGACAAGAGCTCGCGCAGTGCGGAGCAGATGGTCGAGTTCTACGCGGCGTGGCTGAAAAAGTATCCGATCGTCTCGCTGGAAGACCCGCTGGCGGAAGACGACTGGGCGGGCTGGAAGATCCTGACGCGTGAGCTCGGCGCGAAGACGCAACTGGTCGGCGACGACATTTTCGTCACCAATCCGAAATTCCTCAAACGCGGGATCGAGGAGCACGTCGCGAATTCGATTCTGATCAAGCTCAACCAGATCGGCACGTTGACCGAGACGCTCGACACGATCGAGATGGCGCGTGCGGCGGGCTATACCAGCGTGATTTCTCATCGCTCGGGCGAGACCGAAGACACGACGATCGCGGACCTGGTGGTCGCGACCGGCGCGGGCCAAATCAAGACGGGATCGCTCAGCCGCAGCGAGCGCAACGCGAAATACAATCGGCTGATCAGAATTGCCGAAGAGCTCGGCGCAAAGGCGACGTATCCGGGCGCCACGGTATTCAAGCGCGGGAAAGCGTGATGGCGACACGGCCGCCGGTTGCAGCGCTGATAATTTTCGACGGGTGGGGAATCAGCAAAAGTGGCGTGGCGAACGCGATCGCCGCGGCGAAGACTCCGGTGATGGATCGCCTCTACGCGACCCAGGCGCACACCGAACTCGACGCGTCGGGCGAGGCAGTCGGGCTACCGCCGGGTGTGATGGGAAATTCCGAAGTGGGGCATCTCACGATTGGCGCCGGCCGAGTGATTTACCAGGACCTGATGCGAATCACGAAAGCTATCGAGAGCGGCGCTTTCGCGCGCAATTCCACGATTGTCGATGCGATTAGAAAAACCGTTGCGAACGGCACGACACTGCACATCTGGGGACTGCTTTCCGACGGCAGCGTGCATAGTCATATCGATCATCTGATGGCGATCCTCGACGTCGCCGCGGCGAACGGCGCCAGAAGGATTGCGGTTCACGCGGTGCTCGACGGACGCGACAAACCGCCGCGCTCGGCGCTCCCGCTTATCGATCAGCTCGAAGCAAAGTTGAAGCAGCTTGCGCGGGATGGCGGGCACGGCGGCCCGCCCCACTATCGAATCGCGACGGTCATCGGGCGCTACTACGCGATGGATCGCGACAAACGATGGGACCGAATCGAGCGGGCGTGGCGCGCGATCGTCGAGGCGGAAGGTATCGCAGCGTCGAGCGCGCGAGAGGCGGTCGAGAAATCTTACGCCGACGGCAAGAGCGACGAATTCGTTGAGCCGCACGTGATCGGCAAGGGAACGCCGATGGCGGATGGCGACCAGGTCATCTGCTTCAACTTCCGCGCTGACCGGGCACGCGAGCTGACGGCCGCGATCGCGCTCCAAGGATTTTCCGAGTTCCGCCGCCCGCGCATCCCGAAGGTCGGCTACGTTTGCATGACCGAGTACGATCGCTCGTTCGGGCTGCCGCTGGCGTTCGGGCCAGAAGACGTGCGCAACACGCTGGCCGAGGTGCTGGCGCATGCGCGGCTCAGGAATCTGCGGGTCGCGGAGACCGAGAAATATGCGCACGTCACCTACTTCCTCAACGGCGGTGTCGAGAAGGCGTTCCCGCTCGAGGAGCGCGCGCTGATTCCGTCGTCGAAGGTCGCGACCTACGACCTGGAGCCCGCGATGAAGGCGGCGGCAATCGCGACCCGCGTCGCCGAGGAAATCCAGGGCGGCAAGTTCGACGTGATCGTGATGAACTTCGCCAATCCCGACATGGTCGGGCACACGGGCAAGTTCGAGGCGACGGTGGCGGCGGTCGAAACGACAGACGTTGCCCTGGGCGTTGTTATCGACGCGCTGGAGAAGCGCGGCGGCGTCGCGCTCATCACGGCTGATCACGGCAACGCGGAATTCATGGCCGATCCCGCGACCGGGCAGGCGCACACCGCGCATACGACGAATCCGGTGCCGCTGATTCTCTACGATCCGAAATTCAAAGGACGGCTCAAAGACGGCGGCACGCTCGCCGACGTGGCACCGACGCTGCTTGCGATGCTCGAAGTGAAAATGCCGGCTGAGATGACGGGGCACGATTTGAGGATCGATGCTGAGCGCTAGGCCACGCTCGAATTACGGCGCATTTCGCGAAACAGCGGTTATTTCCTAGGATCCAGACACGAATGTTTCACGTGAAACATTTTTAGTTCAGGAGAACGAAACGCGAAGAGGGGAGGCAGAATCCTGAATCGCGCGCGAAGAAGATGGGGCGCTGTATCAGGACCCTCACCTTCATCCTCCTAACAGGGCGAGGAGACAGACGCGGAACTACCAGCGGATTACTTGCTCGTAGATTTTTGGTAGCTGGCGCGGTAGGGACGCTATGTCTTCGATTACCAGGTAGCGCGAGGACTGGCACATCTGGCGCAGGTAGTCGTGGCCGGTTTTGTCGACCGTGATGCAGAACGGGAGGACGCCTGCGAGCTCGAGTTCCTTGAGCGCGACCATCGTGTCCTGGATACCGTAGGCGTTCGAGCGGCGGTCGTGACCGTAGTCGAAATCCTGCGGGAAGCCGTCGCTCAGCAGAATCATATGCTTGGCGCGTGAGGATACGTCCTTGAATTTTTCGCGCACGTGGCGAATCGCCGCGCCCATCCGGGTCGAGCGCTTGGGCTCGACCGAGCCGATGCGAGCCTTCACCTCGTCGCTCAGTTCCTGATCGAATTCCTTGATGACGTAGAACTCGACGTTGTCGCGGCCGTGCCCGGAGAAGCCCATGATTGCGTACGAGTCGCCGATTTCCTCGAGCGCCTGCGCCATGATCACGAGCGCTTCCTTGTTCACGTCAATGATGCGGCGCGGACGATTGGCGGTTTGCGGGCGACGCTGCCATGCCTTCATCCAGTCGTCGGTGTCGTCATCGTCGGTATGCTTGCGCGGCTCGCGATGCACGGGCTCGTCGGTCGAGGCCGACATGTCGAGCAGGAACAGGGTGGCGACGTCGCGCGCCTCTTTCTTGCGCGCCTTGTAGAAGCGGCCGTCGGGCGTCTCGCCCATCAGGCGCGCCACGCGAGCTTCGATCGTGCGGTCGATGTCGATTTCCTCGCCGTCCTCGAGGCCGCGGACCATCCGGTACGAAGCGGGGCGAATGCGCTGAAAGTTGCGGCGCACTCCCGGGAGCATCTCGGCGTAACGGACGAGCGTGTTCTCGTAGAAATCGCCCTCGTCTCCGGTCAGCGGAATTTCGCGCAGCCGGCACCAGTTGCGGCGGTAGTCGTTCAGCACGTAGTCCCATTCGTCGTAGGCGTAGTACGAGTCCTGTCGCCCGCGGCCGATCATCAGGCGTCCCTGCCCGGTGACGGAGCCGACCTCGCCGAGCTGCTCGCGCATCTGCTCGAGCTCGCTGAGCTGCTTGCCGGTGAGTTGCGTCAGGTACATGCCGTCGCCGTCGGCGCTGCCGTCGCCCTGCGAGGGTTTGATCTCGGCGCCCTGCCCGATGAGCTTGCGTAATTCTTCGGGCGAGAGCGCCCTGCCCTGCCCGCCCTTGGATTGCTTGCCGGAGACGTCCATCTGGACGTTCTGATCGGGCTCGCCGCCGCCGTCGCCCTGCTCGCCTTCCTCGCCCTCGCCGGCGCTCTGAGTTTCCGAGCCCTTCATTCCTTTGATCAGATCGTTACGCATCCGCTCCGCTTCTTCTTCGGTGAGCGGATCGCCTTCGCCGCGTTCGCGCGCTTCCCGAATCAGCTGCTGGAGCCAATTGTAGAGCGCACTGACCTGGCGGACGCTGGTCATGACGTCGGCGCCGCGCGCGCGAACGGGCGCGAAGTGCTGCGACGCCATCCGCACCAGTGGCGAGTCGAGCACCTCGCCGGTGGTGTCGAGATCGAGCGCTGCGCGCACCAGCATCGTGCTGAGCGACTCAGGATGGAGCCGATCGAGGAGAGAGCGATTGAGGCCCGCGATGCGCGGCGCAAGTCCGCGATACCGTCGCGCGAGCTCGGCATCGATTCGCGCAGATTCGGCCAGCCGCATCAGCGCGCCAGCCAGGCCGGGGTCGTCGAACGACGCGACGAAGCTGTCGATCGCCTCGACGCCGGTTTCGCCGCGCTCTTCGAAACCAGCGATGTCCGAAAGTTTCAGCTTGAAGGTGCCGAAGTCGTGACGGGCCGCCAGATGCGCGGTGGTGACGAAATAATAAATGTAGGCGTCGCCGCGAGTGCCGAAGGGTTCGAGCCGCTCGGGGAGATAGATCATTTCTCCGGGCATGAGCGGATAGTGAAACGGGAGCATCGGGCCGCTGTTGGCGAGCGAGTCGATGCGGAACTCGAGCGGAAACAGCATCCGCATGAATTTCGTCAGAACACCTTTGATTTCGAAGAGGTCCTGCGCTTTCTCAGCAATTTCGGGCATCGTCGTATATTGATTGTTACTTAGACCGATACACCGATGCAATTTAGCAGCTCTTCTTTTTGAGAAGAGGCGGTTTGGTTGATTCGCACCGAGCGCTTGACTCAATTAATACGTACGTACATATTGAAGCGTCGGCCTGCTGCTGGCCAGACTAATTTTTCTCCCAAGGAGATATCCTCATGCACACCCCCGTTGTTCTGATCACTGGCGCCCTCTCGGGTATCGGACGTGCAACTGCGATTGCTTTCGCGCACGAAGGCGCGCGCATCGTCATCTCCGGCCGACGCGATGAAGTCGGCCGGGAATTAGTCGCTGAACTCCGCGAGATTGGCGCTGAAGCCGAATATTGGCGTAGCGACGTATGCCACGAGCAGGAGGTCCGAGACCTGGTGGATAAGACCGTCGCGCGCTTCGGCCGCCTGGATATTGCCGTCAACAACGCCGGTACCGAAGGCAAGACCGGCCCGGTAACGGCGCAGACCGCCGAAAGCTATGCGGCCACGTTCGACACCAATGTGCTGGGCGTGCTGTTGAGCATGAAGCATGAGTTGCGCGTGATGCTGCCGCAAGGCAGCGGGAGCATTGTCAATGTTTCATCGGCTTATGGAAGCATCGGCGCTCCAGGATCATCCGTTTACGTGGCGAGTAAACATGCGGTGGAAGGAATGACCAAGTCCGCCGCACTGGAAGTCGCGGAGACCGGCGTTCGCGTAAACGTAGTGGCTCCGGGCACTACGGATACAGGTATGCTCACACGCTTCACCAACACAGATGAAAATAAGGCGGCACTCGTCTCGACCGTGCCAGTCAAACGTCTCGCAACGCCGGAGGAGATCGCTCATGTGATCGTCTTTGTAGCCTCCGCAGATGCCTCATACATGACCGGTGCGTCGGTTCCAGTGGATGGAGGAATGCTGGCTAACTAGGGCCTACGATTTGTCCGATGCTGAGGTGGAGTTGGAGGAGGTGAGGCTGGTGGAGGTGGACGTGGTCCGTTTCCTAAACCTCTGCGAGTCAGAGCGCATTTGACTCCTCCAATGCTCCGCCTATTTATGCAGGATAGCGCGGTCAAGCGGGAGATGCGGGTCCGCGAAGTTTTCGGAGAAGAAAAGAACGAGTGGTGGAAGCGGGCGGACGCCGCCTATCCGGAATTCCCCGCTTATCGGGCCCGTGCAGGCCGTAAAATCCCGGTGCTCGTGCTGGAGCCCGTCAGATCGCCCTCTGAATCCCCGGCTCCTTGACGATCTGAATACGAACGTACATATTGCAATTAGTGAGTAAGCCGTCGCATCGGAAACAAATATTGACCGAAGGTCTGCGGGTCGTGCAGGAACGCGGGTTCGCGGGCGCCAGCGTCCGCGACATAGTTCGAGCTGCAGGTGTGCCGCAGGGATCGTTCACCAATCACTTCGTATCCAAAGAGGCCTTTTGTCTTGAAGTACTCGATCTCTATTTCGAAGATGTCCGGGCAACGATCCAGAGAACTCTTCGCAATGACTCGCTTCCGCCGCTCAAGCGCCTTCGCGCCTACGTTGATGCGCAGATCAAGTATCTTAATCGGGTCGGTTGGCGGAACGGATGTCTCATCGGTAATTTCAGCGCCGAAGCAAGCGAGCACAGCGAAATAATCAGGAAGCGGATCGTTGAGATATTCGAGGAGATGCGGCAGTCCGTCGCCGACTGCTTGAGAGCAGCCGTGAAGATTGGCGACTTGCCGCGGAAAACCGAATGCGACGAACTCGCAAGTTTCATTATCGCGTCATTGCAGGGCGCGATCCTTCAGTCCAAGGCGGAGCGCAGCGCGGTTTCGACCGAACGATTCAAGCATTTGATTTTCTCCACCCTCCTGCGTTGAACGGATCCTTCTCGTTGCGAAGACGGGGGCACACAGAGAGCCGTTGCCGGCAACCTAACCCCTGACCTCGCTTTTCGGGCCCGCGCGGGAAGGGGAACCGGATTAGACAAAACATGCCGTCGGAACTTTTTCCTTGACTTGGCGGCGAACGGCAGACTTAGATGATCGTAATCTATGCGCATCTCGATCTTTGGCAATCATCGCCGTCTCGTTTCGGTGGCGGCGCTCGGTACCCTTCTATGCCTCGTCGCTTCGGTTCCTGCGCGCGCGGGAATCGCGGACGCGGTCAAGGCCCAGACGCTGCCCAACGGCCTGCGAGTGCTGGTGCTCGAAAATCACAAGGCGCCGCTCGCGACGTTCAACGTCTTCTACCGCGTCGGCTCGCGCAACGAGCAGTTCGGCAAGACCGGACTGTCGCATCTGTGCGAGCATCTGATGTTTAAGGGCACCAAGAAGCTCGGGCCCGAAGAATTCTCAAACATCATTCAGCAAAACGGCGGGATGGATAACGCGTTCACGGAATCTGACTTCACCGATTACTTCGAGACGATCAACAAGGATCATATCGACGTGCCGATCACGCTCGAAGCCGATCGGATGGCCAACTTCGAGCCCAAGGATTTCGACAAGGAGAAGCACGTCGTGCTCGAGGAGCGGCGTCTGCGCACCGACGACAACCCGGAAGACGCGCTGGACGAGATGGTCCGGGCGCAAGCGTACGTGGCGCATCCGTACCATTGGCCGGTGATCGGATGGTTCCACGATGTTGACGGGCTGACGCTGGCGGACGCGATGGCCTATCACAAAATCTACTACTCGCCGCAGAACGCGCTGATCGTGGCCGTCGGCGACTTCAACGCCGACCAGGTTCTCAAGCTGATCGGCGAGGCGTTCGCGGAGATCAAGAACGGAGCGAAGCCGCCGCCGGTAACGGAACTCGAGCCGCCGCAGGAAGGGACCCGGCGCGTCGAGCTGCAGCACGCGGCGAATCTTCCAGCGTTTGAAGAGGCGTACCACGTGCCGAATCTTTCCAGCCCCGACAGTTTCGCGCTCGAGGTCGCCTCTGAAATTCTGAGCGACGGCCAGAGCTCGCGCTTTTACAAGAAGCTGGTGGTCGAAAAGCAAATGGTGATCGATATCGGCGCCGGCTACGACATGACCTCGTTCGATCCGGGATTGTTCGTCGTGTCGGCGCAGATGCGTCCCGGCGTGAAGGCGGCGGACACGCAAGCCGAAGTCGAAAAAGAGCTGGCGAAGCTGCGCGATACTACGGTGCCCGCGGAGGAATTGCAGAAGGCCAAGAATCTCGAGCAGGCGCAGTACGTGTTCGGACAGGACTCGATCATGCGCGAAGCTGAGATGCTCGGTGTGTACGAACTGCTCGGCAACTATCATCTGGTCGACAAATACCTGGACGGAATCGACAAGGTGACCGCGGCTGACGTGCAGCGCGTCGCGAAAACATACCTGGTCGCGACCAACATGACCGAAGGCGTGCTGGTGCCGACCGGAGTGCTGACGCATGGCGGCGGCGGACTGAGCGGCGGAGAGCTGCGGCATGCTCCCGAAATGGGCGAGATGACCGAGGTGGTGCGATGAACGGCGCCGCAGTTCGAATGAAAATACTTGCGAGCGTCGCGGCGATTTCGGCGTTGGTGTTCGCGGCAACGCCGTCGCATGCGCTCGATATCAAGCGGACCACGCTCAGCAACGGCGCGGTCCTGCTCGTCTCGGAACAGCATCAGCTGCCGATGGTGACGCTGTTGATCGCGTTCGATGCTGGAACACGGCGCGACCCCAAGGGCAAGGAAGGGCTGGCCGAGCTGACGGCGCGATGCCTGTCGCAGGGGACCAAGGATCTCACGGCGCCGGAGTTCAATCAGAAAGTCGATTTCATGGGCAGCTCGGTTGGGGTGTCGGCCGGGCGCGACTACTCGACGGCCGCGATGACGACGCTGAAGAAGTACCAGGGCGAGACGCTGCAGTTGCTGGCGGGAATCCTGACGCAGCCCGGGCTCCGTGACGCGGATATCGAGCGCAAGCGCGTCGAGCAGGTCGCGGAAATCAAAGCGGCGGAAGAACAACCGGGCTACACTGCGGACGTCGAATTCGTGAAGGAGCTGTTCGGCGACCGGCCGTACGGGCATCCGGGCGAAGGCTCGGCCGACTCGGTCGGCAAACTGACCAACGACGACGTGCGCGGCTTCTACCGGGATTACTACAAGCTGGGCAGCGCGATCATCGCGGTGGCCGGCGATGTGACCGCCGACGAAGTTAAAGCATCACTTGAGAAAGCGCTGGCGGGTCTTGCGGGCTCGGTCCCGCCGCAGGCTGAGCCGCCGCCGATCAAATTGGAACCGGGCTTTCATGTGAAGGTGATCGATCGAAACGTCGTGCAGGCAAATATCATCATGGGCTCGGGCGGCGTGGCGCGCTCTAATCCTGATTTTTATCGGCTCAAGGTGATGAACTACATTTTGGGCGGCGGCGGATTTTCTTCGCGCCTGGTGAAAGTCGTGCGCAGCGAGCATGGGCTGGCCTACTCGGTCTCCAGCAGCTTCGAGCCGGGCAAATTCCAGGGCGCGTTCACGATCGGGCTGCAGACCAAGAATCAGAGCTCGAACCAGGCGATAGATCTGATCGTGCAGCAGATGCGCGAGATCCAGGAGAAGCCGGTCAGCGACGCCGAGCTCGAAGGCGCGAAGAAGTTTCTCATCGGCAGCTTCCCGTTGGGGATCGAGCGGCAGAGCGCGATCGCGTCGTTCATGGCGCAGATCGAGTTTTACGGGCTGGGGCTCGACTACGCGGAGCAGTATCCGAAGCTGATCGGAGCGGTCACCAAGGATGACGTGCTGGCGGTTGCGAAAAAATACTTGCATCCCGATTCGATGATCGCCGTCGCGGTCACGAACCAGAGCGAGGCGAAGATCAAGACCGCGCAGATGGAGAAGGCGGCCGACGCCCCCAGCGCGCAATAGGGCCGCCCGCGAGCAGGATCCAGCGGCGCTGATCTTCACGATCGGACACTCGACTCATCCGATCGAGCGCTTCCTCGAATTGCTCGGCGAGCATCGCGTCGCGATCGTCGCCGACGTGCGATCGTTCCCCAGCTCGAAGCGGTGGCCGCAGTTCAACCAGGCGGAACTCTCCGCGTCGCTCGAGCGAGCTGGAATCGACTATCGATGGATCAAGCAGCTCGGCGGCAGGCGCAGTTCGAAGCGCGAGGACTCACCGCATACCGCGTGGGAGCATCCCGCATTCCGCTCGTACGCGGACTATACGGAAAGCGCGGATTTCGAAGCAGGGCTGCGCGAATTGACGCGGGCGGCGGAGTCGGCGCGGACCGCGTACATGTGCTCCGAAGGATTGTGGTGGCGATGCCATCGGCGAATCATCTCGGACAACCTCGTGATTCGCGACTGGGCAGTCGAGCACATCATGCCGACCGGGAAATTGTCGCGGCACGTGCTCACGCCATTCGCGCGCATCGTTGATGGACGAATTATCTACGACGTTGCGACTAAGACTGAATCGAGCTAGGCAGCGGCGCGGTGGTTGAGCGCCTGGCGCAGGAAGCCAGCGGTGTACGAGGCCTTCACGCCAGCGACTTCCTCGGGCGTGCCTTTCGCGACGACCTGGCCTCCGCGATCGCCGCCCTCGGGACCGAGATCGATCAAGTAGTCGGCAGTCTTGATGACGTCGAGGTTGTGCTCGATCACGACGATGGTGTTGCCTGCGTCGGCGAGACGGCCGAGCACGGCGAGCAGCCGCTTGATGTCGTCGAAGTGCAGGCCGGTGGTCGGCTCGTCGAGGATGTAGAACGTGCGTCCTGTCGCGCGCCGCGCGAGTTCCTTGGCGAGCTTGATGCGCTGCGCCTCGCCACCGGACAGGGTCGTGGCGGACTGGCCGAGATGAATGTAGTCGAGGCCGACGTCGCGCAGGGTCTCGAGCTTCTGGCGAATCGGCGGGACTGAGCCGAGGAATTCGACCGCGTCGAGCACGGTCATGTTGAGCACCTCGGCGATACTCTTGCCCTTGTATTGAATCTCGAGCGTGTCGCGGTTGTAGCGCTTGCCGCCGCAAACCTCGCAGGTGACGTAAACGTCCGGCAGAAAATGCATCTCGATTCGGATGATGCCGTCGCCTTCGCACGCTTCGCATCGCCCGCCCTTGACGTTGAAGGAAAATCGCCCCGGACCGTAACCGCGCATGCGCGCCTCGGGCAATTGCGCAAACAGCTCGCGGATATGGGTGAACAGGCCGGTGTAGGTCGCGGGATTCGAGCGCGGCGTGCGTCCGATGGGGCTTTGATCGACGTGAATGACCTTGTCGAGATGCTCGACGCCGTCGAGCGTTTTGTACGCGCCGGCACGCTCGCGGCTGTGATTCAGCTTCTGCGAGAGCGCGCGATACATCGTGTCGAGCACGAGCGTCGATTTGCCGGAACCCGACACGCCGGTGATGCAGGTGAAGACGCCGAGCGGAATCGCGACCGTGAGATCGCGCAGGTTGTTCTCACGCGCGCCCTTGACGGTCAACCATCGGCCCGAAAGCTGGCGCCGTCGCGAGGGCACGGGAATCTCGACTTCGCCGGAGAGATACTTGCCGGTCAGCGAGTTCTCGTCGCGCATCACATCTTCGGGAGTGCCCTGCGAGACGACGTAGCCGCCGTGAATTCCGGCGCCCGGGCCCATGTCGATCAGATGATCGGCCTCGAGCATGGTCTCGCGATCGTGCTCGACCACCAGCACGGTGTTGCCCAGTTCCTTGAGCCGCTTGAGGGTCGCGAGCAGCCGCTGATTGTCGCGCTGGTGAAGTCCGATCGACGGCTCGTCGAGGATGTAGAGCACGCCGACGAGACTCGATCCGATTTGGGTGGCGAGACGAATGCGCTGGCCCTCACCGCCGGAGAGGCTGCCCGAGGGACGATCGAGCGTCAGGTACTCGAGGCCGACGTCCGCGAGAAAATTCAGCCGCTCGCGAATTTCCTTCAGAATAAGGCGACCGATTTCTGTTTCCTGCGCGCTCAGCTTCGGCGCGGCGAAGAACGCGAGCGCCTGCTTGATCGACATCGCAGTAACTTCGGAAATCGACTTGCCGTTGAAGCGGACGAACAGGCTTTCCTTCTTGAGCCGGGCGCCGTTGCAGGTCGGGCAGGGCCGCATGTTCATGTACGCCTCGAGGAACTCGCGCACGCCCTCAGACTCGGTCTCTTTGTAGCGACGATCGAGCCACTGCAGCACTCCCTCGAAGGTTTTCGAATACTCGGCGCGATGATGCCCGCGCTCGTAGGCGAACTCGATCTCTTCGTTGCCCGAGCCATACATCAGCGCCTTGCGCACCTTGGCCGGAATTTCCTTCCACGGCTGATCGAGGCTGAACTTGTAGTGCTTCGCCAGCGCTTCGAGCACCGGCTGCAGATAGTTCATCGTCGCCCACGGCGCGATCGCACCGTCGGCGATGCTCAAGTCTTCGTTCTGCACGACCAGCTCGGGATCGAAATACATGATCGATCCGATCCCCGAGCATTCCACACAGGCGCCGTGGGGGCTGTTGAACGAAAACATGCGCGGCGCAATTTCCGGATACGAAATTCCGCAATCGACGCATGCAAACCGCTGGCTGAAATAGATCTCGCTCTCGTTCTTGGGACCGTCCAGGCGCTCGACCTTGAGCAGGTCCTGCCCGTACTTGAACGCGACTTCGAGCGAGTCCGACAGGCGTTTCTCGATTCCTTTGCGGATCGCTAGCCGATCGACCATCACCTCGATCGTATGACGCTGGTTCTTGTTCAGCACCGGCTCTTCGCCGAGCTCGTAGAGCTTGCCGTCGATTTTCACGCGCACGAAGCCCGCCCGCTTCATCTCGGACAGCTCCTTGCGATACTCGCCCTTGCGATCGCGGACTATTGGCGCGAGCACGTGAATCCTCGAGCCTTCGGGCCAGCTCATGATTCGATCGACGATCTGCTGCACGCTCTGCTGCGTGATTTCGCGGCCGCAGTTGTAGCAGAACGCGTGCCCTACCCTGGCGAAGAGCAGGCGGAGGTAGTCGTAGATTTCGGTGATCGTGCCGACGGTCGAGCGTGGATTGCGCGAGGTGGTCTTCTGTTCGATCGAGATCGCGGGAGATAGTCCTTCGATCGAATCGACGTCCGGCTTCTCCATCTGCTCGAGGAACTGGCGCGCGTATGCCGACAGCGATTCGACGTAGCGGCGCTGACCCTCGGCGTAAATCGTATCGAAGGCGAGGGAAGACTTGCCCGAGCCGGAAAGGCCGGTGATGACGACGAGGCGATCGCGCGGAATCTCGAGATCGATATTCTTGAGATTGTGCTCGCGCGCGCCCTTGATGACGATTCGATCGGCCATCGTTACTGTTACTTACGCTGCCGCGCTCCGTCCGGTTTTTTCGCGGCTCGCCGCGGCCCGCCACGCATACTCGATCGCGGCGATCATGCTCGACGGATTTGCGATTCCTTTACCTGCTATGTCAAACGCCGTCCCGTGATCCGGCGAAGTGCGGATGAACGGCAGTCCAATCGTAACGTTCACCGCGCGGTCGAACTCCAGCGTCTTGAGCGCAATCAAGCCCTGATCGTGATACATCGCAACCGCCGCGTCGAAATCGAACGAACCCGCATTGCGGATGAACGCAGTATCGGGCGCCAGCGGACCGTAGGCGTCGATGCCCTCGCGATTCGCGCGTCGAATCGCAGGCCCGATCACACGGATCTCTTCGTCGCCAAACATCCCGCTCTCACCCGCATGCGGATTCAATCCGAGCACTGCGATCCGCGGCCGGGTAACGCCAACCGCGCTGCGCAAATGCGTAGAGAGCAGGCGAATCGTGTCGAGTACATTGCGCTGCGTCAGTGCGGAAGCAATTTTTGCAAATTCGATATGCGCAGTCACCAGCGCCACCGTCAGCTCGCCGCCCGCGAACATCATGCGCCAGAGCCGGGTTCGCGCGAGTTGCGCCAGCAGTTCAGAGTGCCCCGGAAAACGATGCCCTGCGCGGTTCATCCAGTCCTTGCTGATAGGCGCGGTCACGAGCGCGTCGACCTCGCCGCTCATCGCCATTCGCGCTCCAGTTACAATGTAATCATAGGCAGCGCCGCCGCCTTCGACCGTGGGATGACCCGGACGAATTGCGCGCGCCGACAAACTCGATATCGAAAGTACGCCGAGACCCTTGGTCAGACGAATCGGCGGCTGACCAGGATGCCACTCGACAGGAGCCGGCACGTCGCGGAGGCGGGCAGCCGTCGCGCGCATCGCGGACAGATCCCCGATCACCACGATCGACGGCGCGCCCCGGCGGCTCGCGAGCGCCGCTGCCGCCTTGAGGATCACCTCGGGGCCAACGCCCGCGGGATCGCCCATGCTCAAAGCCATCAGCGGCGGCGTTCTTCTTCTGAGCGCCGTCTTCATCTAGTACATGGTCTCGACGTAGTGCTGCTTGACCAGATCGGATTCTACCCACTTCTCGAGTTGCGCGCCGGATTTCTCATCGACCAGCTGGGCGCGAATCGACGCCTTGACGTCAGGCAGCGGCCGCACGCCGGGCACTTCGTGCTCTTCGAGCTTCACGATATGGATGCCGTGGCTGGTGCGGACCGGCGCAGAGATCTCGCCGGGCTTGAGCGGCTTAACCGCCACCAGGATCTCGTCCATGACGTCGGACGGCGCGAACCATCCGAGCTCGCCGCCGTTGGACTTGGAATCGTCGTCCGAATACACCCGCGCGAGATCACCAAAGTCGTCGCCCTTGGCCGCCCTCGCTCGAATCATTGCGGCCTTTTTCTGCGCGGCGGCGACTTGTGCGGGAGTCGCGTTGGGCGGCAGCGCGATCAGAATCTGCGAGAGCCTGAGACGCTCCTTGGTAATCGTGAAGTCCGCCTGGTGCGAATCGTAGTAGGCCTTGATGTCGGCGTCGGGCACGTCGATTTTCCCGCGGACTTCCTGCTCGATCATCATTGCTTTTTCGAGATCCATCCGCGCTCGATGACGCAATTCGTCGTAACTCATGCCACTGGCCTGCAACTGCGAGCGAAATTCCGCATCGCTCATGTGGCGCTCCTGCCGCAGCTGCAGGATGTACTTGTCGATCTGAGCGTCGTCGATCTTGTCATCGTACTTCTTCACTTCCTGCTCGAGCAATTTTTCACCGATCAACGCCTTCACCGCGGTCTTGGCGGTGTCGGAAGAAGCAAAGTCGTCGCCCTGGATCGGCTGGCCGTGCTGCGACGCGAAATCCTTTACCTCCCGCATCGTGATCGGATCGCCGTCAACGGCGGCGACGACTTTATCCAGCGGCGGCGTGTTAGCTGCCTGCTGCTCATCTGCGGATTCGGGCGTTTCTATCGGAGCTGGCGGTTCGTCGATTTTTGCCTCGGCGACGGGGTCCGGACGGTCGGGGCCCGAAGCGGGGATCTCCCTCGCCGAGCGCGAGGGATTGACTGCCCCCGGCGTGTCCCGCGGCACCGTAGGCGCCTGGGGGTCGGTCGTGGCGGTAGTGGCTGCCTTCTTCAGAAACGCGTAAGACTCGGGTTTTAGAAAATCTATCGAGCAGCCCGAGAACGCGCACGCCAGGATAATTCCCAGCAACGCAGCCAGCGCAGCCGCCACGCCGGCACCACCGCGGGCGCATCGCGCGCCGCCACGCGGGGACAATCTTTCGTTATGCATCAGTCTAGTTGACAGCCGACCCGACTTTCGCGGCCGGCCAGTTTTCCAACTTTTCACAGCCCGCCAGTGCCTGCAAGATGCCGTCGAGTTGCGCGAACAGCTGCTCGTATTCGCCCGGCTCGATTCGCGCGATCACCTGGTACGACGGCGTCAGCCGCATCGTGCGACGATTCTGGTCCGCGAGCTTCACGAGGCGCGCGGTATCCACCGGCGCGTCGGGATGAAACCTGATTTCGAGCTGCGAGCCTTTGAGTATGGCGCTCAGGATCATCAGCTGCTTCATCTGGCGTCGGACATTCATCGCGGCGATCAGATTCTCGATCAGCGTCGGCACCGGGCCGAACCGGTCGCGCATCTCGTCGCGAATCTCGCCGAGGTCCTCCTCGCGCTGCGCACGCGCCAGCCGCCGATAGAGCACCAGCCGCTCGTTCTCGTCGGAAACGTAAGCCTCGGGGATATAAGCAGGCACCGCGATTCGGAGTTCGGGCTCGAAGTCGGGGCGACTCGGCTGGCCGCGCAGCTCGGCGATCGCCTCTTCCATCATCTCGGTGTAAAGCTCGAACCCAACCGCCGCGATCTCGCCGTGTTGCTCGTGTCCAAGCAGATTGCCGGCGCCGCGATGCTCGAGGTCCGCCATCGCGAGTTTGAACCCGCCGCCGCTCTCCGACTCGACCAGCTCCCGGAGCGCATCGATTCGCCGCTTGGCGTCGCGCGTGATGATATGTTCGCCGGGAATCAGCAGATATGCGTACGCCTTCTGGCGCGAGCGGCCGACGCGGCCGCGCAACTGGTAGAGCTGCGCGAGGCCGAAATGGTCGGCGCGATTGATGATCATCGTGTTCGCGTTGGGAATGTCCAGGCCCGATTCGATGATCGCGCTGCAGACGAGCACGTTGACCCGCTTCTCGATAAAGTCGCGCATCACGTCCTCGAGCTGACGCTCCTTCATCTGGCCGTGCGCGATCGCAATCTTGGCCTCCGGCACCAGCGAACGCAGATGGCTGGCCATGTAGTCGATATTCTCGACGCGATTGTGCACGAAAAAAACCTGGCCACCGCGGTTCAGCTCGCGGAGGATCGAATCGCGGATCGTGGCGTCGTCAAAGTGGGCGACGAAAGTGCGAATCGCCTGGCGGTCGGGCGGTGGCGTCTGAATCACCGACAGATCGCGAATGCCTAGCATCGCCATGTGCAGCGTGCGCGGAATCGGCGTCGCCGTCATCGTCAGGACTGGCACCAGCTTCTTGAGCTTCTTGATTCGCTCCTTGTCGACGACGCCGAATCGATGCTCCTCGTCGATCACCAGCAAGCCCAGCCGCGGGAACTGCACGTCGCTCGAAAGCAAGCGATGCGTCCCGACGATTATGTCGACCTTGCCGCGGCCGGCCTCCTCGATGACGGCATGATTTTCCTTGTGGCTGCGAAATCGCGAGACCATCTCGACGCGCACCGGATAATCCTTGAACCGCTCGCGGAAGGTGTTCCAATGCTGCTCGGCGAGGATCGTCGTTGGCACCAGGATCGCGACTTGCCGGCCATCCATCAACGCGATGAACGCCGCGCGCAGCGCGACTTCAGTTTTGCCAAAGCCGGCATCGCCGCAGATCAGGCGATCCATCGGCTTGACGCGCGTCAGATCGCGGATGACGTCGTCGATCGCCGACTGCTGGTCGGGGGTCTCTTCGAACTCGAAACGCGACGCGAAGTCTTCGTAGTCAGCGCCCGGCGCCGGATACGCATGCCCTTCCATCACCTCGCGCGCCGCGTAGATGTCGAGCAGCTCAGCCGCCATCGCGAGCACGGCCTGGCGCGTCCGGCGTTTTACTTTCTCCCACGAGCCGCTGCCGAGCTTGTCGAGCTTGGGCTCAGCGTCGTCGCCGCCGATGTACCGCTGAACCAGATTTATCCGCTCGACCGGCACGTACATCGTGTCGTTGCCAGAGTATTCGAGATTGAGGAAGTCGCCCTCGACATCGGCGACCTTCATGTGCCGCAGGCCGCGGTACTTCGCGATACCGTGATCGATATGCACGACAAAATCGTCGGGCTTTAGCTCCTCGAGATTGAGCAGCGCGCCCTTCGCGCTCGGACGACGGCGTCGGCGCGCACGCGGCTCTCCGAAAATTTCCTCTTCGCTATAGATGTAGAGACCGTCATCCTGCAAAACGACGCCGGCCGAAATCTCGCCCTCGATGATTGCGGGCCGGTAGTCCGGCCATTCCATCAGCGCCGACAGACTTTTGCATTCGACGTTGACCTCGAGGTCGTACGCCTCGAGATGGCGGCGCAGGCGCGCCACCTGATGAGGGCCTTCGACCACCATCAACGAGCGTCCCTGTCCGCGCTGGACTTCGCGCAGCTCCGTCGCCAACGGCTCGAAACTCGGTGGCGTGCGCACTCCGCTTAGTTGATTCGATCCCAGGCGCAAGCTGGCCTGCGATTTAACTTCGACCGGCACCGCCCATCCCTCGCGCGGCGCAGCGATCGTCACGAGATAGCCGACTTCTACCGCGGTGAGGTTACCGAGTGCACGCTCGAACGCGTCCGCTGAAAGGAACAACGAATCCGGCGCGGGATGGAACGCGGGCTTGCGCGACGCCGCCGCGGTCTCGACGGATACCGTTTCGGCGAAGCGATTGGCCTCGGCTAGAACGCGTCCCGGATCGACGAGCCATAACAACGTGCCCGTCGGCATGTAGTCGAACACGCTGTCGAGCTCGCGCCCATACGCATACGGCATCAGGAGCTCGGCACCCGGGAACAGCAGCCCGTTCTCGAGCGCCTCGGACAGTTCCGCGGCCTCTTTGCGTACCATGCCGATTTCCGCGGCACGCAACGCGACCTGCTCGCGCAGCTTAGGGTCCTTCAGGGCAGACGGCGGCACGTAACGCGTGCGCGTGATCGTCGCCTCGACCAGCTCGTCGCCCGAGCGCTGGCTGTCCGCGTCGAAATGGCGAATGGAAGTTATCACATCGTCTTCCAGCTCGATGCGAATGGGGTCGCGATACAGCGGCGAGAACGCGTCGACGATTCCGCCGCGCACGCTGAAGTCGCCCGCCTCCTCGGTCTGCGGCACGCGCTGATAGCCGCACGCCTCGAGCGCTTCGACGAGAGCTTCAAGATCGATCCGATCGCCAATGGCAACCTTGACGATCGATTCCTTGAAGGCGGTGCGCGGAATCGTGCGGGTCATCAGCGCCTCGGCCGATGTGACGACCAGCGGCGACTCGTGCCGAAGCATCGCGAACAATGCCGCCAGTTGCGACGCTTGCGCGTCCGTCGGCGGCGACAACTGCGCCATCGGTTTCACTTCCCATGAACGAATCAGATGCACTTTCCGAGTAGCAGCGTCGGCGTCCGCCGCTTCGCCTAGAAAGAATGCGACCTCGCCCGCCAGCGCCTCGGCCTCAGCCGCGGTTGACGTGACCGCGATGATCGGACGTCGCAACCGCAGGCCCATCTCGCGAAGCATCAGCGCTCCAGCAGCGCCGCGCAGACCCATCACCGGGAATCGGCGTTCGGTATTCGCGGCGAGCCGTGCTTCGAGTTCGCCGGCTGCTTCTTTGAGGCTCCGTGGCAAGTTTTTCCTGTCCGAATACGCAAATTCGCCCTGCGGCGATGCGGGCGAGGACCGCGCATGCCGCTGGCGTCACGAAAAATGATAGCAGAAAATCGCGCGCGAACGCGCCCGATCAGCTCATTCCGCCGCGGTCTCCAACGACGCTGACGGCGCCGCACTCGGTGCCGGAATTATGTTTCCCTTGTCGTCGGTCTCATGATCGACGTGAAGCTTGATCCGCATCGTGCGATGGTACCCGCCGTGCAGTGGCCGAATCACTGTGATGTAGACCGTGTCGCCCGCTTTGACGTGGCCGAGCGCGCTCAGCAACTCACTCTTGTTGCGCACCCTCATATCGTCCACCGCGACGATCAGGTCGCCTCCCGTTCCCAACGCGCCCGACTTCCGCAGCAGCGGAAACGTGATCGGCGCAATCGGAAGGAGCAGCACACTACCCAGCGCGCTGAGGTCACCCGCCGGCGTGCTTCCCGTTCTCGCGAGCATACCGGCGCGCGCCGCGGGGCTGTCCGGATATATGTTCACGACTTCCAGTCCATGCTCCTCCATCCCGCGATAGCACTGCGTCGTGTACTCGAGATCGAGCCCGAGGAACGGCCGGTGGTGACCGTCGTCGGGATCGTGCACATGGAAATTTCGATTGAGGCGGGCGATCTCGGTTTCGCGCGATACGCGGAACGCACGCTCCTCTGGAGTCTCGCGCTTGCCCGGTGTGCCAGCCTTGTCCGACGGTTGCGGCGCAATCTCCAGCGCCGACGCCTCACTCGGCTGTCCTGCAGGCGTGCGCAGTTTCCCACTGTCAGCGGGCTGAGATGCTGGGATGCTCCGATTCCCGATGTCGCTGGGTTGCGCCGTTATCGACGGAGAAGTGCGACCGTTGGGAATGTCGGCCGCGAGGATTGCGCAAGGGGCTAGCAGCACGACTAGCAGCGGCCAGCCGATGAGGACGCTCGGACTTTTCATGGCCGATCACCTCAAGATGCAGATTTGCGCTCGGCCACGATAGTAAGGCCGATTTCAGCGAGGCTCAAGGGAGAAAATAACGCACCGGTGCGCGATCCGGTTACGGAAGGAACAATCGTGAAATGTAGTCGAGTGCTAGTGCGTGTAGTTATCGACGCCCGCAGGCGCCGCATTCGCCATCGGCTCGCCGACCGCACCAACTCGCACAGCGATCTTGAGCGTCGCGTGCGGGCCGCGCTCATCGGTGCCGTTGGGTCGAATCACCGTCAGGTACATCGTGTCGCCCGGCTTCAGGCGCGCCATCTCGGCCTCCAGATCGTTCTGGTCGCGCACGCGCTTGTCGTCAATCGCGACGATCAGGTCTCCGGCCTGTCCCACTGCTCCCGTACTCCCCAGCGCCTTGTTAGCCAGGACCTCGCCGCCCGGTATTATTCCGCTCAGTGTAGCGAGCGCTGCCCCCACTGCGGTCACTCCTGAGCGCGGCTGCACACCCGCCTGCGAAGCGGGACTGTTGGGATCGACGGTCAGCACCTCGAGCCCATGCTCTTCACCGCCCTGGAAGCAGATCGACCTGTACGCCACGGTGATGCCGAGGTAGGGCCGTGCATGCGGCTGGTTCCGATAACCGCGACCGTTACCATTGCCATCCTGGTTGCTGTCGAGATCGCTGGTGCCGTTCTCGGTGCCGGGGCGGAAGTTGGGATCGATCGACGCGTTATCTTCGCCAGGATTGAAATTTCGATCGCTCGGGATTTCCTTGACAGCCGGTTTCCGCACCGCCAGACCGGGCTGCGGCGCGATCTCGAGCGTCGCGTCGTCGCTGCCACCCTGCCCCGCCATCCCGGGATTGACGGACTCCTCGCTGTCCGGGGCGCCTTGCTGCGAGTTCTGCGCCTGCGCGAGTGCAAAATGAGGCAATGCGAACAGCGCCGCTGTCGCCATTCCCAGCGTGAGTATCTTGTGCAGCTTCATTTTGTCGCGTAGCGAACCGAAATAGTGAACTCCTGCCAAATATAGGCTCGCGGCGCGATCTCCTCAAGCCGGACGATTTCTCCTTGAAGGACGCTCGATCCCATGTAAAGGTTTCAGGGCGTTTTATGAAAATAATTTCCACAGTCGCACTGCAACCTGCGCATCGCGCCGCAATTCTGAACGCGGTGCCAGGCGCCGATTTGATCGATCGCCAGTGTCGAACCGCCGAGGAAGTGGCCGAATTCCTTGCCCCCGGATGCGACGTGCTGCTCACGTTCCGGGTGCCTGACGACGTCGCGACTCGGGCGCCCGGCCTCAAATGGATTCAACTGCTGAGCGCGGGCGCAGACCACGTACTCCACGGACCACTCAAGAGCATTCGAATCCCAATCGCGACGGCGAGCGGAATTCATGCGACGCCGATCTCAGAATACACTTTGGCCTCGATGCTCTCCTATGCGCATCGCATCCATACGGCGATTCGCGCGCAGATTCGCCGCGAGTGGTTGCGCTCGGGCGCTTTCATGGCGACCGTGGACGACATCCGCGGGCAGACGCTCGGGATCATCGGTTACGGGTCGATCGGCCGGGAAACGGCGCGGCTCGCAGCCGCTTTTGGCATGACCGTGCTCGCGCTCAAGCGTAACCCGGCCGAGCGCACCGATCCCGGATGGTGTCCCGCAGGGCTTGGCGACCCCGAAGGCAGGATTCCCGCACGGATGTTCGGTCCCGAAGAGCGGGAATCGATTCTCCGCGAGAGCGACTACATATCCGTCACCCTTCCGCTCACCGATCACACGCGCAAGTTCATCGGCGAGCGGGAATTCGCTGCGATGAAGCCCGGCGCGTACATCGTAAATATCGGGCGCGGCGAAGTGATCGACGAGCGCGCGATGGCAGCGGCGCTGACCGCGGGAAAGATCGGCGGCGCAGGCCTCGATGTGTTCGAACATGAGCCGCTCGAAGGCAGCAGTCCGCTGTGGGACATGGAAAACGTCATCCTGACGCCGCACATGTCCGGCGCGAATCGCCGCTACATGGATAAGGCGTGCGAACTGTTCGTCGACAATCTGAAACGCTTCGTCGCAAACCGCCCGCTGCTGAACCTGGTAGATCCGAGCCTCGGCTACTGATCGCCGCTACTTAATACTGGGGCAAGGTCACCCCAGTCCGAGCGCGCCGCGCAATGCCTTGGTCCACCCCAGCCAGCGTTCGTCCGGGCCGCTGATGCCGTCCCACAACATGCTGTTGCATACATACGCCACAGCGGTGCCGGATTCCGGATGAGCGAACGCCATGCGGCCGCCCGCGCCTCCATGACCGAAGGATCCTTCGCCCAGCATCGGCTCGATCGCACGCGGCAACTCGAAACCGAGGCCAAATCTCTGCGGCCCCGGCCCGAACAGCGGCTTCAACGAATCCGGCGCGCCGAGACCCTCGTCCTGCGATTCGCGAACGCGTTCAACAGTCGCGGGCGTTAGTAGACGGACGCCGTCGATCTCGCCGATGCAAGCGGCGTACATCTTGGCCAACGCGCGCGCATTCGCGATGCCGTTGCCGAACGGCAACTGCGCGGCGTGGGCTTCGCGCGTATTGATAGATTCAAACCCTCATTGGCAGTCGTGAACATGCTGAACGCGGCGCGGACCGGCGGTGCGTTCATATCGAGTCCCAAGCCCGAGAACAACGCGCGGGACTGCTCCTCGGTGAGCTGCGTTGCGGGAACGATATGTGGGGCGACGCGATGCTCCTGCTCGGGCGGCAGCCCGATCCACAGGTCAAGCTTGAGCGGTCCAGCGATTTCCGCATCGACAAACTTGCCGACGGTTTTTCCAGAAACGCGGCGGACGAGCTCGCCGGCGAGATAGCCAAAGGTCAAAGCGTGATAGAAGTACGCCGAGCCCGGCTTCCACCATGGCTCCATGCTCGCGAGCGCGGCGGTACAGCGCTCCCAATCGAACAGAGCGCGGCCGGATATTCCGGCCTCCTCGTCGAAGCTCATGAGGCCCGCTCGATGCGCCAGGATGTCGCGAACCGTGATTGCCGCCTTTCCCTTGGCCGCGAACTCCGGCCAATAGCGTGCGACGGGCGTGTCATAGTCGATCAATCCACGCTGAGCGTGCATGTGCACCGAAATGGCGGTGACCGCCTTGGTGCATGACATCAATATGGTGATCGTGTCCGCGGTATACGGGCTGCGGTTCAGCTTGTCCATTCCCGCCCATAGGTCGACTACTCTTTTGCCATGCCGGTACACGCATAGCTGCGCGCCGCCTTCGTCATTGGCTTGTCCCTCGGCGAACGCTTCACGCACCATTTCGAACCCGCGTTCGGCTGTTCCTTCGGCGCGCATAGTCGCCACCTCTAAATCTCAAGCAGTTCCACTCTCACGCGTCTTCAACGCCGCAAGGAACCGCTCCTTAAGTCCGTCGAATGGCCCGTTCGACATGAACAGCGCGACGTCGCCGCCGCGCGCCTCGGCGAGCATCCGCTCGAGGATCTCGTCATTCGACGCGCACGCGATCGCGTGCGGTCCGCGAGCGCTGATTGCGCTCGCAAGCGCGCCGGTCGCCAGCCGGTCGTTCGGCGGGATCGGATCGTTCTCCTTGAAATAGACTGGCCCGAGGTAGACGCGCGACGTCTTGTCGAATGCGCCCGCGAACGCATTTTGGAAAATGTTGCGCCGGGCAGTATTCGAACGCGGCTCGAACGCCGCAAGTATCCGCCGTCCGGGGAAGCGTTCGGCGATCGCTTCGAGCGTGACGCCAATCGCAGTCGGGTGATGGGCAAAATCGTCGACCACAGTTATTCCCGCCGCGTCACCGATCACCTGTTGACGGCGCACGACGCCCTTGAATGTGCGCAGTCCCTCGGCAATCTCGTCGCCGGAAACTCCGAACGCGCTGAGCAGCACGTAAACGCCGAGCGCATTGGCGACGTTCATGCGGCCGCCGATCGGGAGATGAACTGAATCCTGGATTCGATCGCGGCCGCGCGCCACCGAAAATCTCGCGCCATCCGCGCCGACCGTAACGTCCGTTGCGCGGTACTCGCCCTCGCGCAGCCCGTATGTGAGCCGCCGCGAGCGCGCCGCCGCACTGACCTCGAGCGCGTGCGGAAAGTCGGCGCATACCGCGAGCATGCGCGACGAATCCATCTGCTCGACGAGCGCACGAAAACTCGATTTCACATGCTCGAGATCGCGATAGATGTCCGCGTGATCGAATTCCACCGCGGTAATAATCGTGCCGGTTGCCCGGTAGTGCAGAAATTTCGGTCCCTTGTCGAAAAACGCGGTGTCGTATTCGTCGCCCTCGATTACGAAATCGGCGCCGTTGCCTAGCCTATAGTTGGTTCCGAAATCGCTCGCCACTCCTCCCACCAGCATCGATGGATCGCGCCCCGCCGCCTCGAGCACGTGCGCCATCATCGCGGTCGAGGTGGTCTTGCCGTGCGTCCCCGCGACCATCAGCACGCGCCGGCCGTTCAGAAAAAAATGCCACAACGCCTCTGGCATCGAGAGATACGGAATCGGCGACTCGAGCAGCGCCACGGCTTCGGGATTGGCCGGCACGATTGCATTGCCCACCACCACCAGGTCGGGCGCGGGCGAAAGGTTCGCGGGCGAAAATCCCGTCATCAATCCGACCCGCGAGTTTCGCAGCAGCGACGCCGTCGGCTCGTAGAGCTGGTTGTCGGAGCCGGTGACCGACAATCCGCGCTCGACCAGCATCCCCGCCAGCGCCGCCATCGCGGTGCCGCCGACTCCGATCAGATGCACGCGCCTGGCGTTCGCTGGGATGCGCGCAAGGCGCGCCGCGATGCCGGAATCAGCCATCGTTGAGTGCGTCCATGATCAAGTCGTGAATCTTCGGGCGGAAGTCGCGAATCTTTTGATTATCGCGTCGCGGATGGACGCGATTGGTCAGCATCGAGATCGCAACTTCGCTCTCCGGCTCGATCCAGATCGACGTGCCGGTGAAGCCGAGATGGCCGACTGCCGCCGACGACAACCGATGCCCCGAGCTGGAATGCTGCGCCGACGGCGTGTCCCATCCGAGCGCCCAGGTCGAGCCGGGCACAGTGGTGTCACGCGTCCAGAACTCGCGAATTATTTTTTGCGGCACGAAGTCCGAACGCCCCGCGTAACACGCGATCAGTTCGCGCGCGAGGCGATCGACCTCGCGGACCGGCGCGAACAGGCCGGCGTGACCGGCAACTCCGCCCATCGCGAACGCGTTCTCGTCGTCAACCTCGCCCACCAGCATCCGCTTGCGCGAAGGACAGACTTCGGTCGGCGCGAACATGTCGGCGACCGGCTCCAGGCGTCGCGAGCGGACCAACGAGATGTCGATGAAGTCGGTCGCGCGCAGACCCAGCGGGCGAAAAATTTTCTCGCGGCAGAACCGGTTGAGCGCGACGCTCGCAACTTTTTCGATTGTTTCGCCAAGCACGATGAACCCGAGATCCGAGTAGACGGTCTTGCTCGCGGGCGCAGCCTCGGGTTTCTCGCGATGGATCTCCTCGTAGGCGAACTCCTTGGCGCCGTAGCTCGCCATGAAGTTGACCCTGCCTCCTTTTTCGATATCCGCGATGCGCTGGTAGAGCGGCCGCCACGCCGCCAGACCCGAGCAATGCGCCAGCAGGTGCCGAAATGTGATCGTGGTCTTGCCATGCACGCCAAAGTTCGGGAAAAAGCGCGTCACGCGATCGTCGAGGCGAAACTTGGCGTCGCGCGCCAGGATCATCACGGCTACCGTCGTCGCAATCGCCTTGGTAAGCGACGACAGGTCGTAAACGGTTTCGATTTTCGCTGGCGAGCGACTTGGCTCGATCGATCTGAATCCGAACGCGCCTTCGAAGGCAACATCGTCGCCCTTCCGCACGACTACCGTCGCGCCGGGAATCACCCGCGCCTCGACGGCGTCATTGAACGCCTGCTCGACCTCACTCCATCCCAACGCTCATCCTCCGAAAAACTGCGGCTACCTCGTGACGGCCGGCTCGGTAAAAATAATTCGGCGCGCGCCAGAATCGATTCGCGCTGTCACGCCGAAGGGAATCGTAAAATTTTCGGTGCCATGCCCGGCCTCGACGCCGTACAGCACCGGGCATCCGAGGCCCGCCGTCTGCTCGGCGGCGAAGCTCGCGATCATTCGCGTCTCCTGCTCGTTCCCGTCGATCGCGCGGATCGCGCCGAACACAATCCCGGCGACTCGCCCGAGCGCGCCGCTTTGGCGCAACTGCACCAGCATCCGATCGATTCGATAGGCCTTCTCGCCCGTGTCTTCGAGAAACAGGATTCGCCCGTCGAAGCGCGGCTCGTATGGTGTGCCTATCATCGCGACCAGGACCGACAGGCAGCCGCCGATGACCTCGCCATTCGCGCTCCCCGGATGCATCGTCTCGCGCGCCTCGAGCTCGAAGCCGCCAAGTTCGCCGCTGAGCAAACCTTGGATGTGTTCGAACGCGCGCGGGCTCAAACCTCGCGCAAAATCCATCGCCACCATCGGCCCATGAAACGAGACCATCCCGGCGAAATCCACGAGTGCGTTGAGCAGAAAAGTCGCGTCGGAGAAGCCGACGAAGATCTTCGGCGTGCTCGCTATCGCCTTGAAGTCGAGGATTGGGAGCAACCGCCCGCATCCGTAGCCGCCGCGCGCGGAAAAAATCGCCTTAACCTCGGGGTCGGCGAAGTATTCTCGGAGTTCATTCGCCCGCTCGCGATCGTCGCCGGCCAGAATCCCCGAACGTGCCAGCACCCGCTCCGAAACCTTGACCCGAAAGCCCATCGAGGCGAGCACGTTGACGCCGCGTTCGAGATGCGCCCGTTCGATCGCCGCGGCGGGCGCGACGACCGCAACTGTGTCGCCCGGCTTCAGCGCTTTCGGTTTGATCGGCTTGCGATTCATGCTTGTCTCGCTGCGAATCCTACCAGAAGGCACACAGGAACGCCCATCAGTATCGCGAAATTCGCCGCTTCTTCCCTGCTGGCATCACTCGTCGGCTCCGACAACAGACGCCGCCGCATGCTCCGCCATCCCGGTTAGGGGACCGACTTCCGACCATCCGAGCAGCGCGGCAGTGACCCACAAACCCGCCGCTCCGATCGCAATCGTCGGACGCAGCCCGATCATTCCGCCCGCGATCCCCGCCACCAGCTGCCCGGCAAGCACGCTGCCGAGGCGGACGAAGCGCAGGCTCGCATTCACGCGGCCGAGCATCGGCTTTGGCGTGATCGTCTGAACGAGGCTGACGGCGTTGATGAAATACACAGTAGCAGCGCAATCACCGACCAGCTGCTGAGCAACGAGCAACGCCACCGTAAGCGGACCGGCGCCTCGCGCGATAGGCAGCAGCATGAGCGCGACGCCCTCAATCGCGAGTCCCGCGACCATCGCCATTCCGGTGCCGAGAAAATCTGCGGTCCGCCGCGCAGCGAGCGCGCCAAACAACGAGCTCGCGCCACCGACGGCGAAGATCACGCCGAGCACGCCGGGGCGGAAGCCGAGCGCATTGACGACATACAGCATGTAGAGGGTACCGACCAGGCTGTTCGAAAATCCGCCTGCGATTGCGTTTATGCCGAACGCACGTAGACGTCCGTCGCTGAAAATCAAACGCGCGCCGGCCGCTATCTCGCGGGCCACGCTTGCGTCGCGAGCTCGTGGCTCAGGAGCGCGCTCGGGTTTGCGAATTAGCGCGATCGCCAGGGCTGATGCAAGAAACGAAATCGCATCGATCAGGATCGCGAATGGCGCCGTCAGCCACTGCACCAGCCAACCCGAGAGTGCGAAACCACCTGCTTCGGCAACGCCGGCGCTGGCGGTGAGCTTGCTGTTCGCGTCGAGGAGATCTTCGCGCGCGACCAGCGACGGCAGGTATGAGCGGTAAGCGACGTCGAAAAAGAGGTCCAGCGCCGAGTACGCGAACATCACCGCGCAGAGCTGCGCGATAGTGAGCGCCTCGAACATCGCGGCCACCGGTATCGTGCCCAGCACGATGAAGCGGCCAATATCCGCACCGATTAGAATTGGGCGACGGCGCATACGATCAACCCAGACGCCCGCGAACAGGCTGAGCACGAGGGTCGGCACAATTCCCGCCGCAGCCAGAATGCCCATCTGGAAAGGAGTCGCCTTGAGCGCGATCACGGCGGCAAAGCTGATCGCGACATCGCCCATCCGCGTACCGAACAGCGAGACCGTCTCGCCGGTCCACAACTTCATGAAGTCGGCGTGTCGGAAGAGCAAGCTCTTTCGGCGCACGCCGGCGTCGACTGATTCTTTATCTGTTTCGTTCGAGTGCATCGTGAATCTCATCTCAGGCGCGGCGCTCCGCGCTAGAAAAAGAAAAAGCCCCGGGCTCCGACGCCCGAGGCTTTTTCAAGCCAGGTTTCGAAATATCCCTCACCCTCCGGATGGTTGATTGATATGGATGAGGGTGACTTTCACGGGATCCTCCGAGAACTGGCTAGCTCACTGGTTCGCGAGACTAACCTTAGTACTTCAGTAGGTCAAGAAAATCAGATCAGTCGAACTTCAGGATGATTTTTCCGAAGTGCTCGCTCGCCTGCATCATGCGATGCGCCGTCGGCGCGTCCGCAGCCGGCAACACTTTGTAAATCGGTGGTCGCAAACGCCCGGCCTCGAGCGCCGCTCCAAATTGCTGCAGAAACGCTGCGACGATCTGCGCCTTCTCAGCGGCGGGGCGCATGCGGAGAGTGGACCCGAAGATTTTCAGATGACGGCGCAGAACGGCTGCCAGGTCGAGCTCGCCGCGCGTTCCGTTCATCAAACCTATCAAGACCAACCGCCCGCCCTGCGCGAGCGATTCGATATTTCCTGCCAGGTACGCGCCGCCGATGCTGTCGAGGATCACATCCACGCCGCGCCCTTCCGTCGCGGTCTTCACCGCCGGCGCGAACGGCCCACTCTTGTAGTTGATCGCAACGTCGGCGCCCAGCTTGCGGCATTGCTCGCATTTCTCGTCCGAGCCCGCTGTGATGATCACGCGCACTCCCGCTTCCTTGAGCAACTGAATCGACGCGGTGCCGACGCCGCTACCACCGCCATGAATCAAAGCGGTCTCGCCGCGCTTGATCCCGGCGAGCATAAAAAAATTCAGGAACGCAGTCAGAAAAACTTCGGGGAGGCCGGCAGCTTCCTCGTAGCTCAGCGCTGCGGGAATCTTCATCGCCGACCCATGATGCGCCGCGGCCTTCTCCGCGTAACCGCCGCCCGGCAGCAACGCCATCGCGCGATCGCCAATCTTCCATCCTGTGACCGAAGCGCCGACTGCGATAACGTCGCCGGCAGCCTCCATGCCGATTATCTCCGACGCGCCCGGCGGAGGCGGATAGAATCCCTGGCGCTGAAGGATGTCGGCACGATTCAAGCCGGCGGCTCTGACGCGTATCAGGATTTCATCGGGCTTGATGACAGGGTCGCGAACATCGGCGAGCTTGAGGACGTTTTCGTCGCCGGGCTTTTCAACGATCACTGCTTTCATGATTTCAACACTCGCGGCGGTCCCTTTTGGATTCGGGCGCGAACTTTGTCCAGCGGCGTCTTCCACGGCAGAATACTTTCAGACCACCATGTTGCGCCAGCTTCGGCGTATGGCCCGACGATCGCGCGATCCTGTTCAGCGCTGTCCCCTGAAGTTTCACCCGCGTGGATTATGTCGAACGGTGCATCCGAGGTGCGCTGGCTCTTGATGAATGCGGCGATCGCTCGAATGTCGTTTGGCGTCAGCGACTTCTCGATGTCGTTCGAGATCGGGGCGACCCCGTCGAAACGCGCAGCGCGCCGAAACGGTGGCTTATGGGGCCAGCTTCCCGCGCCCCAGATCGGAATCCGCGGTTTCTGCACGGGCACAGGGAGAAACTGCGTTTCGCGAACCTTGTAGTACTTGCCGTCGAACGAAAACTTTTCGCCGCTCCACAATCCCGTCAAGACTGCGAGGCCTTCGTCGAGCATCGCAGCCCGCGTTTTATCATCCGGCGGACCGTCGAACGCGCTGACCTCGCCGAAAATATCGCCGCCTGAGCCGACGCCGAGAACCAGCCGGCCGTCGGACAGATGGTCGAGCGTAACGGTCTCGCGCGCCAGCTTCCACGGGTTGCGCCGAAAGAGCGGCGTGACCAGGGGGCCGAGGCGGATTCGCTTCGTCGCGACCGCCATCGCCGCCAGCGCGATCCACGGATCGGCGACCGGGTCGGGCCATCCGACCTGGATATGATCCCAAATGAAAAATCCGTCCCATCCGGCGTCTTCCGCATCGCGCGCAAGCTCGGCGAGCAACTTTGGATTCGCGTAGGGACCAAACTGGGGAGTGTCGAATGCGTATCGCATTGGCCTCGAATACAGAAGGTGCTCGGCTCCCGCAAGCAAGGTGCTATGCGGTTTCGAGACATCCGCGGCGAGATTGCAACAGCACTATCTGTAGATCATCTTCACCGATATCTGCTTCCAGCCGTTGCCGTCGTAGTGAAACTTGCACTGGTCGAATGTCGGCGCACTGAACTGAGGCACTACGTTGTTCGAAAATCCGTAGCCTTCGAGCGGGTAGCCGATCATATTCGATTTGAATTTGCCGCTGCTGTCCTCATCGTGAAAGAGCGTGACGGCATAGTCGCCGGCCGGAAAAACTCCGCCGAAGACGCACTCGCCACCCGCGTTCTTAATCGGCGCCGTGATGTGCCTGATTATGTGAGAGTCGTCGCGCGGGAATCCCTCGGGACCCGGCCACAGCGAACACACCAGTTGCCCATTGTTGTTTCGAAGGCCCGTGACTTCCACCTTGATTCCGCCCGCCTTCGACGCGTCCTGCGCTTGCGACAATCCAGGCAACGCGGACGACGCGAGCAACACTGCAAGAGCGACCAGCCCGATTCTCATTCCCATCAAATAACAGCTCCATAAACGAAGAGGGTCCACGAGGGGACCCTCTCACGTGTTGATTCCGACGAACCGCGAAGTACGAAAACGGCGTCTAGTTGTACTTGTTGATCACCGTGACGCCGACATTCTGGAAAGTGTTCATCTCGTTGAAAATCTTGTTTATGCCGTCCAGGCCGCAGGTCCCGGTCACCATCGCCTTGGGCGTGACCTTCTTCGCTTCGACCATCTGCAGCATCGCGGGATAATGCGACGCCTGCATCCCGAGCGATCCGATCATCTGCAGTTCCATCGTGACGATCCGATCGATCGGCATCGGGATCTCGCCCTGCTCCGCCGCGGTCGTGAGTCCAATCTGCAGATGACGTCCCTGCTTGCGGAGACTCATGATCGAATTACGACAGGTGGCTGCGACACCGAGCGCATCGACCGCTACATGCGCGCCGCCCCCGGTGAGATCGAAGATCGCGCTCAGAGGATCGGTCTTCTTCGCGTTGATCACATGCGCCGCGCCCATGCCCTTGGCGAGTTCGAGCTTGGCCGAATCCAGATCGACTCCGATGACGTTGGCTCCCATGGCGGACGCGATATTGATCGCCGACAGCCCGATTCCGCCGCATCCATGCACCACCACCCACTCACCCGGCTTCACCTGCGCGCGATCGACGACGCCATGAAACGACGTCATGAAGCGGCAGCCCATCGAGGCCGCCTCGACAAAATCAATGCTCGCTGGGAGATTGACCAGATTCATGTCGGCGAAGGGGACTGCAACCAGGTGACCAAATCCGCCATGATACGAAAAGCCAGGCAGCAGCGGCGTGAGGCATACGTTGGATTGCCCGTTGCGACAGTACTCGCAGGTGCCGTCGCCTTGGCTGAATGGCACCACGACGCGCGCGCCTTTCTTGAAGTTGCGCACGTCCTTGCCCGTTTCCTCGACGACGCCCGTGAATTCATGCCCCAGGATCGCGCCGGGCTGCGCCGACAGGCCCATCCACGTCCAGTCGCCCGACCACGCGTGCCAGTCGGAGCGGCAAATGCCGTTGGCCTCGACGCGCACGATCGCACTGGTCGGCGCGCATTCGGGATCGGGAACCGTTTTGACGACGAGAGGCTTCTTGGTCGCCTCGAATACTGCTGCTTTCATTACCTGAGTCCTCCTTAACGAAGTCGATTTCGATATAGCGCCTTTACTGGCGAATCGGCAAATTCTCCCGGGTCACCCCTGCTAGAGCAGACGCGCCACAGTTTTCTCGAACTCGGCCGGCGTGCTCGCGTCGATATCTATCGGATGCAGATCGACGCCCGCTTCGTCCTGCGCCTTGAGCCGCTCGACCGCGCCTTCAATATCGCCGATATAACCCAACTCTGCCAGCAGCTTGGGCGACAGTGCCGCCGTACCCGCCTTCGAGCCGCCCGCATCCCACGCCTGCTTGACCTTCTGCACGTCGTCGCCGAAGCCGAAACGCGTGAGTTGCTCGGAATAGAACGTCCCCATGCGCGCGGCGTAAAACGCGACGTTGGCGGCGTGTCCGGCCTTTGCGCGATCGACATTCGATGTAACCGTTACGTGTCCCGGCGCTTTGACTGCGACGTCGCGCGGGTTGCGTCCGGCGGCAGTCGCAATCTCGCGGAAATCCGCAATCGTCTTCTTGAGCGAGTTGATCGGGATCATCACGGGCAGCCATCCGTCGGTTTTCTTCGCCGTGAACTCGACGCTCTTCTTGTTGAGCGATGCGATCCAGATAGGGATGTGCTTGCGTGGAGTCTCAAAGCGCATCGTGAAGCCGCGCTGCAGCTTGAATATCTTGCCGTCGAAGTTCAGCGGCGTCTGCGCGAATATCATGTTGAGGATCTCCACGTACTCCTTCATTCGCGTCAGCGGCGGATTGAACGGGACGCCGTGAAAATGTTCGATCACCTGCGGGCCGCTGGTGCCGAGGCCAATGATCATGCGGCCGTTGCTCAGCTCGTCGAGCGTGCCGAAATGCTGCGCAAGCGCGGCCGGCGTGCGCGAGTAGATATTCACGATCGAGGTCGCCAGCTGGATCTTGCTGGTATGCTCCGCGAGCAGCGTCAGCAGCGTGAACGCGTCGCGGCCCCACGCTTCGGCCACCCAGATCGAATGGATACCGGCAGCATCCGCGATTTTTGCTTTTTCGATCGTCCCCTTGAAATCGGGCTTGCCCTGCCAATTCACTCCGACTGCCAATTTGCGCGCCATTGAATATTTCTCCTATGCGAGATCGCGAATCCTTTCATACCATCGACTAACGTTTCTGAAATCTTTCACCATCGAAAAGTTCGACGGGTTGAGCGCGAGAAAAAACAGCGGATGGTACAGCGACGCGTCCGCCATCGTGAAGTTTCTGCCGAGAAAAAAATCCTTGCCCGCGAGCTGATCGTCGATCATCCGCAGGTAACCGGCGAGCTGCTCTTTCATCGGCGCGTGACGCTCGCGCATCTGCGCCGTCGTCATTCCGATCAGCTTCTCGCGATTCGCTTTCAGGTTCGCGTCGCCGGCCCCGTCGAGCAAATCGGGAATCGTCAGCAGCAGGACCGGGATGAAGAACGTGTTGTCGGCCCAGTGATCGACAATCTCGATCAGCCCGCGCGCGTCGTCGGGGATCACGCGATTCGCCGGCGCCTTGCGATCCAGCCACTTGATGATATCCGCGGAGTTGTAAACCACCTCGCCGTCCCACTCGAGCACCGGCACTCGCGTCCACGCGCCCTTGGTCACCGCGAGCAGGTTGGTCTTGTCTTCGTAGTGGCAATCGATCGGGTTCCACTTGAGGTGCTTGTGCGTGAGCACGCGCCGCACCTTCTCGGTAAACGGCGAGATTGGATACTGGTAGAGATTTATTTCACCCATCGTTCAATTCACCGGCGGCGCGACTTTTTCTGTCTCCTCTCCCTGTGGGGGAGAGGATGAAGGTGAGGGTCCTTGTACAGCGCATCTTTTTTCGCGCGATTCAGGATTCTGGACTTCTATCATCACAAGCCCCATCAGACCCTCGTCACCGTCAGCGCATACTCGATATCGTCGCGAATCAGGTTCCGAATATGGCATCCGCGCTCGGCTACTTCGACCAATCGATGAAGCTGCTCGTCGCTCGCGCTGGACTCAACTTGAAGTTCTACTTTAATTTCTTTCACATGCCCTTTTTCGTTAGCCCGCGCATGAATCGACGACCGGCCAAGATCGATCTTGCGCACGCGCGCCGCCACTCTAAGCGACATCAGCAGGCATCCGCCCAGCGCGCCAAGGAACGCGGACACGGGATCGGACGCCGCAGGATCTTCCGCCGACAGCCGCCACCGGAGCGCGCCATACTTGACGTCAGTCGTCAGCGAGTCGCCGACCGAATCGACTGTGACGTAGCGATGGTGTGTCGGTTCCTGCGATGAATCTGTACTTGGCACTCTGGGCGCGTCGTTCTCCTGCGCCCAACCTAGCCGAGACTGAGACTTTTCTACAAACCGTTCGTTCAGGGACCTGCGGCGATTTCCGCCACTCGATTTACCCGCGCCAAAGTATCATCGTGGATCAGAAGCGAGGCGCGCGATTAATCGACAACTCACAGCACTACTCGTCGCAGTCACACTAGTCGTCACGGTCGTCGCTTACGCCGTCGCGCACGACATGGACGGGATGGACATGGACTCGGGGAGCGGCGGCAGCGGCACCGGCGCGATGGGTCAGATGGGCGCGCACATGAAGATGAGCGATCATATGACGATGACCGAGTCGCGCGCCGTGACGCCCGCGGACACGCAACGCGGCGAGCAGATCATCGCGACGATGCGCGCGAAGCTTACCCGCTACGAGGACTACAAGGTCGCGCTCGCCGACGGCTACGTGCCCTACATGGAGTCGGTGCCGCAGGACGTTTACCACTTCTCCAACCGCGCGGCGACGGTGGCAGAGTACCTGGGCGATTTCGATCTGTCACGGCCCGGCTCGCTCCTCTACGAGAAAAAAACTTTCGGCGGATACAAGTTGGTCGGTGCGATGTACGATGCGCCCCCCGGCGATACTCCCGAGCAGCTCGACGCGCTAATCCCCCTGAGCCTCTCGCACTGGCACGCGCACACCAACATCTGCCTCCCCCGCGGCGTGACCGAGGCCGACGTGATCAACGGCAACGTCGGTAACAATATGCGTCCGGATATTTCGTCGGCGGTCGATTCACCGCGCGGAATGATGAGTCGCAGCACCGGAGATTCCGCGCGAATCCGCTTCGGATACCTCGCCGATCCGCGTTTCGGTTTTACCGGTACGATTTCGAATCAGGCTGACTGCGAGGCGGCGGGCGGATCGTTTCACAAACAGATTTTCGGTTGGATGATTCACGTGTATCCGTTCGCGAGCGACGATCTGAAGGTTGCGTTCAGCACCGAGGCGCCGTGACTGACGCTTTGATCGCTAGTCCGCTGTCGTGATCCGATACGCGCAGCGTCGAGCGCCCGCCAAAATGTGATCGGTGCGTTCGACTCGCGCCTTGTCGCCAAGCACTGCGCGGAACAACGAGAGCTCTTCGCGGCATAAGCCCTGGCAAGTCGATGCCGCCGCGCAGATCGGGCAATGATTCTCCGCCAACAGCATCGAGCCGTCCGGCATCCTGGTGCACTCCGCCATGTAGCCCTGCTCGCGTCGAACCTCCGCCAACGCCTGCGCGCGCTTTGCGATCGAAGTCCCTGCTGGGCGGAGCCGCGAGCGGTACTCCTCCAACTGGCGACGCGTTCTCTCGCGCAGCAGCTTGTCCATCCCGGCCTCGCCGAACGCCGCGCGCACCGCGCTGATTATCTCGACCGTCAGGTCGCCGTGCGCGTCGGGAAAACGCTCGGCCGCGGCGTTGGTCAATCTCCACACTCGCGCCGGCCGTCCCACCTTGCGCCGTTCGTCGCTGAATTCGACGAGGCCTTCCACCTTGAGGCGGTAGAGATGCTGGCGCACGGCCATCGCAGTCACTCCCAGCCGGCGCGCGACCTGGGCCGCCGTTTGAGCCCCCCGGGTCTTGAGCTGGTAAAGGACGCCCTCCTCCGCGCGCGCATCGTGCTTCATGAATTGAGATGGTACCGGCCGAAAATATTTAGTCAAGTTAGTGCTTGACTTAGTATGTAAAGCGAGTACTTTACAAATTATTCGAGATGCGAGGAGGATGCATCGATGAATACGCAGTCGATCGAACCCGCCAGCCGCACTTTCGTTCGCGCCGCATCGGTCGCCGCTCTGCCTCAGGCAAGCCGCATGACCGTCAACCTCGACGGCCACATGATCGCGCTGTTCCACACGTCTGAGGGTATCTTCGCGGTCGACAATCGATGCCCCCACATGGGCTTTCCTCTCGATCGCGGCACCGTCAAGGATTGTATCCTCACCTGCCACTGGCATTACGCGCGCTTTGACCTGCACAGCGGTGGCGCGTTCGATTCGTGGGCGGACGACGTGCGCGCATTTCCGGTGAGGGTCGAAGGCGACGACATCTTGATCGATCTCGCTCCGCGCGACGACCCGCGCCAGCATCGTGTCGAGCGCCTGCGCGACGGCATCGAGCGCAACATCTCGCTGGTGATAGGCAAGTCGGTAATCGCGATGCTCGACGAGGACGGCGACGCGCGCGAGCCGTTTCGCATTGGACTTGAATTCGGTACGCATTACCGGCGCGACGGTTGGGGCGCCGGCCTGACTACGCTTACCTGTATGATGAATCTGGTCGGGATTCTGCCCGCCGAGGATCGCGCGCGTGCGATGTTCCACGGGCTGTGCTCGGTCGCCAACGATTCCGACGGCCATCCGCCGCGGTTCGAGATGCGTCCGCTGCCGGGCGGCGGCGCGAGTATCGCGGAGATCAAGCGATGGCTCCGAAGGTTCGTCGAAGTTCGGGACACCGAAGGCGCCGAGCGATGTATCGTTTCGGCCGTGCGCACGGGAGCCGCGCCCCGCGACGTTGCCGACATGATGTTCGCCGCGGCGACCGACCATCGCTATCTCGACGGCGGCCACACGCTCGATTTCACCAACAAAGCTTTCGAGGCGCTCGATCACGCGGGATGGGACCTGGCAGAACCCGTGCTCGCCAGTCTCGCGCGCGGCTACGCGATGGGCGATCGCATGGAGGAAGCCAACTCGTGGCGCAATCCTGTCGATCTGGTCGCGATTCTCGAGGCCGCATTCGAGAAGATTCCCGCCGCGCTCGACCTTGGCCTACGCACCGGTCCTCGATGGTCTGATCGCGACGCGCTCGTAGGATTAATCCTCGGCGATGATCCGGCCGCTATCGTCGAAGCGATGCTCGCCGCTCTGCGCGAAGGATGCGCGCCCGCGGACCTCGCTGGCACTGTAGCGTACGGTGCGTCGCTTCGGATTGCGCGCTTTCCCACGACCAACGAATTTGGCGATTGGGATACCGCGCATCACAGTTTCACGTTTACCAACGCTGTCCATCAGTCGGTGCGTCGAGTCGGATCGCATGAGTTGATCCGAGGAATCTTCGACGCCGCGATGACCGTGTATCTCAATCGATTTCTCAACGTGCCGGCCGCAAAGCTTCCCGAGCTGAATGGCGCGCGCAACGGAAAGAGCGTGTCGGATAGACTCGCCGAGTTACCTGCCCTGCTCGATCGGCGACAGCAGGTGAATCAGGCCGCCGCTCTCGTCGCAGAATATCTGGCTGCTGACGGGAAGCCAGACGCGCTGCTCGCCACCCTCGGCAATACTTTGCTGCGCGAGGATCGCGACTTCCATGCGATCCAGGACGTCGAGGCCGCCTTCCGCCAGTACTCGATCCTCAAAGGAACTCCTGCGGCTCCGCACGTGGTGATCGCGACGACGCGCTACCTCGCGGCTCACTCTCCAACCGTTCGCGCGCAGGCGCAGACCTATCAGATAGCGTTGCGGCTGAATCGCGGCGAGCACGTGTTCGACGAACAATGACGCGCCGCACTTCGAGGTGAAAAATATGAATCCCGTGAATTACTCCGCCCTCGATGAAACTCTCGAGATCATGGCGCCGATGGGCCCCGACCTGAGCAACGGTTTTTCCAATCACGCGCCGATGGCGATCGAAGCGATGTGTGCGATGGGACGTGGCGACGCCGTGATGCCGTGGTTCGAGCGCTACCGGTCGTCGCTTGCGCCGCGTCGCGCTCGCGTCGCGCGCCTTACCGATGACAATTGGCGCAGCGCGCTTGGCGACCTCCGCCGCACCGAAGATTGGTTCGAGTTCTTTAGCAATGAACTCGAAGAGCGGCCATGGCAATCCGTGCTCGACACGTGGGCCGCGCGGCTGGCGCCGGGTCTGATGGCGGCCGCGACGCATGGCGTCATCCGCACCGGGCACGCGACTCGAGCGCTCGCGCTCGAGGATACCCCGCCACGACGGCGCGAATTGGCCGACGGACTCGCATATTGGGCCGCCGACTATCTTGCGCTTCCTGCGGACCGTCAGACGGCGGCTCGCGCGAAGCCATCCGAGGCGATCGCTCGAGTGCAGATGATTCCGCCGAATATTCGCCGCGGTAATTTCGGTGCCTTTACCGACGCGCTCGCACAGCTAGATACCTTCGAGCCTTTCAAACGTACGCTCGACGCTGTCGATCCGTCAGGCGATGCGAGCGCCTTCCTTTCCGACCTGACCGCCACATTTGCGCGCGTCTTTCTCGCCAACGCCCACGACACCTACACCACTATCGCGTTCGTCCACGCCGTGACTGGCCCGTCCGCTCTTCGCCCACTCGTGCCGTACCTGCGCGATACAACTGCGCGCCCGGCGCTCGCCTACGCATGGCAAACGGCTGCCGCGATGTACGCAACTTTCGGCACGTGTGCTGACCTGACAGGCATCGAGTCAGCCGATAGAGTCCGGACTAAAGATGAACTCATCGATCGTGCGATCGAGTGCGGCGACGAACACGCGATCAAATTCACTGAGGTATGCCTGCGCGAGCACGCACTTAATCCTGACCCGGCATTTGTCGCGGCCGCCGACCATGCGATTAGAATGCTGAGCCGCGCTGAAGGCTGACGGCTACTTGACGCCGCAGTAAACGGCGAAGATCAGGTTCTTGTAGGCGCAATCGATGTCGCGGAAACCCGCCGCGCGCAGCCATTCGAGCTGATCCTCGAGCGTCGCCGCGCGATCGAACTTCATCCGCTCGAGCGCCGCCGCCAGGTCGCGATCGTCCACCCCAAGTTCGCGCACCCGCGTGATCCATCGCTCATGATGGAACCGATGCCGCTCGGGCGTCGCGCCGCGAAACTGCTCGGCGTTGATGAACACTCCGCCATCGTTGAGCGCGCCGTGGATTCGAGCGAAGAGCGAGCGTTTCTGCTCGTCGCTCAGGTGATGAATCGACAGAGCCGAAACGACGGCGTCGTACTTTTCCTGGATCGGATCGACGCCGTAGTCGGAAACCTCGAAACGGAAGCGCCCTCCTCCCAATTCGAAGCGCGCACGTGCTCTCTCGAGCATCTCGTTCGAGATATCCACCATCGTGATTCGCGCGTTGGGGAAACTGTAGGCGATAAACGCCGCCATCAGTCCCGTGCCGGCGCCGAGATCGAGAACCTTGAGCCTGCTCTCGCGCGGAAACTGGATCAGATCGATAGCCGCCCGGTAGAAGTCGTCGAACCCCGGTACCATGCGACGCCGCGTGCGGTCGTAATCCTCCGCCGCAAGATCGAACGCGTGCTGTACTGAATTCGCCATCTAAAGATTGTGCGGACGCGACGGTCGCGAATCAACCGCACAATCCCGATGGCCTAACTGCTACTTGCTGAGTTTTGTCAGTCCTTTCTTTCTGCGCTCGGCCCACCGCTTCTTCATCAGCTCCGACAGCCGCTTCCTGCCTTCTTTGGTGATACCGCCGCGTCGCTTTCTTCCCTTGGTGCTCGCCTTCGGACCGGGTTTCCGCCCTCTCCTCGTACCGGTAGAAGTCGCGCCGACTCCTACTAAGGCACTGATCGCACGAACAAGGCGGTCCCTTTCCTTCTTCAAGTCTGAAACGATTTTGTCTATCTCCAAGTATGTGCTCCTCTAGGTCTCTGACGTTTCGTTTGATTGCACCTATAGCATACCCAATAAAAATATAATTGCTGGAGTAACTAGGAATTGCAATTTCTATATAAGCCAGGTTATGCGATGTCCCGGATAGGCCACGAACACCTATCCGATTCCCGGCGTCGGCTACGAGAGGCCGTTCGAGACCTTCAAAAAATCACATGGACACGATCGTGACGCGGCACCGCGAGGACTGCCGGCGAAGTGCCGCGACAGTAGACCGATCGGTATGGAAATGCGTCGTTGTAAACGCCGCCATGCTTTAGTAATAGAAATTGCAGCAGATCGGCGATACCCGGTCAGGATTTTCGAGCCGTCGCGAAGCCAATCGAGGGAATACGATGCAAAAGCCAATCATCTCCGCAGACTCCCATATCACAGAGCCGCCCGGCACCTACGTGGATCGAATCGACCACAAATATAAGGATACGGCTCCGCACATGGTTCACGACGAGAAGCTCGGCGACGTGTTTATCGTCAAAGACTTCCCGCGTCCGATTAACATCGCGCTGGCCGCGGCCGCCGGTAAGGATGCAAGCGAGCTCAGGACGATCGGCGCCAAGTTCGAGGAACTGCATCGCGGCGGATGGGATCCGAATGCGCGCCTGGCCGACCAGGATCGCGACGGCGTCTCCGCCGAAGTCATCTACCCGACCGTCGGCATGATTCTCTGCAACCATCGCGACTTCGACTACAAGAAGGCCTGTTTCGACGCTTACAACCTGTGGATCGGCGAGTATTGCGCCGCGCATCCCGACCGCTTGATCGGCACCGGCCAAACCGCGATGCGTTCGGTCGAGGAAGGTATCGAGGATTTGCGCAAGATGAAGGCGCTCGGGCTCAAGGGCGTCATGATGCCTGGTAATCCCGCGCTCGAGGACTACGACAGTCCTATCTATGCTCCTTTCTACGAAGCCGCGATCGATCTCGAGATGCCGCTGAGCTTCCACATCCTGACCAGCAGCACCGACAACTTCCAGACCCGCGGCCCCAAGCTCAACAGCTTCCTGTCGATCATCCGCGGATGCCAGGACATTATCGGCACGTTCGTTCTCGGCGGAGTTTTCGAGCGTCATCCGAAGTTGAAAGTAGTATGCGTCGAGGCCGATGCCGGATGGGTCCCGCACTATATGTACCGGATGGATCATGCATACGATCGGCATCGCTACTGGCTACCGGCCGGAACGCTTACGAAGATGCCGAGTGAGTATTTTCGCGAGAACATTTATACTACCTTCCAGGACGACTACGTGGCCTTCCAGGTCAGGAATCTTTGCAACATCCATCGCCTGATGTGGGCCAGCGATTTCCCGCATAGCGACTCGACCTGGCCGTGGTCGCAGCACGTTATAAGCAAACACACGGTCGGGATGACCGCGGACGAGAAAAATCTCGTCCTGCACGACAACGTCGCGGAACTCTACCATCTGAGTATCTAGCGGATATTCGATCCCACGCGACGGATTTTGCTCCGCCGAGGCGACTAACCGATGAGGTTAGCCTTCGAACGGGCAAGGGTCTGCCATCTGTGGGTGCGCATCTATCGACGGAGAAAGCGCGGGCTGCGTCCGGGCGGAGAATTCCGCTCGTGAGTGTGGTCGATCCTCAGCAGACTTCGGAAACCGATCTCGTCGCGCGCCTCAAGGCTGGCGAGGAGGCCGCCGCGCACGAATTCTTCGATCGCTACGCCGCTCGCATCCGCCGCTTCATCGCGAATTCGCTCGGCGCCGGCGTCGCCGATGCCGACGACGTGATGCAGGAGACGTTCATCGCGCTCGCCGACGCACTGCCGTTTTTCCGCGGCGACAGCTCGTTGTTCACCTTCGCGTGCGCGATCGCTCATCGCAAAGTTCTGTCTCTCATCCGCACCAATGCGCGCCGCGCGCGCTTGATGCGCGCAGCTCCGATAACCGAATCCGCTACGCCGCGCGATTCCGGCGCGACCGATGAATTCAACCACGCTCTGGCCGAGCTGCGGCCCGAATATCGTGAAGTGCTGATTCTCAAGTACGTCGAGGAGACCAGCGTCTCCGAAATCGCGCGGATACTGCGCCTCGGCGAGCATGCGGTGGAATCGCGGCTGGCCCGCGCACGGAAGGCCCTTCGCAAGGGGCTGAGGGAACCGTAATGGACACTGAAAAAAACGAATTGGATTTTGCGGCGAGAATGAAATCTTCGATCGAATCCGCACGCGCAGTTGACGATCGCGATCTCAGGCAAGCGTTCACCGCTCGCCTCAAGGAAGTGGCCGCGCGGCCCGACGTCGTGCCGATCCAACTCGACGGCCGCCGTATAGAGGTCCGCCGCGGCGGCACTTTGCTCGGCGCCGCGATGAAGAATGGCGTCCGTCTGATGCACGTCTGTGGTGCGCGCACTTTGTGCGCTACCTGCCGCGTCGTGGTGGAATCTGGCGAGGACAACCTCACTTCGATGCGCGCAACCGAGAAGTTCTCGCTGCGATGGCATCTATCGATAAGCCCGCGGACGCGGCTCGCATGCCAAGCGCGCGTGAATGGCCCGGTCGAGGTCGAATCAGTCTTTCCGCTTTGCGGCGACTTGCCCAACGGCTAGGAGGATGTAGCGATGTCGTGGCCAATAAAACTTCGCGCGATGAGCTTCGCAGTCACCATGGGCGTCACGATCACGGAATCGGTGATGGGCTCGATCCCGATCGGCTTCGCGCTCTGGTACTTTCAACTAGCAAGCACTCGGACGACTCTCGAAGTGATGACAGTGTTGGTGGCTGCAGTTTCGCTCTCCATATCGATCTATTCGCACGCTATCCCAGCAAGACTTCCGCGCAGCATGATTAGAGGAGGCGCAGCATGAAGTCCAACGTGCCCCGCTGGATTGTCGTGGTTCTGTGGATTCTGGCCGCGCTCGACATCGTCAACGGAATCGAGATGTTCTTCTTCCCTTCCGCATGGTTCTTCAAACTGGTGCCGGGCGTGCCTGAGACGGGACCGTATAATATGCACCTGGTGATGGACGGCGGGACGTTCTTTCTCGCGGTTGGAGTAGGACTGGTAGCGGCAGCGTTGAATCCGCGTCGCAATGCGATCGCTGTTGCTGTAGCCGCTGTCGCAGGCGTGATGCATTCCGCTCTGCACATATACTCACATGCCACGGGGCTACTCTCGACTGAGCATCTTGTGACCGAGGTACTGGGTATCTACATTCCCACGATCTTGCTAATCGCCATCACCACCATCCTCTACAGCCACTCGGACGAGACTAGCGCCGTTCGGGCGCGAGCCGCGTAGCCGGAGTTTATTCCAATGCGTATCGAAGGACTCGAGGAAAATCAGATGAGTTGGCTGCTGAAGCCGCTCACCTGGATGATGAAACGAAAGGTCGGCAAGGTCCTCAATCCCTACAAGGCGTGGGCATACCGGCCGGGAATCACTTTTGCGATGTCGATCTTTATGCAATCCGTCGAAGGCTCCAAGGTTACTTCGCCGACCTTGAAGCGCATGGTCTGCTTGCGCGCCGCGCAGATGATCGGCTGCGTGTTCTGAATAGACATCAACGCTGCCGGTGGCAGTCAGATTGGAATCGCCGAAGAGAAACTAGCCGCACTGGCAGACTATGCCGAGAATCCGCTGTTCACGCCGGCGGAACGCGCGGCACTGCGCTATACCGAGGAAATGACGCTGGCGTCGGTGAACGTGCCCGATGACGTCTTCGAGGACCTCAAACGCCATTTCAACACCGAGCAAATCGTCGATCTGACTGCGATAATCGCGCTCGAAAATATGCGCGCGCGTTTCAATCGTGCGCTCCAGGTGGAAGCCGACGGGCTGTGCATGCTGCCCGCGCACCATCCTGCCTTGACTGCCGATAGCTGTAGTTAAATGCTTTACGCGAGAGACTGACCGGAGTGCGGTTTCCGTTCACATTCAGATTTTCTCGGCTCCCGCGACCCTGATAATATCTCGACGCCACCTTTGGCGGGCGTAACTCGGCCCCGGCGGCGCGGTTATACCGATCGAGAGTTGAAAGGCGATTTCGTTGAAGCAATGGTGCGCGACAGTTCTCGTCCCGACGCTCGCACTGATCGCGATTGCTGGATGCTCGCATGGTCCCGTCGATACTTTCGGCGAGCGCGAGGCCGTCCCCATCCTGGCCGCCAAGGTCGCGCAGAGGAATGTCTCCGACACGATCCATGCAATCGGCCGCGTCGAGGCTTTCTCGACCGTCGACGTGAAGGCGCAAATTAACGGCCAGGTCATGCAGGTGCATTTCCGCCAGGGACAGGACGTCAAGCAGGGCGACCTGCTGTTCACGATCGATCCGCGCCCGTTCGAGGCCGCACTTCAACAGGCTGAGGCGAACCTCGCCAAGGATCGCGCACAGTATCGCGAGGCCGCCGCCGACGAGCGGCGCTACGCGACTCTGCTGAAGCAGGGCGTCGGCTCGCGCCAGCAATACGATCAGGTCGAGGCCACTGCCGGCGCGTTGTCTGCCTCGATGGCGGCGGACGAAGCCGCTATCCAGACCGCTCGATTGAATCTCGAGTACACCGCCATTCGCGCGCCCATCGACGGCCGCACCGGCGACCTGCTCGTTCATGCCGGCAACCTCGTCAAGCCCGACGCCGACACCGCCATGGTCGTCATCAACCAGGTCCATCCCGTTTACGTTGATTTTGCGATTCCCGAGCAGAAGCTGCCCGCCGTGCGCGAGTACATGGCCGAACACAAGCTCGCCGTCCAGGTCTCGTTGCCCGAGCAGCAGGGTCCGCTCGAATCCGGCGAGCTGAGCTTCGTCGACAACAGTGTTGACGCGAAAACCGGCACGATAAATCTCAAAGGACTTTTCACCAACGACGACTCGCGCCTGTGGCCGGGCGAGTTCGTCAACACCACTCTCGTTCTGCGCGAACATCCGGGCGCGATCCTCGTGCCGTCGCAGGCCGTCCAGACCGGCCAGCAAGGTTCGTTCGTTTTCGTCGTGCAACCAGACATGAAAGCTGCGATTCGACCTGTTGTGATCGGCGAATCGATCGACAATCAGACCGTCGTCACCAGCGGCCTCAAGCCCGGCGAGACGGTCGTGACCGACGGGCAGCTCCGGCTGATTCCCGGCGCGAAGGTCACGATCAAAAGCGGCTTGAACGCCGGCGGCGAGAGCGGCGCGTCATCATGAATATCGCCGAAGCATTCATCCGACGCCCCGTCATGACGACGCTGAGTTCGCTCGCGATCGTGCTGTTCGGCCTGATGGCGTACCGCTATCTGCCCGTGAACGATCTGCCCAACGTCGATTTCCCGACTATCGTCGTGAGCGCGAGCCTGCCGGGCGCCAGTCCCGAGACGATGGCGTCATCCGTAGCCACTCCGCTCGAAAAACAGTTCTCGACGATCGCCGGCCTGGACTCGATGACCTCGACCAACATCCAGGGCTCGAGCAGCATCACGCTGCAGTTCAATCTCACGCGCAATATCGACGCCGGCGCGCAGGACGTGCAGGCCGCCATCGCCGAGACGCAGGCCCAGTTGCCGCAGGGGATGCCGAGTCCGCCTTCGTATCGCAAAGTTAATCCCGCGGATCAGCCGATCCTCTACCTGGGCCTCAGCTCGACCACGATGCCGATTTCGCAGGTCGACCAGTACGCCGAGACTTACCTCGCCGAGCGCATCTCGATGGTCTCCGGTGTCGCGCAGGTGCAGGTGTACGGCTCGGCGAAATACGCCGTGCGGATTCAACTCGATCCGAAAGCACTCGCAACCCGCGGCATCGGTATCGACGAGGTCTCGACCGCCGTTCAGGCCGCCAATGTCGACATGCCGACCGGCACACTCTACGGCGCGCACCAGGCGTTCACTGTCGACACCAAGGGTCAGTTGACCAACGCCGCGGCGTACCGCTCGCTGATCGTCGCGTATCAAAATGGCTCCCCGGTGCGGCTCGAGGACGTCGGCCGGGTGCTCGACAGCGTGCAGAACGACAAGACTGCCGGATGGGCCAACGGTGAGCCGTCGGTCGTGCTCGCGGTCCAGCGTCAGCCCGGCACCAACACCGTCGAGGTCGTCGACAACGTGCTCCGGCTGATTCCCTCTTTCCAGGCGGAAGTCCCGGCCGGTTTGCATATCATCAAGCTCGGCGATCATGCCGAGACTATTCGCGCCTCGGTCAACGACGTCCAGTTCACCCTGCTGCTCACCATCTTCCTGGTCGTGATGGTGATCTTCCTGTTCCTGCGCAATCTGTCCGCGACGGTCATCCCCAGCCTGGCGCTGCCGATGTCCATCATCGGCACTTTCGCCGTCATGTGGATGCTCGATTACTCGCTCGACAACCTCTCGCTCATGGCGATTACGCTCGGCGTCGGCTTCGTCGTCGACGACGCCATCGTGATGCTCGAGAACATCGTGCGCCACATGGAGATGGGCAAGGACGTGATGACCGCGTCGCTCGACGGCGCCAGCGAGATCGGCTTCACCATCCTCTCGATGACCTTTTCGCTCGCCGCCGTGTTCATCCCGGTTCTGTTCATGGGCGGTATTCTCGGCCGCCTGCTGCACGAGTTCGCCGTCACCATCGGCGCCGCCATCCTGGTGTCGGGCTTCGTCTCGCTGACTTTGACCCCGATGCTGTGCTCACGTTTCTTGCGCCCGCCGGGCAGCGAGCGCCACGGCAAATTTTACGCCGTCACCGAGCGCTATTTCGATCGGATGCTCGACGCCTATCAGCGCAGCTTGTCGTGGGTGATGCGTCATCGCCGCGCGACCATGTATTTCTCCGGCGCGCTGCTGCTCGCCACGATGTACATGTTCTACGCGATCCCGAAAGGCTTCCTGCCCTCCGAAGATGCGGACCAGCTGGTTATTTTCACGCTCGCTGCGCAGGGAATTTCCTACGAATCGATGGTCCAGCATCAGCTGGCCGCCGCGAGCCTGATCAAGAACGATCCGAATATCGAGAGCTACTTCGTCAGCGTCGGACCTGGCGGTCCGGGCGGTTCCACCAACTCGGGCATCATATTTCTGCACCTGAAGCCGGCCTCTCAGCGCAAGCTCAGCGTCGATCAGTTGATTACCAAGTGGCGCCCCCTGCTGAACAGCGTGCCCGGGCTTCGCGTGTTCCTGCAGAATCCCCCGCCGATTCGGATCGGCGCGCAATTCACCCGCAGCATGTATCAGATGACCTTGCAGAGCCAGAATACCGCGACGCTCTACAAGTACGCGCCGATGCTCGAGTCGAAGCTGCGCCAGTTGCCCGATCTGCGCGGCGTCAACAGCGACCTGCAGGTAGAAAATCCGCAGGTCACCGTCGATATCGATCGTGACAAGGCTCACTCGCTGGGCATTTCCGCCGGCGCGATCGAAGACGCACTCGACGACGCGTACGGTTCGCGGCAGATCTCAACTATCTATGCGCCCAACGACGAATACTGGGTCATCATGGAGGTCGAGCCGCAATACCAGGCCGAGCCCGGCACCCTGTCACTGCTCTATGTGCGCTCGTCCAGCGGCTCGCTCGTCCCGCTCGACACGCTCGTGAAGTTCACGCGCTCGCTCGGTCCGTTGCAGGTTAACCATTCCGGGCAATTACCTTCTGCGACGATTTCATTCGACGTCGCACCGGGCGTTTCGCTCGGCAAGGCGCTCGCCGAGGTCCACAAGATCTCCGCCGCCACCCTGCCCGACAGCATCACCACCAACTTCCAGGGCACCGCTCAAGCCTTCGAGTCCTCACTCTCCGGACTCGGCGTCTTGCTGATGATGACCATCCTCGTCATCTACCTGGTGTTGGGCGTTCTCTACGAAAGCTTCATCCATCCGATCACGATCCTCTCCGGCTTGCCCTCCGCCGGCTTCGGCGCGCTGATGACGCTCTGGCTTTTCGGCATGGAGCTCGACCTGTTCGCCTTCGTCGGCGTCATCATGCTGGTAGGTCTCGTCAAGAAAAACGCCATCATGATGATCGACTTTGCTCTCGATGCGCAGCGAACCGAGGGTAAGTCTCCCGCCGACGCGATCTTCGAAGGCTGCATAATCCGCTTCCGCCCCATCATGATGACCACGATGGCGGCCCTGATGGGTACCCTGCCCATCGCGATAGGACTCGGCGCCGGCGGCTCATCGCGTCGCCCATTAGGTGTAGCTGTCGTCGGCGGCCTGTTCTTCTCGCAGTTCCTGACTCTCTACATAACCCCCGTCTTCTATACCTACATGGAGGCATTCCTCGAGCGTTACAACGCATGGCGCGAAGGGCGCCAGCTCACGCCCGCGCTCGAGCACCAACCCACGAAAGCGCGAATCGGCGAGCCAGCGTCATCCGAACAGTCCACCGGCCGCCTCGCGTCGTAGAGGTATTGTGCGTCGGTAAAGGAGAACGATGAGTAAATCCGCGACGCAGAAGCCAAAGGTCCAGACCCAGACACTGATTGCCGTTCGCGATGTGAGACAAAGCCGCCGATGGTATCAACAATTGTTGGGAGTCCGCGGACTTCCTGAACATGAGCATCGCAACAGCTATGATCAGCTGCTCTACGAAGGTCAGATGATCCTGCAGCTACACGCCTGGGACGAAGAGAACCACCCTAATCTCGTCGATGCGGACGCTGCGCCACACGGACACGGCGTCTTACTCTGGTTCGAAGTCGATGACTTCGACGCAACCGTCAGCCGCGCTCGCGAACTGAATGCTGAAGTCCTCCAGGAGCCGCACGTAAACCCGAATGCCGGTCAGATGGAGATCTGGCTTCGCGACCCCGACGGCTACGTAGTCGTAATTGCAGGTCCCGCCGGCACGGCCGGCGCTTAACCACGCGTGCGAGCGCTCCCAGAGCGGGGGCGGCGGTCACTTTGTGCTGAATATCAGGAACCGATTATTGCTCTCGTCATCGACGATCAATTGGCTCCCTATCAGCGACAATCCGAACGGGAAGCTGAGCGTTTGCGAACTTGGCATGGAATTGCCCGCGTTCGAAAGGCCGTGCATTAAGTCGGCTTGACCCAACACGATGTCTGCGGCCGGATCGTTAGACGTCGGGAACGTATTGTACACGAGGATGCGGTTGTTGCCGGAATCCTCAACATACAAACGCGTGCCGTCCGAGGCGACGCCGCCCGGTCGGTTGAGACTTTGCGAGGTTGGCGGTTCCGGGCTGTCGAACGAGGTGAAATCCGGCTGGCCAACGACCACATCCGCGGGCGCCTCATTGGTGGTCGGAATCGTATTCCAAATCAGGACGCGGTTGTTAAAGAAGTCCGCGACCACCAGTTTCGTGCCATCGCTCCAAAGCCCCTCGGGCTCGTCAAGCCCGGTCTGAGTCGTCGCGGAATTTTTGCTCATAAAATCAGGTTGGCCGATTTCGACATCCGCGTCCGCGCCATTGGTAGTCGGAATGCTGTTCCAAATCAGGATCCGATTGTTGTTGCGGTCTGAAACGAAGAGCTTACCCTTTGCCACAAACAACCCTTCTTCTGGAGAATCCAACCTCGATTGGGTCGTCCCGGTCACTTTCGAATTGAAGTCGGTCTGGCCGAGAACTACGTTGGCCGGCGTGTTGGTCTTGGTCGGCAGCTTGTTCCAGACGAGCACATGGCTATCACTGAAATCGTTCATGAACAGGTGAATGCCATCGGTTGCGATCGCGGATGGACCCTCGAAGGAAGTACTGCTGACCGCAAAATTCCTGTTCGAGAAATTGGTCTGGCCGAGCACGATCTTGGCGGATGCGCCGTTCTTGTTGGGAATTTTCTTGAATCCCAACACGCGAGCGTCGTCGTAGTCGGGGATGTACAATATTTTCTTTGCTAACACGGCAGCGCCTGACGGATCGCAGAGAGTACTTTTGGATGGATTGCTGCCACCCTGATTGCACTCGTTACTCGTGAAGTTCTTTTCTCCGATCACAACCTTGGCCGCCGCGAAGGTCGTCATCGCTTCCGTTACGTCGCCGGAACGAGCCGCTCCTGACGCCATCACGAAAAATAGAGACACATATACCGAGAGCCAAATGCGTCGCATCGTGTCATCTCCCGCGGTGATTGGGTGATTCACAATAAAAAGAAACTACGCGCCGGATTATGGAGTCCTGCCTGCCACAGCGCAAGTAAGCAAAATTGGACGAAGCGTACGGCGTGCAATCTTTCGCTCACACAAAAGCGGGCGCCTCCTTCTTCCAGTGGAACTTGGAGAAGTTCGCTGCGGTTGGCAGTATTGCTTGTGGGGACGCCAGATCCGGGCGCGGTCGGATCTCGAGAACGATCCAATATGACTTCGTCGAACCACCCAGCTCTTCAACAGGAAGTTCTCGACCTCTTTGCCGCGCGCAAGGGCCACTTCCGCTTCGAATCCGGTCACCACGGCGATCTCTGGCTGGAAATTCCTCCGGCTTACATCGATCCAAGGCGTCTTCGCCGATTCGCCGTCGAGCTGGCGCGATTACTCGCTGCATACGACGTCGAGGCCGTCTGCAGCCCGCTGGTCGAAGGCGCGCTCCTCGCTCAAATGGTCGCCGAGGAGATTCACGCAGAGTTCTATTTCGCCGAGCAGTTCACGCGTCCTGATGCGGGCGCGCTCTATCCTGTCGGATATCGCGTCCCGAAAACGCTTCGTGACGCCGTCCGCGGCAAGCGAACCGTCGTCGTTGACGACGTCATCAACGCCGGATCCGCGGTCCGCGGAGCCATCGATGACCTCGAAGCGTGCAAAGCGCGCATCGTCGCTATCGGCGCACTCCTGACCCTGGGATCTCCGGCCTCTACGATTGCGGCGAGCAAGGGCGTGCCACTGCACACACTCGCACACATCGCAAACAACGCCCTGTGGGAACCCGCATCATGCCCGCTATGCGCCTCCGGCGCCCCAATGACATAGAAGTTCCGTCAGATCGCCAGAAGAAGATAAAGACTCTTCAACTAATGATAGGACCACGAAAATTCGGTCTTCGAGTCGTCGCGCGGATCGAACAGCACGTACCCGTCCCGGTTGTAGCCGTCGTATTGGAACAAAATCTTCGCGGTGCCGTCGTTGTTGTAATCGCCGATATCCGGGACCGTGAGCGAATTGCCGATCCAGTGGAAGTGATCGCCCTTCAGGTGGAACCACGCTGATTGCCACTCGTCGCCCGCGGATCCCTCGCATCGGTTGAGCCGGGGATCCGGGCGCATCGCGATCAGCACGTCGCCGAGCTTTGAACGGTACGGTTTGCCGTAAACCTTGATCGCAGAGTCGGGATAATCGCGCGTCGTTTTGCCGTTACAATTCAGATCGAGCGCAATTTCACGTCTGAAAGCCGCGACTGCTTGCTTGCCCATCGCCGCAGGCGCTTCGAACTGCGCCCATCGGTCCGGGTCACGATAGTTCGGCTCAGAGATCGCGAGCAGCGGCCGATAGCGCGGCGCGCCCATCCAGGTCGCAAACGCCGCCGCATTCTCTGAAATTTGTGGCGGTTTCGACCCCGCGGTTAAATCCTCTAGGCCGACATTCGAGTAGCCGTAGCCCGCCGGACGCACGGTGTTGACCTCGCCGAGTTTCTTGCCGTGCATCGCAATCGTCCAAGACACCTGGGGCGGAAACAGCGCGGCAAGCGCTAGCGCATCCTGGTCAGCGACCTCGTGCGGCATCGCACTCCATCGGCCGTCCTGGAATCGAAAAGCTACCCGCACATGGAATTGTCCCCGCGTAACGTCCAACGGCGGCTCCAGCACACCCAGGAAGATTGGAGCACTGCCAGCGCCCATCAGGCACATAACGGCAGCGATGCAAACCAATCGAGCCTTTCTTCTGAGGCTCACCGCGCGACAGCCGACTGACGATGCTGCAGGAAGCGGCGGACCGACAGGTCGCGCTCGAGACCGATCGCGATTTCGTACGCGGCGCGCGCTTCGCCGTATGTGCCGGTCTTCGCGAGCAACTCCGCGCGCGCAGCCCAGTAAGGTTGGTATGCCGCAAGCCGCTTATCTGTGGCCACTTCTTGCAGCGCCTCAAGTGCGGCGGCAGCGCCATCCACCTCTGCGATCGCCAGCGCGCGGTTGATAGCGACCACCGGAGAGCCCGATAGCGCCAACAGCGCGTCGTATAGCTGTACCAGCGATGCCCAGTTCGCGCGGCCGGTGCGACGACGATAGACATGCGCCGACTGCAGCGCGGCTTCGAGTTGATAGCGGCCAATCGAACCCAACGCGCTGGCGCGCAACAGGATCGCCTCGGCCTCATCGATCATCTGCGAGTCCCAAAGCGCGGGATCCTGTTCTGCCAGCGGCACGTACTCGCCGTGCGCATCGCGCCGCGCGCGTCGACGGGCTTCCGCGTGAAGCATCAGCGCGAGCAGCCCCAGCGCCTCCGGCTCCGACAGCAACAGCGCGGTCACGAGACGGCCCAGGAAGATGGCTTCATCGGCGAGATCTCGCCGCGCAATATCCGTCCCCGCAGGATCGATCCAGCCCTCCGCGAAGGCCGCATAGACAGCATCGAGCACCGTGTCGAGCCGGTCGCGAAGCTCTTCGCGCTGCGGGATGCGAAACGGGATGCGCGCCTCCCTGATCTTGTTCTTCGCGCGCACCAGTCGTTGGCCCATCGCGGCCGGCGACATGAGGAACGCCGACGCGATCGTCGCCGCGTCGAATCCCAGCACCGTCTGCATGATCAGTGGTGCACGAATGCCGGCGTCGATGGCCGGATGCGCGCACGCGAACATCAGCGCGAGTCGCTGATCGGGAATCTCCACCTCGGCGGAGTCGGCGTCCAGACCTTCTGCCATGAGCTGCAAGTGAAACTGGAGATCCGCGGCCATATCGCGGCGATACGCCTGTCGTCGAGATACGTCGATCATCTTTCGCCGGGCTACTGTCAGCAGCCACGCCTCCGGATTCGATGGAATACCCTTCAGCGGCCAATCTGCCAGCGCCGATGCGAACGCCTCCGACAGCGCGTCTTCTGCGGCAGCCACATCGCGCGTGCGTGACGCCAGGAAAGCGACGAGCTTGCCATAACTGCGACGCGCGACCGCGTCTGCAGTGCTACGCGCATCCTCGTCGCCGGCGCGAGAGCTCATCCTCCTCCTTCACACGACCGGCTCATAGCGCAGCAAGACATTTCCGTTGGCGAAGGTCCGCGACGTTGTCAACTTAAGCATCTGCTTCTTTTTGATGCCCTCGAACATTGTCCTGCCTTTGCCAAGCACGACCGGGTTCACGACGATTTGGAATTCGTCGATCAAACCTTCCTGCGCCAACTGTGCAGCGATGCTGCCGCTGCCCAGGATCGTCATGTCCTTTCCCGGCTCCTGTTTCATCTTTCGTACTTCCGCCGCCACGTCGCCCTTCACCAGCGTGGTGTTGCTCCACGACGCCTTGTCCAGCGTTCTCGAAAACACGACCTTGGGCAGGATATTCATCCGTTCGGCGATCTCAGGACTATTCTCCGCTGCCATCGGTGTCGGCCAGTAGCTCGCCATCAGCTCATATGTGATCCTGCCGAACAGCAGCTGACCTCCAGGATTCGCATTCCCTGCTACAAATGCGTCCCACTCTGAATCTTGCTGATCATTGTGGGCCCAGCTGAAATCGCCGTTCAGGCCTGCAAAGTAACCATCCAACGTCACACTATTGAAAACAGATAATCTTCGCATGCTTCTTCTCCCTGTCTTCCGGATCACTCACGCCGGCGAGGCCCACAGAGGACGCACCTCGACGACGCCGTGACCTGCGGCGGGGCATCGGGCGGCCCACGCGAGCGCCGCGTCGAGGTCGGCAACGTCAATTATAAAGTAGCCGCCGAACTGCTCTTTCGAGTCCGCGTAGGGGCCGTCGAGCACCTGCGGCTTGCCATTTGCGATCCGCACGGTCGTCGCCGTTGAGCTTTGCTGGAGGCGGCCGCCTCCTTTCAGGACGCCAGCCTTCCTGAGCGCCTCGGTGAACGCGGTGTACGCCGCCATCCCGCGCTCCTGCTCCGCCTTGGTCATCCTGGTCCAGCCGTCCTCCGGCACATAGGTCATCAATATGTACTGCATCTGAAGTCTCCTCGATTGATGATGGCGGGCATCATTGCTCGCTATAAACAATGACGCTTGAGCGCCGTCGATTTCGACATCGGCTGATTTCGAGATATTCTGGTTCGGCACGCGGAATCAAGTTAGGGCTATGCCAATGAACATGAACTCATTCGAAGGTAAGCGCATTCTGGCGCTGATTCGCGACGGCGACTACGCGCACGCCGGCGAGGAAGAAGCGATCGAGCGCTCATTCAGCACGATTCCGAAGAACTCCGACGCTTGGTTGCTCGACGTTGGATGCGGCCGCGGTGGCAGCGCGGACTACCTCCGGCGCCATGGATGGGGACATGTCGAGGGAATAGATCGCGACCGCGATTCGATCGAATATGCGCGCGCAACCTGGCCTGAGGTCGGCTTTCACGTCTGCGACGTGCTCGACGTCCCGCGCACCGTCAGCCGCGAGTTCGACATCATCTATATGCTCAACGCTTTCTACGCGTTCTACCGCCAACACGACGCACTGGTGGGGCTGCGCAAGATCGCAAGGCCAGGCGCTCAACTGGTCATCTTCGACTACACGGTCGGCGCCAACGCCAAAGGAGGATCGCTCTCCGCAGAAGGGAACTGGTTCATCCCGCATGCGATTCGATTACCGGAGATCGCTGGAATGCTGCGTGACGCAGGCTGGGAGCCTGGTGCGGTCGAAGACCTTAGCGCCGAGTACGTGCGATGGTATGCGAAGTTCGTTGAGCGAATCCGAGACAAGCGCGTCGAGATCGAAAAGATCGGCGGCGCCGACTGGTACGAGTTCGTGCTCTCGATGTACTCCGGGCTGCACGGCGCGGTCGCGGATGGCGAGGTCGGCGGCGCGATCGTTCACGCCCGCGCGGACTAGTCAGCTCAGCCGGTAAAAACGCAGAGCGTTCTGGGTCAGGATATTGTCGCGCGCGCTCGCTGGCAATTTTCCCAACGCTCGAGTCACCTCGCTCACCACGCCGGGATACGTGCAGTCAAAATGCGGGTAGTCCGAGCCCCACAGCACGTTGCGCTCGACGCCAAGATCGATCATCGCCTTAAGCGTGCTCTCGTCGGGATCCATCGAGATGTAACATCGCTCCGCAAAATACTCACTCGGCTTGCGCTTCAGCCACGGCACGTACGTCCCCATCTTCTCATAGTGGCTATCCATCCGATCGAGCCAGTATCCGAGCCAGCCGATTCCCGACTCGAGGAAACCGACCGTCAGTTTTGGAAATCGAGCGAGAACTCCGCCGCAAACGATATCCATACAAGCGGCTTGCTGCTCGAACGGATGACAGACCATGTGGAAGAAGAACGGATCGTGGTAACGATCGCCGCCCATGGTCGGCATGCGCGTCCCGAAACTGCCGTGCACCGCGACCGGAACGTCGAGCTCCTGCGCCTCGCGCCAGAACGGATCGTATGCCGCGTCGTTCAGGCGGCGACCGTTGAACGGATTGGGCCTGACGAATACCGCTTTGAAGCCAAGTTCGCGCACGACCCGGCGCATCTCGCGCACAGCCTCATCGACGTTTTGCAGTGGCATCGGCGCCACGCCGAACAATCGCTTCGGAAAAGGCTTGCAGAAGTCGGCCAGCCAGTTGTTGTAGGCACGACACGCGCCCGCCGCGAGCTCCGGATCGGTCAAATCGCCGTAGAGCAGCCACAACGACGGATACAGCACCGCGACGTCGATTGCCTCCTCATCCATGACTTTGATTCGCGCGTAAGGATCGTAGCCGCCCGGAAGGATATCGTCCCAGGTGATCTTGCGTGCGCGTTCGAGGTCCGAAAGACCGCCGGGCATCATCGACGCCGCCACCGGCAGCGATGGACGGCTGCGATTCTCGCCGTCGATCCACAACTCGTCGCCGCCATCGCGATTGCGCCGAATCTGGATCATCCGATCGCGAACCTGCGGCTCGGCGTAGTCTTCCCAGAGCGCGCGCGGCTCAACGATATGCCCGTCGGCGTCGATTATCCGGGTCATGAGCTCGTCCTCCTTGAGGCGGATCGATCAGATCAATGTCCCGACGGGCCGACTTGTCAAGGAACGCGGACGCGCGACCATTCCTCGCGCAACACCGCGTATTGGTACTCGTCGCACCACTCGCCCTTGAACCATGCGTTGTGGAGGAAGTGCCCTTCCCGTCTCATTCCGAGCCTTTCCATCAGCGCGACCGATGGAGCGTTGCGGCAATCGGTCGTCGCGATGACGCGATTGAGGCCGAGCGAATCGAACGCGAAATCTATAACAGCGCGCGCGGCCTCGGTCGCCAGCCCGCAGTGCTGATATGCGCGGGCAAATGTGTACCCGATCTCACCTATTCGCGGCGACGATCTGATTACTAGCAGCGCGCAATCGCCGACGAGCACTCCGCCCGCTTTGAGTTCCGCCGCGAATTGAAACCATTTTCCCGGGATGCCCGGCCGATGGCGGCTCTGCTGCTTTATGAATTTCTGCGCTTCAGCGTGCGACATGGATTCCCACGACTGGTAGCGCGCGACCTCGCGATCATTTCGATACGCCATAAAGCTGACGAGGTCGGTGTCGCGGAACCGTCTGAGGATCAGGCGCGGCGTTTCCAGGCTGATGAATTTTGGAGTTGTCACGGCAGGAACGTGGATGCCCGGCAAATCTAGTTCGAGCTCGATCCAAACGCGTCACCAATAAGGTGAAACGGGTACGTGATCGCCGATCCAATCGCGCTGAAGAAGCCACCCGAACTCCCCGAGTCTGCCGACGGTGTGGGAGTTGGCGCGCTGGCCGGATCACGCCCTTCGTCGGAGATCGACGCATAGGGCGGCAGCGTCTGATCGATCTCGGTGGTCGTGCATCCTGCCGCGAGCGCGATTGCGCCGGCGACGATCGCGGCTGCGAGAGTCGATTTCGTCCTTCGGGTCAATCGCTTCGTTTCGGCGCCCCGAGAATCACGGTACTAACCGCGGGGCACACTTTCAACGCGCGTCCGCGTTGGCTCGCGTCGCTCGAAACGGATGACGAAGGGTCGCTGGATGGTTCGAACTGAAAACAGGCGCGCCGAATCTACAGCTGATTATTGATCGACGTAATCTCGGTGCTGACTGTTGTGCCGAACGTCTGGTATCCCGCGTAAGCAACGATCGCGACGGCGGCTACGATCAACACATACTCGGTCATCGTCTGCCCCTTGGACGACTCGCGAATCCTGATATACAGGTGCCTTATCGCACTCATCAGAGCACCGTTCCCCTTTTAAGAATGAGTTCCTGCTAACGGCAGAATAATGACGATTTCCCCGTCGTAATGCCAGCTCTGGCAAAGTTGCGCAGGCGCAGGCGTTTCAACGGCTACGATGCTATCGTATCGCCTGAATTTCTCGCGAAAGGGCGCGCTTTTACGGAATCCATATGAGAAAAATCGAACCGGCATCAACAGTCCACGCAGCATCAATAGAGCAAGTTTATTTATCTTCGCGGGCTTGATGCTCGCAGTTCTCGGCGCCGGCTCACCGGCGCGCGCCGACGATTCCGTCGGCACGGTCACGCAGATCAGCGGCGGTGCGCAAATTCAGCGCGCAGGCGCGACGATTGCGGCGCAGCAAGGAACGCCGGTCAAGGTTCACGATACCGTTACGACGCAGCCCGATGCCTCCGTCACGTTGGGGTTCGGCGACGGCAGCTCGATGGCGCTCAGTGGCGGCACCAGCGTCGCGATCGAGGACAGTGTGTCGATGAACGGGCAGACGCTGCCGAGCCGCGTGACTCTAATCAGCGGCAATATTCACACGATCGTCCCCGACAAGACGACCGGTCAGCAGCACAGTATCGAAGTTGACACTGCGGGCGCGAAAGCGACCGGGCCGGCGCCAAAGAATTAGCAGCTCTCTCTAACGGGGGCGCAGCTGATCGCCGGGCACCCAGGTCGAGTGGAACCCGACCGGGACTCGCTGAGGAATATTCACGCGCGCGACTGGACCCGCAGCGAAATTCTTCGCATCGATTATGATGACCTCGCCGCTATTCTTCGCAGCGGCGTCGGCGACGAACGTCACGACGTAGCCGTCGTCTTCGTCGCGAGCGCCGATGCGCGGAGCGAATGGCGCTTCATTCGAGGTGCGTCCTGCGCCGAACAGGTATTTCTCAGAGGCGCCGCGGACAGTGTCGTACTTCACCAGCCCTTCGTAGTGCGGCACGCATGAGTTGTACGCATAGCGCGACTTGCGGCCCATCTTGTGGCGATTGATAGTCGGCCATTCGGTTTTTTCGTCGTCGAGCTGCTCTTCGGTGACGGCGCCCGTCACGAGGTTGAAGCGCCATCGGCAGAGCTGAGCCTCGAGCCGAAGAAACGCCCGCATCCGCGCGAGTTCGCCCTCGCCTCGCTTCGCGCCGGGCTCAGCCTGGATCACGCGGCACGCTTCCATCACGAACTCGTCGCCGTCGTCCCACGCGTTGACCACGTGGTAGATGTAGCAAGGCGACGCCTCGAACCATCGCACGTCGGCGTTGGTTCCGTAGCGCGGAAGAATTCCGAAACGGCTCGGCAGGTCAGGATAGTAAGTGACCTTATGCATCTTGCGCTCGAGCAGCTGCGGATCCCAGAACAGCGGCAGATCCATCAGCAGCGAGTAGTGCTCGGTGAACGACATGTCGTGCGGGAGGCGCGAGCCGGGAAGATCAATCGGCTCATGGTGAGTCAGTTCACCGCGCGCCGAGACGACGTTGTAGGTCATGTACGGCGGCCTGGTTGCATAGTCGAAGAACAGCAACTCGCCGCTCACTGGATCGACTTTGGCGTGCGCCGACACTGATCGCTCGAGCTTGCCGCCGAAGCGCTCGACGCCGAGCGTCTCCAGCGTGCGCGGATCGATCTTGTACGGCAGCCCGCACTGGTACCAGAGCGCGAGCGCGTAGCCGTTGTGAAATACGAGGTCGGTGTTGGCGGAATCCTTGAGCCATCCGTCGGATCCTGCGCCGCGCGGAACTTCGGGATCGGGACGATCCATCAGCCCCGGCCAAATCGCCCGCTTCGCATCATTCTCGGCGACGAATCCTTGGGTGCGAATCCAGCGGTTACGATATGTCGCCTTACCGTCGTGAAATTCGATTCCATGCACCATCCCGTCACCGTCGAACCAATGGTAACGGCCGCGCGGTTGAAAGATCGGATTGGGTCCGTTGCGCAGATACGTGCCGTCGAGATCTTTGGGAATCTCGCCGATGACGGTCAAATCCTCGGCAGTGATCTCGGTCGCGATGGGCGCGTAGATTCCTTTGAGGAACGGATTCTCGCCGGGATCGATCTGAATCGGAATTTCGCGCTCGATCTTCACCATGACGCGGCCCTCACTAGCTGAGATGATTCCGAGTCGCGAGCCTACCACGCGCGACGACCACGCAACACAAGGGGCACGTATCCAGTTGGACTCCAGGACTAAGGCAATCCTACGGACCGCCGCGACCGCGGCTCGTGTTGGAGGGGACTAGGTTCGGGTCTTCCTTCGGTTGCGCGGCTTCCGCTTTGGTTCGGATTGTCCCGTCGATAGCGGAGCGTGCGCTCGTTCGAGCGCATCAAGAAGGGCGTCCAAAATCTTTTGCGATAGAGTACAACTTCCGCGCAGTACGGTTCTGGGCTGCGGAGACTGTCTTAACGAATACCCTCTCGATCGCGACCATCTCCATTTCTTCGGCACTCTCGTTGATCGCACGCCTGATGGTGCGAACCTGGAGCACCAGGTTGGAACGGTCGATCTCGAAAATCTCATGTTGATCCAGTTGCGGTTCGACGGTCTCGAGCCGAACGGTACCTTGTCTAACGTTATGTTTAACCACGACCGGAAAAGCATGGGTTGTGCCATGGTTGGCAACCCCATAAGTGCTTGAGATTGTTTGACCGCGGCACCGGCCGACAGGCGGGTCGGAGCGAAATTCCGTTGCTGAGACTCGATCGCAACGACATTCCGTTGCGAACACAGGGTCTAGTCGCCCGATGCCAAAGGTCTTGCGGTGAGCCGATGAAGCCCGAAGTTTTAAGGGCCGTAGCCCACGCAGTCAGCCAGGAACGCTCGCTCGAGATCGTGCTGAAGCGCATCGTCGAGGGCCTGGCGGGAAGCGGCGGAATCGCGCTGGCAAGAGTATGGCTGAGACGCAACCCCGCGGAGTTCTGCGAACGATGCCGCGCACGCGCGGAGCTGGCGCGCAAAGTTCCGCGGCTTCATTTGATCGCTAGCGCCGGCCGTCCGATCAGCGCCGCCTACCGCCACGAGGATTGGTCGCGACTCGACGGAGAGTTCCATTGGGGCGGTGCCAAGGTCGCCGATATCGAGTCTCATCCCAGGCCGATACTGGTTAAGTCGGTCAAAGCGGATCACAAATGGATCGAGAAGCCTGACTGGGCGCGGCACGAACGAATACAAAGTTTTGCGGGCTATCCGCTGATCGAAAGTGAGCTCTTCGGTCACGTCAAAGGAGCATTCAGCGGCGCCGTGGCGGGTAGAGTTGGCCGCTTTCAAACCGCGGACAGAGGCACGCTGTATCTTGATGAGATCGGCGAGCTGCCAAGGGACCTGCAACCAAAGCTGCTTCGGGTTCTGCAGGAGGGCGAATTCGAGCAGGTCGGCGATAACGTTACGCGGCGGGTCAACGTTCGAATTATTGCTGCGACAAACCGGGACCTGCATAGCCTGGTCCGAGCGCGACGATTCCGGGAGGACCTTTATTACCGGCTGAGCGTTTTTCCGATCGAGGTGCCGCCGCTGCGCGAACGCAAGGAAGACATTCCGTTGCTCGCCCGGCATTTTCTCGAAGTAGCCTGCAAACGGTTCAATCGGGCGGGCCTGAAGCTGGAGCCGAACCAACTAAAGCAATTGCAGAATTACAATTGGCCCGGAAACGTCCGCGAGCTGCAAAACGTCATCGAGCGGGCGGTGATCACGTCGCGCCTTGGAACGCTCAAGCTCGATATTCCGGGGAGTGCCGAATCAGGCTCGTCCGCGTCAGGAGAAGAATCCGGAGTAGTTTCGGAGAAGGAGATGAATCGGCGAATGCGGGACAACCTGGTCGCCGCATTGAAGCGCAGCGGCGGCAGAATTTACGGATCAGGCGGCGCCGCAGAGCTGTTAGGTATCAAGCCGAGCACTCTCACAACCCGAATAAAGAAGCTCGGCCTCAAGTAAGCGGTTCACTCCCAAGGAGGCAGATGCGGCGGCCCGTGATGGCCTCGACGGCAATCGCATGCTCTATTCAGATCTAAGCTTCGGAGGTGCCGATCGCATGGACATTACGAAAATTCCGCCCGGCCGCAACGGTTGCGATACGTTGCCTTGCCGTCGTGGAATTCGATGCCCATGCACCATGCCGTCGCCGTCGAACCAATGGTAGCAGCCACGAGGTTGAAAGACCGGATTGGGACCGTTGCGCAGATAGGCGCCGTCGAGGTCTTTGGGAATCTCGCCGATGACGGTCAAATCATCGGCGGTGATCTCAGTCGCGATGGGCGCGTAGGTTTCCTTGAGGAACGGATTTTCGCCCGGATCGATCTGAATCGGAATTTCGCGCTCGATCTTCAGCATGATGCGGCCTCGTTGGCTGAGATAATCCCAGCCGCGAGCCTACCACGCGCGAACGACCCCTCAACAAAGCAGCCACAATCCCACCGGGCCGACGGCTACGACGGGAATTCCTTGAACTGCGGCAGCTTGTCGGTGATCTCGAACCACGCCTTCGAGCCCACGAAGATGTGAGCCTCCAGCTTAGATGCGGCGCTGCGGCAGAAACCTGCCGCAGCGCCATGACGGCTTGATCAATACGCTAGCCGAGCGATATTTCCTCGACCACCTCGCTCGACACTATGTCGGCGAGCGGATCGCGACTGTTACGAATCTCAGTCATCGCGGCGCGAAACTCGGGGTCAGCTTCGATCTTGGTGCGGTATTCGCCGAAGGCCTTCCAGTTGGGAGTCTCGACGATATGAAGCAACGCTCCGGTGGTAGGTCCGGTCGAAGCCTCGTACACTCGCACAGTCGCGCCGTTCCGCTCGTGGAACTTCTTGGTGCGGGTGAACGCGTGCATCAACTCTTGCAGCTTGCCGGCCCTGGGCCGAACGACTCTCACATGTGCTATAGCCATGACTTATCTCCTTATGCTGCGCGGACGTTTCCCGTCCGGCAGGTTAGCTTTTCAGCTGATATCGGACAGCGTCCCTTTCCACGTCCGCGAGGCCAGATCTATCTCACCAACGCTGGCAAGCCGGCGGCCGTCGGAGATCTGAATGATGGACTTTGTCGACCACCGGTGTTTGGCCTTGCTCTCGTAGGTTCCTTGACCGACGCCGCTGAGAACGTCGCCGTTGTCGAGGTATGCCGACCCGACCTGGCTGAAAGTCCCGTCCCTGCCGCCACCGATGAAGGTGGAGGTGTCGAAGATCGCGCCGAATCCGGCTCCTGTTCCTTCAAAGTTCACCTGGATTAGAACGCTACCCGCAGGTCCGGGCACGTTGGTTTGAGTGACCATCTTCAGTGAAAATTCCCCGATTGGTTTTCCCGATGCCATATAAGATCTCCTTATTGCCCAAGCAGTTTAGTGTTGGTCCCCGATTCGCTGGGAAGTCAAAGTCCGCCATTCCCTGGGGAAGGCCGGAGCCGCAACGCCAGCAGTTCAACGAAGGGGAGATGTAAAACTGCAAGCGTTAAGAAGGAGGAGGCTAAGACCTGGAGAGGCGCGAATCTGGTCAAAATTGCACAGTTTCGGAAAGAAATTCTGTGAATGCGGAGGGCCGATTTAATCCCGCAGGACAACGCTCAGGAGAGATCTGCGAACCTCCATCTCGCCGTTATAGGCAATAAAGCCCAGCTTCCGGAACTTGTTCATGAAGAAGCTCACTCTCGACCGTGTCGTTCCGACCATTTCGGCGAGAGTTTCCTGGCTGATCTTCGGAATCACGCGCTCCTGTTTTCCATCCTTGTCGAAGTTGGCCTGCAGCAACAGGAGGCGGGCGAGCCGCTTCTCGCTCGTGTTGAAGAGTTGATCAAGCAGGTCTTCTTCCACCCGGATATTTCGAGAAAGCAGATAGGCGATGAACTTCCCTGAGAATTCCGGATTTTCATCGAGGGCGCGCATCATTGCCGCCTTCCCCAGTCGAAGAATCGAGCAATCCGTCATCGCGGTAGCGGTCGAAACGCGCAGCGGCTGTCCGGCCAGGCATCCTTGGCCAAAGAAGTTACCCGGGTCCAAGGCCGCGATGACTGCCTCTTTCCCCTGTTTGGATAGTACGCTTAGCCGGACTCGGCCCTTTTGTATGTAAAAGATTTCGTCCGCCGGTTCGCCCTGCGCATACACAATCTGTTTCCTTCGATATTCCCTGTAGGTTCCGCCTCCCACGAGCGCTGGCAGGGTCTTCGCGTCGAGACCGCTTGAAGTGAGAGTGTCGGCTCGCCCAGACGTGAGCTGAAAGTTGAAGTCTGTCTTCGCGCGTTTCATCCGGAAGCGGGCAGGTAGCTTAGCCGATTGCCAAGTGGAGCGAAATTGTGACTTTTGCTGGTATACACAACCGGAGGCATCCAGCGACTCACGATGGCCTCAATGGCGATCGCATGCTCTACTCAGATTCGATCTTAGGAGGAGCGCATCGCAATGGATGTCACGAAAATTCCGCCCGGCCGCAACCCGCCCGACGAGATCAACGTGCTGGTGGAAATTCCACAGGGCGGAGTTCCGGTGAAGTACGAGCTTGACAAAGCTTCGGGCGCGCTTTTCGTGAATCGCTTTCTGCATACCGCGATGTACTATCCGGCCAACTACGGTTTTATCCCGAATACTCTGTCCGAGGACGGCGACCCGTGCGACGTGCTCGCGCTTTCGCAAGTGCCAGTCGCACCCGGCGCCGTCATCAGATGCCGGCCGGTAGGCGCGCTGCTGATGGAAGACGAAAACGGCATCGACGAGAAGATTCTCGCGGTACCGGTCGATGAACTAAATCCCTACTTCGACGGAATCGAGAACTACAGCGACTTGCCGAAAATCATGCTCGACCAGATCGATCACTTCTTCCGCCACTATAAAGACCTCGAGAAGGGCAAGTGGGTGAAAGTCGGCGGATGGGTGGATCGCGAGGCGGCCGGCAAGCTGATCCTCGAATCGATCGCGCGTCTGCGCAAGTAGCAAGTGCGCCCGCAACTCGCCGATGTCAGGCGAAGCTGCGGGCCGCGTCTGTCTCGCACCGAACTGACTATTGCGCCATCTCGCCCTTGGTTTGCGCCAGCGGTACCAACTGCGCGATGTCACACTGGATCAACGCCTGGATCTTGTTGTCGATCTGATAGAACCGCGTCACCTTCACTTGCGAGATGACGGCGCGGAACTGGGGAACGAACTGTCTCTGCACGTCGAGTCGCGCCTGCTGGATCGCCATCACTTCGTCGAGCTTCTTCTTCGCGTCAGCGTCGGTGAAATTCTGGTACTTGGCCGCGAAATCCTTGAGCTCCCTGACGTGCCGATCCTCGACGGCGTCCATTTTGGCTTCGTAAGCGTCGTAAACCGGCCAGAATTTCGCGGCTTCATCCGGGGTCAGATTCATATTGGCGCCGACGGTTGCCTTGCGCTGCGCGCGGGCGGCGGCGATATCGAGCTGCTTCTGAGAGGTCTGCGCGAAAGCAGGCACGCTCAAACCGAGCGTACAGACCACCAGCGAAGTTACGGTGAAACTTGCGAATATAGTCTTAAGGGTCATTAGTAGGTTCTCCTCGCGTCTCGGCATCAGCAAAGACCGCAGGATGGTGCTGGATTAGGAGATCATAGTCAAGTGATTACTAATTCGGGGGTCGAACTGAGTCGCGCTGTATTGCATTTGTACAAGCAAAATGCGAGTTTGCATGCTCAACTGGGTAATCAACGTGGGGTTTTTCCGCGGGCGCTTGGCTCACCGGAGCGGAAAGCCTCAGCATAGAACGGAGGAGAAAATGAATTCGAAAGTACGAGGAATGGTAATCGCACTGGGGTTGGCGGTGGCACTTGCCGCGAGTGCACCATCGGCACGGGCCCAGGGCGCAGCGCCCGCACCGGCGCCGGCATCTGGCGGAGGGGCTACCGTTCGAGCTGGATACCTTACTTGCCACGTGGCGGCAGGCTGGGGGTTCATTTTCGGCTCGTCGCGCAAACTGCAGTGCGCGTATGCCCTACAGCCGGGATACACCGAGTATTACACCGGCTCGATCACGAAGTTCGGCGCTGATATCGGATATCTTCAGTCGGGCGTAATCCTGTGGGCCGTTCTGGCCCCGACCACCAACCTCGGCCAAGGTGCACTTGCGGGTCACTACGGCGGAGCGACTGCGAGCGCTGCGGTCGGAGTGGGTGCGGGCGCCAACGTGCTGGTCGGAGGCTTCAACAGCTCGATCGCATTGCAGCCGGTTTCGATCGAAGGACAGAACGGCCTCAACGTGGCGGCCGGTGTCGTCGCTATGACGCTGACGTTTAACAAAGAGAAGCCGGCCAAGAGCACTCCGTAGCCAGCACTCGAGTTACTGCTTGCTTACAGCGGGGGTGGCCGTCATGGCTGCCCCCGTTCTTTTTCTTTCAGTAAAATCCCGCGCGCGAGTTTCCTAGATCTTCGCCTTCGGATAGCGCGCGCGCATCCAGGCGACGAACTTTTCGGGCACCGCCATGGTCGATAAACGTCCTTGCCGGACCAGCGCCCAGTCGTTGAATTTCCCGGACTGCTTGATCTCGGCCAACGTCACCGGCGGATCGAGGCGTCCCGCAAATTCCAAATCAACCACCGCAGACTTCGGATTCTTCGGATCGTCGCGAGGCTCAGATTTCACGGTGGCCATTCCGACCACGCTCGAAGCACCACCACTATGATAGATGAACACGACGTCGCCCGGCCGCATCTCGCGGATGGCACGAACCGCCTGCGGGTTTGTCACGCCGTCCCAGGACGTGCGCCGGTCGCGTTCGAGATCGTCGATCGAGTAGGTTCCCGGTTCGGTCTTGGCAAGAAAGTATTTCACGGGTGCGTCCTCTTAAGCTGTGATTCAGGGTAAATGTAACACAGCCCGCACGGATCGCGCTGGTTGCGCGCGCGAAAACTCCTATGCCTGAACTACCTGATGTCAGCGTGTACGTGGAAGCGCTGCGTACGCGCGTCGCCGGCCACAAGCTGCTGCGAACGTTGGTGAAGTCGCCGTTTCTGCTGCGCTCTACCGCACCTCCTCTAAGCGCGACAGCAGGCAGGACTGTTCACGACGTTAGGAGGCTCGGCAAACGGATCGCTATTGGCTTCAACGGCAACCTGTGGATCGTGCTGCACCTTATGATCGCGGGCCGCCTGCATTGGAACGCGATCGCGCCGAAACTCGGCGGCAGAAAGATCCTCGTCGCCTTCGAGTTCGACAACGGCTGGCTGTGGTTAACGGAAGCGGGCACGCAGCGCCGAGCTGCGCTGCACGTAGTCGAGGGCGAGGAAGGCCTGCAATCGCTGACCGCCGGCGGTATCGAACCGCTCGACGCGAGCCTTGGTGAATTTGCCGCCGCGCTGCGGTCGTCGAATCACACGCTGAAGCGCTCGCTCACCGACCCGCACATTTTCAGCGGAATCGGCAATGCATACTCCGACGAAATTCTGCATCGCGCGCAACTCTCGCCTATTGCCATGACGCAGAAACTCAGCGACCAGGAAATCCAACGGCTCTACGACGCGACCCAAGCCACGTTGATCGAGTGGACCGATCGCCTGCGAGCCGAATCTGGCAGTGAATTTCCAGAAAAAGTGACGGCGTTTCGTCCCGAGATGGCGGTCCATGGCCGCTATGGTCAACCATGCCCGCGATGCGGCGCCAAGGTCCAGCGCATCCGATATGCGAGCAACGAGACCAACTACTGTGCGAAGTGCCAGACCGGTGGACGCCTGCTCGCCGACCGCGCTCTTTCGCGCCTGCTGCATGAGGATTGGCCGCGCACGCTCGACGAACTCGAAGCGCTCAAAAAGCGCTGAGCACAGTCGAGCGCCTGTTTGTTTAGCACTGCACAAAAATTTTGCAGCAACAATGACGACGAGTCGGAGCTAGCAGGCGGAGGATGGAGAATTCCGAAGTTTGCGAGCCCATTCGAGCACATCGCAGAATTAAACGCGTCAGATTGTATTATGCATCGTCGATATAAAACCTTTCAGACTGCCATGCATGCGCGCATTTCATTTTGTAAGACGATTTGCGCATCGACGTTAGCCCGCTCTCCAGCTCTCTTTAACCCTCTCAAAGACATACTAGTGGCATATTTCCTGCTGCCATCCGCAGGAACAACGTGTCGATAGGGGAAACCTGGCGGGGACTCGAACGCAACGCGCAAACTGCGCCCAACACAAAGGTGTAAGGATGGCCGAAGCAACAGAACCAAAGATGAAACCGACCTTGGGATTGACCGGTGTTACGGTCAATGCGATGGCGCTGATCGCGCCGGGGGCGTTCCTCTGGATTACGTTTGTAGTCCAAGCGGGCTACGCATACCCGTCCGGCATGGGAATGTGGGCAGGAATCTTTTTCGCCGTCGTGCTTGCTTACGCGACCGCGGTTTCATACTCGGAGCTGGCGAAACTCTATCCCGGAGCGGGTAGCTCGTATCTCTTCGCAGAGAAGGCTTTTCTCAATACCACGCATGCCTTCAGGTTCGCGCGAATCGCGAAGTTCGTCACGGGCTGGGCGTCGCACCTTTACTACTGGGTTTACCCCGGCGTGATGGTGGCGACGATCGGCATCATGATCGGATACATCGTCGGCAGCATAGCTCCCAACTATATGAACGCCGGAATTCCGGGTCCTGTGTTCATGGCTCTGATCGCGGTTATCTCCGCCTACGCAATCTCGTGGATAGCATATCGGGGCGTGGTCGGCTCCACGATTGTCAATCTCGTGATCAATGTAATCCAGTGGGTCGCTCTGCTGTTTTTCACGGCGCTCGCCATAGCTTACCGGCTCGGACATCCCGAGGGATCCACCGGTATGGCTCTCGATGGCACCAGCAAGGTGTTGCACTACGCGTTCAGTGGCGACGCACCAGCGCATCCAAGCGCGCTCTCGGTGATCCTGCCGCACAACTTAAACTGGATGATGCTGCAAGCGACGATCGCAATCCTGCTGCTGGTCGGCTTCGAGTCGATTACCTCTCTGGGCGAGGAAGCCAAGAACCCCACGAGGGACATCCCGCGCGGCGTACTGCTCTCGATCACGATCCAGTGCCTGTTCATGTACATGATCGAGTACTTCGCCGCGAATTACTTCATGAATAGCGCCTACAGCCTGGCCGACGCGAAAGGCTCGGCTGCGCCGATCGGCGACATGATGGTCATCATCGGAAATACGCTGCTGAGCGGGCATGGCCAGGCGTTCATGCTGCTCGAAGCGCTGACTGTGTTCCTCGCGCTGATTGGAACGACGCTAAGCTGCATCAACACCGGAGCGCGCGTGACCTATGCGATGGGCCGGGATGAAGAGGTGCCGGAACACTTCGGCATGCTGCATGGCGACAACCTGACGCCTCATCGCGCGATCTGGACCCTCGCGACAATCTCTGCTGTGCTTGGTGCCTTTGCCGCGCTGTTTTTCTTCTGCGGTCCTGCGGCTCCCGATGACAAGACTATCGCCACGCTGCCGCACACTATCTGGTATGCACTTGGTATCGGCTCGAGTGCGACTCTGGCCTCGCTCCCGAACGGACTCTCGCTGGTAACGCTGATTTCAAACTTCGGAACGTTCGGACTTTATGGTCTGACCAACGTCATCTGCATAGTGGCCTTCCGGGAACATCACGAATTCAGCGGCTTCAAGCACATGGTGGTGCCGGTATTCGGAGCGCTCGCCAACTTCGCCTGCATGGCTTTTTACGTAATCGGCCCACTCGAAGGGCTGGGTAGCTGGAAGGAGCCGATCATCGCGGTAGTCCTGTCGGTTGTCTGGGGAATCTACGGAGCCTATTACTTCTCACGCAATTCCAAGAAGCTCGGAAGGGATACGCTATCGGCCAAAGTTAAGCCGGCTTGATCAAAGTTGTGCCTCCGCTGTGCGGGTCGGCCTCACCACAAAAGGTTTTACGGGAACCGGTGGGACCACCCGCATAGCTTTTTCTCCGTCACGCCGAGGCCGCTAGCGACCTACTCGCTGGAGCTGCGCACACGGCCGGAGCCTCTGCTCGCCAAAGAGACCAAGGTGGAGTCTGGTGACAGTGGCGGACTCGACGCGGTCAGATGGTTTTCACACATCGCGGCGCTCATCGCCTCGAGCTGCGACGGTCGCAAGCGGCTACGCGAAGCTGTCGATAAGGTGGGAACTACGACGCTGGCGGTGCGCCAGAAAATTCGCGGCCGTTGTGTGATTGGAGCGAGAACCTGGCCTGCACTTCTAGACGAAGTTTTAGCCTCAATATACGGGACTACGATGAAATGACTGCGGATAGCAGCGGTTAGCTTGAACATCTTTCCGGCCTCCTTCTCGCCCGGCCGGGATGTCGTCGCTACATCGAGAACTCGGCCAGGCTAAAAATACTTCCTGGACCGAAGGTCTCATTCGCCTCTGCTTCGAGGTGGGGGACCGAGCCCGAAGGCTGGTATGTCGATCACCCCTACGCCGTTTTGATTGTCGGCGTGAACTACTCCCCTAAGGTGACAATGAAATTATCAGCACGGTCGAATCCTGTCAAGAAGAAAACACCATACCTCGTAGGGTATAGTTAGAGCTAAGCGATTTCGCTTAATCGCCTGCTGGACATCAGCCATGCCGCGCTGTATTACTATATCCCCTTGGGTATAGAGGTAACCCCGAAATGGGACACACCATAAAAGAAAAGACCAAGCTCCTGAACAGAGTGAGACGCGTTCTTGGCCAGGTGCAGGCGCTCGAACGCGCAGTCGAGGAAGAAAAGGGCTGCTCGGAAGTCCTTCATCTCGTGGTCGCTGCGCGCGGAGCTATGAACAGCCTGATGGCGGAGATCATCGAGGACCACATCCGGGAGCACGTTGTCGATCCGGATCGTGAACGCGGCTCCCGTGCCCGCGGTGCTGAAGAGCTGATCGATATTGTCCAAGCGTACCTGAAATAGGTGGATTCTCTTCGATGGATCAGCGTGAACCAATCGAAACTGCGACTCTAGCCGACCAGGCTCAAGATGAGACGACCGCGCCGGCTGCTGAGGAGCGTGACCATGTCTTCAACTGGATCGAGGCAGGGCGAATCATCATCGTCGCTCTGGCCGCGGCTGCCGTGTGGTTCCATGTATGGGAACCGCTGCCGAGAGTTAGCCTGATAGGCGCACTTGGTCTTCTGATCGGCGGCTGGCCGATATTCAAGGAAGCAGCCGAGAACGCCCTCGCACGGCGGATGACCATGGAATTGTCCATGAGCATCGCGATCATCGCCGCGGCCGCTATCTCCCAATTCTTCACCGCTCTCATCATCACGTTGTTCGTTCTCGTGGCCGAGGTGCTCGAAGGAATGACCGTTTCTCGCGGCCGACGCGCCATCCGCGATTTGATGGATTTCATTCCCCGCTCGGTCACCGTTCGAGGCGTCACCGGAATACGCAAGACTTCCACCGACGAGCTTAGAGTCGGCGATTCGGTACTCGTCAACCCCGGCGGCCTGCTGCCGATCGACGGTACCGTCACAAGCGGACACTCTTTTGTTGACCAGGCCCGGATTACCGGCGAATCGATGCCGGTTGAGAAGCTGCCGGGATCGGTCGTGTATGCCGGAACAATCAATCAATCTGGCGCGCTCGAGATTCGCGTCGAGCGGATCGGGCGCGACACCAGCTACGGCAGGATTATCGAGGCCGTCGAGCATGCCGAGCGATCGCGTGCGCCGGTGCAGCAGTTGGCGGATCGCCTTGCCGGGTACCTCGTTTATTTCGCACTCGCCGCTGCCGCGATCACGTTCTTCATCACGCGAGACGCGCGTTCCACCATCTCGGTGGTCATCGTCGCGGGCGCGTGCGGAATCGCTGCGGGCACTCCCCTGGCGATCCTCGGAGGCATCGGTCGCTCGGCGCGTCTGGGCGCTATCATCAAAGGCGGTCTCTACCTGGAGACTTTGGGCAAGGTAGATACTGTCGTCCTCGACAAGACCGGCACACTCACCTTTGGCCTGACTGAAGTGCGTGCGATCGTTCCGGCGAATGAGGTATCGGAACTCGATGTTCTGGACGCAGCGGCGTCGGCAGAGATGCGCTCCGAGCATCCGCTGGGCAAAGCGATCGTCAATCTCGCGTCCGCGAGGAACCGCACCCTCGCCGAGCCGGTGCGATTCGACTACCTGCCCGGCCGCGGCATCACCGCCGTGGTGAACGGCGTAACGATCCTCGTCGGCAATCGAGTACTGCTGCGCGATCATGCGGTGGAAGTGCCGCGCGATTTTGCTGCCAGTAAGGATGCGGCCTCTGAAGTCCTCGTCGCGCGGGACGGGTGCCTTCTCGGGGCGATCGTGATCGCAGACACCATGCGGCCGGAGGCGCGCCGCGCGATCGAGGCGCTAAGTGGCATGGGCATCCGGAGCGTGCTGTTGACGGGTGACACGAAGCCGGTCGCCGAGATGGTTGCGCGCGATCTCGGCATCAGCGAAGTCGAAGCCGACATGCTTCCGGAGATGAAACTCGAGCGCATCAAGAGCCTGGTGGCGGCCGGGCGTATCGTCGCGATGGTGGGTGACGGCGTCAACGACGCTCCGGCTCTGGCGGAAGCGAACGTTGGGGTGGCGATGGGCTCTGGTACCGACGTCGCGCGCGAGAGTGCCGATGTCGTGCTGCTCGGCAACGACTTGGTGAAGTTCACCGAGACGCTCGCGATCGCGCGCTGGACTCGCCGGATTATTTGGTGGAATTTCGCCGGCACACTCGGAGTCGACATGGTCGGCATTGCGCTCGCGTCGGTAGGCCTGTTGAATCCGCCACTCGCTGCTCTCATTCACGTATCTTCCGAGCTGGCCTTTATCCTCAATTCGGCGCGATTGTTGCCGCGCACGAAGCAGGGCACGGATGCCGCGGAAATATCTTCCGGATCGGAAAGCAGGTCGCTAGCGAAGGCCGCATAGCGGCTGAATCAGGAGTTAGCTATGGAGCATACGGACAAACAGTTTGATCTCGAACTTTCCAATCTGCGAACAAAGCTCAGTCAAATGGGAGACATGGTCATCGCACAGATCGACAGGGCGCTCGGGTGTTTGAGCGAACATGATGTTCGCGGCACCCGCGTCATCATCGAGCACGACATCAACGTGAACCGAATGGATATTGATCTGGAAGAAATGTGTATGCGGCTCCTGGCGCTTCATCAGCCGGTGGCCAAAGACCTTAGGCTCATAACCGCAGTGATGAAGATTACAACCGAACTGGAGCGAATTGGCGACCGGGTGGTCAACATTTGTGAGGCTGTTCACGATCGCGACGAGCACGATCCTGTAACGTCCCATGCTGAAGTCTCGCAAATGGGGTCGCTCGCGCTCGCGATGGTCCGCGGCAGCCTGACGGCTTTTTCCCGAGCGGACAGTTCGGTCGCCAAACGAGTTTTTGAGAAGGACATGGAGTTTGATGCGCTCTATGGCGCGGTGTTTGCGACGCTCACGGCCTCGGTGGCAAAAGCTCCCGATCGAGTTGCGCACGACACCAAACTGGCCTTCTTGTCAAAGGACTTGAATGAAATCTCAGAGCACGCGACCAATATCGCCGAAGTGGTGATGTTTATGGTTGATGGCAAGGAGATTAGTCATATGGACATGCATGAGCGGCGCGCCAACAAGCAGTGATTCGGCCCCCGCCAAATTCGCTCGCAGCTTTTCTAGCGCACGCGTCTCTTACTGACCAGCTCGATAGACGAAGGCTCTCCCGCTACACAAGGGCTGTAGTTCCATGACCAGCTCTTGGTGCCAGCAGCGTCGGTCCGTCGGCGAAGCAAGCTCGAATGCGAACCCAGAAGGCTGGTAGTGAAGGATGCACGGGTTGTCGCCATCCAAATGCTCCAGCAGCCGCTCCCTGAGATTCTCTGCTTCGCCGATGTAGATCCAAAGAGCACTGAAGAGGCCGTAGACTCCTGAGGACTCGGGTACATTGAGTAAAATAGACTCGCGTTGAAACTGGTACTTCGTGTACCGATTTTCTGTAAAGGGGAGCGCAGCGGCGTCCGTCCGTTCGATGCATTCGCCGTTGCTCTGCGGTGGAGATTCGAGAGGACGTTGTCTCACTGAACCACGACTCTTCGGACGGACAGAATCCGCGCGTCAGCCCCAAAGCTGGTGCATAGCTCTTCGCCTTCCCGCCGCGCTTCTTCCTCGTCGCCGGTCTCGACCAGCAACCCCATCTGCTTGTCACCGTAGCCGACTCTCACGTAATGCCACGGACTCTCGAACATGTTGGGTATTCCACCGAGGTGTTCACCAACCGTCGCGCCACTGCCTTTGTTTGTCTGCCGCATGTTCGGAGTGTTCAACCCTCTATTGCTTCTTTGATTGTCGCCGTCAGATCGCCGGGCTTGAAGGTCGCTATCACGAGCAGGAATTGTTCGAAGGTCATGCCGAGATGACGAAATCCGCCCTGGCAGAATAGAAAAGCGTAGAGATCGAGGGCTTCGTCGCTCATAGAAGCGGGGAGGCTTGGAACCGTCGATGCGATCGGAAATTCACGCAGGTCCGGGCCCTCGTATTTTTCACCGCTGGTTCTGGAACGTTTTGCTCCGGCTGATTTGTTCCTGGTTGTCTCGAATTGCAAGAGGTTGGCTTCTGGGGACATTTGGGGTTCCTCCGGAAATACGACGGCCGCTACTTGAAATAGCTGCGATCAGGCGTTTTGGATCGCCAAGGTCGCTCCACATGACGCCGCTAACTGGCAAAACCGAAAACTCGGACGGGAATTCGGACAGCACGCTGCCGGAAAAGTCTACCGACGGTATCTCTCGATAGATTGTCCGAAGGATTTCCTTCTCGGCAGCCGAACCGAAGAAAAATCGCACCCCCGCGAATGTGCTGTAGAGCTCAGGCAGCGCTCTGGCAAACAACGACAGTAGAGTTTGAGCGTTTCCGACCAAAACGAAGCTGTTCCAGAGATAGTTGCGATCGTAGAGACCGCGAGCTACTTCGGGCGATGGTTTTTCCACGAAGCGCCGGATCTGGCTGATTTCACCTAGCGCTGGAGGAACCGCGACCGGTGCCCCGGGCTCAATCCAGCCATACTCACTCTCCGGTCCATCGGGCGTGATTCCGAGCAACACCGTCAGCTGCGGTGAAAGATCGACCGCTCGAAGCGCAGTTGAGACCTGGCGCATAAAGACGGAATCGTCGCTGACATAGTGATCCGACGGGAAGAGCGCCACGGTGCCGACATGTCCGGTCCCAACCAGGCGGAACAGCGCGCACAGGATTGCGGCGGCTGCTCCGCGATTCTCCGGCTGAATGAGCAGGTTTTTGCACTCCGTTCCGTTAAGCAGCGGCGCATAGAACTGCTCATGCGCCCGGTTCAATGCAGTTATCGTTTGAGAGGGAGGTATCAGGAGCGAAATCCTGCGCATCGTCTGTTCGAGCAACGTCTTTCCTTCGAACAGCGGACAGAATTGTTTCGGAAGGTGATAGCCAAAAACCTTGCGGGTGAAGGAGCTGAGACGGACACCCTCTCCTCCGGCAAGAATGATCGCTGCGTAATTGGAGTCGTCGATCTCGGAGAACATCAGGAAACGTGGCTCTATTTCTCCGTCGTAACCAGTCGTGCCTGCTCCTGGCATTTGACTATCTCCAATCGATGCTCGATTCGGACGAGTCAGTAAAAATTTTGCTTCGGATTCGTGGCAATTAAGCAATCGCTATGCCGCAAGATGAGGCAGACGGGCTCTATCAAATGTTCAGGCTAAATAGTGAATTGAGAAGTTTTTTCTACATTTAGATGAATTTCACGACTGAGAAGATCGGCGTGGCGAGCGCCACGCTTGTTCTGATGCGTTGATCAATGAGTAATCAATTCCATGTCGCTTCAAAAGTTGTAAAAGTTACACGTGATTGTTCGAAAGTTTCAGGATTTTTGGGCCTTATTGCTGGCCTTGCTCTTGCTGATAGGATTGGCTCTTCTCTCTGCGCAATAAAGAGAATTGCGCGTCAACAGAGATGGTCTGGTCTAATGAACGGCACAATCAGAACGATGCCCGGGATTCCGTACCCGCAGGGCGCAAACTGGGACGGTGCAGGTGTGAACTTTTCGCTGTTCAGCGAAAACGCAACTGGCGTCGAGCTATGCCTATATAATGACAGCAACGAAAATCTCGAAACCAATCGAATAGCAATTACCGAACAGACCGATCGTGTCTGGCACATCTATTTGCAGGGGGCAAAGCCGGGTCTGCGGTACGGCTACCGTGTCCACGGTCCCTACGATCCGAACAACGGGCAGCGTTTCAATCCGGCGAAATTGCTGGTGGATCCCTACGCCAAGTCGATCGACGGGTTTCTTCGCTGGGACGATGCGTTGTTTGGCTACACGATCGGTCATCCCGACGAAGACTTGAGCCGCGACGATCGCGACAGCGCGCCATTCATCCCGAAAAGCCTGGTCGTCGATCCCTTCTTTGACTGGCGCAACGACTCCCAACTGCGCATCCCGTGGCACGAGACGATAATTTACGAGCTGCACGTCAAAGGCTTCACGCAGCGGCATCCGGAGATACCCGAAGATCTGCGCGGCACGTATGCCGGACTGGCGCATCCGGCGGCGATCGAATATCTGACGAAACTCGGAATTACCTCAGTCGAGCTGATGCCGATCCATCATTCGGTCGCGGATAGGAATCTGGTGCAACGCGGCCTTACCAACTATTGGGGATACAACTCGCTTGGATTCTTCGCGCCTGACGCGCGCTTCTCCGCGGCGGGTTCCGCCGGCGATCAGGTGGCGGAATTCAAGAACATGGTTCGCACTTTGCACAGCGCCGGTCTCGAAGTAATCCTCGACGTGGTTTACAACCACACTGCGGAGGGCAACCATCTAGGTCCGACGGTGTGCTTCCGGGGAATCGACAACACGGCCTACTATTGAGTTGTCGACGGACAGGCGCGCTACTACATGGACTACACGGGATGCGGCAATACGTTGAACATGCGGCATCCACATGCACTCCAATTGCTGATGGACAGCTTGCGCTACTGGGTAACAGAAATGCACGTCGATGGATTCCGGTTCGACCTGGCGGCGGCGCTGGCGCGAGAACTCCATGAAGTCGATCGTCTCGGCGCGTTTTTCGATATCGTCCATCAGGATCCAACCCTGTCGCAGGTGAAGCTGATCGCGGAGCCCTGGGATTTGGGTGAAGGCGGCTATCAGGTCGGTAACTTTCCGGTGTTGTGGTCGGAATGGAACGGCAAATATCGCGACTGTGCGCGCGACTATTGGCGCGGCTCCGACCAGAGTCTCGCCGACTTTGCCTCGAGGCTGACCGGCAGCTCGGATTTGTATGAGTCGGGCGGCCGCAAGCCCTACGCCAGCGTCAATTTTCTGACTGCGCATGACGGTTTCACCTTGAACGACCTGGTCAGCTACAACGATCGACACAACGAGAATAACGGCGAAGAGAATCGCGACGGCGAGCCTAATAATCGATCGTGGAACTGCGGGGTCGAGGGCCCTGCCAACGATTCCAAGGTAAACGTTTTGCGAGCCCGTCAGAAGCGAAATTTCATCGCGACTCTCTTCCTGTCACTCGGCGTTCCGATGCTGCTTGCTGGCGACGAACTCGGCCGAACGCAACGAGGCAACAACAACGCCTATTGCCAAGACAATGAGATTTCCTGGTTGGACTGGGAAGATGTGGACTCCAAACTCCTGAAGTTTACGCAGCAGATCATCGAGTTCCGTAAACAGCATCCGGTATTTCGACGGCCAAAGTGGTTCCAGGGAAGGTCGATCCGCGGCAACGACGTGAAAGATCTCGCGTGGTTTCGTCCCGACGGCGAGCAGATGTCCGACGAGGATTGGGGCGCAGGGTTCGCGAAATCGCTGGGAGTGTTTCTGAGCGGCGACGAAATTCCCAGCGTCGACGCTGCAGGCCGGCGGATCGTCGATCAGTCCTTCTATCTAATCTTCAATGCTCACTGGGAGCCGGTGGAGTTTACGCTCCCCGGTGAGCGATGGGGCAAGAGTTGGAGCCGGGTTCTGGACACAAGAAATGGCGCTGCGCCGACCGAAGGCGAATGGCAGCGCGCCGCCGGAACCAGGATTAATATCGAGGCCCGATCCCTGGTTGTGATGTGCCGTGCTGCGTGAACCTCTATCCACTTACCGCGTCCAGCTGAACAAAGACTTCGGCTTCGACGATGCGGCAAAGATCATTCCTTACCTGGACGAACTGGGTATCGACTCCCTTTACTGCTCGCCCTACTTCCAGGCGGCGGCCGGCAGCACTCACGGCTACGACGTCGTAGATCACTCGAAAGTAAATCGCGAGCTGGGCGGCGAGCCCGCCTACGATCGAATGTGCAAGGCGCTCGAAGAGCACAAGATGGGGCAGATGCTCGACATCGTGCCGAACCACATGGCGATCGATCGCGAGAATCCATGGTGGTGGGACGTGCTGGAGAATGGTCCGTCGAGCGCGTACGCGGCGTTCTTCGACGTCGATTGGGAGCCGCCCGAACGCCGCATCCACAATACGGTGCTGATGCCGGTGCTCGAGGATCAGTACGGCATCCTGCTCGAGGCCGGAAAACTGAAGATTGTCCGCGAGGCCGGGAAGTTCGAGGTGCACATCGGCAATCGAGTGTTTCCGGTTGCGCCGCGGTCGCTGACGCAGATTCTCGCGCCGGCGGCGGTTAAAAGCGGAAGCGATGCGCTCGAGTTTCTCGCGGACGGGTTCGACGCATTGCCGTCGCCGGCTTCGACCGACCTCAAGAGCATTACGCGACGACATCGCGACAAGAAGCTGCTGGCCGAGATGCTCGCTAAGCTCCTGAACGAGGACGCGTCAGTTGCGCGCGCGATTGACGAGGTGGTGGCGAATGTTAACGCCGATCCGGATCTGCTGCACGAATTTCTTGAGCAGCAGAACTATCGTGTCGCCTATTGGCGAATGGCCGCGCGCGATCTTGGTTACCGGCGCTTCTTCGATATCAACTCGCTCGTCGGTCTCAGGATCGAGAACGAACGGGTCTTCTACGCGACTCACAAGCTCGTGATGCAGTGGGTGGCCGAGCGACGCTTGACCGGACTGCGCGTCGATCATCCCGACGGATTGCGCGATCCGCTGGAATACTTCAAGCGTCTGCGTGCCGCGTGCCCCGACACCTGGATCGTTGCCGAGAAGATCCTACTTGGCTCTGAGCGGCTGCGTGAGTCGTGGCCGATCGAGGGCACCACCGGTTACGATTTTCTGAACATCGTCGGACGATTGTTTGTCGATCCCGCTGGCGCGCAGCCATTGACAGACTTTTATCGCGAGTTCACTGGCGAGCCGGCCGACTATGCCGCGCTGGTTCGGGCGCGCAAGCAATTTGCGATGCGCGATACGCTGGGCAGCGAGATCAACACTCTGACCGCGATGCTGCTGGACCTTTGTGAGGCCGACCGCCTCCATCGCGACTACACGCGCCACGAAGCGCACGAGGTCATCCGGGCGACGATGGCGTGCCTGCCGGTCTACCGCACGTACGTTCGCGAGCCGCGCGAAGTCGCTGCTGAGGATGAATGTCAGATCTCCGCGGCAATCGATGCAGCGAAAACATATCGGACCGACCTCGACCCACGACTGTTCGATTTTCTGCGCGATATCCTGCGGCTCGAAACCGGCGGAAAGATGGGCGCCGAGCTGGCTCTACGATTTCAGCAGATCTCGGCCGCCGTGATGGCCAAAGGCGTCGAGGACACCGCTTTCTATTCCTTCAACCGGATGATCGCGTTAAACGAAGTCGGCGGCGATCCGGATTGCTTTGGCACCACGCCCGCCGAGTTCCATGCGTGGTGCCGCAGGATTCATCGTCGATGGCCGTACACGATGCTCGCAACTTCGACGCACGACACCAAGCGCAGCGAAGACGTGCGCGCCCGGCTATTTCTTCTCTCGGAGGAGCCCGAGCGATGGAGCGGCGCCGTAATGCAATGGGCCGCGATCAACGAGCGTCATCGCACCGGCGAGATGCCGGATCGGAATTTCGAATATCACCTCTACCAGTCGATAGTCGGCGCGTGGCCGATCGAAAAATCGCGGTTGCTCGCTTATGCCGAAAAGGCGGCGCGTGAGGCCAAGGTTTATACGTCGTGGACCGACCCCGCGCCTGCGTATGAGGATGCGGTGCGGAAATTTATCGACGGCATCTACGAGGATTCGAGTTTCCTCGAGGCGCTGAATAAATTCGTCGCGTCGCTGATTCTTCCGGGGCGGATAAATTCGCTCGCGCAAACTATGCTGAAGCTTACCGCGCCCGGCGTCCCCGATTTCTACCAGGGCACGGACTTGTGGAATCTAGCGCTGGTCGATCCGGACAATCGGCGGCCCCAGGATTTCGAGCTGCGCCGGCGACTGCTTGCCGATCTCAAAGACGCAACGCCGGAAAAGGTGATGGCGCGGATGGATGAAGGTATGCCGAAGCTATGGCTGATCCGGAAGGGACTCGCACTCCGCAAGCGCCATCCGGAATGGTTCGGCCCGCAGGCCGGGATCGAACCGATCAAGGCGCGCGGGGCACGCCGCGATCACGTCGTCGCATTTACGCGTGGCGAATCGGTCGTAACGATCGTGCCGCGACTCGTGGTGAAACTGGCCGGCGATTGGCGCGACACCGAAATTGAGCTACCGCGCGGCAAATGGATGAACCATATGACTGGCGAGCGATTGCGGTCCGGTCAGATCCGACTTGCCGAGTTGACGCGCCGATTCCCGGTTGCGCTGCTCGCGCGCGAAGGAACTTAGCCGTGATTCGGCGGATCGTGTGGGCGCCATCGGCGAAGACCGTCGCGATGGTTACTGCATATGAGCGCATCGAAATGCATCAAGGTGACGGCGGTTGGTGGCACGTCGAGCTGAGTCCCGAACTGTCACGCGCCGACTATGCCTTCAGCCTCGACGACGGTCCTCCGCTGCCGGATCCGCGCTCGCGGTCGCAGCCGCACGGCGTGCATGGACTGTCGCGTCCTGTCGATCATTCGGCGTTCGAGTGGCGTCATCCGCGATGGCAGCAGGTGCCGTTGTCCTCCGCGATCATTTACGAATGCCATATCGGCACGTTTACGCCAGAAGGCACCTTTGACGCCGCCGCCGGGAAGCTTGGCTACTTGCGCGACCTTGGCGTGACTCATGTCGAGCTGATGCCTGTGTGTGAGTTCCCCGGCGCGCGAGGATGGGGCTACGACGGCGTCGATCTCTACGCACCGCATCATTCTTACGGCGGTCCTGACGGGATGAAGCGCTTCGTCGATGCGGCGCATGGGCACGGGCTCGGCGTTATCCTCGACGTCGTTTACAATCACTTGGGCCCCGAAGGTAACTATCTCGCCAGGTTCGGTCCGTACTTTACGGATCGCTATCGCACGCCGTGGGGCGACGCGGTTAACCTTGACGATCAGGACAGCGACCAGGTTCGGCGATTTTTCTGCGACAATGCGTTGATGTGGCTGCGCGACTATCGCGTTGACGGTCTGCGCATCGATGCGATCCACGCGATCTTCGACGCCTCAGCGATTCACTTTCTCGAACAACTCGGTGCGGAAGTTCACGAGCTCGAAGCCGCAGTCGAACGCCCTCTGGTAGTGATCGCGGAAAGCGATCTCAACCTGCCGCGAATCGTGACACCCCGCGAAGCAGGCGGCTACGGTCTCGACGCCCAATGGAACGATGATTTTCATCACGCGCTGCACACAATTTTGACTGGCGAGAAAGCCGGCTACTTGGCCGATTTCGGCTCGATTGCCCACCTCGCGAAGACTCTCACGCGCGCCTTCGTGTACGACGGCATTTATTCGAAGAGTCGCCGGCGCATACATGGCAGGCCCGTGATCGGGCTTTCCGCGCATCGATTCGTCGCCTTTCTGCAGAATCACGATCAAGTCGGCAATCGAGCGATGGGCGAGCGCCTTGGACGCCTGGTAACGATGGATCAGCTCAAGATTTCCGTTGCGCTGCTGATGACCTCGCCGTTCATCCCGATGTTGTTTCAAGGCGAGGAATGGAACGCGTCGAGTCCGTTTCAGTATTTCACCAGTCATGAGGACCCGGCGCTTGCAGAGTCCGTGCGCAAAGGCCGCCGAGCGGAATTCGCTCACTTTATGACAGACGTGTCGGAAGTTCCCGATCCGCAGGCTCGCGAAACCTTTGAGCGGTCCAAACTTGATTGGGACGAGCGCGACGGCGGACAGCATCGCGAGATTTTCGAATGGTATCGGCAACTGATCCGCCTGCGCCGATGCGTGCGAGATTTCGAAGACGGCCTGCTCGATCTCGACGCCGTCAGTTTCGACGAGGCCGCGCGCTGGATACGGGTCACACGCGGGGAGTGCGTGGTGATTTGCAACTTCGCGCCGAGTGGTCATCGCGTACCGCTCGCGGACGCGACTCGATTGCACATTCTGCTCGCATCCAGGCCCGGAGTTCGAATCGACGCTGGCGCCGCGATCGAATTGCCGCCGGTCTCCGTCGCGATACTGATACCGAAGGATCGCGATTCGTCGACGGGAGACCTCAAGTGAGCAGTCCGATCGAGAACTATGCGCTGATCGGGAACCTCTGCACCGCTGCGCTCGTCGATCGCACCGGCTCAATCGATTGGCTATGTGTTCCCCGATTTGATTCCGGCGCGTGCTTCGCTTCGATTCTCGGAGACAAGACAAACGGACGCTGGCTCCTGGCGCCGCAGGCTGACGTCAAGCAGGTCCGCCGGCGGTATCGCGAAAACACTCTTCTACTCGAAACCGAGTTCGAGACTGAGAGCGGCGTCGCGACCGTCATCGACTTCATGCCGGTTGCGCAACGGCCAGATCAAGTCGATCTCGTTCGAGTCGTGAAGGGCGTCCGGGGAAAGGTGCCGATGCGCGCCGAATTCATCTTTCGTTTCGACTACGGGCGCACGATTCCGTGGGTTCGAAGACGCGACTACGGTCTCAGCGCGATCTCGGGTCCCAACGCGATCGCGCTCCGAACCTCGGTTCCGCTGACCAGCAAGGACTATACGACCTTCGCCGACTTCGACGTCTCCGAGGGTCAATCCGTGACGTTCAGGTTGACCGGTTATCCATCGAATGAAGCCGAGCCTGCCGACGCGGACCCGCTCCGCATGCTTTCGGCGACCGAAAAATGGTGGCGCGATTGGGCTGGTCGCTGCGAGTGCCAGGGCGAGTGGCGCGATGCCGTCTTGCGATCTCTGATCACGCTGAAGGCCCTCACCTACGCGCCTACCGGCGGCATCGTCGCCGCACCGAGCACTTCGCTTCCCGAATGTCTCGGCGGCCCGCGCAACTGGGACTATCGTTTTTCGTGGCTTCGTGATTCGACCTTCACGCTCTATGCACTATTGATTTCTGGCTATATGGACGAGGCGCGCGCCTGGCGCGAATGGCTACTCAGAGCAATAGCAGGTCATCCGCAGGATACTCAGATCATGTACGGCGTCGCGGGCGAGCGAATGCTGACTGAGGTGGAGCTCCCTTGGCTTTCTGGCTATGAGAAAAGCACCCCGGTACGTATTGGAAACGCTGCGCATCAGCAATTCCAGCTCGACGTCTACGGCGAGGTGATCGATACGCTGCACGTCGCGCGCAAGTACAAGCTCGAACGCAACGATGACGCCTGGCGGCTCCAGAGCGCACTGATGGATTTTCTCGAGTCGGGCTGGAAGCAGCCTGACGAGGGAATCTGGGAGGTGCGCGGCCCGCGACGCGATTTCACTCACTCGAAGATGATGGCGTGGGTGGCAGTCGATCGATCTGTAAAGGAGATCCAAGCAGGCTACGGCAATGGACCTGTCGATCGTTGGCTTGCGTTGCGCGACGAGATCCATCGCGACGTTTGCGCGCGTGGTTTCGACGCCGAGCGCAACACATTCGTCCAGTACTTCGGCTCGAAATCGCTCGACGCGTCATTGCTGATGATTCCGCTGGTCGGCTTTCTCCCCGCAAAAGATCCACGCGTCGTCTCAACCGTCGCCGCGATTCAACGCGAGCTGGTCTACCACGGCCTGGTGCTCAGGTACCCGACCGAGACCGGCGTCGACGGACTCCCACCCGGCGAAGGAGCGTTCGTGCCGTGCACGTTCTGGCTCGCGGACAACCTCGCGCTCGCGGGCCGTCATCAGGAGGCGCTGGAACTTTTCGAGCGTCTCCTCGCTTTGCGCAATGACGTAGGTCTGCTGTCGGAGGAATACGATCCCGTTCTTCGACGCCAGCTCGGGAATTTCCCGCAAGCCTTTACCCACGTTTCGCTGGTCAACACGGCCCACAATCTGATGCCGGTTGAAGGTCCTGCGGTGCACCGATCTGAGCACTGAGCATCCATATCCGCGCGCTCGTCGAGCCACGCGAGCTCTCACGCTGACGATCGCGATGCTCGTTTTCGGATGCCACTCTTCGCCGGCAACCGATCAGCTCAACATCGCGCTCGCCGTCTTTCCCGACGAGGCCACACGCTACGGTGCGTTCGTCGCGGATTTCGAATCGCAGCATCACGTTCATGTGAACGTTCTCGCTCAGACTTACACCGACATCCTGCAAGCGATGCGCGTGCAAGCCGCAGGTCATGGCTCGATTGATCTGGTTGAACTCGATCTCGCGATGCTTGGTGAGGCGCATGCCTACGCGCGGCCGCTCGATACTGTCGTATCGCCCACCGCGCGTGCGCTGTTTTCAGATGAGGCGTGGAATGCGGCGACCGTCGATCGTCACCTCTACTTCGTCCCGCATCGGCTCATGTGGCAGGCGATGATCTACAATCGCATCAAGCTCTCGACTCCGCCCGCGACCTGGAATGATCTCGAGCGTTTCGCGCGCGAGCATCCCGGCAAGCTCGCGTTGAAGGGCGCTCGCTACGAGGGCGCGGTTTGCGACGTGATGCCTTTCGTCTGGACCGCCGGCGGCAACGAATGCGCTCCGGACTCGCCCGGCTCGATCCGAGCCCTGGACTTTTTGCAGCAACTCGCGCCCGACTTGAACGACGAGTCGGCCGTATTTCGCGAGATGTCGGTGCTCGAAGCGCAAGCTCGCGGGTCGGTTTGGATTCACTTCAACTGGCCGTTCGCGATGGGCTACCTGCATTCGAAAGGGCTGGCGCCCAGCGTGAATCTGAGCGCGCCAATTCCCGCAGGACCCGACGGCAAAGCCACTCCGCTCGGCGGCGGCTACCTTGCCATTCCAAATTCAGCGCCCCATTCCAGGCTCGCCGTGGAATTCATTCAGTACCTGCTGACCGCGGAAATCCAGATGAAGTTGAGTCGCGAACTCGGATGGTACGGCAGCGTACCGCCGCCGCCCGGCAGCGAAGACGCGCAGCTTTATGCCGGCTATGTTGCGATGCGTCCGTTCGTGCGAGCGCGTCCGACGGTCGATTGTTATGCCGATCTCAGCGACCAATGGCGGCGCACGATTCGCGCCGTGCTTTTCGACGACGTTCCTCCAGCGTCGGCCATCGCTTCAAGCATTCAAAATAGTGACGAGCGATGCGACTGCGCGGACTCCTCATCAGGTATCGGGTTGTGAATCTCGCCGCAAAGAGGCTCCGCCTCATTTTCGTCGTAGTGCCCTGCATCTTCATGATCGCGATGCTTTTGCTTCCCGCGTTGAACGGCCTGTTCCTGTCCTTCGATCACCACGGCCCTTCGCTTGCCAACTACAGGGTTCTTTTTAACGATTCGATGTTCTGGCGCGCGCTCGCCAACAACCTGCTCGTGCCTTTCGGCAGTGTGATCGTCGAATTCCTGCTCGGACTCGCGCTGGCATTGACACTGACGGCGCGACGCAGCCGTTCTGCGCTGATCGAGACCGCTGCGATCCTACCTTTCGCGATCCCCGAAATCGTGATCCTCACGCTCGCCCGTTATATCTTCATGCCGCGCGGCTACCTGAACGGCGCCCTCGCCATGACGGGAATGCACGCATTGCCATGGCTCAGCCCACGCAGCTCACTCGCGATGTTCACCGTCATCGTGGTTGACGCGTGGCACGTGACCCCCGTCGTAATGCTGATGCTGATGGCGGGCCTGCAAACGATCCCTGCCGAACTCTACGAGGCGGCGCGCCTCGACGGCGCCGGAACGTTCTCGACTTTCTGGTTCGTGACGCTGCCGATGCTGACGCCGGCAATCGTCGGCGCGTTGATCCTGCGCGGCATCGATGCGCTCAGGATTTTTTCAACTGTGCTCGTACTCACTGGGCCAGAGGGAGTTCCCGTGCTGTCGACCTATTCGTACAGCCTGTGGGATGACGCGCAGAAGCCGCACGAAGCGATGGCAGCTTCGATGATCCTTGCCTTCATGGTCACACTGATCGGCCTCGGCGGCCTCGTGCTCGCGCGCCGATTCTCGCGCGACGAAGGAGCTCTGACGTGAGCACTCGGGAACGCCACGAAACTTCCGGCGCTGGGTTGGCGGCCGCGCGGTTCGCGCTGAACACATTTGTGGTCGCCGCCGCCGTGTTGCCGCTTTATGTTCTCGCGAAACAGTCGGTGACTCCCGAGCTTGAAACCTTTACGTGGCCGCCGCACTGGACGCCTCATCATCTGACGCTTTCACACTTCATCAGCGTGTTCGAGGTGAACGAACTTCGCAGCGCCGTGCTGAGAAGTCTGGGCGTCGCTGCTGTCTCCGCAGTAATTGCGACTGCGCTCGGCGCGATGCTCGCGCATGCGATGTCGCGCAGCGCGATCGCGCAGCGCGTCGGGTTGTCGACGGTATCGGGAATTCGGCTTCTTCCTATGATCACAGTGGCCATCCCGCTCGGAATTATTCTGGCGACTCTCGGAGTCTACAACTCGCCCAGCGGAATCGGACTGGCTATCGTTCACGCTGCGATAGCGATACCTACTGCCGCATTGACGCTGTACGCGGCGTTCGTTGCGATACCGCTCGAGATAGAAGAAGCCGCGTGGATCGATGGAGCCTCGCCGCTGCGAATTTTTTTGACAATCGATCTACCGCTCGCCCGCGCGTCGATCGCGACCGCGTTGATCCTCTGCTTCATTTTGAGCTGGGATGAATTTGGATTTGCGCTGCTCGTACAGCAGACGAATCGCACTCTTCCTCCCCTGCTCTACTACTACACCGTGTTCGGTAACGTCGGTCCCGCCAGTGCGCTTGCGCTGTTGATGATGATTCCGGCGATCTGTGTTGTCGTCGCGCTCGGACCGTCGCTGCGTGGAGCGCTGATGGCGGGCAGCTCGCGATAGGCGCGTTATGGCTGACCTGGTCATTCGCCACCTGACGCGTAGTTTCCCTTCTGGCGGAGGCGTTTTTGACGTTTCGCTGACTGTAAAGAGCGGAGAATTCCTGGTTCTACTCGGTCCCTCGGGCTGCGGAAAAACTACTCTGCTCCGGCTGATCGCAGGCCTCGAATTTCCCGATAGCGGGGAGATTCAAATTGGCGGCGACGCCGGCAACACAACCCATCGTGAGGCGATCGCGATGGTGTTTCAGAATTTCGCTCTCTATCCGCACATGACACTGTTTCAGAACATCTCATTTCCGCTGAGGCTCCGGCGTGTCGCGCGCGATGAGATCGAGCGGCGGGTAAAAGAGAGCGCCGCCAAAGCGGGACTCACCGTCGATCTCCGGCGCTTTCCGCGCGAGCTGTCAGGTGGCGAACGGCAACGTGTCGCGCTCGCTCGAGCGCTCGTGCGTGAGCCAGAGATTATCCTGATGGACGAGGCGCTCGCGAGCCTCGACGCACAATTGCGCTCTTCGTTGCGGCTCGAGCTGAAGGAATTCCAGCGCCGCACCGGGCGTACCTTCGTGTACGTGACTCACGATCAGGTGGAAGCGCTAGCGCTCGCGGACCGGCTGGTGGTGATGCGCAAAGGAAAGGTGGAGCAGGAAGGCGGGCCGCAAGAGGTTTTCGATTGCCCACAGAGCGAATTTGTCGCGGCCTTCGTCGGCAACCCGCCGATGAACTTTTTCACGGCGGATATCGCGCCGTTCGGAGGGAGCCTCACCGTCGATGGCATCGATTTCAAAATCAAACCACCCGACGGCTGCCCCGCGCGAGTCAGAGTTGGAATTCGTCCTAACGATCTCGCCCTCGAACCAGGAGAAGGCCGGGTTGCGATCGAAGTTGTGGTCGAGAGCGTCGAATTCTCCGGCGCAACCTACATCGTGTACGCAAAGCTAGGGAACACTTCGATGCGCGCGGAAATCTGCCGGCGCGTCGAAGCCGGCAAGCATCTGACGCTCTATCTAGACACCGCGCGGCTGCATTTTTTTGATCCGTCCACCGGTCAGCGCGTCGGCTCGCATGCGGCGAACTCCCACGCGACTACTCAATCTGATTAGCGAAGGCGGGTTGCTGCGGATAAAGTCGTCTGCGCGCACGTTGTTGAGCCTGATGCATCTGATGCTGCTGCAAGGCCCACAATCCAACCGCCAGCGCCCCTACAACGGCGGCTCCGATGAGCACGTTGCGTTCAGCATTAGGGTCTGCTTCGCGATAATTCCAGCCCTGCGACGGAACGCCCTGAGGGTAGTAACCCTGCGGAGGCATCGCTTGCGGCGAGTACCCTTGCGGAGGAACGCCAGGCCTCGATGCATTCTCATTCCCTTCGCGCACATAGTCATCCAGACTGCCGACGCCCGGTGGAAGACTCGTCTGTGCTAATTGGATCGGTGAGCCGTCGATTGGGGCGCTCGCTGCCGTGCTGCCGAATTGAGGCGAAACATCAGCGAAGGCGGGACCTGCCAACAGCGCGACGACAGATGAAGCGATCAGGATCGCAAGCACAACTGCGCTCGAAATTACTGGATGACAAATGTGATCAGCTCGGTCTCGAATGTACTGATCTGTTCGCAAGATAAACCCTTCCACTACTATATAGACGCGGGCGTCGACGGTCCGGTTACGGAGGCGCTCTCAGCCGGCCGCGGGAACCTTGAGCCAGATAGTCCCGAGCGGAGGTAGTTTGAGCGATAGTGAATGCGGGAGTCCATGCCACGGAATCTGCTCCGCGGTCACCGCGCCCGCGTTGCCCTGATTGCTGCCGGCGTAGAGAGTCGAGTCGCTGTTGAGAATCTCGCGATAAACACCAGGCGCGGGAACGCCCACGCGATAACCACTGCGCACAACGGGCGCGAAGTTACATACGCAGATCACCCGACGGCCACTGGATGGGGCAATGCGCATAAACGCGATCACATTCTCGTCGGAATTGTTCGCATCGATCCACTGGAAACCGGCAGGTTGATGATCGGCTTCCCACAACGCCGGCTCGGCGCGATAGATGCGATTGAGATCGCGAATCAGGTTTTGCATGCCGCGATGATCGGCTTCATTGAGTAGATTCCAATCGAGGCTGGTGTCGTGATTCCATTCGCGCCACTGGCCGAACTCGCCACCCATAAAAAGAATTTTCTTTCCCGGACGCGCCCACATGTAACTGAACAGCGACCGCAAGTTGGCGAACTTCTGCCATCGGTCGCCCGGCATCTTGTCGAGCAGCGAGCGCTTGCCGTAAACGACTTCGTCGTGGGAAAGCGGCAGCATGAAATTCTCGAACCACGCGTAGACAAATCCGAACGTCAAATCCCGGTGATGAAATCGGCGATAAATCGGCTCCTTGCTGAAGTAATCGAGCGTGTCGTGCATCCATCCCATGTCCCACTTGAAGCCGAAACCAAGCCCGCCGACGTACAAGGGACGACTGACTCCCGGCCATGAGGTGGACTCCTCGGCGATCATCATCACGCCGGGATGACGCTCATAGATCCGCCGATTGAGTTCCTTGAGAAATGAAATCGCCTCGAGGTTCTCATTGCCGCCGTGGACATTCGGAATCCATTCGCTGTTCTTGCGGCCATAATCGAGGTAAAGCATCGACGAAACCGCATCGACGCGAATCCCGTCAGCATGAAATTCTTCGAGCCAGTACTTCGCGCTGCCCAGCAGAAAACTTCGCACTTCGTCGCGTCCAAAATTGAAAATGAAAGTGTTCCATTCGGGATGGAATCCCTGGCGCGGATCGACATGCTCGAATAGCGCGGTACCGTCGAAGCGTCCGAGTCCAAACGAGTCAGTTGGGAAATGTGCTGGCGCCCAGTCGAGAATCACTCCAATACCATTTTGATGCAGGCAGTCGACCAGGTACCGAAAGTCGTCGGGAGACCCGTACCGCGCCGTCGGTGCATAGTAACCAGTCGTCTCATATCCCCACGAACCCGTGAACGGATGCTCCATCACGGGCAGGAACTCAACGTGCGTGAAGCCGACGTCCGACAGGTACTCGACGAGCTTCGACGCTAATTCGCGATAAGTCAGCGGTCGATTGCCTTCTTCCGGAACTCGGCGCCAGGAGCCAAGATGCATCTCATAAATCGCGACCGGGCTGCGCAGTGGATCGCGGCTGTCGCGCGCCGACATCCACGTAGCATCACCAAATGAGTAATCGGAGTGGTATACCTTCGATGCGGTAGCGGGTGGGCATTCAGTAGCTAATGCAAACGGGTCACTCTTAATAGCCAGATCGCCCGCTAGGGTGCGAATCTCGTATTTGTAGTTCGCACCGGCCGCGAGATCCGGGACGAATATCTCCCACACGCCCGAGCTGCCGAGCATCCGCATCATGTCGAGGCGCCCGTCCCAGCTATTGAAATCGCCGACGACACTCACTCCCGCCGCGTTCGGCGCCCACACTGCAAAGGACGTCCCCTGCACGCCTTGCAGCTCGCGGACGTGCGCACCGAACTTGTCCCAGATCCGTTCGTGTTTTTGCTCAGCCCATAGATGCAGATCGAGTTCGCCAAGAGTCGGCGGAAACGGGTACGGTTCGCGAATCGTCACGACAAGATCGCCGGGATAGTGAACCCTGAGCCGGTACGGAAACACTTGGCGCCGTGTAGGTACAAGAATTTCGAAGAGTCCCGCTTCCGGCCGCTTGAGCATCTCACGTGGCGGCTCGCCATCGACGATCAGAAAAATTTTCTGAGCATCGGGACGGTACGCGCGCACAATCACACCGCGATCTGTCGGATGCGCGCCAAGTATCGAATGCGGATCCCGATGCCTGAGCTGGAGGAGGCGCTTAACTTCCTCGGCTGGGAGGTTGGAGACCGCTACGATGTCACCGGACTTCGACAGCTCCTCGCTATGCTCGGGGGCTTTCATGGATTCCGGGTTTCGGGACGATCAGGTTTTGAGTGTTATTCGTCTCCAGGCCGAGCAGCTGTGCGATACTGAGTAATGGGATCAATAGCCATTCGGGGCGATTGTTCAGTTCATAGCCAAGTTCGTAAACAGCCTTATCCATAACGAAGGCATCCAATAGTATACTGAGCTCGTCATCAGTTTTCGGAATGAACGACGCGTGCCCTCCCGCCTCCAGGTAACCTTTCAGAAAAGCCCATGACGACCAGGTGCGCCAGAATTTTGCCCACGGCTCCATGCCGGCAAAATCGAACTTGCCCAATGCTCCGATTCTCAGTTGTTCGATCGTCGAGGTGAGCGACGCGTAGTGAAACGATCGCAGCATCCCGGCAACGTCCCTCAATCCCGCGCGCTTGAGACGGCGCTCACTCAGCGGACGCGCAGGCTCGCCCTCGAAATCGATGATGGCGAAGTCCTTGCCCGTGTACAGAATCTGGCCGAGATGCAAGTCGCCGTGAATGCGCATGCGATCCACGGTTAATCGGCATTTGAGAAACGCGTCGAATCGCGCGGCGATATCGCGCTGATGCGACACGATCAACTGCGCCTGCTCGCGCAAATCTTTGGGCACCGTTGAAGCGCGGCTGTTGAGTGTGCGAATCAAACGCGCCAGCTGATTCTGCATCGATTGATACGTCGAACGCTGGTAGAGGGTCGAGTAAGGCTCCGGAGCGAAATCCGGGTCATCGATTGTGGAAACCAACGCGAGGTGAAGCTCGGCCAGGCGCCTACCCATCAGTCGCGCCGCGCCGAGGTAGTGACCTATCAGCTCAGCAGCCACCGGATCCGCGTCCTTCATTGCCAGCAATTCGACCAGGGTCTTCTCCGTTGACGGCGCCGACTCCGACCGCGTCGCTGCGTTCTCCAGGAAACGGTGCAACTCTCCGAGCGTGAAGTGCCAGGCGTCGCCTTCGTTCGGGACGAAGCCTTGCAACAGCGCGATGCTTTTTCGTTCTCCATTTCCCGAGCTGTAATCGATCCATCCTGCGAGCGGAGGGACATGAGAAAATAACGCGTGCGAAGTCAGAAAACGGCCAATCTCGAGATCGGGATTCAGGCCCGGTTCGATGCGCCGAAAGAGCTTGATTATGAAACGGTCACCGTACACTGCGGAGCTGTTGCTCTGCTCCCCCTTCAGAAAGCGGGGTTCAAGCTGCGATTCGGGATCACCGCGTAACTGATGAAACGCCTGCGTGGCGCCCGGCAAAAGTTCGCCCACCGACCCTCGATGACGCCGGCGCTTCGCGATGATATCGAATAGCGTATTGAGAAACTCCGGATCCACGACTGCGTCATAGAGGATGCCATCACCATCGCCATTGCGTCCCGAGCTAATAACTTCGGCGATGACGTTCTCGGGCCAGCGCGATCGCAGGTCGCGCGCTCGATCGCCGGTGGCAATAGCCAGTGGCAAAAGGTAAGTCTCCGGCTCCGCGTTAAAATATTCGACATTGATAAGCGCCAGTTGCGGTACGTTCGGACCTTCCGACATCGGCATCGTGTCGGTCAGCTTGACGTTGGTTATCGTGCGGGCCTTTGCGCGAAACCACCGGCAATGTGGCAGGTAGCGAGGCAATATACTCTCGAGCTGCTGGCGAGCGCCGCCGCGCAGGATGCTATCGAAGCCCGTATTCAACTCGATGCGCGGGAGTACATATTCGGATTGTTCGGCAGCACTGGTGGCTTTCGGCTGCTCGATAGAGAACCAGAAGAAGCCATGCGGTCCGAGAGTGAGCAGGTAGGGTAAGTCACCGATTGGCGGGAACGGCGTGCGTCCAAAAAGCTCGATCGGTGTCGTGCCCTTGAACCTGGCGAGATCGAGCTCGACGTACTGTACGAACCGCGAAAGATTGGCCACTACCAGTATCTGTTGGCCTTCATAAGCGCGGATGAAGGCCAGCACATGCGAATTCTCAGGGCTGAGGAACTCCATCGTGCCTCGGCCGAAAGCTTTTATCTGCTTGCGCAGCGCCACCAGTCGACGCATCCACCACAGAAGCGAATGGCGATTGCTCTCGTGAGCCTCAACGTTGACGCTCTGGTAGTGATACTCGGGATCGATGATCACCGGCAGGATAAGACGCTGCGGGTTGGCCGCAGAAAACCCGGCGTTGCGATCCGCGCTCCATTGCATCGGAGTGCGAACTCCGTCGCGATCGCCCAGATAAACATTGTCGCCCATTCCAATTTCGTCGCCGTAGTAGATGATCGGTGTCCCCGGCAACGAGAACAACAAAGCATTGTTCAGTTCGATAGTACGTCGATGGTTGCCGAGCAGCGGCGCGAGCCGTCGGCGAATACCCAGGTTGACTCGCATGCGCGCGTCCTGCGCGTAAGCGCGATACATATAGTCGCGCTCTTCGTCGGTCACCATCTCGAGAGTCAGTTCGTCGTGATTGCGCAGAAACAACGCCCACTGACACGTGGGATCGATCTCGGGTGTCTGCGCCCATATGTCAGTAAGCGGAAATCGATCTTCCATCCTCACCGACATGAATATTCGAGGCATCAGTGGAAAGTGGAATGCCATATTGCACTCCTTGCCTTCCGCCAGGTACGCAACCGCCTCTTCGGGCCACTGATTCGCCTCGGCAAGCAGCATTCGGTTGGGGAACTTCGAGTCGATGTAAGCTCTCAATTCGCGCAGGAATGCGTGGGTCTCCGGCAGGTTCTCGCAATTCGTTCCTTCGCGTTTGAACAGATACGGAACCGCGTCGAGCCGGAGTCCGTCAACGCCAAGACCCAACCAGAATGAGATCACTCGTCGAATTTCCCGGATCACTGCTGGATTGTCGTAGTTTAGATCCGGTTGATGCGAATAAAAGCGATGGAAGTAGTACGCCTTGGCCACTGGATCCCATGACCAGTTGGACGGCTCGAAATCCTGGAAGATTATGCGCGCATCCTTGTAGCGCTCCGGGGTATCGCTCCACACATAGTAATCGCGAAACATGCTGCCTGCGGGAGAACGTCGCGCACGTTGAAACCATTCGTGACGATCCGAAGTGTGATTGAGTACTAACTCAGTTACTATCTTCAGACCGCGCCGATGCGCCTCGCGAACAAATATCTTGAAGTCGCGTAACGTCCCACAGGACGTATGGATATTGGTGTAGTCGGATATATCGTATCCGTCGTCGCGCATCGGAGACGGATAAAACGGAAGCAGCCAGAGCGTGTTGACGCCCAACGATTGCAGGTAGTCGAGCTTCGCAGTCAGGCCGGGAAAATCACCGATGCCATCACCGTTGCTGTCGTAAAAAGAACGGACGCGCAGTTCATAGAAGACGGCGTCCTTGTACCACAAAGGATCTGACGCCGAACTGTTTTCAGGCTGAAGCTTTGTGGCCAAATGCGGAACTCACAAGCGCTCGTCGACGCGCAGGATGTGCGCTGGCTCGACTGACGGATCGAGCCGCACGTAGTTACGATCTGACCACACATACTTCGCGCCGGTCAGCAGATCGGTGACTCGATAGCTTCGGCCCGGAGCGACTCCTACGACCTCCGGCGGCACGTACGCCGTGCAGTGATTGGGGTGTAATGGATCCAGATTGACGGCCACCAGGATGACATTGTCCTTGGCCGGTGTAGCCTTGGCGTAAAAGATAATCTGGTCGTTGTCGGTGGTGAGAAACTGGAGATTGAGAAATTGCTGAAGCGCGCGATTGTCGCGGCGAATCGAGTTGACGCGCCCGATGAACTCCTTGATGTTTCCGGGCTGGTTCCAATCGCGCAGCTTGATCTCGTATTTCTCCGAATTCAGGTATTCCTCAGTGCTGGGAACCGCCTGGTTTTCGCACAATTCATAGCCGCTGTAGATGCCGTAGGACGGAGATAGTGTCGCCGCAAGTACCAGCCTCATCTTGAAGGCCGCGCGCCCGCCGGTCTGCAGCACCGGCGAGAGAATGTCGGGAGTATTGGTGAAAAAGTTAGGTCGAAAATACTCACGCATCGATGTTTGCGTGAGTTCGGTCAGGTACTCAGTGATCTCGGCCTTAGTATTGCGCCAGGTGAAGTAGGTATACGACTGAGTAAACCCCGCCTTCGCTAATGCCTTCATCACTTTCGGACGCGTAAAGGCTTCTGCTAGGAAAATCACTTCAGGATTAGTAGCCTGCACTTCATTGATTAGCCAGTTCCAGAATTGTACCGGCTTGGTGTGCGGATTATCGACGCGAAAGATCTTCACGCCGTGCTCGCGCCAGAATCTCACCACCCGCAGCATCTCCTCGAATAATCCGCGTTGATCCACGGTGTCGAAGTCGATCGGGTAGATGTCCTGGTACTCCTTGGGAGGGTTCTCAGCGTACTTGATGCTGCCGTCAGGTCGATGATGGAACCAATTCGGATGCTCGCGAACCCACGGATGGTCGGGCGAGCATTGGATTGCGAAATCGAGCGCCACCTCTATCCCGAGACGGTTGGCGGCCGCGTTGAAGCGATCGAAATCGCCCAGCGTCCCGATCGACGGATCGATCGCGGTATGACCTCCGGCCTCGCTCCCGATCGCCCATGGACTACCGGGAGAGTTCGATCCGCCGTTCAGCTGATTGCCCGGACCCTTGCGATTGGTGTGACCGATCGGATGGATTGGCGCCAGGTACACGACGTCGAAGCCAAGATCGCGAAGCTCGGGCAAGCGTCGCTCGGCGTCCTGAAAAGTGCCGGGCTTCCCGGGCACGGTGCCCTGCGATCGCACGAACATCTCGTACCAGCTCCCAAAGCGGGCTTTCTTGCGATCAACGACCAGCTCCAGCAGTGGTTCGAATCGCGTCATGCCGAATCGCTCGCCGACGCGGCCTGCGGCGGCTGAAATGTCAGGGTCGCTGATCGCTGCGAGCGCCGTCGCTCCATCGTTCGTCTTCCGCAATCGTGCGAGTGTTCGCTCCAGCAGTTCGCGATCAGCTCCATTCGCGCGCGATATCATTTTCTCGACGAGCGCGATCCCCTCCAGAACATCGGACGCAACCGGCCGCGCCGCCGTAACCTTCTTGGTGAAGTCCGCCAGCCACGACGCAAACAGGTCCGTCCACGCTTCGATCGTATAGACGTAACGCGCGTTGCCGGTGGGGATAAACTCGCCTCGCCATCGATCATTGTCGAAGGCGAGCATTGGCGCTTCGTCGAAAACCTCGTCCTGCTTGCGGCGCCATTTGACTGCGGCGCGCAGGATCTGGTGTCCGTCACGAAAGATATCCGCTTCGACGACGCACGGTTCACCCGCGATCCGCTTGGCTGGCCATCGCCCGCCGTCAACCGAAGGCGTTACGTCTTCAATGATAATGTGGCTCAGCCGCGGCGTGGGCGAAACGAGTTGGGAATCAGTTCGTGTTTGATACGAGGACATCGCCGACAAATCAACCAGGAAGTTTCGTTTGCCTATAAGGTCGAGTAAGTCTTTTTGGATCCTTGCCCAGAGACGGAAAATACCACAGGGTCAGCCGATCGCAGCTATCCTACCACGTCTGCGTCACTCAGGCAGGTCTATACACAAAAGAACCGGATGCTGCTCAAGTTTCACGTTGCCGCAATAGATGGGCAACATCCGTATTCCGACTAGAATGCGGCAATCCGCGAGCGGAATCCACGTTCTGGTCGGGATTGCAGCGCCAAACCTCGGGCCTGCTCGTTGAAGAGCTGGGCATACGGGCCGCCGCGCCGGATCAGATCGCGATGCTTGCCTGTCTCCACGATGCGCCCGCGATCCATCACGACGATGAGGTCGGCGGTGACCGCACTGCGCAGGCGATGAGCGATTAGAAACACAGTTCGGCCATGCATCAAAAGTTCCATCGCCCGGTGAATCTGATTCTCCGATTCCGAATCGACCGCCGAAGTCGCCTCATCAAGAATCACTATCTTCGAATCCTTGAGAAACGCGCGCGCGATCGCGAGGCGTTGGCGCTGCCCGCCGGAAATCTTGAAGCCCCGCTCGCCGATGATCGTATCCAGTCCATCAGGCAGACTTTCGACAAAGTCTCGCAGATTTGCCATCTCGAGGGCCTGCAACAGCATCTCGTCGGTCGCGTCGGGACGCGCGTAGCGCAAGTTATTCCTGATGCTCGCGCTGAAGAGCAGCGCGTCCTGGGCAACCAGCGCGATATGCTCGCGCAATGATTTCAGCGTGTAATGACGCACGTCGCGCCCATCGATCAGTACGCGGCCGCGCGTCGCCTCATAGAAGCGAGGAATCAGGCTCGCCATCGTGGTCTTGCCTGCTCCCGACCGGCCGACCAGCGCGACTCGGCAACCACCCGGAACGTGCAGATTGAGTCCTTCGAGTGCCAGGCCCGTCGGCATCCCGTTGCGTGCGCCGTAACCGAAAGACACGTCATCGAACTGAACCGTCCCGCTGCGCACCGCGAATGGACGGCTGAGCGCGTGATCGGATATCTCGGGCTTCAGATCGAGAAACGCAAAGATTCGCTCAATAGCCGCCATCGACGCTGAAACTACAACCGACAACTGTGCGAATCGTTCGAGCGGCAGATAGAGGAACCCCAGGTACGAGAAAAAGGCGACCATCGTGCCCAGCGTCATGGTGCCGCGAATGATCATGAGCGCACCCACCCAGATCACGACTGTAGGTGCCGCGCGCGTAAGCAACTGAATCAACATCTCCTGGCGCGCTGCGAGCTTCACCTTGTCGATCGTGCGTTCCAGCAGGCGCTCAGTCTGAACACGGAATTGCTCGACTTCATGCTCCTCGCGGCAGAAGGATTTGATCGTGCTGGCGCCAACGACGCGTTCGTGAACTTCCCCGGAGATTTCCGCGACCGTCTCCTGCATCCGATGACTCACCGATTTGATTCGGGGCGCGAAAAATCGCATGAAGGCGACCCACAGCGGTGATATACAAAGCGCGACGAGTGCCAGCCGCCAGTCAAGCAACAGCAGTGCGGCGACCACGAACATCAGCGAGACCCCGTCCATCCACACGTCGATCAGCGCGGAACCCACGAGTTCGTTGGCCTGCTGAACGTCGTTCAGCACGCGCGAGACGATCGAGCCGCTGGGATTCTGATCGAAAAACGAATGCGGAAGACTTTGCAGATGCGAGAACAGGCGACGCTGGAGATCGAAGATCAGCCGGTTGCCTGCGAGGCCGCCCCAATAGTTACGATAAAAGCTCGCGAGCGATTGAAACGCGTAGAACGCGAGCATCACGACACTCAATGCCGCAAGTTTGCTGGTCGGCGTGGCGGCGTAACCCGCAAGATGAGAAAGCTCGACGCATCGGTGGTCGATCAGACGCATGATTCCGTCGAACCTGGGCGGCGAGGTCAGCAGAACGTCGATGACGTACTTGAAGGCGAGCGGAAACGCGAGCGGTAGCGTGAACTTGCCTACACCCATCAAAGCCGCGCCCACCACCAGGCGCAGGTATGGCTTGATATATCCGACGAATCTAAAAATTACCGACTGGGAAAATTTTTCCTCGCTCGGGTTCATACAAATCCTCAGAGAATCCGCAAATACACCGCCGCACAGCGGAGAAGTAGAAGCTTGGTTTAAGGAAAGCAACGCGCATGCCCAACGCACAGCCTCAGCATATTCGTGAGATTTTGGCTTACAGCGCGCGTGTTTGGGCGTGTTGCGTGAAACCGAAAATTCGATGCACGAAATCGTTACCTGGCTAACCGATATGGAAAAGCGCCGACTTAACTGACTCCAGACGGTTGGCGTGGATTTCGCTTGATTTGCCGCGGGAGTGCCTCGTGGCGAAGCATAAAATCAAGCCGACTACGAATAGTGATGCTTCCGCGAGCATCTCCGCACGCGCTCCCCGACCCAGCGGTTCGCGCTCGAGCACCACCGTCGCAGCGATCGTCATCTTACTGCTCTACCAGGGCTACACGCTGTCAATCGTCGGCATCGCGGCGCCATGGATCGCGAAGAGCTTTGCCCTCGACGAAAGCAGACTCGCAAAACTTTTTGCCTGGATGGCGATATCGGCATTTGGTTCGCTGCTGCTCGCACGCCTTGCCGATCGCGTCGGACGCCGCCTCGTTATCCTCGGCAGCCTCGTACTCGCGCCACTGTTCACCGCGGGAGCCGCGCTGGCTCCGACCGCCAACGAATTCGCCGCGTGCGAGATAATGGTTTCCGCGTTGCTGGGAGGATCGGTCTCATCGGCAATCGTCCTGCTTGCCGAAGAACTTCCCGTTCGTCAACGTGCCCGTGGACAAGCGGCCGCTGCACTTGCGAGCGCCATCGGCGGCGTCCTTGGTTATCTGATCATCCCGGCTTTGTTGGCGTGGAACTATTCGTGGCGATGGCTGTTGGCGCCTTCAGTGCTCGGAGTATTGCTCGCAGCTCCTGTCGCCGCGATGTTGCCCTCACAATCCAAATGGTCGCAGGCCGCTTCGAGCGGCGCCGCCAAGCGCAGTCACTTCTACGATATTTTTCATCCGCTCTATCGACGCCGATCGATCGCGCTACTCACCTGCGCCGCGCTCGACACGATCGCCGGCACCGCGGTGAACGGCTGGCTTTACTTTGAGGCGGTCTCGATTCTCGGCCTGTCGCCAGTCGCCGCCAGCACGCTGGTTGTCGTCGGGATGGTAGTCGGCATGGCCGGATTCCCGCTGGGCGCGTGGACGTCGGAGCGATTCGGGCGCGTGCCGACTGTAGTGTACGTCGGCGGCGCGGCATGGCTCGGCGCCTTCGCTTTTTACCTCGGCCCGCCCGCCTTCGTGCAGTGGCCATTCATGTGGCTGGTCGTCGCGTATTGCTGGTTCAAGTTCGCGTCCGGCGTAATGACGGTCGGCGCGAACTCTGCGGCTACAGAGCTATTCCCCTCGGCGCTGCGCACTACGATGATCGGCTGGCAGCAGATAACCGCGGCCGGCTTCTCGATGCTGGCGCAGGTTCTTATCGCCGCGTTGATCGGACCGCTCGGCGGGCTCGCCAGCGTTATTCGCTATCTCGCGTTGCTTGGCATTCCGAGCGCGGTGATCTTCGGCCTCTTCATCGATGAAACGCGCGGGCTGACGCTCGAGCAAGCCGCGCTCGAGGACCAATGGAATAAAGTTAGACACAATCCGTGGCCACCTGACACCGAGCATTCCCGTCAGCCGGCGGACCAGGTGAGCGGATGAGACAACGCCTCGCATCCTTGCTCGCCACTGTCCTTTTATGCGCGATCGCTGTTGGCGTCTTCTCGGCGACTGCCCTCGCGCGACAACGCTCGCATCATCGCACGCACCGAGCGTCCCCGACGCCAACTACCACACCCTCCGCGCTGAAGCCGGTGGTCTTAGTCGCCGGTGGTACCGGCTTCGTCGATCGACCGATGGGACAGAGTCCCGGAGTCTTAAACAGCGCCGAGATTTACGATCCCGCCCTAGGCCGCTTTCTTCCAATCGCTCCGATGAACGAGCGACGCGATCAGTTCGCCGCGACCGCAGTCGCGATCGATAAGGTTCTTATCGTGGGCGGCATCAACACCCTGCTCGTGCCGCTGACCGTATTTCCTGGGCCGGCGATGCCGTGGATTCTGCGTAGCGCCGAAATCTTCAATGCCGCCGATGGCAAATTCGTCGCGGCGCCGAGCATGAAATTTCCTCGCGACGGCCCGACCGCGACGGCGCTGCAAAACGGCAAAATACTGATTGTGGGCGGCGATTCCGAGACCGCGGAGCTCTACGATCCCCTATCCAACGGCTTTTCGATGACCGGTTCCATGGCGTCCAGCCGCCACGGCCAGACCGCAACGTTGCTCCGCCGCGGTGGAGTGCTGATCGTGGGCGGAGGATTCCTGAAACTCGAGCTTTACGATCCCGCCCAGGGAAAATTTAACTTTGCCGGCAAGCTCGATGACAACCGTCTCTATCATACTTCTACGCTTCTCAATGACGGCCGCGTTCTAATCGCCGGCGGTTGTCCTTTCGCGAGGAGCGGCGCCGTCGACACCAGCGAAATCTTCGACGAAGTGCATCGGACGCTTCGGCCCGGACCGAAGATGAATCAGAACCGCGCCGGGCATACCGCGACGCTCCTCGGCGACGGACGGGTCCTGCTCGCCGGCGGGCACGGCGACAATTCCTCCGAGTTTTACCATCCGGCAACGCGGAAGTTCGTCGCGGGACCTAAGATGCTCGAAGCCCGTTCCGGACATTCGGCGACGCTCCTGCCGGACGGAACCGTGCTGCTCGCGGGAGGATGGAGTCCGGACTACAAGCCCCTTTCGAGTGCGGAAATTTTCGATCCTTCGACCAACAAATTCGTCGCCACCGGAGAAATGACCGACGCCCGCGCCGGACACACCGCGACGCTCATCCTGGTCCGCGAACCCATCAATTGGATCCGCCCAACACCGTCGGTAACTCCGACCGAGACGCCAACGCCCACTCCAACAACAACGCTCACTCCGACCCAGACCCCCACGCGGAGCGAGTCTCGTACTCCGACTGAGAGTCCGACCCCGACAGAAACACTGACTCCCACTGAGACGCCGAGCTCGACGCCGACATCGACTGTCTCACCGACACCAACGCCGACACCAAGCGAGAACGCTCCGTAGCCCCAGGAGTTGTCAGACTTCTACGCGGACGCCACCCGATTTCTCTTGCACTTCGATCGCGGCGCCATTGGGAAAACGTCGCAGTACGAACGAGATGCGGCCGTCGCCCACCTTCAGGCCGCTTATGCTGAGCCAATCGAGCCACGACGGAATCAAGTGAGTGTCGAAGACGACGCGGCGCTCGAATCCGAGCACGCGCATCCCAAGCATCGCCTGCAGGATCATGAAGACGCTCGCCGCCGACCATGCTTGCGGATAGCACGCGACCGGATACGGCACCGGGCCGAGACCCACCTCGCGCCGGAAACCACAGAACAGTTCGGGCAAACTCGACGTGTTGAGCTGCTCGCCCGCGTCGAACAGACCTTCGAGCACCTTGACTACTCCTGCGTGATCGCCGGCGCGCGCGAGTCCGAGCGCCGCGATCGCATTGTCGTGCGGCCACACCGACCCGTTATGATAGCTCATCGGATTGTAGCGCCGCTCGTTGCGTGAGAGCGTCCGAATTCCCCATCCTGAATACATATCGTCAGCCAGCAATCGTCGGCACATCGCGGCCGCGCGCTCGCCATCGACGATCCCCGTCGCAAGGCAATGAGCGCCGTTCGAGGTCATCACGCGGCATGGGCGCCCGTCGGCGTCCAGCGCCAGCGCGATCATCCCCTCCGGTTCGAGCCAGAAGTCACGCTCGAATGATCGCTTCAGCGCCGACGCGCGCGTGACCAGCCGATCCGCGACGCGCCCATGCCCCAGGCGCGCCGCCACCGACGCCACGCTCATGAACGCTGCGTAAGCGTAGCCCTGCACTTCCGCGAGCGCGATCGGAGGACGCGCAAGCTCGCCGTCGTGATGAAAGATCGCGTCGGCGGAATCCTTCCAGCCCTGGTTGGCCAGCCCGCGCGGAGTTTCGCGCTTATATCTGATGTAACCGTCGTCGCGATCGCCCCAGCGCTCGATCCACTCGATCGCCCGTTCGGCGTTGGGCCACAGCTCGTTGGCGAACTCGAGATTCCCGGTAGACTCGACGCACCGTCCGTATAGCCACAGGAACAGTGGAGTCGAATCGACGCTTCCGTAGTAGCGGCCGAACGGGACTTCGCCGGTCGCCGCCATCTCGCCGCTTCGCACCTCGTGCACGATCTTCCCCGGCTGCTCATCGCGCGCCTCATCGATCTTGTCACCCTGGAGCCGAGCCAACGTCCGCAAGGTGCGCATCGCGATTTCAGGATGAAACGGCAAGATCGACAATGCGGTGATGATGCTGTCGCGCCCGAACAGAGTGGCGAACCATGGAACGCCCGCCATGATGAACGCGCCGTCACCCTCGCCGGGCGCGATAAGCGACGTCAGATCGACAGCCGCGCGCCGAATCACCGACGCGAATTCGCTGTTGCTGGCCGAAATTCCAGCCCATCCATTGCGAAACGCTGAAAGCTCGGATTGGCGTTCCTCGAGTGCTGCGAGGAAGTTGCCCGCCCGAATCACCGCCTGACCGGAGTATAGTTGTGACTGCGCACTGGCCGTGATCCGGCATTCGAGCTTGCGGTTTTCACCAGGTTCGAGGCGTACTACGAACACCGCATGACGTTCGTCTATCTCGCTCGGAGCAAAATCAAAGCGAATCTCGGTCGAACGCACCGCATTGTCGAGCCCCCGATAGCGAAGCTCGACTCGACTACCGTCGACTGACGGACTCAGCACTTGACCGCGACGCACGCGGCGTAGGCCCCGTACTTCGAAGACGTCGGCGAAATCCACGCCGTAGAAAAAATCGATCTCAATTTCGAGCGCCGAGCCGAGGTAATTGCGCAGCGTCAACTGATGGTACAGCGCTGCGCCGTCGAGCGCCCATCCGCGATCCACTCTGATCGAATTGCGCGGAATCCAGTCCGGCCTGCCCTTCTCTCCCAGGTCGGCGTTGGTCAGAGTGGCGCGGAACTGCGCGCGATCGTCGCTCAGATAGGAGTTCAGAAAGTAAGGCGTGGCCCCCGCGATCTGCATCTCGAAGCGGCTGAGATGCCTGGTATCGCTGTTGAAAAAACCCAGCGCCTCGAGCGGCGAATCCATGATATCGCCCGCCGTCTCGAAGACTGCGAAGCTTCGCCCGTTCGCGAGCACCTGGCTCGCGCGCCGCGATGCGAGCGACGACGCCAGCACGTAGTAATCGCCGCCGACCTTGACGACCGTCTGCGCCGGCTCCGCGGTAGCCCTGCGTCCTGCCATGATACGTTGTCGGACAAGCAACGGCCTAAGCCGCGCTCTCCACAAGGCAGTGTATCACCGGCCGTCTACCGGCCAACAGCCGCTTGCCGCGTTTCGAATTCTGTTTCGATTTCTTCCGATCCGATCAGCCGATTGTAGACGCGCTCGTATTTCGCGATCATCACTTCCGACGTAAAGCGCTCCTCGAACTCACGGCGGCATTGCTCCCGCGGAATCGAATCGATCCTGCCGACCGCAGCTACCAATTCGTCTATTTCCCTTGCCAGAAATCCGGTAACGCCGGGCCTGATGACTTCGGGAACCGCTCCGCATGGGCGCGCGATCACCGGTGTGCCGCATGCGAGCGCCTCGATCATCGCCAGGCCGAACGGCTCGGGCCAATCGATCGTAAAGAGCAACGCGAGTGCGCCGCCGAGAAACTCGCTCTTCTGCACGTCGTCGATTTCCCCGATGTACTCGATCATCGGCGCCTTGATGCGCGGCTTGATCACCTCGGCGAAGTACTCCCGATCGACTGCGTCGACTTTGGCCGCGATCTTCAGCGGCACTCCTGACCTGAGTGCGACTTCGATCGCAACGTCGATACCCTTTTCAGGCGAGATCCGTCCGATGAACGCGAGATACTTTCCGCCCCGTTCATTGAAGTGCAGCAGGTTGCGCGGCATCCCGTGATACACCGTTGAAACCCAATTCATATCCGCCAGGGGCGCGCGCTGCGAATCACTAATCGAGACCAGCGCCGCGTCGGGAAATCGGTGATACACCGGATGAAGCTCGGGAATGTCCAGCCGCCCGTGCATCGTCGTAACCGCCGGCACTCGCGTCAGGCCTGCGAACGGGAATGACCAATAGTCGATATGTGAATGCACGATATCGAAGTTCTCGCGGGCCGTTTCGAAAACTTCCGCCAGCATCGACAGCTGCAGAGACGATCCGAGCTCCGGCTTCCCCTGAAGGCGCAGAGCCTGCGCGCATCCGGGTACCAGATTCGCTCGCGTCTGCGAATCGCCGGACGCGAACAGCGTCACCTCGTGGCCACGCCGTACTAGTTCCTCTGTGATGTACGAAACGACGCGCTCGGTTCCGCCATAGAGTCGGGGCGGAACGCTCTCATATAGAGGAGCGATTTGCGCGATGCGCAGACGCCTACTGCTTGCGCTTCCAAAATGGCCGTTGATATCCAATTTCATCTCTCCCCGCGCCTACTCAGTGGACAATGCCCAAGCGGCAAGCAACTCCTCGTCATAAAGCGCAACCGCGTTTAGGAAATTAAAAGTATTCGTGCGCAAACGAAGCGAAAACTATGCCATCGCGTTTGAGTCGCTAGAACTAATCAAATCCCTGCGAAGCAAAACCAATCTCGTTCCGGAATTTTTGGAACTGCGAAAATTTTACGTGGCCGATGCCACCGCGAAACGACGGCAAAATCACTCGTGCCATCGCCGGACCTTCGATGGTCGCTCATTAGGCAACCCTCGGCGCGATGGAACGTGGAAGATTTTTCAATAGCTATGCCGGCAGGCTGCGAGGTTACAGCGCTGCGTGCAGGCCGGGTTCGATCGTCGATACGTTCTGCGGCGGCTTGCCGCCGTCCCATTTCAGAATCCGCAGATCGAGTACGAAAATCGAATAGAAAACCTTGACCAGCAGCAACTCGATTATGGTGGCGAGGCTAAGTCCACCGATCTGCGCGTAGCACAACGGCTCCCAGAGCGGACCGCCGTGCAGCGCCAGCGGAACCAGCGCGAGGATCGTCGTGCCGACGGTGATCATCACCGGACGAAGGCGCGCCACACCTGCGTCGAGCAACGACTCGATCAGCGGCTCGCCCCGCTCCCGATTCTCTTCGATGAAATCGAACAGGACGATCACGTGGCTGACGATAACTCCGACCAGGCTCCCGATACCAAGGTACGCCATGAAGCCGAAGGGCGCGCCCATGAAATACAACGCTCCGAGTGCTCCAACGGCTCCGTAAGGGACGGCAGAAAATACCAGAATCGGCTTGATGACGTCGTTGAATTGGACCACCAGCGCCAGGAATATCAGCGCCACCGAGATCAAAAGCACGATTCCCAGCTCGCCGAACCCTTCTTTCTGTTTGTAAGAAATGCCACCCACCGCCATTGTGAATCCCGGCGGCAGAGTCTTGCTGAATTGCACGAGCTTCGCGTCGGCCGTGTCCATCACCTCCGAAGCATAGGTGTCCGGCGCCGGAAAGCAGTACACGGAAACCGTGCGAAAGTGGTCGCGGCGGACAATCCTGTTGGTCTCCATCACAAGGTCGACCGACGCAACCGAAGCCAACGGAATCTTTTGGCTTCCACTCGACGAATACACGTAAAGATTTTTCAGATCGCCGAGCGTGCCGCGCTCCTGACGGCGCAGCCGCGCGACGATCGGAATCTGCACGTCGCCCTCGAGCAGCGTCGCGACCGGAAGTCCGCTGAGTCCCGCCGCTGACGCACCGGCGATCGCCTGGTTGGACAAGCCGGCAAGATTTGCGCGATCGGGATCGATGCGCAGCTCGACCGCCGGGCTTTCATCGCCCCAGTCAGTGCGCACCCGCTGCGCACCAGGAATTGAAATAAAAATGTCTTCCACGGCGCTCGAGAGTTTGCGCAGCGTGCGAATATCCGCCTGTGCGTTGGCCGGACTGTCGTCAGCGCGGCCCGAAATACGAACATCGATCGGCCGCTGCACCGGATTGATCTGAAGCTGTTCGACATCAGCTATCGCGCCGGTGAGCGATCTCGACAATCCCGCCTGAATCCTCGCTGCCAGCGCAGGCATGTCATTCTTGTCAGCGATCTGGACGATCAGTTGAGCGTAGTTCAACTGCGGCGGCTCCGGCGAAACCGAAAACCAGAAGCGCGGACCGCCGCCGCCGACAACATTGTGATCGACTCCAGCACGCGTTGCGGCGCGTGATTCGAAAGTGCTTTCCCCCGCGCAAATTGCTCGGTCGTCTCCTGGATTATCTGGCTCGCGCGGCGGCCGGTCTGTTCAGTATCGAGCAGCGTCGCCGAATTCGGCAGTCGCAAATCGATATACGACAGGTACTGCAGGTCGTCAGGAAAGAACGCGGTCTTGAGCTGGGTACGAAAGAAGACGCCCAATCCGAGAAACGCGATCGAGCCGGCGAACACCGCCCAGCGATGCTCGATGCTGAAAACGCCGACGCGATAGTAGAACCCGGTGAGGCCGCGCTGCCTGCGCTCCTTGATCGAGAGCGCCGGTTTCGCCGGAGGCCTGAGCAGGTAATAGCCGAGCATCGGAATCATCGTCATAGAAACGATGCGCGAAGCCACCAGCGCGCAAGTCATCACGATCGGAAGACTGTAAAGAAATTGCCCGGTGTTACCTGTCAACAAAAGAAACGGCAGGTACGCCACGATGTTGGTGATCGTGGCGAACAGAATCGCGCGCGCGAGCTTGGTCGGCCCAAGCCAGGCCGCCAGGATGCGCGGCCGGCCCTCAGAAAGTTCACGCTTTATAGCGTCCCCGGCGACGACCGGGTCGTCCACCAGCAAGCCCAGAGCGATTATCAGCGATGCGATTGAGACTTGCTGCAGGTCGATTCGGAGCAGATGCGCCATGCCAAACGTCATTGCCAAGGTCAGCGGAATCGACAACGCCATCAGCACGGCCGAGCGCGATTCACCGAAACCAATGAATGCCACGATGACGACCAGCACGATCGCCTCGTAGAGCGAGTCCATGAAAATGCTTATCTGTTCCTTTACCTGCCGCGGCTGGTCGGACGTGCGCGCGATGATCAAGCCCTCGGGCAGTTGAGCCTGGACGCCGGCGAGCGCCCGATTTACCGCCGCGCCGAAAGTGCCGATCTGTTCACCCGAGCGCATGTAGACGGCCAGCGTGACGGCTCGATAAGTCCGCCAATCGCCATTGGCGTCACGCGCTGTGTAGAAGTTCAGGTAGCGCGCAGGACTCTGATAGCTGCGCGAGATGTCTGCGAGATCGCGCAGGTATATCGGCGCGCCGGTCGGCGACTTGCCGACGATCACACCGCCAATCTGGCTTACGTCGCGGAACCTGCCCGACGGATGAACCGCCAGCTGTGTCCCCTCTACCTGCATCGCGCCGCCATAGCTGGTGATGTTGCGGGCAGAGAGGATCTTCTGGATCTCATCCGGCTGCAGGCCATAGGCAGCCAGGCGTTGCTGGGAATATTCGAGAACGATCTCTTCGGACTGAACGCCTCGACGCTTGACTTTGGAAACCTGCGGCACCGTTTCGAGCGTCCGCTCGATCAGATCGGTAAACCGGTCGAGTTGCCGGTAGGTGTACTTGGCGCCTGCTACGGCTGCGAGTTTCGATTCAGTTTCCGCCGGATCTTTAATGACGACCGGCGGCCATGCGTCGGGATCAAATGACGAACTGCCAAACCGGTCCTGGATCAGCTGCGACAGCGCTGCATCGAGGGAATGCTCATCGAGATCGACCGACGTGTCGAAGCCGATGAATCCGGGGCCTTCAAACAAACGAACATCGCGTATGAGATCGCGATCCTTGAGAGAGTGAATCGCAGCATCGCGCAGCCGGGCATAGACCTGCGGATTAATCGACAGCGGGAAAGCAGCCACGACCGAAGTAGCCGAGGCGGCCTCCGCCGGCGACAGACCGGATCGCGCACGCACGATCGCGCGCCGGATTGCGTCGGCACGGAGCGAAATCGTAACCGGATCCTCTTTCGGACTTGCGACTGTGATCATCAGCGCGGCGGTCTCGCCGAAATCGTCGGAGAACTCGATCGGGCCGGCGCCCTCCGGCAAGTCGTTGATGCTCTTGAGCTTGATGTTGATGTCGCTGAAGACTTTCTGAACGTCGGTGACATTCGTGGCGAGCTGGATCTCGACCTCAGATACTCCCTCGAGCGAAAGCGACTCGATGGCGTAGTCGCCGCCTGGCGTGCTCGTGCCAAGGTTCGAGTTCTCGGCTACCTTGTTCTCAATCCTGCGAGTGACCAGCTGCTCGACCTGCTCTGCGCTCGCGCCGGGCCAGGGACAAATGATCATTGCCGTGCGCACCGGAATCTCCGGATCCTTGCGCTTGGGCATATGGTCGTAGCCGTAGATTCCCCAGACGAAGATTGCGAGCAGCGTGATCCATCCGAGCTGGCGATTTTCGACGAAAAACCGCGCCGAGTTCCGAGTGTTTCGGATCAGTTCGGCGTCGCTCTTATGCGCCATGCCGCCACTTCATCCGAATCTCATCGCTATGCGATCTCACGGCGCGACCGCAACTTCCTTGCCATCGACGATCAAACCGGAACCGCGGACGATCACGCGATCACCGGGTTTAAGCCCGTCGCTGACGGCCACTCCGTTACCGGCGATGTCCCCGACCCGAATATTCCGCAGCGTCGCAACCATCCTGCCGCCGCGATCTTCGGCGACATAAACCGCATAGCCGTTCGGATCGTCAGGCGAGCGTACGAGAGAATTCAAAGGAACGATCATGACTGGCGTCTGCTCCACCTCGCGGTCGAGATGCAACGAGGCGATAGTGCCAATCCGCAGCCGATTTTTGGGATTTTGAATCGTGACCTCGACATCAAACATCCGGCTGTGAGCATCCGCCGCCGGCGAGATCCGCGTGATGACACCCTGGAACTTGACGCCGGGAACCGCTTCGGTCGTCACGCTTAACGCCTTGCCGGGTTTAAGCTTTCCGACCAGGAAGTCCGGGACTCCGAAGACCGCCTTCATCGAGCGAAGGTCGGCGATCTGAAAAGCTCGCATGCTGGGCGAGACCAGCGTGCCGACTTCGATGTTGCGCTCGACGATCGTCCCTTCCATCGGCGATTTGAGCTTGCAATCCGTCAGGTCGACCTCGACCTCCTGCATCGCTGCCTGTGCGGCGCGAACATTTGCCTGAGAACGCTGAAATCGTTCCTGGCTCGCGTCGAAGCTGGCTCTCGCAATGACGTTTTGCTTCATCAATTGCTGATTGCGTTCGTAGTCGCGCCGGGCGTTGAGCAACTCGGCCTGGGTGCCCTCCAACTCCGCATGCGCCTGTCCGACCCTGCGCGCGTAGGACTCGGTGCGAATCGTGGCAAGCAGGTCGCCGAGCTTGATCGGATCGCCGCTCTGAATCGCGCGCGGCCGGCCGTCCGCTCCCGTGACCTGCGGAATCGAATCGACGTAGCCGGAAACCTTAAACGTCACATCGACCTGTGCGTACGGCCTGAAGTTGGCGGAATACGCCGCCCGCCCCGGTTCAGTCGAGAATGCCACCGATCGAACGGTCACCGGGACCGGCGCCGACGCGAGCGGCACTTCGGGCTTGTGGCAGCCGACTGTGACGAGACTCGCGATCAAGCCGCTCAGCGCCGCGGTTCGAATTTGGCCACGCAAGTCGCTTCTCAACAATCTCAACGCGAACTCTTCGGGAGCTGGCGCACGTACTTCGTCACGATCGTCTTTAATTACCGAAACCTGATATAACTTGCTGTAACTATTTCAAGTCTCTATGTATAAGTCGAGTTGGGCCGAGTGCGACTATGCTCTGGATGTTGGTTGTTTTTGCAGTTGCCATGAGCGTGGCCGTCGCGTTGATTGGCAGGCGGCTGCCGCTGTTGATCCAGTACGCTTTCTTCCTGCGCTTTCCGCTGCTGATGGCGTTGGTGATTCTACTGCTGCCGCGGTTCGAGTCGGAATGGATACCCGGCACCTTTAATCTCAGTTACCCCGAGGTCCTCGCCGTCACACCGTTCGTGATGTTCGCAGCATGGGCGTGCATGATCACCGGCATGGTGATCGCCGAGAGCGCGCCGCGGCGCTTCGGCGTGCCCCGGCTGGCGCTGCCGTCCTGGATGTTCCGGTTGCGATTGGCGATTGCTTTCGTCGTTGGCGCTTCCGATGCTCGTCCGCATGGAGCTAGCCAACGATAACCTCGGCTTAAGCGCGCTGTATCTGGGGGCAGGAATCGCGATAGCGCTGGCCAGCCTTCTGGTTCTGACAATGGCGCGGCAATTGATAACGCCGCCGGACGTCCCGTCAAATCTGCTGCTTTCACAGCGGTGGGTTCCCAAGTTTGTTCAGAACACCTACGCGATAAGCTGGCTCACGCGAATGGTGCTCCCACCTGATCGCTTGCGACGGGTTCCGCGAGCGCTCGGCGCCGGATACATCGATTACTCCAGCGGACGCGTGCTCCCGGGGCCGGCATGGATACTAGTATTGCTGGGCGCGACGATGACCGGCTGTATCGTGTCGAACCATCACATCGCCTGGCTGATAGCCAACGGCCGCCCGGTCACTCTGTTCCCGACGATCGCATACATCGCGATCGGCATCACGATGCTCACCCTTTTCCTCGTCTCTCTTTCGTTCTTCTTCGATCGGTATCGGGTCCCGGTTGTGCTGGTCGCGATGCTATGGTTCGCGATGCCCTACCTCGGAAGCCACTCGGGCAACTTCTTCACGATCACGCACGCAAGCTGCACCAAAGCCGCGGACGAGGCGAGCGGCCTCGACTGCTCGGTCCCCGCCGACATCCAAACAGCCATCGATCCGTGGCTCAAGGAGGAGGAAGCCCGCGCGCCGGGTCAGAAACCAACACTCGTGGTGGTCAGCGCCAGCGGCGGCGGTGTCCAGGCGACGGCATGGACCGCAAGAGTGTTAACCGGACTGGAGACGGAACTCGGAACCAACTTCATCCATTCCGTGCGCCTGATGAGCGGAGTGTCGGGAGGCAGCGTCGGCGTCCTGTATTTTGTCGCCTCGTATGATCCGCAGTTGGGAGCGCCGCCGCTTGGTCAGTTGCCGTTTATCAATCAAGCCGCGCAGAAATCCAGCACCGAGAGCATCGCCCAGAGTGTCGCGCAGAACGAACTCCTGTGGCTCCTCGTTCCTTTCGCATACACAACCACTGAAGACCGCGGTTGGGCGATAGAGCGAAGCTGGACCCACACGCTGCAGATGCAGGGGCAGCAACATTTGATCACAGAGCGGCTTTCCGACTGGCGCGCGGCAGCTCGCACCGGCAGGATGCCAGCGACGGTCTTTGGCGCCACGATCGTCGAAACGGGACAACCAATTCTATTCAGCACCGTCGATATACCGTCCTATCTTCAAGCGGTCATTTTCGGCAAGCACAATTCGGGATACGCTCACGCGGGACATCGACGTAGTGACCGCTGTGCGGTTGTCCAGTTCGTTTGCCTGGGCCAGCCCGGTAGCTATGGCGCGTTACGCGGATCAGGATCACGTGGATAGCCCGCCCAGCCAGCTCCACATCTGCGATGGCGGCTACTACGACAGTCTCGGAGTCGAGGCAGCAGTGAACTGGGCCTGGGACGCGATGCAGTTGTATCGAGATCGATTGCACAAAATCATCATCGTCCAAATCAGAGCGCGCCAGGAAAGCGACATCGCCACCGGCGACGAAGCTCCTATGGGTTCGTTCGTGCAGAGCCTGGCGCCCCTGGCGGCGAGCCTCAATGCGTTGCGCCGCGCTCATGCCAATCGCGACGCGGTGGAAGTCCAGCAACTGATCGACGGGTCGGGGGGGGCTCGTCGATACGGTGGTTCTAACGGCGGAGAACGGCGCCAAGCCTTCGTGGTCGCTGCCGATTGATTCTTCGGACACCATCGAGCGCGACTGGCAGAGCGTCAGACAGGGCGAGCAGCTGAGCAAAGTCAAGCAGCTACTCAAGCAGTAGTCTGCCAACGCTCGGAACGTCCGCCGACCTGCTGCGCACGTCGAAATGATTCCAGCACACGCCCCGAAACTTTCGAGCGACAACGGCTTCGAAACGTCAATAGTGCGAATAGATGACCAGTTGGGGCCCCGAAGTAGCGAAGTGATTCAGCGAAGTGTCAAATAGGAGCATCATTCAACACGCTATCGCTCTGTTTTGCTCGTTTTTAGCAATAATGAGCATGGTCTGGCTCTTGCAGGATGCTGTAGCATTTCATAGCGAGTCCGCGGAGGGTGGAAATGGTGGTCCGGGATTGCATGACGAAAGAGCCGGTTACGGCGGAACCGACCGATAATCTGGCCTGTGCCTATGTCAGGATGAAGGAAGGCGGATTTCGCCGAATTCCGGTTGTCCAGAAAGGCGAAGTGATCGGCATCGTGAGTGAGTACGACCTGCGACCTTACGCCGCCTCGCGTGACTGGATCCTAGTGGGGGCCGCGATGACTCCGAATCCTGTGACGGTCTCTCCTTCAGCAACGCTCGAACACGCAATCGCATTGCTCAGGAAGAACCAGATCGGCGCCCTGCCCGTCGTCGATCGCGGCAGCCTGATCGGCATAATCACGGCGAGCGATTTGCGGTTCCCTCGTCTGCAAGTGGCTCCAAAGGACACACCCGTAGTGCGATCGACTTAGAAGAATACGCGCTTTGCCGGGAACCAATTTATTTTTGCATATGACATGCGTCCCTTGCGGGCGGTTCCAGAACTGAAGATTTGGGATTTGGAAAAGAGGTGGGACTTGGAAGAGAAGCTCGGCGGGTTCTACCGAAGATATAAAAACAGATCAGCACTGACCTTGGCCAGGCAGATTGGGGCGTCCGATGTTGGGCACATTGCCCATCGCGCCGCCGCCGTTTCCTTTGGTGGCGTGGCAGGGAAGGGGAAGCAGAAGGTTTGGGAGGGGGAGAGATGAAGAAGTGGAGAAGCGCATCATTGCAGGCCCCGTTTGTTACGACCAGCGGGGCGTTGGTCGTGCGATTTACGTACTCGATATGATCGCTGGTGAGCCGAGTCGATCCTCCGCCATTCACGACTGCCGGGCCGTTGAATTCATCAAGCGAAGAATCGGTGACGTTGAATTCACAGCTATCATTCTCGATCGCAGTATCGCTGTTGAACAAAGTGCCGCTTTCGAAACTGATCTGCTCTCCGGCATCCTTAAGTCCCCTGCCGCAATACAGATCGACCGCGCAATCCGAAATCGACGAGTTCGCGAAGTGATTCAGCCACGAACCGCTGTGGACTTCGTAGCCATGTCCGAATCCGTGGATGTTAAGCTGCCGGTAGGTGGTGCTAGGTGTTTCGCTCGCGATACCTACCGTGCTTCTTGCCCGGCCCGGGCCGATCATCTGAATATTCTCAAACCTGGGGACGTTGCCGGAGTAACCGCCGTAGGACAAATGTTTAAGAGTCAGCGCCGTGGCTCCGTTCGAAAGGCCACTGAAATCGAGCGTAGCGCCTGCGTAACTAGCGATTCCGACGCAATCGCTTTTCGCGTTTATCAGTCCGCGGTTTATTCGGCATCTTGCTCCATCGGGAACTATGACCATAGCAAACCCGGATATGACGTAAGCTCCGGCCGCCTGGCATCGAGCACCGGCCGCGTCGAGCGCAGCTTGAAAAGCGTTTGTATCATCGCTGACGCCGTCACACTTTGCACCGAATGTAGTCACCAGGAAAGTTGGATTTGTGACGCGATAAGAACCGGAATGAATCGGTGACGTTTGTGCCAAGCTCGAGCAGGGGCTACCGAGCGTCGTAAAAAGTGCGAACGCCACAACACATCTTCGAATACGTAACTTATCTGAAAGCATGGGCCTATGCGCGAGCCGCACGTGATCGCCTCAGATATTCCTCCGGCCGGCGAAGTCTCCAAGGCGCGTAGCGGACATGACGGCGCGACCAATCGTACTTCTTCCCGAGTCGCAGCATTCCAAGCATTCTTCCGAACTGTCTTTCGAATTCGATAACGGCAAGCCGATTTTCGCCCTTCGAGGTTAGCGCAGCCACTAAGACGCCTGGCCGGCGTATCAGTCTCAGTAGCGATCGGCTGGCCTGGCACCACCACAGTTGTCCGAGGCGCGGCTTAAGGCCCAATCGCATGGATAGATTGTGAGTTGAGTATGCATCGAGCAAAGCCTGAGACGCTCCATAGCCACGCTCCAGGCGACGAAGGTAATCCCAACGCAGGCGGTGCGCCGGCATAAAGTGTTGAAGCCGCAGACGCGGTTCGACGCGAATCTTCCATCCTGCGAGTCGAATCGCCAGCGTCAATTCGGAATCGCCGCCTCCCGAAAGCTGGCCTCCTACACGATCGGTTAGCAACGAACGAAAGCCTCCTTGTATGAGTTGTGTCCATGCATGCTTGCGAACGCATAGCCCTGCGCCATGCAAGTACTCAGGAGGGCTCTTGCGCTGATTCAGATCCGACTCGGTAAGTATCGCGTAAATTGAATGGAAGTCAGTGAACCAGTCGGGTTCCGATCCCTCAAATACCGGCTCGCAGATGCTTCCCAACGCTCCCAGAGAGGAATCGTTGACCAGAAGCTCATTCGCGAGTCGCACCCAATCCGGAGCCAGCCAATTGTCGTCATCGACAAAGGCCAGATACTCGTACCGGGACTCTCTGAGGCCTAGCTCTCTGGCTCGTTGTAAACCGAGCTTCTCTTCGCGCACAACGCGTAGCGGCGCAAGATCGTCCCGCCAGCATGAAAGGGCAACTCTCGAAGTATTATCGGTGGAAGCATTGTCGACCACCAGCACTTCCCAAGGGACTCGTGATGGCGACTGGGCCGCAAGACGCGACAACGTCTTCGGCAGCCGCGCTTCGCCGTTATGAGTGCATAGAATTATCGATACGCCTTGTCTCACCACTCTTCGATCCTTCGAAGCGAGCGCACCGTTCGCTTCAAGTCGGGGCATCGGTGCAATACCAGCGAGTAATCAGCACCAACGTCACACGGTAAGCCGGGTTGTACGCCACCTTGCCTGGGCTACATCCCGACGCAGCAGCCCGTACCTTGATCGCAATTGCAATAAGCCAGCTAGTCGGCCTAGACGGACTTCTATTTCAGCACTATCGTCATCTCCTTCCATTTCCTGGAAGAATGACTTCACGAGCTTCACAGATGGGTAGGACCAGAATAGTTGCAATGCTTCCTTGCCCAAGCGAACCCACCAGCACTGCCTTAATCGGTTCAACATGCTAGGGTCTTCGCTCTGCGACACCAGCAAATAGCAATCGAGGATGATGTAACCTTCTCCGCAACCGCGCAGGAGTCTGCGCAAGTATTGCCAACGCAGCCGATCAGGTGTCATGTAGTGTTCAAGCCTGAGTCTGGGCTCCAGCCGACTTTTCCATCCTCCGAGCTGGATTGCGCATCCTATTTCGAGATCGCCACAGGAAGTGAGTCGATTTCCGATCCGATCTGTCAGGCGTGACTGAAACCCGTTTTGCCTCAGTTGGCGCCAGGCCGCTTTGCGAATCGCCATGCCGGCGCCGTTGAGGACCCATCCAGCCAGCTCCGCCGAATCGCGAAACGCCCAGGCTGCGTAATAGGCGCAATATTGCGAAAACCATTCCGGGAAAGGCACGTCGGCGACCGCAGTGTTGACACTGCCGATAGCGCCCAGCTCGCGATCCGATGACATGCATTCACTCACGGTAGCGACCCAGTCAGGCCCGACCCAGTTGTCGTCGTCGATGAAGCTGACTATCTCATAGTCGGCCTCATCGAAAGCGCGCTCCCGGGCGTAGCACAGACCTAGCTGAGGTTCACCGACGATGCGTAGTGGTGCGGGGCCGTCGTCGCCCCATGTTTGGCGCGCCACAGTTTCGGTACTGTCCATTGACGCGTTATCAACTATAATTACTTCCCAGTCGAGCGGTTCGACGATCTGCTGACTCTTGAGATGAGCCAAGGTTTTCGGTAGAAGGTTTGCGCTGTTGTGACAGCAGATAACTACTGAGACGCCCAGTCTTCGCGCCGAAGCGGTGCATGAATGTACCTTGGTAAGCATCGTCTCATTTGGGAGTCTGACTTTTTCTTACCCTCCGAGCAATTGATCTACGCACCGCAGCCGGGAGCTTGCGAAGAAGATCCTTCGCACCGATAGCCGTGGTGGCACGCGTCAGCCACTTTTCGTAGAGATTGATGTGGATCCACTCGTTATCCGAATCGCATTGTTCATTCGCAATACGACGAAGCTGGGGACGCGATGCCAGTGCCAAATCGCCCAAAAAAAGAACCAGGTTTTGTCTGATGTAAGTTGAGACGCGCAGGTCGTCCCGAATTCCAGGACGTAGCGCGTCCACCATGGTAAATCCTTGTGCGGCAAAGAGGTCGCGCCAGTAACGGAGCCATTGCTCATTTACGTGGTTGATTCCTTCCTGCCCTGGGATAGCAGCAGAAAACAGCACCGCGGGTGCTGCGGACGTTAGTTGCTTGATAAGGTCGTGCCCGCTAGTCTTAGGCAGGTGTTCTCCTACCTCGATGCAGATCGCCAGGTCATACTTCTGATCGAGGCTGATTGACTCGGTCAGGTCGGCTGCTATGAAATCATCGGGATCAATTAGTAGCTCGTCCCGCTGGACGTAGTCACCGTCGATACCTTTAATCATAGTGACACCATTCTCGATGAATACTCGCAACCAGGCGCCCGGTCCGCAGCCAAAATCAACGACGCTTTTCGGAGAGAGCAATCGCGATACAATGGGCACGATCACGCGAGCTGACCTTAACGAGTCGTCCGCTACGAACGAAAAGAAAGCTCTATCGTAGGCTGTCGCCATTGGAATCTCACGCACAGGTTAAGCGCCGCGGTCGTTCAGTCCGACCGTGCGCTGCGTTTAAAGGTCAGTTCCAGATACTTGCGGAAATATTTGGCCCGCATCCCGCTGCGCTAGCTCGCTTATTTTAGAGTCACCGATGAGTTCGCACCTGAAATGCTTGCGCGACCGACATCGTTTTGCATGAGGCGTGGGGAGCGCTTAGTCACAAAGAAGACTTCATTCTCATACTGTTGCAGCCTTGGGTTTTCGCCAATATCGTGTGCGTCGGCCAGGAACTCGTGAACTGCTCGCGCGCAGCCATCCCAGGGCTGATAGTCATCGATAATTATTATTCCGCCATCCGCCACTCGAGGATAAAGATATTTCAGACATACCATGGTTGAGTCGTATAAATCACCGTCTAACCTGAGCAGTGCTATCTCCTGATTCAGATCGAAGGCTGGAATAGTGTCTTCGAACCATCCTTTAACCAGCGCGTAGCGAGTCGCTGAGGACTTCAACATCGCAGTTTCTGCGTCTGCAGCCGATGCTGTGCAATTGTCGTGATAACCCGGAGTCGTTACGTCGGCCTGCCAGGCTTGCAGCGCGGGTCCATCTATTGGCTTCGCAGCAGGCAGCCCTTCGAAGCTGTCAAATAGATAATATTGACGCTGACTCCCTAGCAGGTCGGCAATACCCGCAATCATGCCACCACGCCAGACCCCGCACTCGATCACACAGCCCTCTACCTCGCGCATCTTTCTCGCCAGAGCAAGATTCTTGATGTAGGTACTCTCCGGGATCATCGTGTGATCGGCATACTTTTGATAAATCCTATGCAACGCGCGCTGTTTGTAGCGACGCCTCAGTTCTGTAACGAAAAACTTAACCATTGGTAGTGAAATGGTTTTGGCCGAGACGCGCCTATCACTGGTGTTCTGTTGAGGAACCATTGGTCAGCGCGAACGACGCCCGCCAGTATATGAGGCTGGTTCCTGGAGGTGGCAACTGGCCGGTACCGAATACATCGCTAGGCATTACTTCCATCGAGATCGCATCGTAGATCACGTCTATGTCCTGGGCACCGTCGTTCAAATAGAGATCCAGTGAATACCTTCCCGGCAGCAGTGGCAGTTCGTCCAGAGTGCAACTTATGACCCCCGATCCCACGCGCTCAGCGAATCTGTAACCCCCGATGAACTTGTTGTTCACGCCAAAGATCGCAACGCCATGCGAATTTTTAATAACCAGTCCCAGGACGGGCGTTATAGGATTGGATTCGCATTTGAACGACACTGATACTGAGAGCGACCCTCCCATGCGGATAACTCCCGAGGGATGATCGTCGTCGTCTCGTAACGTAACCGTATTCATCATCGGTACCGAGCCTCTCCGACGGCCCGTATGCACCGCAAGAGAAGCTACCGCAGATTCGGGACGCATCCCGGCGCTCATGTAACGCGAAATTATTTGATCGGTTTCGCCCTTTGCCACGAAACGTCCATCGCTCAGGAAAAGACAGGTGTTACAGAGTGCCTCGATCGACGCCATGTTGTGACTCACGAACAGTACCGTGCGGCCGTCGCGGGCAACGTCGCCTATTTTGCCCAGACAGCGCTTCTGGAATGCCCGATCGCCGACCGCAAGCACTTCATCTACCAACAGGATCTCGGGCTCAAGATGCGCCGCCACCGCAAATGCCAGCCGCACGAACATCCCGCTCGAGTAGCGCTTAACGGGAGTGTCGAGGAACTTTTCGATCTCCGCAAACGCCACGATTTCGTCAAGCTTCCGAGTGATTTCGGTCCGTCGCATGCCGAGAATGGCGCCGCTTAGAAATATGTTTTCGCGACCGGTCAATTCGGGATGGAACCCGGTTCCCACCTCAAGAAGACTTCCGACGCGTCCGTATAGGTCGACTTGTCCAGTGGTAGGATCGGTAATACGCGACAATATTTTCAAAAGAGTCGATTTGCCGGCGCCGTTGCGGCCGATCACGCCAAGAACCTCACCGGGTTGTACGTCGAAGCTGAGATCGCGAAGGGCCCACAGATCGTACTCTTCATTCCCGGCGCAGCCCGAACTGCCACTGCGGAATTTACGGCGCAGCCCCTGGACCATGCCGCCCGCGGCATTGACAATGGCTTCGCGTACCGTCTCATACTTGGCCTCGCGCTTACCGAGTCCGTAGCGCTTCGACAAATCCCTAACTGTGATAATCGGTCGCATTGTCCTCTCAAATGATATCCGCGAAATCCTTTTCCATCCGGCGGAATGAGTAGAGCGAATACATCAGTACGGCTGCTACCATCGCAAAGGATACTACTAGCTCGTTCCAGTGAAATGGCTGGTTGAAAATCGCTGAGCGAAATCCTTGAATGATGCCGCCCAGGGGATTGAGGATGAGAATCCATCGCCAGTGGGCCGGGATGAAGCTGACGGGATATATCACCGGCGTCGCATACATCCAGATGTTGATCAGGAAAGGCAGCGCATACCGAATGTCGCGGTACTTGACGTTGAGAGCCGATAACCTCATCCCTACTGCTATCGCGAACAACGCCATAAGCATCGTCAGCGGAATCAACATCAGCAAGCTGACACTAATACCGACCCTGTAGTAAGCACACATGATGAAAAGAATCGCCGACGCGATTCCAAAGTCCACCAGCCCTGAGCCGACTGCGGCACTCGGTATCACGAGACGCGGGAAATACACCTTGGTTATAAGGGCTGAATTCCCCACCAAGCTATTGCTGCTGTTATCCACCGCCGTCGCGAAAAAGTTCCAGGGCAACAGTCCGGCGTAAACAAAAATCGGATAGGGCTTTCCGTCCGAGGGTACGTGCGCCAGGTTTCCAAACAGGAGTGTGAACACAACCATAGTTAGAAGCGGCTGCAGAATCGCCCATGCGACTCCCAACACGGTCTGCTTATAGCGGACCTTGACATCCCGCCAAATCAAAAAGTAGAAAAGGTCGCGATGCGCCCAGAGGTCGGCAAGCTCGAGACCCGTCCAGCTACGTCCGCCTCGAATTGCAACTATGGGCTTCGCGGGCAAACCCGGACGCTCCGTGGAAGCATCTGGAGATTGAAGTAGGTATGCGCTGGTTTGCGATTCCTCTCGAATAAGTGCGTTGTCTGGAGATGTCAATTCATTCTCCCTCTGACGAAGTAAAGATGACCTCGGCGACGGTCAGTTCGTTGCGGTGCGGATTATCTCTTCAAGTCTATGACGGTACGAATGGCCGGCAGTCAACGTTCGAGCTTGTCCTGCTTGCCGGATTCGTTCCCGCTCGGCATCGTGAACGAGGTAGTAACGTACTTTGTCGACTAACTCCTCCGCAGATCCGAAGTACGCGGCTTCCTGCCCTTCCTTGAACAACTCAAGGTGCTCCTCGGTCCGTTCGTTAAGCATAAAAGCGCCGCATGCTGGGCCTTCGAACGTGCGCATCACGTGGTCGTCGCGATTCTCTCGCCTGACCAGGTTTATGGCGATTTGCGCGCCGCCCAGTGCCATTCGAAAATTCCGCCCTCGCACTGAGCCACGAAAATATCGACGTGTCTTACTGCGCAGATTCCACACTCCCCCATATAACGCCAGATTCAACTGGGGCAGAGCCCTAACTAGAGCAGTGAAGAACGGCAGACGATCGGCATCGCCTTCTCCCACGAATGCCACTTCAGAGCCGAAGCGCGCACGCTCCTGTGCACTGGTCGGAGGATCGAAAAAGTGAACGGAAGGCTTGTAACCGAATCTCACGTAGTGAACATTGCTGCAGCCAGCTCGAGAGACGTCCTTCATTATCGCGCGCTTGGTGCAGGCGTAGAGGTCATAGTTAGGAATCGAATCAACTACGTTTTGAGTCGCGAGTCGCTTGTTGAAAGGGTCGTCGGTGGCATAGTTGATGGTTGTAGCGCCCGTCGCTTCCTTAATCGTGGCCAAGGAACCGGGCGCTATGTGGAACCCCATTAGAACCAATACCAGATCCGGCTTAAACGCTATCGCCCGGTCCACCAGTTCGTGATTTAGATCCGTTTGAAATACAGCGTGCCTTCGATATCGGAATATGCTTGCAGCCAATCCGTAAGCTATCGCCCTGCTCCGCCTGTCGCGCAGGTTTATCGTCAACCAGTCGAGTCCCCGTGTTAGCGCCCGCGCACTGAGAGATCTACGTCGGAGAAACTTAGCCTCATCCACGAAAATGAACGAATAAAGCTCCGGCCTCTCGTCCTTGAGCTGCTGAAGCTCTTCCAAGAAGAGTGGCCAGGGAAGGGAGTGAGCTGTTGTATCGAAGAGCAGTACTCGCATTCAGCGTTAACGCAACACAGGGCGGGCCGAGCAGTCATGGATCGTGCTAACGACCTGCAGCTCTCACGTTTCGAGCATATTCCGTCGTCAGTTTGTCTTCGCTGGTCTGAAGCAATTTTTCGCTTAGCCTGCGATTGCGTTCGGCAAAGCCGGTCGCTGTCAGATTAGCTGCTACGAGACGCTCCTGAGCCTTGACTGCCATTGCGAAACGACGGTTGTCGTCTTTGGCTAGATCAGCTACCGCAGCTCTCATCGACAAAGGATCAGCGGAAGGGACATAGCACATCTCGTCGTCTGAGAAATAAGCTCTCAGGCCTCCCGTGTCTGTGGATACTAGCGGTACACCGGAGACCACTGACTCAAGAACCACGGTTATTCCTGACGCATGCAGGTTGGGTTTCAACGGCACCACGACGACGTCTGCCCACTCGTACAGCCGCTTCACGTCATCTGCGGTAATCGTGGGAAACAATTCGGCGTTCTTCACACTTTCAATCATCTCCGGACGGATCTTGGTAGAGCCGATTTTCAACTGGTATTCCGCGACATTTCCGAATGCTTTGATAAGTGTCAGCCAATCTCGATGCATGTCGTTGCCAAGTGACGCAACACGCACAGGATCATGAAACGGCGATCGGCGTGGCGGCGTCATGGCCTCAACAGTGACCCCCACTAGGACACACTCACACCGCACATTTGGCACCACTCTGCGGGCGACTTTCAGGTTCTCTGGCGAGAGTGTAGTAAGGATGTCGGCGTTCTTCAGCAAGTTGCGATATAGAAGCTTGCGTACCCAGGAATGGTATGGCCATTGATCAAACAGCCAGACACAATTCGCCTGGAGCTTGGGGCGGTCGGCCTGGCCGAAGGTGCGAACTAAGAGGAGTGCTGCCAGCCCCTCCAGTTCAGTGTGTGTCCATACTATATCAGCAGAGAGCAGCTGCCGCTTGTTGCGCCATGCATGGACGATGTCAAAGCCAAGAGCCTTCCGCAGTATGAGGCGCCCGAGCCTCGTGTAGCGCCCCTCGTCTGCGTCGCGCGAGTATTCAACGGACCAACCGTCCCCCGCCGCTCGATAATATCCGTAGGCGAGCCGTTCATTTAGACCAGGGATCAACCCTTGTGCAAACCGTTGTTCCCATGTGTTCCCTCCAAAACCGTGCCCCAAGAAAACGAAAACGTTCACCTCGCGTGTTTGCGTCACCGGTTTCGTTCACCTCATCTACGATTGATGCCAGCAACTAACTCGGCGTCGCAGCGAAAGCCTTTGTGTGACGCGAATAGGTGCGACCATGAAAGAAATGTACTTTTTAAGAAAACTACGTATTTACAAGTTGCTAGCGATTTCGTACACGCGTCGTGGAGCCGCGGGTATCAGGTGTCTTTCGACAGGACGTTCGCGCGGATGGTTCGTCTGCAGCCAGATCTGCCGGTTCGCGGCAACGATCATTCCCCAGAGAATCCACATGCGCGGCTGAGTGATCTCTGCTCCCGATGCAAGTAGAGAGAGGATATTTGCTACGAACGCAGTGCCAATAGCCCGCAAATATATGGAAGTCGTGCGATCGGCGTTCGGGTCGCTTAGCTGTGTGCGAGTGAGCGTATACAACTGGTACAGGAGAACACTGACCAGAGCGATCCCCGCAACTCCAAGATTGCTGAGGACATAGAAGAATACACTCATAGCGCGATTTGAACCTAGACCGACTCCCAGGCCCCAGCTGTTTTGAAAAACCCCCACCGCGCGGCCGAAGATTGACGTCCTATGCACCGCGGACTTTGAGTTATTCTTGCTAAACAACACAGCATCCAGCAGCAGCGAGGCGTCCGGGATCGTAGCCAAAACGAGTATGAAAGCGCCTGCTATGACCAGAACTGCGATTGTTGCCTGAACTTTGATTCGGCCGTGCCGCAATACTGTCTTACAGCAATCCCAGGCGGTCACGGCCCACATCACTGCGGCAGTGACGTAACCCGTTGTCGAAGTGGTTTCGACCAGCATGATGCTGCCAACCGCGGCCCAGAACCAATGCAACCCGTTTCGACGTCCGCCGGAAATAGCGAGACTCAACTCGAAGACTGACCAGGTAGCCAAAAAGCCGGCCGCATCCGAAGGTTCCACGAAAGTTGCGGACATGCGGGAAAACCCCGCCCCGATAAGCTGATTAGGCGCCTGCGCCCATGCCTGGTTGCTGTTGAAAAGCCATGACGGGAAAGACAAGCCGAATCGGTTGCAACAAATCTGATTGGAACCGACCGCCGCTACGAACACCCCCGACCAGGAGAACGCATTAACGAGGCGGTCCAACCGTCCGGGCATCGCAGCCATTTGCACCAGGCACATCACCATCACAAAGTTCAGGATCACATAGCCGGCTTGTCCCGCATTGCTAGGACTCCACTGTTAAAGCCGCTTGCACATAGTAACTCTGGTCAACTCCGGCTCGCGGAGATTCTACCGGTAGACCGGCGAAGAGTATCGGCAGAGCGAACGCAGAGAACACGCACCAAATGCTGAAAATCGCGAGGATGCACATGTGATTCGCAACAGGCTCGTCGTCAAAAAAACGAATTCTGCCGGTGGCCCATTGAGGAACCGCGCGCGACGCGATCAAGGCAACCACCAAAAAGTATGTCGAGAGCCCTACCGTGAAACCGCCGCCGACGTTGACGAGCGCGGCACCTTGAAGCACCGAGCTGAAGATCGCCCACTCCACGCTGTAAGATGTGAAGAGGAAGACTCCAAGCGTAAGAGGAATCAGGATCAGGCCGCTGATCGGAACTCCCATCGATGATTAGTCGCCCTTCACAACCCGATAAGAATCGCTTTCGAAGTGCTGCGTTGAGAACTCGAACAGTTCCGAATCTTCGAGAGCCTCCATCTGATGCACCAGACCAGGAGGAATATCCATGCATTCTCCTTCATGCAGATCGAATTCGTGCTGGTTATCGGCGCTCACCGATTCCTTCACTCTAAGACGCAGGCGTCCCGATCGGAGGTAGAAAGATTCCGTTTTCAATTTGTGAAAATGAAATGAGCAGCGCTTACCTTTCTTGATCTCCAGAATCTTGCCGCAGTACTGAGGGCTGTTCGCAATCCATACTTCCCGGCCCCAACCTTTGGGCTCGATACGTACTGGTAAACGTGCGAATCTCTCCTGCGTCTTACGTGCTCGAGAATCCGATAAGTATCGAATACTCATGTCGTACCTCTGCGTCGTTTTCTGTTCTCTTCACTCAAATCGCTAAGACAACTATCGACTAGTGTGCGCCTTCGCGCGACAGCACTACGGGGACAGTTCGGAAAAGAATCTCGAGGTCTCTCGCGATCGACTGATCCCGGATGTATTCCATGTCAAGGCGGACTCTACGCGCGTAGTCCGCGATATCACTACGTCCACTAACCTGCCATTGACCCGTCAATCCTGGCTGAACCGACAGTAGCAGAGAGGCGTAATCGCCATATTGTTCGATCTCCACTGGTACCACCGGTCGCGGACCGACGAGGCTCATTTCACCCTTGAGTACGTTAATGAGTTGCGGTAGCTCGTCCAGGCTCAGCTCTCGCAAAATGCGACCAACAAATGTGATTCGAGGATCCTGACCCTTAGGAAGTTTGTAGTTGCTCTCGACATACTTCCTATAGAGCGCCGGATCAGACTTAAGGATCTGCTCTGCGTCCTGATGCATCGTTCTAAACTTGTAGATATGGATTCGTTTGCCACCTTTACCGACACGCTCCTGACGGAAGAATACAGGACCAGACGATGAACATTTCGCGAGCAACGTGACTATCCCGATAATCGGCGCAGCTATCCCGAGAAGAATCGCCGACACGACGAAGTCAAACATCCGCTTAAGTAATGCCTCCAAGCCGGTCATAGCGCCTGATCGCAGCGTAATTAGGGGAACTCCGCCGATGCTACCCAACGCCAACTTAAAGATAGAAGTGTCAAAGACGCCCGGCACGATGTGAGCCTCGACTCCTCGTTCAAAAAGACGCGGAAAGAGACCGGAAGCGTCCGCCCCCACGTCGGCGGCGGCGACGAATACCTCGGTTACGTCGCGTGAGGAAGGACGATGACCGTTCGTTCCTGAAGTGTTATTGCCATCGCGATAGCTGTATTCCACGGGATCGACCCGACGTACGAGCGCATATGGCTCTGGACAGTAGTTGTCCAGCAGGAATTGCCTGATCCAGTTAGCCTGCGTGCCATTCCCGATGACTATCGCTGTACGGCGCGTTCCTCCGCTTCGATGTATTTTACGAGCTACCATCGCCTCTCCCCAATCGCGGAGGGCCACTAGGACAGTGGCGAGCAATATGTATAGGAGTACGAAGAGGCGACTAACTTCTCGCAGTTTGAAAAGAAAAATCGCCAACGCGGTCGCGGCCACCCATAGCGCCCCGGTGCGAACCAGTCGGCCGAGATGATTGCTGGTGGTGTCCGGCGGTTCTGCCCAACGCGTCGCAAGATGACCACTAACAAGGTTCCACGCAATCAACGTCGACAATAGCAACACTACGTATTGCGCCGGCCAGCCCGCGATATCAGAGGCCGTAGGCTTGGGCCATATGAACAGCTCAGATCGGTTCAGGATCGATGCGACCATGCTAGTGGAGGCGAATGCACCGGCAAGACACACGAAATCCAGAGTCCGGCAAACAGCGCCTTGGAGCCGGTCGACCTTAAAATGGCTAGTCGATATTTGCAGCACGAGTATTGAAGTGGTTCGACCAAAGTTGGTCGATCGATGCGAATCTTTGCTATATTCGTCCTTCGACTCTTGCAGACCGCACCAGAACATTGTTCCGCAACGACGACGCATAGATCGGTGTCCACAGGGGACGCTCAAAAGTTCCTCTCCCCAGTACGGCATCGCACGCAGTTTTCACTTTGCCGTAACTTATAGCGTTCATGCACGGCGGACAGTTGCGTAACTTTTCAAAGCCAAGACTGAGAAAGCCGCACCCGCCTATCGGAGGCACTACCACGAGCGCGTTCTCGCTGACGGGTCCCCAGCGCTCGGGACTGCTCGGGCCATGGAGAGCGACCAGGGGAACGCCAGAAGCCGCAGCCATATGCATCACACCAGTATCGACGGACACGACAAGTTCGGCGTCTGAGAGGAGCTGTAGTGTTTCGCTCAAGCTCGCGCCCGCTGCATTTTTCATCCGGGAACGAACCGAGTCCTTAACCTCGACAATAACGGAATCGTTAAGCGGTCGCTGATTCGCAGCGCCAGTGAATACGACGTCAATCTTATCTGCAGCAAAATCTTCCGCGAGAGCGACCCATCGACCTATAGGCCACTCTTTGAGCTTGGCAGCGCTTCCACCCGGCCATAGGTGGAAGACCGCGAATCTTGCAGATAGGTTATCAAACGTCCGGCGCTCCGGCGATTCGTATCGCAATGAAGGCGCATGCGACGGCATGACGCCCAACGCGCGAAGCAGTCCGCGATGGTTCTCGAACTCGTGCGCGTTCTCCGAATGCTCAACCACTAAGTCATATCCAAAATGTCGTCCCTGCGCGGCGGTGCGAAACCCCCCAATGAAACCTGATCCCGAACAGACCGCGAGAATCGCGTTGAGTCGAGACCATGGACCAAAATCCAGCAGGAGGTCGAATTTTTGCCGCCGGACCGCCTTGATGGCCGCCAGCGGGCTAAACACCGGAAGTTTGATGACGCGATCGACCCCATCAAGCAGACAGGCGGCTTCATAATTGCTGGGACCCGTCAAAAGAACAATTTCTGCTTGAGTGTAGGCTCTCCGCAGATCCGCCAAGGGACCGCTCATAAGGACGGTGTCGCCGACAGCCGCTGTGTTCAGTACGCCAATCCTACGTGGATCGACAGGCATCGATCGTTTCCGCCTGCATATGCCAGCGAAAAACACCAAAGGTATTCCCAGGTAACGATCGAGCAAACGCGCTCAGAGTGTTACCGCGGCCCGGCATTTTCAAAGTGTTCAGCAGGTGCTCTATGGATTCAATTGTCTTGTCCGGCATCGATCAATACTTCCTATAACTAACAAACAGATTCTTGAAGAAGATGGCTTAGGAAGCCATCGCTTCAGTCAAGACATTCCATACGAGTCGAGCTGTGATCTCCCAGCTAAAGCGCTGGCTCTGTTGCACCGCTCGCGCTTCGAGAACCTTTCGAAATTCGGAATCATCGATCACGCGCTCGATAGTAGCCCCTATCTCATCAGCGTCATAAGGATTGACCGCAATTCCGGCGTCGCCGACTACTTCCGGAAGGGAGGTGTTGTTTGCGACGATCGGCACCGTTCCCGAAGCCATCGCTTCGAGCGCCGGCAGGCCAAATCCTTCGTAGACGGATACGTAGACCAGGGCCAGAGCACCGCTGTAAAGCGCTGCCAGATTCTCATCAGCAACAAATCCGGCTATATGAACGCGCGGTGGAACGTCGTTTATTTCGAGACGACTGAAGACATTGTCAGGCGCGCTCGAGCCCGCGAGCACCAGCCAGATTTCACCGGGGAGCCGGCTCGCGCACGACGACCACGCCTTCAGCACACGCTGAAGATTCTTTCGAGGCTCCAGTGCTCCGAAACTGAGCAGGTAGTAAGGCGACGGTATACCCAGCTCATCTCTCATTCGGCCTATTTCGTGCGCGCTGCGCGGACGAAACTTCTCATTTACTCCGCCGGGAACAACGACCACTTTTGATTCTTCAATGCCGGATAAATCCAGTAGTCGTTCTCGGGAGAACTTGGAGACGGTAGTCACGCGGCGCACACGTTTGATCAATTTCGGAGTAAGCCAGCGATACCAGGCGGCAAATGTCGAGTTGAACCATTCTGGATGTTCTATCGACGCGATGTCGTGGATAGTTAGAACCTGATTCCTGTTGCATAGCGGCCCGGTGTTCGCAGGACTCCATAGAAGTCCTTTACCTATGATTCCCGGCAACACTGCCTGCTCCCACACATGTCCTCTTATACCTTGCATGGGCTTGCCGGGCGCAACGGCTACTAGTCGATCCGCGAGCCTACGTTGTACTTCGGCGGTGTAGCGCTGGACGCCACGAAGGCCGGCGGTCTGCGAGCGCATGTTCACAAAGACTCGAGAATTCTCTACCGCAGATGGCATAGGTCATGCGAGCCAATTGTCCGAAACTACGCGCCGAGCCGCGTTCAGCACCGCGTCGACCTGGATATCCAACATGCAGCGGCTGGTCTCAGAGTTCGTGCATTGCAGCGGCCAACGATTCGCATAGAGATTGAGGCAAGGACTGCAGGAAATTTTGGTTTCATAAACATAGGTCGCTTTCGAACCGACAGGCGCCCAATACTTGGGCGAGTTCGGGCCGAAGAGACCGACCGTCGGCGTACCCATCGCGGCTGCAAGATGCATTATTCCAGTGTCATTGCTGACCAGTAGATGACATCGCTTTAGCAGCGCCGCAGTATTTTCGAGCGACCCACTGTTGGAACCGTCGAGTGCGTGGCCGGAGTATTGTTCGATGAACGATCGTATCAATCGCCGCTCGGGCGGGGTACCGGTCAGTACGATGGACGGATCGATTCCGTAGCCGCGCATGCTCTCCGCAAGTCGCACAAACCTCTCCACTGGCCACCGCCGGAACTCCAGATCCTGGCTGCCTAGATGCATCGCGACTATCCGGCGCGTTGGTGCCTGCCTGCTAAGCCATTCCCCGGCCCACGACTCAGAGGTAGTGCCGCACTTCAGCGGGATTGGCATGGCATCTTCCGGAATGCCCGGATCGATCATTTGGGTGAGGCGCACGAATGACTGCCACATCGAAAGTCGTTCTTGGAATCTCATCGCGTGAGTAAGAAACAGGGCTTTGGCACTTTCGACAGTCGGCAGAAATCCAACCCGAAACGGTATGCCTGTCGCGGCTAGGAAGGCAGTGCCGGCGATTGAACGCTGTTCGAAGTTCAAGATGGCATCATAGCGACGCTCCCGAATCTCTCTTAAGGACTTCAAAGCTGTGCGTGGAGTAAGTGTCTGCTGCGGGTATTGATGTATTGAGAAGCGTGCACCGAGCGTCATCAACTCGCGAGTTGATGTACCTACCAGCACCCCGATCTCCGTTTCGGGATTTCGAGCAGTTAGGTGCTCGATCAGAGACCTTGTCAGAACGCTGTCACCCATCCCGAAGACCTTCACCACTAGCAGTCGGCGCGGAACGGCGGGCAACGGCGTGTCGAGAGGCTCCGCAGATGCCCACGACAAAGAATTCGTGAGGCGTTCGCATGTTTCCGTCAACCATGGCCGCGTCCCTGCGTTGGAGACAGAAGCCAGCTTACGAAACACAGCTTGTGTACTCGAAGTTGTCACCTGCAGGCGTGTCCTTCGATAGGGTTTGCTATCTGCGTCACTCGGTTCACAAAATGTTCGGGAGATTCGGCCAAAGGACTTTCGAGAAGCACTTGCGCGAGGACCAATGCGCTTCGTGTGCAGTTCCAATCTCGCCAGTTGACTGCCTTTGCTGAAGCCTGATTGACGGCACGCAAAATACCGGCTCGGATGCCCTGATCGGTGGGGCTGACATATATTGCGTCCTCGCCTCCTGCCTCTCGCAGTTCCGGTAAATTGCTGGTTACGACGCGCGCCCCACAGGCGCGGGCTTCGAGTACCGGCATCCCGAAGCCTTCATAGGTGGAGGGATAGATGAAAGCGTCGGCGCTGCTGTACAAGGCCGCAAGTGACATGTCGTCGACGAAGCCCAAACTGACGACCGATTCACTGTTTCGTGCGAGCTCGAAGATCGAGGAATCCTTCCATCCGCGCTCACCCACCAGTAAGAGCTTGTGATTTGCGAGCAACCCTTCAGCCTTCATTCGAAGAAATGCCCGAATGAGAAGCTCCAGCCCTTTCCTCGGCTCCCATGTCGAGACGCTCAGAAGATACGGCCGAGTCATGCGATAGCGTCCGAGTACCTCCGCCGTGTGACTCTCGGGACGCGGCTGAAATACACCAGACAATCCCGGCCGCACTACAGCTGTGACTCGATAGCCGAAAGTCGTTTCAAGCCGCTTTGCGGTACCCAACGAATTGCTGACAATTGCGTCTGCTCTAGCAAGGCTTCCGGAGAAAAACAGGCGCGCCGCCAGCAGCGCATGGAAGTCCATCGTCTTAGGTGCGACCCTCTGGACCACGTCGTGGACAGTCAGCACGCCCCGCGCTTTCAACCCAACCAGTGGAAGTAGCCCCGTTCCCGCCCAGAACACGTCGAGATTGTCGCGGCGCGACATCAGACCTGCCCGAGCCACTAGCCAAAGGTTGTTAGGCATTCGGTGTCCGAACGCAGAATCGTCGACTCTAATTGACCATCGACCTGAGATCGCCGGGACGTTCGGCGCTTTTGGCGCATAAAGGAAGAACTGAGCCGCAGGCAGGATCCGATCGAGTCCTTTGCAGAGCTCCCAGACGTATCGACCAATACCTTTGAGATTTGGCCCCAATCGACGCCCATCGATACCTATGCGGACTCTCCGCTTCAATTCCTTCCGTCGTTCTGTGCCGGATCGAAGAATCATTGAGTGAAAGTGATTCTCGGAGTGCGGAAGAGGGAGAAAAGGAGAGTCTTAGGATCTTGTATCTGCAGTAACGTGGTCGCGACGTTCCGCCGCTTCTATCTCAATCGTCTGGTCGTACGAAAAGTAATATCGTGAGTATTCCCGATGGTCGGGATGAGAAATATCCACTCGATTGAGCACTACTCCCAAAATATTTGCTCCGGCGAAAGACAACCGTTCCGACGCGCGCCGTACGCTTTGCTTTGCAGTTTCTGCTCCGGCTACGAGTACAACACCATCGGCCATTGTCGAAATTCCTACCGTATCGCTCGCGTACATCAATGGCGCCGCGTCGATAAGGATGTACTGGTACTGCTTTGAAAGCGATTTAAGCACGTCCAGCATTCTGTTCGATGTGAGCAGTTCAGCTGGGTTGGGAACGCGAGATCCTGCTGGGAGTAGGTAGAGACTTCGATCTTCGACGTACCGAATGGTCTCCTCGGCCTCCAGCTGGCCTGCAAGCACTTCGCTAAGTCCAACGGTATTGTCTGTATCGAGACTCTCGTGGCACTTCGCGCGCCGCAGGTCAGCATCGATCAGCAGTGTCCTGGCTCCGGTCTGTGCGAAAGCAAGCGCACTATGATAGGCAGTCCAGGTTTTGCCTTCACCTTCAATCGCACTAGTCACCAGAATCTTCCTGGGCGGGGAACCGGCGCGTGAGAACATGAGCGCAGTGCGAATCGACCGATATACTTCTCCCTTGCCGGGTTGATGAACGAAACTGCTGAGAGAGCTGTCTGAAGTACCATTGGATCCAAACAGCGCTCGCCGCACACCGCCGAGGCGTCTCGGTTTACCAGTCGTGTCGTGGAGCATCGCGAAGTCTGGCGCTACGGCCAGATTTGGGAGATGCAGGTAATTTTCGACTTCTTCGCTGGATTTCAGACGGCTATCAAGTTGATCGCGAATGAATGCCAGTGCGAGCCCAAGCAACAGGGCGATTAGGCCACTGATCGCCAGGTCGCGGCGCTTTTTCGGAGTGGAAGGGAACGGCGGCGCAACGGCGCGATCCACGATACTTATGTTCGTCACTGGCGCCTGCTCGCCGACCTGAATCTGTTGCATGCGCAGAAGAACGTTCTTGTACAATTCCCGGTTCGTCTCGACTTCGCGAGCCAGCACAGCATCCTGGAGCGATGCGTCGTTTAGCTGTAGATCGCGTTCCTTCTCGGCATCGATTTCACTGCGCAACTCCTGTTCCTGATCGGCGGCAGAGGTGTACTCGCGCTGTACGGCTTTCGCGACTCCCGCGATTTCCTTGTTAACAGTGCTCTGCGCTTCAAGCAGCTCCGCCTTAAGTTCTGCGAGCTTCGGATACTTCGGATTAAATGCCGTCGACAGGTTCGCATATTCAGCCTGGAGCCGCCGTACCTGGGGCTTCAAGGTAGTAATTGTCGGATTACTCACCGCTTGCGGCAAAGAGTCGTAGTCGCCGCTGCGAACTTGTCGCATTTGCGCTTCGGCGGTAATCCGCTTGGTTTCAGCTTCGGTGAGCGCCCTGGTCAGATCCTCCATTCGGTTCTGCGCGACTTTGTTAGTGTCTTCGACATCGAACGAAACAATGCCCATCTGATGACGATAAGTATTGAGCGCCGCTTCTGACTGCTGGACGCGTCGCTTTATATCGACAAGCTGGTTCTCAAGGAACTCAACCGCAGCGCGACGCGATTCGCTGCGCAATTCGAGACCTTGATGAATGTAGTGTTCGATATGGGCATTGGTGACGCGCGCGGCCAGCTTCGGATCAGGCGCGGAGAATGCCACCATCACCAGACGAGTCCCGATCTTCGGCTCAACCGTGAGGCGCTTCAGGTAAGCGTCAATCGTGCTGGCGGGCACCCCGTCCACGTCGGGATTTTTGGATGGAGCCGAAGAAAATATGCTCTGAAATGCAGAGAGTTGCGCGCTGAGTTGGGACCATGCCTGCATAATATAGCTGTAGGGCGGGCGCGGAGCGAAGAGCGGAGTGTCCTGGAGCTTCAGGTCTCGAATGACACCAGCAGCAAGATCACGACTCTTCAGTAGATCGTACTGAGTCTTATAGTAGTCGTGATCCTCGGTGCTCCCGGATTCGCTGATAAGTTCTTTAACGTCCAACACTTGAGCCGGCTCGGGTTCGATCAGCAAAGTGGTACTCGCAGTGAAGTTGGGCTCGCTCAGGAATACCCAGAGCCCGGTCACCAAAAGAGCTATAACCAGCAGAGTTAAGACCAGCCTCCGCGAGCGTCTTACGACTCTCCAGCAGTCCGCGAGTCCGATGCCGTCGGTCATCCCGACTGTCGGAGTTCCATTCGAGTAGGGCGCCACAGACGGAACCCACCCTGAGGAATCGTAAATCTCTCGCGAGTTCTTGTATGGCGTAACTTCGGACATCAAAAACTACCTTTGCCTGCTAACGGGACTATGAAGAGACCCGCACGCGGTCGTAGGAGATGATCGGTTCCTCGGCGAGCTATGGAATGGGAAAGGCCAAGCCAGCACCGAAACGTTGGAATAGTTGGAATAAGGTATAGGGCACGGCCCCGATCGCAGAGCGTTCAACTACCACGACGTCTCCCGACTGAACTGGAACATCTGATCCTTCGCCCTTCGCCAGCTGGGAAAGGCTGAACTCGGTCGCGGTCTGGCGGCCGTCAGCACCTGTGCGCAACAATTCTGCCGTCCAGCTGTAGGTGGTCCCTCCTGCAGCTGAGATGGCTCCCAATATCGTCATGCCTGGAGTTATTTTGAAGGCACCTGGATTCTGGACCCAACCCTGGACCATCACCTGACCTGCGATTGGAATCATCACTACATCGCCGGGTCGGGTCGGAAAGTCCAGGCACGCTTGAGCTCCGGGTTTTGCCAGGTCCAGAACGATCCAGGTGCGACTCTTCATCCCTGTTCCCGAAGGGATCTGCGGAGGTGTCTTCGACGGAATCTCCAAATAGGGAGAAGAAGGGATTTCACCGGAGCTCTGAGGACTGAAGGACGCTTCGTGATTGTTGGGATCCATACTGACTTGAGTCGCCGATTCGACATCAGCGGGCGTGGTCGTCTGCGCGCTACTTGAGAACCCATGACCATATTTCGGAGGCACGAAGATAACCTTCTGCGCGGCTTCCGTGGTCATGCCTCCGGCTATACCTATTACGTCGATGATTGACTGATCTGAGTTTGCGAGATCGTAGAGGCCAGGCTTCTGAACCGCACCCACTACGGCCACGTCGCGTGCCTGGTACCGTTCAACGAAGAGCTCCACGCGCGGGAATTTCATGTAGACTGAAAGTTTCTGAGAGATTGCACTTCTCAGATCGTTCTCTGTCATCCCGGCCACTTCCATAGTTCCTATCAATGGCAATCCAATAGTACCGTCAGGAGCAACGCGTATTTGATGCTTCTGAATCTCGTCGATCTCGGGTACCGAGACCATGATCACGTCTCCCGGACCAACCGGGAAATCGGCGATATTATTGGAATCTCTCCCCTGCCAAAGCTCGAGGAGAGCCGGTGAAGTGCAGGTGCCGCGCTCCTGTTGAACAGCCACCGGCTGATCGGCCGCGACGCTCGGCGGATCTTCCGTGGACGCACCGCAGCTGCTGATGCACGCGGATAAAAGCAGGCCCGCAATTGGAAGCCAGAACCCGCGATCTCCTCGCCGAACAATCTTAAAGATTAGCGTCACTTCGGATATTCGATGAGTCTTGTCGAACGCGATAGGTACGTCTGTTGTCAGTTGTCGCAAGCGATCCTGCATGCAAGATCGCAATCGTTGGTCCAAGCTTAGATTTCCCGATGCTCCGCGCGTAATCGATCGCCAACCGGCGCGTTGCCGTTGGAGTGGTTATTCTCGTTCGTCGCAGCGGTGGCGATTATGTTCGTAAAGCTTGTCGTCACGATGCGACCACCATAGCTGCGGACAAACTGCCTGGTCGCGGTCGCTCCAGCACACTGATTTTCGCGCGCGACGACGAAAACATCGGGCTTGATAGTGTGGACGACTGCGCCAGCGTCCGGTCCGTCGAAGGTGACGACGTAGTCGACTGCCTCCAGCGCTGCCAATATTCGCGCCTGCTCAGATGTCGAAGGTTCTTGTCCAACTCGATTGATTTGCGGCGCGCCGAAATCGCAGTGAAGGCCTGCAATGAGTAAATCGCCCTGTGCACGTGCAAACTCCAGCAGTCGCACATGTTGTGCTTGAAGAGAATCGAAACTTGCGTCAACGAAACAAACTCTGGTTCCGTCGTTGCGATGGCTATCGACCTGGTTACGCAGCTCCTGCAACGAAAGGATTTTATGGCTGCTGCCGTGGTGGTCGCTCCGCAGCGCGATCGCTAGTTCGTCTCGTGAAATGACGGTCGCTCCCTGCCTTGCGACTTCCAAAGATGCAGCAACGTTGGCCACTGCCGCGGAGTTGGTGGCGGACAATCCCGAGCTCCAGCAGAAACCGAAAACCGCCAGCACGACGTCGCCGGCGCCTGTCACGTCGTAAACTTCTCGCGGGGTAGTTTCTATGTGGACCGCGGTTCCGTCGCGTTCCGCAATAAACACTCCATCACGATCCAGCGTCACCAGGCTCGCCTCCAGGTCGAGGTCGTCAATCAGTTTCTTTGCGGCGGCGGGCCAATTCTGCGCCGTCGCCAGACTTAGTCCGGTTGCGTGCTGAGTCTCGAATCGATTCGGCGTGAGCGCACTAGCTCCGCGATAGATGGAGAAATCATCCGCGCGTCGCGGATCGATGATCACCGGCTTGTCCTCGCTCCTGGCAGCGCGAATAATTTCTCTAAGCACGCGTCCCGTCAGTAGTCCCTTGTCGATATCGCATACCAAACAGACCGTCGGCGGTTTTGACTTCCTCATGGAACCGCGCCAGCAATTTCGCCTCGGTCTCTTCGCTTAGAGGTCTAGGATCCTCAAGATCGACGCGCAGCATCTGCTGAATTCCACGGTCCGCAGACTGTGCCGCACCTAGCAAACGTTCCTTAACGATAGTTGGGCGGTCGGTCTCTCTCAGTAATGAATCGCACGCGAGTCCCAGGCGGGCCGCGATAGTGCAAAGTGCATTCCCGTCTGCATCAGAGCCGATTACGCTGAGCAGACGAGCATCGCCGCCTAAGGCGCGAATGGATGCTGCCACAAATGCGGCGTTACCCAATCGCTCTTCGCAACGCTTTAAATGCAAAACAGGAATTGGAGCCTCGGGCGAGATTCGTTTTACAGTTCCCCAGAGATAGCGATCTAGGACTACTTCGCCAACGACCAAGAGCCTCGGCGCCTTCGCGGCCGGCAACTGGAGTTTGTGGTTGGTCATCAGCCGATCGTTACAACAACTTGAATTCCAGATTCCGGGCACGCGTCCGCCATCCCAGTCGACCACCGGTTAGACGAGAAAAGCCGTCCGTCATTCGATCTGTCGAGATCACGCACACCTGTTCGAACGCTTCCAGGTACGCAGCCCCGTCGCAGTTCGTCACCGCGAAATATTAGTAGCCAAGCAGTTCGTTCTTACGCTTCGTCGCGACACTTATTGCGAAGCGTTTCCAACGAGTGTGACAGCGCTCTTCAGAAACAGCCGGTCGCTCATCTCGTTGATATGTAATTCCGTCCTCTTGTGTTGCCTGGTAATGACGAAAGTCTAGCGACGCAGGACGCAACTCTCGTGCCCGCAAAATCCCAAACAGTGGCACTTCGCTCGCGACCGAGAGCGAGAACCGTGTAAAAAATTTTCAATGGAACTTTTTTCAACTCGATTCTCTTGAGTTGAATGGAGCACGCAGATTTCGTGCTGTTGAAATTCAGTTCAGTTTTTTAAGTAGCGCCGGCTCGGTGCTGCGCTAAACATCGGCACATGCCCAGCAGGGCAATTTTTCTACATATAGTCACTTAGTATTCACTGAAGTAGTAACTTGCTATTACCTTGGTAATTACTTGCTACTGGCAATTGTTTTGTCGGAAATCACAGTGGACGGCAGCTTCGTTACGCGCGTTATGACGATACTCCTAACAGTTGAACTTCTCATTGAAAAAATGCGTCTCGTACATTGAGAGAGGGTGACCGAATCGAACAGGCTTCGTCCGCCATAAACCCGATATTGTCGACCGTATCAGATCGAAGACGATTTGAATCATGTTAAACGTGCGTAAAGCATTTGCAGCTCCCGGGTTCCACATCGTGCTCGCGACGCGTGTTGACGAATCCTGGGCACGAATCGAATTCAAATGGCAATTGCCTCCGGTCTGTGCAGCGCTCGCCTTCGCTCGCGATTGCGTCGGCTGATCTCATTGCGTATCGCAATGGTGGACGACCGCCAGCTCGATCGAAGTTCGCTCGGTAGTGTCGACTCATCGCCGGAATTCTAATTTGCCGTGGAGGGAGTGCGGATCAAACGGGCGTTGATTTTTCGTTTTAATTGTTGGATACGCTATGAGTGGTTACACACGGAGAGAATCGACATGGCTGAGTCATTGGAAAAACCGATTGGGGTCGCTGCGAAACCCACACGGCCACAAGAGTTCTACGACAGCGTCAAGCAAAAGTTCGCGGAGGAGCGCGACCTCAGGCTGAGCTACCGCCCTGAAGGCACTGCGCAGTACACGTCTGATTTGAGCGGTGAGCTTGCGAAGTACGAAATCGATCCATACGCGGGCGAGGTCACGCCTCGCGAACCCATAGACGATACCGTCGAATGCCTGTTCATCGGCGGAGGGTTTTCTGCACTGCTGACCTCTGCGCGGCTGCGAGAGGTTGGCGTCGAGAGTATTCGCATCGTGGAACGGGGAGCGGACGTGGGCGGTACGTGGTACTGGAACCGTTATCCTGGGGTGGCTTGCGACGTGGTCGCCTACGACTACCTGCCCCTTCTCGACGAACTGGACTATGTACCCAAAGACCACTACGCCAAGGGCCCGGAGATCTACGCTCACTGCCAGGCCATCGCCAGGAAATACAACCTATACGAGCTGGCAACCTTTCAGACCACCGTAACTTCGACCACATGGAACGAAGCCGAGCAGATGTGGCATATCGCCACCGATCGCGGCGATCGGATGAAGGCGCGCTTCGTGATCTGCGCCAACGGCACCCTCTCCAAGCCCAAGCTGGCCAAGATCGAAGGCTTGGAGACTTTCAAAGGCCATTCCTTTCACACGTCGCGCTGGGACTACGCCTATACCAGGCCCGACCTGTCCGGCCTCCAGGACAAGGTCGTTGGCATCATCGGCACTGGGGCGACGGCGGTCCAAGCGGTTCCTGCCCTTGGAGCGGCGGCGAAGGAGCTGTACGTTTTTCAACGCACGCCCTCCTCGATTGACGTCCGCGATGACTGGCCAACCGATCCCAACTGGGCGCGGAAACTCCCCCATGGATGGCAAGCCAGGCGACGAGCACTGGCTCGAATGGATCCGCGGCTGAACGAGGGACAGAGGGCAAGGCAGGTCGCTCTGTCACCCGAGGAAAAGATCCGTCGGCAGGAGAACGCCAACATCGAAGCTATGATGAAGATCCATCAACGCATCGACGCGATCGTCAAGGACAAGACCACCGCCGACGCGCTCAAGCCGTGGTACATGCTGTTGTGCAAACGCCCCTGCTTCCACAATGACTACCTGCCAACCTTCAACCGACCCAATGTCTATTTGATCGACACCAAGGGCAAAGGCATCACCGAGATCAACGAGAAAGGGCCAGTGTTCGAAGACAAACAGTATGAGTTAGACGTCCTGATCTATGCCACCGGCTTCGAAGTTCAGAAGACCGGCATCTACAACCAGATCAAGGGAGAGAGTGGTCTGGAGCTCAATGACAAGTACAAGCAAGGAATCCGCACCCTGCTAGGCATCCATTCCAAGGGCTATCCAAATCTTTTCATCATGGGTGGCTATCAAGCTTCATTCCAGTTCAACTTGACTGACATGCTTCAGGCACAAGGCGATCACATCGCGGCCTGCATCGACTACGCCCGACGTCATGGCTATCAGTCAATCGATGCCACTCCGGAGGCAGAGGAATGGTGGGTGCAGGAAGTCATCGAACACCGCGGCAAGACCACTCGTAACCAGGACTGCACGCCCGGCTACTACAACTTCGAGGGTGAGTTCCAGCGCCGGCAGGATGGAAATTACAACGGTGGCTTCTTTCAGTACTGCAACCATTTGAATGAAGTGCGGAAACGGATGGACGAGCACTTCGACTTCGTGAAAAAGTAGCGAAACTCGATCGCGGCCGGTGCATCTGGATGCACCAGGCGCTTCGAGATAGTTGCAATTCGCGGTCCGCCGTATTGTAATATCTCTCTACTTTCTATTATTTTCTACCGGCTCTTCTCTTTGCTCGATCGATATTGATCCAGAGGGGTTGGTAGTGGCATGTCTGGCTGCAGTTGCTCTCCGCGAAACTTCGCGCTGGCCATATTGGGGATACTAGCGGCTTTCGGCCTCCTCCACTTCATCGAGCCTGCAGTCGCGTCGCCCCTTCTCTCGCAGCGAGAATTATCGAACGCCCTTAGAACAATTCGACGTTCGGCCGCAGTGGACGAGAACTTCCTTACGATGGATGGCGTCTTAGACCCCCGCATCAGCTTCTCGCGCAGCTCGCCCGCGACATTCGTGGGAAGAAATGGCTTTATCCAGACCGCCGGCGCTAACAACCCGCGTTTTGACTATGATCCGAAGACACTCGCACTCAACGGATTACTGCTCGAACAGGGAAGTACCAATCAGCAGCTGGACTCAAGCTTTGACATCTTTCCGGGCGGCATTTTTCGATGGTACGCAATAGGAGCGCTCTTGACGTTTGATTCGACCATCGCACCGGATGGAACCATAACTGCGGCGACCATCACTAACAACGCGGAGGACACCACTCATAGTGTTCATTATGTAAACGGGGTCTTTCCGGTAGGTATCAACCCGAAAATTCCCCTCTATGCCTGGCCGATAGGCGGACCGCAGATCGAAACCTGCTCGATGTTCTTCAAGGCTGGGACGCTAGGCTTCGCACAACTTCAGCTATACGAAAATTCGAGTGGTTCGGGCGTATCAGTAGATATCGATCTACGTTCGGGCAAATTGGCAAACGCTGGTACCACGGGTTTGGGTTCAACTTATCTGGGCAGTACTCTCAGTACTTATACGAACGGAGTGTATCGGGCCTCGGTCAGCGGCATCATCCCGGATCCGCATAATCTCTCGTGTAGCCCCGTCACTGAGGATTCTCTAGGCACTGTCTCGTATGCGGGATCAGGTGGAACTATCTCGGTCTGGGGTGCCGATATTGAAAACAATGAATTCCCAACGTCCTATTTGTATACCGCTAGCGCCAGGAACCTGCAGCTTGACTCAAATGATTTTGCAAACTGGAACAGTGGAGGAGGCGACACCACCGGTTGTGGAAACGGAGTGCAGTGTAACTCAACTCTAACTGTGGATGCAGCGACAGCGCCGGACGGCACTATTACTGGCGCGCAGCTCGCAGACGACGGTACCTACGGTAATCATCTTAGCAATCATTCGTTCGGGCTGGGTGGCCCGGCAGTGATGGCCACCGTCGGACAACACTATGCGACCGTGACCTGCTCTGAGTTTTTCCAGGCCGGGACTGAGGTCACCGCAATAGGTGTGTAAACGAGATCAGGCGGCGCGGCGCTTCGGGGTGGTTTCATTTACTGGCATTCCGTCCTCGAATAGTTGTCCATCGTAAACTTCCGCGAGTAGTTCGGGCGAGTTGAGGCGGCGGAATTTCTTCTCCGCAATCATCAGGATCTTCCAGATCAAGGCCTCGGCGTTGGCGACCTTCTTGTAACGCCTGGCGGCGTCGGTTCTTAGCCGCACCGCTGAGAATGGCGATTCGACCGGATTGGTGGTGCGCAGGTGGATCCAATGATCCTTCGGAAAGCGATAGAAGGTCACCATCCGCTCCCAGTCGCGGCTCAGCGTCTCGACCGCCTTGGGGCACAGTTGCCGATAGCGGGTGGCAAACTGATCGCGCAACCGCTCGCATTCAGCTCGGCTTACGGCGTAGGGCATTTTGCGCAGAAGTTCCTTCGCCGCAGACCACTCCTTCTTGGGCAGATGATCGATCACGTTGGTGAGCCGATGATTCCAGCAGCGTTGCTCTGCGCCGTCCGGGAAGACCTCGCCCAGCGCCGACCAGATCCCCAAGTGTCCATCGGCCACCGTGGCCCGCCACGGTCTCAGCCCGCGAGCGAACAGATCGCGCAGCACCCGCGCCCACGATTCCTTCGATTCGCGCTGTCCGCTTTCAATCGCCAGCACCACTTTGCGCCCGTCCCGTAAGGCTCCCACGATCACCAGCAGCGCGGCCTTGCTATCCTCAAGACCCGCTTTCACATAGAGACCATCGGCCCAGCCGTACACTACTTCGAGCTTATCCAACCGCCGGCTTCGCCACGCCGCGTACTCCAGTTGCCACTTCGCCCGCAGCCGCTCGATCGACGATGCCGAGAGCGGCGCACCGTCGCCGAGCAGTCCGCGCAACGCCAGCTCGAAATCTCCTTGGGCGAGCCCGTGAAGGTAAAGCTGGGGTAAAAGCTCGCTGACCGCTTCGGTCCGGCGCACAAACAGCGGCAGTAGCCTGCTCTCGAAGCGCTGTTCCAAACCTCGAACTCGCGGTCGCTTCACTTCGATGGTGCCGACCATCATCGACAATCGCCGCGTCTTGCCGTGCCCGTTGCGGTATCCTGCTGGCGCATCCACCACCGCGCGCCGCTCCGACTTGCCCCGGCCGAGCAAATCGGTGACCTCCTCCTCCAGCACATCCTGCAGCCAGCTCTGAATCCTGCACCGAGTAAATTCCTCGAGGGTTCCCCACTGTGGGCGCTTCGCTAACTCTCTTCTTGACCGGCGGCGCTCTGCTCGGTTTATGCTCTCCATGGCGGTGTCCTCCTTCCTGCCGGTTCTCCGGCTGGGTCTCGTCAACCCGGAAGGCTACATCGCCTTTTCCCTATTTCCACACCTCTCGGCTATACCTCCCGGGACTCAAAGATATGCACAGCTACAATGCGGCACGGGAGGTTCCAGCTCCGTCAATGGCGAAGCTAACAGCGGCATTTCGGTGGATGTAGACTTGCAAGATGGAACCATCGCCGACGGTGGAATCTACGGTGTCAGCGGCAATGACCAGACCACTTACGTCGGCAGCTCAATCGAGGCACTGCCGAATGCGCAATTTCCAGATTCTCCTGGCGGATGGTATCGAGTATCCGTCACGGGAAATATTATTGTTGAAGCGGACGTTCACATACAGCCACTGCTAGCAAGCTCGCTCGGAACCATTTCGTATGCAGGGACAGGATCCACTATTTTCATATGGGGTCCGCAAGTCGAGCAGCACCAGAGTCCTAGGTTGTCGGACTACGTTCCAGTAGGCGAGATTCCTGCAGGAGCGACGGCCAGGGCACCTGACGTGGCGACGCAGAAGCTCATCGAGCCTCAATTGCATCTGCCCAGTTTTGCGAAAGGGCTATCATGGATGATCAGCGGTATCACCGCTCCCGGTACCGCAGCCACGCAGGTCGCCGCGGAACTCGATGACGCCACCGCGAACAATTCCATCACGCTGGAGCGTGCTTCGAACGGTCATCTCAAGTTTCGGATTGTTTCAGGCGGGCATCCGCAAGTAACACTCGATCTCGGAGCTATTCCTGACAGGACTGCCTTCAGAGCTGGACTCAATGCGGGTCGTAATTCCTTCGTCGCGACTGTCAACGGAGGCTCTCTCGTCACGGGCACGGGCTCCATGCCCTCGACGCTCACGACTGTGCGTTATGGATCCGACACATCGGGCGAGAACTGGGACGGCTGGTTAAGAGAAAGCAAGCTTTGGGGTCCTACGCTACTGTCGAATACGCAGCTGCGATCTGCATCAGCGCAAGCGCCATGAGTGACAATCAGCCAGTAACGTAACCCGCCGCTACTGCTCCGACAGCTCGTCCACAGTTTTGCCTTTTCTTTTTCTCGATTTCGCGCATCTCGACTAGCGTCGCGGTCATCGGAAAAGTCTTCTCGCGCCGATATTGCGCCGGCGTTTGTCAGCTATAGATCTTCCGGTAGCACACAATCGGTTGGTGCTTTGTCATCTCGCAGCCCAAGGAAGACTGGCTGGCGCAACTTGCGGTCTGCTGTCCATTCCTGAAACGCTATTTGCGCTACCAGACGCGGCGACAGCCAGGTTATGCCTTTCTCGCGCGGAGGATCGACGAAATGCGGAGTGTTGCGAATGATCGGGCGGAACGCCTTCGCGAGTGCGGCCAGCGACTTCTGCGAGAATCCAGCGCCGACTTTGCCGACATAGTGCAAGTCCTTGCCGCGGTAAGCTCCCAGCAGAAGAGCTCCGAAATGCTTCCGGCTGCCTTCAGGTGCCGTGAACCCGCCTATCACAAATTCTTCTTCCTGATGCGCTTTGACCTTAAGCCATTTTTTGGACCGGCGCTCTTCGTAAGCTGCGCCATTGTCTTTGGCGACGATTCCTTCGAACCCTTTTCGCTTGGCAATACCGTAAGCGGAAAGGCCGTTTTGCGCCAGGCGCCGCGAAATCAAGAGCGTCTTTGACGCGTCGTCCAGAGACGCTTCCAGCTCATCCCGACGGCGCGAAAGCGGTTCAGATCGAAGATCTTGACCGTTGCGATAAATACAATCGAAAACCGCGAAGTGTTGCGGAACGTCCCCGCGCTGAAGCAACTGAAACCGCGAGACTCCTTTCGAGTCGAACGCTACAACTTCTCCATCAAGCAGCACTGTTCGATCGCCAAGCTGACCTACCGCAGTGGCGACGCTCTGAAATGTGGCTGTCCGATCGTGGTCGTTCCGCGAAAGTAGGGTTACCTTCCCGCCTTCTTTGTACGCAAGGATTCGGTAGCCGTCATATTTCTCTTCGTACACCCAACCGGACTTGTGGAAAGGGCGTGGCACGAGAGACGCCAGCATGGGACGCACTCTAAATGGAATGCGCTCGATCATTGTTCGACCTATCAACCTCGAGCAGGCAAACGTGAAATCATTCTATCACGCACCTTGCGTTAGGACTTCCAAATGATATTGAGTGCGACGAAGGTGAGATAGTTCGTCGAGTAATGGCCTTGCAGAGTTCCAGCGAGCGGCCCCCGGCGAGCGCTGTAGGGACCGGCCCGGCGTCCATGAACTCCCACGCGGCGGCGGCCGTCACGTCCCGATTGACTTCGTATTCGATGCCGGTGCCATATCGCAGCTATCGATCTATGTTGCAGGACGGCGTTGCGATTCGCTTCGGAAACCGGCGCGCTATCACACGCGAATCCCGCCGACCACAGCCATCTCTCACCGATCCTCAATTGTTGCCCGATCGCAATATGACAGGTATCCGAGAAATTCAGATTGGTGGTGATACTTCTCTGGTTCTCGGCCGAGATCCCGACCGGGGACTCGCCAAACGCCGACCAGTTCCGTGTCGGTTCCGGCGACAACCTGAAACTGTTGCAACGCCGCCCCGACTATCCCTGCGTCGAGTTGAAAGATTCTCGATGAAACGAGCGGTGCAAGCAAGGAGGAAGATTCGATGATTTCCAGGTTGTCCATCTCTCAATGGGATTTGTCGGCGTCTATTTATACGCGACGCCCGCTTCAATGAGATCGGTCATTGTTATATCGTGCGTAGCGAAGGGACTACATTCCGCCGCAACTGCATTTCATTTTTCGCTCCTGTTTCTGGAATCCTACCCCGACGCGCAGTTCTCACTGATGCAACGACGACCGACCAGCGCCACCATCGAGCCGAAGCGCGAGAGAGCGGCGCGTGTCGGCAAGCACTCGGGATCGCGTGGGACAGTCGCCCGCGCGAAACCGTGAGGGTGATGATCGTCGAAAAATCCAGAGTCTGAAGCGCTTAGCGATGCGCGACCGGATCGTGAACAATTCCACCATCGCAGGCTCGTCTCTCAGTAGTTTGTCCCCTACCGCTGTGGTGTTTCAGTCACGTTAAATATGGTGATCGTGCTGTTGTAGGGTCCCTGGACTGAAGAGTAAGTGACTTGAGCGTTAATACCTTCGTCCTTGTACACGCTTTTCAAATTCTCCATTGTGTCGCGGACCGCGATAGGTCCAGAATGTATCCTTCGTGGATCTTAATCGCTTGAACCACACGCTGATCCGTTCTCGACAGCGCTTTCATGCCCTCGATGCGCACTTCGAAGATTTGAGGCCGTTCTCTGACCGTATACACCAGAACTGGTTGACCCTTGATATACTCTACGTGCGCACGGACCGTTACGAAAAAACCCATTCCGTCAATAGACCGAAGGTCCTTATTGACCGCGCTCTCGTCGAGGGGCTGGCCTGCCTGCTGAGTTATGTGCATGAGTAAAACATCTTTTTCGATGCGCTGGTTACCTTCGATACGGATTTGCGAAACAATCAACGGCTCCGCATGTGCCGCCGTTGGCGCCAGCAACACCAGCCACCAGCCGAGCAGTGATAGCGCCGCAAAATGAAGTAGTCTCATTCTCTTCGCACGTGGCATTTGTCGTCCTGTTACTCAGGCCAACGCATGAGCGCAACTCTCTGCAGCGAGTCCGCACCGTAACCCAAAGTAATGCCGGGGGCGGGACTCGAACCCGCACGGAGCTTGCGCTCCAGAGGATTTTAAGTTCTATTGAACCGCTTCCGGCGGACTCCAATCCGTTGTAAATCCTGCATAATTTCCCTTCGATCTTCCACCCGTGACCAGATTATTTGCGGATTTCCATCGCCGTGGCTGTCAAAATGGCTGTCAAAAACTCAGCCTAGAAACTGGCCTGCACCCGAATTTCCCGCCAGTTATAAGTAGAGTCCGCCGGTTATTTCGCCCCTCCTGGGGGCGCGTCGTTTGTGGTTTTGGTTTCATGTTAATCCCAGTTTTTCCGGCCGCTCTTCACTCTCTGAGGGCGGCCGAAAAACTGTCAGGTTTTGGATCCGAGGCCAGCGCGCCTTGCACCGCGCCGGCCAGCGCTTGGGCTGGCCAAGCGGTGCGCGCGATGGCCGAGCTCCCTTGATTCCTTGCCGCGAACTCCTCCGGCGCCAGGTAGCCGAGACTCGAGTGCGGGCGCAGGTGGTTGTAGTCGTGCCGCCACGCCTCGATGATCGCGCGCGCTTCCCCGAGGCTGCTGAACACGTACTCGTTAAGGCACTCGTCGCGCAACTTGCTGTTGAATGATTCGATGAAGGCGTTCTGCACCGGCTTGCCCGGCTCGATGTAATGCCACGCCACCCTTCTCGTTGCCCAACGCAGCACCGCACCACTGGTGAGTTCCGTCCCATTATCGCTAACCACCGTCTCCGGCAGCGCTCGTTCGATTGTGAGCCGCTCCAGTTCACGCACCACGCGTACCCCGCCCAGCGAGGTGTCGACCACCGCCGCCAGGCACTCGCGGCTGAAGTCGTCGACGATGCACAGGATGCGGAAGCGCCGGCCGTCGCTCAGCGTGTCGGAGACGAAGTCGAGCGACCAGCGCTGATTGATCGTGGTCGGCAGCGTCATGGGTGCTCGCGTACCTAGTGCCCGCTTTCGCCCTCGACGGCGGCGCACCATCAGCCGCTCCTCCCGGTACAGTCGATAGAGCTTCTTGTGGTTCAGCGCGTGACCTTCGCGCGCCAGCATCCAGCCTAAGCGCCGATACCCGAAGCGCCGCCGCTCCGCGGCCAGTTCTCGCAGTCGTTGCCTCAATGCCGAGTCGTCCGGTCGTCTGCACCGGTAGCGCAGAGTCGATCGGTCCAACCCCACCAGCTCGCACGCGTGCCGCTGACTCAGCCCGTGACGCTCAACTACCCGAATCACTGCTACTCGCCGCGCCGCAGGCTTCAGACGTTTTTTCCGAGCAGGTCCTTGAGTGCCGCGTTGTCCAACAGCGAGTCGGCCAACAGTCGCTTCAGGCGGCGGTTCTCATCCTCCAGCGCCTTCAGCCGCCTGGCGTCCGAGACCTCGAGCCCGCCGTACTTTGCCTTCCACTTGTAAAATGTCGCGCTTGAGATCCCGTGCCGCCGGCACACCTCTTCGGTCCTTGCACCGGCCTCGTGCTCCCGCAGAACCCCGATGATCTGCTCCTCCGTGAAGCGGCTTCCTTTCATCGTCCGTCTCCTTTTTCAGGCGACGGACTCTACCTCATTTCGGCGGAGTTTTCGGGGTGCAGGCCACGAGATATGAATGACTAATCGTCGCGCGCGAAATATATAGATGTAAGTATGATGTGTATTAGCTAATAAAATAATTGAAATCGGCGGATGAGGTACTAATAGTTAAATCAAAAAAAATAAAGGAAGAGCATAGTTCTCATTTAAACAAATTGAATCTGGCTGGTGGCCGAGTCGCATAATAGTTCCAATTGTCGTGGGGAAAATTTTTTTAAATTAAACATGCCTCGAACGTCCTTGGAGTCCCGGACTAGCAAGCCCTCCCTCTAAAAGAGGACCCAAAATGTGAACCAGGTTTTAAATTAGTATTTGAACCATCCCAGGGAACGGAATCGATAGTTTCTAAGCTCCAGACCGACGAGCACAAACGATCACCTCGGGGGGCATCTTCGAATCGGGTGCCGTCATACAGTTCCCGCAGTTTTCTTTTTTATCCAATCCGCCAGCGGCTTCCTGGGTATCCTCAGAGTGCCTCCAATTCTTATGTGGGGCACCTCGCCTCTGGCGATCAGCTCGTACAGTTTCGACTTGCTTATACCTAATATCCGAGCAGCTTCGGAGATTCGCAGCAGCGACTCCTTTTCCTCAATTTCATTTGCCATGATCCACTCTGTTTTTGCTTGGGTGCTCACTCACCCTTGATTTGTCGGGGCGGTATTGTGCGCCTCGCATCATCAGTACATCATGGAAGTCGACTGAAGTTAAGATACCTTGAATTAGATGAATTAAAATATATATAAAGATAGATATATTTAGTATAAAATTATCTAGACTTGGTTCAGCTGGTAAATCAACGGCATCCTGATGAACCCCTGAATCCTGAGGAGCGTGTATATTTCTATATTTCTATTTCTATCTTCAGGCGACTAAATTTGCATTGATGAGCATCGGTAAACCTATAATTGCATTAATTAGCATAATATGATACCATTAGCGCTAGTTGGGAGGCGCTGAGCAATGCAAGAAAACGCGGCGCGAACGAGGGAACTATTTTTAAAAGAAAAGATGGTCGCTGGTGTGGCGTCGTGAGTCTTGGTTGGGAGAACGGTAGGCGCAAAAGAAAATCTTTTTACGGGCCAACGGCGGCCGATGTTCAAGATCAGATCGGTAAGGCCAAGAACGATGTTAGGCTTGGTCTTCCGGTTTCGATTGAACGGCAGAATGTCAAAGAATTTCTCGATTGTTGGCTAAAGGAATCCGTGAAGCCCAGCGTGGCCGCTCACTTATCAGCAATATGCTCAGCACGTTCGACTGTATCTCGGCCCCGGACTCGGCAAGTACGGGCTATCGAAGCTCTCACCGCAGCATGTCCAGGCGTTCGTGAACGAGAAGCTCAAGAGCGAGCTTTCCCCCCGGACGGTTCAACTTAGCCTAGTGATCCTTCGCCATGCGCTGGAAACCGCCGTGAAATGGAACCTCCTCGCTCGCAACGTAGCCAAACTCGTTGATAGCCCAAAGGTTCGACGCTCCGAGATCAAACCGCTGGACCCTGAACAGGCACGTAAATTCCTCGATGCGGCGAAAGGCGAAAGGTTCGAAGCACTTTACAGCGTCGCTCTCGGCCTCGGGCTGCGCGAGGGTGAGGCGCTGGGGCTGCGGTGGATTGACGTAGATCTGGATTGCCAGCAGCTTTCCATTCGGCAATCGCTACAGCGAGTAGGAGGCAAACGGTTCGGCATCGGTCCGGGCAAGCTTCAATTCGTCGAACCTAAAACAGAACGCAGCCGACGGACTCTCCGAATCCCAGAAGCGCTTGTTCGCTCGCTCCGCGCCCACCGTGCACGCCAGCTTCAACAGCGTCTCATAGCCGGTTCCGCGTGGACCGAGAGCGGACTTGTTTTTACGACCAGAATTGGTACGCCAGTAGAGCCCCGGTCAGCCGTAATCGACTTCAAGCGCATCCTCGGGAAGGCTAAGTTGTCCCAGGCAATTCGATTTCATGATCTGAGGCACAGCGCCGCGAGTCTTTTGCTCGCTCAGGGAGTTCAGCTCCGCGCAATCATGGAGTTGCTCGGCCACAGCACGATTGCGCTCACCGCGAACACATACTCGCACGTGATGCCGTCGATGATGCAGGAAATGGCTGAGAAGATGGATGCACTATTGGAAGGTTAGAGCTTGCGCACCAGGCGCCCGATGAAGAACGATTGCGGGGTCAGTGGCTGTCAACTGTGGCTGTCAGCGTGTCGCCTGATCGGACTTATCACCGCTCGGCCTCAGAAAAAGTGCTTGAGTTTGCTATG
>CAWILO010000003.1:0-196025 GCA_963836955.1 uncultured delta proteobacterium | reverse complement strand
AGTCGCTCAACCAGCCGCTGATGGTGATCTTCGAGGACCTGCACTGGATCGACGAGGGTACACAGGAATTCCTCAATTTGCTCGCCGACTCGATCGGGACCGCAAAGATTCTGCTGCTGGTGAATTACCGCCCCGAATATTCACATCAATGGGGCAGCAAGACCTACTACACGCAGTTGCGCCTCGACCCGCTCGGCAAGGAAAGCGCCGACGAGATGCTTCAGTCCCTGCTGGGAGACAGTGGGGAGCTGGGGCCGCTCAAACGTCTAATCATCGAAAAGACCGAGGGCAACCCCTTCTTCATGGAAGAAATGATGCAGGGTTGTTCGACCAAGGCGCGCTGGTACGCAATGGAAGCATCAGACTCATCAAGCCACTGGCAGAGTTGAAGATTCCACCGACGGTGCAGGCGATCCTCGCCTCGCGCGTCGATTGGCTTCCCGCCGAAGAGAAGAGCCTGCTTCAAACGGTCGCGGTACTGGGTAGGCAATTCTCTCTCGACCTCGTGAAAAGGATTGCCAATGACCCCGAAGAGGAGCTGATCCGCCGCCTGGCTGATTTGCAACTGGCCGAGTTCATTTACGAGCAGCCCGCGATTGTAAGCGACATCGAATACACGTTCAAGCACGCACTGACCCAGGAAGTCGTGTACAACTCGATGCTGGTCGAGCGCCGCAAGGCGCTGCACGAACGCGCCGGCGCGGCGATAGCAGAGCTCTACACGGAGCGGCCGGATACCGACCACGATGACCTAGCACATCACTATGGCCGCAGCGGAGACACTCGGAAAGCCGTGCAGTACCTGCTGCGAGCGGGAATCGCCGCACTTGGGCGCGGAGGTTATGCGCAATCGCTGGAGCGATTCTCTTCCGGTCTCGAACTCTTGAGGACCCTGCCCGACAGTTCCGAGCGAATGAATTTGGAACTCGACCTGCAACTCAATCTGGTCGGGACATCCAGGCCGTCAGGGGCCAGGGTGACAAAGAGACCCTCTCGGCGCTTCAACGTGCGGACGAGCTATGCCGCCTGTCCGGCCGGACTGGTGTTTTGACCGTCCTCCTTGGGCTCAGGAGCTACTACTTTTTTGCCGGACAGATTCACAGAGCGCGCGAATTTTCTGACCGGGCGCTGATCCTTGCAGAACAGTCTGACGAGCCGGAATATAAGGGGCACCACAGCCTGACTCGCCCATACCTACTTTTATCGCGGTGAGTTCCTTTCATCGCTTCAGCATGCGGAGAAGGCGCGCACGCTTGCGAAACTCACGGTCCGAACCGTGGGCGCAGCGCACCCATCTGCAAGCCCTCCATGAGACCAGCCGGTCGTTGTGGTTCCTCGGCTTTCAGGAACGCGCGGCCGCACGAAGCCGTGAAGCATCAGATCAAGCGCGGCTCAATTTCGATCCATTCCAGTCGGCGATTACGACCGGTGCTCTGGGCGAACTTCACGCGTATCGCGGTCAGAATGAACAGAACAAGCAGCAGTTGGAAGCACACCTCGCGCTGAACTCGAAATACGGTTTCGCTCCCGTGATTCCCGGACGAGCAAAGATCCTTGAGGGTTGGTGGCAAGTGGAACGAAGCCAATTGGAGGCAGGAATCGCAATGATTCGCGAGGGGATTGAGCTCAACTCCTCCGGTAACAACGCGGCGAACGCGGCCTCACTCCTCGCTTCTGACGAGAGCGTACACACGTGCGGGCCGATTGAACGATGGTCTCAGGGTGTTGGACCAGGCCATCGCGCGAGTCGAGCGATCCGGCGAGCGTTTCTACGAGGCGGAGTTATTCCGTCTTAAGGGAGAGCTTTTGCATTCATCGAACGCCGACGCGCCGAGCATCAAGGCATGTCTCCGCAAGGCGATCGAAGTGGCACGGTCGCAGAGCGCGAAATCACTAGAGCTGCGCGCCGGAACTAGCCTGGCACGGCTGCTGGAAAAACAAGGCGAGCGCGACGAGGCACGCGCGATTCTCGCCGAAATCTACAACTGGTTTACCGAGGGCTTCGACACCGCCGACCTGAAAGACGCCAAGGCGCTGCTCGACGAGCTAAGCGGGTAGCTGGGTTCGCTCGCGTTGAAGTCGCGCTGTTCCGTAAAGGGTGCGTGCCAAATCTGCACATGCACACTTTTCGAGGAGCGCGATATGGCCCGCGCTCGATGCGATTGCCGGCAAGAGGGGACCGCGGCCTGACATGGAAGCGGCGGAGTCGGTAGGGTCCGGAATGACATCCTCACGGCAACGCGACCAGGAGGGATAATGTCGAGAATTCATGGGACGGCGCAGGCAATTTCCCGCCAGAGCGCGCGCTGGTTCGGGGACTCATTGCGCGAGGTCACTCGGTCCACGTACTCGCGCACGACTCGCTCCGATCGCAGGTCAAAGACGACGGCGCTGAGTTTGACCCCTTGCACGGCGTATTCCAGTGGAATTCAGGAAATCCCTTCCCAGAAGACCTGGCCTTTGCTCTCGACAACCTGTGCATAGCTAAGGGCTTTGGCTCGGAGCTTCTGTCGGCTATCGACCGCCTAAGCCCGGATCTTTTGCTGGTCGACGTCATGCTACTTCAGGCTCTCGTTGCGGCCCGCCATTGCGGAATACCGGTGGTGGTTCTCCAGCACGCAGTCCACAGCATCTTGACCGGGACCTTTGGAGCCGTCTTCGATTCGCGCCTCAACGAGATCAACGACTACACAGCCGAGCTGGGAGCCGGAAGCTTCCCCTCCTCGGTGGCGCTCATGGAAGGCTCCGAAGTCGTCCTAGTCTTCAGCTATCGGTCGTTCGATCCGGCTGAAACGCACGCTCCCAACGTCGTGCACGTTGGCCCGCTTCGTTCGACGAGCAAAACCACGAACGCCTGGAGTCGGCGAATGCCCGGCCGGCCATTGGTAGTTGTCAGTCTGAGTACCGGCTACCAGGACCAGGCCGCGCTCCTGCAACGGCTTTGCGACGCCCTGGGAAATCTCGAGGTCGAGGCGCTGGTGACGACAGGTCGCGCCGTTTCCCCCGATTCACTCACGGCCTCCGAAAATACAGCGGTCGTGAGCTTCGTCCCGCATGAAGCCGTGCTCAGCTCGGCCGATCTGTTCATCTGCCACGCCGGGCATGGTTCGGCGATGGCAGGCGCGACTTTCGGAGTGCCGATGCTCTGTTTCCCGATGGGTCGCGACCAGCCGATGGTGGCGGACAGAGTCGCGCAACTCGGCATCGGTTCGGTCGCCAGCCCGGAAGCCACTGCCGCGGAGATCGAACACGCGATCGCCAAAGTGCTCGATGATGCTGGCGTCAAACAGAGAACGCGACAATTCGCCGATTCGGTCGCCACGCATCCAAGTCTCGCTCATGCGGTCGCGCTCCTCGAACAACTGCTGAACAAGGCGGGGTCAGGTCCGCGCCGGGCCGAGAAATTGAAATGACGCCGCCTGCAACTGGTGGTTTGCAAAACGCAGGAGTCTGGATGAGGGTGGTAAAATGAAAATCGAAATCGTCCCGTACAATCGCGCATGGCCAGCGGAGTTCCATGAAATCGGAAAACAGATCAGAGACGCGGTTGGAAGCGCCGCATTGACGATTCATCATATTGGATCGACTTCGATACCGGGCTTGGGCGCCAAGGACATCATTGATGTTCAGATGGGAGTCGCCGACTTTTCAATGGCGTGGAAGGAGCGTGTCGAGGCCATCGGATTTGAGTATCGCGAATACCTTCGCGATCATTGCCCGCCCGAAACGGAACTTTCTTCAGAACAGTTAGAGAAACGCTTCTTCAGAATGAACAGTCGTGCCGTCAACCTGCACATTCGGGTGCGTGGACGCTTCAACTATCGCTACGCACTGCTGTTCCGTGACTACCTGCGCGCCCACCGCGGGCCGCGAACGCCTACGCCCAGGTGAAGAAAAATCTGGCGCGCCACTTCACAGCCGACATGGACGCCTATTCTACGATCAAAGACCCGGTCTGCGACTGCATCATGGCCGGGGCGTTCGAGTGGGCTCGCTCCACCGATTGGAAGCCTGGACCGTCCGACGCTTAACGACGAAATCGCGGTCGAATTGGGGGCGTCGAATGAAGCCGCAAGGCATCGATCCAGTCAAACCCGATGATCAGTCCTTCCAGAAGCCTTTGAATCGATCGGCCGCGAGTTCGGTATAGCGCACGGTATGCTGGATGTTCTTGTGGCCGAGGTAAAGCTGAATCGCGCGCGTATCCTGGCCGGCGTTCGCGAGATAGAAGCCGGTGGCGTGTCGCAGCATGTGGGGATGGACCGGAAAATCAATTCCGGCCGCCTTAGCGGCTAGCGCGATCACATGATGCACCGTGCGCCTTGTCATGGGGCCGCCACGCAGCGACGTGAACACATAGGGCGTCGCGTCACCCTGCGCACGCTTCCACGCGCGCAACGCTCGTAGTTCCGGGCCGCGCAGCGGATGGGTAGAAGGTGAGCCGTGTTTGAGTCTCACAACGTGGAGCAATCCCGCCTTCAAGTCGATCTGTTCCCATCGCAAGGCGATTAGTTCTGACGCGCGGAGACCGTGTCGGTAAGCCATCATGATCGACAACGCGTCGCGTTCGGTAAGGCGCCCGCCGCCGTGGCGCGCGGCGACGATCATGCGTTCAACCTCAGTTGGAGTCAGATACTCGCGTGTTCGGCTCGCCTGATTGCGCTGCCGGATAGGCGGCAGCTTGTCCTGCTTTGCCCATTTCGATGCTTGGGGAAGGGGAATTACAGTGGCCATTTTCTTGACTCCTCGATGGTTTGGCTCGGTCGCCTTTGCCCGAAATGCTCCTTTTGGGCAATACGCACCCCGGGGGTGGCCTCCGCCACCCCGAGCAGAAAGTGCCTGAAGCCTAGCGATCAACTTACAAAAAAAAATTCGCGAGGCGGAACGTCCTAGAGGTGGGGAGGGAATTTCCGGCGCTCATGGAAAAAGTTGGTAGCCGACTTAAACACTGAGAGGGAATGTATGCCTCGGAATCGTGGTTCTATCGTCGGTCGCAAATCTCAAGCGAGAGAGCGCTCGCGCTCGATGACGATCTGACCTCGCATCGCTCGCCAAATCGAGGTTCCCTCTGCCCGAGCCTAAGAAAGTGGCGGCATGTATGGATTCTGTTGCGAAGCGCGCCAGATGTTCCCTTTAGAAGCACTCGAAGTAAGAGCACGCAAAGATAAAGGGTCTAGTAGTCGCGCCCATTTCTTCGCTTAAGTTGGGAACGGGTTATGCACTGTATTGAGGAGAATGAACCTATTTCGTGTCCGCAGGCGGCAATCCGCCAAAAGAGGAGGTGATGTGAATATGATTGCTTTAGATTGACTCATTCCTCGCCAATCCTGCGGTGCGGTAGTTTGGCGAGGGAGGCTTCATCGGTGCCACGATCAAATCGAGCGTCAAAGCACTGAATTGGTGCAAACCGCCGGGTGTCGTGCGAATCTAAAATAAATTCGGGCTTAAAATTGAGGAGGTCCAGTTATGGCAGTACTTCAGACGGCGGCATATCGATTGCGTCCGGGTAAGGCACAGCAATTTATGGCGGACGTGGCGACTGCCAAGAAAATCATTGAGCGCCTTGGTGCGCGGGTTCGCGTGGTGAATCAGATAGTTGGAACCAATGCGCCGTGCACAGTCTTCATCACAGAAACGGCGGACTGGAAAGCCTATGGTGAGTTTTCGGCGAAGATCGAAGCCGATTCAGAGTGGCAGAAGTTCTTTGCGAAGGCCGCCCTCGACAATCCGAACCCTGAAGCCGATCTGATTGCAACCGGGCTGTCGACAGATGTGCCCGTAGGCTGAGCGAACCTCGCTCGCCCATAGATGCCCGCAGTCCGTCTGCCGCATCCCAAAAGGCCTCGCGCTCACGCGCCGGGCCTTTTTTCTTAAGGGCCGGGTGAGACGCTATTCGCCGATCGGAGATCTCCAGTCCGCAAGTCCGCTCGCGCTCGATGACGACGTTGCAGTGCCGCGTGCACAATTCGATCTGCCGAATGTGACGGCCGGCGCCGTCAACTTTCTCGGCGATCAGGATCGCACGCTCCGGGCAGTGCGGCTTCTTGCACTTCGACACGTACTTACATCGATGGATTCGGAGAGTCCTGGGCTCGGGGTCGAAGTCGGGTTGGAGCATGGCCAGCACCTGTCAGCGCGCCCGTCCTCGCGATCCTTGAGGCCGTACGCGGCTGTGGCCTTCAGCATCTCGCAGTCGTAGCGAACTTTGGTTTTCGACCTTCTCGCCGCGCGAGAGATCGATGATGAGGGGATCGCGCAAGCCAGGGAACTGCGCCGCTTTGCGGGCCTCCTTGACGGTCTCGTGCGCTTCCCCGAACTGTATGTATCGGATCTTGCCGTTCGCCGCGGATGTCTTCTCGAGCACGATGAAGGTCATTTTCCGCTCGCAGGGTACATTGTAACCAGACATCTCGGCGTTGATAGACGCTCGCGCGGCAATTTAGTACGAGAGTGATGCTGACCTGGGTTTGGCCCCCCTTTCCCCAGTCGGCAGCGGGTCGGCTTCCGTCCTGGTCGCTGGCCCGTTCCTTTTTCAGAGCGCATCAACGCGACCGTCCTCGCGACCCGCCTATTGGGTCGAATTGCTCGTACTGAGCCAGACTGTTATAAAAAGTCGACCTCAGTTAGAGAGGAGCATCCGCAACGTGCGTAGGGGGAACGGAAAACATTTCAGGGAGGAATGTATGAAACGAATCGGCAGTTTGACTTTAGCGGCGTTGCTCGGAGTTGCGGCCTGGTACGCGGGTCCCGGATTCCGAGCAACACAGCAGCAAGCTTTCGCGCAGGTGGTCCAAAGGGTGAGTGATGGCGGCGGTGTTTACCTTTTGAGCTACTATGACACGTCGACCGCCTTCGGCAAATCGGAGGGCGGCTACGGCGGAGCGGGTCATTCGGGCGGCGCAGGCGACGCCCTGCTCCGTATCGTGAACTCAGGCAACTTCGGAGTCCTCGCCCCCGCAATGGATGACACACTAGCAGCGCTACCGCCATTGCCAGATGGTGCCCTTTCGGGTGACGTTTGCGCGAATATCTATGTGTTCAACGATGTGCAGGAAATGCAGGAATGCTGCCAATGCGATCTATCCGCCAACTCGTTGAGGACCCTTTCAGTGATAAGTGACCTGACCTCGAATCCGCTCATCAGCAAGGAATCTACGGAGGCTGGCGTAATCAAGATCCTAGGTGTTGTGCCGGCATCCCAGGGGCCGCCCTCCGTCTGCAAGAACAGTGCAACCGTACCCTTCCCGCTGGCTCACGGAATACATGCATGGATCAACCATACCGAGTCGATGGCCAGCAATCAGGCTACTGCCACGCCGCCCTTTGGGTTTGTAACCAGCACGTCGGTCGAGGAGTTCCAATTTGCCCGTCTTGACGTTGGTGAATTTGAGCAGCTCTTCACCGAATGCGAATTCATCAACTTGCACGGCTCAGGGCATGGCATCTGCACCTGCGGGTTCGGTGACTGACCCGGATTCTCGCGTCTAACTAGGGACATTGCCGCTGCCACGTTGGTGGCGGCAATGCCTTCTTCTCGCTTCTCGGTGACTGCCGCGGCGCCGGTAGCCGCGTCGTTCCGATCTGAGCAGCTGTCGGGACTGATCGAAGTCGGGCTCGTCGTTTGCTCTCTATTAATTCAGCTTGCGCGATATGAAACAAATTTCGGTCCGACCTCTCGCTCTCCTCCTCGGCGGTTTTGAGGCTGACTATTTGAGGCAGGGCAGCGTGCCGATTCGGCCGGCGCCCGCGCCCTCAGATCCTGTCGGCGACCGCACGTAGAACGGCGGCCGCTTCGTGCTCGATATTGTCTCCGTGGCCGGGAATCAACCGCAGCAATCCCTGGACGGCGGCCAACTCCCGATACTGCACAGCCAGCTTCTCACGATCAACGCCCAACGCGAACTTTGCGAGCGGCGTGACGCGCGGACCTCCCGTCGAGCCGATCAATCTCAGCATCAAGCCGAGCGCCCCTCCAAAATGCGCCGAATTGAACAACGCGTCGCAGAAAATCAGAGAGCTCCGCTCTTTATCGCGTGAGACAAACACAGCTTCGCCGCTTCGTGTCGCCAGCGTACGCCATTCAAGCTCGCGCGGGAGAATCGAATAATCGCCGCCTACTGCAACTATCTTTTCAACATGGTGCCGAGCGGCCGCGGGACAGACTACCTTCATTGCCGGATAACGTCTGAGGAAGGCCGGCGCGTCGAGGCGATGAAAGCGATTCGGTACGATACAGAACGCGGGCTCGCCCCATCGCTCGATCGCGTTCATGTCGGGTTCACTAAGAGGAATCGCGCTATGAATCACGATGCGGCCGTCTCCCAGATTCATCAACGCCATCTTGCGGACGAAGTGACTGCCGCCCGGAACGCTGATGTCACCGTCGACCGTCCACAGATTATCCGCTAGCTGCGCGATGGGGTGGTAAGGCTGAACGGTCCACGGTCGTTCTGACGGCATGTATCAACCTATATGGGGGTGTGAAGCCGTTTCCAGCTATATTTTCAGTGTCGAGAATCTGCAGTTCCATCCGTATCCTCTTACCGAGAAATTGAAGTTCTTTCAGCATGCGTCGTCGCACGCGACCGCCTTTCGCTCGGTCCATATAAGGCACACGAGTCCGTTGCCAAGTAGCAGTGGTGACGGATAATTCCGTCAGCAAATCTGGCAGCGCATCAATGTGACGACGTCTCGGGTGGAGGAGCCTCTGGAACTAAACGAGCGACCATCGGATGCGACTCGTGCCTGATGATGATGTCCATCCAGTACTTCTCAGCCATCGCGGCGGCGACCTTTTCCTTCATGTCTGGCATCTCCTCCACCTTCACCTTGTCGAATTCTTTGTCCGCCACCTTCAACTTCACGTAAGGGCTGGTCATGTTCTTCTGAATCCGTCCGTATGCACGATCGCCAAGCCGGACGTACGGCTGCCCGTCGATGACGACCACCCACAAGTTTGACCAATGCTCTCCGACATCAGGTTCGGTGGTCATTATCTTGATGGTGCTTGCATCGCGGAACACAGCGGGATCCCACCCAGGCACCGCCTTGTCGTCCGCGCGGGCAGCGGTGGCAAACGCGATTGATAAAACGAACGAAAGCACAACGAGATTGGCGATTCGACGAATCTTCATGTTGGTTTGAAAATAGTCTCTACGCGTTTACAGCTCGCATCCTACACCCGATCGTTCGATGTCAACGAGCACATGCGGACACATTTTCCCTTCAAGATTCGAGACCCCGGCAGACCCCGCAGCGGTTGTGCGGAAGTGCCTGTACGTCTCGGTCTATGTAATGCTCGCGCTCACCTGGAACGTAGCCACGTCAGCGCGCCGGCCACCAGCGCTTCGACGCCGGTCGAAAGTGTGGGCTCGATCACGGGAGCGAACAGTGGCGAGTGGTTGACGGGAATCTCAGCCAGACGGCCTTCTCGCTCCGCGGCTTCCACGTACTCGGGATCCAGGCCACCGAAAGTCCAGAACACCGACGGCACTCCTGCCGCAGTTCCGAACAGCCCGAAGTCTTCGCTGGCGTTCACGGGAGGCCGCTCGACGACCCGCTTCTCGCCGAAGTGCCGCGTCAGAGCATTGATTGTACGTCCCATCGCCTCGGGATCATTCACTAGCATCGGGAACTGATTGAGAGGCCGAAACTCCGGCGGACGCGGAGCGTTCGAGGCCGTCGCTTCCGCAGTGGCAATCCTCCTGATCGAATCGAGCACGCGCTGCCTAACATCGGGCGAGAAGGTGCGCACGTTCAACTTGATGGACGCCTGGTCCGGTATGATGTTCTCCTTGGTGCCCGAGTGCAGGCTGCCCACCGTAACCACCACCTGTTCGCTGGGGTCCACCTCACGGGCCACGATCGTCTGCAGCCGTAGCACCACCGACGCTGCCATCACCACCGGATCAATGCTTGCCTGCGGCCTTGAGCCGTGCGAGCCGCGCCCAAAGAGCTTAATCTCGAAGCTGTCCGCGGCCGCCATCGCCGTCCCGGCCCGCCACCCGATCTTCCCGGCGGGCGCCGGAGTCACATGCTGACCGAGGACGACCTCGGGCTTGCCGAAGCGATAGAACAGGCCATCGTCGATCATTCCCTGCGCGCCGCCCCCGATTTCCTCCGCGGGTTGAAAGACCATCATCAGCCTGCCCGCCCAGCGGTCGCGGTTGCGCGCCAGCAGAGCGGCGGCTCCGCTGAGACAGGTGACGTGCATGTCATGGCCGCACGCGTGCATCACATGGACCGGTTCGCCGTCGAGGTCGACGCCGGTCGCGGTGCTCGCATACTCAAGCCCGGTCTGTTCATGAACCGGGAGCATCCATGTCGGCCCGCAGCATCACGGTCGGACCGACGCCATTGTCGAGGATGCCCACAACTCCGGTGCGCCCAACGCCGGTCGTGACCGCGTATCCCTCGGAACGCAGGCGTTCTGCAGCCTTCGTAGATGTGTGCTGCTCCTGCATCGATAGTTCGGGATGTCGGTGCAGGTCCTTATAGAACTCCGCAAGATCGGAGCGCATCTCATCTAAGCCCGCGATGATTCCAGTCAGAGCATCCACGATTTTCCTCCGTCTAAGCGAAGAGTCTCAAGCTTGCGTGTCTTAGATATCCGCTCTCAGTGACCGCCAAGAATTGCACTGGGACGCGCACTGTCGGCTCGCAGAACTGCACGTCAGCTTCCGGTGTCGGATCCGCGAATGGCGACGCCTTGCGAGGCGAGAGTTTGCGAGTGATGGATTCGAGCTTGCAGATGTCGAATCCAGAAGCGACCTTGCCCAAGTACCGCAGCTGGCCATCCACATGCTCGCCTATCAGCACCGCGCCGAAATCCTCTGCCCATCCACCCACCACGAAGTGATGCAGCCGCATGCATTTGACCTTGCGCCAATCGTCGGTCAGGCGACCATGGTAAAGCGATTGCCGGCGCTTGGCGACCATTCCCTCCAACCCTGCCTCCTTGATCGTTTCGAAGAATGCCTTTCCGTGGCCGATGATGTGATCGCAGAGCCGCACACTGTCGCCATTTTTGTGTTTTGTGCCGAGCAAATTCTTGAGCGCGATCTTACGTCCTTCCAGCGGTAAGGACTTGAAATCTTTCCTGCCGAGCAAGAGCAAGTCGAAAACGTAAAAGTGGGTTCCGATCCGCCCATTCATCAGCCGCGAGAAATTGGAGCGGCCGTCATCGTCGAGCACCACCAGCTCGCCGTCCAGGACGAATCGCTTTTCCTTCAGAGAGTCCAACTCTTCAATCAGCTGTCGATGGCCTCGCGTGATGTCGCGACCATTGCGTGTGTACAGGCGGGTCGAAGCGCCATCCCGAATGGCGACCACTCGGAATCCGTCGTGCTTTATTTCGAAGAGCCAATCGTCGCCGTCAAACGGTTTGGGCACTAGCTTGACGAGCTGAAGCGGGAATTGAGAAGGCGCGAGCATGTCGATTCACACTTTTTTAGCATGCTGCTCTGGCATGTGGTTAGCGCATATCGCGGCGGTCGAGTACCTCGAAACCGCGTGGCCGTTCGCGAGCAATGAAGAGCTTCGGCATGGCGGTCGCACAAATTCGATCTGACGAGCCGGCCGACCCGCTGGGTCAATCTTTTCGGCAACCACAGAGGCCCTTTGCAAAGCGATACGTAGCCGCATCGTGGATGCGAACAGCTACAGGCGCGGGGTCGAAGTTGGGTTCAAGCATAGTCTGTCTTTATCACGATCCGCGGCGCTTGCGATTTTTCTCGTCAGCGGATTGATCCTGCTTTTACTGGCTGACGATGCGCCCATCGCGGCTGACGATGCGCCCAGTCTGCGACAACAACGTGGTACCGAAAACTTTGGCAAGACGAGGTCGATGTGAGATCGTCATGGATTGATCGCCGAAGGGTCGCCAGCGAGGGGGGAATGTTGGATTTCCTCTTTCCCGAATTCTTTCTGATCTTAGTGTACCGCTACTGCTTGCACTGGATTCGTAAATTACGCAGGCTCGGACGCGAAGAGCAGCGTGCTCGAATCGCGCACCACCAGATACTGATCATATCACCACCATCATGCTTTTCGGATTTAAACATCGAACAGTGCATCCGACGCGTTTCCGACGTCGCGCATCCGGAGAAGGCATCGTATGAAGTCCAATCCGCCCCGCTGGATCGTTCTGGTTCTGTGGATCATTGCCATGATGGACCTCGTCACCGGGATCGAGATGTTCTTCTTCCCCAACGCTTGGTTCTTCAAACTGTTGCCGGAGATGCCTGAGACGGGGCCATACAACATGCACCTTGTTATGGACGGCGGGACTTTTTTCCTCGCCGTCGGCGTGGGGCTGGCGGCAGCCGCGCTGAATCCACGCCGCAATGCGATCGCGATTGCCGTCGCCGCAGTCGCGAGCGTCATGCATTCCGCGTTGCACCTGTACTCACATGCGGCGGGTTTGCTCTCGACTGAGCATCTCTTGACCGACGTGCTGGGTGTCTACATTCCCGCGATCTTGCTAATCGCAATTGCTGCCATCCTGTATGGCCGGCGCGATGAAACAGACGCCGCTGCACGGTACGCCAGCAGCGCCTCGGCTTAAAACTGAAATCAGACACCGATGAAGTTCAGACACTCAAGCCCGATTGACAGTATCGACTGACTGACCCGCCACTCTCACGCCAGCATGCCCGGAGCTACGCAACGAACCGGTACACCAAGAACGCATACACGGCGACGGTCGGATAGAACGTGGTGGCGAAGCCGAATGCGCGCGCAGGTCCCGACCTGTGATAGCCGATCCAGAATGTCACGCGCCCGATCACGAAGAGTATGACTAGTACTGCGACGGCGCGGATCGACTCGGGCGCAATAATCGTGGCGAGCGCTAGGTGCGCGCTGATTGCAAGCACCAACTGCTCCAGCGTGTTCTGAAGGTAGCGCTGATCGATCTCGATTGATGGCGAAGTGCCGCCCCCGATCGCGTCGGGGCTGAAGAACCGCCGGTTCGCGACCTTCCCGACGCCGGCCAGCAGACATAGCGCCGCAAAGACTTCCCACCTGAGCGCGTATTCGAGCCGCCATGACGTCTCAATCCCGCCGGGTGGCGTCTGGCCGATGGCCGTCAGCCGAAAAACGAGCACAAAGAACGCCACACTGAACACGCTGGCCGCGACCGCCCCCGCGATTACTTTTCTCTGATCATTCGACATATCGACCTCCGCGCGGTTCACGCTCGATATTTCTGCGATCGTGGCAGCCGCAACCTGTCCATAGTCAAAGTTCAAACTCGAACGTATTGATGATGGAGTCCCTCGAGCCGAGTGGCTTATGAAGACAGTCGTGCGCCATTTCCCCCCGGGTCTAGTTTTCCTAAATCAAAACGGCAACGAAAAAACATAGTGCGCATTCATCGCGCAACTCGTCTAGGTCGTTAGCGCCAATCACGGCCGTCTAATATCTCGAAGCCGCGCTTCCGCTCGCGAGCTATCACGACCTCAGCAAGGCGATCGCACAACTCGATTTGATACGAACCGGCGGCGACCATGCATCTACCTTCGCGGCCTTACCTCGCTCAGACTGAACGGGGGCAGGAAGCCTAAGGTGGAGAGATCGAGTATACCTATTTGGACATTAATTTGAGCGGTCGCCTGACTAAAGTGTTCGCAGCTGGCGGTTCCAGTTTTTAAGTCAAATTCTGCTGCGATTGGCGGTTGCGCGTTTGCGGCGGTTCCATATTGACGTAGTATAAACTTCCATTGAAGACCCCTAAAAGCAGCGCCGAACGGAACAGTATTTACGACGGTATTTACAAGTTCTGTAAGGGGTCCCGTGTCCAGGGAAAGTTCGTACGGCGGCCCGGTGCCGGTCGTCGCATAAAACAAACTAGGGATACTAGTATTAGCGAACCCGTTGGTTGAAATTGGAAGACCGAACCAAATGCCGTCAATCTTGCGAAGAACTTCTTCCCCGCTCAGGAGGGACCAACCTCTTTCCCTGGCTGTCAATGACAGTCGGGGATTGAAATGGTCGCCCTTGTTGGTTTTCGGCAACCGCAGGACCGCCGAACAGCTCGGCCGTATTGGTTTCCTGACCTGACGAATTGCCTCTGCCTCTATCGTTTTGAGCATAGGCAACAGGTAACGTTAGGAACAACACACCGACTAACAAGATTCGCGCTTTCATTCTCCCCTCCCTTAAACGACCGATGTCCTGATGTGTCTGCGGCCGTATCCTGCTTACTATGCTCGACACGGCGCCGTATAGCCGCAACTCCCGATCTGAACCGACGTCGGGACGGGATCGAAGTTAGGCTCGAGCATGCTTCCCGTCTTTATCACGCTGGCTCGACCGATGCCCGCAGATCTCCTGGCCGCGCGGCCGCCAACGCCGGCGGTTTGGTTCTGCGCTGCGTGCTGTCAGTATGGATCGGCTATATCGCGGCTGCTGCGCTCAACCGGGGATTTAGTGATGCAAATTCCACGTGATGCGGTGCTGCTTCGAATTTTTATCGGCGAGAGCGAACGCTCGGGCGGCAAGCCACTCTACGAAGCGATCGTGCTGAAGGCACGCGAGCTTCAGCTGGGCGGCGCAACTGTGCTGCGCGGGCCCATGGGTTTCGGGAAGTCCAGCCACCTGTATTCGGCGAAAATTCTGCGGATATCGGAAGATTTGCCAATGGTAATCGAGATAGTCGAGAGCCAGGTGAGAATCGACGCGTTCCTGCCGGTGCTCGACAAGATGATGGGCTCGGGACTAATCACGGTCGAGAAGGTACAGGTACTACAATACGGCAACGGAAAACCCTGAATCGCGGGCATTCACGCTTGCGCATTTACGCGGTGCGCTCACGCGCGCGGATCCGAATGTCGAATCGGAGAAACACGGACAAATGTCTGGGCACGGTCACTCGAAAAAACTTCCTCCCCGTTGGGCATCGTGCAGTCCCGAGGATAGGTAACTCTCCGTGCGTCAGACCTATAGTTGGAGCGCGGCATTCGCTCGCGGCGCAGAGTACGAATCCTAAAATGGATGCTTCCATCCGAGTTTCCCGGTGTACGGATTCACGTTTCCGCGATTACTCCAATTGTCTAGCTTGGTGTGATTGGGCGCAGTTCTGAAATGCGGACCGATGTATTGCCCGTTATGCCGGATGTAGCTCCTGACGTGTACTGGTGAGTGTAGCGAGTAAACGCGATATTCCCTCGCCGTCGCGACTCTTGGAACCATCAGAGCAGAGGCCAGCCCTATAACGCAGGCAATGGTTGTCCGGACTTTCATATGACCGTACCGAGCGAAATTTTCTCGTTGAGATGTACTGCCGGGTCCTCATTCAGCTCCTCGGATCGTCGCTTCAACCGGTGATAGGCGAATGTGCCACGTACGGCCGACAGGAACATCAGAACGAAGATTCCGGCGATGACCGGATTCTGAAGGCCATACTCGGCCCACAGATCTATCCTTCCGGCAACGTAGTACAGAAGCGCCGCGACCGCCGCTGTCCTCGACATTCGGCGAATCCCGACCGCTAAGAGGGCAATCAGACCCGCGTCTATCAGACTCCACAGGTCGAGCCCCAGAATCTGAAATCCGAAACCGCCCAAGACCGCGCAGACCGCCGTTACGATTGAGCAGTACATGGCCGCGTGAAAGCCCTGGCGAGCGGCGAGGATTGCCGCGAGTTCATCGCCCACCGACGGCCAGAGAGAATAATTTTTCTTCTGATTCATTTTTCTTTAACCCTTGTCCTTTAGTTGGTCGATTCCACGCGCCGTCACTCGTCTCCGGGACCGTCATCCGAGGCGTAACCATCAACTGAGCCGGCGCCGTAGTCTGATCCGTATCCGTTGGAGCCCCCCTCGCGCTCGTAATAGTTCCTGAGGTAGGTGTCCGGATTTCCAGGCGCGACCTGACCCGTGTACGGGTTCCAATTGCCCGGATAGCTGTAATTGTTGTACGGATTTCCGTCCGGATCGCTCCGAAAATAAGGCTGGACGTAAGTGCCGTTACTGCGGTAGTAACCGTGTACGTACTCATCCGCGCGAGAGGGGGAAGCCGCCGTGAGTGTAACGGCCGCCGCGAGCACGATCTTTCCGAGCCATTTGATATTCAACATCGCCGAATCCTCCATTTGTTTGTTCCGGCGCCGTCTCTCTGAATCGGCGCTCTTGTATAATGGAGACTCCTGTCACCGGTTTTTTTCCATGCTCTAAAAGTCCGCGTCTGAGGCGACGATGGAGATACGAGATCTCGTCGCGCGAGCCTCAGCGAGGGAGGAGCAGGCCTGGGAGACAATCGTGCGCCAATACGGTCCGCTAGTTTGGCGTCTGTTGCGGAAGTTTCGAAATATCGAAAGAGAAACCCTTGATGATCTGTTTCAGGACGTCTTCGCGGTCCTCCTCAAGGGTGGGCTCGAGAGCTTTCGGGGATCTTCGGAGCATGAATTCCGTTCGTATCTAAAGACGATTACGGAAAATGAGGCGAGAAATTGCTTGCGCAGACATGGCCGCAAACTGGAAGTCTTCGAGCAGCCCGCATCCGTTGAAGACGAAGGCGGTCCGGACACATCTTTCGCCGCTTCACTCGCCGATCCTTCGCCGGGGCCCGAAGATCTCGCGATCAGCCAAGACATTCGAATGAAGCTGAATGGCTGCATTCAGCAAATCTCGCTCGTTGACCAGGAAATCTTCTGGATGAGAGAAAAAGGCTTTGATTACAAGGAAATTAGGGAGACTTTGGAGCTGCCGCACGGCACCGTAGCTTCCAAGTACTACAGGGCGAAAGAAGCGATAGGCGAATGCCTCAAGAGGGCCGGGCTCATCACGAGGGAAAAATGATGGCCCTCAAGAGTCCTTTAGGACAATGAAGAAGGAAGCTTCGACTTTTACGGTTCCGAAGGAGAATACTGGCGTTCGAGCCACGCGGAGTGATTCCTCAGGACTGCGGGGCTCCGTAGCCGGCGCAAAGCGTCATTCCGCCGCATTGTCTCGGGAAGAAGCCAGGCTCAGGTTACGATGAATGAAGTCGACCAGAGAGTCATGCGCCAGCTAAGTCAGATGGCTGGCCCTGACTGCCCCCCGATCAAGACCTTGGGTGACTTTCTTGACGACAAGCTCGGCTCGGAGGTCAAGCAATCTCTTGAGTTGCACCTGCGGTCTTGCCCTCTCTGCGTCAACCGTCTCATCGACCTCCGCGAGTTGGTCCGTCTCGAAGCCAAAGGCCCGGAACCACCACCGGCTCTGCTACGGGAGGTCATTTCTATGGTCAGACGCGACGCGTCTTCAACCCTCGAAGCCGAAAGCACTCTATTCGAGCGAATAGCATCAACTCTTGGGTCTATGTGGACTTCCGCAAGTGGTTTTCGCGTAGTTCTGGGGGTCGCTGGCGCTGCCGTCGCTGCAGTCATGGCACTTGAGCTGGTGCATTCTTCAGGAGTCGGTTCTCAGCCGGGAAGGTCCAGTAGCCAAGTTGCTCAGGAAGGCGTAGGAGCCTTTGCCGAGAGCGCATTTGGCAAGCGAATAGTTCCCGCTATTGCGCCGGTCTCGGCAAGCTCTCAGGCATTGAATGAGCGTGTTTTGGCGGCACTGGAAAGCCTCCCCAAGACTCTCATTTTGGAACAAACACGAGGAGCCGTCGACACCGCCGTCTACAGAGAAGCGGCGCCGGCAACAGTCCTGGTCGTGACCGATAAAGCTCTCGGAAGTGGCGTTCTTATCAGCAGCACAGGAGAAATCCTGACCAACTACCACGTGGTTCGCGACGCAAAACGGGTTGCCGTCGTTTTCAAGCCGGAAAGAGGTGTTGAGGTACGGAAGGACCTCGCTTACGCAGCGATACCAATCAAGGTAGACGAGATTTCCGACCTAGCAATGCTGAAAGTCGAGGCTCCATCGCGGCTGCTACATCCTCTTTCCATGGGCGACATTTCCAAACTGGAGGTCGGTGACGACGTCCATGCCATAGGGCACCCCGAGGGTGAGGTATGGACGTATACAACGGGAACCATCAGCCAAATCAGACCGAAGTACGAATGGAAGGACGAAAACATTGCTCATAGCGCAACTGTCATCCAGACGCAGACGGCAATAAACCCGGGCAATTCGGGGGGTCCTTTGCTCAACAACAAGGCTCAAGTCATCGGAATAAACTCTTTTCGCAAGGAGGGAGAGGGACTCAACTACGCTATCGCGAGCGACACAATTGAAACCTTTCTCAAGAGATCGACGAACGGCGTCGCCGAGGCTCCTGCCAAAGCGAATGGCGAGATTGGCCGTATCGAACGTTTCGGCGACCACATTGCCGGTGCTTACACGCAATCTGAGACTCCTCCGCCAGACGCGTGGTTCGTGGTTCGAGCGGCTCAGGATATGCCCGACTATGGTGTCGTGGGCGCTTCGACGAAAGACAAACTCGATACCGTTTTCAAAGGCGTCGATCCGAAGTGGCAACAGGTCGTTTACTACTACGACGTGAACTGCGACGGCGTTGTCGACCTTATCGCATATAAATCGGCTGGAAGTGACAAGATAGACCGGTATCAACTTCCTGATACTCAGATTCGGCTCGACAGTTTAGCCCCTGACGTGGCTCAAGCGTTCGATACTGGATTGATCCCTTATCACCAAGTCAAATTTTGTCGTTAGACAGCGAGCGGCGATGAACACAGAGCGGTGCTCCGGTCGCGGCAAGCTCAGGAGGGTTTTTATTCTGCTTGCCGCGCTGATGCTTTCAGGAAGCGGGGTTTCGTCGGTTGCATCTTCGGCTGTCGGAGAGTCCGCAGCCCAGTCATCGGCTGGTGCCAACCCCGATGACTTGCTTCGACAGGGAGAAGCCGCAATCCAAGCGGGGCAGGTAGAAGTCGGGATCGAGAAGTACAAAACCGCCCTGAACGAAGTTCAACAACAAGACAAAAGAAAGCGGAGCGCAATCGAACTGCTGCTGGGCATCACGTACCAAAAGGCTCGCCAATGGCAAGAATCGGTGGATGCGCTCAATGCTGCAATTCAAGACAACGCCAATTTCGGCTATCTGCCGTATTCTCTTTTGGGCTTTGCGTACCGAGGGCTAGGCCGTTGGCAGGATTCGCTCGCTGCGTTTCAGCAGGCTGACAAGCTGAAGCCCGATGACCCCGGAGTTCAAGAAGGTCTAGGCTACGCCCTCACGGCGCTGGGAAGACCCAAAGAGGCAATCGAACCTCTCGAAAAGGCCGTTCGTCAAAATCCAGCGTTTGCCGTGAACCACTTTGCGCTTGGTATCGCTTACAGTCAGAACGGTCAACTCGACGATGCAATTAAGGAATTCAACGAAGCGATCAGACTGGCCCCCGACAATTTCGCCGCGTACCTCTATCTTGGCGAAGCGTTCGGCAGGAGTTTGCGCAATGAGCAGGAAATAACAGCCGAGCAACAAGCGATTCGCCTGAACCCAAAATCGGCCGAAGCGTACGCTCTCTTAGGGAATGCGTACAGAGCGACGAATGGCCTCAGGGAAGCAGCGTCCGCGTACGCCAAAGCGGCTGAACTGAAGCCGGATTACTTCGACGCGTACGCGGGTCTCGCGTTCGTGGATGTTGAGTTGGAAAAGTGGTCGGACAGTTGGAAGGCGTTGCAAGCCTTGGAACGCTTGAATGGTTCCACTAATTTCGCTGCTTACCATGCCCTCGCGATTTCGTACCGAACGTTCGGTCTGTGGCAACGGACTGTGGATAGCGCTAGCAAGGCTGTCAAGCTCAAGCCTGACTGCGCCGAGTGTTACTTGGAGCTTGGCTATGGTTACAAAAATCTTGGGCGTGCCGATGAAGCACGGAAGGCTTACGAACAGGCTCTCGCAATAAAACCGAATTACACGGCCGCTCTTGCGGAGTTGGGCGATCTCGCCGAGACGTCGGGGGATTTTGACGCCGCGCGGAACTACCTAGACGCAGCTTCACGATCGCTCGGGTCAGCCGGAGATCAACGCTGGCAGACGAAAACCGAGGGAATCATTTTAGCAGAACGAGGCAACATCGAACGCGATCAAGGTAACTACGCGGCAGCCTTTGGATTCTACACTCGATCCGTCGAGAAATATCGCTCGATCGGAGCCTACAAGGATTCGGGAACTATATTGATCAAAATCGCGGAGGTGTATCGGCAAATCGGCGACTATAAAGCCTCAGCGCAGTGGTACGAGTACGCACTTGAGGAAAGCAAAGAGGCCGGGGATCTCGACGGCCAGTCTGCTGCATTGATCCGGCTTGGCCTACTGACTTGGTACATGGGAGACATATCAGCCTCCTTCCGATACGGACACCAAGCAGAAGAGCTTTTAGCGAATATTATAAGAGATCCTAACGCGAAGGCGATTGGTCGGGTTTTACTTCTAGGCGAAACAGGCGCGATGTGGGGCGAGCTTCTTGCGCAAGATGGAGAACCTGCGCAAGCGATATCGTTCTTGCAGGCTCGTATCGGCGCCAACGAAACCGCGGCACAAGGAGAAGCGACTCTCAGAGCAATTGCGGTGGATTCTGTTTTTCTTGCGGATGCGTACATCCGAGCTGGTCAATATGACAAGGCGCTTGAGTCACTCAAACGCGCAGAGGCGATTGCGGAAAAATACAAGAGTCCGGAGATTGTGTGGGTCTACACTCGGATGGGCGAGGTTCGAGAAAAACAAGGCGACTTGGAGGGAGCCGTACGGTATTACGAGCGAGCGGCGGAGGTTCTCGAGCGCCTTGGGGCCCAGCAGCAGTTGCCGGGGCTACAGCTTTCTTCGAGAGAACAGACCTGGGGCGCTTACGAAGATCTGACCCGAGTCTGTCTCAAATTGTATGCTAAGACTCCGTCAACGGACCTACTAAGTCGCGCTTTCGTGTATCACGAAAAGGGCAAGACGCGCGGTCTTTTGGATCTCTTGAACGAAGCGGGCGTGCGCGCTCGTGAGGGCGTAGATCCCACGCTTGTTCAAAGGGAGGAACGGCTGCGGGCCAAGCTTTCAGCCCTTCAGAGCGCTTTTACAGATGAAAGCATTTCGGATCTTAGGAAAACGAGCTTGCAGCAAGCCCTGATCGATCAGGAAGCCGCGTTGCGAGAGGTACACGAAAAAATAGCTGCAGCGAATCCTAAGTACGAGAGTCTTTCCTCCCCCAAGATTGCCGAAATCGCCGACATTCAGGCTATTCTGGGTGACGACGCAGTGCTGCTTGAGTACGACCTTGGCCCTGAGTTTTCAGGCGTTGGGGTCGTCACAAATCGCGCGATACACGTATACCGCTTGCCCAGCCAGGATTTGATCAACAAAGCGTTGCAGGAATTCCTGCCTACATTGAGAGCACCGCTGATTGGCAAGGCGGAAGTCGATCTTCACGTCAAACTCGCGAAGGAGCTTTATCTCACCCTAGTCGGGCCGGTCCGTAGTGACATCCGCAACAAGCATCACATAATTATTGTACCCGATGATATTCTCTACTACTTGCCCTTCGAAGCACTGATCGCGGCCGACGAGGTACCGAACCGGTCAACCGACTCGTTGGCGTCGCAGGCCTATCTGGCAAAGACGTACGACTTCAGCTACGCACCGTCAGCGTCGGTCCTCGTGGCCCTTGAACGCCTCGAGGCTGGCAAAGGATCACCTCGAAACGCGCTTTTGGCCTTCGGAGATCCATCTCTTCAATCAAGTCCGGCACCAGCGCAGGTCGCACTCAACACGCGCGGAGCTTACCAGGAGATGGGCGTCGCTTTCGAACGCCTTCCCTACTCGGCGGAGGAAGTCCGCAGAGTTGCGGCCGCTTATGGGATCAAGTCCGACTCGGACTCCATCTATCTCGGCAGCAAAGCGACAAAGAAAACGTTGATGGGGCTCGACCTGACCCAGTACCACATACTTCACTTTGCCACGCATGCCGTCATGGGCGACGAAGTCAAATGGATTAACCAGCCCGCGCTCATTTTATCGCCAGACCTAACTGGACAGGCGGACGATGGACTTTTGAAAATGTCCGAGATCTTTAACCTTCGACTGAACGCGAGTCTGGTCGTGTTGTCTGCTTGCGAGACAGCGCGCGGTAAATTGTCTCGCGGCGAAGGGATCGTCGGGCTGACGAGTGCTTTCCTGTTTGCAGGGAGCCGCTCGGTCGTCGCGAGCCTTTGGAACGTGAATGACGAGTCCACGAGTTTCTTCATGGAATCTTTCTATACACACCTCAAAAGCGGAGTTTCCGAGGCTGATGCATTGCGTGAGGCCCGCCTTGAGACCATGCGGAAGCAGATCAGAAGCACAGTCACTGGTGAGCAGGAATCGCTGGCTTCTCCATACTTTTGGGCTCCCTTCGTACTGATCGGCGAATGGAACGGCAGAGGAACATTGAACTGAGAAAGTTCCCGATGTTCTGAACGCGTCTTTTGTCAACGCCGGTTGAAAGTCGCCCCACCTCGGGGGGTTCGCCGAAGTAAAACTGACCCACGCGGAGCGGCATGATCAGGGGGAACGCGAGAGGGGATATACTCCTCGCCCTCCATTTAACCCGGATTTCCATTATCCAAGTCGACTACCAATTTGATAAAACCTTGCAAAGTCCTTGATAGACGCAGGGTTGGGCGCGGTCTGGGCTGCGCGGAGGTGGAGCGGCGGCGGGTGAGACAGAAAATCGGCCCTTTCAGCTGTCGTTCAATAGCTTGTTGAAGATCGATTTCCAAGGGTTCACCGGTGACCTCGGTTTGATGCGGTAACTGTTGATCAACTTTTAATTAACCGACGTGGCGTCTGAAGCGCAGTAGGTCGCGGCGACTTTTCAGGATGACAACGTACTCCGGCGTGACTTCGTCGATCTCGTCTTCGGCGTCGAGCACGCCGGCGAGTCCGCGCGGGTAGTCCCAGAATCCGCAGTTCCAGAGCAACTCGGCCGGCCAGCCCTTAGCGCGCGCCTCCGGTTCGATATTCTCGATTTTCGCGCGGACGTCGGGCGGGATGAGCGGGTTGCGCGAGTCGGGGACTATGTCGCGGGCCCAGGCGGCGCGGTCGGTGGCCGGATCAGCACACTTGGCGGCCCTGATGTGGTCGGGTTCGTAGTCGGATTTGGGTGGGTTTTCAGGAAACTCGACCAGCGCCCGTCTCGGCTCGCAACTAGTAGGCGTTTTATCTTGTAGAAACCCGACCAACCCAACCGAGAGTCTATAAGTACCTGATTTCATCAGTTTTTCTGTGGTCGGGTTTGTTCAAAAGACCCGTTTTCCCGAGCAACAACTCGACCATTTCCGCCGTCGTGGTCGGTTTGGTCGGCTTGTGGTGACATAGAAAGCCCTAAAGTTTTGGCGTGAAGGTGCAGCACGTCGCGCCGACGCCCATCGAGTGTGAGCCGAACAGTCAAGGTGTCGCGATTGCGGTCGGTACTGAGAAGCACGCCCCTGTCACGAAGCCGCCGCGTCAAGGTGGTGGCCGAAACCTCGATGCCGACGCCATCAGCCGCCATGCCCTGCGCAACGCGGTAGGCCGCATCGCGGTCGAGATACAAGTCGTCGTTGTCCAGCCATCCAATGCGCGAGCCCTGGGGTTGCCAGTCTGTCCGCTCGTTCGTGCCAACGCCGATGTGTAGCAAACGCCAACCACACCCTTTTTCTAAGCTCAAGGGCGCGCCGCCGTCATGGTCAGCTATGTGCGCCGCGCCCGAGCCGAGCGCGCTGCCTAGCAGCCGAACAAACGCCCTCGTAGGTTCGGCGCTTTGCGCGTACTGTGCCTGTGCGGTAGCGGCTTCTTTCAGGGCCGCGCCGATGCGCGTTTGCAGCGGCACGGCATGACTGGCGTCGATAACCTCGGTCTCGACCAGGAACGCGATGAAGATCGAGTAGGCGGCGGCAAGTTGTGCTCGAATGTCAGCGGTGCGCGCGTGATCGTGATGAAACTGTGACCGCGCTTCGCGGCGCAGTTTTTCAAACTCAACACGCGCTTCGTCCAAGTGCGCGGCCAACCACTGAATGAATGCCGCTGTAGCTTGTGCATAAAGCCCCGCCGCGGCGTCAGCTTGACAGGCGGTAAGCTTTTTTACGTCGATTGCTCCCCTCAGAATTTCGAGGGTGAAGAGCCTGGCGTGAACGCTTTGACCTCGCGGTAGTTCCTCGCCTGTTGCGACCAGCATCCCGCGTGGGGGCTTCGAAGCTCTCAGCGTGCCATCGGCTCGCATCCTACCTCGCCCGGCGGCGTTACCTTGCGAGCGCAGCAGCCGGGCGGCATCACGGTGCATCGCTTCGCGCTCAGTGCCGCTTGCGGGCGGATGAAGTTCGTCGACTACCAGCACAGCATCTTTTGCCGTGAAGGCCATCGCTTCGTTTGTATTTGCGGTTGACGTAAAACTGGTTGGCAGGTGGCGCGCGTCGAACCCAGCGCCGAAGTGCTGTTGCGCCAGCGCCGCCATTTCGGTTTTGAAAACGCCAGTCGGGCCGTAAAGGAATATCGAAAAATCAGCGCCGCTCAAGATGGCGCGCGGAACCGCACCGAAAACAGAGACCGTGATCCGATCGGGGCCTAAGTCGAGCAAGCGCAAGCTCGCGGCGACCGCACGTCTCAGGGCCGCTGGATCGGCAGGGAGTTCAAGCTTGAACGCGGCCAGCTCGGGCGGCAAGGAAACCTCGATGCCCTCAACCGCGCCGGTCGGGCCGATGGCACCGTCCTTGTGTAGATAAACCCATTCGTCGCCGATGCGGCGCCAGCCTGTATGCGAGTATGTAGTTCGCCGCGCGACGCCACTCGATAGAAGTTGGATCGCACACCGCGTGTGATCGGTAGTACCTTGCCCCGCATAGACCACGGCCTCGGAGCCCAGCGCCTCCACGGGCCAGCGCATTGTCGGAAATTGCGCAATTGGGATCGTGATGACTGCCGTGCGCTCGCGCTGCTTTACATCAACTTCAAAGCTTCGCGTGGTTTCCGCGCCGTCGTCGCGCGTGATGTCGGCGATTATCCGCGCGGTGAAATTAGTCAGCGTGACCAGCACCTCACTCCCGTCGTGCAGTAGGTTCACCCGAACCAACCCATTCGGTGTCTCGCGATAGATACCGGCCTCAGTGTCTCCGCCGCCCGTCGGCTTTCGTAGTTCTCGCGTCGCCAAGGCCAGTAGCGCATCGCGAATGTTAGTGTCGTTCTTGCCGGCCGCCTTCTGCGCCGCGATGAAATCATCGAGCCCAACCTTTTCGGTGTGATCGCCGGGCGGTAGGTAAATCAACTTGACTATAGCCTTGCGGGATTTGAGAAAGGCCCTGAGCCGGGCAAGTCCCGCGTGAACCTCGCGCTTCTCCATCACGTCAGAATCGAACGCGATATAGACCGCGCGGCCGTTCAACGCGATTGACTCCCAGTCCACCAGCGCGGTCTTGCCGCCTGATTCGTTCGAGCCGCGCCAGTTCCAAATCCCGAGCAGCCCGATGCAGCACAGGCCAATTGAAATCGCTGAGTCGGCTTTTGCGATTCCTTCTGTGACGATCAGCGGAATCGTGGGCTCAGCGATAAGCGGAACCTTGCCCCCTTCGCGCGGGCGACTCAGGCACGGGTGAACATCGAGCAGCATTCGACTACCGGACATCATTTCGTATTTGCGCGGCTTGCCTTTTTGGTTCAGCCGGGGTTTGTCCGGGTGAAGCTGGTACGATTCGATTGCACCGCGCACGGACCAGATCGGAATAACCAGCGCGGGGACAAGCTGTTGCGTGCGTCCAAACCCGAACCGTTCAAGCTCTGATTTCTTGGTCGCGCTCTGATATTCGCGCTCGCGCGCGACTTCATCGGCCACTGCGCGGGCGCGAAGAAACTGCCAGTGCTGCTCAAGCAACACGATCCGGTCAGCGCTCATTGCGCTTCGGCCGCAGCGGCGCGCTCGGCGAGCCAGGTTTCGATGTCGGCGGCCCGCCAGCCCTTCGTGCGCTCACTCAATTGAATGGGTCGCGGGAAATTACCGGCGCGGACTAGCCGCCAGATCGTCGAATGGGAAAGTTTGATGCGGTCCCGCAGTTCGCTCTCGCGAAGTAGTACAGTCGCATCGCTCGAAATCTCAGAAAGTTTAATGCTCATGCACGAAACGTACGTGTTTCGCACATTTCGCGTAACGCAAGTTAGCGACGGGGTCGCTTTTTTGCGGCCGAGACAGAGTCGCCCACTCTATTCTTGGGGGTCTTCGATACCAGTCGATCCGTAATCTGGTTGATTTCGTCTTTGCACTGATTCAGGCGGCGCGAGATTTCATCCAGGGAGACCTTACGTCCGCGAGCGGGGCCGCGAAGTTTCAAATCAATCTCGCGGGCGAGTTTCTTAACGCCGGACTGCACTCGTTGGCGGGATTCGTCGATTGCGTCGGCAATTCCACTAATTGAGTAGCCAAGCACTTGATAGGCAGCCAACCAGATAAAGTGCTCCGGCGTGCGCTTTTCTGGAACGGAGACGTACCCGGCCTGGCGATAGGTGGATTCGACCAAATCGAGATACTCGCCGTAAGAGCGCTCCATGTCGGCTCGTGCGTGCTCGAAAGGGTTCCAGTCCAGTTCGGGCAAGGATGGTCGCGTAACCTCGGGCGGGGTCTGAAACGAAACTCTGATGACTATTTCGCCCTTCCGCGTCTCGGGTTGATGGTCGAATATGTAACGGAGCTGACCAATTACCCAATCATAGATCCATAGACCTTGGTCGAGGTTGTAGCGTTTGAGCATGCCGGAAAGCGCCTGATTCAGCGCCTCGAGATTGTTCTGACCGTCAGGTGCGGGTTTGCCTGTGAGAACTGCGTATAGCTTGCTGAGGCCGGCGGCGACCTCGGGTTCGACCACCAGCACAGTCGTGAGAAAGCGCGACCTCAACCAAGCCACCCAACGCGAGTTTTCCACTTCGCTCCAATCCAGCGGGCCGCCTGGTGGGTACATTGCTCGGCGATCAGTCTTACGCTTGCGCATCGCGCCACTACCGGAGCGCGACAACTTTCGAGGGTTTCGGCTTCTGTTCCAGCATCTCCCGCAAACGACGCTCCCATTTCAACAGCGCGGCACGCTTTTCCGCATCGTAGGAGTGACGGTCATAAACGGAAGTAATCCCCCGCTCGACATGGTTGAGCAATTTGCTCACGACCAAACGGGGAATGCCGATTCCGGTCATGAGGCTCGCGGCTGTGCGCCGCAGATCGTGCATCCTAAATTCAACACCCGATTTCTCTTTGATTCTGACCATCGGCTTTTGAAGGTTCGTGAGTGGCAGGCCTATGTGTCCGCCTCGGAAAACGAGAAGCTCATCATTCGCACCGGCTTTAATCTCGCGCAGAATACGCATGGCCTCAGAAGCGAGCGGAACACGATGTGCGAGTCCGTTCTTCGAGCGTTCGGCGGGGATGGTCCACCAGCCAGCGTCCAGATCGAGTTCATCCCATCTCATCCCCGCTATCTCGCTTCTGCGCTGCGCCGTAAGCAGAGCCAGACGGAAGATCGCGCGAATCTTCGGGGGTTCGGGTTCGAGTGAGTTCCAAACGGACCGGATTTCGTCCTCCGACAGCACGCGATCCCGGGCCTGTTCCTGGCCGCCAGGATTGCCGATGCCATATGCGGGATTCGCCTCGACCAGCCCGCGCCTAATACCGAAATTGAAAATCTTGCTGATTAACGCTTTGGTCCGGTTGGCTTGCACGGGAGCGCCCCGCTCAACAATGTGATCCAGCAAGTCGATTACGTCGGAGCGTCTGATTTCACCGGCCTTGCGATTTTTCCATGCTGGCAAGAGTTCGCGTTCGATAATACGTTCGTCCTCGGGCCACGAGCGCTTTTCAACCTTCGCGTGTCGTTCGAGGTACAGTTCGGCCAGCTGTCCAAACGTCTCCGCCGCGCGCGCCTCTCGCTTGGCGGTTGCCGGGTCATTGCCGTGATGAACTTCGCGCAGCGATGATGCGGCCATCCGTCGTGCATCGGCAAGGGAGAGCGACGGATACGGGCCGAGCGTAAGCCGACGCATTCGTCCGCCGATTCGGTAGAAGACGGTCCAAGCGCGCTTGCCGCCTTGGCTGATGCGCAGCCCGAGTCCGGGCGTTCGCTCATCCCAGTAATCCATTTGCCCTCGGTCGGGTGCTTTAACGCTTTCGACGAATTGGGCAGTCATCTTTACGCGCATCTCGTCTTCCCTCTATGTGCGCTACCTAAAGCCGTTAGGTAGCACATAGGTAGCAAAATGGTTGAAACTGAATGAACTGTCTTAGGTAGACAAGAACACAAAAAGAGGCTGTCAGTCAAGGATTTGGCACGCAGAGCGCATTTCACCCATAACCGTGAAAGTGCAGCGTTTCAGCGGATTGGTGACTCTTAATCAGCGGGTCTGGAGTTCGAGTCTCCAACGGCCCACCAACCACCGAAGCCATATAGCGCATGCGGCAGAGCCACTTCACGGGCTTCGAGCATTTCTCCCAGGTCATCGGTCGGGCATGGAAAGTGGCTACAAAGTGCCTCAACTTTCACGAGCGCGCGCGTCAGCGAAACTAAGCCGCTGTGCGGCTTGGCTGCGCAGACACTTAGAGCGCGGCGGGCGTGGCGCGCCGAATCGCGGCCGGTCGAATTTTTTTCAGCCTGGGCGGACTAGCACGGGGTTCTCGTCGATCACGAATCTCAAGACCGCGCAGCACAATCGCGCTCGATGGCGATTTCGCAGTGCTGCGCGCACAGTTCGATCGGGCGAACGTGACGACCAGCAGTATTGATCTCTTCCGCAATCAAGGTCGCGCGCCTCGGACATTTCGCGAGACTCTGCACGGCGAAACGTATCCTCATCGGTGGACGCAAGCCCGTCAGTGCGGGACTAAAGCACCAATACGGTCGTTGGTCGGATTTCCCCTAGTCTCAAGATATGGATAACAATTCAATTCCCAAGGCACGGGGTTACATGGTCGAACGTACGCGCTCGAAGCCCGCAGATACGTTGGCAATCTTCGGCATCATTCTCACAATCTTTGTGGTGGTGTTTCCTGTGACATGGCGGCTCCAGTGTGCGCTGCTGCTGGTTGCCGGTTTCCTGATTGTCGAACTTGCATTCCATTCGAGGTGGGCAATCCATCTTCCAAATTCCTACAGGGGTGTCATTGCGTCGGTTGCAGTCGCGGCGCTGATAACGATCAGCTGGTCCCCGGTGAGGTTGCAGTATCAGAAGGACCAACCACCTGACGTGATCCCGATTCTGGTCTCACCAACAGAGCCGGTAATTGTGCTGATCAACGAATCGGCCAACGTGGCGCGAGAAATAAAATGGGGCCTCATTGTCTGGAATTTGGATGCACCGGCCGGCCTTAATAATCCGCTTCAGATTCCGTTTCAGGCTTTCGACTTTCTTCGACCGCACGAGCGTAGCGTCCCAGAACAGCTGTTCACTGCCGCGATCTTAAGTGCAGTCAAGCCGGGTAATCGACTGTTCGGAATCGCAACCGTAACTTGTCCAGACTGCGCCACCGATAGAAATGTCTGGGTCTACATCGAATATGGCAAAGGCGGATGGTTCGCGCCGTTGCCGACGGACAAAGGTGTGAGCATGCAGCAACTTTTCAGATTGATCCCCGAGATTGAAAAAAATATCAGTGCGTCGGTGGACGAAATTGTGCCCGCCAATCAGCGGATTCCAATCAGACTTCTCAGCGACTGATGGACGCTCGTGCAGCGATTTGGTAGATCGGGGGGCGTTGGCTGGTTCTGCACCCCTTTACCAGTCGGCTTCGGGCTGGCGTTTCATGCGCGCTGGCCCGTTCTTTTTTACTTTTTTTCTGCCCTCGATTTGGTACTTCCTGATTGATCGGCTGAGAGAGATTAGCGGCGCCATTTCAGCCGAGATCGCCAACGGTAAATCCGAGCACTACCACCAATTTCGGTCGATGGACGCTCGCGCGGCGGTACTGTCCAAATGCGGACACTCCGCCCCTCAAAACCGGATACTGCCTCTAAAACATGCGTCGTAGATTCAGCGACGGACTTTTTTCTATCCTGGTGTCAGAATCGCGTCGTCCGATGTATCATTCGACGTGGGGACAGCCCGTATGATCAATTTGGATTATCCCGCTTTGCTGAGTCTTTTCCGTCAGCACATCGATCCGAAACGGTCAGAGAGCGCGTCATTTCTCATCTGGTATCTTGAGAATTACTACCGTTTCGATCCCCAGGAATCAGTCGATAGTGTCTGCGACCAATCCGGCGACAAAGGCGTTGACGGCATTGTCGTAAATGACAACGATCAAACTATAACTATTCTTCAGTCGCGAATTTCGCAGAGCAAGGATACCACAATCGGTGATGCGTCTCTCCGTGCGTTTGCTGGAACGCTGACACAATTCGCATCAGCGGCGGCGATCGAACAACTGATCAAGACGGCAGGAAGGGCGCAGGTCGGGCCTTTAGCGAAACGCCTCGAATTGGCCACCAAAATCTCCACTTACGAACTACGCGGAGAGTTTGTGTCCAATGTCGATCTAGACGCAAACGGCGTTGCATTTCTTGATTCGAGTCCAAACATTATTTTCGTCGGGAAAAACCGACTTCAAGCAACCTACATCTCGGACGCTCGCGATGTTATCGAGCATCCGTCAATCACATTCGATATCGTCGGATTCCATGTGACTGAATATATTGTCGATGACAGCACTAGGGCGATCATCGCTCCTATAAAAGCGACCGAATTAGTCACGTTGAACGGCATCGCAGATCAATCGCTGTTCGCCTACAACGTTCGTGGTTCTCTGGGCGCCACCCAAGTTAATCGCGACATAGTAAAAAGCATTAGAGAGCCGGGAACGCACAAACTTTTTCCCCTGTTTCACAACGGGATAACGGTAATCGCTCGCCAGCTTGAACAAAACAACGGGAACCTCAAGGCGAGTGGCTGTTTCGTCGTAAATGGCTGTCAGAGTCTGACAGCGTTATTTGAAAATAAGGGCAAACTGACCGACAACCTGCGCGTACTGACTAAGTTTATTCAACTCGATCCGACTTCATCGCTTGCGAAACAGATTACCGAATTTTCAAATAATCAAAATGGAGTAAAAGCCCGTGACTTCATGGCGAACAACAGAATCCAGATCAGGCTACAGAACGAATTTCGCAAAGACTACGGCGGTCAGTATACGTTCGATATTAAACGCGGCGAGCCTCACGCCGCTGGCACTGTTATTTCTAACGAGGCTGCCGGTCTCTTCCTGATGGCGTTTGACTTAAAGGAGCCGTGGGCAACGCATCGTAAATATCAGGTTTTTGAAGAGAAGCATTCTGATTTATTTGGTCGACCTGAAGTGACTGCGGATCGAATAGTTCTATGCCAAACCATCATGGACGTGATCGGTGAGGCGCTCTCCAAAATCCACAACACTCTTTTTGCGCGCTACTTGTTAACTCGCTATTTCTTGATTTATGTAATCCGATTGATTTTGGAGACCGATAAGCTTTCCGACCAGATTTTCACAAATCCCAAGAGATTCGTTAGGCTACCCGCTGACCGAGAGCGGTTTCGACTCTGCATTAGTAGGTTCGTCGAGGATTTGATCATCGACGTGAACGCGGAAGTGGACGGCTATGGGGAAGACTTTGATTACCGCGACAAACTGCGGGATGCAGAATGGATTAAGAAACTTGCCGCCACCATTGTCGCGGACCATCTCAAGCAAGTAAGCCGCGGTCGAATCAAATCCTTTCAATCCGAATGGGAATCGTCGGCTTAACCTATGCAGACGATCGGCTTCGCGCAACCCAAGCGAGCGAAGCCACGCAGATACTTCCAGGCCCCGCTTGAGCGGCTTGTATCTCCGTTTCTGATCGCGCGTACCGAATCATGTCATCCTTCCCTCGCGCTTTTCCTTTTCTGGGTTTTCATGCGACCCTGTCTCCTGCTTTTCAGGCGTACCGCAGCGAGGGAAATCGCTGGTGTTGCACTTCATCTTCCCGCAAGAGATCTGTGCCCTCGAACGTTATCTTCGGTTGTGACGTATCGGTGACTATCTCCCATTGAGGGCGCGGATCGTCGGTAGCAATGCGTTGCGCACTGAATGCCGCAGCTATTCCATAGTGGCGCATTCCGCAACTCCACCCTTCGGCAAATAGACTCTTCATCCATCTTTTGCGCCGGGGCCGATTCCCGCTTTATTCGCCCACAACGACCCTTTCGCGACCTGCGGTTCCCGTAGCTTCTGGAACTTCGTGTGGCGCAGATGATCTGCCGCCGTCCATTCCAGGTACTCGATTACTGCGATCAGCCGCGCCTTGAGCCAGCGGCAAGCCTTCATGTCCTCGGCGGTCAAGCCCTCGCCCCACCGACCTTTGTGTGACTCCGGCAGGTTCCCGAATGGGCATCGATCGGTTTCGAGTCCGTGGAAACGTTTGAACACCGATTCGCGCAATGCTGGCGTGAATCCTGCCCGCACCTTGGCGACGTATATTAGCTTCCGACTCTCGCGGTAGCCGACCAGGAGCGCATCGAAGTTGCGCGGCGCCTGGGTATAGCCGCCAATCACAAACTCGCGCACTTTGTTGATGCGCAACTTCTGCCAGGCGCCCGAACGCTTCCCAGGCTGATACGGGCTGTCGCGCCGTTTCGCGACAACGCCCTCAAGACCTTGCCTTCGTACCGCATCGATCACCTCGTCGGCAGATGCTTCGAGAGTCTCCGAATATCGAATTGAATCCGAGAACAGCGGCATAACCTTTCGGCGCAGCAGCTCGCGTCGCTTATCGAGCGGTTCTTGCGTCAAATCCTTGCCGCCAAGGACCAGCAGATCGAATGCGTAGAAGTGAAGCTGAGGCTTATCGGTCAGACGGTTTTGAAGAACGCTAAACGAGGGACGGCCCTCGGCGTCGTAGGCAATGATCTCGCCGTCGATCACTGTCTCACCGGGCAGTGCTTCGAGTGCTCGCGCGATCGACGCGAACCGCGCTGTGAAGTCTCGGCCGTTGCGAGAGAGCACCTGCGCCCGACCATCGGTCTTGAGGCCGAGCGCCCGATAGCCGTCGAATTTGACCTCGTATTTCCATTCTGGACCTTCCGGCAGCTTCGCTACGGCGAGGCTGAGCATCGGTCGACAAACCGTGCGCTAAACTTCTGGATGCTCACGCCGATCACAAATCTCAAGTCCGCGAGTCCGCTCGATGACAATTTCGCAGTGCCGCAAACACAATTCGATCTGGCGAATGTGTCGGCGCGTTCAGCGCACGATCTTGCACTCACGTCCGTGGTCGCGAGCAATGGCGACTACATAGTCCCGATAGTCATGGCACTCGCGCTCACAGTTGCGGTCGGGGGGTAGGTGGGAAAAATAATCAGATACCGGCGAACTCTCGCACACCTGCTCGCAAGGCTCAGACGTATCAGGCTTCCCGAACACCTTTTCGCGCGCGGTTACACACGCCGCGCGGAGAGCCTCTTGCTTCTCGACGGTCCCCACGTTTTGCCGTGTAGCCGACCAAGTGCCGTTCGCCGATGGCGATGTCCACGTCCCACTCAGCTTCTCGCCGCATATCGTTCCCTCGAAATCATACTGCTGCTCGCCAAGACGAAGGTCGGTAAAACGAACGCGGAACTCAAAAGAGTTGCCACTGTAGGAGCCTTCGTCGGCAGACATCGAAACTCCGACGACTTCGACATCCGTAACGGGAAGAGACATCACGGCTCCTAGGCTGGTTCCACCTGGGAGTGGCTCAAGCATAAGTAGGTATGGGCTGACATCTTCAGGTTCACCCGGCAGTCCTGAGATTTCTCCGTCATAGTGGACACTGTTTGGAGCCGGGGTGAGCTTGCCGCCACCGGGACAATCGCCTGCGCGCGCTTGGTGTGCTGCTCCGAAACAAAAGAGCGACAGATACCAGCCTACAAGCGCGAGCGCGGCGGCGTGGCGGGGTTTCATGGCTGATCTAATTTGATTCCCAATGGCGATGACGCTCGCAAACGAAATAGAAATCGTATCGCCGTAGCCATGATAAGTCACCGGGTTCGTCAAGGTTCAGCATCAGACCGTCCGTTTGACCACAGAGTGAACACAGAACCTCAATCTGCACGCTGGCCGGATCGCTGTTGAAGATGGGAACAACAGAGAGGATTTTACTCGGCTTCAACTAAGCAGTTCTCTCAGACTGAGGATACCGAGCCGTCGTGCGAACGGCCATGACCAGCGGGTTCTCGCCGTTACCATGCTGAGCGTAATTCAGGCGCGGTGGACGCTCGCGCGGCGATTTGGTAAACGGGGGGCGCTGGCTGGGTTTTGGCCACCCCCATTACCCGATCGGCATCGGGCCGGCGTCTCGTGCGCTGGCCCGTTCCTCTTCAGGAACCCAGCAACCGCTTTAATCCGGCCGCGCCAGCGATGTAGTCTTGGCCCATGCGAGACCGGAAAGACCAGCGAGAGCTTTTATCGAGCAAATTAGGGCGCTACCTACAGACGGTCAGGGCTTGCCTGCCGCGCGGCACGAAGGTCGAAGACTTCTTCAAAGAGTCTGAGCTGTGGACGATCGCCGGGGAGTGCGGCCTCACCGAAGAAGACTTTGAGCGAGCTTGGCGCGAGGAATTGAAGCTCAACTAGCGTTCCGCCGACCACAAATCTCACGCCCGCGAGTCCGCTCGCGCTCGATGACCATTTCGCAGTGCCGCCAGCACAGTTCGATCTGCCGAAACATGGCGGCCCGCGCCGTCAACCTTTTCGGCGATTAGGCGCGCACGCTTCGGGCAGCGGCGAGCTTTGCATCGCGAACGTAGCCGCACCGATGGATGCGCAGAGTTCGCGGCTCGGGATCGAAGTCTGGTTGCAGCATCGTTCCTTGTCTCGCGGGTGCGCACCTAGTAAGGCAAAAAGGCGGCCCTGTCGCGATTGAGTCGCGCTCGGCCCTTGCGTTTCTCCGTTGGTGTCCCGGCGCTCTGTCCGACAGGGCCGCTTTCCAGCGGCATAGCAGAGTCTTCCCTGGTGCGGAAGGCGTTTAGATGAGACGATACTCACAATGGCCAACATAGTTATCTTCCGTAAGGGTGGGGGCGCCGTCGCCGTAAATGTGGAGCAGATCGTTTATTTCGAGGCCGAGCAGATGGGTAAGGCAACGGAAATCTACTTAACGAACGGGCAAAAACTGGTCGTCGATGAGACCTTCGATGAGGTCAGCCAAAGGCTGATCAGGGGTTCTTAGCTCGACTAGCCGATTTCCTGATTTCCTTTGAGGCCATGAACCGAGACGGTGATCCAAGAAGGGCATGACTGAAAACGATGAAAATTGTGACCGCTGTCGGCATCCGATGTCTCAGCATGAGATAGAAGACAATGCTGACGACAACGGCGATTCAGAGCGTAAGACACGCGGCGCATGCGAAGTGCGCAGTTGCTTCTGTCCTCGATTCAGCTCGTCTATGCGAGTGGCTTAATTTAAGCACAGCCGCAAGCGCATGTAGCAGGCTTCAATTTCCATTGCTCAGAAATGATCTCTGATCCGTGCTGCCAGTATGAGGAAAAGCACGTTCGGCATTCTCCGTCGAAATGCGAAATTCCGTTCGTCTCATTAACTGCCTGCTGCGACCGAATCTTGATTATTTCTAATTCGTGAGCGTTCCGATGAGTCCTCGCATTTAGACAGCGCATCGCCCCCGGTTTATAGACGCTCGCACAGCACATTGATAGCAGCAGGCCGCCGACTAGTTTTTTGACTCCCTTTCCTCAGGTTCGGCTGTTGGACGGTTGACGACGTGCGCTGGGCCGCTCTTTTTCCGATTGTGACGCGTATCAATCCGAGTGCTTGTGTGTTATACAGCCATCAGGAAGCAGGCTGCGTCGAACAACCGAGGCACATTAGGCTCTTGTAGATCGGAGCCGGGAACCTCGGGCGCACAACCTGCTTTTCCCACGTCAGATACCAACCTGTAAATGCGAGCCTGGCGGCGTGGCGGTCCTTCATCCTACTTTTCCTTGAGTCGCGGGTCGTCGGATGCGACACAGCGCGACGCAAAAATGCTCCACGAGAAAGCCTTCGCCGTTACATCCGGTTCGGCGACATCGGTATGATAGGGAGCCATCATAGCCCGAACGCGCCGTCATGCTCACGAGCTCAACCCGCCGATGGCGTTCTTGGGTGCCATCATCTCTCGTGCGAATTTTGCCCGTCTGGTTCCATTTCCGCATGGATGCCTCGGTGTGTGGTTTTTATCGGCGAACCAAGGCGGCATCATCAAAACCAGCCCACGAGCGCTAGCGCGGCTGCGCGGCGGCGGTTCATTGACGTTGAGTCAGCAAACGCTGTGCTTTTCGGAATCGGGATTTCGCTCAGACCAATTTGCTGTTCGGCGCGACCCTATCTGCGAGACGCGCTTTGCGTATGCGAAGCGGCTTTGCCGGGTCGCACGCGACGGAAGAGGTTTACTTGCCAGCACGGCAGGCGAATCTCCCTCAGGATCATGGAGAGACTTTCAGCCTTCTTAGGTGTTGTGATTTACCCAACTGACGCACTGACCTTGGTTCTTGAATGAAGGATTGCAAAAGCTCTGCCAGCCGCCGTCCTTGCAGTCGTCCTTGGTTTCAGGCTGCGAGCAGAAGCTGAATTTCGCAACGAAAGCGTCGTACGGGCCGCCGCCGTAGGTGGTCTGGAAAGCGCCGCTCGTGGTCGGAAAATCGCTGGACTGGGTTAGCCCTGTGACGTACGCATTGCCCGAGGAATCAAGTGCGATGCTGGAGCCACCCTCTTGGGCGCTGCCGCCCAAATAGGTCGAGTAGATTAGGGCGGTAGCGGTCGCGTTCAGTTTGGTAACGAAAGCGTCGGCTGCTCCGCCGCCATAGGTGGTCTGAAAAGCGCCGGGCGTGGTCGGGAAATCGCTGGAGTAGGCGGGCCCTGCCACATACGCGTTGCTCGAGGAATCAACCGCGATGTCAGCGCCCGAATCTTTTTCGCCGCCCAGATAGGTCGAGTACACCAACGCCGTGCCTGTTGAGTTCAATTTTGTGACAAAGGTGGTGTAATCACTGCCGGTATAGGTGGTATCAAAAGCGCCGGCAGTGGTGGGAAAATTGCCGCCGTGACTGGCCCCCGTCACATACGCGTTGCCCGAGGAATCAACCGCGATGCCGCCGGCACCATCTTCGGCGTTGCCGCCGAGATAGGTCGAGTATGCTAGGGCCGTACCGGTCGCGTTCAGCTTGGTAACGAAAACGTCTACCCTGCCGCCGCCATAGGTGGTCTGAAAAGCGCCGGCGGTGGTGGGAAAATCGGTGGACTGGGTGTCCCCTTCCACATACGCGTTGCCGGAGGAATCAACCGCGATGCCGATTCCTTGATTAGTCACGGAGTTGCTACCACCTAAGTAGGTTGAGTAGATTAGGGCGGTACCGGTCGCGTTGAGCTTAGTGATGAAAGCATTTGTGCTACCCGCCAAGGTGGTCTGAAAAGCGCCGGGCGTGGTCGGAAAATTGCTGGAGGTAGTGACACCCGTCACATACGTGTTGCCCGAAGAATCAATCGCGATGCCGGCCCCCTCGTCTGAGCCGCTCCCGCCCAGGTAGGTCGAGTAGACCAAGCCCGCGCCGTTCGGGCTCAGCTTGGTGACGAAACCGCTTACCGACCCGCCGCCATAGGTGGTCTGAAAAGCGCCGGGTGTGGTCGGGAAATCGGACTCGGTGGTTATCCCCGTTACGTACGCGTTGCCGAGAGAATCAACCGCGATGCCGTACCCCCCCTGATTGCTGCCGTTGATACCGCCCAAATAGGTCGAGTAGATGAGGGCCGTACCGCTCGCGTTCAGCTTGGTAACGAAGGCGTCGTCTCCCCCGGGATAGGAGGTATCAAAAGCGCCGGCCGTGGTCGGGAAATTGGCGGAGTTTGTAGCTCCCGCGACATACGCGTTGCCCGAGGAATCAGCCGCGATGGCGTAGCTCTGATCGTTGCCGCTGCCGCCCAAGTAGGTGGAATAGACCAGTACCGGATCGACAATCAGCGGTATGCGTGGATCGTAGTCAGCGACCTCGAAGCCGACCCGCCGCGCCGCGCGCCTCACGTATCGGCCGGAGAGGGCTCGACGCCTGCCATCAACTTCCTGGTAGACGATCGGCGCGCGCTCGATCACCTCGCCGCCCGCCGTTGATATAGTCAGATCGCCGCGCTCATTGAGCTTGAGTCCGTCCGCGCCTTCAAAGCTCAGCGTGATGGCGCTTGGGTTGGCGCCGGGCGCGACCACGAAGTCATATTCCAGTTGGCGCTGGTTACTGCCGTAATAGATCAGATCGACGCCCCGATAGATATTGCGGTACCTCACCCTCGAATACGTCGTTACATTCGTGCGCCACTTCGCGGGGTCGTTCCCAGTAAAGTAATTGGCTTTGCCGGGAAGCGGATCGATCCCTTCGATTTGTGGATTGCGATTGGCCCCCGCGAGCCTGATGCGCAGCACCACCTGTTTGGCCTTCGCCTCCGCGAGCATCTTTTTCTCCGCCCGGCCGGATGCGGCCTCAGAGACGCGCATCTGTTGCCCGGGTCTACGCAAGGCAAGGACCGCCTCGGCGGGCATCAGAAAAAGCGAATAGCCCGGACCGCGCGCAAGGAACTTCACGCGTTGGTCGGTCTGGCCCACGTTGCGCTCGAAGCTGAGCGGAAGTTTCCCGTAAGCGCTGTTGAATCGCGCAGTCGCCGGAATCGGCGGCGTGCTCGCGCCCTGTAGAAGCGGTGCGGGCGACGCGGCATCCTTCGTAACGGTGGCTCCACCGGCCACGCTGATGATTAGTAACGCAACACCCAGGCTGGCAAACCGAATGACGCGTAGCATCGGCGCTCCCTCCTTTGCCGCTTTCCGCATGACTAAAACCCAATACGGGAAAAGCAGATTTTGGCTAGGTGATTATTCCGTATAACTTTTTGCCTAGATTAAGTCAAACGTGCTTTCACGTGCCGAAATGCGGCAAAATTAGCGCCGGGAAAATTGGCGTCCGAGCTTGCAGCCCGGAACTTCAAAGCGCTGAGTCCGACAGATGCCGTCACCTCGCAGAGCGATTCTGCACTCTTGGTTGCTGGCCGCACGCGATTGCGCGGCACCTCGGCGCTGCCTCACTTTTTGGCCGAGCTGCACGCTTCGATGTTCAGTCGCTCCGGCTTCGCTCTCGGGTCGCCGCTTGGCTGCTTAGCTTCGGCGCCGCGTCGGCCGCGCGCCTTCTTTCCTCGGGTGCTCAAAGTGGTCAAAGAGAACGCTCTCAGGGAGACCGACCGAGCCTGTACCCTACGCCAACGCCCTTAGCCATCATTGCTGATTCGCCTGCGTATAGGCTTTCTCTGCAATTCAAGCTCGCCGTGGCCGTACTGATTCTATTCCGGCGATGCGATTGTCGCCGGTCCTTTCGAGGCACTCATGGGGGCACGGCGCCCCCGTTACCGTGCTGCTGGGGTGGTGCTGCTGGTGGTGCTGGTGCTACTGATGAGGTAGTTCGGAGAAAACGCATGGACAACGGCAGGACTGTTTATAAACCTAGGACGAATATTTTCGGTGCAGGCTAACTAGCGGCCCAAGGTAGCCTTTGTCCGCGGCCTTTACCGCATCGAGGTATTCCTGCCGAATGATGCCTTCGCTAGCGATCGTTCCGTCGGGCCAGTCCACAAGAGCGGTGTTATGTTGCTTCAGCCAGATATTTGCGAGCAATCGCGCCCACCGTCCGTTGCCATTGTTGAACGGGTGGATCAGAACAGCACGGTGGTGCAGCCGGACAGCCTGTTCGGCTATTGGATAACTCCGACACTGCACCCAAGTAGCAAGATCATCGAAGAGGTTCTTGAGGCCAGGGTCGATTTCGTAGACCCGAAACCCGATATTCAGTTCGCTGTTCCGGCGCTTTCCCGCCCACGTCCATACATTAGAAAGCATCTCCCTGTGGAGTTTGTAGGCCCATTCGCGCGTAAACGGGGCTTTCCTTGCTGAAGGAATACTAGCCAAATATTTCGTTATGGCTCGGCTGATGTTCCTCGCCTCAGCAACATCGAGCTGCTGTTTGGTCCGAATATGCTTCAGTTTCAATCCCGAGGACTCGAACGGTGTACTGCCATCGGGTTTGGCGTGAGGGTCGCCCTCTAGTCGGCCCATAGTTGGCGTGGCGACCCAGTCAGCAATTTATCGGCTATTTCATCTTTGATATCGCGCAGATCATTCTTGGGAATGGCCTGCGATTCCAAGGCAGACGTTCCCTGAACCATCGATGCCAGGCGCGCAGCCTTCTTCACTGCCTCTCTCTTGCGGACCAGGTGCGCGGTCCCGGCTTCCTTGGGGCGCAGTTCGACATTCAATGCATCGGCGATCTGAAGCACTGTATTGAGTTTCGCTTTCGGCTCCCGCAACGAGAGCACGCGCTGAACGGTTCGCACGCCGAGACCTGAACGTTCAGCGACGATCCGCAAACTCATCTGAAGTTCTTTACGTCTGCCCGCAAGACTGCTGAGAAGACTTGCAGCGCGAGTGTTTACTGTTGCATTCATCTTATGGTCTCCCTTCCTGTAAAAATATAGCCATGTACGACCTCTAAAGCAAGTTAGATCACGCCACTTGTGGCGTCTTTTCCGATCTTGATCGCGAAAACTACCAGCAAAATAAGGACTTCCTCGGAAAAACATAGTAGAATCGCGGGCGCAGATCATTCTCCCGATGACCGGCTGGCCGAGTCTCTCCGTAAGGACCAGGCTGCGGCATTCACCTTAAAAGACCCTGAGCGACCTAGGCGCGCGAAATTGAAGTTCAATTAAAGACCGCGACGATCGCTAATTTCGAGGCCGCGGGCACCCTCACCCTCGATGACGATTTGGCAATGCCGCGGGCACAACTCGATCTGCCGAACGTGTCGGCGCGCGCCGTCAACCTTCTCGGCGATCAGAGATGCGCGCGTCGAGCAGCCGCGAGCTTTGCAGTGCGAGCTGTAGCCGCATCGATGGATGCGAACGGTTGTCGGTTCGGGATCGGGTTGCAGCACTTCAGCGTCCTTGCTGGTTCAAGTGTATGCAGTGGTTGCACAGCCTGTAGCCGTTTGTGCCAGGTATTCGATCTTGCTGCGGTATGTCACGGCCCGAATGACACTCGCTGTTGTTGTGATACACACGATTTTTCGGCGGCTTGTTGACCTCATTGACGGAGTAGAAGTCGTCCATTTTCGGCACGGTAATTTCTTCCTGTAGTGATCACATTCCAGCCTACACGCGCGAGCGCGGCGGCCTTGCGGGGGTTCATCGACGTTGAGTTATCAGACCGGCGAGCGACCGACAAATCGCGGACAGTTCAGTTGTCAAGACACCGATCGGATATGGCGGTCATGATTCCATGCGCGAACGCAATCATCCCTGCGCGGGTGGGGTTCCGCGCCGTGCCGCAGTGTGCGAGTAAAAATGACGGCAGGCGACTGAACTGAACTTTCGCTAGTAAGACGTGACATTGATCCACAACGGCGGCTCGATTGGAGGACCGTTATATCCGCCGCCACCGTGCTGCGTCTTGCAGAAATGCATTTCTCCATCGTCGGGAGTCGGTATGGTTTTACAATAGGCGAGTGTTTCGCGAGTCGGGAACGAGGCATTGCAAGTTGTGACCAGCTGAGCAGGTTGGGGATTCGCCAGCGAGCGCCCGCTGCTGTCTTGCCACAGGTGAACCATCGTGTTGCTACACGCCGAACCACACCCCACTCCTGCCGTTGCGACAGCGAGCACCAGCAAGCGTAGGAAACAGACTGGAATCAAGGCGGCTGCGCTGCGGGACTTCATGCTACTAAGCTTGTAGCGATCTTATCGACCAACTCCATCTCCTTCTTGAGCAATTCTTCTAGGAGTTTTCTTTGAGCGCGAACGGACCGATCCACAAAATCTTGATCAACAGCTGGCTTTGACAAAGCTAGGCGACTTTGATGACGTTGTTTCCCCAGAGCCTTGCGGATTCTCTGAATATGTCGCCTCAGGTTCTTTAGCACGTATGAGTCGCGCTCGGCAGACTCAGATGGTGGCGCAGGCTCCATCTGTGCCAAACGCCGCTCGACTTCTTCGATATGGTCTATCAATCGCTGCGAACGAGAAAGGAATCTCAACTGTGCGGGGCGTCTCTTACTACCGGAGTTTGCCATGCCTAGTCCCCCATTTTCCAAGGCGTGTATGCGTAGGTTGCTACGCATAGGATCGAAGCTTTATGCAAGTCTTGAAAAATAGTCGAGCGGCGCGCTCCATATGTTCCGGTGGGCGTCTTTTTTGCTCGAACGTCGCCATGACTCAAGCGTCGCTCCGGCTCTATAAACCATCGCCTGCCTGACCTGCTCGCAATCGTCCGCTTGGTCGATACTCTCAAGAATATCCCATTCGCGCAATGAGGCGTACATGTCAACGAGGTTGTCGGGCGCGTGGCGAGTGTTGATCGGCGGCATCATCAAATACCAACCCACGAGCGCGAGAGCGGCGACGTGGCGAATGTTCATGCTATCTACTTCCCGTGTGGCGAGTCGTCGGTCGAGGCTCACCGCGGCACTTGTAAGGGCGAGCGCGGTGGCGTGGCCGGGTTCCATCGACATTGAGTTAGCAGATCGCCGTGCGACCGACAACTTCCCTCGCGCCGCGCGGAGTTTGAGCTATCCGAGCGAACGAATGACACTGGCGATTGCTTAGCACGTTGCCAACTGGCGACGGTTGATTCTTTCGGCGGTGCGATAGGCATTGATTACTGCGTAGAGCCACATAGTCGGAGCGGCTACGAGTGCGCCAAAACCTAAGAGAATCATAGTTGCCGCCGTCGGATCGCCTGGCTTGGCCATCCCCGCGAGACCACCCAGGAACATGAAAGCGAACCCGAACCACACGCAAGGTGCGAAGACGACCAGCAAGGCGAATCCTCTGAGAATGTTACCGTTGTAGATTTGTCCGAGACCCGGCAAGAGGGCCGACAAAACGGCGGCAAGCCCAGCACTCTTTTGGGACGCAACGATGATTACCCGCGGGCGTGACGGTTGACTCCATGTTGCAACCGATGGGGGCGCAGGACGGACTATCTGCTTTACTTGATTCGATGGGTTTCCGGCGCTGTACGGCGGAGCGCCGCATCCTGGACACCGGATAGCAGTGGTCGAGACTTTGTGGCCGCACTTAGTGCAGTAGACCAGCATCTCGGGAACTCATAGCGAGAACGGTTTAGCAGACCGTCGCGCGAGGAACAAACGGGCGCTCAATGGCTGCTGGCCTGGACGCGATTGCGCGGCGCCTCGCCGCCGAGCACGATCAGCGTGATGGCGCGGCTCGGGGAGCGATACGAGGGTTATTCGTTCCGGCGTGCGCGAATCTCAAGTCGGCGAGAACGCTCGCGCTCGACGACGATTTGGCAGTGCAGCGGGCACAGCTCGATTTGTCGAACGTGGCGGCCAGCCGCATCAGTCTTTTCAGGGTCGCGCCCTTCAGGCGGCGGCGAGCCTTGCAATGCGAAACGGATTCGCATCGGTGAACACGAACGGTCGCGGGCGCGGGATCGAAGTTCGGCTGAAGAACGAGCGGGCTCCGTTCACTTCAGCCCTATACCCTGGCTGGCTAGATACTTTTGCATGAGCGAGTCTCCCGACTGGTCGTGTTCATCGACATGGGCAACGCAGCGTCCGGCTCGCTTCCTGGCCCAGGCCCTCTGAGCTTTCTCACGCAAGTCCCATTCCTTCTGGCGGCGTTGCTTGTCGTCGTAGTTTGGATCGCCTGGATGAAATCCATATTCATCCGCTGCCCAAGACCCGCCGCCGCTGAAGCCCGCGACTGTGCCGCCAGCGAAAGTCACCTTCCATAGGTGAGGGAATAGAAACCAGTCGTTGTCAAGTTTTGACCAGTGTTGAATGGAGACTCGTTTTTCGGGATAGAGCCATTCTTCTTCCGCTGCGGCTATATATCGAGTTGCGCGTCGTTTCAAAATCAGATTGACCCGAAGGACTTCATCTTCTGTCAGTTCGCGTCCGAATTGTATGTCCAAGAGGCTCATCATCGTTGCCTGATAAGCTCGCGCATTCAATCGGCTGGCTGTGAGATCGCTCCACGGGTTTCTCACGAGCTGCACATGAGTTATGAGTAGGCATGAATTGATGCCCAACGGGAAAAGTGTTCGCGTGCCTATTTTGTCTAAACCGACATCGCCAGGGTACTTGCCTTGCTTTGATTCAGGAAAAACTTTCGCGTTGAAGAAAGTTACCGGTTCGTCAGTCACAATGAACTTCGTCGGACTTTGACGAGCCCGAACGATTTCCCAGATTCCCTCGGTCCACATCGTGGTATTCAGTTGAAACAGGCGCTGCATTACGAGCAGCGTTTGATTGCGATCACGAATGTCGATCAACGATTGGAGCCTCTCCAATCCCCTCGGCGTTCTCATCCGTTGCGCATCCATATACTGCGGCAGAAACTCTAAACCCTTTCCGGTGGAACGGCTCAGTCCCTCGAAGTCCGCGATAGATCGGACGGACTCTCGTCCTTGGCTGTCAATGGCGCCGAAGAAGCGTTTCTCTATTTCGTCGCTCAGCCAAGCACCAAACTTTACGGTGTATAGTTCATCTTCACAGAAGCAACGTGCAGGACCCCAACGCAGTAAATTACGCCTTCGATAGCGATGGACTTTATCATCGCTAACAGTCTCTGGATGCAAGTCTAGATAGTGAAATCGGTTCTGATCACTCTTGAGAAATCTCTTCTGATACCACTGAGGCACGTAGTGATGCACGCGGGATTGTTGGGCATTCATTACGGCTAAACTGCCGCTAAGTTTTTAGCTTTGCGGTGGCGGCATCATGAGACACAAGCCTACAAGCGCGAGAATCGCAGCGTGGCGCGGACTCACTTTGTTAAGTTGAGCCTTGGAGTGTGGAATTCACGGCAAGCGTTTCCAAGCCCTCGCGAAACCGACCACGGGAGCGGATACTGCCACTCAACGGCGATCTTATCGACTTCTTTCATGATCCCTTCCAGCTCTCGTCTCTTAACACATTTCTCTATTTCTCGTACTTGATCTAGTTGCTGCCCCCGTTTCAACATCTCGTAGGTCGTCTCAATGTAAGCCGTTACGTAAATCTCCCTGTCGGCTCGCGACAGAGAGGACCAATCCGCCTTAGATACCAGGCGCACGGGCGTCCATGTTTTGTCGCCCTTGCCCAAGTCCTTTTCGCAGACTGTGTGCGCTATCCTGAAGAATTGAGAAGCGGCGGTTCGATTCAAGTCACCAAATAGCCAATCCAAAGGCATCCACCGGCTCGGCTGCTCATGCTGCGCGCAGGCAGTCCAATCCGAAAAGTCCTTTGCAGTTTCGCTGTTTTGCGGGACGTAGCCATACATAATGAATGAGACAGTTTCGAGGAATCCCTTTACATATAAGCCTCGTTGATCTTTGTCGAACCCATCCCAGGTGGATGAAGTCATCAAAAGAATACTAGTCTCCTTACCGCCGAGCGGCGGCTCATGTTTTCGTGCTTCCAAAGCGTCGACTCCATGTAGACATACAAAGTCAATTAGTTGAGCAGCAGGTGTGCCAGCATCGAATTTGTGCCACTGTAATTTGGTCCAATCAAGATGGTCGGTAGTGTCTTGATCCTCAATGTATGTGTCTGTTCGATTCGAGCAGTTGACTAGCTCGCGTGAGAGAGATTCAAAGCCGAGGACGGAATCTTCCTCTTGGCGGACGCTAAGGGTTGGCACGAAGAGAACGTCTGCGGAGACTGCCACCATCTCGTTCGGTCGAACAAACCAGAGACTGTTGATCGGCTGTTTGACGATTGTCCATGGACGTGTTAGGTCGATGAGATTGTCAGATTTCGCAGCTACAACCCAACCCCCGCTTGATTTTTCTCTCTCTTTCGCGGCAGCCCAATGGTAATCGCTGTAAGCTGTCAATGAGACCCAGCCAATTAGGGCTGCCCCGACAGCGACCGCCTGTGTTATTCGACGCAAGGTCATGCCAGACATTTAAGCAAACCGCGGCACGGTCCGACAGATGGTATGTTTTGAGCCTCTCTTCCGTCCAATCCGTACACTTAGTTACTCGGAGTAGTTGCGCGCTGGATTGAGAGCTGGCGGCTTTTTTGAAGATTCTGAATCCGAACGGCAGGGCATTAATTTCTTTTGATGCGGGGATCGTCGGCCGCGATGCATTCTGCCCGCTGCCAAGCTTCTGCAACTGCTACGATGTTACCTTTCTGGTCCCGCTCGGGATGTTCATGAGCAAATTTGAGGGCGCAAAGGCGCCTCATTCCGAATGCGTTCCTTCTCTTTCTCGCAACTTGTATCGGACTCGAACGATGCCTGGATGTCCCATCTGTTGAGGGAAGCGTTGAGATCGTTGAACGCGCGAGGATGGTTCCCCATCGGGCTAAAGACGGGCGGGATCAAGAGATACCAGCCCAAAAGCGCGAACGCGGCGGCGTGGCGGATATTCATTTCTTCTTCGTGCGCTTCTTTCCCTGGGCGCCGACGCATCTCGAATCACGCTGGCTTTGTGTTCTTTGGATTCTTCTTGCACTCGTCCTGATGCTTTTGAAGAGAGTCCAAACGAGCGACGGCAAACCCCAACCCGCATTTGTATCGACAGGGAATCAATTTTCCGAACCCGAGTCTCTTACGCAGAAGAAAGCCGGATCGCTCGCCACCTCTGCTTCGCATCTCTACACCTTCCGCGCTTCTCTTCTTCGGTTTGGCTTTCCACCGCCGCAGCGAGCGCCTACTTCGGTACTGGGTCGAGCGGCACCGCGCTTACAGGCGGGCTGAACAGCGGGACCACGTACTCTCCCCAACACTTCACCCAGTTGGACGCGATGCACTTCTGCGCATCGGTTAGTGAAATTTTTCCTTTGCACACTAGGTGGTGCAGTTCGTTTTCTAGCCCATCCTTGTCGAACGCACCGGGAAGGGGCGGCCCAGTCGGTTGAGGCCACAGATTTTTGATATCGTTTGATCCCCCGAGTTCCAGGGCGATGAGGTGATCGACCTCGCACCCGGCCGCACCGCAGTAGCCTACTTCCTGGGGGTTCTTTCCATATTCCGCATAGACCTGATCACGCATGGATTCTGTCACATGCCGGTGTTCTGTGGCCCAGCCCGGTGTGCAAACATCATCCGCGCTTGCCGCAGGAAGTACGTCGCCAGGAGTCAACTTCGGATTGGGCAGGACCGCACGCGCTGGGTCGTAGGGACCCATTTTTGCGAGCTTCGCGAGATCGGTCTGGCTGAAGTCGAACGTTCTTGTTTCGGAAGTCGCGACGGTCTGCGAAAGAGCCATAGGCGGCAAGGTCAGATACCAGCTTACAAGCGCGAGCGCGGCTGCGTGGCGGGGATTCATCGACATCTGAGTTAGCAGACAACTGTAAAGGAAAATTTACAGCGGACCCGAATCGCGCCGACCTATAAACAATCACACATCGTTAGCGGCGAAGTATCTCATACTAAGCCGACCGAGATAAAAAGTCGATCTTGAGTGAGGCGGCTGTTTCCGCGAGGGTCGGTATAACCGAGTGAGCATTGGCGGCTTTGGTTGTGGCTCGACGCGCTGACGAGAAGCAATCTGTTCATCAATCTCATCTCTACGCTGCCAGCTTTGCTTCCTGTGAGCGGGCCCGATCCACTTGGTGAAAGAAACGCTCGAATTGACGAAGGCACGCCAACAAATGACGACCTGTAAACGCTGAGTCGATCGACGACCTGCAGCGCCCGGATCTCGCCATCGATCTGGTCCAGATTTGATGTAAATGTGAATATCCGCGGCTCGAGCGCCGCCCGGGGACCGCTGTACTCTCGGAAAGTCTATCGTGTGCCCCGATGGTCGACGCTTCGTTAGGCGTTAGCCCCGCAACAGGTTTCGTCGTTAAGAAATTGGTGGCGCGGGGAGAATTGAAAATCCGGGACAGGTTGCGGCCGGAAGGAAACGTGGCAGTTCTGAGGTCTTTTTTCCGCCTGCGACCACCTTCAAAATACCGTGATTTTTGCGAGTTGTCCATGAGGGACAGTAAGGCGGCTGGATCACCGGCAGCCTCTTATCGGGCAGTACCTTACTAAACCACATGTGCATAGTTCGGCGCTGTGAACTGGATCAGGGGCCATCGGTTCATTGTAAACTCTTTGTGGTGCACGCTGACTGGCTCTTGTTTTCGGCCTGAAAGCGCGATCGAAGTCCCGAGTTGAGCCGCGCGGCGGGGACTCGGCCGATCAACCTCGGCCAGTTCAACGTCTGTGTTTCACTACTTTTCCACCGATAAAAGTGAAGGCTCCGGCTTCGTTGACTGCCAGTCTGCCCACGAAGTCTCGCGGCGCGAGACCGCCGACCAGTTCACCGTCCGGAACCGCTGATATCGACACCCGCATTACGTTGCCCATGACAGCATACAGCAAGTTGCGGTCGTCGTCGTCGATGATGCCGACCAGTATGCGGCCGGATTGGCTGACTACTGGATCACCGAAGGTAACGATGCGAGAGCCGGCCTTGGTCGTATGACCCGGCGCAACTACTACAGCTGGACGTCCGTTGCGAATGCTAAGGATTGCGCTGCGGTTGGCGGCCGCTCCCCGCACCGCGATACCGCCACTGGCTGAAAGCGCGGGCCGCCCGCTGGAGAGAAAAGAGACCCGGCCGAGGGAAGTGCGATCGCCGCTTGCGAGCACCTCGACGGTTTTGCCGGCACGAAACACATACAGCCCGTAACCGTGCGCTGTGATCCACGTGTATTCATGGCGGTAAAGGCAACCATCGCGCCGTGCGTAGTCGAGGCCGCGGCCGGCAGCCCGAAGCTGCCAAGATAAGGTGCACCGCCGGGTGCACGTGAACCTTCTACTGCGATTTCGCGAATCGGTTCTTGCGGTGCGGCAAGTAATATCGCGAGATGCGAGCGGCTATGAGCACTTGGATCGGGGCGTCTGTTGACGTCATCGATGAGCCCTTTGAAAGCAACTTCGCCCGACGGCGCCATTGTCGCGCTTCCGAAACTCATCAGCTTGAGCACGTGCCCTTCAGCGGTTCGATCGCCGATTCGCACGGCGCAGGTAAGCTCTCCGTTCGAATAGCGGAATAAAACGTCGGAGCCTGCAGCCTCAGGCGCGATGAACGCGATTGCGCCGTTTGATCCCGCGACCGGATATGGATCGAGCTTGATATTCGGGACGCACCCGGGCGAAGTCGCGGCACTAGCGATCGCACGGACTAAGCGCCGGTGTGAGGGAGCAGCCAAATCGCCGCGAAAGATTTCCCATCGTGCAACGCCGTCCGGGTCTGTTACCTCGCCGCCAAAGATGACCTGGTTATCGGGCGAGATTGAAGGCACGCCGATATCGATGAATGTCCCGGCGCCGGGCGCCTTGGCGCCGATCGTGGCGATCTGCACGAACGGTCCGTTGGGAGGGCTCGCCCAGATTGTTGAGGTGAGGTCAGCAGCGGGGCCGACGCTTTCGGGCTCCGGTCCGCGGAGTGTCAGCGTAATTGCGCTGGCGTGCGGCACCGCTAGCAGGATCGTCATCGAGAGTGCAACTGCGTACAGGCATCGGGGTAGAATCATCGCCGAAACCCTCCGGGGTGGATTTAGTGTCTTTTTCGAATTGGCCGCGAATGAATGGTTTGCGATCTGGTTGATCTCGACATCATCTAACTTCACTTGCTCCGTCCTCGATTGGGTTGGAACGTTTCGGTTGATTCGATCTTTCCCAACGTCTTTCTCTCTTCGATCATTTCCTTTCCCCTTCGTGCGGCCCGGACGAATCCTTCTTGCGCGCATCTTCGGTGCATTCGAACGCCTCAACAATAGACAGAGCCTGTTCGCTTGCTTAACTTTTTCTGTATCGCAGAATTTCGCGTAGCTATGCGTTACGGTGGGATTCATCTACAGTGACGTAGCAGACCAGCAAGAGTCCGAAATGACCGCGGAACTCTTACGATTTGAGGACTTCGAGCTCGATCGGACCGCATGCGAGCTCCGCCGTGCGGGCCGCGTCGTGCGCCTCCAACGCATTCCGATGGAGCTGCTTTTCCTGCTAGTTGAACGGCGCGGCGGGCTTGTGACCCGCGAGGAAATCCTCCAGCGGATCTGGGGCAAGGGCGTTCACCTCGATTCCGAAAACAGCATCAATATAGCTGCGCGCAAGCTTCGGCTGGCCCTTCACGACCCTGCCGATGCGCCGCGGCTAGTGGTTACCGTCCCCGCTCGGGGCTACCGCTTCGTTGCGCGCGTGCACGAGTGGAACTCGGCGCGCTCAGAGCCGCCTCGGGTCCGGCTAGCGCAGAACTCATTGGTGGGACGCGACCGCGAGATGGCCAAGCTCTGTGCCGGCCTCGACACCGCCGCTTCCGGACACGGGCACCTGTTCCTGATTTCCGGCGAACCCGGCGTCGGCAAGACTCGGCTGGCAGATGAGGTCGCGGTGGTGGCCGACGCAAAGCGAATGGCGTTGCTGGTCGGGCATTGCTCAGAGCACGACGAAGCCGTCGCCTATCTGCCGTTCGTGGAAATCCTGGAGAACTTCATTGATCGTGCATCAAACCCGGACGTTCTGCGCACTGCCTTGGGCGACCAAGGGCCGGAGTTGGCGCGCTTGATTCCCAAACTCAAGACCATGCTGCCCGAGCTTCCGCCCCCGCTCGATTTGCCGCCGGCTCAGGCGCGGCGCCACTTGTTCAATTGCTTTTTCGACTTCGTCGCCCGGATCGCTTCAGAACAACCGACGCTGATGATCCTCGAAGACCTTCACTGGGCTGACGATTCAACCTTGTCGCTGCTCAATCACTTTACACAGCGGCTTTCCGATTTGCCTCTGATGGTGATCGGTACCTACCGCGACCCGGAGCTCAATGTCACTCGCCCGCTGGCAAAGACGCTGGAAGATTTGGTTCGAGGCCGGCTTGTGACTCGCGTGAGGCTCAAAGACCTGCCGCGCGATGATGTCGGCGCAATGTTGAATAGCTTGAGCAGAAAATCGCCGCCCGCAGGCGTGGTTGACGGGATTTTCGCCGAGACGGAAGGCAATCCTTTCTTCGTCGAAGAACTGTTCCGCCATCTCGAAGACGAAAATCGACTGTACGATTCGTCGGGACAATTTCGCCCCAAACTCGAACTCGCCGAGCTTGAGGCGCCGCCGAGCGTGCGGCTGATCGTCGCTCGGCGACTGGCACGGCTTAGCGACCTCACGCAGAAGATGTTAGGGACGGCAGCGGTGATCGGACGCTTCTTCAGTTTTGAAATTCTTCGAGCTTCCAACCAAGACGATGCGGATCTGGTTCTGGAGTGCGTCGAGCAAGCCGAAAAAGCGGGACTGATCTTCTCCGTCGCGGGGAGTCCAGCGGTCCGCTTTGAGTTCTCACACGAACTCATCCGCCAGGCGGTTATCGACGGTTTGTCGGCGGCGCGGCGTCAGCGGCTTCATCTCGAAGTTGCCGAGGCGATCGAGCGAAGCTGTCCTGCCGCGTCGGAATCCACATATGCCGGCAGCCTCAATGACCACGTCGCTGAACTGGCGCATCACTACGCTCGCGGCGGCAATCCGAGCAAGGCGACGGAATATTGCTTGCGTGCGGTCAGGCAGTTCTCGTACATCGGCTCCAATCTCGAAGCGATCGCGCAATTCGAGACCGGGCTCGAACAGCTGCAAAAGCTCGCCGATGACGACCATCGCGCTGAACTGGAGTTGGACCTCAGAAACGAAGCCGGCAGGGCGCTGACTACGATCAAGGGTTACGCCTCGATTGAAATGGAGCAATCGTCTGCGCGCGCAATGATGCTTTGCCAGCGGCCCGGGGTCAACTGGGAAAAGGCCTGGTCAGCACTCTATTGGGTCTTTTTAGTCCACGAAGGCCGTCCCGACCCGCGCAAGGCGGGCGAAATAGCCGCGGAGTTGATCGCGCGAGCGGAAGAACATGGGAGCACGGGCCATATTGCGGATGCGGCTTCTTGGTTGGCGTTAGTAAGGATGATGTTGGGCGACTTCGAGCTCGCTGCCCAAGGCTTTGACCGGTCCTGGGTGCTGTGGGAATCCATCGCGCAGCTGGTTACGGGTCGCTCGCACCAGCGCACCGTGCAAACTCCTCAAGCCGGGATCCAGCCTTGGATGCAGGCACTCAATCGCATTTTCTCGGCATGGAACCTCTGGTTCCTGGGTTACCCTGGTCGCTCTCTGGAGCGAGTGAGCATCCACGGCCATCGCGCAGAAATCCGGGTCAAAATTGGCCCTGGAGGGGGTGCATTTCTTCGCCAGCTATGTTTATGAACTTCGCCGCGAGCTTGAGCAGCTGAGAGAAAGGGCAGAAGCGGCGCTGGTACTATCGACCGAGTTGGGCAACGTCTCTCGCCGCGCGGTAAGCGAAATTTTCCTCGGGTGGGTGGATGCGATTACGGGCGATCTCGACAGCGGCATCGCACGGATGAGACATCATATGTTGGAGTTGAAGGCAGCATTTTGACGACCTTTTTCCCGCCCTGATTGCGACAGCTCTGGGCCGGATCCGGCGGTTCGATGAGGGACTTCGCACCATCGATAAGGCATTTCGGTTCATCGGGATAACCGGCCAACGTTTACACGAGGCGGAGGTGCATCGGCTCAGAGGCGAACTGTTACTGGCCCAGGACCGATCGAATGCTGCGCAAGCGGAGCAATCCTTCCGCACCGCGATTGACATTTCGCGCAAGCAGCATGCGAAATCGTGGGAACTGCGCGCGACGACGAGCCTCGCGCGATTGCTCGACCAGCATGGCAAACGCGACGAAGCGCGAGCGATGCTCGCCGGAATCTTCGGCTGGTTCACCGAGGGCTTCGACACCGCCGACCTGAAAGATGCCAAGGCGCTGTTGGAGGAGTTGAACCAGTAATTGGCCGCCAAGGAAAATATGCGCTGTCTGAAATGCGGCTCGGAAATGCGCACGGTCTTTCCGTATCGGGCACTGGGTCATGAACGTCCGCCTCTCAGAAAGGCGGAGGGGCTGCTTTCAATTTTGGGCGGTTCCTGCTCTGCGAGGGTGAAATGGAGGAGTCATAGCCGGTCCGAAACGGTGGCAGGTACCGAGGTTCGACGAGCGTCAACTCGCCGTCACGGACATAGCGTGCGAACAGCGCGAGGTGCATTGTCAGCTTCTGAGAAACAACGGCGCGATTTATGACATCAGAGCCCGCTCGACTCAATTTTTTGGTCATTCGCATGCACTTTTTTTCTCATTTCGTTAGCCTCGCTCGAAAAAATGGTCAGCTTTAAGAGGATGGCATGAAAGTCAGCATAGGCATTGGCGGCGCCGGGTCGGGTCGCAAGCGCGACTTCGACGAACAAGTCGACTACGTCGTCGAAGCGGAAAAGCTAGGAGTGGATGCGGTCTGGTCCGCCGAGGCGTGGGGGCAGGACGCTATTTCGCCGCTCGCCTATCTGGCCGCGCGCACAAGCCGGATCCGGCTCGGCACCGGCATCATGCAGATAAGCGCGCGCGTGCCGGCGATGATCGCGATGACAGCGCTGACGATGGCCGCGATCAGCAACGATCGCTTCATCCTGGGCCTCGGTGCGAGCGGTCCGCAGGTCGTCGAAGGGCTGCAGGGCCGCCCGTTCAAGGCGCCGCTCACCCGGATGAAAGAAACGGTGGAGATCATCAAACTGGCGTTTGCCGGCGAAAAGATCGAATACCACGGCAAGTATCACGAACTGCCGCTGCCGGGCGGACAGGGCAAGGCGCTCCGGTTGTCACAACCCGGCAATCCTAGTATTCCGATTTATCTCGCCACGCTCGGACCCCACGCGTTGGAATACACCGGTGCCGCGGCCGATGGTTGGCTCGGCACGTCGTTTACGCCGGAGCACGCCGCTGCGCACCTTGACTATCTGCGCCGGGGCGCAGAAGGGGCCGGTCGCCGCTTGGCCGACATCGACATTCAGGTCGGCGGAACAGTTGCGTTCGGCGACGATCTCGATGCGCTAGTGGAGCCTTTGAAGCCTGCGATGGCATTTACGCTCGGTGCGATGGGTTCGGCGACGACGAATTTCTACAACGATGCATTCAAACGGGGCGGATGGGAGGCGGCAGCGCGCGAGGTGCAGCGTCTCTGGATTGCCGGGAGGCGTCCCGAAGCCATCGCCAAGGTGCCGCCGGAAATGGTGGTCCAGGCGAATCTGCTGGGCGACACCGAGATGGTGCGCAACCGCGTCCGGGCCTTCAAGGATGCAGGAGTCACGACGCTACGCGTCGCTCCCGAGGGGCGCGACCTCGCGGAGAAACTCACGACGCTCGGGCGTGTGATGGACTTGGTGCGCGGTTAACGCGGGCGGCCGAGCTAAATTCGTATCTGACTCGCCTGTCTTTCCCTGAAAGCCGTGGACAGCGGGTGGGCAGTGGGCCTTTAAGGAATTCTATTCCGCTAGGTTTTTTCGCAGCGCCGGTTCGAATAACCGGTGGCGGCCTGCGTCCGCCTTACTGGACGCGCAAATTGCACAAATGTGTGAGATTCAATCAGTGCTCAACGCCATCGAGTCCGGCGTGTCCGAGCCTTGGATTGCATCCGCGCGTTCTCGACTTCTGATGGAGAAATCTCGGCTCCCGACGCTGAACTGTCTCTGGATCCAGAAGATTTTGGGAATGACCTTCCTCATTTCCGCCTGCCAGATTCTAGGCTTGCTCTCGTCGCCAACCTTGAGGTCAATCGATGAATGTCGTAGTCACCAGCTTCGGTTCTCACGGAGACTTCAATCCCCTGCTGGCCATCGCTGGCGCCCTTGTGCGCCGTGGTGTCGCCGTAACATTCGTCGCCAACCCGTTCTACGAAAGCCGCGTCAAAAGCAGCGGCAGCAGATTCGTCGGCGCCGGGAATTATCTCGACGTCTTCGCCGCTCTCGGAGCCAACCCACGTTACTTCAGCAAGCGCGCAGGTGCGGTGGCAGTTTGGAAGGAACTTATCGTACCAAGCATTCGAGCAACATATCCGATCGTTCGCGATACGATTTACGAAGTAGGTGCGACGGCGGTCGTCTCGCATTTTGCTTCTTATGGCGGTGCGTGGGCGGCCGCGGAGACCGGAGTCCGGAGCGTCATCGTGACAACTTCCTCGTCGGCGTGGCTGTCGCGGCATCAGCCGCCGGTCTTCGCAAATTGGCGTGCTCCACGAATCGTACGGGGCGCGTTGACAACGGCAATACGCGGGACAAGCTGGCTTGTGCTTTGGCCAGCGCTCCGCCGTCTGGCAGTGGAAATCGGCGCGCCGATGGTCGATACCATGCGCGTCGCCGAGCTCAATCTAGGAGTCTGGCCGGAATGGTTTCGCCGTCCGGCGTCCGATGATCCACCGCGTTCGCAGATGTGCGGCTTCGTTTTCGACAACGTCGATGCGTCGTTGCCGCTTCCACCGGACGTCGAATCCTTCCTTGCCGCAGGTGACTCACCGATAGTCGCTGGCTTTGGCTCTGCTGCGAGCCTGCACGCGAGGGATCGCTATCTTGCCATTGCAAGTGCTTGTGGAAAACTCGGCCGCCGTTGTTTACTGATCGGTCCGTCGGTTGACGTGGTCGCCCGTACGCCGACTGTAATGGTTGTTGCTTCTGCTCCATACGCAAGAGTGTTCCCGGTTGCTTCTGTGGTCGTCCATCATGGAGGCTTCGGCACCTGCGGGGAGGCACTGCGCGCCGGTAAACCTAGTCTCATCACGCCATTCGGCTTCGATCAGTTTGACACCGCGGCCCGGGTGCAGAACCTTGGTCTAGGCCGCTGGTTTGCGGGCGAAGCGAACAGCGTCGCACTGATAGCCGCGGCACTCGATTCCATTTTGTGCGACGCGTCGCTCGCAGCCGCGACGCACGACGCGGCCGTGAAGATCGCCGCAGCTCCAGACGGTGCTGATCGCGCCGCCGAACTCATCGAGACACTATAGTTTCGACGAGAATACTTGTGACAAGTTCTGGACCTACACCAACCTAAGATTACGGAACGCGCCGCGGTGGACCTCACCCCCCGTCGACTCCGCCAGTCGCGTCTGGTTCCCTTTTTCAATTTATTTCGGAGGGGACGGTCAACCAACCAAGCGGCAGTGAGCGCGACCGGGCGCTTGCCCACCATCGACTCCGCCAGCTGAGTACCGTTCCCTTTTTCCAGGAACCTCGGATGGGGCGGTCAACCCCGCTTCATCGTGCTACGAGCTGGTGCGATCTTGTTCATCGGTCAGCGCTCCAAACAACCACGCTTTTGCCACTCTCCAATCGCGCTTGACCGTTTCTTGCGAGATTCCCAGAAACGCCGCGGTTTCCTCGACACTCAATCCACCGAAGTAACGCAATTCTACGACGCGGCCCTTGCGCGCATCGATCCTGGACAACGAATCGAGCGCCTCGTCCAGCGCCAGTAGTCCGATGCCGCGGCCCGGCGCCCCCAACAGCACGTCATCCAGCGGCACGCGCACCGCACTGCCGCCCCGCTTGGCATACCCACGGCCGCGCGCATGGTCCACCAGGATTCGCCGCATTATTTGCGAACAGAGCGCGAGAAAGTGGACGCGGTTTTCGCAGCGAATGCCGCCAGCTCGAATCAACTTGAGGTAAGCCTCATTGGCCAAGGCGGCCGACTCCAACGTCTGGCCGGGTCGATGGCGACGCAGGTGATGCCTCGCGATTCGCCGCAGCTCTGGGTAGAGGAGCGACATCAAGCGGCTGAGGGCCTCTTCATCTCCCTTGCCCCAGGCGGCAACTAACCCGCTGATGCCTCGCGAATCCCCCGCGGTCATGCTGCCGATCCTAGCACAAAAAGATTTGGCGCCGGGTGACCCTTTTCCCCGCCCGTTCACGGAATACAGGTAGGAGGAACCCAATATGAAAGTTCTAGCATCACACACAAAGAGGAAGCCGATTTTGATTTCTCTGCACCTGCTCGGCGCGCTCGCACTTGCAGCCGTGGCTATCACGTCCAAAGCGGCTCTGGCTCATGAGGGTGAAGGCGCCTGCTCGAACGCTTCCCTGAAGGAAACCATCGCGTTCTCATGCAGCGGAACCGTTGGCATCACTTCCACTAGCACAGGCGTCCCGGCCGCCGGAGTCGGGGTCTTTACGTTCGATGGAAAAGGAGGCGGCGCTGGAACGCAGACAGTCATCGCGGACGGCGCGATCTTCCTGGGCCCTTTTGCCCCATTCACCGGCACCTATACTGTCAATCCGGATTGTACGGCTTCGGCAACGTTCAGCCCTGCTGGAGCGCCCATGACTCACTTCGATATCGCGATCTTCAAGTCAGGGTTTTTCGGCGTAGAAACCGATGCGGGAACCGTGGTCTCCTGCGTTCAAAACAAGCAGTAGAACAAGATGGAAACAGTGGATGCTGATGGGCGCCTGGGCCTGCCGTTGGGCAGGCCCAAGCGCTCCCGCCTGCTTGCATTACCGCGAAGAGTCCCGCTGGCCGCGGGATTCACGGAATCGGGATACGGTAAAGGTTCCGTTGGATGGTGCCCCGATAAAACGCGTAGACGTCCGGCAAAGGACTCACTGCCACCGGCCAGGCGGGAATTCTGCGCGCTCCGGGTAGCCGGGCTATTTCGTCCTCGGAACGAAATCCTCCTGCCGGGATTCGCGGCAACATCTGGCCGGGCGTCAGAGGAACAAGGTAAGTCCCCTTTCCAAAAAATGGTGCAAACCCCACGCCCTCGGGCAACCCAGGCCTTGACCATCCCAACCCGACCCAACCCAGAGCGACCGGAGGTTTCCCATCAAGTGGAAAAGCCTGACCAGAAGGGGGTCCGTTGCCCGGAAGCGGAGCCCATGCCGAGATCCATCGGCCGTCCGGCGACACTGCCCACAGCGCGAGAATCGTTTGTTTGAGCACCCTACGCGTTCCGGTTCCGTCGGGGCGAACGCAGTAAACAAATGCGGGGCTCCCTTCCATGCCCCCCTCCTGGGAGCTCGCTACGGCGCGGCGGCGGAAGAAGATTTCGCCGTCCGGACCAAATCTGGGCTGCCCGCCTTCCACACTAGGGATCTGATGCGGCGGCGAGCTTCGGTCCAGCGGCGCCAGCCAGAGCCGCGGCTTCCCTTCCCGATCCTCGGTCTCCATCACCACCTGCCGGCCGTCGGCGGAGATGTCATAGTCAAGCGCCTGAAAGCCTCTTACCAAGGGCTCGGAACGGCCGGATTCCAGGTCGGCTATCCGCACTTCACCTAGATCTCTGTACAACGAGACTTGACCCGGAGGCTCCCTTACGATCCGGTACAAGAGTTTTCGTCCATCAGATGAGAATTTGGGTTCAGCGGCATTTCCTTCCAGCGAAATCTCTCGCTCGCCGCTGGCATCGTGAAGCCATAACGAAGTGTTCTGGAGTGACACGGATGTCACAAAGGAGCGGCCGTCTTCCGCGATGGCGATGCCCTCCTCTTCGGTCGGGCCGGAAGTGATCTGCTCAAGCTGGCCATCAGGAAAGCGCTGGCGCCAGATGTGATTGGTTCCCACGGCATTGGAAGTGAGATACATCCATTTGCTGTCTGGCGACCACGCGCCAGAGGTACAGCCGCCGCCGGGTGGCCCCACCTGGTGGCTTGGAGAACTGCCGTCCGCGGAAACGAGACGGCAACGCTCCCATAGGTGGTCGCCGTCCATTTCCACCAGGACCGCCCACTTCCCATCGGGTGATGGATAGGATCGGTGCGCCATACCACCTTCATCCGCGGGCAGGTAAACGTCACGCGCTCCCACGCGGCTCTCCTCCGCCGCGACGATCCCCATGTGGACTCCCTTCTTCATCTCCGAAAACATCACTTTTCGCGGTCCGGTCCACACCAGTCCGGAGGCGTTCTTCAGCAGGAGTTGCGGCTCGCCCCCCAGCACGGGAACCACCCAGGTGTCCCAGTGAAACGCCGGATCCACAGTGGTATATGCGACCCGACTGCCGTCGGGTGAAAACGCCGGACCCATTTTGTTTAGGCTGTCATGCGTCAGTTGTACGGGCTCACCGTCGGGAAGTTTTTTGACGTAGATCTGGCCAGGCCCTTGGAATGTGGAGTTACCACGAAAAAAGGCAACTAGCCGGCCGTCCGGCGAAAGCGCCGGCTGCGTTACCGAATCGGGGAACTTGGTGAGCTGAACCCACTGAGAGCGGTCGAGCGGACGAGCAGGGCCGCGCATCCAAAGAGCGGAGCCTATAGCAAGCACTACTAACGCGGCCGCACCGATTGCGGCTGCACGCCAGCGATTCCATCCTCGCTGCTGCTTCTCGATTTCTGCGAGGACTTCAGCTATACCTTGCGGCCGCTGGTCCGCATCCTTCTGCAGACACTGGTGCAACAGCTCGCGTACTTTGGCGGGGGTTTTCGCGGGCAGAGCATCCCAGTCCGGCTCGCGTTCCAGCACGGCCGCAATCGTGTCCTCGCCCGATTCGCCCTGAAAGGCGCGTTGGCCGGTGAGCAACTCATACAAAAGGCATCCGAAGGCCCAGATATCCGTCCGCTCGTCGACCTCTCCGCCGAGTGCCTGCTCCGGACTCATGTACCCCGGCGTACCGACAATGTGCCCGGGGAGACTCTGCGAGCCAGTCTTAGTCGCACCTTGCGAGAGATCCTGATTGCTCTCCGGCCCCCAGATCGCTTTTGCGAGGCCGAAGTCCAGCACTTTCACCCTGCCTTGAGGCGTGACCTTGACGTTGGCGGGTTTCAGGTCGCGGTGAATGATCCCGTTTGCGTGCGCCGCTTCCAATGCTTCGGCGACTTGCCGCACACGATCAAGCGCCTCTGCAACAGGTAGCGGGCCGCGCAACGTCTCGCCCTCCACCAGTTCCAGTACCAGGCAATCCACGTCGCCGGATTCTTCAAGACCGTAGATGGCGGCGATGTTGGGATGATTCAGCGAAGCAAGCGTACGCGCCTCGCGGCGGAAGCGAGCCAGCCGCTGCGTGTCGCCCGCGAACTCAGGGGGCAATGTCTTTATAGCGACGTCGCGCCCGAGCTTGCTGTCGTGCGCCCGGTATACCTCTCCCATACCACCGGCGCCCAGCAGAGACACTATAAGGTAGGGTCCGAATTTCCGGCCCAGCAGAGACCCGCCGGCCGTCGGCGTAACCGTGACGTCATCAATCGCCGGTCGTTCCAGGAAGCTCCCGGCTCGTTCTTCGTTTGACAGCAACGACTCGACTTGTCGGCTCATCTCGACATCTCCACTGCATGCTGCATCGAGCCATGCTTGGCGCTGCTCCCGCGGACGTTCCAGCGCTGCGTGGAAGAGTTCCTCCACCCTCCGCCAACGTTCCTGAGTCATGGTAGGCCCATCGTCGCTGTTTGCCAGTCATACGACAACAACGCGGTGGTTCGCACACCCGCGACGGAAATGGGAGCGGGGCGGAGCCTTTCCGGACTCTTGGGGTTCAGAAGAGCGGCGCGCCAATTTTCGAGATGAGCTCTAGCCGCCGGCGAACCGTCGGGATCGAAGTCGAAGCGGCTGCCCATAGAATCGGACGGCTCACGCGAAAATCGCTAGCACCAATCGCGGCGCTTGAATAACTCGAAGCCGCGCTTGCGTTCGCGAGCAACCACCGCCTCGGAATAGGCGATCGACAGCTCGATTTTGACGAACCGGCATGCCGGCTGCATCGATCTTCCGGAGAACTATTGTCGTCGCGTGGCTGGCTGCGCATCGCGGCGCTAGGCACGTAGCCAGATAGCGGCATCGTCAACCTGAACAGCCCTCGGGGCGGGATCGGAGTCAGGTTCAAGCATCGTCTCAGTAACATGCAATACCGGATGGATCGGTGCTGGACGTGTTCTAACTCTCGCCGAAAACCCCTCCGCGTACGGCCGGTCTGAGCCGGCGATGTGCTGCCCTAACCTGAGAACTGGTGCCGTGAACGGGCTTCGCGCTGCGGCAGACGCCGGAGTAGAATCCGGGCCGTCTCTGTTTCGACCGATGCTATCGAAGGGGAGGCCTCGGTGACGAGTTCGTCGGATACCTTGGCGGCAAATCCTACGCGCGAGCTCGCCGCGATCATGTTCAGCGATATCGTCGGCTACACGGCGATCATGGGCCGCGACGAGCGCGAGGGTCTGCGTGCGGTACGCGAACATCGCGCGCACTTGCGCGCAGTGCTGCCCCAGTTCAATGGCCGATTAATCGGCGAGATCGGCGACGGCACCTTGTCGAGCTTTCACAGCGCCGTGGATGCAGTCAATTGCGCACGCGAGCTGCAGGCAACCCTGGTGGAGGATCCGGAGCTGCGCTTGCGCATCGGGATTCACGTCGGCGACGTGGTTTTCACCGACAAGACGGTACTGGGCGACGGAGTGAATATAGCGTCGCGCATTCACGAGCTGGCTCCTCCGGGCGGCTGCTGTATCTCAGAACGTGTCTATGACGAGATCCGGAACAAGCCCGAGTTCCACGTGCAGGATCTCGGCGAGAAGCACCTCAAGAATGTGGCGCGGCTTATTCGCGCCTATGCTTTGACGGCTGACGCTTTCGGCCAACCTCCATTGGCGGCGGGGTTGGCAGCAGGCGTCGGGAAATCGATGGCGACGCATCGCAAGCTCGTGGTCGGCGTTGGTGCGCTGCTGGTCGTCGCACTCATTGCAGCGATCTCGACCCGGTGGTGGCTGGGGCCGTTCATCAGCTGGAGGCCTGGCGCGGGAGCGCCCGGCATCCGTTCCATAGCCGTGCTTCCGCTCGAGAATCTCTCGGGCGATCCGGCGCAGGAGTATTTCGCCGACGGCATGACCGACGAGCTGATTACGGATCTCGCAAAGATCAGCGGGCTCAGAGTGATCTCGCGAACCTCGGTGATGAAGTTCAAAGGAGAGCATCGCGAGCGACTGCCCGAAATCGCAAAGGCGCTCAGCGTGAATACTATCGTCGAAGGCTCGGTATTGCGCGTCGGCGATAAGGTGCGAATTACCGCGCAATTGATCGACGCGCCCACTGACAAGCATTTGTGGGCGGAAAGCTACGAGCGCGACACTCGCGACGTGCTGACGCTGCAAGACGAGGTCGCGTCGACGATTGCCCGGCAGATCGATGTTGAGTTGACGCCGAACGAGCAGTCACGCTTGACCAAACCTCGTCCAGTCAACCCCGAAGCGCTCGAGGCGTGCCTCAAAGGCGCATACTTTCTATCAAAGCAAACGGCAGATGGATTTCAGAAGGGCAGAGAATATTTCGAACAGGCGATCAAAATCGCCCCCGACTATGCGCCGGCCTATGTGGGCTTGGGAGCGTATTACGTTGCTGCCGCCGACCTCGTCGTTTCCAACCAGGAAGCAATGCCCAAGGCAAAAGAGCTTCTCGAGACAGCGCTGCGACTCGATGACACGAATGCCGACGCGCATTTGTGGCTTGCCACTATCCACTGGAATTACGACTACGACTGGGTTGCAGCCGAGAGAGAATTTCTTCGTGCAATCGAGCTGGCGCCCGGAAACGCTAACGCCCACGGCGGGTACGGATATATGCTCCTTTGGCGGGCGCGATTCGACGAAGCCGAGCGGGAACTGAAACTCGCGCAGAAGCTCGATCCGCTGGTTGCGTGGTACTACGTCGCTATGGGTCAGGTGCTCAATGTTCAAGGAGACTATACAAAGGCGTTGGTGCAATGCCGGAAGGCGGTGGAGATCGATCCCAACTTCTGGCCAGCCTACAGTTATTGTTTCGGCTTTAGTTACGACTGGATGGGAAATCACGGCCAGGCGTTGAAAGCGTTCGAAAAGGGCGTCGCAATTGAACCCGGTCCCATCTCCATCGCACTCCTCGGATACGAATACGGGAGGTCGGGTAATCAAGAGCAGGCGCGCAAAATCATCGAGCAGCTTAATCGCCTGTCAACGCAAACCTATGTTGCGCCGTGTTACCCAGCATGGGTTTATCTCGCACTCGGCGACAACAACACCGCGCTTGATTTGGAGGAAAAAGCGTATCAGGAACGCAGCGGATGCGTATCCAGCCTCAAGGACCGTCATATGTGGAGTCCGATGCGATCCGATCCGCGTTACATCGAGTTGCTGAAAAAAGTGGGACTGGACAAGTGAGGGACGCGAAGTTTCTCTTCCCGAACAGGGTGATGCATAAAAGGCCAATTGCGGCTTCCGAGTGATTCGATGCGCTGCCCAAAGTGCGGGACGGATAATCCGTCGGCCAACAACTTCTGCGCGAAGTGCGGGAATGCGCTCGCGAAGCACTGCGCGAAGTGCAAGGCGGAAAACCCGCCGACCTCCGACTTCTGCGGCATGTGCGGGACTCCATTGACAAATGGCGAGGGCGCAGCAGCAGCTTCGTCGCCGCCAGGATCAGCCCAAAGCGTGCGCGTCGCGCCGGAGAGTGGCTCATCGGAAGGGCTTGAGGGCGAGCGCAAGACGGTTACGGCTTTGTTCGCGGACATCAAGGGCTCAACCGAACTGGAGCAAGACCTCGACCCCGAGGATGCTCGCGCGATCATCGATCCGGCGCTGAAGATCATGATCGACGCGGCTCACCGATACGACGGTTACGTAGTGCAGTCCACCGGTGATGGAATCTTCGCGCTATTCGGCGCGCCGGTCGCGCACGAAGATCATCCGCAGCGCGCGCTCTACGCTGCACTCAGGATGCAGGAGGAGCTGAGGCGGTATTCGACCCAATTGCGCGAGGCTGCAATGCGCCGATCGAAATGCGGGTGGGTGTCAACACGGGCGAGGTCGTGGTCCGCGCCATCAGGACTGACGAATCGCACGTCGAGTACACTCCTATTGGCCACACCACCAACCTGGCCTCGCGGTTGCAAACCGTTGCTCCGACCGGATCGATTGCAGTCGCAGAGCATACCAGCAAGCTCTGCGAGGGCTATTTCGGGTTTCGATCATTGGGATCGACTCGGGTGAAGGGCGTGAGCGACCCGATAAATGTGTTTGAGGTCACCGGGATAGGCCCGCTCAAGACACGGTTCGAGGTCGCAGAGCGCCGGGGACTCACGAGGTTTGTTGGCCGCGAGCGCGAGCTCGAAGACCTGAAGCGAGCGCTGGACCTGGCGAGATCCGGGCAGGGGCAGATCGTGGCGGCAGTGGCAGAACCCGGCGTGGGAAAATCGCGGCTGTTTTACGAGTTCAGGCTGCGGTCGCATTCGGGATGCTCGGTGCTCACAGCCTCATCGATCTCGCACGGCAAGACTTCCGCGTACCTGCCGGTTATTGAGCTGCTCAACAGCTACTTCGAGATTTTGCCGGAAGATGACCCATCCCGGCGAAAGCAAAAGATTGCGGACAAGCTGCTTCGGCTCGATCGCGCCCTCGAGGAAACGCTCCCGTACCTGTTCACTCTGCTTTGCCCTGCGGGACACGACGACCCGATCGCCCACATGGATCCGCAACTGAGGCGCAAGCGGACGCTGGATAGCGTCAAGCGGATCCTGGTCCGCGAAAGCGTCCGTCAACCGCTTATCATCATGATAGAGGATCTTCACTGGATCGACGGCGAAAGTGAGGCGGTTCTAAATCTGCTCGCCGACTCGATAGCGATGGCCCCCATCCTGATGCTCGTGAACTATCGGCCCGAATATCGCCACGACTGGAGCAACAAGTCCAATTATACCCAGCTGCGCATCAATACACTGGGCAAGGAAAGCGCCGAGGAGGTGCTCTCCGGCCTGCTCGGCGAGGGCAAAGACCTGCTGCCGCTCAAGCGCTTGATTATCGAGAAGGCTGAAGGCAACCCGTTCTTCATCGAGGAGATGGTGCAGGCGCTATTCGAACAGGGCGTGCTCACGCGCAACGGCATCGTAAAGATCGTCAAGTCGATGAATCAGATCCGGCTCCCGGCCACGGTGAACGACGTGCTCGCCTCGCGAATCGACCGGTTACCGCCGGACGAAAAGGAGCTGCTCCAGACGCTGGCCGTGATGGGAGCCGAGTTCCCTGTCAACTTGGCCGCAGCGGTGACTGGCAAATCGCAAGAAGACCTCGCGCAGGGACTCGCCAATCTGCAGCTCGCCGAGTTTATCTACGAGCAGCCAGCGCGTCCGGACGTGGAATACAAGTTCAAGCACGCGCTGACCCACGATGTCGCTTACAACTCGGTATTGATCGAGCGGCGCAAAGTGGTGCACGAGCACACCGGCGCCGCGATGGAAACGCTTTACAGCGAGCGGCTCGACGACCACCTGAGCGCGCTCGCGCATCAATACAGCCAGAGCCACAACGCGCGAAAAGCGATCCACTACTTGCGCCTGGCAGGAACGCAGGCCACGCTGCGCTCCGCGAATCGCGAGTCAGTGGCTTACTTCAGAAACGCACTCGACTTGCTCAGATCGCTTCCCGAAACCTCTGAGCGCGAGCGCGAAGAGCTCGATCTTCTTGTCACGCTCGGACCCGTCCTCATGACGGTTGCCGGCCCCGGGGCAGCCGAATCTGGAGAGGTCTACTTTCGGGCAAGAGAACTATGCGGCGAGCTTGGCGACAATACCCGGCTGTTCTCGGTCCTATGGGGACTCTGGCTTTTCCGTGCAACGCGCCTCGAACTGGGTAAGGCGCGCGAGTTGGCGGACGAATTGATGTCTCTGGCCGAAGGGCTCAGCGACGAGGCGCTGAGAATTGAAGCGCATCACGCCATGTGGACGACGCTTTGGCGTCGCGGAGAGCTGACAGCTGCCCGCCTTCATACCGAGAGTTGCGCGGTGCTGTACAACCCGCGCCAGCATGGATCGTTGGCGTCTCTATATGGCGGACACGATCCCGGCGTCTGCGGCCGCAACCATGCGGCGCTCGTGCATTGGATGCTCGGTTATCCGGACCGCGCGCTCAAGTGTATTAGCGAGGCACTGGCGCTTGCTCAGGAGCTCGCGCATCCAAACAGCCTCGCCCAAGCCTTGACCATAGCGGCCATCGGCAATCAATATCGCCGCGAACGCGCCGTAACGGCAAAGCGCGCCGAGGCGGCGATCGCGCTCGCGGCCGAGCACGGATTCGTACAGTCGCTAGTGATGGGAACGGTTCTGCGCGGCTGGGCGGAGAGCGACCCTGCGACGAGAGGGCGCGAGGTGGCGAATATGCGGCAGGCCATCGCCGCAGGCCGGGCGTCCGGCGAGCAAGCCTGGGCACCGTATTACCTCGCGGCAACCGCCGAGACGTGCTCTGAACTCGGTCGCCTTGACGAGGCGCTCGAACTCGTCACAGAAGCACTCGACTTAGTAGAACGGACCGGCGAACGCTGGTACGAAGCCGAGTTGCACCGTCTCGGGGGCGAGTTCTCGTTGCTTCGTGACTCTTCTCTCACATCTGCAGCGGTAAGATCCTTTCGAACGGCGATCGAAGTCGCTCGAGCGCAGGAAGCGAAATCGCTGGAGTTGCGAGCCACCACCAGCCTCGCGCGGCTGCTGCGCGATACTAATCACTGGGATGAGGCGCGCGCGATGCTCGCGGAAATCTACAACTGGTTCACCGAGGGCTTCGACATGGCCGACTTGAAAGACGCCAAGGCGCTGCTCGACGAGCTCAGTGAGTAGCGGAGTTTGAGACGCGCGAGCCGCGGCCCGACCATCCCTGACGCTCCCATTCACGGAAGCGCTCTCTAGCGAGAGCGACAAACCGCTGCTGCAAAGGTACCTCGTAATGGAACGCCATACGCCTTAATATTTTGCTCGTTGCATTCCCTCCCGGGAATTCGGGGAGCCCCTCGGCGGCCCGGGGCTCCGTCTGTTGATGTTTCCGCGCATCAGAGTGCCAGCTTGGCGAACGACAGGACGATGTACGCCACCGTCATGACGCCGAATACCAAGCCGGGGAGCTCTTCCAACGCGCGGTAGCGCGCGATCCGCAGACCTTCTGAGACTTCGGTCTGCTCGACTGTCGCTGGGGTGCTGATCACCAGCTGTTCGTTGACCGTGGAAGCCATGGTCGTCTTACCTCCTGGCCCTCTAGGGCCTTTGCAAAGGAGGCGTAATTTCGAAGGGAACGAGCGCGTTCGGTGGTTTGTTACACTGTAACGCGAGACTGAACGGCGGGCGGGCTTCTTACAGCCGCCAGGAGACTGGGAACCTGACGTCTGGAATGTACGAGCAGATCGCGCCGGTCTTGATCGTGGTGGAAAGCAATCTCCCCAGGTCGGGGCTCTGCTCGGAGATTCGCTCGAGCGCCAAGCGTATCGCCCTGGTTACTGCAACTCGGGCGCGTTCCGCACTGGAAGCTGCCCGGCGGTCACGGCCGCCAAGACCTACGGCGCGACGGATCTCGTGTGCGAGCGCTTCCTTCTCGTCTTCCGCTTTCGCGACACGTTCCAAATTGCCGAGTTCGCGGGCTTCTTCGAGTTCGTCCTCCAGCTCGGTCAACCGGCGCTGATAGTCGGCCTTCGCTTGCGCATCGAGCATCTCGCCAGCATGGCCGAGGTCGCCCGCGACCACTGCGGTTCGCGAGAGGTCTTCGGCACTCTCGGTGTCCACGGCTTCTTCGACTGCTCCACCTGATAGAGCCGCCAGATCGAGCGCTCGAATCTCCTCACCGGGATGCCCGAGCAGATGCGCGACGTAATGAAACCCCTTTGCATCTTTTAGCCGCCAAGCCTTGCCTTCGTGCGCGATGGTCCAGTAGTCGCCTTCCTTGCGGAAAATCGATTGGCCCGGCGCGTCCGCTGAATGATCTCCGCCCTCGGTCCGCGCTGGGGAAGATGGTCTGTCTGCTTCGACGAGCTGCACCCATCGCTCACCTGCGCCGCATCGTCGATAGATTTCGATTGCCGCGTCGAGTTTCTCATTCGCCCGGCCGTGCTCGCCCGATGCATTCAGCGCCCGACCCCAGTAATGCAGCGCCTCGGCTTCCTCGATTGGCACATGATAGCGCCGGAAACTCTGAATCGATTTTTCGAACTGCGCCTCGGCCTCTTGGTACTTGCCTTCAGCCGCAGCGACGACCGCCTCCGCCCGCGAGACCTTGCCGTCCAGCCCGCGCCAGTCCTCCCCGTTTCCGAGTATCTCGCGGCACCGAGTGAGATGCTGGTGCGCTCGCTCGGGGTACCCCATCTCAGCATATATTCCGACAAGTAATGATCCCGTATGCAGTTCTCCTGCGAGGCGCCCTTTCGCTTTCTCGACCGCGAATCGTCCGAGTCGCTCGGCTCCCGCGAGATCGCCCAGAGCCCGTCGAATTTCGGCAAGAGAAGTCGCGTGTACCCCCTGCTCATCGCGGTTTCCGGCTCGCCGGTCCAGTTGGAGCTCAGTGGTTTCTGAAATCTCGGCCTGTTCAAATTCGCCCATCGCAAAGAGCCAGTTGAACGCTCTTCCAGAGGACGACAAACCCGATTCCTCCCAAACGCTCCTTGCTTGGGCGAGATCTCCTGCTGCAATGTGTGCCCTAAGGAGGGTACCCAGCAGTATCAGCCGAGGGGAAGTAACGTGAGCAAGCCTCGGTTTGGCAAGTTCACGGAGAAGCCAGAACGGAGCGTCGGTGGGGTCCAGTAGAGCCAGCCGCAGTGAAGCAGAATTCAAGGCCGCACCGTATACAGAGGCAGCATCGACGAGCCGGTCAGCGCGATTCGACGCTTCATCAACTAGCGTCAGGGCTTGCGCGAGTCGTCCCTCGCTGAATAGGTGGAGCGCGTGCAAACATGCGGCATTTTTCCAAATCTCCTCGTTGCCGATTCGCTCAGAGATGTCCATTGCCCCACGCGACCATACCAAGCCTTCCTCTCGGAGGATGAGCTGTAGGGCGGCCATCGCCATTCCGGCGTATAAGTTGGCTTTGCCCCTCGAGTCCGCTCCCTTACCCAAAATCGCCTCGGCTTTCAGATAATGTTCCATTGCGTCCGGGGGATTACTGATGGCGGACCGCATTGCCAGCGCTGCTCCCATCCGCGAGTGCAATGCAGCGACGCGTTCTGTTTGGCCGGACTCCTCGTAGATCTTCAATGCCCGAGCCAGGTACTCCAGGCCTTTTGGATCTGAGAGATCGGTGACGTACATCAGCGTGCCGAGCCGCTCGAGCAGACGTGCTTGATTCTGTGGGTCGGTGTTGTGCTCCTGCATCAGTCGGAGCGCCGCCTGCCAGCTGAGACTTGCGGCTTCGTAGGCAAACATCTTGTAGGCCGCCTCGCCCGCCTCGATCGAATAGTCGATAGCTTTCCCGGCAACGCGGGCAGCTCTAAAGTGATGTGCCAGTTGCGCCCAGTGCGGCTTCAGGTCGCCCTTATAAATTTCTTCGATCGCCGCTCCGATCTCGCCATGCAACGCGATGCGCCGATTCGTTGCCAAGTCATCGTAGAGCACTTCACGGATCAGCGCGTGAGAAAACTGCTGGCGCGCGAACCCTGGCGCTCCAGGTCTCAGAACTCCGATCCGTGTTGCTTCATCTGTCTGCTCGACTATTTGTTCCGGCGAGCGACCGGACACCCGCTCCAGCAATCGCGTATCGAACTCATTCCCGATTACCGACGCGATCGACAACAACGCGTTCGCTTCGTCCGAAAGCGCAGCCAACAGCCGCCGGATCGATTCCCGAACTCCATCCGGTATCTTGAAACCGTCGCGATCATTCGCAGCCTGCTCAGGCTTTCCCTCCGACTCGAGCAACCGCACCCACACCCTCGACGTACAACGCGTTTCCGTCCGTCGCGCGGTACAAGTCCGCGACCAGTTTCTCAGCCGCGGCTCGGCCCGTCCTGCTTGCGATGAAGTCTCCAACCTCTGCCTTGCTTAGGCCCGTGAGCGAGAGAGATCGACCTTCTCGGATCAGATCGCCAACCAGTTTTCCCAGCTGCGGAGACCGTTTTACTTCGGCATCGCGATAAGTGCCTATTATCAGCAGAGACACGTCTTTGGCCGCTCGCGCGATGAATCGAAGCATCTGCAGCGAGGGCTGGTCCGCGTCGTGAAGGTCATCGACTACCACCAACAGCGGCTCGCTGCGCGCGACGTTCTTTAGCAGTGTCGCGACGGCATCGAACAGGAGAAAGCGGGCCGACTCCGAGTCTGTCGCTGTCTTGGTCTCCTCGAGGTACGGGAGTGAAAGCTTGATCTCCGGAACCAGTCGCGCGATTTCATTTGCGCCTGAACCGAGAAGAGCTTTCAGATGCTCGCTGTTGAGATCCTCAACGCATGCACGGAGTATCTGGATGAACGGCCAATAGGCGGGCGCACCTCCGCCCTCCCAACATCGTCCCCACGCCACGCGCATTCCGCGCGCCGACGCATGGTTGGAGATCTCCTCGGCGAGACGAGTCTTGCCGATGCCCGGCTCGCCCGAGATCAGGAACAGCCGGCCGCGCCCGGCGATCGCATCGTCGAGACTCGATGAGAGTTCAACGATCTCTCGCCTCCGCCCGACGAAGCTGCGACTGGTCAAATCTTTAGCGGTGGCTTCCGGACTCAATTGCACGAACCCCCTGGGACGTGGAAGTAGCCCGAGACGCCTAGACATTCTCGCGTTGGCAGCGGTGTTACAAGACGGCAGATTTGGAGACAACCATCGGGCAGATTCTCGCCGCGATTGCCGAGGCCGGGGTCGGCAAATCGCTGGATATTTGAGTTCCACCATGCCAACACCAGCGCTGCGGCGACTGCTCACGAAACGCCCGAAATCTACAACTGTTTCACCGAGGGCTTCGACATCGCCTACCCGAGAGACTCGAAGGCGCTGCTCGACGAATTGTGAGCTTAGCCCGATCGGAACTGCAGTTGGTGATTCCAGGCACAGGCGGGCTAGTATTGGCGGTCGCGTGACGTCGCGCCGGTGAGAACAGGATGACGAATCGAGAACGGCAGGGATGGATCGTCGTAGGCGCGATCTTCGTCACGATGTTCTTCATCTGGGGAGCCATCAACAGTGGCGCGGTGTTCTTCGTGCCGATTCTCAAGTCGTTCGGATGGACACGCGCGCGGCTCTCGGTCGCATTCTCGATCGGGTGGGTCACTGGCGGTGCGGCTGGACCGCTCATCGGATGGCTCGCGGATCGAGTCAATCCCAAGAAGATGATGACGGCCGGCGCGATTATCACCGGCGTGTTGTGGTTCGCATTAAGCCGCGCCACTTCGTTCAGTGAGTTTCTCGTAATCAATGGTCTGTTCGGAATCTGCGTAGGAGCCTCAACTGTCATCCCATGCTCGCTGTTAATCGCGAATTGGTTCGACCGGCGTCGCGGTCTTGCGATGGGAATCGCGTTCTCCGGCATGACCCTCGGCGGTGCCACGATGACCATGGTCGCGAACTACGCGATCTCAGCCGGCGGCTGGCGCGTGGGTTATGCGACCATAGCTGCGCCGATCCTCTTCGTGGTGGTTCCGCTCATCCTGCTCCTCGTCCGGACGAGGGATTCCTCGGAAGCGCACGCCTCGGTCGAGGCCAGAGGTGAATCGCAGACCGTCACGCGCGGCTCCACGCCTCCAGTCGAACTGCCCGGCCTCGAGATCGCCCAAGCGGTAAGAGCCCGCTCCTTTTGGCTGATCTCGGCGGCCCAGCTTTTCGCGGGCCTCAGTATCGGGATGGCCCCGCATTACATCGCTTACCTGATAGGCGTCGGGTACTCGGCGACATTGGCAGCTACGGTCGTGAGTCTCTTCCTTCTTGCAACCACAGCCGGAACTCTTCTCGGCGGGCCGTTGGCAGATCGCTTGGGCGCGCGACCTGCGATGACTGCGACATTCATTCTGTCTGCGCTCGGAATGTTGGGGTTGTTAGGCGCGTCACACCCCTTCGCTCTCGCGGCGAACATTCTCGCGGGTGGATTCGCCGCCGGCGCTTTCGCGGTGCAGAATCCGTTGGTCATGATTGAGTCGCTCGGCATCAGGCGCCTCGGCTCGGTAATGGGCATCACCGGGGTGTTCTTCACCTTCGGCGCGGCGCTCAGTCCAATCGTCACGGGCAGGATTTTTGACCTGACCGGCAGCTATAGCATTCCGATCTCTTCGTTCGTCGTGATGTATATCATTTGCTCGCTCGCGATTCTCGGCTGTCGGCCGCTGGATCTCGAACAGATGCGGCTCGAGATGCCCGCTCGATCGGTTGCGATATGAGCCTCACCAGGGCGAAGCGTGCTCCGTGACCGCTTTAACGGCTGCTCATGAAGTCAAGCAAGCGCGACGAGGCGCGCGCGATGCTCGCCGACATCTACAACTGGTTCACCGAGGGCTTCGACACCGCCGACCTGAAGGACGCCAAGGCGCTGCTCGAAGAAATCAGTTGAGGAAGTCCGCTGGTTGCCCTGGTGATAGACAACCAGCGGCTCAAACATCACTAGCGCGACCTGCGCTTAGTCGAACGTACTATCACGATCAGCGCTGGCATCGTGTCAGCGCGGAAAGTGAAGAGTCATCTCCGATATATCGGCGCCGGTAGCATTCGAAAAACTGCCTTCGCCGGTTATTCCCACCAGATCTCCGGTCCCCGTCCCCTCGAGGATGCGAAGCTTGCTGCTATTCTTTCCGTCCGACTGTATAAGGCCGTCGTATTCGAGCAACACGAACGAGCCAGTGCCGTGTCCTGCCACTGTCCCGGTCCAGGTTTCAAAATCGGTGTACGAGGTACTTCCATCTGCGAAAGCAGTAAAAGTCGACTCAAAGAGCCCAGTTCCCACGAAATCACGTGAGATTGAAAATTCCTGGCCAACCGATGCGATGCAGGCAGGATCGCCTGCCTTTGGTTTATATGTCGTTGGGTCGCAGTTGCCGGGATCGCCTGAAGTGAATGCGCCGTCGACAGTGCTGACGACAATGTGAACTCCTCTCGATCTGCCACCGTCCGCTTTCGCGGCCAGAGGGCGCGATGCAATTACCGCGAAAGCCAATGTCGCGGCCAAGCCTACCTTCGAAATCCAATGTTGCATTGATAATCCCCTTGGTGTTGTTGACGTTCTGTTGTGATTCACGGGTCTGGTTCTGTTCTCTTTGATCATTTCTTCCTCCAAACGGTCGCTCAAACGTTTGTCCTCGTGCGCATCTTTGGCGGAATTGAGGCTGTCGACCATGGAGAACGGCTGATGACTGCCTGACGGATTGCTGAAGACTGCTGGCGCTATCCGTTGGGCGGTCCGTAAACTAGACTAGCCGGTAACTTTCCGCAGGATTGCTCAAGTGCTGTTCGAAATAGTCCAATTCGAAGACTTCGAGCTCGATCGAAGCGCCTATCAGCTCCGATGTGGCGGCGCGGTGGTGAAGCTTGAACGAATTCCGCTGGAATTGTTGTTCCTGCTCGTGAACCGGCGCCCACAGATCGTGACCCGTGACGAAATTCTGGAGCACGTCTGGGGCAAGGGCGTCTTTATCGACGTCGAGAACAGCATCAATTCTGCGATGCGCAAACTACGCCGGGCGCTCAACGACGACGCCGAGGCACCGCGGTTCGTCGCTACCATACCTTCGAAAGGCTACCGCTTTGTCGCAAAAGTGCGGAGCCGCGCGCCCGCGGCCCTTCGAGCAGGGCAGGGTCGACTCGTAGGACGCGAACGCGAACTAGGCGAGTTGCGCGCTGCGTTAGGCGACGCATCTTCCGGGCGCGGGCGTATCGTCCTCATCTCCGGCGAAGCGGGCGTCGGCAAGACACGAATATCTGAGGAACTCGCGACTCTCGCGCACGAGGCAGGATTCAGGCTGCTCATCGGGCACTGCTCCGAGCATCGCGATTCCGTCCCCCATTTGCCGTTCGTGGAAATCCTGGAGAGCCTTGTCGACTACGCGGCAAGTCCCGACGTCCTGCGCGCGCAACTGGGAGATGAGGCCCCAATATTGGCGCGCTTGCTGCCCAGGCTGAAGCGCATCCTGCCTGATCTTCGGGATTCAACCGACTGGTCGCCAGAGCAGGCGCGCCGCGAGTTGTTCAACAGTTTCTGCGACTTTCTCGGGCGCCTCGCGAGGGAACAGGCCACCCTGCTCGTACTCGAAGACCTCCATTGGGCAGACGATGCCGCGTTGTCGCTGCTTGATCACGTAGCGCACCGACTTTCAGATCTCCCTCTGCTTATCGTCGGGACTCACCGGGACGCGGTGCAGGACCTGACTCCACCACTGGCAAAAACTCTGGAAGAGTTGTCGCGCGGCCGACTTGCAACCGTTGTCCGGCTCAGAGGCCTGCCGCGCGGTGAGGTCGCGCAAATGTTGACGGGCCTCAGTGGACAAGCTCCACCGGAGCGGGTGGTTAGTGAGATCTGCGCTGAGACGGGAGGAAATCCGTTCTATATCGAAGAACTGTTCCGGCACCTCGTCGAGGAAAATCGGCTCTACGATCCGGAGGGGAGGTTTCGCAACGCGCTCGAGATCGGAGAACTGGAGGCGCCGCGAAGTGTACGCTTGATTGTCGGACGGCGGCTGGAAAGACTAGGCCAGCACACGCAGGAGATGCTAGGCACCGCGGCGGTGATCGGGCGCGTATTTTCCTTTGAGGTTCTTCGGGCCGCGAGCAACTCCGAGGGACTGCTGGAGTGCCTCGAAGAAGCCGAAGGCGCGGCCCTGATTCACTCGGTCACTTCGATTCCTGAGGCGCGCTACACATTTTCACACGAGCTGACTCGCCAAGCGGTGTTGAGCGGTCTGTCGTCGGCACGGCGGCAGCAGCTCCACAGCCGCTCTGCGCAGGCGATTGAGTCGGTCTACCAGCTCAATCTCGATCCGCATATATCAACGCTCGCGATTCACTATCGCCTGGCAGGAGCAGGAGATTCCGAAAAGGCGATCGACTACTCGATTCGTGCAGGCGATGCAGCCTATGCCGTCTTTGCTTACGAGGAAGCGGCTACTCACTGGCGGGCTGCTATGGAGATGATGGATGAGCAGGGCGGGAACGATCCGAAGCTTCGTGCGCGCATGCTCTCATTGCTGGGAGACGAACTCATCTCGAGCGGCCCTGCGGCCATCGCCTATCTCGAGGAGGCCGCCACTCTCTACGACGAATTGGGAGATGAACAGGGCGGAGCCGATGTCCACGCCCGACTCGGGCTCTACCTTTCAGGTCCGAATCTTGGGTCGCGAGACGTCCCGCGCGCGATGGCTCACTTCCAGAAAGCCGAGGCATTGCTAGCTAGGCAACCTGAGTCCTTGAGCCACGCTAAATTCAACATCTTCATGGCAGCGGCGTGTATCTGGGCTCGTCGGTTGGAGGAGGGACTCGCGGCAGGGAGGCGCGCCATGGAAATCGCACGACGGACGAAGAACGAACGGGCATGGATCGATGGCGCGATTCTGAGTTGTTGGTTCCTGGTATTTCGCGGATCTGTGGCTGAAGGCTTGAGACTGGCCAACGAGGCCCGACGGCGAGCCACTCCAATTGACGATACGATGCTCGGGTCAACTGTCGCATGGAATGGTGGCGGAATGTACCACTGGCTTTGCGATCCACGCGAGGCGCGGAATTGGTATTTGGACGAACTCTCACTTCCGCGGACTTCGCAGTCCGCACCCCGGCGAACGATCCTGCATCATTTCGCGGCCTATGCGTGCGTGGACATTGGAAGTCTCGCGGAGGCTCGCGAGCATCTCCTACAAGCAGGGGCTGGAACTTCGAGACCCTTGGCTTTGATGGAAGGCGATTGGGAGTCTGCCGACAAATTGCTAACGGAATCTCTGGAACTGGCAAAGGCAACCGGTGACCGATGGCAAGAGACGAACGACGCTTTTGCGATCGCATTGTTGTACAGGATCCGAGGCGACTTTGAACGAGCCGAGGAATACGCACGGCGGGGCTTATCCATGGCAATCGAAACTGGAGATGTTTCGTGCCAGCTATGGGGATGGCCGTGGATGGCGATTATTCTCGACGCTCAAGGCCGCGCCCGTGAGGTGATTCCACAAATCGAGTGGTGTCGCGAAATACTCGCCCAAGGTGAGGATTGGCGTGGGATTGCAGCCGGCGTGGCGCGGGCCGAAGCGATCGTAGCGGCGGCGCAAGGCAGGTACGAGGACGCCGATCGCCAGTTCAAGAATTCGATAGCTGCATTCAACCGATACGCCCTGCCGTGGGAGGAAGCCGAGACACGACGCCTTTGGGGATGCTCGCTTGCAGCAGAGGGAAAACGAGCTCGTTCGGTTGAGCAGTTTGACGCTGCAATCGAGATGTATCGTTCCAGAGGCGCGGGCGCTCGATGGATTGAGCGCATCCAGGCCGACAAGCTACGGACTAGCGGTACCATTGCAACAGGCCGCGCGACTGGTAAGCAGCGGCACAGGCTGCGAAGGCACAGCTGACAATTCGCTGCATCGTGTTCTCGGAGGGCACCGCGACATGGACCGACGAGGACGCGGGCGCGCTCAACACAGTCATGGGCGCAAGACTTATCAAGCGTCACCTAGGCGGAACGATCGTTACGCACTGCAATCGAGATCTCCCGCACCCAGCATGCGAAGGCATTCGAACTCCGCACGAGCCTCGCACGTTTACTTAACCAGCAAGGCAAGCGTGACGAAGCTCGCACCATGATCTCCGCCATCTACCAAACTATTCACCGAGGGCTTTGACACCGCCGACCTGATAGGCGCCAAGGCGATGCTCGACGAAATAAGGTACTAGTTTGCATCCGCCGCGGCGCTCGCTGGTTGCCCCCAGCCAATGGAGCAACCAGCGATTCAAACAATCACGCGATGCGGCGCCGCCCTGCATCAGTGATTTTGATGTTGTGCAGGGAACTCCAGCGTCATTTTTGCAACCCCTGTGCTGGGGTTACCTGTGAAACTGCCACTCCCGGTCACTCCGACGAGGTCCCCGGTCCCCGTCCCATCCAAGATGCGGACCTTGCTCGTGATCGTCAAATCTGGCTGTTGAAATGCGTCGTACTCGAGCAGCGTGAACGAGCCCGTGCCGTGTCCTTTGACCGTCCCGGTCCACGTTTCGAAGTCGGTAAACCGGCCGCTGCCATCGGGGAAGGCTGCAAATGTCAGTTCAACGAACAAAGTTCCCACGAAATCGCCCGAGGCCGTAAACGTTTGCCCAAGCGTTCCGATGCATACAGGATCTCCCGCTTTTGGAAGGAAAGTTGTTGGGTCGCAGGTGCCTGGATCGGCCGCTGTAGATGGGCCAGCGATGAAAGTTACCACGATGTGGACACCGTCTGATTCGTGACCGTCAGCCGCGGCGGTTAACGGCCGGCCCGTGAGCGCCACCAGGACGATCACAGCGGCAAGCATTCCTTTTAGAGTCGAGTTCTTCATGTTCCCTTCCTTTTCAATCTTTGCGTTGATTCGACTTGCTTCTGCCAGCTTGAAAACTTCGACCATGTCAACCTCCTGTTCTTGACCCGACCAATCGGGCTCGCGCGTATCTTCGCGGATTCGCGGGCATTGAACATGGCGAGCGCATAGCGACTACATTGTGTTCGCCTGAAGATTCTTGGTGTAGGCAGAACGACGGCCCTGGAGCTAATATGACGCCAACCTCCAGAGGTTTTTCCCCAGTGTCCGCGCAACTGTTGCAATTCGAGGATTTCGAGCTCGACCGCAACGCTTACCAGCTCCGCCGCGGAGCATCGGTCGTGCACCTCGAGCGCATTCCGCTCGAACTGCTCTTCTTGCTGGTCGACAAGCGAGGAGAGCTCGTGAGCCGTGAGGAAATTCTTGAGCGGATCTGGGGCAAGGGCGTCTTTATCGATGCTGAGAACAGTATCAACGCTGCGGTGCGCAAAGTTCGCCGGGCGCTGAACGACGACGCGGAGTCGCCGCGATTCGTAGTAAGGGTGCACGCGAAGGGTTATCGGTTCACGGCGTCTGTCCGTGAACAGACCGCAGTACCAGTGAGACCATCGCCGGTCCGATTGCCCGGAAGCTCATTCGTGGGACGGGAGCGCGAGAGCGCTGAGCTCGATGCCGGCCTGAGCGATGCATCTGTTGGACGCGGGCGGCTGTTCCTGATTTCCGGCGAACCAGGCATCGGCAAGTCCCGGCTCTCGACTGAAGTTGCGAACCTTGCCGTTGCAAACCACATGACAGTGCTCATTGGGCATTGCTCTGAGCAGGCGGAAGCGGTGCCTTACCTGCCATTCGTCGAAATTCTGGAGAGTTGCGTCGATCGCGCATCAAGCCCCGACGCTGTGAGCAAGCTGGTGGGTGATGAGGCACCAGAGCTGGCGCGCCTGTTACCGAAGCTGAGGCGTATCCTGCCTGAGATTCCGCCGCCGCTCGAGTTGCCGCCGTCATCGGCGCGGCGCAACTTGTTCAATTGCTTCTTTGATTTCATCGGGCGCCTGTCGAAGCAGCGGCCGACCCTTCTCATTCTCGAGGATCTACACTGGGCTGAGGAATCGACGCTCGCGATGCTCAATCACCTGGTGCATCGACTTTCAGATCTGCCTGTTCTGCTAGTTGGAACCTACCGCCACGCTGATCTCGATCTGAGTGGCGGATTCAAAAAGACGCTGGAAGACCTGCTGCGTGATAGGCTTGCGCACCCGATCACGCTCAAGGGGCTCTCACGAGATCAGGCCGCCGAGATGCTGGCTAGTCTCAGCGGAAAGACGCCGCCGGCCGCCGTGGTGAGCGAAATCTACCGCCAGACCGCAGGGAATCCTTTTTTCCTCGAAGAATTATTCCTGCATCTCAAAGAGGAAGATCGGCTGTTCGACTCAGCCGGGGAATTTCGCGCCGAGCTTAAGATCGGCGAGATAGAGGCACCGAGGAGCGTGAGGCTGGTCGTTGGTCTGCGGCTCGCCCGGCTGAGCGAACGTACCCGGGAAATCCTCGCGGCGGCGGCTGTGATTGGACGCACCTTTGCATTTGACCTTCTTGAGGCTTCGATCGCCGGGGATTCTGAGGGGCTACTGGAGTGCGTCGAAGAGGCTGAAAAAGCGGGACTAATTGTCTCGAGTGATGAGAAGCCTCAGTTTGAGTTCTCTCACGAATTGATCCGTCAAGCGGTGCTGGGAGGTATTTCATCGGGGCGACGCCAGCGGTTCCATCTCGACGTGGCGGGCGCCATGGAACGAATGTATTCCCAATCGGTGGAAGAACATTCGGCCGAGCTGGCTCATCACTACCGGCTCGGCGGCAACGTCGGGAAGGCGATCCTCTACCTGTTACCGGCGGCAAAACAGTCGTTCAAGCGATCGGCCTATCAGGAGGCTATCTCGCTTGCGGCTTCCGCCTTGAAATTGTTGAACGCAATGCCGAGCGAGGAACAGAGTGACCGGCATGAGATTGAACTCGAGTTGCAGCTGGTGATCGGTTCGGCTCATGCGACCACACATTGGGCTGCGCCCGAGGCCGAGCGAGCCTTCGCCCGCGCGCTGGAGCTGTGCCAACGCCTCGATCAGACTCCCGCTGCGATTCGCGCGATGACGCAACTACACACACATTATCTTAATCGGGCGCAATACGAGCGAGCCGCGGCGATTCAGACTCAGCTGCTGGAGATCGCGATCAAATTTGCCCAACCCGACGTATTGGCTGAGATTCACCAGACCGTCGGCGTGATGCGCCTGTACCACGGCGACTTTGAGGCGGCGAAGCAGCAGCTTGAAATCGCCGTTCAACACGGCGCAGGACCTTGGGCGGCTATCGCGCGGCCTGGACTGGCACTTGCCATGTGGAACCTGGGCTATCCGGACCAAGCTTCGAAACTGATCAGGGACCCGAGCTCAGAGCGGCGCGCGCGTCCAAATCCTTTTGTTGACGCGATAATCGCTGACTTCTCCAGCATGGTTCATGCGATGAGCAAAGACGCTGCAGCCGCGAAAGCTCATGCAAGTACGATAACCATGATAGCGACGGAGTATAGGTTTGCCTCCGAAATTACATCGGCCAACATGATTCACGGTTGGGCAAATGCCTGCGAGGGCGACCCAAATGGAATCGACGTCCTGCGGGACGCTATGAGGGAATGGGAGGACTCAGGACTTCAACTCGGCCGCCCGTGGGCGTTTGGAGCGCTTGCTGAAGTGTGCCTGAAATTCGGTCGCATCGATGAAGCCGCCGCGGCGCTTGATGCGGCGATGGCATTCGTCGCTCGCACTGGCGAGGGTTTCGCCGAATCGGAGATCTATCGGCTCAAAGGAGAAGTAGAGCTGCGGGTAGGACGCTCTCATCTTGGTGGCGCGGCCAGATGGTTCGAGCAGGCGATCGATGTGGCGCGCAAGCGCAGCGCAAAGATCGCCGAGTTGCGAGCGACGGTGAGCCTCGCACGGATGCTGGCGAGACAGGGCAAGCAAAAAAAAGCACGCACGATGCTCGCCGAAATCTACGGCTGGTTCACCGAAGGCTTCGACACCGCCGACCTGAAAGACGCAAAGGCACTGCTCGATGAGCTGCGCGGGTAGCCGGATCTGTTCGCGTGCGTTGGAGTTGTTGGACTCAGTCGACGACCTTTTTTGCTCGGTATCGACGACCTCCGCGAGCCCTGGAAAGCAATGTTCGGATTGGCGTTGGAACTTGACGGTCTTACCTATGAGCGGCAAGCCCGGCGATAGACGCTCACATGGCAATTTGGTAGATGCGAGGCGCTGACTGGTTTGACCCTCCCAAGGTTCCCGGTCGGCAGCGGGCTGACGTGTCACAACGCTGGCCCGTTCCTTTTTACGAAGACAGAGCTGAAGGGGCTCTATTCGTTTCCTTCGATCAGAAATCTCAAGACCGCGCTTTCGCTCGCGCTCGATGACGACATCGCAGTGCAAGGGTCCCGTCGGTTTTTCGCAGTTGGCGGGCTGCCGTCAATCGCACTACCCTGTCCCCTAACGTGAGGGGAAATTTCTCACCGTCAAGGGGAAGCTATGCCTGAACGCACTCTGCTGGAAAATCTTTGGGCATTCGCGGAACAGCGGTTTCAAACGCTTGATTTATTTCAAGAGTATTTGAAATCGGTCATTGTCCACTGGAACGATACTTTCTTTCTATCGATTCCTGTCCTGCCATTCGTCATTTGGTGGTACCTGGGGGAGCCGCCCATGTGGGTAAGGCTGATCGTCTTCGGAGGGGTCTTTCTCTCGGCTGGTTATTACGCATGGCGGAAGGAGGCTCTGGAGAACCGAAAGAGCATCGAAATAACGCTTCACGCAATACGCCTGTACGTCGGCAACTACTCTACTAGCGAGTCTTATGTCCAGATGACTCTTGTGATGGCTATATGGAACTCGACCGAGAAACCGACGGTGATAACTGATTGGAGAGTAGAAATTCCTGCTCTTGCTATTGTGCGCAATCCCGAGGTTTTCACCGACGATGAGATTTCGACGAAGCCTATTGCACCAGGTGCGCGCTGTCTCTGCGAACTACGCCTAATTGTGAAGGACCAGAAGGATAGTGAAGAACGAACGCAAGCGCTACAAGAGCGGGCTTTCGAGTGGTTTGTATCGTTCAGGGACGTCGCACAGCGCGAGCATCGGCGAGCCTTCCCCGTGCCTGCGCTTGGAACACTCAAGGTAGGGGACTACATCCGTTTGACGAATGGCAACTCCAACTGAACAGGCTCGATGGCGACGTTCTCAGATAGCTGAGACATTCGCCAGTGTTCGTGTCTCAACTCCTGCTATAGCGGAGCGCGGGGCGTGGCGGGGTTTCATTCTACTTTTCCTTGAGACGCGGGTCGTCACTCGCGATGCAGACACTATTGGTGAACACTTCAAGCCAATACTCGCGACCCACCTGATCGCTGCGCCGCTCTAGTTCATCAATTCTGGCTGATTGGTATCTAATGCACGACTTTGAATTGCCGAACGATGCGCTGGTGTTCCATCGGCATAGTGGTGTTTCAGTCAGCGCCGCAGGACGCCCACTAACTTGCGTCATAGGCGGCACCATCAAACACCAGACCGCAAGCGCGAGCGGAGCGACGCGGTGGATGAATCGAAGCGTCATATCCTAGCGCCCTTCGATCGATTGCACGCCTCGCACAAAAGTTGAACGTTGCGCTCGGTGCTACTGCCGCCCTCTGCTACGGGGATTATGTGGTCGAACTCTAACCGTTCGCGCGTGCCACACTTGACGCATTGACCCTTGTCACGCTGCCATACGAACAGGCGAATCTTATCGGGAATCGGTTCGCGAGACACGCCCTGTAATTTTTCCATGTTTTCGAGCGCCTCGACCTCTCGTCGCATCCGTTCATACTGCTGCTCCCGACGAAGTACGAAATGTTTTATCGCTAGAACATTTTCGTCACTGACCCCAGGCTCCGTTGATTCGAGGCGAAGAACCTTGTCGCGATACGCCCAGAGAGCATATACTCCCGGCTCAAACACGGACAAAGGCTGCGGCTCGTGGCGTTGTAGTTCCTCGAAAGTCGAAGTTGCTTGTCTATATTCGGGATCAGAGGAACGAGCCTGATCATAGGCGTCGCAAGCTCGACGCCAATGCTCTCTTGCCGCATTAGTCGCACTTCGACCTGGTTTTTCGGGGCGCATCCCGAGGCCTGGCCAATTGTCCAAATTAGGGCACTAATATACTTGACTGACCACGCATAATCTGTCATCCTTTCGGGTATGAAGTATCCAAGCACTCTCCAAGAAGCGATTCGCTACTTCAGCGATTTCGACAACTGCCAGAAGTTCATGGTCGAAATGCGCTGGCCCGACAGCAAGGTTCGCTGTCCTACCTGCCAGTCGGAGAAAGTGATCTATCTGGAAAACGCGCGACTGTGGAAATGCTACGGCAAACACAAGCGCGCAAAATTCTCGCTCAAGGTAGGGACGATCTTTGAGGACTCGCCTATCGGTCTGGATAAGTGGCTCACCGCGATGTGGTTGATCGCTAACTGCAAGAATGGAATCAGCAGTTATGAAATCGCACGCGGCCTTGGCGTCACTCAAAAGACCGCATGGTTTATGGACCATCGAATCCGGCTCGCGATGCAGGAGCGCGGCACTGACCCTTTCGGCGGAAGCGAGATTGAGGCAGACGAAACCTTTATCGGCGGTCTCGCTCGAAACATGCACAAGAGCAAGAAAGCGAAAATCACAGGGACTGGCGGAGCGGGCAAAGCGGTTGTGATGGGCTTGTTGGATCGCCATACGAGCAAGGTCCGTCTGCGGCACGTTCCAAACGTTCAGGCGGCCACTTTGCAACCCTTTGTGCGCCAGTATGTGCGGGGCGGATCGTATGTGTTCACCGATGCTTGGGTCGGATACCACGGTCTCGAACAGGACTACGTTCACAGCGTCATCGACCACGCAGAAAAATATGTTGACGGTAACGTGCATACCAATCGAATCGAGAATTTCTGGTCGCTGCTCAAGCGAACGCTGAAAGGAACGTATGTTAGCGTTGAGCCGTTTCATCTGTTCCGATATCTCGACGAGCAGGCGTATCGCTTCAACGAGCGCAAGCGGAATGATGGCGAGCGTTTCGTCGGCGTGGCCAGTTCGGTTGTTGGCCGTCGCGTCACGTATTCAGACCTGACCGGCAAAACGGAATCGACGGCAGAACCCTTACCGGCGTAAGCAGTGGAGAGGCAAGCGGCATCGTGGTAAGCTGGTGCCGTGAAATCGCCCAAAGTCGAAGACTTAGAGTTTGAACCGAGACAGGCTTTCGAGAACTTGAAGAATGTTGGACGCGCGGTGCTCGCTGTTCCCAAAAGCAGAATTGAGAATGGACGCGCCAAGCTGCGGAAAAAACGCAAGCCGTCACATTAGTTCGATTCCGAATCTGGGAACCGTCTTCGTAATCCTCGTTGTAGGCTCTGAATAATTTTTGGACCCTTGGCCGTAAGGTTGTCTCCGCCAAACTTGTCATAGGCTTTCCAGACTCGCTTGTAGGAATCACCGATTATCCTGTTCGTGACTTGAGTAACATCCAGTTCTAGAATCTCCTCTTTGGTCGGTCGTGATGTTTTCAGCGCAAAGCAAGTTGCGTACATTGCGATGTACAAACGCACTCGCTGCCGATGACCTCTTTCAACACCAGCTTCCGCTAAGAAGTCATCTACTTTTCGCTGAATCTTGATGCAGTTCAGGAATAGCGGAACGGAATGGACATCTTCTCCAAAGACAGAGAGATAGTCAGTGTCCTGTCTAATGTACCGACCTGGGGCACCGTAAGCGTCTTGCGGCTTCTGAAGAACGATCGCAACTATTGTTTGTAGGAGACCGACTATGCTTACGATCTTATCTATGGGTCTACCTTCGTCCTTATGATGCCCCGGTCTACGGTCGTAATAGAGACCGCTGGAGCGAAATAGGGTCTCAATATGGCCGTGGATAGGGTCCGTCGCTCTCAGAGCTGCCGGTTGCATTTTGTTTTGATTATTTGTTGCGCGCACTATGCCTTCGCGAACCGCAGAATTGGTTGTTTGAATTACACGCACAAGCACTCGACGATTGTCGCTATCAGGTATCGTAGTAAGAGCGTGATAATAGGCGAACAATTCTCGTGAGGTTTGTAGGCCGTTAACAATTTGCGGGTCGTCGATCGTGACATTCTTGAAGCCCGCTGTGTTCACCGTCGATGCTAGTACGGTGATGCCATTGTTGAGCAACCAAAATTCCGCTTCGCTCGGTTCGGTTAGAGACTCCCTGATGCTGAGGTTCACTGGAGTCTCTTGTTGGAAACCCCGAACGTTGGAATCAAAAATTCGCTCAAACAATTCTCCATTCTCATCCCGCAGGAAATTAAAGAAATCGCGGAGCTTTACTAAACCCACGCGACCTTCAGGCGTTTCCATTAGTTCGGTAAATTGAAGTGGCCTGTTCCTCGGTGGCCTCTGCTGTATCTGCGCCCACAGTTTGGGTGCACCGATCGGATGAAACGTAACAGTCGCAGCAGAAAGATGCTCCTTGGCCTTGGCTATGACCTTATTAACGGCTTCTTCTGCGGTAGGATTCAGCACATCCTCGTCTACTTTCGAGATGTAGTAATAGTCGATAAATACTTGAGCATGAGGACCGACCTTCGGAAACTTTGTCTTGAAGGTGTCCATAATTTCGAGCAGGCGAGAATTATACTTTTCGTGAAATGTCGCTGCTGGGACTGTCAAATTAAGCAGGTCGTCCGTAAAAAAATACAGCTTGTTTATCTCGTTGGGACCGAAACCTTGGCTCTCTTTTACTTGGAAGATCGCAAGGTTAACCCGCAGCGTCGTATCCGACGAAATCTGAGTTTCATCGTTTACTATTTTACGATTCGCGAAAAAGAAGATCGCGTCCACGCCGCCATCGTTTGGGCCGCCAGTGATGCCCGCAAGGATGTCCTCGTCCGCGATCGGGTACGCTTTTAAAAACTGGTCAACGCAGAAGTACTCAAACTTGTTGACGCCGTTCGCTTCTAAGGCCGCTGCCCGCGCATTGCTCCATTCCTCGAAATTAACTCTTGTCGATAGAACGTCATTCGCACTCATTCGAATAGACCCCGCTCTTGAAGTGGCGCTTGACATTTACGCCACTCCACGCCGACCTGTCACGCGACAGATCGTAGCAGCTTTGGTCAGCCAAGTATATTGATGCCCAAATTAGGAAGAGCTTCAAACCACCCTGTAAACTTTCTTTCGTTACCAACGACGAGGGAAAAGAGCAGATGTTTCTGTTCATCCTCGCGCAAGTGAAGTGCGCCCACATCCGTTACCTTCGGTCGTGACATATCGTCGCCTATTTTCCCTTGAGGCGCGGATCATCAGTCGCGAAGCAATGCGCGTTTTCCCTTGCAAATTCGTAAGCACAATGCGCACTCGAACTCGGAACCACATTGATTAGGCAACCATTCGCGCGCTCATCGTTTACTGCATCCGCTTCCAATTGATCCTTCGCCGAGTCGCATTCTTTGGCCGTGTCATAGCTACCATAGTGTTCCCAACCGGAAATTGGCGGTGACTGTGAAAGGTCCGTAGGTACCATCAAATACCAGCCCAAAAGCGCGAGCACGGCGTGGCGTGTGTTCATTTCGAGAACGATTTAGCAGACGGGCGCGCAACCGACAAATGGTGGACAGAAGCGGTCGGCGCGCCCTGGGCACCGTGATAAGCGCAACCGTTAGCTAGCCAACGAGCAAGAAAGGGGGATGTGCCCTACTGCCAGCGACCGTCCATTCGTCTCCTGCGTGTTTTGAAGTATTTGTAAGGCGTTGTGTTACGAAACAATTTTTGCAGCCGATGCAATTCCCGCCTGCTAACTCCGGCATGCCCGTCTAACACTCGAACCTGATCGTAGTTGGCTCCGCGCGAAATCCCCTTCAGATCGCCCGCAGATACCAATGGAGCCGTAATAGTGTAAGTGTTAATGACGGCTTCTCGGCGGAAAGCTGCTACGGCCGGATCATCTAAAGAAAGCGGGGCAATGCTTGAGATGAACGGATGGTGTAGGAAGCCCGCATCATTGATTGAGAAGACAAACTCCTGGTACTTTCCAGGATTTCCGAAGTAGAACTCCTCGTGATACTCAAAGCGTCTCCCACCTAAACTACATCCAATCTCCTTCGGTTTACTGAGAGAATCCAATTCAGCGAATTTTGTTTTTCCGAGGCGAATAGAAGCCACTTTGCCGGTAAGCGAATATGGCCCGAGCCTCAATGTCGGATTGAACCAGCGCTTCCGAGTGGTTACCGAGAAAGAAACCACGGTCCGTTCCTTGGAAATTGCCTGCACATAAAACAATGGATTTACAAAGACATACTCAACTAGGGATTTAAGCGTTCGTTCGAACGCTGCGGTTCCCAAAATATTTTGAAAATAGCCAATACTCACACCAGCAGAAAGACGACTAAGGTTCTCAATTGCGGCTCGTTTGCGGCCCAGCGTTGAATGATACCATTTGATCACGATTGAGGTCCCATTCGTAATCGTAATCAATGAGGACAAAAGCAAGACAAAAAGACCGAGCAATATTATGGCGGGCGCGGCCCTTAGGTCATGCAATAATTTGTCAAGGTTAAAACCGGTCAAATGGAAATTCGCATTCCATAGTGCGAAACCCATCCTTCCGGAACGTCCGTAGCCGCAACGAATTAGCAACATGCCAGTCGATTGTACGCTCGAATTTGGCGCTCGAAAACTCCGACAAATTCGGATTATCCACACTTGCTGGCGCCTCTGCTTGAACGCTCTGGGCTGGTAAGGCTGCGCTGACCAGCGTGCGTGTGCACCCAACACGTCTCGCATCTCGTCTTCGAGCACCCGCTAGGCATCAGCCGCGCGTTCACACTTAGTCGCTTCGCTGCTTTGCGGTCTCGGCCGGGTTTCCAAGCCATCGTGATTCTTCGCTACCAAGGAGTTCACGAGCTTCGTTGCCTCGTCAGCGCGGGTGATCCGAATGCTTTGACTGCCGCCGTCGCTTTCATCGCGTGTTCCAGACAGCGACCTGCGCGGGCAGCGAGGTCGCTTCGATGCTCCGGCGTGAGCTACCCGACGCTGCGCAGATTCTTCGATGCTCCGGCGTGAGCACGCGACGGCGCGCGCACGCTTAGATTTTCCGGCGCGAACTATCGGCGCCGCTCAGCCGCTTCGAGCACCACAAGCATCAGCCGCGCGTTCATGCTTAGCGGCCTCGGTGCTTCGCGACTCAGGGGCTTCGCTGCTTCGTCGGCGCGTGCGTTCCTACGTCAGTGGACGCGGACACTACGACGCTTCGCTCACGCGGGCGAAATTGAGAGTCAGTCGCTACGTCGCTTCGCTGGTTTGGCCGCGCACGATCATGCGGCGCTTGCTCACCCTGACTCACGCTCTTCTCGACGGCGCGCGGGTCAGCGGTGCGGCAACTTCTGGCCGAGCCGCCGCGATGGCACGCATGTTTCCGATCGCGCTGAAGCGCGTTGGATGCTCCCAGCCGCTGGGAGCAGGCGTCGCGCCGCTGATCGGCAAGCTTTATAGGCTTGGCGGTTAGACACGGTGCGCCAGTAAACGCGCGGCTCATTCTAAGACGCTTAGTTTCCGAACCTAAACTGAGGACCTGTCGCAGTCACTATCGAGTCAGTCCAGAAAATCTGAGAAAACTAAGTAGCTTAGCTGCTTAGTTTCTTTGCCCGCGTCGGCGCCGCTCGGTTCCCAGTCAACACGCCCCTCATCATCGCGCCGCGCCCGCGACGGCTGAGCGCATGAAACCGCACAGCCATCGGGCTAAAATGGTATCTACCTGACGGCTTTTGCTTTAGTAGGCTGAAGGTCCTGACCGACTTCATGCTCCGGTTATCCTGCGTGACTTGTAACCACTCTCTAGGCACTGTTCGCAGTACCAGCGGAAAACATCTCGCAATTGAAAGGGTTATTTTCGGAGAGCAACTGACTATGAATCTTACGGTGCTCGCATTCGCCAACGGGTGGTGCGCATTCAGGCGGGGGGCGGCCTCGATGGCCCTTCCAGAGCCAAGGTGCGGTGGCCGCTCCCAGCGTACACGATGCGGACGCCCGCTCTGTTACAAACTGTGCAACAAGGTTTGCTCTATCGCCCACCTGCCGTCCTTCAGATGCACCAGGAGAGAATCGCGAGCCTCAAAATCAGAAAAATCGAGAAGGATCAAGGGTTCTCAAAATCAGAAATCTAAAACTAAGACCGGCACGTGATTTGTGAAATTCTGTGTAGCAAATTTGAGAAACGCGATCGCCGTCGATCGGAATGCCGACGACGAGCAGCGGACCAGGCTCGACGATAATGCTCGACCTGCTACGCGCTCGACCAGCAGGTCACGGCATTCAAGCGGGCGCGGGCCGCCGGCGCCGCTCCCTACATCTTGGGGACGCCTTGCGTGCCTCGGTCGCCAGCGACGCGGCTACGCGGCTCTGAGGGGCCGAATTTCCGGCGCACCGATGAATGGAGAAGCGGGGGTGACTCCCTGACTTGAGTTCCGACCCAAGTCAAACCCAAGTTAAAACCCAAGTCAGGGAATAAGCCATACCTCTGTTGATCCTTCCTTGTTCCTGACTTACGACTTTGGTTTTCACTATTATTAGTAGGACAATTAGAAAGAGCAGTTACGATCGCGACTGATCGTTTACTGCCGCGAATCGCAGCATAAGGCCCTCATAACCCAAGTCGTAAGTCAGAAGGGGGGCAACCCCATTCAACCACTTGGCGGAGAACGAAAAACTGCTGACTTCGGTCTTTCTAATACCCAGGTTAGACCCAAGTCACCAAGTCAGACCCAAATTGCAGGATGAGACTAGCCAGCGAAGACACTGCGCTCGATTTGAACGACATTCCTGCCGTCGCCGCTCCAGGGGGCGTGTTAAGAAACCTCGTCCGCAGTCGATTTCGACCCCACGCTGTTTGTGTGGTGTGGACTGCGAGAGAGTAGAACGAAGATTTACCCTTTGCGGACAATCTCGGTTCTGGTAAGTTTTCTAAGTCGGGGGGATTGACCAAGTTCCCCAAATTCGGCAGAATCGCCGAGTCAGCAGTTATGACGGGCGCCATCGAGGCGCCCGGGCCGCAAGCTCCAGGTTACAGAGCGGTCGCTATGAGATCGAGTGAGCGCAGTTGAGAGCAGCGCCTTCGAGTTCGTGGCGAGACCGTTTGTGAACTTGGAGTAGATCATTGCGGAAGAAATCAGTACCTTTAGCCGAGCAGCCGCTCCTATATAGCGTCAAGCAGTTGTCAGCCGCCATCGGCCTCAGCGAATCGACATTGCTGCGGATGCGACGAGCTGGAAAAATCCCTCAGCCTATCTTTATCTCCGATCGTAAGATCGCGTGGTCACGTCCGCTGATTCAGGAGTGGATTGCGAGCAAGGCGGCGGCGTGAATAACAGCCTTCAAAATCGGCGCGACGCTGTTTGTTATACGGTTCAGAGCGATTCGCATGGCAACCCCCACCGCGGCCTCAGTGCGGCAACGGCACGTCCGACCTACAGACAATCACGATAGCAGAGGCAAGTTAGTGGAATCAGAACCTAGCCAAATACAGGGCGCTGAAACAGGCGCCCATCCCGAGAGTAACGGGAACGACATATCGCCGTCGCATACCGAGTACAGCGACGAGGTGCTTGCAGACTTAGCTCGCTCCGGCCTGACCCGCGAAGATGCGCAGCGGGCGGGAGTCTACGAGGCTTCCGAGAAGGAACTTCGACACCACTACGGTTCCAAGGTTGCGAAGCGCGCGCTCGTCAAGCCGGTCTACGCCTTCCCGTACTTTGATCCGATCACCGGCCACGACACCGGCTATCGCCGGTACAGATTCCTTGACGGCAAAGACGACGATGAAAATCCTAAGTACCTGGGGTTGTCCGGCTGGGCATCTCCACTGTACTTCCCGAAGAGCATCGATTGGGTGCAGCATCTCCGCGACCGCAAGAAGGTCTACTTCACAGAAGGTGAAAAGTCGTCCTACCGCGCGGGCAAGGCAGGCATCCCAACCATCGGCCTTGGCGGTTGCTGGAATTTCAGCGGAAGGAAGAACGCAGGCCAAGACTTAAGCAAAGCCTTCGGTCAGCTCAACCTTAATGGCCTTGAAGTTGAGATCATCGCTGAATCTGACGCGACGACCAATGGTAATGTTCTCGGCGCGCTCCACGGCTTCGCGTATGCACTTTCGACTCAAGGCGCGCGAGTCGAGCATGTGATCCTACCGCCTAAGCCGGACGGCAAGAAGCAAGGCATTGATGATTACCTGGAATTAAAGCAATTCGCGATACTCGACTTTCGCAAGCTTAGGCGCGAAAGCTTCAACCAGATCAACAACCTGTTTCTGATTCGGGAAAAGTACGCCGTTGTAGTTGATGAACCTGCTGGCGCGATGTTCAACTTGAGGACGCGCCATCCCGTCTTGAAAGAATCGTACTTGACCGCCGTAGCGCCTCTGAAGGCCGCGGTTCCTAACGCTAAGGGTGAGCTTCATCTTGTCGGCGCCGGTTCTGAGTATATCAAGTGGCCGTTCCGACGCGAGTACGGGAGCATAGTCTACGCGCCAAGTCAGCCTCATGAGACTACAGAGGGCGACTATAACCTTTGGCCAGGATGGGGTGTGAACACCGCTAAAGATGTTGGCATAGAGCCAAAGCGGGGCGATGTCACTCTTTGGAATGAACTGCTCGATCACATCTTTGGCAAAGACACCGCCGAGCGCAAGTGGTTCGAGCAGTGGGCGTCGTACCCGTTCGCGCACCCTGGCGCGAAACTTTTCACCGCAGTCATGATGTGGGGGTGCCAGGGCGCCGGTAAAAGCCTAGTCGGCGAGGTTCTCCGGCGCGTCTATGGGCTGAAGAACTCGTCGGAACTTCAACTCGGCCAGCTTACTGCTCACTTCAACGAATGGGCTAAGCACAAGCAGTTCGTCCTAGCGAACGAGATGGCGGGCGACGGCGATAGGCGAGTGGAAGCCAGCCAAATCAAGAACGTCATCACGCGGGAAGAAATCACAATCGACGTAAAGAATCAGCCTGAATATACGATCTTCGACACGTTGAATTATTACCTGACAAGCAATAGACCCGATGCGGCCTACCTCGAAGACGGCGATCGCCGGTTCTTTGTCTGGTTTGTAGAAAAAGCACTTCACTTCAGCAAAGGGGCTGAGATCAAGGCGTGGTCGGCGACGAAGGAAGCGCAAAGCGCGCTTCTTTATCACTTCATGTATGAAGTCCCGTTTGACGGGTTCGAGCCAACTGCACCGGCGCCGATGACCGATGCAAAAGCTGCGATGCAGCAAGCTTCGGACACCGGACTCCAGGGGATCGCAAAGGACCTCATGAACGACGACGCGCGGCCTAAGTACGCGACTCGCGGAATGCTTCGGATATGGGCGGGTCGCGAGCCGAAGGATTATTCCAAGGACGTGCAGGTCGCAAACGCGCTTCTCAGGGCGGGCGCCATTAGGATTAGGCAGTATCGCCTTAAGATCGGCGCTCCTCGCGAATTGGTGTGGTGCCTGCGACCTAGCCCTACGTACGATTTCAAGAACCTAAACGTTGAACAGGTGCGGGCTTACTTCAATGAGCACTCGGATCAAATCAATACGTTCTTTGGTGTGACACTGCTAACGAGAGAGGAGAAATTCTAATGAGAAAACAACCAACGGAGTGGCCATCGAATCTTCGCGAGTTCGGGTTTATCGATCCTGATCAGTATCCCGATCAGCCGGAGCTTCATACCGAAATTCCGGCGCGCGATCAAATTGACAGCGCCAAACTTTGGTTGTCGGAATATGTTGAACCTGCGACAACCTTTGCTCTCCAACGAACTAGCTATGGATATAAGCATACCGTCGAACGTTGGGCCGAACGCTATATATCGAATGGCGCCTTTATCACCGCAGCAATCGAACTTGGCTACAGATGGCGCCGCGTGATGAACGGCCCTAATGCAATTTTCGCACTAAGGATGAAAGTAAATGACAAACGTAAGCGCGAACGGCAACCGTCATGAGAGACCTTAGAATGAAGTTTAGACCTTCCAACACCGACAACGAGTCCGCTCGAACGTTGAACTACTACCAGTTCGAGGCATCGATCAACCGGCACGAAGATTCGATGGCCTATCGGTACGTGATCGAGCTGCCTGTATTGCGCACTAGTCGGACGCGACCGATCAAGTTCAGAGCGGGGTGCCGAATTATCGGTGAGAGCCGATTGAAGAAGGCTGCGCCTTCGTATCGCGTAGCGCGCGGGACCGGCAAAGGAATGTTTCTGCGCCGCCTATGGGTGTTGCCGATACGCCTTGGCGACAGTGCGCTTTCGATCCCTGTCGGCGCTGTCGTGCCGTCGAGCATCGCAGTCGGCAAAGTGTCGCACCCATTCGTCGGGGCAGTGTCATGACTCGCAACCAGATTCATTGCGCCGCGAGTGCTAAAGCAGCGGAGTTGGTCCGGGCACTCTTCGGATCAAGACGAGATCGATTCCTGTCGGTTTCTTAGGGCTGGGCGCGCTCCCTACGAAGTTCCTTAAGAAAGTGGTGGCCCGAGTCGTGAACGAAACGCACAACCTACTGAACTTTTAGACCGCGACGACATAGCGCAGCGCAACCGTGAGGAAAGGTAATCACAATGACATTCACGACGAAAACTAAGGCGAGCGAGGCCGAGGTCCTATCTTCAGAGGCGATGCATCTAAGAGAAGCAGCGGGAAAGGCCGCCAAGGCAAAGCTCGCTTTCAATCAGGCTCTTGACCAGACCCGCAGGCCCGTCCAGCGGATAGTCAGACTGAATGAAACGCTCCGAGAAGGTGAGAAGCGCAACGATGAGCACGCCTTGCGCAACGAACCAATCGACGACCTGACGCCAATCCGGCTCGAACTTCAGAAAGCCAATGACGACGAGAAGACCTATCAACGCCTGATGCGGCGCCGTGAAATCGAACTGAAGGAAGCTAACACCGCGCTTGACAAGGCGGCCAAAGCTGAGCACGACCGCCGTTATGGCGATCTTTTGGTACGGTACATTGATGCACTTGAGGTGTTTCTCGAGGAAACCTATAGGCCGATGATCGAGTGCTACTTAGAAGATTGGCGACGGCTGCCCGCGCTTTTCAGCCCATTTTTCGACTCAAGCGCATTGGTGTACACGCGATCACGAGTCGAGTCGTTCGTCCGTCCAGACAAGCCGATTCCACCTAAAAAGGGGCGGGTCGTGGTGAAGTTCCTCAAGAATGTCGCCGGGCAGACCGACATACTGTCGGGAAGTCTTCGGACTATTCCGAGTTATGCCGAAGGTAAACACGCAGCCTTTGATGAGCGCGATGCGAGGTTGCCAATCGATTGTGGATTCGCAGGCCGCGCTTAATCTAGCGACATGAATAGGGAATTCATAGACGCAGACGGGCTTACGGCGAGCCAATTTCGCGATCTTTTCGGAGCGCAGAAAAACTATTCGCCCGAGCTGCAATTAATATTGGCCTACGTGTCCCTGGCAGTGGAAGATCATATCAATTTATTAACGCGCGGACACGTTTCTCTAGATGCGAGCCGCGAGTACGGCAGGCGCGACGCCTTGGATAACTATAAGTTTTTATTCTCGGAGTCCTACGGGGTTCACGAACCGGATTTTCTGACGTTGAGAGAATGTTGTCTGATCCTTGACATAGACATTTACGAACTTCGCAAGTACCTACGAACGTTCGGGGGTAGGTCGGAGTTAAATAAGATCGTGTTCAGGAAGCGCAACACATACAAAATAAGGACGGTAGCTACGCGGCGAACAGCAAGCCGAGTTACAAAAGAGGCAGCATGAGAATTTGGCTTAGTTGGTTGAAGCTGTGTTGGTGGTCCGCATTCATCAGCATACCGCGTAGTACTAAGGCGTCTAAGACGGCGCCTGGATATTTCGACCTAAGCGGGCCAAAAGGGAGCTGCCGGTGCTACGGCAACGGGACCGCTGGCTGCGCCGCAGAGTCTGCCGGATAGACTGAAGCTCGCGGAACGACGACGCGCTCCGCGACATCATAGGAAGAAGGTAAAGAACATGAACGAATCAACCAATCTTGATTATGCGCTCAGAACTGCGCGCTCGCTCGACGAGATGCTGCCGTCGCTGACGTTGGAAGAACTGATGGAGATGCGCGAGATCGAGCGCACCAACAAGAGGCGCAAGTCACTCCTAACTCGTATCGAGATGCGGTTACTGCGGTTGCGGCACCGGGCCGCGCTCCGAAACCTTAGAAATTTTAAACCTAAAGCCCGTCGCTAGGAGTAGAACGCTAATGAGTCCAATTTCAATGGAGTGGATCGAAACGTGCGGAGCGTTCAACAGGGGCATCAAAGTGAAGCCCCTCGAAGACCTTTACGAAGCGTTGGAATACGAGAAATGCGGGAAGTGTAGGCGGATAGTGCTGCTCCGACTCACCAAGAAGATCATGAGCATCCAGCGACGCGCGACGCTGCGGGGTTTAATGCGCCACTTCCCCGCGATGCGGCCGCGTCGACGAGTGATCCGTTAACGGAATATTATTCGGATTCAACTATTTTAGGCGAATTGTTCCCACTACGCTCAACTTCTTGACCTAAAGAGAAGTAATTCGCCGCCCGCGCGCGGCTGAAGTCGTTGATAGCGTTTGGGATGATTGCGGACGACGGTTGCTAGAAGTGCGCTTCCCCGTCCGTCGTCCGCGCGCAAGGTGTTCGGCGCCTGTCTCGCCTAAAAAAACCTGCGGAAGTATTCGCGTGCAGGCCCCTGCAAAAACACCGCATTGGTCATGCCGTTCTTTCCCCAGGTCCACGTTTTGCCGCCGAGGTACAAAAACTCTACGGACTCATTTAATGTCGCAGGTTCGGGTAGTCTGGCGACGATAGAGTCCTTTTTGGATTGATCGATCTCTGGATCGTATGTTTCATAAAACACATCACGCATGCGCAGCATGAGCGGCGACCAAAGCTCTCCCTCACGGTCCCCAGCAGTAGTGAAAGCATAGACATCCAGAAGTTCGATGATCCCGATGCGCCATCGCGCTCTCGGATCGAAGTCGATTAGCAATCCTATTGTGTCGACTCCTTGCGCACCCTGCGTGTGAATTCGGATGAGGTCGTCGGCCGAAGCATGCCAGCCGGCACCCACTGGCTTTCCCTGACGCTCCCACGCAGCGTGGAGCAGGTTGTATCCTGCGAGACTGAAGGTCTCTCCAGTCGGGCATAACACGCGATCGCCACCCTGACTCACTTTCTTATAGACCATGAAGGCCATGCGGAATCCTCTCCTTGCTAGTTTCAGTTTACATTAAAGATCGCGCGTGAAATTGCGGAGCTTGCGACGCGATTCACTATCCAGACGGCAAGTTCACTGAAGGCTGCGACGACTGCGAGCGCGCGGCGGCGACTCTGAGAGACATTCGCCCGGCTCGGCGGCGTGCGGCCACCAAGAAGGCGAACGGGAAGCCGCCCCGGCTCGAATAACCAGCCGGCTTAAGCCGCCCGCCCCGCGACCGCGTGCAGATGGCGCTCGCGCACGGGCGGCGGGCAAAGCTCAGCCAGCCACTTATCGAGCGCAACTAGCGCCTTGCGCTTTTCTTTTAGGTAGTCGTGCATGTTGTAGTGCTTGCCGCCGACGCCTTCCTTGGCGTGGTTTGTTATGCGATCAGTTAGGAACTGTGTCGCGAAGCCTTCCCGAGTCATGATCGTCGTCAGAGTCCGGCGCAGATCATGATAGACGAATCGAGCCGGGTCGCCTTCCGGCGCGTTCAACCCGCTCGCGTCGCGCACTGCGTCCATCCAACTCTTGTATTCGTTGATCGGCGCGGGGCTCGTTGTGTGCGACGGGAACAGGTACGGGTGATCCGGCTTGTTGCTCTTGATCAGGTCTTCGATCAGCTTAATCGCCGTTGGACCGAGCGGCACGATATGATCGCGCTTGCCCTTGTTGCGTTCAGCCGGAATCGTCCACTGCGCCTTCGCGAACTCGATTTCTTTGACGGGAATTTGAAGTATCTCGCGCGCTCTCTGCCCTGTGAGCAGACCGAGCTTGAAGAACGCGGCGATCTTGAGCGGCTGAGCGTCAAGCGCCTTCCATAGCTTTTGAATCTCGGCATCGTCCAGCGCGCGGGTGCGCGGACGCTCCATGCCCAGCTTCTTGACCTTGTGGGCTGGGTTTGACTCGACCAACTCATCTTCGAGAGCGTTGTTGAAAATCGAACTGATCAAAACCACCGTCCGGTTTGACGCGATTCGAGAACCACGCGCGCAAATGTCGTCACGGAGCGCGATGACATCGCGCTTTGAAATGTCGGACGCTCGCCTGCCCATCCAGGGCTTGAGGTCGTGCTCGATCATCCGCATATCGTTGATAAGACTGGATGTTCGTTTAAACTCTTTCGCGTAGTTCTTGAACTTCTCAACTAAGTCGCCGAACGTCGGCGCGTCGGGTTGGACTTCGGGCACTTCGGGCTTCGCCGTGGGATCGATCCCGTTGTCTGCCAGCCCGAGAATCTTGCGCGCTTCGATGCGTGCGGCGGAGCACGTCATTGTATCGCAGTCTCCGATTGACTTGAGGCGACGCTGCCCCTTCTTCACGCCGCGAATACCACCAACCGTGAACCTGACGTTCCACGTCCGACCGCCCGACGGAAACACCCTCAAAAAGAAGCGCGGAAGTTCCGAGTCCCAGTAGTCTCGCTGGACTGTTGGCGTCCGTCTCGATTTAGCAAACGCGTTGCTTAGTAGGTGCGGCCCCTGCTCTTGGTCTTGGTTCATGGTCATCCTCAAAAGTGCCTAAAAGTGGCTGGCGTTGAAATTCGCGATCACGATCCAGCCAACACCGAGGATAATCGTTTTCCCCAACTAGTGCAAGGGATTTCTGCACTAATCGCTGAAGGTTCGTTACGGTCCGTTGCGCCTGCTGACGGCCAAACTTAAGACTCTTAATCAGCGGGTCTGGAGTTCGAGTCTCCAACGGCCCACCAAAATCCTCTAAAGGTTTTACCTGAACCCCGAAGGTTGACAATCTTACATGGTGTGCAGTAGGCGTTAGTACTGAGTTGCAGGTGAGAGCAGGTATCGGCTGAACCTGCGGATCATCCAGGTGTCAGCCGTCATCTGCTCTTTTTTCCCGGGCGTAGTTGTCGGTCGAGCTCCGTGTCGTTGATCGGGCAGGAGTAGCATATGCGAGAAGTTCGGCTGGTGGATCGACGGTCGCGTGAGAGGTACTCAGTTCAACGACTCGACGAGTTCGTCGCGCGGTGTCGTGAGCGCGGGATTGCTGTCACACCCCAGAGGCTCGCCGTCATAGGGGCCCTGCTCGCCTCGGAGAACCATCCAAGTACCGACGAGATCTGTGCGGCAGTACGTCGCAGGAATCCCCACGTCTCATTGGCCACAGTACATCGGATTCTGGAGCAATTTTGCGAAGTCGGGGAGGCGCGCAAGGTAACGCTCCTGCACGACGTTGCGCGTTATGACGGCAACGTGGAGCCTCATCACCACGTCCTTTGCGTCCGATGCAGACGGGTACATGACATAGAGATACCCGAGGTGGACAAACTGCTCGAAGGTACACCCAGCCTGGGAGAGTTCGCACTGCTGCGCTGTTCGCTGGAAATCGAGGCTCTCTGCAAGCGGTGCCAGCTTGCCGAGAAGCGAATGCAGGCCCAACGTCCGCAGCGATCTGAGACGCCTGGATGAGTCGGACGAAAGACTTCAGAGCTGAGCAGAAATAGGAAACAGAACTTTAGTTCGTCGCAAGTTTTTTTGAACAAACTCGTAAGGAAGGTGAACACATGCCAACCGAAGCCAAGTGCCCGGTGACGGGCGCTACCCACGCTCAAACGAACCGCGACTGGTGGCCGAACCAGGTCAACCTTCTGGTTCTGCGCCAGCACTCCGACCTGTCCGATCCGATGGGCGAGGAGTTCGACTACGCCAAGGAATTCAAGAGCCTCGACCTGAATGCCGTGATCAAAGACCTTCACGCCTTGATGACGGATTCTCAGGATTGGTGGCCGGCGGATTTCGGCCACTACGGCGGACTCTTCATTCGGATGGCGTGGCACGGCGCCGGCACGTACAGAATCGGCGACGGCCGCGGCGGTGCCGGAGCCGGCCAGCAGCGTTTCGCACCGCTCAATAGCTGGCCGGACAACGTGAACCTCGATAAGGCGCGCCGGCTACTGTGGCCGATCAAGCAGAAATACGGGCGCAAAATCTCGTGGGCTGACCTTATGATTCTCGCGGGCAACGTCGCGCTCGAGTCGATGGGCTTCAAGACCTTCGGCTTTGGCGGCGGGCGCGAGGATGTCTGGGAGCCCGAAGACCTCTACTGGGGTCCCGAAAGCAAATGGTTGGACGACCAGCGCTACACCGGCGACCGTGATCTTCAGAATCCTCTGGGCGCCGTGCAGATGGGCCTGATCTACGTGAATCCGGAAGGGCCGAACGGTAAGCCGGATCCCGTCGCTGCCGCCCGGGATATCCGCGAAACGTTTGCCCGTATGGCGATGAACGACGAAGAAACCGTCGCACTGATTGCGGGCGGTCACACCTTCGGCAAAACTCACGGCGCCGGCGATGCGGCACTGGTCGGCCCGGATCCGGAAGCCGCCAGTATCGAAGATCAGGGCATCGGCTGGAAGAGCAAATTTGGCACGGGCAAAGCGGGTGACGCGATCGGCAGCGGCCTCGAAGTCACCTGGACTACGACGCCAACCAAGTGGAGCAACGACTACTTCCAGCACCTGTTCAGCTACGAATGGGAACTGACCAAGAGCCCGGCCGGCGCGAATCAGTGGAAACCGAAGGGTGGCGCCGGCAACGGCACGGTGCCGGATGCGCACGACAAGACCAAGCGTCACGCGCCGTCAATGCTCACCACTGACCTCTCCTTACGGCTCGATCCTGCTTACGAAAAGATTTCGAGACGTTTTTACGAGCATCCGGATCAGTTTGCCGACGCATTCGCCCGCGCTTGGTTCAAGCTGACGCATCGCGACATGGGGCCGATCGCGCGCTACCTCGGCCCGCTCGTCCCGAAGGAGCATCTGATCTGGCAGGACCCGATCCCCGCGGTGAATCATCCGCTGATCGGAGAGCAGGACATCGCCGCTTTGAAGGCGAAAATCCTCGCGTCTGGCCTGTCCGTTTCGCAGCTCGTGTCGACCGCTTGGGCCTCGGCGTCAACCTTCCGCGGCTCTGATAAGCGTGGTGGAGCGAACGGCGCACGCATCCGTCTCGCGCCGCAAAAGGACTGGGACGTCAACCAGCCTCCTCAGTTGGCAAAAGTGCTGCAGACGCTCGAAGGGATCCAAAAGGAGTTCAACGCTTCACCGTCGGGCGGGAAAAAAGTCTCTCTGGCCGACCTGATTGTTCTGGGCGGAAGCGCGGCGATCGAGAAAGCCGCGAAGGCCGCCGGGTACGACGTGAAAGTTCCCTTCAGGCCGGGGCGCATGGACGCGTCGCAAGAGCAGACCGACGCCCACTCCTTCGCGCCGCTCGAACCTACGGCCGATGGATTCCGCAACTATCTTGGCGGCAAGCAGCGCTGGTCGGCTGAGGAACTGCTGGTGGACAAGGCGCAACTGCTGAAGCTGACGGCGCCTGAGCTGACGGTGCTCGTCGGTGGCCTGCGCGTCCTGGGCGCAAATGTCGGTAAGTCCACGCATGGCGTCTTCACCAAGCGGCCAGAAACGCTGACCAACGACTTCTTCGTCAACCTGCTCGACATGAGCACGCAGTGGCAGCCGTCCGCTGGCTCCGAAGGCGTGTACGAGGGGCGTGATCGGAAGACGAACGAGGTTAAGTGGGCCGGCACCCGTGTCGACCTGCTCTTCGGTTCGCACTCGCAGCTACGCGCCCTCGCGGAAGTCTATGCGTGCGCGGACTCGAAGGAGAAGTTTGTGAAAGACTTCGCGGCGGCGTGGAGCAAGGTGATGAACCTGGATCGCTTCGACCTCGCCTGAGCTCGGCGGTAACTGGGGAACCCCGGCCGGCCGGGGTTCCCGTTTCGTTTGACGCACTCTAGAATGCCAAGTTGGCAATCGACAGTACGATCCAGACGACCGTCATCACGCCGAAAACCAAGCCCAGACACTCTTCGAGCGCGCAGAAGTGGGCAATCCGCAAACCCTCCGAAGCTTCGGTCTGTTCGACCGTCTTCGTAGCGCTGATCACCCTTGGGTCGTTGAGCGTAGAAGCCATCGCCTATGCCCTCCTCGAGAGTCGCTGCTCTCAATAGGCAAGGCGTCATGGTGGGTTGAACCAACGTTCAAGCGGGCTGAACCCAGGATCCGGGGTAGGCGCTCAGATTTTACATAAGGTGCGCTCGGGTTCAGAATATGGCTCGCAAGTACTCGATTTCTTCGGCGGGAGTGGATTTACAGTAGTTTGACCGAGTGGTAGCGTCGATTCACAACGCGACCACCCGGGACGAGAATCGGGCCGAATCTTCAGGCAGACTCGTCACTCGCGACATCGGAACGTATGTGCACCGGCTTGGCCGGCGGGGGGAACTTTGGCGGTTAAGGCTGAAGGATCCGCAGCTGCAGGACGGGGTTCGGTACTACCGAACAAAGCTCCGCAGACGGCTGTTTTCGCACCCAGCGGCGAGTACTGGACGCTCGGTTTCAACGGCGCCACTTTTCCGCTCAAGGACTTCAAGGGTCTCGCGTATATTCAGCGTCTGCTTGAGCATCCCGGCGCAGAGTTTCACGCTCTCGATCTCCTGAGCGGCCTGGGTGTGTCCGCTGCCGGTGAGAGCGACAAACACGCGCTACCTACCGAAGGCACTGACGAGGTCAAGGATGACGGAGTCGGAGACATCGAAGAGATGTCCAACCTTCGGCCGAGATCCGCTCGACCCGAAGGTACCGACAGCGTTGGAGGACTTGGTGATGCAGGCCCGATGCTGGATGCGCAGGCGAAACAGGCCTACAGGCGTGCGATTCTGGAACTGGAGGAAGAGCTCGAGGATTTGCACACGCGCGGGGACCACGAGCGCGCAGATGAGGTTCAGTCGAAGCTCGATTTCCTGAGGCGCGAGTTCGCCCGGGCGGTCGGATTGGGCGGGCGTGATTGACGCGCCGGCTCGGCCGCGGAACGTGCCCGACTCAATGTGACCCGGGCGATCAAGGCCGCGACGCAAAAGATGTCGGAGCAGCAAGTCGCAATGGGCGAGTTTCTCGAGCGCTCGATCAAAACGGGGTCGTTTTGCTCCTATATCCCCGATCCCCGCATCCACGTCTCGTGGCAATTCTCGCTGGGAAGTCTCCACCCTCAGGGCGAAGCGGCTGCGTCTGAAATTCTTTTCTCGCAGCACGAGTCCAGCTTCCTGCGCGTGTTCAGCGAAGGAACCGCCTTCGTAGGACGAGAAGCGGAAAGCACCACGCTTACTCGCGCCCTTGAACAAGCACTCAATGGCATCGGCAAGATGGTACTTATCGGAGGCGCCGCGGGCGTCGGAAAAACAAGAATCGCAACGGAGGTGGGAAAAAACGCTTCACAACGAGGGATGCTGACGTTGGTAGGTAGTTGCTACGATCGCGACGAACCCGTGCCCTTCATACCGTTTGTCGAAATCCTCGAAGCGGCGCTCGCGCAGACGCCCGACCAGGCGGCGTTCCGCCAGGCGTTGGGCAACGACGCTCCTGAGATGGCTCGTCTGTTACCGCAACTGCGACGGCAATTTCCGGATATTCCCCCGCCAATGGAGCTGCCGCCCGAACAGTCACGCAGAATTCTGTTTGGCGCGGTAAGTGAGTTGGTCGCGCGGGTCGCTCGGAACACGCCCTTGCTGTTGCTCCTGGACGATCTGCAGTGGGCCGATGAGGGAACGCTTCTGCTATTGAATCACCTGGCGCAACTGATTCCAAAGATACCGGTTCTGGTTGTCGGCACTTATCGTGACTCTGACCTGGACCCGGCAGGTCAGTTCGTCAAAACCCTCGAACAACTGATGCAGCAGCATCTGGTCGAACGCATCACGCTTGGGGGTCTTCCGAAGGATGCAGTCGCCGAGATGCTATTTGCGCTCAGCGGGCGAAAGCCGCCTGAATCAGTGGTGAATTTTTTCCATCTCAATACGGAGGGCAACCCCTTCTTCATCGAGGAGCTGTTTCGTCACCTGGTGGAGCTAGGGAAGCTGATCGATTCCTCAGGAGAGTTTCGCCAGGACCTGAAGCTGAGCGAAGTCAACGTGCCCCAAAGCCTTCGGCTCGTCATCGGCAGACGGCTTGCGCGGCTCAGTGATGAAACGCGAAAAATTCTAAGCTCGGCGGCGGTGATTGGACGTTCCTTCACGTTCGAGCTCCTGGAAGCTTCTACCCGCCAGGAAGGTGATCAGCTCCTCGACCACGTTGAAGAGTTAGAGAGAGCTGGTTTGATATCTTCAACCCTGGAATATCCTGAAGCCCGTTTCAGATTTTCGCACGAGCTAATCCGTCAAGCTGTTGTGAGTGGAATATCTTTGCCGCGACGTCAAAGGCTTCATCTGGACGTGGCCGACGCTATCGAGCGTGTATATTCGAAATCCCTGGAGGACTACGCCGAAGAGCTTGCGCATCACCTCTGGCAGGCTGGCGCCGCTGCAGATGCGAATCGAACAGTTCAGTACCTCGCCATGGCCGCGCGACAGGCGATGACACGATCGGCCAACCTGGAGGCAATCGCGCATCTCACGAAAGGCTTGGAACTTCTGCAAGACGCGCCTCGCACTCCTGAAAACATGCAACAGGAATTGATGCTACAAGCCAGCCTGGGTCTGGCGCTGATTTTTGCGAAGGGTTACAGCGCTCCGGAGGTACAGCGCGCCTACGAGCGGGCGCACGAATTGTGCAAGCAACTTGGTTCGCCACCGCAACTTTCTCCTGTTCTCTGGGGATTGTGGGCGTACTACCTGGTCCGGAGCCAATTCAAGAATTCGACTGAGATAGGACAACAACTTCTCAATCTGGCAGAACAACAAAACGACACCGATCTTCTACTGGAAGCGCATGCGTCGCATAGCATGAGCATCTTTTATGTCGGCAATTTTGCGGCGGCGCGTTTGCATTGCGAAAAGGCCCTCGAGATATACGACCTCGCCAAGCATCACGGCCACGCGCTTGTCTATGGGCAGGATCCGGCGGTAGGAAGTCTTACCTTCCTGGTATGGACACTGTGGATCCAGGGCTATCCAGATCAGGCGCTCACAAAATGCGGGGAGCTGCTGAAGCATGCACGCCAGCTGGGGCACAACCACACCCTTGCCTACGCTCTTGCATGCTCCGCGACGCTTCATCAGTTTTGCCGCAATATTGAGACAGCAAAACAGTTAGCCGAGGAGGGAATCGCATTCTCTAACACGCATGGATTTCCCATATGGTCGTTGGCGGCGAATTACACGCTCGGTTGGGCGCTCAGCCAATCGAATGACCTGGAGAGTAGCGTCGTCCTTCTGCGCGGCGCGACCGAGGCATGGCGAACTCTAGGTGCACAGTCGACACGGCCACATCAACTCGGGCTGCTCGCAGACGCCCTAGGCAGATCGGGCAGAGCGGAAGAGGGACTGTCGGTTCTCGACCAAGCTCTGGCCGAAGTACGCACCACGAATGAGGAGTACTACGAAGCGGAGTTGCATCGGTTGAGAGGGGAACTGCTGCTGCGTCACGCTCAGCGAGATGAGGATGCGGCAGAGGCCGCTTTTATGCAGAGCCTGGATGTGGCCCGGCGTCAAGGTGCGAAGTCCTGGGAATTGCGCTCCGCAACCAGTCTGCTTCGTTTGAAATCGGCGCGGCGCGCCGATAGCAAAGCACGGTCGTCGCTGACCAAAGTGTACGGATCGTTCACGGAAGGTTTCGAAACGCAGGATCTCAAGGATGCGCGGACGCTGCTCGAACGGTCGCGCGCCGGCTAGGGGGAACTTGCAAGAATGAATGAGAAAATCAGAAATCCTGAGTTTCAACGCGAGATGAAGAACACGAGCGATGACATTGCCGACAAGGCGATCAAATCTATCGTCGAGGCGAACGGCTTACCCCAAATCAACAAAATACTGAACGGCCTCATCCGTAACGATGAGGTGAAAAACCTCATGAGCGGAGACAACCTCTCGGCTTCATTTGTGGCTACGAGTACCCGCGACCCCGAAGAGGTCAGAAAAGGTGTTGGCAAAGTTCTATCAGGCTACCTGGCTAAAAGTGGAAAATTGCCAGAGTTGAATCCCGAACTGCTTCGAATCAGCGAAGAGATATTCGAGCAGCACGCGATGATGGCCTTTTCGATTCTAGGATGCGCCAGTCTTCCCGAGGCCTACGCGACGACTTACGCCTCGCGGGTGTTAGCCACCACTCAACAGCTACAAGCGCATGTACACCGACGGATTGCCGAGACGACACTGTTCGTCATACAGGTGATGGCCAAAGGCGGTATCCAGGCAATAAAGAAAGACAAAGACGGCAACGACGTGCTGAATCCGGACGAACCGGGACCGGGTATGCGTGCGGCGCAGAAGGTACGCCTGATGCATGCGGCAATCCGGCATCTGATTCGGGAATCGACCGAGAATGCACCCAATCACGCGCCTCGGGAAATGGGGGACGTTTTGCTGCAAATGAACTGGCCCGCCGAGGACGAAGAATTGGGCAAGCCTCTTCACCAGCTCTCCATGAGCATGGCGATTCTCAGTTTCTCCTATATCGTTCTCCGCAGCCTCAAAAAGCTTGGCATCGATCTGTCGCCGATTCAGGAAAAAGCCTACTTGTATCGATGGAACATCATAGCCCAAGTCATGGGCGTGGAACCAGACCTTCGTCTTAATGATAAGGAACCAACGATGGACGAAGCGGAGGAGATGTACGCTGCTATCTGGCCGCCTGCGGTGGGCGAGACCTTTCAGGGCCGCGCGCTCGAGAAAGCGCTCCTCGACTATCTCGAAGGTTTCGTCCCGAAGACACTCGGGCCGCTAAGCCGAATCCCCAGGATACTGACTCGAGAGCTCATAGGACCAAAAATGGCGCGGGTGCTCGATGTCAATCTTGGTTTCGGCGACAGCCTTGGCCTGCAGGCGTTGAAAACCATGACCGGGTTCCATCGGTACGGGAAAAATCTGGCCAATGTCCTTGGGTTCAATGTCGACTGGGCCGGCAACGCGGGCTTGCAGCTGATGAAAGGAGCGGCGGGACTGGATCATCTGAATACCGATAGCATCGACGAATTTCCGCCGATTCGAATCGCCGCGGAATGGCTGTTCCGTCAGATGGCGAAGCAATTGGACACAATGCAACGTGGTGGTAATCGAGTGCCGTTCAAAATTCCAGACACCCTGACAAAAGCACCTACACCAAAGCCACAATGACGCCTTTGCAAGAGCCTCGAGGAGACTTCGAGCGTTTAGAAGTTTCGGCCGTAGTAAATTCTAACTGGAAATTCGACGACGTTCGCAATCAATACAGCTATGCGAATTCGCACTCTGATCTTTATCGCTACCTGACTCAGTGGGCTGACTTTGGCGCTTATCTCAATATCGGATATTCCCGGCCCGGGCAGGAGCACGATTCTCCTGATGCCCATGAACGACTGATCGATCGAGTGGCAACGGGTCTGCTCGATCTTCGCGCCAAAGGCCAATATCCCGACGACTTGAAATTGCTGGACATCGCGTCCGGCCGTGGTGGACCTGCCATTTACGCGCACCAGAAGTATGGTCTGGAGGTTGTGGGGGTCGACTTTACTCCAAATAATCTTCGTCGCGCGACTCGCAACAGTAAAGACAAGCAAGTATGGCCCAAGGTGCAGTTCATTGAGGGTAACGCTGATTGCTTGCCTATCAAGAGCAAGTCGTATTCGCTCGCCTGGTCGATCGAATCACCTGCACATTTTGAACACAAAGCCGCTTTCTTGAGCGAGGCGGCACGCGTACTCAAACCCGGCGGAGCCTTTGCATTTGCGGACCTGCTCAGGAAGTGGCGCGCGACCGAATCCACAAAGAGCCGCCGCATATACGAAGAGTTTCTACGCGTATGGGACGTGCCCAACCTGCAGACACTCGAGAGTTATCAGGCGGAGATCGCAAAGGCGGGTTTCGAGCTTTGCGAGACGGAAATCGCCACGAAATACAACCTCGATATCTTCGAACGGTACTGCCGCCCCTTCCTATTAGTAACCGGGATACCTTTCGTGTTCGCGGGGTACCAACAGTTCGTCAAGTGGCGCACTGGCGCAGACCTGAACAATGTTCACGAACACGTGCTAAAGTCGTTCGATGTACTGAGACTCGGCATGATCGACTACGGTATCTTCTGGGCACGTCGCCAGCTCTAACGGCTCACTTCTCGAGAATTGGTTACGATTGAGAAGAGCGGCGCCAAGGCCGCTGGTCATCCCAAGCACCGACCACCTGATGAAGATCAAAGGAAAGCGGCTAATCGTTTACGAGCCCAACCCTCGACGCTCGCGGTTAGTTTCCGAAGTCCCAGCCCTCTCCGTTGTGATACCGACTCAGCACGTTCTTGGCGATTAGGATCCGATGGACCTCGTCTGGGCCGTCTGCGAGCCGCAGCGTTCGCGCGCCCTGGTACATTGCGGCGAGCGGTAGATCGCCCGAGACTCCCGCTGCGCCCCACACCTGGATCGCGCGGTCCACGACTCGCTCATACGCCGCCGGGACGAAGACCTTGATCGCAGAGATGTCGGTGCGCGGGTCGGTGCCACTGTCCATGCGCTCGGCACAATGGATGGTCATCAAGCGCGAAGCCTGGATGTCGATGTAGGAGTCGGCGATGAATCCCTGAATGAACTGCTTGGTCTCGAGCTTGCCGCCGTGCACCTCGCGCGCGATGGCGCGCTCGACCATCAAGTCGAACGCCCGCCACATTTGCCCGATCGAGTTCATGCAGTGATAGACGCGACCCGCGCCGAGACGATCCTGTGCGGCCTGATGGCCGGTGCCTGCCTGGCCGAGCTGGTTGGTGAGCGGCACGCGCACGTCGTCGTAGACTATCTCGCAGTGGTCGCTGGGCCGGCCCCAGACCTCGACGCCGCGCACGATGCGAAGGCCGGGCGTGTCCTTGGGCACAATTATTTGCGTCATGCGGCCGTTGTCGCGACCGGTCCCTTCGGTGCGGCACATGACGATAAGGAAGTCGGCGCGAAAGCCGTTCGAGGTGAACCATTTGTGGCCGTTGATCACCCACTGGTCGCCGTCGCGGCGGGCCGTGGTCCTGATCGATCGCGGATCCGAGCCTGCAGAGTCGGGCTCGGTCATCGAGAAGCCGGACTCCATCTTGCCCTCAGTCAGCGGCACCAGCCATTTGCGCTTCTGTTCCTCGGTGCCGTACTTGAGGAGGATCTGCTGGTTCCCGGAGTTGGGCGCGACCACGCCGAAAAGCGCCGCAGCTCCCGCACTGTAGGCCAGCACTTCGTTCATGTACGCATGCTCGAGGAAGCCGAGGCCGGCGCCACCGTACTCGGGCGGAAGATGGGGAGCCCAGAGACCCGCCTGCTTCACCTTCTGTTTGATTGATTCCCGCAGCGCCCTAGCGGTGCCCCGATCCTCGTCACTTGCGCCGTCCCGCCATGCCGCCCAGAGCTTGCGCTCGGCCGGTAGAATATCGCGGTTCACGATCTGCGCCGTGAGCGAGCGAATCTCGTTGATGCGGGGGTCGAGCGTCGGGATGGGTTTCACGTTCATCTGCATGATGGCCTGCTCCTCTGTGGGGGTAAGCGTAGCGCGGCGCGGGCGCCGTCAAAAGACCGGGAGTGGGGTGTATCGGCGCGGCAATCGTCACTCAAGGATATTGAGGCACCTGGAGGCCCTCGTCTATCTCTGACCACGAAATCTGCTGGTTTGTTTCCAAATCGCGGATCGCGCGATTGGCTTTCTTTTCCTGCACAGAGAAATCCTGCGCGATAACCGGGTCTCGCGTCCAATCCCACCAACCCTGGTCATCCAGATATTTCGCATACTTAAGCTGCTGAATGAGTTGGGCTCTTTCCGCGAGCGAGAGTGACTTGGGGGGCACGAACAGTGCGTCATCGATTTGCGATTGCGACACGTGCCTGCCGTGCTCGAGGTCGTCCATCACGCGGGCAGCTTTGTCCGCTCGGAGGGAATAGTCGCCGGATGCGGCCGGCCCGACCTCCGGGTCCATTGCATTGCTCAAGTCGGTCTCTCGAGCTGCCTGCAATTGTCGCAGCGTCTCCGCGCTGGGCGCGCGCGAGACGTTGGATTCGGTCGTTGAGCATGCCGACGACGACATCGCGATCACGAGGACGCTCGCGATGAGCCCGGCCATTCGAAAAAAACACTTGTTCATTGCCCGCCACCAACTGATGTGAAGGAGCAGTTACTGGATCCAGAGTAGCGCTTGGCAATGAGTATCTACAGAGGGAATCGGAGGCGAGATTCTGGCCGCAGGACGTATGACTCAGCAGGACTATTTTGGAGATTGAGCTGTTCCAAAAAAAAGACCGGTGCGAGCATCGCGAAATGCTCGCACCGGCCGTTTGACGCCTGACTAGTACCTGAACTCCAGGTGGAAGAAGAATCCGTGGGTGTCGCGCGGTACCGCGAACGGTGTCGCTGCCGACTTATGCCCGGTCGATCCCGCAGGGAACGTGAACTGGCTGTGGTAGTACTGGATGGCCTGAGAGTCGAACGCCACCCGCAGGTACTTGTTGATCAGCCACTGCACGCCAAGGTCGTAGCGGGTGAAGTCCAGCGGGTCCTTGCTGATGCGCGTGTTGGGTTGGAACCACTGTAACAGGCCGAACGCCGTGAACGGCGTGTGCGGGATGTCGACGTGGCCCATCAAGTCCGCGCCCATCTGCACCGCCTGACTGTTCAGAATGCCGCCGACCATCTTGTTCCAAGGTCCGAAGGTAAGGCCGTCCTTGTTGGGCGCGCTGGCGATTCCGATTGCATCCGACGGTCCGCTGCCCGAGTACAGGTTGCCAGCACTGAACGCATTGTGGCCGTAATCCCACTCGGCGATTACACCCCAAGTCTCGGCGGTGTAGTGCGCGATGCCCGCCGCGCGTGCGATATGTCCGCAGGTGGAGTTGCTGGATTCCACGTCCGGTGTGCACTTGTTTGAATAGGCGTAGTCGTAGAAGCCGGTGAGGCCAAGGCCGTCATACCGGGAGTTGGCGCCGAGCGGATTGATCGTCACGCGGCCCATCACCTGCTTGGTGTCGTCCGTTTCGACCGCGTGGAAGCTGGCGTCGTCGTACACGCCAACGTCGTAGTCGGCGTACTGCTTCTCGTGGATTTTGATCGGTCCCTTCATCGCGAGGCCGACCTGGGTCGAGCTCAAGCTCAGATAGTTCCACGGCGTCAGAGCAGTGTAGCGGAAGCCCCAGAGGTTTTCTTCCCAATCGACGAGCGGATTCTGTTGCTGGCCGAAAGTGAATTTATCCTCGGCCATCGCCGCGACCTTCAATATCTTCTTGAAGAAGGTATTGTAGTCGACATACGCATACTTCAGCCGAAAGCCGAGGTTTCCATCGACTGTCTGGCCGAATCCTGTGCTGTTGCCGAACTTGTCGCCGCTACTCGCGGTGCATGTCGTCTTGGTCGTGGTCGTGGCTTTGCCGCCCTTCGGGACCGTAACCGTGGTGGTCGAAGTCGAAGTCGCCGTGCAGGTGGTCCCGGTGTTAACCATCAGGTACATGTTGGGCGTCACGCGCGCCGAAAAGTCGTCAATCGGCGTGAACTTGAAATCCAGGTAGCTGCGCGTGATATCGAACGAGTTGAAGCCGTTGTTGCCGGGACCGGGCCAGACCTGCTGAGTCAGGAACTGCGGGCCAAAGCCGGTGTGAGTATAGTAGCGGTAGTCTGCGTAGATCAGAGTAGCGACTGAGATTTTCTTGTACCAGCGATCGCCGAACTCCTGCGCGTACGGCTGGATCTGGGAAACCTGCGCAGCCATCTGGGCATTCCACTGCTGCTGTTGAGCCAACCGCTGCGCTTCGTCAGCCTGCATCGCGGCGCGTTCCTGATCCAGTTGCGCCTGGGTCTTTGCGGCGACTCGCCGCTCGACCTTGCGCTCGATCTCTTCGGTCGATCCGGCGGGGACGTACTCGCCCAGCCTGATGCAATGTTTGCATCGCTTGGTGAACACCTGCCCGCTTGCGGGATCGGTGTACAGCGTGATCGATCCCCCCGCACTCCGCGCCGGCATCGGTGTGATCGCGACGGCGCTGAGCGTCAACGCCGCGCTTAGCATCGACAGCGCAATCATTCGTATCGTTCGTCTCATCATCGTCCTCCCTGGACTCTCCTATCCACGATGCGAAAACTCTCGCCGTCCGAAACCGGCGAGAACTTGCTGGACGCCAAAGGCCATTAGAGGACCGGCGCCCTCCCTCCGCGGCAGGGGCAAAGTAGAGAGGTGCCGTTACGACATGATGAGTCGATTGTTACGAACGCGCGAATTCTTACACTGAAGGGCGTCGAAGATTAGCGAAATTCACAACTTTAGATGGAGAGGAGGGCGGCGTGGGGACGCGATCGGCTCAGGCGCGGACGACCTGTCCCATTTTGCTGGTGTCGTATCCACAGAGCTGGCTGATTTCGCGCGCAAAGCGGCGCGAATTGAGCGCCTCGAGCATCGCATTGATCGGCAGCGACTCTAATTCCTGCTCCAGGATGACGAGGTCGTAACGTTCGTCGCGATGCGGCAAGAAATCCAGTCCGTAGGTGTCGGCACCCAGCCTGATAGTAACCCCAACGTCCGCCAGCCCGGCTGAGATCGCAGCACCGACTTCAAGATGACCGCCGACTTCGAACGGATATCCGGCGATGCGCTCGGCGTCCAAACCAAGCTGTTCAAGCGCCTGGTCCAGGGCCGAACGTGCGCCGGAGCCATCTTCGCGATTCACGATCCTGAGCCCGGGCCTCGCCAGGTCGGCGAAGCCTCGGATTGCGAGCGGGTTGCCGGGCGCGGTCGCAAGTCCCAATTCCCACCCGGCGAAGTTCACGATCATCGAACGGCGATTGCCCAGGGCCTGTTTGATCGGCGCCAGGTTGTATTCACCGCTTTTCGGATCGCGAAGATGGACGCCGGCCACGTGCGCGTGCCGATGGACCAGGGCCTGCAATGCAGCGCGACTCGAGCGCGGCAGCGCCACCGCGCGAACGGGGGAACGCTGACGCGCAAGCCAATCCATCAGGATCGCGACCGCCGGATCGCATCCCGCCATCAGGATCGTCGAGTCGATTTCGCTATACGATTGATACGTAGCGACGTCCGCATGATGCCGCCGCGCGCGCTGCACTATTCCAGCCGCCGGCGCGAGAGTGAGATGCGCCTTCGGTTGCGGCACGGCCACGATTTTTCCACCCACCCGCGCGAGTGCGACGCTGGCCTGCGGGGGCAAAGCGCGATGACGCTGGTCGCCGAACCAGCTGGCGCCAACCAGGGTTGAGGTTTCGTCCTCGCTTTCGCCGAACAGCGATTCGACGCTTGCGCCGAGTTCGCGCGCGAGGCGGATCGCGATTGCGACGCCAGGGTGATAGACGCCCGATTCGATCGCGCCCAACGCTTGCCGCGAGATTCCGGCGCGGCGCGCCAGCTCGGTCTGCGTGAGGTTGCGCGCCTTTCGCGCGCGCACCAAGGGCGTATCAATCGATGCCATGATACTTGTCAATCCGCTCTTAACATGGCATATCCGTTCACTATATGAAAATCCGTAACACCTCGTTCATCCTGCCGCGCGTCATCTGTACCACGATCGTTGTGTTGGCGGCGCTCGCGGTGGCGACGCCGTGCCGCGCCCAAAGCGGTTCGGGGTTTGGGGCCGCGATAGTGGACTACTTTGTAAACTGGTTCCCGCGTGTCACTCAAATCCAGAGCGAGCAGCCGCATTGGGTGACGCCGCTGGTAACGGTCACGCCCCGGTTGGAAGAGGAGCTGAGGTACGACCAGTTCTGGCAAGCGAATCCTCACGGTGTCGCGACCGACAACTTCGGCGGCGGCAAGGGTCTGGAACTCATTCCGTTTCAGAATACTGAAGTCATCCTCGGAGTACCGGCCTGGATCGCGCACAACGGTCACATTCTCCATGGAACGGACGTTGCGACGGACAATTGGGCCGACGAGACTTTTCTGGTCAAGTACCGGTTGCTCTCGGCCAACGAGGACAACGGCAACTACATCCTGACAGCGTTTTTGGGCTTCAGCGCGCCGACCGGCAGCTACGGAAACAGCATGGGGCACTTTCTTTTCACGCCAACGATTGCTGGCGGCAAAGGGTTCGGCGACTTCGACGTCCAGTCGACGGTCGGGATCACGTTTCCGAACGGAGGAGAAGATCGGCTGGGATGGCCACTCGCCTGGAATACCGCTTTCCAGTATCGAATCTGCAAATATTTCTGGCCGGAGTTTGAAACCAACTACACCTGGTTCGCCAAGGGCAAGCGAACAGGTCAGAGTCAATTGTTCCTGACGCCCGGGTTGATCCTGGGCCGCTTTCCTATCCACGAACGCGTTGGACTCACTATCGGCGCAGGCTATCAGGTGGCGGTAACGGATCATCCCACTTACCATAACGCAGTGATTTTGAGCGCGCGCATTCCGTTCTGATAAATGGGCATTGTGAATCACGGCCGGACTCCGCGGCGATGCGAGATTTCCATTCTTGCGTCGATGCTGGTTCTGCTTCTGTGCACGCCGGCGAGTGTGTTCGCGCAGGCCGTCGCGCTCCGCGTCATAGGCGACGTGCCAAATCATCTCGCTCTCACCATCGCGGACATCGCGGCTTTTCGGAGGCAGACGATCAACGTTACCGACGAAAAAGGCACTCGAATTGAGTACGGCGGAGTGCCGGTTGCGGAAATCCTGCAGAAAGCCGGCGCGCCGATGGGAAAAGAGTTGAAGGGACCGAACATGGCGCTGGGCGTAATCGCGCGCGCGCCGGACGGCTACCACGTGCTCTTCTCTTCGACGGAGTTCGATGCGGCTTTCAGCGACCGCGTCATTCTTCTCGCCGATCGTCGCGACGGCAAGCCGCTCGACAATCGCGAAGGTCCGCTGCGAATCATGGTTCCCGGCGACAAGCGGGGCGCGCGATGGATTCGCGGAGTCGATACGCTCGAAGTTCTGCGAGTCCGTTGAGCGCGGTCTTACTTGACGAGAAACGTATCCGCGAGTTGTTACCAAGCGCTCGGAACGCCGGAACAATCACGTCGAGAGCAGGCGATGTGTTGGCGCGAGTAGTATGTCCGTCGCGATTCCGTGCGGACACGCGCCCGCGCATGGCTTCGTATCGCAAGTTAGACACGCCGCCGCGTTCGCCGAGAGCATCGCGTATTCGCGCCGTGCGAAGCGCATATCGCCGTAGTCTCGAGCGTACATCCGCGTGCGCATTACATCCGCGATCGGCACGCCGTACGGGCACGCATTCGCGCACTCGTTGCACGCTGGACGGCACTGCGAATCGCCGTTGAGAGTCGCGTAGCGATTCAGTAACGGCAGATCATTCGTCGCAGTCGTGCGCGATCCCGACGCGCCCAGGTATTCGTCTATGAGCGGCCGACTCGTCATCGAGACGATCAGCGCGTCCACGTTGGAATTCGACAAGACCCACCGGAACGCCGCCTGCGAGAAGGTCGCGCCGCCGGACTCGTAGGGGCGCATGTCGTTCAAACGCGCGCCCATCAGGGTTTTCATCACGACCACGCCGACGCCGTGTTGTTTGGCCTTTTCCATGATGCGCGGCAGCTCGGGCTGCCTCGCGACGAAATCGAAGTTGTGGGTGAAGCGCTGGAAGAGGCGCGGGTCCTGGCCGAAGTTGTGCGCGCACAGAATTACGTCGAAGTGGCCGCTGTCGATCGCGTAGTCGAGGCATTGCGCGAGGTTCCCCGCGTGTCCCGACATCCCGGTGAAGCGGATTTTGCCCTGGCTGCGCGCTTGCGCGACGAACTCGTGCCACTCGGGATTTTTCAGCCGCGCCGGATCGTTGACCGCGTGGTTGAAGTACACGTCGATGTGATCAGTCTGCAAGCGCTTCAGACTTCCCTCGAGCGCGGACATCATCGAGCCGCGGCTGTCGCCCGCTTGCGCCATCGTCTTCGAGGTCAGGAAGACCTTGTCGCGCTTGCCCTTGAGCGCGTTGCCAATCGTGGTTTCGGATTCGCCGTCAGTGTACGTGTCGGCCGAGTCGAAGTAGTTGATACCGCGATCGAACGCGTGACGAACGAGGTCCTCGTTGCCAGAGGTCAGACGGCTGGCGCCGAACGAGATGTCCGAAATCTTGAGTCCAGTGCCGCCGAGCGTCGAGTAACGGCGGACTTGCGGAGCCGCTTCGATCGATGCGTTGGCGGCGCCGGCCAGTGGCAGGAGCGATACGCCCACGCCGGCGAGCATACCGCGTTTGAGGAATTCACGTCGTCCAATGATCGATCCGTCGCGCGATCGTTTCATATGATCACCTCGAGGAGCCGGCCGGAGCCGGTTGCCGCCAAGGCCATTCTACCGCGGGGCTATTGTCGGACGCGAGATGCGCTACTCCGAAATGCTGGCGGAGACCTACGCGCTGAAGATTGTTTCTGCGCCGGTGGACTTCAGCGCGGAGTCCACGAAGTCGCGATCGGCGGCGGTTACAGCCTCGCGAGCTTCGCGCAACCACTTAAGACACTTGCCCTGGTAAGGAAACGGCTGCTGCACCCACGGAAGGCCGTCGATCTCGTATCGCACTTCACTTGCGCGACTCGAGAGCGCGCGAGCGTTGGCGAGCAGGAAGGGAGCATAGACGCGGCCAATCTCGACGAGAAACGGACGTAACGCGGCGACGGCGGCCTCGCGCGTGAGCCAGGCGGCGTCGTCGATGTCGAGTGACGAGAGATCGTCGAGATGCGAGACCCATGAGACCACGCGCGGAGTCTCCGCAGCCGCGATCGCGGCGGGAGTGGATCGAATTGCGCCAGCTGGCTCAACTGGCCGAAGAAGGCGAAGTCGCTCGAGCCGGGACGCGCACCCATGAGGAATCGATGTCCGGCGACCAGGTGCGAATCGAGAAGATTGAGGATGGGGCGGTAGCTTGCCTCGATGACGGGGGTCGTCACGTCGTTCGAGCCGACCACGCGCAGACGTTCGATTTGGCGATCGGCGATGTAACAGGACGCCTTGGCGAGAGTGTCACGACTCATGAGTGGATTGCGGTCGAGCGCGAGAACGTGTGACGCCTTGTGGATGTCGGCCGCGTATTTCCATCGATAGTGGAACATCGGCTTGGTGAGCCATTCGTCGGCGAAGTCCTCGACCAGCGCGTCCAGAAACGCGAGCGCGGGGTCGGGCGGGATGATTGAACGCGCGGGGAACGTCTTCTCGAGGCGCCTGATTTTGAAAGGTCGAGTCGATCATCGCCTTGTCGGCGCCCTCTCCGTCGCCCGGAAAGACGAGCACCGGAATGAGAGCGACGGGAACCGCGGGGATGCCGACGTCGTCGGGCGAGCCGCGCATTATCCAGGTGAAGGGGATTCGCCGAAAGCGCAGCACCGCGCGCATCTTACGCGAGTACGGAGAGCCGAAGCCGCCAACGAGTTTCATCGGTGCCATCGTTTGGTCCATATCGTCATCGCGCTCAGGCCGGGGCCTCCACCGGGAGTTTCGGGTTACGCTCCGGAGGGAGGTTGTCGTAGAGGTCAGCGCGTAAGTCGGACTTCAGTTTTGCGTACGCCGGATCGTTCCACAGATTGCGCCATTGCATCGGATCTTCGCGCAGATTGTAGAGCTCGCCCTCGGTGCCGTCGTAGCGGATGTCGGCAATCGGACCGCGCGGCGCGAGCATCGGGGGAACGCCTGCAAGGTCGAAGCCGACGTCGCGAGTGGACTTCTCGTAAACGGTGAGCGTGTAGCCGTCACGATAGATACTCCGCAGATGCATCCCGATGGCGGCGAACTGGCTGTCCCATTCGGTGATGACGCGCTCGCGGTCGGAGCCGGGGTCGGTCGGCAGCGGCTTGCCCTGCATCCAGTCGGGAACGGGGACGCCGGCGATTTGGCAGAACGTAGGCGCGAGATCGAGTTGCCCAACCGGTTCCGCAACTTCGTTGTGCGCGACGTTGGCTGACGGCGCGGGACGCCAGATCATAGGCAGTCGCATCAGCGAGTCGACGTGATACGGGCCCTTGTACAGCAGTCCGAAGTCGCCTTGCAGCTCGCCGTGGTCGGTGGTGAAGAACACGTCGGTGCGCGGCTCCCATCCGCGCTCGGCAATTCGCGCGAGCACGCGGCCGCAAGCCTGGTCGATCAATTCGTTCTCGACGTGAGTGAGCGCGTTGACTTCGCGAATCTGATCCTCGGTGAGCTTGCACGGGACGAAACTGGCGGGGCCGCCCTCGAAGTTGCCGAAGCGGCCCTGGTACCAATCGAGCCAATGGCGCGGCTTGCCGGCGAGAATTTTTTCGATCTTCTCACGGGAGCCAGGATAGCCTGCCGGCAGATCGAGATCGCGCCAGTTGATTCGACGCGCCTCGTCCTGCGGAGGATCCCATGGATGATGCGGGTCGGGGAAGCTCATCCAGACGAACCAGTTGTCGTCGGGATCGAGCGAGTCGAGATATGCGATCGTGCGCGCGGCGACCCAATCGGTGTGATAATGCTCGCGCGGAATTGGATTGTATTTCACTTCCGGCGCGCCGGTGTCGCCACCGGGCAGTGCGCTGAGAATCGGCGCGAAGCCAGCGATTTCGTCTGGATGGTTTTTCTGCAGCCACAGCGAGTAATGCCATCCGCCGACCGGTGAGTGCATCGCGAGTTCCATCCGATCGAAGCCGCGATAGGGTCCGGTCGAATCCTTGCGCGCCATCTGGTTCTCGAACCATCGCCCCTGCAAATCGAACGCGGGCTCGAAATGCGCCTTGCCCAGCAGCGCGGTGTGGTAGCCGGCCTTCTCGTGCAGATAGGCGGCGACGCTCGGAGAGTCGGGCGGCAGCGCAACGCCGTTGGCAACGACGCCGTGGGTGCGCACGTACTGGCCGGTGATCATGGTTGAGCGGGCCGGCATGCAGACGACGTTTTGATTGTGCGCGCGGCGATAGTTGATTCCGGCGGCGGCGAGCCGATCGGCGACTGGAGTTTTCGCGATCGTACCGCCGTTGCATCCGAGCGCGTCGTAGCGCTGCTGATCGGTGGTGATGAAAAGAATATTGCGTCCCATTGGTTTCAGAACTCCCTCTTTTGGAGATTTTGTCAGCAGAGCGCGGATGGTCGTCGCCATCACAGTGCGCGCCTCGGTTTCGGAAAGATTTTGATGACGCCGCATCTGCTCCCATGCGACCCAGGATGTAGCGACGTCGAGCGCGGCGATGGTCGCGCGCTTTTCGTTTTCGTTGTCTGCGAGTTTCGAGAGTTCGGGCGCGAACGCGGCAATCGCGGCGGATCGCGTCAGATCGCGCGCATTCTTGAGCCGCTTGGCCAGCGCAGGGCGAAACGGTTCCATCAATTCGGCGGCGCGACGAACGGGCGACAACGTTTCGAGCAGGCGGCCGCGCTGAGTGGAGAATTCCTCAATGCGTCGCGTCAGGGGCAGCGCTACAGAAATTGGAACGGTTAACGGTTTTACGCGCTCGGCCTGGCGATCGGCGAGCTCGCTGTAGATCGCCTCGAGGTCGTCGAAATGATGGAACACCAGCCGTAGGGAGACTCCGGCGCGCTCGGCGATTCGCGCCGCGGTGGGACGCAGATCTCCCTCGCCGAGAAGATCGAGCAGAGCGTCGACCACGGCGTGGCGCGTGCGGGCAGAGCGGGCGAGGCGTCCGTCGAGACGAGCTAGTTGCGGCATCAGGCGGCGAAAGTTATTACATTCGCGATGCAATTACAATGTTTTTCGGCACGCGGATCGAGTGCAGAAGAGACGATTCATCCAATTAGTTGTGCTCCGGTGATGGATTAGCCACCAAGGGTACTTTCGTTCCGTCAAAATTTGTTTTCGGGAGTGGATGGGGTCGTCCATGGCCGGAGGCAGAATCCTGAATCGCGCGCGAAAAATGCGCGCTGTTTTTGGACCCGCGCCTTCATCCTCGCCCTAACAGGGCGAGGACACGGAAGAGAGGAGGCGAACAGTACGCGCTGGGCGCTCATAGCGGATCGAATAACATGTCGGGAGCGATGCGGGCAGGCTGAATAGTTCATCCCCTGAGATTGGTTGAATAGCAGAACCCTCACCGCTGGCGGCGATGCGTCCAGCCGCCGCTCCCGTAACCTAACGGGCGAGGTAGGAAACACGTGCTCACGTCCGCGATGGCTCCAGCAGTTCGAGCAGGTTCAGGGTGATGCGCAGGGTGAGGCCCCAGATTGTTTGGCCGCCGTAGAGGATTGCCGGGAATTTCGCGGAGCGGCTGGCGGGGCCGTCGCTTTTCCATTCGTAGTCACCGCGGAAATTCGGATCGCGCAGCGCGCTCAGAGGCACGTCGAAGATTTCCGCGACTTCGGAGAGTTGAGGCTTGAGCGGGGCGTCGGACGGGATCACGCCGACGAAGGGCGCGACCACGATTCCGCTGGTGGTCGTTTGCATCGTGGCGAAAGCGCCGATTACCTCGACGGTCGAAGGATGGATGCCGACTTCCTCGTGCGCCTCGCGCAGAGCGGCGTCGAGCAGAGTCGCATCGGCGGGATCGACGCGTCCTCCCGGAAACGCGACCTGTCCGCGATGGCTCGCGACGTGATCGGAGCGCCGGATATAGACTATGTGCAGCTCGCTCTTGCGCTCGAACATCGGTACCAGGACGGCGGCTGCGTTCGATTTGTTCGCCAACGCCTCGCGCGGCGGCGGAATGACGGTGGAAAGCTTCCTGCGGATGATTTCGAGCTGGGGATTGAACGGGGAGGCGTCACTCATTGCTACAGATAATCGCGCACGAGCGTCGGGTTGCAAGCGCGCGGCCGGATTTCAATGCGGCGTGCGCGTGGGCTAACCTCATCTCCGTTACCGAAAAAGCGAATTCACCAGATGCGATATTTGATTGGCAGGTACCACGAGATCGCGCTCAAGGGGCGTAATCAGTGGCGATTCGTCGACCAGGTCAAGCAAAACCTGCGCGATATATTCGGCGACTATCGGCTGGGCAATATTCGCAGCGTCGGGCCGCGATTGCTGGTGCAATTGCCCGACGAGCTTAGCGATGAAACCGCAGCCGAGCGCGCGGCGCTGATCTTCGGGCTGCAGAATTTCTCGCTCAGCTATTCGACACCGCGCGATATCGAGTCGATCGCGCGCGAGGCGATCAAGCGTGCGACGGGGAGCAAGGCGAAGACCTTTGCGGTGCGGACCAAGCGCGAGGACAAGAGGTTCGCGATGAACTCGGTCGAGATCGATCGCGCGGTCGGCGGCGAGGTGCAGGAAGCGCTGGGCTTTGAGGTGGATCTCGGCGCGCCCGAGCTGACGATATCGATCGAGATAATGAACGACGCCGCGTACGTCTCGGCCGGCAAGATGCCGGGTGCGGGCGGACTGCCGGTGGGAGTCACGGGTCGCGGGATGGCGCTGTTGTCAGGCGGGATCGATTCGCCGGTCGCAGCGCATCGCATGATGAGGCGCGGGCTCAGGCTGGACTTCGTACATTTCCACGCGCATCCGATTGTTTCAGCGGCGAGCAAGGAGAAGGCGGCTGAGCTTGCGGCTCATCTGACGCGATGGCAGGCGCGATCGACGCTGATGCTGGTGCCGTTCGGAAATCTGCAGCGCGAGATCGTCGCGAACACTCTGCGTCCGCTGCGCGTGGTGTTGTATCGGCGCTTCATGCTGCGAATCGCGAGCGCGCTGGCCGAGCGTTCGGGAGCGACGGTGCTGGTGACGGGTGAGAGCTTGGGTCAGGTCGCGTCGCAGACGCTGGAAAACATGGCGGTGATCGAGAAGGCGGCGGCGTTTCCGGTAATGCGGCCGCTGGTCGGGATGGACAAGAACGAGATTATCGATCAGGCGCGGCGGCTGCACACTTTCGAGACGTCGATAATTCCGGACCAGGACTGCTGCACGCTGTTCGTGCCGGCGCATCCGGAGACGCGGGCGCGAATCGAGGAAGTTGAGGAGGCGGAATCGCGATTTGACATCCCGCGAATGATCGACGACGCGATCCGCGCCACCGAAGTCCAGCGATTTTCGTTTCCGCCGCGAGTCGCGCAAGCTGCTACGGTTAAAGCGTCGGGCACCTAGGGACGAAGACCGGTACCGGCTCCGCTGATGCGAAGCTGTCCGAGGTCGTTCCGCTGCGCTCGCGTCGCTCGCTTCGGTCAGGATGACAAGAGGGTGCCTTACTCCGTCGGGGATGATTACAGCCAGAGCGCGAGAAACGCAGTATTGATCGCCAGCGTTATCAGCGTAATCGGCACGCCAACCCGCAAGTAGTCGAGGAAGGTCACGTTAATTTTTCTCAGCCGCGCGTGTTCGATCACGATCAAATTGGCGATCGATCCAACGACTGTAAGATTTCCAGCGTAGGTACTTGCGCTCGCGATCAAAAGCGCGACCTCGCGGCTGCCGCCTAGAATCGGATAGAGCGGACGGAACAGCAGCACGGCGGGTACATTACTTACCAGGTTGGAAAGAACGGCGACGACGACTGTCAGAGTCACCGGATGCGTAAGGCGCTGAACGCCGACGGCGCCGATAATTTCGGTTGGGAAGCCAGTGGTCCCGAAGCCGGCGACAACGATGAAGAGGCCGGCAAACATCGCGAGCATCGTCCAATCGATCAAACGATACACGCGAGCCGGCTTGATTCGCCGTGTGAACAGCAGGATCACGCCGGCACCCATCGCGACCACGTGGGTAGGGTAGCCCGCGATGAACATCGCCAACGCGCCGAGCGCGACGATCGACGATTTGATCATCAGCGGGCGGATGACGTGAATCGTGCGCATGGCCCTGGTGTCGGGCTGCGAAAGTGTAACGCCGAGCGATCTTCGGTAGACCGCGGCGATCACGATGAAATCGACGACGAGACCGATAATGGCGGCGGGCGCGAGGTGAATCGCGAAGCCGGAGTAGTCGAGACCTGCGAAGCCCGCGACGATCATGTTCTGCGGGTTGCCGGTGATGGTCGCGGCGCTGCCGATATTGCTGGCGGTCGCGAGTCCCAGCAGCAGCGGTATCGGATCGACGCCCCCAATTTCGGCGGCATCGATTACCAGGGGCGTGAGTGCGAGGCATACGACGTCGTTGATGAAAAATGCGGCCAGCAGCCCGGACGCGGCGACGGTCATCGCGAGCATGCCGTAACCCGAGCGCGCACGGTTCAGCAGAGCGCGCGCGAAAATCGCGAACGTGCCAGACAGGCGCAAGTTCGCCACCACGATCATCATCCCGAGCAGCAGGGTGATCGTATGGAAGTCGATGGCGCGCTCGGCCTCGGCTTCGGTGAGCGCGCCCGACACGACCATCGCGACCGCGCCGGCCAGCGCGGCGCCGGTGCGATCGATGCGCGTCCATGGAATTTCGCCGAGCGCGATCACGGCGTAGGTGAGGACGAATATGACGAGGGTCAGGGCGTGGCCGGGCATCATCGCGGGTTCAGGGATGGTTGCTGGCGGAGCAGTGGCAATCAAGCAAGGAGGGTGGTATCGGCATCAGAGGTATAGTTCCAGAGTATAGGTATGGACATTCCACTCAAGGTCGCGGAACTCGATCACGTCGTGCTGCGATGCCGCGACCAGAATCGCGCCTACGACTTTTACACGCGCGTACTGGGTCTCATCGAAGAGCGGCGGATTGCGCAGATTGGGTTAATTCAGCTGCGCGCGGGCCGAAGCATGATCGACCTGGTTCCCGCCGGCGATCCACGAGTCGAAACCGGACTCAATGTCGATCACGTATGCCTCGCAGTCGAGGCTCGCGACCTGAACGAGGTCGTGCGCTATCTTCGCGGAGAATCCGTCGAGGTGATCGGCGAGCCGGCGATGCGTTACGGGGCGCATGGCGCGGGTCTCTCGATCTACGTGCGCGATCCCGAAGGCAACGTCGTCGAGCTCAAGCAGATGCCAACCGCGACCTGAGAGGCGGATTCGCGGCTGGTCGCACAGCGCGGGTTTTTTCTGATAAGCAGGACTGTCGCGTCCGAGGACAGCGGCCAACGGGTGGAAATCGCCCCTAAGGCGAGCTTGTTTTTGGTGGACGCGACACTAGAATCGAACCGTTTGCGGATTGGTGAAGAGGAAATCAAAAGATGACGATAATCAGGATTCAAGCCAAGGGCGCGATGCTCGCGGCTGCGGTGGTTGGTGCGTTTCTTGTGGCGGGATGCCAGGGGCATACCCCCGAGCGCGCGGCGGACACCTATCTCAGCAACCTTAAATTTTACAATTATCCGGCCGCCTACCAGGCGCTGTCGCATCAGGACCAGGTCGATCGCACGATGGATCAGTTCCTCACCGAGATTCCGATGGCGCCGGACGTGAGCAAGGATTGGTTCAAGGGCATCCTGCGCACCTATGACTACAAAGTTGGATCGTCGAAGGTGGACGGTGACAAGGCGATCGTCACCGTCACCGTCACGCGCCCCGACCTGGCGCTATGGGAGCGGACGGTTGATGCTTCGCTCAGCGGCGATCAGACGCCAGACGCGGCTGCGCAGAAGGACTTGAGTAACAACACCTACCCCAAGGTCACTTACGACGACAACATGGTGATGGTGAACCAGGGCGGCGAGTGGCGGCTGCTGGTCGATTTTCCATTCAAGGAAAATATCATCAAGGAGCACAAGGACGCGGTCGATCTCTACCACAAGCACGACTACGACAAGGCGATCGCCGCGTATCAGAAAATTCTCGACGAGTTGGACAAAGAGCAAGCGACCGGCAATGCGGGCCTGAAGTTTCAGTACGGTCGCGAGCTGGCGGATTTACAAAACGCGCAGAAGCAGCTCTCGGACGCCCAGGCCTACGTGCCGAAAATCGTGCTGAGCGATGTGGACATGAAAATGTCAGCGTCGCGAGTGCCGGGAATTTTCGGCAAGATGACGAACAGCGGCGACAAGGCGATCGACGAAGTTCAGTTCACCGTCACGTACTACGAAGGCAAAGGGAAAACCAAGAAGGAAGTTTTCAGCGAGGTTCACACGCCGGTCGCGACGCCGCTCGAGTTCACCAACTTCGGGCGGCCGGTGCTGCCGTTCGTCCCCGGAGAGACGCGGTCATTCGGGTTCCGCCTGACGGCGGCGCCCGAAGTCCAACAGAAGGCGACGCCCGACTTGACGGTCACGTCGATCGTGTTCACGCAATCGGGGGCGCCGCTGCCCAAGCCGGTGGCGCCGACGCCGACGCCGGGGGCTTCGCCCGCGGCGGCGGCGGCTCCAGCCGCGGCGCCAGCGGCAAAGACGAACTGACGCGGCGAATCGCCGCGTCGGGCCGAAACTGCGCGTCGTCACCGGTTATCCGGTGCGAGGCGCGGTTCGGCTATTATGGGGGCGGCGCGAGGCTTGAGGCAGCGACGAGTTCGCCTGCCACCCGCGCACGACCGCGTTGACAGTCAAACTCACAATCGCGATCCCGACGCACAATCGCGCGGCTCTGCTGCGCGAGACGTTGGCGAGTATCGCGGCGCTCGCGATACCCGCGGGCGTCGAGGCTGATTGTCTCGTCATCGACAATGCGTCGACTGACCATACTGCGGCAGTCGTCGAGGAATTCGCGCGCGGCGCGGCGCTACCGACGCGGCGGGTGTTCGAGTCGCGAGCGGGTTCGAGCTTCGCGAGAAATCGCGCGGTGGACGAAACGGCGTCCAAGTACCTCTTCTTTATCGACGACGACGCCGTGGCCGAGCGCGATTGGGCAGCCCAGCTGCTTGACGACATGCAAAGGCGCGACCTCGACGCCGCCTGCGGGATGGTCTTACCGCGATGGTCGTCGCCACCGCCCAAATGGCTCGGGCCGAGCCTGTGGGTCAAGCTCGCCGTTCACGACCGGCGTGCGATCGAGTCGGCACCCACATCATCGGCAGAGCGGCTGGACAACTATTTCAGCGCAAATGTCGGGTTCAAGCACGCGGCGTTCGCACGGTTCGGGAAGTTTCGTGAGGACCTCGGCGTGGTCGGCGGCAATCCTATCTCAGGTGAGGACACCGAGCTGTTCGCGCGGATTATTGCGCGCGGTGGTGCGATGGGTTTTGCGCCGCGCGCGATCGTGCATCATATGATCCCGCCCGAGCGGATGACGCTCGCGTATCTGCGGCGTAAGAGCTTCGCCTTCGGCATGGGTACCGCGTTCGCGGGACTGCAAAACCACAATCGCCTCGACAAGCTCATCCGCAACGGCGTCAGAATGGCAGCGGCTGCGATGCGCGGCGATCCGGAGCGCGCGATTTATCACGAACTCGAATGCACGAACTTTTTCGGCTACTGGCGTGGCCGTTTGATCGCAAGATAAAGCAGCACAGCCTCATTCACTTCAGGTAACTCAGCATCCCGCGCTTCAGAATCGACGCGAGGTACGGAATCAGCTCGAGGCTCGCGAGCTCGTCCAGCGTGACCCATCGATGCTCGACATGCTCGTCGGGCTGCAGCTTCACGCTCTGAAAAACTTTCAGCCGGCAAGAATAGAGCGCCTGCAGATAAGGCTCCGAGATCATGCTGTGCAGCCCGAGCAGGCGATCGATCGCAATGTCCAGCCCGGTCTCCTCCTTGATCTCGCGCAGCAGGCAATCTTCGAAACTCTCGCCGAGCGCGATATGGCCGCCGGGAAGATCCCAGCTCCCGGCCCGATAGGTCGTCGTGGGCGCGCGCTTGAGCACGAGTATTCGCCCACGACTGGCGATGATGCCGTGGATGCCGACATAGAATTGCTGCTCCGCCATCGTGCTCAAAGCTAGCGGGCCGTTCGACGGGGCGCCACTTCCGCGTTTGTCGTGAGCGACGCTCTCGCAGTACGATGCCTGCGCTCGGGAGGAATGGCGCATGGAAAAATCTGAGTTCTATCGCGACGCTCGGCTCGACCTGACGGGGCCGCTCGACGGCGTTCGAGTGATCGACGCGACTACAAGCTGGGCGGGGCCGATGTGCGCGTGCATCCTGGCTGATCTCGGCGCCGACGTTATCAAGATCGAGGCTCATGAGGGCGAGGTGGCGCGGCGCATACCGCCGGCACTGCCCGGCCACGAAAAGCAAATCGGATATGCGCAGGCGACGGTCAATCGCAACAAGCGCAGCCTGACGCTCGATCTCCGCCGCGACGAGGGCCGCGAGATTTTTCTGAAACTCGCGGCTCGCTCCGACATCATCGTGCAGAATTTTCGTCCGGGCACCTTCGAGAAATGGGGAGTCGGCTACGATCACGTTCGCTCAGTGAAGCCCGACATCATCTATGTGTCGATCAGCGGCTACGGACAATTCGGTCCGATTCACGATCGCGTCGCGTACGATCCGCTGGCGCAGGCGATGGGCGGTTTCATTTCACTCAACGGCAGTCCCGACGGGCCGCCGACCAAGGCGCCGACCTGGCTGTGCGACGATCTAGGCGGCCTGCACGGCGCGATCGGGGCGCTCGCGGCGCTGCGTCATCGCGATCGCACCGGCGAAGGCCAGCATGTCGACGTCGCGATGCTCGATGCGATGCTGTTCCAATCCAACGGCAACCTGACGCTCGGCGCGATGGACGTCGAAATCAAGCGATGGGGCAACGAAGTTCCATTCTCGGTTCCGACCAACACCTACAAATGCCGCGACGGGCTGGTGATGGCGGGTGTGCTGCTCGACACTCACTGGAAGGTGATGGCGCGGATGGCGGGGCGCCACGATCTTGCCGATGACAACGAATTCGCGACGATTCCGGGACGCATGAAAAATCGCAAAGAGTGCGACGCGATGTTTGCGAAGTGGTGCGAGGCGCGGACCGTCGAAGAAGCCATCGATGAATGCGCAAAAGAAGGCATCGCGTGCGCGAAGGTGAGAAGTTACGCGGAGGCGGCGCGCTGTCCGCATACTCTCGAGCGCGACATGCTCCAGCAAGTCGCGCAGGAAGACGGCAAGCTCGCGCCGATCACTGGTCCGGCGGCGAAATTCTCGCGCACTCCTACCCGGATACGAAGCGGCGCGCCGGCTCTGGGAGCGCATACGGACGAAATCCTGGCGGACCTTGGAATCGACGCGGAGACGTGCAAGCGGCTGCGCGAAAACGGCGTCGTCTAGCGACGGCCAAAGCCCCCGCCGCCGGGAGTCTCGATTCGAATGCGCTCGCCGGCCTTGAGGTCGATATTCGTTTTGCCGGGCAGCCTGCTTCGTCGCGCGGCGCGCACGAGAATATTTTTGCCAGTCGCACCCGGCCCTCCGCCCGCGAGTCCGTAGGGCGCGATTGTCCGCCGCTCAGTGAGCACACTCACGTTCGAATCGACAAGGCACTCGAGCTCGCGAATCAAGCCGTCGCCGCCACGCTCACGGCCACGTCCGCCTGAGCCGCGCCGGATTCTGTATTCGGTGATCCGCATCGGGTAGTAAGCCTCGAGCGCCTCGATCGGCGTGTTTAGCGTGTTGGTCATGTGCGTGTGGATGCCCGATGCACCGGGTCTGTCCTTGGCGGCACCCGCGCCGCCGGCGATCGTTTCGTAGTAGGAAAAATGGCGGTCGCGAAATCGATCGAAGCCGCCGACCGTTAGATTCGACATCGAGCCGGAACTCGCCGCCGGAATACGATCTGGCGCCGCCTTGGCAAGTGCGCGAAACAGGACGTCGACGATTCGCTGCGAAGTTTCGACGTTTCCGCCCGCCACCGCTGCAGGAGCCAGCGCGTTGACGATCGAACCCGGCGGCGCGATGAGCTTGATCGGGCGCATCAGACCTTCGTTGGCTGGTACGGCCTCTGCAGCGAGGCACTTCATGACATAGAAAGTGGCAGACAGCGTGATCGCGAAATTCGCGTTGACCGAGCCGCGCACCTGCGGCGCCGAATCGGTGAAATCGACGACTGCCCTGCCGCCGCCTATTTTGATCGCGACGCGAATTGGAATCGGACCGGTGCCGAAGCCGTCGTCGTCGAGGAAATCCTCGGCTCTATAGGTTCCCGGCCGAAGCTCGCCGAGCGCCGCGACCATCAGGCGCGCCGCGTAGTCCTTCAGGCCATCCATCGCTGCTTCGACCGTTTTGCGTCCCGACGTTTTCACGATCGTGAGCAAGCGCTCTGACCCGACCGACAGTGCGGCAATCTGCGCGCGCAAGTCGCCCTCACGCTCCTCGCGAACTCTGGTGTTGGCGAGAAACAGCGTCATCACGTCGCGTGCGACCTCGCCGCCGCTGACGATTTTCACCGGCGGCAGACGGAAACCTTCCTGGTAAATTTCCGTCGCCAACGCCATCGAGCCCGGCGCGATCCCGCCGATATCCGCGTGATGCGCCCGGTTGGCTGCGTACGCGAATGGACGGCGCTCAACCCCGATGAACACCGGCGCGACCAGCGTCAAGTCGGGCAGATGCGTTCCGCCCGCGAACGGATCGTTCAGCGCGGCGACGTCGCCGCGGCGAAGCTCGAGGTTTGCGATCGCCGCGCGCACTGAGAGCGGCGTCGAGCCGAGATGCACGGGAATATGCGCCGCCTGCGCGACCAGTTCGCCGCGCGCGTCGAAAATCGCGCACGAAAAATCGTGCCGTTCCTTGATGTTGGGCGAGAACGCCGTCTGTCCGAGCACGACGCCCATCTCGTCGGCGATCGCAGCCAGACGATTGTTCATCACGGCGAGCGTGATCGAATCGAGCTTCATCGCACAGTCTCCAGCTGCAAATTGCCGAAGTCGTCCACGCGCAAAACGAATTCCGGCGCGACGTACGCGGTGGAGCTCAATTCGACGACGACGATCGGCCCGCGCACGCGAGCGCCCGCGCCAAATGAGTCTCGATCGTAGATCGGCACGGAACGTTCACTGCCGCCGACAAGCACTCGTCCGCTTGAGACTGGCGTTGGTTTCCCGGTCTGGCGTGCGATTCGCTTGGGCTTCGCGAGCAAATCTCCGCTGATTGCGCGCACGCGAATGTTGACGACTTCGACGGCGGCGTTCGCGGCGGAGTGTCCGAAAGTCTTGCGATGGGTGGAGTGAAAGGCGTCGACGAATCCTGGCGTGAGCGCGATTTCAAGTTCGTACGACTGCCCGCGATAGCGCATGTCGACCCACAGCTCGTGACGAATCGCGGTTGCATCTTCAGCCCGAAGTTCAGCATACGAGCGGCGGACCAGTACCGACGCGCGCGCGAGCAGGCCGCGATAGTTCGGATTCGTCGCGCGCACCGTGAGCGAATACTCGCGACCCAGGGGAGCGCTCGACGCTCCCCACGCACACAGCAGGCCGGGATTTCGGGGCATCACGATTCGCCGGATACCCAGGTCGAGCGCCAGTTCGCAGGCATGCATCGGGCCCGCGCCGCCGAACGCCAGCAATGCGAAGTCGCGCGGATCGAAGCCGCGCTCGACTGTGATCACGCGAATCGCGCGCTCCATATTAGCGTTGACGACGCGAATGATCCCGCGCGCAGCCACTATCGGATTCGTGTTCATCTCGCGCGCGAGCCGCAACATGGCACGCTTGGCGCGATCCGGGTGGAGCTTCATCTGGCCGCCCAGGAAATTTTCCGCGACCAGCCGGCCTGCCACCAGGTCGGCGTCGGTCACCGTGCACAGCTCGCCGCGTCCGTAGCATGCGGGTCCGGGATCGGCGCCTGCGCTATCGGGACCGACCCGCAGCGAACCGCCAGCGTCAATCCGCGCGATCGATCCGCCGCCTGCGCCGACGGTGTGAATGTCGATCACGGGCGTGCGCACCGCGTATCCGTCGGGATGACTCAGCGTGCGGATTCGCGCGCGGCGATCGAACAGCGACACGTCGGTCGAGGTGCCGCCCATGTCAAACGTGATGAAACGATCGGTGCCGAACGCGCGCGCAAGGCTTGCCGCACCAATCACACCTGCCGCGGGACCGGACAGAATCGTGCGCACCGGTTCTGAGCGCGCCAGCTCCGTGCCGATGGCGCTGCCGTTGGACTGCATGACTCGAAGCCGCGAGCCTTTGAGCCGCGTCTCGAGGTTCTTCAGATGCGACGACATCCGCGGCGCGACGTACGCGTTCACAACCGCAGTCGAGAAGCGCTCGTATTCGCGATACTCGGCGAGAATCCGATGCGAGACTGAGAGCGGCCGTCCCAGAGGCTCGAGCGCACGCGCGATCGACTCTTCGCCCTTGGGATTGGCGTACGAATGAAGCAGGCAAATCGCAAATGCTTCGGCGCCGCTGCGGGCCGCGAGCCGGCGAATTCGCGCAAGCTCGGAGCGGCTGAGCGATCTGATGATGCTGCCGTCGAACAGCGTGCGCTCGCCGACGCCGAAGCGCATCGCGCGTGCGACGAGCGGCTCGGGTCGCGAGGGCGCCAGCGCGTAGAGGTCGTCGCGATTCTGCCGGCCTATCTCGATGAGGTCTTCGAACCCCGCGTTGGTAAACAGCGCGACGCGCGCGCCCTTCTTCTCGAGCAGCGCGTTGGTGGCGACAGTGGAGCTGTAGGTGACGGACTCCGGCCGCGCATCGCCAAGCATCTCGCGCAGGCCACGGATGACGGCGTCGGCAGGATCAGCCGGCGTCGAGAGCACTTTGTGCACGCGGATTTTGTTTTCCTTGCCGACGATCGCGACGAGGTCGGTAAACGTGCCGCCAGTGTCGATTCCGACCAGTATCGAGCCGCCGCTCCGCTGATTCACTGCTTCACGGCGCTCTCAATAGTATTTTGAAATTGAGCGGATTTTTTGCGGCTTCGAAGCCTGCGAGGCCGTCATCGAGTGCGAAAGCGCCATCGATCAGCGGGCGCGGATCGATTTTTCCGGCGGCGAGGGCGTCGAGCGCAGGCTGAAAGCGGCCACATCGCGAGCCTATCACGGTGATTTCATTCACCACGATTGGCGCCAGGTTGATCTCGGCAGCCGCTGCCGCCGTGCTCTTCAGTATGATCTTTCCGCGCGACCGCACGAGTTCGACCGCGCGCCGAAAACCGGATTCGCTCCCGCTGCAATCGATCACCACGTCGAATTTGTCGCGCAGAGCAGATTCCTCGGCGGTATCGAGTCCGAGTGCATCCAGCCGCCCGAGTTTCTCGGGATGATGCCCCGCTACAATCGGCAAATACTTCTCGCCTTTGAGCACCAGGGCAACAATCGCGCCGAGACGGCCGTCGCCTATCACCAGTATTATTTGATTCCGCCCCAGGTGGACCTGCTCGAAGATTTCGTACGCCGCCGCGAGCGGTTCGACGAACACCACGACGTCGTCGGGAATGGAATCGGGAATCGGAATCAGGTTGACGTCGGGGAGACGGAGGAATTCCGCGAAGGCGCCGTCGCGCCCGAGGATTCCGAGCACCGTGCGATCGGGACAATGGCGCGTGAGACCGGCGGCGCACATCGCGCATCGGCCGCATCCGGCGTTGATCTCGCCGACGACGCGCTTTCCACGGAGCGAGGCGTTTTGCGATTCGACCACGCGCCCGGCGAATTCATGGCCGGGCACGCCGCGATATTGCATGTAGCCGCGCGCGATCTCGAGGTCGGTCCCGCACACACCGGCGACAGAAACGCGAACGATGCTCTCGCCGGGACTCGCGACGGGATCGGGATAGTCTCCGCGAAATTCAAGTTTGCGATCGAATACCAGCGCGCGCATAGCGCACGATTCAAACAAAAAAGCCCCAGGCTCGGCTACCCCACGGCTCGATCGACTTGGCTATAGATCGGGAATCAGTCGGCGGCTTTTGCCGACACCGACTTTTCCGAAGATGATTTTGAGTGTGCGGACGGCTTCGATTCGGGTGACGACGCTTTCGATTCCGACGCCGGCTTCGAGTCGCTGGCCGGCTTCGACGACGAGTCGCTTGATGATGCCGTAGTGCCGTTGGTGGCTGCTGGTGTCGACGACGACTCCGTATCAGTGCTGCTCGGCGTGCTCTTCTTGGCGTAGTCGGTCGCGTACCATCCGCTGCCCTTCAGGATGAACGAGCCGCGCGAGATCTGCCGCTCGACCTTGCTCTTGCAGGTGGGGCACTTCTTCAGCGGGGCTTCCTTGATCCCCTGCATCGCTTCGAACACGCCGCATTTGTTGCATTTGTATTCGTAAATTGGCATTACCAACTCGCCGCTGCTAACCGAAAAAATCCACAGCATCCACCCTTTAGGTAACCACGAAAAGCAACGCAGTCAACCAAACCAGCTTATTTTCGCCGTCGATTCGCTTCAGATTTATTGGCTGTCGCTATTTTCGTTTGCCAATTTGCCGGAGTCGGATCGCTACTTTGGCGGGTTCATGCGTCACGATTCTGATTGTCTTACGGCGCGACGTTGCTCCGCGAGCGATTATCATCGCCGAGCGCGGTATGCGCAGCTCGTCCGCCAGGTACTCGATCAATTCGTCGTTTGCTTTGCCTTTTTCGGGACTCGAATTAACGCCGACTACCAGACGGTCGCCGTCTGCTCGAATGATGCCTCGGCGCGACGCGCCTGGACGCACGGTCAGTTCGATCGTGAGCTCATCGTCGAACACTCGCATCCATTGCGTATCGGCGGCGGCCGGACTGCCCGGCTTCACGCGTACGCGGGAATCAGCGCGTGGACTGCGCTCGGAATCACGACTCGCTGGATGAGCTGAATGACGATAATCACGATCAGCGGTGAAAAATCGATCCCGCCGAAGACGACGGGAAGATGCTGGCGGAACCAATCGAAAATCGGCTCCGTGATCGAGTAGATGAAGCGGACGATCGGATTGTACGGATTCGGCTCGATCCAGGTCATCAACGCCGAAATGATCACGACATACAAGTAGAGCGTCAGCAGGCTGTCGAGCGTCTGCGCGACGAAGATAATCAGGTTGGTCCAGGCGTACACGCGATGGCGCTCTCGCTAGTTGATTCCGCGGCCAAGTTCGCGTGAGCGATCGCTGGCGGCGTGTAATGCGGCGGCCACGATATCAGAAAAACCATGCTCAGCGAATCGACGAAGTGCCGCCTCGGTGGTGCCGCCGGGCGAAGCGACTGCGCGGATCAAATCGGAGACCTCGCGCTTCGACTCGCGCATCAGATGCTCGGCGCCGCGAATCGTCTTCAGCGTCATCCGGATAGCAAGCTCGTGCGGGATTCCCTCGCTCACCGCAGCATCCGCCATCGCCTTGGCGAACAGGTAAACGTAGGCGGGGCCGCTGCCCGAGAGTGCAGTCACTACGTCCAGCAGCTTTTCGTCCTTGAGCGCGACGGCGTCGCCAACCGCCCGGAAGATTCGCAGCGCGAACGCCTCGTCGCTCGCCGACGCTCCTCGCGCACGCACCATCGCCGCCATCCCATGACCCACCATCGCGGGCGCGTTGGGCATCACGCGGATCACTCGTGCGCGCTTACCGAGCCCACGAGTCAGCCGCTCGATCGTTATGCCGGCGGCAATCGAAATGAACAGCTTGCCATTGCCTGCGGCTTTTCGATTTGCTTTCGCCAACTCGGCGGCAAGCTCCGCCATGACTTCGTCGATCGTCTGGGGCTTGACGGCGAGCAGCACCGCGCCGGCCTCGCGCACGACTTCGGTGTTGTCGTCGGTTGTCGCGACCTTGAGCGAGCGGGCGAGTTTGCGCCGGCGATCGGGGGCAACGTCGGAGACGATAATGTCGGCAGGCTTGAAAACCTTGTGCTGGATAAGACCGTGCGCAAGGGCCTCGGCCATGTTGCCGCCGCCGATGAAGCCGAGTTTCTTCATCACCTGATGCGTTCGCCGAAGACTGCGCGTCCAATCCGCACGATCGTCGCGCCTTCCTCGATAGCGATCTCGAAGTCGTCGGTCATGCCCATCGAGAGTTCGCTTAGCGCATAGCCAGATTGCCTCGCAAGGCGATCGCGCGTCTCGCGCAACCGCACGAACCATGGACGCGACGCCTCGGCGCTGGCGGCGGGCGGTGGAATCGTCATCAGGCCGTCGATTTCGATTTCGCCGCGGGCAGCATCCAGGATGGCCGCTACTGCATCCGGCGCGATTCCCGTCTTGCTCGCCTCGGCGCCGAGATTCACTTCGATCAGCGCGCGAACGTGTGGGGAAGGTTGCGCACGCGCGAGCGCCTCCGCTAGGCGAACGGAATCGACGCTGTGAATGAGTCCGAAAGCGCTCGCGGCGGTCTTCGCTTTGTTGGTTTGAAGATGGCCGATCAAATGCCATCGAATGTCGGTCAGGTCGACCAGCTCGGCGCGCTTCGCGATTGCCTCCTGGACGTAATTCTCGCCGAAATCGCGCGCGCCCGCCTCCCATGCGGCGCGAATCGCCTCGCTCGGCTGTGTCTTGCTCGCGAGCACGAGCCGAATCGAGGAGGCATCACGGCGCGCTCGATGCGCGGCCGCTCCGATGCGTGCTCTCACGATCTCGAGCCGCTCTTCGATTTCATAGCGAGTCGACATCTCACTAAACCGGCTTCACGCCGTACCGTGCGAGCGCCGCGACGACGTGCTCGGTCGGCAGGCCCATCACATTGTCGCGCGGTCCGTCGACTTGCGCGATAAATCCGCCGCCGACGCCCTGGATTCCGTAAGCACCGGCCTTGTCGAAAGGCTCGTCGGTGGCAACGTAGTCGTCGATTTCGGCGTCGCTCAGTTTACGAAAGTTGACACGGCTCTCGACTGGCGAACTTTCCAGGATCTCTCCGTCGCGCGCCAATGCGAATGCGGTCACCACGGTATGCGTGCGCCCAGAGAGCATCATGAGCATCCGGCGCGCGTCGGTGGCATCGGAGGGTTTCTCCAGGATTTGATTTTCGCACACGACGATAGTGTCGGCGCCGACTACGATCGCATTAGGGAAGCGCGATGAAACTGCGGCGGCTTTGTCGCGCGCCATTCGGAGTGCATAGTCGCGAGCCGGCTCGCCGGCGACGTGCTGCTCGGGCACCATGCTTTCGATCGCCTCGAACTGAATTCCAGCCGCACTCAACAGTTGACAGCGTCGAGGTGAGGCCGACGCAAGAATCACCTTGTTAGAATCTCTCATTGTGCAGTTGCCTGACGGCGCTCCGATGTCGCGCCGGTGCGCTATCCTACACGAAAGGCCCAATTGAAGCGGCGTCAAGCATGCGCTAACCAAGATCAGATGAAAGCGAAGTGGTGGCGCTACGGCGCGCCGATGATTCTATGTGCGGCGCTCGCGGGATGCGCGTCGGCGCCCGCGCGAGCGGATTCGGCGGCGACACCTGTGCAAGTTGCCCAGTCAGGCCAGGCAGCACCTGCCGCAGCGCCGACCGCTCCAATGGCTGCTCCGAACGAGCCGCCTTCGGACGGACAGACGGCGTTTCTCGACGGCTATCGTGCGTACCAGAACCACGACAATGCGCGCGCGATCGATCGTCTCAAATTCGCGGCCGACAATTTTCCCGCGCTCGGCGATTACGCGCTCTTCTACCTCGCGCTCGCTCAGCATGACCAGGGCGATTTGAACGCCCCGACTGATTCGCTCGAGCGGCTGGCCCGGTCGTATCCCAATAGCGTGACGGTCGATAGCGGCGAGTTGATGCTGGCGGACAATCTGCTGAAGCTCGGCCGCAACGCCGAGGCTTCCGAGGTGGCGTCGCGGCTCATCGCGCGAGGGCCCGATGCGTCGATAGAGCAGGATGCGCGCGTCGCCGAAGGCCGGGCGCTCGTCGCGCTGGGGAATCAGAAGGCTGCTTACGCGCAGTTGATGGAATTGCGTGACAAGTACCCGCATTCCGACTCCGATGCTGAAGCACGCGTGCTCGTACATGAGATCCTTGTAACGAATCCCGAGGTCGCCGACACGAGGTCGCTCGCCTATCATCGCGACGAATCCGAATTGCTGCTGCGCGAGGGGCAGCCGTCCGAGGCTGACGAGCAAGCGAGCGCGGGGCTCGGGATGGAACCGGAGCCGTCGGTTCGCGCGGAGCTGGTTTGGGTTACGGCGCGAGCGCGCAAGCCGGAGCCCGAGCGTGCCAGGCGCGCGCTCCTCGAGTATCTGCAACTGGCGCCGCGAGGAAAGGACACGCCATCCGCGCTCGAAGCGCTCGCGCTCATCTACTGGCATGAGGATCAGTACGATCTCGCGCGTGCGACGCTTAATCGACTCGTCGCGAATTTCCCGGCGAGCGAGCTGGCGCCCGGTGCGATGCTTCGCGTCGGCAGAATCTACGAAGATGAGCACCAGCTTGATTCCGCACGCGCGCAATATCGACGGCTGGCTGCGCGGTATCCAGGTAGCGACTCTGCCGAGGATGCGCGGTTCCGAGTACCGTGGACGTTGTACCTCGCGCACAGCTACCGAATCGCTGCCGCCGGCTTCCAGAGCGCCAGCGCTCGCGCGAAAGATCCAACTAATCGCGACATGAGCGAATACTGGCGGGCGCGGGCGCTGGAAAAAGCGGGCGACGACGCCGGCGCTCGCGCGATTTTTGAAAAACTCGCGGATAGCACCGACAGCAACTACTACCCCGAGCTAGCGAGCCGTCGCGTCGCGGCGGGCAGGCCCGATTTGCCTGCGGCGTCGGCGCCGGATCCGGAATTCGCGGGAGCGCCCGCCGTCAGTGGCGTCGCCGAGTATCACATGGCGCGGCTGCAAACGCTGCGCGCATTGGGACTCAAGGAACTCGAGCCGGGGGAGTTGAAGGCGCTCGAAGAGCATGCCGACGGAACGGAGATGCGGCGTTTCATCCTGGCTGGATTCGCGCGGGCGGATGCATGGTATGAGGCGATCGTCGCGGCGACGCACATGGAGAAAAACGGGCAGATGAGCCACGTCGTCGCCGAGCGGGTTCGCTATCCGCGCGCGTATTGGGATCTTTTTCATTCCGCATCGACACGGCTCGCACTCGATCCCTACCTGGTGCTCGCGTTGGCGCGGCAGGAGAGCCTGTTCAACCCACGGGCGACGTCGAGTTCGAACGCGCGCGGGCTGATGCAGTTGATTCCGTCGACCGCGAAGAAGATGGCGTCGCAGAATGGAATCGATCCTGAGGCCGTACGGCTGTACGATCCGTCGGTAAACGTCGAGCTGGGGACGTCGTATCTGAAAAATCTGTTCGAGATGTTCAACGGCGATGCGTTTCGCGCGGTCGCGGCGTATAACGCGGGCGAGAACGCGGTGTCGAGGTGGAACGCCAAATTTTCCGGCGACGACGCCGAGTGGGTCGAAAACATCGAGTACAAAGAGACGCGCGATTACGTGAAGAAAGTGATCGGAGGGCGGCGCGAATACCTGCTCCTTTATCGGCGGAGTTCGTAGCGGCTGCGCTTGACAGTTCGCTCGGCATCTCTACACACTCCGGTTAGGAACCTCGAGGAATCTTGTTGGCGTCGCGCGAATTCAAGGCGGTCTTTTTCGATCTCGACGGCACGCTGGTCGATATCCACGGCCCGTTGTATATCGCCGCGAAGAACGCACTCGACGAACTGGGACACGATCCGCCGCTCACGCATGAGCGCTTTCGCGAGGCGCTTTCCGCCGATGACGTATGGCTGGGCGTGCCCGAGCATCTGAGGCCCGAGTACGCGAAGCTCGCGTACGCATACTTCCTGGCCGAGATCGACAAGACCGAGCGGCTCGAAGTGCTGCCGCACGTGCAGGATACCCTGGCCGAGCTGAAACGGCGCGGCTACGCGACCGGCGTCATCACGAGCCGGCCGGGTGATTCGCAGCGGCTGGTCGAGAAGCTCGCGATGGTCGGGCTCGCGTCGTACCTCGACCAGGTCGTGACGCAGACCACGACGTCGCTGCGCGCGCTCGACAAGACCGAGAGCCTCAAGCAGACCGCGCTCAAGGCCGCGGTACTTCCGCACGCATGCATGTATGTTGGCGACGAGCCGCGCGACATCATGGCGGCTCTGGGAGCGGGTTTCGGCGCGTCAGTCGCGGTAGCAACGGGAGCGGCGTCGTTCAAGTACCTGCAGACGCATCCGCAATTCAAGGCCGACCATGTGATTCGTTCGATGGCGGAGCTGATCGATCTCATCGACAACCTGAAGGCGCAGCGGGTCGAGTAGCGATGGCGCGTTTCGAGGCTTACCAGGAACCGCCGCGCGCGCTCGAAGGCCTGAAGGTCGTCGAGCTGCCGTGCCTCGACACGATGCCATTCATGGCGGCGGCGATGGCGGCGAAGTCGTTCGCCGATTTCGGCGCCGAGGTCGTCAAGGTCGAGCCGCCGCGAACCGGATCGAAGGAGCGCGCATTGGGACCGTTTCGGGATGAGATGCCCGACCCAGAAACCGGCGGGCTGCATCTTTATCTCAACACCAACAAGCTCGGCGTCACGATCGAGCTGGAAGAGTCTCGCGGACGCAAACTCGCGCTCGATCTGCTTGCGTCGGCGGACATTGTTTTCAATCCGAATCGTCCCGAACTGAACGAGAGCCTGGGAATTGACTGGCCAACACTCACGGCGCGATTTCCGAAGCTGATCGTCGTGTCGATAACTTTTTTCGGCGCCGAGTCGCCATACCGAAATCTGCGCGGCGGCGATCTGGTCGCCACGCACATGAGCGGCGTCGGGTACGAAACGCCCTGGCACCAGGTGACGGATCCCGAAAATCAGCCGCCGCTCAAGCTCGGCGGCAGGCAATCTGACTATTTGACTGGCTATACAGCGGCGGCGGCTGCAATGTGTGCACTGTATAGTCGAAAGAGTAATGGCAAAGGACAGCATGTCGACGTCGGCCAGTGGCTTTCGATGATCAGCATGGTCCGCCCCAACATCGGTTTTTTCTCCCACGAAGGGCCCGATTCGGCGTCGTTCCAGCGCCTCTCGATCCGCCAGAAAAGGGCCGCGCAGTGGGTTTATCCGTGCAAGGACGGATGGGTGAGTTTCAACGCCGGCACCGATCGCTTCTGGCGCGGCGCCAAGAAAGCACTGGGTCATCCTGAGTGGATGGACACCGAGCTGTTCGACACGGTATTGGGGCGCGTCGCGAACATCGACGCGATCGAAGCCGGAGTAATGGACTGGCTATCTACGCAGACGCGAACCGAGGCGTTCGAAAAGGCGCAGGCGGAACATGTGCCGTGCTTCCCGGTGCATTCACCGGGCGAAGTCGCGGGCAACGAGCAATACAAGGCGCGGAAATTCTTCATCGATTTTGACCATCCCGCGGCGCGCGAAGTGCGGATGCCCGGTGCGCCGTGCAAGTTTACGCGAACTCCGTGGCGAATCGTGCGAGGAGCTCCTCTGCTCGGGGAGCACAATCAGAAAATCTTTGGCGAGAGACTTGGGCGGTCGCAGGCGGAGCTCGAATCGTTGGCCGCGGCGGGGATCATCTGATGGGAACGGGGCCGCTGCAAGGAATTCGGGTCGCCGACTTCGGCTGGATCTACGCGGTTCCACACGCGACCGCGTGGCTGGGCGCACTGGGCGCCGACGTAATCAGGATCGAGACTTCGGGTTCGCCCGACCTGGTGCGTTTTCTGACCGGCACCGACGGCGTGGTCGGCGCCAACCGCAGCGGCGTATTCCACGCGATCAATTCATCGCGGCGCAGCCTCACGCTGAATCTTGCGATGCCCGAGGCGCAGGAAATCGCGCGCCAGATCGTCCGTAAGAGTGATTTCGTCACCGAAAATTTCACCGTCGGCAACATGGCGAAATACAATCTCGCTTACGACGACCTGGTAAAAATCAAACCCGACATAATCATGATGAGCGGGACACCGCTTGGGCAGGACGGTCCCTTCGCGCAGACGGTGGGCTTCGGGCCGACGACGCAGGCCTTTGCCGGCCTGTGTCATATCACGGGATATCCCGATTCGTTCCCGTGCGGGATTGGCGGAACGTGGCCGGACTTCGCGGTGGGCACCGGCATGGTGTTCTTCCTGCTGGCGGCGTTGCACTATCGCGATCGGACCGGCCAGGGGCAGTACCTGGATTTGTCGATGGCCGAGATGGTCACGACGATGATGCCGGAAGCGATGATGGATTTTCTGATGAACGGGCGCGACCAGTCGCCGATCGGGAATCGCGACGAGTCGATGGCGCCGCATGGCGTGTTCCCGGCGGCGGGTGATGACAAGTGGATCGCGATCGCGATTGCCACCGACGACGAATTCGCTCATCTGTGCGGGGTGCTGGAACTGCCTTCATTGGCGTCGGATCCGAAATTCGCGCGATTGCTCGGACGCCTCGCGAACGTCGAGGAGCTCGAGCGCGAAATCGCGGCTCGCACTCGTATCCATCCGCGCGATGCGTTGGTGGCGAAACTTCGCGAGCGCGGTCTCGCCGCGGGTCCCATCTACAGCACTCCGGAGCTGATGAAGGATCCCGTCTTCTCCGAATCGAGCATGCTCGTGAAGTTGAAGCATGGCGAGGTTGGCGAGCGCGTCGTGCCGGGACTTCCGGCGGGGTTCAGCGGGATCGATCTCGAATATAGCGGCGCGCCGATGATCGGCGAGCATACCGATGAGGTGATGAGCGAGTTTGGCTACAGCGCCGCGGAAATCGCGCGGCTCAGGGAAATGAAGGTGCTGATATAGGAAATCATTATGACTGAAGCAGGAGCGATACCTCACGGCGGAGGGGCGCGGCCTGGGGCGGTGGCGGTTTGGATTCAGGCGATTCGGGCGCCGTCGCTGAGCGCGGCTGCGATTCCGGTGCTGCTGGGCGTTGCGGTTGCGGCGCGCGACGGGTTTTTCTCGATGAGCCGCATGATACTCGCGCTGGTCGGCGCGATGGCGATACAGGCTGGCACCAACCTTATCAACGACTACTACGATTTCCGCAGCGGCGCGGACAGCGAGCAATCGCTCGGCCCGAGCATGGTGATTCAGCGCGGGTTGCTCAGCGCCGACCAGATCTGGCGCGGCGGAATCGTTGCGTTTGCGATTGGCGCGCTGATCGGCCTGGTGCTCGTTTATCAGTGCGGATGGCCAATTCTCGCGATCGGAATCGCGAGCATCGCGGCCGGATACTTTTACACCGCGAGTCCGGTGTCGCTGGCCTACATAGCGCTTGGCGAAGTGACCGTGTTCATTTTCATGGGCCCGGCGATCGTGATGGGCGCCTACTTCGTCATGGCGATGCATTTTTCGTCGTCGGCGCTGTGGGCGTCGATACCGCTGGGCTTCCTGGTCGCGGGAATTCTCCACGCCAACAATATCCGCGACATCGAAAGCGACACGCGCCACGGCAAGCGGACGCTCGCGACGATCCTGGGGCGCACTGGCGCGAACTACGAACTGATTGCGGTGGATGTCGCGGCTTACCTGGCGACGATCGTCGCGGTTATTTCGCACGCGATTCCGTGGATCGCGCTGGTCGTGTTTATCACGGTCCCGCGCGCGCTCGATCAGGTCCGGATCATGACGCGTGAGAGCGATCCGAAGAAGCTCAACGTCGGATTGTTTCGTTCGATCCAGCTTCACATGGAGTTCGGGTCGCTGATGATCTCGGCGTTTTTGATTGCGGCGCTCGCGAGGTGGTGACGAAACTCCGCCCATGACGGAGGACCGCTTACAAGCCAGTTCCGCCATCGCGAACGCAGCCGAGCTGCGATTTGAAATTGCAGAAATCGAACGCGCGATCGATAGCGGCGCGTATCGCGCAGGTCCGTGGGCCCGATTGTTGTCGCGGGCGCGCGCAGCGTCGCAGGCTGAGCGCCGCGCGATCTCGGCAGACCTGACGCGAGTCAGCCGTAAACTCCACCTGCGCCGTAATCGAAAGACAATCAGCGCGCAGACCGGAGTGATGATCGAGATTGCTGCCGTCGGGCTGGGCGATTTTCTTCTGGCGTTCGGGGTTCATGCGTCGTCAAGCGTTGCGGCAATCGCGGGCATGGGGCTGTGGGTGATGGCCCTTCAACCGCTCGTCAAAGTAGTGACCGGCACCGTGTTGGGCGTCGGCTACGACTACGCGTACCTCGCCAATGGGGAGCCGTGCTTCAAGATGGAATACGGCAGCTACCTTGCGCAGCCGCGCTGGTCGCGAATTGCGCTGCACCTGTCGGGAGCGGTCGGCTCGCCGCTCGGCGCCTTTCTTGCGGCGCTGTTGGTGAGAGACAGATTGGCGGTGGCATACTGGCTGGCGACGATCGTGTTCTGGATGGTCAACCTGCTCAACCTGGTGCTGTTCGTTGCGGGGATAGCCGGAATCAAACGCCTGGGCGTTTCGCGCGCGACTGATACGAGTTGTGGGGCGGCAGGCGCCGAAATCCGTGAAGCGCTCGGATGGTGAACTTCAGCCCGTGAGAATTCCCGATGGAGGCGCGGAGGCGAATTCCGCCTTCAGGGCGTCGTAGCTTTTCAGATCGTCCATCGTGCGGAAGTAGCCGGTGTGGACGTAGCCGAATACTGGAAGGGCGTTGGCGACCATTGGCGCGAACAGGCCGGCCATCAGGCTCCACGGTGGATTCGGCGGAATCAGGTCGAGCACCGCGGACTCGGCGACTATCACGCCGCAATACATGAACGGTGCGAGCGTTGTGGCTTCGGCGTCGTCGAGCGCCTTCGGATAGTCGTTGTACTGAAGCGGGTTGCGGCGCGTCAGCAGGCGCATCCGGCGGAGTCGGCGGTCGGCGTCGATTTCGAGGCGGCTGTAGTAGTCGAGATTGGCGGGATGAAAGAGCGCGATCGTGGCGAGGGCGGTGCAGTCGCGATGGAAGGCGATCATCGCGCTCAAATCGAGATCGAGGATCGTGTCGCTGTTGGCGATCACGAATGTGCTTTCGTTACGGCCAAGGAATTCGCGCAGTCCATTGAGCGGGCCGCCCGTCCCGAGCAAAACCGGCTCGGGCGCATACGTGACGTGGACTCCCAGCGCGGATCCGTCTCCTAGTCCGAGCTGAATCGCAGACGCCAGGTGATGGACGTTGAGCGCGACCTCGGTGATGCCGGCCCGCTTGAGCATCGCGAGCGGATAGTGGATCAGCGGCCGTCCGCCGAGCTCAAGCATCGGTTTCGGCGTTACGTCGGTCAGGGGCCGAAGCCTCTCGCCTATTCCGGCGGCCAGTACCAAAGACTTCATCGAATCAACTGTTCACTGCCGCGCAGAGTTTGGGAAATTCGGCGCGCATCTCGGCGAGCATCCGGCGCGCCTGTCCGAGCGCGTGCGGAATGTAGCGACGGTATCCGGTCTTGCCGTTGCGCTCGAATATCTCGAAGCGTCCGATCATCTTGAGCGCGTGCTGCAACACGCACATCCGATAGCTGAGCATAAATTCCTCGGCGTCGAGGGTCGGTGCGCCACGACGTACAAGTCCAGCGCAGTAAAAGTCGAGGATGCGGCGCTCGATGGCAGGCGTGATGACTTGGTCGGTGTCGCGCGTCGTCAGAAGCACGGCGAGATCCTGGGCCGCTGGCGCCATGAGCGCATCCTGAAAATCTATGATGCGAATTCGCGGACCGTCCTGGATGAATAAATTTTCGCGATGGTAATCTCGATGGGACAGCACGCGTGGAAAGCGATCGAGTCGCGCGGCGAGCAGCTTGAGCTCGGGCACGATGGAAGAGACCTGTGCGCCTGGTGTGACTGCGGCGAGGCCGACTTCCGTGAATTCCTTGAGCTCCCATTCGAACAGCCGGCCGGTGTACGAAACCTCGCGCGCCACGCATCGATGGTCGATTTGCGCTGTGCCGTCAACGTGAATGCGGATCAGCTCGGCGGCGGCGAGCCGGAACAAGTCGGCGGCGTCGGCGCCGGGACGCCGCACGGCGTCGAGCAGGGAAACTTCTCCGACATCTTCGACCAGCATCGCGCGGCGCGCGGGATCCGCCTCGTAGAGCGTGGGAACGGGTGCGCCGATCGAGTCGAGGAAGCGATGCACATTGATCCACGGCGGCTCGGTGACCGGTGAGGGCAGAAGATTCAGCACGCGAACGTAGCGAGGGAGGTCGTCGGGGCCGAGGTCGACGAGGATAGCAGAGGCGGGTGCGGTGCTGGCGTCGTGGGAGTCGATCGAGACGCGCCAGAAGCGTCGGGTCGAGAGATCGCCGCGGAGAGCGGTGATTTTGTCGAGGCGAGCGCGTGGCCATCGCCGCGCAATCACCTCTGCCGCCCATGCCTGGAACGCGCCGCTGTCATCCATCCGTGATGGATTCTAGCGGTGCAGATATGCTGGCGCGAGCTTGAGGAGCGCCGCCGGCAAATGAAAACCGGCGCGGTCACCGCTGGCCACGCCGGTTATTTCGTACCTAATCGCGCAGAAGATCAGTCGCCTGATATCGCGTGGCCACCCTCGGCTGCGCGCGCCATCTGCTCTGGCGTGAACCACGAGCGATCGACCGATCCCATGTTGATGAACCACGAGTCGCGCGACGGTGCGTTCTGCGACGGATGATAGCAGACGGAAGAGAAGCCGCTCTGCACGTTGACGGTCGAGGAACCCGACTGGAATTCGCGCTTGAACGGATAGATCGCGATTTTCGCGTCTGGCTCTGAGCGATCCGCGTAATGCATCCACGACGTGTAGTTGTTGAACAGTTCGCCGCCGCGATCGTACATGTCGTTTGACATCACAAAGTCCGCTTCGGAATCGATGTAAAGGATTTCGTGATTGTACAACGAGACAAAGTGTCCTGGACGAGGGCGCCCCTCGATAATGAAATAGTGGCGCAGTTGCCAGTTGTCGGGGCAATGGCTCGCGCCGCCGTCGGTCGGACATCGAATGTCGGGCACGTTTGCGATGTTGATAGCGCCGAGCATCGTTTTCTCGCCGAGCATTTTCCAGTCGTAGTTCTCGTTCTTGCCGCTGAAGCCTTCGTAGTGATTCGGGTCGTATGCTTGTGGCCCGGTTGCCGAGTCGAGAATGGCGTAGTTCAGACGGCGGACGCGGCGAGCGCCGGGAGTCCAGGTCCAACTGTCGTCATCACGAGTGGGCTCGGCGTACCGGAACTTGATCAATCCAGTTCCACGCGCGTCCTGCGGGGCGAGTACGGGGTACAGCAGTCCGAGAAAGTAGCGCCCGGTTTTCTTGAAGTCGGGATCGATCGGCAGCGGATCGACTTCGGTGCGTCCGACTTCGTTGTAGCCCGCGTAATGCCCCACCTCGAACAACGCGATTTGACGTGCAGGTGCGTTTCTGCCCCAGTACTGGCTGTCGCAGTCGAACCAGCGTAGATCGTACTCGTCGCTGGAGATTGGCCGGAACGATACGTTCCACATCACCTTGGTCCCGGCGTCCGGATCGTTTGCGTCGATTATTGGGAACGGCTCGCCAGCGACGTATCCAATCAGGCTGCGATGGTCGGGAGTCAACCTGACCTGACTCGAGTATTTCTCGGTCGCATCTTTATACGGCGGCGGCCAATCGATACGCTCGGTCGGCGTGACCTTGATAGACATCCCATGCATCACTCGCATGTACTGGCCCGGAGAGACGAGGTCCTTCACCTTGTACGCATTGTCGGGGGTGATGAAATCACCCGGTTTCACCTGAGCCGATGCCGGCGCGCTGGTAATCCCGACCACAAACAGCAACGCAGTCAGTACGCCCACGCACCAGCTTCCCCATTCGATTGCGCGATTCATTTTGACTCCCTCTTTCGGCAAATAGGTTGCCGGCGTCTGGAAATTTAGTCCCGCAACAATCTCCTAACATTCTAAGATTGCTCATTAGTCCTGTGAGTTGAAATCGTCAATAGCAATAATGATCAAAAACCGCGGAGAGGTTAAATGGCAATGTTTTCCAGCATAATTTCGCCATTTATTCGAATGAGGGCCATATTGAACGATCGGTCAAGACAGTATTTGCAGAAATAAATCAGGTGTGTTCAGGTGATCAGCTGATGTCTCAAGCCAGCCGAGATGAACCATTCGCACGACCGTCGAACAGGCTCGGGACCCGATTCTCGTTCCAAAAGACCTGCTCATCGGCTATTGGTATGAGGATAAGAAACGCTTGTAGGCGGATTGAGAATGACGACCTGGTTTCCAGTGGCAGTGACCCTGCTCGTCGCCGGCGTGATCGTCGGCGTAATGTGCACCATCAACATGTTGCTGGGCCCGTCGCGACCCAACGCGATCAAGAGCGAGTCTTTCGAGTGCGGCAATCCGCCGAGCGGCTCCGCATGGGGGCGTTTCTCGGTGCGTTTCTACCTGACGGCGATCCTGTTTCTGATTTTCGACGTCGAGGTGATTTTTCTTTATCCGTGGGCGGTCGAGCTGCGATATTTGGGGATGTTCGGCTTCGTCGAGGCGCTGATCTTCATCGCGATCCTCGGCGTCGGTCTGCTCTACGCGTGGCAGCGCGGCGCACTCGATTGGGACTAGCTGCAAATCCATGTTGATTGAAAAACTGAAAGCACGCTTTGGCGGCGAGATTCTCAGTGCGCAAAATGAGCGCGACGAGGAAACCGTCGTCATCGATCGCGAACGCGCCTACGATTTTTTCCGATCGTTGCGCGACGAGCCCGACTTCGAATTCAATTTCCTGACCGACGTGACGGCGGTCGATTGGCTCGAGCGTAAACCGCGCTTTGAGGTCGTCTATCAACTGAATTCCCTGACGCGCGGTCATCGTCTTCGCGTCAAGATTGCCGTCGACGGACCGGAGCCGTGGGTCCACAGCGTGGTGGGAGTGTGGGGCGCGGCAGACTGGCTCGAGCGCGAATGTTTCGACATGTTCGGGATCGACTTCAAGGGACACCCCGATTTGCGCCGTATCCTGATGTACGATTCGTTCGAGGGACATCCGCTGCGCAAGGATTACCTCTATAACAAGCGCCAACCGATCGTTCCGGAGATCGACCCGGTCGTGAATCCGCTTCGCCCCTCGCGCTGAAGACACGACGGGATACACACCATGGCATTACCAGCGCGCTGGAAGGACAAAATCGTGCCGTCGGATTCGTCCGACGAGATCATGGAACTGCAGATGGGACCGTCGCATCCCGCGTCCCACGGCACCATCAAGTTCAACCTCAAGCTCGACGGCGAGAAGATCGTCGATTGCGACGTCGAGGTCGGATACCTGCATCGCGGATTCGAAAAGATGTGCGAGCAGGGAACCTGGACCCAATGCTTCCCCTACACAGACCGGCTGAATTACGCGTCGCCATGCATCAACAATGTTGGCTTCGCGTTGGCCGTCGAGCGCCTGCTCGGCATCGACACGACCGAGCGATGCAAGTACGTGCGCCTGATCATGAGCGAGGTCTCGCGCATCGCCGACCACCTGACGTGTCTCGGGATGGCGTCGAGCGAAGTCGGTGCGACGACGGTTGCGTTCTACATGCTCGAGGCGCGCGAGTTTCTCTACGACTTGATCGAAGCGGTGACCGGCGCGCGGCTCACCGTGACATGGTGCCGTGTCGGCGGCATGACGCATGACCTGCCGGCTGATTTCAATGATCGAATGAAAGCGTCGTTCGCGCGGCTCGACCAGGTTCTCGGCGACTGCGACAAGCTGCTATCGCGCAACCGCGTGTTCATCGACCGAATGGCGAATGTCGGGAAGCTGTCGAAGGAAGAGGCCATCTCGTACGGGCTGACCGGCCCGCTGCTACGCGCGGCCGGCGTGTCGTACGACGTTCGCAAGGCGCATCCGTACCTGGTGTACGACAGGATGGAGTTCGAGGTCCCGGCCGGAGACCGCGGCGACAATTACGATCGCTTCAATGTGCGCTTTCAGGAGATGTACCAGTCCAAGCGAATCATTGAGCAAGCGCTCGCGGCGCTGCCCGAGGGTCCCGTCACGATCACCGACCCCAAAGTCGTGCTGCCCGAAAAAGAGAAGGTGTACAACTCGATCGAAGGCTTGATGAACCATTTCAAGCTGATCATGGAGGGCATCCACGTGCCGGCCGGCGAGGTGTACCAGGCGGTCGAAGGCGCCAACGGCGAGTTGGGATTTTACATCGTGAGCGACGGCAGCGGCCGGCCATATCGCGTGCGCGTGCGGCCGCCGTGCTTTCTCGGGATGGGCGCGCTCAACAAGATGCTGATCGGCCGCATGATCCCGGACATCATCACGACGTTCGGAATGATCAACATGATCGGCGGAGAGTGCGATCGCTAACGCGTCGTCACCTGCTCGCCGCCAATCGCAAACGTCTTTCTGACCAGCGTCGTAGAATCGAAAAACAGAAACGGCGTCGGCATCGTGCCAGCCGGCCGCGGCTTTATTTCGAATCCCGGCGTACTCGGCAATCCTTCAGTCTGATCGATAATCGTAATGACAAAAGGCCCGGGCGTCGCGACTCTGAGCGTCAGGTCGAATCCGGCGGCAGGGGCGCGCCAATACCATCCGGTCCATCCGTCGGTGGTGCGATCGCCGGGCGAGTTGCCATCGATCGAGGCTCCCAGCACCGTCACGCCGACGGGCACTGACATCCAGATGATCGAAGCGTTGCGCGCCGACGCGATATGCATCTTCACCGTGCGAACGCCGGCGGCGATTGTCGAGTCGTCGAGCACCTTCAACTCCGGCGGCGCAGCTCTGATCTGAGGCGCGTTGCCTTCGGTTGTTCGACCGCGATTCAGATATGCAAAGTCGCGCGAGATGTTTGCGAGATTGCGGTCCGGAGTGTCTCGGGTTGCGAGGCCGACGAGCTTCGGCAGCCATCCTGCGTGAACGTGATGCTGAAAAAATTGTGCCGTGAAACTGTCGGGACGTTGATCGAGGCTGACCCAGCGCGCGCGCCGGCGGTCGGCGTCCATGAAATAAAAGATGCTGTCGGGATGCGGGTGAGATGCGTTAAACCCGCTGGCCACCGTGCCTGTCACAAACATCACGATCGCGAGCAATCCCAGCACGGCGGGCACGATCCATTTCTGTCCGCCGGTTAGAAAATCCATGTAAGGAATCAACAAGCCGAAGAGCAGGGCGGCGGTCAGGCCACAAAATTCCAGGAAGAGCACCGTGCCGTCGGCGCTCGCCGCGAATGACGGCGCAAGTACCGCGACGGCAGGCGCCAGCGCTATCAACGCCGGCATTGCGGCGCGAACCGTAACGCCTTTGTCCGAGCTGGGTCGAACGCTCATCCCGATCGCCGCGAACAGAAGCGGCCATGCGAAAATGTAGCTGCCGCCGGGCATCGCGATGCTGGTTGCTAGCATCAGCACCGTCCACACCATGAGCGCGCCTGCGTCCAGGTTTTGCAGACGAATCGATCGGCCGATCAGTTCATATGCAATCCACAATGTGGCGAAAATCAACGCGATCGTAGCGACCGAATAGTAGAGGCCGCCGTAAGTCGTGCCGACCGGGAGCATTCGCCAGCCCACGAGCGTCGCGATCATCCACCACACCCCGCGCGCTTCGATGACCAAGACTACGATTGCGATCGCGTAGATCGCGGAGCCGGTCGCGACACCAATGATGCTGAAGCGTCCTTCGAGGATTCCAACCCAGATAATTCCGACGACTAGTAGCGTTACGAGGATCGCCAGAGGACTCGCCAGCCGGGCCGAGTAGTGGATCAATTTTCCGGCAACGACGAAAAAGACTGCTTCGCCGGTTCGAGGAACATTCAGATCGATTGAGCCGAGCCGGCGCGCCATCGTCAGCGCGTACGACCCCTGATGCTGCAACGTCCGCTCATCGAGCATTTCGGCATTGTCGAGCGCCGTGTGATAGCGCGTGAGTCCGCCCGCTGCGGCGAAATTCATTCCCGCCATTCCGGCGTCGAGAAAAACCGTCAGGTCGGTGTCATTGGGCAATCGCTTGTACACCGCTGGGGCCGCTGACGTCGCGTAGGGGAAAGGCGCCGCGGCCGCGAGCTGATCGATGAGCCAGGAATTGCGTGGACTGGTCTGGAACATCATCGACGGACCTTGGTCGCCGCGCATGTCGAAGTTCAGCACGACGACCTTGATGTCGCGGAGCGACCGATATTTTTCAACGAAACCCTCAGCGCCGAGTGAACCGAGCTCCTCACCGTCGGTGAATAGAACGATCAGATCGTTTCGCAGCGCAGGGCCTGCTTTGAGAGCGCGAATCGTCTCGAGTATCGCGGCGACCGACGCAACGTCGTCACCAGCACCGGGGCCGCTCGGTACTGAGTCGTAATGCGCGACTATCAGCACTGCGCCGACCGACTGGGTGCCGGGAACATTCGCTATGAGGTTGTTCACGACGGCCCACGTGTCCGGCCCAAATGGACTGTGGCGCGAGACGATCGCTGTCTGGACTTCGGTATTCGCGCCCAGTTCGTGCAATCGCCCGACGAGGTACTTCAGGACCTGGTCGTTCTCAGGGGAGCCGAGCGGATGCGGCTTCTTCGCGATCTCCCGCACGTCGCGCATCGCACGCGCTGCGGAGAATTCTGTTATCGGCCCATTTTCAGGGACCACAGACGGAGGCTCGGTCGCATGGATCGCGAGCAACCCGATCAGGATGAGCAGCGCAAACGTGATCGGCCCGATGAGATAGCCGAGGCCACGCCGTTCGTCCGTCAAATGAGGATTTCCTCGGCCATCTCATAACAATTTATACGCGGATGCCTTCGCGGCGAACACTTGCGGACATGCTCTTTGCGGCGCCGGTCCGCGTCGTTATCATCGTGCGTTGGAGCAGACCCCGGCCTCGACCAGTCTCAAAATGTCCGCTGCTGAAGCCATCGCCCCGCAAACCGCGCCGCCGCCGCGTCGAGTGTTGATCGTCCTGCTGGGCGCGATTGGAGACGTGGTCCGCGCGCTTCCGTTGCTGGGGCGTATTCGCAACGCCTGGCCCGACGCTCATATCGCGTGGGCGGTGGAACCCAAGTCGAAGGCAGTGCTGGAGCATCATCGCTGGCTCGACGAAATCATCGTGTACGATCGCACGCACGCGCCGTGGACGTTCCTTCCGTTCCTGCGACGAATCCGCAAAGGGCACTTCGATCTCGTCATCGACCTTCAGCGACATCTCAAAAGCGGAATCACGTCGCGAGTCTCGGGTGCGTCCGATCGTTTCGGTTTCGCCGCGCCGAACACCAAGGAGTTCAACTATCTCTTTTCGAATCATCGAATCGCGCCGCAACCGAACATGCGGTTGAAGCTCCTGCAATACCAGGCGTTCGGCGACGCGCTCGGGATTCCACAATCGTCAATCGAATTTGGACTCGCCGCGACCGACGAAGAGCGCGCCCGCGCACTCGAGATGCTGCGCGATGCGCCGCGTCCGATACTGGCCGTCATCCTTGGCTCGTCGTGGCCGAGCCGCATCTACTTTCCCGAATCGACCGCCGCGGTGATTCGCAAGGTCGCGTGTCCCGACGCCGGCAGCGCGGCGTTGTTCCCCGTGTTGCTCGGCGGTCCCGACGAAACCAAACTTGCCGACGACGTCATGCGCAGCCTCGACGGTGTCCCCGCGCTCAATCTCGCCGGACGCACTTCGCTGCGCGACCTGATCGCGATCTTTTCAGAATGCGCCGTCGCGTTCGGACCCGACTCCGGTCCGATGCACATCGCGGCTGCCATTGGATGCCCGGTGGTGTCGCTCTGGGGCGCGACCGCGGCGGAGCGCTCGGCGCCGTGGGGCTTTGCCGAGCTCGCGATTAGCGGCGCGATCCCGTGCCATCCCTGCTATCTTCGTCAATGCCCAATCGGGCGCGAATGCATGCGAAGAATATCTCCCGAAGAAGTCGGCGTCACCTTGAGGCGCGCGCTCGCGATGCGCGGAGCGCCCAAATGAGCTGGAGGATGGCGGGCTTCGACGGGGTGCCGTTGACGCGTGGCGGATGGACTTTCTTCCTGCCGGACTACGACGCGCGATTTTCCGCGGAACTTCGCGAGAGCCTGATCGATTCTGCATTCGGCGCAATCGACGGCACGCTGGAAACGCGCGTACGCCGTTCGCGTCACGCCGAGACGTGGTCCGAGCATTTCGATAATGCGGGGGGTCCCGACGCCTATTTCAAAGTGCTCGATCCGATTCGCGGACTGAATCGAATCAGGTGGATTTTCAAGCGCCGGCGCGCCGCGCACGTTGCGTCTATCTCGGAGCATTTGCGTGCCGACGGAATCGGAGTGCCCGAAATTTTACTGCTGGGCGCCGAGCGTCGGGGAGGACGCGAGATAATAGTGACGGCGCGGGTTAATGGTTTTAATCTCGTGCGGCATTTGAAGCGTGCGAAGCTCGGGCCAAGGCGAGTAGTGTTGCGCGCGCTCGGGGCGGAAGTCGCTCGATTGCATCGCGCAGGGTACATTCACGGAGACTTGACGCCGTTCAACATCTTCGTCACGGCGCTCGATCCGCCGCAGTTTGTTTTTATCGATCACGAGCGCACGCGGCGCACGATTCTGAGCCGCTTCGAGCGACCACGGATGCGCAATCTTTTGCAACTTGGACATCTCGACCTGGTGGGAGTCACGAATACAGATCGGATGCGCGTGTGGTGCGGTTACACTGCCGCGGTTTCCGCGAAACGCCGGCGGGCGCAACTACGCCGCGTTGCCGAGATGCTACGGGTGAGGATGATGGTCGAACGCAAAGATATAGCAGTGGCCCCGACATCGTCTTTTGGACGGCATCGGGAGGCGAGCGGGAACTGATGGCCGAGCGGACGAAAATCTCCGTCGTAATTCCGGTGTACAACGAAGCGACCACGATCGGCCGCGTGATCGAGCGCGTGCTGGATTGCGGCTTCGACCCGGAAGTCATCGTCGTCGATGACGCTTCGACGGACGGTACCGCGAAATTTCTGCGCGAGTTCTGCCATCCACACGTGCAATGTTTTTTTCATTCGGTCAATCGTGGCAAGGGCGCGGCGCTGCGCCTCGGCTTCGCGGCGGCCAGGAATCCTTACGTCTTCGTGCAGGATGCCGACCTCGAATACGATCCGCGGGACTACGCCGCGATGATTGGACCTCTGCTCGACGGCCGCGCCGACATGGTGTACGGATCGCGCTTCCTCTCGGGGCCGCATCGCGTCATGTTCTTCTGGCATTACGTGGCGAACCGCGCGGTGACGCTGCTCTCCGATATGGTAAGCGATCTCAATCTCACCGACATGGAAACCGGGATGAAGGCTTTCTTGCGCGAGAAGTTGATGACGCTCAAGCTCAGTGCCAATCGTTTCACTTTCGAGCCTGAGATCACCGCGAAGGCGGCGCGTGCGCGATGGCGAATCTACGAGGTGCCCGTATCGTATTCGGGACGGACCTACGAGGAGGGCAAGAAGATCGGCATTCGCGACGCGCTGACGGCTGTGTTCGCGATTTTGTACTACAGATTTTTCGATTGAACTGTGAGATGACGCAGACCGTTCAAAATGAAGACGCGATCCAAGTGCCTGCCAACAGCAACACATTAGATGCACCGGCACTTAGCATCGTGGGTGTCGATCCCGAGCTCGGCTTCGCCGGAGGCGAGACTCAGGTGTTCGGGTTGACGCTTGCGCTGGCAAAGCGCGGTCATCGCGCGGAGCTGATCTGCGATCGCGCTGGACGGCTCTGGGAGCGAGCCACTGCCGCCGGGATAAAGTGCCATCCGCTGCGCATCCGCAACGGGATCGATCTGGTAGCGGGCATAAAGCTGCGCGCGATTCTCAAACGCCAACGTTACGACATCGTTCACTTTCACACCTCGCGTGCGCACTCGATGGCGCCGTTCGCGCGCGGCTTCGCGAGTGCGCTCGTCGTTACGCGGCGGATGGACTACCGACCCAATCGCGTGTTCGCGCCGTTCCTGTACAATCGCGCAGTCGACGGCGTTGTCGCGATCTCGGGCGGTGTTGCCGATTCACTGGCTGCCGTCGGAGTCGATCGCGAGCGCGTAATTGTGGTTCATAGCGGCGTAGACTGCGAACGCTTTCGTCCACCGACGGTTCAGGAACGTGCGGATGCGCGCGCAGCATTTGGAATTTCCGATACCGAGATCGTGATATCAGCGGTGGGCGCGCTCGAACAGCGCAAAGGCCATCGCTATCTTATCGAAGCGATCGGAGCGCTCGCGGCAACCGGGAAGTTCAAGTGTCCTATCGCAGGTCAGGGTTCGATTCGCATCGTACTGCAACGCGAGATCGCGGTAGTCAGAGGCACCGAGCGAATAAAGCTGCTTGGCAGAGTCGACGACCCGCGCGCGCTTCTGTGGGCGTCGGACATTTTTGCGATGCCGTCGTTGAAAGAAGGGCTGGGCGTGGCAGCTCTGGAAGCCATGGCGAGCGGACTACCGGTGATCGCGAGCGACGTCGGCGGGCTGCGCGAAGTGATCGAGGATGATCGCACGGGAATTATCGTGCCGCCGCAGAATCCGGCCGCAATTTCGTCGGCGATTCGTCGGCTGGCGGAATCGAGCCAGCTAAGATCGCAGATGGGGGCGGCGGCGCGGGCGCGCGCCGTGGAAAACTACTCGATGGAGACGATGGCGGCGCGGACGCTCGCGCTCTATCGCGAGTGTATGAGAAAAACCCGGGAGGGGAAGGGCGGAGTGACATGAAAAGCATGACCGGGTTCGGCAGGGCTATTGCCGAGCATGACGGCACTCGCGTGATTGCCGAAGTGCGAGCGCTCAACCAAAGATTTTTTGAGCTCAAGCTGGCGGTGCCGCGCGGATGGGGCGAGCATGAGGCTGAGATTCGCAAAGCCGTGCAAGCGGTAGTCGCTCGCGGTCGAGTCGAAATTTTCATCAAGTCGGTCGCGCTGAAACCGCCGCCGGTGCGGCTCGAGGTGAACGATAAGCTGGCGAACTTGTACGTCGCCGAGCTGCGCCGTCTCGGCAAGCAGCTTCATCTCAACGGCAATCCGGAAATCGGATCGATCCTGAACCGGCCGGAGATTTTTCATGTAGTCGAGGAGGAACACGACTCGCGCACCGCGTTCAAGCTTGGCCAGAAGGCCCTGGAGAGCGCGCTGAAAGCGCTGGATGCCGAGCGCATGCGTGAAGGCCGCAGCCTGCACAACGATTTTGCGGCGCGGGTCCGCAACATCGAAGCCGCGGTGCCGAAAATTGAGCGGCTGGCCGAGCAGAGTCGTTCAGAAATCATGGACACCTTCCACAAACGCATCCGCGAGCTGCTCGAAGACTTGCCGGTGAACGAGAAACGCCTCTACGAGGAGGCGTCGTCGGCCTCGCAGCACGGCGATATTAGCGAAGAGCTCACACGCCTGCGCACGCATCTCGACGGTCTCAAGGTGCTGCTCAAGCGCAAAGGGCAGGTCGGAAAGTCGATTGAATTTCTGCTCCAGGAAATCAACCGCGAAGTAAATACGATGGGGTCGAAGTCGCAGAACGCCGCATTATCTCAAGTAACGGTTGAAGTTAAGGCGGAGGCGGAAAAAATGCGCGAGCAGGTCCAGAACGTCGAATAGGATATAGTAAAGTGGACTTTGCACTTGGTTAATGGCTTCGATACCGTTGAAATCAGACGACTCCTTGCCGCCGAGACGCGGTATAGTTTTTATCCTTTCGGCGCCGTCGGGGGCCGGCAAGACTACGATTTATCGAGCGGCGCTTAACGCGATCGCGGGCCTTGAGTTTTCAGTATCGTTGACCACGCGCGCACCGCGAGAAAGCGAGGCGGACGGAATCGACTACAGCTTCGTGAGCGAAGACGAGTTCAAACGCAGGCAATCATCCGGCGAGTTTGCCGAATGGGCGCGTGTGTTCGAATCGTCTTACGGCACGCCGCGTGCGCCGCTCGATGCCGCGGTCGCGTCGGGCCGCGACATCCTGCTCGACATCGACATCCAGGGCGCGCGGCAAATTCGCGCAAAGTATCTCCACGATGCGGTTTCGATTTTTGTCTTGCCGCCGACTTTCGAGGAACTTGCCGAGCGCTTGCGCGGCCGCGCGACCGAGGATGAATCGAAAATTCAGCATCGGCTTCAAAAAGCGCGCGACGAAGCCCACGCCTATCCCGAATACGACTACCTGATAATCAACGCCGAGGTTCAAACATCCGTCGCGCGGCTCGAAACGATCGTAAACGCAGAGAGGCTCAAGGTCAGCCGCCTGCGCGGCGAATTCGCGCCGTGGAAGAGTTAGCTCAAAGTAGCACTCCCGACCAACTGGCCGCCCTGATCGGGCGGGTGCAGACCTACAACCCGCAGGCCGACATCGGGCTGATTCGCCGCGCGTACGACTACTCGGCGCGGATGCATGTCGATCAGAAGCGCGAGTCGGGCGAGCCCTACGTTACCCATCCGCTCAACGTCGCGATGATCATCGCGCAGCTCAAACTAGACGTGCCGTCGATCGTCACGGGCTTGCTGCACGACGTGGTCGAGGATACGCATGCTTCGCTCGCCGAGGTGCAGACTGACTTCGGCGCCGAGGTTGCGCAGCTCGTCGACGGAGTCACGAAGGTCTCGAAGATCACGTTCCAAAGCCGCGAGGAAAAGCAGGCGGAGAATTTCCGCAAGATGATCATCGCGATGGCGCACGACATCCGCGTCGTGCTGATCAAGCTGGCTGACCGTCTCCACAACATGCGCACGCTCGATCATCTCTCCGCTGACCGGCAGCAGGAGATCGCGCGTGAGACGATGGAGATTTACGCGCCGATCGCGCATCGCCTCGGAATCTACTGGCTCAAGTCGGAGCTCGAGGATCTATCGTTCCGCTATCTCAATTCAAGTGCGTACCAGACGCTGAAGGCGTTCGTCGCGGCGAAACGCAAAGAGCGCGAGGAGTATATCGCCAACGTCATCGAGATCCTGTCGCGCCGTCTGTCCGACAGCGGCGTCACGGCCGAGGTCACGGGCCGGCCCAAGCATTTCTATTCGATTCACACCAAGATGCAGGAGCTGGGCCTCAGCTTCGAGGAGATCTACGACCTGGTCGCGTTCCGCATCATCGTGGACACGGTGCGCGAATGCTACGAGGCGCTCGGCGTCGTGCACGCCAACTGGAAGCCGGTGCCCGGCCGCTTCAAGGATTACATCGCACTGCCCAAAGCCAACATGTATCAATCGCTGCACACCACCGTGATTGGTCCGCGCGGGCAGCGGATGGAAGTGCAGATTCGTACTCGCGAGATGCACAAGGTCGCCGAGGAAGGAATCGCAGCGCACTGGAGCTACAAGGACGGCAACTCGAAGGAGCTCAAGGACACCGAGCGGTTTGCATGGCTGCGGCGCCTGATCGAGTGGCAGCAGAATCTCAAAGACCCGCAGGAATTTCTCTCGACTGTCAAGGACGATCTGTTTCCCGAGGAAGTTTTTGTCTTCACTCCCAAGGGCGACGTTTTCGATTTTCCGCTCGGCTCGACCGTGATCGACTTCGCGTACCGAATCCATTCGCAAGTCGGCAATCATCTCGCCGGCGCTCGCGTCAACGGACGCATGGTGCCGCTGCGCTACCGGCTTCGATCGGGCGACACGGTCGAGGTGCTGACGTCCGAAAAGCAGGTGCCGGGCAAGGACTGGACCAACTATGTAGCCACTGCGCGTGCGAAATCGCGTATCCGCCAGTGGTTGCGCAATCAGCAAGCGGAACGTTCGCGCGACCTGGGAATTTCGCTAATCGATCGCGAGCTCGAACCGGTCAAGCTCAGCGTCACGCAACTTAGATCGAGCAAGCGGCTCGACGGCGTTCTCCAGGAGTTTTCGCAACGCGACGTTGACGGCCTGCTCGCCGCGATCGGCTACGGAATAATCACACCCGCGCAGCTGCTCGCGAAGCTTCTAACGCCCGACGAGCTGAAGCTCTATCGCCCCGAGAAGCTACCTGCCCCTGCGGGACCTGCGCAGCGGGACCGCGCCGCCAAGGAAGCGCGCAAATCCGCCAGCGGTGCGGTCGTAGTCTCGGGCGTCGGCGACATGCTCGTGCGATTCGCGCGATGCTGCAATCCGCTCCCGGGCGAAGCGATCACCGGATTCATCACTCGAGGACGCGGCGTAACGGTGCACGTCGCAGGATGCCCGCATGCGCTCAACACCGATCCGCAGCGGCGCGTGCCCGTAGTATGGAAGGACGGCGAGGAAGCGCCGCGGCCGATTCGGCTCGAAGTACTTTGCGCCGATCAGCCGGGCTTGCTCGCGGCGATGACCAAGGCGATCGCATCGGCGGGCGTCAACATATCGACCGCCGAAGTGAAGACGCACGGCGCCGACGGACGCGCACTGGCGGTTTTCGAAGTCAGCGTGACCAGCGCCCGTCAACTGAACAACCTGATGAACTCGATCGGCGCAATCGACGGCGTCATGCGCGTGTCGCGCCTCGGCCAGCAAAACGGCAATCGCTATTCATGAAAACTTCGATTCACACCAGGCAGGCGCCGGCCGCGATCGGTCCTTATTCGCAAGCGGTCGAGCAAAACGGATTCGTCTTCTGCTCGGGTCAAATCGCACTCGACCAGGCGTCGGGCACTCTCGTCGAAGGCGGGATCGAGTTCGAGACTCGGCGCGTGCTACAGAACCTCGGCGAAGTGCTCGCCGGTGCGGGCCTGGATTTCGTCGATGTGGTCAAGACCACTATCTTCATGGTCGATCTTTCCGAGTTTGAAATCGTGAACCGCATCTACGGAGAGCATTTTGTTCCGCCATATCCGGCGCGATCGACCGTGCAGGTGGCAAGGCTGCCGCGCGGGGCGCGAATCGAGATCGACGCGATCGCGCTCAAGCGCGACTGAATCTGCACGAACCCCGTATCATTCAAGATTCAGAATCGACATCGCGGCAGCGTCGAGAAACCGCCCCGACGGATCGAGCTTGCGCACAGACCGTAGCAACCGCGCCGCGTTAGCCCGACGCATCGATGCCGACAGCGGTGCATCGAAGAGCCGTGACTTGTCGAGGTCGATGATAATCACGGTGAAACTCTCCTGCGCCTGCGTCACCATCAGATTGTGCAGATTGAGATCGGCGTGAAACAGCCCCTTCTGATGCATCGCATCGATTGCGGCGCGCGCCTGCCCCAGGACGTGACTGCGAACGATCGGATCGTCGTCGGTCTTCACGAACTCCCACAACGTCATTCCTCGCACCGCACGAGTGAGAAAAAATCCTCGGTAGAGCGCGGGACCGATCCACTCGATCATAGCGCCCATCGCCTCCGCCACCGGAATTCCGCGCCTCATCGCTTCAACCGTCACGGCGAGTTCATTCAGCGGACGCGGCGCCATGCCGACATAAACGTCGCCGAGGATCGATCCGATCATTCCGCCGCGCCGCCCATGACGCGCAAACAACTCGAGCCCGTCATCGAGCCTAATCCGAAATGCGCTCTGACGATTTCCCGCGCCTGTTTCTACGGTCGACGTCAGCTCGCCAAGCTTCTGCATAATTTTCGCCGCCCGCGATGCGATATCGCGATGAATCACGAGCTCTCGCTGTCCGATCCTGAACGCCGAGAAGTTCGGATCAGATTGCAAGTTCATTTTGGAGGGCGGTCTCACGCTCGGACTGCCTCCTTCGCACTTTGAAGCCACAATGCGAAAACGGCTGCCAGCGCGAGCAACGAGGTAATGAAATGCGCCGAGTAGAAGAGCGCGATGCGATTCAAATAATTTCCCGGCGCGAGATTGAGCACGACGGATAGCGCGAACAACACCCATACTGAAATCGGCGCACGCGCACCCTCGCCGCGATCGGTCCACAGCGCCGCGGTCAGAGCCATGTACGGCACAAGCATCGCCGCGTAATAACTCTTCCACGAAATCGGCGCGAACGAGGGCATCAGACAGAAAAAGCCGCACAGCGCCAGACGGCTCGCGAAGTCGCCGCGCTCGGCGCTCGTCCAGTCCCAGAGCGACACTGCCGCGACGAGCAAAATCTCGAGTCCCATTCCGACAATCGTGGCACTTGCCGACGTTTCTGCGTCCGTTCCGACGCGAAGACTCATCAGGCGCGCAACTGCAGACACGGCAGACTGGTTCGTGAGCATCGTGCGGTATCGATTCGTCATCGACATGATTGCCGTCACATACGCGCCCGTTTGATCGATCCATCCGCGCGGACCGAAGAACACAATTGGCAAGATTGTCAGCGCAATTCCCGCCATCAATCCCCATCCGAGCGTTGCGAAACGTCGGCGAATCACGAGAGGAATCGCAGCCAGCATTGCGAACGGCTTGATCAGTATCGCCGCCGCAATCATGAGGCCCGCCCATGCGTCGTGCGATTCTTCGGCGTAGATGATCACCCACACAATCAGCGCGAGTGTCGGAAGATTAATCTGGCCATGATCGAAGTTGTTGTCGATAAATCTAAATGACAGCAACACTGGAACGACGATCAACGTTGCCGGCAATCGGCGCTCTCGTCCGAACAGAAGTACTCCCGTGCCTAAAATCAACTCGATCAGCGAAAACGCGTTGATCAGGAAGAATACAAACTGCGCGAAATGGCGTGACAGCGCCGCGAGTGGCGCGAACGCGATCGCAAAGATCGGTGCGTAGAGAAAACGATCGGAGTCGTGGGGTGGATAGATCGCGAGGCCGTGTAGTACGCGATGTCCCGCGCGGTAGTAGACGTTGAAGTCGCCCTGCGATCGAAACGTTGCCGAGATGCCGAGACCGACGAGGTAGATGCCTATCGCGAGCCATGCAAACTGGCGGGCGCGCGTCGCGTCGATCGTCTTCATTTTTCACTGCGGAAGGCAGGCTGCCGCGCGCCGCGGCAAGATCACGCGATCGGTTTGGCTTCCTCGATCAGCATGATTGGAATGTCGTCGCGCACCGGATACTCGAGTCTGCACGCGTTGCAGACCAAGCCGTCCTGCTTGTCGTTGAGATGCAGGTCGCCCTTGCATTTCGGGCACGCCAGGATGTCGAGCAATTCCTCACTCAGCGCCATCGCGGAAATCCTCCGATCACTTTCATTGGTCTTCTATGCGTCCGCCGCCGTCGCCGCCGTAGTCATCCGGCCCAGTATCAGCTCGTCGAGCGCGAGCGCTTCGGCTGCGTCCATCGTCACTTCGAGCCTGAGAGCGTATAGCGAATCGCGCGGGAACGGAAACCGCTCCAGCTTGACCAGGTCCTTCTCGGTCGTGATCACCAGGTCCGCGTCGCGCATCGCATTCACCATAGCCTGCCAGTCGGAGAGCGTGTAGGCGTGATGGTCGGGATATTCGAAAACGCCGACCAGGTCCGCTTCGAGTTCGCGCAGCATCGCGTAGAAGCTGCTCGAATCCGCCAGGCCGCTGACCGCCAACACCCGCCGTCCGCCCAGCACCATCGGTATTTCGCGCCAAACCCCCTGTTCGGTGACGAGGAACGATCGCGGCCGCACTGAAGCGTGAAGCATCTTGTGCGCGGTCAGTTTCTTCATCTGCGACGGTCGAATTGCTGACGCTCCAGTTCCAGTACTCATCATAATGATCGCGTCGGCGCGGCGGATCGCACGGAGCGGTTCGCGCATCGGACCGGCGGGCAGCATCCAGCTGTTACCGAAGCCGCGCTCGTTGCTCACGAGCACGAGATCGACGTCGCGACTCAACCGCTCGTGCTGAAAGGCGTCGTCCAGGATCACCGCGTCGAGCGGACCGAGCTTGCTTAGCAGCTCGATACCGTCGAGCCGTCGCCGTGCGACCACGATCGGCCCGCTGAACGACCTCGCCATCATTGCCGGCTCGTCGCCCCCATCTTCCGGCGAGATTATCAGTTTGCCTCCGTCGGCGATGAGTTCGGCGCGCACTTTACGTCGCGCGCTCCCGTAGCCCCGACTGACGATTCCGACGCGCAGGCCGTGGCTCTGCAAGCGTTTGGCAAGAAACAACGTGAACGGCGTCTTGCTGTTTCCGCCGACCGTCAGATTGCCCACGCTAATTGTCAGCACGGGGGCGCGCCGCCTCCTCATTCGCCAGTACAGGTGACGCGCGCGCACGCCGATTCGGTAGAATCCCGCGACAGCTGCAAGCCCAACCCAAACCGGAAGCAGGCGAACGGGAAGATCCCGCTGCCACAATCGCTCGATTCGTGGGCGATTCGGACTCGGCTCGCTTGATGGCATCGGTCAGCCGAGATTAATGAGCGCTTCGAGCTGCTTCAAGGCGAGCCGCGCACCGCCAGACCCCGTGCTCACCGACGCTCTCGCGCGCCGAGCCGCCTGTTGTCGCGCCGCATCGTCGGCTAACCACTTCGATGCCTCGCTGATAATGTCGCGCGCATTTTTTACGATTCGTGCGCCGCCTGCATTAACGAGCGACGACACTATCTGCTGCTGGTTTTCATGATACGGACCGATCAGGATCGGGACCTCGACCAATGCGGGCTCGGCCGGATTTTGTCCGCCACGTCCCGGCGCGAGGCTGCCGCCAACGAACGCGATCGCCCCTCGACGATAGAAGCTGCGCAGCTCGCCCATCGTGTCGAGGATCAGAATGTCCGCGTCGCCCGCCGCGTTCGCAGAATTGAGCTCTGACGCTTTCACGTAATCGAGCGAGGCCGCATGCAACGCCTTTTCGACCTCTGGCGTGCGCTCGAGATGGCGCGGCGCGATCGTCAGCCCAAGTTCAGGAAACTCTCTGCGCAGTTCGCGGTATGCGTCCGCGATCACCGCGTCTTCGCCACCCGCCGTCGCGCCCGCAATAAGAATTTTCCGCCCGGCCGCAAAGGCCAGCAACTCGGGGCGAATTGATTCTTCAGGCGCCATCTGCGTGTGCGCCGCCTCGATCTTGGTGTTGCCGATCACCACCACTTTCGCGGCAGGATCGAGCTTCGCGTAACGCCGCGCATCTTCGCTGGTCTGCGCCAGGATCAAAGTTGTCTGCCTGAGCGCATCTCCAAAAAGACTGCGCGCGCGCAGGTAACGACGTAGCGATCGTTCCGACATCCGGCCATTAACGACTGCAACTGTCGCTCTCATCCGTGCGGATTCGATGAAATAGTTCGGCCAGATTTCAGTCTCCGTGATCAGCACCAGGTTCGGCTGCACCCGCTCAAGGAACGATCGCACCGCGCGCCGATTGTCCAGCGGCGCGAGCATGAACGCCGTCGCGCCCGGGACTCGGCGCATGGCGGCTTCACGCCCCGCCGTGGTCATCGTGGTGATCGCCATGACTGCGCCAGGATAGTGTTCGAGCAGACCGTTTGCGACCGGCCGCACTGCTTCGATCTCGCCGACCGACGCCGCGTGAACCCAGATTCGTGGCGCGCCGGTGGTATCCAGAAAATCTCCGTGCCCCATGCGCTCGCGATAGTCGCGCATGGTCGCCGGATGCGCGGCGAGCAGCGCAAACGGCAGCGCCGGATACCACAGCAGATTGTACAGCGCGCTTAGCATCGAAGCCTTGTCACCTGCACAATCCGCGGTATTTCAATATCGGCGTACGTTCAGTTAACGAGTCCGCCGTTACCGGCCAGATCTTCGGGCGACATGAATTGAAGGTCGTAGAGCTTCCGATACTCCTGCCCGCGGGCGAACAATTCGTCGTGCGTGCCGTCCTCGACGATCCGCCCGTGAACGACCAATACGATTCGGTCTGCGCGACGCACCGTGGACAGCCGATGCGCAATCACCAGCGTCGTGCGGTTTGCCATCAGATGCTCGAGCGCTTCCTGCACCGACCGTTCGGCAGCGGAATCGAGCGAAGATGTAGCCTCGTCGAGAATCAGGATCGGTGCGTCCTTGAGCAGCGCGCGCGCGATCGCGATTCGCTGACGTTCTCCGCCCGAGATACGCACGCCCAGCTCTCCCACCATCGTGTCGTAACCATTCGGCAGCCGCGAAATAAAGTCGTGAGCGTTGGCGAGCTTGGCGGCCGCGACTACGCGCTCGAGATGCTTGTCGCTGCTGCCATACGCGATATTGGCGCGGATCGTGTCGTCAAAAAGAAACGTGCTCTGCGTCACCAGTCCGATTTCTGCGCGCAACGACTTGAGCCGCAGCTTGCGCACGTCGATTCCGTCAACCGTGACGCGTCCCTGCTGCACGTCGTAAAATCGCGGAATCAAATCCGCCATCGTGGATTTGCCGCCGCCACTCATCCCGACCAGCGCCACGACCTTGCCCGCGCCGATCTCGAGATTGATGTCGCGCAGCACCCATTCATCGCCGTAGCGGAAGCTGACGTTCTCGAACGCGACACTGTGCGGGCCAGGCTTCAGCTCAATTCCGTTGGGATCGTCGGGAACCTCGCTCGGATGATCCATCATCTCGAAGACACGTTCCGCCGCGGCCAGCCCCTGTTGAATACTGTTGTTGGTTCTGCCCAGCGCCTTGAACGGCCGATAGACGAGGATCATGGTCGTAAAAAAACCGGCGAATTGACCCAGCGTGCGCGTGCCCGCTTGCAGCGATCCCACCGCCCACCACACCACCGCGACCACCGCGATCGCCCCTAGCGCTTCGATCACCGGTCCGGTAAACGCCTTGATCCGTGCTACCCGCATGAAGATTCGGAACAGCCGCTTGAGTTCTCGATTGAAACGGGCGCGCTCGTAATCTTCCATCCCGAAGGCCTTGACCACGCGGTTTCCCTGGAAGGTTTCAAACAGCAGCGATTGCAAACCGCTCAGTTGCTTCTGCTGATTCTTGGTTTCGCGGCGAACTTTTTTCGAGAGGCTGGCGATGGGCAGAACGATGATCGGGAAACCGATGAACGCGATGATCGCCAACTGCCAATCGAGCCAGAACGCCGTCACCAGCAACGCGATCAATGACATGCCGTCGCCGACGATCGAAAATATGCCGCTGCTAAGACTCGACACCACCAGGCCGACGTCGCTGATGATTCGCGAAACCATCACGCCCGTCGGCGTCCGGTTGAAAAAACTCAGCGACTGCCGTTGCAGGCTCTCGTTCAGATCGGCCCGGATGTCCAGTGTGATCTTCTGAGAAATGTAGGCGCTCAAATAATCGTCGGAAAAATTCGCGAGCGCGCGGAGCAGAAACAATCCTGCCAGCATCAACGAGTACTCGCGCAGCTTCAGGGCGCTGCGTGCGTCAAGCTGATGGCCGACTTTGAGATTGGTAACGAGATCGACCACCAACTTCATGATGAACGGGATCCCAGCGCTGGCCGCCGACAGCACACCCATCGCCAGGCCGAGTAGCAGTACGTATGGGAACATGTATCGGCGCAGGTACCCGTACAGGCCCCATTGCAATGGGGTCAGCAGCTTCACGCTGTCATCCTCGACCCGATCATCTCCAGCGCGATCGTCGCGACGCGTCCTGCCGCGCCCGGCGAACCGAGCTTGCCGCGCAATGCCTTCAGCGCGGCCACGGTTTCCGCGCGTATCGTGTCGCTGAGAAGCGGCTCGGCCGCTCGCACCAACTTCTCGACGGTCACGTCGCCCTGTATCAGTTCCGGCACGACCTGCCGGCCCGCCAAGATATTCGGCATCCCGATAAAATTCACTCCCGTCACGAGCATCCGCCCTAGAATATAGGTTAGCGGTGACACTTTGTAAGCGATGACCTCGGGACATCCGAGTAGCGCCGTCTCCAGCGTGGCGGTACCCGACGCGACCAGCGCGAGTTCGCTCGCCGCGACAATATTGTAAGTGTCGCGCTCGACAATCCTGATTCCCGCCAGGTCCGCGCGGCCCACTTCTGAGAGTTCGGCCCGTGTCAGAGTCGGCGCCAGCGCGAGCGCTACTTCAAGCCCGTGATCTCGCGCGATAATCCTCGCCGCCTTGACCATCGGATCGAGCAAGTAGCGAACTTCAGCGCGACGGCTGCCTGGCAGGATCGAAATAACTCGTGCGCGCGCCGGAAATCCATGACGCTGCAGCGTTTCATCCCGGCTCTGGATCGTGGCGACTCGATCGAGCAACGGATGCCCCACAAAGGCAACGCGCTCGCCAGCGCGATGAAACAGTTCGGCCTCGAATGGCAGCACCACCGCCAACCGATCCGCGCGATCGACCAGCTTGTCGATTCGCCCGCGTCTCCACGCCCAGACCTGCGGCGTGATGTAGTAGAGCACCGGCACAACTGCGCGCCGCGCGGTCCCCGAGAGAATCAGGTTGAACTCCGCGTAGTCAATCAGGATCACAAGGTCCGGCTTCTCTCGCCTGATGATTCGACGCAGCGCGCGAAACGCGCCCACCGTGCGTCCAATTGTCGAAGCCAGTTCCGAAAGTCCGAGCCCGTGGATGTCTTCAGTTCTGACCAGCGCCCTCACCCCGGCGGCGCGCATTTTCTCGCCCGCAATTCCGAACAGGTCGCACGACGGATCGCGCGCGAGAATTTCCCGCGCCAAATCGCCGCCATGAAGGTCGCCCGACGCCTCGCCGGCAACGATCATGATGCGGTTCCTGCGAGCGGTCTCGTTCAGGCGCTCACCAGGCGGCGGCGCTTCTGCATTCAAGGGCATCGAAGCGATTGTGATTGAAAAACCCGCCGCCGCAAATAGCCCTGCTCGTGCGATTCAATTGTCCTGCGCGAAGTTCCTGCGGATCGCCTCGCGAATCTGATCGACCGGCGAGCCCTGCTGCGACATCCGCTTCGCCAGCAGCGCCTCCCCGGTGCAAATTTCGCACGACGCGCCATGCGTACCGCGGTAGCAATCGAGCAGGTTCTGATGACCTTCCGCCTTGTCGCATCCGCAATAGCAGTGCAGTTCCGCCAGCAGCGACGGATTTTGCTCTGCGAATTTGTATGCTTCCCTCACCGGCCCGACGAACTGGTTCGGATCGAGCGTCAAGCGCGGCTGCGCCCCCTTCGGTGCGTCGGTATCCGCTGCCTCCGCCTGTCCCGCGCAGCAGCAATGCCCCGCGATACACATCGCTCCGCGCGCGCCGACATTGGGCGACGACGAAGCTCCAAACATCGGCCACAAATATGCAACCGCGAGAACCGCGGCCAACGAAGAGCCGAAAATTATTGCTCGCCTCATGCTGCACCGCCCTTGTTCAGAGTTTTCCGGACGTCATCGACGATGTCTTGGGCCTTTACCGCTTCACCGTTGTATTCGCGCACCACCCGGCCATCCGGGCCGATCAACATCATTGCTACCATGTGACCGACCGAACCGTCCGGTTCGATTTGCCGGCTGAGCTTGAAACCGGCCAGCGCTTTATCGACATCGCCAGGCCCTCCGGTCAAAAAATACCACCCTTTCTCGTCCGCCCCCTGCTGGCGCGAATAATCGAGCAACTGTTTTGGACCGTCATGCTCGGGATCGACGCTGATCGAAACGATCGTCACTTTCGAACCTAAGTCGTTGCCCAGCCTTAGCGCAACATTTGCCAATTTCGCCGTCTCCATCAGGCACGGCCCCGGGCACGACGTGTAGATGAAATCCACAACTATCGGCTTGCCCTTGAGCGACTCGAGTGAAACCTGTTTGCCGTTTTGATCTACCAGCTCGGTGTTGGTGAGAACGCTTGGGGCCGCGGCGCTACTTTCGGAGTCGTGATGGCATCCGGAAGCTGTGAACAGACTTGAGATCACTACCATGATCACAAGAGATCTGAGATTACGATGAATACTCATATAAATATATCTCATACTAATTATGTCCTCACTGCTCTAATGTCCATTACTCAATGTGGTGGTGGTGTATTGGACAGTACTACCGACCATCCCAGCACTACTGCCAGCAGAATGCATTCCACTGCCACATTGCGAATCAGCGCTGCACGCGCCGACGATTCTTCCATCGAGCCTACCAGCCGGTACCTGTTGTAGCCGCCAATTAAAATCACGGTGGCTGCCGTGCCGACTTTCCAGAGCAGTGTCCGCCCGTATATCGAGTTCACCAACAGATCGAGTCGCAACCCAAGCGCATCCCATGCTCGTATCAAGCCGGTCGCGATCAGCGCCGCCACCGACCAGCCCGCGATCTTTGATACTCGCGACGTCGCCGATCGCAGCCAATCCGCGCCAGCATGTCCGGCAGCGCCTATCAGCAACGATACCAGCGCGCCGATCCACATGCCCGCGGCTGCCTGATGCGCGAAATGAACCGCGATCGCAAATGCGCCCTTGTCGACCGCGTGACTCGTGATGCTTTGAAACGCCAGCAGCGCCACCGAGATAGCGAAAATAACCGTCGTCGCGAGCCGCCCAGGTGCAGGAATCCACGCTGCGAGAGCCAATAACAACGCGGTTGCGAGCCGCCAGGTCCACACTCTGCCCGCAAAAGTCTCGCGCATTATCTGCGGAATCGACGGGATCACTTCCCTGAAGGTCGAGTCCGCCATCCCAGCCGAGACCGACAAAAATCGGATTGGCGACATCACCAGCACTACCAGGGCCAGCACCCGCCAGAGCGCAGCCATGCCTGGACGCGAGCATGCGCCATCGCCAACCTCTCGTGGCGATGCCACTAATGCAAAAGCTGCCGTTCCGAATATCAGCACTTGCGACCCTACTAACGGCCACGCGAGTATCGGCTGCGGATCGATCACGAGCCGCCGTTTGCGACGGTAAAGGTGTAGGAACCTTGAGTGTGATGCGTGTCGATACCGACGACCGCCCACTTGACCGTATAGTCGCCCGGTTTCAGCGCGCCAACCTTGACCGACAGATTGACACCGTCATCGCTAATCTGCGGCGCGCCCACAGCTTCATTCTTGCCGTCGGCGCCCGCTACTTCCAGCTTGGCGAACAGCTTCTCTATCGGTGCGTCGAACTTGATTACCACTTCGGCCGGTGGCGTTGCGACACTTTGTCCGGCCGACGGAGTTTCCTTTTCTGGAAACGAATGCGCCAACGCTGCTATCGGAATACTAACTGCAATAGTCAGTAGCGCGGTCGCGAAAATCCATATCCTCGATGTCTTCATTCGCCGGGTCCTCGATTGATAGTCCAGTTGCCCCACTTCGGGAAAAACGAATCGTAAAAGATATCGAGCAGTCCGAACACCGCCGCGTGAGTTCCGGCCTTGCTCGCGTTGTTAAGCGCGAACTGAGTACCGAGTTCCACTTCGAAGTGATAGCTGACGTATGCCAGCCCCGGCGTCGCCAGGATCGTCGGAAAGGTCTGTCCCGACGGACCGGTTATCAGTTGGTCGTAGTTGAACTCGTTGAACAGGAACATATTGCGCAGCGGCCACTTCAGTCCGACGTCTTGAACATTGTTGCTGAGATAAGGGAGCGAGTACTCGACTATAGCGTCGGCAAACATGTGATGGTTGGTGGGTCCGCCAAGCGCCGGCACATAGCCAAAATCGGTCTGAATACCCAACGGCCGCAGGTACTTTAGCACTGGCCAGTTCGGGAGGTCACCCATCCCCTTCTCCCACAGGAAGGTCGGTCCCAGGCTCGTATGACTCGAAGGCTGAATGTGCGTATTGCCGGTCGGTAACTGGATTTGCGCGCCGAACGAAGCCAGGAACTCATGCTTCTGCGAATAAAAGAACGCCCACTTCGCGAACATCGTGAGACTGTTGAAGCCATCGAAGTTCGGTCCGTGGTATGGCGACTGATGCTGCCAGGCGCTCCCGCCGCCAACGCTGAATCGCGGCATGTAGTTGTCATCGATCCACAACACCTTCTCGATTGACGACGAGATTGAATAACTGTTGCCAGCGCTGCTCTTGACCCACGACGGCCCCAGAACGTCGAATTCATTGGCCGGCGCAGGATCCTGTGTGATCAGTGGTTCGAGAAATATGTAGTCACCCACGACTCCGTGTGCGTGCGCCGCGCTTGCACGCATCGCAAACAAAATCACCAGCGCGAGAATTATTTTTCCCCGCATACACATCCATCGCGGCCGAAGTGGCCGTATCATTTCACTCGCCAGCCATCGAGGCTCGCGAGCAATTCTCCACTAATAAAAATGTGAAAGTGCCTTGCTAGGAGAGCGACTTAGGCGGGGGCGGATCGGGAGCTTCCGCGAACTTACTCTTCAGAACAGGAACGAATTGAGCTGGTGCTTCGTATGAGAGAATCTTCGTGCTGATTTCTGTTTGTGCCGGACGCGCTACTGGCGCGATGACGGGTGCGCTGTCGAGCGACTGCAGCGGATGACAGATGTCCATCGAGATGCTCGGCCCTGAATTATCGGAAACGAATATCACCCCGATCGACGGCAGACTCGCGATCATCATGACCAACGCCGTCGCGGCGGCGAGCTGCCGCATCGACATGCGATCGATCTTAAGTGCGATAGCCATCTCAGCCTTTGCCGCGCGCGCGATCGACGTCGCCGACTACCGCGTCCGGACTTACGTCGAGCGCGTTGTACTGACGAATCTGGTGGCCGTCGGGACCGAGCAGAAATGCGGACACCGAATGAGTAATCGTTCCGTCGCCCTCGCGCATGCGGCGGAGCTTGAACAACGCAAGGACCTGGTCAACTCGCTCAGGCGGACCAGTCAGGAAAATCCATCCACTATCACTCGCATCATGGCTCTTCGCGTACTTCGCGAGTTCTGCGGGACTGTCGTGCTCGGGATCGAGCGTTATGGAAACGATCCTGACGTCGGCTCCCAGAGCAGGGCCGAGCGCGCGCGCAATCGTCGCCATCTTCGACGTCAGCATCGGGCAGGTCGAAGCACACGAGGTGTAGATGAAATCGATCAGCACCGGCTTGCCCCTGAGCGATGCCAGCGACACCGTGCTCCCATGCTGATCGATAAGACTCACGTCGGGCAGGCAATTATTCCCGTTGGCGGCCGGATAGTCTCCCCTCGCTTCGCGATCGCCACAGGCCGACAGGGCAAGGACCGCCGCAAGACTGACTATACTCAGAACGCGGTAACAGGCCCTCATGGCGCGAGCTGAAAACATCATCTTGCTATAGCTACTCGAATACTCAGAAGAGCGCGTGTCCAGCTCTCAGGTCTGCGGTCTTGATGTGTACGATTCGAGAATCGTCTTCATGCGACAGGCTGACCGGCACGCATGAGGCTTTGCCTTCAGTCATTCGATCGATTCGGTAGTGGTTCCCACAAACCCGGCAAATCAGTTCGTCGCCAACGACGCGGTAGCCGCGATGGAAGGTGAAGCACTGGCGGCATGCGTCGAACACCGACCGGACTTTGCCGTCGTCGCCGCGCGCCAGCACAAACCGCAGCCGCCTGCCCGCGTTGTCAGTGTAGCAGAACAGGCGCGCGCTCCCCGGACGGAGCGCCGACACGTTGACCGTCACGTCCTCGTTGCCGGTCACCATCGTACAATCCGACGTAGCCGTGAAGATCAGGAACGCGGCGCCCGCGGCAAGGATCAAACCGCCGAGAACTTTGAGTCTGAATGAACGCATTACTAATCAATGCTGTCGCAGCGGACAGCAGGCGTCAAGGCGCGACCGAATCCGTCAGCATCACTTCCTTGATTCTCTCCGTAAGCTCCATTACGCGCAGGCCGTCGTCGGCGCTGACCGCAGGCTTGGACCTGCTGCGAACTGCGGCGACGAACGAATTGACCTCGTCGGCCAGTGGATCGCCTTCGCCGAAATCGATCTGTTCTGCAGAAATTGTTGGGAACTGCGCGCCTCGCGCCGGCGGAGTCCGGCGGAAAATCTGGATGCTACGCGCTTCGTAATCAACTGAGATGTAGGCGTCGGGCTGGAAGAAACGAATCTTGCGTTCGCGCCGCGCCGACACGCGGCTGGTGACCAGGTTCGCGATTAAACCGCTCTGGAAGCGGATGCGCGCGTTGGCGAGATCGATTCGATCGGTGAGGATCGCGACCCCGACCGCTTCGAGCGACGCGACTTCCGACGGCGCCACCGACAGGATCACGTCGAGATCGTGCACCATCAGATCCAGCACGACATCGACGTCGGTGCCGCGCTCGGTGAACGGCGCTAGCCGGTGACATTCCACGAAGCGCGGATTTTTCACGATCGAATGCAGATGAACGACTGCCGGATTGAACCGCTCGAGGTGGCCTATCTGAAGAATGCGACCGCTGGCCGACGCGAGCCTGGCCAGTTCATGCGCCTGCGCCAGCGTCTCGGCCATCGGCTTCTCCAGCAGCACGTCGATTCCAGCTTTCAGCATCGCCGACGCGATCTCATGATGAGTCACTCCCGGCGACGCGACCGTCACGAGATCCACCTTGCCCGCGAGCTTCCGGTAATCAGCCAGCGGCGTCGCGCCAACCTCCGTCGCTACTGTCGCCGCCCGCGCGTCATCGATATCGACGACGTGAGCCAGCTTGATTCCCGCGATCGCGGCGTACTTGCGCGCGTGCAAAGTGCCCAGGCGTCCCGCGCCAATAACCGCGGCGCGTAGTTCAGCCAGTGGTTTCCGCATAGCCGTACAGCGTGACGTTTTTCGCGCGCGCGAGCTCGAGTGTGCGATCGCGTTCGAGAATCAGCGCGACTCCTGCTTCGACTCCCAACATCGCGGCGCCAATTTCGGCGAGCAACTCCACCGTAGCCGGGCCAATCGCGGGACGATCGAAGCGCATGTCCTGCCCGGGCTTGGCCGCCTTGGCCACGACGAGTCCCGCGCCGACCAGCGCGGCTGCGCGGCGCAGCGCAGCGTCCGTGCCCTCCAGCGCTTCCACCGCGGCGACCATTCCGTCGCGGACCGCGACCGTCTGCCCGATGTCGTACGTGCCCAGCCGGCGCGCGACCGCGAATGCGAGATCGAGATCGCGCTTCTGCGCGGGGGTCGGCTCAGGCCCGGCGCCGACGCCGGCGCGAGCGAGCCAATGCTCGATCATCGGCACCGGATCGATCATTTTGATTCCCTCGGTCTCCACTTCGCGCGCGACGCCTCGCAGTACAGCGTCGTCGCTGAAGCGCCCGATTCCCGCGAGCATCTTGAGCGCGCGCGCGTCGGGTGCGAACGAATCCTTGAGGCGTTCGCGCGATATGCCTCCTGCCATCGCCGCTTCCGACACTCCGGCGCTTTTGAAAACGTCAATTATTTTCTGCAGTTCGCCGACGTTGATCCACGTGACCTCGTCGACAACCGAGTCGAGCGCGTGATCGCTTTCGTTCAGGTGCGCGACGGCGACGATTTTTATCCCCCGGCTGCGAGCCGCGCGCGATACTTCGAGCGGGAAGACGCCATTCCCTGCGATGAGTCCGAGCTTATTCACGCTCGACGGCCAACGACTCCGCGCTTTGAGTTGTTGATGAAATCGACCAGCCGCCGCACCTCGACGAAGTCCCCGTACTCCTCGAGCGTCTTCGCGATCGCTTCCTCACGCAGCAGCTTCGAGAAAAACAGCGTGCGAATCGACGACTTCAGCGCCGCAACCGTTTCAGGCTTGAAGCCGCGCCGCTGCAAGCCGACCTCGTTGATTCCCGCCAGCCGCGCCCGCTCCGTTCCCGCCACCATCGAGTACGGCGGCACGTCCTGCGCGACCTTGGCGCCCGCCGCCACGATCGCGTGAGTGCCGATGCGGGTGAACTGATGCACGCCGACCTGACCCTCGCAAATCGCGTACTCCTCGATCACGCAGTGCCCCGCCAGTCCCGTGCCCGCCGCAAGGATCACGTGATCGCCGATGATACAGTCGTGCGCGACGTGCGCGTAGGTCATTACCAGCGTGTGACTGCCGACCTTTGTGATCATCCCGCCGCCTTCGGTGCCGCGGTGAACGGTCGAGAACTCGCGAATCATGTTGTCGTCGCCGATTTCGACGACCGACGGCTCGCCTTTGAATTTCAGGTCCTGCGGTTCGGCGCCGATAGCGGCGAACTGCCAGATGCGATTGCGCTGGCCGAGGGTGGTGTTGCGCTCGATCATCGCGTACGGACCCATCACGGTGCCCGCGCCGATCTTCACCTGCGGTCCGATCACGACGCCGGGACCGACTTCAACGCTCGTGTCCAGTTCGGCCCGTTTGTCGATGACCGCGGAGGGATGGATTCGGCCCGCTATCGAACTTGCTCCTCGACTTCCATCGCAGACAATTCTGCTTCGGCCGCCAATTCGTCGCCGACGCGCGCCTCCGCGTGCATCCGCCACAGCGGACGATGAAACTTCACAATTTTTACTTCCATCCGCAGCTGGTCGCCCGGGATCACCCGGCGTCGAAAGCGCACCTTGTCCAGTCCGGTCAGCATGAACAGACGCGTCGGATCACCGCCGACTTCGTTGAGCGCAAGTATTGCCCCCGATTGCGCCAGCGCCTCGACGATCAACACCCCCGGCATCACCGGATGCTCCGGGAAATGGCCGGCGAAGTACGGTTCGTTGAAGGTGACGTTCTTGATTGTTACGACGCGGCCCTTGACCAGCTCGACAATTCTATCGACCAGCAGAAATGGATAGCGATGGGGCAGCAGCCCCAGCACGCGCCCAAGCTCCGCGACTTTAGCGTCGTCAGGCACCGAGGATTACTTCGCGCACTGGTCGAGCAGCCTACTTGGAGATCGTCGATTTCTTGGCCGCCTGGGAGCCGAAATCCGACGGCGCAGGCGCGCCCGCCTGCTCGGACTGAACGCTGGTGCGCGCTACTCCGCCACCGGCCTCGCCAACAGTGCCGATCGCCACATGCATCGTGTTGTAACTGCGGATCACCTGGTCGGTGATATCGATGCCCGGTGCGCCCCACAGGATCGATCCCTTCTCGAACACCATCGTATAGTTGTCGCGCTCTCCGAGCGTTCGGATGACTTGCGCGAGATCGTGCACTATCTTCGCGGTGATCTCCTGGTCCTTGGCCTGCAGCTCGTCCTTCGAGTCCTTGTAGTCGCGCTCGAAGTTTTTCAGCTTCGTCACGTACTGATCCTGCAGGCTCTGACGCTGATCGGCGTTCATCAGCATCCCTTTCTTTTCCATCTCGTCCTTAAGCGACTGGACCTCGTTCTGCTGCCGCTGCAGGCGAGCCTCCAGCGAAGTGACGCGACCCTGGAATTCAGCCTTGGCTCGTTTGCCGGCATCGCATTCATTGAGCGCGCGCTGCACGTCAACATACGCGAACTTCAGTTCGGCATGCGCGGGAATTGCCGCGGACATCACCGCAAGGAACGCACCGAACATCGCTCCGATGAACAACCGTTGCCTCATACAGCCCGGAAAGCCTCCTGTTGGATAGCGCCGGGGACGTAAAACACGTCTCCCCAGCGGATCACTCTGTGCTCGCGAAATATACACAATAGTACGTCGGCGAGCATCAAATCCAGTTGCCGACGCTCTCTTAGACCTCGGTTGTCGAATAATCGTTTACAACGGTGAGCCGGCGCCTACTTCGAAAACGGTGCTCTGGTCGGCCGGCCGCGGGTTGATCGGTAAAGCGATGTCCACCGCCAGCGGCCCGAATGGCGATTTCCAGCGCACGCCGACTCCGGCCGATGCCTGCAGATCGCTGATATTCAGCGAGTCTTTGAGCCGGAACGATTGCCCCGCGTCGCTGAATATAACCCCGCGGATTCCCAGTCCCGACAATATCGGGAACGTGATCTCGTTGCTAAGCAGCAATTCCTTGCTGCCGCCGACGTTCTGGACGCTGAGCGGAGTGCCGTTGTTACCGAAAATCGTCACCTGCGGTCCCAGCGAATAAAGCTGATACCCCCGCACGTCGCCCGGTCCGCCGACGCCGCCCGGGAAGAACCGCTCGTACAGCGGCAGCTCGCCGCCCGTCCCACTGGTCAGGTTGGTTCCGATTCCGAACGTGACACCCTGCGACACCACGAATGTTCCCAGCGTCTGACTCTTCAGGAACGGATAGAAATACCGGAAGTGCGCGACGCCCTTGATAAATGCGTTGCCGCCGCCGATTCCGCCGAACTGCATGGTGAGACTCTCGACCGTGCCGGTCCGCGGATCGGTCGGATTGTCCACCGTGAAACGCCGTATCGTCGGTGTGATTTCCGAGGTCTGCGTGTAGCCCTTGTAGCGCTCGATCTGGAAAGTCGTAAATTGGTTCAGCCCCGTGATTCCGACGCTCTGGAACGAATAGCCGACTCCGGCCTGTATGTCTTTGAGCGAGAACGGTCCGAGCTTCTTGAAGCCCAGCTCGGTCAGCGGATACGTCGTCGTCAGAGTGAAGCCGGCTGAGGACTGGTTGAAGCTCAGCAGGTAGGTTTTGTTGTCGAACAACTGCATCCCGACGCTGAGCGGGATGTCCAGGAACCACGGCTCGGTATAGCTGATGCTGTAGTTCTGGAACAGGAATCCCACCTGCGCGTTGAGGATGAGCGATTCGCCGCCGCCGAACAGATTCGTGTTGCCCAGCGTGAAGTTGCCGAACAGGGACTGGTAGCTGTCGAACCCGCCCGCCACCTGGAACGACGCGGTGTTGCCCTCGGTCACGTTGACGTCGAGGTTGATCTTGTCGGGCTGCGTCGCCGGCGAGGTCGTGATGCGCGTGTCGGTGAAGAATCCCAGCCGGTCCAGCCGCACTTTGGAATCGCGAATCTCTTCTGCGCTATACGGCTCCTGCTCCTGCACCTGGATTTCGCGCCGGATTACCTTGTCCGAGGTCTTGGTATTACCGCTTACGTTGATCCGGTCGATCAGCACTTCGTGGCCCGGATTGATCACGAACACCACGTTGACGCGCTTGATTGTGTGGACCAGTTGCGTGCGCGGATCGACGTTGACGTACGCATAGCCGCGGTTCGAATAGAAATCCGAGAGCGCGAGCACTTGCCGCTGCAAGCTCGATCCGCGGAACAGATCGCCCGACTTCATCGTCAGCAGCTTGCGCAGTTCGTGGCGCGGGAACTTCAGGTTGCCTTCGATATTGATTCGGCCGACACGGTACGGCGTGCCCTCGTCGATCACGAACGTGATCGTGATCTTGCCGCCGCTGCGTGTTATCCGCGGCTGCGCAACCTGCACGTTCAGGTAGCCGTTGTCGTAGTAGAACGCGGTCAGCCGATCGACGTCCTCCTGCAGTTTCTTCTGATCGAGCGCGCCCCATCCCGTAAACCAGCTCAGCAATCTGCTGTAGGTTTTGGTTTCGATATTGTTTGTCAAAACTGTCGATGAAAACGCGTGATTGCCCTCGAACTCGATCTTGGTGATCTCCACCTTCGGCCCCTCGACCACGTCGAATTCGCCGAACGCCGTATTGTCGGGTTGCGGAATCGGCTTGAAGGTCACTTTGGCGTCAGTGTAGCCCTTGTCCGCGTATACCTGGGTGACGTCGTTGATTGTCTCCTTGACCGCGACCGGGTCGAGGATCGCCCCCGGATGCACCTTCACCGCGGCGACTATCTTGTCGTCGTTCGACCGGATCGCCTTCATCCCGTAGAACTTGACGTCTGTTATCTGCGGGCGCTCTTTCACGTGGTACACCAGAACGCTCTGGCTGCCCCGTTGCTCCACGTGCGCGCTCACGGTCTCGAAAAAACCCATCCGGTCAATCGCCTTGATGTCGGTGGTGACCGCATTCGGATCGAGCGGCTGGCCGATCTGCTGCGTGATGTGGATGCGAATCGCGTCTTCCTCGACGCGCTGATTGCCGGTTATATCAATCTTGGAGATCACCGGCGTCGGTCCCTGTGCGAGAAGGCTCGATGCGGCGAGCAACGAAAACGAAAACGCCGCAATCACCATCGGGATCAACGCGCCGCCTGGCGTCCGCATCGCGCGAATCCCCCGGAATAGCGAGCCCTGCGAACGATCGGGTCCGCAAAATGACGGCGCGCGCCGCGTGCGCGCGTTGAATTTTCCGGATGTCACTCAAACACACCAAAAACGGCGACCAAACTAGCCAATCGCTTCTCCCATGTAAACCAATCACTTAATCGCAGGTGATTTCGGCTGACTTTGCACCACGTCGGATCCGAATCAGACGCGCCGCTCGTCGAGCAGCTTGCCTTCAATCAGCCGCAACGCGCGTCCCACACTGCGCGTTAACTGCTCGTTGTGGGTTGCGATAACGAGAGTGATTCCAAATTCGCGATTGAGCTTGTGAAACAACTGATGCACTTCGTCCGCCGTATGCGGATCGAGATTGCCGGTCGGCTCGTCCGCCAGCAGCAGCTTGGGCCGCAGCACTACCGCGCGCGCGACCGCGACGCGTTGCTGCTCGCCGCCAGACAGTTCCGCCGGCCGCCGTCCGAGTTTGTCGCCGAGGCCCACGATTTTCAGCATCTCGCTCGCGCGCTCGCGCGCTTCGCCATCGTTCATGCGGTTGATCAGCGCCGGCATCATCACGTTTTCCAGCGCGGTGAAATCCGCCAGCAGATAATGGAACTGGAAAACGAAGCCCAGCTTCAGGTTGCGGAACTCGGCCAGCGACTTCTCGTCGAGCGCGAACAGATCCTCGCCCTCGAAAAAAACCTTGCCCGCGGTCGGCTCCTCGAGACTCCCAATGATGTGGAGCAGGGTGGACTTGCCGGTTCCCGATTGCCCCACGATTGCGATCTCTTCGCCTGCTTCGACGTTCAGCTCGAGATTGCGCAGCACGCGAATCTCCCGATCGGCGTCGTAGAATGTCTTGCTGAGGCCGCGCACCTCGATAAGACGACCCTTCGCCGGTTTCGGTTTCGCGGCCGCGGCGCGCGCTTCACTCATAGCGAATCACCTCGACCGGCGAGAGCCGAGCCGCTTGCAATGCCGGGTAGATCGACGCCAGCAGGCAGAGCACGATCGTGGCTGCCGCAACCGCGACGAAATTTAAAGGATTGAGCACTACCGGCACGTTGCTCAACATGAACATGTCGGGCGGCAGATGAATCAAGTGATACTTGCCGATCACGTACGCAGTTACGAAACCCATGCCCACACCGAGCACCGTGCCGATCACGCCCAGCGCCGCGCCCTCGCACAGAAAGATCGACGCCACCGACCTCGCTCGAGCGCCCATAGTGCGGACGATCGCAATCTCCTTGCGCCGCTCCATTACGACCATCACCAGTGTCGCAATAATGTTGAACGCCGCTACCAGCACGATCAGAAGCAGCACCATAAAGTACGTGAACTTCTCCAGCTTGAGCGCCGCGAACAGCGGAGCATTGGCGGTCGTCCAGTCCGATACCTGGAAATCAGGGCCCGCGATCGCCGCGATCTTGTCGCGCACCACCGGCGCGTCGAACATATTGACCAGCCGCAGTTCGATCCCGCTCTCGAGTTGCGGATCGTCGGCCAACAGCGCGCGTCCATCTTTCAGCGGCACGAATATCAAAGTCGAATCGAAATCGAACATCCCTGAGTGAAAGAATCCGGTCACGACGAATCGCTTAAGGCGCGGCGGGCCGATCCCCGCTCCCAGGCTCGCCGGCGAAATCAGTATCACCGGGTCGCCCGGTCTCACTCCCAGCTCGAACGCCAACGACTTGCCAATTATCGCGCCGGGCAACTCGACGTGCCGCTTGACGCCCTTGTCCACGATCGTCACCGGATGCGTCGTCTCGAGGTCTGCCAGCGTGGTGTTCTCCAGCGTGTCCTTCAATTCCTTGAGAACTGGATTGTTTCGCGGTTCGACCCCGCGGATAATCCCGCCCGACACCAGTCCCGGCGCTCCCGTGTCCGTGCTCGAGACCGCCATCACCTGCGACGTTATGAAGGGCGCCATCGCCACCACGTCCGGCATCGCCGCGATCTTTTTCTCGAGCCCGGCCGGATTCCATACTCCGCCGTCGGTGCGCTCGATCGTTACCTGCGGCGTGAACGCGAGCAGCCGCCCGCGCAGATCTTTCTCGAACCCGCTCATGACAGACAACGCGACCGACAAGGTGAAGGTCCCGATAGTTATCCCGGCCAGCGAGATGATCGCGATCAGCGAGACGAATCGCTCGCGGCGGCGCGCCCGCAGGTATCTGAGCCCAATCAGGAGTTCGTAGCGCAATCCGTCACCTTTGCAGTCCGTTTTTTACTATTTTACCGGTCCGGGTCCGTGCAGAACCGGCCAACGGTCCAATTGCCACTTTCTTTGGGTTCGATTGAATCAAATCGGGTCGGTGATCGTCATAGTCGCCGAGCCCTGAAACATTTGCAACATTTCGGGTTGCGCTTATTAGCGGTCGTGAAATAAGCTCACGACGTTTTGACCCGAATGCGGAGGATGCTCGCATGAACCGGTTTTTGGTTGGGGCGTTTACTGCCGCAGTCCTGCTCGGCACCTTACATTTCCGATCCTCCGCCCTCGCCGAGTCCGGTGGGCTGCCTCCCCAGAATACAATCACGATGAACTTTCAGAACGTGGATATTCCCGTTCTCGCCAAGTTCATCAGTGAGATAACCGGCCGTAACTTCATCATCGACGAATCGGTGCGCGGCAAGGTCACGATCATCTCGCCGAGCAAAGTCACTCCCGAACAGGCCTACTCGATCTTCCAATCCGTCCTCCAGGTAAAAGGTTTCACCACGGTTCAGGCCGGCAAGATCATCAAGATTGAGCCCGCCCGCAACGTGCGCTCGAACGCGCCGCTTACCGAATCACAGACCCCCGCCGAGGCACGCGGCGACGAATACGTTACCCGGATGGTGCGGCTTAAGAATATCGACGCGGCTTCCGTCATCGGCGTGATCCAGCCGATGGTTTCACACGACGGCCTGGTGGCTGCCTTTCCTCAGGACAACACAGTTATCGTCACCGATGACGCGTACAACGTCGAGCGATTGCTCGAGATAATCGGCAGCCTCGACGTCCGCGGCGAACAGCAGTCCATAGCGGTCATCCCACTGAAGCTCGCCTTCGCCGGCGAGCTCGCGCCCGAGATCGATCAGCTGATGGCCGCCAAGCTGCAAGGCGCGAGCGCAAACCCGCAGATGGCGCGGCCCCAGATGGGCGTGATGTCGGCGTCGGCGACGGGGCCCGGGATGGGTTACAAGGTAATCCCGGACGAACGCACCAATTGCCTGGTCGTGATGGCGCCGCCGATGCAGATGCGTGAGATCCAGGAAATAGTCCAGAAGCTCGACGTCTCTCCGCCGCTGGCCACGTCGCGAATCCACGTTTACCGGCTCAAGAATGCGCAGGCGCTCGAGATGGTCCAGGTGCTCAACAACCTGCTCAACGGCGGCAGCGGCCCGACTACGCTCTCGCCGACCACAGGCAAGGGCTCGCTCGGCCGTGCCAGCTTCAACAGCGCTGCCAGTGGTGGGATGGGCGGTGGCTTCGGCGGCATGAGCGGCTTCGGCGGTGGCGGATACGGTGGGATGGCCAGTAGTGCCAGCTTCGGCGGTTCCAGTGGCGGTGGCGGCTTTGGTGGTAGCGGCGGCGCCAGCGGCTTTGGCGGCGGCGGGATGAGCGGGCGCGGCTCGTCGGGCGGCAACACTGGTCCCGCGTCGGCCAGTTCCGCCGGCAAGAGCGTCGATTTCTCCTATCCGGTGAATGTCACCGCGGATCCCGCGACCAATGCGATGGTGGTCAGCGCGTCGCCGCAGGACTGGCAGACCCTCAAGCAGATTATAGACGACCTCGACACCCCGCGGGTGCAGATTTTCGTCCAGGCCATCATCGTCGAGGTCTCCGCCGAGCGCCAGCGTCAGTTGGGGGTCAATTTCAGCGCGAGCACGTCGATCAGCGGCAGCACGCTCGGTTTCGGTACGGTTAATTTCGGGCAGCTTCAGAACACGCTCGGCAACCCGCTCGGATTGACCGGTCTTGGCCTCGGCCTCGCCTCGAAGAGCCTTTGTTCGATCCCCGGGGCGGTTGCATCCACGGTCACTGGGACCGCCACGACCTCCTCGACGGTGAATGTCCCCTGCGATATCGCGCTAATCACCGCTCTCGAGACCGATATTCATGCCAACGTACTCTCGGCGCCCACCCTCCTCACCGCCGATAACCAAGAAGCGATGATTGTCGTCGGTCAGAATCTGCCTTTTGTCGGCTCGGCTGCCGCCAACGCCGGATTGCCTGGGCAAATCTTCAATTCGGTCCAGCGCCAGAACGTCGGTATCACGCTCGACATCGTGCCGCAGGTTTCCGAGGGCGACTACGTCAAGCTCGACCTCTACGAAGAAGTTTCCAACGTCGTCAACGGCACCCAGACCAACACGCTCGGACCGACGACGACTATCCGCTCCGCCTCGACCACAGTGCTGATACAGAACCATCGCACCGCGGTCATCGGCGGCCTGCTCGCCAGCCAGGATCAGATCACCAACCAGGGGGTTCCGTTCGTCTCGAGCATCCCGGTGATTGGCAACCTGTTCAGCAACAAGTCGACCGACAAGCAGAAGGACAACCTGATCGTCTTCCTGACTCCGCATATCGTTCGCAACAAGAGCGAACTGCGCGAGCTCGCACTCGACGAGCGTCAGCAATTCGTGAACTCGCTCGGGCGCAAGGAAATCCACGATATGCCGGCCTCGCAGATCCGCCAGGTCTACAAGCCGAGCTTCTCGATTCCTGTTTCTCCCGCAGCCGACCTGAACGCGCCTTACAGCGGTCCGCCGGCGCCTCCGGGACCTGAGAATCCGGGTGCCGCGTACGAATCCGCGCCGTCGAGCGGCGGCAGCCCCGACACTCCGTTCAACACCACGGAGATAGGGCCGACCTCGATGAACAAGACGACGACCGGCTACTCGACGACTAGTACGACGACCACGGCCGTCACCACCGTTCCTGCTTCCGCGACGACGTACAGCGCTGCGTCCACGGCAGCACCGTACTCGGCGTCGGCAGGGCGATTCGTCACGACCGGCCCGGCGGTAGCGCCGCTAGATCCGGGCACGGGCAAAGTCGGGACAGGTCCTATGACGAGTGGCGGCGCTTTTGCGGCGGCGTCGTCAAGCGCGCTCGAGGCAACCAAGGCGGGCGTAGCAGCTGGAGTAACCCCAGGCATCGCGCCGTAAGGAAGCGATGCCTGAATCTTTTTCTTAATACTAAGGTGCAGGGGTTACCCCTGCCCAAGGAAGCGTGAAACCCACGGAGGGGTTTCACATTCGATTGGTGATCTTTCTTCCCCCGCTTGCGCGCCGCCGTCCTCTTTGAGCATTCTCGATCTCCGATGGCCAGGCAAATTGGCGCCGTTCAGGCGCGAATCGAATACACTGGTATAACCGCCGTCACCACAGCGTTGCGTGCGATGCCGCTGGCGCGGGCTGTAAGCGCGGGCGCGCGCCTCGGTGGATGGGCGATGAATTTCGATCGGCCCAACCGGCCGATCGCGCTCAAGAACCTGGAGATCGCTTTCCCCGAGATGACGCCGGCCGCGCGCCTCAACATTCTGCGCGCGATGTATCGCAGTTGGGGACGCGTGCTCGCCGAATGGACTCATCTGCCCGAACTCAGCCGCGCCAACATCGAGCAGGTCGCCACTTACGAGGGCAAAGAAAATTGGGACGAGGCCGAGCGCCGCTCCAACGGCCGCGGGTTGTTCGTGCTCACGGCGCATTTCGGAAACTTCGAGCTGATGCAGATCGCGCAATCGATCTACGGCTACCGTCTTGCGATCGTGCATCGCGCGCTGCGCAATCCGCTGATCGACGCCGCCGTCTGCACCCAGCGCGTGCGCTACGGCAATCACATAATCGAGCGCAAGGCGGGTGGACGCGAGATGATGCGGATGCTGCGGCAGAACTGGATGATCGCAATCGCGCTCGACCTCGACGTGCGCAAGGGCGTGTTCGTGGATTTCTTCGGGATGCCTGCGTCGACCAGCGACGGTATCGCGCGATTGTCGATCGCCACCGGCGCGCCAGTGATGCCGGTGTTCATGATCCGGCAGGGCGACTCGATTCATCACAAGATAACGATCATGCCCGCCTTCTACCCCGAGAAAAGGCGCGACCGCGAGGCTGCCGTGCGCGAGTACACGCAGCGCTACTCCGACACGCTCGAGCAGATGGTCCGCAAGCATCCCGATCACTGGAACTGGATTCACCGCCGCTGGAAAACGCGCCCGCCAGGCGAGTCCCGTTTCTACTAGAATTCTCGGATGCTACTCCCACCTCTCCACCAAGGAGTACTGAGCCAATGACTCTCGACGAGCAAAAACAGCTAGCCATTAAATTCGTCAAAGCCCTCGAATGGCCCGAAGCGGAAACCCTTTCTGCGATGGTTACCGACGACTTCGAGTTCGATCCGATGGGCCGCCTCAAGCAGGTGCCGGTCCTTCACGGCAAAGAAGCGACCCAGCTGATGGAGACCAACTTGCGCCGCGCATTCCCCAATCGCCTCGACATGAGAATCCTCACAGTGATCGCAGAGGGGAACTCGGTAGCTATCCAGGCCGAATCGAATGCAATCACCAACTAGGGACGGAACTACGCGAACCGCTATCACTTCTACTTCCGTTTCGCGGGCGACAAGATAGCCCTGGTCCGCGAATACAACGACACCAACCACGTCCGCGAAGTAATCTTCAGCTAGCCGCGGTCAATGTGGCCGCAACTCTCGCACTCCGAGATGGGCCTGCCGCTAGCGGAGGCGATCTGCGAAACGGCCGAGCCGCGTCGCGGTATAATGCGCATCGACTAGCTCGCCAGGATTCCATCTCTACAATCGGCCCACCTGGTAATTCGCCCACAGCGCGTTCGCGATTCTCGTCGCGTCTGCGCGAATTCCGTATTTTTCGAAATGCCCGCACACATTTTCCAGGTCGCGGTTCAGCAACGATCGGGCACGTGGATTGACCCGCGCGTCGACCGCCTGCGGAAAATCGATCGCGACGATCCTGCCCTGCCAGCACAGAAGGTTGTACGGTGACAAGTCGCCGTGCACGAGATGGTTTCCGAGCCACAGCGTCATGTTGTCGATAATTCGGCGCAGAAATTTGTCGGCTTCCTCGCGCGGCAGCGCGACGCGAATGAGCATCGGCGCTGCCGCCTCCTCGTCGCCGAAGTATTCCATCAGGATCGCGCCGTTCGACTGCGAGAAAACCTCGGGCACATCGGCGCCCGCCTCGTGCAGCATCCGAATTGTCTGAAATTCGGCGTTGATCCAGGTTCCGTACTGGACCTCGCGCCCGTGACGGGATTTTTTCGCCAATGCTCGCCTGGTTCGGCTGCTCAGCACGGCGTCGCGACCGGTCTGGTAGATCGCATCGTTGCGAAAATTGCGGCGCTCGAGCGGACGGTAAACTTTTGCCGCGACCAGCCCCCCTCCGTACTCGGCCGAGCCGCGGCAGCAATAGACAGTAGCCTCTTTCCCGCTGCGGACCACGTACAGGACGTCGGTGATCGATCCGTCACCGATGAACGCGTCGAGTAATGATTCGTCGATCTCTAAAGCAGTAGTCATCTCTTGCCTCAATAGTTAGAAGTTGTGTTCGCGCATCTCTGGTTTTCGGTTGTGTACGTTCCCTCATGGCTTCGTTCCTCCATTGCGATTTTCAAAACGTGAAAATTGAATCGTCGATCGCATCGCGCGGAGTCGCCCGCGATACCGGCGCGGCCGCCCGATTTGGACGCAAAAAAACCACGGGAGCTTTTGCCTCCGTGGTCGGGATGTCGGGGATTACCGGTTGGTTACCGGCGACTGCTCCAGCTCAACGGAGGTGCACTCGTGCGCGATGCGGCAAGATCTTCAAAGTTGGTATTCATCGCATATGCACCTCCCGTCTGGGAGTTAGTGAAATTTATCCGCGCGTTCGTGTCGCAAGTCAACCGCATTGCGCGTCATCCGGCTCGGTTCTTGAGCATCGAAACTTTCACTTGACATAAATTTTGTAGACCGGCCCAGTCGCCGATCATCCTTATTTGGCAAGTGCGCGCATACGAGGAGCGCCCATCCTTGATACGGTTGCGCGGCGAAGCGGGTCGTCGCCATCAAACAGCAAGCCTGCTCGCTCGGACAACTGACATAACTGATCTGGGGAGGACGGCGTGAAATATTTCCGATTGGATCTGTTCGTGATTCTCGCGCTCCTGGCTACACCGATATCCGTTGCGGCTCAGGGCAGTCCGTGCCCCCGCTTCGCCGCCGGCAGCACCGTCACAAATCCTCCCGCTCGTTTCAGCGAGGACGGTGTGCTGACGGTCAACCTGTCCTACAACACGGCGCAGGATGCGGATGGTCGAACCCTTTACTGTTTCACGACGCCCGACGGCACCGAATCGCCCACGCTTCACGTCCGTCCGGGAGACCATCTGATCATCAATGTGAAGAGAACAATCTTCCGACCCCGACCGCTGCGAGCGCGATGCAGATGGCGACCAACGCCGCTACTGTCTGTGGCGCGGCCACGATGGACTCCTCGTCGGTGAACATCCACTATCACGGCACCAACACGTCGCCGACCTGCCACTCCGACGAAGTGATCCACACGATCATCAACTCCGGTGATTCGTTTAACTATGACGTGGCGTTCCCGTTCGACGAACCGCCGGGCCTCTATTGGTACCATCCGCACATCCACGGAATCGCCGAGAAAGCCGTTGCAGGGTGGCGCATCCGGCGCGATCGTCGTCGACGGCATCGAGGACATTCAACCCGCCGTCGCAGGATTGCCGCAAAGACTGCTCGTGATTCGCGACCAGAACGTCGCCGGAAATCCCATGCCGATGGGCCAGATACCGTCTTGGGACCTGTCGCTCAACTATGCCCCGATCGCATATCCAGCGCTGACGCCGGCCGTCATCAAGATGGAGCCGAACGAGAAGCAGTTCTGGCGCGTGTAACGCGTCCGCCGATACCATTCTGGATCTGGAGGTCGTGTATGACGGGACCGCACAGCCAATCCAGTTGGTGGCGCTCGACGGAGTTCCGACTGGATCGCAGGACGGCACCGAGCAAGGCAAGCTGATTCCCGTCACGCACCTTCGCTTGCCGCCCGCCTCGCGGATGGAATTCATCGTCACCGGACCTTCCCAGAAGGTGAAGGCTGCACAGTTTCTGACGAGGCTATTGATACCGGTCTCGACGGCGACAACGATACGCAACGCGTGCTGGCAAACATCCTGGCCGTCGGCGACGATCTCGGACAGGACGCTCGAGTAACAGCCAAGCGCTCGAAGCCATGGCGTCAGCGGTTTGAGGGATTGGCCGACGCGCCGGTCACGGCGAAGCGCAAACTGTACTTCTCCGATAATGCGGACTTCACCAAATTTTTCATCACGGTCGACGGACAGATGCCGGTGGTTTTCTCGCCCAACAATCCGCCTGCCGTTACGACCACGCAGGGATCAGTCGAGGACTGGACGATCGAGAATCGCGCGCAGGAAAACCACGAATTCCATTTCCATCAGATCCACTTCATGGTGCTCGCGCAGAATCATTTCCAGATCAACGGCAGCCAGCCCGTCCAGGCTCTGCAAGGCCAGCTGATGGATATGATCGAGGTTCCCTATTGGGATGGAAATCCTGCACACCCCTACCCAAGCGTTACGGTCAGGATGGATTTCCGCCGTCCCGATATTGGCGACTTCGTTTACCATTGCCACATCCTCAACCACGAGGATCAGGGGATGATGGCGATCATACGGGTGCTTCCCGGTCCCAACGCAGTGAATCGCGCTCCGAAGAGTAAGATTGCCCGCGAAGACGACGCGGCGCGAACTGAACGCCCTCAAGGTCGCATCAATACAATGAGGTGCCGTCGCGAAGTAACTTTACGATGACAGAGGTGTGAGCTTGCGCGCGTCCATGTAAGACGCGATCGCGGTGGCGCGGCCGTCGGGATCCGCGACGGCCACATAGCCGTCGGGTCGCACGAGATAGACCGCGTTGCGTAGAATTCTAGCGCGGCCCATCTCCGGCTGCCACGGAAAGACGTGCAGCAGCAATTTTCGCGCGTCGCACAACGTCCGGAGATCGGGCGCGGCGTCCCCGTACACGTGGACCTGCCAGTTCATCGAAGTCAGCGGCTTGAAGTTGTCCGCGTCGACGCCGTTAAGCTTCACCCAGGGCAGCCGGTCGCCACCGTGAATCTCTCCCGCTGCACCTTCGCTCAGGATGCTTCCCCGGTAGTTCACCGCTGTCTGTGAAACTGTGCGAAACATGAAGCGTCGCACAGTCGCGACCTTGAAAAGTGGCGGCAGCACCAGTGGCACGATTTGCAGCCGCACGAGGCGCGCGATCGCGCCGCGACTCGTCACTCCCGTGAAGGCGCGATCGGTCGTCGCGACCAGCCGCCGGGCGAAGGCGATTCGCTCCGGCTCGTAGCTGTCCAGGATCGACGCATCCGCATGCCCCCGCAGCACGGCGGCGAGCTTCCACGCGAGATTAACCGCGTCGCCGATTCCGGTGTTCATGCCTTGTCCACCAACCGGACTGTGGATATGCGCGGCGTCGCCGAGGATGAACGCGCGACCCTGGCGAAAACGATCGGCGACGCGATGGTGTACGTGGTAAGTCGAGAACCAGTTCACGTGCTCGACGTTGATTCGCATCCACTCGACCACGCGCCTGCTCACGTCGTTCCACGACAGGTTCTCATGCTGATGCTCGGCTTCCTCGCGCACGGTGCCGATAAGCCGCGCGCGCCCCTCAGCCTTCAGCGGGAACATCGCCAGAAAGTCGCTGGTATCCAGGCCGACGTGTATCTCGCCGTTCATTACCGTGCCGGTGGCTTCGACGTCGGCAACATAAAAAAGATGGGCATACGCACCGCCCTGGAAACCTATCTTCAGTGTCTCTCGCACTCTGGAATGCGCGCCGTCGCATCCGGCAATGTAGGACGCTGCGCACGTCGTCTCGGTTCCATCTGGATGTTTCAGGCGTGCGAGCATGTGTCCGCCAGAATCCTCGAAACCGGACAGCTCGGTCCGGCGCTCGACCTCGACGCCCGCCTCGCCCAGCCGCGCGATCAACAAACGCTCGTGCTCGTCCTGCGGAAAAATCAGCGCGTAAGGGAACGGACTCAGGCCGACGCCGATATCGCCGACGGGCAAGCGTGCCACTTTCTTGCCCGATACCCAGAGATTCGCCGCGACGGCCTTTCGTCCGCGCTCGACGACCGCGTCAGCGAGCCCCACCCGGTCGTACAGCTCGAGCGTGCGCGCCTGCACCGCAAGCGCTCGCGACGTCGTCCCCGGCTCCGTAGTCTGGTCGACGATCCTCACGCGCACGCCCATCCGAGTAAGCCACAGCCCCAGCACGAGTCCCGTAGGCCCCGCGCCTACGATCAGAACATCGATGTCGCGATTCGAAGTCGCATCCACGTTCTGTCTCCTCTCCCTGTTAGGGAGAGGATGAAGGAGCGGGTCCTCTTACAGCGCATCTTTTTTGCGCGCGATTCTAGATTCTGCTTCCATCCTGGTTCGATTTCGCTGATAAAGAACCTATCACAAGAAAAATCCCCCTTCCCTGACGAAAGGGGGATCGTTCTCACTGCTTGCGATGCGAGCGTCGTCCAGCTATGGCCGGTTGCTCGCAATTTCAAGATTTCCGGGCGTGAAGAATGAATTGTCCACGGCGCCCATGTTGATATACCAGCTGTCCGGACCGGGCGCGCTCGATCCAGGCATCGACGCGACCGAGGTGTAGCCGCTTTCAAGATCCGCATCGATCATCCCAATCTGGAAAAACCGCCGGTAGGGATAAATCGCGACGCGGGCGCCAGGCGCCGACCGATCGTCGTAGGTGACGAAATTCGCCAGCGACTTCCAGAGTCGATTGTTGCGATCGTACTGATCCGACGCGGTGATAAACCATCCCTCTGAATCGACGTAGAGAATTCGCGTCGGGATCGACATGTTGGTGTTTGCCCTGGCATCAGCTTCGACCACGTAGAGCCGACGGATTTCCCAGTTCTCCATGCACCTCATGCGGTTCGCCGAGCAGGTCCCTTCCTGGATCGCGTGCACCGGCGCCAGCATTCGCCGCTCGCCGAGAAACCGATATCTGTAGTTGGCTGGGTTCGCCGAAAAGCCGAAGATCGAATCCGAATCTATATTGTTGGCAAAGGCCGCCGTGGGAACGTTTGCCACTCCAGCAAATTGGCCGCCGCTGATACCGGCGCCGAAGGTTGGCGATGAAGCAATTGCGTCCGACTGCGCCGATTCGGTCTCGCGCCGCAGCCGTCGCGACTCGCGATTGTACATCCAGATATCGTCAGCCCGGTCCGCATCAAGGTAGCGGAACCGTAGCATCCCGTAAAATCAGCAGGCCAAAAAATTGAGACCAGGTAGAAAAGTGTCAGCAAGAAATTGCTACAGACAGCGGCCGCAGCTGGGAAAGCGACCGAATTTGGCAAAGGGATGAAAACGCGTCCATTGCAAAGAAATCGCAAACTTAAACGTACCGATTGAGGTAATTGCAAGCACAGGTGACGCGTAGCGGAACCTACCCCTAACCCCTTTCCCACAGGGATTAGTCGGGAGTTGACAGTCATCATGAACTGCACTACTATATCACCATGCAGACACTAGACGCATTCGACAGACAGTTTCGCACCGAAGATGACTGCAAGAATTTCCTGATGGAGATGCGCTGGCCTTCCGGCGTGCGGTGCCCTCGATGCAAGAGCAAAGAGCGCATCTACGCATTGAAGGCGCGCCCGTTCCATTGGGTGTGCTGCAACAAGGGATGCGGCGAGCGGCGCGGCTATCGTTTCAGCGTGATCACAAAGACGATCTTTGAGAACACCAAAATACCGCTCAAGCTTTGGTACAAAGTCGCTTTTCTGATTCTGACTGCGAAGAAAGGGATCAGCGCTCTACAGGTCCATCGTGTCATCTTCGGAGAGGAATCGACGTACGCCTATCACACAAGCTGGTATCTCTGCATGCGCTGGCGCTGCGCGATGAAGGGCGACGTTCTCCCGCTGGATGGCATCGTCGAAGTAGATGAAACCTTCGTCGGTGGCAAAGCTCAGAACATGTACGCCAGCAAGCGCAAAGCGCTCAACTTGACCGGCTCGAAAAACAACATCGCGATCTTGGAGCGATAGCTCGCAAGGGAATCGTCGTGCGAAAGTGATCGAGAACACCGATACCTCGACGCTCGATAGCTTTGTTCAGGGCCAGACTGTGCCCCATGACGTGAAAGTTGATCGCGACTGACGAGTCCTGCGGATAGCGCCATCTCGGGGTAGCGGATATCGATAGTCGTCCGAATACATCGGGCGATATAGTGGAATGTAGTTCCATGATTATCTTCGGTAGCGATTCGCGGGATCGTTCGGATCGTATCAGGGAAACGGCAGCCCGGCGACGTACCTCCGTTGTAGCGAGCCAGTCCGCGCCCAGCACACACTGCGGCGAATATTTCTCGGTTGCGACTCGATACGGCGGCGGCCAATCCGAGTCTGCTCGAAGACACAAACGCGAAGTGGCATTCCATCCGCCTCATCTACCAGCGCGTAATTTCGCCCGAGACGTCGCTAGGTAGGCCTGAAAACGGCGCATCGGCAACCTGAAAAAGCTGATGGCTCCGCTAGAAAGAAATCAAGGAGCATTCGATCGGTTGATAATTTCGCCCGGCCGGATCGTATCCCCGGGCCGCACGGTATCGACAGTCGTTACAGTAGTTACTCGGACCTCCGCGGCGAAAAGGTAAGAGGGAAGGGCGGTCATCACCGCAATAGTCAGAAATGGCAGAAGATTTTTCCAGATTCTCATTGATGTAGCCCTCATGTTGTCAGGCATGATTAGAGGCGTCGGTGGTTTTTTCAAAGGCGGCTGATTTAAGAGCAATCAGCAGGCCAAAAAATTGAGACCAGGTAGAAAAGTGTCAGCAAGAAATTGCTACAGACAGCGGCCGCAGCTGGGAAAGCGACCGAATTTGGCAAAGGGATGAAGACGCGTCCATTGCCAAAGAAATCGCAAACTTAAACGTACCGATTGAAGTAATTGCAAGCACGACGCGTAGCGGAACCTACCCCTGACCCCTTTCCCATAGTGGGAAAGGGAACCGGATTTCTGCCAGCCGAGACTGGCGACCGAGAGCAAAGTAGCGCGCTGCGCGCAACTTTGCGATTGACACCGGGTGCAGGGGTCACCCCTGCCGAAGGAAGTGTGAAACCCACCGCGCGTTTCACATCAAATAAAGTGATTTCCTCCTTCCCCGTGCTACACTCGCGGCGTGAAGTTGCATCTGGTCGACGGGACTTACGAGCTCTATCGCGCGCACTATTCTCCGCGTCCGGATCACCGCGAACCGTCGGGCGCGGATGCGAAAGCGACAGTTGGCATTGTCGAGTCGATGCTAGCGCTGCTCCACGACCCCGACGAAGCGGTCACGCATATTGCGGTGGTGTTCGACAATCCGATTCGTTCGTTTCGCAATGACATGTATGCGCCGTACAAGAGTGACGACGGTGTTCCGCCCGAGCTGCGCTCCCAGTTCGATGCGGCGGAACGCGCGGTGCGCGCGATTGGAATCGCTGCCTGGCCGATGCGCGAGTATGAGGCCGACGACGGACTCGCCAGCGGGGCGCGTCGGTTTCGCGAGGAAGTCGAGCAGGTGAGGATTCTCTCGCCGGACAAGGATCTAGGCCAATGCATCCGCGGCGAGCGAGTGGTGCAGGTCGATCGGCGCCAGAGAAAAGTTACGGATGAGTCCGCGTTTCGCGCCGAGCGCGGCTTCGGTCCGGAGAGCATGCCGGATTTCCTGGCGCTGACTGGAGACAGCGCCGACGGATTTCCCGGGCTGCCAGGCTTCGGCAAGAAGAGCGCCGGGATGCTGATAAGGTCGTACGAACGGCTCGAGCGGATTCCCGCGGACCCGCTCCAATGGAAGGTCAAGCCGCGCGGCGCGCTGCAGTTAGCGGCGACTTTGAAAGAGCGCCGCGAAGAAGCCTTGCTCTACCGCAAGCTGGCGACGCTGGTGGAAACGGTGGCGCCAGGAGACACCCTGGAAGATCTGAAGTTCTCCGGTGTGCCGCGCGAGCAATTCGAACAATGGTGCAAAGAGCTGGGAGTCCAAAGGCTCATCAATGTTCCGAAACGATGGCAGTAAGTCCTAACCGGTTCGATCGTGATTTCACGAGCTGGTTATCCGCTTGACCCAAAACTCACTGAAGCGGGGACCATCTACTTTCGTCACGATTCTCATATTTCGGCCTGACTTATCGATTCGCTCGTGGAGCCATCTGCCTTCTTCCTCGATAGTCAGAGGAACTTCTTCTAGCTCGACTCCTTCAGACCATCCAACAGCTATCGAGCAGGCCAATGGGTCATGCTGGAAATTTATGATGTCGGCAGGCACATTCGCGCATGTTGCGCCATACTTCGCGTCCATTTTCTCGTCTGCGGCAAAGACTTCCGCCTGGTGCGCGAGTAGCTGACCCAATGCGCCTCCAGTTCGTATTTTTTCGATTGAAGATCTTCGAAGCGCGGTTTCCGCCGTGACTGACATTGGAATCAGCGTCGGATTGGAATTGGTAAGAACATGCTTCGATGACTTGACGTCGATTTGCACGTTGAAATCAAATTCATTTTTCCAATCCGGGTAACCCGCTCTGAGCGGATAGACAAAACCTCCCATGAGAAAGAGTCTAGCCTGCTTCAAAATTCCTGGGTATTGCCTATCCAGAAGATAAAAATTCGTAAAAGGACCTATACCTATGATAGTAGCGCCGTCCTCGACACTTTTCTTGAGCAGTTCGACAGCCTGCTCGGGAAGGTTAGGAGAAGGAACGGCCTGCACCGGCCAATATCTGCTGTCCTGCGGAGGCAACTCAGACCGATAGAAGCCTTGAGAAGTATCCGCACCCGCCGCGACAGGTATGTCAGTCCTACCTTCGAGCCCGAGCGCATAGCGCGTATAGCCAGTCCTTATTCCATTGGTGTCGCCCACCACTGTAATTCCGGTGAGAGTAACATCCGGCCATCGCAGCAGCATCGCAAGCGCGCAGAGGTCGTCGATATCGCCGCCTAAATCCGTATCAAGATGCACCTTGATCATGCGCTTCCAGCTTGCAGACTCGGATACTTTTGGGACAGCTACAAGTTCGCGATTACGGCGCGCGTGAACTCCGGGGTCTTGGCGGTGCCGCCCTGGTCTGGCGTGAGCACGCGGCCGTCGGCGTAAACCTTGCGAACAGCGGCGTCGAGACGCGACGCGTCGGCGTCGAAGCCCAGGTACTCGAGCATCAAGGCCGCCGATAGCATCGTCGCCGAAGGATTTATGATTCCCATCCCCATGATATCGGGCGCCGTGCCGTGCACCGACTCGAAGTACGCGTAGTCGTCGCCGTAGCATCCGCTGGGAGCAAGCCCGAGCCCGCCGATCGTGCCAGCAGCCGCGTCGGACAGGATGTCGCCGTAGAGATTCGGCGCGACCACCACGTCGAGATCGTGCGGCGATTGCACGAGCCGTCGCGCGAAGTCGTCCACGATAAACTGTTCGTACTTGATTTCGGGATACTTGGCCGCAGTTTCCTCGACGATTTTGCGAAAGAGGCCGTCGGACTCGCGCAGCATGTTGTACTTCGATGTGCACGTGAGCTTGCCCTTGCCACCGGCGCGCTTGCGCTTCATAGCAAGCTGGCACGCGAACTCGGCGACGCGCCGCGTCGCGCGTTCGGTGATCACCTTGATCGCGTAGATGCCACGCTCCGACGTGTTGAGCGGCGCGCGCAGAATTTTGCTCATCAGCTTGAGAGGCGCGAGCGCTTCGAGTGGACCTTCGACCCCGAGGTACAAGTCCTCGAGATTTTCCCGCACGATAACGAAGTCGATCCCCTCGGGCCTTGCCAGCGGGCTATGAAAACCCTTCGAGTAGCGCACCGGGCGTACGTTCGCGAACGTCTGTTTGCCCCATCTGAGATAGGTGATTGCGGTGGTCTTGCCCGAGGTGGAGCCGAACAGCGTCGTGTCGGAAGCGTCGATCGCCTTCCGCGCGGCCGCATCGGTCTCGCCACGCACCCATTTTTCGCCCGGTGGGAACTCGACGTAGTCGATCGGGAGTTTGAGGGCGCGCAGCGCATCCATCGTCGCGCCCATCGCTTCGGGCGCCGCATCGTCACCAGGCAGCACTACGACTTTTTTGTTTGCCATGTTCCTGTCTCAATCGCCTCGCTGAGCGCGATCATGCATACGCCGGTCGCGAACGGCGCAGTCCCGATTTCGATCGAATTGTAAAAGTCAAAGTTGCCCGGCGGCGTCTGCTGCGACACGCAGGTGAACGCGCCGGCCGAGTCTATCTTCGAGCAAATGGCGCCAAGTGCGCGCGAGTAAGCGTCGCGCGCGCGAGGCTCGTCGAGACCGGGCAGCCGGCTTCGAATCGCGCGGCCAAGTGCGATAGCAAATCCGGCGGCCGCCGACGCTTCGAGGTAAGAATCGTCGCGATCGATCACCGTGTGCCATAGGCCGGAATCGTCCTGCAGCGCCGCAACTTTATTGAGTTGACGCGCCAGCGCCGCACCGATCTTGCCAACCTTTGCCGCGAGCGGCTGCGATAGGCCGGCCGCATCGATTTCGGCAATCACTTGAGGCGCGGCGATCGAAAACCAGCTATTGCCGCGTGCCCACAAACACGGCGAATGCGATTTCCGCTCCAGGTAGGCGACGTGCCAGAAAAGTCCGCTGTGGGAGTCGGCGAGATGATCGTGATGAACGATAACCTGGTCCGCGGCGCGTTCGACCATCGCTGCATCGTCGGAGATTCGCCCAAACAATGCGAGCGCGGGGGCTGTGAAGTAGCAGACGTCGATCCACACTTCGAGCGCCGGCGGATGCGGAACGTAGGCGCCGTCGCGAGTTCGCGCGGCCGAGTTTTTCATGAAGCTGACGATCGCGCGTGCGTACTCGAAGTAGCGCGGGTCGTTCGTCTTCAGATTCAGGTCGAGCGCAGGCAGCGCTTCCGCCGCCCAGAACCAGAACCATCCGCTGGTACGCGGACCGGGCGCCAGCTTTGGCGCGAACCATCGCTGGGCAGCCTCGACGGGGGCGTCGATCTCGAGCGCGCGCGCCGCATAGAGGAGCCCGTCGCACAGGATTGCGTCGCCCCAATGCGGCTGCTTGACGAGTAGCTCGCGGCTGGCATTCGCTGTCAGCCGCTCGAGCGCGTTTTTCATTGAAACGAAACTGATCCCAGCCGAGTCCATCAGTTCGATTCTTCAGCCGCCGTAGTTCCATCCGGTTTCTTTCATCGTCAATGCTTCGGCGTCGCGCTTGACGTGCGCCTCAGTGACTTTGCCGACGACGACGCTGTGATCGCCGAGCTCGTAGAAGCCGACGACTTCGCACTCGACGGACGCTGGCGCATCGCTGATGATCGGTGCGCCATTGGCGCCGTTCTCGAACGCGAAGTCACCGAATTTGCCGTCCTTGGGTTCGACGTGGCGAAAGAACGCACCGGCGATCGGTTTCTGTCCCGCGCCGAGCATCGAGAGTGCAAACTTCTTCGAGTCTTTCACCATCGCATGCGAGCCTGAGTCCTTCTTAATCCCGACCACCACCAGCGGCGGGTTGAAGCTGGCTTGCGTGACCCAGTTGACGGTCGCCGCGGTGGCTTTGCCGCCGTGGGCAGCGCCGAGAACGAATAGTCCGTACGGAATCATCAACGGTGCCTGTTTTTTTGCTTTTTCGTCCATGATTCAAAACTCCTCTTTTTACTGAACTACCGGCGTACACGGTGGTTGTGTCGCGAACTTTCGGTTTGTTTGACTACCGCCGCCATATTTTACAAAAGCCGGCGGCAAAAATAACATCTCCACAGCGGGAGGCGCGTGGACTATACTTCGGAGACTGCACCGATGCCGCTCATCAAGTCAAAGAGTCCGAAGATCAAGGGCCTTCACGAAGTGGGGCGCTATGCCGTCGGCGTGCAATGGGTCGACGGTCACGACAGCATTTTCCCGCTGGAAAATCTGCGCCGCGGATGTCCGTGCGACGCGTGCAAGGGTAACGTGAACGGCGAGGTGTCGCCCGCAAGCCTGCGCGTGCGGCAGCTGTCGCGACTGGGCGAAGCGGCGATGTTTATCGGATGGGTGGATGGCCACGAGACTATCTACACGATGTCCCAACTGAGGGATCTGTGCAGATGCGCGTACTGCGTGGCGGAGCCTGAGCGTCCGATCACTGGCGGTTAGAGTCGAATCCGTCCGGGAGGGAAAATCATGAATAACAAAACAGTTGCGGGATTCGCGGCGGCGCTGACGTTTGCGATGACCACCACGATTGCCGGCGCAGCGGGACCCGGCGGCGGAGGAGTCGGGAACATGAGAGGGATAGGCTCGATGAATTTCAGCGGGCTCGCACGCTCGATCCCCAGGGGCGCCGGTGGTGTTGGACGCCCAGGCGCGATGATGGGCACGCTGCAGTTTTTCCCATTCCCGGTTAACGACCCGAATCACTACCACGAGATCAAACTTATCGGGCGGGTTGCGCCCGACGAGTCGGGAATCAGTGTCGATCAGCAAATCGTGCGGATGGGCGTGGATGGGCGCACGATCCCGATGTCGATCAACGGCGATTTGACGAGTAACAGCCTGCAACTCGATCAAGGCGACGAGCTGGGTCAGAACTTGTACCGCCTGATTCTGAGCAAGCGGCTGGTGGTGGTAGGAGACCAGAAACTGCGGACTCAACTGACGAACGCGGCGTCGGCGGATCGGCCTAATTCGAAGCCGATACTGGTTGACGGGTTCGTGTACGACCGCATGACTCCGTACCTGGTGCTGGTTTCGGTCGGCGACGCTCCATAGCCGCGCTTGGCTTTCATCCCGCGATCTGCACTGTTGCCCTGAACGTCACGGTTGAAGGCGGGTAGTATTTCCCTCACGCCAACCTTGCCTTCCGTAAACCTGACTCAGGGAGAATGTCGATGCGGTATCTGCGGATTAGTGTGGCCTTCGGTCTGATCCTGATGGTTTCGGGATGCTCGAAATCAAATCCT
>CAWILO010000002.1:0-359071 GCA_963836955.1 uncultured delta proteobacterium | reverse complement strand
GGAACTGAGCACCTAGAGTCGCGGGCGGGGAACATGCGTTGCACAATATGCGGGAGCGACAACCGTGTGGGTCGCAAGTTCTGCGCCGACTGCGGAACTGCGCTGGCCTCAAAATGTCCGCGATGCGGCGCGTCGAATAAGCTACTGCGGGAGCGACGACTTGGCCCCGAGCTTCGTCAAGCGCCGTAATCGTCGATGCCGGAAGTGCTTCAGTACAAGGTACGGGTCAGCAGCGCGTACGAAGAAGGCGGGGATCAAAAAGTAGCAACCCTACTCTTGCGACACGGATCGAGCACGACCAAACGGCTCGGTCCCTTTTTCGTTTTGCTCTTCGTTCCGAGGCGAATACCGATTGCCGGCCAATCAAAAGTCGCATGACACTTCGAAAACACTGCGCTCCGCCACCGTTCGCCCCGGAGGGCTTCTGGCGGCAGGCCACTCTTTGCGCGTGAACTCTGGTGATGCGTGAACTAACCATCATCTCCGAGCCGTATCCGCGACCTGAATGGCGCGAGGCTGTGGTGCGCGGCGTTGACAACCACAACGTCGCCGCGACCGAGCTTCCCGACTACTATCCGGTCGGCTTTGTGATTCGTGGCAATCGCGGCGAAGTTCTGGGCGGCCTGCTCGGAGATACGATAAGACGGTCAGCGCAAAACTCCAATGTTTGCGGCCTTATGGAATTTTGAGCCGCGACAAGTAAAGATCGGGAGCATCGAGGCCGGGAAGGTATAAGCATCGCAATTCCGAAAAGGGTTGATAACGTTTTCAAGCGCGATTCGATACCTCGCAGGTTAGTCGGGGCTCGGACGCTGCTCGCCGTCGCAAGCGGCCTTTTGCTCGCCCTCGCATTTCCGCCCTATGAGCTATCGCTGCTGAGCTGGATCGCATTCGTCCCGCTGCTATATGCGATCCGAGGATGCCCGCCGTATCAGGTCCTGGTCATCGCGTGGTTGCAAGCGTGGACCTTCTATAGCGTGTCGGGTTCGTGGGTCTTCGCGACTTTGCGCGACTATGCGCATCTGTCGATCGGCACATCGGCGCTCGAGTTCGTGATGCTTGGTTTGATGCTGGCGGGCTTCTGCGCATTCGCAGTCGCGATCGCTCATTATGTGAGCGAAACTCTATCGCTGCCCAGGGCAATAACCCTTCCCATCGCGTGGACGGCCCAGGAATGTTTGCGGGCGCGAATGCCTCTCGGCTTTCCGTGGAATTTGGTCGGCTACGCAGCTTATCAGGACATCCATCTGATTCAGTTCGCGGAGTTCACCGGTGTTTACGGAATCTCGGCGCTCATCATTTTCGTAAACGTAGAACTCTATGAAGTGCTAGTCGGGCCGTCCGCTGTCGCAAGGCGAAAGGCCTTATGGGGTTTGACCGCGATCCCATCGCTGGCGTTGCTCTTCGGGTTCATCGCGGTGGCGCGTCTCGATTCCACTGCGGCGGCGGGAAGGTTGAAGGTCGCGTTGATCAGCGGAGGAGTGCCGCCGACACAAGCTCGAACATCAAGTTCCAGGCGCGAAGCCTTCGACCTGTACCGGACCAACACACATCAGACGCTGGCGCTCCATCCGGATTTGATCATTTGGCCGGAATCGGCGGCGATGTGCATCTTCCAGCCGACCGCGAACTATCCCACAACGATGGCGGAAGACGCGGGCTATCGAAGCGCTCTGGTGAAGCTCGCAATCGATTCGGGCACTCCAATTCTCTTCGGCGCGTTGGCATTCAAACAAGCGCATGGGCAGGTAACGATGTTCAATCGCGCCTATCTGCTATCGCGCACCGGCGAAGTTGCCGACTACTACGACAAAATGAGGCTGGTTCCCTTCGGCGAATACTTGCCGATGCAACAATTCCTCGGCGCTCGCCTACGAACCATCACGACTGTGCAACATCTGCACAGTGGTGATAGCGACGCAGTATTCAACCTCGCGGGCATCAGGATCGCGGTGCGCATTTGCTATGAGAGTATCTTTCCGCATCTGATGCGCGATGCGGTCGCGAACGGCGCCGACCTTATCGTCAATATCAGCAATGATGCCTGGTACGGAACGGCCGGCGCGCGGCAGGCGCTCGCGATGACGGCGATGCGGGCGGTTGAAACGCGGCGGCCTCTGGTGCGCGTCGCAAATCAAGGTATCAGCGCGGTCATCTCGCCCACCGGAAGAATACAAATCGCCAGCCGCTTCATCGCCAGCGGAGACGTGCGCGAGGTCGAGTGGCCCGCCGGCAGCTCCTTCTATGTTCGGGTCGGCGATGTCTTCGGACTCTCATGCGTCGCGCTTGTTGCCATCGGATTGGTGCTGGCAGTTTATGTGCGAAGACTGCCACGCCGCGCCCTGGATGCATCATGATTCCGCGCTTCTCTCGTTCATCCTTTAGTGTGCCTACGATGGTTCTGAGGGAATCTTTTAGCAGAGGATCATCGACGACGAACGCCCAAATCGGCTGCGATGCGCGGGTTGATTATTCTTTGCCAGCGTGTTACGCGTCGTCTTGTAGCGTGATCCAATCCGGGCGGTGGGGGAAAAATGAGTCGTATTTTCTTGTCCTTTTCGGGCAAGATTGTTGTTTCTTGTCTTCTCTTCATGTCGCTGCTCCTTGCCTGGAAACTCCCCGCGCCGCGCGCCGGAGCGGGTGGTATCGGCGAAGGTACGCCGGCCTGCCCTGCAGAGTTCGCGTGCTATGGACTCTGCGCCGACGGAATCCTGCCACCGGCAATCGTGGGCAATGCTGACAGCTTCGTCTCCGGTCCCTCGATGACTACCGCCCGAGCTTCCTTCGCGACCAGCCCGCTTCAATTCAACGGGGAAGTCCCTCTAAGCATCGGCGGTAATTCAAATTGCAATGGGGCCCTGAACACGTTTCGCTTCGGACTCGTCGCCGGTGGCCTCGATGCGCAAGGCAATGCAACTTCGACGGCCGAGCTCTTCGGACCATTGATAGCGATTCCGAATCCGAGCGAACCCAATCAGCAGCCGACGCAGTTGTACGACCTGGGATTTGCCGCGACCGGCAACATGACGACTGCTCGCGTGATGCATCAGGCGACGCTGTTCGCTTCCTCATTCGTTGCCGGAACCGATGGTATTTCGATGACCGCGAGTGTCTTGATCACTGGCGGCAGTCTCGATCTGACTCGCTCTGCTCGTCACACCTCCACACTCGCTTCCGCCGAAATCTATACGTTTTCAGCCGGATGGCCGATTTCAATGACGAATCCGGCGCCATCGGGACAGTTCGCTGCGACTACCGGCACGATGAACGAAGCGCGCGCGCTCCATCAGGCCACGCTGTTGGCGACTGGAAAGGTCCTCATCACTGGCGGTGTGAATCAGCAACGTAAAGTCCTCGCCAGCGCCGAAATCTTCGATCCAACTACCGGAACCTTCACTCTCACCAAGCAGAGCATGAAGCATCCGCGCTATGGCCACAGCGCAACGCTTCTTCCCGATGGAACCGTGCTGATTGCGGGCGGCGAAGCGAATGCCGCCGGCTATCCGAACCTCGCAGCGCAATCCGTTCGCACTGCGGAGATATACAATCCTGCCACGGACACTTTCCAAGAAGCCCGTCCGATGGATTTCGCGCGGGCGGGACATACCGCCTCGATCGTCGCCTGCCCCGCATCGGTTAAGAGTTGCAGCAAGCAGGGCAACATCGAGCAGGGAAACGCGGTACTGATTGCGGGCGGTATCACACCCGCCGGTGTCACGGCGTCAGCGGAAGTCTATGTGCCTACCGGCGAGCTTGCCGGTTCCTTCACGCGGGTCAAGAACATGACGACCAGACGCTTTCTACATAGCGCGGCGCCGATAGCCGAGGGAACGAGCGCGAATATGTCTGCTGGAACCGGCGAGGTTTTGATCGCGGGTGGCTCAGAGACGGCGAACTTGCATACCATTCTCGATACCGCGGAACGCTTCGATCCGACAACAGGTACATTTAAGGCGACCAGCGACACGATGATAACCGCACGAAGAGATTTCTCGGCGGGCACTCCAACGCCTCCGATCGTCCTCTACGATTTGGTCGTCTTGTCGGGCGGTGCAGACAGCACCGGCAAATCGCTATCGAGCACGGAGTACTATTTGCCGGAGCTATTTACACCCGCACAATGATTTGTCGTGCATGCCAGCTAGATAATCCTGACTCATCGGTATTTTGTAAGCAGTGTGGACTGCGGCTGGAACTTGGGCCGCTCCACCAATGCAATAACTGCGGCGCCTGGAACACCTTCGAGGAACCCGTTTGCTACCAATGCGGCGCCGAACTCAGCGCGCGCCCTTCCTCCCCCGATGCCGATCCGTCGCCGGCATCCACGAGTCGTTCAGCAGGACATCTAGCCCAGCGCATCCTCGCCGAAAAACAAGCCCTCACCGCTAAGGGAGTTCCGGAAGGCGAACGCAAGACTGTAACAGCCCTGTTCTCCGACATTAAGGGATCGACCGACATGATGCAGGATCTCGATCCCGACGATGCGCGTGAGATTGTCGATCCTTCATTGCAACTGATGATCGATGCGGTCCAGCGCTATCAAGGCTATGTCGTCGCGTCGCAAGGCGACGGCATTTTCGCGCTGTTCGGCGCACCCATCGCAATTGAAGACCATGCTCTCCGGGCAATTCGCGCGTCGATCTCGATGCAGGAGAATATCGCCGCGTACCGCGAGCGACTGATTGCACAGGGCAAGCCCCCGCTGGAAATCCGCATCGGGCTTAACACCGGCGAGATGATCCTTCGGCCCATTCCGAAGGGCGATTTGCAATTCGACTACAATGCGATCGGTCATGCGGTAAACCTTGCGGCGCGGGTACAAACCTTCGCATCGCCGGGCGGAATCGCGGTCGGTGAGTCAACCTTCAAACTCGCGCAAGGCTACTTCGAGTTCAAATTGCTCGGACCTCAACATGTGAAGGGAGTCCGCGATCCGGTCGAGATACGCGAGGTCGTGGGCGCCGGCCGCCTGCACTCGCGTTTCGAGGTCTCCGAGGATCGCGGCCTGGTTCCGCTGGTCGGGCGCGATGAGGAACTCTCCATCCTCCTGGATGCTCGAGACAAGGTCCTGCGCGGACAAGGACAAATTGTCGCCGTGGTTGGTGAGCCCGGCGTGGGTAAGTCGCGCCTCTTTCACGAATTCAAATCGAATCTGAAAACCGGATGGCGCATCGTCGAATCATCGGCAGCTTCGCACGCCAAGCAGTTTCCATATGTGCCGCTGCGCGCGCTGCTTACGAACTACTTCGATCTTGCTCCCGGAGACCTCGATGATGTCCGCAGTCAGAAGGTGCTGGACAAGTGTCGCTCGCTCGATGAGCAACTGGTCGATGCCGCACCGTACATTTGCTCGCTGCTCGGGATCGTGGGACCGGAAGATGCGCGTGTCCGCCAAATTACCTCGGAAATACGGCAGCGTCTCATGCACGAAGCGGTTATCCGACTGCTCAATGTGGAGGGGTCGAAATCGCCGCTGGCCCTCATCGTCGAAGACGTTCATTGGCTCGATGCGAGAAGCGAGGAATTTCTGGTCGCGTTCGCCGGACAACTGAATGCCTCGCAAATCCTGCTGCTGGTGAACTATCGCCCCGAATACAGCGAGCGATGGGCCGCGCGCGAGAATTTTACCGAGATCGGTCTTAAATCGCTCAGCGGCTCGGCGGCGCAAAGTTTTCTGTCCTCGATTCTTGGCGATGGTCCGCAGCTGGCGCCGGTCAAACAATTCGTCGGAGAAGTTACCGAAGGAAATCCCTTCTTCGCGGAAGAGTTGGTGCGCGACCTGGTCGAGCGCGGTGTTCTGACCCGCGACGAAAATGGGACGTTCGCCGGCACCTCGGCCGAGGGACTCAGCGCACTCAAGGTGCCGAATACCGTGCAGGGCGTGCTCGCTTCGCGTATCGATGCGCTGGCGCCATCATACAAAGAGCTGCTGCAGCGGCTTTCGATTTTCGGCCGCGAATTTTCCTCCATCCTCTTGCCGCCGTTCGCGGACCGCGATGCGAACGAGCTGGAGCGCGAGCTGCATCAACTGCAGAATCGCGGCTTCATTTATCTTGATGATTCAGCCCACGATGCCGCGATGAGGTTCAAGCACTCTCTCACGCAGCAAGTCGCCTACAATTCGATGACCGCCGACCGGCGTAAGGTGATGCATGAGCGCGCCGGCCGCGCGATCGAAGATATCTACGCCAACCGTCTGCAGGATCACTATGCGGAGTTGGCCTTCCATTTCAGCCGCAGCGCCAATCTCGAGAAAGGCATCGAATATCTGAGCAGCGCAGGCAATCAATTGGTCAAGATGGCGGCGATCAAGCAGGCCATCGGTCACTATCAGGAGGGACTGAATCTTCTGGCTTCGTTGCCGGCCGGCTCCGCGCGCGAGAGCAAGGAACTCACGCTTCGATTTTCATGGGCCAGCGCTTTGTGGCAGAGCGAAGGTCCGACCAATCGCGAAGTTCTGGGGCTGCTCAATCGCGTAATGGAGCTGGTCAAGCCCGAGACCGATCCGACCCTGACCTTTGGCTCGCTGCAGTCGCTGGTGATGATGAGCTGCGTCGAGGCCGACTACGCGGAGGCATCGCAGCGCTGCCAGCGGTTGATGAAATTTGCCAAGCAGATGAATTTCCCGATCATCACCATGCTCGCGCTCTTCGTCCGCTCCAATGTGCTGATGTTGCTCGGCGATCTCGATCAGGCACAGCGAGATTTCAAGGAAGCCCTCACTCTCTACGAGCCGGTGCAGGCGATGTTGTGGGAATCGCCCATCGGACTGGTGGCGTACTCGCTCGCGCCGTATGGACCTCTGCAATGCATCATGGGGCATCCTGATCAGGCATTGAACAGTGCAGAGCAAACTATCGCTCTGGCGCGCGATCGTTCGACCAAATTCAACCTTGCTTACGCCATATACTTCGCCGGGTTCGTGCATTTGCTGCGCGGCGATAAGGTCGGCGCGCAACGTTGCGCGGACGAAGCGATCGCGATTGCCTCGGAGTATGGCTTCGAAAATATGATGGGCGGGGCCAAGGTCCTGCGCGGATGGGTTCTCGCGCGCGAGCAAAATTTCGATGCCGCCGTCGCGATGATTCGGGAAGGCATCGGCCAGTTCGAGAAGACCTCAGGAAAAATCTGGCACGCCACCCTTAATGCGGTCTTGGTCGACGTCCTCGCATCCGCGGAGAGGTTCGATGAAGCATCGCAACTCGCCGACGAGACCATCCGGTTCGCCAAAGCTTCCGGCGAGCGGGTGACGCTCGCGGAGTTGTGGCGCAGCAAGGGACTAGTCCACCTCGCTCATGGAGATACCAATCGATCGGAGGCGGAAAAATGTCTTCGGCAGGCGATGTCGGTCGCGCATGAACAGGGCGCACGCGTGTTCGAATTGCGCGCCGCCAACGCGCTCTGCTCGATGTTGGACGACGCGCCGCGCCGGGACGAGGCCGGCTCAGTACTGGCGGAAATCTATCGCGCTTTCACGGAAGGATTTGAAACGCCGGATCTGCTCGCCGCCAAGGCTCTGCTCGCGGAACAGCATCCTTTATCGGCATAGGGGGGTAGCGGCGCACTGCTACTCCCCTGCCACACCACCGGACACGCGGGTCCGCATCCGGCGGTTCGGAAGGTTGAGGTTAATCGGCAAGTCTCGGTACTCCTATCCTGTGTGTGGCGAATTACTGATTTCCCCAGAATCAGCAATTCGCCACACACAGGCTGACTCGCTGGAACAGCACGGCGTCGAATTCCTGTCCGATCACGGCGGCTACAGCCAAGGCTGACTGCGCTTCTGCGGATAGCATGGCGACTTGTTTGCGAATCGCGCTGCGTACGCCTTCGGGTAGCTTGAAGCCGCTCATATCCAGGCGTTCCGCGGTTCCAAGTTTCCGCTCGGCGACGAGCACGCGAACTACCCCGTCTACGAACAGCGGATTGCCCGCTGTGACCCGTTGCAGCTCCGACGCGAAGGCGGCGCTCGGCAAGCGCTCCGCACGGTGCTCGATCATCTGCGATACTTCGGTTTCGTCGAGCCCGGCCAGAGGCATCGGATGCCCATGGCGAGCGATCTCGCCGATCAACTCTGCGAGATCGTGCGAGCGGCGCACCTCCGCGTCGCGATGCGTGACGACGAGAACGATGCGCAACGAACTTGAGCAATTCGAGCGAACTGCGGTCGGCCTCGTGCAGGTCGTCCAAGATCAGAACCAGCGGGTCGGATCGAGCGACTTGCTTCAGGAGCGTCGCGACCGCGTCGAACAGCCGAAAGCGCGCCTGCTCCGGATCGGACGAGACACGTTGCTGAACTGTTTCCGGCGACAGCCCCGGCATCAGCTGCCCAATCTCTGGAGGGATAGCCGCGTGCTGCGCCCTCGCACGGTTCACGTCGAGAACCAGCGTGCGGACGATATCCATCCACGGCCAATAGGCCGGCGCTCCACCGCCCTCCCAGCATCGGCCCCACGCCACCCGCATCCCGCGCTCAGCGGCATGCCTCGCAACCTCATCGGCCAGCCATGTCTTGCCGATTCCCGGCTCGCCCGAGATCAGGAACAGCCGGCCGCGCCCAGCGATCGCGTCGTCGAGACTCGATGAGAGTTCGACAATCTCTCGACTCCGCCCGACGAAGCTGCGGCTGGTTGAATCCTTGACGGTAACTTCGGGACTCAATTGCACGAACCCCCTGGGGCGTGGGCAGCGGCGCGAGACGCCTAGACATTCTCGCGTTGGCAGCCCTGTTACAAGACGGCAGATTTTGGGGACAACCATTGGCCAGATTGTTGCCGGCATGGGCGAGCCGGGGGTCGGGAGATGGCGCCTGATATTCGAGTTCAAGCGTGCCACCACGAGCCTCGCACGGCTGCTCGCGAAGCAAGGCAAGCGCAATGAGGCGCGCGCGATGCTCGCGAGCATCTGCAACTGGTTCACCGAGGGCTTCGACACCGCCGACCTCAAGGATGCGAAAGCGCTGCTGGAGGAGCGTTAGGCGCGCCCCGTCTTGAGCCAACTGCGACTGGGACACGACCACTTCAAGGAATAGTTAGCATCGGCGACGTCGTGAAGCCGCGTCTCGAACAGCCATTGCCGAGGGTTCTCACCTGCGATGAGTCCTGGCTCCATTACGCAGTCGCGCAAGCCGGTCCGACAGTCAGAACGGCTTGGTGTTGGCGTCAAGCTGTTCTAGGAATTGCACCACCTTGGCCTGATTCGCGGGGCTTGCCAATACATCCTTCAGGGTTCCCTTCGCCGTGCGGTGATTTACGTCCGCCAGCACGCAAGCCAATGTTTCGCACGCTCCATTGTGGTAGTAGGGGGGAAGCTGATTGATTCCCAGCAACGAGGGTGGGCTAAAGCCGTTGCCGTGGCCGTCGCCATTGAAGTCTTTGCCCAAAGCATCTTGAGGCGCCGCCTGCAGAACCCCACCAACAATCACGCGAGTGGCTTTTTCGACCGCGCCGATCTGCGGTTGCCCTGAAATCGCGTTTCCCGATCCAGACACGTTGAGGTCGAAGGAGCCGATGTCCCTCAAGAAACGGTCGAGAAACTGAGCACCCACCGGATTGCCGGTAACAGGAGCCGTCTGGCACCCTGCCGGCGCACCGGCGCCCGCGTTGACCTCGCAGAAGATGTCAGTCAGTGCGGGGGGCGGCGTGAAGTCCCTGATGCTCGAGGTCCATTGGTCACCACCGTGGCAATTGGCACAGCCTGCGTTTTTGAAAAGGGTCGCGCCAGCCTTTACAGTTTTGTTCGAAATGCCTCCGCGCACCTGGCTGCTGGTTAACGGACCGTTGGGCGTGCGGATCGCAACTCTAACCCATTCATTCAAAGCGGAGAGTGCTTTTACCGGGACATTGCTGCCTGGCAGAGTTACAGTGATTTCGTTACGAGTTATTCCATTGACCGGTCCGTTCGGCTTTACGAAGGCGACGATCTGACATGGTGCCAGTTGTGCGTTGGTATCACCGAGCAAGAGCCCATGGTTGGGATCGAAAACGCTGGTCGCCGGCGGCGGGTCACTGCACGCTTGAGCCGTCTTCAAATTGCCAGGCCCTGAGACGTTACGAATATTTGCTTCAAAATCGTGGACCTCATCAAAGATTGCCGAATAGTTCAAGACGCGTTGGTTGCTGGTTGCCTGCCCACGCTGCTGAGGGTCAAAGGTCCCATTGAGCGGTACGGTTTTGCGAGGACCGGTGTTGAACGTCCATACCACGCCGTCACTCAAACCTTTAAAATGACAGCTGGAACATGCCTGCCAGCCGACTTGGGCAAGACGCTCATCCAAGGAAATCGTCGCGCCGTCTGGCTGGTCGAAATGACCCCGTGAGGAGAAGAACATCTCGGCGCCAACCAGTGCCTCCTCCTGCTCGCTTCCTGGCGCTGGCAAGTCCGTGGTCTTGACGACGGCACCGACACTGTCGGTGGTCAAATTGACCACGGACACATTGCGCGAGACAAAATTCGCCACATAGGCCGTCGTGCCCGCATCGTTAATCACGATACCCTGCGGATTCTTGCCAGCATTGAAACCGCTGCTGGCGGGATTGGCCGGATCATTTAGGTCGATATACCGAGTGGTAGTCGGGCCGCCGGTAAACGCAATTGTACCGTCGGCCGCTACGTTGACCTTAACGAGCAGATCGCTGGCCGCCGCAACCACGTAGCCTGCGCCCGCTCCGCTTTGATTGGTGAATGCGATTCCCCAGGGATTGGCGAAGAACAACGTCTTTTTGCCCGCTTCCGGCTTTTGCGCACCCAAGTGCAAGTTGGGTCCGATATTGCTACCGCCAAGAAAGAACTTGCTCAGGCTGGCGTCGGTCTGGGCGGTGTCGTTCACCCCGTCGATGATGTTCACGAAGGCTTGGGTATCGACGTTGAAGCGCAGCGGGTCGCTCGGGGATGCAGCAATGTTCGGCAGGTAGGCCTGGTTGCCTCGAATGACGATGTTTTGGAGTTGATTGGGGAAAGCCAACGTGTCTTGATTCAGCCCTGGGAACTGAAACCCAGTGATTCGGGGCGCAAGACTGATAGCGCCCGCAGGCTGGTAGCCGCTGATCTGCTTGGCAGAGGTGTTGATGTTGAGACGGCAGACCACACCTTCCTTGCCGGTGTCCACGCCCTGCACCCCGCCAGCTTGGATGAATGATAGGAAGCGGGTCACGTATAGCTTGGTGCTATCCTGCGTCACCGCGAGCCCGCGCGGCTGGAAGTGGCGATTGCGGTCGGGATCGTTGCAAACGCTGTTGGCGAGGTTCACGTTGCCGATAATCTTCTGCTTGGTGGCGTCGATCACGGTGATAGTGTCTTGCCCACTGTTGGCGACGAAGACGCGTTTACCGTCGGGGGAAACTACGATGTTCCACGGCTCCGAACCGGTCGTCAGATGGCCTTGTTTGCCGGCGTGGGGATCCACCTGAGCCTGGAAGGTGCTGGGGTTAGAATTGGTGATTTGGATCACAGTTACATCGCTGCCCGCAGCGTCGGCTACATAAGCGAACGTGCCAGCGGGGTCGAGCGCAACGCTCTGCGGTTCGCTGCCGACTTTGATGTTCTCGATGAGCGAGTTCGTATCGGTCCGGATGACGGAGACGCTATTGTCCGCAGGATTGACCGACCACACCAACTTGTTGTCGGCTGACAAGGCTATCGGGCTGGAATACGTCGGATGGTTAAAGCTAGCGGCTCGCGTGGACGCGGGCTTTGCAAAGAACAGGACGAACGCCGCAAACAGAATGTCGATGGCAAGGGTGGTGCGTCCTTGGAGACAAGAAAGTTTCATATGAATTCTCTCTTACATCTTTGGCACTCACTTCTGGCGCTTCTGTTTGTGAGAGATGGGGCTTCAAGGTTAAATTCTCAGTGCGCAAGGTCCACCACGCACAACCGCAACAAATTCGCCGAACAGTGGCGCTTCAAGGGTCAGCTTCGCTAAGGCGCTAGAGTTTCGATTTCCTTACGTGATGAACTCTTGACCGCGATTAGGACCCTTCGAAGCGCCTTTCAGCCGCAATCCTAACGGTGCGCCGACTTAAAGCAAGCATCGTGTATCTTTCACATGGGAGACTTTGCCCAGCTGGTTCAACAGTCACCAACCGGCGGTCGGGGGTTCTGCGCGAAGCGGCCGCCTAAACGCGTTGTGCTTGAGAAAGTGCCGGAGAAAATCACGAGCTGGGATCACACCAACCTCGGCGGACGATACTGAGAATCTTGTCAGTCCTTCCGCAACGCGATCGAAATTTCACGCAAGCAGCACGCGAAGTCGTGGGAGTTGCGTGCGACCACCAGTCTCGCGCGGCTGCTTGCTGGACAAGGCAAGCGCGACGAGGCTCGCGCGATACTCGCCGACATCTACAACTGGTTCACCGAGGGCTTCGACACCGCCGACCTGAAGGACGCCAAGGCGCTGCTCGACGAATTGCGCGTGTAAACTCCCCGGTCTTGGCGCACCGTTGGTGAAGTGTTTACGAACGATGGTAACTTCTAACTGAACAGACGGTCTAACGAGGCAATTCCGATGGATCGGCTCAAAGGCAAAGTTGCTCTGATTTCCGGCGGTGCGCGAGGACAAGGCGCTGCCGAAGCGCGCCTTTTTCGTTGGTGAGGGCGCTAAGGTCGTGATCGGGGACGTGCTCGACGACCAATGCCATAAGACCGCCGACGACATCAACGCCAAGGTCAAAGCGAAATCTGTCATCTCGCTTCATCTCGACGTCACCCGTGCCGCCGATTGGCGGCAGTCGCCCTCAGGGATTTGCTCCTCCGCGCATGACGAACACACTGCCTTTGGGCCCAATACGTACACAATTGACATCGGTGCGGACGAATTCCGGAGTACACAGCGGCTGATCTATGGCAGGACATTTGTAAAGATTAGCAGACAACTGCTCGCATCTCTCGAGGGCGAAATTTGCTGCCATCGGGTGTTCGGGCGGCACCTCCGCGTTTTGGGACGAGCATCCCAACAAGCCAGCCCCGAGCGAAACTGAGAACGCGACCGCAGAGATAATTCGGCCTCTGTGTGTGATCGAGAAAACGCTCTTCCGGATGGACATCGAATTCTCCTCCCTCAATCTATCGGAAACCTAGTGTTGCTCGGCTCACAGACCCAACTTGCGATGACCAATACGTGCATTGATGGATTCTAAATACACGCGGCGGCTTCAAGCACACAGCGCGCCTTTCATCGGCAGGTAGACTGCTTTTCCTCTGCTCGGATGCTGGTAGCCATAGATCACCTCATCGCTGATGCTATCGCGCGATTCACCTTGAGTACACGAGCAGGAGCGTTGGAAATCGGTCCGCGCAAAATTGATATTTCCTTACACATTTTTCACCGGCTACATAGGCTCAGGCCGCGCGAACGTGCTTCGCGCTGCGGCAGACGCCGGAGTAGAATCCGGGCCGTCCCTGTTTCGACCGATGCTATCGAAGGGGAGGCCTCGGTGACGAGTTCGTCGGATACCTTGGCGGCAAATCCTACGCGCGAGCTTGCCGCGATCATGTTCAGCGATATCGCGGGCTACACGGCGATCATGGGCCGGGAGCAGGAAGCGATGCGCGTCCTCAATGAACATCGCGGGACGTTGCGCACTCTCCTACCGAAATTCAAGGGGCGGCTCATTGGCGAGATCGGCGACGGCACGCTCTCGAGCTTCCATAGCGCAATCGATGCGGTGAATTGCGCCCGCGAGGTGCAGGCACGCGTCGAGGACAATCCCGAACTCCGGCTGCGCATCGGGATCCATCTCGGCGACGTTGTGTTCACCAACAACACGGTCATTGGCGATGGGGTCAACGTTGCGTCGCGGATCCATGCGCTGGCGCCGCCGGGCGGGATCTGCGTTTCCGAGCATGTGTATGACGAGATTCGCAACAAGCCGGGAGTGGTCGCGAGGAATCTCGGCAAGAAGAATCTCAAGAATGTGTCGCGGCCAATCCGAGTCTATGCGCTACAGGTGGTCGGTGAAGATTTAACCACCGGGTCAAAGCTCGGAAAACGTTTCGCGACTGGGGCGATCATTTCGGCACTGACGGTTGCAATTGTCGCGGCGTATGTTTATCGCGCACAAATCCGAACAGTGATGCCTCTGCGCGCTCCGGCGGCGAACGGTGGACAGGCAACTGTCGCAGTTCTGCCGCTGTCCAATCTGAGCGCGGACAAGAATGACGAGTACTTCAGCGACGGCATGGCCGACGAGATAATTGGTCAACTCTCCAAGATTCCTGGCATCCAGGTCGCCGCGCGCACATCGTCGTTCGTTTTCAAAGGTAAGAGCGAGGACGCTGCAAAGATCGCGAGCCTGCTACACGTTCGTAACCTGCTCGAGGGCAGCGTGCAGCGGAGCGCAGGCAAGTTGCGTATCGAGGTCCAGCTCATCGACGCGACCAACGGTTTCACGCTGTGGTCGGAGCGCTATGACGAAAAGATGGCGGACGTCTTTCAGATCCAAAGCGACGTTGCGCAAAACGTCGCGCAGAGTCTTCGTGTGAAGTTGCTGCCGGAATTGAGAGCGCGGCTTGCAAGCGCCCGACCGAGAACCTTGACGCTTACAACCTTTGGCTCCAGGGACGCTACTACTTGAATCAGTTCACCGGGCCGAGCGCCCTTAAGGCGATGCCGTACTACACCCTGGCGATTGAAAAAGATCCGAAATTCGCGCAGGCCTACGAGGGGTTGGGCGACGCGTACGGGATTGCGTCGAGTTGGGCCATCGCTCCTCGAGATGCGATTCCAAGGGCCAGGTCCTACTATGAGAAGGCCCTCCAACTAGACGAGACGCTGCCCGAAGCGCACGCCGGTCTCGCCTTTTGGGTCTTGTTTCCGTATGACTGGGACTGGCCTGGAGCCGAGCGCGAGTTCAAGCGCGCGATCGCGCTCGATCCTAACAGCAGCGTCGCTCACGCCGACTACGGATCGTTTCTCGGATACATGGGCAGGCTGGAAGACGCGCTCCCCGAGTTACAGCGCGCCCGCGAGCTCGATCCGCTATCGCCCGATACCGACGTCGACACCGGGATTGCGTTCATGTTTGGGCGCGAGTACTCGCGTGCTGACGAATACTTCCGTCAGACGATCGCGATGGCACCAGACTACTATTGGTCATACTGGAATCGAGGCTGGAATCTCATGTGCCAGGGGAAAACCGCCGAGGCGGTGCCAGTTTTCGAGAAGGCAGCCACGTTGGCGCCGGACTTCGTGTTGACCCAAATGAGCCTCGGGACGATCTACGCGAAGGCCGGGAGACGCGCGGAAGCGCTCAGGATTCTTGACCACTTAAAAGATCTCTCGACCCATCAGAATGTTGACGCCGGCACGTTTGTCAGCATCTACCATAATCTCGCCGAGAGTGACGTCGCTTTCAAATGGCTCGAAAAGGCATACGCGGATCGAAGCGGTTTTATGATCACACTCAAAGCGTGTACTTACGATGATGTTCGCTCTGATCCGAGGTTCCAGGCTATTTACAAGAAAGTGGGGCTACCCCCATAGGTCAGGCACGGAGAGGGCGGAAGACATAACCGGTTCGACGCGCGAGCCGGCCCGATCATGTTCATCTCCGTGGTTGGCTACACCGCGATAGTGGCGGACGAGCGCGAGGGATTACGCGCAGTGCAGTCACAGTTCAACGGTCGGACCACAAATTCTTAACGACGCCTGGGCACGGTATGGTTAACGCCCAATCTCCGCGATCGAATATTTCGAAGCCGCGCTTGCGTTCGCGAGCAACGACCGCCTCGGCATGGCGATCGCACAGCTCGATTTGACGGACTGGACGGCCTGCCGCGTCGATCTTCCGGAGAACGGTCGCTCTGGCGCGCGGCGCATCTCGGTCTTCGGTAGCCGCATCAGCCGATCCAAATAGCCGTCGGCGCGCCATCGAAGTCAGGCTCGAGCATCGTCTCGTCTCTATCACGATCCGCTCTCTGGGCGGTTTCGCATCGTTGTCCTGTTTCGCATCTACCATTTAGCCCGTCCAACCGCGATACTTGGCCATCTACCTGCGAAGGTAGTCGCAATGCGCTGCGCGAAGTGCGGTATCGAAAGCACGACGGGTAGGAAGTTCTGCGCTGGGTGTGGCAGCCAGTTGTTCCGTCTCTGTCCGAAGTGCGGCGCGGAAAATGCGCCCTCATCGGCGTTTTGCGAGGACTGTGGCACCGCGGTCGCGGGTCACGCGGCATCTTCCAGTTCACCTCGAGCTGCAACGACTGCTCGCAATATTCGTTTCACGCCCGAGCAGCCAGCCATCCGCTCGACGGCGAGCGCAAGACGGTCGCCGCGCTGTTCGCGGACATCAAGGGCTCGACGGAGCTGGAGCAGGATTTAGATCCGGAAGAGGCGCGCGCCATCATCGATCCGGCGTTGAATCTGATGATCGAAGCGGTCCATCGCTACGACGGGTACGTCGTGCAATCGACCGGGGACGGCATCTTCGCGCTGTTTGGCGCGCCGGTCGCGCATGAAGATCATCCGCAGCGCGCGCTCTACGCCGCGCTCAGGATGCAGGAGGAACTGAAGCGTTACTCGGCAAGATTGCGCGAGGCCGGGAACCTGCCGTTCGAAGCGCGCGTCGGTGTGAACACGGGTGAGGTTGTCGTTCGTTCGATCACAACCGGCTAAGGACATACCGAGTACACCCCGATCGGGCACACGGCCAATCTCGCATCTCGGATGCAAGCGCTCGCGCCGACCGGATCGATCGCGACCAGTGAGCAGACACGCAAATTCGTGGAGGGATATTTCCAGCTCAAGCCGCTGGGTCCGACCAGAGTGAAAGGCGTCAGTGAGCCGGTCAACGTTTACGAGGTGACGAGGCTCGGGCCGCTGCGCACTCGGCTACAACGCGCAGAGGGACGCGGCCTTACCAAGTTCGTGGGGCGACAGGCGGAAATCGAGGCGATGCAGCGGGCCGCTGAACTTGCCAAGGCGGGGCGTGGGCAGATCGTCGCCGCGATAGCGGAGCCAGGAGTCGGTAAATCGCGCCTGTTTTACGAGTTCAAGTCGATCACGCAATCAATTTGGATGGTCCTTGAGGCTTTCTCAGTATCGCACGGCAAAGCAACGGCCTATCTGCCGGTGATTGACCTGCTGCACCGCTACTTCAAAATCGCGATCGGCGGACCCGCGCGGTAAAGTAAACGGCAAAACCCTCACCCGTTCGGGCTGCTCAGGATCGTCGAGGGTGACGATTGGAATGTCGCGTCTCTAAATTGCGACCGCTAAAGTTTGGAGACCGTGTTGTCATTCACATTCGTGACCCAGATATTGACCCCATCGAAAGCCAGACCATGCGGCGCATTGCCCGCGCCAAATGTTCCAAGATTGAAGCCATCGCTCGCGCGCAACTCGGTGACGGTGGTCCCGCTGCCAGCTCCATTGTTGGAGACCCAGATATTGGCCCCGTCAAACACCACTTCAGAGGGGAAAGCCCCAACGGTGAACGTGCCGAGAACGATGCCGTCGCTGGTGCGCAACTTGGCGAGGTTATTGCTCCCATTGTTCGAGACCCAGATGTTGACTCCGTCGAAAGCCACGCCTTTCGGGTTACTCCCACCCGTGGTGAATGTGCAGGTCCCGACACACGCGCCGTCGCTAGAGCGTAGCTTGGTTATATTGTTGCTGTCGTAGTTCGCGACCCAGATGCTGACCCCGTCAAACGCCACATCTCTCGGCCCACTTCCGACGGCGAATGTACACGTGCCGACGCAGGCTCCGTCACTGGCCCGGAGCTTGGTAACGTTGTTGCTACCGTTGTTCGCGACCCAGATGCTGGTGCCATCGAAGGCTACGCCTATTGGATTGGTGCCGGCGGAAAAGGTGCCGAGAGTAGTGCCATCGCTAGCCCGTAGTTTGGTCACGCTGTTACTGTTGTTCGCCACCCATATGTTTGCGCCATCGAACGCCATGCCGCTCGGGCTCGCACCGACGCCAAATGTGCCGAGATTGGCGCCGTCGCTAGCCCGGAGCTTCATGACGCTGTTGCTCGCGCCGTTCGCAACCCAGACGTTGGCGCCGTCAAAGGCCAAGTAGTAGGCGCTGGGGCCGACGGCGAAGGTCTGGCCGGTCTGATTTGCTGGATACCAACGCAGGATAGCGACTTGAAGCGGGTTGAGTCCCGCACCCGGAGGTCCCTGCGGTCCTTGAGGGCCGGTCGGACCAGCTGCTCCAGCGACACCTTGAGGGCCTTGCGGACCTTGCGGTCCTTGAGCACCGGTTGCTCCAGGTGCGCCCGTATCGCCTTGTGGACCTTGCGGTCCAGCAGGTCCCATCGCGCCAATAACACCCTGTGGTCCTGGCGGACCTTGCGGGCCGGTCGATCCCATCGGTCCTTGTGGACCCGCGGGCCCAGTTGCCCCCGCCGGTCCTTGCGGGCCAGGAGGACCGGTCGCACCGGCAGCCGTTTTGATCTCGGCGGGGTATAGATCAATTAGATAGGTTCCAGTACTCCCATGGGTCGAAAGGACGCGACCGATGATCTGGCCCGTTGATGGATAACCAGCTCCCGCGTCGTGGCAATTACCATCAGCTGAAGAACTCAATTGAACATAATGCCCGGCGGTCGTCCCGCCGTCGAAGAGGCAGTTAGCCTGCGCGGCAATCTGGACACCGGCGGTTCCCGAGGTGCCGCATCCCTGCACACAGATGCCGACGATCCCGCCCATAGCTCCATGCGGCGAAGTAATCGCGGTAGAAGGATTTGCACTCGTGAGCGAAACCAGTTCGTTCGTATGCGTTCCGCTGGAACTGTTCGGGATAGCGATCTGGGCGGATGCGCTCGAAACACTGAGCATCAAAAGCGCAACCGCGACAACAGTACCTAACCACGATGTGCTAAGTCTTTTGACAGGTGAGAAACCCCTCGCCGGTCCGCAAATTGAACTGCGCGACATAACGCGCTCCCTCGGAGCCGCACTCCGGATCGTGAGTCAACAAGTAGTCAAATTGCCTTCCGCCGGGAGCAGACAGGGCTATAGCGGCAAGGAGGCGTCCTTCAAACTAGAAAGCGTCGTCGCTCTGTTACGCTGGCGCCCAACTAAAGTCAATGGGCGGCCAAGCGCGACGAGGCGCGCGATGCTCGCCGGAATCTACGGCTGGTTCACCGAGGGCTTCGACACCGCCGACCTGAAAGACGCGAAGGCGCTGCTCGATGATTTGAGCGACTAACCCCGCCTGCACCGGGCGTGTTTGAACTTTCCTCGCTTCAGTCAAAGAATTTCAATCGCTGTAGACGAATCGTTTTTGCGCTTCTTTGTTAAACGCCAAAATGTTGTCGTATTGCCCAAGTCTGAAATGCGATCACGGTGGGATGGGTAGAGTACACGAACTTCTTGATTCGTCCACGTTAGAACGAGCAGCCTATAGTTGGTGGAGGTGGTAGTGACGTGGAGACTCCCAGAAGTGAGCATAACTCTCGCTCAGGTCGCTCAACCGTTCGAACCAACCTGGATCGTTGGAAGCAAGATTCGGTCGCGTTCATCTGCGACGTTTTGATCGATCCTGAAACCGGCAAACCTTTCGAACTCTATTCTGCCCAAGAGCGGTTTCTGCGCGAGGCGCTGACGCTGACGAAGGACGGCCACTTGCCGTTTCCCGAGATGTTGTTCGGCGCGCCAAAAAAGACGGGCAAAACTGCAACCGGGGCGATGGCCGTAATCTATGTGATTGTGTGCCTGGGCGGCCCATACGCTGAAGCCTTTTGCCTTTCGAACGATTTTGAACAGGCGCAAGGCCGTGTCTTCCAGGCGATTACACGAATCATCGAAGCGTCGCCGCTGCTGCGCGACTCAGCGAAGATCACGCAGAGCAAGATCACATTTACCTCGACCGGCGCGACGATCACCGCGATCGCATCGGACTATGCGTCGGCGGCCGGCGCGAATCCTACGCTCACGGTGTTCGATGAGCTTTGGGCGTACTCCAGCGAGCGTTCGCAGCGGTTGTGGGATGAAATGGTCCCGGTGCCGACGCGGAAGGTGAGCGGCCGGTTGACTGTTACCTACGCAGGCTTCTCGGGTGAATCCGAACTGCTGGAGCGATTGTACAAGCGGGGGATCGGCGGCGAGCAGATAGGTCCGGACTTGTACAAGTCGGACGGCTTACTCTGCTACTGGACGCATCGCGGGCCGGCACCCTGGCAGGATAACAAATGGCACGCGCGTATGCGCCTGGCGCTTCGGCCCAACGCGTACCTCAGGCTCATCGAAAATAGGTGGGTCACGAGTGAAACAACTTTCGTCGAGGCGGCCTGGTGGGATGCGTGCGTCGATGCCGGGCTCAGGCCGGTGCTCGGCGCCGATCACAGGCTGCCGGTGTGGATCGGCGTCGATGCCAGCACCAAGCGCGACTCGACCGCGATAGCCGTTTGCACCTGGGATGTCGGGTTTAAGCGGGTTCGACTCGTGCGGCATTATATCTTCCAACCGACGGCCCGCGAGCCACTCGACTTCGAGTCAACGGTTGAGAGTACGCTGGTCGAGCTCAATCGCGTTTTTGACGTGCGCGAAATACGGTACGACCCCTACCAGCTTGTTGCGGTCGCGCAGTGTCTCGAGCGGGCGGGCCTCAAGATGGTCGAGTTCCCGCAGACGACGGGAAACTTGACCGAGGCGAGCAGTAACTTATTTGAGGCGATCAAGGGCGCAAACTTGCGCGTCTATCCCGACGACGCGCTCCGCCTGGCGATTTCGCGATCGGTCGCGATCGAGACGCCGCGCGGCTGGAGAATCGCGAAGGAAAAAGCGAGCCACAAGATCGACGTGGTGGTGGCGCTGGCGATGGCGGCGCTGGCTGCGGTGAAAGGCGGAGACGACTACGAAGGTCTGCAGGAGATCTACCGCAGGGCGAACGAAGCGAACGCGCGTTCAAAGCTATCGTCGGTGAAGGCGCACCTGGTTGGATGCGCGCCATCGTCAACGCCAAATGTGCCAAGTGCGGAAAGCCGCTGCCGCCGAACTCTCTCATCGTTCAGTCGCGCGGGCTCAAGTTTTGCAGTCAGGCGTGTGCGTGGTGACGACGCCCCTGGCCTAACGCCGGCGGCAGGATCTAAACCATGATCGAATATCGCAGCGTACGCGCAGAACTCGACCGCTTCGACGAACTGCATCGGCAAAGCCTGTGCGCGAGTTGCGCCTTAAGCGCTGAGGGGCGGGCCAGCAGTCTGCGCCGCGCGTTCGAGCAGGCGGCCGCGAAAAGCAACATCGACTTCATGGCCTGCAGCAACTGCAGCGTGCGTTGGATACCCGGGACCGACATCAACCACGCCGTGCGCGGCTGGACGATGATAGTCACGAGCGAGGGGTATCCGGCCGCCGTGCTGTGCGGCACTTGCGCGGCATCGCATCCCGAGCCGGCGATCGGCTTGCCAGCGATCGCGCACCTGGTCCTGCGGCGAAGTCGCGGGCCGATGCAGTGACACCATCTCGACCTCGAACGCCCTACAACGACTGTCCTAAGTTCAAGCGTTGGACGCATTTCGCGGCGATTTGACATTTTGAAAAATAGATCGGAAGCACACCCCGCCCGGCGAACAAATGAAGTCGAAGTGGATCTGCAACAAATGCGGCCTGGTCGGTGAGGAGTGGACCGACGATCCGCACTTGAGAAAGGGAATCGACCCGACTAGAGAGAACTTAGAAAATCCGAACAGTCTCTGCTACGGGAAGTTCGAGCAACTGAGGAAGCCGTGTTAGAAGGCTGGTCCGTTCGTTCTTGTGGATAACCGAGATGTGAACGTTCGGAATCGTTCCCCTCGGGACACAGCGCGTGTAGCGATAAATAGGTATAGCTACTAAGTCTAGATGGTCGGCTTTGCACTCCCCCGGTCAAGTCGATGGCACGCTCGGCCAAATGCCCTCATGGTGAAGCCCAGCGTGCCTTTCTTTTAGTGCAAGCGGCAGTGTAGGCGGGGCTTATTGCCTACTTTGAACGCCCCTGCTGCCGCCGCCCTTTTTTCGCGATCCATTCCTCGACTGAATCGAGCCTGAAGCGGTAGTTGCTGCCTATCTTGAAGCTTGGTATTTCGCCCCGCCTTATCAGCCTGTGCAGCGTGCTATAGTGAATGTGTAGATACTCAGCTAATTCATTGGGAGTCATAATAGGGCTAAGCGTGACGGTGTCACGGAGATTCATTTCTTCTTCGCGCCTTCTTCCGCTTTGCCGCACTTCGCTTCATTTCCGCGGACCGTGGGCCGGCGGCCTACTTCCGTTTGAGCACGCCGGATCTCTGCGGCGCGGCCCTCATCACCCTGCAAAGGATTATCCGAAGACCGGTGCTAACACGCTGATGCGGATGTTTGGTGGGCAGGTTTTGGTAGGAACCCGCCCCTAAACCCGTCGGGTTGCCTAACGGTCGCGATTGGCAATGCGCGGTCCTTCTCCATCGTCAATCGCCCGCAATGGCCGAAGATGCTTCAAACCTAGCGCGAACGGTAGCGTTCAAGCGCGAGCAAGATTCCACCAATCAGAAGCGCCAAGCCACTGGCGCCGGTTCCTGGATCGAGCTCTGGAGCAGCATAGACAGCCGATGCGACTCCTCCGAGGCCAATCGTGAAGAAGGTCGCAGCGGCAACCATCCAAACCCAACTGGAAAGCTTTGTGCGATCAGTCATAACACGTCATACCTCCGTAAAAGTTCAGATACAATAAAAGCATAGTGTTGTCAAGTCAAAGAGAATAAAATAAGTAAGAGTAAATCTAATATTAGATTGCGCAGCGAGCGAGGACCGGGACACATGCGCATATTCTTTGCCGCCGCGCTGAGGGCGGCTTGAGGCAAAATCGCGGCGTCTCTGTCGCTCTGCCGATTAGGGCTGTAGTAACTTCTGGAACTTCGAGTGGCGGAGATGATTTGCGCCCGTCCATTCCAGGTACTCGATTGCCGCGACCAGCCGCGGCTTGAGCCAGCGGCATTTCTTCATGTCTTCGGCGGTCAAACCTTCGTCCCATTGACACTTGTGTGACTCCGGTAAATTCCTGAATGGGCAACGGTCGACTTCGAGCCCTCGAAATCGCTTGAACACCGCGTCCCTCAACGCTGGGGTGAATCCTGCCCGCACCTTGGCGACATACAAGAGCTTCCGACTCTCGCGGTAGCCGACGAGGAGCGCATCGAAGTTGCGCGGCGCCGTGGTATAGCCGCCAATCACAAACTCGCGAACTTTGTTGATGCGTATCTTCTGCCAGGCGCCCGAACGCTTCCCGGGCAGATACAGGCTGTCGCGCCGTTTCGCGACGACGCCCTCAAGACCTTGCCTGCGCACCGCGTCGATCACTTCAGCGGCCGATGCTTCGAAAGTCTCTGAGTAACGAATCGAATCTGACAAAAGCGGCATAACTTTTCTGCGCAACAGCTCCCGCCGTTTTTCGAGCGGTTCCTGCGTCAAATCCTTGCCGCGAAGGATGAGCAGATCGAACGCGTAGAGGTGAAGCTGAGGCTTGTCTCTCAGGCGGTTTTGCAGAACGCTGAACGAGGGACGGCCGTCGGCATCGTAAGCGACAATCTCGCCGTCGATCACCGTTTCATCCGGGAGTGCTTCGAGTGCACGCGCGAGCAACGCGAATCGCGTTGTGAAGTTTCTGCCATTGCGAGAGAGCACCTGCGCCCGACCGTCTGTCTTGAGACCGAGCGCCCGATAGCCGTCGAACTTGAGCTCATACGTCCACTCCGGACCTTCCGGTAGCTTCGCCACGGCAAGGCTGAGCATGGGTTCGACAAACCGTGCACTAAACTTCTGGATGGTCACGCCGATCGGAGATTTCCAGGCCGCGAGAACGTTCGCGCACAATGACCACATCGCAGTGCAGCTCGCACAGTTCGATTTGTCGAATGTGACGGCCAGCAGTATCGACCTTCTCGGCAACCAGGGTCGCGCGCTCCGAGCATCGGCAAGCCTTGCATTTCGAGACGTACTTGCACCGATGGATGCGAACAGCCGTCGGGACGGGATTTAAGTTAGGCTCGAATATCGCCTCGACTTTATCACGTTCCGCCCTTGGACGCTTGACCGCCGGTCTACTGTGGATGGATGAGGTCGACGAGCTCGACTAGATGAGGCAAAATCTCAGACATGGCAGTGCAAACGGAATCTCCGAATCGTAATGTCACCCTCACGGAAGCAGACACGCGGCAACTCGACGCGGCGTATAAACCGTTCCCGACGTTTTCCGAGTGGTCACAAGCGATAGTCGACACGGTTCGCTGGGATCGCTACTCGTCAGGTTTAGAGAAGCGAAGCGAGGCGTCGCCAGATCTGCTCGAACGCGCGCGCAAAGTTGCGCTGCGAGCCGCCGCCATTGATACCGGCGCGATCGAGGGCCTCTACGAAGTGGACCGCGGGTTTACTCTAACGGTCGCCGTCGAGGCCGCCGCTTGGGAGGTCGCTCTCGCTCAGAAGGGAGAGGTCGCGCGCACGCTCATCGAGTCACAGATCAGCGCTTACGAATACATAGTGGATTTTGCGACAAAAGCCGAGCAAATTACTGAAGCTGCGATCCGCGAACTCCATGCGAAGATAGTCGCGTCTCAGAACACCTACCGCGTCGTTACTCCGATCGGCTTGCAGGAACAGCCGTTGCCCAAAGGCGAATACAAGTCGATGCCGAATCATGTCCGCCGCAGCGACGATAAAATCCACTCGTACGCTCCAGTCGATCTTACCGCAAGCGAGATACACAGACTGGTGAATGAACTCCGTTCGGCGGCTTTCTGGTTGCGCACCCCGTGCTTCAGGCGTCGTACGCACACCGCTAGTGGCGGTTCATCCCTTCGCTGATGGTAATGGGCGGCTCGCGCGTGCACTTGCCTCCGTTTTTCTGTACCGCGAGCGTTCGATTCCACTCCTCATTCTCGCGGATCAACGTCGCGAATATTTCGCCGCGTTAGAAGCGGCGGACCGAGGTGTTTGGCAGACCTACGTCGATTTCACATTAAATCGCACCTTAGACGCGATGCTGCTCGTACAGGAGAGCATTCAAGCCGCGGCCCCGGCTTCGATCGATGAATCGTTGAACACAATTAAAGCTCTTTACATAACTAGGGGAGGTTATACCGAGGAGCAGGTCGACGACGCAGCTAGCCGCCTCTTAGCCGCCATTCAAGAGGAATTGGGGCGGAGGTTCGCCGGCATTCAGACGCCGCAGCTCCAGAGCTATTCTAATCTGAGCCACATTAACTGCGTTCTTCTACCGAACTACCGGATGCCGTTAAAGCCCCCCTCAGCCCTCCTAGTCAACTTTATTACAGCCCCTCCCGCTCCCGCGCAGATGAATCGTGCCTTCGTGCTTCAGGTCCCCAGAGACTGTGGCCGAGACGATGACCTAGTTCTCGTTGAACCGAATCGAAATAATCAGGTCGTCTTCGCAGCACGGATCGATGAAGTGATACCTTCTATTTCCTCGGCGCTCCAAATCAGAATCAACATGTCGGTTGAAGGGGTCGTCGGCCGCAGCCTCGCTGAACTTTCAGAGGCGGCGCGTATCGCGAAGAGCAAAGGTTGAGTGGGAGCGCACGCCATACGGAACTGACGAAATCCGTTATGTGCGGTTTTCATCCTCGCGCGCGAACCTGATACCCACTTCGACCACCAAAGAGCGGGTGCACCTCGGACAAAGTCTGGGCACGTTCACGCGACGCCGTTCTCTCCGTTGGGCTCCTTGCTGGGTTAGGATTGGTAAACCTCCGTGCATCAGAAAGATGGTCGACCAGTAAACTGAGGTTTGGGGTACAACGCCAGCATGAAGCCTCGCCACGCTGCCGCGTTCGCGATTGTGGGCTGGTGATCGGCGCTCGGAACAGAATGCATGATTCAGCACGTTGCAAGGCTCATCTTGGGGATAGCAATCTTTGTCGCGATAGTCGGAGTTCTGTGGACCATCATGCGACTCGTTAGCAAGGGTGCATTTTGATCAGATTTAAGGCTGGCGAGCGTGTCAGTCGCCCCCGATAGACCGGCAATACACGCTCCGTTTCTTCTTCGAACACACGAACATGAACCAAGGCGACCAGATGACTTTCGCCGAGATGTTTCCTCGCCCAAATCGTCCTTGTCCGCACGCCTCAGTTCAGCGTACCCGGCGTCTCACCACCGCGCCGCACTCGCAAACCGGCGAGAGCCAAAGCGGCAACGCTGAGATAGTTCTGAGGGCGGTACTTCCAGGCCCCAAGCATCAACCTGGTTGCCCCATCCCCACCACCCGACTCGCGATCGGCGCTGGAACAGTTCCAGTTTTGGCAGCTCCGGATACATGCGCTCGATGATCTCATAGACGATCGCCGGCTTGACGCTATGCTCGCCGCGGCGGCTGCGAATCACAGACGAGACGCGTGCGCTCGGCGGTGGCGGTGGCGGTTCACCCTTGGTGGCGACGAGCAGCAGTTCGTGTTGCGTGCGAAAGTAATAGCCCGGTCCGATCATTTCCTTATCCCAGATCGCGGTGGTTCTAAACGAGAAACTCCAGGCCCTGATGACGCTCATGGCTTCGTCGAGCTTTGGAGGCGGCGACCACAGAAACAGCGTGCAATCCGGGAGCAGCATCTCGCTTATATCCAACGCGCAGATCTCCTCGAGGCTCATTGTCGGGTATTGATTTTCGATCTCCCGGCTTTTGCTGGTGGAGAACTGATAGGGCCATGGTGGATCTGCAAGGACCACGGCGAACCTCCCGACGCCTCGAGTGCCTGGTGTGCCGGCCTCGACGAGTTTGCCGATTCGATCCTGTCGGTTCATCTCGCGGACAACGTTCGGAGCTTTCGCGTTCAGTCGCATTACTCGATCGACGGCCGCCCGCTGCTGTTCTTTGGGACGCTCGGCGATTTGAGCCGCCGCACTCACCGCTATCTTGCCGGCGTCGACCGCTGAGATGAGCTCGGGTGCTCCCCGTTCGAGGACTACCCGACCGCGCTTGACGCTGGCCGTGCCGACATTCAGCAGCTTTTCGGCTTCGGGCTGCGAGATGGGTAGCTCAAATGAGCTACCCTCTTTTTTGTGTTGATTGGCTCCGAGCCTTAGGTTCGCGATCCGAGCGCCCACCATTGCCCGCTGCGACTCGTCCAGGTGACGGCGGTGCAAGTTCAGGCTGATTACGAACGCGACTAGCGATCCCTGGCCGTTCCACTGGCGGAACGTGGGCGTCGTGCCGGTTTCAAGACAGGCGCGATACCGATTGCGGCCGTCGATAATCTGGCCCTCGTGGAGCCAGATGCTCTCGCGTAAGCCATGCGCGGCGATGTCACACTTGAACGATTCGAACGCGTCGCCCTCGAGCAGAGGGAAAAGCGCCGCGACCGGATGCGACTTAAGTTTTGCCATGCCGACCACCATACCAATCTCAGGCCCGCGCGGCGCTGGGCGGAGAGGCGAAGCTGTGATAGTGCCAAGCGCGCGACCCTAAGTTCCATTCGCAGGCGTGTTTGACGAGTCGAAGCGCAGTTTCCTCGTTTCCGAAGGCCTTTCGATCGCGTCTGAATGGTTTGTGAAGGACATTCTTGGATGAAGGAGCCGAGTTGATGAAGGGAAGTTGCCTGTGCGGAGATGTTCAGTTCGAAGTGACCGGACAGCCCACGCGTTTCGGATTCGATCACTGTTCACGATGCAGGAAATCGAGCGGGTCAGCATTCGCGGCATGGATCATCTGCAAGCGCACGGAGTTTCGCTGGCTTGCCGGCGAATCGCTCATCAGGAGATACGTGGCGCCGGTGAGGGAGACCCCGCCCGGCTACCCGAGGACTTTCTGCGGTGTTTGCGGAGGGCCCATCCCGGATGCTTCAGAGGAGGAAGTCGGGATCCCGGCGGGCACGCTCGACGACGATCCCGGCATTCGTCCACAGGGGCACGTCTTCGTCGAGTTCAAAGCTCCATGGTTTGAAATCGCCGACTCGCTACCGCAGTTCCAGCGGCGGGGGAAATGAGGCAGAACGATCCTGATCTTCATCGGCGTGGCGCTCTTTTCTTTCGGAGCGGGACACCAAGCGCGCGCAGGCGATTGTCCCGGCGGAGGCAAGCTCACCCCGGCTCCAAACAGTGTTCACTACGACGGAGAAATCTCAGGACTGCCGGGTGAAACTGAAGATGTCAGCCCATACCTACTTATGCTTGAGCCACTCCCAGGTGGCACCACCCTAAGAGCCGTGATGTCTCTTCCCGTTACAGATGTCGAAGTCGTCGGAGTTTCGATGTCTACCGACGAAGGCTCCTATAGTGGCAACTCTTTTGAGTTCCGCGTCCGTCTTATGGACCTTCGTCTTGGCGAGCAGCAGTATGATTTCGAGGGAACGATATGCGGCGAGAAGCTGAGTCGGACGTGGACATCGCCATCGGCGAACGGCACTTGGTCGGCTACACAGCAAAACGTGAGGACCGTCGAGAAGCAAGAGGCTCTCCGCGCGGCGTGTGTAACCGCGCGCGAAAAGGGGTTCGGGAAGCCTGATACGTCTGAGCCTTGCGAGCTGGTGTGCAAGAGTTCGCCGCTATCTGATTATTTTTCCCACCTACCCCTGACCGCAACTGTGAGCGCGAGTGCCATGACTATCGGGACTATGTAATCGCCATTGCCCGCGACCACGGGCGTGACTGCAAGAACCTACGGTGACAAATGCTGCAAGTTCGAGCTGCTGATAAACGACGAATCGAGTGCAAAGAGGAACAAACGATGAGAATAGAGCGGGCCCGGGCGGCGCTGAGGAAACTCGGACGACGAGGTTCGGTGGAGACGGTGCTGGAACTCATGAAGGTCAGGACACAACCCGCTCTCGCAGCAGATCCCGATTACCAACGAACCTTTAACGGATACTACAGAATGGGGCGGAAGAGGGACACATTCTATCGGCATTTCTTCTCGAAGCTCGCGGAAGCAGCTTCCGCTTCCTCGCCCCCATCCCTAAAGGCAATCCTGCAGGACCTCTTTGACAATACCGGAGAGAGGCACCTCTCTTTCGGCACGAAAATGCTGGCGACGATCACGGACGATGCCGTCATTTTCGACCGGAATGTAGCAGCCCACTTTCGCATAGCTTCGACTCCGCTGCCCAAGCAATACTGGCTTTCAGAAGCACTTCGACGATACGAGGGGACTCGGCGAGGAATCCAGGCGTTTACGCGGGCGCCCGAGTGGCAGCAGATGCGAGCCCTATTCGATCAAACGTTTCCCACCGCCGGCCATTTCTCGGACATCCGGAAAGCCGACCTCATCATTTGGGCCGCATACGATCCGTGACTCCAGCCGGTCGCAGCAGGTCGCTGAGGTCGCACCTGGGTCGTGTGGCGAAGTCGCGAGCCGATGCAGTGAGACCATCTCGGCCTCGATCGCCGCTAAACGAATCTCTTGTTCGCACGCCCACGTAATCGAATCGGCCTAGTCCGGCATCTTGCCGCCGCGCCGCAGCTACCGAGTCCGCCGCTTCCCGTATTGCATCGGCGGTTTGCGCTTGAATCTCGCGGAAGCACATTCGGCGCCCTCGATCCCGGGAGGCGGTAGCGGACTGGTCGAGATCAATGTTTCATCACCTGCTCGACGATACGCATCATCTCCGCATACCTCTTCACGGCTGATGGCTGATGGACTACCTCGAACTTCAGTCTATCCGGTCCGAGAAAGTACACCGCATACCAGCCTTCCGGATCGTACGGGAACTCGCCGGGACCATCGACGACCTTCGCACCGAGGCGCTTCGCTAGCTCGCATGCCTGATCCACCTGCTCACGCTTGTCAGTGTAGAAAGCGATGTGATGCAGCCCTACCTCATAAACCTCGAATGGATGCTCGGCAAACTCAGGCTTTGCTTCCCAGAGATTTAACACCGCTCCATTCCCATGGTTGACCGCCACCCTAACGCGCTGCCCATTCGGATTCCGGATCTCATCCCAGATCTCATAGCCGAGGAACTCCAAGAACGGCTTGAAGAACTCCATAGCGTCAGTGAGATCGCTGACCGTGATACCAACGTGGCACATTGCTCCAAGTAGCGGCATAACTGAGCGTTGCCTCCGAGGGTCAGCTTCTTACCACATCATATGGCGGTGAGATCAAGTCCACGGCCTCCGCCACAGGGCGGCGAGGGGAGATCCCCCTCGCGCTCCCACCTGCTCAGAGCCCGCCAGGGTGGGTCAGTTTTACTTCGGCGACCTCACGGGAGTGGGTCAACATTCAATCGGCGTTGACAACGTCTCGCCGGCGGCGTTCTTACTTGGTGGCGATTAGGTAGAGCGCGCACTCCGAGTCACCGCAAGCTCCAGCCCGTTCGGTCAGTTCTTTAGGACCTCTATCTATAAGCCATTCTTATTTTATGCAATAAGCGTTGCATGTCTGGTGACAGGCGGCGAACAAGCGACGGTCAAGGCGCGCATATGCAATGCTTATTGCATAAATCCCTTTAATCCCTACAGAATCAGGTCGCAGTGATTGTCGAATCGGCGGAGTGGGGGTGCCGATTTCAGTCGAATAACATTAAAACTACTTACTTGACAGTCGAGTCGGAACAAGCGTAGGCTGGCGAAAATCGCGCGTAAAACGGCACCCGAAGGAAAAAGCAAAGTGGGCAGAAAACTCTTGGAAAACAGCGTCGAGCCGCTCGCAGTTTCGATCGCCCAGGCCGCGCAGGCGGTGGGGGTGTCTAGGCGAACGTTAACGAGCGAAATCCGAGATGGCCGACTACGCACGGCCCGCGTTCGCAAGCGTCGAGTCGTGCCGGTCGAGGAGCTGCGAGCCTATATACGCCGCGCGCAAAACGCCGAGGCTGCGATCGATACGTAGGGACGAAAGAGAACGCGCCGGCTGCAGTGGTAGCTGCGCCGGCGCCAAAGAGGAATGAACAAGCCGTTGCAGATTCTTCCACAGATCATGGCGCGAAGTCCAGCGAGCGCGAGCTGGCAGATAGCGCGTCCCCTAAATGCCCCGAATGCGTTCCGCATAACTTATGACTGTGACGCTGAGTTGCAGGCGAGCTTCGATGCCACGATGCGGGACGTTACCGGAAACCGGGGCGGCATGAACCAAATGTTTTTGTTCACTATGGGTGGAGGACGGGCTAGTGCAGAGTGATAACGCGGGCGGATATTCGAAAGAATATTCGCGACTAAATCCCGAGCATTTGAAGCTTATCCGGGACTCGGCGATCGCTCCCGAGGTGTCGCGTGAGCGCGGATATCGAACGGAAAGTGTTAAGGCACGTCTGGGGCTGCTGGGTTTCTCGCCTGTTCAACGGCTCGTGCCTGGCATGTTGACGCCGCTGTACGACGCCCGTCACGAGAGCGCCGGCTATCAATTCCGGCCGAATGAACCACGGCTCGACGAGAAAGGCCGGCCGATCAAATACGAGACTCCGTACAGGTCTCGCCTAGTTATAGACGTACCTCCGAGCCTTAGTCGTCCTCGCAAGATCGACCTCCAGACGCCATTCGATCCGGCGGAACTGCCGCCGATGATAAGCGACGTGTCGGTCCCGCTGATCGTCACGGAGGGCGTGCGAAAGGCCGACAGCGCCGTATCACGTGGGTTATGCGCGATCGCGCTAATGGGCGTCGCCGCATGGCATCGGCTGCCGGATTGGAATGACTTTCCCCTTAAGGGACGCACGATCTACTTGTGTTTTGACAGTGACGCGATGACTAAGCGCCAAGTCTGGATTCAGTTGCGCGATCTGAAGGCATGGCTAGAGTCTCACGGCGCGATCGTCAAGATCATTTACTTACCGCCGGGGCCGCATGGTGAGAAGTCGGGCTCGACGATTGGATCACTAGTCGCATCGCGGAAGGGTTCAATGACGAAGCCGTGCGCACTCGTCTCGTGGCGCTCGCGGCCGACGAACTGCGCGACGAGCTCAAAAGCAATGGTGATGGTGCCGGTAACGATTATCGTGGTAACGGGACGCAACGCGGATCCGTTGCGACGCAACTGGTCAACCTCTGCGCGGACGCTGGCGTCACGCTATTCCACGACGATGAAGACGAATGCTTCGCTACGATCCAAGTCGGAGATCATGAAGAACCGCACCCCTTGGAATCAACAGCGTTCCGCCGCTGGCTGATCCGGCTCTACGACACCAATTTCAAGTCAGCACCTAACGCGCAGGCGATTATTGATGCGCGGGCCACGCTCGCGTCCCGCGCTCAGTTCGATGGACAATGCCGAAACGTCGCGACGCGCGTCGGCGAGCGCGAAGGCCAGATCTATATAGATCTGGGCGATCCCGCCTGGTCGGTCGTACGGATCTGTGCTGGCGGCTGGGAGTTAATTCCTTACGCGCAGTGTCCGATACGATTCCGTCGACCACGCGGGACGAAGAGCATGCCGACGCCAGTTGCCGGCGGTTCTATCGGCCTTCTGCGAAAGTACATGAACGCGACCGACGACGAATGGCCTTTAGCGCTGGCGTTTGTCGTACAAGTGCTGCGCGGGTACGGGCCATGTCCGGTGCTCGTGTTCCGCGGTGAACATGGCACCGGCAAGACCACCGACGCCAAGGTAATCAAAGAGCTCACCGATCCGAGCGGCGTGAACATTCGCTCGGCACCGCGCGAGATTCGCGACATTATCGCGGCGACGCGCAACGCGCACACGCTCGTATTCGACAACGTCAGCAAGATCCCAGACGAAATTTCTGATGCGATTTGTTGCCTGTCCACTGGGGGCGGTTTCGGTGGCCGCACTCTCTACACCGACTACGATGAAGCCGTCTTTACCGCAACGCGGCCAGTCATGCTGACTTCGATCACGGAAGTAGTGACGCGCCCGGACTTGCTCGATAGAGCAATCATCATATCGCCGCCTCCTTTCGCCACTAGCGTCGTGGCGACGACGCCCGACATCATGACGACCGACACCACGACGGCCGATACCACGACGGAGGAAACCGACGTCGTGGCGACCGACGCCGAAGCTTGTCGGGAGGCCGAGAAGAAATTCTGGGCGAAGTTCGAGCAGGAGCGTGCGCTGATTTTTGGTGCCGTACTTGATGCGCTCGCATATGGGCTCGCGCATGTAGACGATGTGCTGCTCGGGGTGACGACGCGGATGCTGGATTTCGCGATCTGGGCAAGCGCGTGCTTACCGGCGTTTGGCATCGAGCAGAAGACGTTCCTTGACGCATATCGCGATAACCGCGCTGGCGCGAACGAGGCCGCGCTCGAGGCGTCGACGATCTCCCCCTACATCGTGCAGCTCGCGGACGGAGCCGGTTGGGCCGGGACGGCGCGCGACTTGGAGCAAGAACTCAAGTTGCTCGCAGGCGACCGGTCTCGCTCGGCGGGATTCCCAAGGACTCCGCGAGGCGTCCGTGCCGCCCTTAATCGGATTCAATCGAATTTGCGGACCCTCGGCATAATCGTGAAGTACACGCGGGAGGCCAAGGGCGTCCGCACCATCTATCTATCGACCGTACCGTCTCCCAATGAAAATGGCGGTAAACAACCGTCACTACCGTCACAACCGTCGCAATCGACTCAAAATAAACTTTTTAGGTGAGGGTCCGAACCAGCAGCAACCCAACCATCACCCCACCGTCACCCGACCGTCACCCGGAAAAACGTCCACAACTCAAGGAGAATTTAGCGAAGATGACGGTTGTGACGGTAGTGACGGTTGTTTACCACCTTTTTCATCTTGTGATGACGATCATCGTCCCGATGGCGTCGTCGTTGGCTCGGAATTGGCCGCCAAGGGCGTGCACATCGAGGAGACCGCGGCTCAGGAAGCTGAAATCGACCGGCTGGCCCGGGCCGACGGCTCGAGCGGGGAGCCTGCGACGGACGAGGCGGCGGAGGAAAAGGAAGATTTTTGATGGACGCTCACGCACTTTTATTGGATTTCCGCGGTCGCGGCATCACGCTGATTGCCGATGGCGAGAAGCTCACAGCCTCGCCTGCGTCTCGTCTTTCTGACGCCGACCGATCAGCTATCCGCTCCGTGAAGTCCGACCTGCTCCGCATCTTGTCGACCAGCGACGAGGTGGACGCTGTTAAAGCCGACACCGTCACCGAATCCGGCGAAACCCAGCGGGGCGCCTCGGCTCCAGAGCGGGTCACAATCAACTCGGTGCTCACCGCCTTCGACGCCACGTTGGTCGACGTTCGCCCGGCGCCCGTGTCGCCGGTGGCGGTCGAGCTGATCTACGTCGAGCCGCAACCGAAAGTGACGCCGGTGGATCCCCGATTCCCGCCCTGCCGGCGGTGCGGCTCACGACGCTTTTGGATCACGGCCACGGGCAAGGTGGTGTGCGGCCGTCCTGGCTGCGGCGAGGTTTGTTACATCCTGGCGTCCATCGAATTTCACCCAATCGCCTAACGGAGGATCACGCCAATGTAAAATGCAAACGAGTTGGCTGACGGTTACGCAACTGAAAAAAAACGAAAAGGGACAAACGAGAAAAACGCAAGTGAAAAGTAACGTTGAAGGAAATCCGAGGGTCGAGTTTTGCGCAGCCGGACGAAAGCACCTACCGGTGTCGGCTGCAGGTCGACAACATCGAGCGGGACCAACACGGCAAGCGCGGAGTCCGCTCGGTCCGCAGAGGGCTACTGTCGAGGCGATACTCGAACGTTTGAAGGATCGAAGCTGATCGGAATATTTCCCGAGGCCAATCTCAAAGAGATGCAGAGCGGCATGGAAAAACTTTTTCCGGGTCGCGTTTCATCGGGATTGTTGACGACAGGAGGACAGACAATGCCAAGCGGATGACAACAACTGGGGCGAGGCGGGTGCGTAAACGAACAATCTAAAAATAAATCAACCAGTAGGAGACGACAATGCCAGAAATAGATTTTACAAAAGTGGAACCTGCAGACAATTACACGCCGTTGCCGTTGGGCAAGTATGTGTGCCGAATCGCCGACGTTGAGAACGGACTACAGACCGTCAAGGGAGACGAAAAGTGGGAACTAACTCTGCAGGTGCTCGAAGGCGAACACAGCGGGCGGACCGTGAAAGATTCGCTGAGCTTCGGCTCGCCGGCGGTGAAGCGGGTCGCGTCGCTGATCAGGGCGCTCAAGATCGATGGTCGGAATGGACTCTTTCCGGACATGATCAGGGGCAGAGTGGTCGTTGCCGAAGTCACCGAGTATCGCGCCTACGTGGACAAAAAAGACCGGGCTCAAAAGGTCGCGGTCATCGGTTGGAATGGGTATTCGGCGGCAGACCCGGCGGTCGTCGACCGCCTCGAAGGGGAAGAAGCGCCGTTTTGAGGGGTTTGGCGAACGGCCGGATCGCGAGTCCGGTCGTTCACCTTTTGCAAGCCGGAAGACTACCGAACGTTGAGTAGCATACAAAGGATGAAATAACGACGCGCGAGGCTGTCCGCATCGAGCTCGCCGCCGCTGTGGTGCCTTAGATCACGTTGCAATCGGTCCCGACAGCCAGACAGCCGCTAACGGCGATACCCGATTTGGACCGTATCGCGGTCGACCCGCGCTGTCTGGTGGGACTCTCGCGATCGACACTGGCCGGTTTGCTGCTGCGATCGGCGGTCGTGCAAAGCGCGCTTACCGCGGCGCTGGCAGAAGCCGAGTCGGAACAGCCGCCGGCGGCCAACGAGGGTCCGGGAAAGATGCTCACCGCCAAACAGGTCGCTGAACATTTCGAAGTCAAGGAAAGTTGGGTGATGTCGGAGGCGCGAGCGAATCGGATCCCGAAGCGCATGGTCGGGCGGTACGTGCGATTCGACCTGGCCGAAGTTAAGCGTGCCCTGGAGCGGCGGCAGGTTTGACTCTCAGTGCAAGCGACGCTATACGTGGCGTATTAATATACATTGCGTATAGTCAGATGAAAGCAAAAGAACTAAGGAAAATCCGAAAGGGGCTCGGTTGGAGCCAAAGGCAAATAGCGGAGGCAGTCGGCGTGACTGCTAACTCAGTCGCTCGGTGGGAGCGCGGAGAGATGGCGATTGCCGAACCTTCCGCTCGGCTGATCCGGATGATCGCGGCACAGAACAAAGGCAAAGGAAGGAGCGCATAGATGGCTAACCCGAGACAGCTCCCGAATGGTCGCTGGCAGGTACGATTCCCCGGACCTGATCGGCATCGCGAGAGTTTTGACAACAAGAAGCTAGCGGAGAAGGCGCTCACCGACGCCAAGCACAAGCGCGATCAGGGCATCTATATTCCGCCGAAATCTGTCCCGACCTTCAAGGAAGTCGCCGCGGGCTGGCTGACCGGGAAGGCCGGATGTAAGCCGAGCACCCTGGATTCTTGGCGCGTGCACATCGAGATCCATCTCCTGCCGCTGCACAACTTGCGGGTGAACCAGATCACGATCGGCAAGATCGAAAACCTCCGCGACGCCCTGCTCAAGGAAGTCTCGGAGAAGGATGCAACCCCTCAATCGCCGGCCCGTAAGAAGCTTGCCCCTCAAACCGTCAACAAAGTGATGACTACGGCTGCCGCGGTTTTTGCCCGGGCGAAACGCCATAGGTTCTGCGTCGAGAATCCAGCCGAGGACGCCAAACGCTCACGAATCGCGCCGACCGAAGTGATCGAGGACGAGGCGCAATCCCGAGACGCCAATCGCCCGGTCCGCCTGGACGAAGTGCTGGACCTCGACGAGATTCGCCGCCTGCTCGATGCCTCGGATCCCGGTTACTATCGCACGCTGTTCATGGCCGCTGCCCTCACCGGAATGCGTTCGGGCGAGTTGCTCGGACTCAGATGGTCGGACGTCGAACTTTACGAAAGTCGCATCGAGGTTCGCCGCGCGCTGAGTTGGGAGCGGGTACGGGACGCAGCCGACAAGCCGCCCGAACTCTCGCAGCCGCGATTCTATGAACCAAAGACGGCAACCAGCAGGCGGACGATTCCGCTATCGCCCGAACTTGCCGCAGCTCTGAAGCGGTGGAAACTCCAATGCCCGAAGGGCAAGGACGATCTGGTATTCCCCGCATCGTCAGGCGCGCCGGCGCATCGCAGCAACGTACTCAAGCGTGGGCTCTATCCTGCCCTCGCCCGCGCCAAACTCAGACGCGTCGATATGCATTCGCTGCGTCATTCCTTTGCGTCGATTCTGATCGCCGCCGGCACCCCGATCACTGAAGTTCAGGCGCTGCTCGGGCACTCCAGCGCGCAAACGACGTTGAAAGTGTACAGCCACTGGTTCAAGACTCTCAAAACCACCTCGGTCGATACCCTTTCCAAGGCGCTGCTCGGCACCGGTGGACACTTGGTGGACACTTCAGCCGATCAGCCTGCTCGCATCGCGGTTAACGACGAAGAAATACCTTGATTCTGCGGAGAATTTGGCGCCCCCTGCGGGATTCGAACCCACGGCCCCAGGATTAGGAATCCTGTGCTCTATCCATCTGAGCTAAGGGGGCACCCTAGGGAAATCAAAGGTTTTTTGCCCTCGAGGCATCGTAGATTCGTCATTTGACAGCCAATTTGACAGCCACGACGCTGGGAGGAGAGACTATCTGTCACTAAACGCAACATCAATCTTGTCCGCCGCTTCGCGCATGAGCAGCGGTACCACATGACTGTATGTATTCATCGTTTGATTGATGTCGCTGTGTCCGAGAATCTCCATCACTGTTCGTGGATGAACGCCTTGAGCAAGGAGTAACGATGCTGCAAAATGCCGCGAATCATGCAGTCTGATAGTTTCTGGAAGCTCGGCATTCCGCAATATCCGCTTGAACTCAGTGTCCAGTCGGCGCGGCTCAATCGGAGTGCCTTTTCGGGTCGTGAAAACGAGGCCTAAATCCTGCCACCTTGATCCCGCCAGGAGGCGCTCTTCTGCTTGACGCGCTCGATGTCCACGCAAAGCCGTGGCGACACAATCTGGCATAGCAACGGTCCTTATTCCGCGGTAGCTTTTCGGAGCCACAAAATGAAGCTCGCTCCGTTGGCGTTTCCCGTCCACAAGTTTTCCGCGACTTCGCTGAATGGCCTGCTTCACACTGATGGTTCGACGATCAAAGTCAATATCGTCCCAACGCAACCCAAGCACCTCACCGCGCCGCATTCCCAAGGCCAGACCAATCGTGAAAAACGGCCTCGAGGCGCTCGCCGACCATTACTTTCAAAAACTTCTGAACCTGCTCAGGTGATAGTGATTTGATCTCTTTACGCTCAGCGCGCGGGGTTTCGACCAATTCCGCTACGTTTCGCGCTGCGAGGCCCCATTTGACCGCTTGTGTCATTGCCCGCCGGAGCACAAATAGCGTTATCTGAACGGTGCGCGGACTCAACCCGTCTTTCAATTTAGCGTTTATCAATCCTTGCACCTGTTGCGGGGAAAGCTTTACCAGCTGAATCTTTCCGATCACAGGCTCGATATAGAGTTTGAAGTTCTGTTCATACTGCTCATAAGTAAGCGGCCTGACGCTGGCTCTGACAGACTCGTCCAGCCAGCGTAAGAAAAACTGCGCGACAGTTTGACGGTCGTAAGCGACGGGCAAACTCTGCGCCTGCTCGCTCAGAGCTTTGTTCAAGGCATCTGCGACCTCTTTTCGGGTTTCTCCGTAGAAACTCTTCCGTTTACGTTTGCCATTCTCCCACCCCACATCGACGACGCTGCACCAGCGGCCATCTTTTCTTTTAAAAATAGTTCCCTCATTTGCTCCGCGTTTTCTCGCCATCGCAAGCACCTCCCAACTAGGGCTAGTGGTATCATATTATGCTAATTAATGCAATCGCAGGTTTATGGCTGTTTAACTAGATTGAATTTGGCTTACCTGAAAATAGAATATGAAATAAAGCTCGCATCAGCCTGGTACGGGCTTGAACAGAGACCGTCGACTACGCGACGCACCGAGCCCTTGGTGGTTCGGTCAATCCAACCCCGTTTTTAGTTTATTTTCTAAAGAAAATACGGAATACCGTCACGTCTACCTAGGCTTTATCCATCTTATTTTATTTATAAGATGGTTTATTAACTCTTATTGACTTTCGTGATATAATGGTGATGCGGGACATATTATACCGCCCCGAAAAATCAAGGTGAGGAAACACCTAGCCAAAAAAAGAGTGGTGGATCATGGCAAATGAAATTGAAGAAGAGGAGTCGCTGCTCCGAATTCCCGAAGCTGCTCGAATATTAGGTATAAGCAAGTCGAAACTGTACCAGCTGATCAAGAGAGGCGAGGTGCCTCACGTGAGAATTGGAGGCAGTCTGAGGATACCCAGGAAGCCGCTGGCGGATTGGATAAAAAAGAAAACTGTGGTAACTGTATGACGGCAACCGACTCGAAGATGCCTCCGAGGTGATCGTTTTGTGCGCGTCGGACGCGACTCTCTAGGCTTCGACAGCCTCCAGAATTTAGGACCGCGTTTCGCGTGGAAATGTAAACACGACCGCCAATTCTTGAAGTGCGGCTCACACGCCAAATCCATCTTCTGCGCACTGGCGACTCAAGTGTGAAATTACTCAGCCTTTGCTCGTCTCATAGTTTTTAAGTATTTCCCCTGTTCGTAAGCGATTTATCCTAGTGTTCTTTTCGTTTGAGTTGACTTCTGCGCACGTATTACATTCCCTGTTCAATATCTTCCTTCCAAAGGAAAGAGGAGAAAAACAGTCATGCGTAGCACACGAGCCGCAATTGCCGCAGGATTGGTGATAGCCCTGTTTGTTTGTTTCGGACCGCTGCGCGCGCAGTCCGAGCCAGATGCGCAAGTCGCCAAGATTACACTGAAGAGCCTCGCCGCGCAGGTCGCTACTCTCCAGCAACAGGTCCAGACGTTGCAAAACCAGCTCTCCTCGACGAACGCGCAGAATGCGTTCGCGTTGGGCCAGTTCGTGACGGTCGACAAGACGAACACGATCAACGGGTTAGCGGCCCCGCACATCATCTTCACCGGGGCGAATCTACATGTGCGCAGCGGCTCCGGCAGGACCAGCGACTTCACCCCGCTGGGCAACCTGGTGATTGGATATGACTCGGATTCAACCGGTGCTTTGGGTCTAGGATGCTCTGACTCGGTCTCGAATATCCACGCGAGCCGGAGCGGCTCCCACAACCTAATCATCGGTGACTGTCACGAATTTATCGGCAGCGGAGGATTCGTGGGAGGCTTCAGCAACCGGCTTTCGAGCGATACGGCCGTTGTCAGCGGCGGGCGGTACAATCATGCCGACAGTTTTTTCTCGAGCGTCAGCGGCGGGGTCTGCAACACCGCAGGATCAACGCTGGCTGCTACTACTGGCTGCAACGTCAGCGTCGCTACCGGCGAAGCGAGCAGTGTTACCGGGGGCGTAGGGAACCTTGCGAGCGGCGCGTGGTCTAGTGTGAACGGCGGAGGTTCCAACGTCGCCAGCGGGCAAGGGTCCAGCGTCGGCGGCGGCCTGTCCCAGACGGCGACGATGACCGGTCAGAACATCAACTGAGCGAAACCGCGGGCAACTCCAAGCTCGAGGCAGCTTAGAGAAAATTGGTCGGCCCCTACTGCTCTAGGTTGTCCTTGGACGTAAGGCCCGCAAAAACCTCGGGGTTACGTATTTCCCCCGCTGCCTACCGACAGACCACGGATAGATGGAACGGGCGGTCCGAATCCATACCCGTGCTATTCGTGGTTTCGACGTAAACGCCGTCCACATTCCCATTTCGGCCGGCCACATCGATTTCGCCGGGTAGTGCTGTCCCTTCGCTGCCAGTCTGGCCGATGGTTGCCACAAACCCACAACCTGTAGCATCTTTGTTGAAAATGACCTGGTAATTTCCACTGGTACTACCGACGCGAGAGGCCGAGACCACGCTGCTACTTCCGCGCACAAGTGCGCCGGTCGAATCGACAACCGCAAAATCGTTGGGATGTAGCGCGTTCAGCGTCGTTTGCAGCGTGGCTACCTGCGCCTGCAACGTCACGACCTGTGCCTCGACGCCGCTTAGCGTAAGCTTGGGAGCCTTTTCCGGCTCCAACGGCTCGGCGCTGGAAGTTCCGGGACATACGAAGCTGGCGGCCAGAAGTCCGATGGCTGCCGTTATTGCAATGCTCTTCATTTTCTCGATTCCTCCCCTGAACAGGATAGCGGGGTCATATCACGGCGTCGCGGCATTGGAAAGCCCAAAACTCGCGGCGTATCAAGGTAACGTAACTAAATCTAAACAGTTCGTTCAAGGCCAAAGTTCGGGCGGGCGGGAGTTTGTATTTCTGTAGAGACAGCGCAACTACTGCGCTAAAAGCCGTTAACGCTTTGGTTCCTCTTTTAGAGGGAATGGCCTGCACCCCAATTTCCCGCCAGTTATAAGTAGAGTCCGCCGGTTATTTCGCCCCTCCTGGGGGCGCGTCGTTTGTGGTTTTGGTTTCATGTTAATCCCAGTTTTTCCGGCCGCCCTTCACTCTCTGAGGGCGGCCGAAAAACTGTCAGGTTTTGGATCCGAGGCCAGCGCGCCTTGCACCGCGCCGGCCAGCGCTTGGGCTGGCCAAGCGGTGCGCGCGATGGCCGAGCTCCCTTGATTCCTTGCCGCGAACTCCTCCGGCGCCAGGTAGCCGAGACTCGAGTGCGGGCGCAGGTGGTTGTAGTCGTGCCGCCACGCCTCGATGATCGCGCGCGCTTCCCCGAGGCTGCTGAACACGTACTCGTTAAGGCACTCGTCGCGCAACTTGCTGTTGAATGATTCGATGAAGGCGTTCTGCACCGGCTTGCCCGGCTCGATGTAATGCCACGCCACCCTTCTCGTTGCCCAACGCAGCACCGCACCACTGGTGAGTTCCGTCCCATTATCGCTAACCACCGTCTCCGGCAGCGCTCGTTCGATTGTGAGCCGCTCCAGTTCACGCACCACGCGTACCCCGCCCAGCGAGGTGTCGACCACCGCCGCCAGGCACTCGCGGCTGAAGTCGTCGACGATGCACAGGATGCGGAAGCGCCGGCCGTCGCTCAGCGTGTCGGAGACGAAGTCGAGCGACCAGCGCTGATTGATCGTGGTCGGCAGCGTCATGGGTGCTCGCGTACCTAGTGCCCGCTTTCGCCCTCGACGGCGGCGCACCATCAGCCGCTCCTCCCGGTACAGTCGATAGAGCTTCTTGTGGTTCAGCGCGTGACCTTCGCGCGCCAGCATCCAGCCTAAGCGCCGATACCCGAAGCGCCGCCGCTCCGCGGCCAGTTCTCGCAGTCGTTGCCTCAATGCCGAGTCGTCCGGTCGTCTGCACCGGTAGCGCAGAGTCGATCGGTCCAACCCCACCAGCTCGCACGCGTGCCGCTGACTCAGCCCGTGACGCTCAACTACCCGAATCACTGCTACTCGCCGCGCCGCAGGCTTCAGACGTTTTTTCCGAGCAGGTCCTTGAGTGCCGCGTTGTCCAACAGCGAGTCGGCCAACAGTCGCTTCAGGCGGCGGTTCTCATCCTCCAGCGCCTTCAGCCGCCTGGCGTCCGAGACCTCGAGCCCGCCGTACTTTGCCTTCCACTTGTAAAATGTCGCGCTTGAGATCCCGTGCCGCCGGCACACCTCTTCGGTCCTTGCACCGGCCTCGTGCTCCCGCAGAACCCCGATGATCTGCTCCTCCGTGAAGCGGCTTCCTTTCATCGTCCGTCTCCTTTTTCAGGCGACGGACTCTACCTCATTTCGGCGGAGTTTTCGGGGTGCAGGCCAGAAGGTTTCGGCCGGAAGGTCAACGCTGGCGAGCAATTCCATCTGCCGCAGCATCCACCACCGCACGGCCTCCATTTGTTCACCCGGATTGCCTAATATTCCGTCGGGCAAGACGATCGCCATTACTCCAGTTCCTGGCTTGAGAAATTTGTAGCAGGCTTCGATAAATAAGATCTCGGGCGGAACTTTCTTCAAGACTGAACCGCGTTGCCACACACCGCCCGACCGATTCCAGGAATGGCCAAGATCGAATGCTGAAAGGACCGCGGTGTCAGAGATAGGAATTTTCGATCCGAAAGGCGGATTTGTGAATACGTAGTCGAACTTGCCGTGTCCAACCCTTAGGTTTTCAAAAACTTGCATCTCCTGCACGTGAAGCGCGTCTATTCCATACTCAAGGCTGTTGAAGCAGAGTACGTTTCCGTGGCCATCGTTGTTCATTACCATGTTCATACGCGCCGCCTTGCGAAGATCCGGATCGGCGTCGATGCCGAATAGGCTGGACTTCGCATACTTCCGAAGAGCTTTATCAATGTGGCGAAGTTCGCTCGGTACCGGCGCGTCTGGATTCGCGCCGATTTCCGAGAGCAGCCTACGACGCTGATGAGCGAGAGCGACTACCAAGAAACCGCCACTTCCGCACGCAGGATCAAGGATGAGTTTGTCCGGTCGGGGAGCGACCATCTCTACCATCATGCGAATGACATTGCGGGGTGTGAAGAATTGACCCCGTTCACGCTTCAATGTGTTCGAAGTGATAGCTTCGTATGCCAATCCTTTGGCATCAGTATCCGTGCTGAGAAGGCTATAGCGGCTTAACTCTCCCGCGACGTAAGCAAGGGCACGGTCATTCAATTCTAAGCGCTCCTGCCCGTCAAAAACGTCTCGATAGTCATCCTTCCGCACCTGATCAAAGAGGTCAGTAATACGAGAATGGATCTGTTTTCTTCCTTTTTCCGTATTGGCCTCGGTTGCTCCGACAAAGAACCGACGACTGCTTTGCTGCTCATCCAGTATTTTACAGAAGATAAGATAGAGCAGTTGCCAAAAGGTACGATCGCCACGCATTTGTTGGTTTCCATAGAGATAGTCGTGACACCGTTTGAACGTCCGAAGCAGGGAATCTCCCGTGGCAACGCGCAGCGGCCGACGCTCCGCCTTTTCGAGGTCTTCCAAAGTTTCATCCGGCGCGGGAAAATCGGTGAGCGGTGTGAATTCCGGTTCTCCTGTTCGGGCATGGTAGGTTCGCATTCGAAATGCTAAACCCGCCGAGCCGTTGGTCCTAATCCGAAGACTTGGGGACGGTCCTCAGAAAGAGCAGCTAGGACTTCCTCGAGAACGGCGATCGCGTTATCGTCAGGCTTCGTTGCAGGCGACGCAATCACCGCAACGCGGATGATGTTTTCTGTTTCATGCGCCTTGCCTGGTTCGAAGACAGCTAGCTGCACGGAGCGGTTTCGAGAACGAGTTTTACCCGTCCGAGGATCGCTTGTTTGGCACTGTAGCCTGATGTCCCGCCCCATATCTTCAAGCGCGATGCCGTACTCTCGATGAAGCTGCTCAACAAACGATTGCAGCGTTTCTTCCTGAACGGTCGCTGTACGTTGATCTCCGGTTAGGGCGCAGACTAATTTCCCATCAGGAAGTAATTCGTCGTCTTGCACATCTTCAGGTCCCTGAGCTTCAGCGCTGCTCAGCCCTACTGACATTGGATTCGCATCCTCAACTTCGTTCTTCCGCATGTTTGCTTTAACGTCCGAGTTAGTCAGGCTCAGATGAGAGGTCTGAGTTTAAGCCGCCAGCAATTTGATCACTGGCCTTGCGCCGGTCGCTTTCGCGAAACGGAGGAGCGTCTTCACACTTGGCAATTGGGCGCCACTTTCAAGTCGTGCAACAACGGACTGAGTAGTGTCCATCCGCGCTGCGAGTTCGGCCTGCGTCAGGCCAGCTCGAACTCGCGCTGCTATCAGTTCACGCGCCAGACTAAATTCATCTGCCATTGCGTCGTAATTCGTGCGGACCTCGCGATCCGCGAGCATCTTCTTTCTCATAGATTGCAAACTCTTTGTCATAAAACCATCTCCGCCATCCGCTTCAGCGCCAACTCGATGGAGCGCCGTGGTGTTTTCTGTGCTTTCTTAACGAATACATGGAGCACTATCAGACGCCGCCCGGAAACCGCTGTATATATCGCGCGACCAATCCCGTCTCGCCCATGCAACCTCATCTCCCAGAGTTTTTCGCCAAGTGGCCGAACGTGTGGCAGACCCACCTGGTGCGGACCGAAAGTTTCGAGCAATTCCGAAATTCTCAGAAACCGGGCCTGCATGTCTTTGGGAAGGGCCAGAAGTTCGCCCTCCACCAATCCGTTTACGACTTCAACCGCCCATTCCGCCACATCATCTCAATAGCATTTTTGCGATAAAATGCAAGCCATCTGGAAGAAGTGATCAAACAGCACACTCACCTAGACTTCACCGCCGCGCGAAATAGCGGTCTTTGATCCCTCTAGTGTTGTGTCCCATTAATAAGTTTACAGATGCGCCGGAGTTTGTCGAATATCGAGTTGGCGGTGGCAGTCCAAACGAAGGGCCGCTTGTGGGCGTTGTAATGAGCGACGTAGGCGTCGATCTTCCCCACCAGTTGACGGACGTTGCGAAACGAACCGCGGCGAATCGCTTGCTGGGTGATAAGCGCGAACCAGCGCTCGACCTGGTTGAGCCAGCTCGAGTAGGTGGGCGTGAAGTGAAGGTGAAAGCGCCGATGGCTGGCGAGCCACGCTTTTACCTTGGGATGCTTGTGAGTCGCGTAGTTGTCGGCGATCAGGTGCAGTTCGAGGTCGGCCGAGATGTTAGCATCCAGATGTTTCAAAAAGCTCAGGAACTCCTGATGGCGATGGCGCGGCTTGCACTGGGAGATGACCCCGCCGTCAACGATGTCCAGTGCCGCGAAGAGCGTGGTAGTGCCGTGGCGATAGTAATCGTGCGTTACCCCCTCGACATAGCCGAGCCCCATCGGCAGCACCGGCTGGGTGCGCTCCAAGGCCTGCACCTGGCTCTTCTCGTCCACGCACAATACCAGCGCGTCGTCCGGCGGATTGAGATAAAGCCCAACGATGTCGCGCACCTTTTCGACGAAAAACGGGTCGGTGGAGAGCTTAAAGCTCTTGCTCCGATGCGGCTGCAAGCCGAACAGCGCGAAGTAGCGCGCGACCGTGCTCTTGGAGATGCCGGTATGCGCAGCCACGCTACGCACGCTCCAGTGGGTGGCGACGGCAGGCTGGCTGTGCAGCACCTTGCGCAGCAAGGCCGCTACTTGTTCGTCGCTATGGCTGCGCGGTCGGCCCGAACGAAGTTCCGCGTGCAGCCCGGCGATGCCGCGGTGTTGATAACGCTGGCGCCACCGACTGACCACCGGAGCACTAACCCCGCAGCGCCTGGCGACCTCTCGGTTGGCGCTGCCAGCGGCCGACAGCAGCACGATCTGCGCGCGCCGCACCAACGAATGCGGCAGGCTGCGCGAACGCACGATCGAGCGCAGTTGCGACCGCTCCGACTGACTAATGATCAACGTTGTATTCGGCCTGCCCATCCCAACCTCCGGCCGAACCATAGCAGATGGACTCGCGTCTGTAAAGTTATTTATGGGACACTATACTAGCAGGCTGTTGAAAAAGTCCTGGCCGACGGGATCGACGAATGGTTTGGCATCTGGATAGTTGAAGGAAGCGATGCGGGGTGCGGTTGAGGAGGAAGCGGAAGATGCGGGGACACGATCGGCCACAAGCCACGATGCTGACGCTGGTGAACCCTGAGCAGCGGGTCCCGGCCAACCATCCGATCAGGCTGATCAAGGCGCTGGCCGAGATAGCGCTCAAAGAACTCTCGGCGCTGTTCGAGCAGATGTACAGTGAAGTGGGCCGACCCTCGATCCCGCCGGAGCGGTTGTTGAAGGCCTCGCTCTTGATGGCGCTGTACACGGTGCGCAGCGAGCGGATGTTTTGCGAGCAGTTGGAGTACAACCTTTTGTTCCGCTGGTTCCTGGATCTGAACTGGGACGAGCCGGGCTTCGACCATTCCAGCTTCAGCCGCAATCGGGCGCGCTTGCTGGAGCACGACGTGGCGGGCGAGTTTTTCCGCACCGTGGTGGCAGAGGCGCGCGAGCTGAAGCTGACCAGCGATGAGCACTTTACCGTGGACGGGATGCTGATCGAGGCGTGGGCCTCGCTCAAGAGCTTTCGTCCCAAGGATGCGCCGCGCGGCGATCGGACGCCGCCGGATGATCCGGGCAATCCGAGTGTGAACTTCCACGGCGAGCGGCGCCAGAACGCGACTCATCAGTCGACCACCGACCCCGAAGCGAGGCTGGCGAAGAAGGGCGCCGGCAAAGAGGCCAAGCTCTGTTACACCGAGAGCGTGCTGATGGAGAATCGCAACGGCATAATGATCGATCTGCGCGTGGGTCAGGCCAGCGGTCGGGCCGAATGCGAGCAAGGGCTTCAGATGCTTCAACAGCTGCGCGGGTCGAGCCGGATCACAGTTGCCGGCGACAAGGGTTACGATGTCGGCGCGTTCGTGGCAGGCTGTCGCGATCTCAACGTCACTCCACACCTAGCGCAGAATGAGCGGCGGCGGGGTGGCTCGGCGCTCGACCATCGCACCACCAGTTGGCCGGGATACACGGTTAGCCAGCGCATCCGCAAGCGGGTCGAGGAGATTTTCGGTTGGATCAAGACGGTCGGGAACTTCCGCCGCACCCGCTATCGGGGCCTGGAGCGGACCAGCTTCGCCGCCTACCTGGTGGGCGCCGCCTATAACCTGCTTCGAATCGCGAAGCTCTGTCCCGACGGATGAATCGAGCCACCAGCGAACCGCTCTTGCCACGGCCAATTCGGTAACTACCCCACTCGCAACCTCAATACTCACTTCTCACCGTCATCAGACCAAGCCAAGCTCGTGATTCTGCCCTTTCATCAACACCCTGCTAGGCATCCAACGAAGACGGTGAAAATGGCAAATAGCTGCATACCACTACTTCCGCCCGAAAAAAATCCCGGCGTTGCACTTGCCTGAACAATGCCCTAAGCCCCAGGTCGGAATCTGCATTTATCACAGCCAGATAATCGGATTGGTTTTTCCAGAAGAAATAGAAATTGACGTACATTTTGCTACCACCTGTATCATTGCTCTCATCAACCGCAACCTCCGCCCAGTTATTCATAGGTTCTATATGCGAATCAACCAGCATTCCAGCCGGCGTTGCCCAAATTTGTGAGGCCTCCAGCAACGGGATTGGGGTGGTCAGGAAAGGCTTGGACGCAATATGCTCCAGCGCTTTCCTTCGATTCTCAAGTCCGAGTCGGAAATTCTTATCTAGCGCGGAGAAGATTCTCGCAGATTTCGTTTTTTGCTTTTCAAAACATTACGGAGATCACTTTGATGCTGGGTCAATATCTTGTTGATTTCTTCGATATCTAGACCTGCTTCAGCAAACACCGGCTGAAGCCGCTTTCCAAGCTTGCGGCGAAGGTTCAGGATCTGAGCGCGTTGAGAGGCTTGGACGATGTCCGGACGTTTTCTATCCTTAATCGCCGAAAGCGCAGCCTTTATCTGGGACTCATCAACCTGCTTATTCTTTGCATCCGAGTCTCCGTTTTGTTCACGTCGTTCCTATCGGGTATTCTCAGTGAGCAACGCGGCTGAGGACCTGACCGCCGAATCTTTTAAAACATATTGGAAGCTGAGCGGATGCGCAAATCAACTGATGCAGCGGGCCGCACCTGCTTGATCCCTCCCCCAGCAAAAAACCCCACATCTTAAACACAAACCGGCTCCAATTCTATTTATATCGGGTCTTCGATTACGACTCAGCAGGGTCGTCGAGCTTTTTCATAATGAAGGGACCGCTGGACGATTCGAATTTCTGGATAACGCCAACCCAATTTCGCGTGAAGAGATAGCGAGAATCCGAAAAAGGATTCATAGGAACTCAACACGGAATCCGGGCGGCAGCTTTTTTTTCATAACCCGCTACGACCTCCTTCTATTTCAGTAATTCTGAGACGTCGGTTTTCAGCGCATTTGCGAGTCTGCGCAGGACATCGAGCGAGGGGTTGTCGCGAGAACCCGACTCGAGCGAGCTGACGTAAGCCCGCGTGACGTTCGCTCGTTTGGCAAGTTCGGTCCGGGTAATGCCACTCGCCTCGCGCAGCTCCTTGATTCGACGTCCGATCGATTGCATCAGCCTTGACGTAACCTACAGTTGCCGCAGCGTCAAGTCCGAGACCATTTCGATCAGTATCACCGCTCTCGAAGAGTGGTTGTGCGCATCGTCAAATTACTTTTGCAGTTTCAAGGAGGCGAGTTCGTAAGGGATGAATAAGGCACGGAAGGCGCTCCCGAGCCATTCTTATTTTCTCTTCCGAAACAAAGCGTTTCTTTTAAATTATTGTCCGAAAATGGATCTCGACTGTGTTCAGTATTTACCTGCCCATAGGTAACGGATGAGATAGCAAAGTGGAGTCTTACTGTAGTTAAAAGATGGGATGGTTAAGGATCTCATTTACATCACTATACGGGTGTTGTTTTAATCACAGTCCTATCAGCACTCCCGATAACACTCACCCGATTTAGGCCAGCGCCGGAGTAGGTTCGAAGAATCGGTCGATTTGGAAGCGGTTCGTGAGTCGACGATGAAATCGATGATCAATCGCCTGCGACCACAGGGCAGCCTCGAGCGCCTTGACACCGACCGAGTTCGCAAATGCTTTAAAAGACTAGAACAGCAACGCCCCCGCAGGGAAAACAACAACAATTCGTTGAGTTTGTTTAATTTCAAAAGGTTCTTGTATTAACGAAAGAATGACGCCCGCGCTCTTCTTCGAGCTCAAGCAGGTAGAAATGGCTATTGGTGAGAAATAGCCGCGACGCGGTTACTGTACGTTGCTCGCCACGTACGCCCAGTTAGTGGTCTCAGAAAATATTTCGCCTGTACCCTGGATAAAGGCGCCTCTGGCATATGTGTCGCCCTGAAGCTGGGCCATCATCCAAGCCGTGGGATAGCCGAGGTATCCATAAACACCGTTAGCGCACGGCCATTTAGCCTTTTTGCAGGACGGCTTGTCCGTGACGTCGTTATGATTAGGGCCGTTAAGGGTACCTTTCAGCTTAACAACGCTGCCTGGCGCTGCGTCATAGTAGGCCGCGATCGATTCCTCACCTAATTCCCATGGTGGTTGTGTGGGCGGCGAGATAGCATCCATAGAGCCGTCGATGAAGAATACGGATCCGGATGTCATGTTCTTGGTATCAACACAGTTGGTCGGGCTGCTACACCATATCTGAGATAGCAATTCAATCGGAATTGCGGTCTTGATCAAGCCGCCAGATTTCATCATCGCGTTGAGTGCGCCGGTAGCACCTTGAGAAGCCCCGAACGACCCTACCTGGCTTGTGTTGAGCTTGTGATAGAAGATGCTGTTCGAGTCAGTATTCTCATTAATCAAGAATTTCGCGGCACTCAGTATTGTTTGTCCCGGGCCCGTCATTGTGTCTTCCGTAGCTATGACCACGAAACCCCACGATGCCATATGAGTGAGCAAATAGGCGCAATCGGCCGACCTTCCAAAGCTCCCTTTCCCCCAGGTGAGCAACGGGTGCATGAAGCCATTAGCGCCGAGATTTGTGGGGTAGTATAGGTCGAACTTATTTCCTGAAGAATCACAACAGTACTTGCCGATTTTGATTGAGACAGCCCAGGGACCTCTGGCGTAGTACTTGAGCTCTATGGGTCCCTTTGGGTAATTCGGAGGATTCCCCGCGTTCACCAACCTGCCGATTCCGAGGGCTGCCGCGAGTATCGATAAAAGTCGACCCAACCTGGGTTTCATGTTTTTTCTACTTCAGGTTGCAGATCAGTCGATAGTCACTGTGCAACGAGTCCTTTCATTTCTAAATTAATTGCCCATGAATGTATTGGCTATTGATTTGCTACATCAGTCGTGAACTCACATTACTGGATTTTTTGATTTCTTGATATCCTGGATTGACGGTTCCTACCCCGACCAATACCAAAAACGCTGTCATTTAATTCAAAAAAGAAACGATCAATTTCATATTTGTTTTAATGTTTTCTTTCTCTCCGCCGGATCCTCATGGGTCTATGGCGTCTCATGATCCTAGGATGGAGTTGGAGTTCGTTGATACGACGGATTCCCCGCGAATAGTCTGCGCGCTCATCGAAATAGGCTGCCGAAAGATATCACTGCGCGGAAAAAAACATAGCAAAGTACATAACCGGGGGTCATCACTTTGACCCTTGTGACCGTACAAGGGCGGTCGTTGCCTCCGAATCCCTTACTTTAATCCCACTTCAAATGGTCAAAACATGTGCCAAGGACGGACCAGAATCTCCGTGATAGAGGAGGCCAAGGTCCAGTGTGATCTGCCTTACCTTTTAATTTAAACGCCAGAGCATCAGTTAGAGAGGTTTATACCGGTTCGTCCAGCCATTCCTTAGTGGCCAGTGAACTAAGGGCCTTGCGATGGCGGTTTCGGGCCGGTGACTTGATGGGGGACGCAAAGAGCAGAAGGGCAGCGCAACTCAGTGAAAATCAGAATAGTAGGAAATGTAGGTGGCCTGCACCCCGAAAACTCCGCCGAAATGAGGTAGAGTCCGTCGCCTGAAAAAGGAGACGGACGATGAAAGGAAGCCGCTTCACGGAGGAGCAGATCATCGGGGTTCTGCGGGAGCACGAGGCCGGTGCAAGGACCGAAGAGGTGTGCCGGCGGCACGGGATCTCAAGCGCGACATTTTACAAGTGGAAGGCAAAGTACGGCGGGCTCGAGGTCTCGGACGCCAGGCGGCTGAAGGCGCTGGAGGATGAGAACCGCCGCCTGAAGCGACTGTTGGCCGACTCGCTGTTGGACAACGCGGCACTCAAGGACCTGCTCGGAAAAAACGTCTGAAGCCTGCGGCGCGGCGAGTAGCAGTGATTCGGGTAGTTGAGCGTCACGGGCTGAGTCAGCGGCACGCGTGCGAGCTGGTGGGGTTGGACCGATCGACTCTGCGCTACCGGTGCAGACGACCGGACGACTCGGCATTGAGGCAACGACTGCGAGAACTGGCCGCGGAGCGGCGGCGCTTCGGGTATCGGCGCTTAGGCTGGATGCTGGCGCGCGAAGGTCACGCGCTGAACCACAAGAAGCTCTATCGACTGTACCGGGAGGAGCGGCTGATGGTGCGCCGCCGTCGAGGGCGAAAGCGGGCACTAGGTACGCGAGCACCCATGACGCTGCCGACCACGATCAATCAGCGCTGGTCGCTCGACTTCGTCTCCGACACGCTGAGCGACGGCCGGCGCTTCCGCATCCTGTGCATCGTCGACGACTTCAGCCGCGAGTGCCTGGCGGCGGTGGTCGACACCTCGCTGGGCGGGGTACGCGTGGTGCGTGAACTGGAGCGGCTCACAATCGAACGAGCGCTGCCGGAGACGGTGGTTAGCGATAATGGGACGGAACTCACCAGTGGTGCGGTGCTGCGTTGGGCAACGAGAAGGGTGGCGTGGCATTACATCGAGCCGGGCAAGCCGGTGCAGAACGCCTTCATCGAATCATTCAACAGCAAGTTGCGCGACGAGTGCCTTAACGAGTACGTGTTCAGCAGCCTCGGGGAAGCGCGCGCGATCATCGAGGCGTGGCGGCACGACTACAACCACCTGCGCCCGCACTCGAGTCTCGGCTACCTGGCGCCGGAGGAGTTCGCGGCAAGGAATCAAGGGAGCTCGGCCATCGCGCGCACCGCTTGGCCAGCCCAAGCGCTGGCCGGCGCGGTGCAAGGCGCGCTGGCCTCGGATCCAAAACCTGACAGTTTTTCGGCCGCCCTCAGAGAGTGAAGGGCGGCCGGAAAAACTGGGATTAACATGAAACCAAAACCACAAACGACGCGCCCCCAGGAGGGGCGAAATAACCGGCGGACTCTACTTATAACTGGCGGGAAATTGGGGTGCAGGCCACGTGAACTCGACAGAGAAATGAGGACATCCAGGCGGTGCATTGCGTCTGACGATCCGCGCCTCAAGGAACAGTAGGATGAATCTGAGCCATACCGCTGCGCTCGCGCTTGTGAGCTGGTATCTCATCGTGACGCCCCCGCAGTCTTTCAAGAATAACGAATACCACGAAGTCCCGTTGAGGCGGTGGATGCATAAGGCGACCTTCGACTCTGAATTTGAATGCAATCGGGAAAGATCGAAGGGATGCCATCACTTTGAGAACGACGCGGAGATCTTCCTTGGGGCGCCGCTTTGCTGGTCGTTATGCGTTGCCAGTGACGATCCACGCCTCAAATCAAAATAAGACACCGGCACTTTGAAATTCAGACACTCAGCCCCGAATCAGGACAGCACCGGGTGATTTGAAACTCTGGAATCCAACGGGGCGAGGACGCTACAATCGGTCCGCTCGGTTTAGGATCGTGGTCACCACGGTCGATGGGTATGGCGACAGAAGGTAAAGACGTCCAAAGCACCGCAGCGGCCGATAGCAAAACGGCTACGCCATTGCCCGAGAATACGGGTGCGATAGGCTCCCAGTCCTCACCGACGACACGGATACCCGAAGTAGTTGATGAACCGGGAAAGGGGGGAGCAACTCTTTTTGGCGATCCCATCTTGTCGATCTTTGAGGCCGAAGCACGGCTGGGCGACAGAGAGCGATGGCATATAGGGTGCTCCGCTTCTTCCAAGATGAAATAGACAAGAGAGACCGTAGGTTAGCGACACTCGAAAGTGATTGTGATGCGCTTCGTCAGACCAACTCGAATTTGCAGGTAACGATCGCAAAAATGGACAAGCCGAATCCGATCACTTTCGCATTGGGTTCGTTTACTTTTACGGCTGGGGTCGGAATCATCTTTCTCGTACAGATATGGATAGGGATCGTAATCGCTCTATTGGGTTTGTTCGTCTCACTGGCGAGTTATTATTGGAAGCCTTAACATGATTCTGCTTCCGACTATTACCGAATTGACTTTGTTTGATGTGTCCGACCGAGGAGTGCCGAATCAGGAACGTATTGTTTTGAAGGTCACTCAGCGTATCCGTTTGGCAGAATTCGCCGTGTCTCTGGCGTTCAAAGGACCAAATGGGTTCTCTCCTATTGTGGATCGGTTCTACTGGTTCAGCGATGAAGCGTGGGTTGAGCCTGGTTACTGGATTTACCTCTACACAGGGCCGGGCGAGGTTAGGAGAACCCAAGTAGCAGGAACAGGCGAACCTGCGATCGTATTTCACTGGGGCCATAGTGATACACTTCTTCATCGCCCCGAAATTGAACCGATGGTGTTCAAACTAGGTGGCATCCTGACGAGTTCGATCGATTTCTGGCGGACAATCAGAAATCTCCCTCCGACACCGACCGCAGGCACAGCGTTTTCTTCTGTTACGAATGACTTTCTAAAGCTCTTAGCCGAAATCAAGAAGCAGTAGTCGAAGTAACTCTCGATTCCGCAATAGCGAAACCCACTGTGATAGCCCTACCCGCGAGCGCCCCATACCACGCCACTTCTGTCGATGTTCTATCCCGTGAAGGGTGACGCTCGACGGCCATTCGTCCGCGCGACCTATCGCTTTTCACGAACGTAATTGTTAAACCGCCAGGAATGAACCCCCGCCGCGTTACTGCATTCGCGCTTGTAGGCTGGTATCTGTTGATTCCGCCGGTTTTCAGCCCGATGGGGAACCATCCTCGCGCGTTCAACGATCTGAACGCTTCACTCAACAGATGGGACATCCAGGCATCGTTCGAGTCCGATACAAGATGCGAGAAAGAGAAGGAACGCATTCAAAATGAGGCGCCGTTGCGCCTCAAATTTGCTCGTGAACATCCTGACCAGGATCACAAAGGTAACATCGCAGCGGTTGCAGAAGCTTGGCAGCGGGCGGAATGTGTCGCGACCGACGATCCGCGCCTCAAGGAAGCGAAGTGAACCCTGTCTCGGGATGACTAATCCGACGAGCATGGCAATCGGACGAGGCGAAGAACCTGATTCAACCAATCCTGCTCGTCATAGAACCCCGCGCTTTCCGCCATGACTTTTGACGATATTGGATTGCTAATCGCAGCGGCCATGGTCGTTGTCGGAGTGCTTCTGGAAGGCGCCGAATATCTTGATGACCTTAGAAAGAAGGGATGGCGTCCGATTACTCCGAAAATAGGATTTGCGATTCTAGTTATCGGACTTGCGTTTGAAACTGTTTTCGAGGCGCGCATTGGCCAAGACGCTGCGAACACTCGATTGCGCGCGGGACAGGCAGAATTAGCATTAGAGAAAATCAAAATGCCGCGAAGTCTAACCGCGCACCAAGAAAATGAAATTGTTAAAGCTCTAAAGCCGTTTGCCCAAATGGAAGTTGATGTCTGCGTATACCCAGATGATCCTGAGATCGTTGGAATCACTAATCAAGTGATGGATGTCCTGAAACGAGCCGGATGGATTCCATACTTGTACTTCGTGACAGAATACACGCGGTCAGTTTCGGGAATGCTTGCCGAAACAGACCCTGGCGATGCCAAAGCGATGACGGCATTGGTGAACGTGCTCAGAGCGCAAAATTTATCCGTTGATGGTCCGATACCACCCGTGCGGATCGGACAAGACAACAGCGGTCTATGGGCGACGTATGTACCGGGGCCCGGCACTAAAGGAGACTGGATCCAGAATCCGGTCGGGTTCTTAACACCCGGTTTCTGGGTCATTATCGGAGAACGATTAACCATCGGCAAAAAAAGCCAATGAAATAACTTTGTACGGTCGATCCTATATGACGACGAAGTCCGCTCAAAAAATTCTGTTTTTCTTCTGCACCCAAGTGAGGCCGACTACCAGTAAAAAGACCCACCCCGCATCAGATAAGGCGCAAAAGCAGCGCGCCGTCACGTTGGCCAGATCGAATTGTGCCAGCCCCACTGCCCCAAATCGTCATCGAGCGCGAGCGTGCTCGCGGCCTTGAGATTTCTCATCGTCGGCTGGCGCGGGCTATTGGGCGATTCGAGCGAGGTATTCCCAGAGACAGGGACTGGGTGGCGGAGCGAACAGGATTTGAACTTTCTCCGTTTCTCGTATTGTAGACGACAGCCACCTGTTCCGTTTAGTGTCAGTGAGTTTAAGTTTCGCCTTCGGAAATCAAGAAATGATCTCCGGTTTGCCGCTTCGGAAATATCGCGGCCAGGGGTCAGGTTGTCCGCGCTTCTCCGCACTTCTCCGCGCTTCTCACGCCCCCGACTCAAGGCCGTATCTTTCAGCACTGCTCAATCGTCGTCACTATAGAAGCAATCGCTTCAGGAGAGCGAACCGTGCATATCTCACGCGATTTCACCGACCAGATTCGCAAGGCTTGGCACGAATTCATCGACAAGACCGACTCCGTGCGGCCCGAGCTGTTTCGATATTGCCGGGGACTGACCGGCACAATCTGGGATGCGGAAGACTTGGTACAAGAAACGTTGATCCGCACATTCGTTCGCTTCGCCGAGATTCACGATCCGATCGAAAACCCGCGCGCCTATCTGTTTCGAGTCGCGAGCAATCTTTGGATCGACCGGTTCCGTGGATTGCGTGAGACGGCGACCGCCGTCGTGCCTGAAACTGAAACTCCCGACGCTCCATTGCCACGCGAACTGCGCGATGCGGCGTCGCACCTGGTTGGCGCCCTACCACCCCAGGAGCGTGCGGCAGTGCTGCTCAAGGACGTCTTCGACCTGACGCTCGAAGAGGTGGCGCTGGCGCTGGAAACGTCGGTCGGCGCAGTGAAGGCCGCTCTTCATCGTGCGCGCAGGCGACTTTCGCAGGGCAAGACAAATTCGGAGTCGAAAGGCCTGGCCTCTGGAGGTCCGAGCGCGGCGCTACTCGATCGATTCGTTGAGCGATTCAACGCACGCGATTTAAGCGGGATGGTCGCGCTGATGCTGGAGGACGCGACGGTCGAAATCGTGGGGCTTTCGCTAGAGCATGGGCAGGAATCGATCGGCCGCAAGAGCGGAACTCTTTATCACACGCTGTTCGTCGATGCGGATGATTTGCGCCAGGCAGAGCGCAGGGAGTTCATGGGCGAGCAGATCGTACTCCTCTTCTATTGCAACGAAGGCAAAGATCGAGTTGGCGACGTACTTCGATTCGAGGAGCGCGACGGCCGCATCGCCGGATTCCGCTACTACTACTTCTGTCCGGAGACTTTGTCCGGGGTCGCACAAGAGTTCGGTCTCCCAGCTCGCTCGAATGGCTACCGCTACAAGGAATGACCTAGTTGATAGACCTTCTATCGGGCCGGGTTGGTCGGTTGACGAACTCCCGCGGCAGGAAGGGTTGAAGGTCGACCGACATCAGGTTGTTGAGTACCTTGGCGGCCTCACGAACACTCCTGATCCACCGCTGCAAGTACGTCTCGAAATGCAAAAGAGGGATGCCTGGCGCGCGCAACTCTGATTGCCGAGAAGGTAAATGGCGCTGGCCGCCATGTTCGCCAGATCGAATTGTGCCGCCTGGACTGCGACTTGGTTATCGCGCACGCGCGCGCTCGCGGCCTTGAGATTTGTGATCGGCGGAACGCTAGTTGAGCTTCAATTCCTCGCGCCAAGCTCGCTCAAAGTCTTCTTCGGTGAGGCCGCACTCCCTGGCGATCGTCCACAGCTCAGACTCTTTGAAAAAGTCTTCGACCTTCTTGCCGCGCGGCAAGCAAGCCCTGACCGTCTGTAGGTAGCGCCCTAATTTGCTCGATAAAAGCTCTCGCTGGTTTTTCCGCTCTCGCATGGGCCAAGACTACATCGCTGGCGCTGCCGGATTAAAGCGGTTGCTGGGTTCCTGAAGAGGAACGGGCCAACACGCTACGAGAACGCCAGCCCGAAGCCGACTGGTGAAAGTGGGGCAAACACCAGCCAGCGCCCCCCTTCTACCAAATTGTTCCGCGAGCGTACACTAACAACGGAATAACGCTATGTTGCAGCCCGATTTCGACCCCGCGCCGACGACCGTTCGCATTCATCGGTGCGGATACGATTCGAGGTGTAAAAAGTCCCGATGCCAGGAGCGCGCGGCTTTCATCGCCGAGAAGGTTGACGGCGCGGGCCGCCACGTTCGACAGATCGAATTGTGCCTGCGGCACTGCGAGATTGTCATTGCGCGCGAGCGGGCGCGCGGCCTTGAGATTTCCGATCGGCGTGAGCATCCAGAAGTCTAGCGCACGGTTTGTCGAACCGATGCTCAGCCTCGCCGTAGCGAAGCTGCCGGACGGTCCAGAATGGGCGTATGAGGTCAAATTCGACGGCTATCGGGCGCTCGGCCTCAAGACAGATGGTCGGGCGCAGGTGTTCTCGCGTAATGGCAGAAAACTTCACGGCGCGGTTCACGTCGATTGCGCGAGCACTCGAAGCACTCCCGAATGAGACAGCGATCGACGGCGAGATCATCGCCTACGACGCCGAGGGCCGTCCCTCGTTCAGCGTTCTGCAGAACCGCCTGAGCGATAAGCCTCAGCTCCACTTTTACGCATTCGATCTGCTGGCGCTAAGGGGCGAGAATCTGATTGAGGAACCGCTCGACAAGCGCCGCGAGTTGTTGCGTAGAAAAGTCATGCCGCTGTTGCCCGATTCAATTCGTTACTCGGAGAATCTGGAAGCATCGGCTGCTGAAGTGATCGACGCGGTACGCAGGCAAGGTCTTGAGGGCGTCGTCGCGAAACGGCGCGACAGCTCGTATCAGCCTGGGAAGCGTTCGGGCGCCTGGCAGAAGGTGCGCATTAACAGAGCGCGCGAGTTTGTGATTGGCGGCTATACTCTGGCGCCGCGCAACTTCGATGCGCTCCTGGTCGGCTATCGCGAGGGCCGGAAGCTCCTGTATGTCGCCAAGGTTCGGGCAGGATTCACGCCAGCATTGCGGGACTCGGTGTTCAAGCGATTCCGCGGACTCGAAACCGACCGATGCCCGTTTAAGAATTTGCCGGAGTCACACAAAGGTCGATGGGGCGAGGGCTTGACCGCTGAGGATATGAAGAGTTGCCGCTGGCTCAAGCCGCGACTGGTCGCAGTAATCGAGTATCTGGAATGGACTGCCGCGAATCATCTCCGCCACTCGAAGTTTCAAAGAATACGGGAACCGCACGTCGCGAAAGGGATCGGCGACGAATAAGACGGGGGCTGATCGCCCAATGAACGTGCAGACTCTGAGAAGCTCTACGAAGCTCGACAAGGCCGCCGCGCTCGCGCTTGCGATCGAAGGGCACTTCGCGTCCGGGAAGGTGAATCCCAACGTCTGCGATTTCCCCTCGCTGTCGGTACGCCAGAAACGCAAGAAACAGGCGTCGCATGAAACCCAGAAAGCAAAAGTGCGAGGAGATGATGACGTGAATCGGCTGCGCTTTACCGTCGATCAGAAACGGACGTTGATGCATGCCGCTCAAGCTGCGCCGGCCTGCACCCCGAAAACTCCGCCAAATGAGGTAGAGTCCGTCGCCTGAAAAAGGCGCTGGAGGATGAGAACCGCCGCCTGAAGCGACTGTTGGCCGACTCGCTGTTGGACAACGCGGCGCTCAAGGACCTGCTCGGAAAAAACGTCTGAAGCCTGCGGCGCAAAGACAAGCAGTGAATAGGGTGACAGAGCGCCGCCATCAGTTTCCACTCGAGAAAATGAGTCGGTTCGGGTGGGTCGCGACGTCGCCAACAGTGTCGTTCTGAACGATGTGTCCGTTTCTCGTGCCCAGGCCGAAATTGTCTCTCCAAGAGGTGGTATGGCGCGTGTCAGGGATCTTGGAAGTTCTAACGGCATATTCGTAGATTTCGTTTGCAAAAACTTCGGGCTTTTGCGAATCTGGACCGCGAGTAGCAAAATGTGACATCGAGTCGGGTACAGCGGCACGTAATCGGTGTTAAACAAACTTAGGCACGCAACGAGGAGAGCTGGTCGGCATTGTTCGCGTTTGCTGCCCTGGATATAGAATGAAAAGACTACTGTTCATTGTTCTATTGATTGTGACGGGTGGTTTCTGGTCCTGCGGCGGCGGTAGCGGTGGCGGCGGTGGCGGTGGCAACCCCGTCAACCCGGTGTGCAAAAACTTGCCGGCTCTTCCCGATACATCGCCAGAGTATGCAGCCAGCTTAGATGCTTTCACCAAGGCCCGGTGCTACGACGTGGCGTTTCACTGGAAGCACGACGCGCACCGGCGCACCAGCCAGAAACTTCATGACACCCTCATCAGGATGTGGTACTCGCCCTCGCTGTTCAAATGGATGAGCGATCAGAACCCAAAGGGTGCGCGACAGGGTCCGGTACCTGACGGTGCGATAGTCGTCAAGGAAGAGTTTCCGAATGAGACTGGCCCAGAAGATTTTTGGAGCGTAATGGTCAAGGATTCAAGCCTTTGGTGGGACGGATGGTATTGGAGGGTCGTTGGGACCGAAGTCGGCGCCGCGGCCGGGCCGGCCACGACTTCCGCGACGAGTGGATGCGCCGACCCGGGGGTGGTTGCGAGTAATGGCCCCACTAGTATTAACTGCATAGGCTGCCATGCCTCGGCAGACTATCACGTCCCCGGAACCGGAACCTTCTCCCCCACAACATTTATACACATGAGGAAGGGGACCTCGAAGGGAGCGGCCGGAGCGATACCTGCTGATGAGATACTTCCGGGCTTCGCGATGGACGCGATGCATTTGCAAACGCAGGCCGAGCCCAATCCGGCCGCGGGATTCACCGACCGGCTGCCGAGTTCGATATTCGAAGATTTGAGGCCGCTAGACACCACGACGATACCGTGCTTGGTGCCCGAGTCGTCGGATTTCTACTACTCGAAACCTGCTTCGGCGGGGGGGCCTTCGCTGTTCGTTACTTCTAATCAATGCGCGAGCTGCCACGACGCTACCAACAACGCCCCAATGCCCACTCACATGCTTTATCCGCCCGACTCATCGCCGACCAATCCGGCCACGGCCAACCTGTCGACCTATGGCGAATGGCGCTATTCGCTGACGGCGCTCGCGGGCCGCGACCCCATATTCCTAGCCCAATTGGAAACCGAGTCGACCGTACATGCCAACATCAAAGGCCAGCCCAACCCTCCCGGGTTCGTTCAGGATACGTGTTTTTCCTGCCACGGAGTAATGGGACAGCGCCAGTTCCACATCGACAAAGGAAACGCACCAGGTACCGTATTCACCCGCGATCTACTGGACGATCCCACCTCACCGTACGGAGCGCTGGCTCGTGACGGGGTCTCGTGCAACGTTTGCCATCACATGGCCGACGACCACCTGGACGATCCCACTACTTATACCGGGAAATTTCACGTCGGCCCCGCTGACCAGCTCTATGGCCCCTATCCTTCCGGCGATTCCGACGTGAAGGTGGGAGACAACGTAATTCCGCGACCGATGAAAAACTCGGTGGGAATGGTACCGATATTTGGAGCTCAGGTCGGGGAGTCAAAAGTGTGCGCCTCTTGCCACACGATCGTGCTGCCGGTCTTTGACGCCAACGGCACCCAGGTCGCGACCGCGTTCGAGCAGACCACCTACCTCGAGTGGCTCAACAGCTCCTTCGCCAGCCAAAACCAGACGTGCCAGAACTGCCATATGCCCGATAATTTCAAGGGCGGGAAGCTGGCGTTCCAGGTCGCCAACATCGAGGACAGCACATTCCCCCGGGTACCAGAGATTGGTATGCAAACATCGTTGCCGGCTGACCAATTGATTCTCGAGAACCGTACATTCTATGCGCGTCATCAACTCCTCGGCATCAATCCCTTCGCACTTGAAATGTTCGATCAGTTTCGGACCGATCTAGGGCTGTTCCAGTTCGATGGGTTGTTACCGCCCGAGGACCAGAAAACCGCATTAGGGCAGAAAACTGCGGTTGAGGGAGCGGTCATTCTGGCGCAGACGGCGACCGCGCAAGTGACATTCGATTCCGCAGCCAAAAACGGCGGACAGCTTACGGCAGATGTTCGGATCCAGAATCTTGCCGGTCACAACTTCCCTTCAGGAGTGGAATTCCGTCGCGCGTTTCTGGATCTCCAGGTGCTCGACGCTAGTGGGACCGTGCTATGGGAATCTGGCGGTACCAACTCCGTTGGGGTGATTGTCGACACGACCGGAACGCCGCTGGTTACCGAATTCTTCAGCCCGACCCAGCAAACCTTTCAACCACATTTCTGGACTGGCAACCCGATTACCAGCGACAAGCAGGTGCAGATTTACGAGGCGAAGGTGCTTGATCCTCAGGGACAGTTGACCACCAGTTTCCTCGCTCTCAATAACAAGGTTAAGGACAACCGAATTCAGCCTACCGGAAGGTCTTCCACCGGTCCCAACGCCGATATCACCGCTCCGGAGGGCACCGGGGCTGACCCGAGCTATCAAAATGGATGCGGCTGTAGCGTGGTGCGTTACCAGCTACCGACGACGGGAGCACTCGCGAACGCGGCGAAGGTCCAGGCGACTTTGTATTACCAGAGCATTCCTCCTTCCTACCTGCGCCAGCGCGCTGAGGACGCTAATGGCCCGGACACCGCGAGACTGATCAACTACACGAACGAGTTGCACGTGGGGACCGCATACCCTGAGATTTCCAACTGGAAACTGCAAGTCACCAGCTCCGGGGCCGTCGATATAAAGTGAACGGAGTCGGAACTTTGCGGAAGAGAACAGTTTACTCGGCCCGTCTACGACGCGCCGGGGACGACGAAACGGCTAACAGCCACTTTCGTAGCCAAGGCGATGAACACCCGATTTCCCGTTAATACCGATAGGAGAACCATACTGACAAGAAAATATACCCTGATTTATTCGCTGCTATTCTTTTGCGGGAGCCTGCTTTCGTTTATCTCAATCTCGAGCGCACGCGCACAAGAACCATGTACCCCTGTTGTTTATGCTTTTCGTCATGCCGAAGATCTTAAAACTGAATCGAATCTCACACCGGTAGGGCGGCAACATGCCGATCTTTACCCCTCCATGGAAGTCAGCTTTGGACCCGCTCACAATTATTGCCCTGTGGCGTATGTTTATTCAACGTACCAGACCAACCCAGGTGGGGGTGCCGGCACAAACAATCCATATGAGACAGCCCAGCCTCTAGCCATTGCCGCCTGCTACAATTTCCCCGACGTTTCAAGCCAAAGCCTAGCCGTGTGCAACTTTTTTCCACGTACGGCGTTAGAAAATGGCGAAAAGTTGTATGAGTATTTGGGATTAAAAAATACCGAGCAAGGTACACCAGCAGCCGGCGTTAGTGCCACAAGCACTCAATTCCATGACGAATTGATAAGTAGAGCCAAAAGTGGTTTGTCAACTGCCATCTTTTGGACAAGTCAGGGCTTAGATGTTCTTGGCCAAGCAATAGTGCCAGGCTTCACGAAAATTCCAGGGTGTTCGACGCCGACGCTGCCCGCCACTGACGAATGCTGGGAGAGCAAAGCGCCGAGAAATGCGGCTTATGTTTTTCTATATGACGGAAGCACAAGCGCTTTTGAGGCGCCCGACAACATCACGCAATATGTACAATGCTTCAATGTTCACGTTAAGAACGGAACGACCGAGGGGCCTGATGTTACGACGACGCCAATATCGTATTACTGTGGAAATGTAGACCAAGGTAACCTGCCACCAATAGCAAAAGATCTTACTCTGTTACAGGGAAAGATTTGTGATACTGATACGTCCAAACTTAAGAGTACGGGCCCAACGGGTTACTATGGTGTCTGTCAATAGCTGGCACTGGCGTCACAATGGTTGTCGCCTGTGACCTGCGGCAAGGTGCGGCTCAGCAGCGAGCAAGTCGACATATTCCCATTAAGTGTTTCTCAGCGAAACGAAGGATTCCTAATGCTCAACTTGAACTTGCGGCGCGCGGCTGCACTGTTTGCGGTCGCATTGATCCTGAGCTTCTTGCCCACATTCGCTCGGGCTGATTGCGCCAGGGTGGTGGAGCGAGGCTCAGCGCACTCCGAGCTGGAGATCACCAAGAGCGTGAACCTATCCTATAATTTCCTAAACACAATGATGGATGCCTACGCCTCGGGCGACACAGTGAGGCTGATTCAGAGCTACTCGGATCAGCTCTTCGGCGCAGGATATCCGGTTGCATTCACCTATGACAACGCGGTTGCGATTCAGGCGTATCTGGCGAGTGGCTGCGCCGAGGAGCTCCAGCGTGCAACCGTTCTTGGTAACGGACTGATACATGCGCAAGCCAACAATTTTCCGATCAATGACGGACGATTCGCGCAGGCTTACTACGTCGGGAGCCCCGACTCCTCCGGCACGTATATCACACCCGCGGCTTCTCCGTTTTACCTATATTCGAGCACGGTTGGTGACCAGGCTTGGGCAGGCATGGCGCTGGCTCAACTGTACGCCCGCACCGACAACGCCGCATACCTCACAGCGGCACTCAAGACCGCCAACTGGATCGTCGAAAACGCCTACGACACACAAGGCCCAGGCGGCTATAGATTCGGCACGAATATCAATCAGTTCAACCAATCCGTTCCTTCGGGTAATGGCAAGTCGACTGAGCACAACATCGACGCCTACGCCTTCTTCACCATGCTGGCAACACTCACCCAAAACGGCAACGCTGCCAACGGAGAAAGCTGGTCGTCACTCGCGAGCCATGCGTTGACCTTCGTGCAAGCGATGTACAACACTACCGGCGGATTTTTCTACACGGGCACCAACGCAGACCAGGTCACCATCTTCAAAGACATCATTGCGGAAGACGCGCAGATGTGGTCCTACTTGGCGTTGCGGGACCATGCTTATGCCCATTCCATCCATTGGGTGACCGGCAACCTCATCACCGCTGATACGCCTGCGGCGCCGAATAGCGCGCTCACCGGTGACGTGGCAATTCTGGGTGTGACCTTTGGCAGCGCCAGCCTCGCCAGCCTTCCCAGCAACGGCTTCGATTCGCACGCGGTCTGGCTTGAGGGTACCGGTAACGCCGTAGCGGCGTTGTTCCGGCGTGCTAAGGATGTTTTTGACAACCCGGATAATGACAAGAATACGGCGCTCCGCCTGGAGGCGAAACGCGATCGCGGGGACGGTGAACTCTTCCTGAGCAACATCTCCACCGCCCAGGCGGTTCTCGGCGCGAACCAAACGGTGAATAACCACGCGCTTACCCCTGGCCAAGGCATCGTCGCCGCGACCGGCACCCTCGATACCGGCTTCGGCCAAGTTTCCGCCGATCGGGTGGTCTACTTACCCAGACTCCACATCGGCGCCACAGGCTGGTATGTGATCGCCGCGCATGCTGCAGATCCCTTCAAACTCGGCCTACACTAGGGTTTCCCACAAATCGTAATCGATTGGGGCAACGGGATGTGGGGTTCATGTGGAGGTTTATGTTATTTGTATTTTTTCCCCTCCCGCGTTTGGCTGCTTGCGGTCGTGATCGATTTGGCCAACGGCGTGTCGAAGTGCGATCGCATTCATAGGGGTTGGCCTCGCGCGGTTCGCCGGCAGTTTAAGGTTAAAAGGTGTTCATGTCCCCCAACTTGACCGAATAAGGATTCTCGGGGGCTTTTTGCACTGGCGCTTGGGCGAACCCGATCAGAAATCTCAAGTCCTCGAGCGCTCGCTCGCGCTCATGACGATTTCGCAGTGCGGCGGATTTAAAAATGTTTGAGAGTTGTCTGGCCCGTTCGAAGAAACATTCTGCCCGATTCTCCACACCGGGCCATGCTGTGGCTCAATGGTCGAAGGAGATCAGAGAGCAGCTCCGAAGGAATAGAGCGGTAAAATTATGGAATCGCTGCCGACGTACGTGTTCTTCTCGTCTTCCCGCCACAAATCGTGAGGTTTCTTCGCTGAGTTTTTGACAGCCAATTTGACAGCCACGGCGATGGAAATCGGCAGGAACCTTGGCTACGGGCGGAAGAGCGACGGGAAGTTATGCAGGACGTACAAGAGATTGGAGGCTGACGGAAGCGATTGTTGTTTCGGTAAGAAAGGGTGGCACCATCAGGTACCACCCTACAAGCGAGAGCACAGTGGCGTGGCGGGGCTTCATCTTCCCGGTCTCTCGTTGCTCGGAATGAATTTCCAATAGCGCGTGATCACGGCAGCGCTGGGCGTTCGTCTTCCATTCTCCAAATAAGCGACATATGCAGCGGTAATCTTCAGGCGCGCAGCTATCTGGCGCTGAGTCAGACCAGCAGCCCGCCGCCAACGCTTGAGTTCCTTGGGCGTGGGCACGATTCTGACCCCGCAGTTCGGACAACTTGTTAGTGCGGCGGCGCCTCGGGTTTTCATGCAACACTGGGTTAGCAGAGAATCGAGCGACGGACAAATCGCGGCAGACAGGGCGATTGTACGGAGGCGTGAGGAAAATGGGGCGCGCAAGGGCTGTCGCAGAGAGGGGTCAATGCGCCGAGCACCTCGCCCGCCCCTGAACCGATGACCACAAGAGAATCGCTCAGCGCCAAGGCGGCCGTCAAGCAGCGGCGAGCCAGCCAACAAGCGCAGCGCGGCGACCTGGCGGGCGTTACAAACCCTCGTTCTCTCCCAAGGACACTCTAGTGATTCTCCTAATACGAAAATGATGGCCTAAAATTCATTGTTTCTTGTTTTCTTTTGTTTTGCTGCCGAGCTCCTCGTTGCGTCTATGATGTTTTCCTTACTTCAGTTCAGCTCGGGCTTTTCCGGCACAAAAATGCATCGGCCCCAGACGGTTCCCCGATCTAGTTTCCAATGTTTTTCGTGCTTTAATGCCCCTCTGCTGGTTGAGCGTTTCCTTTTTCAACCAATCTCTTCGAGGCTCCAGAAAGATCTTCGGCCAGCGATATCACAGCCTCGGTCAGTGTCTTGAAATTGCGTTGCCGTTAAGCCAGCATCACGCCCAATGCGAATACTTCGCCTAGCGATGGCCTTGATTGTCACCGCGCTGATGACGCCAGCGAACTGTTTTGCGGGTGATTTCGGATCGCTGCAACAGTCGGAATTCGATTTGCTGACTCCATCGCGACATCAGTTCGACATCGAAGCCGGCGACACCTATCAGTTCCTCGTCGGCAACAACACGCTGCGGCGGCGGATCAATTCAGCTCCCGATGATGCGATAAGCTTGCAGAATGATCTCGGCACCTCGCAGATGCAGGTGCCCGAGGTGCTAATTTCGTTTTGGTTCGACACGGTCAACGCGGTGCAGTTCCAATTCAGATACCTAGGTCCGTACGGCAGCCATTATTCAACTCAGCCCATCGCATTTGGTGGTGCGGTAATCTCCCCGGGTCAGAAACTGAATCCCGGTGGCGACCGATGGTACACGTTCGGTGAATATTACGAACGGCGCCTGACACCGATATATCAGAATCACGAACAGGGATTGCCAGTCCTTCTAAAGGGATGGGATCTGCGCGCAAAGATCGGACTCGAATTCACATACAACGACTTTCGAATCAACGACGGCAAGCCCAACTTCAAGCACTCTTCGCAGTTTGAAGCGCGAGTTCGATTCCACGAACATGGACTGCCGATTCCTGTGATAGGCCTCGAAGCCCGACGATGGCTGACGCCCAACTTCGTCTTCCAATGGATCGCGCAAGGCTATTGGGCGAACAAGTGGAACTCCGGCCGTCCCGAGGGCGGAACGGTGTACGACTCGCAATCGGGCTTCGAGACTCATTGCCGCGTCGTATACTCTAACCGTGACTGGCGGGGTTTCGCTCCGTTCGCAGGCGTCAACTATTACTACTCGAAGTACATGCAAACTTCGTCAGGCGTTGGCAACTTCCTGCGCGTCCAAATGATAGGCCCCGAGCTCGGATTCAACTTCAGCATATGATCCGTATTCGAAACTCTATCCAAAATTACAACCGATTTATCTATTCCTCTTTTTTGAATCAATTTAGGTTCTGAATAAGTGAAAGCGAGCCGGTCAGACTTTGCCGCGATTTAGAAGAAACAAATCCAAACTGCTGGTGCCGTCGCCGGAATGCATTTTTCGAGGCCGCAGGCATACCAGGGGAAAGCGCGGGTCTATTTAGGCCCGAGCGTAAATGAAGCTCTTCAAAAAGGCCGAATATATCGCTGCCACCGCTTCACATCAGTGAGCTATCGCCTTTCACTACGATGATTTTTGTTGCTGTTGAGAGTTGTCGCAATCTGCGCTAATTCAGCACTCATGAACGAGCAAGAAATTCGGGCGCGAAATATTCGTCTCGCTGGCCTCGTAGCGTGCGGCTTGATACTTGGGTTCGCCTTCTTGAGCGTTATCGCTCTCAATTTTATGGAGTGATTTCATCATGGTCGCTTAAATTTTATTTCTTTTCTTCGTCTTCGCGCCGAATCGGTGAACAGGAACATCGCCGGCGTTTTTCAACCTGATCATATCACCACTTTGGTGCACCTTCAGCTTTCCGAATAACGTGAAGAATTCAGGTTTGTTTAATAGGTTTGAAGGGCAGCTTTAACGTCCTGCAGGAAGAAAATATGGGCTTTGGCGCCCGCTCATCTATTCCTCTTTTAAACACTCCAAAAGCGTTTCTACTCACTTGCTAGCGCTCCTACCGGTCCCGATCCCGCCCCAACTACTAGAGCGCGTGGTAGACGGGGCGTTTTCGAGTCAAGTAAGTTAATATGACGAGTTTGCCCTGCGGGCACTAACTGGCGAAATTAAACCATATTCTATTGGACCATGGTCCAATTTGCCGCGCAGCGCCTGCCCAGGCCGCAATCAGGATTCAAAATGGAACCTTCGGTTAGTGGCGTTCCAAAATTAGGATTGGGGACCGAACGCAGTAACGATTCACTGCCGCCCGGAATAACCAGCAGGCGGTGTTCCATGTTGAGGAAATCCAAGATGCCAAAGCTTCAGCGTTGGCTGCTCTACGTGGCCATCGCCTTTGCCAGTAGCTTGGTCTTGGCTGCGCCGGCCCACGCTCAGGATACGTGGAGGGTCAAGGTTGGTATTCTTACTTGCAGCGTGGCTGGTGGCTTTGGATACTTCGTCGGTTCTTCGCGCGAGGTAGAGTGCAACTACAGGTCAAACGCCGGCAGGACCGAACGGTATGACGGTGCGATAGCCGTGGTCGGACTTGATCTCGGGTACTTGTCGGCCGCGGAAATCGTGTGGGGCGTGGTTGCTCCGACCAATGGACCCCTTTCGGGAGCTCTAGCAGGCACTTACGTGGGTGCGCGAGCCGGAGTTACAGTTGGGCTCGGAGCGGGCATGAACGTATTGACCGGCGGCTTCCGCAATTCTTTCGCGTTGCAGCCCATAAGCATTCAAGGGAATAGCGGTCTCTATTTTGGTGCGGGATTCGGTGCTATGAAACTGCAACTCGACAGGCCCCTTTCCGATTAAGATCAGCGAAAAGTCTCATATAGGCTTTACCTAGAAACAAGCTGGAGGTGCTCAAAGGATTACCAGAGATAGCCGCAGGACCAGCTGGTCCAACTGGCCCGGCAGATCCTCAGGGAGTCGCACATCACTCACCTTTTCTCTTTTAAATCAATTCGGAGTCTCCCCTATTTGCCGAGAACTGGTCTGAGCAGGCTAATCGTCCGTACGGACGGCACTAGACTGACCATCCAGTATGAGACGGCCATCACCGTAGCTGCCACCGGCCGCAAAGAGGAAGTGGCCTGCACCCCGAAAACTCCGCCGAAATGAGGTAGAGTCCGTCGCCTGAAAAAGGAGACGGACGATGAAAGGAAGCCGCTTCACGGAGGAGCAGATCATCGGGGTTCTGCGGGAGCACGAGGCCGGTGCAAGGACCGAAGAGGTGTGCCGGCGGCACGGGATCTCAAGCGCGACATTTTACAAGTGGAAGGCAAAGTACGGCGGGCTCGAGGTCTCGGACGCCAGGCGGCTGAAGGCGCTGGAGGATGAGAACCGCCGCCTGAAGCGACTGTTGGCCGACTCGCTGTTGGACAACGCGGCACTCAAGGACCTGCTCGGAAAAAACGTCTGAAGCCTGCGGCGCGGCGAGTAGCAGTGATTCGGGTAGTTGAGCGTCACGGGCTGAGTCAGCGGCACGCGTGCGAGCTGGTGGGGTTGGACCGATCGACTCTGCGCTACCGGTGCAGACGACCGGACGACTCGGCATTGAGGCAACGACTGCGAGAACTGGCCGCGGAGCGGCGGCGCTTCGGGTATCGGCGCTTAGGCTGGATGCTGGCGCGCGAAGGTCACGCGCTGAACCACAAGAAGCTCTATCGACTGTACCGGGAGGAGCGGCTGATGGTGCGCCGCCGTCGAGGGCGAAAGCGGGCACTAGGTACGCGAGCACCCATGACGCTGCCGACCACGATCAATCAGCGCTGGTCGCTCGACTTCGTCTCCGACACGCTGAGCGACGGCCGGCGCTTCCGCATCCTGTGCATCGTCGACGACTTCAGCCGCGAGTGCCTGGCGGCGGTGGTCGACACCTCGCTGGGCGGGGTACGCGTGGTGCGTGAACTGGAGCGGCTCACAATCGAACGAGCGCTGCCGGAGACGGTGGTTAGCGATAATGGGACGGAACTCACCAGTGGTGCGGTGCTGCGTTGGGCAACGAGAAGGGTGGCGTGGCATTACATCGAGCCGGGCAAGCCGGTGCAGAACGCCTTCATCGAATCATTCAACAGCAAGTTGCGCGACGAGTGCCTTAACGAGTACGTGTTCAGCAGCCTCGGGGAAGCGCGCGCGATCATCGAGGCGTGGCGGCACGACTACAACCACCTGCGCCCGCACTCGAGTCTCGGCTACCTGGCGCCGGAGGAGTCGCGGCAAGGAATCAAGGGAGCTCGGCCATCGCGCGCACCGCTTGGCCAGCCCAAGCGCTGGCCGGCGCGGTGCAAGGCGCGCTGGCCTCGGATCCAAAACCTGACAGTTTTTCGGCCGCCCTCAGAGAGTGAAGGGCGGCCGGAAAAACTGGGATTAACATGAAACCAAAACCACAAACGACGCGCCCCCAGGAGGGGCGAAATAACCGGCGGACTCTACTTATAACTGGCGGGAAATTGGGGTGCAGGCCAAACGGTAAAACCATCTGCGAGCGACATAACACAGCCATCAGCTTCGGGTTCCTTTTCGATCATCTTGAGCAACTGCCTTTAAGTTTCTCTCCGGTGCGTTTTTTGTCACGGCGGGGTCGAGTTGGTATTTGTCGTGGTATCACATAAGAGTTCCCCTTCCTTTCTTCGGGCTTAGGTTTACCCCGGAGTTTTTGGAAATACGGGGCTTCATACACTTCGCGTTGTTTCTGATCTCCTTCTACTTTGGGTTTATAAAGAAGTAAGGGAAAGAACGAAAACAACTTCAGGAATAGAAGTGGCAAAATTAAAGAATCGCTGCCTCTGCCCTTTCTGTACAATCTGTTCCTCGTTCTGATGACCCAAAGAGGGCAGTTCCCGCAACAAATCGTAAGGTTTTTTAACTGAGTGTTTGACAGCCAATTTGACAGCCACGGCGATGGAAATGGGCAAATAATTTGGTCACCGGTGGAAGATCGACGGGAAATAATGCAGGATTTACAACGGGTTGGACGTAGGTGGAGCTAGAGTAATCGAATTAGGAATCCTGTGCTCTATCCATCTGAGCTAAGGGGGCGCCCTTGCGAGTTAGAAAGTTACGCCGATGCGCGGCGCGGACCAAGAGTCGTCCGATGTGGCTCGTCTCTATATTTGTGGGAGCCTGGTCAGGAAGTTGTCGAGGAGCCCGTTGAACTGTGTGGGATGCTCCTGGCTTGGCAGATGAGCCGCATTTTTGATCGTGACCAGGCTCGCGTTTGGGATCTCTCCGGCCAGGCGGTCCGCTAGCTTCACCAGATCTGGGGAATCGTTGTCGCCGATCACAACGAGGGTCGGTGCGGTAATCTCGCGGAGCCTGCCTATAGCCGGCGGATTCAGCGGCTGCTCCTGATGCGCTAATCGATCGATCGAAAAATTCTCACGATGGAGCTGGCGGGCACGCGTGCGATAGCCTGGATCGATTTGCGCCGGGTCGCGCGACGGACCGTCGATCCAATACTTCGCGTCCATCTCGCGCGCCCCCTCGACGTCCTTATCGCGGATGAGGGTGAGAAATTCGCCCCAGTGCTTCAGCGTATCGGCGGACAACTCCTTCGGATCGTTCAAGCCGCTGACACCGGAGCCGACCAGGACCAACGCGTTTACCATTTCCGGATGCTCGAGCGCGAAATCGACGACCGTCGCCCCACCCATCGAGCAGCCGACGAAGGTGGCTTTCGCGATACCGAGATGACGGACGACGCTCAACAGGTCGGCGCGCAGCGTGTACGGCTCGTCGGGCATTTTGGATTTGCCGAATCCGCGATGGTCGTAGCGCGCGACTCGAAACCTGCCCGCGAACGCCTCGAACTGCGGCTCCCACATGCGCGAATCGGTGACGCCCGCGTGGACGAATACCAGGTCCGGCCCTGCGCCTGCGGTCTCGAAGTAGATCTTCGCGGTGCCGGAAGGTGCGTAGCCCGAAGTCAGCTCAGTGCGTGGTGGCATGGCGGATAACCTCAGGGTCGGGAGATTACTACGAAATCGCGCTTGCGGCGACGTGGCGTGGGTTTCTTGGGATTTCGCGGGGGCTCGCGCTGTTGTACTAATCATTAGTCGAGTTGCGATTTCTACGGGCGGTCAGCGAAGAAGAGACGCAGAAAAAAGGCATTCTGCAATTTGGACCCTCACCCGCGCCGAGGCGCGGCCTCTCCCTGACAGGGAGAGGCAATCCGGGGTCCCTCGGCTTCGCTCGAGATGACACAATAAATCAGGCTTGAGACAAAATCATACGGATCAGAAAGACGGCCGGGACGCGGCGGGAAATAGGACATGGCAGACAACGACGACAAAAATTCTATGAGATCCAACAGCAGCGTGCTGGTCGATGGACCGTCGCGGGCGCCGGCGCGCGCGATGCTCAAGGCTGTCGGCTTTACTGACGAGGACCTGAGCAAGCCGCTGATCGCGGTCGCGCACACGTGGATCGAGATCATGCCCTGCACGGCCCATCTGCGGGATCTCGCCGAGCACGTGAAGCGCGGGATCCGCGCGGCAGGTGCGACACCGATCGAGTTCAACACGATCGCCGTGTGCGACGGAATCTCGATGGGGACGCATGGGATGCGCGCGTCGCTGATCAGCCGCGAAGTGATCGCCGACTCGATCGAACTCACCGTGCGAGGGCATCTGTTCGACGGCGTCGTCGCGATGTCGGGATGCGACAAGACGATTCCGGCGACGGTGATGGCGCTGCAGCGGCTCGACCTGCCGTCGCTGATGATTTACGGCGGATCGATACAGCCGGGACGCTTCGGCGATCAGCAGGTTTCGATCCAGGACGTGTTCGAAGCCGTGGGCGCGCATTCGGCGGGCAAGATGAAGCTCGAGGACCTGAAGCGGCTCGAGGACGTCGCGTGTCCGGGCGTCGGCGCATGCGGCGGGCAGTTCACGGCCAACACGATGGCGACAGCGACGGAGCTGTTGGGAATTTCGCCGATGGGTTCGAACAGCATCCCCGCGACGGATCCGAAAAAGCCTGAGAGCGCGTTCCAGGCCGGGCGCCTCGCCGTCGATTTGCTCAAGCGCAAGCTCAAGCCAAGCCAGATAATCACGAAGAAGGCTATCGAGAACGCGATCGCGTCGGTCGCGATGACGGGTGGATCGACCAATGCGGTGCTGCATCTGCTCGCGATCGCGCATGAAGGGGGAATCGCGCTCGATATCGACGACTTCGATCGGATCAGCTCGCGCACACCGCTGCTCGCGGACATGAAGCCGGGCGGACGGTTCCTGGCGACCGACATGTACAAGGCGGGCGGAATTCCGCTGATCGCAAAACGCCTGAAAGAAGCCGGCCTGCTCCACGAAAACGAAATGACCGTGACCGGCAAAACGATCGGCGTCGAAGCGGACGCGGCGCACGAGACGTCGGGTCAGGAAGTCGTGCACCCGGTTTCGAATCCGATCAAGAAAACCGGCGGGCTGGTGATTCTGAAGGGCAACCTCGCACCCGAGGGATGCGTGATCAAGGTCGCGGGGCATGAGCGGATGACGCATCGCGGGCCGGCGCGCGTGTTCGACTGCGAAGACGACGCGTTCAAGGCGGTGTCGGGGCAGAAGATCAAGGCGGGTGACGTCGTCGTCATTCGATACGAGGGACCGCGAGGCGCGCCCGGAATGCCGGAGATGCTGGGCGTCACGGCGGCGCTGTCGGGACAGGGCCTGGGAGAATCGGTCGGGCTGCTCACGGACGGGCGATTCTCGGGCGCGACGCACGGCCTGATGGCCGGGCACGTCGCGCCGGAAGCGGCGGTCGGCGGCCCGATCGCAGCGATTCGCGATGGCGATGTGATAACGTTCGACATCGCGAAGCGGCGGCTCGACGTCGATCTCACCGACGCGGAAATCAAGACGCGGCTTAAGGGTTGGAAAGCGCCAGAGCCTCATTATAAGAGCGGCGTGATGGCAAAGTACGCGCAGACGGTATCGTCGTCGTCGCGTGGCGCCGTAACCCATTGAGGCGCGCAGCAGAAATGCCGGGGGCGGCGCCCACCGTCAAGGCGGGCGGCGTGCTCGTCGCCTGCGGCGAAGAGGCGCGCCCCGCCAGCGAGCCCTACAAGTCGATCGTGACGCAGCTCGACGATATGTGGGGAACGAACTTCCAGGTGTACGAGGCACTCAGATCCGGCTCGCCGCATGCACACAGCGGCGGATGTATCTTCTACAATCAGCAATTTCTCGACGGCCTGCTCCAGCACTGGATGAGAATCGACGATCCGGACACCGTCAGGCCGATGCTGTACGCGATCTTCGCGCACGAACTCGGGCATCTCGCGCATGGCGATTTCGACCCCGGCAATGACAACGTCCCGGTGAAGAACAAGGAACTCGCAGCGGATCAGTTCGCGGGCTACTCGCTCGAGCGGATGGGGATTCGCCGCCTCGATCCGGTCGAGGTGACGCGTTACTACCAGCTCACGGGCGACGACTTCGTCGGCCGTGCATCCGGACACGGCAATGGCGACGAGCGCATCACGGCCTTCCAGGACGGATGGCATCGCGCGCAAATCGGACTTCCGGAACAAGGCACGCAGCCGGCGGGCGGTCTTGGCGAGCCGTAGAGTCGTAGTCGAAAGTTTTAAACATGACCGCCTCAACCATTTCTAGTCCATCGCCAACAATCGACGCTGCAGATCGCGCAGAATCTGTCGCGATCGAAGCGCGCGGGCTCAGCTTTCACTACGGCGATCGCGAGGCGCTCGACGACGTAACGTTTTCGATCGCGCGCGGCGAGATTTTCGGCTTTCTAGGCCCCAACGGCGGCGGCAAGACCACGTTGTTCAAGTTGCTCTCGACGCTGACGCCGATTCAATCGGGCAGCGCGCGAATGTTCGGTCACGACCTGGCGGGCGAGACGGTCGCGGTGCGGCGCCGGCTGGGCGTCGTGTTTCAGCATCCGAGTCTCGACGGCAAGCTGACGGTTGGCGAAAATCTTGCCGCTCACGGTCATTTATATGGAATCGCCGGCAAGCGGCTGCGCGAGCGGAGCGCCGCGATGCTCGAGCGGCTTGGCCTGTCGACGCGTGAGCGCGACCGGGTCGAAACCTTGTCGGGCGGCCTGCAGCGTCGAGTCGAGCTGGCCAAGGCTCTGCTTCATGAGCCGGAGTTGCTGCTGCTCGACGAGCCCAGCACCGGGCTTGATCCGGCGGCGCGGCGCGAGTTTTGGAACTACCTCGAGCATTTGCGCGAGCACGAAGGCGTGACGATCGTGCTGACGACGCATTACATGGAAGAAGCGGAGCGATGCGATCGTCTCGCGATACTGCATCAGGGAAAACTGGTCGCAATCGCACCGCCGCGGGAGCTCAAGTCGGAAGTAGGCGGTGATGTAGTCGTGATTCATACCGGCGCGCCTGAAGTCCTGCAGCGAAAAATCCTCGCGCGCTTCAAGCTCAAGAGCCAACTCGTGGACGGCGCGATTCGTATCGAGCGATTGCGCGGGCATGAACTGGTGCGCGACTTGATCGACGCGTTCGGCGAGGAGATCGAGTCGGTATCGTTCGGCAAGCCGACGCTCGAGGACGTGTTCGTGCATCTGACCGGGCATCAGTTTTTCGCGAATATGCCGCAGACGGATTGAACGAAGATGCGCGAAATTTTTCTTCAGGCAGAAACGCTCTGGCAGCGCGAGATCGTGCGATTCATCCGCCAACCGATTCGCGTCATGAGCGCCATCGCGACGCCGCTGGTTTTCTGGCTGCTGCTAGGCGCGGGCCTGCAAGCGTCGTTCAAACCGAGCGGGATGCCGGCCGGCCTCGACTATGTGCAGTACTTTTATCCCGGCGTGATCGTCCTGATGCTGCTGTTCACGGCGATCTTCGCGACCGCATCGACGGTCGATGATCGTCGCCTTGGTTTTCTGCAGGGCGTGATGGTCGCGCCGATCTCGCGCGCGACTATCGTGCTCGGCCAGGCGCTCGGCTGCACGACGCTGTCCCTGATGCAGGGAGCGGTGTTCCTCGCGATGGCGCCGTTGGCGGGAATCCATCTCAGCCTCGAAGCGATCGTGGTGGCGTCTGCAGTGATGGCGCTCATCGCGTTCGCGATGACGAGCATCGGACTGGCGATGGCGTGGCGGACCGAATCGACGCAGGGCTTCCACGCATTCATGAACATGCTGCTGCTGCCAATCTGGATGCTGTCGGGCGCGGTCTTTCCGGTCGTGGGCGCGCCAGCGTGGTTTCAATGGACGACGCGTCTGAATCCACTGACCTACGCAGTGGATGCTTTGCGGCGAGGCCTCTACCTGGCGGAGCCGGCGTCGAGCGGCGCGACGATGCCGATGGTGTTGTCAGTGGCGATTGCGATCGCGTTCGCCGCGTTCGCATTCATCCTGGCGACCCGCGTCGCACGAACCGCATCAACAATTTAGCGCGGGGGCATGCGCAGCGCGCCGTCGAGGCGAATCGTCTCGCCGTTGAGCATCTCGTTTTCGACGATGTGGCGTGCGAGCGCTGCGTATTCGGACGGCTTGCCCAGGCGCTGTGGAAACGGGATTTGCGCGGCGAGCGCTTTGCGGTTCGGCTCGGGCAAACCCGCTAACATCGGAGTCTCGAAAGTTCCCGGCGCGATAGTGCAGCAGCGGATGCCGAGCGACGCGAGGTCGCGCGCGACTGGCAACGTCATCGAAACCACGCCGCCTTTCGACGCCGAGTAGGCGACTTGCCCAATCTGTCCGTCGAACGCGGCGACCGACGCCGTGTTGATGATCACGCCGCGTTCGCCGTCGGGGCCGGGCTGATTTTTCGCCATCTGCGCCGCGGCCAGCCGCGTCACGTTGAACGTGCCGATGAGATTCACCGTGATCACCTTGGCGAACAGATCGAGCGAGTGAGGGCCGTCCTTGGTGACGGTGCGCATCGCGCGGCCGATACCGGCGCAGTTTACGGCGATGTGAATCGAGCCGAATTTGGCGACCGTTTTCGCAATCGCGTCAGAGGCCTGATCTGCGGAGGCTACGTCGGCCTCGACGAAAACAGCAATTGCGCCGAGCGACTCAGCGACTTTGGCGCCCGGCGACGACGGCAGATCAAGAATCGCGACCTTGGCGCCCGCCGATGCGAATTCGCGGACGGTCGCTTCGCCGAGTCCCGAGCCGCCACCAGTCACAAGCGCGACGGAATTTTTGAGATTCATATCAACCTCGCGAAGATAGGTGCTGCAAACGCGAAGACGTTATGACCGCAAGCGCGATGATGCAACCGCTGCGCGTCACGGCGATGCTTCTAGTTGAGGCGACGGTGGACGCGGAGTGTCGAGCAGGCGCTTGGCGGCGGCGATTGCGTGACTCGAGCCGGCCAGTTCGAGCACGTCACCCGGGCGCAACACTTCCTCGGAGGTCGGTACCACCACTTCCGCGTTGCCGCGGCCGATGGCGACCACCACCGCACCGCTGTTGGTGTGAAGATCCAGTTCCGCCAGGCTTTTGCCGACGCCTCCGCTATCGGGTCGCAGGCTGACGGGCGTAATACTGCCGATGCCGGGAACATCGTATGAACCGTCCTCGCCTGCATGAGCGCCGCGAAGAGCAACGGCGATCAGCCGCGTGGCATTGCGAATCTGCCCCTGGATTTGGCGGGCGCTTCGAGTCACGACGACAATCAGCAGGCCGATCGAGATTACGATGACTCCGATACCTTCGACCGGCGCCATAAACGGCTGAACGATCGCGAGCAGCGGCACGGCGGCGACCAGCAGGATCGTGATCTGAAGCAGTTCGATCAGCGCCTTCATCGCAGGGGCGCCACGCTCTGGGACTTCGGCGAACGCGCGCGAGGCGAGCGCGGTGGCGAGGCGGCGCGACGCGAAATACATCGCGGCCGCGGGTCCGGTGCATAGCAGCAGAGCAAACAGGTCCACATAAAGACCCGCGGAAAAATAGGAAAGATGTTCGATGCTCGCGACCGTCGACGTCAGGTCGAGCGGATCGAGTTCGTTGACAATTAGAATCGCGCCGATAAGGACTGCGCTCGCGACGATTGCGACGGTCGGCCATACGATCGAATTGTCGGCCTTGGCCGTTTGTCCCGCGTTGCGGATCCGCTCGAGCCAGGAGTCGTAAACTGCTTCGAGTACTTTGAGCGGACGCGGCAGCCGGGCCGAAACAAATTCCGCGACCGGTATCGAGCCGCGAATCATGTAAGGCGTCAGGAAGGTGGTGACGGCCGAGACCGCAACTGCAAGCGTGTAGAGAAAATCGCGGGTGGCGCCGGACTTCAGTCCCGCGCCCGCGATGATGAACGAGAACTCACCTATCTGAGACAGGCTCATCCCGGCTTCGATCGAAGTCTTGGTGCCGACGCCGCTTAAGACCGAGGCGAATGTCACGCCGATGATTTTCCCGCCGATCACCGCGACCGTGAGCACGATCAGCGCTTGCCAGTGCTGCTGGATGAGCGAGGGATCGATCATCATCCCGACCGAGACGAAGAACACCGCGCCGAAAATGTCGCGCAGCGGCGCCACCAGATGCTCTATCTGCCCGGCCTCACCGGACTCCGCTACCAGGGAGCCCGCAAGGAAGGAGCCCAACGAGACCGAATAGCCGGCGTGCTCTGCAAGGATCGCGAAGGCGAAACAGATGCCGACGACGGTGACCAGAGTCGTCTCCGGCCGGCCCATCCGCACCACCAGCCGCACAAATGGCGGCACGATCAGAAACCCGATTCCCACGAAGGCGACCAGAAAAAGAATCAGCCGCGCGATCGTCACCGTCATCAGCGACGCTGACACGCTCGCGCCCGACGCCAACGTCGTAAGAATCGCGAGCTCGACGACAGCAGTGAGATCTTCGGCGAGCAGGACGCCGAACACGAGCTCGCGCAGGCGCTCGGAGACGGGAGTTTCCTGGTAGGCCTTGGCGACGATGGTCGTGCTCGAGATAGAAAGAATCGCGCCGGTGAAGATGCTTTCCAGTGGCGTCCATCCCAGCGCGCGCCCGCATACGTAGCCGAGCCAGATCATGAAACCGACCTGGAGCGCGGTGATGAAGCCCGACGTCGGCCCGAGACGAATCAGCTTGCGCACACTGAACTCGAGCCCAAGCGCGAACATCAGGAGGATGACGCCGAGCTCGGACAGCGTGTGGATGCGCTCAGAGTCGGCGAGCAGAGGAATCGGCAGGTTGGGCCCGACGATCATGCCCGCGATCAGATAGCCGACCACGACCGGCTGGCGGATTTTCTGAAAAATGATGGTAGTGATCGCGGCGACGCATAGCACCAAGGCGAGATCTTCGAGGAACGTGTGTGAGGCGAGTACGTGCACGGCAAGCGTCGGGGCATCTTAGCCTGTGACGCCAAGCGCGCGCGAGAGCGATCGCTTCTTCTTTTCTGCGCTGGTGAAGGCGGCGACGACGAAGCTGGGCTACTGCCTAAAGACCACCGGAGGCCCGCTGATTCGCTTGGCCTTGAGGGCGACGGTCACCTCGACGTGGTCGGCAATCTTGATGAAAGGAATGCCGCTGTTCATCCCGTAGTTCTTGCGGTCGAAGGCCATTGTCCCTTTAATCTCGCCTGAGCCTGTACCCTTGCCTGACACCGTAAGCGTCAGCTTCTCGGGTTTGGTAACTCCGCGTATCGTAAAATTACCGTCCACCTCAAAGGTGTTGGGACCGGTTTGGACTATTTTCGTTGACCTGAACGTAATCAACGGATTGTCGATGACGTCGAAGAAGTCCTTGCCCTTCAGCTTGCTATTCTTCAGGCCGCTTCCGGTATCCACGGTGGCAGCTTGAATCTTGACGTCCAAAACCGCTGTCGACACGTCTGGAGATGTAAATGTTAGATTGGCGTCCCACTTGTCGAAAGTGCCCCTTATCGCAACCGACGCTTCCACGTCGAACTTGATCGAGCTTTCTATCGGCGTGATCGCGAAAACTGGAACCTCCTGCGCTCGGCTTACCGACGGGAGCACAGCGGCCGCCAGGAAGCACAGGGCAGCCAATCGCATCCCGGCAACTGTTAGTTTTTCCCGCCTCGCTATCATTTGTAGAACCTTTTAGCTTAAGCGGAGAGGTTGCTTACGCGCGGCAGCACCTTGGTCCAGAACAGCTCGATCGTTTTCATCAGCCGGTCGTGCGGCATCAGGCCGTTGTACATCCACGCGAACACCCATCGAATCGGCAGGCGCTTGAGCAGGTGCTCGACCTGTCGGGTAACGGTGTCCACGGTGCCGACGAACGCGAGACCGTTGCTCCATAGATCGGCGGGCTCGCCGGTTTTTGGATCGTCGAGGCCCTTGGAAAATCCAAACGGCTCGAACCATTCGTGACCGCAGAAATAACCGCTCTCGCGCCAGATTGCGCGCGCTTCGTCGTCGCTGTCGGCGATCACGATATCGCGCAGCACACCCATCCCCTCGCCCAGCGGCTTGCGCGAAACCTCCGCGTAGACTTCGCACAGTTGATGTTCGAGCGATGGATGCAACGGCGGCAGAATCGCGGTCACACCTTCCTGCGCGCACCATCTGATACTGCGCTCGGACGACGCGAACGGCTGGAAGATCGGCGGATGCGGTTTCTGGACGGGCTTGGGCACCACCGAGACGGCGCGCACGATTCCATTTTCGACGCCGCCACCCCATTTTGCAGTCGCGTCGAGCGTCCACGGCGTCTCGCCCGGCGGAACGCGCCAGTACTTGCCCTCATACGAAAGAAAATCCTGGGTCCATGCCTGCTTGATAATGCGAAAATTTTCCTCAAAGGCCGCGCGATTTGCGTTGTCGATCTCGTCGTGCTGATGCGGCAGCGCGCCGTGAATTCCGTGCGTCTGCTGCGCCATGATATCGACCCATCGCCGCTGATAGCCGCGCGCGAAGCCGGCGTTGGCGCGTCCGCCACTCATGTGATCGAGCATCGCGATGTCCTCCGCCACGCGCAGCGGATTCTGCGACGGCAACACGATGCCGAGCTGCCCCACGCGCAGCCGCTTGGTCTGCATCGCGATGTACAAATCGAGCAACACGGGATTGTTCGACAGCTCGAAGCCCTCGACGTGAAAATGATGCTCGGTGAAGCTGATCGAATCGTAGCCGAGGTCGTCGGCGAGACGGGCCTGGCCCGTGATGTCGTGCAACATCTGATCGTACAGGTGACCCTGCAATCCGACGCGCCCTTTTTCGATGTCGGCTTTGCTGCCGACCGACGGCAGATAGAAGAGCGATACTTTCATGGTTACCTCATCACAAATCCGCGTGTCCCGACTGTAGAACTCCTCGAACGAAAACGGCAAACGCGCGAATCTTACTGCCTTTGCCGATTTGCTCGGGGCGGCGCTATACTCGGCGCGCCCATCGGAGTGGCGAACCAGTCCGGCGATCGGCAAAACTCATTGGAGAGGTTAAATCGATGTCGCAGCAACAACTCCAGCAGATAATCCAGATGCTCAAGGCGCAGCCGATCGCCGGCCGTCCCACGGTCCAGGAGACGCGCGCGAATTTCGAGCAGATGACGACGCTGTTCCCGGTCGCGGCCGACGTCAAGTGCGAGCCCGTGAATGCCGGCGGCGTCAAGTCCGAATGGGTGACAGCGCCCGGAGCGGACGCCGGACGCGCAGTGCTCTACCTGCACGGTGGCGGTTATGTGATCGGCTCGATCAACACGCATCGCGATCTGGGGGCGCGAATTTCCCGCGCGGCGAAAGCGCGCGTTCTGGTAATCGATTATCGGCTCGCACCGGAGCATCCATTCCCAGCTGCCGTCGAGGATTCCGTGGCTGCGTACCGCTGGATGCTGGCGCAGGGGTTGAAGCCCTCGCGCATCGCGGTCGCGGGCGACTCGGCCGGCGGCGGACTCACAGTTGCGACGCTGGTGGCGATTCGCGACGCCAAGCTTGCGAGCCCCGCCGCGGGAGTATGCTTGTCGCCGTGGGTCGATCTCGAGGGACTTGGCGATTCGATGAAGACCAAGGCGTCGGTCGATCCGATGGTGCAGAAGGACGCGCTGATCGAGATGGCGACCCACTACCTCGCCGGCAAAAATCCGCGCAGCCCGCTGGCAGCGCCCCTGTATGCCGACCTCGCAGGCCTGCCGCCGCTCCTGGTCCAGGTCGGGACCGCAGAGACTCTGCTCGACGACTCGACGCGGCTGGCCGAGCGCGCGCGCAAGGCGGGCGTGAAGGTTACGCTCGAGCCGTGGGAGAACATGATCCACGTCTTCCAGGTTTTCGCGCCGATGCTCGACGAAGGACAGCAGGCGATCGAGAAGATCGGGGAGTTCGTCCGCGCCAACGCCGTCTAAGATCGGAGCGTCCATCGGCGATCGCGTCGGCGCCTTGGACTGGGCGCGGATCGAGAGCGATCTCGACGCCCAAGGCTACGCGACGACCGGTGCGATTCTTCGCGCAGCCGAATGCGCCGAGTTGATTGCGCTCTACCGAGATCGTGATCGATTTCGCAGCCGCGTCGTTATGGAGCGGCATCGCTACGGCGTCGGCGAGTACAAGTACTTCGGTCGCCCGATGCCGCCGCTGGTCGAAGACTTGCGCGTCGCGATGTACCGCAAACTCGCGCCGACTGCTAATCGATGGAGCGAGCGGATGCGGCTGCGCGATTCGTATCCACCTTCGCTGGCTGAGTTCCTGAAAGTCTGCGCCGCCAAGGGACAGACCAAACCCACGCCGCTGATCCTTCGGTACGAGGACGGCGGCTACAACTGTCTGCATCAGGACCTGTACGGCGCGGTGGCGTTTCCGCTCCAGTTCACGTGCGCACTCAGCAAGCGTGGGCACGACTTCGAAGGCGGAGAGTTACTGCTCGTCGAGCAGCGGCCGCGAGCGCAATCGCGCGGCGAGGCGATCGCGCTCGATACCGGCGAGGGCATAATCTTCGCGAACCGCTACCGTCCCGCCGCGGGCGCGCGCGGGTACCATCGCGTGAACATGCGTCACGGCGTCAGTACGATCAAATCAGGTATTCGCTACGCGATGGGCGTCATCTTTCACGACGCGGCGTGAGCTAGTCCGCAGCCTCAGCGGCGGACGCTCTGATCTACGGATGGTCGTCGGCAGGACACTTGCCGTCGGTGCATTCGCACGTCCCGCCCTGGTTGTCGGTCCGCCACTGTCCGCAGAAGTCGTTGCAGGGACTGAGGTTGTCGTCCAGGTTGTAGAAGCCCTTGCATCCCGCCGCGGCGGCAGGCGTCTTCGGATTGTTGAAGTCCGCATGACGATCGCGATCAGCCGCATACGCGAGTCCCACCACCGCGATCGCAAACAGACCCGACATGATCATCTTTCGCATCGAATCGTCCCCTATGCACGAAGCCCCCAAGCCGCGTGCGAGAATCCTTTGACGGTATCAACACCCTACCCTATTCACAAACTGAGCTTTTGCATGTGCTCGATGCGTAGCGTTGAGTACACAGTTGCAACAGTTTGTTGTCAGTGAACCGACAGACTGCTAGCTTGCGACCAGATCGCCAGCCTGGTTTCAAGCGGGGCTTATATGCATCGAAGCTTGCAGATCTTTGCTCTTTTCGTAGCGACTGCCATTGCGGCGTGCGCGTCGCAGAGCGCGCCGAGTGGCGCCAATGGCGGCTCGACCGAGGTCGTCACGATGAACGGATGCCGAGTCGATCCTGCTCGAATCTGCAACAACGTCCGCGGCCAGAACGTTACGATGAGTGGCACCGGGCTATCGGCCGATCCTCGGATGGTCGAGCAGAATTCGGCACGTACTGCAAATATCTTCGTCCCGGTGAAACGGCTTAACGGCGGCGAGATCTTCGAAGTTGAATGCGGCATCAACACGCTGAATCAATCGGTCAGTTGGGCGCATATCAAATCCGGGCCGACCGTAACCGACGACGACACAAAGTTCCTGCGCGCGCAGGGATACTGTTCCGAGCCCCGAGCGGTACTATCTCGCATGCGCTGGAGCTTGCCCATTTTGCTTCTCTTCCTATCGATAGCGATAGCGGCATGCGCGTCAGATACCGCGCCAAGCGGAGCGAACGGTCCCCCGGACGTAGTCGTACTGAATGGATGCAGAGTCGATCCTGCGCGAATTTGCAACAACGTCCGCGCGCTTAACGTGGACGAGACTGGCACCAAGTGGACGGGCGACCCGAACTGGATCGCTAATTCGGGAAGTATTATGGACTATCCGGTCGAGGTGAGGAGGCGCAACGGCGACGAAATCTTTCTGGTAGATTGCGGCATCAGTACTCGTCAGCTTTCGGTCAGGTGGGCGCGGATTAAGACCGGACCGTCGGTCACCGACGATGACGTAAAACGTCTGCGTGCGGGAAACTACTGTTCCGAGCCCTGAGCGGTTCTTAATGCGATACTTCAAGTTTGGAATTGTGGCCGTAGCTGCGATGATCTTGCTCGCAATCGAGGCTTTGGCACAGCAGTCTCCCCCGACGGGAGTTCCCACTGATTTTGCTGCGAGCGCCGCGGCGCGCGTTAACTACTATCGCGCGATGGCGAAACTGCCCCCGATCGTCGACGATCCTGCGATCAGCGCCGGTGCGATGAATCACGCCCGCTATCTCGTCAAGAACGGAATCGCCGGCGGCGATATCGTCCTCGACAAACAGCAACTGCATTTCCAGTCTCCGCAGGACGCCTTCCGATGGGAGGAAAAAGGAAAGCCATTTTATTCTGACGAAGGCGCGTCGGCCGGCAGAAACGCCGTCGTGCTGACCACGCCCGAGATAAGCTTGAGCGGCGCCGAGTTCGTCGATCGCCTGATGACGATGCCGTTCAGCGGTCTGATTCCGATGGTGCCGCAGTTTTCGGTTGTCGGACTCGGCGCCTACTGCGATCCGGGCCAGTGCGCGATCGTGATTCCGTACCGCTTCGCGCTGGAGAAGTCGGTGCGCATCGCGCTGTACGATGGACCCGCGAGCGATCGATTCTGGAACCCGAACCTCGGACTGATTCCGGCGGAGACCGGCCGCTTGCGAACGCCCGTCGAATTTCCGCCCGACGGTTCCACCATCAGCTTGCAATCTTTCGGCGGCGCCGACTATCCCGATCCGTTGGCCTCGTGTCCCGGCTACAAGGCTCCCACCGGCACTCCGATCTCGTTTCAACTCGGACAAGGTTACGGCCCTGGCGGAACCCTCGAAGTGTCGTCGAACGTGGTCACCCGCGACAGTGTCGAAGTCGAGACCTGCCTGATCACCGCGGCGTCGTACGTCGGACGCGACACCACTCAGACCGAATTTGGCAAAGCTGGACTCGTGCGCGTCGGCGCGGCCGTGATGATACCGCGAGGGCCGCTCGCGCCCGGACATTACAAAGTCGCATTGACCGAATCCGGCAAGCCTTACGACTGGAGCTTCACCATCGCGGCTCCCGCTAGTCCCGCACAATCTGCGACTCGGTAGCCGGCTCGTAGCGGCTCAGCGGAATCACCAGCGCGGAGGAGGCCAACGCCACCGCGAACGCGGCCGCGATCGCGACGCGGTAGCTGCCGGTGCGATCGATGATCAATCCAACCAGCGGGGGACCGACCATCGCGCCAAATCCGCCACTGGTGTACAGCGCGCCGAGCACCGTGCCCATCCGCTGCGTGCCGAACAGATGCGCAATCACCGCGGGCGAGAGCGCGACGTATCCGCCGTATCCCGCGCCCATCACCAGCGCAAACACGATCATGACGGGATAAGTAGACGCGGCCAGCCAGATACCGTAGCTGAGCGCGAGTACGAGAAAGCTCGCCTGGTAGAGCCGCACCACACCGGCATGATCAGCGAGACTGCCCAGGCCCATCCGCCCCGCTACGCTCGCACCGCCGATGATGCCCACTAGCGCGGCGCTGGCGAATTCACTTGCGCCGTGGTCGTGCGCGAACGACGGCAGATAGACGAACGGCACGAACAGCGCGATCGAAACCGTGACAGACGACGCGTAGAGAAAGCCGAAGACCGGACTGCGAATCGCATCGCGGAGCTGAATTCGCGACGGCGTCACGTGGACCGGAGGCCGCTCGACGATCCACGCGCATCCGAGCAAGGTCGCGGTGGCGAAGGCGGCGAATACGAGATACGTCGCGCGCCAGCCGAGATGAGCGATCAATGCGGCCGCGATGGGCGCGCCGCATACCGTGCCAAATCCTATTCCCGCCACCGCGATTCCAAGCGCCGTGTTGCGCCGCCGCAGGAACCATCCGCCGACGACCGCGACCATCGGGACGTAGGCGCATGCAACGCCGACGCCGACCCCGAGTCCATACGTCACGTAGCCGAGCCAGAGACGATCGATCATCGACGTCAGCGCCAATCCCAGGCCCATGCCGACTGCGCCGGTTGCAACCACGATTCGCGGACCGAACCGGTCTGAGAGATGCCCCGTGATGGGGCCGAGGATGCACCACACCAGCACTGTGATCGAGAACACTGCCGAAGTCGCGCTGCGAGGCGCACCGAACTCTGCCGCCATCGGCTTGAAGAAAGCGCCGAAGCTGTAGGCGACGCCGTACGCGGCGCACGTGGCAACAAATGCGGCCGCGACCATCCGCCATGCGCGTGGAGAGTCGAACAGCTCGAGCGACGGTAGCGGCTCGATTCCCGCCATCGAGCCGGAGGCGGAAGGATCAGTGACGGCCTTCATGCTCGAGCGCGACGCGCGCGGCTTTCAGTTGCTTGCGCTGTTCGGCGGTGATGGTCGGATAGCGGAGATTCAGGTCCTCGAGCGCATGGACGATCGCGGCGGCCACCACCAGCCGCGTGTACCATTTCTTATCTGCGGGCACGACGTACCAGGGCGAATGCGGAGTGGCGGTATGCTGGATCATATCTTCGTAAGCCGTCATATAGTCGTCCCATCGTTCTCTTTCGGCGATGTCCGCGGCCGAGAATTTCCAGTTCTTGCGCGGCTCTTCGAGACGGCTCAGGAAGCGCTTCTTCTGTTCCTCCCTCGATAAATTTAGAAAAAACTTCCGAATGATCACGCCATTGCGCGAAAGGTAATGCTCATACGCGTTGATATCGGCGAAACGTTCATTCCAGATGTTCTTCGTAACCAGCGATGGCGGTATCCGCTCGCGCTCAAGCAGCTCCTTGTGCACGCGGACGACTAAAACCTCTTCGTAGTAGGAGCGGTTGAAGATTCCGATTCGTCCGCGCTCGGGGACGTTCTTGTTAGTCCGCCACATGAAGTCGTGATTCAGTTCCTCGACCGAAGGCTGCTTGAACGAATAAACCTGGCATCCCTGCGGATTGACTCCGGACATCACGTGACTGATGACGCCGTCCTTACCGGCCGCGTCCATCGCCTGAAGGATCACCAGGATTGCCCATCTGTCCTGCGCGTAGAGCTTGTCCTGCAAATCGCTTAGCAGCTCGACGCCGCGTTGCAATTCTTTTTCGGCGTGCTTTTTCGATTTCAGACCGCTGCTGTCCGCGGGGTCGAAGTCCTTCAAGCGAAACTTCTGGCCGTGGTCGACGCGATACGGCTTTGACAAATCCTTCGAGACTGACATCAGGATGCGTTCCTCCCCGCTCGATCGTTACACCACGCCCCGTTCAACAGTCGAGCGCAAAGGGCGGCGACGAAACTTTCCTATAACAGGCGATTTGCGATACTCCGTCTAGCATGAAAATCCGAATTGCCGCAGGACGCATCATGGCGGCAGTCACTCTTGTGCTCGCAATCGCCAGCGCTTCGGCGATAGCGGGAACCGTGAGCTGCGACTCCTACAACGGCGGGCGCAATACGTGCAGCGCCGATACCCGCAACGGCGTTGCGCTCGCACGCCAGGTGAGCTGGAACAAGTGCAAAAAGGGCGTGAGTTGGGGCGTGGTCGACGACAACCGGATTTGGGTCGATCAAGGATGCCGCGGGATACTCCCGACCGGAGTGGGATGGTCGAACGGCGGCGGCGGTAGTCAGAAGCTGACGTGCGCGCCGTACAACAATCGCAAAACCGAATGCCCCCAACACTGGCGGCCAGGTCAGGATGACCCGCCAATGGAGCAACGCCCCATACATCCAGGGCGCCAGCTGGGGCTACAACAACCGGATGATGTGGGTAGATCGAGGCTGCCGCGCCGACTTCGTGTTGGGTAAGTAGCCGGCTAACGGAAAAAAATGGCGCGCCATGAGGGACTTGAACCCCCGACCTGATGATCCGTAGTCATCCGCTCTAATCCACTGAGCTAATGGCGCACCGGAATCTTAGAAATTTTCACATCGCGCGCCCGCGAGCAAGCTGACTTCCGTCCGCGCCCCAAAACTTCCTGACAGGCGCGAAGCGCCGCATCTTTTCTTAATACTGGGTCCAGGGGTCACCCCTGGCGCCCACCGCTCAGTGATTCAATTCTGCGCGGTTGGGATCCAAACGGAAACTGTCGTGCCTTCATGCACCTTGCTCTCGATTCGCAGCGCGCCGTGATGCAACTGCACGATGTGCTTGACGATCGCGAGGCCCAGACCGGTGCCGCCGAGCTCGCGCGAGCGCGCGCGATCGACGCGATAGAATCGCTCCGTCAGGCGCGGGATATCCGCGGCTGGAATTCCCTCGCCCGTATCGGCGACGACCAGCGCAACGCCCGGCTTGGTGGCCGCTCCGTTCGCGCGGGCGATTTCGCGCGCCTCGACCGAAACGCGGCCCTCGCGCGGCGTGTACTTGATCGCGTTGTCGATCAGATTGAGCATCACCTGGTGCAGCCGATCGCGATCGCCCGCCACCTTAGGCAATCCATCCGGGCAATTCACTTCCAGGCGGAGACCACGCTTCCCCGCCTGCTCTTGCATCAGCTCCGCCGCCTCCGACAGAACGCGCGACGGTTCGAGCTGCTCGATTTTGAGCGGGGTCAGCCCACGCTCCAAATCCGAAAGCGAGACGAGGTCGTCGAGCAAACGCGCCAACCGCCGGGCCTGCCGCTCGATAATGCCGAGAAAGCGCACCGAGGTTTCGCGATCGTCCACGCCCTGGATGAGAGTTTCCGCGTAGCCATACAGCGCACTCAGCGGCGTGCGCAGTTCGTGCGTAAGGTTCGAGATAAAGTCGGCGCGAAGCGTCTCATACGACTTGAGCTGCGTGATGTCGTGGAAGACGAACACCCACGCCGCACCGCGCGACGTGCGAATCTGAGCGGCGCTGGCGCTCACGTAGAGCGGCGCGGGATTCTGGATCATGATTTCCCCGCTCATGACGCGATCGTCCGTCGATCGCATCGAGCGTCCGACAAACTCCTGCAGCCGCGGGTCGCGGCATAGCTCGACGAACGGCCGATCGCGGTAGTCGGTGTCGGCTCCCAGGGCGAAGATGCGCCGGGCCGACCCGTTGAGCAGGATTACCTCGCCGCGCGCTCCCGTCACGACCACCGCCTCGGCCATGCTGCGCAGAATTGCCTCGAACTCGTCGCGCTGCTCGGCCAGTGAGTCCACGTCGGCGACGATCGAGTCGGCCGCGTCGAGCAGGTGATGCTCCGCGCGACCCATCGGGTCACTTCCTTCTGGCAGCAGATGCGGCGGCGGACGTCTTTCCTGCAGCGCTGAGGCAACGGCGTCCAGTCTTTCCGCGCGGCGTGAGAACGTGCGAGCGATCGCGCTGGCAGGAATCGCAGCCAGCGCAAACCCGAGCAAAATTACGATCACGGCCCAGACGAGCGACGCCGCGCCCGTCGCGACAAGGACTGTGAGCAATAAGGCTGCCGGTACGAGACCGATTCCTACCGCTGCGAGCAGGCCGGTCTTCGGCGATCTATCCAAGCGCTTCGGGGTTGAAGCGATAGCCGACGCTTCGAACCGTCAGGATCAGTTCAGGATTGGCGTCGTCGCGCTCGATATGTTGGCGCAGCCGGCGCACGTGCACGTCGACGGTCCGCGGTTCGACGAACGTGTCGCGGCCCCACACCATGTCGAGCAGTTGTTCGCGCGTATATACCCGCATCGGATGTTGCACGAAAAATTTGAGCAGTTCGAACTCGCGTAGCGCAAGCTCTCTGCGCTTGGCATCGACGAACACCTGGTAGGTACCGAAGTCCATTCGCAGGCGGCCCTTTTCATACGCGCCGCCGCCGGAGTCCGGCTCCGCGAGCGGATTCGCTCGTCGCAGGAGCGCCTTCACGCGCGCGACCAGCTCGCGCGGACTGAACGGCTTGACCACGTAGTCGTCGGCGCCCATCTCCAGCCCGAGCACCTTATCGACTTCCGTACCCTTGGCGGTGACGATGAGTATCGGAAGCAGCGCGGTGTCGCGCTCGGCGCGCATCTGACGGCAGACCTGCAGCCCCGGCGTCCCCGGCAGCATCAGGTCGAGCACCATCAAATCGGGTACGCGACGCTTCACCTTCTCGAGTGCCTGCGCGCCGTCGGGCGCTTCCTCGACGATAAAGCCTTCCTGCGCGAGGTTGTAGCGGATCAGCTCGCGAATGTCGGCGTCGTCTTCAACGATCAGCACGCGGTAGCGGACACCGCGTTGCGCCTCGGAAACCCCACTGGTTGTGGCCTGGCTTGTTTGACTCATCATTCACCCCCTCCACCTAAATCAAGTTCCCCGCTTCTTGGTTTCAACGTGACGAATCATCTTGCCCTTAACCATGAACGTCACCATCTCGGCGATGTTGGTCGCATGGTCGGCAATACGCTCGAGATACTTCGAGACGAACAGCAGCCGCGTCGCCGACGCTATCGTATGCGGATCCTCGGCCATGTAGCTCAGCAGCTCGCGATAGACCTGGTAGTTGAGCAGATCGACTTCGTCGTCTCGCGCGATCACTTGGTCGGCCAGGTCCGTGTCGTCGCGCATGAACGCGTCGATACTGTCCTTGACCATCGATTGTGCGATCTCCGCCATCCGCGGCAAGTCGATGTAGGGCTTGAGCTGCGGAACTTCGTTCAGTTCGAGCGTGCGCTCGCAGATGTTGACGGCGTTATCGCCGATTCGTTCCAGGTCGGTGGTGATCTTAAGTCCGGTCGTGATGAAGCGAAGGTCGCTGGCGGTCGGCTGATGGAGCGCGAGCAGCCGGATGCATTGCTCGTCGTTGTCGTTGTCCATCCGGTTCACTTCTTCGTCGCGCTGGATCACCTCGCGTGCATGCTCGCTGTCGCGGTTGACGAGCGCGTCGACCGCCTCGGCGATTTGACGCTCGACCAATCCGCCCATCTTGAGCAGACCGGCGCGCAAGCCGCGCAAATCCTCTTCGTACTGCCTATTGGTATGCTGCGGCTGGGTGCTATCCATTTTGCTCTTCCCCGATATCAGCCGAATCGCCCGGTGATGTAGTCCTCAGTCTCACGCTTGGTGGGGTTCGTGAATATCTGCTTGGTCTCGCCGTACTCGACCAGGTCGCCTGTGTACATGAAGGCTGTCATATCGGAGCAGCGAGCGGCTTGCTGCATATTGTGAGTCACAATGACGATAGTGTACGCCGACTTCAGTTCGAGCAGAAGTTCCTCGATGCGCGCGGTTGAGATCGGATCGAGCGCTGAGCACGGCTCGTCCATCAGCAAGACTTCGGGCTGCACCGCAAGCGCGCGCGCGACGCATAGGCGTTGCTGCTGGCCGCCGGATAAACTGCCGCCCGGGCGCCGCAGACGATCCTTCACCTCTTCCCAAAGCGCCGCCTGGCGGAGACTTCGCTCGATAATCGAATCGCGCTCGGCGCGGCTGACTTCGACTCCGTTGAGTGTCAGCCCCGCCGCGACGTTGTCCTCGATCGACATGGTTGGAAATGGAGTCGGCTTCTGGAACACCATCCCGATTCGCCGCCGCACCTGCACCGGATCGACTTCGTCGCCGTAGATGTTATTCCCGTCGAGCAGCACCTCGCCGTTGGCGGTAGCGCCCGGGACTACCTCATGCATCCGGTTGAGACATCGCACCAGCGTCGATTTACCGCATCCCGACGGTCCGATGATCGCGGCGATGCGGTCTTCCTCGAACGAGAGGCTGACGTCGTGGAGTGCGCGATTCTTGTGGAAATACGCGTTGAGATTTTTGACGACCAGCTTCTCAGCCATGGCTACCTTGGCGCTTTCGCCGCCCCGCCCGTCACCCATCGCACGCCCAATTCGAGCGCTAGAATTATCCCCGTCAGCACCAGCGCGCCCGCCCATGCCTGCCGTTGCCAGTCGGCAAAGGGCGAAATGGCATAAGTGTAAACCTGGACCGTCAAGGTATTGATCGGATGGAACAGCGAGGTCGACCAGAACCGGTTGCCGAAAGCTGTGAACAGGAGAGGCGCTGTCTCGCCCGAGACTCGCGCCACCGCCAGGATTACGCCGGTGGTGATTCCCGACAGCGCCGTGCGCGCGACTACCGACAGCGTCGTGCGCCAATGCGGCACGCCCAGCGCCAAAGAAGCCTCGCGCAGTTCCGGCGGCACCAGCAGCACCATCTCCTCGGTGGTGCGCGTGACCAGCGGGATCATGATCGCCGCCAGCGCGACGGCGCCGGCCAGGGTCGAGAATCCGCCAAACGGACGCACGATAACCGCGTACGCGAAGATTCCGACCACGATCGACGGCACACCCATCAGGACATCCGCCGAGAAGCGCACCCAGTTGGTGAACTGGCTCCCGCGATTTGCCGCCAGATAAAGACCCGCGCCAACCCCGATAGGCACTCCAATCAGGCACGCGATACCAACTACTTCGAGCGTGCCGACGATCGCGTTGGCCATGCCGCCGCCCTTTTCACCGACCGGCGCGGGCATGTGTGTAAAGAAAGCCCAGTTCAGACTCGCTACACCCTTGGTCAGCAGATAGCCGAGCACAAGGAACAATGGGATCAGTGTAAGGATCGTCGCGCCGACCGTGATCGCCATCATCGCGTCGCTCTTGAACTTGCGATACCGATAGCTGGTCTCGCCGTGAAGAACGCTGACTCCTGCCGCCGCTGCCATTACTTGCCTGATTCCCTGTAGCGGCGCTGCTGCACGCCGAGCACGAGCGCACGCGCCACCACGTTGAGCACGATACCGAGAATCAACAGCACGAGTCCCAGTTCGATCAGTGCCGCGACATACAGGTTTGAGGTCGCTTCAGCGAATTCGTTCGCGATCACGCTGGCAAGAGTCGCCGCAGGCTTGAACAGCGACGTGGAAATCTGCGCCGAGTTGCCGATTACCATCGCCACTGCGATCGTCTCGCCGAGCGCACGGCCCAGGCCCAGGATGATCGCGCCGATGACGCCGGTCATGCCGTACGGGATGACCGCGGTCTTCACCATCTCCCACTTGGTCGCGCCAAGCGCGAGCGCCGCCTCCCGCTGAGTATGCGGAACGACGCGAAAGACGTCGGTGCAGACCGACGAAATGTACGGGATAATCATGATGGCGAGAATGACTCCTGCCGACAGCATTCCCACTGCCACCTTGGGCCCCTGAAAAAACGGCAGCCAGCCGAACCAGTGCTGTAGCGGCGGCTCGACGTAGTCGCGAATCCACGGACCCATTATGAATACGGCCCACAGTCCGTACACGACGCTGGGAATTGCGGCCAGCAAGTCGACCAGGAATCCCAGCCGATGGCTTAGCCAGTCGGGCGCCATCTCGCTGAGGCATAGCGCGACGCCCAGGCTGAGCGGCACCGCGACTGCCAACGCGATGAACGACGAAACGAAAGTCCCGTAGATGAACGGCAGCGCGCCGTATTCGTCCTGGACGGGATCCCATTCCGTGCTGATAAAAAAATGCAGACCGAACGCGCGAATGGCAGGAAAGCTGTCAGCGATCAGCGCAACGGTAAGTCCGAACAACAACGCTAGAATCGCCAAAGCAAGGATAAATGTCGCGGTATTGAAAATTCGGTCGCCGAACAGGCGCACATGCACGGGCGCTCGCGCAGTCTCGCGCCGGACCGCCGGGATGCTATCGGCCATCGAACCTTCTAATTCGGACAAGCGAACTCTTCCTTCAGAATCGTTAGGCTGAATCACATCGGGAGCCGGCCAATACGTCTCGGGCCGGGCTGTCCGTCGCCATAATCATACGCATCTAATGTTGCGGGAGTGTTACGTAGCCTGAAAATCGCAGTGAATCCGCGAATCTTCGGCGAAATCGCACTGGAATGCTCGCTTATGAGCCTCCAGTCTCTCCCTTAACCAGTCCAAGCACGGTCGAAGTCCAGCGTCTTTATCTTCATCCCAACATGCCGCCCATGGAAGTATAAAACTGAGGCGGATCTCAGATTAGTTTTTGCGAATCCTGTCCAATCCACTCATATAAGGCCGCAAAACCTCGGGAATCGTCACGCTGCCGTCCTCGTTCTGATAGTTTTCCAGCACCGCGATCAGAGTTCGCGGCAGCGCCAGCCCCGACCCATTCAGCGTATGCACCCACTCGGGCTTGCCGCCTTTCGTTTTGTAGCGAATCTTCGCGCGACGCGCCTGGAAGTCGGTGCAGTTGGAAACGGAACTGACCTCGAGCCATTCGCCGCATCCCGGCGCCCACATTTCCAGATCGTAAGTGATGGCACTGGCGAAACTCAGATCCGCAGTGCACAGCGCGACGACCCGAAACGGAATCTTCAGCCGGCGGCAAATTTCCGCCGCGTCGTTCACCATCTTGTGAAACTCATCGTCCGACGTTTCCGGACGAACCAGCTTCACCATCTCGACCTTGTCGAACTGATGCCCCCGCTTGATGCCGCGAACGTCGCGCCCGGCTGACATCTTCTCGCGGCGGAAGCACGGCGTGTACGCGGTCATATAGATCGGCAGGCTGGTTTCGTCGAGCGTCTCGTCGCGATGCAGGCTGGTGAGAGGAACCTCGGCGGTCGGGATGAACCAGAAGTCATCCTCTTCGTCGTGGTACATCGTGTCGGCATTTTTCGGCAGATGCCCCGTGCTCGTGACGGTCTCGCGATTCACCATCAACGGCGGAATTATCTCGAGGTAGCCCTGCTCCTGCGTCTTGACGTCGAGCATCCAGGCGATCAGCGCGCGCTCGAGCCTCGCGCCCGCGCCGCTCAGGACGTAGAAGCGCGTTCCCGACAGTTTCACTCCGCGATCGAAGTCGATGATTCCAAGGTTCTCGCCAAGCTCCCAATGCGGGAGCGGCTTGAATGCGGTGAACTCGATCGGCGTTCCTTCGGTTTTGATCACGCGGTTGTCAGCCTCGCTCGCGCCGACCGGCACCTCCTGCCGCGGGATGTTCGGCAGCGTCAGCATCAGCGAATGAAATTCCCGCTCCGCCTCGGCGAGTTCCGTCCCCAAGAGCAGCAAGGGGTTACTGCTGATGTCCGCAACTTCGCCGGTCTCGGCGACCTCGGCCGAAAGCTTCATCAGCCGCTCTTCGTCCGCTTCCTCGGCGCGAATTTTGGCGATCTCGATGGCGCGCTGGTCGGGCGGAAGCTGGCCGACTTCACGCGCGCGCCGCTTGCGGTCAGCTCGTAGTTGATCGACTTCGCCCTGAAGCTGGCGCCGCTTCTGATCAACCTCGCGCAATCGATCGACTTCAGCAGGATCGACGCCTCGCTTGGCCAGTTCGGCCTTAACGAAATCGGGCCGTTCCCGAATCAGCTTGATATCCAGCATTCAGAATGCGTTCCTCAACAGTTCAATTTCCAGGCGCCTGCCCGACGCGTCAACTGCCACGATATCGAATCGCATCGTGCTGTCGTCCGCTCGATAACGTGTCGCAAAAACTTGCGCGGCACGCCGCATCCGCGTTTGTTTGCGTTCATCGACGGCCTCTTCGGGTGCACCAGCGTCGCGGCTTCGCCGCGTCTTTACCTCGACGAAGACCAAAGTGTCGCCGTCCATCGCAACCAGATCGATTTCCGCTCCCGCGGCGCGAAAATTCCTGGCAACGATCCGATACCCGTTGAGCCGCAGATACTTTTCCGCAGCGCGCTCGCCACGACGCCCAAGCGGAAGCTGGATTCGAAGGGCCTCCAACCAGGCCGCGGCCCTGGTAATCGATTTCACGCGGCTTCATCTTATCCAGCGCGCCCCCACCCTCGCGAGATGGCCGGAGGCTAGAAGGTCGCCCTCGCCGCCGCAAGGATGAACTGTTGAGCCTGCCCCTGGCCGATTCGACGTGCTACGCATACGGTATGGACAGCCATCGGCATGCCCAATACTCGCCACGCTCGCCCGAAATAGCGCGCCGCAGGTTTCCAACAAAAACAATTTCTGACGGAACGAAGCTACCCTTGGTGGAGCAGCCGTCCCTAAACCACAACGTATGGTATGAAACTGCAGCGCCCCTCTTTTCTGTCTCCTCGCCCTGTTAGGGCGAGGATGAAGGTGAGGGTCTTTATACAGCCCGCATTTTTCCCGCGCGATTCAGGATTCTGCCTCCTTTGAACGCGAGCACCGAGATTGTCCGAACCTCCCTGACAAGGATCGCGCGGAATGTTACGATTTCCGCGGAACTATCATGGCTGAGACCAAAATAACCCTCGAGCAGGTGCGTCACGTCGCGCGCCTGGCGCGACTGGAATTGTCGCCGGAACAGGAACAGCGGCTGCGCGCCGACATGGACGAGATGCTGGCCTACGTCGACAAATTGAACGAGCTCGACACCAAGGACGTCGCGCCGACGACGCAGGTCGGCGAGGCGGGCACGCCCATGCGCGACGATGAGGTGACCAACCGGCCGGCTCCGGAGGAGATGCTCGCCAACGCACCATCGCGCGAGCGCAATTTCTTCAAAGTGCCGAAAATAATCGAGTAGAAACTTTTCTGAATGGCATCGGAGCTGAACAAACTCACAATCGCCGAGGCGTCGTCGAAGCTTCGCGCGCGCGAGATCACCGCGACGCAGCTGACGCGCGATTGTCTCGACCGTATCGCCGCCGCCGAGCCTAACCTCCACGCATTCATCATCGTGTGCGAGAAAGAGGCGCTCGAGCAGGCGCACGCTGCAGACGCTCGCCTCGCCGCGGGCAATGCGCCGGCGCTGTGCGGGATTCCGCTCGGCATCAAGGACATCTATGCGACCAAGGGCGTTCGCACGACCTGCGCGTCGCGAATCCTCGAGAATTTCGTGCCGCCGTTCGACGCGACCGTGATCGAACGTTTGCGCGCGGACGGCGCGATTTTTGTCGGCAAGACCAACCTCGACGAGTTCGCGATGGGCTCATCGACGGAAAATTCCGCATTCGGAGCGACGCTGAATCCGCACGATACCGCGCGCGTCGCCGGCGGTTCGTCCGGCGGCTCTGCGGCCGCGGTCGCGGCGCATGAATGCCTGGGTTCGCTCGGCACCGACACTGGCGGATCGATTCGCGAGCCGGCATCGTTCTGCGGCGTCGTCGGAATCAAGCCAACCTACAGCCGCGTCAGCCGCTACGGCGTCATCGCGTATGCGTCGTCGCTCGATCAGGTCGGCCCCTTCGCGAAGTCGGTTCGCGACGCGGCGATAATCCTGCGCACTCTCGCCGGCAAGGACGTCCGCGATTCGACTTGCTCGGCGCGTCCGGTCCCCGACTACGAACGCGCGCTCACCGGAGACGTCAAGGGACTTCGAATAGGAGTGCCGCGCGAATTTTTCGTCGAAGGTATGCAACCTGAAGTCGAAAAGTCGATTCGCTCCGCACTCAAGAACTACGAATCGCTCGGCGCATCGACGGTTGAAATCTCGCTGCCGCACAGCGGCTACGCGATCGCCGCGTATTACCTGGTCGCGACCGCGGAGGCGAGCGCAAATCTCGCGCGCTACGACGGTATCCGCTTCGGCCTGCGCGTCAATGCCGAGGACAATATCGCGCTGTACGAGATGACGCGGGCGAATGGGTTCGGTGCTGAGGTCAAGCGACGGATCATGCTCGGCACCTTCGCGCTTTCGGCGGGCTACTACGACGCCTACTACCTGAAAGGCATGAAGGTGCGCACGCTGATTCGCCAGGATTTCGAGCGCGCGTTCGAGAAGTGCGATCTGATCGTCACGCCGGTCGCGCCGACGACCGCGTTCAAGATCGGTGAGAAGATGAACGACCCGCTGACAATGTACCTGTCGGACATCTTTACGATTTCGGTAAACCTGGCTGGACTGCCCGGCATGGCTATTCCGTCCGGCCATGACACGAACAATCTGCCGATTGGGATGCAATTGATCGCGCCGCCTTTTGCCGAGGAAACAATTCTGCGGGCCGGCGACGCCTTCGAGCGCACGGGAGCATTCAAGCCGCGGACACCCGCGGTGTAACGGATACCTGCGATGAATCGGGAAGCATACGAAGCGGTGATTGGACTCGAAGTCCATACCCATCTTCTGACCCGCTCGAAACTTTTCTGCGGGTGCTCGACCACATTCGGCGCGGGGCCGAATGAAAACGTCTGTCCGATATGCATGGGGATGCCGGGGGTGCTGCCTGTACTCAATCGGCGCGCGGTGGAACTGGCTATTCGAACGGGGCTCGCAGCGCATTGTACTATCGCGCCCTATTCTATTTTCGATCGAAAGAGCTATTTCTATCCTGACCTGCCGAAGGGCTATCAGATTAGTCAGTACGAAACTCCAATCTGCAAAGGTGGCTATATCGATCTGCCGCCAACTGAGAATGGCGAGCCGCGCCGAGTCAGGCTCACGCGAATACATATCGAAGAAGATGCGGGCAAAAATATCCACGCCGAAAGCGCGAGCTTGGTGGATTTCAACCGCTCAGGGGTGCCGCTGATCGAGATAGTCAGCGAGCCGGACCTCCGCTCGGCTGAGGACGCGGGCGCGTACTTGCGCCAACTGCGCGCGATACTTCGCTACGTCGACGCGTCCGACGGCAAGATGGAGGAAGGCAGTTTCCGCTGCGACTGCAACGTATCGATCCGCAAGCGCGGCTCGACCGAGTACGGCGTCAGGACTGAGATAAAGAACCTCAACTCATTCCGCTTCGTTGAAGACGCAATTGAGTATGAGGTCGGTCGGCAAATCGAAGTTGTCGAATCGGGCGGCAAAGTCGCGCAGGAGACTCATCTTTGGGATCCCGCGCGCAAGGAAACGCGTCCGATGCGTTCGAAAGAGTATGCGAATGACTATCGCTATTTCCCCGAGCCTGATCTGCCGCCGTTGATTGTCCCGCCCGAGATGGTCGAGCAAGTGCGTGCGTCGATGCCCGAGCTGCCGGCCGACCGGAAAGCGCGCTACGTGCGCGAAGGGCTGACGGAATACGAAGCGGGCGTGCTGATCGCGGATCGCGACGTCGCAGATTACTTCGAAGCGACGCTGCCCGGAATCAAGAATCGCAAGAGCGCCGCGAACTGGGTGATGACCGAAGTGCTGCGCGTCGCGCGCGACTCGGACAAGCCGTTCGTCGAAGCAGTACCACCGTCGGCCGAAGTCGGCGTGCTGCTGCGAATGGTCGAAGCGCAGAAGATCAGCCTGAATGCCGCGAAGACCGCGTTCGCCGCGATGGTGAAATCCGGCAAAGGTGCGGAGACGACGATCGCCGAGCTAGGCCTCGCGCAAGTGTCAGATGAAATCGCAATCGCGGCAGCATGTGACAAGGTACTCGCGGCAGAGCCTGAAAAGGTCGCCGAGTACCGGGCCGGACGCGACAAGCTATTCGGATTTTTCGTCGGCGCCGTAATGAAGGCGATGGGCGGAAAAGCAAATCCCAAAGTGATCAACGAAATCCTGCGCGCAAAACTCGCCGGCTGAAGAACACCGATTACTTCGGCACAAACACTTTGTAGCTGACGCCGGCCGGGCCTGGCTCGCCAGTGGCGAAGGCCTGAATCTCGTTGAGCCACGCGTATTTGCCCTTGGTCGAGGTTGCGAAGACCGGCGTTGTCGCCAGGCCGTGCGGACCGCTCGGACCCATCTTCGCGCGACCGGTATAGGTCATATAGATGTTCTCGCCGTCGTCGGTTTTCAGCACTAGACGCACGTCGATGATTCCGACCTTCCCGTCGGGACGAACCAAGAACCAATCGGCCCCGCTCGCGAGCACCGTGCCCTTGAGACGTGGCCCTTCGAATTTTCCGCCGGTCACGTGAACGATTGCGCGGGTCCCATCAGGCGTATCGGGAATCAATATTGGCGGCGCGATTTCGGCGGTGATTTCGAAGAGTAGTTCCAGTTCCATGTTGATTCCTTGTCGATCCTTGAAGTGTCATCCCTTGGGGAGGCCGAGCGTGCGCTCGCCTATGATGTTCCGCTGAATTTCGCTGGTGCCGCCCGCGATCGTGTATTGGCGCGAGCTGAGCACGCGGTTCAACCATCGCGGAGAATCGGCGACGACTCCGGTGGGCTCGCCCACAAGACCATAGGCGCCGAGCAGTTCGGTCGAGAAGCGCGCGATTCGCACGCCGAGTTCGGAGCCGAACAGCTTGAGCATCGAACCCTCGGGTCCAGGCGGCAATCCGCGCAGTTGGCGCGTGAGCGAGCGCAGGCGCGTGTAGCGCTCCGCCTCGCATTCGATGATGAATTGTGCGAGCTGCTGTCGCACCCATTCCTGTTCCCACGCGGGCTTGGCGTCGATCGGAACGATCTTCGCGAGCTCCACGAGCCGGCGCACCTGCGAGTCGTGGCCGCCACCGCCGGCGAAGCCGCGCTCGTAGCTGAGCGTCGTCATCGCGACTTTCCATCCCTCGTTGAGCTGGCCGACCAGGTTTTCTTTCGGCACCTGCACGTTGTCGAAAAAGACTTCGTTGAAATGCGAGTGCCCGTTCATCACGACCAGCGGACGCACGGTGATGCCCGCGCTTTTCATGTCGAGCAGCAGGTAGCTGATGCCGCGATGCTTGGGCGCCCCGGGGTCGGTGCGCGCGAGCATGAACATCCAGTCGGCGTATTGCGCGCCGGAGGTCCAGACTTTCTGGCCGTTGACGAGAAAGTAATCGCCCATGTCGACCGCTCGGGTGGACAGACCGGCGAGATCGGAACCAGCGCCCGGCTCCGAGTAGCCCTGGCACCAGATGTCGTCAGCGCCGAGGATTCGCGGGATGAAGCGTTTCTTCTGCGCCTCGGTGCCCCAGTTCATCAGCGTCGGACCGCACAGGCCGAGCCCGAAATATCCGGGCAGCACCGGTGCGCGAGCGAGCGAATACTCCTCGTCCCAGATGACTTGCTCGATGAGGCTGGCGGCGTGGCCGCCGTATTCTTTGGGCCACGACAGCCCGGCGTATCCGGCGCTGTGAAGTGTCGCCTGCCACGCGCGACGGCGCTCGAAGACGTCGCGATTGGGCGCTATCCTTTCGTCCTGGGCGTCGTCTACGCACAGGTCTTTGGGAAGGTTCGCATCAAGCCACCCCCGAACTCTGTGGCGGAAGGATTCCTGCTCGGGGGTAAATTCGAAATCCACTTCGACTACTCAGTTGAAGTTGAAAGCTTTCGTCGCGTTGTCCCACAGGATCTTTTTCTTACTCGAGTGCGGAATCGACTGTTTCAACAACGCGTCGATACCCCATGGGAAAGTGCCGTCAGGATGTGGATAGTCAGTGTCCCACAGGAAGTTGTTGTCGCCCACTATATCGAGCGCGGCTTTCATCGTGGGTTCGTCACCGCGGAAGGCTACGAAGAAGTTGCTTTTGAAATACTCAGTCGGTCGTTTGCTCAAATACTCGTGCTCCGAGTTGCCGCTGAAATCCCAATGCTGTTCCATCCGCTGCAGCCAATAGGGAACCCATCCGCCGTCGGCTTCGACCTGTACGACGCGTAGTTTCGGGAACTTTTCGATGACGCCGTACCAGATGAGTCCCGCCATCGCGGCCATCGCCTCGAACGGATGCGACAGGATGTGGCCGGTGACGTGGGTGTCCATCCGATCGCCAAACGATTCGACCGAAGCGGAGCCCGAATCGTGAGTGGAGATCGGACGTCCGAGTTTTTCGACTTCGGCCCACAGCGGAAGGTAGTCCTCATGGAAGATCGCCCGGCCACGGACCGGGTTGGGACGCACGTAAAAGCTGATCGCGCCGTTTTTCGCCGCGCGATGCGCTTCCTTGATCGATTCGCCGACGTCCTGCATGGGCAGAATGGCTGCCCATTTCACGCGGTCACTGGTTTTCGAGCAGTAGTCGGCGCTCCAATCGTTGTAGGCGCGGCAGCAGGCTGCCAGCAGTTGCGGGTCACGGAATTCGCGCCCCAGCATCTGGCCGGCAGCGGTCGGATAGACAATCTGGACGTCAACGCCCTGCTCGTTCATATCCATGATGCGGCTTTCGGGGCTGAAGCCGAGCTTGGCGGCGCGCTCGAAGCGCTTCATCGCTTTGCGGACGGCGTCGAGGAAGCCGGGCGCCGCCATCGGGTATTTGCCCTTCTCGCGGGTGAAAGGTTCGCCTTCGACCAGGAATGTGCGGCGACCCGACTCAGGCGCAATGCCCATTCTGGGCGCCGCTGATTTATAGCGTTCGTCGATATAGCGCTCGAATACATAATCAGGTTCCATCAAATGAGTATCTACGTCGGCGATTTTGAATCCGTCTTTCATGCTAACTCTCCAAATACAACTTGATTAGCTAATAGCTAATCGCTCGGGATAATCAGTGCCTTCACTCCACGTCGTTCACGCAGAAGGTCAAATGCTTCGAGGCCATGCGAAATAGAATAGCGATGCGTGACCATCGGACGTAAATCGACCGCGCCGCTCGAGACCATCGCGATCGCACGGCGCCAGGTTTCCGGGGTGCGAATGCGTGAGTTGATGATCGTCACGCCGTGGAAAAACAGCGAGCGCAGCTCGGCTGACTTGAGATCGCGCGCCGGCCATCCGACTTCGACTAGCTCGCCGCCGCGGCGCAGCAACTCGCGCGGCGAATCGATTGCACCAGCGGCGTCAAATACTACATCGGCGCCATCGGGCGGGAGCATCGCGCGCGCCTGCTCGATCCAATCGCGGTCGCCGGCTGAGACGGTTTTGAAACCCATGGTGCGCGCGAGCGCGAGACGATCCGCGTCCACCGCCAGTCCGGTCATTACTATGGTGGTGACGCCGAGTGCGCGCGCCGCGAGCGCGATACTGAGGCCGATGGGTCCTGGGCCTTCGACGACGGCGCTATCTCCTGCCTTAAGACAGGACTGTTCGACGGCATGAAGACCGGTACCGAACGGCTCGAGCAGTGCGGCCTGCTCGATGTTCATAGTCGACGGAACCAGGTGCGCATTTCCGACTGGCGCGATGGTGAATTCAGCGAACGCGCCGGAGAGCGTTGTCGGCGTGGAGCAAAGATGGAAACGGCCGGCACAGCACGGACCGCATCGACCGCAATGACCGAACGGATCGAGTGCGACCCGATCAGCGACTTTGAAATTGGTGACGTGTGCGCCGACCTCGACGACTTCGCCGGCCGGTTCGTGCCCGAGAATCACGGGCAGGCGCGCGACCATCCGCTCGGCGCCGAGTTCCCAATCGACGATGTGCAGATCGGAGCCGCATACGCCGCACGCGCCGACGCGAACGAGCAGCGTGGACTCGGGCGGCGTCGGCACGGGCGCGTCGATCAGTTCCGCGCCGGGAGCAGGACGGGTCTTGGCGATTGCTTTCAATGCGAATGACCTCTGCGTTCTTCAATACGACTTCGCAGCGGTCTGCGTCAAAGAAAACATGTGCGGCCGAAATCCGCGACGAGGCGAACGCTACTCCCAGTGACGCAGCGGGGCGCCGCGGTAGCGCATGCGCGGACGGATGAGGCGATTGTCGGCGTATTGCTCGAGCGCGTGCGCGATCCATCCAGAGGCGCGGCCAATACCGAAAATTGCGGCGGGCATCGAGCGCTGAAAACCAAGCATGCGCACGCATACGGTGAGGTAGAAATCGAGGTTGGGACGCAGGCGTTCGCGCTTGGATACAGCGGTTTCGACTTTGAGCGCGGTCTCGAAAAGGCGTCGGCCACGGCGCTTTGCGATCGCTTGGGCGACTTGCCGGAGCAGCGCGGCGCGCGGATCGCCTTCGGGATAAATCGCGTGACCGAAGCCGGGCGGCAGACGATGGTCGCGGGTGAAAGCCGCGAGGCACTCGTCCATGCGTGCGCCGGATTCGAGCTCGGCGAACATCGCCTCGATTCGATCGCACGCGCCGCCGTGAATCGGTCCGCTCAGCGAACACAGCGCTGAGAGCACCGAGGCAAAGAGGTCGGCGCCCGTGCTGGCGACGACGCGGGCGGCGAAGGTCGAGGCGTTGAGCTCGTGCTCGGCGCATGCGATCAGCACGCGGTCGAGGGCCTCAACTTCCCAGTCGGACGCGGTGGAACCAGCGGCCCAACCGAGCAAGCGTCCGGCCATGCCGGGACCGCCCGGTGAACCCGGTGCGGCAGGCTGCGCAAGTGCCAGCGGGAGCTGGCTGATGATCAACTTGGCGCGATCGATTCGAGTGCGCGGCGGCTGACGGCGATCCCACGCCGCGAGGCTCGGCATCACAGCCGCAAGCCTCAGCAACGGCGGCGCGTCGTCACCAACGGCGGCGAGCGCGTCGGCGACCGAAGCGGGCATCTGCGCACCGTGGATCTCGGCGCGAAGGGCCGCGATTTCCTCAGCGACCGGGCGCTCGCCGCTCCACAGCAAGAGGCAAACTTCTTCGAACGATGCGTGCGCGACGATTTCTTCGATCGGATAGCCGCGATAGGCGAGCTTGCCCTCGTTGATCGAACTGACGGCCGATTCGGCGACGATAACGCCCGGCGCGCCGTCGTCGATGCTCTTGGGTTGCGCGACTGTTACCCAGGTCGATGCGGCGGGCAGACTCCGGCCGCGGCGTCCGCGCTCGGTGGAAACGACGCCGCGCAGCGCTTCGATATCGGCGCGTCGGTAAAGCGCCTGGCGGCCGACTTTGCGCCGATAGCTTTTGAGCCAGCCACGGCTGACGTAGGCGTAGAGGGTGCCAAGCTTGACGCCGAGCTGACGGGCCGCTTCGTTCGCGGTCATCATCGTAGCGCGTTCAGAATTGCCGGGACGTTCGGGAATGCGCATCGCCACATCGAGAATCACGCCATGCCCATACGCTGCCGTCAAGCGGTCAACTTGCGTCCAGATAGACACAGTTATATACAGTCAAGTTCACGGAGGAAAAGCATATGAGCTCGGCGGAAGTGCGATTCAAGGAATTGCGAGCCGATTTTGGCAAGACCGCGAGCGACTACGGACGGCATCGCGCGGGCTTTCCCGACGAATTTTTCGATCGGTTGAAGACACTTGAAATCCTGACCGCGGGAATGCGCGTCCTCGATCTCGGAACGGGGACGGGCACGATCGCACGCGGGCTCGCGCTTCGGGGATGCGAGGTTACCGGGCTCGATCGATCGGCGCCGCTGATGGAGCAGGCGGCCGAACTGGATCGAGCTGCGGGCGTCGTCGTGAATTATGTGAATGCGCCCGCGGAGGAGACAGAACTGCCGGCGGCGGAGTTCGATCTCGTGACGGCGGGACAATGCTGGCATTGGTTCGATCGTCCTCGCGCGGGCGTGGAGGCGCGGCGAGTATTGAAGCCGGGCGGCAGGCTGGTGATTGCGCACTTCGACTGGATTCCGCTGCCGGGCAACATGATCGAGGCGACTGAAAAGCTAATCGAGAAGCACAATCCGAAATGGAAGCTAGCCGGCGGGCTCGGAATCCACCCGCAATGGCCGCGCGACATGGCGATCGCGGGCTTTGGAAATTTCGAAACGTTTTCGTTCGACATCGACGCGATCTACACACATGAAGCCTGGCGCGGGCGGATTCGCGCGAGCGCGGGAGTGGGTGCGAGTCTTACGCCAGATGCAGTCGCCGCATTCGACGACGAGCTGCGCGCGATGCTCGCGGAGCGCTGGCCGGAAGATCCGATGCGCGTGTTGCATCGCGTGTTCGCGGCGATCGGCGTCGCGCCGTAGATCGCTTTGACGAATAGCGGTGGGGGTCGGCTATAGTCGGGTCGCCAACAGAGGAGCCTGACTATGGATTTTGGAACGTTGATCTTCACCAAGCCGGAGCGCGCGATCACCGACGTCAAGTACGCCGAAGAGCGCGGCTTCAGTCACGCGTGGATTCCCGACTCGCACATGATTTGGGGCGACACCTATGCGTGCATGGCGTTGGCCGCGGTAAACACGAAGACGATCAAACTCGCGACCGGTGTGGCGATAGCATCGAACAGGATCGCGCCGGTGACGGTGCACTCGATCGCGACGATCAACCAACTCGCGCCCGGGCGCGTGATTCTGGGATTCGGTACGGGACACACGGGCCGGCGCGTGATGGGATTGCCGCCGGTCAGGCAGGCGGAGTTTCGCGAGCAAGTGCGCGTGATTCACGATCTGCTTCACGACGGCGAAGCGATTTACAACACCGAAGGGCTCAGCCGGAAAATCAGGTACCTGCATCGCGATCGGCGGTTTATCAACCTCGACGATCGGATTCCGCTGTACGTGGCGGCCAACGGTCCCAAAACGCTCGCGCTTGCGGGCGAGTTTGGCGACGGCGCGATCACGACGGGTATCACCGACGCGGATCGAGTCGGCGTGGTGCGGAAAAGTATCCAGGCAGGTGCGTCGAAGGTGGGACGAAGCGCGGAGAAGATGCCGATCGTGTCGCTGACGCACATCTGCGTGCTCAGGCCGGGCGAGAAGCTCGATTCGCCGCGAGTCAAGGCGATGTGCGGGCACTGGGTGATGGCGAGCTTTCACGCGATCGCCGCGGGATACGCGCGATCGGGTTATCTGCCGGAGGCGGTCGCGCCGGTGTACAAAGCGTACGAAGAGTACGTTGCAAAGATGAAAACGCCGCCGGCCGAGCGCTACCTCGAGCTGCACATAGGGCATTGCACCTACGTCGCGCCGCTCGAACAGAAGTACGTGACGCCGGAGACGATCGCGGCGACGACCATTGTGGGTAGCAAGGAGGAGGTCGTTGAGCGGCTGCGATCACTGGAGCGCGCGGGCCTGTCGCAGGTCTTCATCAACCCGCCGATGGACGGCTACGATGAATGTATCGACGAAATTTCGCGCGACGTGATCGCGCGGATGTGATCTCGGCGGGAGGGAATCGACGATGAACGAAAAAGAAAATGTTCCCTTGAGCTGCTCGTTCTGCGGAAAAGACTCGACGCAGGTAAAGCAACTCGTCGCAGGCGGCAGCGGCGGATTCATCTGCGACAGATGTGCATGGCTCTCGATGGTAATCGTCGCGAAGGCAAAGATCGCAGCGGCGTTAAGATTCCGCTCGAGTTCTGCGGCCGCGTAGCTACGTAGGTCCGACTTCGGCGAGCGCGATCGAGTCCGCGGCGATCGCTGGAACGTAGTAAGCCTCAGGCGAGCCCCACACAGTCGCAGGATGCGGGTGCGATTCGACGGCGAGCGGCTGCTCGAATACCTGCGCGATGTTCGCATTGATACGCAGACAGTTGGGCGCGAGCGGCTCGGCGATTTTGCCGTCGCGAATCATGTATGAGTCTCCCGTGACCGTGCAGGTGAAATCTCCAGCGCGCTGGCCGTTGATTGGATACGTGTACCAGATGCGGCCCACGTAGATTCCGTCGCCGACTGCCCGCACGAGCTCTCGCTCCGTGACCCCACCTCGCGCACGCATCACGACGTTAGTGCCCGCGGCGCCGGGACTCGCGTCGAAGCGCCGGCCTCCGCCTTCGCCGAGCCGATAGCCGCTGAGCGGAGGGAAATCGAGCTTCCCGGGCGCACTTGCGCCGAGCTTTTCGGCGCGATGCTCGTCGGTGAGCAGGCGATGGGTATCATAAAAGTCCGAGAGCAGGCCAACGAGCTTGCCGTCGCGGATCAATTCAATACGGCGCGTTGTAATTCCTTCGCATGTGATTCGACGGCGCATCGCGCCCGCGCGCCAGACCGGATCGTCGGTCAGGCTCAGGCGAGAGTCCATCACCGGCGCGCCGAATTTTGACTGGTATGGAGAACTAGCCGCGTAAAACGCGCCGGTAGTCAGCGAGCCCATCACCATGTAGTTCAGAATTTCAGCGATCGGCTGCGGTCCCAGCACGACGCGAAATTTTCCCGCAGCAGGCCGCGCGCCGTGCGAGAGCGCAAGCGCGCGACGAACGGCGTCGCGGCCAAGGACGCGGGCCTCGCGACGCATCGCAGCGGTCGAATCGCCAAGCGCAGTCGCAGTCCCCTTCGCGTCGAGCGACTCGATTATTGACGTGACGGAAGCGTGGAAGTGTGAGCTCTCGTCAATGCGGACCTCGTCGAAATTCGAATTGAAGATTGCAATTCGATCTCGAATCACGGACACGTCGCCGCCGATGATCAAGCCGGGATTCTCATCTCGATCGTTCGCTGGACGTTTCGCGAACGCAGCGAGTGCGCCGTCCAGCACGTCCCACGCAGCGGCGGCGATCGCCCCGTCCCCTACTCTCGCCAGGTCATTTTTTTCGGACGCCGCAGGCTTGCGACTGAGCGGGACATTTGGGAAGCCGGGAAAATGTGGATCGACCACTGCCGCGCTACGAGCATGGCGGAGCGCGTCGCGAACGGAGTCAGAGGTAAAGTCGCCGGCTTCGGATGCGGCGCCGACTTCGTGCAGATCGCGACGCATCGCGACTCGCAGCTGGAATCCGTCGGCATGCAGCGACTTGAACTCCTCGAGGCCGCGGCTGGGAATGTCCGAGGTGTAGTTTATGCGTGCGATTCGGTGCTCCGCGGTTGCGCAGTAAATCTCGTAGCTCGCGAGATCCTTTTCGCGCGCGAGAATCCGCGCCGTCTCGCGCGTGAACCACTTGAGGTCCGCAAGCGAGCGCATCAGTTGCCCGCCAGGCGCGCGCGCGAGCGCAGCGTCGGCCCGCCGTTGGACATCCGCTTGACCTGCATGGGCTGTCCCTTGCCGCAGTTGGGGATCGCGATGAGCCGCAGGTCGTTGCCGACCGCGTCCACATTGGTGAAGAAACTTTTCGAGTCGGCGATAACGCTGCCGGAACGATACAGGCGTCCGATTTTTCCGTGGTCGATCTCATAAACGCGGCGGGCGGAGATCCTGAAATTCTCGCGCGACTCCGAGATCGACGGAATCTGATGACCGCAGACGTAGTAGCCGCGCTCGACCTCGGCGATGATTTTTTCGGGCGGCGTCTCCCCCGGGAGAAAGAAGGTGTTGGACATTCTGATCAGCGGCATGTGCCATCCTTCGCTCGCACGTGCCGAGCCGTTGGGCTCCGCGCCAAGCACCGCCGCGGTCGCGCGCGAATTCAGGAAGCCGCTGAAGATGCCGCGATCGATGTGCATCACGCGGCGGCCGCGCGTGCCTTCGTGATCGTAGCGGTAGTGGCCGTAGCCGTCGAGGCTCGGATCGGAGCAGGCCGAGAGCAGCGGCGATGCGACCACCTTGCCCAACTGATTGTCCGCGAGCGAGCGCAGAAACCAGCTGCGTCCAGCATATGCGGCTTCCATCTTGAGCGCGCGATCGGCTTCGCACGGGTGACCGATCACTTCATGCGAGACGAGTGCGTTGAAATGCGGGTCGGTAACGACGACGACTTCGCCGTCGGGCGGCTTGAGGACAGGCGCGGCGGCAAGCTCACGCGCCTCGGAGGCAAGTTCGACGCAAAATTTCGCGAGCGACGGATTCGGCATCAACTCGCCGCGCCATCCCTCGCTCAGGCACTCGAGCCCGCGCTGCTGGCCGATCGAGTCATAGCTTTCCTGGTGGCCGTCTCCCATTTGCGCGACGACGTAACAATCGCCCTGCGAGAATGCGTAGGCCTGCGACACTATCGTGCCCGCCGTGTCGATGAAGATTTCGCGGCGCAACTCGGTCATCGCTGCTGCGACCTGGAAGACGATCGCGTCGCCAAGTGCGGCGACTTCGCACGACGCGTCCAGCGAAATTTTCTTGAGCTCGTCGGTCGAGAGCGAGCGCGGATCGCGACGAAACGTCGCTTCGACATCGTCGCGGATTTTTTCGCGCGATGGAGGTTGCGCAACGAGCAAGCCTTTCGCCGCATCGCCAAGGTGCTCGATCAGTTCTGCCTTTTTGCGCGCACTGAAACGCGCGCGATCGTAAGCTTCAGTCAGCCCGCGACGGAGTTCGGCGACGAGTTTTGCGGGACGTCGTGCGAGCGCGCCAATCTCCGCTCCGGTCTGACCGTGACCGACGGGGCCCGCCCGGTCGGCGACCTGGACCGAGACTGCGTACGCAGCATTCTCGCTCTCAGAGCCGTCGCGCGGTTCGCCATTTACCGCGGCCCCGGAACGGTTGAAGACCACTTCGAAGCGAAGATCGCCGTACACGACTCCCCGCTTCGACCGCGCGAAGCGTGCGAGGATACCCTCGCCCTCGCGGCGCAGGTACTCGATCGCCTCGAACAGGTCGCCGCGCCCGATCAAGAGAGCCGCATCTAGATGATGCCTTCGCGCTTCAAGTCTTCGAGCTGGCCCGCCCCCAGTCCTAGCAGTTCTCTGTAGACATCAGCGTTATGCTGACCGAGTAGCGGAGCGGCCGTCACTTCGACCGGGGAATCTTCGAGGCGCACCGGGCATCCCGGCATCGTGAAGTCGCCGCGCACCGGATGCTTGATCGTGACGATCATGCCGCGCTCTTTGAGATGCGGATCATTAAGCAGCTCGACGCTGTCCAGCACAGCGCCGCATGGAACGCCGGCCTCGCCGAGAATGCGCATCACCTCGAACTTGGTGTGCCGGCTGGTCCAGTCGTTGATCATCTCGGTCAGTGGCTCGACGTTTTTGGCGCGGTTACGTCCCGTGAACCGCTCTTCGTTTGCGACCTCGGGGCGGCCGATCACCTTCCACAGGTTCTCGAACATCTCGGGCGAGGTGCACAGGATGTAGCAGTAATCGTTGTCGCCGCCGGGCGCGCATTTGTAGATGTCGCCCGGACCGCCGCCGCCGACGCGGTTGCCCGTGCGCGGTGTGGGTTTGTTCGTGACGTAGGTGCCCATCATCGGGACGCGCACGAAATTCAACACCGCTTCCTGCATCGCGACTTCGACTTTCTGTCCCTTGCCGGTTCGCTCGCGCTGGATGTACGCGGCGAGCACGCCGACCGCCGCGTGCATCCCTGTGCCGGTGTCGCCGATGGTGGGTCCGGGTTTCAGCGGCGGCGATCCCGGAAAACCCGTCAGCGCCATCGCGCCGCCCGACGCCTGCGCGATCATGTCGAAGCTTTTGTATTTGCTGTACGGGCCGTGCGTGCCGAAGCCCTTGATGGTCAGGTAGATGAGGCGCGGATTTATTTCACGCAGGCGATCGTAGCCGAGGCCGAGGCTCTCGAGCGTGCCGAGAGAAAAATTTTCTGTGAGCATATCGACCTGCTTGACCAGGTCGATGAACATCGCGCGGCCCTTCTCGCTCTTGAGGTTGAGCGTGATGCCGCGTTTGTTGGCGTTGAGCAGAATAAAATAGTACGAATCGACGCCCTGTTTTTCGGTGAGCAGCCAGCGCCCCTGCTCGCCCATTTTTGGCGACTCCACTTTGATGACGTCGGCGCCGAGCCAGGCAAGCATCTCGGTGCACGAGGTGCCGGCTTCGAACTGCGTCATATCCAGAACTTTGACCCCGCTCAGCGCTTTTTCCATTGCCGCCCTCCTGCCGCGCGCGACTACCAGACTCGTCTGAACGCGCGCTGTCATTTGATCTAGCGCCAGCAGCGGCGCGTCGGCAAGCCGGATGGGGTTAAGTCTTTGTCTCCGGTCTGGTAGAAATCATAGTGAGCCGATCATCGGATCGGCTCCGCACGCAATGTCAGACACCGCATTAATGAAGCTGGCGCGCATCCGCGAAGAACTGAACCGGATGTTCCTCGAACGGGCCGACCTGATCGACGGCGCAATCGTGGCGATGCTGTCGGCGAATCACGTGCTGATAATCGGGCCGCCGGGAACCGCGAAGTCGATGCTCGCCGACGAGCTGTGCCGGCGAATCGAAGGCGCGAACTACTTTCAGTGGCTGCTCACGAAGTTCAGCACGCCGGAGGAAATTTTCGGCGCGGTCAGCTTGAAGGGACTCGAAGAAGACGATTACCGGCGGGTCACCACCTACAAACTCCCCGAGGCGCACATCGCGTTTCTCGACGAAATCTTCAAGGCGAATTCGTCGATCCTCAACGCGCTGTTGACGATCATCAACGAGCGCATTTTCCACAACGGACGCGAGCGCGTCGCCGTGCCGCTGATCACGATGTTCGGCGCGTCGAACGAACTGCCTGACGAAGACGAGCTGACCGCGCTTTACGACCGCTTCATGCTGCGCTTCATGGCAGATTACATCGCTGAGGAGCACGGCTTCATCCGCATGATGGCCGGCGGTCCGGAGCGTGCGCGCACGACGCTGAAATTTTCGGAACTCGACGAACTGCGCGCGGCCGCGGCTGCCGTCACGGTGCCTGGCGCGATCCTCGAGGCGATTGCGCAAATCAGGCGTGAGCTCGCGCGCGAGCAGATCGTGGTGTCGGATCGGCGCTGGAAAAATTCGCTCGGCATTTTGCGCGCGCACGCAATCCTCGTCGGGCGAACTGCCGTTACCGAAGACGATCTGATGTTCCTCGCGCACGTGTTGTGGAAAGACCCCGAAGAGCGGCCCAAAGTGGTCGAGGCGCTCCGGCGAATCGTCAGGGGATACGAGGACAAGCTGCAGGAGCTGGTGTTCGAGAGCCGCGAGCTGCGCGAATACGCTGAGGGCGCGTGGGAAAGCGAGGAGCTGCGGCGGCGCGCGCTGACCGAGGCGAATGCGAAGCTCGCGAATATCGCAGCGCGCTTCGATGTGCTGATGAAGGAAGCGTCGGACGCTGGCCGTGCGATTGCCAACGCAGAGCGGATGCGCGTCGAGGTCAAGGATATTCAGCAAGCCGTGTTCCGCAGAAGCGTCGGCGATTAGTTCCATGCCGATCGAAGAGTCAACACCTGCGATCGTGCTCCGGGCTCGCGACTACGCCGAGTCGGATCGAATCGTCACGCTGCTGACGCTCCACGCCGGCAAGCTCAGCGGAATCGCGAAGGGCGCCAAAGCGTCGCGGCATCGATTCGAGCGCAAGCTCGAGCCGTTCTCGCACGTCGTCCTGCACTATCGCCGGCGGCCACACGGGCAGTTGGTGTTCATCACCCGCGCCGAAGCCGCCGACCTGACGCAGCACGTGCTCGACGACGACCTCGCCAAGATTGCGCTCGGCAGCTATATGCTCGAACTCACCGACGCGCTCACGACCGAAGAGAGCGAGGCCGCCGATGCGTATCGCGTGCTGTCGGAAGGGCTCGGCGCGCTCAGCACGCGGTTTGCAGATGCGGCGCTGCGGCAGGCTTTCGAAATGCGGCTGCTCGGGTGGGCGGGCTTCGGACTCGAGTTCACGCGCTGCCGCATCTGCGCGAGCGTCAACGGCGACAACGGCGCGACAGTTTATTTCGTCGTGTCGCGCGGCGGTATCGTATGCGCGAAATGCCGGCCGTCGGTGGCGGAGGGCGCAATCAAGCTGTCAAGCAGGGGCGCATCGATACTCGCGCGACTGGGCCGGTTGCCGATGGACGATTCGCCCGGCTCGGAAGCGGCCGGCCCTGACGGGGCGCTCGCGCTCGCGCGATTCATCGGATCGATCGTCGATCGGCGGCTGCGCAGCCAGGAATTTCTCGACTCAGTTCTGCCGGGAGCAGGTAAAGCCTGAAGGCTAGCCGCCCGTTTCGTCGCTGGCGGGAGTTTCTCCGAACACTACTACTGGCTCGCGGTAGCGACCGCCGTGATGGTCGATCACAACGATTCCGCAGTTCGGGGGCACGTGAGCGTTCTCCCATTGGCCGGTCACGTGCGCCCACACCGCTCGCATCACGCCGCCGTGACTTACGATCACGATTTCGTCGTCGGGATATTTCGCAGCCACACGATCGAGCACCGGCGCGACGCGCTTAAGGACATCCTCATGACTCTCGCCGTTGGGCGCGCGCCACACCCACGAGCGCTTGGGATCGAAGGTCGGATCGTTGGCGATCGACTCGTACGGCTTCCCGGCAAAGTCGCCAAGGCTCATCTCGCGGAACTCCGCTTCGTATTCGATCGGGATGCTTAATTCTGCGGCGATGATTAGACCGGTCTCGCGGGCGCGTGCGAACGTACTCGCGATCACGCGCGTCGGCTGATACTTCAGCTTGATTCTGACAGCAGCCTCGAGCGCCTGCCGACGGCCAAGGTCCGTGATTTTCGCTTCGCCCGAACTGGTGAATCGACGAATCGCGTTGCCTTCGCTCTCTCCATGACGAACCATTATCAGCTTGCCCATAGGGTCGAAATTTTCTCCGAAACTTCAGTTTGATGCGAACGAGTCTTCAGGTCTTGGGCTTGTCGTCGCCGCCGCCGGTCGCTTTTGCGAACGCGCGGAACGGTTCGAACAGATCGATCGGCATCGGAAAAACGGTGGTGGAATTGTTCTCGGTCGCGATCTCCTTGAGCGTCTGCAGATAGCGAAGCTGGAGCGTGATCGGGCTCTTGTTCATTATCTCGGCCGCATCCGCAAGCCGCTGCGACGCCTGGAATTCGCCCTCGGCCGCGATCACCTTGGCGCGGCGCTCGCGCTCGGCTTCGGCCTGCGCCGCGATCGCGCGCTGCATGTCCTGCGGCAGATCGATATTTTTCAACTCGACCAGCGTCACCTTCACGCCCCACGGCTCGGTTTGCGAATCGACGATTTCCTGGATGCGCGCGTTCAGCTTGTCGCGCTGGCTGAGCAGTTCGTCGAGCTCGGTCTGGCCGCCGACCGAACGCAACGTGGTCTGCGCGAGTTGCATCGTGGCGAAGAGGTAGTTTGCGACCTCGGTAACTGCGCGCGAAGGATCGACAACGCGAAAATACAGCACCGCGCTGACCTTCACGGTCACGTTGTCCTTGGTGATGACGTCTTGCGGCGGGATGTCGAGCGTCACCGTCCGCAGATCGATTCGCGCCATCCGCTCGAGCACGGGAATCACGAAGATCACGCCCGGTCCGCGATAAGGAGTGAGGCGCCCGAGCCGGAAGACGACACCGCGCTCGTACTCGTTGAGAACCTTGAGTCCACTCAAAATGAAAATTGCCACGATGAAGACAACTATGCCGACTCCGCTCGCCATTGCGATTCTCCTTCGCCCCCAATGCACGCGAGGCTTGTCGATACCCTATGCTATCTGCCGAACCCTGCGAAATCTCACCTGCATCAGGTTAGCTTCTGCACCTGCAATTCCAACCCGTTGATCGACTTGACGCGGGCGCGCGTGCCGGGACCCAGTTGGTCGTTGCTGATGGCGCGCCAGATCTCGCCATGCACAAAAACTTTGCCTGGCGCGCCGGGAGCGATCGCCTCGCGCACTTCGCCAACCTCGCCGACGATACCTTCGGCCCCCGTGGTCGAGCGGTTGCGGCGTTCGCGTGCTACGACGTATCCGATGCCGAGGATGATCAGCGTCAGCGCAGCGGCTGCGCCGTATATGATGTTGCGATTCACCGCCAGGTCAGTCTTCGACGTGTCGATCAAAAACAGCGAGCCGATCACGAACGCCGTGACACCGCCCAGCCCAAGAATTCCGTAGCTGGTGACGAAGGCTTCGGAGATCAGCATTCCAACGCCAAGAAAAATCAGCAGCAGACCGGTGAGGTTCACCGGCAGCACCTGGAACCCTGCGAGCGCGAGCAGCAGGCAAATCGCACCGGCGACGCCGGGAAAGATCACGCCGGGATGCGCGAACTCGAAGTACAGCCCGATCAAGCCCGCCATCAGCAGCAGGTACACGATGTTGGGATCGGCGAGGACGTTGAGCATCTGCTGGCCGGGCGTCATTCGCACCTTACGCACCGCAGCGTCCGCGAGCGCGAGCGTCACCGTCTGTCCTGCGACCTGCACCTTGCGGCCTGTCGCCTGTGTCAGCAGGCTGCGCAGGTCTGGCGCGACGATGTCGATTACGTTCTTCGCAAGCGCCTCACGCTCGCCAATCGCGATACTATGACGGACGGCCTGCTCGACCCAATCTTCGTTGCGCCCGCGCTGCTGCGCGATCGTGCGCGCAAACGTCGCCGTGAAGTTTTCGATCTTCTGACCCATCGCGCCCTTGATGTCCTCACCGCCCTCCTCCACCGGATGAGCCGCCCCGATCGTGGTGCCGGGAGCCATGGCGGCAACGTTCGCCGCTTCAGTAATGAAGGTACCGGCGGACGCGGCGCTTGCGCCTGATGGCGCTACGTAAACAATCACTGGCAGTGGTGCGGCGAGGATTGCCTTGACGATCTTTTCCGCGGAATTGAGCAATCCGCCCGGCGTGTCGAGCTCGATCACCAAAGCGCTTGCGCCTTCGGTATTTGCGGATGCGAGCGAATCCTCGATGTAAGACGCGATGGCCGGATTGATCGAGCCGTCAATCGTGATCAATTCAACCCACGGCGGATGCGCTGCGGATTTCGAGGCCGCGTCAGCGGCAAAGATTCGCCGCGATGTGGACGATCCCATTGCGATCGCGATCGCCACTGTGGCGACAACGATCAGCCTGACGCGACAGCTCACGACGGGGAACCGCCGCGGCGCGGAATCGGCATCCCGAGAAATTTCATCACTTCCTGAATGTCCGCCCACACAAGCCGCTTATCGCCGGGCGTGCGCAGCAGGTACGCGGGATGAAACGTGGGCATAAATCGGATGCCGCGAAAATTCTGCCAGTTGCCGCGCAGCTTACTGATCGGAATCTTCACCTTGAGCACCGCCTGCACCGCAAATGTCCCCAGCCCAACGATCGCGCGCGGGCGCACGATGTCGATCTGCCGAAACAGAAATGGCTCGCACGCCGCCACTTCGTCGGGTTCGGGATTTCGATTGTCCGGCGGGCGGCACTTGATCACGTTGCAGATGTACACGTCCTCGCGCCGGATTCCCATGCCGCGCTCGATGATGTCGGTCAGCAACTGACCCGCGCGGCCAACGAACGGCTCGCCGCGAGCGTCCTCGTCGGCGCCGGGCGCCTCACCGACGAACATCAGATCTGCGTTTGGATTGCCGACGCCGAAGACGAGATTGGTGCGGCGCGGCGCGAGCTTGCATCGCTGGCAATCCCCGATGAACTCGCGCAACTCATCGAGCGTCGAGGTCTTTTCGAGTCCGGGATATTTCGAGAATAGCTCAGTCGGCATCGGCGCGCTGTCGGATTTACTCGCCACAGTTGCCGACGCAGTGGGCATAGCGCGCGGCGCCGGAGATGCAGGCGCGGGAAGCCCTTCCATCCCCTCCTCGCGCAACTGCTCGACGTAGTCGCGAAGCGTGGCGACCAGCGTGCGGCGATCCGGCGGCGACGACGCGTCCATTTCGACAGCTATCTGACGGCGCGCAGGCGCGCGGATTTTTCCGCGCGGCCGGACTTCGGTTTGGCGGCACGCAGCGCGACGATTCGATCGAGTATCAGGTCCGCGACCGCGCCCTTGGACATCTGAGGATGGCTCTGGGAACGACCGTCAGCGCCGATGAGCGTGACGATGTTGGTATCGACCTCGAAGCCGGCGCCCTCGCGGGTCACATCGTTGGCGACGATAAGGTCGAGTCCTTTACGTTTGAGCTTGGCTCGTGCGTTGGTTTCCAGGTCGTCGGTCTCGGCCGCGAATCCCACCAGGATGCGCGCGCCCTTCTTCGCCGCAAGTCGCGGCATTTCGTCGGCAATCGATTCCATCTCGATTCGAAGTCCGCGCGCGTCTTTCTTGATCTTGCCGCTCGCCGGATTCGCGGGACGGAAATCCGCAACCGCCGCCGCCATCACGAGCGCCGTGGACCACGGAAAATTGCTCGACGTCTGCGCGAGCATCGCGGCCGCCGTTACCGTGTCGATTCGCTCGCTGCCATAAGGTGTCGCGAGCGCGGACGGTCCCGCGACCATTCGCACCGCGGCACCGCGGCGCCATGCCGCACGCGCGATCGCAAAGCCCATCTTGCCCGACGAACGGTTGGTGACGAATCGCACCGGATCGATCGGCTCCTGGGTCGGTCCTGCCGTCACGAGGATATTTTCGCCCGCAAGATCCTGCACGGAGAGCATCTTCTCGATTTCTGCGACGACGATCGCCGCGTCCGGCAGACGCCCCTTGCCCTCGTAGCCGCATGCCAGCGCGCCTTCACCCGGCTCGATGATAACCGCGCCGCGCGACCGCAGTTTCGCGAGGTTCTCGGCGACCGTCGGATGCTCATACATGTGCACATTCATCGACGGCGCAAACGCAACTTTCGCGCGCGTGGCGAGCAACACTGTCGTCACGATGTCATCCGCGATACCAACCGCCGCCTTCGCGATCACGTCTGCCGTCGCAGGTGCAATCACGATCGCATCGGCAGTATCGGCCAGCCGAATATGTCCGATTTCAGATTCCTGCGTCAGCGAGAACGTGTCGGTGGCGACGGGATTCGAGCTCAGCGTCTGCAGCGTGAGCGGCGTGATGAACTCGGTTGCATTGCGCGTCATCATGACGCGAACGTTGGCGCCCGAATTGACGAGCAGGCGCACGATTTCCGCGGATTTGTAAGCAGCGATTCCGCCACTCACGCCAAGCACTATAGTCTTGCCGCTAAGCACGCCCATCGAGTCCTGATTCTAGTGCGCCGCGCTCGCGCGCGAAACGGCCCGCCTAACGCTTATCAGTCGTAGTATTCGAGCCCGAGATGCGTGATCAGGTCCTCGCCGCGCATCCAGCGCAGCGTGTTCTTGAGCTTCATCAGCTGGATGAAGATGTCGTGCTCGGGATAGATGTTCGGCGCGTGCATCGGCGCCTTGAAGTAGAACGACAGCCACTCCTGGATCCCGCGCATGCCGGCGCGATGCGCCAAGTCGAGAAACAACACCAGGTCGAGCACGAGCGGAGCGGCAAGAATCGAATCGCGGCACAGGAAGTTAATTTTGATCTGCATCGGATAGCCGAGCCATCCGAAGATATCGATGTTGTCCCATCCCTCTTTCGAATCGCCGCGCGGCGGGTAGTAGTTGATTTTCACCGAGTGGAACACGTCGCTGTAAAGCTGCGGATGCAGCTCGGGCTGAAGGATCTGGTCGAGCACCGACAGCTTGGTCTCTTCCTTGGACTTGAACGAGCCGGGATCTTCGAGCACCTCGCCGTCGCGGTTGCCCAGGATGTTGGTCGAGAACCATCCCGACATCCCGAGCATGCGCGCCTTCAGTCCCGGCGCGATCAGCGTCTTCATGAACGTCTGCCCGGTTTTGAAATCCTTGCCGCAGATGGGAAGGTTGGTCTCGCGCGCAAGCTCGAGCAGCGCAGGCGTGTCGGTCGTCAGATTGGGCGCGCCGTTCGCGTACGGAATTCCCATCTTGAGTGCGGCGTATGCGTAAATCTGGCTCGGCGCGATTTCAGGATCGTTGTTGACAAGGCCGGCCTCGAACGCTTTCAACGTCGCATGCACCGCCGCCGGCTGATGGAACACCTCGGTCGAGCCGCACCACACCATCACGGTGCGCGCGACCCCGGTGCGTTTCTGGAACTGCCGGATGTCGTCCATCAGCATCGCGGCCTTGTCCATCTTGGTCCGCGCTTCCTTCAGATTCGGACCGCGAATATTGCGCACGTAGTCCTGATCGAAAACAGCATCCATCGGATGAAGTTTTTCCAAAGGCTCGCGTACCTGCTCCAGGAGCCCACGATCGAGCACCGCGGCGTTCAGCGCGGCTTCGTAGGCGCTGTCTTCGTAGATGTCCCAGCCGCCGAATTCGAGATCTTCCAGCTTCGCGAGCGGGACAAAATCCTTGATCAGCGGCGTGCGTCCCTCGGTGCGCTTGCCGAGTCGAACGGTCGCGAGCTGCGTCAGAGATCCGATCGGCGCGCCGAGGCCGCGCTTGACCGCCTCGACTCCCGCGATGAACGTAGTGCTGACCGCGCCGATGCCGGGAAGCAGCACGCCGAGCTTACCGTCCGCGGGCGCGATCGGGACGGGACCTTTCGTCGTCAAACTTCAGAGCTCCTTGGCGTTCAGCCCTTTCGAAATCGCGACGGGAATTCTGCGCCGAAGGTTTGATCGGGATGCAGTTTGCGAGCGCGCTCGATGAGCACCTCTTCGGTTTCCGGGATGTTGGGGTCGGGGATGCAGCAATCAACCGGGCACACCGCCGCGCACTGTTCCTGATCGAAGAAGCCGACACACTCGGTGCACTTGTCGGGAACGATATAATAGATGTCGTCCTTGATCGCGGGATGAGTCGCGCCGTCGAGTTCCCACTGCGCGCCGCCTTCGTAAATCGCGGTGTTGGGGCATTCCGGCTCGCAAGCACCGCAGTTAATGCATTCTTCAGTTATCAGCGTCGACATTTGAGCTCCGAGATGGGCCTTGTTTCGACAAACCGAACGGACCGAACGCCAACAATATCGGCGAGAGGCAGGTGGAGCAAGTATTTCAACGCGTCAACCGGTCAGTCAGCAACGGCAGTTGCGATGCGTCGCGCAAGTTCCAGGAACGCAATGCTCGCCGGATGCGCGGGGTTCGCGATTGTGATCGGCATCCCGTCGTCGCCGGCCTGGCGCACGTCGGGATAAATCGGAATCCTCGCGAGCAGTTGCGTCCCTTCCTCCGCGGCCATCCGCTCGCCGCCGCCGTAGCCGAAAAGTTCGTCGCGCTCGCCGCAGTCGGGACAGACGAAATAGCTCATGTTCTCGACCACGCCGAGAATCGGGCAATGCACCTGGCGAAACATCTTGACCGCGCGCGTCGCGTCGAGCAGCGCAACGTCCTGCGGCGTCGTCACGATCACGGCGCCGTCGAGCGATACCTGCTGTGCAAGCGTCAACTGCGCGTCGCCGGTGCCGGGCGGAAGATCGACGACGAGAAAATCCTGGCTGCCCCACAGCGTATCTTTGAGGAATTGCCGCACTGCACCCATCACCATCGGTCCGCGCCAGATGACCGGCGCCTTTTCGCCGAGAAAAAATCCAATCGAGATCAACTTCACGCCGTATTTTTCGATCGGGTAAAAATTCTGCCCGCCCGCCGACTTCGGCCGCTCGTCACCGACCTTGAACATCATCGGCACCGACGGTCCGTAGATGTCGGCGTCGAGCAGCCCGACGCTGAGCCCCAATCGCGCGAGAGCCACCGCGATATTCGCGGCGACTGTCGATTTGCCGACTCCGCCCTTGCCGCTGCCCACCGCGATGATGTGCTTGGTTCCTTCCAGGCGCACGCGCCCGGTTTTCTCGCCAAGCTCGGCTTCGATTCGATGCACCCGAAGCTCGACCTTGGGCACGCCGAGGTCGTGGGTGAGTGCGTGATGGATTTTCGCGGCCAACTCGCGGATCAGCTCGTCGCGCTCGCTGACCTGACGGAGCGTGATCGCGTAACCGCCATTTTCCGACGGCTGAACATCCTCGACGATTCCAAGCGCAACGATGTCAGCGTCGTAACCGGGATACTTTACGTGTCCAAGCGCCTCGATAACCGCATCGTTGGGAACCTGTCGTGCCACTAATGCAATTATCGCAGATGCATTAGCGAATCGAAAGCATCGATGGCGTCGACCCAGTATCTTATCTTTGCTTTATGTCCCGATTTCTGGAACACGCTTACTGTTTGACGGTAACCGCGAGCCGAGTTATGTTATTTCATGATCAAGAGCTTTCGCGACTCTCGCGCTAAAGCTCTTTTCGAACAGCAGGACGTTCCTGCTCTGCGGCATATCGAGCGCACGGCACGGCGAAAACTGGAAGCATTGGACGCGGCTCGGCGCTTGGACGATCTTGCGGTTGCACGGGGTAACAATTTGGAAGCACTGAAGGGCAATCGGCTCGGACAACACAGCATCCGAATCAACGAACAGTATCGAATCTGCTTCGTCAGGCAAAAGGGAGATGCGTCAAACGTTGAAATCGTCGACTATCACCGCTGAGATATTTGGAGAACGCAAACAATGGCAACACCAAAAAAGCTAACCCCGATTTTTCCGGGCGAGATCTTGAACGAAGACTACCTGGTTCCTGCAGGCATCAGCACCAACCGGCTCGCGATGGACATCCATGTGCCGGTCTCGCGCGTCTATGAGATCGTAAAGGGCGAGCGAGCGATCACCGCAGACACTGCGTTGAGGCTGGCTCGTTATCTCGGCACAACTGCGGAATTCTGGATGAATCTGCAGGCGAAGTACGAACTTCGCAAAGCGATGGACGAGCGCGCCGCGAAGATTGCTGCGGAGGTACGCCCGCTGGCGGCGGCTGGGCGTTAAGTTCCTATCGGGCCAGGGGCGCCAGCCGCGACGCGATCACGTCGCGCGCTTCCGCTGCTATTTGGCGGACGATTTCACCGGCGGGCGCGATTTTGTCGATCAGGCTCACCGATTGTCCCGCGTACAATGGCAGCCCGCTGATATCGCCCTCGACCGAATCCGACGGAGGATTCACCGAGTACCTTGGCAGCGGCGCGTCGATGTCGCCGCGCCGAAGATGCGCGATCACTTCGCCTTCACCCGAGCGATTGGGACCGGCCGGCTGGCCGGCGCGTTCCCATTCATCGACCATCGGTGTGCGAATCACTCGATGAGCCGCGTCGGGCCATCCAATGTCGAACAGCTTGGTGTGAACGGTATCGCTCGCGTGAGCATCTAGCACCGCTTGCTTGTATTCGCGATGCGCCGACGACTCGCGCGAAGCGAGGAAGCGCGTGCCGAACACAGCGCCGTCGGCGCCAAGCGCCAGCGCCGCAGCCAGACCGCGACCGTCGCTGATACCGCCCGCCGCGAGCATCGGTAAATCGCCGATCGCGTCGCGCACTTCCGGCACGAGTGCGAACGTTGTCACGATGCCGCGCACATGGCCGCCCGCCTCGAAGCCCTGCGCGATAATCGCGTCGGCGCCCGCAGGTTTCGCCGCGGCCGCTTCCAGAGCCGAACCGCATTGCCATATGACTTTGAGGCCAAGCGCCTTGCACGCCGGAATATGTTCGGCGGGATCGCCCCAGAACAAGGTCACCGCGGAAATCGGCTGCCTGGCGAGCGTCTCGAAAATTCCGGGGCGAAGAAATGGAATCAGCAGATTGACCACCATTGGCTTCGCGGTGATTCAACGCGCGGCCGAAATCTCAGCGCCGATCTCGTCCGGCGTGAGCCCCGCCAGCGCAATCGTACCCAGGCCGCCCGCCTTCGATACGGCGCCGGCTAGATTCGCGCGCGCGACAGCGCCCATCCCGGCGCATACGATTGGATACTCGACGCCGAACAGCTCGCAGAATTTCGTCCTCAGCATGCTGCCAATGGTCCCACCACTACGGCTTGGTCGCCTTGATCGAAAAGATCGTGGGAATCGGATCGCCTTCGATGTGCCATTGCCCGTCATTGCTCTTCTTCATGAACGGAAAATGCTGGTAGATGCACTCGGCGAACTCGTGCAGATACTCGATTCTGAGGCCCGTCGCCGCAAGCGCGCTGACGACGTTACCAAGCCGGTACATCCATTGGTGAGTCTCGGAAACAGTCTTGCTGTGGTCTGAATAGTCAGGACCCGGCGGATCTTCCCGCATCGCCGTGTGAAAGTATGAAATCTCGAACTCGAGCCTGGTCGTGCCCGCGCGATTTGCGCTCATCTGCGTCAGCGGATGGAACTCCGCGATATAGAAGAAGCCGCCCGGCTTGACGAAATGCGCCGCGATCTCCGCCCATCGCTTGATATCGGGAAGCCAGCACAACGCCCCGTACGACGTGAACACGATATCGAATTGTTCGTGCAACACGCCAGGCGCGTCGTAAATGTTGGATTGCAAAAATCTCGCAGGGATTTTCAGTTCCGCACTGATTGAACGCGCCAGCGCGATCGCCCGGTCGGAAAAATCGACGCCGGTGACGTTCGCACCCAGCCGCGCCCATGACATCGTGTCGAGTCCGAAATGGCACTGCATGTGCAGCAGCGACTTGCCGCGAACGTCGCCGACCTCGCGCAACTCGATCGGCTTCAGGACGTTCTCGCCGGCCTTGAACTCCGCCAGCCGGTACTCGCGCGACTCCGCGTGAATCCCAGCCATCTGGTTCCACGCCTCCAGATTTGCCTTTAACCGCTGGTCCATCGCACGCCGCCGTCACCGCACTCGCGCGATACTAAGGGCGCTCCTGGCTGTAGTCCCACGACACCATATGTGACGGCTTGAAGCTCACGACCACGACCTTGTTGCCCTTGAGCGATTTCGCGTACGCCTTGCCAAGTTTCTTGCCAAGGTATTCGACGGCCATCCGCTCCGTGCGTTTGTCGTCAATTTTTTCCTCGAGCGTGGCGCGCCCCTTCAGCACCACGGTTTTGTAGGGCGCCTTCTTCGTATCAACTACCAGCGTGACGCGCGGATCGCGCACCAGGCATTTGTATTTGAACGACTCCGCGGCGGTGTGAAAGACGACCTGCCCGTCAGCGTACTCGTACCACGTCGGCACGGCGTGTGGCGCGCCGTCGGGCGCGGTGACGGCAACGACCGCGACGATCGGTTTCTTGAGCAGCTTCTCGACATCCTTCTTCTTCATCGGCATGCGGGCGGGATCTCCTTTGTGGCACGGCCGGTACTGAACTCACTTGCCCTTGAAATTCGGCTTCTGTTTTTCGCGGAAGGCGCGGATTCCCTCGCGCACGTCCTCGGACGGATTCGTGATCATCACGTTCAGCGCGGCGTCTTCCAGAGCGTTCTCCAGCGTCATCTCGCGCTGCTTGTACATCATGCGTTTGGCCAGCCTGATTGCCAAGGGCGGTCCGTCTGCCAGCCGCCGCGCAAAGTCGTTTACGCGCGTCTCGAGTTCGGCGTGCGGCACTACCTCGGTAACCAGCCCGAGTTCGAGCGCGGTCTTCGCGTCATAGACTTCGGACAGCAGCGTCATCTTGAGCGCGCGATCCAGTCCCATGAAGCGCGGGAACAGGTACGCTCCGCCTTCATCGCAGAGCAGCGCGAGCTTGAGCGCCGTGTCTCCCAGCCGCGCCTGGTCGGACGCGATTCTGAAGTCGCAGGAAAGCGCGAGCGTCAATCCGCCCGCCACCGCCGCGCCGTTGATTGCCGCAATCACCGGCTTGTCGAAGCGATGCAACGAAATCACGAGCTGATGGAATCCCTCGCGCATCTCGAGCATGTGACCCATCGGATGCCCGTGAAATCGCGAGCGGCTCTCCGGCGCGCCGCTGATATCACCGCCAGCGCAAAACGCGCGTCCGCTGCCAGTGATGATCAATACGCGCACGTCGTCGTCCTGTCGCGCGAGATCGATAGCCGCGCACATCTCCTTGACCATCGTCTCGTTGTATCCGTTCATCCGCTCGGCGCGGTTGATCGTGATTTTCGCAACCCCGTCGCGCGACCCATAGATGATTGTCCTGAAGTCCATAGCTAGGTGACCTCCATAATTAGCCTCTCCCTTCGGGAGAGGTCGACGTGAGTCTGCGAGCGGCGGGTGAGGGCGCAAGCATCGCGCGCAATGCGGGCGCCCTCACCCGCGCCGGAGGCGGGTCCTCTCCCGAAGGGAGAGGTGAGAATTCCGCGCGCCATTCGCGATTGATGAACCGCCCTCTACACTGAAGCGAGCCGCGCCTCCCCTATCTACCCTTGAACGTCGGCGGCCGCTTCTCCAGAAACGCCTTGACGGCCTCGCGATGGTCCTCGGTGCGGCCCGTCATCGTTTGCCCCCATGCCTCGCGGTCGAGCAGCTCGTTGAACTCATGATTTATCGCGGCGTTGAGATTCGCTTTCATGTACTCATAGGCAATCGACGGACCGTTTGCGATTCGCGACGCGAGCGCATGCACTTCGTCTTTGAACGACGCTGCAGGCACGATGCGATTTGCCAGCCCTATCCGCAACGCCTCATCCGCACTGATCACATCGGCCAGGAAATACAATTCGCGCGCCTTGGCCGATCCCACCAGATGGGTCAGCGACCAGGTGCCGCCGTAGTCGCCCGAGAAACCGACTTTGGCGAACGCGGTGCCGAAACGCGCCGCGTCGGACGCGATCCTAAGGTCGCACGCCATCGCGAGGCTCAAGCCGGCGCCAGCGGCTGGACCATTCACCGCCGCGATCGTCACCTTCGGCATCTCATGCAACATCAACGACGCCTCTTCGCCGCGACGAAGTCCCGCCACGCGATCCTCGATTGTCGTCGTTGCGCCGTCACCGGCGGCTGCGCCTTCGTTGCGCTCGCGCATCCCGCCGATATCGCCGCCCGAGCAGAATCCGCGCCCCGCTCCCGTCAGCACGACGGCTCCTATCTCGGGATTGGTCGCGGCACGGGTCAAGTTGTCGACCAGCGCACCCATCATCTCGGCGCTCATCGCGTTCAGCTTGTCCGGCCGATTCAGCGTGAGGTAAAGGACGCGGTCTCTCAGTTCAGTGAGCAGATGGTCTGCCATTTTGGCCTCCAAAAAATCCGGGGTTCGACTCCCCTACTACTTCACGTCCGCCAGTCTGTCGAGTGCTGTCGCAACCGCCTGGGTCCCGTCGAGATCGTGACCGAGGGCAGCGGCCGCGTTGAACATCGAAGCCATCAGCGAGAGTCCCGGCAGCGCAAGTCCGGATTCACGCGCAGCCTCGACCACCAAACGCAAGTCCTTGCGAATCAGCTTGATAAAGAACCCGGGCCGATAGTCGCCGGCTATTATCTTGGGACCAAGATTCGATAGCTGCCACGACGCGGCCGCGCCCGCGCCGATAGCCTCGACCACGCGTGCAGCGTCGAGGCCGCCGCCGCGCGCGAATTTTATCGCCTCGGCCGCCGCCTCGAGCGCAAGCGCGACCGCAATCTGGTTGGCAAGCTTGGTCATCTGGCCGGCGCCCGATGGGCCCATGTGCGTGATCCGTTTTCCCATCAGCTCGAACAACGGACGCGCCAACTCGAACGCCGGCGCGTCTCCGCCCACCATTATCGCGAGCGTGCCCTCGCGAGCACCGACGTCGCCGCCCGATACGGGCGCATCGAGGTACTCGACGCCGGCCTTCTTCAGCCGCGCGGCGATCGTGCGCTCGGCCGCCGGCGAAATCGTGCTCATGTCGACGACGAATTGTCCCGCTTTAAGTGCGGGCTCGATCTTCGCGACGGTCGCCTCCACGTCTGGCGTGTCGGGCACCATGATAAACACGACGTCGGCGCCCGCCACGCAGGCGGCGACATCCGCCGCCTCGATCGCGCCGTCAGACGCGAGCGCGCGCGCCTTTTCGGACGAGCGATTGAAGACGCGCACGCGATGTCCGCCGCCAATCAGCCGCCGCGCCATCGGCGCACCCATAATTCCGGTACCGATCCATCCAATTTCCATGTGTGCCTCTTCTCCTCTCCCTGTGAGGGAGAGGTCGCGACTCGTCTTCGAGGCGCGGGTGAGGGTCAGAATAACAAGATGTCCTTATGATTGTCTTTCCAAACGGAGCGAAGCGCAGAACCAGGAATTTCGACCCTCACCCGCCGCACGACGACGTGCGCCGGCCTCTCCCTGATAGAGAGAGGCTAAAGAAGGATCCCCGTCAGCTTGGCTTCAGCGCGCGCCACGAAAATCCCACGGGCGCAGTCGCGGTGACCAGCGCTATCGGAACCCATAGCGTGAAGATAAATCCAAGCATGGGTTCATGCCACAGCCAGAAGAGTCCGTAGCTGAAGTAAGCGGCCAGCAGCGCGCCATGCAGCATCGTGCCTGATTCGCCGAGCCGCTCATCGATTCGCGAGAACAGCTTCGACACCAGCATCCCCTGCCCCAGGCAATGCCACGTGCCGTAGAAACGGCATCGCCGGCAGATGTTCGTGCTCGCCTCGTACCACAGCGCGCCCATTAGCACGAGGCCGAAGATAGCGGCGCCCGCGCTGTGTTCCGACGCGATCGTCAGCGCGAGTATCGAGAACAGGACGAACCCTCCCATGCCGACGACGCGAAACATCGTTGGCGTTTGGAGCAGGTAGACGAATGGCTCGAAGGGACCGGGATTGAGTCGCATAATGATGTGAGTACGAACGACCAGCCTATTCGTTACTCACTCGGAAGCAAGTCTTACGGCTCGATCACGGTGGCAGGATCGGACCAATAAACGGCGTCTTGACTCCGCCGGCCGCGCCTACGAACTCGACCAGCAGCGTATTGTTCTCGTTCGCGACCCATACGTTGCCGGCGCAGTCGATTGCCAATCCCTCGGGGAGATTGAGCTGCGCATTGTCCTCGTAGCCGAACGACGGGGAGATGAACTTGCCAGTGGAATCAAGCTCCATGATGTTGAAGGCGGTGTGGGTGTTGTTTTGAGCAAAGTTGGAAAACCAGATGTTGCCCAGGCCGTCGGCCTCGATTGACTGCGCCAGGACGATATCAAAGGTGGCGCTCGTGAAGTTCGCGGCGCTCGGCGGATTGGTGCTGGTCGTGTACTTGGTGACGCTGCCACTCGGAGCGGCGTTCAAAACCCACACGTTCCCGGACTTGTCGATCGTGATGGCCTGCGGACTGTTGAGACTGCCCGTGGTCAGCGGCGAGAACGACAGCGGCGTGCCGCTCGAATTCAGCACCGTGACGGTGTTGTTGCCGGAGTTCGTGATCCAAACGTTGCCGCTGCCGTCGATCGCGATTCCATAGGGCGAGCTCATGCTGCCGGTGAAGGACTGGAACATGTTGTCGGACACGGTGAAAAGGATTGCGTTGTTACCACCCTTGTTCGCGATCCAGAGGTTGCCGACGCTGTCCACGGCGATTCCCTCTGGAGCGTTCAGGCTGGAATCGGAGAAGGTTGTCGGCGCCCCGCCGGCCGGGCTGAACTTGAGCAGGTTGTCAGGGGAGCTGCGCGGGATCCATACGTTGCCAGAGGTATCGACCGCCATCGAGACGGCACTGCTGACGCTGGCCATATCGCTGAAGAGGGAGACGGTCGAGCTGCCAGGAGTAATCGAGTAGACGCACGGGGAGCCACTGCTGTCACACGTGGTCAGAATCGCGTCGAAGACTTTGCCGTGCCCATCGATCGCAACGGCAAAGCCCTGCGAGTTGATCGTGCCGAGATTGTAAGCGAGCGGAATTGTCCAGTCGGCCGGCGCCGAGGTGAGCACGGGCGAGTATGGTCCACTCGAACCCAGCGTTTCCAGCCCGGAGAGGCTCTTGATCGCGTTGAGGACTGCGCGGGTAGCGCGGTTGACGTTGAGCGCGGCGTCGAGCGTGGTCGTCGGCGCCACCGAGTTTACCGTCGTGTCGTTGAAGAGCCCGGTGCTGCATGACGTCGTCAGCCGCACGCAACTCGTCAGCGCGTTGGCAAGCGAGTTCAACCGGCGCGGATTGTTATTTCCGTTGGAGATCAGGGCGCCGATCCCTCCCGTCTCGATGTTGACGAGATTGTTCAACGTCGCCGCGCCGACCGCCAACTCCGGTGTGTTGGTATCGACGATTTTTACTCTCGGCGCGGTGGCGCTGGTCGTGGTGAAATTGCTGACCGCGTACGCCGAGGCCGCAGTAGTCAGTTCATTGACGACCACCGACTCGGGCGCGGTATCCGCCGGTCCCAGCACCGAGAGCAGCACGATCGCACTGTTCGACGGTCCCGAGGTGCTGCCGCCGACGGCGACAAGGTAGAGCGTCACGTCCGTATCGGGGTTGGTGTACGGAATCGAGAACGAGCCGCTCCCGTCGGTCGTCGCCGGCGAGCCGAGCTGAGTTGGCGCTCCCTGCGCGAAGGTCCCTGCCTGGTAAAGAGTGACCGTCGCGCCAACGATCGGATCGGGCGAAGTCCCGCCGCTCTGGACCACACCGCTCACCATTCCAAACGGCGGCGTCGGCGTCGCTGTCGGAGTCGCTGTCCGGGTCGCGGTTGCAGTCTGCGTGGCAGTCGCAGTGACCGTAGCTGTCGCGGTCGCAGTAGGCGTGCTCGTCAGAGTCGCGGTCGGGGTCGGTGTAGTGGTGGCAGTCGTCGTGGCGGTGGCCGTCGCAGTGGCAGTCGGGGTCGCAGTTAGAGTCGCAGTCTGCGTAGCCGTTGCTGTCGCAGTCGCCGTCTGAGTTGCTGTAGCTGTCGCGGTCTCGGTCTGTGTGGCCGTCGCCGTAGCCGTTTCAGTTGCAGTTGCGGTCGCAGTCTGGGTTGCGGTCGTCGTCGGCGTGGCTGTCGCCGTGGCAGTCTCTGTCGCGGTTGCCGTCTGAGTTGTTGTAGCTGTCGCGGTCTCGGTCTGCGTGGCGGTAGCCGTGGCGGTTGCGGTCGCAGTCTGAGTTGCAGTCGCTGTCGGCGTAGCTGTCACCGTGGCGGTTTCAGTTGCAGTTGCAGTCGCGGTCTGCGTTGCGGTCGCGGTCTGCGTTGCTGTCGCAGTTGGGGTAGTAGTCTCTGTCGCTGTAGTCGTCGCGGTGGCAGTTTCAGTTGCAGTTGCGGTCGCAGTCTGAGTTGCCGTCGCCGTCACCGTGGCAGTCTCGGTCGCAGTTGCCGTCTGAGTTGCTGTAGCTGTCGCGGTCTGGGTCGTCGTGGCTGTGGCCGTCTCGGTTGCTGTCGCCGTTGGAGTTGCTGTCGCTGTTATCGTCGCAGTCTCGGTAGCAGTCGCAGTTGGAATGGCGGTGGCCGTCGCCGTGACAGTCTGAGTCGCTGTCGCGGTCTCAGTCTGGGTTGCAGTCGCAGTCTGCGTGGCTGTTGCGGTCTCAGTCTGCGTCGCCGTCGCTGTTGGCGTGATTGTAGCCGTTTGAGTAGCTGTCGCCGTCGGGGTCATGCTGGCCGTATTCGTCGCCGTCCGAGTCGCCGTAGCCGTCGTGGTCACCGTTGCTGTGGCAGTCGGCGTCGCCGTTGCCGTCCGCGTAGGTGTCGCAGTCGCGGTTGCCGTGCGGGTCGGAGTCGCGGTCGCCGTCGCGGTGCTGGTCGGAGGAGGAGGTATTCCCTTACCTTCGAGAGTCACGTTTCTGTCGTGAGTCCCGTGAATCCGGACACTAAGCGATCCGCGGCGCCGACCGAGTCGGCGCGGCGCAAACTTGACCTCGACGGTGCAACTAAGTCCCGCTCCAAGCGTGTCCGGGCAGTTGTTGGTCTGCGAAAAGTCGCCGCTGACGCCGATTGACCGGATTTTCACCGGCCCTTCGCCAGTGTTGGTGACCGTCACCGGAACTGCCGCACTTATCGTGAAATCGGCCTGGTCGCCGAACGAAATGGTTTTCGGCTCAACCTTGATATCGATGTCGCGGGCAAATGCCGCCGACGCGACCATCAATGGAACGAGGAGCAGCATCGCCACCGCTTTGAACGCACGCGAACTTCTCCAACCCGGCCTGACGCGACGCACTATTCTCTCTTCTTTGAAAACCCGTACGACTCTTCTAAAAGTATGAATATCTTATTAAACAGATTTTGATGTTTTAGTATTAAAAAAGTAGAAATAGTAGCAACGACGCATCGCGCGAGCGCTTACTTCAAGAAAATCAACCGCGCGTAGCCGCGCGGGCTGCGCCCGTGTCTCACAAAAGCTCTAACCGGGACGAAGTCCTGCTTCTGCGTCCTAATATTGGGTGCAGAGCCCGTCCTGAGCGAAGCCGAAGGAGGTCACCCCTGCTGAAACCCACGGAGGGTTTCGCGTTAAATTGGATTCGCCGCGTCGCGGAAAGCTAACCAAACCGTAAGCTTACGCAACCAGCTCATCGCGTAATTCGTATTTCATAGTGGATGGATTTTCGAGGTTTTGACGATGAATTCGAAAGATACTGCTAAACTGAGCGCCGGGCGAAGCCTTCGTACCGCGATCATCGCGCTCGCCAGCGCTTTAGCTCTGACTGCTGTGACCGGTTGCTTCAGCAGTCCTCGCGCAAATGACACTCTTGCCGGCGCTGCTATCGGTGCTGGCGGCGGAGCGCTGATCGGTGGCTCCGAGGGCTCACCAGCAACCGGTGCGCTTATTGGCGGTCTTGGCGGCGGCGCAGTCGGCTATATCGTCGGCACCGAGATGGAGCACAACGGGTACTACGGTCCTTACGGAAACCGTGGATACTACCCAGGCGGCTTCTAGTCGCTGCTGATTGCTGCGACTTCGCCTACCAGGTCGACCGAAGGGCGCCGGATTCAAAAGGTGCCAAAGCTTACGTTTCTTTGTTCTTATTGTGACAATATAGGCGACAATTTGTTAGCATGAAGTCGTCATGCAGTCATCTTCGCGCTAATACCTTTTGAGAGAGATAAAGCCCTGCTACGCTTCCGACATATCGCCGCGACGCTCTTCTACGGCTTTGCGTGGTTATCGATGGTCGCATTAATCGCAATGGTCGCAATTGCCGAACGACTGCTCGATGGCGAGGCGAAAGTTACTTCCGACGCGCATGACGCCGACACGATCGCCCGCATGTTCGTCCTCCGACAAACCCGCCGCTAACGCTGCCCCGTCCAGTCGCGCGCCGCGACTGAGCGCCAACGACTGCGAATCGCCTCGTACTCCGCCTGAGGCAACGGCCCAGCGTTCGCATGCGCGATGTTCCGCGCGATTCGCTCGGGCCGCGTCGTACCGACGATCGCAGTGGTCACGCCCGGAGTGCCGAGCGTGAATCGCAGGGCGGTCGCCGCCGCATTCTCGCCGCCGCGATGCAGAAAATCGTAGTCGAGCGCCTGCAGCCGGTCCCAATACGGCCGCGTGTACCAATCGGCGGGTGGCCGCTTGCCGTGTCGCCACGCCGCATTTGCGATCGGCCGCTTGACGATCACGCCCATCCCGCGCGCCGCCGCCTTCGGCAGCACCCGATCGATCGCCTCCTGGTCCGCGATACTCAGCGAGATTTGCAGCGTGTCGAACACGCCGCTCTCGACCGCGTACACCGCCTCATCGGAATCGATGCTGCATCCGACGAAGCGCGCCTGCCCTCGCTCGCGAGCTTTCTGGAGAACTTCGATTACGCGCCCGTCCTTGAGCGTCGCAAGCGGCGGGCTGTGGAACTGGATCACATCGACGTGATCGGTGCGCAGGTTCTTGAGGCTGCGCTCGATACTCCGCGCGAGCATCGCCGGCTCCCAATCCGGCGTCGCGTATCCGCCGGCGCGCTCGGACGCCGACCCAAGCGCCGCATGCCCGCATTTTGTCATGAGGACAACTTCAGCGCGCCGCCGCGCGATCGCCTTGCCGATCAGCGCCTCGCCGTCGGCGTAGCACTCAGCGGTATCGATCACGTTGATACCGGCGTCCAGCGCCGTGTTCAGGATTTTATCGACCGTCCTCTGCGCAACCGCCTGGTAGCCAACCTCGGATCCGCCAAATCCAACAGTGCTGACCCGAAGCCCAGTCTTCCCCAGAACGCGATATTCGATAGCCATAATTTGCGAAGACTATTGGCCTCAAACGAGCGAAGCAAAGATCTTTCTTACTCGTTCCCATTATTTCCCGAGACAGGAGGCCTACCGCATCGCGGTGGTTGGCGAGGGTCTGCAGATCCAACATGCCTGGACCAATCACAATCTTCGACAAGTCCACCCTGCAAAGCTTTAATCCCGGCGAGGCGCTGTGGTTCGATTGCTTTTATAAAACCAACATCACCCCGCTCTTTTTACGTTGAAACGCTTGCCGACCTATACAAGCAAATGCGCGATGGCCGTACTCCGGAGCAAATCGTTGGGAGCATTGCCTACAAGACTCCGGTCTTGGGCTCTGAGTTGAACGTTCATAGCTACACTCTCTGTGTTAACGATCTCCTGGGCTATCCAGCGCGGATGGAGCGGTATCCTATAGTCGGCCAGGGTCGTTCCGTGATGACCGGCGACCAGATGGGGATAGTCCTCGAGCGCCCCGCAGAAATGGAGGCGTTCGAGCGTTGGCAGAAAGGCGAATTTCTCGACGTTGAAAGGCTCTTTGCAAAGGCGTGGAGACAAAACCTCTCGGGCTTAGATTCGAAGCTGATCCTCAAAAACTTCGGGGTCCCTGAGGGAGGCCTTAAGTTGAACCCGAGCGAAGCAAAATCCCTAGCGGAACGCTTCATCCTTGGCGAACGTAATCGATTTGACGCGCTGAGGTCTGCCCTCGAAATACTTGGGGTGCCGAAGCAATTGTGGAAGGAGATCATCGGACGTTGGAAGTCTGCAGGAGGGCCGCCGTTGTACGAGTTTGCGCCTTACGCGGCTCACGTTTTCAAAGTCGATATGTTCTTCGTCATCGCTTTGGCGGCAGGGCTCATCCCTAAACCCACCCGCCCAAGCAATCGCGTGGACATCGCTTACCTATACTACCTCCCCTCTGTATGGTTTTCGTTTCGGGGGATAACCTGCATCGAATGACCGCCCCACTCTTTCTTAAGAAGGACCAAGACTTTGTCTGGGCACCCGACCTGAAAGCCGATTTGGCCAGGTTAGACGCACATTTCTCGAAGCTTCCCGAAAAGGTCAAAGAGCGCGGAATTTTTGCGCTTGCGACCTATCCCCAAAGAAAGGCGAATTCCTCACCACGAACCTCTGGGACCGGTTCCTACCGACTTGGCGTAAACTTGACGACAGGAAAATACCTCGGTCGAAGGAGGCAGACGCAAATCTCATCGAGAAGCTCGATGAGATGGACCGTGCTCAGGAGGCGGATCATACGGTCACAACTGAAGAGGCGAATTTCGTCATCCACAAGCGGTTGGTTCCGGTTTCGATGGGCAAGTGGAGAATTCTCTCGCCCGAGGTTGAAAGGAAGAACGAAGCGAGGTGACACTCAATTTTCCTCATTCGTGTTTCGTTCTCCTGAACAAAAAATGTTTCACGTGAAACATTCGTATCTGGATCCTAAGAAACAACCCCTGTTTCGCAGAATGCGCCGTAATTGGGCAGCTCACCAAAAAACAAAAAGGCCGGACGTTTCGACGTCCGGCCCTTCTAACTAGCTGCCGTCAAATTCCGCTCAGGCGGCCTGCTTGGTCTCGATTGCCAGGCTCTCCTCGGCGATCGAACCGCGCTTGGAGAAAATTACCGCGATCGAAAGCGCGACGATCGACAGCACTACCACCGCCACGCGGATCGGAGTCACTCCGCCAAGCGCGACCGTTGTGAACGGCGCCGCCAAAATCGCGACCAGGTTCATCACCTTGATCATCGGGTTCAGCGCCGGACCCGCCGTGTCCTTGAACGGATCGCCGACCGTGTCTCCCACGACCGACGCCTTGTGCACGTCGGTGCCTTTGCCGCCGAGGTAGCCGTCCTCGACTTTTTTCTTGGCGTTGTCCCAGTTGGCGCCCGCATTCGACATGAAGACCGCCATCAGCTGCCCCGTCAGGATCGTCCCGCCCAGGAATCCGCCGAGCGCGCCCGCGCCGAGACCGAAGCCGACCAGCAGCGGCGAGAAGATCGCCAGGATTCCAGGGCCAAGCAGCTCTTTCTGCGACGCCGCCGTGACGATATCGACGCACGCGCCGTAGTCCGGCAGCTCCTTGCCCTCCATGATTCCCGGATGCGTCCGGAGCTGGCGGCGTACCTCGAACACGATCTGGTACGCCGCGCGGCTGACCGCCTTAATCGCAAACGAGCTGAACAGGAACGGCACCGCGCCGCCGATCATCAGCCCGACGAACACGGTGGGCATGTTGATCTGCACGCCGATCGCGCCTAGATGCGCCTCGTCGATAAATGACCGGAACAGCGAGACCGCCGCGAGCACTGCGGTCGCAATCGCGAGGCCCTTGGTCAGCGCCTTGGTGGTGTTGCCGATGGCGTCCATCCAGGACAGCGTCTTCGACGCTTCCTCCTGATGGATTCCGCCCATCTCGAAGATACCGTGAGCGTTGTCGGTGATCGGTCCGTAGGTATCCATCGCGAGGATGAAGCCGGTGGTGGTGAGTAAACCGAGTCCCGTCAGCGCGATTCCGTAGAACTGCAGCGCCAACGACTCGTGGAAGATAGCCATCGCGCCGATAATCGCGGCCGCAATCACTAGCAGCGCCCAGACCGACGACTCGAGCCCCTCGGCCATGCCCGACAGGATCAGGGTTGCCGGCCCCGTGCGCGCGGCCATCGCGGTTTCGGTGACGGGGCCTTTGTCCGGATGCGTGAAATAGTTGGTCAGCCACAGCGTCACGACGGCGAGAATAATTCCGAGCGACGCGCAGCATGCGAAGCGCCAGTCGGTCGCTCCCGTCCGCGGATCGTCGAGGTAGAGATAGTTCACCACGAAGAATCCGATCACAGAAGCGATCGCCGAGGTCATGTAGCCGATGTTGATCGGACGCATCGGGTCGAGCATTTTGCCCGCCGGCACGCGTACCGCCATGATTCCGATGATCGATGAGAACACGCCGACGCCGCGCAGAATCAGCGCGAACATGATCAGCTTCACGGCGAATGCGCCTGCATACTGTCCGTACGCAGCGATAAAGTCCGACTCCTGCAGCGCGTAGGCCGCCAGGATGATCGCGGCGACCAGCGTCACCTCGTACGACTCGAACACGTCGGCCGCCATTCCGGCGCAATCACCGACGTTGTCGCCAACATTGTCGGCAATCGTCGCGGGATTGCGCGGGTCGTCTTCGGGGAGATCCTGCTCGATTTTGCCGACCAGGTCGCCGCCGACGTCAGCCGCCTTGGTGTAGATTCCGCCGCCGACGCGCATGAAGAGTGCGGCCAGCGAGCCGCCGAAGCCGAAGCCGACCAGGACCTTCATCGCGTTTTCGCGGAACACCAGGAAGATGATCGTCGCGCCGAGCAGTCCCAGCCCGACCGTGAACATCCCCGAGACTCCGCCCGCCTTGAACGCGAGTTCCATCGCGTCCTTGAAGCTGGTGAGCGCCGCGTTGGCGCTGCGGACGTTGCCCTTTACCGCCAGCCACATCCCGACGTAGCCGGCGCCGTACGATGCCGCGACCCCCATCAGGAATGCGATCGAAATTCCGAGTGGCAGGTACAGGCCCTGGTAAACGTTGCGGTACATGAGGAACAGCGCGATGAAGATGGCGGCGACGAACCAGATCATGGTTTTGACCTGGCGTCCGAGGTACGCCATCGCGCCGAGTTCTATCGCGTCGGACACGTCGGTCATCGATTTGGGTCCGGGGTCTGCCGCCAGTACCACGCGTATCAGCACGACTCCGTAGGCCAGCGCGACCAGCGCCGAGACCAGCACCAGCCACAGGATCATCACCTGTCCGCTGGATAAAGTGGGCAGAACGATATTCGATTCGCTCATCGCAATCCGAGTCTCCTGAAAGGTCGAGGTTTGATTAAGGGCAGTGCCCGCTGTGCAATTGATTCAGTGAATACGCCGTGAATAGCCGCGCGATCACCCTCTGGGTATCCGGAGCAGTCTAGGTTTTCCTGAAACCGAAGTCCAGTTATCGGCGGGGTGTAAGAAGTAGTTCGAAGAGCCGGCTCGCGCGATGTCTGTCTCCTCGCCTTGCAAGGGAGAGGATGTAGGTGAGGGTCCTTTTACATGGCACCGCGCGATTCAAGATTCTCACACTGCTCCTTGACCGCAGCGCCAATCTGCTCGATTTCTGTGTTCCAAACGCCACGACTTGATTGAAGGTTGATGTTCCAGCCCACGACTTTCAGGCCTCGAGCGTCACTTCCGGTAAAATTTTCGTGCTATCCGGACCTGAACGGCCGCACCGCGATTTCACGCCTCCGATACCTCGCCCGTTATTTTTACGAGAGGCGGCCGGCCGCATCGCGGCCGGCAGGTTAGGATGGGCAGGCCGAATACAACGTTGATCATTAGTCAGTCGGAGCGGTCGCAACTGCGCTCGATCGTGCGTTCGCGCAGCCTGCCGCATTCGTTGGTGCGGCGCGCGCAGATCGTGCTGCTTCGGCCGCTGGCAGCGCCAACCGAGAGGTCGCCAGGCGCTGCGGGGTTAGTGCTCCGGTGGTCAGTCTGTGGCGCCAGCGTTATCAACACCGCGGCATCGCCGGGCTGCACGCGGAACTTCGTTCGGGCCGACCGCGCAGCCATAGCGACGAACAAGTAGCGGCCTTGCTGCGCAGGGCTGCACAGCCAGCCTGCCGTCGCCACCCACTGGAGCGTGCGTAGCGTGGCTGCGCATACCGGCATCTCCAAGAGCACGGTCGCGCGCTACTTCGCGCGGTTCGGCTTGCAGCCGCATCGGAGCAAGAGCTTTAAGCTCTCCACCGACCCGTTTTTCGTCGGAAAGGTGCGCGACATCGTTGGGCTTTATCTCAATCCGCCGGACGACGCGCTGGTATTGTGCGTGGACGAGAAGAGCCAGGTGCAGGCCTTGGAGCGCACCCAGCCGGTGCTGCCGATGGGGCTCGGCTATGTCGAGGGGTAACGCACGATTACTATCGCCACGGCACTACCACGCTCTTCGCGGCACTGGACATCGTTCTGCGGGTATCTCGAGCTGCAAGTCGTGCATATCGCCGAGTTCCTGCTTATTCGTCAGGATGACAAATCTCGGCCGCTCGCGCTGCACCGATCGCGAATGCGCTCAGGATCACAAGGTAAAAGCGGGCTCGCCAGCCATCGGCGCTTTCACCTTCACTTCACGCCCACCTACTCGAGCTGGCTCAACCAGGTCGAGCGCTGGTTCGCGCTTATCACCCAGCAAGCGATTCGCCGCGGTTCGTTTCGCAACGTCCGTCAACTGGTGGGGAAATCGACGCCTACGTCGCTCATTACAACGCCCACAAGCGGCCCTTCGTTTGGACTGCCACCGCCAACTCGATATTCGACAAACTCCGGCGCATCTGTAAACTTATTAATGGGACACAACACTAGGTGTCTTTCGTACGCCTTCACAATACCTGTGCCATTCAGCAGGACAAGTCTGAATTTTTCGCGCGAGAGTTGCCGCCTAAAGGAACGGCAGATCCGCGGCGATGAGTTTGATCTTTTCGATCTCGGGAATTTTGTCCCACACCGGATCCGTGGCCCATTGGACGAAATCAAGATGGCGGGCTGAGTCATCGCAGTACGACGCGTCGAAATGTTTCAGAACCTTCTGCAGCTTGTTGAACCAACCATAGGGGTGGTGGTGGAAATAGTTGTTGCATGCCTCGAAGACGCGGAGAACCGCTTCAACTGGAGCATCTGCAAGATCGGTGACTCCAATCGATTTCAATGTCTCGACACGCCGCTTCACCCACAATTCGTTACCGTTGCTGTCGAGAAATTCACGCTTGCTGGGATTCCAGCCCAGCGTTGCGACCTTTGATTTGAGCGCGTCGCCAAATGCGACCACTGGAGTGGACCCTGCTACGACTGATCCGTCGGCGGGCCTTCCCTGTCTGATCCGAGCTTCGATGTAATCGGGCATTTCTGTCATGATGTTAGATCCCCCTCGTCGGTTGATCCGCGTCACTGCCTCGTGGTTATCTTAAAGATTCATACAGCGATGAATGTAAATATCGAAGAACCCAACAGTCTCCGGCGCAAACTTACGATTGAAGTCGAACCCGACGAAATCAAGCATGAGCTGGATCGCGCCTACAACGAACTCAAACGCGGCGTTGTGCTCAAGGGCTTTCGCCCCGGCCATGCGCCGCGCAATCTGCTCGAACGATTTTTCGGCGAGCAGGTCCGCGGCGAAGTAGTTCAGAAACTCGTCGAGGAATACACCAAGAAAGCGCTCGAGGAGCACGACCTCAAGCCCGTGGTCGCGCCCGAAATCGTCACCGAACAGACCGACCTGCAGAAAGACCTCGCGCTCAAGTTCAGCGCGACTTTCGACCTGCGCCCGAAAATCGAGGTCAAGGACTACGAAGGGCTCAAGGTGCCCGAGTCCAAGGTCGAGGTCACCGACGAGCAGGTCGAAGAAGCGATTCAGCGATTTCGCGAGCGCCAGGCGACGCTCAAGAAGGTCGAGGATCGCACCGTCGTCGAAGATGGCGACTACGCGCTCGCGTCGGTCGAGGCGTTCGAGAACGGCAAGTCGCTATCGAGCACGAAGACCGACGATCGGCTGGTCGAAGTTTCCGAGCGCGCGCTCGCGCACGGCGTTCATGAAGCGCTGGTCGGCGCGGAGCTTGGCAAGCAATCGACGACCACCAAGACCTACCCGGCTGAGTACGGCCAGAAAGAGCTCGCCGGCAAGACGATCGAGTGGCGCGCGACGCCCAGGGAGATTTATCGGCGCGAATTGCCGAACGTCGATGACGACTTCGCCAAGGATCTCGGCGACGAGAACCTCGAGGCATTCCGCACCCGCGTCCGCACCGAGCTGCTCGCGCATGCCAAGCAGGAAGCTGACGCGCGCGTGCGCCAGGGATTGCTCGATCTCGTGATCGAGCGCAACCCGGTCGAGCTGCCCGAATCGCTGGTCGCGCGCGAGCTGAGCGCGATGGAAGCCGAGCTGCATCAGACGCTCGAAGCGGGCGGGCTGTCGCATGAGGACGCGAGCGAACGGGTCAAGCAGAGTGCCGAGGACCTGAAGACGCGGGCCGAGAAGCGCGCGCGTACGGCGCTGATCGTGGACGCGCTCGCGGAGCAGGAAAAGATCGAGATCAATGACGAGGAGCTCGGTGAGCGGGTGGCGGCGATCGTCACGCAGAGCGGACGTAATCGCGACCGCGCGGCCGAGTTTTACCGCAAGGAAGAAAATCGCGAGGCGCTGCGTCAATCGATGCGCCGGGAGAAGGCGCTCGACTTTATTTTGAGCCGCGCCCAGCGTGAAGATGCTACGTCAGAGCCGCGTGAAGATGCTTCTTCCGAGCAGAAGTAGCATCGCTGCCACGTTGTTCGGGGACAATCGCGGTTGCTCGACCATTTCCCAGACGTTACAATTTGAAGGCGTCGACGGCCTCTTCTCATTTGTCGCAACGTGGCTGCGGCGCGGACGGGACTAATGAGTAACCTGGTACCGATTGTCGTCGAGCAAACCGGCCGCGGAGAGCGGGCATATGACATCTACTCCCGCCTGCTGAAAGACCGCATCGTCTTTTTAGGCACCGAAATCAACGACGACGTCGCCAACCTGATCACGGCCCAGTTCCTGTTCCTCGAGTCTGAAGATCCCGAAAAAGAGATCAACTTCTATATCAATTCGCCGGGCGGTTCGGTGACGGCCGGAATGGCGATTTACGACACGATGGAGTTCATCCGGCCTCCGGTGTCGACGCTGTGCCTCGGGCAGGCGGGCAGCATGGGCGCAATCATGCTGCTGGCGGGCGCGAAGGGACGGCGTTACGCGCTGCCGCACTCGCGAATCATCCTGCATCAGCCGTTGGGTGGGATGCAGGGGCAGGCGAGCGACCTCGAAATACACGCGAAGGAAATTCTGCACGCGCGGGAGGAAATCAACAACATCATAATGAAGCATACCGGACAGAACCTGCGACGGATCGAAAAAGATACCGATCGCGATTACTTCATGTCGCCGCAGCAAGCGGTTGAATACGGACTGATTGATGAGGTAATCGTTAGCCGAAGGCCGTCCAAATGAGCCGCGGGAGGCAGTATGGCCAAGCATGACGACCGCTCGGGCAACCTGGTTTGCTCGTTTTGCGGCAAGAGCCAGGACGAAGTTCGAAAGCTGATTGCCGGCCCCACGGTTTATATTTGCGACGAATGCATCGACCTTTGTAACGACATAATCGCCGAGGAGACCGACAGCGAAGAGGCGTTCAGCCAAAGCTCCGCGGTGCCCAAGCCCGCCGAAATCAAGCGGGTGCTCGACCAGTACGTGATCGGACAGGAACGCGCCAAGAAAATTCTCTCGGTCGCGGTCCACAATCATTACAAACGAATCGACTCGCAGATGGTGACCGGCGACGTCGAGCTGCAGAAATCCAACATCCTGCTGATTGGCCCGACCGGCGTCGGCAAGACGCTGCTGGCGCAAACCCTCGCGCGCTTTCTGCAGGTGCCGTTTACCATCGCCGATGCCACCTCGCTGACTGAGGCAGGCTACGTCGGCGAAGACGTCGAGAACATCATATTGTCGCTGCTGCAGAACGCCGACTACGACATCGAGCGATGCCAGCGCGGCATCGTGTATATCGACGAGATCGACAAGATCGCGCGCAAGGGCGACAACCCGTCGATCACGCGCGACGTGTCGGGCGAAGGCGTCCAGCAGGCTCTGCTCAAGATAATCGAGGGCACGATGGCGTCGGTGCCGCCCAAGGGTGGCCGCAAGCATCCGCAGCAGGAGTTCCTACAGGTCGACACGACCAATATCCTCTTCATCTGCGGCGGGGCGTTCGTCGGACTGGACGATATCATCCGGCGGCGAATCTCGGGCAAGACGATGGGCTTTCGAGCCGACTTGACGCATCGCGATCCGAAGACAGTCTCCGAGCTTCTATATGAAGTGCAGCCGGAGGACTTGCTCAAGTTTGGATTGATTCCGGAATTCGTCGGCCGTCTGCCGGTTATCGCGACGCTCGGCGAGCTGGACGAAGAAGCGCTGGTGCGAATCCTGACCGAGCCCAAGAACGCGCTGGTGCGCCAGTATCAGAAGCTGTTCGACATGGAGAACGTGCACCTGAAATTCACGCAGGGTGCGCTGCGCGCGATCGCGCGCGAGGCACTCAAGCGCAAGTCGGGTGCCCGCGGACTGCGCGCCATCATGGAAGCGATCATGGTGGACCTGATGTACGAGATCCCGTCACAACCCAACATCAAGGAGGTGTTAATCTCGGAGGAAGTGGTTACTCAGAAGGAGCAGCCACTGCTGGTCTATCAAAAGACCGCCGAAACCGCATAGCTCGGGAGAGATCGAGATCCAAAAGATGCTTTTTCGTAATGACAAAAAAGATAATCGCGATGCAACGACGAACGTGGTCCCCCTGTTCCCGTTGCGCGAACTGATCGTATTCCCACATGAAGTCTATCCGATCTTCGTCGGACGCCAGAAGTCGATCAAGGCTCTGGAAGCCGCCGAGGCGAAGAAGACGCCGATCCTGCTGGTGACGCAGAAGGACCCCAAGGTGGCTGAGCCCGCGCCCGTCGACCTGTACGCGGTCGGCACGCTCGGTGTAGTAGTGCAGCTGCTGCGCCTGCCCGACGGGACCGTCAAGGCGCTGGTCGAAGGTAAGAAGCGCGCACGTGTGATCCGCTACGTCGCTGACGAGGAATATTTCCAGGTCGAGGCCGAAGAGATCGAAGAGGTCAGCGACCGGAGCACCGAGGTCGAGGCGCTGATGCGCTCGGTGGTCTCGACCTTCGACAACTACGCGCGCCTCAACAAGAAGATTCCACCCGAGATGGTCACGTCGATCGCGGCGGTGGACGATCCCGCGTTCCTGGCTGACAAGCTGGTCGGGCATCTTGGGATCAAGCTCGAAGACAAGCAGGCGTTGCTCGAATCGACCAACCCGGCCGAGCGGCTCGAGAAGATTCTCGGCTACATGCGCTCAGAGCTGGAAATCCTCGAGGTCGAAAAACGCATCCGCTCGCGCGTCAAGAAGCAGATGGAGAAGACGTCCAAGGAGTACTACCTCAACGAGCAGATGCGCGCGATCCAGAAGGAGCTCGGCGAGAAGGACGAATTCAAGAACGAGATTCAAGAGTTGGAAGAAAAACTTCGGCAGAAGAAGATGCCCGCCGAGGCACGCGAGAAGTGCGAACGCGAGATCAAGAAACTCAAGATGATGTCGCCGATGTCGGCCGAGGCCACCGTCGTGCGCAATTACCTGGATTGGTTTCTTGCGCTGCCGTGGTTCGAGTACACCGAGGACAAACTCGACATCAAGGAAGCTGAGCGCGTTCTCGAGGAAGATCATTACGGGCTCGACAAGGTCAAGCAGCGCATCCTGGAATACCTCGCGGTCGAGACGCTGGTCGGCCAGATGAAGGGACCGATCCTCTGTCTCGTCGGACCTCCGGGCGTCGGCAAGACGTCGCTGGGCAAGTCGGTGGCGCGCGCGACCGGACGCAAGTTCGTGCGTGTGTCGCTCGGCGGCGTGCGCGACGAAGCTGAAATACGCGGGCATCGACGGACCTACATCGGTGCGCTGCCGGGCAAGGTGATCCAGTCGATTCGCAAGGCCGGATCGTCCAACCCCGTGCTGCTGTTCGACGAAGTGGACAAGATGTCGACCGACTTCCGCGGCGATCCGTCGTCGGCGCTGCTCGAAGTTCTCGATCCCGAGCAGAACTGTACCTTCAACGATCACTACTTGGACTGCGACTACGATTTGTCGAAAGTGATGTTTATCACGACGGCGAATACTCTCGATCGAATCCCGCGGCCGTTGCAGGACCGCATGGAAGTCATCCGGATTCCGGGCTACACTGAAACGGAGAAGCTTAACATCGCGAAAAAGTACCTGCTGAAAAAGCAGCAGGAGGCCAATGGGCTGCGGCAGGAGAATATCGAGGTGTCCGACGGCGCAATCCAGGGCATCATCCGGCATTACACGCGCGAGGCGGGCGTCAGAAACCTCGAGCGCGAACTCGCCTCGATCTGCCGCAAAGTTGCGGTCGAAGTGGTCAAGACCGATCGCAATGCGCACGTGAAGGTTTCGAGCTCGAGCCTGGGCAAGTACCTCGGCGTTCCGAAGTTCCGCTACGGCACGGCAGAGACCGTACCGCAGGTGGGAGTGGCGACCGGCCTTGCGTGGACGGAGCTTGGCGGCGAGCTGTTAAGCGTCGAGGTGACGATCGTCCCGGGACGCGGCAAGCTGACTATCACCGGGCAGCTGGGCGACGTGATGCAGGAATCGGCGCAAGCGGCCCTTTCCTACGTGCGTTCGCGAGCAGAAGTGCTCGGACTCGATCGCGGGTTCTATCATCGGATCGACATTCACATTCATATTCCCGAAGGCGCGATTCCCAAGGACGGGCCGTCGGCTGGAATCACGCTCGCGACGGCGCTGGTGTCGGCGCTCACGCGCTCACCGATTCGCAACGACCTTGCGATGACCGGCGAGATAACGTTGCGCGGACGGGTGCTGCCGATCGGCGGACTCAAGGAGAAAGTGCTCGCGGCGCATCGCGGCGGTATCAAGACGATCCTGATGCCCAAGGATAACGCCAAGGACATCGAGGAGATCCCGCCGCAGATCATGAAGGGCATCACCTTGATCCAAATCGAGCACATGGATGAAGTGCTCAAGCATGCGCTGGTGCTGACGGATCCGGATACGTTCTTCAAGCAGGGCAAGGGCGATAGCGACCTGGCGTTCCTGCGCGAGCCGGAACCGAAGGTGCCGCCGATGACGCCGGGCGACGAAGACGATACGACTGTATCCACGAACCTGTCGTAGGTTCTGAGCGGGGGACACCGTGAGCTCCGGCGGGACCGGAGAGCGCGGCTCAACTGTGCGGTCGGGGTTTTTGGGCAGACCGCCGAAGGGCACATATGACCAAGGCTGAACTCATAGAGGCGTTGTCTAACAAGCTTCCGCTCAACAAGGCAGACGCCGAACGCGCAATTAACATCGTGCTCGACGACGTCATCGCCGCACTGCGCCAGGGCGAGCGCGTGAACATCTCAGGCTTCGGAACGTTTTCAGTCTCGGAACGGCAGGCGCGCACCGGACGCAATCCAAAGACGGGAGAATCGATCGAGATTTCGGCGAGCCGATCGGCGAAGTTCAAGCCCGGCAAGCAGTTGAAGGACTCGCTCAACGAAGGCGTCGGCGCGGCGCCGGCGTCGTCGTCGCCGCCGACGGGTTCGTAAAAGCACGGCGGCGATCGTAGCGATCGATTTCAATTCACTGAAAAAACGGCCCGTGTGTCGATGACACATGTGGCCGTCTTTTTTTGCTAGGATTTGGTCCGCGGGCGGTTAGCTCAGTGGTAGAGCATCGGCCTTACAAGCCGGGGGTCGCAGGTTCGAAACCTGCACCGCCCACCAGATGAAATCAGGGGCCGCGATCGTCTGGTACCGGCTGGAGGGTATGCGGTCTCCAGTCGCGTCAGTACGATTGAACCTGTCGGTTGACGCAATGTTTGATCCGACACTATAGTCCACTCCGTTCGGCGATAGTCGTTAGCTTACGTTCCGCCAGAGGAGGAATTGCTATGCGACCGCTGAGATTGGACGCCCAGCAATGGGTGATACCGCCCGAAGCCGACCCGGTTTCACATCACCTTCGACACGCTGTCAGACGCGCTTTAACGCGAAGAGCATTCATCGGCTCGATGGCGGCAGTTACCGGCGCTGCTGCTGGTGCCGGCCTGATTCCTGTGCTCGCACGCGCCGCAAAACCGTCGAACGCCGCACCGGTGCCGACGTCCAACACCATCGTGATCGGAGGGCTGACCTTCAGCCTGACCTTCTTTGGTGACGGCATCGATCCGTCGTCGATCAACGATTTCAATGGCTTTGTAGGCGTGGCCGACGTCCAGGGCACCGGTATTGCCACCAATCCCGATGGATCCACTGAAACGCTGCTCTTCGACACTGACATGCGCTTCATGAACGGTGTGTACGTGGGTGCCGACGGAGCGGTTCACAAAGGCGCCTTCGGATTCGTGTGACTTGACCTCTACCGAGGTCAGTATGACTTCGTAAACTTCAAGACGCAGGTCCACGACTTCAATCCCGGGATCCACCCCTATCCGAGCGGATTGTTCTGGACGCTCCCGGTCGCGGCGAATCCTCCGGTCGCGCTAGGCAACGGCAAGGCCCACTTGAACGCGACGGACTTGGCGATGGCGGACTACTTCAACACTCCGAATGCCTTACTCCACTTCCTGTCGCCGATATCGGTGGGCGCGAGTTGCAGCTTTGAGATCCAATGGAGCGGCCCCATAAGCAGCCGCGGACCCGTCACAACGCCGGGTTCGTCCGGGGAGCTGATCATGTGTCAGGCGACGATGACATGGTCGGCGAAGAACAATCTTGGCTTCAGCTTCGTTTCCGACCCGTCACCCACGACGAGCGCTTTCGCGCAGTTAGGTCGCGTCAAGAATGGGGTGTTCGCGCAGAGTTGACCGAGGTCGGCGCGAACTTGCCGGGTCAATTGCAGGCCCTCGCAGTCTCATCCTTGCTATCTGATTTGTCGCCAATTCCTTCATACAAGCCGGGGTTGCAGGTTCGAAACCCGCACCGCTCACCAATTTTTTTGGCCCAACGAAATCGCGCATCGATCGAATCAGTCGGGGTTTTGGCGCAGGAGGGGGCGGGCTCGGTACAGTACGTACAGGGCAATCAATAGGACCACGGGGCTTCGGCTGATGCTGATCGCAACCGCCGACGGCGAAACTTCAGGTATGCAAAAGGAGGTCAAGCAATTGAAGCGCGTTGGCGGCGATTCATCTCTACGTGGAGCGATGGTTTAACTGGGCAAGCACGCTGCACAAGCTGGAAACATTACAGGTTTAAGAATGGCATTCTTTCTGTCTAAATTTTTGCCTCTTTTTCTTCTACCAGACGGGATGACATGTGTGTTGCTGGTGATCGTCATTACGACGGTGCGCAGTCGACCGCGTTTGGCCAAGATTAGCGCAACAGGCGCCTTGGCGCTTCTGCTGATAGCCAGCAACCCTGGAGTGAGCCTACTACTTATGGGCTTTCTGGAGACTCGCAACGTAGCTCGCGGGCCTCTGCCCCTCGCAGATGCAATTGTGGTTCTGGGCGGGGGCGCTCAGACCGCTCAGCCCCCAAGGCCGACCATCCAAGTGCCCGGCGCGACCGCTAATCGCCTGCTCTACGCTGTCAAGCTTTATCGTGAAAGGAAGGCTCCAATCGTGATTCTTTGTGGAGGCTCGTGGGCAAAGCAGCTTCCGCCAGAGTCTGAACTAATGTCGCAAATTATCGAAACTATGGGAGTGCCACCCTACGCGGTCGTGGAGGAATCCAGCTCTCGGAATACTTATGAAACCGCGACTGCCGTGAAGATAATTCTCACGAATCGTAAGATTCACCGGATTTTGCTTGTCACTTCAGCCTTTCATATGCCCCGCGCACTAGCACTCTTCAGAAATCTCGGCATCGAAACCATCCCAGCACCCTGCGATTTTTTCACGGACGCACCGCCAACATTTAGTACCTACAAGAATTGGCAGACGGGAGCGGTAGCATCTCTGCCGTCTGCCGAGGCGCTAACTGAGACAACCCTGGCGCTCAGGGAGTTCTTGGGGTTCGCAGCGGGTTTACTATGAGAGTGTTTGCGATTCATTGGCTGCTTCACGCCATAAGCGAGGCGCGCGAGGCGTCTCTTGGGTCGCTTTCGAAGGACTCCTGCTGTTAGTCGGCGTGTTCGTCGTGTCAGCGTACGGTTTTTGAGAGTGGCGCATCGATCGCATCGATAAGGGGCGGGCAGCGGCCGCCGTTTGTACACGGCGAGCTCGCGCTGGTGCTCGAGCAGGCGTAATTGCACGCGAGCTGAAGCGCAGGATTCTAGATACGACTGTCTCGAGTGAGCCAAGACATCGCCACCAGCGAACGTGGCAGCGGCGATGCCGGTAACTATGGCACGAGAATCCGGCTCAGGAACCGAACCCGCATGTGCAGATTCCATGCCCCGAACCATGCTGCTCGATGAAAATACATTGGTTAAGTAGACTATCAGCTTCGCGCCTGTCGAGAGCGGAATGTGCGAACTCCTCGACCGAAGTACTGGCTACGAACCCAAAGGGTGGTTTGAAACCCGCCTGATTGCTGGCCATTGACTCGGTGTGGTTGATCCATGCATGTAGACCCTCAGCGAAGAACCCAGTCGCCCCGAGGCCTAAGATCTTGATTACGCCAGCCTCCGTAGATTCGGCGCTGATTAGCGGATTCGAGGTCAAGTCATTTATCACGGAAATGGTCAATAACGAGTTGGGCGTTAGGCCGCAAACGCAGCATTCCTCCATCTCCTGTACATCGTTGAACACAAAAATGCCGACACCTAAGTCACCCCGCGGAGCTTCGAAGTTGCCCGCGTTCACGATATGGAGCAGGGCGTCGCCGGTACCTCCCGAGTGACCCACGCCACCATAACCACCCTCCGATTTGCCGAAGGCGGTCGACGTATCGTAGTAGCTTAACAGGTAAGAGCCTTCGGAGCCGTTTATCTCCTGAATCTCCTGCGCGAACGCTTGCTGCTGTATTACTCGAAGTCCCGGACCCGCATACCAGGCCGCAACTCCAAGCAAGGCCGCCAAAGTTAGACCGCCGATCCGTTTCATACATTCCTCCCCAACGCGTTTGATCCCCCACGCTTGTTGCGGATGTCCGCTACTGAGGTCGACTTTTTGTAACATTTTGGCTCGCAACGGACAAATCAGACGTCCCACCGCACACCGTTGTTACCTCAGATCACGCAGCCCCCTTCACCAACTCGCGAACGGTCCCACAGGCCTTTGTGCCCGGCGGCGCAATCGCGTCCGCCCAGCAGCCATTGAGCGCCCAATTGGTCGGTCGCGCGCGCGTGGTAGATCGTCCTCGAAATGAACCTACGCCGCCACACTAACACGTTGTCCGAATTGTGGAGCGCGACATTGTCCCATGCCCAGAGAACTCAGGCGTCAGGAGCAAGCTGTCGATCTTACTCATCGCTAGATGGCTGCACTATTAACCGGCGCTATGGGGCCCCACCACCTTTCAAAGGGGGTGCATACCCCTATCGGGTAGTGGGCCCGCCCATCCTTGCTGGCTCAATGTTACCCCAGCACTAACCCACGAGATGAAGCTTGGAAATGTCGCGCGCTTGCTAGCTATTCTCGCACTAGGAGTGTGACAATGTATCGCTTCAATGCTCAAGAGCCATGCTCAAGCTGCTTACTCATGCGCGATCCGGCGTCGTGACTGACAGCTTGATGGTTTTAACGCCGCCGTGGGGCCCCATCGCCTTTCAAAAAGGGGTCATAGCCCCTATCCGGATGGGCGTCGCGGCCGACTTCAATGCTTGATGATAACCTCATGCTAACCGCATGAGAGTTGAGGCTTAGAATGCTGCGTCTATGCTATCTATTCTCGTTGTGGGAGAGCGACTTGCTATCGCTTGCGCTTAGTGCTGGACGGCCGATAGTTCAGCTCTTAACTCATGCGCGATCCAGTATCGTGACTGACGACTTGGTGGTTAGCTGAATGACAGTCCTTGAGTAGGTCTGCGACGCAACGAGCAAGAGCTGCAATGACGTAGGCCGGAGAGTGGTCATCGAATTTACCCTCGTCCAGTTGGGAGAGGATGTTACGGATCTCTTGTTCTCGTTGTTTCAGTCATGGGCGCGCCGTTTTTCCTTGGGGCTCGAGGCGATCCGGCTCGACGCGCAGCACTTAAACCACGCTGCAATTCATGCAGCCGCCGCGAGCGCTTTCAGCGTTCTTTTCCCCGATGGAACGCTCACCCAGGCAGCTCGCAACTCTGCGCCACAGCGATCGCAAACTATTGTCGCGCCGTCATCTTGGGACACACGTCACCTAATCCGCAATGAATGGATGCTTCAAGCTTGCGCGTCGAGCTCGGGATGAGTCAAGCGCCGTGGGGGCCAGCATTGCTGGGTAGAGCCTGCTAGCCGAGTCCGGCGCCACCGAGAACGCGCCGCTGTAGCGCGTTCATTTCATCAAGTAGCCGCGCCTCGATCTCGGTTGCGCTCGACGCCAGTAACACGTCGCTATTCTCAAGTCTGATCGTTTCAATGCCCATCGATCTCAAGTCCCGGTCGCGGCGCCCGTCGCGGCCGCAATGACGCCCGTGATACGCACCGTCGACGAGTCTAGCATGTTGCCCAGCATTGCTGGTTAGCCGATGCCGATCCCTCCCAGCATGCGCCGATGCAGCGTACGCATCTCATCCAGCAGCCGCGCTTCAATCTCTGTTGCACTCGAGGCTTTCAGCACGTCGCTATTCTCAAGCCCGATCGTTTCAACGCCCATCAATCGCAACTCCCGATCGCGCCGGCCATCCCGGCCGCAATGGCGACCGTGATAGGCGCCATCTACTTCGATGCAGACCTTGGCGTCCGGGTGGTAGAAGTCGAGAATGTATCCGCGCCCAGGACGCCGCCCAGAACTGCATCGACACTTGCGGATAGAATGCAGGCTTGTTTGGACCTAAGGCACGCGGCAGTCGAGATGGAAGCCAGCGCGTAAAGTGGCCAGCGCAATTTCTGACAGCCACTTTGACAGCCACCGGGATGCATACCGGCGGGCAATATGCATTTCGGCGGACTGACTACCTCACTAGATTGCTCAGTCTGGACAAGGGCGGACGGGCATCCGTCTACCTTACAAGCCGGGGGTCGCAGGTTCGAAACCTGCACCGCCCACCAACAAAATCAAGCATTTACGCGTTTCGGCGATTTCGCCTGATCGTCTGGTGCCGGTTTAGGTGCCCGTCACCGAAGCCTTTCCGGACTCGCCTCTCGACAACCCCGAACGCCACCCACGAAAAACCGCGCTCGCATCGCTGATCCCTGTTGTAAGCGTGCGGGTCACGCATCAGCTTTTCGATATTGATGGGAAAGGCCAGCCTATTAGGGGCTTGAGCGTGCGACGTTGGTAATCTATGGCCGCTGAAAGAACAGTGACCAGAGACCCCCCTCGCCCACGCGCTCGTTGATCTCGGAAAATATGAAATAAATCGCGAACACCAGAGTTATTCCCAACCCTGTGGAAGACGCATCGACCGGCGAACCACGCAACAGAGGGAAGTCGCTGAACGGCCCGCGTGTTGTAGCGATGCTCACGCAGTGCCCAGGCTCGATAAGGTGGGAGATCCTGTGCTCAGAAATCGTGGTTAATAATCTCGGCGGCACGCCGGCAGATCTCGCGCCCATAGTCTACGAAAAGCCCTTGCCCCCAATATCGGTAGCAACTGGTCTGAGACGTCAGCAGGTGGAACAGGGCGTTGCGGTAGCGATATTCGTTGGTCGCGACACCCGGTTTCAGCGCCTTCTCATAAAACAAAGAGCTTACCCTTTCCATCGGTCCGAGCAGAGCATCATAGCCTTTCACCCAGGAGATATTGTTAGTCCAGCTCCCACCCTCGACTTGAAACCGCGAATCCTCTTTGTGCAGCTCAGCGATGACGTTCGCGAGCTTTTTCGGTTCCTCGCCCGGCTCAAAGCGGTCCCAGATACGCTTCTGAAAGATTGGCTGGAGGACGGGCAGATGCTCCTCCCTCACCCCGATCGAGAAGAGATATTCGAGATACTCGGTGACGTTCATCAGCGGAGTATCGGAACCCGAGCATTCCCGGACCACGTCGAAATACTTCGACGGAAACTCGTTCATCATTACGCCGCCGTTCTCGCCGTCGGCAATCTGCGTTACCAGCGGTGGGACGGATCTGCCTGCAACTTCCCAGCATGAGAGTGCGCGCGCCTCGTAATACGGCTGCATCTGCGCCACCAGCTTGGTATCGCTGCCCTGGGTCTTGATAATCGCGATTATCTCCGCAGTCTCGCCCTTTGAGTTGTGGCACACTAGCCGGTGCGGCAGATGCTTGCGCTCGGGCCCGCCTCCCGTATCCGGCCGGTCGATGGTGTGCTCCTGGACCAGCACCCATCGATAACCGGATTCCTTGAGCGTTTTGACGAACTCGTACGCCACATCGGGATGGTTCGGCAAAGCCATTTCGGCGGGTGAGAAACCGCGCACGCGCGCCAGCGCATCAAGGCCGAAAACTGCAGCAAAATGATGCTGCCAGGCGCGCACGTGCAGGCGGTAATCCTGGACCGCAGTCGAAGGCGCGACCGCGTGGCCCCAAGCCGAGCCCAGCCACTCCGCCCAGCGCCGGTAACGCGGCTCGCAGGTTATGGCGCGCAGGCTGTCGAGCACGTCGTCGAGCCCCATTTGCCGCAGTCCCCAGAGCAGCGCGCCCGAGTAGTCGAGCATCACGCGCGGCTGTTTGCCTTCGCCGACCAGTTGGGGAATGAACTCGCCCATCCGCTTGTAGCACTCGCGAAAGATGCCGGCGTTGTATCGTAGGTCGTCGCTCGGGCTTTCCATCATCTGCTGCAGGTTGCTGATTATGCTGGTCGTGCGCAGGTCAATGCTGCCGGCGGGGACGAGCGGTTGATGCATGTGCGACGCGATTGCAAAGGCCCCGTGAATTCGTGAAAAGTCCACACCGCTCTCATCCAAGAAAACGGGGCGGTCAGCCGAGTGTTTCAATGCCTGTTCGATCTCGCTTTCAGCGCCGCAGATGTTGGGCAGTCCATCAACTGTTTCGGGTAGGTGATCCATCATTTTTCCTTAGCGCTTTCGGTAAGCGTCGGCGCGACCGCTGACACCGACTCTTCGGATCCCTCAGCTCCAGCCAGCTACTTGGTGATCATTCTCCTCTCTCCAAATTGGAGATATACGCTGCGGTGATCTTTAGACGAGCGCCCATCTGGCGCTGATTCAAATGAGGAGGCTGTCGCCACGCTTGAGTTCTTTCGGCGTGGGTTCGCGATATTGGCAGACCAGGTGGCCTGCACCCCGAAAACTCCGCCGAAATGAGGTAGAGTCCGTCGCCTGAAAAAGGAGACGGACGATGAAAGGAAGCCGCTTCACGGAGGAGCAGATCATCGGGGTTCTGCGGGAGCACGAGGCCGGTGCAAGGACCGAAGAGGTGTGCCGGCGGCACGGGATCTCAAGCGCGACATTTTACAAGTGGAAGGCAAAGTACGGCGGGCTCGAGGTCTCGGACGCCAGGCGGCTGAAGGCGCTGGAGGATGAGAACCGCCGCCTGAAGCGACTGTTGGCCGACTCGCTGTTGGACAACGCGGCACTCAAGGACCTGCTCGGAAAAAACGTCTGAAGCCTGCGGCGCGGCGAGTAGCAGTGATTCGGGTAGTTGAGCGTCACGGGCTGAGTCAGCGGCACGCGTGCGAGCTGGTGGGGTTGGACCGATCGACTCTGCGCTACCGGTGCAGACGACCGGACGACTCGGCATTGAGGCAACGACTGCGAGAACTGGCCGCGGAGCGGCGGCGCTTCGGGTATCGGCGCTTAGGCTGGATGCTGGCGCGCGAAGGTCACGCGCTGAACCACAAGAAGCTCTATCGACTGTACCGGGAGGAGCGGCTGATGGTGCGCCGCCGTCGAGGGCGAAAGCGGGCACTAGGTACGCGAGCACCCATGACGCTGCCGACCACGATCAATCAGCGCTGGTCGCTCGACTTCGTCTCCGACACGCTGAGCGACGGCCGGCGCTTCCGCATCCTGTGCATCGTCGACGACTTCAGCCGCGAGTGCCTGGCGGCGGTGGTCGACACCTCGCTGGGCGGGGTACGCGTGGTGCGTGAACTGGAGCGGCTCACAATCGAACGAGCGCTGCCGGAGACGGTGGTTAGCGATAATGGGACGGAACTCACCAGTGGTGCGGTGCTGCGTTGGGCAACGAGAAGGGTGGCGTGGCATTACATCGAGCCGGGCAAGCCGGTGCAGAACGCCTTCATCGAATCATTCAACAGCAAGTTGCGCGACGAGTGCCTTAACGAGTACGTGTTCAGCAGCCTCGGGGAAGCGCGCGCGATCATCGAGGCGTGGCGGCACGACTACAACCACCTGCGCCCGCACTCGAGTCTCGGCTACCTGGCGCCGGAGGAGTTCGCGGCAAGGAATCAAGGGAGCTCGGCCATCGCGCGCACCGCTTGGCCAGCCCAAGCGCTGGCCGGCGCGGTGCAAGGCGCGCTGGCCTCGGATCCAAAACCTGACAGTTTTTCGGCCGCCCTCAGAGAGTGAAGGGCGGCCGGAAAAACTGGGATTAACATGAAACCAAAACCACAAACGACGCGCCCCCAGGAGGGGCGAAATAACCGGCGGACTCTACTTATAACTGGCGGGAAATTGGGGTGCAGGCCAACCGACCAGCATGATAGACGAGATCTCCGGATGGAGTTGACGCAATTGCTCGATATCTCGCTCGATCGCTGGAAGTTGAACTTGAATGCTCTCTTGCTCACTCTTTCCACTTAGCGCGTAGGAATTGCCTATACCGGTCGAGCCAGGATAGTTGATCGCGTATACCGCGATGTTTCTTCTGGCCAGGAAATCGAAGTAGAGATTGAAGCGGGGAGAAACCTGTTCGTGAGGGCCTCCATGGAGCCAGATCACCCAGGCTCTGGGAGCCTTCGAGGGAAGATAGAGAAAATTGGTCATCCCGTTCGCGTTCTTCATAGGTATCGCATCCGGCTGACGAGACCTATAGCTCACCGGCAACAGGGGTGATAACTTGGCTTGGTTGATCCAATATAGAGAAACAGGAAGTCGATCGTTCGAGTACACCAGCAACGGCGCTCCGAAATCAAGAGAAAAATCATAAGTAACCCCAAGCAACGGGGACAGTGTCCGGTATTTTCCCTTTCGAAGCTCTGCCGCGATGAAGCTGGCAGCGACAACAGTGCGAAACGTGTATTGCCCGGGACTCAACTCGAGGGGCGAATGCTGATCGTAAGATGAACTATACAGACGCTCGAGCGAGCCGCGCTCGAGATCGAATTCATAGATCTAGCTGTAGTCGGATTCATGATCTGATGCGAAGAGAAGGTGCTTGTTCCTCTGAGAGATCGCTCGCGGCGTATAACTCATTCGCGGCGCGTTCCAGGTCTTCCGAAATTGCTGAGATTGAAGATCGTACTGCCAAATGTCGGTCGCTTCATCTTCAAGATAAAGGCTGCTACCACTCTCGGACCAGGTCACTGACTTAAACTTTTCCGACGTGCTTGGTACCTTAAGATGTACGGAGTTCGCATAGTCGTAAAGAGAGAGTTGACTGCCCGATAAGTACGACAGAATTCGATCCCTAGGCGCAAACACCGGTTTTCCTTCGTCGACTTCAGGCCGGTTCGCGATGCTTTGTAGCGTCCGCTGAACCAGGTCATAGAGGTAGACTTCGAACAACCCATTCCCATTGCGATCCGACACCATCGCCAACGTCCGGCAGTCAGGGGCCAGCGACTGAGCAACGAAATCACCAGACTCGTTGATCTCAATCGCGGAAACCCTCGGATGCGCGGGATTTTTCATATCTACGATAAAAGGTCGAACGAGTCCGTTTCGATTTGACGAATAGATGATTTTCGAGCATCCGGCGGAGAAGACGACGTGACTGTTCAGAACTTCGGGTGAAAGATATGAAGCCGCTTCTTCCGGCGTCGAGAGCAGTACTCCGGGTTTCGCCGCCAAGGTCGATGAAGCTCTTCGCGTCGCGGCGAAGCCAATCGAAGCCCGACCAGTTACACGATCCAGATCTGTATCAGGGTTTCCCCAGACGTTGAGGCTAACCGCCGCCAGAGCGATGATGATTCCGAGCACCCAGAAAATTCGCTGGTTCTCAAATCTTGCGGCTACGGCGCTCATGTTGCTGACTTTGAGTTTGCCGTCCTACTTCCAGCGCGGTGGTAGATCTCCATCAGAGGGTATCAGGTGCCCGCACAAATCGCACGCTCGTTAGGCCGACGGGTACTATCTTAATTCGGGGCTGACTGTCTGAGTTTCAAATCGCGAGTGTCTTAGTTGCCGCGATGAACCGGAACTAACCGGGATCAAGAAGCCCGCACAAGGCTGTTGCAACATTTACAACAGGTTCACCGAGAGGGCTTCGACACCTCCGACCTGGCAAGACGCCAGGGCGCTGCTCGACGAATCGTGAGCTTAACTGGATCCGAACTGCAGTTGGTGATTTCAGGCGCCGGCGGGTTAATATTGGCGGTCGCGTGACGTCGGGCTGGTGAGAAAGAAGATGACCAATCGAGAACGGCAGGGATGGATCGTCGTGGGCGCGATTTTCGTCACGATGTTCTTCATCTGGGGAGCCGTCAACTCCGGCGCGGTGTTCTTCGTGCCGATTCTCAATTCGTTCGGATGGACACGCGCGCGGCTCTCGGTCGCATTCTCGATCGGGTGGGTCACCGGCGGTGCCGCGGGACCGCTCATCGGATGGCTCGCGAATCGAGTTAACCCCAAGAAGATGATGGCGGCCGGCGCGGTTATCACCGGTCTGTTGTGGCTCGCGTTAAGCCGTGCCACTTCGTTCAGGGAATTTCTCGCAATCAATGGTCTGTTCGGAATCGCGTGGGAGCCTCAACTGTCATCCCCTGCTCGTTGGTAATCGCGAATTGGTTCGAGCAGCGGCGCGGTCTTGCGATGGGAATCGCATTCTCCGGCATGACTCTCGGCGGGGCCACGATGACTATAATCGCGAACTACGCGATCGCGGCCGGCGGTTGGCGCGTGGGTTATGCGACCCTCGCTGCGCCGATCCTCTTCCTGGTGGTTCCACTCATCCTGCTCCTCGTCCGCACAAGGGATTCCTCGGAAACGCACGCCTCGGTCGAGGCCCGAGGTGAATCGAGGACAGTCACGCGCGGCTCCGCGCCTCCAGTCGAACTGCCCGACCTCGAGCTCGCCCAAGCGGTAAGAGCCCGCTCCTTTTGGCTGATCTCGGCGGCCCAGCTTTTCGCGGGCCTCAGCATCGGGATGGCCCCGCATTACATCGCTTGTCTGACCGGCGTTGGGTACACGGCAACGTTCGCAGCTACTGTCGTGAGTCTCTTCCTTCTTGCAACCACAGCTGGAACCCTTCTTGGCGGGCCGTTGGCGGATCGATTGGCGCGCGACCGGCAATGACTGCGACATTCATTCTGTCTGCGCTCGGAATGCTGGGATTGTTGCGCGCGTCACACCCCCTCGCACTCGCGACGAACATTCTCGCGGGCGGATTCGCCGCCGGCGCTTTTGCAGTGCAAAATCCGTTGGTCATGATTGAGTCAATCGGCATCAGGCGTCTCGGCTCGGTAATGGGCATCACCGGGGTGTTCTTCACCTTCGGTGCGGCGCTCAGTCCAATCGTCACGGGCAGGATTTTCGACCTGACCGGCAGCTATAGCATCCCGATCTCTTCGTTCGTCGTGACGTACATCATCTGCTCGCTCGCGATTCTCGGCTGTCGGCCGCTGGACCTCGAACATATGCAGCTCGATCAGTTGCCATATGAGACTCACCCGGCGCCCAGATCTACAACTGATTCACCGCGGGCTTCGACACCGCCGACTTGAAAGGAGGCCAAGGCCTTGCTCACCGAACTTGGCAGTTAAGCGCAGCTGACGTACGCTTTATCTGTGAGAATCAACTGGAAGGATGTTTTTAAGTTTCTCTCCGGCGCGTTCTTTGTCACGGCGGGGGCGAGTTGGTATTTTTCGTTGTATCACATCAGTGTTCCCGTTCCTTTTCTCGGACTTACGATGACCCCGGAGTTTCTGAGAATACGAGGCTTCATACACTTCGGGTTGTTTCTGATCTCCTTCTACTTGGGGTTCATAAAGAAGTAATGAAAGGACCCCGTTGGATAGGGTTGGCCGGGATGCGCACCGCGAATGGCCTCCCAAATACCGAATATCTCGAAGCCTCGCGCTCGCTCACGGGGCAACCACCGGCCATGCGTGCCGCTCGCATAGCTCTATCTGCCGCGCTGGCCGGCAGGAGCGTCAATCTTCCCCAGGACCATCGTTGCACTGCCTTGGTGCATCGCTGCGCCCGGCAGGGACATTCGTAGCCGCAGCGGGTGCTGGTTCAGTTCAGAAAGCGGAGCACTCGTTCTTTCGTCTGCACCTTACCTGTACGGAAGTAAGTCGCGCAGAGTGACGACAGCGTTTTCCAAGATGACCTTCGTGTCCCAGTTCGCAAGATCGACTTGGTGAAGGAGTTCTCGGCAACGTCCACAAGGCGGAATGACTGCGCCTTTGGAGTTGACGGCAATCACGGCGACGATTCGCGTCTGCCGATGCTTCAGCATCTCAGCGATGGCAGCGTGTTCTGCACAGAATCCAAGGCTGCAAGCGGTGTCTATACAAATCCCGGTAAACACCTCGCCCGAAGCCGAGAGCAACGCTGCCCCGACTCCCCCTGCGGTGCAGTCCTTCGAGCACTGGAATTTGCCAACCACTTTGAGCGCTTCAGTCTTGAGGCTTTGAGGGTCGAACTGCATAGATAGTGTGTCCTGTCTCCGCGGTGAGCGGTTAATACCACGCCGCCTCAGCCTCAACCAGTGGCGCGGCAGCGCCCGATTTGAACAGCGGTCGGGAGCGGATCGAAGTCCGGTTCGAGCATCCATAGTTTCGAGATTGACATGAATCCGAACACGGTCACGATCAGCTAAGTGAGCACGCGCGTTTTCGGGCACGGCAGTGTCGCCTGTGCGATTTTGCTAGGATTTCAGCCGCGGGCGGTTAGCTCAGGAGCATCGGCATAACGAGCCGGAGGTCGCAGGTTCGACCCCTGCACCGCCCACCAATCGACAGAACGGATCAGGCGGCAGGGTGACGTAGGAGCGGGCGGGATCGGTACCACACATACAGAGCAATCAGTAGTACCACTGGCGCCTCGGCTGAGGCGATCTTTACGTGGACGCGCTGCGACTCTACTCCTAGGTTTGACGTGATGAATATCATGTGGCCTGCGACTACTTGCGCCATGTAGAGCAGCGCGAGGATCAGGCCCCAGCGCTGGTGCATCACGATTCCAATGCCGAAGGCTGCGATTATGACGGCTTGCAGAGCCATCGTGAGGCGCGCCTCGTCGCCATAGAATTTCACGCCGAAAATGACGTCCTCGAGGGGAACTCCTCCGGCAGACAGGTTGAATACTGAACGCGCCAACAAAACTGCCGACCAGACGACGCAGAGGCCGGCGAATATTCGAAGATCGCGTGGCCAGCGACCGCCGCCAGTCATCAGCGAGTCAGCCACTTGGGATTGTTGATCGCTAGCGCGTCGGCGAGCGACTGTCGGACGTGAGCACGCACCGCCGGGTCATCAATCGCGATTGTTCCCGCGCGAATCTTCCCCGCCAGTTCAATACTTAGCGCCTCGACATCGCCGTCGTGCCGGAGAATCGCGACGAGTCGTGAGCGCTCGGCCTCTGCCTGCGCGCCGCGCAGCTCGAGCTCGCGACGTACGGTATTGAGCACGTTGACGGTGACGCGCGTCTGAAAGTGATGGTAGCCGGTGAGCGTGGGCATCAGCTCGGATTCCAGGTATTTGACCGCGGCTTCGAGCAGGACAGCGGCCTTCGGAATACTCTGTGGCATAGTCAGTCCTTGAATTGCTTATAGTCAGTTCGCGAATTCGAGATTAGTCAGTCGCGGCCTTCGATCAGATTGAGAAAATCCCACAGCGGTTCCTCGACACGCCTGCCAATAGCGCACCTTTCGATTCCTACTTCTTCCATCCCGCGAGTGCCCATGCTGTAGCACCCTATTCCCCAGCGCACGCTCCCATACGCTTCCCAAAAGCGCACGTGCGCGGGATCTACGGAGTGCCCGCTCGCTTTCTCGTAAGCTTCGAACAAATCCTCGCGAGTACCGAAGCCACCGACGGGCTTCTTGCCGCCGAATCGCCACGTTTTGACGCATACCCAGCCCAGGTCCTGCATCGGGTCGCCGCTCTGGCCAATTTCCCAATCCAGCACGCAGCGAATGCCCTCCTCACCGATAATAAAATTGCCCGCGCGGAAGTCGCCATGCACAACGGAGTGACGAGTATTCTTCGGAGCGTGCTGCTCGGCCCATTTGAGTCCCAGCTCGAGGGCCGGCAGATGAAATCCGTAGAACTCGATGATTCGGCGCTGCGCCGCGATGTGTTCAACGGGCGTTAGCTTCATCAGGAAGGGAACTTCGGCAAGCGGGATGCGATGAATGGCCGCGAGGATTGTGCCGCACTGCTTTGCCATCATCGCGCGCGCGCCGGCGAAACGGTCCTCGCGCAGAATCCGAGTCGCCAGCGTCTCTCCCGCTACTCGCTCGGTGACGTAGCCAGCACCGAGCCCGTCGTCCGGCGTCAGTATCGCGCGCACGCGAGGCGCCGGGACGCCGGCTTTCACCGCCGCGATCATCAGGCGCGCATCTTCGTCGGCGATCAGATGTGGCGACACTCCCGCCAGCGGATTGCTTTCGTCGTTGGCGCGCGGACTTGCCAGTTGCAGAATGAACTGCGCGCGCTTATCTGCGACGTCCGCATCGAAGGACCACGTCGTTTTGTTCGCACCGCCGGTGAGCCTTTGCAGGTCGTGGATTGTCCCCGGAGATCCGATGTGACGCGCGACCGCGGCCTGCAGACGCGAGGCGAAATCTTCGCTGGTCATTTTGTTGTTGCGCGCGAGTTTTTCACTGCCCTACTCTTCCGCCTGCTTCCGGTCCTTGAAAAATCCGAACAGGTATTGCGCGACGCGCCGCATCTGGATTTCCTCCGATCCCTCGGTGATGCGATAGCGCCGGTGATGCCGGAAAATGTGCTCGAACGGCTTGTGCCGCGAGTATCCGATCGCGCCATGCACCTGCATCGCACGGTCCGCCGCTTCGCAAACCAGCCGGTTCGCGCAGTAGTTGCACATCGCGACCTTGTCGGAAAGTTTGAGCGCGACGTCGGGCTTCGACATTTGATCCATCTGCCATGCGGTCTTGTGGATGAGGTTACGGATCATCTCGGCTTCGGTGTGCAGCTCGACCAGCGGCCACTGAATAGCCTGGTTGCTCGCGAGCGGTTTGCCGAACGGCTTGCGCTGCTTGGCATATTTCACGCTCTCGTTGATGCAGTATTGCGCCGCGCCCAACGAACCCGCCGCCTGACGAATGCGATTCTCGTGGACGAAATGCTGCGCCACGGCCAGCCCGTTTTCCGGATCGCCAAGAATCGAGTCGGCCGGCACCGCGACGTCTGTCAGCGAGACGCGCGGATGGTCGGTCGGCATGTTGAAGGTCCACAAATATTCTTCGATCTTGAAGCCGGCGCTCTTGGTCGGAACGATGAAGCACGTGATGCCGCGCGGGCTGCCGTCCTTGCCGCTGGTCCGCGCGAACACGAAATCGTGGGTGGCGACGTGCAGGCCGGTATTCCACATCTTGGCGCCGGTGATTCGCCAGTGATCGCCGTCACGAACGCCGCGCGTCTCCATCCACGTCGCGTCGGAGCCGTGATTCGGCTCGGTGAGTCCGAACGCGATACGCATCGAACCGTCGAGCAACTTGGGAATGAATTCTTTTTTCTGCTGCGCGTTGCCGAAGTCGCGAAACATCAGCACCGTCGGCAGATTCCCGACGATCGAGCTTTCGTTCTGCAAATCGTTGTGCAGCCCGAGCCCCTTGGCCGCCAGGTATTCGCGAATGATCGCCATCGCAAGGTTGGTCCCGTCCTTGCCGCCATATTCTTTCGGCAGCGCGTAGCGATAGTGCCCCGCTTTGTCGGCGCGCCGGCGCATCTCGCCGAGCAGAGCTTCCCACTCATGACGCGGCAGCCCGTCGCGTTCGAAATCGGTGCGCGCCCATTCACGGCGATGGTCGAAAAAACGGATGTTGTCGTTCTCGCGTTCGAGCGGCTTGATTTCTTTCTCGATGAACGCGTCCAGCTCGGCGAGGTAGGCTGTGACATCGGCAGGAATATTAAAATCCACGGCGTTTCTCCTCAGGCGATTACATTATGTGCGAGGCGTACCAGACTGCGGTTTCGAACGGAAGCGGAATCTACTTCGCAAGAAATTCGCGCAATTGATTGGCGAGCTCCGCAGGTTTCTCCTCGGGAATGAAGTGGCCGCAGCCTTCAATCGATCCTCCAGCCGCGTGAATCGCAACACGGCGAAGCGATTCGACTACGAGATCGCCGCGCCCGCGCGATCCTCCGCCGCCGAGTCCCAGGGTCGGCATTGGAAGTTTGAATCCTGCCGCGAAGGTGACGCGATTGTCGGCAACGTCTTTCGGGAGCGCGCGGTAGAAGTTGAATCCTGCACGCATCGCGCCCGGCTGCGAGTAGGTGCGGACGTATTCGGCGATGTCATCGTTGCCAATCGCGCCGGCCTGATCGCATCCGTTCATGAAAAACCATTCCAGGTAGATGCGTTCGCGGCCATACACCAGCGCCTCCGGCAGATCGGGCACCTGATGGAACATATGCCACCATCGCGGCGCGCCGCCGATCGCGCTACCGGCGGGCTGATCGCCGGGGACGGGAACGTCGAGCAGCGCGAGATGCGTCACCTCAGCAGGATGGTCTGCCGCGAGGCGAAACGCGACGGGAGCGCCCCAATCGTGACCGACTGTCGCAAAGCGCGCGTGACCGAGATGGTTGTGCATCAGCATCCAGATGTCGTTCGCGACGGTTTTCTTGTCGTAGCCGGAGACGGGCCGCGACGAATCGCCGAGGCCGCGCATATCGGGCGCGACCAGCAGGTACTTGTCGGCGAGCAGCGGCATCACACGGCGCCATTCGTACCAGGTCTGCGGCCATCCATGGATCAAAACGACCGGGGCACCCTGCCCCATTGTGACGTAGTGGATCCACACGCCCTCGAGGTTGGCGTAATGGTGCGAAAATTCAGACGGCATCGAGCAGCTTTCTCACTGCTCAGTTCGCAGCGAGCCGCTGGCGGTGCGATTTGCTCAGCGCATCGACGTCGAACTTGAACAATCGCGCCGCATTCACGCCGAGGATCTTCGCGCGCGCATCTTCGGGCAGCCCGCCCATCTCGCGCTCGATCGCTTCCGCCGAATGGGGCCAGCTTCCTTCGTGATGCGGATAGTCATTCGCCCACAGGAAGTTGTTGGTCAGATTATATTTCACCGCCAGATCGAGCCCGACCGGATCTTCCTGGAACGATGCGTATCCGTGTTGGCGGAAATACTCACTCGGGAGCATCTTGAGCCGCGGCAACGCCCACATGTGATGCTTGTGATAGGCCTCGTCCATGGTTCCCAGAGCCCACGCCACCCATCCAATTCCCGACTCGATCGCCGCGAACTTTAGACCCGGGTAACGCTCGAGCACGCCGGAGCCGCAAAGATTCGCCACCGGCTCAATTGTCGGGACGAGAGAATGTGAAACATAGTTGATGACCGCGCCGCCGTCTTTGCGTGCCGCGCGCGGATCGCGTCCGGTCGAGACATGAAATGTGATCGGCAAATTCGCTGCCTGGATCACCTCCCACATTGGATCGAAAATCGGCAGATTGTAGTTAGGATGGCGCGCGTCATGCGCACCGAAGACCGGCTTGCACGGCAGGGTCAGTCCGCGAAATCCTAATTTTGCGACGCGCTCGATTTCCTTGATCGATCCCGGCAGGTCGGCCGTCGCGATCGCGGCGAGCGGCGACATACGGTCGTTGTACTTCGCGAACGTCTCCCACGCCCAGTCGTTGTAGATGCGGCATTGCGCGTGTGCAAAATCCGCGTCAGGGGTCGCCCACATCGTGAGACCCTTGTTCGGGAAAATAACTTCAGCATCGACGCCGTCTCGAATCTGATCATTCAGCCGCTGCTCCGGATCCGCGCCCGCTTTCGACCGCAGATGATCTTCGCCCTCCAAGTGGCTGTCGAGCAGACGCGAGCGCGCCCAACCCTCCGAAATCGTCCATTTTACGCCGTTTTCGTCGACTTCAATTCGCGGCAGCCGGTCGCGAAACTTGCGATCGATGCGCTCGACCCAAAGATTCGACGGCTCATTGCAGTGACAGTCCGCCGAGATCATCAGATATTTGTTCGGGTCGTCGGGCCGCGCCGTGCGTTTCCATCCCGAATGCCCGGGGGTTTCCAGTCGCCAACGGTTGGGTTCGTTGATTTCGCTGATATTTGCGCCTGACATTACGATACCTCCGAAGCGGCAGTTCGATTGAATACAACAATCGTATGTTAGACGGACGCGGCAAACTGTCAAGCAAGCGTAGTACCAGCCCGCGCGCGTCGGTCAGATGAAAAGAAGCACGCCGGCGGCCACGATCGCGACCATACCCAGCACTACCAACGACAGCTTCACCATGATCGCGGCAAGCAACCCTCCGAGCAGCCCTGAGAGCGATTCCGCGCCGACCTGCAACGCCTGATTGTTGCCCATCACGCGTCCCTGGTCGGCCTCACCAACCGACGTCGAGAGCATCGTCGCGCACGATGGCAGGCATATCGCCAGCGCGAGCGATGTCAGGAACAGCGTCACCCACAATGCGCTCTGGCCTGACGGAATGACGACGATGACCATGAAGATCCCGGTCAGCAGCGCTGACCAGAAAGTGAGCGAGCGCGTCGTGAAATGTTTCGCGAGATAGCCAGTCAACCAGATGTTCGCGAGCACAATAGGCAGTCCGACCCACGCAATATACTCAGATTCGCGCGAGACACCGAGATGGAATTCGTCGACTAAGTACATTGGATAGCATCGAAAGAATCCGAAAATAGCCAGATAGAGTAAAAAGTTGATTAGGTAGAGGACGCGAATCCTCCGATCCGTGAATACACTGGCCAGGTTCGTGAACGCTTCGAAGTAGCTAATCTGCTGGCGCCTATCGGGCGGCGGGTTCGTTTCGCGAAACATCGCGAGCGTGCCGAGCGTCGTTATGACCAGCAATCCGAACACGACCCAGAACGGCGTCGCATAGTTGAACCAGCTTACGACTGAAGGCTCCGCCAGCTTGCCGCCGGCCAAAGGACCGACGATGTAGGCGAGGCTGACGCACATATAGATGTAGCCGAAGAAACGGTTGCGATTGTCGGCAGCGACTACGTCGGCAATCGCGCTCTGCGCGGTCACTATGTTGGCTTCGGACAGACCCGCAACGAACAGGCTTAATGCAAGCGCCGCAAGGCTGAGCGCTTCCAATGAGGCCGCAATCACGCATAGCAGGCCGTCGTCACGGCGAGCGATATCAGCAGCACCGGCCGGCGACCGTAGCGATCCGACAAAGCACCAAGCACTGGAGAGCCGATAAATTGTCCGGCGGGATAGAGTCCCAGGATTATTCCGAGAACGATCGTGCGATACGACGTCGTCGCGTCCGGCGAAAGCATCGCGCTGTCCGGCTTGAGGAACATAGGCGTGAAAATCGTGATCATCAGGCTGTAGCCGACGAAGCCGAAAAAAATCACCACGTACAGCGGTAGCAGCGAGCCGAACGCACTCGCGGCCGGATCGCGCTTCGCAGCGATTTCTACTTCGGCCATCGATCCGTAGGATGAAGATGTGGGGCGAGAAATTCCATGGTCTTAATCGTTATGGGAGTGACCGGCGCCGGCAAGACAACCATTGGGCGCGCGCTCGCAACATCGCTCGGATGGGAATTCCACGACGGTGACGAGCTGCATACCGAGGCGAGCAAGCTCAAGATGCATCGCGGCGTCGCGCTCGACGATCTCGATCGCGCGCCGTGGCTGAAGGCACTTCGAAAGTTGATCCAGACTTTGCTGTCGGAGGATCGCAACGCCGTCGTCGCATGCTCCGCGCTGAAGCAATCGTATCGCGATGAGCTGGTCGTCGATCCGAAGCTGGTGAAGATCATCTATCTGGAAGGATCGAAGCAGTTGATCGCTGAGAGGCTTCGCCGACGCATCGGACACTTCGTGAATCCGGATCTTCTGCAGAGTCAGTTCGACACGCTCGAGGAGCCTCGCAACGCGATCGTCGTCGATGTTTCCGCCGCTCCTGAAACCATCGTGAGTGAGATCAAGGCGAAGCTCGGACTCTAGCGTGATCGCCTACTCGGTGGCGCCCGGCGGCTCGCTAACGCTCGGCGAAAGTTCCTCCAACGTCTTGCCGCGAGTCTCGGGGACGAGCCACAGCACGATCACGACGCCAATCAACGGGCCCACGGCGAACAGCGAGGCAGCGTTGCCCAACCCGCCGAGCCGAGGCGAGAGCATCCCGATAGCTACCGGCGACAACATCCAGCAGACCTGTCCGATAACTTGCACGCACAGGCTGTAGCCGGTTGCTCGAATCGCGGTCGGAAACAGCTCGACCGAGAGCGCCGAGGTCGCGGTGCGCGACGCTTGATACGCAAACATTGTGACGACTTCGCCAAAAAGTATCCCGCTGTAGCTGTCGCTGGTGAACAGCACGTACATCGCGGCCGCCGACATCAGGTAGAAAAAAGCGGTGGTAAATTTTCGTCCCAGCCGGTCCATCAGAAATCCGCTCAGCATGCTGCCGAAGGTGCCCATCGCGTAGGCGAGAATTATCGCCGCCGCAACCTGGTGCGACTTCCAATGATGATCGCGGCGCGCGTACAGACTGAAGTAGGTAACCGTCGGGCCGCCGATCAAACCGATCGAGTTCCATAGTCCTGCCATGATCAGCAGGCGCGAGCGGTACGGCCCGGCCAGCGGGCTCAGGCAGTTGCTAATCGACCTCCAGAACTCGGGGCGCCCCAGTCCCGCCTCGGTCCGGGCCCGCTGGAGCGCGTTGAAGCGGGCCGTCTCGCGCAGTCCGCGCCGCAAGAACGCGATCATCACCAGCGGCGCAATTCCGAGCAGGTACATGCCGCGCCATGCCCATCGCGACTCCGCCATGATCGCGTAGGTAAGCGCGGCGGCGGTCACGCCGAGAAACGCGACCATGTGCAGCGCCGCGATCGCGCGTCCGCGCCGTGCGTCGGGAAACTCTTCGCTGATCATGGTGACGGCGACACCGAACTCGGCCGCGAGAAATATCTGCGCTGTACTTTGAAAAATCGTGAACGACTTCACGCCGGTCGAAAGCGCCGTGAACAGCGTGAAAGTCGTGTAGCAGAGCACCGTCGCCGAAATGATCGGTTTCCGACCGTAGCGATCGGCTAGGATCACCACGAAGAACGAAAGCATCCCGCCGAACCGCACGATCGTCGCCATCAGGCCGATGGTAGGATCGGCCATGTGAAAGGTGCGCGCGATTTCCGGCGTCGCCAGGTGGAAGATCGTGATGTCGTAGCCTTCGAAAATCGTAGCCGACATCAGCATCGCGAACAGCGCCGCGAGATAGCGGCTCGGCCGCGGGATCCACGGAGCTATTTTCGGCTGTTCAGAGGAGCTTTTTGGATTAGCGGCCTGCATCGCGGGTGTTTGCGCGCGAGGCGCACGTCGATTCGCTAAAGGTCTCAGATCACGAATATCCCGGCAAGCTGCGTTTTCCAAGCTGCAGCTCAGACTCGCTCGCGATGCGCTCGCGTGCGAGTCCGCTGGCAGTCAGACTTGTAGATAGCGCCAACTATTTCGAACTGCCGAAGAGTTTTATGTGCTGCTGGAGATCCGCCACGTTGTCCTGCAGCTCGAGCCTGCCCTCGAATTTGCCGCGGCTGTGCGGAGCGAACTCAACGGAGACAGTCCAGGTGCCGCCGTTCGCTGCGATAGTGTTGCAGGTATTGGCGGTCACGTTGAACGGCGGAGTAGCTGCAGGAGCCGTCGTGAAGGTGATCGGCACCGGACTCCGATTGACGATCGTGATGCTCTGAGCTGAGCTGACGCCGTCGATGGATACTTGTCCAAAGCTCAGCGTTTTTGGATGCGATTTGATCTTCGGAGCGAGCCCTTTGCCTTTCAGGACGATTGTCCGCAATCCGAACATCGCATTGCTGTTCACCTGCAGCTGCCCATGTTGTTTTCCTTTCATGCTCGGCATGAACGCGACGCCGATCACGCACGAGGACTCGGGCTGCAGTTGAACCGGGCAGTTGTTCGAGGTCACCACGAAACCACCAGTAGTCGTCGTCGGCGACAGCGTCACCGCCACGGCCGCAGCTTCGTTTACAACCGTTATACTTTTCGACTTACTCTGGTGGCCCACGAACTCGTTCGGAAACGAAATTGTCTTCGGCCCCGATAACGCGGCAAACACCGGGCTCGGAGATGCCGTCGGCATCGGTGTCACTGTTGGCGTCGGCGTCGGACTCGGCGTGGCTGACATGGTCACAGTCGGAGTCGGCGAGAGAGTCGGCGTCGCTGTGGTAGATGGGCTTGGCGACGGCGTCCCCGTAGGCGTGGGCGTGTCGGTCGGGCTCGGCCGGCCACCGGGGAACAATCCGAACACCGCGAGTTGCGTCTGCGTGCCCATGTAGACCGAACCATTGGCTACCGTCGGGACTGTGAACTTCGCCGCCGGCCCCGGAGCGTCCGCGCTGAACTGATTGCTGTCGTATAGCTCGTTCGTGAGATTGGTCGCGTCAAACGCGTAGAGAATCGCCGGGCCGCTCGATTTCCATTGCGAACTGTCGATCGCCCACATGATACCGCCGGTCGTGCCGTTGGCTGAGATAACCGGTGACGCGCCCGGGTATCCAAAGCTGAAGTTGTTAGCGACTTTGGCCGGAGGTGTCTGAATCTTTCCTTCGTCTATGACGAACATCTTCGGATGATCGCCGCTACCGATCGTATAGATCAGATTCTCCAGTCCGGCCTTCGGCACCGTCCCCTGCCAGTACGCAGGCGTGCCGAACAAACTGCCGATCGCATTCGGGATTTCCTGCACTATCTGATCGAAACCGGAATTGAATCCGCCCATATTGTCGCGATTGACCACATAAAGCGTGCCTTGCTTGCCGGCGCTGACCATCAGATGAGTAGTTGTCGTGCCAAGCTGATCGGGCAGCAAGAGGTTGCCACCCGAACCCAGGTCAAGATCGTCTACGTCGAGCGTGAGCTCGTTTGACGGAGTAAAGAAATCAGTGACTGACAAGGTACCGGCGCCGGGGGTCAGCCTCAGAAAGCTGTCGCCGTAGTCGACTCGCGGCAAAGAAGTCTCGAAAGTTCCGTTGCCAGTGATCGCGATTAAATCCCCGTTGGTATCGACTCCCGGTCCGCATCCGGACTGCCAGATGCCGCCTTCGGAGCCGTTGGGGGTGAGATTGAACACCACCACCTGGGCGAGAGTCGTCTCGTCATAGCCTAGGATCCATCCGTGGTACGGCTGGATATCGCAGTGCGAGGCGAAGCTCAAATAAACGACGCCGTTCGCGATCGTCAGCGCCGGCGATCCTGGTGTAACAGCGGATCGAAACTGATTTGCCCATTGACGCTGTCCGCTCCGGTCCCTGGCGCAGTCGCCGTAATCGTTACCGGGCTGTTCGGCTTCCTCTCGAGGCCGTTTGTGATGTCGAGTGCGTGAAGCTGCTGCTGATAACTGTTCGGACCCAGCTTGACTTTGGAGATGACGTAAAGTGTCCCGGTGGAGGAGTCGATCACCGGCGTCGCTGTGATGCCAATCCACGGCGTGAGGTCACCGCATCCGAGATCGGTCGATGGCACCGGGGTAATTCCGTTGGCCGCGTCGGCGAAGCTTGTCTGCCACAGCGGAGGACCCGGCTGGTCCGCGTCAAACGCGAACACGCTGTCGAATTCCGTCGCGACGTACACGACGTTGTGCGTCCCCTGATTCGGGATCTGCACGTTCGGTACGTACAGCGGCTCCGCATAGATCTCCCCATCGACGGTATCGGTGAACAGCAACCCGAACTGCGAGGGATTCACGGTGGAAGGAGTCAGAACGGTCTCGTTGAGGTTCTGCCCGGTGCGGAAATTATCGTTGCGGTAAAGAAATGTCCCGCTGAACCCCGGCTCGAGAGCGCGCACGGTGTGAGTGCCCCGCAGCGCCGGACGCAATCGCCCCGGTGTTCCAGCCGCGTGGCTGATCACGTTGGCACCCGAGATAGCTGCGACGAGCGCTGCCCCCAGAACAAGACCCCTCAACGCGCGCTCTGTCACCTTTCCCGCCAATTACTCCGTTGCGCAGGCATTGTACCGACGTAAGTGCAGTACGTCTATGCCTGAGCATCGGTTACATACAAAATCATCTTAAAACGCGGCTCTGCGCAGGTCTGAGCGAGTACGAAAATAGAAACAGGCCCGGAATTCCGGGCCTGCTCCTGCTCCCAGGCTTGGTCGCGATGCGTCTCCTCCCTCCGCACCACGAACGCGTACACGCATGGCAGGACTTCCCGTGTCCGCCACCGGCGCGTCGCGAGCACGATAATCGCAAAACTCGGACCGCGCCGGATTGAGGACGGTGAATCTTATTGCACCGTCAAATGAACCAAGGCCGCGGTGAATTCTCTCTTTTGATTCAACGACTTATTTCCCTGCCGCGCCGTCCATTCCTAGGATCTCTGCAGCAACCAAATCCGACAATTTGTAGCACTTCTTGCAATCGAGGTTGCACGGCTGCACATCTCTCTCACTCGATCCCGGCCGAGGCCCAGACCTTATGATGATGGCGGTGACGCCCTGGCGTCGGCGTCGCAGTTGGTGTTCGCGTCGGCTTAGGCGTGCGGGTCGGCGTGGGCGAGCGCGTAGGGGTGGGCGTCCGCGAGGGCGAGGCTGTCGGCGTCGGCGTTGCCGTCGTAACGCGGTCCTTCAACGAGACCATCCCCCACCATGTGCCCCAGGTATTCGCCGTGCTTGCATATTCCTGGATCGTCCACAGGTCGATGTCGTTGTTCGGATCGACGGCCACGTTGCTGTAGTCACCCCATCGATTGTCTCCCGTACCGAAGTCTTTGAAGTACGGCGCCTCGCCAGCCTTGAATACTGTGTCCGCCTCCAGCGTGTTCGGCGGATCTGTATGCAGCCGAAACGAGTAGTTGGCGCTCGCATACTGCGAGGCGCCGAAGCGCGAGTATCCAATCATCATGTCGTCGTTCGCGTTAACGTCCAACGTCGGGTACGCGTAGTCGAACTGGCCCGACGGATCGACGCGCTCGCCCTGTTGCTGCACGACGCCGAGGCTCCCGCCCGCTGTGTTGATCTGCCACCATTGCGCCGCCGATCGGGTCGGCGTCCCGGTCGCCGGAAAGTACGCGGTCTGCGCGGCCCACAGAGATCCGTTGCGATAAACGCAATTCTCGATTCTGCTGTCGTCCGTATCTATCCGCGAAGTCGAGCCGAGCTGCGGCGCAAAATTCTCGGCTGCGGAATCCTGCCACGCACCAGCCGCATGCGGAAATGCGACGCCAACCGTAAACACTTCGGAACCAACCGATCCGGTGATCGTGCTGATGCGAAGCGTGCCAGCCGAAGGACTCCAGCTTCGCACCAGGTACTCCGTCGGGAGCGTGTTGTCATGCGTCACGGCGGGGTAGTCGGTAAATCCCGTGGGATCGTGGAACACCGTGTATTCGCCGGCGCCGCCCGCATACAAGTCGGCTTTATTGAAGGCGTAAACGTTGGACGCGACCCACGCACCCTGGCCGACCGTGAATACGTTGGTCTGCACCACGATCCAATCGCCGTTGAAGCCGAGCGTCGGATAATCCGCCCAGCTCCCGCCGTTCGCATCGACTCGCACCTTATAAAGATTCCATCCCGCCGTCGGATCGCTGGTCTGCGAAACGCCGACGAGGATGTAGGCCGTCGCCGTGTCGCCGTTGGCGGCCGACGATATGATCCATCGGTTGGCGTACGCGTCGAACAGAACGCGCGGGTCGAACGCGTCGTTAATTCCGCCGAGACTCGACCAGAACGAGGCAATCGGAACCGAGCTCAGAACGGTACCGGTGCGCGACTCAATCGTCACGTTGCTGTTCAGCGTCGTCATCAAGTGGTTGGGACCGACGGTCCCCTGCGTGTCAGGCGGAATGACGGCTCCGTTATCGCCGCCACCGGAAAAATTGGCCTTGCGAACTCGATGATGTCGTCGCTCCGAACCGTCGACGATCTGCTGGGTCGCCGCCGTCGCGTCGCCAGGATCGAAGACACTGCCTTCATCTGCAAACGCGCCCGCCGGTGCGGCTTTCGGCCGATGCGTCATGGCGCGCTCGGTGTGATTTAACATTTCAAGTGATCGAGACGCCGCGTCCGAAAAACTGGTTATCGAGCGATTCGTCGCGACTGACCGTTCGCCTGCAAGTTGCACTTGCGCCGGTGACGGCGTCTGAGCATGAACCGGCGTCACGAACTTCGGCGTCCAGGCCGATACCGCGCCAAGAACGATGGCGGCCACGACAATAAAAGCCAGGTACTTGATGTTTGGCTGGATGGATGATCGGCAATTTCGCAACTAAAAGTCCTCCGGGACGAGCGACGGACGCGCATCACAAGGACAATTAGAGCAAGTGTTAAGCCGCTTGAACTTTCCTTAGTGGTTCAACGAGAATGAAGGAAGATGTGTGAGGAAATTAGACGGGAAAGGCCGATTTTGCTTCGAGAATTTTGGCCATTCAACCGAACCTCGGACGGTCGCCTTACCCTGTCTACGATTTGCGACTATGTCGCAGGTTGGGACATAGACAGCAGCGGATCGCTACGCCGGTCTAGTACATCTGCGGCACGCGCTTGGTGATATATGGAAACGCGATCTAGTCAGAAGAGGAACTGCATATGAGCAGCAGGAAAATCACCATCAACGCGCAAGACGGCGGAATTTTCAGCGGCTACCTCGGGACACCCGCGTCGGGATCGGGTCCCGGCATTCTGGTGCTTCAGGAAATTTTCGGCGTCAGCTCTCACATTCGATCGGTCGTCGATCGATGGGCCGAAGAAGGATACGTCGCACTGGCGCCGGACCTGTTCTGGCGCCTGAAACCCGGCGTCGATCTCGGCTTCAGCCCCGACGACGTCAAGACCGCTCGTGAGCTCGGCGGGCGCTTCGATGTCGATCAGGGCGTGCGCGATATGGGCGACGCGATAGCCGCGATGAAGGCGCTACCCGAATTCAAAGGCAAGGTCGGCGCTGTCGGCTATTGTCTCGGCGGACGGCTAGCATTCCTGGCTGCCGCGCGGTTAGGCGTGGACGCTGCAGTCAGCTACTACGGCACGCGCATGGACGGCCATCTCGACGAGGTGAAGTCGATTCGATGCCCGATCATGTTCCACTTCGGCGGGACGGACGCCGCCGTGCCGCCCCAAACGCGCGACAAGATTCGCTCCGCGTTCAGCGCGCACGACGATGCCGAGTTTTACGTTTATGCGGACGCCGGCCACGCCTTCAACAACGATCGACGCGTCGAGGCTTTCAATCCGTTCGCGGCGCAGCTCGCGCGCTCACGATCGATAGGGCTGTTTAGGCGCACACTCGGGCCGCGCTACGACCTGAGCGCGCTGTGGGACAATCACGCCGACCAGGAATTTAATTATCGTAACGCCGACGCGACGATCGCCACGATGACGCCCGACGCCTACGTCAATCACGTCCCCACCCTGACCGGCGGCTACGGCGCGAAAGAGTTGCACCGCTTCTACAAATATCATTTCATCTCGCGTCTGCCGCCGGACACGAAAATCGTGCCGATTTCACGCACGATCGGCGCCGACCGCGTCGTCGACGAACTGCTCCTCTGCTTCACCCACGACTGCGAAATCGACTGGCTGGTTCCCGGAATTGCGCCGACCGGAAAATACGCCGAAGTGCCGACCGTCGTAGTGATCGAATTTCGCGGCGACAAGCTCTACAACGAGCACATCTACTGGGATCAGGGGTCGACGCTCGCGCAGCTCGGCGTGCTCGATCCCAAGGGACTGCCGATCGCGGGAATCGAAAGCGCGCGCAAAGCGAGGGGCGAGCCGGTGCCGTCGAACACGATGATGCCGACGTGGAAAAACAGCGAAGGCAAAAACTAGCCCGCGCTATCTGGATGGGCGCGAATCGGTCGGATACGATCGCGCGATGGCTATCAAGCGAGTTTGCGTTTATTGCGCGTCGAGCACTCAGTGCGACGACGCTTATCACGCTGCGGCCGCGCGTCTCGGACGCGAGTTGGCGCGCAACAAAGTGACGCTGGTTTATGGCGGCGGCAGCGTCGGCTCAATGGGGCATCTGGCGGACGCGGCGCTGGCTGATGGCGGGCGCGTGATCGGCGTGCTGCCACGCTTCATGTACGACCTCGAATGGGGCCATCGCGGGTTGAGCGAGCTGCTGATCGTGAACGACCTGCACGAGCGCAAGCGCATGATGATCGCGGAAGTCGATGCGGTGATCGCGCTTCCCGGCGGATGCGGCACGCTCGAGGAGCTGTTCGAAGCGATCACGTGGAAACGGCTCGGATTGTTCGGCGGCCCGATCGTGATGGTGAACACTCTCGGCTTCTACTCGCCGTGCGTGTCGTTCCTGGAAAGCTGCATCGAGCGGCGCTTCATGGACGAGCGTCATCGCAAGATGTGGTCGCTGGTGGAACAACCCGAGGACGTACTCGACGCGATCGCAAGCGCGCCACCGTGGCCGCTCGAAAATCGCAACTTCGCCGCGCTGTAAACTTTTATTTCTCGATCTTCTGAATCGCGGCGGTGTGGTCGCGTGACAGGTCGGCTTTTAGGAATTCTTCGGTGCCGGGCGTGCCCAGCTCGAATTCTGGCATGTGATGAATCTTGATCGTCACGTCCCTGGTTCGGCAATCGAGCATGTGGCCGCCGGCCGTGCGGTCGGCGGTGATGAAATGCAAGTGATAGCCGGGCACGTTGACGCCGCGCAGATAGTCGGGCGTGAAGAATCCGACGATAGTTCCCTCGACGTTGTGAAACTCGAAGATAGGTTCTTCGCGTGCGGCGTCCTCGAGGCCGACTGACTTGTCCTGCTTTGCGACCGCGCGAGTTTTCACGTAGTCGAAGTGCCCTTCGATTCGGAGCGCGTGGAAAATGTTCTGCGAGGGGAGCATCGCAGCCACCGCCGCGAGCATCGCAGGCTGATCGCAGGGGCGATCGAGTCGCGCGCTTTCATCCGCCTTGAAAAAACTCACCGTCGCGAATGGCGTTCGCGCCGAATCCTCCACCGGATGCGCGTGGCCGTCGGCACGCACCTGGAAGACCTTGCCGTCGAGCTCGATCATCTCGCCATCTAGTCCGTCGAAAGTGCCCAGCCCGAAATCGCCGTGGGTCTTCAGCTCGCCCATCGTCATGTCGCCGGTCGAGGCGCCTTCCATCAGGGCGTTGACGGTCGATGTTTGAAACACGGTCTGGTCTTCGTCGCCAAGCAGTCGTTCGAGCGCCTGGATAACGATCGCGGAGAGCGTTTGTCCGGTTTGTTTGCGCCGAGCGCCAAGTTGGCGCGCAAGCGCCGGCGGCAAGTGCACGCGTAGCGTCAAATGTTTGGGCATCGTGGGAGTCTATCGCGAGAGGGGCCCGGCCGCGAATCAGCCAGCCGCTGCGAAGCGAGTGACCGCGTCCATGCCCGTTGCGAGGGCTTTCACCGTGTCCGCGCCTTTCGCACCGAGGCCGTGACGTTCTGCGATCCACGCGCCGTCGTTGTAGGTGAGCCAGACTTTGCCGTTCGCGTCTTCCCAGGCCAGCGCTTTGACTGGAAGGTCGATGCCCGCGGTCTGCTGATCCTGCATCAGCGGCGTGCCGCCCTTCGGATTGCCGAAGATCAGCAGTTCGGTCGGCCTTAGCGGCATGCTGACCTGCGCGGCTCCCGCGGCATGATCGACGCGCGCGAAAATTGTGAGCCCAAGTGAAGTTGCCCTCGCGGACAGCCGATCGATCGTTTCCCGCACCGAATAGCCGCTCGAAAGCGTAATCAAGCCGTTGTTACTCATGAGTTACTCCCCTGCTCAGATTAGCAGAGAAATAATCATGGGTAACTTCCGTAAATTGCGAGAATCGCGCATCCGGCGGCGATCCAGACGACCAGCACGGCCGTCGCGAGGAGTTTCAGGGTGACGCCCAGTGAGCGCGTCGTAAACATCCAGTCAATCTAATTTTATCGTCGACACTCCGCGAGAGAATGTAACGCACTAAATTGTTTTTCTGTTCCTGGGAGCACAATAATCTACCCCGGCCAGGAAGATTGATCCGAGGTGAACGATGGCGTCCGAATGACCGCGGGCGCCGGCGTTCAAGCAGAGAGAATATTTGTAAGCCAGTTCTGGCTGAAGGTCCTCGCACTGGAGAACAATCGCGAAAGTACGGCTAGAGCAGAATCTTGAATCGCGCGCGAGACGCACGCTGTAAAAGGACCCTCACCTTCATCCCCTCCCTAAAGGGAGAGGGGATGTTGGACCGTCTTACTTGGAATTTTCGACGGGTTGGACGTTCTCGCCGTCGCGCGCTGCCTGTCCCACATTAACCGCTACCTTATCGGTGGGGTTGATGCCGCTAAGAACTTCGACCATCTGGCCGTTGTCATATCCCAGTGTTACCTCGGCCAGGTGTAACTGGTTGTTGCGGACTACTGGCACATAGACTTTGCCGTCGCGGAATACCAGTGCGTCGTCAGGAACCATCGGCGCTCCTGTGCCCATCGCGACTGTGAAGTCTGCCGTTGCGTACATTCCGGGATAAAGCGTTCCGTCTTCGTTAGCGAGATCCACTTCCACCAGCATCGTGCGCGTGTCCGGCGACAGCGCGTCGGGATGACGCGTGATGGAGCCGGTGAATTTCTGGCCGGGGAAGCCGGCTGCCGTGATCGTCGCGGGATCGCCGTCCTTGATGAACGGCGCGATGTTCTGGGGCACGTACGTGAACACCCGCAGCGGAGAGTAGCGGGAAATCGTGACGATCGCGCCGGCGCCGGGTGTGCCGGGGGTCGTGTTCGCCGGCACCAGATGGCCGGGATCGATGTAGCGCGCGGTGACGATGCCGTCGAAGGGAGCCGTGATTGTCTCATACGCCTGGTTCGCGATGTCCTGGTTGAGAGTGGCTCTCGCCTGCAGCATCGTCGCGTGAGATTCGTCGGCCGTCTGCGGCGCGATGACGCCTTCGCGCAGCAAGGCCTGGTTACGCTTGTCGGTGATGACGGCGAGATTGTAGTTGGCGCGCGCGTTGGCCACCTGCTGATCGAGCTCGGGAGAGGTCAGGACCGCGATCAGTTGGCCTTTATGAACGCGGTCACCCTTATCGACCTTGAGTGTCTTCAGATAGCCGGGAACCTTGGCAAAGATATCGGTCTCGTCAAAGCCGCGAATGGTGGCAGGCAGTTTGAGATTGCGAGTGGCCGGGGCGCGCGAAACGTCTGCCACCAGCACATGCGGCCCCGCCTCGTTCTGTTGCTCGAGTTCCGACGTCTGGCGGCCGATCCACAACTCGCGGGCGAGCACCAGGCCGGCAGTCGCGATAAGCGCGACCACGATCGCGGCGACCCATCCGGCAAAGAAGACCTTGCCCGGCACAGGCACGCTGAAATTTTTCGGATCGTCTTCCATCTAGGACATATTCTATGCACCGGGGAGCGTGATTGCTTCGATCTCGGCATCGCGCTGATGCTTCCCGACCAGGCTGCGGCTGAAGATCGAATAAACCGCCGGCACGACGAACAAGGTCATCATCGTCGCGGCGAGAAGTCCGCCGATGACGGCGCGGCCCAGCGGCGCATTCTGCTCGGAACCCGAACCGAGCGAAAGCGCCATCGGCAGCATCCCAAGGATCATCGCGAGCGCGGTCATGATGATCGGACGGAAGCGGATGCGTCCCGCTTCGATTGCTGCAGCCAGTGGACTGTAGCCTTCCTCGCGCAGCTCGTTGGCGAAAGTGATCAGCAGGTTGCCGTTGGCGACGCCGACCCCCACCGCCATGATCGCGCCCATCAGAGATTCAACGTTGATAGTCGTGCCCGTGATCGCGAGCATCCAGAGCACTCCCGCCAGCGCGCCCGGCACCGCCATCATGATGATGAACGGCTCGAGCCACGACTGAAAGTTCGCGACCATCAGCAGGTAAACGAGAATGATCGCGAGGATCAGGCCCTCGCCGAGCGTGAAGAACGACTCGCGCATCGCCTGGCTCTGGCCGCGGATAACGACGTGGGTGCCGGCTGGTAGCGGGCCAAGGTTGTTGATCTCGCGCTGCACGGAGGACGTGACGCTGCCGAGATCGCGGCCCGAGACGGCGGCGTCGACATCGATGACGCGCTGCACGGTGTAATGCGCGACGACCGCCGGGTTCCAGCCGTGGACAATCGTACCGAGGTTGCCGAGCAACTGCGGCTGGCTCCGCGTTCCGGTCCCCGATGTGCTTGATGACGTCCCGCCGTTGATTCCGACCGACGACGAGGGCGTGCTCAGCGGAATGTTCGAGAGCGTCGCGACCGAATCGATCAAATGTTGCGGCGCCTGCGACACGACGTTGTAGTTAACCCCCGACTTCGGATCGAGCCAGAAGTTCGGCTGCAACAATGATGCGCCGGAGAGCGTGGCGAGCATGCTCGACGCGACCTGCTGCTGCGTGATGCCGAGCTCGAGGGCCTTGGCGCGATCGACGTTGACCCGGAAGGTTGGATAATCCTGGGGCTCGGCGATCCTCAGATCGCTGATCCCCGGTATCAGCTTCATCCGATCTTTGAGGCGCAACGCGATGTTGTAGTCGGAATCGAGGTCGTTGCCGTTGATCTGCGCGTCGATAGCCGCCGGCAGTCCGAAATTGAGCACCTGACTCACGATATCGGCAGCCTGAAAGTACGCGGTGACGTTCGGATAGCGGCTCGCGAGCTGTTCAGCAATCCGCTTCTGGTAAATGGCGGTCGGCTGATGCTTGGGCTTCAACTGTATAAGCAGGTCGGCGTCCTGCGGCCCGATCGAGTCGGTCTGATAGAACGCCAGATCGTACGAGATCGGGAGACCGATATTGTCGCTGATGCCTTCGAGCTCATCGGCGGGCACGACGGAACGAATCGTGCGCTCGATATTGTCGACCATGTACTCGGTGTGTTCGACGCGGGTCCCGGTCGGCATCCGCACGTGCAGGCTCATCATGCCGGCGTCGACCTTGGGAAAAAAATCCTCGCCGACCACGAACAGCATCGCGAGCGATGTCAGAATCAGGATGGCGACGCAGATCAGCGAGAAGGTCCGGCGCGCGATGAACTTGGCGAGCGCGAAACGATAGGATTCCTTGACCCTCTCGAAGCGGCCGTTAAAAGCGCGGACGACCCGTGCCCATCGCCCGTCACCGAGATATTCCTCGTGCTCTTCGGGTAGCAGCAGGCGCGCCATCGAGGGAACCAGGGTTCGCGAGAGCAGGTACGAGGTCAGCATCGCAAACACGACCGCGAGTGCGAGCGGCGTGAAAAGAAATTTCGCGACGCCGGTCAGCAGCACGACCGGGAAAAATACGATGCAGATGGCGAGCGTGCCGACGAACGTCGGCGTCGCGATTTGCGATGCGCCGTCAAGAATCGCGACCAGCAACGGTTTATGCATCGCCTGGTTGCGGTGGATGTTTTCGACTTCGACGGTGGCGTCATCGACCAGCATCCCGACCGCCAGCGCGATTCCGCCAAGCGTCATCGTGTTGATCGTCTGGCCCGTGAGCTTGAGCCCGATGATCGCGGTGAGGATCGACAGCGGAATCGACGTGATGACAATCAACATGCTGCGCGGCGAGCCGAGGAACAGCAGCACCATGACCGCGACCAGTAGCGCGGCGGTGACAGCCTCCTGCACGACGTCGCGCAGCGCAGCGCGCACGAACTGCGACTGGTCGAACGTGAGCATCACGTTCAATCCCTTGGGCGCCGTAGCACGGATGTCGGGCAGTTTCTTCTTGACCGCATCGACGACGGTAAGCGTCGAAGCATCGGCGTGTTTCACGACCAGCAGGTAGGTGGCCTGCTGTCCGTTGAAGCGCACGACGTTGGTCTCGGGCTGATGTGAGTCGGTGACGGGCGCAACGTCGCCAAGAAAGACCGGCGCGCCATTCAAGTACTTTATCGGCAGCTTGTTGAAGTCGGAGACCTTGGGCACCGACATGTTCAGGTCCACGTCGTACTCGTAATTGCCCATCTTCGCCGTGCCCGACGGGATCACGACGTTGGTGGAAGCGAGTGCGTTGCCGACATCGAAGGCGGAAAGCCCGTTGGCATACAGCGCGTTGGGGTCGAGGTTGACCATCACCGTGCGGCTGACGCCGCCAAGCGGAGCGGGCGACGAGAATCCGGGAATCGTGAAGAGCTGGATGCGGATAAAGTTGAGGCCGTAGTCGAACAGCTTGTTGGTCGAAAGAACGTCGCTGTAAACGTTGAGCTGCGCGACCGGCACGTTGCTGGCGTTGTACGAAATGATCTGCGGCGGCTGGATCCCGCGCGGCAGGTTGCTCAGGATGCTCTCTGCCTGCGCGCTCATCTGGGCGATCGCGCCGCCGACATCGGTACCGGGATGGAAATACACTTTGAGAATACCGATACCGTTGATCGATTCGGATTCGATGTGCTCGATGCCGTTGACGGTGGTCGAGAACGCGCGCTCCGAGATGAAGACCATGCGCCGCTCGACGTCAAAGGCGGAGAGGCCCGGATAATTCCACACGACCATCACGACCGGGAGATCGATCGAGGGAAAGATGTCGACGTTCATCAACCCGAACGAGAGAACGCCCAGCACCAGCATCAGGAGCGCCATGACGGCGACCGAGAGCGGCCGGCGAAGCGCGAGGCGGACGATCCACATATGATGCGCCGAAGACCGTGGTTAAGTTCGCGGTCGTGAAGCCGGGCGACGAAGGTTATACATACCAGCGAGTACGTTTTTCAAAATATGGCACGGCGTCGTGCAAGGCAAGTTTGGTTCGATGTACCAGCGATTTCGTATAGTCAGTCCGCGCGCGCAGCGCGGTACGTTGTTGCTACGCGCGCCGGAAAATGTAACAAAGGATGGTTCGGGCGGGGTCGTAGTTCAGCCCGGTTAGAACGCCGGCCTGTCACGTCGGAAGTCGTGGGTTCAAATCCCATCGGCCCCGCCAAAACTGAGTCACTTTTATCAACAGGTGCACGAACTTGAAGCTGACCGAACAAACCCGCAGCATCTCACGCGAGAATGGGCTGCGCGATCGTAAGTGGGTCGTGATCGACGCCAACGAGCGCGCGCTCGGACGAGTGGCGTCGCGCGCGGCGAGCCTGCTGACCGGCAAGACCCGTCCCGACTACACTCCCAACCAGGACACCGGCGACTTCGTGGTGATCATCAACGCCGCCAAGGTTCGCCTGACCGGATCGAAATCGCAGAGCAAGCTGTATCATCGACACACCGAATGGCCCGGCGGAATCCGCACGACCTCGGCCGGCAAGATGCTCGAAGCAAAGCCCGAGCGGCTGCTCGAAATTGCGGTCAAGGGGATGCTGCCGAAGAATCGGCTCGGGCATCAGATTTTCAACAAGCTGAAGGTTTATCGCGGCCCGGAGCATCCGCACGCCGCGCAGAAGCCGCGCACGGTCAGCGTTTAACAAGGCACAATCGTCACATGGCAGAAAAGAAAAGCATCATTTGGACCACCGGTCGGCGCAAGAGCTCGGTAGCACGCGTCAGAATGTTTGCCGGCGGCGGCACGATCACGGTTAACGAGCGCACGCTCGAGGACTACTTCCCGCGGCCGACGTCGCGAATGCGGATCCTCGAGCCGTTCGAAGTCACCGAGACGGTAGGCCAATACGACGTGTTGGTCAGTGTCGAGGGCGGTGGCATCGCCGCGCAGGCCGACGCGGTTCGCCTGGGGATTTCGCGAGCGCTGGTTAGCGCGACCGAGACGCTGCGCCCGACGTTGCGCAAGGGCGGAATGCTTACGCGCGATCCGCGCGAGGTCGAGCGCAAGAAGTACGGACGTCACAAGGCGCGCAAGCGGCCGCAATACTCCAAGCGTTAGAAGTCGGCTGCACGGTCAGCCGCGAATCATTTTGATATGTCAAGGGCGTGAGCAATGCTTGCGCCCTTTTCGCTTATTGCCGCTATTACAACTTCTTATGGGAGGCATTTGACAAGCCCTGATACGGACAAATACAAGGAAAGCGCCAGCGGTAAAGGAGCGCCACTAGATGCGTCGAGATCGGCTTGGTTGTTATAGCGCCTTATTTGCTGCAGAGGTTTTGTTCGTAAGCGCAGTGATGTTTGCCATTTGCCGGCCCGCGATGGCGCAGACGTCGGCGGGCTCCTTCTCTTCGGTCAGCGGTCAGGTCCAGATTCAGCGCGCCGGCGCCGCAATTGGAGCGGCGGCGGGAGTTGGGGTTAACGTAGGCGACCGAATCATGACCGGCGGCGACGGTCACGCCGTGATCGTGCTTAACGATCAGAGCCGGCTCGAGCTCGGCCCCGCCAGCAGCATCACCCTCGATGAGTTCACGATTAGCGGCGGAGCGACCTCGACGCGGGTGAGCTTGTTTTCCGGAGTGCTGCGGTCGCTGGTGAACGCCTCTTCGGGCGGCGCGCCGGCAAATTACCAGGTACACACTCCGAACGCCGTCGCTGCAGTACGAGGCACGAAGTTCGATACCGCGTTCACCGAAAATACAATCAGGCCCGGCTACCAGGGATGCGAACGATATACTGACGTCTCCGTCTATCAGGGGACCGTCAACCTGGCGCCGAATGCGACGCCCAACGCCGGCCAGGACGTCAGCGCGGGCTACGAGGCTACCCTGCCCTGCGATCGTCCTCCGACGACTCCGGGGCCGCTGGCGATGACGGGAGCAGTGTCGCTCGACAGTGCGAACGCAGGCGCCCTGTTCACGGGAGCGGTGCCGGGATCGAGCGGTGCGCCGCCGCCGTCATGTCCGGTGTGCATGCCGGTGACGAGTCCCCCCGTGACGACACCGCCGCACATGCCACCGCCGTCGGGCGGCGTGGTTGGACGGTAGCTCAATTGCGGAGGAGGTGAGACGTGGCGAAAAATCGAATTTCCCGCGTTAGCGTGACAGTCGCTTTGGCACTGGCACTGAGTGCGCTCGCGATCACCCCGGCTGCGCGTGCGCAGTGGTTTGAAGACACCTATCCAGGATTCTTCTCATTGCAAACGCCCGGCCTGTTGCAGGCAACGCTGTTCGGCGGCGGCTACGTCAGCGACAAATATGGCGTCCTGCAGGAAGGCGTGCAGGTCGAGCAAAGCGTCACGCCGTACATCGGCTTCTTTGGCCGTGCGACCGGCTACCAACTGTGGATCGGCCAGGGCTTCGAGAGTCCGCTGGCGCCCGGCAGCGGTAGTTTTCCGCGACTCAACTTCGGGCGCTTCCAGGGTGGCGTCGATTTCACACTGTTGCCGGGGACGCATCTCTACGTCTCGGGTGGCCACGACGTGGCCGACAGCGACGCCACCGTTATCGAGGGCGATTTTTCGAGCTGGCTCTTCCTGCACAGCCTGCATCCGCTCAACGGCTCATTCAGCTCTATCCATGATTTCCAGAATGGTGTGACCAGCACCGAAATCGATCTTCAGGCGATCGTTCTATCGACGGAAAAGTACATGGTTCTGGGCGGCGTCGGCGGCGCATTTTATAATGGCGGCTTCCTGACCAGCGCGCAGGGCCAGGGCGGACCGGATCTCGGCTTTTACTACCGGCCGTGGCAACTCGGCGTAAGCGCTCAAGCGGGCTATGGCAACGCGCATCAGTACGGCCAGATCAGCATGTACAAGCAGCTCCAGTGGCTCGAGTAGGCGCCGGAGGTTGTTAGCGGAGGCGGTGCCGTCGAGCTAAGCTCGAATCGCTGACCATGGCGAGCGCAAAACCGGCACGTACCGCTCTCAGATTCTCGTGGCGCACATTTCTGTTCGGAATCGTGCTGCTGGGCTTGATGTTTGCCGCCCACAACCGATTCCACGACGCATTCCAGCGGATGGATCTGATCGCGTACGACCTGCGGATCAACACCGTGGCGCCGCATCCGTCGGCGGGAGTCATTGCGATCGCCACGGTCGACGACCGCAGTATCGCTCACCTGGGTCAATGGCCGTGGCCGCGGATGGTGCTCGCCAAGCTGGTCGACTCGCTCAGGGACTACAAGGTCAAAGTCATAGGATTCGATGCAATCTTCAGCGAAGCCGATAAGAGCGACGTCGCGCGCGCGGAAATAAGTCAGAAACTCGCGGGACTTGGCCTCAAGGAGCAGAAGATTCACGAGGTGCTGGGTCCAGGCAACGACGAAGCATTTGCAGCCGCGATGAAAACGCAAGGGCTGACTGTGCTTGGATACGCGTTCCAGAGTCACCATCTCAAGGGACATCTTGCCGAAAAAACCGCCGGCTTCATCGATAAGATTCGGCCGCCCGGGCCGCTTGCTTACGGCATCGTGCGACAGGCTCCGGGCAAGGTCCACGACTTGATCCAGGCGCGGGCGTATCAGCCACCATTTGAAATTCTAAACGATGCGGCCCACTCGATCGGATACTTCGACGTCGACGCGGATGCTGACGGTGAAATTCGCACCGAGATGACGGTAATCAAGTTCGACGACCGCTACTGCGCGCCGCTGTTTATCGCCGTCACCGACGCCTATGCGGAGAATGCCCCGATGATGCTGGGGCTTGGCTCCGAGGGAGTGACGGGAGTATCAGTCGCCGGAGAGCGGATACCAGTCGATGACGACGGCAGGATGGTGATAAATTTTCGCCGCGGCGCCGATCCGTTCCCGTACTACTCAATTTCGGACATCATCGATCACAAAGTCGCGCCTGAGAAACTCGAGGGCAAGATCGTCCTGGTCGGCGCGACCGCTCACGGACTCGGCGATCGCGGCGTGACGCCCGTCAACCCTGACATGCCGCGCGTCGAGATTCACGCCAACGCGATCGACAATATGCTCCAGGGCGACTTTCTCCGGCGTCCGATCGAGGCGCAGGGAATTGCACTGGGCGCGACGATCCTGATCGGCATCGTAATGTCGCTTGGCGTTGCGTGGTTGTCGGCCCTGTCGTCGGCGGCGATGGGCGTGATCCTGCTGGTCGGCTACTACGTTTACGCCCAGCAGCGGCTACTTCATGACGGTCTCGTTATTGGCATCGTCTTCCCGTTGCTGACCGCGGTTCTGATGTACATGTTCCTGGCCGGCTATCGGTACATCACGGAAGGACGTGAGAAGCGCAACCTGCGCATCGCCTTCGAGCACTACCTGAATCCCGACGTGATCACTTCGGTGCTGGATTCGCCCGAGGGTTTGAAACTCGGCGGCGAGAAACGTCATCTCGCGATCCTGTTCGCCGACATCGTCAGCTTCACCAAGCGCGCCGAAAAGACCGAGCCCGACGACCTGCTCGCCCTGCTGAACACGTACATGACGTCGATGATCGACGTAATTTTCAAGACCGGGGGGGTGGTGGACAAGTTGATGGGCGACGGCATCATGGCGTTCTGGGGCGCGCCCAACGATTTGGAAAATCCGTCGCGATCGGCGATCGATTGCGCGCTCAACATGCTCGACAACCTCCGCGACCTGCAGAAAAACGATCCGCGCTTCGCCGACCTCGACATCGGCATCGGCATTTCGACCGGCGACGTCGTGGTCGGCAATCTCGGCGGCGAAAACCGCTTCGACTACTCCGTCATCGGTGACACGGTCAACTTCGCTTCGCGGCTGGAAGGATTGACGCGCCAGTTCAAAGTGCATCTGCTCGTCAGCCGCGTGACGTACACGGAAGCTGGCGCCGGTTACATCGGACGCGAGCTCGGGCTGGTGAAGGTCAAGGGAAAGGAGCTGCTGGTGCCAATCGTCGAGGTCGCGGGACGCGACAACGACGGCGTCGATCCTTCGTTCTATCGCCACTTCGGCGACGCGCTGACGATGATCCGTGCAGGCGAAATTTTTTCCGCACAGCAGGAGTTGGCGCAATTAGGCACCGCCCGGCCAAGCGACACTCCGGTGCAGATTTACCTGGACAAGCTTGCCGCCGCCGACCCAGATCACCCGCCGACCGAGATGGTGTTCGAGTTCGAGAACAAGTAACCGGGCCGCTAACTGGTCCGGCGTGCGTAATCATGATAGGTGGTTGGATTCAGCCTTAATTCACGAAGGAGCATCAAGATTCCGCAAGTGGCTATGCACGACAAGGTCAAGGTGGCGGTGGTCGGCGCCTCAGGATACTCGGGTATCGAGGCGGTGCGCATACTCGCCAGCCATCCGTTCGTCGAGCTGAGCGTGCTCACCTCCGAGCATTACGCCGGCCGCGAAGTCGCCGACGTTTACCGTCATATGGCGGGTATCGACTTGCCGCCGTTCGAAGAATTGCGCCCCGACCTCGTCCAGGGCCGCGCCGACGTCGCGATCTCATGCCTGCCGGAAACGGTCGGTATCGCGCATACCGCGGAGCTGATCAAGGCCGGTATCAAGGTGGTGGATCTCTCGGCGGATTTTCGGATTAAAGACCCGGTTCAGTTTCGCACGACCTACGGCATCGAGCATCCCGCGCCGCAACTCCTCAAAGAGGCGGTCTACGGACTCAGCGAATTCCATCGGCATGAGCTTCGCGAGGCGCGCCTGGTCGCGACTCCCGGATGCTTTCCCACTGGCGCGCTGCTCGCGCTGCTGCCACTGATACGGCGCGACTTGATCGAACCGTCGTCGATTATCATCGATGCGAAATCAGGCACCACCGGTGCGCGGCGGGCGGCGTCGATCGAGCAACTCTTCGCCGAAGTGAACGAGAATTTCCGCGCGTACAAGGTGGGCAATCATCGCCACGTCCCCGAGATGGAGCAGGAAATCTCAGCCGCCCTCGGCCGCGACATCGCGCTGCTGTTCGTGCCACATCTGCTGCCAATCACGCGCGGATTGCTGAGCTCGATCTTCATGCGCCCGCGCGCGGGCACGACCGAGAGCGACGTTCGCGCGGCGTTCGAGGCCAGCTTTGCCAAATCGCGATTCGTGCGAATCCTGAAACCGGGAGAACTGCCCGAGCTGCGCAATGTGCGGGCTACGAATTTCTGCGAGCTGGCGTTCATCCTCGATCGGCGCAGCGAAACCCTGCTCGTGATAACCGCGATCGACAACCTCGGCAAAGGCGCATCAGGTCAAGCGGTCCAGAACATGAACTTGATGCTAGGCTACGACGAAGCCGCCGGCCTCCTAGGCGCAGCCCCAGTGCCATAGAGATTTCGCTCCTTTCTGTCTCCTCGCCCTGTTAGGGCGAGGATGAAGGTGAGGGTCCTTATACAGCGCGCTATTCTGCGCGCGATTCAGGATTCTGCCTCTGCTCCGAGCGCCTGCGCGGATGTTACGCAAGCTCTCCCTGATAAAGAGAGGCCATTACAACCGAGTCCCTACGCGACGCGCCGCATCAGCTCGAGGATGTCATAGCCGGTTATCTCGCGGCTCTTCGCCGACCAATCTCTGAGTTCGGCGTCCGACACCATCCCGGCCTGCGCCCCCTTGGCCAGGTCCATCAGGCCAATTTTGATCGTCGCCTCGTCAATCATCTCGCCGGATTTGGGATCCGCCATCGAGCCGCCGCCCTTCTCGTGGTAGAGCTTGATAACCCGGCGCGCCTCTTCGACCTGATCGACGCTCGGCGTATAGCACGAGTTCGCAATCTCCGCCTGCTGCGGATGAATGACCCAGGTGCCGTCCATCCCGAGGTTCGCGGCGCCGACGTTCTTCTCGCGCAGCCCCGCTTGCAGTTCCTTAACGCGCTCGGGCGAATCGGTGTTGCGCCACAGGCGCAGATAGACGTTGTCGATCGCGTGCAGTCCGGCGGCCTTTGCGGCGACGACGACTGCCTGCTTCGAGTAGTGAAAATTCTGGTTTTGATTCTCGACGATCTCGCGGATGCCGAGGTTCGCTGCGTAGTCCGCGATCCCAAACACCAGCCCGCACATCCTGTCCGACGCCGTCGCGATCTCGTACGCATGGATCAGCGCGTGCGGCGTCTCGATTAGCGACTCGATCTGAATCTTGTACTTCCAGCCGCCGCGCGTTTCTAGATCGTCGAGCAGCTTCGATACCTCGCGAATTTCCCCGGGCCCGCGCGTCTTCGGCAGCATGATGCCGTGGAAGCGATTCGGAGCGCCGAGCACGATCGCCTCCATGTCGCCCTTGAAAAACTTAGAATGGATATTGTTGGGGCGCACCGTGACGACCTTCTTGCCGAAGTCGAGCGTGTTGAGCGCCTCGACCATCACCTTGCGGCTCTTCTCGCCCTTGAACTCGTACGGGCACGCGTCCTCGAAGTCTGCCATCACGTGATCGACCGGCGCCTTGACCGCGTCGGCTGCCGTGATGTGCAGCTTCATGTTGTGACCCGGATAGGTCATCTCGGTCCGCGGAATCACGAAACGTGTGCCTTTGTCCAATACGTACATTAGATGAATTTCTCCCGCTGATTTTCTCAGGCCGGCCGCAGGTAGTGTGATTTGCGCTTGATCAGAACGGTGCGTTCGATTTCAACGACGACAGTACCGTCGGGCTTCTTGCATATCAATTTGAACTTCACCAGCCCCGCATCGGGCCGATCGGCATCGCGCTTCTCGAGCACTGTCGATTCGGCGTAAATCGTGTCGCCGTGAAAAACCGGATTGGTATGCTTGCCGTTGTCCATCTCGACTTCGGCGATCGCGTTCTCGCTGGTGTCTTCCGACGCGAGCCCCACCGTGAACGCCAGCACGACGCCGCCGTACACGAGCAGCTTGCCGCCCACGTACGCGCCGGGATTCTTGTCGATCAAGTCCTGGTTGAAGTGCAGCTCGGCCGTGTTCATTACCAGCGAAGTGAAGATGTGATTGTCAGCCTCCGTGATCGTGCGGCCGCGCTGATGGACCAGCGTGTCGCCGACCTTGAAATCCTCGAAGTAGCTGCCGTCGTTGGTGATGCTCATCGCCGTCAGTTCTGCTCCATGATACGCCGGCCGATGACTTCGTACTGAATCTCGCTGGTGCCTTCGAAGATCGACAGCACGCGAGCGTCGCGCCAGAAGCGCTGCGCCTCGAACTCCATCGAGTAGCCGTAGCCGCCGTGCACCTGCATCGCCTCGCGCGTGACTCGCTCGGCCATCTCGGCGGCGAACGCCTTGGCGAGGCCCGCCTCGTAGTCGCATCGTTTGCCAGTGTCCTTTTCCGCGGCGGCGAAATAGCAAAGCTGCCGCGCCGCTTCGATCTCGACCGCCATGTGCGCGAGCTTGTGCCTGATCACCTGGAAGTCGCCGATCGGCTGTCCGAACTGCTTGCGATCCTTCGCGTACTTGACCGCGCATTCGAACGCCGCTTGCGCGACGCCGACGCCGCGCGCCGCGGTCTGGATTCGCGCCGCTTCGTAACTCGCCATCAACTGATAAAATCCACGCCCTTCCACACCGCCAATCAAATTCGCCTTGGGTGCGAACGCATCGTCGAACTGCAGCGCGTAACTGCGCATCCCGTGATATCCGATCGTCGGGATCGGCGAGCCGGTCAACTGCGGCGGCATAAAGTCGTCGCCGGGCTTCTTCTCGAACAGTATCAGCGACAGCCCCTTATGCTTCTTCGACATGTCTGGGTCGGTGCGCGTCATCACGGTAAGCATGTGCGCGCGATTGGCGAACGTGCACCACATCTTCGAGCCCTTGATCAGGTAACCGTCGCCATCCTTCACCGCGCGCGTCTTGAACGATGCCGTGTCGCTGCCCGAATCTGGCTCGGTGAATGCAGCCGCGGTCAGAATCTCGCCGCGCGCGATCGGCGGCAGGAATTTCTTTTTCTGCTCGGGGGTGCCGTTGGCGCTGATCAGAGTGCCGGTGATGATATTGCGCGTCATCACGGAGCCGACGCTGAGCCATCCGCGCGACAACTCCTCGGTAACGATCGCCATCGAGATGTAATCGAGGCCCATGCCGCCCTCTTCGGCGGGAAATATCACGCCGAAGTAGCCAAGCTCGGCCATCTGCTTGAGAATTTTTTCAGGAATTTCCTTGTTAGCCCGGTCGAGGTCATTCGCGATCGGCTTGACCTCGGCCTCGACAAATTCGCGGACCGATCGCCGGATAAATTCATGCTCAGGCGTAACCAGAGGCATCGTATGCTCCTAAGCGGGAGGATTGCGCTTGCGAATCAGGACCGGCCGCTCGTACTCGAGTACCTTTTCGCCGCGTTGGTTGTAGCCGGTGGTGCGAAACTTCACCACGCCGCGATCGGGCCGCGAGGTATCACGCTTTGACAGCACGAGAGACTCCGACGTGATCGTATCGCCGGGATAAACTGTCTCGTGCCACTTCATTTTCTCGTAGCCGAGATGCGCGATCGCGCGTTCGCTCAAATCCTCGACCGAAAGCCCGAACACCACGTTCATCACCAGCAGATGATTGACGACCACGTTCTTGTAGCCGAGGCTCTGCGCGTACTCGCGATTGAAGTAGCTGGGGTTGAAGTTCATCGTGACGCTGGAGAAAAAACTGTTGTCGCCTTCGGTAATCGTGCGACCCCAATGATGCTTGAAAAGATGGCCGACCTCGAAGTCCTCGAAGTAGTGGCCACGCTCGATTTTGTGCACCGCCATATGGGTCAGGCTGCCTTGCTTCCTTATGATCGTAGAATAGCGAAAAGTCCTGAAGCCGAATCCGTTTTTTATGGAATTCACACTGGCGCGTCAATGTTATCACTGGGTGCAGGGGTCACCCCTGCCCAAGGAAGTATGAAACCCACGGCGGGTTTCATTAAAATCTAACCTTCCCGTTCCCTAACATGTGAAAGGTTAGTATTGTCAAATCTGCGGCAAACAGGTAGCTAATTCCGGCGCGCAATGCCGCGACCTCGAACCAGGATTGGAGCCAACCGACGCCGTCGCTCGTCACCGAGCATCGACGCGGTGGTAACCAGCGAACAATTGAGATGAGCAACAAGGAAATCTACGAGATCGGCCAGGTGCCCCCGGTCGGGCACGTGCCAAAGCAGATGTACGCGCAGGTTATCCGCGCGGATCGCTTCGGCGATCCCATGCACGCGTTCAAGGTCGAGAAAATCGCGGTGCCGGAAATCCGCGCCGACGAAGTTCTCGTTTACGTGATGGCGGCGGGTGTCAATTTCAACAACGTGTGGGCTGCGCTGGGCTCGCCGGTGGACGTGATCGGCGCCCGCCAAAAAGCGAAGTACGATCATTCTGATTTTCATATCGGCGGCAGCGACGCGTCGGGAATCGTGTACGCAACCGGCCACGACGTGCACAACGTCAAGGTCGGCGACCGCGTCGTGATTCATTGCGGCGTCTGGGATCGCCACTGCGCCGCCGTGCGCGACGGCGACGATCCGATGTACGACCCGTCGTTCAAGATTTGGGGCTACGAAACCAACTGGGGCAGCTTCGCGCAATTCGCCCGCGTGCAGGCGCATCAGTGTATGCCCAAGGCGACGCATCTCACCTGGGAAGAGGCGGCGGGCCCCACCCTGGTCGGCGCGACCGCGTACCGGATGCTGATGGGATGGCCGCCGCACATCGTGCACCGTGGCGACGTGGTGCTGATTTGGGGCGCGTCGGGCGGGCTCGGATGCATGGCGATCCAGATCGTCAAGGCCGAAGGCGGAATTCCAGTCGGCATCGTCGGCGACGATCGCAAAATAGATTTCTGCATGAAGCTCGGCGCCAAGGGCTGCATCAACCGGAAAAAATATTTGCACTGGGGCATGATGCCACATTGGAAAGAGACCGCGTTGTACAACAAGTGGGCCGCGGAATGCCGCGCGTTCGGCAAAGCGATTTGGGACATCGTCGGCGAGCGCAAAAATCCGCGTATCGTGTTCGAGCATCCCGGCGAAGACACTATTCCTACTTCCGTGTTCGTGTGCGACACAGGCGGGATGGTCGTGATTTGCGCGGGCACCACCGGCTACAACGCGGTGGCGGATTTGCGTTACCTGTGGATGCGGCAGAAACGCCTGCAAGGCTCGCACTTCGCCAACGACGAGCAGGCGTACGCCTTCAATCAGCTCGTGCTCGACGGCAAGATCGATCCGTGCCTTGCCAAGACCTATAAGTTCGAAGAGATTCCGGAATGCCACCAGGCGATGCATGAAAATCGCGCCCCCGAAGGCAAGATGGTCGCGCTAGTCGGCGCCCCAAAGCCCGGCCTGAAAGACCTCCCGCTTTAATTGATCTTCGCGATGTAAGTATCTCACGCCATTTAAATCCGGTTCCCCTTCCCACTATGGGAAGGGGCTAGGGGTAGGTTCCTCGCCTCAGCACGCCGCCGGAGCAAGCAGCCCCTCCTCCGAGCGACCTGGCCAGTTGTTCAACATGAACTATTCAGCCTGCCCCAAGTCCTCCGGACGTGTTACGTGATCGGATATGTCCATCGATCATCGACAAAACTCAATCGTCGCGGATATCGCACACAATCCGGCACCCTTTGCTTCCCGACAACAAAATTTGACGGAACGAAACTACCCTTTGTGGTATGCCTGACCCAAAAACCACAATAGGTGGTAGAAATTGCTAATTCTACCGCCAGGACCAATCGCAATTTGACCACGACGAGCGGCCTCATGTCGTTCTAGAATGACGCGGAACAATCATCACCGGCCATGAACTCAGTTGCAGCGCTGGAGTCTGAGCTACGCGCCACCATCGAAGGCGAAGTGCGCTTCGACGTCGGCACTCGCGCCGCCTACGCCACCGACGCGTCGAACTATCGTCAGGTGCCCGTTGGCATCGTGATTCCGCGACACGAGGGCGACGTGATAGCGGCGCTCTCGCTCGCGCGCGAAAACTCGATGCCGATTCTCGCGCGCGGCGGAGGCACCAGCCTCGCCGGCCAGGCGTGCAACGCGGCGCTCGTGCTCGATTTCTCGAAGTACATGAATCGCGTGATCGCGATCGACCCCGACGCGCGCGTCGCCCAGGTCGAGCCCGGCGTCATCCAGAGCCATCTCAACGCCGCGCTCGCGCCGCACGGCCTGTTCTTCGCGCCGGATCCTTCCACGAAAGATCGATGCACCGTCGGCGGGATGATTGGCAACAATTCATGCGGCGCGCATTCTGCAGCGTACGGCAAGACTGTAGACAACCTCGAAGCGCTGGAAGTCATCCTCTACGACGGAACGCAACTTTCGTTGACCGGCTGGATCGACGACGTCGAACTCGTCGCGGCAATCGCAAACGGCGGGCGCGAAGGCGAGGTTTACTCGCGGCTGCGCGAGCTTCGCGATCAAACCGCGGATTCGGTGCGCGCTCATTTCCCGAAACTTCCGCGTCGCGTCTCCGGCTACAACCTCGACGAGCTGATGCCCGAGCGCGGCTTCAACCTGGCGCGCGCGATCGTCGGCTCGGAAGGCACGCTCGCAACAGTTCTGCGCGCGACGATTCGCGCCGTGCCGCGTCCCAATGAACTCGCGCTGGCGGTGCTCGGATTCGACGACGTATTTACCGCGGCGGACCAAATGCCGTGGCTGCTAGATCATCGCCCCGAAGCGCTCGAAGGCTTCGACCAGAATCTTCCCGAGTTCGCGCGTATCAAGGCGATGCCGGGAGTGCGATTTCTGCCCGCCGGGCGAGCATTCCTGCTCGTCGAGCTTGGTGGAGCGTCGCGCGACGAAGCGCGTGAGCGTGCCGAGCGCGTGATCGCACAGGCGCGCGGGCTTCGCGAATGCGCCGGCACCGCCTACCTGGCAGACGCGCGCGAGCAGGGCGCGGTCTGGCAGATTCGCGAGTCGGGCCTCGGCTCGAGCGCGTTCATTCCGGGACGCCCGCGCAGTTGGCCGGGCGCCGAGGACGCTGCGGTGCCGCCCGCAAACCTAGGCGCGTTTCTGCGCGGCTTCGATCGTATTCTCAGCGGCCACAGCCTGGAGGTGGCCACCTACTACGGCCACTTCGGCGAAGGATGCGTTCACGCACGCGTCAATTTCGATTTGGCGAGCGCACCTGGAATCAAGACCTTCCGTGCGGCGATGACGGAGCTTGGCGCGCTCGTCGCGAATCTCGGCGGCTCGCTGTCAGGCGAGCACGGTGACGGGCTGGCGCGTTCCGAGTTGCTGCCTATGATGTTCCGGCCTGAGCTGATCGACGCGTTCCGCGACTTCAAGCGAATCTTCGATCCCGATTCGAAGATGAATCCCGGAGTGATTGTCGATCCGCATCCGCTCGACTCGCATCTGAAGCTCGGCGCGAACTACCGGCCGCGCGAAATTGCCACCCACTTCAACTTCAGCGCCGAAGGCGGACTCGCGGGCGCTGCCCTCAAGTGCGTCGGTATCGGGAAGTGCCGCAAGACCGAGGCGGGCACGATGTGTCCGTCGTATATGGCGACGCGCGAGGAAATTCACTCGACGCGCGGTCGCGCGCGAATCCTGTTCGAGGCGTTGACCACCGACCTGCTGCCCGAAGGTTTCGCCGATCCTGCCGTGCGCGATGCGCTCGATCTGTGCCTGTCGTGCAAAGGATGCAAGGCCGAGTGCCCATCGTCGGTGGACATGGCCGCGTATCGCGCGGAGTTCTTCTCGAACTACTATCGAAGCCATCGGCGTCCGCTCTCGTCGGCTTTCTTCGGCAGGCTGAACGAAGTCGCGCGGCTCGCGTCGTACGTTCCATCGATCGCCAACGCGCTGTCGCATGCGCCGATTGTCGGCGAGCTGGCGAAAAAAGCGCTCGCGATTCATCCGGATCGCGAGTTGCCACGCTTCGCACGACCGACTTTCCGCTCGTGGTTCGAGCGCAGGACGGCTCCCAGAGCGAGCACGCACGAGGTCGTCCTGTTTCCCGACACCTTCACCAACTTTTTCGAACCACAGGTCGCGATCGCCGCGGTCGAAGTTCTCGAGCGCGCCGGACTTCGCGTGATCGTTCCGCGCAATCAGTTATGCTGCGGCCGCCCGCTCTACGACCAGGGGATGCTGGAGCTTGCGAAGGCGCGGCTCCGCGACGTGATGGACGTGCTCGATCCATTCGTCGCCGTAGGTATCCCCGTCGTCGGGCTGGAGCCTAGTTGTATCCTGACCTTTCGCGACGAGTTGCCGTCGTTGTTTCCCGACGACGCGCGAGCCACGGCTCTCGCCTCGAACTCATTTATGCTCGACGAGTTGCTAGCGCGTGAGGCACCGGATTTCGTACCGCCCGAGCTGCGCAGGAAAACAATCGTGCAGGGGCATTGTCATCAGAAAGCGCTCGCCGGAATCACCAACGAGGTCGCGCTGCTGTCACGTGCGGCAGGCGCGGAACTCGAGGTGCTCGACGCCGGATGCTGCGGGATGGCTGGCGCGTTCGGCTATGATCGCGAGCATTTCGAAGTGTCGAAAGCGATTGGCGCGCGAGTTTTGTTTCCCGCAATCGATAGGGCGCCGGCCGACGCGATCATCGTCGCCGGCGGATTCTCGTGTCGCTCGCAGATTCGCCACTTCTGCCCGTCGCGGCGCCCGATACATCTGGCGGAGGTGCTGAACCTGGCGGATGGCGGCGAGCATCGCAGGTAGGCGAAATACCAGCGGCTGCGGTAGTCTCGTCGGACTGAGGAGTTCACAAGATGCGACTTGGAATCACTATCCCGTTCGAGCCGTTCAACGGCACTCACTTCCCCGAGCTGGTGCGCACCGCCGATCGATGCGGCTACGCCGACGCGTGGTCATATGAATCGTTTTCGACCGACGCGTTTGCGCCGATTGCCGCGGCGGCCATGCTCAGCGACAAGCTGCACTTCGGATGCGCGATCATCCCGGTGTTCACGCGGCCGGCGCCGCTGATTGCGATGTCCGCCGTAACCGTCAACGAGCTATCTGGCGGCCGCTTCATCCTGGGCCTTGGAATCTCGACGCCGAATATCGTCGAGCAGTGGATGGGCGTGCCGTTTCACAAACCGGTGACGCAGATGCGCGAAACGGTCCAGGCGCTGCGCGCGATTTTTCGCGGCGAGAAGGTCACGCTCGCCGGCACCAAGGTCAAGATAAACGGCTTTCGCCTCGACACGCCGATAACGCACCCGCCGAAAATCTACATCGGCGCACAGGGCACCAGGATGCTGCGGCTGGCAGGCGAGCTGGGCGACGGCGTCATCGTCAACTTCATCACGCCCGAAACAGTCGCGCCGATGCTCGACCATACGCGCGAGGGGATGCGCTCCGTGGGTAAGGATCCCGCCACGCTGGACGTAGTGTGCAGAATAATCTGTGCGGTGGACGAGGACGAAGCCGTCGCGCGGACGCTGTTCCGCCGATCGCTGACGGCCTACGTCACGGTGCCGCAGTACAACAAGTTCTTCCGCGAGATTGGCTACGACAAGGAAGCGACGATCGCGATCGACGCGTGGAACGCCGGCAATCGCAAGAAAGCTCTCGAGACGATTCCCGACGACATGGTCGACAAGATTTTCGTATTCGGCACGGCCGAGAAATGCCGGCGCAGGCTCGACGACTACGCGCGCGCGGGAATCACCACGACGGCGCTGCAGTTTGCATCATTCGCCAAAACGCCCGAAGAGCGCAGGACAAAGATATTACGCTCTATAGAAAGATTGGCCGCGGTCTAAAAGTTCCGCGCCCCGCCGGGAGGGGATGGGGCGCGGTTGATCGTCAGGGTCGCATCAGGGATGCGTGGTTACCGGACGAATTGCTGAATCAAAGGCGCGAGCATCGAGGATCCGCCGTAAGGCTGGCCGTACCCACCGTTATATCCGCCGTAGGGCTGCCCGTAACCACCGTTGCCGTACGCCGGCGTTCCACCGTATCCACCCAGCCCGCCAAGCCCACCAAGCAGTCCGCCACCGGCGTACGGCGCCGCACCTGCACAACCACTGCGGAACGCCCACTGATTCTGTCGGAGCAAATCAGCCGCCGCCGCGGGATGCCCATAATTCCGGTCGCGATTGTAGGTGTTCACGACGCGCTGCGCATTTCGACATCCATTTCCGCCGCCATAACCGCCACCATACCCGCCGCCATAGTAAGGCGCCGCTACTGGATACGCAGGAGCCGCGTAAACGGGCGCCGGGTAGTACCCCGGGTTCCCGTAGTTGTTGCCGTAGTTGTTCCCCCAGCCGCGATTCCATTCATGGTGATCTTCGTGCCAGTCACGGACGCGCGCCGGCGGGGAAACCCACGTTCCGTGATTGCGGAATTCATTGCGGGTCGCGATGCGGGCCGGCGCACTGTAAGAACGCGACACCTGCGCGCCATGGTTCTGGTAGTGGTAATCTTTGGCCGCCGCCGCGATCGGCGTCGCGAGCACCGCGAAGCCAACCAGCACCGTCATCAGACCTCGTTTGGAATTCATTATCGGTTACCTCTACCTAATTGAGAGAGCATTAAGGATGCCATCGACTCTGTTTTCGAAACTCTCTGCATCGCGCTTGCTGTTCACAGTTAGAGATACGCAATCTGACGAATAAGGTTGCACTAAATTCGAAATAAAAGGATCGCAAAACGTCAACGGAGAGAATGAGTTAACGTATGTTCAGGTTTGAGGGCGATGGAGATGAACAGACGTTCAGACACACCTGGCGAGCGAAGCCCGAGAGGCTGGAAAAATAAATGAACGTTCAGACGCGAGCCGCTGAACAGCAAAAAATGGAAGACTCAGACAAAGGTACGGCGCGCGAGATAGTACATCACCGCCCCGACGATCGCGTAGGCTGCGATTCCTTCGAGCAGCGTCGCGCCGCTGGTGACGACCACCGTGCCGACCACCAGGATCGTCGCGACGATCGCCACGACCTGCTCGACTCGCCGCTCGCGCGCCCGGACCTTGGCGACATGCTCTGTGATTCGCGCGCCGCAGTTGGGGCACACGCCGCCGCGCTTGACCACCAGGTCGGCGTCGCATTCGGGACATTCGATTTTCGTTCGCAGGGGCATCGCGGGATTGGAATGACGATTGCGGTAAAACGCTACGAGGTGCGCGCCCCGCTGGCAAGGCCACCGCACCAATCGTCAGCCTTGCGGCACCACGACGTCCCGCCTATACGGTTCAAAACATGAAAGCCCGAACCTGGCTCCGGATCGCTGCAGGCCTGCTCGCATTCTTCGCGGCTATCCACCTCGTCGGCGATTTCAGCGATAGCCAACCGCCGGGCTCGGAAAAAGTGCTCGCTGCGATGCAGAACTTCCATTTCGACGCGATGGGATCGGACCGCACGCCGTGGGACTTCTTTCGTGGTCTCGGGTTTTTGTTTACGGCCGAGCTTGTGATCTTGACCGCACTGACCTGGCAGGCCGCGAGCCTGAGCGAGACCGATCCGAATCGAGCGCGGCCGTTCGTGATGACCCTGCTGGCCGCCAACATTTTCATTTGCGCGCTGTCGTTGAAATACTTCTTCATAGCTCCAGTCGTACTTTCCGCCGTGACGATCGTCTGCCTCGCGGCTGCGGCGTTGACTCTGCGGCGCGGGCTTCCCGCCGGCTAGCCTGAGCTTAAAATGCCACTAGGCTCGCGTGTTGTGCGCTGATAGTCTGATTGACCGTTTCAGATTAATCGGTCATTTGGTCAATCAGCCGCAGTCACGGAGGTTTCAGTCATGACAGACACTCAATCGCTCAAGGGTCGCACTGCGATCGTCACCGGCGCGTCCAGCGGAATCGGCCGCGCTATCGCGATTCGCCTTGGCGAGGCGGGCGCGCACGTGCTCCTCGCGGGTCGCACCGAGTCGGCGCTCAACGAAGGCGTCAAGGCAGTCGAGAAGGCCGGAGGACGCGCCACCGCGGTCGCGTTCGACGCGCGCGACGTAAGACAGGTGCAGGGCCTGGTGGACAAAGCGGTGAAGGTGACCGGCCGGCTCGATGTCATGGTCAACAACGCGGGCCTCGAGTTCCCAAGCTCGATCATCGAAGGCGACCCCGAGCGATGGCGCGAGATGCTCGAGGTCAACGTGCTCGCGCTGCTGGTGGGATCGCAGGCGGCCATCCGCGCGATGCGCGCTTGCGGTGCCGCCGGGCACATCGTAAATATCTCGTCGGTGGCGGGACGCAACGAGGCGTCGGGCGTTTACGGCTCGACCAAGTGGGCGGTGAACTCGATCGCGACGACCCTGCGCAAGGAACTGGAGAACGACAAGATTCGCGTGGTGAATATCATGCCGGGCGCGGTCGCCACCAACTTCGCGCGTAACTTTCCGCCCGCGGTCGTCAAGGGCATCGTGAGCTCAGTCGGAATCAACGTGGATTTCCAGCCCGGCGATCAGTTGCCGCCCGCAGTGTTGGACCAGATCGCGAAGGCCGGCAAGATGTTCCTGGCGTCCGCTGACGACATCGCGCGCGCAGTGCTGTTCGCAGTGACGCAGCCGATAGAACTGAATATCTTCGAGATGGTGGTGCGGCCGCAGCGACAACTTCAGTTGCCTGCTTGACGCAGGACGTATCCGAAAGACGCCAGGGATGAACTCTCCTAAAAAAGGTGCGCCGGAAACCAAGCGTGCGGCTATTCTGGACGCGGCGCTGAAGCTGTTCAGCCAGTACGGCTACCGGCGCACCTCGATCGACGACATCGCGCGCGAAGCGGAGATCGCCAAGGGCACCGTCTACCTGAGCTTCAAGAGCAAGGAGGAAATCTTTCGCGCCTTGTCCGAGAACCTGATCGAGCGCTCCGAGTCCGGGGTGAAGATAGCGCGCGCTACGCGGGGTCCTGTCGACGAGCGTCTGGTTGCGGTGCTCGAGGCCAAGTTCGGATTTTTTTTCGAGACGGTGTACCGCTCGGCGCACGCGGCCGAGCTGATGGATTCGAAGAACCGGCTGTCGTCGGATTTGTTCACGCAGTCGGGGCGCCGCTACATGAAAGTGTTGCGCGAGATGATCGAAGAGGCGACGCGGGTCGGAGAGCTTGAGCCGTCGCAGATGCAGCTCGATGCGAACGGCGTGGCCGAGATGCTGGTGGCGGCAGCGCACGGAATCGAAAGCGCGGCGACCAGCCGCGCGCGGTACCATCGCAAGCTCAGGGAGATCGTGCGGGTGATCGTGGCGGGGCTGTCGCCGACACGCGCGGAAGCGCGGGTCTAGTCGCGAACCTGAAAGAAAGCGGCGCGCGTGTCGAAAGACACGCGCGCCGCTTTGTGTTTGTGTTCTTGTGCTATGCGCGAGCTTTGCGCAGTTTGCCCGCCGATCGCTTGGCGATACGCACGCGCTCGGGGCGACGCTTCACATGCGCCGCCTTGGCCGCGACTTTCGTCGCGGGCTTGTGCACCACGACCGCTGGCGCGGCCGCCGCGGGAGGCGCTGCTACCGCAGGCTGCATCGCAGCCTCAGCGGCGGCGCGCTCGGCTTCGAGCACCATCGCCGCGCGCCGGCGCGCGATCGCGTCCAGACGCTTGTCCTTCCACTTGCGCAATCCCATCCGCATGTACTCGGGATTGATGTCGAGCATGTCGCAGACGTTGTCGAACGAAAAGACCCAGCGCTTGTCTTCGTGCGCGATCCATTCGTCGGCGTCGCGGAACAATCGCTGACCCTTGCTGGTGGACGCGTCGATGCACTTCATGAAGCATTCGATCGCATCCTCGAGCACGCTCAGGATGAGCCGCTTTTCACCCTCGAGCAGATGCTTTTTGCGCATCGCCTCGAAGTATTGAATGGGCAAAAGCGTGTCGGGCTCGAACAGCCCCGGCAATCTCTCGTCCAGTGTTTCCTTTTCCTGCATCTTCTCTCCGTTCTCAGCCTTCAGTGTCGTGCTATTTGCTTCCACCGCCCCACCTCCCCGTAATTTATGACGTAGCTACGTCTACGCCTATTCAGAATCGTCTTCGTTCTGTTCCTTGTATATTTCGTGCCATGCCATCTGGATGGCTTCCAATTTGGCTTCGGTTGAGCCTTCGCGGCTGTCGTCGAATTCGTCGAGATCGATTACCCACTGACGCAGGTCAGTGAAGCGCGCGTCGAGCGGGTCCAGCCCCGGATGATTTTCCGCGAGCACCTCTGCTATCTCTTCGGCCTGATCCCACTTGAGTCCCATCGTAAATGTACGTCCCTGGCCAAGCTTTCGTTGCAAGCCGCCTTGCTAGGAAAGCTCCTCCACTGATTTCTTCTCGAGCGCCAGCTTGATGGCGGCGTCCATGATCCGCTCCGCAAACGGAGTGGTAACCTCGTTCAGCTCCTCGACGAGTTTTGCGATTAGCTCTCGATCGGTTCCCGTTCGGGCCGCCTCCAACCGCTCCACCACCTCGTCCATGCGCGCACGCTCGCCGGCATCCACCAGGGGGCCGAATTCGCCAAGCTGCTTTCGAAGTGCGCCCAGGATTTGCTCGGCGTCGTTGCGGGCCGAAATCAGCAGGCGCTCTTCAAGGTCCTGCTCCCCGAGATCGATGGCCTCTTCGAGCATTCGCTCGATTTCATCGTCCGTCAGGCCGTAACTCGGCTTGACGTCGACCGAATGCTCGCGGCCCGTGCGCTCATCGCGCGCATTGACATTTAGTATCCCGTTTGCATCGATGAGGAAAGTGACCTCGATGCGCGGAACCCCTGCCGGCTGAGCCTGAATGGGGCCAAGCTTGAAGCGCGCTAAGCTACGGCAATCTTTAGCAAGCTCTCGTTCTCCTTGCAAAACATGGATATCAACATGTGTTTGATTATCCACAGCCGTGGTGAAGCCTTCAGCTACGCTGGTCGGAATCGTGGTATTACGATGTATCAGACGTTCCATTACGCCCCCCATCGTTTCGATACCCAGCGACAGCGGAACCACGTCGAGCAGGAGCATGTCGCCTTGAGTGCCCATTAGCACAGAAGCCTGAACGGCAGCTCCCAAAGCGACCACCTGGTCAGGATCTATCGAGCACAGGGGTTCTCTATGGAACATCTCTGCTACGCGCCGGCGGACGAGCGGCATCCGAGTCGAGCCGCCGACCAGCACGACCGCGTCGATGTTCGCGGGCGTCAGCTTGGCGTCGGCGACGGCCAGTTCGCATCGCTTGAGAGTGCGCGCGATGAAGGGCGCGGCCGTCTGCTCGAGCGCGTCGCGCGTCAGGTGCTTGCGAATCGAATGCCCGGGAAGTTCGACGACGACTTCTGTCTCTGCCGCGTCAGTCAGGCGTTTCTTGGCGTCCTCGGCCGCCATGCGCGCGCTGTTCCAGACGTGACGATCGAGCTTCAGCGTGTCGGGAAGTCCGGCGAGCAGCCAATCGACGATCGCGCGGTCGATATCATCGCCGCCAAGATGCGTATCGCCGTTGGTCGCGAGCACCTCGAAGATTCCTTCCTTGATGCTGAGAATCGAGATGTCGAAAGTGCCGCCGCCGAAGTCAAAGACTGCGACGTTTCCTGTCGCCATCTTGTTGAGGCCGTAAGCGAGCGACGCTGCCGTCGGCTCATTCACCAGGCGCACGACTTCGAGACCGGCGAGACGGCCGGCGTCCTTGGTGGCCTGGCGCTGACCGTCGTCGAAGTAGGCTGGAACGGTGATGACGACGCGCTCGACTTTTTCGTCCTTGCCGGCCGCAGCGAATGCACGTTCGGCGCCGTCCTTGAGTGCGCGCAGAATCTCGGCGGAAATTTGCGAGGGTGTGAAGACGCGCTTGCCGATTTGAAAGCGCACGACCGGGCCGCTCAGATCGGCGAAGGTGTAGCGCGCGCGATCTTTGGGCGCGATTTCGTCGCCGCCCAATCCCATGTATCGCTTGACGGATCGGATGACGGCGCCGTATTCGCCGCCGGCAAATCCGACTGCGCTCACACGACCGTCGCGCTCGACCGTTAGATGCGGTTCCATCTCGATCGCGCGTTCGCCGACGGTCACAGTGCCGTCAGGAGCAATCGCAACGACGCTCGGCAGGAGAGCACTGCCCTTCTCGCCGACCGGAATGACGCGCGGAGCGCCATCTTCCATCGCAGCAATCAGGCTGTTGGTGGTGCCGAGGTCTATGCCAAAAATTCGTGCCATCTTTTTCAGTATTAAGTCAGGTCAGGCGGCCTTGGAGTTCTCGAGCGCGCGATCGACGTCGCGAATCAGGGTGCGCAAATAAGCGATGCTCGAGAGTATGGCCTTCAATTCCAATGTAAGCACTTTTTCCTGTCCCGGCTGGTCCCATTTCGCAAAATTCTGGTCGAGCTCGGCCATCTTTTCATCCATCGTGAATTGAAGCTGAACCCGGCGCGCCGCGACCTGGGTCGCGCGTTCGTGCGCATCCTCAGGGTCCGCCAATTGCATCTCGGCGAGTTGCTCCTGCACTTCGAAAACCAGCTCGGCCAGCTCAGGCGGGACGCGCTTGTTGTTCTCCGCCAGCTTTTCACCGTTGAGTTCGAGCCAGTAAAGACCGCGCGCTACGGGGTCGCGGAGCGTGCGATAGCTGCGAGTCAAAGTCGCGGTCGCGCGGAGACTTGCGTCGCGCGCGGCAACGCCCTTCGAGGCGAACCGGTCGGGATGAATCTTGCGGCTCAACTCGTGATAGCGGTGCTCGAGTGCGTCGACGTCGATCGTCAGCATCCGGGGAATCCCCAGCGCTGCGAAACAATCGAGCGGCGCCGCGAGCGGCGACCCGCACTCAGCGCAAATCAGCGACGGCTCCTGCCGCCGTCCACATGAAGGGCATTCGATCATCTTGAGACAGCAGTCCCCACGTCCACTCGTTCATACGACGAACGATTCTCCACATCCGCAACTGCGCTTAGCATTAGGATTGACGACCTTGAAGCCCGACGACATCAGTTCTTCGCCGTAATCGAGCTCCGAGCCGTTGAGGTAGAGAAAACTTTTCTTGTCCACGATCAAGCGCGCACCGTCGCGCTCGAAAACCTTGTCGCGTTCCTTGGCGGCGTCGATTTCCATCCGGTACTGCAAGCCCGAGCATCCACCGCCGACCACCTTCACACGAAGCCCCGCGCCTTCGCCCTTGTCGGCGACGAGCTGCTTGATCTTCTGGGCAGCGCCCTCGGAAAGTGAAATCACAGCCACGAGAAGTTACGCCTCCTTCGATTTGGCCGGCTCTTGCGCAGCGACGTCGTCACCCTTGCGCTTGCGCCAGTCGGTGATCGCAGCCTTGATTGCGTCCTCGGCCAGCACCGAACAGTGAATCTTCACCGGCGGCAAGTTGAGTTCCTTGACGATGACGGTGTTCTTGATCGTCATCGCCTCGTCGATATGCTTGCCCTTGACCAGTTCGGTGACGTAGCTCGAACTGGCGATCGCGCTGCCGCATCCGAAGGTCTTGAAGCGCGCGTCCTCGATCACGCCGGTGTCGCTGATCTTCAGCTGCAGCTTCATCACGTCGCCACATTCGGGCGCGCCGACGACACCGGTGCCGACGCCCGGCTCGTCCTTGGCGAAGCTGCCGACATTGCGCGGATTGTTGTAGTGCTCGATAACCTTATCTGAGTAAGCCATGATTTTTCCCTATTTCAGTGTATCTTGACGATACGCTTGGTCCGCTTTCCTTGACGGCGCGCGTCTAGATGACTTCGTGTTACGACTTCCAATTGACCGACTTGAGATCGATTCCTTCCTTCGCCATCTCGTACAGCGGCGACATTTCGCGCAGCCGCTTCACTTCCTTGCTCACCCGATCCGTCACGTAATCGACTTCTTCCAGCGTGTTGAAGCGGCCCAGCCCGAAACGAATCGAGCTGTGCGCGAGTTCGTCGTCGATTCCCAGCGCGCGGATGACATATGACGGCTCGAGCGTCGCCGACGTGCACGCGGAACCGGAGCTGACGGCGATATCGTTGATACCCATCAATAGCGACTCACCTTCGACGTACGCAAAGCTCACGTTCAGATTGCCCGGCAGGCGCTCAGTTGGATGACCGTTGACGTAAATCTCGTCGAGGCGTTCGAACAGTCCAGCCTGCAGCTGACTGCGCAACTGGATCAGGCGCTGCGCTTCGTCCGGCATTTCCTTGCCCGCGATTTCGCACGCCGCGCCAAGCCCGACGATTCCCGGCACGTTGAGTGTGCCGGAGCGCATCCCGCGCTCATGGCCGCCGCCGTCCATCTGCGGAGTCAGCCGCACGCGCGGCCCCTTCGAGCGGACGTAAATCGCGCCGATTCCCTTCGGCCCGTAAATCTTGTGCGCGGTGATCGACGCGAGATCGACGCCCGCCTTTTCAACATCAACCGGCACCTTGCCAATCGCCTGGACCGCGTCGGTGTGAAAGACGATTCCTTTTTCTTTCGCGATCTTGCCGATCTCGGCAATCGGATGAATCGTGCCGATCTCGTTGTTGGCCCACATGATCGTGATCAGCACGGTCTTGTCGGTGATCGCGCGGCGCACCGCGTCTGGATCGACCATCCCGTACTTGTCGACCGGCAGATACGTAACCGTCGCCTTGCCCGCACGCTCGAGCGCGCGGCAACTGTCGAGCACAGCCTTGTGCTCGGTGACGCAACTGATGATGTGGTTGCCCTTGTCTTTGTAAAACTCGACGACGCCCTTGATTGCCAGGTTGTCGGATTCTGTGGCGCCGCTGGTGAAAATGATTTCCTTGGACTTCGCGCCAATCAGTGCGGCGATCTGGTTACGCGAGCGATCGACAGCCTCTTCCGCCTCCCAACCGAAGCTATGGTTGCGGCTGGCGGCGTTGCCGAACTTCTCGGTGAAATACGGAAGCATCGCATCGAGCACACGCGAATCGACCCGCGTGGTCGCATGATTGTCCATATAAACAGGCTTCTTCAGCATCTTTTTTCAGCGTCCATTCAACAAATCTTCAGGTTCGTACCGCCCAAAATCGTCGAGACAATAATAGTGGACCTGTTAGGTATAATATAGGCATCTTGGCCCAACCGGTCAAACGAAATGAGTGCCGCCGGAATACTGGACCCATTCAGTCTAGTAAGGCAGATTGCGCCCGTCTGTCAAGGACAATATCAAGACTCACCGAGCGGTCAAAGGACAGGAGGTCGAGCTATTTCGAGCGCGGTTTCAGGTCCATCCGGCGCTCCTCGCGCCAGTCGCTGAAGCCTAAGCGATGCCATGCTGTCGCACCCACCCAGTTGCGATGCAGCACGCTCAGCGTCACGACCGTGATGCCCGCGTCGCGGAACCATTCGTAGGCGGCCTCGAGCATCGGCTTCATTAGCCCGCGTCCTCGGAAGCCCTCCTCCATAAAAGCCTGGCTGATATAACCGATCGATTGTGGAAGGGCGCCGTCGGTCTGGCGCTTGAGGCGAATCCACAGATGACCAACCAGGCGAGCGTCGCCGCTCCCGGTGTCCGCGACCCAGACCGCATGATGGCCGCGATTGAGCACTAGCTTTAGCCAGTTGGGTGCATCGCGGATGCCGTCCCAATCGAATTGCACGCGCGGGTCGAGTGATTGCTCCCACGCGGCAAGCGCGGCAACCAGCCGCGTAAGTTCCGGGATGTCAGCCTCGGTGGCGCGGCGAATTTGGATGGACATCGCGAGGCTCCTCTCGTCATGCGTTTGCGATCCAATCGTATAGCGCGAACGGGCGAGCTGGGAGAAATGACTTCATTGAATGTGAAACCCGCGGTGGGTTTCACACTTCCTTCGGCAGGGGTGACCCCTGCACCCAGTGTCAATCGCAAAGTTGCGCGCAGCGCACTACTTTGCTCTCGGTCGGCAGTTTACCTCGCCCGTTATTTCACGGGAGCGGCGGCCGGCCTCATCGCGGCCGGTAGGTGAGGGTTCTGCGAGCGCATCACCCGATCTGGCGAACGCTCACAACTGGTACGGGTTGCCCGCTGATGCGCCGATCAAGTACCACGACGTGGCGGCGAGGTGAATATTCGGGAAGTAGGAGAACCCGGTTCCGGTGTTGAGGACGCTGGACGCTGCGACCACGCCTGATCCATTGGGAATCGCCAGCTTGTTGATCGTTTGGCCCCGGCCGAGTTCGGACTGCGCCAGGATGATGTGACTCTGGTACTCGGCGGCAGTGGCGAGGTCGCCGTAGAAGGTCGGCAAATCGCGCGCCGCCTTTCGCCTGCGAGCGCGGAGGGCCGCCACCATGTGTCCGTTGCCCTCGAGCCAGACGGCGTCCGGATCGGGCAACGGATCAGCCGCGCCCGCCCGCTCGGTCGCACGCCGGCTGACGTCGGCGAAGGTCACCCCGCTCAACCGCAGGTTACCGGTCAAGCTGGAGTTAAGAGACTGCGGCGTGTCGGTAGCAATCAAGTTGGTCTTCGACCAGTCGAGCGAGGCCGCATAGCGGCCGTCCAGCATCGCGAGGTAGGCCTCTGACTGCACCTCTTCCAACACCACGGCAGTGTCGATCGTCTTGCCGTCGTTCGAGCCGGTGTAAAAGAAACCGTCGTCGGCGTTCCACATACGCTCGACAAACTCGAGCGCGTGCTGGCCAAGATTGGTCCAGTTCGAATCACCGGTGAGCGGAGCCAGCAGGTTGGTGAAGAACCCGTAGACGTCGGCGTTGTGCTCGGTCAGCTTCATCAGGCTCAATCGCTGGTTCTTGCCGTCCACGCCGAAGCTGTAGCCGCCCAGTCCGACGGTGTCGAAGGCGTTGTTCACGATCCACTGCGCGAGCCGAACCGATCCGTCGAGGTAGCGCGACTTGCCGGTCTGCGCGAACAATCGCGCCAGTGCGATCCCCACCCAGCTCATGTCCGAGACCGAGCTGCCGATGAAGAACCACGGGGCGCCGACGAGATTGACGGTGCCGTCCTGCCGGACAAAGTACGAATCATTGCTGGCGTACGGCAGTGTGAACGGGCCGACCCAGTAGGCCTGCCGCACACGACCGTCGGTGAAGGTTGGGTCATGCGCCTGTGCGTAGAGGAAACTGTCGCCGAGCAGCATCGCGCGGGCTACGTCATCGCCCTTCCGCCGCGTGAGATAGGCGAGGATCGCCAGAGAGTTGTCGTAGACGAACGCAGTACTGCCGAGTCCCGTAGAATCGGCATGGCTCTGGACGAGTCGTGGCGTCTGGCCCCGCTGATACGCGTCCATTGCGAAAGAGAGATACTGGTAGGCGCGACTGACTGAGCCGTTGCGCTTGCCGAAAGCGTTGGAGGCAGGGCTGTCCTCCGCCGCTGCGTCCTCGGCCCAAGCCGTCGACTCGCCGCGGTTCGCGGTCACAGCCACGCCCATTGCTCCAGCCATTGTGGCGCCAAGTCGAAAGAATTGGCGTCGATTCATTCGTCGATCCTGGTTAGCCGGATTTTCATTTGGAACCCCCGCGACGCATAGTCCCAACAACACCAAGCGCGTTGCAAGGGCAACTTTGAATGACTCAAGCTGCTACGCGAACGGCCCGGGATGTGCGGCATCGAAGGAAATCTCGAGCAACTTGCGCTCGGTGCGGATCGACTTCAACGCCGCTTCGCGTGTTTGTTCGAATTCGCGCTCGAGCCACGGCGTGATTCGCTCGACTAACTTTTCAGGTGTGTCGGCTGCGCCGATCAATCCGGTTGCGATCCGGCATCTGAGCGCGACCTTCTCGATTCCGTCGGCGCGCTCCAGGCTTAGCGTCAGCACGACTGAATCTGCGTTGCGCTCGAGCGGCCGAGCACTGGCGATCGAGTAGATGCCGCGGCCGGTTTTCAATGTAGATCAGGCGGCGCGCGAGGAGCCCGCGCCCTTCTGCGTGCGGCCGGAGCCGCCCTCCCAGAACAGCACCACCGGGCCGGCGATATAGATCGACGAATAGGTGCCCGTGATGAACCCGATCAGGAGCGTGAATGCCGACGGGCGCAGGATCGGTCCGCCGAATGCGAGCAGCGAGAGCAGCACGACGATGGCCGTGCCCGAGGTCAGGATCGTGCGCGAAAGAGTCTCGTTAATCGCGCGATTCATAATCGACGCGATCGGCTCGCGCCGGCGCTTGGCCGAATCCTCGCGGATTCGGTCCGACACGATGATCGTGTCATGCACCGAGTAACCGATAACCGTCAACACCGCGGCGAGCGTCGTCAGATCGAACTGGTACTGGCTGATGACGAGAGCGAACATCACGACCAGCACGTCGTGAATCAACGCGATAACGGCGCCGGCGCCAAAACTCCAGCTCACGTGGCGGAACTGGATGGCGATGTACACGCCCATGAAGATGGTCGCGATGATAACGGCGGCGAAACCCTTGCGCCGGAGATCGCTGCCGACCTTGGCGCCAACGCTCTCGACTCGCACGACCTTTGCGGCGCCCGGGCCGTATGCTTTGTCGAGTGCCGCTTCGAGCTTGGGCCCGATGCTGCCGATGTTCTTCGCCGCTCCGAACCGGGCCAGGAACGACTGTCCAGCCTTGCCGAAGTCCTGCACTGTAACTTCGCCGAGGTCGAGCGGCGCCAGCGCCTTGCGGATAGCGTCGCCGTTGGTACGGGCAGTGAACTCGATTTGCGCGACGCTGCCGCCGACGAAATCGACGCCGTAGTTGAGGCCCTTGGTGAACAGCAACACGATCGCGAGAATATTGATCGCGGTCGAAAGTGCCACGAAGAAATAGCGCTTCCCGACGAAATCGAGATTGATGTCGGGACGAATGAGCTGTAAAGACATCGGCCCTGTTTAGCTTTTCGTCGTCATGCGCACAAGCAGGTCAGCTCGCGGCTGCGCGCTTGCGCGTCGATCGGGTTGCTCGATGCGATGATCCTGCGCTCTCTTTGGCCGCCGCGGCTGCGCTGGTGGCGGCAGCCTGGATTTTGGCGCACGCGCCGCACAGATTGTTCTGGTTGGCGGGATCTTCGCTGAGCCCGTCGTCGAGCGAGTGGCAAACTTTCAGGCATGAGGCGCAGATGAAGTAGATGCCCTCGATCGTTTTGTTGATTCGTTCGCGGTTCAGGATTCTGCCGCGCAGCTTTTCGATCCGGATGCCGAGCAGCTCACCGTACTGGCGCTTTATTTTTCGCCGGCCGGCTTCGTCCTTGGGAAGGTCGGCATCTTCGTCCGCCTCGTCCGCCATATCGCCGAACGAAGCGTACTTGTCGCGCTTGGACGTCTTGCTCTTGCGCGCTCTGCCCATCTCGGAATCCCCCTGCCCGCTTATCGCGTGCGTCCGACGAAGCCGCAAGCCTTTTCGCAGACCAGGTAGAAGCCCTTGCGGCCGAAACCGGCGAACTTGGTCACTTTGCTTTCGGCTCCGCAACTGGGACAGATGTGTTTTTGCTGGAGGCCCGCGTTTTTCTCAGCGGTCTTAGCTTTTTTCTCTGCCATGACGTGAAATGCTCTCGAGTTGGATTATCGGCCCGACTATCTGGATTTGGAATCAGATCAACGTTTACGCAAAACAACCCGGCCACTGGATGATACCATCTGGCCGGGTGCATTCTCAAAGGTAAGGTCGCAGGGCGGCATAGTCAATAGGCGGCGCGCGGTGTGTTGCGGGCGCTCGCGATGCGTGCAAGCGTTGAATCATCTTGGACTCCCGCCTCAAAGAGAACGACGCCGTTATTTTTATCGATCGCAAGGGTCGCCGGTACATGAAGATGCTGCGGGCGGGCAAGAAACTGCTCATCCGCGGCGAACTTCGCGCCGACGATCTGTTCGGCGTCGAAGAAGGTTCGCGGGTCAAGTTCTCGACCGGCGAAGCGTTCCTGGTGTTGCGGCCAACCTACGCCGACCTGATCCCGCATCTGCCGCGCGCGTCGCAGGTGATTTATCCCAAGGACACCGGGCCGCTGCTGGTGTGGGGCGACGTGTTTCCGGGCGCGACGGTGATCGAAGGCGGCACCGGCGCGGGCGCGCTCACGATTGCGCTGCTGAGAGCGGTCGGACCGGCGGGACGCGTTATCTCGTACGAGCTGCGCGAGGATTTCGCCGACGCCACGCGCAAAAACGTCGCGGCGTTTTTCGGAGATGCGCCGAACTGGACGATCAAGGTGCGCGATCTCTACGCCGGCTTCGACGAGACCGGCGTCGATCGGATGTTCCTCGATCTCGCGGAGCCTGGGCGCGCGCTCGCGGTCGCGGCGGCTGCGCTTCGGCCCGGCGCCGTGCTGGTCTGCTACGTGCCGACGGCGGTGCAACTGAAGGACACCGTCGAAGCGATCCAGGCGCGGAGCGATTTCGGTGAGATCGAGAGCTTCGAGACACTGCTACGTCATTGGCAGGTGAAGGGGATGAGCGTGCGGCCGCATTTCAGGATGATCGCGCACTCCGCGTTCATCATCGTGTCGCGCAAGCTGGTCGCCGACGCGTCGAATCCGCAGGAACCGTTCGCGGCCAATGATTCAGAGGAGACTGACGGCGTCGATGCAGACGAGCCGCTCGAATGACCAACTGCTGAAAGAACCTGGGAACTCGCCCGCTCGAGCCGGCGTTGAAGTAAGTGATGGATGTTCGCTCGAAACCACAATCGCCAATCAGTCGCAGAAAATTTCTGATCGCATCAGGCGCCGCAGTCGCGCTCGCCGGCATCCCGCTGAGCAGGAGAATCGCGCGCGCAGCCGCGAGCGTGTCGAAATTCGGCGGACCGACGCCGAATGCGAATTTTTACGTGACGTCCTACGCGAGCACGCCGTTGGTGGACGTCAATTCGTGGCGCTTCAGCATCAAAGGACTCGTCGAGAATCCGCTCCAATTTTCCTACGCCGATATTCGCAAGCTCCCGAAGGTCGACGAGATGCTGACGCTCGAATGCATCTCGAATCCACCCGACGGCACAGCTATCAGCAACGCCAACTGGACCGGCGTCAAATTGCGGGCGCTCCTGGAGCGGGCGCGCGTCAAGCAGGGCGCCAGGTTCGTAGCGATGCGCGGGGCTGACGGCTATCATACGGTGTTGCCGATCGACGAACTGATGCGCGAGGAAAATTTTCTGCCGTACCTGATGAACGGCGAGCCGCTGCCACCCGAGCATGGATACCCGCTCAGAATTTTCATTCCGGGAAAGTACGGAATGAAGCAGCCGAAGTGGATCACCGAGCTTGAATTTGCCGACCACGAAATCCCCGGCTACTGGGAGGTTCGCGGATGGAGCGACACATGCTGGTGCAAGGTCAACTCAGGTTTTTTCTCGCCGCGCGTCGAAGGCGGGCTGATGTCGATTTTCGATCGAAGGGCCAAGGTGACCGCGCCGCTGGATATCTACGGTTGGGCGCTGGCCGGACCGTCGGGAATCAAGCGGGTCGAGGTGTCGTCGGATGACGGTGTCACCTGGCGCAACGCGCAACTCATAGAGAACAGCTCGCCGTACGTGTGGACGGTCTGGAAATATCGCTTCGCGCCTCAGGCCGCGGGCGATTTCATGTTGCGCGTACGCGCGACCGATGGCAGCGGCGTCGCTCAGCCTCCTGCAGATCCGCAGACTGGCAGCGGCATGAGCGGGCAGGCGCGAATCGCGCTCGAGGTGACCTCCGTCTGAACGCGTTCGGAACAGAGCAGAATCTTGAATCGCGCCCCAAAAAAATCGCGCGCTGCGTTCGGACCCTCGCCTTCATCCTCTCCCTGACAGGGAGAGGAGACAGGACTAGCGGAGTAAGGTTGCGGTGTGCAGGGCGCGCGCCGTCGACATCGCGCCGGTCGCGCTGAAGCTGCCGCCGGACGCAGGATTGAACAGGTCGGCGCTGCTGAGCGCGGTGCCGTGGGCGGCTGGGTCGGCGGCTCCAATTCCACCGGCGATCAGCACGCGATGCGGTTGCGGGCCGGTCGCGAGCAGCGTTGCCGTATGTCCCGCGCGCGCCGCACTCATCGATTGATTGCATCGCAGTGTTTCGGTGTTAAATCCGCCGACACAAGTAAAATCTCCGGCGGTCGGATCGAAAGTCTCCGCCGAATTGCTGATCAATCCGGATGCGCTCGAAAGCGTACCGCCCGAGATTGCGACTGTTCCGCTGAATCCGCCCGCGAGCAACACGCTCCCGTCGTCGAGCAGCGTGGCCGTGTGCATCGAGCGCGGCTCGTTCATGAAGCCCGACAGCAACGCGAACTGTTGCGAAGCGGGATCGTAAATCTCCGCACTGCTGTCCTTGAAAAAAAAGCTCGAGCCGCCGACTCCGCCCGTCAACAGCACCCTGCCGGCCAGCGGGCCCGCGCGAAACAGCGTCGCGGTATGGGCGGCGCGTTGATGGTCCAACGGAAAAGCGGCGGCAGTGAACGAGTTCGATGCTGGATCGTAAATGTCCACAGAGTTGGTTGTGTCGCCGGAAAGATTCGTCGCTCCACCTGCCACCAGCACTTTGCCGCCGAGCAGCAGCGTCGCGGTATGGAACATCCGCCGATCGCTCATCGCGTTGTTCACCGCGACGAACTTGTGCGCGGCGGGATCGTACAGCTCGGCGGTGTCGAGAACGTTGCCGAGACTGTCCTGGCCTCCGACCACCAGCACCTTGCCGTTAGCCAGGGTCGTCGCGGTAAAGCCCATCCGCGGCGTCGTCATCTTCGCCAGCGGCGAGAACGCTCCGGTAGTCTCGTCGAAGACCTCCGCACTGCTCAGCACGCTGCCGTCCAGGGTGAGCGAGAAATTTTTGATCGCGGCACTGCCGCTGAAGCCGCCGGCAAGCGACACCTGGGTCGGCGAGAGTGGCGCAGCCGATGCGCCCGCGCGACTCGACGCCGCGCTGCCAGTCGCGACGAACTGGCCCGACGAAGGATCGTAGAACTCCGCCGTGGCGAGAGTTTGACTTGACGCGTCCGCGCCGCCCGCGATCAGCACGTCCCCGGCCACTGGAATAGCGGCTTTGACGTTGACCAACGCGACCGATTTACGCGATGCGGCGGCAGATTCAGAGGACCCGTCGTGCGACGGCGATTCGATCGTCTCGCCGTTGATACATCCGCTCGCCGCAACCAGACCGATCAATCCGACAACGCTTAGCGCGGCGACTGCAACTCGCCCCCATCGGGCGCAAATGAAAAAATGCTTCTGCAAACGAGCCCGGCTCCAAAACTCATTATACGGTATCAGAGGCGCGCGGATTAGACGAATTTAGGGCGAAAAAGTTTCACGATCAGGATTCGTCGATGGGGGCTGAGCAATCTAGTGCGTAAATAGCCCGCTAAAGAACTTGCCGACTGCGCCAAACACATCAGACGACGACGGACTGGCCGACGCGACTGGCTGCGGCGGAGCAGTTGAAGGCGCTGGCGGCATCGTCGTTGACACTGGCACAGGCGGCGGAGCGCTCGCGAAGATTCCACCGTGGAGAGAACAAATCTGCGTCGGTTCGCTGCCGATCAGAAATGGCAACGAGACCTGTTTGGGGCACGCCGAGGTCGCTAATCCGCCGGACTCAGGATCGATCGTTGCCATCGTGATGCCCGACGGCTCGGGGAAGTCCTCCGGATCAGCCGGCGCCGCATCCTGCATGAACTGAACCCACGCAGGAAGCGCTGCCTGCGCGCCTGTCAGGCCCAGGCTCTCGGGCTCGTCGAAGCCGACCCACACTCCGCATACGATCGCCGGCGTATACCCAATGAAGTACGCATCCTTGTAATCCTGCGTCGTGCCGGTCTTGCCCGCCGCGGGAAAATCCAGCCCCAGGCGGCCCGCGCTCGCGCCGGTTCCATAGCGCAGTACGGCTTTGAGAGCGCCCGTGATCAGATATGCAACGGCGGGGCGAATTACGCGATTCTCTTCGTCCTCGTGCTGGTAAATCAGATGGCCCTTCGCGTCGACGACCGCCTCGACGGCATACGGCGGCGACTGCCGGCCCTCGGTCGCGAAAACCTGGTACGCAGAAGTGAGCTCGAGCAGCGTAGTTTCGTCGGCGCCAATTGAAATCGGCAGCACTGCGGGAAGATCCTCGTGGATGCCCACCTCGTGCGCCGTTTTGACGATCGTCGCGGGCCCGAGCCGGCTGCCTACGTATGCGGTCGGCACGTTGAGGGATTCGTACAACGCTTGCACGACGGTCACCTGCGGTTGATAGGTGCGTTCGTAATTCGCGGGCGTCCATCCGTCGGGGAACGTCATCGGCTCGTCGGGAAGCGTCGAGGCGAGAGTGAGCGGCGGCGAGAACGGCGCGCGATCGGGATCGAGCGCCGCCAGATAAACGATCGGCTTGAAGGCCGACCCGGGCTGCCGCTCCGCATTCGCCGCACGATTAAACTGGCTCTGAGAGTAGTCGCGTCCGCCGATCATCGCGCGAATTGCGCCAGTCTCGGCATCCAGCGCAACCATCGACGTTTGCAACTTGCCGTCAATCTTCGTGCGCCGTAGCCGGTGATGATTCTTTTCGAGTTGCGCGATATTCTCCGTGACCGCATCGACGGCGTCGCTCTGAAGTTCGGTGTCGAGCGTCGTGTAAACCTTGAGTCCCTCGAGATGGCCGTCGAAACCGGGAATCTTACTCACGAACGCGGTCACGTAGTCGGTGAAATATGGCGCGCGGCGCAGTCCCGGCGGCTTGGTGATTTGAATCGGCGTCGCCACGGCGGCGGTGTAGGTGGCGTCGTCGATCACGCCTGCATCCTTCATCACGCCGAGCACGACGTCGCGCCGCTTGCGGCAAGTGTCGGGATGACGCCGCGGATCGTACAGCGTCGGCGCCTGGATCATTCCAATCAGCGTCGCCGCCTCAGCCGGCGTAACCTCGGACAGGTCCTTGTTGAAGAAATATCGCGCCGCCTGCGGCATCCCGTCGATCGGCGTGCCCTCGTACTCACCCATCGGCACGTCGTTGATATAGCGCTCGAGGATTTCGTCTTTCCTCAGCCGAATCTCGAGCACCGCGGCGACGGCCAGCTCGCGGAACTTGCGGCTGAAGCTGCGCTCGCGACGTTCCATAAACGTCCGCGCCAGTTGCTGCGTGATCGTGCTGGCGCCCTGGGCGAGGCGATGCGAACGAAAATCCGAAATCGCGGCTTCGACGATTCGAATCGGATCGATTCCCGGATGGTAATAGAAAAAGCGATCCTCGTTGGAGAGCAGTCCTTTGACCAGGTACGGCTTGAGCTGGCTCAGCTGGACCTCGACGCGTTCGGCGGGCGCGCCGGGCAGCAGGCGGCCGATAACCTCAGGCTCGAGCATCGCGTCGGACTTGGCCACACCGAACGAGTCGGCAACGCCCGCGATCCGCGTGCCCTGCAGGCTCACGCGCACCAACTCGGAGGGATACTCTTTCGCGCCGACGTGAAACGATCGCAAGTAAATCGCGATCGCGTGCTGCCCTTTGGTGTATTCGCCCGGAGTATTGGCGGCCGGCACCTGCGAATAGCTGAGCTGCGCCAGCCGATCGATCAACCCGCTACGCTCGGAATCGTCGCCTTTACGGATGGGAAACGGTGCCGAGAAGATTGCGGAGGTCAGCGCCGCGCGACGCTGCTCGATCAGCAACGAGATATCTCCGTACAGTTGTGCGACGTAGAATCCAACCGCGAAGAACGCGAGCAAGAATGCGCCGGCGGCGATAGTTCGCACGCGCCATCCGCGGATTCGCCACTCGCGCCGCTTCTTCCTGGCTGGATTCGGTTTCGCCGGCCCCCGCTGTCCACCACCCATCGGTGTCGCTACCTCATCTACAAGGTTAGACGCGTCTCGACGCCTGATCCATCATTTTTTTCTTTTCGTTGCCCGCACAAGCGACGCTCATTGCTTGTAGCCGAATCGTCGCAGCATCGCCCGCCGCTCTGCCTGATCCTCTGCGCTCTCGACGCCGTTGGGCGAACTGCCGTCGATCACCCCGACGACGCCGCGCCCGCCCGCTTCCTCCGCGACGATAACTCGCAGCGGATTAGCCGTCGCGCAGAAAACCGTACACACCTCGCTCACCGACTTGATCTGATTGAGCACGTTGACCGGGAACGCGTTGCCCAGAATAACGACGAACACGTGCCCTGCCCCGATCGCCGAGGCCGCCTCGACCGCCGACCCTTCGAGCGCGCTGTCCGTGCCCGTATGTCGAACCAGGCATGGACCCGACGCCTCGCAGAACGCCAGCCCAAACTTGATTCCCGGGACCGACTGCACGAGAGCTTCGTAAACGTCCTCGACGGTCTTGATGAAGTGCGCCTGCCCGATAATCACGTTCGCGTCAGCGGGTTTCGAGATTTCGACGATACTCAGTTGCATAGTGCTTGCCCCTAGTGACTATTGCGCGGATGATACTTTCGTGGATGTGGCGCCGGGAAGTGAGTATCCGGCAATGGAGGCGTGGTGGCTACCGGCCTGACCCTTCGGACTAATTCCGAGACGCGACTGCCTGCGTTTTTCTACCGGCTCTCCTCGCGCGCGCAGCGCACCTATCTGAAGAGCGACACTGTCGAGCGCTTCGACTACGTCCCCAACACTGCGGCCCGCAACTCGCTCGACGCCCTGATGCGCGTGCTCGAGACCGGCAACCTGGCCGCGACGACCACTTGCGCGCGCGCTCTGGCCGGCGAAATCTGCCGCGGCCTCGCGACCCCGCCTGTCAGCGTCGAGGTTCGCGGCGTCCGCCCTCGCAACCAGCGCGGGGAGCTGCACGGTCTGTTCTATCCATACGATCCCCGGATGCGGCGGGCGCCGTATATCGTGCTCTGGATGCGCACGGCGCAACGCCACGACGTGGTCAAGCCGAAGACCTTCGTGCGAACCTTGATGCATGAAGTTGGGCACTATCTAGACTACGCTCTGCTGCGGCTCGAGGATTCATACCACACCCAGGGATTCTTCAAGCGCGAATCGTCGCTGGTGCGCGCGCTGTTCAATTCTTAGCGCCCGCGCTGCCTCCCTTGACAGAGGCAGCTTCGATGCCGATAGCTATTGTCGCGATGCGTCGCCGCGGAGCGCATCTGCATGACAACGCGGTTCATAACAACGCGCGGCGGGTGGGGAGATGGCTACTGGTATGGGATTCTTTCAGAGATTGTTTTCGCCGGCTTCGGCGCGAGCTGAGTTGCTCGAAGAGCTGGCCGTGCTCGCCGGCCGCAATCAGGGTCTCGTCGATCGTCTGAAGCGGCATGCGCCGCTTACTTCGACGAACATCAGGTCCGGCGTCGAGGCGCTCGCCGAAGAGGAAGCCGCGCACGTCAAGGTGATTCACACGATTCTCGCCGATCACAACGTCTGGGCGAAAATGCCCGAAGCTGCCCTGCACGACGGCTCGAACAACTGGGCGCGTCTAAGCGGCGACCTCGAGGTGCTTCGCGCGCTGGCGGCCGATTTGCACAACAACGCAATGATGTGGGAATCCGTCGATGAAGGCGTCGCCGAAAAGCTGCGTCAACTGGCTCTTGAGGATGACGATCGCGAAAGCGAGCTGCGCAAGCTTGCACTCAAGTGCGACGCAATGGCTCTCGACTAACTTTCATTCTGGTCTGATCAGTTCCGGTCCCCCTTCCCGCGCGGGAAGGGGTCAGGGGTTAGGTTCTTCGCTATAAGTATCGCCTCAATCCCCGTCGCTCCAACTCCTGCGTAATTCGCCCGACGTGCGGCGACATCTCGCGATGCGCCACCAGGATCGCATCTCCCGTATCGACGACGATCAGGTCGCGCACGCCAAACAGCACCATCAGGCGCGAATCCGAATGTGCCAGCACTCGCTCTGAATCGAGCGTGATCGCGTTGCCGCGAAGCACGTTGCCACCGGCACCGCCGACCGCGTCCCACAGCCCATCCCACGAGCCCACGTCATGCCATGAAAATCGCGCGCGCACGCCGAGCACGTTGGCGCTTTTCTCCATTATCACGCGGTCGAACGAATCGTAGCGCAGCCGCCCGTACGCGCGCGCGAGTTTCGCCCGCGCCGTCCGCGCGAGTTTTTCGGCAGCGATGCCGAGTGCCGGTGAATGCATCCCGAACTCGCGCGCCAGCGTTTGCGTCGACGCCACGAACATCGAGGCGTTCCACAGATAGCGCCCTCTGCGCACCATTCGGCGCGCAGTCGCGAGCGGCGGCTTCTCGACGAACTTTTCGATTCGAAATCCCGCACCGACTTTTGGACCGATCTTCTGATAGCCGTAGCCGGTTTCCGGCCGCGTCGGCGGAATCCCGATCGCTATGATCGATTCCTTGTTCGCGGCGAGACCGATCGCGTCAGCCAGCGTGCGCCGATATTGCGCCGACGTCACGATGTAATGATCCGCCGCCACTGCTGCGATAACTCCGTCGCCCAGCCTACGCTTGATGATCGCGGCGCCGTACGCGATCGCGACCGCGGTCCCGCGCGCTTCCGGTTCAACGATGAAATTCCGCGACGGAATCAAGCCACGCAGCGCGCGGCGAAATGGCACCTGGTGCGCTGCAGCGGCGAGAACGAAAATCCGCTTGCGGGAGATCAGCGGCAGATGACGCGCGATCGTGTCCGCGAGCAGGCTGGTCTTCCCGTCGATCGAAAAAAGCGGCTTGGGCTTTGCCTCGCGACTCGCCGGCCAGAATCGCGTACCGCGGCCGCCGGCTATAATCAGCGCGCAGGCGCGAGGCGGCGCGGAACGTCGAGCCATCGCGTCAGATCGCGCCGAGTTCGCGGAGTTTGCCGTCGAACAGCGCTCGAATTTCTGCTAATCGCTTTTCGCTGGTCGCTTCGAAACGCGTCACCAGCGCTGGCTGCGTATTCGACGCGCGCACGAGGCCCCATCCGTCGGCAAAATTCACGCGCACGCCGTCGATGTCGATGACCTCGTAGTGCGCGCGGAAAAACTCTGCCGCGCGGCGCACCACTTCGAACTTGCGATCGTCGGGGCAATCGACGCGAATCTCCGGCGTGAAGTGGCTCGCGGGAAGATCGGCCAGGATCGCGCCGAGTCCGCGCCCTTCGCGGCTGAGAATTTCCAGCAGGCGAAACGACGCATAGATCGCATCGTCGAAGCCGAAGTAGCGGTCGGCGAAAAACATGTGCCCACTCATCTCGCCCGCCAGCGCCGCTTGTTCTTCTTTCAGCTTGCTCTTGATGAGCGAGTGCCCGGTCTTCCACATGATCGGCTTGCCGCCGTTGCGCGCAATATCGTCGTACATCCGCTTCGAGCATTTCACGTCGCCGATAATCGTCGCACCGGGGCGCTCGCGCAGAATCGCCCGCGAAAACGCCACCATCAGCTCGTCGCCCCACACGATCTTTCCATTCTCGTCCACTGCGCCGACGCGATCGGCGTCGCCGTCGTACGCGATACCAACCGCCGCCCGATTTTTTTTCACCGCCGCGATCAGATCGCGCATGTTTTCCTCGACGGTAGGATCGGGATGATGGTTCGGAAAACGCCCGTCCATCTCGGTGTAGAGTTCGATCGTGTCCACCCCGAGCCGTTTCATCAGCGGAGCCGCGACCACGCCGCCGCATCCATTGCCTCCATCCACGACGACTTTGAGCCCCGGCTTTAGCTTGAACTGCGACATGATGAAATCGTTGTAGTCGGGAATCACCTGGCGCTTGGAGAGAGAGCCTTTCGCGCCGCTCGTGACAAAATCGCGCCGTTCGATTATTTCCCGCAGCCGCTGAATCTGGGCGCCGTAGATCGTCGTCGGCCCAACTCCCAGCTTGAAGCCGTTGTACTCGGCCGCATTATGGCTGCCGGTAATCATCACGCCGCCGTCCATCTTCCAACTCAGCACCGAAAAATAAAGCAGCGGCGTCGGCACCACGCCGACATCAACCACGTTGATGCCGGCGCCCAGCAAACCTTCGACCAGCCCGTCGCGCAGGTGGTCCGACGACAGCCGGCAGTCGCGCCCGATCGTGATCGTTTTCTTGCCCGCGCGATGCAACAGCGTCGCATAGCCGCGTCCGAGATCGACCACGAACGTGTCGTCGAAATCGTCCGCGACGATGCCGCGGATGTCGTACTCGCGGAAGACTTGCGAATTCATTATCGTCAGTCTGTGCGACCGACTACTTCAGTGCAAGCGATTTGCCGATGAGCACCGCGGGGACCTCGCGCGGCGACGACGATGCTCGCGTCGCGATCGTTACCGGCGCCGGCCGCGGTATCGGACGTGCGGTCGCACTCGAGCTCGCCCGCGCAGGCTACTCGCTATGCCTCGCCGCCCGTTCTCGCGACGAACTCGAGCAGACCCGCTCCCAGAGCGGGCTTCCGCCTGAGCGCGCGCTGATCGTGCTGGTTGACCTGGCCGCCGAGGAAGCTCCCGACCAATTGATTGGCGCCGCGCTCGATCGCTACGGGCGTATCGACGTACTCGTCAACAACGCCGGATGGGCGCCGCCGCGTACGCCGCTGGTCAAGATGCGTCCCGTCGATATGGATCGGATGATCGCCGTCAATCTGCGCGCGCCGATCGCGCTTACGCGGATGGCCGCCGCGACGATGACCCCGCGGGGCGCGGGCACGATCATCAACGTCGCGTCGTCGGCCGCGATCAAGGCGCCGGCCGGCGAAGCCGCTTATGCGGCGACCAAGTCGGGGCTGATCGCATTCACCCGCGCGGCATTCAGCGAACTCCGGCAAAGCGGTCTCAAGCTCGCGGTGATCGTTCCGGGTCTGGTCGACACCGCCCTGATTCCGAACAACAAACGGCTCCACCGCGCGTCGATGCTCTCGACAGCCGACGTCGCGCAAGCCGTGATGCAGATCGTGAAGGCCCCCGCCCGCGCATGCCCGGTCGAACTAACGCTCGAGCCGCAGCTAGATCCGGAGCGTCCCCGCTGAGTTCTGAGGTTCACGCGCGTCCGCCAATTTCATTCACTGCGCGATTCGCGCTCGTGCTGGTCGCGGGAATACTCGCCGCGATCGTTCTCGCTCCGCTCGTCGCGGTCGCAGTGGCGGCAGTCGGATGGCACTACCCGTTTCCACGAATTTTCGATCGCACCGTAATGGCAACGCTGGTGATCGCGATGCTGTTCGCCGCACGCAGCTTGAATCTCGGCACTCTACTGAGAAGCGGCTTCAGTCATCCCGCAGCTCCGAGCGTCGCGCGCGCGATTCGCGGATTCGTCGTCGCAATGTGCGCGATGGCGATCATATTCGCGCTCGCGCTCACAATCGGCGGCGGCACCGTCGGCGACCATCAGGCGGCGGTAGCGCTGATTCCGAAATATTTTCTTTCCGCGATCGTAATCGCATTCATCGAGGAAGCATTCTTCCGCGCGTTCGTGCTCGGTGGCATGAAGAGCGACTTCGGCATCCGCGTCGCGCTGATCGCGAGCGCCGCGATTTACGCCGTCGCGCATCTGGTGCGCTCTCCAGCGCGCTTCTACGTCACCGGCTACGAGCCCGCGGCAGGCTTGATCACCCTCGCGCACAGCATCGACCAGTTCACCGATCCCGCAATCGCCATTCCCACGCTGATAGGTCTGTTCCTTCTCGGCATCGTGCTCGGCGAGGCATATATCCTTACGGGCAGTGTGTATTTCTCGATCGGCCTCCACTGCGGCTTCGTGCTGGGCTCAAAACTATGGCCGAAAATAATCCTCAACCGAGCCGCAATCCCATGGTGGATAGCAGGGGGCGGCGCAATCCCGCTGATAGGCGGCGCCGCCGCATGGATCATTGCAATTTCTGTTTTGCTAACGCTGCGCCCAATCACCGGGGTGCCGCGAACAGCGTCCGACTACTAATCGTAAAGCGACGGGGTGCCCCTTACTGGGCGGGTCCGGTAGCGGCGATGCGTCCACAACCATTGCTCGGGATGCTTTCTCACCATCTCTTCGATCGCTTTTTGATAGCGCGCGGTGTTCACCAGCGCGTCCGCACCGCGATCGCCGGTTCGCTGCTGTTCGATCTCTTCGTAAATTTCAATCACGTGGCTGACGCCGTCGGGCTGGCGCACGATAAATACCGGCACCACCGGCGCACCCGCCATCATCGCGAGCCGATCGAATCCGCCCGGTGTGGCAGCCAGCTCGCCGAAAAACGGCACCCAGATGGCCTCCGAGCGCTTGGCGTTCTGATCGAGCGGGATGCCGATGATGTCGCCGCGCTTGAGCGTGCGCAGCATCTCGCGCGCCGCGGTATGCTTGCGAATTATCTGCACCCCCGCACGCTCGCGGATAAACGACACAAGGTCGTCTCCCGCAAGGAAGCGTTGGGTGTGATGAACCAGGCTGATTTGGAAACCGTGCAGCGCATGGCCCGCCGGCAAAAGCTCGAAACCGCCGAAGTGGCCTGTGAGGATGAGCGCACCTTTGCCGGGATACTTCGGATGGACTTTGTTCCAGATGTCGAGACGATTGTACGTGACCCGACGCGCCAGCCGCCGATAGAAGAAGCCGCCCAGACGGACGTACTCGGCTCCCGTGCGGCCGAGATTGATGTACGACCCACGCAATATGCGCTCGCGCTCCGCGGCACTCTTTTCGGGAAACGCAATCTCGAGATTGCGGATTCCGATTCGCCGGTGACGAGTGTCGAAGCGATGGAAGATCAAACCGCAGGCGATTCCCAGTCGATAGAGAATGAAATCCGGCAGCAGGCTCAGCGTGTGCAGCGCCGCGACCATCAGCCAGAAGATCAACCGATCCTTGAGGCACAGCTGGATGCGCGTGCTCTGCGGACGTCCGCGAGAAAGCGGAAAGACCGGTTCGTGCTTCGAGCTGTCCGACGCAACGGCGCCGCGCTGCAATACGTCACGCGCCGAATCCGGGGATTCGCCGCGTTCGAGCTGGGGATTTACGGGTGAAGCTGCGGATTCCATCGTGGGCGGCGTTCTACAACACCGATCGTTCGCGCTTCGGGCCCTTGGGGATCACCACCAGGCCCGAATCCGTCACGAAAAATCGCTGCCGGTCGCGCTCGAGGTCATATCCTATCTCTTCGCCCTCAGGAACATAAACATTCTTGTCGATAATCGCACGGCGAATTTTCGCGTGCCGCCCGATATCAGCATAGTCCATGATGACCGAATCCTCGACCAGGCTGTACGAGTGTACCCTCACCGAGCGCCCGAGCACCGAATTGCGAATGGCGCCGCCTGACACGATACATCCCTCCGAAATGACCGAATGCAGCGCCAGGCCGCGCCGCCCGTTCTCGTCGAACACGAACTTTGCTGGCGGCTGATCGTAGTACGCGGTGCGCAGCGGCCAGTACGCATTGTACAGATTCAGATGCGGGCGCGCGTCGCGCAGATCCATGTTGGCCTCGTAGTACGCGTCGAGCGTCCCCACGTCCCGCCAGTAGCTGAGATTGACCTCGGAGTCTCCGCGGATGCGATTGGTCATAAAGTTGTACGCGTAAACCGGCACTCGATTGATCAGCGCCGGAATCAGGTCGCGCCCGAAATCATGATTGCTGTTTTCAGTGATCGAATCCTCGATCAGCGCCTCGCGCAGCACTTCGGGACTGAACAGGTAGTTACCCATCGAGGCCAGCGAGCGTCCCGGCGCGCCCGGCATCTGCGGCGGATTGTCGGGCTTCTCGACGAATCCCGAAACGCGCAGCCCCGAATCGACCTTGACGATCCCAAACTGATTTGCCTCGTCGACGGACACCGGCAGCGTCGCGACCGTGACAGCCGCCTTGCGCTCCAGGTGAAACTCGATCATGTGCTGGATGTCCATGCGGTAAATATGGTCCGCGCCAAAGACGGCGACCAAATCCGGCTTGGTGTCGTCAATAAGATTGAGATTCTGAAAAATCGCGTCAGCGGTGCCCTGGTACCATGTCTCACCCATCCGCATCTGCGCCGGAACCGGGATGACAAAATGATCGGGCAGCATCCCGCCGAATTGCCATCCGTCCTTGAGATGCTCGATCAGCGATTGCGATCGCCATTGCACGAGCACGTAGATCGCGTAGATGCCGGAATTGACGAGGTTGGAGAGCACGAAATCGATGATGCGGTATTTGCCGCCAAACGGGACCGCCGGCTTGGCGCGATCCCGGGTGAGAGGATGCAGCCTGGTACCCTGCCCTCCCGCCATCACTAGCGCCAACGTTCTCATTTGGCCAAAAGACCTCGAATCGTCATTGTGCAGCTCGTTCCGGCAAAATAAGCCCGCCAAGTATAGGTTGCCAGCGATGTCATCGGAAGCGGTGCGGCGAATTAGCGTTTTTCATGGTTAAATCGCGGGCATCGCTTCAAATACCGCAGGAATTTCTGGTTACCGGCACGAGTCAGTCAGAGTAGAAAGCTCGGTCGCTGGGAATTTACCTTGATTTTACTCGATTTTGGACTTTGCCGCCAATTGAAGCACTAGGCACGTCATTTGCCTGAAACTTCCCAGAGGATCTTACGTCTAAGCTGCTAGGCTTCGATTATGCTCGCCGGAAATGAGCCTCTCGCGATGAAGCGCGATAGAGGAGGAAAAAAGATGCAAACCGCTGTCAACCGACATGAATCCAGAACCGCCAGTAGCCAGGGTGTAGTGTATCGCACGATTTGCCAGAACCCCGGCTGCGGGTACAAGTTCGATCTCCGAATAACGCCTGAAAACGCCAGTCTTCTCAGCAGTACGTTGGCATGTCCGCACTGCAAGCGGCATGGCGGCCAACTGAAATCCCAGGGGCGCGTGGGCGAAAAGCTCTTCGCCGCCAAGTTGCTGTTTCGCCCGACCGGGGTGGGCCCTTCGCGCAGCGATGAGGACGAAATGGGAGCGGATTCCCGCTATTAACTCTCAAGCGGATCATCTAATCTAGGTAGCCGTCGCCAGATCCGTTGTCTCGTAATTACGTCGCGCGCCGTCCGGCAATCCGGACGGCGCGCACGTTTTTTTGGCTAGTGTCCGAAGGGTCGCGCGATCAGCCGCCCGCGACCGGCACGGCGGCGACGCCTTGCAGGTTGCGGATGCTGGGGCGCTCCATCATCCGCTTGATCCAGGCGTCGATGTTGTTGCGGTTGTTGCCCAGCACGTCGATGCCGATTTCGTTCAGCACCAGCATCCGCGGCGCGAAGCCGATGTCGGCGACCGAGAACTCACCCGCTAGGTAATTGTTGCCCTGCAGTTCGTGATTCAAATAGTCGAGCACGCGCTCGACTGACTGATGGAGCCGCTGAACGCGAGTCTGATCGCGATCGCCCTCGGGCTTGGAGACCTCGGCTATCAGTTGGCCGACCGGCGGCGTGAACGAGGTGTCCGCAAAATCCTCGAACGAGCGCGCCCGCGAGCGCATCGCACTGGAGCCGATCGGCGGCAGCACCGGAGGCTCAGGATACTCGTCCTCCAGGTACTCGTTGATGATCGTCGAGTCGTAAATCGTCGTGTCGTCATCGACCAGCACCGGCACGCGTCCGAACGGGTTGAGCCGCAGAAAATCGGGCTTGCGATTTTCGTGTTGGGTCAAATCGACCGGGACCAGGTCGTAAGTCAGAGCCTTCTCGGCCAGCACGATGCGGACCTTCTGACCGTAGGGGCAGGAAAGGAAGTCGTAGAGTTTGATCATATCGGGCAAGTCCTCATTCGGCTTGCGCCGCGACGGTAATCTTCAAGCTGGCTTCAACCTCGGAATCGAGCTTGACCGGCACCGTGAACTCTCCGAGCTGCTTGATTGGCTCGGGCAGGTGAATCTTGCGCCGCTCGATATCGAGACCTTTCTCGCGGAGCGCGCGTTCGAGATCGATGTTGGTAACCGAGCCGAAAAGCTTGCCCTCCTCGCCGGCGCGGGCGTTGATAGTCAGCGCGAGCGCTTCGATTTTGGCCTTGACCGCGAGGGCGTCGGTCCGCTTGATCTCGCGCCGGCGCGAGGCCGTGCGCTTCTGATGCTCGAAGGCGCGGAGATTTTTCTGATCCGCCTCGACTGCGAGTTTGCGCGGCAACAGGTAGTTGCGCGCATAGCCGGCGCGGACCTTGACCACGTCGCCGGTTCTTCCCAGGTTAGGAAGATCCTCGTTGAGTATGACTTGCACGTTCATCGTCCTCTACGTCTCCTGAGTACCGAATAACCCTCTCCCGCCTGCGGGAGAGGGAACGGCGTCCGCGCCTGGGGTGAGGGTTCTGTTGGGGTTATGGGTTGTTTGGTTTCTCATCTTAGAAGAAATCGCCCAGGTTGTTCGCTTCCGGGCTGGGGGGCTTGAGCCGCCGGAAGTCGATCCACATATCGAAAACGCCCGCGACGCTCACGAGCGCAGCCACCACCGGTTGCGCGAACACGACAAAATAAATTATGCCGCGTACGATCGACGGAACCGAGAGCGACTGAAAATAAAACCCGATAATCGCCAGTCCCTGGCAAAGATACACAAACGCGATGCAAACGAAGCCGTTGAGCGCGATATCGCTTACCGCCGGCACCGGAATGAACAGCCCGAACCCGCCGGCCAGCAACAGCCACACCATCCATTCCGGCGCCGACCATCGCGAAAGATCGCCGAACAGGTTGTACGTCAGCCGCTGCGGCCCGGCCCATCGCCAAAACACGCGCAGGTTCAACAGTATCGAGGTCGCTGCGGTAAGCAGCGCCAACGCCGGCAACAGATGCATCGTAAACGAGATGACGCTCGCCTGCGCGTCGGGCGGAATTGTCGTCTGCAGCCCGAGGAGTTTATAGAAGTCCTCGCCGCGCGCCATCATTTGGGTGAGCCCGTCGTGGATGGCCTTCAAGAGCGCGTCCGGGCCACCGACGATCACGAGCGCTGCCACGACCGACGCAGTTACCATCACGGCCGCGGCGACTGCGGTGATCATCTCGAAGGAAGAACGCCGCTCTAGCATGTAGCAGATAAGCGCCGTGGCGAGGCCGAACGACACGAAGTAGGCGAGACCGCCGAACGGTCCCCACAGGATGGCTACGAATGCGGTCGCGAGCAGGACCGCGATCGTCGCGCGCAGATTGGGATTCGGACGCCCGACCGCGTAAACGATGATTGGCGCCGGGGCGAGCATCAACAGGATTGTGCCAATCAACGGTATCGCGCCGCCGGCGAGGAAAAACGCCCCCGACAACGCGGCTGCACGAACCATCCCTATAACAGCCCTGCGCGACACTTGATTAAACGCCCTAGACTCCGAGCGTCGAGAACGGCAGCAGCGCGAGCACTCGAGCGCGCTTGATCGCTACCGAAAGTTGGCGCTGATGCTTGGCGCAATTGCCCGAGGTTCGGCTCGGCACTATCTTGCCGCCCTCGGTAATAAAACTGCCCAGCGTGCGCACGTCTTTGTAGTCAACCTTGAGCGTCTTGTCGGCGCAGAAACGGCAGACCTTGCGCCGTCCTCCCGGACGCCGACGCATCCCGCCGCCCCGACCTTCACCACCGCGGCCCTCGCCGCGATCACCCTCAGGTCGGGGCCCGCCGTAACGTCCGCGACCTTCGCCGCCGTCAACTCGCGGCCGGTCGCCGCCTCGTTCAGATCTTTCCTCGTCAGCCATTTAGATTCCTTGGTCTTTTACGAAATTTTGTTTTTCTTAACTTCGTTCCGTTCGATCGACGCAACCACAACTTCGAATGCACTATTGGGTCGCGGCGTCTTCAATGCTCTCATTCTCCCGATCACCTTAACCTCACAACCCGGCGTCAGGAGTTGTTGTGCTGCCACCGCCGATTCACCCGTCATCACGATCCCGAGTCTCAGTTCCTCACCGGACGCGCCGCATTCGACATTGAAGCGAAGGACTGGCGTGCCTGCGGGAGTTGTGCGGACTTCGGGTTTGCCGAGCAACCGGCCTTTCAGCTCAATCCGGTTCCCTGTCACCTTCGGGCCCGGCGATTTCCTCGGCCGCCGCTTCCATTATTTCTTCGGGAGCGTCTGGCGCTTCCTCGGCCCGTTCCTCGCGCGAGGCCATCAGAGCGGCTGCGCGCGCTTCCTGGGCAGCCTTGGCCTCGGCGATACGCCGGTTGCGCGCCTCGAGTTCCTCGCGCGCCTTGGCCACGTCGGCGTTGTCGTCCACCAGCACGGACAGGTAGCGCAGGACGGAATCGGAGATCCGCAAGTTGCGCTCGACCTCGTTCATGACGGGTCCGGGCGAAACGTAGTCGAGGCGAACGTAGAAGCCGCGGCGCTCGCCCTTGATCTTGTAGGCGAGCTCGCGCGATCCCCACTCCTCGGTTTCGATCATCTCGCCGGTGCCGGCGGCGATGATCCCCTCATAGCGTTTGATGGCTTCCTTGATTTGGGGGTCGCCCGAATCAGGGCGGAGAATAAAAATAGTTTCGTAGCGCCTCACGCGCTGCACGTCCTCCTTACGGATTTCAGCCCCAAGTTGGAGCAAGGAGCAATCCAGTACAGTACCATCGCGGGTGAGCGTCCTCAAGGCGATTCTGCAATCATTTCAGTGTCGCAAAAGGCCGTCAGGGCATGCTGAAAAATCGCTCTTGCCATTGGCGGGCGGTCTGTTAAGAGAAGGTTCGGTCGCGAGCAAGCAATTCAGGAGGATCGATCCAGTGGCCAAGCTCAAAAAGAAAATCAGGAAAGCGGCGCCAAAGGCCCGCAAAATCGCGCCCAAGGCTGCCAAGGTAAAAAAGGCCGCGGCCAAAGCGATGAAGCCCGCAAAACGGCAGGCTCCGAAGAAAGCCGCCAAGCCGATAGGACGTCAAGTTGCCGAGATTATGACCGCTGCCACTCGCGCAGCCGTCGATATCGAGAGCGCAGCCGGACGGATTCAGCGCGCTGCCGTGCGAAAAGTCGGTGAAGTCGCGGCCAAGGCGACTCGCGCTATGGCAGCAGCGGTCGCGCCGTCGCCGATGATCCCCAGTTACGACGAGCTGCCGGTTCGGTCGAGCGCGCCGGCGGGTGCAGCATGGGGAGTATTCGGCGACGACGACGAAGTCGGAACGATCAACCTGCTGACGCCGGAGCGCGTTATCGCGGCAGCGGAGTCGATTCGCTCGGGCAAAGTGTTCGCGCTCAATCTGCCGATCAACATCCCCGACCCTCCCCTGTTCACGCGCGGCAAGCATAAGCATACCGTCAAGATTTTCCCGACCGCGGAATTTGTACTCGACGACTACCTGGATAATTTCTATCCGCAAGCGTCGTCGCAATGGGACGCGCTCGCGCACGTCAAGCATCCGATCCATGGCGCATACAACGGAATTCCCGACAACCAGATTACCGGGCGCGGCGGGATGCGCCTCGGGATCGACAACCTGGCGCGGCGCGGAATCGCAGGGCGCGGAGTGATCGCCGACGTTGCGCGGTACTACGAACTAATCGGCAAGTCGATCGATTTCACCAAGGCCGAGTCGATTCCGCTCGATGATGTGAAGGCTACGCTCGAGAAGGAAGAAGTCGAGCTGCGGCCCGGCGACATTCTGCTGATTCGCATCGGATGGACGAAATTCTACCTGTCGGCGAGCGACCACATTAAGGAGGAGCTGGCGAAGGAGACCGTGGTGCCCGGAATCGAGGGCAGCGAGCGCACGGCGCGATGGCTCTGGGACAATCATCTTGCCGCCGTCGCGTCGGATTCGCCGGCGCTCGAGGCATTGCCAAAGCCGGCCGGCCAGGAAATGGAATTTCTGCATTTCCACATGCTGTCGTTCTTCGGGATGCCGATAGGCGAGATGTGGAATCTCGAGGAACTGGCGGACGATTGCGCCGCTGACCTGCGCTATGATTTCTTCCTGACGTCGGCGCCACTCAATATTCCGGGAGGAGTGGGCTCGCCGCCCAACGCACTGGCGATCAAGTAGGCGCCGCTCGCAATATTGTGGCGGGACCGATAATGTCACCGCACCAAACCCTACGGGGTTCCTAAGGGGGGAATCTGATGGTCCGAATGCGGGGATTTATCCTGTTTGGACTCGCGTCCTTATTGCTCCTTGTGCTCAGTGCGGTAGGCAGGGCTGACGCAGCCAAAGGTGCTACGTGCGTCTCAACCGCAGGGTCTGTTTCCAACAGCGGGGCTGATGGCAGCACCTGCGACGCGGACGTAGTTTTATTTACTTCGGGCAAAGCGAAGGCCAAAGCGTCAGGCGACAGCACCGCGGACGCGAGTGTGGACGTGGGAGACTCGGCCGTCTCCAACTCGACCGGAGGCAGCTCCGCGGACGCGACGGCGGAGAATCACGGCTCGAGCAACGCGAAGGCCGAAAAAGGCAGCAGCGCAGAAGCCGATGGAAAAGACGGCAGCTTCGCCACCGCAACCGCTGAAACAGGCAGCTCTGCCAAAGCGACCTCGTCCGCCTCAAATTGCTCGGCGGATGCGTCAGCCGAACACGGCGCTGTAGCGACAGCTAGTTGCACGACGATGGCCGGCTTCGCGATCGCAATCGCGACCCACGGGGGCGAAGCAATCGCCAGCGATACCGCGCCGCCGAAGTGCGTACCCGGCGGCGGCACCGCGAAGGTCACCAGCAGCATGGGCGACTGTAAGTAAGCGAGATTGCCGCAAGTCGAGTCGCCTGCGCGCGGACGCGGCGGCAATAGAGTAGCGGGGACGTCTGTCTCCTCGCCCTGTTAGGGCGAGGATGAAGGTTAGGGTCCGATTACAGCGCGCTCTTTGGCGCGCGATTCAAGATTCTGTCTCCCTCTGAACGCGTACGCCCACGAGCCAGAAGCGTTGGACGTGTTTTCACGCGCGTACTGCTTTTCGGCGCTTGAAAAGCAATCCCGACCAGGTCGCGTCGATCGCGCAAACTTTGAAATCGACTAATCCTCTGGCAAGGCCGGCGGCGCGTACCGATAGTTGCGACAGGTCACTGACTATCGCGGATGTTTTCTTTGGCCAGGCGACCCAGATCAATCCGTCGTTCAAGTTCGTTGCGATTCTCTTGATTCGTCGATTCAGCTCCTTGCTCGAGCGGACGAACCATATCGTCAGGCTGCAATCGCGGCTGGGCTTGTCGATCAGCTTCGCGCCTTCGGGCAATCGGCCAAGCGTTTTCGAGAATCCGTCGGGCGCATCGATCAGTGCGATCGACGAGTTCGGCTTGATGCCGAGTTTCTTCAGCAGCGGCGTGCCTGAGTAAGGCTCGAAGATCGATCGCGGCACGACTGGATCGGCAATGGGCCGGCTCGCCATCGCGCGTTTCAGTACGGCTGCCACCTTCGGCCAGGGAGCGTACCAGGCGTCCGGCAGAGACATCCTGATGCCGGCGATTTTCTCCGACACTCCCCCCGCGAACACCATCGGCAGGTTGCGAGTCGATTTCGCCATCCGCAGGGCGATTCCAATATCGCGCCCGACCGAAGGGAGCCGCTCGACATCGATCACGATTGCGTCAGGTATCGCTCGCCTGACGTCGCGCAGGAATTTCAGACCTTGCGGTACGATGACGGTGACGTCATACGCGGCGGCGCACAGAGTCTTCGCTCTCTCGGATGCTTCAACGGGATTCTGATGAATTAGCAGGACCCGGCGCATTGACCTTCGCGCGACAGCGATGCGTCTGACTAGTGCCCCGCTTTCGTCAGCGCTTCGGTAGTGAAGAAGCTCTTGTCCACCGCGCCCATGTTGATGTACCAGCATTCGCGCTCGGGCGTGTCGGGTCCGGGCAGATAACACGTCGTCGAGACCCCGGATTGTACGTCGATGCTCGACGCCGCGGTGACGAACTCACGCTTGAACGGATAGATCGCGACCTTGGCGTCGGGCACGGGACGATCGCGATAGGTATTCAGATAAATCTGCGTCTTCCACAACTCGCCCTTCTGATCGTAACTGTCGACATACGGATTGAACCATCCTTCGCTGTCGACGTACACGATCGTCTTCGACTGCAGCACGCCCTGGATTCTTTCGGGCCGCGGCGTTACCTCGACCATGTAGAGATGGCGCATCTCCCAATCGTCGGGACATGAGGTCGCGCCGCCATCCGTGGTGCATGGATGCGCGGGCGAGTTCTGCGCGTGCGCACATGCGAGCATGCTGCTCTCGCCCAGGTACTTGAATTTGTACTCCTGCGGCTTTGCGTTGAATCCGCCGGAGTGATCGGCATCCCAGGTTGAAAGGCCGGGCGAGGAACTCATGATCACTTCGTTCACGCGACGCACGCGCCGCTGCGCCGAGAGGAACGCCCACGCGTCGTCGCCGTGGTTCGCGTCCCAGTAGCGATAGAGGATTGCGCCGCTGCCGCGATCTTCCGCGGGCGCGAGTGTTGGATACGCGGCGGCACGCGCCCAGATGCCGGTGATCTTGAAATCCGGATCGGCCGGCAGCGGCTCGACCTCGGTGCGCCCGATATCGGAGTAGCCCGCCAGATGCCCAAGCTCGGTCATCTGCATCAACGACTGCTCGGCGCCGGGATTTTGCTTCGCCACCTGGCATTCGAAAAAGCGCAAGTCGTAGTCGTCAGTCGCGATCGGCTTGAAGTACTGGTTCCACATGATCTTGGTCGCGATGTCGGGGTCATTCGGATCCAGAATCGGGAACGGCTGCCCGGCGACGTAGCCGATCAGGTCGCGATGGTCCGGAGCAAGCCGCACCTGGCCCGAATACTTCTCAGTCGCATCCTGGTAAGGCGGCGGCCAATCGACGCGGGTCGGCGCGACGATGTTCATATGCATGCCCTTGGCGACCGCGACGAAGGTGCCCGGACTCACCAGCGAGCGGACCTGCTCCGCATTCGTCGGCGTGATGATGTCGCCGGGTTTTACCTCGGCATGAGCTGGAGTGATTGAGAAAGTCAGCGCGAAAAAAGCTGCGATGACGGCCAGTCGGGTCGGGACAAGGCGTCCGCACTGTTTTTTCATATTTAAAGTATCACTTTAACTCGACTGCGTCACTTTATCTCGACTGCGATTTGGCGGTGGCGTTCTGTTTGAGGAACCATAGCACACGCCCCGCCGCAAGCGACCCCGTTGAGCGACCGTAGATCGCTGTCGGTCCTCCTGGAACTATTTTTTTCATTCCTGTTCGAAGCAGCCGCGGTCTGCTCCACATGATTGCGCATCGACTGGCCGTCCGTCAGGTCCCAGCGGCCGCTGCGTCTTCAGGCAGGTGTAGCACGCCGTCGAGTCGTCGGGCTTGAAAATGCGCTCGCCGTCGGGAGTGCGGTAGTACGCAGTCTTGGTCCGCAGCAGCGCGCAAAATTGCGACGGCATCTCAGGCAGCCTCCAGTCCGGCGGCGCTCATGATCGCGCGGCGCACGATCACCTTCGCAATCACCACCTTGTACGCATTGTCCGACATCGGCTGCGCGTCCTTCAGCGCGGCTTCGGCGGCGGCGCGAGCGCGCAACTCGTCGAGTGGGGCACCCTTGAGTGCAGCTTCAGCCTCGCGCGATCGCCACGGAATCGGAGCCACCGCGCCCATGACCACGCGCGCATCGCGGACCGTCTTCGCGCCGGGTGCGCGATCGAGAACGATCGCGACACTGACCAGCGGCCAATCGAAGCTCTGTTTCTCGCGCGCCTCCAGATAATGGCTGCGCGTGCCGGCAGACGGCGCGGGCACAATCACTTCGGTGATTATTTCGCCGGGCTTGAGCGAATTTTCGCGCTTCGGATCGACGGCCGGAAGCGTGAAGAATTTTTCGAGTTCGATTGTGCGCTGACCGGCCGGGCCGACGATCGTCGCGCTCGCACGCATCGCGATCAGCGCAGGCGCAAGATTCGACGGATGCACTATGAACGACGGCCCGCCGCCCAAAATCGCGTGGTAACGATTCAGGCCGCCGATCGAGTAGCACGTATCGCCGCCCTTCTTCAGGCAATTCACGTCGGGATTGCGAAAATACCAGCATCGCGGGCGCTGCAGGATATTCCCGCCGACTGTGCCGAGGTTGCGAATCTGCGGCGTCGCCGCTTCGCCCGCCGCCTCGGCAATCGCGGTGAACTTCGCGCGCACGACGGGATGCTCGGCAACCTCGCTCAGCTTCGCAGTCGCACCGAGGCGAAGCTCCCCCGATGGACGCACCTCGATTCCACCGAGTTCCTTCAGCCCTTTGAGATTCACCAGTGCTCTCGGCGATACAATGCTCTGCTTCGACAGGTCGACCACATCGACTCCGCCCGCAAACGCGACGTTGCCTTCCTGGGCGAGCAGTCGCGACGCGCTCGCGACGTCGGCTGGCGTGATCACTTCGAATCGGTTCATCGCAATTTCAAATCCTTCACGCGTGTCCCAGCGCCGCCAAAACGCGATCCGGCGTCATCGGAAGCGAACGCACCGGTACGCCGATCGCGTCGTATACCGCGCATGCAACCGCGGCCGTGCTCGCAACGTGCGCGACCTCGCCGAGTCCCATCACGCCGGTATTCGTAATTCCGTTGGCGACTTCGAAAAACGTCACGTCGATCTGAGGCACGTCGAGCGAGCCGAGCAGCTTGTAGTCGTCCATCGTGGGATTCACCATGATGCCGAGCTGCGGATCCATCCGCCGATCTTCGAACAGCGCGAACCCGATCCCCATCAGGATGCCGCCGTTGACCTGGCTCCGCGCCGTCAGCGGATCGACAATCCGCCCCGCGTCGTGGACGGCGACGACGTGCGTCACCCGGACGATTCCCGTTTCGGTGTCCACCTCGACTTCAGCGAACTGGCATCCCGCCTGGTCGGTGCGAAAGCCTTCGTAATTGGGCACGCGCTCGCCCTGCGCGGAAATCGAATCGCCGGGGATTCGCTTGCAGACGTCGGTAAATGAAATCGCGCGCGAAGGATTGGTGCGCACGCGAATCGTTTCGTCGGCGGCCTCGAGGTCGTTGGGCTCGGCGCCAAGAATCTGCGCCGCGATCCGAAACAGCTTGTCCTTGAGATGCGCTGCGGCCTGCCGCACGGCCGGCGAGTTCGAAGGAGCGCTGAGACTACCGCCGCTCGGCACTGAGAAGAGAAATCGCGTGTCGCCGATCTCGGACTTCACCCGATCGACCGGCAACCCGAGTTCTTCGGCCGCGATAATCGCGAGCACCGATCGCGTGCCGGTGCCGATATCCTGCGTGCCGACGCGAACCTCTACCGTGCCGTCGCGATGCGCGATCACTTGCGCCTCCGGGCCCGACACCCCGACCGCATGCCACTCGGCCGACGCGACGCCTACTCCACGCTTGATCGCGCCGGCGGATTTTGCCGCCTCATTCTTCGCAGCCCATCCGAATGCGCGCGCCCCGATCTCGTATTCTGCCGCGCGAACCGGATTGTCGCTGTTGCTCCGGCGGAACTCGAGCCTGTCGATTCCCGCCTTGCGCGCCATCTCGTCCATCGCGAGCTCCAGCGCAAAGCATCCCTGCGGCCATCCGGGCGCACGCATCGGGGACGCGGGACCCGCGTTCGTATAGACGGCGGTTTCGGCAGTTCGGATATTCGCGCATCGGTAGACCGACTTGAACGGGCCCGCGCTGCCCGCACCGCCGCCAATTCCACCGCTGCCGTGCTCCACCAGATCGATCGCGGTCAACTTGCCGTCACGATCGACGCTCACCTTGACCTTCTGCTCCGAATTCGGACGGTTGCCGGTCGATCGATGCTCATCCCCGCGCGGGAGCATCACCTTGATCGGAACGCCGGTCGCCTTGGCGAGGCGCGCCGCTGCAATAATTTCGGGAGTCGCGCCGAATTTCGATCCGAAGCCGCCGCCGAGAAACTCGCAGACGACACGCACATTGTCAGGAGGCAGATTGAAGTATACGGCCAGGTCGTCGCGCACGGAAAAAACTCCCTGCGTCGAGCACCAGACCGTGAGCTGATCACCTGCCGGATTGAAGCTCGCGACCGCGCCATGCGTCTCGAGGCTGACGTGGGTCTGCACCGCGGTCGTGTAGGTCGCCTCGATCGTGTTCGCCGCAACTTCGAGTCCGCGCGCGACATCGCCGACGCTCGAGTGCAAAGTCCTGCCGATATTGGATCCGCCGCCGAACACGCGTGGCGCTGAGTCCGCCGCTGCGGCATCCATGTCGACCACGAACGGCTTTGTTTCGTAGTCAACTTTGATCAACTTGAGCGCGTCGGCAGCGATATCGGTACTGATGGCTGCGACGGCGGCGACTTCCTGGCCGGCGAAACGGATTTCGCGATCGTCAAGCGCAAGAACCGCGCGCACGCCGGCAAGATGCTGCGCGGCAGACAGATCGATGTCGCGAATCCGCGCATGCGGGTAGGGACTGCGCAGGATAGCGCCGTAGAGCATCCCGGGCAGATCGATATCGTAGGTGTAATGCGCGGCGCCCGTCGCCTTCAGGGGACCATCGACGCGCGGCGTCGGTTTGCCGACGACCGACAGGCGCTCCCCCCATTGCCAGGGAGTCGGCTCGTCGTCGGGAATGACGACGGTGACGCCGCGCGTATTGCCCTGAAAGCCAAGGTTGAGGGTGACGCGTCGGGACATCAGTCGTCCCTCGCAACTTTGATTGGCGGCTTGACGGCTCTCAGAGCGGCCTCGAAGACGTGCGGATAAGTTCCGCAGCGGCAGGTATTTCCCGCGGTTGCGCGTTTGATTTCGTCGATTCGCGCAATCGGGTTGCGCTCGAGCGCGGCCGCGACCGACATCACCATCCCGGGCGTGCAGAAACCACATTGCAACGCGTCGGCCTCGACGAATGCGGCCTGCACCGGATGCATATTCGACGGCGTGCCGAGCCCCTCGATTGTCGTGATTTGATGCCCGCGCGCGTCGACCGCCAGCACCATGCACGAGGTCACCGGCTTGCCGTCGAGATGCACCGTGCATGCTCCACAGGCACCGCGATCGCAAACGAGCTTGGTGCCGGTCAGCCCGAGATGCTCGCGCAGTGCGCGCAGCAGTGTGACTCGCGGCTCGATCGTGAGCGTCGCAGGCTTGCCGTTGACATTGAGTTCGATCGTCGCGGCTTCCGGGCCGAGTTGTTCGACGACACCTGCCGGCAGCGTCTTTTCTTCGGCAGCCGCAGATCGGACGCGCACCAAACCTGCTGCGGCAGCGACCGCGCCGGCGCCCGTGATGAACGATCGGCGGCTGATAGCGGACGGCTTGCGGGGTTTGCGATCGTCGCGATTCATTTTTTCACTTGGAAACTGGCTCGGCAGTGTCGGCGGCAGGTTCGGCAGTCATGAGGATAGCAATCACTATTCCGAAGAGAATCATCCCGACTGGAAGCGCAAACGCGACGATCTTGATCGAGTAAACGCCCGCTGCCAGAAGCTTGTCAAGGAACATTCCGACGTCGTAGCCGAAACGGTCGATGAGCCATGCGTTGGCGGACGCGCCGCTGGTGAATCGCAAGCGGGCAATCTCGGCGCCGACTTTGCCGACGATCGGCAGTACGAACGCGCAGACAAACACCGCGGCGATCATCGAGCGGTTCTTGAGCGCGCCGCCATGCACCAGCCGGGCACCGATGCGAACGCCGATCAACATTCCGATCGCAGCCGCGGCGCACTCGACGATCACGAACTCATTGGAATTCCACCACGCGCCGAACTCCGGACTGAAGTATCGCACGGCGATATGCGCGCCTGCCCCGTAACTGAGCGTCGCGATAACTCCCAGTGCAATCGCTATCGCGGTGAGCCGTCGCATCCAGGATGGAGTTTGGCGCGGCGATTTTTTTCGTGGCATCGGTTAGCCGTCAGGGGATCGACGCGATAATCGCGTCAGGTCCGCGCGTGAGTCCTAGCGAGAGATAGACGATCAGCAACACGATCGCGCCCACGGTCAGCCCGACGCGGCGAAAACGCGCTTGCAGGTCCGCGATTTGAGGACTCGGACCGGCAGCCGACGCGTGCCAGATTCGGACGCCGATACTTCCGTACTGATAAAGCGCGAGCGCGATCACGACAACGACCAGGATCAATTTGATCGCGAGCAGAATCGAGACGCCGCCGATGAACAGCACGTTGAGGATTCCGGTCACAACCAGCACCGCCAGCGATGTGAGCACGATCGCGCCGAGGCGGCGAACAATTCGGCGGGCGACGCGCAGCCTTAGCGGCGGATCGAGTTCTTCGGCCAGCACGGGAGCGAGTGCGAAGGTGCTGAACAGCGAGCCGCCGAGCGCAACGATCACGGCGACGATATGAATGAACAGAACGACGAAGCGGAGGCTAAGCATCAAGCGCTGAACTATACAGATCTCGGCGGTAGGTGACGAAGTTGCCGGTGACCTGCGCGCCCAGGCTTTGCGCCGTGCGGCGGGAGGCCCAGTTGTCGTCTAGCACGAGCGTGTAGCCGGCAAAGCGCATCTTGCGCCGCGCCATCGCGAGAAACGATCGCGCCGCCATCGCAATCGCCACGCCGCGTCCGCGGGCGCGCTCGACGACTCCGATATTTATCAGCGCGCCGCGAGTGCCCCCACCGCGCTCGGGATCGAGCCGAGCCCCCCGGCGCACGCGGGCAAGCACGAGACTCAGATCGGGCACCGAAAAGACCGCGCCAACACACTCGCCGTCGATCGCCGCGAGCATCGAAAGATCGGCGACCGGAGTTTCCCACAGCGAGGTGAGCATCGGACGCACTTCAGCTCGCGTCACGGGATTCCATCCCCAATGGCGATCGAATGCCGAGTTGGTCACGTCGGTCCACGCGTCGATCGCGGCCAGAAACCCGTACTCGCGCCAACTCTGAATCGTGACTCCGGAAGCCGCGGCCGCCTGTGCCATCCCGGTATAGCGCGCAATAATTTCGGGCGTCAGCGGAGCCGTGTAGTCGACCTGCCCTTTTTCGGTAACGAAGCCCGCTTGCTTGAAGTAGCGATGGTACGACGGAGGATTTCCGCGCAGCAGGAACGACGGCAACATTCCGTAGTTGTCGATCGCATAGGGATAATCGAGAAACGCCGCGAAGCCACTGCGCACCGCGCGCATGCTGCGCTCGCGCAGCAAATCCACGGCCTGATCGAGCATCGCGGCGACGGCGACGTCCTCGTCTTCGAGCGCCTCGAAGTGAATCAGCTGGCCGAGCTGCTCGTTCCAATGCTCGATGTAGCGGCGATTTACAGCTGCACTGACGCGCGCCACGACCCGTCCCGCACGGCGCGCACAGAGGGGGATGACTTCGAGGTACGACGAGAGCAGGCTGCGGCGCGACAGCAAATCGATCTCGTTCTGCACGTCGGGCGGCCACCACGCGTCGCGCGCGCCGTAGACCTGGAACGGCAGCCGCGCGAACTCATCCAACTGTTCGCGGCTGGAAGGCTGCTCGACGCAGATACTGTCGCCGGTTACCTTGGGATTTGCCGCCATGACTCCGACCGCGTCGCTTCACACGATCTTATAGCCGCGCAGGCGCAAATCCGCCATCGGTCCTAGTGGGGCCATCGTGAAACCCCAATACACCTACAAACCGGTTCAGTACTTCGCTCTGACATTCATTCTGAGCTGGATCCCGTGGTGCGTCTCGGCGTGGCTCAGCTACCGGCCTGGGATGGACCTATACAGCAACTTGTTCGCACTCGTCGGTCTGTTCGGGCCGTTCACGGCGGCATTGATCATGACTCAGCGGTCGCACAACGCCGCGCTCAAGAAAGACTATAAAGATCGACTACTGAATCTCCGGCGTATTCGACCTGAATACCTGCCCGCGATCTTTTTGTTGATGCCTTTCGCGCTGCTGCTTTCCACCTGGCTGTCACTGTTCTTCGGCAGGCCTGCGAGTCAATTCAATTTCTCCGGCGGACTGGCGACGATGTTGCCTATCATCCTCGTGGCGCCGCCGTTCGAAGAATTGGGATGGCGCGGCTACGGAATGGACAGTCTCAGGAGTAAGTACAATTTATTGAAAGCGACGCTGATCTTCGCGATCGTTTGGGCGATCTGGCATGTGCCCCTGTTCTTCGCGAATCACAGTTATCAACACGGTCTTTGGACCACCAATGTCGTTTATGTGATCAACTTCTTCGTCAGCGTTTTTCCCGCCGCTGTCCTCACAAACTGGCTGTACTACAAAAACGATCGCAGTATCGTCGTCGCGATATTATTTCATATGATGCTGGACTTGACGTCCGAGGCATTTCAAACCGAACAATTAACAAAATGCGTAGTAACAGTCGTCCTACTGGCTATCTCGGCAATAGTCATCGTCACCAATAGGCAGTTCTTTCTCGACGAGAACGACGACCCCTCGATGGCTATTTTCGACGGCGAGAGGGACGTAGCGCGCGCGTGAGGAGGCCGTCGGAGAGCCAGCGCGCAAGGAGCAGACTCATCGCGGCGACAGGATCCTGATCGCCGGCGTCCGCTGCGACGACATCGCAGATTTCGGCGAACGCAGCGCCGCGCAAGATTGCTTCTAGCGCGTCCGCTTCCGCGAGTTCGAGATCGCGGTAGAAGACGCGGGTATCGCGACGCCACACGAGGACTTTGATCGAGTCCTGCGCCGCGTGTTTCCACGGACGATTCTCTTCGACCGCACGCAACAACTCCGAGACTCGCCAATCGAGCGCGAGTATTTGTGCTGACGGATGAATCCTGAGCTTCAGCGCCGGCCACTGTTCAGGGGCAATCTCTCTTAGCGCAACAGCATCGAGCGCAGGTGCGTCGGAGCCATGAAACACCTCGACGTTGGCGCGCTCGAGCGCAGCGAGATCGGCGACAAACGGCGCACGTTCGCGGATCGAATGATCGCGGAGATAGTCCGCGAGGTAGCGTCCACAGTGGTAGAGCGACGGCTCGGTCGGCGGATATTCGAGCAGGTAACAGGTGATGAGGTTGTGAAAATCATCCTCACCCAGAACAGCGAGTGTCGCCGGAAAGTCCTCCTTGAGCGCGTCGAGGAGACGATAGAAATACATGTTCGCGTAGATATCGACGCGAGCTTCGGCCGACAGGCGATCGTCGCCCAGCACGATCGCGTCGAGGCCGCCAGCGCGAAGCTCGCGCTCGGCTGCGAGGCCCTCGGCGACGCCGCTAGGCGCGGTGATCAGCCGATAGAGCAGGCTTTCCAGTTGTTTCAGTGAAAACATCATTGGCAATGGTGCGCGCGCGATCCGCGGTTTGCGCCAGCTCTGCGAACTCCGGGATGTTGTCGTCCCATTCGACCAGCGCCGACACTTTGCCGAACCGCCGCGCCGCGCGCTCATACAGCGCCCACACCTCGTCCCGCACCGGATGGTCGTGCGTATCGAGCAGGTACGTCCCGTGGTCGCTGTGCCCGGCGAGGTGGTACTGCACGACGCGCTCGGCGGGAACCGCGTCGATGTATTCGTTGGCGTCGAAGCGATGATTGAACGCGCTCACGAAGATGTTGTTGATGTCAAGCAGGATTCCGCAGTCGGCTTCAGACGCGATCGCGGAAATGAATTCCCACTCGGTCATGGTCGAGTCCGCGAACGTCATATAGCTCGAAACATTTTCGATTAGTATCGGTCGCTCGAGCGCGTCCTGTACCTGGCGAAGGCGTGCGACGACGTGACGGATCACCTCTTCCGTGTAGGGCAGCGGCAGCAGGTCGTGAAGATTGCGTCCGCCGACACCGGTCCAGCATAGATGATCCGAAATCCACGCCGGCTCGAAGCGTCGCGCGAGATCGCGGAGTTCCCGCAGGTAGGCGCGATTGGGCGGATCGGTCGAGCCAATCGACATCGACACTCCATGCATCACGATCGGATAGTTGGCGCGGACTGCTTCGAGCACTTCGAGCGCACGTCCGCCCGCGACCATGAAGTTCTCCGAGATGACCTCGAACCAATCCACCCTGGGACGAATCTCGAGCACGTGGCTGTAGTGCTGACGTCTAAGCCCTACACCATAGCCGAGCATCGGAAAGTCGGCGCGCTTCATCAGCTAGCGCGTCGCACTCAGTCGGTTTTCTTACTGGTATCCGGTTTTCCGCCTGCCGCGACGCATTCCTTCGCCGTCGGGGTCATCACGTATCCCTTGCCCTTGCAGGCGTTTTGACCTTTGCAGCTGCTCTGCGCGCTCTGGCACGCACTCTGGCCCTTGCACGAGTTGCCGCCGAGGCATTTGACCTGCGACGTCGTCGCCGTCGAGCCGGAACTGTCGGCCGCCTTTACAACATTCCCTGCGAAAATCAGCGCGACAGCCGTCGCCAGCATCGCGCCCGTAAGCTTGGCTTTCGTCATAACTTCAGTCTCCTTCGCCATTTGTCTCGCGCGCCGAAATTACTACAGCGTCGCTTCGAAGTCTAAACGCGCTCGTCCCAGCTGCCGTTCCACGATCTACAATACGGATAGCGAGGCGAACCGGATGCCGAAAGGACCTCCCGCAATTGACGATCACCCCAAAATTAACCAGCGCAAGCGGGAACATTTCGGGCCTATGCAAGATTTCAATGATACGGGATGCTATGTTTTTGAATTCAGCATATGGCGGACAAGAGCGGCACCGGCGCGGATCGGCGCAAGCGATTCGAAGACGAGGCATTGCCTCATCTCGATGCTCTGTACACCATGGCGATAAGGTTGTCGCGCAATCCCGACGACGCCAACGACCTGCTGCAAGAGACGGTGCTCCGAGCGTATCGCTTCTTTCATCAGTTCGAGAGTGGAACCAATTGTCGTGCCTGGATGCTGACGATCCTCTTCAACAATTTTCGCAACGGCTATCGCAAGTCGTCACGCGAGCAGCCGGCTTCGTCGGCCGACGAGTTCGAGCGCAAGGTGGAGGGAGAAAGCTTGCGTACCGATCCGGCCGAATCGAATCCCGAGGCGATGCTCTCCGGCCAAGGGATGGAGGGTGAGGTCGAGACGGCGCTGGCGGGGTTATCGGATGAGTTTCGCGAGGCAATTCTGCTCGTGGACGTCGAGGAACTGAGTTACCAGGAGGTATCGGGGGTTCTGAACATACCTATCGGTACGGTAAAATCGCGGGTGTCACGTGGACGTGCGATGTTGCGTGATGCCTTGGCTAACTTTGCTAAAGAGCGCGGAATAATACGGTCTTGACTCCGGAGGAGCATGCAGCCTATTCGACAACCCAAGTGCCGCCTATGCAACGCCCGGCGCTCAGGGGTTCGGGACCGCCGAAGGAGTGAGGCGAGCCGAGCACGATAAAGTGGATTGCGGCACATACATAGAGAAGTATCTGTCAGCTCACGTCGACGGCGAGTTGAGCGCGCAGGAGTTGCGCGAGGCTGAAGAGCATCTGGCGGGATGCGTGAATTGCCGCGTGCGCTTCGCCGAGGAACGCGCGGTCAAAGCACTGCTGCGCGAGCGCGCCGCGATGCGCAGGACGCCACCGATGGTTCGCGGGTCGATCCTGGCTGCGCTCGACGCAATCGATACGGCTGACTCCAAGGCGGCCGGGCGAGGGCGCGATCGATTAGCCGAAGCGGATCGCCCGCGCCGGTCTGCCATCCGTCGCGCGCGCGTGTGGATACCGGTTGCGGTAGCTGCCGTCGCCGTCTTCGCGTTTGTGATGCTGCACGGCGGCGGTCCCGCTCCGGCGCATGCGATCGCTCCGTTCGACATGGCGATCAACAACTACACGCAGTTCGTCGAGCACTTCGAGCCCAACGTAAAGTCGGACTCACCCGCCGACATCTCGGATGCCTATATGGATCACCACCTGCCGGGATACCTGTGGAATTTTGGGCCGCGAGGTTACAGGCTGATTGGCGGACGACTCGACCATCTGCAGGATGGAAGCCCGGTTTCGTACACGTTTTATCGCGGCGAGACGGGAACGATCTTGTGCGTCTACACGACTTCGCACGGGCTACAGCCACCGCCGGGCGAGTCGCCATCGGAAGCCGGCGAGACGAGCATCTACGGCGAGCATCACTACTACCAGTACAAAGGCTACAGCATCTGTCTGAGCTACCCGCGCGGCGGCTTCATCTGCGTACTGGTTTCGCGGCGGCCGATGAAGGAATTCGTGCAGGACGTCGCTGCCGTGGCCCCGTAGTTTCCGCGCGCGTCGATACTAGCGGCGCTCGGCTTTCAGGCCGTCTTCATTTGCAAGAAAAAGGTGCAATTGCGCGGGCGCGGTATCGCGCGGAATCTCGACCGGATAGTTGCCGGTAAAGCAGGCGTCGCAAAAACCCTCGCGACTGTCGCCGTTGAAGGAGTACAGCCCGTCCCAGCTGAGGAAGGCGAGCGAGTCGGCCGTGATGTGGCGGCGAATCTCTTCGATCGAATGCGACGACGCCAGCAGCTCTTCGCGCGTCGGCGTATCGATACCATAGAAGCAAGAGTTGGTGGTCGGCGGCGACGAGATGCGTACGTGAACTTCGCGCGCGCCCGCCTCCCGCAACATCGGGATCACTTTCCTGAGAGTGGTGCCGCGCACGATCGAGTCCTCGATCAGCACGATTCGCTTGCCACGCAGCAATTCGGCCACCGGGTTGAATTTGATCTTCACGCCGAAATGTCGAATCGACGCGCGCGGCTCGATAAACGTGCGGCCGACGTAGTGGCTGCGCACCAGCCCCATCTCGAACGGGATTCCTGATTCTTCCGCATAGCCGAGTGCGGCGGGCGTGCCCGAGTCAGGCACCGGAACGACGATATCCGCGTCGGCAGGAGCCTCGCGCGCGAGCGCCCGCCCCTGCTGCTTGCGGACCTGGTAGACGTTGCGGCCGTAAACCTGGCTGTCGGGCCGCGAGAAGTATACGTACTCGAAGATGCATCGCTTGGTCGGCGCATGCGCGAACGGATTGAGCGAGCGCAGCCCGCCCTCATCGACGACGATCATCTCGCCCGGATTGATCTCGCGAATATATTCGGCGCGCACCAGGTCAAGCGCGCAGGTTTCCGAGGCGATGATCGTCGCGCCGTTGAGATTACCCAGCACCAGCGGACGGAAGCCCTGAGGATCGCGCACCGCGATCAACGAGTCCTCCGTCAGCACGACCAGCGAGTACGCGCCGCGCACTTGCGCCAATGCCTCCGCAACCCGCTCCGGGAGCGTGGGCGCGTGCGACGCGGCGATCAGATGAATCATCACCTCGCTGTCGGACGACGATTGGAAGATCGACCCGGTCGATTCGAGGCGCTCGCGGAGTTCCGCAAAGTTGACGAGGTTGCCGTTGTGCGCGAGCGCGAGACCGCCGCGCGCATACTCGACCACCAGCGGCTGACAGTTGCCTATAGTCGTCGAGCCGGTCGTCGAGTAGCGGTTATGCCCGATCGCGCTGGTGCCTTCGAGCTTCGTGATAATGGTGTTGTTGAAAATGTCGGCGACCAGTCCCATCCCGCGATGCGAGATGAGCGACTTGCCGTTGGACGAGACGATACCGGCCGATTCCTGTCCGCGATGCTGTTGCGCGTAGAGGCCGAGGTACGCGAGGTTGGCGGCCTCGGGATGCCGATACACGCCGAACACGCCGCATTCCTCGTGGAAAACGTCGAGGGGCGATTCTTCGACTCCTTCGACTGCAAGGACCGAATCTTCTTCAGTCACCGCCTCTGAGCCTCCTTGGAATCGCGTCTTCGTAAATTCGCTGCAACTCTGAAACGTCTTCGTCCAGTGCCGAGCCAATCCTGAGCCGCCGCTCGGTGGTCACGCGTCCGATAACTGCAAACTCCAATCCTCGACCCGCAAACAGTTTCTCAACGCGGGCCACGTCGCCTGGCGCAATCGACAAAATCACGGTCGATGCACCCTCGCCGAAAAAAACAACCGCGTCGGCGTTTCCAGCTCGCCCAAGTTCAACTTCGGCTCCCAGAATCGCCCGCGGATTGAAACAGGCTTCAGCCAATGCCACCGCAAGCCCGCCCTCGGCGATATCGTGAGCTGATCTTATCAGCCCCTGTTCGGCACCTTCAACTAGCCCCTCGATCAGCGCCGCTTCACGCGACAGGTCAATCGCGCCGAGGCTGCCGCCGTTGAGTCCGAAAATCGCCGCATACTCGCTCGCCGCCAACGACGGCGCAGCCGTGCGCACAAGCGCAATCGCGTCGCCGGCATTCTTGAAGAACTGCGTGACGTGCTTCGAGACGTCGGGCATCACGCCCAGCACAGCGATCGTCGGCGTCGGCGGAATCGGATGGCCTTCAGTTTCGTTGTAAAAACTCACGTTGCCACTGACCACCGGCGCGCCGAACGCGAGCGACGCGTCGCGCAGCCCCTCGACACCGCGGATAAACTGCCACATCACTTCGGGCCGCTCGGGATTGCCGTAGTTCAGGCAGTTCGTGATTCCGACCGGGTGCGCGCCGGCACAGGCGACGTTGCGCGCCGCCTCGCAGACCGTACCGACCGCGCCGAGATACGAATCGAGCGCGCATGCGCGAGGATTCGAATCGACCTTGAGCGCCATTCCGCGCCGCGAATTCTTGATTCGCAACACCGCGGCATCGCTGCCGGGTCCGAGCACCGTGTTGCTCTGCACGATCGAGTCGTACTGTCGATAGACCCACTTCTTCGAAGCGACGTTGGGACTGTCGAGCAGTGCGCGCAGCGCCATCGCCGCCGTTACCTCGCCCCTTATTCCACCGGAGAGGAAGCCGGCCGCATTGCGGCCGGCCGGTGAGGGTTCTCGATTGCTCGGCGCGGCCGCGGGACGATCGTACACCGGCGCATCGTCGGCCAGCGCGCCGATTGGAAGATCCGCGACGACCTGCCCATGCCATCGCATGCGCCATCGATGGTCATCGGTTACGTGACCGATCACGACCGCGTGCAAGTCCCACTTCTTGAACACCGCCTGCAATTCCGCCTCGCGCCCGCGCTCTGCGACTATCAGCATTCGTTCCTGCGATTCGGAGAGCAGAATTTCGTACGGCGTCAGGCTCGCCTCGCGCAGAGGTACCTTGTCGAGATCGAGCTCGATCCCAAGTCCGCCGTGCGACGCCATCTCGCTCGACGACGATGTGAGTCCGGCCGCGCCCATGTCCTGGATCGCGACGATCGCGCCGGTCTTGCCGGCTTCCAGGCACGCCTCGATCAATAGTTTCTCGGTGAACGGATCTCCAACCTGCACCGCCGGACGCTTGGCCTCGCTCTCTTTGTCGAACTCCGCCGACGCCATCGACGCGCCGTGAATTCCGTCGCGTCCGGTCGCAGAGCCAACGTAGAGGACCGGGTTGCACACGCCCCGCGCCTTCGCACTCATCATCTCGCCCTTGCGCACGAGGCCGAGGCAGAAAGCGTTGACGAGAATATTCGCGTTGTACGCCGAGTCGAACATTACTTCGCCCGCGACAGTCGGCACGCCCACGCAATTTCCGTAGCCGCCGATGCCGCCGACCACGCCACCGAGCAGGTAACGCGTTCGGGGATGATCGAACGACCCAAACTTCAGCGAGTTCATGCTCGCCACCGGCCGTGCGCCCATCGTGAAAATGTCGCGCAGGATTCCACCAACGCCCGTCGCCGCGCCCTGGTACGGCTCGACGAATGAAGGATGGTTATGGCTTTCGATTTTGAAGACCGCCGCCCATCCGTCGCCAACGTCGATTGCGCCTGCGTTCTCGCCCGGCCCCTGCACAACCAACTCGCTTTTCGACGGCAGCTTTCGCAGATGACGCCGCGACGATTTATACGAGCAATGCTCAGACCACATGACGGAGAAGACACCGAGCTCGGTGTATGTCGGCGTGCGGCCGATTATCTCTTCGATCTTTTTGTACTCGTCGGGGGCGAGTCCGTGCGCGCGGGTCTGCTCGACATCGACCTTCGGCTCGCCCGCAAGCGAAACGGGGCGCTCGCTCATCGCGCACTCTCCGCAATCGACTGAAATATCTTGAGTCCGTCTTCACCGCCGAGCATCGGCTCCACCGCATGCTCCGGATGCGGCATCAAACCGAATACATTGAAGCGCTCATTGGCGACGGCCGCGATCGAACGCATCGAGCCGTTGGGATTTGCCGCATCGCTCTCGCGCCCGTCGGCATCGACATATCGCAGGATCACCTGCCCGCGCTCTTCCATCTGGCGGAGTTCATCTTCCGGCGCGACATAGAGTCCCTCGCCGTGCTTGATCGGTAGGCGCAACAAATCGCCCTGCTTCGTCGCGCGTGTGAACGGCGTGCTCGCGTTCTCCACGCGCAGCCAGACGCGATCGCATACAAAGGAGAGTGAGCGGTTGCGCGTGAGCGCGCCGGGCAGCAGATGCGCCTCGCATAGAATCTGAAAGCCGTTGCAGGTGCCGATCACCAGCCCGCCGTCGGCGGCAAACTTCGCCACGCTCTTCATGATCGGCGAGAAGCGCGCGATCGCGCCCGTGCGCAGATAGTCGCCGTAGCTGAAGCCGCCCGGCAGCAGAACGCATTCGACGTCGCCGAGCGATTCGTCCTTGTGCCAGAGTATTCGCGCGTCCTGGCCCATCACGTCCGCCAGCGCGTGCAGCGCGTCACCGTCGTCCAGCGAGCCGGGGAATCGCACGACACCCCACTTCATTCGCCGTCCACCTCGAAGCGGTAGTCCTCGATCACCGGATTGGCGAGCAGCGCCTCGCACATCTTCTTCGCCTCGTCGCGCGCCTCGGACGCGGTCCGGGCATCGACCTCGAGCGTGATGTACTTGCCGACTTTGACCCCGGAGACGTTTTTGAAGCCGAGACTCTGTAGCGAACTTTCAACTGCGCGACCCTGCGGGTCGAGGATTCCCTTGCGGGGCGTAACGAACACTCTTACTTGCAACTCAAATCCTCTTGCGCACCGTCGTTGGCCACTAGTTCTCCACGCGCCGCAGCATCTCGTGATAGGCTTCCTGAACTCCGCCCAGATCGCGCCGGAAGCGATCCTTGTCGAGTTTCTGCAGCGTCACTTTGTCCCAGAAGCGGCAAGTATCGGGACAGATTTCGTCGCCAAGGAGGACTTCGCCGTGATGGCGTCCGAACTCGAGCTTGAAATCGACCAGTATCACGCCGCGCTCGTCCAGGAATTTGCTTAGGATGCTGTTGATCTTCAGCGCCATCGCGTCGACTTTCTTCAGCTCATCCGCCGTCGCCCATCCAAACGCGATCGCATGCTCGCCGATGATGAGTGGATCGTCGAGCGCGTCGGACTTGTAGTAGTACTCGACGATCGGATGCGGCAGCGGCTCGCCTTCTTCGCGCCCGAGCCGTTTCGCCATCGAGCCCGCAACGATATTCCGCACCACGGTCTCGACCGGAATGATATTCAGCCGCTTGCAGAGCATCTCGCGATCGTTCAGGCGGCGGACGAAGTGCGTCTTGACGCCCTGCTTCTCCAGCAGCGTAAAGAACAGCTCCGACATGCGGTTGTTCATCACGCCCTTGTCCTCGATGGTGTCCTTCTTCTTACCATTGAAGGCGGTCGCGTCGTCCTTGAAGTAGGCGATGACGAGGTCAGGGTCGGCCGTGGAGTAAAGTTTCTTCGCCTTGCCCTCGTAAAACATTTCGAGTTTTTGCGGAGTGGTTTCCACGTTGCGTTCTCCCTTAGGGTCTTTCGGAATATCTTAATCTAATCATCTTACCGACCGGTCGCCTCATCACAACGAATCCCGGCGCCAGTTGTCCACAAACCCGGGCGGGCGTGTGGATAGACGACCTTATCGTTTGGCCGCGCGCGCCTTTTTGGCGAGTGCGATGTCGGCCTTCAGCGGGGGGGCAAACTGCTCGACCAGCTTCGCCGCCAGCCCGATGTAAGTGCGCGGATTCAACTCGCGCAGCGCATGCTTCGCGTTGCCGTCCAGCGGCAGCGTCGCGATGAATTCCTCGATCACGCGCCGATCAATCCTACGTCCGCGCGTCAGCTCCTTGAGCGTCTCGTACGGCTTCGGCATCCCGTGTCGCCGCATCAGAGTCTGAATCGCCTCTGCCACGACCTCCCACGCCTGCTCGGCCTCGAGGTCCTCGGCAATCCGGCGCTGGTTCACTTCGACCCGAGCGAGGCCGCGCTCCAGCGACGCCAGCGCGACGACCAGGTGCCCGAACGCGGTGCCCATCGAGCGTATCGCCGTGCTATCCGTCAGATCGCGCTGCCATCGCGAGATCGGCAGCTTCGCCGCCAGGTGATCGAATATCGCGTTGGCGATTCCGAGATTGCCCTCGCAGTTCTCGAAGTCGATCGGATTGACCTTGTGCGGCATCACCGAGGACCCGGTCTCGCCCGCCACGGCCTTCTGGGCGAAGTAGCCAATCGAGATGTAGCTCCACATGTCGCGGCAGAAGCCGAGCAGGATCGTGTCGATTCGCATCAGGATACCGAACAGCTCGGCGATAAAATCGTGGCTTTCGATCTGCGTGGTCAGCGGATTCCAGGTCAGGCCGAGCCGCTCGACGAAATTCTGCGAGTGCGCGATCCAGTCGACCTCGGGATGGGCGAAGTGATGCGCGTTGAAGTTGCCGACCGCTCCGTTGAGCTTGCCGAGAAATTCCTGGTGGCGAAGCTGCGATAGTTGACGCGCCAGGCGCGTCGCGAATATCGCCATCTCCTTGCCGACCGTCGTCGGCGATGCTTCTTGGCCGTGCGTCCGCGCCATCATCGCATGCGACTTATAGCGATGCGCCAGCTTGACGATCGGTCCGTTCGCCGCCTCGAGCCGCGGCGTCAGATCGTTCGCTACGAATTCCTTCAGCATGAGCGCGTAGGCGAGGTTGTTGATGTCCTCAGACGTACACGCGAAATGCACCATCTCAATCGGCAGCGCCGGGTCGATCACGGAGACTCGCTCCTTGACAAAATACTCGACCGCCTTGACGTCGTGATTGGTGGTCGCCTCGAGTTCTTTGACGCGACGCGCATCGTCGAGCGTGAAGTCTTCGTAAACGGCGCGAAGCTTTTTCGCAGTCGCGGCAGGAATCGGTTTCAGCGCGCTGATCGCGGGATGCCCGGCGAGCGATACATACCATTCGATCTCGACGCGAACCCGGTACTTAATCAGCGCGAACTCGCTGAAGTACGCCTCCAAGTCCCGGGCGCGCGCGCGGTAGCGGCCGTCGATCGGCGTCACCGCGGTCAATGCCGCGTCGGTCTCGGTAGATTTGTCTTTCACTTTTTCAGTGTATGCCGATGACATTAAATTTACGCGAGGGTGTTGCCGCAATCGAGGGGCGCGATTGTCGTCGATAGCGATCAGCGGCCGGTGTGGCCGAAGCCGCCGGGCCCGCGGGAGCTTGGCGCGAGTTCATCGACCTCGACGATTTCGGCGCGGATGACGGGCGATATGACGAGCTGAGCGATTCGATCGCCGGGCTTAATCACGATCGGCTGATCGCCCAAATTCACAAGTAATACTTTAACTTCTCCGCGGTAGTCGGCGTCGATGGTTCCGGGCGAGTTGATCAGCGCGAGGCCTTCTTTCAGCGCGCGGCCGCTGCGCGGGCGCACCTGCCCTTCGTAGCCGACCGGAATCTCGACGGCGACTCCGGTCGGCACTGCGCGACGCTCGCGCGGAGCCATCTCGATCGGCGCACCGATGTCGGCCATCAGATCGATCCCGGCAGCATGCTCGGACTGATACGCAGGAAGCGGCAATGCGCTCTTGCGTACTCGCGCGATTTTCACAGTCGGTGGCATCGTTGCGATCTCGTATGGCGAATTGGACGCGCGATAGCAAGCGCTCTGCTGATACGCAGAACCCTCACCTACCGACCGCGTTGCAGTCGGCCGCCTCTCCGGTGAAGCGAACCCTCACCCGCGCCGGAGGCACGGCCTCTCAGCAAGCGGGCGAGGCGAGTAAAAAGTGGCGCGGAACGCTACATCCTAATTGGGGCGAGGTAAGAGTCGGGATTACGCGAGGGGGGCGAAGACTTCGCGGCCTATTTTGCGGCCTTTGAGATCGCCTAGCAGGACCATCGCGAGCTTGTCGGGCTGGAACCATGACGACGCCAGCTCGACGATGTTGTCGTTGGTGACGGCTTCGATTCCTACTGACAATTCTTCCAGCGAGACGTCGCGGCGGAAGTAAATCTCGTTGCGCGCTAGCCGGTTCATGCGGCTGTCGGTGGATTCCATTCCGAGCAGCATGTTGCCCTGAAGCTGGCTCTTGGCGCGCGCGAGCTCGGCCGGCTCGAGTCCGTCGCGCTCGACTTTGCGCAGCTCGGCGACAGTGACTTCCAGGACTTCATCGACCCACTCGGGATTGGTGCCGGCGTAAACGCCGAAGTAGCCCGAATCGATAAACGACGAGATGAACGAGTAGATACTGTAAACGCGGCCGCGCTTCTCGCGCACTTCCTGGAACAGTCGCGAGGACATCCCGCCGCCGAGCGCGGTGTTCAGCACGAAGGCTGCGTATCGCAGCCGATGCGACTGGCTGATACCGGGGCCGCCGATGCAGATGTGCGCCTGCTCGAGCTTCTTTTCGCGGTTCATCAAAAATGGACGGTCTGCTGGCGGCGAGAACTTTTCGACCTTGCCGTCGCCGGCGACGCCGCCGAACAATCCGGCGCATTTGGCGGTGAGTCTTTCGTGCTCGACCTGGCCGGCCGCGGCGATGAAGACGCGGCTGGAACGGTAGCGCTCCGCCATGAACGAGATCAGTTGTTCGCGATCGATTTTATTTACCGTCTCGTTCGAGCCGAAAATCGGCAGCGCGAGCGGATGACCCTTCCAGAAATTTTCGGTGAACAGGTCGTGGATAAAATCGTCGGGAGTGTCTTCGGCCTGCGAAATCTCCTGCAGGACAACCTGGCGCTCGCGCTCTATCTCAGCGGGATCGAAAACCGAGTCGAGAAAAATGTCCGCGAGCACCTCGGTCGCCATCTCGAGGTCCTTGCCCAGCACTTTGGCGTAGTAACAGGTGTACTCCTTGCCGGTGAAGGCGTTGAGCACGCCGCCGACGGCGTCGAAGGCCTCGGCGATTTGCGCGGCGGTGCGCTTCTTCGTGCCTTTGAACAGCAGATGCTCGACGAAATGCGAGGTGCCGTTTTCGGCCGGCTCCTCGTAGCGCGAGCCGTTCTCGACCCAGATGCCAATCGACGACGACACCACTTGCGGCATCGCCTCGGTCAATACGCGTACGCCGTTTCCGATAACACTCTTTTGAATCATTAGCCGGTTACTTGCCCTTGTCTGGTTCCTGCTCGGCCTCGCGCATCGAGAGCCGGATCTTACCGCTGCGATCGACGTCGAGCACCTTCACATTGATCTCGTCGCCTTCGTGCAGCACGTCCTCGACGCGGCGGATGCGCTCGTTGGAGATTTGCGAGATGTGGAGCAAGCCGTCGGTCCCCGGCATTATTTCGACGAACGCGCCGAACTCGACGATCTTGCGGACCGTGCCGTGATAGATTTTCCCGACTTCGGGCTCGGCGGTGATCGCCTGGATCATGCTGATCGCTTTTTCCATCGCGGTTCCGTCCGCCGACGCGATCAGCACCGTGCCGTCGTCCTCGATATCGATCTTGCAGCCGGTCTGCTCGACCAATCCGCGGATGACCTTGCCGCCGGGGCCGATCACTTCGCGAATCTTGTCGGGCTTGATATGCAGCGTGACGATTCGCGGCGCATAGCTTGAGACGTCCTTGCGCGGCGCCGGCAAGGATTTCTCCATCACGCCGAGGATGTGCAAGCGCGCGTCGCGTGCCTGGTGGAGCGCCTGGCGCATGATTTCCTTCGACACGCCGCCGGCCTTGTTGTCCATCTGGATAGCAGTGACACCGGCTTTGGTGCCGGCGACCTTGAAGTCCATGTCGCCGAGGTGATCCTCGTCGCCGAGGATGTCGGTGAGCACGCGGACCTTGTCGCCTTCCTTGACCAGGCCCATCGCGATGCCCGCGACCGGCGATTTCGTCGGTACGCCCGCGTCCATCAACGCCAGGCTGCCGCCGCATACCGTCGCCATCGAGGAGCTGCCGTTGGATTCGAGCACGTCCGACACGACGCGAATCGTGTACGGAAAGACTTCTTCATCGGGAAGTATTGGAGAGAGAGCGCGCTCTGCGAGCGCACCGTGACCGATTTCGCGCCGTGATGGAGCTCGTAGAAACTTCACCTCGCCGGTTGAGAATGGCGGGAAGTTATAGTGAAGGAGAAATTTCTTGAAACGCTCGCCGAGCAGCGCGTCGATCTTCTGTTCATCCGAGGAAGTCCCGAGCGTGACGGTCGCGAGCGCCTGGGTCTCGCCACGCGTGAACACCGCGGAGCCATGGGTGCGCGGGAGTACCTGCACCTCGGCGCTGATCTGGCGGATGTCGGTGGATTTACGATCGTCGATTCGTTTGTCGTCGTCGAGAATCGCCATCCGAACGCGATTACGAACCAGGTAGTCGCAGGCGTCGACGATTTCCTTGGTCCGCTCGGGAAACTTTTCAGCGATATCCGCCACGACCTTGTCGCTTAATGCGTACAGCGCCGCCGCTCGTTCCTTCTTGCCCTTGGTGGCGAGAGCTTTCTCGATCCCATCGCCGATACTCTTTTCCACCGCCGCCAACAGCGCTGCGTCGCGTTCCTTAACTGCGAATTCGCGCTTGGGCTTGCCCGCTCGGCGGCGCAGTTCTTCCTGCATCGCAAACAGCGGCTGCATCGCTTCGTGAGCAGTGAACAGCGCCTCCAGGATGACCTCTTCGTCAACGACCTGCGCACCGCCCTCGAGCATCATGATCGACTCGGGATTGGCCGCGACCACCATCGACACGTCGCTGCCTTCGAGCTCGGTGTGAGTGGGATTGACCACAATCTTGCCATCGACGCGTCCCATCCGGACCGACGCGACCGGGCCGTTGTGCGGGATGTCGGAGACCAGCAACGCGGCAGAGGCCGCGATCAGCGAGAGCATGTCGGGATCGTTGTCACGATCGGCGGACAGCACGGTCACGATGACCTGGGTTTCGCGATCGTAGCCCTTGGGAAACAACGGACGCATCGCGCGGTCGATCAGGCGCGAGGTGAGAATTTCCTTTTCGGAGGCGCGCCCTTCGCGCTTAAAAAAACCGCCGGGAATCTTGCCGGCGGCGAACGTCTTCTCTACGTAATCAACGGTTAACGGCAGAAAGTCCATGTTGGGCCGCGCTTCATATTGCGAGACCGCGGTCGCCAGCACCACGGTGTCGCCGTAAGTGGCGAGCACGCTGCCATGCGCCTGCTTGGCCAGCCGGCCGGTTTCGAGCGAGAGCTTACGCCCCGCGAAATCAATTTCGAGTTTTTCGTACATTAGAGATACCTGAGGGAGGATCTGAGGCCGCGGACGATTGCGTTTTTTGAGCCCGCGAGGCGTCACAGGGGACGCGCCTTGTTACCTGCCAGGTGGCAGCCAAGGCCCGCGCGCCCGAAGTGTTGAGGGCGGCGCGGCAGAATATGTGCGGCCTATCTCCGGATGCCCAGCTTTTCGATCAGCCCTTTATAGCGCGAAAAATCGCGCGAATGCAGGTAATCAAGCAGCCGACGACGCTTGCCGACCAGTCGCAAAAGTCCACGGCGCGTGTGGTGATCCTTCTTGTGCGCCGCGAGATGCTCGGTCAACTGGTCGATCCGGGCCGAGAGTAGCGCGACCTGGACTTCAGGCGAGCCACTGTCATTGGTGGTTCGAGCGTTGGCTTGGATGACTTCCCGCTTACGGGCAGATGGAAGAGGCATTCGGAGTTCTTACTTTCCCTTTTTCCTTTATCTTTAGCCGACCAAATTAACAGAGCGAGTCGGCGGAGTAAAGGCAGGGTGGAGGAAGGAGCGCCATTGTAATGAAACCCGCCGTGGGTTTCACGCTTCCCTGGGCAGGGGTAATCTCCTTCGGCTTCGCTCAGGACAGGCTCTGCACCCGGTGTTCATATGAATCGCCGCTATCCCCCGAATCGGCCGCCTTGCTGACACCTTGGCGGCGGTGGTATCTTGCTCACGTGAAGTGGGCGCGTGCCCACTTTTTTGTTGGTGTCGCAAAAAGGGTTTCGTGACATAAAACGGCGGCCTGGCCGAATTGAGCGGAGAGGTGAGAGCAGATGATCGCCCTGACGCTTCATCCGACGGCGGAAAAGGTGGTCGAGCTGCTCGAACCGCATATCGAACGCCAGGGTTATGAACTGGTTTCGGTGGACTTTCGCAAAGGCACGCGAAACTCGCTCTTGCGGCTGTTGGTTGACAAGCCGGGCGGCGGAATTGCCCTGAGTGACCTCGAGAAGTTGAGCCCGACGCTCGGCGATTTGCTCGACGTGTATGACCCGGTCGAGGGCCGTTACACGCTAGAAGTCGCGTCACCTGGAATCAACCGGCCATTGCGCAAGCTCGAGCATTTTGAGGCGGTGAAGGGAGAACGAGTGAAGGTGCGGACCCATCACGCGCGCGGCGGGCAGAAGTCCTTCGTCGGCAGGCTGGTGGCGGTCGATCAAAGTGGAATCGAGCTTGACGACGAGACCAGCCGCAAACGGCAGACGATTGGTTACGACGAGATGTCCAGTGCGAACTATGAGTACGACTTTGACAAATAGAGAAACAGCGATGAAAAAAATTGGCGCGCAGCTTTGTGTGCGCCCCGGGGAGGCGGTATGCAGGTCGATCTGAACCGGGTAATCGAGCAGGTAAGCAAGGAAAAAGGCATCGACAAAACGATCGTGATCAACGCGGTCGAGGAGATGATGCATTCGGCGGCGCGGCGCACGTTTGGGCCGGACCGCAATATCGAGTCGCGGTTCAATCCCGAACTCGGCGAGATCGAGCTGTTCGAGATAAAGACGGTCGTCGAGAAGGTCGCCAACGCGGCGGCTGAGGCCGACGTGGCCGAGGCGCGTGCGAAATACGATCCCGAGGCGGAAGTCGGCGACGAAATTTTGATCAAGCTCGACACCGCAACGATGGGCCGAATCGCGGCGCAGGCGGCCAAGCAAAACCTCATCCAGCATATTCGCGACGCCGAGCGCAAACAGATTTTCAACGAGTTCAAGGATCGCAAGCAGGAAGTCGTTTCGGGAATCGTGCAGCGCTTCGAGCGCAAGAACATGATCGTCAACCTTGGACGGACCGAGGCAATTCTGCTCGAGAAAGAGCAGATTCCGCACGAGCGCTATCGCCAGGGCGATCGGATCCGCGCTCTGATTCTCGACGTCGATCTCTCGGAGAAGGGGCTCTCGATCGTGCTCTCGCGCACCTCGAACGACTTCCTGATGAAGCTGTTCGAGCAGGAAGTTCCGGAAATTTACGAGGGTATCGTCGAGATTCGGCAGAGCGCGCGCGAGCCCGGTGGACGCGCCAAGGTCGCCGTGTATTCCAAGGATTCCGACGTCGATCCGGTCGGCGCATGCGTCGGGATGAAGGGTACGCGCGTGCAATCCGTCGTGCAGGAGCTGCGCGGCGAGAAAATCGACATCGTGCCGTGGACCGACGACCAGGCAGAACTGGTATGCCGTGCGCTGGCGCCGGCAAAAGTCTCGAAGGTGATAATCGACGAGGACGAGCATGCGATGGAAGTGATCGTCCCCGACGATCAACTGTCGCTGGCGATCGGCAAGCGCGGACAGAACGTGCGCCTGGCGCATCGGCTGACCGGATGGAAGCTCGACGTGCGCAGCGAGGCGGAGGCTGAAGAAGAGGCTCGCTCGGCGCGCGCGTCGCTCAACGCAATCCCGGGTATCGGCGATATCAACGCGGAACTGCTCTACCAGTGGGGATTCCGATCGGCGGAGCAACTGTCGGAGGCGGATGAGACGGCGTTCGACGTCGAGGGAATCAGCGCCGAGCGCGCGACCCAGATAATCAACGCGGCGCGCGAGCACGTCGCCAACAAGAAGATCGCGGCCGAGGCCAAGGCTGCGGCGGCGGCCGAGGCGGCAGAGGCAGCTGCGGCGGTCACGGCAGCGGAAACCGCAGCCACCGAAGCGGAAGGCGCCGAGGCGGCCAGCGAGACGGTCGCGGAAGAATCCGCGCCCGCCGCCACCGAAGATGCGGGAGAAAAGTAAGAATCCCGAACGTACTTGCATCGGATGTATGAAGCAGGATGCGAAGGCGGCGATGGTGCGAATTGCGGTTGTGAACGATCACGTCGAAGTGGATTTCGAAGCGCGACACGGCGGGCGCGGCGGATATTTGCATCCGTCGTCTGAATGCGTCGAGCGGTTTGTCGGTTCAAAAGTTAAGGAATTTCGTGCGCTCCGGCGGAAAATAGAACGTCCTGAGCGGCTCGAGATAGCGGCTGCGATCAAACACCGACTGGATAGAAACTCAAAGGTCGAATAGTATAACTGGGATGGCGCGAAAGCGGATCAAAACTCTTGCTACTGAATGGGGATTCCCGGTCGAGGATTTACTCGCCGGATGCGCCCGGCTGAAGCTCGGCCATACGCAGTCCGAGTCGAGTCTTCTCTCGCCCGAAGAGGCGGACAGGCTCAAGGCCGATCTCGACGATCAGGCCCATCGCGCGACGATTCTGCGCCGCGAAACCGTGCTCGAAACGAGCAGCGGAAAGATTTTAGAGAAGCGCCTCAATGCCACCGTGATGCGCCGGCGTCATGCCGAGCCCGGCCAAGCCAGCGGTGGCGCGGACACTCCTTTCCATTTTGAAGTCGAAGAGTCGCGCGACGATTCGTTCGTGTCGCCGTTCCTCGACGAGCCTGCGTCGGAGGCGGACACCCCGGTTATGTTCGACGCGGGGCACCAAGCGGAAGCGCCGGTTGCTGAACCGCATCGCGCGCCCGAGCCGATTGTCGTCAAGCCGGAACCCGAGATCGAAGAAATTGGCGAGGCTGACTACGAAGCTCATCCGCCAGCGGCAGATGTCCATGCCAAGGACGAGGAACCCGAAATAGAGCTTGCACCTGAAGTAGCTCCTGAACCCGAGCCTGCGCCTTTCGTCGCCGAAGCCGCGCCAGCGCCTGATGCACCTCCGGCGGCGCCGTCGTCGCGTTTCGGTTATCGCACCGATCGCGTGCGACCGGCGGAGGCGGCGGGTCGTGGTGGCTCGATCAACCTGACTCGTGGCTCTCAGACTGGCCCAACGCTCGACGATGGACAGAAGGGGCCGAAGGTTCTTGGCAAGATCGATCTAAGGCCGAAGGCGCCGGCGCCGAGGCCCGCGTCGCCCGGTTCGCGTACCGCGGCAGGCGCGCCGAGTGCGCGGCCGGGACTGACGGGACGCTTCGCTCCGCAACCGCAGGCCGCGCAGCCGGCCGATGGTATGCCGCAGGTTCCGCCGGATCAGCTTGCCAAGCCCGGCGGCGGCCGTGGAATAAAGAAAAAGAAAGTCGTCAAGAAGGGCAGCACCGATCTCGCCGCCGAGCGCGAGATGCGCGGGCTGCGGGTGCCGAAGAAGCGCCGCGCCCTACCCGGTAAGGAACAGCGTAAGACTGAGATCACCACGCCCAAGGCCTCCAAGCGCGTGGTTCGAATCACCGAAGGGGTCACGGTCGGCGATCTCGGCCGCTCGATGGGCGTCAAGGCCGGCGACCTGATCAAGAAATTGATGGAACTCGGCCAGATGGCGACGCTGAACCAGGTGCTCGACGTCGACACCGCCACGCTGCTGGCGGGCGAGTTCGGCTACAGCGTCGAGAACGTTTCCTTCGACGCGGAGCAGGTTATCGAAGAGACGCCCGAAGAAACGGTCGTCGGCGAGATGGTCACGCGGCCGCCGGTCGTCACGGTGATGGGCCACGTCGATCACGGCAAGACTTCGCTGCTCGACGCGATTCGCCACACCAACGTGACGGCGCGCGAGTTCGGTGGAATCACGCAGCACATCGGCGCCTATACCGTAGAAGCGAATGGGCGGGCGATCGCGTTTGTCGACACTCCCGGCCATGAGGCTTTCACTGCGATGCGCGCGCGCGGCGCCAAAGTCACCGACATCGTCGTGCTGGTAGTCGCGGCCAACGAAGGCGTAATGCCGCAGACGCAGGAGGCGATCAATCACGCGCGCGCCGCTAATGTTCCGATAATCGTCGCGATCAACAAGATTGATCTGCCCGACGCCAACCTCGACAACGTCAAGCAGCGCCTGACGCAGGTCGGCCTGGTGCCCGAAGACTACGGCGGCGACACGATCACGGTGCCGGTCTCGGCCCGTACCGGCGAGGGAATCGACAAGCTGCTCGAGATGATCCTGCTGCAGGCCGACGTGATGGAGTTGAAGGCCAATCCGACGCGCGCCGCGCGCGGCACGGTAATCGAGTCACAACTCGACCGCGGACGTGGTCCGGTCGCCACGGTGCTAATCCAGGAAGGCACGCTGCATCAGGGCGATCCTTTCGTCAGCGGAACTTCGTACGGGCGTGTACGCGCCATGCAGAATCATCTTGGCCAGCGGCTCACCGAGGCAGGGCCGTCGACCCCGGTCGAAATTTTCGGTCTGTCCAGCATGCCCGAGCCCGGCACCGTGTTTACTGCCGTGGCCGAGGAATCGAAGGCGCGCCAGGTCGCCGAGTACCGCCGCTCCAAGCAGCGCGAAGGCGAACTCGCCAAGACCAGCCGTATCTCGCTCGAGGACTTGAGCCAGCGGATGGCGGCGGGCGAGGTCAAGGAACTCAAGGTCATTCTCAAGGGCGACGTGCAGGGATCGGTCGAGGCGCTGGCTGACGCGCTCGCACGGCTGTCCACCGACGAGGTCAAACTCGAAGTAATTCACGCGTCTGCCGGCGCGATTTCGGAGACTGACGTGACGCTCGCGTCGGCTTCCAAAGCTGTCATCATCGGCTTCAACATTCGTCCCGAACCGAAAGCTGCGAACCTGGCGGAGAAAGAAGGCGTCGAGATTCGCCTCTACACCGTCATCTACGAAGCGATCAACGACATGCGCGAGGCGATGGAAGGTCTGCTTGCGCCGACCTATCGCGAGAAGGCACTCGGACGCGCGGAAGTTCGCAAGATTTTCAACGTACCCGGCGCCACGGTCGCGGGATGCATGGTTGTCGAAGGCAAGATTGTGCGCAGCGCTCGCGCGCGGCTGGTGCGCGACGGCCGCCCGGTGTGGGAGGGCAAGCTCGCCACGCTCAAGCGCTTCAAGGACGATGCGCGCGAAGTCGCACAGGGCTACGAATGCGGTATCGCGCTCGAAAATTTCAACGACGTGAAACCCGACGACATCATCGAAGCTTTCGAGATGGAAGCGATTCTGCGCAAGCTCGCCGCGCCCACTCCTCAGACTGCGCGCGGGCCGGCAGCGGTCGAAAAGCAGCTTCAAACTTAGACTGCGAGTTCGTGGAGGTTCCGGGCGCGCGGGCATGCGCGCTGGCGGAGGGGGCGTATCATCATGGTCATCGGCATCATGCGGCTGACCCTGTTTCTGCCGGAGAATCATTCGCTCAAGGGCAAACGACAGGTGCTGCGCGCGATCAAGGATCGCGTCCGCAACAAGTTCAACGTCTCGATCGCCGAGTCCGACAGCCACGACCTGTGGCAGCGCGCCGAATTGGGCATTGCGCAGATCGGCAGCGACCGCGCGTTCGTGGACCGGGCCCTGCGCGAGGTCGTGAACTTTATCGATTCGTTGGGGTTGGTTCCGCTCGGCGAGGAGCAGCTCGAGATCATCAACTACTGAGGCCGGGGAAAGAACATTGCCTGAAGGTCGAAGACCGGAGCGCGTTGCCGAGGCAATCCTGAGAGAGCTGTCGGGCCTGTTGGTGCGCGACCTGCGCGACCCGCGCCTGCGCGGAATCACACTCACGGGCGTCAGGATGGACGACGACTTGCGCCACGGCCGCGTCTATTTCTCGCATCTCGAGGGCTCTGTGCGCGCGCCTGCCGCGGTGGCAGGCTTCAGGAGCGCCAGCGGCTTCATCCGGCGCGAAATCGGCAAGTCGCTGGGACTTAGATACACACCCGAACTGGACTTCGAATTCGATCCCGCACTCGAGCGCGCCGCCCGCATCGACGTGCTGCTGAAGCAATCCGCGCCGAAGGACTGAGCTGGATTCGCACCTTCCCTATCCGATCTGCGCCGTCCTAAGATTCCACAATGCCCACGCGGTCGTTTCTCTTTCGCGCATTGGCGACCGTGATGATCGTCACGATCGCTCTGATCGTCTCGATGGCGGCATCTTCGCCGGCAGAGGCGACGCCCTGGCTTAACGGCCGCTACCTGTACCGCTACATGTTCTGGGGACTGCGCAGCGAATTCTCGCCCTCGGACGCTTACAAAATGTTCCCCTACCGCACTATCGAAAATGCGCCGCCTCCATATGAATTTCCACGCACCACTACCCGAACGATGCCGGCCAAAGTTGAATACAAGGACGGCGACTCAACTCGGCGCGTCGCGCTCGACAAATTGCTCGAATCAACCGGCACTCACGCTTTCATCGTGATCAAGGACGGCAAGCTGCTCGACGAGCGCTACTTGAACGGCTACCAGCGCGACTCGATCTGCATCTCGCGTTCGGTCGCGAAGTCGTTCACCTCGGCGCTGGTCGGCATCGCCATCGACGAGGGCTTCATCAAGAGCGTTGACGATCCGATTGTGACCTACCTGCCGGAACTGAAAGACCGCGGCTTCGACGCGATCACGATTCGAAATCTACTGACGATGGGATCAGGCATTCGCTATAGAGTCGCCGAGTTGCCATGGGATGAGGACGCGCTCTACTTCTTCTATCCGAATTCCAGGGAAATGCTGCTCAACGACACCGAAATTGCCGAGCCGCCCGGCCAGAGCCTCCACTACGCCGATTTCAACGTGGGGCTTCTGACGATAGTCCTCGAGCGCACGACGCATCGCACGGTCAGCGATTACCTCCAGGAAAAAATCTGGAAGCCGCTCGGAATGGAGTATCCCGCAACCTGGAGCCTCGATAGTTACGAAGACGGGTTCGAACTTACCCACGTCGCGCTCAACGCCCGCGCGATCGACTTCGCGAAGTTCGGCCAGCTCTTCCTCGACAAGGGCAACTGGAACGGGAAACAAATCATCTCCGAGCGATGGGTACACGAGTCCACTGCGCCCGACCCCGACGATCACCGTCCGTGGGAGACGTATCCCGAATGGGCGGAGGCCGGCGGCTACTACAAGTATTTCTGGTGGGGCAACTCGCGCAGACCCGATGACTACAGTTACGATGCCGTCGGCAAATGGGGCCAATTCATCTTCGTGGCTCCGAGAGCCAACGTAGTCATCGTGAGGACCGCGAGCCGTTTAGGTATCGACATCGTGCAGTGGCCACAAGTCTTCCAGTACATCGCGGATTCCGTGAGCCACGGTGAATCTCAGCCCAGTCGCTAATATTCCGGGGCTCACTTCGACAGCATCCGCTCGCGATTCTCCGGCTTCTCCCCGCGCTCCAGTAGCGGCTCGACATCGCCCGTGATCAGCCGCGCGCCGCGATCGTTGCGCATGTACGTCCACGCCCATTCGACGATCACGATAAACCGATTGCGAAATCCAATCAGAAAGAAAATGTGCACGAACAGCCACATCAGCCATGCGACGAGGCCGCTGAGATGTAGCCCCGCGATATCCGCGACGGCGGCCGCCTTGCCAATCGTCGCCAGCGTCCCCTTGTCCCGATAGTGGAACGGCAATGTCGACTCGCCGCGAATCAATCTCACAACGTTTTTCGCCGCATGCCGCCCTTCCTGCATCGCCGCCGGTGACAGTCCCGGCACCTGCTTACCATCCGACTTGATAGAAGCCAGGTCGCCAATCACGAACACGCCGTCTGCGCTCGGCACAGACAGATCCTGATTCACGATCACGCGGCCCGCGCGATCCAGCTTTACGTCTGCCGTCGCGCCCAGCGCTTTGCCCAACGGCGATGCGGCCACGCCCGCGGCCCAGATTACGGTGCGCGAATCGAGCCGCTGGCCACCACGCGTCACACCGCGATCGTCAATTGCAGTCACCGGAGAATCCGTGATGATCTCGACGCCCAGCCGCTCCAGTTGCCGTCGCGCGCTGGCCGACGACTCGGGGGACATCGCGGGCAGCACCTTGGGGCCGGCCTCGATCAGCACGATTCGCGCACGACCGGGATCGATTCTTCGAAAATCGCGCTCGAGAACACGCCGCGAAATCTCAGCGAGCGCACCCGCCATCTCGACTCCCGTCGGCCCCGCGCCGATTATCGCGAACGTCATCCAGTTGGCGATTTCCGATGGGTCGATCTCGCGCTCGGCGGCCTCGTAAGCAACCAGCACGCGGCGGCGAATCTCGACCGCATCCTCGAGTGTCTTCAAACCCGGCGCCGGCTCGAGCCATTCGTCGTGGCCGAAGTACGAATGCGTCGCACCTGTCGCGACAATCAGATAGTCGTACCCCACTTCGCCATCGGCGAGCTGCACGATCTTCCGCGCGGTGTCGATCGAGGTCGCTTCGCCGAGAATCACGCTCGCATTGCGCTGGCGGCGCAGTATCCGCCGTATCGGCGACGCGATGTCGCTCGGATTCAGCGCCGCCGTCGCGACCTGGTAGAGCAGCGGTTGAAACAAGTAATGGTTGCGGCGGTCGATCATCGTCAGCCGCACCGGTGCGCGCTTGAGCGCCCGCGCGGCCTCGATCCCACCGAATCCACCGCCGACGATCACTACATGTTTTTCTGGAGATGACAGGGCGTCCACCAATACGATCGTATCGCCGCCGTCGGAGCGGATCGAATGCTCTTAAGCGCCGCGTCGCCATCAGCTAAGGTCAAGGATCTCCTCATGAACGCAATTGTGTTGGTGGATAAGCCCGCCGGAATTTCGTCGGCAGAGGTGGTGCGTCGCGTCAAATCGCGCGTAAAGCCGGCCCGCGTTGGACATCTCGGCACGCTCGATCCTTTTGCGACCGGGCTGCTGCCGATCATGATTGGCGAGGCGACCAAGCTTGCGCCGTTTGTCGACGGCGGCGACAAGGAATACGCGGGCCTGATCCGGCTCGGCGTCGAGACCGACACGCTCGATCGCGACGGCGATGTCGTTCGCCGCGCCGACCTACCGGACATCTCTGCTGAGAAGCTCGCGCAGGTCAGCGCGCAGTTCACCGGCCCGATCGAGCAAATTCCTCCGGTGTTCTCTGCGATCAAACGCGCCGGAGTGCCGTTATATCGGCTCGCGCGTCGCGGCGAGGACGTTGCTCCGCCCGAAAAGCGCAGCGTCGAGATCAAGCGTCTGGATCTCAGTTGCGCAGCGCCCGACTCGATTCGATTCGTCGCGACCTGCTCACCCGGCACTTACGCGCGCGCGCTCGCGCGCGATATTGGCGTCGCGCTCGGGACTGTCGCCCATCTCGAGCAACTTCGCCGCACCCGCAACGGGGCATTCTCGATTGCGGACGCGATGCCGCTAGCCGACGTCCTCGCATCACTCGAGGCCGGCGCGCCGCCGCTCCGCCAGATTTCGCTTCGCGACGCGCTCGTCGGGCTCCCGGAAGTCGTCGTCGATGCGATCGCCGAAAAACGCCTGCGCAACGGCGATTCGCGAGCGCTCGACTCCCAAGTGCCAGCCGGCGGCCCGCTGTTCAAGGTGATATCGCAGAGCGGAGAATTGATCGCGGTCGCGCGCGCAACTTCCCGCGTGACGGCAATCGTTGAGCGAATCTTCAATCTTGAGGGCACGGCGTGATCGCCGCCTTCTCCTCAAGCATTTGTCGTAACATTCCGGTAACATCGTTCTCTCGATGCCCGAGCTGACCGGCCCTAACTCACCCGCCCTCGGATTCCTGCTCGCACTGGCGATCGGATTCCTCGTCGGCCGCACCCGGGAACCCAGCCCTGACGGTCCGCCGCGACCCGGGATGCGCGATTTCCTGATAATCGCACTGGTCGGCGCGATCGCCGGCCACTCCGGCAATCCGGCGATTGCAATAGCATTGTTCGCCGGCACGATCGGCGCGGTGCTCGTGATGCGTACGCATCATCCCGAGCGCAACGGTATAACCACCGAGCTCGCAGCGGTGGCGACCTTCGCGCTGGCGGGACTGTGCCTCACATCAGATCGTCCGTTCGGCGCCGGACTTGGAATCGTGCTCGCGGCGATCCTGGCCGAACGCGATCAGCTGCGTCGCTTCGTGCGCGACGCGATCTCCGATCGCGAATATATCGATACGCTGAGTTTTCTCGGCCTGATCTTTATTATCTACCCGTTGCTGCCAGCCGGTAGCTACGGACCGTTCGGATTCTTCGAGCCGCGCAAGATTTGGCTATTCGTAATACTAGTGTCCGGCGTCTCATACGTAGGTTACTTCCTGACCAAGTTTACCGGCGGGGAGCGCGGCGCACTACTCACTGCAATAGTCGGTGCTATAGCATCTACGACTGCCTATACGACTGGTCTTTCGCGAGCAGTGGCAGACGCGCCCGAGTCCGCCGTGCCCGCGGCCCGCTATGCGCTCATAGCTAACGCGATATTATTTCCGCGGATGCTGCTGCTGGTTGCTGTGGTCAGCCCGATGCTCGCGATCGCTGCCTCTCCCGCCTTCGCTGCGATGATGCTCGCGGGTTTCGCCGCCGCCGTTCTCCTGACGCGTGCGCCAGCCAAGAAAGGGAAGAAGGGTCACGTGGTCTCGGACTCCACTTTCCGTAACCCATTTTCGATCCGGCCTGCGCTCCAGTTCGGCGTTGTATTCACCATCGTGCTGCTCGTAACGCGCGTCGCCAAGCATTACGCGGGATACAGCGGCCAGATGGTGGTATCTGCAATCAGCGGACTGGTGGATGTCGACGCTATCTCACTGACGTTGGCGGGATTCGTGCAAGCCGGCACCAGCGCGGCGCGCGACGCAGTAATCGGGCTCACGCTGGCGGCCGGAGTCAACGCGATTTTCAAATCCGGCGTCGCGCAAACCAGCCATCAGCCGGCATTCTATTTGCGGCTGATTGCCGGGTTCGTGATCATGTTCGCGGTGGGGGCCATCGCAATAGTAACTATCGATCCCGCGCGGGTAACCGAAGTAGTCAGTCATCTATCGACGAACTGACTATTCTCTGACCTCTCCTATCACTGGGTGCAGAGCCTGTCCTGAGCGAAGCCGAAGGAGGTCACCCCTGCCCAGGGAAGTGTGAAACCCACGCGGGTTTCACGTTAAATAAAGTGATTTACGCTTCCCCTAATCCTCGTCGTCGCGGAGCTTCGATAGCACCGACAGATCCTCGAGCGTTGTCGTATCGCCGAGCGTCTGATCCCCCGACGCTATCTGCCGCAGCAGGCGCCGCATTATCTTGCCGCTGCGCGTTTTCGGCAGGGCTTCTGTGAAGCGGATATCTTCCGGCCGCGCCAGCGCCCCGATTTCCTTGACGACGTGCGCCCGCAATTCGTCGCGCAGCTTGTCATCGCCCTTGTGCCGGCCCTCGAGCGTCACGAATGCGACCACGCACTCTCCCTTCACGTCGTCGGGACGCCCGACGCACGCCGCCTCGGCGACCGCCGGGTAGGAGACCAGCGCGCTTTCGATCTCCATCGTGCCCAGGCGATGCCCCGACACTTTAATCACGTCGTCCACGCGCCCCATGATCCACAGGTAGCCGTCCTGATCGCGCCGCGCGCCGTCGCCGGTGAGATAGGCGCCCTCGATTTGCGAGAAATAATTGCTCTTGTAGCGCTCGGGGTCGCGGTAGATCGTCCGCAGCATCCCGGGCCATGGCTTGCGCACGATTAGCAATCCGCCCTGGTTGGCGCCGACACTCTTGCCCTCGCGTGTGACGACGTCGGCCGCGATTCCAGGCAGCGGAAACGTCGCGGAGCCGGGCTTGGTCGCGATCGCGCCGGGCATCGGGCTGATCATGATTCCGCCGGTCTCGGTCTGCCACCAGGTATCGACGATTGGGCATCGCTCGCCGCCGATAACTTTCCGATACCACATCCACGCTTCGGGATTGATCGGCTCTCCGACCGAGCCGAGCAGCCGCAGGCTCAACAGGTCATGCTTTTTCACCCACGAGTCGCCCCATTTGATAAACGTGCGAATCGCGGTGGGCGCGGTGTAGAAGATGCTGACCTTGTACTTCTCGATTATCTGCCAGAAGCGGTCGTTCTCGGGAAAGTTTGGCGCGCCTTCGTACATCACGACCGTAGCGCCCGCCGCCAGCGGCCCGTACACGGTGTAGCTGTGACCCGTCACCCAACCGATATCCGCGGTACACCAATAGATATCGTCGTCCTTCATATCGAACACCCACCGCATCGTCATCAGCACGTGCGTCAGGTATCCGCCCGTCGTATGCACGACGCCCTTCGGCTTGCCGGTCGTGCCACTGGTGTAGAGGGTAAACAGCGGATGCTCGCTGTCGAGCTGCGCGGCTTCGCACTTGGGACTCTGCGCGGGAACCAGCTCGTCCCACCAGATGTCGCGTCCTTTGCGCATTTCGACCTTGTTGCCGACGCGCTTGAGCACGAGCACTTTCTGGATCGATTGGCATTTCTTCAGCGCGTCATCGACATTCTGCTTGAGCCCGACGACCTGCCCGCGCCGCCATCCGCCGTCAGCAGTGATACAGACCTTCGCTTCCGCGTCGTTGATCCGATCCGCCAACGCCTCCGACGAGAAGCCGCCGAAGACCACCGAATGAATCGCGCCGATTCGCGCGCACGCCAGCATCGCGATCGCCGCCTCCGGCACCAGCGGCATGTAGATCGCGACTCGGTCGCCGTCCTTGACGCCGAGGCTCTTCAACGCGTTGGCGCAACGCCCCACTTCGTCGGCGAGCATCTGGTAGGTCAGCACGCGGGAATCGCCGGGCTCGCCCTCCCAAATCAGCGCGGCCTTGTTGCGTCGCGGGCCGTCGAGATGCCGATCGAGGCAATTGTACGACGCGTTGATCGTGCCGCCGACAAACCATTTCGCAAACGGGAAATTCCACTCGAGCGTCTTGGCGAACGGCTTGAACCAATGAAGATTGCGCGCGCACTCGGCCCAGAATCCCTCAGTATCTGTGTCAGCACGATGGCGGAGCGCCTGGTACTCGTCGAAACTTTTGACCCACGCCTTAGCGCTGAACTCGGCGGGCGGAGGAAATTTGCGGGATTCAGTCAGCGTCGAATCGATATGAGTCGCTTCAGTCGAAGCCATCGCAGAAACACCTGTCCCTTAAGCGTGAGTTATACGCGACCGCGAGCTTCGCGCGTTTTCAAGCTCAGGTACAGAGTCGCGGCGTCGCCATTCTCGCGCCGATTCGAATTGATGCCGCGCAGCCGCTCGAGCAGTTCGTTTTCGACGCTGGCCGAATGCTCCGCCGCAAGCTCGACGGCGCGTGCCGCCCATCGGAGCGCAACCCGCCCCTCGAGCCCTCCGAAATCGTCGAAGAACCACGCGCAGCTGGTTAGAGCCGCCTGTCCCGCGCGAACCATTTCGAGCATCCGCAGCAACGTCTCGCGATTAACCTCATCGGTAACGCCAAAGCGCTTGAAAGTTTCGTCGTGCACGGCGGGATTCGGATCCATCAGCACACGGATTCCGCCGCGCAAGAAAGCGCCTGGATCTTTCACGCGAGCCGGCGCGAAACGATCATAGATTGCCTCGGAATGGTTCTTCACGAAATCCATCGCAGCGCGAAACGGCCCGCGCCATTCCTGCGACGTGCTCGCGTCGTTGCGGCATCCGCAGTTCGAGCGCCATCGCTCGACCCCATGCGGACAGCTCCACGACGTCGCGCGCGAAATCTCGAACGACCCTACTGCTGGATGCGTCTCCAGGTATCCCGCGCAGTTCGTGACGATCACGTCGTCGCGCTCTTCGAGCGCCTTCAATACGCGCGCCAACTCCGAGGCGCCGTGTTTATTGTGGTGCCCAAACGTCTCGCCGTCGGTCGCAATAACCAGCGCGGCCCCAGGTTCGAGGTTTAGCGCCGTGTCTGCCATCCAGTTCGCCAGCCGCGCGCCGTCCGCCAATCCGTCGCCAAAAGAGATGGTGGCGGACAACTCACTGTCGAATCGAAATACCGCCAGGCTCAAATCGCCGTTGCGCCACCGAAAGGGTCCGGCGCTTCGCGACTCGGCGCCCGGCCCACTGAACTTTCCCTCGTCCGCCGCGAGGATGACGAACCGAATTCCCGCCGCCGCGACTGACGCCAGCGTGTCGTCGTCCGCGGCGCACTCCGGCAACCACATTCCGGCCGGCTTGCGGCCGAATCGGAAAACGAAATCCTCGATACCCCACGCGATCTGCAATTCGCGATCGCGCGGCGGCAACAGTGGCAGAATCGAATGGCTGTACGGCTGCGCGATGGCGTTACCGCGGCCGCCGTGCGCCTGGGCATACAACGCGTCGCCACGAGTCATCGCGCGATACGCGGTCTTGCCATGCGTCTGCAGCCATCCGGCCAGCGTCGGGCCGACGTCGAAGCTGAGCGACTCGTAATTGTTGCGGACGTGAACGACCGTTCCCTGCATCGTGTGCGCGTGAGCGTTCGCCGTGTAGCATTCGCTCAAAATCCGCTCGTTCCAGTTCTGAAACGGCGCAGACCCATATTCGGGACTTATGAGACCAGTCCAGGGGCTCTCCCGCGGAGGCTGATAGAAGTGCCCGTGAACGATGATGTGCCGAGCGTCGCCCATTGAGAATATGTTGCGCCTCCAAGCCGCGATACGAAAGCCCCCAACAGTAGAGCTAATCCATCCTCTTTGCCGGATTCTGCTCAGCTAATCAAGCGGAAGTGTGATTTCAGGTGTTAACTATCCACAATTGTTAAACAATTTAGTCCACAGGCAACCGCCGACTCACCGCTGGAAAAAGAAAACGGAAGAAAATCACGTGATTGTATGTGAAACCAGCTTCTGTGCTGCCGTCGCAGAACCCTCACCTACCGACCGCGATGCGGTCGGCCGCCTCTCCCGTGAAATAACGGGCGAGGTCGTTCCCCAGCCACGTCTACCACAAAACCCCCTAAACAGGGCCAAACCGAAAATAGTTTCTTAATACTGGGTGCAGGGGTCACCCCTGCTGAAACCCACGACGGGTTTCACATTCGATCAAGTGATTTACCCTTTCCCCGCCTTACGCGCAGGCGGCGCGGAAACTGCCCTTGATTGCGGGCTCACCCTTCTGATTCAGCACGACCAGGTCGCCCTCGATCTGCTTCTCGCCGTCCTTCTCGACCTTGTTGGTGATTTTCCCTGTGCAAGTGACGACGTCGCCCGGCCATACGCGCGTGGCGAAGCGCACCTGGAAACGGCGCACGTTGCCGATTCCCACGTAGTCGGTGACGGCCTTCGAGAGCAGCCCTGCGGTAAACATCCCCTGCGCGAACACGGTCGGGATTCCGGCGGCCTCGACGAAGGTCTGATCGTAATGCAGCGGGACGAAGTCGCCGGACGCGCCCGCATAGCGGACGAAATCAGGACGCGTTACACCTTTGATTTCGATTTTTGGAATCTCGTCGCCAACTTTTACGGAATCGAATTTCAATTTTGCCATTTTAAATCTCCGTTGAACTATGCTTTGACCGCCTGCCCGGTCTCGATCAGCGTCGACCGCGAAAGGGCAACTTTCTCGCCCTTCTGATTGGTGAACTCGGTTTCCGTGATCAGCAGCGTCATCTTGCCGCCGCGGCCGCCTTCCTTTTCGAGCACGTCGGCAACCTTGGTCACGCCGGTCAGCGTGTCGCCGACAAAAATCGGTTTGAAGAACTCGAACTCCTGCTCGCCGTGCAGGATACGGCGCAAGTCGAAGCCGCCGAAACCGGGGCTCGAGGTCTCGTCAGTCCAGAACGCGCTGGTCTGCAGAAACGTTACCGGTACCGGCACTCCGCCGACTTCCTTTTTCGCCAGTTCCGGGTCGAAGTAGAGCGGATTCGGATCTTTGATCGCGCGGGCGAACTCGCGCACCTTGCTCCAATCGACGTGCATCTTGAATGGTTTGCCGGATTTCCCGACGGCGCTTCTATCAGCCATGTGAATCAACCTCTCTCGACAGGATCGACGAATTACTTACAGTTGCTGAATCAGTTTGTCCACTTATCCAGCTGCTCGCATCATGCCTTCGCCGCCGTCAACTATCAGCAGCGAGCCGGTGACGTAGCTCGACGCGTCTGACGCGAGGAACATGCATGGATAAGCGATTTCCTCGACACGGCCGAAGCGCTGGAGCGCACGCGATCGCGCGACCATCTCTTTGACCTTCGGATTCGGCCATACGCGCGGCGCCGCGCCCTCGGTATCGATCGGGCCGGGCGCGATACAATTGACGCGGATGCCCATCGGACCCCATTCGCCGGCGTGAGAAACCGTCAGGTTGATAACGCCCGCCTTGGCCGCGCCGTACGGAAGCATCGTTGGCGATCCATGCACTCCAGCCGTCGACGAAATGTTGATGATCGACCCGGGGCGCTTCTGGTCCATGAATTGACGCGCCGCCGATTTCGAGCAGAAAAACGTCCCGTCGAGATTGATTGCAACCACTGCACGCCATGCATTGGGCGAAAGATTCATCGACGGCGTCGTGATACTGGCGCCATGATTGTTAATCAGCACGTCAAGCCGGCCGAACTGCTTGACCGCCTCGGCCACCATCTTGTCGCATTGCTCGGCGTCGCGGACGTCCACCTGGAACATCTCGCATTTGCCGCCAGCCTTGCGAATTTCGTCGCGTACGCGCTCGAGGTTCTCAACCTTGCGGCTCGCTATCAGCACCGGCGCGCCGCCGAGCGCGAACTCCTTCGCGATCGACTCGCCAATCCCGGTTCCGCCACCGGTCACAATCGTTACCTTGCCTTCGACACTGAATGGATTCTTCAAAATGGAAAACTTCCTCCAGAGGGGTTCGCTGAGATTTATCGCACTGTTGCGACGCCTTGGCGAGAGGCGCGCGCTGTGGGACGGGGGACTAATCGTATGTGAAACCCGCCGTGGGTTTCACACTTCCTTGGGCAGGGGTGACCCCTGCACCCAGTATTAAGAGAAGATGCGGGACTTCGTCCCTGTTAGAACTTTATTGGGGCGGAGGCGTGGGGGGACCGATTCTTACCTCGCCCGTTATTTCACGGGAGAGGCGGCCGGCCGCATCGCGGCCGGTAGGTGAGGGTTCTGCGAGCGCATCGCAAACGCCCGCCTACTCAAAAGGCGGGGACGGCTACTGGCGTGCGGCGGCGGCGTCGTTGGCTGAGATGCTTGTTGCGGGGCGTGATTTTTAGCCGCAGATGCGGGGTGGCGGCGCGCGGCTCGACGTTGCGGCGGAGCTCATGCTTCCACGCCAGCATCCGGCGCCGCAGCAAGCTGGGGTTGATCCCAAGCGCGTCGCATACGGTATCGAAGCTGAACGCGTGGCGGCTTTTCGTTCCCGCCATAATCCATCGCTCGGCGTCGATAAAAAGCAGGCGTTTTCGCGTATTTCGGGACAGCACCCCCTGCTGATAGACGTTGATCGCGTCGGCCAGCAACGCGAGCATCAGGCGCTGCTCACCGGTCAGACGATGGCCCCCGGAAACGTCGAAGTATTGGCAGGGAAGAATCTGGTTCAGGCCGACGAAGCGCTCGACCGCAGTATCGGAAGTCAGCTGAAAGCCTTCAGACATTGAAAAACCCGCCGGGGCGCCAGTGTCCGTCGTGAGATGGTCCCCGCTCGTCTCTTGAACTATGCGAGCACGCATTTGGTTCCCGTTGGCGAAATTTTCTTTACGTCTCAATACGGGTCGGCGCCGACGGCTGGGTCGCCGTACCCCGGTCAGTCAGAGATACGGACTGGGGGGACGCGCGGATTATTCCGGGAGCGGTCGTCGGGTGGGAATTTGCTTGTTTGGGCTGGCAGCTCGAGGGTCAGGGCGTCAGGTCGATAGCTGATGCACGAGCTCGATCAGCGACGGATCCAGCGGACGGCGCCTGTTCGCGACGTCGCATAGCGGAACGCGAACGATTGCACCCCGCTCTTCGCCAATCAGCGAAGGCGCCGCTCCGTCGAGGATAGCCTTCACGGCGCCAGCTCCCATCCGGCTCGCCAGCAACCGGTCCCTCGCCGTGGGCGCACCGCCCCGCTGAACGTGGCCGAGCACCACCACGCGCGCCTGCATTTTCAGCCGGGCGGTGAGAGCCTCGGCGACCGGGATGACGCCGCCGGTGCGCGGACCCTCCGAAACCACGACAATCGTCGAGCGTTTTCCGCGGCGATGGCTGTCCTCGACGCGATCGCAGATGTCGTCGAGGCTGAACGGAATCTCGGGGACGACGACGGCCTCGGCGCCGCCACCAAGAGCAACCGCAATCGCGATAAAGCCCGAGTCCCGGCCCATCACCTCGACACAAAAGACCCGTTCGTAGGCAAATGCGGTATCCCGGATGCGGTCGATAGCCTCCAGCGCGGTGTTGACCGCGGTGTCGAAGCCGATCGAGTAGTCGGTCCCCGGAATGTCGTTGTCGATCGACGCCGGGATGACGAAGACTGGAATGCCCGTCTCGCCGCCGAAGACCGTCGCGCCGACCATCGAGCCCTCGCCTCCGACGACGATGAGCGCCTCGATTTGGTGACGTTTCAGATTGCGCGCGGCCAGCCCTCGCGCAGCGGGCGTGCGGAACTCCGGCGAGCGCGAGGTCTCGAGGAAGGTGCCACCGCGTTGAATCATGTTGGCGACGGAGCGCCCGCTAAGCGGCTCGGCCAGGTCGCGAATGAGGCCCTCGTATCCGCGCCGGAAGCCGATCACCTCGATTCCGGCGACCGCCGCGCTGCGGACGACGGCGCGAATGGCGGCGTTCATGCCGGGTGCATCGCCGCCAGCGGTGAGAATCGCGATTCGTCGAGGACGCGAGCCGGTCGCGCCGTTAGTTTCGTTTTCACCGTCCATGGGGATGCGGAGCCAAGGGCAGCTCCACCTTCGAATCTAACGAGAGGGACGACTAGAACCAACCTCACGTTACAGCGGTTGACGGCGATCCAGCCGGTTCAGGGCAGCCGCGACGCTTGCAGGCGTTCGAGCGCGGCCTTGGCCTGTTCCTGCGCGTCGCTGACGGTGGGACTGTTGCTGTCAGCCGCCTTTCGATAGTGCTTGATAGCCATGACCTTGTTTCCGAGCGCCTCGTACGTGCGCGCCACGTTGACCTCGGCCTTGTCGTCGTTGGGGCAGGCCGAGAGCGCGTCCTGGTAATATTCGAGCGCCTTGGAAAAGTCGCCAGCCGCGAATCGGTCGCCGCCGTGCTGGCTGGCATCCGTCTCGACTCCTTTGTCGCATCCACCCCTGCCGGAGGACGACGCGGCTCCAGGTGTGTAGGCCTGATTCTGGTTCGCCTTGAGCGCTTCGATCTCCTGTTGCTGCGCTTCGAGCTGCGACTGCTGCTGTTGAACGAGTTGATTGGTCGCCGCGATCTGATCGCCCATGCATCCCGCGGTCACTAATGCGAAGCCACCGAGCGCGAGCCTGCCAGGATTCGTCTTGCCATGTTCGTCTCGGATATAGAAGTTAAGTTGCCGCTGGATTTGTGTCGCATCGCCACCAATACTGGCGATTGGCAGCGCGGTGTCAATGCCGAAGTGCGACGAGTGCGTGACCATAAAACCGACGGGGAGAAATGCAGGTGATTCGACAGAAAAGAGTCTTGGCTAAGATTTTGATGTTGCTTGCGATATCTGCGTTGTCTATAACGACGACGCACGCGGTGATAGCCGCGGTCACCAAGCCCACGATGCCCGCTACGCAAGCCCTCAAACTCCTGCTCGAAGGCAACCAGCGGTTCGTCGCGGGCAAGCTCGAGCATCCCAACCAGACGCCGGAGCGTCGCAGCGAAACGGCCAAGGGACAGCATCCATTTGCCTCGGTTCTGGCGTGTTCGGACTCGCGAACACCGCCCGAAATTATTTTCGACCGCGGATTGGGCGACCTGTTCGTCGTGCGCGTGGCGGGCAACGTCGCCGACAAGGTGGTGATCGAAAGCCTCGACTACTCGGTCAAGCATCTCGGCGTGCGAGTGGTGATGGTACTGGGGCATCGCCGATGCGGCGCGGTGATCGCGGCGGTCGAGGGTCATGAAGAAGATTACCAGGACGTCGGCCCGATGCTCAGCGAATTGGCTCCCGCCGTGCAAGCGACGCACGGCATGGCGGGCGATCCGATCGAAAATGCGGTGCGAGCGAATGTGAAGCTGGTGATGCTGAATCTCGCAACTTCGCCGGAGTTACGCGCGATGGTCATTTCGGGCGAGCTGAAGATCATCGGCGGAATTTACGATCTGGACACGGGCACGATCGAGATACTGCGACAAAAGGAGTAGCGCGCGCGGTTTAATTCTTCGCGGCGATCCTACTGGGCGGCAGGCTGTGTTACGACTACACCCGTAAACGATGAGGCCTGGTGGCCGTCGGCGGTGGTCGCAGTCAGGGTGACCACGTAGCTGCCGGGATTGGTGTAGGTGTGGAACAGCGCGGTCGGCGGCAGCATCGAGACCTGTCCGTCGCCGAAATTCCACATGTAGGACTGCAGGACGGTTTCCGGGTTGATGCTCGACACCATGAAACCAACTGTCAGCGGCGCGGGCCCATAGCCCGGCAACGGTTGAAGCTGAATCTGCGGAATCGACGGCATCATCATCGGCGTCGGCATCGCAGCCGCCTCCTGCGCGAGCAAGTGAGCACTCGCCCTGCAGACAACCAGTAGTGCTGCGGCGAACGCCGCGATCAAATATTTACGATTCATAGATACGCGCTAGACTGGTGGCATTTCTGTGGCTGCTAGTGTGACGGAAGCAGAATCCTGAATCGCGCGCGGAAAATCGCGCGCTGTATAAGGACCCTCACCTTCATCCTCTCCCTAACAGGGAGAGGAAAAAAAGATCGCTTCTCTATGCTCACTGCATGACGATGCCGCTGTCTGGATGCAGAATCGAGCCGGTGTAGTAGCGCCCCTCGTCGCTGGCGAGGAACAGCGCGGTGTTCGCGACGTCGATCGGTTCGCCCATTTTTTTCATCGGCACGCGGTCCATCATTCCCATCATGTCGGGCATGTCCTGGAGCTGCGCGGTCATCGGAGTCTTGATGAAGCCGGGGCCGATCGCGTTGGCAGTGATATTGAACGGCGCCAACTCGGTCGCGAGCACTTTCGTCAGCATCCAGACGCCGGCTTTGCTGACGGCATACTCGCCGACGCCCGGAGTTGGGAGTCGCGCGGCGGCGGAGGCGATATTTATTATGCGTCCACCGTTGCCCGCGTTGATCATGGCGACTGCGCAGGCGCGATCTGTCAGGAACACGCCGTCCAGGTTGACGCTCAGGACCTTGCGCCAGTTGGCGAACGACTTGTTGCTCAGGAACGTGATGTCGGGCTGGCCCTCTTCACCATAGTGCGCGTGGGAGATTCCCGCCGCGGCGACGACGATATTGACGCCGCCAAGGTCTTTCACCATCTGCGCGACCATCGCATTCATCTGCGCCTCGTCGCTGGTGTCTACCTGATATGCAATCGCCTTACGGCCGAGCTTTTTGACCGCAGCGGCTGTTTCTTCTGCGGCGGCTAGATGTCGATCGGCGACGAAGACGTTAGCGCCTTCTTCGGCGAATCGAATCGCGGTCGCGCGTCCGATACCGCTGGCGCCGCCGGTGATCAATGCATTTTTGTTTTCGAGTCTGAGAGCCATCAAAAAATACTCCTTGGCAACCGTTGAGTACGGTTGTTACCACGAGAATGCGGCGCGCATCCAGCAAATCGCCACGGCACAATCGCGCGCATGAAAATCTATGCTCGCGATCCCGGGTCGAATACAATTGATGGCTATGGCACAAGAGCAAGCGGCTACCGTGCTCACGGAGCCGACCCATCGGTACGTCGAGGTTGAGGGACTCAAGCTTCACTATCTGGACTGGGGCGGGGATTCCGACAAGCGCACTTTCCTTCTGCTGCATGGCGGCGCGGCGCATGCGCATTGGTGGGACGGCGTCGCTCCGCTGTTGACGCCTTACGGACGCGTGCTCGCGCTCGATTTTCGCGGTCACGGGCGCAGCCAGTGGGCGAAGACGGGAGTTTACGGACCGCCGGCGTATCTGCACGATGTCAAAGGTGTGATCGACAGCCTCGCCACGCGTGTGGTGCTCGTTGGACATTCGATGGGCGGAGCGGTCGCGCAATGGGTGGCGGTCACGTACCCGGAATTGCTCGAGGCGCTGATCATCGTGGACGCGCCGCATGGACCGCCGCCGCTGTTTCGCCGCCTGATGTGGCGATGGCGCAGGAGATCGCACGGTGGAGTTCGTCCCGAGCTGCGTTCCGCGGGCGATATCATCAAGAAGTTTCGCCTGCAGCCGCCCGAGACGAATCTGACGCGGCTGGAGATCGAACGGCTCGCGCTGCTGGGCGCCGAGCAGTTGCCCTCCGGCGCGTGGGCATTTCGCTTCGATCCGGAAACGCGCGCATGGCGCAAGCATGGCGCCAAAATGACCAGGCCGAAGATCAGGCAGATCAAGATGCCGACGCTGCTGCTGCGCGGCGATCAGAGCGGCCTGGTCAGCCCGTCACACGTGCATCGGATGCATCGGAAGATTCGCGGATCGGTGCTGAAGGAAATCCCGCGCGCGTACCATCACGTGCCGCTGGACAATCCCGGCGACACCGCGGCGGCGATTATCGAATTCGTCGAGCGGCTATAGCGCACATATCAGCGGCCTATCTGGTGAAAGGTTGCGATCATAGCTGCTGCCACCAGAAACATTACTGAAGTTGCGATCCATCCGATAATCCTTTGCGGGAGCGGCAATCGCACAGAGCCCGTGATTTTCTTGTTGGCCGTCATCAGCATCATCACGAACATGATGGGTGCGGCGGCCACGCCGTTGATCACGGCGCTCCAGAAAAGCGCCTTGATCGGATTGATTCCAACAAAATTCAATGCGACTCCCAGCAGCGTCGCGACGAATAGAATTCCATAGAATCCTTTGGCCTTGTCCGGTTTGCGCTCGAGCCCGATCGGCCAATTGAGAGCCTCGGCCAGCGCGTACGCCGATGAGCCCGCCAGAACAGGAATCGCGATCAGCCCGGTGCCGATGATTCCGATGCTAAAGAGCAGGAAAGCCATCTCACCCGCGAGGGGGCGCAGCGCTTCGGCAGCTTGGGCTCCCGTCTGAATGTCGACGATGCCGTGAACGTGAAGGACGGCGGCAGTATCAAGGATGATGAAAAATGCGATGATGTTGGAAAATGCCATTCCCAGATAGGTGTCGCCGCGCATCCGCTCGAGTTGCATCGGCGCCTGTTCGGGAGCGCGCTTGAGAGCTGTTTCGCCCGGCGCAGCCTGCTGTTCCTGCACTTCGAGCGACGCCTGCCAGAAGAACAGATATGGACTGATCGTAGTTCCGAACACCGCGGTCAAAGCGGTCAGGTAGCTATTCGAAAAAGTCATCGACGGGATAAACGTCCCCATCAGCACCGGTTTCAAAGGAACATGAATTACCAGCGCGGTGGCTACGTAAACGAACAACACGAGAGTCGACCACTTTAGTAACTCAGCATATCGCCGGTACGGTATAAGGATTGCGGCTATCACCGAGATCAATCCAAACGCGACTGAATATAAAAGCGTCGAGCCACCCGCGAGCATTTGCAGCGCGCTCCCCATCGCTCCGATATCGGCGCCCAGGTTGATCACATTGGCGATCAACAAAAGCGCGACTAACGGATAAAGAATCAAGGGTGAGTAGTGACGGCGGATGTTGCCCGCCAGGCCAACGCCGGTCACCCGACCGATCCATGCGCTGATCTCCTGAATCCCCGCCATCAGCGGATACGTAAGCAGCATCGTCCAGAGCATCGCGAATCCGAATTGAGCGCCGACTTGCGAATATGTCGCGATACCGCTGGGATCGTCGTCGGCCGCACCGGTTACGATGCCAGGACCGAGCTTCTGAAAGGCGGAGAATAGTTTCGACGACAGTTTCGAGAGATAGGGTGACGCCGACCGCGCCGATGCGCTTCGATCTGCTCCGCCGATGACAGCTTTCTTTGCCATACCCCGGCGGAAGCTATCCGAGTTCGGAAGAAAGTCTAGATAGGCGCAGCGCTAGGCGCGGAGCAGGAAGTCGCTTAGATCCATCGCGTACTGACCGTCGCTCAGGGTCATCGACTTGGGTGAGCGCTTGAGCATCAGGCGCGAGATGTCCTGATCCTTTGGCAGCAGGTACACAATGTCGCCGGAACCCATCGAGAATACGCGTACGCGCTCTTCGCCGCGGCGTTCCTGTCCGGCGACCTCGTAGGCGCTGACGTGAAAGACGAAGCCGCGGGCGCGAACCAGCGAGCCCTCGGTCTCCTCGATGATGCCCACGAAAATACGGGTGTTGTCGTCCTTGAACAGCCTGCGATCGACAAGGACGATCCTGTCTCCCTCGGCCAATGCCGCCATCGTGCGTTCCTCCTGGCCCCGCTGACTAAACCGCTCGGATACTATCGGATCGCGCAGGCTAACACGACGCGTCGAGATTGGTGGGTAGTGGGCCAAGGGCACCGCTACCCGATATGTTGGCGTCCAGGATCAGCGGCCGGCCATCAAGCGCTCGGTCTGCAGCGTCTCGTTTTGCGCGGTCCATCCCCGTACGACGTCGCTCAGCTCGCGCGCTCGAATCAAGTCGAGTCCAAAGCGAATCGGCAACGAACGCGGCAGCGACTCGATCGCTTCGCGGCCGCCTGGGCGGAGCGCAAGCCGGTCGAGCAGTCGCGAGGTAACAGTGCGACGCTGCCCGCGCAGGTACTGGTCGTTGTACATCTTGACGATCAACTCGGCCGCCAGCCGCACCGCATCCGACATGTTCATCGAATCGGCGGCGAACTGATCGAGCGCCTGCTTCAGCGGGAACTGGTCAGGATTCCATACTGCTACCGAGCCCGCGCGCATCAGCGTCTCGATACTCGGCGTAGTGAACGAATAGCCCCATCCCGCGAGCTTGGTGCTGGCAGTAGCCAACTCGGCAGGATCAAGATTTCCGGCCTGGGCGCGCGCCTGCAAAGCCGCCTCGGTCCACACCCGGCGCACACCGAACTCGGTCTTGGCGAGATCGGCGAGGATCATATCGTCGGTCCAGAGTACATGTCCGGGCATCGAGGCGATCACGATGCTCTCGGCGCCATGGCGCCCGAAGAAATTGATCAGGCGCTCGCGGCGATCATGATCGATCGAGGCGAGCACTGCGCCGTCGCGCACGCGGCATACCGACTGCAACGCATCGGCGAGTCCCTTCAACTGAACGTCGGCGCGCTTGCCGTCGTTGCCGTTGCCGGTGAGTGATGCGGAAAATCCGGGCGGCAGGCGCAGGAGGGTATCCTCGAACGCGAGGCGTCGAAGTTCTGCGAGCGTGGACTGCGAAATGACGAACTGGCGCGGCCAGGTCGGCAGCAGACTGAGGCGTCCGAGCATGCACAGCGTCGCGATCGCGGTCAGGTCGAGCACCACGGCGTTGGCGCGCTCGAAGGCTCCCAGAGCGGCCTCGAGCTCCTCGGCCGAGCCGGTGCAGCACTTCAGCGGCGCCTCCGGCCGCTGCGCCAGGATAAACACGGTCTGCAGATCGTTCAGATTGAGGCGTTCCGCCACCGCGTGGATGGGAACATTGTTGTTGGCGTAGGTGTGTTCGGCCTGCTTGAGGACGTCCTCGCGCTTGCCGTTGGTTGCGGCATTTCCATTTCCGACTGCCTTGCCGTTGGCGACGACAGCGCCGTTTCCGTTGCCGTTACCATTGCTCGCTTCGAACATCGAGTCGAAGCCGTCATTCATCTCACTCCATGGAATCGCGTCGGCGCGCACGTAACTCATCTCGACTTCGGCCTGGCCGGGGAAGCGCGCCTGCCAGTTGATCAGCACGTCCATGTAGCGGTAGGCGTACTTGCTGATCATCTGCTTGACGGTCGCCTGGCGGCGGCTGAAGCGGCCTTCGGGGAGCTGAAACTTCTCGCCGGCCTTCTTGCCTTTGACGGCGCGGGTCATCGGATGCTGCGGGCCGTATTCGTCGAGCGACTCGTCGGCGTCGTTGGCGTCCTCGAGCAGGATCCATCGCTCGGTATTGGAACCCTCCTCGACGAAACTGAGAGCGGCGCCGGGTCCGGCTGTGTCGAAGTCGGGCACATGCGGCATCGGTCCCACCGGTCCGAGCGCAGTGAGATAGGCGCGATGCGCATCGACGCTGCCACTTTGGCGGCGCAGCAATTCGTACGCGTAGGCAAGAGCCTCGTTGGCGCGGCCACCGTCACGCATGAATTGCACGGCCGCGCGGCCAAGCGCGGGCGGGATTTCGCGCGCCGGAGGCATCGCATTGGGATCGGCGACGACCAGATCAGCTTTGCCCAGCCGAGCTGCGATGATCGAGCGGCGTAGTCGCAGCACGCGGTCGTCGGGATGCTCGCGCAGCAGTTCCTCGAGTCCGGCCAACGCAGCTTCGGGATCGGTGCGTTCGAGTTTATCGAGTTGATTGGCGATCGTGCTCGCGTCGGCGGCATTTTCGGGATGCAACTGGCGCGAGATCTCATTGACGATGTCCTCGCGGCCCAGCCGGCTTGCGCAATCCAGCAGGCGGCGCGTGTCGGTGCCGGCGCTGCCGGCGGGCGCGAGCGATTGCCACAACGGCAGTGCGTCGCGATAGCGGCCGAGATCGTGGAGCAACGCGGCCAGCTTGCGCCGGTTGTCGGCGCTGGTGTCGGGTGCAAGCTCGGCGAGAGCCTCGTCGGCAAACTTCGATGCCTGATCGAACTTGCCCTGTGCGAGCCGGAGATTTGCACGCAGCGTCTGCATCGTGACCTTGGGCAGGCGCGTGTCGGGAATCGAGGACAGGAGTGCGTCGGCGTCGTGATAACGCTCGACCATCGCAAGCGCTTCGACCGCGGCCGCGACGGCGAAGGGAAAATCGCCTGCGGGAATCGACTCCGGCCGCGAGATCGAGCGCATCAGCAGCTCGGTGGCCTCCTGCAGGTCGCCGGGTTCGTCGCGCTCGCGGAGTGTGACTGCGAGATGGTAATCGGTGTCGTCGCGACCGCCGACGGATGCCGCGCGGCGCAGCACCTCGATAGCCTCGGTCAGGCTGCCGCGCGATCGCAGCACGATCCCGTACTCGCAGAGCCCGTTGGCGTCCTCGCGCTCGAGGCCGTGCGCCTGCTCGATATCCTTGCCGGCGCCGTCGGTGTCGCGCAGCGCAATTCGCGCCTGTGCGCGCCCGATCAGGGCTTGCACTTCGCTCGAGGCCTGATGTTCGGCCTGCGCGAGCGTGAGCGCCTGCGTGAAGCAGCTCTCGGACTCGCGAACGCGGCCCTCGTCGTTTTGCGGGGGAGCGTCGGTCGAGCCAGCCCCGCCGGCTTCCAGCTCGTTGAGCAGAATCGCCTGTCCCAGCACCAGCCATGGGATCGAATTGTTCGGCAACGCGGCGCTGGCGAGGCGCGCATAACGCTCGGCCCGATCGAAGTGCGCGTCGAGCAGAGCGCGGCGCGCCATGACGACGGCGACTTCAGGATCCGATGCGAGCTCGGGCGCGACGTTCTCCTCGAGCGACTTCGCGTCGACCGACTTGGGCGCATTGTTGAGCCACAGCGCGACCGCGCGGCCGCTCGACGGAAACTGCATCCGCAGCTTGTCCGCCAGGGCGAATGCGCGTTCGCGCTCACCGAGCAGTTCGTGTGCGAGCGCCTCGTTGGTGCAGGCGTTCTCCTCGTCGGGCTGGAGCGATTTCGCCGCGATGAAGAGCATCGCCGATTTGCGCGGCTCGCCTTCCTTCAGCCACGCGGCGCCGAGGTACGAGAGCACCCGGAACTTGTGAGTGTTCGAGAGCTGGCCCCACTTCTGCTCGCGCAGTCTGAGCAACGCCAGACGGGCAAGCTGATATTGTCGGCTCTCGAGAAAAGCTGCGGCTGCGGAAATCTCGTCTCCCAGCGCGTCGGAAGGTCCCGCCCCCGCCGGCTCGCATCGAGCCTCGAGGTGAACGACGGCGTCGGCGCGAGTCAGCGCCTGGCGCTTGGCTGCAGTTCCGAAGTCTGTGAGAATCTGTGGGTACTCGTCGAGCAGCTCCTCGATATCGTCCCAGGTCAGGACCTCTATCGCCGAGATGCCGTCCTTGCGATTCGCGCGGTTGAGATCGAAGAGCGAGCGCTGCAAGCCTTCGGGCTTGGCGGCCGTGGTAGCGATCACGAAACGTCCGATCGGAAGCTTCAGGCTCGCGGCCCGGTCCACAGCGTCCTTGACCTCTGCGATCGTCAACTCGTTGCGCGAGGCGCGCAGGTCGCACTTGACCGCGGCGAGTCGTGGGCGTCCACTGATCTCGATGAGGTTGATTCCCTTCTCGGCGCGATCCGGGTCGCGGAAGCGCTCGAGCTGGGGAAGCTGCCAATGACGGCGCAGGAGCTTGAGACAGAGCCTTTCGAACTCCGTCGGCACTCCTAGGCAGGGGATATCCTGGGGCGAATTTAGCCATAGTGTAACATTTCCTAACACAATGTCGGTGACGTAGGAAGCCCCTGAAACATCGTGGCGGGCGAGAGTCGCTTTCGGCACGCAAACGTCACTGTTAAGATGACTTTTTTGACCATGCTTAGTCTCGACAACCTTTCCAAGTCCTACGGAGGCCGCAAGATCCTCGATGGCGTGAGCTGGTCGATGGCCGACGACGGACGGGTCGGCCTGGTTGGGCTGAACGGCGCCGGCAAGTCGACCCTGCTCAAGATGATCGCCGAAGTTTTGCCTCTCGACTCGGGGCGAATCACCCGTCCTCAGCGCACCCGCGTCGGATACCTGGCGCAGGACGCTCCCGAGATGGGCGGCAGGTCCGTTTTGCGCGAGACGCTGGCGGCGCTCGATCGGATGCAGGCGCTGGACCTGCGTCGCAAGGAGGTCGAGCAGATTCTCGCCCACGAGCATTCCGGGCCGGCGCATGACGCCGCGCTCGAAGAACTGGGCGAGGTTCTGACCGAGCTCGAACGTCACGACTTTTACAGCGCCGAAAGTCGCGCGACGTCGGTGCTGTTCGGGCTGGGCTTCACAGACGAAGACCTGGGCCGCGACGTTGCGGAGTTCTCGGGCGGAATCCGCATGCGAATCGCGCTCGCGAAACTCCTGCTCGACGCGCCCGAGTTCATGATGCTCGACGAGCCGACCAACCATCTCGATATCGAGGCGCGCAACTGGCTGGAGGATTACCTCGTCGGGCACCAGGGCGGCATCATCCTGGTTTCGCACGACCGCTATTTCCTAGACCGCGTCACGACGCGCACCGTCGAAGTCTCGCGCGGGCGACTCACTGAATACGTCGGCGGCTACTCGCGGTACCTCGTCCTGCGCGAGGAACGCTTCGCGCTCGAGATGGCGGCGTACGAGAGGCAGCGCGAAGAAATCGAGCACATGGAGAGTTTCATCAGCCGCTTCCGCTACCAGGCGAGCAAGGCGCGGCTCGTCCAAAGCCGCATCAAGCAGCTCGACAAGCTCGAACGTCTCGAGCCGCCTGAAGGGTCGCAGAAGCCGCCCGCGATTTCGTTTCCGAAATGCGAGCGCAGCACACGGCGGGTCTTCGAGCTCAAGGGCGCGGTCAAACGCTACGGCGCGCTCACGGTTTACGACGGCGTCGATCTGACGATTGAGCGCGGCGCACGAATTGCTCTCGTCGGTCCCAACGGCTCGGGAAAATCCACGATGATGAAGCTGCTGGCGGGCGTCGAACCAATGACCGGCGGCGAGCGAATCGTCGGTCCCAGCGTGCAATCGGGGTACTTCGTGCAGAATCTCGCCGAGTCTCTCTCATACGACAAGACCGTGCTTGACGAGCTGAGCGACAGCGCGCAAGGCCGCACGACGGCGGAGATTCGCTCGATTCTCGGCGCGATGCTGTTCTCGGGCGACGACGTGTACAAGCGCGTCGAGGTGCTGTCGGGCGGCGAGCGTGCGCGCCTGGCGCTGGCGAAGGTGCTCGCACGGCCGAGCAATTGTCTGCTGCTCGACGAGCCGACCAACAACCTCGACATCGTCGCGAAGGACACGCTGCTCGACGCGCTCCGGCGATTTCCCGGCACCGTTATCATCGTCAGCCACGATCGCTTCATCCTGAATGAGCTCGTGACCGAGGTACTCGAAGTGGGCCAGGGGCACGCGATTCGCTACCTCGGCAACTACGACGAATACCTCGAGAAAAAGGCGCAGACCGAAGCGCCATCGCCGTCGTCGCAGCCGGCGCGGTCCGGGCCGGTGCATCTGCGCGATACGCGCGGCAACAACGGACAGGTCTCGCATCCAAAGAAAGCGGAAGCTTCGAAGGCCATGCAGCCGGCGAAAGAAGATCGCGACGCAGTCCGCAAACGCGAACGAATCGCGCGGCAGCGGACTCAGATCGAAGCCGAGATCGAGCAGAAAGAAAAAGATCGCGCGGCCCTCTCCACCGAGATGAACGATCCAAACTTCTATCTCACGCGCAAAGACGCCGACGATCTGATCGCACGCTACGAGCGACTAGGCCGCGAGATCGAGAAGCTCTACGCAGACCTGGTAAGGTTCGACGAACCCGCCTCAGCGTAGTCGCGGTCTCGCCCGTCTTTGGATGCGCGTTTCGCGTTTTGTCATCCTGACTAAGCGAGCAACGCGAGCGACAGGAAGGATCTCGGACAGCTTCGCGCCCGCGAAGCCGGTACCGGTTTCGAGTCAACGCATCCAAAGCAAAGGACCGCTTCGCGATTCCAGAACCGGAACCGGCGGCGCTTACGCGCCGCTATCCGAGATCCTTCCACTGCGCGAGCAATGCTCGCTTCGGTCAGGATGACAGAAGAAATATTTCCGGTTCCGCTCCCGCGCGGGCCCGAAAAAGGAGTCAGAAGTTAGGTTCCGAGGCCAGCGTTCGTCAGCTCAAATCTCCGAAGAATTCGCGAACGTCCTTGGCCAGCAACTCGGGTTCTTCCATCGCGGCGAAATGCCCACCCTTCGGCATCACTGTCCATCGCTGCACGTTGTACACGCGCTCCGCCCAATGCCGCGGCGGACGCACCAGCTCTCCCGGGAACAGCGCGATTGCAGTCGGCGCCTCGATTCGCGTGCCGGGCTTGAGCCGCCACGGATGATGCCGCGCCTCGTAGTACAGCCGCGTCGAGGAGTTAATCGTCTGCGTGATCCAGTAGATCATCACGTTGGTCAGCAACTGATCGCGCGTGAAACTTTTCTCGACGTCGCCGTGACAATCGCTCCACGTGCGAAATTTCTCGACGATCCACGCCGCCAATCCTGCCGGTGAATCGTTCAGCCCGTAAGCGAGCGTCTGCGGCTTGGTCCCCTGTATCCACTGGTAGCCGGTCTCGGCGGTGCGGAATTTTTCCAGGTCGCCGAGGAACACTTTCTCTTCGGGCGTGAGCTCCGGCGCGCTGCGTCCTTCGGCTGGGCCGATCGCGATCATATTGATGTGTATGCCGAAGACGTTGTCGGCGTGCACTTCGCCGATTCGCGACGTGATCGCGGCGCCCCAGTCTCCGCCCTGCACCGCGTAGCGCGGGTAGCCGAGCAGGTCGGTCATCAGCTTGTGAAACAGCTCCGCCATCGCCTGGATATTCATCGCGCGAGCGCGCGGATGATCTGAAAATCCATATCCCGGCAGCGACGGCGCGATAACCGTGAACGAGTCCTTGGCGTCGCCGCCATGCCCCGCCGGATCGGTGAGCATCGGGATCACTTCCATGAACTCGTAGATCGATCCCGGCCATCCGTGAATCAACAACAGCGGTTTCGGATTAGGGCCCTTGCCTTTTTCGTGGATGAAATGGATTCCGAGTCCGTCAACCGCCGCTTTGAAATGCGCGAAACGATTGATCTCGCGCTCTTGCGCGCGCCAGTCGTACTTCGTTCGCCAGTACTCGACCAAATCCTTCAGGTAGGCGAGATTGGTGCCGTACTCCCACGCCGTGTCGGGGACCTCGTCGGGAAAGCGCGTGTTCTTGAGCCGCGCGCGCAGGTCGGCGATCACTTCGTCGGGCACCGCGACGCGAAAGGATTCGATCTTGCCAGTGGCCATGGGAGCCTCCGCGCCGACTTCTACAGCAGTCCGGCGCCGGTTGCTGCGCGTGTTGAACCGTCGCGCTTGAATGCCTCGATCACGTGACGCGCGATCTGCGTCATATGCACTTCGTCCGCGCCATCGACCAGCCGCGCCGATCGCGCATGCCGCAGCATCGATTCGAGCGGCGTGTCGGTCGAGTAGCCGAGCGCGCCATGCACCTGGATCGCGCGATCGGTGATCTTCCAGAGCATGTTCGCCACGTGATGCTTCGCCATCGAGACTTCCTGCCGAAACGGCAGCTTGTTCTCGATCAGGTACGCAGCGTGCAACACCATCAGCTTTGCCGTGTACAGTTCCATCGCCGACTCGCTCATCATGAACTGGATAGCCTGCTTGTCGACGAGCAGTCCGCCCTGCACCTGCCGCTCCATCGCGCGCTTCACCAGCATCTCGAGCGCGACTTCCGCGCTGCCAATCCATCGCATGCAATGCGCCAGCCGCGCGGGACCTAGCCGCACCTGGCCGAGCGTATGCCCCTGCCCGCGCGGCCCCAGCATGCTGTCTGCCGACACGACGCAATTCTCGAGCATTATCTCGCAGTGATTTCCCTTGCCAGCCATCGTGTCGATGTCGCGAACTATTCTGAATCCGGGATTCGGCAGGTCGACGATGAACGCCGAGTTGCGCGCCTGCGGCGGGTCGGCCTCGGGATCGGTCTTCGCGATCACGATTGCGAACTTCGCTCCGTGCGCGCCCGAGATAAACCACTTGTGTCCGTTGATTACCCAGTTGTCGCCCTGCTTCACCGCCGCCGTTTTGATTTGCGTCGGATCGGAGCCCGCCGCCTCCGGCTCGGTCATCGCGAAGCACGACCTGATCTTGCCGTCGCACAGCGGACGCAGGTACTTCTCCTTCTGCGCCGGCGTCGCGAAATGCAGGAGCGTGTGCATGTTGCCCTCGTCGGGCGCCTGCACGTTCACGATGAACGACGCGAGGCGAGTGCGCCCGCATTCGGCCGAGATGACGGCAATCGCCATCGCGTCGAGTCCGAGTCCGCCGAACTCCTTGGGCATATGCGGCAGCCACAGGCCGCGTTGTTTCGCTTTCCGCCGCAGCTCGACTATGCCGTCGCGCCAGTTGCCGTTTTTCCGCATCGCGGCTTCGGCCGGCTCGATTTCTTCTTTGATGAATGCGCGGACTTTGTCGCGTATTTCGAGCACGTGCGGCGGCATCGTGAAATCAATCGCCATAAGGTTTTACCTCGAAGTTCGGACTCGGGATTACGCCCAAGTGCTACCGGGAAAGGGGTTTGGGCGTCAACCGCAACCTCCCGCGATGGCGCCGAGTCGGAAAATTGTGCGATACGCTGAGGCCATGAGCACCACTTCGGTCGCGCGATGGCAGGACTGGGACGGCAAAGGAATCGAGCACCTGGTTCTCCGCGAAGGGCTGCGCGAGATCGTCGCCGAGTCAGTGGTGGTGGCGTCAGCGGGCGATTCAGACTTCGCGCTTCAGTATCGCATTCGATGCGACAAATCGTGGCGCGTGCGAAGCGCCGAGCTTTCTATTGTCGGCGAAAATCGCAAAGTCGAAATCACCGGCGACGGCAAGGGCAGTTGGTCCGACGCGTCCGGCAAGGCGCTGCCAAAGCTGAGCGGCGCGATCGATATCGATTTCTCGGTGACGCCGTTCACCAACACTCTGCCGATTCGCCGACTGAAGCTCGGACCGCGCCAGTCCGCGGAAATTGTCACCGTCTATATTCTTGCGCCTGCGCTTACGATGACGACCGACCCACAGCGCTACACACGCCTCGACGGCAGGCGTTACCGGTACGAATCGCTCGACAGCGACTTCACGCGCGACATCGAAGTCGACAGCCGCGGGCTGGTCGTCACCTATCCGGGTTTGTTCCGAAGACTGTTGTAGAGCTCGACTCGCTACTTTTTCGCAAGCGCTTCCTTAGCGAGCTCGCTGGCGGTCTTGCCGTCAAGTCCGGCGCCGAACTTGTCGCGCAGCGCCTTCATAAGAGGGCCCATCTGCGTCGCGCCCGCCGCTATTGCAGCCGCGATTTCCGCGCGCACTTCGTCGGGCGACGCCGTCGCGGGCAGATATGACTCGAGCACCTTGGCCTCGATCTCGTTCTGCTCGATCAAATCCTGCCGCGCGGCTTTGCGCGCAAATTCCAGCGATTCTTCGCGCTTGGCCCGCTCGCGTTTGATTATCTGCAGGATCTCGGCGTCGTTGGGATCGCGGCGAACATCTTTTTCCAGGCGCGAAATCTCGGATAGCACGCCACGCAATGCCATCATGCGCAGCTTATCGCCGCTTTTCATCGCGGCCTTAAGATCGTCCTGAATCCGACTCTTCATTCTTCTCAGTTTTTTCAGTGAACTGGACTTTTTTCAGTGACGCGAATTTACTCTGCGTCGCGGCGAGCAAGCCCTTCGCGGTCAGCGAATCTCCACTCGCCTACAATAGCAACTGGCTATAGCTACTTCTGACCAAATAGTTATTTGTGCGCAGCTGCCGCCGCTGTTCCATTAGCGTCTACGTCTTCCCACTTAGGCGGCTCGACCTCCGTCCACTTGCTACCCTCGAGACGGTAATTGAATACCAACACTTTTTGCTTGCCGGTCGGCTTCCCTTTGCCCTCGCCGCTCTTCGACGGCGTGTATTCCGCCGCCTGCAGCTTCGCGATCACCGTCCAATGTCCTTCCTTCATTGTTGGCAGGTACAGGAACTTCGCGTGCTCGAGATCGACGTAGACCTTGCCCGACGATTTCTTTTCGCTCTCATCGCTAAGATAGCTGTCGGATTCGCTCGCGATCGTGTCACTGAGCGCCTGTCGCTGCGCCGCAGGAATCGGATTCTCCTTCGCGGGGCCCGGAGCACTCGGGCCGGCAGGACCGCTCTTGTTGTAGAGATCCTTTTTGACTTCGATCGCGCGTGCGCGGTTGGGCACAAAAATCGCCGCAACAATCAGCCCTGCCACCGCCAGAATAGTCCATCGTTTCGCGGCCATCTTCCTCCCTCCTCGGATGGGGCTTATATCACGGCGCCGCCGGATAAGCACGACAGCGGCGAGTTGATCGCAGTCGAGGCAGGGAGTCTCAGCGGATGGCGTTAGCCTCGATCAAGGCGAAGCGAATCGGCACCAGGACCCAGCTTTCGACCGCAACTCCGTCGCGGCGGGCCGGCACAAAGCGCCATCGCGAGCGGACCGTCTCCAGCGCGGCGTTGTCGAGCGTGTCGAATCCCGACGATTCCGCAACTTCGGCGCTCTCGACGGAGCCATCGGCGCCCACCAGCACCCTGACCGTCACGGTGCCGTGCTGCTCGCGCCGCCGCGCGAGCGCAGGATAGACGGGCGGCGGATTTCTCGCGTAATCCGCATGCGCCATCGAATTCCGATCGCCACCGCCGTCGCCGACGGCGACGCCGCCGCCCGCGGCGGTGCCGACGCTGTCGATACCGACAGCGCGCGCGCTGGACGCCGCCGCGTCGCCGGGCGACGCGGCGGCGCGACTTCGCGGACGCTCGTCGTCACCGGAGTCGCTCGGTCGCGCGGACGCGACCGAGCGCACCGGCGCCAGACTGGCAACTTCGGACTTCGGTACTTCAATCCGTCGATGCGCCTTCCGCATCGTCGTCTTTCGCTTTCGCTGATCGGCGGAAATAGACTCAGGAATCTTGGTGCTCACAGCGCCCGCATGAACCGACGCTCCTGTACGCGCGCCGACGTGCCCTGAAGCGCCGTCCGTCCCCTCTACCAGGTATGCGAGAACCCATTCGCTATGCGTCCGCGCAAGCGGCGACGCGAAGCACACGATCAACCCGACAATCGCGACGTGAGCCACAATCGAAGCGGCAAGCGACGCGAGATGCCGCCGCGATCGCGGCTCGGTAGCGTCGTACGAAACTTCCGATTTGTTTTGCTCGTCGTCCAAATGTCGCCTGGCCGAGTCTTTCGCGAACTGAAGATGGAAGTGGCCAGGAGCGACGCACGACTACGCGGCGGGACCGCCGGCAGTAGTCATTGAAAAAACTCCTGAAGCCTCCCTCTCCCGCGAAGGTTCTTACGGCCCCATCGATTCGCCCGGTCGCCTGACTCGACGAGCGCCGCGGTTTGATCGCGACGTTCACCTCACAGTTGCGGGGCAGCGCCGGCCTCTCACCGGCTTCCCCAGGCGAATCTCAAAGAACACTACGCGGCTTGAGCGCCGTGTCAACAGGCGACTAGGATTCGCCCATGAAGCGAGCCACGAAAAAGAAAAAATACGCCAAGCTGAATCATTTGCTGATCAACGTGCGCGACGCGGCCCGCTCGCGCGATTGGTACGTAAAGAATTTCGGGCTCAAGGTCGAGTTCGAGGTGCCGGAAAGCGGCTTCGTTGCACTCGAGGACGATTGGGGGATGGCGCTCCTAATCAGCCAGGGCAAGCCGGCGAAGGGCGCGGCGTCGGGATTCGTAATCCATTTCGAGGTCGAAGACGTGAACGCTCGATACCGGACTCTAAAAGGCAATCGCGTGAAATTCGTGCACGAGCCGAAACGAACGGTATGGGGCTACGGCCCTGAACTCCGCGACCCCGACGGCTACACGATAAGACTGTTCGACCATCGCAGCATCACGAAGTCTTAACACTGGGTGCAGGGGTCACCCCTGCCGAAGGAAGTGTGAAACCCACCGCGGGTTTCACGTCAAATAAGTGATTTACCCTTCCCCCTCCACCGTTTGACAGTTTCCCTCAATCGCGCTATGAGCTTGAGTTCAGAATATGAATCTTCATTCATTGCGCAGTAATCGATGAGCGTTCAGGAACGGCATCGGCGTGAACGGCATGCGCGCGGGCAGGCGATTCTGACTGCCGCCTCGAAGGTATTCGCGAAGCACGGCCTCGAAGGCGCCACCATCGAGATGGTCGCACGGGAGGCCGAAGTCGCCGTTGGAACGATTTATCTCTACTACTCTTCGCGCGACGATCTTTACCTGAACCTTATCGCCGACCGCGCCGGACAGCTTCGCGCGCGCTATCTCGAAATTTTCGCGCGCGGACTCGAGCCGCTCGACGAACTCAAGACGACGGCGTCCGCCTACCTCGACTATCTGCGCGAATCGCGCGAGATCTTTCTGTCGCAGCATTCTGTTGTTTACGCGCAGCTGCACAAGCGTCTCAAGCGGCCTGCTGAGCTGCGCAATTTTCAACGCGTGATGGATCTGAGCCACGAAATTTTCGGACTGTGGGAAGCCACCATCCGGCGCGCGTTCCAGGGTGGCGTTATCGCGAACTCGATGGGCCCGAAGAAGACTGCCGCGGTCATCTGGGCAAGCATGAACGGCGCCTTCATGTTGATGGGCGACGACAATTTCTTCCGCGACGTCACCGGGCTCAACCCCGAGCATTTCCTCGACGAGGCGCTCGAGTCGCATCTGGCGGCCTCTCAGTTGAGCGTCCGACGAAAAGCGAGCAGAAGCAGAATCGTGAATCGCGCGCGAAGAATGCGCGCTGCACAAGGACCCTCACCTTCATCCTCTCCCTCACAGGGAGAGGGGAAGAGCGTGGATCGCGCATCACGCGCGCGGATTAGCAAAGATTCAAACTCGGAGGAGGTCGCCGTCCATTCCCCCGCGTGATCGCGACGGGAGTGCCACGACCCGAAAAAAGGAGAAGGATTTATGAAGTTTACCTGGTTCCATCTGATGCCGTATCGTTTCCTGCCCGAGGACTTCAAGGAAAAGTATCACAGCGTGTGGGTCGACATCCCGCGCGACTTGTACGATCCGAAAGTCGGGCATCGCCTCTACAATGACTACCTCGATCAGCTCGAATACGCCGACGCAATGGGCTTCGACGGACTGGGCGTCAACGAGCATCATCAGAACGCATACGGCTTGATGCCGTCGCCGAATATCATGGCGGCCGCGCTGACCCGCCGCACCCGCAACGCCAACCTGGTCGTGCTCGGCAACTCGATCGCGCTCTACAATCCGCCGATTCGCGTTGCCGAGGAGTTCGCGATGCTCGACGTTATCTCTGGCGGCCGCCTGATCGCGGGCTTCCCGGTCGGCACCTCGATGGATACGAACTTCTGCTACGGCGAAGTTCCCGCGACGATTCGCGAGAAGTACTACGAAGCTCACGATCTGATTCTCAAAGCGTGGAAGGCCAAGGATGTCTTCTCGTTCAACGGCAAGTACACCAAGCTGCGCTATGTTAACCTGTGGCCGAAGCCGCTCCAGCAGCCGCATCCGCCGATCTGGATTCCGGGCGGCGGCTCGGTCGAGACCTACGATTTCTGCGCCGATCACGATTACCAGTACAGCTTCCTTTCGTACTTCGGGTACATCGCGGGCAAGAAAGTATCCGATGGGTATTGGGAAGTGATGGCGAAAAAGGGCAAGGAGCTGAATCCCTACAGCCTGGGCTTCGCGCAGGTCGTCGCGGTTGCGGAGACCGACGAGCAGGCGGAGAAGGATTACGCGCCGCACATGGACTACTTCTACAATCGATGCCTGCACGTCTATAACGGCTTCGCCGACGCCCCCGGCTATCGCACCGTAAAGACGATCAAGGCTGGAGTGCTCGGCCAGGTCGGCGACCAGGCAGCGCTGCGGCGCGAAGGCCTCAAGTGGAAGGACTTTATCGATCAGGGATACGTGATCGCGGGCTCGCCCAAAACGGTGCGCGAGCGTCTGCGCGAAGCGATGAAGTCGCTCAACTGCGGACATCTGATGATCCTGCAGCAGATCGGCTCGATGCCGCCGGAGCTCGTGCGCAAGAGCACCAGCCTGTTCGCCACCGAGGTCATGCCGTACATGCGCGACCTGTGGAGCGACTTCGAGGATCGATGGTCACCGAAGCGTGATCTGCCGCAAGCCGACTTCGCACTTCCGAATTCAGTCCACTTCGACAAGCGCGAAGTAAACGGCAAGGCTCGCACGTCAGCGCCGGCCGCAGCGGAGGTCCGGAGCGCGAAATGAACACAACTCAGAAACTTCTGGATGGAAAGTTCTCGCTCGAGATGCAGGTGTATGGGAGCGGCGAGCCGCTCCTGTTCATCCATGGCGCGGGCGGGCTGATGCCGGTAGAGCCGTTCCTCGAGGATCTCGGCAAGCATTTCAAAGTCTATGCGCCGCAGTTCCCCGGCTACGGCGAATCCACCGGCAGCGAGTATATCGACGACATCGCGGACGCGGTGCTGTTCTATCACGAGCTGATGGACGAACTCGGCATCCCGACCGCCAACATCGTCGGGCATTCGATGGGCGGGATGCTCGCGGCCGAGGTCGCGGCCTTCGACGTACATCGCGCCAAGAAGCTCGTGCTGATAGCGCCGGCCGGTTTCTGGATCGACGAAGTGCCGATTCCGGACCTGTTCGCCGCGCAGCTTACCGAGATAGCGCCGCTGCTGTTCCATGATCCTAACTCGCCGGCGGCTCAGATGATGACGGCGATACCGACCGACTTCAAAGCGCTCGAGACGATGTACGTTGAGCGCGTGAAGCGGTTTGCGACTGCCAGCAAATTTCTGTGGCCGATTCCGGATCGCGGGCTCAAGAAGCGCGCCTACCGGATTCACGCGCCGACGCTGCTGCTGTGGGGCGACGACGACAAGCTGATCCCGCCGGTCTACGCCAAGGAATTCACCAGCCGGATCAAGAACGCCAAGCTCGAGCTGATCAAGAACGCCGGGCACATGGTGATGTACGAGCAGCAAGAGGCTCTAGTCGGTGCCATCAGGAAATTCCTGAAGGGCTGACCGCTACTCCAACGATCGAACAACGGCCGGAGCATCGACGTTCCGGCCGTTTCTTTTTTCACGGCTTGAATCTGGATGCGCACACGATTAGCTTCCCGCGCATGGCAACTCCCGTATCGCCGCCGCCGCGTCCGTCGCGTGGAACTTTCCTCACCGTGATGACGGTGCTGTTCGTCGTCCTCGCGATCTCCGATTTCACCAAGGCCCTCCAATACGCCAACAATCCGATGGTCGGCGGCCTCGTCGTCTTCGGTCACAAATTCCAGGGGGTCGGGATCAATCTCGTGCTCGGTCCGCTGTTCGGCATCGTGCTTCTCATCTACGCTTATGGAATCTGGAAGCTGCGAGCGTGGGTGCTGCCGCTCGCGATCGTCTACGCGTTTTACGTCCCCTATAACCTGGTGCTGTTCTGGTACACGCATCTGGAGGGGCCGCGGTCGATTGGCTTCATCGTCGGCTATCTCGCGATCGCGCTGATCGGGTCGGTCGGCACCGCGATCTATCTCGCCTACCATCGCGAGCGTCTCGCCTGAAAAAGCTCAACTCCCGTGAAAAATGGATCGCCGTGCTCGATAAGTTCGCGCGCGCGATGCGCGAGCCCGCGACCCGGCGTCACTGGGCGCCACAGTTCGAATGCGCCTCACGCTCGCGTATCCGCGAAATCCAGGAAGAAAAGCTCGCTGCGATGCTGCCATACCTCTACGAGCACAGCCCGTTCTATCGCGCCAAATTCAAAGCAGCGAGGCTCGCGCCCGCCGACATCAAAAGGCTCGCCGACCTCCCGAAATTTCCCGTCACCACCAAGCATGAGATGGCGCGCGACGTCGCCGCGAATCCGCCGTGGGGCACCTACACGCCGGTGAACGACCAAACGTGGTGCAAGCGCGGATGGATGATTTTTTCGACCTCGGGCACCACCGCGACGCCGCGGTCGTTCCGCTACACCGCGCTCGACGCCGAGTTGTGGGCGAGCACCAGCGCCCGCGCCTTGTATGCGATGGGCGTGCGCGCGGGCGATAGCGCGCTGACCTGCACCAACTATAATCCGCACGTTTTCTTCTGGTCGATTCATCACGCGTTCAACCTGATGAAGGTCGCGATTGTGCCCGGCGGCGTGCCGACCGAGCGCCGCCTCCAGATGATCGACCTCTACCGGCCCACGATCCTCGTCGCGACGCCGTCGTACTCGCTTCATCTCGCGGCCTCGATGCGCGAGGGCGGCGCCGAACCTGCCGCCAGCTCCGTCATGAAAGTGATCTGCGGCGGCGAGCCGGCCTCCGGAATCGCATCGACGCGCAAGCGGATCGAGGAAACCTGGAACGCCGAGCTGCACGACGTTTACGGATGCACCGAAGCCGTTCCCGCCGGCTGGGCGTACACTTGCCGCGAAGGTCTCAAGCGCGACCCGGTCGCAACTCACGTGCAGGAAGATCTTCAAATCTGGGAGCTCGTCGATCCCGACACTTTCGAGCCCGTGCCGCCCGGCGCGCGCGGACTGACCGTGGTGACCAATCTGAACTCGGAAGGATCGCCGCAGCTCAGATTCCTGGTGGGCGACTTCGCGACCTTCGAGTACGACAAGTGCGTGTGCGGCCGAACCTTCGCGCGCGCTCGCGGGGGATTCAACGGACGCGCCGACGACATGCTGATCATTCGCGGGCTGAAACTTTTCCCTAGCGTGGTCGAGGAAATAGTGCGTGGGTTCGACGCGCTCGGCAACGAATTTCAGATCCTGCTCGAAACCGAAGGCGTGATGGACTCGTTCACGGTTGTCGTCGAGCCCTCAACTCCCGTCGATGAAACGTACGCCGGCGAACTCCGCGCGCGCCTGGAAGCCGAAATCATCCGGCAATGCGAATTGCGCCCGCGTATCCATATAGCCGCCCCCGGCACCATCCCCCGCACCGAGTTCAAAGCCCGCCGCGTGATCGACAAACGCCGCACACTGTAGGCGTGCCGACAAAACAAGGTTGACGCCGACTCGCCGCAGGTTTTAGATTGCAACCATTATGAAAATATACGATTTCATGTACGCCCCTAATCCTCGACGGCTCAGAATTTTCGTTGCCGAAAAAGGACTCAAGATCCCTACCGAGCAGGTCGACCTGACGACCGGCAAAAACCGCACGCCCGAGATGCTCGCCAAGAATCCCGCCGGTGGTCTGCCGGTGATGGAACTCGACGACGGCACCCACATGGCCGAGTCGGTCGCCATCTGCCGCTACCTGGAAGGGTTGCATCCGGAACCCAACCTGATGGGCAAGGACAGCCGCGAGCAGTCGATGATCGAGATGTGGAACCGCCGAGTCGAGTTGGGCCTGTTTGGAGCCGCCGCGCGTGCGTTCCAGCATACGAACGAGCTGTTCAAGGGCCGCATCAAGCAATTTCCCGAATACGGTGCGACCCAGCGCGAGACCGTAGCGAGTCAACTTCAATGGCTCGATGCGCAAATCGGTAACAAGCCGTTCCTCGCCGGAGATCGCTTCACCATCGCGGATATCACCGCCGAGGTCGCCGTCGATTTCGCCGTGCAAGCGGCCGGCGTGCCGATGGATCCCGCGCTCAAGAATCTAGCGCGATGGCACAAATCGGTCTCGAGTCGCCCGAGCGCGAAAGCCTAAATGGCCCTTTTCTGTCTCCTCTCCCTGTTAGGGAGAGGATGAAGGTGCGGGTCCGATTTCAGCGCGCGACTTTCGCGCGCGATTCAAGATTCTGCCTCCGTGCGGTTGACGCCGACGGCGGACAGTTTTAAATTGCAACCACTATGAAAATTTACGATTTTACTGGCGCTCCGAATCCACGCCGCGTCCGCGTCTTTCTCGCGGAAAAAGGCATCAACAACATTCCCTTCGAGCAGGTCAACATCGCGACTGCCGACAATCGCAAGCCCGAGTTCCTGAAAATCAATCCGATGGGCGGCATACCGGTGCTCGAGCTCGACGACGGCACTCATATCGCCGAGTCGGTCGCGATTTGTCGCTACTTCGAGGAGTCCAAGCCCGATCCGCGCCTGATGGGCATCGACGCGAAGGACAAGGCGGTCGTCGAGATGTGGAACCGTCGCATGGAATTCGAAGTACTGGCGATGGCGGCCGGCTCGTTCCGCAACACCAGCGACTTCTTCAAGGGACGAATCCCGCAGGTGAAGGAATACGGCGAGGTCTGCAAGAACGCCGCGGTCAAACGCCTCGAATGGTTAGACACAGTGCTAGCCGATCGCGAGTTCATAGCAGGACCACGCTTCACGATCGCAGATATCACAGCGCTAATCGGAATCGACTTCGGCCGAACGACTGGAATCAGAATCCAGGAGAATCAAAAGAATCTCGCGCGATGGCACCAGGCAGTATCAAGCCGCCCAAGCGCCAAAGCCTAGCACGCATAGAAGCGAGCCCTTCTGTCTCCTCTCCCTGTTAGGGAGAGGATGAAGGTGAGGGTCCCTATACAGCGCATCTTTTTGCGCGCGATTCAGGATTCTGCTTCTGTCCTGAACAACGGCCCGGACAGTCTTCACCGCCCCACCGACTCCGCGACCGCCGTCGCCGGCATCGGATATATCGGCGTGTACATCCGGTACAGCATCAGGTACACGATCACGCCCGTCACCGACACGTACATCCACAGCGGCCAGGTCCATCGCGCGATTCGCCGATGACGACTGAAGCTGCCGCGCAGCGCAAACCAGATCGTCGTGAGCGCGAGCGGCACGATCACACCGGCCAGGATTACGTGCGGAATCAGGATTCCGAAGTACAGCGGCCGGACCCATCCTTCGCCGCTGAAGCGCACGTTGCCGGCGTTGTAGTGATAGACGAGATAGGACGTGAGGAAAATCGCGGAGACGCCCATCGCACTGATCATGCACGCGCGATGCGCTCGTACCCGGCCGTTCTTGATGAAGATGTATCCCGCCAGCAGCAGGATCGTGGCGCACCCGTTGAGGATCGCGTTGAGCGGCGCCAGCGAATGGTAGGCTTCCAATCAGGTTGCCGGATGTATCGTGACTATGGCGTTTGCATGGGTGGAGGCGCGACCGGATTCGCACCCATCTCAGCCGGATTCGTCACCGGTCTGGGATGGTCGAACCGGGTCCACATCCGCGTCGTCAGATCAGGCAGCAGCATGAAGCACAAAAACGTGACGAGTATCACCGGGATTACCGCGATGATTGCCAGCGCCTTTCGCTCCATCGCCAAATGCATGAAGTACATCGCCACCAGCACCGCTTTCGCCCACGCCAGCGCGACCAGCAGACCTACCTTGGCGACTTGCGGCAGTCCCATCGCGTACACTCCCAGCTCGATCGCGGTCAAAATCGCGAGGTAGATGAAGACCGCAATGTAGTTCGGTCCGCTATGTTCGACTTCGTGTCCTGAAATCGCAGCTTGCGTCGTCATGGTTTGAATTTCATCTCCCGCCCGTAGTCGTTCGGAATCGGCTCCCTAAATCAAATAGATGAACGTGAAGATCAGGATCCAGACCAGGTCAACGAAGTGCCAGTACAGCCCCGCGACTTCAACCAGGTTCGCTTTCGACTGGGTCAGCTTGCCGGTCATCCCCCGGATCAGGAGCACACTGTTATACACGACCCCGCCAAAAACGTGACAGCCGTGAAAACCGGTCAGGATGAAGAAGGTCGCGTCGAACAGGTCGACCTTTATCGACATACCCTTCATTTCGATCAGGTGATGCCACTCAAACGCTTGCATCCCGAGGAAGGTGAGGCCGCCGAGAACGGTCAACGCCATGAAGTTGCGGTATCTCGCCATCCTGCCGGTCTGGATCGAGCTGAGCGCCTCGACCATCGTGACGCTCGAACAAATCAGAATGAACGTCATTATCGCCGTGGTCGTGATCCCGAGATATACGGCGGGCGACGGCCAATTGGGATTGTCGATGCGCAGCGCGCCATACGCGGCGATGGCGGCGCCGAAGGTCATCGCGTCGCCGGCGAGGAACGTCCACATCCCCAGCTTGCCGAGATTTCCTGGCGTAAGCGACGGTTCTAACTGATCCTGGACCGCGCCGTGTTCGTGGGTCTCTACTGCAGCAGCCTCGCTCATCGCGACCATCCTCTTCGGGGCAAATGGCTATAGTCAGTGTTCACTTGAAATGACTACTCAGTTAGTCGATCAACGCTTCGTCGCGGGCGGCGGAGTGGACTCGCGATCCTGACGCGTCGCTCGCCGATAGACCAGGTAAGTAATTCCGCCGATCGCGGCAAACGATACGTACGGCGACGCGAGCATGAACAGCACGCTGGTGTTGTACGCATGGCCCGCGTGATCGCCCGGGGACAACCCGCACATCGCGCACGCATTCGCGACGCGCGGCGCGGCTGCGACCATCGCACTCGCTATCGACATCATCGTCGCCTTGAGCCTTGTGTTTTTCATTTTTTCAGTGCTCCACACAGAACTACATTAGATATACCAACCCAAACAGAAGCGGCCATACCGCGCAGACGAAATACCAGTACACTGCGCACAGCTCAATCCCGTGAGCGTTACGAGCGTTGTACCTGCCACCGAATGCAGCCCACACCACGCACGCGAGCCAGGTGACGCCGGCCGTTACGTGCGCGCCGTGGCATCCGATCAACAGGTAGAAAGTGCCGCCGTACATGCCGCTCGAGAGCTTGAGGCCGTGCGCAACCAGCCGCACCCATTCGCTGCCTTGCACCGCGAGAAACGTCACGCCAAGCGCGAGAGTCGCCAACAAATAACGTCGCAACAAGCGTTGGCGGCTACGATGGGTCGCGCGCAACGCGAGCGTCATCGTAAGCGCACTCGACAACAGCACGAAAGTGTTCACCCAGGTGACCGCGATCGGCAGCCGCGGCAACGCGGGCGGCGGCCAGAAAGGCGCTGACAGTCGGTAGATGAGGAATGAGCCGATCAGGCCGCTGAACAGCATCATCTCGGACGCGATCACCATCATGATCGCGAGCATCCCGCTGCTGATGAACGGACGTTCGACCTGGTCGCCCCCTGAGCCCGAGTCGGAGGACCGCCCGCGCCGGATCGGCGCCACCAACGGGCGTACTTTCGCGGTCGATGCTGTCACTGCCATATCAATGCTTCACGATGATCGTCACGACGGAGACCACTACCAGCAACACCATCACGCCGATCAAAATCTTGAGCGTCCGCCAGATTTCCTCTTTGCGCTCTTCGCGCGTAACCAGGGTAGCCATTCCAATACTCACACGCGATCCAGCACGAGTACCAACAACACGATCGGCAAATAGACCAGCGACGCGAGCAGCAGCCGGCGCGCCGCCTTCGCACTTCCCGGCGAGCGGACCATCACCAATCCAAACGCCAGCATCCAGACACCAAGCGCAGACGCGATTACCATGTAAGGGACTCCGGCGAAGCCGAGCATCGTCGGGATGATTCCAATTGCGATGAGTCCCAGGCTGGCCGCGATGACGATCGGATTCGAAGCGTTGCCGCCGCGCGCGGAATCTTTCGGGAGCAGGTGGATGCCGGCGCGCGCGTAATCCGTGCGGTAAAGCCGCGCGACGGCAAACGTATGCGGCAACTGCCACAGGAACATGATCGCGAACAGCACCATCGGCTCCCAGCCAAGGCCGCCGCGCGCCGCGGCCCATCCCGCCACCGGAGGCAGCGCGCCCGGAACCGCGCCGACGACGTTGCACATCCAGGTGTACCGCTTCAATGGAGTATACGCGCCAAGATAAATGATCGTAATCGCGGCGGTCACCGCGGCGCATAGCACGTTCGTCGCGATAACCAGGTAAACCATGCCGGCCGCTGTCGCGACTACACCGAATGCCAGCGCCTCGGCCGGGCGCATCCTCATATCCGGCAGAGGACGATGGCGCGTGCGATCCATCATCGCGTCGGTATCGCGCTCGACGTACTGATTGAGCGCGAGGGTCCCGCCCGCTGCCAGCGCAGTGCCCGCAAGCAGGTTCAGCGCGAGAGTAACATCGAATCCCGTGTGTCCGCCGAGATAAAAGCCGGCGAGCGTCGTGACCAGCACCATCAGCACCACGCGCGGCTTGGTCAGCTCGAAGTAGTCGCTCACGCGGCCGCGTGGCAAAGTCAGCGCTGATTCTGCGGTCGCCACTTTGACGTTCACGCGGTCACCTGCCGTTCGATTGCGCGCGAACTCGCTTGCGACTCGATCGCATACGCGCGATTCGGCGTTCCGAGGATGCGATATGCGCGAAGCGTCAGTGCCAGACTCGTCGCCAGCACCGCAGCGCCGACCGCGACGTGACTGGTGGTCGGGATCACCGAACGTCCACTCCAGATAGTAATCGCGCCCAGACAAATCTGCACAACCAGCAGCAGGAACAGCCCGAGCGCGGGACGCCGAAGCGCGGCGAGCTCGCGATGCGTCCTGATCACGCGCGTGACCGTCCACAAAACCATCGCCGTGACGACCACGGCGCCGCATCGATGCGCAAAGTTAATCGCGATGTACTCGTTCCAGTACGGCGGCACGACATAGCCGAACGAGAGCGGAAAATCGGGGATCACCAGCCCGGCGCTCATGTGCCGCATCACCGCCCCGACCAGAATCTGCATATAGATGACCACGGTCGTCGCGGCCGCGAGCGTAGGCAGCGGGACTCGCGACGGCGGATCATCGACGTGCGCGGTCGTGCTCCAGCGCGGATTGGTGAAAATAGCGATCGACACCATCATACAGAACAGCGCCTGCGCGGTGGCGGCGTGCGCAACCGCGATCGCCAGCGGCAGTTCGAGCAGCACCGTGATTCCGCCGAGCACTGCCTGCACGATGATCAATCCGAACGCGAGCATCACCAGCTTGCGGACCCATCGCCGCGGCTCCGCGCGCCACGCCCACGCCATCAACACGAGCGTGAGAACGACAACGGTTCCCGCGGCGAGCCGATGTCCAAATTCGAAACGGATTCCGCCCTGCCACGCCGGGATCAGCTTGCCGAACGCCAGCGGCCAATCCGGCACAGCCAGCGCAGAACCGGTCGAGGTCACCAGTCCGCCGACGAAGATGAGGCAAAAGGTGGCGCTCGCGGTCAGCACCGCAAAGCGATGCAGTCCGCGCGCCTTCTCACCCCCGGCTGACGACTGATTCATTCGCAGTAGTGCGACAGCCTAGTCCGCCGCGGCCGTCGAGTGTTCGATCAACTGCGATTGCGGCAGGAAGTCCTCCGCAACATCAGGCGAGCTGTACTCGTACGGTCCTCGGTAAACGATCGGCACCGGCCCCGGCCAATTGCCGTGCGGCGGCGGCGACGGCGTCGTCCACTCCAGAGTATTCGCGTGCCACGGATTTTCGGTGGCCTTCGCGCCCTTGAAATAGCTCCAGATGATGTTCGCCAGGAACAGGAACTGCGCGGCGCCGAGCACGAAAGCACTGATCGAAATAAATTCGTTGATTGGAATGATCGGCTTCAGAAAATCGTACTGCTGCGGATTGTAAATCCGGCGCATGTGCCCAGCCATCCCCAGGATATGCATCGGGAAGAATGTGCAATTGAACGCGACGAACGTGATCCAGAAATGAATCTTGCCCAACGCCTCGTTCATCATGTGGCCGAACATTTTGGGATACCAGTAGGTAACCCCCGCGAAGATGCCGAACAGGCTGCCGCCGAACAGTACGTAGTGAATATGCGCGACGATGAAGTAAGTATCGTGGATGTACATGTCCACGGGAGTGCACGCCATCCAGATTCCCGACAGCCCGCCGATTACGAACATCGCGACGAATGCCAGTGCGTTATCCATCGCAGCCGTGTAATGGATGTTGCCCTTGTAGAGCGTGCCGAGCCAGTTGAAGGTCTTAATCGCCGACGGCACCCCGATGATCATTGTCGTGATCATGAAACTGCTGCCGAGCGCCGGATCCATCCCCGACTGGAACATGTGATGGCCCCAAACGATCCACGACAGGAACGCGATCGCGATCATCGCGTAGGCCATTGCGCGGTAGCCGAAGATCGGCTTGCGCGAGAACGTCGAGATGACGTCCGACGCTATGCCCATCGCGGGCAGGATCATTATGTAGACCTCGGGATGGCCGAAGAACCAGAACAGATGCTGCCACAGCAGCGGCTCACCGCCGCCCGCGGGCAGAAAGAAATGCGTGCCGCCCATCCGATCGAACAGCAGCAGCGCAAGCGCCGTCGTCAACACCGGCAGCGCGAGCAGCAGCAGAATTGCCGTGATGAACAGCGACCAGATCACCAGCGGCATCCGGAAGAAGTACATCCCCTTGGTGCGCATGTTGATGATCGTCGTGATGTAGTTGATCGAGCCCATCAACGACGACGCGCCTAGCACGATGATGCTGATGCACCACAAGTCCTGGCCCCAATCGACGCCGGTGTAGAGTGGCACCGCGCTAAGTGGAGCGTACGAGGTCCATCCCGCGGCCGCAGGACCGCCGGTCACAAAGAACGATGACAGCATGATCACGCCAGCGACCGCGCCGACCCAGAACGACAGCATGTTCAGCTTGGGGAACGCCATGTCGCGCGCGCCGATCATCAACGGGATGAGGAAGTTGCCGAAGCATCCGACCAGGATCGGCATCACCACGAAGAAGATCATGATCGTGGCGTGCATCGTGAACATCGCGTTGTAGGTGTTGGGCGGGATCGCGCCGTCGTACATGAACGGCTCGGGCACCCAATGGAATCCCGGAACTGCGGTTTCAGGAAATGCCAGCTCCCACCGCATCAGCATCGCCATCAGGCCGCCGATCGACATCATGAACAACGCCATGAACAGAAACTGGCGCCCGATCATTTTGTGATCCGTGGAAAAAATGTAGGTGCGCCAAAAGCCGAGCGCATGATGCTCCGCGTGGGCGCCGTGTGCCGCAACCGCTGCCGTGCTGCTCATCTTCGACTAGCTCCTCCGTACGTCGTGGCCGGCCGATGCGGGCTTCACTTGTTCTGCGAGTACTGATCTTTGAGCCACTTGTCGAAATCCTCTTGCGACTGCACCGTCAGATTGCCCTTCATCCCCGAATGCCCGAAGCCGCACAGCTCCGCGCACGGAATTTCGTATTGTCCGGTTTCGGTCGCCTCGAACCAGACGTGAATGATGCGGCCGGGAACCGCGTCCTGCTTGAGACGCAGGTTCGGCACGAAAAAACTGTGGATGACGTCCTTCGAAGTCAGATCGATCCGCACCACCTTGTTCACCGGCACGTGCATCTCGTTCTCGACCATCAGGTCGTCCTTGGTGCCGAACTTGCCGTCGGGTCCCGGATAGGTAATTTCCCAGTTGAACTGCTTTGCGTTCACCAGGTAGAACACGTCGCCCGGCGGCCCATGCTCCTTGATATCGGCCCAGGTCGAGCGGCTCATGAACGCCAGGACGACCAGGATAACCGCCGTCACCGTCGTCCAGACAATCTCGAGCCGCGAATTTCCTTCGATGTACTCCGCCTTGCGGCCGGGCCGGGTGCGATAGCGGATCATAAAGATCACCATCGCGATCATCACCGCGATCCAGACGACCATCACGATCCAGAAGATCAGCTCGAAGAGCCAATCGATCCGTGGACCGAAGGTCGAGATGTCGTGCGGAAAATACATATGCTCGAGCATCGAAGCGTCACCTCTGCGCTATCAACGTGCAAATGCCTGACGAGCGTTCGCCGCGCCGATCAGGGCGGCCGATACAACCTGCCGAGGCCGTGTGTTTCATGGATTGGGAGCGATTATGCCCGTCAGCGCCACGATTAGTGAAATGAAAAATCTTTGTCGCTTACCGCAACCCGCGCTTAATCAACGCCGTCATGACGCTCATATTTTGCCAGCAATTTCAAGCGCTTCGGAGTCGCGCGATCGCCAGACCTTCGCGTACGAAAATCGGGCAATTGCCCACGATTGGCGGCAACCAATGTTTGGGCTAGAACCGCTAGTCGAGGATGAGGAGGTCTGGTTCCTATGCCTGATCACGTCGCGACCCTTTCCCAAAGCTTCGAGGCGAATGCACAGAAATACGGCGCGCGGGTATTCTTGAAGGACAAGCGCGACAAAGTCTGGACGGATCATTCGTGGACCGAGATTTCCGAGGCCGCCGGCAAGCTGCGCGCCGGTCTGCTGAAGCTCGGCGTGCGCCCCGGCGATCGCGTTGCCATCCTCTCCGACAATTGTCCCGAGTGGATCGTCGTCGATCAGGCGGTGCTCGGACTCGGCGCGATCGTAGTGCCGCTCTATACGACCAGCGGACTCGAGGAGACTGCGCACGTCATCAACGACTCGGGATCGAAAATCATCGCGGCCAACGGCCCCGAGATGGTCAAGAAGCTTCTTGGCCTCAGCTCCTCGATCACCGACGTCACGGCCATCGTCGCGATGCATGGTGGCGCGGAGTCCTCGCCCGCCGCGAACGGAACACCCGCCGTGGTGACCGCGGCATCCATCAGCGCCGAGGCGCCGGCGGCCATCGTCGAGGGCAGCCGCGACGACCTCGCAACGATCATTTATACGTCGGGCACGACAGGCACGTCGAAAGGCGTAATGCTCTCGCACGGCAATCTGCTGGCCAACGCCGAGGACGCGCTCGCCGCTCTCGGGCTCAACCACACCGACATGACGCTGTCACATCTGCCGATCGCGCATTCGTTCGAGCGGACCGCGGGCTATTACACCGTGGCGATGGCGGGCGGGACAATCGCGTTTGCCGAGAGCCTCGGACAGATCGCGTCGAACCTGACCGAAGTCGAGCCGACGGTGGTGCTCACGGTGCCGCGGTTGCTCGAAGTGATTCACAGCCGCGTGATGCGCACGGTCGAGACCTCGCCGCCGATGCGTCAACGACTGTTCAAGATGGCTCTGGCGGCCGGCGAGCAAGCGGCTGAGTATCGGCATCGTGGGAAACCGGTTCCGCCCATGCTCGCCCTGTCGATGGCAGTGTTCAGGCGGCTGGTCTTCGCGCGAGTGCGCGCGATCTTCGGGGGCCGAATCCGCTACCTGATTTCTGGCGGCGCGCCGCTGCCAATTGAGATCAACCGCTTCCTCTCTGCGGCCGAAGTTCCAATCGTCGAAGGATATGGCCTGACCGAGGCGGCGCCTGTCGTCGCATGCAATCTTCACAAGGGCAAGACCCGAATCGGCACGGTGGGACTGCCGCTGGCGCGCATCCAGGTCGAGACCGCCGCCGACGGCGAGTTGCTGCTGCGCGGGCCGAACATCATGAAGGGGTACTACAAGCTCGAGGCCGAGACGAAAGAAGCGATCGACGAAAACGGATGGCTCCATACCGGCGACATCGCGAAGGTGGACGTCGAGGGTTACATCTCGATCACCGATCGCAAAAAAGAAATCATCGTGCTGTCGGGCGGCAAGAACGTCTCGCCGGCCTACGTCGAGGGCAAGCTGGTCGGCGACAAATTCATCAGCCAGGCCTGCGTGATCGGCGATCGCCGCAAGCATTGCGCCGCGTTGGTAGTGCCGGACTACGAAAATCTGGCGGATTTCCTGGCCGAGAATAAACTGGATCTAAAGAACGCCGATGCGCTCGCGAAATCGCCGGCGTTGAAAGCGTTCGTGCACGCGCGCATTCGTGAGATCAACAAGAATCTCTCGGACGTCGAGGCGATCGCGACGTTCACGATCGTCCCGCAACCGTTCACGCAGGAAAATGGAGAGCTGACGCCATCGCTCAAGGTACGCCGCAAAGTAGTTCAGGCGCACTTCAAGGATCAGATCGACGCAATGTACGGCGACTGAGGATCTTTTCTTCCCCTCTCCCCAACGGAGAGGATCGAAGGTGAGGGTCCTTATTCAGCGCGCTATGCGCGCGATTCAAGATTCCGCGTTAGCAGCATCGCGCTCGATTCGAAGAACCTAACCCCTAACCCCTTCCCGCGCGGGAAGGGGAACCGGATTTATAAGTATCGGGTGCAGGGGTCACCCCTGCCGAGGGCGCGGGGCGAGTAGCCCTGCATTTCGATTCACTTCGTGCCGTTCTCTGCCGCGAGCAGCGCGTGAATCGTCGTTAGCTGCTTTACCATGTAGGCGCGCTTGCCTTTGGGCGTGACGACTTCGATATCGTCCTCGGCCGCCTTGCCGATCAACGCGCGGCCCAGCGGCGACGACAACGAGATGCGGTTCTGCGCGCCGTCAACTTCCTCCGGCACCACGATCTCGAACTCCGCGATACCGCCTTCGTCGAGATCCTCGAGCTGCACGCGGCTGCCGAGGCCCACGGTGTCGCGCGGAATCGTCTCGAGGTCAATCATCGTGAGCTCCGCGATTCGCGTCTCGAGGTTACCGACTCGCGCGCGCAGGAACTCCTGGCGCTGCTTCGCCATCGCCCATTCTGCGTTTTCGGACAAGTCCCCGTGCGCACGCGCGCGCTCGAGTTCCTTGGGCAGGTCCACGGTGAGTTCGCGCTTGAGCGTCTCGAGGTCTTTTTTGAGCCGCTTGATTACCGGTAATTCAGCCATCGATACATTCTTCCTGAAACCGATCTGCTTTTATTCTATACGATTCGCCGCACCGGCGAGTGCTGTAGCGATCTTGTTTTCCGCGTGCTTCAATCTGCGACGATCGAAGTCAGGCTCCGATTAACTCCGGTCACGCTCTGGATCTTCTGCACCACCAGCTCGCCGAGCGACGTGACGTCCGCGGCTTCCGCAATTGCAATGATGTCATGCGGCCCGGTGACCGCATGGGCGACTGAAACTCCGCCGACGTTTCTAATCTTGGCCGCGACTTCGCGCGCCTTTCCCGGCGACGTGTCGATAAGGATGAATGCCTTTACGGCCATACTCGTTTCCTCCCGGCGCACGCCAGTCTCTCGGCGCGCACCCGCACTTAGCGCGGTGGCGGAACCAAAGTACCCTTCTCATCATATACATAAAAACCGCGGCCCGATTTGCGGCCCAGGTAGCCGGCATCGACGTACTTCTTCAACAGCGGACACGGCCGGTACTTGTCGTCGCCGAGGACCCGATGCATCACCTCCATGATCGCAAGGCAAGTATCCAGCCCGATCAGATCCGCCAGTTCGAGCGGACCCATCGGCTGATTGGTGCCCAGCTTCATCGCGGTGTCGATATCGGTAACGCCGCCGACGCCTTCGTACATCGTGTAGATCGCTTCGTTGATCATCGGCAGCAGCACGCGATTGACGATGAATCCCGGAAAATCCTGCGCCGTCATCGTGGTCTTGCCGAGCTGCTCGGCGAGCGCGCGCGTCTGCTGAAACGTCGCTTCCGAGGTGGCCAGCCCACGAATGATCTCGACCAGCTTCATCGCCGGCACCGGGTTCATGAAATGCATTCCGATCACGCGATCGGCGCGCGACGTGCGCGCGCCCATCCGGGTAATCGAAATCGACGACGTGTTCGAGGCGAAAATCGTCTCATCCGGGCAGACCTTATCGAGCTTCTGCAGCAGCGCGATCTTCGCGTCCTCGTTTTCGACCACCGCCTCGATCACGAAGCCGACCTTGGCCAGGTCTTCGAGATTTGTCGTCGTTTCGACGCGGCGCAGCACCCGATCGCGCTCCTCGGGCTTGAAGCGCCCGCGCTCGATCATCCGGTCAAGGTTGCGCGCGATCGAATCGATGCCGCGCTTGCACATCTCGGGCGCGATATCGTGCATCACGACCGCGATCTCCGCCTGCGCCGCGACCTGCGCGATTCCTGCGCCCATCTGCCCTGCCCCAATTACGCCGATCTGATGCAAACTCATTCGTCTCTCCGCAAATTGTCCAGCCGCGACCTAGAGGTACGGGATATAATTCTTGAGTGAGCTTAGCAACGCCGCGACGTCGGCCTCGTCGCCCAGGTCGCGGCACAGGATTTCGTAGTAACCCTTTATCCGGCCCCGCTCCTGATTTTCCGGCGCTTCGGCCAGCAGAGCCTGGAAGTCTTTGAGCATCGCCTGTGCTTCGAGTTTTTTCTTGACCGGAATCGCCTCGTCATCGACGGCGATCAGCAATCGGATGTGATCGATCATCCGATTCATCACGGCAAAGTCGCTGCGATCTCTTTCCACCATCGCCCTAAGTCATCCGCACGCGCATCAATGATGCTCCGGCGGATCCTCGCCACCGACCCACGTGCCCGCGCCGCCACCGCCTCGCATCGCGGTGCGCACCTTCATCACGTCTTCGGGGGACTGACGGCCCGGCATCCCGAGATTGCGCATGAGGACATTCGTCATGCTCGAGGTGAGGCGATCGCGGATTGTCGGCTCGGTCCCGACTTGTGCGTCGAGCACCACGTCCACCTGCCCGCGCGTCAGACCCTCAGCCACGAAAATATCGACGAGCCCGGCCAGTCCGACTTCGCCGCCTGCCCGGTCCACGATTGCGACGACCTTCGCGCACGGCGTGCAGACGCGGCGGATTAAACCCGCCCGCTTGCTGCAATAGACGCATCGCATCAGGAGATTTACCGCCTCAGTCCCCGAGAAAGCCCCGAAAAAAGCTTGAAGCGGCCGTGCGCACGAAAAATCGGCGGGCCCGCTTCATTTCTGACGTTACTACCGGCTGTAGGCGGTCGCAAGTATGAAGCGTTGAGGAAGGATTGACGAATTGTGCCGTTGACTTCCCGAACGGTTACTACTACATTTCGTAATTGAGAATCATTCTCAGTATTATCTGGCCATGACTCAAACCGCCGTCGCCTACTTCTTCTATTCGCTTGGCATCCTCTTTCGCGAGGGCATGGAGGCGATGCTGGTCGTCGTCGCACTCGCGGCAGGCACGCGCGGGGCCGGACGAATCGGACGCGCTCGCGACATCTACGCTGGCGCAATAGCGGCGATTTTCGCCAGCATCGTCCTGGCGTGGGCCGTCAACCATATAATTACCGACGACGCCAGCGACACGCTCGAAGGCGTCTTTCAACTCTTCGCGGCAGCGACCCTCTTTTACGTCAGCTCGTGGATGACCTCGAAGGGCCAGTCCGACCGCTGGATGAAGTTCATTTCGCACAAACTCGAGAGTGCCGAGCACAGCACCATCCCCGGCATCGCGCTCGGGCTCACTGCGTTCCTCGCCGTGATGCGTGAGGGCGCGGAGACGATCGTGTTCTTCCAGGCGCTCACGGCAGGCGCGACCGAAATCGCCGAGCGTCACGCGGTGATGGCCGGCATCGTCGCAGCCGCGGTCGCGCTGGCCGCATCGTTCGTGATCATCCAGCGCGCCGCCAATCGAATCCCGATGAGGTTCTTCTTCTACACGACTTCTTTCATGCTGTACGCGCTCGCGATCGTATTTGTCGGCCAAGGCGTCGCGAGCTTGCAGGAGGCATCGGTCGTGCCTGCGACCTTCGTCAACTATGCGCCAACAATCCCGATGCTCGGTCTGTACCCGACAGTTCAATCGCTCGGCGCGCAAGCGGTCCTGTTGATACTGGCGGCGGCCTACGTCTTCGTTCCGCGAAAATCTGCCGCGCGTCAGGTTAGGGTTGCTGAGCGGGCGGCGATGCAGCGGGCGCAGCGGGGTTAGACTTCAGCTCCGGCGCTTCAGCGACCCAATCCTCGCCGCCGAACAGCACCGTTTCGACATCGGAACTCAACTTCTCGGACATCACGAGCGCGCGAAATCCCATGCGCGTGCATTGATCGACCATCGGATCGCGCGCGACCTCGCTTTGGCGTACGTGCTTCAGCGCGACGCGCAAATCCTGCGTTCGATCGAGCAGGACGGACAGCCGCGCCGCGACTATCGCAGTCGAATTGCCGCCGCTCGATGCGAGATCGAGCGCCAACGCCTCGTCGTGTTCCGCGTTGCCCAGCGAACGGAGCGCAGTTTTGATCTCGCTGCAGGCCGCTTCAGGGCCGTTCTCAGGTCCGGCCGATAAATCCGCGGCGCGAGTACTTTGAAACTTAGCAAGCAGAGCGACGCCAATCGCGAGCAGAATCCGCGTGGACACTGAAAACACTAAAAAACAAAAAGCCGGCCACGCGGCCGGCTCTGAAGATCTTCTGGCGGCGGGCGCGCGCGATATCGTCAGGCGGCGTCTTCCTCGCGGCTGTCGTAGCCAAGCGAACTCAGGAACGCCTCTTTCTGGCCGGACGGCATAATGTAAATTCCGTCCCATCCGCAGACCTCTTCGCAGAGCAGGCATCCGACGCAGGTCTTTTCGTTGACCTGAACTTTGCCCAGATAGACCGTCGTGTTCTCCGGCGACGGCGCGATACAATCGAACGGGCACACGTCCACGCATACGCCGCATCCGTTGCAATTGTCAGGATGGACGACGGCGACCGGGCGCTCGGCGCGCTTGAGCACGTGAGTTATCTCGTTGTGATTGTTCATGATCGCGTCGTCGGGGCAAATCACCCCGCACGCTCCGCAATCGATGCACATCGCGGCTTCGATGTAATAGACCTTTTTCGAGAGGCCCGAGATGGCGCCGGTCGGGCAGCGCTTTTCGCAGGCGCTGCAGCCAGTGCAGTTCTCGGCGATGATCGTAAATGGCATCCCGGTTCCCTACTTCCTCATCTCATCGATGATGCGTTCGCGATGGCCGTGCTCGATAAGCTGATCGTTGCGGCGGGCCTGCTTCAGCGCGATATACGTGAAGAACATCACGAGGATCATCATCGCGATGATCGGGATGTTGTCCGGAACGGTCAGGATATCCAGAAACTGTTGAAATCCAGTGATTTGCACGATTGAATCCTCGACGCTGTCGTCTGTCTTCCTACGATCGGATGTACCAACGTCATTAGCCAGTGTCAACTTTGTCGGCGCGAAGGATGCGTCCCGCTAATCGCACCCGCGATGTGGTTCGACCTTCTTCCCCTCTCCCCGCAAGGGAGAGGATCGAAGGTGAGGGTCCTAATTCAGCGCGCGATTTTTGTTCGCGCGCGATTCAAGGTTCTGCTTCGGCCTGCGAAAACGTCATTGATGCAATGAACACTCCCAGTTATCATGCAACCGCTTGAAGTCGGATGTTCAATCTGAAAGAGGCTACCAACACAAGCTTCCGGGGGAAGAAATGAAACTATCTGATTTTTGTGTCTCGACCATCGTGGATCGGCGAAGATTGGAAGAATTTGCTCTGAAAGGTCATGGTCAGGTCACTGAGGGACGCGCATGGAAGACCGCAAAGCGATTGTTTGACGAATCGCAAGACAGTGACCGGATGCCGGTAGTCTTTTCTGATGCCGCGTTCAATTCTGAAAATCTGCGCCTATGGGCCCTCTTGCAAGAAATCAAGATCAGCGGAAATCAAACTACGTACCGCTTTAATGGTGTCCAGAGGATTTCCGGAAAGCATCGTCGAACGGAGCTAAAGTTGCGAAGCACTGGAAAGCAAATCGCAGAGAGATTCATAAGGCCGTACTCCATCTGCGAAACCCCGCCGTTTCTCAAATGAACCTGATCCCGAGAGCTAAAAGAACCAACGGAGTAGCCTCTTTAGCGCTAGTCCACTAACACCTTAGCTGGGTGCTTGCAGGGCGGAGGCAACAGCGGGCAGAGTAGTTCTTGCATGGCCGGACAACCGCAAGCTTCATCGTACACCGCCGCTGCGCCGCGCGGGGTCTTCAGCCTCGCGTGGGGCGTCGTCGCGACGCTGCTGTCCGGGTTATGGACCGGGGTTTGCGCGATTGCTGCGGCGATCGCGGCCCTGATGAACAAGCCGCATGCGGTCACCCTGATCACTCGCGCGTGGGGTCGCGGAATAATCGCCTTCTGCGGTATCAAGGTGCAGATTGAGGGCCTCGAAAATCTCACCGGCCTGAAGTCGTACGTCCTCGTTGCCAATCATCAGAGCTTCTTCGACATCTTCGCCTCAGCCGCGTTCATGCCGGGCGAGCCGCGTTTCGTCGCCAAAAAAGAACTGCTCAAGATTCCGATAGTCGGCTTCGCGATGCAGCGCGGCGGTCACATCATCATCGACCGCGACGCCGGCGGAAAAGAAATCCGCAAGGCAATCAAGATCATCCGCAGCGGCCTCGACGTCTGCGTCTTCGCCGAGGGCCATCGCTACAACGACAACCGCGTCCACGAGTTCAATGACGGCGCCGCGTGGCTCGCGATCCTGTCCGGACTGCCGGCGGTGCCGATGTCGATCAGCGGCTCGGGCGTCTTCTTCCCGCGCGGCGCGAAGGTCGTAACTCCCGGCCTCGCGATGCGCATGGTAATCGGAAAGCCAATTCCCACCGAGGGGATGCGCAGCGCCGACCGCGCCGACCTGACGCGCAAGCTCGAAGAAGCAGTGCGCGCCACCTTCACAACTGAGGTCTGAGGTTCGTCAGGTTTTGCGATCGAAGATGAACAGCGGGACCTGGTTGGTCAGCTTTGGATCAACCGTCAGGATACGGCGTCCCGACTCGATCTGAATCGCGCCCGCGTCGAGACCTGCAATGTGAAAATTCGCGACTATTTGCTCGACGTCCTCGGCCTCGAGCCACAGACCGATCATTCCTTCGCCTGACGAATCGATCGAGGGACCGGTGACGAGGCGAATTTCCGCACCGCCGACTTTCACCGAAGCCGTCTTCCCGTCCGCCGCTTTGGAAACGGCAAAGCCGAAGTTCTTCTCGTAGATCGACGCAGCGTCCTCGAGATCCGAGGTCGCGACTTCGAGTGTGGCGAGATGTTTGATCATCGTGATGAATTCTATCGCGCGCCGTTGAAATGTTCCAAAGAAAAACGGGGGCCGGATTGCTCCAGCCCCGCAATACGTTCTCTATGGGTCGTGCGATCAGCCCTTCGGCTTCATCGAGAAATTCGTCGTCGCCGTCGCGCCGTCTTTTACGCTGGCTTTCTGATCTTCGGTGCCCAGCTTTTCCTGCCATACTTCGATTGTGTAGTCGCCCGGAGGCACGCCCGAAATCGAGTAGTTGCCCTTGTCGTCCGTCACCGCAAAGTACGGCGTGTCGGTCGCGACCCACCAGCCATGCATCCAGCCGTGCGCGTCGCAGGTGACCTTGATCACTTCCGGCTTTTCAACTTTCTGCTCGATTACTTTCTTGAACTTGGGCTGCGCCATGTTGAACGACGGATTCGCAGTCGAATAGGTGTGAATGTTGTGCAGAATCCCGTCCGAGTTCACGATTTTCACGGTGCTGCCGGCCGGGAACGCGAGCACATGCGGCACGTAGTCGCATCCCTTCTGATCGAAGGTCACGTCGCTGGGCTTCAGGTCGCCCTTGGCGCCTTTCACGATCACGACCGCGTTGGCGATTCCGCCGCCGCTGTCGACGACCAGATCCTCTTCGAAGTGCTGATGCAGCCCGCAGACTTCCTTGTCCTTGGTCACCTCGACTTTTTTGGGTGCGGGCGCGGTGCCGTCGTACTTAACCGTCCCGCTAATCGTGCCGCCGGCAGCGCTCGCGAAGCTGGCGCCGACGCTCAGGCTGAGCGCGACGCCGGCGGTGGCCGCCAGTAAAACTCGAAACTTCTTCATTACCATTTGCCTCCTGGAAGAGTTGCTTGAATACATACTCAGTTGAACAAACGATCACCCTAGCTAATAACCAGTTACCCACACAATCAACTAGACGACTCTAACCTACTTCTTACTCACTTTCGCCGGCGGCGCTGTCGCCACCTGTCCCGGCAGCGTCTCCCCCGGATGGGTTCCAAACCAGAAAATATAGTCGCGCAGTGCACGGATTTGCGCATCCTGATTTCCGCCGAGGATGTCGTCCGGGCCGCCCGGATAGAACGACGGCATCTTGGTGCCCGGCTGCAGCGACGGCGGGTTCGCGATCCACTTCAGTATCCAATCCGGATTCAAGCGCTGATGCGCCAGCGCCAAATCGGGCGCCCATCCTGACTCCGGACCCTCGGGCTTCTTGTCGCCCTGCTGATGGCAGCTGAAGCAATTGAAATAATCCTTGGTCATCAGCTTCGCGCCAGCCTGCAGCTCAGCCGGCGGAATCAGGTTGGTGTTGATGAACATATACAACACGTTCACGTCCGACAGCGCCGTCAGGTAGTTCACGATCGTGTCGTCTTCAGCATTGGTGAAGTGAAACGTCGGCATCCTGATCTTCAGCCACGGACGAATCGGCGTCGGACCTTGCAGGAACGTGAATAGCCACTCGGGTTGAACCTTGAAGCCTTCGCCATTGAGTATTGGCGGCGCAAAGTTGATTTGATCTTCGGGGTAGAAGCGGCGGATATAGCCACCGCGATTCTCGAGGATATGGCAGCCGACGCAGTTGTAGTAATTGACCATCCGCCGGCCCGCGACAATTTGCGTCTGATGCTCCGAGCCCGGCATCCGGTAACGTTCCTGCACCGTGCCCTGCGTCATGCCGGCAAGGAACACCACGAGGTTGTTGATGTCGGCGTTGTCGAAATCGAAATTCGGCATCAACTGCTCGACGTCCTTGGTCTGGTAGATGCGCGGGGTCTGCAGCTTGTGGAACGTCCATTGGTCCCACGTCTCGGGGATGTTCGTCTGGTTGCCGAAGAACAACTCGTCGAGATGCTTGGAACCGAACGCCGTCAGCTCGACGCCGATTCGCGACTCCTTGTCCATCCCTTCGATCTCGTGGCACCCGAAGCATCCGTACTTTCGCACCAGCGCTTCGCCTTTCTTGATCTGCTCGGGATCCTTGAATGCGGTCTCGACGCCGGCGTCTTCTTTCTTCTCGCCATGCGTCATCAGGAACGCAGTCAATGCTTCAGCTTCGTGATCGGTCAAGCGCAGCGACGGCATCGCAGTATGCGGTGAGAAGTCGCGCGGATTTTTCAGCCACGTGTAGATCCACGCGGCCGAAGTCTTCTCCGCGATCTTACCCAGGTTGGGCGCGAAGTCCTTGGTCGTGCGCGCCTCGTTAGGCTTGAAGCCTTCGGCGACGCCGACCGGAGTTCCATATTGATCCGGTTCGATCGCGTGACATCCCTTGCAGCCGACCGATTCGAACAGGCCTTTGCCCTCTTCGACGAACGCCGGATTTTTGACGTCGGCTTCGAGCGTCGGCAGCTCCGGATGCGCTGTCAGCCAGTCTTTTGAATTCTTCGACGAGCTATCAAATAGGAACGCCGCTAACGCGGTCGCCTCATCGCGCGAGAAATAGAAATTCGGCATGCGCGTATGCGGACGGAAGACATGCGGATCGTTGATCCATCTCACTGTCCACGATGGGTCGAGCTTTGCCGACGCGAGCTTCAGGTAGGGGCCGATCTTCTGCATATCCTCGTAGCCCGCCACCAGGTGGCATCCCGCGCATCCCATCTGCTGGAACATGCGTTCGCCTTCGACCCAGTTCGCAGCGATCGGTTTCCCGTTCGCATCGACCAGCGAGCCCACGTCGATATGACATTTGATGCATCGCGATTGCATCTTGTCGCCGCGGAGCATCGGCGAATCCCAATCCGGATCGTCGCCATGCGCGAGGCGCACCGAGCTGACCGCAGGTCCCTGCCCGTCGTGACACGGGGTGCATCCGAGCTTGTCGGGCGGATGCTTCAATATGATCTGATCGAAGTTGCTGTGCGTACGAAACGGCTCGGGCGCGTCCTCGAAGCCTTTCTTGTCGGCGCCCATGTGACAGCTTTGGCATCGATCGACCCGCGCGATCGCCTCGTCAAATGCGTTGCGATCGAAGTCGTCGATAGCGGTCTGCTGTATTTTTGGAATTTTCGGATAGCGGAACAGGACCGTGTTGCGGAACTTGACCGGGATCATCCACGAGTCCGCTTTGTCGAAGAAGTCGTCACGCTTCGCGGTCAGCTTCTTCATCTGCTCGGTCAGCGTTTCGACTTTCGAGTTGAGCGCGTCGATCTGATCCTTGACCGCCTGCAGATTAGCCTTGGCCTTGTCGGAGACGATATTTTCCTGCGCCAGCTCCGCATCGAGCTTGTCGATTTCCTGCTTGTACGGTGTCGGGTCCTGCTTGTACTGAACGGCGTGGTTGTAGTCGTACCATCGCTCGGTCAGATACGACTTGGTGAACCGGACCAGCTGATCCTTGTCGTTCGCAGTGTTGTTGAGATCGACCAACTGCGCGCGCAGGTCGGCCAGTTTGGCGGCGGTCGCGCCGGAGTCGAGCTCCTTCTGCGCGTCGGCCAGCTCCTTCGACACTTTCTGATATTCGGGATCGGCGTCGAGCCGCTTCTGCTCCTCGGCCGCATCCTTCATGTACTTGTTGTATGCGAGGTGATCCCACTCGACCTGGTATTGCTTCCATGGACGGCGCGAAATGTTGTCGTCCCAAATCGACCAGACCGCGCTGACCAGCAGCACCGCTACCAGCAGCACGAACAATGCGCTGTATGACTTCCCTTCTTCGGTGGGATCAAGCCCCGGTCTGCCAGCCATCTGCTCTACCTGTCCTCAACTACGAATGCTGCCGCGAGGCCGCCATCCGAATACTCACTCGAATAGTCAATTGTCATTTACGCGCGCGAACCCACAGGCCCTCGATAATATAGCCGGCGAGAAAAACCAGGATGCCGATCCCGGTGAACTTGTACTCGTTGCCCATCCCGTGCGGCTGGGTGATCCCGACATATAGCGCAAACCCGACGTCGGCGAGTCCGAGCGCCTGCAATACTTTGGCGAGGATGAACACGAGGTCGTCGCGGCCACGTCAGATGTTAATCCAGGGCGTAACCAGGATGTACTTGATGTTGAGCGCGTGCCGCAGCGCCATCTTGATGAACACGCCGGCCATCGCTATCAGCAGAAATCCCGTGATGCCGAAGCGCACCGGTCCCCACTTCTTCAGGATCTCGGGACCGCCGCCGGGAAACGCCGACCACGGATCATTCGCCGGTCGCGATCTTATCCAGAAATACAAAATCGCGTATCCCACCACAAAGTAGCCGCCTATCAGCACCAATCCGAAAATCGCCGACGCCACGTAATCGCGGAAGCCGAACATGTACGGCAGATCGACGTTGGTCAGCGCCTCGACCAGATGCGGATCCCAGACCTGTCCGGGCCAGAACCAGTTCCAGCCGGGGCCACGGAAAAACGTGCCGATGATGATGAACGAGACCCACAAAATATGGAACCCGATAAAGAAGGCGGTGATTTCGAAAAATCGCTCCTTCAAAGTGTAATAGCCGTTACCCTTCGGATTGATATCGAGATACGGAATCAGCATCAGGCCGACGATGATAAAGCTCGGCAGCACGACGCCCGCGTACCACGGATCGAAGAACACCAGCATTTCCTGCAGGCCGAGGAAGTACCACGGCGCCTTCGACGGATTAGGCGTGCGAGTCGGATTTGACGGCTGCTCCAGTGGCGCGTTGAGCAGCAGCGACCACACCGTCAATACAATGATGACCAGCAGCGTCATCAGGAATTCGTTGCGCACCAGGAACGGCCAGGTGTGCAGCTTCTCCTCGACGCCGCCGCCCGCCTTCTTGATCGGGACCTCGATTCGCTTCGAGCTTCCCGCCACTGGAGTCCTGGCCGCAGCTCCTCCCCCTGCTGCCGCGCGCATCACGATGCCGCCTTCGTTACCTTCCGGGCTTGCCATGATTAATCCCTTAGCGAGGCGCTCCGTCTTCGTCGTCGCTCCACGGCGGCGGGGCAGCCAACACGTACATTAGATATAGCAAGAGCAACATGCCGATCGGCACCGAGAGCACCCGAACTATTCCCTGGTGCAAAAACCACGAAAATACGTCTCCCATCCTCAGCCTCGTCCAATCCTAAAGCGGCCCCGACATGCCGTCGCGGCGGATTCGCCAGAAGTGCACCGCCATGAAGATGCTCGCGATCAACGGAAAAAATATGCAGTGCAGAATGTAGAATCGCAGCAGCGTATGCGGTCCGATTTCCGCGCCGCCGAAAATAAATGCGCGCGCGTCGTAAACCGGATTCACGCCGAGCAATTCATGGAATGGCCCGCCGTGTCCGAGCAGCGGCGTAGCGCGCGCCATGTTCGATCCGACCGTCACCGCCCAGATGGAAAGCTGGTCCCACGGCAACAGGTATCCGGTGAACGACAGCAGCAGCGTCAGCACCAGCAGGATCACACCGACCACCCAGTTGAACTCGCGCGGCGGCTTGTACGATCCCGTCATGAACACGCGGAACATGTGCAGCCACACGGCGATCACCATTCCGTGCGCGGCCCATCGATGCATGTTGCGCATCAGCATCCCGAACGGCATGTCGAACTCGAGATACTTCATGTCGGCGTAGGCGTATTCCGCCGTCGGCCGATAGTAGAACATCAGGTACACCCCGGTGACCACGGTCACGAGGAAAAGCAGGAACGTGATGCCGCCCATGCACCACGTGAAGCGCAGGCGCACCGTATGCTTCTGCACTTTCGACGGATGCAGATGCAGCCAGACGTTGCCGGAGACCATCAGGATCCGGTTGCGCGGCGTGTCTTCGTAACCGTGCCTGAATATCGATTGCCAGGCCTGCGAATCGGTTATCTGGCGTTTCGTTTCGTTCCAGTCAAACTTAGCCATCCGTTACCAGTCTCCCGGGAGCCGCCCGAAAAGGGCGCTCACAGCAATCTCAGCAAAAACTGTAAAAAAATCCAATCCTTATGATTTTAATGCTCGCAAGTTTGCTCGGAATCCGGCGTAAGGCTACCTAATTTTGCCCGATCTCTGCAACAAAGAAGACTCATCAAAATGACGCCTTTTGCACATCAAATGTTCGGACGGGCGAGCGAGGCGTTCGTCGGCGAGTTCCCTCTCCCAACTCTTCCCCTCTCCGAGGAGAAGAGCGAAGGGGAAGAGCGATCTTACGGCTGGGGCTTCTTGGTATCGCGGCGGCCGCGCCCGAAGAACCCGACGATCAAGCCCCACAGCACCATCACCAGCGCGATCCCGATTACACCGAGCCCGATACCGGCGAGGATTCCCGTCGCGCACAGGACGGCGCCGATCACCAGTAGCGGGATTGCGAACGCGATCGGATTGAATGGATCGTTCTTCGCCGCCCGCTCGACCATCGCCGCCGCCTGCTCGGACGCGCCCGCATCCTCGTTGCTTTCCTTGAGCAGGCTCACCGCGTAGTCGGTGAGTTCCTGGCGATTGGGCATCGCGCGCAGCCGGTCGGCGAGCTCCTTCGCGAGCTGCTCGACGCGTTCGTCGTCGGCCTGGGAATCAGAGTCGGGTTTGTTCGATTCAGCCACGCTGCGCTAAAAGCTCACACGTTTTTGCGCGCGATGATCACGGAGTGCACTGACCATGGGCTGATCTTTTCGTTGCGCTCCAGCGTGATCGCGTGACCCTTGAGCACGTCCTGCTTGCGCAGCTTGGTGGTCCATCCAAGTTGGCGCGTGATGGGATTTACAATGCTGTTGAACGCGGCGACGATCGGATTCGAGCTTTGGAAATGCGTCGTCATCGCAATTCGCCCGCCCGGCTTACACACGCGCACCATCTCGGACATCATCCGGTACGGATCGGGAACCACGGTCAGCACGTGGAACGACGTTACGTAGTCGAAGCTATTGTCGGGATAATCGAGATTCAGCGCGTCGCCCTGGCGGAGCTCGATATGCCGCCAGCCATTTTCCGTCACGCGCTTTTTTGCGCGTGCGAGCATGTCGGCCGACGGATCGATCCCGACCACATGCGCGTACGGCGGATATCCGTCGAGCGCGATACCGGTGCCGACGCCAACCTCGAGCACGCAGTTGCCGGGCCTGAGATTCAGGCTCTCGATAACCTCATGCTCGCGATCGACAAAAACGCGGCCGAAGAAAAAATCATAGAAGCGTGCGAGATCGGAATACACGCGGCTCTCATGCGGTTGGGACATCGGAAAACTCCCTCGGTTAGAAACGGCCAGGAGATCAGTGCGATGCAGGATTTTCCAGGACGGCGAACCGCCGTGCGACGCGGACTATAGCGCGTCGCGCTAGGCCGCCGCGTTGATTCCTCGCAGCTGACGTTTCACGGAAGTTATATCTCGTTTACGGAATCGCCATTGGCGACCCTTCTTGAAGGCTGGAATGATGTTGCGGCGCGCGAATTCGTTCACAGTGTCCGGACTCAGGTCGAGCAGGAATGCGACTTCGCGCGAATTCAGGAGTATGTCGTCTTTATCGGCCATGTCAGTCCAACAAGACGCCTTCGATCAGGGATTTTGTCGGGACGCGATTTTTTAGTATGCGCCCGTCGCCCAAGTCAAGGTAAAAGGAACCGGATTGCTGAAGGTTTGCCCACAATCGTATGAATCCGTTCCGCGGTTCCAAATGTCGTCGGTTTCGACCTGTCGTCAAGAGTGCCAAGTTTATATCTTTTGACGCTACTAAGGGTCATTAAACGCTAATATGGCTTAGTTGCCGCATCTGGATCTTATAGTCGTACCAAGCTCTTGTAACCACAATACATGAAAACAATCCGGTCAGCACTCCGACGCACAGAGTGACGGCAAAGCCTTTGACCGGTCCCGTTCCGAACTGGAACAGGATCAGTCCCGCCGCGAACGTCGAAATATTCGAGTCCCGAATCGCCGACCACGCGCGTTCATAACCGAGCTTCACCGCCTCTCGCGGCGACTTGCCGTTGCGCAACTCCTCGCGCATTCGTTCGTTCACCAGCACGTTGGCGTCTACCGACATTCCAAGCGTCAGCACGATACCCGCGATTCCCGGCAACGTGAGCGTCGCGCCCAGCGCAGCCATCACGCAGATCAGCAGCAGGATATTAAGCGACAGCCCGAAATCCGCGAGCAGACCCGCGCCGCTGTAGTACATCGCCATGAAGATCAGCACCGCACCCGCACCAATGATGAACGACATCTCGCCCTGGCGAATCGAATCGCGCCCGAGCGACGGGCCGACCGTGCGCTCCTCTTCGATTTCGACCGGCGCCGGCAGCGCGCCCGAGCGCAACACGATCGCGAGATCGTGCGCCTCGTCCATCGAGAACCGACCGGTGATTTGCACATGACCGCCGGGAATCCGCTCCTTGATCACGGGCGCCGAGTAAACGGTGCTGTCCAACACGATCGCCAGGCGCCGTCCGACGTTTTCCCCCGTCATCGCATCGAAGATCTGCGCGCCGCGATTGTCCAGCTCGACCGCGACGTAAGGACCTTCGAGCCGCCCACCGGGACGCACGCGTGCGTCGGTCACGACGTCGCCCGTCATCAGCACCGGCGATTCGACCAGGTACGGCTCGCGCCCGCCGCGCTCTGACGTGCCATACAGGATTTCGTCTCCGGGCGGCGCGCCGTTCTTGATGGCGTCCTTGACGTTGTGCGAGTCGTCAACCAGCTTGAACTCGAGCACCGCCGTTTTGCCGATCAGTTCTTTGGCCCGCTCGGGATCCTGGATGCCGGGCAACTGCACCAGAATTTCGTTCTCGCCCTCTTTCGCGACAGTGGTTTCGCGCACGCCGAGCTGGTCGATTCGATTGCGAATCGTTTCCAGCGCCTGGTCCATCGCGTTGGTTTTGATCTGCTGCAACTCTTGCGGTTTGAAATTGGCCGAATACGCGGGACCGGGGCCGTTCGAGTCGGTGTTGCTGGCGACGGTCAAATCCGCGAACGACTTCTGCATCAGGTCGAGGAAGGCGGTGCGATCGGCGCTCGACTTGAGCTTGACGATCAAATTGCCGGAATCGTCGACTGAGACATCCTGGAAATCTATTTTGTTCGCCTTAAGCTCTCGCTTGAGGTCGTCGGCGCGGCGGCGCAACTGGGTTTTCACCGCCTCGTCCAGCTTCACGGCCATCAGCAGATGCGTGCCGCCCTGCAAGTCGAGACCGAGCTGGATCTTGGTCGCGCCGAATCCCGCCTTGAACCAATCGGGTAGATCGACGTTTAGGCTTGGCAGCAGAATCAGTATCGACGCGAGCACGATAGCGCCGGCCAGGTAGATGCGCGTCAGGCCGCTGCCGTTGGTGAAATGCATGTAGAGAAAGGACACGATCAGCACGAGCAGAATCAGGATCGGTCCGAAACTTTGGGTCTGGTCCACTGTTATGAAGCCCCTACTTGTCGTCTTTTTTCGTCGAGGTCTTGCCGTGACTCGACATCGCGGCGATTTGCGATCGCTCGACCCGCAGCCTGATGTTGGGCGCGACCTCGAGCGTCAGCACTTTGTCGCCGACCTCGTGAATCCGCCCGATTATTCCGCCGGTCGTCACGACCTCGTCGTTGCGCTTGAGCGCGCTCAGCATTTTGGCCTGCTCCTGCGCCTTTTTGTTCTGCGGCCGAAAGACCAGGAAATACATGACGGCGACAACCAGCGCCATGATCGGCCCCGGTCCCGTCATCAACTGCTCGAAAAATGTGGGACTCGCGGCTTGGCCGGCGGCAGCGGCCTGTGCCCATGCGGTGCCTTCGAACAACATCAGATCACGTCCTCAAAATCGATCGAACCTCGATCGTTCAAATTTCTAGTCTCCTGAAACACGAAAGTCATTGGTCGGCCGGCTCGGCGTCCTGCCAGCCTGCCGACGCAGTCGATGCATACGCTTTGAAATTCCCGGATGTAATCGCGGCCTGGCACTGACGCATCAAGCTCGCATAGAAGTGCAGATTATGCTCCGTCAGTGCGCGCGCCGCGAGTATCTCGCCCGATAAATATAGATGACGCAGGTAGGCGCGTGAATGGGTCCGGCACGGGCGGCAATCGCAGGCCGGGTCAAGCGGCATCGAGTCACGCGCGTGCGACGCATTCTTGATCGAGACGCGGCCCTGGCTGGTGAACGCCATCCCGTTCCGCGCGTTTCGCGTCGGCAGCACGCAATCGAACATGTCGAAGCCCATCGCGATCGCCGCGATCAAATCCGGCGGTGTCCCCACGCCCATCAGGTAGCGCGGCTGGTCCGCCGGCATCATCGACGCCGACAGCGCCGCCATTTCCAGCATCGCTGCCTTCGGCTCGCCCACCGAGAGCCCGCCCACCGCGTAGCCGTCGAACGCGATTGAGGTTATCTGCGACGCGCTGGTTTTGCGCAGATCGACGAAAGTGCTGCCCTGGATTATTCCGAACAGCGCTTGAGTCGTACTTTTTCGCGCCGCCAGGCTGCGCTCGGCCCATCGCGCAGTGAGTTCGAGCGACTTGAGCGCGCGTCGATACTCGGCGGGATACGGCGTGCATTCGTCGAGCGCCATCATTATATCCGCGCCGAGCTGCTCCTGGATGTCGATCGCGCTTTCCGGCGTGAGCATCAGCGGCGCGCCGTCAAGATGAGATCGAAAACGGATTCCTTCCTCATTGATCAGATTGATTTTCGCCAGGCTCATCGCCTGGAACCCGCCCGAGTCCGTCAGCACCGCGCCGGGAAATCCCATGAAGCGCCCGACTCCGCCCATCTCGCGGATAAGTTCAGCCCCCGGGCGAATCGCGAGATGGTAAGCGTTCGCAAGCACCATCGTGTAGCCCATCGACCACAGTTCGTCGGGCGCCATCGCCTTCACCGCGGCGCGCGTGCCGACCGGCATGAAGGCGGGACGTCGCGATCGCTCCGTGCGGAGTTACGATCCGCCCGACGCGCGCGTCGCCGTCCCTCGCCGTCACGCCGAATTCGATCGGCCCGTTCACAGGATTAACATCGCGTCGCCGTAGCTGAGAAAGCGGTAGCGATGGCGAATCGCTTCGCGGTACGCGGCCAGAATCTGATCGCGCCCCGCGAACGCCATCGCCAGCGCGAGCACCGTCGTTCGCGGCATGTGGAAGTTCGTCAGCATCGCGTCAGCCAGCTTGAAGCGAAAGCCCGGATGAATAAAGAGCCCGGTGAAACCCTCGACGTCGCCCGTGATTGCCCACGACTCGAGCGCGCGCATCGAACTGGTGCCGACCGTGATTATACGCCCGCCGATCCGCCGCGCGAGTTCGACGGCGGTCTGGGTCGCCGGCGGAATCGTGTACCACTCGGACTCCATCGTGTGACTCTCGATGTCGACGGCACGCACCGGCGCGAAAGTTCCCGGACCGATATGCAGCGTCACCGTCGCGGTGCGGATACCCGCGTCGGCCAGCGCCTTGAAAACGTCGTCGGTGAAATGCAGCCCCGCGGTGGGCGCCGCGATTGCTCCCGGACGCGCCGCGTACACGGTCTGGTAGTCGTCGATGTCGGCTGGACCGACCGTACGATGAATATAATGTGGCAGCGCGAGCATACCGTCGAGCTGCAGTATCTGCTCGATCGAAGTATCGCCCTCGGCCACGACGATCGGCCGGCCCGGCCGCGCGTAGCCCGCTATTCGCAGCTCGTGACCATCGCCCAGGATGAGTCGCGCGTTGTCTTTAAGCACACGATGCGTCCGGATTAGCGCGAGCCACGCGCCGACGGGACCTTCACCTTGCCCGACCGGCCGCACCATCAGCAACTCGACGCGCCCGCCCGACTCCTTCTGCGCGAACAGTCGCGCCGGCAGCACTCGCGTGTCGTTCAACACGATCAGATCGCCTTCGCGCAGATGGCGGACCAGTTTGTAAAAGCGGGAATGCTCGATCGTTTTGGATTTGCGATCGAGCACGAGCAAGCGCGCTTCGTCGCGACGGGCCAGCGGCTCCTGGGCGATCAGTTCTTCGGGCAAATCGTAGTCTAGTTCGGAAAGCCGCATCTGAGGCAAAGCAGAATCGTGATTCGCACGCGAAACGAATCGCGTACTCTGTTAACCAACTCTCAATTATAAGGGAAAGCGGTCGGTGCGCGACTAGAACGGATAATTGATACCGGAGAACACGGCGGCGCCCTCGCCACCCCATCCGATGTCAACGTAGCCGACCACGAACGGCTCCGCGATTCCGCGGAATCCGATTCCGCCGACCGGGTGCAGATCCGAGAACGGGTTGTAGCCCATTTCGTGCGCGACGCGTCCAGCTTCAGCAAACGGCGCCAGCTCGAGAATCCCGTGAGTGCCGAAAATGTTTTTGTCCCAAACCCGCGTTCGCACCTCGACGTTCATCACGAACAGGTTGTTATCGACGAAACGGCTGGTGCCGTAGCCGCGCAGCGTTTGCTGGTCGGTGAGCAGGCTCTCGTCGCCACCAAGACGCGCCTGCGACCAGAATGGCATCTCGTTACCTGCCGGTTCGTACTCGTTGAAAACGTGACCAGCCAGCGTGATCCGCTTGCCGATCGAATAAAATTCTCGCAGTTCTCCGCCGAAACGGTTGTACGAGACCGAGCTGCCGAAACTCCGATCCGCGATCCCATAGTAGAGACGCCCGAGCATGCCCGAGCGCGGTATATCCACCGAGTCGCGCGAGTCGTACTGGAGCATCCACTGCGACAGAATTTCGGTGCCACCGTTGATGCCCTTCTGATTTGGGAACAGAGCGTCAATGTCCGGCACCGAGGTAAAGCCGCCCTCCTGGATTCGAACGTAGCGGGGACGTTCCATCATCGAGAGCTGGACCTTCTCGCTGAGGTTGATGCCCACAATAGCCTCGCCGTAAAGCTGCTCGGTTGTGTAGTTGGTCTGGTTGCCTTTATGCGAATTATTTCCCAATCCGTAAAATCGCTCGGTCGGGTCGCGCTCGAAATAGAAACGACCTTCAAACGACCACCACTTCTTGCGGTCGCGGCCGGTCTGGTAGTCGAGATCGACCTTGCGCGCGATCGTCTCCTGCGCGCCGGCGACGATATACCAGTTGGTGTCCGACGACGGATAGGCCAGGTATCGAAAATTCCCGCCCGGTCCAAGCGTGCTGTTGGCGTTGATATCAGGTGCCAGGATGCTGCTGATCTCGTTCTTGCTGTCGGTGAATAGCCACACCGGCAGCACCCCGTAAGTGACACCGCCGTTGGGATCGGTGGCGACTTCAGGCACCGGAATGAACGGCCACGAATTTGGATCCTGGGCCTTGAATGATTTCCAGTCGTACTGCGGCAAGCTCCACGTGCTCGGATCCAACAACGAGAAGGCGTGCGCTGCGGGCGCCGCAATTACAAAAGCTGTGATTAAGATGAGTGAGGCGAGAAGGCGCCGCATCGTGGATCCTGGATTTAAGCTTCGTCTCTTTGCAATCGGTTACCCCTCTGCCACTCCCCTTGCCGCAGTCCAAGCGCTCGAACGCCCTCGAGCCGGTCCTACCGATCGATGCTCAAAACTGACAGGCTTGACGACCGCAATCAACCCTCTTCGTGCGATTCGTCGCCGCAATCTCATAAACGAACTGTCAGGAATTCACGCGCGCTTTTCGGCGACGCTGTAAATGTGCAAGGATTCGGAGCAAGTGGGAAATTTTCTGCATAAAGGAGCTCAGTAATGGCGAAAGCTGATGGCGGCGAATTAATCGCGCGCGTGATGCGCGAGAATCGGGTGAAGTACTGTTTCGCGATCAACGGCGGGCATCTGTTCCCGATCCTCGGCCAGTTGCGCAATCACGATATCAAGCTCATCCACATGCGCCACGAGCAGGCCACCGCCTACGCGGCCGACGCCTACGCGCGCACCTCCGGCGAGGTCGGCGTATGCATGGTCACTGCGGGATGCGGTCTCACCAATGCGGTGACGGGCCTCTGCGTCGCGGGATTGACCAACAGCGCCGTGGTCTGCATCTCGGGACAGCATCCCAATACCGAGGATCATCTGGGATCGTTCCAGGAAGCCTACGGGTCCGAAGTGGTGGACAGTTTTTCCAAGTTCACCAAGCGCGTGACCGACTGGTCCACGATTCAGTTCGATCTGCGGTCAGCATTCCGCGAAGCGATCTCGCCGCCGCAAGGCGTCGCGCTGTTCGAGATTCCGCAGAACATTCTCTATCACCACGCCGAGGATGCGGGGCAGCGTAAAGGCGCTCGCGAGTTCACGATCGACGACGTCCGCTCGGCCGGCGATCCCGCCAAGATCGATCGCGCGCTCGAGATGCTGGTGGCGGCTGAGCGCCCGCTGATCGCAGGCGGCGACGGACTCTTCTGGTCGCAGGCCGGCCCCGAGATGCGCGAGTTCGTCGAGCTGACCAACATCCCGATCTACGCCCGCCGCGCCGGACAGGGCGTAGTCTCCGAAGAGCATCCGCTCGCGATTCGCGGAGCCTTCAAGAAGCCTTTCACGGGCGGCGCCGACGTCGTGCTCGCGATCGGGTTCCGATTCTGGAGCGGCGAGCATTTCGGGCAGCCGCCGACCTGGACCGACAAGGCCAAGTACATCCAGATCGATCCCACGCCGACGCGAATCGGATGGCAGGTGAATGCGGACGTGCCGATGGTCGGCGATCCGAAGATCGTGCTGCAACAGATGATCAAGCGGATCAAGGAACTCAAGCTCGACTTCTCGAAGAACAAGACTTCGCCGTGGGTCAAACAAGTTTGGGAAACGCGCCAGCGCTTCGACAATCAGATCAAGGAGCAGAACGCCAAGGTCCAGAAGAATCAGCCGATACATCCGGCGCGCTTGTGCGAAGACCTCATCACCGTGCTCGACAAAAACGCGACCACCGTTATCGACAGCTTCACCCTCTCCGGATGGATGAGCCGCGCGTTCACCTGCCGCTTCATGGGCCAGGTCGTCGACGCGGGCCCGCTCGCGCCCGTCGGTCACGGGGTAGGGATGGGCATCGGCGCGCAGCTCGCGCGTCCGGGACAGCAAGTCGTCGTCATCAGTGGAGACGGCGGATTGGGAATCGGCGGCTGGGACATGGAGACGGCGGCGCGCTACAAGCTGCCGGTCATCACGGTGCTGTGGAACAACAGCTCGTGGGGACCGAACTTCGATCAGATGCCGGGGCTGAAGGGCCGCACCGATCCGTTCAACATGCTGCCGAACATCCGTTACGACAAGATCTTCGCCGAGATGGGATGTCATGGCGAGCAGGTCGAGACGGTTGACCAGATCATTCCGGCACTCGAGCGTGCGTTCAAATCCGGCAAGCCCGCCCTGATCAACGTGATCGGCGACGTCTCAGTCGGCAACGCCACGCTAGGCGGCAACCTGCTAGGCTCAACCGGCTCGAACTAGCCGTCGCCTCGCGCAATCTTTCCCGTCGAGGAGAGGATGTCTTCCCCTCTCCTGACGGGAGAGCGCGCCCTATCTTCCCCTCCCCCAATGGAAGAGTGCGACCTCGCTTCCCCTCTCCCGACGGGAGAGCTCGACGCTCGTTCGCGAGCGTCGGGTGAGGGACCTTATCCAGCGCGCTATCTTTGCGCGCGATTCAGGATTCTGAAGCCAACGCGCGATGCGCGATCCCACTTACCTCGCCCGTTATTTCACGGGAGACGCGGCTGGCAGCATCGCGGCCAGCGGTGAGGGTTCTACGATTGTGAACCTTTCAGCCTGATCACGCCTCGCTCAACGTGCTAGATGATCACTATGCATCCTATTCCTGACCTTCACCCACCTGCCCTCAACAATCCGTCAACTCGCGACCAACTGTTGTCGACCGAAACATTTAATTTTGACGGAACGAAGCTACCCTTAGCGATGCCCTCATCGCCAAACCACAGCACATGGTCGAAAATCGCCACTTCATCGTTTCACCCGACTTCGAGATGAAAGCCAAACTCGCACTGTTAATCCTCGCCGCGATCTTCTTTGCCTGCAAAACCGTGCCGACCTGTCCCCCCGGCACCAGGCAGGTCGGCGAGGGGCCGCCGAACGGCTCCGAAGTCTCGTGCGTGAAGACCGTCAACGGCCAGGACATCAAGGAAGGGCCATACGTAATCTATCGCGACGACGGCTCGAAGATGCTTCAGGGCGAATATCGCGACGGCAAACAGAGCGGCGAATGGACCATGTGGTACGACAACGGCCAGAAGGCATCCGTCGATCATTACAAGGACGGCCTGCAGGACGGCGAGCACATCGGCTGGTACACCAACGGCAAAATCGCCGCGACCGGAATGTACAAGGACGGCAAGCGCGAGGGCGTGTGGAAGCGATGGGACCCGCAGGGTTTCAAGAACTGGGAAGAGACCTATAAGGACGACAAGAAAATCTCATGACGACTCCACGAGTGGCGAACGTGACGATCGTCGAGGCTGACCTGTCCCGCGCGGAGCATCAACACGCGCTCGTCACGATGCTCGACGCATACATGCGCGATCCCATGGAAGGCGGTGTCCCTCCGTCGGACCAGGTCAAGCGCGACCTGGTCCCCGGCTTGCGCGCACATCCGGCGTGCTACGTATTCCTCGCCTATCGCGACGGCATGCCGATCGGCTTCTCGATCTGCTTCCTGGGATTTTCGACCTTCAACGCGCGTCCGTTGCTCAACATCCACGATATCTTCGTCGACTCCTCCGTGCGCGGCGCTGGAATCGGCGCGATGCTGCTCGAGCGAATCGAAACTAAAGCGCGCGAGCTGAATTGCTGCCGTATCACGCTCGAAGTGCGCGAGGACAATCGCGTCGCCCGCGGCCTCTACCGCAAAGTCGGTTTCGAGCCCGTCGTCGTCGGTCCGGATCGCATTTCAATGGAGTTCTGGCACAAGCCGCTCTAAGTCTGGCGGCCGGCTCCCGGGGTTCATCTTGAACCGCCGGATCGCGCGATCGATTTGCGAGGAAGGGGAGTCGCTAAAACGAGTCTGGCATTACCGCAACCGACCTCAATTGCCTCAAGCTTCCTCAATGTACCGTTTGACAATAATTCCTACGATTACTACGTTGAAGCGGAAGTTAGTCTGAAGCCGCTAGCCTCTCTTCAAGAGGGGCGTATCGAAAGGAGCTGTCCAATGAGGAATCGAACTGGAGCGACACTGGTCTTTTCTCGTCGGCCTGTTGTTTGTGGCGGCAGCCGCGAGCGCGGATCAAAGACCCCCTTACATGCCGCCCGGGCTCGGAGATCTGACCAGCAGCAACCTTCTGCTGTGTTGCAGTCAGTCGAGTAACTCCACGCCAAATCCGGCGAACACTTACCTCGGGTGCGTCGCGGTTCCTGCGAACACACCTACCGCCAACGCGTGCCCGGCTAACGTGGTCAAGTGCCAGAACTTTGTATGCAACGGCCCGTCCTCCGTCACGGCCCCGAATGTAAGCCTGCCCTACACGCCGATCGCGAAGGATTGCAAATGCGTCGTACCCAACGCTCCTGCATTGTAGTCCGGGATCGCCGGTCTTATTTTCCCTGTGGCCTGCACCCCGAAAACTCCGCCGAAATGAGGTAGAGTCCGTCGCCTGAAAAAGGAGACGGACGATGAAAGGAAGCCGCTTCACGGAGGAGCAGATCATCGGGGTTCTGCGGGAGCACGAGGCCGGTGCAAGGACCGAAGAGGTGTGCCGGCGGCACGGGATCTCAAGCGCGACATTTTACAAGTGGAAGGCAAAGTACGGCGGGCTCGAGGTCTCGGACGCCAGGCGGCTGAAGGCGCTGGAGGATGAGAACCGCCGCCTGAAGCGACTGTTGGCCGACTCGCTGTTGGACAACGCGGCACTCAAGGACCTGCTCGGAAAAAACGTCTGAAGCCTGCGGCGCGGCGAGTAGCAGTGATTCGGGTAGTTGAGCGTCACGGGCTGAGTCAGCGGCACGCGTGCGAGCTGGTGGGGTTGGACCGATCGACTCTGCGCTACCGGTGCAGACGACCGGACGACTCGGCATTGAGGCAACGACTGCGAGAACTGGCCGCGGAGCGGCGGCGCTTCGGGTATCGGCGCTTAGGCTGGATGCTGGCGCGCGAAGGTCACGCGCTGAACCACAAGAAGCTCTATCGACTGTACCGGGAGGAGCGGCTGATGGTGCGCCGCCGTCGAGGGCGAAAGCGGGCACTAGGTACGCGAGCACCCATGACGCTGCCGACCACGATCAATCAGCGCTGGTCGCTCGACTTCGTCTCCGACACGCTGAGCGACGGCCGGCGCTTCCGCATCCTGTGCATCGTCGACGACTTCAGCCGCGAGTGCCTGGCGGCGGAAAAACTGGGATTAACATGAAACCAAAACCACAAACGACGCGCCCCCAGGAGGGGCGAAATAACCGGCGGACTCTACTTATAACTGGCGGGAAATTGGGGTGCAGGCCACCTGGATCCTTGCGAGCTTCGTTTTTCTCTTCGCGGTGTCCGGGATCGCCCGCGCCGCGCCTATCACAGTTACTAGCGCCAACGATTCCGGCGGTGGCAGCTTGCGCGCCGCGATCACGGCGGCAAGCAGCGGCGATACCATCGGCTTCGCTCCTGCCCTGGGTGATACGATCCTGCTCACCTCGGGTCCGCTCGTCGTCACCGGTAAAACCTTGACCATCACCGGTCCAGCCGGGGGCATCACGATCAGCGGCGGTACCTCAGTCCAGGTGATGACGATAGACGCCACCTCCAATGTTACCCTGAGCAACCTGACGATCACCGACGGTTTTCTCTCGGTGTTGGGCGGCGGCGCCGTCGCGAACGCGGGGACGCTGACGGTTAAGAACTGCACCTTCTCCCACAATCAAACTACCGGCGGAGGCGGCGCCATCCTTAACTTCGGCAACGCAAACATCAGCGGCAGCACTTTCTTCGACAACTCCGCGCTCGAAGGCGGCGCGCTCTTCAACGGCCAGGCCTCGATCTCAGCGCCGCCTGGGACGATGACGGTGATCAACAGCACCTTCGTCGGCAATCGTGCCCTCAATGTTGGCGGCACCATCTCGAATACCAACGGAATGACGACGACCGACATCGTCAACTGCACCTTTTCCCTCAACTCGGCTGGCACGGTTAACGGTGGTGGGATCTTCTTTAATGCCGACGAGTTGGGCGCGAAGATCACCGTCAAGAGCAGCCTCTTGATCAACTTCGGCCCCAGCCACGGTGTCTGCGATGGAACAGTCGTCGACGCCGGCTACAACATCACTACTGACCCGTTCACCTGCGGGTTCACTTTTCTTCCTGGCGCTACCACGAAGTTTGTAGCTAATCCTGTGGTTGGCGCGCTGGGCAATAATGGCGGGCCGACTAACACGATTGCATTGCTCGCCGGGAGCCCGGCGATCGACGCGATCCCCACTGCCAACTGCACCGATCTGCAGACACCGCCTCAACCTGTCACCACCGATCAGCGCGGCTTTCCCCGTCCCGATCCGTCCGGGACTATGACTCCAGAATCTGCCTGCGACATCGGCGCGTTCGAGTCGAGTCCGTCGGATCTCGTTGTCGGCAACGCCAAGGTCCAGATCGTTCTTACCGGCAATCAATCGACCAGCCAGGCCAACGTCAACACCACCTTCACAAACCACGGCGCCGACATGGAATGCGCCGGCGACGACGCGCTGCGCGACGGCATTTCGCTATCGGTGCAAGCGGGCACATGCGAAGGCGGCCTCAGCGGTGGATTCGTCGCACCGCTCGGCCCGTTCGCAGTTCATATGGTGAATCACCACAGCTACGGAACCTTCTTCGGAACCTTTGGCGTTGGCGTGACCGTCTCGGCAATTCTCACCGCGCTTCCCACCCCGCCCGGCACCTGCGGCCAATGGAACCTTAATTTCGAGAGCGTAGGTTTGGGAGTGACAGGGTTCGCGCCGGGAACCCCGCTCGCAGTGCTGATCTCCGACGCCGACGGTGACACTGGATGTTTCGACGTTCCCGCCAACGACACCATCATCGGCAGCCCAATCGTGACGCCGCTTCGCCGGGTAAGGCGGCGATAGTCAATCGAGGTCGCTCGCGAACATTCCCTGCGCGGTGCTTGCGTCAGAGCGTCTGGCAGTCGAGCACATGCCGCGGGTCGCGCGTAATCTCGTCCCGCGGAGAACATTTTTATGGTGCTCTTGCGTCCCTTGTCACAGGGTCTTGCTCAGGGCTAAGTTTTTCACTCGGATCGCGTCGCAAGTTTTTGCCTCGGGAGGTGACATCCCCAATGGATAGCGGCGTATGGAACAGCCATAAATGGTCGAGCGGTCAAGGACGCAAGGTCGAAATCGAGCCCGGTAAACCACTTCTTCAACACCACTGTTCCCGATGCCGTCGTGACTTCGTCCACGATCCGCTGACCGGCGAGCGATACGCCGTCTACGTTTCAGTATTCCGCTTCCGAAGACTTCCCGATCCGATCACGAGGCAATGGCTGAGCGAGCTCTGCCCCGGCGCACCGCTTCCATACGACATCGAAGTGCGCAGCCGGTTGATCGAACATCGCGTCAAATGAACCGCTTCGATTCACCCCCGCGCTGATCCCGTAAAAGTGAGTCTCTTGCTCAGGCTCGCGACGACGGTTGCGACCTCGATTGGCTCGATCGGTTTCGCCACATGCATCTGGTAGCCGGCGGACAGGATCTTCAGACGATCCTCTGTGCGCGCATAGGCGGTCAGCGCAATCGCGGGAGTCTGTCCACCCTTCTCCGGCGGCAGTGCGCGCACCTTGCGGATGAGGGTGTAGCCGTCCTCTCCCGGCATGCCGATATCCGAAATCAGTACGTCGGGCTTCCACTGATCGATCAGATCCATCGCCTGCGGGACACCCGTGGCCGCCGCTGTCTCGGCGCCGGCTTCGCTCAGGATCGCCGAAAGAATCTCCCGCGCATCCGGTTCATCATCCACTATCAGCACGCGCAAACCTGACAGCGAGGGCACGTCGCCGGAGATCCTTCCGCCGACGCTCGGGTGAACTCGCGGCGCATCTGCAGGCTGAGCCGGTAGTGTCGCAATCAAAATTGGCAACTGTACGGTGAATTGCGCGCCCTTCCCTTCCCCCTCGCTGCTGGCAATGACGACGCCGCCGTGAAGCTCGACCAGGTGACGCACGATCGCCAGGCCGAGGCCAAGTCCTCCGTATTCGCGGGTAGTGCTGCTGTCGCCCTGGCGGAAACGATCAAAAACATAAGGGATCAGCTTCGGCTCGATTCCTTTGCCCGTGTCGGTTACGACGAATTCGATGTGAGAGTTGATTCGCTGGAGACGGATTTGCACTCGTCCACGGTTCGGTGTGAACTTGATCGCGTTCGAGAGCAGGTTCCAGAAAACTTGCTGCAGACGGTCGGGGTCGCCAGCCACCGGTCCGGCTGCGGGATCAAGCAAACTTTGAACACTGATCGATTTCGCGTCGGCGGCAGGCCGAATCACTTCGATCGCCGCTTCAATCACCGAGATGAGCTCGAATGGCCGGATATTCAGCCGCATCTGCCCTGAAACGATCCGCGAGACGTCCAGCAGATCCCCGATCAGCTGATTCTGCGTCTCCGCATTGCGCATTATCGTTTCAATCGCGCGCGCCGTTTGCTCATCCAGCTTGCGCATCCGCAGCAGCGACGCCCATCCGGTAATCGCGTTCAACGGCGTGCGCAGTTCATGGGACACGACCGCCAGGAACTCGTCCTTCATGCGGCTGGCCTCCTCGGCCTGCCCGCGAGCTTCTTTCTCTGACGCCAGCAGGCGTTCGAGCTCTCGTTCCGCCTGCTTGCGTTGAGTTATGTCGCGCGCGACCTTGGACGCCCCCACGATCTTGCCGCTCTTATCCTTAACCGGTGAGACGGTGAGTGAGATATTCAGCAACCGACCGTCCTTGGTCCGCCGCACAGTCTCGAAATGCTCGACTCTTTCACCGCGCCCGATGCGCGCGAGCACGTCGTCTTCTTCGGCCCATCGATCGGGCGGGATGATCAGCCTGATATGCTGCCCGACAGCTTCGGCCGCGGTGTAACCGAATGTTCTCTCCGCGGCTGGATTCCAGGACGTGATTACGCCTTCAAGAGTTTTGCTGACAATCACGTCATCGGAAGACGCAATAATCGCGGCCAGGTGCGCTGCGACATCGAAGGGTGGATGGTAATCGCTCATGCGTACTGGCTGAGCCCTGCAAGATTCAGTCTAGTAGCTTCACCTCACGCGCCGCCAGTCAGCCGTTGCTTCGAGAAAGCCTTCGTTGCCGGGGCTATCGTTCAATTGTGAAACGCGAGGGACCTGCCAAAGCTGGATCCCTCGCGTCTTCATTTCACGCTAGCGATTCGCTGCCGCCATCGCCTTTGCCATCTCCTCAGGAGTCGGATCTTTCTTGTGCGTGGCCACCGACCAGGTGTTTCCGAACGAATCCTTCACGGTCCCCATCCTGTCTCCCCAGAACATATCGGCCGGAGCGCTGACCGAGGTCGCTCCCGCGCCGGTTGCCCGTTTGTACATCGAGTCCACGTCATTCACATAAAGGTAGAAAGAGCTCGATGAGGTCTCGGGCCCGCCTTGCATCGCCTCGCCAAGCATCAGGCGCGAATTTCCGATGCTCACCTCGGCGTGCATCACCATGTTGTTCGGGCCCGGCATCCGCATGACCTCCTCGGCGCCGAACGCCGCTTTCAGGAAATCGATTAGCTTCGCGCAACCCTTCACGTTCAAAAATGGAGTGACGGAATGGTAACCGTCGGGAATTGGTTTGACTGCCATGACGACTTCTCCTCTTGCGTTCTGATGTTAAGGGAAACGTTGCTTCGAACTTCAAGCGATGATCGATCTCTCAACTATCGCCGAAGCACTTCAAGCGCAACCCGTGCGTAGGAGGAGTTTTATCTTGTTCCCCTTCCCACTATGGAAGGGGTTAGGGGTTAGGTTCTTCGGCATCGGCGACCAGCTCATGACACATGGCAGTAAAATAACGCGCATCCAAGGCGTTCAGGCTGTCGAGCTATCATTCGCCAAACACCGCGAAATGACGACGGCCGAGCGAATTCTCTGGAAGGCCCTTCGGCGAAACGCGATCGACGGGTTCCACTTCCGGCGTCAACAGGCAATTAAAGGATTCGTCGTCGACTTTTATTGCGCATCCTCCAAATTGGCGATCGAACTGGATGGTGGCGTTCACCAGGAGCAGTGGAAGAACGACGAATCGCGCGACAAGATCATTGCTCGGGCGGGGGTTCGGGTACTCAGAATTCCGAACGAGGCGATGTTCGATGTGGATGCTACAGTCGATTATATCCGGCAGGCGCTCGGGGGCAGAGCGACCTAACCCCTAACCCCTTCCCATAGTAGGAAGGGGAACCGGAAAAAATCATCTCTAGATGTTCTTTTTTGGTTGCCGGATCTTCTTGCGACTCCCCGCCGCCTTCGCCGCGGGTTTGCGCTTCTCCTTGGGAGGCCGAGCTTCGGCGTACTTTTGCGACTTTGCGATCCACGCCGCGAGCTTGGCGCGACTCGAGAAAATAGCCTCGGGAACAGTGACGTACTCTCGCATCATGCGACCTGGCATCGGAGCAAACGGCTCTGCACCAAGGGCGATCAATTCGGCGCGAAGGTAGTCCGGCAAACGCAGAATCATTGAATCCTTGAAGAGCGGCGAACATATTGCCGTTCACGTGGACGCTCGGATAACCGAACATCGGGCGTTGCACTACCGGCGGTCCAGGCACAACTGCAGCAAACGTTTCGACAAGTTGCGGCGGAAGACTTGGTGAATTTCATCTTCGCGGACATGGAAGATCTCTCGCGGTCACTCAAGTTCGTAAGTCACGGTGACGATTGCGGGCACCGACATCTCGCCCGGCCTGATCGGGGTCGTCGCCCCCACTACACTCGATTGGAAACTGGCGACGTACCCGCCCTGCATTGGCCTGAAGTCGCCGACACTTGTGATCCGAGTCACTCGTTTGATCTTCAGTCCCAGCACTTGCGCCGCCGAGTTCGCCTTGAGCTGTGCGTCTTTGCACGCGTCCGCGATTGCTTCGCTGCGTGCCTTTGAATCGTCACGCAAATTGAAGGTCACGAAATTCGCGCGAGTCGCGCCTGCGGCGATCGCAAGGTCGATCAGACTGCCGACTTGGTCGATCGCACTGGTCTCGACCGAAATCGAATTCGACGCCTGGTATCCGATGATATCCTGTGTCTGACCGCCGACCGCCGAGCCCTCCGGCTGGACGTTTCCCTGCACGATTTTTGAGGTGCCCTTTCCCGTGAGCTTTCCTTTGATCGCGTCGGTCGCTTTGCGGGCCTTTTCGGCGCTCAACCTTATCGCTTCGGAGGCCTTGAGGGCACTCGCTCTGATGTGCAACTCCATTGTCGCCTTCCCGGATTGCTGATCTATCGAACTGGATCCCACTGCGCCTTCGGCCTGGGCGGCGTCAAGCACGCTTCCTGCAATTGAAGGATCGCATTCGACCACCACATCGTTGTCAGCGACCCAGTCGCCAATTCGGTGATCGGACTGGCCGGGAGTGGTAGCGGTGTATAGTGGCGACAACGAGTAGCCGCCAGTCTCCACCTTACCGCTGGCGCCGACCTTCGATTTGAGAGCGGCAATCACCTTGGCTGCTATCTGTGCGTTCAGCACCGCGGCTTCGTGCGCGCTCGAATCTTTCGTTTCGATTGCAAAGCTAAGGGTGGCCTGATCGGGATTCGCACGCGCCTCCCCGTGACCATCCATCTCGATGATTCGTTGGTTCGGGTCGACGGGCGGTTGCTCCGCGCCAAATGCCGCCGTCAGCGGCATGAGCAGGACGAACATCAGCCAACATACTTTCACGATGCCCCCCTTGCGACGAAACCTTACAACGTTCTACCCACCGCTTCCGCCAGCGGCTTCAGCGTCTTCATCAAGTCGGCAAATCGCGACGGCTTCAACTGCTGCGGGCCGTCCGACAGCGCGCTCTCGGGCTTCGGATGCACCTCGATCAGCAAGCCGTCGGCACCCGCCGCGATCGCCGCCAGAGCCATCGGCGCCACCATCTTGTAGATTCCTGTCCCATGACTCGGATCGACCAGCACCGGCAGATGGGTCCATTCCTTGAGCAGCGGCACCGCGTTCAGATCGAGCGTGTTGCGCGTCGCCGTCTCGAACGTGCGAATCCCGCGCTCACATAGCACGACGTTCGGGTTGCCCTCCGACAGAATATATTCCGCCGCCATCATGAACTCTTCGAGCTTCATCGACATGCCGCGCTTGAGCAGCACCGGCTTCTTGATTCTTCCGAGCCTCCGCAGCAGCGAAAAATTCTGCGCATTGCGCGCGCCGACTTGCAGCATGTCGGAATGCTCCGCCACCAGGTCGATATCGTGCGGATCCATTATTTCCGTCACCACCGGCAATCCAACGCGGCGCCCGGCGTGCTCGAGCAATACCAGCCCCTCGTCTTCCATCCCCTGGAACGAATACGGCGACGTGCGCGGCTTGAATGCTCCCCCGCGCAACGCATGCGCGCCCGCCGCTTTCACCGCGTCTGCCGCGGCCTCGACTTGCGCCTCGCTTTCGACCGCGCATGGTCCCGCGATCACCGCGATCCGCTTACCGCCGATTTCCATGTTGCCAACTTTGACGACCGAGCCTTCAGGCCGTACCTCGCGCGACGACAATTTGAACGATCGCACCACCGGCATCACCCGCTCGACCCCGGCTACCGACTCCAGATGCGTCAGCTGATGCTTCTCGCCGCGCTCGTCGCCCACGCACGCGACGACAGTGCGCTCGATGCCGCGGATAATGTGCGCGTTGTAGTCGAGCTCCTCGACCATCCTGGCAACCGCCTGGATCTCCTCCTCGGTGGCGTGCGCTTTCATTACGACAATCAAAGTGACAAAACCCCCTGCCTTCTCGCGGCGAGCGATGGAATGGCTGCTTGAACTCTAGTAAACCTGACTCTACAGCATGTTTCGTCCATCGGAAACTAAGCGTCAAATTGAGAGGAATAAGCTTTGATCGAGGCTTCGTGCCATTGCGGCGCAGTTAATCTCAAAATCAGTCGCGCTCTGGACGAGGTGACGGATTGCAACTGCTCCCTCTGTCGGCGCTACGGCGTACTCTGGGCGTATTTTTCGCCGAAGGATGTACAGGTTACAAAAGATGCGACCGACGTCTACACGCGCGGTCAGCAACAGACGGAATTTCATCGCTGCAAGCATTGCGGCTGCGTCACTCATTGGGCGGCGGTAGACAAGACGCGCGACCGCATGGGCGTAAATGCGCGGTTGATGGCGCCGGAGATTCTGTCCCAAGTGCCTGTGCGCCATCTCGACGGCGCGGACACCTGGAAATATCTCGACGAGTGACAGTTGACGTAACGACGCGGCCTAAACTTAAAACTCAAAATTAGAAATACCGCGAACCTGATGGACGCATCGAAGGACCCAATTTTGCCGTCTAAGCCGCATCGACCACTGAGGATCGTCCACACTTCCGACGTCCATCTCGAAACCGATACGTTCGGCTCAGGCGAGCGCGGAATTGAGTTGCGCGACAAGGTGCGGACGGCATTCGGCCGCGTCATCGACATCGCCAACGAACGCGACGCCGACATGCTGCTGATTGTCGGCGATCTGTTTGATTCAGCGCGCGTCACCGAAGAAGGCCTCGCCTTCGCTCTCGGAACGATCGGACGGGCGCGGATGCCGGTGGTAATGATCCCCGGCAATCACGATGCGCACGATGAGCGGTCGATTTATGCAGGCCTCGCGCCCGACGCGCTGCCGGAAAATCTCCACCTGATTCTCGAGCCCGAGGGCAAGGTGATCGATTTTCCCGAGCTCGCGACTCGCGTGTGGGGCCGCGCGCTGGTCGAGCATACTCCAGACTACCGGCCGCTCAGCGGCGTGCCCGAGCGCGAGGAGGGACTGTGGAATATCGCGCTGGCGCACGGATTTTTCATGGAGGAAGGCGAGATCGAACGGTCGTCGCCGATCACTCCGGCGGAAATCGAGCGCTCGCGCTACGACTACGTCGCGCTCGGCCACGTCCACGTCCTGAGCGACGTGTCGCAGGGCTCGACGCGCGCCTTCTACTGTGGAACGCCAGCGCCGCTCTATTCGAGCGAGAATTCCGGATGGGTCCTGTGGGTCAACTGCGTACCGGGCGAGCCCGTCTCAATCGAAAAGGTCACGGTCGACTGACGAGCAGATCTGCTCGCGAAAGCTCTCCCCGCTACCTGCCCGACGCAGCCTCGTCGTTGCGCTTGAGCTCCGGATAAATCTCCGACAGCCGACGCCACATCCGCTCCAGCCCGAAACTGTCGAACGGCTCGACGATGCATTCGAGCGCGCCCTCGCGCCGATACACTCGCTGGTCGTCGGGCGACCGTGACGCACTGACGATCACGATCGATGTCTTCGGCGATTCGCGGCGAATCGTCCTGAACAGCGACAACACATCGACGCCCATGACGGCGTGCATCCCGAGGTCGAGCGTAATCACGTCTGGACGCGTCGTCCGAAAAATGTCGATTGTCTGCGCGACCGTCTCGGTCTCCGCCACCACCTGACATCCGCCGCATTCGAGATGATTGCGTATGATATCGCGCGTGATCCCCGAGCTGTCTGCGATCAGCACTCGCACTGCCATGAGTGACCCCCTCCCGGATAAGCACTGCGCCAGCCCAATCCCCAAGGCGTTCACAGCTGCGACCCTTTAACTATTTAGCAAGGGCGGGGCCAATAAATGTCAGCTTCGAACGCAGCCGTCCAATCTACTAACAAACCGGCTTCGAGCCGCAAAAAATTCCCGAAGTTTGCGCCGTCATTTCTTCTACAGGCGACAAATCAGTTGAAGAATTCCTCTGATCCCAATCGAAAAGGCCCGCCCTTGCGACGCTCGCCGACGCTCATTCAGTATTCCTCGTATCCTTGCACTCACCGATTCCGTCCCAATTCATTAAGCATTTCGGCCGCCCGAACACGAGATTATAGATTTGATTCAGTTCTTCCTGGTCGCGGCGTCAACAACAATCCTCACACGGCCTACAATTGGCTAATAGTAAAACTGGCGTCCCGTTTGTGGAAGAATCTGCAGTTTCGGGAATCTCGACGTGGTCCGCAGCCTGCCTACAGTACGCGCGGAATTTTTGATCATCGTTGCACGCGAGCGATTTGTTGCATCGCAGCGACAAGTCAGCGCCCCAACAATTGTTCCCCTGCCCGCGCGGGAGCGGTTTTCAGCGCCCAAAAAAAGCAGCGGCGGAGCCTCGATGACTCCGCCGCTGATTTGAGTTCAGTGCCGCCAGATCTGCTCTGGCAGCGCGATTCAGTTCGATGCTACATCATGCCGCCTGGAGGCATCCCGCCCGGCATTCCGCCGCCTGCGCCCGCGCCCTTTTCGTCGGGCTTCTCTGCGACCATGCACTCGGTCGTCAGCAACAGGCTCGCGACCGACGCAGCGTTCTGCAGTGCGCTGCGAACGACCTTGGTCGGGTCGATAATTCCGGCCTTCATCAGATCCTCGAACTCCTCGGTAGCCGCGTTAAATCCGAACGGCCCCTTGTTGTTCTTGATCTTGTCGACGACCACCGAGCCTTCCCATCCCGCGTTGGATGCGATCCACCACGCCGGCCCTTCGATCGCCTTCTTGATGATCCCGATGCCGACCTTTTCCGCCTCGCTGGCGCGCATGTTGTCGAGCACGCCCGACGCGCGAATCAGCGCGACGCCGCCGCCGGGGACCACGCCCTCTTCGACCGCCGCGCGGGTTGCATGGAGAGCGTCCTCGACGCGTGCCTTCTTTTCCTTCATCTCGACTTCAGTCGCCGCGCCCACGCGAATCACCGCCACGCCGCCGACCAGCTTGGCCAGCCGCTCCTGCAGCTTCTCGCGATCGTAGTCCGAGGTGGTTTCCTCGATTTGGGCGCGAATCTGCTTGATACGCGCTTCAATGTCGGCCTTCTTGCCCGCGCCATCGATAATCGTGGTGTTGTCCTTGTCGACGACCAGGCGCTTGGCGCGGCCAAGATCCGCCAGCGTGATACTCTCGAGCTTGAGTCCGAGTTCCTCGGAAATTGCGCGTCCGCCGGTCAGGATCGCGATATCTTCGAGCATCGCCTTGCGCCGATCGCCGAAGCCGGGCGCCTTGACCGCGACGCACGACAACGTGCCGCGAATCTTGTTGACGACCAGCGTCGCCAACGCCTCGCCTTCGATATCCTCGGCGATAATCATGAACGGCTTGCCGGTCTTGGCAATCGTCTCGAGGATCGGAAGCAGGTCCTTCATCGACGAGATCTTCTTCTCATGAATCAGGATAAACGCGTCGTCGAGCTTCACTTCCATCCGCTCCGGATCGGTCACAAAGTACGGCGACAGGTAGCCGCGGTCGAACTGCATTCCCTCGACCACTTCGAGCTGGGTCTCCAGTCCGCGCGCCTCTTCAACCGTGATAACGCCTTCCTTGCCGACTTTCTCCATCGCCTCGGCAATGATGTCGCCGATGGTCGAGTCGTTGTTCGCGGAGATCGTCCCGACCTGGGCGATTTCCTTGCGATCCTTGGTCGGCTTGGACAGGTTCTTCAGCTCGGCGGTAATAGCCTCGACCGCTCGATTGATTCCGCGCTTGAGCGACATCGGATCGTGCCCCGCGGCGACCATCTTGATGCCCTCGGTGAAAATCTGGCGGGCGAGCACGGTCGCAGTGGTGGTACCGTCGCCGGCTACGTCGGAAGTCTTCGAGGCGACCTCTTTGACCATCTGCGCGCCCATATTCTCGAACTTGTCTTCAAGCTCGATTTCCTTGGCGACTGTAACGCCGTCCTTGGTCACGGTCGGAGCGCCGAAGCTCTTCTCCAACACGACGTTACGGCCCTTGGGACCGAGCGTCACGGTGACGGCATCGGCGAGAACATTGACCCCCCTGAGGATCTTCTCGCGCGATTCTTGTCCGAAACGAACTATCTTTGCAGGCATGATTCTTTGCCTCTCCTATATTTCTCTTCAGTGGTTAAAAAACTGGATCTCATTGACGAGCGAGCGCGAATGCCTACTCGATGATTCCCAGGATATCGTCCTCGCGCAGGATCAGGAGGTCTTCCCCCTCGTGCTTGAACTCGCTGCCCGAGTATTTGCCGAACAGAATCTTGTCCCCCGCTTTGACCTCGATCGGGATAAGCTTGCCGTCGTCGCTGTATTTGCCCTTGCCGACGGAGACAACTTTGCCCTCCTGGGGCTTTTCCTTGGCGGTGTCCGGGATGATGATTCCACCCTTGGTCCGCTCCTCTTCCTTGATGCGTTTGACGAGAATTCGATCGCCCAGTGGCTTAATTTTCATTGGGGACCAACAGCCTCCTTGCTGTGAAATAGTGTTGCCCGGCTGGACGATTCCAGCCATCGGAAAGTTAATAACTGTCCGGGTTTTGTCAATTGGCACTCGCGATGCCTGAGTGCTAACGGCAGTTTAGCCAGATCGAGGAGAATTGCAAGCCCTGTGGATAAGGCTGTGGATTGTGGGGGCGGTCGGCTCCGCGATGTCCTCCCTGCTGCCCCTCGAAGCCTACCCGCGCATCTCATCATTTTGGTTCCCCTTCCCGCGCGGGAAAGGGAACCGGATAAAAGAAGGCGGCGCGGCTCGCTTCCCCCCTCCCCTTAAACCAGCGACCCCCGCTCAGTCGCTGGAATCCCATATGGACCGAACACACTTGCCCGGTACTCGTCGTCGCGGGAGGCCCTCAACAATGCGTCGCGGTCGCGCAGTATCCTGAGCTGCGCCCGCACATAATCCACCTGGCGTTCGACTTCGTATCTGCGCCCCGCGATGTACGATGCGAACGCTCCTGCCGACAGATCGCCGCCACGTAATGCCTCGTCGGCGGCGCTCGCAGCCAGCCGCCCCGTCCGCAGCGCAAATTCGTTGCCCTGCCCTGTAATCGGCGACAGATATCCCGCCGCGTCGCCCACCAGCAGCAAGCGATCGCGCGCGACTGCGCTGACGCGATACCCAAGCGGCGCCATCGACCATTGACGTCCCACCCGCGGCTCGCTCATCACGCGATGGTAGAGCCATGGATCATGCTGGCGCGCGATCGATTCGTAAAATTCGATCGCACCGAGCCGGTCTGACTGTTTTTCCGCGAGGTCGGCTTCGAGAATATATCGATACAGGCCTGGTCGTATCCGCGAGCCGCTGATCATCGCGCCGCGCACACCGTACAGATGACGGTTCCAGGTGTGCAGCGGAGTGCCGTCGAACGACTTGAAGAAGACCGCGACGCCGATCTGCGAAAACTCCGGGTCCTCGGACTTGAGATTCAGCGCCCGCAACGAGGGCGCGTAGCGGCCGCCCGCATCGATCAGCATGCGCGCCGAATGCTCGGATCGGTCTGAGGTGATTGCGATCGCTGCGTCGGCACGAAATTCGAGGTCGGTCACACGTGCGTTCCACACCAACTGCCCGCCGACTTCGATCATCCTGCGGCGCAGCGCTGCGTTGAATCCTCCACGATCGACCTGCACCGGGCAGACCGGGGTAGAAATCGGATGGTACGTCCAGGACAGGTCGGGATAGACGTTGCGGAAGCCGGTGATCCGGTCGAGAACCCAGTCACCTTCGAACTTGACGCCGAGCTGAGCGCATTCGTTTTGCGTCGGTACGACGAGCACCTCGCCCGACGTGATATCCTCGCCGTCCTCGCGCTCCTTGCGCTCGAGCGCGATCACCTTGTATCCGGCGGCGACCAGCCGGATTGCCGCCGCGCATCCCGCGGGTCCAGCTCCAATCACGATAACGTCGGCGTCCAGGCTCATTGGCGATTACCGATGCGATCAATAGCAGGATTCGGGACGAGCGAGGACCGCGTCGATACTAAAAAGACACTGGATGCCCGAGTTGCTCGGATACCACCTCCGCCAGCCGCGGAAACAACTCGTGACCGTCCTTGTCGTCGAGCCACAATCCGCGCGACGGGTCCCAGCTGTAATGGAATCCGTGGGATACAGCGGCGAGCCACATCTGCTTCATCTGCGATTGCCGCGACAGGATAAACTTCGCGCCGCCGGCAAACTCGATCGTCACGACGCCGTCGGCGGTCGTGTAATCCACCTCGTCGGGATCGAGGTCCTCGAGCCATTTCGCGACCCGGGTTAACGCAATATCCGACCGCTCGCGAAATTCGTTGTCGTCCATACGGAAATTGTATCAACCGAAGGCTCGCGGCGGTACGGACGAGACGGCGCGGTCACCAGCCTTGAATAACCATGAGTTGCTTTTTCCCTACAAAATGCTACATGATGGGTTCACGCACCACATCGATCGCGGAGGAATGCATTCTTTTATGAAGTCAGGATTGATTTTTATTGCAGCGTCCGCAGCGGTTGTAGTCGCCCTCGGAGCCGTCACGATTCCGGGTCCCGGCGCGACCAGCGTAGCCTCGGAAGCGATAGCCGCGGCGACCGGACCGACCGGTCCGACCGGCCCGGTTATCAACGGGGACATGGTTCTGAACCCCAAGACTACCCAGATTGTGATCATCGATCAGGAATCCACCGATCCGATGACCATGGCTCCAGTCGATGAAACGTCGGTGAAGGTAGCCGCGGGATTCACCTGCAAATCTGACTGCACCAGCGACCTCACTACCACTGCGCTCGCGCACGGGTTTTTCCGGGTTGGGGTGCAACCGGCCGGCTTTTGCACGCAGGTCTTGCCAGGTCCCGGTCCTGTACCGATGTTGCTGCGAGGCAACCCGCCGGTCGTGATTCCGGGCAACGAGATCCAGTCGATTGCCGCTCGCAAGGGCCCCGCAAGCCTGTGTTTCACCGGTCTTGTGGGAGGGCTCGCCGCCGTACCTGCACCCGCTGACGCGCTCGGCGTGAGTGCAGGTCCAGGATTTGCGAACTCAGCCTCTCATTCGCGCACAAGGGAGGTCAGTTCAGCCTCGAAGCTACGGAGGACGTTACCGGTCTTCCGCTGCCCGCATCGGCGGCAACCGTGATGGTGGACCTTATCGTGACGTTCTCGGACACAACCGCAGACGGCGACAGCCTCATCACGCCGCAAGGGTCGGAATTCGTGCAGGGGTTGCCGCCGCCAACGCAAGATGTCGCGTGCGAGACGGTGACCGCGCAGATAGTGCGGATCCAGATCGGCACGCCGCTCTAGTCGTAGCACGCTAGGCCTGGGGAAGACGGAACTTGATTGAATGTGAAACCCGCCGTGGGTTTCACACTTCCCTGGGCAGGGGTGACCTCCTTCGGCTTCGCTCAGGACAGGCTCTGCACCCAGTGTCAATCGCAAAGTTGCGCGCAGCGCGCTACTTTGCTCTCGGTCGCCGGAAATCCGGTTCCCCTTCCCGCGCGGGAAGGGGTTAGGGGTTAGGTTCTTTCCGTCTCCTCTCGCTGCGGCTTTTGACAAGATGCACTCGATCCGGTCAAGCTGAGTTTCTATGGCGATGCGGGAGACTCAGATCGACGCGCTGGCGACTCATCTGGTGCAGGGGCTCATCGATCGCGGCGTGATCAAGCCGAAGGGCGACGTGAAGGATCTGGTCGCGTGCGTGGTCGAGCTGATGTCGGAAAACTTCGAGACCGAAGCGCAGATCGACGAAGAGGCCGACAAGATGGCGGAGGCGGAAGCGCGCCGCGATACACGCCTGGACGTAACGCGGCTGCGCACTTTGATTCGTCAGCGCCTCGCCGAGAAAAAGAACTTCACGTTGTAGAATAGTGAGACTCACCGAAGCACGAGTTCTATTCCTGGCGCGCGAGTCGCTGGCTAAATTGCGCGACGAAGGCCTGGCCGAAATCGCGAACTTTCCGTTGGCGCTTCGCCAGGCACGCGAAATAGTCGCGCAGTTCAACGAGCAGGGCGACGAGATCGATGCGATCGTGCGGCGCAAAATCAATTCGATCAAGCGCGGCGTCGTCGAGGGTTCCAACGAATGGACCCTGCTTTACAAACGCTACCGCGACGAAGAGACGCGCAAGAAAGGCCCGCAGCGCTGACCTCGTTCGCGCGAAGTAGTTCTCTCGACGCTTCCAGTTGTTGTTTGAATCGCAGGACCCTCACTACCGCCCGCGCCGCGGCCGGCCGCCCCTCCCGTAAAAATAACGGGCGAGGTAAGAGTCGGATCCTCGCCCACGCCTCCGCCCCAAAAGTTCTAATAGTGACGCAGTCCCGCACTTTTCTTAATACTGAGGTGCAGGGTCCAACCCTGCCCAAGGAAGGGGTTTCACATTCAATCAAGTGATTTACCCTTCCCCGGAACGCGCGCTCAGTGCTGCGGCTTCTTCGCGTTCTGCTTGTCCTGCTCTTCCTTGTAGACCTCGTCCATCTTCGGCTCGAGCGCTTCGTAAAATTCCTTGATATGCCCGATATTGGCGCCGAGGTCGCCGGGGAAGTAACGCAGCATCGTGGTCGCGTCGGGACGCGCCGTGCCGGAGCGCGAGCACACTTCGATCTCACCAGAAGGATCGATCGTGATCCGCACGTCGTCCTGAAGTTTCAAAAATCGCGTCGTGTAGATGCAATCGATTGTGTAGTTGTGAGAATCGGCCTTGACGATTTTCCATCCGCCGAGCGAGTTGATCGTATCCTGCGAGAGCTGGAACAGCTTCTGGCGCGAGATTCCAGGAAATCCACGGCGAATCAATTCAGGATAGACGTCGTCGAGCGACGCCGGCGCTGCGACCGGCAGCGCAGTGCGCTCTGCGCCGGGTTCTGCCGGGGCTTTTGCCGGATGCTTGTGCGGAGCGATTTCCGCAGGGCTTGCTGCCGCAGCGGGTTGATTTCCCATCTGGCAGGTCACTGAGCCGGAGCCTGACTGGCTGGCGGCCGCGGAGTTCATCGTGACGAAGCGTTCCACGCGCTGCACGAGGCCGGGTTTTTCGAAGATCGTTTCGTTGTTCATGATCATCGTGATTCCCGCCGCTGCCACCGCGACGCCGATAAAAAAGATCGCGAGGCGGAAAAACAGTCCGACCGCGCGGCGCAACAACGGGACGAAGACCAACACCGCGATAACCAGAAAGACGACGACCAGCATCGGCAACGTGATCATGATGAGTTCCCCGGAGGAATCCCTAGCCGTTTGTGAGGAGTCGGCGCAAGCCGCGCGCGGACGAATCGGGCGCGCTGCGAGCACCCGAAAAGCAAACCGGCGCGATCCAAATTGGATCGCGCCGGTTTTGATCGCGTTTTGCTGTACTGATGTCGCGCTTACGCCGGAGCCGCGGCGAATCCTTCGTCGCCGTCGCCTCGCAGAATCGCGTCGAAGCGCTTTCCACCGAGATAGAAACGACGCGCCTCGTCGTCGGTGACCGCCGCGCGGCGGACGTCACGGCGTCGAATCGGCCATATCCCGCCGACCATCGGATGCCGTCGCTGGCGATAGCTGAAAAAATAGTAGGTGAACTGACGGAGCACCGCTCTGCGCGACTCCGCGTCGAGTCCGCGGCCGGCGCATACGGTCAGCATCGTGTGAATGAAGCGCGGAATCGAGTAGAAGCCCGTGAACGCGTCGCGATACGCGCCAAGCCAGCTTTCCTTGTCCAGCTTGTCGTGCTTGAGCGTGACGTGCTGCGAGTCGAGCTGGTTGAAGTCCCAGTCGATGATGGCGCCTTCCTTGGTGAAGCGCACCTGGTCCTCGGTGCCCGGCAGGGGAGTCATGATGAAGAACGACACGATATCGAAGCCGATTTTTTTCAATGTAGCAGCGGCGACACGTCCGCAGTCCGGGCCGTCGAACGGGAATCCCAGCATGTAGCCGGCATGCACCGAGACGCCGACTCTGTGCCAGTTCTCGACCACGCGCCGATACTTGTCGATCACGTGCGCGCGCACCACTTCCAGCTTGCCCTTATGCTGGCGGTCGTCGGTGTTCTGATACTTGGTCGCAAAGTTCAAATTGTCGGGATTGAGCGACTCGATTCCGACGAATGCCTGGTAGCATCCCGCGGCCGCGGCCAACTCGGTGAACTTCTTACTGCGGCGATGCTTGGCGGTTTCCGTTTCGCCCTCGGCGACGTTCGCGTAGCATGACGCGTCGACGTCGACCTGCATCATGAACGAGAGCTTCGGATACTCTTTCTTCACTTCGACCAGCCCGGTGAGAATCTCTTCCCATCGCGGCGAGCGGAAAAAATCGTCATCGACCAGGAACAGCGACTCGATCCCATGATGCCGGCATGCGTCGCGCACCCAGCTGACGACGGCGTCCGGCTCGCGCGAGCGCATCGTGCGGCCCATCACGTTTTTCACGCTGCAGTACGAGCACGTGAACGGACAACCGCGCGAAGTGTCGAGCGTGGTCATCGTTTCGTTGAAAAATCGCGTGAGGTAACGATCGTCGAGCACCGGCAGCAGCGACTCGGTGATAAGCGGCACGATAATGTCGTCCTGGCCGGTCTTCGCGCGAATTCCCTGCGTGACCGAATAGCTCTTGTGCAGGTCGCCGCGCAGGAAGTCCTCGACGATATCGCCCCAGATGTTCTCGGCCTCGCCCACGACGGTCGTGATGCCGCATTCGTTGAGGAACTTGCACGAGTCCGGAAATCCGCTGACGTGGAAGCCGCCCATCATCGTCGGCAGGCCCTCTGCGACGAACTGAAGCGCGAGGTCGCGTCCACGCGGGTACTGATTCGATTGAACGCCGGCCAGCCCGATCAGCAGCTCGACGCCGTCTTCCTGCGCCTTTTCCTTGATCGCCTTGATTGTCTCGGGGCTGACGATACCATCGCAGATTTCGTCCCAAATCACCGTTTCGAGCCGGACATTACGCTCCACCGCGTAGCGCTTGTTGAACGCTTCGTTGAGCGCCGTCAGCACCGTCAGGGTGTTGTTGGGCTGAACCCCGTACCGGAAATACTGGACGAAGCCGTCTTCGTCGTAGCGTGAGGGCTTGATGAAATAGACCCGAATCGTACGGCAAAGCTCGGGCTTTACGGCCCCATCGGCGACGGCGCCCTCGCGAGCGGTCAACTGGAGCGTCGCGGCCTGACGGTCACCGCCATAGCGATTGGTCCCCAACAGCCAGTAGAGGATACCCGCAGCGAAAACCAGGAACGCGCCAAGAAATACAAGAAATAACATGAATAGATCCTCTGCTTTTGCTTCCTACCCAGCAACCCACCCTGCCCATCATAGCCGAACGCGGGGGGCGTATCTAACCGCTCGGTCAGAGTAAACAAATCCCGAACACAAAAGTCAATATGGATTGAACCACGTTGGTTGCACCGAAGTCGAGGAATTAACCGGGATAATCCGAACGGAGCGTCACTAGCGGTACATTTCGACCAGATTTATCAAGCCCAAATCGCGGTAACGCTCGACCAGGTAACCCTTAACTTCCTGTACGCTGGCCATCTGCAGGGTCTCGCGGGCAATGAGGCGGGCGGTCTGGTAGTCGACCTCGCGAATGACTTTGCGCACGACCGGGATGAACAGCGGGCTGAGGCTCAGTTCGTCGAGGCCCATCCCGACCAGCAGGAGCGTCGCCAGCGGGTCGCTGGCCATCTCGCCGCACAGGCAAACCTCCTTGTCGGCAGCACGGGCGACGTTGACGACCTCGGCGATCGCTGAGATGACCGCGGGATGAAGCGCCTCGTACAGATGCGCAACCTTCGGATTGTTGCGATCGGCGGCGAGCAGGTACTGGATCAAGTCGTTGGTCCCAATCGAAAAAAAATCGACCTCACGGGCAAGGCGCGGCGCAAGCCACACCGCCGACGGCACCTCGACCATGATTCCGACTTCGATATTGGGATTATGCTCTAAGCCTTCCTTGAACAACTCGGCCTGCGACTCGGCCAGCAGTTCCTTGGCACGACGCAATTCCTCGAGGCTTGAAATCATCGGGAACATGATGCGCACGTTGTGCTTGGCGGCGGCCCGAAGAATCGCGCGGAGCTGAACCTTGAACAGCCCCGCCATCTCGAGCGAGATGCGTATCGAACGCCAGCCGAGGAACGGATTGTCCTCGCGCGGCACCCGCATGTACGGCGGATACTTGTCGGCGCCGATGTCCAGCGTGCGAATCGTCACCGGGCGTTTGCCCAGCATCTCCAGCATTTTGCTGTAGAGTGCGAGCTGCTGCGTCTCATCGGGAAAATCCTCGTAGGTCATAAACGAGAATTCCGAACGCAGCAGGCCGACGCCCTCGGCCCCATAGCGCAGCGCCAGGTGGATATCCGGCTGCAGCGCGATATTCGCCAGCATCATGACGCGATGGCCGTCGCGCGTCGCGGTGGGCGCGTTGCCCTCTTCGATCAGCTCCTTTTTGAACGCCTCGTAGCGCCGCGACAGGCTGACGTAGTCGCGCTCGATCTCGGTGCCGGGATTGACGTAAACGACGCCCGAGTTGCCGTCGAGCACGAGCTGGTCGCCTTCGACCACAGATTCCATCAGATGCTCGACGCCGACTACCGTTGGTATCTCGAACGCACGCGCCAGGATCGCCGCGTGCGAAGTGACGCCGCCGGATTGCAGCGCAATTCCCGCGAGCTTGTCGTGGCTGACCAGCGTCAACTGCGAGAGCGTGAGTTCCTCCGCAACGATGACGGTAGGCTTGGTGAAGGGTGCTTTCTTTTCTTCCTGCCGCAGATGCCGCAGCACGCGATGACCGACGTCGCGGAAGTCGGTCGCGCGTTCGCGCAAGTAGTTGTCCGCGACCGCCAGCATCGAGGCACTGAGTTCCTCGATCACGCGGAACAGCGCGCTCTCGGCGGTGTAGCCGTTGGCGATCGATTCGCGGATGCGGCCGACGAACTCTTCGTCTTCGAGAATCATCCGATGGCCGTCGAAAATCTTGAGGTCCGACTCGGGCATCAGCGGTTCCATCCGGACCCGCAGCGTCGCCAGCTCGGCTAATGAGCGCGTCAGAGCCTCCTCGAAGCGCTTGGCCTCGGCCTTGGGGTCGCGGGACTTCTGATGACGATCGACGCTGCTCAGAAAAGTGCCGACGACGTGCGCGTTGCCCTGCGCAAATCCGGGAGACGCGGAAAGCCCCGCCAGGCGCGGGCGTCGAATCTTCGCGGGCGCAGCGTGACGCGTCTTGCCGCCGACTTTTTCGTAGTCCTTGAGCTGGCGGTTCGCTTCGATCATCCGGCGCTTGTACTCGAGCCGCTCTTTTTCCTTGGTGGCAAGCGACTCGCGCAGCCTGAAATGAGACAGGATTTGCGCGACCTGATTGGCCGCCGTGCTGAGCAGCCGGATTTCGCTCTTGTTGAACTTGCGCCGCTCGAGCGTTTGCGCGACCAGCACTCCGAGTGGCTTCTTGCGCCCGTCACGGACCGGAACGCCGAGAAAAGTATGGAAGCGCTCCTCGCCAGTCTCGGGAAAATATTTGTAGCGCGGATGGCTGATCGCGTCAGGCACGTAAACCGGTTCGTCTTCCTCCAGCACCAGCCCGACCAGTCCCTCGTTGAGGCGCATCGAGACCTTGCCAACCGATTCGCGATCGAGGCCGACGGTGGCGCGCAGCACGATTCGCTCGCGCTGCGGATCGAACAGGTAGAGCGAACAGACCTCGGCTTCCATGCCGGTGGCGATTGCGAAAGCGGCCCGGTCCAGCGTCTCGCGGAGGTCGTCAGAATGCTCACCGCCGATCGCGGAGAGATGCTCGATCAGGGCGAGGCGGTCCTTGTTGGCGCTCATAGATAGAATCTCGGATTAACTCTCAACAGCGGCGCAAAAATTTTATCGGATCAATCGCGCCGCGAACAATGCCACCGCGAGATTCTTAACTGATTTGCCAGCCAACGACGACTAGTCGTTGGTGAACCGGATGGATCAATCCGTCGCGAATTGCTTGCAGGCGCGGCCCAAGATGAATGTCAACACCGAAGCTGCCACTACCTCGAATGATTTCAATAGTGGTTCAAGGGAGACCTGAGCTGGATCGTGTTCGTACCCAATCGCAATGACACCCTTCTGTTCGGAACCGGTCATCGCTCGAAGTTTGAGGCAGTCACCAATCAGGCTAGTGTTTCCGGAATACGGGTGGAGGAGGTTCACCGACCAATTCTCCGCCTGTTTCCCATTGTCTCCGAACGGCCGAGCTAGCTTAATCTCAAGTGCCCACTGTTTCTCGATCAATAGATCGGGAGTTCGCATGATTCTCGCGCCGCCACGGTATTGCGGAATCTTGTTCAGGCCCGCAGCGACAAGCTTCACCAGTTGTGGTTCGCCGTAGGGTCCGACGCCTGGCTGGAAAGTCTTAAAGGGCACACCCGATGCATCGATAGCCTTCGGGACGTCAGCAATATCCTGAACAACGGTTTGTAAATCCATCAGGAAAAAGGACCTAGCAATGCGAGGAATTTATTTTCCTTTCAAATTCTCGCATGCTTCAAATGAAAGGAAAAAGCTTATACCTCAACGATTTTTCGAGGCATTAGCTGCCGTCCACCGTCAGCTCGAACGGCGCGAGCGCGCTCTTCAATAGACCGCGGCCTGCGCGGCATCGCTTCGATCTGATTGCGTCGATTAGCTCGCGCTCGTCCTTGATTGGAGCGTCCAGCAGCGTCGTCACACATCCCACCGAGCCCGCCGAATGCGAGTCCGAACCTGCCACCTCTGCCATCCCGAGGTGACGCGCGACCTTTAGTGCGAAGACGTTTTCGTCCTCGCCGCACGCGCCGTTGAGCACTTCGATCGCATCGACCAGCTCGAAGATTTTCAGCTTGGCCGCGCGATCCGGGAATGTCGGATCGATCGGCTCGGAATCCGGGTTGATAAACGAAAAGCGCGGGTCGAGCTTGTAGCGGAACGGATGATTCGCGACCAGTATTCCGCCTTCGAGATCTACCACGCGCCGAAGCTCGGCCAGCTTGTAGATTCCGCCGACGTAGCGCTCGAGCCCGAACGCGCCGACATGTCCCATGTCGGTCGTCACTTCCATCCCGCGCAGGAAAATCACCCCCGAGTCTGCGGCCAGCGCCGCGACTTCACGCGAGTCCCACATATTGTCGTGCTCGGTGATGCAGACCGCGCCGATTCCGATCGCACGCGCGCGCTCGACCAGGTCTTTCGGCGCCAGGTTCGAGTCCGAACTGCCACGATTGGTGTGGAGATGCAGGTCTACGCTGAAGTAGGGCCCCGCCGGATGGGGGTGCCCGCTTCGTGAATCCGCCATTTGCGACGCGCCGCGGCTACTTGGGCGGCTCCTTGGCGAGCGTGATTTTCTTCATGTGGTCGCCCTTCTGAATCTGATCGACCGCGTCCATCCCCTTAATCACGCCGCCGAAGATGGTGTATTGGCCGTCGAGGCCCGGCTGCGGCGCCAGGCAGATGTAGAATTGACTGCCACTGGACTCGCGTTGTGGATTCACTTCGTCGCCTTTGCGCGCCGTGGCCAGGCTGCCGCGCAGGTGATGCTCGCTGTTGTTGATCTCTGCGGGCACGTTATAGCCGGGACCGCCGGTACCGGTGCCGTCAGGATCTCCGCCCTGCACGACGAAGTCCGGGACGACGCGATGCCACGTCAGGCCGTTGTAAAAGCCCTTGTTCACCAGCGTCTCGAAGTTGGCGACTGTCTTCGGCGCGACCGCGGGGTATAGCTCGACAACTATGACGCCGCGCTCGGTCTCGATGATGGCGTAGTGACCTGTATTTCTCACGGGGAGTCCATCCGTTGCGCCTTTGCAGGCCGAAGCGAGCACGAGGAACGCCACGGCGGCAAGACACGATAATCTAAAGGAGTTACGTTTCATTTTATCCCACTCGCATTCGCACGAACAGTCAAAGGTCCATGCAGGGTTAGTCCAACAGTTCCTGTATGGAAGTATTCGACGCGTCGCCAATCCGCAAGCGATAAACCGATGCCTCGGAAGACCTTACGAGGGCCGCTGCGCGATTTCAAAACCGGAACCGGCTTCGCTGGCGCGAAGCTGTCCGAGGTCCTTCCGCTGCGCTCTGGTCGCTCGCTTCGGTCAGGATGACCGGGAATAAACTTCGCGCCCCTCTCCTCTAGGGAGAGGATCGAAGGTGAGGGACATTGTCCAGCGCGCGTTTTCTGCGCGCGATTCAAGATTCTGTCTCTCTGCTCCCTTATCCCTTGATGAACTTCGACACCGTCGCGGCGAGCTTTGCCGGCTCCTCCAGCGGCATCATATGCGCGCCGCCCGCAACCAGATCGACCTTAGCGCCGGGAATCCCCCTGCGGAACTCATCGGCATACACCGCCGGCAACAGCTTGTCGTCCTTGCCCCAAACGATCAGCGTCGGTGCGGCGATTCGATGCAGCCTTTTCCGCAGCCCCTTGTCGGGAATCGGCCACATGAATTTGCCGGTGCATCCTAGAGCCCATGTTATCCGAATGAACCCCTGCTGATCTTCGGGATTAAGCGTGATTCGTTTCAACGACGGGTGATGCTGATCCTTGAACAGCAGTGCGGGCAGGTCGGTTTGCGGCGTCACGATGTAATTGCGAATGGGAGAATCGTCGCGCCATAAGCCGAGCGGGCTAATCAGCACCAGCTTGCCGACTCGTGTCGGATCGGTGGCCGCGATTTCACCCGCGATCATCCCGCCGAACGAATGACCTACCACTGCCGGCGCCTTGAGGCCGAGCTTGTCGAACAGGTCGTAGTAGTAGAGGACGAGATCCCACATGTCGTCGAGCGCCTTGTAAGAATCCTCGTCGCCGGCCGTGATCCCCGGATGCTCGGGAGCATAGACGGTGAAATTTTTTGCCAGCTCGTCGAGCAATTCGGTTTCGATCGGTCCATAACCGCCATGTAGATAGACGACCGGCGGCCCATCGCCAAGAATCCTGACCTTGGGATGAACCTTGTCGCCCCATACGCTGACCGTCTTATCTTTTGCACCCGCCATATCCGTCCTTTTCGAAAGAGCCTTGCAGTTCTTCCCCTCTCCCTTAGGGAGAGGATGAAGGTGAGGGACCTTGTACAGCGCGCTCGTTTGCGCGCGATTCAAGATTCTGGTTCTGCTCCACGCTCGCTACCGCGCCGCTGCATGCACTCCGTTCGACGCGATCTTTGTGCGCGGCCCCTTGAGCGACTCCGGCCACCATTTGTTGTCCCACTCGCCGTCCCACACGCTTCGGAAATGCGGCAGCACCTCGCTACAGAACAGGTCGATATTCTTAATGGTCAAGTCGTGCGGCATCGATCCGATATGCAGCAGCACCATCAGGTTGCCGACGCGAAGTTTCTTGACCGCTTCCATCAACTGCTGACGCACTGTGGCGGGCGAGCCGGCAATCACAAACTGGTTGTCGACGAAGTCCTTGTACTTCCAGGTCGGTATCTTGTTCATCAGATCGAACAACTGCGGATTCAGCTTGGTCACGCTGTTGACCAGGCTCTTGTAGTCCTGGTTGCCGGCGACGGGAAAATATTCCGGCAGGATATGCAGGCATTTGTCGTAAAAATATCGGATGTGCTTGTAGTAGTCCTTCTCGGCCTGCGCGTCGGTCTCCGACACTGCGACCAGCTGCAGAAAGCCAGCACGATACGGATTCGGATCGTGATTGCCCTTGGCGACGAAATCCCAGAACCCGTCCATCACGCGTTTGCCGAAATTGTTCCCCCAATACGACAGGAAGCAGTAGCAATGGTTGTGCTTGGCGGAAAAATCCCAGGTCGATAGACTGCCGCTGCCGGGAATCCAGACGGGTGGATGCGGCTTCTGGATTGGACGCGGCCAGATATTGACCATCGGTAGTTTGAAGTACTTCCCGTTCCACGCGAAAATTTCCGGCGACTGCCACGCCTTCAGAATCAGGTCGTGCGCTTCGTAGTAACGCTCGCGCTGTTCGATCGGCGGGATTCCGTAACACAGGTTCACGTCCTGCGACGTCCCCAGCGGCATCCCGGCGACCATCCGCCCGCCGCTGATACAGTCGATCATCGAATACTCTTCGGCGATTCGGATTGGCGGATTCGAGGTCGGTAGCGTCGCGCCCATCTGCACCACCGCGACGTCGGTGCCGTTGGTCGCGCGCGCGAGAATCGATCCCATCAGGTCCGGATTCGGCATGAAGCCGTAGGCGTTCTGATGATGCTCGTTGACGCAGATCCCGTCGATTCCCTTGTCGGCGGCATGGATCAGCTCGTCCAGCGTCCAGTTGTAGTACTGGCCGACCTTGACCGAATCGGCGAGCTCGCAGTACGGCGGATCGACCCAAACCGAGTGATATTTCTGCGCGAAATCATCAGGCAGATCGCGATACGGCATCAAATGGAACATCGAAATTTTCATCGAGTAAAACCTCCAGCCGCGTCAGCTTTCGATTTTCCAATACCACGACGCGCCACGATCTCCCAACCGCTCGCGCCCGGTTGATCTTAAAATTCCGGTTCCTCTTCCCGATGGGAAGGGGTTAGGGGTTAGGTTCCTGGCATCATTCGCGACGCCCGCGCCGCCACTCTCTTGCGTCATCCTGCCATAGCGAGCAACGCGAACGGGCGGGCTTCCGGACCAGCTTCGCGCACGCGAAGACGGTTCCGGTCTCCGAAAACCGCG
>CAWILO010000001.1:0-102965 GCA_963836955.1 uncultured delta proteobacterium | reverse complement strand
GAAATCGTAGAGCGCGCGGACGTGGCCCGTGGAACCTTCTACAACTACTTCGCCGACAAGGACGCCCTCGAACGCGAACTCGCATCGCAGTCACGTGCGCGGTTCGAAGGTGAGATTGCGCGCGTGAACGAGGGCGTCATCGATCCGGCGGAGCGAATCGCACGTGCATTCCTGAGCGTGCTACAGCTCGGCATCAGCGCACCGCAGCAGGCTACCGCGATGATGAGGCTCTTCCCGCGCGCGACCAATCCTGCGGCGCCTATCAACTCCGGGGTGCGTCGCGATGCCGCGGAAGGCATGACTCAAGGCCGGATCGTCGCGACTTCCGAGGATGCGGTGGTCGCGTGCGTGATGGGTGTTTTCACGGCCGGATTGAACCGCGCGCTCGACCTGCCGGCGGGCCGTGTACGCGAATTCGCACAGGGACTTGGCACAATTCTGCTTCATGGGCTTGGCCTCAAAAGCGCGGAGGCGGAGCGCATCATGCGTGACGCGATCGAAGCAATCCTCCCACGGCAGTAAGGAGTACCTTATGGGAATCAAGATTCAGGATGTTGCATACGTAAGATTCAGCGCACCGGACCTGGACCAGATGGAAACGTTTTTGACCGAGTTCGGGATGGTCTGTGCAGACCGAACTGGCGACGCGCTTTACATGCGCGGCCTCGACGGAGATGCATTTCTTCATGTGACGCACAAGGGCGAGCCGCGATTTGTCGCAGCTGGATTCGAAGCCGTATCAATGCAAGACCTCGAAGCGCTCGCTCGAGAAGAAAAAGCGTCGCTTGATCGTCTGGATGGTCCCGGCGGCGGCTCTCTACTAAAGCTAACGGATCCCAACGGGTTCCAAATAGAAGTAGTCGCGGCACGTGCACCGGCTGCGCGAATCGAGCCACCTGCGCGAGCTCCCCTCAACGACGCCTATGCAACGCCACGGCTCAACGCGCGCAAGCGCCTCGCAAAAGGGCCTTCGCATGTGAAGCGTCTCGGCCATTGCGTGCTCAATGTGAAGAACTTCCGCGAGTCGGAAGCCTGGTACAAATCGCGATTTGGCTTGATTACTTCGGACGAGATCAATCCAGGATCGCCCCAGCAGGCACTCGGTGCATTCCTACGATGTGACCGCGGGCCGATCCCGAGCGACCATCACACAATGTTTCTGCTGGGAACCGGCAAGCCTGGATTCAATCATGCCGCATTTGAAGTAGCGGATTTCGACGACCTGATGTGCGGTCATGACTGGCTGACAGAGAAAGGTCGCCGACATGAATGGGGCGTCGGGCGCCACGTGCTTGGAAGCCAAATCTTCGATTACTGGCGCGACCCTTGGGGACACACGCTGGAGCATTGGACCGATGGCGATCTGCTCGACGCGGCGTGGGGCTCGCGAATTTCCTCAATTCAGGACGTGGTCGGCACCCAATGGGGCTCGATGGCTCCCAGCACGATGGGATCATAAGGAGCTATCATGAAGATAGTCAGATACAAGGATGAAATCGGCGTCAAACTCGGAGCGGTTAAAGGCGACGGCGTCATCGATCTAACCCGCCGGTTCCCTTCTCTGTCCGACAAACCAATCGAGCTCATCCAACAGTGGAGCGAGGCTAAGCCCCAACTGGAGAAGATCGTTTCAGACAGTGCGCCGGATGCAGCTTTGGCGAACGTGCAGCTGCTCGCCCCGGTAGCGCGACCCGGTAAGATCATGGCGATAGGTCTCAACTACGCGGACCACATCAGAGAGACAGGTCAAAAGATGCCGTCTCATCAAATCTGGTTCACCAAGGCGGTGACCTCGATCAACGGACCGTTTGATCCCATCGAGCTGCCGATAGCTTCCGCGCAGGTTGATTACGAGGCGGAGCTGGTGGTGATTGTCGGCAAGCGCTGCAAGCACGTTCCGAAGGAGCGCGCAGCCGATGTTGTATTCGGCTATTGCGCCGGCAACGACGTGTCGGTGCGCGACTGGCAGATGCAGACCACGCAATGGGTCCTGGGCAAGTCGTTCGATACGCACGCGCCCATCGGCCCCTGGATTGTTACCGCGGACGAGATTGACGATCCCCACACGATGGGCATCCGATGTTTCGTCAATGGCGAGCGGCGCCAGAACTCCAATACCGAGAACCTCGTGTTCAACGTGTACGATCAGATTGCGCACCTGAGCCGCGCCATGACGCTGGAACCCGGCGACATAATCTTTACCGGAACTCCAGGTGGCGTCGGGCTTGCGATGCAGCCGCCGCGGTGGCTCAAGGCAGGTGACAAGGTGCGTGTCGAGATAGATCGCATCGGATCCATCGAGGCTGAAATGCAGCCTGAGCGTGCAAGCCAAGCCTCTTCATCCGGGAGGAATAGTCAATGACGAACGAACTCGTAGAGACCGCAAGACGGATCGTGCCGGAGCTTGGCGAGACCGCCGCCGAGGACAACGCGCTGCGGAGGCTCAGCGATCGCAGCTGGAATATCCTGATGGACAACGGCTTTTTGCGATCGCTACAGCCAGCGCGATGGGGCGGCGGCGAAGTGCCGCTGATGGAATTTGCCGACGCCACGATCGAGCTCGCGCGCGTTTCGCCTTCCGCTGCATGGATCGCCGGCGTCATCGGGGTACATCCGTGGCAGCTCGCTCTCTTCGATGAAAGAGCGCAGCACGAGATGTGGGGTAAAGATCCCGCCCTGATGCACTCCTCGTCTTACAACCCTACCGGCAAGGCCGAGAAGGTGGCCGGCGGCTACAAGCTTTCGGGGCGATGGTCGTTCTCGTCCGGATGCGATCATTGTCACGGCGTGATGCTGGGAGCGGTTTGCGGCACGCGCGAGGTGCTGGGCAGACCAGTAGCGAACTTCAGGTCTTTTCTCTTGATGGACGATCAATATCGCATCGACGACAACTGGCATGTTGCCGGACTTAAGGGCACCGGCAGCAAAGACATCATTGTCGAAAACGCTTTCGTACCTGAGTATCGATCTCAGTCACTCATCGACTACGCGATGAATGCGCCGCTGCCGGGGCAAGAGCGCAATAGCGGCCCGCTTTATCGATTACCTTGGTCAGTAGTCTTTAATACGGCGGTGGTTGCTTCGGTCCTGGGCGCTTCGCGCGGGTTCGTCGATGCCTGGATTTCGCAGACGCGCGAGCGCAAGTTGAGCTTGGGCGGAAGGGCGGCCGACGATGCACTCATGCAGCGCAGGCTCGCCGAGGCGATCTGGCTTATCGACGTCACGATGACGCAACTGCGAACCGACATCGCTGAATTGTGGCAGATGGCGCAGGACCGCGCGCCAGTTCCGATGCAACTCAAGGCGCAGGTGCGCTGGAACATGAACCGCGGATGCGAGTTGGTCGCGCAGGCGATCAACGATCTGTTCCGGGCGTCAACCGGCCGCGCGGTGTTCGTCGATCACCCGCTACAACAGCGCTTTCAAGACATCCAGGCGGCGATGGCGCACGCGTACCTGTCTCCGGATCCGCTCGCAAAGGCGGTCGGCGGATATCTGTTGGGCACATCGCAGCCCGAATTTGTCCCCTAACAGGTGTTGATGAAAGGGCGGAATTTTCTGCGCTCCACCACACTATTGTGCTTGTTGCTGAGCGTGGCTCCGGCGCAAGCGCAACAAGCCTCGACCCCCGCGCCGTCGCCGAGCGCCATGTCCGATCAGCAGTTGGCAATCAGCGTCCACAATCCGTTCGAGGATTTCGTCAAAGTTCCGATTGAGTCCGACACCGGATTTCAACTGGGCAGGGATCACAAAGTCGGCGACGCGGTGAACATCGAGCCGCTGCTGCCGTTCTCGCTGAATCAGGATTGGGACCTGATGGCGCGGCCGAGCCTGACTGTCGCTTACTCACCCACTCCGCACGAACAATCCGGGCTGGAAGATTTGCAGACTTCTTTTTTCCTGACGCCGCATAAAGAGTCCACCTGGATCTGGGGCGCTGGTCCGATCTTTCAGTTCCCCACCGGCAGCAGCTCGGGGTTGGGAAGCGGTCGATGGTCGGCCGGACCGACCGCGGCCCTAGTTTATTCGCAAGGCCCGTGGCTCAACGCCATCCTCACATACCATCTGATGTCGTTTGCCGGAAATCGCGCGCGCGGCAGCGTCAATCAAACCTACATCGAGCCTATGATCAGCTATAACTTCGACAGCGGATGGTACGCCGATGTCGATCCGCAGATGACCTACGACTGGACCGCCGATACTGCCAACGCGTGGCTCATCCCGATGGGCGTCGATGTCGGCAAGGCCTTCAACATCGGCCCCCAAAGTCTAAGTCTGCAGCTGGGCGCCTATGACCTCGTAAAGCGCCCCGACGGCGCCCCGCAATGGATCGCGCGAGTGAGCGTAACCTTCCTCTTCCCCGCGCGGGCATTTAAGTGACCAGCAAAAGGTATTGGACCGCGCCCGCTGGAGGGACTGCCACCGCGTTCTTGCCCGCCATCTGTCCCGAATCGCGCCGCCTGCGGCTCTGGCACTACAATCGGTCGAGCCGCCCAAACGCGCGACACCTCGCCGTAGACGCGCATCTTGCTCCCGAATCTTTGTCCCGCACCAGATAGCCGAACTGGTGAACTCCAAGTCGTCGCGCATCTGCGCGGATGATCCGTTGTTTGTGTCGGCGAAGTGTTACCGCCAAACGGCCCCGAAGACCGCCCATTTCCGACCAAATATTTGAAAGCATTGCAGACCCGAGAGGGTAACTGCTTCTTCGCCAGTGCGGACAGCGCAAAAAACTGGCGGGGCTTTATAGACGGTGCTGTCGAGTCAGGCTTACGTGTGGCGCATGAAGTTGTGCAAGCGCTTCGCTCGTAAGCGCTGCGATATGCCTGTGCTTACTGAAAATTCAATCTGAACCAAATTTTGAATCAGTCCGAGGATCAAATATCGTTCGCCGCGATCGAACGGAACCGGCTACGATCGAAATCGCGCGACTGTCACCCGAATATGATGGGCAGGTTTCAATCCGGAAAATGCGTGGATAAAACGGCAGCATTCGCCACGAGCAAATCAACTGTCAATGAGACGAGTCACGCCGCGAGGCGTTCGTAGCGATGGTGCAACCCACCGACTTGTGGAACGGCGATGATTCGTTCGTTCTGCGGCGACTGGATCGGTCGCGATCGCGGACAGTCTTTGTCCAGTGAAAGATGCGTCCGGGTGCCGTGGTAATACTCAACGTAAGATGAAAGAACGCGGCGGAGATGGCGCTCGTTGAAGATGACGACTTGGTCCAAGCACTCCCGTCGAATCGAACCAATGACTCTCTCGACGTAGGCGTTCTGCCATGGTGAGCGTGGCGCTGTTACGACTTCAGTGATGCCCATCGCCTCGACCCGTTTGTGGAAGATTGAGCCGTACGAGGCGTCACGGTCGCGCAGCGGAAAGCGAGGTGCCGTATCCCACGGAAACGCTTCGGTCACTTGGCGCGATAACCAACCTGCGGTCGGATGCTGCGTGACATCGAAGCGCACGATCTTCCTGCGGTCGTGGGTCAGGATGAGCATCACGAACAATAGCCGCAAGGTCGCAGACGGCACGACGAACATGTCGATCGCGGCGATGCCATAGCTTCGTTGCGCAAGAAGCTCCGCCAGGTCGGCGAAGGCCCGCCGCGCCCTCGCATCATGTACTTTGCGACAGTGGCTTGACTGACCTCGATGCCGAGCTTGAGCAACTCGCCACGGATGCGCGGCGCACCCCAGAGCGAGTTGGCGTTGCACATCTGCCGTGTCAGATCACGAACCTCGCGATTGATTGCGGGCCGTCCTGACTTTGACCGCCAGCGCCAGTAGAGCCGAAAGCCTTGCCGATGCCGTTGAATCACGGTGGCCGGCTTCACCACTACGATCAGCTTCAGGCATCGCGGCCACAGCCGGTAGAGCCAGACCCAAATCAGCCGATCAATCGAGAAAAGCTGGGTGCGTCCGGGCCGCTGGGGCGCAGGACGGCGAGTTGGTGGCGGAGCGCTATCACCTCGAGCTCTAATTCTACGCGGCCGCGAAACCGGCAGGTGAGCCATGAGAAGATTTCCGAGAAGAGTGATTGCATGCCGGCGACATTACGACCGACCCAAATAAATCACGAGGCTTTTTAACGCCTTCGGAGTTTTTGGTAGGGACACGGGCGATGACGATGGCGGCATCGCGCTAATGCGCAAACTCTCTTGGTGATGAAGGCCAACGGCCTCGTAATTTTAGTAGCCACTGCCCCTCACGCGATCGCTTGACCATGGACGGTCAGTTTGTTATCTAGGTCGAGTGTCCTAGATACTCGAACGCGCGTCCATATCGGTGAACCTCATTGCCTAGATACGCCAATTCGAAACTCAAGGCCGCAGTGCATCAAATCCGTCGGGAGGAGATCGAGTCGGCGGCGTTGCGCATCGTCTGCAAATGCGGATTTCCGGCAACTTCGTTGCGCCTGGTCGCGAAAGAAGCGAAAGTCCCGCTGTCGATCCTTCACTACTACTTCAAAGACAAAAGCGAGCTGATGCAATGCGTGATGCAACGGCTGTTCGACGGCATGCTGAGGGTATTCGACGGCATCCGGGCTTCCGAGCCGGATCCGATGAAGCGAATCGACCGGCTGCTCGAAACTTACCTGATACGCACCACCGAGGAGTGGCAGGCTTCGCTGGCGTTCATCGAATACTGGGCGGAATGCGTTCGCGAAGGCACAGTCGATAAGTTCTATACCCAGGTCCAGTTCCGTTACAGCGAGCCGATGGCAGAAGCGCTTCGTGAAGCCGGCGCAGAAAATCCCGAGGGCCACGCGCGCGCTTTGCTTGCTCTGATGACCGGCTACGACACTTTCTACTGGAGCAAACCTGCCGACCCAGCCGAACGTGCGCAGTTTCTCGAATTTGCCCGCACCATGGTGCGACGTTCTATCACACGCGGACGTGCAAAGGTTCGACTGGTCGGGCGCGGGCAAACCGGTAAAACGGAGGGCCGTTCAACCGCGAAGGGTTGAAACAGTTGTATGCGATCAATTCGGCATCCTTTGAGTGGCGCTTTGTATGATCTCGAGGCGAACGGCGTCGTTCGGGTGACAGGACGCGACGGTAAAACGGGCTTCTTCCGGCCTGACGGCAGCTACCTCTCCGGCGATCTCTATTTTGCTGATCCTCATCTGTGCGGATGGATAGGCGGGTCCGATCTGAACTCAAGTTACCGGTCGCGTCACGTTCCGCTCGATCGCGAGGAAGCCTGACGATGGAAGGGACGAAAAGCACTGCGGAGGCGCGCATAGGAACAGCCGTGAAAACTGGAGATGAGCGGCCGAGCTGGCTGAGCTATCAGGCGCTCCTCGACACCGATACTCATTCGGTGCCCGATGTCTTGCGCCGTACCAATCCGATCAAGTCTGGTCCCTCCGAAATTCCCATCGAACGCTACCTATCGCGAGACTTCTTCGATCTCGAAGTGGAGAGGTTATGGAAGCGGATTTGGCAAGTGGCGTGCCGCGAGGAAGATATTCCGAATGTCGGCGACAACATCGTCTACGACATAGCGGGCATGTCATTCGTGGTCGTCCGCACGGCGCCTGATAGCTTCAAAGCCTTCTACAATGCCTGTCTTCATCGTGGTCGTCTGCTGCGTGAGTCGGGCAGTTTTCGTGCGACCGAGTTCCGGTGTCCGTTTCATGGGTTTGCATGGAATATCGACGGCACTCTTAAGCATGTGCCATGTCAGTGGGACTTTCCCCATATTCGACCGACGGAGTGGTGTCTGCCTGAAGCCAAAGTGGCGACCTGGGGCGGCTTCGTCTTCATCAATCCTGATCAGCAGGCCGAATCACTCGACGACTTCATCGGATCGGAACTCACGGACCAGTTCCGGCGATGGCCTCTCGAGCAGCGCTACAAGCAGGCCCACGTGGCGAAAATCCTGCGTTGCAACTGGAAAGTCGCGCAGGAGGCGTTCATGGAGGCATTTCACGTCGTCGCGACCCATCCGCAGTTGCTACCAGGTATTGGTGACGCAAATTCACAATACGACGTTTGGGGCAACTTCTCGCGCGCCATTACGGCTAATGGCACTTCCAGCCCGCACCTATCATGGAAGCCGACTGAGCAAGAGATGTTCGACGCGATGGTCGATCGTCGCCTTGATGAACCTCCGGTTGCGGAAATCGGCGGCGGGCTGACGGCGCGGTCGGTGGCGGCGAACGCCGGGCGCGAGATGCTACGGCCGGCGCTCGGTTCGCACGTCGATGAACTCTCGGATGCCGAACTAGTCGACAGCTTCTACTATACCGTCTTCCCCAATTTTCATCCGTGGGGCTCATACAATCGGATCGTTTATCGGTTCCGGCCGAATGGGACCGACGTAGATCAATCGATCATGGAGTGCATGTATCTCGCGCCCTACCCACCGGGCGAGAAACCGCCCTCGGCGCCGATCCACTTGCTCGGGCCGGATGACGATTGGTGCGAGGCGCCTGAACTTGGCTTCCTCGCGCGCGTGTTCAACCAGGACACTTTCAATCTGCCGAAATTACAGCTGGGGCTTAAAGCCACCAAGAAAAAGACGGTTACTCTGGCTAACTACCAGGAGACGAAAATCCGCGCTTTTCACGAGACGCTCTCGAGGTGGCTCAGGATTGAATAGCGACTGACTCCTACGAACGCGGGCCACGATTCAACGGAGAACCATGGAAAACTACGAGGAAGTTTCAAATCTAAATCTGACCGACGACGATCGTGAGACCCTCCTGAAGACTCAAAACGAGTGTGTCTTCACTTGGCGAACCTCGGATGGTTGGCCGATCGGAATCGTGATGAGTTATGTCTGGCGAGACGGAAGGGTATGGCTCACGGCAAGCAGTCAGCGTCCTCGTATCCGGGCAGTGGGGCGCGACGATCGCGTATCAGTGGCCATATCCGGCGCCGGTACGCGGATGCCGCCCGCGACCGTTACTATTAAAGGACGCTGCGCAATTCTCGAAGATATCGGAACGAAGCAATGGTTCTACCCCGCGCTGGCCGCGGCCCTAATCCCGAGTGACGAAAAACAGCAGGCTGGCTTTGTGCGAATGCTCGATTCGCCGAGGCGGGTCGTGATGCGCGTTACGCCCGAGCGCTTCATTACGTTCGACGGCCGCAAGATGGGCCAACTTGGTGTGGAGTCTTAGCGCATGATCGGCCTTCTTCGAGAACGACTGTGCGCTACATCTCTCGCCAATTAGGCGAGAACCCTCGCAGGAGAGACACTATGAGGCGTTCCGAATACATCAATCTGGCGGTGCGGTTGCTCGCGCACGTTGACAATAGCACGACTGATTCAGCTGAGGACGTCAAGTACATCCCGGTTGATAATTACGTCGATCCGGTGCGATGGCACTGCGAGATGAACGCTATCTTCAAACGGCTGCCATTGTTGCTGGCCTTCACGTGCGAAATGCGGGAACCTGGCGATTACAAGTCGGTGGATGTCGTCGGCGTGCCCGTTCTCATTGTGCGCGGACAGGATGGTCTCGTGCGGGCATTCATTGGGGTCTGCTCTCATCGTGGTACAGTGCTGACCGAAGAAGGAAAAGGCCGATGCGAGCAGTTGACGTGTCCATATCACGGTTGGACATACAACGATCGCGGGGCACTTGTAGGAGTCGCAGGCCGGCGGAAATTCGGTGACATCGATACAGCTTCACGCGGTCTCACGCAGCTACCGTCGGTCGAGCGCGCGGGATTGATCTTTGTCTCTCTTACGCCCACTGCATCGATCGATCTCGAAGACTACCTTGGCGGCATGCTTCCCGAACTCGAGTCGTTCGGATTCGAGAGGTGGCATATGTACAAGCAAAACGAACTGCCGACTTCGAATTGGAAGGTGGCACACGACGGATATCTCGAAGGCTACCACTTCGCGATTCTCCATCCAAAAACGATCGCGCAGCAAGTCATGACGAACATCATGACCTACGACTCGTTCGGGCCACATCAGAGAGTTGGGTTTCCTACTCATAAAATCACAGAATTAAGGCACAAACCTAAGCAAGAGTGGGAGACCGAAGACGGCATAACGGTTGTCCGTACCGTGTTTCCTAATGCTTCATTTGCGATCTCAGAGAAACACGGAGGAATGGTATCGCAACTTTTTCCAGGACCGACTCCCGACAAGTCGCGCACCATCCAAAACCATATCTACCCGAAACCGCCAGCCACGAATGAAGAACGAGCGCTGATGGATGCCGCCGTCGATCTGTTCGTCAGTGCAGTACAAAATGAGGACAACTGGGTTTGCGCGCGGATTCAACGTGGACTCTCGAGCGGCGGTAACAAAGATTTTGTTTTCGGCAAGAACGAGTTAGGCCTGCACCTCCTGCACGATTGGATCGACCATTATGTTAATGCTTGTGCCGAGCGTCCGTTAGACGTGGTCGGCGTTCGTCGAGCCAATGGTTCTGAGGGCGCCAGTCCTGCAACGACGCATGCTCAACAAATGGCAGCCAAGGCGCGGTAGTCGTGGCGAACCAAGCCCGCGATCGGCTCGATTGTGTTCTTATTGCCGGTGGCAAGTACCACGATATCGATTTCGCCCGACTCGAGCTGCTGAAGTTGCTGGCCGAGGATGAGCGCGTCCGCGTGCGGGTCTTTGAGGACTACGCGAACGCCAATGCAATTTCCTCCGCCCACTTCCTGATAAGCTATACATGCGATGTGATTCCACGGCTCGAAGGGCAAGAGCAATTGCGGTCCTTTGTTAAGCGCGGTGGACGTTGGTTTGCACTCCACGGCACCAACTCAATCCTTCGATTTCTGAAGTCAGGTGAAGTTGACAGTCCCGACTTGGCGCCGCATTTCATGGAGACGCTAGGCTCGATGTTCATCGCTCATCCGCCAATCGGGCCATACCAAGTGACGGTTGCTGATCCGGAGCATCCGCTGGTGACGGGCATCGAACCCTTTGATACGACCGACGAGCTCTATCTTTCAAAGACATATGGAGAGCTGCATGTTCTTCTCGACACGGAGTTCCAGGGCGAAGCCGTCGGCTTTGTTAAGCGCAATTGGCAAAGAGCCCGGCACCCGGTCTTTTATCTCCACCAGATGGGTCAGGGTGGTGTGCTTTATCTCACGCTCGGCCACTGTCGCGGTCATTACGACATGCGGCCGGTGGTGAACTGGTATCCGGAGATCGAACGCGGAGCCTGGAAACTACCTGTCTTCTACGAACTACTACGTCGCGGAATCGGCTGGGCCAAGCAACCCTCAGAGAGTGACAAATGAAGACACCGACGTCGATCGCGAGGCTGGGAGACGCAATGCAGATGGCCTACGTGCCGGCGGACCTCGAGGCCGCGTTGCACTCCTGGACGAAGACCATAGGCGCCGGACCGTTTTTTGCGATTAACCACATCAAGCTCGATCGCAGTCGATATCGCGGCGAACCAGCCGAAATCGATTTCTCGATCATGCTTGGCTATTGGGGCGATATGCAGATCGAGCTCATTCGCCAGCACAACGATGCTCGTTCCATTTTCAAAGCTTGGCGAGATGAAGGTCGGGAAGGTCTGCACCATGTCTGCGTGTTGGTTGACGATATGAATATCGCCCGGAGCGTCTGCGAGGCCGCGGGATCAACCATCGTTCAGGAAGCACTAGTACCGGGAGGTGGCGAAGTCATTTACGCTGACCCCGGCGGCGGACTTGGCTCGTTGGTCGAAGTACTCAAACCGGCTCCGGGCACGCGCGAGTTCTTCAAAATGATGCGCGATGCTCATCGTACTTGGGACGGCAAGGACGCAGTGCGGTCGCTGGGTTGAGAGCGCGTTTGCGCGACTACTAACCGCTTTGAGACAGGAGTTATTGAGGTACCAGATGAGCTACTACCTTCTAGCCACCCTAAAGGTGAAATATGGTCAGCAGCGGAAATTCTATGAGGTGATGGATCATCTCAAGCCGGTGCTTGAGAAGGCGGGATGGAAGCTGGTCGGCGCCTACGAAAACGCAATCGGACGCCTGAATACTGTTATCGATCTCTGGGAGATCGACGATCCCAACGCACTGCCTTCTACCCTCGCGGTGGCCAGCAAGGATACCGACTTTGTTCGCTGGGCGGCTCACCTCCCAGAGCTTCTTGAGGAGGAAGTTCTGCAAATAATGACGAAAGTTCCATATTCGCCGTAATAATGACGATGCGGAATCGTAACGAAGAGGAGAGCGACATGGCGACCGATATCATCTATGGAGGCCTCGTTTCTGAGATCGGTGGCGCGAAGGCCGAGGGCGACAACCTGTGGCTCAGCAATGCCGATCTGAAGAGGGCAAGCGGATGGGAACTGAAGCCCGAAGGGGCGTGCATGGGCGACGTATGCATTCCGATTCCGCCGGGGCGCGCAACTGAATTCGTCCGCGACCATGGGCGCGGCTTCAACCTCTCGGCCCTCGCGCGCCACCTCGGCCAACCGGTGGTGCATGATCACAAAAACCGCACATGGTATTTCGGCGAAGCTGCTGCGACGCGACGCGCTTCTCTCGCCTCGCTGCAGGCTCCCGATTTCGAGCTGCCCGATCTCGACGGCAAGATGCATCGCCTCTCCGACTATCGCGGCAAGAAGGTGCTCCTCGCGGCATGGGCCTCATGGTGAGGATGCCGCCATGACCTGCCAGTCTGGCAGGGTCTTTACGAGGAGCTGAAGGACCAAGGCTTTACGATCATCGCAGTCGCGCTCGATAGCGCCGGCGCGCCTGCGGTTCGCGATTTCATTCGGCCCGCATCAATCGAGCTACCGCCGCTGATGAAAGACGGCATGGGATGGGACGACGGCTTCACGAGCCGCGCGGGCGTTCCGCAGTATCCGTGTCTGATCGATCAAAAGCATATCGTTGGCGAGCTTTACGAATTCATCAACGTACCGATGGTGGTTTGGATCGATGAAAAGGGACGCGTCGTGCGGCCGGCCGAGCCCGGAGGAGTGGCCGAGGACATCGTTCGCGCGATGGATCCCAAGACTTTCCAGGTTCCGAAGAAAGCGACCGACGAAGGAAAGCGGCTGCGGCGCGCATACGTCGATGCGATCCGCGACTGGGTCGCAAAAGGCGAACGGAGTGAGTTCGCGCTTCCTCCAGAGGAAGCGCGCCGCAGAGCTGTCGGACCCAACGACACCGATGCGCTCGCGACAGCCAACTTTCGCCTCGGTCAGTATCTGTTCGAGAAGGGCCATCGCGACGAAGCGCTGAAGTATTTCGCCGAGGCGCGCCGGCTGCGCCCCGAGAGCTGGAGCTTCAAGCGTCAGACTTGGGAGTTGGAACAGGCGGGTAAAGCCGCGGGGCCGGAATTCTTCGCTGAGGTGGGGGAACTGGGTGACAAGCACTATTACGCGCCGCTGAAGATGAAAGGGTCGGCGAAGTAACGCGCACGCACCGAGAGGGCGCTCTCATAAAGCGCTGCGGGCGCTCGGCCCTAACGCCTAGGAGAACAAGATCATGACTGACAAAATATCAGGAAACCAAGATCGCTCATCTCTATCATCTAGTCGGCAAATAAATTGCCCGGCCATGAACGCGACGAGCGCCGCCGTGCAATCGCGATTGCCGTCGGACTTCAATCCGCTTTCGCCAGAGAACGTGGCGGACCCATATCCCTTTTATCGTGCGATGCGTCATAGTGCGCCGGTTTACCAGGTTCCCGGTGCGGGATTCTTCATCGTTAGCAGTTACACCGATATCCATCACGTTCTCAGTCATCCCGAAATTTTCATCTCCAAGCAGCCACCTGGCGTCGATACGAGAACGCCGGACGACGTTATGGAGATTATGTCGCAGGGCTACCCTCCGATGGACACTCTGCTGACAAACGACCCGCCGGTGCATTCTCGTTTCCGCGCTCTCGTCAACAAGGCGTTTTCAGCGCGCCGTGTGGCAGCGCTCGAGCCCAAGGTGCGGCAGATCGCAAATGAATTGATCGATTGCTTCATCGGCGATGGCCAGGTGGAACTTGTGAGCCAATTCGCGATTGGTCTTCCTCTGACGGTGATCGCCGACGCGCTCGGCGTGGCGCATTCCGACATGGACGACTTCAAACGATGGTCCGACGATGCGGTCGCGCAAATCGGAGGAATGATTGGCCACCAGCGGCAGATTGAATGCGCACACAGCTTCATCGAGTTCCAGCGTTACTTCGAAGCGCGGCTGGAAGAACGAAAGTCCGCGCCGCGCGATGATTTGACCACCGACTTGCTGAATGCGCGGCTCGACAGGACTAAGCCGCTCGATGTGGCCGAGATGTTGAGCATCATCTATCAGTTGCTGATCGCCGGGAACGAAACCACCACCAATCTGATCGCGAGCGCGATGATGCTGCTGGTGCGCAACCCGGATCAGATGCGTCTAGTGATCGAAGATCCTTCGCTAACCCCGAACATGATCGAAGAAGCGCTTCGCCTCGAGTCTCCGGTGCAGTGTCTCTTCCGGGTGGCGAAAGCCGCCAGCGAAATTGCTGGAGTGAATATTCCCGAAGGAGCGCGCCTGGCGGTGATGTATGCTTCGGGAAATCGCGACGAAGCCGAGTTTCCCGATCCCGATCGGTTTGATGTGCGCCGCGCCAACGCGAGAACTCATCTCGGGTTCGGTCAGGGCGAGCATTTCTGCATCGGCGCTGCCTTGGCGCGGCTTGAGGCGCGAGTCGCGTTCGAGACGCTTCTGGGGCGAATGTGCGTCATCCGCCTCGCTGCTGGCAAGAATGACTTCGCGCACACGCCCAGTTTCATTTTGCGCGGGCTCAAGGAGCTTCACCTCGAGTTCGAGGCCATCTGAACTCGATCGATCCTGGAGAGCCATGAAGGTCGCTGCAGATTTTCGCTCGGCGTAGACCTCTGCTGGCGAATTGGCGCAACAGGTGAAACGGGCTGCGACGAGCATCGAAGAGAATGAACTGCCGCTAGATCACCAAATTCGTGTACCAAAGTACAATTTTCGCGGGCTTCACCGAAGGCTTCGACACCGCCGACCTCAAGGACGCCAAGGCATTGCTCGACGAGTTGAACGCGTAACATCCGGCAAGGAGCAAGATGCACTGGACCAAATGCGGAGCCGAGAATCGGGAAGGGGGCAAATTCTGCGCGCGATGCGCCGCAACGATGGCCGCGAAGTTTAAATCGCTAAGAGGACGACAGTTCAAAGGGAGGACGCAACGATGATGAAGGCAGAATTTTTTCGCGATGCCCGGAACGACCTGTCCGGACCGCTGGCCGGCGTGCATGTTGTCGAAGCAACGACGACTGCGGCCGGACCGTTGTGCGCCGGAATGCTGGCCGACCTTGGAGCTGAGGTGATTAAAGTCGAAACTCCCCAAGGCGAAGTGAGTCGTCGGCTGCCACCGGTTCTTCCTGGCACAAACGTCGGTTTCGTGCACGGAACAATCAATCGTAACAAGCGCAGCCTCAGCCTCGATCTGAGACGTCGTGAAGGGTGCGACATCTTCCTCAAGCTGGCCGCCAAAGCTGACATCGTGGTCGAAAATTTCAAGCCCGGGACGATGGAAAAATGGGGTGTCGGCTATCAGGCAGTACGTGCGGTCAAGGCCAACATCGTTTATGTGTCGGTTACCGGATGGGGCCAATTCGGTCCGTATTCCAGCCAGCCCGGTTACGACCCGATTGCGCAAGCCGTATCTGGCTTTATGTCGTTGAACGGCTCGGCAGATGGGCCCCCGACCAAGGATCCGATCGCGATCGCTGACCAACTGGGTGGACTGCACGGTGCGATCGGTGCGATGGCTGCGCTGCGCCATCGCGATATCACTGGCGAGGGCCAGCATGTCGACGTTGCGCTGCTGGACACCTTGACGCAAAACTCGTGCTTAACGCTGGCCGCGATGGGCATTACCGCGCAACGCAACGGCAACGAGTTCGGGTTTGCGGTGCCGGCGAATGTTTTCGCTTGTGAGGATGGCTCGGTTTATGTCGCAATACTGCTCGACGCCCATTGGAAGGTGTTAGCGCGCACCGTCGGTTACCCGGAACTGGCCGACGATCCGAGCTTCGCGACGATCAGCGGGCGCTGTGCGAATCGCGATGCCTGCAATGCGATAGTGGCTTCCTGGACGGCTGAACGTGGACGGGCAGAAGTAGTCGAGATTCTCAATCGCGCGGGAATTCCAGTCGGGCCTGTAAACAGCTATGGCGACGCGGCGCGCGATCCTCACGTGCTTGAGCGTGACAGTTTGCAGCCGACCCTAAGCGAGGATGGCTCGACGATTCCGGTGTACGGACCGGTAGCTAAATTTTCGCGTACACCGACCCGCGTTCGCACGGGCGCGCCGGCGCTCGGCGAACACAACGACGAGATCCTGGCCGAGATCGGCTTCGATGCGTCCTCATGTATGCGATTGAAGAACGCGGGAGTAATTTAGGTTCAATCGAGTCCGATCTCGCGGTACTCTTTGCGAAGTGGTCGAATACCCACTAAGAGGTTGGATTCTCGGTTCACAGGAGACACACGCTCGACGCTGACTTTCGTCCTTCACCTTCTTAGCAGCCAGGTGACGTGCTGGTCTGCATAGCGTGCGAGATGGCAGAACCGGAATCTTCGGAATCGGATATGGGGCTGTCGCTCCTCAAAACCTCATCCGCGTAAACCGGAGCAAACGGCAGCCAGTAAGGATCACAGTGAAGAGGCGCGAGCGGATCCGGCACTTTCTTAGCATCGGTGACTCCCGACGCGGTTGCCGAATGAACCTCAAAGTGGTTTCTCTGTTCTCCGAAGAAAATTCCCTGATACACCGAATTTAATTCCGTGTTACTCGAAAATAATTCCCTGATCTGTTGAGTAGGGAATTTTGACAAAAACCATAGAGTACGCGAGGCTTTTTCGGCTTCTAAGTCGGTCTCGGGACCCTGAAATCGCGAAAATTCCCTGTATTTTCCCTGATGATCAGGGAATTTGACGCGGAGAGCAGTTCGCATCAGACTGCGTCATCCAGCAGCCAGTCTGCGCATTCAGAGATTACCCAAGTCCCTTTTCCCCAAGGATCGACAAGCACCGCGCGTAACATGACCATCCGCGCGAGTGCGATGGCCCGAAAATCAAGCGCCATCGGCTCTTTGGACGTTGTCCGAGTTGGGATATCCTGACGACTATCGAAGATAGAGAGCCTAAAGGAGGCTGACGAATGACCCGCACGATTCCAATGCGCAATGGCATCTTCCTTGCCCCGTTTCATCCCCTCGACCAGGATCCGACTGAAGCACTTCACCGCGACCTGGAACTGGTCGAGAACCTGGACCGGCTCGGCTATGAGGAGGCCTGGATCGGCGAGCACCATTCCGCCGGCTTCGAGATCATCGCTTCGCCCGAAGTCTTCATCGCCGCCGCGGCAGAGAGAACCAAAAAGATCCGTCTGGGCACCGGCGTGGTGTCGCTGCCGTACCACAACCCATTGATGACGGCGAATCGCATGATCCAACTCGACCATCAAACGCGCGGCCGCGTGATGTTCGGCGTTGGTCCCGGCCTGCTTCCCTCCGACGCTATGATGCTGGGTATCAATCCGATGACCCAGCGAGACCGCATGATGGAGGGTTTGAAGGTCATCATGCGTCTCTTCAGTGGCGAGGTCGTGACGGAAAAGAGCGATTGGTACAACCTCGTCAATGCGCGCGCACATCTGCTGCCCTACACCAAACCGCATCCGGAGATCGCAGTAGCGAGTGCAGTCAGCCCCTCGGGCGGACGTGCGGCCGGCAAGTACGGCTTCGGGATGTTATGTGTCGCGGCGACCAATGCGGATGGGTTCGACGCGCTCAGCACCAATTGGCAGATCGCAAACGAGATCGCGGCCGAGAGCGGACGCACCATGGATCGCAGTCGCCTGCGGCTGGTCGGGCCGGTGCACCTGGCCGAGACTCGCGAGCAAGCGCGCAAGAATGTCGAGTATGGCATCCATAAATTTATGGAATATTTCGCAAGATTGAATCCGCTCGCGCCGACGCCCTCCAACGGCAAGAATCCGATCGACGACATGATCGAATCCGGCCGCGCCGTGATCGGCACGCCCGACGACGCTATCGCGCAACTGAAGCGCCTCGAGACCAAGCAGGGCGAGTTCGGGGCGTTCCTGCAGCTCGCGCACAACTGGGCAAGCTTCGACAACACGATCAAGTCGTTTGAGCTCTGGGCCGAACACGTCGCGCCGGTATTCAAGAACGCCAACGCGAGCCGTCAGGCGTCATACGATTGGACCATGTCCAACGCGCATGACTTCATGGGTCAGGCGATGAACGCCGCCTCGGCGATGATTCAGAAGCACGCCGAAGAGCGCGCCGCAAAGCATGCAGGTGCAGAAGGCGCCGCCGCCACGCGCCGAGATTCGAAGTAGCGCAATTTTAGGAAGAGGGTGCGGCGTCAAAGAGCGGCGCGACGAAGTTTCAGCGTAGGAGTCTCACGAGTGCTGGCTGCACGAGCACGGCGACGCGGTCCCAGATTTCGGATATCGGGTCTGTGACTGATGAGTGATGAGACCAAAGCTCTGACGTGGTACTTAGCCTACGGCAGTAATATGAACCGTGGCATCTTTGAGAGTCGTCGCGGCATGCGCCCGATACAAGTGCAACCAGCCCTGCTCGAAAACTACCGGCTCTGCTTCAATCTCGCGATCGGCCCTGGAGAGCGCGGTGTAGCCAACCTGGAGTCTCAAGCAGGTGCTCGCACTTGGGGAGTGCTGTACTTGATCACCGTCGAACAGTCAGAGCATCTCGACCGGACGGAAGGCGTCCCAAGGGGCGCGTACCGCCGCATTCCAGTCAGCGCCATCGCCGACGGCAGTGAACCGATCGCAGCGTTCACATATCAGTCAGACAGGATCAGCCTCGGCCGCAAGCCCTCTCCGCGTTACGTCGGCTTGTTGATCGAAGGTGCTGTTCAGCACGGCCTGCCGCCCGGCTATCTACGCTATCTGCGAAGCCTCGAATTGGCCGCGGACGAGCGGCTGTCAGACCTGCAGCGATCCTAGGGCTCTTCCCGATTCCGAAGACCGAGTACGGGAGTTTGCAGCGCAATTATTGTGACGATTTCTCGGGTGTCGCGGCCTCTGGAACCAGGCGCGCGACCATCGGGTGCGACTCGTGCCGGATGAGCACATCCATCCAGTACTTGTCGGCCATCGCGGCGGCGACCTTTTCCTTCATGTCTGGCATCTCCTCTATCTTCACCCTGTCAAATTCGAGGTCGCCCACCTTCAATTTCACGTAAGGGCTGGTGGAGTTCTTCTGAATGCGTCCGTAAGCGCGATCGCCAAGCCGGACGTATGGCTGTCCGTCGATGACGACCACCCACAAGTTTGACCAATGCTCTCCGACGTCAGGTTCTGTGGTCATTATCTTGATGGTGCTCGCATCGCGGAATACAGCGGGATCCCATCCCGGCACCGCCTTGTCGTCCGCGCGGGCAGCCGTTGCGAACGCAACTGACAAAACAAACGAAAGCACCGCGAGATTGGCGATTCGGTAAATCTTCATATCGGTTGGCGTAACATCTACACGTGTTACACTTGCCATTCCACCGCCGATCGTTCACTGCGTGCGATGTCAATTATCCTGAGCCTTGGACGCTGTGCCCGCTCAAAAACTCAAATCCGGAAGTGTACGCGAGAGATTTTGAGAGGACAAAGAACCAACATCCTGAGTGATCTTTGAAGTGGCATAGGCATTACCTTATGATTTCTTCGCCCAAGCGAAGACGACAAACTCGCAGGGACAACACCGAATGACCGAGCCTGTACCGTCGAGGAGATTCGATGGCAAAAGGGAAAAAGGTTGCGCGCAAGGCAGCGAAGCCGGTCGGTAGAGTCTCACCCCGCGCGCCCGGCAAGAAGGTTCCCCGGCGCGTTTCTGCCGCTCGCGTGCAGAAGTTGAACCCGGCCCCACTGATGCAGCTGGCGACCGCGTTTTGGGCTTTCGGAACTCTCGCGGCAGCGGTGGAACTGGACCTCTTCTCCAAGATCTGTGGCGGAGGCACCAATGCCGACGAGCTCATGACCTTGCTGGGCCTGCCCCCGCGCCCAGCTGAGGTCCTGCTCAGCGGCTGCGCTGGTCTGGGGCTCCTGCAAAAACGCGACGGTCGATTCCACAACACCCCGCTCGCGGATGAGTACTTAGTCCGAGGCAAGCCCTACTATTTCGGCGGCTTCGTGGCGATGAACTTCCAGCAGAGCTACTTACCCTGGCACCGCGTGGTGGAGGCACTCAAAACTGATCGCCGCGTCTGGTTCGAGGACCAAACTCGCGATTGGGCGCAAACCGTCGCGGAGAATGCCGAGCGGCAGCGTATCTTCACCGAAGCGATGCATAGCATAAGTATTCAATCGGGTAAGGCAGTTGCCGAGGCTTTTGACTTTTCGAAACGCAAGCAGCTCCTCGACGTTGGCGGAGGGTCCGGCGCCTATTGCATCGAGGCGTTGCGCCGCTATCCAAGGCTAAATGCGGTGTTGTTCGATACAACTCCGGTGCTGGAAATTGCCAGGGGGAAAATTGCAGAAGCCGGATTGACCGCGCAGATAAGGACCGTCTCAGGAGACTTCTTCACCGAGGAACTGCCAAAAGGCTCCGACACCATCTTGCTTTCGATGATCCTGCACGACTGGGGTCCGGACAAGAACCGCGCAATCTTGAGCAAGTGCTTTGACGCTCTGCCGTCTGGCGGCGCGATCATGATCAGCGAACTGATGATGGACGATGATAAATGCGGTCCGCCACCGGCAGCATTGATGGCGATGATGATGATCATTGCCACCGAGGGGCGAAATTATACTTGGGCGGAGTACGAAGTATGGCTGAAGGAAGCAGGCTTCGTACGTTGCCAGCGAATCCCGCTCGATTCGCCCGGCGCTAACGGCATCCTGGTCGGCCACAAACCCTGACGCTCGAACGCGGAGCACCACGGGGAGTCACCTGAAAGGAATCATTTGCAGAAGTCGCTGAATTTCCTCGAGCTGATCGGCGGCGGCAGGATTCCCGAGGTGCTGGTTGGCACCTGGATCGTGATGGGGATCCTCATCGTCTTTGGATAGGTTTCGGCGCGAAGCATTCGACGAGCAAAATTGTCACAGCGAGGTGATTGATGCGACTCAAGGACAAAGTTGCGATCGTGACTGGCGCGGCCAGTGGAATCGGCCGTTCAACCGCCATTCTATTTGCGCGCGAAGGCGCCCGGCTCGTGTTGAACGATATCAATGCGAACGATCTGGAAGCACTGCTGCCCGAACTGGCTAGTAAAGACGCTCGAACCGTCGTGGGAAGCATTGCGGATGAAAACGTCGCGCGCGTCCTCGCGCGGGAATCGATTTCGGCATTCGGACGCATTGACATTCTGGTAAACAATGCCGGAATTCATTTCGTCAAGGACATTACCGAGATGACGGTGGAGGAATGGGACCGGCTGATGGACATCAATCTGAAGAGCATGTTTTTGTGCTGTAAACACGTCATTCCTCACATGCTAAACCAAAAGAAAGGATCGATTGTTAACTTGGCGTCCATTTCTTCTTTCATCGGACAGGAAATGGACGGCGCCAGCACATTTGCTTACAACGTCACAAAAGCTGGGGCGCTGCAGCTTACAAAATCTCTCGCTTCCCGATATGCGCTGGACGGAATCCGAGTAAACTGCGTATGTCCGGGTAACGTCGAGACCAATATTGTGAAACGACTGACGCCCGCTGAAGTCGCGCAGTTTTGGCGTCAGGCTTCGGCGGCCGAGCCAATTGGCCGCAACGCACAGCCCGAGGAGATCGCTAACGCGATCCTGTTTCTGGCTTCCGACGAATCATCGTTCGTAACCGGCGCGCCTCTGATTGTCGACGGAGGATATCTCGCGCGCTAAGAATCTTGTGTTGGGCTGCAGGTTAGCGTCGCCCTAGTTTCACATATAACTCGGTCTCGGCCGTTGCGATCGGTGACGAGTGTGCTTCAGCAAGGAGCCGATGAAACGTCGGCGATCCGGCCGCCTGCTCCGCGGCCCATCCCTTGGCGAAGGTGCCTTCGCGGATCTCGGTGATCGCCTTGCGCATCAGCGCCTCCGAGTCAGTGCCGACAAACTTCTCGCCGTGCGTGAGTTGTCCAAACTGGCTGGTATGGGAATGCAGCTTTAGTTGGTTCCATATTCCCAGGGAGGCCATTGCGCGACCGATCTCGCCGAGTTCGCCTGAGGCATAAAGCTCGAGCAGCGCAACTTCCCGGCTCACACCGGATTCGACCAGCACCTTGAAGGCGCGTTCGAGCAGAAAAAGCATCGCACCCGCCCAGGTATGCTCGGAAAAGAGGTCGACCAACGTCTCTTCTTCAAAACTCGACTCTACTACTGCACCATGCGGCAAGAAGGCGCCAATGCCGTGGGCGATGGCCAAAGCGGTGGGGAGGGCGCGGCCCGAAGCGTCCTGCCTTACTCCTACGAGTACTGGAAATCCTTCGCCGCGCTCGGGGAGTTCGAGCACGCCCCGACCGATCATCCGCGGCGCCACCAGGATCACATCGACATCTGGGGGCGCGACAATGAATTTGTAGGTGATGTTGTAGCCGCTCGCGAAGACCAGCGTCGTGCCGCGTCGAAGATGCGGCTCTATCATCCGATGATAGATGTCCGGTGCGATCTCGTCTGGCAAAAGCAGCAGGATGACCTCCGCGCGTGCGGCCGCCGAGACCATTGAAAGCGTCTCGAAGCGGTCGTCGAGTGCCTGACGCCAACTCTCGTCTTCCTGGTTGCCTACAATCACTCGATGTCCGGCGCGGCGGAGGTTGATCGCCTGCGCGCGCCCCTGGTTTCCGTAACCGATGATCGCAATGGTTCTGCCTGTGAGAACCGCTGGGTCGGCATCGCTTGCCTCAAAGAGTCTCGCCATTGGTACAGTCCTCCTTGTGATCATTTACTAGAACGTTGATCCACAACTCAATTTGGGCCTCCGACGCTGTGCCCGCTCAAAAACTCAAATCCGGAACTGCACCCGAGAGATTTTGAGAGGACAAAGAGTCAGTTTGAAAAAATACGCCTGAGATAATCGTGAAAGGCGCTCGCCGTTGCAGGCTCGCTGCGGTAGCCCACGTAGCCATCGGGACGGATCAGGTACATGCATTCGGTTTCGGCGCCATAGCGGTAGTGGAAAGAGCGTTCGGGATCGAGGATGAGGCGTCGTTGGAACTTCGGGTTCGAAGCATCGCTGCCAGCTTCGATGGCCACGAAATAGATATTAATCAGGTCGTCCAGACCGCTCTCGACCGACTGAGCCAATTCGGCCAGCCGGTGCCACGACTTAGCCTCGTGCGCGGCACCGGGGAACAGGAGCAAGGTGTGTTTCGGCCCACGCAGCAGCTCGAATAGAGTCGTCGGGTGATTGTCGTGCAGCAAGGGCTTGGCGTCGGGCGCCTCCTCACCCGGACGTGGGCCGGCCGTGAAGCGCGTCTTTCCAAAATGGCTGCCTTCGTGCTGATGACATATCGGACTCTTCGTGTAGTTCAGGTCTAACTGCTCAAGGTGTCGTGCCATGCGCTTGGCCAACTCCGGTGGCACCACCATATTAATGTACAGTTGCTGGCGCTGTTCGGGTGAAAGTTGCGTGAACGTTTCGAAGCGGTCGGTAAGCATCTTGGTGGTGGCGAGCACGTCCTCAGCGACCGGCCGCCGTTCCTTCTCGTAGCTGTCGAGAATGCTCGCCGGCGCACGGCCACGATGGACCAGTGCCAACTTCCAGCCAAGGTTGTAAGCGTCCTGGATGCCGGTATTCATGCCCAATCCGCCCATCGGGCTGTGGATATGCACCGCGTCGCCGGCCAGGAAAATGCGTTCGTGGCGATAGTGTCGCGCGGCCCTGTAGTTGACACGAAAGTAGGCCAGCCACCGCGGGTCGTTGATGCGGATGCCGGCCGGTCCTCGTTCGGATACGATTGCCTGCACATCTTGCAAGCTGGGCTGCTCTTTGACCGAATCGTGCTGCGTCGGCAGGTCAGCGGCAACTAAACACCGCCCGTTCGGCAGCGGGAAGAAGAAGAGCAGTCCACGGTCGCCCATGAAGGAGTGTATTTCGTCGCGGGCAAGCTCGCCTTCTATGAGCACATCGGCGAGGCAATACTGATGCAGGTCTTCCTTGCCGGGAAAGTGAATGTGGTTCAAGTGGCGTACCCGGCTGTGGGCCCCGTCACAACCGATCAGCCACGGAGTCTCAATTACTTCCTCAGGGCTGTCGCCGCGGCGGATGGTGGCCGAGACTGCGTCGGACCTCCCGGAAATCGCCACTAACTCGGTCTCGCGCTGAACCTGGATGTCGTAGGTGCGGAGCAGGCGCTCCAGGGCCGATTCCGTTTTGCACTGCTCCAGGTTCACCACGTAGGGAAATGGGCTGTCGACCTCTTCGCCGCTGGAGTGCATGAAGCGTTCGCCGTTGGCGTACTGGCTCGTGCCCAGGATCTTGTGACCCTGGGCAAGAATCTCGTCGACGATGCCGAGGTCGTGAAAGATCTCGAGGGTGCGTGAATGCAGGGCGCATGCGCGGCAATGCGGATTGATGCCGGACTGCTTGTCGATAATGCGCACGGGGGCCCCATGGCGAGCCAGTTCACAAGCCATCGCGAGCCCCGTCGTGCCGGCGCCGACAATCAAAATCGGTGAGGTGTTAGCCATTCGCGCCTATTCCCAGAAATTAATCGCGGAGAAGTAGATTATGCTTGCGCATGCTGAAAACTCCAGCCATACAAGCGCGGAAAGCAGCTTCTGATCGATTTCCTATGCGAGCGCGCTGGTGGACCGATCCAGGCCTCACGGAGTTACGGATCGATGTCACTTGTTCGATTCACCTTTACGCACTTCCCGTCGCCACCCCTGCGCAAAATGAAATCAGGATCGAGCTTGCGCTGATCCCGGTTACGAACCGAAGACGGCACCTGAATGCAGTGGCAACCAGCCTCGGCCAGGGTGACGTTTTTCAGCACGAAGTCCGGGATGACCATTGAGCGCGTGGTCTGTTCCGAATCCAAGGCGGGAGAATTACCCGTCCCTTCGGCGGCGTAGCCAAGGCCGGTGAATGCCGTGAAGGCGCCAAAGCGCATGCTCATCTGTGCTTGCATCTGCATCGCGGTGAACTTCAGCGGTCCGGTCTGAGGGAAATCCTCGAAAAACTGTTTGCCGACGTTAAGTGCGTTCTCCAAGGTCTCCGTCAGCACTTGACTGGAAGTATCAGTGAAGCTTTGCGCGATTTCCTGAATAGCCTCGTCGGGAGTATTGGGCGTCGGCGGATTCGCTTCGTAGTCAGCAAGTATCCTGGAGATCAAACTGGGCCACACCGCCAGGGTTGGATCGGCTTCAGAATCGGATGGCGGAAGGCATCGAAGGACGTACAGGTCGCGATCCGAACGGACTGGTATACCGGAGAAGTTGGCGATCTGCGCGATCATAATAGGTGGTTTGTAAAACGTGCTTGCACCGAAAAAGACCCGATATGCGTTGGGCCCGCCGAGGGTTGTCCGCGGCGAAGGCAGATTCGCGAAAATCAGGCGCAGGAAATCGTTGTACTGCGGTTGACGGGTTTCTTCAGACGTCAGGGCCGCCGCCCGCGAGCGGAACGCCCAAGCATCACCGCCCGCCACTACTATATAGAGACCTCCCAGTGCCAAGCCCGCCGCAACGATGTAGAGCGCCTTGCCGAGCCGGGTACGGCTCTGCCGATCAAAACGAGACATATCCCCCTCCCCGAGATCCTGCCAGCGGACACTAATAGCTACTTTGTCTGGGCCTGCGCCGATTTAGCAGGAAGCACGTTATTTCGTCCAATGTCATGCGGGTCAGGAATATTCGTCAGCCGATTCGCTTCTGACCATTGCTCTAAGGCTATGAAGCGGGCCCGAACATGATCTGATAAACAACGGCATCGCGACGAGGCGCGCACGATGCTCGCGGAGATCTACGGCTGGTTCACCGAGGGTTTCGATACGGCGGACCTGAAGGACGGCAAGTCGCTGCTGCAAGATCTCAAACCATAAAGCGCCGTCTTTGGCGTCTGGCTTAGCTGGGGTTTCCCCTAAAAGAAGAGACCGCTTTCCGGCCGGAGCTTCTCTGTATCAGGCGGCGCGACCTCGGCTAGTTCTTTCGCACGTTCCGGAATGGGCCGGTGTCGAAACGTGGCTCCTTCGGTAAGCCAAGTACACGCTCGCTGATGATGTTGCGCTGAATCTCGTCGGTGCCGCCCGCGATGGAGGTGGCGGGCACCGAAACTAGTATCTCGGCTATGATCCCCTCGCGCGCGCTCTTGGGACCAGTGAGCATTGCTTCCGCGCCCGTAATCAACGTGTGCACGTGGGCAGCGGCTCGCGCAACGTTGCTGGCCGCGAGCTTTCCGAGCGAGCCTTCGGGGCCCTGCGGTCGCCCTTGTCGCTGGGCAGCACGCGCGCGCCGCGCGGTCCATTCTGCAGACTTCGCCATGATCATCAGCCTGGCGATCTCCTGACGCACATGAGGATCCCGGTTCGTGCCGGTCTCTTTGGCGCGCTCGATCACGAGATCGACGCGACCCGCACGCTGCGGATACCATTTGTACGGCTGGTTGGCAGTTTCGAGCTCGGCCCGCTCTTCGGCGTGGATACGTCCCATGCGCGACCCGCGCTTCGACGGCGTGTTCAACCCATCGGCACCGCGGCGCTCGTGAGCGAGGGTCGTCATCGCCACCTTCCAGCCATTGCCTACACCGCCGACTAAATTTTCGGACGGGACCGTGGCGTCGGTGAAGAATACCTGGTTAAACGACGCGTGGCCGTTCATCTGCTTGAGCGGCTGCACGTCGACGCCCGGCTGTTTGATGTCGATCACAAAATACGACAGCCCCTCGTGCTTGGGCGCATCCCAATCGGTCCGGGCGAGCAACAGGCCGTGGTCGGCATGATGCGCGCTTGTCGTCCACACTTTCTGTCCGTTGACGATCCAATGGTCGCCGTTCAACTCCGCGCGCGTAGTGGCGCCCGCGAGGTCCGAGCCGCTGCCCGGCTCGCTGAAGAGTTGGCACCAGGTGTCTTCCCCCGTGAGAATGCGGCGCAGGAACTTCTTTTTTTGCAGATCCGATCCATGCTCGAGCAGCGTGGCCGCCGCCAGCAGTCGCACCCCCGATTTCGCAACGCTCACCGCGCCTACGGCGGCAAACTCCTCCTCCACCACGCGCGCCAGGCCGATCGGTAGACCGCGGCCGTACCATGCTTCGGGCCATTGCGGCATTCCCCAGCCGGAATCGGCGAGCTTGTAGCGCCACGTCACCAGGGACATCTCGGGATCCCAATTGGCCGCAAGCCAAGCGCGCACTTCCGATCGCACATGCTCCTCGCTGACCTTACTCATCGCTCAAACTCCCCAACGTTGCATCAAGAGCTCCAGATGATAACTCGGCTGACCGAGGAATACCTCGGAGCTTTTGGCCCGCTTGAACCACAGATGCGTGTCGTTGTCCCAGGTGAAGCCGATGCCGCCGTGAATCTGGATACATTCGGCTGCAGTGCGGAGGTAGGTTTCTGATGCCGCGGCTTTCGCGAGACAGGCGAGCGCGCTCCACTCCGGGTCGTCCACAACGGCGGCTTGAGCCGCGTAATAGGCCGCTGACTTTGCAAGCTCCACGTCCAGTAGCATGTCAGCGCACTTGTGCTTGATGGCCTGGAAGGAACCTATCGTTCGCCCGAACTGAACTCGCACCGTCGCATAATCCACCGCCGAATCGAGCAATGCCTGGGCGCCGCCCATCATTTCGTTGGCGAGTGCAATGGTTGCCTGGTCGAGCGTTCGGACCAGAGTCTTTGCGCCGTCCTCCAGGCTGCCGAGCAGGTCCGCGGGTGTGCTATGAAAATCGATGCGCGCCAGCTTGCGAGTAGCATCCATGGATTCCAGAAGTCGTCGCTCGACGCCGGTTGCATTCGCACTCAGAGTAAAGAGCGCAAGGCCCTCGCGGCCGACAGTCCCGGGAAGTCGTGCCGCGACCACCAGCAGGTCCGCCACCTGGCCGTCCACGACATAACTTTTAACTCCGTCGAGACGATAACCGTCCGCACCAGGGGTAGCGACGGCCTCGATGCTCAGCGGATCCCAATTTCCATTGAGCTCGGTGACTGCCAGCGTCGCCAGCCGCGAACCGCGCGCGATGTCCGGGAGCAAGGCCGATTTCTGTGCTTCGGTGCCGCCGTTCAATATCGCGCTGGCCGCGAGCACCGTGGTGGAGAAGTAGGGCGCGCAAAGTAATGCGCGACCAAGCTCTTCCGTAACGATGCAAAGCTCTACCATGCCGAATCCCGCGCCGCCGAATTTCTCCGGTATGTGGATACCGGGCAGTGCAAGCTCGTCGCTCAGCTGACGCCACACCTCGGGATCGTAACCCTCAGTCGTGCCCATCAGGCGCCGAACCTCGGTCGTGGGCGATTTAGCATTCAGAAATCGCCGGAGCGCCGAGCGGAACTGCTCCTGCTCGTCCGTGAAGGCGAACTGGATGCGGCGCGCTGGCTCTAATCTGGATTCGTCTGATGCACTCATCGCTCAAAAATGTGCTCGCCCGAACTCCCGGAATGATCGTGTAATGCCACGAACGAGTTGCGCGCCGCAATGACTGCTTGTCCGCCCACGCCTCGCTCAATTCGAGCCGGTATTCCGCAAGAACTCGACCGTGTTGCCGTCTGGATCGGTCACCATCGCAATCGTGACGGCCGGACGAAAATCGGTGACGGGCACTGTCGGGCGGATGCCTTTAGCTTCGAGCTGCTTCATCAATCCGCGGATATCCGGCACCGAGATCGTGAAATAGCGGTAGCCAAGTCCGCCCGTCGGTCCGCCCGGCGCCGGTTTTGCAGCCGGCGTGCGCTCGAGCTTCAGCAATTTGATAACGGTGGTTCCACACTTGAGTCGATACATCCGGCCTCCCGGCAACGGCAGCTCGCCCTCCATCTCCAGGCCGAGCCCGTCGCGGTAGAAGCCGAGAGCGGCTTTCTCGTCAGTCACTACGATTCCCAAGTCGATCGAATCTTTGCTTACCTGCATGACTTTTCTCCTCTCGCGCGAAGTTGTCCCGCGGCACGAAACGCTAGCGAATCATGGATGAGCAAGCCAGCATCCGTACGCCGTTGCGGAGATTCAGTCACTATAACCCGGCGCGGGGCTGTATCAGGACTTCAGTTTTGTGTGCGGGCCGACGGGTACTCGCCGCTGCGGTACATCCATGATTTACAAGATCGGACGAAAATAGAGGACCCGGATCTCGTTTTTCAAACCGGCCACCAATTTAGTAAGGTGCGTGAAGCGGATTGCCTGAACTAATCTCCTGGAGACATCGCGCGCACGGAGGTCCCTCCATGACGCCAGAATCCATCGACTACGAGACGCTGGTCAAAGAGGACAGGGTTCACGGCAGGGTCTATCTTGATCCCGATATCTTCGAGGACGAGATCGCCAGGATCTTTCATCGGGGATGGGTCTACGTGGGGCATACCGGGGAAATTCCGGAGTCAGGCGACTACAGGTTGAGGAAGATCGGACGCGCTCCAGTGATTATGGTGCGCGATGATGATGGCGAGGTGCGCCTGCTCCTCAATAGATGCCGCCATCGGGCCGCTACCGTATGTCAGACCGCGCAGGGGAACGCAAAGTTCTTCAGGTGCGCTTATCACGGCTGGACTTATCGGAACAACGGTGAGCTCAGCGCGGTCACCTATCAGGACGGCTACGGCGGGTCGCTGCGCAAGGAAGAGCTGGGCCTGACCACCGTTCCACGGATAGGTGCCTATCGCGGATTTGTATTCGGGAGCCTCGCGCCGGACGGAATCCCGCTCGATGAACATCTGGGTGCGGCCAAGGATCAAATCGACTTGTTTGTCGATCTGTCGCCTGAGGGCGAACTCGACGTGCGCTCCGGCGTGAACAAGTACAGCTATACAGGTAACTGGAAGCTCCAGATCGAGAACGCGATCGACGGCTATCATCCGAACCTGGTTCATCAGTCGACGTTTGAGATCATTCGCAAGCGGAGCAGGACCGGGACCGGGATGGACGTGTTCAACGGCAATTCCATCGGCGAGACGCGCGACCTGGGCAATGGTCACGTGATGCTCGATTTTCGACGGTACAATCGGGCCGCTGCTCGTGGACCCAGGGTTCTGCCGACAATCTCGGGCCGAGGCCAGGAATATCTGGATGCGATGGTCCAGCGCTATGGAGCCGAACGGGCCGGTGAGGTGATCAACGCGGGCGGCACCCACTTGCTGGTGTTCCCGAACCTGATCCTTATCGGCGTGCAGATCCGGGTGGTTCAGCCCGTCAGCACCGAATACACCGAGGTCTACCTGTACCCGACGCTGCTCAAAGGCGTTGCGCCTGCGATGAACGTCGCGCGTCTGCGCGGCCATGACGGTTTTTACGGTCCCGCCGGCGGAGTAGCTCCGGACGATATCGAGATGTTCGCGCGGGTGCAGGAAGGACTCCATGCGGAAGTTGATCCGTGGCTTCTGTTCTCACGCGGATTACATCGTGAACGCCCCGACGCCGATGGAAGCATCGTGGGACAGATGACCGATGAAGTTCCCCAGCGCGGCATATGGTCGCATTGGAAAAGAGTGATGATGGGCGAGGCTGAACTTCATCATCAGGCGGACCTCCGAAAAGTTGCCGCGGCGGACTGAGGGCGAGCGGAAGTGTCCCCGGATCGATCGAAAGTCGAGAGTTTTCTCTATTACGAAGCGCGCCTTATGGACGAGAACGCCTACGATGAATGGCTTTCGCTGTGGACAGACGACGCGCTGTATTGGGTTCCGTGCAATCGCGACGATAGCGATCCCGAGCGCGAAATCTCGGCGATTTACGACGACCGCACGCGGCTGCAAGGCCGCATCGACCGCCTCAAGAGCGGGGTGGCATTTGCGCAGGATCCGAAATCGCGAATGCGGCGTCTCATTTCGAATATCGAAATCGAGGAGGCCGGCAACGGCGATCTGAGCGTCAGGTCGAACTTCGTCTTGGTCGAGCTCAGGCGCTCAAAGCAGGACGTGTTTGCCGGGCGCACGATTCATCGGCTCCGGCCCGAAGGCGCCAGCTTCAGAATTTCTCACAAGAAAGTGCTGCTGGTTAACAACGATGAGGTAATCGACAACCTGACCTTCCTCGTTTGACCTAGAACGTCTTCAAAATCCGAAAGTGCTCAAAGCAGGATGGTCGAGCGGCCGCGGGCCGAGCGGCCAGAGATACTTTCGCTCCTTTTCTTGAATCGGCAGATCATTGATGCAGGCGTGGCGCGCCGTCATCAGACCCTGTTCATCGAACTCCCAGTTTTCATTGCCGTAAGAGCGAAACCAGTTTCCGGAGTCGTCATGCCATTCATAGACGAAACGAACGGCGATCCGATTATCATGAAACGCCCAAAGTTCCTTGATCAGCCGGTAGTCAAGCTCGTGCGTCCATTTTCGTTGGAGAAAGGCAATGATCTGCTCGCGTCCCACGATGAACTCGGATCGGTTGCGCCATCGGCTTTGCGCGCTGTAACCCAGGGCAACCTTTTCGGGGTTACGGGAGTTCCATGCGTCTTCCGCCGCTCGGACCTTCTGGATCGCAGTTTCAAGCGTGAAAGGCGGCAGGGGCGGCCGGGTTTCAATTGTTTTCATAACTGACTCCGTTTTGATGGAAGTCACGCAACAAATGCACGACGGTGCCTCGCAAACGCCGCAGTTTGGCGGAGCAGACCGCGTCGAGGTTCAGACTTGAGCGGCGCCGCCGTCGACGAATAGCTCGGTGCCGGTGACGAAGCTGCTGTCGTCGGAGGCGAGGAAGACTGCGGCCCTCGCAATTTCGTCCGGCTCGCCGAAGCGACCCATCGGGACCCTGGTCACTATACTCTCCAACATCTGCTTTCCTGCAGGCCCGGACTGCGCCAGGCGGTCATAAGCGGGAGTTTTGATCGGACCAGGGCTGACGGCGTTAACGCGGATTTTGCGTTCCTTCAAATCCACCGTCCACGTGCGCGCGAATGACCGCACCGCGGCCTTGGTCGCACTGTAGACGCTCGACGCCGCATTGCCTTTGGATGCCACGATCGAGGCGTTCAGGATGATCGATCCGCCGTCCGGAATCAGAGGCAGCGCCTTCTGCACGGCAAACACCAGTCCTTTGACGTTGATGTCGAAAGTCCGGTCGAACTGTTCCTCGGTGATTTCGCCCAGAGGCGCGAGCTCCGCGATGCCGGCATTCGCAAACAGGATATCGATGCGTCCCGTCTTCGCTTTCACGGTGGCGTACAGCCGGTCCAGATCGGCGAGCTTGGCGACATCGCCTTGAACGCCGACAACGTTTTCGCCGATCTCTTTCACCGCCGCATCAAGTTCGGCCTGACGGCGGCCGGTGATAAAGACATACGCGCCCTCGGCGACGAATCGCTTCGCCGTCGCGAGACCGATGCCGCTGTTTCCTCCGGTGACAACTGCCACCTTGCCTTCGAGTTTTCCGCTCATGGTGATGATTGCTCCCTATGTGGTTTGGTCGAACGTTATTCCCGGCGGCCGCTCAAACAGTTTCGGGCGGCCAGAAAACCAGCGCGCGCACCTCGATACTTTCGCGCGGGGCGGCGTTGGGCGGGCTGTTCGGATCTTCAAACGAGGTATGCGCGGTAAAGCGCGCGCGTCCGTCGTCCTTGGAGTCGTAGCACTTCAGCAGGATCGCCTCGTTGCGTTCCATCCGAGGAAAGTAGAACCAGCGATGCTTCGGGTTGTAGAGGAAGCCGAAGGTTTCGCCCACGCGCTCGCGATAGACCAGGTCAGTCAGCACGATATCCTCCGTGCCCAGGCTGCGGGCGTCGCACAGCGCCAGCGGCGAGCTTTCGATCGGGCCGCGAATCGCGCGCCATACGTTGATCTCGGCGAAGCGATTCTTGAGCAGGCGGTCGGCTTCTTCCGGCAGATGATCGCGGACGCGGCGCGGCGCCGATTTGAAGCTGTAGTCATTGTGTACGATCTTGGCCGGCGGGCGCGCGCCCTTTTCGCCACGTTCCGCGAGCACCGGGTTGCGCACGATGTGATCGAAGATCACCACGCGCTCGGCGCCGGTCACCCGCTTTATCAGGCGCTCGACCTCTGGATAGTAGACCGACTTGACCTCATCGGGATCGTAAAAATCCCCGACCGCAGTCTCGTGCTGCGTGAGCACGAAACCGTTGGTGTCGAGCGAGAATTTGCTGAGCAGTTCGCGGCCGTTGTGGATATCGACGCTTTGCGCGACGTATTTTCCGGACCGTCGGGGGACTCCTGCCGGCGGATCATAAGCATAGTTGACCGGCTTCGGTGTCGCCTCGGCCAGGTAATTCAGACGCGCGTTGACGACTTTGACTCCTTCGTTCGCTCGATCCTGGATGCTGGTTTCCATTTCTGAAACATCCTCCGTTTAATTGGTCACTTTCATTTGCGTTGAAAGCTCGATGAAGCGAAGGAAGTCTCCGACATTGTCGATCGCTTCCATGAGCTGAGTCTCCAGTACCTTGGTGTCCAAGCACCCTCGCAAATCGCGACGGCTTTGGCCCTTCGCGAATTGGTCTTCGTAGCAATCTTCAATGATGTTGTTCATTTCAACGCCGTTGGAGCTTGTATATACAAGACTCGGACCAAGAAACTTGACGGCTGAGCTTGCGACGACTCGTCGTAAGCTATGCGAATCGATCGTCATCGTCGCGATCCCGGGGCCGCATTGCCCAATCCGCCAGGACCAGTGCCAGCACGCACAGGATTGCGAGTAACAATAACCAGCTAATCTCGTCGTTCATAAGGCATGCCCCGTTCGTCGACTGTATTCAGCGCTCAGATGCCTATTCCGGAATCAGCTGGACGATCCGGCTATGTCCAGCAGAATCTTTCCGCCGCGTAGCGCATGCGCGACGGCTTCCTTGATGGACGAGAGGGCGTAGGTTGCCGTCACTGGAATGCGTACCTGGCCGGAGGCGATCATCTCTGCCGCCTGCGCTATGGGTGGCGCAATTTTGGCCGCAGACTCCGGATGACCAAGCCAAAAGCCCCGCATGGTGATGGGCTTGAAGATAACGTCGAGCGGGCTGATCGACATCGGAGCCCCGCTCATGGCCGCGAAGCTCACGAGCGTACCGTGGGGCGAAAGAGTCGATGCGAGCACGCCCGTCGCTGGGCCGCTGACACCGTCAAGCGCCAGGCGGAGCTCAGCCTAACCAACAGCAGCTTTGATTTCTTTCGAGACATCGGGAGAATCGACGACGACAACGTCTCCGCCAATCGCCTGAAGCTCGGGCACGAGCTCTGGCCGCCGGACGATGTTGACGGTCTTCAAGCCGCGCGTTTTCGCGAACGCGATCACCCACCGCCCGACGGCCGAATTGGCGGCGTTCTGCACCAGCCACTCGCCCGGCTTCAGGTCGACGTACTCGCTGAGCAGCAGTGCCGCGGTCGGTGGATTGATCGCCAGCATCGACAACTGCTGCGGATCCGCGCCAGAAGGCAGCGCGAAAAGCCCGTCTGCGGAAACGACCATTCGCTCCCTCCAGGTGAAGCTCGAAAGCGGCGCGAGGACGCGGTCGCCGACCTTTACGTTCTTCACCCCCACTCCCACAGCGAGAGCGCGGCCGACACCTTCACCGCCGATCACGGTTGGAAGCGCGGGGCGGATTCCATAGATCCCCCGAGCGAGCAGGAGGTCGCTCGGGTTGACTGGGGAAAACTCAACCCCGATGAGGACCTGGTTCGGGCCGGGAGCATCGGGCTCGGGAATGTCGACATATCTAAGACCCTCGACAGGATTGCCATAAGCCGTGAGCTGAACTGCGCGCATATTGAGATCTCCTTATGTGACCTTCAATTAGTCTCGATTTTTTGTTGCGATGTTCGACATGCTGTTGATGCTCGCAAGAGTTTTAGTGCGCGGCTCCTGACGCTTTGCCTATTTCAAAACGCCGAGCAAGGAACGCCAGCGGCAGGCCCGCGAGCACGATCAGACCGAGCAGGTGAAAACAATCCATGCACGCGAGCATCGTCGCTTGCTGGGTCATCATGCTTCCGACCATTCCGTATGCCTGGTGGATCGCGTCGGGAGTGCTGGCGCCGCGCGTTACCAGGAAATGGCTCGACGTACTCACGAACCGCCGCACCGTTTCGTCAGCGGAAGTAAGGTTGCTCACCAGCACGCTCTGGTGATACTGCGTGCGCCGCTCGAGCATCGTGGTGACGAACGCGATACCGAAACTGCCGCCCCAGTTGCGGCAGAGGTTGGTCAGGCTCGATCCTTTGTTGTTCTTGTTTTTCGGCAAATACGAGTAAGCGAGCTGGCTCACCGGAATGAACATGAAGGCGTAGCCGAAGCCCTGAAAGCATCGCGCAAGCACGAAATGGAAATAGTCAGTTTGCGTCGTCATCCCGCTGTAATAGAAAAAAGAGAGCGCGGCGACGGTGAAGCTGAAGCCGAGCATGCGTTTCGCGCCGATTCGCGGGACGATCCGCACGACGAACGGCGCCAGGATAGTGATAACCGCGGCTCCCGGTCCGAGCACCAGGCCCGCATCCGTGGCGGTGTATCCGAACAGCGTCTGGAGCATCTCGGGAATCAGCACGGTGCTGCCGAAGAGCCCGAATGCGAACAGGAAGTAGTACACGTTGGCGATTGCGAAATTGCGCTCGCGCAGCAGGGTCAACTCGACCACCGGATCGTCGTGGCGCCACTCCCACCAAATCGCGATCGCGATCGCGACGACGGCAATCGCGAGGAAGGTGGCGATGAAATGGCTTTCCAGCCAGTCGTCGCGCTCGCCGCGATCGAGCACGACTTCGAGGCAGGCGAATCCAACCGCGATCAGGGTGATTCCGACATAGTCAATTCGAAGACGGCCGCTGCGCCGCGCCTGCATGCGTTCCTCGGTGAATTCGACCGGGTCGTGCACCAGCCGGCTCGAGAGCAGCAGCGACAGGAGTCCGATCGGAATGTTGATGAAGAAAACCCATCGCCACGAAGAGTTGTCGGTGATCCATCCGCCGAGCGGCGGCCCGATCGCCGGCGCCACGACCATCGCCATGCTATAGAGCGCGAAAGCTCCGCCGAGTTTTTCCTTGGGGAAAGTATCGACCAGGATTGCCTGCTCAACCGGCGCGAGGCCGCCGCCGCCAATTCCTTGCAACACGCGGAACACGATCAGCATCGACAGGCTCGGCGCGACGCCGCATAGAAACGAAGCCGCGGTGAATAGCGCGACGCACATCATGTAGTAGCGTTTGCGCCCGAACACGCGGCTCAGCCACGCGCTCATCGGCAGGATGATCGCGTTGGCGACCAGGTAACTGGTCAGCACCCAGGTGCTTTCGTCGTAGCTGGTGCCAAGGCCGCCGGCGATGTGCGGCAGCGACACGTTCGAGATGCTCGTGTCGAGCAGCTCCATGAACGTCGCCATCGTCACGGTAAGCGCGATCGCCCACTGATTGTGCGCCGCTCTTTCGGCCGGCGTCCGGGCCGGCGCGGCCGCGACTTGCGGCGTCTTCCGCGTTGCGCCTAACGCAGCCATACCGTTGGCTCGACCGACATCCCGGGATGCAGCCGATGCTCGGGATCCTGGCCGGGATTGAACTCGATTCGCACCGGCAGGCGCTGCACGACTTTTACGTAGTTGCCGGTCGCGTTCTCGGCGGGCAGAAGGCTGAAGCGATCGCCGCTCGCGCCGGGCAGGTTCCTGACGTAACCCTGGTAGCTGCGGCCGAAGGTATCGACGTGGATGGAGACTTTCTCGCCGCGATGCATCCGCGCGAGTTGCGTTTCCTTAAAATCCGCGGTCACCCAGATCTCGTCGGTCTCGGTCACGAACATCAGGGTCTGTCCCGGTTCGATTCGAGCGCCAAGCTCAACAGTACGTCTGCCAACGATGCCGTTGGCCGGCGCGTAAATCTTCGTGTAGCTGAGGTTGAGCAGAGCCTGATCGAGCGCCGCCCGGGCTGCGTCGGCGTCCGCCTCGCGTGCGGCAATCGTCTTGAGTGCGGAACCCGCGGCCTCGCGCGAAGAATCGACCTTCGCCGCATCGACGCGCGCGATCGCCGTGTATTGATCGTATTCGTTCTGCGCCACCACCCGCTGATCGAGCAGGGCGGCGAAGCGCTGCGCATCTCTCTGCGCCCGGAAATTATCCGCGTCGTTTTCGCGAGTGTTTGCGACCGCGGCGGCGTAATCCTGTTTGGCCGAAGCGACCTGCGCGACCGCGAGTTCAAGCCGCGCTTTCGCCTGCGCGACGGCGACCTCGTAGTCGCGCGGGTCGAACTCGACCAGCAGCTCGCCCGCTTTCACACGGTCGTTGTTTTCGGCGTAGACGCGGATGACAGTCCCGTTGATGCGCGAGCTCAGCGGATCGATGTGGCCGTCAATTTGCGCGTCGTCGGTGGATTCGTAGGATTGCAGGTAGTGCCATGCGAAAGGTGAGAGCGCACCCAGAACAAGGACCAACAACACTGCCAATACGACTCGCTTGCTTATGCGTCGGAACCAGGGACCTCCACCCGAAGTGCCGAGGCTTCCGCCGACCCGGTCGGGCAATTCGATCCGGCGCTCGAGATCCTGGTCGGAATCCTGGCGCAAAGCTTCCAACCGATCGCTGGAATCCGTGCGCTCGAGCAGGACGCTTACATCGAGCTGCGCTTGCGGTTCCGTAGCGTCAGTGCTGACTCGCAAATCGCGATTCGTTTGGCCGTTCGCGAATCGGGTTTCGCTAATGTTTTCTACATCGTGGTTCATTTTCTGTCCCTAATGCTTGTATATACAAGACTCGGACCAAAAACTTCTCTACTCCCACTGGTGGCATCCGGATTGCTCAACTACTCGAGGCCACCAACATGGAAGTTAAACCGTTTACGACGAAGATGACGCCTTGCGGCAGTACGCTGCCCGATCTCGAGGTTCCTATGATCAATACGATGGTCGCGTGTCTCGGGATCGAACACAGAAAGTTGAACGGCCTGAATATGCAGTTGGCTTTTGCTGCCACGAGGCTCACCGGAGATGACGGCACGATTGAAGCCAATCAACGGGCCCTCCAGGTGTGGGACGAGATCCGGCTCGATCTATGGTCGCATCTGCAAATCGAAGATGAGTTGGTGTTCTCGTGGGGTAAGGCGCATCGAGCAATCTCAGGCGCGCTGCTCGATATCCTGAAGAAAGAACGTCAAGAGATGTACGAACTGATGGCCGCACTGCGTACGCTCCCGGATGCGGATCGCGAACTGCCGAGGGTCGGTGATCGCAAGGCCTTCGCACAGACGCTGCTGGCTTTAGCCCGCACACTGGACTCGCACATCGAGCGTCATGACGGTGAAGTCCTGCCCTCGATACTCCGCGCGCTTTCACACAGATAGCGCCGGAAAAAAAGTCTCAGGCGCTTAGCTTGCGAAGAGCAGACCTCAACGAAGCGACAGTGTCCGCTCCCAAACGCTGACTAACTTTTTCCTGAGCTCGCTGCCAGGCCGGAAGGCACTTGCGAATCAACGCCTGGCCCTTGTCCGTGATTTCGATCTGATGGCTTCGGCGATCCGCGTCCCGCTCGAGCCGTAGCCAGCCCCTCGCGCACATTCGCTCAACATTGCGGCTCAGCGTCGACTCGTCCATCTGCAGCAGCTTAGTCAGTTCCGCGGGCCTGGCCTTTTTTCGGTTGGCGACAGCGACAAGCACGCTGAACTGGCTCGTCTTCAATCCGGGGCCTGCCAGCGCTCCGTCATAGATCGCCGTGACCATGCGATTCAACTTGCGCACGCAACCACCGACGCATACGCCTTCGATACTTTGGGTTTCCAGGGCCATGCTTCATTGCATATGCAAGCATTGGCCGCGAGTCAAATGCCGCCGATGATGTCTGGTGGCTCATTCAATCCGTGGCGTCCCCTCCGAGCGTCGATTTCTCGTGACGCGCAAAAGGATCGGAGATGCTTTCCCAGGTTCGATCGCGATCGAGAACAGCGTCTTGAATTGCCTTGCGTCGGCGCTGGAGGTAGCCGTTTCGCACCGCAGCGTACAAGTCGAGCGAAGTATCCTCGACGTCGTCATACAGCTTCATGTTGTCCGCGCGTTCGTTAATCCTGCTCGCTGCGGCGCGCCCAAAGTCGGCACCGAGCGGCGTGATGAACCACGAGAGCGGATCCATGAATGAGTCGGCCGCGAACCCGACCGCGTCGCGCACGTCCAGCGGCGGCAGCAGCGGCAGTACCAGGTAAGGTCCGGGCTTCACGCCATAAACCGCAAAGGTCTCTCCGCTGTCGGCGTCGCTCTTTTCGAGGCCAAGGTGCGAGGCCGGGTCGAACAATCCCGCAACCCCGACCGTGGTGTTGAGCACGAATCGCGTGAGCTCGATGCCGGCGCTGGGCAGCCTGCCTTGCAGGACCTTGTTCACGAACCGCTTCGGCATCGCGAGGTTGTAGAACGCGTTAGCCAGGCTCTGTCGCAGCTTTGCCGGTAGAACATCAGCCCACACCTTGGCGGCAGGCTTTATCGCGTAGTGATCGGCCAGATTGAAGTTGAAGTAGAAGGTCTTGTCGTTGAACGACTCCCACGGATCGTAGTCGATCTGCTCGCTCGCAGACGGCGAGTCTGAAGCCATCGCTCTCGTCGCGCGCGGATCGATGCATCGAGCATCCAGTCAGTCCGAGACTGGCGAGCAACAGGAGAATGATCGCAATTGGCAAAAGCGAGCGGTAGATCGCTCTCGATATTGAATGACTCATGACGAATGAACCTCGCCCCCGTAACGGAATAGTCGCAATGCGATCAGAAAGGACACGAGGCCGTAGGCGATGAGCACGAGCAGCTCGGTTGAAACTGCAAGCAGGTTTTTATCACGCAGGATCACGTCCTGAAGCGCGGACATCGACCACGTGGTGATGAGCGCACTCGCAATCTGCTGCATCAATCTCGGCAGGTCATACAGCGGCCAGAACAATCCGCCGAGCGAAGCCAGCACGAACGCCACCGCCAGACCAACCGGAATCGCCTGTTCACGCGTGCGCACGAATGCTGCCACGACGGCGGCGAAGCAAGTCATCGCGGCGACCACCGCCGTAGCGACCAGGATCATCGCGACGGGTGAATGGCAGAGCCTGAGCCCATAGACGAAGTGACCGAACAACAGGAGCAGCAGCAATTGCGCCGTGCCGACGACGAGGCGCGCCAGCAGCTTGCCGCCAAGCAGGGAAGCCGGCGGCACCGGCGCGACCGAAAGCCGCGCACTCGTGCCCCACACTTCCTCCTCGCGCAGCGCGAGCGACACGCTGAAGATCAGAGTCAGTAGCACGAACATCAGGCTGAAACCGGGGATATTTGCTCGAGCGAGGAGAACGAAACGTTGTCGCCGGTGATGCTATGCTCCTTCACCTTCAGTAATTCCTGGCTGAACGGATCGCCCAGCGACGCGGTCTCGCGATCGGCCAGCAGCATCACCACTTTGATCGCCTCGAGCTCGCGCCACTGTGCGGGATCGGTGAGCATTTCCACGGTGGAAGGCTTCTGCGCGAGATAATGCTTGCTTAATTCGGGCGGCAGGATGAGCGCGGCGGGGGCGTCGTTGGCCTCGGCGACCAGATGCCGCGCCGTCGCGCGGGAAACTACGCGCACGTCGAGATGCTCGCGAAAGGCGCGGATGAGCGCGGTCGCGACGGGACCCTGATCCTCGTTGACGACGGGAAACAGGATGCTCTTGCTGCCATCGCCCGATTGAGTGGCAGAAGCGACGACGACTATTACCACGATTGGCACGATCAGCAGCGCAATCAGGCCGTAACGGTCGCGGCAGATGAGCCGAAGATCCTTCAGCATGACGGCAATCGTCTTCATGACTGTGCCGCTCCGCCGGCATTGCCGTATTTCTGCCGCATCAAGGTGAGCAGGTCGTCGACACTCATCCGGGAAAGGAGATCGTTGAGCTGGCTGCCGAGGTTGGCGGTCAGACTCACGTCTTCAACGGTGATGGAGGTCGCGAGCCATGTATCGGCCACGGGTTTCAGGCGATAGGTAACGTCGAACTGATCGCGAGGTGTGACGATTTTAGTGTCGACGATTGCGCCTGTGCCGGTTTGTTGCTCGCCGGCATAGACAAAGTTTGGATTCTCGAAGAGCAGGAGTTTTTGCACGTAGGTCCGCTGGAGAAGTTCGCGGAACAGACCGAGAAACTCCTTTTGCTGCTCCGGCGTGAAGCTTGACCAGTGCGGCCCGAGCGCCTCGCGGCCCATCGCGTCGGTGTCGAGAAATTTGCTGAACAAAGTGGACAAAGCGGCCAGCTTTTCGTTGTGAGTCTGACTGCTCGCGACGATCGTACGCGCCTGCTCGAGAGTCGTGCGCGTGTACTCGAGCGGGCTCGCCGCATGCGCCGGAGCGATCAAGAGGATCCAGATCGCAAGCATGATGGACGGAGTGCGCATCAATCGCGAAGCTCCATTCCGGTCAGGTGGAGAAAAAGATTTTCGAGGCTCAGCGGCGCAATCTTGAGGCGCACATTTTGATGGGAGCGACCGATGATCTTCTGCAGCGGCCACAGGAAATCACTGGCGCGTTTTACATACAGGCGAACGACCCCGTCGCCGCGCTCGATACGGCTGACTCCTGCCAGGGCCTGGATCCCGCCAAGATCGATCCCGGAGGACAGTCCCCGTACTTCGATGATCTCCGCGAACTCCAGACCGCTCAGCAGCGCGTCCAGAGTGCCCACGGCGACGAGCTTCCCCTCGCTCAGGATTCCCAGCCGATCGCACAGCCGTTCCGCCTCTTCCATGTAGTGCGTGGTGTACAGGATGGCGTTGCCGTCATCGCGAAGGCCGCCAATGATTTTCAGAATCTGCTCGCGCGATTGCGGGTCGACGCCCGCAGTCGGCTCGTCGAGCAGGATGAGTTTCGGCCGATGTACCAACGAAACTGCCAGGTTCAGACGGCGTTTCATGTCGCCCGAGAATATGTTGACCTGATCGTCGCGATGGGCATCCAAGCCGACCAACGCCAGCAACTCGTCGATGCGCCCGCGCAGCTCGGATTCTCTGACACCATAAATTCGCCCGAAGAACTGCAGATTCTCCGCCGCGGTGAGTGCCGGATAGAGCGACACCTCCTGCGGCGCAAGGCCGATCATTTGGCGAACGAGATACGGCTCCTTGCGCGCGCTATGACCGAACAGCGACACGTCGCCGCTTGAGGGTTGCCGCTGCGTCGCGAGCATCGCAATCGTGGTGGTCTTGCCCGCGCCGTTGGGGCCCAGCAGGCCGAAAATCTCGCCTTCGCAAATATCGAAATTCAATCCACTGACAGCGGCGGTCGCGCCGTAGCGCTTGGAAAGGCCGACAACGTGCAGTGCGACGGGGTTTTTGTCCGTGGGCTCGTGACGAAGCAATTGAGTCGCGCAAGTATCGGGATCTGTCGCGTCCAAATTATTCCGCAATGCAGTCGTAGCAGGGCTGATTCGCATTTTGTTTGCCGGCTCACAAAGCTCGCGGGCACGCCGCGCTTGTTCTGGAGGCGTGAATATTCGACGCACAAAAGCTGTGAGACAGAAAATTACTCCCGGACAGCCGATGTGTAATGTGCCGAGGTTGCCGTGGATTCGCAGAAAGACGACTTGCTGAGACGAACGTTCTCTAAGTAGGCGACGTCATCATTGTAGCCTCTCGTTCTTTTCTACTCGCGAGATATTGCCTCGATCGCCGCCCAGCGAGCAGTTCTGCGGTGCGATTGCATGCGCTTGCCAACGTTGACTGGGGAGCGTCGAATCATTCGCTGCTTGTCACCCGCGCGTCGGTCTCTTTTCCAGCGCACGATCCCATCTCTCAAGCCGCTCGAATTGATCTCCAGCGAGTCGCACACGCTCTGGAAAGAAAAAGGTCCAGTTCCCCTGTCGTCGAAGATCCAGAAGTGAGCTTCCCTGAATTCCTGTCGTCTGCTGGGACTCTTTGCTTCGAAATTTCGCTGAAAAGATCGCACCGCATCGATCAGGATGCCCGCCATCAGACGCATGATCGGCTCGACTGAAGCCGAGCCGCGCCGCACCGGATAAAATTGTGCGGGCATAACGGCATCGGCGAGAAACGAAAGTTCACCGTCTGCCGGACGTATCGGATCGATTCGCGTACCTGGATCGTCCATGACTAACCACCCTTGGGAATTCGTCTTACATGATCCACAACGCCGCGGCCGCATCGGTCAGGACCGAGGCGATGGACATCAGGACTATTGCCATCGTGTACAGAATTTGATCGTTCATCTCGATTTACTCCCAAATGCTGCTTGATGACAAAAAGATAAGCCCACACGGCGGAACCGTTTCTGGTGGGGGAGGGGACAGAAAGCCGTGCTCCGACCGTATGGGCGATTTTTGATTTCAGGTCTCAACCTTCCGCACTTGCAGGCGTGAAAAACGACGGCACAACAGTGTGCAGTTGGCGCGATGCTATGCTTGCGTGTGGATGGTGCGATTTGCAGTTACCAGAGATTAAGCCGTAACTTCTCTAGCCTTGACGGTTTCCTCAAGCTCCTCGGCGAACACCATGCACTCACCGCCAGCCTGCCACCGAACCTTCAGTAGAGTGCGATCGAGGTTTCGTAAAACGCTCATGATCGTCACCTGTTCGCTGGGACGATGAACTTCACCGCTGCGTGGGTCTCGCACCGATTTGGCCAGAGTTGCTGTATTCACGTTCTTTTTTCCCCAGCGATTCGGACTCCTGTTGCGCCGATCCTGGAGGCTCCCTGCAACTTTCCTATTAGGGAGGCGTGAATACTCGCTGCACAAGGTAGCGCGGCTGGGAATCTCCTCCCGATGAAAAGGTGTCGGCGGCGGAGTCGCGTCTTCGTGCCGCCATTTTTCACGCCTTAGCGGTATAGCTCCGCTGAGACTCGGGCACCAAATGCTCGTATCCGAAGAAATATAGATGCGATGCGGCTTCCTCCCACGTCACAGGAGGTACTTCGCGGATGAGTCACATTGTCGACGCAAAATTGACCGGAAGCAGGCCCGCGGCGATCTCAAGACGCGACTTTATTAAAGGGGTCATCGTCGGCGGCGCGGCCGTCTCCTCGGCTGGCTACCTGTTCCGAGCCTCAACTCTGCTGGCTCAGTTAGGGGTAGCGGGCGCACGGCTGCTCACAATTAATGTCAATGGGCAGAATCGGCGCGCCGATGTCATGAAGCAGGAGACGCTCGCATGGACGTTGCGCCACAAGCTTGGCCTGACCGGCACTAAACTCGGTTGTGACCGGGCCGAGTGCGGCTCGTGCACCGTGCTGATTGACGACGTGCCTCAGTATGCGTGCTCGGTGCTCACACACACAGTACGCAATCGAAAAGTCCAGACGATCGAAGGGCTCGCGAATGCTGATGGGACGCTGCATCCGGTGCAGCAGGGCGTCGTCGACGAACAAGGGTTCCAATGCGCGTTCTGCATGCCGGGTTTTATCATGGCGTCGGTGGGATTTCTGAAGTCGAATCCAAATCCGACACTGGCAGAGTTGGCCAGTGGCGTCTCGGGAAACCTGTGCCGATGCCAGGACTACGACAAGATCCTCACCGCGCTGATGCGCGGGGCAGAAAATCTGAGGAAGACCAGCCATGTCTGAAAAAAATGGCCCTAATCCCGCGCAGCCCGAGCGCGTATACGGCGTCGGGCGCAGGCTGATCGGCAAAAACTACGAAACTCCAGACCTGTACGCGAAGGTCACGGGACAAGCGAAGTATGCCGAGGATTATCACGCCGAGGGCATGCTGTTCTGCAAGTTGCTGCTCAGCCCGATGCCGCATGCTCGCGTAAAGCACATTAACGCGCGCGAGGCGCTTGCGATGCCGGGGGTTAGAGCAATTCTTACGGCGGATGATGTTCCACCGCCGGCCGACAGCCTCACCGATAACGGCACGGTGATCAAAGCCAACCCGAAAAGCGAACGCGCACTCACGATGGAGCCGGTGTACCAGGGAGAGCCGATCCTCGCCGTCGCCGCGGTTGACGAACTCACGGCGGCCGACGCGATCGAGAGGATTCACGTCGATCTGGAGCCGCTTCCGTTCGTGATCGATCCGCTCGAGACCCTGCGGCCGGGCGGGCCTAATCCAAGAACGGACGGGAACATCTGGGTCATGCCGCCAACGACCGCTTCCGGCGTACCATCGAGCCAGCCGCCGACCATCGGCGAACTCAAGTGGACGGAGGAGGATTTCGCCAGCGCGAAGGACGGTCAATTGCCGATGGGCAGGACGCCCGACCAATGGTCATACGGCGATCTCGACGCGGGGTTCAGGAGTGCCGCGCTGGTCCTTGACGAAACGTTCGTGACTCCGGACACCAGCCATCAGACGCTCGAGACGCGCAGCGCGATGGCCTACTGGCAGAACGGCAAGGTCTACATGTACACGGGCACGCAGAGCACCGCGCAAACTGTGCCTGCGATCGCAAGGTGGCTCAATATCGATCGCGGTAAAGTGGTGCTCATCAGCGAATACACCGGAGGCGGCTTCGGCAGCAAAATCACGGCCGGCGTGTCGCTGGTCATCCCTGCGGTCCTGTCGAAGAAGGCGAACGCGCCGGTGATGATGCGCATCAGCCGCCAGGAAGAAACCTTCATCGGCCGCGCGCGGCCCAGTCTCATGGGCCGGATGAAAGTCGGCTTCTCGAGAGAGGGACGGATCATCGCCCTCGACATGTTCGTTATTTCCAACAACGGCCCCTACGACGCACAAGGCGATGTCCCCACATCCGGCCGTATCGTTTCGCTTCTGTATCAGCCGCAGGCCATGCGGTGGCGCGGCGCTACAATCCTGACGAACACTCCGCCCCGCAGCGCGCAGAGCTCACCGGGCGGCTTGCAGGGCATCATGATTATCGAACCGATCATCGCGAAAGCCGCGCGCAAGCTCGGGCTGGACCAGGTCGCGATACGGCGCATCAACTGTCCCGAAGGGAAGGCGCCATTCGGAGGTCCGGTAAATGGCACGCGGCTGCACGCGACCAGCGCGTTTCTCAAGGACGCCCTCGATCGTGGCGCGGAGCAATTCAAATGGCAGGAGCGAGTGGCGCGTACACCTAAACGGATAGGCTCGAAGGTGCGCGGTCTTGGTGTCTCGCTCAGTTGTTTCGTCGGCGGCACGATCGGCTTCGACGGACTGCTTGTTATCAAGCCCGACGGACGCGTTACGTTCCAGTCCGGAATCGGCAACCTTGGAACCGAGTCGGTCATCGACGTCCATCGCGCGGGCGCCGAAGTTCTCGGTGTGCCGTGGGAAAAGTGCGACGTCGTCTGGGGCAACACGGCCAACAATCTTCCATTCACCTGTGTGTCCGGCGGGAGCCAGACGACTCACGCGATGACGCGCGCCGCGTACGCCACCGCGATGGATGCGAGGAAGAAGCTGCAGGAGATCGCGGCCAAGAGCCTCGGCGGCGGGCCCGAGGACTACGAGGTCGCCAACGAGCGCGTCTTCCGCAAGGGCGACGGCCGCGGCATGACTTTAGCGCAGGCCGCTCAACGCGCGATTCAGCTCGGCGGCATCTATGACGGGCATGAAGCAGCGCCCGACTTGCACAAATTGACGAAGGCCTCGGTTGCGGCGGTCGCGGGACGGGGTCTGGTGGCAGCCGCCAAAGATAATTATCCGCGCGACGGCCAAACGTTTTCCTATGTCGCGAGCTTCGCCGAAGTCGAGGTCGACGTCGAGACCGGCAAATATGACATCGTGGATTTCCTCGCGTACGCCGACGTTGGCTCGGTGATTCATCCGCGCTCGCTCGGCGGCCAGGTGCTCGGCCGCTCCGTCCTGGGGATGGGCCATGCGATCGGCCAGAAGTGGGTCTACGACCCCCATTACGGCGCGATGCTTTCGACGCGGTTTTATCAGAACAAGCCTCCGACGATTCTCGATGTGCCGGTCAACATGCAATGGGGCGCGCTGGACATTCCCGATCCGGAAACTCCCGTAGGCGCGCGCGGTGTCGGTGAGCCTCCAGTTGGCGGAGGATGCGCTTCGATCTTGAACGCGCTGTCAGACGCGCTCGGGGACGAGATCTTTCGGCGCGCGCCGGTCAACCTCGACACGATCCTGACCTCACTCGAAGCCGGGCGGCCGATGCAACATCCGCTGATGGCTTACATTTAACAGGAGACGGTTATGGCTGTAATCCGAGACGTCATGCCGGCGTTCGAGCTGCTTCAGCCAAACTCCATTGCCGAGGCGCAGAGGCTGCTCGAACAAAATGGAAGCGACGGCTGGGTACTGGCAGGAGGCCTCGACAGCTTCGACTGGCTCAAGGACCGCATCAAGCGACCGAAAACAGTTGTCGACTTGAGTGGCGTCGAGGAACTCCGCGGAATCCGCGCCACCAGCGACGGGCTCGAGATCGGCGCGATGACCAGTCTCACGGAAATCGTGCAACACCCCGTCATCCGGGAGAAGTACGGTCTGTTGGCGGAGAGTGCCGGGTTAGTGGCGTCGCCACAAATCCGAAACCAGGGCACTATCGGCGGCAATCTGTCGCAGGATGCTCGATGCTGGTATTACCGTGCCGGATGGCCGTGCTATCGCGCGGGCGGAAACATCTGTTATGCGGACACGCCTGAGGGTCGCAACCGCGAGCACGCGATTCTGCATGCGGATCGCTGCGTCGCAGTTAATCCTTCTGATACGGCGCCCGCCTTGATCGCGCTCGACTCGAAATTCGTGATCAGCACGCCCAAAGGAGAACGCGTGGTGGATGCCGAAGACTACTTCATCGGTCCCGACATCGACATCACGCGACTGCACATCCTGCAGCCCGGGGATCTGCTGACGACAGTTCGAATTCCGTCCACCTGGGCCGGTGCGAAATTCTATTTTGAGAAAGTACGCGACCGGAACGTGTGGGACTTTCCGCTGTTGAACGTCGCATCGGCCATGGCGATATCCGGCGGCGGCATCGATCGAATCCGCATCGCGGTTAACGCCGCCGCGGCTCGTCCGCTGAGGTTGAAGACTGTCGAAAACGCAGTGCGGGGAATGCCGCCGAATGCCGCCACAGGCGAGATGGCCGGGAAACTTGCTGTGGAAGGCGCAGTCCCGCTGCAATTCAACGCCTACAAGATTCCGCTGATGAGAAACCTGGTGAAGCGCGCGATCGGCGGACTGGAGCAAGCTACATGGGTTTCTTAGAGTGGGCTTTAAATCCGTGGGGCCTGAAGGTTCCCATTCACATCGCGTGGTTCCTGATATTGGTGTCGGTAATTCTAGGGCTGGCCTTCTTCCTGGTTCATGCCACCTATGTGCGGTACTTTGCCAAGCCGCGGGAGTTTGCACCTGAAGCTCTATCGCCAGTCCTATCCGAGATACCAGCTCGCGTGCCTCGGCATACGCAGGTTGCCCGCGCATTCCACTGGATTATGGCGGCGTCCATGTTGACGCTGTTGTTCACTGCCTTCCTTCCCAGGGTGGGCGTCCAGTTCAACTGGGTGACTTATCACTGGATCGCTGGCACCCTGCTGACCGTGTCGATTCTTTTTCACGTCTTCCATGCCTCGTTCTGGCTGGACTTCTGGTCGATCTGGCCCGACAGGATCGACATGAAGGACGCCTACCATCGAGTTCTGCGGTTTATGGGACGTCCAGCGCCGCCGCCCAGGAAATTCGCCAAGTATCCGCTCGAGAACAAGCTCTATCATGGCGCCATCATCGCGGCCGGCCTGTCTGCGATCGTGACTGGTGTGTTCATGATGTTTCGCGTGCGCACGATTTTCTTTCCGCGCAACCCATACCTGTTCAGCGATATGACCTGGGGTATGATCTACGTGCTGCACGGTCTGGCGGGGGTAGGACTGATCGCATTGATCATGGTGCATATTTATTTCGGGATTCGTCCGGAGAAGCGCCCGATCACGAAGTCGATGATCTATGGTTGGATGAGTCGCGAGTTCTATCTGGAAGAGCACGATCCCGAGCGATGGGTTGTAAGCCCGTCGAACGCGACGCAGCGGTTCACGAAATCGAACAGCGAGGACTGAGCGATGCCGGCTGAAATCTTTGAGCACTGCAACACAATCGAAGAGTGCTACGAATTCATGCTGGCTTACGCCGCGCAAGGACATCCAAGCGATCAGGCCAGTAAGACGGGCGCACAGATTCGCGAATATCTACAGCGTGCTGCAACAGCTATCGCAAGGCTGGCCGAAGGATGTTCCAAGGTTGTGAAAGAGCAGCGCCTCGAGGCGGCGAAAAAATATCTCGCATTCTTCGCCGTGCTCGATCGCGATGCACGAAGCTCGCTGGCAGCCATCGATTTGGTTCTGGCGCAGTCCTCGATCAGCTCGCAACTAGTCGACAATCTGAATGCTTCTGTTCACCTGCGCGCCCTGCTGACGGATCTATTCCTCGTGAGCGACATCCTCAGGTCGCAACTAGCCTCCCAGCAAATTCGCACTTGACCCGTTGATTTTTGATGCCGAGGGGCCAAAATCGCGAAATTCTTCTGTATTCTCGCCAAATGATCAGGGAATTTGACGCGGAGTCCAGTTCGCATCAAACTGGGCCGCCCGCCGAGCCCCTTATCCGATTCCCAGGATTCCCATTCTGCCCATTTCGTACGCTGACGCAGGGATGTTGGCCGCCCTCCGTCTGAGCACCCCGGTTCAAAGCATCTGAACGGAGGGTTCAGCCGAACGTGACGCCTTCTAGTTGAGAGACAACTCTCAAGGAGGTGAATTGCGATGGCAACAACGATTAACGATGCGCGAGCGATCGGCACCGTGGCGACGGTCGAACAGACCGAAGTCTCCGACGGTATGCGACTAGCGCGCTACTGCATCCTGGATGAGATGTCCGGTCTGATCTTCGGAGTCCTGACAGTGGCGTGGATCGTACTGTCGCTGATCGGCCTCGCTCACTGATGCGGTCCAACCCCAACAACAGGGCACCCTTCGGGCCCAATGCGAACCCGCCGGGTCGGCCTGGCGAACGCTGCTTACTCCTGCACGCTAGCCCAGGATGTAGCCGGCGCAGTCGGTGCCGGCCCGGCGACGTATTCGTTCTTTCCTCATCTCACTATTCACCGATTTCCTTTTCGTGCTCATCGGGCTGCGTTAACCGCCCAGAACTGTACGGGTGTATATTCGGGCAAGACCAACAGGAGGGTTTATCATCATGGCGACGGACTACAGCGGCTACGAATTCCTCAAGGTCGAAGTGGCGGAGCGCGTCGCCACAATCACGATCAACCGGCCGGACTCCCTCAACGCAGTCAACAACGTGGTTCATCACGAATTGGAGCAAATCTGGATCGACGTTCGCGCCGATCGCGATATCAACGCGATCATACTGACCGGTGCTGGACGCGCCTTCTGCGCCGGCGGCGACGTCAAGGGAATGGCCGGCCGAGACCTGGTCGGAGAAAGCGGCAATAAGGGGAAAGGCCGAGGACGCGGTCCGATCGCGGCATCCAATGGGCGGCGCCTGGTTGACAATTTTCTCGATGTGGAACAGCCCATCATCGGCGCCATCAACGGCGACGCTATCGGTCTGGGAGCGACGCTCGCGCTGCTTTGCGATATCACGGTGGTATCGGAGAAGGCGCGGTTTGCCGACACTCACGTCAAAGTGGGGATTGTCGCGGGCGACGGCGGCGCCGTTATCTGGCCGCTGCTAATCGGGCCTCATCGCGCCAAGGAATTCCTGATGCGCGGCAATTTCATCAGCGGCGCCGAGGCCGGTCGCATCGGCATGGTGAACTACGCGGTTGCGCCGGAGCAGGTTATGTCCAAGGCGCGCGAGCTCGCGCAGGAACTGGCAGATGGCCCGACCCTGGCGATTCGATGGAGCAAGCTGGCCGTCAACAAGTGGCTCAAGCAGCAGTCTAATTTGATCATGGACGCCTCGCTTGCGTACGAGATGATGACTTTCAACACCAAAGATCATCAGGAGGCGGTCAAAGCCTTCGTCGAAAAGCGCAAACCGGATTTCGTCGGGAACAAGCAGTAGGCTTCGGCAGCCGGTTCCGCCGGCTCAGCTTTCGCCGCGAGGCCTCAGTTTCGGAAAATCCGGATGCCGGAGCGGATCGCCCGCCTTGAGTGTTTCCGGAAGCTTCAGAAACACCGATCGGGGTTCGTCCGTCGTTTGGATGCGCGCGGGGCGAACTTCTTCAAGTACGCCCTTGGATCGCGGAGTGTAAACCGCGTCATCGCCGAAGAAACGCAGCGACAATGTGCGCCGTCGAGTGCCAGGGCTGGTCGGCGCACCGCCGTGCAGCATCCCGGGATGAAACACAAGCACGTCGCCGGGCTCGACCGCCCACGAAACAATGTCCCATCTCGCGCGTTCCGCTTCTATATTCGGCAGCCGCGGCAGACTTCCATCACCATAGAGTGGGGCGGTGTCGTCCTGCGCATCGAAACGCGAGCCGTCGAACAGAGTTCCGCGATGAGACCCACGAACGAACTCCAGCGAATGCTCTTTGGCGACAGCTTCGAAGGTTATCCACATCACGGCGAGCATGCCGCCCCCGATCGGAAGGTACGATGAGTCCTGATGCCACGGAGTGCGGCGGCTTTGACCGCCTTCCTTCAGAAACACCTGCTCGTACATGAAACACACGTTGCTTGTACCCCACAGTGCAGCCGCGAGGTCAGCAGCAGGGGATTCCTCGAGCAAGCGCCGGTAAGCGCTGATCGCGTTTGGGTTGGCAAGGTCCTGGTAGAAGGTCGCCGAGGAATCGGGCTGGGAGAAGTTCGACGCTCCGGGACCCGGATGAGTCAGGCTCCAGCTGTAAGCCTCTTCGGCTATGCGCAACGACGCCGGATCGATCGCATCCCTCAGACAGACCACGCCGTCGGTCCGATAAGCCTCGCGATACGACGTGAAATCTAGCTCAACCATGACACCACCTTTTCGAACTTCAGCCGGGTTGCTTGTCGAACTTTGGCAGATCGTCGCGGACCGGAGCCCATGGCGGCGCGCTCTTCATAAAGACCTGCATCATCGGCTTGAACAGCGACGGATCGTCGAGGCTACCCGCCTTCAATGCGACGAAGTCCGCCATCGCAGGAAGGATCGAAATAATCGGCGAACCGCAATTCGGGCAAAATCCGCGGCTGACCTTGTTCCCGTTATCGCCCGTAACTTCGTATTGCTTCAACTCTCCGGTGAGCTTTAATGCCGCCTTCGGAACCAGCAGCACCGAGGCCATCGCCGTACCGGTCGAGTGCTGGCAATCTCTGCAGTAGCAGTTGGCAGCCATAATGGGATCGGCCGCGCATTCGTATCGTACTGCTCCGCATGCGCAGCCACCTGTCACTGATGACATCGAGGTTTCCTCCTGTCTCCACAAACAATCCTGCAATGGCTCTGCGGGAAGCAAGGAAAAGCAGGATGCTCCCTATCGTCCAAAAAGACGATGCCGCATTCTGATCGGATTGCCAGCATGAACAGCGGTTAATTGGCGGAGGGCCGAGCCATGGCGCTGACACATATGATCGAGGCATCGCCGATCGCGGATCGCTACGCTCGCGGATGGCATTGCCTTGGCCTCGCCGCAGATTACCAGGACGGAAAGCCGCACACCCTCAATGCATTCGGTAGCCGCCTGGTCGCCTATCGCGGTGAGGATGGACAGGTTCATGTTCTCGACGGTTATTGCCCGCACATGGGCGCCGATCTGAGCCGCGGCGAGGTTCGCGGTAACTCGGTGCGCTGCCCGTTTCATAACTGGAGCTGGGGCGCCGACGGCAAATGCAACAATATTCCCTACAGCAAGCGTATCCCGCCCAAGGCGCGCGTGAAGGCATGGCCGACTTGCGAGCAGAACAAGCTGCTGTTCGTCTGGAACGATCCTGAAGACAGCCTGCCGCCGCCGGAAGTTTCGATTCCGCGGATCGACGCGTGCTTCTCCGACAAGTGGAGCGACTGGGTCATCGAGAAGTGGACCATCAATACCAACTGCCGGGAGTTGATCGATAACGTGGCAGACATGGCGCACTTTCCGGTCGTGCATAGCGCGCCGGTCGACTACTTCGCGAACATATTCCAGGGTCATAAGGCGACCCAGATAATGATCGGCAAGGGGACACAGGGAAATCAGGGCAGTCTGGCAACCTGCGCGACGTACTTCGGGCCCGCGTATCAGATCACCGAGATGAAAGGCGAGATGGGTGGGTTCCCCATCGATTCCATCCTGCTCAACTGCCACGTTCCGATTCATCTGAAGTGCTTCGATCTTCGTTTCGGGATGATCGTGCGAAAAATGGAGGGACTGAGCGACGAGATGTCCCGTCAGATCGTCAGCGCTTATATCAAGGGCATCCAACAGGGCTTCTACCAGGACGTAACCATCTGGGATAACAAGGTCCGCATCGACAATCCGCTGCTATGCGAGGGCGACGGGCCCATTTATCAACTGCGCGAATGGTACAAGCAGTTTTACGTGGACGAGTCCGAAGTTCCCGAGGAAGTCGGCAAGCGCCACGTGATAGAGCAGAACGTCCGTTTGCCCGATCCACCAGTCCCGCATCACGTATTCGAAGACTAGCCCATCGCATATCGCAGTTATCCGCGCCTTGGCGTAGATGAATGGGATGCGCAAGGCGACCCGGCGTGCGCGCAGCGATTTGCATCACGATTCTGTCTCGCTGTCACTAGCAGACTTCAGCGAGCTGCTTGCCGCGATCTACGAAGGTCCGCTGGAAACGGTGCCGTGGAAGAGCGCGCTGGACCTTCTGCGTCGTCATCTGCGCGCCAGCTACGTCACACTGATGCTGCGCCCGCCGTCCGCTGATCTCGCGCCGTTGATGGTGAACTCGGCGGGCGATTGGCCTATCACCCGCGAAGCCGAATACAACAAGCACTATTACGCGCTCGATCCTTTCGTCGATTTGCCGCCCGACCGCGTCGTCACAGTAGAGGAGCTGATCGGCGAAGCGAACTGGCGCGAAAGCGAGTTCTACCAGCAGTTCCTGAAGCCGCTCGACATTTTGCACGCGCTCGGCGCGGACATCCGCACCGACGACGGCATCGAATGCCGGCTTCGCGTCGCCCGCCCGCATCGCGAGCCGCCGTTTTCCGAAAATGACAAGGCGCTATGCACCGTCGTCCTGCCGCATCTCAAGCGCGCCGTGCGTCTGCATTCGCAGCTGGAAGTTGTGGATTCCGAACGTCGCCTGTATGCGGGCACTGTCGATCGCATGCTGGTCGGCACGGTAATGCTCGACGAGACCGGCTCTGTGTTGAAGAGCAACCCGGTCGCCGACGAAATGATCCGCGAAGGCGACGGCCTGCGACTTGTCGATGGCGCACTGCGGGCAGATGTAGCCGCGGAGAATCGCGAACTCCAGCGGCTGGTGAGACAGGCGCTGAACGGCGCCACGCCGGCCGTCGTCAGCGCGATCTCGATCACTCGCAAGTCTGCTCGCGGCAAGTTGGGAGTGCTGATCCGAAGCCTGCCCAATGCCGGTTCGTCGAAAACCAAGCGCCGTCCGTCGTGCGCGCTTTTCATTCGTGACGCCGAGCGGAAGTCCGAAGCTTCCCGCGAGATGGTGCGCCGGCTGTTCGACCTTACGCCGGCGGAGTCGTCGCTGGCGCTGGCGCTCGCCAACGGGCTCACGCTCGACGAGGCCGCCGATGCACTCAACATCCGCAAGAACACGGCCCGCGCACATCTGCGGGCGATCTTTTCGAAAATTGGCGTGACTCGGCAGACAACCCTGGTGCGGGTGTTGCTCAGCAGTGTGATCTGGCTCGGCTAATTGGCGGAGTCATAGTCTTTTCGGACGATGAATCCATGGAAATATCAGGCGACTCTTGCATCACGTGAACGTAGGCACCGACAGCAACGAGACTGACCTCGCCAAGTCTCTCTTGGCGAGCGCGCGAGAGATGGTGCCGCTTTTGGCACAGCGCGCCGCGCTCGCGGAGCAGAATCGCTCGATTCCCGCGGAGACGATCGCCGACTTCAAACATGCCGGGCTGTTCCGCGTCATCCAGCCGAGGCGATACGGTGGCTACGAACTGGATCCCGGAGTCTTCTTCGACATCCAGATGACTCTCGCCGAAGGATGCATGTCCAGCGGATGGGTTTACGGCGTCGTTGCCGTGCACAACTGGCAGTTGGCATTGTTCGATCTGCGCGCGCAGGAAGACGTCTGGGCCAGCGACAGTTCCGTGCTGATCGCGTCGAGCTACATGCCTAAAGGACAGTTGGAGCGGGTTGACGGTGGCTTTCGATTCAGCGGGCGATGGGGCTTCTCGAGCGGCGTCGATCACGCAAGCTGGCTCTTTCTCGGCGGTATCGTTTCATCGAAAAATGGCGTGCCGGATTACCGAACCTTCCTGGTGCCGCGCTCCGACGTCACGATCAACGACAATTGGCACACGGTCGGGCTCAAGGGGACGGGGAGTAAGGAAGTCGTCATCGACGGCGCCTTCGTGCCCGAGTATCGGACTCATCGCGCAATCGATGGATTCGCTGGAACCAGTCCGGGCTTGAGCGTCAATCCCGCCCCGCTGTATCGGCTGCCCTTCGGTCAGATATTCGTGCGCGCCGTCTCGAGCGCGTCGATCGGCGCGTTGCAGGGCGCGCTCAACGCGTTTCGCGAGTACGGATCCAGGCGCGTGAGCATCAACGACCAGGGGCGCACGGCGGAGGATCCCGCGGCAGCACTCGCTGCGGCCGACGCGGCGTTGGCGATCGATGATATGAAGTTGGCGTTGCATCGAAACTTCGGCGCCATGATGGCGACGATCCGGCGCGGCGAGGCGCTCGACGTCAACGACCGGATTCATTACCGCTATCAATCCGCCGCTGTCGCCGGACGCTGCGCAGATCATATCGATCGCCTGTTCCACGCCTGCGGTGGGCAGGGAATCTATACCGACAATCCCATCGGGCGATTCTTCGTGGACATCCATTCGGCGCGCATGCACTACGCCAATAATCCCGACAAATTCGGGCGCAACTATGGCGGCGTGCTGCTCGGACTCGGCAACACAGACTTTTTCATATGAGCGGCGGGATGAGACGCGGCGCGCCGTCCGGCGATGCGCCATGGGATCATGAGTTCGACGTCGTCGTCGTCGGCTCCGGCGCGGGCGGACTGACTGCCGCGATTGTCGCGCGCGACCTCGGCCAATCCGTCGCGGTGCTGGAAAAGAGCGACCTCTACGGAGGCACGAGCGCTATTTCCGGTGGCGGTGTATGGGTGCCATGCAATCATCTCTTGAAGGCTGCAGGAGCCAACGACAGTTACGACGATGCTCTAACTTACCTCAGGGCCGCGACGCGCGGGATGGTTTCCGAAGCGCGCCTGCTCGCTTATCTCGAGCATGCACCGCGAATGGTGCGTTACCTCGAAGAGAAGACCTGCTTGAGGTATCGCGCGATGCCCAATTATTCCGACTACTATCCGGCGCTGCCCGGGTCCAAGCCCGGTTATCGCACGATGGATCCGTTACCGTTCAACGCCGCGCGGCTCGGCAAGGAATTTGCCCGCATGCGCCCGCCTCAGCCAGGCACGCTGATCGCCGGCCGCATCACCATGACGGCGGGCGAGGCGCACGTCATATTGTGCAAGGAGCGCGGCTGGACCACGCTCTTCGTGCGTCGCATGGCCCGGTACTGGCTCGATCTGCCGTGGCGCTTTCGGAACAAGCGCGATCGCCGCCTCACGCTGGGAAGCTCGCTGGTCGGTTCGCTGCGGCGCTCGATGATGGATCGCGACATTCCGCTGTGGCTCAACACCGCGTTGGAATCGCTGGTCACCGACGCGCGGCGAGTCGTGGGAATTGTTGCGACTCAGAACGGCACGACGGTCCGCATCGCCGCGAGGCGCGGCGTTATCCTCGCTGCAGGCGGTTTCGAGCACAACCAGGCGATGCGGGATGAGTACTTGCCCAAGCCGACCCGCGCCGAATGGACCGTCACGCCCCCGAGCAACACTGGCGACGCGATCCGCGCGGGACAGAGCGTAGGCGCGCAAGTGGCCCTGATGGATCATGCATGGTGGGCGCCGACAGTTTTCGTGATGGGCCGGGAGAAGCGGCGAGCGCTGTTCGTCGAGCGCAACCTGCCGGGATGCGTGATGGTCAATCGACTGGGTCGGCGGTTCGTCGACGAGGCCGCGCCTTACAGCGAGGTCGTTTATGCAATGTACTCCGATCATGAGAACAGCAACGCCAACATGCCGGCGTGGCTCATCTTCGACGCCGAATTCCGCCGCAAATATCCATGCGGACCGCTGCTGCCCGGCATGGTGCGTCCCGACAAGTCGCTGCCGGCGTCCTGGGCCGGGACAGTTTATTTCAAGGCGGAAACGCTCGACGCGCTTGCTGCGCAAATTGAGGTCGATGCGAAAGGCCTGCGCGAGACGGTCGCGCGGATGAATCAGTACGCCGCCAGCGGCGACGACAAGGAATTCGGCAAGGGCAGCAACAATTTCGATCGCTACTACGGCGACGTCAACGTCAAGCCGAATCCTTGTCTCGCACCTATCGCCAAGCCTCCCTTCTATGCGATGCGCATCGATGCTGGCGACATCGGAACTAAGGGCGGTTTGCTGACCGACGAGTACGCGCGCGTTCTGCGCGAGGACGGGCAGCCGATTCCGGGCCTTTACGCGACCGGCAACACATCAGCGGCGGTGATGGGTCCGAGCTATCCGGGCGCCGGCTCGACACTGGGTCCGGCGATGACGTTTGGCTATATCGCCGCACACCATCTGGCAGGAGTCTGACATGCTCAAAGATCGCGTTGCGCTGGTAACCGGTGCGAGCCTGGGAGTCGGCAAGGGTATCGCGATCGCATTGGGCGCCGCCGGTGCAACTGTCTATGTTACGGGGCGCAGCGGAAAGACCGGTGACAATCCTTTCGGCGGCACGGTGTTCGCCACCGCCGAGGAGGTTACCAAGCGTGGCGGCCGTGGAATCGCCGTGGTCTGCGATCACAGCGACGACGACCAGGTGCGCGCGCTGTTCAAGCAGATCGAGAAGGAGTCCGGGCGGCTCGACATTTTGGTGAACAACGCCACTGCGATTCCCAACGGCCTCACCGATTCAGGACCGTTCTGGAGCAAGCCGCTGGATTTTGCGAAGGTGCTCGACGTCGGCCTCCGTTCAAACTATGTCGCGACCTGGCTGGCGGCTCCGATGCTCATTCGCAACGGCGGCGTAGTGTTCAACTCGTCATCGCCCGGCGCAAAGGCCTATGTGCATGGACCGGCCTACGGTGCCGCCAAGGCCGGAGTCGACAAGATGTCGCACGACATGGCGCACGACTTTAAGCCGCACGGGGTCGTGGTGGTCTCGGTGTGGCTCGGCCTCGTGAAGACCGAGAAGGTGATGATGATCGACGCCAACCGCTCGAAGTACGGACCGATGCTGGCGGTGGCGGAATCGCCAGAATTCGGTGGGCGCATCATCGACGCATTGTACAACGATCCCAAGCGGATGGAGTTGAGCGGGCAGACATTTTTCTCCGCCGAGCTCGCCGAACGTTACGGCGTCAAAGACGTTGACGGCAGTCAGCCGCCGTCGGGCAGGGGCTACCTGGGTCCTCCGACCGAATTTTCGCCGATAGTAATCGAATAGAGGTTTTTTCGTTGCCTCAAACGCTCAGCATCGGACCTGATACCGCGATCGACGCGAGCAATTCCGGAGCCACACCGATTGCTGCGCCGTTGCGCGTCGACGGCGAGCAATCCGTCCCGTGGGACGATCACTGCGATGTGCTGGTGGTGGGATTTGGCGCCGCAGGAGCGTGCGCAGCCATCGAGGCCGCAAATGCGGGCGCCGCAGTCATCGTCACCGACCGTTTTGGCGGCGGCGGCGCGAGCGCCAAAAGCGGCGGCGTCGTGTATGCGGGTGGCGGCACGCGCTTTCAAAAGACTGCCGGCTACGACGATTCCCCCGAGGCGATGTACGAGTACCTGTGCATGGAAGTCGGCGATGCGGTCGGCCGGACTACTCTGCGCAGCTTCTGCGACAGCAGCGTCGAAATGATCGAATGGCTGGAGGCGCATGGCGTCGAGTTCGACTCCGCTGTGCCGCCGTGCAAGACCTCGTATCCGGCCGACGGCTATTACCTTTATTTCTCCGGCAACGAGACGGTTAAGGAGTATGCGGGGAAACATCCGCCGGCACCGCGCGGGCATCGCGTCAAAGGCGCCGGGCTGTCGGGTGCGATGCTGTTTCGGGCGCTGCGCAAAAGCGTCCACGATGCCGGCGCGCGCGTGACGACCCAATCCTCGGTGCGGCGTCTGATCGTCGACAGCAGAAGCGGTGCCGTGCTTGGCGCCGAACTCTGGCAGTTTGAAAACGACAGCCGCGCTGCACGACGTCATCGCCGACTCAGCCGCTGGGCCGAGCGAACGTATTATCCGGCGCCCGGCGTTTCGGACATGCTGCGCCGGCGTGTGCTCGGCGTGGAACTGGCAGAAGCTCATTCGCGGCTGGTCCGCGCTCGCGGAGGGGTAGTGCTCAGTACCGGAGGATTCATATTCAATCGCGAAATGGTCGCCCGCCACGCGCCGAATTATTTGCGCAACTTTCGGCTGGGAACCTCGGGATGTGACGGTAGCGGAATTCGCTTGGGTCAATCGGTGGGCGGAGAATGCGCACGGTTGGAGCGCGTGTCCGCGTGGCGGTTCATCAATCCTCCCTTGGCGTGGGCGCGCGGCATGATTGTTGACGGAGGCGGCGTGCGCTTCTGCAACGAGGAGGTGTACGGCGCCAAGCTCGGCTACGAAATGTGCGAGCATCATGGCGGCAAGGCTTGGCTCATTATCGATTCGACGATCCGACGCGATGCGGTCAGAGAAGCGCTGTTCGGCCGGCTATGGGGATTTCAGAGCGTGCCCGCGATCGTCCTGACGTTTGCGGGCGCGAAGCGCAGCAGCTCGATAGAGGGTCTCGCCCGCCGGATCGGCGCTGATCCCGCGGTGTTGCTTCAAAGCTGGCGGAGCTACAACCAGGCGGCGCATGGCGGCGATGATCCGTTGGGCAAGTCACGCGATTTGATCCTCCCACTCGAATCGCCGCCGTTCTATGCACTCGACATTTCGGTCGACAAGCGCGTGTTTCCATGCGCCGCGCTTACGCTGGGCGGCCTGCGCGTCGACGAGACCGATGGAGCAGTACGAACCTCTCACGGTGGCACCGTGCCGGGGTTGTACGCCGCAGGCCGCGCGGCGGTCGGGATCGCGTCGAATCACTACGTGAGCGGACTGGCGCTCGCGGATTGCATCTCGTCGGGCCGGCGCGCCGGCCGCTCCGCGGCGGCAATGGTGACGCAAGGCGCGAAGCAGGCGCAAGCAAGATCGTAGAATCCGCGATGGGAAAAAACGGCATGGGACGCGTTCAGGGAAAAGTTGTCATCGTTACCGGCGGCGCCAGCGGTATCGGCAAGCAGGACGCTCTCCTGCTCGCCGGCGAAGGCGCGCGCGTCGTAATCACCGACCTCAACGAGGACGGCGGCCGCTCACTCGCACGCGAGATCGGTGACGATGCTATGTTCGCCCGCCACGACATCTCGAGCGAGGACGACTGGAAGGCCGTGATGGCCGCCACTCACGATCGATTTGGCCGGCTGGACGGGCTCGTCAACAACGCCGGCGTCCTCGTGATGGGATCGATTGAGGACGCTACGCTCGAGCAATGGCAGAAAGTCCATCGCGTCAACGCCGACGGCTACTTTCTTGGCTGCAAGTTCGGTGTGGCCGCGATGAAGTCCAACGGCGGCGGCTCGATCGTCAACATGTCGTCGATAGCGGCTGAGGGTCTCGCGTTCGCGGTATCGTACAGCGGTTCAAAAGGCTCGGTCGCGGCGCTCACCCATAGCGTCGCCGTCCACTGCAAGAGTTGCGGCTACCGGATTCGCTGCAATTCAATTCATCCCGACGGCGTGTTGACGCCGATGACGCTGCCGCTGCTGGGCAATCCCGACCCGGCGCGCGTGAGTTACGACGGAGACCCGACGTCACGCTTCTGCGATCCAAGGGACGTAGCGAATCTCGTGCTGTTTCTCATCTCCGATGAGTCGCGGTTCATCAGCGGCGCCCAGTTGCGGATCACCAACGCGCACTGAGCCGTATGACTTACTATCCTCTGCGCGTTCTCGAGGTGATCGACGATACCGCCGACGCGAAGTCCATCGTTTTCGAGATCCCGCCGGAACTTGCGGAGACATTTCGCTATCGTCCCGGACAGTTCCTGACCCTGCGCATCGCGCACGACGGTCGCCATCTGCTGCGATGCTATTCGCTCGCCAGTTGCCCGCTGATCGAAGAACCACATCGCGTCACTATCAAGCGCGTCGCCGATGGCCGAGCGTCCAACTGGATATGCGATCGAATCAATGCGGGTGACACGATCGAAGTTAAGCCGCCCGCCGGCCACTTCACTCCCCACTCGATCGACGACGACTTCATTCTCTTCGCGGGCGGCAGCGGTATCACGCCTATCTTCTCGATCATCAGGTCCGCGCTCATCGCGGGTCACGGCCGCCTCTACCTTATATATGCGAACCGCGACGAGTGGTCGGTGATCTTCCGCGACCAGCTGCACGCGCTGGCAAATGATCATCCGACCCGGTTCCAGCTGATTCACTGGCTCGACTCGGTTCAGGGTTTGCCGTCGGCCGCGCAGCTCGCCGAACTGTCGCGATCGTGGATCCGCGCAGACTGCTACGTGTGCGGTCCTGAAGCGTTCATGGACTGTGCGCTCGAAGCGCTTCGCGGGCTCAACGTCGCGCCGGCACGAATCCACGTCGAGCGCTTCGTCTCTTTGCCCGAAGAGGAAGACGCGCTGCCGGTCGTGGAGCCGCGCGCGAATGGCCAAGTCCGGCTCGAGGTCGAACTGGACGGAGTGCATCACGAGCTGACCTGCTCGCGGATCGAACCCATCCTCGATGCGATGTTGCGCGCCGGACTGAAAGCGCCCCATTCATGTCAGAGCGGCGCGTGCGGGTCCTGTATGTGCACGCTCGAAGCGGGCGAGGTCCACTTGCGCCACAATCAGGTGTTGGACAAGAACGACCTGAAGCAGGGTTGGATACTCGCGTGTCAGGCGATCGCCGACAGCGCGTCGATCAGGGTTCGCTTTCCAGATTGAACGTTTCAACAGGAATGAGCCAAGCTTGGCGCATTATGCAGCGAAATAGTTTGACGCAACTGTTCGAGAATCCTAATGCGGTCGACCACGCGATAGTTTCGACAGTTCCTTCAATAGCGATCACCTATCGAGTCTTGTCTGGCGAAATCGAACGACTCACTCAGCAGTTCTCCAGTTCCGGGCTCAAGCCTGGAGACTGCGTGGCAATGTCCCTTGCCAATGGATTGGAATTTCTGGTGCTGTTTCTGGCTCTGACCCGTGCCCGTGTGGTGGCAGCTCCCCTCAATCCGGCCTACAAGCGCGACGAGCTCCGATCTTCACTCGAGGACTGCCACGCTCGCGCGATCATCGCGGAAGGCGACAACGCGTTGGCCAAGGACGCTGCAGTAGCCGCCGATGTGCCGATATGGGTGCCCTCCGTGGACTTATCGGGAAGAGTCACTCTGGCTGGCGTGCCTAGCCAGTCGCCCGGTAGCGACGCTCTGCCTGATCCAGGCGACATCGCGCTGTTCATGCATACCAGCGGAACCACGGGGCGTCCGAAGGTGGTACCACTGACACACGCCAACGTGCTCTCGTCTGCGCTCCACACCGCCGAGCAGTATCGCCTGACAGCCGCGGACCGCAGCCTTGTAGTTATGCCTCTGTTTCATGGGCATGGGTTGATTGGCGCCGCTCTGTCCACGTTGGTCTCGGGAGGGACGCTGATAGTGCCACCGCGCTTCTCAGCTCCCGCCTTCTGGGGAATGTTTCTGGAGCATCGCGCGACCTGGTACACGGCCGTGCCGACGATCCATCAAATCCTTCTAATCAGGGCCGACACCGACGGCGCGCCGAGCGGTGGTCCGCGTTTCATTCGATCCTGTTCGTCGCCGCTTGCTCCAGCAGTGCTCCGCAACATGGAAAGCCGCTTTGGTGCACCGGTAGTCGAGGCGTATGGAATGACCGAAGCGTCCCACCAGGTAGCTTCCAATCCATTGCCGCCGCGCTCTCACAAGCCCGGTACCGTCGGGTTCGGCACGGGAGTCGAGATTGCCATAATCGACGACGCCGGCAAGCATCTACCCGCGAATGCGCCGGGTGAAGTAGTGGTGCGCGGTCCCAACGTGATGAGCGGATATCTCAACAACCCGGAAGAGAACGCAGCGTCATTTATCGATGGATACTTTCGCACCGGCGACATCGGTATCCTCGACGGCGACGGCTATCTCGCAATAACCGGGCGCATCAAGGACCAGATCAATCGCGGAGGAGAGAAGATCTCGCCCACCGAGATCGAGGAAACCCTGGAGGCAAATCCCGACGTGGCTGAGGCGTCGGTTTTTGGAGTGCCGGATGCGAAGTACGGCGAAGAGGTTTGGGCGGCGGTTGTGCTCAAGGGGAAAATCGATCCGGGTCAGCTTCAGGCTTTTTGCCGTGAGCGACTGGCCGACTTTAAGGTTCCCAAGCAGATCCGAATCGTGTCAGCGCTGCCCCGGAATGCGATGGGGAAAATCGTCCGACGAGACGTTGCTGCTCTCTTCAAAGCAACGGAGAAATAGGGAGCAAGGGGGAAAGCGACATGACCCCAGCAGCCATCACCGACGGGTTCCACCTTGTAGTGGACGCGTTGAAGCTTAACGGGATCGACACCATCTACGGCGTAGCTGGAATCCCGATAACCGACCTGGCCCGCCTGGCGCAGGCGGAAGGCATGCGATACATCGGCTTTCGCCATGAACAATCGGCCGGCTACGCAGCCGCGATCGCCGGCTACCTCACCAAAAAGCCGGGGATTTGCCTCACCGTGTCCGCGCCCGGCTTTTTGAACGGTATGGTCGCGCTCGCGAATGCGACCACCAACGGTTTCCCGATGATCCAAATCAGCGGATCGAGCGACCGCGCGATCATCGATCTCCAGCAAGGTGACTATGAAGAACTGGATCAGTTGAACGCGGCAAAGCCGTACACCAAAGCGGCGTTTCGCGTCAGTCGCCCTCAAGGCATAGGGACCGGAGTCGCTCGTGCGATTCACGCGGCACTGTCAGGGCGACCGGGTGGCGTCTATCTCGATCTGACCGCAGAAGTGCTGAGCGCGACTCTGGACGCCGACGCGGCAGCACGATCGCTGGTGCAGGTGGTGGACCCGGCTCCGCGGAATATCCCGTCTCCCGAGTCAGTCCAGCGCGCTGTCAACGTGCTTGCTGCGGCCGAGCGCCCGCTGATCGTTCTTGGCAAAGGTGCAGCTTACGCGCAGGCGGACGACGATATTCGAAAGTGGATCGAAACGACGGGCATTCCGTTTCTGCCCATGTCGATGGCGAAAGGACTGCTGCCTGACAACCATCCGCAATCAGCGGCGGCGGCGCGCGCATTTGTTCTCGGCCAGGCCGACGTAGTGATGCTGATAGGCTCGCGACTGAACTGGCTTCTCGCGCATGGCAAAGCGCCGCAATGGTCGCCAACCGCGAAATTCGTGCAGGTCGACATCGCGGCCACGGAAATCGACAGCAACCGCCCTGTTGCCGCTCCAGTCGTTGCCGATATCGGCTCGGCGATGTCGTGCCTGCTGGAGGCGACCAAGCCCGGGCAAATCAAGGCAAGCGCCGCCTGGCTCGAAGCGATCGCAAAGCACAAGCAGCAAAATGTCGAGCGCATGCAGGCGCATCTCAACGCCAATCCGACGCCGATGAACTTCTACAGCGCGCTTCGCGCGATACGCGACGTGCTGGCCGACCGACCGGACATCTATGTCGTCAACGAAGGGGCCAACACGTTGGATTTCGGCCGCAACATCATCGATATGCACGCACCTCGCAAACGTCTCGACAGCGGCACCTGGGGCGTGATGGGCATCGGCATGGGTTACGCGATCGGCGCGGCTGTGGTCAGCGGCCAACCCGTCGTTGCCGTCGAAGGCGACAGCGCGTTCGGCTTCAGTGGCATGGAGATCGAGACCATCTGCCGTTACCGGTTGCCAGTCGTGATCGCAGTCTTCAATAACGGCGGTATCTACCGCGGCGATGACGTCAACCGGAGCGGAGGTGACGATCCCGCGCCGACCGTTCTCATGAAAGAGGCGTGCTACGACAAACTCATCGAAGCGTTTGGCGGTACCGGCTATCACGTCACCGATCCAGAAAGCCTCAAGCGGGCGCTGGGCGAGTCGCTGGCTTCAGGCAAACCGGCACTTATCAATTGCATCATCGATCCGAAAGCGGGAACTGAGAGTGGGCATCTTCAGGACCTGAACCCGAAAAGTTCGCTGTCTCAGTCAAAGTAAAAGCAACGGGGAGCATTTGATCATGGCACTGCCGCTCGAAGGAATAAAAGTTATCGACTTCACAGGCGTTCAGGCGGGACCGGCATGCACACAGTTGTTGGCGTGGTTCGGCGCGGAAGTGCTGAAAGTGGAGCGTCCGGGAGTCGGAGACGTCACACGCAACCAATTGCGCGACATCCCCGATCTCGACGCGCTGTACTTCACGATGCTCAATAGCAACAAGAAGTCACTGACGCTGAACACCAAGACGCCTGAAGGCAAGGCGATCCTCGAGAAGCTGATTCGCGAGGCCGACGTGCTGGTCGAGAACTTCGCGCCCGGCGCGCTGGACCGGATGGGCTTCACGTGGGAGCACATTCAGGAACTTAACCCGCGGATCATCTTCGGCTCGGTCAAAGGCTTCAGCGAAGGCTCGCCCTACGCGGACCTCAAGGTTTATGAGAACGTTGCGCAGTGCGCTGGCGGCGCGGCGTCGACCACGGGGTTTTGGGACGGCCCGCCCACGATTAGCGCTGCGGCCCTTGGCGACAGCAACACCGGGATGCATCTCGCCATCGGCATCCTGACCGCGCTGATTGGACGCCAGAAGACTGGCAAAGGACAGAAGGTGGCGGTGTCGATGCAGGACGCGGTGCTGAATCTGTGCCGGGTCAAGTTGCGGGACCAGGAACGGCTCGATCACGTCGGCTATCTGGAAGAGTATCCGCAGTACCCGAACGGAAAGTTTACCGACACTGTTCCCCGCGGCGGTAACGCGGGCGGCGGCGGGCAGCCCGGCTGGATACTCAAGTGCAAGGGTTGGCAAGCGGATCCAAACGCATACATCTATTTCACGATCCAGGAGCAGAATTGGGGTCCGACCTGCCAGGCTATCGGCAAGCCGCAATGGGCAAACGATCCCGCCTACACGACGCCTCGTGCGCGCCAGCCCCACATCTTCGACATTTTTGCAGAGATCGAGAAGTGGCTGGCGGACAAAACCAAATACGAAGCGGTCGAAATCCTGCGGAAGTTCGGTGTGCCATGCGCGCCGGTGCTGTCGATGAAGGAAATAGCCAACGATCCTGCCCTGCGGGCGAGCGGCACTGTGGTTGAGGTGGATGAAGAAAAACGCGGCAAGTACCTCACGGTCGGCAGTCCGATCAAGTTCTCTGACTTCAAGCCGAAGATAACGGGCGCCCCGCTACTGGGCGAGCATACCGACGAGGTGCTTGCGAAAATGGGTTACAGCGCGGAGCAGATCGCAAAGATGCACAGCGACAAGGTCGTCTGACTGCATCTCTCTTCATATGATGCCGCGCTTGCGCATCCGATCGATCTCGTCGGGCGTCACTCCGAGAAGGTCTCGCAGAACTTCATCGGTGTGCTCGCCGAGCATCGGCGAGGCGCGATCGGTATCCGATGCTGCACGAAAACCTGAGATTTCTGAAATTCAATTTTCTTCCCTGGCAGACTGAAAGCGCGAACGATCGTGCGGCGTGCTGAAATCGATCGCGGGGCCCTTCGGGACGATCCGGGTCGGATTAATTGTCCCGTGACTCGCGTAGTAGTGCCGCTTGATTTGCGCGAGGCTGACGGTCTGGGCGACGCCCGGGACCTGGTATAACTCGCGCAGGTAGTTCCACAGATTTGGATAGTCGACGATTCTGCGAAGATTGCATTTGAAGTGACCGTAGTAGACCGCGTCGAAGCGGACGAGCGTGGTGAACAGGCGCCAATCGGCTTCGGTCAATCGCGCCCCAGCCAGGTAGCGCATACGCCCGAGGCGCTGTTCGAGCTCGTCGAGCGCGGCGAACAGCGAATCGAACGCTTTTTCGTACGCCGCTTGCGTGGTCGCGAAGCCACACCGATAAACGCCATTGTTGACGTTCGGATAAACGAAGGCGTTGATGCGATCGATCTCGGCGCGCAAATCACGCGGATAGAAATCGAGAGCAGCATTTCCCCATGCGTCGAACGCGCTGTTCAGCATCCGGATGATCTCGGACGATTCGTTGTTGACGATCGTTGCGCGCTTCTTGTCCCACAGTACCGGCACGGTGACTCGCCCCGAAAAGCGCGGGTTCGCGCGAGTATAGATCTCGTGGAGGTAGCGCGCTCCGAAAAGATCGTCGCGCGTCGAGCTGGGCGAGAGCGATCCATCCGGCGCCGCGAACGCCCATCCGTTTTTGCCCATGAAGGGAGCCCTTCAGCTTGCGAAAGACGAGGGTGCGATGTGCCCACGGACAGGCGAGCGAAACGTACAGGTGATAACGGCCGGGCTCAGCGGCAAATCCGCTTTCGCCTGACGGGCCCGGCGAGCCGTCAGGTGTAACCCAACTTCGGAACGAGGATTCGCCACGGACGAATTCGCCGCCGCCGCTCTCCGTCTCGTACCACTGATCTTTCCAGACGCCTTCGATCAAAAGTCCCATCGGAAAAACTCCAGCTGGGTTCGATTCTCTGTTCCGATTTGCCTAAGCGCAACGCTTCGTAGACGGCCGGCCCGAGGTCTCAGATTCCGCCGGGGATGATTAACGGTGGGCTGGACTGTTTGTCAGCGAAGTCGAACACCGTCATCAGATCGCCGATGGCGGGAGGGTTGGTTGGGACGTAGGGATTGTTAGGCGCTGCGATCGGGTTGGGCAGATTATCGCGACTCCGCGCCGACAGCTGCGCCAGCTTCCAGTTTTTTTCGATGAACTTCAAGATCGATCCGTGGTCGCAATAAGCATGATCGATCGTGCCGGGTTTAACGTAGGGCGAAATCACGAGCATCGGGATCCTGGTGCCATCGCCGAAGAAATCTAGTGGCTGTATGTAGCCGGAATCATAATATCCCCCGCCCTCGTCCAGAGTGATCACGATCGCGGTTGAGGCGAACAGGTCAGGCTTGCTGATCACCTTGTTTGCGATGCTCAGGACGAAATACTCGTAGGCGGAAACCGCAGAGTTAGCCGGGTGCCCCGAATACGGCTCGTACGGCCGCACGAACGAGACCTCCGGCAGACTGCCGTTTTCGGCGTCGCCGTAAAATTCTGAAACATCGACGATCTTACTGCGCAGCGCAGTGGTCATGACGTTCTTGTTGTACTGCAACGGATTGCAAATCGAGCACCATGTATCGTTGGCGCCCGAGTGCTGCGCGCCGCCGCGTTTGAGCCCGCCGATGTAATACTTCCAGGACACGCCCGCTTTGCTCAGTGCCTCGCCGATGTTCGGCAGGGTCTGCGGTGGCAGGGTGTAGGGATGTTGCTTCACATCAACCGCAGTTCCGTTCGCGTTGTACGCAGGGCCGTAGTTGTTGACGAGATAGTAGTGGCCGGGATCGCATCGGGGAGGGCGCCCCTGAGCACGCAGATACACCACGATTTGCGCGACGCCCGGCTGCGACAAGTCGGCACAGTTCACGTATGAGCCACCCTCGTAACCGTCTTGCTTGTACCAGTTGTTGGAACCCGGCCATGGATCCGGATCTTCTATCAATCTGGCGGGCGGCGTCGCGGGATTCCCGTTGCCGTCGCTATAGAAGGCAAGATCTCCCGTGCCGAGGAAGATAAAACTGGCGCCGGTACCGCCCATGATCCCCTGGTGAAAGTTGTCGCTCATCGCGTAGTGGTCGGCGATGAATTTGAAAACTGGCGCGTCGCCTTGGATCATATTGTAAAAGCCCATCGCGATACCGCCTTGATGGGTACTTTGATCGGTAAAAGGAACCGGCGGCGGATTGCCCCCGCTGCCCATTCCAATAGTGGTCGCGACCCAAGGGTACAGATCGTTGCGGCCCTCGTCGAACTGCTGCCACATCTGAAAGAAACGATGGACCGGGTCTCCGGTGAACGAGAGCTGATACGGAGCGTAGTGGCTTTGCTGGAATGGTCCATCGGGCAAGTCGGCGGGGAATCGTGAATCCGGCTCATTCGGTTTGCGTCCGAACGCGAATGTGGAATTCGGCTGCGGCAGTGACGCGAATGGCCGTGTGCGCCGAGGAGCGATCGAGTATTTATCCGTCGCGCTCGCTTGCCACTGTTGCGCTTTGCCGAAATGGGGACCCGGCGTTCCGTCCGCGTTGATGATTCCCTCGGAAAGCAGATTGGATACGGTTTGCCCGGCGATCGGCTGATAGGCGCCGAACAAATTATCAAAACTATGATTTTCGCCGACGATAACTATCAAATGCCGAATCGGGGTAGTCGGAGTATGACTCGAGCTTTCGGCAGCCCGTGCAATTGAGGACGCCATGCATACCAGTACCGAAACTCCGATGAGGATTTTTCTTCCAATAGCGATCGCGTCGGTCCTGAACACCGGTCACTCTCCGCAGCTCCGACCGTAGACCGCTCACAGATTCGTCGCAATCGAGGTCTCGCCCAGGGCTAGCGATTCGGCGCGAACATTGCCGCTCGTCACGCTACGAAATCACGGATACTCGTCGCCGGCCTTCCCGTGATCGTCTCGACGGCGTGCGTGATGCGATCGTAACGGTTGGCGGCATGCAGACGAGCCATCGTGAGGATGTGCTTGAAGACGTGCTCGGGCAGCTTCAGGTTGCGAAGATCTGAGTCGCGCCACTGCTCGAGAGGTACGTCGACATAAGTGATTTTCCGGCCTAACGCGGACGAATATTCCGCCGCAACGCCTGTCATGTCTTGCGACGTGGACCCGGTCAGCTCGTAGATCTTGCCGATGTGAGGAGCCGGGTTTTCCAGAATGGTAGCGATCACTGCCGCAACATCCTCGGCGGCAACCGGCGACGTTTGCCCCGTGCCGAAGGGTAGCCGGAGCGTGTTATCCCGCGCTATCGACTGTGCGGCCAAATTCATGAAAAGAGGATTTTCCAGGAACACCGTCGGGCGCACGTGCACAACGGGGAGTTCCGACCAGTTCAATACCTGCTCGGCCAGCCAGTGCTGCCGATGCTGCGGCGAGTCCGTCATTCTGGTCAGGCTCATTTGCGAGACGGTTATTTGCGACATGTTGACGAACGCCTCGATGCTGCCGCGCTCACGCGCGACCGCGGCCGCGATGACGGTCGCATCCAGGTACTGCGCCGACACGCTCATGCCGAAGTAGATTCGCCGACAACCCTCCATCGCGCGCTCGACATCCGCCGGAACCGTCAGGTCGCCGGCCACGACCTCGGCGCCGGTCGCGCGCAATTCCGCGGCGCGTTCATCTTCGCGATGAACGAGTGCGCGGACCGGAAGGTCACGTTGACGAAGCAGCTCGACAATAGTGCGACCAACGCTGCCCACGCGTCCGGCGGCGCCTGTAACGAGGATCGGGTCACGAGTTTTCGAATCCAATTTCAGAATCCGTCGACAAGGACTATTGCGCCATGTCTCCTCTTCGCTGCGCCGTCCTACGAGGCTTGTCGGGGTCTCTATAAACCTCGCGCCATCGCGTTGACGAATATACCGCGACCGCCATCATGTAAGAATGTCGTTCGCCGCCGAGCCGATATCCGCAGTTTTCGCCGCAACTTCGCGCGTTTCGTTTATCCACAGATCGGTCGATTTTTCCACTGTGAGCGGCTCTTGGAACTTCGCACTCGTACTAGCGTGCACTATGATTGGCGGCCGGATGACGAAGAAAGAAGCGATCCGGCGCCTCGAGAACCTCGCGCTCGAAACCGGGCACAAGCGGAACCACTACGTCAAAAGAGCGCTGATCGAATTTCTGGATCGCAACGAACATCTTCTCGACTGTCGAACAACGCGTACCAACAGTTTCTCGAGCCCTCGACGAAGCCTCCTTCCGCCAGAGCAGCTTTCCGCCCTGATTCGTGTTGTGTAAACGCCCTGCGCGCGTTCAACTTTGTCTGCTATTGATTGCAGGCAGACATTCGGAATAAAGCAGCGGGAGAGCACAAGCCGCCCACCGCCGATGCGATGCGCATCAGGCAAGGAGAGTCCCATGCCCGAAAAGACGTACAAAGTAATCGAGGTCGTCGGCGTGTCCGAGGACAGCGTCCAGCAGGCGGTGCGCAACGCAATAACCAAGGCCCGCAAGACGATTCGGAATATCGACTGGTTCGAGGTCGGTAATATTCGCGGCTCGGTGAACAAGAAGGGCGATCCGACGTTCCAGGTGCAAATACGGATCGGATTCCGACTCGAAGGCGACCCGGTTTGAACGGAAAGCAGCTCGCACTAGACCTGCGTCATCGGTTGCCGAATTTTCAGAGCAAGAGATTCCCTCAGCCGCATATCGGTCCTGATTTGAGCGATGCGGAACGCGTCTCGATTGCTCATTCGATCCAGAGGTTCCAGCTCGGTGAAAACTCCGAGGGACGTCATCTTATGCGCTACGCAAGACAATGGGCCGATCGCACCGGCGACACCGCCTATCCGGAGGCGATTAGGATGCTGATCGTCGAAGAACAGCGCCACGCGAGCGTGCTCGGCCGCTTCATGGAGATCAATGGAATCGCGCGCATCAAGCGCGGTTATACCGACGGAATCTTTTGGCGGGCGCGAAATCTGTTCGGCAATCTTGAAGTTTCGATCAGCGTCCTCGTCACCGCCGAAATCATCGCGAAGATCTACTATCCTGCCCTGGGCGAGGCGACCGCGTCGATCGTCCTGCGTGCAATTTGCGAGCAGATTTACCGCGAGGAGATCGCGCATGTGGAGTTTCAGACCGAGCAACTCGCGCGCATCAGGGTCGGACGTCCCGCATACTGCCTCTGCGCGACTCGCTTTCTTCACCGCCTGCGTTTCTATCCGACCCTCATAGTAGTCGGATTGTCGCATCAGATGGCGTTGCGCCGCGGAGGTCTACCGCTTCCGCAGTTCTTCTCGCGATGTCACCGGGAATTCGTGCGCGACCTTTCCGCAATGGAACCGCAGAAGATTTTACAGCAGAGCAAACGGCCCGCGAGCGAACCTGCGCGTGCTCGATGAATTCACTCAGCGGGCTGGCTTCAATCCGGAGGTTGGACTCGCACCGTAACTACGTGAGGTCCGCGGAAATAGCGGTCGAACTCGCCGCCGACGTAATTCCAATTGTCGTTGGGACTGAACCACGCATCTATCGTCGGCATGAGCGGCGTGATCAGGAAATTCAGAGCGCCGAGGTCGGGCCGCATGTCGAGGCGAACGAGACTACCTGCGTAAAAGGGCCAACTCTCCGATCGGCCCGGAAGCGACGCCTCGACGCTGAACAGCTCAGGTCCCGGAACGCACGCGAATGCGTGAAACCTGATTTCACGACGCCCCTGTCGAAGGCTGCCAACAACCATCATCAGTTCGGATGCGCCGGCGAACGAATCGGAGGGGACATCGAGCTTCGACGTGCGCACCTTGCTCTTGCCCGTCGCGTAGCTCGTGCATGAACCGAGACCGGATTTAGCGTCGAGCGTGTCGACCATGTGAAGCGTACCGTCGGCGTTGAAAAATGAATGCTCGTAGGTGTCGAGCCTGGGAGTCGAGTGACCGTCCACGCCATATAGCCGTTCGATTTCGCTGTCGTGCTCGCCGTCGAAGTACCGGGTCTCGCCTTTGATCTCTTCGGTTGAGTTGGTTCGCGAGACCGTGACACGTGTTGACCCAATCGTTTGCCGCCCCTCGGCACTTAGTACTTTCAACTGCACCGCGTGAAAATCGAATGCGCCGTTTGGATTCGGTTCCAATGCACATGCGGTCTTCAAGTGCGCAACGCTTGCCGCGAGCGCGCACACGACCAGAAACGTCGCGTTCAACACCGCCGCGAGCGCACGGGACCGAATCGATCCTCAGATGCCGTAGTGAATTTCCCGAGCGAATCGCGCTGCGATCGAACTGAGCGCGAACGTAGAGTTTGCGGCGCGATGGCGAGCAATGATGTCCTCCAGAATTTCTGGAATCTCGAATACGGCGCGATTGTCGATCGCGTTTACGTTGGCGCGCAGCCGGAGGAATTGCTCTCGATCCAACATCGTTGAAACCGCACTTGCGATCTGACGGAACGACGGCAGCACTACTCCAAGCTGATGCTGCGCGATCCAATCCGTATTGAAGCGCTCTTGCACCATCGTCCATGCGTTGCGTTCCACGATTACGGGAAGGCGCATAACGAGCGCTTCGGTAATGCTCCCCGGACCCGGCTTGCCAATGAAAAAATCGGCGAGGCGCATGTAGTACGGAATCTCCGGTGTGAAACCGACGCAATGAAACGGATAGGGCAGCTTCATGCTTTCGATGTGTTCGCGCAGCTTGTCATTATGACCGCAAATGAAAATGAGCTGAGTCTTCAGCTGGGCGGTCTCGATTCTCCTCGCGATGCTTTCCATCTGGCTGGAGCCGTAGCTCCCGAACATCACGATTCCCGTCGGCAATTCCGGGTCGAGACCAAGCCGGATACGCTCGGCCTCGCGACTTAGCTCCATTGGCTGATAGAACTCAGGACGCACGATCATTCCCGACGTGCGAAACACTCGCGCCGGGTCATGTCCCATCGCGATTGCCTGGCTGGCAGCAGTTTCAGTTCCACAAACCAGGTACTGCCTTTGGCGCTCGATCCAGAAGTGGGGCGGACAATCGGCGAAGTCAGTAAGAATCGTGACCATCGGAGTCTCAGGTCGCGACTGCGCCGCGTCGGCTTGCCGCAGTCCTTCAAAAATCGCGTGATTGAAATTGGGAACCATCGAGACCACCAGGTCGGGCTGCGTGGTCTGCCAGTGACGTGCCAACAGCCCGATCATATTTGGCTCGAACTGCCGAATAAGCATCTGCGTTATCCGCAGCAAGGGACCGGTTCCGATAGTAAGACCGTATTTGAGCTGCGAGTTATAGAAGTTTTCGACGCGAACTCCGGTGAGGCGCCGGATCACATCAGCCGGTTCGAGCAGATCGCGCAGGTTGATCAAATTTATATTCCACGACCGATGCTGTTGACGGGCCGCCGATATCAACGCCGTCGCCGAAGCGCGATGTCCACCGCCCGCATCGAAGTAGATCAGATCCAGGCGCGCATCCGGGTACTTCTTCGGTTCGGGACGGTAGGTTGTCATGCAGGTACCCCTTCCAACATCGGTTCGGACGCCGGAATGTGCGGTTGCGAGCCACTCCATCGGATGACCTGCAAAGTTCCGTCTGCTTCCTCGACGACTGCGGTCCGATTCCCCACCCAATCGCCGTCGTTCACATACAAGATGGGTCCGATCTGGCGTTTGTCCGAGCGATGGATATGTCCGCAGATCACGCCGTCGGCTTTGTGATCGCGCGCGGCCGCGAGTACCGCTCGATCGCGGAAGTCAGTGAGGAACTCGAGCGCCTTGCGGGCGGGATAACGCAAATAGTCGGAGAGAGAACGGGCTCCATCGCTTACTTGTCCGGACTGCCGATGGTACCAGTCATGAATTCGCTGCGCTCGCGCATATGCACCGGATCCGATTATCGGGAGCAAACGATTTGGATTGAGCGAGCCATCGAACTGATGCCCGTGAATCACGAGCATCCTGGCACCGTTACTTAGGGTGTGGATCAACGAACTTCGCGAATCGATGGGGCCGAATAGATCTTCGACGAGGCCGAGCTTGGACTCATCGTGATTTCCCGGCAGGAATACTACTTTGGCGCCACGATGACGCCATTGCACAATCTCATTCACCAACTCCTGTTGAACGGGACTCCAATGCCACGAAGGACCCCAGTTCCATCCGTCGACTATATCGCCGACGAGATACAGGGTCTGGGCAATATGGTGACGGAGAAAATCGAGTAACGAGCCGGCCTTGCATGCACGGGTTCCAAGATGGACATCGGATATCCAGATCGCTCGATAATACGTGGGCTGATCCATGGTCTACCCCTCCGCACTTTGTCTCGCATTAACTGCAACACGAGAGCCCCTTCCGCCCGCATCCTCCGATCCGCCTATCTCATTCTTTGCGATCGTCCGTGACCTTTTCAGGTCGGGACTTTACTATGTGTATGCAATCAGATCGGGACTGAGACAACTACACAAAGAGTGAACTGAGGCTGAAGATTGGAATAGGGAGATATGATTAATGTATTAGCAACTTGATACTCGAATATTAACGCAAGACTACATAAACGAGTAGCTATTCGGACTAGCCACGTCGCCTGAAGGAAAGACGTGCTTACCGTGCAAGCATGCGATTCAAATCAATTTCAGTCCGGTAGCTGATTCCAGTTCGGCGATGGCTTGAGGTCCGCTTTGCACCTTGATGGTCGTCATGCCCATCGCGCGCGCGGGTTTGAGATTGCCGCCGAGATCATCGATATAAACGCACGCGTCCGGCCTCACATTGAGCCTCTCGCACATCATCAGATAGATGCGCGGGTCGGGTTTGCGAATGCCGATCTTTGACGACTCGATCACCTCGTCGAACAGTTCCATGATCTCGCGCGAATAGATCGATCGGCTGGTGACGACGGCGCCGGCAGTGTCCTGTGGCATGTTGTTGGTGATGCAGCCGGTCTTGAACCTGGTTTTGATCCGCCGCAGCGCCTCGATCATCTCGGGTCTGAACTCACCTGCCAGCAACGCGACGACGTCGCGGCCCGGAATCTCGTAACCGAGCATCCTCGCTTCAGTCGCGAAGGCCTCGTCGAAGCCGGCAAAATCGATCGCCGCGCGCTCGAACATCGCCCATGCATTGTTCTCGTGGTTGGTGGAGTTGATCTTCCTAATCACACCGACGGGGATGCCTTTTTCGCGCTCATAGCGCTCGAATGCCTCGAACGGCGAGGTGGTAAAGACACCGCCGAAATCCCATATCACTGCTTCGATCACGTCACTCCTCGATTGCCTTTTGCACGGTTCTCTTTTCTTGCCGCTGATCATCATCAGGAACGAATCGAACTAATACAAGCGAGCCGTCGCCCGTATGACGCGCATCTTGATGGAAATTAAGGCATCCACGCCGCGTTGACGAAGAGAACCTCCATCAAATGCTTGAAGCTTCGATCGGATCGCGCGGGGCGCGTTCCTTGCAGTATTCGAAAGGTTGATCTCGTGGGGGTCGTAGATGACCTGCCGAGACAACTAACTCAAATTTCGGAGGACACGATATTGAGCGGAAGCTCCGCACGTTTACAGGTATCGAGGCAGTCACTACTTACCGTCCCACCGCAGCGCCCCTATCGTTCGCGAACATTTCGGCCAGCGAACTATTCGGCTCGAACGTCTTCAACAAGTCGGCGATGAAGGAGCGGCTCCCCAAACCCGTCTTCAAATCGCTGATGAAGACCATCGAGAACGGATCGCACCTCGACCCGGCCATGGCTGACGTGGTCGCGGCTGCGATGAAAGACTGGGCGATATCCAAAGGCGCCACGCACTATTCGCATGTGTTTTATCCGCTGACCGGATTCACCGCCGAGAAGCACGACAGCTTCCTGTCGCCCGACGGCGACGGCGGCGCTATAGCCGAGTTCTCAGGCAAGACGCTGACCCAAGGTGAGCCCGACGCGTCGAGCTTCCCCAACGGCGGCATCCGCAACACGTTCGAGGCGCGCGGCTACACGATGTGGGACGTTACGAGTCCCGCTTACATCCTGGAGAACCCGAACGGCACAACGCTGTGCATTCCGACCGCCTTTGTCTCGTGGACCGGCGAGGCGCTCGACAAGAAGACGCCGCTTTTGCGATCGATGCAGGCGCTGAACAAGCAGGCGCAGCGAATTCTGAAACTGTTCGGACACGAGAATCCAGCCCACGTTGTCTCCTACGCCGGCTGCGAGCAGGAATATTTCCTGATCGACCGGCATTTCTTCTTCTCGCGCCCGGATCTGCTCGCCACCGGACGAACGTTGTTCGGAGCGTTGCCGCCAAAGGGTCAGGAGTTCGAGGATCATTACCTTGGCGCGATTCCCGAGCGCGTGCTGGCCTTCATGCTCGAGAGCGAGCGCGAGCTGTTCAAACTCGGGATTCCGGCTAAGACGCGGCACAACGAGGTGGCGCCGGGGCAGTTCGAGCTGGCGCCGATGTTCGAGAACGGAAACGTCGCGGCCGACCATCAGCAGTTGACGATGGTAACGCTGCGGCGGGTGGCCGAGAGGTATGGAATGACTTGCCTGCTGCACGAAAAGCCGTTCGCGGGCGTTAACGGATCGGGCAAGCATGTGAATTTCTCGCTCGGCAATTCGACCCAGGGCAACCTGCTCGATCCCGGCGACAACCCGCACGCCAACGCGCAGTTCCTGATCTTTTGCGCAGGTGTCATCCGCTCGGTCCATCGATGGGGCGGGCTGCTGCGAGCCGTCGTCGCGTCCGCATCGAACGACCATCGGCTGGGCGCCAACGAAGCACCGCCGGCTATTATTTCGGTCTTTCTGGGCGAGCAGCTCAACGACATTTTCGAGCAGGTGACCAAGGGCGGAGCGAAGAGTTCAAAAGGCGGAGAAACGCTGAAGGTCGGCGTTGACTCGCTGCCGATCATTCCGAAGGACGCCGGCGATCGAAATCGCACGAGTCCATTTGCTTTCACCGGCAACCGCTTCGAATTCCGGGCGGTAGGATCGAGCCAGTCGATCGCGGGGGCGATGATAGCGATGAACACGATCGTGGCGGAGTCGCTCGACTACATCGCGAGCAAGCTCGAGAAAGCGGTCGGCGATGATTCGTCGAAGCTCAACGGCGCGGTCCAGAAAGTGCTCGAAGAGATCATGACTGAGAACGGCAGTGTCGTCTTCAACGGCAACGGCTACTCGGCGGAATGGCACAAGGAAGCGGAAAGCCGCGGCCTGCCTAATCTGCGCTCATGCGTGGAAGCACTCCCGCTGCTCGGAACAAAAGAGGCGACCGAGCTCTTCGCGAAATACGGCGTGCTGACGGAGCGCGAGACGCATGGCCGGATGGATGTGGACCTCGAGCAGTACTGCTTGGTGGTGGGCCTCGAAGCGCGGACCGTGCTCGAAATGGCCAAGACGATCATCTTTCCGGCCGCGGTACGCTACCAGGGCGAGCTGGCATCGACCTGCGCGAGTCTGAAGGCTGTCGGCTACGTGTTCGACACCGACACGCTCGACAAAGTGACGGCGCTGGTGAAGGACCTGCAGGATGGAATCCTGCAGCTCGAAGGGATGCTGGCCGAGGGCGGCGGGCATAGCAAGCTTGATCACGCCAAGCATTTGTGCAACGCGGTGCTGCCGGCGATGCTAGCGGTGCGGAAAACAGCGGACATGCTCGAGGGCATCGTCGCCGACGACTTGTGGCCGCTGGCGACGTACCAGGAGATGCTGTTCATCATGTAGCTCGCCGCTAACGCGTCGAGAGTCGCAGCGCGCTGAGTCCTCGCAGCGCCATCGAGCCGCGGTATTCCAGCTTGGCCTGCGGGTTGGCCAGTTGCAGGCGCGGGAACTTTTGCAGCATCGCTTCGATTGCGATCGCACCCTCAAGACGAGCCAACGGGGCGCCAAGGCAGAAATGGATTCCCTCGCCGAAGGACACGTGCTCGTTAGGGTCGCGCGAGACGTCGAAATTTTCCGGGCTTGAGAATTGCGCGGGGTCGCGGTTGGCTGCCGCTAGCAGGATGAAGGCGAGGCTGTTGGCAGGAATCTCAGTGCCGCCTACGTTGGTCGCCGCGGTCGGCATCCGCACCGTCATCTGGACGGGAGGATCGTAGCGCAGCATCTCCTCGATTGCCTTGGGAATCAGCTCGCGATTTTCGCGCAGACGATCTTGCTGCTCGGGATTGCGGCACAACGCGAGCAGACCGTTACCTATTAAATTGGTCGTCGTTTCGTTTCCGGCCAGCAACAGCAATACGACGAATGCCAGCAGTTCGTTTTCGCTGAGCGCATCAGACTCATCGCGAGCGGTGACCAGCGCACTGATCAGATCGTCGGCGGGATTTGCGCTGCGGTGCTTGATCGCCTCCGCCAGGTATCGACGGAGCTCGTCTTTGGCGGCGATGCCCGCAGCGGAAGGCCCGGTCGCCATATCCTGGCCGAATGAGCTGATAAGATCGTTGGACCATTGTTTGAACTGGGCGTGATCGCTGGCCGAGACTCCCAGCAACTCGGCGATCACGATCACCGGCAGCGGATTGGCCAACGTAGCCATCGCTTCCATCTCCGCTGACTCGGTCGCGCGACTCAGCAGCTCGCTCGTTATCTCTCGAATCCGCGGCTCCAGCTCGCGCACGCGCCTGGGAGTGAAAGCTTTACTGACCAGCTTTCGCAGTCGGGAATGCACCGGAGGATCGGCGGTGAGGATAGTCGGCGCGCCGCCGAACGGATCGATTCGCTGGCGGAATGGAATTTCAGGGCGGCGGACGGTGAAGCGTTCGTGATCGTGCAGCACGGTGACGACGTCGGCATAACGCGCGATGAGCGTCGTCGGCATGAAGAGGTTCAGCTGTCGCGGAGGACCGTCGAGCAATGCGGGAAAGTGCGGATAAGGATTGGCGCGAAAGTCGGGATCGAACGGATTGAAATAGAAATCTGGCTGAGACATCGGCACCTCCGGGGAAATCGGGGAACTCAATTGTAGTGAAACCCACCGTGGGTTTCACACTTCCTTGGGCAGGGGTGACCCCTGCACCCAGTATTAAGAAGCTGGACAGATGGATGTCAGGAATCGGTTCCTTGAGCGGGGTCTTACATTAGTGCTTAAATCGGCTCCTCGGACGCCCGCACACAAACAGCCAATAGAGGAACCGTCATGGCCTATGCACCTGACAACCGGCCGATTTATGACGCCGACAGCCATATCATGGAGCTTCCGGACTTCCTGCAGAAGTACGCGGACCCGGAGCTGCGCAAGGACATCCCGGCGGTAAGTTATAGCGCGTCGCTCGTCACCGACGAGGAAGTCGCCGAGATCATGGCGCGCGGCGGGCGGCATACTGAGCAGCATGTCGCCGAGATGATCGCGCTCGGCGATCAGTTGATCGAACGGTCGAAAGAGATCCAGGCGCTGGGTGCGTTCGACGGGCGCGAACGCTCGAAAGCGATGGACATGCTCGGCTTCAAGAAGCAGCTGGTGTTCGCAACTCACAGCGTGGCGTTGCCGTTTTCGCCGAGTTCCAAGATCACACCGAAACTCCGCTACGGCGCGGCGCGTGCACACAATCGGCACATGGCGGAGTTTTGCGCGCATGACTCGCGCCTGATGGGCGTGGCGATCGCGCCGCTGGACGAGCCGGCGCTCGCGCTCGAGGAACTCGAGTTCGCGCTTAAGAGCGGTGCCGAAGCCATCTGGGTACCGCATCACGCATGCGGCGGCAGATCACCCGGGCACGTCGAGTTCGATCCCTTCTGGGCGAGGCTGGTCGAGTCGAATACGCCGTTCGTGATGCATGTCGGCGGCTCGCCGCTGCAGCTCGACAAGGCGTGAATAAATAATGGGCGGCCGCCGGTGAAGGATTGGATGGGCGGGGGCGAGAATCTTCGCACCAAGGACATGGCGGTGCTGCACGAAGGGCCCGAGACGTTCCTGTCGATGATGTTGATCGACGGCGTTTTCGAGCGATTCCCGAAACTGCGCGGCGCATGCGTCGAGCTTGGCGCCGGATGGGTGCCGTCGATGCTCGTGCGCCTGGACTGGGTGGTGAAGATTTGGAGCAAGACGGACGCGAACCTTGCGCGCTTCACACGCAAGCCGTCCGAACAGCTCACCCAGCAGATGGCGTTCACTCCGTTCGTGTTCGAGGACGTCGGCGCTCTGATCGATCAGTCAAACCCGGAGCTGTACCTGTTCTCCACCGACTACCCGCATACTGAAGGTGGCCGAAACCCAATCGCGCGCTTCGAGGCGGCGCTGGCCGGCCGTCCCGAAGAGATCCGCGATCGATTCTACTCGGAGAATTTCATAAGGATATTTCCAGAAGCGCGCGCCGCTTAGCTCCGCACACAGAGATATGCGTGCTAGGAATCGGCGCCGATACCCCAATTCAACGCGTTGCGGATCAGCGTCTCGAATTCCGGCGTCTCCCACGAGCCGCGGAATATCTTAGGCGTCGTTCCCGACGGCTCGACGCTCGAATCGACGAACGGCTGCACGTTGCTGATCGGTGAATGGCAGTGGCCAAGCGCGAAGTAGGTCACTCCGCCTTTGCCCATATCGTGCGTGTATCCGAGCACGCGAGTTTTGCCGTCGGGCAGTAGCGAAGTGTCACTGTCGTAGACGAAACCGAATCCTCGAGGCGAAGGATCCTTTTCGAGCACCGTCGTGAGCAGCACGCGGCTGTTCGCGGGATCCTGAAGCTCGATTAGATAGAGTTCGTCCATGGTGTCGAAAGACGCCGGCAGCCCTCGCGTCAGCGGATGCTCGTGATCGCTCACGTCGACCCGGAACTTCCGCACGGGTGGATGATTCAGAAAAAAACAGCCGAGCGTTTCGTGATAGCTGCCCTTCACCATTTTTCGCACGTGACGCTTTTCGCCGACCGGCACGGCCTTTCCGCCGCTCGTGCCGTGAAGCGCGAGCCATCGTCCTCCAGCGTCCAACCAGTTGCGAATGAACTGGTTCTGCTCGTCGTTGGGATGCGGCCCGGCGACGTAGGTGATGAGCATCCTGCTCCCGGGCAACCACTTCGCGACGTCGGCGAAATCGTTGCCGCTGGTCGTGAGCACATCCGCATTCTGCTGGAGCAGCGACAGCAGGCGGATGCGCGCGTACTCCATGTCATGGCCGGCGAATGAACCGGGAGGAAATCCACCGGTGATAAGATGCACTCGAGTCGGTGTCGTCATCTTACAGGCGAGTCTAGCCCAAAAACGCGGGGACGCGACAATCGTGCGATTTCGTATTAGATCATCAGCAAAGTGACGTGAAGACATTTCCGGAAATTCCCGACAATCCTGCAGGACGACAACTCGCCTGGTATCTCGAACGCGTCCGCTCGGGCGGTGAAGGTGCATCTGAAGCTGAACTCGACGCTCGATGCGCCTTGAACATGACTGTGCGCGCGCCATTTCCCTATCGGCACGAAGTTCTGACCGGTGGATGGAAGCGTTGCAACCAGAGCTTTGGCGATTTCAAGTTGGCGTCGGTCGAGCAAGTGTCCGACTTCCACGTGACGGTCATCCAAACTACCGGCGACAAGAAGTGGCGGCTGTCAATCGAGGTAGATACTATCGAGCCGCATAAAATAACCGCGCTCACCCGGGACCGTATCCTCGATTTCGACGTGGTATCGCGCGAAGCCACGCTAGCAGACGCCGCTATTCTTGCCGACATCGAGCGCCGATGTCCGATCGTGCTGGGCGACGGCGTTACGATGACAATCGATCGCGGCGACGATTACTTTGCCTTCACGCGGCTGATGGACGACTTCCTGGTCGCGCTGGGATTGGTCGATGGAAAACCGGCCGGTGTCAACGTCGCCGCCCTGCATACCGTGCGCGTCGGAGGACGCGACTATCGAATCCACGCGTTCGCTCACTTGCGCATCCTCCCGGAGCATCAGAGGAAAGGCCTGTGGGGCGCGATCAACCGCGTATTCGACGAGAAATATCCAGAGGGTTCGTCGGACGGAAGCACTGCGTACCCGTCGGTGGACAATGAGGCAATGCTGCGAGGCTTTGCCGGTGCACCGCGATGGAGCATGCATCAGATTCGCGCGCAGCTTCCGTGCGGGTCGCTCGCAGGCCCTCAGATAGGACGCCCCGCCACGCCCCGCGATGCGTCACGCATCGTCGAAATTCTCAACGCGACCCACCAATCCGACGAGATGTACCTGCCGTATACCGTGGAATCGTTCAACGCACGCATCGAGCGTTCGCCACGAGACTATTGCTGGGAGCGAGTGCGCATGACTGATCACGCGGTCGTGGGAGTATGGCCAGCGGGAGACACAATGCGGTTTATCATCGAGTCGAGGGGGAAACCGCGTCGAGTCGCGGCGCGGTCTCGCGCTGGATTGGGGATTTTTGCCCGGCGGGGAGGATGAGTTTGAAGCATTGCTGCGCGCACAATGCGGATGGCTCTCGAATCGCGGTCTCGACAAATTATCTGTATTCACATCGGAAGCTTCCGCTGGATACGATCGCGTCCGCGCGCTGGCAAGCGAGTTGGAACGGTTTGTCGTGATTTCATTCGGCATCCCGGAGCCACCGGGCGCCGCCACTCGCGGCCTGTACGTGGATCCGATTTACTTTTAGGATCGCATTCTGGTCTCAGCTTACGCAGGGAACTTATCGAAGGAACAAAGGAGAGGCTAAATGGAACTGGCACCCAAGCGGGCCGGATTCGCCCCCGAACGAATCAATCGGATTACTGAACATCTCGACAAGAACTACATCGCACCCGGCAAAATCGCGGGATGCCAGACGCTGGTCGCGAGACACGGTCACCTCGCCTACTTCAAATCGCACGGCTTGATGGATCGCGAGCGCCGCAAGCCCGTTGCGGATGATACGATCTTCCGCCTCTACTCGATGACCAAGCCGATAACCTCGGTGGCGTTGATGACGCTCTACGAGCAGGGACATTTCCAGCTCAACGATCCGGTGACGCGGTTCGTCCCGGCGTGGCGCGATCAGAAAGTGTGGGTGTCGGGCGAAGGCGCGAGCCTGGAGACTGCGACTCCCGCGCGGCCGATGACGATGCGTCATGTGCTGAGCCATAGCGGCGGTCTTACATACGGCGCCACAAATCATCCCGTGGATCGCGTCTATCGCGAGGTGGGAGTGGGGCGAGGCGAGGGTGAGACGCTCAGCGGGTTCGCCGCCAAGCTTGCCAAGGTGCCGCTAAGGTATCAGCCGGGCGAGCGCTGGATGTACTCGCTCTCGACCGACGTCTGCGGCTACCTGGTTGAGGCCATCTCGGGAAAGCGCTTCGACCAGTATTTGCAGGAGACGATTTTCGATCCGCTCGACATGAAAGATACCTCGTTCATGGTGGCTCCGCGCAAGGTCGATCGCTTTGCGGCTAACTATGAGCGGCAGGCCGACAAGACGCTGAAGCTGATCGACGATCCTGCTCGCAGCAACTATCTGAAGCAGCCCACGTTCTTCTCCGGTGGGGGAGGATTGACCGGCACGACCGCCGACTACTTCCGCTTCTGTGAGATGCTGCGGCGCGGAGGTGAGCTCGACGGCGCGCGCATCCTCGGACCTCGCACATTGGAGTTGATGCATCGCAACCACCTGGCCGGCGGCAAAGATCTAAGCCACTTGGCGATTGGCGCATTCTCGGAGACGGCGTACGAAGGCGTTGGCTTCGGACTGGGCTTCGCGATGACGCTCGGACAGGTCGAGGCGGGCGGTCTCGGCGGCGGTGAGTACTACTGGGGCGGCGCAGCTTCGACTATTTTCTGGGTGGACCCGAAAGAGGACATGGTGGTCGTGTTCATGACGCAACTGATGCCGTCGGCGACCTTCAACTTCCGCGGACAACTCAGGAACATCATCTATTCGGCCATTGTCGAGTGACTTTGCGAGGAGACATGAAATGAAAGCTGCAGTCTATTATCAAAACGGTGGCCCCGAGGTTCTCAAATACGAGGACGTTCCCGATCCCGAGTGTCATCCCAGGGGCGTTATAATTCGCGTCGAGGCTGTGAGTATCGAAGGCGGCGACACTCTAAATCGTTGGCATGGAGCGCTGCTCAGCAAGCCGCACGTAGTCGGCTATCAGGCTGGTGGCGAGATCGTCGAGGTCGGTTCCGAGGTGAAGGACCTGAAAGTAGGTCAGAAGGTCACCACCGTCTTTGGCGCCGGCTCTCACGCGGCATTGCGTGCGGTGCCTGCCCGCAATGCGTGGCCGGTGCCGAAAGGATTCGACATCAAGCTTGCGGCTGCGATCCCGGTACCGTTTGGCACCGCCGACGATTGCCTGTTCGAATTTGGACATTTGAAGGCTGGCGAGACTGTCCTGGTCCAGGCGGGTGCGAGCGGTGTCGGCGTCGCCGCAATTCAGCTCGCCAAGCGGGCAGGGGCGACAGTGCTCGCGACCGCGTCGAGCGACGAGCGCCTTGAACGGTTGAAGCCGCTCGGCCTCGATCATGGAATCAATTACAAGAGGGACGACGTCGTGAAGTCGGTGATGAAAATTACTGACAAGAAGGGAGTCAATCTCGTGGTCGATCCTGTGGGCGGCGCGACCCTGCAGGGCAGCCTGCTATCGCTCGCATATCGCGGGCGCGTCTCGATGGTCGGCGCTGCGGGACGCGAAGCGATGACGATCGATGTCTCCTCGTTGATGGCGGGCAACCGTTCCTTGACAGGAGTGTTCCTGGGCGCGGAGATCGGCACCGACCGCGCGCACAATATGATCCAGCGCCTGGTCGACGAAGCTGCCAGGGGTGAATTCAAGGTCGTGATCGATCGAACCTTTCCGCTTTCGGAGGCGGCCGCTGCTCATGCTTATATCGAGAGCCGGCAGGCGGTCGGCAGGGTTCTTTTGATCCCTTAGAATTAGCGTCACAATCTTCGCGGATTCATCCAGCGAAGAATGCCGGCGGCAGCGAAAGCAAAACCTCGAACCGAAGCACCAACCTCGGCATCGCGTCCGGTCCGAATGTGGTGGGGGATGCCTGTTCCTGCGCGACTCGGCGCCGAGGCCCGTGGGCTGGCGCTGCTTGGGCTCGCGCTGATCGTAAACGCAATCTTGCTGTGGCCGGAGCTTCGCATCGAGCGGGTTCCGGTCAACGACCTCAGCTTCCATATCGCGGCGTCGCAGCGCCTGGCGGATAGCCTCGTCACTGGCGACTCGTTCCTCGATCCGTGGATGTCGATATGGGCGCTGGGATTTCCGCTGTGGCACTTCTATCAGCCGATTCCACATATGATCGCGGGTCTGTGGCTGGCGGTGACGAGTCATTTCGCGTCGGCGCCGGCGTCATTCGCGGTGCTCTATTACATATTGATGGTCGTGCTGCCCGCGACCACGTACCTCGGCGCGCGACTCTTGGGGCTCGAGCCGATTGCCGCTGGATTCGCGGCGATCCTGGTTATCGGGGCAGCGAGGTGGGAGACCTCAGCCCCTACGGCGTCTCCTACGGCGCGGTCTTGACCGACGGGCTGACTTATCACAATGACAACGCGCGTACGGGACAAAACCTGACCGAGCAAACGCTGACGACCACCAACGTCAAGACTTCGTTCGGCAAGCTGTTCGAAGTACCGGTCGACGGATTGTTCAATCCTGATTCAGATTCCGTCCGACCCACCTTGGTCCTTCCCAAGACTTGCTCCTCGCACGTTCGGTGGTGCCCCTGTCCGCGGGCCGCTGGCGACGAAGAACGTGCAGCGGATGACGGAGGGCGAGGTTCTCTAGTTCCAGAACCGCCCGACTACGGAATCGGCATCCAAGCCGAGAGACGATCGATCGCAAAAGCCGTAAGCTCCCCCTCCCCCCATTACTGAAGTAACAGAAGATTGAAAGGAAGCGTCGCTACAAAATATAGGTAAACCTTACCTTTAAGTACGGTCCCTCAAACTCAATGATGCAATCTATAGACTGCAGGTCAAAAAATCGCTATCGTTCTTGAAGAATAAATAAACGGCTATCCGTTTGACCAACGGCCCCGACCGAGCAGCGCAACCACGCGGCTCCCTCGGGGCTGTTTTGTTTTTTATGTGGAAAGAAAATACCGGGACCACTTAGAGGGTGACGAACATGTCCAGCAGAGAAAGCGCGAAGACACCTACGATGACTGCGGCATCGGCACAATATTGCGGAGGGGGCAAGGGAGGCAAAGAGTGTCGCGCCCGGCGACTTGCCGGCTCGGATTACTGCTTCTTTCACGATCCCGACAAGGCAGCAGAACGCCAGGCGGCGCAAAGGGCGGGTGGTCAGAAAAACAAAATGTCCGTGCTGCCGAATTCGGCCCCCGATGCGAAACTTCGAAGCGCCGACGATGCGGTAAAGCTGCTGGCAGAAACGATCAATCAGGTCCGCCGCGGTGAGCTCGACCCGAAGATTGCGAACGCGGTGGGATATCTCTCGGGACTTTTTATGAAAGGTTTACGCGAATCAGAAACGGAACGTCGATTAGCCGCAGTCGAGTCCGCCGTCATGCACCCACCAGATAGCTCGAGTTTCTATCTCGACGAAGAAGACATGGACGATTCTCCGAGGATGAAGCAAAATGGACAGCATTAATAGCCGACTGGACCAAATCGAAAATTTGCTCAGCCCGAAGCAGGCGGCGATCGCTTGGCTGGCGCAAGCGCAGAAGTTTGAATCGCCCGACGAGTATTCGAGTTGGTTGGTAGAGCAACCCCCTGGGGACTATCCCAACCTTGCACTGGCCCGCATGGTCGAAGCCTCAATACGAGGACACTATAGAAGCGATGACCCGGGACGAATTGAACACGCCGTTTATCGAGCACAACAGAAAGTCTTATTTCTTATGTTCCTCTGTATCTCGCTGTGGCGAGAAGTCGAGTCCCGCTCACGGCCGATTGCGTTGATGGCGACGCTGTCGTGGGAATGTGTTCTTTCCGCACCTCGCGAAATGGGGAACCCAACCGACTTCGATCGATGCGGCACGTACCACTACTACTTTCGCATGTATGCGCGCGAAGTTTTTAATCTGAAAGCCGCGATTGAATACCTGGAAACAAAATATTTTGACGGACATCCACTGCTGTGGAAGTCGCAAGCCGAGGAACTCGATCGTCACGCAGCGTTGATTGACTCTATCGCGTCATTTTGGAATTTGGTGTTTTCCTTTCCGGACTTCAAGGAGCGCCGCGGGGAAGGAAACGGAACAGAGAAGAACAAAGGTCCGCGGAAACTCGATTTCGATCTAAAGAAGCTGAAGAAATCAATCGACCCGATCAGATGGACCAGAGACCTAATTGATCGCGCGAAGGCCGAAGCGTTGGCGATGACCTGGGACACGGGTGCGGCAATCGGTATCATCAGATCGTCGTTGAAAAGAGTCTGAGGGGAAGTGGGCCCGCTGACGCCCGTAATTCCAAGACCGAAAGCGACTACGACCCGTTACTAGTCAGAGATACATAATAGTTGCGGCAGAAGGTCTTGGAACGCTTGTCAGCAAAGTGACCTAGCGAGGATCCGGCGGGCATGGTCATTTTATTTCCTTGGAGTGTTCCGCGTCGATGATCTTGTCAGCAAGCTTTTTCAACTGGAACTCCGGAAGCACACGACAATTTAACCGCATCGACAAGTCTTTCCACCTTCCATTCCTTGATCCACCAATAGACGGACAGCCGCCGAACTCCGCATAGCTCACCCACTGCCGAAGCCACACCGAGAGAGGGATTCATCGCGTTGCCGCATGTATGCTCGTGCCTCTGAATTTAGTCCATGTAGCCAGTTTGTATGGCGCGGATTAGGACGGTTCGCCCGGCAGTTTCTTTGCCTCTTTACTTTCGCTGGCGTGGCCGATCCCAATATGGCGACTTGCATTTCGGGCAGGTGCGCGGGGGAGGCTTGGTCGGGTAGCGAGCGGTCCAGGCATGTCCGCAGCGCTCGCAAATGTACTGAAGTATCTTGACGGTCCGCTGGCCCATTGGTGCCGCAGAATACCCGTCCCCGGACTAGTTCGCAATCTATCCGTTAGTACCTATTGACTTTCACCTATTCTCTGCGGTATACCGCGGGCAGAGCAAATTAGTTTCCCGGAGGGTTTAGGGATGAATGCTCGACTCACAATTTCGCGAATCGAAAAAGACAATCACCGAGGTGGCAAACGATGAAAGCAACTCTCGAATACAAGGAAGGTTTTCTCTATGTCGTCGAAGAAAAAGACGGTGCGACCGGGGTGGCGAAGAAGTGGTTTCCGGTCCGCAGGGCGGACTACGCCGAAGTCAAAACTCTCTACGGCCGACCGGTCACGAGCGTCAACCAGGAAGGAGTTTACGTGGACGAAGAAGGAAACGTCTATCAACTGGCAGACAAAGGCGCGACGAAGCCGATCGCCGTCGAGCATCTCCCTGAGACTGAGAAAACCGAACTCGAGGCGCTACTGGAGGCTTCGCTGAAGGGAGGGCAGCCGAATGGAAAAAACGGCGGCGCCAAGAGGCTCTTGAAAAAGAATCGCAGCAGCAGTCGTAAGCAGCCAGCGTTGCAGATGCTGACCGCAAAGCCCGAGGTGTGCCCAGCGGAGGCACCACCTACCGTCGAGACGAGCGCCTCGACTTCCAACGCCGCTCCCGAAGATCCGGTGCGATTGAACCTCCGACAAAAGCTCGCCGAAGTCCGCCGCCGGATCGGCTACGTCCAGAAACGCGGCCACAACGAGCGCTTCAACTACAGTTACGTTACCGCCGCCGATATCGCCGGCTCGGTCGGCGACATCCTCTCCGAACTGGGGGTCGTCGTCATCCCCAGACTCGAAGATATCTCCTACGAATCGGCAACGGGCCGCAGCGAGACCACGCGTATGGCGCGGGTGGTGATGGCGTACACCTTCGCCGATGTCGACAGCGGCGAGGAAATCGTAGCGAAAGTTGCGGGCCAGGGGCTCGACCTTGGCGACAAGGCGCCCTACAAGGCGATGACCGGAGCGTTGAAGTACGCCCTGCTTCAATCGTTCCTGCTGGCCACCGGTGACGATCCGGAAGATGAGCGGCCAGATGGTCGCTTCACCACGCCAAATTCCGCTCGTCTGGTCAGCGCCGACGAGATTGGTGAACTGGAGAGACTCATCGCCGAGACCGGGACTGAACTGGAAAGGGTACTCGCGTATTACAAAGTAGCTTCGCTCGGGGAGATGAGCGAAACCGCATACCGGCGCGCAGTCGAGGTGCTGAATCGCAAGCTAGCCAAGCTCAGCAACCAGGAGACCGTTCATGCCCAGGATTGAGCGGCTGCGACAGAATACTCCTGAGTGGCACCGCTGGCGGATGCAAGGGATTGGGGCCAGCGACGCTCCGGTGATCATGGGCGAGACCCCCTTCAAGACCCCGAGAACGCTCTGGTCGATAAAAACCGGACGTATGCAGGAGGATCCGGCGGGTCCGGCAGCACGACGCGGTCGCGAACTGGAGTGTTCGGCAAGGAGGGCATACGAGCGGCAGTTTGAAACCCAGATGGAGCCACTGTGTCTGGTCCACGAAGAGTTCGATTGGATGCGTGCGTCGCTGGACGGTTTGAGCTTCGACGGCTCCACGCTCTTGGAAATCAAATGCCCGCTCAGCCTGCGGGATCGCGCATCAGCACGAGAAGGCCGGATTCCTTCCCAGTACCATGCGCAGCTACAGCATCAACTGGAGGTCTCTCGAGCAGAACTGGCGCACTACTGGTCCTTCCACGGGACCGACGGAGTCCTGATCGAAATGCGCCCTGACAGAGAATACGCGAAGCGGCTGATAGAGGCGGAGGCCGAGTTCTGGCACCTGGTGAAGGAAGACCGCTGGCCCGAACTGGCCAACGAGGAGCTCGATCTGAGCGCGAATCCAAACTGGCGTCACGCCGCGCTGCGTTACCGCGAAGTCAGGCTCCGGCTGGAAAACGCAGCGTTCGAGGAGCACAGGCTGCGCGCAACGCTGAAGGGTATGGCGACAGCGAGGCGGACGTACGGCTGTGGCGTCGAAGTCTTGAAAAGTTCGCGCAAAGGCACGGTTGACTACGCTGCGGTTCCCGAGCTCCGCGGTGTCAACCTCGAACCCTACCGTAAACCACAGGTCGCGGTCGTGAAGATCAACTTCATCGAGCCGAGCCAACGCTAGACCTCAATGGAAGAGTTTTTCGGCTTTCGTAATTTCCGTCAGTTCGAGCGCACTCGCAGAGAGATCAAGCTGCCCTACGATCTGTTGAACGACCTACGTTTCCGTCAGCTTCCCGACGCCCACAAGGCCCACCTGATCTGCCTGCTGCTGCTCTCGGCGCGAACCCACAATCTCCTGCCCAACAGTGCTGTCAAGTTGGAGCGGCTGATAGGGGCGACCGAACCTTTAGACCTGAGCGCGTTCGCCGGCTTCGTCGATATCGCCGCGGTGGAAAAGCCGGCCTGGCAGGACCGCCTTGCCTACCGGCGGGTGCCCGACAGCATGCGCGCGGCAGTGCTGGTGCGCGACGGAGGGCGATGTCGAAGATGCAGAAGGGCGACCAATCTGGAAATGGATCACATTGTTCCGGTCACAAAGGAGGCAAGACCGAAGAATCGAACCTTCAGACCCTGTGCCGACGTTGTAACCGGGCCAAGTGCAGGAAGCTGGTGCCCGGGTTCTGAAGATGAGTGCGGCAGGCGAATCACCCCGCAGCATCGCAGTCGAGCTGGCCCTGTTGTTCCTGCGCGAACTTGAGCCGCTGGTCGCAGAGGATCCGGAACGGCTGGTCTCGACCGAGGCGGTGCTCTCCTTTGCAGCGGTCAGACGCGCGGATCCGCTCACCTGGCAACACTGGCGCAGAATTCTTGAAAAATACGAAAAATCGGACTTGATCGAGTATATGCTCGGCGCGCCGGTGCCCATCGATCAGAGCGACGGCGAGTCTGCTGCGGACAGACTGATCGGACTTGTGCTCGAGTCTGGAATCGAACTCTTTCACGACCCTGCCCAGCATGGCTGGGCTTCCATTCGGGTCGATGGGCACTTCGAGAATCACCCGATCCGCTCCCGCCCGTTTCAGCTGTTCCTGCTGCGGACCTATTACCGGGAGACCGGCAAGAGCCCCGGCGCGCAAGCCATCCGGGCCACGCTGGAGCTGTTGGAGGCGAAGGCCCTGTTCGACGGTGAGGAATCGCTCATCAATCTGCGAGTCGCAAATCACCGGGGAAAACTCTATCTCGACCTGTGCGACCGCGCCTGGCGGGCCGTCGAGATCGATGCCGATGGGTGGCGGATAGTAAATCGACCGCCTACGAGGTTCCATCGCACGCGCGGCTCCCGTCCGCTGCCCGCACCCGAGCGCGGCGGCGGTCTCGACGAGCTGCGCCGCTTCCTGAACGTCGACCACCAGGGCTGGACTCTCATCAAGGCCTTTCTGGCCGCGGCGCTCCGCCCGGGCCTGCCCTGCCCCATCCTGGTCGCCAAGGGTGAGCAGGGAGCGGGAAAGTCGACCGCGTGCAGAATGATAAGCGCGCTGTTAGACCCGCGCACCGGGGCACTGCGGGGAGTACCCCGTGAAGTTCGCGATCTGACCGCGGCGGCAAGGAATTCCTGGATCGTATGCTTCGATAACTTGAGCCACCTGCCAGAGGAACTCGCTGACGCAGCCTGCCGACTGGCCACCGGCGGCGGTTTCGGTGGGCGGGAACTCTATAGCGATCATGACGAAGCGGTCTTCGACGCTACCCGTCCCTTGGTGTTCAATGCGATTCCGGACCTCGGTGCCGCGCGGCCTGACTTTCTCGATCGCGCACTGGTCGTGGAGTTCCTCGACATTAAGCCCGAGGTGCGTCGCGACGAGGCGCAGTTCTGGCGCGAATTCGAGGAGGCTCGACCGCGAATCCTCGGTGCACTGCTCGATGCCGCCACCGCGGGACTCAGAAACCTGCCCATCAGGCTCGATCAGTCACCGCGGATGGCCGACTTCGCGATCTGGGCAAATGCGTGCGAGGAAAGCCTCGGAATGAAACCAGGCGAGACCCTGGCTGCTTACCAGTTCAACCGTATCCAGACGCACAACCTGGCACTTGAAACCTCGCCACTCTACGAACCTGTTGCCGAACTGGCCCAGGAGGGCTTTAGCGGGACCGTCACGGAACTGCTTGCGCGGCTCGACTGCATGACGAGCGAAAACATGCGCCGCTCAGTGCGCTGGCCCAAGGCACCGAATGCGCTGGGCAACGCGCTGCGCCGCATGGCGAACAACCTTCGCGCTGTCGGAATCGAAATCCAGTTTAGCCGCGCCCATTTCCGTGGCAGAAGCGTTGTATCCCTGGTCTCTGCTCCCGAGCCTCGGAAAAGATCTTCAGTTATCTTCAGTGACCATCATTAGCGTTGTCAGCACCGATTTCGGAAAGCCGGCTTCTGTGCGCATTTGGACCGGTTTTTTTCGGAAAATATGGGAGCCTTCCGGCGATTCTGCGATGGTAGTTCATAGATGTCACCACTGAAGATAACTGAAGATCTTTTCCGGGGTTTCAAGACGGCCCCCCGGACGGCCTTTAGTCCGACGTCTTTCCCGCCGGCCCAAAGAGGCCCGGGATTTATGTCCGCGCGAGATGCCCAAAAAACCGGATCCAGGCGTTCACATTTTCGCAGGCGTTGCTGGCGATGATGCCGTCGTCGGTGAGCAGCGAGACTTACGGCTATCCCGGGACGTTGCCGAGCATTTCGGCCAAAGGGACCAGCAACGCGATCTGTGGGCGGTCCAGAACACATCCACAAACAATACGTCAATTGGAGTGCTGCGCGCTTACGATGCGACCAACTTGGCGGCCGAGCTCTACAACAGCGCTACGGTGCCGGCGGACAATATCCAGGATAACAAGTTCATCACGCCAACGATCACCAACGGCAAGGTTTACGTGGGCACGCCCGACAGCGTGGCGGTGTGTTTGGACTAAAGCTCTGACGCGGCACGCGAGTCGGGCTGGTTGGCGACGAGAAAGCGGAGCATCAGCGCTTGCAGCTCGGCGCCGTGCGGACCGAACAGGAGAGCGGTGCCGTGAGCGCGCCCCGGATAAACCTGGATCGACTTCGGCCCCTGCGCCAGCCGATGCAGGATTTCCGGCTGCTCACCAACCAGCGGATCGTCGGCCGATGTGACGAACAGAATGGGCGCGCGAACGTGGCGGATCGAGTCGGTGACTTCGAGTCCGCCGAAGCTGGTCGGAGTCGAGATGCAGATAATTCCCGCGACCGGCTCGTGTGCAGCAACCAGGATTGCGGCCTCGGAACCCAGGCTCGCGCCGAAAATAAAGATGTGCGAGACACGCGGACTCAAGAATTGGTAGGCCGCGAGCAGGTCGGTGCCCGCGAATTCGGTGCCCGACGTTCCCTCTGATTCGGTAAATCCGCGGAAATCGAAAGTCAGCGCTTGGTAACCATGCGCGGCGAGCAAATTGGCGAAGTCAGTCCAGTCGGACTGATCGGCGGGATACATGTGGGCGAGGATCACGCCGGTCGAGCCGGTGCCGTAGAGATGGCCGCGCAGCAGGATACCGTCGGAGGTCGTGAACGAAACATGCTCGCCGCCGAGATCCTGAGGTTTGCGTGTCGGATTCGGCGCGAAGCATCCCGCGGTGAACGCAAATGCAAGGATTACGGCAATCTGGCGTGCGCGGAGATCAAGCATTTAGCTCATGTAGCATCAATTTAGTCTTTTTACTCTGTTATCAAGGTTTGACCTGCTGCATGGTGGACCAATTCTTTGCTTTGGAGTACCTCCCGCGATGTTTGGAAGTCACAGTTCGCGTCCGCCCGGTCAACGACTACCGTCGCTTCTACTCGTTCTACTGACCACTGGTTACAACTCTGCCTGCAGCAACCGGCGACACGACCGCGGACGGGATTCTTCCTTGGCGGTGAGGCTCCGAACGTCAGCGTCACCAGAACCGGCGCACAAATCGCAATCGATCCGAACTCAACATCCTTTCATCTTTACGTAACTGATATCGGAAGCAACCGCGTACTTGGCTGCAACGATGCGGCGTCGTTCGCTACTGGCCGGGCGGCCGACCTGGTGCTCGGCGAACCCGACATGTTCACACCCTACTGCAACGACGGCGGGATCAGCGCCCATCGCTATGCACTCCGATCGCAGTCGCCGTCGACAGCAACAGCACTGTGTGGGTAGCTGACCAGAGAAATATTCGAGTGCTGGAGTTCAGCCCTAGAACTCGATCACCAGCGACGATCCGAAGCAGAAGAAGCCGATGATGATGAAGCCGAAGGGCAAATCAAAAGCCCCCAAGCATCATCATTGAGTCACCTCATCGGCTGAGCAGATTCGCGCCCGGCTCGCCCGCGCATATAAACTGGGATCACCAGGAAGCTCTTCCGAGTCGAAAGCGTCTGATTGACGTCCGTGAGGCCAATCTATCCGATTTGGCACGAAGGAACACTGAGCAATGATTAGATAAATAAGATGAGGTCGCATCGCTTCGATTTTATTCCCGGATCGATAATGGTTGCGTGCTCGTTATTTGGACTCTCATCGTGCTCAAGTGAAGATTCCGCCTCCGTGACATCTCAAGAGCGAGTGCAAGTAATTGAGCAGCTTCAAGAGGCGAGGCAAACCGATCTCGATTACTCGACGGATATCTCCTTAGGTCCCATCGCGGAAGGCGACTACCTGGCGCAAGCCGAGAAGGCGAATTCGGTAATCAGAGATTTGAACCAATATTCGAGTGTCCCCCAATCGGAAGTGTCCGCCGCGCTATTCGTTCCGCCAAAGCATCTGTCGCCTGAGATGAGGGCTCAGTTAGTGAAGAGGTTGGAGCAAGCAAGGGCGCTCGACGATCAGAAGTGGCACAACAACCTGGGGAGCGAAGATGAAGCGTGGCTCACGCAGGATTGCGATCTTCAGTCGAGGCGCGCGACGCGAGTTATCAAAAAACTTGAAACCGGAGAGCCTGTTTCGTGGTTCGAAATCAACGATGCAATGACCACTCCGGAAGAAATACCATAGGATACCCGGCGCCTGTGGGCGCTGAAACCGACAGCGAATAAATCGGCGGCGCCTTGGCGAGAACGCTGGATGTCCCTCAGCAACTGCTGGTCGCTCGCGGGGGCCAGACGGCCGGGACCTGCCCATTGGTTTCGAATTCGACTCCCGCCAGTACCTTCTCGTTACCAATCCGGTAACCGATAGTCGCTGAACGTCGACCCGGCTGCCTCTTGAGCTCTAAAAGTGATCCAGGAACTGGAACGACGTGCTCCACGCTGCCGGTGAGTTCAGGATTCCGAGGTGTGAGGTCCCAAGGATGATGTCGAACTGCCCTTGGCCGACGAAGTCCATGTGAGGAGCACCAGCCAGAAGCGCGCTGTCAGAGAAATCGTGCGCCGCTCCGGTGCTGTCCTTGGCAGGCACCGCAGGGAAGAACAACCCATCCTGAGCCGACAGAAAGACGAAATCACCGCTCTCGGGCGATGCCCGGAAAACGTTACGGAGCACAAGGTACCTGGTTGGTCCGGGAGTTTCGCCGACCGCGTTGAGCGTGCTGAGAAGCTGCGTGTCCTCTTTTCCGTATTCGTCGCAGATCGCACTGGTCGGAATAAAGCCGCCGTTGCCCGGGAGCTGAAAATAGTTGGCCGGATCCGGTGAGCAGTCAATGATGCCGTGGTTAGGCCCTTCGATCGCGACCAGCGAACGCACCATGTTGTACGCGTTGTCCTGGAACATCCATTCTCGCGCAACGGTCACACCGAGGCTGTGCGCCACGATATCCACGTGGCGCGATCCAGTGTACGCCATCACGGCCCGGACGAATGCGCGCAGCAAAGGAACGGCGGCCGCCGTGCTGTGAGCTACGCCCGATTTGTAGGTCGGGTTGCTTAGGAGGTCGCATTGATCTCCCTGGTATCGGAGACCCCACAACTGGCTCGCGTCGTATCCATGGCTGAGAAAGTATTGCGCGAGATTGTGGATATACCCGAAAGGATTGCAGGCGGTCGCGAAGGGCGTGTCGTTATTTCCATGCAAAAAGATGACGGGAACTCGGCCGATGAAGAATCTTCGGTCGCCTCTCGCTCCAAATCCGAGAACCGGAACGCCAAGGTACGGATTGATGATTACCGGAAAATCCGGGGGCAAGGTGTTGCCGAGCGGCGCCGGAGAAGGCTCGGGATGCGGCTCGTGAGGATCTGCGAACGAAACTGCATTCCATGACAGCAAGAGTACGACGGCTGCCGCTACAGACGCGATTCGCTTCATCGATGTCCCCTCCCAGGTTTCAGATGGTGCGAAGTGCAACTCCCATATAGGCAGGACGGACTCGCTCCGCAAGGGCATCGGAAGGTCGGCGATGGCGCTCGATCTCAGCCTTGCGACCGCTAAGCCGAAATAATCATCGCGAGGATCAGGTTCCAGCGATACTTCGACGCCCACCTGCACCCCCAAAGAACGGGGGTAAGGCAAAAGTCACCAGCCCGAAGGGCAACTGTCCATAGCGCGCTGCGGTCTTTCTCGCCCTTGTTCACGCCGGTGTCGTCTGCCGCATCTGTGACAAAGTAGTAACTGCAAAATGGTAAATCCTTTAAGGCGGCTGTCGGCACGCCGGTTCCCAACATAGGAGGAACCATCGTGAGCAAGTCACAAGCCCGCTGGTTAATCGCGCTCGCGATCGTAACGCTTTCGGTTCTCGGCGCGCGCGCATCTCTCGAAGCCGAAAAAGCCGAAAACGCCGGCGCTTACTCCGACTCGAGTCTGAATAAATGCGGGGGAGCCGTGCTTTTTCGCTTGTAAGGGGCACGCAGGCTGGTAGTAAGATGCGGGAATCGGAGGACGCAAAATGACTAAACTTCACGGAACTTCACGATCGCGCAGCGCTCGGTCCCTGTGGGCGCTCGAAGAGCTCGGCGTCACCTACGAGCATCTCCCGATACAGACGACCGAAGCCAAGTCTCCCGGGCATCTCAAACTCAATCCCAACGGGCATGTGCCGGTGCTCGAGGACGACGGCGTCGTAGTCTGGGAATCGATGGCAATAAATCTCTATCTGGCCGAAAAGTACGGGAAGAATTCGCTGTGGCCGGCCGATCCTGCGGCGCGCGCCGACATCTACAAGTGGAGCTTCTTCGCGATGACCGAAGTCGAGCCGCATCTGGTGACACTGTTGCGCAACCGGGTGATGAATCCGCCCGAGCAGCGTGACGAAAAGGCTGCGCTGGCAGCGGTCGAAGCTTTGAAGGCGCCGCTGAACACGCTCGAGGGGGCGCTCAAGGGCAAGGAATATCTGCTCGGCAAGAATTTTACGATCGCGGATTTGAACGTGGCCGCGGTCTTGAGCTGGGCGCCGATGATGAAGCTCGATTTGTCGTCGACTCCGAATGTGCAGGCGTGGCTGCAGAAGTGTCTCGGGCGGGAAGCCAACAAGAAGGTTCGCGGGCTGAAGTAGATCGAAAAAGGTGCGTGTCAAGATCGTGCGCCGAGTCGCGCGAACAGCGAGGTAGTAATCATGGGAGTGTTGTCAGGCTATCGCGTTATCGAACTGGCCGGGATTGGCCCCGGACCAATGTGTGCGATGCTCTTGTCGGACATGGGCGCCGACGTGCTGCGAATCGATCGCGCGGCAGACGCGGGTCTGGGTATCGCGATGGATCTCAAATACAGCCTGCTCAATCGCGGCCGGCGCTCGGTCGCGTTCGATCTCAAAAGACCCGAAGCGATCGAGGCCGTCTTGAAGCTGGTCGAGAAAGCCGACGCGCTCATCGAGGGATTCCGTCCCGGCGTAACCGAACGGCTCGGTCTCGGCCCCGACGATTGTCTCAAGCGCAATCCGCGCCTTATCTACGGACGCATGACGGGATGGGGACAGGAGGGGCCGCTCGCGCACGCGGCCGGTCACGATATCAATTACATCGCGCTGTCGGGCGCGCTGCACAGTATCGGGCGCAAAGGCGAGGCGCCGGTTCCGCCGCTGAACCTGGTTGGCGATTTCGGCGGCGGCGCGCTCTACCTGGCTCTGGGAGTGGTCGCGGGCCTGCTCGAGGCGCAGAAATCCGGCAAAGGCCAGGTGGTTGATGCCGCGATGGTGGATGGAGCAGCGTCGCTGATGACCGCGATCTACGGCATGCACGGCGCGGGATTCTGGAACAACGAACGCGGCGACAACATCCTCGACACCGGCGCTCACTACTACGACGTTTACGAAACCAAAGACGGCAAGTACGTCGCGATCGGATCGATCGAGTCAAAGTTCTACGCCGAGTTGATGCGGCTGTCGGGCCTCCATAGCGAGGAGCTGCCGCCTCAGCAGGATCGCAAGTCGTGGCCCAAAATGAAGGAGCGGATAAAGGCGCTGTTCCGCACCAAAACGCGCGACGAATGGTGCAAGATCATGGAGGGCAGCGACATCTGCTTTGCGCCGGTGCTCAGCATGGCGGAAGCGCCGAAGCATCCTCACAATAAGCATCGCGGAACTTTCATCGAGCAAGGCGGCGTGACGCAGCCAGGGCCAGCGCCTCGATTCTCGCGGACGCCGAGCAAAATTCAGCGCCCGCCAGCCAAGCCAGGCGAGCATACCGAAGAAGCGCTGCGCGACTGGGGCTTCGCCAACGCTGATCTCGAGACGCTGCGCAAATCCGGCGCGATCGCAAAGTCGGCGTAGTGCAATAAGCGCGACCGCCTGGTCGGAGCGCAGCCACAAAATAGCGTTGAGGGGGAATGATGGAGTACGACGACATCATCGTTGGCGCGGGCTCTGCGGGTGCCGCGCTCGCGGCCCGGCTCAGCGAGGATCCCGATCGCGCCGTCCTATTACTGGAGGCGGGTCCCGACTACTCGGCTATCGAACAGACTCCTGCCGATTTGCTGACGACCTGGGTTTCTGCCGGGCCGCACGACTGGGGCCTGGTCGCGCAGGCCACGCCCACCCGCGAAATCCCGTACCCGCGCGGCAAGGTGACCGGAGGCGGCTCTGCCGTCAACGGCCATATCGCTCTGCGCGGCACGCCGGGTGACTTCGACGAATGGGCGGCGTGGGGCAATCCCGAATGGAGCTTCGAGAAAGTTCTGCCGTTCCATCGCAAGCTCGAAGACGATCGCGATGCCCGCGGCGACTTCCACGGAGTCGGCGGCCCGATCTGGATCCAGCGTCCGCGCCCGGAGACCTGGCAGCCTATCAATCACGCTTTTTTCGACGCAGCGCGCGCGGCTGGATTCGCGGAAGTCTGGGACCACAACGATCCGGAGTCCACCGGTATCGGCCCATGGCCACGCAACCGCCGCGACGGCGTACGCATCTCGACCGCTATCGGCTATCTTGCGCCCGCGCGCCATCGCCTGAATCTCACGATTCGCTCCGGCGTCCACGCGCATCGCGTGATCGTCGAAAACGGCCGCGCCACCGCTGTCGAAATCGAATGCGCCGGCTCGCTCCAGCAAGTGCGCGGGCGCCGCGTCACGCTCTCTGCCGGTGCTATTCACTCGCCCGCACTGCTGATGCGCTCGGGAATCGGCCCGCGCGACGAGCTCGCGGCGCTTGGCATCAAATGCCTGATAAACCTGCCGGGGGTAGGACGCAATCTGATCGATCATCCGATGGTCTTCGTCGTCGCCACTCCGATTGCGGGAATTCCGCACGACCCGCAGGTAACCAATCCCATCGGTATCCGCTATACCGCGGCGGGCTCCGACGAATTCAACGACATGCAGATGTACGTGTTCGAACTGTTCGATTCGAGTGTCTCGGCCGGACTTGAGCTCGGCATGCCGATCCCGAGCGTCGCGGTTGTGCCCGGCCTTCAGCGCCCCCGTTCGCGCGGGCGACTCCGCCTGCGCAGCGCCAATCCCGACGTCCCGCCGATCATCGATCTCAACTATCTTGCCGATCCCGAGGATATGCGGCGGATGGCCGACGGCGTGCGCATCGCTTGGCGTCTGATGCACGAAGGGCCGTTGGCGCCGATGCTCAAGGAGTTCGTCAATCTGACTCCGGAAGTAGTGAACTCCGCTCCCGCGCTCGAAACTTTTGTGCGCGACAACTGCACGACGATTTTCCATCCGGTCGGCACAGCAAAAATGGGTCCCGAGTCCGATCCAATGGCGGTAGTCGATCAGTACTGCCGCGTTCGAGGCGTCAAGGGACTACGCGTCGTCGATGCGTCCGTGATGCCCAACATAGTCCGCGCCAACACCAATCTAACCTGCATAATGATCGGCGAACGCGCAGCGGACTGGATGCGCACCTCAGACTGACGCCAGCTCGCGCGCGCCCGCCCTAAGCGCGACCAGTCAGCCGCGCGTTCGTCTTCAGCGTCGGGCGGAAACCTGCACCCAGTAATACTGGGTTCCAAGGGGTCACCCCTTGGCGCGCGCCGCGGAGGCGTGATTTTCAGGCGCGACCCGTCAGACGCGCGCGCTCGAGCACGCCTTCGAAAATCCGCACTGCGACTGCGTCCACCAGCATCCCGCCCGCTCCTGCAGCGCCTACGCCGTCGCGCGTCGCTGCCTCGTAGGCCTCGGACATTTTGCGCGCGTTTTCTATTTCGTGCGGCGTCGGCGCGAACACGTCATTGGCGATTTCTATCTGGCTCGGGTGTATCGCCCATTTGCCGACCGCACCCAGCGTCGCCGCCCACGTCGCCTCTCGCCGGTAGCCGTCCGGATCTCTGAAGTTGCCGAAGGGTCCATCGATCGCGTCGATACCGTTAGCGCGGCACGCCGTGATCATCCGCACGCGTGCGTGATGCCACATGTCGCCGGGATAGCGGAGCGCCGGATCGCTCGCGACGCCGAACCGCATGCCCTGGCTGGCTGAGAGATCTCCAAATCCTAAAATAAGCGCCTCGAGCCTCCGCGACGATGCCGCAATTTCCTCGACGCGCGCGAGCGCCGCACTCTCTTCGATCAGCGCCTCGAGACCGATCTTGTTCTTCAGATGGAGCTTGGTCTCGAGCTGCGTCAGCAGCGTGTCGAAGAACCAGATGTCGCGCGGCGCCTTCGGCTTCGGGACGATTATGACGTCGAGCTTATCGCCCGCGCCCTCGACGACTTCGATCACATCGTCGTGCGCCCAGTGCGTGTCCGCACCGTTGACGCGCACCGCGCGAACTTTTTTGCCCCAATCGAGATTGCGCAGCGCATCGACGGCGTTCTTGCGTGCCGCTTCCTTCTGCGCCGGCGCAACGGCGTCCTCAAGATCGAGGAAGACCATGTCGGCCGCAGTCGCCATCGCCTTCTCCATCATTTTCGGACTCGATGCCGGCGTCGAAAGTTCTGAACGTCTTAGTCGAAGCGTCATGACTGCTCCTTGTGCGCGATTGATATTCCCGCATCAGCCAGCACCTGCTCGGTATGCTCACCCAGGCGCGGCGCGCGCGCGTAAATTCCGGACGGCGTGCCCGTCAGTTTAATCGGGCATCCGGCAACCACAATCGGAGGATTGTCGCCCGGCTGCTCGACCTCGACCAGCATCTCGCGCGCTCGCGGATGCGGATCCTCGAAAATATCCCTGGCGGAATTAACCGGTCCGACCGGCACTTTACCGCCGATCGCGTCCACGATTTCGCGCGTGCTGTGCGCTCTCGTCCACTCGGTGAGAATCCCGCGCACGAACTTGGCATTCGCGACTCGCCTATTGACGTTGCGGGTCCGATCGTCGGTCACCAGCTCGGGCCTACCGATCGCGTCGCACAGAATCTTCCAATGATTCTCGCCGGGCGCCGCAATCGCGACCGCGCCGTCACGTGTCGGAAAAATATCGAACGGACAGAGCACCGCGGTGCCGTTGCCGGCCGGCTTCCTGACGATGCCGCCGCCCGCGTAGCTGTAAACGATCATCTCACACAGTGCGAGAATCGCGTCGTACATCGCCACGTCAAGGAACTGTCCCTGCCCGGTTCGTCGTGCCGCGTGAATCGCAGACACGACACCCAGCGCCGCGAGAGTACCGGGATAGATGTCGCCGACCGCAGGTCCAGCCTTGTAGCCATCGTCGCCCTGAGGTCCCGTGACCGCCACCAATCCGCCTATGCTCTGCGCGACGATGTCGAACGCCGGCCAATCCGCATACGGACTGCGCCCGGTGCGTGGATCCCCGAAGCCGCGAATCGCCGCATAGACAAGCGCCGGCTTTATTTCGTGCAGCCGCTCGTAGCTGATTCCCGCGCGATCCATCACTCCCGTCTTCGCGTTCTCGACGACCGCGTCCGCGGTCTTCACCAGCTTGAAAAACGTGTCGCGACCCGCGTCGGTCTTGATGTCGAGCACGATGCTGCGCTTGTTACGATTGACGCTCGCGAAGTATCCGCCGTAGTCGCATCCTTTCCCATCCGCCGGATGCG